>NZ_CP108354.1:5637084-11274169 GCF_036237295.1 Streptomyces sp. NBC_01352
GAGCTGGAGGGCGAGCTCCTGGGTCTCGGTGTCGGCCGCGTCGCGCTCGGCGTCGGCGGCCTTGACGTCGGCGGCGAGCTGGCCCGCCTTCTTCAGCAGCTCGGCCTTCTCGTCTCCGGAGGCCTTGGGGATGAGCTTGCCGAGCGCCTTCTGTTCGGCACGCAGCTCGTCGAAGCGGACGCCGGACGACCTGCGCCGCTCGTCGGCAGACAGGAGAGCGTCGACGAGCGCGACGTCCTCTCCACGGGCGCGCTGCGACGCACGCACACGGTCGGGGTCCTCACGGAGCAGGCGAAGGTCAATCACGTGACCAAGGCTACCGGTGCGGGTCACGGCTCACGACTCACTATTCCGGGCTGCACCGAATCGCGACTTACGTTCCGTTGTGCGGCAATTGTCGATCGTGTCAATAAAACGCGTCTCACTCCCTGGGACGGGGCATACAACGGGCGCCGGGTTGACTCGATTCCCTTGTGCGGAGCGGGACTTGGGATGCCCTTCGTCCACAGAAATCCACAGCGTCGAAGAGTTATCCACAGGCTGTGCGAAAGATCTGTGGACGCCGGAAGTGATCAATCCGCAGCGAGGGTGCGAGGCGAGGAATTCTCGTCCCAAACCAGCGTCACATCCACTTTCGGGTGGAAATGAGTCGCTCCAAAGGATGGCGCGAGGGAAACGGGTGGACGAAGAGTGACCTACGGGACTGTGGACGAACTTGAGGGCTGTAGGGCGATTTGTCGACTGGGTGACGCTTCGTTGTCGACTTGTCCCCAGGTCGAGAAGCCCACCTGTGGATAACTCCTGTGGATAACGAAAATATGCAGGTAGGAGCGGCCGGAAACGTTCTAGAAACGTCCGTCCTGGCATCGCGCCACCCACTCCGCCGCCGACACGAACTCGCCGTCCGAGGTGCCCGGGAACGGAGGGCGAACGTCCGCCACCTCTACGTCCGCGCGCGGGTAGGAACCCAGGAAGCGCACCTGGAGGCAGATCCGCTTGAGCCCCGTCAGTGCCTCGGCGACCCGGCGGTCGGAGATGTGGCCCTCGGCGTCGATGCAGAAGCAGTAGTTGCCGATGCCCTCGCCGGTGGGCCGGGACTGCAGCAGCATCAGGTTGATGCCCCGGGTGGCGAACTCACCGAGGAGGTCGCGCAGGCCGCCCGGATGATCGTCGCGCTGCCAGAGCACGACGGACGTCTTGTCCGCGCCGGTCGGTGCGGCGGGCCGGGCGGGCCGGCCGACCAGCACGAACCGGGTCTGGGCGTTCTCCGCGTCGTGGATCCCGGTCTCCAGGGCCTCCAGGCCGTACCGGGCGGCCGCGAACTCGCCCGCGAAGGCGGCGTCGTAGCGGCCCTCCTGGACCAGCCGGGCGGCGTCCGCGTTCGACGCGGCCGACTCCCAGATGGCGTCCGGGAGGTTCTTCCTGAGCCAGTTGCGCACCTGCGGCTGGGCGGCCGGATGCGCGGAGACCGTCTTGATGTCCGACAGCTTGGTGCCGGGCCGGACCAGCAGCGCGAAGGTGATCGACAGCAGCACCTCGCGGTAGATCATCAGCGGCGCGCCCGCGACCAGCTCGTCGAGCGTCGTCGTGATCCCGCCCTCGACGGAGTTCTCGATCGGCACGAACGCGGCCTCGGCCTCCCCGGCCCGCACCGCGTCGAGCGCGGACTGCACGGACACGTACGGGATCAGCTCCCGGGTGGCCGCCTCGGGAAGCGTGCGCAGGGCGACTTCGGTGAAGGTGCCCTCAGGGCCGAGATACGCATAGCTCGCTGGCATGACCTCACCCTAATGGGCCTTGCGAAACACAGTGCACGTATCTCATGGCAGCCACTCCACGGAGCGACGAGGTCACCCCTCCAGCAGCCGTTGCCCCACGTACTCCCCCTCCGCCGCCCCGCCCGGCACCGCGAACAGGCCGCTCGCCTCGTGGCGGATGAACCGGGACAGGGCGTCGCCTCGGTCGAGCTTGCGCTGGACGGGGACGAAGCCGCGCACGGGGTCGGCCTGCCAGCAGACGAAGAGGAGGCCGGCGTCGGGGACCCCGTCGCCGTCGAAGCCGTCGTGGTACGAGAAGGGGCGCCGGAGCATCGCCGCGCCCCCGTTCTGGTCGGGCCGGGTGATGCGGGCATGCGCGTTGATCGGGACGACCAGATTGCCCTTGGCGTCGGTCTTCTCCAGGTCCATGTCGGTCGTCTCGGTGCCTCCGGACAGCGCCGCGCCGTCGGCCTTGCGGCGCCCGATGACGTCCTCCTGGGCCGTGACCGGGAGCTTCTCCCAGTCGTCGAGGAGCATGCGGATGCGGCGTACGACGGCGTAGGAGCCGTTGGCCATCCAGGAGGGTTCCCCGGTGGACGGCACGAAGATCCGCTGGTCGAAGTCCGGCTCGCTCGGCTTCGGATTGCGGGTGCCGTCGATCTGGCCCATCAGGTTGCGGGCCGTCATGGGATGCGCCGTGGCGCCCGGCGAGCGGTTGAAGCCGTTCATCTGCCAGCGGATGCGGGCCGCGCTGCCCGCGTCCTTCTGGATCGCGCGCAGGGCGTGAAAGGCGACCAGTGCGTCATTGGCGCCGATCTGCACCCACAGGTCGCCGTCGCTGCGCTTCTTGTCGAGGTGGTCGGAGGAGAAGTCGGGCAGCGGGTCCAGGGCGGACGGGCGCTGCTTCTCCAGCCCGGTGCGGGCGAAGAAGCTGTGGCCGAAGCCGAAGGTGACCGTGAGCGAGGACGGCCCGGCGTCCCGGGCGACGTCCGTGTCGTCCTGCGTCGCCGCCTCGCCCGCCATCAGCCGCTGTGCCGTCTGTGACCAGCGGCGCAGCAGCGCGGCGGCCTCTTTGCGGCCCGCCCCCGCCGCCAGGTCGAAGGCGACGAGATGGCCGCGGGCCTGGAGGCCCTGGGTGATGCCGGGCTGATGTTTCCCGTGAAACATCACCTGATCGGCGCCCACGGAGGTGAGCGGGGTGGCTTCGGCCGGGCGGGCGGCGTATCCCACGGCCCCGCCGGCGGCACCGAGGACGAGCCCGGTGGCGCCGACGGTGCTCAGCAGCTTCCGCCGCGAAAGGCCCTCCAAAGAGGAGGCGTGTTCGGAAGCGCCCTCTTGGAGAGCGTCGACAGCGCCCTCTTCGGGAGCGGGAGTACGGGCCTCCGGGACGGACTGGTCAGTCATGGTGTGGTTCAGCCGATCTGCGCGTTCTTGGAGACGGTCGTCTGGTCGATGTCGGAGGTCCGCACGGTCACCGCGACCTGCCAGTCGCCCGCCATGGGGATCTGCACTCCGCTCGCCGCCCAGTGCCCGGTGGTGATGTGGTCGGGGACGACGGGCAGCGGCCCGATGTCCTTGGACTTCAGAGTGAAGGCGACCTTCACCTCGGGGATGTCGAAGGCGCGTCCGTTGGGACGCTCCACATAGACGTGCATTTCGTTGGCGCCCACGCGCGCGGGGTCGAGATCGACGCGCACGAGGCCCTTGCCGTCCTGGCCGCCGGTGTCGAACGACATGTCGAGGGTGACCGCCCCGGACGACGAGGTCGAGGAGGACGAGGAGGATGTGGCCGCCTTGGCCTCCTCCTCCGTCCGCCCCGGTTCGGTCTGCGTCAGCACGGTGGTGACGGCGAGCAGTACGACGGCGACCGAGGCCTCGGCGAGCACCGAGCGGCGCAGCCCGAACCGGGTGGGGTCGGCGTCCCGCTCCCGTTTCTGCCGCGCCGTGTCCATCGCGGCCCGCTGCCGGGCGAGCTGCGCGGCGCGCTTGGAGCCGCCGGCGCCGGTGGAGGCCCCGGCAGCACCCTGGGTCGCCCCGGCACTTCCCTTGGCGTCCCCTGCGCTCGCGGTGACCCGCTCCTTCTGAGGCACCTTTTCGCTCCGCTGGACGACCTTGTCCGCCAGCTGGGCCGTCCAGCGCCGGGAGATGTACGCGACGCCGACGAGCAGCGCCACGAGACCGATCTTGACGAGCAGCAGCTGTCCGTACCGGGTGTCGGTGAACGCCGACCAGGAGCCGAGCTGGCGCCACGACTGGTAGGTGCCGGTCAGCACCAGCGCGACGACGCTGCCGAAGGCGACGGCCGAGAAGCGGCGTACGGCGGTCGTGTCGACGGGCGTGTCCGCGGGCGCCCGGTACAGCGCCACGAGCAGGGCGGTGAGGCCGCCGAGCCAGGCCGCGACGGCCAGCAGGTGGATGACGTCGACCGGCATGGCGATGCCCGCCTGGAGGCCGACCGAGGCGTGCTCGGACATCGCCCAGCTCGCGGCGAGTCCGGCGGCGACCACGGTCCCGCCGATGGCGAGCCCGAAGGTCAGATCCCGCTTCTCTTCGTCCTCACGCTTGTCATACGCCCCGAAAAGCACGGCGATGAACAGCGCGGCCGCGGCGAGCAGCAGCAGCCGGGAGACCAGTGCCGCGCCGGTCTTGGTCTGGAGGACCTGGCCGAGCAGGTCGAGGTCGAAGATGTCGCCGACCTTGCCGGAGCCGGTGTAGGAGCCGCGCAGGAGCAGCAGCAGGAGGGTGGC
Organism: Streptomyces sp. NBC_01352; assembly: GCF_036237295.1. Taxonomy (NCBI): domain Bacteria; kingdom Bacillati; phylum Actinomycetota; class Actinomycetes; order Kitasatosporales; family Streptomycetaceae; genus Streptomyces; species Streptomyces sp. NBC_01352. The sequence goes on from NZ_CP108354.1 coordinate 5,641,589, forward strand.
GGAGGTGAGCGTGAGCCAGCCGGCGACGACGAGGCGCTGCATGACCCGGACCCCGGCCCCGCGCGGCCAGCAGGCGAGGACGAAGGCGGCCCCGCCGATCAGGACGACGAACCCGGCGTACGACAGGTACCGCCCGAAGCCGTACAGCCAGCCGACGACCCCGCCGCCCGCGGTCTCGTCGGACACCGAGACGGAGGTGGACGAGGGCGCGCCGACGGAGAAGGTGAAGGCGCCGGCGACGGGATGGCTGTCCGCGGACACGACCTGGTAGGTGACGGTGTAGGTGCCGTCGGGCAGGCCGCTGTGCAGCTGGACGGCGTACGTCGTCCCGTTCACGTTGGAGGGTGTGCCGCGCTGGACGGGCGCGCCCTTGGGGTCGAGCACGCGCAGTGAGTCGGCGGACGTCGAGACCGGCTCGGAGAAGGTCAGCGAGACCTGGGTGGGTGCCTTGTCGACCACCACCCCCTGCTGGGGGTCGCTGCCGGTCAGCGCGGCGTGCGCGGAGGCCGGGGCGGCCCCGGCAAGGAGCAGGCCGGCCGCGGCCAGGAGCAGCAGTACCAGGGTCCGGACGCGGGGGGCGATGGTCGGCGTCAAGGTGATCCCTCCGTCATTGTCCGGTCTTCGGGATGTAGGTCGCCGACTTCACCGGCATCTTGACGACGACCGGGTCCGCCTCGGCGAAGTGCAGTTCGACGGCGACCGTCTGGCCCTCTTCGGGCTTGTGCTTCAGCTTGTCGAACATCAGGTGCGTGCCACCGCTTTTGAACACGAGTTGACCATGCGCGGGGACGGCGAGGTCCTGGACCTCCTCCATCGTTCCGCCGGCCGTCTCGTGCAGCGTGACCTCGCCGACGTCGCTGGTGACCGAGGTCAGTTCGGCCTTCGTACCGCTGTCGTTGACGATCGTCAGGAAGCCGGCCGCCATGTCGTCGGACACCGGCTGCGGCATGTAGGCGCCGGAGACGGAGATCCCGCCCTCGCCGTCGCCCCCGCCCTCCGAGCCGCAGCCCGCCAGTACGAGGGCACCGGTCAGCACCGCGGCGGACACGGCGAAAGACCTCACGGCTTCGCGCCCTTCACGAGCTTGGGCAGGTCCTTGGTGTAGTCGTCGACGGTGGCGTCCTCGCCGTAGAGGACGTACCCGGCGTCGGTCTTCGGGGAGAACGCGACGACCTGGGTGCCATGCACGGAGACGACCTTGCCGCTCTTGTCCTTGTGCGTCGGCTCGATGGAGATGCCGAGGGTGCGCGCACCGGCCTGGATGGTCGCGAAGTCGCCGGTCAGGCCGACGAACTGGGTGTCGATGCCCTTGAGCCACTTGCCGAGTTCGGACGGGGTGTCCCGGCCCGGGTCGGTGGTGACGAACACCACGCGCAGGTCGTCCTGTTCGGACTTGGGCAGCGACTTCTTGGCCACGGCGATGTTGTTCATCGTCAGCGGGCAGATGTCGGGGCAGTGGGTGTAACCGAAGTAGATCAGGGTCGGCTTGCCGGCGGTCTCCTTGCGGAGGTCGTACGACTTGCCCCGGGTGTCGGTGAGGACGAGGTCCGGCTTCTCGAACGGCTGGTCGAGAACGGTGGCGGCCTTGTCCGAGCCGGCCTCCTCGGAGACCACGGAGACCGGCGAACCGCTGTCGTCGCTGCTGCCGCACGCGGAGAGGGTCAGGGTGGCGGCGGCGAGCAGTGCGGCCGCGGCGAACGTCTTCTTGCGCATAGGAAAATGTCCCAGATGTGATGGTGCCGGGCGGCACCGGGGTCGAACGGCCGGTCGACTCACGGTCGGTGGACGGCGTACGCACCCCGGTGCGCGCTCCGGACGGTTGGACTCAGGCGTCGGTACGCCGACGGCCGGCGAGCACGCCGTACGCCACGCCCACCACGCCGACGACGATGCCGACCACGCCCAGGACGCGGGCGGTGGTGTCGCTGCTGTCGGCGGCGACGGTGCTCTGAGAGGAGGCGGCCTCGGCGTCACTCGCCTCTTCGGAGGCGTCGTCAGTGGCTTCGGCGGTGGCCGTGGAGCCGTGCGCGTGCCCGTCCTCCGCGGCGGCGGACAGCGCCAGTACGGGCGCCGGGTTCTCGGGCTCCTCCGCGCCCTCCTGCTGCTCCTCGATCCAGCGCACGACCTCCTTGTTGGAGTACGTCTGGATCGCCTTGAAGACCAGCTCGTCGGCGTCCTCGGGCAGCGCGCCGACGGAGACGGGGAACTTCTCGAAGTAACCGGGCTCGATGCCCTTGCCCGTGGCCGTCCAGGTGACCTTGGTGACGGCCTCGGTGAGCTGCTCACCGTGGTTGTCGATGGGCTTGTCGAGCTTGGACTTGGTGATCTTGATGTCCCAGCCGGCCATCGGCTCCGGCATCACCGAGGACAGCGGATGGGCGGTCGGGAAGTTGACCTCGAGCTTGGTGGTCGAGGCGTTGTCGCGCTCGTTGGGGACCTTGAAGTCGACGACCGCGTAACCGCCCTTGGCGGCGGCGCCCTCGGGCTGCACGCTGACGTGCGCGAACGCGGGCGAGGACAGGACGACGACGGCCGATGCGGCCACGGCACCGGCGGCGGCGAGACGAGAGGCCTTCATGGGGAGCACTCCACTCCAAGTGGTTTTCCGGGGTCCGGTGATGGGTCCGGTGATGGGTTCCGGTGATGAAGAGGGGTACGCGTGCGCGTGCGTCAGCGATCACCCGTCAAGAGGGAGGTCGCTCGGAAGCACGGGCACACGCGCGTGCCGCGCGACGGCGGCCCTCCCCACGGATCCCTCGGAAGGAAGTGGAGCGCTGGTCGCGTCGCGTCAGGCGGCGAGGGAGAGTGCGGCGGCGGGCGGGCCGCGCCTGATCACCGTGTGCTGGAGTGCGGTGGTACGGGGCGTGGGAGGCGCGAACAGGACGGTCCGCGGGGTGCGAGGACCGGCCTCGGGCGTGCCGGGCAGCCCGGCACGCAGGGCGCGCACCAGCGCGAGCGCTCCGCGCAGGGACCGTACGAGCGCCCCCTCGGCCACGGAGTGCGCGGACGGCGCGGACATCTCGATCAGGCGCCGCAGCGCCATGTCCCCCCGGCGCAGCAGCCATCCTGCGGCGAGGCCCGCGAGGACGTGACCGAGCAGCATCGGCAAGGACGGCAGCAACGGCATGGAGGAACCCGCGGCGGTGGACAGGGCGTCCGCCGGGTGGTGCGTGGAGCCCGTGCCCGCACCCGTGCCCTGATGGATCCGCGCGTCCACGAGGATCCGCTGGGCCTGCGCGGGGCTGATCGCCGCCGCGGTGGTCCCGCAGACGAGCCGCGCGGCCTGCTCGATCAGCGAGGCGTCGGAGACCGAGGCCGTACCGGCTGCCGCGGCGGCCGTCGTACCGTGCTGCCCCAGCCCGAACAGCACGTGCAGCACGGTCTGTCCGACCGCGAGCAGCGCGGCGATGCCCGGCAGTGACCGCTCGCGCCCGGCGAGCGGTGCCACGACCAGGACGGCCCCCAGGAAACCCGCGCCCAGCGTCCACAGCGGAACCGTGGCGCAGGAGGCGAGGCTGTGACCGGCCGCGGCCAGCACGACGCAGACCGCGGCGAACACCGCGGTCCGCAGCACCCGGAGATCGCCTCCGGAGCGCGCCGTACGGGGGTGGGGGGCAGTCATGGCGGGCTCATCATCGCATTGGGCTTATAGCCGCCATACGGCAGGTCCACAAGATGACGTACGTGTAGTACGACCGGAAGGTCACCTTCTGCCACAAGGCGCCCCACATACACCGGTGGCCGCCCTCGGCGCATCCCCCATATGGGCGGCATCACGTCAACTCTGTGCTTACACCGGGGCACACGCGGCAATACGTAACGGTATGTCGAGCCGCGGCCAGGAGGCTGGAGCATGAGCATCTGGTGGTCACTCCATCTGCGGCGCGAAGCCGCGAGCGTTCCGCTCGCCCGGCGGCTGCTGCTCGGCACCATGGAGACGGCGGGCGTCGATCCCGACATCTCCTACGACCTCTCCCTGGCCCTCAGCGAGGCCTGCGCGAACGCGGTGGAGCACGGCGGGGACGGCGGCCACGAGGGTTCCTCGCAGGCGTACCGCGTCACCGCCTACCTCGACGGCGAGAAGTGCCGTATCGAGGTGGCCGACTCGGGTCCCGGCTTCTCGGCCGCACGCCCCAGGCCTCCGGCCCGTCCGGCGCCCCTGGAGGACGAGAACGGCCGCGGCCTGTGTCTCATCGAGGAACTCGCCGACCACGTCCACATCGGCAACAAGCCCGGCCGGCGGGGCGCGGTGGTGAGCTTCGACAAGATCCTGAAGTGGAAGAAGGACGCGCCGCTGATGGCGGTGTAGCGCCACCGCCCGGACTCACCCGAAGATGCGCGATACGCACTCATAGCTTGCGTACAGCGTCGGCTCAGGTCCCTGATGGGCGCCCTTCCTACGTTCATGGACATGACGGGAAACCACAAAGACACCTCGATCACCCGGCGCCGCGCCCTCGCGGTGACCGGTGGCACGGTCGCGGCCGGCGGTCTGGCCGTGGCCGGGTACCAGTCGGCCTTCGCCGACGACGCGACGGCCACCGCGCAGGCCACCGCGACCGCCTCGGAGAGTTCCTCCAGCAGCGAGTGCATGACCCTGATGTCGAGCGTCACCGAGGGGCCGTACTACCTCGACGGCGCCCTGGTGCGGAAGGACATCACCGAGGGCAAGAGCGGCGTCCCGCTGACCCTGCGCCTCACCGTGGTGGACGCCACCGACGGCTGCACCCCGGTGCCCGGCGCGGCCGTGGAGATCTGGCACTGCGACGCCTGGGGCTACTACTCCGGCTACACCACCGCCAACCCCGGCGGCTCCGCGCCGGCGGAGAGCGAGGACGGTTCGACCGCCGACGACAACACCTATCTGCGCGGCTACCAGATCGCCAACGCCAACGGGGTCGTCAAGTTCGAGACGATCTTCCCGGGCTGGTACACCCCGCGTACCTGCCACATCCATCTCAAGGTGCACACCGGCGGCGAGAAGGAGGACGGCACCTACGAGGGCGGCAAGGTCAACTACACCGGCCAGCTGTTCTTCGCCGACGACATCGCCGAGGAGATCTTCACGCTGGAGCCGTACGCGAAGCACTCCGGCACCTACACCGAGCTCGCCGACGACATGGTCTACGACGGCGGCGGCGCCTCCAGCGGCCTGCTCACCCTCAAAGCCGTGCACAAGAGCGACCCCTCCAAGGGCTACAAGGGCTCCCTCACCCTCGGCGTGGACCCCGACGCCGAGAACACCGGTGCGGGCAGCGGCGGTGGCGGCGAGGGCGGTACGCCTCCCAGCGACGCCCCCACGGGCACCCCACCGAGCGACAGCGCCTCCCCGTCGGCCACGGCGTCCTCGTAGCGCATGAACAGCCGTGAGGACGACGCGCTGGCCCAGGCCGCCGTGGACGCGCTGACCGGGCAGCTGGCGCTGGCCCCCAAGCCCGGTCTACCCGATCCGCGTGACCTGGGCGCCCGGACGACCCGGGTGGACCACCGTGCCCTGCGCTGGTCCGCCAAGGCGCTCGCGCCCGGCCTCGCGGCGATGGCCGCCGCGGCCCGCCGCACGGGCGAACCCACGCCCCGGCTCCGTACCGAACTTGGCGCGATCGGCCGCTGCACCGAGCACTCCGTAGGCCTGGCCGGCGGCGGCCACCGCGGCGCCCTGTGGGCGCTCGGCCTGCTGGTCGCCGCGGCCGCCCTCGAACCCCGCGCCGGGGCGAAGGACGTGGCCGCGGCCGCCAAGCGGATCGCCGCGCATCCCGACCGGCGGGCCCCGCGACGGCCCTCGCGCGGCTCGTCGATCTCGGCGAAGTACGGCGCCGCAGGGGCGCGTGGCGAGGCCCGGGCCGGATTCCCGCACGTACGGCGGGCGTTGGACGCCCTCGCCGCCGCCCGCTCGGCCGGCGCCGACGAGAGCGAGGCCCGCCTCGACGCCCTGCTCACCGTGATGTCCACCCTCCAGGACACCGAACTCCTGCACACCGCGGGCCCGGTCGGCCTGCGGCACGTCCAGGCGGGCGCCCGCGGAATCCTGGAAGCGGGCGGTACGGCGACGGAGGCGGGCCGCGAAGCCCTGCACGCCCTCGACGCCGACCTGCACGCGCGCGCGTGGAGCCCACGGGGGAGCGCGGGGCTGCTGGCGGGGGCGCTGTTCCTGGACTCGCTTCCGGCGAGGGTCAGTTCACCGCTACGGGCAGCCTGACGTCCGCCTGGGAGCCATGGGCCCGGCGGATCGCCGGGCCCATCGCGTACGACGCCACGAGCGTCGCTCCTCCCAGCACCAGCCACCCCGCCGTGCCCCACCCGAGCAGCAGCGAGGTCAGCACCAGCGGGCCCAGCGTGCGGGCCACGGTCACACCGGTCCCGAAGAAGCCCTGGTACTCGCCGACGCGGTCGGCCGGGGCCAGGTCGAAGGACAAGATTGCGCCGCAGCGATGGCGCGCCGCGGCCTCCGGCTGCTCGGCCGCGACGGGAGGCAGCGAGGCGACCTGGGGCCCGGACCCCTGCCGATATGCAGGTCCACACCAACCCCCTCAGGGGCGCGAGGCGGTGACCTGTGCGGCTCCGCCGCGCGGGCGCGACCGGCCACGAACTACCCGCAGCCGAAAATCAGCTCTCGGCCCCCTTGAGGGACGCCATCCAGGACTCCACCTCGTCGGACTGCCGGGGCAGGTCCGCCGACAGATTCCGGTTGCCGTCCTCCGTCACCAGAATGTCGTCCTCGATCCGCACACCGATCCCCCGGTACTCCTCAGGCACGGTCAGATCGTCGGCCTGGAAGTACAACCCGGGCTCGACGGTGAGCACCATCCCCGGCTCCAGCGTGCCGTCCACATACGACTCCACGCGCGCGGCAGCGCAGTCATGGACGTCCATGCCGAGCATGTGCCCCGTGCCGTGCAGCGTCCACCGGCGCTGCAACCCCAGCTCCAGCACCCGCTCGACCGGCCCCTCGACCAGCCCCCACGCCACGAGCCGCTCGGTCAGTACCCGCTGCGCGGCGTCATGGAAGTCCCGGTACTTCCCGCCCGGCTGCACGGCCTCGATACCGGCCTCCTGGGCGTCGTACACGGCGTCGTAGATCTTCTTCTGGATCTCGCTGAACCGGCCGTTGACCGGCAGCGTGCGCGTGACGTCGGCGGTGTAGTACGTGTGCGTCTCGACGCCCGCGTCGAGCAGCAGCAGGTCACCGGAGCGCACCGGCCCGTCGTTGCGCACCCAGTGCAGCGTGCAGGCGTGCGGACCGGCCGCGGCGATCGTGCCGTAGCCGACGTCGTTGCCCTCCACGCGCGCGCGGAGGAAGAACGTGCCCTCAATGTACCGCTCGGAGGTGGCCTCGGCCTTGTCGAGGACCCTGACCACGTCCTCGAAGCCGCGGACCGTCGAGTCGACCGCCTTCTGCAGCTCGCCGATCTCGAACTCGTCCTTGACCAGCCGCGCCTCGGAGAGGAAGACCCGCAGCTCGGCGTCGCGCTCGGCGGTGACCTTGTCGGTCAGCGCGGCCTCGATGCCGGCGTCGTATCCGCGCACGACCCGCACCGGGCCGGTGGCCTCGCGCAGCCGGTCGGCCAGCTCGCGCACGTCGGAGGCGGGGATGCCGTACAGCTTCTCGGCCTCGGTGAGGGAGTGCCGGCGGCCGACCCACAGCTCGCCCTGGCCGGAGAGCCAGAACTCGCCGTTCTCGCGGTCGGAGCGCGGCAGGAGGTAGATCGTCGCCTTGTGGCCGTCGGCGGTGGGCTCCAGGACGAGCACGCCGTCCTCTGTCTGGTTGCCGGTGAGGTACGCGTACTCGACCGACGCCCGGAAGGCGTACTCGGTGTCGTTCGAGCGGGTCTTCAGGTTGCCCGCGGGGATCACCAGGCGTTCGCCCGGGAAGCGCGCGGAGAGCGCGGCCCGGCGGGCGGCGGTCTCGGCGGCCTGCGCGATCGGCTCCAGGTCGCGCAGCTCCGTGTCGGCCCAGCCGGACTTCATGTTCTCGGCAAGCTCGTCGGACACGCCCGGGTACAGGCCGTTCTTCCGCTGCTTGATGGGCTCCTCAGACTCAGCTTCCGGGCCCGCTGCGTCAGCAGCAGAATCGGACACTGCCGGGGTGAGCTCGTCGGCCACGGTCATCCTCCTAGTTACGGCACTGGACCCCCTCCATCGTACGGTCGTACGGAAGGGGGCCCAGGGCCGAATGACCTGTTACAGGACTGCTCACGCCCGGCTACTCGAAGTGAGCGGCGAGCAGGACCACGTCCTCCTCGGAGTCCGCCTCGTCCAGCCCGTCCGGCAGCACGGTCCGCAGCACGTGGTCGGCGATCGCCTCCGGGTCGCGCCGCAGCGCTCTCGGCACGCCGGCCGCCGCCGCGTGCAGCCGGGCGAAGGCGCGGTCCGTGGCGTCGCCGGTGCGGTGCAGCAGCCCGTCGGTGTAGAGCAGAACCGTCTCTCCCGGCTGGGCCTGGAGCTCCACGCCGGGCGCCTCCCAGCAGGCGAGCATCCCGAGCGGTGCGGACAGGGAGGTCTCCACGAACTCGGTGCGCCGCTCGCCGACCAGCAGCGGCGGGCAGTGCCCGGCACCGGCCAGCGTGATCTTGCGCAGCGCGGGCTCGCAGTAGGCGAACAGGGCGGTGGCGGAGCGGGCGGGCTCGGTGAGCCTGAGCAGCAGCTCCAGGTCGGACAGGACGGCGACGGGGTCCTCGCCCTCCATCACGGCGTACGCCCGCAGGGAGGCTCTCAGCCGTCCCATGGCGGCGATCGCGCTGGGCCCGGAACCCGTCACCGAGCCCACGGCGAGGCCGAGCGCGGCGTCCGGCAGCGGCAGCGCGTCGTACCAGTCGCCGCCACCGCGCGGGCCGGTGCGGTGCCGGGCGGCGAGCCGTACGCCCGCGACGCGGGGGAGCCGGGACGGCAGCAGCTCCTCGGCGATCGTCGCCATGCACGCGCGCGTGCGCTCGATTTCGAGGAGCCGGGCCAGGTGCTCGCCGGCGTACCGGGCGTACAGGCCGACCAGGTGGCGCTGCCGCTCGGCGGGCTCGGCGGGCTCGTCGTAGAGCCACACGGCGGCGCCGAGACGGGCGGCGCGCTCGGTGGACGCCTCCGCCGTCAGGGGCAGCGCGTAGCTCGCGGCGTAGCCCAGACGGGCGGCGACCTCGCGGTGCCGGGGGTCGAGCCCGTCCTCGGCGAAGAGGTCGGGCTCAGTGATCTCGGCGTCGCCGCCGGGCAGTCCGTCGAGGATGCGGCCGTACGACATGGAGCTGCGCGGCACGGTCTCGATGTGGCCGAGGTCGGCGCGGGCGAGGCCCAGGCCGAGGGTGGTGTCGGGGCCGAGTCCGTCGCCGGGTTCCAGCACGACGAGTCCGCGGCGGGCGCCCACCAGGGCGGCTCCGGCGTGCAGCAGTTCCTGCAGGGCGTCGGCGAGCGCGTCCGTGCGGGCCAGGCGTTCGGTGAGTTCGTGGAGGGTCGTGAGATCCGAGACCCAGCCGGCGAGACGGTCCTGGAGCAACGCGCCCGGCGCGTTCGGCGAGAGAACCGCAGAGGTACCCGAGGCGGCAGGCGCGGGCGCGACAGTGTGTGCGGGCGAGGGAACCGTTGAATCGATTCCAGCCACTTTCGGAGGGTGAGGGGCGTTCATGGCGTCCGGCTTTCCGACCGGTGCGTATTGCTCAAAAGCATCGCAAACCCCCATGTCATTCTGCGCCGCTAGCAGTGTCTCCACATGTACACGCACTCGTGAGGGGATGTCCAGCATTGTCCTGCCGGGATTCCTGGTGTCCGTGGGTCGCAGGTGCAGCACTTGCCAAAAGGCAAAGTTGGCCTAAAACTGACTCGGGTAACGGCTTATTGCGGTCGACTGGCCTTGCTCCACAGAGCGTCACAACGGTCGTGATGGGTACGTACTCGGAGAAGACCAGGGGTGGTTGGCAATCACCCGGAACCTGGCGACGGACCCGGGCGTCTTAGCCACCGACGACCGTGCCCCATCCTCCCGTGGCGGAGGCGAAGAGAAATACGCGGGACGGCAAACGCCAGACTTCGCCACCCCCACGCCAGGCCCATGCTTGAGATGCACGGCAGTGTGGGCCAGGCCCGTGGACGCAGCTCAACGTTCGGCCCATAGGGGTTCCCCTTGTCTCTGACAGGGGTGTGATGCGCCAACAGGTACGCACAGTGAAGTGATCGACACATGGTGTGATGTGGTCCTCGGTGTTGCCAGCGGTGCAACGGAAAGGAACGAGCGCTCATGCGCGAGATCCTCGGAAAGCGACGCAGGCTCCTGTCCCAGCGCAGCGACGGAAGGCCTGAGTTGATCAGCGCGGCCCTGACCTTCGCGACGGAATGGCAGTGGCCCGTACTCCCGGGCGTGGCGGCGGACCCACAGGGGCGTGCCCGCTGCGGCTGCCCCGACCCCGAGTGCACGGTGCCCGGTGCCCACCCCTTCGACCCCGGACTCCTCGCGGCCACCACCGACGAGCGCATGGTGCGCTGGTGGTGGACCAACCGCCCCGCCGCGCCGATCGTCCTGGCCACCGGCGGCAACGCTCCCTGCGCGGTCAGCCTGCCGGCCCTCGCGGCCGCCCGGGCCCTGGCCGTGCTCGACCGCAAGGGCATGCGCCTCGGCCCGGTCGTCGCTACGCCCACCCGCTGGGCGCTGCTCGTGAAGCCGTACTCCATGGAGCAGTTGGGCGAACTGCTGTACGCCAAGGACTACGTCCCCGGCTCCCTCCGCTTCCACGGAGAGGGCGGCTATCTGGCCCTGCCGCCTTCCGAGACGGGCGACGGCGAGATCCGCTGGGAGCGCGCCCCGCTGCCCGGCTCGGCCTCTCCATGGGTGCCCGACGTGGAGGCCGTGGTGGACGCGGTGGTCGAGGCCCTCACTCGTACGGGTGTGAGCGCACCCGAGTTGTAGGGGTGTCGGCGCGGGCGGAACCGGACGCCCGCTCCCGCTCGTTATGTTCCGGTGCATGGTGCGACATTCTGGGGGCAGGCCCCCAGACCCCCGGAAGATCCGTCTGCTCGCCCTCGCGGGCGTCGTGGTCTGCGCGGCCGCGCTGCCGCTGGCCATGGCGTCCGCGGGACAGGTGGGCGACGAGGGGCGCCCGCCCGCACGTGCCTCGACCGCACGTGACGCGGTACGTCCTTCCGCGCCACCCGCCGACGCCAAGGCCCCCTCCGCCGAACCCGCCGGCTCCCCGCCACTGTTCGGCCTCGGTCTCGCCACCGCCGCCCGCTGCGGTCCCGAACTCACCTCCCCCGACGGCGTCGAGGCGCAGACGTGTGTGCTGACGCAGGGTGAGGAGACCTGGGCGCGCACCTACTACCGCAACGCGACCGGCGGCGCACTGGACTCCGTACTGAGCCTCATGGGTCCCGGCGGACGGACCGTGCAGATGCACTGCGCGGTGGGCGCCGAGGACGAGCCGGGAACCTGCGAGACACCCCGGGAACGCACCAGGGGGAACCTGGAGGGGTACACGGCGGTGGCGGAGTTCGCGGGGCGGGCCGCGGACGGGCCGCTGCTGCTGCGGGCCGGGAGCAACTCCGGGGCCACTACGGGCAGTTGACGCAGGACGCCGGTGCGTAAAGGGCACGCGGACATGAAAAGGCCCGGTTGCTGGCGACGGGGGATGCACCAGCAACCGGGCTACTGAAACGGTAACAAGAGATCGGCCGTTCGCAAATTCGATCTCGGCTCTTGCTCGGCTATTCGGACACCGACTGGCTTGCGGCGAAGGGGAGTTGTGAGCGGAACCTTCGGCTCCGCAAGACTCTGTGCGGCTGACCGACCGGTCAGCCGCACGGTCTGTGTCAACTCAGCGTGACCTGCCGGTTGGTCAGTCCGCCGCGCGCGCGGCGCTCGTCCGGGGTCAGCGGTGCGTCCGTGGCCAGCGCGCCGGAGAGGCGCTCGGCGAACTCGGCGGCCGGCTTCTCGATGTCCTCCGCCGAGACCCCGCTCGGCAGGTCCCAGACCGGCACCGTAAGCCCGTGAGCGCGGAAGGAGCCCACGAGACGGGTGCCCTCGCCGAGGTTCGACCTGCCCGCCGCGTGCAGCCGCGCCAGGGCGTCCAGAAGCTGCTCCTCCGGGTGCGGCATCACCCAGCGCAGGTGGTTCTTGTCCGGCGTCTCGCACCAGTACGCGGCGTCCACGCCGGTCAGCCGCACGGTCGGGATGGCCGCGGCGTTGGCCCGCTCCAGGGAGGCGGTCACCTCCGGCGTGGCGTTCTCCGCGTCCGGGACCCAGAACTCGAAGCCCGGGTGCACAACTGGCTCGAACGCGCCTTCGGCGTCGAGCAGTTCCTGCAGGCGCGGACCGTCCGCCGGAGCGCGGCGGGACTGGACCGGAGTGCCCGGGTCCGCGGCGAGCGCGCGCTGGAGGGTGTCGGCGAGGTCGCGGCTGATGTCGCCGGACGCCGTGTCGTTCTGCAGGCCCAGCAGGACCGAGCCGTCGTCGCGGCGCAGGGCCGGCCAGGCCATCGGCAGCACCGTGGCCAGCGTGACCGACGGGACGCCCTCGGGGAGGCCGCCCCTCAGGGTCAGCTCCACCGTGGCGGCCGGCACCAGCTCGCGGAGCGCCACCCAGTCGCACTCACCGGGCAGCTCGTCGAAGGGGCGCTGGACCAGCTCGGTCACGGCGTGCTGGGCGGCCCGGCCGTGACAGGCCTTGTAACGCCGGCCGCTGCCGCAGGGGCAGGGCTCACGGGCACCGACCACCGGGATCTCGGCATCGCTGAGCTGCGGCCGCTTGGCCTTCGTCTGAGGTCGCTTCTTGGCCATCGTGGGTGTCTCCCGGTTACGGCTCGTCTCGTACGGGCGCGAGCCTAGCCGTTTGCGCCATCGGCGACCGGAGCCTGTGGACAACGCGGCCTACGTGCCGACCTGTGGACAACGCGCGGATCCTCCGGGAACCGGTCGGTTCGGTCCAGGTCGTCAACCGCAACGGATCGGTTTTCAGTCCAGGTCGTCGAAGGCGTCCGCGAAGTTCAGCTCGGCCATCTCGGGTATCGCCGAGACCGACGGTGCCATGGGGGGTCCCGCGGTCCCTCGCGCTCGAGGGAAGTCGAGAGTGGAGGAGCGTGCGGCGAAGTCGTCGCGTCGGTGACCGGCGTCGGGATCGTGGACGTCGTCGTGGACGACGACCCACACCGTGACCTCGCCGCGGGTCTCGTCCCGTACGCCCCAGTCGTCGGCCAGCGCGGTGATGATGTTCAGCCCGCGGCCGCCGTGCGCGGTGACCGAGGGCGTGGCCGGAGCCGGGCGGGTGGGTCCGCCGCCGTCCGTCACCTCGACCGTGAGCCTGCCGCCCGTGTCCACTCGCCATGCGGCCCGGACGTCGCCGTCCCCGGCCAGGGCGTCGCCCAGCGGCCTGCCGTGCTTGCACGCATTGCTCAAGAGTTCGGAAAGAATGAGTACGGCGTCGTCGATGACCGCTTCCGACACTCCGCCCCTGCGCAACTGTGTGCGCATACGGTGTCTTGCCTTGCCCACGCCCGCAGGGCCATGGGGTACGGCCATGCTCGACGACGTGGGCACCTCCTGTGCCACCACCAACGCCACCCCCGAGACCTCCTTTGCCCCACGCCACGGTGTGGATGCCCCATTGGCCTGTACCGGAAACCGGCCAATCCATGTCCGGTGACGCATTCGCAACGATCGAACACGTACCGAACGCGCCGGAGCACTCCCTGTAGTCGCCTGGCTGGATTTCGACGGTGTGGCCGAGACTGGAGGATGGGGCCGGTGGGGCTGCCGGGTCAAGAGTCGTGACGCACGCGCGCGTGCGTCAGCGGCCCAGCCGGCCCAGTACCGCGCGCGGGCGGTTGGTGATGATGGCGTCGACGCCCAGGTCGACGCAGAGATCGACGTCCTCCGGCTCGTTCACCGTCCACACGTGCACCTGGTTCCCGGCTCGTTTCAGACGTTCGATGTACGCCGGGTGATTGCGCACGATCCGGATCGAGGGACCCGCGATCCCGACGCCCGCCGGCAGCCGTCCGTCGCGCAGCCGCGGCGACACGAACTGCATCAGGTAGACCGTCGGCAACGTCGGCGAGGCGGCCCGCACCCGGTGCAGCGAGCGCGCCGAGAAACTCATGACCCGCACCGACGACTCGGCCGCGGACGCCGGGGCGTCCAGCCCGAACCGCTTCAGCAGCACCAGCAGCCGCTCCTCGACCTGCCCCGCCCACCTAGTGGGGTGCTTGGTCTCGATCGCCAGCTCCACCCGGCGCCCCGCGTCGGCGACGAGTTCGAGCAGCCGCTCCAGGGTGAGGACGGAGGTGTCCTCGCGGTCCTCGGGGCGGAACTCCCAGTCGGGCTCCTCGTCACGCGTACGCCAGAACTCCCGGGTCTTGCGGGAGCCGAAGTCCAGGGCGGCGAGATCGGCGAGCTCCAGTGCGGAGACCGCTCCGCGGCCGTTGGACGTACGGTTGACGCGACGGTCGTGGACACAGACGAGATGACCGTCCGCGGTCAGCCGTACATCGCATTCGAGGGCGTCGGCACCGTCCTCGATCGCCTTCCGGTACGCGGCCAGGGTGTGCTCGGGGGCCTCTTCCGAGGCTCCGCGGTGGGCGACGACCTGAATCCGGTGCTGTCGTACGTGGGTCACCGCGTCATGGTGCCACCGCTCGGGGGTACGCATGCGAACAGAGTCCCTGGGATTGCGCGTCATTTGTCCCACATAACCTATATAAAGAATGGTCGTGGACCCACAGGCACCGCTTATGGTGCTCTGACGGCCTGTGGGAAAAACTGACGGCATACAAACACACATGCACAGCTGCATCGCGCCGGACCGTCGACCAACGCGAAGCATGAAGCGCGTGACCGAGTGCGACCGACAAACTACAGCCGTGGATCGAGGAGAGAAGCTGTGAGCACCGAGAACGAGGGCACCGCGGTACCCCCGGCCCCGTCCGCACCCCCCGTGCCGGTGGATGCTCCCGCTGCTTCGGCGCCCCAGGAGCCCCCCGCTCCCGGCGCAGGCGCCCCGACGACTCCGCTCCCGCCGACGCCGCCGAGCGCCTCCGGCGCCCAGGAGCAGCAGCTGGTGCACGCGGGCCAGACCCCCGCCTACGCCGCGGCGGACTCCGGCGGCGCCCCGCAGGGGGGTACCCCGCAAGCAGGCACCCCGCATGGAGGCACCTCGCCGCAGGGAGCCTGGCCGCCCCCACCGCCCCCGGCCACCCCGTCGTACGCGGACGGCGGCTCCGGCACGCCTGGTTACGGCGACGGCGGCTCCGGCACCCCCGGCTACGGCGACGGCGGCTCCGGCGGCTCGGGATCCGTCTGGGGCGCCGCCTACCAGCAGCCCGCCCCGAAGCCCCGAAACGGCCGCGGCGGCCTCGTCGCCGCGATCCTGGTGGCCGCGCTGTTCGCGGGCGGCCTGGGCGGCGGCCTCGGCTACACGCTGGCCAAGAACGACGACAGCAGCTCCTCCACCACCGTCTCCGCCTCCGACAGCGGCGGCTCCGTCAAGCGCGACGCCGGCACGGTCGCCGGCGTCGCCGCCAAGGCGCTGCCCAGCACCGTCACCATCGAGGCCGAGTCCACCAGCGGCGAGGGCGGCACCGGCACCGGGTTCGTCTTCGACACCGAGGGCCACATCGTCACCAACAACCACGTGGTCGCCGACGCGGTCGACGGCGGCAAGGTCACGGCGACCTTCCCGAACGGCAAGAAGTACGACGCCGAGGTCGTCGGCCACGCACAGGGCTACGACGTGGCGGTCATCAAGCTCAAGAACGCCCCGTCGGACCTCAAGCCGCTCACACTCGGCGACTCCGACAAGGTGGCCGTCGGCGACTCGACGATCGCGATCGGCGCCCCCTTCGGCCTCTCCAACACGGTCACGACAGGCATCATCAGCGCGAAGAACCGCCCCGTAGCGTCCAGCGACGGCACCGGCAGCAACGCGTCCTACATGAGCGCCCTGCAGACCGACGCCTCCATCAACCCCGGCAACTCCGGCGGCCCGCTCCTGGACGCCCAGGGCAACGTCATCGGCATCAACTCCGCCATCCAGTCCAGCAGCAACGGCGGCCTCGGCGGCACCAGTCAGTCCGGCTCGATCGGCCTCGGCTTCGCCATCCCGATCAACCAGGCCAAGTACGTCGCCCAGCAGCTGATCCAGACCGGCAAGCCCGTCTACGCCAAGATCGGCGCGTCCGTCTCCCTGGACGACTCCACGGACGGCGCCCAGATCACCGAACAGGGCGCCAGCGGCTCCGACCCGGTCGAGGCGGGCGGCCCCGCCGCCAAGGCCGGCCTCAAGCCCGGCGACGTCATCACCAAGCTCGACGACCGCGTGATCGACTCCGGTCCCACCCTCATCGGCGAGATCTGGACCCACAAGCCCGGCGACAAGGTCACCATCACCTACGAACGCGACGGCAAGACCCGCACGGTCGAACTCACCCTGGGCTCCCGCACAGGCGACAGCTGACCCCACACCGCCCTGCGCCAACCGTTACTCTTGTCCCGCGCTGCCGGTACCGACAGCGCGGGGTGGGTTGCCCGAGCGGCCTAAGGGAACGGTCTTGAAAACCGTCGTGGCAGCGATGTCACCGTGGGTTCAAATCCCACACCCACCGCGCTCGTCGAAGGGGTGCTCCGATCCGGGGCACCCCTTCTGCGTGGCTCGGCGCCTACGACGCCGCCCGCAACAACCGAACCTGCCCGATCTCCGCCACATTCTTCATCAGCTCGGCGTTCGCCCAGGCGAGCATGTCGGCGACCGTGTGCTCGGGGTCGTTCTGCCAGGGGAAGGGGGCTGTGGTGGACAGGTCGGTGTCGGTGAGGCGGGCCAGGGCGGTCAGCCAGGCTGTGCGGAGGTCGCGGAGCCAGGCGACCGTGGGCTTTCCGGGGCCGGGCCAGGTGACGTCGGTTCGGGCCCGGGCAGGACGGTGCTCCACGTGGTCGAGGGCGGTGCCCCACCACCAGCCGATGTGCCAGCTCAGCCAGCCGATGGTCGGTACGGGGACCGGGTCGGGCTCGGTGTCCGCCCAGTCCGGGACCCAGGTGCCGTCGGCGGTGCGGCGTACCGTCCAGCAGTGGGGCGCCGGTTCCCACAGGAAGTCCTCGGGTTCGAGCCGGTCGAGATGGTATTCGAACAGCGTCCAGGTGAGGTCGAACTGGCGGCGGAGCAGGTCGGATTGGGAAACAGTCACCGGGCGACACTGGCACACCGGTACTGACCTAGAAACTGGATTTCCGGGGGGCTACAACTCGTAGTCCCGTGCCAGTTCCTCCCACGCTATGTCCCGCAGCGCGGTCTCCGCGTCGCAGCCCGACGGCACCTGTGTCGTGGGCTGGAACCAGACGACCGTAAGGGCGGAGCGGAACAGGATCGGGTCGTGGTCCGGGTGCAGGGCCATGGAGCGGAAGGAGCCGACGCAGGCCACGGACGGCAGGATCTCTACCGGGCCGAGGCCTCCGGCGTACTGGTCGGGATACTCGCGCGGGGGCGGGACGAGGTGCACGGGTGTGGTGGGGAGCGTGCGCTCGGCGGCTCGTAGCAGGCCCTTGATCTTTGCCTCGTTGACCGGCTTGCAGGGGTAGCCCTCCAGCATCCCGCCGTACGTGGAGGACAGCCGCAGCTCGGAGAGGTCGAGCGAGCGGCCGGAGGTGAGGACCACGCGGGCCAGGGACATGGTGGGCACTCTGGGGCGGTGGTGCATGGTGCTCCCGTGAATTTCGGTTTCCCCTGCAGGCCCGTACGCCCGCCGTGGAGCTCCCTGTCCGCTACGGCCGGTGCCCCGTCATCCGCGCCGCCGACGCGATGGTCGCGCGGGCCTCGCGTTCGGTGAGCCCGGTGTTGAGGGCCGCTTCGACCAGGGGGTCGACGAGGGCGGGGCCGATGCCGTCCTCGTAGGCGCGGCAGGCCGCCCAGAACAGGCGGGTGTTGCGCTGGCCCTCGTGGGCGGCGAGCACGAACTGGACGAGGCCCTGGCCGTGTCCGCCGGTGGAGGAGGGCGTGGGGTGGTGGCTGCGGGGCGGGGGGAGCAGGAGGCGGAGCAGTGCGGGCGGGCAGGCCGCGGGGGCGAGGTGGGCGGTGCCGGGGGCGGTGGCGTAGGCGCCGTGGTCGGTGCGGGAGCCGGGGCCGACGAGGTAGCCGCCGGCCCCCCGGATGTCGATGCCGGGGGCCAGCCTTCCCGCCGAGTTGGGGACGACGACGTCCGGCGGTCCGCTCAGCCAGAGGTGCCGGCCGCCGCTGGGGGTCAGGACGACGACGGTGTCGGGGATCGTGAACAGGTGGCGCAGGGCCAGTTCGCGCAGGGCGGCCGAGGAGTCCGTGCCGGACTTGGTGTCGAGGTCGATGCCGATGAGGTGGTGGGGCGGGAGGCCGCAGGCGATGCCGTAGCCGGTCGCCCAGGGCGCGGCGGCGAACAGTTCGCGGATGCGGTCCGGGTCGGTGGCGGCGTCGTAGACCCCGTGGCCGAGGCGGCCGCATTCGCCGTGGCAGGGCGGGGCGGAGGGGCCGTCGCGGTGGGGGGAGCGCAGGGCCGGGAGCTTCGTCCGGGACAGGGGGATGACGGCCAGTCCGCGTTCGGCGGCTGACAGGGCGTGTGCGAGGGCCAGCGTCGTGGCCTGCCGGTCGGTGGTGGCCATGCCTCTATGTTCGTACGCGTGTTCGAAAAAGGGAAGAGGGGGGTGGGGCGACGCGCCGGGCTGAACGGATTGGCTGGAAGTGCGCCGGAACGCTTCCCCCCTTGCGGGGCTTGGGTGGACGTGTCCGGAACCGTCCTGAGGTGGTGCGTGAAGTCACGAAAGGGGTTTATCGACATGTCATCACGCTTGAGGGCGAATAACGGCTTCAGGGGTAGTTCGCCGGGGTTTCTGTGGGCAACTCTGATCTCGCGACGTCGTGCACAGCACCGGGGCGGTCGGCCAACTGCCCAGGTAGAAGCCGTATTTCACGTACGACCGGCACCGCAGCCGGCACGTACATGTTCTGGAGGAACAACATGGCAAGCATCCGTACCGCCCGCGTCATCGCCGCTGTCTCCGCCCTCCCGCTCGCCGCCGCACTCTTCACCGGCGTCGCGACGGCGGACAACGGCGCCTTCGCGGACAACGGATCGAACGCTGGTGTGGCGACCGTCGGTGGCAGCGGCGTCGGGAACGACAACTTCGGCAACTCGTCCACCACGCAGCAGCAGGCGACCGGCTCCGGTGCCTCGAACCAGAGCAACACCGCCCAGGTCAACGGCTCCGCGTTCACGGCCATCAATCAGGGCAACGACAACACGTCCGTCAACTTCACCCCGCTGTGGTGGTGATCTGAGGGGGCCGGTGCTCGCGGCTCGGCTGGGTCGACTCCCGTGCGTGAGGGCCTGCGGGGGGCGCTTTAGGGGCCTGTGGGGGGGTCTGCGGGGGGGTGGAAATGCGTCTGTGCGGCGGTGCTACGGCATCGCCGCGCAGGCGTTTTCGCATGCGGGCCCCCGGCCTTGACACCTTCCCTCATCTGACGGACAGTCAGAAATCTTCGGGAAATCGGTGGGAACCGGACCGGCGGCTGCGGTGTACCAAAAGTGTCAATGCGATGCGGCACGGGATGACGAGGGGGCGATGGTGAACAACGAGCAGGAGGTGAGCGATGACCTGGGCAACGCGGGCAACGGGGGCAACTTGGGCGACACCAGCAACCCGGGCGACCTGGAGAAGCGGCTGAAGGCCTTCGAGGGACGGCCCTCCGTGGTCGCCGGCGTCGGCAAGGACCCCGTCAACGCGCCCATGATCCGCCACTGGTGCGAGGCGATGGGCGACACCAACCCGGCGTATGCGGGCCCGGACGCCATCGCCCCGCCCACCATGCTCCAGGCGTGGACCATGGGAGGCCTCTCCGGCCACAGAGCCGACATCGGACGGACCGAGGCGTACGACGACCTCCTCGCCCTTCTCGACGAGGCGGGCTGCACCTCGGTGGTCGCCACCGACTGCGAGCAGGAGTACGTCAGAGCGCTGCGGCCGGGCGACGAGGTCACCTTCGACGCGGTGATCGAGTCGGTGTCGGAGCGCAAGACGACCAAGCTCGGCACGGGGTACTTCGTGACGACCCGTATGGACGTCCGGGTGGGCGAGGACCTCGCCGGCACCCACCGCTTCCGCATCCTCAAGTACGCCCCCGCGGGCCGACACGAGAAACCCCCGCGCCCTCGTCCGGTCGTCAACCGCGACAACGTCGGCTTCTGGGAAGGAGTCCGGCAGCACCGGCTGCTGATCCAGCGCTGCACCGGCTGCGGCACCCTGCGCCACCCCTGGCTGCCCGGCTGCACCACCTGCGGCTGTCCGGACTGGGACACGGTCGAGGCGAGCGGCGAGGGGACGGTCTATTCGTACGTCGTCCTGCACCACCCGCCCTTCCCCGCCTTCGACCCTCCCTACGCGGTCGCCCTGATCGAGCTGGCGGAAGGCGTCCGGATGATCAGCAACGTGGTGGGGGTGCCGTACGACAAGGTGCGGATCGGCCAGTCCGTCCTGCTCGAATTCCAGGCGTACGACGATGACTTGGTGCTGCCGGTCTTCCGCGCCCGAGGGGAGGCCGCATGAAACCCGGTGACGAACTCCCGCCCCTGGAGATCCCGATCACCCGCACCCTCGTCGTCGCCGGAGCCATCGCCTCGCGCGACTACCAGGACGTCCACCACGACGCCGAACTGGCCCGGCAGAAGGGCTCCCCCGACATCTTCATGAACATCCTGACGACGAACGGCCTGGTAGGGAGGTACATCACGGACCACTTCGGACCGCGGGCCGTACTCCGCAAGGTGGCCATCAGACTCGGCGCACCCAACTACCCGGGGGACACGATGGTGTTGACGGGCACGATCGAGGACCTGGCCGAGGACGTGCCCGACGACACCGTGACCGTCCGTGTGATCGGCACCAACTCCGTCGGCAGACATGTGACCGGCACGGTGACGGTCGCCCTCCCGGCACCCGCCGCCCGCCGGACAGGTGCCCGCCAGGCACCGGTCACCCTCCCGGCCGGGGAGGCGGGATGAGCGTACGCACCCGCGACACCCTCGGCGGACGGGCGGCGATCGTCGGCATCGGGGCGACGGAGTTCTCCAAGGACTCGGGGCGCAGCGAGCTGCGGCTGGCGGCGGAGGCGGTGCGGGCGGCACTGGACGACGCCGGGCTGCGGCCGGCCGACGTGGACGGGATGGTCACGTTCACGATGGACACCAGCCCGGAGATCACCGTGGCCCAGGCCTGCGGGATGGGCGAGCTGTCCTTCTTCTCCCGTGTCCACTACGGCGGCGGCGCGGCCTGCGCGACCGTCCAGCAGGCGGCGCTCGCCGTCGCCGCCGGCGTCGCCGAGGTGGTGGTCTGCTACCGCGCCTTCAACGAGCGGTCGGGGCGGAGATTCGGCTCGGGGGTGCAGCACCGGGAGCCGTCGGCCGAGGGGGTGGCGCTGGGCTGGTCCCTTCCCTTCGGGCTGCTCACCCCGGCATCGTGGGTGGCGATGGCGGCCCAGCGGTATCTGCACACGTACGGCCTGACCCCGGAGGCCTTCGGGCAGGTGGCCGTCGTGGACCGCGGGTACGCGGCGACCAACCCGGCGGCGTACTTCCACGGCCGGCCCATCACCCTCGCCGACCACGCGGCCTCCCGCTGGGTCGTCGAACCGCTGCGGCTGCTGGACTGCTGCCAGGAGACCGACGGCGGTCAGGCCCTGGTCGTCACCTCGGTGGAGCGGGCCCGCGACCTGCCCCACCGGCCCGCCGTCGTCGCGGCGGCCGCCCAGGGCGCGGGGCGGGCGCAGGAGCAGATGACCAGCTTCTACCGCGACGACCTGACCGGCCTGCCGGAGATGGGCGTGGTGGCCCGCCAGCTCTGGCGGACCTCCGGGTGCACACCGGCCGACATCGACGTGGGAATCCTGTACGACCACTTCACACCGTTCGTGCTGATGCAGCTGGAGGAGTTCGGGTTCTGCGGAAAGGGGGAGGCGGCGGACTTCGTGCGGCGGGCCGAGCTGCCGATCAACACGCACGGCGGGCAGCTCGGGGAGGCGTATCTGCACGGTATGAACGGCATGGCGGAGGGAGTACGGCAGTTGCGGGGCACGTCGGCGAACCAGATACCGGGCGCGGAGCGGATCCTGGTGACCGCGGGGACGGGAGTGCCGACGTCGGGTCTGGTGCTTGCCACCGACGGATGAAGCGCGGGGGAAAGCGTGCACCCCCCCCCGCGGATGAATCGCAGGGGGAAGCGCCCAGCCCCCAGGGGTCATCCCGCAGTACCCCCGAGCCGCTCGTCCACCTTCAGGAGGTGCAGCCAGCACCACCCCTACAACCTGAGGCGGACTCGTCTTCGGGACCTACGGCCGATGAGCCGGAGGCGCCCTCGCTCATAGCGTGGAGCCATGACCACACCCGTCTGCACCAGCGCTTCGAAGGCCGCCACGCCGGCGACGCAGACCTTTCCGTACCCCTCGTTCTCGTCGTACGTGAAGGCCCGCCAGCCGGTGCTGCTGCGTACCGCCCGGTCGCTGACCGCGAACCCGTGCGACGCGGAGGACCTGCTGCAGACCGCGCTGACCAAGACATACGTCGCGTGGGAACGCATCGAGGACCATCGTGCGCTGGACGGCTATGTCCGCCGGGCGCTGCTGAACACGCGGACGTCGCAGTGGCGCAAGCGCAAGGTCGACGAGTTCGCGTGCGACGAGCTGCCCGAGCCGGAGCCGGTGGCCACCGCCGACGACCCGGCCGAGCAGCAGGCGCTGCACGACGCGATGTGGCGGGCGATCACGAAGCTGCCCGCCCGGCAGCGGGCGATGGTCGTCCTCAGGTACTACGAGGACCTCAGCGAGGTACAGACGGCCGAGGTGCTCGGGGTGTCGGTGGGCACGGTGAAGTCGGCGGTGTCCCGGGCGCTGGGCAAGCTGCGCGAAGACCCCGAGCTGGTGCTGGTCCGGTAGTGCCGGACCGGTACCGTCTTCACACATCGACCGCAACGTGACCTGATCGATCACTCTTCCCTAGTGACATACCGCGCGGTATGCGCGCAGACTTTGCGCAGCCCTTACCACCGCCTAGGCAATGTCGCCCCGGGAGGACACCGTGCTGAGCACGATGCAGGACGTACCGCTGCTGATCTCGAGAATCCTGACCCACGGATCGACGATCCACGGCACCTCGCAGGTGATCACATGGACCGGTGAGGAGGCGCCGCACCGGCGCTCCTTCGCCGAGATCGGCGACCGAGCGGCCCAGCTGGCACACGCGCTGCGGGAGGACCTCGCGGTCGCGGGCGACGACCGGGTGGCGACGCTTGCCTGGAACAACGCCGAGCATGTCGAGGCCTACTTCGCGATCCCCTCCATGGGCGCGGTCCTGCACACCCTCAACCTGCGCCTCCCTCCCGAGCAGCTGGCGTGGATCGTGAACCACGCGGCCGACCGGGTCGTGATCGCCAACGGCTCGCTGCTGCCCCTGCTCGCCCCGCTGCTCCCGCACCTCAAGACGGTGGAGCACGTGGTGGTGTCGGGTCCGGGCGACCGTTCGCTGCTCGCGGGCGCCGGCACCGTCCAGGTGCACGAGTACGAGGAGCTCATCGCCGGGAAGCCGACCACGTACGACTGGCCGGAGCTGGACGAGCGCCAGGCCGCCGCGATGTGCTACACCTCCGGCACCACGGGTGACCCCAAGGGCGTGGTGTACAGCCACCGTTCGATCTACCTGCACTCCATGCAGGTCAACATGGCCCAGTCGATGGGTCTGACGGACGAGGACACCTCGCTCGTCGTGGTCCCGCAGTTCCACGTCAACGCGTGGGGCCTGCCGCACGCGACCTTCATGACCGGCGTGAACATGCTGATGCCGGACCGCTTCCTCCAGCCGGCCCCGCTCGCCGAGATGATCGAGACCCAGAAGCCGACGCACGCGGCCGCCGTGCCCACCATCTGGCAGGGCCTGCTCGCCGAGCTGACCGCCAAGCCGCGTGACGTCTCCTCCCTCACGCAGGTCACCATCGGCGGCTCGGCCTGCCCGCCCTCGCTGATGGAGGCCTTCGACAAGCTCGGCATGCGCGTCTGCCACGCCTGGGGCATGACGGAGACGTCGCCGCTCGGCACGGTCGCCCGCCCGCCGGCCGACGCCGTCGGCACGGACGCGGAGTTCGCGTACCGCCTGACCCAGGGCCGTTTCCCGACGAGTGTCGAGGCCCGCCTCACCGGCCCCGGCGGCGAACGCCTCGCCTGGGACGGCGAGTCGGCCGGCGAACTGGAGGTCCGCGGTCCCTGGATCGCCGGCGCCTATTACAACGGCGTCGGTGCCGAACCGCTGCGCCCCGCCGACAAGTTCAGCGAGGACGGCTGGCTCAAGACCGGCGACGTCGGCACCATCAGCGCGGACGGCTTCCTCACCCTCACCGACCGCGCCAAGGACGTCATCAAGTCCGGCGGCGAGTGGATCTCCTCGGTGGAGCTGGAGAACGCGCTGATGTCCCACCCGGACGTCGCCGAGGCGGCCGTGGTCGCCGTCCCCGACGACAAGTGGGGCGAGCGCCCACTGGCCACGGTCGTCCTCAAGGAGGGCTCCACCGCCGACTTCGAGACCCTGCGCGCCTTCCTCGCCGACGAGGGCCACATCGCCAAGTGGCAGCTCCCGGAGCGCTGGTCGATCGTCGAGGCGGTGCCGAAGACGAGCGTGGGCAAGTTCGACAAGAAGGTGCTGCGCAGGCGGTACGCGGAGGGGGAGCTGGACGTCACCAACCTGTCCGGTCAGCACAGCTAGCGGGGGATACGGCGGGCAGGGCACCCAAGAGCGCCCTGCCCGCCGTACACCGACACCGACTTCACCGTCGTACGGCGGTCGTGGCCCACCCCAATACCAGCCACACCCCCGCCACCGCGCACACCCCGTCCCACCCGAAGTGGGTGAACGCCGAGCCGGCCAGGGCCGAGGCGATGGCGCCGCCGGCGAAGCCGGCCACGACGTAGGCGGTGTTGGCGGTGGCCGGGGTGGAGGTGGTGGTGAGGGCGAGGGTCTGGTTGGCGACGTGGGAGGCGACCAGGGCCGCGTGGACGGCGATCGCGGCCACGAAGAGCGCCCACAGCACGTGCCCGCCCAGCCAGAACAGCGGCACGGACGCGGCGGCGAGGAGATACGCGGACCGTACGACCTTGGCGGCGCCGAAGCGGTCGACGAAGCCGCCGGCCAGCGGCGCGACCACGCTCGCGGCCAGCCCGAAGAGGCCGAAGAGGCCGGCTGTCGCGGTGGTGAGGCCGTAGCCCGTCGCGTCCTCGGCCGTCAGCAGCAGCGCGAGCGAGGTCCACAGGGCGCTCCAGGCGCCGTACATCCCGGCCTGGCGCACGCACGCGCGCCACAGGTCGGGCGAGCGGCGGACGACGGACGGCAGGGCGGCGAGGCCGGAGAACAGGGAGCCGGTGCGGGCGGCACGGTGCTCGACGGGCAGGGCGTACGCGGTCAGCAGGCCCAGCGCGGCCGTCAGTACCGCCGCGCCCACGAACACCGCCCGCCAGCCGAAGGCCTGCCCGGCCAGGCCGCCGAGGACGCGGGCCGCGACGATGCCGGTGAACAGCCCGGCTATGACGGCCGCGACATGGCGGGCGCGCCGGTCGGCGGGCGCGCGCTGGGCGACCAGCGGGACGAGGTGCTGCGGGACGACGGTCGCGGCGGAGGCGATGAGGACGGCCGCGGCGAGTGCGGTGGTCCCGGCGGACATCGCGCCGACGACCAGTGCCGCGGCCGTGACGAGCGAGAGGACGGCGACCAGGCGGCGCCGGTTGACGGTGTCGCCGAGCGGGGCGAAGAGGAGCAGGCCGGCGGCGTAGCCGAACTGCGCGACCGAGGCGACCCAGGCCACGGCGGAGGGGGTCGAGCCGAAGTCGCGGGCGATGAGCGGGAGCAGCGGGGCCGCGAGGTAGATGTTGGCGGCGGTGACCGCGGTGGCCAGGGCGATCAGGGGGAGAAGGAAGCGGGCGGCGATACCACCCGGCTCCCGGGTCGGGGTGCGGGCCTGCTGGGCGGTGACTGCTGTCGGCATGGCGGGGACGTACTCCTCGGATTTCTTGGAGCCAGCTCTAGCAACTAACTGGTTGGTTGGAACGTCCAACAGTGTGACCCTCGCCCGAATTTCCTGTCAACCAACCAGTTGGTTATAAAGGCCGCGTCCGGCGGTACCCTGCCCTCATGGCAGTCAGAGACGCCGAGGCCACCAAGGCCCGGATCTACGAAGCGGCGGTAGCCGAGTTCGCTCGCCATGGCATCGCGGGCGCCCGCATCGACCGTATCGCCGCCGAGGCCAAGGCCAACAAACAGCTGATCTACGCCTACTTCGGCAACAAGGCGGAGCTGTTCACCCAGGTCCTCGGCACGCGCATGGTCGACCTCGCCGCCGCGGTCCCCGTCGACCCGGACGACATCGAGGGCTGGGTCGACCGGCTGCTCGACTACCACGCCACCCACCCCGAACTGCTGCGCCTCCTCTTCTGGGAGGGCATCGAGTACGGCACCGCCGAGCTGCCCGACGAGGCCGAGCGCCAGGACCACTACACGCGCAAGGTCGCCGCCATCGAGGACGGCCAGGCCCGGGGCGTCATCACCGACGCGTTCCCGCCCCGCGACCTGCTGTTCCTGCTGACCGCCCTGGCCAACTGGGCCGCCGCCGTCCCGCAGATGCGCCGCATCCTCACGGGCCCGGAGGAAGCCGACCGAGCCCGCCTGCGCGCCTCGATCAAGGAGGCGGCGCGAAGGCTGATCGCACCCTGATCGCACCCTAGGCGCGGACTGGTCGGTCGGTTGGTCGCTCGGCTGGTCGGTCGGCTAGTTGGTCCCGATCCGGGCCAGCAGATCCACGATGCGCGCCTGCACCTCGCTGCTGGTGGACCGCTCGGCGAGGAAGAGGACCGTCTCCCCGGACGCCAGCCGCGGCAGGTCCGCCTGGTCGACGGCGGCCGTGTAGACGACCAGCGGGGTGCGGTTGAGCTGCCCGTTCGCGCGCAGCCAGTCCACGATGCCGGCCCGGCGCTTGTGCACCTGCATCAGGTCCATCACGACCAGGTTCGGCCGCAGCTGCCCGGCCAGCGTCACCGCGTCGGCGTCACTCGCGGCCCGCGCCACCTGCATCCCGCGCCGCTCCAGCGTCGCGGTCAGCGCGAGCGCGATCTCCGCGTGCTCCTCGATCAGCAGCACCCGCGGCGGATGCTGCTCGGTGTCGCGCGGCGCGAGCGCCTTCAGCAGTACGGCGGGATCGGCCCCGTACGCGGCCTCCCGCGACGCCTGCCCGAGCCCGGCCGTCACAAGGACCGGCACCTCCGCGGCCACGGCGGCCTGCCGCAGCGACTGCAGCGCGGTCCGCGTGATCGGCCCGGTCAGCGGGTCGACGAACAGCGCGGCGGGGAAGGCCGCGATCTGCGCGTCGACCTCCTCGCGCGAGTGCACGATGACCGGCCGGTACCCGCGATCGCTCAGCGCCTGCTGCGTGGTCACGTCCGGCGCGGGCCATACGAGCAGCCGCCGCGGGTTGTCGAGCGGCTCCGGCGGCAGCTCGTCGTCCATCGGCTGCGGACGCGGGGTGTCCGCGATCTCGACGGCCCCGCCGGGACCGTCCAGCGGCTCGGGCCCCTCGGCAGCGTTCTCGTCGGGCGCCCCTATGGCGTACGACCGCCCGGTGCCCTCGGTCATCTGCGCGAGCCGCGACTGCCCGGCGAGCGAGGGCTGGGGCGCGGGCTGCGACGGCGACTGCGGTTGCGTGTTCGGCCGGGGCGGTACGGCGGGCTGCTCGGCCGACGGGTGCGGCCGTGCCGCCTGCTCGGGTGCCGTGGCCGTAGCCGTGGCGGGGTCGGGCCGCGTACCGAGCTTCCGGCGCCTGCCGGAACCGCCCGGCTGGTTCGGGGGAGGCGTGGCCGACGGCAGCGGACCGGCGCCGCCCGCCGAGGGCTGCTGCACCTGCAGGGCCTGCCGATTGAACGGCACACCCTGCCCCAAGGTCCGCACGCTGATCGCCCTGCCCTGTGTGGAGTTGGGGTCCACGGGGGGCGGGGATGCGGGTGCGGAGGCGGGTGCTGAGGCGGCTTCGGCGGGGAGCGGTTGGGCGGCACGGGGGGGTGCGGCGGGGGCGGGCGCGGTCGTGCCGGTTGCGTTGGCGGTGGGGGCAGTGGGGGCGGTGCCGGTGGCTCCGGTCACTCCGGTTGCCTCGGGAGGGAGGGGGGTGCCGGGGGCCGGGGTGCCTGGGTGGGGCTGCGGGTTCTGCGGGTTCTGCGGGGTTGCCGGGTTGGGGGGTACGGCGGTGGCGGCGCCGTTCGGCGGTACGGGCATGCCGGCGCCGGTGCTGTCGTCGGCGGCGGGCCACGGCTGGGGGGCGGGGGCGCCCTGGGCGGCGGTTGCCTCGGCCGGGAGGGGCTGGCCGAGGGCGGGCTGGGCCGGGTTGGGCACGGGGTGGCCGGGTGCGGCTTGGGCGGGCGCCGCCGGGCCGGGCTGTGCGGGCTGCGCGGCCGGAGTGGTGGTCGGCCGACCGTGCGCTGCGGCCTGCGGCGGGACGGGGGCGCCGGGCTGGACGGGCACGCCGGGATGCTGCCCCGGCTGCATCATCTGACCGGGCGGCACCGGCGGCACTGGCGGCACCGGCTGTCCTGCCGCGCCGCCCTGGGCGACCGTGCCTGCCTGGGCCGCATGGGCCTGAGGCACACCGGCTGCCGGGACCGGTGCTCCCTGCGCCGGAACCTCCTGAACGGGAACCCCGGTCGGCTCCGCCTCCGCGCCCTGGCCGACGGCCCGTCGGCGACGCCCCGTCGGCACGCTCGTGGGATGCGGCTGCGGAGGAGTGTGGTCATCGGCCTGGCTGTGCGGCACGGCATCGTGCCGACCGTCGTCGACGAGGGCGTCACCGGGACCACCCTGGCCGGGAACCTGAGCGTGTCCAGTAGCGGGAACACCCGGAACACCAGGAACACCTGGAGCCCCAGGAACGACCCCTGGCACCTGCCCCTGAACCTGAGGCTGACCCGGCACCTGACCCGGCACCTGACCTGGTACAGCCCCAGCCGCCCCCGCCGCCCCAGCCGCTCCCGCAGTCTCGGCCGCCCGGTCCGCGTCCGCAGGCGGCAGGGCGAACACCGCACGGGGTCCGGCCTCCTGCGCCGCGGCCCGCTCCGACGCGGCGGCCAGCGCACGCCGGCGCCGCCCGGTCGGCTGCCCACCGTTCTCGACATCGCCGGCACCGTCGGCACCCTCGGCATGCGCGACGGGCCCCGCGTCGGCCCCCTGCGCCTGCGCCGCACCACCGGAGGCCAACGCGGGCAACCCCGCCGGCAACGCGTGCTGTTCGCCACCTCCGCGCAGGGCAAGCTGCCCCTCGGGCGCGGGCACACCCTGCGGCGGTACGGTCCCGCCCAGCCCGGTCCCCACGGCGGCGGTCCCGGCCGCATGCTCGGCGGCCGTGACGACGGCCCCCTCCGCGACACCGGCGACCGAGCCCCCGAGCACACCCTCAACCGCACCCTCAACCGCACCGGCGGCGACCGCACCCTCGGCCGTCACCTCGGCAGGCCGCCCCCGTCGCCGCCCCGTACCACCGCCGGAACCCTCCCCGGCGTCACCCGAAGCCTGGGCCGGAACCGGCGCGATCTCCTGGGCGGGCGCCCCCGCGGCCCGCCGCCTGCGCCGCCCGGTCGGCGCCGAGGCCTCACCGTCGGGACCGTCGGGGGCGTCGCCGGGCACCTCGCTGTCCAGGAAGGCGTCCGTCGTGGCCCGCCGGGCCCGCCGCCGA
Organism: Streptomyces sp. NBC_01352; assembly: GCF_036237295.1. NCBI lineage: Bacteria > Bacillati > Actinomycetota > Actinomycetes > Kitasatosporales > Streptomycetaceae > Streptomyces > Streptomyces sp. NBC_01352. The sequence continues at coordinate 5,671,304 of NZ_CP108354.1, forward strand.
CCGCCACCGGTGGCCTGCTCGGGCAGTACGGCCTCCGCGGGAGCCGCCTCGATCGCGGCCGGACCGGGAGCCGCGACGGCCCCGGCCCCACCGCCGAGCGGCACTTCGAGGACGTACGCACTGCCGCTCATGCCCGGCACCTCGTGCGTCTGCAGCACGCCGCCGTGGGCGCGCACGATGCCCCGCACGATCGGCTCGTGCACCGGGTCTCCCCCGGCGTACGGCCCGCGCACCTCGATCCGTACGACCTCACCGCGCTGCGCCGCCGCGACGACGACCGTGTTGTCCATGTAACCGCCCGCCGAGACGGGCGAGTTGCCGGTGGCGTCGACGCCGGCGACGTCCGCGACGAGGTGCGCGAGTGCCGTGGCGAGGAGCCGGGCGTCGACCTCGGCCTCGATGGGCGGCGCGTGCACGGCGAACTGCACGCGGCCGGGCCCGATGAGCTCCACGGCCCCGTCGACACCTGCCGCGACGACGGCGTCGAGCATCACCTTCATACGAGTGATGCTGTCCGCCCCGGTGTCGAGCCGCTGGTAGCCGAGGACGTTGTCGATGAGCGTGGTGATCCGCGAGTAGCCGGCCGAGAGGTGATGCAGGACCTGGTTCGCCTCGGGCCACAGCTGCCCGGCGTCGTCGGCGGCGAGCGCGGCCAGCTCGCGGCGCAGCTCGTCGAGGGGCCCGCGCAGTGACCGCGCGAGCAGGGTGAGGAGCTGCTCGTGGCGTCCGGCGAGGGCCTCGAACCGGTCCTTCTCCCGCTCCCCGAGGGCGGCGTACCGCTCCTCGCCGGCGGCGAGCTCCTCGGCGTGCTGCTCCTGGATCTCCTCCAGTTCGGTCACGTGCTTCTGGCGCAGCGCGGTGAGCTCGGAGGCGTGCTCCTCGGAGAGGCGCTCCAGCTCCTCCTCGTACCGCTTCTCGGCGGCGGCCTTCTCGTCGGCGAGCGCGTCGTACGGCCGCCGGTCGGTGAAGGTCAGCACGGCGCCGACGAGCTGGTCGCCGTCGCGGACGGGCGCGGTCGTCAGGTCGACCGGGAGCTTCTCGCCCTTCTTCGACCACACCACCTGCCCGCGCACCCGGTGCTTGCGCCCCGAGCGCAGGGTGTCGGCGAGCGGCGACTCCTCGTACGGGAAGGGCGTGCCGTCGACCCGGGAGTGCAGCACGAGGTCGTGCAGCTGACGTCCGCCGAGGTCACTGGCCCGGTATCCCAGTATCTGGGCGGCGGCCGGATTGACGAGGACGATCCGTCCGTCGGTGTCCGTGCCCACGACGCCCTCGGACGCGGCCCGCAGGATCATCTCGGTCTGCCGCTGCGACCGGGCCAGCTCGGCCTCGGTGTCCACGGTTCCGGTCAGGTCCCGTACGACGAGCATCAGCAGTTCGTCGCCGCCGTAGCTGTAGCTGTCGTAGGCCTGCTGGCCGTTCTCCAGATTCGCGCTGGTGACCTCGACCGGGAACTCGGTCCCGTCGGTCCGCCGGGCGATCATCCGGGTCGGCTTGGTCCGCCCGCGCGGGTCCATGTGGTCGGGCCGCCGCATGGAGCCGGGGATCAGCTTGGAGTCGAACTGCGGCAGCAGATCGAGCAGCCCGCGCCCGACCAGCGCGGTCCCCGGCGCCTCGAAGGCCTCGAGCGCGATGGTGTTCGCGTTGACGACGGTCCCATTGGCGTTGACCAGCACCAACGCATCGGGAAGCGCGTCGAGTATGGCTGCGAGGCGAGCAGCGCCTCGGGATGGCCTGCTGCTCACGAGACGCTTCCTCCCTGTTACCGCACCTTGCCGACCGCTCGGGCCATCTTGCCAACCGGCCCGCGACGTGTCACGCGAGGGAGTCTAAGGGCAGCGGTTGCGCTCGCGACGCCGGATGAGAGGGAGGTCGCACGACGAAGTGACGTAGAACGTGTGACCCCATCCGCGACGAGGTGCTTGTCCTCCCACTTCGGCTGCGCTTCGACCGCGCTCCGGTTCCGCGAGACGTACACGGGACTTTTACGGAGCCGGGGCGTCCGCCATGAAAACGCGGTGGCCCCCGACTGGGCCCTATCCAGCGCTGCCGCCGACCTCTGGCAGCAACGGCACGAACCGATCCCACCGCCCGATCTCACACCCGTTGCTGCGGTCGAACCGCGCGTCGACGGGCCGCCCGGCCCAGGTCCCGGTGACATGAGCGGTGGCCGGCCCGCCGTACTGCATGGTGCAGACGCTGTCCCCGGGCACGGGAGCGAACGCGTCCTTCCCCCACCGCGTGTTCCGCTCGACGGCGGCACACGCCCGACCGGCATCGGGATGGCTCCCCCCGCCGGGATGACAGTCCACCTCGTACGTCCCGTCCGCCTCACCGGCGTTCCGCACGGTCACGGTGAGATGGTCGCCGCCCGTCGCCGGGGGCGCGAGGGAGGGGAGGGAAGAGAGGGAAGGGAGAGGGGAACCGGAGGCGGCGGCAGCGGGCACCGCGGACAGGGAGACGACGGAGCCGACGCCGACGAGGAGTGGGGCGAACCGCGTGAACCGGCCGAGCCGGGTGACCTGCAACATGACCTGACTAACGCCCCGCACCCCAGGACGTTGCGCCCCACGGCCACCACCACTTTCGACGGCTTACGACTTTGCCCTGCGGCCCGCCCGCCTAGTACCGTGGGAGGCGATTGGTGACACCCCGCTCGACTGTGTCATCATCTGCACGCACCACTCGCGCTCGCGCGGGCGGTTGTGCTGGAGGCGTCGCCTAGTCCGGTCTATGGCGCCGCACTGCTAATGCGGTTTGGGACTTCAATCCCATCGAGGGTTCAAATCCCTCCGCCTCCGCACCTGATCACGAAGCCCCGGTCGACAAGGCCGGGGCTTCGTCGTCCCCATGTCGTTCCCACGTCGTTCCGGCATCGCTCACGAACCCGCTCTGAGGGCCGTTTTCGCAGGTCACAAGCGGTATGGCAAACGGATTTCACATGGCGGCGGCAGTCATGTAATGTTCTTCCTGTCGCCGCGAGCGGGCCGGAAGGGCCGAAGCGGCGGGAAGCAAAACAAGCACTCGTAGCTTAACGGATAGAGCATCTGACTACGGATCAGAAGGTTGCAGGTTCGAATCCTGCCGAGTGCACAGGTCAGGGCCCCGTGTGATACGGGGCCCTGCTTCGTTTTCTCACAATTTCTCACGGGCGCTCGGTATGGACCCCCTCAGCCGAGCAGTTCGCCGAGCTTGTCCGAACCAGCCTTCAGGGCCTGTGGATCACTGTGGACGTAGATCCGTTTCGTGAAGCCGAGGTCTGCGTGTCCGGCCCATGCGCTCACGACGACATCGGGGACACCGTTGTTCGCCATCCAGGACAGGCAGGCGTGCCGAGCGTCGTACAACCGGACCTTGCGAACCTCCGCGGTCTCCATCGCCTTGTACGCGCGGCGACGCAGCCAATCCGTCTTGACCGCACGGCCCAGCTCGTCGCACGCCACTCGTCCGGACGCGTGCCAGCCTTCACCGGCCGCCAGCTGCTCCGCGATCTGACGCTTGTGGAAAGCCTTCAGCGCCTTGTGGACGATCTCCGGCAGCGGTAGCCCACGCTCGCCTGATCCTGACTTCGCGTCCTTCTCGACCACCACCCCGGCAACCAGGGTGCGCGTGGTCTCAATCTTCAGGGTGCCGGCCTTCAGGTCGACGTCGACCCAGCGCAGGCCGGCAACCTCAGCGGGTCGGAGCCCGATCAGCGACAGGAGCCATACCGCGTACAGCCGATCCGTGGCGACGTGGCCGAGGAACTGCTGAACCTCGGACAGGGTCCACGGGATGTACGTCTTCTTCTTGGCCTTGGCCTCCTTGCGGGCAGCCCGCGGGATGGTGACGTGCTCGGCCACGTTCCGGGCCACCAGCTGGCGGCGCACTCCGAGGTTGAGCGCGGCCCGTAGGCGTCCCAGGGTGAGGCTCACGGTCCGCTCGCCGACGCCGGTTCCCGGCTTGCCACCGCGGCGGCGGGCGCTCGTCAGCATCCAGTCGATCAGGCTCTCGACGTCGTCCTCGGTGAGCTCCTGGAGCCGCTTCCCGCCGAGGTGCGTTTGCACGTACAGCATGGCGTCCTCGTAAGAGCGCTTGGTAGCTGCCTCAACGTCTCGCGTCGCGGACTTCAGCCACGCCTCGACCAGGTAGTTCACGGTCAGCTTGTTGGGCGCCACGAAGGTGCCGGCGGCCCGCTGGGAGATGATCCGGGCGCGCTCTTCCTTGACTTCCGTCTTGGTGTCCTTGGTGATGGTGATCTGTTTCCTGTGTCCGTCCGCGTCACGGCCGGCGTCGACGACCGCCCGGTATCGGACCTTGCCGTTCTTCAGCGTGATCTTCTTGATCCCGTCTGACATTGCTGGTTCCTCTCTGCTGTCGCACCTCACTGGCACGATGGCGGCATGAAGCTTCTTACGGCGACCGGCCGCACGCAGGGCGACCGAGACAACGACTTCACGTTCTGCGTCGAGGGCGAACTCGTCATGGTCACACCGTTCGTGTGCGAGACCGACCGACGCGATCCTGACGGGGGCTGCGGTTGCGGCCGTGCCTTCGTAGGACTCAACAGCGGCAAGGCCACCACCACGGCCCTGGTGTCAGACCTCGACTTCACCCCGGAGGACGCGGCCGAGGCGATCCGCTCCGCCCTACAGCGGTCCCGGCTCGTCAGTGCCGACGAGATCCCCGGCATCATCGAGGACGTCCTCGAGCTGGCCGGCGAATTCCCCGTGGGGACGGTCATCGAGCAGCGCCTCGGAGACGTCCGCTCCCGCATCTAGCCGGTACGGCGGCTGCGACCGGTGGTGTACCGGCGTCTTGGCCACCGCGTCCGGGTACGGAGGCTTCCAGCCCGATGCGATCGGGCGCATGCCTGTGTACGGGATCGGGTCCGGCAACGGCCGCTCCGGGGGCAGCAACACGCGATCGCCGGCCAGCCACGCATCCTTGGCTTCCTGCCAGTCGTGCATGGCGAGGTACCACTCGACGTAGTACGGATCTGGGTGGTCTGCCGGGGCTGGCGGTCGCCACTCCCGCCAGTCGAACCGGTTCAGACAGTCGGGCATCTGGGCAGCGCTCCGGCGTCGGCGTCGGCTCACGACGGCCACCGCACCTCGGACGTGCCGAACGTCAGACGCACCCACGCGATCGGAGGCCGCGGCGTACCGAATGTGTCGCGGCCGTCGACGTAGCGGCGCACCTTATGGTCGCGCAACCAATCCCGGCGCTCTGACAGGTACGCCCGCCATATCGCCATCGCCGCGCCCAAGGTGTCGTCCGGCCGCTCCTCGAGGTGTTCCTCCGCCAGCTGCCGGTACCGGTCCGGCTGCATCTCCGAGACGTGCAACGGCATCTCGTCCAGCGCGGGCCTGCGCCGCGGTCGGCTCACGACGCGTCACCCTGGTTCGGCCACATCGGGCGTACCGGCGCCAGCGCGCGCGCCCCGTGATGCCGGGCGATCGCAGCCTTACGGCCGCGCTGGGATGCCGTCAGCCGTTCCTCGCCGTCCTCGGCCGGCCTGGTCGCCCCCAGCTGCCGCAGGACTCGCGAGAGCGCCAGACGATGGCCGCGGATCTCGCGGATGAGCGGGTTGGCGACCGGCTGGCCACGCGAACCCTTCGACAACATCTCCGAGTTGGCCAGGAGCACGCCCATCTCGTCGAGCTCGTCGGCCAGGCGGCAGGCTTCCTCCAGCAACATCAGCTCGTCCGGGTCCATTTCGAGGTCTGCGAGCGTGTCCGTCCACAGCCTCAGACCCCGTTCCCCGAGGCCGTCAGGGGCCTGCGGAGGGGTGTTCTCGTCATCTGCCACGATCGGCCTCCCTGGTAAATCCAACGTTTCTGCGATGCAGCGACAGGCAGGTGCTATACCGTCCCGATCCGCACGGCGTGCCGGTGGGGCCTAACCCCCCAGGGTGGTTGGTCCTGGTTTGGGGTGCGGTCCGGCCGGCTGGCGGTCTGCTGACCGGCCGGACCGCGGGTTGGCGCTGGCTGAGCGCTTGCAGTCGCCCCTGGAGGATTGGACTGCTCGTCAGCCATAGGTTCGCGGCGTGTTGGTGGCTTGCCACTCGCGCGATGCCCTTGACGCCTGCTCATGGTCAGCCTCGCAGTGCCGTTGCTACTGCCTGCTTGGCTGCCTGGTGTGAGAGTCCTGATCCCATGATGATCTGGACTGCGTCGTGCCATCGGTCCATGACGTTCTGCCTTGCCTCGACTTCACCTGGTGTCGCCAGCTGCAAGGTGAAGTGAGGTGAGCGTGCGAGGTACAGCCATCGTGAGACTGGCTGCTGTCGGAGGTCTCGCCACTCGCGCAGTGCTGGTCCGACCTGGTCTCGCAGCTTGTGGCCGAACACGTCGTCGTTGCTGGGTTCTGAGATCTCAGCGACTGCGTACAGCTCTGCGTCACGTCCGAGATCCTGTCCGACTGCTCGCGCCATGATCTGCCGATCGCTGACGAGTTGGTCGAGCTTGACCGCTGCTGCCGATGCTGTCTCCCACGGTGCGCTCACTGCGGGGTCACGCAGGTCGAGGTGCTGGGGGTCGAGCAGGGCGGGGAGCTTCTTCTCCTGCTTGGCCAGCACCTTGACGAGGGCGAGGAAGTCGGGCTGCAGGGCGAGGATCCAGCTGGGTACCTGCTCGGCGACGAGCTGGTTGTAGCGGCGGGCGATCGGCTCGCGCCAGTCGCCGGCCACGGCCCGGTGTGCTTCCGCGATCCGGTGGGCGTGGGCGCGCTCCTCGATCATCGCCCGGAGTTCGTCGGCGGTAGCGGGTACGTCCTCACGCTTGGGCCGCTCGTCGGCACGCATGTGTGAGGCGTCCATGACGACCTGCCACATTGCGGCCGTGTCGTCGATCTCTGACGGTACGGGGAGTTTCCGGCGTCGGGCCGCGTTGACGGCTGCCTGCGCCTTCCCGGTGTCGTGGTCGAAGGTGATCACGCTGCCTCCGGTGCATCGTTGCCGTACACGGTCAGATCAGAGTCAGCGAGCGCGGTGACCTGGTGGACGCTCATCCGTCCGAGCTCGGACGGGACGTCGGGGGTGATGTAGCTGGTGTCGTCGTAGGTGCCGGGCTCGCGGAGGCCGCGGAGTTCCTGAAGGTTGGCGGCGTAGCCGGGGGTGGCTTCGGCGTGCGTCTCCACCAGGGGCCGCCACGCGTCGCCGAGGATGGGCATCGCGGCCTGGTCGGCGGCCCACGAGCCGAGGGCGCGCATCATGTCGCGGTCCCCGTCACGCTGGGCTCGCTTGTACGCGGCGAGCGCTTCGTCGGGGTGCGTGTACGTGGCGGCCCGCTCCCGTGCGTCACGGGCCGACAGAGCATCCGTACCGGACAGTTCCCGGTTACCGAACAGTCGCTTCTCCAGCTGGGTGCGCCGCTCCTCGTACCGCTGTCGGTCGGCCTGCCGGACAGCTTCCAGCTTGGAGGATGCGGCCGTGTGTGCGCGGGCCATGGCGACCTGCTTGGCCTGCGCGGTGAGATCTTCGCGGGCGCGGATCTTCTCGATCTGCCGGTTGTAGGACTCGCGGATCTGATCGGGGGTCATGACGCCTCCTTGGCGTACTTGTCACGGTGGGCTCGGGTGCCGCGCTTGGGGCTGCAGGTGGCGCAGACGCTGCGGTTTCCGGAGTACTGGCGGCAATGGCGGCATGTACGGCCGCTTCTCTTCTTGTCCTGCTTGCGGCTCACTCGGCCTCCTGACTTGGCGAATTAAGCGAAGTTGATGAAACAAGGGGGCTGACCTGCTGTTTCTCCTCTTTTCGCCCTGCGAAAGAAGGCGAAACAAGGGGCCTCTTTTCGCCTTCTTTCGCAGGGGTGAAATTGGCGAAGTGCCTGGTCACGGGACTCTTTTCATCAACTTCGCTCATTTCGCAGACTCCGAGAAGGTGAGCACCTTGGCCGCGGCGCCCTGGGTCGGTCGCTCCGTCATGGCGTAGCCGGGCATGGCGAGCAGCTTCTTGACCAACTCGTCTTTCTCCGCGGCCTTCACGTGGTTGCCGAACAGGCGGGTCATCTGCGTCTTGGTCAGCCCGTCCGGTCCGGCATCCCGGACCGCCTGGATCAGCTTGTCGAGACGGATGTCGCCGGTCCCGGATCCGACGAGCAGATGCCGGGCGGACGCCTGCGAGTAGAGGACCAGGGCGTGCCCTGCACGGAGGTCGTCCTCCTCGATCTGGTGACGGCCGTCGAGCAGTGCGTAGAGCATGGCCACGCGCTGGCAGTACGAGGCTGCTCGGGCGGTGAACTCTGCGACCGGTCCGGCTTGGCTGTCGTCTGTCAGAGCCTCGTACAGCTCCTCGATGTACAGCTTGTTGGCTGCCGCGCTGAACTGCACCTGTCCCAGCTGCCGGGCGGCTTCAATCTTCTTGAGGAGGGCCGCCCCGAACTCCTCGACGACCTTCTCGTCGGCTCCCATCGGGTAGGGCAGCATCAGATTGCGGTGCGAGTAGAACGGCATGAACCGGTTGTAGGTGCCGCCGGCCATCTCGGAGTCCTGCAGCTTGGCCCTGAACTCGCGCGGGGTGATGTGCGCGACGATCGCCACGTGCGGGTCTGTGGCCTTCAGCTTGCTCCGGTTCATGACTGACAGGTGGTCGCCGTCCCATGCCTGCCGGAGCATCCCGGCCAGGCTGTTGCCCTCCCGCTTGCTGCGGGCCATGGTCACCGCGTACTCGGACTCGACGACCAGGCGGCGCTTGTCGTCCGGCCGCGGACGGTCCGCCGATCCGGTGTCGTCCTCGTCGTCGGGGTCGCGCAGCTCCTCGAGCAGACCCTCCCCGGAGGACAGTCCTCCGACGATGTTCTGCGTGGCGAAGATGGCGTCAGCCGATCTGATGACGCGCATCGCAGTGCTCTTGGACGACCCCTTACGGCCCGTGCTGGTGTTGCCGTAGATGAGCGGCCACAGCAAGACGGGGTGCCGGTCGTCACCGATCCGAACGTGCGGCTTCCGGCCGATCATCGCCCCGCCCGCGGCGAGCAACGTGACCAGGATCGCCACGGGGTCCGCCTCGGTCGTCTTCTCCAGTTCCGTGACGACGCCGCCTACGAAACCGTGGAACACGAGCTCGTCGGGCGTCGGCCCTTCCCGCTCGGGCCGCGGCTTTCCGTCCGGCTGTACGCCGTCGTACATCGTCACGCCGACACCCCCGCCCCGCGGCCGGCTGACGCGATGGTGCGCCGTGCCTCCGCATCGTTCAGGCCGATCTGGAGAGCCGCCGAGATCAGCTCAGCCTCGACGTCACAGGCGGCGAGATGTCCGACTCCCACATGAGCCCACGCCTTCGAGGCGGCCCAGTACAGCTTCGAGTTCCGCTCGCCCTGGGGGGCGTTGAGGACGACGTTCACGAGCCCATCGAGGGTCCGCCCCGCAGCGTCCGGCGCGGTGGTGATCCGACGCTGGGGGCGGGCGACGGGGGCCGGAGGCAGCATCAGGGCGAGCAGCTGTTCCGGTACCGGCTGAGGGTCGACGTACCCGACCTTGGGGTGAAAGCCGTACTCCCCGGTCCGGCCGGTCGAGCCGGGACCGACGACGTACCCGCCCGTCCCGCGCACGTCGATGCCGGGACCGAGGCGACCGACCGAGTTGGGCACGGTCACGCCCTCCGGGACGGTGAGCCAGAGATGGAAGCCACCGGACGGGGTGCAGATGGTCACGGTCTGCGGAACGTCGAAGCCGTGCTCACGGGCGAGCCGGTTGAGCGTGGCGACCCCGTCGACCCCGTTCTTCCTGTCGAGATCCAACCCGACCATGCGTCCGCTGCAGGCGATGCCGTACCCGTCCGCGTGCGGGGCGAGCAGGAACAGACGTCGGACATTGGCCGCGTCGGTGGTGGCGTCGTACACGCCGTGACCGGGCTGGCCGCAGTCCCCCTTGCAGCTGTGCCCCTTCTCGTGGGGCGACCGGATCGCCGGGAGCTTGTTCCGGGTGGGGAAGACCCCCAAGCCTTGTCCACGCGCCTGCTGGGCGTTGTCGTAAGCGCACTGCCAGGCAGCCTCACGGGCCTGCTCGCGCGCTCGGGTCCATGCGCTCATGAGGTCACCGCCGAGACGCGCAGCTGCACGACGTAGACGGCCCCGCAGGGCGCGTTTTTGAGGACGGACCGCACGAGCGGGAGCGGCGCCCGATGCAAGTGCGGATGCCCGCAACCCGGGCACTTTTCGACCTTGACCTGTCGGTGCCACTTACGTGAGCGGGAGCGGTAGGTGTCGAGTCGACCCTGTACCCGGGGCGGGTCGCCTTGTGCCAAGATGGCAGCGGACTTACCGCCCGCCGCGGAGTCTTCCTGAGAAGGGCCTGTGTCGAGCAGGCCCTTCTCCGCGTTTACGGTCATGCAGACTCCAGGAGAGTCACGAGGGATTGCGTGGTCACGACGCAACGACGGCCGAACGGCAGCGTCTTGACGGGTGCTTCGCCACGCTTGATCAGGTAGTACAGGTGCCGAGGGCTGCAGCCGAGGGCGAGCGCGGCTTGCGGCACGTTGACCGTGGCGGGCCAGCTCTTGATGTCGTCGAGCGTGGGCCGAGCCTTCAGGGCCGCGGACGCTGGAATGTCGGTCTGGCTACGCGGCATTGGCGGTCTCCTCGTCGAGGAGGTCGTCGACGGTGCGGCCGAGGGTGTCGGCGAGCGCGGCCAGCGTGGCGACGCTGGGGTTGACGCGTCCCATCTCGTACTCGCGGATGGTGTACGTGGAGCGTCCGACGCCGATGGCGAGGTGTTCGGGGGAGAGGCCGGCCGACTTCCGGGCTTCACGGAGTCGGGGGCCGGAGAAGATCCGGGCCATGGAAGGTTCCTTAGAAACGCGAACGCCGAGCACGTGACGCGATCCGTCCTGGATCACGCACTGCCCGGCGCCTTTGGAACCTCCTGGGTGGCACCGCTGGCCTTACTCAGCAAGCTGTTCTCCACCTGGGTGAACTGGCCTGCTGCCTGGGGCTAGCAGCTCGACATTCCTGTCGAATTGCCGGGCAGCGTACTACAAGCGATCAGCTACGTAAAGAGTTGATGTTGGGGAGGGAGGCGACGCAGGGGAGGCCAACACCCCGTTTTCCGGGGTCTCGACGTCTCTCCGGTAGCGCCTCCCTTGCCTCCCTGACTGGCCATTTCCGCAGGTCATGTACAGGGAGGCAGGGCAGGGAGGCGGGTAGGGAGAACTCCCCAAGATCCGGGCGCCTCCCCGCGACTAAACGGCCTCGGATTCGTCGTCCTGGTCGACGTCGTCGCGTGCGGCGATGGCGTCGAGGATCCGGTCGAGGCTGACGTGCTGGCGTCCGCCGTTCGTCTTGTACTCGCCGTGGCCGGCCTCGTCGAGGACGCTCCGCAGGTTCCGGAACGACCAGCTGCCGTAGGCGGTCGGGTTGCGGTCCTGCAGCCCGCGCAGCACGTCCTGAGTGAGCATCCGGGTCTCGTGTCCGAGGACGGCCGCGATGTCTGCGAGCGGGTCGACAACCTCGAACGTGGGCGCGTCCACGGGCCCGGTGCCCTCGTACAGGGCCATCGCGCGCTCGACGACCGGCGTCACCTCGTCGATGCCCTTCTCGGGGTCACGCTCGACGTAGTGAGCCCGGATCACCTCGAACGGCTTGCTGGTGAATCCGTAGGTGACCGCGGTACCGACGTCCTGCCCGGGAACCAGCTCGGTCGCCCTGATGCCGGCCTTGTACTTGCCGGAACCGAGCAGACCGTCGTTGGCGACCTGGTCGCCGACCGCGAACGCGACCCGGTGGGAGGTGTTGCGGGTGACGTCGCGCGGGATGCTGTCGGCGGTCGGGGAGACGGTGACCCAGATGAGGGTGATGCCCACCTTCCGCGCCTTCTTCATGACACGGATGGCCAGCTCAGCAGCTTCCTTGCCGTAGTCCTTGCTCATGAACAGTTCGTGGCACTCGTCGAAAACGACGACCTTCGGCCGCATCCGCGGGTCCTTCAGGGCCAGCTCACGCGTCAGCTTGGTCGACTCACCGCCGAGCTCTTCCAGCAGCTTGCCCCGCTCGGTCACCTCATTGGACAGACCCCGCAGCGCGTCGAGGGCGGCCTTCAGTTGCTCGGGGTCGTCGCCCTTGACCAGGACCCGCAACCGGGGCTTGAGCGGGTCGTAGTCCACGTTCGTCGCCATCACGTACACCTCGGCGATGACGAGCGGGTCGAGGATGGCGCCGAGCAGCAGCGAGACGACGATGGACGTCTTGCCCGACCCCATGATTCCGCCGACGATCCAGTTCTTCGCCATCAGCTGGCCGATGATCTGGTCACCGCGCTGGGACACGGCGACCGGCACGCCCTTGAAGTAGTCCGTCGTGCCCTCGTGCAGCAACGGCCACGGCGGTACCGGCCCGTTCAGGGAACCCTGGTCGGCAACCCACAGGTCGAGCACACCGGGCTGCTTGGGCGGCTCGGTCGGCCACGTCTCGACGGGCTTACGCATCAGGTTGTGCGCGAGGACGTTCTTCTTGTTGTTGACCATCTCGACGGTGACGCCCATCGGCAGCTGCAGCTGCGTGTGGTACCCGTTGCCGAGCCTGGTCGTGGGCTGCACCCAACGGGGCTTCCAGCCCTCCTTGATGGCCTTGTTCAGCGGGGCGATGCTCAGGTTCTCCAGGGCCCGCATGATGGCGTTCTCGTCGGGCAGCACGTCCAGCTCGTCACCGTCGACGGGCAGTGCCCACACGGGGGCGGTCCTGGCGTGCCGGCCGACCGCCCATACTCCGGCGAGCGCCAGGAACGGCAGCGACATCAGGAACGGATCCCAGATGACGCCCACGAGGAATGCCAGCCAGCCGACCAGCTGCACGACCGCGCCGAGCGGGGCGAGCACCTGGTGTACGTCGTGGTTGTACCAGGCGAGCATCACGCCGAGGGCGAGCAGCAGACCCGTACCGGCCACGGCCGCTTGGAACAGCACCTTGGGGGCGTTCATCATCATCTGCAGCAGCTCGACGCGGCGACGGTGCCGGGCGAACCGGAAGGCGTAGGCGCGCTGTTCCCACTGCCTGATGAGTTCCTCGTTCCCGGAGGCTTCGGCGACGCGCATCATGCGTGAGTGCATCGCGGTCGTGCGGGACTCCCACGCCCGTCGGGTGAGGACGCGGGTACCGCCGACGACGTAGGAGCCGTGGCGGACGATGACGCGGTACGTGTCGTGCTGGCGGGCCTCGACGACGACACGTCGCAGTGAGTCGATACGGATACGGCGCCGGGACCGCTCCGAACCGTGTTCGGGCTGTTCAACGACCGGTTCGGGCTTGACCAGAGACACCGGTTCGGGTGTCTTCTCTACCTCGACGGTCGGACGGCTACTGATGTCCGTCATGCTGGTGGTTCCTTCTCTCTGATGAGGGATGGGAGGCCCGGGGGCGGTGGTCTGCTTGGCGGTGGATGCCGCCCCCGGGGCGGGGCTACAGGTACGGGCCGTTGATCCGGCGTGCCTCCCGGCGCACCGTGGCCTGTACGGACTCGTGGTTGGCGTCGGGCCGGACGCGCAGGATCTTGTCGACCGCGTCCTTGTTGGAGGCACCAGACGTGATCTGCTGCCGGGCCAACTCGGCGATGGAGAGTGCCGGTTCGATGGGCTTGCGAACCGTGTTCGGGCTGGCCAGAGCAGGCACCGGCTCCTCGTCGTCGACGACCTGTTCGGCCGTGTTCGCGTCGTCGTCGAGCTGGTTGAGGATCTGCTCGGCGGCGAGGATCTCGGCGCGGGCCTGCACCTCGGCGACCGCTACCCGGCGCCGGACGCCGGCGACGGCCAGCTTGGCGTTCGCCTTGCTGATCTCGGCGTCGACCCACTGACGGTCTTCGTCGGACAGAGGCTTGTCGACGTGCTTGAAGATGGCCATCCATAGCGCCTTGGCGATGACTGACACCGCGGCACCGACGACCGCCAGGGCGACGGAACCGAGCAGCGCGCCGTGCCAGGCGATCGCGCCCGCTGTGATGCCGACGAGGACGAACCCCATGTTGCGGGCGAACTTGCGCTTGCCCGGGTCGAACCTGCCGAGCCATTCCAGGATCAGAACGGTGAGCCAAGAGACGTCGAACAGGACCGCCGCGGCGTAGCCGGCGCCACCCTGCAGCAGCGCACCGATGGAGACGGTGCTCCACACGATCGCTACGACGGTGAGAACGAGGACGAGGGCAGACGCGGCCTTGATGGCGCGGGAGTCCCAGTCGGCCGGCAGGACCGGCACGCGCTTCGTGTACGGCTTGTTGATGGTGTGGGTGATGCCGTCGACGGTGTGCTCGACGGCCCTTCTACGGGTTTCGCTACGGAACTTCATGTTGATCTCCTCGGTGGGAAGTGGGGGCGGGCCCTGCCCGGTGGAGTGCGGGCAGGGACCGCGGGGACCGTGCACGGTGAGAGGCGAGCACGGGCCAGCCGGGGCCGTGCCCGGTAGGAGACGGGCACGGAACCGGTGGGTCAGAGCTGGGGGTAGGCGCGGTCGACGGCCCGGTAGCAGGCGAGGATCTGGTTGCGGGTCACTTCCTCGTGGAAGTCCTCGACGAGGAGTTGAGCCATCGCCTCCGCGCCCTGCTGAAGACCCAGCGCGCTCTCGGAGAGGACGTATGCCTCGGCGAAGTAGCGGATCTCTTCGACCGTCAGGTCGTCTCCGGTCCGTCCGTCGCCGTAGAACTTGTGCACGCCCATGTCGACCGCGGCGGCGAGGTGGTCGCGGGACACGACGACGTCGATACGGATCTTGGCGTGCGGCTCGTCGTAGGGGTCGACGAGGGTGTGCTGGTCGAGCATCGAGCGGGGCGCCGGCCGCACGGGACGTTCGAGAGAGATCGTCATGACTGCTGCTCCTTCTTCGCGGCGATCCAGGCGCGGGCCTGCTCGACGCGGGCGGTGAAGGTCTTCAGGTCTCGGATGAACTGGTCGCACTCCTCGACGTCGAGCTCGGCGTAGGGGCCGAACAGGTCGCCCTGGTCGAGGACGAGGAACCCGTCCTCGTCGCCCGGCTCGGCCACCTCGGGGAGGCACAGGTGCGCGGTGAGCTTCAGGTCGCGGGACGACAGGTGCACCTGGTCGTCCGGGATACCGACCTGCATGTAGGCGGACCGGTGAAAGATGTCGTCGACCGGGTCGTCACCGTGCTCGATGACGCACCACGACGGGCACTTTCCTGAACCGAGGGCGCTTGCTGAAGGGTGTTCGGTGATGACGGTCATCACTCGCCCCTTTCTCCGCCTTGGCGGGCGATGGCGTGCGCGAAGAGGTTGCGGCCGTGTCGGTCGCCGATGGCCTGAGCCACGACCAGCCGGGAGAACAGAACGGGGATCGGGGGGAGTGACGGTTCACCGGCCGAGGCGATCGCGGCGCGCTCGGTCGGGCGGGGCACAGTCGTGTAGCGGCTCACCGGCTCTCCCCCGTTGTGCGGTAGCCGGTGGCCGGCTTCTCGGCGATCCGGGACCGCAGGTAGTCGGCAGACCATCCGGCGTCGTCACCGCGCTGCAGGACACCCTCAAGGGCGACCCTGGCGTCCATCACGCGGTCCAACAGGATCCGGTCGTGCACCTCGCCGTCACCGACCGTCGCCGGGTACGGGATGGCGAGGGCCTCGAGGACGGCCGTCAACAGGTCACGGTCGGCACTCACGACTCACCCCGCAGGCGGATCGCCTCGGCCGCGATGTTCGCGAGGACCCGTTCAGCCGACTTGAGGCCCTCGATCAGTTGCGGGATGTCCTCGGCCGCGAAGTCCTCGATGCATTCGAGCTGTACGGACACGACCGGGTGCGGCTCCGGCCGGATCTCCAGGTGCGGGGCGTGACTGATGTACGCCTTCAGCAGGTGCACACGGCCGGCGCCGTCCGTCGTCGCCGCAGCCTTCACCCGCGTCGAGTTGTGGGTGATATCCGCCCGGTGCGGGTTGGGCTGCCACGAGTGGCCGATGCACCAGGCAGGCTCAGGCACGGTGACCTCGCCGTGGTCGAACGTCTCCAGGGTGACCGTGCCGTCGCCGTAGCGGGGCGCCCGCCGTACCGGCTCCGGAGTGCGGGGCGGATACGCGCGGTCGAGAGCGCGGCCGAGTGCGTCCATGACGGGCTGCGCCTCGACCGGGTACGCCGTCAGCTGGCCCTGGGTCACGTACCGGTCCAGCTCGATGACGGCCGCGGCGTGCAGCCAGCCCTCGACCTCCTTCCGCGTCTCCTCGACCGTGATCGTCTCGGCGTCGACGTCCGGGACCAGCTCCGTGAAGCCAATCGACAGAGCCGTCATCAGCTGCTCGCGGGACAAGGCGAACGCCACACGCACGACCGCGTCCGGCGTGACGTCCTCCTCGCGGAACACCTCGGTCGGCCCGTAGGTGGGCAGCTGGTCCAGGAACCGGGCCACCTCCGGGAACGCGCGCTCCACCGAACGCTGCGCGCGCTCCTGCTCGTCGTCGAAGTCACTCACGCGGCACCGCCGTAGACGCGGAAGCGGCGACGCTTGGCGGACGGCTTGACCGGGACGGTGTGGGGCTCCAGGGTCCAGCTCTGCAGCGCGCGGGCCAGGTTGGGCGCGGGCTCGGGGCGGACCGTGGCGACGTTGCGGTTACGGCGCGGCATCAGGCGACACCACCCTCGCGGGCCTGGCTCACGACCTCCGCGGCCTGGTCGCTGTGGGCGCGGTTCACGTCCGCCGTCATGTCCGTGATCTGCCACGGGGCGGGCAGCTCCGGCATGCCGTCGACGCGGAACGCCGTCCCGATCAGGTACCGGGCCATGCAGTCGTGCTCAAGCTCCGACCGGTTCGGCGGGAGGGACACGACGACCTCGTCACGGGTGACGTAGGCGTACCCGGTGAACCCCGGGTCGGTGATCGACGACTCGTCGAGGGTGACGTGCAATTCGTCGACGAGCTGCTGCAGCGGAGCGTCCATCAGGAAGTCGACGGACGGCTTGATGGCGGTGGTCGTCACAGCGTCACCGCCAGCTCGCTCGCAGGGATGCCGCGCTCGGCGAGGTACTGAGCGAACGCGGTACGGGAGACGCGGAAGGTGCCGCGGCCGGAGCCGATCCGGTACGCGTCGAGGCGACCGGCCTTGATCTCGCGGTAGACGGTGGCGGTGTCGACGCGCAGGGCGCTGGCGATGTTCTTGACCCGGAGCGGTTCGCCCTCCGGGGCCTGGTTCTGGGCAGGCGCGATAAGCTCATGCTGCATTCGGAGACCCAACTCTCTGATGCGTCGGCCCTGGCGGGCTCGGTGTGCAACCACCGAGATCACCCCGCTGGGGCCTTTGCGTTGTCTGAGGCAGAACGGAACTTGCGGCTTGTGCAGAAAGTGCCGCTGAAGAAGAAGTTATAACAACTATGACCCACCGGCAAGTGGCTACGGGCGAGTCGCTACAAAAGGTCCGTAGAAGTGCAGGTCAGCCACGTGGTTCACTTGTTGTGACCAATAGACGGAAGGGAACCAGTGGCCGCTCAGCCGAAACCGGCGTACCAGCAGATCGCCGACGACATCCGCCAACGCATCCTCGATGGCGTGTACCAGGCCGGAGACAAGCTGCCGACCGAGGCTGACCTGATGGCCGAGTACGGCGTCTCTCGGATCGTCGTCCGCAACGCGGTGCAGGCCCTCGTCAGCGAGGGCCTGGTTACTACACAGCGCGGCAAGGGCATGTTCGTGCGCGAGCAGCGCCCCTTGCGTAAGCGCATCTCCGGCGACCTGTACGGGAAGCGTCCGGTCGCCTCGCCGATGAAGCGGCAGACCGAGGCGGAAGGCCGGCGCTCCGAGTGGGAATACCAGACGCGCACGACGACGGCCACGAAGGCGGTAGCGGAACGGCTGGGCATCGAACCAGGCGATGAGGTCGTGCGCACGACGTACCGGTTCTTCGGCGATGACGAGCCGATCATGCTCTCGACGTCTTACGAGCCGCGCGCCCTGACGGCCGGTACGCCCATCGAGCAGCCAGAGGGCGGCACGATCACGGGCGTCGTCCCGCGCATGGACTCGATCGGCCAGCACATCACGACCGTCACCGAAGACGTCAACGCACGCGCCCCGCGGCCCTACGAAACCGAGCAGTTGCAGATGGCCCCCGGCGTGCCAGTCGTCGCCATCACGCGGACGTACTTCGTCGACGAGCGCCCGGTCGAGACGTGCGACATCGTGGTCGCTGCCGACCGGTACACCCTCAGCTACACCATCCCGATCCCGCCCGCTGAAGAGCCGTCGTGACGACTGCCGGACAACGCAGAAAAGCCCCCGCCCGACTCACCGGGCAGGGGCTTTCGTCATGTGGGACCGTCTCACGCCTCTCTCACACACTGGGTGCGCGGGACGTGCTGATGTATCGCTGACCTGCGGTCCAGTGCTCTGGAATTCGCACCATGCACGTCATGCACGTTGTTTGGTTCACTACGGATCAGAAGGTTGCAGGTTCGAATCCTGCCGAGTGCACACAGGTGAGAGGCCCCGGAGAGATCCGGGGCCTCTTGCCTTTCAAGGGCGTACAGCAGCGAAGTACAGCAACCGCGTCAACCGATGATCGACCTCATAAGGATGAGGCCACAGGTTCAAAGGATGACCGTCATACCAGTGGGGGCGCCGTCCCGGTAAGGACGGCGCCCCCACTGGACACCCGCTGACGCTCGACCAGGCAACGCTCCCGGTACGTGGCTATCGGACGTCCATGAAGTCGCCGGTCGCGTTGACCGCCGAAGTCGTCGTCGTGCCCGCGAAGCTGTAGCGGAAGTAGCCGTCGGTGGAGGCGGTGACAGTCGTCCTGAGGTTGCCCGTGGCGTCGGACTTGATCGTCTTCACCGTTGTGTAGGTGTTGCTGCCCTTCTTGCGGAACTGCAGCTTCACCGACTGGTTCGCGTAGCCGTGGTACTTGTTGTCCTCCCAGTTGGCCCGGGAGAGCTTGCCAGTGACCGTGATGGTCTTGCCCTTCTTCACCGGCTCCGGCGAGGCGTTGACCGTCAGCCTCGAGTAGCGCTGCACCTTGAATGTGGTGGCCGCGTCCCGGTGGATGTAGTTGTAGTCGTTGGCGGAGACCAGCGTGGCGAGGTTCCAGGTGGACGCCGCGCTGTTGCCGACGAAGCCGGTCGACGCCTGCGGGTCGAAGGTCAGCGTGCCCGTGCAGGTCGACGTGGTGGCGCTCGCCTCGACGCACGTGATCTCGCCGTCGTCGTACCAGATCTGCGCGTAGTTCGGATTCGGACCGTAGGCGCTGATGTACGTGGTCTGGGCGATGCCCGAATCGTCCGAGGCGGTCACGGAGACCTTGGCGGACACCACGTTGGTGGTACCGACCACGACCGGCTTGCCGCCGTTGACGACGACCTTGTCGATCGTGATGTTGCCCGAGCCGCCGTCTGCCGCCTGGGCGGTGGTGGCACCGATTGCGGTGGCGACCAGCGCGACGCTGGTGCCGAGCAGGGCAAGGCGCATGGTGGTGCGCATAAATATCCCCCACGGATTCTGTGATTGATCAGAGGGAGCGTACGGCGTTGGCCAACGGTTAACCACGGGTTTCTTTCAACGCCTCACCCACTACAGCAGCGAAGGTCAGAAGCTCGGGACCGGACGGCACCGCGGTCAGTGACTGAGTCAGCTGGGCCCGGCGCTGGACGCGGGATACCCTGCGTCGCTCTCCGCCGGCCGATGCCGAACTGGACATCGTGAGCGAGCGCCGTCAACGACGACGATTGGTACATGGGCTCACCGCCGCGTTCAGTGCTCCCAGACGTCCGGGCCGCCCTCGCGCCACTCGATCAGGCCGGACTGCCGCACCCAGTCGTCGTCGGCGTCCTCCAGGCCCGCGAGGCGGAGGAACTCGATGATGTCCAGCAGCCCGTAAGCCATCCCCACGAATCGGCCGTCGACGCGGACGCGTCGGCCGCCGTCCGCGCCGGGCGGGTAGATCGCGATGGGCTTTGCGTCGGCCATGGCATCAGCCTGACGCTGAGCCGGGAGGGGCGCATGGTGTGATGCGCTGGTTGTGTGCTGGTCAGATCTGGTCTGGCTGAGGACGGTCCCCCACGAATGCCCGTTCCGAGGTGCCTGTCAGATCCGGCCTGCTTAGCGTCGTCGTGCGGAGCCGCGCGGATCGCGCCGCGTCGAGACGATGGAGAGGCACCTTCATGGCAGTCGTGATGACCTTTGGCTGGCCCGAGATCACGCCCGAGTTGTACGACACGGTGCGCAAGAAGGCGCGGTGGGAGGAGGAGCCCCCGGACGGGTGCCTGATGCACGTGGCGTGGTTCGCCGCCGACGGGTTCCACGTGCTCGACATCTGGGAGTCGGAGGAGCACTTCGGCCGGTTCATCGCCACCAGGATCGAGCCCGTACTCAAGGGCGAACTGGGGGTGGAGAGCGACCCCGAGCCAGAGTTCTTCCCGCTGCACCGGCGCTTCGTGGCTCCGGGCGTGAGCGGCGCCGCCTGACGGTCCGTTCAGCAGCAGCCCTTGCCCTGCCAGGCGTCGCGGCCTTCCTTTGCGGCGATCGCGGCGATGACCAGGGCGGCGAGCAGGCGGACTACTGGGCCGCGGTCGCTGCCAGGCGGTGGAACGCCTGGGTGGTGTGGGGGTGGGCGAGTTCGTCCAGCAGGTGTCGCCACTCGGGGTCGGCGACGGTGGGGTGTGCCTCGTCCCAGACGGTGAGGAGCGGGGCGAGGTCGCTCTCGTGGCGGGTCTCGGTCGGGTAGTCCATGGGAGGTTCCTTCCCGGTGGCGGCTGCGTTTCGTTGGGTTCAACAATGCCGTCAGCCGCCTTCCCGAACCATGGAGTGACCTACCGGACCGAGAGGGCAGGTAGCTACACCCCGGGGGTCTGCTCTTCCCCCGGGGCGGCTGGGGTTTGGCGTCCGTCTCAGTTCAGGTGGCTCAAGCGTCTTCCTCGGCTTTCCGCCACGCGGAGGGCGTCCCGGAGGGCCTCCGTCAGGCGTTCCGCCAGGTAGCGGAGTTCGCCGGGTGGTGTGTTCGGGAGCAAGTCATGGGCGTGGGCGAGGAGTTCGGTGCCCATGCCGAGTTGGATCGACTCCGTGGCGTCGGCCAGGCGGGAGATCGGGCCGGTGCGGTGGTCATCGGTGAGCAGGTAGCAGGGTTTGCCCTCCGCGCCGGTCCAAGGGAGGAGGCGGGGTTCGCGCGGCGGCTGCGGCTGCGGCTGCGGTTCCATCAGGCGACCTCCAACCCGTGGATCCGGTACGGGCCCTGCTCGTGGGCGGTGAGGTACGGGCGTACGGAGCGGGTCGCGGTGGCGTCGAGGGGGGTGTCGAGGCCGTACGGGCTCCGGGGAGCGGGGAGGGGTGCGGCGGCCGGTCGTACGGGGAGGACGCGCGTGGGGTGAGGGGGCGGGGGTGGTGAGCTGCGTGGCTTCAGCAGCAGGGCCACCCACGTGGCGAGGTGGTGGATAAGGTCGGTCACGTCATCAGCTCCGGTAGGTGTAGCTGGTGGCCACGCCCCCGGACGGCTCCACCCGTCGCGGGGGTTTCCATGGCCCTTCCTCGGCCGCGGAGTGGCGTTCCAGTCGCGGTCTACCGAAGTCTACTGCGGTCGCGCGGTCTACCGCAGAGTTTTAGCGTCCACCGCATGAGTCCCGACCTTGACCGCACCCGGCCCGTCTGGCGGCAGGTCGCCGCTGCCATCGCCGACCGCATCGCGTCCGGCGAGTACCCGGTGGGTGCTCGGGTGCCGTCCGTCGTCGAGTTGTCCGCGGAGTTCGGCATCGCGGCCTCCACCGCGCAGAAGGCGCTGGCCCACCTCAAATCGGAGGGGCTCGTCCGAGCTGAGGTGGGACTCGGGTCCTTCGTCGCCGAGCGCCCCGAAACCCCGCCCGCCGAAGGCTGAGAACTGAGTCGCAGAGCTGAGTACGGGTACTCACGACCCGTACGCCCGGTCGATCCACCATGGACGCATACGACGACCAACCGGGGGAGAAACCGATGAACGCTCGCTCTGCACGCTCACGCAGGCTCGTCCGTCTGATGTTCGCCAACCCCGCTTCGGCGGTCTACCTCGGGCTGGTCGCGGCCTCCATGGTGATCGCCGCGGTCGAGCCGTTGTTGGGGGAGAACTCGGACGGCTCGATGATCTGGGTGTGGCCCGCGTTGTTCACCTTCCCCGTGTTCGGGGTCGTCGCGGGCCTCGGTGAGGCGGTGTTCGGGGGCGCGGCCCCTGCGTGGTTCTTCGTCGGCGGGATCGTCGTCTCCGCGTTGGCCCAGTCGCTCGCCTTCGGGGCGGTCCTGGACTCCCTGCGCGGGCGGCAGCGGCGACGGGTTCCGCGTCCGCACGGCGGCTGAGACGGTTCGGCGCGGGGAGATCGATCCCGCCGACCTGATGAGCTCGACCCGGAGTACGGGTTATCCGTAGTACGGCCCCGCCGCGCTCCACGTCGAGTGGCCGAAGACGTTGTCGTCGGCGATCGTGATCTTGACGTTGGTGACCTTGAGTCCGTACTGGGTCGGGGTCATGCCCTCGGGGCAGTCGACGGTCTCGGCCGGGAAGTTCATGTAGAAGTGGGGGCCGGCGTCGCGGGTGGGGTACTGGCGGTGTTCGTAGAGGACCCAGTTGGCCTCGGCGTAGTAGTAGGTCCGCAGCAACTCCTGCTGCTGGGTGCGGACCACGAAGCTGGTGCCGTGGTCGAACGTGCCGTCCGGGCGCAGGCAGCCGAAGGTGCGGGCGGTGTCGGCGTACGCCTTGAACCAGTAGTCGGTGCTGCCGAGGTCCGCGAGGTAGCCCGGCTGGTTGCGGACGTTGTGGAGGGTGACGCCCAGCTTGAAGCCGCCGCAGCCGGGTGTCGCGTCGTAGTCGTGGTAGGTGTTCAGGCACTTGCGGTCGCCGAAGTAGGCGGTGGGGTCGGGGTTGTAGGGCTGCGGGACGACCGTGTCGTAGAACTTCACCGTGGCCGAGACGCCGCCGGCGGTGGGTGCCGGGATGTCGGTCGTGGTGGTGGCCTGGGCGGTGCCCGGGCCGGACAGGGCGAGGCCGGTTGCGGCGAGCAGCGCGATGGTCAGTCGCGAGAGTGCTCTTCGCTTGGTCCGTACGTTCCTCGTACTGCGTGCGATCCGCGTATTCCGCATGTGAAGGAGTCCCCCTCGTGCACATGGTGCACTTTCGCGTGAACAGTGGCATGGGCACGCTATCCGGCCAATGATCCGTCATCCGGCAAAAGCCTCAGCCCTCACAAACGGAGGATTCCAGTCGCTCGTGGCTCGCTTCGGTGCCGTTGTTCGGTCCGTGCGACTCCCGCCGCCCGCGAAGACGAACAGGCGCAGGACCAGGAAGCGGCCGATGCCGGCGAGGCCGGACGCTGAGAGGTAGACCGCCTGCTGCCAGAGCATGCTCGGCGAGGACTGCAGCGCGTGCAGGACCAGCACCGCGGCGCTGGTCACGACGTACGCGGCGGTCGCCGAGCCGGCCGACTGCAGGTGCCGGCGCCAGCCGGGGCGCCGGCCGGTGCCGAAGGTGAACAGGGCGTGCAGTTCGGTGCAGAGGAGGGTGGAGGCGACGGTGATCACCGCGTTGGCCACCGCCCAGGGCATCGTCAGGGCCACCAGGGGTACGGCGAAGCTGGAGAGGACTCCGATGCCGCCGCCGCACACCACGAAGCGGACGAAGGAGGCGAGGGGGCCCGGCGCCGCCTGTGGCTTCGCGGTGGAGGACGGCGACGGCGACTCCATGACGTTTCCTTCCGGGCGGCGGGCTCGAACTCTCTGGCCTGGCCGATCACTTGGATCGACCGAGGTCAACGATGCCGTCGCGGGCCGCCCGGAACGATGGTGTGCCCTACCGAACCGAAGGTGGTGCTGGCTCCACCATGACGGGGTGGCCGCCCGGGGGTTGGGGGCGAGATCGGGTCGTCAGGACTGGAGCGGTACGAAGCCGCCGTGCGCCGTGCCCGAGCTCAACAGGTGGGACCAGTCGAGCACTTCGGGCAGCCGGTCGAGGGACAGGACGACCGCACCGCCCGCCTGCTCGGCGTCGGCGCACCAGGCGGACGCGGCCTCGGGGTCGTCGTCGCTCACCGCGCCACCGTCCAGCACCGGCGCGGCCATGGCGGGGACGATCAGCCCGTGCTCCCCCGGCCCGTCCACCACGCACATGGTGAGCTTCGGGACGATGCCCCAGCCATCGCACACGGGTATCGCACCGTCCGGCGCGATCAGGGCCGGCAGGACGTCGTGGACAGGGGCTTCGGCCAGCAGCAGTACGGGAGTTGTTCCTCGTACGAACAGGGTGTTCTCGGGATTCAGTAGCACCGGCGCATTTTGGCAGGCGGGCTGTTAGGGGCGAGGATCCCGGTCGGCCTTGCCCTTGCTCTCGCCTCTCTCCTCGCCCTCGTCCGGGCCGCCCGCGTCCTGCACCCGCATCTCCTCGATGTAGCCGTGCGCGAGAGTGGTCGTGCGGGTGAACCAGTCGGTGAGTACGGCGATCTCGTCGGCGGAGTAGTCGGCGAAGAGGGCGTTGAGGCGGGCGTAGTAGGGCTCGTAGAGGGCGTGGACGCGGGCGACCGCGGACGGGACGGCGGCGACGCGGACGCGGCGGCGGTCGCTCGGGTCGGCGACGCGGGTGACGAAGCCGGCGCGGACCAGGCGGTTGAGGATGCCGGTCACCGCGCCCGTGGTGACGTGGGCGTGCTCCGCGAGGTCGCCGGCCGTGAGCAGGTCCTCACCGGCCTTGAGGACGCAGGCGAAACAGAGGAGGTCGGTGACGTTCAGGCCCAGCCGCTGGGCCATCTCCTGCTGGCCGAGCAGGTGGGCGGCGACGAGGGAGTCCATCGCCGACAGCGCCTGGGCCGGGGTCGCGGCGGGGCGCGGCTTGGCTTGCATGCGGGTACTTCCTACTTCCTTATTCTCTTAGTACGTGAGAGATTTAGGCAGTAAACTTCTCACGTGGTGAGAGATCTGGCTTTGGGCTCTGGGAGGCGGGGACGTGAGCGCACATCAGTATGACCACGGCCATACGGTCGCGGGATGGGGCGGATTCGGTGTCGCGAGCATCGGTACCGCGGTCGTGGGGACGGGAGTGTGTCTGGTGTCCGCCCCGCTCCTGGTCGGCGGACTCGCGATCGTGGTCGTGAGTCTCCTCGGCACCTGGGCCCTTCACCTCACCGGCTGGGGCAAGCCGCCGGGGCGGCGGCCCAGGGCGGAGTGGGGGATGCGGGTGCGGGACCTGTCGGCGCGCGGCGGGCACCCGGGGTGCGTCGGGTGCCGGATGGCGGGGCGGGGAGTGCGGCGTACGGCCGCGGCGGATCCCCCGGTCGTGGTGGCGGTGGCGGCACCGGTGGGCGGGGAGCCCGAGCCCGCTACCGCCAACCTCGGTGGCTGAGCCGCTCCCCACCGTGATTGTCAGTGCCGCCCTCTACTCTCGGCAGAGATGGCACAGGCATGGAAGTGCGCGGGGCTGCGCTGGTCGGCGGGCGGGCCCGAGCTGGTGTGGGACGGGGGTCGGCGCAGCGCGCTGACCTGGGGAAAGCGGGTGGCCTTCGGGGTCGCGGAGGGGGGCGTGCGGACATGTGTGGGAGCGCGGGGTCATGCGTGTCCGGTGCGGGCGGCCGTGCCGGCGCGGAGTACGGGGGCGCGGTGCGAGGAGTGCGCGCGGCTGGACCGGGCGCACTCCGTGGCCGCCGACACCATCGCGGACGACCCGCGGCCGTACCGCGTATACCTGGCCTGGTTCGGGCCCGGCATGCTCAAGGTCGGGATCACCGCCGAAGAGCGGGGCTCGGCGCGGCTGCTTGAGCAGGGTGCCGTCTGCTTCAGCTGGCTGGGCGTCGGGCCGCTCATGGCCGCGCGCCGCACCGAGGAACTGCTGCGCGCCGCGCTCGGGGTGCCCGACCGGATTCCGTACGCCGAGAAGCGCGTCGTACGGGCCGCGTTGCCGGGGACGGAAGCCGAGCGGGCCGCCGAGATCGCGGAGTTGCACGCGCGGGCCGTGGCGCTCGGTGGGTGGCCGGAGTCGCTCACCCCGGCGCCCCTCCAAACGGTCGACCACGTCCGGGTGTTCGGGCTCGCGGAGCTGCCGACCGCGGTCGGGGCGGTGGGCGAGCTCGTCGCGGGCGGCGCGGTGAGCGGGCGGCTGGTGGCGGCCGCAGGGCCCGACCTGCATCTGGTGACCGGGGGCGGGGACACGGTCGTACTCGACACGAGGTTGATGACGGGGTGGGAGCTGGTGCCCGCCGGGAGCGAGGACGTCACCGTTCCGGTGCGCCAGTTCAAGGCGGCGCCGCCGGGCGTGCAGTCCGGGCTGTTCTGATGCGTCGGTGCGTCGGTGCGTCGGTGGGTCGCCCAGGGTTTCCCTGAGAGCCTCCTGTGCGTTTCTCAGGAAAATCACAGGTTCCCGAAAGCGTGCTCTCAGAGGCCCCCGACATCGTGTCCAGCATGACCACGACCTCGCCCCAGGGGCGCACCGAACTGCTGAGGCCGGACGGGAGCCCCGTCCGAGTGCTTGTGGTGGACGACGAGCTGTCGATCACCGAGCTGCTGTCCATGGCCCTTCGCTATGAGGGATGGCAGATCCGGAGTGCCGGTGACGGCACGGGCGCGATCCAGACCGCCCGTGAGTTCCGGCCCGACGCCGTCGTCCTGGACATGATGCTTCCCGACATGGACGGGCTGACCGTGCTGGGGCGGCTGCGGCGTGAGCTGCCCGAGGTGCCGGTTCTCTTCCTGACCGCGAAGGACGCGGTCGAGGACCGTATCGCCGGGCTCACCGCCGGTGGCGACGACTACGTCACCAAGCCGTTCAGCCTCGAAGAGGTCGTGGCGCGGCTGCGGGGGCTCATCCGGCGGTCCGGTGCGGCCGACCGGCGGTCCGACTCCGTGCTGGTCGTCGGTGACCTCACCCTCGACGAGGACAGCCACGAGGTGTACCGGGCCGGCCAGGGCATCCACCTCACCGCGACCGAGTTCGAGCTGCTGCGCTTCCTCATGCGCAACCCGCGCCGGGTGCTGAGCAAGGCGCAGATCCTCGACCGGGTGTGGTCGTACGACTTCGGCGGCCAGGCCAATGTGGTCGAGCTGTACATCTCCTACCTGCGGCGGAAGATCGACGCCGGTCGCGAACCGATGATCCACACCCGGCGTGGGGCCGGTTATCTGATCAAGCCCGCCGCGTCATGAGCGGGCGACGACGGCCGCGGGCGCAGAAGAAGCGAGCGGGCAAGCCGCGCACCCTGCGGAGCCGGCTCGTCGTCGCGTCGGTGGTGTTGATCGCCGTGGTCTGCGCGGTGATCGGCACCGTGACGACACTGGCGCTGCGGTCGCATCTGTACGAGCAGCTCGACGGGCAGGTGCGCGAGAACGCGACGCGGGCGTCGGGTGACTTCAAGCCGTCCGGAGCCAAGGACGGCGACGCCCCGAACGCGCAGCCGCCGCCCAAGAAGAGCCTCGACCAGCTCGTCGAGAACGGTCCGCAGCCGAGCGGCACCATCGCGGTGGAGATCGAGAACGGCTCCGTCACCGAAGGCAGGGTCGGCAAGAAGGACGACTTCCAGCAGATGGCCGCCGTGGCGCTCAGCGCGGCACAGCTGAAGGTGTTCGACTCCGTCCCGAAGGACGACAGCGCACACACGGTGGAGATCCCCGGGCTCGGCGACTACCGCGTCAAGTACGCGGAGGGCCCCAACGGCACCTACTACGTCGCCCTCCCCACCGCCGAGACCGACAGCACCATCAGCACCCTGATCCTCGTCGAACTGAGCGTCACCGCCGCCGGACTCGTAGCCGCCGCCATCGCCGGCTACGTCCTCGTCGGTGTCGCCACCCGCCCCCTCCGCAAGGTCGCCGCCACCGCCACCCGGGTCTCCGAACTCCCGCTCCACACCGGCGAGGTGAACCTCAGCGAGCGGGTGCCCGAATCGGAGACCGACCCGCACACCGAGGTCGGGCAGGTCGGCGCGGCACTGAACCGGATGCTGAACCACGTCCACGGGGCCCTGCACGCGCGGCAGCAGAGCGAGATGCGGGTACGGCAGTTCGTGGCGGACGCCAGCCATGAGCTCAGGACGCCCCTGGCCTCCATCCGGGGGTACGCCGAGCTCACCAGACGCGGCAGGGAAGAGGTCGGGCCGGACACCCGGCACGCCCTCGGACGGATCGAGTCCGAGGCCGGCCGGATGACCTTCCTCGTCGAGGACCTGCTGCTGCTCGCGCGCCTCGACGCCGGGCGGCCGCTCCAGTTCGAGCAGACGGACCTCGTACCGCTCGTCGTGGACACCATCAGCGACGCACGCGCGGCCGGACCGGACCACACCTGGCGGCTCGACCTGCCCGACGAACCGGCGCTCGTGTCGGCGGACGCGGCGCGCCTGCAGCAGGTGCTCGTCAATCTGCTGGCCAACGCCAGCAAGCACACCCCGGCCGGTACGACCGTCACCGCGCGCGTGCAGCGGCGCGGGCCGTGGCTGTGCGTGGACGTGGAGGACGACGGGCAGGGCATCCCGGCCGAGCTGCTGCCGCGGGTCTTCGAACGGTTCGCGCGCGGCGACTCCTCGCGCTCCCGTGCCTCCGGGTCCACCGGACTGGGCCTGGCGATCGTGCAGGCCGTCGCCGCCGCGCACGACGGCGCGGTGACCGTGGACAGCGTTCCCGGCCGCACGGTCTTCACGGTGCACCTGCCCGCGCTGGGCCCGGTGACGCCCCGTCCGGCTCCCGAAACGAACTGGCAATCGCACTCACAGGCACAGCACAGCGCCGCCATATGGGTGCAACAGGGGGCCTGACCAGAGTCGTTGTCATGCGAACCGACTCTTCTCCCGGCACCCTGCCGGCGCGGGAGCACCTCCCGGCCGGAGATGCCGGTACGCCTGTCCTGGACGTAGTGATCCCCGTCTACAACGAGGAGAAGGACCTCCAGCCGTGTGTGCTGAGACTGCACGAGCACCTCAAGCGCACGTTCCCGTACGCGTTCCGCATCACCATCGCGGACAACGCGTCGACGGACACCACCCCGCAGGTGTCCGCGCGGCTGGAGGCGGACATCCCGGAGGTGCGGGCCTTCCGGCTGGAGCAGAAGGGCCGGGGCCGGGCCCTGCGGACCGTCTGGTCCTCCTCGGACGCCCCGGTCCTCGCCTACATGGACGTGGACCTGTCCACCGACCTCAACGCGCTGCTGCCGCTGGTGGCACCGCTGATCTCCGGCCACTCGGACCTCGCGATCGGCTCCCGGCTGGCCCGTAGCTCGCGGGTCGTGCGCGGTGCCAAGCGGGAGTTCATCAGCCGCTCCTACAACCTCATCCTGCGCGGCTCCCTCCAGGCGCGCTTCTCCGACGCGCAGTGCGGCTTCAAGGCGATCCGCCGCGATGTCGCCCAGGTGCTGCTGCCCCTGGTGGAGGACAGCGGCTGGTTCTTCGACACCGAGATGCTCGTGCTCGCCGAACGGGCCGGGCTGCGGATCCACGAGGTGCCCGTCGACTGGGTCGACGACCCGGACTCGACGGTCCACATCGTGAAGACGGCGACGGACGACCTCAAGGGGGTGTGGCGCGTGGGCAAGGCCCTGGCCACCGGTTCGCTGCCGCTGGACCGGATCACCCGGCCGTTCGGCGACGACCCGCGCGACCGCGACATCAAGGACGTCCCGAAGGGCCTGGCCCGCCAGCTGGTCGGCTTCTGTGTCGTCGGCGGTCTCTCGACCCTCTTCTACCTGCTGCTCTACAGCGGCTTCCGCCAGTTCTCCGGTTCGCAGATCGCCAACGCGCTCGCGCTGCTGGTCTCGGCGGTCGCCAACACGGCGGCCAACCGGCGCCTGACCTTCGGGGTGCGGGGCAGCGCCGGAGCCGTCCGGCACCAGGCGCAGGGCCTGGTCGTCTTCGGCATCGGCCTCGCCCTGACCAGCGGCTCCCTCGCCGCCCTGGACGCGGCGTCCTCCGACCCCGCGCACTCCACCGAACTCGCGGTCCTCATCGCCGCCAACCTGGCCGCGACGGTCCTGCGCTTCCTGCTCTTCAGGGCGTGGGTGTTCCCGGACAAGCGCGAGTCGACGGTCGTGGCCTCGCACACGCCGTCCTCGCCGACCTGCTTCGCGGCACCCGAAGCCCACCAGCAGCCGCACCCGCCGCTGCCCCAGCGCCCGACGGCCCAGGGGCCGGCGCACGCGCCCCAGTACGCCACGGCGCCGCAATCGCCGTACGACAGCACCCAGTTCCGCGCCGGTGAAGCCGCGGACCGCACCAGGGGGGACGCGACCATGCATCTGCAGCCGGTGCGCCCGACCGACACCGACCCGAGGGACACCCGATGACCACCCACACCGACCACCCGACCCAGGAGGGTCCCTCCGCCTGGGGCCCGCCAACGGCCCGTACCGACACGGCCGTTCAGGAGCCGGTCGCTCCCCCGGCTCCACCGGCCCCCGAGTCCGGTGAGTCCAAGCAGCCCTTCGTCCGCAGACTGTGGCGGGGCCGGCCCGAGGACCCGCGCTGGGCGCGCCCCTCGTTCCTGGGCCTGCTGCTCGCGACCGCCGTGCTCTACCTCTACAACCTGAGCGCCTCCGGCTACTCCAACTCCTTCTACTCGGCGGCCGTCCAGGCGGGCAGCAAGTCCTGGAAGGCGATGTTCTTCGGCTCGCTGGACGCGAGCAACGCCATCACCGTCGACAAGCCCTCGGCCTTCCTGTGGCCGATGGAGATCGCGGCCCGGATCTTCGGCCTGAACTCCTGGACGATCCTCACGCCCGAGGTCCTCATGGGCGTCGGCACCGTCGCGGTCGTCTACGCCTCCGTGCGCCGCCGGTTCGGCCCCGGGGCCGGTCTGATCGCCGGCGCCGTGCTCGCGCTCACTCCGGTCGCGGCGCTGATGTTCCGGTTCAACAACCCGGACGCGATGCTGGCGCTGCTGATGGCACTGGCCTGCTACTTCGTGGTGCGGGCCCTGGAGGACGGCCGTACGAAGTGGCTGGTGTGGGCCGGTGTCGCGATCGGTTTCGCGTTCCTCGCCAAGACCCTGCAGGCCTTCGTGATCCTGCCGTCGCTGGCGATCGTGTACGCGGTCTGCGCGCCGGTGAACCTGAAGAAGCGCTTCGGCCAACTGGCCCTCGCCACGGGCGCGATGGTGGTGGCCGGCGGCTGGTGGGTGGCGATCGTCGAGCTGTGGCCGGCCTCGTCCCGCCCCTACATCGGCGGCTCGCAGAACAACAGCTTCCTTGAACTGACCTTCGGCTACAACGGCCTCGGCCGCATCAACGGCGAGGAGACCGGCAGCGTCGGCGGCGGCGGTGGCGCGGGCGGCACCGGACAGTGGGGCGAGACCGGCTGGGACCGGATGTTCAACTCCGAGATCGGCGCCCAGATCTCCTGGCTGCTGCCCGCCGCGCTGATCCTGCTCGTCGCCGGCCTGGTGGCCACCCGCAAGCTCGACCGGACGTCGGTGACCCGGAGTTCGTTCCTGGTGTGGGGCGGCTCGCTGCTGATCACCATGGTGGTCTTCAGCTACATGGCGGGCATCTTCCACCAGTACTACACGATCGCCCTCGCTCCCTACATCGCGGCCGTCGTCGGCATGGGCTCGGCGACCCTGTGGGAGAAGCGGTCCGAGATGTGGGCGTCCCTCACGCTCGCCGCCGCGGTCGTGGCCGGCACCGCCTGGGGTTACGTCCTGCTCAACCGCACCCCGGACTACCTGCCGTGGCTGAAGTGGCTGGTGCTGATCGGCGGCCTGGTCGCCGCGCTCGGCCTGGTCTTCGTGGCCAGGCTCGGCCGGCAGCTGGCGCTCGCCGCGGCGGGCCTGGGCATCGTGGCCGCGCTGGCCGGCCCGGCGGCGTACACGCTGAGCACGGTGAACTCCGCGCACACCGGCTCCATCCCGACGGCCGGTCCGGCGGGCGCCGGCATGATGGGCGGCCGGGGCGGCGGTCCCGGCGGTGGCGGCATGGGCGGCGGCTTCCCGGGCGGTGGCCAGAACCAGCAGAACGGCAACGGGAACACGCAGGGCGGCACGCCCGGCGGCGGCACCGGTACCTTCCCCGGCGGGGGCACGCCCGGCCAGAACCAGCAGGGCAACGGCGTCCCCGGCGGCGGCCGGACCGGCGACGGCGGCACGGGCGGCGGCGGAGGCATGGGCGGTCTGCTCAACGGAGCCACCGTCACCGACGAGGCCAAGAAGCTGCTGGAGACCGACGCCGACCAGTACACCTGGGCCGCGGCGGCCATCGGCGCGCAGAACGCCGCGAGCTACCAGCTCTCCACCGGCGACCCGGTGATGGCGATCGGCGGCTTCAACGGCACCGACCCGTCGCCGACGCTGGCCCAGTTCAAGCAGTACGTGACCGACGGCAAGATCCACTACTTCATCTCGTCGGGCACCGGCGGCGGCATGGGTGGCAGCAGCGACGGCACGTCCTCGCAGATCACCACCTGGGTCGAGGCCACCTTCAAGAAGGTGACGGTCGGTTCGGCCACGTTCTACGACCTGACGCAGAAGGCGTAAGGGACGGGATCGACAAAAGGAGAGGAAGGGCGGTGGCTGCGGCCACCGCCCTTTCCTCGCACCTCCGTTATCCCCGTTGTACGCCGTATAGGAGCTGTTCTACGGTGTACAGCATGACGACGTCCCCCCAGGAACAGACCCCTGCGCAGACGCAACAGACAGGCGGCCACCCCCAGCGCTGGCTGATCCTCGGTGTCATCTGCCTCGCACAGCTCACCGTGCTGCTCGACAACACCGTCCTGAACGTCGCGATCCCCTCCCTCACCCGGGAGTTGGGCGCGGCCACCTCCGACATCCAGTGGATGATCAACGCGTACTCGCTGGTGCAGTCCGGCCTGCTGCTCACCGCGGGCAGCGCCGCCGACCGCTACGGCCGCAAGAAGATGCTGGTGGCGGGGCTGATCCTGTTCGGCGTGGGATCGCTGGTGGCCGGACTGGCGGACTCCACGGCCCAGTTGATCGCGGCGCGGGCCGGCATGGGCGTCGGCGGCGCGCTGCTGATGACCACCACCCTCGCCGTGGCGATGCAGATCTTCGCGCCCGAGGAACAGCCGAAGGCGATCGGCATCTGGGCCGCGGTGAACTCGCTGGGCTTCGCGACCGGACCGCTCATCGGCGGCTTCATGCTGAACCACTTCTGGTGGGGAGCGATCTTCCTGATCAACCTGCCGGTCGCGGCGCTGGGCCTGGTGGCGGTCGTGGCACTCGTCCCCGAGTCCAAGAACCCCCAGGGCGACCGTCCCGACCTGCTGGGCGCCCTGCTGTCGACCATCGGCATGGCCTCGCTCGTGTTCGCGATCATCTCCGGGCCGGAGCACGGCTGGACGTCCGGCCGGGTGCTGCTGACGGCGACCGTCGCGGTCGTGGTGCTGGCCGCCTTCGGGTACTGGGAGAGCCGGATCCCCTACCCCATGCTCGACATGCACTTCTTCAGGAACCGGCGCTTCACGGGAGCGGTCGCCGGCGCGGTACTGATCACCTTCGGCATGGGCGGGTCGCTCTTCCTGCTCACCCAGCACATGCAGTTCGTCCTCGGGTACGGCCCCCTGGAGGCGGGGCTGCGCACGGCACCGCTCGCCCTGGTGATCGTGGCGCTGAACTTCACCGGTGTGTCGGCGAAGTGGTCGACCAGGCTGGGCACCCCCGTGTCGATCGGGCTGGGCATGACGGTGATGGCGGCGGGCCTCGTCTCGATCGCCACGGTCTCCTCCGGGGGTTACGCGGGCACGCTGTTGGGGTTGCTGCTCATCGGTGCGGGGACCGCGATCGCGAGCCCCGCGATGGCGCACGCGATCATGAGTGCGATACCGCCGGAGAAGGCCGGGGTCGGGGCCGGGATCAACGGCACGGTGGCGGAGTTCGGGCAGGGGCTGGGGGTCGCGGTGCTCGGGGCTGTGCTGAACTCCAGGTTCGCCGCGTTGATTCCGGTGGCGGCTTCCTCGTTGCCGGCCGCGCTTGCCTCGGCGGGGTCGGCCGAGGAGAAGGCTCGGATCACGGACGCGTTTGCCTCCGGGCTGGAGAGCAGTCAATTGGTCGGTGCGGTCGCTGTGTTGCTTGGAGGGGTGGTCGCGGCCGCGTTGTTGCGGCGGGCCGAGCGGGCAGACTCCGCCTAGGAGCTCGGGTGGCTGGGTAGGTGGGCGGCTGCGGGTCCGTTGTGGCTGGTCGCGCAGTTCCCCGCGCCCCTGAAAGGGGCGCTTAAGCTGGCGGCAATTGGAAAGTTCAGGGAAGGTGCGCCATGGCGAGGACGGCCCGGGCGGCGGCGCGGACCAGCGTGTGGCTGGAAGACAGGGCGCGTCGCGGCGGGCGGGGCGGTGGGCAGCCCTCCGGGCTCGACCGCGACCGGATCACCGAGGTCACCGTGCGGCTGCTGGACGCGGAGGGGCTGGCCAAGTTCTCCATGCGGAGGCTGGCCGCCGAGCTGAACGTCACGGCGATGTCCGTCTACTGGTACGTCGACACCAAGGACGACCTCCTCGAACTTGCCACGGACGCGGTGATGCGGGAGCTGGAGCTGCCCGATCCGGCGGCCGACGAGAACTGGCGCGACCAACTGCGCACGCTGGCCCAGGGGTACCGGGCCATGCTGGTCCGCCACCCCTGGCTGTCGCCGCTGGCCGGACGCTTCCTCAACATCGGCCCCAACTACCTGGCCTTCTCCCTGGTCGTCCAGCAGGTCATCCGCAAGACCGGTCTGCCCGTGCACCGGCTGACCGGGGCCATCTCCGCCGTCTTCCAGTTCGTCTACGGCTACGGCACGCTCGAGGGCCACTTCTACAGCCGCGTGACGGACACCGGCATGACCCCGGACGAGTACTTCCGGTCCGCCGTGAACGAGGTCACGAAGTTCCCGGGCGCCACCGAGGTCATCCAGGAGTCGACGGAGATCATGGCGGCCCGAGGCGGCGACACGGTCCAGGAGATGATGGAACGGGACTTCCAGTTCGCCCTGGACCTGCTGGTGGCGGGAATCGAGGCGATGGTGGAAAGGACGGATGACCAAACGCCCTGAAGGGGCGCGGGGAACTGCGCGACAAGCCACAACAAACCCGCAGCCGCCCGACTACAGCACCCCCCAGCTCCTAGGCGCCGTCCCCCGAAGCAAGCCGAGCCGGAAACCCGCCGGTGGCAACCGGCCCCCACCGCTCCGGCGTAACCCGGATGATCGACTTGCCCTGCTTCCGCATCGCCGCCCGGTACTCGTCCCAGTCCGGATGCTCACCGGCGATGTTCCGGTAGTACTCCACGAGCGGCTCGACGGACTCGGGCGGGTCGATGACCTCGGCCGTGCCGTCGATCTGGACCCACGCCCCGTCCCAGTCGTCGCTGAGCACGATGAGGCTGACCCGGGGATCCCGCTTGGCGTTGCGGGTCTTGGCGCGCTCGGGGTAGGTCGAGACGACGATCCGTCCCGAGTCGTCGACGCCGCAGGTCAGCGGCGAGCCCTGGGGGCTGCCGTCGGACCGGCGGGTGAGCAGGATGGCGTGGTGCCGGGGTCGTACGAAGTCCAGCAGCTCGTCCAGGGATACGGCCGTGTTGGTCGCGATGTTCGGTGCCATGGGCCCAGCCTAGGACTCCGGGCTGCCGCGCCCGGGACGCAGGCTCACCTCTCCAGCGCCTCGGCGAGGTTGTCGTACACCGGAACGTCCCGCCGCACCCCGGTCAGCTCCAGGACGCGGCAGGCCACCCCGTGGGGCGCCGCCACCACCCGGACCCGTGTCCGGGGCTGGAGGACGCGGCGTACCTGGTCGACGAGTCGTACGCCCTGGGAGTCCATGAAGTGGGTCCCGGTGAGGTCCAGGACCAGCAGCCGCAGGCGGTCGGCGCGGGCGTCCGCGGCGGACATGATGCGGTGGTACAGGCCCTCCGCGTTGCAGAGGTCGATCTCCGGGGGCAGGGCGATCACGGTGCAGCCGGGCAGATCGCGCAGATCACGCAGCTCGCACGGATTCGGGATGAAGGTCACGGCAACTCACCTGGCAGACGTCCGTCCGGATTCCGGGGAGGCCACTTCCTGACCTGTCGCCCCCCATTGCATCACGCGGACGGGGGCGCCCGAAAGTGCCTGCGCCCCGGCTTCAGCCGGGCGTCACCTCGACGCAACAGAGCAGATAAAGTGCTGTCCGTCCTGTGCTCGCAGTCGGGAATGTGCTGCGGAGCTCTCCTGCGCACGGCCATCGGTCGTGCATGCCGAAGAGGTTCGTGGTGGCTGCGTTCGAGTTTCCTGATTTGCCCCGTTTTCCTGCCGGTTTCGAGTTGGCGGAAGCCCTGACGGTGGCGGCTCAGCAACTGCACGACACCAGCACCCCGCACAGCACGATGCGTGCCGCGGTCCGGCTGGCCGTCCACATCCTGCCCGGCGCCGAGCACGCGGGCATCTCCGTCATGGAGCGCACCCAGCAGCGCCGCACGGTCGCCTGGACCGACGAGGTCGTGCGCTCGGCCGAGTCCGGGCACCCGGGCCGCGAGCAGGACCGGTACTGGGAGGGCCTGTGGACCGCGCCCGTCCTGCGGGTCGAGGACAGCGAGGCCGACGACGCCGGGACCGTCCTGTCGGAGCTGGGCCTGCGCTCGGCGCTGTCGCTGCGGCTGCGCGCCGACCGCCGCCGCCTCACCGTGCTCACGGCGTACGCCCGCAAACCGCGCGCCTTCGACGAGGCCGGCGTCCGCATCGGCCGCCTGTTCACCGCGCACGTCAGTCTCGCCCTGGACTCCGCGACCGTACGGGAGCAGCTGACGGAGGCCATGCGCACCCGGGACCTGATCGGACAGGCCACCGGGATCCTGATGGAGCGCATGGACATGGACGCGGCGGAGGCCTTCGAGTCCCTGGTCAAGGCCTCGCAGCGGGAGAACGTCAAGCTGCGCGACCTGGCCCGGCGCATCGTCGATGCGCACAACACCACATGAGCGGCGAGAGCGGCCAGGCGTTAACGGGCGTTGGCGGGATAACCGTACGTCCATGAGCCCTGACACGCCCGACACGCTGGAAATGGCCATCGTGCGCAGCAGCGGCCTCGACACGCTGCTGCGCGATCTGACCGACCGTGCAGTCGAGGCGGTGCCCGGCGCCGCCGCATGCAGCATCACCGTGCGCCGGGCCGACCGCCTGCTGACCCTGGCGGGCAGCCGCGGCCTGCCCAGCGGCCTCGACCAGCGGCAGTACGAGAACGGCTCGGGGCCGTGTGTGGAGGCCGCCGAGACCAACGTCGAGCAGTACGCCCCCGACCTGGAGACGGAGACGCGCTGGCCCACCTACACGTCGTACGCCCTCTCCGCCGGCGTGCGCTGTGTGCTGGCGCTGCCGATCGACGTCGAGGGCGAGAGAGGCGCCGCCCTCAACCTCTACGGCGTCCAGAGCGACGCGCTGGGCCGGGGCCGGGACGCCGCACGGGCCTTCGCCGCCCGGGTGGGCGACGCGATCAACGTCGCCCTGCGCGTCGAGCGCCGCCGCGAGTCGACCGCCGACGTGCGCACCGCCCTGCTCTCCCGCAGCGTCATCGACCAGGCGATCGGCATCCTCATGGCCCAGGAGCGGATCGACGCCCGCATCGCCCTGCAACGCCTGCGCCGCGTCTCCATGGACCACAACGTCAAACTCCGGGACCTGTGCACCGACTTGGTGGCCCGGGTGAGCGGCGGCGACGGCCGCAGGCCCTGACGCCTTCCGGCAGTTCGCCCGGACAGCTGCGGGGCCCCGCCCGCACCGCCTAGCGTGAGCCGCATGAGCGCGGAAGAGCTCGACCCAGAGGAACAGTGGCCGCTGCCACCCGCCTGGATGTGGGACTGCGCCGAGTGCATCCGCCGGTACGAGGCGATGAAGCACGTGCAGGCCGTCATCGCCGGGCTGACCGCGGAGGATCCCGGCGTCGACTGGGACGTCACGGACAGCATCGTCGCCACGCAGATCGACCTCGGCCGGCACCTCGCCGACGCGCACCGCGAGTCCCTGCCGGACTGGGATCCCGCGTGCGAGACCTGCGCCGACCACCAGTCCTCCGTGCAGCGGCTGGAGAAGCGGTCGCCGGATCTGCTGCCGGGCGCGGTGATGGCGGCCGAGGAGCACCGGGCCCGCCACCTGTTCGCGCCGCCCCGCATCGTCGGCCTCATGTGACCCGGCGCGGCTAGGCCTGCGGGAGTGTGTCCCCCTGCACCGCCTGGATGTCCAGCTCCACCTTGAGCGTCGTACCGATGGCCGCGATGCCCGCCTGGACGACCTGGTTGTAGTCCATGGCGAAGTCCTCGCGCCGCAGTTGGGCCGTCGCCCGGAAGGCCGCCCGGGTGCCGCCCCACGGATCCGAGCCGGTGCCGAGGTAGGCCAGGTCCAGGTCGACCGGGCGCAGGACTCCGTGCAGCTCCAGCTCCCCGTGGACCGTCCAGCGGTCGGAACCGGCGGCCGTCAGCCCCGCCGAACGGTAGGTGATCTCCGGGAAACGCTCCACGTCGAGGAAGTCCGCGGACTTCAGGTGGGTGTCCCGCATGCCGTTGCCGGTGTCGATGGACGCGGCCCGGATGACCGCCTCCACCCGGGACTTGGTCACGTCGTCGGGGGCGACCTCGATCGAGGCCGTGAAGTCGGTGAACCGTCCGTGCACGCTGGAGATGCCCAGGTGCTGGGCCACTGCGGCCACGCTGGAGTGCGCCGGGTCGACGGTCCAGGGTCCCGGCGGCGGCAGCTCGGTGCCGCCCTGCCGGGCCAGCGTCACCGTGCCGACCTCGGCCCGCCCGCTCGCGGTGACGAGGGCGCTCGCGGCGGCGGGCGCGTACCCGACCGCCGTGACGATGACGGTGTACGCCCCCGGCGTGAGCGCGGCCGCGTCGCGCACGACCCCGTCCCCGTCGGCCTCGGCGCGCAGCACCTGCGAGCCGGTCATGTCGGTCACCGTGACGACCGCGTGCGACACGGCCCATCCGTCCCGCGTACGGATCTTCGCGGTCAGTCCCATTTCAGGTAACTCCTCACAAGAGACCGGCCCGTGGGGGTGCGCACCTCCGCTCAGAGTGCGCACGCCCCACGGGCCGGAGCCGAACTACTCGCCGGGGTGGGCGAGTTCGATGTCGTGGTCGTCGACCCCGGGGCCGTCGACCGTCAGGGCGGTCGCCACCGGCGGGTACCCCGTCGCGATGACGGTGTAGTCCCCGCCGTCCAGGTCGGTGAAGGCGTACGCCCCGTCCGACCCGGTGGTGGCGGTGCCGACCACGTTGCCCGCCGCGTCCACGAGCGTGACCCGCGCGTCGGCGAGGGGACCGTGCGGCGCCCGTACGACACCCTGCAGCTGGGCTCCGGCGTCGAGGTCGACCTCGATCCGGGTGACCCCGGTACCGCCGACCTCGACGGGCAGGGCTCGCGGCCGGTATCCGGCGGCGTTCACGGCGACGGTCACCGTCCCCGGAATCAGCTCGGCGAAGGAGAACTCGCCCTGCTCGCCGGTGGAGACGGTGGCCAGCAGGTCACCGCGCACGTCCGTCACGATCACCATGGCGTCCTTGACGGGCAGCCCGCTCTGCGCGGCGCGCACGACACCGCCGAGCCCACTGGTGCCGCTGAGCAGGATGTCGTACGGCACCGGCTCGTCGCCCACGACCACGGTGGACGCCTGCGGCTGGAACCCGTCGGCGGAGGCGATCAGGACGTACGACCCGGTGCCGGGCGCGTCCACCGCGTAGGAGCCGTCGGCCTGCGCGACCGACCGGCCGAGCTGGCGTCCTCCCAGCGAGATCAGCGTGACGGCGGCCTGTGGGACGGGCGCGCTCTCGGCGCCGCGGACGTGGCCGCGGACCGGAATTCCACCGGACACCGGTGCGGTTCCCCTTTCCATGGTGGCGACGGCCGCGAGCCTCTGCGTGCCCTGCGGTCCGGCTTCGGTGCTCGTCTCGGCGACGGCGGCCCAGCTCGGGGTCCTCTTCTCGGCCGGGTCCTCGACCGCGACAGGAGCCACAGGAGCCACCGGAGCCTCGGCCTCGGCCTTGGCCGCAGCGGCCTGGGCCAGCCCGCCCGAGGTCCGCAGCGGGACCTCCTTGATGAACAGCGTGACGAGGAAGGCGAGCAGCGCGAGCGGCGCGGCGATCAGGAAGACGTCCGCGATGCCGTGGCCGTACGCGCTCTCCATCACGGTGCGCAGCGGGCCGGGCAGGCTGTCCATGTCCGGGATGCTGCTGCTGGAGCTCGAACTGGCGGCGGCGGCCGCGTACTTGGGGTCGAGAGTGGTGAGGCCGTCCTTGGCGTAGTCGGTGATCCGGTTGGCCATGACCGCGCCCAGCGCCGAGACGCCGACCGCACCGCCGAGGGACCGGAAGAACGTCACCGTGGAGCTGGCGGCGCCGAGGTCGGACGGGGCCACCTGGTTCTGCGTGCACAGCACCAGGTTCTGCATCATCATGCCGACGCCCAGGCCGAGCAGCGCCATGAAGATCGCGATGTGCCAGTACTCGGTGTCGTACCGGATCGTGCCGAGCAGCCCCAGACCCGCGGTCACCAGCACACCGCCGGCGAGCAGCCAGGCCTTCCAGCGGCCGGTCTTGGTGATGACCTGCCCGGAGACGGTCGACGAGACGAACAGACCGGCGATCATCGGGATGGTCATCACGCCCGACATCGTCGGGGACTTGTCGCGGGCCAGCTGGAAGTACTGGCTGAAGAAGACCGTGCCGGTGAACATCGCGACGCCCACGAAGAGCGAGGCGATGGAGGACAGGGTGATGGTCCGGTTGCGGAACAGCCGCAGCGGGATGATCGGCTCGCTCGCCCTGGACTCGACGAGCACGAACAGCAGCCCGAGCACGACCGAGCCGCCGACCATCGCGTACGTCTGCCACGACAGCCACGCGTACTTGTCACCGGCGAAGGTGACCCAGAGCAGCAGCAGCGAGACCGCGGCGGAGATGAGGAACGCCCCGCCCCAGTCGACCTTCACCTCCCGCTTCACGACGGGCAGGTGCAGGGTCTTCTGCAGCACGATCAGCGCGATGACCGCGAACGGCACACCCACGTAGAAGCACCAGCGCCAGCCGAGCCAGCTGGTGTCCGTGATGACACCGCCGAGCAGCGGGCCGCCGACGGTGGCGATGGCGAAGGTCGCGCCGAGGTAGCCGGAGTACCGTCCGCGCTCACGCGGGGCGATCATCGCGGCCATCACGATCTGCGCGAGGGCGGAGAGCCCGCCCACGCCGATGCCCTGGACGACACGGCAGGCGATCAGCATGCCGGCGTTCTGCGAGAGCCCGGCGGCGGCCGAGCCCAGCACATAGATGACCAGGGCTATCTGGACGAGCGCCTTCTTGCTGTACAGGTCGGAGAGCTTGCCCCACAGGGGCGTGGCCGCGGTCATGGAGAGCAGCGCGGCGGTGACGACCCAGGTGTAGGCGGACTGGCCGCCGCCCAGGTCGCCGATGATCTCGGGCAGGGCGTTGGTGACGATCGTCGACGACAGGATCGCGACGAACATGCCGAGCAACAGCCCGGACAGCGCCTCCATGATCTGCCGGTGCGTCATCGGCGCGCCGTCGGAGGACCCACCTCCGTGCTTGGCGTGAGCCCGCACACCGGCTGGTGTGGTCGTTGCCATGGGCTTCCTTCTCTTACGTGGTGGTCGCGGGTGTACGGGGGGACTGCTCGAGCACGGGAGCGGTGGGCAGCCTGGGCTCGGTGTCGGAGGGGAGCGGGGCGTGCGGGACGCGGCAGTCGTCGAAGCTGGCCCTGAGCCGTGCCATCAGCACGGTCAGCTGGGCCACCTCGTCGTCGCTCCAGTCGTTCAGCCGCTCGGCGAGCATCCGGCAGGTCCGCCGGGACATCTCGGCCAGTTGTGCGCGGCCCTCGGGGGTGAGGCGCAGGATGCGGGAGCGTTTGTCCGCCGGGTCGGGGGAGCGGTCGATCCAGCCGCGCTGGGCCACATGGGCCACATGCCTGCTGGTGACCGACATGTCCACGGCGAGCAGCTCCGCGAGCTTGCTCATGCGCATGTCCCCGTGGCGGCCCAGGAGCGTCAGCACGGCGGCGGAGCCGCTCGGGCAGTCGGACGGCATGATCCGGCCCAACTCCCTCTTCACAGCGCCGAAGGCGCTGAACTGACGGATCAGCTCCTCGTACTGCGCCTGCTCGGCCATCGCACCTCCCGTGTTCGTTGCTTAGGGCAACCATAGAAGTGGTTGGTTGTTACAGGCAAACGAGAACGGGGTGGTCGCCGCCAAAAACTTGGCAAAGGCAAGTATTACGAACGTAAACACACAGGTAAGGGGATGCGGTGCGGACCCGGAGCCCGCACTTGGGCC
This sequence comes from Streptomyces sp. NBC_01352, assembly GCF_036237295.1. Classification (NCBI taxonomy): domain Bacteria; kingdom Bacillati; phylum Actinomycetota; class Actinomycetes; order Kitasatosporales; family Streptomycetaceae; genus Streptomyces; species Streptomyces sp. NBC_01352. The sequence continues at coordinate 5,713,397 of NZ_CP108354.1, forward strand.
ACACCCCCGGATTCGCTAGGGTCTCGGGGCATGGCTAACACGCAGGGCCCCCAGGGCAACCACGACCCCGCCGGCAGCACCCAGATGTTCCGCGCGTTCGTCGACGAGGCCCCTCAGGGCCGGCAGCAGCAGGCGGCCGCATCGGGCGGTCCGCGCCTCGGCCTGATCATCGGGATCGTCGCCGCGGTGGTGATCGTCGCGGCGGTGGCCTGGCTGGCGCTGAAGTAACGCAGGCAGGGCGAGTAGCACCGGTAGGGCAAACCGCCTACCGCCACTGAACGGACACGTCCCGCGTCTCCACATGCATGCCCCACGGGACACTCCCCCACTCTCGACTTCGCTCGAGCGGGGGGACCCCCATCGCATCGACGCACACCGTCCAGGTCTTTTCCCTGCGCACCCCGGCCCCGATCGGCGCCGGGAGCCGCTCGGCGGACTCGATCGTCGCCCAGTCGACACCGAGTGCGCCGATGACGTGCGTCCCGAAGGTCACGGTGCCCGACCGCACCGCGCTCTGCCCGGTGTTGTGGAAGGCGAGGGTCACGTCCTCGCACCAGCGCTTGTCCGTGGCCTCGCGCACGGGTTCGCCGACGCGGAGGGCGGCAGGGCCGTTCGGTGCCGTGGGGCGGACGGTGGGCGTCGAGGACACCGGTGGAGCGGCCGTCGTACGACCTGACGTGGCGCCCTCGGCCGAAGGGGCGGGTGGGCTGCCGTCCTCCGCGGGCGGGCTGCCGTCCCCCGGTCCGGCCGGGAGTGTTGCCCCGGCACTCTCCGAAGGGGTGCGCACGGCAGGCGAGTCGGTCCCGGACGGCGTCTCGTCGAGCGGCACCAGCGTCACCTCACCCGTCGGCGCCACCGCCGTACCGGCACCCCGGGGCGGGCCGCCCGCCGCACCCGTGGCGACATAGCCGCCGCCACCTCCGCCCCCGCACCCGGCCAGCACCGCGCCCAGACAGACGACGGCCGCCGACGCGCCCAGCAGGGCGCCCCGACGGCCATGTGTCCATCCGGAACGTGTCGCTCGAAGCATCGCGCCATGGTGGCTGACACTCCGTCAGATAGGAAGCCCCGTGCGAGGCTTCCGTCAGTCCGAGATGAGGCCTTCCCGCAGCTGCGAAAGCGTCCGCGTCAGCAGCCGGGAGACGTGCATCTGGGAGATGCCGACCTCCTCGCCGATCTGCGACTGGGTCATGTTCGCGAAGAACCGCAGCATGATGATCCGGCGCTCGCGCGGCGGGAGCTTGGCCAGCAGGGGCTTGAGCGACTCCCGGTACTCCACGCCCTCCAGAGCCGTGTCCTCGTAGCCGAGGCGGTCCGCGAGGGAGCCCTCGCCGCCGTCGTCCTCCGGTGCCGGGGAGTCGAGCGAGGAGGCGGTGTACGCGTTGCCGACCGCGAGGCCGTCGACGACGTCCTCCTCGGACACGCCCAGGACCACGGCGAGTTCGGTGACGGTCGGGGAGCGGTCCAGCTTCTGGGCGAGCTCGTCGCTGGCCTTGGTGAGGGCGAGCCGCAGCTCCTGGAGGCGGCGCGGGACGCGGACCGACCAGGAGGTGTCGCGGAAGAACCGCTTGATCTCGCCGACCACCGTCGGCATCGCGAACGTCGGGAACTCGACGCCCCGCTCGCAGTCGAAGCGGTCGATCGCCTTGATCAGGCCGATCGTGCCGACTTGGACGATGTCCTCCATCGGCTCGTTGCGGGATCGGAAGCGGGCGGCCGCGTAGCGCACCAGCGGGAGGTTGAGCTCGATGAGGGTGTCCCGTACGTACGCGCGCTCGGGGCTGTTCTCGTCGAGTGCGGCGAGCCGCAGGAAGAGGGAGCGGGACAGGGTGCGGGTGTCGAGAGCTCCCGAGGTCGGGAGGGCCGGGGCCGGCGCGGCCTCGACGGCCGTTACGTCGTCGAGCGCGGGCGCAGGCTCGCTCTTCGTGAGCGTGAGCACCTTCGAGCTGCCCTGGTCTGCGGACATGCCACCCCCTTTGGGTCGCGGGACGGTACGGCGAACGCTCCGTCGAGGAACATCAGCCTTCACCTGAATACCGGAGCCGAAGCCACGGCAAACGCGCTTCCGGCAGAATGTCACATGTCGGCAACACGCTGTAGTGACATGTCGACATGCGAGACGCGAATACGCCCTGGATGAAGGGGGTCTGACGGTATTTCGTGGCAGAAAGGCCGGGATCTGCGCTGGTGAGCGATTCAGTCCTGCCGGTGACGACTCGATCCTTTACTCGATTAGGCGTCGCTCAGGCGTCGATCCGGTTCGCGGAACGCAGTCGCTGGAAGCTACGCGCGAGTAGCCGCGAGACATGCATCTGGGAGACGCCGAGTTCCGCGCTGATCTGTGACTGGGTGAGATTGCTGTAGTAGCGCAGCAGCAGAATTCGCTGTTCCCGCTCCGGCAACTGCACCAGCAGATGCCGTACGAGATCCCGGTGCTCCACACCGTCCAAAGCCGGGTCCTCGTAGCCGAGCCGGTCCAGCAGCCCCGGCAGCCCGTCGCCCTCCTGGGCGGCCTCCAGAGAGGTGGCGTGGTACGACCGTCCGGCCTCGATGCAGGACAGCACGTCCTCCTCGGTGATGCGCAGCCGCTCGGCGATCTCGGCGGTCGTCGGGGTGCGCCCGAAGGCGGTCGTCAGATCCTCGGTAGCGCCGTTGACCTGCACCCACAGCTCGTGCAGCCGGCGCGGAACGTGGACCGTACGGACGTTGTCGCGGAAGTACCGCTTGATCTCGCCGACGACGGTGGGCATCGCGAACGTCGGGAACTGCACGCCCCGGTCCGGGTCGAAGCGGTCGATGGCGTTGATGAGCCCGATGGTGCCGACCTGGATGACGTCCTCCATCGGCTCGTTGCGGGAGCGGAAGCGGGCGGCCGCGTAGCGCACGAGCGGGAGGTTGGCCTCGATGAGCGCCCCGCGTACCCGGGTGTGCTCCGGCGTGCCCGGCTGCATGCCCTTGAGCTGGCCGAAGAGCACCTGCGTGAGCGCCCGGGTGTCGGCGCCGCGGCTGCGCTGGGGTGCGGCCGGCGCTGCTTCGACGACCTCGACGACCTCGACGACTTCCTGGGGCGGCGCAGTACTGGCCGACACGGTCAACGCCACCTCTTCATCGGTCTGCATCGGACTTCATCGATCAACTCATCCGTCAAAAGCGGTCATAGCATCACAAGACATGTGCACTGTGTGCAAGCACCCCATAACGCCGTGTTGAGGGAAGAATTGGTGCACAAGACGCGAAAGAGCCCCCCGCCGTTCCGGCGGAGGGCTCACAGATGCGGGGGCTCAGTACTCGTAGTCGGCGATCACCCAGGTGGCGAACTCGTGCCACAGGGTCACGCCCGCCTGGTGGTCCGGGTGCTCGACGTACCGGCGCAGCGCGGCCACGTCGTCGAAGCCGGAGTTGATGGCGAAGTCGTAGGCGATGGGGCGGTCGCTGAGGTTCCAGCCCAGCTCCCAGAAGCGGATCTCGGGGATCCTGCCGTCGAGGGCGCGGAAGGCCTCGACGCCCTTCACGACCCTCGGGTCGTCGCGCTCGACGCCCTCGTTGAGCTTGAAGAGGACGAGGTGGCGGATCATGTGCGCTCCCAGCTACTTGGCCCCGTCGGCGAGCCATGTGAAGAAGTCGCCGATGGACTTGGCGGCGTCCGATATGCCCTCGAAGGCTATCTGGACGTAGTCGGCGGCCTTGGCCGGGTCCGTGATGATCACGTAGAGCACGAAGACCACGAGACCGTAGACGGCGACCTTCTTCGCATTCACCGCCATCGCGGCCTCCCTGTTCCCCTGTTCACTGTTGCGCCCGACGAGCGCACATGATCGCACGAAGGGCCCCGTCTGACGACGGGGCCCTTCTGAAGCGGTAGCGGAGGGATTTGAACCCTCGGTGACTTGCGCCACACTCGCTTTCGAGGCGAGCTCCTTCGGCCGCTCGGACACGCTACCGAGGGAGACCTTACAGCAAGGTGCGGCGTGGTTTGAAATCCGTTTCCCGGGCCGGCGACGCCCGTCAGCGGGAACGGAAGAAGTCGGTGAGGAGCCCGGCGCACTCCTCGGCGAGCACGCCTTCGATCACCTCGGGGCGGTGGTTGAGCCGCCGGTCGCGGACGACGTCCCAGAGGGAGCCGGCCGCGCCCGCCTTCTCGTCGCGGGCGCCGTAGACCACCCGGTCCACCCGGGACTGCACGATCGCGCCCGCGCACATGGTGCAGGGCTCCAGCGTCACGACGAGGGTGCAGCCGGTCAGCCGCCATTCGCCCAGCTCGGCGGCGGCCCGGCGGATCGCCAGCACCTCCGCGTGCGCGGTCGGGTCGCCGGTGACCTCGCGTTCGTTGTGTCCGGCCGCGAGCACGGTCGTGCCGTCCGGGCCCAGTACGACCGCGCCCACCGGCACGTCCGCGCCGGCCCGCCCGGCCTCGTCCAGGGCGAGCCGCATCGCGGCCCGCCAGCGGTCGCGTACCGGGTCGGGTGTCGTGCCCGCGGTCGGTGAGGTCAGCGGACGGCCTCCAGGACCTCCGAGGCGCCGAGGGCCTCGGCGATCTCGGTGACCGCGTCCTGTGACAGCGACTTCAGCTCCTTCTCGCTGACGCCGAGGTCGTCCAGGATCCGGATGTCGCCGACGGGGCCGTGCGGCACGAGTTCGCCGGGGCCGGCGGTCGCTGCCTCCTCCTCGTCGTCCTCGTCCTCGTCCTCGCCGTCCTCGGTGCCGTCGAGGTCGAGGGCGTCCAGGTCGGGCTCGTCGTCGTCCGGATCCCTGCCGAGCAGTTCGTCGGTGAGCAGGATCTCGCCGTACGAACTACGGGCGGCGGCTGCGGCGTCCGAGACGTAGATACGCGGGTCCTCCTCACCGTCGATACGGACGACGCCGAACCAGGCGTCCTCCTGCTCGATCAGCACGAGCACCGTGTCCTCGTCGGGAGAGGCTTCCCGGGCCAGGTCGGCCAGATCCGACAGGGTCTCCACATCGTCGAGCTCTGTGTCGCTCGCTTCCCACCCGTCTTCGGTGCGCGCGAGCAGTGCGGCGAAGTACACCGTGACTCTCCCACTGGTCATAGGCGTGCCGGTTGGGGGTCCCCCCGGCGGAGGTTGCGGGCGGGGAGAGCTGTGCTCCGAGCCCACCCACTCGGAATCGTGGCAGAAACATGGCGCTCAGGGGACGTCTTCGGCTCCCTGTGTGTCCGGCTGCCGCCGATCTCATGGCAGCCGAGGGCCCGTCGAGGTCTCACCAGCGCACTCGTTGCCGCCAACAGCGGATCGTACGCGGCCTTCTTGAGCGTCCGCGCACGGCCACCCGCACAACGCGCGACGACCCCGCGATCTTCCAACTCGGCTGCCCGGTCGGCGTGTCCCTGCCCTTGCCGGGGGATTACCGGGGCCTTACCGGCAGCCTTCTACCAGCGGAACGTCCGCATCCGCATCGCGTGCCGCAGGCGGGCCGTCTTGGCGCGGCGGGGCTGGACCCGGTCTCGCAGCTCGCGGGCCTCGGCGAGGTCGCGCAGGAACTGGGCGCGGCGGCGCCGGCGCTCGGCGTCGGTCGGTTCGGCCGACGTGTCCTGTCGGGTCTCGCGGTCAGGCAGGTCAGGCATAGGTACACCACCCTGGTACGTCCCTTCCACGTTCCCCCTGATGGGGGGTTTGATGCCGACGCACGGGTTAACGGAGCGCGGCACGGTTCCCGGTTACTGTTAGCGCCATGCGCCTCCACGTCGTCGACCACCCTCTGGTCGCCCACAAGCTCACCACGCTGCGCGACCAGCGCACCGACTCCGCGACCTTCCGCCGTCTCGCCGACGAGCTGGTCACCCTGCTCGCCTACGAGGCCACGCGTGACGTGCGTACCGAGCAGGTCGACATCACGACACCGGTCGCCTCGACCACGGGCGTCAAGCTCTCCCATCCGCGCCCCCTGGTCGTCCCGATCCTGCGGGCGGGCCTCGGCATGCTGGAGGGCATGGTCCGGCTGCTGCCCACCGCCGAGGTGGGCTTCATGGGCATGATCCGCGACGAGGAGACGCTGGAGGCCTCCACGTACGCCACGCGCATGCCGGAGGACCTCTCCGGCCGCCAGGTGTACGTCCTGGACCCGATGCTTGCCACCGGCGGCACCCTGGTCGCGGCGATCCGCGAGCTGATCAAGCGCGGCGCGGACGACGTCACCGCCGTGGTCCTGCTCGCCGCCCCCGAGGGCGTCGAGGTCATGGAGCGCGAGCTCGCGGGCACCCCGGTCACGGTCGTCACCGCCTCGGTCGACGAGCGCCTGAACGAGCACGGCTACATCGTGCCGGGCCTGGGTGACGCGGGGGACCGGATGTACGGGCTGGCCGAGTAGGTCAGCAGCTCTTCTTCGACGCGGCGGACGTCGGCTGGGGCGCGGCCAGCTTGGCCAGCGCCCTGTCGGCGTCCGCCTTGCTGTTCAGGTCCTTGAAGGCGTTGCCGATGACCAGGTCGAGCTCGGTGCCCTTGCGGGCGGCGTCCGTGCGGCGCTCGGCCGTGGAGAGCTGGGTCGCTAGGACCGGCAGCGAGGTGTTCAGGGAGGAGGCGGGGCCGAGGAGTACCCCGGTGCCCTTGACCTTCTTGTCGTAGTCCTTGGACGCGTTGCCGACGTCCCCGATCTTGAAGCCGCGCTTCTTCAGCTCGTCCGCGGTCTTCTTGGCGAGGCCGCTGCGGGGCGTCGCGTTGAACACGTTGACCGTGATCTGGGAGGGCCTGACCGCGGCCGCGCCGCCGGCGGACGCGGAGGCCGACGGGGTCGCCCGGGTGGCGCAGTCCGCCTTGGAACCGGCCGCGGCGGCCTTCTTGCCGCCGCCGGTGAAGACGTCGATGAGCTGCAGGGTGCCCCAGCCGACCAGTCCGAGCGCGGCGACGGAGGCCACCAGCCCGATCAGGAACCTGCCGCGCCGCCGGGGCCGGCGCATGCGGGGGTACTTGTCTCCCTTGATCCGGTACTGGCCGCCCATGCCGGGGGGAGTCAGCATGCTCATGAGCGCAGCGTAGTGCGCTCGGGCGATGATGCCTACTAGATGATCATTGGACGCGGCGCAGGAGGACCCGAAAGGGCCAACCCGTTACCGGCAGGCGGCTCAGTCGAGTTCGAGCACGCGCGCGTGCAGCACCTGGCGCTGCTGGAGTGCCGCGCGCACCGCGCGGTGCAGGCCGTCCTCGAGATACAGGTCGCCCTGCCACTTCACGACGTGCGCGAAGAGGTCGCCGTAGAACGTGGAGTCCTCGGCGAGCAGGGTTTCCAGGTCGAGCTGGCCCTTGGTCGTCACCAGCTGATCGAGGCGGACCGGGCGCGGTGCGACGTCCGCCCACTGCCGGGTGCTTTCCCGGCCGTGGTCGGGGTACGGCCGGCCGTTTCCGATGCGCTTGAAGATCACACGGAAAGCCTACCGGTCATGACCTTCCGGGCGCAGCCATGGAGACGGAGTGCGAGGCCGGAAAAGATGCCTCAAAACAGGTCAAACGGGAACAGGGGCCTGAGATGAGTGACAGCGAAACCGTTTCTCCTGCCACCGCTTCCGAGGCGCCGGGGAGCGCTCCCGCCCTCCCGGCCGAGGCGACGGCCCTGGACGAGGCGGTCAGAGTCTCGGCGCCGCACGCGCGGTATGCACAGGCTGTGGACAGGGAGTCGGCGTACGAGAGGCTGAACGCCGCGCGCGGGGCGAAGGGCCCCGATGAGATGCGCGCCGCGCCGAAGCCGAAAGCCAGGGCCGAAGTCAGGGCCGAGTCCAGGCCGGAGACCGAAAGCGGGCCCGAGGAAGAACCCTCCGTCGTCGAACAGGTCGTCGGCAGCGGCATGTTCAGGTCCCTCGCCCGCTCGGTCGGCACCCAGATCGGGCGCGAGATCACCCGCTCCCTCTCTTCGGCACGGCACGGCGGAGGCGGTAGGGCTTCGCGAGACCTCCACCTCCGCCGGCGGGTCAGCGGCCCCGTTCCTTCGGGGGCTGCTGCGGCTTCGGTTCCTTCGACTCGGGTTTCGGTGCGTTGCGGGCGGCCTCGGCGCGCAGCAGAGCGCGCATGACCGCGTACGGGTCGATCGCCATGTCGGTGTTCCTTGCTTCTTGCGTTTCTCGGTTCTCGGTTCCTTGCGTCGTGCTGATGGACCGGAGGGCGGGAGCCGGTTCTGTCAGCAGCGCAGGACCACCGAACGCAGGGCGCGCAGAGCGGGCGGGGTGCACGGCGGGACGGGCAGGAGCCGGGCGGCCGCCGCGGCGGGCACCGGGTCCGGGAAGGGCGCGGGCCGCAGAGGTGCGACGGGACGGCCGGATCCCCGGGTGACCGGTCGCAGCACGGTGTCCAGGACGTCGTACTCGAAGACCGCCGAGCCGCCCTCGGCCGCCACCGCCAAGGCGGGCACCGCCGGTGCGCCCGCGTGCGCGCCCGGCACGAACAGGGCGAGCAGCAGGACGAGCACCCGCGGCCAGGCACGCCGACGGGCGGGTCCGAGGGCTGGTGGTGCGGCGGTGCTCACGGGAAGTCATCTCCCCGTGCGGCGTACGCGATTCATCCCACCGGCGGCGAGAACCGCCCGCTCGGCCTACATCCCGGGCCCGCCGGGCCACCCGTATGGCGGTGCTACTTCCCGGCGGCCTTCGCGGCCTTCGCCGCCGCCTTCATCTCCTGCTTGTGGGCGCGGACCTTGGTCAGCGACTCCGGTCCGGTGATGTCGGCGACGGAACGGAAGGACTTCGGCTCGCCGTAGGCGCCCGCGGCCTCGCGCCAGCCCTTGGGCTGCACGCCGAGCTGCTTGCCGAGCAGGGCGAGGAAGATCTGGGCCTTCTGCTTGCCGAAGCCGGGCAGCTCCCCGAGGCGTCGCAGCAGTTCCGGCCCGTCGGCCACGCCCTTCCAGACGAGCTCGGCGTTCCCGTCGTAGTGCTCGACGAGGTACTGGCACAGCTGCTGGACGCGCTTGGCCATCGACCCCGGGTAGCGGTGCACGGCCGGCTTCTCCGACAGGAGCGCGGCGAAGGCCTCCGGGTCCTGTGCGGCGATCTCGTGCGCGTCCAGGTCGTCGGCGCCGAGACGGTCCGCGATCGTGCGGGGTCCCTTGAACGCCCACTCCATCGGAACCTGCTGGTCCAGCAGCATCCCGACCAGCGCGGCGAGCGGGGAGCGCCCGAGGAGTTCGTCGGCCTCGGGGTCCTGGGCGAGGTGAAGAGTGACGTCCATGCCCCGATCATCGCGCGTGCGCGGTCAGCCCGCCCGCCAGTACCCCAGCGCGTGCACCCGCTGCTTGGGCAGCCCGAGCTCCTTGCGGACGTACGACGACAGGGTCCGGGTCGTCGCCGTGTCGCAGGCGATCCAGACGTACGGCTCCGGGCTGGCCTTCAGGAGGTCGGGCAGGGCCGCCTTGACCTGGGCGACGAGGTGGGCGCCGGAGCCCTGCCGGGGCACGGGGCGTACGTCGTGCCGGGCGGGGGCGGTGCGGAAGGGGAGGCCGTCCAGGGTCTGCGTGCTCTCGAACCAGACGGTCGCCGGAGCGGGGGCGAGCGCGTCGAGGAGGGAGTTGAGCGCGGGCAGCGAGGCCGGGTCGCCGATCGCGAAGACGTGCGAGGGCTCGGGGTCGGGCCGTTGGAAGTCGGTGCCGTGGACGGTCGCCTCGATGGTGTCGCCGGGCTTCGCCGTCCGCGCCCAGTCGCTGGCGCACCCCTCGTGAAGGGCGAACTCCAGACTGAAGGTGCCGGCCGCGGGGTCCGGGTCGACCAGGGTGTAGGCGCGCTGATGCGGTTTGCCCGCGTTGTCGAACCAGAGCCGCACCCACATCGTCGGGTGGACGCCGGTCGCCGCCAGCATGCCGCCGTCGGTGAGGTGGACGCGCCGGTAGTGCCCGGTGACGTCCTCCGCGCCGGTCACGGTGAAGACGAAGTCCTTCGCACGCAGCAGTTTGAGGACCGCGCCCTCCCAGCCGTGCCCCTGCCCCATCGCGTCTTCACCCTTCGCGTACGATTCCACCACCATTTACTTAGGCAAGCCTAACCTAAAGAACAGAAGGGGCACAGGGGTGATCACCGAGATCTACCGCGACGCCTGGGGCATCCCCCACCTCCGCGCCGGCAGCGCGCGTGCACTCGCCCGTGCCCAGGGCCTGGTCACCGCCCGCGACCGGGCCTGGCAGCTGGAGGTCGAGCGACACCGTGCGCAGGGCACCTCGGCCGCCTTCCTCGGCACCGAGGCCCTCGCCTGGGACCGGTTCGCGAGACGGGCCCGCCTCGACGACACGGCCGCACGCTGCTTCACCGCCCTGGAGAGACAGGACCCGGAGACGGCCGACTGGGTGCGGGCGTACGTCGAGGGCGTGAACGAGGGGCTCGCGCGCACCGAGGCACCCGAATTCGCCCGGGTCGGCCTCGCTCCCGGCCGCTGGGAGCCCTGGACCCCGCTCGGCGTCTGGCTCGCCACGCACATCCTCTTCGCCGGCTTCCCCGCCAAGCTCTGGCGCGAGCAGGTCGTCCGGCACCTGGGAGCGGACGCCGTCCGGCTGTTCACCACCGACGGCCCCGGCACCTCGGGCAGCAACGGCTGGCTGGTCGGCGGCGAGCGCACCACCACCGGTGCGGCGGTCATCGCCGGCGACCCGCACCGCTTCATCGAGGACCCCGGCGTCTACCAGCAGATCCACCTGTCCTGCCCGGAGTTCGACGTCGTCGGCCTCACCGTCCCCGGTATCCCCGGCATCGCGCACTTCGGCCACACCGGCACGGTCGCCTGGGCCATCACCAACGCCATGGCCGACTACCAGGACCTCTACCGCGAGCGCCTGCGCCGCACCGGCGCCGGCATCGAGGCGCTCGGCCCGGACGGCGTCTGGCGCCGGGCCGCCCGGCACACCGAGACCGTGGAGGTGGCGGGGGAGGAGCCGGTCGAGGTCGAGGTGATCGAGACCGACCGCGGGCCGGTGATCATCGGCGGTCCCGAGGGCCTCCCGGAAGGCCTCGACGACGGTGTGCTCGACGAGGGTGTGCTCGACGACTCCGGCGCGCCGGCCGACTCCGTCACGCCCCTCGCCGTCAGCCTCCGCTACCCGCCCCGCGTCACCGGGGACCTCGGCTTCGGCGCCCTGCTCCCCCTGCTGCGGGCCCGCACGGTGGGCGAGGTGGACCAGGCCTTCGACGCATGGGCCGAGCCCGTGAACGTCGTCCAGGCCGCCGACACCGAGGGCGGCCTGCTGCACCGCGTCGCGGGTCGGGTGCCGCTGCGCTCCGAGGCCAACCGCACCCGGCTGGTCCCCGCCTGGGAACCCGGCCACGACTGGCGGGGCTGGCACGTCACGCCCCGCGCCGGTCTCACCGACGGTATCGCCGTGATGGCAAACCAGCGCGGCCCGGCGGCCCCCCTCGGCGTCGAGTTCGCCGCGACCCACCGCGCCGACCGCATCACCGCTCTCCTCAGGGAGAAGGACCGCTGGTCGCCCGCCGACATGCCGGTCATCCACATGGACACCCATCTCGCCTCCGCCGTACCGCTGCTGGACCACCTGGAAGCGCTGGACGGCCTGACCCCCGAGGCCGCCGCCCTGCGGGACGCCCTCCTGCGCTGGGACCGCCGCATGGACGCCGGCAGCAGCGACGCGGCCGTCTACGCGGCGGTGCGCGGTGCGGCCGTACGGCAGCTCGCGGCGCACCCGGCGTTCGCCGCACTGACCTCTCCCCCTGCCTACCCGGAGGTCTTCCTGCCGTGGCTCGCGCTCGTCCCGCGGGTGGGCTTCGCGCTGGAACACCTGCTGCGGGCCGAGGAGTTGTACGGCATCGACCGCGCGGAGGCCGTGCGCGCGGCCGTGGAGGAGGTGGCGGCCTCGGGCGACCTGCCCGCCACCTGGGGTGACACCCACCGCCTGGCCCCCTGGCGGGCGCTGACCGGCACGTCGTACGAGGAACCCGGCTTGTCCGGCGACCACGACTGCGTGCTGTGCACCTCCCCCGTGCCCGGCTGGACCGATCTGAGTGCGCGCGGCCCGGCGGCCCGTTACGTGTGGGACCTGGCCCGGCGCGAGGACAGCCTCTGGGTGGTGCCGTTCGGCGCCTCGGGCGTTCCCGGCTCGGCCCATCATCGTGACCAACTCCCCTTGTGGCTCAAGGGGGATCTCGTCCCGGTCGTCACCGACTGGACCCTGATGAAGAAGATGGAGAAGGAGACCGATGTCTGAGGCGTACGCCCCCACCCGCGAGCCCGTCCACGAGCAGACCGTCGACGGCTTCGGCACCGTCCGCGTCCTGCCCCTCGACGCGCACGCCGACGCCGAGGTCGTCCACGCGTGGGTGAGCGAGGAGCGGGCCTCCTTCTGGGGCATGAACGGCCTGAGCAAGGAGCAGGTCGAGGAGATCTACGCACACATGGACACCCTCGACACCCACCACGCCCACCTGGTGGAGAAGGACGGCGAACCGGTCGCGCTCCTCCAGACCTACGAGCCGGAGGCGGACCGCGTCAGCGAGTGCTACGAGGTGCGGCCCGGCGACATAGGCGTCCACCTGCTGCTGGCGCCCGCCGGACAGGAGGGCGCGCGTCCCGGCTGGTCCTCGGCGCTGCTGACCGCCGTCACGTCGTACGTGCTGCTGGGCCTGGACCGCAACCGGGTCGTGGTCGACCCCGACGTGCGCAACGAGAAGGCGATCGCTCGCTTCCTGAAGCAGGGCTTCGAGGCAGGCCCGGTCGTCGTGCTGCCGGAGATCGACATCCCGGACGTGTACCTGCCCGAGAAGCACGCCCAACTCGCCTTCCTGAACCGGGAGGTAGCCTTCCCGGCATGACACCGGACGACCTCGTCGCCCACTACGGTCTGGAGCCCATCCCCCGCGAGGGCGGGCTCTTCCGACGCACGTGGGCAGGACCGGAAGGCACGGACGGCCGCCCTCGGGGAACGGCGATAGTCGCCCTTCTCACCTCGGACGACTACTCGGCCCTGCACCGCCTGCCCCACGACGAGATCTGGCACTTCTACCTGGGCGCCCCGCTGGAACTCCTGCTCCTGGCCCCCGACGGGACGTCGAGCACGCCCGTCCTGGGCCCGGACGTCCTCGGCGGCCAGCACCCCCAGCTGACCGTCCCCGCCGGCACCTGGATGGGCGCACGGGTCGCCGCGGGCGGCGAGTGGACCTTCTTCGGCTGCACGATGGCCCCCGGATTCACCTACGAGGACTACGAGCACGGGAACGCGGACGAACTGACGGCGCGTTACCCGGCCGAGGCCGCCCGGATCGCGGGACTGTGCCGTCCATGAGACTCCTCGAAGGGCATGTGGCGCTGGTCACCGGCGCGGGCGGCGGCATCGGACGGGGCATCGCCCTGCGGTTCGCCGAGGAGGGCGCGGCGGTGGCCCTGCACTGCCGTACGGCGGTGCAGGCGGCGAGCGAAGTGGCCTCCCGCATCCGGGACCTGGGCGGGCGGGCCGTCGTGCTCCAGGCGGACCTGGCCGACGAGGACGCCTGCCGGGGCCTGGTGCGGGAGGCCGCGGAATGGGGCGGGGGCCGGCTGACGGCCCTGGTCAACAACGCGGGCGTCCAGCCGACGCGGGCGCTGGCCGGGATGACGGTGGCTCAGTGGCGGGCGGTCGTGGACACGAACCTGTCGAGCGTGTTCGCGTGTACGCAGGCGGCGGTTGAGGTGATGCGGGAGTCGGGAGCGGGCTCCGTGACCCATATCGCGTCCATCGAGGCGAGTCACCCGGCCCTGGACCACGCCCACTACTCCTCCTCCAAGGCGGCGGTAGTGATGCACGCCCGGGCGGCGGCCCTTGAGTACGGCCCCTACGGCATCCGCGTCAACACCGTCTCGCCCGGCCTGATCGACCGAGAGGGGCTGGCGGAGGCATGGCCCGAGGGCGTGCGGCGATGGGAACGGGCGGCGCCGCTCGGGCGGTTGGGGCGCCCGGAGGACGTGGGCGACGCGTGCGTGTTCCTGGCGTCGCCGCTCGCGTCCTGGGTCACCGGGCAGGACCTGGTGGTGGACGGTGGGGTGACGGCGCGGCCCACGTGGTGAGCGGCGCCACGGCGCGCTCCGTGAGCACTCCGGGGCCGGTATCCGTATCTTTCCGGAGGCGGCGAGTCCACAGACGGAGAAGATGAGACGTGGAGCGTGACGGTGAGCACAGGTCAGGTCTCAGGGCAGGTCTCAGGGGAGACCGACGACGCCGGGGACTTCAAGGGCTGGTGCTGCTGGGCACCGTGCTGGTCCTGCTCCTCCTCGGCAGCGCGGGACCTGCGTCGGCCCACGCCGCCCTCCGCGACAGCGATCCCAAGGACGGAGCCGTCCTCAAGTCGGCCCCCCGCCATCTCACCCTCACCTTCACCGAGTCCGTAGGCCTGCTCGAGGACTCCTTCCGCGTCCTGGACCCCGACAACCACCGGCTGCGCCTGGACAGGGCCGAGCACGGGCCGGAGGGATCCGACACGGCCCGCGTCACGCTGCCCGCGAAGCTCGCCGAGGGTACGTACGTGGTGGCCTGGCGGGCGGTGTCGGCGGACAGCCACCCGGTCTCGGGCGCGTTCACGTTCTCGGTGGGCAAGCCGTCCGTCACCACGGCGACGGTGGACACGGGCCCGGTCGAGAACCCGGTCACGGCCGGCCTCTACAACATCGCCCGCTACCTCGCGTATCTGGCCGCGGCCCTGCTGATCGGCACGGCGGTGTTCATGGCGGCCTGCCGTCCCCCGGACCCGGCCCCCCTGCGCAGGCTCCTGCGGGCGGGCTGGTGGACCCTGGCGGCCGCGACCGTGGCCCTCCTGCTGCTGCGCGCCCCGTACGAGTCGGGCACGGCCCCCGCCTTCGACCCCTCGGCCTTCACCGACACCCTGACCACCCGCCCGGGCCTGGTCCTGCTGGCCCGCCTGGCGCTGCTCGTGCCGGCGGCCTTCTTCGTCGTACGACTCCTGCGGCCCAAGCCGCTGTCCTTCGCCTGGCTCGCCTCGGGCGCCGCCCTCTGTGTCGGCCTCGCGCTGACATGGGCCGCCGGCGAGCACGCGTCGGCCGGCATCCAAGTGCCGGTGGCGATGACGTCGTCCGTGCTGCACGTGCTGGCGATGGCGGTGTGGCTGGGCGGCCTGACGGCACTGCTGACCACGCTGTACAAGTCGTCGTCGGCCGTCCCGCCCACGGTGGTCAGGAACTTCTCCCGCCTGGCCTTCTGGTCGGTGACCGTCCTGGTCGGCACCGGCGTCTACCAGTCCTGGCGCGGCCTCGGCTCCTGGACCGCCCTCACCGACACCACGTACGGCCGCTTCCTGGTCGCCAAGCTCATCGCGGTGGTGCTCCTCCTGGTCATGGCGGACATGTCACGGCGATGGACGGCGCGGCTCGCGCAGGTGGAGGTGGCCGAGGTGGCCGAGGTGGCCGTACCCGTGCGGGTGCCGGAGCCGGTGGGCGGCCCACCGTTGCCCCCTTCGGAACCCGCCACCGCCGCCTCCGCCTTGCCCCCTGCTCATGCAGGCCTGCGCCGCTCGGTACTGGCCGAAGTCGCCGTCGGCGTGGTGGTCATGGTGCTCACGACCGTCCTCACCGGCACCCTCCCGGGCCGAGCGGCCACCGAGGCCGCCGAAGCGGCGTCGACGACCGGCCTGGCCACCGCGTCCGTCACGACCATCCCCTTCGCCGTCGGCGCCGCCCGCGGCAAGGTGCAGATCACCCTCGATCCGGGCCGCACCGGCGACAACTCGGTCGAGGCCGTGGTGCTCACCCCCGACGGCGGCCTGGCCACCGTCCCGGAACTCCGCCTCTCCTTCACGCTCCCCGCCCAGGACATCGGCCCGATCGACGCCGAAGTCACCGACAAGGGCGGCTACTGGGGCACGAGTTCGCTCAACCTCCCCATCGCCGGCGACTGGATGATGAAGGTGACGGTCCGGGTCTCGGAGATCGACCAGGTGAGCGAGTCGAAGACGGTGAAGATCGGGGGCTAGGAGGTTTCCTGGGCCGCCCGGCGGGCGAGCAGGCGGTCCATCGTCTCGGCGGCGCGTACGGCGGAGTCGGCGCAGCAGTTGTTGAAGAGGACGTGGAGCCGGCCGACCTGTTCGGCGAGGGTGCGTAAGCGGGGCGCCCACTCCTGGAGTTCGGCGCGCGAGTAGTCGTACCGGAAACGGTCTTCCTTGCTGCCGGTCCCCCAGGCGGCACTGCGCCCGTGAAACCGCACGACGGACAGGTGCGGCGAAGTCACGGGGGTGACAGGCGGTATGGAGGACGGCAGGGTGCGGGCCATGTCGACCCCGACGGCGGCGAAGCCGAGGCGGGTGAGCAGAGCGCGGGTCGGCTCCGCCCGTTCCTCCCGCCACCAGGCCGGATGCCGGAACTCGACGGCGAGAGGCCACCCGGCCGTCCGCACCGCGCACTCCTCCAGAAACGCCTCGGCCCGCGCCCCCGGCCGAAACCACGGCGGAAACTGGAACAGCACACTCCCGAGCCGCCCCGCCGCCCGCAACGGCCCTATCCCGTCGGCGTACCGCGCCCACACCTCGTCGAGGACGGCAGGATCCCCGGCGTCGGCGGGTAACCCGTCCGGCAGGGCACGCTCCTTGGTCGGATGCCCGGTGAGCAGCGAGAACGCCTTCACGTCGAACACGAACCCGTCCGGCGTCCGCTCGACCCACAGCCGGCTGTTCCGCTCCCCGGGCAGGGCGTAGTAGCCGGAGTCGACCTCCACGACGGGAAACCGCTCGGCGTAATACCGCAACCGCCCCTCGGCGTCCCGCCGCCCGACCGGATACCAACCACTGCCGACGAGCGCACGATCGGTCCAGGAACAGGTCCCGACGAGGATGTCACCCATGGGGGAGCGGTTACCCAACCGCCGGGGAGGGACGCGGTGCAGGACGCGGTGCAGGACGCGGTGAAGGACACTGTGAGGACTGACTCGGGAAGGGACCCGGAATGATCATCTTCGGCACCAAGGGATACCTGTACCAGCTCGCGATACTGACGCTGGTGTGCGGCCAGTGCGGCAACCCCGCCGCGCACACGCTCCGGAAGCGCGTCACGAAGTTCACGCTGTTCTTCGTGCCACTGATTCCGCTCTCGACGAAGTACGCGACGCAGTGCACCTTCTGCGGCGCGGAACAGAAGGTCACCCAGGAACAGGCGGAACAGCTGCAGGCCCAGTCCGCGGGCGGGCACGGCGGTCAGCCGTACGGGCAGCCGCAGAAGCAGCAGCCGTACCAGTCCTGACAGGTGCAGCTGTGCAGGCTGACTAGGCGGCGGGTTCGGCGGTCCAGGTGACGTGCGGGGGCGTGATCCGTGCGCACAGGGGGCCGCCACACGCGTCGGTCAGGCCGAGACGTGCGACCAGCAGGCCGTCGGGTGCGGCGGCGGCGAGTACGTCGGCGGGGACGGCGTCGAGCATGAGCTTGCCGCGGCGGAACATCGTGAAGAGGCCGGCCTCGTCGACCGTGCCCCACGACAGATAGATGAACCGGTGCCCCAGACGGTTCTGCACATAGGGGCCCTGCACCTCGATGCCGGTCGGCGAGGTGATCGCCGTGCACTCCAGGGTCCAGGTCGCGGACGCGGCGTCGCCCCGCTGCGGGTCGAGCAGCTCGGCCGGACGGTCACGGCGTTGCACGGCGACGTGGATGTTGCCGTAGGCGGGGGCGGAGCCGTCGGCTGGGGCCGGGCGGGTGAGGCCGGGCAGGTCGAAGGCGTCGATACGGATGCGCATGCGGGCCATCATCCGCTGCCCGCCACCGCACGGCCGCCGAGCCGGACGGGTCGTCCGGCCACTCATGCCGCATATGCCGCAAATGTTCGTATCCGCAAGGTTCAGTCGGAGATCGGCCGGATACTCGTGCGGCATGACACGGACGATCAGAAGGCATGGAAGGCACAGCACCGGGCACGCCGCGGCCGACCGCCAGGCCGACACCGTGCGTGCCCCGGATGCCGGGCCGGACGAGCAGGTGGAGCAGCAGGCGCCGGACAAGCCGACCGACCTGCCCAAACGCTCCTGGGGGACGGTGCTGAAAGGCACCCTGAAAGAGTTCAAGAGGGACGAGCTCACCGACCGGGCCGCCGCGCTGACCTACTACGGGATCCTGGCGCTGTTCCCGGCCATGCTGGCGCTCGTCTCCCTGCTGGGGATCGTCGGGCAGTCGGCGACGCAGCAGGTGCTGGACAACATCCAGAAGCTCGCCCCGGGCGCGGCGCGGGACGTCCTCACCAACGCGGTCCGGCAGATGCAGGGCAACGCCGGACTCGGCTCGATCATGGCGATCGTGGGTCTGGTGCTCGCGGTGTGGTCGGCCTCCGGCTATGTCGCCGCGTTCATCAGGAGCGCCAACGCGGTCTACGACCTTCCCGAGGGGCGCCCGGTGTGGAAGGTGCTGCCGGTACGGGTCGGCGTGACCGTGGTGCTGATGGTCATGGCCGTGATCAGTGCGCTGATCGTGGTGTTCACCGGCGGCCTCGCGCGGGAACTCGGCACGGCGCTCGGAGTCGGCGACACGGGGCTGACGGTGTGGTCGATCGCGAAATGGCCGGTGCTGGTGGTCCTGGTCACGATCATGATCGCGGTCCTGTACTGGGCGACACCGAACGCGAAGGTCCGCGGCTTCCGCTGGATCACGCCGGGCAGTTTCCTGGCGCTGGTGATCTGGATGATCGCCTCGGCGGGGTTCGCGTTCTATGTGGCCAACTTCGGCTCGTACAACAAGACCTACGGCGCCATCGCCGGCGTGATCATCTTCCTGGTGT
Organism: Streptomyces sp. NBC_01352; assembly: GCF_036237295.1. Classification (NCBI taxonomy): domain Bacteria; kingdom Bacillati; phylum Actinomycetota; class Actinomycetes; order Kitasatosporales; family Streptomycetaceae; genus Streptomyces; species Streptomyces sp. NBC_01352. The sequence goes on from NZ_CP108354.1 coordinate 5,732,062, forward strand.
GGCTGTGGATCACGAACCTGGCGATCCTGCTCGGCCTGGAATTCGACGCGGAGCTGGCCCGCCAGCGGGCTGTCGCGGGCGGTCACCCGGCCGGGAAGGAGCCGTACGTCCAGCCGCGCGACACCCGGAAGTGGGACGAGGAGGACCGCCGCCGCCTCGAATCCGAACCCTGAGGCGGCGGATCACCGCCGCTCGCGGCACCGGTGTCGGAGGACTCTGAACGGGAAGTCGCTGGTCATGGGAGCGATGGCGAGCCTGCGCGACCGGGATCACAGGCTGGCGAGGCGCACGATCGCGTGGGGACCGCGCTGGCTGCGGCGGGTCGCGCCCGCTGTGGAGGAGGCGGCCGAGCACACCAAGCTGTGGTGGGCGGCGGCCGGTGCGATGGCCGCGGTCGGCGGCTGGCGCGGCCGTACGGCCGCCGCCGCGGGGGTGTCGGCCATGGCGACGGCCGAGGTGCTGTCCAGCGGGGTCGCCAAACAGCTGTACCGGCGGCGCCGCCCGCCGCGGGAGTGGGTGCCGCCGGACGATCTGCGTGACCGGCCGGACAGCTCCTCCTTCCCCTCCGGGCACACGGCCGCCGCCTTCGGCTTCGCCGGGGCCGTCGCGACGGTGTGGCCGGCCGCGGGTGCCGCCTGCGGGGCCTCGGCGGTGACGGTGGCCACGCAACGGGTGCACAGCGGCGCGCACTACCCCACCGACGTCGCCGCCGGCGGCGCGATCGGACTGGCTGCGGCCGCGCTGGTACGGGCCGTACCGCGGCTGCTGCGGCGATACGTGCTCTGACACGTCCGGCTGCCGACGGACGCGCTGCCGGCAGCCGCCGCTCTTCACCACAGGGCGCCCCTTCGAGGCCATGAGGCCATGAGGCCATGAGGTCATGAGGTCATGCCTGTCGACGATTTCATTCGGGCACGCTCATGACGCTCTGGATGCGGGAGAGGGTGAAAACGCGCTCGGCGTCCCTGAGGTGGCACCAGGCTTCGAGGTAGGGCGGGTCGAGCACGAGGCGGCTGAGGGTACGCACGGTCCGGTTGCCCGAGGTGGCGACGTACTCGACGGTGATGGCCCGACCGGCATCGATGGCGTGGGCGAGCTGACGGACATCGCCGTACGGCAGGTGCTTCGCCCACCCCGCGACGATCTCCTCGGTGTCCGTGGCGTAGGGCACCCCTCCGTCGAACGGCGCCGGATCGGGCGTCGTCGGCGGGGCGGCCAGCAGCCGGTCCGCCAGGGCGTGGGAGTCGACGGCGGCGGATGCCTGCGCCGCGCGCGGGCCGGCGATCAAACCCCTGCCCTTCGCGCCGCTACCCCTGCCCTTCGCGCCGCCGTCGCTGTCGCGCGGAGCCGGAACGGGAGCGGTGGCCCGCCGAGGCCGGGCCTTTTCGACGCGTACCGTGCCCTCGGCCGTCTCGGCGACAGGGGCGTATCCCTCGGCTCGGAGCGCGGCGACGGTCGTGTCCAGTGGGCTGCGGCTGATCAGCACCGTCGGCGCCAGCTGCCGTAGCCCGAGCTTGGCGAACTTGCGGTGGGCGGCGACCTCCGCCAGGAGCGCGGGCTCGTCGCCGTGCAGGACGCAGGCGGCGGGGGCGACGCGCACCCGCCCGTGGCCGCGCGCGGTGTCGGCGATCAGGTACGACAGCGGCTGTGGCAGAGGACCGGTGGCGACCGCGGTCAGGTCGGCTTCGATGTCCTCGGGGACATGGCCGGCGTCCAGGGCCCGCCGGATGCTGCCGGCGCTGAACCGCCACACCGATGCCGTGCCGCTGGTCTCCCGGTCGGCGACGGAGTCGAGGAGCGCGGCCAGCCGCGTGGCCGGTGTGCCGGTGACGACGGCGGTCAGGTCGGCGCCGATCCGGGCCGCGGCGGTGGCCGAAGGCAGCAGCCGCCGGCACTCGGCGCGCACTCCCTCAGTGTCGCCGGTCCGCAGGTGGATACCGAGGGCGGACAGAGCACCACGCGCGAGTACGCCGAGGAGTTCGGCCTCACGGATCACGGAGGCGAACGGCGTTCCGTCCTGGGGCGAGGAATCGGCGAGCGGGCGGTGCCAGGCGATCAGGGGCCCCAACTCCGAAGCGACCTTCACACTCTGCCCTGCCGGGAGCTGCGCGGCTGCGGCGAACAGCCCGTGGCGGGCCTGCACGCAGCCGCCGCAGGGCGGTGCTCCCCCGAGAGCGGGAAGCGCCTTGTCGTCCTCGTCGCGCGCCTGGGTGGGCGTGAGCGGCAGGTCCCGCCATGCCTGAAGCAGTACGGCGAACTGCTCCGGGGGTTCCTGCTCCGCCCAGGCGTCGTACGCCTCGGTGGCCGCCACCCGATCGCCGTCCCGGCCCAGCAGCCCCGCGGCGTACGCGGTCTCCAGGGTGAGGCGTACGACGGCGTCGTCGGCCTGGGCGGCCTTGCCGATCCGGGCCAGCTCACGCGCACCGATCCCGCCGGACTTCAGCCGGGCCGGCGCCGCCGCCGAGCAGGCCGACAGGACCGAGGAGGCACGGGCAGCGAACGCCGCAGCCGCCGCCGACGCCTCGCGGTCCACCTCCGCCGGAGTGACAGACGCCAGTCCCGGGGAAGGCGGGACCGGTTGGAACGGCGCGTGCCAGCCGGGCCCGCGCAGTGCGAGCGCCACCTCGGCAGGCATACGGGCCGGACCGTAACGGTGACGGTCCTGGACCAGGAGTCCCCGTTCCACCGCCCATCGAGCGCCGTCGGCTTCGCGGCCGGGACCCGGATGCCCGAACACGATGAACTGTGGAGGTTCCTCCAGGGCGGCAACCGCCCGGCGTTCGAGCAGCTCCCGGGCGGCCGCAGGCGCCTTGACGACGAGTGAGGCGATCCGCTCCGGGTCGCTGTGGTGTTCCACCAGTGCGGCCAGCCGCTGCGCCTTGGTGCCCGGCGACTTGAGGCCCAGCGCCACCAGTATGCCGCGCAGCTCGTCGGAGGTAGTGCCCGCGAGGAGGTGCTCCAGCGGGGCATCCAGTCCCAGGGGCGCGTCCCATGCCTGCCGCAGCGGTCCGGCCATGCGGAGCTTCCCCGAGCCGTCCGGCCAGACCAGAGCATGATCGGCCAGCACCTCCAGAACCGCCGCCAGCTCGCGGGTCGTTTCGTCGTCCGCCGCTCCCAGCAGCTCCGCCAGAGCATCGCGCGATGCGGGAACCCCCAGCGCCGCCAGCGCCTCGGCCACCTGCAGGTGCGGCAGCGCGAGCCGCGGCAGGACCAGTGCCACCGACCCCGGCCGCTGAAGCCGGTCCGCCAGTTCCCCCACCGACCGCGGCTCCGGAGGGGCCACGGCGTCCCTCCGCGCCCCGAGCACGCGTGCCAGACGAGAGGCGTCAAGGCCGCTCAGCCATGTCGCCAGTGTTGAACGGGACTTCATGCGGAGTGCACCTCGCCGAACCAGGAAGCGTCGCGGCGCGCGGCAGCTCCGGCGCCGGGTTCAAGGATGGCGTAGCTGGGTGATCGACGGGTGGCCGGGTAAGGGCGTGTACCCGTTTGAGGGCCGGCGCGTGTTGAGAGCACCGACAACCGCCGGACGACATCTCCTTGCTGGCGCAAGAAATCGAACACATGCTTGAATCTGGTCATGCGACCGTTCCCAGACGACCTCGCCCAGGCGCAGCAGGAGTGGAGCGCCACCTACCGACAGCTCGCGGAGCGGCCCGGCCGCACCGAGCTGAGCTTCCATCCCTATGGGCGGCATTGGCGGCATTGGCAGCATTGGCGCCCAAGCCCCGCAGCGCGGTGGGCGCTGCGTGACCTGGAACAGCGAGACGTGGACGTGAGTGAGCTGCTTCCTCAATGACGTCCTGGAATGCGGGGCACCATGTCCCGGACGATCCTGAAGGCATGTCCGGACCGATTCGCGTGATCGTCCACCCGCCGTCCCCCACAGGCGGCCGACGCGTGCGCGTGGACGGCGAGATCCTCGGGCTGGCCCACAACGTGGCCGACGTCGCGGAGTTCCTCCGCCGAGCCGGGTTGGAGGTCGAACCGTCGGACGTGGCGGGATCACCGTGGATCGACTGGCGGGGAGTGGGGCCTGAACGCTGGGGCGCGGAGACGAGCAGCTGACACACCGACCACTCGATGCGTACTCGCCGCGCTCTCAGCGTGGGAAGCCTGGCTCTCCCAAGGGTGGTTGTCGCCCTGACCTGCCGCCCTGACCTGCGACGGAGCGGCTACGGGGCCTGACTGGCCGGCCGACCTTCTTGGCTCGCGGTCGGAGCGGTGGCTCTTACTCCCACCGGTTTCTTACTCCCACCGGTTCGGCTTCCGCCTCGGGCGCCCCCGGCGCGCTTGTCGTCGGGGCGAACCACGGGCGGGGTGGTTGCTGGAAAGTCCCTGCGGGACATGGCCAGTTGCTGTGGTCGCAGTACTTCCCTGCCGTATCTACGCTCCGGAGGACCTGTGCAGACCGCCCATACTCGTCTGCGCGAGCCCGAGCGGCTGTCTGTGCGCCGCTACGGCGACGCAGCGCGATTCCTGAGTCGGGCGAATCGTCGCCAGGCCACCAACAAGTTGATCAAGAGCAGACATGATCCCCCGATGGGCCAGCCTACGGATCCACCGTCGCGGAAGGTCTCGATACCTACGGAAAGCACCAACGCACCGACCACGGGGCCGCCCACCAAGTCGAGGAAGATGCTCACCTGCCTCGCGATCTTTGGGAGGGGGATGTCTATCCGCGCCGCGATTCGCGTGAGGAGGACATCCATCCGCCCAGCGATCTTTGCAAGGTTGGCCACGGCTTGATCGTGACAGGTGGCCGCCCTCGCTGCCAAGGGCGAGACCCTCGCAACGACCTGCGCCTCAGACACGCGGTCGATCGCCTCGGTGTCCGTCGCGAGAGGCACGCCGCTGCCGAACGGGTCGGGTTCCGGGTGCGGTCGGCGGGGCCGTGAGCAGCCGGTCGGCCAGCACGTCGAGGCCGGCGTCGGCGGACTTGTCCGCAGCGCGAGTGACCGTGGTTCGGAGGCCGCGCTGTCCGAGGTTCCTTCGCGAGGGCGGGGCGCCGGGTCATACCTTCTTGACGACGATGGTGTCCGGGACGTGTCGAACAACGGTGCGCCGGCGGAGGTCTAGCCGGTCGGCCACAGCGGCAGGTCGGCGTGCCGGACTCGGTACGCGCCCTTGCTGACGGGTGAAAAGGCGGCAGGCGCCATGCACGGACCCACCGGGGACGCCACATCGCCCTCATCGGTGTATGTCGTGTTCACCCCGTCCGCCCAGGAGAATCCCACCCGATCCCGTGACATTTTCCCGGGCTTGTCCCCACCGCCGTCGTGGACACTGAACCCCAGCCGCTTTCCCACCCAGTCCGGCCCTCCGGCGCTCACCTCGGTGATGACCGCAGTGAGGGTCGCGTTGCCCGGCGCGGTCACCAGGCAGTCCACCTTGCCTTCGGCGGTGTATGTGATGTCCTGCTCCGCAGAGTAGTGGGAGACGGCCACCGTGCCATACGCGTCGGTCGGTAAGCCGGTGGATACGCCAGGGACCGGTCTGCTGTACGGGGCAGCGTGCGCGTCGAACGCGAACGCGAACGAAGGATGTCGGCGTCATTCACATACGGCAACCGGAACTCGGCCGATCCGGTCACGCTCGCGTGCACGGGCCCTTCCGGTGACTTCCCGGACGCCGTGGCGCCAGTGACTACGGCGGCGGAGGCCGCCACGGCGATGACCACGGCCACGGATGCCGCCTTGCGGGTACGGAAGAGGGAACTCACAGACCTCATACGGTCTCCAGAGCTGAGTGGTGTGGGCGGAGGTTCACCGCCCACACCCTCCTCAGACCCGCACGTGGATCAGTCGTCGTTCCTGAGACGCAACCGCCCATGGACCTGAGGTCGCGCAGCCAGTGCGGGCGTACGCACGAAGACTGAGACGGATAGCCGACCGAGACGGACAACGTCGAAGGGCCCCACCGCGAACGGTGGGGCCCTTCGAGTCGTGCCCGGTGAGGCACTGGCGGAGGATACGAGATTCGAACTCGTGAGGGGTTGCCCCCAACACGCTTTCCAACTGTGTTGGCGGGGTGGTGGGTTGGGTGCAGGGGCGTTCACCTGCGTTCATGGGCGGTTGGCCCGTGAGGCGAGCTCGGCGTGCGGTCCTCGATGAACGCCCGCGAACGGGGCTGAATGAGACGGAAACTGAGACGGTGGCGCGGAGCGGCTGCTTCACTCTTCCCCGGGTGGGATGAGGCGATCGGCGCTCTCGGCGTCATCCACGTGACCGTGGGCGTCGACGGTGATCGGGGTGACTCGGCCCTTAGACGTGACCAGCCATGCAAACACCTGCTCGGTCAACGGCCCGTTATCGGGTCCCTCGTCCTTCCAGTACGCACGCCAGCCGCCTCCAGGGATGGCGGACACGATCTGGTCGGCTCGCTCCAGGTGGGAGAAGTCCGGGTAGTCCGTGACCGGCCGCCGGGTGCCGCCCTGAGGATCGACGACGAGGGCCACGCCGGTCGACTCGTCCCAGGCGTCTACGTCCACGGTCCGACCGGTCATCGTTTCCGTGCCGGTGAAGATCGCGAGCCAACCGGTCCCGTTGAAGTAACGCATGCGGCAATCGTCCATGACGGAGGCCGGCCTCGCCGTAGGAGTAATCAACTTCGGTGCTTTGGTGGGCCCTTAGCTTGGGAAGCTAAGACGTTCTGGAAGTGGGGTCTGTCCTGACCTGCGGCGGAACTACAGTATCGCCGCATACGAATTGTTGCCGGTTGGCTCCCGAGATTCCCGTGGTTCCTCGCAAGATCTGGCACACGTCTGGCTAACGCTGAGTGGCCGAGCTCCTGCGGACGGCCAGCCCGTTCGTACCGGGTCCGGTGGGCTGACATCCGACTTAGGGCAGTTTGTTCATTACTCCTCGCCTTCGCCTGCATCAATAGCCTTTGATGATCTCAGCCCTTTGGACGAGTGCCATGCGATTATCGACGTAGCGCACTACGCGAAGCACGGCCATGGTTCCCATCCACACACCGAGCATGATGAAGCCGAGACCGACGCCAACCGTTAGGAACGCTACTGGAGCCGCCACTAGAAATACATGCTCAGGGTTCTCCAAAGCGGCCGTCATAAATTGCCAGGCTTCAGGGGGGGTTCCCCACACTGGAAGTTTTGCTTCGGCGGCAAGCACTTCGTAGAGTGGTGCATCGACTTCGCTATGGAACTGCGCGAAGTCGTGCAACGCTTGCAACCCATCTGGATAGTAGATGGGGCGTGTTTCATTGCCAGGATCGTAGGTGAGAGTGGGGGCACTGCCGGTGTCGGCGATGTATCTTCCACTCTTCAGGTTCTCAGCCACTCGCTCCATTTGACGAGGAGTAAGGCCTTGATCAAAGGAAGTAACGAGAAGGGCTAGTGGTTCCTTCTCATCTTGATCAAGGTTGAGGGCAAGCGTTACTGAGCGTCCGTGGATGTGGTCTTCAATGCTCACTTTCACCTCCAACTCCATCCGATCGTAGAAGTGCTTGCGTTGGCCTGCCACTCAAGTTGGCTCAAGCGAGTGACCCGCCCGCGTGGGAGGTGTATCAGTGGGTGAGTCAGAACCTGTCTTCTTGCCCTGGGTCTTGTCGGGGATCTTGGTGAGCTGGGTTTTTGCTGTCAGGGGCGGTGGGCTCGTGCGCCTGGTGGTGGTCGTTGGTCGTTATTGGCCACTGTTGAGCGGCTTCGGACGGCCCGGAGACGGCCCAGCTTTGCCGGGTTCGGGGGCCTCGTTCGGCTGACGGCCGGCACCTTCGTCGCGGTCCGTCTCAGCCTCAGCCGACGAAAGCCCGCCACGACGGCGCGTCAGTCGACCGAGCAGGCGCGCGTGTGCCTCGCTGCACCCCCACCGGCCTCAGCCACGCTATAGGTGCCGTGGACCAGAGCAAGCCGCGACGGCCACCCCGCGAAGGCGACTCGGGGCATCCCCCCGCAAAGCTCTCAGCTTGGGAGCTGCGATCATTTTCCGCCGCTTAGGTGCTGACCAGGGCAAACGGTCGAGCTGCAGTCTCTCACGCTGGGGCGATCTCACCGTGATTGCTGGCTCTTCCCCGCTCGTTCGCTGCCCTCATAGGGAGGCAGAGGCGCTCCTCCGGGCGGGCGCCAAGTCTGTTCCGAGCCGCTAGCCGAACAACCTTAGGAAAACCGTAAGACAGAAGGTTGGGCAACTGGGAGACTAAGCCCTCTAGATCCTCTACGCTGGACAGTTATGCGCGCCACACCGCGAGGTGGCAGAAGGCGCACATCACGTTGCCCATGCCACGCTTGGAGGGTCTCGCTCTAATGGCCGTCTCTTTCATTCCCGCTTCTAGGATGCTCGAACGGTCACGCCTGGCTAAAGAAGAGTCCGATACCGCCTATTTCTTCGATCTCCTCTACCTCGGCGAGATGGTAACGAAGATTCTTGTTGTTGAGCTCCTCACTGCCCTCGAAGACGATCGAGAGCGGCATAGGTACTCCCTTGAGTACGAGCTGGTTCGAGCCGATGGCATTGGAAAATGGGCTGAGGTGTTGGACCAGGCCGTCTCTGGACCTGCCAGTCAGCATTTGAACCCCGGGGGGCGCGACTCTCAGCGGGCGATCGCTGAAAGCTTTAAGCCAGGAAATGAAAGCTGGCAGCGGAAAGCAGTTGACTCCCTAAATGAGGTTTGTCGGTGTCTTGAATCTGGTTATGAAGATCTGACGCGGCAAAAGGTTAGTCTCAGGGCATGGGTGCGTCAATTCAGCTGGCTTAGGAATCGCACCCGCGGTCACGGCGCTCCCAGGGGAGCCACACTTTCCAGCGTTTGTCCGACGTTGCAAGATTCACTGGCGGAGATCCTGGAGAATGCACCTGCCTTTAACCGGGCATGGGCTCATCTTCACCGAAGCCTGTCAGGGAAGTATCGCATTAGCGCCTTCGGGGGAGGGCGAGATGAATTCGCGTACCTGGCGCGCGAAAGCGATCACTCACTGCCTGACGGGAGCTATATCTTCCTAGGTGAACCACGCCGCTCTTCACTTATCTTCACAGATCCCGATCTTACAGATTTTTTTCTGCCGAATGGGAATTTTCGAAACGGGAAATTCGAAGCACTCTCGTATATTAGCGACGAGGTGCGCACCATTGACGGCGGCGCCTATCTTCTTCCGAAAGAGGCGCAGCCTCTTTCGGAGACAACCGCGAGTTCTGCTATGAAGTCTGTGGGTGAGGCTCTTAGTAATGTGCCCCCACGTCCGGAGCGTTATGTGCAGCGTGCTGCGCTGGAAACTGAGCTTCAGGAACTTCTCTGTGATGATCGCCATCCGGTAATCACCCTTCAAGGGCGTGGGGGCGTAGGGAAGACCTCGCTAGCTTTGGAGGTGCTCCATAAGATCTCGCAAGCTGACAACTTCTTCGGCATTATCTGGTTCAGCGCACGAGACATTGATCTATTGCCCGAAGGCCCTAAGGTGGTTCGCCCCGATGTGCTCTCCATCGATGATGTGGCCAGAGATTTCGCCGGGTTGATGGAAATTACGCCACCACTGAAGGCGGGCGATGCGCGAACATATTTGTCGGACAATTTGTCTGGGCAATCAGAGTGGGGGCCATTCGTTTTCGTACTCGATAACTTCGAAACTATCAGAGATCAAGCAGAACTTTATCAATTCCTCAGCAACTCTGTGCGCCTCCCCAACAAGGTGTTGATTACTACGCGCACGCGGGATTTCAAGGCAGACTACCCAATCGAAGTCAGCGGAATGAACGAGAGCGAGTTCAATGAACTTGTTGACGTGACGGCCGGAAGGCTTGGCATCGTCGAACTTATCGACTCTGAATACAGAGATGCACTCTATCGTGAATCTGGCGGCCATCCTTATATCACTAAAGTGCTGCTAGGTGAAGTGGCAAAAGAGGGGCGCCGCATCACCCCGAAGCGGGTCATGGCAGCAAAAGATGCAATGCTTGATGCCCTTTTTGATCGCTCCTATGCTTCGCTTTCTTCGGCCGCTCAGCGAGTCTTCCTAACCTTGTGTAACTGGCGTTCGCTCGTTCCTCGTATCGGCCTTGAGGCGGTACTTCTTCGGCCAGTTATCGGAAATTTGGCCACTGAGATCGCTCATCTAGACGTCGATACTGCTTTGCGAGATCTAGAGCAGAAGTCGCTAATCGAGGTGGTCCGTGAAGGTAGCGACGATCAGGAGTTTCTCTCCATTCCGCTTGCAGCGGCGGAATTCGGCAAGAAAAGATTGGTGACCAGTCCGCTCAAGATTGCGATCGACTCAGACCTTGAATTGATAAGAGGATTCGGGGCTACAACTACCACGGATCTGACGCACGGTCTGGGCCCTCGGATCGATCGCCTGGCGAGATCGGCAGCTCAGCGGGCTGAGAATGGGGAAGACATCAGTCAGGAGTTGGCGGTGATTGAATATATCGCCACCGGATATACGCCGGCATGGCTTACGCTGGCCCAGCTGCAACGAGATCAGCTGTCTGATCTGTCGGCGTCAATTCATTCCGTCAATCGTTACATTGAGAATCATCCAGAGGATCAAGAGGGATGGAATCGGTTGGTAGCTTTGTATCAAGCTGCCGACGATCCGCTCGCCGAAATGAACGCACGATTGCAGCTTGCCGAGCTCGCTAGTCCAGCGTTCAAGGATTTGAGTTCTGCGGCTTCTCGACTTAATGGTCTGCTCTCTCGGAGAGAGCTAGTTCTTGACGCTGATGAACGGCGTCTTATGGTTCGCAAGATGCGTTCGCTTCTCGAATCTCGTCATAAGGAAGCAGATGCAACCGATCTTTCTCGACTCGCCTGGCTGTGTATGTTCACACAGGACACTGAGGCTGCCGAGCGCTGGGTAACGCAAGGATTGCAAAGAGATCCCCATAACGAACACTGTCTACGTCTGAAGCGTCGACTTGCTGCTGGTGCTAACGATGAATGACCTGCTCCGTAAAGCGCGACGTTGAAGTCATGCCATTGAGGCTGAGCTAAATTGGCCGCCCAAAGGTTAAGCCGACCGTCCCAGCCATAGGTACTCCTTCTCTAGCATCAGGTGGCTGATTGCTCAGGGCGCGGCTCGGGCGCCGGCCGGGCTGGAGCGGGGCGGAGACAGGAGCGCAGGCCCGGCCGGGGGCCGGGCCGCGCGCGGGGAGCGGAGCGAGCCGCCTTGAACCAGTAGAGAAAGTTGTAACTCAGTCGGTCGCGTGGGGCTTGAAGTCGTATGCGCAGGCTGGAAGTTCGATGCTCTGGCGGTGTGCGAGCGGTAGGAAGATGACTGGGCGTACCGTCCACGTGATGCGTGTGCCAGCCTGGTCTACGGTGACTGAGCAGGGTTCCGCTCGGAGCAAGGCCCGCCTGGTGTCGACGCGGCCCTCGTAGAGCCACTCCCACGCCTGCTCTGAGGCTGCGGTGTCGAGTGCTGGGCTGATGGTGCGCAGGGCGATGGCGATCCACCGGTCTGCCTGAGCGGCCGAATAGGCGTCGAAGGACGCGTGCAGTGCCGGCTGTTGGTCCTTGCTGAGCTTTTGGGTCCAGCACTCGCACCAGTAGCCGCGGGGGAGTCCGTTCACGCCCTGCCTCCTGACGGTCCGGCCACCAGCACGTAGCGGGTGTTCTCGTCGTAGAGCGTGAGTTGGTAGGCCGTGCCCGTGGTCAGGTAGGTGAGGGCTCGTTCGTGCTCCGCCTCGTCCGTCAGCCAGTAGCGGCCCGGTTGGGCGTATGCGGTGTCGAGTTGGTCTGTGACGTGGCGCGTTCGCTCGCGTAGCCAGCGCAGTGCCAGGCGGGGGCTGGCCGCACCGTGGGACCCGAGCGGGATCGCGCTCGTTTCGTGCAGAGGGTAAGCGGCCGCCCAGCATCGGTAGACACTGCCGCGCTCTTCGGCAGCTAAGAGCTCCCCGCTCGTCGGCGTCAGCACGGGTGACCTCCTGGGAGGACATCCCTGTAGAGCTCCGCCGTGACCGTGTGGCCGCCGTCGCCGTCATGGACCACGACCCGGTGCGCAATCGCGCTGACCATGCCCAGGCCCCGGCCATGCTCCGCCTCCTGGTCCTGGTGCGCGATCTTCGGGGCCGTGCCGGTGCCACCGGCGTCCGTGACCGACAGGGCGATGACCTGCGCAGAGACGGCAAGCGCCAGGTGGAAGCTGCCGGACGTGAGGCCGCTGGCGGTGTGGAGGATGGCGTTCGCGCTGAGCTCGCTCACGATCAGTTCGGCGTCCTCGGCCAGAGGTGAGCCGCGCAGGATGTCTCTCGTCCAGCGCCGGGCCCGGCTGACCTCTTCTGGGAAACCTGGGCAAGTGAGCCCCCAGACCCGAGCAGTGCTCGTATACTCGTGCATACAAGTTCCTTCGTGCTGGTAGGCCGCCATGTGCAGCGGGTTCGGGCTAGACGAGTTTCACGCCGTCGTGGGCGCGGATGGCCGGCGGGGACGCCGCGTCCAAAGCGTCAAGGACGCGGATCGCGTACGCCTCGTCGGCGAGGTCGGTGACTTCTTCACGGGTGGCCCAGCGCAGTGCGCGGGTCTCGTCCCCGGTGGTGGGCGTGCCGTCGGCGGCTTTGCAGCGGAAGACGAGGGAGACGATCAGGCCCGTCATGTTCTTGTAGATGCCGGTGAGGGTCGCGGGAACTGCGATCTTGATGCCGGTTTCTTCGAGGACTTCGCGCTGGAGGGCTTCGGGGATGGTTTCCTCGCGTTCGAGGACTCCGCCCGGGGGTTCCCACTTGCCGTTGTCGCGGCGCTTGATCAAGAGAGCGCGGTCCTGGTCGTCGACGATGACTCCGGCAACGCTCACGGAGTGCGGACGGTCAGTGCTCACGTTCCTCGGCCCTCTCGGCTGGCTAGGCTCTCCACCGTAGCAACAACACTCGCCCACTCGTCTAGATACCTAAAGGAGTACACGTGACGTCTCTTCCGAGCCTCCTCGGCGATCTCGACCCCACGAGTGATCGTGCGGTCTTCCGGCAGATCGCTGACCAGCTGCGCGAGGCCATCGACCGTGGGCGGTTCAAGGAGGGCGAAAAGCTGCCCTCCGAGGCGGAGCTAGTCGAGCATTACGGGGTTTCCCGTATGACCGTTCGAAACTCCTTCTCCGTCCTCCAGGGCGAGGGCCTGGTGCACGCCGAGCACGGCAAGGGCGTCTTCGTGCGACCACGGCCACCTGTGCGACGGCTAGCCTCCGACCGCTTCGCCCGGCGCCATCGCGAGCAAGGAAAGTCTGCCTTCATCGTCGAGGCTGACGCCGCCGGTAGTCACCCCCAGGTGGACAGTCTGGAGGTCAAGGAAGAGAAGGCCAGCCAGGACATTTCCACTCGGCTCGGCTCCGTGCGGCGCGTGCTCGCCCGTCGGCGCCGGTACCTGCTCGACGGCCGGCCGGTCGAGTTCGCCACCTCCTACCTGCCGCTCGACATCGCCCGCGGCACGCAGATCGCCGAACCCAACCCCGGCCCCGGCGGCATCTACGCCCGCCTCGAAGAATTGGGCCACCGCCTCGACCACTTCGAGGAAGAGATCCGGGCCCGAATGCCCTCGCCGACCGAGGTGAAGACGCTCCGACTGGCCTCCGGCGTGCCCGTGATTCATCTGATCCGGACCGCGTATGACACCGAAGGGCGGGCCGTGGAGGTCTGCGACACGGTCATGGCGGCGGACGCGTACGTCCTGTCGTACCAGCTCCCGGCCACGTGAGGGCCTGACCGGCGGTGGTGCGCGGGGGTCCTTTCCCGAACTCGTACGCCCCAACAGGCATACTCGTATAGACGAGTGGGCAAGTTGTGTGGCAGGGTGGTCGTCGTTCCCGGAGATCGGGTTCGAAGGCTGCGTCTTGTATAGACGAGTAGATGGGGAAAGAACCTTGCGCACCATCCGTGTGGAGACCTCGGCTGCAACGATCCTGCTGACCGAGGCGCCTGAGCCCAAGGTCCGTGACCGGCAGACCGGCGAGATCGCCAAGGACGCCGTCAGCGGCGAGGCGCTGATGACGATCGGCGTCGTCTACATCGAGGAGGGGGAGTCGTCCCTGATCAAGGTGACCGTTCCGGAGAGCGGCGTGTCTGAGGGGCTCGCGCTCGGCGCTCCGGTCTCGGTGCCGGGGCTGGTTGCCCGGCCGTGGGAAAGCGTGTTCAACGGTCAGCAGCGTCACGGCATCGCCTTCCGCGCCGCCGCCGTCACTCCGGCCGCATTCCCGGCCACGATGGGGGCCTCGGCCTGATGACCGACCTGGCAACGCTTCTGGAGGTGGGTGGTCCTGTCGCCGCGCTCGGCGGCGGGGCTGCCTACGCCCGGGCCAACCACCCCGGGGTCTACTGGTCCACGGTCGGCCTGCCGATATCCACGGCCCGGCTGCTCAGCTCGTACAGCTCGGTCATGGAAGCCTGCGGCCTGACCGTAGCTCCATCCCGGCTACGGGTCCTGGCGGTCAAGGCCACCACCCGACGGGACGTCCGGCCCATCCCGCCTCGGCGCGGGATCATTCGCCCCACCTCGACCGGACTGCGGCTTCGGCTGCGGCTCGCCCCGGGCCAGGAACCCGCCGACGTCGCCGCCTCCGCCGAACGGCTGCGGCACGCCTGGGGAGTTCACGCCGTCTACGTCACCACCATCAAGCCCGGTGTCGTCGAACTGCGGCTCGTCGGCTTCGACGTGCTGCGCAAGGTCCGGATGCCGCGCAAGGCTGCGGACGGGTTCCTCAAGGTCCCGGTGGCGCTGCGGGAGGACGCCACTCCGTTCGTACGCGACTACCGGACCGTGCCGCACGGTCTCACCCTCGGCGCGACGCTGTCGGGCAAGTCCATGTACCTGCGGCATCTCGTGGCCGGACTCGCCCGACAGCCCGTCGCCCTGGTCGGCATCGACTGCAAGCGCGGCGTGGAGCTAGCGCCCTTCGCTCCACGACTGTCGGCGCTGGCCACCGACCCCGAGCAGGCTGCCGAACTGCTGCCCGTACTCATCAAGGAAATGGAGGCCCGATACGACCTGATCAAGGCCCGGCAGGGCATCGCACCGACCACGCCGGACGAGGAGATCACCTCCGACATCTGGGGCCTGCCCGAGGACGAACGCCCGGTTCCCGTCGTGCTGTTCGTCGACGAGGTGGCCGAACTCTTCCTCGTCGCCACGAAGAAGGAGGAAGAGCGCCGGGACGAGATGGTCACCCAGCTCATCCGCCTCGCCCAGCTCGGCCGCGCGGCCGGCATCTACCTGGAGGTCTGCGGACAGCGTTTCGGCGCCGAACTCGGCAAGGGCGCCACCATGCTCCGGGCCCAGCTCACCGGCCGTGTCTGCCACCGCGTCAACGACGAAGCCTCCGCCAAGATGGCACTCGGCGACATCGCCCCCGAAGCGGTCTCCGCCGCCTGCGCCATCGCACCCGAACGTCCCGGCCTCGCCGTTGCCGGTGACACCTCCGGCGGCTGGTCCCGCATCCGCACGCCCTACCTCTCCCTCGGCGACGCCGCTGGGATCTGCCAGGAATCGGCCGACCTGACGCCGAACCTGCCTGGGCTCAAGCCCTTCCGGCCCGATGTCCCTGTATGGCAGGTCGACTCTCCGGCGCCGGTCGTCCACCCGCGCCCCGTGACCGACTGAGCCGCCGTCCCTTCCTCCGGTCGGCGCGACCGCCTCGCGCCACGTCCCTACCCCTGCCATGCCTGAATCCGGAAGGAGCCGCACATGCGCGCCCAACTGGCCCGTATCGATGCGGTGCTCGTCCAGGCCGTCATCGCCGCCGCCCTGTCCTTCGCCCACCTGCACGATGTCGCTTCGGCGGCCGGACAGGACGGGTGGAAAGCGTGGGCCTACCCGATCTCGGTCGACCTGCTGCTCGTCGCCGCCTGGCGCCGACTGCGGACCGGCGACGCGAAAGCCTCCGGGTGGTGCTGGTTCGTCATCGCACTCGCAGCCTCCCTCGGCGCGAACGTCGCCACCGCCGGACTCCTCGACCTGAACGCAGTGCCGGCCTGGCTGCGCATCCTCGTCGCGGGCTGGCCTGCGGTCGCCTTCCTCGGCGGCACGCTGCTCGCGCACTCGGCACCCGCCCCCACCGAGAAACCACCGGCGGACCAGGAGGAGGACGCCGATGATCCCGCGCCCGAGCCTCCTGCTGAGCAGGACCTGAATCCGCCCCCGGCCTCGCCTGTATCGGTCCCGACCGCGCTCGTCGAGCACGCCCGCAAGGTCGCCGCCGAACACCACACCCGCACCGGCACACCCATCGACACTCCCACCCTGCGCGCCCGGCTCGGCGTCCCCGCGCCCATGGCTGACGCCATCGCCGCCCACCTCTGAAAGGAGTCTGGATGACCGCCAACCGCCGCTTCCGCAACGTCACCCGCATCGGCCCCGTCCAGGTCGGCACGTCCTACGACGGTCGCGGCCGCGAGAAGCACACCGCCGCCTGCACCGCCCCGCGCTGCGGCTTCTCCTGCGACTACGACAGCCGCGCCGCCGCCGAACTCGCCGCCCGCACACACCGCTGCCCCGTCCGCTGAAAGGACCCGCACACCGTGACCGTCAGCCTGCCGCTCGTCCTCGTCCTCGGCTTCTTCGCCTGGGGAGCGGTCAAGTTCCTCGGCGTCCGCACGTGGATCGTCGTCCTGGTCGCCCTCTTCGGCTTCTGGCTCTCGCACACCTTCATGGCCCCGGCCATTGAGTCCGGCACGCGCTCCGGCGTGGACGTCATAAACGGCTCACACGACTAGACGAGTAGATAAGGAGAGATCTTCCGTGTTCCTGCCCCGGTACCCCGACAGCCCCACCCCGCCGCCCGCGCACACCCACGCCCCGGCCGACCCGGCCCCGGCACAGCACACGCCGTTCCCTCAGGTCTCCATCAGCACCGGCGCGATAGCGACCGTGATCGTCGGCGGCGTCGTACTGACCGCCCTCCTGGCCGCCGTCGCTGTCACGGCCATCTCCGTCGCCGTCGCCGCCGTAGTCCTGCGCTCCATGCTCCGCGACCACCACCGGCGCTGAACGCGTCCGGCTCCCGGGGCGGCTCGACACGACCAAGCATCCGCCGCCCCGGGAGTCCGTCACTCCTGACCGAGCCAGTCAGAAGGAGAGAGCCATCCTGACCCGCACCACCCCGGCCCCACTCCCGGAACTCGCCAAACTCGCCTCGCACGGCACCCTGCCCGGTATCCTCCGCCAGCTCTCCGGACTCGGAGGCTGCACCAACCCCATCCGCCTCGACGGCCACCGCACCGAGTACGACGTCGACACCCGCACCGGCGAGATAGGCAACGTCCTCCACCGACTCGACTCCTCCGACCTCCCTGCCGGCCACCTCCTCGTGCGCTGCAACAAC
The DNA here is from genome assembly GCF_036237295.1 of Streptomyces sp. NBC_01352. Lineage (NCBI taxonomy): Bacteria > Bacillati > Actinomycetota > Actinomycetes > Kitasatosporales > Streptomycetaceae > Streptomyces > Streptomyces sp. NBC_01352. The sequence continues at coordinate 5,749,313 of NZ_CP108354.1, forward strand.
CGACGTACGACCCGCTGCGCGGCCTGCTCCGAGGTCTACCGTCGCGACACCTTCCACCTGATCACCTCCGGCCTGCGCGGCGGCAAGGGCACCCCGGAACGCGTCGCCGCCCACCCGCGCGTCTTCGCCACCTTCACCGCACCCAGCTTCGGCCCGGTCCACAACCGCCCCACCGGCCCGGCCGGTTCAGTCCGCCGCTGCCGCTGCGGCACCCTCCACGACCAGGACGACGACACACTCGGCACCCCGCTCGACCCGGACACGTACGACTACGACGCCGCCGTCCTCTGGAACGCCCATGCCGGACCGCTCTGGCGCCGCTTCTCGACCTACCTGCGCCGCGAGGTCGCCAAGCGGGCCGGGCTCACTCAGCGGGCCTTCCGCCAGTACGCCCGGGTGTCCTTCGCCAAGGTCGCCGAGTACCAGAAGCGCGGCGCCGTCCACTTCCACGCCGTCATCCGCATCGACGGCCCTGAGGGCGGCGACACCCCGCCTCCGGCCTGGGCGACGGCAGAGCTGCTTACCGACGCCATTCGCACCGCAGCCGCCCACGTCCGCATAGACGGACCGGTCATCGACGGCCGCCCACACGTCTTCACCTTCGGCCGCCAGCTCGACGTACGCACCATCCGCAGCGCCGACTTCGAGGGCGGCCAGGAACTCACCGAGCGGGCCGTCGCCGCCTACATCGCCAAGTACGCGACCAAAGGCGCCGAGACGGCCACGGGAGCTCTAGACCGTCCGCTGAAGTTTCTCGCCGAACTGGCCCAGCTCGACATCAGCGACCACGCCCGCCGCCTGATCCGAACGGCCTGGACCCTCGGCGCACGCAAGGACCTCGAACACCTCCGCCTGCGCGCCTGGGCCCACATGCTCGGCTTCCGCGGCCACTTCTCCACCAAGTCCCGCCGCTACTCCACCACCCTCGGCGCTCTCCGCGCCGCCCGCGCCGACTGGCGCCGGGCCCAAGCCGCCGCCCCGAAGGACCCCGAGCCCGAGACGACGTACGTCCTCGCGCACTGGGTCTTCGCCGGAACCGGCCTCTCGGACGCCGAAGCCTGGCTTGCCGCGTCGCTCGAACCCGCCCCCGGAACGGAAGGAGAACCGACCCATGTCTGAGGCTCAGGCCACTGCCACTGAGCTGGACCCCTTCGACCCCTCCTTGGCCCTCCTGACTGTCGAGGAAGCGGCCCGGCGGCTCCGTATCGGCCGTACGACGTGCTTCCGGCTCGTGCTGGCCGGAGAGATCGAGTCGGTGACGGTCGGGCGGCTGCGCAGGGTCCCCGCCGATGCCATCCCCGCGTACGTGGCCAAGCTGCGCCACCGACCCGCCCAAGCGGCCTGAGGAGGACGGGCATGCCAGAGAACAAGCGCACCCGACAGCCCAACGGGGCCTCGTCCATCTACCTCGGCAAGGACGGAAAGTGGCACGGCCGGGTGACCGTAGGCGTCCGTGATGACGGCAAGCCCGACCGCCGTCACGTCGAGCGGAAGACAAAAGCCGAGGTGACCAAGGCCGTCCGTGAGATGGAGCGGGCCCGCGACGACAAGAAGCTGCGGAAGCCGGGCAAGGGCTGGACCGTCCAGAGCTGGCTTGAGCACTGGGTCGAGAACATCGCCCAGCCGTACGTCTCCGAAAACACGTACGCCGGGTACGAGGTCGACGTACGCGTTCATCTCGTCCCCGGCCTGGGCGCTCACAAGCTCGACCGCCTGGAGCCGGAGCACCTCGAACGCTTCTACCGGAAGATGCAGGCGTCCGGCAGCTCCGCCGGCACCGCCCACCACGCTCACCGGACGATCCGGGTCGCCCTCGGTGAGGCCGTGCGACGCGGGCACGTCGTCACCAACGCGGCAGAGATCGCCAAGGCTCCCCGCCTCGAAGAAGAGGACATCGAGCCCTACACGATCGAAGAGGTGCAGAGCCTTCTCGTCGAAGCGGCCAAGCTCCGCAACAGTGCGCGTTGGGTCGTCGCCCTGGCGCTCGGCCTCCGGCAAGGTGAGGCGCTCGGCCTGCACTGGGAAGACGTCGACCTCACCGCCGGGTACGTCCGCATCCGTAAGAACCGGCTGCGCCCCAAGTACGCGCACGGCTGCGGTGCCAACCCGTGTGGCCGGAAGGCGGGCTACTGCCCCAAGAAGGAGCAGACCCGGCGTGAGCACAAGTCCACCAAGTCCCGCGCGGGACGACGCACCATCGGCCTGCCCGATCCGCTGATCAAGATTCTCCGCCAGCACCAGGAAGCCCAGGAGCGGGAGCGGATCGCGGCCGGTGCGGACTGGGAGGGCAAGGGGTACGTCTTCGCGTCGCCGATCGGCGGGCCGCTGAGTCCGAACACCGACTTCCACACCTGGAAGCGACTACTTCGGGATGCCGACGTCCGGAACGGCCGTCTTCATGACGCTCGCCACACCGCCGCGACCGTGCTCCTGATCCTCGGCGTCCCGGACGTCGTCATCGACTCGATCATGGGTTGGGAGCCCGGGGGAGCGGCTCGGATGCGCGCTCGGTACATGCACGTGACCGGGACCATGCTCCGCAAGGTCGCCCAGCAAGTCGGAGACGTGCTCTGGGTGCCGCCCGGCACCGGCGCCGACGGCCAGGAAGAAACCAACTGAGACGGAAACTGAGACGGACAACGTCGAAGGGCCCCACCGCGAACGGTGGGGCCCTTCGAGTCGTGCCCGGTGAGGCACTGGCGGAGGATACGAGATTCGAACTCGTGAGGGGTTGCCCCCAACACGCTTTCCAAGCGTGCGCCCTAGGCCACTAGGCGAATCCTCCGCCGCAAACAATACAAGACGTTGAGGAGTGCTCGCGAACTCGTTCCCGCTGGCCGGCATCGGGTACTGTTGGCGCAGCCCCTCACGCGGCGCTATCTGACTGAACTCCCCCAGGGCCGGAAGGCAGCAAGGGTAGGTTGGCTCTGGCGGGTGCGTGGGGGGCGCTTGCGTTGCCGGGGTGAGACCTGCGGGCGGGGCCCGATGTCAGTGGGCGCCTATAACCTCGTATGCGTGTCGTCTCTCGCGTTGTACCGCCGCTATCGCCCGGAGTCGTTCGCCGAGGTCATCGGGCAGGAGCATGTCACCGACCCGCTGCAGCAGGCGCTGCGGAACAACCGGGTCAATCACGCGTACCTGTTCAGCGGTCCGCGCGGGTGCGGCAAGACGACCAGTGCGCGGATCCTGGCCAGGTGCCTGAACTGCGAGAAGGGGCCGACGCCGACCCCGTGCGGGGAGTGCCAGTCCTGCCAGGACCTCGCGAGGAACGGCCCGGGCTCGATCGACGTCATCGAGATCGACGCCGCTTCGCACGGCGGTGTGGACGACGCCCGTGATCTCCGGGAGAAGGCCTTCTTCGGGCCCGCGGGCAGTCGTTACAAGATCTACATCATCGACGAGGCCCACATGGTCACGTCGGCCGGCTTCAACGCGCTCCTCAAGGTCGTCGAGGAGCCGCCGGAGCATCTGAAGTTCATCTTCGCCACCACCGAGCCCGAGAAGGTCATCGGGACCATTCGGTCCCGGACGCACCACTATCCGTTCCGGCTCGTGCCGCCCGGGACGCTGCGCGAGTACCTGGCCGAGGTGTGCGGGCGGGAGGGGATCCCCGTCGAGGACGGGGTGCTGCCGCTCGTCGTGCGGGCCGGTGCCGGGTCCGTGCGTGACTCGATGTCCGTCATGGACCAGCTGCTCGCCGGTGCGGCGGCAGACGGTGTGACGTATGCCATGGCGACCTCCCTGCTCGGCTACACGGACCTGTCGCTCCTCGACTCCGTCGTCGAGGCTTTCGCGACCGGGGACGGTGCCGCCGCCTTCGAGGTCGTCGACCATGTCATCGAGGGGGGCAACGACCCCCGGCGGTTCGTCGCCGACCTGCTGGAGCGGCTGCGGGACCTGGTGATCCTCGCCGCCGTGCCGGACGCCGCGGAGAAGGGCCTCATCGACGCCCCCGCCGACGTCATCGAGCGGATGCAGGCCCAGGCCGGCACCTTCGGCGCCGCCGAGCTGACCCGCGCCGCCGACCTGGTCAACGCGGGGCTGACCGAGATGCGCGGCGCCACCTCCCCCCGCCTCCAGCTCGAACTCATCTGCGCGCGCGTGCTGCTGCCCGCCGCGTACGGCGACGAGCGGTCGGTCATGGCCCGCCTGGACCGCATCGAGCGTGGCGTGAACTTCTCCGCGGGGGGCGGAGCTCCGGCCATGGGCTACGTCCCCGGCCCCGACGCGCACGCCCAGGGGCAGGGGCAGGGGCAGGGTGGAGCGGTGGCGGCCGCGCCGGTTCCCCCGGGGGGCGGCGCGGCCGCGGCTCGCGCTGCGGTACGGGCTTCCGGGGCACCGGCGGGCGCGGGCGCTGCCGCGCCGGGCATGCCCTCTGAGCAGGCGGCACCCGTCGCCGGAGGACCGGCACCCGTGGCCGGAGGACCGGTACCCGCCGCCGCAGGACCTGCGCCCGCTGCCGCTCCCGTCGCCCGCCCGGCAGCCCCCGACCACACCCAGCAGCAGCCGCCTCAGCCTCAGGCTCAGCAGGAGCAAGCGGCCCAGGCGCCCCCATCGGCACCCACCCCCGCCCCCGCCCCCACGTCCCCCGCCCCCGGCGCCTGGCCCACCGCCGCCCCCGCCGGTGGCGGTCGACGCCCCGGCGGCTGGCCCACGGCGACCCCCGCCGGCGGCGGACATCCCCCGGCCTCCGCCCCGAGCACACCCGCGCCCGCGCCCACGCCGGCACCCGCACCCGCCGCCCCTTCCACCCCCGCACCGCCGGCGGCGACCCCCGCTCCGGCCCCCGACTACGCGCCTCCCACCGGTGGCCTCGACCCGCGCACGCTCTGGCCGAACATCCTGGAGGCCGTCAAGAACCGCCGCCGGTTCACCTGGATCCTGCTCAGCCAGAACGCGCAGGTGACCGGTTTCGACGGCACCACCCTCCAGCTCGGCTTCGTCAACGCCGGCGCGCGGGACAACTTCTCCGGCAGCGGCAGCGAAGACGTGCTGAAGCAGGCGCTGGCCGAGCAGTTCAACGTGCAGTGGAAGATCGAGGCGATCATCGACCCGTCGGGCGGCTCGGCACCCCCGGCCACCGGCGGCGGCCCGACCGGCTCCAACGGCGGCTACGGCGCTGGAGGCGGCGCCGGCCAGGGCGGAACGGGCGGCGGCTACGGCAGCGGCGGTGGCGCTACGACCCCTCCGCGCCCGGCATCCCCCCAGCCCTCGTCCGCCGCACCCGCGCCGAACACTTCGGCGCAGGCCCAGGCGTCCTCATCCCGCCCCGCCCCCCAGCGGTCCGCCCCGGAACCGACCCCGGTCTCCCCCGAGGACGACACTCCGGAGGACGACGATCCCGACCTCGACGAGTCGGCCCTCTCCGGCCACGAACTCATCGTGAGAGAGCTGGGAGCCACGGTGGTGGAGGAGTTCTCGAACGAATAGCACCGGACCACGCCGGGCCACGCCTTGGAGGAACCCACAGCTCACCTCCCTCCACCCCTTCGGAACCCCGCACAAAACCCGGTTAGGCTGACCCCCGTGAAGGTCCTCGTCATCGGCAGCGGTGCCCGCGAACACGCCCTGTGCCGTTCTCTGTCCCTAGACCCCGACGTCAGCGCGCTCTACTGCGCTCCCGGCAACGCCGGCATCGCCGAGGTCGCCGAACTGCACCAGGTCGACGCCCTCGACGGCGCGGCCGTGTCCGCGCTGGCCGTGGAGCTGGGCGCCGACCTGGTCGTCGTAGGCCCGGAGGCGCCGCTCGTCGCCGGGGTCGCCGACGCCGTACGCGAGGCGGGCATCCCCGTCTTCGGCCCCTCCAAGGAGGCCGCGCAGCTCGAGGGCTCGAAGGCCTTCGCCAAGGCAGTCATGGCGGGAGCGGAGGTACCCACCGCGCGGTCGTACGTCTGTACGACCCCGGCCGAGGCCGCCGAAGCCCTCGACGCCTTCGGTACCCCGTACGTCGTCAAGGACGACGGGCTCGCCGCCGGCAAGGGCGTCGTGGTGACCGACGACCTCGATGCGGCCAAGGCGCACGCCAACGCCTGCGAGCGGGTCGTCATCGAGGAGTTCCTCGACGGCCCCGAGGTCTCCCTCTTCGCCATCACCGACGGCGACACGGTCCTGCCCCTCCAGCCCGCCCAGGACTTCAAGCGCGCACTGGACGGCGACGAGGGCCCCAACACCGGCGGCATGGGCGCGTACTCCCCGCTGCCCTGGGCCGACCCGAAGCTGGTGGACGAGGTCATGCAGACCGTCCTGCAGCCGACCGTCGACGAGATGCGCCGCCGCGGCACTCCCTTCTCCGGCCTGCTGTACGCCGGTCTGGCGATCACCAGTCGTGGCGTCCGGGTCATCGAGTTCAACGCCCGCTTCGGCGACCCCGAGACCCAGGTCGTCCTCGCCCGGCTGAAGACCCCGCTGGCCGGCATCCTGATGGCCGCCGCCACGGGCAACCTCGCCGACCTGCCGCCCCTGCGCTGGAGCGACGAGGCCGCGGTCACCGTCGTCGTCGCCTCGCACAACTACCCCGGCACCCCGCGCACCGGCGACCCGATCACCGGCCTGGACGAGGTGGCTGCCCAGGACGCCCCGCACGCGTACGTCCTGCACGCGGGCACCAGGCGCGATGGTGACGCCGTCGTCAGCGCGGGCGGCCGCGTCCTGTCCGTCACAGCGGTCGGCGAGGACCTCACCGAGGCCCGTGACCGCGCCTACCGGGCCCTCGCCCGCGTCAACCTCGACGGCTCCCAGCACCGCACGGACATCGCGGCGAAGGCGGCGTCCGGAGCGTGACAACAGGGTGACAACACTGGCGCGGACCGTCTGAGAACCTCGCCGCGGACCGGCGGAAATACCCAGACATCGATGAACCTCGCAGGCCCCGGATCCGTCTCACGATCCGGGGCCTGATCGTTGCTGTCCGTCATCCACCTTTCCCCAAGGCCATTCCATCGAGTGACCGATGCCCCATCCGGCTGACGAGGGCCGGGGCCCCAACTAGGGTGCGGCGCAAGCGGTCCGGCACTTGGCCCACCGGCATTGCGATGTCAGTGGGCGGTGCCACAGTGGGGGAGTGAGCAACGCCAGGAGAGCCGGGCAGAGAGCCGGGCGGGCAGGACGGCAGGGAGGGGGCGAGGTCCGGTCATGACCGGTATGGGTGTGGAGGCGGGAGCACAGTCCGCGCGGTCCCGAGCCCTGGCCGTGCTGCGCATACGCAGCCGGGCACTGGCCGTCGCGCTGCTGCCCGCGGCCGTCGCCGTCGTGCTGCTCGCCGGCGGCTCGACGGACCATCTCGTGGGCCCCGGCTGGGACGCCGCGCGGTGGACGATGTCCGTGGTCGCCGTCCTCACACTGCTCGCGGCCGGCGGTATCGCCCTGGTCGTCGCCCGCTCCCGGCCCGCCGTCAGCCCGACGGTCCCGATCGCCGAGGAGTCGGCCCCCGACCTCTACCGCATGGTGCGCGACCTCGCCGACCGCCTGGACGTCCCGGCACCCTCCGCCATAGCGCTCACCCCGGACTGCGACAGCTGGCTGGAGGACCGGACCCACCCGGCCCACGGCCCGCCCCCGCGCGAGGACCACGACGAGATAGCGGGCGTCCGCGGCTCCCACCGCCGTGCCGCCGCCACGCCCGTCCTCGTCATCGGCTCCCCGTTCCTGTGGTGGATGCGCGTCGGCGAGCTGCGCGCCGTCCTCGCCCCGGTCGTCGCCGGTACGGGACCTTCGGCGCACCCGGACATAGCCGCGGCCCGCCGCTTCGTACGGGGGCTGGACGCGGCGGTGGCCGTCACCTCGGCGCCCGGCCGCAGCGTCCTCATCCGCCCGGTGCTCGCGGGCATCGGCTGGGTCGCCCGGCTGCTGCTGCGCAGCTGTCGCGGCCATGCCGCCGAGATGGAGCGCGGGGTCGCCGCCGCGGCGGCCGAGCGTGCACAGGCTGTGGATTACGGCCTCAGGATCGTCGCCCAGGAACAGGTGGGCCTCGCGTACGCCGGCTGGGACCGGCTGCTGACCCGGGTCGCGCTGCCCGCCTGGCGGATGGGCCGCTGGCCCTCCCGGCTGGACGCGGGGGTCGTCGCGGCCCTCACCGAGCTGTCCCGGCGCGACCGGCTGGCCGAGGGCTTCGCCTCCCGGCTGGGCGAGCGCCCCGCCTGCGACCTGCTCGAAGAGCCCGGCGCGATCGACGAGGCGACCTCGCTGCTCGCCGCCCGCCTCTTCCACGGCGGCCCCGCCGAGCCGGGCCGGGACTGGGCCCCGGTGGACTGGCAGGAGTACCCGGACGAGGTCGTCGACCGCAAGTGGCGCACCGACGCGGCCCGTCTCCACCGTGTCCTGGACGCCCTGGGCGTCCGCCGCGCCCCCGACCCCACCTCACCCGACCCCGACGGCCCGACCCTGGCCCGCGTCCTGGCCCACCTGACCGACCCGGTGACCCGGACGACACCCCGGACCGACGACTCCCAGGCCGACAGCAGCAGCGACATCGACAGCAGCGACATCGACAGCAGCGGCAGCCACACCGAGGCCGCCCCCGCCACGAACGCCGACACCGACACCGACACCGACACCGACACCGACACAAGCCCCGACGCCGAGGCCACTCCCACCCCGGACGCCGACACCGTCACCCCCAGCCCCGCAGATGACCCGGCAGACGCCCTCGACGCCCTCGACGACGACCCCACCCCCGGCACCGAGAACGCCACCGCCCTCGCCGCCCGCCTGAGCGCCGAAATCGCCCGCGAAGAGGCATCCGCACCCGGAACCACATCCCCGACCGGCCCACCCCCACCCCCACCCGGCCAGGCCAGCGGCACCGGCACCGGCAGCGGTACCGGCCCCGACACCGCCCTCTGGGACGACGGCATGCTGCCCCTCTTCCCCCTGCAGCCACCCCGCACCGCCCGCGAACTGCTCACCGACCACGTCACCGCGATGGTGTGCTGCGCCGCGATGGACACCGCCGGCGCGACCCCGGGCCTCGACTGGCTCGACGGCCCGTCCCTCATGGTCAACGGCGAACGGGCGGCCGACCTGGCCCCCCGCGTGCTCAGCCTGGTGGAGGACGGCGACCCGGCCCCGCTGCAGGCGTGGCTGGTCAAGTCGGGGATACGCCCGGAGAAACCGGTCCGCCTCGTCTGACGGTCACCTGCCGGTGAGCCGGTGTACCGGAGCCCCTGATTCCACTTACGGCCAATTCGCAACGAATAGTGACCGCCTGGGTGCGTAATGTGATGTGCTGGGACCGATCGAGCACATGGCAAGGGCTTACGCCACAGGACAGGCACGGCGCAGGCACAGGCACAGGCACGGCGCAGGCGCAGGCACAGGCGCAGGCACAGGCACAGGCACAGGCACAGGCACAGGCACAGGCGTACGGGGGCGTGAGGGAGGGGAGCCACCATGAGGTCGGAGCAGATCCGCCGCTGGGAGTCGGGAGCACTCGCGCACGCCGTGACGGACCCCTTCGGCCAGGGCCCGGTCCCCTGGCTGCGCGGCACCGAGACGTACTTCGGCGACACCGGCCAGGTCGTCCCCTGGTACGTGGACGCGGACCCGGCCCACAGCACCCACAGCACCCACAGCACCCACAACACTCACAACGCCACCAGCACCCACAGCCCGAAGGCCGGCGCCCCCAGGGTCCCCGCCCCCCGAACCGCCTCGGGCCCCCGCTCCGCCGACGACGTCCACCGGCAGATCAAGGGCTTCGTCTCCACCGGCGCGGCGGCCCCCGGCGAGGCCGTCGACTTCCACATCACGGTCGACCCGCCCCAGGAGTTCGCCGTCGACGTCTACCGCATCGGCCACTACGGCGGTGACGGCGCCGCGAAGATCACCACCAGCCCCCGTCTGTCGGGCATCGTCCAGCCCCCGCCGCTGACCGCGGACCGTACGGTCTCCTGCCACCACTGGTGGCTGTCCTGGCGTCTGCAGATCCCGAGCCATTGGAGCATCGGCGCGTACGTCGCCGTCCTCACCACCGCCGACGGCTACCGCTCCCACGTCCCGTTCACCGTCCGCGACAACCACCCGGCCGACCTGCTGCTCCTGCTGCCCGACATCACCTGGCAGGCGTACAACCTCTATCCGGAGGACGGCCGTACCGGCGCCAGCCTCTACCACGCCTGGGACGAGAACGGCCGGCTGCTCGGCGAGGCCGACGCCGCGACGACCATCTCCTTCGACCGCCCGTACGCGGGCGCCGGCCTCCCCCTCCACGTGGGCCACGCCTACGACTTCATCCGCTGGGCCGAGCGCTACGGCTACGACCTCGCCTACGCCGACGCCCGTGACCTGCACGCCGGCCACGTCGACCCCACCCGTTACCGCGGCCTGGTCTTCCCGGGCCACGACGAGTACTGGTCGACGAACATGCGCCGCACCGTGGAACGCGCCCGCGAGCATGGCACGAGCCTGGTCTTCCTGTCGGCCAACACCATGTACTGGCAGGTGGAGTTGGGCCCGTCCCCGTCCGGCGTCCCGGACCGCCTGCTCACCTGCCGAAAGCGCCGGGGGCCGGGCAAACCCGTGCTGTGGCGCGAGATCGACCGCCCCGAGCAGCAGCTGGTCGGCATCCAGTACGCCGGCCGCGTCCCCGAGCCCCACCCCCTGATCGTGCGCAACGCCGACCACTGGATGTGGGAGGCGACGGGCGCGCACGAGGGCGACGAGATCGAGGGCCTGGTCGCGGGCGAGGCCGACCGCTACTTCCCGCGCACCCCGCTGCCCGAGCACGACGACCGCATCCTGCTCGCCCACTCCCCGTACGCCGACAGCGAGGGAGTCCTCCGCCATCAGGAGACCTCCCTCTACCGCGCCCCCTCCGGCGCCCTGATCTTCGCATCCGGGACGTTCGCGTGGTCACCGTCCCTGGACCGCCCGGGCCACGTCGACCCCGTAGTCCAGCGAGCCACCGCAAACCTTCTGGACCGCATCTGCAAACGCGACTGAACCGGACCGCGCCACCGCGGCCGATGCCCGCTCCACACACCCCGGACCAAGACCGATCCTCGCCATACGGGAGAATCGAGCCACTTGGACATCACCACGGGGAGGAACCGTGTCCGGATTCGTAGAAAAGCCCGAGCCGCTCCAGGTTCCGGGCCTGGTCCACCTCCACACCGGCAAGGTGCGCGAGCTGTACCAGAACGAGGCGGGCGACCTCGTGATGGTCGCCAGCGACCGCATCTCCGCCTTCGACTGGGTGCTGCCGACCGAGATCCCCGACAAGGGGCGCGTGCTCACCCAGCTCTCCCTGTGGTGGTTCGACCAGCTCGCCGACCTGGTCCCCAACCACGTGCTGAGCACGGACCTGCCGGCCGGCGCCCCCGCCGACTGGGCCGGCCGCACCCTGGTCTGCAAGTCCCTCCAGATGGTCCCGGTGGAGGCCGTGGCCCGCGGCTACCTCACCGGCTCGGGCCTGGTGGAGTACCAGGAGTCCCGTACGGTCTGCGGCCTCGCCCTGCCCGAAGGCCTGGTCGACGGCTCGGAACTGCCCGCCCCGATCTTCACCCCGGCCACCAAGGCCGAGGTCGGCGAGCACGACGAGAACGTCTCCTACGAGGAGGTCGCCCGCCAGGTCGGCGCCGACACCGCCGCCCGGCTGCGCCAGGCCACCCTCGCCGTCTACACGCGGGGCCGTGACATCGCCCGGGACCGGGGGATCATCCTCGCGGACACCAAGTTCGAGTTCGGCTTCGAGGGGGAGGACCTGGTCCTCGCGGACGAGGTCCTCACCCCGGACTCCTCCCGCTTCTGGCCGGCCGACCAGTGGCAGCCGGGCCGCGCGCAGCCGTCGTACGACAAGCAGTACGTCCGCGACTGGCTCACCTCGCCGGAGTCCGGCTGGGACCGCAAGAGCGAGCAGCCCCCGCCGCCGCTGCCCGAGCAGGTCGTGACCGCGACCCGCGCCAAGTACGTGGAGGCGTACGAGCGTCTGACGGGCACCAGCTGGTCGTAGGGAACGAAGAAGCCCCCCGGCAGGAGCCGGGGGGCCGATTCAGAGCGGACGACCAGGTTCGAACTGGCGACCTCAACCTTGGCAAGGTTGCGCTCTACCAACTGAGCTACGTCCGCACTGCGCCGTGGCGCGAGAGCAACTATACCCAACCTCGCTCGCGTGCGAGCCGCACCGCCGTGTGACGGTTCTCCGCCCCGAGCTTGGAGACGGCCGACGACAGGTAGTTCCGTACGGTTCCCTGCGACAGCGCGGCCCGCTCGGCGATCTCCGCGACGGGCGCCCCGTCGGCGGCGAGCTCGAGGACCTCCGCCTCTCGCGCGGTCAGCGGCGAGTCGCCGGCGGAGATGGCGTCGGCGGCCAACTCGGGATCGATGTAACGGTTTCCGGCGTGCACCGTGCGGATGATCTCCGCGAGCCGCTGCGCGCTGACGGTCTTCGGCACGAACCCCCGGACCCCCGCCTCGAGGGCCCGCTTCAGATGCCCCGGCCGCCCGTGACCGGTCACGATCAGCACCCGGCAGCCGGGCAGCTCGGCCCGCAGGGATGTGGCGACCTTCACACCGTCGGCGCCGGGCATCTGCAGATCGAGGACGGCGACATCGGGGGCGTGGGCACGGGCCATGGCCAGCGCCTCGGGCCCGGTCGCCGCCTCGGCCACGACGACGAGGTCGTCCTCCAGCGAGAGCAGCGCGGCGAGCGCACCCCGGATGAGGTGTTCGTCGTCGGCGAGCAGAAGGCGTACGGGAGGGGTCACGCCATGACCTCACTCGCACCGGTGGTGACCAACGGCACCTCGGCCACCACCCGGAACAGCCCTCCGTCGACCTGTCCCGCCTCCAGCGTCCCCTCGACCGCGGCCAGCCGTTCCCGCAGCCCGGCCAGCCCCGAGCCGCCCGCACCCGAGCGGGCCGACGCCGCACCGTCGTTCTGCACCGTCAGCACCACCCGTCCCTCCGCGATCCGGACCTCCACCGCACACCAACCGGCATCCCCGTGCCGCAGTACGTTCGTCGTCGTCTCCCGCACCACCCACGCGAGCGCCGACTCCACCTCGCCCGGCAGCCCGGCCGGCTCACCGCCCGTCACCTCGCACCGGATCCCCGCGGCCGTCAACACCCCGTGCGCACCGGCGAGTTCGACTCCGAGGTCGGCCTCCCGGTACCCGCGTACGACGTCCCGCACCTCGCGCTGCGACTCCTGGGCGATCCGCTGCACCTCGATCATCTGCTCCACGGCCTCGGCCCGCCCGCGCCGCGCCAACTGCACGGCCAGCTCGCTCTTGAGGGCGATCACGGCGAGGTTGCGCCCCAGCACGTCGTGCAGGTCGCGCCCGAACCGCAGCCGTTCCTCGGCGACGGCGAGCCGGGCGCGGGTCTCGCGGGCCTCGTCGAGTTCGTAGAAGGCGTCGAGGAGCCAGACGGAGAACACGGAGGTGAAGGCGAGGACGGCGGAGCCGAACAGCACGGCCACCGTCGCGGCCAGTGCGGCGGCGCCGGGGGCGCCCAGGGCGAGCGACAGGGCTCCGGCGCCGGCCGTGGAGCCGCCGACGAGCGCGTACACCTGCCGCCGGCCGCGGACGCCGAGCGCGATCGTGCCCGCGCCGAAGATCAGGACGACCCCGAAGACCCCGCCCGCCGCGTCCTCGACGTCTTCACCACCGGGCCCGTACTGCGCGATCGCCAGGGCCGCGCAGCTGACCGCGGCGGTGATCGCGCCGAGCGTCCACAGCAGCCGTACGGGCCGCTCACGCCGACCGCGCGTCCAGTCCAGCGCCCGCGACGCGGTCACCGAGCACATCACCCCGTGCACGCCCACCATCAGCAGCAGCGCGAGCCATGCCTCGGCCTGCCACAGCCCCGTGAATCCGATCGCCGCGATCTCCAGCACCGCGAAGAAGTGGAACGACGACCGCGTGTACGCCTCGACCTTCGCCGGCGTGCTCTTGCGCCGCCACCACCTTGCCGGTCCCCGCATGTCCATGCCCCCGTCCCTCAACGCCGCGGCTCCCACCGGAACCACCGCCGTACAGCAAACACGGCCAGCAGGGTCCAGGCCAGTGCGGTCATCAGCGGCCCCACCGCCTCATAGGCCGACAGTTCCCCGGTCCATCCGCCACGCACCAGCGTGATCACTGGTGTCAGCGGCAGCAGTTCCAGCACCGACGCCACCCGGTCGGGCATCAGCTCCAGCGGTACGGCGACCCCGGAGCCCACCATCGAGACCATCACCAGCGGCATCGAGGTGACCTGCGAGCTCTCCACGGTACGCGTGAAGCTCGCCGTCACGGCGGCCAGCGCCGCACTCAGGACCAATCCCAACCCCACCCCGACCACCGCGAGTTGGGGAGCCTCGGGGGCGGGCACATCGAGCAGAACGGAACAGCCCACCGCCAGGATCACGCACTGCACCAGCCCGGTCGCGACGGCCGGCAGCGCGGCCCCGGCCAGGATCTCCCTGTCCCGCAGCTCACCGGTGCGCAGTCTCTTGAGGACGAGTTCCTCGCGCCGTCCGACGAAGACGCCCACGAGCGCCGAGTACACCGCGAACAGCATCGAGAACCCGATGGCCCCGGGCAGCAGCACCAGCCCGACGCTCAGCCCGGAGCCCCCGAGGTCCATGTCCTCGACCACCGCCCGCGCACTGACCGGCAGCACCAGCGGCACGAACACCGCCGTGACGATCATGCCCTTGCTCCGCCCGAACAGGGTCAGCTCGGCCCGCGCGAGTGCCGCGACGCGCCCCGCCGGAGTGGTGACGGCCCCGCTCATGCCGCGTACTCCTCTACGGTCTCGGAGGAGGCCTCGCGGGCGATCCCCAGGAACGCCTCCTCCAGCGACGCCGACCGCACATCGAGCCGCCGCAGCTCGACCCCGGCCCGCTCGGCCCACGCCAGCACCCCGGTGGCCGTCCGCTGAAGCTCCCGGGTCCGCAGCCGTACGACGTTCCTCTCGACCTCGTGCCCGGACACCCCCAGCTGACCGAGCGGCGGCAGGTCGCCCAGGAAGTACCCGTCGGGCAGCTCGAAGGAGATCCGGGACGGCTGCGCGGCGGTCACCTCGGCCGGCGTGCCCGCGGCCGCGATCCGCCCTTCGTGCAGGATGGCCAGCCGGTCGGCGAGATCCTCGGCCTCCTCCAGATAGTGCGTGGTCAGCAGCACGGTCGTACCGCTGTCGCGCAGCGCGCCCACCAAATCCCAGGTCTCTCGGCGGCCTTCGGCGTCGAGGCCGGTCGTCGGCTCGTCCAGGAAGAGCACCTCGGGCTCGCCGAGCAGCGCGAGCGCCAGGTCCAGGCGCCGCCGCTCACCCCCGGACAGCTGCTTCACCCGTACGCCCGCCCGGCGCTCGAGCCCGACCAGCGCGAGCACCTCCCGCTCGGGCCGCGCCCCGCTCACGCACCCCGCCCACATCCGCGCGGTCTCGGCGACGGTCAGCTCGGACGGAAACCCGCCCTCCTGCAACATCACACCCGTCCGAGGCCGTACGACGGCCCGCTCGGCGTACGGATCACGGCCGAGGACCCGCACGCGCCCCGCGGCCGGCCGCGCGAGCCCCTCCAGCAGTTCGACCGTGGACGTCTTGCCCGCCCCGTTGGTGCCCAGCAGGGCGAAGACCTCGCCGCGGCGCACGGAGAAGGAGATTCCGCGCACCGCCTCGAAGCCGCCCCCGTACACGCGGCGCAGGTCAGTGACCTCAATCACGCGTTCGTCTTCGTTGGTGTCCATGCCTTCAGCGTTCCGCGCCCGGCGGCCCGGCAGCAGTGCGCGCTGTCATCACTCGGCATGACAAATGTCAGACGCATGCCAGGTCCGCGAACGCGGCACACGAAAAAGACCCCGGTCGATGACCGGGGTCTTTTTCATGGAGCGGACGACCAGGTTCGAACTGGCGACCTCAACCTTGGCAAGGTTGCGCTCTACCAACTGAGCTACGTCCGCATTGCCTCCGACCGGCTCTCACCGATCGGCGCGTGCACCATCCTACCTGATCCACAAGAGGGTCAGGACCGGCGGTGCAGAGCGGGTGACAGGAATTGCACACTGCGCCTTCCCCCTGGAAGGGGGATGTTCTACTACTGAACTACACCCGCGTGTACTTCGGAGCCGGGCCTTTCGGCCTCGCCCCTCGGCGTGCTCCAGACTCTAGCTGACCAGGAGGGGTGCAGCGCAAGTCGGTTCTCCCGAGGGGCGGGTGACCAGGCGTCGGCCCGCGTTCAGCGGGCGGCGGCGAACGCCTCGTAGACCTTCTTCGGGATCCGGCCACGCGCCGGGACGTCCATCTTGTTGGCCTGGGCCCAGGCCCGGACGGCCGCCGGGTCGGGGGCGACCTCCGTCTGCTTGTACGCCTTGCCCGACCTCGACCGCTTGCGGCCGGCCTCCACGTAGGGCTCGAGTGCCTCACGCAGTTTCTTGGCATTGACCTGGTTCAGGTCGATCTCGTACGACTTGCCGTCGAGTCCGAAGGCGATCGTTTCCGCCGCTTCCGAGCCGTCGATGTCGTCAAAGAGAGTGACCACGACACGCTGCGCCACGAATATCGGTCCCTTCGTGCGGCATCTCTGCGATGACGTGCCAGGACGTCCTGGAGATGCCGACTGTCCGCCTGTTATTGGGCAAAGTATCGGCTATTGCCAATTCATTTGTACAGTGCCCGGCATTGCATTGTGAAGCCCGACTAAATCTGTCCGCGTGTCCCCGGCGCAATAGCTGTGGCGCATCGATTCGGGATCTTTCCCTGAACTTTTCGCGAAGGCACCCTTCCGATACCGGATCGTGACAGCCGTCACGTAGTTTCCTACAACTCTACCCGCGTAGAAATTTTGTGCGGGTAGTCTGAAGACACCTGCAGGAACCTGCTCAGCACCACAACACCGGGAGTGCCAGTGGCACGCGTCGTAGTCGACGTCATGCTCAAGCCGGAGATCCTCGACCCCCAGGGCCAGGCGGTGCAGCGCGCACTGCCGCGGCTCGGTTTCGAAGGCATCTCGGACGTACGTCAGGGAAAGCGATTCGAACTGGAAGTTGACGGACCGGTCGACGAGGCAACGCTCGCCCGCATCCACGATCTTGCGGAATCCTTCCTCGCCAACACCGTCATCGAGGACTTCTCCGTCAAGGTGGAGGAAGTCGCGGAGGCCGTGAAGTGACCGCTCGTATTGGCGTCGTCACTTTCCCGGGCAGCCTCGACGACCGGGACACTCAGCGCGCGATCCGCCTCGCGGGCGCCGAACCGGTCGCCCTCTGGCACAAGGACAAGGACCTCCACCAGGTCGACGCCGTGGTGCTGTGCGGCGGTTTCTCCTACGGCGACTATCTGCGCGCCGGTGCCATCGCGCGCTTCTCGCCGGTGATGGAGCCCCTCATCGAGCAGGCGAAGGCGGGCCTCCCGGTCCTCGGCATCTGCAACGGCTTCCAGATCCTCACCGAGGCCCACCTCCTCCCGGGCGGGATGCTCGGCAACGACCACCTCCACTTCATCTGCCGCGACCAGAAGCTGCGGGTGGAGAACGCGGACACCGCCTGGACGACCGACTACTCGGCCGGCCAGGAGATCAACATCCCGCTGAAGAACATGGACGGCCGGTACGTCGCCGACGAGTACACGCTGGACAAGCTGGAGGCCGAGGGCAGGGTCGCCTTCCGCTACCTGGCCCACGGCGCAGCCGTTGACGGATACGGCAACCCGAACGGTTCGCTGCGCGACATCGCCGGCATCAGCAACGAGGCCGGGAACGTCGTAGGCCTGATGCCGCACCCGGAGCACGCCGTGGAGCCGCTCATCGGCACCGGCCGCACCGACGGCCTCCCCTTCTTCACCTCGATCCTCAAGAAGCTGGTCAACGTATGAGCCGGACGCCTCTGGACACGGTCGAGCACGCGACCGCGACCCCCGACGTCGAGCTGCCCTGGGCCGAACTCGGCCTGAAGAAGGACGAGTACGAGCGGGTGGTGGAGATCCTCGGCCGCCGCCCGACCGGCGCCGAGCTCGCCATGTACTCCGTCATGTGGTCCGAGCACTGCTCGTACAAGTCGTCGAAGGTGCACCTGCGCCAGTTCGGCGAGAAGGCCCCCCAGTCCGACGCCCTGCTCGTGGGCATCGGCGAGAACGCGGGTGTCGTCGACGTCGGCCAGGGCTACGCGGTCACCTTCAAGGTGGAGTCGCACAACCACCCCTCGTACGTGGAGCCGTACCAGGGCGCCGCGACCGGTGTCGGCGGCATTGTCCGCGACATCATCGCGATGGGTGCCCGGCCGGTCGCGGTCGTCGACCCCCTGCGGTTCGGTGCGGCCGACCACCCGGACACCAAGCGCGTCCTGCCCGGTGTGGTGGCCGGCATCGGCGGTTACGGCAACTGCCTCGGCCTCCCGAACATCGGCGGCGAGGTCGTCTTCGACGCCTGCTACCAGGGCAACCCGCTGGTCAACGCCGGTGCCATCGGTGTCATGCGGCACGAGGACATCCACCTCGCGAAGGCGTCCGGCGCGGGCAACAAGGTCATCCTGTACGGGGCCCGCACGGGCGGCGACGGCATCGGCGGCGCGTCGATCCTGGCCAGCGAGACCTTCGACGACGCCAAGCCGTCGAAGCGTCCGGCCGTGCAGGTCGGCGACCCCTTCCAGGAGAAGCTCCTCATCGAGTGCACCCTGGAGGCCTTCAAGGAGAAGCTGGTCGTCGGCATCCAGGACCTCGGTGCGGCGGGCCTGTCCTGCGCCACGTCCGAGCTGGCCTCCAACGGCTCCGGCGGCATGCGCGTGACTCTGGACGACGTGCCCCTGCGCGACTCGACCCTCTCGCCCGAGGAAATCCTCATGAGCGAGTCGCAGGAGCGCATGTGCGCGGTCGTCGAGCCGGGGAAGGTCGACCGGTTCCTGGAGATCTGCGACAAGTGGGACGTCATCGCCACGGTGATCGGCGAGGTCACCGACGGCGACCGCCTGGAGATCTACTGGCACGGCGGCAAGATCGTCGACGTCGACCCGCGCACGGTGGCACACGAGGGTCCGACCTACGAGCGCCCGTACGCCCGCCCGTCCTGGCAGGACGCGCTCCAGGCGGACGACGCGAACAAGCTCCCGCGGCCTGCTTCGAGCGAAGAGCTGAAGGACCAGGTCCTGAAGCTGGTGTCGTCCCCGAACCAGGCCTCCAAGTCCTGGATCACCTCCCAGTACGACCACTTCGTGCAGGGCAACACGGTGCTGGCCCAGCCCGAGGACTCCGGGATGATCCGCATCGACGAGGAGACCGGCCTCGGCGTCGCCATCGCGACGGACGGCAACGGCCGTTACACCAAGCTGGACCCGTACGCGGGCGCGCAGCTGGCGCTCTCCGAGGCGTACCGCAACGTCGCCACGACCGGTGCCAAGCCGCTCGCCGTCTCCGACTGCCTGAACTTCGGCTCGCCCGAGGACCCGGCGGTGATGTGGCAGTTCGCGGAGGCGATCCGTGGACTGGCCGACGCCTGCCAGCAGTTGGGCACGCCGGTCACCGGCGGCAACGTGTCGCTCTACAACCAGACCGGCGAGGTGGCGATCCACCCGACCCCGGTGGTCGCGGTCCTGGGCGTCATCGACGACGTGGCCCGCCGCACGCCGGTCGCCTTCCAGGAGGAGGGCCAGCTGCTCTACCTCCTCGGCGACACCCGCGAGGAGTTCGGCGGTTCGGCCTGGTCGCAGGTGATCCACGACCACCTCGGCGGCCTGCCCCCGAAGGTCGACCTGGAGCGCGAGCGCCTGCTCGCCGAGATCCTGATCTCCGCCTCCCGCGACGGCATGATCGACTCCGCGCACGACCTGTCCGACGGCGGCCTGATCCAGGCGGTCGTCGAGTCGGCGCTGCTCGGCGGCAAGGGCGCGCGTCTGGTCGTACCGGACGGGCTCGACGCCTTCACCCTCCTCTTCTCGGAGTCGGCCGGCCGCGCCGTCGTGGCCGTTCCCCGCTCCGAAGAGGTCCGCTTCAACGACATGTGCGGGGCGCGGGGTCTGCCCGTCACCCGCATTGGTGTCGTCGACGGCGACTGCGTCGAGCTCCAGGGCGAGTTCGAGCTGTCGCTGGAGGACCTGCGCGAGGCTCACGAGGGGACCATCCCGGCTCTGCTGGCGTAAATTCCCTTCGGCTGTACGGCCGTGAAGGCCCCGACCGTTCCGACGGCCGGGGCCTTCACGCGTGCTGACTTCTGCCGGTCATCGGTCAGTTGGTGAACCGTCGCGCGAGCAACTCCGGCTGCCGGACCAGGCGATGACGCCCCGGCCGACAAGAACGCCTGGCGCGAGCGGTGCGCCCTGCGGCCGACCACCGACCGGGCCGCACGCTGTTCGACCCGGCCCGGCCCGGCCTGTGCCGACGAGGACGACATCGGCGACGGCGACGCCCGGACCTTCTACGGCCAGGGCGAGCCCAACGTTCCCGGAGGGGGTGACCTCCACCTCCTGACGCGCGCCGGCAGGCATTCGGCTGGAGACCTCGGTGTCCCGAGGAACCGAGAGATCGTCGACTCCCGCCCGGCACAGCAGTCCGCCTAGGCTGATCGTCATGCCCCCGGCCAAGAAGCGCGCCCGCACCTACGACCCCGCCAAGATCCGCACCGCGGTCCTGGCCCAGTTCGGGAACGTACGGGAAGCCGTCGCCACCCTCACCCCCGAGCAGGCCGCCCTGCCCACCCGGCTCGGGGACTGGACCGTACGGGATCTGGCCGCGCACACCGGCATGGCCCTCGGGGCCGTCGTACGACTGCTCGACGAGCCCGAACCGCCGAAGCAGAACGGCGTGCTCCTCGACTGGCCGCACGCCATCGGCGCCGACGCGCCGGACATCGCCGGTCACGCCCGGGACCTCGCCGAGCGGAACCCGGACCTCGCCGCCCACCTCGCCGACGTGGAGCGGCGTTTCACCGCCCGCCTCGCGGAGAACCCCGGCACCCGGCTGCTCGCCACCAGCGCGGGTGCCCTGTCGCTCGACGACTACCTGGTCACCCGTACCGTCGAACTCGTCGTCCACACCGACGACCTGAACGCCGCCGTCCCCGGCCTCGACATCCCGTACGACCGTCAGGCCCTCGCCGCCGCCACCCGCCTCCTCGCCGACACGCTCGCCGCGAGGGCCCCCGGCGGTTCCACCGAGGTGCGGATCCCGCCGTACGCCGTCGTCCAGTGCGTCGAGGGCCCCCGGCACACCCGCGGCACCCCGCCGAACGTCGTCGAGACCGACCCGCTGACCTGGATCCGCCTCGCCACCGGGCGCGTGAGCTGGAAGGACGCGCTCGACGAGGCGAAGGTCAGCGCGAGCGGGGAACGGGCGGACCTGGGCGGACTGCTGCCGCTCCTCACCTGAGGGGAATACCTGAGGCGGGAACGCCTGAGACGGGAACAGAGGGAACCAAACACCCCACCTGCCCCGTCGAATCGGCATGTACAGGCAGAAGCAGCGACTCACCCTCACCGTGACCGCCCTCGCTCTCGCCCCCCTGGCGGCAGCCTGCGGCAACGAGAAGGCCGACGGTGGATCGGTCGGCGCCGCCCCGCCCATCACCGGCGTCCACTGGAGCGTCGACAGCGTCACCGTCGACGGCACCACCCACCGGTCCCCCTCCGACGCGCACGTCGAGATCACCGACGGCGAGGCGGCCGGCAACTACGGCTGCAACCACTTCAACGCCAAGGCCGCCGTCGAGGGCGACAGCATCGAACTCAGCGACGCCACGACCACGGGAATGGCATGCGAGGACAAGCCCATGGACTTCGAGCGGACCCTCGCCCGCACCCTCGCGGACGGCGCCCTGAAGACCGAGGTCAAGGACGGCCGCCTGACCCTCACCACCGAGGCCGGAGACCGCGTCCACCTCACCAAGGCGGCAGACGCCTCCCTCTACGGCACGAAATGGCAGGTCACGTCACCCGCGTCCCAGAGCAAGGCGCACCTCACCTTCGACAAGAAGACCGGCAAGGTCTCCGGCAGCCTCGGCTGCAACAAGGTGAACGCCAAGGCGACGGTCAGCGACGGACATATCACCCTCGGCGCTCCGTCCACGACCCGAATGATGTGCGACGCCTCACTCATGAACGTGGAGAAGGAGCTGCTCCGGCTCTTCAACAGCACCGTGAGTTACGAACTCGATCACCGAACCCTCTCGCTGACCAGCGAAAACGACGCGGTCGTCACCGCGGTCGCCGACAAGTGATCCTTTACCGCAGCTCAGGGCCGGGGATTCCCCAATTCGGACCAGTGGTCGACCTCGCCTACACTCGGGTACGTGCCACGTGGTGACGGACGACTCAACCACGACCTGCTCCCCGGTGAGAAGGGCCCCCAGGACGCTTGCGGCGTCTTCGGTGTCTGGGCTCCGGGCGAAGAGGTCGCCAAGCTCTCCTACTTCGGGCTCTACGCCCTCCAGCATCGGGGCCAGGAATCCGCGGGAATCGCGGTCAGCAACGGCTCCCAGATCCTCGTCTTCAAGGACATGGGCCTCGTTTCCCAGGTCTTCGACGAGACCTCGCTCGGATCGCTCCAGGGTCACATCGCGGTCGGTCACGCCCGCTACTCGACCACCGGTGCCTCCGTGTGGGAGAACGCCCAGCCGACGTTCCGTGCCACCGCGCACGGCTCCATCGCGCTCGGCCACAACGGCAACCTGGTCAACACGGCGCAGCTCGCCGAGATGGTCGCCGACCTCCCCAAGGACACCAACGGCCGGTCCACCCGGGTGGCCGCCACCAACGACACCGACCTGCTCACCGCGCTCCTCGCGGCCCAGGTCGACGACGACGGCAAGCCGCTGACCATCGAAGAGGCCTCCATCCGGATCCTCCCGCAGGTCCAGGGCGCCTTCTCGCTCGTCTACATGGACGAGCACACCCTCTACGCCGCCCGTGACCCGCAGGGCATCCGCCCGCTGGTCCTCGGCCGCCTGGAGCGCGGCTGGGTCGTCGCCTCCGAGTCCGCCGCCCTCGACATCTGCGGCGCGGCCTACGTCCGCGAGATCGAGCCGGGCGAGTTCATCGCGATCGACGAGAACGGTCTGCGCACGTCCCGATTCGCGGAAGCGAAGCCCAAGGGCTGTGTCTTCGAGTACGTGTACCTGGCCCGCCCCGACACCGACATCGCCGGCCGGAACGTGTACCTCTCCCGCGTGGAGATGGGCCGCAAGCTCGCCAAGGAAGCCCCTGCCGAGGCCGACCTGGTCATAGCGACTCCGGAGTCCGGCACCCCGGCCGCCATCGGCTACGCGGAGGCCTCCGGCATCCCCTTCGGTGCCGGCCTGGTGAAGAACGCGTACGTCGGCCGTACGTTCATCCAGCCTTCCCAGACCATCCGTCAGCTGGGCATCCGCCTGAAGCTGAACCCGCTGAAGGAAGTCATCAAGGGCAAGCGCCTGGTCGTCGTCGACGACTCGATCGTGCGCGGCAACACCCAGCGGGCCCTGGTCCGCATGCTCCGCGAGGCGGGCGCCGCCGAGGTCCACATCCGGATCTCCTCGCCGCCCGTGAAGTGGCCGTGCTTCTTCGGCATAGATTTCGCGACCCGCGCCGAGCTCATCGCCAACGGCATGACCATCGACGAGATCGGCACCTCCCTGGGCGCCGACTCCCTGGCGTACATCTCCCTCGACGGCATGATCGAGGCGACCACCATCGCCAAGCCGAACCTCTGCCGCGCCTGCTTCGACGGCGAGTACCCGATGGCACTCCCGGATCCCGAGCTGCTCGGCAAGCAGCTCCTGGAGACCGAGCTGGCCGCCGGGCCCGCCGCCACGGCCGCGGCCGACGCGATCCGTCGCCCGTAACACCTGCCTTCCTGCAGTACGACACGAAAGTTCTCATCGTCATGTCTGAGACAACTGGTGCCAGCTACGCAGCGGCGGGCGTCGACATCGAAGCGGGCGACCGCGCCGTCGAGCTGATGAAGGAGTGGGTGAAGAAGACGCAGCGCCCCGAGGTCCTCGGCGGCCTCGGCGGTTTCGCCGGCCTCTTCGACGCCTCCGCCCTCAAGCGCTACGAGCGTCCCCTCCTCGCCTCCGCCACCGACGGCGTCGGCACGAAGGTCGACATCGCGCGCCAGCTGGGCGTCTACGACACCATCGGCCACGACCTGGTCGCGATGGTCATGGACGACATCGTGGTGTGCGGCGCCGAGCCGCTGTTCATGACCGACTACATCTGCGTCGGCAAGGTCCACCCCGAGCGGGTCGCCGCCGTCGTCAAGGGCATCGCCGAGGGCTGTGTCCTGGCCGGGTGCGCCCTGATCGGCGGCGAGACCGCCGAGCACCCCGGTCTGCTCGGCCCGGACGACTTCGACGTCGCCGGTGCCGGTACGGGCGTGGTGGAGGCCGACCGCCTCCTCGGCCCGGATCGCATCCGTAAGGGTGACGCCGTCATCGCCATGGCGGCCTCCGGACTTCACTCGAACGGGTACTCGCTCGTCCGGCATGTGCTGCTGAACCAGGCCGGTCTGTCCCTGGACGCGCACATCGAGGAGTTCGGCCGCACGCTGGGCGAGGAGCTCCTGGAGCCCACCAAGATCTACTCGCTGGACTGCCTGGCGCTGACCCGCACGGCCGAGGTGCACGCCTTCTCGCACGTCACCGGTGGCGGACTCGCAGCCAACCTGGCCCGTGTCATCCCCGACGGCCTGCACGCGATCGTGGACCGCTCCACCTGGACCCCGGCCCCGGTGTTCGACCTCGTCGGCAGGACGGGTGACGTCGAACGCCTGGAGCTGGAGAAGACCCTGAACATGGGCGTCGGCATGATCGCGATCCTGCCGGAGGAGTCGGCGGACGTGGCCCTGACGACCCTGGCCGACCGCGGCGTCGAGGCCTGGGTGGCCGGCGAGATCACGGACCGCGGCGACCGCGCCACGGGTGCGGAGCTGGTCGGTGACCACGCCGCCTGACGAGGCCGCACCGCCTGACGAGGGCAGAGCAAAACCCGGTCCGGCGGTGGTAACCGCTGGACCGGGTGATGCAGAGCTGAATCGTCAAGCGCCGCGGCGTTGAGACGTAGGACCGGACTCGTCGTCCTCGTCCTCGTTGTCGTTGTACAGATCCGCGTACTGGGCGTACGGGTCGTCTTCCTCGTCGTCGTCCTCGAACGGCTCGCCATTCGGCGGTTGATTCGAAGTCGAAGCGCCCAGCTCGCTGGCCAGACGCGACAGGTCTGTCCCGCCGCTGTTGTACTTCAGCTGGCGGGCGACCTTCGTCTGCTTGGCCTTGGCCCGGCCGCGCCCCATGGCTCGACCCCCTCGGTGATGGGGCCCGGCGGCCCCAGAGTCTTGACACGCGTTCATGATCTGGAACGGGCTCTCCATGGAGAGACCCGTCCGTAGGGCTTCCACGGTACCTGAGCCCGCGCCCATACGGTACGTCGCCCGCAGGACGTGCCCGGACCCAGAACCCTCGAGGTGCCCTGTCCTCGCTGGTCAACCGCGATTTTAACCACTTATCCACGGCCGACCCGCCGACGAACGTGAGAGTTCTCTCTAAGTGTGCGCCGACGGGTACCGGTCAAACCTGCGAGTGCGCCTGGCGGGTCACCGCGTCCGGCGGGCCGTGGCCGCCTCGTGCATCCGCTGCTCGGCGATCCGGTCGGCCGCGGCGGCCGGCGGAATCCCATCCGCCTTCGCACGTGCGAATATGGCCAGCGTGGTGTCGAAGATCTTCGCGGCCTTCGCCCTGCACCGCTCGAAGTCGAACCCGTGCAGCTCGTCGGCGACCTGGATGACACCGCCGGCGTTCACCACGTAGTCCGGCGCGTAGAGGATCCCGCGGTCGGCGAGGTCCTTCTCCACGCCCGGGTGGGCGAGCTGGTTGTTGGCGGCGCCGCAGACGATGCGGGCGGTCAGCACCGGCACGGTGTCGTCGTCCAGGGCCCCGCCCAGCGCGCACGGGGCGTAGATGTCGAGCCCGCCCACCCGGATCAGCGCGTCCGTGTCGGCCACGGCCGTCACGCCCTCCGGGTGCCGGTCGAGGATCCGGCGTACGGCCTCCTCGCGCACGTCCGTGATCACGATGTCGGCGCCCTCGGCGCGCAGGTGCTCCACCAGGTGGTGCCCGACCTTGCCGACGCCCGCGATGCCGACCCGGCGGTCGCGCAGCGACGGATCGCCCCACAGGTGCTGCGCGGAGGCGCGCATGCCCTGGTAGACGCCGAAGGCGGTGAGGACGGAGGAGTCCCCGGCGCCGCCGTTCTCGGGCGAGCGTCCGGTCGTCCAGCGGCACTCGCGCGCCACGACGTCCATGTCGGCGACGTACGTGCCGACGTCGCAGGCGGTGACGTAGCGGCCGCCGAGCGAGGCGACGAACCGGCCGTAGGCGAGGAGCAGCTCCTCGGTCTTGTCCCGGTCCGGATCGCCGATGATCACGGCCTTGCCGCCGCCGTGGTCGAGACCGGCCATGGCGTTCTTGTACGACATCCCGCGGGCGAGGTTCAGCGCGTCGGCGACGGCCTCCGCCTCACTCGCGTACGGGTAGAAGCGCGTGCCGCCGAGCGCGGGGCCCAGGGCGGTGGAGTGGAGGGCGATGACGGCCTTGAGACCGCTGGCACGGTCCTGGCAGAGCACGACTTGCTCATGACCGCCCTGATCCGAGTGGAACAGGGTGTGCAGTACATCAGCAGGTGCGCCGGTTACGTCGGTCACTGTGGTGACTCCTGAAGTAAGTAGCGGCGGGTGGAGACCGGCTCCCGTACAGGTGGCGGGGGCTGTGAGCATGAGATTAGAGCCTGGGAGCCCCGGTCAGCGCGCAGTGCTCAGGATCACCTGCTCGCCGGGTGCGTCCGTGCGACGATTTGCATAGTTTTCCCGCTCGTTTGTGTGCGGGTTTCGCAGGTTTTCCTGGCAGACGGCGGGGGAGGGAGCAGGCGTGCCCAAGGTGTCCTCGTTGATCGTCCCGTACGCCACCTATCTGCGTGTGTACGAGCCGCTGGCCGCCTTCCCGGAGCCGGAGCGCGGCCACTGGGCGCGCTACGCCCGCCGCCCCGACCGTCCCTCGTACCAGGACGAACTCCGCCGCTCCCTGTCCGACTTGCTGCCCACCCCGCCCATCCCGGTGCCGGTGCACGAGAGCGGTGACGCGTTCGTGCTGGAGGTCGACGGGGTGGTGTGCGTGTGCCCCTGGCGGACCCGGCTGCGCGGCTGGCAGGCCCTGGCCGAGTTCGGCGACGAGCTGCCGCGGCCGGTCCTGGAGGCGGTGCTCCCACAGGTCGTACGGCAGCAGGCCGCCCAGGACTACGAGCGCTGGCTGGCCCGCAACCCGGACGCCCGGCCCTGGATCCGTACGGCGACCTGGCAGGTGCCGCTGAACTGGTTCGTGCTGGTCTCCGACGAGGAGCGGCGCTTCGACAAGGGCTCCGGCGACGTCCCGCCGATGCTGCGCTACCGGACGCCGATGGTGCAGGCCCGGCGCCGGGTCGCCCGTGGCCTCAGGGCGCTCAAGGAGGCCATCGACGAGGGGCCGCTGATCGACGGTCTGGTGGACGTCGGGCGCTGGCTGGAGGAGTTCCACCCGCGCTCGCTGGTGGAGCTGGACTACGGCGGCCTGGTGCACACACTGCCGGCCGGCGAGCTGGAGGACGACCACTCGGCGGCCGACGTGGCCGAGGGCATCCAGGCGCTGCGCAGCGGTGACGGGGTCGCGGCGGGCGAGGCGTACGCGCGGCTGGTGGAGCGGTGGCGGTCGGTCCGGGACCGGCGCTCGGCGAACTGAGCGTGGCTCAGGTCACTCAGGTGACCCAGGTAACGAACTGACGTTTGACCTGACGCCCGTTTTGGGGTTTCGTCCTCGGACCGAGGTTTCTCCTCGGTATGTCCTGAGGTTTCGTCAACAAGGGACGTAGGTCCCGATCCGGGGCGTTTGATGCCAAGCGTGACGGACCGCACGTACGCGGCCCTTGCGTCCCTTGCCCCTCCTCATGCCAAAATAGGACAAGGAGTCCGGGGGAACTCCGTCCGTCCCGTTCTGTTGTAGTACGGGCGGAATCTCAGCATTGCATGTGCTTAGGGGGGTCTGATGACTCCTGATCGTCCTGTGACTGATCGTCACAGCGGCGTGACTGTCCGCTATGGCATGGTCCATCGGCTTCCGTCGCTGATGAACACCTGGAGGGGCAATTCCATCGGTTTGGCCGACGCGGCTGGACGGATGGTGTAGTTGTAGTGCCGAGGACAAGCCGTTCGTCCTATAACCGACTCGACTCGCGTCCGCCATTTCGGGCAACGCGGGTCAAGGTGCAGAATTTAGAGGAAAGAACCGAGAAGGTTCGGTTCTCCCGAGGAGGCCGCTCATGACCGCTCGCACCCCTGATGCCGAGCCGCTGCTGACCCCGGCTGAGGTCGCCACGATGTTCCGCGTCGACCCGAAGACGGTCACGCGGTGGGCGAAGGCCGGCAAGCTCACTTCGATCCGAACGCTCGGCGGTCACCGCCGATACCGCGAGGCTGAGGTCCGCGCTCTGCTCGCGGGCATCCCGCAGCAGCGCAGCGAGGCCTAACAACTGAATAACCGGGCAAAACCGGCAGTTCCCCCAACATGCCGCGGCGCCCGGACCCTTGGCTCCAAGCGACGCGGGTTCTGCCCCAACAGAACCCACGCCCAGGCCCCTCCGGGCTTCCCAAGCAGTGACAGGGTGCGTCGTCGATCGCGCTGGACTCCGCCGAGTCCAGCGCGATCTTTTTGTGCGCGCGTGTGCGTACGTGTGTGGGTGCGGCGTGGCCTACGGGGCGGCTCTGTGAGCGGGCTTGTCGGACTCTGGGGAGGGCTGTCGGATCTCCTGTGGGCACGCCCTGACGCTGGTGCAATTGCACATATTAAATTGACCAGTTGTAGGTGAGGCGTAAGTACCGCGGTTTCAGAAACTCATGCAGTGACACCCGTCACATGCCAGAGTCCTTGTTGCCCCTGGTTCATGTGCGCTAGAGGAGGGACAGCTTCCATCGCCCCCCAGCGGAGCGGGCGTTGGGGCCGGGTCACGGTCACGCACCGGAGGGACTCTCGTCCTCGACGGCCCCCTCGGGCGTCTGCGCGGTGTGTGGGGCGCCGTCCATCGCCAGTCGCAACAGGCGATGGCAGATCGAGCAATGACGTGTCAGGTGGCGATAGGAGGAAGCGGCCGCCAGATGGGCACGGAGCAGCGCCCGAGTCTCGTGCCTGGTCGATGCCGCCATACCCCACCTCCAAGGGGCCGCACGGGAAACGGGCCCTGGTTTCTGGGTACCGAGCGAAAGTGACGCCGTCAAGGGCGCGGTGGGCTCCGCCGGTCGAGCCGATGCCGGGCGCCGGCGCGGACGTGACGGCCGTCGCTGGGGGTGGGCCCCCGGGTCCCCGGCCCCCGGTGCTGATGCGGGGCGCTCCTGAGGGCTGCTCCCCCGGCCGGCATTGATGCGGGCCGCTCCTGGGGGCTCCGCCCCCAGACCCCCGGCCTGTGCCCACCCGCCACCCGACTCGGTCGGCCAGGAAGTGACGGCATGAGTAAGGCCCGCTGCCGATGTCGGCGAGCGGGCCGCTTACTTCACTGCGGTCCTGACGGGATTTGCTGTACCCGATGGCGGCTGCGCCGCGGGCGCGGCCTCCACCTCGACAGGGTGGCGAGCTGGGTCGGTGGGTTGTTGCATGAGTAAGGCCCGCTGCCGATGGCGAGCGGGCCTTTACTTTCACTGCGGTCCTGACGGGATTTGAACCCGCGGCCTCCACCTTGACAGGGTGGCGAGCACTCCAAACTGCTCCACAGGACCAGGTTTCGCGGCGCTATTCGTGCGTTGCGCTGCGAGAAGAGACTGTACAGGAGGGTGAGCCCCGGGTCGAACTCACCCGGTGTGCGGGCGCCGTTACGGCACGGCCGCGTCGATCGCCTTCACGATCCGCTTGTCGGAGATCGGGTACGCCGTGCCGAGGGCGTGGGCGAAGTAGCTGACCCGGAGCTCCTCGATCATCCAGCGGATGTCCAGGACCGAGGACGGGATCGGGCGGCCCTGGGGCATCTGCTCCAGGAGCCAGGCGTACTCGTCCTGCATCTCGTGGACCTTCTCCATGCGGGCCGTGTCCCGCTGGACGCCGGTCGGCATCTGCTGGAGCCGGCGGTCCGCGGCGACCAGGTAGCGCATGAGGTCGGGGAGCCGCCGTATCCCGGCCTCCGTCACGAAGCCGGGCCGCACGAGGGCGTCCAGCTGCTTGCGTACGTCCTGGAGGTTCGCCAGGAGCACCGCGCTCCGTACGCCCTTCAGGCGGCGCTCGCAGGCCTGCCAGGCGGCGAGGACCTGCTGCACCTGGCCGACCGTACGGACCGTGGTGTCGACGATCTCCGAGCGCACCTTGTCGTACAGCTTCCGGTAGGACTCCTCGTCCCACACCGGGCCGCCGAAGTCGCCGATCAGCTTGTCCGCCGCGGCCATCGCGCAGTCGTCGAACAGGGCCTGGACCGAGCCGTGCGGATTCGCGGACAGGGCGAGCTTCTGGGCGTTCGTGAGGCGATCGCTCGCGAACTTCGCCGGGTTGACCGGGATGTTGCGCAGGATGAGGCGCCGCGTGCCCTTCCACATCGCCTCGGCCTGCTCTGCCTCCGTGTCGAACAGCCGCACCGAGACGGTGTTCGCCGTCGGTCCGTCGTCGACCAGCGCGGGGAACGCCTTCACCGGCTGGCCGGCGCGGCGGGTCTCGAAGACGCGGGTGAGGGAGCCGATCGTCCAGTCGGTGAGGCCCTTGCGTTCCAGGGACTCGCCGCCCTGGCGCTCGGCCGTCGCCGCGGCGGCCTGGGACAGGGCCTGGCGGGCCTTCGGCTTCAGCTGGAGCTTCAGCGCCTGAAGGTCCTTGTCCTCGGCCAGCTTGCGGCGGCGCTCGTCGACGATCCGGAAGGTGATGCGCAGGTGCTCGGGGACCCTGGACCAGTCGAAGTCGTCCGCGGTGAAGGGCACGCCGACCATGCGCTTGAGCTCCCGCGCCATGGTGGTGGTGAGCGGCTCCTGCAAGGACTGTGCTTGATTGCGCCCCTCCGGGGACGACGCTGTGTCCAGGAACCGCTTCGCGAAGTTCGGTGCCGGCACGTAGTTGCGGCGGATCGGCTTCGGGAGGGACCGGATCAGCTCGGTGACCAGCTCTTCCCTCAGGCCCGGGATCTGCCAGTCGAAGCCCTCGTCCGTGACCTGGTTGAGGACCTGGAGCGGGACGTGGACCGTCACACCGTCCGCGTCCGCACCCGGCTCGAACTGGTACGTCACCCGGAACTTGAGCTGACCCTGCCGCCAGGAGTCCGGATAGTCGTCCTTGGTGACCGCCTGAGCCGACTCCCGGATGAGCATCTCCCGCTCGAAGTCCAGGAAGTCGGGCTGCTCGTGCCGCTTGTGCTTCCACCAGGAGTCGAAGTGGGCGCCGGACACGACGTGTTCGGGCACCCGCTCGTCGTAGAAGTCGAAGAGCGTGTCGTCGTCGACCACGATGTCCCGCCGCCGCGCGCGATGCTCCAACTCCTCCACTTCGCTGAGGAGTTTGCGGTTGTCGGCGAAGAACTTGTGGTGCGTACGCCAGTCGCCCTCGACCAGGGCGTTGCGAATGAAAAGCTCGCGGGAGGTCTCCGGGTCGATCCGGCCGTAGTTGACCTTGCGCTGGGCGATGATCGGGACGCCGTAGAGCGTGACCTTCTCGTACGCCATCACCGCGGCCTGGTCCTTCTCCCAGTGCGGTTCGCTGTACGTGCGCTTCAGCAGGTGCTCGGCGAGGGGTTCGATCCACTCGGGCTCGATCTTGGCGTTGACGCGGGCCCAGAGGCGGGAGGTCTCCACCAGCTCGGCGGACATCACGAAGCGCGGCTGCTTCTTGAAGAGGGCGGAGCCCGGGAAGATCGCGAACTTGGCGCTCCGCGCGCCCAGGTACTCGTTCTTGTTGCCGTCCTTCACGTCCTTCATGCCGATGTGCGAGAGCAGACCGGCGAGGAGGGAGACGTGCACGCTCTGGCCGGCCGCGTCCTCCTCGTTCGGATGGATGCCCATCTGCTTGGCGACGGTCCGCAGCTGCGAGTAGATGTCCTGCCACTCACGGATGCGCAGGAAGTTCAGGTACTCCTGCTTGCACATCCGCCGGAAGGACGAGGAACCGCGCTCCTTCTGCTGCTCACGGATGTACCGCCACAGGTTGAGATACGCGAGGAAGTCGCTGGTCTCGTCCCGGAAGCGGGCGTGCTGCTGGTCGGCCTGGGTCTGCTTGTCGGCGGGGCGCTCGCGCGGGTCCTGGATGGACAGCGCGGCCGCTATGACCATGACCTCGCGGACACAGCCGTTCTTGTCGGCCTCCAGGACCATCCGCGCCAGGCGCGGGTCGACGGGCAGCTGCGCGAGCTTGCGGCCGGTGTCGGTGAGCCGCTTGCGTACGTCCTTCTGCGCCGGGTCCAGTGCGCCCAGTTCCTGGAGGAGTTGGACGCCGTCACGGATGTTGCGGTGGTCCGGCGGGTCGATGAACGGGAACTTCTCGATCTCGCCGAGGCCGGCGGCGGTCATCTGCAGGATGACGGACGCCAGGTTCGTCCGCAGGATCTCCGCGTCCGTGAACTCCGGGCGGGCCTCGAAGTCCTCCTCGCTGTAGAGGCGGATGCAGATGCCGTCGCTGGTCCGTCCGCAGCGGCCCTTGCGCTGGTTGGCGCTGGCCTGGGAGATCGCCTCGATGGGGAGCCGCTGGACCTTGGTGCGGTGGCTGTAGCGGGAGATACGGGCGAAGCCGGGGTCGATGACGTACTTGATCCCGGGGACGGTGAGGGAGGTCTCGGCGACGTTCGTCGCCAGAACGATCCTGCGCCCGGTGTGCTGCTGGAAGACGCGGTGCTGCTCGGCGTGCGAGAGCCGGGCGTAGAGGGGGAGGACCTCGGTGAAGCGGTAGTTCTTCTTGGTCAGGGCGTCCGCGGTGTCCCGGATCTCCCGCTCCCCGGAGAGGAAGACGAGGATGTCGCCCTTGCCCTCGGCCTGGAGTTCCTCGACGGCGTCGCAGATCGCCGTGATCTGGTCGCGGTCCCCTTCTTCGCCTTCGGCGGAGTCGGAGTCGTCTTCGAGGAGGGGCCGGTACCGCACCTCCACCGGATACGTCCGCCCGCTGACCTCGACGATCGGCGCGTCCCCGAAGTGCCGGGAGAAGCGCTCGGGGTCGATGGTCGCGGAGGTGATGACGACCTTGAGGTCCGGCCGCTTGGGCAGCAGCTGGGCGAGGTAGCCCAGCAGGAAGTCGATGTTGAGGGACCGCTCGTGGGCCTCGTCGATGATGATCGTGTCGTAGGCGCGCAGCTCGCGGTCGGTCTGGATCTCGGCGAGCAGGATGCCGTCGGTCATCAGCTTGACGAAGGTGGCGTCCGGGTTCACCTGGTCGGTGAAGCGGACCTTCCAGCCGACGGCCTCGCCGAGAGGCGTGTCGAGCTCTTCCGCGACCCGCTCGGCGACGGTACGGGCGGCGACACGACGGGGCTGGGTGTGCCCGATCATGCCGCGGACGCCCCGCCCCAGCTCGAGACAGATCTTCGGGATCTGGGTCGTCTTGCCGGACCCGGTCTCACCGGCGACGATCACGACCTGGTGATCTCGGATGGCCTCCGCGATCACGTCCTTCTTCTGGCTGACCGGCAGCTGCTCGGGATAGCTGACGGCGGGCACGCGACCGCGCCGCGCACTCATCCGCTGCTCGGCCTTCGCCACCTCCGCCTCGATCTCGGCGAGGACGGCGGCACGGGCCTCCGGCTTGCGGATCCTGCGCGCACCTTCGAGCCTGCGCCCGAGCCGGTGCGTGTCGCGCAGGGTCAGCTCGGTCAGGCGGGGGGCGAGAGCGCCGAGGTCGGGGGTGCCCGGAGCGGAGGCGCCGGGGGCGGGGTGCGTAGACATACGCGATCCAGGATCTCATCCCCGGGATTTTCGTGGCGAACGCTTTTGTCTCCGGCGGCGGGGCGGCGTCGTCAGGGCGGAGATTGCCCGGCTTCGGATGCTCCCCCTGTGCCAGAATTCACGGGTTGTGGTGGGGATGCACGGGTAGTGGGGGATGTCTTGTCCGGTGAGCCTGCGGCCTTCATGAGCTACGTCCGTTTCAACGACCGGCACGACGACGGGCAGCTCTCCCAGTTCCGGGAACGGCTCGCCGCCGAGGTGTGGGCGCAGACCGGCGAGGAGTTCGCGATCTTCCAGGACCGCAACGACATCGCCTGGGGACAGAACTGGCAGGCGCGGATCGACGAGGCGCTGGACGCGGTGAGCCTGCTGTTGGTCATCGTCACGCCGAGCCTGTTCCGCAGCCCCGCGTGCCGGGCCGAGGTGTCCCGTTTCCTGGAGCGGGAGGAGAAGCTCGGCCGCCAGGACCTGATCCTGCCCGTCTACTACATCAGCGCCCGGGAGATGGACGATCCTGAGCTGCGCGAGGCCGACGACATGGCCCGGACGCTGGCCACGCGGCAGCACGCCGACTGGCGGGAGCTGCGGTTCGAGCCGTTCACGTCACCGGTGGTGCGCAAGGCGACCGAGCAACTGGCGTTACGGATGCGGGACACCTTCTGGCGGCCGCAGACCATCGCCGCGGCGCGCCCTGACAGGCGCGCGGAGACGGCGGGAGCGGCGACCGAGTCCACGGAGCCGACGGGCGACACGGCCAGGGGCGCGACGAAGACCGAGCCGCCGACCCATGTGGTGGACCCCTACCACCGGGGGGATTTCGTGACGGTCGGCGCGGCCATAGCGAAGGCGAAGCCAGGTGACCGCATCCTGGTCCGGCCGGGCCTGTACGAGGAGAGCCTGGTCGTCGACAAGCCGTTGGAAATACTGGGGGACGGCCCGCTCGAGGACATCGAGATCCGCGCCGGCCAGACCAGCGCGCTGATGTTCCAGGCCAGCATCGGCCGGGTCACGAACCTGACGCTGCGCCAGACCGAGGGCGCCCAGGCATACGCCGTGAAGATCGTCCAGGGTCGGCTGGAGCTGGAAGGCTGCGACATCAGCAGCCAGAGCCTCGCGGCGGTCGCCATCCGTGACGGCGCCGACCCCCGGCTGCGCCGGAACCGGATCCACGGCAGCAAGCAGGCCGGCGTCTTCGTGCTCGACGGCGGCCTGGGCACGCTGGAGGACAACGAGATCACCGGCAACGCCTTCGCGGGCGTGGAGATCAAATCTGCGGGCAACCCCACGTTGCGCCGGAACGAGATCCACCACAACAAGCAGAGCGGCGTCCTCGCCCACAACAGCGGCCTGGGCACGCTGGAGGACAACGGGATCACCGGCAACGGTCACGCCGGCATGAGGATCACCGCGGGCGGCAGCCCGACCGTCCACAACAACCGGATCAACGGCAACGGGTACCAGGCCGTATGGATCGACGGCGGTGGCGGCGGCGTCTTCGAGGACAACGACCTGACCGGCAACAAGAAGGGCGCGTGGGACATCGAAGAGGACTGCGAGCCGAACATGACACGCAGCCGCAACCAGGAATGAACCCCGCCCGCACTACCGCCCGGGCCCCAACGCAACGCCCCCGCCGATGATCTCGACGGGGGCGTTTTCGCTGTTCAGTGACGGTGGCTGGGGCCGGGGCCGGGGCCGGGGCTGGGGCCGGGGCCGGGGTCGAACGGCGACCTGTCGCTTTGGGGCGATGGTTTGCGCCGGCTGGGCTGCGCGAGCCGCGTGGCTTCCGGGGAAGCCTCAGCGGTCCTGACGGGATTTGCTGTATCTGATTGCGGCTTTGCCGCGGGCGCGGCCTCCGCCTTGGCGGGGTGGTGAGCGGGGAGGGGCGCGGCGGGGTGTGTGCGGGTAAAGGGCAAGGGCCCTGTCCGTCTGGACGGGGCCCTTGGGTTGTGGCTGGGGCCGGGGTCGAACCGGCGACCTGTCGCTTTGGGGCGATGGTTTGCGCCGGCTGGGCTGCGCGAGCCGCGTGGCTTCCGGGGAAGCCTCAGCGGTCCTGACGGGATTTGCTGTATCTGATGGCGGCTTTGCCGCGGGCGCGGCCTCCGCCTTGGCGGGGTGGTGAGCGGGGAGGGGCGCGGCGGGGTGTGTGCGGGTAAAGGGCAAGGGCCCCTGTCCGTGTGGACGGGGCCCTTGGGTTGTGGCTGGGGCCGGGGTCGAACCGGCGACCTATCGCTTTTCAGGCGATCGCTCGTACCAACTGAGCTACCCAGCCACGAGGCTTCCGGGGAAGCCTCAGCGGTCCTGACGGGATTTGAACCCGCGGCCTCCACCTTGACAGGGTGGCGAGCACTCCAAACTGCTCCACAGGACCAAGCATTGTGTACGACAGTGTCGCACACGGTGTTGCGTGCCCCCAACGGGATTCGAACCCGTGCTACCGCCTTGAAAGGGCGGCGTCCTAGGCCGCTAGACGATGAGGGCTATCGGCCCGCCTGGGCGCTTCTCAGCGCGTCGGGGACGTGAGAAGCATATGGGATGGCGGGAGGGATCGCCAAAACGGTTTACGGGGCGGTCGGGGTGGGGGGCGTGGACGCGGGTGAGGGAGACGGCGAGGGGGACGGGGTGGCTCCCGGCTGGTTCT
Source organism: Streptomyces sp. NBC_01352 (assembly GCF_036237295.1). NCBI lineage: Bacteria > Bacillati > Actinomycetota > Actinomycetes > Kitasatosporales > Streptomycetaceae > Streptomyces > Streptomyces sp. NBC_01352. The sequence goes on from NZ_CP108354.1 coordinate 5,785,728, forward strand.
CTTCCACCAGGTGGCGGCTGACCTCGGCGGTCGTCAGGCCGAGGCCGCCCAGTTTGATCTCGTCCCAGGCCTGGAGGCGGCGGGTGTCGCGGTCCATGTAGAGGATCGAGGCCTCGATGGGGTCGGGGTACTTGCCCTCGATCGCGCGCAGGCCGCTGCCGCCCGTCGAGCCTTCGATCCGCAGGCGCGTGCCGTTCTTGAGGATCTCCATCTCGTTGTGGTGGAGGTGGCCCGCCAGGACCAGCGGAACCGCGCCGTCCACCCCGCGGGCCGCCGACGGCTCGTGGGCGACGGCGACGTCGACGGGCTTGCCGGCGGTGCTCTGGGCGCGCAGGGCGGCGGCCAGGCGGGCGCCCGCCTGCTCCTGGGACTCCCCGGCGCCGGGGTTGTTCGAGCGGTCGGGGGTGAACTGGGGGTCGCCGATCCCGGCGAAGCGCAGGCCGGCGATGGTCTCGGCCCGGCCGTCGTCCAGGACGTGGACGTTCTTCAGGCCTTCCAGGTAGCGCTGGGTGGTCTGCGAGTCGTGGTTGCCGCGGACCCAGACGTAGGGGGCGCCGAGGTCCTCGATCGGGTCCAGGAAGCCGTTCTCGGCGGCCGAGCCGTGGTCCATCGTGTCGCCGGAGTCGACGATCACGTCCACCTGGTACTGCTCCACCAGCGAGGAGATGATCGGCCAGCTCGCCGGGTTGAGGTGGATGTCCGAGACGTGCAGGACGCGGATGGTGGACGGGTCGGGCTGGTAGGTCGGGAGCGTCGAGGTGGCGTCGTACAGCTTCGTCACGTTCGTCACCAGGCGGGCCAACTCCTTCTGGTAGACGTCGAATTCGGTGACGATGCTGCGGGCGTTGCCGACCAGGGACGGGGCTGAGGAGAGCAGGCCGGAGAACTTCGGCTCCAGGACCGATTCCGGGTTCCAGGTGGCGTACGCCGTTCCGCCCGAGGCGGCCAGGAGGGTCAGCGCGAGGCCGCCCGCCCCGAGGGCCCGGCGGGGGCGGCGGTAGACCGCGAGGCCGAGGGCGGTGGCGCCGGCGACGACGGCGACGCAGGAGCGTACGGCCAGGTCGAGGGTGCCGTGTTCGACGTCCTTGGTGACCTCGTCCTGGAGGCCGGAGAGGCGTTCGGGGTGGTCGACCAGGGCCTGGGAGCGGACCGGGTCGAGCTGGTCGACGTTGACGTCCAGACGGACGGGGGCCTGGTGGCTGTCCAGTTCGAGGGCGCCGAGCGGCGAGACGTTGATCTTCGTGCCGCCGGTGAGCGACGGGCGCAGGGTCATCGTCGTGTTCATGGGGCCGACCGGAGTCCGCACGTTGCCGACGATCAGCAGCCCCAGCCAGGCGCCGAGGACGACCACGGCGACGAGGCCGAGGGCGCGGGCCCAGGGGTGGGGCTGACGGACGAGTTCCACGGACGGGTGGGGTCGGCGGGCGCGGTAGTGGCGGGCGAGGGCGCGCGGAGTCCTGCGCAGGGGGTTCACGATGTTCCGGACGACGACGGGGACGCGGGCCATTGGTCCCGTATGCCCAAGTGCGCCCGCGGATATGCGGGTGCGCTCCGACTCTCGTTCGACTGCCCTGACTCTGCTCCGACTCTCGTACGGCGGCGGCGTACCGGACAATGGGGCCTGTGCTGGAGATGACGCGCGAGGAGTTCGAGGAACTGGTCGCCGAGGCCCTGGACCGGATCCCGCCGGAGCTGACGCGGCTGATGGACAACGTCGCGGTGTTCGTCGAGGACGAACCCCCGGCGGACGATCCCGAGCTGCTCGGGCTGTACGAGGGGACTCCGCTGACCGACCGGGGCGAGTGGTACGCGGGCGTGCTCCCGGACCGCATCACCATCTACCGGGGGCCGACGCTGCGGATGTGCGGGTCACGGGAGGAGGTCGTGGAGGAGACCGAGGTGACGGTGGTGCATGAGATCGCTCACCACTTCGGGATCGACGACGCCCGGCTGCACGCGCTCGGGTACGGCTGAGGGCCGCTGATACGGGGCGCGTGTCCTCTTGTGGGCGGCGGGAGTTGGGCAGGTTGACTCCTTCACCCTCCACCGGAGGTGGCTGCTCGTGCGCCCCTTGTACGTACCCGTCCGTCTGGCCGCCACGGTCATGGCCGTCGCCGCTGCCGCCGGCTGCATGAACGTCGGCGACGACGACGGCGGGGGGAGCGCCAAGCCCTCGCACTCCGCCGGGCCCCGGGGCGGTGAGGCGCCCGACGGCGGCGCGGCGGTGTCGGGCGGCGCCGGGATCGGCGCGGCGGCCGACGACGGCAAGCACGGGCACGGCAAGGGGAAGAAGGGCGCGGAGGAGTCGGCGTCGCCGTCCGCGACCCCGTCGGCGAAGGGGGGCGCGTCCGCCTCCCCGGGTGCCGAGCCGGGGAGGGGCGAGCCGGACAAGCCGGGGGCGCCGTCGCCGACCGGGGCCGAGCCGACGACCCCGCGTACGGTCGAGCCGCAGCCGTCCCCCACCGAGCCGCCGCCCGCCTCGCCCACGCCGTCACCGACGACCGCCGAGCCGTCGTCCTCGGCCCACGAGCCGCCGGGGCCGCAGCTGGGGCAGCGGGAGCCGGCGCCCACGGCCGGGTCGCCGGTGTGATGTGGCCTACGTCCCTGGGGATCGGTTTGCCTCTGAGGGTGGTGGGTGCGTATGGTGGTAGATCGTTTGATCCCATTGCCCGGCGCCGATGCAGAGCGCGCCGTGTGGCGCGTACTCTCCCTTGCCGTGGCGGACCGCATAGAGGCGGTCGTATAGCGAAACACGGAGTTGACGGGCGCGTGCCGAAGAGACTCCGGAAGGTTTCGCATACGCATGTCCATTTCCAGTACTGATCACGTCGTCGTGCCCGAGAACGAGGGCACCGTCGTGCCCGAGACGACCGGCACCGAGGACGCACCCGAGGTCACCTTCGCGAGCCTCGGTCTCCCCGAGGGCGTCGTGCGCAAGCTCGCCCAGAACGGCGTGACCACCCCCTTCCCGATCCAGGCCGCGACCATCCCGGACGCCCTGGCCGGCAGGGACATCCTCGGCCGTGGCCGCACCGGCTCCGGCAAGACCCTCTCCTTCGGTCTGCCGGCCCTGGCCACGCTGGCCGGCGGCCGCACCGAGAAGCACAAGCCGCGCGCCGTCATCCTCACGCCGACCCGTGAGCTCGCGATGCAGGTCGCGGACGCGCTCCAGCCGTACGGCGACGTCCTCGGCCTCAAGATGAAGGTCGTCTGCGGCGGCACCTCGATGGCCAACCAGATCTACGCCCTGGAGCGCGGCGTCGACATCCTCGTCGCCACCCCGGGCCGCCTGCGCGACATCATCAACCGTGGCGCCTGCTCCCTCGAGAACGTCCAGATCACCGTCATCGACGAGGCCGACCAGATGTCCGACCTGGGCTTCCTGCCCGAGGTCACCGAGCTCCTGGACCAGGTCCCGTCCGGCGGCCAGCGCATGCTCTTCTCCGCGACCATGGAGAACGAGATCAAGACCCTGGTCACCCGCTACCTCACGAACGCGGCCACCCACGAGGTCGACGCGGCGCAGGGCGCGGTGACGACCATGTCGCACCACATCCTGATCGTGAAGCCCAAGGACAAGGCGCCGGTCACGGCCGCGATCGCCTCCCGCAAGGGCCGCACCATCATCTTCGTCCGCACCCAGCTGGGCGCCGACCGTATCGCCGAGCAGCTGCGCGACTCCGGTGTGAAGGCCGACGCGCTGCACGGCGGCATGACCCAGGGTTCCCGTACCCGGACGCTGGCCGACTTCAAGGACGGCTACGTCAACTGCCTGGTCGCCACCGACGTCGCCGCCCGCGGCATCCACGTCGACGGCATCGACCTGGTGCTGAACGTGGACCCGGCCGGCGACCACAAGGACTACCTGCACCGCGCGGGGCGTACGGCTCGTGCCGGCCGCACCGGCACCGTGGTGTCGCTGTCCCTGCCGCACCAGCGCCGCCAGATCTTCCGGCTGATGGAGGACGCGGGCGTCGACGCCGGGCGTCACATCATCAACTCCGGTACGGCTTTCGAGCCCGAGGTCGCCGAGATCACCGGCGCCCGTTCGATGACCGAGGTCCAGGCCGAGTCCGCGGGCAACGCCGCGCAGCAGGCCGAGCGTGAGGTCGCCCAGCTCACCAAGGAGCTGGAGCGGGCGCAGCGCCGTGCCACCGAGCTGCGCGAGGAGGCCGACCGTCTGGTCGCGCGGGCCGCGCGCGAGCAGGGCGAGGACCCGGAGGCGGCGGTTGCCGAGGCGCAGGCCGCGGCCGCGGTGGCCGAGGTCTCCGTGCCCGAGCAGCCGGCGGCGCAGGACGTCGACAGGGCGGACCGGGACGACCGTGGCGGTCGCTCCTACGAGCGCCGGGACAACGACCGTGGCGGTTTCCGCCGTGACGACAACCGTGGCGGTGGCTCCGGCCGTGGCTTCGAGCGTCGTGATGACAACCGTGGTGGCGGCCGTTCCTTCGAGCGCCGGGACAACGACCGTGGCGGTTTCCGCCGTGACGACAACCGTGGCGGTGGCTCCGGCCGTGGCTTCGAGCGTCGTGACGACAACCGTGGTGGCGGTCGTTCCTTCGAGCGCCGGGATGACAACCGTGGCGGTGGCCGTTCCTTCGAGCGCCGGGATGACAACCGCGGTGGTGGCCGTTCCTTCGAGCGCCGGGATGACAACCGTGGTGGCGGTCGTTCCTTCGAGCGTCGTGACGACAACCGCGGCAGCGGAAGCGGCTCCTTCGAGCGCCGGGACAACGACCGTGGTGGCTTCCGCCGCGACGACCGTCCGGCCCGTCCCTTCGAGCGTCGTGACGAGCGCGGCGGACACCGCGGCAGCGACCGTCCGTTCAACCGTGACCGCCAGGGCGACCGCCCCGGCTTCCGCCCCTCCGGCCACGACCGCCCGAACGGTCGTCGTGACGACCACCGCGGCGGCGGCAGCACCGGCACCGGCACCGGCTCCTTCGGTCGCCGTGACGACAAGCCGCGCTGGAAGCGCAACGGCTGAGTCGGTTCCTGAGCAGTGAGAAGTGAAAGCGCCGTGGCGCCCGGAGTTCCGGGCGCCACGGCGCTTTTCGTGCGTCGAGGGCGGTCGGCAGAAAACGCTCTCTGCCCAGCTGTGAAGAGACTGTAAGATCAGCCGACTTCTGAGAGGGATGCGACGGCCGGGGGCCGGGGGGCATCTGATGCAACGCGCTCCCTCTCGTTTGCTTTCCGGGGAGGATCACCTTGGCTCGTCATGTCTTAGTGCGCCGATCGAGAGCGAGACGCGCGGCCGTCGCCGCAGCCGCCTCCGCCGCACTCGCGGCCGGTTTGAGCCCGCTGCTGCCGTCGGCGTCGGCGGCGGAGGTGCCGCAGGAGACGGTGGTGCCGGCCGCGCTGCGGAGCACGAATCTCGTGGCCTCACTCCACGCCGCGGACAACCTCGCGGGTACGGACGGGGCGGGCACCGAGGGCGTCTTCCACCGGCAGGAGGACAGCTCCCGCTACCTGTGGACGCGGTACGCCGACGGCAAGACCTTCGAAGCGCCGGTGGCGACGAGCTCGGTGGCCGTCTCCGGCACGGGCAGCGACGTCCTCGCGTACCGCCACTCCGGCGGCCGTATCGACCTGTGGAACGCCGTGGACGGTACGACCCGTACCGTCCAACTGCCCGCCGGCCAAGGCCTGCTGGCCGTGTACGGCACCACGGTCGTCACCCACCAGGCCGTCACCGGCGCGGACGGGACGACCAGGCGGGTCATCCACCTGCTGACCGTCGGCGCGGACGGGTCCGTCGCCGACAAGGAGGTCGGCGGGCTGCCCGCGGGTATGACGCTCTCGCATCCACGCGGCGCGGACGCCTCGGGTCTGTTCTTCAACGCGATGCTGGACGGCACGCCGCGCATGGTGGCCCTGGACCGTACGACCGCCCAGGTCGTGAGCTGGACCCGGCCGCTGCCCTCCAACACCTACGCCTACGTCGAGCTCTCGCCCGACCACGTCGCCGTCTACAGCCGGACGCGCGGCACCAAGGTGCTGGTGGTGCCCCGCTCCGACCTGTCGGCCGCCCCCGTCGAGGTGACTCCGACGGGAAGCAGCACCGCCAACTACCTGGCGCTGGTGGGTGACTGGCTGGTCCAGCGCCTCAGCAACGACCAGGTGACGGCGCAGCCTCTCGCGGGCGGCCCCGCGGTGACCCTGCTCACTTCGACTCGCCTCGGCCTGTCCACCGTGTCGAACGGCACCGCCCTCGCCGTCGGCCGTACCGCCGCCGACGACTGGGGCATCCAACGCATCCACGCCGATCCGGCCGGCAAGCCGGTCGTCACGCAGGTCAAGGCCCTGCCGAAGCCGCCGGCCCCGATCCAGGGCCTCTCCCTGGAGCAGGGCCGTCTGGTCGTCACCGACACCAGCGGCAGCACCCAGCGCAACGACTACGTGCGGACCGTGGCCGCCACCGGCACGCCCGAGTTCGGCGAGCGCTCCGAGTTCACGCCCCGGCTCGTCTCCGACGTGGTGGTCGGCACCTGCCCGGCGAACGACGTCGCCTGCTCCCAGGTCTTCGGCACCGCGGACGGCCGTATCGCCTGGCTGGAGCACACCAACTCCGACACAGAGGACCTGATCCGGGTCAACGGGCCGACCGAGGCGCGGCTCTGGGAACGGGCCGTGCCGGCGGGCGGTCGTATCACCGACGTGTCCGGGCGGTACGTCCTCTACACGGACACCGACAAGCAGTACGTCTACAAGGTCGGCGACTACGGCACCCCGTCCGTCACCCGCACCCCGGGCGCCGCCGCCCTGTCCGGCGACGTCTTGTGGACGACGGGCACGACCGCCGGCAGCGTCACCGCGTACAGCCTGACGACGAAGAAGACCGCCGAGACCGTCACCACCGACGCGGGCTGCACGCCGGCCGAACTCCAGGCGCTGGGCCGCTATCTGTACTGGACCTGCGACGGCAAGGCCGGCGTCTTCGACCGTACGACGAAGAAGTCCGTGCCCGTGCCGACCGGTGAGGCCAAGCTCGGCGACGGGTACGTCGTCACGCACGACAAGCAGGACGGGAAGCTGACGCTGACGACGGTCGCGGACGGCACGCCCGCGAGCCGCGTGATCGGCGACCTGCCGGACACGGGCGTCTCGCAGCGTGACGTGCGCTGGACGGTCGACGAGTCGGGCGCGAACGCGGCCTACGTCGACGGCCAGGGGCGCGTGCATCTCGTACCGTCCGGGGTGTCGCAGCAGCCGCTGCGGCTGCTCGCGCCTGCCGTGAAGGCGTCGTCCGTCAAGGCGCGCGAGTTCGACACCACGCCGGACACCCTGGCCACCGTGCTGCTGTCGAAGCCGTCCGCGAGCTGGCGGCTGACCGTGCGCAGCAAGGTGACCGGGAAGGTCGTGGACACGCGCGACGGCGGCGCCGCCCGCGGCGAGCTGAGCGTCGGCTGGTCCGGCACCGACCCCAAGAACGCCTTCCTGCCGAACGGTTCGTACGACTGGACGCTGGCCGTGACGCCGGCCGACGGCGTAGGCGCCGCGCTGGAGGTGACGGGCTCGGTCGCGCTGCGCGGCGGCAGCGCCGTACGCCGCGACCACCTCGCCGGCGACGGGGTGGGCGACCTGCTCACCCTCAACTCCTCCGGCGGCCTGACCTTCCACCAGGGCACCGGCAAGGGCACCTTCTCCGGGAAGGTCACCGGGACGGGCTGGGCGACCTCTGTGAGGCCGATCCCCTTCGGCGACCTGAGCGGGGACCGCTGCAACGACGTCCTCGTGCGGCTGAGCAGCGGAGCCCTGCGGCTCTACAAGCCGGGCTGCGGCGCCGCGCTGAAGCCGTCGACGTCGTACACGACCCTTTCCACCAGCGGCTGGAACCAGTACGACGTGCTGACCGCGCCCGGTGACGTGAGCGGCGACGGCCGTCCGGACCTGATCGCGCGCAACACCTCGACCGGTGCGGTGTACCTCTACAAGGGCACGAGCGCGGGCAAGCTGTCGGCGCGGGTGAAGCTGTACGACAACTGGAAGACGTACAAGAAGGTCGTCGGCGCCGGTGACCTGAACGGCGACGGTGTGGGTGACCTGGTCGCCCAGGACAAGGCGAACAACCTGTACCGCTACTACGGCAAGGGCAACGGCACGTTCGGCGCCCGCGCGAAGGTGTTCTCCAACTGGGGTGGTTCCTACAACGCGATCGTCGGCGTCGGGGACATCACCGGGGACGGAAAGAGCGACCTGGTGGTGCGGGACTCGGCGGGGAACGTCTACCGCAACCCGGGCAACGGCAAGGGGTCGTTCGGGGCGCGGGTGAAGATCGCGAGCGGCTGGCAGGGCTACAAGGGTCTTTTCTAAGGATCCTTTCTAGCCAAGTTGTGACGTGTGTCACGCCCCCGGCAGGGGAATTGCTGGGGGCATGACAGATGACGCCAGAGTGAGCGGGCATTCGGATCTCTCGGACGAGGAACGGCTGGCCCAGCTCGGTTACACGCAGGTTCTCGCCCGCCGCATGTCGGCGTTCTCCAACTACGCGGTCTCCTTCACGATCATCTCGGTCCTCTCGGGATGCATGACGCTGTACCTGTTCGGTATGAATACAGGCGGGCCTGCCGTGATCACCTGGGGCTGGGTGGCGGTCGGGCTGATGACGCTGTTCGTCGGGCTCGCGATGGCCGAGATCTGCTCCGCGTACCCGACCTCCGCGGGCCTGTACTTCTGGTCCCACCGCCTGGCACCGCCTCGTACGGCCGCGGCCTGGGCCTGGTTCACGGGGTGGTTCAACGTCCTCGGCCAGGTGGCGGTGACCGCGGGGGTCGACTTCGGGGCCGCGTCCTTCCTGGGCGCGTACCTGAACCTTCAGTTCGACTTCGAGGTCACACCCGGCCGTACGATCCTGCTCTTCGCCGGCATCCTCATCCTGCACGGCCTCCTCAACACCTTCGGCGTGCGCATCGTCGGCATCCTCAACAGCGTCAGCGTGTGGTGGCACGTACTGGGCGTGGCGGTCATCGTGGGCGCGCTGGTGTTCACCCCGGACCGCCACCAGTCGGCGTCCTTCGTGTTCACGGAGTTCGTGAACAACACGGGCTGGGGCAGCAGCATGTACGTGGTGCTTCTCGGCCTGCTGATGGCGCAGTACACCTTCACCGGGTACGACGCCTCGGCGCACATGACGGAGGAGACGCACGACGCGTCGACGGCCGGCCCGAAGGGCATCGTGCAGTCCATCTGGACGTCGTGGATAGCGGGTTTCGTCCTGCTGCTGGGCTTCACCTTCGCGATCCAGTCGTACGACGGCGCCCTCGGCTCGCCGACCGGGGTGCCGCCCGCCCAGATCCTCATGGACGCGCTGGGCGCGACGGCCGGCAAGCTCCTCCTGCTGGTGGTGATCGGCGCGCAGCTGTTCTGCGGCATGGCGTCCGTGACCGCCAACTCCCGCATGATCTACGCCTTCTCGCGCGACGGGGCACTGCCGTTCTCCCACGTGTGGCACACGGTGAGCCCGCGAACGCGTACGCCCGTCGCGGCGGTGTGGCTGGCGGCGCTCGGGGCGCTGATCCTCGGCCTGCCCTACCTGATCAATGTGACCGCGTATGCGGCGGTGACGTCGATCGCCGTGATCGGCCTGTACATCGCGTACGTGATCCCGACGCTGCTGCGGCTGCGCAAGGGTGACGGCTTCGAACGCGGGCCGTGGCATCTGGGCCGCTGGTCCCGCCCGATCGGGATCGTGGCGGTCGGGTGGGTGGCCGTGATCACGATCCTGTTCATGCTGCCCCAGGTCTCCCCGGTGACATGGGAGACCTTCAACTACGCGCCGGTCGCCGTCCTCGCGGTCCTCGCCTTCGCGACGACCTGGTGGCTGGCCTCGGCCCGGCACTGGTTCCTCAACCCCGACCACGAGCGGACCAAGGCCCGCGAGGCGGCCCGCGCGAACGCCCCCGAACCGGTAGATCCCTAACACTCCGGACCCACTCCGCCCCGTCCTTCTCATCCGCCACGGCCGTGTCCCCGATACCCGATCGGAGACACGGCCTCGTCCGGCTATGCTCGGGGTGGCAACATCGCCTGGGCCCTTAGCTCAATTGGCAGAGCAGTGGACTTTTAATCCATTGGTTGTGGGTTCGAGTCCCACAGGGCCTACAGCGGAGCCCCCACGTCAGAGGGATCTGACGTGGGGGCTCGGGCGTTTTTCGGAGGCTTGGTGATCGTTAGCTCGCCCGATGCTCGCCCGAAGCGCAGCGATCACGGGCTCTCGAGCCGCTGCTCGGCCGGGAACTCGACCAGCTCGCCAGGCACGACGTGGCCGTCCCGGGGGACGCTCCCATTCGACAGGGTGGATGCCGTGGTCCCGGAGGCCAGGCACGAAGTCCTCGGGCAGGGCGTCGCCCTCTTCCAGGTTGAGGTCGCGGAGCGTCTGGTTCGCCTCGGCCGGCGATGGTGGCGTCAGCCGACCGGGGCCGTTGAAGGACCGTCAAGCGCGGGCGTGGACGATGAGCGTGCCCACCGTGCGCGGACCAGGCGGCGCGGTAGCACCTGCGGGCGCACGTCCGTGTAGCCGTACCTGCCGAGCAGCTGCTCCCACACCTCCGGCTCGTAGTCCCAGCGCTTCACGACGAGCGGGTCCTCGTCGGGTCCGCGCGGAATGTACGAGGCCTGGCAGCCGTAACAGCCCTCGACGGGAGGTCGCTGCGAGAACGCCGGCGTGCCGCCCGGCCGAAGCAGCCCACGGACGGCCGGCAGCAGAACGGCCGGGTCTGTGAACCACACCGCCCCGTACACCGAGTACACGGCATCGAAAGGGTCGGCGCCGCGCAGGTAGGCGAGTGCGTCCGCTCGCACCAGGGCTCAGGGCGCGCCTGAAGCCGCCACGGCCACCGCCAATCCTGGCATGAGCATGTGACGTCTCCAAGGTGCGTCACATGCTCATGCCCGTGGCATGCGCGCCCAGCCGGCCTGGACGGGGAACTGCCCCGGCAGACGGTCGAGTGGGCCCGTGTGCAGGGTGTGCCTTCCACGGGCGCGGTGCCTATGCCGAGCGGGTCAGGGCGACTCGAACCCTTCGGCAGGCCCTCGTCATTGAGCGGCCTCGTACCCGTCGGAGTCATCGCGAAGGAGAACCGTGGGATCGGGGCGCCGGGTGAGTTCTCGTAGCTTGGTGCGGCTGCTGTGCTCGACGAGGATCGGCACGTAGTTGGGGATACGAGCGTTGCTGAGCGGCTGGTAGCAGTCCTGCACCACATCCCGCACGGTGGCAGCTGTCAGCAGGGTGGCGTAGGAGGCCGTCAGCCGGTCCGTCAGCTCCTGAATAGTGTCAGGTACCGCAGCTTCGGCCGTGTTCGCGCCCATGGGGCGCTCCTCACTGTCGCAGATGGCCGACCGCGACACCCGATCAGTGTCCAGATGCTCGGTGTCGGCCTGTCCACTTCCCACACTTGCACGGATCGCGTCCGTGGAACGGCCCACCGGATCTGTTCATCAACTCGCCATCTCGGATCGGTCGGCCTGCGGGCGGGGCGGCCGAAGGCCCGCGGTATCAGCAGTCCCGGTTGCCTCGTTCACAGCATCAGCAGGTATGGCGAGGAGGACGCCGCCGACTCCGGCGCGGGATTCACGCGACTCATCGGCGGCGTCCGGGGAACTCGGCAGGTAGCGGCGCAGCCACCGAGATCAGGTGTGGTTCGTCGTCCACCGGCAGGGGTAGACAGATGCTCGCATTCGTGGCCGCCGCACTCTTCGCCATCGCCTTCATCATCCGTGTCACCGAGACGTCGACCGAGGTGATCTTCAGTCCGACGAGCCTCATGCTTGCCGGACTTGCCTTCCTCGCTGTGCACTCGGCCGGCGTGGGGTCTGGCTGGTCCCCCCGGCGAAGCTCCACCAGGGGAAACTCCACCCGGAGGAGCGGAAGTCGACGCTGAGCAAAGCTCGCCGGCGGATCCGAGCGCGGAGCCGCCGCGGATTACCCACCAGCGGGGCTGAGTTGCGCCCGGATCAGGCGATCACCGTCTGCAGTCGGGGGCTGTCCCCAGCTCGCGGAGGAGCGATGGGGCGGAGTCCCTGCCCATGCCCGCCTCGCGACTAGAGCACGCGGTCGTCGCTGGTCTCCGGTGTGTCCTCGTTCGGCAGGTGGACGTCGTTGACGGCGATGTTCACCTCGACGACTTCCAGGCCCGTCATCCGTTTCACCGCCGCGATCACGTTCTCGCGGACCTCCGCGGTGACCTCGCGGATGCCGACCCCGTATGCGACGACGACCTGGAGGTCGATGGCGGTCTGTTTCTCGCCGACCTCGACCTTGACGCCGCGCCCCGCGCTCGCGTGTCCGCCCGGGACCCGGTCGCGCACGGCGCCCATGGTGCGAGTGAATCCGCCGCCCAGTGCGTGGATTCCGGGGACCTCCCGCGCGGCGATCCCGGCGATCTTCTCCACCACCCCGTCCGCGATGGTCGTCCGGCCCCGGGTCTCCGGCGGTTCCTGCGGCCCGGTCCGTGCGGCCTGCAGTGTCGCGCCCATGCCGGTGCGGGGCCCATCGGGATCGGGTTTCTGCAGGGTTGGACTGTTCGGCTCCGTCATGCGAAGCCACCTCCTCGGGCAGTCGACGGACTGCCGTGCCTGAGCGGCTGTCGGCCGCCGCCTTCGTGCCGCTGGCCCAAGTGCCGTGCAGGGCAGCGGATATGAGCGCGCCACTGGCCTTTGGCGCCGTCCACATCCTGGGACTGGGCGGCTTCGGGCCGTCCGCCGCATCGGGTTGAGGACTATGCTGCTGTACGGACGTCCCAGACCCCGGCGGCTTGTCGTTGCTCGATACAGATGGCTGCGGGGAGCGGATCTTTCGTCCGTCGCCCGGCGCATCCCTGGAGGGAACTGGGTGGGTCCGCTGTCCTGTCGCACAGGCTGCGGGGCCGGCTGATGCTCCGCCTCCGTCGAACGTACGCCCCTGCCGGGAGCGCGCCAAGGGGGCCGGGATTCCCGGCGTCACCGTGTGCGCTGCCGGATGGTCTTCCGAACCGAGGCGTCATGCCCCTTCCACAGCTCACCGTCTGCCGTCATGTTCGACGGAACCGGGCACTGATCACTCTGGCCGGTGAGATCGATCTGGAATCGGCGCCGCTGGTGCGCACGGCACTGGCGCGGTGCCTGAGCGACGGCATCCGCACCATCGATGTCGACCTCACCTCCGTGACCTTCTGTGACTGCAGTGGCCTCAATGCCTTCCTTTACGCCGCGCAGCAGACCACGGAGGCGGGCGGAACCCTACGACTGCACCACCCGCCACGGACACTGAGCCTGATCCTCGACTTCACCGGCTGCGGGTTCCTGCTCCTCGGCCTTCCGGTGGGGCATCTGTCACCTCCTCCCGGGGATGTCCCGGCCCCGGTCGCCCAGGCCTCGCCGCAGCGGACTGTTCCGCTTGCCGCTGTCCTCTCGGGTGATGTGCGGTGACGGCCCGGTCAGGACAAGGACAGCCGCACAAGCCCGACGCGGGCGAGCCGTCCACCATGGACGCGTTGCGGTTGCGTCGGGTGAACCGCTGGCAGACGCAGGGCCTGGCCGGGGCGCTCGCGGATCTGTACGTGGACTCCCGCGGCATGTCTGCCCGCGTCGAACACCACAGCCGCCAGGACTTTCTGCACCGTCTCACCGGTGACATCCGTCGGCCGGGGTTCGCCATGGTGGTCGCGGAGACGGACGGCCTGGTGGGATGCGCCTTTGGCTTCCCGGTGCGCAGCGACGGGTTCTGGTGGCTCGGCTTCGACGGAGCCCTGCCGCAGGGCATCGAGCAACTCACCGAGTCCGGCGGCGTCTTCGCGATCACGGACATCCTGGTCCGCCCGCACCCGCAAGACCAGGACCATGAGGTGGCAGGCCGGTTGCAGGAGCGGCTGCTGACCGACCACCAGGCGACGCTCGGCGCCACCCTGGTGGATCAGGCTGATCACCCCGCCCTCGCCTCGCTCCGCTCATGGGGATGGCTGGACGTGGGAGAGATCTGGGGGCCGATCAGCGCCACGCTGCTCCGGGTGCTGGTGCTTCCTGTCGGGGAACGAACCGGGGCGAGGCTGGAGGGGCTTGCGCACGATGCCTGGACGCGGTGGCCCGGATGAGGTCCGACAGCCGCTCGGCACGGATCCAGGTGCTGGTCGCCACGCAGGCGGCTCGACGCGGTGGCCGGGTCGGGGTGATGGACGTGTGCACCGCGGCCGTGGCCGCGCTGCCGGTCGGCGGGGCCGGGCTGTCGGCGATGTCCCGGACCGCGGCGAGCCATCCGTTGTGCAGCACCGACGACATCAGCGAGCAGTTGGAGGAGTTGCAGCTCACACTGGGCGAGGGGCCCTGTGTGGATGCCTTCACCCATGGCTCGGCCGTCCTGACGCCCGATCTGCTGACCGGTGCATTGCAGGACCGCTGGGTCGTGTTCGCGGATGCGGCCCTGGAGGCCGGGGCACGCGCCGTGTTCGCGCTGCCCCTGCAGATGGGGGCGATCAGCCCGGGAGTCCTGGACCTGTACGCCGACGTGCCGACCGTGCTGGACGCCGAGGAGTTGGCCGATGCCCTGGCGTTCGCCGATCTCGCGACGCTGCTCCTGCTCGATGCTCGGATCGAGGAGACAGGCGCACCGGTCGACAGAGCACTGAAAGACCGCGGCTTCGAGGATCTGGGCGTAAACCGGGCGGAGATCGACCAGGCCAGCGGCATCCTGACCGTCCAGCTCGGCGTCGGCATCGACGAAGCCTTCATCCGGCTGCGCGCCCACGCCTTCACGCAGGGACGCCGGCTCGCGGACGTGGCCGCCGACGTGGTGGCCCGTCGGCTCCGCTTCTCCCCGGACACGGAACCCAGACGGACCGACGAGGAAACCTGATGTACCGGTGCCGGCCGAGAAACCCGCCGTACTTCCCGCCCCTTCCCGGCGGGCATAGTCTCAATCGAGGGTGCCCACGATGGATCAACAGCTCCTGGCCAAGACCTTCGTCGAGCTGGCCGACAACCTGGTCGCCGACTTCGACCTGATCGACTTCCTGCGCCTGCTGACCGACCGCTGCGTCGGCATGCTCGACGCGAGCGCCGCCGGCGTGCTGCTCGCCGACCGCGACGGCAAACTCCGCGTCATGGCCGCCTCCGACGAACAGGTGCGTCTGCTGGAGCTCTTCCAGCTCCAGAACGACGAAGGCCCCTGCCTCGACTGCTTCCGCACCGGCGCACCCGTGATCATCCACGACCTGACCCGGGAGATCGATCGCTGGCCGCGCTTCGCCACGGCGGCCCACCGCAGCGGATTCGGGGCCGTCCAGGCCCTGCCCATGCGCCTGCGGGACGAGACCGTGGGCGCCCTGAACCTCTTCCGCGCCGCTCCCGGCCCCTTCGACCCCTCGGCCACACTCATCGCTCAGGCCCTGGCCGACGTCGCCACCATCAGCCTGCTGCAACAGCGCACTGTCCACCGGGGCACGGTGCTCAACGAGCAGCTGCAGACGGCGTTGAACAGCCGGGTGCTGATCGAACAGGCGAAGGGGAAGCTCGCCGAACGCCAGGGCATCGACATGGAGCAGGCGTTCAGCGCGCTGCGCGGTTACGCCCGCGCCCACAACCGGCGCCTGGCCGACGTGGCCCGCGCCTTCATCGACGGCTCCGAACCCCTCCCCGGACTGGTGGCCTGACACTGTTGCCGAAGCGGTGACCGCACGCAGCTGCCCGAGCCCGAAGAACCACGCTCGGATCACGGGCCGTGCTTCTGGAGGTGCGGTGCTGTCGGTGCACCGCTGCCGGCTGACGCCCGCTGTGGTGCGGCGTCGGCTGAGGGGCTGATCCAGGGCTCCGGGTCCTCGCCCTCGGCCGGCTCGCCGGACCGCACTGCCGTCCCCGCTGCTGCTGCTGTCCAAGCGGCGCAGTACAGCAGCAGCCTGGCCTGAGATTGATCCACAGCACGACGGCGACCGGCACGGCGAAGGCGCCGTACATGCTCTTCGCCGCAACGTCCTGCAGGTAGCCGGTCAGCAACCACTTGAGCAGTTCGAAGCCCACCGCACCGATCAGCCCGGCGACCACGACCGCACGACCGCATGCCCGCCAAGCGTGCGTACGCATCAGCTTTACGATCACAGGCAGCCTTGCCGGCCAATTCATGAGCAACACCGCTCCCTGCGTACCCAGAGCCGAGAAGAGGGGCATCCGGCGGGGCGCCCGCACCATGGGGCGCGCGGCAGGTCGGCAGGTGGCTGACGGGGATCGTCAGTGAGCGGCCCGGTGGCGGAACCAGTGGTCCTTGTGACGGGGGCGATCGACCGGTCCGGCAGGGGCTTTGTTATCCCTTTCCGCCTGCGCCGTCTGCGCGCGGGCGGAGTCGCGTTCGTGGATCAGGACGCTCCGTTCCTGTTCGGCTGCGGCTGTCTCGCGCCGAGACTGCTCGAGCCCGCGACGTGCGGTGCGGCCGCGAGCCTGGTCGTGCAGGCGGGCACAGATGAGAGTGATCAGACGGGAGACGTGCATCTGCGAGACACCGAGCTGCAGGCCGATGCGAGCCTGGGTCATCTCGCAGAAGAACCGCATGTAGAGGATCTGCCGGTCACGTTCGGGCAGGGCCCGCAGCAGCGGGCGCAGGGCCTC
This sequence comes from Streptomyces sp. NBC_01352, assembly GCF_036237295.1. NCBI lineage: Bacteria > Bacillati > Actinomycetota > Actinomycetes > Kitasatosporales > Streptomycetaceae > Streptomyces > Streptomyces sp. NBC_01352. The sequence continues at coordinate 5,802,294 of NZ_CP108354.1, forward strand.
ACGGTTGATCACCTGGTCGAAGCCGGGCTCCATGCCACCGAGCGTGTCGGTCAGTGGATGGCTGTCCGCGGAACAGCCGGGCATGGCGTCCAAGGACAGCGCGGTGAAGCTCTCCAGCGCACCCTGGCCCAGCCGCACCTCCTCCTCGGTCAGGCCGGTGTACGCGGCGATCTCGGGGACGGAGGGTTCGTGGCCGCCCAGCGAGGCGCACTCACTGCCGGCGAAGCGGACCCGGCCGCGCAGTTCCTGTACACGCCGCGGCACATGCACGCCCCAGAGGTCGTCACGGAAGTGCCGCTTCACCTCTCCGACGATCGTCGGTATGGCAAAGCTCGGGAAGGCGGTGCCGAGACTCGGGTCGAAGCGGGACACCGCCTTGACCAGGCCCAGTTGGGCGACCTGCTTGAGGTCCTCGAAGGTCTCGCCGCGATGGCGGAAGCGCCGGGCCAGCCGTACGGCCATCGGCATCCAGGCGCACACCACCTCCTGGCGCAGCGCGGACCTCTCCGGGCCGTCCGGCAGAGCGGCGATACGACGGAACGCCGCGGCGGTGTCCGGCGCGTCGTAGTCATGAGGGCGTGTGCTTCGTGATCTGTGCGTGCGTACGTCCGGCATCGACACGTGTCTCCCTCATCGGTGGCGTCACTCACCGTGGGAGCGGCAGACCGCAGCGCACAAGGGAGCAGCGACAGCTGCTCCCACGGGCGTGCCTCCGGTCCGAAGCACGCCGGACGAGTTCCCGGGCAACCCGCTTTCAAACAAGCTCCGTGCCACTCAACCGCGGCGGCCCACGGGACGCCCGGGCGGCGAATGTGGAGACGCCCCTGGACGGTCGCGTCTGGAACCGGATGGTCAACTGGCAACGCGGTAGGCACCGTTGGCCCATTCGTGTGGGCAGGCGGCAGCGTGATCGGCATCGCCGCGGGTACGCAGTCGGGCATGAGACACCCCCGCGCACTCGATGCACGGCTCTTCTCGCGCGTCGCCTCCTCCCACACCCTGCTGCCGTGGCTGGCCGGCGCGGCCGTCATGGGTCTGTCCGGCAACCGCAGCGCACGCCGTGCCGCCCTGCGGGCCACCGGCTCACTTGCCCTGGCCTCCACCGCCGTCGGCATCGCCGCCAAGTCGGCCTCCGGCCACCGGCTTCCGCCCCGGCCCGGCACCCGGACGTTGCCGGCCGGGCACGCGGCCGCCGTCGCGGCTTTCGCAACCGCCGTCGCCCTGGAGTCGCCCAAGCTGGGAACCGCCCTCATCCCCCTGACCACAGCCGCCACCGTCCTGCGCGCCCGCACCGGCACGTCCTCCCCCGGTGAAGTGCTCGCGGGAGCCGCACTCGGGGCCGGTGTCGCGGCGGCGACCTGCCGTTGGTGGCCGCTGCACAGGGACGCACCCGCCGACACCGCCCGGCCGAACGAACCCGTCCCCGCCCTTCCCGCGGGTCTCGGGCTGATCGCGGTCGTCAACAGCGACGCGGGCGGCGCCACCCCGGCCGAAGCCGAACTACGGACCCTCCTGCCGATGGCGGACATACGGCTCTGCGAGAGCGGCGTCGACCTGCACCTCGTGCTCGACCAAGCCGCCAAGGACGTACTCGCCCATGGGGGCGCCCTCGGCGTGGTCGGCGGCGACGGGACGGTCAACGCGGCAGCGGTTCGCGCCACCGAGAGCGGACTGCCACTGGCCGTGTTCCCCGCCGGCACCCTCAACCACTTCGCCGCCGACCTGGGCCTTGCGACCCTGAAGTCCACCGCCGACGCCGTGGAGGCGGGTTGTGGCGGAGCCGTCGACCTCGGCCGGGTCACCTCCGCGGACGGTGTCGGCACGTACTTCCTCAACACCTTCAGTATCGGCGTCTACCCCGAACTCGTCCGGGCCCGGGAAGCCCGCGAGAGGCGCCTGGGCAAGTGGCCCGCCCTGTGCATCGGCCTGCTCCGCGTCCTCGCCGACGGCACCCCCAGCCAGGTCACCGTCGACGGGCGGCACCGACGGCTGTGGCTGCTCTTCGCCGGCAACAGCCGCTACGACCCGCCCGGCTTCGCCCCCTCCTACCGCCGCAGCCTCAACGACGGACTCCTCGACATCCGCACCGTCGACGGCAACCACCCCTTCGCCCGCACCCGGCTCGTCACCGCCTTCCTCACCGGCACCCTCGCCCGCTCCCGCGTCTACCAGGCCGCCACCGTCACCCGGCTGCGGATCGACGGAATGAGCCAGGAAGAGGACTACACCCGTGACGGCGAAGTGAGTCCGGCGGCTGACGCGCTCCTCCTCGACAAGGCTGCACGTGCGCTCACCGTCTACCTGCCGCCACCGCAGTGACGCCGCCGGCGGAGTGGCGCTCTCGAGCGCTCTGTCTGCTCAACGGCTGCGGAGTCAGGGAAAGGCCGGGCCGGTGTTTGAGTTCCACGAGGTGGGCTACACAGCAGAGGCGTCCGACGGCCGTCCTGGACGAAGGCACCGGAGAGTTGAACCCACAGCGTCCGGTGCCGTCCGTCGGGCACGCATGCCGTCACCGCCGGTCTGCCAGATGAAGGCGCCGCAGCCCCTGGCGCAGCTCCCGCTGCATCGGTTCCGGGAGCGTCTCGTTCTTCGTCGTGGCGACCAGGGCCGTGGCCACGGCCCGGAGCTTGACATTGCAGTGCTGCGACATATCCACCAGCACCTCCCATGCCCGCTCGCTGGAACACGGTGCCAGTGCCATCACCATGCCGCGCGCCTGGTCGATCACCGCACGGCTTGCCAGTGCCTGCTCCAACTGCTTGTTCTTGGTGCGTAGTTCGACGACCTCGGCCAGCAAGGCCGCATCCCTCACCGAATCCGCAGCCGTCAACAGCGGTTGTTCTTCACGGGGCGTGGTCAGGTGGTGCATGGTGCGTACCTCACAACACAGTCCGTACCGTGGCCATGGCCGGCTCGTCGGGGGTGGTGTCCACATAGACCGCTTCGAGCACACCGATCTTGTGGCCTTCGCTGTCGACGACGTTGTGGTTGCGCCATTCCCGGACGTCGGCTGTGTGGATCACGGCCTTCTCCTTCTGGACGGCTCATCTGTCGGTGGTGAGTCGCACCCCCGGTCTTCCGCGTAAAGCCGCCGCAGCGCGTGCCGCAGCGCCCGCTGCATCAGCCGTGGGAGCGGCTCGCCCTCCCAGGCGGCGACCACGGCCAGGGCTACGTCCGGAAGCTTGGTGTTGCACTGCCGCGCCATGTCCACCAGCAGGTTCCTGGCCGGCTCACGGCGGCAAGGGGCCAGAACCATCACCATGCCGCAGGCTTGATCGATGACCGGGCGGCCGGTCAGCGCTCGCCGCAGCTGATCGATCTCGGCGCGCAGCGCCACGGCATCCTGACCCGCCGGGTCCTCCACCGAGGTCTCGGCCCTCAGATCCCACCAATGCTTTGGGAGCATGGTCGTGCGGTGCATGGCATCTGCCTCTCCACGATTTCCGCGCGTCCGGAGCGGCTGAAGCCACCCCGGAACCTATGGATATCGGGCAACTTCATCGGTCACCCGCGACGTTCATGGTCCCGACGGTCCTCGCGCCTCCAGCGCGCCCGGTGCTGACGGGTGTAGCGACGGTCCCAGCGGTCCTGGCGCTCCCGGCGGTTCTCGTAGTCCCGGTACTACCCCGAAACCGGAACCGCCGCCACGGCCCCGGCCTCCACCGCGATCGCGGCCGTAGCGAGTGGAGCCGAAGACCAACACCGCCGCGGCCAGCCACCAGAGGGGGTTGAGGAACCCGAAGCCGAACAAGATCAGGGCGAGGATGAGAAGCACGACGAACACGGCGGGCCTTCCCGGAGCGGAACAATGCATCACTGCCGGGGGCCAGGGCCTGTTCGAACAGCGTAGTCCTCCCCAGAGGTTGCGGACAGCGGCCCACGTCAGCGTCTTCCGCCGGGACCGGATGGCCACTTGCCGTCTGTCCAGGGGGCGCGGCGAGGGCTAGCGTGCACGGTACGGCCCGAGCCCCCGGCAGCGTCGATCATCTCTCGCGCTCCTTCGAGGGCGCACCTCGCGCATCGGTGCCGGAACCCGCCTCGCCCCCAACGGGCCGCTCCCGCACCCGCCGTCGCCATGCCTTCCCGGCACGGCCTCGATGCGCCCCATGCGGGCATCCTTCCCCTCCGCTGCCCGTCGCGTCGCACGCATCCCACCGCAGGTGGCACGCATGTACGTACTGATCGTTCCGGCTTCTGTCCCCTTCGTCCTGCTCGCCACCGTGATGGGCTTGTCCTGGTGGGAGGATCACGTCCTGCCGGCGCCGCCGGCCGAGCCCGTCGACACTCCCACCGAGGCTCCGTTTGTCCCAGTGGCCCCTGCCCAGCTCGCAGAACTCCCCCGTGTCGACACCGCGTTGACAGGGGAGGCTGCCGGGCGTTGACTGACAGCACGGCGTAGGGCCATGCCGCTCCGGATCACTCGGACGACGCATTCCACCTTCCCGCTTCGCCCGGACCCCGCGGAATCAAGGAAATCCCCGCGATCTGGAGGCCCGGCAATGATCCTTTGGATTCTTCTCCTTCTGCTGATCCTGGTGGTGTTCGGGTTCGGCTTCACCATGCAGGCCCTCTGGTGGGTCGCCGCCGTCCTGCTGGTCGTCTGGATCGTCGGCTTCGCGAAGCGCGGGCGCGGCGGTGGCGGTGGCCGCCGGTACGGCCGCAGTCGCGGGTAGTCCACACCAGTGCGTTCTCCCGCCCGCGGGAGCCCATCCAGCAATGAGCAGAGGACAGCCATGAGCGTCGGACAGACGATCAAGCACAAGACCCAGGCATTCAAGGGCCGGGTCACCGAACGCATCGGCCGGACCACCCGCAACAGGCGACTGCAGCGCGAAGGCAGGACCGACCGGGTCTCCGGAAATCTGAAGCAGTCCGGCGACAAGGCCAAGGACGCCTTCAGGCACTGACCACAACATGCCCTGGGTGGTGCCCACGTCGCGTGGACACCACCCGGCAGGCCAACGCGGAATTGATGGGGACGGCAAATGAAGCCGGACAACCTACGAGCCGAGAGCCAGAGAAGGCCGCCATGCTCACCATCGTGATCATCGCCGTGATCGTCATCGCGGCGGTCACCGTCCTCATCATCGGACGCGGACGCATCCGGGACGGTGGCGGGCGCGGGCTGAAGCACCGCTTCGGACCCGAATACGACCGTGCCGTCACCGACCACGACGGTGACACCAAAGCTGCCGAGCGGGAACTCGGCGAGCGAGTCAAGCAGCACGGCGCCCTCCAGGAGCAGCCGTTGTCGCCCGAGGACCGGGCGCAGTACAGGGCTCAGTGGGCCGACATCCAGGAACAGTTCGTCGAATCACCGCAAAAGGCCGTCATCGCGGCCGACGCACTTCTCGCCGGCCTCGCGAGGGACCGCGGCTTCCCCGACGGCCAGCAGTTCGAAGAGCAGCTCGCCGCCCTTTCCGTCCACCACGCCACCCATGTCCACGGCTACCGCAGCGTGCACACGGCGGCACGAGGCCAGGGCGACACCGAGGAGATGCGGGAGGCCATGATCGAGGCCCGGAGCCTCTTCGAGACGCTGGTCACCGAACAAGCCGGCGACTTCGACCGGCACCGCCCGCCGTCCCTCGACGATCAGGGCCACGCGCCGTGGCCGCTGAGCCGACGCCACGCGAACGGAAACGGCCCGTGATGGGCTGAGTCACCTGCTCATCATCGGCATCGTGGTCCTCGTGGCCGCGCTGGCCCTCACCGCCGCGCGCTGGTCCGGGCGCTCCCGTCGCCGCCCCATCCGATAACCCCTGAGCGCTGTTCGGCAGACGCGGACGTAAATGCCGCCGGCAGAGGTATACGGGCATCGGCGGCGTTGAAAGAGCTGCTCAACCGGCCTTTCTGCGTGAGCGATGCGTGAGCGGATGATGTGGCAGAGACCATCACGGCGTGGACTGAGCGCGGAGCAGCACCTGCCCTGACCAGGTGGTTCCGGACACCGAAGGAGCGTCCGGAACCACCCACCAAGATCCCACCAGGACTTTTGATCCATTGGTTGTGGGTTCGAGTCCCACAGGGCCTACCCGAAGGACCCCAGCTCAGTGCGGAAAAGAGCTGGGGTCCTGTGCGTTCCGGCCCGGTCAACGACCGTTCTTCGGTGGCTGGTTGGGCCCCTTCAGGAGTTCGGCTCGCCCTCCTGGGACGCGTCGCCGGTCGGTTGCTCGACGACGAAAGATCCTTTGCCGCGCACGGTGACGATCAGTCCGCGCTCGCGAAGTTCCTGTGCAGCACGTCGCGCGGTGAGTCGGGCCACGCCGTACTCGTCGGCAAGGTGGTTTTCCGAGGGGATGGGCCTGTCCGGCGCAAGCTCCCCGGACTTGATCTTGCCGGCGATGACGTCGGCCAGCTGGACATAGAGCGGTCTCGCGCTCATGGGGTCCAGCGTGGCGTTCGGCTTTCCCGTATCGCTCATACGTCCAACGTAGAGCGGCATGGAGCTGCACGATCGTGTGGATCCCTCTGTACTTGTATGTAGAGGGATGTATCCCAGTATAGCTTCCAAGATGGAAAGACCCCGGCGAGGTGGCAAGACCTCCCGGGGCACGGTCAACGCTTACTAGGAGCGCCGACATGCACGACCGTATCCGCCGCACCCTCGAATGGCTTCGCCTCTTCTTCGCCCCGGGCACAGGGAAACGGCGCCGCCCTCGCCGCCACTCCTGTCCCCACCTCCACCTCACCGCCGTACACCACCCTGCCGCACCCCTGCCCCCGCACCGCTCCTCGTACGGCCTCGCCACCCCCCTCGACGGCACCGACTCCGCCCTCGTGCGCCCCTACCTCACCGCCCACGAACAGGAAGCCGTCCTCCAGCACCACCGCCGCCTCGCCCTCGTCCTCGCCGCCGACTTCGGGATCGACCTCGACCGGCACCTGATCGGCGCGCAGGAGGTGGCCGCCTGATGGAACACACCACCGACCACGCGACGGCAGCCGCGTCGCCCCGCCTGCTGCCCTGGCCGTCCCCCGACGGCAAACCCTGCTACCTGGTGACGGACAGCCGCGGCGGATATCTGTCCCGCCTCGCCGACGACCTGGAGGCCACCCAACTGGCCACCGGCGCCGACGTTCTGGGCCTCGCCCGCGCGGTGCTGGACGATCCCGCGTCGCCGTACACCGAGGTCCGCTACGCCGGCCTCCGGCTGGCCGAGTGCCTGACCGACGCGCTGCGTGTCGCCGAGTCCCGGGGCTTGCGCCTGCCGGATCCGGACGGCGAGGACACCGAGGATGCCGGAGAGCGGGAAGCCGCACACGATCGGCCCGTGCGGAGTCGGAGGGCCGGGCTATGGTCGTAAGCACGAAGCGTCGAAGGAGGCCATCGGTCATGACCGCCCACGCAGCCGAACCGACATCGGCCGTTCCCCCCATGCCAGAGCGGACACCGAAGGCGCTGCGTGAGGCGATCGCTCGATACGCCCCCCAGCTCCTGCCCGACTTCGACGAGCACTGGAAACGGGCCATCGCCGACACCTACGACATCAGCCCGCTGCCCGCGTTCCTGGCGCGCTGGTGGGTCGAGTACTCGATCGCCCGCGATCCTGAGCTCGACGCTCATGTGGCCGATCGCCACCACCGCGCGGCAGAGTCCGCCGATTACGCGGAGGCCAAGGCCCTTCTCGAAGAGGTGTCGAGGATCCGCCACAGCGCGCGGGAGCTGGAGCCCGGCCAGTGACCGACCCGTTCATGGGCCACCCTGGCAGATGGACTGGCGGCTCGAGCCCTCGCCTGCCGCGATGCGCTGCCTGAGCATGTGCGGAAGTCGGTGGACGAGGCCCGTGCCGAACTCGTCACCGCGAAGGATCCCTACTTCCGGGGGATCGACGCCGATGGCGACCTCCCCGGAGACTGGCAATGAGGAGGCAGTCGTGGCGGCAGCGGACGAAAGACCTGTGGAGATCGACAAGAGGGACGTCCCTCTGTCCGGTGGACGGACGCTTCGTGTAACGGAGTTCAGCAACGGCAGCATCCGGCTGGCGGTGAAGACCGGTTCGCCCTATGTGATCACCAGTCTTGAACAGATCGACGACGGAGCCGTGGTGAAGATCTCCCCTGGCCGCGAAGGGTCCAACGCTCATAAGAACTGGGTGCGTGACCACGGTGCCGGCGACGGTGATTCTGCATAGGCTGACGCGGAGTTGAAAGGCCTCGCCACCTTGGGTGGCGAGGCCTTTCGGGGGTCGGAGAGAATCCTCAGCCGCCGTCGGTCATCGCCTCACGTACCAGTGCCGTGTCCACGAACTGCTCGAACCGTACGATCCGGCCGCCGCGTACGACGAAGTGGTGGGCGACGCGGACGTTGATGGGCTTGCCCGTCGCCTTGTTGACGGCGGTGTAGCGGGCCAGGACCACGACGTTCTCGCCGTCGACGACGTAGGTGTCGTCGTGAGCGGTCCAGTTGTCCCACTCCTTGCCCAGCTGCTCCATGACGTTGGCGGTGACGCCGTTGGGGGTGCGATAGGTGCCGGCGAGGGGGAAGCCCGCCATCTCTGTCCACTCCACGTCGGGGGCGAGGGTGGCGCGGAGGGCTTCGAGGTCGCCGGCGGCCGAGGCGAGGTACTGGCGGCGGACCACGTCGGCCGGGGCGGCGGAGGTGGCGAAGGCGGCGGCGGGGTCGCTGGTGTCGCCGGTATTGGTGGGTGTCATGGTGGTCAGCCCCACTTCATTTCGCCCTTGGCGACCTTCGCGCCGATCTGGGCGGCGATCAGCATGCCGTTGTCGGGGTAGCGCCGGACGAGTGCCTCGGTCAGGGCCGGGCCGTCCGCCGCGGTCGCGAGCTCCTCGTCGAAGGCGAGGAGGTAGTCGCGGGTGGCGGTGATGGCGGAGGCGTCGGCGGGGGTGCCGGGCAGGCGGTGGCCGGGGACGACCAGCTGGGGGTCGAGGGCGGCCATCTCGTCCAGGAGCTTGATCCAGGCGGCACGGTCCTCGGGGTTGGGCGTGTCGGCGACCCAGACGTGCTCCTTCTGGAAGAGCAGGACGCCGCCGAGGACCGCGCGCTGCTCGGCCTGCCACAGGTAGTGGCGGTCGGGCAGTTCGGCCGGGCCGCCCTTCAGCTCGAAGCGGTGGCCTTCCAGGGTGAGGTCGCCGGTCAGCGGGGTGATGTCGACCAGGCGCGTGGGCAGGTTCGGGCCGAGGGACGCCCACGCCTTGAGCTTGCCCTCGTAGGAGTGCTGGATGTGCTCGATGACCTGCGGGGTGGCGACGAAGGCGGCGTCGGGGAAGGCGTCGGCGAGGACTTCGGCGCCGAAGTAGTAGTCCGGGTCGCCGTGGCTGAGGAAGACGGTGGTCAGCTGCTTGCCGGAGTCCAGGACGGCGGCGGCCAGACGGTGGCCGTCGGCCCGGGTGAAGCCGGTGTCGACCAGCAGCGCCTCGCGCTCGCCGGTGACGAGGGTGGCGGTCTTGTTCTTGGTGCCGGCGGGGAAGTCGAGGTCGAGGACGGTGAATTCGAGCGTGCTCATGCGGGTGCTCCTTGAGGGGGACGGCGGGACAGCGGGGGTCTCGGTGCCCGCCAGCGCGAGCCATTCATCTGACTGAACAGTATCTGCTTCGTCAGGTATTTCCCTGAAGGTGTGTGATCGGCGCCACTTTTCCGTCCACGGTGCCATGGGGTCAGGCATGCCGCCCGCCGGCCGACGCTCGCGCCGTCGACGCCCGCCCGGCCGACGCTCAGGGCAGCCGGGGCAACATGTCCCGCGCCGCGTGGCTCAGGATGCGCAGGTCCTCCGCGAACCGCTCACGGTCCGCCTCGGGCAGCGGCTCCACGAAGTACCGCTTGATGTTCTCCACGTGCACCCGGGAGGCACCCACCGCGGTCTCCTCCCCCAGCCCGGTCAGCCGCACCAGCCGCCCACGCCGGTCGCCGGGGTCCTCCACGCGTTCGACCAGCCCGGCCGCCTCCATACGGTCCACCAGCCGCGTCGCCCCGCCCGTGGTCAGCACCTGCTCCTGGGCGATGGCCCGCATCGACAGACCCGGCTCGGGCGCCCGTCCCAGGATCAGCAGCACCTCGTACGTCAGATGGCTGATCCCGCACTCCACCTCCAGCGAGCGCCCCAGGATGTACTCCAGCCGGTTGGCCGCCCCCTGCAACCGCCCGAAAGCCAGGACCAGCTCGTGATCCGCGGCCTCCTTCGCCGTCGAGATCCCCGCGTGCTCGCTCACAGCCCCAGCGTCCCTTTCGTCGTCCCGGCAGCCCTGCCCCGATCATGCCTTCCGCGGTGCTTCTGCGGCCGTTCCGCGGCCGATGGTGTAGCCCGCTACACCCCGGGCCCGGGTGCCCGCCCACCCGACCGCCCCCACCCCCATCATCTAGCGTTGGCGCATGTGGAAAACGGTCCAGCGGGCCGCGTGGGCCACCTTGCATCTTGTCGTGGCCGCCGCGATGGCGTTCGGCGTGTGGATATTCATCACCGTTCTGCTGATCACCGCCATCGGTACCGTCGCGGTCGTCGGCGCCTGGATGCTGCCCGAGACGGTGCTGCTGATCCGGCGGATCGCCGGGGCCAAGCGGGGGCTGACCGCCGCGTGGACGGGGCGGCGGATTCCCGAGGCGTACCAGAGCGTGAGCGGGACGTTGCGGGAGCGGTTGTGGATCGCCGTACGCGACCCCGGTACGCACACCGACCTGCGCTGGATGCTCGCCTACTACTTCTACGGCGCTCTCGTCTTCCTCGCACTGCCGCTGTGGCCCGTGGGACTGGTCGTCGACGGCGTGTGGTGCGGGCTGCTGCGGCGGCCCGCGGTGGTGCTGCCGTTGATCGTGCGGCTCGCGGACCTCGAGGCCGACTGGACGACCGCCCTCCTCATGCCCTCCCCGAAGGCGCAACTCGCCGCGCGGGTCGAGGAACTGAAGGAGACCCGCGCGGACGCGATCGCCGCGCACGGCGCCGAACTGCGCCGTATCGAGCGGGATCTGCATGACGGCGCGCAGGCACGGCTGGTCGCCCTGTCCATGCGGATCGGGCTCGCCAAGCGGGCCTACGACCGTGATCCCGCGGCCGCGCGCAAGCTCCTGGACGACGCCCAGGACCAGGCCGAACAGGCACTCACGGAGCTGCGGCACGTCGTACGCGGCATCCACCCGCCGATCCTCACCGACCGCGGCCTGGTCGGCGCGGTGCGGGCGCTGGCCGCGAGCAGCGGTCTGGCGGTGTCGGTGGACGACGGCGGCCTGGAGGAGGGCGTCCGCCCGCCCGCGGCCGTGGAGGCCGCCGCGTACTTCGTGATCGCCGAGTCGCTGACCAACGTCGCCAAGTACAGCGGTTCCCCGCGGGCCGAGGTGCGCCTCGCCCGCACCCGGCGCAGCCTGACGGTGTACGTCCGCGACGAGGGCCAGGGCGGCGCCGACGAGTCCGCCGGCTCGGGGCTGCTCGGCATGCGCCGACGGGTCGCGGCGCTCGACGGGACGTTCGACGTCACCAGCCCCGTCGGGGGGCCGACCGTGATCGAGGTGGAGTTGCCGTGCGTGTGGTGATCGCCGAGGACAACGCCCTCCTTCGGGAGGGCCTTGTGCTGTTGCTGACCTCTGCCGGGCACGAGGTGGTGGCTGTGGTGGGCTCCGGGCCGGAGGTCCTGCCGGCGTTGTTGGAGCATCGGCCGGATGTGGCGGTGCTGGATGTGCGGATGCCGCCGGGGTTCCGGGACGAGGGTCTGCGTGCGGCGTTGGCCGCGCGCAAGGAGATGCCGGGGTTGCCGGTGCTGGTGTTGTCGCAGTATGTGGAGGAGTCGTACGCCGCCGAGTTGTTGGGTGGTGGGAGCAGTGGGGTGGGTTATCTGCTCAAGGACCGGGTCGGGCGGGTGGATGAGTTTCTCGACGCGTTGGAGCGGGTGGCGGCCGGGGGTACGGCGCTGGATCCGGAGGTGGTGACGGAGTTGCTGACGCGGCGCCGGGACACACCGGTCGATTCGCTGACTCCGCGTGAGCGTGAGGTGCTGAAGCTGATGGCGGAGGGGCACGACAACGCGACGATCGCGAAGACGCTGGTGGTGACGGAACGGGCGGTTCACAAGCACATCGGGAACGTGTTCCTGAAGCTGGGGCTGCCGCCGTCCGACAGCGGGCATCGCCGGGTGCTGGCCGTACTGGCGTACCTGGCGCACACCCCGGAGTGACCCCAGATACGCCAGTACGGCTTCCGCGACGGCTCCTACAACGCCGACCTCACCGTGTGCAGCACCGCGTCCGCCATCCCCCGCTCGCCCCGCTCGTTGGGGTGCACCGCCGCCGCGGGGCTCTTCGGGACCAGGGGTTCGATCCATCGGGTGCCCTCGGCCGAGCAGGCGTCGTGGCCCTCGGAGGGCTTGTACGTGTCGACGTACCCGATGCCCGAGGCCTTGGCGCGCTGCCGCAGCATGCCGTTGAGCTGGAGTTCCGTCTCCCGCAGGAAGGTCACGTCACCGGGCGCCAGGGACATCTCGCGCCCGCACTCGGCGCTGTCCGCGGGGAAGAGCGCCGGGTAGCCGACGACGTACACCCGGGCCTGAGGGGCGCGCCGCCGGACCTCGGCCAGCGTGCGGGTGAGCCGGTCGTCCGCCTCGTCGATGCGCTCTTCCACGGAGTCACCCGAGCCGCCGTACTGCCGTGCGCACGGGGCGTCCTCGGAGAGGTACTTCCCGCTCCCGGCGAGCTTGTACAGCGCCCCCATCCCGACGCACCGCTTGATCATCGAGCTGAAGCCGACATCGTTGCCGCCGATGCCGACGGTGACCAGACGGGTGTCGGAGGAGAGCGCGGTGAGCTGGGCGGGGTTGGTGCCGTCGGCGGTGGACTGGGTGGTCGTCAGGTCGGTGATCTTGGCGCCGCTGCAGCTGACGTCCCGGAAGCCGGCGCCCGTCAGGCCCAGGTCGGCGGCGACGAGGGCCGGGTAGTTGCGGGAGGAACGCTCGCAGCCGGCCGGGGTGCCCGTGCGGTCCGGGATCTCGGGACCGGAGGTGTAGGAGTCGCCGAGCGCGACGTACGGCCCCTTCGCAGCGGCGTCGGTCCTGGTCCCGGCGGCCGGGGCGTCGTCGTCCGTGACGCCCACGGCCACCGCGAGGGTGCAGCACGCGACGAGGATTCCGGCCAGCATGACCCGTACATGAGTCGTCGTCATCAGAATGTCCTGCTCTTTCTCAGAGGGCGGAGGAGGCGGGCAGTGTCGTGACGAGCGGCTACGGGGACGGCGAGGGGGATGGGGATGGGGATGGGGGCGATTGGGATCTACGGAGCGGGGCCGCCGTCGGTGACGGCGGCCCCGGGGGTGTCGCGGTCTAGCGGGCGGAGACCGGCTCGGGTTCGGGCCGCCGGGCCGCGTCCGTGTCGCCGACCGGGTGCCGGCGGCTGAGCTTCTCGCCCTCGACGTCGATGTCGGGGAGCAGCCGGTCCAGCAGGCGGGGCAGGTACCAGGCCTTGTCGCCGAGGAGGGAGAGGATCGCGGGGACGATCGCCATCCGGACGACGAAGGCGTCGAAGAAGACCGCGATGGCCAGGCCGAAGCCGATCATCTTGATCATCGACTCGCCGGCGCCGATGAAGCCGGAGAAGACGGCCATCATGATCAGAGCGGCGGCCACGACCACCCGGGCGCTGTGCCGGAACCCGGTGACGACCGCCTGCTTGGCCCCGTCGCCATGGACGTACGCCTCCCGCATCCGCGAGACGAGGAACACCTCGTAGTCCATGGCCAGGCCGAACACGATGCCCACCAGGAAGATCGGCATCATGCTCATGATCGGGCCGGTGGTCTCGACGCCGAGGAGTTCGGCGCCGAGGCCCTGCTGGAAGACCGCGACCACCGCGCCGAGGGCGGCGAGGACGGAGAGCAGGAAGCCGAGCGCCGCCTTCAGCGGGACGAGCAGCGAGCGGAAGACCAGCAGCAGGAGCACGATCGCCAGACCGACCACGACCGCGAGGTAGGGGATCAGCGCGGACTGCACCTTCTCGGCGACGTCGATGTCCAGGGCGGTCTTGCCGGTCACCTCGAAGGACGCCCCGGAGGTCTTGGACTCGATGCCCGGGCGTTCGTCGCGGATGGTCTGGACGAGGTCCTTGGTCTTCTCGTCGGTCGGCGCGGTGGACGGGGTGACGGAGAACACCGCGGTGTCCCCGGCCTGGTTGAAGCGGGCGGGCGAGACGGAGACGACTCCGTCGGTGGCGGCGATGTCCTTCGAGATCCTCGCTACGGCCGACTTCGCGTCGTCGCTTCCCTTGGCGTCCACGACGATGCTGAGGGGCCCGTTGAACCCGGGGCCGAAGCCCTCGGCGAGGGCGTCGTACGCCCGGCGCTCGGTGGTGGAGGTGGCCTTGGCCTCGTCGCCGGGCATGCCCAGCTGGAGGTCCATCACCGGGGTCGCCATCACGCCCAGGCCCGCCACGCCGAGCAGCAGCACGGGGAGGGGATGGCGTACGACGATCCGGGCCCAGCGCGAGCCGCCGTTCTCGGTCTGCTGCTGCTTCCTGCGGCTGCGCCTGCTGTTCCGGCGAACCCCGCGCGAGAGCACGGCGTTCGCCCAGAAGCCGAGCACGGCCGGGACCAGGGTGAGGCAGATCAGTACGGAGACGAGGACCGCGCCGGCCGCGGCCAGCCCCATCTTGGTGAGCAGCGGGATGCCGACCACCGAGAGCCCGGCCAGCGCGATCACCACGGTCAGCCCGGCGAAGACGACCGCCGAACCGGCCGTACCGGCGGCCATGCCCGCCGCCTCCCGAGGGTCGTGCCCCTTGGCACGCTCCTCCCGGTAGCGGGACACGACGAACAGCGCGTAGTCGATGCCACAGGCGAGGCCGAGCATGGTGGCCAGCGTGCCGGTCGTGTCCGACAGGCCGAAGGCGCTGCTCAGGGCCATGATCGAGGCCATGCTGAGGCCGACGCCGAGGATCGCGGTGAGCAGCGGCAGTCCGGCGGCGGCGAGCGAGCCGAAGGTGATGAGCAGGACCAGGGCGGCGATCGCGATGCCGATGGCCTCCGCGCTGCCGCCCGCCGAGGGCTGGGTGGCGAGGGCGTCCCCGCCGACCTCGATGGTGAGCCCCGCGTCCCGGGCCACGTCGATGGCGCTTTCCAGGTGCTTCTTGCTCGCGTCGGTCAGGTCGGCCGCGGGCACCTTGAAGGAGACCGTCGCGTACGCCGTCGTCGCGTCCTTGCTGACCGCCTTCGCCTGGAAGGGGTCGACGGCACTGGCGACCTGGGAGCTGTCGGAGGCCTCGTCGACGAGCTTCTCTATCGCCGCCTTGTTCTCGGTGGCGGTGACCTTCTCGCCGTTCGGGGCGACGAAGACGATCCGGGCGCTCGCCCCGTCCGCCGCCGACCCGGGGAAGCGCTCTTCGAGCAGGTCGAAGGCCTTCTGGGACTCGATGCCGGGCATGGTGAACCCGTCGGAGGCGGCGGCGGGCGCCTTGGCGGCGGCGACGCCTACGGCGGCCAGGGCCGCGATCCAGAGCAGGGTGACGAACCAGCGCCATCTGAAGGCCAGTCGGCCTACGTGGTACAGGAAAGTGGCCATGGCAGGGATTGCCTCCACAACAGCGGGACGGGGCGGAAAACGGTGGGATCCGTGTGATCTCCACGATTCCGTCCGCCGTGTGTGGCCACGAGGGAGTGGGTTACCGAGTGTGGGGTGTAGCGGGCTACACCATCAGCCCGCGTGACGTCCCGTCAGCTCGCCGAGCGGCAGCGTGTGCTGGGTCTGCAGGACCTTCGCGCGCAGGTACCGGACGTTGTGCGTGTTCTGGAAGACGCCGGTGGGCACCCGGTCGCGGACGTGGATGCCGAGGTCCCTCAACTGCCCTGCCTTGTCGGGGTTGTTGGACAGCAGGTCGAGGCTGTTGATGCCGAGCGCCTGGAGCATCTGGGCGGCCGCCGTGTAGTCGCGGGCGTCCTCGGGCAGGCCCAGCGCGGTGTTGGCGGCGTAGGTGTCGAGGCCCTGGTCCTGGAGGGCGTACGCGTCGAGCTTGTTGTAGAGACCGATGCCGCGGCCCTCCTGGCGGAGGTAGAGCAGCACGCCGCCGCGGTCGGCTATCCGCTCGACGGCCTCGCGCAGCTGCGGGCCGCAGTCGCAGCGGGCCGAGCCGAAGACGTCGCCGGTCAGGCACTCGGAGTGCAGGCGGACGAGGGGGGTGGCGGTTGCGGTTGCGGTGGTGCCGGGGGCCGGGTTCCCGAGGATGATCGCCACGTGTTCCTGGCCGTCGGCCAGGCCGTGGAAGGTGACGACCTCGGTGTCGACGCTGTAGCCGTCGTGGAAGCGCAGCGGTACGCGGACGCGGGAGCGGGGGGTGGCGGCGGGGAAGTCGGGCATGCGGGTTCTCCCGGGTCCGGTGGTCAGAAGCGCGGGATCTGCTTCAGTTTTGAAGCAGATCCACGAGTTGGACCCTACCTCATGCTTTAAATTTGAAGCAATCAGTTTGTGGTGCGGCTCACGAGCACGAAGGGGAGGAGCGGCGGCGCCACGGGACCCCCTCCGGCGCGGACTGGGCGTCGTCGCCCTGGAGGCCCTCGGCGATGCCCGTGCAGATCTCCTCCAGCTGCTCCACCTGTTCGTCGGTGAGCCGGTCGAAGAGGGAGGCGCGGACCGTCTCGACGTGGCCGGGCGCGGTCTGCTCCAGGGTCGTCATGCCCTCGTCCGTCAGGACCGCGACGGTGCCGCGCTTGTCCCAGCGGCAGTCCTCGCGCCGCAGCAGCCCGTCCTTCTCCAGGCGCGTCACGGCGTACGTCAGCCGGCTGCGGGTGATCTTCAGCTTCTCGGCGAGATCGGTCATGCGCAGCCGGTGCTCGGGCACCTCGGAGAGGTAGGCCAGGATGGTGTAGTAGAGGTGCGGCATGCCGGCCTCCTGCTGGAGCTGCCGGTCGATCGCGTCCTCCAGGAGTTGCGTCGCGGCGATGTACGCGCGCCAGGCGCGCTGCTCCTTCGGGGTGAGCCAGCGAGTCGTCATGCCCCCAGTGTAGGTTTGCTTCAAACTTGAACCAAGCCCGCCGTGACATGAACCACGCCCGCCGTGCCGCCGCCTTCGAGAGGGACCGCGCCGATGCCCCACCCGTACGTCCTCCTCTCCGCCGCCGTCTCCCTCGACGGCTACCTGGACGACACCGGCCCCGACCGCCTGCTGCTCTCCGGCCCGGCCGACTTCGACCGGGTCGACGAGGTGCGGGCGTCCGTCGACGCGATCCTGGTGGGCGCCGGGACGATCCGTGCCGACAATCCGCGGCTGCTGGTCAACTCGGCGGAGCGGCGGGCGGCCCGGGTGGCCGCGGGCAAGCCGGAGTATCCGCTGAAGGTCACGGTCAGCGGGTCGGGGGACCTGGACCCGGCCGCGAACTTCTGGCACACGGGCGGCGAGAAGATCGTCTATACGACGGAGAAGGGCGCGGCCCGGGCTCGTGCGGTGGGACTGGCGGCGGACGTGGTGCCCCTCGGTGCCGAACTCGACTGGCGGCGGTTGCTGGAGCACCTGCACGACGTCCGTGGGGTCCGGCGCCTCATGGTCGAGGGCGGCGGACAGATCCACACCCAGCTGCTGCGGCAGGGGCTCGCCGACGAACTCCAGCTGGTGCTGGCCCCGCTGTTCGTGGGCGACCCGGACGCGCCCCGCCTGTTCGGCCCCGGCCCCTACCAGGGCGGACGCCTCCGGCTGGTCTCCACCCAGCCGGTCGGGGACGTCGTCCTGATGCGCTATGAGCCGACGGCACCGGGCAGCGGGCCGCACGCCTCCGCCGCCGACCACCACTGGCTCGCCCTCGCCTGCGAACTGGCGGCCCTGTGTCCGCCCTCGGACACGGCGTTCAGCGTGGGGGCGGTGGTGGTGGCGGCCGACGGTACGGAGCTGGCGCGCGGCCACTCACGGGAGGGCGACGACCCGGTCGTCCACGCGGAGGAGGCGGCCCTCGCGAAGATCACGCCGGGTGACCCCCGGCTGGCCTCCGCGACGGTGTACAGCAGCCTGGAACCGTGCGCCCGCCGCGCGTCCCGGCCGGCGCCGTGCGCGCGGCTGATCCTGGACGCGGGGGTGCGGCGGGTGGTGACGGCGTGGCGCGAGCCGGACACGTTCGTCGCGGGGGCGGACGGGAGCGGGGTGCTGGTGGCGGAGGGTGCGACGGTCGTCGTGCTCCCGGAGTACGAGGCGGTGGCGAAGGCGCCTAATCGGCATCTGCTGGGTTGACGAGTGCCTGCGGCGGCCTGTGCGGGTGGGGTGGGGGTGCGCGTAGCGCCTTGTGTTGTGTGGGGGTCGGGGACGTGTCGGGGGGTGTCCGTCCTCGGAACGGCGCGGAATCGGTTCCTCATCGAGGTGCCGGTGTTGACGCGCCAACCGCTGCGGGCGGACACCCCCCGACACGTCCCCTTGCCGCCGTGCGCGAGTGCGGACAATCCGGGCAGCCGGCGTCGATGCGACTTCCGTCCCGCGGATGGCGTACACTGAAGACACAACGACGCGGGGTGGAGCAGCTCGGTAGCTCGCTGGGCTCATAACCCAGAGGTCGCAGGTTCAAATCCTGTCCCCGCTACTGAAGGCCGAGGGCCGGAATCCAGAAATGGGTTCCGGCCCTCGGTGTATGTGTACGCCGGTCGGCCCTCACCGGTCGCCCCCCGCCACCGGTCCGGGAAACCTGGGTGCAGTGGTGACGGGACCGGACGTACGTGGGGGAGACGAGTGGTGCGGCCTGGTGACGCGGAGGAGGGGCGCCGCATCTCCAGCCTGCGGGTCGTTCTCCAGGTACTCCCCGTCCTGCTGATCGTCGGGGGAGTCTTCTACGACCTCCTCACCCCGCACGCCTTCACCGCGATCCCCTTCTTCACCGCCGCCCCGCTCGTGGCCGCGCCGGTCTACTCGCTGAGCGGCACCGTCGTGACAGGGGGCGTGGCCCTGATCGCCACGTACGCGGTCCATGCCCGGTACGGACTCGCCGCGGACGCCGACACGGTCACCGAGGTGGTCACCGTGGCCACGGTCGCCGTGCTGGCCGCCGTCATCAACCGTGTCGTACGCCGGGGCGAGGGGCGCCTCGCCTCCGCGCGCGGGATCGCCGAGGCCACCCAGCGCGCGGTGCTGCCCGAGCCCGCCGGACGGATCGGCGGGTTCGACATCGCGGCCCGCTACGAGGCGGCCCAGGCGGACGCCTTCATCGGGGGTGATCTGTATGCGGTGCAGGACAGTCCGTACGGCGTCCGGCTCGTCGTAGGTGATGTGCGGGGCAAGGGGATGGGGGCGGTGGCGGCGGTCTCCATCGTGATCGGGGCCTTCCGGGAGGCCGCCGAGCAGGAGGCGACGCTGGAGGCGGTCGCGCAGCGGCTGGAGCGGGCGCTGGCGCGCGAGGCCACGCGGCGGGGCGGGATCGAGGCCTTCGAGGGGTTCACGACGGCCGTGCTGGCCGAGCTTCCGTACGGGCGCGGCGTGGTGCGGATCGTCAACCGGGGGCATCCGCCACCGCTCCTGCTGCACGTCGACGGCACCGTGCGCTGCCTGCTCGCGCGGGAGGCCGCGCTGCCGCTCGGCATGGGAGACCTCGGCACCTGGCCCGACCGCGCCGACGAGACCGGTTTCCCGGCCGGGGCCACGCTGCTGCTGCACACCGACGGGCTGTCCGAGGCGCGGAACGCCCGCGGGGAGTTCTACGACCCCGAGGCGCGGCTCGCGGGGCGCACCTTCCGTGCCCCCGGTGAGCTTCTGCGCACCCTCGCCGAGGAGGTGCGCCGGCACACCGGAGGCGGCATGACGGACGACATGGCGCTGCTCGCCGTACGACGGCCCTGAGGGTCCGTTGTTACGAGGGGTGATCGGATGAGAGCCCTCCGCATAACAACTGACGCACCGTCAGCACTTGTGGGGTTGCTGAGGCTTGGCCAACTCGCCCGTTTTTCGCCGGTCATGGGTCGTAAGTCCTGCGCGGAAAGGTTAATGATCAAGAGGAACAGCTTGGAATCAGGGCCCCGCGTCTATTAACGTTCGATAACGCAGCGCGGTCGTCCCAGCCGTCACAAGAGTCGGCTCCGTGCGCACGCGCCGAATCCCGCAAGGGAACCGGGGAACCACCAATTGGGGTGAATCGCGCGGAAACCGCCGTGAAGTCACGGCCGGTATACGCGCGTAGGAGACCTTCCTGCTCCGAACCCGTCAGCTAACCCGGTAGGCGAGAAGGAAGGAAAGGAGCACGCCCACGTGGCGTCCAACCGGCCTGCCCCAGAAGCCCCGTTCGTGCCGAGCCAGCGCGACACCGAGACCTTCGGCTACGGCACCTACAGCACCGACGAGGGCCCCTGGACGGAGTGGAATCCCACCGAGGAGTCCCTCCCACCCGTACGTGGCCGGCATCGCGTCGCCAAGCAGCGCGGCGGACTCGCGCGCGGCGGACTCGCCCGCAGCTCCACCGTCCTCGGCGTCGGCGTCATAGCCGCTGTCGGCGCGGGCGGCATGGCCAGCGCGCAGACCGGCAAGCCGCCGGTGTCGATCTCCATGCCCGACCTGCCCAACGTGGGCTCCCTCATCTCCGACGACTCGGACGCCGCCGAGGACTCCACCACCGCGCTCAGCACCGTCAGCGTGGCCGCCGCGGACACCGAGGAGAGCACGGCCGACGCCGGCGAGGTGCTGCGCGCCCGGATCATGGCCCAGGCCGAGCAGCAGCAGGACCAGGTCGAGAGCAAGGCCGCGGCTGAAGCCGTCGCCGAGGCCGAGAAGGCCGCCGCCGACGCGGCCGCCAAGGCGGAGCAGGAGGCCGAGGCCAAGGCCGCCGCCGCGAAGAAGAAGGCGGAGGAGGAGGCCGCGCAGAAGGCCGAGGCCGCGCGCCTCGCCGAGCTGGCCAAGCAGTTCGCGCTGCCGACCTCCTCGTACACCGTCACCTCCACCTTCGGCCAGGCCGGCTCCCTTTGGTCCTCCGGCTACCACACCGGCCTCGACTTCGCCGCGCCCACGGGCACGCTGATCAAGGCCGTCCACACCGGGACGATCACGCAGGCCGGCTGGGACGGGTCGTACGGCTACAAGACCGTGCTCACCCTCGATGACGGCACCGAGATCTGGTACGCCCACCAGTCCTCGATCAGCGTCAGCGTCGGCCAGAAGGTCAACACCGGTGACGTGATCGGGCGCGTGGGTGCGACGGGGAACGTGACCGGGGCGCATCTGCACCTCGAGGTCCACACCGACGGTTCCGGCTCCGGGATCGACCCGATGGCGTGGCTGCGGAGCAAGGGCCTCAACCCCTGACCGTCGTGTTACCCGAGTCCCGGCGGTCCTGACGGCATCCCCCCGACGTCAGGGCTGCCGGTCAGGGATTTACGGGGTTTTTGCGTGTGACCATGGAATCGGGGGATCCTGGGCGGTCGTTGAGGTGAGGTATGACTTCACCTTCGCTTCGCAAGCTCGGTTCCTCGGACCTCGAGGTCTTCCCGCTGTCCCTCGGAGGCAACGTCTTCGGCTGGACCGCCGACGAGGCGGCCTCCTTCGCCGTCCTCGACGCGTACACCGCCGCGGGCGGCAACTTCATCGACACCGCCGACTCCTACTCGGCGTGGGTCGAGGGCCACCGGGGCGGCGAGTCCGAGACCGTCGTCGGCAAGTGGGCCAAGGCGCGCGGCAACCGCGCGGACGTGGTGATCGCGACCAAGGTGAGCCAGCACCCCGAGTACCAGGGCCTGACCGC
This sequence comes from Streptomyces sp. NBC_01352, assembly GCF_036237295.1. Classification (NCBI taxonomy): domain Bacteria; kingdom Bacillati; phylum Actinomycetota; class Actinomycetes; order Kitasatosporales; family Streptomycetaceae; genus Streptomyces; species Streptomyces sp. NBC_01352. The sequence continues at coordinate 5,823,908 of NZ_CP108354.1, forward strand.
CGCCAACATCAAGGCCGCCGCCGACGCCTCCCTTCGGCGCCTCGGCACCGACTACATCGACCTCTACTACACGCACTTCGACAAGCCGGATGTGCCGGTGGAGGAGATCATCGGCGCGCTCGACGAGCTCGTGAAGGCGGGCAAGGTGCGGTACATCGGCGCGTCCAACATCTCCCCGCAGCGGCTCGAGGCGTCCCTCGCCTTCTCCGACCGGGAGGGCCTGGCACGGTACGTCGCCCTCCAGCCCCACTACAACCTGGTCTCCCGCGACACGTACGAGGGCGACCTCCAGAACCTGGCCGAACGCTCCGGCCTCGCGGCCGTCCCGTACTACGCGCTCGCCTCCGGCTTCCTCACCGGCAAGTACCGCCCCGGCACGACCGTCGACAGCCCGCGGGCCGGCGGCGCGGCCAAGCACCTCGACACCGAGCGCGGCCGCAAGGTCCTCACCGCCCTGGACGAGATCGCCCGGTCCCACGACGCGCCGGTCGCCACGGTCGCCCTGGCGTGGCTCGCGGCCCGGCCGACGGTGGCGGCGCCGATCGCCTCCGCACGCACGGTCGAGCAGCTGCCGGCGCTGGTGGGGGTGGCGGAGCTGGCCCTGACGGAGGCGGAGGTCGCGCGGTTGACGGAGGCGTCGGCCTGATCTTTGGGCGCGCACGTCTCGGTGTCCGGCGGTGGCCTGCCGGTGTCCGGCGGTGCGCTTCCTGATTACGTCCGATACGGGTTGTACGAGTTGTAGGAGGGATACGGCACCGCCGGATACGCGGCAGGCCCCGCCGGATACCCGTACACCCCGTACACCGGCCACGGCGGCGCGGTCACCGCCACCGGCGGTGCCGTCGCCCGTGCCGCGTGGTCCAGCGCGGGGCGCGCCACCTCCCGGCGCCACCACAGCTCGGCCAGCAGCTCCCGTTCCCGTACGACGAAGTCGGCCTCGGCCCGCCCGCGGCGCCCCCGATGCCGTAGGAAGGCCAGCGAGGTCGCGTACGCCTCGTACTGCGCCACCGCCCGCGCCGCGGGCCGACCGAAGTGCCGACGGGCGTAGTCGCGGGCCAGTCGCCGTGCCCGCATCGAGCCGAGCGCGTACGGCTCGGTCGGCGACAGCCAGCCCGCCACCGCGTAAGCGGGCAGCTCTTCCCGTACGGTCTTCAGCTCACGCTGCCGGGTCCAGATGACGAGCCAGGTCAGCAGCCCGAAGGCGGGCACCATGAAGGCCGCGTAGACCGCGAAGAACCCGTACTCGCCGAACGTCGAGGAGCCGTTCCAGATCGCGTGCATGCCCATCGCGAGCAGCAGCCCGGACAGCGGCAGCAGGACGCGCCGCAGGTGGTGGCGTTCCGCCGAGAGCGCGGAGATGCCGAAGCCGATGCCGGTGAGGACGGTGAAGAGCGGGTGCGCGAACGGCGACATGATGATCCGCACGAAGAAGGTCGCCGCGGTGACGGAGGCGATCCCGGTGTCGCCGGTGAGCTGGTCGGTGCCGAAGGCGGTGCCGAGGTAGAGGATGTTCTCGGTGAAGGCGAAGCCGGTGGCGGTGACCCCGGCTATCACCACCCCGTCCACGATCCCGGTGAAGTCACGGCGCCGGAAGAGGAAGACGAGTAGAACGGCCGCGGCCTTGGCCGACTCCTCCACGACCGGCGCTATGACGGTCGCGCCGAGGGTGTCCGCGCTGGAGGGATCCGCCGTGGCCGTCGCTATCCATCTCGTCGCGAAACTGTTGGCGATGATCGCTATCAGCGCCGCCGCGCAGGCCCCCCAGGCGAAGGAGAACAGGAGGTTGCGCCAGGGGCCGGGCTCTACCCGGTCGAGCCAGCGGAAGGCGGTCATGAGGAGCGGCACGGGCAGGACGGCGAGTCCGAGCCCGACCAGGAAGCCCTCCGTGCCGGTCTGTTCGCGCACCAGGGCGAGGATGACGAGTCCGGAGAGTGCGAGCAGGGTGCTCAGCCCGCCGTAACGCACCCACTTCCTCTGCCACCAGTGCGCGTGCCGCAGTGCGCCGCCGGTCGGATCACCGGGGTGCGTCGGGTAGGGGGGAACGGTGGCCACGGCATTGACCCTAACGAGGCAGAGGCGCCGTCCGCAGGGGGAGAGGGGGGTTCAGGCGCCGGTGGGGGGCTGGTCCTTGTGCGCTACACGTTGCTCAGCAGGTTGCTCGGTGCGTTGTTCTGCGAGGTGCTCTACGCCGTGCTCTACGCGTCGGAAGAGCAGGTCGTTCACGACATGACCCTTCTCCAGTCCCTGGCCCTCGAAACGAGTCAGCGGCCGGAACTCGGGACGCGGCGCAAAACCGCCCCCGGGCTGTGTGTTCTCGAAGCCGGGGTGCGCCGTGAGCACCTCGAGCATCTGCTCCGCGTACGGCTCCCAGTCCGTCGCACAGTGCACGACCGCCCCCGGTCCGAGCCGGGTCGCGGCGAGGTCGAGGAACTCCGGCTGGATCAGCCGCCGCTTGTGGTGCCGCTTCTTGGGCCAGGGGTCGGGGAAGTACACGCGCAGACCGGCCAGGGAGTCCGGGGCGAGCATCTCCCGCATCAGGATGATGGCGTCGCCGTTGCCGACGCGGATGTTGGACAGGCCGTTCTGATCGGCGAGATTGAGCAGGTTGCCCTGTCCGGGGGTGTGTACGTCGACGGCGAGGATGTTGGTGGCCGGGTCGGCGGCCGCCATCCGGGCCGTGGCCTCGCCCATCCCGAACCCGATCTCGAGCACGACGGGATTGCCGTTCCCGAACAGCTCACCGAGATCGACGACGCGCTGCCCGTCGATGTCGAGCCCCCACTTGGACCACAACCGCTGCAACGCGTCCGCCTGCCCGGCCGTCACCCGACTCCGCCGGGGCTGAAAACTCCGAATCCGCCGCTCGAAGTGCGACCCCGCGGGATCAGCACGGGGCCCATCGGGAAACCGAGGCTCCCCCTTGGCCCGAACATGCCGGGCGGAGGCCCCGGGCGGGTGCGGGACCTGGCGGGTTTCGGGGACATCGAGTGACTCAGACACAGTGAGCCCAATTTTACGACCCCCGTGGCGCCACTCAGTCCGTCCGGCGTTTGAGGACGAGGCCGTTCAGGCCGACGGGGGTCCAGGGGGCGGAGCCCCCTGGCGGGGTCGAAGGGGCGGAGCCCCTGGGGATGGGAACGGGAAGGGGCGGCGGGGGCGAGAACAGCCCTGCGGCGAGCGCGGCGCCCCGCACCGTCACCCGGACGCCAGCGCCGCCAACGCCCGTCGAGCCACCTCCCGCCCCACCGGCAGCGAAGCCGTCGCCGCAGGCGAAGGTGCGTTCAGTACGTGCACGGCCCGCGCCCCCTCCCGGATGAGGAAGTCGTCCACCAGAGAGCCGTCCCGAAGCACCGCCTGCGCCCGCACCCCCGCCGCCGCACGCACCAGGTCCCCTTCCTCGACCGCCGGCACCAACCGACGCACCGCCTCCACGAACGCCCCCTTGGACACCGACCGCCGCAGCTCCCCCGCCCCGTACCGCCAGTGCCGCCGAGCCATCCGCCAGGCCCCCGGCCACCCCAGCGTCCCCGCCACCTCCCGAGGCCGGACCACGCCCCACCCGTACCCCTCGCGGGCCAGCGCCGGCACCGCGTTGGGCCCGATGTGCACACCGCCGTCGATTCCGCGCGTGAGATGCACCCCGAGGAACGGAAACGCCGGATCCGGCACCGGATAGACCAGTCCCCGCACCAGCGCAGGCCGTGCCAGCGAGTAGTACTCGCCCCGGAACGGCACGATCCGCATCCCCGGCTCGTCCCCCGTCATCCGGGCGATCTCGTCGCAGTACAGCCCGGCGCAGTTCACCAGCACCCGCCCCCGCACGACGTCCCCGCCCGCCGTCCGTACGGCCACCCCGAGCTCCGGCCGCCGATGCACCCGTACGACCCGCGCGCCGTACCGGATCTCCGCTCCCGACGCCTCGCCCAGCCGCCGCGCGACCTCGGCGAAGTCGCACACGCCCGTCGTCCCGACGTGTATCGCGGCGAGTCCGCGCACCTCCGGTTCGTACTCCCCGATCTGGGCGGCGCCCAGCTCCCGTACCGAGATCCCGTTCTCCCGGCCGCGCTGCACGAGCGCGTGCAGCCGCGGCAGCTCGGCCCGGTCGGTCGCGACGATCAGCTTTCCGGTGACGGCGTGCGGAATGTCATACTCCGCGCAGAACTTGATCATCTCGGCGGCGCCCCGGACGGCGTACCGCGCCTTGAGGGAGCCGGGCCGGTAGTAGATCCCGCTGTGGATCACCCCGCTGTTGCGCCCGGTCTGGTGCCGGGCGGGACCGGCCTCCTTCTCCAGCACCGTCACCCGCGTGCCCGGCGCGGCGCGCGTGATCGCATACGCCGTGGACAGGCCGACGATCCCGCCGCCGACCACCAGCACGTCACAGTCGTACGCGAGCTCCCGCACCTGCCGCGTCACCTGCACCACCTCCCGGCTTCGATAGTGCACTGCGCCACTGACAATGCGCTCAAACCCGGGAGGCGCACGGAGTGTCCCTGGCTCAGGCGGGCGCCATCAGCAGCGGCCGTGCCCGCTCCCGCAGCTCGACCACCCGCGGTTCGTCGCCGTACGGCTCCAGCCGGTGCAGGAGGTCCTTCACGTACTCGGTGGTACGCGCCGAGGAAATGCGCCCGGCGACCTCCACCGCCCGTACGCCCTGCTCGCATGCCGCGTCGAGGTTGCCGGACTCGAGTTCGGCGACCGCCGAGACGACGAGGCGCAGCCCGTGCGAGCGTACGAACTCCTCCGTCGGCTTCGACAGGGCCTGCTCGGTGAAGCGGCGGACCTGGCGCGGTGCCTTCAGATCGCGGTAGCACTCGGCGGCGTCCGCGGCGAACCGGTCGTACGAGTAGAAGCCGAGCCAGGACGGGTCGTTGTCGCCCTCGCGGGACCGCTCCAGCCAGCCCTCCGCCGCCTTCAGGGCCGCGCCGGCCGCCTGGGCGTCACCCGCGCGCGCGTGGGCACGTGCCTCGACGAGCCGGAAGAAGCTCATGGTGCGGGCGGTGGCCAGGCCCCGGTTGCGCTCCAGGGCGGCCTGCGCGAGGTCGACGCCCTCGTCGCCGAAGCCGCGGTAGGTGGCCTGGAGGGACATGGAGGCCAGGACGTAGCCCCCGAGGGGGACGTCGGCTGCCGCACGGGCCAGCCGCAGCGCCTGGATGTAGTACCGCTGCGCGGCCTCCTGCTGGCCGGTGTCGAAGGCCATCCAGCCGGCGAGGCGGGTCAGCTCGGCGCTCGCCCCGAAGAGGGCTCTGCCGACCTCGTCGGAGTAGGAGCCGAGCAGCAGCGGAGCCGCCTCCACGCGCAGGCACTCGGGCACCATCGACGAACGCCAGTCGCCGCCTCCGTACTTGGAGTCCCAGCGCCTGGCGTCCTCCGCGGCCTCCCGCAGTTTCTGCACATCGCTGTGGCCGACTTTGAGCGGTGCGCCGGAGGCCTCGGCGGGGTTCACCTCACGCGCCACCGAACTGTCGGCCGGGGTTATCAGCCATCGCGAGGCAGGCGTTGCGTATGCGCTTACTGCGAACGATCCGGCCAGCGACTGCCAGATGCCGCCGGAGCCGGCCCGGCGTCCTGCGAGGTCGAGCCGGTACAGCTCCGTGGCCGAGCGCACCGCCTGTCCGACGTCCCGGGGGAAGGCGAGGCCCACCTCGGGTGCGGGATCCGCGTCCGCCAGGCCGATCTCGTGGAGCGGCACCGGGCGGCCGAGCTTCTGCCCTATGGCGGCGGCGATGAGGTGCGGCGCAGCGCCCTGCGGCACCATGCCCTTCGATACCCAGCGCGCCACCGAGGTCTTGTCGTAGCGAAGAGTCAACCCGCGTTGAGCGCCCAGGTCGTTGACGCGTCGGGCGAGTCCTGCGTTGCTGATTCCCGCGAGGGCGAGAACGGCGCCGAGTTTCTCGTTCGGCCCGCGTTGCTCCCTGGACATTGCGCCACCCCTCGACACAGACGGCTGCCGCGCTGGCATAACCATGCGGCATTCGTAAACCCAGCGTAGTTCGCCGCATCCCAAGCGTTAAGAGGCATTGTTCCGGATGGCGGGATTGTGGTCCGTACTGAAGTGCGGGTCCGATACGCGTAGTTGCGTCGTGCTCCCGCTGTGTGGCCGTGCGCCCGGGTGTGCGCTCTTCTCCGGCCATCGCGGGAGCGATTCCATGGGCCGTGCGTGGGTCGGCCCGCTGTACTGGATCCAGTGGGCTGGGGGACACCGCCGCCTACATCCCCGCGGGTGGCGGAACGGCCCGGGGGGCGAACTCCGTCTCCCGGGCTGCGCGCTCGCCGGGCGGTGGGCGGAGCATGTACGGAGCGTGGGCAACGCCGTTCCGTTGACGCCGAATTGGCCGAAAATCGACCCTTCCCCGCACGGGTCCGCAGCCCTCTCACCATGGAACTTGAGGGCGCGCAGGGTGTTCTGGGGGAGCGAATCGGGGGCGCATTCGCGTCGCAGTCATTCTGCCGTACGTCCTCGATCACTGTGTCGTCGCCCCGCGATCTCCTTGCCTCGCCCGGGTGTTCGACGCGATGCGCGAGTCTCCGCCGGGGCGCATTCCGGGGAGCACTAGCGGCCCCACCGCCTCTCCGGTGCGCGTTCTTCATGGCAGCATGGTGCCGAGTTCGTACGGTGCACTGGTTGTCCACAGCCTGTGGAGGCGTCCATGCGGTGGTTGGTGGGATGGAGCAGCACCGCCGCGAGAGCAGTCGAGGCAGGCTCCGCGGGTGCGGTCGGACACGACGGCGAGACCCTGCATCCGGTGGGCTCCCACCTCCTGTGGGGCGACCCCGATCCGCTGTGGGCGGTCGGCGACTGGCGCCCGGACGAGGTGCGGGTGGTGAAGGCCGACGAGCAGACCCGGATCGCGGTCCTCGGCATCTGCGGGGCGACGGACGAGCAGCTGAGGGTCGGGCTGTTCGCCGCGCGCGGAGGCGCACTCCGGCATCTGACGGCCTGGCCGGGCAGTTACACAGCCGTCGTCCAGGTGGGCCGCCGGGTCACCGTCTGCGGCGATCTGGCAGGCGCACGGCCCGTGTTCTACACCCCTTGGGCCGGCGGCACCGCCTACGCCACGGCCGCGCTCCCGCTCGCCGACCTCATCGAGGCCAACCTCGACTACGGCCACCTCGCCGCGCTGCTCGCCGCCCCCGACGTACCGGCCGCGCTGCACGACTCCACCCCCTACGACGGCGTACGGCGCATTCCGCCGGGGCACGCGCTGATCCTGCGCACCGGGGCGCGCGAGATCGCCGGCTACGAGCAGGTCGCCTCCCTCGCGGTGGCCGCGCCCTCCGCCGACCCCGACCGCGCGGTGGACGCCGTACGGGACGCGCTGGTGGAGGCGGTACGCGTACGCCTGTCCGCGCCTCGCCACGTCCCCGGCGCCGACATCGACCCCGGCCCGGTCCCCGGCATGGGGCCCGCGGAACGGCGTGCCGCGCGCGGGATGCCCGTTCCCGGCATCGGGGCGGACCTCTCCGGCGGTCCCGCCTCGGGAACCCTCGCCCTGCTCGCCGCCGGCCTCCCGGGCATGCCGGGCACGGTGCTGGGCCACGGCACGGGCGCGGGGGAGCGGCTGCTGGCCGTCACCTTCAACGACCTGGCCGTCGGCGGCCGGGAGTCCGAGCTGGAGCGGGCGGGCACCCTCGCGGCCAACCCGCGCCTGCACCACGTGGTCGTGACCGGCGGCGAGGAGACCCTCCCGTACGCCGAACTCGACGGCCCCCTGACCGACGAACCCGGTCCGTGCCTGGTGACGGCCGCCCGCCACCGCGCCCGCCTCGCCTCCGGCAGCGCGGACCACTTCACCGGCTACGGCGCCCGCCAGGTCCTGGACGCCCACCCGGCCCGTCTCGCGGACCTCCTTATGGACCGCAAACGCCGCCACCTCGTACGCCCCGTCGCCGCGCTCGCCAAGGCGGACGGTTCGGTGCTGGTCCCCGCGCGCGTGTACGGCGCGGCACGCCGCCTCGCCCGTACGCCCTACCGCACCGGCCTCGAGGTCCTCGCCGACCGCCTCATGCAGCGCCGCTTCGACGAACCCGGAGGTGCCGTGGGGGCGTCCCTGTCCGCGCTCGCCTGGGCCAGACCGGGCCCGGCGGCGCGCTGGCTCACCGGCGAGGCCCTTGCTGAAGTATCGGTTCGCCTCCAGGGCGCCACCCACCGCTCCGGGGTCGGCCCGGGCCAGCGCCCCGGCGACTTCCGCGCGCGCGGAGCCCTCGCCCGCGCCGCGGCGGACCTCCGCGTCCTGGAACAGGCGGCCGAGATCCGCTTCCAACGCCTGCACGCCCCCTTCCTCGACAACCAGGTCGTCCGCGCCTGCCGGGCCCTCCCGGAGGCGCTGCGAGTCCAGCCGGGTGCCCGGGCGGCGATCCTGCGGACGGTCCTGGAGGGCGCCGGCGTGGCCGACCTCCCCCCGGGCTGGGGCGCCCCGACCCACGCCTCCTCCGCGGCAGCCGCCCGCACGGGCCTACGGGTGGCCGCGGACTCCCTGATGTCCCTGTTCGGCAACCCGCTGCTCGCCCAGGCGGGCCTGGTGGAGGCCCGAGTCGTCCGCAAGGCCCTCCGCGCGGCGGCCGAGGGCGAGCCCCTCCCCCTGGACGGCCTCGCCGACCTCGTCTCCCTGGAGCTGTGGCTGGGCCGCCTCCTCTCCCGCCGAGGCACCTGCTGGACCGGCACCCCGGCACGCGCGCGTGCGGTACCGGCGGGCATCAGGCCGCAGAGGGGAGCCCTGGGCGCGGGCGCCTCCGGCGGGGCGGCGCTGGCGTAAAACCACCTGCCGGCGCAGACCGAGGACGCCACAGATGCCGCCGGGCTGCGTGAGCCGCGGGGTGGGGTGGCTTGGGGTTCACCTTTCGTCCCGCGGGGTGGGGTGGCTTGGGGTTCACCTTTCGTCCCGCGGGGTGGGGCGGTTGGGGTTCACTTCTTGTCCCGCCGGGTGGGGCGTCCTGCGGTTCCCTTCTTGTCCCGCCGGGTGGGGTGGCCTGGAGCTCACTTCTCTTCTTGTGCGTCCGAGTCGAGCGGTCTGAGGTTCACCTCTCGTCCGACCGGGTCGCATCCCCCGAGCGGTTCACTTCTTGGCCGACCGAGTCGGGTGGTGGGTGGGCATAGGCCGGGGGTCTGGGGGCGGAGCCCCCAGCGAGGCCCGCACCAACGCCGGGTGCCCCGAAATCGACCCGAACCGAAACCCCGCGCCCCGCACAGCAACCCCGGCGACAATGACCCCGTGCGGTACAGAATCCTGGGCGTCACCCAGGCCGAGGACGAGAGCGGCACCGTCGTACCCCTCGGCGGCCCCCGCCTCCGCGCCCTCCTCACCGCCCTCGCCCTCCGCCCTGGCCGCGTCACCACCCCCGACACCCTGATCGACGAGGTGTGGACCGACGCCCCGCCCCAGGACGCCCCGGCCGCCCTACAGGCCCTCGTCGCCCGCCTCCGCCGTACCCCCGGCATCGGCAAGGACGCCGTCACCTCCGAACCCGGCGGCTACCGACTCGCCGCGACCGAAGACGATGTCGACCTCTTCGTCTTCGAGCGCCTGATACGCCAGGGCACCACCGCCCTGACCCACGGCGACGCCCCCACCGCCGCCCGAGCCCTCGACACCGCCCTCGCCCTGTGGCGCGGCCCCGCCCTCGCCGACCTCCCCGACCGCACCGCCGCCGCCACCCGCCCGGAGGCACTGCGCCTGGAGGCGATCCGCACCCGAATCGCGGCACACCTCCAGCTCGGCCGCGCCCAGGACGCCGTACCGGAACTGAAGGAACTGACCACGGCGCATCCGTACGACGAACCGCTGCACGTCCTCCTCATCCGCGCCCTGCGCGACACCGGCCGCGCCGCCGACGCCCTCGCCGCGTACGACACCGCCCGCCACGCCCTCGCCGACGGCCTCGGCACAGACCCGGGCCCGGAACTCCGCGCCCTGCACGCCGAACTGCTCGCGGCACCCCCGACCGCCGCACCACGCCCCCAGCAACCCGGCCCCCAGCAACCAGGCCCTCAACCACCCGGTCGCACCGGCAACCTCCGCCCCCGTCTGACATCCTTCGTCGGCCGGGAACCCGAACTCGACGCCATCCGTTCCGAATTGCACAGGGCCCGTCTCGTCACCCTCACCGGACCGGGCGGCTCTGGAAAGACCCGCCTCGCCGAGGAAGCCGCCGCCGGGCTCCCGCAGGCATGGCTGGCCGAGCTCGCCCCGCTCGACCGGCCGGAGGCGGTGCCAGGCGCGGTGGTCAGCGCGCTCGGTCTGCGCGAGACCGTGCTCATGACCAGCGAGCTGACGGCCCCGCAGGACGACCCGGTCGCCCTGCTCATCGAGTACTGCGCCGCGCGCAGCCCACTCCTGATCCTTGACAACTGCGAACATGTCATCGAAGCAGCGGCCGAACTCGCCGAGACGCTGCTCACCCGCTGCCCGGGGCTCACCATCCTCGCCACCAGCCGCGAACCCCTGGGCGTCCCCGGCGAGTCGGTCCGCCCGGTCGAGCCCCTCCTCCCCGACCAGGCGCACCGCCTCTTCGCCGAGCGCGCGGCCGCCGTCCGTCCCGACGCGGCCGGCGTACTCGGCGACGAGGAGGCCGTCGCGGAGATCTGCCGCCGTCTCGACGGACTGCCGCTCGCCATCGAGCTGGCCGCGGCCCGGCTGCGGCTGCTCACGCCCCGCCAGATCGCCGACCGCCTCGACGACCGCTTCCGCCTCCTGACCTCCGGCAGCCGTACGGTCCTGCCCCGCCAGCAGACCCTGCGCGCGGTCGTCGACTGGTCCTGGGACCTGCTCGACGAACCGGAGCGGACGGTGCTGTGCGAGATGTCCGTGTTCGCGGGCGGCTGGGAGCTCGACGCGGCGGAGGCCGTGTGCACCGGCCCGGTCGCGGACCTGCTCGGGTCGCTCGTCGACAAGTCCCTGATCGTGGCCACCCCGCGCCGCCGCCCCGACGGCGACGGCATGCGGTACCGCATGCTGGAGACCATCCACGAGTACGCCGTCGAGCGCGCCGCCGAGTCCCCGGCCCTGCGCGCCGCGGCCGAGCGGCGGCACCGCGCGTGGGTGCGCGCGCTGGTCGAGGAGGCCGAGCCCCAGCTGCGCTCCGCCGCGCAACTCCCGTGGATCTCCCGCCTGGAGACCGAACTCGACAACATCCGCGCGGCCCTGCACCGAGCGCTCACGGCCGGTGCCGAGGAGGAGGCCGGCGCCCTCGTCCTCGCCATGGGCTGGTTCTGGTGGCTGCGCAACTACCGCCACGAGGGCATGGAAGGGTGCGACCAGGTCCTGCGCCTCGGCGCGGCCCTGGACACCGTCAGCGGCGAGGACCGAGCCTCCCTCCCGGCCGCCCTGCCCGCCCCCGACCCCGTCGACGCCTTCCTCTCCGCCCCGGACGGCGAGGCGCACCACCCCTTGCACAGCCTGCGGATGCGGCTGCGGATGCTGCACCTCTTCCTCAGGGCCGAGACCGAGACGATGTACGGGCTGCCGGACGAGCGGATGCGGCGGTACGTCGCACGGGTGCGGGACTTCTTCGAGAAGGGCGGCCCGGAGGCGGCCCGGATGCCGGGCCTCGCCTGGCCACTGGCCGACGTCTTCCTGGGCGACCCGGTGGACGCGGCACCCATCATGGACACCGCGGTCGCCAACTGCCGTACCCACGGCGGCGACTGGGAGCTCGGCGTCATCCTGATGTTCCGTACGCACATGGTCGTCGACGCACCGGGCGGCATGCCCGGCGTGGACGACGACCTCGTGGAGCTGCGGGCGCTCAGCAGACGTGTCGGCGACCGCTGGCTGTGGGCCCAGGTGTGCAGCGCGGCGGGGGAGGCGGCCATGTCGCGCGGGCGGCTCGACGAGGCCGAGGCGGAGTACGAGGAGGCGCTGCGGCTCGCCTACGAGGTGGGCGCCCACACCGAGACGCCGTTCCTCCTGGCACGGCTCGCCGAGATCGCCTACCGATCGGGCGACCGTGCGGCCGCGCTGGCCGTGCTGGACGAGGCGAGTGACGCCGCCGACCAGTACGGCGTACCGGACTCCCGGGCGTTCGTCCTGCTGCTGCGCACCGTGCTCGCGCTGGACGAGGAGGACATTCCCCGAGCCCGTCGACTGCACGAGGCGGCCTGCGCGGCCACCGCGCGGGCCACGCCACCGCCCCAGTTCACCGCGATGCTGAATCTGGTCGACGGGTTGCTGACGGCCGCCGAGGCGGGCCCGGAGCACGGACTGCCGAAGGTGCTCGGCACGCTGCACGAGGCGGTGGAGAAGCGGTGCGCCGACGTGGTCACGGCGGCGGTCGTGGACAGTGCCGCGGAGCTGCTGTCCCGGCTCGGCGACCACCCGCGCGCGGTGCGTCTGCTCGCGGCCGGCGAGCACTGGCGCGGCGGCCATCCGCGCCCCATGCCGGAGCGTGCGGCCGCCGAGCGGGCCGAGGCCGCCGCCCTGGCCGCCCTGGGCGCCGGGCCGTACGAGACGGAGCGCGCCACAGGCGTGGCTCTCACCGTCGACGAGGTCCTGAGCGACCTGGGCGAGGCGGTGTGCGACCACCTCGCCGTACGTCCTTGGAGCACGTGAACCCGGAGCAGCAGAACCCGGAGCCGCTGGGCTAGGAGCAGGCGAACTAGGAGCAGGTGAACTTCGACTCCGCCCAGTCCGCGAGCGCCAGGTTGTCGAGGTAGCTGTGCGGCTCCGCCACCAGCCGTACGGTCTCGCGCCCGGCGAGGTTCACATGGACCGGCACCGCCGCGTCCCCGCCCTTGATCATCCCGGACCGCCACAACTGGACGCCGTCGGCGTAGACCGAGAAGTAGACCTTGCCGAGCCCTGCCGTCATGTCGTCGACGCCCACCATCGCGTCGTAGGCGGAGCACTCGCGGTTGAGGTCGACGGTCACGGAGGAGTGGCCGTGCACGGTCACGCCGCGCGCGTACTGCCTGTCGGCGATCGAGACGCCGTACCGCTGCCAGACCCAACTGCTCTGGCCGATCCGCATCTCGGGCTCGGTGCCGTCGCCGGTGAGGTCGTACGACAGCTCGCTCCACTGGTAGACGGCCGGGGCGGGCGGAGGCGTCGGGGCCGGCGTGGGAGTGGGCGTAGGCGTGGGGGTCGGGGTGGGGGTCGGCGTGGGCGTCGGAGTCGGGGTGGGGGTCGGCGTGGGCGTGGGGCTCGGGGTCGTCCGGGTCGGTGTGGGCGTCGGGTTGGGTGCGGCCGCGATCACCGGAGGTGCCGGCCGGGGTTCCTTCTCCGGTGGTGCGGGCGTGTTTCTCGCGGGGTCGAGCGCCGGTGTGGAGGCGGGCGGCTTGGCGTCCGGCTTCCTGGGCGGACTGTCGTCGCCGATCAGCCCGAGCGCCACCGCGGCGGCCGCCACGGCCACCACACCCGCCGCGATACCGGCCTTCACGGGCGCGCCCAGCCCCTCGGAGCCCACCGCCCCGCCACCGGCCCCGGCCCCGCCGGAAGAGCCGCCGCTCGCCGCCGTTGCCGCCCCCGCGGCCCCGGCCGCGCCCGCCCCGGCACCGCCGGCGATGAGCCCGACCGCCTTGGCGTACCCGGCGGCGCCGAACCAGCCGATGACCGCGATCGGCACGACGGCGGGGATACCGCCGGCGACTTCCTTGATCTGGCCCGCGGCCAGCCGGCACTTGGCGCACTCCTCCAGGTGCTTGCGCAGACCGCGCTCGGCACGGGTGCGCAGCCCGCCGCGGGCGTAGGCGCCGAGGCGGTCGGCGTGGCGCGCGCACTCCTCGTCGGTGGCGAGGGTGACGCTGACGTGGGCCTGGAGGTAGGCCTGTTTGAGGCCCTCGCGGGCCCGGCTGGCGAGCACCCGGGTGCCGTTGGCGTCGAGCCCGAAGAGCGTGGCGACCTCACTCGGCGTCTCGTCCTCGACCTCGGTGTGCCACAGCACGGCCTGCCACCGCTCGGGCAGCGACCGGAAGGCCTGCATGGCCATGGACTGCTCGGCCTCGTGCATCGCCCGCACATCGGCGCCCAGGTCCAGTGTGTCGCTGTCGGACGGGTGGGAGACTCGCGCCGACTGCGCGGCGAACACCGCGAAGTCGTCGACCAGTTGCTCCCGCTTCGCGGACTTCGTCCAGCTCGCGGCCACCCGTCGGACGGTGGTGAGCAGATACGCGCGTACGGCGTGCTCGGGGCCGGAGCCGCCGCGCACCGCCTGGAGCATGCGGGCGAACACCTCGGCGGTGAGGTCGTCGGCGGTGTGGCCGTCGCGGCAGCAGGTGCGGGCGTAGCGGCGCACCGCGTCCGCGTGGCGCCGGTAGAGCGCCTCGTAGGCGGTGTCGTCGCCCGAGCGCATCCGCTCGATCAGGTCGGCGTCGGAGGGTGGCAGCTCCCTGGGCGGCGGCAGGATGCCGCTGCCCTCGCGCCGGTCGCGCTGCGCCGGCACGCTGCCCTCGACGGGCTCGCCGGGCTGCGCCGGGATGCCGGCCACCAGGGACTCGGCCCGCTCGGCCCCCATCGGCTCACCGCCGTGCGGGACACCGGCCCGTCCCCCCTGGCTCGGTACCTGCGGCGAGGCCGCGCCACCGGCCTCCGCGTCGTCGTCACCGAGTGACCCGTCCCGCCCGTCAAAGCTCATCGCGGAAAGCCCCCGCCGCCTGCTCCACCAGTCCCGAACACCGGGTCAGCGTGCCATATTGGCTTTTGTTCAGGACCCCGGAGTGCGGACCCTCCACTCGTCCGTGGGGACTTCCCGCAATGCAGTACTAGCGCTCACTCGTTCGGGGAAGGCTCAATCGACGCCCTGAGGGCGGCAGTTGAGAGACATGCCCGAAATGCCCGGCGCATTCCCGGGCAGTGACCGAGGTGCGGGCGCCGCAGCACCCACACCTCACCGTCACCTTTTCGAGTCACGGGTCATCGGCGGTACCCGGCGGTACCCGGCGGTACCCGGCGGTACCCGGCGGTACCCGGCGGTACCCGGCGGTACCCGGCGGTACCCGAGCAGCGGACGACGACCACCGTCACATCGGCCGCGACCGCAGCCCCTCCAGCAGAATGTCCAGCAGCCGTGCCGAGGCCGCGGCCTGCTGCGCCGCGTCCGGCAGCGAGGGCGCCGCCGTGGCGATCACCAGCAGGACGTCCGACACCGACACGTCGGCCCGCAGTTCGCCCGCCGCCCGCGCCCGGTCCACGAGCTGGCCCACGACCTCGAGCAGCGCCGCCGCCCCGGGGTCGTCGTCCGCGGAGAACACCGTGTCCCCCGCCACCAGCCGCAGCTCCCCGGCACCCGGCTGCGTCCGCTGCTGCGGCACCCGCGCGCCCTCCGGCGCGCCCTCGTCCGCCACACCGACCCGCAGCACCTGCGGCGGCAGCAGCCGCCCGGCGCCCGAGGCCACTGACGTCCGCAGGAAGCGCGACAGCGCCGACCACGGCTCGTCCTCCTGACCGAGCGCCGCACGTGCCTGGTCGGTCAGCCGGGAGGTCTCCTCCTCGGCTATCCGCCGCACCAGGACGTCCTTGCTCGGGAAGCGCCGGTACACCGTGCCGACGCCGACCCGCGCGCGCCGCGCCACGTCCTCCATCGGCGCGCCGTACCCCAGCTCGCCGAAGACCTCGCGCGCCGCGCGCAGTACGTGCTCCAGATTGCGCTGTGCGTCCACGCGCAGCGGCGTCGTACGCCCACCGTCCGCGCGTCCGTTGCCCGTCGCCGCGCTCATCGCTGAGCCCAACGGTCCGCCCATCGCCCCGCCACCGGGTGCGATGGTGGACGCGGACGACCAATGAGAGTCCTGAACATGCATAAGTGATCCCCCGGTACTGACGTCTCCCCCCGGAGACTCTCCCCGCCATCGAAAGCCGGAGCGAACGGAACAAACCCGCTTCCCGGACCCGCCCGTCGCGGATCCGAAGGCGTATCCCCCTACACCCCGTCGACACACGAACATAGTTGAGTGGGGGTCAATTCAGAAGGGGGACGTTCCGCACGGAGCGCCCCCCGATCGGAGTACGGGTCGTATACGTCCCGATTACGCCCCCTCCGGCCGCCCGGCACATACCAGCTGACCTGCGATCTTTCCCCGCACCTCGGTGAATCGGCCAACCCCGCGCGCGCCCGACTCGCGGTCACACAAATTGTCGAGCCTGTGGACAAACGCAAGCGCCGGGTGCGTCATGGGATGGTGAAGGAACGTGCGCGCATTCTCGTTGTCGGCGGCGGCTACGTCGGGATGTACACCGCCCTGCGACTCCAACGGACGCTGAAACGGGAACTCGCGCGGGGCGACGTCGAGATCACCGTCGTCACACCCGACCCGTACATGACCTACCAGCCGTTCCTCCCCGAGGCGGCCGCCGGTTCCATCTCCCCCCGCCATGTCGTCGTACCGCTGCGCCGCGTCCTCGACCGCTGCCGGGTCGTCGTCGGCGAGGTCACCTCGATCGACCACGCCAAGCGCACCGCCGCCCTCACCACCCTCGCCACCGACGAGGAAGGCACCGGCGCGCAGCAGCTGACGTACGACGAACTCGTCCTCGCCCCCGGCTCGATCTCGCGCACCCTGCCCGTCCCCGGTCTCGCCGAGCACGGCATCGGCTTCAAGACCGTCGAGGAGGCCATCGGCCTGCGCAACCACGTCATCGAGCAGATGGACATCGCCTCCTCCACCCGCGACCCCGCCGTCCGCGACGCGGCCCTCACCTTCGTCTTCGTCGGCGGCGGCTACGCCGGCGTGGAGGCGCTCGGCGAGCTGGAGGACATGGCCCGCTACACAGCGCGCTACTACCACAACGTCCAGTCCGACGACATGAAGTGGATCCTCGTCGAGGCCTCGGACCGCATCCTCCCCGAGGTCGGCGAGGAGATGGGCCGCTACACGGTCACCGAACTGCGCCGCCGCAACATCGACGTACGCCTGAACACCCGCCTGGAGTCCTGCGCGGACCGCGTGGCCGTCCTCAGCGACGGCGCCCGCTTCCCCACACGTACGGTCGTCTGGACGGCCGGCGTCAAACCCCACCCGCTCCTCGCCGCGACCGACCTCCCGCTGAACGAACGCGGTCGGTTGAAATGCACCCCCGAGCTGACCATCGAGGGCACCACGCGCGCGTGGGCGGCCGGAGACGCCGCCGCCGTCCCCGACGTCACGGCCGGAGAACCCGGCAAGGAGACGGCGCCCAACGCCCAGCACGCGCTCCGCCAGGCGAAGGTCCTCGGCGACAACATCGCGCACTCCCTGCGGGGAGAGCCCCTTCAGACGTACTCCCACAAGTACGTCGGCTCGGTCGCCTCCCTGGGGCTGCACAAAGGTGTCGCGCACGTCTACGGACGCAAGCTGAAGGGCTACCCTGCCTGGTTCATGCACCGCGTCTACCACCTCAGCAGGGTGCCCACCTTCAACCGCAAGGCCCGCGTCCTGGCGGAATGGACCTTGTCAGGACTCTTCAAGAGGGAGATCGTCTCCCTTGGATCGCTCGAACATCCCCGAGCGGAGTTCGAACTCGCGGCCGGTGGAAAGCCTCCTCAGGACCCGACGAACGACCCGAAGGGGTCGTCCTGACCGGACCGAGGAACTCCGGCCGCGGGGTAGGCGTCTGACGGATGCCGACCCGGGCGGCCGCCCTGCCAGACTGGTCCCCGACCTTGGACGGACAGACCCCCGCCCTTCGAACCCACGAGGCTTTCCCCAGTGCCGCAACCCCGGGGTGCCACCCCCAAGACCCCCGGCCGGGTCCGGAGCCGGCAGCAGACGCCGCAGACGACGACACGAGGCAAGGATTCGTGAACTTCACGCGCTGGAGCGCCCGGCTCCCCGGAACGCAGCGCCGCGCCGCAGCGCGGACCGACCACCCGGTCACATCGGACCTGCGCTCGGACGGCGCGGGCTCCGTACCCGCGGCCCGCGCCGAACAACTCGCCGACGGGGCACCGCCCGTGCCCGCCGTCGACGAACTCCCGGTGCGCGAGGTCCTCGACCGCGTCCCCGCCCTCGTCGCCCTCGTCCACGGCCCCGACCACCGCCTCGCCTACGTCAACGACGCCTACGTCACCGCTTTCGGCCCCCGCCCCACCGGCGACCCGGCCCGCGCGGCCCTCCCGGAGCTCGACGAACTCGGCCTCTTCCCGCTCCTCGACCAGGTCCTGCGCAGCGGCAAGCCCCGCACGGTCAAGTCCCGCAAGGCCCCCGACAGCCGCTCGTACACCTTCACCTGCACCCCGGTGACCGAGGGCGACGGCGGTGTTCTCATCTTCGCAACCGACGTCACCGACCACGCCGAGGCCGCCGAACGCCTCAGAGCCAGCGAACGACGCCAGCGCGAAACCGCCGTAACCCTCCAGCGCTCCCTGCTCCCCCAGGAGCTCGAACAACCCGACGACCTCCGCATCGCCGCCACCTACCACCCCGGCGGCACGGAGGCCGCGGTCGGCGGCGACTGGTACGACGTGATCACCCTCGGCGGCGGACGCACGGCCCTGGTCATCGGCGACGTGATGGGCCGCGGAGTGCGCGCGGCCGCGGTGATGGGCCAGCTCCGCACGGCGGTCCGGGCGTACGCCCGCCTCGACCTCCCCCCGCACGAGATCCTCCAGCTCCTGGACGGCCTCGCCATGGAGATCGACGCCAACCAGATCGCCACCTGCGTGTACGCCATCCACGACCCGAACGAGGGCCGGCTGGTGTACGCCTCGGCCGGACACCTGCCGATCCTGGTCCGCGACGAGAGCGGGATCGTCCAGCGCGCCGACGAGCCGACCGGCCCGCCCCTCGGCACCGGCGGCTGGATGCACACCTCGGGTTCGATCGCCCTGGGCCCCGGCTCCACGGCCGTCCTCTACACGGACGGCCTGGTGGAGCGCCGCAACGAGGACCTGGACGAGGGCATCGCCTCGCTGGAACGAGCCCTGTCCGGAGCGACGGGCACCCCTCAGGTGGTCTGCGACCGCCTGGTCCGAGCGGCCGGCGTGACGGCGGAGCACGACGACGACGTGGCGGTCCTGGTCCTCCAGCACCCCGCCCACACCGGCCCCGACGGCGAGCTCTTCCGCAACGCCGCCCTGGAACTCCTCGGCGGCGTGGAAGCGGCCCCACGCGCGCGTGCCTTCGCCTCCGGCGTCCTGACCAGCTGGCGGTTCCCGGTGGAACTGCACGACCTGGGCGTCCTGGCGGTCAGCGAACTGGTCGCGAACTCCCTGCAACACGGCACACCCCCGATGCGGCTGCGCCTGCGCCGCACCGACCGCCGCCTGATCGTCGAGGTCACGGACGGCGACGACCACCTCCCGCGCCGGCGCCGCGCGGAACCCGGCGACGAGTCCGGCCGAGGCATCGCCATCGTGGCGACGATCGCCTCGACCTGGGGCTCCCGTCGGACGCCGGGTGGCGGGAAAGCGGTGTGGTGCGAGTTCGGGCTGCCGGGGGCCGCGAAGTGAACGGCGTTCGCGACCCTCTGCGTCAGGCGCTTGCCCGCGCCTGATCCGCCGGAGTCGGGCCCCCCTGGGCCACCACCCGGCTCCGCGCCCGCCACGGCTGATCCTGCGCGGCCGTGAGCTGACGCCCCAACCGCACCGCCAGAACCGTGATCCCCAGCGAGAACAGCAGGAACGTCACGATGTACGGCGCGTGCAGCGACGCCCCCATGGGCCCGCCCACCGCCGGCCCCACCGCCAAGGCAAGCTGCTTGACCAGCGCGAACGCGGAGTTGTACTGCCCCGCCATCCCCTCCGGCGCAAGATCCGCCACCAGCGGCGCGACCGTCGGCGACAGCATCGCCTCACCCAGCCCGAACAGTGCGTACGTCGACACGAACGCGGCCGTGGCCATCTCCTGGCTGCCGTGCCCGAGCCCCGCGTATCCCGCGGTTACCCACGCCACGGCCCAGATCAGCCCGACGGCCGCCATCACTCGCGACCGCCTCCGCCGCTCCACGAACTTCAGTACGGCGAACTGCGCGACCACGATCATCGCGGTGTTCGCGGCCAGAGCCATACCGAGGGCGGACGTCGATATCCCGGCAGCCTCCACGCCGTACGCGCTCAGCCCCGACTCGAACTGCCCGTAGCAGGCGAAGAACAGCACGAAGCCCACCACGCACAGCTGCACCATGGCCCGGTTGCCCAGCAACTGCTTCCAGCTGCCCTTGGCCGATCCCGACCGCCCCGGCGCGTCCTGGATACGCGGCGAGTGCGGCATCCGCACGGTCGCCATCACCACGGCCAGCAGCAGGAACATCGCCGCCTCGATCGCGAACAGCAGGGTGAAGGACGAGACGTGCGTGGTGTCGACCAGGTGACCGCCGATGAGCCCGCCGACGCCGAGCCCCAGGTTCTGCAGGAAGAACTGCGTCGCGAAGGCCCGCGAGCGCGTGTCGGCCGTCGAGCAGTCCACGATCATCGTCGCCAGCGCCGGCTGCATCACGGCCTGCCCCGCCCCGAGCGCGGCCGCCGACAGCAACACGGTCGTCGCGTTGCTCGCGAGCCCCAGGCTCAGTGCCCCCAGCGCGGCGGTGACCAGAGCGACGAGCAGCACCGGCAGCGGACCTCGCCGGACGATGGCCCGCCCGGCGAACGGAAGCACGATCAGCGCCGCCACGGCGAAGACGGCGAGGACAAGCCCCGCCGTCATGGCACCCAGTCCCCGTACCTGCGCCACATAGACGTACAGATAGGGAACGGTGAAGCCGAGCCCGAATGCGCTGAGTGCGTTGCCCACGTGGATCCGGCGCATCGCTGCGCCCATCGCCCTGGTCACGTTCACCTCTCTCGAGTTAGTTGGGAGCCTTCAGTAGTTACCCCTGAAGACTTCGAGGCTAAAGTTAGATCCTAAACAGTACACCTCGAAGGACTTCAACGCCAAGCAAGCCCGTGCCATACTGCGACCCATGGGCGACACCCCCGGCGGCCTCAGCGAGCCGACCCTCGAAGAGCAGATCGCCGCATACCAGCGCGAGTTCCAGGACCTCGACCCCCAGGTCGAGCAGATCGTCTCGGCGCTGTCCCGCCTGAACCGCCGTATGAACGTCGCCTACGGCCGCCAGACCGCCGCCCTCGGCATCAGCAACGCCGAGTGGGAGGTCCTCAAGGCCCTCGTCCTCTCCGGCGCCCCCTACCGCCTGGGCCCCAGCGACCTCGCCAAGCGCCTGGGCCTGACGCCGGCCGCGATGACCCACCGCATCGACCGCATGGTCACCGAGGGACTGGTCACCAGAGAGCGCGACGAGTCCAACCGCGTCCGCGTGATCGTCGAGCTCACCTCGGAGGGCCGCGAGAAGTGGCTGGAGGCGATGCGCCTCGCCACGGTCTTCGAGGAGGACCTGCTCCAGGATCTGTCCCAGGAGGACCGCACCGCTCTCGGTGAGGTCCTCACCCGCCTCCTGCGCAGGGTGGAGCACGCCCAACCAGACGCCGGCGGGCGACTCACCGACCTGGGCTGATGACCCCCAAAAAGATCTTGACAAGCGGCGCTTGACAGCCCCTTGCTCGTTCCGTAGAGTTCTTCGGGTTGCCACGGAGCCGTAACGGTTCTTCGGCAGCACCTCCGCCGCATCAGCGGCACCACAAACCACCAGCACGATCTCCCAACGGGATTGAATTCGGCGTGCCCGAATTCCATTCGATTTGGGTCCGGCAGCTCGATTAGGAACTGCCGGGAGGATCCGCTAAGGTTTGAGGCGTCGGAACGGCCCAACAGCCGGGATGACAAGCCCTCTGACTGGGAATCAGGCCCGAAAGGATCTGATAGAGTCGGAACCGCCGGAAAGGGAAACGCGAGAGCGGGAACCTGGAAAGCACCGAGGAAATCGGATCGGGAAGATCTGGTAGAGTCGGAAACGCAAGACCGAAGGGAAGCGCCCGGAGGAAAGCCCGAGAGGGTGAGTACAAAGGAAGCGTCCGTTCCTTGAGAACTCAACAGCGTGCCAAAAGTCAACGCCAGATATGTTGATACCCCGTCCATCGGATTCTTCCGGTGGCGAGGTTCCTTTGAAGAATACACAGCGAGGACGCTGTGAACGGCCGGGCTTATTCCGCCTGGCTGTTCCGCTCTCGTGGTGTCGGCCGGATTACCGGTAAACATTCACGGAGAGTTTGATCCTGGCTCAGGACGAACGCTGGCGGCGTGCTTAACACATGCAAGTCGAACGATGAACCACTTCGGTGGGGATTAGTGGCGAACGGGTGAGTAACACGTGGGCAATCTGCCCTTCACTCTGGGACAAGCCCTGGAAACGGGGTCTAATACCGGATAACACTCCCTCCCTCCTGGGTGGGGGTTGAAAGCTCCGGCGGTGAAGGATGAGCCCGCGGCCTATCAGCTTGTTGGTGAGGTAATGGCTCACCAAGGCGACGACGGGTAGCCGGCCTGAGAGGGCGACCGGCCACACTGGGACTGAGACACGGCCCAGACTCCTACGGGAGGCAGCAGTGGGGAATATTGCACAATGGGCGAAAGCCTGATGCAGCGACGCCGCGTGAGGGATGACGGCCTTCGGGTTGTAAACCTCTTTCAGCAGGGAAGAAGCGAAAGTGACGGTACCTGCAGAAGAAGCGCCGGCTAACTACGTGCCAGCAGCCGCGGTAATACGTAGGGCGCAAGCGTTGTCCGGAATTATTGGGCGTAAAGAGCTCGTAGGCGGCTTGTCACGTCGGGTGTGAAAGCCCGGGGCTTAACCCCGGGTCTGCATTCGATACGGGCTAGCTAGAGTGTGGTAGGGGAGATCGGAATTCCTGGTGTAGCGGTGAAATGCGCAGATATCAGGAGGAACACCGGTGGCGAAGGCGGATCTCTGGGCCATTACTGACGCTGAGGAGCGAAAGCGTGGGGAGCGAACAGGATTAGATACCCTGGTAGTCCACGCCGTAAACGGTGGGAACTAGGTGTTGGCGACATTCCACGTCGTCGGTGCCGCAGCTAACGCATTAAGTTCCCCGCCTGGGGAGTACGGCCGCAAGGCTAAAACTCAAAGGAATTGACGGGGGCCCGCACAAGCAGCGGAGCATGTGGCTTAATTCGACGCAACGCGAAGAACCTTACCAAGGCTTGA
Organism: Streptomyces sp. NBC_01352; assembly: GCF_036237295.1. Classification (NCBI taxonomy): domain Bacteria; kingdom Bacillati; phylum Actinomycetota; class Actinomycetes; order Kitasatosporales; family Streptomycetaceae; genus Streptomyces; species Streptomyces sp. NBC_01352. Next base: position 5,846,875 of record NZ_CP108354.1, read on the forward strand.
CATCGCCCGGAAAGCATCAGAGATGGTGCCCCCCTTGTGGCCGGGTGACAGGTGGTGCATGGCTGTCGTCAGCTCGTGTCGTGAGATGTTGGGTTAAGTCCCGCAACGAGCGCAACCCTTGTTCTGTGTTGCCAGCATGCCCTTCGGGGTGATGGGGACTCACAGGAGACCGCCGGGGTCAACTCGGAGGAAGGTGGGGACGACGTCAAGTCATCATGCCCCTTATGTCTTGGGCTGCACACGTGCTACAATGGCAGGTACAATGAGCTGCGATACCGTGAGGTGGAGCGAATCTCAAAAAGCCTGTCTCAGTTCGGATTGGGGTCTGCAACTCGACCCCATGAAGTCGGAGTTGCTAGTAATCGCAGATCAGCATTGCTGCGGTGAATACGTTCCCGGGCCTTGTACACACCGCCCGTCACGTCACGAAAGTCGGTAACACCCGAAGCCGGTGGCCCAACCCCCTTGTGGGGAGGGAGCTGTCGAAGGTGGGACTGGCGATTGGGACGAAGTCGTAACAAGGTAGCCGTACCGGAAGGTGCGGCTGGATCACCTCCTTTCTAAGGAGCACTTCTTGGCAGCCGGGCTTGCCTGGTTGTCCAGAGGCCAGTTCATCGGCGAACGTCCGGTGCTGGTTGCTCAAGGGTGGAACGTTGACTACTCGGCACACTTGATCGTCTTCTCCTTCCAGTACTGCTCGCAAGAGCGTGGACCGTTGAGGGGAGCGGGAAGGGTGTCGGGCACGCTGTTGGGTATCTGAGGGAATGAACCCCTCAGTTGCCGGCCCCGGTGCAGCATCACGGAAGTGGTGTGTGACGGGTGGCTGGTCGTTGTTTGAGAACTGCACAGTGGACGCGAGCATCTGTGGCCAAGTTTTTAAGGGCGCACGGTGGATGCCTTGGCACCAGGAACCGATGAAGGACGTGGGAGGCCACGATAGTCCCCGGGGAGTCGTCAACCAGGCTTTGATCCGGGGGTTTCCGAATGGGGAAACCCGGCAGTCGTCATGGGCTGTCACCCATACCTGAACACATAGGGTATGTGGAGGGAACGCGGGGAAGTGAAACATCTCAGTACCCGCAGGAAGAGAAAACAACCGTGATTCCGGGAGTAGTGGCGAGCGAAACCGGATGAGGCCAAACCGTATACGTGTGAGACCCGGCAGGGGTTGCGTATGCGGGGTTGTGGGATCTCTCTTTTACGGTCTGCCGGCCGTGAGACGAGTCAGAAACCGTTGATGTAGGCGAAGGACATGCGAAAGGTCCGGCGTAGAGGGTAAGACCCCCGTAGTCGAAACATCAGCGGCTCGTTTGAGAGACACCCAAGTAGCACGGGGCCCGAGAAATCCCGTGTGAATCTGGCGGGACCACCCGCTAAGCCTAAATATTCCCTGGTGACCGATAGCGGATAGTACCGTGAGGGAATGGTGAAAAGTACCGCGGGAGCGGAGTGAAATAGTACCTGAAACCGTGTGCCTACAAGCCGTGGGAGCGTCGCGCATCGAGTTTACTCGGTGCGTCGTGACTGCGTGCCTTTTGAAGAATGAGCCTGCGAGTTTGCGGTGTGTTGCGAGGTTAACCCGGGTGGGGTAGCCGTAGCGAAAGCGAGTCCGAATAGGGCGTTTCAGTAGCACGCTCAAGACCCGAAGCGGAGTGATCTAGCCATGGGCAGGTTGAAGCGGAGGTAAGACTTCGTGGAGGACCGAACCCACCAGGGTTGAAAACCTGGGGGATGACCTGTGGTTAGGGGTGAAAGGCCAATCAAACTCCGTGATAGCTGGTTCTCCCCGAAATGCATTTAGGTGCAGCGTCGTGTGTTTCTTGCCGGAGGTAGAGCACTGGATAGGCGATGGGCCCTACCGGGTTACTGACCTTAGCCAAACTCCGAATGCCGGTAAGTGAGAGCGCGGCAGTGAGACTGTGGGGGATAAGCTCCATGGTCGAGAGGGAAACAGCCCAGAGCATCGACTAAGGCCCCTAAGCGTACGCTAAGTGGGAAAGGATGTGGAGTCGCACAGACAACCAGGAGGTTGGCTTAGAAGCAGCCACCCTTGAAAGAGTGCGTAATAGCTCACTGGTCTAGTGATTCCGCGCCGACAATGTAGCGGGGCTCAAGCGTACCGCCGAAGTCGTGTCATTGCAGCAATAGCCCCAACGGGTGCTGTGATGGGTAGGGGAGCGTCGTGTGCCGGGTGAAGCAGCCGCGGAAGCGAGTTGTGGACGGTTCACGAGTGAGAATGCAGGCATGAGTAGCGATACACACGTGAGAAACGTGTGCGCCGATTGACTAAGGGTTCCTGGGTCAAGCTGATCTGCCCAGGGTAAGTCGGGACCTAAGGCGAGGCCGACAGGCGTAGTCGATGGATAACCGGTTGATATTCCGGTACCCGCTGTGAAGCGTCAAACATTGAATCAGGCGATGCTAAGTCCGTGAAGCCGCCCTGGAGCCTTCGGGCAAAGGGGAGTGGTGGAGCCGACGGACCAGACTTGTAGTAGGTGAGTGATGGGGTGACGCAGGAAGGTAGTCCATCCCGGGCGGTGGTTGTCCCGGGGTAAGGGTGTAGGCCGAGTGGTAGGTAAATCCGCTGCTCATCAAGGCTGAGACCTGATGCCGAGCCGATTGTGGTGAAGTGGATGATCCTATGCTGTCGAGAAAAGCCTCTAGCGAGTTTCATGGCGGCCCGTACCCTAAACCGACTCAGGTGGTCAGGTAGAGAATACCGAGGCGTTCGGGTGAACTATGGTTAAGGAACTCGGCAAAATGCCCCCGTAACTTCGGGAGAAGGGGGCCATCACTGGTGATCCGTTTTACACGGTGAGCTGGGGGTGGCCGCAGAGACCAGCGAGAAGCGACTGTTTACTAAAAACACAGGTCCGTGCGAAGCCGTAAGGCGATGTATACGGACTGACGCCTGCCCGGTGCTGGAACGTTAAGGGGACCGGTTAGTCACTCTTCGGGGTGGCGAAGCTGAGAACTTAAGCGCCAGTAAACGGCGGTGGTAACTATAACCATCCTAAGGTAGCGAAATTCCTTGTCGGGTAAGTTCCGACCTGCACGAATGGCGTAACGACTTCTCGACTGTCTCAACCATAGGCCCGGTGAAATTGCACTACGAGTAAAGATGCTCGTTTCGCGCAGCAGGACGGAAAGACCCCGGGACCTTTACTACAGTTTGATATTGGTGTTCGGTTCGGCTTGTGTAGGATAGCTGGGAGACTGTGAAGCTTGGACGCCAGTTCAGGTGGAGTCGTCGTTGAAATACCAGTCTGGTCGTGCTGGATGTCTAACCTGGGTCCGTGATCCGGATCAGGGACAGTGTCTGATGGGTAGTTTAACTGGGGCGGTTGCCTCCTAAAGAGTAACGGAGGCGCCCAAAGGTTCCCTCAGCCTGGTTGGCAATCAGGTGTTGAGTGTAAGTGCACAAGGGAGCTTGACTGTGAGACCGACGGGTCGAGCAGGGACGAAAGTCGGGACTAGTGATCCGGCGGTGGCTTGTGGAAGCGCCGTCGCTCAACGGATAAAAGGTACCCCGGGGATAACAGGCTGATCTTCCCCAAGAGTCCATATCGACGGGATGGTTTGGCACCTCGATGTCGGCTCGTCGCATCCTGGGGCTGGAGTCGGTCCCAAGGGTTGGGCTGTTCGCCCATTAAAGCGGTACGCGAGCTGGGTTTAGAACGTCGTGAGACAGTTCGGTCCCTATCCGCTGCGCGCGCAGGAATATTGAGAAGGGCTGTCCCTAGTACGAGAGGACCGGGACGGACGAACCTCTGGTGTGCCAGTTGTCCTGCCAAGGGCATGGCTGGTTGGCTACGTTCGGGAGGGATAACCGCTGAAAGCATCTAAGCGGGAAGCCTGCTTCGAGATGAGTATTCCCACCCCCTTTGAGGGGTTAAGGCTCCCAGTAGACGACTGGGTTGATAGGCCGGATCTGGAAGCCCAGTAATGGGTGGAGGTGACCGGTACTAATAGGCCGAGGGCTTGTCCTCAGTTGCTCGCGTCCACTGTGTTGGTTCTGAAACCACGAACAGCCCCGTTGTCGGGCCACGACAACGGTGCGGCTGAAACAGTTTCATAGTGTTTCGGTGGTTATAGCGTGAGGGAAACGCCCGGTTACATTCCGAACCCGGAAGCTAAGCCTTACAGCGCCGATGGTACTGCAGGGGGGACCCTGTGGGAGAGTAGGACGCCGCCGAACAATTGTTGAGGAAACCCCCGTGCCATCGGCACGGGGGTTTTCTGCGTTTCAGGCCGGCTTTACCAGTCCCGTGTCGTACGCCAGGATCACCGCCTGCACGCGGTCCCGGCAGCCCGTCTTCGCGAGGACGCGGCCCACGTGGGTTTTCACCGTGGATTCGGCGAGGTGGAGGCGGGTGGCTATCTCGGTGTTCGTCCAGCCCTGGCCGATGACGGTGAGGATCTCGCGTTCGCGGTCCGTGAGGGGGGCGAGGCGGGGGTCGTCGTCCTCCGGGCCTGCGTTGGCTGTGGGGGCTCCGGTCGGGAGGTGGTGGGCGTAGGTGTCCAGGAGACGGCGGGTCAGGCTGGGCGCGACCACCGCGTCGCCCGAGGCCACCGCGCGGATGCCGGAGAGGAGGTCCTCCGGCTGGGCGTCCTTGACCAGGAAGCCGGAGGCGCCTGCGCGCAGGCCGGCGTAGGCGTACTCGTCGAGGTCGAAGGTCGTCAGGATGAGGACGCGGGTGCGGGCGCCGGTGGCGACGATGCGGCGGGTGGCCTCGATGCCGTCCAGGCCGGGCATGCGGACGTCCATCAGGACGACGTCGGGGTGGAGCTCGGCGGTCAGGCGGGTGGCCTCGGCGCCGTTCGTCGCCTCGCCGAGGACCGTCATGTCGTCCTGACTCTCCAGCAGCATGCGGAAGCCGAAGCGTTGCAGGGGCTGGTCGTCGGCGATGAGGACGGTGGTCACTGCGGGGTTTCCTCCGGGAGGTGAAGGTGGACGCGCCAGCCCTGTTCGGGGTGCGGGCGTGGGCCGGCCTCGAGTGTGCCGCCGTAGAGGGCGGTTCGCTCGCGCATGCCGGGGAGGCCGCGGCCGGCGGTGCCGTGGGGTTCGGGGCCGCCGCGGCCGGTGTCGGTGACTGTGACGGTGGCGGCGCCTGTGTCGTCGTAGGACAGGTTGATGTGGGAAGTGGCCGTGGGGCCCGCGTGTTTGAGGGTGTTGGTCAGAGCCTCCTGGATGACTCGGTAGATGGTGAGCTGGCGGCCGGGGGTGATGGTGGGGGTGCCCTTGATGGAGGTGTGGACGGGGAGGCCGGCCGCGCGGACGCCGTCGATGAGGTGGTCGAGGTCGGTGAGGGTGGGCTGGGGGGTGAGTTCCGGTGCCTGTGGTGCCTCGCTCTCCTCTTCGCGTAGGACGTCCAGCAGGCGGCGGAGTTCGGTGAGGGCCTGGCGGCTGGTGGTGGAGATGGCGGTCAGGGCCTGGGCCGCGCGGTCGGGGGACTTGGTGGCGGCGTAGCGGCCGCCGTCGGCCAGGCCGGTGATGACGGAGAGGTTGTGGCCGATGATGTCGTGCATCTCGCGGGCTATGCGGGCGCGTTCGGCGGCGGCGGAGAGGCGGGCCTGCTGGTCGCGTTCGATCTCCAGGCGGCGGGCGCGGTCCTCCAGGGCCTCGGTGTAGTTGCGGCGGGTGCGGACCGTGATGCCGATGGCTATGGCGACGGCTATGGACATCAGTACCGGGACGATGTCCTGGTCCGCGCTGCCCCGCGGGTGGCGGACGGCGGCCACGGCCACCGGGACGATGACCACGGCCGTCGCCCACCACAGGTTGCGCGGAGGCCGGCGCAGGGCGATGTGGAAGACGACGAGCAGCTGGAGCAGGGCGGCCTGGAGGACGGCTCCGGTCCAGGCGTTGACCAGGGCGGACGGGGCGATGGCGAGGAGGACGGACCGGGGGTGGGTGCGTCGCCACAGCAGGGGGACCGACAGGCCGAGGCTCAGGGTGAGGATCAGCCAGCCCGGGGTGTCGGGGGCGCGGGTGACGTTGCGCCAGCCTTCGCCGACGTCGTCGATCAGGGCCGCTGTCACCCAGAAGCCGGCCAGGTGCAGGTCCCAGAGGAGGGGGTGGCGCCGGTCGAAGGCGCGTACGCGTCGGGTGACGCGGTGGACGTACTCGGTGAGGGGCTCCGTCGTTCGTTCTTCCGGTACGGGCCGTGCTTCTTCTTCCGCCACGGGGTCCATGGTGGAGGTTTCCTGCCCGGTCGGCATACGTCCCGTCGTCATACGTCCCGTCGTTTCAGGACCGCCGCGGCTGCCGCGAGGGCTGCCGCCGTCCACAGGAGCAGGGACAGGAGCGCGATGCCGGGGGAGGGCGCGTCCGGCATCGGCTGGGCGGTGGTGAGGGTTTCCAGGGCACGGCCGGGGAAGTGCCGTACGGCCTCGTCGACGAGGTCGTACGGGAGCATCGCCAGCACCTCGGGGAGGATCATGACCAGGCCGATGAACGCGCCCGTGGCGATCGGGACCGAGCGGGCGACGGCGCCGAGGCCGAGGGCGAGGACCGCGAAGAGGGCGAGGCCGACGGCGTTGCCGACGAGGGCGCGCAGGACGCCCGGGTCGCCGAGGGAGGCGGCGTGGTCGGTGCCGGAGAGGAAGGACTGGGCGAGGGGGAAGGTGAGGAGGTTCGTCCACAGGGCGAGGGGGAAGGTGACCGCGGCCAGGACGGCCGCCTTCGCCCAGAGGACGGGCAGGCGGCTCGGGACCGCTGTCATCGTCGCCCGGATCTGGCCGGTGGAGTACTCGCCGGCGGTGGACAGGATGCCCAGGACGCCGAGGTTGAGCTGGGCGAACTGGGTGCCGAGGAGGATGAGGACGACCGTGTCGAGTTCGGCCTCGCCGTTGCCGTCGTAGGCCGCGCTGATGCCCGCGCCCATGGCGAGGGTCAGGGCGCTGGTGGCGATGAGGGTGATCCAGGTGGAGCGCAGGGTCCAGAGCTTGTGCCATTCGGAGCGCAGCACCCGGGCCGGGGTCACGCGGTACGGCACGGTCGTGGTCGCGGTGGTCATGCCGTCGGTCCTTCCAGGGTGGCGGTGAACTCGACCGCGTCACGGGTGAGGTCCATGAAGGCCTCCTCCAGGGAGGCGGTGTTCGGGGTGAGTTCGAAGAGGGGGATGCCGTGGGCGGCGGCGGTGCGGCCGACGCGCTCGGCGTCGGTGCCGCGGACTTCGAGGGTTTCGGGGGCGGTGGTCGTGATGTCGACGCCGGGTGCCGAGAGCAGTCGTACGAGGGTCTCGGCCTGCGGCGTGACGACCTTGACCGTGCCCGCGCCGGACTGTCGTACGAAGTCGGCGACCGTGGTGTCGGCCAGGAGGCGGCCGCGGCCGATGACGACCAGGTGCTCGGCGGTGAGGGCCATCTCGCTCATCAGGTGGGAGGAGACGAAGACCGTACGGCCTTCCGCGGCGAGGGACTTGAGGAGGTTGCGGATCCAGAGCACGCCCTCGGGGTCGAGGCCGTTGACCGGTTCGTCGAGGACGACGGTGGACGGGTCGCCGAGCAACGCGGCGGCGATGCCCAGGCGTTGGCCCATGCCGAGAGAGAAGCCCTTGACGCGGCGGCGGGCCACGTCGGTCAGGCCGGTGAGGTCCAGGACGTGGTCGACGCGGGACCTGGGGATGCCGTGGGTGTGGGCGAGGGCGCGCAGGTGGTGGTGGGCGGTGCGGCCGGGGTGGACCGAGCGGGCTTCCAGGAGGGCGCCGACCTCCTGGAGGGGCGCGGGGTGGGCGGCGTAGGCGCGGCCGCCGACGGTGGCGTGGCCGCGGGTGGGGGCGTCCAGGCCGAGGATCATGCGCATGGTCGTGGACTTGCCGGCGCCGTTGGGGCCGAGGAAGCCGGTGACCGTGCCGGGGCGGACGGTGAAGGACAGGTCGGAGACGACCGTCTTGTCGCCGTAGCGTTTGGTCAGGTCCTGTGCCGTAATCATGCTTCGATGCTCGTCCGGGCGCAGGCGGCGGGCGTCGGACCGGGGGCAGTATTCGAGGTGAGGGGCGTAGTACCCGGGTATTACGGTGGCTGGCATGAGCAGCTATGTGATCCGGTCCGTGCGTGCTGACGAGTGGCCTGCCGTGAAGGAGCTTCGGCTTGCGGCTCTGAAGGATCCTGTCGCGCACCTCGCCTTCCTCGAGACCTACGACGAGGCCGCCGCCAAGCCGGACTCGTTCTGGAAGGAGCGGACGGCCTCGGGCGCGGAGGGGGCGACAGGGGTGCAGCAGATCATCGCCGAGGGGCCGGACGGGCGGTGGGTCGGGACGCTGACCGTGCTGGTCGAGGAGCCCGGGACGACGGACTGGGCCGGGTTTCCGGTGGAGCGGAAGCAGGGGCATCTCGTCGGGGTGTTCGTACGGCCCGAGGAACGGGGGAACGGGCTGACCGAGGTGTTGTTCGACGCCGCTCTGGAGTGGGCGTGGGCGCAGGGGGCCGAGCGGGTGCGGCTCATCGTGCACGAGGAGAACGGGCGGGCGCAGCGGTTCTACCGGAAGGTGGGGTTCGTGCCGAGTGGGGTGACCGTGCCGTTGGCCGCTCGGCCCAGGGAGCTGGAGTTGGAGTTCGTGCTGGAGCGTGGGAGTGACTGAGGTGCCTGGTTCAGGACCCCAGGACCCCAGGACCTCAGGGGCTCAGGGGCTTACGGGGCTTGTACCGGCAGTTCGGCGTCCGGCCAGCGTGTGCGGGCCTGTTCGCGGGAGCGGAGCAGGGCCAGGGTCGGCAGTCCCCGGTCCGTTCCGGCGGCCAGCAGTTCCGGGAGCTGGGGAAGCGGAGCCACGGCGGCGATGTCGTCCAGGACGAGCGTGAGTGGTGGGTCGAGGCGACCGGAGGATGACCGTTCGGCCATGCGCCGGCCGCGCTCGACCACGCTTGAGGCGAGGGCGGTGAGCAGAGGCATCGCGCCCGGATCGGTCCGGGGGTCCTCGATGGATTCACCTACCACATAAAGCGTGCCCCCTTCGTCCACGAAGGAATCCAGGGCGAGCGCATCAGTTCGGTTGGGGGTGCAGGCCTCGCGGATGTTGAGCGTGGAGAGGGCGGAGAGGGCCCGGCTCGTCAACTCCTGGGCGATGTCCCGGCGTTCCGCGTGGGCGGTGAGTGCGGCTTCCAGTTCGCCCGCGGAGCCGGAGGCCGCCTTGGGGTTCGTACGGAGGGTTCGTACGGCGTCCTGGATCTGGGTGCCCTGGGACCAGCGGTGGACGTGGCGGATCGTACGGCCGTCGATGGCGGCGGCGTGCAGATAGCTGCGCAGGAGCGTTTCGGCCACGTCGCTGACGGCCTGGTCGATTTTCGCGGTGGGGCGGATGGGGGCGAGGAGGGCGGTGGCCCGTGCTGCCGCCGTCTGTTTGTCCTCGCAGCCGGCGATGGGGGACCAGTGGAGGCGGGCCGGGGTGTCGCAGCGGTGGGTGGGGTCGTAGACGTGGACCGGGCCGAGTTTGGCGCGGGCGTCTTTGGTGTCCTGCCAGATGGCGGGGTTCGAGGTGACGATGAGGGCGGGGCCCTCCGCGTCTCGTATGGCTTGGGTTGCGGTTGTTCGGCGGGTTTCCGGGGGGCCGTAGAGGACCGCGCCTTCGGCGCGGGGTGTTTCCCACCCACCCACCCGTTCACCGTTCCTCGAAAGGTTCGGCAAAGGACTCGACAGGGGGGCTGACTCCACCGGTGCCGCCTCTGGCAGTACTTGGGTCGGCTCCGGCTCCGGCTCCGCTCGGGGTACCGGTACCTCACGGATCTCGGGTGTCGGCAAGGGCTCCGCGCTCTCCAGCCGTCTCCGCACCCTGACCGCCCGCCACCGTGCCAGCGTGCCCATCACGAACACCGTCAGGACGATAAGGATCATGACCTGGCCGATGAGCAGGCCCCAGAACAGGCCGTAGCCCGAGAGCTGGGACTCGGGGGTGTCCGGCCAGGCGGCGGGGATGTCGTGCGGCTGGGCGACGAGGCCGCGGATGGCGAGGGGGGCGCGGGTGAAGGTGACGCCGTCGGGCCAGGCGCCGTGGGCGAACAGGGCGGCCAGGCCCGTGGCGGACCAGACCAGCAGGGTCATGCCGAGGAGGAAGGCGAGTATGCCGACCAGGAGGCCGTCGGGGATGCCTCCCCGGCCGTTCTGCCGGTCGTCCCGGTACTGCTCGTGCGGTCTCACGCCTTCCCCCTACGACCTACGACTGACTACGCCACCGTCGACTCGGAGTCGCCGAGGTGTTGTTCCACGAACGCCGCCGCCCGTTCCTCCGCTTCCAGTTCGGCCGCGCGCAGGGCGTCGTCCGTCCGTTCTCGTTCGGCGGAGGACTCGGTCATCGCGCGGTCGGTGAAGACCAGGGGGCGTTCGGTCTCGGTGATCAGGTGTTTGACGACCTGGACGTTGCCGTTGACGTCCCAGACGGCGATGCCGGGGGTGAGGGACGGGATGATCTCCACGGCCCATCTGGGCAGGCCGAGCACCCGGCCCGTCGCCCTCGCCTCGTCGGCCTTCTGGGCGTAGATCGTCCTTGTCGACGCCATCTTGAGGATCGCCGCGGCCTCCTTCGCCGCCGCCCCGTCCACCACGTCGGACAGGTGGTGCACCACCGCCACGAACGACAGGCCCAGTCGGCGGCCGAACTTCAGCAGCCGCTGGAAGAGCTGGGCCACGAACGGGCTGTTGATGATGTGCCAGGCCTCCTCGACCAGGAAGATGCGCTTCCTGCGGTCGGGGCGGATCCAGGTGTGCTCCAGCCACACGCCGACGATCGCCATGAGGATGGGCATGGCGATGGAGTTCCGGTCGATGTGGGACAGGTCGAAGACGATCAGCGGGGCGTCCAGGTCGATGCCGACCGTCGTCGGGCCGTCGAACATGCCCCGCAGGTCACCGTCGACCAGGCGGTCCAGCACCAGGGCGACATCGAGTCCCCAGGCCCGTACGTCGTCTATGTCGACGTTCATCGCCTCGGCGGACTCCGGTTCGGGGTGCCGCAGCTGCTCGACGATGTCGGTGAGCACCGGCTGGCGTTCGACGATCGTCTCGTTGACGTAGGCGTGCGCGACCTTGAGGGCGAAGCCGGAGCGCTCGTCCAGGCCGTGCCCCATGGCGACCTCGATGATGGTCCGGAGCAGGGCGAGCTGCCCGGTCGTCGTGATCGCCGGGTCGAGCGGGTTGAGCCGGATACCCATGTCCAGGGCCGCCATCGGGTCCAGCCGGATGGGAGTTATTCCCAGCTCCTGCGCGATGAGGTTCCATTCGCCGACGCCGTCCTCGCCCTGGGCGTCGAGGACGACGACCTGGCGGTCGCGGAAGCGGAGCTGGCGCAGGACGTACGTCTTCTCGAGCGCCGACTTGCCGTTGCCGGACTCGCCGAGGACCAGCCAGTGCGGGGCCGGGAGCTGCTGGCCGTACAGCTGGAAGGGGTCGTAGATGTAGCCCTTCCCGGAGTAGACCTCGCGGCCGATGATGACGCCCGAGTCGCCGAGGCCGGGGGCCGCGGTCGGGAGGTAGACCGCCTGGGCCTGGCCGGTGGAGGTGCGTACCGGCAGGCGGGTCGTCTCGACCTTGCCGAAGAGGAAGGACGTGAAGGCGTCGGTGAGGATGGACATCGGATCCCGCATGCGGCGGCCCCTACCTTCGAATGCCGGTGGCGAACGGGAGCGTGTTCACGAAGGCGCGATGGTGCTCGCGGTCGCACCATTCCAGCTTCAGGTACGACTTTCCGGCCGAGGCCCGGATGGTCCGCTTGTCGCGGGCCAGGGCCTCGGGCGATCGGGAGGAGACGGTGATGTAGCCGACCAGGTTCACGCCGGCCGCGCCGCTCGCGAGGTCTTCTCCTCGCTGGTCGAGACGGTTGTGGGCGGCGATGTCGCGCGGGTCGACGGTGCGGTTCATCTTGGCGGCACGGGAGGCCTCGGCCTCGTCGTTGGTCTTCTCGGTCAACATGCGTTCGATGGCTACCTCGGTGGGCTCGAGATCCATCGTCACGGCGACCGTTCGGATGACGTCCGGGGTGTGGACGAGGAGCGGGGCGAGGAAGTTGACGCCGACCGGGGTCATCGGCCACTCCTTCACCCACGCCGTGGCGTGGCACCAGGGGGCGCGGGTGGAGGACTCCCGGGTCTTGGCCTGGAGGAACGTCGGCTCCATGGCGTCCAGTTCGGCCGGCCAGGCGTTGCGCTTGGTCATCGCCTGGATGTGGTCGATCGGGTGGTCCGGGTCGTACATGGAGTGGATGAGCGAGGCGAGGCGGCCCTGGCCCAGCGGCTGCCGTACGCGGATGTCGGCCTCCTGGAGGCGCGAGCAGATGTCGGTCAGCTCTCGGGCCATGACGACCGCGAGGCCCGCGTCCCGGTCCAGCTTGCGGCCGTTGTGCGGGCGGGCGGCCCGGGCCATCGCCTGAGCCTCGGCGGCCAGCTCGCGGTTGTAGTGCATACAGGCGACGAGGTACGCGCGGTGCTGCTCGCTGCTCGTCGACACCATCGACTGCAGTTGGTCGTACGACTGCTGCAGCCATCCCAGTGCCTTCTCGTCCCCGCGTACGGCGACGTCCTTGGCGTGGGCGTCCGGGTCGGCGGGGAGGGTGCGGGCGAGCATCTGGAGGCGGGTGACGAAGCCGTCGCCGTTGGCCACGTGCTTGAGGAGGGTGCCGAAGCGGTCGACGAGGGCTTCCTGGTCCTCGGAGTCGCGCAGACCGACGCCCGGGCCCTCGATCTCGATGGCCGCGGTGACCGTACGGCGGTCCGCGTGCAGCAGTACGGCGATCTCGTCGGGGCCGAACGGGGCGGCCAGCCAGTTGATGCGGCCGATGCCGGGCGGCGGGCCGATCTCCACCTCACGGCCGTCCAGCTGGATGCCGGCCTCCATGACGCCGGAGCGGTAGGTGGTGCCCTGCTTGAGGGTGCGCTTGAAACTGCGGTTGATCTCGAACCACTTGTAGAAGGTGCGGCGCTTGTACGGGACGTACACCGCGGCCAGCGCGAGCATCGGGAGGCCCACCAGCAGCACGATGCGCAGGGACAGCACCGGGACGAGGAGCCCGCACATCATGCCGAGGAACGCGCCGACGATGATGAGCGCGATCTCGCCGGTCTCTCGGTTCCTGCCGACGATCGCGTTCGGCCGGGCGCGGCCGATCAGATATGTACGGCGGGGCGTGACCGGATGGGACACGTGGGACTCGGTCGTCAACGCCCTTCACCTCCCGTGCGGTTGGTACTGCTGTTGCGGGTGTTGCTGGCGTGCGGGCTGTTCACCGGGCTGGTGCCCGCGCGGGGAGCGGGGGCGGCGGAGGGGACAGATCCGCCGCCTCCGTTCGGTGTACGTGTGCTGTGCGCGGCGACCCCGCCGGAGACGGGGTTGCTCGGGCGGGCACCGTTCGATCCGCCCTGGCCTCCGCCGCCGTTGTTGTCGGCGCGGGTGCTGTGGGTCTTGATGCCCTGGGCGACCAGGGTGGCGGGGGAGGTCATGACGGCCGCGGCCTTGCCCTCCGCGCCCTGCATGATGCGGTTGCTGCGGGAGTTCGCGATCTCGTCGCCGAAGCCGGGGACGAAACGGTAGATCATCGCACTGGCGAAGATCGCGAGCAGGATGATGGCGAGGCCGGACACGACGGCGGAGAACGCGTCGGGGCCGTCCTCGGCGGACAGCGCGCCGGCCAGGCCCAGCACGATGACGATGACGGGCTTTACCAGGATGACCGCGATCATGATGCCCGCCCAGCGGCGGACGTGGCCCCACAGGTTCTTGTCGACGAGGCCGGCGTACACGACGGTGCCGAGGAGGGCGCCGACGTAGAGGAGCGCGGCTCTGATGACCAGCTCCAGCCACAGCACTCCCGCGGCGAGGATGCTCACCAGCGACACGACGATCAGCATGATGGGGCCGCCGCCGATGTCCTCGCCCTTGCTGAGGGCGCCGGAGAAGTTGCCGAAGAAGGTGTCGGTCTGGTTGCCGGTCGTCTGCGCGAGGACCTCTGAGACGCCGTCCGTCGCCGATACGACCGTGTACAGGATCAGGGGCGTGAAGGCGGACGCCAGGACGGTCAGCCAGAGGAACCCGATCGCCTCGGAGATGGCGGTGGTGAGGGGGACACCGCGGACGGCTCGCTTGGCGACGGCCAGGAGCCAGAGGAGGAGCGTGAGGATCGTCGACGCGGCGAAGACCACGGCGTACTGCTGGAGGAACTTCGGGTTCGTGAAGTCGACGTTCGCGGTCTCTTTGACGGCTTCACTGAGCTTGTCGATGGTCCAGGCGGCGGCGTCGGCGCAGCCCTTGGCGAGGGAGGAGAGGGGGTCGAGGGTGCTGGTGGGGTCCAGGGTGCCGGAGCGGCCGGTTCCGGTGGAGCCGCTGTCGTCTTCGCAGTACTGCTTGGCGGGGCCGATCAGGAGGTCGCACGGGTTGTCGCTCGTCGTCGGCGTAGGCGTCGGGGTGGGCGCCGCGACAGCACGGGTGGCCAGCAGGACGGCGGCCGTCTGTACGGCGGCCACCAGGCCGGCGAGCTTGAGTACGCGACTCGGGTTACCGGGCATACGTGAACCCTCCGTACTCCTCGATGGCCTTGCTGATGGCGTCCGAGCTGGCGGCCCTGTCGTCTCCCGGTACCGGTGCGGGTCCGTCCGTCTGCGTGTCCGCGGTGATCTTCCAGTCGCCGCCGGACCATTGCAGGTCGAAGCTCCAGGTCTTCCACGTCGAGCTGACGGGGTCGGTGGAACCTTCGCCGGACATGCCGATGAGGCCCATGTACCAGACCGCGACCTTGGCGCTGGTGGCGCTGAACTGCTGGACCTTGGTGCCCACGGGAACGGTTCGGGACACGAACGTGCTGCCCGAGGGGGCGTTGCCGTTCGCGTCGAGTCCCAGCTTGCTGAGGAAGTCCGCCGAATACGCCTGGTCCATGGCGCTCTGCAGCTTCGCTGCCGCGGCGGGCGTGTAGATGCCGTCGACGATGGAGTGCCGGGTGCCCTTGTTGAACATGCCCGTCGACCCCAGCGTCACCGCATAGTTCGCCGCCGCACTCTGCGCACCCTCTTCATCCTGCGCGAACCCACTCGGAATCCCGCCCGTCTTCGCCTCCACCGGACGATCCCCGCTCGCCGCCGTGGACGCAGTCTCCGGCTGGGAAGCCGCCCCGTCCGTGGATGAGGAATCGTCTCCTCCACGGTTCGCGAAGGCGATCGCGGCGATCAGGAGGACGACGACGCCGACCACCGTGACCAGGCTGCGAGAAGAGGACCGGCCTCTGCGTGCGCCGCCGTACACATCGCCCGGCCGGTCGGGCAGGCGCGTGCGCGTGTGCCCCGAACCGCCGTAGCCACCGGAGGTCTCGTCGTCGTCTCCGAGAGTCATGCCGCGTACGCCCCCTCGACGTCGTGCGGAAACGCGTAGGAGTACGACGGTAGCCGTGCTGGTTCCCGCGCGGGCGCGGTGTGGTGACTCGACATCAGGGAAACGCAACCTCTGCCGGTGGGCACGACGGACGGGTGGGGTGGAGGGGAAACCGGGCGCGCCCGGCCGGACCGGAGGTGCGTCGACCGGACGCGGTGTCTACACGGCCATGCCGTACACGATGGTGAAGAGCGTGCCGAGGGAGCCGATGATGAAGACTCCGGTGAGGCCGGCGATGATGAGGCCCTTGCCCTGCTCGGCGCTGAAGGTGTCCCTCAGGGCCGTGGCGCCGATGCGCTGCTTTGCCGCGCCCCAGATGGCGATGCCGAGGCACAGCAGGATGGCCACCGCCATCACGACCTCGATCATCACCTTCGCCTCGTTGCCCAGGCTGCCGAAGGGGCCCCAGTCCGGAGCGATCCCCCCGATGATGGTGTTGATGTCTCCCTCGTCGGCCGCAAAGAGCATGTAAGTCACCGCCCCTGGTGGGTAGTTCCGCGTCCCCTGCACGGACGCAGAGGTCAGGCCTCATTCTCGCCGAAAATTCCGCTGTCGTATGTCGACTTGGCGTCATCGGTTGGCGGGTTTCGTACGAATACCTTGTCACCGGCCCGCGCCGGGTCCCTCGGACGGGTGCGGGACGGTATACGAGGAGTCGTATCGTCACTCTGTGTATCACGGCAGGTCACGCCGGGCAATGAGGCCTGAGCGGAACCTGCCGTGTGGTTCCGTCGTTGACCCCTTTTCACGACCGGCCGCCGTGGGTGACGGCCAGTCGGGTGAGTGGTCGGAATGAATGTTCTCATGCGAACGGGCCGCGGCTGGATGCCGCGGCCCGTTCGCATGACGGTCGATCAGCCGGTCGATCAGCCGGTGAAGGCGGCCGTGCCCTCCGGGGTGCCCCAGCCGGTCGGGCCGTCGTAGCCGGACGTGGCGGTGCAGAAGTAGCTGGTGGAGCAGGTGCCGTTGTTGCCGGAGGTCACGTCGTTGAGCGCCGAGGTGCCGGCGGCCTGGTACGGGAACTGGGCCGGGTAGGAGCTGCTGGACGGGGTGCCGGCGAGGGCGTAGACGCCCGCGATGATGGGCGAGGAGGCGCTCGTACCGCCGAAGGTGTACCAGCCGGCGGTGACGCCGTAGGAGTCGTAGACCGAGACGCCGGTCGCCGGGTCGGCGACGGCCGAGACGTCCGCGATCATGCGCTTGGCGCAGCCGGTGTCGGTCTGCCAGGTCGGCTTCGCGTCGTACGCCGAGCAGCCCGAGCCCGTGCCCTCGGTGTTGCTGGTCTTCCACACGCTCTCGGTCCAGCCGCGGGTGGTGGAGGAGGTGGCGAGCTTGGTGCCGCCGACGGAGGTGACGTACTTGGAGGCGGCCGGGTATTCGGCGCCGTAGGCGGAGTCGCCGGCGCTGACGGTGATGGCGACGCCGGGGTGGTTGAAGTACGAGGTGTCGTACGACGTGTCCGACGAGGACTCGGAGCCGCCGTAGCTGTTGGAGACGAACTTGGCGCCGAGGCTGACGGCCTCGTTCACGGCCTTGCCGAGGTTGGCCATGGTGGCGGAGGTGGCCTCGACGAGCGTGATGTGGCAGTTCGGGCAGGTCGCGCTGGCCATGTCCAGGTCCAGGGAGATCTCCTCGGCCCAGCCGCTGTCGGCGGAGGGGAGGGAGGTCGTGGAGCCGGTCTGGCTGACCTTCTTGAAGCAGCCGTTGGCGGTGGTGCAGGAGGAGAGGCCGTAGTACGAGCGGTACTTCGCGAGGTCGGCCTCGGCGTTCGGGTCGTCGTACGCGTCGACGATCGCGATGGTCTCGCCGGAACCCTTGGAGGAGGCGGCGGAGGTCAGGCCGTAGGCGGACTGGAGGTCGGACGGGCCGTAACCGGAGGGGGTGGCGGCGTCGGCGGCCTTCGGGGTGACGCCGTCCTCCTTCGCCTCCTGCTTCTGGAAGGCGGTGACTCCGCCGGTGACGCGGAGGGAGTCGCAGGCCAGTTCGCCCTTCTTCTTGGGCGTGGCACAGGGGGTGGCCGACCAGGTCACCTTCGAGGCGGTGGTGGCGGTGGTGGCCGTGGTCGTGGCTTCAGGGGTGGCGCTCGCCTGGACCGCGGTGCCGAGTCCGGCGAACACGAGCGCGGCGGTGGCCGCGGCGGCGGAGCCGATGCGGGTCCATCTGGCGCGGGTGGAGGGGGTGTTGGGCGTGTTGGGGGATCGCGTACGCAACGTACAGCCTCCTGAGAGTGGTTGACAGGGGCAGTGCGGGTGGTGATGCCACCGGTACGTGGTCCCCGGCAGCGGGCGGCGGCCCGCCGACGACGATCGCTTGTTGGGTACGTGACAACAAGGTGGGCTGCGGAATCCTGACTTCCGCCTTACTGAAGGGGGTTGGGGGATTGCTGATCAATGGCCGGGCGATGGCGGGGGGATGGCCACGACTTGACCCCGGACACAGGGGAGGCACAGGTTCCGAATGGGTGGAGCCCGTTGAAGGCTCAGCGGGGCTTGAGGCCGTGGAGCAGGTGGTGGACGAGGTCGTCGAGGGTGTCGCGGGCCGCGTCCGGGTCGAGCATGCCGCCCGTGGTGAACGCGGCGACGCCCTGGAGGGCGGCGCCCACGACGAGGGTGAGGCGTTCCGGATCGCCCTCGACGATCTCGCCGCGCTTCTGCGCGTCCGCGATCACCCGCTCCAGGGAGCCCACGGTCTTGTCGATGCCGACAGCCATCTGCTCGGCGGCGTCCGGGTCGTGCTTGCGGGCGTACATCAGCTCCAGCAGCTCGGCGTGCTCGGTGGCGAAGCCGAGGTAGGCGCCGGCGAGGGCGGTGAGGCGGGGCTGGAGGGGGAGGGCGGGGTCGTCGGCGGCGTCCAGGGTCTGGGCGAGCCGCTCGTATCCGGCCAGTGCCAGGGCGTTGAGCAGGGCCTGCTTGTCCTTGAAGTGCCGGCCGGGGGCGGCATGGCTGACGCCGGTCTCGCGGGCGAGTTCCCGAAGGGACAGGGAGCCGACGCCTTTCTCTCGCAGGGTGCGCTCCGCGACGGCGAGCAGGGCGGCGCGGAGGTCTCCGTGGTGGTAGGGGCGGCTCTCGGGCATGTGGCTCATCATATCCCGATGTTGATACTGTCATCTTTGTAGGCGTTGCCATCATTGTTGTCATCGACTACATTGAGGCCATGGCAACTGACGAGAACCAGAAGAACCGCGACCGCTGGAACGCGACGCACCTCCCCGGCCTCACCGGCCGCACGGCCGTCGTCACCGGCGCCAACAGCGGCATCGGCCTGACGGCCGCGGACGCGCTGGCCCGCGCGGGGGCACACGTCGTGTTCGCCGTACGGGACGTGGAGCGGGGACGCGCGGCGGCCGCCACGGTGTCCGGCAGCACGGAGGTACGCCGCCTGGACCTGGCGGACCTGTCCTCCGTACGCGCCTTCGCGGACGCGTGGGAGGGCCGCTCCCTGGCCTTGCTGATCAACAACGCCGGCGTGATGATGCTCCCGAAGCAGCGCACGCGGGACGGCTTCGAGATGCAGTTCGGCACCAACCACCTCGGCCACTTCGCCCTGACGAACCTGCTCCTGCCGTACGTCACCGACCGCGTCGTCACCGTCGCCTCGGGAGCCCACCGCTGGGGCCGCGCGACCATCCGCTTCGACGACCTGAACCTGGACGCGGACTACACCCCGCGGGGTGCGTACGCCCAGTCCAAGCTGGCCAACCTGCTGTTCACGCTCGAACTCCAGCGCCGCCTGACGGAGGCCGGCTCCCCGGTCCGCGCCCTGGCCGCCCACCCCGGTTACGCGGCCACCAACCTCCAGAGCCACGCCTCCAACCCGGTCATGCGCGCCTTCATGGGCGTCGGCAACAGGCTCTTCGCCCAGGACGACAGGGCGGGCGCCCTGCCCACGCTGTACGCGGCCACGCAGGACCTTCCCGGCGCGAGTTACGTCGGCCCGGACGGGCTGGGCGAGATGCGGGGTGCGCCGACCTTGGTGGGCCGCACGCCGGCGGCGAGCGACGCGGCGACGGCACGGCGACTGTGGACGGTGTCGGAGGAATTGACGGGGGTGGCCTACTCCTTGACTCCGGCAGACTGGCCCCATGACCGCATCGGATCCCAAGGCTGACCTTCACCGCTACCTGCAGTCCGCGCGCGATGCCCTGCTGTGGAAGCTCGAAGGGCTCTCGGAGTACGACATCCGCCGCCCGCTGACGCCGACCGGCACCAACCTGCTGGGCCTGGTGAAACACGTGGCCAGCATCGAACTGGGCTACCTCGGCGACACCTTCGGCCGGCCGTCCGGCGAGCCGCAGCCCTGGCACGACGAGGGTGCTGACCTCAACGCGGACATGTGGGCCACCGCCGACGAGTCACGCGAGTACATCGTGGACCTCTACCGCCGGGCATGGGCGCACGCGGACGCGACGATCGACGCGCTGGAGCTGGACACGATCGGCAAAGTGCCGTGGTGGCCGAGCGAACGCAACGAGGTGACGCTGCACCATGCCGTGGTCCGTGTGATCGGCGACGCGCACCGGCACGCCGGACATGCCGACATCCTCCGCGAACTCATCGACGGCGCCGTGGGGATGAACGAGGGCAACGACAACATGCCGCCGGGCGACAAGGCGTGGTGGGAGAACCATCGAAGCCGGCTGGAGAGCGTGGCTCGGGAAGCAGATCGAGACGCGTAGCCCGCCTCCAGAGTCCGTCAGAGGTCGAGGACCGCGCGCAGGGCCTGGTCGACGCGTGCGAGGGCGTCCGGGCCGATGTTTCCCATGAAGGTGCCGTCGTGGAAGCGTGCTGTCTTGAGCTGAGTGAGGTTGAGGGCGACGGCGACGGCTTCGACGGGAGCTTTCAGGTGTACGGACATGATGGTGTCCGGGTAAGCGCCGGGCGGATGCAGGACGATGGCGAGGCAGGCACCGAAGGTTTCGTCGAGCCCGTCGAGGCTGACGACACACACGGTGCGCTCCCCCTGCGCACCCTTGACCTGCCAGATGTCGCCCCTGTTCACCACGCGTCTCCCTCGCCGTCCAGGTCCGGGCTGTAACCGGCGGCAGCCAGTTGCTTCGCCGCGTCCAGGGTGATCTGTCGCCGGATGAGGCGGTCTATGAACGCGGACACATTGCCTTCAGGAGCGTGAGCACGAACGTAACCGGCGGTTTCGTCGGACAGGGATACGGTGATCTTCGTGGTCATACCTGCATCATACTTGAGTCATACCGTCGCGCGTCGATGAAATCGCGCACCCTGCTTCTACGCATGCGGCGGGTTCTCGACCCCCTCCACGAAGTGGTCGAACTCGCCCGCCTGTACGCCGAGCACGAAGGCGTCCCACTTGCGGCGGTTGGTGGTGACCACGTTGTCCGGGTCGCTGGTCTCCCGGATGTACACGGGCGCGTCCCCGTCGTCACCCTCGCCGAAGGCGACCTCGATCCAGGGGCCCGGGCCGGTTGCCTCCGGCGGGGCGGCCCGGGTCCAGCTGAGGTCGGTGGGGATGTCAGCCACGGTGGGGGTCCTTCTTCAGTACGGCGAGGAGGGCGTCGAAGGCGGCCGGGTGGGCGTCGAGTATCGCCCTGCGGGGGTCGGCGCTTTCGGTGAGATGGATCGTTTCGGTGAGGGGGGTGGCGGCCACGTGGACGCAGGCCTCGCCCTCTCCGCAGTACGAGGACTTCTGCCAGGTGCTCGTGGGCATCTAGGTTCCTTTCACAGGTCCTGGGTGATGGCGTGGATGAGGTCTCGGGACGCGTCGGGGGAGAGGGCGCGGGCTTCCATGCGCTCCAGAAGGACGCGGTACTTGTGGAGTTGGGACTCCGCGTTGATGAGCGCGGAGCCGTGGGACTGGTCGAGGTGCACGGTGTCGAGCTGCGGTACGGCGCCGTGGGCATACAGGATCGACTGTCCCGATCCGGGATAGGCGCCCGCCACGAACGGGATGACCTGGACGGTGACGTGCGGGCGTTCGCTCATGTCGAGGACGTGCTGCAGCTGCCGCTTGGTGACGGTGGGGCCGCCGAACTGCATGCGCAGGGCGGCTTCGTGGATGATCGCCTGGTATGGCGTCGGGGCACCGCTGAACAGCACGACCTGCCGTTTGATGCGGAACGAGAGGCGGTGCTCGATGTCCGGGGGCGAGAGTTCCGGCACGACCTGACGGAAGACCTCGCGGGCGTGGTCGTGGATCTGAAGCAGGCCCGGGATGTGCGCGGTGATGCCGGCGCGCAGCCGCGTGGCATGGTGCTCCATCTCGGCGAGGTCGAGCAGGCCGCTGGGCAGGGTCTCGCGGTACTCCTCCCACCAGCCCCGTGACCGGGTGGCGGTCATGTCGCTGAGTGCCTGGACGAGGGCCTGGTCGGAGCAGTCGTAATGGCAGGCGATCGCGCGTACCCGCTCGGGGCTCACGCCGACGCGGCCGGCCTCCATGTTGCTGACCTGCGCCTGCTTGATTCCCATGAGTTGACCGGCCTCGGTGGCGCTCAGACCGGCTCGTTCACGGAGTTTGCGCAGCTCAGTGCCGAAGCGGAGTTGGCGACCCGTTGGGTTCCTCACGGGCTGGTCGCCTCCTTGCTGTCACTCACACGGGTGGTAGTTAACGCGATCAGACCAGACCGGTTAATTCATTCACTGCTTCCCGCTACCTTACAACTGGGCCCCTCGCCCAGGAGCACACCGTCCGACGGGGCGGCATCGTCACTGGGTAACCACCATCCGCACTCCCCCAACTCCCCTCAGTGATCGGAGACTTCCATGGCAACCGTATCCCCGCCCTGGGCCTACACCCTTCACCTCCCGCACGATCCACACGCGCCGGGGATCGCCCGCGCAACCCTCCGTACCGTCCTCGCCGCCCACGGCCTCTCCTCCCTCACGTCCACGGCCGAACTGCTGGCCTCCGAACTCCTCACCAACGCTCACCTCCACACCGCCGGGCCCTACTCCCTCCGCCTCCGCGCGATGGAACCCGGCCGCCTCCGAGTCGCCGTATGGGACACGGACCCGAACGTCCCGCCCGCATTCGCCGCCGACGGAGCCGCCGTACCCCCGCTCGATGCCGAAGGCGGCCGCGGCCTGCACCTCGTGCGGGCCTGTGCGGATGCGGTCGGTGTCTCCGTGCTGCGGGAGTTGGGGGCTTCGAAGGGCGGGAAGCTGCTGTGGGCGGATTGTCAGTGGGGTGACCTATCGTGATGGAACGTGTTCGAAGAGTGAAGGGAAGGTGTCGTGGCGAAGGTTGAGCGGCGGATCAGGAAGGTGGGTCACGCATGTCCGGAGCGTGACGCGGGGGCGACAGAGGGAACGGAACAGTACGGTGGATTCGATGCCGAGCGGGACGTCGGACCTCCCAACGACCCCGCCCGCGCAGCCGGCGAGATGGAGGGACGGAGGTGGCGAGCCGTGTCCGTGTCGCCCGGTGCCTGGACAGGTCCACGACCCCGTCCTGGAAACCTGCGCGAGGTCGCCGAGAAGATCGAGGCTGCAACGGGCCTGCGGGCGCAGATCGTGGGAGGAAAGCTCGTGATGTCCCCTACGCCGCGTGGGAAACACGCGGGTGTGGTGAAGCGTCTGCGCCGGCAGCTTGAGGCGGCCGCTCTGCCTGATGGGCTGGATGCGTACGAGGTGTCCTCGATCGCGCTCCCGGAGGACCCGGACGACTATGTGACCCCGGATCTCGTCGTCCTGCCCACGGAGTGGGAAGACGACGACGACTGGCTCGCTGCCCCGGAGGATGCCGCACTCGCTGTGGAGGTCATCTCGCAGTCCGAGAAGTCCCGGGAAATCAGGGACAAGGCCGATTGGTACGCCGTCGCGCGCGTCCCGGTGCTCCTCGTCATCGACCCCCGCAAGGGCACCTGGGCCCTGCACACCCACCCGGACAACGGCGCCTACAAGGACGTACTGCCGGGGAAGTTCGGGGAGTCAGTGCGGCTGCCCGCGCCGCTGGAGATCGAGGTGGCCACGGACGACTTCCCGGTGTACGGGAACTCTCCGCGCGGCTGACCGGTTTCTCACCTTCACGCGGAAGGCTGGGGCCGATGAAGCGCACGCCACGTCCTGTCCTGTACGCGGTGGTTGTCCTGCTTGCTGTCACCTCGGCCGCCTCCGAAGCCGCCGCCGACGACGGTGAGGGCCCCCTCGGAGTGACCGCCGTCGCCGCCCCCACCGCACGCGTGGGGGCCCTGTTCGCCGCGGGGCGGCACTTCTGTACGGCGTCCGTCGTGGACAGTCCGCGGCGGGATCTCATCGTCACGGCGGCACATTGCCTGGACGGGGGTTCCGGAGAGCTCGAGTTCGTGCCGGGGTACCGGAACGGCCACGCGCCGTACGGGGTCTGGCGGGTCGGCAGACGGTTGCTGCCCCATGGGTGGGCCGAAGGGCAGGACGAGGACAGTGACGTCGCCTTCGCCGTGGTCGCCGATCGGGAAGGCGAGGGTGTCGAGGACGTCGTCGGGGGCGCGAACCGGTTCGTCGCCGGGACGGCTACCGGGGCCACCGCGGTGACCGTCACCGGGTATCCCGACTCCCGCGAGGTGCCTGTCCGCTGTACCAACAGGGCCACCGCGCACAGCCGTACGCAGCAGCGCATCGAGTGCCCGGACTTCAGCGGTGGGACCAGCGGCAGTCCATGGGTCGACGGGGACGGGGAGGTCGTCGGGGTGCTGGGCGGGCACGAGGCGGGCGGGGCCACGGCGGACGTCTCGTACAGCGTCGTGCTCGGGGCGGAGGCGGCGGAGTTGTACCGGGATGCGGTGCGGATCTGACAAGAGCAGCGGCTTCCCGCCGTTCGGCGAGCGCACCGGTTGCACCGGATTCCCGGTGGGAAGCTCCTAGACTGACGCGGGCGGACTCCCGGCAGGCTAGGAGCGGTTGACGGTGCGTAAGGCATGGATCGTGGCGGGTGCCGCTGTCGCGGCGGGGCTCAGCTTCGTGATGCTGCTCGTCGTCGGGGTGTACCTCGTCGCCGGGAACGTCGTCAACGGGGCGAGCGGCGGCGCCAGGGCGCTGGCCAAGGGGGCCGTGCCCGCCGCCTACCGCCCCCTCGTCGAGAAGTGGGGCAACCTCTGCTCCGCCATCAACCCTGCCCTGCTCGCCGCCCAGCTCTACCAGGAGAGCGGATTCAACCCGAAGGCCCAGAGCCCGGCGGCGGCCCAGGGGATAGCGCAGTTCATCCCCGGGACCTGGGCCACGCACGGAATCGACGGCGACGGGGACGGCGACAAGGACGTATGGGATCCGAATGACGCGATTCCGTCGGCCGCGCAGTACGACTGCACGCTCGCGTCCTACGTGAAGGACGTCCCCGGGAACCCGACCGAAAACATGCTGGCCTCGTACAACGCGGGGGCTTACGCGGTCATCAAGTACGGGGGCGTGCCGCCGTACAAGGAGACCCAGAACTACGTGAAGACGATCACGACCCTGGAGGACAGCTTCGCGGCACCCGTCAGTCGGGTCGATCCCTCGAAGCAGGCGGCCGGCGCCATCTACTACGCGCAGAAGAAGCTGGGTACGCCCTATCTGTGGGGCGGTGACGGTACCGCCGCCGAC
The DNA here is from genome assembly GCF_036237295.1 of Streptomyces sp. NBC_01352. Taxonomy (NCBI): domain Bacteria; kingdom Bacillati; phylum Actinomycetota; class Actinomycetes; order Kitasatosporales; family Streptomycetaceae; genus Streptomyces; species Streptomyces sp. NBC_01352. The sequence goes on from NZ_CP108354.1 coordinate 5,871,745, forward strand.
AACGGGCGGTTCGACTGTTCCGGGTTGACGAAGGCCGCGTACGAGAGTGTCGGGATCACGCTGCCGCGCGTTGCCAACGACCAGTACAACGCGGGGCCGCATCCGGCCAGGGACGAGCTGCTGCCCGGGGATCTGGTGTTCTTCTCGGACGACCTCACCAACTCGCGGGCCATCCGCCATGTCGGGATTTATGTGGGCGGGGGGTACATGATCGACGCGCCGAGAACGGGTGCTGTGATCCGGTTCGACCCGATCGACTCCCCCGACTACTTCGGGGCCACCCGGGTCACCGAAGATGGCGCGAAAGCGCTCCCCACGACGGTGTGAACCGAGCGTGAACCCACCCCCTGAGCTGCAGGAACGGGTCTCTCTTCGATAACGTCTGCGTGATCATTCGGTGGAGTGTGGAACGTATCAACAGGAGCCGTGCGTTCCTGATGACGTAGCCGAGCGGACGAGCGGACGTCACAGTCGACGTAAGCGGATCTACACACCACGGGGGTGGGTAACAGCGGCGCCGCAAAGGTGTGCCGGGAGAGACGACGAAGGGGCCGTGCGCCATGGCTGGACTCGCAGAATCCGGGTCGAACCCTGACGTCGATCTGCTGTACGACATCAATGGCCTGGCCAAGGACGCGCCGGCCTGGTTCGACCGGGGCATGGAATACGTCGGTGAGTACGGGCTGCTGCTCGCCATGGTGCTGCTGGTGGTGGGCTGCTGGTGGTCCGTGCGGCGGCGCGGTGGTGAAGACGCGGCGTCGTCGGTGGCCGCTCTGATCTGGGCGCCGCTGGCCGCCGGTGTCGCGGTGCTCGTGAACGTGCCGATACGGGGCTTCGTCGAGCGGCCCCGGCCCTTCCTCACCCACGAAGGGCTCGATGTCCTCGTCTCCGGCAAGACCGACTACTCCTTCGTGAGCGACCACGCCACCATCACCATGGCGATGGGCGTCGGGCTCTTCGTCGCCAACCGGAAGTTCGGGCTCTTCGGACTCGGACTCGCGCTGCTCGAAGGGTTCTGCCGGATCTACATGGGGGTGCACTACCCGACCGACGTGGTGGGCGGGTTCGCACTCGGTACGGCGGTCGCGCTGCTGCTCTCGCCCGTGGCCATGGCGCTGCTGACGCCCGTGGTCAAGGCCGTCGAGCGGTCTCCCCGGGCCGGGTGGCTGGTGCGGGCGCGGGGGCGGTCGTACGAGGGGCAGGACGCGTTGATTCCGGGGGCGCGGCACGAGGCCGCGGGGACCGAGGAGCGGGATCTCGCCGCGTAGGCGTTCTTTCGCGCAGGTGTTTCGGTGTTCCGGGTCCTACAGGGCCTGGGGGTAGGTGAAGAAGCGGTTCGGGTCGTACCGCTTCTTCAGCTTTGTCAGGCGGGTCGCCGCGTCGCCGTAGTACGCCTTGCGCCAGTCCTTCAGGGTCGGGTCCGTGTAGTTCTGGTAGGCCGCGCCCGACGCGTACGGCTTCATCGCCGCGTGGGCTCCGGTCAGCCAGGACTCGGCCGTCGAGCCGCTCGTGCCGGCGCGCCAGGAGGCGATGTACTGGGCCAGCATGCGGGAACGGCGGTGGACGAAGGACGTTGCCGTGGGGGAGACGCGGTTGACGGCTCCGCCCAGGGCCGTGAACGCGATGCTGCCGGAGCCGCCGCGGACCGACGTCAGCTGCTTGAGGAGGGCCTGGATCGCGGCGGAGGAGAGGGAGCGGTCGAAGAAGTCCGACCGTGCCGCGTACGTCTCCCTGCCGAGTGCGCCCTGCGGGGAGCGGCCGGGGGTCGAGCCGGGCAGGTGGCACTGGGCCTCGGAGGGGAACGACGAGCAGCCCGCGTAGATCTCCATCGCCTCCTCGTAGCCCCGGCGGCGCAGGGACACGCTGCTCGCGGGGGCGCCCACCTTGTCCGCGAGGCGGTCCACCGCGTTCTGGAGTTCGCCGTGGGTGCCGAGGGAGAAGGCGGCCACGGAGACGGTGGCCCTGCCGCCGGAGGCGCCCGCCAGGTGCAGGGACGACCAGATCTCGTCCGGCTGGGCCGGGCCCCACTCCTGCCATGCCTTGACGACCGCCGCGGCCCTCGGCCACGGCCAGGACAGGTACGCCGTCACTGCCTGCGGGGCCGGGTGGGTCTTGAAGTGCAGTTCCGTCACGACGCCGAAGTTGCCGTTGCCCGCGCCGCGTAGGGCCCAGAAGAGGTCCTGGTTCTCCCGGGCGTTCGCCGTCAGTTGCTTGCCGTCCGCCGTGATCAGGGTGGCCTGGGTGAGGCTGTCGCAGGTCAGGCCGTACGCGCGGGAGACGACTCCGTGGCCGCCGCCGAGGGTGAGGCCGGAGACGCCGACGGTGGGGCAGGAGCCGGCGGGGATCGTGACGCCCTTCGCGGCGAGGGCGCGGTAGACGTCGATCAGTTTGGCGCCGGCGCCGACGACCGCGGTGTTGCCGCTCGCCCGGACCCGGTTGAGTTTCGAGACGTCGATGACGAGACGGCCGTTGCCGGAGGACCAGCCCGCGTAGGAGTGGCCGCCGTTGCGGATCGCCACGCGGAGGGCGTGGGCTCGGGCGTAGGCGAGGGCCGTGCGGATGTCTTCGGGGTGTGCGACGTAGGCGACCGCGGCCGGTTTGAGGGAGTCGAAGCGGGTGTTGTAGAGCTGGCGGGCTGTCGGCCAGTCGGTGTCGCCGGGGCGGACGAGGGGGCCGTCGAGGGTGCGGGCGAGGGCGGACCAGGTGGCGGGGGTGGTGGTGGCGGTCGATGTGAACGCGGGGTGCGAGGGGGAGGGCGAGGGGGACCCGGGCGCCGCCGGGGAGCCGTTGGCCGACCCGGAATCGCCGGCCTTGCAGGCTGTGGCTGCGGCCGTGAGGGTGGCTGCGCCGGCGGCGATGAGTGTGCGCCGTTCCATGTCCTTGCCTCTGCCTTTCGTCGGCCTCGCGCGTCGCCTGTCGTGGAACGAGACGGGGCTGTGGGGGGCGGGGTTCCATAGTGCGCGGGGTTGGGGCCGGGGGTGCCCTTTTGCGGGGCGGCGTTGGGCAGGTGTCCGGGGGCCGGGTGGGTTGGGTGCCCGGCGTTGGGGTTGGGGTGGGGGTGGGGTGCGCGGCCCGGCGCTTGCGGGGTGCCGTCCGCGCCCACCCGTGCCGCCCTAGCGGCACGATTGCCCGCGGATGGACGGCGTCGGCTGCCCGGGGGCCGGGTGGGTTGGGTGCCCGGCGTTGGGGCTGGGGTGGGGGTGGGGTGCGCGGCCCGGCGCTTGCGGGGTGCCGTCCGCGCCCACCCGTGCCGCCCTAGCGGCACGATTGCCCGCGGGTTGTCGGCGTCGGCTGCCGGGGGAGTGGGTGGGTTGGGTGCCCGGCGTTGGGGCTGGGGTGGGGGTGGGGTGCGCGGCCCGGCGCTTGCGGGGTGCCGTCCGCGCCCACCCGTGCCGCCCTAGCGGCACGATTGCCCGCGGATGGACGGCGTCGGCTGCCCGGGGGCCGGGTGGGTTGGGTGCCCGGCGTTGGGGCTGGGGTGGGGGTGGGGTGCGCGGCCCGGCGCTTGCGGGGTGCCGTCCGCGCCCACCCGTGCCGCCCTAGCGGCACGATTGCCCGCGGGTGGACGGCGTCGGCTGCCCGCGGGTGGACGGCGTCGGCTGCCTGGGGAGTGGCGGGCCGGTGACCGGGGAGTGGCGGGGGCGGGTGACCCGTGGGCCGGGTCGTTGGGTGGTGGGGAGTGGGGCGGTTAGTTGGCTGTGTGGGCTTCTGCGTCTGTTTTTGCCGTGCTTCTTGCTCTGCGGGCCGGGCCGCGCCAGCCGCAGGTGCAGCGGGCCGTGCAGAAGCGGCCCTGTTCGACGGTCGTTGTGCGGTGGGCCGGTTGGTCGGGGGGTGGGGGAATCCTGTCCTGCTGCGCCACGGCGACAACGTTACCCAGCCCAGGTAAAGGAGGCGTACGGGGGCGTACACGCGTGACGGCACCATCCAGTTGTCGTTAACCGAACGACAGGGGGCCCGTGACGAACGTACCGGCTGGGGGTAGGCAGGCGATGGCGGAGCGGCAGCGCAGGCGGGCGGGTGGCGGGGTCGTCGCCGTGGGGGTCCTGGTGTGTTCGTGCTTCGGGGCGGTGGGGTGTTCCGGGAGCGGGACGGCCGTCGGCGAGGACGCGCGGGGCGGGGATCCGGTGCAGATCCTGCACCGGGCCGCCGACACCCTGGTGGACGCCGGAAGTTCGAAGGCCCGTACGTCCATGGAGATGGCCACCGGCGGGACCCGGGTGACCATTCGAGGGCGAGGTGTGTACGACTACCGGCGGCAGTTGGGGCAGTTGAAGGTGATGCTGCCGCAGGATCCGGCGGGGACGAGCGTCCGCCGGCCGATCACCGAACTCCTCGCCCCCGGGGCCCTGTTCATGAAGAACCGGGGAGCCGGCGTGCCCGTCGACAAGTGGGTGCGGGTCGACACCGCCACGCTGATCGACGGGAACCTCGTGACCGGCGGGGCCACCGATCCGTTCGCCGCCGCCGAGGTGCTGCGGGGGACGCGGACGGCGACGTATGTGGGAAGGACCGAGGTCGCGGGGACCGCCGTACGGCATTACCGGGGGACCGCGGACCTCGGGCAGGCGGCCCGTGACGCGTCCGCCGGGAACAAGGGGCCGCTCGCGGCGGCGGCGAAAGGGTTCGCCACGGCCCGCGTGCCGTTCGACGTCTACCTCGACGACGAGGGCCGCATCCGCAAGGTCCGGCACCGGTTCAGCTTCGTGAACGGGCAGCGGGAAGGGACCGTCGCGGTCGCTTCGACCACGCTTTTGTACGACTTCGGGGTCCTCGCCGACGTGCGGTTGCCGGCCGCCGGTGACATCTACGCGGGCCGGATCGCTGAGGAGTGAGAGAGGAAAGACGCCGGGCGCGGACTCGTGACGGGCGTCAAGAACTAGCCCTTCCGTGCCATGCGCGGTCTGTAGCCGCTCCCTACTCTAGGAAGTCGGTGACGGCAGAGAAGAGGTGATGCGCGTGGCTCCGGTCGGCGGTACCGCAGTTCAGGACCACGTGGCCCTCGCCGAGATCGAGCTGTGCGGAGAGCTGATCATCGCGGCCTCGGCCGCCGACGAGGACCGGCTCAGCCTGGAGAGCATCGACGAGGTGCTGAAAGTGGCCGAAGAACGCGCGGACGCCTCCGGCTACTAGCCGGGGGCGGCCCCACCTTCCACCTTCACTCGGGACGAACTCGGCTGACGAGCTCGGCTCACGTCCGCAGCAGGCGGCCGATCGCCTTCGTCGCCTCCTCCACCTTCGCGTCGACCTCGGCGCCGCCCTTGACGGCCGCGTCGGCGACGCAGTGGCGCAGGTGTTCCTCCAGGAGCTGCAGGGCGAAGGACTGCAGGGCCTTGGTGGAGGCGGAGACCTGCGTGAGTATGTCGATGCAGTAGACGTCCTCGTCGACCATGCGCTGCAGGCCGCGGATCTGGCCCTCGATGCGGCGCAGGCGCTTGAGGTGTTCGTCCTTCTGCTTGTGGTACCCGTGCACGCCACGGTCGTGATCTGTCACAACCGCGTCGTCCGTCACGGCTTCCGGCTCCGCGGCGGCGGAGGGCGCTTGCGCGCCGGCCTCGGTGGTCGTCATCGCGTCCTCCACATCATGGGCAGCCTTATACCCCTACTGGGTATATGGTACCGAACTTTGCGGGGTATGTGGCCTGCGAGCGGCCCCCGTGCCGACCACTCTGCCCGATGGGCGACACTGGGGGACGGCCCATTAGCCGTGGCCGGATGATGCGCCTAGCATCAGCCTGACCGAAACCGATGCACCCCGAGGACCCCTTGTGCGCTTTCGTCTGACCCCCAGGGAGACGAGCTTCTACGACATGTTCGCCGCGTCCGCGGACAACATCGTCACGGGCTCGAAACTCCTCATGGAACTGCTCGGGGCGGACACCGCCGGCCGGGCCGAGATCGCAGAGCGTATGCGGGCCGCGGAACACGCAGGTGACGATGCCACGCACGCGATCTTCCATCAGCTGAACTCCTCGTTCATCACGCCGTTCGACCGTGAGGACATCTACAACCTCGCATCGTCCCTCGACGACATCATGGACTTCATGGAGGAGGCCGTCGACCTGGTCGTCCTCTACAACGTGGAGGAACTGCCCAAGGGCGTCGAGCAGCAGATCGAGGTGCTGGCCCGGGCCGCCGAGCTGACCGCCGAGGCGATGCCGAACCTGCGGACGATGGACAACCTCACCGAGTACTGGATCGAGGTCAACCGGCTGGAGAACCAGGCCGACCAGATCCACCGCAAGCTGCTCGCCATGCTCTTCAACGGCAAGTACGAGGCCATCGAGGTGCTGAAGCTCAAGCAGATCGTGGATGTGCTGGAGGAAGCGGCCGACGCGTTCGAGCACGTGGCGAACACGGTGGAGACGATCGCCGTCAAGGAGTCCTGAGCTCTTCATGGACACCTTTGCATTGATCGTGACCATCGGGGTCGCGCTCGGATTCACGTACACCAACGGCTTTCACGACTCGGCGAACGCCATCGCCACGTCCGTCTCGACGCGCGCGCTGACGCCTCGCGCCGCGTTGGCGATGGCCGCGGTGATGAACCTCGCCGGTGCGTTTCTCGGTTCCGGGGTCGCCAAGACCGTCAGCGAGGGGCTGATCGAGACGCCCGAGGGGTCGAAGGGGATGGGCATCCTCTTCGCGGCGCTGATCGGTGCGATCACGTGGAATCTCATCACGTGGTACTTCGGGCTGCCGTCCTCTTCCTCGCACGCGTTGTTCGGCGGGATGGTCGGGGCCGCGCTGGCCGGCGGTACGACCGTGTACTGGCACGGGGTGCTGGAGAAGGTCGTCATCCCGATGTTCATCTCGCCGGTGGTGGGTCTGCTGGCCGGTTATCTGGTGATGACGGCGATCATGTGGATCTTCCGGCGGGCCAACCCGCACAAGGCCAAGCGCGGGTTCCGTATAGCGCAGACCGTCTCGGCTGCCGGTATGGCGCTCGGCCATGGTCTTCAGGACGCGCAGAAGACCATGGGCATCGTGGTGATGGCGCTGGTCATCGCCGACGTCGAGGACTACGGCGATCCGATCCCGGTGTGGGTGAAGATCGCGTGTGCCGTGATGCTGTCGCTGGGGACGTACGCCGGTGGGTGGCGGATCATGCGGACGCTGGGGCGGAAGATCATCGAGTTGGATCCGCCGCAGGGGTTCGCCGCGGAGACGACCGGTGCGTCGATCATGTTCACGACGGCGTTCCTGTTCAAGGCGCCGATCTCCACGACCCATGTCATCACGTCCGCGATCATGGGTGTGGGGGCGACGAAGCGGGTGAACGCCGTGCGGTGGGGCGTCGCCAAGAACATCATCCTGGGCTGGTTCATCACGATGCCGGCGGCGGGGGCCGTGGCCGCGGTGAGCTTCTGGATCGTGAACCTGGCGTTCCTGTAGGCGCCGGTGCCGCGCCTGCTGGGGGCTCCGCCCCCAGACCCCTGGGCCTGTGCCCACCCACCACCCGACTCGGTCGGCCAAGAAGTGAGCGCCGCCGGCCGCCACCGGCGTCGCGAGGCGTACGCTCCCGCACTCGCGCACGGCGGCGAAGGCGCGTGTCGGGGGGTGTCCACCCGACTCGGTCGGTCGAATGGTGAGCCTCGCCCAGCCGCCACGCCGTCGAAAGGTGGACGCGGACAGACGACGGGCCCGTTCCCCGGAAACCGGGGAACGGGCCCTTTTGTCCTCGCGGTGGCACCGCCATGCAGCACCGCGAGGGGTTCGGGGGTGTCGGATCAGCCGAAGCGGCCGGAGATGTAGTCCTCCGTGGCCTGGACCGACGGGTTGGAGAAGATGCGCTCCGTGTCGTCTATCTCGATCAGCTTGCCGGGCTGGCCGACCGCCGACAGGTTGAAGAAGGCCGTACGGTCGGAGACGCGCGCCGCCTGCTGCATGTTGTGCGTCACGATGACGATCGTGAAGCGCTCCTTCAGCTCGCCGATCAGGTCCTCGATGGCGAGGGTGGAGATCGGGTCCAGGGCCGAGCAGGGCTCGTCCATCAGCAGCACGTTCGGCTCGACCGCGATCGCCCGCGCGATGCACAGGCGCTGCTGCTGGCCACCCGACAGGCCCGAACCGGGCTTGTTGAGGCGGTCCTTGACCTCGTTCCAGAGGTTCGCGCCCTTGAGGGACTTCTCGACGATGTCCTGGAGCTCGTTCTTCTTGTAGCTGCCGTTCAGGCGCAGCCCCGCCGCCACGTTGTCGAAGATCGACATGGTGGGGAAGGGGTTGGGGCGCTGGAACACCATGCCGACCTCGCGACGCACGGACACCGGGTCGATGCCGTGGCCGTAGAGGTCCTCGTCGTCCAGGAGCACCTTGCCCTCGACGCGACCCCCGGGGGTGACCTCGTGCATACGGTTCAGGGTGCGCAGGAACGTCGACTTGCCGCAGCCGGAGGGGCCGATGAAGGCCGTCACCGAGCGCGGCTCGACCGTCATCGAGATGTCTTCGATCGCCTTGTGGGCGCTGTAGTAGGCGGTGAGTCCGCTTACGTCGATTCGCTTGGCCATGTCTCTACTTCACTTCCGGTGTCAGTCGCCGATGGCCGCGTCAGCGACCGGTCTTGGGGGCCTTCCAGCGGGCGATGCCGCGGGCCACCAGGTTGAGGATCATCACGAAGGCGATCAGCGTCAGCGACGCCGCCCAGGCGCGGTCGTACGCCGCTCCGGAGCCCGCGCTGTTCGCGTACTGCTGATAGATGTACAGCGGCAGCGACGCCTGCGCACCCTCGAAGGGGTTGGCGTTGATGAACGGGTTTCCCCACACGAGCAGGAGAACCGGTGCGGTCTCGCCCGCGATACGGGCGACCGCCAGCATCACGCCGGTGATGATGCCGCCGAGCGAGGTCGGCAGGACCACCTTCAGGATGGTGCGCCACTTCGGGACGCCGAGCGCCAGGGAGGCCTCGCGCAGCTCGTTCGGGACGAGCTTGAGCATCTCCTCCGTGGAGCGGACGACGACCGGCATCATCAGGATCGCGAGCGCGAGCGAGCCGGCGAAGCCGAAGGGCTGCATGTCGAACTGCAGCATCAGGCTGAGGATGAACAGACCGGCGACGATCGACGGGATACCGGTCATCACGTCGACGAAGAACGTGATGGCCCGGGAGAGGTTGCCGCGGCCGTACTCCACCAGGTAGACGGCGGTGAGCACGCCGATCGGGGCGGCGATCACCGTGGCGAGGGCGACCTGTTCCAGGCTGCCGAGGATGGCGGCGTAGATGCCGCCGCCCGGCTCGGTGTCGGCGACCACGCCCATGGAGTGGGTCAGGAAGTAGACGTCGAGGACCTTCACGCCGCGTGCGACGGTCACCCAGACCAGGGAGACCAGCGGCACCACGGCGAGCAGGAAGGCCACCCAGACCAGCGAGGTCGCGAGGCGGTCCTTGGCCTGGCGGGTGCCCTCGACGCGGGAGGCGATGACGTACGAACCGACGACGAAGAGGATCGCGGCGATCAGGCCCCACTGCACGCGGCTGTGGAGGCCGGCGGCGAGGCCGATGCCGATCGCCACGGCGAGGGAGCCGCCGGCGATGGCGTACGGGGACCACTTCGGGAGGCGGGCGCCCTGCAGGGTGCTGGGGCGGTTTTCGGCGAGTGCGGTGCTCATGCGTTGGCCCCCGAGTACTCCTTGCGGCGGGCGATGATCGCGCGGGCCGCGCCGTTGACCAGCAGGGTGATGACGAACAGGACCAGACCGGAGGCGATGAGCGCGTCACGGCCGAACTCGGTGGCCTCGCCGAACTTGCTGGCGATGTTCTGGGCGAAGGTGCCGCCGCCCGGGTCGAGCAGGCTGGCCTGGATGTCGAAGGTGGGGGAGAGCACGGTGGCGACGGCCATCGTCTCGCCGAGGGCGCGGCCGAGGCCGAGCATCGAGGCGGAGATCACGCCGGAGCGGCCGAACGGCAGGACGGCCATGCGGATGACCTCCCAGCGGGTGGCGCCGAGGGCGAGAGCCGCCTCCTCGATCATCTGCGGGGCCTGGCGGAAGACCTCGCGGCTCACGTTGGTGATGACCGGCAGGATCATGATCGCGAGCAGGATGCCGACCGTGAGCATCGAACGGGGGGCGCCGCCCTCCCAGGAGAAGATGCCGGTCCAGCCGAGGTAGTCGTTCAGCCAGCCGAAGAGGCCGTCCATCTGCGGTACGAGGATCAGCGCGCCCCACAGGCCGTAGACGATGGACGGCACGGCGGCGAGCAGGTCGATCACGTACCCGATGGGGCCGCTGAGCTTGCGCGGGGCGTAGTGCGTGAGGAACAGCGCGATGGCGACGGCGATCGGGACCGCGATGACCATGGCGACGATCGAGGAGACGATCGTGCCGAAGGCGAGGACCGCGATGCCGAACTTCGGCGGGAGGATGCCGGTGTTCCACTCGAAGGTGGTGAGGAAGTTGGCGTCGTCCTTGCTGATCGCGAGGCTCGCTCGGTAGGTGAGGAAGACCGCGATCGCGGCCATGATCACCAACAGCAGGATGCCCGACCCTCGGGAGAGACCGAGGAAGATCCGGTCACCGGGTCGGGTGGCGCCTCGGGCCGCGCGCTTCTGCTCGGCCTCGGTCGGGGGTTCGGTCGGGGGAGGGGCTTCGGTGTTCTTCGTGGTTATGTCCATCGGGTTCTCCGGTCTGCGGGACCGTACGCGCCGTACGGTCCGGTGGAGCCGTCCGCGGTCGGCGGCGGCTCCTGGCGGCGGTGCACCGGACGGTGCGGTCCGGCCGGGGTACGAAGGCCCCGGCCGGACCGCACTCAGATCAGCTCAGGCCCTCGATGGTGGTGCGGACCTTGGCGATGATGTCGGCGGGGATGGGGGCGTAGCCGCTGTCCGCGAGGACGGACTGGCCGTCCTCGGAGGCGATGTAGCGCAGGAACGCCTTGGTGGCGGGCAGGGTGTCCGCCTTGTTGCCCTTGTCGCACACGATCTCGTACGTGACCAGGGTGATCGGGTAGGCGCCCTCGGCCTTGGTCGCGTAGTCCAGCTTGAGCGAGAGGTCCTTGCCCGTGCCGACGACCTGGGCGGCGCCGATGGCCTTGGTGGCGTTCTCGACGGTGGCGTCGACCGGGGCGGAGGCGCCGGTGTCGATGGAGACCGCGTTGATGCCGTCCTTGGCGTACGACAGCTCCATGTAACTGATGGCGCCGGAGGTCTGCTTGACCTGCTGGGCGACACCGGAGGAGCCGGAGGCGGACTGGCCGCCCTTGGCCTGCCAGGCCTTGCCACCCTCGTACTTCCAGTTGGCGGGGGACGAGGCGATCAGGTACTTGGTGAAGTTGTCCGTGGTGCCGGACTCGTCAGAGCGGTGGAACGCCTGGATCTTCAGGTCGGGCAGCTCGACGTCGGGGTTCAGCTTCTTGATCGCCGCGTCGTTCCAGTTGGTGATCTTGCTGTCGAAGATCTTGGCGAGCGTCGCGGCGTCCAGCACGAGCTTGTCGACACCCGGGACGTTGTAACCCACGGCGATCGGGCCGCCGACCATCGGGAGGTCGATGCCCTGGCCGCCGGAGCAGACCTGCTTGGAGGCCTCGACCTCTTCGGGCTTCAGAGCGGAGTCCGAACCGGCGAAGGCCACCTGGCCCTGGGTGAACGCGGTGACGCCGGCGCCCGAGCCGCCGCCCTTGTAGTTGATCTGCACGCCGCAGGCGGCGGAGAACTGCTTGACCCAGGCGTCGATCGCGTTCTTCTGCGCGGAGGAGCCGTCGGCGAGGAGCTGACCCTTGGCGTCGTCACACTTGATGCTGCCGGCCTGTGCGGTGGCCGAGGCGCTGCTGTCGCCGCCATTGCCGGTGTCATCGGAGCCGCACGCCGTGAGGGCCAGGGCGCCGGAGACGGCGAGAGCACCGAGGGTGAGGGCCCGCCGGTTCATGCGCTGAAGCTTCACTGAGGGAGTTCCTTCCAGGAGCCGCCGTCCTGAACCGGCGGCGTGCGAAGTCTGTGTGATGTGGCCACGCGATCAAGGCGTATGTGTGAATCACTTGTTCGAGGTGAATCACCGCTTCGAGCTACGTGCCGCATCGCGTAAGGCCGAAAGTAGGCAGAACAGGTGAAGGCGCCGAAGGCCATAAATGAACGGGGGGTGAACCCCTGTAGACGGTGCGGTGAGGTCACGGAACGCTTACGTCGAGGACACGGAGTGATTCCGGCCGACTATGCCAGCCGCAGGGCCTGGAGCAGGGCGTCCACAAGGGTGCGATCCCTCGGTTGGGTGAGGCGGTTTCGGGCGGCCGACGGGGGGAGCCAGAGGATGCGGTCCACCTCGTCGTTCGGCGTGAAGGCGCCGGTCGTGGCCTCGGCCGCCCAGTAGCGGACCTCCTTGGGGCGGCCGTTCGCCATGTACAGGACGGTGGGCAGCCGGGTGCCGGGCGCTGCCCGGTGGCCCGTCTCCTCCTCGACCTCGCGCAGGGCGCCGGCCAGGTGGTCCTCGCCGCGTTTCAGCTTCCCCTTGGGATGCGACCAGTCGTCGTACTTCGGCCGGTGGACGAGACAGACCTCCAGCTCGCCGTCGACCGGGGAGCGGCGCCACAGGACGCAGCCGGCCGCCTGGACGGGGGGTTCGGTGGCTTCGTTCGCCTGGGTCATCGGTGTCACCGCCTGCACGAGGAGAAACACGAGGAGATGGGTCAGGGTGTGCCGACCGCCTGCTTCTGCCACGACTGCTGGAACGTGAAACGGGCCGCCTCCACCTCGTGCCGCTGGTCGGCGTGGAGCACGCCGAGGGCGTACGCCGTCGCCGGGGCGATACGCGGGGTACGCGCGGCCTGGGCCGCCGCTGCCGCCGCCTCCGAGGCGTCCCGGTGCCGGTCCAGGGCCTGGCCGGCGGTGAGCAGCCGGACGTCGACGGGTGCGTTCCTGCCGTCGAGGATCTCGCGGGCGTAGCGGTGCAGGCGCAGGAGCAGGCGGACCTGGTGCCAGGGGGCGTCCTGGGGGTGCGGGGACGGATCCGGGGAGAGGCCGTGGATCAGCGCCTCCGCGTTGTAGGGGCTGCCGGCGGTCACGAGGGGGAGGACGGCGATCGCGTCCGTGAGGCGCTCCTTGGCGGCGTCGGCGAAGGGGTGCAGGGCGGACGCGGCCGCGGTGGTGGTGAGGGGGACCTCGCTGGCGAGTACGGCGATGCTGTCGGCGACCGCGTGGAAGCGGGAGGAGCCGAGGCACTGGAGGGCGGTGCTGTGCGCCCGGGTCCGGGCCAGGGTGAGCTGGCGCTCGAGCAGGGCGCCGGCCTTCGCCGCGCCCACGGTCAGGTTGCCGCGGTCCGGTGCGGGCAGGTCGGTCGGCGGCCCGGCGTTCTCAGGTGTCGCTTTCCGTGGGGCGGGAGCCGTCCCGGCGGCACGACTGCCCGCAGCCCCTGAGGAGGAGCTGCCGGCGCCTGCGTGAGCCGACTGGGCAGGGAACACCGCCCCCGACAGCCGGTGCAGCGCCAGCAGCAGGCGCTCCAGCCGGGCCCCGTACGCGTGCTCCATCGCCAGCGTCCCCGACAGCCACGCCAGTTCGGGGCGCATCGCGTCCGACCACTCGGCGTCGAGCAGGGGCCGGAAGGTGTGCAGGCTGCCGCTGATGCGGCGGACCGAGCGGCGCAGCGCCCGGGCCGCGTCGACGGTGTCCTCCGCGCCGTTCGCGCCGGCTGTCGTACCGCCGGTTTCCCGGTGCAGCCGCAGCGCGCGGAGGAACTCGGTGGCCTGGGCCCGCAGGTAGCCGGCGAGGGCCTCTCCGGTGACCGGCCCGACGTAATCGGACTGGGGATCCGTCGGGTCAAGGTGTTGCTGTGCCACGCCGGCGCCTCCGGGCGTCTATGAGCATCTCCTGGACGTTGCGCAGGGCTTGGCCGTCCCCGTCGGTCGCATGCCGGGTCCACTCGCCGTCCGGGCCGAGGTGCCAGGACGCGGTGGTGTCGGACATGCCCGTCTCCAACAGCCTGTTGAGGGCGGCCCGGTGGGCCGGGTCGGTGACCCTCACCAGTGCCTCGATACGGCGGTCGAGGTTGCGGTGCATCATGTCGGCGCTGCCGATCCACACCTCGGGCTCGCCGCCGTTGCCGAAGCCGAACACCCGGGAGTGTTCGAGGAAGCGGCCGAGGATCGAGCGGACCCGGATGTTCTCCGACAGGCCCGCGACGCCGGGGCGGACCGCGCAGATGCCGCGCACCCAGACGTCGCACGGCACGCCCGCCTGGGACGCGCGGTACATGGCGTCGATGATCGCCTCGTCCACCATCGAGTTGACCTTGATGCGGACGAAGGCGGGGCGTCCGGCACGGTGGTGCTGGACTTCCTTGTTGATCCGCGCGATCAGGCCGTCCCGCAGGGACTTGGGGGCGACCAGGAGGCGACGGTAGGTCTCGCGGCGCGAGTAGCCCGACAGGCGGTTGAAGAGGTCGGAGAGGTCCGCGCCGACCTGCGGGTCCGCGGTGAGCAGGCCCAGGTCCTCGTACAGCCTCGCCGTCTTCGGGTGGTAGTTGCCCGTGCCGACGTGGCTGTAGCGCCGTAGCGTGTCGCCCTCCTGGCGGACCACCAGGGACAGCTTGCAGTGGGTCTTCAGGCCGACGAGGCCGTAGACGACATGGCAGCCGGCCTCCTCCAGCTTGCGCGCCCACTTGATGTTGGCGTGCTCGTCGAAGCGGGCCTTGATCTCCACCAGGACGAGGACCTGCTTGCCGGCCTCGGCGGCGTCGATGAGCGCGTCGACTATGGGGGAGTCGCCCGAGGTCCGGTACAGGGTCTGCTTGATGGCGAGGACGTCCGGGTCGTCGGCCGCCTGCTGCAGGAACGCCTGCACGGACGTCGAGAAGGAGTCGTACGGGTGGTGCAGCAGCACGTCCCGGGTGCGCAGCGCGGCGAATATGTCGGCCGCGGACGCCGACTCGACCTCGGCCAGGTCGCGGTGGACGCCGGCGATGAACTTCTTGTACTTCAGCTCGGGCCGGTCCAGGGAGGCGATGCGGAAGAGGCCCGTGAGGTCCAGGGGACCGGGCAGCGGGTAGACCTCGGCCTCGCTGATCTTCAGCTCGCGGACGAGGAGGTCGAGCACCTCGCGGTCGATGGACTCCTCCACCTCCAGGCGCACCGGCGGCCCGAAGCGGCGCCGCATGAGCTCCTTCTCCAGAGCCTGGAGGAGGTTCTCGGCGTCGTCCTCCTCGACCTCGAGGTCCTCGTTGCGGGTGAGGCGGAAGGCGTGGTGCTCCAGGACCTCCATGCCCGGGAACAGCTCCTCCAGGTGGGCGGCGATGACGTCCTCGATGGGGACGTAGCGGCCCGGGGAGCTCTCCAGGAAGCGGGACAGCAGCGGCGGCACCTTGACGCGGGCGAAGTGGCGGTGGCCGGTGACGGGGTTGCGGACGATGACGGCCAGGTTGAGAGACAGCCCCGAGATGTACGGGAAGGGGTGCGCCGGGTCGACCGCCAGCGGAGTCAGCACCGGGAAGATCTGGTGCCGGAAGAGGGTGAACAGGCGGGCCTGTTCCTTCTCCTGGAGCTCGTTCCAGCGGACCAGGTGGACGCCCTCCTCGGCCAGGGCGGGGGCGATGTCCTCGTGGTAGCAGGCGGCGTGCCGGGCCATGAGCTCACGCGAGCGGGCCCAGATCATCTCCAGGACCTCGCGGGGTTGGAGGCCGGACGCGGACCGGGTGGCGACACCGGTGGCGATACGGCGCTTCAGACCGGCCACCCGGACCATGAAGAACTCGTCCAGGTTGCTGGCGAAGATCGCGAGGAAGTTGGCACGCTCGAGGAGGGGCGTGTTCGGGTCCTCGGCGAGTTCGAGGACCCGCTCGTTGAACGCGAGCCAGCTGCGCTCCCGGTCGAGGAATCGCCCCTGGGGCAGCTGCGGGCCGTCGAACGGCGCCTCTTCGTACGCGTCGAGGTCGGCGTCGATGTCGGGTTCCAGGTCGGAGACGGCCGCAGACACGGTGTGCGGGCGGTGCGCGGCTATGGAACCGACGGAGGGTTGGGCGTGCTGGATCTGTACCGGGGCGTTTGGCTGGCTCATGGACCCATTCTTCCGCGCCACGAGCGATACAGGCGCGTCGGACAGGGCGGGCGGGAGCGTGGCGGCAGCGCCGGCGTCCCCGTTCCGCGCGGATCCCTCGGGGGGCGGCGAAGGCTCTGGCACGACGGGCTTCATTCAGTGAGCGTTGCAAGCCCGTCTGAACCAATGGTTACGGCGACATGGCGTGTGGGACACCGGGGGGCGGCTCGCGGGCGTCTACATGCGGCGATGCATGACGCAACCGTACGTCCCTCCCCCCGTGGAGAGACGTACGGCCCGGTTTCAGCGGATGCGGCGGCTTTCAGCGGGTGCGGCGGCGCAGCAGCCGGAAGGCGGCTGCGGTGGCCGCGGCGGTGACGGCGAGGAGGATGCCGGTCTCGATCAGGTGCATGGGCCAGAAGTGGGACGGGGGGTGATAGCGGCCGTCACCCGTCTGCCACCAGTTGTCGGGCCCCTCGGACCGGCCGGCGGAGGCCAGGGTCACCGTCGGCCAGAAGTCCTCGCGGTACCGCTCCAGGACCTGGTTGAGCAGCACCATCACGGCGACGGTGACACCGAGCGCGGGCAGTGAGCGGCGCAGGACGAGCCCGGTGAGCGTGCCGACCGCGAGGGCGCACAGGCCGTACGCCACGACCGCCGGGCCGTGGGCGGCGAACACGTCGGGGAAGGTCCAGTCGTCGCCCATCAGGTCCCGGTTCGCCGACCAGGCCCACCGGTACACCGGGACGAAGATCGCGCCGCCGAGGACGATCACCAGCGCGGGCACCGCGAGTTTGACGGCCAGCCAGCGGGTGGGCGTCACGCCCTGGGTCCAGGCGAGCTGTGCGGTGCCGCTCTCCAGCTCGCGGCCGATCAGCGAGCCGCCCGCCCAGGCGGCGACGGCCCAGAAGCTGTAGTACACGAGCGTGCTGATCCAGCCGGTCGGCCCGCTGTAGTCGAGGCTCGCCCAGACCGCCTCGCAGATGCCGGTGTTGCTGGGGCAGCTGTTCACCGCGGCGCGCGCCGAGTCCGCGGTGACCTCGTTCAGCCACACCAGCCAGGCGACGGCACCGAGGACGAAGACCAGCCACACGATCCCCGCCGTGCGGTGCAGGCGCAGCACCGTGCGCGGCAGTCCCGCGGCGGCGGTCATACGGCGGCTCCCTTGCGGTCGGCGGTCCGGTGCCGCAGCACGCGGAACGCCACGACGGTCAGCAGGACGGCGACGGCGAGGAGGATGCCGGTCGCCACGAGGAGCAGGGGCCTGGAGTGGGACCGGGGGTGGTAGTCCCGGTAGAAGCTGACGGCGTCGAGGCGGTCGAAGAGCGAGCCGCAGGCGGGGTCGATGCTGCTGCCGCAGTACCGGGGGACGGCGAGGCGGTCGCCGTCGGCGGTGAGCAGGCCCTCCGCGACGGTGATGCCGGAGCCCGACGGGCCGTCCCGCAGGCTGCTGACGCGGGTGACGGCCGGCCAGAGGTGGGGCAGGGCCAGGAAGGTCCCGATCCACAGGACGCCCGTGACGAGGGCCGAGCCGATCAGCGCGGCCAGGGACCGGCGCAGCAGCAGCCCCAGGAGGGCGCCGGCGGCCAGTCCCGCCAGGGCGAGGGCGACGAGGACCGGTCCGCCCGCGTAGAGGGTCTCGATGCTGTACCAGGGCTCGGTGTTGTCGACGCGGCCCCGGCCCGCCGACCAGGCCAGGTGGTGCAGCAGGGCCAGCAGGGACGTTCCGGCGGTGACCAGGGCCGCCGGGAGGGCGAGCTTGGCGACGAGCCAGCGGGTCGGGGTCACGCCCTGGGTCCAGGCGAGCTGTGCGGTGCCGGTCTCCAGCTCGCGGCCGATCAGCGAGGCGCCCGCCCAGGCGGCGACCAGGAACGGCAGCGCGAGGACGGCGGAGCCCGTGTACCGGGCGACGTCCTTGTAGAGGAGGATCGCGTCCTGGTCGTAGGTGCAGGCGGCCATTCCGCAGGCGTTGTACTGCTTCCAGGCGGCCTCCGACGCGTCGGTGAGCGGGCCCCCGAGCCACAGCAGCAGGGCGCCGAGTACGACGACCAGGCCCGTCCAGGCGTACAGGGCCGGGCGGTGCAGGCGCAGCAGCCAGCGGAGCTGGCGCGGGGGCGGCGCGGAGGAGGGGGGCGCCGGGGCGGCGAGGGTCAGGGCGCTCACGCGGCGTTCTCCTCGGGCTTGTCGGTGTCGGCCGGGGGCAGGGTGGGCGCTTCGGGGCTGCGCAGATGGGCGAGGACCAGCTCCTCCAGGGAGAGGCGGCCACCGGTGCGCCAGTCGCCGGGGAGCGGGCCCGCCGGGCGGATCAGCGCGGTGAGCTGACGGCCGGTGATGCGGGACTCGACGACGGTGTGCGGGGCGAGGTCGGTCTCCGCGGGGGCGGACACGCGCGCGTGGGCGGCGAGCAGGTCGTCGATCTCGCCGGACAGGCGGACCCGGCCGCCACCGATCAGCAGCAGGTGGTCGCAGGAGTCCTCCAGTTCGGCGACCACGTGCGAGGACATCACGATGGTGGTGCCGTGTTCGGCGGCCCGGGCCATCAGGACGCCCATCAGCTCGTGCCGGGCCAGCGGATCGAGGTCGGCCATCGGCTCGTCCAGGAGCAGCAGTTCGGGCCGCTTGGCGAGGGCCAGGGCGAGGGCGACGCGGGTGCGCTGGCCGCCGGAGAGGGTGCGGATGCGGGACTTGGGGTTCAGTTCGCCCGCGGCCACGATCCGCTCGCCGGTGGCCGCGTCCCAGTGGCCGGGGTTGAGATCGGCGCCCATGCGCAGCGTCTCGGCGACGGTGAGCTGCGGGTACAGCGGCTTGTCCTGGCCGACGAAGCCCACGCGGGCGCGTGCCTCGCCCGGGGTCGTCCCGAGGACGGTCACCGTGCCCTCGCTGGGGGCGAGCAGGCCGGCGGCGAGGGCGAGCAGGGTGGACTTGCCCGCGCCGTTCGGGCCGACGACGGCGCAGACGCGGCCGGCCGGCAGGCGGAAGGTGCACTCACGCAGCGCCCAGCCTCCTCGGCGGCCGAAGCGCTTGCCGAGCGCGGCCGCGGCTATCGCCGTGTCGGTCATGAGGGGTCTCCTTGGAAGTGTTTCTCGAGCACGGCGGTGAACAGTGCGGCCACGTCCTCGCGGGCCATGCCGGCCTCGCGGGCCTTCGCCGCCCAGGTGTCCAGCTCGCCGTGCAGGGGGGAGTCGGCCGGTGCGGTGCCCAGCGTGCGCCGGACGAAGGTGCCCAGGCCCCGCCGTGCCTCGACCAGGCCCTCGCGCTCCAGCTCGCGGTAGGCCTTGAGCACGGTGTTCGGGTTGATGGCGGTGGCCTCGACGACCTCGCGGGCGGTCGGCAGCTTGTCGCCGGGTTCGAGGAGGCCGAGGCGGAGCGCCTGCTTGGTCTGCTGGACGATCTGGACGTAGGTGGCCACGCCGCTGTGCCGGTCGATGCGGTACTCGACCACACGCCCACCACCCTTTCACTAATTGAGTAGTGAAAGGGTGGTGGAAGAGGTGTCGGAAAGTCAAGCGTGATTGCGTGAACCGAACGATCGGGCTCGTCCGATGAGGAGATGTGAGCGAAACGAGAAGCGACGGGGAGCTGCTGCGGGCCATCGCGGCGGACGGGGACCGGCGCGCCTTCGAAGAGCTGTACCGGCGCTTCGCGCCGTGGCTCACCGCACGCCTGCGCGGCCGGTGCTCGGACACCGGGGTCGTCGACGACGTCGTACAGGAGACGTTCCTGGCCGTCTGGCGGGGAACCGCCCGCTACCGCGAGGAGGGGGACGTCGCCGGATGGCTGTGGCGCATCGGCTCGCGGCGGCTGGTCGACGCACTGCGCGGCGACGGGGCGCGGGGGCGGCTGCGGCAGGCGCTGGCACGGCTGCGGCACCGGGACGAGGCGTCCGCGGAGGAACGCGTGCTCGCGGGGGTGGAGCACGGCGACCTCGCGGGCGCCCTGGTGAGCCTCTCACCGGAGTTGCGCGCCGTGCTCCAGGCCACGGTCATCGACGGGCTGACCACCCGGGAGGCGGCCGTCCTCCTCGGCATCCCGCCGGGCACGGTCAAGACACGGGCGATGCGGGCCCGCAAGCAGCTGCGGGAGGCGCTGGCATGAGTACGTATCCACGAGCGCGGGAGGTGGCGGCATGACCTGGCATGTGTCCGAGGAGGATCTACGGGCCTACGTCCGGGGCGAGTTGGCGCCCCCGGTGCTGTGGTCCGCCGACGCGCATCTCACCGCCTGCGCGCAGTGCCGGGGCGTGCTGGCCGACGTCAGCGATCCCGCCGCCCTCGACGCGGGGTGGGAGCGGCTCGACGCCGAACTCGACGCACCCCGGCTCGGGCTGCTCGAGTCCCTGCTGGTCCGGATCGGCGTCGCCGACCACACCGCGCGGCTCCTGGCGGCCACACCGGTGCTGCGCGGCTCCTGGCTCGGTTCCGTCGTCGCCGTCCTCGTGATGACCGTCGTCGTGGCCAACTCGCGGCCGGACGCCGGCACGCCCACGCTCTTCCTCGCGCTCGCGCCGCTGCTGCCGCTCGCCGGGGTCGCGCTGTCGTACGGACCCGCGCTGGACCCGACGTACGAGATGGCCGTCGTCTCGCCGACGCACGGCTTCCGGCTGCTGATGATCCGCACGGTCGCCGTACTCGTCGCCGGACTGGGCCTCAACGGACTCGCGACGCTCGCGCTCCCCGAGTACGGACTGCGCGCCCTCGCCTGGCTGCTGCCCGCCCTCGCCCTCACCGCGACCGGCCTCGCGCTCACGCCGCGGCTCGGACCGGTGCGCGCGCCGGCCCTGGTCGCCGGGTCCTGGGTCGCGCTGCTGCTGACGGCCGACGCACTGCGGGCGGCCGACGGCGATCCGCTCGCACCGTTCACCGCGGCCGGGCAGGGCGTGGCCGCGGCGGTCGCCGCGCTCGCCGCCGGGCTGCTCTTCCTTCTTCGTGACCGTTTCGACCTCTTCAACGGGAGTGCCGCATGACCCCCACCGTCTCCGCCTCCGGGCTGAGCCTCCGCTACGGCGGTACCCGCGCCCTGGACGACGTGTCGCTGCGGCTGACGCGGGGCGTCACGGGGCTGCTCGGGCCCAACGGCGCCGGCAAGACGACCCTGCTGCGGGTTCTGGCGACGGCCGTGCCGCCGGACCGGGGGGCGTTCACCGTGCTGGGGCACGACCCGGCGACCTCGCGCGGGCGCCAGGACGTACGGCGTTCGCTCGGCTATCTGCCGCAGACCCCCGGCTTCCACCCGGACTTCACGGCCTTCGAGTTCGTCGACTACGTGGCGATCCTGAAGGAGCTGACCAACCGGGGCGCCCGCCACCGCGAGGTCCGGCGCGTCCTCGAGGAGGTCGACCTGGGTGACGTACGCGGCAGGCGCATCAAGCGGCTGTCCGGCGGTATGCGGCAGCGGGTCGCGCTGGCGGCCGCGCTCGTCGGCGACCCCGGCTTCCTCGTCCTGGACGAGCCGACCGTCGGCCTCGACCCCGAACAGCGCATGCGCTTCCGCGAGTTGATCGCACAGGCGGGAGAGGGGCGGACGGTGCTGCTGTCCACCCACCAGACGGAGGACGTGGCGATGCTCTGCAACCGGGTCGTGGTGCTGGCCGGCGGCCAGGTCCGCTTCGACGGCACCCCGGCCGAGCTGACCGCGCGGGCCGCGGGCCAGGTGTGGAGCAGTACGGAACGCGACCCCGGCGCGCTGGCCGGCTGGCGCACCGGCACCGGCTCCTTCCGCAACCTGGGTGATCCGCCGCCCGGCGCAGACCTCCTCGAACCCACCCTGGAGGACGGCTACCTGCTCACGCTCGACGGCGCGGGCGCGGAGGTGGCGGCAGCGTGAACACGGTCATGGAAGCGACGGCCCCGCCCGTCGTGCACAGTGAGCCACGCCGGCCGTGGGCGGCCGTGTTCGCCCTCGCCCGCTTCGAGGCCCGCGACCTTCTGCGGTACATCGCGGTGCTGGTCGCCCTCGTCGTGTACATCGGCTACACCCTCTGGGGGCTGCTGTCCGAGCGCGAGGGCATGGACGCCTTCCCGGCGCTCCAGGACGTCGACCGGGGCACGCAGAGCGCGCCCTTCCTCCTCGGCATCGCCCTGCTCGTCTGCGTCAACCGGGCCGCGCTGCGGTCCCGCCGGCGCGGCACCGACCGGCACTTCGACGTGCTGGTGATGGAGCCGTGGCGGCGTACGGTCGCGCACGTCCTGTCGGTCGTGCCGTTCGCCGTGCTCACCGCGCTGGTCGTGCTGGGCGAGTTCACCTGGCAGGCGCTCAAGCCGGGCGCGGTGGGCCACGGCTCGGTGGCCGAACTCGCCGTCGGGCCCCTCTACGTGATGCTGTGCGGCGCCCTCGGTGTGC
The DNA here is from genome assembly GCF_036237295.1 of Streptomyces sp. NBC_01352. NCBI lineage: Bacteria > Bacillati > Actinomycetota > Actinomycetes > Kitasatosporales > Streptomycetaceae > Streptomyces > Streptomyces sp. NBC_01352. The sequence continues at coordinate 5,894,031 of NZ_CP108354.1, forward strand.
TGTTCGCCCGCCTGGTGCCGACCGTGTTCGCCGCGCCCCTCCTCGTGCTCGGCCTCTTCACCTTCTCCGTGTTCATCTCCGCCGGCACGAGCGACGCCGAGTGGAGCCGCTGGTTGTCCCCGGTCGTCGGCGAGAACAGCACCGAGACACTGCCGTCCGACCTGATCGGCCGGCCGGCCGCCTGGCACGCGCTCTATCTCCTCGGGCTCGTCCTGCTGGCGGCCACGGTTGCCGTACTGGCCGGCGGCGGCCGGACCTGGCACGTCAAGGCGGGTGTGGCGGGCGCTCTCGCCCTGACACTGACCGGCGCGGTCGCACAGTCCGGGGGCGTCTCGGCGGAGCTGACGGCGGCCCGCGAGCGGGCCACCGCCACCCCGGAGAAGGAGCAGTCGTGCACCCGGCACGGCACCTCGACGTACTGCGCGTTCCCGGAGTGGACCGGCCGGACAGGCACCTGGGCGGGAGTCGTCGACCGTGTCCAGGCCCTCGCGGCCGGCTCGGCGGCCAAGGAGCAACTGCTCGTACGACAGCGGTTCGACGCCACGTACGGCCTCACCGGTGACACCACAATCGCCTCGCTGACCGCCCCCCACCAGGTCACCGTCGGCACCCGCTGGGGCGGCAACCGCGTCCCCGAGTTCGCTGCCGCCGTCGCCTCCGTGCTGGTTGCGGGCAGCGAGGCCAAGGGCGGCGAACTGTGCGACGGGCGCATGGTGACGGTGATGTGGCTGGCCGTGGGCGGCGCCGCCGACCCGATCGGCGACCTCAAGAACGTCCGCCTCGACGACAGCCTCAGCGGCTCGGCGATCGTCCTGGCTCCCACCAACTCGCTGTCCATGTCCGCCGGACAGACCTCGGTGACGGTGGAACTGCTCAAGCGTCCGCGGGCCGAGGTCACGGCCGCGGTGAAGGAGCACTGGGGGGAGCTGACGGCTCCTGGGGTGAGTACGGCTCAGGTGGCCCGGCTGCTGGGGGTCGAGGCGCCCAAGGGAGGCGACGACTGTGAGGAATGAGAGGACGTGGCGGTGCGGGGCCAAGGTTTTAGGACTGGAGGTGAGGGGGCGTGGCGATGAAGGGCCTTGAGGGGGACCGTCGAGTGCGGGGTGTGAGCGGGGCCCTGGTGTGGAGTGTCGGGCGTACCGTCCCCTGGCGGGCGCTCGGCGCGGGGGCCGTCGTAGGGCTGCTGCTCGTCTGGCTGCCGCGGCTGGCCGACGGCCCGCCGGACCCGTGGCTGGTGCTCAACCTGCTGCGGGGCGCCGCCCTCGCCTTCGCCCTCGGCCTGGCGTTCCTGCTGGACGACCCCGCCCGGCACCTCACCGTGCCCGTCACCACCCGGCGCTGGGTGCGGACGGGGCTGCGGGTGGCGTGGGTCGCGCCGGTGGCGGTGCTGTGGTGGACGGCCGCACTGGCCCTCGTACCGGGGGAGATACGGCCCCCGGTCGGTGCCCTGACCCTGGAGGCCGGCGCGACCGCCGCCCTCGCACTGGCCGCCGCCGCGACGGCCGTGAGGTTCGCGGACGAGCCCGAGCCGGGCCCTTCGGTCGCGGCGAGCATCCTGACCACGGCGATCCTGGCCGGGCTGCTCCTGCCGCACCGCTGGGCGCTGTTCGTATCGCCCGACGACCCGAGGTGGGAGGCCGCCCACGAACGGTGGGCGGTGGTACTGGCGGCGGCGGTGCTGGTGTGGGGGCTGTGCGGGCCGGAGCCGCTGCGACGGGGGCACGTGCTGCGGCGCCACCCGCGGGGTGCCGTGCCGGGATCGCCCTAGGCCCGTCCGGCGGATCATGCCGGGCCCTAGCGATAGCCGGGCGGGATCCGGTCCCGGGGCGCGGCAGCCGCTTCGGCTGCCGCGTCCTCCTCCTGCGCCGCCTTCGCCACGGCCGGATCGCGAGAGTCCACGACCAGCTCCGCCACCCGCAGGGTGCAGTGCCACAGGGACACCTTCCCCTTGATCATCACCACATACGATTCGTGGTCGGCGAGCCGGTACACCTGGCGCCACTGCTCGATGATCCCGGACCGCGGCAGATACGTGCGGGTGAGGCCGCGGAGTGCCTCCAGAGCCTGGTCCTTCGTGCTCTCAGCGCCGAAGATCTCGCTCTCGTCGTAGTCACCGCTGCGGTACTCCGCGATCACGACCCACTTGCCCATGCCTGATTCGCCCCCCATGGTTGTCTCGGCCGGTCACGTCTCCGTGCGGTACATCAGATCCGTCTCGTACGTCACGAACCCCAGCCGCTCGTACACCGACACCGCCGCCTTGTTGTCGGCGTCGACGTACAGCATCGCCGTAGGCAACCCCTGTCCGGCAAGGTGCCGGAGTCCGATCGTCGTGAGGGCCTTGCCCAGTCCCCCGCCCTGGGCGCCCGGCCGTACGCCGAGCACGTACACCTCGCCGAGCCGCTCCTCGGCGTGGACCTTCGTCCAGTGGAAGCCGATCAGTTCGTCGCCGCGGAAGGCGAGGAAGAAGCCGGCGGGGTCGAACCACGGCTGGGCCTTGCGGTCGTCGAGGTCCCGCTGGGTGAGCGACCCCTGTTCGGGGTGGTGGGCGAAGGCCGCCGCGTTGGCCGCGAGCCAGGCGGCGTCGTCGGTGCCGGGGACGAAGGTGCGGACACTCACGCCCTCGGGCAGCACCGGGTCCGGCAGGTCCATCCCCGCCAACGGGCGCCGCATCTGCCGTAGTTCGCGGAAGAGCGTCAGGCCGAGAACCTGCGCCAGGTGCCGCGCGGCGGAGTGGCCGCCGTGCGCCCACACCCGCAGCCGCTTGCCGGACGCGGCGAGGAGGGCCGAGCCGAGGGCGCGTCCGTGGCCGTGGCCGCGGTGCGCGGGGTGGACGACCAGTTCGGCGGCCGGCGCCTCCACCGGGTCGGTGTCCTCCAGCTGGGCGTAACCGACCAGTTCGGGACCCACAGACAGGAGCAAATGGGACACGCCCTCGCGCGGGCCGCCCCGCAACTGCAACCGCCCCTGTTCGGACACCGCCTGCTGCCCGTCGTTCCGGGCGGCCTCCGCGAGCAGCTCCAGCACTGCCTCGGTACGGTCCGGGGCGAGCGCGGAGTGCGTTTCGATCGAGCGGGAGATGCCGGGCTGTGCGGTGTCATCGCTGGTCATGCGTACGAGGGTAAGGGGAGGGCGCAGCAAAGTGGCGGCAAAGAAGCAACCAGGATGTAACCACCAAACCTCTGTCGCGCTACGCGCGTTGACCCTAGGCTGCGCCGGGACGGGGCCACTTCCTCACCCACTTCCTCACCAGAAACACAGGGGGGCGTATGCCAGCCACATCTCAGTCGCAGCAGCACCGCAGACGTCGTACATACCGGCTGGTGGCTGCGGCCGCCGGTCTCGCCACGGTCGGGGCGCTGGCGGCCGCGCTGCCTTCCTCGGCGAACGCGGGCGAGACCAAGGGCAAGCCCGGCGGTCAGACGTCGGGCCGCTACCAGGACGTGCAGCTGCTGTCGTTCAACGACCTGCACGGCAACCTGGAGCCGCCGTCCGGTTCCTCCGGCCGGGTCACCGAACTTCAGCCGGACGGCACCACCAAGACGATCGACGCCGGTGGAGTCGAGTACCTCGCCACCCACCTGCGCAACGCCCGTGACGGCAACAAGTACTCCATCACGGCGGCCGGCGGCGACATGGTCGGTGCCTCCCCGCTGATCTCGGGCCTCTTCCACGACGAGCCCACCATCGAGGCGCTGAACAAGCTCGACCTGGACGTCACCTCCGTCGGCAACCACGAGTTCGACGAGGGCGCCAAGGAGCTGGCCCGTCTGCAGAGGGGCGGCTGTCACCCCGTCGCCGGCTGCTACGTGGACGGCGAGACCTTCGAGGGCGCGAACTTCCCGTACCTCGCCGCGAACGTCCTCGACGAGAAGACCAACAAGCCGATTCTCAAGCCCTACTGGGTGTGGAAGAAGAACGGCGTCAAGGTCGGCTTCATCGGCGTGACCCTGGAGGACACCCCGGGTGTCGTCTCCGCCGAGGGTGTGAAGGGCCTCAAGTTCAAGGACGAGGTCGAGACGATCAACAAGTACGCCAAGGAGCTGGAGAAGCAGGGCGTCAAGTCGGTCGTCGCGCTGATCCACGAGGGCGGCCTGCCGGCCTCGGCGGCGTACAACTACGACTGCGACTCGCCGGGCGCCGGTGACGGCATATCCGGTCCGATCGTCGACATCGCGAAGAACATCACGCCGAAGGTCGACGCCCTGGTCACCGGCCACACCCACGCCGCGTACGCGTGCACCATCAACGACCCGTCGGGCAAGCCGCGCACGGTCACCTCGGCCGCGTCCTTCGGCCGTCTGTACACGGACACCACGCTGACGTACGACCGTTGGACGGGCGATATCGCCCGTACGGCCGTGCCGTCCGCGAACCACGTGGTCACCCGGACCGTCCCCAAGGCGACGGACATGACCGAGCTGATCGCGAAGTGGAACACCCTCGCGGCGCCCATCGGCAACCGTCCGATCGGCTACATCTCCGCCGACATCCCCAGCACCGGCACCGAGTCCCCGATGGGCGACCTCATCGCCGACGCGCAGCTCGCGTACGGCAAGGAGCTCGACCCGGAGACGGACCTCGCGCTGATGAACCCGGGCGGCGTCCGGGCGGGCCTCACCTACGCGGCCAAGGGGACCGAGGGCGACGGCGTGGTGACGTACGCCGAGGGCTTCACGGTGCAGCCGTTCTCCAACACGGTGAACCTCCAGGACTTCACCGGCACCCAGCTGATCCAGATCCTCAAGGAGCAGGTGAGCGGCTCGAACACGGCGGCGCCGAAGATCCTGCTGCCGTCGACCGGTCTGACGTACACGCTCGACATGACGAAGACCGGCGCGGACCGCGTGGTCGCCGACACCGTCAAGCTGAACGGCACGGCCATCGACCCGGCGGCCACCTACCGCGTCGCGACGAACAGCTTCCTCGCGGGCGGCGGCGACGGCATCACCACGCTGGGCCTGGGCACGAACGACCTGGTCGGCGGGGACGACCTGGCGGCTCTGCAGCAGTACCTGACGGCCAACTCGTCGGCGACCAGCCCGATCGTGCCGCCGGTGACGAACCGGATCACGGTCGTGCAGTAGCTCGCGCAGTAAGTCGCGCGGTGATCGTGAGCTGAGTCGCATACCGCGGGTTGAGGTTGCGGGTGGGGGGCACACGCGTGGTCGGATGGATCGATGCGCGCCCCCCACCACATATCGACGCATCCCTACGCAGACCTGCCTGAAGCATCCGAAGTACCCGAAGTATCTGAAGTACCTGATGTACCTGAAGTGCCGGGCGGGGACGAACCCTGGTCCCCGCCCCAGCACCGCCGGGGCGGCCGGCGTCGTAGGCGCGGTCGCTTCGCCGGACTGCCGTTCGCGCTGAAGGCGGTCGTGGGCCTGCTGGTGCTCGCCGCGTTCCTCACCCTCGCCGACCGCTGGGCCGTGCTCTACGCCGAGCACCGGGCGGCGGACGCCCTCAAGGACCGCCTGAAGCTGACCGCGGCCCCAGAGGTGGAGATCGACGGCTTCCCCTTCCTGCCCCAATTCGTCGACGGGCGCCTGGACTCGGTGAAGGTGACCGTTCCGGACGTGTCGGCCGACCGGATCACGCTGGCCTCGGTGTCGGCGACGGCCCGGGACATCACCCTCGACGGCGACGGGCCGACCTCCGTGCGCGGAGCCCGGGTGCCGGAGCTGAACGGCGACGTGCTGCTCTCCTTCGCCGACCTGAACCGTGAACTCGGCGCGTCCCAGGTGACGTTCACGGGGGAGGGCCGGGACCGGGTCCTGGCGCGCGGCACGCTGCCGGTCGCCGGACACGATCTGCGGCTGCGGGCCGACGTACGCATCGGGCGGGCAGGCGACCAGGGCATCGCCACGACGATCGGCGGTATGCGCCTGGACGTGGGGGACCTGGCGACGTACCGGCCCGGTGCCCGGGCCTCGGAGGGGCTGCATCTGACGCCGAAGTCGGTGACCCGGCTGGCCCGGGAGACGCGCAAGGTGCGGGCGCTGCTGGGGGTGCCGTCGGTCGTACGGCGCATGGGGGTGCCGGACGCGACCGTCCGCGAGGCGCTGCGCAACGACGACAAGCTCGCCGCGCTGACCGGTTCCCGCGACTTCGTCCACCAGGCCATGCGGGTCAACCTCCTCGACCTGACCCTGGCCCACCCCGAGGTGCTCGACCGCCTCGGCCTCGACCCGGCGCTCCTCGACGCCCTCTCCCGGCTCACCCGCCCGGTCCTCGCCGACCAGCTGTCCCTCGGCTTCCGGCTGCCCGAGCCGGAGCGCGGGGAGCTCAGGCTGCGGGACGTGCGGGTGGAGAAGGACGGGATCCGGGTTCGACTGGCCGGGCAGGGCCTGGCCTTCGGCGACTGAGGCCGGTGACTGAGGCCGGTGACTGAGGCCGTATTAAATCCTGTGTGAGTTCCGCTTTGGTTCCGCACGCCTTCTGAAAATGCTTTCAGGCTCAATTCATCGATCTCTAAGCGGAATTGGCTTTTCCCGGCTCCGGGATCCCGTAATGTTTTCCATGTCGACAGCGAACGACGCGAAAGCAAAGAAGGAAAGAAGGAGAGCCGCATGAGCTTCCACAAGGTCACTCCGGTGAAGAAGGCCACCCGCAAGCCCACCCCGGCACACAAGAAGGCTGCACCCAAGAAGGTCGCCGCCCCGAAGCGTCGCCCGGTCGCCCGCAAGGGCTGACAAAGAATTCACCGAAGTAAATCAAATCAATTCACAAGCTGAAAGGGAAACAGGCATGAGCTTCCACAAGGTCACCCCCGTGAAGAAGGCCACCCGCAAGGCCGCCCCGGCACACAAGAAGGCCGCCCCGAAGAAGGCGACGCCGAAGCGCCGTCCCGTCGCCCACAAGGGCTGAGGAACCGGCACGCCGCGAGGCGGGGCCACCGGTCGGCGAGCACGACTCGCGCCGGGGGCCCCGCCTCGGCCATGTCCGGAGCACACAGAGCCGGAGCACGCAGAGCCGGAGCACACAGAGCCGGAGCACACAGAGGGAGTTGCTGACCATGAGGGAAGTCCGCGAGGCCTTCCGCCGTTTCTGGCCGCTGACGCGCGGCGACCGCAAGTGGCTGCTGGCGATCATCGGCTGCGTGGTGGTGTCCGCGCTCGCCGAGACCGCCTCGATCCTGCTGTTCGCGGAACTCACCGACAACGCCCTGAAGTCCGGCTCGCTCGACGCCTTCTGGGGCCCGGCGGGAGCCTGGCTGGCCGTGGCCGCACTCGGCGCACTGGTCGGCTACCTCGGCAACTCCCTCGCCACCTGGACGGCCGAGAGATTCGTCCTGCGCCTACGGGCGGGCGTCTTCCGCCACGTCCAGGACCTCCCCCCGCACTTCTTCCAGAAGCACCGCCAGGGCGACCTGGTCGAGCGCCTGACCGGAGACGTGGAGGCCATCGAGCAGATGGTCGTGTCGGGCGTCGTCGGCACGGTATCCGCCGCCTTCTCCGCCGTTTTCTACGCGGCCGCCGCCTTCTGGCTCCGCTGGGACCTCGCCCTCGTCACCTTCGTCCTCGCGCCTCTCTTCCTCCTCGCCGCCCGCCGCTTCTCCGGCCGCATCAGGGAGGCCTCCCAGGACGAACGGGTCGCCGACGGCGCGATCACGTCGGTGGTCGAGGAGTCGCTGGGCAACGTCGTCCTCACCCAGGCGTACAACCGCCAGGGTGACGAGGCGGGGCGCCTCGACCGCGAGGCCCGCGCGTGGATGAAGGCATCGGTCCGCGGGGCCCGGCTGAGCGAGATGTACGAGCAGTTCGTCGAGGTCGTCGAGACGGTGTGCGTCCTCACCGTCATCGGCCTCGGCGTCTGGGAGATCTCCGCCGACCGTATGACCCTCGGCCAACTCCTCGCCTTCGCCGCCTTCATCGGCTACCTCTACCCTCCGGTCCGCAACCTCGGCCAACTCGGCCTGACCCTCACCGCGGCGACGGCGGGCGCCCAGCGCCTGAACGAGATCCTCGACGCGCAACCCTCGGTCGCGGACCCCACCGCCCCCGTCCGCGCCTGGCCCGTCCGAGGCTGGGTCGGCTTCCACGGTGTGTCGTTCCGCTACCCGGGCGCGACCCGGGAATCGCTCGCCGACGTGACCTTCACCGCGTCCCCCGGCGAACTCGTGATCATCACGGGGGCGAGCGGAGCAGGCAAGTCCACCCTCTCCAAACTCCTCACCCGCTTCTACGACCCCTCGGCGGGCGTGATCACCCTGGACGGCGTCCCGCTCCCGGACGTACCCCTGGACTTCCTGCGCGAACACATCGCCCTCCTGCCCCAGGAAACCCTGATCCTCAACGGCACCATCCGCGAGAACATCGAGTGCGGCCGCCCGGGCGCGACCGACGCGGACATCGAACGCGTCGCCCGCTCCGCCGCCGCGCACGCCTTCATCACCGCGCTCCCCGAGGCCTACGACACCCGGATCGCCCCCGGCACGGCGACCCTCTCCGGCGGCCAGCTCAAGCGCATCACCATCGCCCGCGCGATGCTCCGAGCCGCCCCCGTCCTGATCCTCGACGAACCCACCGCCGGCCTCGACTCGGTCGCCGCCCGCCAGATCGTCCAGCCCCTGCGCCGCCTGATGTCCAGCCGTACGACGATCATGATCACCCATGACCTGAGCCTGGCCCCGGACGCCGACCGGATCCTCGTCGTCGACGAAGGTCGGCTGGTGGAGGCGGGGTCGCACGCGGAGCTGGTGGCGCGGGGTGGGATGTATACGCGGTTGGCGGGGCCTGTGCCTCGGGTGCTGGAGGGGATGGTGGAGGACACGTTGGTGTTGCGGGTGTGAGGTGGCGGCCGGCCGGTCGGTCAGACGGCCACTAGGTCGATGACGTTGATCACGACGTGGCGGTTGGAGACGACGTAAGTGATGAATCCGCCTGTGAAGGCAGCCGACCAGCTGTTGTCCCGGTTGCTGATCGCAGGCGGGCCGAAGGGGTTGAGGCTGAGCCGCTTTTCGAGGCTTTCCAGGGAAGCGGCTTGGGGCACGTTCAGGGCGGCCTTTCGCTGAGCCGCGCGGTCGACGTACCTGATCGCGTACGCACTCACCCCGACCTGCCCGCGTCGATCGGCCGGTTCTCGGCGTCGTAGGCGTTGCCGTCGGCGTCCCGGAAGACCATGCCCTCGGTGTCGCCCTCGGTCATCCGCTTGACGTTCTGCTCGACTTCGTCCAGGTAGCCGGGCGTCGCGCAGGCCAGGGCGAAGGGGAACCACTTGTCGGTCACGGCGTCGAGCGCGGACTGATCGAAGTCGGCCGCCGCGCTGAGCCAGTCCTGTTCGAAGCCCTGCAGCCAGTCGGGGCGCCTCTGCAGAGCGGCTCGGATCGCCTCGGGGGTTCTCTCGCAGGAGTGGGGATCCACCTCGTGAGCCATGATCGGTTTCTCTTCTCCGGCAGGGACGGCGTGTGGTGACCGGATGTCCACGGTAGAGCGTGCCGGGTACGGAGTGCTGGAGGATGCGGGCGATGACACGGTGAGACCGAGGCTCACGGTTCCCCCCGGGGGATGCGCTCGCCGCGGCTCACCGCGATACGGAGGAGGTCCGCCAGGCATTCCGCGGCTCTGGTGAGCGCGAACCGTACGGCCCGCTCGCCCGCCCTGGGGTCGGCCAGCACGGCCCTGGCTCCCGCGAGTACCTGTTCGCCCGAGTCGATCTGGGCCTCTTCCAGGTCGTCGGCGAGTTGGGAGAGCCTGCTGTGGTCGCCGTCGGTGCTGAGGTAGCAGGGGTTGCCTTCGGGGGTGGTCCAGGGCAGGAGGCGGAGGACGTCGGCCGTGCGGGTGTGCTCGGAGGTGCTCACGCGGAGACCTCCACGCCGTGGATGTGACGCGGGCCTACGTCGATGCCGTGGACGGCGAGCCACAGGGCGCGACGCCGCTGCCGCTGGAGTTTGCGTACGAGCGGGCCGTCGGACTCGAAGGGGCATGCGGCAAGGGGCCGTTGCCGGGGAGCGGGCGCGTGTCCGTCGGCTCGGTGGCGGCCCTTCGCGGGCAGCAGTGCCCGCACGATGGCGAGCAGCAGCAACTCGCAGAACCTTGCGATGCGTTCCCTCATGTCGACGCTCCCTTGGTGGTCTGACGAGCGGTGATTACCGTTCGTGCCTTGATCGTCACCGACCGCACGTACGCTGCGGAAGGGGCTGGGTGTTGTCTGCGGCCCCAGGCAACGGTGAGGGGTGACATGGGCGAACAGGTTGACGCGCAAGGCGAATCGGGGCGTGCGGTGCTGGGGCGGACGCTGCGGTTCCTGCGGGAGAAGGAGGGCAAGTCCCTGGGGCAGCTCGCCGATGAGACCGGGTACGACAAGAGCTACCTGAGCCGTCTGGAGTCGGGCGAGCGGTTGTCCAAGGTGACAGTCATGGAGGACCTCGGCGGGTACTACGGGGCCGATGACCTGCTGGTTCGGCTGTGGCGGGACGCGCGTAAGGAGGTCGTCAAGGACAAGTACAAGGCGTTCATGGAGCTGGAGGCGACGGCTCGGGTCATGTGGATGTTCCAGCTGCGGGTTCCGGGCTTGTTGCAGACCGAGGACTATGCCCGCGGGGTGTTGTCAGGGTTGTCTGGAGCTCAGACAACGGCTGGCAACGGCGAGGAAGTCGAGGAGCAGGTGGCCTTGCGCATGGGACGGCAGGAGTTGCTGTACCGCGAACCGGGGCCGAACGTGCGCGTGATCCTGGACGAGGGGGCGTTGCGACGACCCGTTCCCGACGCGAAGGTATGGACGGACCAGCTGTCGCACCTGGTGGAGGCCGCTGAACTTCCGAATGTTGCAGTCCAGGTGTTGCCGTACGCGGCTGGGGTTCACGACCTCATGGACAGTCACCTCTGGCTCCTCTGGCAGCGAGTCGGCGAGCCCGTTGCCTATGTGGAAGGCAACGGCTTCGGCGAACTGATCGACGATCCGGACAAGGTCCTGTCGTTCCGCTTGTCCTACGATCTCGTCAGGGACGCGGCTCTGACTCCGACGGAGTCGACGGCGTTCATCAAGCGCCTTCTGGAGGAGTGCAGATCATGAACCGGACCCCCGACCTCACCACCGCGGTATGGCGTAAGTCGTCCTACAGCGACGGGGGCGGCACGAACTGCGTCGAGGTCGCCCCCGGCTACCCGGACCTCGTCCCCGTCCGCGACAGCAAGTCACCGCACGGCCCCGTCCTCCTCTTCGCTACGACCTCCTGGTCGTCCTTCCTGGCGAAGGTCAAGAGCGAGACGGCGTGACCCTGGCCGGCCGCCTGAGCAGATACACGGCGGCCGTCGACACCAGGACGGTCATGCACGCGATGAAGACCAACCCCGCGCCCTCCAGGCCGACCGGTTCCGTCAGTACGCCCACACCGATCACCGGCACCGAGATGCCCGCGTACGCCACCACGAACAGGGTCGAGATCACGGACGCCCGCCGGTCGGGGGGAGCCGCCTCGGCCACCGCCGACAGCGCTCCTCGGAAGGCCAGCCCCTGACCCCCACCGCCCACGAGCGCGCTCAGGATCACCAGCGGAAGCAGGTCCCAGTGCAGGGCGCCGGCGAGCAGGGCCAGTCCGGCGAAGAGGCCGGCGCAGCCGAGCGGCAGTGAGCGTTCCACGCCGACCCGGCCGACCGCCAGTTGGCCCGCGGTCGAGGAGAAGAAGGCGAGTGCGACGACGAGGCCGCTCACGGCGTGGTTGTCGACGTCCAGGGACTGGGCGAGGAACGCCGGGCTGACCGACGTGAAGACCCCGAACAGTGCGAACCCGACGAACGAGGCGGTCGCCGCGGGTGCGAACACGGCCCGTACCTGCGGGGGCAGGCCGGGCCGTTGCGGCCGTACGGTGTTCAGCGGGCGTCGCTCGCGTACGGTCTCCGGCAGCCACAGCAGGACGGCGGCCGAGCCGGCCACCAGGACGAGGTGGACGACGAACGGCAGGTACAGCGGCCAGGCGGCGTACTGCGCCAGCACTCCGGCGAGCAACGGACCGCAGCCGAGCCCGCCCATGTTGGCGGCGGTCGCCACGAAGGTGGCCCGGGAGGCGCCGCCGTACGGTGCCAGCTCCATCACGTAGACCGTGGCGGCCCCGGTGAACAGACCGGCGGACAGTCCCGACAGCAGCCGACCCGCGTACAGCCAGTCCAGCCCGGTGGCGAGGAGGAAGCAGACCGCGCTCGCCGCCGCGAACCCCAGCCCGGCCAGCAGTACCGGCCGCCTGCCCACGGCGTCCGAGGCGTTGCCCGCCAGGAGCAGCACGCCGATGACCCCGAAGGCGTAGACGGCGTACACGACGGTCACCGTCAGTTCGGAGAAGCCGAGCTTCTCCTGGTAGAGGCCGTAGAGCGGGGTCGGCAGCGTGGTGCCGGCCATGCACACGGCGAACACCGCGCCGGCGAACAAGCACTGGCGCCATGCTCGGGGGTCACCGTCCATGCCGCCGACGGTAATCCCATGAGGCGCCCGCACCTCTGCGGCGGGCCGCGACGCGCCACCGGCTCCGAACGAGTGGACTCGCTGGACGCCGTAAGGAAAGGAGACTTCCGGCTGTGGGGCTGATGGTGACCTTGCCGTCTGAGCCTTCCGAGCCCCTGATCAGGAAGAGACGGCCCGACATGCGACGCACCTCCTCCCGCAGACTCTTCGCCGCGGCGCTGCTCGCGGCATCCGTGCTGGCCCCGATGGCAGCGACTCCCGCCACGGCCGTCCACGCCGCGGCCGCCGACCGGTACGTCAAGGACAAGGACGAGTGCCCGCCGGACGCCCGCGACGGCCTCGGCTCCGAACTGACCGCCCGGCTGGACAAGGCCGTCGAGGACGTCCGCCAGGAGGCCGGCATCCCCGGCCTGGTCGTCGGACTGTGGATGCCGGGCAAGGGGAACTACGTCCGCGCGACCGGTGTCGCCGACAAGGTCACCCGCGAGCCGATGTCCACCGACCTGTTCGTGCGGATCGGCAGCGAGACCAAGACCTTCACGGTCACCGCGCTGCTCAAGCTCGTCGACGACCGGCGCATCCGGCTGGACGACCCGATCTCCGCCTACGTCAAGGGCGTGCCGAACGGTCGCCGGATCACGCTGCGTCATCTCGCCGAGATGCGCAGCGGGCTGTTCCCGTACACCGAGGACCCGGACTTCGTGCAGGACCTGCTGAGCGACCCGAGCCGCTCGTTCACCCCGCGGGAAGTGCTCGCGTACGGCTTCAAGCACCCGAACACCTTCGCGCCGGGCGCGGAGTTCCAGTACTCCAACAGCAACCTCGTCCTGCTCGGTCTGGTGATCGAGAAGGTCAGCGGCATCAGCGCCGTCGACTTCATCGACAAGCGGGTGCTCCGCCCCGCCCGCCTGCGCCACACGCTGTTCCCCACCGGCCCCGAGTTCCCCGAGCCGCACGCACGCGGCTACACCAACCAGACGCTGAGCGGCGAGGTCGAGGACGCCACGGACTGGAACCCCAGCTGGGCCTGGACGGCCGGGGCGATGATCTCGAACCTGCACGACCTGCGCCGCTGGGCCCGGATCGTCGCCACCGGGACGCTGCTCAGCCCCGAGACCCAGAGGCAGCGCCTCAGGATGCTGCCGACCGGCTACCCCGGCACGAGCTACGGACTCGGCATCTTCGAGAGCGGCGGCTGGATCGGCCACAACGGCTCCATCCCGGGATACGAGAGCGTGACCGTCTACCTGCCCTCGAAGAAGGCCACCCTGGTGCTTCTGCTCAACACCGACATCACGCACGAGGGCCAGGAACCCTCCTCCCTCGTCGCCCGCGCGATCACCGAGATCGTGACCCCGGACAATGTCTACGACCGCCCGGTCCCCCTGCGCTAGGAAGGGGTGCTCGGATCGGGTTCACACCTTCCGGGGCCGGTCGGCACTCCCGCCGTACCGGCCCCTCGCCCACCACCTCAGGAAGCCGAAGGCGTCCAGTCCCCCAGCCAGTCGGCCACTTCCTGGCCGGCGGCCTGCGCGTCCGTCAGCTGGGGGCGGTCCGAGCTCGCGGTGCCCGCGCCCGCGCCGGTGTTCTTGTACTCGGCGAAGCGGTCGTCCTTCCAGGAGAAGCCGCTCATGTCGGTCCAGGGGGTGGTCCTGATCGCGGCGCTCAGGGTGGTGTTGCGGACCGTGGTCTGCGGGTCGAGGGTGGCGTCACCGCCGGCGTGCCAGGGGCGGCCGAGGTAGAAGGAACGGTCCGAGACGTCGCCGTTCACCGTGGAGTTGGCGATGAGGATGCCCTTGCGGTTCGCGGCGGTCGACGGGGCGGTGACGTAGCCGGCCGAGGTGCCGTTCCAGCGCTTCTTGAGGGTGATGACGGACTTGTCGATCACCGCCGTGGCCCGGCCGAAGATGAAGTCGACGTTGCCGATGACGTAGGAGTTGGTCATGTAGACGCGGCCCAGCTTGTCCTTCGCCGCGGTGTCCACCAGCAGGGTGTCCTGGTCGCCGCTGACGATGACGCCGTCGAGGAGGACCTTGTCGGCCGCGGTGCGCAGGGCGACGGCCTGGTGTCCGGAGAGGGACTGGTTGGCGGCCTCGTCGAAGTCGTTGGAGATGGTCAGGTTGCGGGCCTGGAAGTCGTCGGCCTGGACGGCGACGGTGGCGCTGCCGCCGGTGCCGTACGTCCCCGAGCCGTCCGGCTTCGGCGTCCCGGACGCGTTGTTGTAGACGATCACCGTGTCCTTGCGGCTGCCGCCCGCGCCTTGGATGGTGACGTGCGGCTTGTTGGCGGGGACCTTGACGAGTTCGCGGTACGTCCCCGGCTTGACGGAGATCACGACCCGCGACGGGTTGTCCGCCGGTACGGCGTTCACCGCGGCCTGCACGGTCGAGTACTGGCCGCTGCCGTCCTTGGCGACGGTGAGGGTGGTGGCGGCCGCGGCGGTCGTCGAGGCGGTCGCCGTACCGATCGAACCGCGCGGTCCCACCCCGGACTTGAGGAGCGAGGGCACGTCCGCCGTCTTGTCCGCCGTGTACGCGTAGTACGTCTTCGGGTCGAAGGCCGTACCGCCGCTCTCGTTGCGCCCGGTCGTGGAGACGAAGGTGTTGCCCTTCTGGACGATGCTCGCGGT
This sequence comes from Streptomyces sp. NBC_01352, assembly GCF_036237295.1. Lineage (NCBI taxonomy): Bacteria > Bacillati > Actinomycetota > Actinomycetes > Kitasatosporales > Streptomycetaceae > Streptomyces > Streptomyces sp. NBC_01352. The sequence continues at coordinate 5,909,059 of NZ_CP108354.1, forward strand.
GCTGTCCTTGATGACCGGGTTGTTCATACCCTGGAAGTAGGAGTTCTCCAGGAGCATCTTCGTCGCGCCGCGCGAGTAGTTGCCGTAGGAGGACTTGATCGTGGTCCCGGCCACGTCCTCCAGGAAGTTGTTGTAGAGGTGCGCGTGGGCCGCGTTGTCCGTGGACGGGTTGCGCTGCTCGGTCTCGCGGATCCAGTTGTGGTGGATCGTGATGTCGGTGACGACGTTCTCGGTCCAGCCGATGCCGAAGGCCTTGTTGTCGTTGCTCAGTTTGTTCCAGGACACCGTCACGTACGTGCTGTCCTTGCGGACGTCGACGAGCCCGTCGGCCATGTTCCGCAGGTCGTTGTGGTCGATCCAGACGTGATGGGCGCCGTCCATCTGGATCGCGTCGAAGTCGTGGTCCTTGTCGTTCCAGATGCCCTGGTACGCGTCCCGGATCGTCAGGTTCCGGATGATCACGTTGTGGACGCCCGAGCCGAGGAAGAACCCGCCGCCCACGATGTGCCCGGAGGTCCCGGACCCGACGATCGTCTTGTCGGAGGCGACCTTGATCTCCTTGCCGACCGGGTTCATGTTGATCGTGGCGGCCACGACGATGACGTACGGCTCGGCGGCCGTCGCGTACTTCTCCAGGTCGGCGAGCGTCTTCACGGTGACCGTCTTGCCGTCCCGGCCGCCGTACGTCCCGTTCTGGCCCAGGGCGTTGACGGACGCGAAGCCGTCGGCGGTGGCGGTGGCCCAGGCGGGGGCGGCGGTGGCCGCGGCGGCCGTGCGCTGAGCGTTCTCGCCGAAGACACCGATGTCCGTGCCGTAGGCGAGAGTGCCGGCGGCGGTCAGCGTCAGGGGGACGCCGACCGCCAGCGCGGTCTTCCTTCTGCGGTGGCGGGGCTTGCTGCGGGTTTCACTCACGGCGGTTTCCGATCGAGTCAAGTGACAGGGGGATCACGTCACTTGCTTGTCGGAGCCGGTGGGGAAAAGGTTGCCGCGCCGGGCCACATGGGCGGAGCAGGGCTCAGGCGCAGGTCTTCGGGTCCAGTTTCTGCTCCCACTTGTCCTCACGGCCGTCGGGCTGGCCGTTGGGCAGGAGCTTGTCGGAGACGCCGTCGATGTAGTAGCCGTACGAGTAGATCGTGTTGTACCCCCGGTCGCGCCAACTGTGCACGGTCTTGAGGCCGTCGCCCTTGTCCCACTCGTAGTCCTCGACGTAGAAGACCGGGTTGACGCGCACCACGCGCTGGTACGGCGTCCAGGTCACGGCGACCTGGGTGCACGGCGGGATCGTCTTCTCGCTGCGGCGCTCAAAGGATGAGGTCTTCTCCCAGCCCCACTCGTAGCCGGCGCTGCCGCCCACGGTGCCCGAGAAGATGCTCTTGGCGAGGGAGAGGCTGATCGAGGCACCGACGCTCTTCTTGGCGAACGTCTTGGTGCTGTAGCTGCTGACGAAGGTCTCCTTGTCGTCCTTCGAACCCCGGTTGCCGATCCACGGGGAGACGCGGACCGACTCGCCCTTGGTGGACCAGGTCGAGGACTGCGCGTACCCGCACCAGCCGCGGAAGGTCTCCCACGGCCCGGCGGGTATCCACAGCGGGACCACGTCCCGCAGGTACTCGTCCCGGGTCTTGAACTCGCCGGTGTCGACGTTGAGGGCGCCGTAGACGCCCGTCAGGCTGCCCTCCTGCTCGCAGAGCCGCTCGATCATCAGGTCGGTGTTGCCGGGGTCCGTGCCCCGGATGTTCGTCGCGCCGCCCGGTCCGCCGCCGGCCGCCTGCGCGGAGCCGGCACTGCCCATGAGGCCGGCGAGGGCGAGGGCGGCGGAGGCGGTGATCAGGGCGCTCTTCTTGAATGCCGATGTGCGCATGAGTCGCATGGGGGGTGGCTCACTCCTGGGTGCTGTGCACTGTGTGCTGTGCGCAGGTGCGTAGGGCACCTGTCCGACAGCCCAGGAAGATTGCAGAGAACTCACGGGTAGGGTCGGAAACGCGTGAGGCATGACAGGACATTGACAGAAAGGCGGGCGTGCCTGTCGGTCTTTGCCCGCTTACGTGAGCAACTCCGCAAGCTCGTCCGCGAACCGGACGATCCAGTCCAGCCGCGGCCCCCCGCGCGCGACCCGGAACCCGTGCCGCCGCCCGTGGAACGCCGCCTCCACCGCGTGGAACTGGGCCCACCGCCCGACCCGTTCACGATCGAGTTCCGCTGCCTCTGCGAACAGGTCGAGGGCTCGGTGGACCGCCTTGGACAGGTCGTTGGCCTCGAGGAGGGCCAGGAAGCGTGACTTGAGCAGGGTGCCGCCGTCGTAGGCGGGGTCTCCCACGTACCCCTTGGGGTCGACGGCCAGCCAGGGCTCACGGTCCGCGCGCAGGATGTTGTGGGCGTGCAGGTCGCCGTGGACGAGGGTCTCCGGCTGTACGCGGCCCAGCTCGCGGACGGTGGCGAGGGCGGCGTCCAGCACCCGGTCGGGCAGGGTGTGCGCCAACTCCCGGGCGTCGGTGCGCAGTTCCCGCTCCCACGCGTCGACCCGGTCCCGCAGCCGGGGCAACTCCGGCGGCCCGGCCGGCGCGGGTACGGCCAGCCGACGGTTGAGCCGCCCCGCGACGGTCACGATCTCGTCCTCGTCACCGGCCTCCGCCAGGGTCTGCGGCCGCGCCCGCTCCAGCAGCATCGCGAACCGTTCGTCGTCCCGCGCGTGGAGCCGCACCGCACCGCGCCCGTCCCACGCGGCGAACGCGTCCGGCTCGTGGACGTTGCCGGGATGCGGGAACGACACCTTCAGCACCGCGTCCGCGCCGTCCTGCCGTCGCACGGGGACGATGAGGCCGACGCCCCCGTGCGTCACCTCACCGTCCGGCGCGCACGCCCAGCGCTCCAGCAACTCGTCCACGAGGCCGGGAAGTTCGGCGATCCAGGACGCTCCCGCCGCTCCCTCGCGATCGACGGTGGTCCGTACGAACGTCTCCGGTACCCCAATCATCCGGGCACCCTACGCGAGAGTCACTCGACGGCGGGGGCTTCCGGCGGAGGCGTCGGCGCCCCCGGCAGTCGTACGGTCGCCACCGTCCCGCCGCCCTCCGCGCGGCCCAGGCCGACCTCGCCGCCGGCCTGCTCGACCGTACGCGCGACGATCGACAGGCCGAGACCGGAGCCGGGCAGGGCGCGGGCGCTGGGGGAGCGCCAGAAGCGGTCGAAGACGTGCGGGAGTTCCTCGGCGGGGATGCCGGGGCCGTGGTCGCGGACGGTCAGCACACCGTGCGCGAGCTGCACCTCGACGCTGCCGCCCTCGGGGCTGAACTTCACCGCGTTGTCCAGGATGTTGACGACCGCGCGCTCCAGGGCGGCCGGTTCCGCGCGGACGTACCAGGGCTGGAGGTCGGCGGTGATCGTCAGCTCGGGACCGCGGAGCCGTGCCCGGCGGAGCGCCGACTCGACGGTGTCCTCCAGCGACACCACCTGAAGGCGTTCGCCCCGCTGCCCCTCCGAGCGGGACAGCTCCTGCAAGTCGCCGATGAGGGCGGCCAGCTCGGTCATCTGCGCCTTCACGGAGGCGAGGAGCGCCTTGCGGTCGGCCTCGGGGATGGGGCGGCCGGTCTCCTCGCTGCGGGTGAGGAGCTCGATGTTGGTACGGAGGGAGGTGAGGGGGGTGCGGAGTTCGTGACCTGCGTCGGCGATGAGCTGCTGCTGGAGCTCGCGGGAGTTGGCGAGGGACGAGGTCATCGAGTTGAAGGACCGGGAGAGGCGGGCGACCTCGTCCTCGCTGTCGTCCTCCACGGGGATGCGGATGTGCAGGTCGTCGGTGCGGGCCACGTGTTCGACGGCTTCGGTGAGCTTGTCGACGGGGCGGAGGCCGGCGCGGGCCACCATGAGGCCGGCGGCCCCGGCGCCGATGACTCCCACGCCGGAGACGAGGAGGAGGATGAGGGCGAGTTCGTTGAGGGTGGACTCGGTGCCCTTGAGGGGAACCGCGAGCTGCAGGGCGACTCCCTGGGCGTCATTCTGGTCGACGCCCAGGTACCGCGTCAGAACGCGTACGGCGTTGCCGTCCTCGTCGGTGCCGTTGCGGATGAAGAGCTGGTTGGCTTTCGCACCCTTGATCACGTCCTTGTCGGAGCCGGTGACCTCGACCGTGCCCGGGGAGTTCGGGTCGACGCAGGGGTCGCCCTCCTCCTTGATCGCCTGGACGTAGTCGTTCCGGCCCGGGAAGTTCTGCGGGTTCTCCAGCGGGGTCTGCGTGCACCTCTGGAGGAGGGCGCCGACCGTGCCGGGCCGCTGCACCATGTCCTTCAGGTCGGCGTCGACCTGCTCGTACAGCTTCCCCTGCACGATGAACCAACAGGTCACCGAGACCGCCGCCACCGCGAACGCCACCGCCGCCGCGACCAGCATCGCCAAACGCGAGCGGATCGGCAGCGACCGGAACCGCCGTGCGACCCTGTTCACTCCGCCCCGCCCTGCCGCAACACGTACCCGACACCCCGCACCGTGTGCACGAGCCGCGGCTCGCCGCCCGCCTCGGTCTTGCGGCGGAGGTACATGACGTACACGTCGAGGGAGTTGGAGGACGGCTCGAAGTCGAAGCCCCAGACCGCCTTGAGGATCTGCTCGCGCGTGAGGACCTGGCGCGGGTGGGCCAAGAACATCTCGAGGAGCGTGAACTCGGTGCGGGTCAGCTCCACGGGCCGCCCGGCACGGGTGACCTCCCGCGTCGCGAGGTCCATGCGCAGGTCCGCGAAGGTGAGCGCCTCGTCGTCCGCCGCCGAACCCGCCCCGGCCGCCGCCGCGTACGAGCTGCGGCGCAGCAGCGCGCGGACGCGGGCGAAGAGTTCGTCGAGTTCGAAGGGCTTGACCAGGTAGTCGTCGGCCCCGGCGTCCAGGCCCGTCACCCGGTCACCGACCGTGTCGCGGGCCGTCAGCATCAGGATGGGGGTGGTGTCGCCCGCGCCGCGGATCCGGCGGGCGGCGGTGAGGCCGTCCATGCGGGGCATCTGGATGTCGAGGACGACCAGGTCGGGCTGGTACGCGGTCGCCTTCTCCAGGGCGTCCGCGCCGTCGACGGCGACCTCCGTGTCGTAGCCCTCGAAGGCGAGGCTGCGCTGGAGTGCTTCACGCACCGCCGGCTCGTCGTCGACGATCAGGATGCGCTGGGTGTCACGGTCGCCTTCGGCGGGGCTCATGGGCTTCGGATTCCTCGGGTGCGGTGGGACGACAGGGGACAACAGAACTGGGGGTGCTGAACGCTTTCAGCCTCGCATGTTTCCCTGCCGCCGCTGAAGGATGAGTCGGGTGGATCAGCCGCGCACGGTAGCGCGGCGGCGGGCGGCGGCCTTCGCGCGGCGGCCCGCGCCGTGGGCGGCGGTGGCCACCTCGGGCGCCCGCGTCGTCACCGGCGCGTGCAGCGCGTACGCCACCTCGAGGGCCAGGGCGAAGCCGGCCGGGTCGGTGCCGGCCACCGTGTGCGAAACCTGCTTGAACATGACGTACTCCCTACGAAGCCGGGTCGGGTGGGGTTCAGCTGTCGGAACCGCCGGCCCGCAGTGTGGGCAGGTCGGACTTGACGGTGTTGATCGGGATGGCGAAGCCGAGGCCCACGCTGCCGGCGCTCGAGGAGCTGGTGGCGTCGGCGGCCGAGTACATCGCGGAGTTGATGCCGATGATGTTGCCGTTCATGTCGATGAGCGCGCCGCCGGAGTTGCCGGGGTTCAGCGAGGCGTCCGTCTGGAGCGCCTTGTACGTGGTGGTCGAGGAACCGGTGTCGCCGTTGAACTGCTGGCCGCCGAACTCGAACGGCCACTGGCCGCTGCCGCCGCCCTGGCCCTGGCTCTCCTCGGTCGAGACGGTCACGTCACGGTTCAGGGCGGAGACGATGCCGCTGGTGACGGTGCCGGTCAGACCCTCGGGGGAGCCGATCGCCACGACCGTGTCGCCGACCTGGACGCCGCTGGAGTCGCCGAGGGTGGCCACGGTCAGGCCGGAGGCGTCCTCCAGCTTGATCAGGGCGAGGTCCTTCTTGCTGTCGGTGCCGACGACCTTCGCGGTGTAGGTCTTGCCGTCGCTGGTGCTCACCTTGATCGAGGAGGCGCCGGACACGACGTGGTTGTTGGTGATGATCTCGCCGTCGCTCGTGATGATCACGCCGGAGCCGGTGGACTCGCCGGCGTTGGAGGTGGCGTTGATCTCGACGATGCTCGGACTGACCGCCTTGGCCACTCCGGCGACCGTGCCCTTGTCGGCGGACGGCACCACGTTGGTGCTGGTGCTGCTGGAGGCGACCGTGTCGTTGCCGGTCAGTTCCTGGATGCCGTACGCGGTACCGCCGCCTATCGCCGCGGCGACGATCGCCACGGCGGCGAGCAGGGCGATCGGGCCCCGGGTGCGCTTCCTGTGGGCCGGCGGCGCGGGCTCGGCGGGGACCGCCGTCATCACGGCCGTACCGCCGCCGTGGCCGTCACCACCGCCGCTGCCGTCACCGCCGCCATGGGCACCGCCGGCCGCGAATCCGGCCGGCGCGGACGCCTGCGAGGCCTGGCCCGGCCACACGGTGGTGCCCGGCTCGACGGTGACCGGCTGCACGGGCTCGTGCGCCGGCGGGGGCGGCCACTCGGGGTTCACGGGGGAGGAGGCCTGCTGCTGGGGGTACGCGGCCTGGTCGCCGTGACCCTGGGACTGCTCGGGGTTCTCGTACTCGCCGCTGCGGCGGAAGCTCTCGGTCATGACAAGCAGCTTGTCCGTCGACCATGAGAGCTCCCTGAGTGCTCCCTGAGAAGCCCGGCAGAACCTCGTACGTCCGATATAAAGACGCTTCTGGCAGCTTGAGCGACTCTCTCAGAGAACGCTCAGCAAGCCCGCCGGAGTCCTCCGGGACACACACACCGCAGCCGTCACACGCAGCCGCAGGAGTGCCGGACCACCAGCCGCGACGGGAACACCTTCAGCCGCTCCCGCCGGGACCCGGCCACCCGCAGCCCGTCGTCGAGGACGAGGTCGACCGCGGCCCGTGCCATCGCGGAGCGGTCCGATGCGATCGTGGTCAGCGGCGGGTCGGCGAGGGCCGCTTCCTTGATGTCGTCGAAGCCGGCCACCGCCAGCTCGCCGGGGACGTCGATGCGCAGCTCGCGCGCCGCGCGCAGCAGGCCGATCGCCTGGTCGTCGGTGGAGCAGAAGATCGCGGGCGGGCGGTTGGGCCCGGAGAGGATCTTGAGCGCGGCCTGGTAGGCGTCGTAGCGGTTGTACAGGGCCTCGAAGAGCCGGCCCTCTGTGGACACCCCGGCCTCGGACATGGCGCGCCGCCAGCCCTCGACGTGGTCGGAGACCGGGTCGCCGACCGACGGGGTCTCGGCTATGCCGCCCATACAGGCGACGTACTCGTAGCCGTGCTCCAGCAGATGGGTCACGGCGAGGTGGGCGCCGCCCAGGTCGTCCGTGACGACGGCGACGTCGTCGATGGCCTCGGGCCGCTCGTGCAGCAGGACCACGCGGGCGTCCCAGGCGTCGATCTCGGCGGCGGCGTTGTCGTTCAGCGCGTGGCTGACGAGGATCAGGCCCGAGACGCGCATCCCGAGGAAGGCCCGCAGATAGTGGACCTCGCGCTCGCCGATGTAGTCGGAGTTGCCGACGAGCACCATTTTTCCGCGCTCGGACGCGGCCTGTTCGACCGCGTGCGCCATCTCCCCGAAGAAGGGCTGGCGCGCGTCCGGCACGATCAGGCCTATGAGGTCCGTACGCCGGGACGCCATCGCCTGGGCGACCCGGTCGGGCCGGTAGCCCAGTTCCTTGATCGCGGCGAGGACACGCTCGCGCGTGGCCGGGGCAACCGGCCGGGGTCCGTTGTTGATGACATAGCTGACGACGGCGGTCGACGTACCCGCCAGTCGCGCTACATCATCCCTGGTTACCTTGGCCACGCGCGGAGTCTACGCGGATGGACCCGCTCTGGGCAGGGCGTCAAGGAGGCTACCGGTGCGTAAGCAAGCCCTGCCCGAGCGGCCACTATGCCTCCGCGGGGATCTCCGTGCCGTCCAGAGCGGTCGCCTCGTCCGCATCCTCCGGCTTTGCGGGGCCCGCCTGGGCCGCCTTGGCCTTCGCCTCGTCCGAGGTGCGGTCGGCCTTCTCCGGCGTAACGAATCGATAACCGACGTTCCGGACGGTCCCGATCAGCGACTCGTGCTCGGGGCCGAGCTTGGCGCGCAGTCGTCGTACGTGCACGTCGACCGTGCGGGTGCCGCCGAAGTAGTCGTAGCCCCAGACCTCCTGCAGCAGCTGAGCGCGCGTGAAGACGCGGCCCGGGTGCTGGGCGAGGTACTTCAGGAGCTCGAACTCCTTGAAGGTGAGGTCGAGGACGCGGCCCTTGAGCTTGGCGGAGTAGGTCGCCTCGTCGACCGACAGGTCGCCGTTGCGGATCTCCATGGGGGAGTCGTCGTTGACGATCTGCTGGCGGCCCATGGCCAGGCGCAGGCGCGCCTCGACCTCCGCCGGTCCGGCGGTGTCCAGCAGGACGTCGTCGATGCCCCAGTCGGCGGTGACGGCCGCGAGGCCGCCTTCGGTCACTACGAGGATGAGTGGACAGCCGGGCCCGGTGGACCGCAGCAGCTGGCACAGGCTGCGGACCTGCGGAAGGTCGCGGCGTCCGTCGATGAGGATGACGTCGGCGCCCGGGGTGTCGACGAGGGCGGGGCCTTCGGCCGGAGCCACTCGCACGTTGTGCAGAAGCAGGCCGAGGGCGGGAAGCACCTCCGTCGACGGCTGGAGGGCATTGGTCAGGAGCAGCAGAGAACTCATACGTCTGGTTCCTCCTCGGTCCCTGCGAGGACGTTTGCGGCACTGCGGCACTGCGAACTGCTCTGCGATCCCGGGGCCCGTACACCTGCGGTTTTCCGCTTCGTATACATCGCGTCCGAAAGCACAAAAGGACCCGGGGGCTACGCTGCCCGAGTCCTCTGCCTAGGAGAATAGCCCACATGAGCACCGGAGCGGCAGGTCATGTGGCGGGTTCCACCGTTCGTCCGAACTCCGAGACGAGCAGACGCGCACCTTTGCGGACGTTTCTGTACACCGCCGATGGGATTTCCATTGATTCCGTATACGACCCGGGAGTGGTCGTATACGACGCCGGACGGCCACCTTCCCGTGATCTGGTGTTCGTCATCGCGCACGGTTTCACCGGCGACGTGGACCGCCCGCACGTCCGCCGCATCGCGCAGGCGTTCGCCCAGTACGGGGCCGTGGTCACCTTCTCCTTCCGCGGCCACGGCGCCTCCGGCGGGCGCTCGACGGTCGGCGACAAGGAGGTGCTCGACCTCGCCGCCGCGGTGGAGTGGGCGCGCTCCTTCGGGCACGCGCGCGTGGCCACCGTCGGGTTCTCCATGGGCGGCTCGGTGGTGCTGCGGCACGCGGCACTGTTCCCGCCGGAAGGATCGGAGCGAGGATCCGAGCGAGCGGGGCGCGAGGGGCGCACGGAAGCGGGAACGGACGCGGTGGTTTCGGTGAGCGCTCCCGCCCGCTGGTACTACCGGGGCACGGCCCCTATGCGCCGCCTGCACTGGCTGGTAACGCGCCCCGAGGGCCGCCTGGTGGGCCGCTACGGGCTCCGGACGCGCATCCACCACCGGGAGTGGAACCCGGTGCCGCTGTCCCCGGTGGAGGCGGTGCCGCGGATCGCGCCGACGCCCCTGCTCGTCGTCCACGGCGAGCAGGACGGCTACTTCCCGGTCGACCACCCCCGCATGCTGGCCACCGCCGCCGGTGACCACGGCGAACTCTGGCTGGAGCCCGGCATGGGCCACGCCGAGCACGCGGCGACCGACGAGCTGCTGGCCCGGATCGGGGACTGGGCGCTCTCGCAGCCGGGCTAGCCTGACCGTGTACACCGCCGATTGATTGAGGAACCCGATGGCAAAGGTCACGGTGCGCTACTGGGCGGCCGCGAAGGCCGCGGCCGGGATCGCCGAGGAGCCGTTCGACGCGGCCACGCTCGCCGAGGCGCTCGACGCCGTGCGCGGGCGACACCCCGGCGAACTCGTGCGCGTCCTGCAGCGATGCTCGTTCCTCGTCGACGGTGACCCCGTGGGCACCCGCGGACATGAGACCGTACGGCTGGCCGACGGCGGCACGGTCGAGGTGCTGCCGCCGTTCGCAGGAGGGTGACGATGAGCGACCAGCCGTATGACGGCGGTACGGGCCCTGCCCCGTACCAACAGGGATACGAGGGATACGAGGGATACGAGGGGTACGACCCGTACTGGCAGCAGGCCTACGAGGATCCGCAGGCCGCCCAGCAGTACACGCAGCAGTGGCAGGGGCAGACCTGGGAGACGCAGGTCCAGCAGCCGGTGCAGGCCGTGCAGCCAGTCCAGTCGCCGGCGCAGGCCGAGACGGCGTACATGCCGCAGCAGGCGCCCGTCCAGCAGGCGCCCGTGCAGCCGGCGTACGCGTCCTACGGAGGGCCGCAGCCCCAGGCGCAGGCTCCCCAAGCACCCCAAGCACCCCGAACGCCCGCATCCGGGGAGACGACCTCTGGCTACGGCCCCGCCACCGTCGCCGGCAACGCCCGGATCACCGACGCGCAGCGGGCCCGCCTCGAGGGGCGTTCCCCCATCATCGAGCCCGGCATGCAGCCCGCCGCGCTCACCGCGCTGCTCGGCCTGCTCCTGTCCGGCACGGCGGCCATCGGGTCGTACGCCCTCCTCGTACCGCTCGTCGTCCTCCAGGCCGTCACGGCGGCCGGCTGGTTCCGGCTCAACGGCATGTGGCCCGCCCGGCAGGGCATCGCGCTGGCGTTCCTGGGCGCGCTGGCGGCGGACGCGGTACTCCTCGCGGCCGGCCGCGAGCACGGGCCCGCCGCGATCCTCGGCACGCTGGGCGTCTGGGTCCTGCTCTCCCTCGTCCTCCAACTGCGCTCGCACGCCGAACCGGACGAGCGGATGTACGGCCTGATGGCGACGGTCGCCTCGGCGGCCCTGGCGATCATCGCGGCCGGGCACCTCGCGGCCGACCCGGACGCGGTCACGGTCGGCGCGGCCGCGGTGGCGGTCGCCGTCCTGGCCCGCGCGCTGCCCCTGCCGACCCAGGCCTCCGTTGCCGTCTCCCTGCTCGCCGCGGCGGGCGCGGGGATCGCGGTCGGCCAGCTGACGGGGCTCGGCGCGAAGGGCGCGCTGCTCGGCGGGGGCGCGGCGGTGTGCGCGCTGATCGGTCACCGGGTGGCGAGCTACGACTACCCGTCGAAGTTCGTGCACTTCACGGCGGGCGTGGCACTGCCGCTGGCGGCGGCCGCACCGGCGGTCTACGTGCTGGGGCGGGCGCTGGCCTGACGCCGCCGGGCGGTCCGTCGCTCCTGTCACAGCTGATCGACAATTCCCCGGCCCCCGTCCGGCACGGGGTTAGTCTCACGCTCGACGGCCACCCGTCCGTCAACCGACCGTCGTCTGACCGCCGTCGTGGGGGACACACCGCATGCGCGCACTGCGAATACTTCTGATCCTCGTCGTGATCATCGGCGGCCTCTTCGTCCTCGCCGACCGTCTCGCGGTCAACTTCGCGGAGGACGAGGCGGCGGACAAGCTGAAGACCACCGAGGGCCTGGCCGCCACCCCCGACGTCTCCATCAAGGGCTTCCCCTTCCTCACCCAGGTCGTCGGCGGCGTGCTCGACGACGTCGAGGTCGACATCCAGGACTACGAGGCGGACACCGGCACCACCGGCGGAACCATCCGTATCGACGACCTCAAGGCGAACATGAGGGGCGTCGAGTTCTCCGGCGACTACAGCTCCGCCACCGCCGACAGCGCCACCGGCACCGCGTCCATCACGTACGACGAGCTGCTCAAGACCGCCAAGGCCGAGCCCACCCAGGTCGCCCCCGGCGTCACCGCCGAGATCGTCGGCCTCTCCGACGGCGGCAACGGCAAGATCAAGGTCGAGATCGACGCGACGGTGCTCGGTACCGAGCTGCCGGAGCCGGTCTACGTGCTCAGCTCGGTCACCGCCGAGGGCGACACCGTGAAGGTGCACGCCGACACGCTGCCCTCGTTCGCCGGCGTCGACCTCGCCGAGAACCGGGCCCGTACGGTCACCGACTTCGAGCAGAAGATCGACGGGCTGCCCGGCGGCATCCAGCTCGACAAGGTGCAGGCGGCGCAGAACGGTGTGGAGATCACGGTGAAGGGTTCGAACGTCCGACTGGCCGGGTAGGACGAGGGCGGCGCTCGCGTGGACGGGGGATGTGGACAGTGGGTGTCCGAAAGGCGAGACGTCGCCGTCCGTAGAGCAGCTGTGAGGACGGACACCTCCGTCCGGGAACCGCGTCCCCATGCCCCGGGCGCTCAACGGGTCTCATATCCCGGACGATCGCGTCTCAAAATACGACACGCCGGTGACACGCGCACCCGTCCCTCCCTACGATCGACAGCATGAAGCGACAGGCGGATCTCACGAAGCGGCGGGCAGTAGACCTGTGCCGCGTCGCCGCCATGCTCTGTCGCACCTTCTGAGCGGAAGCGTCGCCTTCCGCATTCCCCGCCGCCCTGCCCAGGGCGTCCGCGCGCGTGCGCCGCTCACGGTCTGTCCGCGCGCCCCTCTCACTTGCACGCCCCGCCGTAACTGCCCCGGAGGAGAAAGAGCATGAGCCGCAGCGACGTCCTGGTCGACGCCGACTGGGTCGAGGCCAACCTCGACAACCCCAGCATCGCCATCGTCGAGGTGGACGAGGACACGTCCGCCTACGAGAAGAACCACATCCGCAACGCGATCCGCATCGACTGGACCAAGGACCTCCAGGACCCGGTCCGCCGTGACTTCGTCGACCAGGAGGGCTTCGAGAAGCTCCTGTCGGCCAAGGGCATCGCCAACGACACGCTGGTGATCCTCTACGGCGGCAACAACAACTGGTTCGCGTCGTACGCCTACTGGTACTTCAAGCTGTACGGCCACGAGAACGTCAAGCTTCTCGACGGCGGCCGCAAGAAGTGGGAACTGGACGCCCGCGAGCTGGTCGAGGACGTGCCCGAGCGCGCCACGACCGACTACAAGGCCAAGCCGCAGAACACCGCGATCCGCGCCTTCCGTGACGACGTCGTCGCCGCGATCGGTGCGCAGAACCTGGTCGACGTGCGTTCGCCCGACGAGTTCTCCGGCAAGCTGCTGGCCCCCGCCCACCTGCCGCAGGAGCAGTCGCAGCGCCCGGGTCACGTCCCGTCCGCCCGCAACATCCCGTGGTCGAAGAACGCCAACGACGACGGCACCTTCAAGTCGGACGAGGAGCTCAAGGAGCTCTACGCCGAGGAGCAGGTCGACCTCGCCAAGGACACCATCGCCTACTGCCGCATCGGTGAGCGCTCCGCGCTGACCTGGTTCGTCCTGCACGAGCTGCTCGGTGTGGAGAACGTCAAGAACTACGACGGCTCCTGGACCGAGTACGGCTCCCTCGTGGGCGTGCCGATCGAGCTCGGCGCCAACAAGTAACCCCGACCTGAACGACCTCTGGAGACAGACATGTGTGGAGCGAAGGCCGGCGGCCCGGACGCCTCGACGATCAAGCCCGGTGAGACCACGATCCAGGGTCAGGTGACCCGCGACGGCGAGCCCGTGACCGGTTACGTCCGTCTGCTGGACTCGACCGGCGAGTTCACCGCGGAGGTCCCGACGTCCGCGACGGGCCAGTTCCGCTTCTACGCGGCCGAGGGCACCTGGACCGTACGCGCCCTCGTGCCCGGCGGCACGGCCGACCGCACGGTCGTCGCGCAGCAGGGCGGTCTCGCCGAGGTCGCGATCGCGGTCTGAGGCAGAACCTGACGTCCGAAGGGCCGCACCCCGGGGTTGGACACCGGGGTGCGGCCCTTCGGCATGGGCGCCCACGGACCTACCCTGGAGGCATGTACGCACGGCGCCGGCACGTGCCCCCTTCTTGACGCGTCCCTCGCACTGCTTCGCAGGCTTCGGGGCCGCTGCGCCGGACTCCGTCCGTCGTCTCCCGTACGGGTTGGTGCCTTCGGCTCCTGAGTCTCGCGGTCGGCCGTGGCGGACCTACCCTGGAGCCATGTACGCACGGCGCCGGCACGTCTACTTCGCCATGATGGGGACCTGCATCGGGCTCTTCGTCCTGGCCTGGGGGGTCGTACGCCTCTGGTCGGTTCCCGTGGCGGTGGGGATGTGTGTGGTCGCCATGGTGATCCCCCCGGTCGCCGCCATGATCGCCAATCGTCGCGGCCCGGACGACCGCTGGTGGGACGACCCCTCCGGCGACCCGAAGTCCGACGACTGGTGGGACGAGCTGGACGGGAAGAGGCGTCCGCAGTAGGAAGAGGCGCATGTCGCCCGCGAGGCTGTCCACCGTGGTGCTCGACGCGCGTGACGCGCACGAGCTGGCCGGGTTCTACATGCGTCTGCTCGGGTACGAGGTGCGCGCCGAGGAGCCCGACTGGGTGCTCGTCGGCCCGCCGCCCGGCGCCGGGGGCACGGCGCTCTCCTTCCAGACCGAACCCGGGTACGTCCCGCCCGTCTGGCCCACCCGCAACCCCGGTGACCAGCAGATGATGCTGCACCTGGACATCGAGGTCGACGACCTGGAGGCCGAGACCGCGCGGGCCGTCGGCGAGGGGGCGCGGCTCGCCGTGTACCAGCCGCAGGACGACGTACGGGTGTTGTACGACCCGTCCGGGCACCCCTTCTGCCTCTGGGTCCAGGCGTCTCAGTAGACGAGCGCCTGCGTCTCGTCCCCCAGGGCCTCCTGGACGAACACCTGGGCTCCCGCGATGCGTACGCCCTTGATGACGTCCTTCTCCGTGATGTCCCGGCGGGCCGCGCACTGGGTGCACAGGGTGACGCGGCCGGCGGCCAGGACCGAGTCCAGGAGGTCGGGGAGCGGGGCCGCGTGCGGGAGCTCGAACTCGGCTGCCCGGCCCGGGAGGGCGAACCACGCGGATTCGCCGGTCAGCCACAGGGAGACGTCGACGCCGCTGGCCACGGCCACCGCCGCCACCGTGAACGCCTGCGAGCACCGCTCGGGGGAATCCGCCCCCGCCGTCACCTTGATCACGAGCTTCTTCGCCATGGCCGAATCGTAATCAACTCCCTTACAACTCGGCGCTTTGACCACGAGTCTCCTGTGGGCGCGCATACGGAATGCGCACTTCACGTTCTGTGGGGGGACGTCTTGGAAGTACCCGAAGAAGTAGCCGACGCCCCAGTCGCCCCGGTTGCTCCGGTTGATTCACAGGCCGCACCCCGGCCCAGGCGCCGCGGGCGCACCGCGCTGCTGATCGCCGGCGCCGCCGTCCTCGGCCTGGTCGCCGGTACCTGCGCCGGCTACCTCGTCCAGGCCGACCGCGAGCCGACCAGGCTGCCGCCGCTCTCGCAGCCGACGGTGCCGCAGGCGAAGGGCAAGGGGCCCGAGCCGCTGTCCGCCGCCCAGGACCGCCGGGTCAGGACCGACGGCGACCTGCGCAAGCTGCTGCTGAAGAAGCCGCGCGGCACGAAGGAGGCCGACTGGCTGGCCGGCTCCGACGGCTGGATGGATCTGGCCGCCTACGCCGACATGTACAAGTCGCCGGACGAGGCCTTCGACGACCTCGTCGGCGAGGAGTTCCGCCGGGCGGCCGTCACCGGCTGGAAGTCCGGCACGACCACCCTGGAGATCCGGCTGATCCAGTTCCGCCAGGAGGAGGCTCCCGCGGCCGCCGACGCGGCGGAGAGTGGCCAGTACTGGGCGGACGCCGAGGACGCCACCGACAGCTGGACCATCCCGGGCACCGGCAGCGGCACGGCGTACGTCCACACCGAACCGGAGACCGAGGCCGGTTACCTGCCGCTCTACAGCGCGGAGGCCCACGCCTGGCGCGGTGACGTCGCCATGGAGATCTGGATCTACGACACCAAGTCGATCAGCAAGAAGAAGATCATGGACCTCGCAAAGCGGCAGATGGAGCGGCTGTGACCGAGAACCAGAACGAGCCGGTTCCGAGCACGGAGACGCCGAGCAAGAAGCCCTTCCTCCGCGGCCGTGTCGCCGCCGTGGCCGGAGCCCTCGTGGTCGTCGGCGCCGTCGTCGCCGGTGTCGGCCACACCGTGGTGACGGTCGACGACGCCGACCGCGACGCCGGCGCCCCCGTCTGGAAGTTCCCGAAGACCACGGTCGAGGAAAAGAAGGCGGCCACCGCCGAGGGCCTCGCCGGTGTGCTCGTGCCGTACGGCACCGACGGCTGGATGCGTGGCCCCGATCTCGGCGAGTTCGGCTCCGACGCGCAGCTCAGCGGCGCCCAGGCGACCGCCCTGCGCAAGGAGTCGCTGAGCGACCTGCCCCGCACCCAGCGCAGGCAGCTGGAGAAGGAGATCGACCGGCAGCACATCACGGGCATGGCGATGCGCAGCTACCTCAGCTCGGACGCGAGTGCCGTCAGTGACAACGAGGGCATTTTCGCGGTGAGCATCGTGCTGGCGCAGATGGAGAGCCGGGCGGCCGTGCGGGACATGGCCACGTTCCAGAACGAGTTCCTCGACGCCCTGGACATCTTCCGCAAGGGACCCGAGATCAAGGGCCACAAGAACGCCGAGTGCTTCCTGCCGCCCGAGGACGACGACACGGACCTCGACACCATGTACTGCTCCGCCTACCAGGGCGACGTCCTGCTCACCGCCACCGCCGACGGCGTCAAGCCACTCGACACCAAGGGAGTCGCGATGCTCCTCGCCGAGCAGCTCGACCGCATAGCCGAACCGGGGGAGGCGGTATGACCGAGCACCCCTCCACCACGGAACCGGCGACGCAGCCGACAGCAACGGAACCACAGCCCGTCCTGCCCCCGCCCCCGCCTCCGCTCCCGCTCACGCCCCCCATGGCACCGCCCCTCCTGGCACCTCCGGCACCTCCCGCACCCCCCGCCCCCAAAGACCGCCGAGTCCTGCGCGCCGTTCTGCGCTGGACCGCCGCCGTCGTGGTGTGCGCGGCGGTCGGGGCGTCGGCGGCGTACGGGATCACGCGGATGGAGCGGACGGACGTACCGGGACTGGCGACGGAGTCGGACGGGCGCTGGGACTACCCGGCGCTGACGAAGCCGCCGCTGCCCTCGGGCAGCCCGGAGCCCTTCGCCGAGGCGAACAAGGCCGGCGCGCACCACGCCGACCTGCGGGCCCTGGTCCTGCCCGCCCCCGTGGGCGCCGCGGAGGACAAGGCGCTGCGCGGCTCGGACGGCCGGCTGGCGACGAAGGACTTCCTGGCGGCGTACGAGGCGGAGGAGCGCGAGGAGTTCCGGCAGCAGCTCACCGACGACGGCCTGCGGCACATCGCGGCCCGCGGCTGGACCACCGAGGACGGCACGCACACCCGGATCTACCTCCTGCACTTCGACACCGCGGCCGTCGTGGACGAGGCGTTCTCCACGGACATCGCCCCGTACGGCAGCCCCGGCCTCCTGCTGCGCGGTGCGGGCTCCTCCGTCTTCGACGAGGACTTCCCGGAGCAGGCCCGCGTCGACGACGTCCAGCGTTCGGTCTACACCGAGTCGAAGCCGTACGGCGCCGAGCACGTCCGGCAGGCGTACCTGGCCGCCGGTGACGTCCTCGCCGTGATCATCCAGTCCCGGAAGGGCACGGCGAAGGCCGTTCCGTTCCAGCAGACGGTGACCCTGCAGAGCCAGCTGCTGGGGTGATGCCCGCCAGGGCGGACCTCACGGAGAGAGCCGGGCCCCGGCCGCGTAAGCTGGGGCCCGGCTTTTGTGTACCGCCATCCCACTGTGTACTGCCATCCACGATCGTCCGAGGAGCACTCCGTGCTTGAGGTTGTCTTCGAAGCCCTGTTGGTCCTGGTCTGCGTCGGCGTGCTCGCGTTCGCCGGACTGACGGTGAAGAAGCTGTACCAGGGCCAGCGCTGACCCACGTCTAGGAACTGCTGCTCATGATCGAGATCCCGTCCGACCTCCACAAGGACCTGGTCCCCCTCGTCTTCCTGCTCGGCAACTGGGCGGGCGCGGGCGTGCACGACTTCCCCGGTTCCGAGAAGTGCAACTTCGGCCAGGAGGTCTCCTTCACGCACGACGGCCGGGACTTCCTGGAGTACCACTCCCACACCTGGGTGCTCGACAAGGACGGCAACAAGGTCCGTCCGCTGGAGTCCGAGTCCGGCTTCTGGCGGGTCGACGCCGACCGCAAGGTCGAGGTCACCATGGTCCGCAACGACGGTGTCGTCGAGGTCTGGTACGGCGAGCTGGCCAAGCAGAAGCCGCAGATCGACCTGGTCACGGACGCGGTGGCCCGTACGGCCGCCTCCGGCCCGTACACCGGCGGCAAGCGGCTGTACGGCTACGTCAACAGCGACCTCATGTGGGTCGGCGAGAAGCAGACCCCCGAGGTCGAGCTGCGCCCCTACATGTCGGCCCACCTGAAGAAGGTCGTCACCCCCGAGGACGTCGAGCGCTGGGCCAGGGCCCTCCCCGACGACATGCCGGACGACGGCATCGCCTTCTTCAAGTAGTCCTAGACTCTCTGGTGTGGTGAGCACCGATTGGAAGAGCGACCTCAGGCAGCGCGGCTATCGGCTGACGCCGCAGCGTCAGCTTGTGCTCGAAGCCGTGGACACCCTGGAGCACGCGACCCCCGACGACATCCTCATCGAGGTGAGGAAGACCGCGTCGGGGGTCAACATTTCCACCGTGTACCGGACGCTGGAGCTCCTGGAGGAGCTCGGGCTGGTCAGCCATGCCCATCTGGGGCACGGCGCGCCGACGTACCACCTGGCCGACCGGCACCACCACATCCATCTGGTCTGCCGCGACTGCACGAACGTCATCGAGGCCGACATCTCGGTGGCGGCCGAGTTCACCGCCAAGCTCCGCAAGGAGTTCGGCTTCGAGACCGACATGAAGCACTTCGCGATCTTCGGTCGGTGCAAGGACTGTTCTCTGAAGGGTTCAACTACCGAGTCGTAGGCTTATACACATGAAGAGCCCCCTGCTGTCCCTGTCCGGCGCCGTCCCCGCCGAGGGTGTGGACGAAGGCGTCGCCGCCCACTACGGCGACCTGTTCCGTGAACAGCGCGCCCTCGCCGACGGCACCGGTTTCGTCGATCTCTCGCACCGCGGGGTCGTCACCGTCACCGGCGACGACCGGCTGAGCTGGCTGCACCTGCTCCTCACCCAGCACGTCAGCGACCTTCCGACGGGACAGGCCACCGAGGCCCTGATCCTGTCCCCGCACGGCCACATCGAGCACGCCCTCTACCTGGTGGACGACGGCGCGACGGTCTGGATGCACGTCGAGCCCGGCACCCAGGACGCGCTGATCGCCTACCTGGAGTCGATGAAGTTCTTCAACCGGGTGGAAGTCGCCGACCGTACCGACGACATCGCGATCGTCCACCTGCCGGCCGGTTCCATCGCCGAGGTGCCCGAGGGCGTCGTCGTCCGCGAGACGGCGTACGGCCGTGATCTCTTCCTGCCGCGCGCGGACCTGGAGTCGTACGCCGAGAAGTCCGGCCCCGCGGCCGGGATCCTGGCCTACGAGGCGCTGCGCGTCGAGCACCACCGCCCCCGCCTCGGCTTCGAGACCGACCACCGCACCATCCCGCACGAGCTGGGCTGGATCGACACGGCCGTGCACCTGCAGAAGGGCTGCTACCGGGGGCAGGAGACGGTCGCGCGGGTGCAGAACCTCGGCAAGCCGCCGCGCCGGCTCGTCTTCCTCCACCTCGACGGCAGCGAGGTCTACCTCCCGACCGCCGGCACGGACATCCGCCTCGCGGACGAGGGCGCCGAGGGCCGCAAGATCGGCTTCATCACGACGTCCGTACGCCACCACGAGCTGGGGCCGGTCGCGCTGGCACTGGTGAAGCGGAACGTGCCGTTGGACGCGCGGCTGCTGGCCGACACGACGGCGGCCGCCCAGGAAGTCGTCGTAGAGCCCTAGGTGTTCGGGGTTCAGATCTCGATCAGCACGGTGAACGGGCCGTCGTTCGTCAGCGACACCCGCATCTTCGCGCCGAAACGGCCCGTTCGAACCGTCGCCCCCAGCGAGCGCAGCTGGGCGACCACCTCGTCGACCAGGGGCTCGGCGACATCGCCGGGGGCGGCCGCGTTCCAGGTGGGGCGGCGGCCCTTGCGGGCGTCGCCGTAGAGCGTGAACTGGCTGATGACGAGGAGCGGGGCGTCGATGTCGCTGCACGACCGCTCGTCGGCCAGCATGCGGATCGACCAGAGTTTGCGGGCGAGCTGGGCCGCCTTCTCCTTGGTGTCCTCGTGGGTCACGCCGACCAGGACGCACAGTCCCTCGCCGTTGATCTCCCCGACCGTCTCGCCGTCCACGACGACGCTCGCGCCGTCCACCCTCTGCACCACTGCACGCATACGACCATCATGCCGGGCCGCCGGCGGTGCTCCGCACGTGCCATTTTCTGATCCTTAACCGCCCATCTGGGGCCGATCAGGGGCACTCGGTCACATAGCGGCCACTTGGGGTGGCACGATGCTTCCACATCCGGTCGAGGGGACGGTAGAGACACATGAGCACACCGAGTACCGAGGGGCGGCTGGGCACCCAGCGGCCCCCCGTGCAGCGCACGGGCAGCCCGCTGCTGCCCGCCGACCCGACCGGGCCCGACCTGGCCGTGCTGAGCCTGCCCGAACTGCGCACCCTGCGCCGGGACGCCCAGCGGGACGAGGCCGACCTCAGCTACGTACGGCGGCTGCTCCAGGGCCGTATCGACATCCTGCGGGCGGAGCTGTTCCGGCGGTCCCCCGCGGGGGCGGCGGCGGTGGTCGACCGGCTGTCGGAGATCCTCACCGACGCCCCGGCCCGGATCCGCTCCTCCGCCCGCCATGTGACCTTGGGCACCCCGCACCGCGAGGAGTACCGGCTGCTGGCCGCGGAGATGCTCGCCGAGGTCGAGCTGTCGGACCTGGGGGCGCGGACCGACCTGGAGCTGAACACCGCGATGGGCCGGCTGGTGCGGTACGAGCAGCAGGTGTCCCGGCGCCGGCAGCGGCTGCAGCGCACGGCCGACGACTGCAGCGCGGAGATCGCCCGCAGGTACCGTGAAGGGGAAGCACAGGTCGACGACCTGCTCACCTGAGGCGGCGGCCGTACCGGCGATCCCGGGCCCGCCGCGAGGGCGGGTCCCCCGATCTCGTGATCTGCCGATTGCCGATCTGCCGATCTCCGGAAGGCCACCGCCGATGCCCGAGTCACGTTCCGCCGCCCTGCCCGCCATACCGCCCGTCCTCGCCGAGGTCGTGCGCTCCGGGTTCGTCGAGGGGCGACACCGGGGCAGTCTGGTCCTGCTGGACGCGGACGGGGCGGTGGAGCTCGCGCTCGGCGATGTGACGTCCCCGGTCTTCCCGCGGTCCTCCAACAAGCCGATGCAGGCGGCGGGCGTGCTGCGGGCGGGCCTGGACCTGGCGGGGGAGCGGCTGGCGCTGGCCGCGGCCAGCCACTCCGGGGAGTCCTTCCACCGCGACCTGGTCCAGAAGATGCTGGACGAACACGGGCTGGACGCCTCCCTGCTCCAGTGCCCGCCGGACCTGCCGCTGGACGCGGAGGAGCGGGAGACATACCTGGCATCGGGCGCGGTCCGCTCCCGCGTGACCATGAACTGCTCCGGCAAGCACACGGCGATGCTGGCGGTGAGCGCACTGCGGGACTGGCCGCTTCAGACGTATCTCGCGGCCGACCATCCCTTGCAGCAGCTCATCCACAGGGTTGTGGAGGAAGCGGCCGACGAGAAGGTGGCCGCAGTGGGCACGGACGGCTGCGGGGCGCCCCTGATGGCGATCAGCCTGACCGGCCTGGCCCGCGCCTACCGCACCTTCGTCCGCGCCGACCCCGGCACGGCCGAACGCCGGGTCGCGGACGCCATGCGCGCCCACCCCGAGTACGTCGCCGGCACCCGCCGCCCCGACACCTGGCTGATGCGCGAGGTCCCGGGCGCCCTGTCGAAGATGGGCGCGGAGGCGGTCCAGGCGGTCGCCCTGCCGGACGGGCGCGCGCTGGCCTTCAAGGTGGAGGACGGGGGCGGGCGTGCGCTGGGGCCGGTGCTGGGGCGTGCGCTGGAGCTGATGGGGGTGGATTCGCCGGTGGTGGAGCGGATCGGGCGGGCGCCGCTGGAGGGCGGGGGACGGGTGGTGGGGGAGGTTCGGGCGGCATTTTGAGGGGGCGGGGCGGCTTTTCAAGGCCCACTTCTTGACTGACCGAGTCGGGTGGTGGGTGGGCGAAGGCACGGGGGTCCAGGGGGCGGAGCCCCCTGGCGGGGCCGAAGGGGCAGCGCCCCTGGAGGACGGGACGGGTAGGGGCGGCGGGGGCGGGGAAACCCCCGAGACACCACCCCGCCACCGGCCTACCGTGATCCCATGACCCACCCGAGCCGCCGCCCCGACATAGACGTCCGCCCCATCACCGAGTCCGAGTTCCCCGACTGGCTCCGCGCGGTGAACACCGGCTTCCTGCGCGAGCCCTTCCCCTCCGAGACGGAACTCGAAGCCCGCCGCGCCCAGTTCGAGACCGGCGAACCCGGCCGCTACCTCGGCGCCTTCGACAACGGCCGCTGCGTCGCCACCTTCAAGTCCTTCACCCAGGAGCTCACGGCCGTCGGCGGCGCACCCGTCCCCGCCAGCGCCGTCACGGGCGTCACCGTCACCGCCACCCACCGCCGCCGCGGCCTGCTCACCCGCATGATGGCCCAGGACCTGGCGGCCGCGAAGGACCGTGGCGACGTCGTCGCCACCCTGATCGCCGCCGAGTACCAGATCTACGGCCGCTACGGCTTCGGCCCCGCCACCTGGATGACCGAGTGGACGGTCGACGTCCCGCGCACCGGCCTCGACCCCCGCCGCTCCGGCAGCCCCGAGGACGGCGGCCGTATCGACCTCGTGGACGGCGAGGACGTCCGCAAGCTCGGCCCCGAACTCCACGAGCGGGTGCGCCGCGCCCAGCCCGGCGCGGTCAGCCGCGACGAGCAGTGGTGGCGGATCAACACCGGTGCCGTACGGCTCGACCCGTCGTGGACCGAGCCGCACTACGCGGTGTATCGCTCGGCGGACGGCGAGGTCGAGGGCCTGGTCGCGTACGCGGCCGACGACAACTGGCACGGCAAGCAGCCGCACGACACGGTGTCCGTGAGGTGGCTGCTCGCGGCGACCCCGACCGCCGAGCGCGCCCTGTGGCGCTTCCTCTGCTCGATCGACTGGGTCACGAAGGTGAAGAGCGGCTGGCGGGCCCCCGACGACCTGCTCCCGTTCCTCCTGCCGAACCCGAGGGCGGCCACGGCCACCACCCAGGGCGACTGGCTGTGGGTGCGCATCCTGGACGTCGTACGGGCGCTGGAGGCGCGGACGTACGCCGGTGAGGGCTCGCTGGTCCTCGAGGTGACCGACCGGGACGGCCTGGCCGGCGGACGCTACCGGCTGGAGGCGTCGGCGGCGGGCGGATCCTGCACGCCGACGCAGCAGAACGCCGACCTCACGCTGGAGGCCGGCGAGCTGGCGACCCTGTGGCTGGGCGACGAGTCCGCGGTGCGGCTGGCGGCGCTGGGCCGGGTCCGGGAAGAACGAGCGGGCGCCGCCCGGTTGGCCGACGCCCTGCTGCGTACGTCCAGGCGACCTTGGTGCCCGGACATGTTCTGAGACCTCCTTTTCTGCCGACGACGGTGCTGCTTGCTGCTCTGCATCCGTAGCGAGCTATGGAGTTGTGGCTGTGCTGTGGTGCCTGTCCTGACGATGTTGAGTTGTGACTGTGCTCGATGCTGACGATCTTCAGTTGTGACTGTGCAGACCGACCGGGCTCCCGGCTCCCCTCCGGAAGGGAGCCCGATCAGCCGGACTGGGCGAGCAGCATCACGAGGATGACCGCTCCGATGCCGCCGATCGCGACACTCTTTGCCTTGACGCCGACGGTCAGGGCGACGAAGGCGATGATGCCCATCGCCCCCCACTTCCACTGGACAAGCTGTTCGAAGCCGACGGCGAGGGCGGCGATGACGAGGGCGATGAGCGGCATGGCGGTCCCCCTTGTTCGGGCGGTGGCCAACCTTGTGAAAGTTTGACCATGTTGCTCAAGTTGGCGACCAACTTCACTGTACTTCTCTCCACTTGGAAGCGACTCATAACCACCTTCACTTGAACTGCCCAAAGATGGCGGGAAGTTGTAGTGTTTGGTCGTGGACCCGAAACACGCCGCCGTCAATGGGCGGAAGAGGGCACAACGGCCACAGAGGACACATCGCGAGGTGGCCGACGAGCTGCGTGCCCGGATCCGGTCCGGGGCACTGCGGCCGGGCCAGCGCATGCCCACGCAGGCCAGGCTGGCCGACGAGTTCGGGGTCGAGCGGGGGGTCGTACGGCAGGCGCTGTACATCCTGCAGTCGGAGCATCTGCTGACCAACGTTTCCAAGGGAAGCCCCGCCACCGTGGCCCCCGACCTGGGCCTGGGCGGGATGCCGGCCGGTCCCGGGGCCCCGCCGCAACCCACCACGGTGGCCCTCGCTCCCCGTATCGCGGCCGCCTTCGCGGCCCCGCACGTCGAGATCGACGCCCTGTGTCTGACCTCCGTCTCCCTCACGCTCGCCATCGGCGAACCGCTGCGCCAGATCCACGCCGGACAGCTGAAACCGGCCAAGATCGACGTCCGCGTCCTGCTGCCGAGCCGGGACATCGACCTCGCCTTCCCCGTCCCGGTCGAGGGGCACGGCGAGGGCGCCCCGGTCCGCCGGCGCTGGCTGGCCCACCGCAACGCCCAGGGCCAGGTGCTGAAGCACAACCTGCTCGCCCTGCGCGCCACCCACGGCATCGACGTGCACGTCACCTTCCGCGCGCTGCCCTTCACCCCGCCGGTGAAGCTCTACCTGCTCAACGGCACGGAGGCGCTGTTCGCGTACTACCTGCTGATGCGGCGCGCGGAGGAGATCGACCACGAGCAGCTGGAGATGTACGACGCCGAGGGCACCCGGTCGATGCTGTTCGCCTTCGCGCAGGGCACCGACCTGCGGGACACGACCTTCGTCGAGCAGTCCCACCTGTGGTTCAACGCACTGTGGGAGACGATCAGTTCGGAGCTGCTGCTCACGAGCTGACGTCTCCCACAAGGGCTGATCGGGGCGCCGTTCGGTCATAGGGAGGGCCTCGTGACCAGCAACGCGAGCATGACCGCCCCGACGGAGCTGACGGCCGGGCTCTTGGCCTTGATGCCTATGGTGAGCAGGAGCAGTCCGGCGATGCCGGCGAAACCGTACTTCCACTGGACGGTCTGCTCGATGCCGACGACGAACACTGCGGCGATGAGGGCGAGGACGGGCACGGTGGTTCCCCCTTCGGGCTTCCGGGGCGGGACGGAACAGGAGGTAAAACTTCCGCCAACTTGACCAAGTTGGCAACCAACTCTGGTTATGTTGTCCCCACTTGGCAGCTACTCATAAACAACTTCCAAACAACTCCCCATAGATGGATCGAAGTTGTAGCGTTTGGTCGTGACCCAGGAGAACGTGGCAGTGAACGGCAGCAGAAGGCTCTCCCCCCAGGAAATCGCCGACATCCTGCGCGAACGCATCCGGGCGGGTGACCTCAAGGCGGGCCAACGCCTCCCCACCCAGGCGGAACTCGCGGAGGAGTTCAACGTGGAGCGGGGCACTGTCCGGCAGGCCCTGCGGGTGCTCCAGGACGACGGGCTGCTCAGCAACGTGAGCAAGGGAAGCCCGCCGCGGATCGCCGAGGTCACCCCGAACAGCGAGGAACCGCAGCCGACCATGGTCGGCCTGGCCTCCCGCCTCACGGCCGCCTTCTCCGCCCCCGAGGTGCGCATCGACGCGGCGTGCCTCACCGCCGAGTCGCTGATGCTGGCCCTGGGCGAGCCGATCCGCCACATCCATGAGGGCCGCATCCGCCCCCGCTCCATCGACGCCCGCATCCTCCTGCCCTCCCGTGACATCACCCTGGCCTTCCCGGTGCAGGTCGACAGCAGCAGCGGCGACGACGATCCGGTCCACCAGCGCTGGCTGGACATGCGCAACGCCCAGGGTCACGTCCTGCGCCACAACCTCCGCTCCCTGCGCTCCTCGCACGGCATCGACGTCTCGGTCACGTTCCGCGCCCTCCCCTTCACCCCACCGGTGAAGCTGTACCTGCTCAACGGCACGGAGGCGCTCATGGCGTACTACATGGTCACCCGCCGGGAGGAGCTCTCGGACAGCGGCACCCTCGACATGTACGACGTCCTCGGCACCGAATCCCTCCTCTTCTCCTTCGACAGCGCGGCCGGCCAGCGCGACGCCGCATTTGTGGACGAATCCCAGAAGTGGTTCGACGCCCTCTGGGAAACCATCACGACGGACCTGACACTCTCCTAGTGACTTCTGATACGACGCACGCTGAACGGGACTCACTGATCGCCTCCGCTCGGTTCGTGCTCTGGGACCTCGACGGGCCCATCTGCCGGCTGTTCGCGGGGTACAGCGCGGTCGGCATAGCCCGTCAACTGGTTCAACAGATCGACGGGTTTGGAATGGGGAGCCTGCTGGACGAGGAGGAACGATCCGCCACCGATCCCCACGTGGCCCTGCTCGCCGTCAACAGGCAGCGGCCGGACAGCGACCTCATCCGCGAACTGGAGGAGTGGCTCACCCAGCGTGAACTGGCCGCCGTCCGGGGGGCCATGCCCACGCCCTACGCCGATCCACTCATCAGAACGTGGGTTTCGCGCGGCGCGCGGTTCGCCATCACCACCAACAACTCCGGTCGGGCAGCGGCCGCTTACATCCAGTCCCGCGGAATCGCCGACCTCTTCCCGCACATCTGCGGCCGTGAGCAGGACCTGAGCCTGATGAAGCCGAATCCGCACTGCCTGGTGCAGGCGCTCAAGTCCATGGGAACCCACGACCTGTCGCAGGCCCTGATGCTCGGTGACGCGCCCACCGACTACGAGGCGGCCCAACGGGCCGGGGTTCCGTTCCTGGGCTACGCGCGTAACGAAAGGAAGTTGGAGGCTCTTCTGGCAGTCGGCGTCAAGCCCGAGTTCATCGTGGGCTCTCTCGAGCAGGTGCTGGACGTGGTGCGGCGACAGTCGTGACATGAGCAAGGTCATGGCCTGCCCTCCACTTCCCGTCAACCGATCAACCGTCCGTCCAATTGGACTGGTTGTCTTGGATTGGTCTTCCCGCAGAGTGTGATCCGTTAACTACCAGTCCTATCGGCCTGTCCCCTTGTCCGGAATTGGTTTGCTCGTCGGCCGGAAGAGGTACGGTCGCGGTGTGGACGCCAACAGGACCGGGGAGGGCGGAGGCGCTGCGTTCCAGCGCGTCTTCGATGAGCTGCGCGCCCGCATCGCCGACGAGACGTACCCGGTCAGAGGGTCGCTGCCGTCGCAACGGAAACTGGCGGAGGAGTTCGGGGTCTCGCGCGACACCATGCAACGGGTACTCAGGGAGCTGGCCAGAGATGGCCTGATCGAGTCCCGTCAGGGCAGCGGATCCCGGGTGCTGAGCCAGCCGGCCGCCCAGGCGACGACTCCGGCCCCCCGGGGTGGAGCCGTTCGGCTGGAACGTCTCATCCGAGCGGCCTTCGAAGAGCCGCAGGTCACCCTGGATGTCGCCACGCTGTCGTCCGAATCGCTGGACGCCCACGTCCGGCTTCAGGTCGACCGTGTCCGGGAGGGGGAGATCAGGCCAGAGCGGGTCGCCGTACGGATGCTCCTGCCGTCCGAGGCCATCGTTATGCCGTATCCACGGGCCAAGGAAGACCCGGCCGACCCGCGGCCCCGGGAGCGGCTGCACCGTATAGCCAACTACCGCATCGAGTTGCTCAGGCACGCATTCGGCGAGCTGGAGCCCTGGCTGGACGGCCCGGCCACCTTCGACATCCGGCGCATGGCGATGGCGCCGACCTTCAAGCTCTACCTGATCAACGGCGTCGAGGCGGTGTTCGCCCCGTACAAGGTGATCGAGGGCCGGATAGTGCTCGAGACCGGTGAAGAGCTCGACGTATGGGACGTGGAAGGTCTTGGCGCAAGTATGACCAGGCATGTCAGGACCGAGGACCCGTTGGCCACGGACTCCGTCTTCGTGACCAACATGCAGGCCTGGTTCGACTCCGTCTGGTACAGCAGCCTCAAGGATTAGCGGACGGGTGCTCGAAAAGGCTCTGCACGCGGTCTTCTCGAACACACAGGCCCCGCCAAGCCGCGTATACCTCATTGAGACCATGGATCGGTGGACTCGAGTCGTACGAGCTCCCTTCCGGCGCTAGGCTCTGCATCAATTTCCGGAACCTTGCACTTTGATCCAGGAGCAGCCGGTGGATGCGCCCCCTGTTCCATCGCCTCCCCCCGGGAGGCCCGGCGCCCACGACCCGTACGTCGAGTTCGTGCAGCAGGCACAGAGCCACGGCGAGATGAGCGTCGGTCACCACAATCAGAACTACGTGCTGCCGCTGACCGAGCCCATGGCGCGGTTCGTGGGGCGTCGGCCGGGCACACCGGCGATAGTGCGGCTGCCGGCGCGGGGCGTACTGCGAGTGGTGATCAGGACCTGGAACGAGGCGGACGTACTCGGCGCGATCAAGGGCCGGGTGCCCGGGGTTCCGGAATGCCTCGCCAAGCGAACCGATTCCGCGGTCCACAGCTTCGTGGAGGGCGTACCCCTCTCGCACATCTGCAAGAACGGCAAACCGGTCGACCAGCTGCTCGTCGAGGCGCTGATGGAGACGGTGGCGGGGATGTCCCAGGTGCGCAGGGACGTTCTGCCCGCGCTGCCCTCTGGTCTGCCGAGTGGCGCCACCGACAGCAGGAGCTTCCTGCGGACGCTTGCTCACCGCGCAGACCGTGAGATCCGACTGCCCAACTGGCGGGAGTTCGGAGGGCTGTTCGCGGCCCTGGGCGTGCCCTCCGATGCCCTGGCCCGCCTGGCTGATCGGGTCCCCGCCATGTCACGGCGTCCGCACAACCTGCTGCACACGGATCTGCACCGGGACAACCTCATCGTGTCCGACGATGATCATCCTCTCGCCTGCATCGACTGGGAACTCGCCACGTACGGCGACCCGCTGCACGAACTGGCTACGCATCTGGTCCGCATGCGCTACCCGGAAACGCAGTGGGACGACGTGACCGGGGCCTGGGCGGCGGCCATGGAGCGGCACCGTCCCTCGGCGGTCAAGGGACTGGTCAAGGACCTGCGCCACTACGTCGGTTTCGAGCGCGCCCAGTCCCTCTATCCGGACGTGATGCGCGCGGCCGGATCGCTGGAGGACCGGCTCGACGACACGAGCCTCAAGGAGGCGACGGCCTCCGTGCATGCGGCTCTGGAGGCGGCCGCCGAACCGCTCGGGCTCGCCCGGGTGCCCGGCGAGTCGGAGATCGAGCGGATCCTGGTCCGCTGGCGCGACTCCCGGCACCGCCGGCCCACCGGCTTCCGTCCGGTACCTGCCCTCGTGTGGGAACCGGACCGACGGGTGCCGGAGCATCCCGAGTTCCCGCACGCGGCGGTGGAGCAGGCGCTGCTCGCTGAGGGCGCGGCCCGGGCGAGCCGTGTGTTCAAGGGCACCGCGCATCTGAACTCCGTGGTCAGGGTGCCTGGCATCGACTCGCCGGTGGTGGTGCGGCGCAGGTTGACGTCGTTCTGCCGGCTCGAGCCGAGCCACCTCAGCGAACACGCCGTACTGCAGGCCATCGAGCGGTCCGGGGCGGACGTGACGGCGCCACGGGTGCTCGCGCTCGGCACCAGCCACGTGAGTGAACCGTTCGCCATCCACACCTATGTCGGACCGCCGCACGGCGATCGGCCCCCCAGCCACCCGGTGAACGGCCTGCTGCCGCACGAGGCCGACGGACTGGTCAACCAACTGGGCGCGCTGACCTGCGTCGACCACAAGGGACTCGACCCCATCGACGGGAAACTGGACTTCTACACCTGGCTGAGTCGGCAACTGGTCGAATTGGTACGTAAGTTGCCCGGCAAGTCGCAACAGCTGGCGAAGTCCCTGGGTCTCCCCGACGCCGACCGGCTGAGCGAGATCCTGGCCCGGCACCAGGTCACTCCGCGCACCCATGTCCTTCTGCACGGGGACCTGAACCCGTGGAACCTGGTGCGTCACTCCCAGCACGATGATCTGGCCCTCACCATCATCGACTGGGAGATGGCGATGGTCGGCGACCCGTTGTACGACCTGGTCCGGCACTTCCACCTGACGCCTACCCGGCCCGAGATCCGGGCGCGCATGTTCCGCAGATGGGAGAGCCTGCTGGCCCCCGAGTTCACGAAGGACTGGCGACAGGACTGGCGTGTCTACCGGTGGGTCGAGATCGTCCGGTCCGCGTACGTCGACCTCGACCGGCTCGTCACCGGTTCGGGCCTCGATGCCCCCAACGTGCGCCGCGCGGTGGACTCGTACGCGATGACCCTGGCCGCCGCCACCGCCTCACTGGGCCTTCCGGCCCGGTCTACGGCACACCCCCGGCTCACCGGGGCGCTGCCCGCGTCGGAGTCCGTCCGGCGATAGCCACGTGCGTGGCGGCCGCACCGCCGTGCCCTGCGTACCCTCACCCCATGGCTGAGAACGGCGAGGCAGGCGCGGTCGGGCTGCGGGAGCGCAAGAAGCGGCGGATGTACGAGACCGTGTCGGAGATCGCGATCCGGCTGTTCCTGGAGAAGGGGTTCGACGCGGTGTCCGTCGCCGAGGTGGCGGCCGCGGCGGAGATCTCGAAGCCGACGCTGTTCCGGTACTTCCCGGCGAAGGAGGACCTGGT
Source organism: Streptomyces sp. NBC_01352 (assembly GCF_036237295.1). Taxonomy (NCBI): domain Bacteria; kingdom Bacillati; phylum Actinomycetota; class Actinomycetes; order Kitasatosporales; family Streptomycetaceae; genus Streptomyces; species Streptomyces sp. NBC_01352. Next base: position 5,939,752 of record NZ_CP108354.1, read on the forward strand.
CCTGTACCGGTTCGCCGATCACGAGGGGGAGGCCGCGCGGGTGGTGGCGCGGGGGGAGGCGGCGCCGCTCGTGGCGCTGCGGCGGCACTTTCTCGACGGGCTGGAGCGGTGTGATCCCGTCACCGGGCTCAATGACCATCCCCAGGTGCTCGCCTTCCACGCCCTGCTCTACGGGACGCCTTCGCTGGTGGCCCGTCTGTACGGGTTCCAGGAGCGGTCCGAGGCCGCGCTGGCCGAGGCGCTCGGCGGGGGGCTGGAGGCGGGGCTGGCGGCCGGGCAGATCGTGGCCGTGCAGCGGATCCTGGCGCTGGAGAACTGGCGGCGGATCGCGGGCGGGGAGCGGGCGGCGGACGTACGGGGGGATGCGGTGGCGGCGGCGGAGCGGGCCTTCGGGATGTTGGCGGCCGGGTTGCCGCACTTGGCGTGAGCAAGCCAGTAGACGGTACTGAGTAAGAAATTTAACTCGGTTACGTTATTCCGGTACGCTCGTTGGAATGACGTCACCCGACCCCTCCCTCCAGGACGCCCTCCGCCACGAACGCGCCCACCACGACCGCTGCCGAGCCGCCCTCACCGCCATGGTCGACGGGGCCGGGGAACACGTCGTCACCGGCGAGGACGTCTCCGCCTCCGGTGCCGACGCCGAGGTCCTCGGGTACCGGCTGCGCAGCCGGGCCAAGGAGATGCGGGAACTGCCCGAAGGGCCGTTGTTCTTCGGGCGGCTGGACTTCTCGGGCGGGGAGCATGCCGGGCAGCGGTACCACCTCGGGCGGCTGCGGGTCAGCGAGGACCCCGCCGCCCCGCCCCTCGTCGTCGACTGGCGCGCCCCCGTCTCCCGTGCCTTCTACCAGGCGAGCGCCGGCGACCCGCAGGGCGTCGCCGTCCGCCGCCGCTTCGGCTGGGCGCCCGGCAGCCGCGGCGACTCCGCCGACCTGACGGGGCTGGAGGACGAGCATCTCGGCGAAGGGGAATCGGAAGGGGAGTCGGGCGTCAGCGACATCGTCGCCCGGGAGATCGAGCGGCCTCGGGTCGGGCCGATGCGGGACATCGCCGCGACCATCCAGCCCGAGCAGGACGATCTCGTACGCGGGGACCTGGCCGTGTCGGTGTGTGTGCAGGGCGCCCCGGGCACCGGCAAGACGGCCGTCGGGCTGCACCGGGCCGCCTACCTGCTCTACACCCACCCGCAGCGCATCCGCCGCGGCGGCCTGCTGATCCTCGGGCCCAACCGGACCTTCCTGTCGTACATCGCGGCGGTCCTGCCGGCCCTGGGCGAGACGGGCGTGCGGCAGTCGACGCTCCTGGAGGAGATCGCCCGGCACCCGGTCACCGGTGCCGACGAGGAGCGGACGGCCGTCGTCAAGCACGACGCCCGGATGGCTCAGGTGCTGCGGCGGGCGCTGTACGCGCGGGTGTCGGGGGAGGGGGCGGCCGTCGATCTCGCGGTGCCCGACGGGTCGTACCGGTGGCGGGTGGCCGCCGGCGAACTCGCGCGGATCGTGGCCGACGTACGGGCCGAGGAGCCGCCGTACGGTGTCGGGCGGGAGCGGGTGCGCAGCCGGGTCGTGCGGTGTGTGCAACTGCGGGCCGAGCGACGGGCGGGGCCGCGGAGCGCCGCCTGGGTGCAGCGGGTCTCGCGGTCGCGGGCGGTCGGGGCGTACGTCGACGCCGTGTGGCCGCGGGTCAGGGCGGAGGAGGTCGTCGCCGAACTCCTCACCGATCCGGCGGCGTTGGGGGCCGCCTCGGAAGGACTGCTGGACGCCGACGAGCAGAAGGCGCTGCTGTGGGCGCGGCCGCCGCGGTCGTGGAAGTCGGCGCGCTGGTCGGCCGCCGACCTCGTCCTCCTCGACGAGGTCGCCGGGCTCGTCGAGCATCCGGAGGCGTACGGCCATCTCGTCGTCGACGAGGCGCAGGACCTGTCCCCGATGGAGTGCCGGGCGATCGCCCGCCGGGCGCCCTTCGGCTCGCTCACCGTCCTCGGTGACCTGGCGCAGGGGACCACCCCCTGGGCGGCCCGGTCCTGGGACACCACCCTGCGCCACCTGGGGAAACCGGACGCGGCCGTCGTACCGCTGACGACCGGCTTCCGGGTGCCGAAGGCCGTCGTGGCGTTCGCCAACCGGCTGCTGGCGCGGCTGGACGTGGACGTACCGGCGGGGCGGTCGCTGCGCGGGGACGGGGAGCTGAGGCTCCGGCCGGTCGCGGACGGTGAGCTGCTGGGGGCGGTCGTGGATGCCGTACGGGATGCGGCGGCGCGCGAAGGGTCCGTCGGGGTCGTCGTGGCCGACGCGGAGGTCGAGCGGGTGCGGCGGGCGCTCGACGAGGCCGGGATTTCGGTGGCGGACCCGTCCGAACCGGCCGCGCGGGTGAGCGTCGTACCCGCGACCCTGGTCAAGGGCCTCGAGTACGACCATGTCGTCGCCGTCGAGCCCGCCGCGATCGCCGAGTCGGAGGAGCGGGGGCTGCACCGGCTGTACGTGGTGCTCACCCGGGCGGTGTCACGGCTGGAGGTGGTGCACGGGCGGCCACTGCCGTTCTAGGGCGCCCGCGGGTTACGGCCTCACGCGCCGCGGGGCCCGCTGCGGAGCCCGTCGAGAAGCGGCACCAACTGCTCCTCCTCGTACGTCAGATGGGCCTCGAGTTCCGTCGTGAGCCGCTCGACCTCCGCTCGGGCGGCGGCCGGGTCCGCGTCCTCGGCGGTCACGACCCGGCGCAGGTCCTCGACGAGGGCGGCGATCCGCTCGTGCTCCTCGCGCAGTCGCGCCAGCGCGGGGGCGGACTCCGGGTGGCGGTCGGCGAGGACCGGGAACATGCCGAGGTCCTCGCCGGTGTGGTGATTGTGCAGGCCGTGACAGAAGGTGAGGCAGTTGACGCGGAGTTGGGCGCCGAGAGTCGAGACGCCTGTGCCGCTTATCTCCTTGCGGATCTGGGCCAGCTCGCGCCGGAAGGCGTCGTGGACCACCTTGATCGCCTCGCCCATGGACCCGGCATTGATGTTCGGCGGACCGCCCTGCGCGATCTCGTACAGGGCGACCACCGGGATCACCCGCTCCGTCTTCTCCTGATACGCCGCCCAGCCCGGCTCCGCCTCGACGGCCCGCGCGAAGGCCTGCTCCCGCTCCTCGTCCTCCAGTACGACGGCCCGCGCCTCGTACGTGAACGCGCCGCTCTCCACGGTGGCCCGGGGTTGCGCGAGGAGGTTGCGGTACCAGTGCGGATGCGTGGGCGCACCGCCCGCCGAGGCGATGACGAGGATGCGCTCACCGCCGTCGGGGAGGTAGACGACGGGGGTGGTGTGCGGGGTACCGGTGCGCGCGCCGGTGGTGGTGAGCAGGATCATCCGGGCGCCTTCGAAGTAGCCGCTCATACGGCCCTTGTTGGCGCGGAACTCGTCGATGACCTGCTGATTGAACTCGTTGGGCATTCTTGTGTGTACCTTCTCTGTCGCTGGTTTCCGTCCTGGGAAATTCCTGGGGAAATACGCAGAGAAGAAGGCGGGCCCCTGGCCCACCCCGGCCTCACTCAGAGGCCGGGCACCCAACTCGCTCACGGCACGAGGCCGACCCGGCAGTCATGAGGGCACGGTAGCGTCCTCGTCGTGGTCGGTACCAGTGGGTTTCTCTCCGTCCTGACGAGGGAGTCGCGAGGGAGGCGAGTGCCCTGACGCTTCTCTTCCTGGACGTCGACGGCACGCTCATCCCGTTCGGGGCGCCGCGGCCGTACCCCGTGTTCGAGGCACGCTTCGGGGCTCCGCCCGCCGAGGCCGTCGCCCATCCGCTGCTCGACCGGGTCGACCCCGCGCTCGGCCCGCGGCTGGCGGGGCTGGGGTGTGACCTCGTGTGGGCCACGACCTGGATGGAGGACGCCAACGTGTGCCTCTCGCCATGGCTGGGGCTGCCGCGGCTGCCCCTGGTGGACTGGCCGGGCGAGGACGACGACGGGGGCGGGCCTGCCGGTCTGCACTGGAAGACGCGGCCTCTGGTCGACTGGGCGGGAAACCGGCCCTTCGTCTGGCTCGACGACGAGATCACCGACGTCGACCGGGCGTGGACGGCCGCCCATCACTCCGCCCCAGCCCTCCTGCACCGGGTGGACCATCGTCACGGGCTCACCGACGCGGACTTCGCGGCCGTGGCGGAATGGCTTCGGCTTCGGCTCAGCGGCGCCCCAGCAGCTCCGTGACCCGCGTGAACCCGTCCTCGCCGTGGCCGAGGCCGACCACGCGGCGGGCGAGGCCCTCGGCCGCGCGCATCACGCTCGCGTCGATGCCGTGGGACTCGGAGGCGTGGACGATGTGGGACATGGAGGAGACGCCGGAGGTGATGGGGTTGCCCTCGCCGGAGTACGTGCCGTTGTCGACGTCGTCCGCCCACTCCTCGAAGAGCGGCGGGAGGATCGCGGCGATGCCCTGGGCGAAGGGGGCCAGTTCACGGGCGGTGATGCCCTCGGCCCGGGCCAGCGCGAGGGCGTGGACGTAGCCCGCCATCGACGTCCAGAAGATGTCGAGCAGGGCGAGGTCGTGGGCGGCGGCCCGGCCGACGTCCTCGCCGAGGTGGGTGTGGGTGCCGTCCAGCGCGTCCAGTACCGGGCGGTGCTCCTGGTAGAGGTCGTCGGGGCCGCTGTACAGGAACACCCCGTGGGGCGTGCCGATCGTGGTGGTCGGCGTCATGATCGCGCCGTCCAGGTAGCGGATGCCGTGGGCGGCCGCCCAGTCCGCGGCCTGCCGGGCGCGGTCGGGGGTGTCGGCGGTCAGATTCACGACCGTACGGCCCTTGAGGGCGTCGGTGACGGCGGCGTCCCGCAGGATGCCGTCGGCCGCGTCGTAGTTCACCACGCAGACGACGGTCAGCCCGCTCGCGGCGACCGCCTCGGCGGCGGAGGCCGCGCCGGTCGCTCCGCGGGCGAGCAGTTCCTGGTCCTTGCCGGGCGTGCGGTTCCATACGGTGGTCCGCAGGCCGGCGTCCAGGAAGGCGCCGGCGAGGGCACGGCCCATCGGGCCCAGGCCGAGCACGGTGACGGTGGCGGTGAGGGCAGACTGGTCGGTGTCGGAATACGTGGGCATGCTTGAACTCCTGTTAAGACAAAGGGAATTGCGACGGGAACCGCAACGGGAAATCCGCGAACCGGCGCAGGCGATGGATGACGAGACGAGTGGGGACGAAGATGACGCGCGGACGTGCTCAGGACCTGAACGTCTGTGGAGTGACCGCCGCGATCTCCGTGATCGACGGCAAGTGGAAGACCGCGCTGCTGTGGCGGCTGGAGTCCGGCCCGCACCGCCCGGCCGAGCTGCGCCGCCTGCTGCCGGGGCTCAGCGAGAAGGTGCTGACTCAGGCGCTGCGCGAGATGGAGGCGGACGGACTGGTGCACCGGGAGGTGCACGACGTACTCCCGCTGAAAACCCTGTACTCCCTGACCGACTTCGGCCGAGAACTCTCCGAGGCCCTTGCCCCCCTTTCCGACTGGGGCCACCGTCGCCTGGAGAAACTGGCGACTCCTTGATGGCAGACACCAGCCTCGGTCGTGCGGCGGGCGCTGCCAAGTACCCACAAAAAAGTGGGTACGGCGGCCAGGCCGACGTCGGCTGCCGGTGCCGCCGCCCGTCGGGTCGCCGGTCCCGGCGTGTGCATCCGGCCTCAGGTGTCAGTGAACCGAGAACCCGCCGTCGACGAAGATCGCCTGCCCGGTGACGTAGCCGGAGGCGGGGCCGGCCAGGAACACCGCCGCTCCGGCGAAGTCCTCGGCCAGGCCGTTGCGCCCGACCATCGTGCGTGCGGCCAGGGCCGCCACCTTCTCCGGGTCGGACGACAGCCGGGTGTTGAGCGGGGTCATGACGAAGCCGGGCACCAGCGTGTTGCAGGTGACGCCGTGCGGCGACCACGCCTCGGCCTGCGAGCGGGCCAGCGACTCCAGCGCCCCTTTGGAGACTCCGTAGGCGCCGCTCTGGACGAACGCCCGGTGCGCCTGCTGGGAGGTGATGTGGATGATCCGCCCGAAGCCGCGCTCGGCCATGCCGGGCCCGAACCGCCGGCCCAAGAGGTAGGGCGCTTCCAGGTTCACCGCCATCGTGGTGTCCCACACGTCCTCGTCCAGCTCGCTCATCGGCGGCCGCAGATTGATCCCGGCGCTGTTGACGAGAATGTCGGGCTCGCCGAACACCCCGGCCGCCTGCTCCGCCGCCGCCCGCACCCCGTCGCGGGTGCTCAGGTCGCCGCTCACCCAGGCCGCCCGGCAGCCGTCCGCCACCAACTCGTCGACCGTGGCGGCCAGTTCCGGCTCCTTGCGCGCCACGACCACCACGCTCGCACCCGCCCGCGCGAGCGCCCCGGCGATGGCCCGGCCGATGCCGGAACTGCCACCCGTCACCACGGCGGTCCGGCCGTCCAGCGAGAACAGTTCGGAGAGGTAGGTCTGCGAGATCATGCCCGCACCCTAGACGGCGGGTCCGCGGTGGCGGTGGCGGTGGGTGTCACATCTGCGGCAGCCAAACAGGCAGCCGAGCTGGCAGACGTACAAGGAGAACACCATGGCGTTCCGCGCGGTCTAGTCCGTGGCGGCGGGTTCCGACGGGACGCCGCCCGGACGCGCACCGGGGACGGCCGGCTGTCGTTCCTCGTGCCCGCCCAGCGCCGCGAGAGTCAGGGTCATGGTGACCGATCCGGCCGCCATCAGCGTCATCGCCGTGGCCGGGGAGGTCAGTTGGGCCAGCGCGCCCGCGAGGGCGGTGCCGACGCCCTGCAGGGCGGCCATGCCGGTGGCGTGCAGGCCGAGGGCCTGGCCCGCGAGGTCGTCGGGGGTGAGGGACATCAGGCGTTCCTGGAGGACCAGGCTCGCGGCGAAGCCGACGGAGGCGACGGTGACGGCCACGGCCGACAGCGCCACTCCCGGCCGTAGGACGAAGAACAGGTAGGGAGCCGCCAGCAGCAGGCGCAGCGGGGTCGCGAGACGGGGGCGCACCGCGGGCGGTACCAGGCGGCCCACCGCCATGTCGCCCACGAACATGCCCAGCGCCCCGAACGCGTACAGCATGCCGGCGGCTTCGGGGGCGTAGGAGACGTAGAGCGAATCGCCGCCGACGATCAGGCCGTTGGGGACCCACAGGCCCAGGTACGTCAGGCGGCGGGCGCGTGAGGACCACAGGAGGGAGTTGGTGCGCCAGGTCGCCGAGAGGGACGGGCGGCCCGAGGAGCGCGGCGGGCGGGCGGTGAGGCCGAGGCGGGTGACGAGGGCCGACAGCAGGTACAGCGCCGCCGCGAGGAGCAGGCAGGTCCGTGGGGACAGGAGCGCCAGCAGTGCGCCGCCCGTCGCGAAACCGGCCATCTGCGTCAGGCCCCAGAGCATGTTGGAAACCGAACGGCCCAGGACATAGCCGTCCTTGGACAGGATCTCGTTCAGCAGTCCCCCGCGCACTCCTCCGCCCAGCGACGCGACCAGACCCTGCAGGAGTACGACGGCGAAGACCGCCCAGATCGGCAGGCCGGGCAGCGCCAGCACCGCCGTGCCGGCCGCGAAGGCGAGCGCGAGGGCGGTGAGGATCGCGCGCGGGGGCAGGCGGTCGGCGGCCGAGAGCAGGAACGCGCCTCCCAGCAACTGCGCCAGCTGGGGGCCGACCATGCTCACGGCCGACAGGAAGGGGGAGCCGGTGGCCCGGAAGACCAGCGTGGCCAGAGCCAGGCCGCCGATCGTCTGGCCCGCGGCGAACGTGCCGAAGGAGAGCAGGTACGGGGTGAACTCCGGGGTGCGGAACAGGGAGCGGTAGCTGCGCATGCGTCGAAGTCTCGGAGCGGCCGGGGGCCGTGTTTACTGTTTCGCCGAGATGCGAAAGGTCATCCGCATGGGCTTATGGCAGATCGACACCGACACCCTCGCCCGCAGCCGGTTCGTGCTCTCGCCGTTCGCCGAGACCTTCGCGAGCCTGAAGCTGCTGCACGCGGGAACCGGTGCCCATCCGGGCGAGGAGGCCTGGCTGCGCACGCACCTGCCCGGCTACCGTGCGCGCCTCGCGGCCGACCCGGTGGCCGCGCTGCTCGTGCAGGCTGCCATCGGTACCTCCTGGATCGCCGACTTCTTCTGCCCCACCTCGTGCGTGGGGGAGAGCTTCGAGGAGACCGTGGCCCGGGTGCGGGAGGCCGGGGCGGGGGAGGCACGGGCCAACCTCCGCGTGTCCCTCAGGGGCCCGCTCCCCGCCGCCCTGGAGCGGGACGACCTGCCCGAGCGGGCGACCGCGCTCCTGACCTACGTCTGGGAGGAGACCGTACGGCCGTACTGGGAGCGCCGGCGGCGCATCCTGGAGGCCGACGTGGTCGCGCGGACCGCGCTCGTGAGCCGGGGCGGCTGGGCGGCCGTGCTCGACTCGCTGAAGCCGGGGACGCGGTGGCTCGGGGAGAGCCGGTTCCAGGTCAACCCGCTCGCGTATCCGCCGCGGGAGATCGCCGCCGGGGCCGAGCTGCTGTTCATGCCGGTCACGCCGAGGACCAGTTGGGTGTCCTGGGAGGGACGGGAGCGGTACGCCGTCGTCTACCCGTGCCTCGGGGTGCTCGCCGAGGACCACGACCGGCGGCCCCTCCCGGCCGGGCTCGGGGCGCTCATCGGGACCGCGCGGGCCGGACTGCTGACGCTGCTCGGGACTCCCCTGAGCACGACCCAGCTGGTCGCCGTCACCGGGCAGGGGCTGGGGTCGGTGGGGCGGCATCTGCGGGTACTGCTGGACGCGGGGCTGGTGGAGCGGCGGCGGGCCGGGCGGTCCGTGCTGTACGTGCGGACGGCGGCCGGGGAGGTGCTCGTGGAGGCGTCGGGGGCCGCCGGTACCGGTCCCCTCACCGTGGCGTGACACACTTTTGCAAGCGGGTGCTTGCAATAGTTAGCGCGGGTGGGGCAAGGTGGGGGCATGGCATCGCTCAACGTCGGCAATCTTGGTGAGTACCTGCGCGAACAGCGGCGCACCGCGCAGCTGTCGCTCAGGCAGCTCGCCGATGCCGCCGGGGTGTCCAATCCGTATCTGAGCCAGATCGAGCGCGGGCTGCGCAAGCCGAGCGCGGAGGTGTTGCAGCAGGTCGCCAAGGCGCTGCGGATCTCCGCCGAGACGCTGTACGTGCGGGCCGGCATCCTCGACGCCGAGCGGGACCGGGACGAGGTGGAGACCAGTGCGGCCATCCTCGCCGATCCCACGCTGAACGAGCGGCAGAAGCAGGTGCTGCTCCAGATCTACGAGTCCTTCCGCAAGGAGAACGGGTTCGGGATCGACATAGCCGGCGACATAGCCGGCGACGGGGACGCTACGGACGACGACGTCGTCGTCGACACCGATGCTCGCGGCGACGGCGCCGTGGACGCCCAGGACGGCGAGAGCGCCGTACGAGAGACCCGCACGGCAGGTGGGCGCAAGTCCGCCGCCCGCCGTACCCGCACGACCGGCGGCAATGACGCCGACCCGCAGCAGACGGCCAGTTGAGCCGGACCAGGGCACCGGCCGCCTGACTGCGAACCACAAACCCTCAGCCGAAAGAGAATCCGGGAGGACCATCACCATGGCCATCACCGACGACCTGCGCAAGACCCTCAGCGACCCGACTCCGCTCTACTTCGCCGCCGGCACCGCCGACCTGGCCCTCGAGCAGGCCAAGAAGGTGCCGGGCCTGGTGGAGCAGCTGCGCGCCGAGGCGCCGGCGCGGATCGAGGCCGTTCGCAACACCGACCCGAAGGCCGTCCAGGAGAAGGCCCAGGCGCGCGCCAAGGAGGCGAGTGCCAAGGCCAAGGAGGCTCAGGAGAGCATCCAGGCCAAGGTCGGCGAGTTCATCGGCACCCTCGACGGTGACCTGAAGAAGCTCGGCACCACGATCGACGCGGACCTGAAGAAGTTCGGCGAGACCGCCCAGGACTTCGCCCTGCGCAGCGTCGGCGTCGCCGCCGAGTACGCCGTCAAGGCCCGCGAGACCTACGAGAAGGTCGCCGAGCGCGGCGAGCAGACCGTGAAGGTCTGGCGCGGCGAGGCCGCCGAGGAGATCGAGGAACTCGCGGTCGCCGTCGAGCCGAAGGCCGAGCCGGTGTCGCAGCCGGTCGAGGTCAAGGAGGAGCCGAAGCCCGCCGAGGCCAAGGCCGAGCCCGCGCCGGCGAAGAAGCCCGTGGCCAAGAAGGCCCCGGCCGCCCGCAAGACCACCGCCAAGAAGACCACGCCGCCCGCGAAGTAACCGCGTCGGCGAAGTCACCGCGTATCCGAACGGGCCGGGCACTCTCGGAGTGCCCGGCCCGTTCATCGGGTAGCGGGCTTGTGGGAACGGGTACGGTGACCGGGTAGGGACGAGCCGAGTCTGGTGGTGGACGTAGTGCTGATGCAGGGGTTCTCGGACTTCATGTGGCTGTTGAGCATGGCCCTGATCGTGTTCAGCGGCTTCGCGCTGATCGACGCCGCCACGCGCCGTGAGGACGGCTACCGGGCGGCCGACAAGAAGACCAAGCCGTTCTGGCTGATCATCCTGGGCATCGCCTTCGTGGTGAACCTGCTCTTCCCGATCCTGTCGTTCCTGCCGATCATCGGCCTCATCGCGACCATCGTGTACATGGTCGACGTACGGCCCGCGCTCCGCAGCCTCCCGGGCGGCGGCCGCAGCCGACGGGGCGGCTCCAGCAGCGACGGACCCTACGGGCCGTACAACGGCGGACGCTGACCGGCCACCAGAGTCAGGGTCCGGTCGGCCGACCCGACTGAGGCCCGGTGGTCAGGCGACCCGGTCCAGCAGTACGACCGCCACGTCGTCCGTCAGCTCGCCCCCGTTGAGGTCGCGGACCTCGTTGACCGCCGCCCGCAGCAGCTGCTCGCCGCGCAGGCCCTCGGACAGCTGGCGGCGGACCATCCGCACCATGCCCTCCTGGCCGAGCCGCTCGCCGCTGTCGCCGACGCGGCCCTCGATCAGGCCGTCGGTGTAGAGCATCAGACTCCACTCGGCCCCCAGCTCCACCTGCATACGCGGCCAGCGGGCGCCCGGCAGCAGACCGAGCGCGGGGCCGTTGTTGTCGTACGGCAGCAGCTGGGCCGGCCGGCCCGGGCGGGCGACCAGCGGCGACGGATGGCCGGCGAGGCACAGGCCCGCGCGGCGGCCGTCCGGCGCTATGTCGACCGTGCACAGGGTCGCGAAGATCTCCTCGTCGGCGCGCTCGTGCTCCAGGACCTGCTGGAGCGTGCCGAGCAGCTCGTCGCCGCACAGGCCCGCCAGCGTCAGCGCGCGCCAGGCGATGCGCAGCTCCACGCCGAGCGCCGCCTCGTCCGGGCCGTGGCCACAGACGTCGCCGATCATGGCGTGGACGGTGCCGTCCGGAGTGCGGACGGTGTCGTAGAAGTCGCCGCCGAGCAGCGCGCGCGAGCGGCCGGGGCGGTAGCGGGCGGCGAAGCGGAGCGAGGAGCCGTCGAGGAGGGGCGTGGGCAGCAGCCCGCGCTCCAGGCGGCGGTTCTCCTGCGCGCGCATCCGGCCCTCGGCGAGCCGACGCTCGGCCGTGTCGGAACGCTTCCGCTCCACCGCGTACCGGATCGCCCGGCTCAGCAGCCGGCTGTCCAGCTCGTCCCGGAAGAGATAGTCCTGGGCGCCCACGCGCACCGCCTCGGCGCCGCGTTCGGCGTCTCCGGACGCGGTGAGGGCCAGGACGGCGTGCCGGGGAGCGAGCTCCAGCACGTGTTTGAGTACGGCGAGCTCGTCGTCGTCATCGGAGCGGCCGGGCGCGGTCAGCGCGAGGTCGAGCAGGATGCAGTGGACGTCGTCGGTGAGCAGCCGCTCGGCCTCGGTGAGGTTCCGGGCGGCGCGGACGCGGATGGGCCTGCCCGCGGCGTCCAGCAGCTCGGGCACGACGGTGGAGCCGCCGGGGTCGTCCTCGATCACCAGGAGGGTGAGGGTGGCGCCGGAGGCGCCCGTGGTGCTGAGCGAGTCGGTCACGCTGTTCGTCCGGGTGGCGGCGGTGCGGCCGGTGTCGCCGGCCGTCGGGATGCCGACCGTCGTGTTCCCGGCCGTCGTGTTCCCGGCCGTCGTGTTCCCGGTCGGGTCCGTTTGGCGCGGGGCCTCTTCCTTGGAGGGGCCGTCGCCTGGGGACGCGGCCTGCGCCTGACCACTCTCCACGGCCGGGATCGCTCTCTGCCGCGGTATGGGTGCGGGCATCGTCTCGGTTCCTTCCCTCCCCCCGAGGGCACGGCAGGGCGAGGGACCTCGACCTACCGACGGGGACCATAGCGGTTGTCGGCACCGCAACGGAATGGTGTGAGGCACGCCGCGTCGACGCTCGCCGCTGTCATATGCCGCGATCCCTACCGCAGTTGGACAGGCCGGTCCCGGTCCGGGGATGACGAACGTCACGTCCGGAGTGCGTTTGGTGGGCTGTTGAGCGTGGGCCAGGTCACGTGGCGCACGTCACCGTCTCCTGGGACGGCCCACGCACACCCTCACGCGTTCGGCCGCACCACCCCGAGTATCGGCATCGACCCCGCCCCCGCGAGCGTCACCGTCCGCCCCGGCCGAGGGGCGTGGATGATCGCGCCGTCGCCCACGTACATCGCGACATGACTGGCGTCGTCGAAGTAGATGATCAGGTCGCCGGGCTGCATGTCCCCGACGTCGACCCGCGTGAGCTGCTGCCACTGCTGCTGCGAGGTGCGCGGAACGGCGCTGCCGGCGCTCGCCCAGGCCTGTGAGGTCAGGCCGGAGCAGTCGTACGTCTTCGGGCCCTCGGCGCCCCATTCGTACGGTTTGCCGATCTGGGCGGTCGCGTACTCCACCGCCTTCTTGCCCTGTGCGGTCGCGCTGCCGCCGGCCGTGTCGAGGACGCCGGAGTCGAGCCAGGCGGTCTGCGCCTTGAGCGCGGCCTGCTTCTCCAGTTCGGCGAGGCGCTTCTTCTCGTCCTCCTCCAGCCGGGACTCGAGCTCCTCGGCCGCCGCGATCCGCTTCTCGATCTTCTTCTTGGCGGCGGCCTTGGTCGTGCGGCCCGTCTCCAGCTTCTCCCACTGGGCGGAGGCGTCCTTGGCGTACTGCTCCAAGTCCTGCTGGGTCTGGGTCATTTCGGCGATCAGGCCCTTGGTGGCGCGCTGGCCCTGGAGGACCCGGCCCGCGCCGTCGAGGAACTCCTGCGGGTTGTCGCTGAGCATCAGATGGGCCTCGTCCGGCAGTCCGCCGCCGCGGTACTGGGCTCGGGCCGCGGCGCCGGCGCGCTCCTTCAGCTCGTCCAGCCTCTCCTGGCCCTGGACGATCTTCTTGGCCAGCTCGACGATCTGCGCGGACTGCGTCTTCGCCTTCTCCTCGGCCGCGTTGTACGCGTCCGTGGCGGCGGCCGCCTCGCGGTAGAGCTTGTCGAGCTGTGCGCGTACGGCCTCGAGGTCCTTGTTGGACAGGACGGTCGAGGACGCGCTCCCACTCGGTGTCGGTGTCGGGTTCGCGAATGCCGTACCCGGTGCCGCCAGTACGGTGACCGCGCAGACCACGGTCACGGCCGACGCCATCAGGCCACGCTTGCCCGTCCCCATACCAGTGCCCCCAAACTGATTGACCGTCAGTAACTTACGACGCCTGGGGGATCGTGCCACGTACCCGCGCAAAACGACAGAGGTCGCCGTACACGACGACAGAGTCAGTCCTTCCCCCCTTTCCCGCCCCGCCAAGACGATCTCCCCGCCTGTGTGACGAACGACTCACGGAGATCGTTCCCCGCAGGCGGGGGCGCGTGGACTGCGCAGGCCGGGGCGCGTGGAGTTCTAGGCCCGCGGCGCCAACGCCCCCCACGCCACCGTCACTTCCCCCTGCCGCCACCGCCCCGGCCCGTCCGTCACCGGCCAGTCGGCGCTGAGGTCCCGCACCGCCCGGATCCACCGCTGGCGGGCGCCGTACGACGCGTAGGGCGCGGCCGCCGCCCACGCGCGGTCGAAGTCGCGCAGGAAGGCGTGCACCGGCTCGCCCGGCACATTGCGATGGATGAGTGCCTTCGGCAGCCGCTCTGCGAGGTCCGAGGGCCGCTCCAGAGAGCCCAGCCGGGTCGCGAAGGTGACCGTGCGCGGCCCCTGGGGGCCGAGCGCGACCCACACGTGCCGGCGCCCGATCTCGTCGCAGGTCCCCTCGACGAGCAGTCCGCCACGGGAGTCGCCCGTCGCGGGGGCGAGACGAGAACACAGCCGCTTCCATACGGCGGCCACCTCGCCCTCGTCGTACTGCCGCAGCACGTTCGCGGCGCGGACGAGGTGGAGCCGCCCGGCGACCGGTATCTCGAAGCCACCATGGCGGAAGGCCAGCCCGTCGCACTCGTACGGCACAGCCGCCGCGACCCGTGCCGGGTCGATCTCGACGCCGACCACGCGCGCGCGTGGAGCGACGGTACGCAGGCGGTGCAGCAGTTCCACGGCCGTCCAGGGGGCGGCGCCGTAGCCGAGGTCGACGGCGACGGGGGCATCCTTCGCCCGGCGCAGGTCGGCGCCGTGCGTCGCCGCGATCCAGCGGTCCATGCGCCGCAGCCGGTTGGGATTGGTCGTCCCGCGCGTCACCGTGCCCACGGGGCGGGTGGCGGCGCGGGGAGTCATACGTAAGAGGGTAAGCGGGCACCCGGAGCCGATGGCATGCCGCTGACATGCCGCTGACATCAAGCACCCCACGTGGCGCACCACGCATCCAGCCCTCGAACGGTTGAGCGACCTCTGGTAATGATTCGGCAAATCTCGGCCCGGCGGAAATGGAGTGACGTCCTCCGGCGTTGCATCACCTTGGAGGGCGCCCCACACCCTCCGTCAGGCATGCCCGCAGCGAGGAGGAACGCCACGTGAGCCAGTACGTGACCAGGCTCGGGCGGCTCTCGTCGGCCGCACCCCCCAGGCTCAGGCTGCACCGCAAGCCACGCCGGGTCGCCATGCTCTCCGTGCACACCTCACCGCTGCACCAGCCGGGCACCGGCGACGCGGGCGGCATGAACGTATACATCGTGGAGCTCGCGCAGCGCCTCGCCGCGATCAACATCGAGGTGGAGATCTTCACGCGGTCCACGACCGCCGCCCTCCCGCCGACCGTGGAGCTCGCGCCGGGCGTCCTGGTCCGGCACGTCGACGCCGGGCCCTACGAGGGCCTCGCCAAGGAGGAGCTCCCCGCCCAGCTGTGCGCCTTCACACACGGCGTGATGCAGGCCTGGGCCGGCCACCGCCCCGGTTACTACGACCTCGTGCACTCCCACTACTGGCTCTCCGGCCACGTCGGCTGGCTCGCCGCCCAGCGCTGGGGCGCCCCTCTGGTGCACGCCATGCACACCATGGCCAAGGTCAAGAACGCCAACCTGGCCGACGGCGACACCCCCGAACCCGCCGCCCGCGTCATCGGCGAGACCCAGATCGTCGCCGCCGCCGACCGCCTCATCGCCAACACGGCCGAGGAGCGCGAGGAACTCGTACGGCACTACGCGGCCGACCCCGCCAACGTCGCCGTGGTCCACCCGGGCGTCAACCTCGACCGCTTCCGCCCCGCCGACGGCCGCGCCGCCGCCCGCGCCCGCCTGGACCTTCCCCAGGACGCCCTGATCCCCCTCTTCGCGGGCCGCATCCAGCCCCTCAAGGCCCCGGACGTGCTGCTGCGCGCGGTGGCCGTGCTGCTGGACGAGCGCCCCGAGCTGCGCTCCCGCCTCCTCGTCCCCGTCGTCGGCGGCCTCAGCGGCAGCGGCCTCGCCAAGCCGGAGGGCCTGCAGAAGCTGGCCGCGCGCCTGGGCATCGCCGACGTCGTACGGTTCCACCCGCCCGTCGGCCAGGAGCAGCTCGCCGACTGGTTCCGGGCCGCGTCCGTGCTCGTGATGCCGTCCTACAGCGAGTCCTTCGGGCTGGTCGCCATAGAGGCCCAGGCGGCCGGCACGCCGGTGATCGCGGCCGCGGTCGGCGGGCTGCCGGTGGCCGTCGACGACGGACGGACGGGGATCCTCGTACAAGGGCACAATCCCGGCGCCTACGCGCGCGTGCTGGCCGATTTCGCCGACGATCCGTCCCTGACCCCCCGGATGGGCGAGGCCGCCGCCCGGCACGCCCGTTCGTTCGGCTGGGACACCGCGGCCGCCGCGACGGCCGACGTCTACACGGCAGCGGCCCAGTCCTACCGGCGTCGCGTACGCTCCCACCATGGCTGACGCAGAGAAGGCGGCACAGGTCATCGAGGGCGTCCTGAGGGACGCCGAACTCGAATGGGAGAGCCCCGCACCCGGCAACTACGTCGTGCAGCTCCCCGGCACCCGCAAGCTGTCGACCACGGTCTCCCTCCTGGTGGGCCGGCACTCCCTCTCGCTGAACGCCTTCGTCATCCGGCACCCCGACGAGAACGAGTCCGGCGTCCACCGCTGGCTCCTCGAACGCAACCTCAAGCTGTACGGCGTGAGTTACGCCGTCGACTCCCTCGGCGACGTCTACGTCACGGGCAAGCTCCCCCTGCCCTCCGTCACCGCCGACGAGATCGACCGCATCCTCGGCCAGGTCCTGGAAGCGGCCGACGGCAGCTTCAACACCCTCCTTGAGCTCGGTTTCGCGAGCGCCATCCGCAAGGAGTACGAGTGGCGGGTCTCCCGGGGCGAGCCGACCCGCAACCTCGACGCGTTCGCGCACCTGACACAGCGACCGGCCGGCTGACACCGCGTCGGCACCTGGCCGACGGTCACGTACGGCCTGCCCGCCCCCCGCTGTCGCGGTAGCGGCCCGGCGTCACCCCCACCAACTTCTTGAAGTGACGGGTGAGATGGGCCTGGTCGTGGAACCCGGTGACGGCGGCGACGTCGGCAGGCCCCCGCCCCGCGAGCAGCAGGCCGCGGGCCCGGTCGACGCGCCGGGCGTTCAGATACTGGTGCGGCGCGATGCCGTACGCGGCACTGAACGTCCGTACGAGATGGGCGGGATGGGCCTGGACAAGCCCCGAGGCCTCGTCCAGCGACAGCCCTTGGGCGACCCGTTCGTCGAGGAGTTCGCGCAGCCGCCGGGCGAGGACGGGGTCGCGACGTATGGCCGACCCGGTGGCGCCCGGCCTCAGATGTGACCGCAGCCGCTCACCCACGAGCGTCAGTCTGCTCTCGGCCTCCAGCTCGTCCCCGGGCCGGGCGAGCGCGGCGTGCAGCTGCCCGACCCGCAGCCGCAGTACGGGATCCCGCAGATCGGGCCCGTCGACGGCGGCACCGATGAGCTCGTCGGGGAGGTGCGAGCCGTCCAGATAGATCACGCGCTTGCGGAAGCCGTCCGGAGTGACGGGGGAGCCGTTGTGCGGCACGTGCGGCGGCAGCAGCGACACCGTGTCGTGCGGGGTGCCGTGCTCGTGCCGGTCGAGGTCGTACCGTACGGCCCCGTCGTCCACGATGAGCAGCGTCCACGCCTCGTGCACGTGCATCGGATACGCGTACTCCGTGAAATGGGCGTGGAAGACCTCGACGACGCCCGGCACCTGCGGGCGCCAGGCGGAGACGTTCCGCTGGGCGACCATGCAAGGAACGTACAAGACGGTGTCGTACGGCGGTCGGCAGTCTCGTTGCATGAGCACTCAACCCATCCGTTTCGACACCAAGATCGCCGTCCTGCTGCGGGACGACCTGGAGCCCTGGCAACGCCTGAACGTCACCGCGTTCCTGGTCAGCGGCCTGGGCACCCAGGTCCCCGAGGTGATCGGCGACCCGTACGAGGACGCCGACGGCGTGCCCTACCTCCCGATGTTCCGCCAGCCCGTCATGGTCTTCGAGGCCTCGAAGGAGACCCTGACGACGGCCCACGCGCGCGTGCTGTCCCGTGCGCTGCCCAGGTCGCTGTTCACGTCCGACCTCTTCTCGACGGGCAACGACCGGGACAACCGGGCGGCGGTGCGGGCGGTGTCCACGGGTGACTTGGATCTGGTCGGTCTCGCTGTGTACGGGCCTCGCAACGCGGTGGACAAGGTGGTGAAGGGGGCGCGGATGCATCCGTGAATCGAGCCGTGAATCGAGCCGGCCTGCGGGGATGGCGTATCCGGGCCGGAGCCCTAGGCCCTGTCGTCAAATTCCCGCCTGCCTCGCGACGCCATGCACGCACTCTCGCCGCACCGGGCACAGGCCCACGTACAACCAGTACGAGGGCCTGTGCCCGGCACGCCGAGATCACGCACCTGACGCCGCGAGGCCCGCCCTCCGGGCGGACGACGGGAATTTGACGACAGGGCCTAGCGGCTCGGGTACGGCGCCACAGCGTACGGCGCGTCCGCCTCAGGCCGCGCTGACCTCGGGCTTCGCCGTACCCGGCGCCTCGGCAACCGCCGCCCCCTCCGCCGGCAGCCGCCGCATCAGCGTCCCGAACCCCACCGCGGCGACCGTCCCGACGACCGCGCACAGCCCCCACAGCCACTCCGCGCCGAAGCGGTCGATGACGACGCCGGACATCAGGGGGGCGACCAGGGCGGCGACGGCCCAGGACAGGGTGTACATGCCCTGGTAGCGCCCACGGCCGTTGACCGGCGACAACCGGACGACCAGTCCCGTCTGCGTCGGCGCGTTGATCATCTCGCCCAGCGTCCACACGCACACCGTGAGGGCGAAGACGCCGAGCGACCCGGCGAAGGCGGTGAGGCCGAAGCCGTATCCGGCGAGCAGCGACGAGACGACCAGCAGCCGCTTGGCGTCCCGGTGTTCGATGAACCGGGTGACGGGGATCTGCAGCACGACGATCAGCACGCCGTTGACGGCGATCGCCATGCCGTAGTCGGCGGGCGTGAACCCGGCCTCGCCCATGGCCACCGGGAGGCCGACCGCGCCCTGCTGGAAGATCAGCGCGACGAGGAAGGACAGCCCGACGACGCTCATGAAGCGCCCGTCGCGCAGGACGGTGCCGAGGCCGACGTCGTCGACGGGCTTCTCCGTCGGGACCCGCTGCGGCCGTGACTCGGGCAGCTTCAGGAAGACGACGACCGCGCACGCCATGGTCATCCCGGCCTCGATGAGGAACCCGGCGCGATAACTGACCTCGGCGATGAACCCGGCACCCATGGAGGAGATGGCGAACCCGAGGTTGATGGCCCAGTAGTTGAGCGAGAAGGCCCGCACCCGGTCCTCGGGCCGCACGATGTCCGCCATCATCGCCTGCACGGCCGGCCGCGAGGCGTTGGAGGCCATCCCGACGAGGAAGGCGACACCGGCGATGGCGACCGGGTGGTGCACGAACCCGAGGAGCGCGACGGAGACCGCGGTCGACGCCTGGGCGACGAGCAGGGTGGGCCGCCGCCCGATCCGGTCCGCCATCACCCCGCCGACGAGGGAGGAAACGACGCCGCCCAGGCCGTGCAGCGAGGCGACGAGACCGGCGTAGGAGGCGGAGTACCCGCGGTCGAGCGTGAGGTAGAGGGCCATGAACGTGGCCACGAACGCACCGAGCCGGTTGACGAGCGTGCTGGTCCACAGCCACCAGAACTCGCGGGGGAGGCCGGAGACGGTCTCGCGGGTGGCACGTCTCAGGGCGGCGACGGACATGGCGGATCCCCCACGGATGCAACGGCTGCAATGGATGCAACGGATGTAAGCGGCTCAGGCGGCGAGCACACATTACGATTCCGCTGTCGTCGCAGGCCACCCAATTAACAGATCCCGTCAACCGTCCGTCTGCCGAGCGGACGCACGAGGCGGCGAGCCCTTGGATTACGCTCATACGCATGGCCGACGCACCGTACAAGCTGATCCTCCTCCGCCACGGCGAGAGCGAATGGAACGCGAAGAACCTGTTCACCGGCTGGGTGGACGTCAACCTCAACGAGAAGGGCGAGAAGGAGGCAGTCCGCGGCGGTGAGCTGCTCAAGGACGCCGGCCTGCTGCCCGACGTGGTCCACACCTCACTCCAGAAGCGCGCGATCCGCACCGCCCAGCTCGCCCTGGAGTCCGCGGACCGCCTCTGGATCCCCGTCCACCGCTCGTGGCGGCTGAACGAGCGCCACTACGGCGCCCTCCAGGGCAAGGACAAGGCCCAGACCCTCGCCGAGTTCGGCGAGGAGCAGTTCATGCTGTGGCGCCGCTCCTACGACACGCCTCCGCCGCCGCTGGACCGCGACGCCGAGTACTCGCAGTTCGACGACCCGCGCTACGCGACCCTCCCGCCGGAGCTGCGCCCCCAGACGGAATGCCTCAAGGACGTCGTCGTCCGCATGCTCCCGTACTGGTTCGACGGCATCGTCCCCGACCTCCTGACCGGCCGCACGGTCCTGGTCGCCGCCCACGGCAACAGCCTCCGCGCCCTCGTCAAGCACCTCGACGGCATCTCCGACGCCGACATCGCGGGCCTGAACATCCCGACGGGCATCCCGCTGTCGTACGAACTCGACGCGGACTTCAAGCCGCTGAAGCCCGGCGGCACGTACCTCGACCCCGACGCGGCCGCGGCGGCGATAGAGGCGGTCAAGAATCAGGGCAAGAAGAAGTAGACAGACCTACGCGACAAGCCCCTTGCCCGCGGTTTCCCCGCCGGCAGGGGGCTTTTCGGTTCCCTGCCCAGTTCCCTGCGTTGCCGGGCGGGTGCGGGCGATGACGGAACGTCAGATCGACAGCGGTACCTGATGGACCTCGTCCGCCCTGTGGCCCGCCCGCTCGTGGACGCGCTGGACCGCGTCCGCCGAGGGTGCCTCGGAGAGGCAGTAGATGGTGCCGGACTCCGGGTCCGCCCAGGCCCGCTCGAAGTGGACGCCCTCGTCCTTCTCGATGGCGAGGTCGGCGTCGTGCGCCTCCCTCAGTTGCTCCGGCGTGATGCCCTCGAAGCCGTGGTGGACGTCCATGAACTGCGTCATGGCCTCGCACCTCCTTCTCCTCACGAGTGCGCGGGTGGTGCTCTTGCCATCCATGCTGCGCCCGTATGCCCGGCGGAGCTAGCGCAGGCGTCCTGGCACCGCCCGTGCCGGGTGTCAGCCCTGGCTCGGGGCGCCGTCCCTCGCGATCACCTTGAGGTTCTCCGTGTAGATCCTGATGCCGACCCGGTCCGCACGGTGCTCGCAGTGGGCCAGCGCTTCTCGCGTGTACCGCTGGGCCGCGGCCGGGTCGCCGAGGCGGAAGTGGTTCAGGCCGAGGAGGCCGCAGATCTTGCCGAGGTAACGGGAGCCGGCATGGGCGGGCGAGCCCTGGACCTCCTCGTACAGTCGCGTCGCGAACTCGTTGGAAGCGGTGAAGCGGCCGGTGTCGCTCAGTCCTTGTGCCTTCGCGAGTCGCTGCCGGGTGTCCAGGAGCTCTCGGCCCGCCAAGGTGCCCGCCCCGGCCTGGAGGAGGGTGTCCAGCGCGTCCAAGTTCTCCGTGTAGATCACCACTCCCTCATGGTCCCCGGACGCGCGGCAGCGCCGCAGCGCCTCCTCGGTGTGCTCGTACGCCTCGCGCAGCGAATCCAGATGCAGGGCGTTGGTGCCGAGCATGCCGTACACCTTCGCCGTGAGGTCGTCGACGTACGGACCGGTGACGTCGTCCATGTCGGCGAGGAGCGCCCGCAGCCGCGCGCTGCTCGCGGCGAACTCCGCGTCCTCGCCCAGCTCCCGGGCCTCGGCGAACAGGGTGCTCCAGCGGGGGAAGCCGGAATCCGGCGGGTTGAGGACCTCCCACGGCCCGGGGTTTCCGAGTGCCTCCAAGGCGTTCGCGATCGCGGCCAGAGCATTCGCCCAGTCGGTGACCGCCCGGTTGTCCGCCCGGATCTCCTCCGGCACGGTCGCCCAGGAGCGGAAGGCGCGGTCGATGGTGTCGGCGTGACGTGCGCACAGCCGGAGAAAGCCGCCGCTGTCTCCCCGGCCCCAGGCGGCGAACAACTGCTCACGCAGCTCGGGCTGTTCCGTCGTCACCGGCACACCCTTTCCTCGGCTTCCTCAGCTTCCTCGGCTCATCAGCGCCCCGCCCGCAGGGCCACGGCGAGTTCGTCTGCCAGATCGGCCCGGAACAGACCGCCGCGCCACACCCGTGACATCACCAGGGCCGGTTCGGTGCGAGCGGCCAGGCCCTCGGGGGCCGGATCCGGCGGCGCGTGCCACTCCACACCGTCGTCGGACACGCCGTCGACGGACACGGTGACGTACGGCCGCCCCGCGGCGTCGAGCGCGTTGAGCAGGGTCCTGACCATCTGGCAGCGCGCCAGGCGGACATCCGTGGTCACCAGGACCCAGAGCTGCGCGTCGATCACCGCCGTCCGCAGGACGCCTTCGGCGAAGTGGCCGACCGGCGCGATGTCCGTGGCCAGCCAGGTCAGCGAGCCGACCGGCGCGTCCACGACCGACCGCAGCTCCTGGTCCCTGGTCAGAACCCAGCGGCTCAGCAGCACGGCCTCGGCCTCGCAACCCGCGACGACGGCGACATGGCAGGCGTCCGAGACGGACTCCCGAAGCTCCACGGAGGACGGTACGTACAGGCTGGAGGCGTCGAGGTGGTCGTCGAAGCGGATGCCGAGGCGGGTGTCGTCTTCCGGGTCGGCCACGCTCAGCGCCCCCGACCAGTCCAGGCCGGCCGTCGCCGTGGGCCCGCGTTGCTCGTACGGGCGGCTCGCGGTGAGCGGGACGACCACGGAGCCGTCGCCCGCGAGCGGCAGCGGCAGCGTCCCCGTGATCAGCTCGCTGTCGTCGATGTGGACCTTGCGCGGAGCGCCGAGCCGGCGCAGGCCGTCGTAGACCACCGGAACGTCGGCCTTCTCCGTGGTCGCCAGCCGGAGCCGGC
The DNA here is from genome assembly GCF_036237295.1 of Streptomyces sp. NBC_01352. Lineage (NCBI taxonomy): Bacteria > Bacillati > Actinomycetota > Actinomycetes > Kitasatosporales > Streptomycetaceae > Streptomyces > Streptomyces sp. NBC_01352. Next base: position 5,962,393 of record NZ_CP108354.1, read on the forward strand.
GCAGACACTCCTCGGGGCTCTGGACGGCGAAGACCTCGGTGTCCAGGACGGCCCGCCACACCACATGCGCCCGGTCCTGCAGCAGGGTCTCCAGGTAGTGCTCCGTGGTCCCGCCGACGACGGTCGTCCGGTGCGCTCCCACCAGCACGTCGTAGCCGTGGGGCATGCTGTCCGCGGTCAGCACCTCCAGGGTGCACCAGGCGCGTCCCAGGTAGTCGTCGGCGTCGTCGAGGAGTACCACGGTGCGGCCCACCAACTGGTAGGCGCCGAGCACCCGCAGCCCCTCCTCGAACTCGAGCTGCTCCTGTGGCGTGCGCGGACGCTGGGGCATGCAGCTGTAGTCGTACCAGAGCCGCACCCGGTGCAGCAGGCGGCCGAGCAGCGGCCGGGCGGCCACCTCGGCACGCAGCCGGGCCAGCTCCGCGTCCTCGAGCGCCGCGCCCACGCCGTGATCGGTCGTCTCCTTCTCCAGGGAGCGGATCTCGGCGTACACCTCGTCGAGCCCTGCCTCGTCCAGCGCGTACCGCAGCACGTTGACGACCAGCGACTCGACGAGGGGCGAACCCTGTGGCCCCACGGCCATCTCGAACTGAGGCACGGAGCGCCTCGGCACCGTCAGTCCGCGCCGCCGGGCCAGCAGTACGGCCTCGCACACCGCGACGACCAGCTGCCACGCCGTGAGCCGGGCCTGGAGGCCGTCCGGGTCCGGTGTGGTGGGCGTCAGCCAGCGGTGCGAGACGAAGCAGTGGAGGGCTCCCGGTGCGGGCCCTTCGGCCAGCCGGTTCCGGCACTCCTGCATCCGCTCGAAACGGCCCGCCGCCAGCAGTTCCGGCAGGGGCAGCCACCACGTCCGCGGAAAGCCTTCGAGCCGGTACTGGCTCAGCTGGAGCGGGAAGTCCGCGTCCTGCGCGATGCGTTCCAGGAACCGCGGGGGCGCGCCGACCGGGAACGACCAGATCACGCCGTCCGTCGGCCGTCCGGCCTCGGCGATCTCGTGAAGGTGGAGCAGTTCCCCGTCGTGGCTGTACCGCAGCCGGGCGTCTGGAGGCTCCAAGGGCCGGTGGCGCAGCTTCGTCTGTTCGTCGAAGAGGGCGGCGAGGCCCGGTGGAAGAGCGCGTCGCTGCTGACGGCGGGCACTGCGGTGCGCGGACTCGAAGGTCTGCAGCGGCACCTCGCCCCGGCGCGGAGTGGCGGCCAGGGAGCGGAACCCGATCTCGTCGTACGACTCGGCACCCGTGCACCGCGCGTACTTCAGGACCCGGGCCGCGCCCTCGTCGCCGTCGGCGAGGGCGGCCGCCATCCCGGGCCGGTCCAGCAGCGTTCGTGGCGGGACGTCGATCCAGGGCCCGATGTCGACGCCGCCGAGGACGCGCGCGAGGAACTCGTCGATGTGACGCACCGGCAGTCCCCCCAGCCCGTGACGTGGCCCTGACTCAGCGTGACATCGATGGTACGACGCGCACCCGGCCCTGTCAGGCGAAAGGGCCCCGCCCGAAACGGGCGGGGCCCTCGCAACGCTGTCAGCCGCACTGGCACGGATTCCCCGACTGGCACCCGCACCCGCACCCGGACCCGCAGCCGCACGCGGCTATCAAGGTCAGGTTCCTGATCTCGGCGGGTTGTTCGGTCGGACGTTCCTGCGCGGGGTCGGGCGGTGTACCGGGCGTGCTGGGGGAGTCGGCCATGGTCCCTCCTCAAGGCTGGTAACTGTGCCCATTGGACGTCCGTTCGGCCGGGCGCATCAACGGCGCACAGAGGCTCCCAAGCGCCCCGAACGGGCACCCGCACGCCCGCGGGGCTCAGGCCCCTTCCACCCCCGCCACCGGCTGGATCTCCTGCTGGAGCTCGTCCGCGTGCTCACCCGTCACCAGGTACACCACGCGCTTGGCGACCGCGACCGCGTGGTCGGCGTACCGCTCGTAGTAGCGGCCGAGCAGGGTGACGTCCACGGCCGTCTCGATGCCGTGCTTCCAGCGGTCGTCCATCAGGTGCTGGAAGAGGGTGCGGTGGAGGAGGTCCATCGCGTCGTCGTCCTGCTCCAGCTGGAGCGCGAGGTCGACGTCCTTGGTGACGATCACCTCGGCGGCCTTCGCCATCAGCCGCTGCGCGAGCTGGCCCATCTCCAGGATGGTGGCGTGCAGGTCGTGCGGGATGGCGCGGTTCGGGAAGCGCAGCCGGGCGAGCTTCGCCACGTGCTGGGCCAGGTCGCCCGAGCGCTCGAGGTCGGCCGACATCCTGAGCGAGGTGACGACGATCCGCAGGTCCGTCGCCACCGGCTGCTGGCGGGCCAGCAGCGCTATCGCCCGGGCCTCCAGCTCGTGCTGGAGGTCGTCGACCTTCTGGTCGGCCTCGATGACGCTCTCGGCCAGCTTCAGGTCGGAGTCGAGGATCGCCGTCGTGGCGCGCCCGATCGCCGACCCGACCAGCCGGGCCATCTCCACCAGACCGTCGCCGATCGAATCAAGTTCCTCGTGGTACGCGTCCCGCATCAGGGATTCCCTCTCGTACGTGATCTTCGGGGGTCACCGGGGGCCGGGGCCCGGCGCGCCTGTCGCGTGCAGAACCGGTGCTTCGTACCCCACGCTCCCACGTTCCGCCCTGTACGCGTCGGTTTCCGTCACCCCAAATGAACCATCACTGGCTCCAAGGTGAACTCTGGGCGACGAGTGTTCGAGCTCGCACTCGGACGGCTGTGGCCGGAGCCCTTGACATGCCTAACCTGGGTGCATGGACGTGAACGCGGCGGTCGCCGCAGCAGCAGCGATCGCCGGTGTACTCACCGGCGTCATCGCCATGCTGGCGTTCCGCTGGAGCGAGCGGGAACAGAAACGCCCCACTCGCACCTCGCTGCACACGGACCCGGTGCTTCCGCCGGGTGTGGACACCGTCCTGTCCGTGCTCCGGTCCTCGGCCGTCGTACTGGACGAGGCGGACGCCGTGGTCAAGGCCAGCTCCGCCGCGTACGCCCTCGGGCTGGTCCGCGGCGGCAAGCTCTCCGTGGATCCGATGCTCCGGATGGCCCGTGACACCAGACGCGACGGGGAGATACGCCAGGTGGAGCTGGACCTCCCCAGACGCGGCACCGGCCGCGGCGAGGCCCTCGCAGTCTCCGCACGCGTCGCACCCCTCGGCTCCCGCCTGGTGCTCCTCCTCGTGGAGGACCTCACCGAGGCCAGGCGCATAGAGGCGGTGCGGCGCGACTTCGTCGCGAACGTCAGCCATGAGCTGAAGACCCCGGTCGGCGCCCTCTCCCTCCTGTCCGAGGCCGTCATGGACGCCTCGGACGACCCGGAGGCGGTGGAACGCTTCGCCGGCCGCATGCAGATCGAGGCGACCCGACTGACCAACCTGGTGCAGGAACTCATCGACCTGTCGCGCGTGCAGAACGACGATCCCCTCGAGGACGCCGAACCGGTCCGCGTCGACGAACTCGTCGCCGAGGCCGTCGACCGCTGCCGGCACCAGGCCGGTACCAAGCAGATCACGATGGCCGCCGGAGGCACGGCCGACCTGCACGTCTACGGCAACCGTGGCCAGCTCGCCGCCGCCCTCGGCAACCTCGTCGAGAACGCGGTCAACTACTCGCCCGCCCGCACTCGCGTCGGGATAGCCGCCCGCCGGGTGAACGCGCCCGGCGGTGACATGATCGAGGTCGCCGTCACCGACCAGGGGATCGGGATCTCCGAAAAGGACAAGGAGCGCATCTTCGAGCGCTTCTACCGCGTCGACCCGGCCCGTTCCCGTGCCACCGGCGGCACGGGCCTCGGCCTCGCGATCGTCAAACACGTGGCCGCCTCGCACGGCGGGGAGGTCACCGTCTGGAGCTCCGAGGGTCAGGGCTCCACCTTCACCCTGCGACTGCCGGAGGCGGGGGCCGCCCGCGACCGCGCGCACCAGCACCCCGACCTCGACGGTCTCGATGACGAGCCCGACGACTCCATCCCCCAGCCATCTTCTTACGATCCGCTCCCCTCCCCGGAGGTCCTTCCGTGACCCGAGTGCTCGTCGTCGAGGACGAGGAGTCCTTCTCCGACGCCCTGTCGTACATGCTCCGCAAAGAGGGCTTCGAGGTCGCCGTCGCGACCACCGGGCCCGACGGACTCGACGAGTTCGAGCGCAACGGCGCCGACCTCGTCCTCCTCGACCTGATGCTGCCCGGCCTGCCGGGCACCGAGGTCTGCCGTCAGCTGCGCGGCCGCTCCAACGTTCCCGTCATCATGGTGACCGCCAAGGACAGCGAGATCGACAAGGTCGTCGGGCTGGAAATAGGAGCCGACGACTACGTGACCAAGCCGTTCTCCTCCAGAGAGCTGGTCGCCCGTATCCGCGCGGTCCTGCGCCGCCGCGGCGAGCCGGAGGAGGTCACCCCGGCCGCCCTGGAGGCGGGTCCGGTCCGTATGGACGTGGACCGCCACGTCGTGACGGTCTCCGGCTCCAAGGTCGACCTGCCCCTCAAGGAGTTCGACCTCCTGGAGATGCTCCTGCGCAACGCGGGCCGCGTCCTGACCCGTATGCAGCTCATCGACCGGGTCTGGGGCGCCGACTACGTCGGCGACACCAAGACCCTCGACGTCCACGTCAAGCGCCTGCGCGCCAAGATCGAGCCCGACCCGGGCGCGCCGCGCTACCTGGTGACGGTCCGGGGGCTCGGCTACAAGTTCGAGCCGTAAACCGAGACACACAGCTGATGCGGGAAGGGCGGGACCTCTGGTGAGGTCCCGCCCTTCCCGTCGTACGGCGATCTCGTACGGCTGCTCAGTGCCCGGCGGCCGCGGTGTCCGTCGACTCGGGCGAGGACTCCGTGCCGCCCGCCGGGGTGCCCGTCGCGGTCTCGGTGGGGGAGCCCGTCGTGCCGGTGCCCGGCTCCTCGCTGGTCGTCGCGGTGGGGCTCGCCGTGCCGCCCGGCGTCGCCGGGATCTCGGTCGGGCCCCACGTGGAGAAGTAGCTCTCGGACGGGACGACGAAGGCACGCAGGTTCACGTCACCGGTCTTGCTGAAGGCGAAGGTGACCTTCTGCGCGTTGCCGTCCTGGACGGACTCGCCGACCTCGTTCAGGACGGCGGAGGCGTTGCCCTTGCCGCCGAGGATGATGGAGCCGCCGGCCGGGACGGTCACCTTGCCCTTGCCCTTGGCGGGCGCGAGCTCTGCGGTACCGGCACCGGCGACGGTGACCGAGTCCAGCGTCTGGGCGGTGCCGCCCTGGTTGAAGAGGGTGGCGGAGACGACGGCCGGGCCCTCGGACTCGGCGTCCGGCTGGGTGATGATCACGACGTTCTGGAGCTTGATGTCACCGACGGTCGTGGCCGCGTTGTCCGGCTTGACCTGGAGGGTCTGAGCGTTGTTGCCGGCGCTGCACGCGGCGAGCGAGGCGATCGAGAACGCGATGGCGGCGGCGGCGAGGGCACCGCGTCGAAGGCTGCTGCTCACGGCGGCGGTAACTCCTTGACTCGAGCGAGGCGGCCGGTGAAGCCGCGCTAAGTGTCTGTCAGCGGCCTCAGGTTACCGAGCCGTTCCCGTGCCGCCGCACCCGACCCTCCCCTCGCGGCGTCCTCTTCGTAGTCGCAGCGGCCACAAGTGACCCTTGAGTCACATTGGCCTGGCGCTCGTCCGCCATTCACATAAGTACCGCGGACCGCGCCCAGGGGATTTTCCGTGAAGGAATCCTTGAACCGCTGAATTGATCACCATCCGGCTGGTCGGGCACCCCTGTGATCAATTCCGGATTCGTCTCGCACCCGCCTCCACGCACCGAACGGAGTAGCGGAAGTCGCACGCTTGGAAGCGGACATATCGGGATGTTCGGCCGTCTGGAGGGGCCTCCGGACGTGTGTAACGTACGGGTTTCACCTCCCCCGGACAGCCGCTCCGACCTGCGAATACATTCTTCCGCTAGACCCGCGCAGCACGTTCCTGTTGCTGTTGTCAAGCCCCGAGATATGCCCTGACCTGCGAAAACGCCATTCAGAACCCGCCGTTTCCGTGTTACTCTGGATAGCCACGGAAGGGGTACCTGTCACATGACGTTCAAGGTTGGCGACACCGTGGTCTATCCCCATCACGGGGCCGCGCTGATCGAGGCCATCGAAACTCGCCAGATCAAAGGCGTGGACAAGACCTACTTGGTGCTGAAGGTCGCCCAGGGTGATCTGACGGTACGTGTGCCAGCGGACAATGCGGAGTTCGTCGGCGTGCGTGATGTGGTCGGTCAGGACGGACTGGACCGGGTCTTCGAGGTGCTGCGCGCACCGTACGCCGAGGAGCCCACGAACTGGTCGCGTCGCTACAAGGCAAACCTGGAGAAGCTCGCCTCCGGCGATGTCATCAAGGTCGCGGAAGTCGTGCGTGACCTGTGGCGTCGTGAGCGCGAGCGTGGACTCTCCGCCGGTGAGAAGCGCATGCTCGCCAAGGCCCGCCAGATCCTGGTGAGCGAGCTCGCGCTCGCGGAGAACACGAACGAGGACAAGGCCGAGGCTCTGCTCGACGAGGTCCTCGCGTCCTGACGCCGGCGCAAGCCAGCCTCAGCACATTTGAAATGCCGCGGTGCCCGATGACGTATTTCTCGTCGCCGGGCGCTGCGGCATGTTCGCATTCTGGCGCCGTACGCGTGTTCATCTCGGGGGCGATCCCCCGATACTTGGTGTGTCGGGTACGGATAACGGCCTCGACCAGGGTCACGGAAGGGTTCCGGTCAAGCTGTCGTTCCCGACACGCTCAGGCCATACCCACGTAGGCCGAGCACACAAACCTGACAGGAACCGATGTCTGACGTTTCGCCTCCTTCGCCCACGCCTGCGCGCACGGCTGCGGTGATCCCGGCCGCCGGACGGGGCGTACGCCTCGGTCCGGGCGCCCCCAAGGCGCTCCGCGCGCTGAACGGCACTCCCATGCTGATTCACGCGCTCCGCGCACTGGCCGCGTCCCGAGCCGTCTCCCTCGTGGTCGTCGTCGCCCCGCCCGACGGAGCCGCCGAGGTCAAGTCCCTGCTCGACGCGCACGCGCTGCCCGAGCGCACCGACTTCCTCGTCGTGCCCGGCGGGGAGAGCCGCCAGGAGTCCGTGAAGCTCGGTCTGGACGCCCTGCCGCCGGAGTACGACATCGTGCTGGTGCACGACGCCGCCCGCCCCCTCGTCCCGGTCGACACGGTGGACGCCGTCATCGAGGCCGTACGGGAAGGAGCCGTGGCCGTCGTCCCGGCGCTGCCCCTCGCGGACACCGTCAAGGAGGTGGAGCCGGCCGCGGTCCCGGGCGACCCGGAGCCGGTCGTGGCCACCCCGCAGCGGGCCCGCCTGCGTGCCGTGCAGACCCCGCAGGGTTTCGACCGCGCCACCCTGGTCCGCGCCCACGAGACGGTCACCGAGAACGTCACCGACGACGCGAGCATGGTCGAGCAGCTCGGCGAGACGGTCGTGACCGTCCCCGGCCACGAGGAGGCCTTCAAGGTGACCCGCCCGCTGGACCTCGTCCTCGCGGAGGCGGTCCTGGCCCGCAGGAGGCTCAACGATGGCTTCTGAGGCACCGCTGCTCCCCCAGGTCGGCATCGGCACCGACATCCACGCCTTCGAAGAGGGCCGCGAACTGTGGTGCGCCGGCCTCAAGTGGGAGGGCGAGGGTCCGGGCCTCGCCGGTCACTCCGACGCCGACGTCGTCGCCCACGCCGCCTGCAACGCGCTCTTCTCGGCGGCCGGGCTGGGGGATCTCGGGCAGCACTTCGGCACCGGGCGCCCCGAGTGGTCCGGCGCCTCCGGGGTGACCCTGCTGACCGAGGCCGCCCGCATCGTCCGCGAGGCCGGCTTCACCATCGGCAACATCGCCGTACAGGTCGTCGGCCCCCGCCCGAAGATCGGCAAGCGCCGCGACGAGGCCCAGAAACTCCTGTCGGAGGCGGCCGGCGCCCCGGTGTCGGTGTCCGGCGCGACCACGGACGGGCTCGGTTTCCCCGGACGGGGCGAGGGACTGATGGCGGTGGCGACGGCGCTGGTGGTGCGGACCGGCTGACGTAGCCGGCCGACGTCACGAATGTGTGGCCTTGAGAGGAAGGGGCGCAAGGCATCGCCCTGCGCCTACTACCCTGGACTCGTGACCATTCGCCTGTACGACACCAGCGCCCGGCAGATCCGTGACTTCGCCCCGCTCCAGCCGGGTTGTGTCTCGATCTACCTGTGTGGCGCCACCGTGCAGGCGGCACCGCACATCGGGCACGTCCGCTCCTACCTGAACTTCGACATCATGCGCCGCTGGTTCCAGTACCGCGGCTACGACGTCACGTTCATCCGCAACGTCACCGACATCGACGACAAGATCATCGCCAAGGCCGCTGAGCAGGGCCGCCCCTGGTGGTCCATCGGCTACGAGAACGAGCGCGCGTTCAACGACGGCTACAACGCCCTCGGCTGCCTGCCGCCCACCTACGAACCGCGCGCCACCGGCCATGTCACCGAGATGGTCGAGATGATGCGCGGCCTCATCGAGCGCGGACACGCCTACGAGGCCGACGGCAGCGTCTACTTCGACGTGCGCTCCTGGCCCGCCTACCTGGAGCTGTCCCGGCAGGACCTGGACGAGATGCGCCAGCCCGCCGAGGAGGGCATCACCGGCAAGCGGGACCCGCGGGACTTCGCCATGTGGAAGGCCACCAAGCCCGGCGAGCCCGACTGGGAGACCCCGTGGGGCCGCGGCCGCCCCGGCTGGCACCTGGAGTGCTCGGCGATGGCCCACAAGTACCTCGGCTCCGCCTTCGACATCCACGGCGGCGGCCTGGACCTGATCTTCCCGCACCACGAGAACGAGATCGCCCAGGCCAAGGCCTACGGCGACGAGTTCGCCCGGTACTGGCTGCACAACGCCTGGGTCACCATGAGCGGCGAGAAGATGTCCAAGTCGCTCGGCAACTCCGTCCTCGTCTCCGAGATGGTCCAGCGCTGGCGCCCGATCGTCCTGCGCTACTACCTCGGCACCCCGCACTACCGCTCGATGATCGAGTACAGCGAGGAGGCCCTGCGCGAGGCCGAGTCCGCGTTCGCGCGGATCGAGGGCTTCGTGCAGCGCGTGGTGGAGAAGGCAGGGGGAGTCGTCGAGCCCTCCGCCGAAGTCCCGCCCGCCTTCGCCGAGGCGATGGACGACGACCTGGGCGTCCCGCAGGCCCTCGCCGTCGTGCACACCACCGTCCGGCAGGGCAACTCCGCACTGGCCGCCGACGACAAGGAAGCCGCCGTGGCCCGCCTCGCCGAGGTCCGCGCCATGCTCGGCGTCCTCGGCCTCGACCCGCTCGACCCGCACTGGGCCGGCGACGACGACCGCGGCGACGACCTCCACGGGGTGGTCGACAGCCTCGTGCGCCTGGTCCTCGACCAGCGCGAGGCGGCCCGCTCCCGCAAGGACTGGGCCACCGCGGACGCCATCCGTGACCAGCTCAACCAGTCCGGACTCGTCATCGAGGACGGCCCGCAGGGGCCGCGCTGGAGCCTCGGCCCGCGCTGACCCTTTCTTGATCGATTGTGCCGCCCGGCCATCCGGGCGGCACACTGCATATACGTACACACGCCCGCTTCCGCTTCGCAGCAAACAGAAGCAGCGAACAGAAGCTGAGAACAGACAGGTAGGTCATGGCAGCCAACAACCGCCGCATGTCCGGCAAGAAGGGCGCGCAGGTCGGCAGTGGCGGCCAGCGACGCAGGGGTCTCGAAGGCAAGGGCCCGACCCCGCCCGCCGAGATGCGCAAGGGACACAAGAAGAACCGTGTCGCGGGCGCCAAGGCGAAGCAGGCGGTACGCCGTCCCACGGCCCGTGGCCGCGGCGGCAAGGGCACCTCGGAGATGGTCGTCGGCCGCAACCCCGTCTTCGAGGCACTGCGCGACGGCGTGCCCGCGACGACCCTCTACGTCCAGCAGTTCATCGACAACGACGAGCGGGTCCGCGAGGCGCTCCAGCTCGCCGCGGAGCGCGGCGGCATCCACCTGATGGAGGCCCCCCGCCCCGAGCTCGACCGCATGACCAACGGCCTCAACCACCAGGGCCTCGTCCTCCAGGTCCCGCCCTACGAGTACGCGCACCCCGAGGACCTCGCGGCCGCCGCCTACGACAACGGCGAGGACCCCCTCATCGTCGCCCTGGACGGCGTCACCGACCCGCGCAACCTCGGCGCCGTCGTCCGGTCCGTCTCCGCCTTCGGCGGCCACGGCGTCGTCGTCCCCGAGCGGCGCGCGGCCGGCATGACCGCCGGCGCCTGGAAGTCGTCCGCCGGTACGGCCGCCCGTACGCCCGTCGCCCGCGCCACCAACCTGACGCGCGCCCTGGAGGCGTACAAGAAGGCCGGCATCACCGTCGTCGGCCTCGCCGCCGAAGGCGAGTCGGAAATCGGTGACCTGGAAGCCCTGTCGGGGCCCGTCGTCATCGTCGTCGGCAGCGAGGGCAAGGGACTGTCCCGACTGGTCGGCGAGACCTGCGACCACCGGGTGCGGATCCCGATGCCGGGCGGCGCCGAGTCGCTCAACGCCGGTGTGGCGGCGGGCATCGTGCTCTACGAGACGGCACGACGCCGCGCCTGAGCGGTTGTTCGACCAAGTCACCCACATGGGGTGTTCCTGGCGTCGAGGACAACCTTGACGGGGTCCGGACAGATCCGCCCAGTCAAAGCAGTGTCCTAAGCACATGTCACTCGGTTAGATGAGTGTGGACACCAGAACACCCCGCACACCCACGGGGGACGGCCCGTCGGGCTTCGACGACGCTCCCGCGCTGAGCATGGTGAAGGTGCCGAGCGATCCGGCGCAGATCATCGTCAATCATGTGAGCTTTCGCGTGCAGTTGGGCGCGTCGACGCGGCGCACCCAATCCTCGCGGATCGCACGGCACTTGAGCGCCGCCGAGGACACCGCCCGGATGCCCGTCGTCGGCGCCGCGGCCGGCAGACCCGGCGCGAACGCGGGCGCCCGCCGCCGGCCCGTCGTCTGGAGCGGCAAGTCCGACCCCGACGACACCGGCGCCCACCGCCTCCTCCAGGCTGTACGGGGCGGCAGCGTCCGCCACGGCGACGCACCGGCCCCCTCCGCCGACGCCGGAGCCACCCAGGTCATCCCCCGCGTGGACGTCAACGGCGGCTACAGCGACGGCCGTTACGCCGACGACGGCTACGACGACCTCACCCAGACCGTCGAAACCCCGGTCGTCGGCGCCCAGCGCACCCACGACGGCGACGGCACCCGACTCCTGCCGAACATGCGCACCGTGGGCAGCGTCGACGACGAACCCGCCTACACCGGCGAGCAGTTCGACGACTACGACGACAGCGACAGCGGCAGCGGCACCGACCACACCCGCTCCGCCAAGCGCCACGGCGACGACCCCGCCCGGCACGCCTACTACCCGGGCCGCCGCATGAACCTCGGCGTCGTCCTGCTCCCCCTGCGCATCTTCCTCGGCTTCATCTCCATCTACGCCGGCATGGGCAAGCTCTGCGACCCCGTCTACTTCGACGGCGGCGAACGCGGCTCCATGGTCAAGTGGCTCAACACCCTGCACCCCTGGGAAGTCGCCGAGCCGCTGCGGCAGTTCGCCCTCCAGCACCCCGTCGGCGCCGGCCTCGTCATCGCCTTCCTCCAGGTCATCGTGGGCGTCCTCACGATCCTGGGCTGCTGGCAGCGCGTCGGCGCGATCGTCGGCGCCGGGCTGTCCGCCGCGCTCCTCGTCACCGTCAGCTGGAAGAGCGTCCCCGCCTACGACACCCCCGACATCATCTACCTCGCCGCCTGGTCCCCGCTGATCATCGCCGGCGCCCCCGTCTACTCCATCGACGGCCGCCTCGCCGGCAGCGCCTGGCGCCGCCTCGGCCCCCGCGCCGACCTCTGGGAGCTGCGCCGCTACGTTCTGCGCCGCGGCGCTCTCATCACCGCCATCGTCGCCGGCCTCACGCTGCTCATCGGCTCACTGCTCGGCGGAGCGGTCCGCGACGCCGACCGCGTCGTCGTCCCCGGCCCCGGCGAGGCCCCCCGCAACGAACTGCCCGGCTCCCCGCTCCCGCAGGACCCCGCCGAGCGGCCGAAGAAGAAGACGCCCTCGGCCTCCAGCACCCCCACCCAGGGCGCCACGGCCAGTCCCACCGCCGGCACCACCGCCACCCCGGGCGCCACCCGCGACACCGGCACCGCCACCGGCGGCTCGCCCAGCCAGACCCAGGGCACCGAGGGCCAGGCCCCGCCCCAGCAGTCCTCCCCGGCCCAGCAGGCCCCCAGCACCACCTCCGGCCCCACCTCCGGCGGCAGCGCCAGCGGTGGCTCGTCAGGCGGCTCCAGCAGTGGAGGCTCGTCCTCCCAGCCGGGCCTGGTGGGCGGCCTGTTGGGGTAACGGAGCCGGTGGGCGGAATCCTGGGCACGCCTGCCGGCTGAACATCCTGGCCCATACGACGAAGGGCCCCGCACTGCTGAAGTGCGGGGCTCCTTCGTCGTATGGGGGGACTCCCGTTCGTCGTACACCCGAGGACCTCGGCCGCGTGCCCCGGGACGGTGCGTCAGACCACGGAGAGCCGGTCCACCAGCAGTTTCACCCTCTGCTCGGTGTCCTCCGGCGGGAGCCGTCCCGCTCGGGTCAGGGTGGCCAGTCCGTGCAGGGACGCCCAGAACGTCTCGGTGAACAGCTCCGGGCGCACGCCGTCCCCGGCGACCTCGCTGAGGCACTCCAGCAGCGCGGCGAAGGCGTCCTTCAACGGTTCCGGGGTGTCCTCCTGCGCGTACGCCAGGCCGCCGTCGAGCTGGAACAGGGCGTCGTAGACCGCCGGATGGCGTTCGGCGAAGGCGAGGTAGGCACGGGCCAGCGCGGTGACCCGGGCGCGGGGGCCGTCGGCGGCGGCGGTCGCGGCCCGCATCGCCACGGCCATCTCGGAAGCGCCCTGCAGAGCGACGGCGCCGATGATCTCGCGCTTGCCGCGGAAGTGGCTGTAGAGGACGGGCTGGCTGTATTCGATGCGTTCGGCGAGCCGCCGGGTGGTGACCGCGTCCCAGCCCTGCTGCTCGGCGAGTTCGCGGGCCGTGGCCACGATGAGGCGCTCGCGGCTGACCCGTTCACGCTGCTTGCGTTCCTGTACCGACATGACTCGATGCTAGCACCGCTAGACAATCGAGCGCCAGAAGGGCTAGCGTTGCGTCATCATCTAGCAGCGCTAGATCCCTGGAGGGGTCATCATGCTCAATGCACTCGAGGTCGTCACCATCGTGGTCGTCGGCGTGATGGTGGGGGTGGAGTTCTCCGTCCCCTGCTTCAGCAACCCGATCCTCAACGCACTCCCCGGCGACAACGGCCTGCGCGCCCGCGTCCACGGGGCCCGACTGGGCGGCGCCGTGATGCCGTTCTGGTACATCGGCTCGCTCGTCCTCGTCGGGGTCTGGGCCGTCGCCGGATGGGACGACGACGGCACCGGCCTCGTCGTGACCGCCGCCGCGCTGCTGATCGTCAGCGTGCTCATGTCGATCGTGGTGCTCGTCCCGATCAACAACCGGGTCAAGACGTGGACCACCGGCAGCCGGCCGGCCGACTGGAAGGAGCAGGTGAAGCGCTGGGACCGCTGGCACTACGTCCGCGTCGCCGTCATCATCGCCGCCTTCACCCTGCTCGTCGCCGCCCTCGTCTGAGCCCGCGGGCCGGCCCCGCGCCGGCGGCGCACGATCCCCGCTCCCCGGGCGGCAGCGGGCCACGCCCCTCGAAGGCCTGCGCGGGTCGCGGCTCAGGTCCAGGCGAGGCCATGCCGCGCCTGTGCAGGTGGGCGCGGCTGCCGCGGGACGAGTACGCCCTGTCCCCGGCGACCGCGTCCGGGTGGCCGGACCCCGCCGAAGCGGCGGGCGCGCGCCCTAACGCCCCAGCGCCGCCAGTTCCTTCGCGGCCTCCGTCAGATCCTTGGCCGTGTCGATGGCACGCCAATACGAACCCTGCGGAATCGGGAAGCCGGCCAACCGCCGCTCACGCGCAAGGTGAGGAAACGTCGTCCGCTCGTGATCGCCGCGCTCGGGCAGCAGCCCGGCGAACTCCGGCGAGAAGACATACAGTCCCGCATTGATCTCGTACGTCGTCGGCGGGGACTCGATGAAGTCCGTGACGTGCCCGAAGCCGTCCGTCTGCACCGCGCCCCACGGAATACGCGGGCGGGCCAGCGCGATGGTCGCCACCGCGTCGCGCTCGGTGTGGAAGTCCGCCATGTCACGCAGCGAGAAACGGGTCCAGATGTCGCCGTTGGTGGCGTACCAGGCCCGGTCCGGGTGCGGAAGGTGCGCGGCGGCGTACTTCAGACCGCCACCACGCCCCAGCGGCTCCGTCTCGACGACCGTCTTGACGTTCACCGGAAGATCGGCGCTCTCCAGCCACTTCTGCAGGACGTCGGCGAGATGGCCGCAACTGACCACCACGTCCGTCACGCCCTCCTCCGCCAGCCAGACGAGCTGATGGCCGATGATCGGAGTCCCCGTACCGGGGATCTCGACCATCGGCTTGGGCCGGTCGTCCGTGTAGGGACGCAGCCGGGAGCCCTGACCGCCGGCCAGAATGACGGCTTGAACAGGGCGGGACGCGGCGTTCGGATCGCTCATGAACCGAACTGTATGTTGCGTCCCGCCCGCGGCCAGGGCCCGCAACCGTTCGTTAATCTGCCGTTACCACCCTCCCCCCCGTTGGACCCTGCTCAGCTGTGCGCCGCCGCCACGCCCGTGGCGAAGGACGTGTCGCAGACCGGGCGGGCGTAGGACTGCGCCCGCGTGGGCCCGTACACACGGACCGCGGCACGGCCCAGGGCACGCGCGATGGACACGCAGTGCTTCGCCAGCGACGGACGGCCGTTGACCGCCTCCTGGAGGTGCGTGAGCGCGACGCCCGGGTTCCGCTCCTGGAGTTCGGTCAGGAGCTGGTCGCGCAGCACGTCCTGCGGAGTGCGGGCGGCGGGCGCCTTGGCGTCCGACAGTGTGGCGTCCGACGCGGTGAGCACCGAGTTCGCGGGATTCCCCGACCAGTTGACTCGGGTGACCGCGAGGGTCCCGGAGAGCACCAGGACGACGGGCAGGACGAGGGCGAGGGTGCGGCCGATCCGGCGGGCGGGGCCCCGGCCGCGTCGCGTCTGTTGGTTAGTGGAGTGCTTCACGCGTGTGAGGGTAGCGCGGGGTGATGATTTGGCGACATTTAGTCACCGGTTCGGGGGATGAAGTGGTGCCTTCTTTTGGGTAGCGGGTTGACGCACACTGCTCGAAATGACCGGTCTGCCGGGGTATTTGTCGACAGCGAGAAGGGCCCCGCAGCAGGCTGCGGGGCCCTTCTCGTCAACGCGGGTGAATTCACCCGGGTTGTTCGCTCTTTTCGCCTCAGTCGGTGAGGCGCTCGCCCGTGGAGGTCGAGAACACGTGGATCTCGCCCGGCCGCGGCACGACGTGCAGCGTGGCGCCCTTGTCCGGGACCGCGCGGCCGCTGACGCGGACGACCAGGTCCTTGAGGTCGTCGCCGACCTTGGCGCTGCCGTAGACGTAGCCGTCGGCGCCGAGCTCCTCGACGACGTTCACGGAGACCGCGAGACCGGCCGGAGCGTCCTCGGTGTCCTTCGACAGGGACGCGGCGGCGCTGCCGCCGTGCTCGACGATGTCGAAGTGCTCGGGACGCACACCGACGGTGACCGTGGTGTCACCCTTGTCGGCGGCGGCCGACAGGGCGTCACGGCTGACCGGGACGACACTGTTGCCGAACTTCACACCGCCGTCGGTGATCGGGACCTCGACGAGGTTCATCGCCGGGGAGCCGATGAAGCCGGCGACGAAGAGGTTCGCGGGCCGGTCGTACATGTTCCGGGGCGAGTCGACCTGCTGGAGCAGACCGTCCTTCAGCACGGCGACCCGGTCGCCCATCGTCATGGCCTCGACCTGGTCGTGGGTGACGTAGACGGTGGTGATGCCGAGACGGCGCTGCAGCGAGGCGATCTGCGTACGCGTGGACACACGGAGCTTGGCGTCCAGGTTGGACAGCGGCTCGTCCATGAGGAACACCTGCGGCTCACGCACGATCGCGCGACCCATGGCCACACGCTGACGCTGACCACCGGAGAGCGCCTTCGGCTTGCGGTCCAGGTACTCGGTGAGGTCGAGGATCTTCGCGGCCTCCTCGACCTTCTGCCGGATCTCCGCCTTGTTCACGCCGGCGATCTTGAGCGCGAAGCCCATGTTGTCGGCGACCGACATGTGCGGGTACAGCGCGTAGTTCTGGAACACCATGGCGATGTCCCGGTCCTTCGGCGGCAGGTGGGTGACGTCACGCTCGCCGATGCGGATGGAACCGCCGTTCACGTCCTCGAGCCCCGCGAGCATCCGGAGCGAGGTGGACTTGCCGCAACCCGACGGACCGACCAGGACGAGGAATTCCCCGTCCTCGATGTCGATCTCGAGAGCGTCGACGGCGGGCTTGGTGGAACCCGGGTAGATCCGGGTCGCCTTGTCGAACGAGACAGTGGCCATGGTGAAGGGCCCCCTTCTACCGGCAGGAACGTGCCGGACGATCCGTTGTAGGAAGGTGGTGAGCCGCCCCGGGCGGTGCCGGGGTGGTGTAGTCCACGCAGGTGAACTGGGTCAGGACGGTACCTGGCGTTCACGTCTTCTGTCAGTACCTGGGGGAGTGTGAACTTCGCCGAAATTTTCGAGAGGGGCACCCTGTGGCCTGGGTACACTGCACGGGCACGTAAACGCGTGACCCGCGTGCAGGCCTCCTTAGCTCAGTTGGCCAGAGCAACGCACTTGTAATGCGTAGGTCGTCGGTTCGAATCCGACAGGGGGCTCCCGAGCGAGAAAAGCCCAGGTCAGACCGTGTCTGTCCTGGGCTTCTTCATGCCGTCGACCCCAGCGTCCGCAGCGCCCCGTCCGTCAGCCGGTACACCGTCCACTCGTCCTGCGGGCGGGCGCCCAGGGCCTCGTAGAACGCGATCGACGGTGCGTTCCAGTTCAGGACCGACCACTCCAGGCGTTCGTAGCCGCGCTCGACGCAGATCCGTGCCAGCTCGGTGAGCAGGGCCTTGCCGTGGCCGCCGCCTCGGGCGGTGGGGCGGACGTAGAGGTCTTCGAGGTAGATGCCGTGGACGCCGCGCCAGGTGGAGAAGTTCAGGAACCACAGGGCGAAGCCGACCGGTTCGCCGGTCGTGTCGTCGGTGGCGATGTGGGCGTAGGCGGCCGGGCGTTCGCCGAAGAGGGCCTCGTGGAGTTGGTCCGGGGTCGCCTTGGCCTCGTGCGGTGCCTGTTCGTACTCGGCGAGTTCACGGACGAAGGTGTGGATGGCGGGGATGTCGGCGGGGGTCGCGGCGCGGATCATGGGGGGGAGGCTAGCCCGGGTGGTTTCTCAGGCGCCTGGCGATTTCCAGTTGTTGAGGGTCCGGTGGGCGGCCGTCCTCGACGTCCCAGAGGGTGTTCTGGAGGAGTCGGCCGAGGGTCCAGGCACGCGCGCGTGCCCGGTCGAGGGCGAGTACGTCGGTCATGGCGTCGAAGCGCCAGCGGATCTCGTCGGCGTCGAAGCGGTTGGCGAGGGCGGGCCAGAGTTCGAAGCCGGGGTCGCCGGCGAGGGGTTTGGGGTCGATGGCGAGCCAGGGGGCGCGGTCGGAGGCGAGGACGTTCTCGTCGTGGAGGTCCCAGTGGAGGAGGCGGTCGCCGGGGTCGTCGGCCACTTCGCGTACGGCGGCCGCGCAGTCGGTGACCAGGCGGCGGGTTTCCTGGTCCGGGACGTGGTTCAGGGCCCGGGGGGCCCGGTCGAGCATGGCCTGTGCGATGTCGCCGAGGCGGCGCATGCCCGGTGGGGCCGGTACGGAGGTGAGGTGGGCCAGGAGGCGGGCGATGACCAGGACGGCCTCGCGGGTGTCGCCCAGGTGGGACAGCATGCGGGTGGCGTCGAGGCGTTCCAGGAGCATGGTGCCGGTCGTCTCGTCGTGGTCGAGGAGCCGTACGGCCCGGTCGCCGTCCCAGACGCGCAGGGCGACCGGTTCGCCCTCGCTCTCCTCGTCGAGGAGCTGGAGTTTCAGTACGGCCCGGGTGTCGTCCGCGCGGACGACCGGCAGGACCAGGGCGGCGACCCCGTGCATCGGCCGTCCGTCGAGCGTCAGTTCCCAGCGTTCCAGGAACTCGGCCGTCAGGTCCGGCAGCCCGGCGATGAACGCGCGGCCCGCCTCTCCGTTGAACTCCTCCTGTGAGGCGGCCAGTTCGTCCGGGACATCGATCACGCTGCGGACCCTACCGGCGGGCGTGATGCGCCTCATGCGAATTGTTCAGGCCACCGATTCCGGTACCGGCGTGTGTGCCGGGGTGCCGTGCCTGGAGGGCTTGGCGGTGACCATCAGGGCCGCGATCAGGCCGGCCAGCAGCATGATGGCGGCGGCCCACCAGATGGCGACCGTGTAGCCGTGGACGACGGCCTCCTTGGCGGTCTGGGCGCGGCCGCCGGGGTCGGTGAGGTGGGCGGTGAGGTAGGCGGTGCTGCTGGTCGTGGCGATGGTGTTGAGCAGGGCCGTGCCGATGGAGCCGCCCACCTGTTGTGCGGTGTTGAGGGTGGCCGAGGTGACGCCGGAGTCCTGGGGGGCGACGCCCGCGGTGGCGGTGGAGAAGACCGGCATGAAGGTGAGGCCCATGCCGAGGCCCATGAGGATCAGGGCGGGGAGGATCTCGGTGGCGTAGGCGCTGTCCACCGTCATCCGGGTGAGGATCACCATGCCGGCCGAGGCGAGGAGCATGCCGGGGGCCATGAGCGCTCGGGGCGGTACGCGGTTGATCAGGCGGGCCGAGATCTGGGTGGAGCCGATGATGATCGAGGCGGTGAGGGGGAGGAAGGCCAGGCCGGTCTGCACGGGGGAGTAGGCGAGGACGACCTGGAGGTAGTAGGTCATGAAGAGGAACAGGCCGAACATGCCGATGACGGCGAGGCCCATGGTGAGGAAGCAGCCGGCGCGGTTGCGGTCCTTGAGGATGTGGAGGGGCAGCAGGGGCGTGCGGGCGCGGGTCTGCCACCACACGAACGTCGTGAGGAGTACGACTCCGGCGGCGAAGAACGTGAGGACGAGGGCGTCGGTCCAGCCCCGGGGTTCCGCCTCGCTGAAGCCGTAGACGATGGCGACGAGGCCGCCGCAGCCGAGCAGGACGCCGGGGACGTCCAGGCGGGCGCCCGGGTGCCGGGGGCGGTCGTGGAGGAGGACGAGGGCGCCGATGACGGCGACGACGGCGACGGGGATGTTCACGTAGAGGCACCAGCGCCAGTTCAGGTACTCGGTGAGCAGGCCGCCGACGATGAAGCCGATCGCGGCGCCGCTGCCGGCCAGGGCACCGTAGATGCCGAAGGCCTTTCCGCGTTCCTTGGGGTCGGTGAAGGTCGTCGTCAGCAGGGAGAGCGCGGAGGGGGCCAGTACGGCGGCGAAGGCGCCCTGGAGGGCGCGGGCGCCGAAGAGCATGCCGGAGCCGGTGGCGGCGCCGCCGAGTGCGGAGGCGGCGGCGAAGCCCACGAGGCCGATGACGAAGGTGCGTTTGCGGCCGACCAGGTCGGCGATGCGGCCGCCGAGCAGGAGGAGGCCGCCGAAGGCGAGCGTGTAGGCGGTGATGACCCATTGGCGGTCGCCGTCGGAGATGCCGAGGTCGCGCTGTGCGGAAGGGAGCGCGATGTTCACGATGGTCGCGTCGAGGACGACCATCAGCTGTGCGAGGGCGATGACCACCAGGCCCCACCAGCGGCGTGGGTCGGCGTCCGCCTGATCACCTGTCGAGGTGGCGCTCATCCGGCCAGAAGACCATGGATCGCGGCCGGTCGCATCTGCGGACGTCATGGTTCGAGAACCACCTTTCCGGTGGTCCGGCGGGTTTCCAGGGCCCGGTGTGCGGCGGCGGCCTCGGCGAGCGGGAAGCGTTGTACGGCGGGGGTGAGGCGGCCTTCGGCTGCCTGGGTGAGGGCGCGCAGTTCGAGGGTGCGTACGGGGTTGGGGCCGCCGGTCTTCCGCATCATCACGGGGCCGAGGACCTGCTCGGAGACGCCGTCGACGAGGTAGGGACTGCCGTCGTGGATGCCTTCTGCGGACCAGCCGAAGACGATGTGCTTGCCGCCGGGGCCGAGGAGGGCGACGGTCTCGCGGGCGATGTCGCCGCCGACGCCGTCGAAGACGACGGTGGCGGTCCGTCCGCCGAGGTAGGCGCGGATCTTGTCCGGCCAGGACGGGTCCTTGTAGTCGACGGCGAGGTCGGCGCCGTTCGCCTGGACGAGGGCGGTCTTCTCGGGGCCGCCGGCGAGGCCGATGACGGTGGCGCCTGCGTGCTTGGCGTACTGGACGAGGAGGGTGCCGATGCCACCGGCGGCGGCCGGGACGACGGCGACCGAGTCGGGGCCGAGCTCGGCGAACTGCAGGATCCCCATCGTCGTACGGCCCGTGCCGATCATCGCGACGGCCTGTGCGAAGTCCAGGTTCGCGGGGATCTCGTGGACGCGTTCGACGTCGGTGACGGCGAGTTCGGCGTAGCCGCCGGGGGCGAAGCCGAGGTGGGCGACCACCTGCTTGCCGAGCCACAGCGCGGCGACGCCCTCGCCGAGGGACTCGACGACGCCGGCGACCTCGCGGCCGGGGACGGTGGGCAGGGCGGGCGGCTCGGGGAGGGGGCCCTGCATGCCCTCGCGCAGGGCGGTGTCGAGGAGGTGGACCCCGGCCGCCGCTACGGCGATGCGGACCTGGCCGGGGCCGGGCCGGGGGTCGTCGGTCTGCTCGTAGGTGAGGTTGTCGGCCGGGCCGAAGGCGTGCAGGCGGATGGCGTGCATGTGGGCCCCCCATCGGTTGTTGGCGCGCTGTGGTTCTGTGGTTCGTTCGCGCTGTCGTGCTGTTGTCAGGGGCCCACTCTTCAACCTCAAGCTTGCTTGAGGTCAAGGGCCTTCCGGCCGAGGGCGAGCGAGACCGCGGTCAGGGCGCTGTTGAAGGAGACCTCGGACAGGACGCCGGGGGCGGCGACCTGGTCGCCGGCGAGGTAGACACCGTCGCCGCGGTCGACGGCGGGCCGGTCGCGCCAGCTGGTTCCGGGCAGGTCGACGGCGCCGGTACGGCCGTTCGCGACGGCCTCGCGCCGCCAGGTGACGCGCCCGCGCCAGCCCTCGAAGGCGAGGTCGAGGAGCTGCTCGGCGCGGGCGATGCCGTCGGCCTTCGTCTCGTGCGGGGCGATCGGGATCTGTCCCTGGATGAGCTGCTCGCCGGCGGGGGCGAGGGAGCGGTCCTGGGCGGTGAACCGTTCGAGCCAGCCAGGGGCGTCGAGGTCGGAGACGGCGAAGGCGTCGCCGCGCCGGGTGCGTACGGCGAGGTCGATGAGGGCGGTACGGCCGCCGGACCAGGTCAGCGAGTCGTCGGCGAGGAGGCGGCGGGCGGCGTCGAGTGAGGTGGCGACCACCACCGGGGTGTCGGTGGGCAGGGTGTCGACCCGGGACAGCGTCTCCATCCGGACGCCCAGATTCCAGGCCCGGGCGGCCATCCGGTCGATGACGGTGGCCCAGCCGCCGCGCGGGTAGTGGGCCTCGGGCGGAAGCTTGGTGGCGCGGCGCAGGCGTTCCTGCACGAACGCGGCGGACAGGGAGCCGGGGTCGTGGTGGAAGAGGGCCACGGCGGAGTAGTGCGCGGCGGCGCGGGCGCCCTCCTCGCCGGCCTGCTCGGTCGCCCAGGTCATGAAGTCGACGTCGACGGGGGCCTGCCGGGCGCCCGGGCGCAGCAGCTTGAGCATCGCGAAGGGCGGGGTGCGGCGCAGGACGCCCTTGTGGCGCAGCCGCAGCCGGGCGGCCTCCAGGGGCGGGATCGGGGCGAGCGGGCCGATGAGGTCGCGCTGCCGGAGCCAGACCCAGTGCGGGCCGCCGTTGTAGAGGGCGTGCGGGCCTTCGTTCGTCTTGTACGGTCCCTCGGCGGTCCGGGCCCGCCCACCGAGGGTGTGGTGGGCTTCGTACATGGTGACCTTGGCGCCCGCCTCGGCGGCGGTGACGGCGGCGGTGAGTCCGGCGAAGCCGCCGCCGATGACGGTGATGCGGTGCATGGTTCGGGTCTCCCTCGGTCGGGGCGCTGTTCTGATCTGTGAGTACGACTGATGGAGGGACCCGGGATGTGACATCGGCGGAATCTGTGCAGGTCAGGGCGATTGTCAGTGGCGGGGTGCAGCATGGGGGCATGGCGAGGAGAGCGGTGGGCGGGACTGGTGGGACCAGTGGGATCGGCGGGGCAGCCCGGGTGAAGGCGGCGCGGCGGCCGGAGGTGCGGCTGCCGCCGCTGGAGCCGTACGGGGGCAGGGGGTTGGAGCCGGACGGGGACTACGACGGGCTGGAGTTCGCGCAGACGGACTTCGCCGGGCAGGACGGGCGGGGCGCCCGCTTCATGGACTGCGTGCTGACGGGGTGCGCGCTGGACGAGACCCGGCTGCACCACGCCCGCTTCCTCGACTCGGTCCTCACCGGCATCCGGGGTGTGGGCACCGACCTGGCGGAGTCGACCCTGCGTGACGTCGAGCTGGTGGACGCCCGGCTCGGCGGGGTGCAGTTGCACGGAGCCGTCCTGGAGCGTGTCCTGATCCGCGGCGGCAAGATCGACTACCTGAACCTGCGCACGGCCCGCCTCAAGGACGTCGTCTTCCAGGGCTGCGTCCTGGTCGAGCCGGACTTCGGGGGCGCCCGGCTGGAGCGGGTCGAGTTCGTGGACTGCGAGCTGAAGGGCGTCGATCTGAGCGCGGCCACCCTGAAGGACGTCGACCTGCGTGGGGCCGCTTCGCTGGAGATCGCGCGCGGGGTGGACCGGCTGGCGGGTGCGGTGATCAGCCCGGCGCAGCTGATGGATCTGGCGGCGGTGCTGGCGGCGGAGATGGGGATTCGGGTGGAGGGGTGAGGGGGCGGCGGCTCATCCCGGGAGCTCACCCTGGGAAGGCACGGTAGGGCTCATCCCACCCTGGGAAACCGTGCCTGCAGTGTCCAGATCGCCGGGTTCTCGCCCAGGTCGTCGTGCAGGTCGACGAGGTCGGCGATCAGGTCGTGCAGGAAGTCCCGGGCCTCCTTGCGGAGTTCGGAGTGGGAGAAGCTCAGCGGGGGCTCCTCGGGCGGCATCCAGTCGGCCTCGATGTCCACCCAGCCGAAGCGGCGCTCGAAGAGCATGCGGTCGGTGGACTCGGTGAAGTCGAGTTCCGCGCGCTGAGGGCGGGCGGCTCGGGAGCCCGCCGGGTCGCGGTCGATGTGCTCGACGATGTCGCACAGGGCCCACGCGAAGTCGAGCACCGGAACCCATCCCCAGGCTGTGGACAGCTCCCGGTCCGCCTTGGTGTCGGCGAGGTAGACGTCCCCGCAGAACAGGTCGTGGCGCAGGGCACGGACGTCCGCGCGGCGGTAGTCGGTCTGCGGGGGGTCCGGGAAGCGGTTGGAGAGGGCGTAGCCGATGTCGAGCACGTACGTGATGGTGTCACGCGTGTCCTCATAGGATCACCGGCGTGTCCCGATCCGCACTGCTTGCCCCGACCTGCACGTCCCTTCTCCTCGCCCTCGCCCTGACCGCGTGCGGCGGGGGCGGCGAGGCGGAGCACGGCAGCCCCGGCGCGCCCGGTGTGGGCGACCCGTACTTCCCCGAGGCGGGCAACGGCGGCTACGACGTCACGCACTACGACCTGGACCTCGCCCACGACACCGACACCGACACCGACCACCTCACCGGCACGGCGACGATCAGCGCTCGCGCCACCCAGGACCTCTCCGCCTTCGACCTCGACCTCGAGGGGCTCGACGTCGACGGGGTCACGGTGGACGGGCAGGGCGCCCGCTGGAGCCGCGCCGGGCAGGAGCTGACCGTACGCCCGCGCGACGGTCTCGACGAGGGCGAGACCTTCCGAGTGACCGTCCGCTACTCCGGCACCCCGGAGACGATCACCGACCCGGACGGCTCCGAGGAGGGCTGGCTGCGCACCGCGGACGGGGCGCTCGCCCTCGGGGAGCCGACGGGGTCGATGGCGTGGTTCCCGGGCAACCATCACCCCTCCGACAAGGCGTCGTACGAGGTCACGGTGAGCGTGCCGAAGGGGCTGCGGGCGGTGTCCAACGGCGAGTTGGTGAGCGAGCGGAGCGCCGGGGGGCGTACGGCGTTCACCTGGCGCACCGCCGAACCCATGGCGAGTCACGTCGCCACGGTCGCCGTCGGTGACTACGACATCCGCCGCTCCACCACCCCCGACGGCCTGCCCGTGTACGTCGCGGTCGACCCGAGCCTGGCCGGGGCGAGCCGGAAGGTGCTGTCCGGGATCCCCGGGATCATCGAGTGGGCCGCGGACACCTTCGGGCCGTACCCGTTCTCCTCCACCGGCGCGATCGTCGACCGCGACGGCGACGCCGGCTACGCCCTGGAGACCCAGAACCGGCCCGTGTTCCCCGGCGTGCCCGACACCGGGCTCCTCGTCCACGAACTCGCCCACCAGTGGTACGGCAACTCGGTGACGCCGAAGACCTGGCGGGACATGTGGCTCAACGAGGGCTTCGCTACGTACGCGGAGTGGCTGTGGCAGGAGGAGCACGGCGGCGACAGCGCCCAGGAGACCTTCGACGCGCTGTACGACCACGGCGAGCGGACCTACGAGGACCTCTGGTCCTTCCCGCCCGCGAAACCGACGAGCGCCGCGCACCTCTCCGACAGCCCCGTCTACCAGCGCGGCGCGATGGTGCTGCACAAGGTACGGCAGGCGGTCGGCGACGGCACCTTCCGCGCCCTCCTCCGCGGCTGGGCCGCCGCGCACCGCCACGGGAACGCGGATACGGCCGACTTCACGGCGTACGTGGAGAAGCTGGCGCCCGGCAAGGACTTCGACGGGATCTGGGCGGACTGGCTGTACGGGAACGGCAAGCCGGCGCACGTCTGAAGCCGACCGCCGACCGCCGACTGCCGACCGGCACCTGCAAACCGCCGACCGGGCGGCGGAGTGCCGCGTCCTGGCCGGAATTGCCGGATCCCGGCAATCAGGCGCGGGCATGACACTGCCGTACTCCGGCCTGCCGGGTGATCGGAGGAATGTGGCTCAATACTCCCGGAGTGAAGGGGGCAGGGAGATGGCGGTGCGCACGGGGGAGCGGGCGGGGATGGATCGGTCCGGGAAGGCGTGGCCGCGCGTGGTGGCGTGGGCGCTGCTCGGACTGGTGCTGCTGGGGGGCTCAGCGGCCGCGAGCATCGCCGTCCCCGGGCTGGTCGCCGACGAGAAGGCGTTCCTGGACGCGCAGCCGTGCGACAGCGGGGAAGGGGCAGGGGGCGGCACGGCGGACTGCCTGCGCACGATCCGCGGGACGGTTCTCTCCGCCGAGGAAGTCAAGAGCGACAAGGTGAGGGTCTTCCGCGTGCGGCTGCGGCCCCCGGTTCCGGCGCCCGCCGATCAGCCGATCGACGTCGACAGGCACAGCGAGTTGTCGGAGCTCGTCAAGCCGGGGGACGAGGTGGACGTCACCACCTGGCGGTACGTCCTGGTCGCCGTCGGCCACGACGGCGTCAGCGAGACGCTCCCCGGGCTGCCCGACGAGAACCCCACCATGTTCGTCGGACTCTCGCTGGCCGGTGTCTGGCTGGCGGTCCTGGCCTTCATCGCCGCGTTCGGCACAGCCCGGCGGGCCCGCCGCACCGCCGCCGGCCGCCCCTTCGCCGCCCGGGTCCCGTTCGGCCCGTTCAAGTGCGCGGCCGTGGTGGCGGCGCCGCTCGTCGTGGCGTTCTTCGCAGGCAGTGTCTGGGACGCCTGGACGGGCGTGGTGATGACGGTGGTCATCTGGGCGCTGACGGCGGTTCCGGCCACGATCCTCGCCCTGCGCTGGGACCGCGACGAGCCGAGCACGTCACCGGCCGCCGTCCGGCTCGACGCCTGAGCCTCGGCTGAGCCACACAAGGGGGCCGCTCACCGGCCCGTCGAAGCGTGTGTTCCCGGCTGACCCAACTCGTCCAGCAGCCGCGCCAGGTCCGGCGGCCACACCGGCTCCGGGGCCTCGGCGAGCTCCTGCCGGGTCCACCAGCGCCAGGCGAGGATGCCCTCCTCGGCCCGCAGGGTGGTCAGGTCGGGGCCGGTCGGGGGGCGGTGGGGGCCGTGGGTGACGTAGATGTGGTCGTGCTGTCGGACGGGGATGCCGGACCGTGTGAAGTCGTGCTCCCAGGTGCACAGCAGGGGGCCCGGTTCGAGGTCGGTCCAGCCGGTCTCCTCGGCGAGTTCGCGCAGGGCGCCCTCGCGGAGGCTCTCGCCCGGCTCCAGGCCGCCGCCGGGGAGGGCCCAGTGGAAGCCGAACTCGTCGCTGTCGTAGCGGAAGAGGAAGACCGAGCCGTCGGGGTCCAGTACGGCGATCCGGGCCGCGGGGCGCTGGACGCGCAGCGGCTTGCGCAGGACCGCGCACGGGCGGCCGCGTTCGCGGTCCGCGCGGTGGTCGATCACCTCGTAGCCGAGGGCCGTCCAGAAGGCGAGGCCCTGGGGGTTGGTGTCGAGGACGGCCAGGCGTACGGCGGTGCGGCCCGCGGATCGGAACCGGTCCTCGATGAGTGCGGCCAACCGGCGCCCGTGTCCCCGGCGTTGGACGTCCGCCGCCACCATCAGCAGGCCGATCCACGGGTCCGGGTCGGCCGGGTCGGGGTGCCGGTCGAGGGTGATCGCGATCCCGACCAGCCGCCCCTCGCTGTGGGCCAGCAGCACCTCGGTCCCCGGATTCGCCGCCTCCTCGGCCAGCGCGGCCGCCACCTGCTCCGGACGGATGTCGTCCGGGTCCGGGAAGTCGCCGCTGAGGGCGTGGAAGGCACGGTTGGCGGCGTAGAGCGCGGTGAGTTCGGTGAGCAGCGGGCCCGGGAGGTCGTGGTCGGGGCCGAGGGGAAGGGGCGTGAGAATCACGCGGGCAACCTATCGGCCGACCGGGGGGCGGGGTGGCGGGAACGCCGGAGGCGTTGGGTTCTCATGCGGGAGCCCCGGTGGTACGCCGGACCCCCTGGTCGCACACCGGGAGCCCCGGCCTTACGCCCGACCCAATGGCCGTACGCCGACATCCGCGGCGGATACCCGCCCCCCGGCCACACGCCGACCCCGCGGCCGTACGCCGGAGCCCGCGGCCGTACGCCGGAGCCCGCGGCCGTGCGCCGGAACCCGCGGCCGTACGCCGGAACCCCCGGCCGTACGCCGGAGCCCCCGGCCGTGCGCCGGAACCCCCGGCCACACGCCGGAGCCCGCGGCCGTGCGCCGGAGCCCGCGGCCGTGCGCCGGAGCCCGCGGCCGTGCGCCGGAGCCCGCGGCCGTACGCCGGAGCCCCCGGCCACACGCCGGAGCCCGCGGCCGTACGCCGGAACCCCCGGCCACACGCCGGAACCCCCGGCCGTACGCCGGAACCCCCGGCCACACGCCGGAGCCCCCGGCCACACGCCGGAGCCCCCGCCCACACGCCGGAGCCCCCGGCCGTCAAACGGTCGGGGGCTCCGGTGTGACTGCGGTGGGACGTCGGATCAGACGTTCACGCCGAAGTCCTGGGCGATGCCCACCAGGCCCGAGGCGTAGCCCTGGCCGACGGCGCGGAACTTCCACTCGGCGCCGTTGCGGTACAGCTCGCCGAAGACCATGGCCGTCTCCGTGGCCGCGTCCTCCGACAGGTCGTAGCGGGCGATCTCGGCGCCGCCGGCCTCGTTCAGGATGCGGATGTAGGCGTTGCGGACCTGGCCGAAGTTCTGCGAGCGGTTCTCGGCGTCGTAGATCGAGACCGGGAAGACGATCTTGTCGATGTCGGCCGGGAGGCCCGCGAGGTTGACCTTGATCGCCTCGTCGTCGCCCGCGCCCTCGCCCGTGCGGTTGTCGCCGGTGTGGACGATCGTGCTGTCCGGCGTCTGCTTGTTGTTGAAGAAGACGAAGTGGGCGTCGGAGTAGACCTTGCCCTCGGGGTTGACCGCGATGGCGGAGGCGTCGAGGTCGAAGTCCGTGCCGGTGGTGGTGCGGACGTCCCAGCCGAGGCCCACGGTGACGGCCGTCAGGCCCGGAGCCTCCTTGGTGAGCGAGACGTTGCCACCCTTGGACAGGCTTACAGCCATTGTTGGGAGTCCTTCCCTCGTTAGACGTACGGCAGCATGAAGCTACAGCTACCCGTACCAACGCGGAGAGGGGTACGCGAGGTTCCTGCTCTCTTTACTTTCTTTACCCGAGTTATTCGGGTGACGTGGACCGGACAGACGGGGGAACATGTACGCCATGTCCGGTCCTCATCGGGGGTCTGGGGGTCTGTCCCCCAGAAATCTCAGTATCCGCGGCTCCGTCTCCCTTCCCGAGGCCGAGCTCATGTGGCGTTTCTCGCGGTCCTCCGGGCCCGGCGGACAGCACGTCAACACCAGCGACTCGCAGGTGGAGCTCCGCTTCGACCTCGCCCGTACCGAGGCGCTGCCCGAGGTGTGGAAGCAGCGGGCGCTGGACAGGCTGGCCGGGCGGCTCGTCGACGGCGTCGTCACCGTACGTTCCTCCGAGCACCGCTCCCAGTGGCGCAATCGCGAGACCGCCGCCGTACGTCTGGCCTCTCTCCTCGCCGAGGCGACGGCCCCGCCGCCCAAGCCGCGCCGCCCCACCCGGATCCCCCGGGGCATCAACGAACGCCGCCTGCGGGAGAAGAAGCAGCGCTCGGACACCAAGCGCGGGAGAACCGGCCGCGACTGGGGATGAATCCCGGCCGTGACCCCCGGCCATGATCTCCGGCGGCGTCGTTACGACAGCTCCAGCACCCCGACGATCTCCCCCTCGCTCGTCTCCCCGTTCGGCCGGAAACCGAGCCCCAGATAGAAGTTCTCGGGGCCGTTCGGCCCGGCGTGCCAGGTGACGTACAGCTCCTTGCCGCCGCGGCGGCGGATCTCGGCCGCCACGGACTGGACGGCGAACCGGCCGTAGCCCTTGCCCTGTTCCTCCGCCGCGATGTTCAGCCGCCACAGGCCGGAGCGGAAGAGGGTGCCGTCGTCCTTCCAGTCGATGTCGAAGAAGGCCATGAGGAAGCCGACGGGACGGTCGCCGTCGACGATCAGGCGGGGCCAGGCGACTCCGGCGGGATGGACGTACGCCTCGGCGAGTGACTGCATCACCGGGGAGACCGCGAATTCCTGTTCCGGGCGGACCTTTATGCCGGTGGCGGCCTCGAAGTTGTGGGGTGTGATCTCCACGAGGCGCGGTGCGGGAGTCGTCGTCATGCGCGCACACTAGGCAGGCGGGCCAGGGGGACGCGATCGAATTCCCCGCTCACCCCAACTGCCGGTACCGCCCCCGGAAATACGTCAGCGGGCCGCCGTCCGCGCTCGGCAGCGTCGCCGTCAGGACGCGGCCGATCACCAGGACGTGGTCGCCGGCCGGTACGCGCTGTTCCGTGCGGCACTCCAGGGTGGCCAGGGCGCCGCCCACCAGGGGAGCGCCGGACACCTCGCCGCGGACGTACGGGATGTCCTCGAAGAGGAGGCGGTCGCTGATGCGGCCCTTCATGGCGAAGCGGCCGGCGATGTGCCGCTGGCTCTCGGAGAGGACCGACACCGCCCACAGGGGCTGCTCGTCGAGCAGGTCGTCCATGCGGGAGCCCTCGCGCAGGCTGACCAGCACCAGGGGCGGGTCGAGGGAGACCGACATGAACGCGGTCGCCGTCATGCCGACGTCCTCGCCCCCCGGCGCCTGCGGATCGTCGGGGTCGAGTGACGCCTCCTGCGCGGTCACCAGGACCACGCCGGCGGCCAGCCGGGACATGGCGGCGCGGAACTCGTCGTTGCTCACCCCCACAGCATGCCCGGAGGCGGGAGCGGCGAGGGTGGCGGGCGGGGCGGGGAGAGTGTTCGGCACGCCGGAAACGCTAATCTCATGTTCGTACGCGCCGCATCGGGCCTCGGGCCGAGAACGGTCCTAGGACCTGGGGACGAGTTTCCCTGTGTAGGGTCTGGCTCCAGTGGCCGGCTCCACATGGGTACAAAGTTTGCGTTCAGTAAACGCACGGAGAAAACGCAGAAACTCCACTCAATTGTTCATCTTTCGCTGTGACTTGAGTCACAAGAAGGACTAATTGTTGACCCTGTGTACCGAGTGAGCAGCGCGCTGTGATTCAGTGGCGGGGGAAGCTGCCAGGACGATACGCCGATGAGAACCCTTGATTCGCTGCGAGGTCTCGGGGGGAGGGCGAGCATGGAGACCGAGTCGGAGCCCTACGTCCGCCTTGCGTCCCTGCGTCAGCTGCATCAGGTCATGGCCGACATGAACACGGCCCGCAGCCTCGCGGACACCCTGCAGACCGTCTCCGACGGCGTGGTCCAGGCCCTCGGTTACGAGCTGGCGTGCGTGAACCTCGTACGGCCCGACGGCGACCTCGTCGTCGCCGCCTTCTCCGGCAACGCGGCCGCCGAGGCGCTGATCACCGGCCGCGTCGGTTCCCGCGAGTCCTGGGAGCGCCGGCTGAGCATGGGCGAGAACTGGGGCGACCTGGTCTTCATCCCGCACACCGAGGGCTGGGTCCTCGACGACGACGACGTACCGCAGTGGTACACCGACGGACCCGCGCCCCGCTTCGAGGACGAGTGGCACCCCTCCGACCGGCTCTTCGCCCCCATGTACACCCCCGCCCCCTCGGGCGGGGGCTCGTGCGGCGAACTGATCGGCGTGCTCTCCGTGGACCGGCCGCGCAACGGCCGCCGACCGGGCGCCTGGGGCCGCGAAGCGCTCCAGATGTACGCCTTCCAGGCCGCCATCGCGATCAGCAACGCGCGTCTACGTGCCAATATGCAGCGCGCCCTGGTCAGGCTCGAAAGGGAGCAGCAGGCCCTGCGGGCCAGCGAGGAAAGCTTCCGGCAGGCCTTCGAGTACGCCCCCTCCGGCATGGCCATCGCCGAGATGGGCGGCGACCAGCACGGCCGGATCCTGCGGACCAACGACGCCTTGTGCCGCCTGCTGGGCCGCCCCGCCTCCGCGATGCGCCGCTACTCCTTCTCCGACCTCGTCCACCCCGAGGACATAGGCACCCTGCTCCGCACCTCCGCCGAGGGCGGCCGCGCGGAACTGAGGCTCGGGCGCCGCGACGGCACGTACGTCTGGGTCCACCTGCGCAACTCCGTCGTCGCCGACGCCGCCGACGGCCCCCGGTTTCTGCTCACGCACGTCGAGGACATCGAGGACCGCAAGCGCCGCGAGCTGCAGCTCGCCCACCGCGCCTCGCACGACGCGCTGACCGGCCTGCCGAACTCCGCCGAGCTGCGCTCCCGGCTCGCCTCCCGCCTGTGCCAGCGCGCCGGGCACGCGGGCGCCCTGGAGCCGGTGGACTCGGCCTACGGCCACCCCGCCTTCGACGCCAACGGCCACGGCTTCGACTTCCCGTCGACGGGTGTCGAGGTGTACGACGGCTACGACCACCACGTGCACACCGTCGCCCCTGAGGGTGAACGTGACGACGGCGCCAAGGGGCTCGCGGTCCTCTTCTGCGACCTCGACGGCTTCAAGTCGATCAACGACCGGTTCGGGCACAACGCGGGTGACGCGGTTCTCATCGAGGTCGCCCGACGGCTGTCCGGGGGCGTCCGCGACGGCGACACGGTGGCCCGGCTCGGCGGCGACGAGTTCGTGGTGCTGGCCGACGGGCTCGGCCGGGCCGACGCCCAGGACCTCGCCGTACGCCTGCGCAACGAGATCATCCAGCCCATCCGGGTCGACGGGCGGGCCATGCGGGTCGGCGCCAGTTTCGGCATCGGCTGGGCGTCCTGCGGGATGACCGCGGACGAGGTGTTGAAGTCGGCTGACGAGCGGATGTACGTAGAGAAACGATCGCGTCCCAAACAACACAGACGCGCGGGCTGAGTCCCAGGTCAGTGAGCTGATGCGATCCGAGTCACCCGTTTGGGGCATCAGGAGCGGGTAGGCTCGCCCTTCTCACCACACCCATCGCACCCGCACCTGCTGAGGAGACCAAGGGATGACGGCCGGCAACAACGGCGCGAGCACGCCCGAGGACGACGACCCGTTCGGCTATCTCTACGCCGACGGCCAGGCCAACGGCGCCCAGCCGCCCTCCGGTGCCGGCGGCTACGGCTATCCGGGCTCCGTCAACCGGGTGCGAGCGGTCGGTCAGCGCCAGTACGGCCAGCAGGCCCCGGCCGCCGCGACCGCGCCCTACGGCCAGGTCCCGCAGCAGTCGAACGCGCACTACGCGGCCCCCGAGACCTTCCCGGGCAGCGCCCCCACCACCCAGCAGCCGCAGCCGTCCTACAACGACGGCGGCGGCCGCCGCGGCCCCAACACCAAGGGCCTGCTGATCGGCGCGATCGCGGTCGTCGCGGCGGTCGTCATCGGCATCGGCGTGGCGATGATGGGCGGCGACGGCGACAAGGACAATGCGGGCGGGGCCGGGGCGTCGACCTCGCCGACGACTTCGCAGAGCAGCGAGCCGAGCCCTTCGTCCTCGCAGTCGGCGGCCGCCGGTGAGCTCCCGAAGATCGACGCGAAGGCACTGCGCCTGGACGGCGGCACCGCCATCGCGTCCGACGTGAAGGGCGCCGATGCCGAGGGCGGCGTCTATGTGCAGGGCTTCAACCAGGTCGGCGCCAAGGTCACCTGGACCGTCAACGGCATCGAGAAGGCCGGCGACTACCGGCTCTACGTCCGTTTCGGCATCCCCGGGGTGGATGCCAACGGGACGCTGACGGTCAACGGCAAGGCCAACACGCAGCCGCTGAGCATGAAGAACTTCGCCGGCTCGCCCGAGGGTGACTGGGAGAAGGGCTGGCAGACCACCTGGGGGCTCGTCTCCCTGACCAAGGGCACCAACACGATCGAGCTCTCGTGCCAGCAGGGCAACCAGTGCAACGCCCTGCTCGACCAGTTCTCCCTGACGGAGAACCGCGACCAGTAGGGTTCACGCCGCCGTCGCGTCCCCCGTCACCGTCACCCGCCCCACCAGCTCCTCGTACGCCCCCCGGTCGAACTCCCCCGCCACCGGCGCCACCACCGTCGCCGCCGCCAGGGCGACCGCGCGGGCCAGGCGGGACGGCCACGGGAGGTCTTCCACCAGGCCGGAGAGCAGGCCCGCGACCGCTGAGTCGCCGGCGCCCGTGGGGTTGCCGTGGACCCGGGTGGGTGGGGTGGCTCGCCAGCGGCCCTCCGGGGTGAGGGCGAGCAGGCCCTCGGGGCCCAGGGAGGCGATGACGGAGCGGGCGCCGCGG
This sequence comes from Streptomyces sp. NBC_01352, assembly GCF_036237295.1. NCBI lineage: Bacteria > Bacillati > Actinomycetota > Actinomycetes > Kitasatosporales > Streptomycetaceae > Streptomyces > Streptomyces sp. NBC_01352. The sequence goes on from NZ_CP108354.1 coordinate 5,995,544, forward strand.
CGGCGGGCGTCCTGGGTGGCGCGCAACGGATCGTGGGAGCCCGTCAGTTCGGCCAGTTCGTCGGCGTTCGGTTTCACGATGTCGGGGCGGGCGGCCACCCCGCGCCGCAGTGCCTCCCCGCTGGTGTCGAGGAGGACGGGGACGCCGGCCGCCTTCGCGGTCCGCACGAGTCCCGCGTAGGCCCCCACCGGCACCCCCGGCGGCAGGCTGCCGCACAGGGCCACCGCGGACGCCGACGGGACGAGGGCCTCGTACGCCTCCTGGAAGGCGGACCACTCGGCCGGGGTGACCGTCGGGCCGGGCTCGTTGAGCTGGGTCGTGTCGCCGGTGTGTTCGTCCACGACGGCGATCGTGCGGCGGGTGGCGCCGGTGACCGGGACCAGCGCGTCCAGCACGCCCTCCGCCGTGGTGAGCCGGTCCTGTACGGCCCGTCCCGTCGCGCCGCCCGCGAAGCCCGTGACCGTCGCCTCGTGACCGAGGGCGGCGAGAACCCGGGCCACGTTCACGCCCTTGCCGCCCGGGCGTTCGGTCACGTCCGTGACGCGGTGGGAGGTGTGCGGGCGCAGGGACCGTACGCGATAGGTGATGTCGAGAGCGGTGTTCAGCGTGACCGTGAGGATCACCTGGTTCGACCTCCCCCGAGGAGAAACGCAGAACGCGCTTGCCGTCCGGCTGACTGTCCGGAGGGCGATCTGACTGTCCGGAGGACGATCATGCCAAACGGACGACGGTCCTCCCAGTTTGACAGGACAACCGCCGTCCTCAACAGACGGACAGATCACCCCAGTTGGGGATCGACCACCCATTCACCCCGGCGCATCACGCCCTTGAGGTCGAAGTCGGCGTCCAGGAGGACGAGGTCGGCGTCCTTGCCGGGCTCCAGGGAGCCGACGGTGTCGTCCATGCCGAGCAGGCGGGCCGGGGTGGCCGAGAGCGCGGCGACCGCGTCCTCGACCGACAGCCCGTCGAGCGTCACCGCCCGCTTGAACGCGCGGTCCAGGGTGAGGGTGGAGCCCGCGATCGAGCCGCCCTCCACCAGGCGGGCCACTCCGTCGGCCACCTCCACCTCCAGCGGGCCGAGCATGTACCGCCCGTCGCCGAAGCCGGCCGCGTCCATCGCGTCCGTGATGAACGCCACCCGGTCCGCGCCCGCGTGATGGAAGGCCAACTGGAGGGAGGCCGGGTGGAGATGCGTACCGTCGTTGATGAGCTCGACGGTGACCCGCTCGTCCTCCAGGAGGGCGGCGATCGGGCCGGGGGCGCGGTGGCCGAGCGTCGGCATCGCGTTGAAGAGGTGCGTGGCGACCGTGGCACCGGCCTCGATGGCCTCCACCGTCTGCTCGTACGTCGCGTCCGTGTGCCCGATCGCCGCGATCACGCCGTGTTCGGCCAGCAGCCGTACGGAGTCGATGCCGCCGGGCAGCTCGGTGGCGAGGGTGACCATCTTCGCCTTCCCCCGCGCCGCGTCGATCAGCTTGCGGACCTCCGCCGGGTCCGGGTCGCGCAGCAGCTCCTCGGAGTGCGCGCCCTTGCGGCACGGCGAGATGAACGGCCCCTCGAAGTGGATCCCGGCGATCTCGCCCTGCTCGGCCAGCTCGGACAGCAGTCCGGCCCGCTGGGCCAGGAAGTCCATGTCGCCGGTGACCGTGGAGGCGACGAGGGTCGTGGTGCCGTGCAGACGGTGGGTGTGGATGCCCTTGAGGACCTCGTCGACCGTTCCGGAGGTGAAGGAGGCTCCGCCGCCGCCGTGGTTGTGGATGTCGATGAAGCCGGGGATCAGCCAGTGGTCGCGTACGTCGATCACCTGGGCGGTTGCCTGCGGGGTGCCGGCGGCGGCGATGCGGGTGCCGTCGATGGTGACGCTGCCGTCCGGCACCGTGCCGGTGGGTAGTACCACGCGGGCGCCGGTGAGTACCCGCGGGTGCGTTGTGGCTGGTCGCGCCCCGCGGCGGAGCCGCTTATAGGCGCTGCCCCGCGCCCCTGAGGGGGTTGCCATCAGGTTGTTACCTCCGTGCGGTCAGTCGAGTCGAGGAGATCCCAGGCCAGGAGGCCGGCACCGAGGCATCCCGCCGTGTCGCCCAGAGCAGCGGGGACGATTTCCGGCGGTTTCTGGAAGGTGATCCGGCGTTGTACGGCGTCCCGTAGCGGTGTGAACAAGGTTTCCCCCGACTCGGCGAGGCCGCCACCGATGATGAGCGTGCGCGGGTCCAGCAGGGTGAGGGCGGTGACCAGGCCGTCGGCGAGGGCGTCGACGGCGTCCTGCCACACCCGTACGGCGTCCGGGTCGCCGGACGCGACGGCCTTCGCGCAGTCGGCCGCGTCCGCTCCGGGGTCCTGGCAGGCCGCCGCCCACGCCTCGCTCACCGCCGCCGCGGACGCGTACCGCTCCAGACAGCCGCGCTGCCCGCACGGACAGGCGGTCCCTCTGGGCCGTACGACGATGTGACCGATCTCGCCCGCGAAGCCGTGGGCGCCCGCCTCCACCCGGCCGCCGATACCGATGGCGCCCGCGATGCCGGTGCCCAGCGGCACGAACAGGAAACGGTCGGCGCCCTTGCCCGCGCCGATCCGGCCCTCGGCGAGGCCGCCGGTGCGCACGTCGTGGCCGAGGGCGACCGGGACACCGCCGAGTCGCTCCCCGAGCAGCTCGCGCAGGGGTACGTCACGCCAGCCCAGGTTGGCCGAGTAGGCGGCGATACCACGGTCCTCGTCGACGATGCCGGGGACGGCGACGCCGGCGGCGGCCGCGGGCTCGCCGAGGTGCTCGACGCCGTACGCGCGCAGCTCGGCGGCGAAGCCGAGGATGCCCTCGACGACCGCCTCCGGCCCGCGCTCGCGCCCGGTGGCGCGGCGGGCCTGGTGCAGCAGCTCGCCCCTCGCCCCTACGAGGGCGGCCTTCATCCCGGTGCCGCCCACATCGAGGGCGATGACGTGTTTCACGGGGACAGTCTGGCCCGTGAACCCTCAAGAGGTCTAGTCCACTCACGTGGTGTAGACCTTGTGGGAGCAATATGTATGACCTTTCGAGAGTTTCGATGATCGACGATGTTGGAGCGATGGCAGTGCAGCGGGGTAGGGCGGGAACGATCGCGGCGGTGTCCGCACTGGGCCTGACGGCGGTCCTCGGGGGCTGCGGCCTCACCGGGGACTCGGGCGAGGTGACGTTGAAGCTGGTCGCCGCCGACTACGGCGACAGCACGGCCAACAGCTCCAAGAAGTACTGGGACGCGCTGGTCAAGGAGTACGAGTCGGAGCACGACGGGGTGCAGGTCGACGTGAGCGTCTACTCCTGGAGCGATGTCGACCGCAAGGTCAAGGAACTGGTCGACGCCGGCAAGGCGCCCGACCTGGCCCAGATCGGCGCGTACGCCGACTACGCGGACGCGGGCCGGCTCTACAAGGCCGACGACCTGGTCTCCATACCCGTCCAGGCCGACTGGATCCACCAGCTCTCCGACGCGGGCGAGGTCGACGGGGTCCAGTACGGCATGCCGTTCGCCGCCTCCACCCGGCTGCTCTTCTACAACAAGACCCTCTTCACCGAGGCCGGCATCACCCCGCCGACCACCTGGGAGGAGCTCGCCACGGACGCCGGGGCGCTGAAGGCCCAGGGCGTGAAGTACCCGTACGCGCTGCCGCTCGGGCCGGAGGAGGCGCAGGCCGAGACCATGCAGTGGCTGCTCAGCGGCGGGGGCGGTTACACCGACACGCTCGGCACGTACAGCATCGACTCCTCGGAGAACACCGGCACCTTCACCTGGCTGAAGAACGACCTCGTCGCCAAGGGACTGACCGGGCCGGTCGCGCCCGGGAAGCTCGACCGGGCCGACGCGTTCGCCGCGTTCGCGAACGGGGACGTCGGCATGCTCAACGGGCACCCCTCGCTGATGAAGATGGCCGCCAAGAAGGGCGTGAAGTTCGGCATGGTGCCGATGCCCGGCAAGAACGGCGAGAGCAAGCTCTCCATGGGGGTCGCCGACTGGATGACCGCCTTCAAGGAGAACGGGCACGCCGAGCAGATCGGCGACTTCCTCGACTTCGTCTACAGCGAGAAGAACGTCCTCGCCTTCTCCCGGGAGTACGACCTGCTCCCGGTCACCAACTCCGCCTCCGCGGTCATGAGCGCGGCGAAGCAGGACGCCGACCTCAAGCCGTTCCTCGACGAGCTGCCGCTGTCCGAGACGTATCCGGTGGGGGAGACGTCCTGGGCGCAGGTCAGCGCGGCCGTGAAGAAGGGCATCGGGCAGGCCGTGGCGTCCGGGGGCAGTCCGGCGACCGTGCTGAGCCGGCTTCAGGCGACGGCTGCGGCGGCGCAGACCGCGGAGTGACGGTGCCGGTGCCTGCCGGTGTCAGTGGCGGCGGCTAGCGTGCGGGTATGGACGAGGAGCGGGACCTTGATCGCAGGGAGCGGGAGATTCTCGCGCTGGAGCGGCGTGGGTTCAGCGGGCCCGGGCTGAAGGAGCGGGCGATACGGGAGGAGCTGGGGCTGGCGCCGGTGCGCTACTACCAGCTGCTGAACGCGTTGCTGGACGATGCGCGGGCGTTGGCGTTCGACCCGGTGACGGTGAACAGGTTGCGGCGGGTACGGGACGCACGGCGGGCGGAGCGGTAGGGGCGCCGCCCCTGTCGGCCCCGTACCAGGGGGCTCCGCCCCCTGGACCCCCGGCCTATGCCCACCCACCGCCCGTCTCGGTTTCTTGAAAGGTTGACCTCTCATCCGACCGAGTCGGGTGGTGGGTGGGCGAAGGCCGGGGGTCTGGGGGCGGAGCCCCCAGGGGGTGGGGAAGCGCCGGTAAGGTCGAACTCATGGACGTCACTGACCCTCTGCCGACACCTGCGACGCCCGCAGGGCGGGACGGGCTCGACACCCTCCTCGCTCGACCCGGGCGCGCGGTCGTCGCCGTCGACTTCGACGGCACCCTCGCCCCGATCGTGGCGGATCCAGACCAGGCCCAGGCCCACCCGGCCGCCGTACCCGCGCTGGCCGCACTCGCTCCGAAGGTCGCCGCCGTCGCCGTGGTCACCGGCCGCCCGGCCGCGGTGGCCGTTCGGAACGGGGGCTTCGCCGGGGTTCCGGGGCTGGAGCACCTCGTCGTCCTCGGGCATTACGGCGCCGAGCGCTGGGACGCCCGTACGGGAACCGTCAGCGCCCCAGCCCCCCACCCCGGTGTCGCCGCCGCCCTCGCCGAGCTGCCGGGCGTGCTCGACGGGGCCGGTGTCGGGCAGGGGGCGTGGGTCGAGGAGAAGGGGCGCGCGGTCGCCGTGCACACCCGGCGGGCCGCCGATCCGCAGGCCGCGTTCGAGGTCCTGCGCGACCCCCTCACCGAGCTGGCCACCCGCCACGGCCTGATCGTCGAGCCCGGCCGGCTCGTCCTCGAACTCCGTCCGCCGGGGATGGACAAGGGCGTCGCCCTCCTGGAGTACGTGCGTGAGATCGACGCCACGTCGGTCCTCTACGCCGGCGACGACCTCGGCGATCTCCCCGCCTTCGCCGCCGTCGAGAAACTCCGCACCGAGGGCACCCCGGGCCTGCTGGTCTGCAGCGGCAGCGACGAGGTCACCGAGCTGCGGGAGCGGGCGGACCTGGTGGTGGACGGTCCGGAGGGCGTCGTACGCCTGCTGCGGAGGCTCGCGGATCAGCTCGGCTGAACGTCCCGCAGCGCCCGCAGCTGCTCCAGGAACCACTGGGCCGGCGGCAGCGCGGTGGCGGCCGCCACCAGCCTCTTGGCGCGCTCCGCCCGCTCCGCCGGCCCCATGGACAGACCTTCGTGCAGGGCGCGGGCGGTCTGCAGGACGTCGTACGGGTTGACCACGATCGCGTCCTCGCCCAGCTCCCAGTACGCTCCCGCCTCCCGCGACAGCACCAGCGCGCACCCCTCGTCGGAGACCACCGGCACCTCCTTCGCGACGAGGTTCATGCCGTCCCGGATGGGGTTGACGAGAGCCACGTCGGCGAGGCGGTACGCGGCCAGGGAGCGGGCGAAGTCGTCCTTCAGGTGGAGCAGGACCGGGGTCCAGCCCGGCGTGCCGTACGCCGCGTTGATCTCGTCCGCCAGCCGCCGCACCTCCGCCATGTACTCCCGGTACACGGCGAGATCCTGGCGGGACGGGTACGCGAACGCCACGTGCACCACCCGCTCGCGCCACTCGGGGTGATCGTCGAGCAGCTGCCGGTACGCCAACAGTCCCCGCACGATGTTCTTCGACAGCTCGGTCCGGTCGACCCGGACGATCGTCCTGCGGCCTTCGCCGATCTCCTCGCGGAGGGCCGCCATGCGCTCCTCGACGTCCGGCTCGTGCGAGCGGGCGCGCAGGAAATCCGCGTCGGCACCGAGGCCGTGCACGCCGATCAAGGTCCTGCGCAGCGGCGAGAGGCGCGTGAGGGTGTGCTCGATGTACTGGGGTTTGCTCGGGATCGGGGTGTACGCGGTGACCCGCTCGGGGTCGATCCCGTTCGCGCAGTCCATGAACGCCCGCGCCCACCGCGAGGTCAGGAACCCCAGCCGGTCCGCCCCGAGCATCCCCCACACCAGCCGCGAGCGGATGTCGTCCGGCAGCAGCTGGAAGTAGTCCGCCGGCGCCCACGGTGTGTGCGAGAAATGGCTGATCCGCAGGTCCGGCCGCAGCTCGCGGAGCATGCCCGGCACCAGGCACAGGTGGTAGTCCTGCACCATCACCGCCGCGCCCTCGGCCGCCTCCTCCGCCAGCGCCTCGGCGAACGCGCGGTTGTACGTCTCGTACGACGCCCACTGCCGCCGGAACTCCGCGTCGAAGACCGGCTCCAGCGGGGTCTGGTACAGCATGTGGTGGACGAACCACAGCACGGAGTTGGCGATGCCGTTGTACGCGTCGGCGTGCACGTCGGCAGGGATGTCGAGCATGCGGACGCCCGGCTCGCCGACGCCGCGCCGTACCGCCTCGCGGTCGCCGTCGCCGAGCGCCGAGCACACCCACAGCGTGCCCGCGTCGGACCCGATGGCGGACAGTCCCGAGACCAGCCCGCCGCCACCCCGTTTGGCGTGGAGCGTGCCGCCCGTGCTGTCTGGGCGCACCTCGTACGAAACCGGGCCGCGGTTGGACGCGACGAGTACCTCAGCACTCCGAGCAGCCTGCGTTGAAGCCATACGCCACAACCTAGCCCGGCCCGGAAACAATCAAACGTTCGGGCGGCTCCGAGGGCCGTATACGGCCCCTGTACGGCCTTCGTACGGCCCTCGGACGCCGGAACACACCCGGTCAGGCGACCTTTCGATGCGCGTACTCCGCGATCTCCACCATCGGCGGCCGCTCCTCCGTGTCCACGGAGTAGGTGCGCGGCTCGAAGCCGTCCTCGCCCCGTTCGAACTGGGTGAGGGAGGGACGGATCAGGTGCCCGCGGGCCAGCCGGAGCTGGGCCGTGCGGTAGATCGCGGCGGACATGCGGCCCAGTGCCTGGCCGTCCTGGTGGCGGTGCTTGCGCACCCCGACGTCGACCTGGGCGAGCGCGTCGAGGCCCACCAGGTGCAGGGCGTCGACCAGCATGCCCAGCTCCACGCCGTAGCCCACCGGGAAGGGGAGCTGTTCCAGGAGCGAGCGGCGGGCCGCGTACTCACCGCCGAGCGGCTGTACGAAACCGGCCAGCTGCGGCCAGTGCATGTTCAGCAGCGGGCGGGCCATCAGTTCGGTGACCCGGCCGCCCTGACCGGCAGCGCCGCCGAGGGGACGGTCGTACATCCCCTTGACCAGCTGGACCCCGGGTTCGGTGAGCAGCGGCCCCACGATCCCGGAGACGAAGTCGGAGGAGAACTCCTTCAGGTCGGCGTCGATGAAGCAGATGATGTCGCCGTTGGTGGCCAGGAGCGAGCGCCAGAGCACCTCGCCCTTGCCGGGGGCGATCGGTATGCGGGGGAGTATGTCGTCGCGGTGGACGACCCGGGCCCCCGCGGCGGCTGCCACCTCGGAGGTGCGGTCGGTCGATCCCGAGTCGACGACGACGATCTCGTCGACGAGCGGGACCTGTTGCATGAGGTCGTGACGGATCACGGCGACGATGTCACCGACCGTCTCCTCCTCGTTGAGCGCGGGCAGCACGACACTGACCGACTGTCGCGTGGCGCGTTTCGCTGCCAGGATCTTGTGGAGCGGGCGATCGGTCTTAGACCAGGAGCGAGTGCTCAGCCAACGCTCGACCTCATTCAGCACGGTGCGCGGCTCCTCTGCGTTCTCTCGGCGAGCGTGTGATCCATGCCTCTTGGTGGAACATGTGATCCATCTCGCGGTTCGGACGGCTATCTCAACTGTCCTGGCCTTCGGTTACAGTCTTGAACAACGCTGATGACCATCGCATGTCGGGGTCGGCGTTCCGTTTCAACGATCAACAACTACATACCGCTCATCCAGAGGGGCAGAGGGATACGGCCCGATGAAGCCCCGGCAACCCTCCAGCCGGTCTCGTGGCGATCAGTGACGATCGTTTTTGCGAGGCTCCCCGGCTAGGGAAGGTGCCAAATCCGTCTCACGGCGAGATGCGTCGTGAGGAAGATGAGGAGAAAGGGCCTCGCCTCACATGGCTGCGCAGACTGTTGCAAGCACCACGGACACCACCGCGAACGTCCCCGCGGACTCCCCCGTCGACCTCGGCCCCGCCGCAGCGCTCAGCTGCCGCGAATGCGGCCACCGCGTGCCCCTCGGCCCGGTCTTCGCGTGCGAGGAGTGTTTCGGCCCGCTCGAGATCGCGTACGACTTCTCCGCATACGACACGGAGGAGCTCCGCAAGCAGATCGAGGCGGGACCCGCGAACATCTGGCGCTACGCGCCGCTGCTGCCCGTCCCGGCCGACGTGGCGGACAAGCCCAACATCAACCCCGGCTGGACCAAGCTAGTCAAGGCCGACAACCTCGCCCGCGAGCTGGGTGTCGACGCCGGCAAGCTCTTCGTCAAGGACGACTCCGGCAACCCGACGCACTCCTTCAAGGACCGCGTCGTCGCCCAGGCCATCGAGGCCGCCCGCGCCTTCGGCTTCACCACCCTCTCCTGCTCCTCCACGGGCAACCTGGCCGGTGCGGTGGGCGCCGCGGCGGCCCGCGCCGGCTTCCGCTCCTGCGTGTTCATCCCGCACGACCTGGAGCAGGGCAAGGTCGTCATGGCCGCGATCTACGGCGGCGAGCTCGTCGGCATCGAGGGCAACTACGACGACGTGAACCGCTTCTGCTCCGAGCTGATCGGCGACCCGGCCGGCGAGGGCTGGGGCTTCGTCAACGTCAACCTGCGGCCGTACTACGCCGAGGGCTCCAAGACCCTGGCGTACGAGATCTGCGAGCAGCTCGGCTGGCAGCTGCCGGACCAGCTGGTCGTGCCGATCGCCTCCGGCTCGCAGCTCACGAAGATCGACAAGGGTCTGAAGGAGCTGATCGAGCTCGGACTCGTCGAGGACAAGCCGTACAAGATCTTCGGTGCGCAGGCCGAGGGCTGCTCGCCGGTGTCCGTCGCCTACAAGGCCGGGCACGACGTCGTGCGGCCGCAGAAGCCGAACACCATCGCCAAGTCGCTGGCCATCGGCAACCCGGCAGACGGGCCGTACGTCCTCGACATCGCGCGGCGTACGGGCGGTGCGGTGGAGGACGTCAACGACGAGCAGGTCGTCGACGCGATCAAGCTCCTCGCGCGGACCGAGGGCATCTTCGCGGAGACCGCCGGTGGTGTGACGGTCGGCGTCGCGAAGAAGCTGATCGAGAACGGGCTGCTGGACCCGACGTTGACCACGGTCGTGCTGAACACCGGCGACGGGCTGAAGACGTTGGATGCGGTGGCGGGTACGGGGCTTACTGCGACGATTCGCCCGAACCTGGAGTCGTTCCGTGAGGCTGGTCTCGCGTAGTTGCGTTCGTCTGCGGGCCAGTGGGGGCTGGTCGCGCAGTTCCCCGCGCCCCTTCAGGGCGCTTACCTGACCGGAGGTCACATCGTGAGCGTTACCGTCCGCATCCCCACCATCCTGCGCACCTACACCGGCGGCAAGGCCGAGGTCGCCGCCGAGGGGGGCACCCTCGCCGAGGTCATCAGTGACCTGGAGAAGAACCACACCGGTATCGCCGCCCGTGTGCTCGACGACCAGGGCAAGCTGCGTCGGTTCGTCAACGTGTACGTGAACGACGACGACGTCCGCTTCGAGCAGGGACTGGAGACCGCGACCCCGGACGGTGCCGGCGTGTCCATCATTCCGGCCGTCGCCGGAGGCTGATCATTACCGTCGGTAACGTCGGTAACTGAGAGTTCAACGAATTGCCCCCTCCGTGAGAGAAGCGGAGGGGGCAATTCAATGTGGTTGAGCGCGGTACAGTTGGGGAACGCGATGCCGACCTGCGGGTCGTAAGCCCTTGAATTCAACCTTGCACCCGACAAGAAGTAGCCAAAGTGTGTGCTTCTTTCGCGGCTTTTGTGCTTTTTGTGGGGCCCGACTTGCCCTGAATTCGGGTGAATTCTCACCACATTCCGGACCGTGCGCGTCCAGAATTCTCGTCCGATTGACCTGTTGCAGACGGCAGTTGGACAGATACATTCGGCCGCGGTCGACGCGTTCCGGCGCACGCCCCCAACCATGTGGGGGGTGAGGTCTGACCCGGATCCGCGAAGTGTGGATCTGTGCAAGGGCCAGTAATAGGGGAGTTAGGCATGGCTCAGGGCACCGTCAAGTGGTTCAACGCGGAGAAGGGGTACGGCTTCATCGCGGTCGACGGTGGTGCGGATGTTTTCGTCCACTACAGCGCGATTCAGATGGACGGCTACCGCACCCTGGAGGAAGGCCAGCGGGTTGATTTCGAGATCTCGCAGGGCCAGAAAGGGCCGCAGGCGGACATGGTCCGACTGGCGACCGGCTGAAGCACGCGCCGACTGACAGCGACGTTCTTCTGTTCTTCGGAGGGCTCGTATCCCATGGGGAGTCATGGGTTACGAGCCCTTCGGCATGTCCGGCGCCGGGTCCGCGCCGCGGTGCCGACCTCCGAGAGGCGCTTGCACTCGACAGGGGCGAGTGCTAATCATTGGCGTTAGCACTCTGAAGGTGAGAGTGACAACGAGGACCGGGTCGGTGAGGCCCGCAGGCCATGTGGGGCAAGGAACCACGAGGCAGGCAGGCCGTCCGTCGCGGGCGCCAGCGCGGTCCGGAGAAATCCACCCCCTGTCCGGGAGGACCACTTCACATGGCCAAGATCATCGCGTTCGACGAGGAGGCACGGCGCGGTCTCGAGCGCGGGATGAACCAGCTCGCCGACGCCGTCAAGGTCACCCTTGGCCCCAAGGGCCGCAACGTCGTCCTCGAGAAGAAGTGGGGCGCGCCCACGATCACCAACGATGGTGTTTCCATCGCCAAGGAGATCGAGCTCGAGGACCCGTACGAGAAGATCGGCGCCGAGCTGGTCAAGGAAGTCGCCAAGAAGACGGACGACGTCGCCGGCGACGGAACGACCACGGCGACCGTGCTCGCCCAGGCGCTCGTGCGCGAGGGTCTGCGCAACGTAGCCGCCGGCGCCAACCCCATGGCCCTCAAGCGCGGTATCGAGAAGGCCGTCGAGGCCGTCTCCGGTGCCCTGCTCGAGCAGGCCAAGGACGTCGAGACCAAGGAGCAGATCGCCTCCACGGCCTCCATCTCCGCCGCCGACACCCAGATCGGCGAGCTCATCGCCGAGGCGATGGACAAGGTCGGCAAGGAAGGCGTCATCACCGTCGAGGAGTCCCAGACCTTCGGTCTCGAGCTTGAGCTCACCGAGGGTATGCGCTTCGACAAGGGCTACATCTCGGCGTACTTCGCGACCGACATGGAGCGTATGGAGGCGTCGCTCGACGACCCGTACATCCTGATCGCCAACTCCAAGATCGGTTCCGTCAAGGACCTGCTCCCGCTCCTCGAGAAGGTCATGCAGTCGGGCAAGCCGCTGCTGATCATCGCCGAGGACGTCGAGGGCGAGGCCCTGTCGACCCTGGTCGTCAACAAGATCCGTGGCACCTTCAAGTCCGTCGCCGTCAAGGCTCCGGGCTTCGGTGACCGCCGCAAGGCGATGCTGAACGACATCGCCATCCTCACCGGCGGCGAGGTCATCTCCGAGGAGGTCGGCCTCAAGCTGGAGAACACCTCGATCGACCTTCTGGGCCGTGCCCGCAAGGTCGTCATCACCAAGGACGAGACCACCATCGTCGACGGTGCCGGCTCCTCCGAGCAGGTTCAGGGCCGGGTCAACCAGATCCGCGCCGAGATCGAGAACAGCGACTCCGACTACGACCGCGAGAAGCTCCAGGAGCGCCTGGCGAAGCTCGCGGGCGGCGTGGCCGTCATCAAGGCCGGTGCCGCGACCGAGGTCGAGCTCAAGGAGCGCAAGCACCGCATCGAGGACGCCGTTCGCAACGCGAAGGCGGCCGTCGAGGAGGGCATCGTCGCCGGTGGTGGCGTGGCCCTGCTCCAGGCCTCCTCGGTCTTCGAGAAGCTGGACCTCGAAGGTGACGAGGCGACCGGCGCCAACGCCGTGAAGCTCGCCCTGGAGGCCCCGCTCAAGCAGATCGCCGTCAACGGTGGTCTCGAGGGTGGCGTCATCGTCGAGAAGGTGCGCAACCTGCCCGTCGGTCACGGCCTGAACGCCGCGACCGGTGAGTACGTCGACATGATCGCCGAAGGCATCATCGACCCGGCGAAGGTGACGCGCTCTGCCCTGCAGAACGCCGCCTCCATCGCCGCGCTGTTCCTCACCACCGAGGCCGTCATCGCCGACAAGCCGGAGAAGGCGGGCGCTGCCCCGGCCGGCGGCGGCATGCCGGGCGGTGACATGGACTTCTGATCCTTCCGAGGATCGCGAGTTCATCGCAGTACGACAGTTCACGCTGTACGACGCCGAGGGCGGTACCCCCTGGAGACAGGAGGTACCGCCCTCGGGCGTGTCCGGGATCACAGCACAGGTGGAATGCCGTGGGGCGGTGGGTCGGTTGGGACCTGAGTACCGTACATGCGTATGCACATACCGCCTGGTCAATTGGAGCTCCCCACGTGACTGCCCCCACCGCCGAGTCCACCTCCCGCGCGGCCCGCATCCTCTCCCGGCCGACCGCGATCAACGGCCTCACCGTCCCGAACCGCATCGCGATGGCGCCCATGACCCGCGCCTTCTCCCCGGGCGGCATCCCGGGCGCGGACGTGGCGTCGTACTACGCGCGCCGCGCCGCCGCGGGCGTCGGCCTGATCGTCACCGAGGGCACCTACGTCGGACACGAGTCGGCGGGCCAGAGCGACAGCATCCCGCGCTTCCACGGCGAGGAGCAGCTCGCGGGCTGGGCGAAGGTCGCGACCGAGGTGCACGCGGCGGGCGGCACCATCGTGCCGCAGCTGTGGCACATCGGCATGGTGCGCGAGCAGGGCCAGCCGCCCTACGCCGACGCCCCCGCCGTCGGCCCCTCCGGCCTGCGCCTCGGCGCCGACGAGCCCACCGGCAAGGCGATGACCCAGCGGGACCTGGACGACGTCATCGGCGCGTTCGCCGAGGCCGCCGCGGCCGCCGAGCGCATCGGCTTCGACGGCGTGGAGATCCACGGCGCCCACGGCTACCTCGTCGACCAGTTCCTGTGGTCCGGCACCAACCGCCGTACCGACGCCTACGGCGGCGACCCGGTGGCCCGCGCCAGGTTCGCCGAGGAGCTCGTGGCGGCGGTCCGCGAGACCGTCTCGGCCGACTTCCCGGTCATCTTCCGCTACTCCCAGTGGAAGCAGGAGGCCTACCGCGCCCGCCTCGCCGAGACCCCCGAGGAGCTGGAGTCGATCCTCGCCCCGCTCGCCGCGGCCGGCGTCGACGCCTTCCACGCCTCCACCCGCCGCTACTGGCTCCCCGAGTTCGACGGCTCGGACCTCAACCTGGCCGGCTGGACCAAGAAGCTCACCGGCAAGCCCGTCATCACCGTCGGCTCGGTCGGCCTCGACGGCGACTTCCTCAAGGGCTTCCAGGGCGAGGGCGCCCCGGTCAAGGGCATCGACGACCTGCTCGACCGCCTGGAGGCCGAGGAGTTCGACCTGATCGCCGTGGGCCGCGCGCTGCTCCAGGACCCGGAGTGGGCGGCGAAGGTCCTCGCCGACCGCTTCGACGAGCTGAAGCCGTACGACGCGGCGGCGCTGAAGACCCTGAGCTGATCTCCGAGTCCCTCTAGTGTTCGAGAGATGCGGATACTGCATCTCTCGGACACCCATCTGGAACGCACCGACGCCCCCAACAAGCACGGCGTCAACGCCACCGAGTCCCTGCGCCTGATGCTCGCCGAACTCCGGCACCAACGGGGCGTGGACGCGGTCGTCGTCACCGGAGACCTCGCCAACGACGGGGCGGTGGAGGCGTATACGGCCCTGAAGGAACTGGTGGGGGAGTTCGCCCGAGGTCTCGGCGCGCCGGTGTTCTACACGACCGGCAACCATGACGAGCGGGTGGCCTTCGGCACGGTGCTGGGCAGCGGGCACCCGGAGCCCGAGTCCGTCCTGGAGTCCGACTCGGTCCCGGAGCCCGAGGTGTCGGAGCGGGCGGCCATGAGCACGGTCGGCGGGTGGCGTTTCATCACGCTGGACTCGCTGGTGCCGGGGAAGGTGCACGGCCATCTGAGCCGCGCCCAACTGAACTGGCTGCGGGCGTTGTTGAGGAGGCCCGCGCCTCAGGGCACGATCCTCGCCTTCCACCATCCGCCGATCACGCTGGACGTCGAGACGCAGCGCGTCTTCGGCCTGCGCAACCCGGAAGAGCTGGCCGCGGTCATCCAGGGCACCGACGTCCGGGTCGTCCTCACCGGCCACTTCCACCTCCAGCTCTTCGGCTTCCTGGCGTCCGTGCCGGTCTGGGTCACCCCGGGAGTCGTCAACCGCATCGACCTCACGACCGCGCCCGGGACGGAACGGGCCGTACGCGGTGCCTCGGCCTCCCTCGTGGAGCTGGGCGGAGCGACCGGCCCGCTGTTCCACACCTTCCACGCACGCGACCCGCAGGCGCACGAGACGGTGTACGAGCTGGGGGAGGAGCGCGTGCGATCGCTTGTTCGGGATCATGGTTAAGGGCAATCATTCTCGCAGGCAACGATCAGCGAGGAGCGCGCCGACGATGACGACGACCGAGCCCCGAGACCCCACGACCGACTCCGCCCCGCCTGTGGTCCGTACCGAAGGCGGGGTGGTGCGCGGGAGGCGGGAGGACGGGCTGACCGTCTTCCGCGGTATCCCGTTCGCCGCGCCGCCGGTCGGGGAGGCACGCTTCCAGGCGCCCCGCCCGGCCCCGGCGTGGGAAGGCATACGCGACGCGTACGCCTTCGGCCCGCCGCCCCCGCAGGAGGCGGCCTTCCTGGGCCGCGGCGCCGAGGGCCTGGACGTCCCCCTGGGCGACGACTGGCTGACGGTCAACGTCTGGACGCCCGACCCGGACCCGGCCGCCCACCGCCCGGTCATGGTGTGGCTGTACGGCGGCGCCTACAAGCTCGGCCACGCCGGCAGCCCCGGCTACGACGCCCGGCACATCGCGCACGACGGTGACGTGGTGGTCGTCTCCCTGAACTACCGCGTCGGCATCGAGGGCTTTGCCCGCATCGAGGGTGCCCCCGCCAACCGCGGCCTGCTCGACCAGGTCGCCGCGCTCCAGTGGGTACGGGACAACATCACGGCGTTCGGCGGCGACCCCGGCCAGGTGACCGTCTTCGGCGAGTCGGCCGGCGCCGGATCGGTGGCAGCCCTGCTGGCCATGCCGAGCGCGACCGGCCTGTTCCGGCGGGCCATCGCCCAGAGCGTGCCCGGCACGTACTTCTCCGACGCCCTGGCCCGTGACATCGCGACGGCGATCGCGGGGGAGGCGGGGCTGCGGCCGACGGTCGCGGACCTGTCGAGCGTGGACCCGCGCACACTCCCCGCCGCGGGCGAGGCGCTGGGCGGGAAAATGATGCAGTACCTGGACAGGTGGGGCCGGGCCGCCCCGACGCTCACCCCCTTCTCTCCCGTGGTCGACGGCGAGGTCCTGCCGGTCACGCCCTGGCAGGCGCTGGCGGCCGGGGCGGGCCGGGACGTGGAGCTGGTCGTCGGCCACAACCGGGACGAGTTCCGGCTGTTCCTGGCGATGGGCGGGCAGCTGGGGAACATCACGGAGGAGCAGGCGCGGTGGGCACTGCGGCTGTTCGCGCCGGGGGAGACGGGGGAGGTCGGTGAGGACGGTTACCGTGCGGCCTTCCCGGACGCCTCGCCGGGTGAACTGTTCGAACGCGTCCAGACCGACTGGCTCTTCGGCATGCCCAGCCACCACCTGGCCGAGGCCCAGCTCGCGGGCGGCGGCCGCGCCCACGTCTACGAACTGACCTGGACGGCGCCGGGCGGCGGAGGCGCGCTGGGTGCCTGCCACGCGCTGGACATCCCGCTGCTCTTCGGTACGTTCGCCGCCGACCTCGGCATCATGCTGTTCCCCGGCGGAGAGGTCCCGCCGGAGGGGCGGGCGCTGTCGTCCCGCTTCCGGGAGTCCTGGACGGCGTTCGCGAGGACGGGCGACCCGGGCTGGCCGGCGTACGACACGCAGCGGCGGCTGGTGCAGGTCATGGACGCCGAGCCGCAGGTCAGGGCGTATCCGGAGGAGGCGTCGAGGCGGCTGTGGGAGGGGTACGAGTTCGCGCCGATGCCACTGTTGACGTAAGCGTGCCTTACAGGTTCCCGAGCGGCTCGATATCGACGTGGACCGGGGTGCCCCACACCCGCAGCACCTCGTAGTCCGTGAACTCGTGCACGAGCCGGTAGGCCATGGCGGCCCTCGGCCCGCGCCGCTGGGCGGCGAGATAGAGCTCGGCCTCGTGCCGGTCCCGGCGCGGGGTCCCGCACAACTGCCACGCCTGTCCGTTCCACAGCTCCGGCAGCCACCGCTGCTGGGGCTGCGGCCGGTCCTCGCGTACGCCGTACCGCGAGGGCGTGGGATCGGTGGGGTGCGGTTGCGCGGAGGGCCCGTTGTACTCCGAGCGGCGGGCCGCGCGGCGCCGGGTCTCGCAGAGCAGGCAGAGATCGTGGGCGTTCTCGTCGACGGGCCCGTTGGGGTGCTCGGGGCATCGTGTGGAG
Organism: Streptomyces sp. NBC_01352; assembly: GCF_036237295.1. Lineage (NCBI taxonomy): Bacteria > Bacillati > Actinomycetota > Actinomycetes > Kitasatosporales > Streptomycetaceae > Streptomyces > Streptomyces sp. NBC_01352. The sequence goes on from NZ_CP108354.1 coordinate 6,012,606, forward strand.
GGCGCGGCCCCGGTGACGCTGTCCTGCAGCAGATCCAGGGCCCGCTTGAGATCGGCCTTGACCTCATGGAGCCGGGTGTCCGGGGTGTCCCCGGTGAGGGCCTCGCCGTGCTCCCCGAGGAGACGGAGGGCGCGGCCCAGGGCGGTGAGCTGGGCGTGGTTCATCAGTCCGCGTAGTCCTTGAGTTTTTCGGTGTCGAGGGTGATGTCGACGGGGGAGGGCAGCTGGACCGTGTCTCCCCAAGGGTAGGAGACGGACTGGTGGTAGCGACCGTCCTTCGGCTCGCTGAAGACCGTGAGGGTGTTGTTGTCGCGGTCGACGAGGAGGTAGACGGGGATGTCGGCTTCCGCGTAGCCGATGGGCTTGTCGATGCGGTCGCGCTTGTTGGTGTCGCGGTCGTGGGAGGTGATTTCAAGAGCCAGGAGAATGCCATCGGTCTCGGACCACTCGCCGTGGCCTCGGAAGTGGTCCACCGGTGCGAGAGCGGCGTCCGTGCGGGCGCGTCCTTTGCGGTAGGCCTCAGCCTTGACGCCGGATTCCGGTACGAGGTCCAGATCGGGCCGCTGGAGCAGGAACTGGCGCACCAGCCAGACATGGATCGAGCGGTGGTTGCCGTCCGGCATCGCCTTGACCTCTAGTTTTCCGTTGACGTACTCAAGCCGGACGGTCTCCGGCGCCCGGCGCTCCAGTTCCTCGAAGTCCTCGACACTGAGGGGGTCCTTCGTGCGGACCCGCCCGTCGACGAACTCCAGCCGCACGTGCTCCGGGGCCACACTGGCCAGTTCCTCGAAGTCCTCGATGGGCATCTGCGGGCGTTCAGCGGTACCAGGGGTCATGGTGTTGCCTCCTCCCCTCCATCCTGCCCGGGCGTGGTGTCGGCGGACCGTAGGAGCCGTCATGTGGGTGCCTTCTCTCGGCGTCGTTGGGACATCGCGGTGCGGATCTCGGCCGCGCGGGCGTGGATCGCGGGTGCCGGCAGGGGCGTACTGGGTTGAGCAGGAGCGCGTTCGCCCCGGCACGCGCCGCAGATGCCGCCGGGCAGGGCCTCCGGGCGGCCCGGTACTCCGCACTTGGCGCACTCCAGGACGCGGAGGGGGCGTGGGGTGGGCCTCTCCGGCGGGAGCTTGGTGGTGAGACGGTTGTGGATCAGGTCAGCCGGGTGATGGACCGGGGTGGGCAGGCCGTTGGTCAGGGCTCGGGTTACGTCCGCGTCAGTGGCGCCTCGGGCGTACCAGTCGGTGACGAGAGGCGCGAGGCGGGCGAAGTCGGTCGCGGTGCGGGGGCGTTGGTCGGGGGCGTAGCGTTTTCCGTAACCCGGACTGGCCATCGGGTGGGAGAGAGCGTGCGCGGGCTGGGAGAGCGTGCGCTGGGCGTCAGCCATGGGATCGAACTGTTCCTTCGATCTCGTAGGTCAAGCCGTTGCCGAGACCGTAGTCAGGTCTCAGCATTCCGGACGTTTCCGCTCGGAAGGTCCGTCTCGTCACCAGAGCGTGAGGGCTTCGGCTTGAGTACGGTCTCTCGCTTCCGTCTGCCGCTGGTGCGGCAGGGTTGCGCCACCTGCCCGCCCCGCCTCCGCCTTGCGGCGGGGGCGGGTGGTGCGGGTCTTCTGGTCGGCTCCACGAGGCTTCGACACCGCTTGGGCGTCCTGGTCTCCGGCCACTCCGGTACCAGTTGTTGCGGCTGCCGCGAGCGCGGCGAGGTTGAGTGCGGCGTTGTCGTCCCGGTCGATGACCAGACCGCAGGCGTCGCACTGGTAGGTCCTCACATGCAGCGGCAGTTTGGCTTTCACCGCGCCGCACCCGGAACAGGTCTTCGAGGAGGGGTACCAGCGGTCCGCCGCGATGGTGCGGGTGGCGTGGCGCTGGCGGGTCTTGTAGGTGAGCTGGCGGCGGATCTCCCCGAAGCCGGCGTCGGCGATCCTTCGCGCGAGACGCCCGTTGCGGAGCATCCCGGCGACGTTGAGGTCTTCGACCACGACCGTGCCGTACTCGGCCGCCACGGCGGTGGTGAGCTTGTGCAGGGCGTCCGCGCGGAGGTTGGCCACCCGGTGATGCACCTTGTTGCGGGCGGCGTTGGCCTTCTCCCACCGCTTCGACGGCTTCTGCCCGGTCCGCCGGTCGGGGCCGCGTCGTCGGGAGACGACGCGGGAGGCGCGGCGCAGCTGCTTGCGTGCCCGGTTGTAGTGCCCGGGATTCGCGATGGTGCGGATCTCGCCGGTGCTGTCGGCCATGACCGCGAGGGTCTTCACCCCCAGGTCGATCCCGACCGCCACGTCCGGCCGCGCCACGCGTTCGAGGTCCCGCTTGATCTCGGCCTGGAACGAGACGAACCAGCGTCCGCGCTCGTGCCGCACGGTCGCGGACAGGATCCGGGCCGTCCCGGCCTGGACACGGGCGAGGAGCTTCGCCGTGGGCTCGTGGGTGCGGATCGTGCCCAGCCGGGGCAGGGTGACGTGACGGCCGTCAGCGTCCACGCGGATCACGCCGGTGGTGAACCGGCAGGCAAGGCGCGCCTTGCGCTTCGACTTGAACCGCGGCGCACCCATCCGCTTGCCGCGCCGCTTGCCGTTCTTGGACTTCGCGTAGTTGTCGAACGCGGCCGACGCGTTCGCCAGGCCGGTGGAGTACGCCTCCTTGGAGTTCTCCTGCCACCAGGCGGCGAACCTCGGATCGGTGTGCTTGGCCTCGTTGAACGCCTTCCGCAGCGCGGGCAGCGACCACGGCCGCCACTTGGTCAGCCCGGCCTCGCCGATGCCGTAGGACTCCTCCGCGCGGCGCTGCCACCAGGAGGCGGTCACCCAGCCGACGGCCCAGTTGTAGGCGGCACGCGCCGCGCCGCAGTGCGAGCGCAGGGCATGCTCCTGGGTGGCGTTCGGGTCCACTGCGAAGCGGTACGCCTGCACCACGAACCCGGACTGCGGCCGGAACTTCTTCACTCGGCGGCCTCGCCGGTCGCTACGGCCACCGCGCGGGCGGCCCGGTTCTTCGCTGCCCGCCGCCCGTACAGGCGGGCGCACATGGAGGTGAGCACCTCGGTGATGTCGCCTACCAGGTCATCGGCGGTCTCGGTGGGGTCGAGGACGATCAGGCGCCGCCCGGACGCCGACAGCGCGGCCTCCAGGTGCTCGACGCCGAACCGGGCCAGCCGGTCGCGGTGCTCGACCACGATCACCGCCGTCTGCGGGTCGGACAGCAGCCGGTGCAGCTTGCGGCGCCGCCCGTTCAACCCGGATCCCACCTCGGTGACCACCTCAGCGACGGCCAGGCCCAGGCCGTTCGCGCCGGACACGACCCGGGCGGCCTGCCGCTCAAGATCGGCTTTCTGCTCAACGGACGACACGCGGCAGTACGCCACCACACGCCCGGACGGCTGGACGGCGACCTCGTCGACCAACCACGTCCCGGACGGCGCCTGGTGAACGGGGACGGGCATCTTCCCGTCCTTCACCCACCGCCAGGCGGTCTGGTAGCTCACGCCCTGCTGACGGGCCCACTCCGAAAGCTTCACGAGAGCAAGTTACGTGAGACACACGACTAGGGATGACTATGAATGACTAGAAAATCTGTAGCAGCTTTCACACACGCGGGGTGGGAGGGCGGGTTGGGGCCCTCCACCCATTCCTCAGAAAGAGGGCTCGGAGCTGGAGGCTTGAGCTTCGGGACTCGTCAGCCCATGCTCTTCGCGCCGTCCAGGGACTCGCGGATGATGTCGGCGTGGCCCGCGTGCTGGGCGGTCTCGGCGGCGATGTGCAGCAGCACCCTGCGGGCCGACCAACGCGCGCCGGGCTTGTTCCACGGCGCCTCGGGCAGCGGGTGCGTGGCGTTCAGGTCGGGCAGGGTCGTGACGATCTCGTCGGTCCGGCGGGCCGTCTCCTCGTACTCGGCCAGCACGCCGGCCAGCGTCTCGCCGGGCAACATCCGGAACTCGTCGGCCCGCCGGGCGAAGTCGGCCTCGGTCATGGCGGTGAAGTCGGGCATGGCCGACGGTCCGTTGAGGATGAACTCCGCCCAGTGCCGCTCCACCGACGTGACGTGTTTGATCAGGCCGCCCAGGCACAGCGCGCTGGCGGTGGTCCGCCGCCCGGCCTGCTCGTCGGTGAGGTCGCGGGTCGTGAAGCGCAGGAAGTGCCGGCCGTGGGCCAGCGCTTCCAGCAGGTCGGTGCGCTCGTCGGTGGTGATGGCGTGTGTGGTGTCGGTCATGGGGGCACGCTAGGAGCGATAGAGGTCAGATCCTGACCTCTACGACCGCCTCGACGAATGCCGACCAGGTCTGCGCCCGGAACACGAGCTTCGGGCCGTGGGGGTGCTTGGAGTCACGGACGGGGACGAGGGCGGGGTGGCCGTCGGCTACTTCGAGGCAGTTGTCGCCGGTCCCGCCGCTGTACGTCGACTTGCGCCAGGTCTTAGGGGTGTTCCTCATGGGCGTAATCCTGCGCCATCGACTCGATCAGAGCCAGAGACTTCCCGGGCGAGAGAGCCGAGGCCGCGAGGAATTCGTAGTAGAGCCTGTAGCGCGCGACGGTAGCGGGGTCGTCCTCCAGGCGCCCGGTGTCGACTCCTTCGAGGTAGACCAGCGGTGGCGCGTCGTCGAAGTCCATCAGCTTGACGCAGCCCTGCATCCCCGGGTGGGCTCCTGCGTCGAACGTCAGCACCTGCACGATGGCGCGGTTCCGGCGGGCGAGGGCGAGGATGTGATGTAAGGCCTCCGCCATCACTTCAGGCCCGCCCGTCACCCTACGCAACGCCGCTTCGTCAATCACCGCCCACAACATGGGCTTTGTTGGATCGTCGAGAAGACGGGTCCGCTCCATCCGGCCTGTTACCAGCGCATCGATCGCTTCCTGCGTCGCCGTCGGCTGGTAGGCATGGCTGACGGCTTCGGCGTAGGCCGGCGTCTGGAGCAGGCCCGGGATCAGCATCGAGGCGTACTCCCTGATCGCCGTAGCGCGTGTCTCCGCCTCCGCCGCATCCGCGAAGTGCTCCCGGTACTTCGACTTGGCCGACGCGCCGCAGTTCCGTAGGAAGAAGTCCTCCGTCCCCAGCACCTCGTCCAGCAGCCGCGCGTACTCCGGCTGCATGCGCCGCGTTCCCGCTTCCAACTGGCCGACGAACGAACCGCTCACGAACAGCCGTTGGCCCACCTCCTCCTGGCTCAGGCCGGCCTTCTCTCTTGCATGGCGGAGTTCGGCGCCGAGCAGGGCGCGAGGTGAGGAGGAGGGGTCGAGGTCCTTCGGTCCTGGCATGTCTGGCGACTCCCTGTCCCACAGCAGAGGTTGTTGGAGCATCCGGTATGGCCAGGTTAGAAGGGTGGCGGCCACGCTGTGTTGCGAACCGGAAACTCAGCGTGGAGGTAGCGAGATGGCCGTGCGGTCGACCGAAGAAGTCGTGGAGTTGGTGCGGGAGGCCCTCGCCGGCGTCGGCATCATCCTGCCGTCCCTACGCGTCGACCCGGTGACCGGCGCCAGCGACGAGCCGTTCGCCCTCGTCGAGCTAGGGCGCTGCAACGTCCGTACCGCCGAGCGCCTGGCCTCCGTCCTGCGTGGGGAGCGGCCAGCGATCGGCACGCATGTCGTGGACGTGCGGGACGGGCGGCTCGGGGAGGTCATGGGGCACGTGGGTGGCAGAGTGCAGCTCCGGCCCGTCGCCGGAGGGCGCGAGTGGGACTGTCCGCCGGAGTCGACGGGACCCGCGCCGCAGGAGGAGGTGCTGCGGGCGCGGGTGCGCAGGGTCAACGCGGAGGGGAGGCTGCCCTGTTGAGGCGGTCGTACTGGTCCCGGGTCAGCCGGATGTCCGCCGCCGCCACGTTCTCCTCCAGGTGACCGATGCTCGCCGTCCCCGGAATCGGCACCGTCACCGGCGAGTGGGCGAGCAGCCAGGCCAGGGCGACCTGGGTCGGGGTCGCCTCCAGCTCCGATGCGACCGCCGTGATCTCGGGGTCCTTTTCCGCCGCGCCCGGCGCCACGGGCCGCCACGGCAGGAAGGCGATGTCCGCCGCCTCGCACGCCCTGAGTACCGGCTCGTACTCGCGGTCGAGCACGTTGTAGCGGTTCTGGACGCTCGCGATGTCGACGATCGTGCGGGCCTCGGCCAGCTGCGCGACCGTCACCTCGGACAGGCCGATCCGGCCGATCTTGCCTTCAGAGCGGAGGTCGCCCAGCGCGCCCAGCTGGTCGGCGAGCGGGGTGTCCGGGTCGATGCGGTGGAGTTGGAGGAGTTCGATGCGGTCGGTGCGCCGGCGGCGCAGGGCTTCGTCCACCTGGGTGCGGAGGGAGGCCGGGCGGGCGTCGTAGGACCAGTCGCCCGACTCGGTTCGTACGACGCCGACCTTGGTGGTGACGAGGAGGTCGGCGGGGTAGGGGTGCAGGGCCTCGGCGACGAGCTCCTCGTTGGCTCCCCAGCCGTACAGGTGTGCCGTGTCGATGAGGGTGACGCCCAGTTCGACCGCCCGCCGGAGCAGGGCGACGGACGCGGCGCGGTCGTCCGCCGGTTCGGTCGGCAGCCGCATCGCGCCGAATCCGAGCCGCCGTACCTCCAGGTCTCCGCCGATACGGAACGTGGTCGTGGGCTGCATTTCGGTTCCTCCCCCTGGTCGAACGCCCACGCTAACAAGACCAGTTGGTGTATCAGCCGGACGCCGCCAACGCCGCCCGCAGATGCCCGTCCGACTCCTCCAGGAGGCGGGCAGCCGTCGGGCCGTCGACGTCGGCCAGGATCGTCAGGATGGCGTGCTTCACCTCGCCGTCGGTGGCGGCCAGGGCCCGCTCGATCTCCTCGTCCGCCGCGCCGGTGGCGATCGCGACGATGCGGCGGGAGCGGGCGCGCAGCTTCTCGTTCGAGGCGCGTACGTCGACCATGAGGTTTCCGTAGGTCTTGCCGAGGCGGATCATCGTGATCGTCGACAGCATGTTGAGGACGAGCTTCTGGGCCGTGCCCGCCTTGAGGCGGGTGGAGCCGGTGAGGAGCTCGGGGCCGACGACGATCTCGATGCCGTGCTCGGCGGCCGCCGCGAGTGCGCTGTCCGCGTTGCAGGCCAGGCCGATGGTCAACGCGCCCTGCGCACGGGCGTGTTCGACCGCGCCGATCGCGTACGGGGTACGGCCGGAGGCGGAGACGCCGACCACCGTGTCGGCCGGGGTCAGCGCGAGGGCGTCGAGGTCGGCGCGGGCCAGTTCCGCCGAGTCCTCGGCCCCCTCGACCGAGGTGACCATGGCTTCCCGGCCGCCCGCGATGAGGCCCACGACCTGGGACGGGTCGGTGTTGAAGGTCGGCGGACACTCGGACGCGTCCAGCACGCCGAGCCGTCCGGCGGTCCCGGCGCCGGCGTAGATCAGCCTGCCGCCGCGGCTCATCCGCTCGGCGACGGCGTCGATCGCGGCGGCGATCTGAGGAAGCCGCCGGGTGACCGCGTCCGGCACGGAGGCGTCCTCGACGTTCATGAGGCGGGCGATGTCGAGGGTGGGCAGCCGGTCGATGTCGGCGAGTTCGGGTCGGAAGGCCTCGGTGGTGAGGGATTCCAACTGGGCCTGGAGATCACCGGGTTTGGAGGTCGAGGTCATGGTGAGAGTCGGCTCTTTCCGATGTGCGGTGTGATCGGGTCTATCGATGGTGCCGGTGCCGGTGCGCCAGTGCCTCGTAGGAGGCCGAGAGCGCCGGGCCCGCCGTGTCGTACGTCTGCTGCGCGACGCCGACGAACAGACAGTCCACCACCAGCAGTTGGCTGGTACGGGAGGACATGGCCGCCGGCCGCAGCTCACTCTCCCGCGCGGTGGACGTCGTCAGCACATGGTCGGCGTACTGCGTGACGGGCCCGTCGGGCCGGCCGGTGATCGCCACCGTCGTCGCCCCGTGCTCGAAGGCGACCCGCAGCGGCTCGATGACGTCGCCGGTCGAGCCCGAGTGGGTGATCGCTATCGCCACGTCCCCCGCCCGCAGCTGCACCGCGTTCGTGACGGCGAGGTGCGGATCGCTGTGGGCGTGGGCCATCAGCCCTATGCGCAGCAGCTTCTGGGTGAGGTCCTGGGCGACCAGCCCGCTCGCCCCGACGCCGTACACGTCCGTCCGCCGCGCCCCGGACAGCGCGGACACCGCCGCCGCGAGCTGCACGGTGTCGAGGCCGGCCGCCGTGTCGGCGAGGGTCTGCTGCTCGTCGTACGCGAGTTTCGTCACGACGTCGGCGATCGGGTCGTCCACCGCGATGTCCGTAGTGATCGCGGGGGCCCGGCCGGAGGCCTGCTGGGCGGCGAGGCCGGCGAGGGCGAGGCGCAGGTCGCGGTAGCCGGGGTAGCCCAGGATGCGGGCGGTGCGTACGACGGTCGCCTCGCTGGTGCCGGTGAGTTCGGCGAGTCCGGTGACCGTGAGGGCGGCGCAGCCGGCGGGGTCCTTCGCGACGGCCTCGGCGACGCGCTGCATGGAACGGGTCATCGAGGGGGCGAGGGTGCGCACTTTGGCGGCGAGGCTGTTGCCGAAAATTTCCTTCACGTTCTGGGTCACATATGAAAGATATTTTCGGCTCGGTGTTGTGGTCAAGAGTGCGCACAATGGGTGCATGGACCCCATCAGCCCCCTGGAGCAGGCGTTGCACGCGGCACGCGCCCTCGTGCTCGCCGACCTCGCCGCGGGCGAGGTGGCCGCCGCGGACGTGGTGTCGATGGTCGAGGACTCCGTCGTGCAGCGGCGCTGGTGGGTCGAGCAGTGGCCGGACGGCGTGCCGTTCGTGGCCGGGCTGGTCGCCCAGGACGTCCAGGACTCGCTGCTCGAGCGGTACGGCCGCTGGCCGCTGTGCCCGGTGTGCGGCACCGGCGACCCGCACGCGCTGGAGGTCGAGCCGGAGCTCGGGCCCGACCCGCACTGGGTCTGCCACAAGGCGGGCGTGAAGGTGGCCGCGGTGGGGGCGCTCGGGTCGGCGACCGGCGGGGCGTCGTCCTCGTGAGGCTCTCGTGACGGTGTACATCGACCCGCCCACCTGGCCGGGCCACGGGCGCATGTGGTCCCACCTCGTCAGTGATGTCTCGTTCGCCGAACTGCACGCGTTCGCAGATGAGTTGGGCGTGCCCCGGCGGGCCTTCGAGCGCGACCACTACGACATTCCCTCGCACCGGTACGCGGACGTGGTGGCCGCGGGAGCGGTGGAGGTCAGCAGCCGTGAGGTGGTGCGGCTGCTGCACGGGGCGGGGTTGCGGAGGCCGAAGGGGCGGGAGCAGCCGCGCAGTTCGTAGCCCGGAGCGACGGCCAAGGCGGGGTCAGCCGCGCAGTTCGTAGGCGTGCAGCCCTTCTTCGTCGAGGTCGTCGTTCACCTGTGCGAAGCCGGCGCGGGCGATCACCGCCTGGGACGGGGCGTTGTTCGGCTCGATGGTCGCGAACAGGGCCCGTACCTCGTCCCGGGCCAGCGCCCACGCGCACAGCGTGCGCAGCGCCTCGGTGGCGTAGCCGTTGCCGCGGGCGCCCGCCACCAGGTCGTAGCCGACCTCCGCCGTGCCCTCCTCGTCGGGCGCGCCGTGGAAGCCCATGCCGCCGATCGCGCGGCCGTCCTCCCGGCGTATGAGCACGAAGAGGCCGAACTCCGGGCGGTACACGCCCGCTTCGTAGGCCTTCAGCAGCATCCCGGCGGCTTCCAGCGTGCCCTCGAAGGGCCCGCCCTCCAGCCAGTCGAAGCCTCCGTCGCCGCCCGCGCACAGGTCGGCGGCGGCCGCGGGCGGGACGCCGTGCAGGGTGAGGCGCTCGGAGGGGATGCGTATGGAGGGGATGCTTATGGGGGCGTCGCCCACGGAGTGTGATCCTTCCGGCAGAGGTTCAGGCCTATGACGCTACTGCAGCCCGGCTCAGGACGTGAGCAGCTCCAGCTCGGCGGCGAGGTTGTAGCGGGCCGTCGCCTCCCACTCCGCCTCCCCGTACGGCGTCCTGAACAGCCGGGGCAGGGCGAGGAGTTGGCGCAGGATGGCGGCGCGGCCCTCGCGGAAGGCGTCCGGCGGTACGAAGCCGTACTCCTCCCGGACCGCGGCCGTGTACGCGGCGTACGCCGATGGCGGCGCGGCGAGGATCGCCAGGTCCGCGTCGCAGAGGACCTGGCCGTCGGGGTCGTCGTCGGCCGGGTCGTGGGTGGTGGTGAGGCGGACCAGACGGGCCACCTCGGCGGTCTTCTCCGCCGGGAGACCCGCCTCGGGGAGGGCGCGTTCGGCGAGGCGGGCCGAGCGTTCCTCGTTCTCGGAGCGGTCTGGCAGGTAGACCGCGTCGTGGAACCAGGCGGCGAGGCGTACGACGTCCGGGTCGGCGGCGTACTTCTCCAGGACGTCGACGTGGTCGAGGACCGCGGTGAGGTGGGTCAGCGTGTGGTAGCGGCGCTGCGGCTCCTGCCAGCGGGCCAGCAGGTTGTCCGCGTACGGGGCCGGGTCGGGGCCGGTGGTGTCGTGGCCCCGGGCTCCTTCCAGGGCACGGACGAAACGGGTGCGCAGGGCGTCGGGATCGGCCATGTGCCCATTCTCCCCTCGACCGGTACTCGGCCCCTAGCGTGGGACCCATGACTTCTGCCGAGGAACGTGACCCTGAACTGCCCGGCCGGCTGCTGCGCACCGAACGGGACGCCCTCGTCCCGCTGCTGCGGGCCAGGCCCGACGAGGACTTCGCCCGGCCGGCCGCCGCGTGTCCGGGCTGGACCGTGCGGGACGTGCTCGCGCACTGTTCGGCCGTGCTGATGCGGGTGGTGGAGAGCAGGTACGAGAAGGACGTCTTCTCGCCCGCGTCGAACGACCGGGACATCGCCGAGCGGGCCGAATGGCAGAACCAGCAGGTCGTGGACGAGCTGGAGCGGGGGATGACGGAGGCGGGACCCGTGATCGCCGGGGCGGGCGGGGTGCTGGACGGGATCGCGCTGGGCGAGTGGGTGCACGCGGGTGACGTGCGCGAGGCGCTCGGCGAGCCGGGGGCGTACGCGGGACCGGGGCTGCCGGACGCGCTGGCGCTGCTCGTCCGGATCACCCGGGAGCGCGACCACGTGCCGCTCCAGGCCGACCTCGACGACCTCGACGAGCCGCTGCGGCTGGGCGGGGTCCCGGGGGAGCGGCCCCCGGCGCGGTACATCGGCGACGCCGCCACCCTCGTACGGCTGTATGCGGGGCGGTCGGCGGCGGGGGTGTCGTACGAGCTGGCGGGGGCGAAGGAGGAGGAGCTGAACATCTACGGATGAACGGGGTGCGGTGAACGGGGTCCGGTGCACAGGCGCGGGTGAAAGGTGCCCCGTACAGGCGTAGGCTGGATTGGACTAGACCTTGGACTAGACCTGTAGCCGCCGACGAATGGGGTCCCATGAGCAAGCGTGCAGTCCTGGAGGTGATCGCCCTCGGCGTCGAGGACGCGGTCGCCGCCCAGGCCGGAGGCGCGGACCGGCTTGAGCTGGTCACCGACATCGCGGCCGACGGGCTGACCCCGTCGGCCGGCACGGTCGCCGGGATCCGGGCCGCCGTCGACATCTCGCTGCGCGTGATGCTGCGCCCCGCGGACGGGTTCGCGGCGGGAGCCGCCGAGGACGTCGACCGGCTGGTGCGGGTCGCCGGGGAGCTGCGGGCCGCGGGCGCCGAGGAGTTCGTGCTCGGGTTCCTCGACGCGGACGGCGGAGTGGACCTCGCCGCCGTGGAGCGCCTGGCCGGCGAGCTGGACGGCTGCCGGTGGACCTTCCACCGCGCCATCGACCACTGCGCCGACCGGGACGCCCTGCGCAAGCAGCTGGACGGTCTGCCCGGCCTCGACACCATCCTCACCGCCGGCTCCCCGACGGGCGTGGACGACGGACTCCCCACACTGCTCGCCGAGGCCGGGCGCAGGCGAAGCGGGGAGCCCGGCTACGAGCAGCGCATCCTGGTCGGCGGCGGCCTGCGCCTGGACCACGTCCCCACGCTCCGTGCCGCCGGCATCGACGCCTTCCACATCGGCGGGGCCGCCCGGCCGGAGGGCTGGGAGCGGCCGGTGTCGGTGGCGGCGGTTGCGGAGTGGCGGGGAGCGCTGGACGCGGGCTGAAATCAGCCCTCCGGCGTTTGAGGAGCGGGGTCTGGGGCGGAGCCCCAGAAGGATGGGACGGGTAGGGGTGGCGGGGGCGAGAACCCTCCCCCAACCCCTCTCAGCCCAGTTCGCGCGGCAGTGCTGCCGCGTGCGTCACGATCAGGCCCGACACCGCTCGGGTCAGGGCCACGTACAGGCGCCGCAGGCCCGTGCGTTCGTCGGGTTCGCCGTCGACCACGGCCTGGGGTTCGTCGAGGACGACGTAGTCGTACTCCAGGCCCTTGGCGAGGGAGGCGGGGACGAGGGTGAGGCGGGTCTCCCGTGTCGTCTCCTCGCCGGGGGCCAGGTAACCGATGCCGGCCGCCGTGAGTGCCTCCGCCAGCGCGGGGACGCGGGCGTCGGCGGCGATCAGGCCGGTGGAGCCCTCGTTGCGCAGCAACTCCTCGCAGGCCGCGACCACCTGGGTGGTGTCGGAGACAGGGCGGACGTCGAAGAAGCCCGGGTTCTCGCGGACCGACGCGACCGGGGTCAGGCCCGGGGCGATGTGCGGGAGGAGGCGGGAGGCGTAGGTGATGACGTCGGTCGGTACGCGGAAACCGGCCGTCAGCTCCTCGATCACGCCGTCCGGCTTGCCGAGGTGCGCGAGGGCCTCGTCCCAACTCCGGGTCGCCCAGGGCGTGGTGCCCTGCGCGAGGTCGCCGAGGACGGTGGCCGAGCCGGTGGTGCAGCGGCGGCCGACGGCCCGGTACTGCATGGGGGACAGGTCCTGCGCCTCGTCCAGGACGACATGGCCGAGCGAGTGCGTGCGCTGGACCAGGTCGTTCGCCTCGTCGATCAACACCGCGTCCGCCGGAGCCCACTTGGCCGACTTCACCGACCGGACCGGCTTCGGCCACAGGATCTTCTTCTGCTCGTCCTCGGTGAGGATTCCGTCCGCGTGTACGGCGAGGAAGTCCGCGTCCGTGAGCAGCCGCAGGACGAGTTTCGCCGGGTCGACGGGCGGCCAGACCTGCTTGACGGCCGCCTTCACGGCCGCGTTGCGGGCCACCGCGTCCTGCACCCTGTCGTCCGGGGCCTCGCCGGAGCGTTCCATCTGGACCAGCACCGCGTGTGCGATGCGCTGCGGGAGGGCCTCGCGGGCGGCGCCGTAGCGGATGTTCCGGTCGAGCAACTCACGGACGATGACCTCGAGTTCGTACGCCGGAACCCGCCAGCGGCGTGAGCCGCGCACGACGACGACCGGCTCGGTCGGCATGGTCACGTGCGAGTAGACGGCCCTGCGCAGTACCTCCGCCATCCTCGCGTCGCCCTTGATGACCGCGGCCGCCGCGTCGTCCGTACCCCGCACCTCCGCGTTCCCGGAGACCAGGTCGTCGACGGTGGCCTGCTGGACCGCCAACTCGCCGAGGGCCGGGAGTACTTGCTCGATGTAGTGCAGGAAGGACCTGTTCGGCCCGATGACGAGGGTGCCGGTGCGGGCGAGCCGGTCCCGGTGGGCGTAGAGGAGGTACGCGACCCGGTGCAGACCGACGGCCGTCTTTCCGGTCCCCGGCCCTCCCTGCACACACACCGTCCCGCCCAGCCCGGCGCGCACGATCTCGTCCTGCTCGGGCTGGATGGTCGCCACGATGTCGCGCATCGGGCCCACACGCGGGCGCTCGATCTCCTGCTGGAGCAGCTTGCTGGTGGCCGCCGCCTCCGCCGGGTCGGACAGGTGCTCGTCCTCGTACGCCGTGAGGTCGCCGCCGGTGTAGCCGAAGCGGCGGCGCAGCGCGATGTCCATCGGGTTCTTCTTGGACGCCCGGTAGAAGGGCTGGGACACCGGTGCGCGCCAGTCGATGACCATCGGGTCGCCGTCGTGGTCGTGCACGTGCCGGCGCCCGATGTAGAAGCGCTCGCCCTCCGCCCCTTCGGCCGTCTCGGCGCCGGGAGCGTGCAGGTAGTCGAGCCGGCCGAAGAACAGCGGGGTGTGGCTGAGGTCGGCGAGTGCCTTGATGCGCTCGCCGATCTGGCGCTCCAGGATCTGGGCGTTGACCCAGTTCGCGGTGACGTCGCTGATGTCGAGGGACTCGGCGTCCTCGCGCATCGCGCGCAGGGCGGCGCGGGACTCGGCGAGGTGGGAGCGTTCGCGGGCGAGGGGGTCGTCGACGCGCGTGGACGGGGTCGTGGACGGGGTCGTGGACGGGGTCGTGGACGGGCTGGACAAGGCGGTGCCTCCGGAAGGACCTGCTGGAGAGGTGGCTGAATCGCTTCGCAGCTTCGGGATGCCGACCGGTTTCCGTCCGGCCGGCGGCACTCCGTGGGGAGGCGGGCAAGAGCGGAGATTGTAGGTGAGCGGTGCGTCCGGGAGCGAATGGTTTTCCGCACCCCTGAGCGGATGGCTGGGGTCGCCGTCTGAGTGGATGGTCTTGGCTGCCCCTGAGCGGATGGCTTTGGTCGCCCCGAGCGAGTGGTCTTGTTCGCCGTCTGAGCGGATGGCTTTGGTCGCCCCGAGCGAGTGGTCTTGTTCGCCGTCTGAGCGGATGGTCTTGGTCGCCCCGAGCGAGTGGTCTTGTTCGCCGTCTGAGCGGATGGCTTTGGTCGCCCCGAGCGAGTGGTCTTGTTCGCCGTCTGAGCGGATGGCTTTGGTCGCCCCGAGCGAGTGGTCTTGTTCGCCGTCTGAGCGGATGGCTTTGGTCGCCCCGAGCGAGTGGTCTTGTTCGCCGTCTGAGCGGATGGCTTTGGTCGCCCCGAGCGAGTGGTCTTGTTCGCCGTCTGAGCGGATGGTCTTGGTCGCCCCGAGCGAGTGGTCTTGAGCAGATGGTCTTGGTCGCCCCTGAGCGGATGCCTTTAGTCGCCCCGAGCGAGTGGCTTTGGTCGCCCCCTGAGCGTGTGTCTCCCCGACCCCTAGGGGACGCCCCCTCCCCCCTGAGGGTGGCTGCTCGGCCCGAAGTACTACGCGGCGACCATCCAGGTTCGCCCCGCAGACCGATGCCGTCCTTATGCCCGGAAAGCCACCATGGAGACATGAGCGCAGCAACCATCACCCCAGTCCCGCGCCCGCCCCGCCCGGCCGGCGCCACCTCCGTTCTCGGCAGCCACCGTCACGTCCTCGGCGACGCCCTGCGTGCCGTGCGGGTGTTCGCGGGCGCCGCCCTGGACGTCGTCATCCTCGGGGAGTACGCCGAGGAGGCGGGCGTCCGCCGCAGGTAACGGCCCGCCTCCTGGGCGTTCAGCTGTCCGCGAGCAGCTCGTCCGCGTCCACGATCCGGTAGGCGTAGCCCTGTTCCGCCAGGAACCGCTGCCGGTGCGCGGCGAAGTCCTGGTCGATGGTGTCCCGGGCGACCACGGAGTAGAAGTGGGCCTGGTGACCGTCCGCCTTCGGCCGCAGCACCCGTCCCAGCCGCTGTGCCTCCTCCTGCCGTGACCCGAAGGTCCCCGACACCTGGATGGCGACCGTCGCCTCGGGCAGGTCGATGGAGAAGTTCGCCACCTTCGACACCACGAGCACACTGATCTCGCCCTGCCGGAAGGCCTCGAAGAGCTTCTCGCGCTGCGCGTTGGAGGTCTCGCCCTTGATCACGGGCGCGTCGAGGTGTTCTCCCAGCTCGTCGAGCTGGTCGATGTACTGCCCGATGACGAGGATCTGCTGCCCGGCGAACCGCCGCACGATCGCCTCCGTCACCTTCCGCTTCGTCGCGGTCGTCGCGCAGAAGCGGTACTTCTCCTCGGTCTCGGCGGTGGCGTACGCGAGCCGCTCCGCGTCGGTGAGGTTCACCCGCACCTCCACACAGTCCGCGGGCGCGATGTACCCCTGCGCCTCGATCTCCTTCCACGGCGCGTCGAACCGCTTCGGCCCGATGAGCGAGAAGACGTCGGACTCCCGCCCGTCCTCCCGCACGAGCGTCGCCGTCAGCCCCAGCCGCCGCCGGGCCTGCAGATCCGCCGTGAACTTGAAGACCGGCGCCGGCAGCAGATGGACCTCGTCGTAGAGGATCAGCCCCCAGTCCCGGGAGTCGAACAGCTCCAGGTGCTGGTAGACACCCTTCCGCTTGGTCGTCAGCACCTGGTACGTGGCGATGGTGACGGGCCGGATCTCCTTCTTCGTCCCGCTGTACTCGCCGATCTCCTCCTCGGTCAGCGAGGTCCGCTTCACCAGCTCGTGCTTCCACTGCCGGGCGGAGACGGTGTTCGTGACGAGGATCAGCGTGGTCGACTTCGCCTGGGCCATGGACCCGGCCCCGACCAGCGTCTTTCCGGCACCACAGGGGAGTACGACGACCCCGGACCCGCCGTGCCAGAAGTTCTCCACAGCCTGCTTCTGGTACGGGCGCAGCGCCCACCCGTCCTCGTGCAGCTCGATCGGATGCGCCTCGCCGTCGACGTACCCGGCGAGGTCCTCGGCCGGCCAGCCCAGCTTCAGCAGCGTCTGCTTGATCTGCCCGCGTTCGGAGGGGTGCACGGCGACGGTGTCGGGGTCGATGCGGTTGCCGACCAGCGGGGCGACCCGCTTCGAGCGCAGGACCTCCTCGAGCACCGGCCGGTCGGTGGAGGTGAGGACCAGTCCGTGCGCCGGGTGCTTGGACAGGGTCAGGCGGCCGTACCGGTCCATCGTCTCCGCGATGTCCACGAGCAGCGCGTGCGGCACCGGGTATCTGCTGAACTCGACCAGCGCGTCCACGACCTGCTCGGCGTCGTGCCCGGCGGCCCGCGCGTTCCACAGCCCGAGCGGTGTCACCCGGTAGGTGTGGATGTGCTCCGGCGCCCGCTCCAGCTCCGCGAACGGCGCGATGACCCGACGGCACTCGTCCGCCCGCTCGTGGTCGACTTCGAGCAGCAGAGTCTTGTCCGACTGGACGATGAGTGGACCATTCACGCGCGGCACCCTTTCCGTAAGGCCAGAGGTCACGGCCAAACATCCAGTGTGCCTGATCGTCGTGACCTGCCGCGTTCCTGTCGCGTTCCTGTCCTACAGGATGTCTATTCACTCCGGCGAGTGCACGGATTGAGCCGGACGGTCGTGGCCTCCGAAGAATGGCTGACCATGCGGCCCTCACCCCCCAACCCGTCCCCGTCCCCGTCCCCGTCCCCGCCCACGGCCACGCTCGGATACGTCCTGTTCGCGACCCGCTGGCTGCAGGCTCCGCTCTACTTCGGTCTCGTCGTCGTCCAGGGCGTGTACGTCTACAAGTTCTTCAACGAGCTGTGGACCTTAATTCTCCGGTGCGTGACCGGGCGGGCCACCGAGACCTACGTGATGCTCTCGGTGCTCAAGCTGGTCGACGTCGTCATGATCGCCAACCTGCTGATCATGGTGATCGTCGGCGGCTACGAGACCTTCGTCTCGCGGATCGACCTCCAGGGCCACCGCGACCAGCCGGAGTGGTTCTCGCACGTCAATCCCAACGTGCTGAAGGTGAAGCTGGCCACCGCCATCGTGGGCATCTCGTCCGTCCACCTGCTCCAGATGTTCGTGGACGTCCAGCACACCGCACAGCACTCGCTGCTGTGGGGCACGACGATCCACATGGCCTTCATCCTGTCGGCGGCGATCCTCGCGTACATGTCGGGGCCGATGCTGGTCCGGGCCGATGCCGCCCACGCGCAGGCACAGGCTCACAGGGGAAGCCACGGAGGAACGGAATCCGAACCCCCGACGGCGACCGCACCGCATCACCCTCCGGGCCAACCCCTGATCCCCGCCCAGGCGGTGGGCCCCCGCGCCGCAGAGGCCGGTGTCGGTGCCGGTGCCGGTCCCGGTGCCGAGGAGCGCATCCGGGCCGCCGGGTTCCCGGCCAGGAAGCTGCTGGAGGACTACGACGAGGAACACCCCCGGACCTTCGACCGGGACAGCGTGGCCCGGCTCGGCAAGCTGGACTTCGTCGCCGCCCGGCGGAACGTCGTGTTCGTCGGCCCGCCCGGCACCGGCAAGACGCATCTGGCCATCGGCCTCGGCGTGCGGGCCTGCCAGGCCGGCCACCGGGTCCTGTTCGCGACCGCGGTCGAGTGGGCGGCCCGGCTGGCCGACGCACAGGCCGCCGGCCGGCTCGCCGGGGAACTCGCCGAGCTCGACGCCTACCCGGTGCTGGTCGTCGACGAGGTCGGCTACACCCCCTTCGACGCGGAGACCTCCGCCCTCTTCTTCCGGCTGGTCGCGCACCGCTACGAGCGGGCCTCGCTGATCGTGACCGGTGACCGCCCGCTCGGCCGCTGGGACGAGATCTTCGGCCCGTCCGCGCCGGCGATGGTGGACCGCCTGGCCCACCACGCCGACGTAGTGCGGATCGAAGGGGACAGCTACCGGATGCGGCGGGCTACTTCAGCGTGGGCAGACTGACGTTCTGGATCAGCGGTCCCTCGACGGTCAGTCCCTCGCCGATCAGCGACTCCGGGGCCGCGACCGGGAGCGGCAGTGGCAGCGCGGACGCGGCCGTGGCCTCGGGAGCGAGTGCGCCGAGCAGCGCGGCGGCGGAGAACACCGCGGTGACGGAGACGGCGACGGCGGTGGCGCGGGTGGGGACAGGGAGCTTGGAACGCATGGGGACTGGCCGGCCTTTCACATACGGACGGGGATGGGATCGGGACAGGGACGGGGATGGGGATGGGCGGGGACAGGGACGGGCGGGCCGGCCCGGGGAACGCGGGCCGGGCCGGCCCGGTGGGCGAGCGGAGGCGCGTCAGATCTGCGGGGTCTCGATGACCAGTCCGGCGACATCGATGCCGATGGCGGCGGCCTGAGTGGCGAAGGCGCCGATCATCAGGGCGGTGGCGGTCAGCACGGCGGCGACACGACGGGCAGCACGCATGGGGGGACTCCCTTTTCTGTTGCACTCGCCCGGGCTGCCTTCGGGGCGGCCCGGGCTCTGATCAGGACATCCGGTGGCTGCCCGGCGGCTCGCACCGGAATGCGGGAGGCCGCGGAAGCTCCCTCATGGGTGGGAAGTGTCCGGCGTGGCGTGCATGATCACGGGCGTACACCCGCAGGAGTGAGCCGCCCTCAGAGCTGGTCCTCCGCCAGCTCCGCAACCCCCGTCACCCGGTGCAGCGGATACGTCCGTACCTCGTCCGCCGTGTGGTCGTACGCCGTCACGAAGCCGCCCTCGACGCGGATCGGGGCGATGACGCGCTGGGTCGCGGCGCCCTCGGCGTTGACGTAGCCGATCCACAGGGTCTCGCCGGTGAGGACGGCGGCCTGCATGGTGGCGAGGGTCTCGGCGGGGTTGGTGCGGGGGAGGTCGCCGCCGGTGGCGGGGGTGGCGGTCGTCGGCTTGCGGGGGGTCGTGGACGCCAGGTCGCCGGCGCGGATGGCGCGGATCGCGGCCGACAGAAGCGTCGTGTCCGGGACCGGGGGGCCGTCCGGGACCGGTTGGGGAGGGGTGCGCGGCGGGGTGCGGTGGGCGTGGGCGCGGGCGATCAGGACGTCGCCCTCGGCGGACTCGGCGGCCGGGGCGAAGCCCATCGCGCGCAGGCCCTCGAGCAGCGCGGCCGGGTCGGCCTGACTGGCCAACACCGTGGGGGCCAGGCGGCGCAGGCGCAGGCCCGCCGCCCGCTTGTCGGCCATGATCTCGTTGAGCATCGCGTCGTCGTCGCAGCGGACGTAGGCCGAGGCCGCACCGACCCGCAGATGGCCGTGCCTGCGCGCCACGTCGTCGATCAGGTAGGTGAGCGGCTGCGGAACCGGCGTACGGGAGTGCTCGGCCAGGAACGCGTGCAGGTCGGAGGCGGACCGGCCGGAGTCCAGGGCGCGGCGCACCGAGCCCGGCGTGAAGCGGTAGACCGTGGCCCCGCCCTTCGACTCCACGTCCGCGAGCACGCCCAGCGTCTCCGCCAGCGGCCGCTGCAACGGCCCCGGTGCCACCGCCGTCAGGTCGGCCTGGAGCAGGACGTGGTCCAGGGGCTCGGGGAGGAGCGGCGCGAGGATGCGGGCGGCCGCGGCGGAGGCGGTGGCCTGCTCGGTGGGGGAGAGGGGTTCGACGGCCGGGGCGGGGTGGTGGTGGACGGGCAGCTTGTCGCCCGGGCCCACGGGTTCCTCCGGCGCCGGCCTCGGTGCGGGCGCGCCCAGCAGCGCCCGGCCCTGTGCCGACAGCGCGCCCCGGCCCGTCACCCCCAGCAGCTCCGCCTCCGACAGCGTCCAGCGCGCGAGCCGGGCCCGTAGGTCGTCGTCGCGCTGCGCACCCCGCAGCGGGCGCTCCCAGCTCAGCCGGGCCAGCACCGACTCGGCGGACGGCGAGGCGCCCTCCGGGAGCCCGGCCAGCAGGGTCAGCACCCGGTGCCGTACCTCGGGCGCGGCCGAGCGGTCCAGCCCCGGGCCCAGCGCCGACAACGTACGTTCCTTCATGTCCCGCCCGCCCACCAGCCCGGACGTCCGCGTCGCCGTCAGCCACGCCTCCGCGAGCCGTGCCCACCGCTGGGCCGCGGGCTGCTCCAGCCACTCGTCGTGGGCCGGGGTGGCCGCGTACCGCTCGTCGGCCTCGCCGTCGGGGGCCAACAGGCCCGCCGCGTAGGCGAGTTCGACCCAGAAGGCGGCGATCGGCTCGGAGACGTCGAGGGCGACGGCGGTCCGCTTCAGATCACGGACACTGAGCCCGCCCGCCCGCAGCACCGCGGGCCCGCCCTCGTGCCAGTCCTTCAGCAGCTCCTCGACGGTCGCCAGGGCGGTGTACGCCTGCCCGGCCGCCGTTCCGTCCACAACCTGTGGACGGTGCGTGGCGGCGGCCTCCACCGCGGGCGGCAGCGGCTCGGTGGCCCGGTGCGCCCGGCCGCCGCGCAGATGCAGGGCCACCTCCCGGGGCAGTACGACCGTCCCCGGCGCGGTCGGCAGCAGCAGCCCCCGGTCGAGGAGCCAGCGCAGATGGGCCGCGGGATCGGCGGTGACCTGGCCGAACGGCGGCCCCCACACCAGCCGGGCCAGCACCTCCCGCGCCTCCGCCGGCGCACCGGCGAGCAGCGCCCCCATCCGCTTCCGGTTCGTGAAGAGCTTGGTGAGCGCGGTCACCGCCGACACCGCGTCATGGGTCGAGGTGAGCCCCGCCGCCGTCACGATCTCCTGGATACGGCCCGGCGACATGCCCGCCGTCGCCTCCTGCACGGTCGGGCCCAGCCCGGTCGGCGACGGATGCTGCGGCGAGGGCGCCAGCAGCTCCCGGGCCGTACGCACGAGCCGCAGCCGGTCGTCGCCGCCCCACACCAGGGCCTGCGTGCGCAGCGTGCCGAGTGCCCGCGGCAACGCGGCCGTGACCACCGGGTCGGCCTCGTCGCCCGCCATCAACCCCAGCAACTCCTTGTACGACGCCGGATCCGCCGCCACCGCCAGCGCCTCCGCCGTCTGCAACGCGAACCGGTCGAGCCGCTCCAGGGCGCGGACGACGGAGGCACGGGTGCCGGCACGCGTCGCGAGCTGCGTGAGGTCCGTCGGGACGGGCGTGATGAGGTCGGGGCGGGCACGCAGGAGTGCGGCCAGGGAGGCGTCGTCCCTGACCCGGAGCGCCTCGGCGAGGGAGCGCGGCGGTGTGGCCTGGTGGCTCATCCGACCCACGTTAGCGGGTGGGCACGACGACGGGGGTGGGCGTGGTCCCCTGCCATACCCGGCACGGGCCGGGCGAGGCGCCCCCCGCTCACGCTCGCGGACCCCCACCACGTCTCCCTCCCCCCACCTCCGGCCCACCGCACCCGTCCCAGCCGCGAGCACCCCGGGCAACCCGCCCTGGCGGCTCCCGCAGCGCCGACCCGACCGGCAGGTCCCGGCAGCATCGCGCAGCGTCCCTCTTTGCGACCGGTCCCGGCGGCACTCCGCAGCGCCAACCCGCGCGATCCGCCCCGGCGGCACGTCCCCCGTGGCTACGGCAGATGTGCTCACCCGCGATACCGTCGTCCGACGAGGTATCCAACGCGCCAACCCCGGAGGGGACTTCGTGGGTATCGAGAGCGACCAGGTCGTCTACGAGTATCTGAGCCGCGTCGGCGACGTGGCGCAGCAGCGGCAGCTGCCGTCGGGCGACCGTATGCGCCTGGTGTCGGAGTTGCGGAACGAGATCGACCGGCTCCGGGCCAAGGTCACCGTCGACAGTCCCGCCGCCGTCCGCCGCATCATCGAGCGCCTGGGCAGTCCCGACGAGGTCGTCCGGGCCGCGGGCGGCACCGGACGCGCCGGCACCCCGCAGGCGCCGCCCGCCTCCGTGCCCGTACAGCGGGACCGGGAACCGGAGGAGAACGGCGCAGGGCGGCCCAAGGGGCTGCGGCGGGTCGTACCGCGTCCGCGTCCGCGCCCGGCCCAGGCGTCCCCCGACCCCGGCCCGTCCGACGTGCCCTCCCCGCCGCATCTCGCGAGCACGCACGAGCTCGGGGACAGCGCGGCGCAGCCGGACTGGTGGCGGGTGGACAGCAGCGCGTTCGGCGTGGGCGACAGCGTTCCCGGCTTCGTCGGCGGCGTGGAGATCCCGGAACTGCTCAAGCCTCCGCCGCCGAAGCCGGATCCGGCGGTGGAGAAGGAAACGGCCGGACAACCCCCCGCGCCCACGGCCGGGAAGACGGGGACGCTCGGCAAGCTGGTCCGGCTCACCAAGCCCGCGCCCGCACCGGCCCCGGAGGCCGTGGCCGAGGCCCCCGCCCCCCGCCGCCGCTTCCGGCTCCTCGGCAAAGGCGGCGCCGGTGGCACCGGCGGCACGGGTGCCATGGGCGGCTGGACCAACCCCTTCCTCCTCCTCGCCGCCGGCCTCCTCGTCGCCGGTGCCGTCCTCGGCAACTGGATCGCCCTCGTGCTGGGCTGGGCCATCGCCTACGCCTCCCGGCGCCTGAGCGACGCCGAGACGAAGTGGGCGGTCGTGATCCTGCCCGGCCTGTCGCTCACGGCCGGTGCCGTGTGGCTGTGGGGCCGTACGGAGGGCCGCTGGGGCGACCCCGTCGCCGAGGGCCACATGAGCGACGCGATCGGCCAGACCTGGCCGTGGGTGGTGCGGGGCGCGGCCGTGGCGTCGGCACTGTTCCTGGTGTGGCGGTCGCAGCGGCGGAGGTAGCTCACAGGTGCCTGCACGCCTGCACGCCTGCACGCCTGCACGCCTGCCCGCCACACGGCCTGGGCACAATGGCCCATATGGCCTCTACACGCTTCCCCGCCCCGACCGTCGGCTTCGACCTCGACATGACCCTCATCGACTCCCGGCCCGGCATCCGCGCCTGCTACCTGGCGCTGTCGGAGCAGACGGGCACGTACATCGACGCCGATCTG
The DNA here is from genome assembly GCF_036237295.1 of Streptomyces sp. NBC_01352. Lineage (NCBI taxonomy): Bacteria > Bacillati > Actinomycetota > Actinomycetes > Kitasatosporales > Streptomycetaceae > Streptomyces > Streptomyces sp. NBC_01352. The sequence continues at coordinate 6,035,795 of NZ_CP108354.1, forward strand.
GCGGTCACGCGGCTCGGGCCGCCGCTCGCGCAGGAGCTGATCCACTGGTTCCCGGCGGAGCGGATCGAGCCCATGGCCGACCTCTACCGCTCGATGTACCCGGCCATCGCCATCGTGCCGACGCCCGCGATGCCCGGCGCCCGGGAGGCGATCGCGGCGGTGCGGGCGGCCGGCGGACGGGCGATCGTCGTCACCGCCAAGCACGAGCCCAACGCCAAGCTGCACCTGGAGCACCTGGGCATCGAACCGGACGCGGTCATCGGCGACCTGTGGGCGGAGCAGAAGGCGGACGCGCTGCGCGAGCACGGCGCGGGCGTCTACGTCGGCGACCACGTCGGGGACGTCCGCGGCGCGCGGAAGGCCGGCGCGCTCTCGGTCGCGGTGGCCACCGGCCCGTGCGACGCGGACGAGCTGAGCGCGGCCGGCGCGGACGTGGTCCTGGGCGACCTCACCGAGTTCCCGGAGTGGCTCTCGGCCTACCGCCCGGCCCGCGCCTGACGGCGCCCCGCCGCGATCGACTGGAACACCCCCGCACCGGCCAGCAGGAAGCCGACGCCCATGAGCATGCTCAATCCGAACATGTACGTCGGAAAGGGCGTCGTACCGAGCAGCATCGGGGCCACCGTGACCAAAGTGGCCACGGCACCGATGAAGAAGACGAGCGCACCGGCGCGGATCAGTCGGTCACCGGGCTCGCGGGAATTCGTTTGGGTTTTGTCACGCACCGGACCAGGGTAGTTCCCTGCGGCGAGGAACAACCGGGCGACGTCTTGTCACCGGCGTGAAGACCATTAGCCTTGGTACCGGCGGGTCCCGACGACCCGCCCCAGTGCTATCAAGAGCCGTTTCAGAAGCAGTTTTCCGACGAGTACGAGGACGAGGACAGACGTGCCTACCGGCAAGGTCAAGTGGTTCAACAGCGAGAAGGGCTTCGGCTTTCTCTCCCGCGACGACGGCGGTGACGTCTTCGTCCATTCCTCGGTCCTCCCCGCCGGAGTCGAGACGCTCAAGCCGGGGCAGCGAGTTGAGTTCGGTGTCGTCGCCGGCCAGCGCGGCGACCAGGCACTTTCGGTCATCATCCTCGACCCGACCCCCTCGGTGGCGGCCGCGACCCGCAAGAAGCCGGACGAACTGGCCTCCATCGTCCAGGATCTGACGACCCTCCTGGAAAACATCACGCCGATGCTCGAAAGGGGCCGTTACCCCGACAAGGCCGCCGGCAAGAAGATCGCCGGCCTGCTCCGCGCGGTCGCCGACCAGCTCGACGTATAACCGCGAGAACCGCGCTTTACGGAAAATCCAGTGCGTTCGGGCCGAGGGGCGGTACCAGCCCCTCGGCCGCCGCACGCGTGAGCAGCCCACGGATCGCGGCATGGCCGTCCTCGCCGAGGTCGGCGGTGAATTCGTTGACATACAGCCCGATGTGCTGGTCGGCGACGGCCGGATCCATTTCCTGGGCGTGCTCCATGACGTACGGGCGGGACGCCTCGGGATCGTCCCAGGCCGCGCGGACGGACGTACGGATCGAGTCGGCGAGCCGCGTCAACGTCGGTGCGCCCAGCGACCGCTTGGCGATGATCGCGCCCAGCGGGATCGGCAGCCCGGTCGTGTTCTCCCAGTGCTCGCCCATGTCCGCGAGCTTGTGCAGCCCGTAGTTCTGGTACGTGAAACGCGCCTCGTGGATGACGAGTCCGGCGTCGACCTTCCCGTCCCGCACGGCGGGCATGATCTCGTGGAACGGCATGACCACGATCTCGCCGACCCCGCCGGGCAGCGTGTCCGCGGCCCACAGGCGGAAGAGCAGATACGCCGTCGACCTCTCGCTGGGTACGGCGACCGTACGGCCGGTGAGGTCTCCCGGCCCCCGGGTGAGGACGAGCGGCCCGCATCCCCGGCCCAGCGCGCCGCCGCAGGGCAGCAGCGCGTACTCGTCGAGGACGTACGGCAGCACGGCGTACGACACCTTCAGCACGTCGAACTCGCCGCGCTCGGCCATGCCGTTGGTGATGTCGATGTCCGCGAACGTCACGTCGAGCGCGGGCGCGCCGGGGACGCGGCCGTGGGCGAGGGCGTCGAAGGTGAAGGTGTCGTTGGGGCAGGGGGAGTAGGCGATCTGCAGAGGCTTCGCTTGCTCACTGGTCATGTGGGGTCCAACTCTCCAGGGCGGGTGTGAGCTTCCCGAAGGCCGTCGTCAGGGCGCTCAGCGCGTCGCCGATGCGCCAGGCGGCGCGGTCGCGCGGGCCGACCGGGTTGGAGACGGCCCGCAGTTCGAGCACCGGCACGCCGTGCGCGGCGGCCGCCTCGGCGACGCCGAAGCCCTCCATGGCCTCGGCGAGGGCGGCGGGGTGGCGTTCCAGGAGCGCGGCGGCCCGGGCGGCCGTTCCGGTCACCGTGGACACGGTGAGGACCGTGCCGGGGCGCGCTCCGGTCGCCGACACGGCAGCTCGTACGAGTGATTGTGGCGGACGGTGGGTGACGGTCCCGAAGCCCAGCTCGGTCACCGGCAGGAAGCCGTCGGCCGTCTCGGCGCCCAGGTCGGCCGCGGTGATCTCGTCGGCGACGACGAGCGAACCGAGGGGCGCCTCCGGCTGGAAACCGCCGGCGATCCCGGCGGAGACGACGAGGTCGTAGGGGGCGCCTTCGAGCGCGGCCGCGGTGAGGGCGGCGGAGGTGGAGGCGGCGGCGAGGGCGGGGCCGACGCCGGTGGCGAGGAGGTCGTACCCGCCGGGGGTCCGGTTCAGTGCCACGCCCGGAAGCGGGATCTCTCGCACCGGGCCCGTGAACGCGCGCGCCACCGCGTCCCGTTCGACCGGGACCGCGGTGGCTACGAGGATGCGCATGGGCTCGGGCGGATCAGTCGTCCGCGTTCTTCAGCTTGAAGTTCCAGACGCCCTTGTACACCTTGCTGGCCGTCGTGTCGGTCTTGTCCTGCTCGACGATGCTGATGTTCAGCTCCTTCGGCGCGGCCTGACCCTGCTGGTCGGCGAAGAGATCGACGCCCTGGAAGGAGTAGTACGTCTTCTTGTAGACGTTGGTGACCTGCTCGCCGTTGATCCACAGGGCCCAGCCCGTCTCGGCGACCTCGGGGTCGACACCGATGCGCAGCGTCTCGCTCTGCGGCACGTCGATGGTTTCCGAGGCCTTCTCCCGGGCGCACTTGGCGGCCTCTTCGCGGCCGAGGTCCTTGCCGTCGTCGTAGCACTCGGCCTCGGTGCTCACCGAGCTCTGGCCGACCGTCACGGTGGCGCGCGGCGTCGGCTTGTCGCAGGCCGACAGGACGAGCAGTCCGGCGGAAACGGCACCGGCGGCGGCGACGGCGCGGCGGCGTCGCACTACGGATTGCAGCATGGTCATGGCCGAAGGCTATCGGGCACGTCCTCCGGTCTCCCTACGCGGGGTGCGGCGAGCCGTGGGCCGGGCGGCGTCCTGGACACCCGCCGCGTCCCCGCCAGGTCCCGCTAGGTCACCCGCGACCGCGCGGGGCGTCCGTGCCGGGCCGAGCTCAGCAGGCCCTTGACGGTGGTCAGCCAGCCGACGGCCACGATGGAGGCGCCCACGAACAGGCCCAGCGTGCCGTTGAGGGGCATCACGATGCCGACCGCGCCGCCGAACACCCAGGACACCTGAAGGATCGTCTCGGAGCGCGCGAAGGCCGACGTCCGCACCTGCTCGGGCACGTCCCGCTGGATCAGCGCGTCCAGGGACAGCTTGGCGAGGGCCTGCGAGAACCCGGCGACCGCCGCCAGACACGCCACCAGGAACGCGCCGAAGAAGATCGCGGCCGTGATCGCCGCGGCGACCACGCACGCCACCACCGTCACGATGATGAGCTCCGGCGCCTTCGACCGCAGCCACGCCCCGACCGCCGTACCGAGCGCGTTGCCCGTGCCCGCCGCGGCGATCACTATGCCCAGCGACACGGCCGCGCTCTCCCCGGTCAGCGGATGCTCCCGCAGCAGGAAGGCGAGGAAGAAGATCAGGAAGCCGGACAGACAGCGCAGGGCGGCGTTGGCGCCCAGGGCGTGCGTGACGGCGATGCCGACCGTGCGCAGCCCGGGCCGCTTGACCGGCTTGAGGTGCGGCCCGTGCAGATGCTCCTCGTCCGCGGCCAGCAGCGCGATGTCCTCGCCCTTGGCGGAGTCGACCTTCGGCGGCAGGGTGAAGGACAGGAACGTACCCGCCATGAAGATCACGAAGGCGCCGTAGAGCGGCCAGCTCGACCCGATCGACTGCAGCCCCGCCGCGATCGGCGCGGCCACACCCGTCGCGAGCAGCCCGCCGAGAGTGACCCGCGAGTTGGCCTTCACCAGGGAGAAGCGGGGTGGCAGCAGCCGGGGCACCACGGCGCTTCTGACGACCCCGTACGCCTTCGACGCGACCAGGACGCCCAGCGCCGCCGGATACAGCTCCAGGCTGCCGCTGGCGACCGCCCCGGACAGGATCAGCGCGAGCAGCGCCCGGGCCAGCATCGCGCCCGCCATCGCCGCGCGGCGGCCGTGCGGGAGGCGGTCCAGGAGCGGGCCGATCACCGGGGCGAGGACGGTGAAGGGCGCCATGGTGATCGCGAGATAGAGGGCGACGCGTCCTCGGGCCTCGTCCGTGGGGACGGAGAAGAACACGGTCGAGGCCAGCGCGACCGTGATCATCACATCCCCGGCGCCGTTCACACCGTGGAGCTCGATCAGCTTGCCGAGCCCGGACTCGCCGGCCCCGTGCGCGTGGGTCGCCTTGCGGATGCCGCGTGCGGGACCCGTCACCGGCAGATGCAGGGCACGGCCGATCGCGCGGAGAGGCCCGCCCACCCGGCCCGACCCGCTGTTTCGCCCGCTCTCCTTGCTCCCCTTGAAGCCTTTGTTGATCCCTTTGGACATCTCTTCGGACCCACCGATCCCGGTGGCACCTTCGGGAGTCTTCGCGGCTGCCACCCCGTCATAGTGCCCCGAGAAAGCTGTGTGTAGTGCGGTTACCGCGCGTATGGCCGTGCACTTCTGCGGCGGATCTGCTGGGGAACAGACCCGTCGGTGTAGGCCAGGCGCACGCGAACAGGTAGCGTGCATATCTCAGCCATCCCGCAGAATGGGTGGTACAGGTGCGCCCGAGTGTGAGTGGGCGCGGACGTCGACGCGGTCCCCGGGTCCGCTCCGTCCGCCCCGCCACCGACAGGCAGACGCACCAGAGAGACGGCGTAGGAGAGAAGCGATACCTGTGAGCGCAGCGACCACGCGAAGCCGCACCCCCGACCGCCTGTGCGCCGAGGCCGTCGACCTCGCCCGCACCGCCGCCGAGGAGGCCGCCGCGCCCGGCGTGGTCGGCGAGCACTCGGGGCTGGTGTCCGAGGGCGACCGAGTCGTCACCCACTTCTTCGAGTGCAAGGAACTCGGCTACCGGGGCTGGCGCTGGGCCGTCACGGTCGCCCGCGCCTCCCGCGCCAAGTTCGTCACCCTGGACGAGGTGGTCCTCCTGCCGGGCCCGGACGCCCTCCTCGCCCCCGAGTGGGTGCCCTGGAGCGAGCGGCTGCGCCCCGGCGACATGGGCCCGGGTGATCTCCTCCCCACCGACGCCGAGGACCTCCGCCTGGAGCCCGGCTACACCGGCGAGGACGAGCCGCTGCCGAGCTCGCCCGTCTCCGAGGAGATGGCCGAGCTGGTCGAGGCCGAGGACGCGGAGGTCACCTCGGGCGGCCCCGCGACCCTCCCCGTCGTCCCCGCCCGCGGTTCCATCGCCGCCGTCGCCGAGGAACTCGGCATGCGCCGGGCCCGCGTCCTGTCCCGCTACGGGCTGCACATCGCCGCCGACCGCTGGGAGGAGTCGTACGGCGCCAAGACCCCGATGGCCCAGGCCGCACCCGCGTCCTGCGTCAGCTGCGGCTTCCTGGTACCGATCGGCGGCTCCCTGGGCCAGGCCTTCGGCATCTGCGCCAACGAGTTCGCCCCGGCCGACGGACGCCTCGTCTCCCTGTCCTACGGCTGCGGAGGCCACTCCGAGGCAGCGGTCATGCCCGCTCCGCCACGGCCGGCCCCACCGGTGATCGACGAGACGACGGTCGATCCGTTCCCGCTGCGGCCGGCGCGGGATTCGGGGTCGGTGCCGGATGTCTCCGACGAGGATGCGGCGGAGTTGGGGCACTCGTAGGTCGCCGGGTGCGGGGGTGGGGGATGTTTCCCCGCCCTCCTGCCTCCTGCGCCCCCTGCTGCCGTTTCCGACGTTTCCTCGTGTTCCAGCTCGCTACTCACTCGTGGGTCGGTCCTCGGCCTCTGCCAGGACCTGTTCCGCCGAAGTGGCGGTGATGGCGCGGTCGAACCAGAGGTCGAGGACATCGAGGTCGTCGCACGACGTGACGCGCTCACGGTCCGTGTCCGACACCTCGACGCCACGGCGATCCAGCAGATGCAGGATGTCTTCGACCCTCGCCTGGGCGCGGCCTTCGTCACGGATTTCCTCGGAGAGGTACGACTTGTAGAAGGAGAGGTCCACGGCCACCAGGTTCCTCCAGAGTTCTCCGGCCCGGCGATTGACGCCGAGGCCTCGTGCGGTGAATTCGATGATGGGGCCGGCGACGGCTTCGGGCACGTCCTGCAGAGCGGTGGACAGGGCCTTCAGTATCCCATCGACGGCCGCTTCCTTCGCGTGTGTGATGGCGGACAGCGTGGCCAGCGCCAGGTCGGCCCGGGCCTCTTCCGGATCGTTGATCACGGGCATGTTGTGCGGACCGGCCACGAGCGGGCGCAGGGTGAGGGATACCCACCATCGGGGCCCGATGGGTACGGGCTGTGCGGCCCATTCGGCTGTGGCCCGGTCCTGGCAGACGACCAGCAGTAGGGGCGGGTCTTGTACTTCGTGTAGAGGAAGGACAAGTAATAGGCCCAGCTGGCGGGCTTGTTCGGGTCCTTCGCGCTCTGTGCCTCGACGGCCAGGAGGATCGGCTCGTCGCCGTCGAAGCGCAGGAGTGTGTCGACGCGGCGCTCGACGGGCTGGATCTCGGTGAGATCGGTCGGCAGGACCGTGACGGACGTCGGCTGGATGAGCGGGAGCCCGAGGGCCTTGGAGACGCCGGTGAACAGTCCGGGGTAGTCCTGGAAGATGCGGTGCATCGCCTCGTGGGACGAGTTGACCACGTGGTTCCTTGTGCTTGGGCGGGTTCGTTGGTCCTCAGACGGGCGCGGGTGACAGGGCCCGGCAGGCGCGGCAGCGGCCGGGTTCGGGGGCGCGGAAAGCGTGGTCGCAGCCGTCGCAGTTCTGGAGGGGGTGCCGGACGCCCCCCGGCGATGGGGTGGGTGCGCGGAACGGGGGCGGGGGTGGCAGCTGGGCGGTGAGGCGGTGGGCGAGGAGGGCTGCGGGGCGTCGTGGGCCCTCGGGTGGGAGGTCGGCGGTCAGGGCGTGGCGTACGGCGGTGGGGCTGACGTCGCGCTCCAGCCAGGCGGCGACGCCGGGGGCGAGGTGGGCGGTGTCGCAGGCGGAGAGGAGGAGGCGGGGGTCGTGGAGGCGGAGGTCGGCGAGGAGGTCGGTGGCGGTCTGGAGGAGGGCGGGGGCGGGGTACGCCGGGTGCGGGACGGCGGGGAGGGGCTTGCGGGGGGCCCGTTTCTTCGGGGTTGGGTGTGAGGGGCGTACGACGGGCTCGTGCTCGGCGGCCTCGCGGTGGCGTCCGGGCTGGTTGCAGGAGATCGTGCGGGTGATGATGCGACCGCCGGGGACGCGTTCGCGGGTGCGGCGGAGGTAGCCGTGGGCTTCCAGTTCGCGGAGGGCCGCGGCGATACGGGTCGCGCCCTCGGGGAAGCGGGCGGCGAGGGTCTTGATGTCGACGCGGGCGCCCTTGGGCAGCGACTGGATGTAGCAGGCCAGCCCGATCGCGAGAAGCGACAACTCGGGGTGCTGGACGAGGTGGTTGCCGATCACCGTGAAGCGGGTGGTGTGGCGGGTGTGGTCGTGATCGAGGCCGCCGCCGGACTGGCCGGAGTGGGAGTGCCGCCGGTTCGGGTGTTTGTTGGCGGCAGGCCGGGACTGGGCGTGCGGGGGCACGCTAATGTCGTGCGTATCCATCGGGAAGTTGGAGCCTTCCTTGGTGGTCAGGCCCTCGCATTGGGATTGCAGTCCCGGCGGGGGCCGTCGCATGTCTGCGGTTGTGTTGCGCTGAGCGTAAGGCTGGCAACCGGCCGGAAATCCAGCCGAGTTGGTGATGTTCACTCGCCCGGGTGAGGCGGCGTGCGGCGCGGCGGGAGGGTGGGGTGGGGCTTGGTGGGGTCCTTTCGCCGTCGTGGTTCTTTGGGGAAGGCGCCCCTGCCACCGGAGCACGCGTTTCTGTGCTCCGGTGGCAGGCACAGCTCCGCCCAGACCGTCTTGCGCGGGTGTGGGCCCTGGGCGGTGCCCCAGCGGTCGGCGAGCGCCTCGACGAGGAGGAGACCCCGGCCGGATTCAGCGTCCGGGGTCGGGACTTGGGGCTGCGGGAGTCGATCGCCGCAGGTGTCGGTGACCTCGATGCGCAGGGTGTCGGCGACGACGTAGAGGGTGAGCCGGAAGTCCCGGCCGGGGACGCGGCTGTGGGTGGCGGCGTTGGCGGCGAGTTCGGCAACGAGGTGCCGTGCCGGGTCCAAGGGGATTTCCCAGGCGCGGAGTTGCTCGGTGGCGAGCAGGCGGGCGAGTCGGGCTCCGCGGGGCGTGGGGGACAGCTGCACGCTGAAGTTGCGGACGGGGGTGGCGGTTTCTTGGATCACGTCACTCAGAGTGGCCGTCCGCGCCTACCGTGAACAGTGACGACTCCGTTGCGTACGGTGACTGTCCGGGCGTTGTCCGGTGGTGTCCGGGCTGTCCGGAACGGTCGTACGGGTAGGGGGCGTTGAGGTGTGGCGGTACGACGGAGAGGTGCGGAATGTCCGTGGATGGCGAAGTGCGGCGGCTCAAGAGCGAGGCGGACGAGCCGGGGTGGGAGGTGGACCCGGACGACGACTGGGGCGTGGCAGTCGTCGCGACTGTCGGCCGACAGCTGAAGCTGCGACGCGAGGCGGTGGGGATGCGGGCCGCGCATTTCGGGGAGGCCGTCGGATACGGCGAGGACATGATCTACAAGATCGAGAGCGGTAAGCGGATTCCCCAACCCGAATATCTGGACAGGGCCGACGAAGTGCTGGGGGCGGGTGGGCTACTCGCCGCGATGAAGGAGGACGTGAAGAGGGTCCGGTACCCGAAGAAGGTACGGGACCTGGCACAGATGGAGGCCAGGGCAGTCGAGCTCGGCGTGTATGTGTGCCACAGCATCAGCGGGCTGTTGCAGACGGCGGCACATGCGAGGGTTGCGTTCGAGTCGCGGCAGCCTCCGTACTCGGAGGACGAGGTGGAGCGGATGGTGGCCGCTCGGGTGGCCCGGCAGTCCATCTTCGAGAGGCGACCTGCGCCCTCGCTCAGTTTCGTATTGGAGGAGGCCCCGCTACGGCGGCCCCTCGGAGGCACAATGGTGTGGCGACAGCAGCTCGAACGCCTGTTGGAGGTGGGCCGGTTGCGCAACGTCACGCTTCAGGTGATGCCGACGCACTGCGAAGTCCACCCCGGACTGGACGGCAAGATCGAGTTGCTGAAATTCGAGGACGGCACGGCGGTGGGGCGCGCCGAAGGCGCATTCAACGGTCGGCCGAGCTCCGACCCGAGGCAGCTCCGCATCCTTGAGTTGCGGTATGGCACCATCCGGGCGCAGGCTCTCCCGCCACGGGAGTCGCTGGCCTTCATCGAGCAACTGCTGGGAGACACATGAACCGCAAGGCCCCCGCCGGCGACGCCTCTGACCTGGCGTGGTTCAAGAGCAGCTACAGCGACGGCAACGAGGGCGACTCCTGCGTCGAGATCGCCCCCACCCCCGACACGATTCACGTCCGCGACTCCAAGAACGTCGAAGGCCCTCGGCTTACCGTCACTCCGTCCGCGTGGGCCGACTTCGTGACGTACGCGTCCGAGAGCTGACTTCGGTGCCTGCTGCTTCAGCAGGAGGCGGATCATTTGGCAGCGGTGCGCAGTTCGGAAAAGCCGGAGGTCAGTTTTCCCCCTTGCGCCAGCTCTTCGTCGGCTGGCCGTTCTCGTCCCATTCCCGGATGGAGAGCAGCGCCCCGTTGTCCTCGGAAAATGTCCGCTCGGAGGCGAGCACGCCGTTCTGATGCCACCTTTTCGCGACCCCGACGGCTCGTCCCTTACGCACCGTCACTTCGGACTCGAGCGTTCCGTCTTTGTACCATTCCCAACTCGGGCCATCTGGCAGTCCATCGACGTAGGATTCCAGGCTGACGCGTGCACTGCCCAGATATTCCTCGACTTCGCCCGTGAACGGCTGACCTCGATACAGCAACCGCTGTTCCAGGTCCATGTCGACCTCAGGGTCGTCGATATTGATGCGCTCTGTCTCGGCCATTAGGGAATCCAGTTTTCATCAGTCGGCGTACCGGTGAACCTGCCGTGAAGGCTGTCCACCCCATCCAGCATAAGGTCGCAGTTGGCGCAGAAGGCTGCCGGGCGCCCCGGCAACTCGGTCCTCATGTGGTCAAAATAGGGAAATTCCATTGCGGCACGGAGTTCGGCCAGCGCCTCCGCACCGTCTGGAAGCCCTAGTTTCGCCCGCTCCCAGAGCAGGCTGTTAACAGCTTTGACCTCGGCATGCCTGAGCGGCTCGTCGGGGGCAGGCGTGGGGTCAGGAAGGTTCTCGTACCTGTCGGCAATCGTCGGGTGGACATTTTCAATCAGGTCCTCAGGCCTCCCGTTGATTGCCTCGACTATCTTCCCCGTCCGTAGGTCCATGACCTGACCAGCACAGGGACCCACCTTCCTCCTCGACAACGTGCCAAGTTCCTTGGCTTCCCTGAACGCGGCGCCGCGCTGGAAGGAAAGGTCCTTGAGGAAGTGCTCAAAGTTACGACCGTCCACATGAGTGATCAGACCGTCTGTATTTCGCTGCACTCGACTCTCAGGTATCTGTCCCAGAACATTTTCGCCTTGGCTGGGGGCTGGTAGTGGCTCGTCCCCGAGCTGAATGGGTTCTGCGTCCCGTCGAGCGGTATCGTCCGCCACCGAGCCCCTGGGATCACGCACATCCCGTTCAATGTGCGGCTCGACATGGGGCTCGTGGCCGTGCAGCGAGCCTCCCTCTCCAGGATGGCCACTTGTGTGGTCACTGCGAGCGTGGTCTCCAGGGCCATTGCGACCATCGCCATGGCCGCCCATGTCGGATCCGCCGTGGTTGCTGGCCGTATGACCGTGCTGCTCGCTGCCGGTTCCGTCGCCATGACTGCCCGCCTGGCCGTTCGGGGTCTCGTGGCTGGCGGTCGGCCCGGTACCGAGGTCGTCTGCTCGGCCGCCCGGGAGATGGTCCGCCGTGCCGCCGGGGACGTGGCCGACTGCGCTTCCGCCCGGCAGGTCGCCCACGTATCCGCCGGGCACTCCGTCGCCTCCGGCGTGCACTGTCGGGACGCTGTCTCCACCTGCGTGAACCGCAGCGTTGTCGCCTACGCGGCCGACGTCGCCGAGGTTGTTGCCCGCGCTATTGCCCAGGCGGATGTGCTGGCCTGCCTGTTCAGCGGTGTGAGCGCCTGCGCCCACCAGCGCCGGTTCCTTGGGCGGGGAGTCCACGCGGGGCACGTCCGCGTCTTCAGCCGGGGTGCCGGAGGCGGGCTTGTCGACGACGTCGGTCGGCGCGTTGTCGACGTTGTCGATCACGTTGCCGTGCTGGTCGAGGAGGTTGCCGTCGCCGTCCATGTAGTGGGCGGGGGAGCCGTCCACGCTGGGGAGCTTTGTCGTGCCCGGGGGGAGGGCCAGGGTGTCGTGCGGGAGTTTGATGTTGCCGTCGGGGAGCCGGGTCGCGCCGTCCGGGATCGTGGCGCCCTCGGGGAGGTTCACCGTGCCGTCGGGGAGCTTGACCGCGCCCTCGGGGAGGGTGATGGCGTTGTCCGGGAGGGTGGGGATGTCGATGTTGCCGACGCCCTTGAGCGCCGCGCTGATGTCGCCGATCTTCGACAGGCCTGCGCCGGCGCCCTTGGCGATGTAGGTCATCGGGTCGATGACCCGGGCCGTCTTCCCGGCTGCCGACAGGACCTTGGCGGCCGCGCCCGCCTTGCCGGCGCCCGATACGCCTGCGCCGGCGCCACCGGTGAAGACGGTGGTCAGGACGTTGAAGGTGACCGCTCCGGCCGCGCGGGCGGGGTTCTTGCCCCACTCGTCCCACGCCAGCAGGGCCTTGCCGGTCTCCTTCATCGCGGTGCGTGAATCACGCAGCCAGGCGGGGAGTTTGTCGTCTGGCAGCCCCCAGAACAGCACCTGCGCGCCCGGCATCATGCTGATGGTCAGGCCGGTGGCGAGCTGCGCGAGGCCCTTCCATGCCTGGCCCATCGCGTCCCAGCCGCCGAAGCCGACCAGGGTGCCGAGGCCCTTGAGGGTGCCCCAGACGCCGTCGATGATCAGGCCGTCCCAGACGAACGACTTCACCCAGTGGCCTACCTCGTACCAGTGGTGCTTCTCCTCGACCGGGTCGCCCCAGGGCACCTTGGCGTTCTTCATGTCGTCGGCCGCGAAGCCGTACTGGTCCTTGCGGTCCGAGCCGTCCCCGGCGACCATCTGCGTGCCGCCCCACAACGCGGTGATCTTGTTGTGTGCGGTTCGCTCGGCTGCCCAGAACGCCGCCACCGTCGCGGTGATCTCGTCGCGGAGCTGGTTGTGCTCCTCGATCTTGTTCTCGTCGTACTCCCACTCGTCGTCGTCCTTGACGGACGAGACGAACGTCGTCGCGTCCGTCTTCAGCTGCTTCAGCTTGTCGACGAGGGGGCGGATCTCGGTGGCGTACGAGGACAGGGCGGACGACACGGTTTCGAGGTCGTCGGCGAAGGTGTCCGCGCGGTCCTGGACCGGCTTCGTCGTCGCGAAGAGCTGCTCCGCCTCGGGGGCCGTGTAGTACGCCGACAGGCCCTGGAACCGGGAGTGGACGTCCCCGCCGGTCTTACGGACATGCCCCGCGTCCTTCCTCAGGTCCGCGTGGTCGATCTCCAGCTGGTCCAGGTTGCCCGTGTACTGCGGTATCTCCCCCGGCTTGAGCACGCCGCCCCACGCCCCCCACTGCTCCCACACGTCACCGGCCCGATCATCTGTATCAATCGGCGCGTTGCATCCGCAATGCGGTTCTGGCCAAAGGTCGGGGTGCTGATCGGGGGCCGCTCGCTTCTGGCACCCTCCCATTGCCGGGCCGCGTTGATGACGGACCGTCGCTTCTCTGCGGCAGGATGTGAACGCGCAGGTCGGTGATGGGTGGAGCGGGACGGAACCGCCCGTCGCCGGGTGTGGCCCGGGGCCCTTGGACCTGCCCGGTCCGTCGGCGGCGCTGGTGCGGCCGGGCAGGATGCGCGGCACCGTCCTGCGAGCGGTACCTTCATCGTCACGCCGATGAGGAGAGTCAACGTGAGTAAGTTCGTGCGGCCCGCGGCCGAGGGCGCTGACCCCTTCGGGACCGCCCGTCTCAGGCGAGGCGTGCTCGACGCCTGGGCCACCAGTCCCGCTCGCTTCCGCGAGGACGCAAACGCCGAGGAAGATCTGGTTCTCGGCGGGTATCGGGACCGGCTCGTCGTGGAGCTCGCTCAGAATGCCGCTGATGCGGCGGCGCGGGCGGGAGTGCCCGGGCGGTTGCGGCTCACCCTTCGTGGTGGGGTCCTCGTCGCCGCCAACACCGGCGCCCCGCTGGACGCCGCCGGCGTCGAATCGCTCTCCACGCTCCGAGCCTCCGCCAAGCGCGACACGCCCTCCATCGGCCGTTTCGGTGTCGGGTTCGCCGCCGTTCTGTCCGTCACCGACGAGCCCGCGGTCGTCGGGCGGCACGGCGGTGTCCGGTGGTCCCTCGTCGAGGCCCGGGAGCTGGCCGCTGACATCGCCCGGCACAGCCCGGGGCTGGGGGACGAGATCCGTCGGCGTGACGGGCATGTGCCGCTGTTGCGGCTCCCGTTCGCCGCCGAGGGCACCGCGCCCGACCCGTACGACACCGCCGTCATCCTGCCCCTGCGCGACCCGGCCGCCGCCGACCTCGCCGGACGGCTGCTGGCCGCCGTGGACGACGCCCTGCTCCTCGCCCTCCCGGGGCTGGAGGAGGTCGTCATCGAGGTCGACGAGGACGACCCGCGGACGCTGCGGCGCCGGACGGACGGCGACTTCACCGTCGTAGAGGACTCGCGGGACGGTACGACCCGGTGGCGTACGGCCGTCGCGCACGGGGCGCTCACGCCCGACCTGCTCGCCGACCGGCCCGTCGAGGAACGGCTGCGGCCGCACTGGTCGGTCACCTGGGCCGTGCCGGTCGACGAGGACGGCACGCCTGCCCGGCCCCGCACCACCCCCTTCGTGCACGCACCCACCCCCAGCGACGAGCCCCTCGGCGTCCCCGCCCTGCTCATCGCGTCCCTCCCGCTGGACACCACCCGCCGGCACGCGGCCCCCGGCCCGCTGACCGACTTCCTCGTGCAGCGCGCGGCCGACGCGTACGCCGGACTCCTCGCCGACTGGCGCCCGGTGACCGCCGGCATCATCGACCTCGTGCCCGGCCCGCTGGGCAAGGGCGAGCTGGACGGGGCGCTGCGGCAGGCGATCCTGGAGCGGCTGCCGCGGACCTCCTTCCTGCCGCCGGCGGCAGAGCCCTCAGCGGAGTCCTCGGCAGAGTCCCCAGAGGACGAAGACCTGCCCGAGTCCCTCCGTCCCCGCGACGCCGAGATCGTCGAAGGCGCCGGTTCGGAGACCGTCCAGGTGCTCGCCGAGGTGCTGCCCACGCTCCTTCCCGCCGGCCTTGAACGGCGCGTGGAGCTGCGGACGTTGGGGGTCGCCCGGGTCCCGCTGACCGACGCCGTGGACCGGCTGGCGGGGCTGGAGAAGGAGCCGGAGTGGTGGCGGCGGCTGTACGACAGCCTCGCCGGGGTCGATCCGGACCGGCTGTCCGGGCTGCCCGTGCCGCTCGCCGACGGGCGGACCACCATCGGGCCCCGGCAGGTGCTGCTGCCCACTGCCGACGCCACCCGGATCGACCCCGAGGTCCTCGCCCGGCTCGGCCTCAAGGTCGCCCACCCGGACGCCGCGCACCCCCTGCTGGAGAAGCTTGGCGCCCTCCCGGCCACCGCCCGGGCCGTCCTCACGACCCCGCAGGTCAGGGCCGCCGTGGCCGCCTCCCTCGACGACGAGGGCGCGCTGGACTGGGAGCAGGACGCGCCCGACGCCGAGGAGCTGGCCGACACCGTTCTCGCGCTGGTCCGGGACGCGGGCCTGGAACCCGGCGACGAACCCTGGCTCGGCGCCCTCGCGCTGCCCGACGAGGACGGGGAACTGACCCCGGCGGGCGAACTCGTCCTGCCCGGCAGTCCCTTCCACCAGGTCATGCGCGAGGACGAGCTGGCCTGCGTCGACCCCGAACTGGCCGACAGGTGGGGCGAGCAGCCGCTGGCCGCGTGTGGCGTCCTCGCCAACTTCGCGCTGGTCCGTGCCACCGATGTCGTCCTCGACCCGGACGAACTGGAGCCCCGCGACAGCGACTTCGCCGAGCCGGACGACGTCGGCCTGCTCGACGCCGTCGACGTGTGGTGCGAGGACATCCTCGACCGCTTCCCGGACACCCCCGTACCGCCCGTCGCCACCGAGCTGGTCGCCGTCCGCGACCTGGACCTGGTGGACGACGACAAGTGGCCCCAGGCTCTCGCCCTGTTGGCGAAACCACCGCTGCGTGACGCGATCACCCAGCAGGTGCGCATGCTGCTGCCCGACGGCACGCACGAGGCCGTACGGCCTTACACCGCGTGGTGGCTGCGCGGGCACCCGGTGCTCGACGGCCGCCGCCCCGCCGGCCTGCTGGCCGCCGGCGGTGACCCGCTCCTGCGGGGGCTGTACGACGAGGCCGACGCGACCGGGTTCGACGACGAGCAGGTGCTGCGGGCGCTGGGCGTACGGACGTCCGTGGCCGCGCTGCTCGACGAGCCGGGCGGCGCCGCGGAGCTGCTGGACCGGCTCGCCGACCCGGACCGGGACGTCACCGGCGCCCAACTGCACGCCCTGTACAGCGCGTTGGCCGATCTGGACCCCGAGCAGGTGACCCTGCCGGACGAGCTGCGGGCCGTCGTCGACGGGCGGGTCGAGGTGGTGGACGCGGCCGAGGCCGTGGTCGTCGACTCACCCGACCTGCTGCCCTTCACCGAGGGCGTCCCGCTGCTGCCCGTACGGCCCGCCCGGGCCGCCGAGCTGGCCGAGCTGTTCCAGGTGCGGCGGCTGAGCGAGTCCGTCACCGGAGGAGTCGACTCCGAGGGCACCGAACACGACGTACCAGAGTCGGTGCGGCTGCTGCTGGGGGCGCGGACCCCTTCGACGTACGTCGAGCACGAGGAACTCTTCGTCGACGGCGTGGAGATCGACTGGCGGCTGACGAACGACGGCACCCTGCACGCCGCGACCCTGGAGGGCGTCGCCGCGGGCCTCGCCTGGGCGGCGGGGCAGTGGCCCCGGCGGTTCGAGGTGGCGGCGTTGATGGAGGATCCGTCGCGGACGGGGGAGTTGGCGCGGGACCGCTGGTTCGACTGATGCGGTGACATGACAGCGGTGACATGACGGAAGTGACATGACGGAAGTGACATGACGGAAGTGACATGACAGCAGGGGTCGTTCTGCCGGACGGCCCCTGCTCCTTAACTCGTCAGGAAATCTCCATTAACTCGTACAACCATTCACACCCGTCGTGGATCTCATCGCATGAGCCAACAGGCTCCATCATCACTTGGGCCCCGTGCGACGACGAGCCGTAGGGAACGACCACTGCCGGGGCCCCTTTCTCCACGTGGGGAACACATGCGCATTCGTGCCACCGTGGCCGCCGTCACCGGCGCCCTGGCCCTGTCCGCCCTCGTAGTACCGGCCGCGCAGGCCGACAGCTCGTCGCCCAGCAAGGACGAGGTCCGCAAGTCCGTCCAGGCCGCGCAGTCGGCCGCCGGCAGGAGCGCCTTCGCCGCCGCCGACACGGGCACGCCGTACGCGCTCGACCTGTCCTTCTCCGGCGTGAAGGTCAACAACGGCAAGCCGATCGTCGTCGGCACCGCTGCCCAGGTGACCGTGCCGGTGACGTACAAGGTCACGCACGCGGCGGACATCGACCTCAACGCCGCCGACTTCCTGCTGGACGTGGAGATCTACCGCGGCGCCTCCTACGCGACCCCGGACGTCCTGCTCTACGGGGACGAGTGGCCGACCTGCACGCTGACCTCGGCGACCACGTCCAACTGCAAGGGCACCATCGACATCTACCCGGAGTTCGAGCTGATCAACTCGGACGCCACCAGCTGGAAGGTCGGCGGCTACGCCATCGACGTCAACGACCAGGATCTGAACTCCGACGACGTCGACTGGAGCAAGGTCGGTTACGTCGAGCAGGACGGGCTGGGCACCACCAGGCTCCAGCGCCTGTCCAAGCTGACGGTCAACGCCTCGCCGGAGCCGGTCGTGAAGGGCAAGACCATCACGGTCACGGGCAAGCTGTCCCGCGCCAACTGGGAGACCCACAAGTACGCGGGTTACGCGTCCCAGTACGTGAAGCTGCAGTTCCGCAAGAAGGGCACCACGACCTACACCACGGTGAAGACCATCAAGACGAACTCCACGGGCAACCTGAGCACGACGGTCAAGGCGGCCTCCGACGGCTACTTCCGTTACAGCTTCGCGGGTACTGCCTCCACCCCGGCGGTCAGCGCCGCGGGTGACTTCGTCGACGTGAAGTAGTCGACGTGAAGTAGTCGACGTGAAGTAAGCGCGCCACGCGAGCGAGGGCCGGTCCGGGAGCCACCCGGAGCCGGCCCTCGCTCCGTTTCTCCGCACTTCGCAAGGAGTTGGTATCCCGTACACAAAATCGGGATCCGTCCGTACAACCCACCCCACCGGTCGCGAATCTGATCACGTGAGTCAACAGACTCCTAGATCACTTCTCCCCCTGGGGAACGCACATGCGCATTCGTGCCACCGTGGCCGCCGTCACCGGCGCCCTGGCTCTCTCCGCTCTCGTCGTGCCGGCCGCGCAGGCCGCCGACGCCTCGTCGTCCTACCGTACGGACGCCACGAAGGCCTTCACCGCGGCGCACGCCGCCGGCTCCGGCAACACCGCGTTCAGCACCACCGCCGACCCGACGCCGCTGGACGCCACCTTCTCGAATCTCAAGATCGCGGCCGCGGTCAAGGTCGGGACGACCAACAAGGTCGCCACCACGGTCACCTACACGATGACCCACGGCGCGGACGTCGACATCACCTCCGACGACTTCGCCACCGGCCCGTACATCTACAAGGGTTCGTACGACAACCCGAGCAACATCCTGTTCGGCGACGAACCGGCGACCTGCACCGCGACCTCGTCGACCACCGCCAGCTGCAAGGGCGACATCGACATCTACCCGGCCGACGGCGACCTGGTGAACACCGACGCCGGCACCTGGTCGGCCGGCGCGCTGGCCCTCACCTACAGCAACTCGGGCTACGCCGACCAGGGCGGCCTCGGCACCACCAAGGTCCAGCGCTACTCCAAGCTGACGGTGAACGCCGGTCCCGAGCCCGTCTACAAGGGGAAGACCATCACCTCCACGGGCAAGCTGTCCCGCGCCAACTGGGAGGACGGCCACTACCACGGCTACACCAACCAGCCCGTCAAGCTCCAGTTCCGCAAGGCGGGCACGAGCACGTACACCACGGTCAAGACGGTGTACTCGGACTCGTACGGCAACCTGAAGGCCACCGCCACCGCCGCCTACGACGGCTACTGGCGCTTCAGCTTCGCGGGCACCACGACGACTCCGGCGGTCAGCGCCACCGGTGACTACGTCGACGTGAGGTAACTGGACAGCAAAGCAGTGATCGAGCAGTGATCACCGCCGGTCCCGGGTCCGCCCGGGGCCGGTCACCTCTCGGTTGGCCGCTCGTCAACTCCCGTTCATTTGCGGTGAGTTGGGCCAAAAAATCCGCCTCGTACGTACAACCCTTCACATCGGTCGTGGATCTCCTCACATGAGTCAACAGACTCCACCATCACTTTGGATCCCGAGCCGATGACGAGCCGTGCGGAACGACCGGCGCCGGGATCCTCACTCCATGTGGGGAATGCATGCGCATACGAGCCACCGTGGCCGCCGTTTCCGGCGCCCTGGCCCTCTCCGCCCTCGCCGTTCCGGCCGCTCAGGCCGATGCTCAGGGCACCGTGAACCTCGACCGGCCGAGCGCCGCCGAGCGCTTCGGTATCTCCTCGGCCAAGTCCGGGTTCAACGCCCAGGCCCTGCCCGTCGTGTCCAACGTGACGGTCAACTCCGGCAAGGCACTGGTCTTCGGCACCACGACCGTCCGCACCTTCACCGTGTCCCTGACCGCCAGCCACCCCAGTGGCATCCAGGACGCCTACATCGACCTCTGGCACGGCACGAACGCCGAGAGCGACGTCGACGGCTACCTCCCGCCGAACGAGGAAGTCGCCGACTGCACGGCGACCAGCGCCACGACGTCGAACTGCAAGCTCACCATCACGGCCGCACCCGGTCTGAACGGCGACGCGGTCGGGGACCTGTACGCGAACGCGCTGGCCGGCACCTGGCACGTCTCCGCGTACGTCTGGTCCAACGATGGCGAGGTCTACGAGAACGACTTCTACAAGGCCCACAAGGTCCAGCGGCAGTCGAAGCTGACGGTCAACGCCGCGCCGGAGCCGGTCGTCAAGGGCAAGGCCATCACGGTCACCGGCAACCTGAGCCGCGCCGACTGGCAGACCGGCAAGTACGTCGGCCTCAGCGGCCAGTCGGTGGGGCTGCAGTTCCGCAAGGCGGGCACCACCACCTACACGAGCGTGAAGGGCATCAAGTCCACCACGGGCGGCGCCCTGAAGACCACGGTCACGGCGTCCACCGACGGCTACCACCGCTTCAGCTACGCGGGCATCTCCAGCACCGCCGCGGTCAGCGCCACGGGTGACTACGTCGACGTCCGCTAGATAGCCGCTACGCGGGAAAGCGGCGGTCGACCCATCTCCACGTGAGCTCGAGGGCGACCGCCGCCACCGCCGCGATGCCGACCGCGATCCACGGCATCGTCATCCCGACCAGCTTCAGCGCGAAGAACTCCTGCAGCCACGGCACCACCAGCACCAGTACGAACCCGGCACCCATCGTCGCCACCAGCGCGAGGCGCCACCAGGTGTAGGGGCGGGCGATGATCGCCAGCACCCACATCGCGACCAGGAACAGCGTCAGCGTCGCGGCACTGGTCTCCGCGTCCAGCGCGCCACTGCCCGTGTAGTGGTGCCGGGCGATCAGATACGTCGCGAAGGTCGACGTCGCGGCCACCACCCCGCCCGGGATCGAGTACCGCATCACCCGCCGTACGAAGTTCGGCCTCGCCCGTTCCTTGTTGGGCGCGAGGGCGAGGAAGAAGGCCGGCACGCCGATGGTGAGGGTGGACAGCAGGGTCAGGTGGCGGGGCAGGAAGGGGTACTCGACCTGCCAGCACACCACCATGATCGCCAGCAGGACGGAGTAGACCGTCTTCACGAGGAAGAGCGTCGCGACCCTTGTGATGTTGCCGATGACCCGCCGGCCCTCCGCGACCACCGAGGGCAGCGTCGCGAAGCTGTTGTTGAGCAGCACGATCTGCGCGACCGCCCGGGTGGCCTCCGACCCCGAGCCCATCGCCACACCGATGTCGGCGTCCTTCAGGGCCAGGACGTCGTTCACGCCGTCGCCGGTCATCGCGACCGTGTGCCCGTGCGACTGCAGGGCGCCCACCATGTCCCGCTTCTGCTGCGGGGTGACCCGCCCGAACACCGTGCCGTCGTCGAGGGCCGTGGCCATCCCGTCCCGGTCGGTGGGGAGCCGACGGGCGTCGATCGTGGTTCCGGTCAGCCCGAGCTTGCTCGCCACCGCGCCCACCGACACCGCGTTGTCCCCGGAGATGACCTTGGCGCGGACGTCCTGTTCGGCGAAGTAGCGCAGGGTGTCGGCCGCGTCGGGCCGCAGCCGCTGCTCCAGTACGACGAGGGCGGCGGGCTTGGCTCCTCGCGCGGGTTCGGGATCGTCCAGGTCACGGGCTGCCCGGGCCAGGAGCAGCACCCGCAGCCCCTGCTCGTTGAGCCGCTCGGTCTCGGCGAGGGCGGGGTCGTCGTCGGCGAGGAGCACGTCCGGGGCGCCGAGCAGCCATGTACTGGACTCCCCGTTCCCCTCGCTGAAGGAGGCGCCGCTGTACTTGCGGGCGGAGGAGAACGGCAGGGACTCGGTGCAGCGCCAGTCCTCGCCGTCCGGGTAGGCGTCGATGATCGCCTGGAGGGAGGCGTTGGGGCGCGGGTCGGACTCGCCGAGGGCGCCGAGGACCTTCTCCACGTACGACGCGTCGCTGCCGTTGAGTGCGCGCACCTCGGTGACGTCCATGCCGCCCTCGGTGAGGGTGCCCGTCTTGTCGAGGCAGACCGTGTCGACGCGGGCGAGGCCCTCGATGGCGGGGAGTTCCTGCACCAGGCACTGTTTCCGGCCGAGCCGGATGACGCCGATGGCGAAGGCGACGGAGGTGAGCAGGACGAGGCCCTCCGGGACCATCGGGACGATGCCGCCGACGGTCCGCGCGATGGAGTCCTTGAGGTCGTTGTCCTTGACGACCAACTGGCTGATGATCAGGCCGATCGCGGTCGGGACCATCATCCACGTCACGTACTTGAGGATCGTGGAGATGCCGGAACGCAGCTCGGAGTGGACGAGGGTGAACCGGGAGGCCTCCTCGGCGAGCTGGACGGCGTAGGCCTCGCGGCCGACCTTGGTCGCCTTGAAGGCGCCGCCGCCGGCCACCACGAAGCTCCCGGACATGACCTGGTCCCCCGGCCGTTTCACGACCGGGTCGGCTTCCCCCGTGAGCAGCGACTCGTCGATCTCCAGCCCGTCGGCCTCGACGCACACCCCGTCGACCACGGCCTTGTCGCCGGGGCCGATCTCTATCAGGTCGTCCAGCACGATGTCGCTGGTGGCCACCTCGGAGGCGGTCCCGTCCCGGCGTACGGTCGGCCGGGCCTCCCCGATCACGGCCAGCGAGTCCAGGGTCTTCTTCGCCCGCCACTCCTGGATGATGCCGATGCCCGTGTTGGCGAGGATCACGAACCCGAACAGGCTGTCCTGGATCGGCGCGACGAACAGCATGATCACCCAGAGCACGCCGATGATCGCGTTGAACCGGGTGAAGACGTTCGCACGGACGATCTCGACGGTGGACCGGCTGCTGCGCACCGGCACGTCGTTGACCTGGCCCCGCGCGACCCGCTCCGCGACTTCGGCGGCGGTGAGACCGGTCACCGCGATGTCCGGGACCGTCGTCGCCCGCGCAGGATCGAGTTCGGCGGCGCCCGCGTCGATGTGCGTCATGCATTCGACGGTACGTGCGGATTTACGGCTTCACCCGCGGAGTGAGTGAAAGATCCGACCTGGGGAGGAGGGGGACGGGGTTGAGTGATGCCGTGGTACTAGGGGTGCCGGCCCCTCAACGCACGGCGCGGGACGCCCTCGCCGGCTGCTGCCAGATGTGTCCCGCCCCCGCCGCCCCTACCCGTCCCATCCCCCAGGGGCGCCGCCCCTTCACCCCCGCCCCAGGGGGCTCCGCCCCCTGGCCCCCCGGACCCTTTGCCCACCCACCACCCGACTCGGTCGGACGAGAAGTGGCCCTTGATCACCCGACTCGGTGGGGCGGGAAGCGATCCTCGACCGCCTGGCTCGGTTGGGCGGGTGGGGGTCCTTGACGACCTGGCTCGGTGGGGCGGGTGGTGGTCCTTGACCGTCTGGCTCGGTTGGGTGGGAGGTGGTCTTTGACGATCTGGCTCGGTTGGCGGGAAGCGATCCTCGACCACCCGACTCGGTGGGGCGGGTGGTGGTCCTTGACCGTCTGGCTCGGTTGGGTGGGAGGTGGTCTTTGACGACCTGGCTCGGTTGGCGGGAAGCGATCCTCGACCACCCGTCTCGGTCTGGCGGCGGGGGGCCTCTGCCTGCCGTCTCAGTCGGACGAGAAGTGGCCCTCGACCTGCCGTCTCGGCTGGCGTGAAGTAGCCCTCGACCTTCGCCTCTCGGCCAACCGAGTCGGGTGGTGGGTGGGCATGGGCCGGGGGTCTGGGGGTGGAGCCCCCAGTAGGGGGTCGCGGCCTCGCCGGGTTTTTACTCTGCGGGCGGTGCCTCGATCCCCGTCGCCCTCTTGATCGCCGCGTCCCGCTTGCGGACGTACCAGATGCCGATCAGGCCCAGGCCCGCCCCGGCCAGGCATGTCCAGACCCACCAGGTGTGGCCGTGGTCGTCGAACCAGCCGTAGAAGGGGAGCTGTACCAGGAAGAGGGCGAACCAGAGGATCGTGCCGCCGATGATGGTGGGGACGATGGGGCCCTCCAGGGGCTCCGGCGCCTCGTGCTTCGGGGTCCACTTCTCCATGGGGGACAGCTTACGAGGCGATCAGGTCTACGCGCGGAGATGGCGTCGATCGGGTCATATGTTCATACTGAAACTGATTTTTTCCGGCCAGTTTCGGCCACTTCTCTTCGTACGAAACACCAAGGTTCACGCATGCCCACCTCGGCCCCCGCCAAGGCCCCCGCGCCCCAGCCACCGGGCGGTACGCCCGCCCACGGCGCCCTCGACCGCCACTTCCGGATCTCCGAGCGGGGCAGCACGCTGTCCCGGGAGATCCGGGGCGGTTTCGCCACCTTCTTCGCGATGGCCTACATCATCGTGCTGAACCCGATCATCCTCGGCAGCGCGAAGGACATGTACGGGCACCAGCTCGACAACGGACAGCTGGTCACGGCGACGGCGCTGACGGCCGCGTTCACCACCCTCCTCATGGGCGTCATCGGCAACGTCCCGATCGCCCTCGCCGCCGGCCTCGGCGTGAACTCGGTCGTCGCCCTCCAGCTCGCACCCCGGATGTCCTGGCCGGACGCGATGGGCATGGTCGTCCTCGCCGGCTTCATCGTGATGCTCCTCGTGGCCACCGGCCTGCGCGAGCGCGTGATGAACGCCGTGCCCTACGGCCTCCGCAAGGCCATCTCCATCGGCATCGGCCTGTTCATCATGCTGATCGGCCTCGTCGACTCCGGCTTCGTCTCCCGCATCCCGGACGTCGCCCAGACCACCGTCCCCCTCCAGCTCGGCGGCGACGGTCACCTCAACGGCTGGCCGGTACTCGTCTTCGTCCTCGGCACGCTGCTGACCCTGGCCCTCATCGTCCGCAAGGTCTCCGGCGCGATCCTCATCTCGATCGTCACGATGACCGTCCTCGCGGTGATCATCAACGCGGTCGCGGACGTTCCCTCCTGGGGTCTGACCACACCCACGTGGCCCGGCAACCCCGTCGCCACCCCCGACTTCGGCCTGATCGGCGAGGTCAGCCTCTTCGGCGGCTTCGCGAAGGTCGGCGTACTGACCGGCGTCCTCTTCGTCTTCACCGTGCTGCTGTCGTGCTTCTTCGACGCGATGGGCACGATCATGGGCGTCAGCGACGAGGCCAAGCTGACCGACGCCCAGGGTCAGATGCCCGGCATCAACAAGGTCCTGTTCGTCGACGGTCTCGCCGTCGCCGCCGGCGGCGCCAGTTCCTCCTCCGCCACCACCGCCTTCGTGGAATCCACGGCCGGCGTCGGCGAGGGGGCACGGACCGGCTTCGCGAACGTCGTCACCGGCGGTCTCTTCACCGTGGCGCTCTTCCTCACGCCCATCGCCACGATGGTGCCCTCCCAGGCGGCCACCCCGGCCCTGCTCGCGGTCGGATTCCTGATCCTGGCCGGCTCGGTCAAGGAGATCGACTGGGCCGACCACACCATCGCCATCCCGGCCTTCATCACCATGGTGATGATGCCGTTCACCTACTCGATCACCAACGGCATCGGCATGGGCTTCATCACCTTCGTGGTGCTGCGTCTGGCAGCGGGCCGCGCCAAGGAGATCCCGGCCGCGATGTACGTCGTGGCGGCGGTGTTCAGCTTCTACTACCTGATGCCGGCGCTGGGTCTGACGTGATCACCGGGGGCCGTGTGACCCATCCGGTTCACGGCACCCCGTAGAACTTTTCCGTCTCCTCGACGGCGGACTGGAACCGCTCGTCGAAGTCGTCGCGAACGAGCGTCCTGACCACATAGTCCTGGACGCTCATTCCCCTCTTGGCCGCATGGTCCCGGAGCCGCTCGAGCAGCTCCCCGTCTATCCGCAGGCTGAGCACGCTGGTCCCCATGAACACGAGGGTCGCCGGGCCGGACGGCGCGGAGTTCACTTTCCGCTGCCGGTTCACTCGTACGGGTGGGGATCGGGTTTCAGTGGTGGGTCTCACGGGAATCTGTGCGCGCGCCAGCTTGTTTAGCGAGAGTAATGAGTTACCCTAAAGACATGCCGGACCTTACCCATGGCGACGACGCTGCCGCCGTGAACTCCCTGCGCTCCGCCGTCATGCGGCTGTCCCGTCGGCTCAAGCACCAACGGGTCGACGAGTCGCTGAGCCCGACCGAGATGTCGGTGCTCGGCACTCTGTCCCTGTGCGGCAAGGCCACCCCGGGCGAACTCGCCCGCAAGGAGCACGTCCAGCCGCCGTCGATGACCCGCATCGTGGCGCTGCTGGAGGCCAAGGGCCTGGTCCGTCTGGAGCCGCACCCCGAGGACCGGCGCCAGAAGGTCGTCACGAAGACCGAGCAGGCCGAGGCGATGCTCGAGGAGAGCCGCCGCAAGCGCAACGCCTTCCTGGCCACCCTGGTCGACGGCCTGAGCGAGGACGAGTGGGCGAAGATCCGCGCCGCCGCCCCCGTACTGGAGAAGCTGGCACACCTGTAAGCAGCGTTCACAAGGAGGCGACCTTTTGAGTTCGGGACCCGGAGCAGACTCCGCCCCCGCACCGACCACCCACGACTCCCCGCCCACCCCCAAGCGCTCGTCCATGTTCAGCTCGCTGAAGGTCAGGAACTACCGCCTGTTCTTCGCCGGCCAGGTCGTGTCCAACATCGGCACCTGGACGCAGCGCATCGCCCAGGACTGGCTGGTCCTCAGCCTCACCGGCTCCGCGACCGCCGTCGGTGTCACGACGGCCCTGCAGTTCCTGCCGATGCTGCTCTTCGGCCTCTACGGCGGCGTCCTCGTCGACCGCCTGCCCAGGCGGCCCACGCTGCTCTTCACGCAGTCCTCGATGGCCCTCACCGGCATCGCGCTCGCCGTCCTCACCCTCTCCGGCCATGTCCAGGTCTGGCACGTCTACCTCGCCGCCTTCGCCGTCGGTCTCGCGACCGTCGTCGACAACCCGGCCCGCCAGTCCTTCGTCTCCGAGATGGTCGGCCCGGACCAGCTGCAGAACGCGGTCAGCCTCAACTCCGCGAACTTCCAGTCGGCCCGCCTCGTCGGGCCCGCCGTCGCCGGCCTGATGATCACCGGCGTCGGCACCGGCTGGGCGTTCCTCGCCAACGGCCTGTCCTTCATCGCGCCCCTCGCGGGCCTGCTGCTGATGCGGGGACGTGAGCTGCACGTCGTCGAACGCGCCCCGCGCGCCAAGGGCCAGTTGCGGGAGGGCCTGCAGTACGTCGCCGGGCGCCCGGACCTGATCTGGACCATCGTCCTGGTCGGGTTCGTCAGCACCTTCGGCTTCAACTTCCCCGTCTACCTCTCGGCCTTCGCCGACGACGTCTTCCACGCGGGCGCGGGTTCCTACAGCCTCTTCAACATACTGATGGCGGTCGGCTCCCTCGCGGGCGCCCTGCTCGCCGCCCGGCGCGGCACGGCCCGGATGCGCGTGCTGGTCGCGGGAGCGGTGGCCTTCGGCGTGATGGAGATCGTGGCCTCGATAGCGCCCTCCCTGTGGCTGTTCGCCCTGCTCATGGCTCCGATCGGCATGTGCGGCATGACGGTCAACGTCACCGCCAACAGCAGCGTCCAGATGAGCACCGATCCGGCCATGCGGGGCCGGGTGATGGCCCTCTACATGATGGTGTTCATGGGCGGCGCCCCGATCGGCGCGCCGATCGCCGGCTGGATCACCGACGCGTACGGCGTCCGGGCGGGCCTCGCCGCGGGCGGCGTGGTCTCGGCCGCCGCGGCCCTGACGATCGGCCTGGTCCTGGCCCGCGTCGGCAATCTGCGCCTGTCGATCGGCTGGAACCGCGGCCATCCGCACGTCCGGTTCGTCCCGCGCGAGCGGGAGCAGCTGGCCGCGGCGGCGTGAAGGGAGCCACCGCTCCACAGCCACTACTCCACAGCCACCGTTCGTCCGGTCCGGAGGGGCTACACCCTCCGGACCAGCAGCTGTCCCGGCCAGTTGTTCTCCCCGACCGTGAAGGCCTCGGTACGGGTGAAGCCGTTGCTCTCGTAATAGCGCACGAGCTTGCCGTCGTCTCCGGCGTAGCAGTCCACCCGCAGCAGTGAGACGCCCGCCCGCCGGGTCTCCTCGACGGCGTGCGCGAGGAGCGCGCTGCCCACGCCGTGCCCCTTGAAGCGGCGGTCGGAGGCGAGCCAGTGGATGTACCGCTCGGGCTCGCCGGGCTGTGGGAGGTGGGACAGATAGGCGCCGGCCGAGTCGGTGAGGGTGAGCGTGGCGGCCGGCACGCCACCGACCTCGGCGATGAACACGTCACCCTCGTCCATGTACCGGGCAACCGACTCCACGGTCTTCGGGCTCTCCGACAGCGGCTTCGTCCCCCACTGTCCGGTGCGCCCCTGCGAGACCAGCCACTCCACACTGCTGTCGAGCATGTGGAGTATCGCGGGGATGTCCTCGGGCCCGCCCTCCCTGATCCTGATGATCTCCATGGAGGCACCCTAGTCTGACGTCCATGAGACTCTTCGCCGCCGTGCTGCCGCCCGAGGACGCGGTCGCCGAACTCGCCGCCCGGATCGCCGAGTTGCGAGCCCTGCCCGGTGCGGACGCCCTGCGCTGGACCGGCCGTCCCGGCTGGCACTTCACGCTCGCCTTCTACGGCGAGGTGGAGGAGGACGTGATCCCCGACCTGTCGGCGAGGCTGGAGCGGGCCGCCCACCGCACCGCCCCCTTCCCGCTGGCTCTGCGCGGCGGGGGCCAGTTCGGCAAGGGGCGTGCGCTGTGGGCGGGCGCGGAGGGCGACCTGCCCGCGCTGCGGCTGCTGGCCGACCGGGCCGAGGCGGCGGCGCGCAAGGCGGGTGTGGCGATGGGGGAGCACCGCCGGTACAAGGCCCACCTGACGGTGGCCCGCAGCCGGGACGACATCGACGTACGGCCCTGCCTGGAGGCCCTGAAGTCCTTCGCCGGCCGCACCTGGACGGTGGACGAGCTGACGCTGGTCCGCAGCAACCTGCCGAAGTCGGGAGTGCCGGGCGAGCAGCCGCGTTACGAGACGGTCGCCCGCTGGCCGCTCGGCGCGGCCGGTTAGGCTCGAAGGCGTGGACCCGAAAACCCGGAACCGGATCATGGCCGGTGCGCTCGTGCTGATGTTCTTCGTCGTGGCGGTGGCGGCGGCGGTCGGAAGGTAGAACCGACCGCCGCCCCTTGCCGGGCTCCGCTGCCCCCTACCGGGCGAAGCCTTCGGCGACCTACCAGGCGAAGGCCTCCGGCGACGGACCCGATCCCGGGAAGATCTCGTCCAGCCCGGTCAGCAGGTCCTCGCCGAGTTCCAGCTCGACCGCGCGCAGGGCGGACTCGAGCTGCTCCGCGGTGCGCGGGCCGACGATCGGGCCGGTCACGCCGGGCCGGGTGAGCAGCCAGGCCAGTGCGGCCTCGCCGGGCTCGATCCCGTGCTTGTCGAGCAGATCCTCGTACGACTGGATCTGCGCGCGTGCGGCCGGGTTCGCGAGCGTGTCCGCGGCCCGCCCGGAGGCACGCCGGCCGCCCTTGACCTCCTTCTTGATCACGCCGCCGAGCAGGCCGCCCTGGAGCGGCGACCAGGGGATGACGCCGACGCCGTAGTCCTGCGCGGCCGGGATGACCTCCATCTCCGCGCGGCGTTCGGCGAGGTTGTACAGGCACTGCTCGCTGACGAGGCCGATGGTGCCGGAGCGCCGGGCGGCGATCTCGTTGGCCTGGGCGATCTTGTATCCGGGGAAGTTGGAGGAGCCGACGTAAAGGATCTTCCCCTGCTGCACGAGCACGTCGATGGCCTGCCAGATCTCCTCGAAGGGAGTGGCGCGGTCGATGTGGTGGAACTGGTAGACGTCGATGTAGTCGGTCTGCAGCCGCTTGAGGCTGGCGTCCACCGACCGCCGGATGTTGAGGGCGGAGAGCTTGTCGTGGTTGGGCCAGGCGGCGACGCCGTCGCCCGCCATGTTCCCGTACATCTTGGTGGCCAGGACGACCTTCTCGCGCCGGCCGTCGCCCTTGGCGAACCAGTTCCCGATGATCTCCTCGGTACGGCCCTTGTTGTCACCCCAGCCGTACACGTTCGCCGTGTCGAAGAAGTTGATGCCCGCGTCCAGTGCCGCGTCCATGATCGCGTGACTGTCCGCCTCATCGGTCTGCGGACCGAAGTTCATGGTGCCGAGCACCAGTCGGCTGACCTTGAGTCCCGTGCGTCCGAGCTGCGTGTACTTCATGACTGCCAAGCCAACGGCCTGGAGTGCGCTCTATGCAAGCAGCCTTGACGCTAACTGGAAGTTAGTGCTTTCCTTCGGGAAGTATCAACTTGAACTTTCAAGGTCTGGAGCATCGTGACCCCCACCACGCCCGCGCGCCGCATCCTCGTCGCCGCACTCGCCGCCGGTGCCCTGCTGGGAACCGCCGTCGTACCCGCCGTCGCCGCCCCGTCCGCCCACCACTCGGTGCGCTACGGCGAGGGGGCACGGCTCGACTACCAGAAGGCCGTTGCCGTACGTGTCCTCAAGGGCGTGTTCGAGCAGGGCGACACCGGGGTCGTCGACCGGTTCGTACGGCCGGACTACATCCAGCACAACCCGCTCGCGCCCGACGGCGCCGAGACGTTGAAGAACCTGGGAGTGGGGCTGCACCAGCAGTTCCCGGACGCCGCGTACGACGTCAAGCGGGTCATCTCCGAGGGCGACCTCGTCCTCGTGCACTCCAACGTCGTGCTGACGCCGGGGAGTCGGGGCTCGGCCGTCTTCGACATCTTCCGCTTCCAGGACGGGAAGATCGCCGAGCACTGGGACACCGCGCAGAACGTGCCGGAGACCACGGCCAACGGCAACGACATGTTCTCGACGGTGAGTCGGCCGCAGACGGCGGCGCCGGGGCCGCGGTGGCTGACCGCGTACAACAAGAAGCTGGTGACCAAGGCCTTCGACCAGCTCATCGTGCAGAAGGACGTGTCGGCGCTCGACACGTACTGGGGCCCCGAGTACCACCAGCACAACCCGAACATCGCGGACGGCGTGGCGGGCGCGAAGGCCGGGCTCGGCGGGTACTTCGAGGCGTTCCCGCAGCTGTCCGTCTCGCCGAAGCGGATCATCGCCGAGGGCGACCTGGTCGCGGTCCACAGCCACTACGTGAACGCGCCGGGCGAACGCGGCCAGGCGGTCGTGGACCTCTTCCGGGTGCGGAACGGGAAGATCGTCGAGCACTGGGACGTACTCCAGGACGTGCCGGC
This sequence comes from Streptomyces sp. NBC_01352, assembly GCF_036237295.1. Lineage (NCBI taxonomy): Bacteria > Bacillati > Actinomycetota > Actinomycetes > Kitasatosporales > Streptomycetaceae > Streptomyces > Streptomyces sp. NBC_01352. Next base: position 6,066,336 of record NZ_CP108354.1, read on the forward strand.
CACGTCGGCGAACGACAACACGATGTTCTAGAGCGGGCCGCCCCTCTGCTGCCCCCTCTGCCGCCCCTTTGCCGTGCTTCAGCCGTCGTACGGCTCCGCGATGCCCCACGCCTGGTGCATCGCGTCCGCGAAGGCCGCCGCGATCCTGTGCTCGCCGCTCGCGTTGGGATGCGTGCCGTCGTAGGTGTCCGTGTGGATGTCGTACGACCTGGGCGGCGACGCCAGCAACAGGGGCGAGCGGGGCTCGTCCAGGTCGGCCACCGTCTTCGCCAGCAGGTCGTTGAAGAGGGCGACCCGCTCGGCGAAGCCGGGGTCCGACTCGGCGAGCGCGTTCGGCACGACCGGGAGGACGACCATGCGGACGCGCGGGTTGGCCGTGCGGGCCTCGATGACGAAGCGGCGGGCGTTCTCGGCCGTCTGTGCCGGGTCGGTGTAGAAGCCCAGGTCGATCAGGCCGAGCGCGACCAGGAGGACGTCCGCCCGGTGTTCCCGTACCGCCCCGCCGATCAGCGGGGCCATGTGCAGCCAGCCCTCGCCCCAGCCCGCGAGGTGCGCGCGCGGGAAGTCGGGGTCGGCGTACGCGTGGGACGTCGGGGCGTCGGTCGCCTTGTCGTACAGCGTCTCGCGCGGGCCGACGAGGGCGAACGGGCCGCCGTACGTCGCGCGCAGATGCTGCCACAGCCGGTAGCGCCAGGTGTGTTCGCCGGCACTGCCGATGGTCTGGGAATCGCCGACGGGCATGAACCTGAGCATCCGCTCATGATGAACGATCAACGGGCCGGCCGGAGTGTGAGGACCGCCACCCGCCCGTGGACCGCGGCGCGGGATGGCAGGCTTGGGGCATGCGCCGACCGTTCGCCCTCCTCGCCGGGGTCCTCCTCGTGGGTGCCTTTGCCGTGCCCGCCTCCGCCGCCGACGGCGACAAGGGGTTCACCATCACGGACCCCCGTATCACCGAGTCCAGCGGACTCGCGGCCTCCCGCCAACACCCCGGCATCTACTGGACGCACAACGACAGCGACGACGGGGCCTACCTCTACGCCGTCGACAGCGCGACGGGGAAGACCGTCGCGACCCTCACCCTGACCGGTGTGGGCACCCCGCGTGACGTCGAGGCCATCTCCATCGGCCCCGGCAACGAGATCTACGTCGGCGACATCGGCGACAACCTCGGCGGCACCTGGCCCTATGTGTGGATCTACCGGCTGCCCGAGCCCAAGGAGTTGCGGGACCGGACGATCCGGGCCACGCAGTACGTCGTGAAGTACTCGGACGGTGCGCGGGACGCCGAGTCCCTGGTCGTGCACCCGAAGACCGGGCGGGCCTACATCGTCGACAAGAACGAGAAGGGCGGGCACCTGTACGAGGGCCCGGCCGAGCTCTCCGCCTCCGGGACCAACGTCTTCAAGCCCGTCGCCCCCGTCGCCGACCTGGAGGCCACGGACGCCGCCCTGTCGCCCGACGGTGAACAGCTCGTCGTACGCAGCTACTTCGGGGCGATCGCCTACGACTGGAACGGCGGGAAGATCAAGCGGCTGGAGCGGGTCGGCGTCCCGTTCCTGGGGCAGGGCGAGTCCGTCACCTACACCGACGACGGAAAGACGCTCATGTTCGGCGCCGAGGGGACCGACAGTCCCGTGGAGCCGGAGGACGCACCCGGGAGCACCGGGTCCAAGTCGCCCTCCGCCGGGGGAGGTTCCGCGGCCGGCGACGACAGCGGAAGCGATGTGGGCAGCAGCAATGTGAAGGTCGGCGCGATCGCCGTGGCCGTCGCCTTCGCGGCCGTGATCGGCTTCCGGCGGCTATTCCGGCGCCGGTCGTGATTCCGCTGCCCGCCGGTTCGCGGCCTGCCCGTTCCCTGTCTGCTCGTTCCCTTCCGGCCCGTTCCCTTCCTGTTCGTTCGCTCGCCGCTCGTTGACGAACACCTCCAGCCCGTCCAGGATCCGCTGCAGCCCGAACTCGAAGTGGTCGAAGTCGGGACCCCAGGTGTCCTCGTCGAGGGTGGCGAGCAGGGGATAGCGGCCGGACGTCATGATCTTCTCCAGCGTCGGCGCCTGGGCCTGCCAGAACTCCGTGTCCGTCAGGCCCGTCCGGCGTTCCGCCTCCCGCTGGTAGAGCTGGGTGCGCGCGGCGCCGACGACATACCCGTCGATCATGATGACCGCCGAGACCAGCTCGGGGTCGGTCAGCCCCATCGGCTTGATCCGGGCCAGGATCTTCTCCATGCCGTCCAGGGCGCTCGGGCCGAGGATCGGGCGTGACTGGTTGACCTGGAGCAGCCAGGGGTGGCGGCGGTAGAGGGCGAGGGTGGCGCGGCCCATCGCCTCCAGGGCGGAGCGCCAGCTGCCGTCGCCGAGGTCGGCGGGGTTCTCGGAGGGGCGCTGGACGCGGTCCAGCATCAGGTCGAGCAGTTCGCCCTTGCCGGGGACGTACCGGTACAGGGACATGGCGCCGGTGCCGAGCTCGGTGGCGATCCGGCGCATGGACACCGCGTCCAGGCCGTCGGCGTCCGCGACCTGGACGGCGGCTTCCACGATCCGGTCCAGGGTCAGGGCCGGTTTGGGGCCCCGACTGGGGCGCCGGCCGGTGTCCCACAGCAGTTCCATGGTGCGGACGATGTCGCCGCTGCCGCTGGTCTCCGTACCGCCCTTGCCGCTCGTCATGGAGCTCAGCTTAAGTCCTCGGAAAAAAACTGGGTACGGTGTACTCGTAATCGGGTACGGTGTACTCAGTTGCCGAGAAGGGGGACCCATGAGCGACACATACGCGGTGCGGGCCGAGGCCCTGGAGAAGCGCTACGGCGAGAAGCGCGCCCTCGACGGCTTCGATCTGGCCGTCCGCGAGGGCACCGTGCACGGCCTGCTCGGACCGAACGGCGCCGGCAAGACCACGGCCGTACGCATCCTGTCCACGCTCGTCCGGCTGGACGGCGGACACGCGACGGTGGCCGGCCTCGACGTGGTCCGGCAGCCGCGCGAGGTGCGCGCCCGCATCGGCCTCACCGGGCAGTACGCGGCCGTGGACGAGGTGCTCACCGGACGCCAGAACCTGGAGATGTTCGGCCGCCTGTTCCACCTCGGCGGCAGGCGGGCCAAGGCGCGGGCCGTGGAGCTGCTGGAGCAGTTCGACCTCACCGACGCCGGCGACAAGGGCGTCGGCGCCTACAGCGGCGGCATGCGGCGCCGCCTCGACCTCGCCGCCTCGATGATCCTCGCCCCGGCCGTCCTGTTCCTCGACGAGCCGACGACGGGACTGGACCCCCGTAGCCGCGGCGAAGTCTGGGACTCCGTGCGGGCGTTGGTGGCGAGCGGTACCACCGTGCTGCTGACCACGCAGTACCTGGAGGAGGCCGACAAGCTGGCCTCCCGCGTCACCGTCATCGACCACGGGCGGGCCATCGCCGACGACACGCCGGACGGGCTGAAGAACCGGATCGGCGGCGACCGTGTCGAGGTCGTGGTCGCCGAGCGGTCCGAGATCCCGAGGGTGGTCAAGGTCGTCGCGCGGGTCTGCGACGGCGAACCCGAGGCGGACGAGGACGGGTTGCGGGTGCACGCCCCCGTGACCGACCGGGTGTCCGCACTGACGGAGGTCGCGCGGACGCTCCAGGACGAGGGTGTGCGGGTCGAGGACATCGGGCTGCGCAGGCCGAGCCTCGACGACGTGTTCCTGCGCCTGACCGGACACCGTACGGACGTATCGGAAGCGAAGGAGGCCGCCGCATGAGCGCCGTCGACCTGACCGGCCAGGACACTCGCGGCCGTGTGTACTGGGCCCTCGCCGACTGCTGGAACATCGTCCGCCGCGGCCTGACCCACTACCAGCGCCAACCCGTCAACATCGCCTGGCAGCTGGGCTTCCCCATCCTCTCCGTCCTCCTCTACGGCTATGTCTTCGGCAGCGCCATGCAGGTGCCCGGCGGCGGGGACTACAAGGACTTCCTGATGCCCGGGATGTTCGTGATGACGATGGCGTTCGGCTTCATCAACACCGCCACCGTCGTCGTCTACGACTCCACCAAGGGCGTCATCGACCGCTTCCGCTCCATGCCGATGGCCTCGTCGGCGGTGGTGGCCGGGCGTGGCGTCACCGATCTCCTCGTCGCCTGCGCGGAGTTGGGGATCATGATGCTCACCGCGTTCGCCATGGGCTGGCGGCCGGACGGCGGCTGGGGCTTCCTCGCCGCGTTCGGGCTGCTGCTGTGGCTGAGGTTCGCGCTGATCTGGATCGGGGTGTGGCTGGGTCTCCTGGTCCCCAACCCGGAGGCGGCGGGCGGGCTGTTCGCGGTCGCCTTCCCGCTCACGATGATCTCCAGCATCTTCGTCGCCCCCCAGCTGATGCCCGACTGGCTGGGCCATGTGGCCGCCTGGAACCCGATCTCCTCCACGGCCGCGGCCACCCGCGAGCTGTTCGGAACGCCGGTCGGGGCCGGGGACTCCTGGGTCGAGCAGCACGCGCTGCTGATGGCCGGGGTGTGGCCCGTGGTGCTCACGGCCACGTTTCTGCCGCTGGCGGTGCGTCGGTTCAAGAGGCTCAGCCGCTGAGTCGGCCGGGGGTCTGGGGGTTGTCCCTCAGAGGATGCAGCCTGCCGCTGGCGGTGCGTCGGTTCAAGAGGCTCAGCCGTTGAGTCGGCCGGGGGTCTGGGGGTTGTCCCTCAGAGGATGCAGCCTGCCGCTGGCGGTGCGTCGGTTCAAGAGGCTCAGCCGTTGAGTCGGCCGGGGGTCTGGGGGTTGTCCCTCAGAGGATGCAGCCTGCCGCTGGCGGTGCGTCGGTTCAAGAGGCTCAGCCGTTGAGTCGGCCGGGGGTCTGGGGGTTGTTCCCCCAGAGGATGCAGCCTGCCGCTCGCGGTACGGAGGTTCCAGGAGCTGAGCCGGTGACGTCGGATGCCTTGACGTGTCGGTGTGACCTGTCTTCCATGGGAGGTGCGGGGACGTGGGAGCGCTCCCACTGGTTCCGGGCCCGCGCCTCCCGAGAGGAAGTTGCGACATGTTCCGCAGCTTGCGAAGAGCGCTGTGCGCTGTTGCCGCGGCGCTCCTGTTACCCCTGGCCGGCGCCCAGACCGCCGAGGCGGCCGAGGCGGCCCAACCGGGGGCGGGCTACTGGCACACCAGTGGCCGCCAGATCCTGGACGCCGCCGGGCAGCCGGTCCGTATCGCCGGGATCAACTGGTTCGGCTTCGAGACCGCCAACCACGTCCCCCACGGCCTCTGGGCCCGCGACTACAAGAGCATGATCGACCAGATGAGGTCGCTGGGCTACAACACCCTGCGCATCCCGTTCAGCGACGACATCCTCAAGCCCGGCACCATGCCCGACAGCGTCAACTACGCCGACGGCAAGAACGCGGATCTGCAAGGGCTCACCTCGGTGCAGGTCCTGGACCGGATCGTGGCGTACGCCGGTGAGACCGGCCTGAAGATCGTCCTCGACCGGCACCGCCCGGACGCGGCCGGCCAGTCCGCACTCTGGTACACGGCGGCGGTCCCGGAGTCGACGTGGATCGGCAACCTGCGGGCGCTGGCGACCCGTTATCTCGGCAATCCCACGGTGGTGGGCATCGACCTGCACAACGAGCCGCACGACCCCGCCTGCTGGGGCTGCGGCGACACGACGAGGGACTGGCGCCTGGCAGCCCAGCGTGCCGGGAACGCCGTCCTGTCCGTCAACCCCGATCTGCTGATCATGGTCGAGGGCGTCCAGTCGTACGACGGTGTCAACGGCTGGTGGGGAGGCAACCTGATGGGAGTCGCGCAGTACCCGGTCCAGCTCGACGTACCGAACCGGCTCGTGTACTCGGCCCACGACTACGCGACCAGCGTGGCCCAGCAGCCGTGGTTCAGCGATCCGTCCTTCCCCGACAACATGCCGGGCATCTGGGACAAGTACTGGGGCTACATCTTCAAGCAGAACATCGCGCCGGTGTGGCTCGGCGAGTTCGGTACGACGTTGCAGTCGACGGTGGACCAGAAGTGGCTGGCCGCGCTGGTGACGTATCTGCGCTCGACGTCGGCCCACGGCGCCGACAGCTTCCACTGGACCTTCTGGTCCTGGAACCCCAACTCCGGTGACACGGGCGGCATCCTCAAGGACGACTGGTCGACCGTGGACACGGTGAAGGACGGGTACCTGGCGAGCATCAAGGCGCCGGGGTTCCCGGCGGGCGACCCCACTGGCCCCGGTGATCCCGGCGGAGGCACGGCCGCCTGCACCGCCGCCTACACCGTCAGCAGCGACTGGGGCGGCGGCTTCAACGCCGAGGTCAAGGTGACCAACTCGGGTACGACCGCCCTCAAGTCCTGGAAGGTGACCTGGACCTGGCCCGGCGCGCAGCAGGTCACCAGCATGTGGAACGCCTCGCACACCCAGAGCGGGGCGACCGTGACCGCCGTGAACGCCGCTCACAACGGGGCGGTCACGGCGGGCGGTTCGGCGAGCTTCGGGTTCGGGGGTGCGCCCGGGGGCGGGGGTGTGCCGAGCGTGAGCTGTACGGCGACCTGAGCCTCTACACGAAGAAGGGCGCCCGGTGTTCGCCGGGCGCCCTCATCGTCGTACGACAGAAGGTCGGAGAAGGACAGAGAAGGTCAGAGCTTCTCGATCACGTAGTCGACGCACCTGGTGAGCGCCTCGACGTCCGCCGGGGCGATCGCCGGGAACATGGCGACGCGGAGCTGGTTGCGGCCGAGCTTGCGGTAGGGCTCGGTGTCGACGATGCCGTTGGCGCGCAGCGCCTTGGCGACGGCGGCGGCGTCGATCTCGTCGGCGAAGTCGATGGTGCCGATGACCTGGGAGCGCTTGGCCGGGTCGGCGACGAACGGGGTCGCGTACTTGGACTCGTCCGCCCAGCCGTAGAGGCGGGTCGAGGAGTCCTTCGTACGGCCCGTGGACCAGGCGAGGCCGCCCTGGCCGTTGATCCACTCAAGCTGGTCGTTGAGGAGGAAGAGGGTCGCCAGCGCCGGGGTGTTGTACGTCTGGTTCTTGCGGGAGTTGTCGATCGCCGTCGGGAGCGAGAAGAACTCCGGGACGTGGCGGCCGGAGGCGTGGATCCGCTCGGCGCGCTCGATCGCGGCCGGGGAGAAGACGCCGATCCACAGGCCGCCGTCGGAGGCGAAGGACTTCTGCGGGGCGAAGTAGTAGACGTCGGTCTCGGCGATGTCGACCGGGAGGCCGCCGGCGCCGCTCGTCGCGTCCACGAGGACCAGCGCGCCCTCGTCGGCACCGGCCACGCGCTTGATCGGCGCGGCGACACCGGTGGAGGTCTCGTTGTGGGTGAAGGCGTACACGTCGACGCCCGCCTCGGCCTGCGGCTCCGGGTGGGTGCCCGGGTCGGAGGAGATGACGGTCGGCTCGGCGAGCCACGGGGCGAGCTTGGACGCCTTGGCGAACTTGGAGGAGAACTCGCCGAAGCTGAGGTGCTGCGACTTGGTGTCGATCAGGCCGTGGGTCGCGACGTCCCAGAAGGCGGTGGAGCCGCCGTTGCCGAGGACCACCTCGTAGCCCTCGGGGAGCCGGAACAGCTCGGAGATGCCCTCGCGGACCTTGCCGACCAGGTTCTTGACCGGGGCCTGACGGTGAGAGGTGCCCATGAGGGACGTACCGGTGGAGGCGAGTGCGTCCAGCGCCTCCGTCCGCACCTTGGAGGGGCCCGCGCCGAATCGACCGTCGGCGGGCTTGATGTCAGCGGGAATCTGGATCTCAGCCACGATCCGGAGCGTATCTCTTCGGTGAAACCGGACGGAAACGTGTCCGTTCGATGAGATGGGCGGGGCGGGGGCGCAAGACGGTCGAGGCGAGTGCTTGGGCTTGGGTTTGGGCTCGGGGCCGGACATGGGGCTGCGGGCTGCGGGTCCTGGCCCTCTCGTGGAATCCCGGCCTCCGGGCGACACTCTGCGATAGCGGGACAGAGGGGGAGCCGTGGTCGAACTGGGTGGCGGGCGGTACGCGTTGACCGAGCGGCTCGGCGGCGGTGGGATGGGCGACGTCTGGGGCGCAGAGGACCGGCAGTTGGAGCGGCCCGTGGCGATCAAGCTCCTGCAGTCCCGGCACATGGCCAGCCAGGACATGCTGAGCAGGTTTCTGCGCGAGGTGAAGATCACCGCTCGCCTGGAGCACGAGAACGTGGTGCGGGTCTATGACTCCGGCTGGGACGAGCCGGACGGCCAGCGTGTCATGTACCTCGTGATGGAACGGCTCAGCGGCGTGTCGCTGCGGGAGCGCATGGCTGGGGAAGGCGCCGGGGGCGACAGGGCGCTGCCCGTGGCGGACGTGATCCGTTGGGGTCGGCACGTCTGCAGGGCGCTGGAGGCGGCCCACGCGCGCGGGCTGGTGCACCGCGATCTCAAGCCCGCCAACGTCCAGATCACCGACGCCGGCAAGGCGGTGCTCCTCGACTTCGGCATCGCCTGCTTCCAGGAGGACGGTGAGGGACGTACGCAGATCACGCCGGTCGGCTGGGTCGTCGGGACCCGGGGGTACATGTCTCCCGAGCAGAGCCGGGGCGACCGCGTGGGCACCGCCTCGGACCTTTACTCGCTGGGCTGTCTGCTGTACGCGATGTTGACCGGCGGGCCACCGTTCACGGACGGGGACGTGCTGTGGCAGCACCAGAACACGGTGCCGATGAGACCCGGGGTGCGGCGCGACGATCTCGAGGCTCCATGGGAGCTGGACGACCTGGTCATGGATCTGCTGAAGAAGGACCCCGGGTCCCGCCCGGCCTCGGCGGCGGAGGTGTACCAGCGGCTCGAGGACGTGGCCGCCCGGCGGGAGCGGAAGCGCGAACAGTCCCGTGCGGCGGATCCGGAGACGCCGCCCGTGCAGGTGGTGCCGGTCGTCCGGGAGGCCGGGACCGGGACGCCGTCCTGGGCGGAACACGTGTTCCGGGCCGACCTGCCCGACTGGTTGGCGGATCCGGAGGCCGATGCCGAGGCACCTCCGTCGCCCGTCCGGGCGCCGCGCTCAAAGACGCCCCCGGCCGCCGCGGAACCACCCGCTTCGTTGGCGGAGGTGCGCGCCCGGCTCGCGGTGCGGTACGAGATCACGGGCGGTGCCCTGGTCGCCGGGCTCGGCACCTTCGGGCTGCTGCTCGGGGCCGGCGGGATCGGCGCCGGCGCCTCGGCCGTCTGGGGCCTGTTGGTCTCGGTCGTGGTCCTCGTCATCGGGGTGGCCGTGCAGTACGAAGTGGTGGACCCGGATGAGGTGGGGGGCGGTGTGGTGGCGCTGTTGTGGCTGCCCGCCCTGATCGGGGGCATCTGGCTCCTGGAAGCCAGGGCCGACTTCCGCTGGTACTACGACATCGCCATCGGCTTCGGGATCAGCATGGCCGTGTTCGTCCTGGGGGTGTTCGCCGGTGGGGTGGGCGAAACCGAAAGTGCCAGCAAGGGCCTCGGTCCCCAGGCCGTGCTGAGCACCCTGCTGCTCGCCGGGCTCGGCTGCGTCGTCTTCGCGGTGCACCTCCAGTTCGCTTGGTGGACGGCCCTGTTGAGCGGGTTCGGCGCGGGTGCGGGAGGGCTGCTCCTGACCGCGCTGCTGTGCAGGGCGGCCAACGACTGATCGACGAGCTGTCGGTTGCTCCTGAGGGTTCCGTAGCGGCCGGCTCGGGTCGGCTCGGGCCGGACCCCGTCCGCGGCCGGCCCGGGCCGGGTCTCGCGGTCGTCCTGCACCGGAGCCCGGAGAGCGCCGTGCCGGTCACTGTCGGTGGTCGGCTGCATCCTGGAACACATGACGGATCTGGATGCTCTCGAGTCGCACCTGCGCAAGGCCGTCCGGGGCGAGGTCGGTTTCGACGTCACCTCCCGGGCGCTGACCACCATGGACGCGTCCAACTACCGGCGGGTCCCGTTGGGTGTCGTGGCTCCTCGGGACGCCGACGACGTGGCGGCGGTGCTCGGGGTGTGCCGGGAGCACGGCGTGCCGGTGGTGGCGCGGGGCGGAGGGACGTCGATCGCCGGGCAGGCGACGGGCACGGGCGTCGTACTGGACTTCACCCGGCACATGAACCGGTTGGTGTCGCTGGACCCGGAGGCGGGGACGGCCGTCGTCCAGCCGGGGCTGGTCCTCGACCGCCTCCAGGACGCCGCCGCCCCGCACGGCCTGCGCTTCGGCCCGGACCCCTCCACCCACAGCCGCTGCACGCTCGGCGGCATGATCGGCAACAACTCGTGCGGCTCGCACTCGGTGGCGTGGGGGACGACCGCGGACAGCGTGCGGGAGCTGTCGGTGGTCACCGCGCGCGGGGAGCGGCTGCGGGCCGGGCAGGGCTGGGCGGGCGCGCCCGAGGGCCTGCGCGAGCTGGTGGAGAGCGAACTGTCGCGTCTGCGCACCGGCTTCCCCGAACTGCCCCGCCGTATCTCCGGCTACGCCCTGGACGCCCTGCTGCCCGAGCACGGCACCGACGTCGCCCGTTCCCTCTGCGGTTCGGAGGGCACGCTCGGCGTGCTGACGGAGGCGGTCGTGGGGCTGGTCCGGGCGCCACGCGCGCGTGCGCTGGCCGTTCTGGCGTACGCCGACGAGAGCGCGGCGGCGGAGGCGGCGGCGGGCCTGCTCCCGTACGGGCCCCTGACGGTCGAGGGCATGGCCGTGGACCTCGTCGCCTCCGCTGCCGAACTCCCCCGGGGCGCTGCCTGGCTGTTCGTGGAGACCGGCGGCGGGACGGAGGCCGAGGCACGCGCGCGTGCGGACGCGATCGTGCGGGCGGCTGACGTCGTCGACGCGCTCGTGGTGACGGACCCGGCCGGACAGCGGGCGTTGTGGCGCATCCGGGAGGACGCGAGCGGTACCGCGACCCGGATGCCGGACGGCTCCGAGGCCTGGCCCGGCTGGGAGGACTGCGCGGTGCCACCGGCCCGGCTGGGCGCGTACCTGCGGGACTTCCGGGGGCTGCTGGGAGCGCACGGGCTGCGCGGCACGCCGTACGGCCACTTCGGGGACGGCTGCATCCACGTCCGCATCGACTTCGACCTGCTGACGCAGGCGGGTGTCGCCCGCTTCCGGAGCTTCTCGGAGGAACTGGCCGAACTGGTCGTGTCCCACGGCGGTTCGCTGTCCGGGGAGCACGGGGACGGACAGGCGAGGGCGGAGCTGCTGCCGCGTATGTACGGCGCGGAGCTGGTGGGGCTGTTCGAGCGGGCGAAGGCGGTCTGGGACCCGGACGACCTGCTCAACCCGGGGATGCTGGTACGCCCGGCGCCCCTCGACACGAACCTCCGCTTCTCGGTGCTCCCGCGGAAGCCGGTGGACGTGGCCTTCGGCTATCCGACGGACGGCGGCGACTTCTCCGCGGCGGTGCGCAGGTGTGTCGGGGTCGCGAAATGCCGTACGACCGCCGTGTCCGGGGCGTCCGTCATGTGCCCGTCCTTCCGGGCGACAGGCGAGGAGGAGCACTCGACGCGCGGGCGTGCCCGGCTGCTCCACGAGATGCTCGCGGGCGAGCTGGTGACGGACGGCTGGCGGTCCGAGGAGGTCCATGACGCCCTCGACCTGTGCCTGTCCTGCAAGGGCTGCCGCTCCGACTGCCCGGTCGGGGTCGACATGGCCACGTACAAGGCGGAGTTCCTCCACCACCACTACGAGGGGCGGCGACGCCCCGCCGCCCACTACAGCATGGGGTGGCTGCCGGTGTGGCTGCGCTGGGTGTCCCGGCTGCGGGCGGGGGCGGTGGTCAACGCGTTCGCCGCCGTACGGCCGTTCGCGTGGGCGGCGAAACGGGTGGGCGGGATCGCGGCGGAGCGGGCGATTCCGCGGGTGGCCACGGAGCCGTTCAGCCGGTGGTGGGGGAGGCGAGAGCCGGTGGGCGGCTCCGGGGCTCTGGTGATCCTCTGGCCGGACACCTTCACCGAGCATCTCTCGCCGTCCGTGGGGCGCGCGGCCGTGCGCGTGCTGGAGGCGGCGGGCCTGCGGGTTGCCCAGCCACCGACGCTGCGGATGCGCGTGCGACCCGTGGGGGACGGCACGTCGAAGGCCGCGGTCTCCCTGCTGAGCATGCGGCGGAGCCGCGTCTGCTGCGGCCTGACCTACGTCTCGACGGGCCAGCTCGACCGAGCCCGTACGGTCATGCGCCGCACGCTGGACCTGATGGCGCCGGTGCTGGAGTCGGGCGCCCCGGTCGTCGTCCTGGAACCCAGTTGCGCGGCGGCCCTCCGCACCGACCTGCCGGAACTCCTGCACGACGACCCCCGCGCCGCCCGCCTGGCCTCCCGGATCCTGACCTTCGCGGAAGCCCTGGAACGCCTCGCCCCCGACTGGACCCCACCCCGCCTGGACCGTCCCGCGGTCGGCCAGACCCACTGCCACCAGCACGCGGTCCTGGGCGACGCCGCCGACCGCCGCCTGCGCCTGGCGGCGGGCCTGACCGGTGAGCTCGCGGGCGGTTGCTGCGGCCTCGCGGGCAACTTCGGCTTCGAGAAGGGCCACTACGAGGTGTCGGCCGCGTGCGCGGAGGAGCAGCTGCTGCCGGCGGTGCGCGAGGCCGCGGACGGCACGGTGGTCCTGGCCGACGGGTTCTCGTGCCGGACGCAGCTGGAGCAGGCGGCGGGGGTGCGGGGGCGGCATGTGGCGGAGGTGTTGGCGGAGGGGCTGGAGCAGGCGGAAGGGAAGCGGGGTGAGTAGTCCTCCCCGGCTTCCTGGCATGATCACGCCGTGACCAGTGAGTCTGAGTCTGTGCGGCCCGGCCCCAGGAAGTACGTCCTCTTCGATGTCGACGGCACGTTGATCGACGCCGTGGCCAACCAGCGCCGGGTGTGGGGAACCTGGGCGGCGCGGTACGCCCTGGACCCTGACGAGGTCTACCGGGTGGCCCTGCGGACGCGGCCGATGGAGACCTTCGCGGCGGTGGTCCCGGACCGGGATCCGGGGGAGTGCCTGAGCGCGCTGCACGAGCTGGAGGACGAGGACGTCCGGTCCGGCGTCTATGCGGCCTTCGACGGCGCGGCGCGGCTGCTGGGCGCCCTGCCGCCGGGTGCCTGGGCGCTGGTGACCTCGAACTACGAGCACCGGGTGCGCGGGCGGTTCACCCGGACGGGTCTGCCGGTGCCGCCCGTCGTGGTGGACGCCGCCGCGGTGACGGAGGGCAAACCGTCACCCGTGCCCTACCTGCTGGCCGCCGAGCTGCTCGGTGCCCGCCCCGAGGACTGCCTGGTCGTCGAGGACGCCCCGTCCGGAGTCCAGGCGGGTCTGCGGGCCGGCATGACGGTGTGGGGCGTCAACGCCCCGGCCGCCGTGACCGGCGTGCACCGCCACTTCGGGAGCCTGCGCGAAGCGGTCCCCGACATCCTCGCGTTCGCCGGTGCGGAGGGGGCGGCCGCGGTGGGGTGACGGATGCGACGGGGTGACGGATGCGACGGGGTGACCGGGGGCGTGCGACAGCGCGGCTACGCGCCTGGCGAAAGGGGGCGCGTGCGGATCCGGCGACGGTCAGAGTCGGGCGCATGTCGATCCCCTCCGCTCCCGGAAGCCCTGGAAGCTCCGGAAGCCCCGGAAACGCCCTGAGCCGCGTCGCTGTCCTCTCCGACATCCACGGGGTGCTCCCCGCCCTGGAAGCCGTGCTCGCCGAGCCCGACGTGGCGGACGCCGAGCGCATCGTGCTCACCGGGGACATCACGGCGGGCCCGCAGCCGGGCGAGGTCGTCGAGCTGTTGCGCGCACAGGGCGACCGGGTGCTGTGGGTCTCGGGCAACGCGGACCGGGAACTGGTCGAGTACCGCCGGGGCGAGCGGGACACGGTCCCCGACCCGATCGCCCCCTTCGCGGCGGAACAGCTCACCGACGAGCAGGTCGAGTTCCTGGCCGGGCTGCCCGCCACGCTCACCCTCCCGGTCGACGGTCTCGGCAAGGTCCTGTTCTGCCACGCCACACCGCGCGACGACGAAGAGGTCGTCCTCGTCGACTCCCGCCCCGAGCGCTGGACGGAGGTCTTCGCGGACCTCGACGAGGACATCCGCACGGTGGTCTGCGGCCACACCCACATGCCGTACGTCCGCCTCGCCCAGGGGCGCCTGGTGGTGAACCCCGGCAGCGTCGGCATGCCGTACGGCCGCACGGGCGCCCACTGGTGCCTGCTCGGGCCGGGAGCCGACCTGCGGGTCACGCCGTACGACATCCCCGCGGCGGTCAGCCGCCTCGTGGCGGACTGCGCCTACCCGGACATCGCCGAGTGGGCCGACTACTTCCTCAACGCCCGCGCCACGGACACGGAGGCACTGAGGCTGTTCGGTCCCCGGGACGGCCGCGGCTGACTCATAGGCTGTCACGCTCAGCCACCGTCAAGGAGCGCCGCATGACCCTCCGCATCCAGACCCTCTCCCGCGACGAACATCTCGCGTTCGTCGCGGCCCGCCCCTCCGCCAGCCACATGCAGGTCCCCTCCTGGGGCGACGTGAAGCCGGACTGGCGGGCGGAGAGCCTGGGGTGGTTCGACGAGGAGGGGCGGCTGGTCGGGGCGGGGCTCGTGCTGTTCCGGGCGTTGCCGAAACTGAAGCGGTACCTCGCCTATCTGCCCGAGGGGCCGCTGATCGACTGGTACGCGGACGACCTCGACCGGTGGCTGGACCCGATGCTCGCCCACCTCAAGCGACAGGGCGCCTTCTCGGTGAAGATGGGCCCGCCCGTCGTCGTCCGCCGGTGGAGCGCCGACGCGGTGAAGGCGGCGATCGCCGATCCGGCCGCCCGGCGTCTGCGGGACGCCGAGGCGACCTCGCACGAACCGGGCGCCGCCGAGGTGGCCGACCGGCTGCGCCGCGCGGGCTGGCGGCAGACCGAACCCGGCGGCGAGGACGGCTTCGCGGCCGGACAGCCCCGGTACGTCTGCCAGGTGCCGTTCGCCGGACGGTCGCTGGAGGACATCCAGCGCGGCCTCAACCAGCAGTGGCGGCGCAACATCAAGAAGGCCGAGAAGGCCGGCGTGAAGATCGAACGCGGCGGCTACGACGACCTGCCCGCCTTCTACGAGCTGTACGCCGAGACCGCCGAGCGCGACCGCTTCCTCCCGCGCCCCCTGTCCTACTTCCAGCGCATGTGGACCGCGCTCACCACCGAGCACCCCGACCGCATGCGGCTCTATCTCGCCCACCACGACGGCGACGTCCTCGCCGCGGCCACCATGCTCACCGTCGGCGAGCACGTCTGGTACTCCTACGGCGCCTCCACCAGCCGCAAGCGCGAGGTCCAGCCCAACAACGCCATGCAGTGGCGCATGATGACCGACGCCCACGAACTCGGCGCCGCCGTCTACGACTTCCGGGGCATCACGGACACGCTGGAGGAGTCCAACCACCTCCTGGGGCTCCTGCGCTTCAAGGCCGGCGCGGGCGGTGAGGCCGTCGAGTACCTGGGGGAGTGGGACTTCCCGCTCAACCGGCTGCTGCACAAGGCGCTGGATCTGTACATGGCCCGCCGCTAGGCCCGGCGGGCGGGCACCCGGGACAGTCGTATAAAGGGTTCACACACCTGACTTAGTCCATTACTCTGGACTGCGTCGTACAGTGAGATGTACGAACCCTCGAACCGCCCCGGAAGGCCCAGTGAGCACCCGCAGCGCAACCACGTCCACCTCCTCCTCCGTCGGTCACGCACCCGAGCCGGCCGGTGCTCCCGGCCGCTGGGGTTCGCTCGGGCCGGTGGGGCTGGTGCTCGCCGGGGGTGTCTCGGTGCAGTTCGGCGGTGCCCTCGCCGTGACGCTGATGCCGAGGGCCGGCGCGCTCGGCGTGGTCACGCTGCGTCTGCTGGCGGCGGCAGTCGTGCTGCTGCTGATCTGCCGGCCCCGGCTGCGCGGTCACTCGCGCGCGGACTGGGGCACGGTCGTCGTCTTCGGCCTCACCATGGCCGCGATGAACGGCCTCTTCTACCAGGCCGTCGACCGCATCCCCCTGGGCCCGGCGGTCACCCTCGAGGTCCTCGGCCCCCTCGCCCTCTCGGTCCTCGCCTCCCGCCGCGCGCTCAACCTCGTCTGGGCGGGCCTGGCCCTCGCCGGCGTCTTCCTCCTCGGTGGCGGAGGCTTCAGCGACCTCGACCCCATAGGCGTCGCCTTCGCCCTGGGGGCGGGCGCCATGTGGGCGTCGTACATCGTCTTCAGCGCGCGTACGGGCCGCCGCTTCCCGCAGGCGGACGGGCTCGCGTTGGCCATGGCCGTGGCGGCCGTGGCGTTCCTCCCCCTCGGCATCGCCGAATCGGGCACGAAGCTCCTCGACCCGACGACGATCGCCCTCGGCTCGGCGGTGGCCGTCCTGTCCTCCGTCCTGCCCTACACCCTCGAACTCCTCGCCCTGCGCCGGCTCCCCGCCTCCACCTTCGCCATCATGATGAGCCTGGAACCGGCCCTCGCCGCCACGGCCGGCTTCCTCATCCTCGACCAGACCCTGACCACCATCGAGTCCGCAGCGATCGCCCTGGTCATCGTGGCGAGCATGGGGGCGGTGCGGACGCAGGTGGGGCGGCGGGGCAAGGCGAGGCTGCCGCAGGCCTGAGAGCGGCGGCCCGGTCATCGGGCGGTCAAGCGCGCATCAGCCCGTGGCCAAACGGTCGTATGGGTTCCGCATGCCCTACCCTCTTCGCCTTTGTTTCTTCGCAGGGTGCTCCGGCTTTCAGGCCGGGGGTGTGCGAGAAGACCAGCACGATGCTCGCCCGCACCTACGACCTGTTGCGGTTCGAGAAGCTCAACATCAAGAACATGACCCGCTCGGTGAAGGGCACCATTGAACAGCCCGGCAAGAACGTGCGGCAGAAGGCCGGACTGAACCGGGCGATCCTTGCCCAGGGGTGGGGCCTGCTCCGGCAGCGTACCGAGCACAAGGCCCCGGGCCGGGTCGAAGACGTTCCGGCCCCCTACACCAGCCTGCGATGCAGCGCCTGCGGATGGATCGACAAGAACTCGCGCAAGAGCCAAGCCGAGTTCTGTTGCTCATCCTGCGGCTTCATCTGTAACGCGGACACCAACGCTGCAACCAACGTCGCGGCAGGACAGGGCGGGATTCCCCGCCCCCGGCGCTCAGCCGGTGCCGAAGGGACAACACCGCCCCAACAGCGGTCGAGTGTCCGTGAACCTCAACCCCCCTGGGTTGGAATCCCCCTCTTTTGAGAGGAGGAGGATGTCAAGAACACTGGAGTGAGGACCGCGCGACCGCGGGGTGGTGGGCGGCGTGCTGCACGGCACCGGCCACGTCCTGTCGGAGACCGGGGACGACTTCGTGAGACTGAAAGACGACGTGTGGAATGGCATCAAAAGCATCTTCTGAAGTCCCCGCCCCCGCTGTCAGGCCGCCGATCCCCGCCCTGCCGGGCCTCGGCACGACCTGGTACGAGCGCGGCGCGCGCTACTGGCTGCGCCGCGCCCTCGGTGCCCTCGTCTGGTTCGCCGTCCTGGCCTTCGTCGTCTACATCTCGCTCCGCCTCTACGGCAGCTTCCGCGCGGGCCTGTCGCCGACCGTGCGCACCGTGTGGGACGGGGCGCAGGTGGCCGCCTCCTGCGGGGCGTCGGTGTGGGGGTGGCGGGTGCAGCGCCGGGACCACCGCGAGAAGCTCCAGGACCCGCCGACCCCTGACCGGGCCCGCCGGAACAAGCGCGACGAGACCCGCCGCTCCGTGGGGCTCGTCCTCGCCGGCCGGCTCCTCTTCGTGATCGCGGCCCCCGTGATGCCGGCGTTCGCCGCGTGGGGGGTGGGCTGGGCCGCCGCCGCGTTCACCGTCCGCGAGTACCCGAGCGAGGTCGGCGCCCGCCGCTGGCTCACGGAGCGCACGTCTTGAGCGCGCGCTTCGAAGCCCACGGCGTGAAAAACAAATGCAAGCACGCTTGATTGTTTCTCGGCCCGCTGCCATGCTCCCCCCATGGCCGACCCGACGCCCGTGTTCGAAGACCTGCGTGCGGAGAGCGAGGAACTCGACCGGCTCGTCGCCGAGTTGAGCCCGGAGCAATGGGCCCTCGCCACCCCCGCCCCCCGCTGGACCGTCGCCCACCAGATCGCGCACCTCGCCTGGACCGACCGCTCGGCGCTGCTCGCCGTCACGGACGAGGACGGCTTCCGCGCCCTGGTGGAGAAGGCGCTCGCCGCCCCCGACTCGTTCGTCGACCAGGGCGCCGAGGAGGGGGCCACGCTCCCGCCCGACGAGCTGCTGGCGCGGTGGCGGGAAGGACGTACCGCTCTCGACACGGCCTTGCGCGCATCCCCGCCCGGCGCCCGCTTCCCCTGGTACGGCCCGCCCATGTCGGCCGCGTCCATGGCCACCGGCAGGCTCATGGAGACCTGGGCCCACGGCCAGGACGTGGCGGACACGCTCGGTGTGGTGCGCCCACCCACCGACCGGCTGAAGCATGTGGCACGCATCGGTGTGCGCGCCCGTGACTTCGCCTTCGGGGTACGGGGACTGACCCCGCCCGCCGAGGACTTCCGCATCGAACTCGCCGCACCCTCCGGCGACTTGTGGACGTACGGCCCCGAAGACGCCCCCCAACGCGTCACCGGCCCCGCGCTCGACTTCTGCCTCCTGGTCACCCAGCGCGCCCACCGCACCGACCTCGCGGTGCGGGCCGACGGCCCCGACGCCGACCGCTGGCTCGACATCGCCCAGGCCTTCGCGGGGCCCCCGGGGACAGGGCGCCCACCGAAGGGGGACGCCGGGTGAGGGCTCTGCGGATCGGCAACGCCTCCGGCTTCTACGGCGACCGCTTCGACGCCATGCGCGAGATGCTCACCGGCGGCGAACTCGACGTCCTCACCGGCGACTACCTCGCCGAGCTGACCATGCTCATCCTGGGCCGCGACCGGCTCAAGGACCCCGGCGCCGGGTACGCCCGCACCTTCCTGCGGCAGTTGGAGGAGTGCCTCGGGCTCGCGCATGAACGGGGTGTGCGGATCGTGGCCAACGCCGGCGGGCTCAATCCGGCCGGACTCGCCGTCGCCGTACGGGAGTTGGCGGAACGTCTCACCATCCCCGTGCGCGTCGCCCACGTCGAGGGCGACGACCTGACCGCCCGGCATCCCGGCAGCCTCGCCGCCCACGCCTACCTCGGCGGCTTCGGCATCGCGGCCTGTCTCAGGGAGGGCGCCGATGTCGTGATCACCGGCCGCGTCACCGACGCGGCCCTCGTCACCGGCCCCGCCGCCGCCCACTTCGGCTGGCGGCCGGACCAGTACGACCGGCTCGCGGGGGCCGTCGTCGCCGGGCACGTCCTGGAGTGCGGCACACAGGCGACCGGCGGCAACTACGCCTACTTCCAGGACGGCGACGTCCGCCACCCCGGCTTCCCGCTCGCCGAGCTCCACGAGGACGGCACGGCCGTCATCACCAAGCACCCCGGCACCGGCGGCCTCGTCGACATCGGCACGGTCACCGCCCAGCTCCTCTACGAGACGTCCGGCGCCCGGTACGCCGGCCCCGACGTCACCGCCCGCCTCGACACGATCAGGCTCACCCAGGACGGCCCCGACCGCGTCCGCGTCGACGGAGTACGCGGCGAACCCCCGCCCCCCACCCTCAAGGTCGGCCTCAACCGCCTCGGCGGCTTCCGCAACGAGGTCACCTTCGTGCTGACCGGCCTCGACATCGACGCCAAGGCCGCGCTGGTGCGGGAGCAGATGGCGGCGGCCCTCGGCAAGGTCGCCGAGGTGCGCTGGGACCTGGTCCGCACCGACCGCCCCGACGCCCCCACCGAAGAGACCGCGAGCGCCCTGCTGCGGCTCGTCGTCCGGGACCCGGACCAGGAGGCCGTCGGACGGGCCCTCAGCGGGGCGGCCGTCGAGCTGGCGCTCGCGAGCTACCCCGGCTTCCATGTGCTGGCCCCACCTGGAAAGGCTTCGCCCTATGGGGTCTTCGAGGGTGTGTACGTCCCCCATGGCGCCGTGGACCATGTGGCCGTCCTCCACGACGGGCGCCGGGTCCCTGTGGCGCCGGCCCACGAGACCGCCGTACTCGACGACGTGCCGGAGCCGGTCCCGCCCGAGCCCCTGCCTCCCGGACCGACCCGCCGCGCCCCTCTCGGCCTGGTCGCCGGCGCCCGCAGCGGCGACAAGGGCGGGAACGCCAACGTCGGAGTGTGGGCGCGGACGGAGGAGGCCTGGCGGTGGCTGGCCCACGAGCTGACGACCGGCAGATTCCAGCAGCTGATCCCGGAAAGCCGTGAGCTGACCGTCACCCGCCACACCCTCCCCGACCTGCGCGCCCTCAACTTCGTCGTCGAGGGCATCCTCGGCGAGGGCGTCGCCGCCCAGCACCGATTCGACCCGCAGGCCAAGGCCCTCGGCGAATGGCTGCGCTCCCGCCACCTGGACATCCCGGAGGCCCTGCTGTGACCGTCCTTTCGTCGACGTTGGACACCAACGGCCCCGACTACCGGGCCCACCGCGAGGCCATGCTCGCCAAGCTCGCCGACCTGGACGCCGAGCATGCGAAGGCCATCGAGGGCGGCGGCCCGAAGTACGTGGAACGGCATCGAAAGCGCGGCAAGCTCCTCGCCCGCGAGCGCATCGAGCTGCTCCTCGACCCCGACACGCCCTTCCTGGAGCTGTCCCCGCTGGCCGCCTGGGGCAGCGACTACGCGGTCGGCGCCTCGCTCGTCACCGGTATCGGTGTCGTCGAGGGCGTGGAGTGCCTGATCACCGCCAACGACCCGACCGTGCGCGGCGGCGCCAGCAACCCGTGGAGCCTGAAGAAGGCGCTGCGCGCGAACGACATCGCCCTCGCCAACCGGCTGCCCTGCATCAGCCTGGTCGAGTCCGGCGGCGCCGACCTGCCGTCCCAGAAGGAGATCTTCATCCCCGGGGGCGCGATCTTCCGGGATCTGACGAGGCTGTCGGCGGCGGGCATCCCGACCATCGCCGTCGTCTTCGGCAACTCCACGGCCGGAGGCGCGTACATCCCCGGCATGTCCGACCACGTGATCATGGTCAAGGAACGCGCGAAGGTGTTCCTCGGCGGGCCGCCGCTCGTGAAGATGGCCACCGGCGAGGAGAGCGACGACGAGTCCCTGGGCGGCGCGGAGATGCACGCGCGCGTGTCGGGCCTCGCCGACCACTTCGCCGTCGACGAGCGGGACGCGCTCCGGCAGGCGCGGCGCGTGGTGGCCCGCCTCAACCACCGCAAGGCGTACGGCGATCCGGGCCCGGCCCTACCTCCCAAGTATGACGAGGACGAGCTCCTGGGGATCGTCCCCGGCGACCTGAAGACGCCCTTCGACCCCCGCGAGGTCGTCGCCCGCATCGTCGACGCCTCCGACTTCGACGAGTTCAAGCCGCTGTACGGGACGAGCCTGACGACCGGCTGGGCGACCCTGCACGGCTATCCCATAGGGGTGCTGGCCAACGCCCAAGGGGTGCTCTTCAGCGAGGAGTCCCAGAAGGCCGCCCAGTTCATCCAGCTCGCCAACCAGCGCGACATCCCGCTGCTCTTCCTGCACAACACCACCGGCTACATGGTCGGCAAGGAGTACGAGCAGGGCGGCATCATCAAGCACGGCGCGATGATGATCAACGCGGTCAGCAACTCGAAGGTCCCCCACCTGTCCGTCCTCATGGGCGCGTCCTACGGCGCCGGCCACTACGGCATGTGCGGCCGCGCCTACGACCCCCGCTTCCTCTTCGCCTGGCCCAGCGCCAAGTCCGCCGTCATGGGCCCCCAGCAGCTCGCGGGCGTCCTCTCCATCGTCGCCCGGCAGTCGGCGGCGGCGAAGGGACAGCCGTACGACGAGGACGCGGACGCCGCCCTGCGCGCCATGGTGGAGCAGCAGATCGAGTCCGAGTCGCTCCCGATGTTCCTGTCCGGGCGGCTGTACGACGACGGCGTCATCGACCCGCGCGACACCCGCACCGTCCTCGGCCTGTGCCTGTCCGCCCTCCACACGGCCCCCTACCAGGGCGCGCGGGGCGGCTTCGGCGTCTTCCGGATGTGAAGGACCTCCCCGTGATCGCTTCTCTGCTGGTCGCCAACCGTGGCGAGATCGCCTGCCGCGTCTTCCGCACCTGCCGCGAGCTGGGCATCCGCACGGTCGCCGTGCACTCGGACGCCGACCGGAACGCGCTCCACGCGCGCGTGGCCGACGCGACGGTACGACTGCCGGGCGCCGCGCCCGCCGACACGTATCTGCGCGGCGACCTCGTCGTGAAGGCCGCCGTCGCCGCCGGCGCCGACGCCGTGCACCCCGGCTACGGCTTCCTCTCCGAGAACGCCGACTTCGCCCGTGCCGTCCTCGACGCGGGCCTGGTCTGGATCGGCCCGCCGCCGGAGGCGATCGAGGCCATGGCGTCCAAGACGCGCGCCAAGGAACTGATGGGCCTCGCGCCCCTGCACGAGGTCACCGACGCCGACCTGCCCGTGCTGGTGAAGGCGGCGGCGGGCGGCGGAGGACGCGGGATGCGGATCGTGCGCCGCCTGGAGGACCTGGACTCCGCACTGCGGAGCGCGCGCGCCGAGGCCGCGAGCGCCTTCGGTGACGGCGAGGTGTTCGTCGAGCCGTACCTGGAGGGCGGCCGGCACGTCGAGGTACAGATCCTCGCCGACACCCACGGCACGGTGTGGCCCCTGGGCACCCGCGACTGCTCCCTGCAGCGCCGCCACCAGAAGGTGATCGAGGAAGCCCCCGCCCCGGGACTCTCCGAGGAGCTCACCCGGGAACTGCACACGCTCGCTGTACGCGCCGCCCGCGCCGTCGACTACGTGGGCGCCGGCACCGTCGAGTTCCTGGTCGCCGACGGCAAGGCCCACTTCCTGGAGATGAACACCCGCCTCCAGGTCGAACACCCCGTCACCGAAGCCGTCTTCGGCATCGACCTGGTCGCCCAGCAGATCCGCGTCGCAGAGGGCGAGCCGCTCGAAAGCGACCCGCCACGCGCGCGTGGCCACGCCGTGGAGGCCCGCCTCTACGCCGAGGACCCGGCCACCGACTGGACCCCCCAGACCGGCACCCTGCACCGCCTCACCGTCCCGGAAGGCGTCCGCCTGGACACCGGCTACGAGGACGGCGACCCCATCGGCGTCCACTACGACCCCATGCTCGCCAAGATCGTCGCCCACGCCCCCACGCGCCCGGAGACCCTGCGCAAGCTGGCCTCCGCCCTGGAACGAGCGACGCTCCACGGCCCGCCCACCAACCGGGACCTCCTCGTACGGTCGCTACGGCACCCGGAGTTCACCACCGCCCGCATGGACACCGGCTTCTACGACCGCCACCTCGCCGACCTCACGAAACCCACCCCCGACCCCCACGCCCCCCTGGCCGCCGCCCTCGCCGACGCCCACGGCCGCTCCCGCTTCGGAGCCTGGCGCAACGTCCCCTCCCAGCCCCAGACCAAGCGCTACGCGATGGCGGGAGAGGAGCACGAGGTCCGTTACCGGCACACCCGGGCGGGCCTGGAGGCGGACGGGCTACGGGTCGTCCACGCCGACGCCCGTCTCGTCGTACTCGAAGTGGACGGCGTACAGCGCAGGTTCGAGGTCGCGCGGTACGGCGACGAGCTGCACGTCAACGCCACCCGACTCACCGCCCTGCCCCGCTTCCCCGACCCGACGACCCAGCACGCGCCGGGCTCCCTCCTGGCCCCCATGCCGGGCACGGTCGTCAGGGTCGCCGAGGGCGCGGTCGTAGGAGCGACCGTGCAGGCCGGAGAGCCGCTGCTGTGGCTGGAGGCGATGAAGATGGAACACAAGGTCGTGGCACCACGGACAGGAACGCTGGCGGCTTTGCAGGCCGTTCCCGGTCAGCAGGTAACGGTGGGCCTATTGCTGGCGGTAGTCCGGGATACCTAGGGGCGCGGGGAACTGCGCGACCAGCCACGGACGACCCGCACCCGGAAGGAGTCCCATGCCACCCACCACGGAATCCGAAGAGCACAAGGCCCTACGAGAAGCAGTGGCCGCCCTCGGCAAACGCTACGGCCGCGACTACATCACCACCGTCATCGCCGAGAACCGCCACCCCCAGGAACTCTGGCTGGAGGCAGCCAAGCTGGGCTACCTCGGCGTCAACCTGCCGGAGGCATACGGAGGTGGAGGCGGCGGCATCGCCGAACTCTCCATCGTCCTCGAAGAACTCGGCGCAGCCGGCTGCCCCCTCCTCATGATGGTCGTCTCCCCGGCGATCTGCGGCACAGTGATCGCCCGCTTCGGAACGGACGCCCAGAAACTCCACTGGCTCCCCGCCCTCGCCGACGGCACCCGCACCATGGCCTTCGGCATCACAGAACCCGACGCCGGCTCCAACAGCCACCGCATCACCACCACCGCCCGCCGCGACCCGGACACCGGAGACTGGCTCCTCACCGGCCGCAAGGTCTTCATCTCAGGCGTCGACATCGCCGACGCCACCCTCATAGTCGGCCGCACGGAAGACTCGCACACCGGCCGCCTGAAGCCCTGCCTCTTCATCGTCCCCCGCGACACACCCGGCTTCACCCGCCACCGCATCGACATGGAACTCACCGCCGCGGAGAAGCAGTTCGAGCTCACTCTCGACGACGTACGCCTACCCGCGGACGCCCTCGTGGGCGACGAGGACGCCGGCCTCCTGCAACTCTTCGCCGGCCTCAACCCCGAACGCATCATGACGGCCGCCTTCGCGATCGGCATGGGCCGCTACGCGCTCGCGCAGGCGATCACGTACGCCCGCGACCGCACCGTCTGGAACACCCCCATCGGCGCCCACCAGGCCGTCGCCCACCCCCTCGCCCAGGCCCACATCGACCTCGAACTGGCCCGCCTGATGATGCAGAAGGCGGCCCACCTCTACGACGCCGGAGACGACGCGGGCGCGGGCGAGGCCGCCAACATGGCCAAGTACGCGGCAGGAGAGGCCTGTGTGAGGGCCGTCGACCAGGCGGTCCACACGCTCGGCGGAAACGGCCTCACCCGCGAATTCGGGCTCGGTTCGTTGATAACGGCCGCCCGCGTGGCTCGTATTGCTCCGGTGAGCCGGGAGATGATTCTCAACTACGTCTCCCACCAGACCCTGGGCCTGCCCAAGTCGTACTGACCGGCAGCGACCGGCACGTGTCGCGCGAGGAGGAACCATGTTCCGCAGCGAGTACGCAGACGTCCCGCCCGTAGAACTCCCCATCCACGAAGCGGTGCTCGGCCGGGCCGCCGAGTTCGGTGACACGCCCGCCCTGATCGACGGCACCGACGGCACCACACTCACCTACAGCCAGCTCGACCACTTCCACCGGCGGATCGCCGCCGCCCTCGCCGAGACGGGCGTCCGCAAGGGCGACGTCCTCGCCCTGCACAGCCCCAACACGATCGCCTTCCCGACCGCGTTCTACGCCGCCACGCGCGCGGGGGCGTCCGTCACGACCGTGCACCCGCTCGCCACACCGGAGGAGTTCGGCAAGCAGCTCACCGACTCCGCGGCCCGCTGGATCGTCACCGTGTCCCCCCTCCTGGAGACCGCCCGCAGGGCCGCCGAACTCGCCGGCGGCGTCCGCGAGATCTTCGTCTGCGACAGCGCCCCCGGACACCGCTCGCTCCTCGACATGCTGGCCTCGACGGCCCCCGAACCGCAGCTCGACATCGACCCCGCCGAGGACGTGGCGGCCCTCCCGTACTCGTCGGGCACGACCGGCATGCCCAAGGGCGTGATGCTCACCCACCGCCAGATCGCCACCAACCTCGCCCAGCTCGAACCCGCCATGTCGGCCGGCCCCGGCGACCGCATCCTCGCAGTCCTGCCCTTCTTCCACATATACGGCCTCACCGCCCTCATGAACGGCCCCCTGCGCACCGGCGCCACCGTCGTCGTCCTGCCCCGCTTCGACCTCGAAACCTTCCTCGCGGCCATCCAGAACCACCGCATCACCGGCCTGTACGTCGCCCCGCCGATCGTCCTCGCCCTCGCCAAGCACCCCGCGGTCGCCCAGTACGACCTGTCGTCCCTGCGGTACATCATCAGCGCCGCCGCCCCCCTGGACGCCAAGCTCGCCGCCGCCTGCTCGCAACGGCTCGGCCTGCCGCCCGTCGGCCAGGCCTACGGCATGACCGAACTCTCCCCGGGCACCCACGTCGTCCCCCTCGACGCCATGAACGAGGCGCCCCCAGGGACCGTCGGCAAGCTCATAGCCGGCACCCGGATGCGGATCGTCTCACTCGACGACCCCGACAAGGACCTCGGCATCGACGAGTCCGGCGAGATCCTCATCCGCGGCCCCCAGGTCATGAAGGGCTACCTCGGCCGCCCCGACGCCACCGCCCAGATGATCGACCCCGACGGCTGGCTGCACACCGGGGACGTCGGCCACGTCGACGCCGGCGGCTGGCTGTTCGTCGTCGACCGTGTCAAGGAACTCATCAAGTACAAGGGCTTCCAGGTCGCCCCCGCCGAACTCGAAGCCCTCCTCCTCACCCACCCCGGCATCGCCGACGCCGCCGTCATCGGCGTCTACAACGACGACGGCAACGAGGTCCCGCACGCCTACGTGGTCCGCCAGCCGACCGCGACCGACCTCTCCGAAGGAGAGGTCATGATGTACGTCGCCGAGCACGTCGCCCCCTACAAGCGCGTCCGCCACGTCACCTTCATCGACGGCGTCCCGCGCGCCGCCTCCGGCAAGATCCTGCGCCGACAACTCCGACAAGTCAGGGAGCGGACGTGACCGCCCTGGTCCACCCCACGCACGAACGCGGCATCACCACCCTCACCCTCGACTCGCCGCACAACCGCAACGCCCTGTCCGCCTCTCTCGTGCACGAACTCGCGGACGCCCTGAAGCGAACCGGCAAGGACGACGACGTACGCGCCGTCGTCCTCACCCACACCGGCACCACCTTCAGCGCGGGCGCCGACCTGCGCGAACCACCGCAGCCCAAAGCCCTCGTCGCCCTGCTGAAGCAGATCGTCAAACTCCGCAAACCCGTCGTGGCCCGCGTCACCGGCCACGTACGGGCCGGCGGCCTCGGCCTGCTCGGCGCCTGCGACATCGCCGCCGCCTCCGACACCGCCACCTTCGCCTTCACCGAAGTCCGCATCGGAGTCGCCCCGGCACTGATCTCCCTCCCCCTCCTGCAGCGCGTCGACCCCCGCGCCCTCGCCCGCTACTACCTCACCGGCGAGACCTTCGACGCGGCCGAGGCCGCCCGCATCGGCCTCCTCTCGGCCGCCGGCGACCACACCGACGTCGACGAGGTCCTCGCCCCCGTCCTCGACGGACTGCGCAGAGCTGCCCCACGCGCCCTCGCCGAGACGAAACGGCTGCTCACGGCTAAGGTGCTGGAGGCCTTCGACCTGGACGCGGGCGAACTCGCCAGGCTCTCCGCCCGTCTGTTCGCCGCCGCCGACGCCCGCGAGGGCATGACAGCCTTCCTCGAACGACGGGATCCCACATGGGTGCTGTGAACACGGTCGGCCGAGCCCCCGGCGACCGTGCCCCCGGTGACCGTGTCCCCAAGCAGGACCGCAGCCGGGCCACCCGACAGCGCCTCCTGGCAGCCGCCGTGGCCTGCCTCGCCGAACACGGCTGGGCAGGCTCCACGGTCGCCGTCGTCGCCGAACGCGCCGGCGTCTCCCGCGGCGCCGCCCAACACCACTTCCCGACCCGCGAGGACCTCTTCACCGCCGCCGTCGAGTACGTCGCCGAGGAACGCTCCACGGCCCTGCGCGCACTGTTCCCCGAGGGCACGGCCGCGGACGACCGCCGGGCCGTCGTAACAGCCCTCGTCGACCTCTACACCGGCCCCCTGTTCCGCGCCGCACTCCACCTGTGGGTCGCCGCCTCGAACGAGGACCAACTACGGCCACGGGTGACGGAACTGGAAGCCCGCGTCGGCCGCGAGACCCACCGCATCGCGGTGGACCTGCTGGGCGCCGACGAATCCCGGCCGGGCGTACGCGAGACGGTCCAGGGCCTGCTCGACATGGCCCGGGGACTGGGACTGGCGAACCTGCTGACCGACGACACCGGGCGCCGGGAGCGGGTCGTGACGCAGTGGGCGGGCCTGCTGGACGCGGCGCTGGACTGAGGCGTTGTCAGTGGTGCCGGTTAGTTTGGATCTGTCGGCTCCCGGCCCCTCGCCCTCACGGACTGAGCCGCTCCACCCGCCAGCTCCCGTCCGCCTCCGCCACGTACCGCAACCGGTCGTGCAACCGGTTCTCGCGGCCCTGCCAGAACTCCACCGCCCCCGGAGCCACCCGGAAACCGCCCCAGTTCGGCGGCACCGGCACCTGCTCGCCCTCCGGATACCGCGCGGCCAGCTCCGCGTACGTCGCGTCCAGGTCCGTGCGGTCCGCGATCACCGAGGACTGCGCGCTCGCCCACGCACCGAGCTGGGAGCCGTGCGGGCGGCTGCGGAAGTACGCGGCGGTCTCGTCCCGCCCGGTACGCCGCGCCACCCCCGTGACGATGACCTGGCGGGCCATCGCATGCCACGGGAACAGCAGCGAGACGTACGGGTTCTCCGCCAGCTCACCGGCCTTGCGGGAGTCGTAGTTCGTGTAGAAGACGAAGCCCTGCTCGTCGAAGTGCTTCAGCAGCACCGTGCGGGAACTGGGCCGGCCCTCGGCGTCCGCCGTGGAAACGATCATGGCGTTCGGCTCGAAAAGATGCCCCTCGATCGCGGCCTCCTTGAACCACCGCGCGAACTGCTCGACGGGCGTCGCGGCCAGGTCGGCCTCGGCGAGCCCCTCGGCGCGGTACTGCTTACGCATCGAGGCGGGATCGAGGGCGGCGTCTCGGTCGGTCACGCCGTCATCCTGCCGCATGAGCGGGCCACGTTCGGCACGGTGGTCTTCATCACTGCGTGGCACTGAGTGCCGCAAGCCCTCCCCAAGGGTGGCACTCGGGGATATCGTGCTGATGCCGTTCCGGTTGGATGACCGCCGACCGCACGGGGCATCACAGAGATACCGCCCAGGACCGCGAGTTCTCGGAGACGAACCGCGGAGCCGTGGGACGGACGCACACCCACCGCCGCACACGTGGTAGCCGCACCCCACACCAGCCGCAGTACAACTCATCCGTCGCACACATCACGAGGAGCCGCCTGATGTCCGACTTCGTACCCGGACTCGAAGGAGTCGTCGCGTTCGAGACGGAGATCGCCGAACCCGACAAGGAGGGCGGCGCACTCCGATACCGGGGCGTCGACATCGAGGACCTCGTCGGACACGTCTCGTTCGGCAACGTCTGGGGACTGCTCGTCGACGGCGCCTTCAACCCCGGCCTGCCGCCCGCCGAGCCGTTCCCGATCCCCGTGCACTCCGGCGACATCCGCGTCGACGTCCAGTCCGCACTCGCCATGCTCGCGCCCGTCTGGGGCCTCAAACCCCTCCTCGACATCGACGAGGAACGCGCCCGCGAGGACCTCGCCCGAGCCGCCGTCATGGCCCTCTCCTACGTCGCCCAGTCCGCGCGCGGCCAGGGCCGGGCCATGGTCCCGCAACGGGAGATCGACAAGGCGCAGTCCGTCGTCGAACGCTTCATGATCCGCTGGCGCGGCGAGCCCGACCCCAAGCACGTGGCCGCGGTCGACGCGTACTGGACGTCGGCGGCCGAGCACGGCATGAACGCCTCCACCTTCACGGCCCGCGTCATCGCCTCGACAGGCGCCGACGTCGCGGCCGCGTTGTCCGGCGCCGTAGGAGCCATGTCCGGCCCGCTGCACGGCGGCGCCCCCTCCCGCGTCCTCGGCATGATCGAGGAGATCGAACGCACCGGCGACGCCGAGGCCTACGTCAAGCGGGCCCTCGACAAGGGCGAACGCCTGATGGGCTTCGGCCACCGGGTCTACCGCGCCGAAGACCCTCGCGCCCGCGTCCTGCGCCGCACCGCCCGCGAACTCGGCGCCCCCCGCTTCGAGATCGCCGAAGCCCTGGAAAAGGCGGCCCTGGCAGAACTCCACGCCCGCCGCCCCGACCGGGTCCTCGCCACGAACGTCGAGTTCTGGGCCGCCATCGTCCTCGACTTCGCCGAGGTCCCCGCCCACATGTTCACCTCGATGTTCACCTGCGCCCGCACCGCGGGTTGGTCGGCCCACATCCTGGAACAGAAGCGCACCGGCCGCCTGGTCCGCCCCTCCGCCCGCTACATCGGCCCCGGCACCCGCGACCCGCGCGAGATCGAGGGCTACGGCGACATCGTGCGCTGAGCACCTCCGAGAACGCAGACGACCCGCGAGCTCGGGTCTCTCCGCCTGAGCGGAGAAGCCGGCCGGACGTACCGGCGAGCTCGCGGGTCGGGTGACTGCTGGGATTGGGCCGGCTGCACGCGTCTCTCACGCGCTGGTCCGGCACCGCACTCGGTGTGGTGACGGGCCGCTAGCCCGCAGCCACCTCACGCGTCCGGTTCTCATACATCTGCCGAACCACCTCCCTTCTCGTGTAGCCCACACACTAAGAACCGCTCGACGCGCGATCAACCAGTTTTTTCGGAAAGAATCGGGTCGCTGCGCGCGAGGGGAGCGGTAATGGTGACTGACCTGCGAATACAGCCGGTCGACGGAGACGTCATGCTCGAGCAGTGGCGGCATGTGCACAACGTGATCGTGCCGCCCGCCGCCATGGGGCTCGATGAGGTGCGGGAACGGAGCGGGCGCTATCGGCTGGAGAACGCGTACCTCGGGGACGTTCTCGTCGGGTGCTCGACCGTGCGGCCGCCCGAGGGCGAGGAGGGTGTGGCGACCGTCATCGCGCGCGTGCTGCCCGAGTTTCGGGGGCGGGGGTTTGGCCGCGCGCTGTATGAGAAGGGGCTCGAGTGTGCTCGTGGGCTGGGGGCTCGGGTGATCGAGACGTGTGTGCTGGCCGTCAATGAGGAAGGGCTGCGGTTTGCCGTGGCGCGTGGGTTTGTCGAGGTGGAGCGGTATGTGCTGGAGGGGGAGACTGAGGTGTGGGTGGATCTGAGGCTTGCGCCGGCTGAGGTGTAGGACCGGCGTGCTCCTCGGATTTCCGGCGCACAACGATTCCTTCAATCTTGTGGGAACTCGGTGTGTGCTGCGTCACGTTCCAGTTAGATGATTGCTAGTGAGCGAACCGACGTGCCGTACGTGCGGACGCGGCAGCCTGCAGGGGGTCCAGGTGAGTGCTTCCCGGCGTAGTGGGACCACCGACGAGATCGGGCCGGACGAGCCCGAGCGGGACGGTCCGGAGGGTTCGGACGGCTCGGACGGCTCGGATCTGCTGGCCGCGCTGCTCGACGGGATGGACGCGGCGTTGTGCGCGTTCGACGCGGATGGTGTGGTGACCCACTGGAATCGCGAGGCCGAGCGGATCCTGGGGTGGACCGCGGCCGAGGCGGTGGGGCGGCACGGGTTCGCGGGGTGGGCGGTGCGTACTGCCGACGCCGAGGACGTGGAGGGGCGGCTGCTGTCCGCGATGCACGCTCCCGGGCGGCAGGTGCACGAGTTCGCGTTGCTGACGAAGGACGGCGGGCGGGTGCTCGTGCGGACGCAGTCGGCGGCCGTGCGGGGGCCGGACGGGAAGCCCGCGGGGTTGTACTGCGCCTTCAGTGAGGTGCACGCGCAGATCGATCTGGAGCGGTCCATCGCGCTGAGCGAGGCGTTGTTCGAGGACGCGAGCTGGGGTGTCGTGCTCGTCGACGCGGATCTGCGGCCGGCGGTCGTCAACGCGCATGCGGCGCGGGCGCTGGGTGTCGGGCGTACGTCGGTACTGGGGCGGCCGCTCGGGGATCTGCTCGCCCAGGGTGTCGAGGAGCTGGAGAGCGCGCTCACGCATGTGCTGGCGGAGGGGGCGCCGCCGGCGCCCGCCGAGATCTGGGTGAGCGTGCGTACGCCGGACGGTGAGCAGCGGCGCTGCTGGCGCTGTGGGTTCGTGCGGCTGGCGTCGCCGCTCGCGGAGGAGCCTGTGCCGTTGGGTGTGGGCTGGCTGTTCCAGGACGTGACGGAGGCCAAGCAGGGTGAGCAGGAGGCGTCGCTGCTGCGGTTCCGTACGAACCAGTTGCACCGGGCGGCCCGGGCCGCCGCGGAGTGTGAGGATCCGCGGGAGGCGGCCGCCGTCCACCTGGACTTCGCGCTCGCCGGGTTCGCGGACCATGCGCTGATCGACCGGGTCGCGGGTGGTGCGGTGGCGGACGGGGCGGTGACGGACTCCGTACGGCTGGTGCGGGTCGCGGCGACGCCCTCCGGGGCGCCGGGGCCGAGTCTGCTGACCGGGCGGGCGGGGCTGCCGGTGCGGTACGCGGAGGGGCATCCGGCGTTGCAGTGCGTGGAGCGGATCGGGTCGGTGCGGGCGAGTGTGGGGGCCGCCGTGCGGGCGGAGGAGGCCCAGGAGTGGGCTGAGACTCGGCAGTGGCCCTCGGACGCGGTGCACGCGCTGTGTGCGGTGCTGCGGAGCCGTGGGCGGACGTTCGGGGTCGTGACGTTTTTGCGGGGGGCCGGGCGGAGTCAGTTCGAGCGGCAGGACGCGGGGTACGCGGAGGATGTGGCGGTTCGGATCGGGTCCGCGCTGGATTTGGCGGAGGTGCTGGGGCGGGAGTAGCGCCGCCGCGTCCGCCCGTGGTTCCCCTTGCCGCCCGTGGGTCCCCCAGATCTTCAAGGCACTGTCGGTTCTAGTGCCGGTAGAAGATCCGCTCCCCGTACTTCTCGAACACCTGCCCGTTCCATTCATGGCCCCCGTCCACGTTCCCAGAGCGCAGGAGCGGCGGTTCGATGCCCCGGTCGGCCAGGCTTGCAGCCGCGGTGGCCATGACGGCCTGGAGGATGGCCGACGTGACGACCGTGGAGGCCGGGGCGAAGGGGGCGGGGATGGTGTCGAGGGTGAGTTCCGCGTCGCCGGTGGCGATCTTCGAGTCGAGGACGATGTCGCAGTGGTCCTTGAGGTAGGTGCCGGAGTGGTGCCGGGACGTGGTCTCGGTGGCGTAGGCCACCGATGTCACGCCGATGACCTTCAGGCCCAGGTCGCGGGCGTGCAGGGCCATTTCCACGGGGAGGGCGTTGCGGCCGGAGAGGGAGATGATCACGAGGGTGTCGCCGGCGCGGGCCGGGGAGCAGTCGAGGACGGCGCTCGCGAGGCCGTCGACGCGCTCCAGGGCGGAGCCGAGCGTGGCGGGCATGACGTCGACGCCGACGGCACCGGGGACGGCCAGCAGGTTCATCAGGGCGAGGCCGCCGGCGCGGTAGACGACGTCCTGCGCGGCGAGGGAGGAGTGACCGGCGCCGAAGGCGAAGAGCCGGCCGCCGGAGGCGACGGTGTCGGCGAGGAGCAGGCCGGCCGCCTCGATGGTGCCGGCCTCCTCGTCCTGGACCCGCCGGAGCAGGCCGATCGCGGCGTCGAAGAACTGACCGGCCGGCTTGCTGTCGCTCATGCGGGCCCCTTCGGAGCGTCGGAGTCTGTGTAGCGTCGGCGTCTGTGCCGCGGATCACGGTGCGGTCTGGACCAGTGGGATGTCAATACGGCCGTTGCGAACCGTGCGAACCGCCCTGTAACCGCTTGGTTTCAACGGCGCGGCACGCTTGTCAGTGGTATCCGGCAGAATTGATGCCAGGGCCAGCGCACAAGCCGGGAAGCTGTCGTGCTTCCGGCAGATCTCATCAAGGGGCACGTATGTCCGGACTGATCGACACCACGGAGATGTATCTCCGCACCATCCTCGAGCTGGAGGAGGAAGGTGTGGTCCCCATGCGCGCCCGGATCGCCGAGCGGCTCGACCAGAGCGGGCCGACGGTCAGCCAGACGGTGGCGCGGATGGAGCGCGACGGCCTCGTGTCCGTCGCCAGCGACCGCCACCTGGAGTTCACGGACGAGGGTCGCCGACTCGCCACGCGCGTGATGCGCAAGCACCGGCTCGCGGAGTGCCTGCTCGTCGACGTGATCGGTCTGGAGTGGGAGCAGGTGCACGCGGAGGCGTGTCGCTGGGAGCACGTGATGAGCGAGGCCGTCGAGCGGCGGGTGCTCGAGCTGCTGCGCCACCCCACCGAGTCGCCGTACGGCAACCCGATCCCGGGCCTGGAGGAGCTGGGCGAGAAGGACGGCGCGGACCCGTTCCTGGACGAGGGCATGGTGTCGCTCGCTGATCTCGACCCGGGCATCGAGGGCAAGACGGTCGTGGTGCGCCGGATCGGCGAGCCGATCCAGACGGACGCGCAGTTGATGTACACGCTGCGCCGGGCGGGCGTGCAGCCCGGCTCGGTGGTGAGCGTGACGGAGTCGGCGGGCGGCGTGCTCGTGGGCAGTGGCGGCGAGGCGGCGGAGCTGGAGGCGGACGTGGCGTCGCACGTGTTCGTCGCCAAGCGCTGAGTAGCTGATGGGCGGTTCGGCGGTACGACCGACTCCGGCGGCCACCGTCTCAACTGCCGAGACCGGTGGGGCAGTTGTGGTCCTCCGTGGGTCTGGCGCAGGCCTCTCGGCGATCTCGTCGAATCCAAGATTCACTGTGCCGAATCGCAGCGCTCGGACGCTTCCCGTGCGAGGCTGTCGCGTGAGGCATATGACCTGAGGGTTCTTGGTCGCGGTCCGGCAGCGATGCCGTGTCCGGCCGGGGAGGGGGCGGGAAGATGTGCCGCAGTCGTGTGGATGGCCCCGGCGCCTTGCGGCGCCGGGGCCTGTCCTCCCCTGTGCTGACCCGGAGCCCCGAGCTCTCAGGGTCATCCCCTTCGGACCGTTTTCCCCGAGCGGTCCGCCTCCCGCTGAAGATCTCCCCTCGGCGGCGCCGATCATTCCTTGAGTGTGGTCACTCGAACGAGGGGTGTTGTCGGCGAGTGCGGCATTTTCGAATAGGTATTCGATAGTCTGCGGTGACGCATCACGTGGAACCTGCGCTTCAGGGGTGTGGGGCAGGTACGAAATACACGTCAGGCAGGACGCGGTTCACAGGACCCGCCGCCTAGAGCGGGAGCGAGCGGTCCGAGCGGAGCTAGGGGGGTGCCAGGACCAAATGGCGCGACGCATCGACGTGACCGGGGCGGGCGGCGTACGGCTCGCCGCCTGGGAGTTCGGCGATCCTCCCAAGACCGACCCGGCGCAAGACGTACAGAAGCAGGCCGTACCGAAGCAGGGCGTGGAGGGACGGGCCGCGGAGCAGGCCGTGCCCCCGCAGTCCGGGCCCGGGGAGGCCGAGCGGGCTCCCGGCGTGCTGTTATTGCACGGCCTGATGGGCCGTGCCTCGCACTGGGCGTCCACCGCCCGCTGGCTCTCCGAGCGGCACCGAGCCGTCGCCCTCGACCAGCGCGGTCACGGCCAGAGCGACAAGCCCCCACGGGCGTCCTACACGCGTGAGGCGTACGTCGAGGACGCCGAGGCGGCTCTGGAACAGCTCGGGCTCGGGCCGGCCGTCCTGATCGGCCACGCGATGGGAGCCCTGACCGCCTGGCAGCTCGCCGCCAAGCGCCCCGACCTGGTCCGCGGAGTGATCATCTGCGACATGCGGGCCTCCGCGCTCGGCGCCGCCTCGCAGCGCGAATGGGAGGACTGGTTCAAGGCCTGGCCCATGCCCTTCGCCACGCTCGCCGACGTCCGTAAGTGGTTCGGCGAGGACGATCCCTGGGTGGAGCGCCCGAACCCGGCCCGCGGCGAGTTCTACGCCGAGGTCATGCAGGAGTCCCCCGACGGCTGGCGCCCCGTCTTCGAGCCGGAGCAGATGCTCGAGTCCCGCGAGACCTGGGTGTACGACGCCCACTGGGAGGAGCTCGCGCAGGTGCAGTGTCCCGCCCTGGTCGTCCGCGGTCTCGACGGGGAGCTGGGCCGCGCCGAGGCTCAGGAGATGGTCCGCGTGCTGCCCCGCGGCCAGTACGCGGAGGTGGCCGACGCCGGCCACCTCGTGCACTACGACCAGCCGGACGCCTGGCGGGGGGCGGTGGAGCCGTTCCTGGACACGGTCCTCGCGGACGTCACCGGCTGAAACCGGCCCCAAGGACCGGCGGGCCGGCGGCTACGGGCGTGGGGGTTTGTGCGGTGTGCCGAGTGCGGGTGCTCGGGGGCTGGTCGCGCAGTTCCCCGCGCCCCTGGGGGTGCGGCCGACGCCGGCCTCTCGGGCCACGCCAAGCTCACCCCTTGCTGACCGCCGTGAGGATCTCGGGCAGCTGCCGAGCCGTGCGCGGGGCGGCCAGCCGCAGCCCCGCCACCGTGATCGCCGTCCCGTAGACCGCCCCCACCGGCAGCAGCAGCCAGCTCCACTCGTCGCCGCCCTCGCTGACGTTCAGCCAGATCGTGCCGGCGATGACCGGGGCGCACAGCAGGGCCGACGAGACCATGCCGCCGAGGATGGCCATGAAGGCGAGCCCGGACTGCCCGGGGGCCACGTTCTTGTAGCCCTCCTGCGGGATGGAGTACGGGAAGCGCGCGGACGTCCACGCCCCGGTCGCCAGCATCGCCCCGAGCAGCGCGAAGGACAGCCCGAGCACCTCGGCCAGCTTCGGCCAGTCGCCGAGCAGGGCCGTCGTCAGGACGGTCACGAGGGTGGCGTACGGCAGGGTGATCACCAGCAGGGCCAGCGCGCGGGCGCGCAGCTCGACGTAGGCGTCCCGGGTCGAGGAGATCGTCATCGCGACCATCCAGAACGCGGAGGTGTCCTGCCCGAACTGGTTGTACATCTGCACGCCGAGCATCCCGGCGGCGAAGCAGGCGAAGTAGATCGAGCCGCTGCCCTGCAAGGCGTTGAACACCGGCACGATCAGGCCGATGGCCAGGGACGTCACCCAGGCGGCCTTGGTCTTCGGGTCGCGCCACACATAGCGCAGGCTGCGTTCCATGACCGTGCCGGTGCGGCCGGCGGGCAGCAGCCGGGACAGGCCGGTGGAGGTCCGCTCGCGGGCGCCGGAGTCGGCGGCCTGGAGTGTGGAGCCGTCCGGCGCGGTCATCAGCCGGGTCAGATGCCGCGACCACCAGGCGATCAGGGCCACCAGGGCGGCGGCGGTCAGGGCGAGCTGGAGGACGGCGATGCCGTACGACCCCTCGCTCGCGGAGTCGGCCGCCCCGATCGCCGACGCGGGCGGCACCCACTTCAGCACGTCGGCCGGACCGTCCAGCTGGCCAAGGCCGCTCGAACCCAGCTGCTGCGCACCGAAGTTGACGACCTGCGCCCCGATCGCGATGACCAGCCCGCTCAGCACCGCCAGATCCCGGCCCTTGCGGCTGGTCAGCAGCCGGAGGTTGGCGGCGGCGACGGCCCGCGCGAGCGCCACGCAGACCAGCAGCGCGAGGACGACACCGACGACACCGACGACGTACGCCACACCCCCGTGCGCGACCGACACGACGGCCCCGGCGAGCATGCACAGCGTGAACAGCGGCCCGATGCCGACCAGGGAGGCGGCGAGCAGCGCCCGGACCAGTGGGCGGGGCCGCAGCGGCAGCATCACCAGGCGTGTGGGGTCGAGGGTCTCGTCGCCGCCGGGGAAGAACAGCGGCATCACCGCCCAGCCCGCCGCCAGCACCCCGACCAGCAGCACCACCACGGACGCGGCGTGTTCGTGTCCGCGCAGCGCGATCAGGCCGAGCAGCTGCACCGCGGAGACGAGGAGCACGGCGACGACCGAGGCGACGTAGGCGGCCCGCCGGCCACTGGACTGCCGCAGTCCGTTGCGCAGCAGGGACAGCTTCAGCCGTACGACGACAGGAGTGATGGATACCGCGGTGCCGCTCATCGGGTCGCCCCGCCGCCCAGCCAGTCGAGGTGGGAGCCGGTGTCGCGGGCGTTCGCGCCGACGAGTTCCAGGAACGCCTGTTGCAGGGTGGGCGCGTCGCCGCGGACCTCGGCGAGCGTGCCCTGGGCGCGGATGCGGCCCGCGGCCAGCACCGCCACCCAGTCGCACAGCGACTCGACGAGCTCCATGACGTGGGAGGAGAAGACGACGGTCGCGCCGGAGGCGGTGTAGCGCTCCAGCACGCCCCGGATGGTCTGCGCGGACACCGGGTCGACGCCCTCGAACGGCTCGTCCAGGAAAAGCACTTCGGGGTTGTGGAGCAGTGCGGCCGCGAGCCCGGTCTTCTTGCGCATGCCGGTCGAGTAGTCGACGACGAGCTTGTGCTGCGCGCCGGCCAGGTCGAGGACGTCGAGGAGCTGGGTGACCCGCTTGTCGACCTCGGCACCGGGCAGCCCGCGCAACCGCCCGGAGTAGGCGAGCAGTTCGCGCCCCGACAGCCGCTCGAACAGCCGCAGCCCCTCCGGCAGCACCCCGATCCGCGCCTTCACCTCCACCGGATCCCGCCAGACGTCATGCCCGACGACCTCGACGGATCCCTGGTCGGGCCGCAGCAACCCGGTGATCATGGAGAGCGTGGTGGTCTTCCCGGCACCGTTGGGCCCGACGAGCCCGATGAATTTCCCGGCGGGCAGATCCAGATCGATCCCGGCCACGGCGACCTGCTGCCCGAACCGCTTCCAGAGCCCCCGCACACGTACGGCCGCTGCACCCGTCACTGCTCCCGACGTCATGGATGCACCCTACGGTGGGACAACGCCTCCAAGGGGCGCGGGACTGTGCCTGATATGCGGCTCCGCCGCGCAGGCGCGAGCAACCACGAACGAACTGTGGCCGCGAAACTACCGATCCCGCCCACACGCATAGGCGAGCGGCGAGATCAACTCCTCCGCATCGGGAAGCCACCGGTTGGCGGGGGTGGGCCGGCAGGCCCACTGCACGGCCCCCCGCGTCCCGAACCGGCTGGGCGGCCCCGCCACGTAGGCACCTTCACCGAGCGCCGCCAGATCGAGCGAGGACGGTGACCAACCGAGCTTCCGTACCAGCTCGGGCACCTTCACGGAGGCACCGGGCAGCACGAAGAACTGCATCCGCCGGTCAGGAGTGAGGGTCACCGGGCCCAGCGTCAGTTCCATCCGCTCCATGCGCGCCAGCGCGAGGAACCCCGCGGTCTCGGGCACGTCGATCGCGTCGAACGTCCGCCCCGTCGGCAACAGAATCGAAGCCGTCGGCTGCTTCTGCCACATCCGGCGCGCAACGGTCGCACTGCCGGTCGCCTGCGTCTCCCAGTCCGCCCGCGCCGGGTGCGCTCCGGGCACGGCGCACGCGGCGTCGCCGCACGAGCAGCGTTGCACCCCGTCGACGGCTTCCAGCCAGGTGCCGGGGAAGACGTCCCAGTGGCGCTCCTCGGCGTAGCGTACGGCTGTCTCCAGCAGCGATTCCCCGCGCTGCCTCGGAATCTGAACGGCTTCGGTGCCCGCGATCGTCTCTTCCACGCTGAACACAACTCCCGCGCCCACCTGGAGTTACGGGCGTCGCGCGCGCGGGGGAGGAGCATCCGTTCCGCATCTGGGGCGCATGGATGCATGTGTGGGGGCGCGCAGGAGGAAGCAGGGCGTGAGCTGGGTAGCCAGGTGTGGGGGCGGCACCCGCCTTTACCCCGGCAATCCTCGCATGCCTCGCATTTTCGCTGTGTCGGCGGGGCATTGATCTTCACGGCCGGATCTTTTCGGTGGAAGACACGTCAACTCGGTGCGTGGGCAGGCACCGCAGCCACAGGGGGTACGCCATGGCCGCAAGGCCTCTCGTCGCGCGGCAGCCGAACGAACGGCTGCAGGCGCTCATCCAGGAAGCGGGTTGCTCCAACGCGGGGCTCGCCCGCCGGGTCAACATGTGCGGCGCCGAGCACGGTCTCGACCTGCGGTACGACAAGACGTCCGTGGCGCGCTGGCTGCGCGGACAGCAGCCACGCGGCCGCGCCCCGGCGATCATCGCGGAGGCGCTGGGCCGCAAACTCGGCCGTACGGTCACGATCGACGAGATCGGCATGGCCAACGGCAAGAACCTCGCCTCGGGCGTGGGCCTCCAGTTCTCGCCGACGGTACTGGGAGCCATCGAGCAGGTGTGTGAGCTGTGGCGCAGTGACGTGGGCCGCCGGGACTTCCTGTCCGGCTCCTCCGTCGCCGCGTCCGCGCTGGTCGAACCGAGCCGCGACTGGCTGATCTCCTCGCCCGACGCGCAGGTGGCGCGTTCGGCGGGGCCACGGGTGGGGCAGTCCGACGTGGCGGCCGTGCGCGCGATGACCCAGGCGCTGTGCGACCTGGACCACCAGTACGGCAGCGGGTACGTACGCCCGGTCGTCGTGCACTACCTCAACAGTGTCGTGTCCGGGCTGCTGGCGGGCTCCTACCGGGAGGCGGTCGGCCGCGACCTGTTCGCCGCGGTGGCCCGGCTGACCGAACTCGCGGGCTACATGGCCGTCGACACCGGCCAGCCCGGCCTCGCCCAGCGCTACTACATCCAGGCCCTGCGGCTCGCGCAGGCGGCCGGCGACCGCGGCTACGGCGGGTACGTTCTCGCCGCCTCCATGAGCCACCTCGCCGCGCAGCTCGGAAACCCGCGTGAGATCGCGCAGTTGGCGCGGGCGGCGCAGGAGGGGGCGCGTGGGCGCGTGACTCCGCGCGCGGAGTCGATGTTCTACGCGGCGGAGGCGCGCGGGCACGCGTTGATGGGCGACGCGCGGGCGGCCCAGGCGGCGTCCGGGCGGGCGGTGAGCGCGCTGGAACAGGCCGACCCGGCCGCCGGGGACGACCCGGCCTGGATCGCCCACTTCGACGAGGCTTACCTGGCCGACGAGTTGGCGCACTGCCACCGGGACCTGGGACAGGCCGAGGCGGCGGCGCGGCGCGCGCAGGAGTCGCTGGACGGGCACCCCGAGTCGCGGGCCCGTCGCAGGGCCATCGGCTATGTGCTGCTGGCCTCCGCGCAGGTGCAGCAGCGGGAGATCGAGCAGGCCTGCAACACCGGCATGAAAGCAGTGGAGTTGCTGGAGACCCTCCGCTCCAACCGGGGCGCCGAGTACCTCGACGACTTCCAGCAGCGGCTGGAGCCGTACCGGGACGAGGCGGTGGTAAGGGAGTTCGGGGCACGCCTCGACCTCCAGGCGGCGGCCTGAAAGCGCGGGGTACGAGGGCATGAACGGCAGGGAAACGAAGGCGCCGGAGGCGGAGAGGGGCCATATGTAGCGGATGGGGGACCGGTTCTGTCACCGTGCGCATGGTGATCTGTTACCGCGGTCACAGGGACGCAGGTCACGTCATGAGCTGCGTGGCACCCGGCTCGGGAGACCCGGTAGCGTGAGCCGACGATTCCGAAGTTCCCCCATTCGTAGGAGTCCCGGTGACGCAGAGTGGACAGGGCGAGGAGCCCTCGCCGCGCGAGGCGCGCGAAGGCATCGTGCTGCCCTCCGACGGCGGGGAACCCCTGCTGCCGGGAATGACGGGCGGGTACGGCGGAAACGGCGAATACGGCGGCGGGCAGGGCGGCTACGGCGGTCCGCAGACCGGCGCCGGGCACCACGCGCCGACGCCCGGCGAGGCGTCCGGTCCGGCCGGCGGTCAGGCCTGGGGCACGCCGTGGGGCCCCGAGCAGCACCAGGCCCCGGCCCCGCCGCCGGGCCAGGGCTGGAGCACGCCCGACCAGTCGTGGGGCGCCCCCGAACAGTCCTGGGGCGCACAGGGCGGCAACCCGCAGCCGCAGGACACCCAGGCGTACGGTGCCGACGCGTACGGCTCTCCCACGCCGCCGCCGGGCCAGTACGGCTCGGCGGGCGCCGACGCCTACGGTTCTTCGCCTGCTGGGCATGGTGGCGCTCAGGGGTCTTCCCCGTCGGCCGACGCCTACGGTTCTTCGGCTGGGGGCCCGCCCCAGTCATCCGCGGGCACCTACGGTTCTCCGGCCTCGGGGACGGCTCAGCCGCCCGCCGGCGCCTACGGCTCCGACGCGTACGGCTCTCCTGTCGCCGCGTCATCCCTGCCGCCCGCCGACTCTTACGGCTCTCCCGCCGCCGGGGCGCCCCTCCCGCCCGCACAGGGTGCCTCTGCGCCGCCCGCCGACCCGTACGGCTCTCCTGGCGCCTCGGCGCCCCTGCCGCCCGCAGGGCAGGGCGCCCCGAACCCCGCCCTCCCGGCGCCCGGGCACGGCATGCCCAACGCCCCCCTCCCGCCCGTCCTGCACGGTGGCGGCGGTCATGCCGCCCCCCTGCCGCCCGCTGAGGAGGGCGCCACCCAGTACCTCCCGCCCGTCGCGGCCGCCGCCGCCGACGAGGGGGCGACGCAGTACATCCCGCCGGTGGGCCCCGGGGCGTTGCCGCCCGAGGTGCCTGCCGAGTCGTCCGGCGAGTCGACGCAGTTCCTGGGCCGCGCCCCGCAGGGCGGCGGCAGCCACCGCGCCGGAGCGGGACCTCAGCACGCCGCCGGTCCGATGCCGTCCGCCGGTCCGATGCCCTCCGCGGGGCCGCTGCCGCCCGCGTCCGGCCCCGACGCCGAGGCCACGCAGTACATAGCGCCCGTGCCCGGACAGACGGGCGGGGACCGGCAGCCGCCCGCCGAGTTCGACAACCTCTTCCGCAGCGGGCCCGGCGGCGCGGCCCCGGCCGGGGCGACCCAGCAGCTCCCGCGTTTCGAGCAGCCCGGCGCCCAGCCGCCGTACGGGCAAGGCACCCGGCCGCCGTACGGGCAGTCCGCGCAGCCGCCCTACGCCGGTCCGCCCCAGGCCGCCGCGTACGACGACGGAGGTGACGGCGGCCGGCGAGGAGGCCGTTCCGGCTCCAGGGTGCCGCTGATCGCCGCCGTCGGGATCGGCATCGCCGTCCTCGGTATCGGCGCGGGCGCGCTGCTCGCCGGTGGCGGGAGCGACGACCAGACCGACAAGAACCAGACCGTCTCCGCGACGGCCCCCGCGACCGACGCGTCGGCCTCGCCGTCGGCGGACCCGGCCAAGGAACAGGCCGTCGCGCTGGACAAGTTGCTGGCGGACAGCGGAGACAGCCGTACCGCGGTGATCAACGCGGTGGCCAACGTCAAGACCTGCAAGAGCCTCGGCCAGGCCGCCAAGGATCTGCGGGCCGCGGCCCAGCAGCGCACCGACCTCGTCACCCGGCTCTCCGGCCTCGCGGTCGACAAGCTGCCCGCCAACGCTCAGTTGACCGACGCCCTCACCAAGGCGTGGAAGGCGTCCGCGGCGGCCGACAACCACTACGCGGCCTGGGCGGACCAGGCGGCCGGCAAGAAGGGCTGCAAGAAGGGCCAGGCGGTCGTGACCGGCCAGACCCAGGCCGGCAACCGGGCGAGCGGCACGGCCAGCACCGAGAAGACCAGGGCCGCCCGGCTGTGGAACGCGATCGCGAAGACGTACGGCCTGACGGAGCGCCAGCCGACCCAGCTGTGAACGGGACCCGCCGGTCAGTTCAGGTCGGCGTTCTTCAACGTGTTCGTCACGTCGGTGAAGCCCTTCTTCGCCGACACCAGCCGCCCGTTCCGTACGACCTGCAGGGTCACGTCGGTGTTGACCAGGCGCGGGAAGCCGACGGAGGCGAGTTCGGCCTGGGACTCCCAGCGGAGGGTCGGCGTCAGACCGCCGGTGTCGACCTCGAGCCCGTGGTCCAGGGCCCGGCGCACGGCGTCGGCGCTGATCTCTCCGTCACCCAGGGACTCGACGGCCGCCTTGAACACCGCGTAGGCGATCCAGGTCGTCTGCACACCGGCGTCCGCGGGGTCGATCCGGTTGTCGCCGAAGGCCTTCTCGCTGATGACCTTCTTCATGGTGTCCCAGCGGGGATCGGTCTCCACGGGGTACCAGCCGGTGATGTACGACCCCTCGTACGGCCCGGACGGTCCGCCGGAGGCGTCGATCACAGTCTGGTCGACGCTGCCGAGGACGGTGCCGGTGCGTACCTCCGGGTAGTCCTCGCGGGCGCGGCGGAAGGAGTCCATGAAGGTGCCGGTGCGGTCGCCGATCGAGGGGACCACGCACCCGTTCTTCTCGGGGTCGGTGGTGATGCTCTCCAGCGCCTCTTCCGACTTCTCCGAGTACTCGGTGGCGTCCTCGGCCGCCCGCAGGTCCTCCGCGACCGCGTGTCCGCCCGCCGTCAGACCGGAGTCGAGCAGCACCGGGAGTTCGTCGCCGGCGATGGTGTCGGGCCGGATCAGGGCCACGGGTCCGCAGCTCGGGGCGAGGGCCTTGCCGAGGCCGGCCAGGAGGGTGGGGGCGCCGCCGTTCACGGGGTAGGACAGGGGGCTGGTGAACTCGTCGGTGGTGACGCCGTAGCCGCCTATGTAGGGGATGCCCTCGCCCTCCAGGGGCGGGAAGAAGGAGTCGCTGTGCTGGCTGTAGGAGCCGATGACCGCGACGACGCCCTCCTTGACCGCGCGCCGGGCGCACTTCGCCGCGGCCACGCTGTCATTGCGGTCGTTGCAGGTCAGGACGGTGAGCTTGCGGCCGTTGATGCCGCCCTTGGCGTTGATCCAGCGGGCGTAGGCCTGCGCGAAGGCGGGCATGCCGGGTTTGTTGGTGGCGTCGGTGTTCTGCGGTGCCCAGGTCATCACCTTGATCGGATCGTCCCCGGAGCCCCCCGTGCCACCGGGGACGACCCCGCAACCGGCCGTCAGTGACGCGCACGCCACCAGGGCCCCCGAGGCGAGGGCGGTGGCTCTGCCCGGCCGGGTGAACATGGGGAGGAAGGTGCTGCGGATGGGTCGCCTGCCGCTCATGGGCACACACGCTTCCGTCACACCGCTAACCTGGGAGTGACCCTTGGTTATGCGACGGTGACGCGCAGGTGAACAGCGGGGTGGGGTGAGGCCCCCGAGGGGGAGAACGTACGATCGATGACCGTGCAAGGTTCGGAGAACTCTTCCCGTCACGGCCGTCGCTCGTCCACCATGGGCGGCATGCCACAGAACGACATGCCGTGGTGGCGCTGGCGCAGCAATGTGCGCTCCGCGCTGCACATGCTCTCCGATCCGGTCTTCCAGCAGAACGTCTGGCTGGCCGGCGTCGACGGGTACG
This sequence comes from Streptomyces sp. NBC_01352, assembly GCF_036237295.1. NCBI lineage: Bacteria > Bacillati > Actinomycetota > Actinomycetes > Kitasatosporales > Streptomycetaceae > Streptomyces > Streptomyces sp. NBC_01352. The sequence continues at coordinate 6,110,952 of NZ_CP108354.1, forward strand.
GGGACGTCACCGACGCCGTGTACCGCCTGGTCGAGGACACCTGGCTGGACAACTGGTCCGCCGAGAAGTACGTCGGCACGATCTTCCGGGACTCCCAGGAGGCGGCCCTCGTGGACACCGCCGTCCTGCGCGTGCTGCGGATCATGCACCAGGTCGGGCCGGACGCCCCGGTCTCCGTCTACGTCGAGCACGAGGCCTGGCCGGACGCGGTGCGGGCGGCGCGGGACGCGCACGTACGGATGGCGGTGGCCGACGGGGAGGACCCGGACACGCCGCCGAGCACGCTCGAGGTGCTGCGGATCCTGACGCGGTCTGCGTAGCGAGACGGCGGGACGGCCCCGGCGCCGGATATGGGACCCTGTGCTGCATGAACGCGCAGTCCAGCCGAGCCGCCGCCCCCTCAGACCAGTACGTCCTCACCCTCTCGTGCCCCGACAAGCAGGGCATCGTGCACGCCGTGTCGAGCTACCTCTTCATGACCGGCTGCAACATCGAGGACAGTCAGCAGTTCGGCGACCACGACACCGGACTGTTCTTCATGCGGGTCCACTTCTCGGCGGAGGCGCCGGTGACCGTGGACAAGCTGCGGGCCAGCTTCGCGGCGATCGGTGACGCCTTCGACATGGACTGGCAGATCAACGGGGCCGACGACAAGATGCGCATCGTGCTGATGGTCAGCAAGTTCGGGCACTGCCTGAACGACCTGCTCTTCCGCACCCGGATCGGCGCGCTGCCGGTGGAGATCGCCGCCGTGGTGTCCAACCACACGGACTTCGCCGAGCTCGTGGGCTCGTACGACATCCCCTTCCACCACATCCCGGTGACGAAGGACACGAAGGCGGAGGCCGAGGCGCGGCTGCTCGAGCTCGTGCGCGAGGAGAACGTCGAGCTGGTCGTCCTCGCCCGCTACATGCAGGTGCTCTCCGACGACCTGTGCAAGCAGCTCAACGGCCGGATCATCAACATCCACCACTCCTTCCTGCCGAGCTTCAAGGGCGCGAAGCCGTACCACCAGGCGCATGCGCGTGGGGTGAAGCTGATCGGTGCGACCGCGCACTATGTGACGGCGGATCTGGACGAGGGGCCGATCATCGAGCAGGAGGTCGAGCGGGTCGGACACGAGGTGACGCCGGACCAGCTCGTCGCGATCGGGCGCGATGTGGAGTGCCAGGCGCTGGCGCGGGCCGTGAAGTGGCATGCGGAGCGGCGGATTCTGGTGAACGGGCGGCGGACGGTTGTGTTCGCCTAGTAGCTCGGGGGGTTCTGCTGTCGGGCGGCTGCGGGTTGGATGTGGCTGGTCGCGCAGTTCCCCGCGCCCCTGAAGTACGTGCAGTGGACGTCCCTTCAGGGGCGCGGGGCTGTGTCGATTTGCGGCTCCGCCGCGTGGGCGCGACCAGCCCCCACGCAGCCGCAGCCGCCGACGAATCCGCAACCCGCCCCTACATACGGCTCAGGCTCGCCGCCGCGAACAGTACGTCCCTGATCGCCTCCCGATCACCCAGTTGCCCCGCCGCCGCCTCCGTCGGAGACACATGGCCCGCGGCCAGGCGGCAGAACTCCACGCCGTCCAGGGCGACATGGGCGATCTCGTGGTCGGCGGAGCCGATCGCGGCGGGGGAGTCCAGCGGGATCAGCCACTCGCCGCCGCCGTGGCCCTCGATCTCGAGGCGCAGGGTGCGGCCGGGCTCGCCGGCCGGTACGAGGTGTCGGCCGTGGGCCGGGGAAGCGAGCCCGGTCCGGCGGCGTACCGCCAGTACGGTGGGCAGCATGCGGGCCGCGAGGTCGATCATGCGGTTGAGGTGGCGCGGGGAGGGCGGGTCGTACGGGTAGTCCACCGCGTCGGCGATGTCCTCCGCGTGCACCCAGCACTCGAAGGCGCGGTCCAGCATCGCGTCGTGCAGCGGCAGCTCGAAGACGCCGTAGGGGACGGCCAGCCGGCCGGCGCCGCCGCCGGTGAAGGACACCGTGCGCACCAGGTCGTGGCTCTGTTCCCGCCAGGGCACGCGCACCGACCGGGTCGGCGGGAAGTGCGAGGCCCGCCAGTACGCCTCGGTCCGCGCGGTCGGTGTCGGTGCTTCGGCGGTGACCTCGCCCAGCGGGTCGTCGAGACCGAGGGCGATCGCGACCAGCCCGTCGACGGTGAGCAGGTGGGCGATGACCCCGGCGACGGTGGTACGGCGGCTCGTCGCCTCGTCGGCCTCGAACCAGCGCAGCCGCACGGGCGCGTGCCACTCGGCGTCGCCTATGTCCTGGAGCAGGGCGTCCAGGCGGGCCGTCTCGGCGTCGTACGGCGTCGCCCAGTCGGGCACCGGGATGCGCGGCGGGCGCCGGTCGAGGCAGCTCTCCAGGACGCGGGTGCGCAGGCCGGGGTCCAGGTCGAGGCTCTCCGGGCGTTGCAGGAGGCCGACCGCCTCGCGCAGGCGCAGGGCCTCGTCCGCGCAGCTGCCGCAGTCGCCGAGGTGGTCCTCGACGGCCAGCGTCTCCTCCGCCGAGCAGGCGGCGAGCGCCCACGCCCCGAGGAGCGCCTTCAGGACGTGGTGTTCCAGGACGAGCGGCGGGGCGGGCGGGGGCGGCTCCTCCAGGGCGGGCAGCGGGCGGTCGCCGTCCTCCACGGAGGAGCGGGGCATGGGTATGCGGGGTGACCGGCCGTGGTTGGGGCCGGGGTCGGGGGTGGGGCCGTTGCCGGGACCGTCGCCGGAGCCGCCGTACCCGCCCGGGTCGTGGCTGTTGTCGGCGTCCATGTCGTCGTCGGGCTTGCGGGAGCCGTCGTACTCCTCCTGGCCCTCCTCGCCTTTCTGCCCGGTCTCTCCCTCGGCCCCGTCGGGCTCGTCCTGCTCGTCGTGTGCCTCGAACCGGCCCGATCCGCTCATGCCGCACCCCCGTATCCGGGCGGCGACCCGGGTGCTCCGGCGTCGTGGGCGGTGGAGAGGAGTTGCAGGCCGAGGCGGAGCCGGCGGCGGGCCTCGTCCTCGGTGACGTCGAGGTCGGCGGCGGTCTGGCGGTAGTCGCGGCGCTGGAAGTAGGCGAGCTCCAGGGCGGCGCGCAGGGGTGCGGGCATGGACTGCACGATGTAGTCGGCGCGGGCGGCGACCGAGGCGTGGCGGACCTTGCGCTCCAGGTCCTCGGTGGTGCCGTGGCCCTCCTGGGTCAGCGCGGCGGTCTCGGTGGCGCGCAGCCGCTGCACGGCGAGGCGGTGGGTCAGGGTGGCGACCCAGGTGCGCAGGGGGCCCTGCTTGGGGTCGTAGGCGTCGGGGTTTTCCCAGACGTGGGCGAAGACCTCGCGGGTGATGCCGTCGGCGGCGCGTTCGTCGCCGAGGACGCGGTGGGCGAGGCCGTGCACGAGGGAGGCGAAACGGTCGTAGAGCTCGCCGAGGGCGGCCGCCTCACCGCGTGCGAGCCGCTGCTGCATCTTGCGGTCCCAGCGGGGCGGTGCGTCCTTCTTCGCCATGCGGCCCCCTCAGCCTGCCCGTGTCCCGGCATGTGTCCCTGTCAAGCCTGCGCCCACCGTCTCCTTGAATGTAGTCGGCACCTCGGACCGTGCACGCCCCTTTGTTCCATTGCGCGCCCCCCGGGGGCCACGAGGTGGTAGTGGATCTCGACGCGTACGGTCCTCGAATGCGGCGCCTACCCACACACCGTGCGATCAGACCTGATCGAACAGGATCGAATGCGACGGAAACAAGCCTATTTTGAATTGTTTCCGTTTTCGGGCCCGCGTTTCAGGGAACGGCCGCTGGGCAGCCGCGCTGCAAGGAAGCGTAAGAACAGCTTCCGTTTGCTTTCCGGCGAGCGAAGGGCATGGTGGTGGCGTTCAATGTGACCGGTGGTGGGCAGGGCGAGTGGGCCGTGCTCACGGTGTCGGGCGAGCTGGACCTGGTGACGTCGCCGGTGCTGCGTCAGCGGGTGCACGACGTGATCGCCGAGGGCGGCCACAGCATCGTCCTCGACCTCTCCGAGGTCTTCTTCTGCGACTCCAGCGGCGTCGGCGTCCTCATAGCCTCCCGCCGCCTCATGCGCTCCTGCCAGGGCCGGCTCCGCCTGATCCTCCCGGCTCACGGCGCGGAGGACGGCTCGCACGTCAACCGGGTCCTGGGCGCACTGGGCGTCCGCCGCCTCTTCGACGTCCATCCGGACCTCGAGTCGGCCGTGGCCGAGGAGGCCGACCCGCTCTCGGCGTGAAGCCCGGCAGGCTGTCGCTCTGAAACACCGTTGTCCCGAAATTCCCCCGGTCTTGGCACAAGCGTCGCTTTCCCGCGCCCGAAGGGCCTGCCGCGTCGTACGCTCCGTGCCAGTACACCCCGACCTCACGTAAGGCGGCACGACACGACATGGTCAGCAGCGAGTACGAGCGCAGGATCGCCGCCCGGTTCGCCACCTTCGACCAGGACGGCAACGGCTACATCGACCGCGAGGACTTCAACGTGGCGGCCAAGGCGCTGCTCACGGAGTTCGGCACGGCGGCCCGGTCCGACAAGGGGCAGGCCCTGTATCTCGGTGCCGAGGCGTTCTGGCAGGGCATGGCCGGCATAGCGGACCGCGACGGCGACCAGCGCATCACCCGGGAGGAGTTCGTGGGCGGCGCGGTCAAGCGCCTGCGCGACAACCCCGAGGGCTTCGCCGAGATCGCCCGGCCCTTCCTGCACGCGGCGCTCGCCGTCGCCGACCCGGACGGGGACGGCGCGGCCACCGTCGAGGACACCGCGCGCGTGCTGGGCATCCTGGGCGTCCCCCAGGAGGTCGCCCGGGCCGCCGCGACCGCGCTCGACACGGACGGCGACGGCAGGATCGGCGAGACCGAGATCGTGACGGCCTTCGCGCGGTACTTCACCGTCCCCGAGTGACCGCGGCCGCACGCCTCTGAGGGGCCCTCACCCCACCGTGCCCGCGTAGCGCTCCCGCAGCTTGTACTTGAGCACCTTCCGCAGCGTCTCGCCCCGCGGAAGGGCGTCCACGACCTCCAGCCGCTCCGGCAGCTTGTGCGTCGACAGTCCTTCCGCACGCAGGTAAGACGTCACCGCCGTCAGGGTCAACTCCTCGGCGCCGGAGGGCTGTTCCACCACCGCGCACACCAGCTCCCCGCGCTCCGCGTCCGGCAGGCCGATGACGGCCACGTCCCCGACGCCCGGATGCCGGTGCAGCAGGTCCTCGAGCTCCTTCGCCGAGATGTTCTCGCCCTTGCGGATGATGACGTCCTTGAGCCGGCCGGTGAGGACCAGATGGCCGGTGTCGGTCAGCCGCCCGAGGTCCCCGGTGCGCAGGAACCCCTCCTCGTCGAAGGCTTCGGCGGTCTGTGCCGGGTCCAGGTAGCCCCGGCACACGGCCTCCCCCCGCAACCGCACCTCCCCGTCCACGATCCGTATCTCCATCCCCTCGGGCGGCCGCCCCTCCGTCGTCGCCAGCATCTCGGCCGTGTCGTCCGGCGCCCCCATCGTGATCATCGGCACCTCGGTCATGCCGTACCCGTGGGTCAGCTGCACGCCCATCTCCCGTACGACGGCGTGGTACAGCTCCGGCGGCCTGGGCGCCCCGCCGCCCGCGAGCAGCCGCAGGGACGGAACGACCGGGACGCCCGGCTGTTTGCGCTGCTCGGCGAGGAACATCGAGTAGAACGCCGTCGATCCGCCCGCGATCGTCACCCCGTGCCGGCGACAGCCCTCCAGCGCGTCCGGCAGCGCGAACTGCTCGAACATCACCGCCGGGAAGCCGTACAGCAGCAGCATCACCAGGTAGTCCGGGCCGCCGATGTGGGCGTACGGAAAGGCGATCGAGCCGACGTCGGACGCGGTGGGCCGCAGCGCGTGGGCGAGGCAGGAGCCGCCCGCGATCAGGGAACGGTCCGTGTGCAGGACGCCCTTGGGGGACGAGGTGGTGCCCGAGGTCCAGTAGATCCAGCGGACCGAGGTGCCCTCGGCGGGCGGCGCGGGCAGGACGGACGGGTCGCCGTCGGGCAGGCGGTCGTACGCCTCGATGATCCCCTTGGCGCCGAGCCGCCGTGCCATCTCCGTGTGGTCGAAGCCGCGCCACTCGCCCGGCACCGCGAAGTACTCCGCCTTCGACTCGCGCAGCGCGAAGGCGACCTCGCGGTCCCGGTAGAACGGGATGACCGGGCTCTGTACGGCGCCCAGGCGGGCCAGCGCGAAGGACAGGAGGGCCGTCTCGATGCGGGTGGACAGCTGCCAGGCGACGACCGTGCCGGGGCGTACGCCGAGGTCGTACAGGCCTGCCGCCACCCGCTCGGCCCGGTTGCGCAGCTCTCCGAAGCTCAGCGCGCGCTCCTCCTGGAGGAGGACCGGGCGGTCGGGGGTGAGGTCGGCGCGGCGGGTGACCAGGTCCCAGAGGGTGCGGGCGGCGCTGAGCGCGCGGGCGGTGTCGTTCACAACGGCCCCCTGTGTAGCTGACGGACAGTCAGATGGTGGGCAGAGCGTAGGGCCAGGTGCCTTGTCGGTCCAGGGGTGCGGGGCTAGCCTTCCCGGGAGTCAGATCTGATGGAGCATCAGATTCGTGCCTAGGGGGCTGCTCGTGGATCTCGCGTACTCACCCGAAGAGGAGGAGTTCCGGGCCCGGTTGAGGGAGTGGCTGGAGAAGGTCCTGCCCACGCTGCCGCCGAAGCCGTCGCCCGACGACTGGCCCGGGCGCCGCGCCTACGACCTCGGCTGGCAGCGCATGCTCCACGACGCCGGGTACGCCGGTCTGCACTGGCCCGTCGACGCGGGCGGCCAGGGCGCCACCCCGACCCGGCAGCTGATCTTCCTGGAGGAGACCGAGAAGGCCGGCGCACCCTATGTGGGCGCCAACTTCGTCGGACTGCTGCACGCCGGACCGACGATCGCCGCCGAGGGGACGCCCGGGCAGCGGGCCCGCTGGCTGCCGCCCGTGCTGCGCGGCGAGGAGGTCTGGTGCCAGGGCTTCAGCGAACCGGACGCCGGGAGCGACCTCGCGGCGCTGCGCACGCGCGCGTACCGGGACGGCGACGACTACGTGGTGACCGGCTCCAAGATCTGGACCTCGCACGCCGAAGTCGCCGACTGGTGCGAACTGCTGGTCCGGACCGACTCGGACGCGCCCAAGCACCGGGGCATCACCTGGCTCGCCCTGCCGATGGACGCCCCGGGCATCACCGTACGGCCGCTCAGAACGCTCGCCGGGTCCGCGGAGTTCGCCGAGGTGTTCCTCGACGAGGTGCGGGTGCCGGTCGCCAACCGGGTCGGCGACGAGAACGACGGCTGGCGCGTGACCATGGTGACCCTGTCCTTCGAACGCGGCACGGCCTTCGTGGGCGAGGTGGTCGCCTGTCGCCGCGTGCTGGGCGAACTCGCCCGGACGGCACGCGGGAACGGACGCTGGGACGATCCGGTGCTCAGGCGGCGGCTGGGCCGGCTCAACGCCGAGTTCCGCGCCCTGTGGCGGCTGACGCAGTGGAACGTGAGCGAGGCGGAGGCGAGCGGCGGCGTACCGGGCGTGGGCGGCTCGGTCTTCAAGCTGCGGTACTCGCACGCCCGCCAGGAGCTCTACGACGCCGCCGCCGACGTCCTCGGCCCCGACTGCCTCGACCTCGACCGGGAGTGGACCCTCGACCGGCTGTCCTCGCTGTCCTACACCATCGCGGCCGGGACCTCGCAGATCCAGCGGAACATCGTGGCCGAGCGGATCCTCGGGCTGCCGAAGGGACGATGACATGCGCTTCCGACCGACCGAGGACCAGCGGGCCCTGCGGGACGGCGTACGAGGGCTGCTGGCACGCCGCTTCGACCGCGAGGCGCTGTGGGCGGCCGTATCGGCGCCGGGACTGGACCGCGCGCTGTGGCGGGAGCTCGGCGCGGCCGGGTTCTTCGCGCTGCGCCTGCCGGAGGCCGACGGCGGCGTCGGACTCGGGCTTCCCGAGGCGGTGTTGGCCTTCGAGGAGGCGGGCCGGGTGCTGCTGCCCGGGCCGCTGGTGGCCACGCATCTCGCGGCGGGGGCCGTGCCGGGGGTGGCGACCGGGGAGACGGTCGTGGCCGCCGTCGACGGCGGGCTGGTGGAGTGGCTGGCGGAGGCGGACGTCGTACGAGGGGAGACTGCCGGTGCCGTACCGCTGCGGTCGGTGGATCCGCTGACGCCGCTGCACCGGGTGACCGCGGTGGGCTCGCCGGACCCGGTCGCCGTCCTCCTCACCGCCGCGGAGCAGCTGGGCACCGCCACGCGCGCGTGCGAGCTGGCCGTGCAACACGCCCGGACCCGTGAGCAGTTCGGGCAGCCGATCGGGGCCTTCCAGGCGGTCAAGCATCTGTGCGCCGAGCTGCTGGTGCGGGCGGAGACGGCCCGGGCCGCGGTGTACGCGGCGGCCGTCACCGCCGACCCGGTGGACATCGCGGCGGCCCGGCTGCTCGCCGACGAGGCCGCCGTGCGCGGCACCCGGGACTGCCTCCAGGTGCACGGAGGGATGGGGTTCACCTGGGAGAGCGAGGTTCACCTGCATCTGAAACGGGCCTGGGTGCGGTCCCAGCGTGGCGGAGCGAACACGGAGAGTGAGGAGATCCTCGCGGCCGATCTGGCGGGCTGAGGGGCGGAAAGGCGAGTGTGCTGGGATGTCGGCGGGGCGGCCCGGACGGATGTCGCGGATTGTGGCATACCGGAATCACGGAGCGTTGATATCGGGTTGTGTCCTAGGTGTGACTCGTCACGTCCCGGAGTCGGAGTGCCGCTCCGGTACCTTGTGTGAGATGCGAATGGTTCCGAGCACGAGCCATGCCGGAGTTGCCTTGGAGGCGGCTCCGGATCCGGCGGTGCGCGCCGCTGTTCGCAGGGCAGAAAGGCCGTCGGCCTCTGCTTGTTCGACTTCCCCCGACGAGCGTCGCACAGTATCCCGCACGGGTACTCCTTCGCGCTGGAATATGCCCGAAGCGCTTGTTGAGGTGACTGTACGTCAACCATGCTGTCTCATAAGGGATTCACGTTCCGTGACCCCGGCTTTGGCCATTGTTGTGGCCACGCAAAAAATGGCTACGATCGTGGCCCTCGTGAGGCGCGAGGCTATGTGTCCGCCGGTTCGGATGGTGTGAGCGGTGCAGGTGCTTCAAGTGCAGCTGGAGATCCGGCCCGACCCCGCCGAGGTGGGGCGAGCCCGAAGGTGGGCCCGCTCGCGCCTTGCCGGGTCCGGCATAGGGGACGACGAGTCGCTCGCGGAGACCCTGATCCTGCTCGTCTCCGAACTCGTCACCAACGCCGTGGTCCACACCGGCTGTCCGGCCGTGCTGCGACTGTCCCTGCCGCTCGTCGAGGCGGAGTCGGCCACCGTACGCCTCGAGGTGGCCGACCGCAGCGACCGCGCCCCGGTGCCGCGCTGCGTGGACGGCGACCAGACGGGCGGCCGGGGCCTCGCCCTCGTCGACGGACTCGCCGACCGATGGGGCTGGAGCCCGGAAGGCGCCGGCAAGCGCATCTGGTGCGAACTGGACCGGTGTTCGGGGTCCGAGGGCGGGGCGACGACCTACGGGAACGGCGCTTCGGCGTACGAGGGGCTGGCGTTCGAGGCGGTGTGACCGGCGCACGGTGGACTCGGATCCCGTGGAAATGCCGGTGGTCCGGTGCACGGTCGCGGAAAGCGCTGTCGTCCCTTCCTGGACGGTGAATCCGTGCGCCGGACGTGCTTCTGTGCGCGCCCACGGCAAATGGGGGTGTAAGTGATAAATCCCCGAACAGGTGTTGACGCCGCGTGACCGTTTGAACACGCTTGTGGTCAGCGATTCGCCGTGAGGGGACGACGAGGGGTTCGGTGACGGGAGCCCTCGCCGAGTGCGGGTCGTGATTCGGCGTCGGTTCTTTCAGGGCCAGGAGGGATCGGGGCGGGCGCGCCGGAGTCGGATGGCGGCGCGGTGCCGTGCTCGGGGCGGGCAGTGGTGCGTCGCCGTCCGACGGTCATGGGAGGCATGCGGGCCTGGCGGCCTGGGGGCTTGGGGCTTGGCGGTTCAGAGGATCGCGACGGGCGCCACCGGGGTTCCCGTGGCGCCGGCGAAGGGTTCGGGCATCGCTGACAACAGGAACGCGTAGCGACCTTCTTGTCCACAGGCTGTGGACAACTCTTCGAGATTCCAGTTCTGGCCCTGAATCATCCCCATTTCCACCAGATCGAGCGCATGTACGGGCAGCCACAGATCCTCGATCTCGGGCGGAAAGACCTCGAAGGTGAGGGTGTCGTTCGCGACCGCGGCGACATCACGCGCGTGGAACCACTCCGGGGTACGGATCGACAGGCCGGGCGACGGATGGCTGTACGCGTGCTTGTCGCCCGCGAGATACACCTGCATCTGTCCGGTCCGGACGAGCGCGATGTCACCGGCACGCACGCGCGTGCCCGCCAGTTCCTCGGCGGCCTCCAGGTCCTCGGGAGTGACGGCGTACCCACCGTCGAGGCGGTCCTGGTGGCGGGCCCGGGCCACGTCGAGCAGCACCCCGCGCGAGACGATGTGCCGCGCCTTGTCGATGCCGCTGAACTCCGCCCCGCCGTGCGGGGTGATGGTGCCGGCCGGGCGGCCGTTGTAGAGCCGGCCCGAGTGCGAGACGTGGGTGAGCGCGTCCCAGTGGGTGGCGGCCTGCAGGCCCATGGTCACGGCGTCGTCGCTGCACGCCACCGTGCCCGGCCCGAAGATCTCCTGGTTGATCTGCACCATGGCGTGCAGGGGATTGACCCGGCCCGGCATCAGCCCGGTCTGCACGCCGTCCTGTTGGAGAGGGAGGGCCAGAGGCACCCGGTGACCGCTCCGGACGCAGGTCGCGGCCTCGCGGACGACCTCGTCGGTGATCAGGTTGAGGGTGCCGATCTCGTCGTCGGCCCCCCAACGGCCCCAGTTGTTCACGCGCTTGGCGATGTCGTGGAACTCGGCCGGCAGCGACATCCGTCCTCCCTGGGGCTTGTCTCCGACAGTCTCACGGGTCATAAAATCTAACGGTCCGTCAGAAACCGCGGGAAGGGGCCGGCATGGGGAACTTCTTGGCAGGCAGGGTGATCGCCGTGACGGGCGCCGGGCGGGGCATCGGCCGGGCGGTCGCGCTGGGCGCGGCGGCCGAGGGGGCGCGGGTCGTCGTCAACGACTACGGCGTCTCGATGGACGGTGGCTCGCCGACGAGCGAGATCGCCGAGTCCGTGGTCAAGGAGATCGCGGCAGCGGGCGGCGACGCGGTCGCCGTGGCCGACGACATCTCGACGATGGCCGGCGGGCAGCGGGTCGTCGACGTGGCGCTGGCCTCGTACGGGCGGCTCGACGGGGTCGTGTGCGTCGCCGGGATCCTGCGTGAACGGATGCTGTTCAACATGAGCGAGGAGGAGTGGGACCCGGTCATCGCCACTCATCTCAAGGGCACCTTCACGGTGTTCCGGGCGGCTTCCGCGGTGATGCGGCAGCAGCGGGCGGGCACCTTGATCGGCTTCACCAGCGGCAACCACCAGGGCTCGGTGTCGCAGGCCAACTACAGCGCCGCGAAGGGCGGGATCATCTCGCTGGTGCGGAGCGCCGCGCTCGGCTTGAGCAAGTACGGGGTGACCGCCAATGCGGTGGCGCCCGTGGCCCGTACGCGGATGTCGGCGAACGTGCCCATGGAGCTGGCGGAGATCGGTGAGCCGGAGGATGTCGCCGCGTTGGTCGTCTACCTGCTGTCGGAGAAGGCCCGGGAGCAGGGCATCACGGGGCAGGTGTACACGATCGCCGGGCCGAAGATCGCGGTGTGGGCGCAGCCGAGGGAGTTGCGGGCCGCGTATGCCTCCGGCGGGTGGACGCCGGAGACGATCGCGGAGTTCTTGCCGGGGTCGGTGGGGGTGGATCCGATGCCGATGCTTGCGCGGGTGGCGGGGATGGAGCTCGCCGCTGCGCGGCGTGACAGGCCGAACGCCTAGTAGCTCGGGGGTGCGGGTTGTTGGGGCGGGTGCGGGTGCGTTGTGGCTGGTCGCGCAGTTCCCCGCGCCCCTAGAGGTATCTGGACGCGTCCGGCGCTGAGAGGAGACCCCCGATGGACTTCGGGTTTACCGCTGAGGACGAGGCGTTCCGAGGGGAGGCCAGGGAGTGGCTCGCGGCGCATGTCGATGGGTCCCTCGATCGTCGTACCTGGGAGCGGACCCTCGGCAAAGCCGGGTGGATCGGGCTCGGGTGGGCCGCGGGCGGGTACGGGAATCGGATTGCCGGGCTTACGCAGCAGGTTGTCTGGGCCGAGGAGTACGCCCGCTCGGGGGCGCCTCCGCGCTCCGGGCACATCGGGGAGAACCTGCTCGGCCCGACCCTTCTCGCGCACGGCACCGAGGAGCAGCGGTCCCGGTTTCTGCCTCCGATCGCCGCCGGGGAGGAACTCTGGTGTCAGGGGTACAGCGAGCCCGGGGCGGGGTCGGATCTGGCCGGGGTGCGTACGAAGGCCGAGCGGTGCTCGGACGGGACGTACCGGATCACCGGGCAGAAGATCTGGACGTCTCTCGCCCACGAGGCGGACTGGTGCTTCGTGCTCGCCCGCACGGAGCCGGGGTCCAGGCGTCATCACGGGCTCACCTTCCTGCTCGTGCCCATGGAGCAGCCCGGGCGGATCGAGGTGCGGCCCATCCGGCAGCTGACGGGGACGAGTGACTTCAACGAGGTCTTCTTCGACGGGGCACGCGCGCGCGTGGAGCACGTTGTCGGGGGAGAGGGCGGAGGCTGGGGCGTTGCGATGAGTCTGCTCGGGTTCGAGCGGGGGGTCTCGACGCTCGCTCAACAGATCGGGTTCGCGAAGGAGTTGGGGCGGGTGGTGCAGGCGGCCGTCGAGTCCGGTGCGGTGCGTGATGCCGTCGTACGGGAGCGGCTGGTGCGGCTGTGGGCCGAGTTGCGGGTGATGCGCTGGAACGCGCTGCGCACGCTGGGGAGTTCGGGTACGGGCCATGCCGGGGCGCCCAGTGTGGCCAAGCTGCTGTGGGGCGGCTGGCATCAGCGGCTCGGGGAGCTGGCGATGCTGGTGCGGGGCGCCGGCGGGGCGGTCGGGCCGGCGGAGTGGTCGGCATCGGCGTCGTACGAACTCGACGCGTTCCAGCACCTGTTCCTGTTCTCGCGGGCCGACACGATCTACGGCGGCTCCGACCAGATCCAGCGCACGATCATCGCCGAGCGCGTGCTCGGTCTGCCGAGGGAACCCAAGGGCCGACAGGGGGCCGCGTGATGCGAGGCGTGCTGTTCGACGGGACGCGGATCGAGGTCGTGGACGATCTCGACGTACGGGATCCGGGGCCCGGGGAGGTGCTGGTGGCGATCTCGGCGGCGGGGTTGTGCCACAGCGATCTGTCCGTGGTGGACGGGACCATACCTTTCCCCGTTCCCGTGGTGCTCGGCCATGAGGGGGCGGGGGTGGTGGAGGCCGTCGGGGCCGGTGTCACGCATGTGGCGCCCGGGGATCACGTGGCGTTGTCGACACTCGCCAACTGCGGTGCGTGCGCCGAGTGCGACCGGGGGCGGCCGACGATGTGCCGACGGGCGATCGGGCGGCCGGGGCAGCCGTTCACGCGGGGCGGGCGGCCCGTGTTCCAGTTCGCGTCCAACTCCGCCTTCGCGGAGCGGACCGTGGTGAAGGCGGTGCAGGCGGTGCGCATCCCGAAGGACATCCCGTCGCCGTCCGCGGCGCTCATCGGGTGCGGGGTGCTGACCGGGGTGGGCGCCGTGCTCAACCGGGCCAAGGTGGACCGCGGGGACAGCGTGCTGGTGATCGGCACGGGCGGGATCGGGCTGAACGTCCTCCAGGGCGCGCGGATCGCGGGCGCGCTGCGGATCGTCGCGGTGGACGCGAACCCGGCGAAGGAGGACGTGGCGCGGAGGTTCGGGGCGACCCACTTCCTGACCTCGACGGAGGGGGTGCGGGACGTCCTGCCGACGGGGGCGGACCATGCCTTCGAGTGCGTGGGGCGGGTGGAACTGATCCGGCAGGCGATCGATCTGCTGGACCGTCATGGTCAGGCGGTGCTGCTCGGCGTGCCTCCGGCCACGGCCGAGGCGTCCTTCCTCGTCTCGTCCATGTACCTGGACAAGTCGATCCTGGGCTGCCGCTACGGGTCCTCGCGGCCGCAGCGGGACATCGCGCTGTACGCCGAGCTGTACCGGGAAGGGCGGCTGCTGCTCGACGAGTTGGTGACGGAGACATACCCCGTCGAGGACTTCGAGAAGGCGGCGGCGGACGCGGAGGCGGGGCGGGTGGCCCGGGGTGTGCTGACCTTCTGAGCCTGTCCTGGACCTGTCCTGGACCTGTTCTGGGCATGTTCTGGGCATGCGTCGGGGGCATGTCAGGGGTTTTCCACAGGTGCTGGAAATCCCTTGGGGTGTTGTCGGTCCCGGCCTCTAGCGTCGTCCCATGAGCTACCGCGACGTCGCCTCCCGACAGGTCCTGATCTGGTCCTGCACCACCGTCGGCGCCCGTATGCCCGTGGCCATGGCGCCGCTGGCCCTGGTCTTCCTGGTGCGCGAACGCCCCGGCGGCTACTCGCTGGGCGCGATCCTCGCGGCGGCCTACGTCATCGGCGAGATCGCCGGCGCTCCCGTCCTCGGGATGCGGCTGCGCCCCGACCGCGCCCGCGCCCACCTGGCCGTCGGACTCGCGGTCGGCGCCGTCGCCTTCGCGGGGCTCGGGGTGGTCCCCGACGCGCATCCGACGGTCCTCGCCGGGCTCGCCCTTGTCGCCGGTGCCGCCCCGGCCGCGGCCACCGGTGGCCTGCGCACGCTGCTCACCGTGCTCGTCCCGGAGCGGGCGACGGCGCAGGCGCTGTCCGTCGAGTCGATACTGACGGCCGGGATCTGGGCCGTCTCCCCGGCCGCGGTCGCCGGCCTCGCCCTCGGTGTCGCACCGCCCGTCCCGCTGCTCCTCGGCGCCGCCCTGATGGCGTCGTCGGTCGCGGGCCTGTGGCTCCTGCCGGCCGGGTGGGGCGCGGACGACACGGGCGGCACGGACCGGACGGGCGTCTCGCAGCTCCGGATCCTGGCCGGCGCCTGGCCGGTGTACGTCATGGGCGCGGCCAGTCTGGCCCTGCTCGGTCTGGCCGAACTCGTGCTGCCGGCCCTGCTCGAACAGCGCGGCGTCGGCGTCGGCTGGACCGGTCCGCTGCTGACCGGGATGGCGGTGGGCGGGGGCCTCGGTGCCTTCGTCCACGGTCTGCGGTCCTGGCCCGGGCGGCTGCGCACCCGCAGCGTGGTGCTGATGGCCGGCACGTCGGCCTGTGTGGCCCTGGCGGCGCTGACGCGGGACCCGGCCGGGATCGCCGCCGCGCTGGTCGTCGGCGGCACCCTCCAGTCCTGCGCGATGCTCACCCGCAACCTGTCCCTGCGCGAGGCCCTCCCGCCGAGCGTCCTGGCGGCGGGCTACTCGGTGATGTACGCGGCCGCGGGCGCGGGTTACGCGGCGACGGGCTCGCTCGCCGGTGCCCTCCTCAAGGTGGCGGCGCCGTCCACGGCCATCCTGGCCGGCGTGGGCCTCACCGTGGTGCTGACGGCGGTCGGCTGGTGGGGCGAGGTGCGCCGCGCCGGCCGCTCACCGAAGGCTGCCGACACCGCCGTGGCCCTCGGGCTCGCCGATGCCGGTCCCGCCGCTCCCGGCCCGGAAGGTGCGGCGATACGCGGTGGGGGTGACGCCGAGGGCCGCCTGTAGGTGCTGCCGCATCGACTGGGCGGTGCCGAAGCCCGCGTCCCGGGCGACCTGGTCGATGGAGAGGTCGGTGGACTCCAGGAGGTGCCGGGCCCGTTCCACCCGCTGCTGGGTGAGCCACTGGCCGGGGCTGATGCCGGCCTCCTCGCGGAAGCGGCGCGTGAAGGTGCGTACGGACATGGCCTCCTGCTCGGCCATGTCCCGCAGCTGGATCGGCTCGTGGAGGCGGCCCAGCGCCCAGGCGCGGGCGGCGGTCGTGGTCGCCAGCTGCGGGTCGGCCACGGGGCGGTGGATGTACTGCGCCTGCCCGCCGTCGCGGTGCGGCGGTACGACGGTGCGGCGGGCCACCTCGTTGGCGACCGCCGTGCCGTGGTCGCGGCGCACCATGTGCAGGCACAGGTCGATTCCGGCCGCGACGCCCGCCGAGGTCAGTATGTCGCCGTCGTCGATGAACAGGACGTCCGCGTCGACCTTGATGCGCGGGAAGAGGCGCTGGAGGTGCTCGGCCTCGGCCCAGTGCGTGGTGGCGGGCCGGCCGTCGAGGAGGCCGGCGGCGGCCAGGACGTAGACGCCGGTGCAGATGGAGGCGAGGCGGGTGCCGGGGCGGATGTGGGCGAGTGCGGCGGCCAGTTCGTCGGTCAGCACGCCCTCCTCGAAGACCGGGCCGAGTTCGTACGACGCCGGGATGATCACGGTGTCGGCGGTGGCCAGGATCTCCGGGCCGTGGGCGACCTCGATGGCGAAGTCGGCGTCGGTCTCGACGGGGCCGGGCGGGCGGACCGAGCAGGTGACGACCTCGTACAGGTGCCGGCGCTCGGCGTCCCTGGGGCGGCCGAAGATGCGGTGCGGGATGCCCAGTTCGAAGGGGAGCAGGCCGTCGAGGGCGAGGACGACGACGCGGTGGGGACGGAAGCCCTGAGCCGTTTCCATGGCCCGATCCTAGCGAATGATGTCCTTCGGGCCACTCGATCGGAGGGCGGCCGGAAAGAAAGCTCTATGTCGTGACCCAGACAACCGAAGCCGCCGCAGAGGCATCCCGCGCCGGAAAGAAGCCGACTCGCCCGCGGCGGAGCCGCATGATGTCACTGCATCGGGCCTGGTTCGTCGCGGCCGTGACCTTCGTGACGATCATCGGCGCCGCCGCCTTCCGGTCCCTGCCCGGCCTGCTCTTCGACCCGCTGAACGAGGACTTCGGCTGGTCGCGCGGCACGGTCGGCGCGGCGGTCTCCGTCAACCTCGCGCTGTACGGGCTCACCGCGCCCTTCGCGGCGGCGCTGATGGACCGCTTCGGCATCCGCCGGGTCGTCGCCGTGGCTCTGACGATCATCTCGATCGGGTCCGGCCTGACGGTGTGGATGACGGCGGCCTGGCAGCTGCTGCTGTGCTGGGGTCTGCTGGTCGGCCTGGGCTCCGGCTCGATGGCGCTGGCCTTCGCGGCGACGGTCACCAACCGCTGGTTCACCGAACGCCGCGGCCTGGTCACCGGCATCCTCACCGCCGCCTCGGCCTCCGGTCAGCTGATCTTCCTGCCGGTGCTGTCCTGGATGGTCGAGACGCACAGCTGGCGACCGGCGGCCGTCACGGTGTCGCTGGCGGCCCTCGCGGTCGTCCCCTTCGTATGGCTGCTGCTGCGCGACCACCCGGCCGACGTGGGCCTGAAGCCGTACGGCGCGAAGGAGTTCGTGCCGAAGCCGGAGCCGGTCCCCGGAGCCGCCCGGCGTGCGGTCACCGTGCTGTGGAAGGCCGCCCGCACCGGCCCCTTCTGGCTGCTGGCCGGCACCTTCGCGATCTGCGGAGCCTCCACCAACGGCCTGATCCAGACCCACTTCGTGCCCGCCGCCCACGACCACCACATGCCCGTCACGGCGGCGGCCTCGCTGCTCGCGGTCATCGGCGTGTTCGACGTCGTCGGCACGATCGCCTCCGGCTGGTTCACCGACCGCTTCGAACCGCGCCGGCTGCTCGCGGTGTACTACGCGCTCAGGGGCATCTCACTGCTCTTCCTCCCGATGCTGCTGGCCCCGTCGGTCCACCCGCCGATGCTCTTCTTCATCGTCTTCTACGGCCTCGACTGGGTCGCCACCGTCCCGCCCACCGTGGCTCTGTGCCGGGAGCACTTCGGCGACGACAGCGCGATCGTCTTCGGCTGGGTCCTCGCCGCCCACCAGGTCGGCGCCGCGCTCGTGGCCTTCCTCGGGGGCGTCGTACGGGACGTCTTCGGCGAGTACGACATGGTCTGGTACGCGTCGGGGGCGCTGTGCGCGGCGGCGGCGCTGATGGCGCTGGTGATCCGGCGGCCGGTGGTGGCTCCAGCGGGGATGGCGGTCTAGGGCCGCTCCGCTAGCCTGCTTTCCGGACTCACCCGCTCGGAAAGGGCTGTTCATGACACTCGGTGTCCTCGGTGCGGTGCTCGGAGACGGTTCCTCGCGCGCTTCGACGCGGGAGCGGTAACCGGCCGAGGCGGCCTGCCTTTTCACCCGTACGACTAGACCCGTACGACTCCGCTCTCTCATCTCCTCGTCGAAGCGCTCTTCGTGCCCCTGCACGTTCGATCGCGAGGAGTACCGCATCGTGTCCGCGAATCGCTGGACCGAGAACACCGTCGTCGCCGACGACCGCACGCGTGCCGACACCGCCTACCGGCTGGCCTGCGAAGGCACCGCCCTGCTGTGGCGGGGCGACTTCCACAACGGACGCCACCTGTTGGCGGCCATGGGCCGCCGGATCGATCGGGTCGACCGCAAACGGCTCCGGACCGGGGCCACCGCGGCCGAGACCTTCCGGCAGTACCGCCGGGCCCGTGCCCATCGTGCCCGGGTGCTCGGCAGGCTCCTCGTCCGCCTGGAGGAGGACTACTCCCTGGCGGTGCGCCGGGCGCCCGACGTACGCGGGGCGTGCGTGGACGCGTACGGCCCGCCGCAGGGGCCGTCGACGGTCCCGCTGCGGGAGTTGCTGGGCGTCATCGGGGCGCGGCAGTGGCGGGAGAAGGGGGTGCCGGTGGCAGCCCTCGGCGCCCGGATCCATCCGCACTACGGGGTGTTCTCCCCGGTGCGGGGCGAGTACGTCGACCTGGTCGCGCGGGCGCCCCTGCCCACGTTCCGTACCGCCTTCGACCTGGGTACGGGAACAGGGGTGCTCGCAGCCGTCCTGGCCCGCCGGGGTGTCGGCCGGCTCGTGGCGACCGACATCGGTCCGCGCGCCCTGGTCTGCGCGCGGGACAACCTCGGACGGCTGGGCCTCGCCGAGCGGGTCCGCGTCGAAGGGCCCGCGCTGTACCCCGACGGGCGTGCCGACCTGGTCGTGTGCAACCCGCCCTGGATTCCCGCCCGGCCCGCCTCCGAGCTGGACCTCGGCGTCTACGACGCGGGCGGCGGCATGCTCCACGGCTTCCTCGCCTCACTCGCCGACCACCTGGAAGCGGCGGGCGAGGGCTGGCTGGTCCTGTCCGACCTGGCCGAACGCCTCGGCCTGCGCACCCGCGCCGACCTGCTCGCCGAGATCGAGGCGGCCGGCCTGCGGGTGCGGGACCGGCTCGACACCCGGCCGCGGCACCCGCGGTCCCGTGACACCGGCGATCCGCTGCACGCCGCACGCGCGGCGGAGGTCACGTCGCTCTGGCGGTTGGGGGTGGCTGAGGGGTCGTAGGGAGACGGAGTCATCGGGGCGGTCGGCGGGCGCCCCGATGACTGTCGTCGAGCCGGGCGAAGCGTCCCTTGTGGAACAGCAGGGGCGACTCGTCCTCGTCGGCCTCCCCCAGCGCCTCCACCCGCCCCACCACGATCAGGTGATCGCCGCCCGTGTGCACCGCGTGGATCGTGCAGTCGATCCACGCGAGCGCGCCCGCGAGACGGGGGGAGCCGGAGGCGGGGGCCGTGTCGTGGGCGACGCCCGCGAACTTGTCCGCGCCGCTGACCGCGAAGCCGCGGCAGAGCTCGCCCTGGTGGGCGCCCAGGACGTTGACGCAGAAGACGCCGGCGCGGGCGATGCGCGGCCAGGTCGTGGACGTACGGCCGACCATGAAGGCGACGAGCGGCGGGTCGAGGGAGAGGGCGGAGAAGGACTGGCAGGCGAAGCCGGCGGGAGCGGATTCGCCGTCGGCGGCGGGTGCGGTGACCACGGTCACGCCGGTCGCGAAGTTCCCCAGGACGCGCCGGAACTCGGCCTGGCCGACCGGTGGCCGCTCGTCCTCGCCGACGCAGCGCAGGTCCGGGCGCGGCAGCGGTTCCACGGGTTCGGGGCGGGGCCCGGACCTGAGGTAGCGGACGGCTGCGGCGGCCATTCCTGCGTGTCCCATCATGTCCCCCATTGAAGCTGACGGACCGTCAGATGGGAAGGGAGCCAGGTAGGAAGAGAGTCAGGTAGGAAGAGAAGGGTCAGCGGCCCTTGTACTCGGGGTTCCGCCGTTCCACGAAGCTGCGAACCCCCTCCCGCGCGTCCTGGGTCGTCATGTTGATCTCCTGCGCGGCGGCCTCCGCGGCGAAGGCGGTCGTGCGGTCGGTGTCCAGGGAGGCGTTGACCAGCTGCTTGGTGAGGGCCAGGGCGCGGGTGGGGCCGGTGGCCAGGCGTTCGGCCCACTCGCGGGCCGTCTTGTCCAACTCCCCGTCCGCCACGACCCGGTTGACCAGGCCGAGCCGTTCCGCCTCCGGCGCGGTCAGCGCGTCGCCGAAGAACATCAGCTCCTTCGCGCGCTGCGGACCGACGAGGCGGGGGAGGAGGTAGGCGCCGCCGCCGTCCGGGACCAGCCCGCGTCGTACGAACACCTCGATGAACCTGGCGGACTCTGCGGCGAGTACGAGGTCGCAGGCGAACGCGAGATGCGCGCCGAGGCCGGCGGCCGTGCCGTTCACGGCGGCGATCACCGGTTTCTCGCAGTCGAGGACGGCGGCGACCAGGCGCTGGGCGCCGAGACGGATCGTGCGGGCCACGTCACCGGCGACGCGGTCCTCCGTCGGCGGGCCGCCGCGCAGATCCGCGCCCGCACAGAAACCACGGCCGGTTCCGGTGATCACCACGGCCCGTACGGCCGGGTCGGCGGAGGCCTC
Organism: Streptomyces sp. NBC_01352; assembly: GCF_036237295.1. NCBI lineage: Bacteria > Bacillati > Actinomycetota > Actinomycetes > Kitasatosporales > Streptomycetaceae > Streptomyces > Streptomyces sp. NBC_01352. The sequence goes on from NZ_CP108354.1 coordinate 6,131,603, forward strand.
CGACAGCAGCCGGATGATGCGTTCGCGCTGGTCAGGGGTGATGGCGTTGAGGGCTTCGGGGCGGTTGAGGGTGATGCGGCAGACCTGATTGTCAGTGGCGTGCTGTACCAATGACTCAGCGGATTTTTCCGGCTCAGGGGCATTCGCGTAGGTACGGGGGGAATCAGGCATGTTCATCTCAGCTGCACACCACCAGTGCGTCCAGCGCCACCGCACCCTGCCCGCGCGGCAGCACCATCAGCGGGTTGATGTCGAGTTCCGCGAGCTGGTCCCCGAGTTCCAACGCCATGCGCTGCACACGCAGGACGACTTCGACGAGCGCGTCCAGGTCCGCCGGGGGGCGCCCCCGGACCCCGTCGAGGAGGGCCCGCCCCCGGAGTTCGTCGCACATGTCCCGCGCCTGCCTCTCGCCGAAGGGCGGCACGCGTACGGCCACGTCCCGCAGCACCTCGACGAGCACGCCGCCGAGCCCGACCGTCACCGTCGGCCCGAAGAGCTGGTCGTGCGTGACACCGACGACCATCTCGACGCCCCGCTCGACCATCTGGCAGACGAGTACGCCGTCCAGGGAGACGTCCTCGTAGCGGGCGATGTCGGTCAACTCCCGGTAGGCGTCCCGGACCTGGCTGGCCGAGGTCAGACCGATCTTCACCAGGCCGAGCTCGGTCTTGTGGGCGATCCGCGCGCCGGACGCCTTCATCACCACCGGGTAGCCCACCAGCCCGGCCGCGCGCACGGCCGCCGCCGCGCTGGTCACCAACTGCTCACGCGGTACGCGGATGCCGTACGCCCGCAGCAGCTGCTTCGCCGCGTGCTCGCTCAGCTGCTGTCCCGGGCGCATCAGCTCACGCGCCTTGCGGAAGGACGGCGAAGGGGTGCGGGGTGCCGAGTCGAAGGGGGAGCGGTAGCCGGTCACGAAACGGTGGTGGTCGAGGTGGGCGCGGACGGCGGTGAGGCAGTTCGCGACGGTGCGGAAGGTGGCCACCCGGGACGAGCCGAGCAGCACCTCCCGGTACGCGGGCTCGGTGCCGACCGGCGACCCCCACACCACGCACACCAGCTTGTCCGTCCGCTCGGCGGCGTCCACCAGGTCCTGGACGAGCTTGTCGCTCAGTGGCGGGAAGGGCCCGGTGATCGGGCAGATCAGGACGCCGACCTCAGGGTCGTCGAGCAGCGCGTCGATGATCTTCCGGCCGCGCGCGTCGCCGACCGGGTGCCCGCCGTTGTCGACGGGGTTGGCCACGTTCAGGTACTCGGGTATCCACTGGTGCAGCTCGGCCTGCTTGGCGTCCGACAGCTCCGGCAGCCGCAGCCCCGCCTCGGTCGCCAGATCGGCGACGTGCGCGCCCGTGCCGCCCGAGATCGAATAGACGACGACTCCGTCGGCCCGGGGCGGCCGGGCGCGGGCCAACAGGGCGGCGGTGTCCTGGAGTTCGTCGAGGCCGTCCACCCGGATCACTCCGTACTGCCGCATCGCCGCGTCCACCACCGTGTCGGCGCCGGTCAGCTTGCCGGTGTGTGAGGCGGCCGTGCGGGCGCCGGTCTCGGTGCGGCCCACCTTGACCGCGACGACCGGCACCCCGCGCCGGGCGGCCCGGTCGGCGGCGAGCAGGAAGGAACGGCCGTCCTTCAAGCCCTCGACGTAGCAGGCGATGGCGCCGACCTCGGGCCGCTCGGCGAAGTAGGAGAGGAAGTCGGCGGTCTCCAGGTCGGCCTCGTTCCCGGTGGGCGCCCAGTGGGAGAGGCGGATGCCGAGTTCCTGGAGGGCGAAGACGGGGCGGCCCTGGTGGCCGGACTGGGTGATCAACGCGATCGCGGGCCCGTCGAGGTCGTCCCGGAAGTGCTCGAAGGCGTTGAGGTTCGTGTTGGGGCCTAGGAGTCGGATCCCGGACCGGGCCACGGCCGCGGCGAGACGGGCCTGGGCCGCCGCGCCCTCCTCGCCGGTCTCCGCGAACCCGGAGGCGAAGACGACCGCGAACTTCACCTTGGCCTCGGCGAGTTCCTCGATCACGGGAAGGGGGTCGGCGACCAGCAGCACGGCGAGATCGATCTGCTCGGGCAGATCGGCGACGGAGGGGGAGCAGGGGATGCCGAAGACGGCCGGGCGGGTCGGGTGCACGGGGTGCAGTCGGGCGCCGACGCGCTCGGACCAGGCGAGGAGTTGGCGGGTGACGCCGGTGTTGGGCCGCCCCTCCGTGTCCGAGGCGCCGATCACGGCGACGGACTCGGGGTGGAAGAAGCGGTCCAGATCGGGGACGTCGCAGTACAGCGGCCGTCCGCTGACGTCGAGATCGTCGACCTCGGCGGGCCGGCCGTGGACGGCGGGCCCGGGTTGCTCGCCACAGGCGATGACCCGGGCCCCGCGGGAGTCGGTGGTGAGGGTGCCGTGGGTTGATCCAAGCATCGGTCCGCCCGCTCCTGTGTGACAGCACAAATAACTGACGCAGTGTCAGATTACAGAACTGACGCAGTGTCAGGAACGGGCGTGCACGCAAAGAAGCGCGATGCCTACAGCGCGGCCAGTACCTCCCTCGCCACCCGCTCGCCCGACCGCACGGCCCCGTCCATGAAGCCCATCCAGTAGGTGGAGGTCTCCGTCCCGGCCCAGTGGATGCCGCCGACGGGCTCCCGCAGGGCCGGGCCGTACTGGGTCAGGACGCCGGGGGCGGCGATGGAGACGGGGCCGCCGCGGGTGTAGGCCTCGTTGTTCCAGCGTTGCAGGACGAAGGAGGAAGGGGAGGCGGCTTTCTCGCCGAAGTACGTCACGTAGTCCTTCAGCACGGCCGTGCGGACCGCCGCCTCGCTCGCCGAGTCCAGGGCCCGCATCTCGTCGGCCTCGATGAACCCCATCAGCGCGCCGTAGGAGGCGTCGGGCGGGGAGTTGTCGAAGGTCGAGCTGACCACGCCGGTGTCGCTGACGACCTGGCCGTTGAGGCCGTCGGCGCGCCAGAAGGGGGTGTCGTAGACGGCGATCGCCTTGCCGACCGAGGCCATCGGCAGGCGCTGGGTGAGCTGGTCGCGGCCGGCGGGGAGCAGGGGTTCGTATGCAATGCGGGCGGCGAGCGGCGGGGGTACGGCGACCACGACGCGGTCGGCGGTGACCGTCGTACCGTCCGCGGTCACCACGTAGCGGCCGCCGGACCGTGCGATGGAGCGGACCGGGGCGCTCAGCACCAGCCGGTCGCCCAGGGTGGCGGCGAGTCTGGCCGGCACCAGCTGGGAGCCGCCGACGAAGCGCAGTTCCTGGGCGCCGTTCGCGGTCTCGGTGAGGCGTTCCAGGGTGCCGGGGTTCGACGCGTTGCCGGCGGTGGCGATGTAGGAGACGACGAACAGGAGGGAGAGCTCACGGGGTTCGGCCGAGAAGATCGAGGTGCAGGCCACGTCGAGGAGGAACTTGGCGGACGGCACGACGGCGTTGGCGCGCAGCCAGGTCTCGAAGGTCTGCCGGTCCCACTCCGCTGCCTTCGCGGCGGTCCAGGGGGCGTCGACCGGTATCTGCTTCGCCATGTCGTTCAGCGAGGCCTGCACGATCGCCGCGTTGGCGAGACCGGCCACGTCCACGGGCGGGACGGCGCCGAGCAGTCCGTCGGTGGCGTAGGCCGTCTTCTTGCCGTCCTTGTAGAGGAGGTTCTTGCCGGTGTTGTAGGTGGGGAAGGTCGCCACGCCCAGGGAGTCGGCGAGCGCCTTGATGCGGTCCTGGGTGGGGCCGATGAACTCGCCGCCGCCCTCGGTGACGCCGCCGTTGCCCAGCGGAAGGTTCACCACCCGGCCGCCGACGCGGTCACGGGCCTCCAGGACGGCGACCGTCCTTCCGGCCGCGACCAGGTCACGGGCCGCGGTGAGTCCGGCGAGGCCGGCGCCGACGACGGCGACGTCCACGTCACGGCCCGCCGCGGACGCCGCGCCGGCGGCGGTGGTGGTCAGGGTGACGGCACCGGCGGTCGCGGCGGCGCCGCCGAGCAGGGTGCGGCGGGAGAGCTGTCTTTCGCGTGCCACGTGCATCCTCCGTCGTAGCGAGAGGTGGGTGGAGCCGGAAAGTGAGCAGGGCTCACATTCTGGTGACGTGCGGCACACGCGTGGCGAGAAACGGCCGTCCCGGCGCGTACTCGCGGCACATCTGACCCATACGCAACTGGAGGCATACGTAAGCGAGTTGACGTCTTCTACGCCACCATCTACGTCGCCTTCTACTTCACTCCCTACTTCACCGGGAGCCGGGACACCCGTCCTGCCCCGTCCTTGGCGACGGCCTTGGCGATCTTCTGCGCGTCGATGGCCAGTTCGCGGAGCATGCCGCTGATGGGGTTGGTGAAGCCGGTGAAGAAGAGGCCGGGGGCGTTGTCCGGGGTGCGGGCGCCCTGCACGATCGGCTTGCCGCGGGCGTCCAGTACGTCGAGGTGGCCGACCAGGCCCTCCAGGGCGCGGGCGTAACCGGTGGCCGCGATCATCACGTCCGGCTCGACGCGGGAGCCGTCGGCGAGGACGACCTTGCCGTCCTCGAAGCCCTCGACCGCGGCCACGACCTCGACCGCGCCCTTGCGGACGGCGTCGATCAGGCCGACGTCCTGCACCGGGACCGAGCCCTCGTGGACGCGGGAGTAGAGGCCGGTGTCGGGGCGGGGCAGACCGTGCGCGGAGAGGTCGGGCACGCTGAGCTTGCCGACCGGCCCCGCGAGCCGGTCGACGAGGGACACCGGCAGACGCCGTACGAGCACGCCCGTGTACTGGGCGGCCCAGCCGGCGGTCGAGCGGCGCAGGATGTGCGGGGCGGTGCGGACGGAGAGGCGCACGCGCGAGGCGCCGCCCTCCACCAGGTCGACGGCGATCTCGGCGCCGGTGTTGCCGATGCCGACGACGAGGACGTCACGGCCGGCGAAGGGCTCGGGGTTGCGGTAGTCGCCGGCGTGCAGGAGCTCGCCCTTGTAGGTGTCGCGTCCCGGCCAGTCGGGCACGTGGGGCGTGTGGTTGTAGCCGGTGGCTACGACCACCGCGGCGCCGGTCAGCTCGCGGCCGCCGGTGGCGTGCAGCAGCCAGCCGGTGCCGTCGGGGGAGCGCTCGATCCGGGAGACCTCGACGCCGGTGACGATCTCCAGCTCGTGGTACTCGGCGTACTTCTCCAGGTACCGCACCACGTTGTCCCGGGAGACCCAGCGCCCGAACCGGCGCGGCATCGCGAGACCGGGCAGGCTCGAAAGCCGCCGCGTGGTGTGCAGGTGCAGCCGGTCGTAGTGGCGCCGCCAGGACGCCCCGACGCTGTCGGACCTCTCCAGCACGACGGCGCGCAGGCCCTGGGCACGCAGAGCGTACGCGGCGGCGAGTCCGCCCGGGCCGCCGCCGATGACGTACACGGGGCGGTCTGCGGGTTCCGCGTGCTTCGGCTCCGCCGGGGTCGCGGAGGCGGATGAGGACGCTGTGGAGTCGGCCATGTGCGCGAGCGTAATCACGCACCGGGTTGATGGGTCTCGGTCAAGACCGGAATTGGTTGCGGATTGATCACGGCTGTAGGAGAGGTGGGTGGGGCCTGTGACGTAGGGCGTCTGGTTGTGCGGGACTCGGGGAGGCGCGACGCCGAGCCCGGGATCGTGCGGTGGGCTCGGCGTCGCGGGCGGTGGCCGGAGACATGACGGGAAACCGGCACCGCGTTCGGGGGGAGGGGGGAGGGGGAGGGAGAAGGAGGGCTACCGCTTCTTGTAGCCCGTCACCTTGGCGATCCAGGTGATGAAGTCGCCCGGGTCGGTGTTGGCGCCGTGGCCCTCGTCCCAGTAGTAGAAGTGGTTGACGTCGTCGCCGAGGCCGGCCGCGGCGGCGGCGATGTTGGCGGAGACGGTCAGCGAGGTGTCGCTGTCCTTCGTGCCGAGGCGGATCCACCAGTGCCTGGAGCGGCCGGGGTTCTTCTTCCCGAGGTGGTACATCGGGTTCATCAGGTTCAGCGTCTCGGGGATGTCGCTGCCGAGACGCTTGCCGGTGACGCCGGTGGACAGGTTGAGGGGGAGCGTACAGGTTCCGCTCAGGCGACGAGGGGTTTCCGGAGGCCGGCATCTGACGTACCGTCAGATCCATGGACTCGATCTGGCTCACTGGTGCGCAGTGGCTGGCCGTGCTGCGCATAGGGCTCGGGCTGTGGTGGCTCGAGAGCTGGCGGCACAAGGACAAGAAGACCTGGTTCGAGGGCGCCGGCATCGCCTGGGCCGCGGACGTGGCGGCCAAGCACCGCTGGAACGCGGTGCGCAGTGGCTTCGACGTCGTCGTCACGCCGTACCCGAGGACCATGGCGTACGTCGTGGTGTACGCGGAACTCGCCCTCGGCCTGGGGTTGATCCTCGGGTTCCTGACCCCGGTCGCCCTGGTCGGCGGACTGCTGCTCAACCTGCTCTACCTCGTGCTGATGATCCACGACTGGGCCGAGCAGGGGCAGAACTCGATGATGGCGCTGATCTCGGTGGTGGCCCTGTTCGGGATGTCGTGGCAGACGTGGTCGGTGGACAGCGCGCTGGGGTTGTTCCCGTGAGCGCGCGTTTCGACCTCCCCGAGGCGGACGCCTTCACCCGGACCTACTGGGACGCGGCGGCGCAGGGGCAGTTGCTGATCCGGCGCTGCGGGGCGTGCGGGCGGGCCCACCACTACCCGCGCGAGTTCTGCCCGCACTGCTGGAGCGAGGACGTGAGCTGGGAACGGGCGAGCGGCCGGGCCACGCTCTACACCTGGTCCGTCGTCCACCGCAACGACCTGCCCCCCTTCGCCGGCCGCACGCCGTACGTCGCCGCGGTCGTCGACCTCGCCGAGGGGCCGCGGATGATGACCGAGATCGTGGAGTGCGCGTCGCCTGACCGACTGCGGGCCGGGATGGGACTGGACGTCGCCTTCCGGGAGGGGGCGCCGGTGTTCCGGGCGGGTGGGTGAGGAGGCGGCTTCGCGGGTTCGGGCGGGCGGTGGGGCTTGGTGGGTTCCGGCCGGGGGTGCGGGGGTTTGGTGTGTTCTGGCAGAGGGTGCTGGGGTTTGGTGGGTTCTGCCCGGGGGGTGTGAGGGGGTTGGTGAGTTCCGCCCGGGTGGTGGGGAGGGCTTGGTGGGTTCCGGCGGGTGGGTTGGGCGGGGCGCCTTGCGGGTCCCACCGGCGGTGACGGCGGCGGGCGGCTGCTTCGCGGGTTCCGTCCGGCGGTGAGGGTGGCGGGTGGCTGCTTCGCGGGTTCCGGCCGCAGCGTCAGGAAAGGGGAAACCGGCTTCAGCGGGCCGGGCCGACCGGCTTCAATGGCCGGATGCCCCACGTCGACGCCCAGCACGGGAACCCCACACGCACCCGCACCCGTACCCACCCCTTCCCCGACCTGCTCGCCCCCGGCATACGTCTGCGCCCCTGGGACCCCCGGTCCGAAGCCGATGTCGCGGCCTGGCTGCGTGGCACGACCGACCCGGAGTTCCGGCGCTGGAACACACCCCTCAGGCCGGTCACCGACCTCGAAGGCGCCCGCGAGTCGCTGCGCTCCAGGGCGGTGCAGGCGGTGGAGGGGACCTCGGTGTCGTACTGCGTGACGGACGCCGGCACCGGTACGCCGCTGGGTCACATCGGCATCAACGCGATCGAGCAGGACCTGCGCCTCGCCCGCGTCGGCTACTGGATCCTCCCCGAGGCACGCGGCCGCCACGTCGCCACCCGTGCCCTCGCCCTCACCACCCGCTGGGCCTTCACGAACCTCGGCCTCCACCGCATCGAACTCGGCCACGCCCTCGGCCACGACGCCTCCTGTCGGGTCGCCGAGCAGTGCGGGTTCCGGTACGAGGGGACGCTGCGGGGCGCGATGTTCGAGGCGGGCCGGAAGGACGCCTTCCGGGACGTACACCTGCACGCCCGCCTGACGACGGACCCCGAACCGGAGACGTAGCCGGGGCAGGCTGCGGGAAAATCAAGGGAGTTGGCCGTCGACCGGCGAGATCATGCATGCATGCACCCCGACGACTGGCACGGCACCCAAGACCTCGACGCCTTCCTCGCCCGAGCCGGAGCCTTCCTGCGCTCCCGGCCCGACCTGCACACCGTCACCCTGACGGTGACCGAGGGACTGCGCACCGGCGGCGCGCACGCATACGGCAGCGAGCCGCCCGTCTTCGGCCTGCTGGAGCGGGACGGGGAAGTACGGGCCACGTACTTCCAGACGCCTCCCCACAAGCTGAGCGTCACCGCCCTCACCACCGAGGACGCCGACTCCCTCGCCGCCCACCTGGACGGACTCGGCCGACCGCTCCCCGGCATCGGCGCGGACCGCGAGACCGCCGCCGCCTTCGCCGCGGCCTGGCAGGCCCGCACCGGCGCCACCGCCACGCTCCAGCAGCGCCAACGGCTGTACGGGCTAGGCACGTTGACCGTTCCGGAGCCGGTGCCGGAGGGTCGGGCGCGGGTCGCGGGGGAAGCCGACCGGGAACGACTCGTGCGCTGGTACGGCGAGTTCATCGCGTCGATCGGTGAGCACGCCGCCACGGACGCAGACACCTGGGCCGCCGCCCGCATCGCCGCCGGCCGCATCACCATCTGGGAGACCCCGGACGGCACCCCCGTCTCCATGGCCGGAGTCACCCCGCAGGTCGCCGGACAGGTCCGGGTCGCTCCCGTCTACACCCCCGCCCACCTGCGCGGACGCGGTTATGCCGGTGCCGTCACCGCCGAGGTCAGCCGGGCGGCACGGGACGCGGGCGCCGAAGAGGTGCTGCTCTTCACGGACCTGGCCAACCCGACGAGCAACGCGCTGTACCAGCGGATCGGGTACCGGCCGGTGACCGACTTCGCGGTGTACGGGTTCTCCGAGTAGGGCCATCTCCCGGTAGCGCCGGCGGGGACATACGGCCATCAGGGCCAGAGCAGTTCCTTCGCCCAGCCGGCCTCCCCGCGCCGGTACACCAGCCGGACGTGCTGCCGTCGTCCGTCCCCCTGGAAGAACTCCACCTCGTCCGGGCGGAGGCGGTAGAGCGTCCAGGTAGGGACCGGGGCACCGGGGTCCTGCTGGGCGCGGTCCCAGGCGGCCGCCGAGACGCGGGCCAGTTCGTCGAGGGAGTCGAGGGGCTCGCTCTGCCGGCCGGTGAGGGCCGCCGCGAGCGCCCCCGTCGAGCGGGCGTGCAGATCCGCCTGCCCCTCCTCGGACGGGGCGGCCGTGACCGGTCCCCGCACCCGCACCTGACGCCCCAGGACCGGCCAGTAGAACCCGAGGGCCGCATACGGGCGGTCGGCCAGCTGGGCCCCCTTCCTGCTGCTCACGTGGGTCGCGAAGGACCAGCCGTCCGGGTCGGCGCCGTGCATCATCACGATCCGTACGTCCGGCCGGCCCTCCGCGTCCGACGTCGCGAGGGACATGGTGTGCGGCTCGATCTGCCCGGCCGCCACCGCCTCGGCAAACCACGTGGTGAAGAGGGGGAGGGGGGCGTCGGGGGCGGTGGTCGGGTCGAAGGCCGGCAGTGAGGTGACCTTCGGGTCCCACACCCGCAGTGACCTCAGCAGCTCATGAAGATCGGTTCCCATCCCCCGATTGTCACGCCTGCGCGCCTCAGACCGTCCCGAGGTCCGACGACACCCACCGCTCGGGCCGCATCCGGATCACGACCTGCTCACCGTGCTCCTTCCAGGCGGTGTCGACGTACCCGTCCACCTTGTCGGCCGGGAGGTAACGCGCGGAGATCTCCCGGAGCTGCTCGATGGTGGCGGGGGTCGTGTCGATGACCGGCCCCTCGACCGAGACGTACCGGATGGTGGGTTCCAGCCGGTCGATCATGAGCGTGAAACGGCCCGCCGCGCGGATCAGTTCGTTCTTGCGGGAGTCGAGTGCCGTCATGATCCACACGGTGCCGTCGGACTCGTACTGGTACCAGATCGGCACGGTCAGCGGAGCGCGTCCCGCTCCCGCGTCGACCGCCAGCGCGGCGATGTGCGGCTCGGCCAGGAACTGTTCACGTTCTTCGCGGGTCAGGGCCATGCGGACTCCTCCAGCGGCTCGGGCGTCATCGTCCTCTGTCAGAGCGCAACGCAGAACGGCGAGGCCAGTGTTCCCGCCCGACACGGACGAGCAACCGGACCTCTCTACGGACGCGTCCGCCCCAACACCACCGTCCCCGACGAGCAGAACCACCCGCCCGTCCCCGAGGCCACCGCGAGCTCCGGCAGGCGCCCTGCGTCCTTGCGCACCTGGCGGCCCTCCGCCTCCCCGCGCAGCTGCCGCACCGCCTCCACCAGCAGGAACAACCCCCGCATCCCGGGATGCTGGGCCGACAGCCCGCCCCCGTCAGTGTTCACCGGCAGCTCCCCGCCCTCGACCCTCAGCCGCCCCTTCTCCACGAACGCCCCGCCCTCGCCCTTCCCGCAGAACCCGAGGTCCTCGAGCGTCACCAGCGTCATGTAGGTGAAGGCGTCGTAGATCTCCGCGAAGTCGATCTCGTCGGGCCGAACTCCCGCCCGTTCAAAGGCGATCCGTCCGCTCACCGCCGCCGGGGACACCGTGAAGTCGGCCCACTCGGACATGGCCGCGTGCGAGATGTGCTCGCCGGTGCCGAGGATCCACACCGGTGCGGTACGGCAGTCCCGCACGTACTCCTCGGCCGCGAGCAGCACCGCCGCCCCGCCGTCGGAGCGCAGGCAGCAGTGGAGTTTGGTGAAGGGGTCCGCGATCATCGGGCCGGACAGCACGTCGTCGACCGTGATCGGGTCGCGGAACATCGCCTCGGGGTTGAGGACGGCGTTCGCCCTCGCCTGCACCGCCACCTCCGCCAACTGCTCGATGGTCGTGCCGTGTTCGATCATGTGGCGGCGGGCCGACATGGCGTACTTGGCGATCAGTGTGTGGCCGTACGGGACCTCGAACTGGAGCGGGCCCCGGGAGCCGAAGGAGAGGTTCCCGTTCCGTCGTCCCGCCTTGATGTCCGCGCGGGCCGTCGAGCCGTAGACCAGCAACACCGCGTTCGCGTGGCCGGAGGCGATCGCGTCCGCCGCGTGCGCCGCCATGACCTCCCAGGTCGAGCCGCCCACCGACGTCGAGTCGACCCAGGTGGGGCGCAGGCCCAGGTACTCGGCGACCTCGACGGGCGCGAGGGTGCCGGTGCCGGCCGACGCGAAGCCGTCGACCACCTCCCTGTCGAGTCCCGCGTCGGCGAGGGCCCGGCGGGCGGCCTGGGCGTGCAGGGTGTACGGGGTCGCGTCGTCCACGCGGCCGCAGTCGGACAGGGAGACCCCGACGATCGCGACGTTCCGGGAACCCGTCCTCATGAACCCGGCCTCCTCATGAACCCGGCCTCCTCATGAACCCGGCCTCCTCATGAACCCGGCCTCCTCATGAACCCGGCCTCCTCATGAACCCGGCCTCCTCATGAACCCGGCCTCCTCATGAACCCGGCCTCCTCATGAATCCGACTTCCTCATGGATCAGACTCCTCGTGAATCTGACGGTACATCAGATAAGGCGATGCGCGGCAGGTGTCACGGGGCTGGGCATCCCGTCCTCCCGGTCCTAATATGACGGCCCGTCAGATATGGATGAACGGGGGCGCCTCATGGACGCCGGTTTCACCGCCGAGCAGGACGAGATCCGCCGTACCCTCCGCGAGGTGTTGCGGAAGCGCTGCGGGCCGGCCGAACTGCGGGCCGCCGTCGACACCGCACCCGGACACGACCCCGCCCTGTGGACCGCCCTCGCCGAGCAGCTCGGGCTGCCCGGCCTCGCCCTCCCCGAGGCGTACGGCGGTGTCGGCTGCTCGGTGACCGAACTCGCCCTCGCCTGCGAGGAGACGGGCCGTTTCCTCGCCCCCTCGCCGCTGCTCGCTACCGCCGCCCTCGCCGCCCCGCTCCTCCTCGCCCTCGGGACCGGCGCCCAGCGCGCCGAACTGCTCCCGCGGATCGCCGACGGCACCCTCACCGCGGCCCTCGCCGTCCCCGGCACCCACCTCGCCACCGCCCTCGCCCTCACCGGCGACAACGACGGCGACTGGGCGGGCGGCGGCCGGGCAGGGGGCGTACAGGCCAGGCGGGTGGGGGACGGCTGGCGGCTGTACGGGCAGGCCGACCAGGTGCTCGACGGGCACAGCGCGGGTCTGCTGCTGGTCGCCGCGCACGCGGGCGGGTTCGCTCGGTCGCGGACGCTGCTCTTCCTCGTGCGCGGCGACGCGGACGGGCTCGTGCGGGCCCGGCAGACCGCCCTCGACGCGACCCGGCCGCAGGCACGCGTCCAACTACGGGACACGGAAGCCGAGTTGCTGGGCGGCGAGGAAGCGGACGTCCTCACCGCGCTCGGCCGCCTCGGCGACAGCGCCGCCGCCGTGCTCGCGGGCGAGGCCGTCGGGGCCGCCGACCAGGTGCTGGGACTGACCGTCGAGTACGTGCGGCGGCGCGAGCAGTTCGGGCGGCCGGTCGGGTCCTTCCAGGCGGTGAAGCACCGGCTGGCCGACGTGTACGTGGAGGTGCAGGCGGCGCGCTCGGCGGCGTACTACGCGGCCTGGGCCGCCGCGCACGGAGAGCAGGTCGGTGCTCTCGCCCTCGCGCAGGCGCTGGAGGCGCTGCGCTCCGCGTCCGCCGAGGGCATCCAGCTGCACGGCGGCATCGGTTTCACCTGGGAACACGAGGCTCACCTGTACTTCAAGCGCGCCTGCGGCGACGAGCTGCTGTTCGGGCCGGTGCACCGGCTGCGGGCGCACGCCGCCGGCGCGGCGCACCTTTTCGAGAGCGCGGAGGTGACGGTGTGATCGGTGTGCGAGTGGTCCAGAAGGTGTCGTCGACGCGGGGCTTCGCCAAGGTGGCGCCCCATGTGATCCCCGCGCTCGACCGTGCCGTACACCGGCTGACCCGCGGCCGGTTCCTGCTCAGCGCCCAGCTCCTGCCGGGCGTGATCCTCGCCTCGACCGGAGCCAGAAGCGGCCTGCCCCGGCGTACGCCGCTGGCCTGCATGCCGGAGACGGGCACGGAGTCGGGCACCGAGCCGGGCGGCGAGAGCTGGATCCTGATCGGCTCCAACTTCGGCCGGACCGGTCACCCCGCCTGGACCGCCAACCTCCTCGCCCACCCGGAGGCGACCGTCAGCTGGAAGGGGCACGACATCCCCGTCACGGCCCGGTTGCTGGAGGGGGAGGAGCGGACGGCGGCCTGGAAGGCGGTGCTGGCCTTCTGGCCGCCGTACGCCACGTACCAGGCACGGGTGGAACGGGAGATACGGCTCTTCAGGATCGTACGAAGGTGAGTCCCCAGAGGTAGGTCTCAGAGCGTCGCCAGCCGCTGCACCAGCAGAAACGCCCCGATCCCCAGCATCGCCACCCCCGACGTCCGCGTGACCGCGCGGGCCGCCGCCGGGTGGGCGCCGAGGACCGCGCGGGCCGCGAGGCAGACCGTCAGGTAGACGGCGGCGCAGCACCCCATGTGGAGCAGGCCGAGTACGGCGGTCTGCGCGGGCACGGGCAGGTGCGCGCCGCCGGTGACCAGGAACTGCGGCAGGACGGACAGGTACAGCAGCAGTCCCTTGGGATTCAGGCCGCTGATCGTGGCACCGCGCAGGAAGACGCGGGCGGAGGCCGTCTCGCCGCCGGGAGCCGCCGCTCCCGGAGTGCCCGGCCGCCGCAGCACGCCCCACCCCAGCCACACCAGGTACGCGGCGCCGGCGGCCGTCAGCCCGGTCAGCAGCCCCGGCGAGCGAGACACCAGCACCGCCAGCCCGGCCACGGCCAGCATCGTGTGCAGCGCGTACCCGGCGACGAGCCCGGCCACCGCCGCCACCGGCGAGCGGTCCCTGAGCCCCGCCGAGATCGCGTACGCCCAGTCGGCGCCCGGCACGCACACCAGCAGCAGGTCGACGGCGAGGAAGGAGATGAGGGTTCCCGAGTCCATGGCGGGGACATTAGGCGCGATCGGCGCGAAAGTGTTCCCGAATTTTGCCCTTGATCCGCGATGTGGGGGAAGAATCTCCCCCATGGACGACGTGGACCGGAAAATTCTTGCCGAGCTGCAGCAGGACGGGCGGCTGACCGTGACCGAGCTGGCCGCGCGGGTGCGGCTGAGCGTCTCGCCGTGTCACCGGCGGCTGCGCGAGCTGGAGCGGTCGGGGGCCATCAGCGGCTACCGGGCGGTGGTGGATCCGACGGCCGTCGGGCTGACCTTCGAGGCGCTGGTCTTCGTCTCGATGCGGCAGGAGGACCGGGACACGGTCGCCGGGTTCGAGCGGGCGATCGGGGAGATCGAGCATGTGCTGGAGGCGCAGCGGCTCTTCGGGGAGCCCGACTATCTGCTGCGGGTGGCGACCGCCGACCTCGCCGCCTTCCAGCGGCTCTACGACGAACGCCTCGCCACGCTGCCGGGCGTGCAGCGGCTGACGTCCACGCTGGTGATGAAGCACGTGGTGAAGGACCGGCCGTTGCCCGCATAACGCCGCAGGCGGTAGTCCACCCGAGTGAACTACCGCCTGCCAGACAGGACTTGGACCGCGCAAAAAGACGTGGGCTATGACGTGGCTATGACGTGGGCTGTGGCGTGGGCTGTGGCGTGGGGTATGGCATGGGTATGTGGATTACCTCGTCGGCTTCTTGCCGGTCACGCCGAGGTGCACCAACAGCGCGAGGTTCGGCTTGAGTTCGGCCGGCTTCACACCCCAGGTCTGGAAGCCCTTCTGGTGCGAGGCGACGGCCGCGAGCATCGCGACGATGGAACCCGCCACGGCGGCCGGATTCACCTCCTTGTCGACCCTGCCCTTGGACTGGAGTTCGGCGACCGCGTCCGAGAGGGAGTTGTTCACCGAGTTCAGGATCTTCATACGGAGTTTGTAGAACCGCTTGTCGCCCTCGGCGGCCCCGAGATCGACGACTCTGAGGATCGCGTCGTTGCGGCGCCAGAACTCAAGGAAGCCGTCGACGAGTTCCTGGGCGGTCTGCCAGCCGGCCTTGCCGACCCAGGAGCGGCCGGCGACCAGCTCGGTCAACTCGGCGCCCTCGGCGGCCATTTGCTCGGCGATCTCCAGGACGGCGCCTTCGACGTCCGGGAAGTACTGGTAGAAGGTCGCGGGTGAAGTCCCCGCCTTCCGGGCGACATCGATGACTTTGACGTCCCGGTAAGGGGAGGAGCTGAGCATCTCGCTGAGGCAGTCGAGCAGCTTCTGCCGGGTCGCCTGCCCACGCCGGCCGGCCACGCGGCCGTCGACGGTACGCACTTGTCCTGTCATGCCGTCAGCTTACCGAGGGGTGATCGGAGCGCGATTCGGCCGACTGCAAATGGGGTGCCCGGGCGGGATGGGGCGGGTGTGCCTGGTCTGCGGGGTGCGGGCGACGCCGTTACTTTGGCGGCATGGCCGAAAACAGGGCATCCGGGTACGGAGAGGACGTCTACGGAGAGGGCGTCCCCTGCTGGGTGGACGCACAGCTCCCCGACGTCGCGGCGGGGAAGCGGTTCTACGGTGAGCTCTTCGGGTGGACCTTCGAGGAGTCGTACGGGGGGTCCACGTGGGCCCTGGCGGACGGCGAACCGGTGGCCGCGCTCGCCCGCAAGGCGGACGGCCGGATGCCCACCGTCTGGACGGTGTACTTCGCCACCCCGGACGTCGAGGGGCTCGCCGACCGGGTCTGGGCGGCCGGCGGGCAGGTCGTCACCGCGCCCCTGCCGGTCGGCGAGCTGGGCACGGCCGCGCTGGTCACCGATCCCGAGGGTGCCGTCTTCGGCCTCTGGGAGCCGGGCACGCACCGTGGCTTCGGCCGGCGGCACGAGCCGGGCACCTTCGTCTGGGCCGAGCTGTACACCCGGGACACCGAGACCGCCAACACCTTCTACGGCGGCCTCTTCCACGACGCCCTCTTCGGGCCGGACGCCCACCCCGACTTCGGCCGCGCCCCCGTCTCCGACGTCTTCCCGGCGGAGATGCCGTCCCACTTCCTGGTCCACTTCCGCGTCGAGAACTGTGTGGCCGCCCTCGGGACGGTGAACCGGCTGGGCGGGCGCGTCCAGGCGCCGCCCTTCGAGACTTCGTACGGGCGGGTAGCCGTGGTCACCGACAATCAGGGGGCGTCGTTCGCGCTGCTGGAGCGATGGAAAACAGTGCTTTGATGTGAGACACCCCATTTGTTTCCGGGTTCGCAACCAGCGCCCGGGCCAGGAAGAATCGGGGTGCGTGCCGCCATGGCGGTGCGGTGGTGAGACGCTGCACGGGGTCGCGTACACATGTGGCATGACGCGGCCCGTACGGGGAGGTGGCAGGCAAGTGGTGGATCAGCTGACGCAGCACGATCCGCGGCGCATCGGGCCGTTCGAGGTGCTGGGACGGCTGGGTGCCGGCGGCATGGGGCTGGTCTATCTCGCGCGCTCGGCTTCCGGCCGGCGCGTGGCGATCAAGACGGTCCGTACGGAGCTCGCCGAGGACCAGCTCTTCCGGGTCCGCTTCACCCGCGAGGTGGAGGCGGCCCGGGCGGTCTCGGGCTTCTACACGGCGGCCGTGGTCGACGCCGACCCGCGTGCGGCGGTGCCGTGGCTGGCCACCGCGTACGTGCCCGCGCCCTCGCTCGAGGAGATAGTGAACGAGTGCGGGCCGATGCCGGCCCAGGCGGTGCGCTGGCTGGCGGCGGGTGTCGCCGAGGCGCTGCAGTCGATCCACGGCGCCGGGCTGGTCCACCGTGACCTGAAGCCGTCGAACGTCCTGGTGGTCGAGGACGGCCCGCGGGTCATCGACTTCGGTATCGCGTCCGGCGTCTCGAACACGCGTTTGACGATGACGAACGTCGCCGTGGGCACCCCCGCCTACATGTCCCCGGAGCAGGCAAAGGACTCCCGCAGCGTGACCGGCGCGAGCGACGTCTTCTCGCTCGGCTCCATGCTGGTCTTCGCCGCCACCGGGCACCCGCCCTTCCACGGCGCCAACCCCGTCGAGACCGTCTTCATGCTGCTCCGTGAGGGCCCGGACCTCGAAGGCCTCCCGGACGAACTGCGCCCCCTCATCGAGTCCTGTATGCAGATGGAGGCCACGGCCCGCCCCAACCCCGCCGACCTCCAGGCCCAGCTGGCCCCCCACCTCTTCGGCTCCGGCTCCGACGACAGCGGTACGGCGTCGGCCTGGCTGCCCGAGCGGGCAGTGGCCCTGATCGAGGCGCGCCGCGGCGGACGGCCGCCGGTGAAGCAGACCCAGAGCGGCGGACGAAGCGGCGGCGGACGGGTCGCGCCCATCCCGCCCCCGCCGTCCCGTGACCCCGTGGTCCCGGGGCCGGTACCGGGCCCCGTGTCCGTCGCCGCCGCCCCGGACACCGGCCCCGTGCGGCTGGCCGGCGCCCAGGTCCCCATCGGGCCCGGCCCGCGCGTCGCCGACGCCCGCGCCGCCGCCGTCAAGGCGCCCCCTCCGGAGGCCGGACTGGTCGCCTCCTGGTCCAAGCCCCGCCCCGGCGTCAACGGCACGGACGCTGCCGTAGGCCCTGCCGTGACCGCCGCGCCTCCCGCCCCCGCGGAGACCGCGGCCGGCTGGCGCCCCTGGCGCTTCCGCATGTCGAACGACGTCTGGGGCACCCCCTCCGTCGCCGGCGACCTCGTCTACGTCACCTCCTTCGAGGTCCACGCCCTGGACGTGGCCACCGGCCGCCGTCGCTTCAAGACGCGGGACGTGGCCTGGTCGATGGCGGTCGCGGACGGTCGTATCCACGCCTCCGACGGACCCACCCTGTTCGCCCTCGACGCCCGCGAGGGCGGTGACCTGTGGCGGCTGTCCACGGACGCCTGGGTGTACTCCCTCAAGGCCGACCGCGGCACCGTGATCACCGGGACGCGCGGCGGCGGCGTCCAGGCCTGGGAGGCCTCCGGCGGCCAGAAGCTGTGGGAGCTCACCGGCTGCCAGACCGACTTCGAGTCCCCGGAGGCCGGACCCACCCTGCACGAGGGCGCGGTGTACCTCTGGCACGACGCCCGTCTGCGCGCCCTGGACGCTCGCACGGGCGACGAGCGCTGGTCGTACCCCATCGGCGACACGGCCTCCTGCGGCGGCGTGCCGGTCCGGGTGGCCCAGGCGCACGACGGCAACGTCTACGTCTCCGCCGGCTCCCGGGTCCTCGCGCTCGACGCGGCGAGCGGCCACGTCCGCTGGCACTTCGAGGCCCCGGCCGTCTTCCTCTGCGCGCCCACCTTCGTGCCCGGCCCCGCGGTCACCGGCGGCGGCGTGTACCTCGCCGACTACCTCGGCACGGTCTACGCCCTCGACGCCACCGACGGCCGCGACCGCTGGCGCATCGCCACCGAGGCCCGCTCCTCCGTCGACTCGGTCCTGGTGGCCGGCGGACACGTCCACGTGGGCAGCGGCAAGGGCCTCTACACCCTCGACGCGGTCACCGGCACGCCCAAGTGGCGCTTCCAGGCGGGTGGCGACATCGTCGGCGCCCCGGCGGTGGCGGAGGGCCGTATCCACTTCGGCTCCACCGACCACCTGCTCTACACGCTCAAGGCCGACGACGGCCGCCTGCGCTGGAAGCTCGCGACGGGCGGCGAGATCACCGGCTCCCCGGTCGTCAAGGACGGGGTCGTGTACGCGTGCAGCAAGGACCGGTGCGTGTACGCGCTGGATGCGGAGAAGGGGACGGGGACGGCGAGAACCAGCTGAGCCGGAGCGGTGACGTGACCGTGACAGAGGTTGCATAGAGTGACGACATGCAACTACGGGGAAGCAGGCTCAAGTTCACGGCGGTGGCGGTACTGGTGATGCTGTCGCTCACCGGGTTCTCTACGGGGCGCGGTCACGGCAGCAGTAGCAGCGGCAGCAGCGACGGTGGCAGCGGCGGCGGGGGCTGCAGCAGCTCCGGCCAGGACCACGACAGTTCGTCGTCGTCGACGTCGGGCGGCGGCACGTACCGCGACTACGACGATGACGACGATGACGACTACGGAAGCAGCGGCAGCTCCTCCGGAGGGAGCACCTCCACGGCCCCGGCGGACGCCGAGGTCGAGCTGGTGAGCTGCGTGACGGAGGCCGACGCGTACGCCACGGTCGAGGTCACCAACCCGAACTCCGTGGGCCACTACTTCACCGTCACCGTCAGGTTCCTCGACGCCGACTCCCAGCAGGTCGACGTGCAGAGCGTGGACGAGTTCGTCGCCGCGAACGACAGGGCGAAGGTGCAGGTGCCCCTGGACAATCCGGGTCTGGCAGCTGAAGTCGCCACGTGCGACCCGGACTTGTTCGCGTCGGCCGACTGACGGACGGGCCGACGGGCGCTCAACGCGACCGGAACCTCCCGCTCTGCCGTTCGGCGAACAGCTCGGCCTGGCGGTCGGCGGGCAGGTTCCCCAGCGTGACGAGATGCGGCGCCTGCGCGAACCCCTGCGCACGCGCCGCCTCCTTCGCCGCCCACAGCGCGCGGACCGTCCCCTGCGTGGCCTCGGCCGGATACCCGGCGATGACGGTCGCGGCGGCGGTCGCGGCCTCCAAGGCCCCGCCCGCCTCGGTGAGTTCGGAGACCAGCCCGATGTCGTGGGCCCGTTGCGCGGAGATCCGCTCCGCCGTGCCCATCAGCATCATCCGCGCGACCTCCCCGAACGGCATCCGCTGCGCCATCAGCACCGACTCGTACGCGCTGACCATGCCGTACGTGGTGTGCGGATCGAAGAAGGCGGCCGTCGTGTCCGCCACCAGGAAGTCGCTCTCGCCGAGCAGATAGAAGGCCCCGCCGCACGCCATCCCCTGCACGGCGGCCACCACGGGCTTCCAGAGATCGTTCGCCTTCGGCCCGATCGTGAGCAGCGGATCGTCCTGCATGTACGGCGAGTTCGGCTGCGGCACCACGGCGTCCCGGTCGATCCCGGTACTGAACGCCCGCCCGCCGGCGCCGGTGAGGACGACGGCCCGCACGGAGTCGTCGAACCGCAACCCCTGCCAGACGTCCCGCAGTTGATCGGCCATCGCGAGGTCGATGGCGTTGAGTCTGCCCGGCCGGTCGAGGGTCACGACGGCGACGGCGGTGTCCTTGTCGGTCTCGACGCGCACGCTCACGGCCGCTCCAGGACCCATTGGGGCAGCCCGGTCGTCCCGTCGTAGGCGAAGTGGGCCCTGGCGCCGATGCGGATGGTGTGTGGATCAAGGGAGTTGAGAGGGTCCCCGGGCTCGCTGACCAGGTTGCCGACGAGCCGGATGTGCGGCGCCTCGACGAGCTCGACGACGACGACGTTGTACGGCGACAGCGCCGCGTACTCCGGCAGCAGCGGCGGATGCGGGACGACGTACGACCAGACGCGCCCCTGCCCGGACATCGCCCGCCATTCACTGGCGAAGGACTGGCAGCGCGGACAGCAGGGGCGGGGCGGGAAGCGGAGCTCGCCGCAGTCGGCGCAGGCCTGGACGCGCAGCTCGCCCTGGGCGGCGTAGCGCCAGAAGGGGGCGCTGTCGGGGTCGGTCACGGGGGTCAGCACGGCGGCTCCATGGGTCACTCCCTGTGTCTCTTCCGGTGTCGGTTCCGGTGTCAGTTCCTCAGCAGCAGGGCGGAGGTGGGGACGCCCTCACCCGCGGTGACGAGACAGGTGGCGGCGCCCGGAACCTGTGCCGTACTGGTCCCCCGGAGCTGCTTCACGCCTTCGTTGATGAGGTTGAAGCCATGGACGTACGCCTCGGAGAGCCCGCCGCCCCCGGTGTTGAGGGGCAGCAGCCCCCCGATCTCCAGCGCGCCCCCCTCGGTGAAGGCCCCCCCTTCCCCCCGTCCGCAGAAGCCGTAGCCCTCCAGGGAGAGCGGGACGAGGGGCGTGAACGCGTCGTAGATCTGGGCG
This sequence comes from Streptomyces sp. NBC_01352, assembly GCF_036237295.1. NCBI lineage: Bacteria > Bacillati > Actinomycetota > Actinomycetes > Kitasatosporales > Streptomycetaceae > Streptomyces > Streptomyces sp. NBC_01352. Next base: position 6,152,316 of record NZ_CP108354.1, read on the forward strand.
ACGTCGACCTCCTGGGGTGTGACGTCGGCGTGCTTCCACAGGTGCCGGGCGGCGGTCCAGGCGGGGCCGGTGAGGGGGTCGTCGTTCCAGTAGTTGACCATGCCGTGGTGCTGGGCGGGGAGGCCTTGGGCCGTGGAGTGGACGTAGACGGGTCTGCGGCGGCAGTCCCGGGCCCGCTCCCGGCTGACGATCACGCACGCCAGCGCCCCGTCCGTCTCCAGGCAGTTGTCGAAGAGGCAGAGGGGCTCGCTGATCCAGCGGGACGTCATGTACATCTCGCGGGTGAGGGGGCGGTCGTACATGATCGCGGCGGGGTTCTGGTTGGCCCGGTTCCGGCAGGCGAGGGCGACGTTGAAGAGGTGGTCGCGGGTGGCGCCGTACTCGTGCATGTAGCGGCGGGCGAGCATGGCGATCTCGTCGGCGGGGCGGAGCAGGCCGAAGGGGCGGGTCCACTGGGCGGGGGTGGGGAGTTGGGTGACGGTGTTCTTCCACGGCCGGGGTCCCGACCCCCGCTTCCTTGAGCGCCAGGCGACTCCGACCGTGGCCTGACCGGTGGCGATGGCGGCGGCGAGGTGCGCGACGGTGGCGCAGGATCCCCCGCCGCCGTAGGGGATCCGGCTGAAGAAGGTGAGGTCTCCGAAGCCGACGGCCTTGGCCAGTTCGACCTCGTCCGTCTCCTCCATCGTGTAGGAGGCGAGGGCGTCGACCTCGCCGGGCGCGATGCCGGCGTCGTCGAGGGCGGCGAGGACGGCCCGGCAGGCGAGGGTCCGCTCGTCCTCGTCGAGCCGCTTGGCGAAGGCGGTCTGGCCTATGCCGACTATGGCGGTGGCGTCCTTGAGGCCTGTTCCTGTTGTTCCTGCTGCTCCGGCCATGCTGGGGGTTACCTCCGCAGCTCACTGGGCGGCTGACAGTCCGTCAGGCTACAGCTAATCTGACGGGTAGTCAGCTAATCGGACTGGAGGCCTGCTGTGCGCGGTGACTTGGAGTGGGAAAGCATCCCCGGGCTGGTCAGGTCGGCGGCCGAGCGGTACGCGGACGTCGAGGCGGTGGTGGAGGGCCGTACGCGGATCTCCTACGGCGAGTTGGGCGCCCGCGTGGAACGCGCGGCGGCGGCGTGCGTCGCGAACGGGGTGGCGGCGGGCGACCGGGTCGCGATCTGGGCGCCGAACACCCTCGACTGGATCGTCTCCGCACTGGGCGCGGTGTCGGCGGGCGCGGTACTGGTGCCGTTGAACACCCGCTTCAAGGGGACGGAGGCCGCGGACGTACTGCACCGCAGCGGCGCACGCCTGCTGTTCGTGACGGGAACGTTCCTCGGAACCTCGTACGTGGCGTCGCTGCGGCGCGCGGCGGGCGAGGGGGTGGGTCCCGGTCCGCTGCCGGGGCTGCCGGCCCTGGAGCAGGTGGTGGTCCTCTCCGACGACGCACCGGCCGACTTCCGCACCTGGAAGGACTTCCTGGCGAGCGGGGACGCGGTGGGGGAAGCGGCGGTACGGGCGCGGACCTCGGCCGTCCCCGGCTCGGCGCCCTCGGACATCGTCTACACGTCCGGCACGACGGGCCGCCCCAAGGGCGCCGTGATCACCCACGCGCAGACCCTGCGGGCGTACGAGGTGTGGAGCGACCTCGCGGGCCTGCGGCAAGGCGACCGCTACCTGATCGTGAACCCCTTCTTCCACACCTTCGGCTACAAGGCGGGCGTGATCGCCTGCCTGATGCGGGGCGCGACGATGATCCCGCAGCCGGTCTTCACCATCGACACCGTGCTGGCGAACATCGCGGCGGAGCGGGTGTCGGTCCTGCCGGGCCCGCCCACGCTCCACCAGTCACTGCTCGACCACCCCGCGCGGGACGCCCACGATCTGTCGGCGTTGCGGTTGGTGGTGACGGGCGCGGCGGTGGTGCCGTTGCGGCTGGTCGAACGCCTGCGGGGCGAACTGGGCGTGGACACGGTCCTGACCGCCTACGGCCTCTCCGAGGCGACCGGCATCGTCACCATGTGCCGCCGCGGCGACGACCCGTCGGTGATCGCATCGACGTCCGGGCGGGCGATACCGGGGGCTCAGGTGCGGGTGGTGGACGCGGGCGGCCGGGAGGTGGCGGCCGGCGTCCCCGGCGAGGTGCTGGTCCGCGGCTTCAACGTGATGCGGGGCTACTACGAGGACGAGGCGGCCACGGCGGAGGCGGTCGGCGCGGACGGGTGGTTGCGTACGGGCGACGTGGGCGTCCTGGACGCCGCGGGCAACCTCCGCATCACCGACCGCCTGAAGGACATGTTCATCGTCGGCGGCTTCAACGCCTATCCGGCAGAGATCGAGCAACTGCTCGGCCTGCACCCGGATGTGGCGGACGTGGCGGTGATCGGCGTCCCGGATCCCCGGCTGGGCGAGGTCGGCAAGGCGTACGTGGTCCGGCGGGCGGGGGCCCTGCTGACGGCGGACGACCTGATCGCCTGGGCCCGGAGAGAGATGGCGAACTACAAGGTGCCGAGGTCGGTGGAGTTCCTGGTGGAGCTGCCTCGGAACGCCGGGGGGAAGGTGGTGAAGGGGGAGCTGCGGGGGCGGTCGTGGTCGGCCGGCCGTGGGAGCCGGCCGGTGTGAACGCCGGGTCGCTGTGGTGCCGGGTTGCCGGGTTGCTGTGGTGCCGTGTTGCTGTGCTGCCACGATCCGGCCCGGACCGGACGCCGGACACACCTCGGCCGCGACGGCTCCCCCTCCGCGCCGCCGCGGCCGCCCCCCCCGTGTGCGAAGGCTTACTTCGTCGGCTTGAAGGGCTCCGACGTCGCGTGGATGTCCTTGGTCTCGACGGGCTCGTCCGTGGCGTGGATGTCGCCCAGGGTGGTCGCACCGCCGTCGGCCTTCTCGGTGGCGGCCGCCTCGGCGTCGACGGGCTCCGACGTGGCGTGGATGTCCTCAGGCTTGACGACCGGGTTGTCGCTCATGATCGCTCTCTCCCCATGTGGTGTGTTCGTCCGTAAGTCGGCGGGGCCCGTCCGGTCACTCCCCCGAGGGTGACCGGGCGGGCCTCCTGGGCCGCTCAACCCTAGAACGCTGGTGTGCGGCCGGTTCCGGCGACCCGTCTGCCCCCCGACACGACGGATCGACTGACTTGAGGATGGATCCCGGCGATAAACGAATGATGAACGCCGCGACCAGGGGCTCAGGCGACCTGCGCGGGACTCAGCAGCGCGCGCACGGTGACTGCCTCCGGGGAGCCCAACTCCTCGTAGATGTGCACGGCTTCCTGCCAGCAGACGTGGGCGCGCCCCGTCTGGCCGACGCCGGTGAGCGCGCGTCCCAGCACGGTGAGGACGTTGCCGCGCCGCCACTCCCCGCCGATGCCCCGCAGGACGGTCAGGGCCATCTCGGCGTTGGCGGCCGCCTTTGCGTAGCGCTGCCCCGCGATGTCGACCTCGGCCAGCCGGAACAGCGTCATGCCCTCCCACAGTCGCTGACGGCTGTCGCGGAAGACCTCCAGCGCCTCGTGGAGCCTTTCCGCCGCCGCGTCGAGGCGCCCGCTCTGGGTGAGCGCCATGCCCAGGGCGTAGCGGCCGTTCGCGCCGCGCATGGAGTTGCCCATGGCGTCGTAGATCTCCATGCCCTGCTGGGCCAGGGAGACGGCGCTCTGGGTGCGGCCGGTCGCCAGGTGAATGCGGGAGAGGTTGCACAGGGCGCTGGCCTCGCCCGGGCGGTCGCCGAGTGTGCGGAAGTGTTCGATTGCCTTCGTCAGATGGACCTCGCCGTCGGCGTTGCGGCCCTGGTACAGCGCGATGACGCCCCGCGCGTTGCGCGCCCAGCACACGGGCAGGAGGTCGTCGGCCTCGTGCGCGAGCTGGATCACCTGCTCGGCCTCCTGGTCGGCCTGGTCGAACCGTCCCCCGTCGATGTGCGCATGGGCCAGGGTCATCAGGGCCCGGGCCTCCACCTGCGGCACACCGATCTGCCGGGCGGCTTCCCGCAGCGCCTTGGCCGTGGCCTCGTACTCCTTGGAGTTGGCTCCGGACTCGGAGATGTCCAGCGCCGCCCACAGCAGGTCGATGGCCCGCCGGAGCGTCCCCGACCCGCTCGCGGACTGCCGGGCGCACGCCAGCAGGCAGTTCGCCTCGGTGTACAGCCAGTCCCGGGCCGCGCGGCCGTCCGGAAACGTCAGGCCCGGGTACTCCGTCCCCGCCAGATGGTCCACGAGCCGGTCGCCGGGCCGCTCCGTCGCGTACACCCCGGCCGCGGTGGCCAGGTAGAAGTCCAGCAGCCGCGACAGCGCCGCCTCCCGCTCGCTCGGCGGCTGTTCGTCCCGCTCCGCGCACGCACGCGCGTAGAGCCGCACCAGGTCGTGGTACCGGTACCGGCCGGGAGCCGCGGACTCCAGCAGGGAGGTGTCGACCAGCGACTCCAGCACGTCCTCGGTGTCCTCCACCGGCAGGTCCAGCACGGCCGCGGCCGCCGCCACCGACATGTCCGGCCCGTCCGCCAGCCCCAGCAGCCGGAACGCCCGTGCCTGCGCCGGCTCCAGCTGTCCGTACCCCAGCTCGAAGGTCGCCTTCACCGCCAGGTCGCCGGCCTGCAGCTCGTCCAGCCGCCGCCGCTCGTCCGCCAGCTTCGCCGCCAGGACCGACACCGTCCAGGTACGACGGGCCGCGAGCCGCGAGGCCGCGATGCGGATCGCCAGCGGGAGGAAACCGCACGCGGCCACGACGTCCAGCGCGGCCTCCCGCTCGGACGCCACCCGCTCCTCGCCCACGATCTTCGTGAACAGGGACAGCGCCTCGTCGGGGGACATGACGTCCAGGTCGATCAGATGGGCCCCCGCCAGGTCCACCATCCGCACCCGGGAGGTCACCAGGGCCGCGCAGCCCTCGGTGCCCGGGAGCAGGGGACGCACCTGTGCCGCGTCCCGTGCGTTGTCCAGCAGGACCAGGACCCGGCGGCCGTCCAGGACCGAGCGGTACAGGGCCGCACGCTCCTCCAGGGAGTCCGGGATCGCCGAATCGGCCGTGCCCAGGGCCCGCAGGAACGCCCCCAGGACCGTCTCCGGTTCCGCCGCCCGGGAGCCCGCGCCCTGGAGATCGACGTACAACTGGCCGTCGGGGAAGGCCGACCGTGCCTGGTGGGCCACGTGCACCGCCAGGGTCGTCTTTCCCACGCCCCCGATCCCCGCCAGCGCCGAGACCGCCATCACCCTGCCCTCGGCCGAGGCCAGCACCTCACCCAGCTCGGAGACGAAGGAGGCGCGCCCGGTGAAGTCCGGGACGGTGGCGGGCAGCTGGGCCGGGCGGACCGCCGTCGCGGCCGGTTCGGCCTTGGGGGCCGACGGTTCCACCAGGTCCGGGTCCGCCTGCAGGATGCGCTGCTGGAGGTCCTTCAGCCCCGGGCGGGGGTCCACGCCCAGTTCGTCGGCCAGCAGGCGGCGCGTGTCCGCGTACACGGCGAGGGCCTCCGCCTGGCGTCCGCTGCGGTACAGCGCCAGCATCAGCAGTTCGCGCAGGCGCTCACGCAGGGGGTGCGCCGCCGTCAGGGCCGTCAGTTCGGAGACCGCCTCCGCGTGGCAGCCCTGCTCCAGGTCCATGTCGAGGCGGGATTCCAGGAGTTGCAGGCGCCACTCCTCCAACCGCACCCGCTGCGCCTCCGCGTACGGGCCCGGCACTCCGGCCAGCGCCTCCCCGTCCCACAGGGCGAGCGCGCGGCCCAGGACGTCACGGGCGTGGCACAGGTCGCCGGCGTTCTTCGCCTTCTCCGCCTCGGTCGCCAGGTCCTGCACGACCGTCAGGTCCAGCGCGCCGTCGCTCAGTCCGCGGATCGCGTAGCCGCCGGACTCGCTGGCGAGGACGCCCGGATCCAGCACCTTCCGGAGCCTCGACGCGTACGTCCGCAGCGCCGCCAGCGCCTGGGACGGGGGCTCCTCGCCCCACAGGGCGTCGATCAGCTCGGCCGCGGTCGCCGTGCGGCCCTCGCGCAGGAGCAGGGCGGCGAGCAGGGCGCGTTGCTGGGGGGACCCGGTGGTCAGCGGCTGTTCGCCGCGCCAGGCGCGCACCGGACCGAGCACACCGAAGCGCAGAGCCGCCGACCCCGTGGCGGAGTCGGGACGCCTCTGCTCCGGTACGCGCGGTACCTCGGGCACCTGCGGTACACCGTCCATCGCCGTCCCCCTAGAAACGTGAGCAACGACGCCAGTTTGCCTTGCTCATGGCAGATGCGTCAGCTGTGGAGAGCCCGATCACAGGGAGGCGCGCGGGATATCACAAGCTCCTCACGCTCTCTTCGCACACTTCCGGACAGGAACCGTCACGACCACGCTCCCAGCACGCCCCCGCACCCATAGCTGACGGACCGTCAGATCAGCGCTACCGTGCCCCCATGGAGACCAACTCGGCGCACTCCGCGCTCCCACTGATCATCTCCGTCGACGACCACACCGTTGAGCCCCCGACCGTCTGGCAGGACCGGCTCCCGAAGAAGTACCTCGACACCGGTCCCCGTACGGTCCGCGCCCCCCTGAAGGAGATGTCCTTCCTCGGCGGCCGCTTCAAGCCCGTCATGGGCCGCCCCGGCGACGACGGCCCGCTCGGCGACTGGTGGATCTACGAGGACCTGCATCGCCCCCTCACCCGCCTCGACACCGCCGTCGGCTACAGCAGGGACGAGATCAAGCTCGAGGTCATCACGTACGAGCAGATGCGGCCGGGCTCGTACGACGTCCCGGCCCGGCTCGCCGACATGGACGTCAACCACGTCCAGTCCGCCGTCTGCTTCCCGACCTTCCCCCGCTTCTGCGGCCAGACCTTCACGGAGGCGAAGGACCACGAGCTCGGCCTGCTCTGTGTCCAGGCCTACAACGACTGGATGGTGGAGGAGTGGTGCGGACCGCAGGCGCAGGGGCGCCTCATACCGCTCACCCTCATCCCCCTCTGGGACGCCGAGCTAGCGGCACAGGAGGTACGGCGCAACGCCGCCCGCGGTGTCCGTGCCGTCGCCTTCTCCGAGATACCCCCGCACCTCGGGCTGCCGTCCGTCCACACCGACGACTGGGACCCCTTCCTCGCCGCCTGCGACGAGACCGGCACCGTCGTCGCCATGCACATCGGCTCCAGCAGCCGGATGCCGTCCACCTCCGCCGACGCCCCGCCCGCCGTCGGCTCCACCATCACCTTCGCCAACTGCTGTTTCTCGATGGTGGACTGGCTGATGAGCGGCAAGTTCGAGCGCTTCCCGAACCTCAAAATCATGTACGCCGAGGGGCAGATCGGCTGGATCCCCTACATCCTCGAACGCGCCGACGTCGTCTGGGAGGAGAACCGCGGCTGGGGCGGCGTCGCCGACAAGGTCCACCGGCCGCCGTCCGAACTCTTCACCGAGCACGTCTACGGCTGCTTCTTCGACGACGCCTTCGGGCTGCGGAACCTGGACGCCATCGGGGTGGGAAACGTCCTGTACGAGACCGACTACCCCCACTCCGACTCCACCTGGCCGAAGTCGCGCGAGGTCGGCGAGGCGCAGATGGGGCACCTGGACGCCGAGGTCGTGGAGCGGATCGTGCGGGGCAACGCGATCGAGTTGCTGGGACTGACTCCCGACGGTCTGTGGAGCGGTGCATGAAGTACGGCATCCAGCTCCCCGTCCAGTCCCAGTCCACGATCTACGCCGAACCCTGGGAGGCCGCCGCCGGGCCCGACGACCTCCTCGACCTCGCCCGCACCGCCGACCGCGCCGGCTTCGACTACGTCGCCTGCTGCGACCACGTCGCCGTCCCGCGCCGGCTCGCGTCCGCGATGAGCACGGTCTGGTACGACCCGGTCGCCACCCTCGCCTTCCTCGCCGCCGCGACCGAGCGGGTACGGCTGCTCAGTCACGTCGCCGTCGTCGGGCTGCGGCACCCGCTGCTCACGGCCAAGCAGTACGCCACGCTCGACCATCTGAGCGGCGGGCGGCTGGTCCTCGGGGTCGGGGCCGGGCATGTGGAGGAGGAGTTCGAGGCGCTCGGCGTGGACTTCCGGCAGCGGGGCGCCGTGCTCGACGAGTCGATCGAGGCGTTGAGGAAGGCCCTCGGACCGGAGGAGTTCCCCGAACACCACGGCAAGCTCTACGACTTCCAGGACCTCGGCCAGCGCCCCAGACCGGCCCAGACCCGCGTCCCCCTCTGGGTCGGCGGCTCCTCACCCGCGGCCGTACGCCGGGCCGCCCTCAAGGGCGACGGCTGGCTCCCGCAGGGCGACCCGCGCGAACGGCTGCCCGCGCAGATCGAGCGGATCAGGAACCTGCGCGAAGAGGCCGTCCTCCAGGGCCCCTTCACCATCGGCGCCATCGCCGAGCCGCTCTACGTCGGCACCCCCACCTGGGACGTCGGGCGCCGCACCCTCACCGGCCCGCCCGACGCACTCGCCGAGTCCCTGCGCGCCTACCGCGCGATGGGCGTCCACCAGATCCAGGTCAGGTTCCGCAGCCGGAGCCGTACCGAACTCACCGACCAGATGGCCGCGTTCGGCGCCGAGATCGCACCGCACCTCTGAAACGGAGACCGCATGGGCAAGCTGGACGGACGTGTCGTCATCGTCACCGGGGCGGCGCGCGGGCAGGGAGAGCAAGAGGCGCGGCTGTTCCGGGAGGAGGGCGCCGAGGTCGTCGTGGCGGACGTGCTCGACGAGCAGGGGCAGGGCCTCGCGAAGGAGATCGGGGCGCTGTACGTGCACCTCGACGTGGGGCGGGAGGAGGAGTGGGGGGCCGCCGTCGATGCCGTCGTGGAGGCGTACGGCCGTGTCGACGGCCTCGTCAACAACGCGGGGATCCTCCGCTTCAACACCCTTCTCGACACGCCCCTCGACGAGTTCATGCAGATCGTCAAGGTCAACCAGGCCGGCTGCTTCCTCGGCATCAAGGCGGTGGCGCCCCGGATGTCCGACGGGGGCACGATCGTCAACACCGCCTCCTACACCGGGGTGACCGGCATGGCGTACGTGGGGGCGTACGCGGCCACCAAGCACGCGATCGTCGGGCTCACGCGGGTGGCCGCACTGGAGCTGGCGGACCGGGGGATACGGGTCAACGCCATGTGCCCGGGAGCCATCGACACGGCGATGAGCAATCCGGATGCCGCCCCCGAGGGGGCGACGGACGCGCTGTACCGCAAGCTCGTGCCGCTCGGGCGGATCGGGCGGCCGGAGGAGGTGGCGCGGCTGGCGCTGTTCCTGACCGCCGACGACTCCTCCTACATCACCGGGCAGCCGTTCGTGATCGACGGGGGGTGGCTGGCGGGCGTATCGATTGTCTGACCCTCCATCAGCTATTGACGGTCCATGCCGCCGGTGCCACAGTCGGCCAACAGGTGAATCTGACGGTACGTCAGAAAAATGACTCGGGACGGTGAACCTCCTTGGAATTCGGGCTCTTTGTACAGGGATATGTGGGCAAGCGCGCCGAGACCGACCCGCTGGCCGAACACAAGGCGCTGATGGAGGAGACCGAGTACGTCATCCAGGCGGACAGGTCCGGCTTCAAGTACGCCTGGGCGTCCGAGCACCACTTCCTGGAGGAGTACTCGCACCTCTCCGCCAACGACGTCTTCCTCGGCTACCTCGCACACGCCACCGAGCGCATCCACCTCGGCTCCGGGATCTTCAACCCGCTCGCCCAGGTCAACCACCCCGTGAAGGTCGCCGAGAAGGTCGCCATGCTCGACCATCTCACCGAGAACCGCTTCGAGTTCGGCAGCGGACGCGGGGCCGGCTCGCACGAGATCCTCGGCTTCCTCCCCGGCATCACCGACATGAACTACACGAAGGAGATCTGGGAGGAGACCATCGCCGAGTTCCCGAAGATGTGGCTCCAGGACGAGTACGTCGGCTTCCAGGGCAAGCACTGGCAGCTCCCGCCGAGGAAGATCCTGCCGAAGCCGTACGGGAAGTCCCACCCCGCCATGTGGTACGCCGCCGGCTCGCCGCCCTCGTACGCCATGGCCGCCCGCAAGGGCCTCGGGGTGCTCGGCTTCAGCGTGCAGAAGGTCTCCGACATGGAGTGGGTGCTCGAGCAGTACAAGAACGCGATCGTGGACGCCGAGCCGATCGGGGACTTCGTCAACGACAACGTGATGGTGACGACGACGGCGATCTGCGCGCCGACGCACGCCGAGGCGATCGAGATCGCGGTGCGGGGCGGGCTGCACTATCTGCCGTCGCTGGTGTTCCGGTACCACGACACGTTTCCTCGTCCCGAGGGGTTCCCGGTGTGGCCGGAGACCCTGCCCGAGTACACCGCGGAGTTCGTCGAGGTGCTCATCGAGGAGGAGCTGCTGATCTGCGGGGATCCCGATGAGGTGGTCCGGCAGTGCAAGCGGTGGGAGCAGGCGGGGGCGGATCAGTTGAGCTTCGGGCTGCCGGTGGGGGTGCCGAAGGAGGAGACGTTGCAGACGATTCGGCTGATCGGGGAGCACGTGATTCCGAAGATCGATACGGATCCTGTGCATCGGACGTCGCGGTTCCGGGCTGCCACTTGATCGCCGTCGCGGGGTGCGGGTCCGTTGTGGCTGGTCGCGCAGTTCCCCGCGCCCCTAGGTAGGCCAGCGCACCGCAGCTCCAGGAGGTGAGCCCATGCTCGATCACGTCATCCAAGGCGCGTCCGTTGTCGACGGGACCGGCGCGCCCGCGTACACCGCCGATGTCGGCATACGGGACGGACGTATTGCCGTCATAGGGGAGGTCACCGAACCGGCCCGCACCACTGAGGACGCCACCGGCCTCGTCCTCGCCCCCGGGTTCGTCGATCCGCACACGCACTACGACGCCCAGCTGTTCTGGGACCCGTACGCGACCCCCTCCCTCAATCACGGTGTCACCACGGTCGCCGCCGGCAACTGCGGATTCACCCTCGCGCCGCTGAACCCGGCTCGGCCGGACGACGCCGACTACACGCGCCGGATGATGTCCAAGGTCGAAGGGATGTCCCTGGTCGCGTTGGAGGAGGGGGCGCCCTGGAGCTGGCACGGCTTCGGGGAGTACCTGGACGCGTTGGAGGGGCGGATCGCCGTCAACGCGGGGTTCATGGTGGGGCACTGCGCGCTGCGGCGGTACGTGATGGGCCCGGACGCGATCGGCGGACAGCCGAACGAGGAGCAGCTCGCGGCGATGATCCGGTTGCTTCACGAGGCAATGGACGCCGGCGCCTGGGGCTTGTCCACCACCCAGTCCTCCACCCACTCCGACGGCGACGGCAAGCCGGTCGCCTCCCGGCACGCCCTGCCCGCCGAGCTGCTGGCGCTGTCGCGGGCGGTCGGTGAGCACGAGGGCACGCAGATCGAGGCGATCGTCGCGGGCTGCCTGGACCAGTTCAGTGACGCGGAGATCGACCTGCTCGTGGAGATGAGCGCGGCGGCCGGGCGGCCCCTGAACTGGAACGTCCTCACCGTCGACGCGTCCGTCCCCGAGCGGGTGCCCAGGCAGCTCCTCGCGAGCGAGCAGGCGCGGAAGGCGGGCGGCAGGGTCGTCGCGCTGACCATGCCGATCCTCACGCCGATGAACATGTCCCTGGGCACGTTCTGCGCCCTGAACCTCATCCCGGGCTGGGGCCCGATCCTCGGCCTGCCCGTCCCGGAGCGGATCGAGCGACTGCGTGACCCGTCCGTCCGGGCCGGGATGCTGGAGCGGGCCGGTTCCAAGGAGGCGGGCGTCTTCCGGCGGCTGACGCACTTCGGGCGGTACGTCATCGGCGACACCTACAGCGAGGCGAACCGGGGTCTGAGCGGGCGGGTGGTCGCGGACATCGCGGCGGAACGCGGCCAGGACCCGTTCGAGTGCCTCGTCGAGATCTGCGCCGCCGACGAGCTGCGTACGGTCCTGTGGCCCATGCCCACCGACAACGACCCGGCGTCCTGGTCGCTGCGCGCCGAGACCTGGCAGCACGAGGACGTGCTGCTCGGCGGGTCGGACGCGGGCGCGCATCTGGACCGGATGTGCGGGGCCCCGTACACGACCCGCTTCATCGGGGACTGTCTGCGCGGCCGGAAGCTCGTGAGCCTGGAGCAGGCGGTGAAGATGCTGACGGACGACCCGGCGCGGCTGTTCGGGCTGCGGGAGCGGGGGCAGCTGCGGGAGGGCTGGCATGCGGACCTCGTCCTCTTCGACCCGGAACGGATCGCCGCGGGCACGGCCACCCTGGTGCACGACCTGCCGGGTGACAGTCCCCGGCTGGACTCCAAGGCCATCGGGATACGGGCCGTGTGGGTCAACGGGGTCGAGGCGATCCGGGACGACGCGGTGAGCGGGGCGGTGCCCGGGAAGGTGCTGCGGTCCGGGCGGGACACGCGGACGGTGGCGACCAGGTGACTGCTCAGTTGACTGCTCAGGTGACTGCCGAGGGGCAGCGGCTGTTCATCGGCGGTGCCTGGGTCGAGCCGGACGGCGGTCACTACGAGGTCGTCGACCCGGCGACCGAGCAGACCGTCGGCCGGGCGCCGGAGGCCTCGCGGGATCAGGTGCGCGCGGCCTGTGCCGCGGCCCGCGAGGCCTTCGGGCCGTGGTCGCGTACGACGCCGGAGGAACGGGCGGCGATCCTCGCGCGGGCCGCGGGGATCATCGGCGGGAACCTGGAGTCGTACGCCGACCTCGCCCGGGCGGAGACCGGGGCGACCACGGCGACGGCCCGGCGGATGCAGGTCGGGGTGGCCGCCGCCCGTTTCCGGCGGTACGCGCGCGTGGAACCGGCCGAGTGGGCGATCCCGCCGCAGATCAACGAGGCCGGCCCGATGGGGCGGGCGGCGGTGATGGGCGCGCTGGCCGTACGGCAGCCGGTCGGGGTGGTCACCTGCATCACCTCGTACAACAACCCCTGGGCGAACCCGGCGGGCAAGGTCGCCCCGGCCCTCGCGATGGGCAACACGGTGGTGGTGAAGCCGGCCCCGCAGGACCCGCTGTCGGTGTACCGGATGGCGGAGGCGCTGGAGGCGGCGGGGGTGCCGCGCGGGGTGGTGAACGTCGTCTCGGGCCGGTCGGTGGAGGTGGGGGAGCAGGCCGTCTCGTCCCCCGACGTCGACATGGTGAGCTTCACGGGCTCGACGGCGGTCGGACAGCGGATAGCCGAGGTCTGCGGCCGGGGGATGAAGCGTCAGCTGATGGAGCTGGGCGGAAAGGGCGCGGCGCTCGTCTTCGACGACGCGGACGTCGGCTCGGCCGTCGCCGGCATCGGGACGACGTTCTCCTTCTACAGCGGCCAGATCTGCACGGCGCCGACGCGGGTGCTCGCGCAGAGGGGGGTGTACGACCGCCTTGTCGAGCAACTGGCGGGGTACGCAGGCCGATTGAAGGTGGGGGACCCGCGTGAGCCGGACACGATCGTCGGGCCGGTGATCTCGGCGGCGCACCGGGACCGGGTGGAGTCGTACGTCGAACTGGGCCGGAAGGAGGGGGCGGTGGTGGTGACGGGCGGCGAACGACCTTCGTACGACCGCGGTTTCTATGTAGCTCCGACCCTCCTGGCCGACTGCACCAACGACATGCGGGTAGCCCGCGAGGAGATCTTCGGCCCCGTGGTGACGGTCGTGCCCTTCGAGGACGAAGAGGAGGGCGTGGCACTGGCCAACGACACCGACTACGGCCTCATCGACTACGTCTGGTCGGCGGACGTCGCCCGAGCCTTCCGGGTGGCCCGGCGACTGCGGGCCGGCGGGGTCGGCGTGAACACGGTCGGCCGGAACATGGAGGCGCCGTTCGGGGGGTTCAAGAGGAGCGGGGTCGGGCGGGATGTCGGCTCGTACGCGCTGCATGCGTACAGCGAGGTGCAGGCGATCGTGTGGCCGGGGTGAGGCAGGCCTGCTCGCTTCGCGCATAGGTCGGACACGGCACGAAGAAACGCTTCCTGCGACTTGTCTCCGCTACGCGGCTTCGGCTTCGGCCTCGCGTGAGGCGTTCGATGCACCAGTCCGTGTGGTGGACACCTGCGCGGCCCACGCCAAGACCTCGACCAAATGCTCGGCCAGCAGCCCGATGCGGGGATCAGGCTGAACAAGGGCGGTCGCCTGGCCCCGCTTGGTCCGCTCCGTGGCCCATTCGTGGTCGAGTCTGGTGAAGTCGTCGTCGATCCAGATCGCGGGTGCGTCGCCGAGCCAGGTGTCGACCTGGTCGCGTTTCCAGAGGTAGCCGCTGGGGTGGCTGGTGGCGATCTGTGGGCGTGGGAGGTCGACGTGCGGCAGGGGTGGGAGGCCGAGGAGCGGCCCGATCAGGGTGGTCGCGTCTTGGCGCCAGCTCGTGCACCAGAAGGGGGTGGCCAGGCCGGTGCCGATCACGTGCATGAGCAAGGGGCCGTGTGCGGGGTTGAGCGAGACGGTGACTGGGTCGTCGGCGCTCCGGGTCAGTGGGCACGACGTCGTGCCTGTTGTGGGTCGCCGGACTGGCCCCTGCAGCGTCCGGGAAGGGGATGAGGACGCCGTCGATGTCGAGGAGCAGGTAGGGCGGGCGCATTGGTTCCTCCACAGGGAGCCGGGGCGGGGTCAGAGCTTGCGCGCGGTGATCAGCAGGGTCGTGGGCCAACGGCCGTGCCGGGCGTCGTGGAACTCCTGGGCCGAGGTGAGCCAAAGGCCGGCGCGGTCGAGGTGCTTCTCCCAACGGGTGGCGTCGAAGTCCCAGCGGGCAATGGGCAGCCGGGTGCGGTCGGGGAGGGTGACGTAGTCGCGGCGGGGCCGGTCGTCGGTGGTGGGCGTAGGCCGCGCATTGAGGGTGGGGGACGGCGAAGGCGAGGGTGCACCCGGGTTTGAGGTGTTGGGCGATGGCCGGAAGCAGGACTTCGGGGGGCCACGAGGCCAATGGCTGGTGGCGACCTCGCCGAGCTGCCGCGTGCTGGGCTACAGGAGTCGATTCCCGGGGTCTGTGTACAGACCGCGGGTGACGCCAACGTGGTCTTCGACGAGTTGAGGGAGGCGGGCATGCGCTTACCTGCCTGCGGCAGAACGAGGCTGATCAGTCGTTACGCATCGGCGGACTTGCGATTGATTTCCGCATGGTGCGAACGAATACTGCCCTATTTTCTTCGGTTACCTGGATGTTGTGTTTAAAATCCTCCAGGAAGCGCGCTCCTTCGTTGTTTATTTCGTCCCCCAATTCCCCGAATTTGATCAACCTGCTGAGCCACTCTTCCCCCTCTTTCATGGAGTGCTCCGCATTTCCTAGGATCCGCTCCAGTTCCTCTATGGAATAGAGTTCCTGCAAACTCTCTAAGTCGCCAGCGTGGGCGATTACCTGATTCAGCTGCTCAAATTTGAGGTCGGGCGAGAGTTCGCGGACATGTCTTTCCTGCTCCCGTAGGCGTGCGACGGCTGCCTCGATGTATTGGCCGAACTTGTCTTCTCTCTCGATATTCTCCATGGTTGCGTCAGAGATTTCCTGGGCGGCTTGAGCGACTTCTTCAGGGCCAAGAATCGATATGCGCCGAGCACGTTCCAGCATGCGAGTGGCCGCTTGGTGCAATTCTGTGCGGAGGGGCCGATGTTGGCCTTCCTCTGCTGGACGGGCCAGCTCTTTTCTTCTGCGGGTGCACTCGTCCCATGCGTCGAGGAATCCCTCGCAGGCAGAAAGACGTTGTTGCCGTAGCCAGTGAGCGTGCTCGTTTGCAGCCTGGTCGTGTGCCTGACCGCGCACAGCATCAGCGCTCTTGTCTGCTCCGGCCTTGGTAGCCCATGCCGTAAAGGCAGCCCCCAGTATCGAGCCGAGAAGCCCGCAACCTGCCGCTATCAGCGCGACTATTCCCTCATCCACAAGAGGCCATGATGCACGAGGAGTTGATGCCGAGGTAGTGGCCAGAGAAGTTTACGAGCCGAACAGTGCAAGGGCCGCGCCGAGCAGCGCGGCCAGTCTGCCGAGGGCACACAACACAACTTTACGGTGGGGCAGTCGGGGTGCGCGAGGTAGGGCATACGGCGGGAAGAGATGTGACCTGCGGTGACGCGTTGGGGACGGTGGCTCCTGTCTTGGTATGGATGCGGTCGGCACGTACGGCGGTGAGCAGTGCCGGTCGACAAGACCGCGATACCCCGTCAAGTGCAGGAGCTGTCATCTGGCAGATCGCCCAGGCACTCACGGGGCAAGCCGGTTACTAGGCTGTGAAGACGCCCCTGCTCGGTATCACGAGGGGGCCTGCTCTGGTCCCCCGGGCACTCTCCACAGGTGGGGCATCCGCCCGTTCGCGTCGGGCCCTCAGCTTTCGGTGCTTGGCCGACGCCAGGGGAAAGCGTCCCCGATCGGCCAGTGGTCAGGCAGACCAAGAGACGTGTGGATGGGGCGAGCCGCTGGCTGGCGTTCGATGCGAATATCGACCAATTGTGCCGTTTCCCAGGTGGGGAGAACGGGGGCCGGGAGCGAGTCAGGTGCGGGGCTTTGCCAGAGGACTGGGACCTTCTTCGCCCAGGTCCAAGGTGCCGGGTTGTCGACGGTCAGTACGCCGCTGACCCGGCTATGGGTCTGATCTTGCGCAGCAGTCCAGTAGCCGTCGGCATTGCGACCGAAGGTCGATCCGGTGCGGTGGGCGTACTCGACCGAGGTCCCGTACAACGCGCTCTCGGTGTCCTCATCTTCGGGAAAGACCGCCGAATTACCAACCGCCACGATGAATGGCAGCGCCAAGTCGCCGTACTTCCTGCCCTTCTTTCTCACGGCTTTGAGAACCCGATCTGAGTCATCGGCGACCCACACCGAGGGATGGAAGCCGATTGTCCTGCTCGTCGGATCGCTTCGCCCGCCGGGGCTGCGGGGGATCGCCTCGAAGCTGAGGCGCTAACCTGCCTCCTGCCAGGTATGCCTGGGTAGCGGCACCTTCTGCTCATACTCGGCAGTGACCTGGTCGGGGTCCAAGCTTGCCAGCCATCGTGTCAGCTCGTTCTTCAACCGCCGTTGCTGCGGCGTGGTCGAGCCAACGCTGTCAACCTTGTATGCCACGTAGAAGTTTGGGGTCGGAACGCGGTCAATCGCGTCCACCACCTGAGGCGGGAGCGAGCTGCTCCCGGTTGCGTCCAGATTCTCGGCCGTCCAGATCGCCTCGACAATGAATTGCTCGTCGCCACGGGTGACCAGGAAGTCTGGGTACTTTCCCCCTGTGCCTATTTGCTGCTCGATCTCCACGGTGCAACCGGAGCCGAGCAGCATCTCGTGCACGTACAGCTCCCAAAACGCGGAGAAGACGTTCGCGTCGGAATTGCGATCGCGTAGCCGACTGCGCAGGCCGGGCTGAGCATCGGGGGGAAAGTGCGACCACCACTCGTTGATCACATCTCGAACCTGGTCCCAGAACGGACCGGCGATCCGTTCGAAGAATTCGGCATCCGACTCCGATGCTCGCTTCGGTGCCGCATCTGTCCGATGTCGGCTTATGTACACGCCCATGACGCACGATCGTAGATTGCTCCGTGCGCCGCTCTCACCCGTTTTCTGCAGCGTCCCGGCGACGCTTGGGTTGAGTCCGAGTGTCGCCGTCGTCCGCACGCCCTTGATGACCGTGCGCCGTCACTCGCTGCCGACGGAGACGCGGAGCAAATGATCATAGTGCCTGTTCAGAACTGACAGGCACCTGCGGCTGTTCCGATACGGAACGCGCCGACTCGGAACGTCGGCTCCGTTCCGAACGAAACGCCGCGCCCTTTCGCCACCAGGCCGGCCGCAGAGAGCCAGCCCAGCGGTGACAGCGGTCTCGGCTGCCGAGCGTCCTGGCCTGGCGCCGCCCGCCCGCCGCTAAGTCGGTCCGAGGGCAGAGGTTAGCCCTGGTGTTCCTCCTGCTCGTCCCGCAAGGTGTCACGCACGGAGCGCCAGGCGCGGATTGCGTTACCGATGTCCACCAACAGCCCTCGGAGTTGGCGAATCAGAACCCGCGCAGCACAAATGGCAGTAACGACTTCGAACTCCACCGCCAGCCCGCTCATCGGCTGCTCCCCACCTCGGGCACCAGCCTCTCCGCCTCACACCGCGAAGTCTGTACCACGGTAGGTACATTTCGTGATCACCCTCGGCTTCACCCACGCGATCAGACGGACACGCGGCTGAATCCAACGAGCCGATCCTCTTTGAGGCACCGCGTACAAGACTCGCCGCCGTGAGGGCGCGGGTCAGCATCAGAATTGATGCATTTGCTGATCTTGAAGATCCGCGTCACGGGAACGAGGCTGAGTCGATGCCCCCAGGCTGCCCGTCGAACGGGCCGGTGTCTGTAGGGTCGAGCCTACTTTTTGTGATCTTGAATGGATCCGCAAGCGTGGCCCGTCCAGAGTGTTCTGTGCAGTTCATGCGGTGTGCCCTGTGTGAGCGGACGGTCCGGCAGGAGCCGTCAGGCACCAACCCCCGATACACGGCGAAGTACTCCTGACCAGGCGGTTTCGGACGCCGAGAGAGGGTCCGGAACCATCCAGCAAGCCTTAGCCAGGACTTTTAAGCCATTGGCTGCGGGTTCGAGTCCCACAAGGGAAGGTCCTACCAAGAGCCACAAGAAAGTCCGGCTGTTCGGCTGGACGCCCGCTGGCTCAGTAGGCGACTCCGAGTGTGACAGCGGTGCCGCTCCTCGGGCCAGCGATGCTAGCCCCAAGCGTATTGGTCACGACAAAACTGGGCCCTCTTCGACGGTGTCATCCGGACTGGCGACCGTCCACCTCTGGCCATCAAGTTCCACGAAGGGTGCGTCACCGTGGTCAGGGCGCTGACGGGTCACTCTGATGCTGACCCACTGGCCCTTGAGGGGGCGTGGCAGGCCGAGGGCCTCGGCGATCTGAAGGTGATTCAGCTGGTGTCCGAGGACAATGATGCCTTCTCTGCGTAGGTGGCGACGGGCATCGCGCACGCGTTTCGGGGCGTCAGCCTGCATCGCCACTGTCTGTACCGCGGCTCGATCAAGAAGGTGTCCCTGCACGACCCGAAAGAGGTTGTTCGTGCGAGCCTGGCCAGCGTTTGGAACGTCGTCGTCGGGTGAGAGGGCCTGCGCTAGAGACTGCTGATCGAGATGAAGCAGCATGTTCTCCGGCAGAGGGGCGTCCTTGAAGAGCCAATGGATGGCGCCCCTGCCGGCAGCCGACAGTGTCTGCTTGCCGTCTCGGTTCCGTCCTTGGTTCAAGTGCTCGGGGGCGACCTCCAGCACCCCAAGGTCCCAGCGTGATTGCGTGTCGCTGGCACGCACCAGCAGGCACACATGGCCGATGTGCTCGGGGGCTAGGACCCATGTGCTTGTCCAGGTGAACTTCAGTGGCACGCTCGCGATGCTGGCGTGCTTGCGTCCCTTGAGACCCCAGGCTTCCCAGAGGAAGTGCTCCACTCTGCTGCCCAGATAGACCTTCTCGCTCTTTCCCAGCGTGTTCAAGTCGTAGCGGCCCGTCCGTTCCCCGTCCAGCACGCTGTCGAAGGCTGCCCGCAGTGATGCAGCCGTTCGCTCTCGGAGGGCCGGAACGGAGTTCAGGAACCGGATCACGTCTTCGACGCTGGTGCTG
Source organism: Streptomyces sp. NBC_01352 (assembly GCF_036237295.1). Taxonomy (NCBI): domain Bacteria; kingdom Bacillati; phylum Actinomycetota; class Actinomycetes; order Kitasatosporales; family Streptomycetaceae; genus Streptomyces; species Streptomyces sp. NBC_01352. The sequence continues at coordinate 6,171,741 of NZ_CP108354.1, forward strand.
ACCTCTCGGGTCGATGATCTGGGAGACCTGTTCTCTGCCAGCGTCTTGCGCGGGGGAAGAACGATGCTGGTCCACGACCGGGCCTCTGTCCGAGGGGCAGCAGAGTCTGCTGCAGGGCTCGTGGGTGCTGGCGACTTCCCTGATGCCGCCGCGCGAGCCGCTGCAAGGAGCTCGCGCGCCTCCAGGAGCCGTTTCTCAGCCCGATCTGCCTTGCTCTGCAGCCGGTCCAGCTTCTTTCGTAGCGTGTTGATCTCGTCGAGTGCGGCGATCAGCTTCCGATCCGTCGCCGACGGCCGTCTCCGGGACGCGCCATCGGAAGGGGGCGCGGCGACGCGGGCATCGGCGAGGAGCTCGGTGACTCGCGACGTCAGTTCTTGCCTGCGACCTTCCCCCACGCATGCGGAGACGATGCTGTAGATCAGGTGTGGTTCGTTCTGTAGTCCTATGCCTCTGAGCCTCTTCGAGAGCGTTTGGTATCCGCGTGGCGGGGGTCCTCCGCGGTGCTCGACTCTCAGCCTCTCAGCGAGTCCGCGCAATCCCAGGCCGCTGCCGTCGATCACCTCGCGGAGCAGCACCACAACCTCGGTCATCGGCTCGCTCAGGTCCTCGACTGGCGCCCACGGGCGCCCCCGTCCTTGCCCGTTCCCCATGATCCCCCTGCTTTGATCGCCCAAGTATTGCATTTGATCTACTTGATCAAAAGATCAAACTTCCGGGCCGGTGGCGCGCCCCAGCAGGCTGCTCGCGTTGCTGAAACCCCCGTATGTGAAGGGAATCTGATGCGCCAGCGCACTGCAGACCTCTGTGCCTTCGCCACCATCGTCGTAGCGGCAGTCACTTTGATCGCCGTTGGTCTCCCCTCCGATCAGATCATCGGAGTCACCTCCGCCGTGGCGATCCTCTACTCCGCTTGGCGCCAGGGCGGCGAACGGCCGCCCGCGCGGAGGGCCGACGTCGATGACGAGGGGCAGGAGGAGTAGGGATCGCAGCCCTTCAATCGGCGTACTGCGTGAGCGCTGCGTGAGCGGACGGGGCAGCACACGTTGGACAGAACGTCACGCCGATCCAGGCCGCAACGCTCTGATCAGCGGAAACGGGATCCGGTGGCACTTCCCGGTACTGATCGGGATGTTCTTGTAGGCCCTCGTAATGCGTAGGTCCCGGGTTCGAAGCTCGAAGGCGGCTCAGTAAAGGTCGCGTTGCGACCAGGTGGAACCGGTCGGCCGCTCGCCGCAGGGCTTGGCCAATATCGTCTTGTTGCTGGAGCAGCCGTCGGGGCAAGTCGTCCCATGGAGTCCTTGGTGTGGGTCGAGGCTGGCGAGGTCTGGGCGGATGATACGGATGCCGGCACGGTGGGGAGGGTCCTCCGGTGGCCCTGCTGCATCCCGGGAACGCCGATTCGCAGTTCTGGGACCGGTCGTCCCGGCCCTCGCCGAGCGCACCTTGTGATTCGGTACGACGCCCGCAGCTTCGGTCGGTTGCCAGATCCGGCGGTGTCGAAGTGACTGGCCGAGGACCTTCGGGCCCTCCTGGACCACTTCGGAGTCCAGCGGGCCTGCCGGTCGGGTCGAGCATGGGTGGGCGACCGCAATCCGTGGCGCGTTGAACGAGCCGGACCGCGTTGCGGGGCTGCTCCTGCTCGTGCAGGCGGCTCAAGGACCGGGTTGCTGATCCGGCGCTGGGAGGCCGTGACCGTCCGGTACTGCGTCTCGGATTAGCGGGACATCATTTCGACGCTTTGAGTGTGTCGAGGAGGGCGCCGAAGGCGACGGGGGTGGTGGTGAGGACGGTTTGAGTGGGGTCGGCGCTTTCGGTGACGTGGACGGTGGTGGGGGAGGTGGCGGATATGTGGACGCAGGCGTCGCCTTCCTGACAGTAGGACGACTTCTGCCAGCCGTGCGGGGGCATGTTGGCTCCTTCAGAGGCTCTGGGCGAGGGAGTGAATCAGGTCCCGGGACTTCTCAGGGCTGAGGGCGGTGGCCTCCACGACGTCCAGAAGGCGCCGGTACTTCTGAAGGTGCGCCTCGGCGTCGAGAAGTACCGGGCCGTGGAACTGGTCGAGTTGCGCGGTGTCGAGCTGTGGGACGGGTCCGTGCAGGTAGTTGATGGACTGACCCGAGCCGGGGAACGCGCCGACGTCGAACGGGAGTACATGCAGGGTGATGTGCTCCTGCTCGCTCATCTCCAGCAGATGCTGGAGCTGGGTGCGAGCCACACTCCGGCCGCCGACGCCCATATGTAGGGCTGCCTCGTGAACGACGGTGCTGTACGGAGTCGGGTGCGGCCCGTACAGCACGCCCTGACGTTTGATCCGGTGCGATACGCGGTGCTCGACCTCGGGCTGTGTGGGTGCGGGGATGACATGCCGAAAGATCTCCCGTGCGTGATCGGCGGTCTGGAGCAGCCCCGGCATGTGGGAGGTGTACGCGGTGCGTACGGCGGTGGCGTGGTGCTCCAGCTCGGCGAGGTCGAGGAGTCCTGACGGCAGCACCTCGCGGTACGACTCCCACCAGCCGAACGTCTTGTCGGTCGCCATCCCGACCAGGGCCTCGATGAACGCCTGGTCCGGGCAGGAGTAGATGCGAGCCAGCGCTCTGACGCGTTCGGGGCTTACGCCGAAGCGGCCCGACTCCACATTGCTGAGCTGTCCCTGGCTCGTGCTGAGCATCCGCGCGGCCTCGGTCGCAGTCATGCCCGCACGCTCGCGCATCTTGCGTAGCTCAACGGCGAGCCGGAGACGGCGGGCGGTCAGCGGGGGTCTGCCGGGCACGTGAACTCCTCTTGGACGCGTGTTCCATCGGCGGTCACTCACACGAGGGAATTGCAAGGGAAGTATCTCGAACATCGGCAAATGTCATTTGCTGAGCTCTATCGTCGTTCCCAGGCGCCCCACCTGGAAGCGCACCGTGGGACGCCGCGGCAGAGACACCAGGCACCCGTCCAACTCCCCTCAGTGACCGGAGACTTCCGATGGCCACCGTATCCCCGTCCTGGAACTACACCCTGCATCTTCCGCACGATCCACGCGCACCGGGCATCGCACGGGGCGCCCTCCGGCTGATTCTCGCCGCCCACGAGATGCCCGAACTCACTCCCACCGCGGAACTGCTCGCGGCGGAACTGCTGACCAACTCGCACCGCCACACCAAGGGCCCGTACGCCCTCCGCGTCCGCTCTGCGGAGCCCGGCCGGTTGCGGGTGGCCGTATGGGACACGGATCCGAGGGTCCCGCCGGGCTTCTCGGAGCGGGAGGCCCCAACGCCTCCGCTGGACGAGGAGGGCGGCCGTGGCCTGCACCTCGTCCGTTCCTGCGCGAACGCATGGGGCGCCTCGGTGCTCCGCGAGCTGGGCGCGTCGAAGGGCGGCAAGCTGCTGTGGGCCGAGTGCGGGGGCGGGGCGCCGACGTGCTGAGCCGGGCCATACTGGGAGGTGGAGCCATGCCCTTTCACCAGGAGCTGACCATGAGCGCACAGCCCGAGCACGGCTGGGGAGCGATGCCGCTGCCCGAGATCCGGACCGTGGACGACCTGCGCAGTGCGCTCAGCCGCTACGGCTTTCCGGGCGACCGGGAACGCTTCGAGGAAGAGCTGGCCGCCGCCATAGGAGCCTCCCCGACCAACGACTTCGAAGGCGCCGCCGCAGTGGTCCGCGCCTACCGGCACCGGGTCCTGATCAGGAACTCGCCCGAGATCATGGCCGCCCTGGAAGAGGCGCGCACCGGAGGCGGCAGCACGTGAACGACGTTCCGTTGGAGGAGGCCGAGCCTGCGAGGAAGGCGTTCGGCGACCTGACGGAGGGGGAGCGGGAGGTCGTCCGGGACGCTCTCGTGGCCATCGGCCGTGACCCGGCGGTCGGCCGGGAGATCCCTGGCTGGCGGCCCCCTTCCGTGGAGTACACGTACACGACCCCTCTCGCACGCGACTCAGCCGAGTCGATCACGGTCGTGTACACGCACACGCCGGGTCTCGGGGTGACGATCGTCTATTACTTCCGTGATCCACAGGTTGTGGACTGAGCCCGCCCGGCCCCTCCGCCCGACCTCACCCGTCCAGATCCACCCGCACCGTCAGCAGATCCGTCCCGAACACCCGAACCCCCACGCTGTTGAACCGCGGCAGTCGGCGAAGCCTCGCCACCGGGTCGTCGTCAGGCAGAAGTTGGGCCGTGCCGGTGTGCCACCGTCCCCGGATCCGTACCCGTACTCGCGGATCGGCCTTGATGTTGCGGACGTACTGGGAACGTTCGCCGAACTCCGAGACCAGCCAGAAGGAGTCGCCGACGCGGCGGCCGCCCACCGGGGTGCGGCGGGGCAGGCCGGAGACGCGGCCCGTGGTCTCCAGGACGGTCTGGAGGGGGAGGCGGCGCAGGATCGGGTTGCCGACGCGGCGTTGGAAGGTCGTGGCGGCGCGGAACCTGAGGTCTGCGAGTCGGGGCATCGGCGGTGGGCTCCTTGTGAAGCAGTCGCAACGGGCGGGCGGGAACGTTCGAACGGCTGCTTCAATGGTCCCCGACGCCGCGGGATGCGAGGACGGTGGCTGCGGATGAGGGTCGTGACCTGGAACCTGTGGTGGCGCTTCGGCCCCTGGGAAGCGCGGCAGAAGGCGATCCTCGCCGTGTTACGGGACCTGCGCCCCGATGTCGTCGGGCTGCAGGAGGTGTGGGCCGCGGACGGGGAGAACCAGGCCGAGTGGCTCGCCGACGAGATGGGCCTGCACTGGACGTGGGCGCCGTCCCCGTCGCCCGAACGCTGGCGGCGCCGCATCGGGGACCCCACCGTCGACATCGGCAACGCGGTCCTCAGCCGCTGGCCGGTGGTCGACCAGGAGGTGCTGGAGCTGCCCGCACCGGCCGCCCTCGCCGACGGCCGCACAGCCCTGTACGCCCGCCTGGCCACCCCCGCCTACGACGTCCCCTTCTTCACCACCCACCTCACCTCGGCCCCGTACGCCTCCGCGGTGCGCTGCCGTCAGGTCACCGCGGTAGCGGAACTGGTCGCCCGGCACCGGGGCGGCACCCCGTTCCCGCCCGTCGTCACGGGGGACTTCAACGCCTGGCCGGACTCGGACGCCGTCCGTCTGTTCGGCGGCTACAAGACCGAGCCGGCCGTACCCGGCCAAGTCCTCTACGACGCCTGGGAGTACGCCGACCCGGCCGCCCCCTCCGCCACCTGGACACCAGAAAACCCCTACACGGCACGGGTGTTGGAGCCTGCCGTCCGCATCGACTACATCCACGTCGGCCCGCCCGGCCCGGTCGGCGAGGGGCACGTCCGGCATGTCCGGCGGGCGGGCGACGGGCCTGTGGACGGGGTGTGGGCCTCGGATCACGCGGCGGTGGTGGCTGACCTGGCGGATGTGGCGGAGCTCGGGGACGAGATCAGCGTTCCTTGACGGAAGTCAGGGAAACGGGCGCGGTGAGCGCCACCCGGGTCGCGCGGATGCTGTGGGAGCCGTGTGCGCGGCGTGTGATCGGGCGGCGAGGGCGCCTGGGCCCCGTGTTACGGTCCCGCGGGCATGATCATGTGAACGGGGGGCGGGGCCGGCGATGGCAGGGGTTTTTCGGCGGATCGACGAGTCCGCGACCGAGCGTGCCGAGCGGCTGGCGGGGCTGAGCGAGCGGATGCTGAAGGCGGGGAGCAAGAACGATCTGCTGGATCTGATCGACCTGGCGTTCGCGGAACCCCCGCCGGAGGGTGATCCGGGGACGCTGGAATCGCTGGGCATGCGGTACCGCGACCAGCTCGACGAGGCCATGGGCCTGCACGAACGGGTGGACCGGGTGGCCCGCAAGGGGCTCCCGGAGGTCTGGGTCGGCGACACGAGTGTCCTCGCCCAGGACGCGGTGGGTGCCGTGTCGCGGGCGGTGTCGGACATGGCGGAGGCGTTCGAGGGCGGTTCCAGGGCGCTGATCGTGCTGGCCGACGCCATCACGGAGGCCCAGAGCCAGGACAGCGAAGGCCGGGGGAAGCTGAAGCAGGCGCTGGCGGAGATGGGCAGCGACCGCGAGGGCTTCTTCGACGAGATGCGCGAGAACGACGAGGAGGAGTGGGACCGCAAGAACGCCGCCCACTTCGCCTCGTACGGCGTCGGCCTGATGCGCACGGCCGTGCTCGCCGCCGGCGAGGCCTGCCGGGTCGCGGCCCGGGACCTGAACAAGTGGGCCGCCGAGGCACGTACGGGGAAGATGACCACCGACGAGCTGTCCGCGGTCGACCGGCTGATGCTGGCCGACGCCAGTGGCGTGAACGGCGAGGCCGAGTACAACGAGATCCTCACCGCGAACGAACTGGAGCGCTCGGGGCGGGCCATGGAGAACCTGCCGCCCGCCGACCGGGCCCGGATGGAACTCCTCATGGCCAACGCGTCATCGCCGCAGGAGAAGGCGTACCTCATGAAGGCCCTCGCCGCCGGACACGGCGTCGGCGAGGTCGAGACCTTCGCCGGCAAGATCCACGGCAAGGACCCGGCGTGGCTGCAGGAGCACCTCGCGCCGATCACCACCCAGGGCGACAGCCTGGACGACCAGGGGACGAAGTACAACGGCTCCAACGTCAACGCCGACCGCCAGGAGTTCGACTCCCAGGGCTGGACCCAGGGCGGCGACGGCCAGGAGGGCACCTGTGTGGCCTCCTCCACCGTCACCGCGCGCGCCATGGTCGACCCGCTCTACGCACTCGAACTCACCGGCGGCCCCAGCGGACAGGAGGACGACCCCGAGGCCTTCCGGCAGCGCCTGGTGGACGAACAGCACCGGGTGCACGAGGAAGGCGGGGGCGGCGCGAACTGGGAGGGCATGGGCCTCGACGGCAAGACCGAGGTCCTCAACAAGGAGGTCGGCCCGGACACGGGCGGCACGTACGAGCTCCAGGAGGTCCGCACCGCCGACGCACGGCGCGACGCACTGCCGGAGATCGAAAAGGCGGTGGCGGAGGGCAAGCCGGTGCCCATCGGCGTCGAGGGATTCGACGAGAACGGCAAGCGGTCGGGCCACGCCATGATGATCATCGGCCAGGAGGGCGACATGCTCCAGATCTACAACCCGTGGGGCACCACCACCTGGGTCAGCGAGGACGACTTCGTCAACGGCGGCATGGCGAAGGCCAGCAACGACGGCCTGCCCAACGCGTACGCCGTCCATCTACCCCAGGACTGAACCGATCATGAACACGCGCGCACTGCTCGTCTGCTCGGCGGCCCTGTCCGGCCTGCTCGCCCTCACCGGCTGCGGCGGGTCCGGCGGATCCGGCGCACCCACCGCCACGGCATCCGTTCCGAGCGTCACGGCGTCCGCCCCCGCCGCCGAGTACGGTCCACGGGACCGGGCCATCACCGTGGCGGCGGGGGACACGTTCTCCCTCACCCTCCCCGCCAGCCCGAACCTGGACCAGGCCTGGTATCTCACCGCCCCCGAACCGGACGCGGACGTGCTGAAGTACCGCGGCAAGCGGGCGGACTACGCAGACAGTGAACTCGACGGCGCCTCCGGCGGCACGCAGTCCTTCGACTTCACCGCGCTCGGGAAGGGCACGGCCACGGTACGGCTGCTGTGGTGCCCGATGAACACCTGCGGCGGCCCCACCGACACGGCGACACCGGTCCCCACCGCCACCGCCACCGGCGCACCGGGCGCCGAGGCCGCCTTCCACGTCTTCGAGGTCACGGTCCGATGAGACGGCGTGGCCGTGACAGGGCACAAGAGACAGGGGGATGACGATGACATCTGCACAGGACTCCACGGCCGCGCCGGACTTCTCGGTACAGAAGAGCGGGCTCACCGGCCAGGCGAAAGAGCTGAACGAGGCGGGCGACGACGCGGGGAAGATCCGTACCGCGATCGACTCCAGGGCCTGCTACGCGTCGGACCTGCTGGGCGGCGCCGTCTCCGCGGAGGCGGTCAACTCGTACGTCGCGGCCTGGACGGCCGAGGCCCGCACGATCGAGGACGCGCTGCACGAGCTCGCCGACAAGCTGCGCCTCGCCAAGGGGGCGTACTCCGGCACCGACGGTCTCGTCGCGACCCACGCCCGCAGCGTGAGCGTGGCCGAGAGCGAGATGACCACGATGCCGACCTTCGCCGAGCGGCCCTCGGTTCTGTCCCAGTACTAGGGGCGAGGGAGCGAAGAGTGAACTCAACGATGCGTACGGCGTCCCGCTCCCGGGGCCGGGCGGTGGTGGTCGGCGCGGTCGCGCTCCTCGCCCTCGCCACGGGCTGCGGAACGGGCACCGACGACTCCGGCGAGCCCGCCAGGTCGACCGAGCCCGTCAGCCGTCCCACCCAGGACCGCAGCATCTCCGCCGGGGTCGGCGAGCGCTTCACGCTCACCGTCGAGGAGAACGCCTCCACCCGCGAGCACTGGTACCTGGGCGACCCCGGGCCCGACACCTCGGTGGTCCGCAGCCGGGGTGAGAAGAGCGCGTCGGACTCCGGCGACGAGCCGGTGCCCGGCGCCGGCAGCGAGCTCACCTTCACCTTCGAGGCCACCGGCAAGGGCAGCACCGAGATCGTGCTGACGCACTGCACGTTCGCGACCACCTGCGAGGGCGACGACACCGGGACCCCCTCTTCGACGCCGACCCCGACCGCGCCCGAGCGGGTCACCTACACCGTCACCGTCAGCTGAGCCGAGGCCCGCGATGAACACGACCCCCGACCACCCGTCCCACACCGACGACGAACTGGCCGAGTTCGACGTCACCGTGCTCCTGCGCTACGGCCTCACCGCCGCCCCCGGCCCGCGCCGCACCGCCCTCTTCGGCGACGGCGCCGCGGCCGCCGCCGTGATCCTCGACCGCCTCGGCACCCAGCCGCGCTCGGTGGCCTTCCTCGCCGAGGTGGTCCGGGCCGGGGGCCTGGCGTACACGGCGGAGCTGCCCGAGCCGTTGCCGCGCCCCGAGGCGGCAGCGGTCGTACGCGACTGGCTGGAGGCCGCCACGCAGCCAGTGCCGCGGCAGGCAATGGCGGGCGGAGCCCCCGCCGACGAGGCGGCGGCCCGCTGGCTGGGAGCCGTCGCGACGATCATCGAGCTGAAGCAGCTGACGAGGGCGCGCACCGCGCGGAACTGACCGCGGAACCGACCGCGGAACTGACCGCCTACTGCCTATGAACGCCCCAGGAAGATCGGGTTGGTGAACGCGGCCAACGCCCCCGGCAGCGGCCCCGCCGCCGCCTCGTGCCGCACCTCCGCCCGGACGTACGCCGCGTAAGCCGGGGTCGTACGCCACTCGACGACCCCCGAACCGGCCACCGGCAGCGGCGCGCTGGTGAACAGCACGCCCTGGTCGGTGACGAGGCGGACCGTGCAGCGCGGGGCGCCCGTGACCTCCAGGCGGACCGTCACCGGCGTGTCCCCGGCCGACTCCAGCCGCTCGCCGATGCCCGCGTGCTGGCCGCGACCGCCCGAGGCCGTGAAGGCGAGGGACACGTTCTTCGACTCGGCGACGTACGAACGTCCCGCGCGGATGCCCTCCTGGATGGCCTCGCGGGTGAGGTCGTCGGCGAGGACGACCGTCTGGGGGAGGCCGATCACGTCCGGGTCGCGGTGGGCGTCGCTGTTGCCCATCGCCGGGATCCACTCCCGGCCGCCGCCCCGCACGGACGCCACGAGCATGCTGTCCCAGTCGGCGAGCGAGACCTCGTCGTCGGGGGTGTACGGCCCGTTCCACACCTCCACCGCGTCCGCCTCGCCGAACCCGAACTTCCAGTTGCAGCCGATGCAGGTGGCGTGCGGGTGGGCCGGTACGACCAGGCCGCCGGCGCGGCGGATCTGCCGGGCGAAGCGGCCGAAGCGGTTGTCGCGGGCCCGGTAGCGCCAGTCGACGAAGGTGCCGGGGTCGGTGCCGAGGGCCACCACGTGGCCGTTCCTCGTGGTGACCTCCTCGCCCAGCATGATCAGCAGGTCCTCGCCCGCCTCGGGCGCCCAATGGGCGTGCGCGGCATGCGTGTTGTGCTCCGAGGAGTTGATGAAGTCCAGGCCGGCCGCCCGCGCCAGCGCCGCGATCTCGGCGGGGGTGCGGCGGCCGTCGGAGTACCAGGAGTGCAGATGGCAGTCCCCGCGGTACCAGTCGCGGCCCCGGCCCTTGGCGCGCGAGGGCGGGTACGCCGGCCGGACGGCCGCGCCCGGCTCGCCGTAGGTCAGCGTGATCGTGATCTCGTACGACAGTCCCTGCGGGGAGACCGTGTACGGGCCGAGCGCGATGTGCCAGGTGCCCTCCCGCACCGGGCCCGCGAGGTACCCCGGTGTCGCGTCGTCCGCGCGGAGGAAGAACTCGGTCCGCGCGCCGCCCGACCAGCCCCGGAACCCCTTTCCGCCCAGTTCCGTACCGCGCTCGTCGAAGATGCCGATGTCGAGGGCGTTGCCCGCGGTGCCGGCCGGGACGGACGGGCGGTCGTAGGTGTAGGCGACCCTGATCTCGCGTACGCCGGAGGGGACTTCGACGGGTACGTAGACGAAGTCGGGGGAGCCGGTGGGCAGGGTGCCGCGGAGCGTCTGCGTCTCCTGGTCCCCGTCGGCCGCCCCGGCCGGTGAGGCGAAGGTCACGCTTCCCAACGTAAGCGCGGCGGCGGCTCCCGTCACGAAGAGTGCGCGTCTTCCGATGCTGTGGTGGACGTTGTCGTCGTTGGCGTCACACATGCCCCAACCGTGCCGGACGCGCGTGAACGGCCGTGGAAAGACAGGGGAATTGGTGCCGCCCCTCTGGATGTCACTAAAGATGCCGACCGGTCGGTATGGACAGATGGGCGCGAAGCCGGTACAGATGAGCCATGCGTATCTCCGTGACGATCTTCCTCACCGACGAGACGATCACCCCGACCCGGCTCGCCCGCGAGCTGGAGCAGCGCGGGTTCGCCGGGCTGTACCTGCCCGAGCACACGCACATCCCCGTCGAGCGGACCAGCCCGTACCCGGCGGGCGGCGAGCTGCCGCCCGAGTACGGCCGCACCCTCGACCCCTTCGTCGCCCTCGGCCAGGCCGCGGCGGTCACCGAGCGGCTCGGCCTGGGCACCGGCATCACCCTGGTCGCCCAGCACGACCCGATCGACCTCGCCAAGCAGGTCGCGAGCGTCGACCACCTCTCCGGCGGCCGCCTCACCCTCGGCCTCGGCTTCGGCTGGAACGTCGAGGAGGCCGCCGACCACGGTGTCGAGTGGCGCACCCGGCGCGAGCTCGTCCGGGACCGGATGGCGCTGATGCGGGCGCTGTGGAGCGAGGAGCCGACGGCGCACGAGGGGGAGTTCGGGAGCGTCCGGGCGAGCTTCGCGTACCCCAAACCGGTACAGAAGCCGCGCGGCCCGGTGGTCGGTCCGCGCACGCTGGTCGGCGGGGCGGCCGGGCCGAAACTCTTCGCGCACATCTGCGAGTACGCCGACGGGTGGCTGCCGATCGGCGGCCGCGGCCTGTCGGAGTCGCTGCCCGTGCTGCGCGCCGCCTGGGCGGATGCGGGCCGCGACCCGGCGGCCCTCCAGATCGTCCCGTACGCCGTCCACCCCTCGCCAGGCAAGCTGGCGCACTACGCCGAGCTGGGCATCGAGGAGGTCGTGGTGCAGCTGCCGCCGGCCGGGGAGGCGGAGGTGCTGGGCGTCCTGGACGACTGTGCCCGTTATCTCCCCGCCGTCGGTGACACCGCCCGTGACACCGTGTAACGCCGGGCGGGCGGGGACGAATCGGACGGTTCCTGACTGCACTGATCACGTCGCTCGTATGCTCGAAGGATGACGACTTCCGCGACCCCCGGAACCGGCCCCACCGAGAACTCCATGCGTCGCGCCCTCAAACGCGCCAGGGACGGCGTCGCCCTCGACGCCGCCGAGGCCGCGGTGCTGCTCCAGGCCCGAGGTGAGGCCCTGGAGGACCTCACCGCGTCCGCCGCCCGCGTGCGCGACGCGGGCCTTCAGGCGGCGGGCCGCCCCGGCGTCATCACCTACTCCAAGAGTGTCTTCATCCCCCTCACCCGGCTGTGCCGGGACAAGTGCCACTACTGCACCTTCGTCACCGTCCCCGGCAAGCTGCGCCGCGAGGGGCACGGGATGTTCATGTCCCCGGACGAGGTCCTCGACGTGGCCCGCCGAGGCGCCGCCCTCGGCTGCAAGGAAGCCCTGATCACCCTCGGCGACAAGCCCGAGGACCGGTGGCCGGAGGCGCGCGAATGGCTCGACGCGCACGGCTACGACGACACGATCGCGTACGTCCGCGCCATCTCCATCCGCATCCTGGAGGAGACGGGCCTGCTGCCGCACCTCAACCCCGGCGTGCTGTCCTGGACGGACTTCCAGCGCCTCAAGCCCGTCGCCCCGTCCATGGGCATGATGCTGGAGACGACCGCCGAGCGGCTCTGGTCCGAGCCCGGCGGCCCGCACTACGGCTCCCCGGACAAGGAGCCCGCCGTCCGGCTGCGGGTGCTCGAGGACGCCGGCCGTTCCTCCGTCCCCTTCACGTCCGGCATCCTCATAGGGATCGGCGAGACGTACGAGGAGCGGGCGGAGTCGCTGTTCGCGCTGCGGAAGGTGTCCCGGGCCTACCACTCGATCCAGGAACTGATCATCCAGAACTTCCGCGCCAAGCCGGACACCGCGATGCGCGGCATGCCGGACGCGGAACTGGACGAGCTGGTCGCCACGGTGGCGGTCGCCCGGCACATCATGGGCCCGTCCGCCTGTCTCCAGGCCCCGCCGAACCTCGTGGACTCCGAGTACGAGCGGCTGATCGGCGCCGGCATCGACGACTGGGGCGGGGTGTCCCCGCTGACCATCGACCACGTCAACCCGGAACGCCCCTGGCCCCAGATCGAGAAACTGTCCGAGAGGTCGGCCGCCGTCGGCTTCGAACTGCGCGAACGCCTGTGCGTGTACCCCGAGTTCGTGCAGCGCGGCGAGCCCTGGCTGGACCCGCGGCTGCGCCCGCACGTACGGGCGCTCGCGGACCCGGAGACCGGACTCGCCCGCCCGGACGCCGTCGTCGAGGGGCATCCGTGGCAGGAGCCGGAGGAGGCGTTCACCGCGTCCGGCCGTACGGATCTCCATGTGTCGATCGACACCGAGGGCCGTACGTCCGACCGCCGCGACGACTTCGACGAGGTGTACGGCGACTGGGCCGCCCTGCGCGAGGCGGCCGTCCCCGGCATGGTGCCGGAGCGCATCGACACGGACGTACGCGCGGCACTGGCGACGGCGGCGGACGACCCGACCCGCCTCACCGACGAGGAGGCCCTCGCCCTGCTGCACGCGGACGGCCCGGCGCTGGACGCGCTCACCCGCATCGCCGACGACGTCCGCAAGTCGATGGTCGGCGACGACGTCACCTACATCGTCACGCGGAACATCAACTTCACCAACGTCTGCTACACCGGCTGCCGCTTCTGCGCCTTCGCCCAGCGCCGCACGGACGCCGACGCCTACACCCTCTCCCTGGACCAGGTCGCCGACCGCGCCCAACAGGCCTGGGAGGTGGGCGCCGTGGAGGTCTGCATGCAGGGCGGCATCCATCCCGACCTGCCCGGGACGGCGTACTTCGACATCGCGAAGGCGGTCAAGACCCGCGTCCCCGGCATGCACGTGCACGCCTTCTCCCCGATGGAGGTCGTGAACGGCGCCACGCGCACGGGCCTGTCCATCCGCGAGTGGCTCACGGCCGCGAAGGAGGCCGGCCTCGACTCCATCCCCGGCACGGCCGCCGAGATCCTCGACGACGAGGTCCGCTGGATCCTCACCAAGGGCAAGCTGCCGACGGCCACCTGGATCGAGGTGGTCAGCACGGCCCACGAGCTGGGCATCCGCTCGTCCTCGACGATGATGTACGGCCACGTGGACCAGCCGAGGCACTGGCTGGGGCACCTGCGCACGCTGGCCGGCATCCAGCAACGGACGGGCGGCTTCACGGAGTTCGTCACCCTCCCCTTCATCCACACGAACGCGCCGGTGTACCTGGCGGGCATCGCCCGCCCCGGCCCGACCATGCGGGACAACCGGGCGGTGACGGCGATGGCCCGGTTGTTGCTGCACCCGCACATCCCCAACATCCAGACCAGCTGGGTGAAGCTGGGCACCGAGGGCGCGGCCGAAATGCTCCGCTCCGGCGCGAACGACCTCGGCGGCACCCTCATGGAGGAGACCATCTCCCGCATGGCGGGCTCCTCCTACGGCTCGTACAAGTCCGTCAAGGACCTGATCGAGGTGGCGGAGGCGGCCGGCCGCCCGTCGAAGCCGCGGACGACCCTGTACGGCGAGGTCTCCGAGGAACGGCAGCGGGCGGCAGCAGTGTCGGACGGGCATCTGCCGGAGTTGTTGCCGGTGTTGGACTGACCCGGGCCCCGGCCGGGCAGTAGAAAGGGCCGGTTGGCGCCTTTGATCCGGTGGCGAGGGGGACGACGGGTGAGCGGAACGACGACGGGTGGACTGCGCGACGACGATCTGCCGGTGGTGTTCCGCTCCTCGGACGCCGCCTCGCTGACCGGCCAGCGCCGCTACATCGGGGGTACGAAGTGGCGGCTGCTGCTGGCGGTGGCCGCGGCGGCGTGCGGGGTCCTCGATCACCGGGCGGCGTTTCTCGCCCTGGTCGCGGTCTTCGTCGCGACGCTGCTGGTGGAGGTCTGGCTGCTGGCCGAGCGGCCGGAGCAGGCCTGGTACGACGGCCGGGCGCTGGCCGAGTCCACGAAGACGCTCGCCTGGCGGTACGCGGTGGGCGGGACCCCGTTCCCGGCCGACGTGCCGCAGGGCGAGGCCCAGCTCCGCTTCCTGGAGCGCTTACGGGAGTTGGTCAGGGAGGCGCCCGCCACGAGCCTCGTCCCGATGGGGTCGGCCGCGGTCACGGACGCCATGAACGACCTGCGCGGCCAGGACTTCGCCGCCCGGAAGAAGGCGTACGTACGGCATCGCGTCGAGGATCAGCTGGGCTGGTACACGAACAAGGCGCAGGCGAACGTCGTACGGGCGCGGCGCTGGCGGCTGCTGCTCATCGCCGTCGAGGGACTCGGCCTGACGGCGGCGGTGCTGCGGCTCACCGGTGTGCTGGACTTCGATCTCGCCGGGGTCCTCGCGGCCGTCCTGGGCGCCGGCTCGGCGTGGTTCGCGGTGCGGCAGTACGAGACGCTGGGCCGTGCCTACACCTTCGCCGCCACCGAGCTCAGCGTCGTCCACGACCGGCTGACCCAGGCCGGGGAAGCCGCCTGGGCCCAGGAGGTCGCGGACGCGGAGGAGGCGATCAGCCGCGAGCACACGATGTGGCGGGCGTCGCGGGGGGCGGGGTGAGGTGGGATCCGGCGCCGACGGGCTCACAGTACGATGATCGGACCCTCGATGTGGGGGTCGCACAGCTGTCTGTCCGTCGCTGAGGAGATGCGTGCCCGTGCCTGCCCGACGGCTTCCCTCGTGGGTCTGGGTGACCGGCCTGACGGTGGGCGCGGTTGTGGCGGTCTCCGTCCTGGCCGTGGAGGCGGACAAGGGGCCGCACCCGACCGCCACGGCCGCCCGACCGACCGCTTCGGCGGGCGTACAGCCCACGCCCACCAAGTCCGCGGCGCCGGCCGCGGTGCCGGACGGCTCCGGCACCGGGCGGCGCATCGTCTACTCCCTGGGGCAGAAGCGGGTCTGGCTGGTCGACGCGAGCGACGCGTCCCGCCGTACCTTCGCGGTCTGGCCGGGCACCGTCGATCCCGGCCCGGGCACCTACACGGTCGGTACCCGCACGGACGCGACGACGGGCTCGGACGGCGTGCAGATCGAGCACATCGTCTACTTCGCCACCGCGTCCGGCGTCAACATCGCCTTCTCCAGTGCGGTGGACGGCTCCTCGCCGCCCCCGCCGGCCGCCGGTGTCCAGACGGGCGGCATCCGCATGAAGACGGCCGACGGGGACGCGCTGTGGACGTTCGGGGAGACGGGGACGACGGTCGTGGTGGTCAGCTAGCGGAGCGTGTGCCCGCGTCCCCGAGCGGCAGGTTCACCACCAGCAGCACGACCCCGCTGAACACGAACGCCCGCGTCGCCGCGTCCAGCCCGTTCCAGTCCCCGGACTGCCACATCGAGAACCACTCGCCGCCGATCGCGATGAACCCGGCACCGAACAGCAGCATGACCATCAGCAGGCCGTACGTCGAAATCCGCCGGGCACCCGCGTGATCCCTCCGCACCCACAGCCACGTCCCGTAGAGCAGGACGAGCGCGGCGACCGTCTCCCACACGATGATCGCGACATACGCCGCGTCCTGAAGTCCCTTGCTGGTGATGGCTCTCCACATCAGGTCGTCGTCCTTGAACGTCGTATCCATGGCGAGCACGTGCTGCACGAACTGCTGATTCGTCCCGAAGTCCGTGATGTTCCCGAAAGCGACGAGCGCCATGTAGAGGGCGACGGTGGCGGTGAGGAGGGTGGCGGTGAGGGAGAGAGCGCTGCGTGAGGTTGTAGTGGCCATGGCGGCCATCTTTCCTGCCTGACGCGGGGTGCCGGTACCGATTGAGCCAGACTGGTGGCGGGCGGGATGCGCGGGCGAGGACGCCGAACTGGCCTTGGACCACGCGGACTTGGGGAACCGGTCGGTGTCCTTGGGGTGACGCCGCCGAGGCTGCCCGCGGCCGGACGACCGCTCAGCCGATGCTGATCGTTGGCCGGGCCACGACCGGCCAGACCGACCACACCAGCCCACTCCGGTCACTCCCGGCATACCGATTCGCCCCTGAACTCCCCGTCCCCGTTCGATTACAGTGCTGAACTGTCGTACGAGTGGACGGTGCCGTGGGAGGTCTTGGTGGGTGCGACAGCCGGGGCCGTCTGGGGGCGGGCCGAGCAGCAGGATTTTCGGGGGCGGGTGCGGGGGACCCTGCTCGGGGTGGCCGTCGGGGACGCGCTGGGCGCGCCGGTGGACGGGCTCGGGCTGGCGGAGATACGGGAGGAGTACGGGGCGGAGGGGCTGCTCGATCTCGGGTTCGGGTACGGGCGGCGCGGCGCGGTCAGTCATCTCACGCAGCTGACCCTGTTCACCGTGGACGGGCTGATACGCGCCCAGGTGCGCCGCGACACCGGCGCCTGGCATCCGCCCACCGACGTGCACCGGGCGTATCTGCGCTGGTTCGCCACCCAGCGTGACTGGGGTCCCGACGAGCGGCGCAAGGACGACGGGTGGCTCGCGCGGGAGGAGTGGCTGTATGCCCGGCGGGATCCCACCCGGCCCCTGCTGCTCGGGCTCGGCGACGACACCATGGGGACGCTGGACTCGCCCAAGAACGCCGGTGAGGCCGGTCCGGAGGCCGCCGCCCGGTCCGCGCCCTTCGGGCTGCTGGTGGGGTGGGAGCCGCAACTCGTCGTACAGCTCGCCGTGGAGTGTGCCGCGCAGACCCACGGGCATCCCACCGCGTGTCTGGCCGCCGGCGCGTACGCCGTGATCGTGCACTCGCTCGCCCGCAGCGAGAGTCTCGACGCTGCCGTGCAGCGGGCCCTCGCGCTGCTCGCCGTCCGGCCCGGGCACGAGCCCGTGTCGGACGGGCTGCAGCACGCGCTGGGCGCCGTACGGCAGGGCATGCCCGCTCCGGCCCGGGTGGAGGAGCTGATCGGGGACGGTACGGCGGAGGGGCTGCTGTCCGCCGCCGTGTACTGCGCGCTCGTGGGGGAGGACGTACGGCACGGGCTGTGTCTGTCGGTCAACCACGACGGGCCCTCCGCCGCCGCGGGCGCGCTCACCGGCGGCCTGCTCGGCGCCCTGCACGGCGAGACGGCCCTCCCGCCGGCCTGGCTGGCCGAGCTGGAGGGCCGTCCCACTCTGCTGGAACTGGCGGACGACTTCGCGATGGAGATGACCCAGGGGCCCGCACTGCACGGCCCGGCCGGGTCGTCCCCCGGGTGGCTCGCCCGCTATCCGCGGGCGTGACCTCAGTCCTTGACCGGTGCCGGACCCACCTTGTCCATGGGGTCCGCCGGCGTCGGGATCGCCGCGGCGCCGGCGGTCCCGTCCCCGTCCGTGTTGATCGTCTCGATGATCGCGAGGCGTTCCGGGGTGTCCTCCGGCTTGAGGAAGCCGATGAGGATGTAGAGGACCAGGGAGACGGCCAGTGGGATCGACACCTGGTACTGGAGCGGGACGCCGCCGTCGACGTTCCAGTTGATCGGGTAGTTGACCAGCCAGAAGGCGAACAGACCCATGGACCAGCTGGTGAGCGCGGCCGTCGGGCCCGAGCGGCGGAACGGGCGCAGCAGGCCGAGCATCATCGGGATGGCCATCGGGCCCATCAGGCCGGCGACCCACTTGATGACGACGGTGATGATGTCCTTGAAGGCGGGGGAGTTGACCTGGGTGGCCGCCGCCATCGACAGACCGAGGAAGACGACCGTCGCGAGCCGCGCCGCGATCAGCCCCGAGCGCTGGCTCCAGCTCCGGGCCCGCGTCGAGATCACCGGCGCCACGTCCCGGGTGAAGACGGCGGCGATCGCGTTGGCGTCGGAGGAGCACATGGCCATGGTGTGGGAGAAGAAGCCGACGATGACCAGGCCCAACAGGCCGTGCGGCAGGAGCTGTTCGGTCATCAGGCCGTAGGAGTCGGAGCCGTCCGGCTTCTGGGACTCCACCAGCAGCGGCGACATCCACATGGGGTAGAAGAGGACCAGGGGCCAGACCAGCCAGAGAACCGCCGACAGCCTCGCCGAGCGCTCGGCCTCGCGGGGGCTGGAGGTGGCCATGTAGCGCTGGGCCTGGTTGAGCATGCCGCCGTTGTACTCGAAGAGCTTGATGAAGAGGAACGCCAGCAGGAACACCGCGCCGTAGTCGGCGACCAGCGGCTTCTCGTGGCCCTGGAGGGCCGGCTGGTCCCAGGCGTCGATGAATCCGATGTTCCTGTCACCGAGTTCCATGACCACGGCGACGAACATCGCGACACCGGCGAGGAGCTGGATGACGAACTGGCCCAGCTCGGTCAGCGCGTCCGCCCACAGGCCGCCGATCGTGCAGTAGACCGCCGTGATGGTGCCGGTGATGAGGATGCCCTGGTTGAGCGAGATACCGGTGAAGACCGAAAGCAGGGTCGCGATCGCGGCCCACTTCGCGCCGACGTCGACGATCTTCAGCAGCATGCCGGACCAGGCCAGGGCCTGCTGGGTCTTGAGGTCGTAACGGTTCTTCAGGTACTCCAGCGGTGAGGCGACATGGAGTCGCGACCGCAGCCGGTTGATGCGCGGGGCGAACAGCTTCGAGCCGATGGCGATGCCGAGCGCGATGGGGAAGGACCAGGTCACGAAGGACGTCACGCCGTAGGTGTAGGCGATGCCCGCGTACCCGGTGAACATCACCGCGCTGTAGCCCGACATGTGGTGGGAGATGCCGGAGAGCCACCAGGGCATCTTGCCGCCGGCCGTGAAGAAGTCGCTGACGTTGTCCACCCGCTTGTGCGACCAGACGCCGATTGCGACCATCACGCCGAAGTAGCCGATGAGCACGGCCCAGTCGAGACTGTTCATGTGCCCCCTTCCAGGGTCCGTGGCCAGGGTCAGGCATGTGAACTCTGGGTTCGGTGACATGCCCGCGGCAAGCAAGCGGATGGTCAAGAGCACGTAAAATTGTTCTGAGAGCTGTTCCTGGTTTATGTATATGAACTCCAGGTTGGCTGAAAAGGGTTAGGTCAGCGCATCAGCTCCCCCGCGTTGACCAGCAGCGACTGCCCCGTGATCGCCCGCGACCGGTCCGAGGCCAGAAACACCGCCGCGTCCGCCACGTCCGCGTCCGAGGCGAGCTCGGGCAGCGCCATCCGGCCACTCAGCCGCTCCAGCACCTCCGCCTCCGGCACGCCCTCCGTCTGCGCCGTGAACTGGACATACGCCCGCACCGGCGGACCCCACATCCAGCCCGGCAGCACTGTGTTGACCCGGATGCGGTACGGCCCGAGCTCCCGCGCCAGCGAGTACATCGCGCTGGTCAGCGCCCCCTTCGACGCCGCGTACGCCGCCTGCCGCACCTGCGACGGAGCCGCCACCGCCGACTGCGTACCGATGAACACCACCGAGCCCCCGCCCGCCTTCAGCCCCGGCAGACAGGCCCGCGTCATCCGCAGCGTCCCCAGCAGGTTCACGTCGATGACGGACTGCCAGGTCGTGAAGTCGGCGTCCTCCAGGCCGCCGAAGTAGCTGTCCCAGGCCGCCACATGGACCACCGCGTCGATCCGCCCGAACCGCTCCCGCGCCAGCTCCGCCAGCGCCCCGCACTGCCCCTCGTCGGTGACGTCGGTCGCCCGGTACGCCGTGTGCGCCCCGTCCGGATCGATTTCGGCCGCGCTCTTGGCGAGGTTCGCCCCGGTCCGCGCCCCCAGCACCGCGTTCCCGCCGTCCCGTACGACGGCCGCCGCGACCTGACGGCCGAGCCCGGCCCCGACTCCCGACACGACGACGGTCTTGCCTGCGAGCAGTGACATGGGGTCCTCCCCGGCTCTGGCGCATTATCTGACGGAGCGTCAGAGTATGGGCGCCCCGCCGAGGAAGGGGAAGGGGAAGGGAGTCGCAGCGGACAAGGTTCTGAAGCGGCCCGCCGGGCATCCGGCGGGCCGCTCAGGAGTCGCGGGGGCGGTAACGCCCCGACCAGGACCTCACATGTGCACCACGGGTGCGGCATCGGGGTCGGCGGCCGGTACGCCACGCCGGTAGAGGAGAACGCTGACGATCAGGCCGACGGCGAAGAAGGCGGCCGACCACCAGTAGGCGGTGGAGTAGGACTCCAGGCTGGCCTGGGCGAGGACGGCCGGGTCCTTGGGGTTCTTGCCGACCAGGTAGTCGGTGACGGCACTGGCGGAGAGGGTGTTCAGCAGGGCCGTGCCGAGGGAGCCGCCGATCTGCTGCATGGTGTTGACGGTGGCGGAGGCCACGCCGGCGTCCTCGGCGCCCACACCCGCGGTGGCCAGGCTCATGGCCGGGGCCATCACCAGGCCGATGCCGAAGCCCACGACGACGAGCGGGGGCAGGATGTGCGTGAGGTAGCTGCTGTTCAGGTCGAGGGTGGTCAGCAGGACCAGTGCCGCGGCGGCGAGGCCCATGCCCAGCGACACCACCGGCCTGGGACCGAAGCGGGGGATGAGCGTGCTGGTGGCGAGGATCGCGGCGACCATCAGCCCGCCGACCATGGGCAGGAAGGCCAGTCCGGTCTTGACGGGGGTGTAGCCGAGGCTCAACTGCAGGTAGTAGGTGAGGAAGAGGAAGACACCGAACATGCCGGCGCCGGAGATCAGCAGGGCGACGAAGGAGGCGCCGCGGTTGCGGTCGAGCAGGATGCGCAGGGGCAGCAGGGGGTGGGCGGAGCGGGTCTGCCACCAGGTGAACGCGGCGAGCAGGACGGTGCCGGCGAGCAGGAGGCCCCAGGTGGCCGGGGAGCTCCAGTCCTTGCTCTCGGCGTTGGAGAAGCCGTAGACCAGGCAGAACAGGCCGCTGGTGACCAGGACGGTGCCGGGGATGTCGATCTTCACGTTCTTGTCGCGCGTGGAGCGCTGGAGCAGCAGTGCACCGCCGACCAGGGCGACGACGGCGAAGGCGAGGTTGACGTAGAGGGTCCAGCGCCAGTCGAGGTACTCGGTCAGCACTCCGCCGAGCAGCAGGCCGATGGCGCCGCCGGAGCCGGCGATGGCCCCGTAGATGCCGAAGGCCTTGGCGCGTTCCTTGGGGTCGGTGAAGGTCGTGTTCAGCAGGGACAGCGCGGCCGGGGCGAGCAGGGCACCGAACATGCCCTGTCCCGCACGGGCGGCGATGAGCATCTCGAAGCTTCCCGCGGCACCGCCGAGGGCGGAGGCACCGGCGAAGCCGACCAGGCCGACCAGGAAGGTCATCTTGCGCCCGTAGAGGTCGGCGATGCGGCCGCCGAGCAGGAGCAGGCTGCCGAAGGCGAGCGCGTAGGCGGTGACGACCCACTGCCGGTCTCCGTTGGAGAAACCCAGGTCCTCCTGTGCGGAGGGCATCGCGATGTTCACGATCGTGGCGTCCAGCACGACCATCAGCTGGGCCACGCCGATGACGGCGAGGATCCACCAGCGGTGGCCGGGTGACTTCTGGCCTGACGGCAGGGAAGTGACTGTCGTACCGACAGAGGTGTCGGTGGAGGCGTCGGGCATGGCGAACACTCCAGAAACATGGACAGGAGGGCGGAAGAGGATCCGGCTGGTGAGCCGACGCCGCGCGGCATGCTCGCCCAGGAAGCGTCTGACGCTTGTCAGATTAGCGGTAATCTGACAAGTGTCAAGTGAGTCTTTCGTGGGCTCGTACGATGGCCCTGGCACAGTGCGACCTGGGAGTACTCGCCACGTAGGGGCCGGCAACAAGGCATGGAGGCAGGATGGGCGCGACAGCCGAATTCGCTCGAAGGCCGGGACGCCCCGGCGCGGACACTCCCGCGGTGCCCGAGGAAGAGGCCATCATGCAGCGGGGACTGGAGGCCTTCGCGGAGCTGGGATACGACCGTGCTTCCGCCCGCGAGCTGGCCCGCCGTCTGGGCGTCAGCCACAACTTCATCAACGACCGGTACGGGGCAAAGGCGGCGTTCTGGCGTGCGGTGATGGACGCTGCCCTGGGCGCGCAGCTGGCGGGTCTGCCGCAGGTGGATCCCTCGGCCGACGATGCCGAGTATCTGCGGCGGGCGATCACCGGCTTCTACCGGTCCGCCGTGGACACACCCCTGATCGGACGGATCTTCGTCGACGAGCTCTCCCAGGACACCGAGCGGTTGGAGTACCTGTACGAGCGTTACATCGCCCCGACCCTGCAGCCGATGATGGCCGCCATCGAGCGGCTCGTGGCCTCCGAGCGCATGACGCCCATCTCGATGGACGTGTTGTTCTTCGCCGTCATCCCTCCCGTCGCGGGCATGCTGGACACGCCTCTGGCCCGACGCCTGGGCAGGCCCGCGAACTTCTCCTCGGAACAGCTCACCGCCACGGCCGAAACGCTGGCGGCCGTGGTGGTCAACGGCCTTCTCGCGACAGGGGCCGGCGGCTGCCCTGGGGCTTGATTCGGCCTCCGTGGTCGATTGCCCGCGGCCGCGCGGTATGCGTCAGGCGGCCGGCCGCACCAGGCCGGATTCGTAGGCGAGGGCCACCGCCTGCACGCGAGCGCGGGCGCCGGTCTTGGCGAGGATGTGGCTGACGTGGGACTTGACGGTGGTCGGGGCGATGGACAGCCGTTCGGCGATCTCGGCGTTGGACCAGCCCGAGGCCACAGCGGTGAGGACGTCGCGTTCGCGTCCGGTGAGGGTGCCGAGGCCGATGTCCCGACCGAGGGGGCGGGCGGCGCGCTGTTGGCGGACGACGTCTATGAGCGCGCGAGTCAGGACGGGGGTGATCACGGCGTCCCCGGCGGCCACGGCACGGATGGCCGCGGTCACTTCGTCCGGGGACGCGTCGTCGAGGAGGAATCCGCCGGCTCCGGCCCGCAGGGCGGCGTAGGCGTATTCCTGGTGGCCGGTCGGGGTCAGAACGAGTACGCGAGGCGGGGGCCCTGCCGCATCGGTGGGTGCCAGGGGCTCGGGCAGGTGCGAGGGCCGTGCGATGCGCCGGATGGCCTCGATGCCGTACCGCTCGGACGGGCGGCCGGCCATGAGGACGATGTCGGGACGGAGTGCGGCGCTCATGGTGACCGCGTCGGCCCCGCTCGCGGCTTCGCCGACGACGACCAGGTCGGGCTCGGCGGTCAGGCACACGCGCAGGGCGTAGCGGTGCAGGGACTGGTCATTGACGATGAGTACGGAGACCATGCCTGTCTTCTCCATGCTGTTTCTGAACGAAACTGTTTCGTTCACTTCCTTTACGGTAGCGCTCCGCGTTATCGAAACGGCATCGTTCTTCTTGTGGTGTGGGTCACACCTTGGTGCTGCCGAGCACGGTCGCCGCAGGGCTCACCGCAGCTCGTCCACGTAACGGTCCGTCCCGGGCACCGTCGGGATGAACGGTGCGACGAGCTGCACGTCGCCCAGCCCCGAAGCCGCGACAGCCGTGTCCAGGTCCGCGAAGTGGTCGCGCCAGCCGTCGCGGGGGTCGCGCTGGAGGAACCACAGCAGGGTCAGCCGGGTCCCGACCCCCTCGACCGGCTTGACGTAGCTCATCCGGTCCACGGGCAGAGGCGTCGGCGCGAAGACGGTCACCATGGCCGCGGGCGAGCCCGCCAGCCGTTTCGGAAGGTGGTCCTCGCGCAGCCACGCGAGCAGCTCCCCGCGGTTGCCGGGGGAGCCGGCGTCGATGACCTGGACGACGAGCCCGGCGTAGGGGTGGTCGAGGGCGTGGATGTCACGCGGGCCGCTCCCGCCGTCGCGGTAGACGGTCGCCACGTGGTCCTGGAACGCGGTGAAAACGTGCGTGCGGTCCTGGAAGACCCGGTGGTCACGGTTGAGGCGCTTGTTGATGCCGACGGTCCACCGCATGTGGTCGGCGTAGCGGCCCGCGGTCATCCAGTAGACGGATATGTAGCACCCCGCCGTCACCGGCTGCGCCACGGCGGAGGCCGGGGGGTAGCGCAGGAGTTGCAGGTCCCGCGTGGCGACCCACCGGCGTCCGGCGTACAGCCAGGGCATCGCCATCGCGCCGGCGATGTAGTGGTCGTCTTCGTACCAGCGGTTGTACTCGCGCTCCCGGCCGGGGTGCGGCTCGACCATGGTGATGAGCGCGTGTCCGAGGTCGGCTCCGTAGGGGCCCACGGCGGCCAGTTCCGCGTACAGGTGGCTGCGGGTTTCGGGTGCGTGCGTCGCGTCGTCTGTCATGGGTCCGGTCTAGCTGACGACACGTCAGATTGGGAGAGGGATGCCACCCGCTCCGCCTGAAATCCCTGAGGGGCCACTTCTCGTCCGATCGAGACGGGTGACGGGTGGCGGGTGGGCACAGGCCGGGGGTCTGGGGGCGGCGCCCCCGGAGGCCCACCCCGCCCACGGTCACTTCAACTCGTCGGGGCAAGGAGTTCCCCGCGGCACCGTATAAGGCGCGGCCAGCCGGTACGTCCCCGCCTGCGGAGCAAGAAGCATCGTCCACTTGTCGCCCTCCGCGTCCTCCTCCGTCTCCATCAGGCAGCCGTTGACGTTGTCGTACGTCTTCGGCGTCCCGTCGGCCCGGTCCTTGGAGGCGTCCGTCTCCTGCGGCGGCTTCAGCTTGTTGCCCTCGGCGTCGACGATGCTCAGCCACGGCGAGTACGGGATCCGGATGAGAATCCGCCCCGCCTTCTTCACCTGCATGGTCATCTCGCCCTGCGCGGCCCGCTCGACAACGGCGTTCGGCTCGGCCAGCGGCGCCGGGTCGGTCACCCGGAACAGCTGCCAGTTGGCGTCGCCCCAGATCTGCTTCAGATACGGCATGCCCCGCTGCACCAGCTGCCGCTCGCGCTCGCCTCCGTCGCCGTCCGGCGTGTCCTTCGGCAGGACCACGAAGTGCACGGCCCAGCGCTTGAGCCATTCGTGGTAGTTCGCCGAGTTGAGGGTGTCGTCGTAGAAGAGCGGGTTGCGTTCCATGTCGGCCTGGCGGTTCCAGCCACGGGCCAGGTTGACGTACGGGGCGAGCGCGGAGGCCTCGCGGTGGGAGGCGGCCGGTACGACCTCGACGCGGCCCTTCTCGGCGCCGACCTCCTGGAGTTCGTTCACGAGCGGCGCCAGCTCACGCGCCCAGGACGCCGTCGGGGTCGTATGGACGACGTCGTCGACCGACTTGAAGCCGATCCACGTGGTGAAGCCGGCGAAGGCCACCACGATCGCGTACCACTTGCGCGTGCGCGGCACCGCGAACGGCAGCGCGGCCACCAGGGCCACCCCCGCGAACAGCATCGCGAGGCGCGAGATGTTGGAGCCGATCTGCGAGCTGACCAGCCACACCAGGACGATCGAGAGGGCGTACACCCCGGCCGTGAGCCGGACCGTCTTCCACTCGCGCGGGACGAGGAAGAGCACGAAGAGGGCGTACAGCAGCGGCAGGATCACCGAGCCGATCTTCATCGGCTGGGTGCCGGCGAAGGGAAACAGCCAGGCGGACACCGCCACGACCGCCGAGGGCGCCAGGCCCAGCGCCCAGGCGCCCGGCCGGCGCTTCTGCAGGAACAGCGCCGCCGCCACGAGCCCCACGAACAGGCCCGCCACCGGCGACGCCATGGTCGCGAGCGCGGCCAGCGGGGCCGCGCACAGGGCCTTCGCCCAGCGTTTGTAGCGCCAGCGGTACGGCCAGCAGAACACGACGGCGACCGCGCCCAGCGCGAACATCGTGCCGAGCCCGAACGTCACCCGCCCCGACGCCGCGTTGCACAGGAACGCGAACACGCCCGCGAGCGAGGCCCACAGCGGGTTCTTCACCGAACGGCTGCGGATGAGGACCATCGTCAGCAGTCCGGCCGAGATCGTCCCCGCGATCATCATCGTCGTACGGACACCGAGGACCGACATCAGATACGGCGACACCACGCTGTACGACACCGGGTGCATGCCGCCGTACCAGGCCAGGTTGTACGCCGAGTCCGGATGCCGGCCGACGAACTCGGCCCACGCGTCCTGCGCCGCGAGGTCGCCGCCACTGTTCGCGAATGTGAAGAACCAGACGACGTGCAGGGCGCCGGAGAGGGCGGTGACGGAAAGGACGGGGTGGCGCAGGAGGCGCTCGCGGAGGGCGAGGAAGGCGGTTCTGAACCGGGAACCGAACCTGGACCCGGGACCGAATCTCGAACCGAACCCGGATCCGACCGTGGAGGGTCTACGGCCGTGCTCGTGATCCTCCGTGTCCGGTGCGGGCTCGCGTATTCGCGGGCCGGCTCCCGGGCCCGGATCGGTGTCGTCGGTGCGTGTCGGCTCCGCTGTGGCCACCTGAAGGCACTCCCCGTGGTGTCCCGTCTTCTGTTCTCGGCCGCGTCCCGTGAGCGACCTGCCCCGATTCGTGACGCTAGCACGCACACCGCCGACCGGAACCCGGGCGGGCTCCGGTCGGCGGCGTATGCGGCGCACTTATGGGACCGGATCAGCCGAGACGCGTCAGCTTGTCCGTGTAGGCCGGCTCGACGAGGTCCCGTTGCAGGGCGACCGGGACCTTGACCGCGCCGTTGGACCCGTCACCGACGGTGAGCGTGCCGACCTTGGTGCCGGCCTTCGCGGTGTGGGGCAGGTCGTCGGCGTCGAAGGACAGCTGCACCTTGAACCCGGCCCAGCCGACCGCGGTGACGTCCTTGGTGAGGACCACCGGCGTCTGCCCCCCGAGCCCGTCGTCCACGTACCCGACGACGTCGCCCTTCTTCAGGATCTTCGCCGAGACCAGCTCGTCCTGGGCGCCCAGCATCGCGGTCTTGCTGACGTCGTTGACGGTCTGGATGATCGGCGCCTTGTGCTGGCCGAGGATCGCACCCACCAGGGTGACGGTCTCGCCGCCGACCTCCTTGCGGGCCGCGAAGAGGAGGTTGCCGCCGGCCTTGGTGGTGGTGCCCGTCTTGATGCCGATGGCACCGTTGTAGGGGACGAGATAGTTGTAGTTGTACACCTTCTGCCCGGACGGATCGATCCACTCGCCCATGGACGTGATCTCCATCAGGGCGGGCATCTTCACCAGCTCGTTGCCGAGCTTCACCTGGTCCTCGGCGGTGGAGACGGTGGTCTCCTTCAGGCCGGAGGCGTCGGTGTACGTGGTGTTCTTCATGCCGAGGTCCGCGGCGGCGTCGTTCATCTTCTTGATGAAGTCCGCCTCGTTGCCCGCGTCCCAACGGGCCAGCAGGCGCGCGATGTTGTTCGCGGACGGGATCATGATGGCCGCGATGGCCTGCCGCAGGGTGAGCTTGTCGCCCGCCTTGACGGTGTTGAGGGTGGACTCGCCGTCCTTGTTGTAGCCGCCCTCCTTCTCGGCGGTGGCGTCGACGGGGACGTTCGGCCCCTCCGCGCCCGACTTCAGCGGGTGGTCCTTCAGCACGACGTACGCCGTCATGGCCTTGGCCACGGACCCGATGGCGACCGGCGTCTGCTTGCCGAAGTCGCCCATCGTGCCGATGCCGTTGACGTCCATCCAGCCCTGGCCCTCGCTCGGCCAGGGCAGGCTCGCCCTGCTGCCCTCGAAGGTGTACGACTCGTCGGCGGTCAGCGTCAGTTCGGGGCTCGGCAGCGGTCGTACGGCCTGCACGATCGCAAACACGACCGCCAGCAGCAGCACCAGCGGGGTCCAGATCTTGACCCGCCGCACGATCGTGCGGACCGGGGTCTCCGGAGGCGGCGGCGTGTTCGTCAGCTCCGCCAGCAGATCCAACGGCGGCCTCGGCGGCAACGGCTGCTGAGTCGTCCGCTCCGGACCCACCTGGGGGACGGAGGACGTGGCGTCGGCGGGCGGCTTGGCCTTCGGCTCCTGCGTCACCTGCGGCAGCGCGGTGGTGGCATCGGGCGCCTTCGGCGCCGGCCTGCGCGTCGCCGGGTCCTCCAGCGGCTTCAGCGCCACGAACTTGCTGGTCCGCTCGGCGGGCGACTCGGCCTTGTCCCCGGCCGGCTTCGCGGCATCGCCGAGCTTCAGCGTGGTCGTCGGCTGATCCACGGCGGGCGCGGAGGGCCGTACGGCCTTGAAGACGGCGGTGGGCTGGTCCACGGGGGGCTTGGCGTCGCCGGGCGACTCGTCGCCCTTCTTCGGAGTACCGGTATCGGTGCCGCTGTCGGGGGCCGCCGTGCCCGTGTCGGAGGTCTGGTTCGCTTCCGCATCGGCCTCGTCCTGCGCAGGCTCCGGCGCGGCGTCCTCGGCCTCCGCCGTTTCGTCCGCGGACGCCACCCACGCCGCCACGGCGTCCCGCAGCCGGACGTCACCCGTCACACCGACCTCGCCACCCGCACCGGAAGCGCCGTCCTCGACCTCAGCGTTCTGCCCGGCCTCTTCGGCGTCGGAGCTGTCGGCCTGCGGCTCCACGGCGTCCTTGGCGGCCTCCTCGGCCGTCCCGGCCTCGGTGGTGTCCTGCGCGGCGTCCGCGGCCTCTTCGGCGTCGGTGCTGTCGGCCTGCGGCTCCACGGCGTCCTTGGCGGGCCCGTCGGCCGTCTCGGCCTCGGTGGTGTCCTGAGCGGGCTCGTCGGCCTTCGGCTTCCCGGCGTCAGCCTGCGGCTCCGTGGCACCCTTCGCGGCCTCTTCGGCGTCGGAGCTGTCGGCCTGCGGCCCCACGGCGTCCTTGGCGGCCTCCTCGGCCGTCCCGGCCTCGGTGGTGTCCTGCGCGGCTTCGTCGGCCTCGGGCTTCGCGGCGTCAGGCTGCGGCTCTGTGGCGTCCTGCGCTGCCTCGTCGGTCTCCGGCTTCCCGGCGTCAGCCTGCGGCTCTGTGGCGTCCTGCGCGGCGTCTTCGGCCTCTTCGGCGTCGGTGCTGTCGGCCTGCGGCTCCACGGCGTCCTTGGCGGGCCCGTCGGCCGTCTCGGTCTCGGTGGTGTCCTGCGCGGCTTCGTCGGCCTTGGGCTTCGGGGCGTCGGCCTCCGCCTCGGTGGTGTCCTGCGCGGGCTCGTCGGCCTTCGGCTTCCCGGCGTCAGCCTGCGGCTCTGTGGCGTCCTGTGCGGCCTGCCCGGCCTCTTCGGCTTCGGAGCTGTCGGCCTGCAGCCCCACGGCGTCCTTGGCGGCCTCCGTGGCGTCCTGCGCGGCCTCTTCGGTCCCCGGTTCCCCGGCGTCGGCCTTGGCCTCTCCTGCGTCGGCCTCCGGAGTCCCGGCGCCGGCTTTCGCCTTCGCGGTGTCCGGAGCGGCCTCCTCGGCGTTCTCCGCCTCCGCGGTGAGTTCCCGTACCGAGAACACCCTCGTCGCCGTGTCGACGCCGCCACGGGCCGTGGCGGCGGCGCCGGAGGGCTCCCGGGCCACCGCGAGGCGCGGGTCGCGCTTCTCGGTGGGGTCGGGGGACTCCGTCCTGGCCTCGGGAACCGGGCCCGCGCTCCCCGACGTCGGTTCTGCCGACGACTCGCGCTGCTTCGACCTGTCGGGGGACTCGCCCGCCACCGATGCCTCCTCCATGCGCCGGACACCACCCGTGTCCGTACGCCTATCGAACCGTGAACCGCCGCCCGGAACACCGCTCTGCCGCAGTGTCCGAACCATGTACCAGTGTCCTGTGTGTGGGCTTGCCCGGGACGGTAGACGAGAACGACATACCTACCGGTTCCCTCACAAACAGGTCACGCACCCTCGACAGACCAATGTGAGAGGGGTCACCCTGTCATTCATCCACGCGGGGAGGCATGGATGGGCATGAGCCGCAGAACACTTCCGGAGGAGCTTCTGCTTCTGGCGCTGGACCCGGCCACGGGTACCACCGCACAGCCGCAGTCGCTCGACCTTGGTCTGGCCGGAGCGCAGCTAGTGGAGCTGGCGCTGGCCGGACGGATAGCCCCAGACGGGGATCGTATCGCCGTGGTGTCCCCACGGCCGACTGGAGATCCAACACTGGACTGCGCGTTGGAGTTGCTGCGAAGGCGTGGCGCTCCGGTACGTGCTATCCACTGGATTGGCGGGCCGCGTCTCGGGCTGCGCCAGACCTACCTCTCGCATCTGGAGCGGTGCGGCATGGTGCATGCCGTGGCGGGCCAGATGTGCGGAGTGCTGCCTACGACTCGCTACCAGGCGAGTCAGACCGAGATCAGCCGGGAGATCAGAACCCGACTGGACTCCGCGATCCGCACCGGCGTACCGCCGGACCCGCGGACCGCGGCGCTCGCCGCACTGGCGCACGCGGTCGGCCTCGGCAAGCACCTGTATCCGGGGAACGAGGGACGCTCGTCCCGATCCCGGCTGCGGGACCTGATCAGGCACGACCCCATGGGCGGCCTCGTGGCACACGCCGTGATGGACGTCCAGAACGGCGCGGCTGCCCAGCCGCGTCGCAGCCCGGCACCGGCCGGCCGTCAGGCCGCCCCCGGAGCCAGGCCCGCACCGGAGCCCGCCCGCGGCGTTCCGATGCAACCGCGCCGAGGATCGATGACGCGCGTCGTGGCCCACTGAGCCGCAGTTCCACGACACCAGGGCAAACACAGCGCACCAGGGCACCAGGGCACCAGGGCACCACACAGCATGACCCGCACCACCGAGCGCCGCACCGCAGTCCCCAAGACCGGTACGGGAGCCGCTGGGTCCGCGCGGGGCGACGGAACCGTACGTCCGGACGACGACGCGGTTCCGCCGCCCCGCGCGGTCGTGTGCGGGGCCCGCGCATATCCACCGTTTCCCAGCGGTAGTACGCGCCTTGGTGGCAGTCTGCTCAACAGCAGATACGCAAAGTGGCAAGTATGAGGCACGCAGCCGGAGGTGCACGTCCCGTGGCGTCCAATGTCAATCCCACCGTCAGGCGGCGCCGGCTGGGCCAGGAGCTGCGTCGGCTCCGCGAGCTCAAGGGCATGACGGCCGAGGAAGTCGCCGAGCGACTGCTGGTCTCGCAGTCGAAGATCAGCCGGCTGGAGAACGGCAGGCGCAGTATCAGCCAGCGCGACGTCCGCGATCTGTGCGGGGTGTACGAGGTCGAGGACCAGCGCATCGTCGAGTCGCTGATGCAGATGGCCAAGGACTCCCGGCAGCAGGGCTGGTGGCATGCCTTCGGGGACATCCCGTACAGCGTGTACATCGGCCTGGAGACCGACGCCGAGTCGCTGCGCGTCTACGAACCCCAGATCATCACCGGGCTGTTGCAGACCCGCGCCTATGCCGAGGCCATCATCAGGGGCGGCTCGCCCGAGACTTCGGACACCGAGATCGACAAGCGCGTGCAGGTGCGGATGCGGCGGCAGGATCGTATCGCCGCCGAAGGGGAGCCGCTGCGGCTGTGGGTGGTCCTGGACGAGGCGTCGCTGCGCCGGGTCGTCGGGAGCCGGCCGGTGATGCGCGAACAGCTGGAGCACCTCGCGGAGATGTCCCAGCGCCCGCACATCACCGTGCAGGTCCTGCCCTTCGAGGTCGGCGCGCATCCCGGCATCAACGGCCAGTACTCCATCCTGGAGTTCGCCGACGCGGCCGACTCGAGCGTGGTGTACATCGAGGGCGTCACCAGCGACCTCTACCTGGAGAAGGCCCACGACGTGCAGAAGTACACGGTGATGTACGAGCACTTGAGGGCGCAGGCGCTGAACGTCGACCAGTCGACCCGGCTCATCGAGGACGTGGCCAAGGAGTACGCCCGCTGAGCCCCGGGAGGGCCCATGCAGGCCCCCGAATCGGGGCCCTTGGGAGCGAAAGGCCGGATGCTACACCCCGGCCGGGCCTCACTGGAAGAATCCCCTGGAATATGCCATCCGGAAGAGTGAACGACTGCTCCAGAAGGGGATGTGAGCGAGTAGCGTCGATCACGCCAACGATCAGCAAAGGTTGGCGGAAACCGAACTGCGCAACTGGCTTACGGAGCAAAAATGGCAATTCTTCAGGGCGCCACGGACTCGTGGACGAAGTCCTCGTACTCCAACAACAACGGCGCCTGTGTCGAGGTCAAGTCGCCCACCGTCGCGGAGCTGGACGTCCGCGACTCCAAGGTCACCGACGGGCCGACCCTGGCCTTCCCCACCGAGGCGTGGAACGCGTTCGTGGCCTCGGTCAAGGCGTAGGGAGAGGGTCTTTCTGATCCTCATCCCCAGCCGAGCGCACCACCGACAACTGCACAAGCACCACTGTAAGAGCCCTCTCGACCAGCTCGCCGTCCTTGCCGAGGGGGCTCGGCTTGTGCCCGGAAGCGGGCCGGCCCGACCCGGAGTTCAGCGCACCGGGAACGCCACGTCGCACACCGGGTCCTCGGCGCCCGCCGCGTCCCAGTCGGCGAAGTAGATCTCCCGGCACGGTCCGTCGTACTCCAGACCCTCCCGCTCCATCCACGCCTCCACCGCCTCGAACGCGGCCAGGATCTGCGGATGCGCCACCTGCGCCTTGGAGATCCGCGTGCGGGCGAGCCGCCGGGCCGGCTCCACCCGGACGCCGGTCTGTCGTCCCCGCCCCTGCCCGGCCGCCCACGCCCGCGCTGCCGCCTCGTCGGCGACCGGCACGCAGGACTCGGCCGGGCCGTCGCTCTCCATCGACACCTCGGAGTGGTAGACGACGAACGGCGCCGCCGTCACACCCCCGCACTTCCGGGCCGCCACCTCCAGCCGCCCCAGCGACGCGCCGATCCAGGCCGGCAGCTCGTCCGCCAGCGTGTGCCGGGTCTCGGTGATCACCACCTGCGCCGGTACGTCCACCGTCTCGATCTCGAACTTCCCGTACAACTCGGAGCTCCTCCCCGACAGTCGTCCACGGAGGTACTCGACGAGCGTCCGCTGCCCGGCCACCCGCGCCTCTACGTCCGTCCAGTACGCGGCGAGCCGGTCGGCGCCCTCGGTTCCCGCCGTCTCGACCACCTCGGCGATCCGCGCGAGGGGCATGTCGAGTCGGCGCAGCATGGCCACGAGCCGGGCGTGTTCGACCTGGCTCGCGCGGTAGTAGCGGTAGCCGCTGACCTCGTCGACGTGCGCCGGTGCCAGCAGTCCGAGCCGGTCGTACAGCCGCAGGGCCTTGGCCGACAGCCGGGCCCGCGCGGCGAACGCGCCGATGGTGAGCAGTCCTTCGTCCACCACGTCATCCTCCGTCACCGGGCGGCTCTTCCACCCGGTGACGAGGACGCTCGACCTTGCCCCAGGGGCAAGGTCAACCAGACTCCGGGGAAGGAGATCAGCCGGCCAGCTGTGCCTCGATCGCCGCGACCACCTCGGGCGCCTCCGGCTCGGTCTGCGGGGAGAAGCGGGCGACGACCTTGCCGTCGCGGCCGACGAGGAACTTCTCGAAGTTCCAGCGGATGTCCCCGCTGTGCCCCTCGGCGTCGGCGAAGCCGGTCAGGCGGTCGTACAGCGGGTGCCGGTCCTCCCCGTTGACCTCGACCTTCTCGGTCATCGGGAAGCTCACGCCGTAGGTCGCCGAGCAGAACTCGGCGATCTCCTCGGCGCTGCCGGGCTCCTGTCCGAGGAACTGGTTGCAGGGCACGCCGAGCACGGTGAGGCCGCGCTCCGCGTACTGCTCGTGGAGCCGCTCCAGGCCGGTGTACTGCGGGGTCAGCCCGCACTTGGAGGCCACGTTCACCACGAGCACGGCCCGGCCGGCGTACTGGGCGAGATCCGCGGAGCCGCCCTGGAGGGCACCGATCTCGACGTCGAGGGGGGAAACGCCATTGCTGTCCACAGTCGTCATGAGCGGATGCTAGCCCGGCCGGGTGACGGCCCGGCCACCGGTGCGGAAGGAACCGTTCGGGCCGCCGCCCTCGTGCCCGCACAGGGGTGTGGGCATGGGGAGGACCCGGGGTCCCGAGGACAAGGTCGCGTTACGGCACCTGGTCGCGCGGCGCCTGAGCCTGCGGGCGGTACGGCTGCTGATCGGTGCGGGAATCGTCCTGCTGACCTGGCCGCTCGCGGCGCCGCTGGCCGACCAGTACCGGGCGCAGGAGGCGTACCGGAGTGCTTCCGAGTGCCCGGCCGGAGAGGTCCGTACGGCCTCGGGCGTGGACTGTCTGGTGCCCGGCAGTGGCACGGTCACGGACAAGGAGACCGAGGAGTCCTGCAGCACGGACAGCTACGGAGTGGAGAGCTGCGTTACGCACTACGGCCTGCGTACGGACATGCGCGTAAGCGGCGACGCGCGGACCGAGTGGATCTACGTGGGGCCGGACACGTACCGGCAGGTCGAGCGCGGCGACCGGGCGGAGCTGCTCCTCTGGCGGGACATCGTCGTACGGGTCACCGTCGGCGACCACACCGAGAAACTCGACCCGGGTTTCGGCTTCCGGGCTCTGTACGGGGAGTGGGGCAAGCTGTGGTCCCTGCTGGGCGCCTGGCTCGCCCCCGGCATCGCCCTGCTCGTGGTGTTCGGCCGTCGGGAAATGCTCGGCGTGTCCTCCCCTGCCGTTGTCCTGATGTATCTCTTCCTGGGCTTCCTGACCCTCGCTGTGGTCGAGACCGAGCTGTTCGGGCCGGACCAGGGGTGGAAGGTCCTGCTGCTGGTGGGGTTCGCCGCGCTGCTGGTCGGCGGCATCGTGGCCTGCGTGAGAGATGAGCTCCGCGAGACCGCGTAGGGCGTTTCGCACCCGATCCATACCAATCCATTGCGACCGCCACCCTTGACAGTCTGCGTACTGTTTCGCGACTTTTGATCCTTGGGGCAGGACGCGGCAACGCGTCATGGGGGATCACAGGGGAATACAGGGGGGCGGTCGCCCGTGCGAGCCATGAGCAAGGCCGAGGCGGACATCACGATCCACAGACCCGAGGAGCTGAGCACCGAGCTCCGCGGAGCCTGGCACCGGGCGATGGACGAGTCGCCCGAGTACGCGAACCCGTTCCTGGCACCGGAGTTCGCCGCCGGGGTCGGCCTGCACCGCGGCGGGGCGGCCCGGGTGGCCGTGCTGCACGAGCACGGGGAGCCGGTCGGCTTCCTCCCCTACGAGCGGGGCACCTTCGGTGTCGGCCGGGCCATCGGACTCGGCCTCTCCGACTGCCAGGCCCTCGTGCACCGCCCCGGTGTCACCTGGGACGCCCAGGAACTGCTGCGGGCCTGCGGGCTGTCCGTCCTGGAGTTCGACCACCTCGTCGAGGAGCAGAAGCCCTTCGGCGACTACGTGACGGGCACCTTCGCCTCACCGGTCGTCGACCTCGAGGACAGCGGCGACAGCGACTACGCCCAGTGGCTGCGCGCCGCGTACCCGGGGCTGGCCAAGACGACGCTGAAGAAGGAACGCCGGCTGACCCGCAACGTGGGCGAGATGCGGTTCGTCCACGACGAGCGCGACCCGCGGATGCTGCGCCGGCTCATGGAGTGGAAGTCCGCGCAGTACCGCCGGACGGGCCGGATGGACCGGTTCGCGCGCCCGTGGATCGTCAACCTGGTGGAGCACCTCTTCCGCGTCCGCGAGGAGCACTTCACCGGCGTGCTGTCCGTGGTGTACGCGGGGGACCGGCCGGTGGCCGCGCACTTCGGGCCGCGCTCGCGCACCGTCTTCGCGGCCTGGTTCACCGCGTACGACCCCGACTTCCACTACTACTCGCCCGGCCTGATCATGCACCTGCGGATGGCCGAGGCGGCCGGACGGGACGGCGTGCGGCTCATGGACATGGGGCGCGGCGACAAGGAGTACAAGGACTGGCTCAAGACCCGTGAACTGCGCGTGGGCGAGGGGTTCGCGACCCGTCCGCACCCGGTCGCGGCGGCCCACCGGCTGTGGCGCAGACCGGTGCGCGGCCTGCGCAACACGGTCCTGGCCCATCCCACGCTGCGGGAGCCGGCCGACCGGCTCCTGAAGACGGTCGGCGGGCTGCGTACGTCGGCCGGCCCGGCGGCGGGCGGAGCGGCTCCGCGCGCGCACTGAACGGACCGCTCCACCTTTCTCTCCTCTCCCTTCGCGTCCCTTCGCTTCGCGACTCCTCAATGGCTCTTCTGTGGCTCTTCAGTGGCTCTCTGTGGCTCTTCGACGGCTCTTCAGGAAGAGGTGACGATGCCGTACGGATCGCGGCTCGCTGCGACGATGACACGGCGACTCGGACGCGAATGCGTCTACACGCCCTCGGCGCGGCTGGCCCTGTATCTGGCGCTGCGGCGCTGGTGCCGGCCCGGCGGCCGGGTGCTGATGTCGCCGGTGAACGACGACGTGATCCTCTTCGTCGTCCTGGCGGCCGGACTGCGCCCGGTACAGGCTCCGGTGTCGGCCTGGGACGGCAACATCGACCCGGCCGCCGTGCCGGAGGCCACCTGGCGGAACGTGGACGCGGTGCTGACCACGAACCTGTACGGGGTACCCGACCGGGTCGGCGAACTACGCCTGCGCTGCGACGAGTTGGGCATCCCGCTGATCGAGGACGCGGCCCACGCGATCGGCACGCACGTCGACGGGCAGCCGATCGGCACCTTCGGCAGGGCGGCGGCCTTCAGCCTCTCCAAGCACGTGGCGGCGATGGCGGGCGGCTTCCTCGTCGTGGAGGACGCCCGCACCCGGCGCGAGCTGGAGCTCCTGCGCGACGACCTGCTCGAACCGACGCGTCTGCGTGCCGACCTGGCCGCGACCCTGCGCCCCCTGGCCCGCTCGGCCGTCCGCACCCTCCGGCTGGTCCGCCCCGCATGGCGGACGATGCAGCGCCTCGGCCTCCTCGAACGCGACGACTTCCGCATGGCCCTGCACGCCCCGCGCCTGACCGCCTCCGCCCTGCGGGCGCCGAACCTGACCGCGTACGAACCATGGGTCCGCGTCGACCTGCACGACTTCCGCACCCGCCACGGGGCCCTGGTCCGAGGCCAGTTGGCCCTGCGCATGGCCCGGCTCGACAGCGACCTTGCCCATCGCAGGGCCGGCGTCACCTTCCTCTCGGGCACGCCCTGGGCCTCCCCGGCCCTGCGGGACCGGGCCGCCCACAACGGCCCGTTCCCCCTCTTCCGCGCGCCGCTCCTGGTCGACGACCGGGACGCCCTCGTGGAGCGCCTCGTGAACCACGGCATCGTCTGCGGCTACATCTACGACCCTCCGCTCGACGACTACGCCGGTGCGGAGTTCGTGGAGCCGTCCCCCGACCCGGCTCCCGCCCGCTGGTTCGCCTCCCACGTCCTCCCGGCGGACCCTCTCCTCGCGCACCGGATCACCAGCGCCCTCACCAGGGAACGGGCCACGACGGCCCGTCCGCCGACCCCGGCCCCGGTCTCCGACACGAGGAGGCCGCCGACGCCGCTGGGGCAGTGAGGAAATGGACTGTTTCCCACCGGTCACGATATCCGGATGATGTAATTCCGGACAACCATCGTTCATTACCGGTTGTCTTGCCGTTAATGAACAGTGAACCTGTGCCCGACGTCACGGTTGTCGTCGGCGCGTATGAAGCCATGCCCTATTTAGTCCGCTGTCTGGAATCGGTCGAGACCCAGACACTGGGATTCGACCGCATCGAGATCGTGGCCGTCGACGACGGGTCGAGCGACGGCACCGGTGAATACCTGGAGAAATTCGCCGCCCTGTCGCAGGTGCCCACCCGGGTGATACGGCAGGCCAATTCCGGCGGCCCCAGTGGCCCGCGCAATGTCGGCCTGGAGTCGGCCCGCGGCCGCTATGTCTTCTTTCTCGACGCCGACGACTATCTGGGGGACGAAGCCCTGGAGCGCATGGTCGCGATGGCCGACCGGGCCGGCACGGACGTGGTGCTCGGCAAGATGGAGGGGGTCGACCGGGGCGTCGCGAGGTCGATGTTCGGCCGCACGCAGGAGCGTGCCGACGTCTACACCTCCCGGGTCATCTTCACGCTGAGCGCCCAGAAGCTGTTCCGGCGCGAACTGCTCGTGCGACTGGGCCTCAGATTCGACGAGAAGCTCACCACCGGCGAGGACGCCCTCTTCACCATGGAGGCGTATCTCCGCGGCAACGGCGTGTCCGTCGTCGCCGACCACGTCTGCTACTACCTGGTGCGCCGCGACGACGGAAAGCACGCGACCCGAAGAGGCGACTACACGGCGCGCTTCGCGGCGGTCCACGCGCTGATGGACCTCATCGCGCGACTCGTGCCGCCGGGTGCCGAACGTGATCAGTTGATGGTCCGGCCCTTCACGATCGGACTGCTGCAGCAATTCAGGGCCGGCCTGCTGAAAGAGCCGGAAAACGAGCAGCGGCACAAAATGGAACTCGCCGCTCCGATGATGACGGCGTACTGGACCAAGGGCATGGCCGACCGGATAAAGGTCGGGGAGCGGCTGATCCTCACCTGTGTTGCCATGGGTGCGCTGGATCCCTTGAAGAACATTCTGGAATTCGTCCGCGCCAGGTCGGTGCCGGAAGCGGTCCATCACGGCCGTGCAGGCCGCCTGCACCTCGCCTATCCGCATTTCCGCGACCGGCGCACGGGCATTCCCGACGAGGCGTACGAGGTCACCGTGCCGGACTGGTCCGGCAGCCGGCGCGTCCTGCCGTCGTCGAAGCTCCCGCAACCGGCCGCCCGGCGGGCGGTGCGGAAGGTCCGCAGACATTTGCGGAGCCTGCGCACCCGTGGATAGCGCCGAGCGGAGCGGGACGCCACCGGCGCTAGGCAAGGCCGTCGCGCCGTGGCACGATTTCGCGGGTGACCAGCAGACCCGGCGCGACGCAGCACCTGCGCGACCTCGCGCGGCTGCGTCGCGTCCGCGACCGGATCGACCGGGAGTACGCGCAGCCGCTGGACGTCGAGGCACTCGCCCGCGGCGCGCACATGTCGGCCGGGCACCTCAGCCGCGAGTTCCGGCGTGCCTACGGAGAATCGCCGTACGGCTATCTCATGACCCGGCGCATCGAGCGCGCGATGGCGCTGCTGCGGCGTGGCGACCTCAGTGTCACCGAGGTCTGCTTCGAAGTCGGCTGCTCCTCGCTGGGCACCTTCAGCACCCGCTTCACCGAGCTGGTCGGGATGCCGCCCAGCGTCTACCGCCGCGAGGCGGCACGCGCGACGGCGGGCATGCCGTCCTGCGTGGCGAAACAAGTGACCAGGCCGATCAGGAATCGAGAAGCGCCGACCGCGAGCCCCGCCTAGCGTGACAGCCATGGACATCACCATTCATGCGAGCTCCCTCCCGCACGACGACCCGGAGGCCGCCCTGGCCTTCTACCGCGACGCCCTCGGCTTCGAGGTCCGCAGCGACGTCGGACAGGGCACGATGCGCTGGATCACGGTCGGACCCGTCGGCCAGCCCGACACGTCCATCCTCCTGGCACCGCCGGCCGCCGACCCCGGCATCACCGACGACGAGCGCCGCACCATCGCCGAGATGATGGCCAAGGGCACCTACGGCTGGATCCTGCTGGCCACCCGGGACCTCGACGGCGTCTTCGAGCGGGTGCAGGCCGCCGACAGCGCCGAGGTCGTCCAGGAGCCCACCAAGCAGCCGTACGGCATCCGCGACTGCGCCTTCCGTGATCCCGCGGGCAACCTGATCCGCATCCAGGAGCTGACCTGAGCCGTCCGGCGTCGCCGCCGTGACCCGCACCCACCCGCCACGGGCCGAAGCGGCGTGGCTGCCGGGGTTCCCGCGCCGTGCGGACCCGACCGACAGATGGAGAGACGATGAGCAGGGCCACGAGGACGACCACGCAGTCGCCTGCGCCGCACGTTGCCGACAGCCACGACCTGATCCGCGTGCACGGCGCGCGCGAGAACAACCTCAAGGACGTCAGCATCGAGATCCCGAAGCGCCGGCTGACGGTGTTCACCGGCGTCTCCGGTTCGGGCAAGAGCTCGCTCGTGTTCAACACGATCGCCGCCGAGTCGCAGCGGCTGATCAACGAGACCTACAGCGCCTTCGTGCAGGGCTTCATGCCGACGCTGGCGCGGCCCGAGGTCGACGTACTCGACGGACTGACGACCGCGATCACCGTCGACCAGCAGCGGATGGGCGCCGACCCCCGCTCCACCGTCGGCACCGTCACCGACGCCAACGCGATGCTGCGCATCCTCTTCAGCAGGCTCGGCAAGCCCTACATCGGCCCGCCGAGCGCGTACTCCTTCAACACCGCCTCGGTCCGGGCCAGCGGTGCGATCACCGTCGAGCGCGGCAACAAGACCAAGGCGCAGAAGGCGACCTTCAACCGCACCGGCGGCATGTGCCCGCGCTGCGAGGGCCGGGGCGCGGTCTCCGACATCGACCTCACCCAGCTCTACGACGACTCCAAGTCGCTCGCCGAGGGCGCGTTCACCATCCCCGGCTGGAAGTCGGACAGCCAGTGGACCGTGGGCCTCTACGCCCAGTCGGGCCTCCTCGACCCGAACAAGCCGATCCGCAGGTTCACCAAGAAGGAGATGCACGACTTCCTCTACGGCGAGCCGATCAAGGTGAAGGTCAACGGCATCAACCTCACCTACGAAGGACTGATCCCCAAGATCCAGAAGTCGTTCCTGTCCAAGGACAAGGAGGCGATGCAGCCGCACATCCGGGCGTTCGTGGAGCGGGCGGTCACCTTCACCACCTGCCCCGAGTGCGACGGCACCCGGCTCAGCGAGGGCGCCCGGTCCTCGAAGATCAAGAAGGTCAGCATCGCCGACGCGTGCGCGATGGAGATCCGCGACCTGGCCGAATGGGTCCGCGGCCTCGACGAGCCGTCGGTGGCACCGCTGCTCACCGCACTCGTCGGAACCCTCGACTCGTTCGTGGAGATCGGCCTCGGCTACCTCTCGCTGGAGCGGCCGGCGGGCACGCTGTCGGGCGGCGAGGCCCAGCGCGTCAAGATGGTCCGCCACCTCGGCTCCTCGCTCACCGACACCACCTACGTCTTCGACGAGCCGACCATCGGCCTGCACCCCCATGACATCCAGCGGATGAACGACCTGCTGCTGCGGCTGCGGGACAAGGGCAACACCGTGCTCGTCGTGGAGCACAAGCCGGAGGCGATCGCGATCGCCGACCACGTCGTCGACCTCGGCCCCGGCGCCGGTACGGCGGGCGGCACCGTCTGCTTCGAGGGGACCGTCGAAGGGCTGCGGGCCAGCGGCACCGTCACCGGCCGCCACCTCGACGACCGGGCCACCCTCAAGGAGACGGTGCGCAAGTCCACCGGCGCGCTGGAGATCCGCGGCGCGACGCGGCACAACCTGCAGGGCGTCGACGTGGACATCCCGCTCGGCGTGCTCTGCGTGGTCACCGGCGTGGCGGGCTCCGGCAAGAGCTCCCTCGTCCACGGGTCGATCCCGGCCGGCGCGGGTGTGGTGTCGGTCGACCAGGCGGCGATCAAGGGCTCCCGACGCAGCAACCCGGCGACGTACACCGGACTGCTCGACCCGATCCGCAAAGCGTTCGCGAAGGTCAACGGCGTCAAGCCGGCGCTGTTCAGCGCCAACTCCGAGGGCGCCTGCCCCACCTGCAACGGCGCCGGAGTCATCTACACCGACCTGGCGATGATGGCCGGC
The DNA here is from genome assembly GCF_036237295.1 of Streptomyces sp. NBC_01352. Lineage (NCBI taxonomy): Bacteria > Bacillati > Actinomycetota > Actinomycetes > Kitasatosporales > Streptomycetaceae > Streptomyces > Streptomyces sp. NBC_01352. The sequence continues at coordinate 6,213,506 of NZ_CP108354.1, forward strand.
GTCGCCACCCCCTGCGAGGACTGCGAGGGCAAGCGGTTCCAGGCGGCGGTCCTGGACTACCACCTCGGCGGCCGCGACATCAGCGAGGTGCTCGCGATGTCGGTGACCGAGGCCGAGGAGTTCTTCGGCACCGGCGAGGCGCGCACGCCGGCCGCGCACGCCATCCTCGACCGGCTCGCCGACGTCGGGCTCGGCTACCTCAGCCTCGGCCAGCCGCTCACCACCCTGTCCGGCGGCGAGCGCCAGCGGCTCAAGCTGGCCACCCACATGGCCGAGAAAGGCGGCATCTACATCCTCGACGAGCCGACCACCGGCCTCCACCTCGCCGACGTCGAGCACCTGCTCGGCCTCCTCGACCGGATCGTCGACTCCGGCAAGTCGGTCATCGTCGTCGAGCACCACCAGGCGGTCATGGCACACGCCGACTGGATCATCGACCTCGGCCCCGGCGCCGGCCACGACGGCGGCCGCATCGTCTTCGAGGGCACACCCGCCGACCTGGTCGACAGCCGCTCGACGCTGACCGGGGAGCACCTGGCGGCGTACGTCGGCGCCTGACGGAGTTCCTGGGACGGGTGGCGCGGCGGCAAGGGCCGCCGCGCCACAGGTGATCAGTGGTCAGCCGGTGCTGCAGGAGACGGTCGGCCAGGTCCAGTTGCCGTTGGGCTGGATGGTGACGCCGAAGGTGTTGCCGCTGCCGTTGGGTTTGGCGGTCAGCACTTGGGCGCTGGGGTAGCTGGCGCTGGTGTTCCAGGTGGAGAGGACCTTTGCGGGGGAGGGCACGTTCATGGTCACGGTCCAGTTGCTGGAGCCGGAGACCGAGACGTTGAGGTTGTAGCGGTCGCTCCACTGCTGCCCGGCGGACAGGGACGCCGTACAACCGCTGCCGCTGCCGCCACCGCCACCGGTGGTGCCGCCCACGGTGATGTTGGAGTTGCCGCTGCTCTGGTATCCCTCGGTCGCCATGATCATGTAGTAGTTGAAGCTGCCGAGGGGCATTCCGGCACGGGTCCAGGCGTCGAAGTGGTTGCCGGTGGTGATGGTTCCACCCGTCCTCTTGGACTGCCGGACGCTCCAGTACTGGTCGAAGGTGCGCGTGCCTTCGACGGACGGGGCGTTGTACCGCGTCGTCTTGTAGATGTCGTACGTGCCGCCGTCGCTGGACACGGTGCCCATGTGCGTTCCCGTGGGCCGGTAGGTGCCCCAGTTGTCGACGATGTAGTACTCGACGAGCGGGTTCGACATCCACCCGTAGAGGGTCAGGTAGGCGTTGCCGGACGGGTTGAAGGTGCCCGAGTAGGTCACCGTCCTGCGTGAGCCGGTGCTCCAGCCCTTGCCGGCGACGAAGTTCCCGGTGTTGCTCCAGGTGGTGCTGTAGTTGCCGCCGGACCCCAGGTTCATGGAGACCGTGCCCGGAGCGTCGGTCCAGAACGAGTAGTAGTAGCCGTTGTTCGTGCCGGTCTGGTTCGTGTTGACGACCGTGTCGGCGTGGGCGGTGCCCGGCATGGCCATCGCGGCCACGGCGACCATGACTATGGCGCAGGCACTGCTGATGAGCAGCTTGAAGCGGGTGAACGGCCGGAAGCGGCCGTGGTTGCGGTTCCCCTGGTTCGTCGGGTTCGCGGTTGATGGTGCGGGTGCGGGTGCGGGTGCGTCGTTCATGTGCGGGTTTCCTCCTCGTGCTCGTGAGGTGGATCGACAGTGATTGAGCCCCCCGTCAACGGCGCCAGTGTTGGTCTGGCCCTGTCAACTGTCAATATTTTCGACAATGATCGCGAAACATTCGATTGCGGTGGGGTCTCGTGAGGCTGGTATTTCCCCTGTTCAAACGTCAGAGAGGGCAAGTTCGGCCGAGATGAGTCACCGAAAGCCTTTCCTTTCGAGATCGATTCACGAGGGTCTCATCTACGAATGTTTCGAACTTCTTCCGGATCCTGACAAATCAGGACTGCAACGCAGGTGCCGCTGCCGCCCTGGAAGGCCCTCGCGAGCGGGGCATGCGGCGCAGGTCCTCCGTGAACGGCAAGCGGTGGTGCGCGGCGCCCACGGGGACACGTACGTCCGCTTCAGCAAGGGCAACGCCGTGATCACGACCTGTCATGGGCGGGCGGACGCCCGACTGACGAGGAACACGAGCGCGCCCACATTCAGGGCCGGGCACCACCTGGTGCGAGGTGGCGTCGTTCCCGACTCCGCAAGCAGCCCTGGGCGCAGGCGGCCCCGGCGCCCTCATCCGCCTGCGCCGCGTCCTCACCCCGCAGTCCCGCCCGCATCGAGCGGTACGGCTGGGCGGGGCGGCGGCGACGGTCGCCGGTGCGCTGCTGCCCTTGCTGATGGCGTGCGGGCTCTGACCTTGCGCGACCTGGATTTGAACGTGCGACATCGTTGATGTCAGGTGTGGGCGTCAGGCAGGCCGAGGAACGATGCTCACCGCGCGGTAGTCGTAGCCGTCCTGTTCGAAGCCGGGGGCTTCCCATGTGAGGTCGATCTGCTGTCCGGGCGACAGTGTGCGGAAGCCGGTTGTCCGGATGTCGGAGAAGTGGCCGAAGCAGCCGCCGGGAGTCTCGGGCGAGTCGAGCACGCCCCACCCTTCCTCGTCGCTCCACTCGCGGACAGTCGCAGTCACCGTGGGTGGGACCCCACGGGTTCTCTCTGCGCCGGCATCTGATGCCCTTGTGGTGCGGCCCGGCTGTCAGGGGCTGCCCGTACGCTACGCAGCGTTGGGTCGGCCTGCTGTCGCGGTACGGCGAGAGCGCGACCAAGGGGGTGGCTCAGAAGAGATGCCCGAGCCACGTCGGTCCAGGACCTCGGGCAGCTTCCAGCCGGGCGTGGATGGCGGCGGAGCAGGTACTGAGGGTCTTTTCCAGGCTCGTCTTCTCGCCGTTGATCGCGCGCGGCACACGCACGGAAGCGATGCAGGTGGGATCCGACGACAACGACTCCGGCGCAAACACGCCGGAGTCGCCCTTCCGGGCGGTTGCACGTGAGAGTGAACCGACCCGCAGTCAATATTACTGCGGACAGTGGATTTCGGGTATATCTCGAGCGACGCATCGCCGCGCGCTTTCCTTTGGCCGGACGGTCACCGAACACCGTGACGTGCCGACTTGGCTGTGCCGGGTGTGTCGCGCGCGGCCTGTCTACTGCGACCATGCCCTCGCACATCAGATAAGCGCAGGTGGCGGCCGAATCCTCGTCGAAAATCCCAAGATCATGAAGTGGCCTCGCTTTGGGCGACACCCATCGGAATGGCCACCTTCTGTGCGGGGCATGCGTGATCTTCTCGTGGTGTTTCTTCCGTCCCGCCGACTGCGCCGGGCGGACGCCCTGGCGGCAATTGTGATTTTGGGGCCACTTGGCCCATTGAGCATTCCTATGTATTTTACTGTCTATTCAGTAATTCTGGAGAACCCGCTCCGGGGAATCATCGACGGTCACACTCCTCAGTAATATGCCAACGCCGGAAACAGGCGATTCTGTGCGACTGGGAACCGCCAAGACGATCCGCATAAAGGAGTTGGCCCCTCGATGACGCTGAATATCCCTGACGCGCCTCTACGGCGCACCATGTCGGTGTGGATCGCGGCGGTAGCGGGTGTAGTGATCGCCGCTGTCGTCCTCGCGCTGATGCCGACACGCGCAAATGCCGTTGCCATCCCTGTGCCTCTCGGCACGGCAGCAGATTTCGGAGTACTGGCTGGTTCGACAGTCACCAACACCGGCACCTCGGTGATCCAGGGCAACGTCGGAGTGAGTCCGGGTTCGGCCATCGTGGGTTTCCCGCCCGGCCAGGTGCTGCCGCCCGGAGCTCTGCACGCTGCTGACGCCGTCGCTGCCGGAGCCCAGAGCGATCTGGGGATCGCCTACAACCAGGCCGCCGGACAGGCACCGGACGTCACGTACGTCGACAGTCCCCATGAGTTCGGTGGTCAGACGCTGATTCCGGGCGTCTACAGGGCGCCCGTCGCCGCAGAAATCACCGGTCCACTAACCCTGAACGCCCAGGGCAACCCCAATGCCGTCTGGGTGTTCCAGATCGGTTCTTCGCTGACGACGGCGTCCGCCAGCGAGGTACGTCTCATCAACGGCGCCTCGCCGTGCAATGTGTACTGGCAGGTCGGCAGCTCGGCCACGCTCGGTACCAGCTCCACGTTCGTGGGCAACATCCTGGCCGCGGCCTCGATCACGGCCACCACAGGGGCGACCATCAATGGCCGGCTACTGGCCGCTGCGGTCGACGACGGCGCCGTGACCTTGGACGACAACACGATCTTCCAGGGGCAGTGCGCGACCGGTGGGACCACGGGTGGTCTGGTCTCGGGCGGTGTGATCGCCGGTGCCACGACAGGTGAGACCACAGCGGGCACCACGGGCACCACCACGGTCGGCGTCATCGCCGGCGTGCCGACGGGCGGCGGGACCGGTGGCGGCCAGGGCGGCGTTCTCGGTGGTGTCCTGACGACAGGTGGAACCACCGGCGGCGTGCTGGGTGGCCTGGTCGCGGGCGCCACCACGGGTGGCGTGAACGGCGGCGGGAACGGCGGCGGGAACGGCGGCGTGATCGGTGGAAACGGCGACCACGACCACGAGGAGAAGCCCGGCAGGCCCGGCGACCACGACCACGAGGAGAAGCCCGGCAGGCCCGGCGACCACGACCACGAGGAGAAGCCCGGCAAGCCCGGCGACCATGATCACAACGACAAGCCCGATGAGCACGACGGGCATCCGGGACAGCACGGTAAGCCCGGCAAACCCGGCGAGCCCGAGGGCTACGGCAGCGATCACGAAGGACACCACAAGAAGGCTGCCTAGCTCCAAGTGAGCAAGCAGGGCGAGCGGCGCGCGACGGGTCGTGGTCGATTCCGTCGCGCGCCGCTGGCGAAGTCGGCGAAGTCTCGGGAGAAGTCATGCGAGAAGCCAGGGTGGAAAGGCCGGGTGGGGCCGTGCCGGGTGGCGCTGAAGGGGGGGACGTCCACGGACCGGACCGCACCGGCACTCCGCCGACAGGACAGCAGGAGGATCGGGGAGGGGAAGCCCTCGCGTGCCATGGGTCTTCCAAACCTCCGCCCAGCCTCCTGAAGGCAGGCACGAGCGTCGCCGTGGTCCTTTGTCTGGCCACCGCCCTGGTCCATGTTCTCCTCGTGTTTCTGCACGTGGCGCCTCCGAACCCCCTCTCCCAGCAGTACAGCCGGCAGGTCGGTGCGTGGGTCTTCCCCTTGTTCGAGCAGAACTGGCGGCTCTTCGCGCCGGATCCGGAGTCGGTCAACCGGCAGATCTCGGCGAGGACCATGCACACCACCCCGGACGGCACCACGCAGGTGAGCGGCTGGTTCGATCTGACCGCCGTCGACAACTCCGCGGTGAAGCACAACGCCTTCCCGAGCCACACGGCACAGAACATGCTGCGGCGGGCATGGAGTTCGTACCTCGAAACCCATGGTGGTGACGACCAGCCGCGCTCGCAGCGGGCGCTCATGGTGCAGCAGTACCTGACCAACATCGCGGCCGATCGCATCGCCGCCCATCGCGGAGGCAGCTTCGAGTCCGTCCAGCTGCGGGTGATCACTGTGCCCATCGCGGCGCCCGCCGCGGCGGGCGTCCCCGGCTCGTCCGCTGCTGCTCCGAAGCCTGCTGAAACGCGGTATCTGCCCTGGTGGAAGGTGGCCTCCCATGGAAACTGAGCAGGCACAGACACAGTACCGGCGTACTCCCGAGCCGGCGGACGCAGGCACGTCGCGCCACGTACCGGAGCGGATCGGTACGTTGCTCGTCGTCCTGACCGAGCGGCCGGTATCGCTGTACGCCGCGGCCGTGCTGCGGATCGGGTACGGGCTGCTCTACCTGGTCTTCCTGCTGCGCGAGTTTCCGCACCGCGACGAGATCTGGGGTCCTGGTTCACCGTGGACGCCCGAGCTGGCCACGCAGCTGTTCGGCCAGACGGGGTGGGCCAGCCTCCTCACCCTGTCCGAGAGCCGGGCGTACTTCGAGGTCTGTTACGCGACGGCTCTCGTCACGGCCGCGCTGTTCATGCTGGGCTGGCGGACCCGAGCGGTGTCCGTGCTGTTCGCGATCATGGTGGCGTCGTTCCACGCCAGGGCGATCTTCATGACCGACGGCGGAGACAACCTCATCCTCCTGATGGCCATGTACCTCGTCTTCACGGCATGCGGCCGGCGCTGGTCCCTGGATGCGCGCAGAACCCGTCTCCACGCCTCGGCGGGGAAGGGGGAGAACAGCTCGGCAGGCTCAGGAGCAGGCGAGCTCCGGCATCAACTGGGCGTGTCCCGCCGGACCTTGACGGCGGTACTCCACAACTGCGGCATGTTCGTCATCGCGGCCCAGGTCTGCTTCCTCTACGGATCCGCGGGCCTCTACAAGGTGCAGGGCGGCACCTGGGGCAACGGCACCGCCCTCCACTACGTCCTGAACCTCGACCTGTTCCGGCCCTGGCCCGAACTCTCCCTCATGGCGGACGAGCACGACGTACTGCTCGCCATCGCCTGCTACCTGACAGTGCTGCTGCAGGTCGCCTTCCCGTTCGTCCTGTTCGGACGGCTCAAGTACCCGGTCCTGGCCCTGCTGCTGGGCATGCACCTGGGCATCGCCGTCCTCCTGGGGCTGCCGCTCTTCTCCGGCGCGATGATCATCGCGGACGCCGTGTTCCTGCCGGACCGCTTCTACCGTTCACTGGGACGACTGCGGCGGCGCACGAGCAGGCGGGCAGACACCTGGAAGACGGGGGTCCCGCCTCGCGGAGAGTCGGCACTCGTGCCGGCGCAGCCCGCACCGTCCGGCCACTGAAGCCCTGGGTGGTCCGGGCCGCGGCGACATGAGCCGGCTGTGGCGAGCCGTAGTTCCTCTGTCCGGTTTCGGCGGCCGGTTCCTGCCGGTCTGAACGAAGGACCCGGCGCCGCTCTGTGAGGGCGCCCGCCAGGAGGGTGGCGAGTTCGTCGAAGGTGCCGTCGGCGTCTTCCACTGCTTGGTGTGGGCTGTCGACGGAGGCGCTGACGGCCTGTTGGAGACGCCGGGTGAGCTTGTCCCGTTCGCCCTGCGGAAGCAGTTCCGAGCCCGCCCTGCGATGGAGGTCGGCCGTTTCGGTGTCGGGCTCTCGCGGCGTCTCTCGGCCCGGGGCTGCTTCCCTTCGCGTGGCGTCGGGGCGTTGGCGTGGTGCGGGGTCGGGGGCGGCTGGTGGGGCCGGGACGGGTCGGCCGGCTGTTCGGCGACCGGCGCCTCGAAAAGGCTTCGACCATGGCTTCCCGCAGGAATGCTGCGCCCGAATGATCCGGAGTGCACAGCCCTACGTCGTGCTGCCAGGCCGGTCGGGACCGTAGCGGGAACGATCAGCGCGTACCAGTGTCAAGTAGCCATCCGTACCGAGCAGGACGGCCTACGCCGCGCTGTATCCGCGGCCTCCGGACAGGACTACGCTGCGGGGTGAGGCCCCAGTCCCCGGTATCGATGCTGTGTCCCGCTCCCGGGGAGGCCCACCGTGTTCGCCCTGCTCCTCATCCTCATCGTCGCCCTGTTCGGCTTCGGCTTCCTCAACCCCATCTGGTGGGTGGCCGCGGCAGTGCTGGTCTACGGCGCCACCCGCTACGGCCGCGACCGTGGCGGAGGCCGGAGCCGTGGCGGCAGTTCCGACCTCGGGGACTACCGGGGCTACCAGGAGCGCCGGAATCGTCAGGAACGCTGGGACCGCCGCTACAGCCGTCAGCACCGGGCGCGCTGGAGGCGCGAGGACCGTCGGGACCGTGAACACCGCAGGTGACCTGTGAAGTGGTCCGTTGAGAGGTGTATGCCATGCAACGCACGACCGTGATCCAACAGGAGTGGTGGGATCTCCGGGCCGAGGCCACGTGGGGGAACACGCAGGCGGGGCAGGACGTCGTCGCCCTGCGTGCCGAGAATGACCAGCTGCGGCGGGCGCTGGCGAGCCGTGCGGTGATCGACCAGGCCCGCGGCATGGTGATGGCACTCGCGCCGTGTTCCAGCGAGAGGGCCTGGGACGTGCTGGTGGACGTGTCGCAGCACTGCAACATCAAGCTCCGGGACGTGGCTGTGGCTCTGGTCGTCACGACGAATGACCGGACGCTTCCGGAGCCGATACAGCGGGAGCTGCGCCGAGCACTGCGGGGCCTTCATCTGGCGGACCGCACATCGACGGATGTCGCAACGAGGCACCGCCGCGACCCTCCGTGACTCCCGTTCCAGCGCGGGCGGCTACTCGGGCCGTTGGGTCCGGGCGTTGTGGGCAAGGCCGTCCGGATGCTCCGTCGTGCGCTCTCCTAGGGGGAGCAGCACTACGCACAGGACGGACGGTGCGCGGAGGATCTGCCCTGCCTCCAGCCAGCCCCAGGTCTCGAACGCGGCACGGGCCTGACGGTCGGACTGATCCACCAAGGTGACGCCGAGCGAAGCCTGATGGTCGGCGAGCAGGCGCTCCTGCAGGCGGCGGGCGAGCCCGTGAGCGTGCTCGTGTGGATGGACGACGGTCTCGGTGATGGCGAAGACATGTCCGGAGGCGGTCAGTTGCTCGAGGTTCTGCGGCAGAGGTCCCTCGAACTCCTGCCACCAGGAGCCGTCGCGCGGCACGGGGAATCCGAGGACACAGCCGGTCAGGGACTGCGCCTCGGCGACCAGCATGTCGAATCCCGGCTGTTGGACGTCGTGTGCCAGACGGCGCAGGAACTCCTGCCGATCCTGGAATTCCTGCCCGGGCGGGGTGGCGGAGGACTCCACGTAGAGATCCGCCAGGTCCTCTCGCATCCCCTCGGCCTGCCACCGGTTCAGTCGGCGCAGCCGCACCGTGTCCATGGCGGACGGCTTGGAGCCTTCGGGTTCGTGGGGTTGCCGCGGAGTCTGCATGGGGCGCCTCGTTTCAGGAGACCGGAAACGTGCGGGAGAGCCATCGTGGCCGATGGGCGGTGCGGCGCCTGGGTCTGGGACGTCGTTCAGCAGCATAGCCCCGGATCGGCGCCGCGCCGGGGCTCGTTGGGGACACGGGGTCACTGGGGCGTCGGCGGATGGACGGTGCGGTGCCGACGGCGCGGATGTCGGCCGGGGTGGCGCAGAACGCGGTGTTTCGCCTGCACGTCGATCGTGAGCAGCCGCAGTTGCGTTGCACGGGCCCTGTTTGAAAGCGGGCTGCCCGGGCACTCACCCGGTGTGCTTCAGACCGGAGGCACGCCCGTGGGGGCAGCTGTCGCTGCTCCCCAGTGTGCTGCGATCTGCCGGCTCCCACGGTGAGCGACGCCACCGATCGGGGAGACACGTGCCCATGCCGTACGCACGCGCACAGAGCCCACGAAGCACACACCCCTATGACGACGCTCCGGACACCGATGCCGCGTTCCGCCGTATCACCGCTCTCCCGGACGGCCCGGAGAAGTTCGCGCTGCGGCAGGAGGTTGTGTGCGCCTGGGCGCCGATGGCCGTACGGCTCGCCGGGCGCTTCCGCCATCGCGGCGAGTCCTTCGAAGACCTCAAGCAGGTCGCCCGACTCGGCCTGGTCAAGGCGGTGACCCGCTTCGACCCGGACCTCGGCACCGCCTTCCCGAGTTTTGCCGTACCGACGATCCTCGGCGAGGTGAAACGCCACTTCCGGGACCATCTGTGGGGCGTACATGTGCCGCGACGCGTGCAGGAGCTGCGCGGCCGGGTCCGCACCGCCGGCCATGAGTGCGTTTCGCTCTACGGCCGCGAACCCTCCGTTCACGAGATCGCCGCGCACACCGGCCTCACCGAGGCGGAGGTACGGCTGGGGGAGGGGGCGATGGAGAGCTTCACCATGCTGTCCCTGGACGCCGGACCCGGCCGCTCCGAGCACAGCTACCCACTGACCGACACTCTCGGTGGCACGGAGCCCGGCTTCGACCTGATCGTCAACCGTCAGGCGCTCCGCCCGCTGCTGCGGGCACTGCCCGAACGCGAACGACAGATCCTCTACATGAGGTTCTTCTGCGAGATGACGCAGGATCGGATCGCCCTGCAGCTCGGTCTCTCGCAGATGCACGTCTCCCGTCTGATCACCCGCACCTGTGCGCGCCTGCGCGACCAGGTGATGGCCGAGGATGGCGGCAGGGTGGTGTGACGACGTCCCGGTGCACGGGCGGCGTCGGACTGCCGGGCCGGGGCCCGACGCCCTCGCTCGGTGTTCGGCGCTCGGCGTGGTGTGGCGTACGTCAGGACCCCAGACCGGCGAGGGATTCGGAGCCGTCGATGAAGGAGCGGGCCACGTCGACCAGGCGCCGGTTGTGGGCGCGGGCGTAGCCGCGCAGCGCGGTGAACGCCTGCTCCATGTCGATCCCCTGGCGTTCGGCGAGCTTCCCCTTCGCCTGTTCGATCAGTACCCGGCTGTTCAATGCCATCTGCAACTGTTCGTTGAGCACCGTGCCGCGGTGGAGGGTGCGTTGTTGCAACAGGCTGATGGTGGCGACGTCGGCCAGGGCCTGGGCGACGGGCGTGTAGGCCGGATCGAACGGGCCGGGAGTGGTGCGGAAGAGATTCAGGGCGCCGACCACCTCATCCCGCAGACGCATGGGCAGGGCCTGGACCGCCCCGAATCCGCCGCGCTGGGCCGCCACCGCGAAGCGCGGCCAGCGGGCGGTCTCCGTACCGAGATCGGGGACGATCACCGGTGTGCCGGTGCGGAAGCACTCAAGGCAGGGGCCTTCGTCGTTCTGGAGCTGGAAGAGCTCCAGCAGGCGCACCTGTTCGTCCGAGGCGGCCATGACGCGGAGTTTGCCGTCCCGGTCGGCGAGCAGCACCCCGGCGGCGCTCGCGTCGAGCATTCCGACGCAGCGGTCGGTCAGCAGGCGCAGGAAGTCGATGAGGTCGAAGTCGGCGACCAGATTGTCGGCCAGCTCGACGAAGGTCTTGGCCAGAAGCTGTTGATCCATCGTGGGCACCCTCGATTGAGACTGGTCCCGGCCTGAACGGGCGGGAAATACGGCGCGTTCGGCGGTCGGCAGTCATGCGTCAGGTTCTCTCATCTTCCTCGTTCGGTTCCTCGTTCGGTTCCGCGTCCGGAGAGAAACAGACTCGGCGGGCCACCACGTCGGCGGCCACGTCGGCGAGCCGACGGCCCCTCATATAGGCGTAGGCACGAAGTCTGACGAAGGCTTCTTCGATGCCGACTCCGAGCTGGGCGGTGAGCATGCCGCTGGCCTGGTCGATCTCCGCGCGGTACGCGCCCAGGTCCTCGAAGCTCCGGTCCGGCATCGGACCGCCGGTCGGCCCGCCCGTCTCGTCGATCCTTGTATCGAGCAGGACCAACGTCGCGAGGTCGGCGAACGCCAGTGCGTCGGCCAGTTCCTCCGAGTCCAGCGCGGTCGGCACGTCGGCATACAGGTCCAGGACTCCAGGGCTGATCGCCCCCAACTGCAGGGGGAGCGCGAAGACCGCGCGGGCTCCGGCTTCCAGGGCCGCGTCGGCGAACACCGTCCAGCGGTTCTGCAGGTCACGGGTGAGCAGATCGGGTGTCAGGACGGCCGAGCCGTGCAGGAAGGCGTCCACGCAGGGCCCTTCGCCCAGGGTGAGCTGGAGCTCTTCCAGTTGCTCGCTGATGGCGTCGGTGCTGCACAAAGGATGGCTCGGCGCGGACCGGTACATCGCCGACAGCCCGGCCCCACCGACCGGCAGCGCGGCCACGGCCGCGGTGCACACGTCGACCACACCGACCCGCGCACCACGCCGGACCGCCTGCTCGGCCACCAGCATCCGCACGCGGGACGACCGCCTGTCGGTCCCCACCCGGGCCACCCCTTCAAGGCGTTGTGACGGGGCCGTCCGTCCCGGCCGCGGTTCGTTCCCCGACGGGCCGTACCAGCGCACGGAACGTGGTCGAACCGCCCGGCCTGCGAAGTTCTCCGACGTCCTGCCACTCCCAGGAGCGGAGCGCGGCGAGAGGAGGGCGATCGGCCCGGTCCACCAACGTGGCACCGTGTGACGCCTGGTGGTCGGTCAGCAGCCGCTCCGGCAGACGACGGGCCAGACCCCGGTCCTGCGGGTGCGGCCGGATCATGACGTCACCGAACGTCAAGGCGCTGCCGGAAGCCCTGAGTTGGGCTCCTTGCTCAGCGGCGACGTCCACTTCCCCGGGGGGACCGGCCGGCCCCTACGCCGGCCATGTGCACGGCGAGGAAAGCAAGGCCGACGAACATGAGACTCGTCGGACTGAAGATCGTATCTGTCGACGTCTCCGTGACGCGGATGATGAAGGCGATGACGAAGAGCGCGCCCGCCACGAATGCCAGCATCTGTCTTCTCCTGCCGATGGACGGTGAACCACCGGTGAACCCGGTGGCTGCGCCGCTATCAGTTGGCTTCCCCGGACGGTGCCGATCAGTCGTGCGAATCCAGTGCCAGGTGGTGATGTGGGCGGGAAGGCTCGGCAACTGGCACGTTCTCGTTCAGCTCTCCGGCTGCCGAGCCAGATAGTCCTTGAGCCGCGCGTGCCGGAACTCGTAGAAGGGCCCTGTCTCTCGCAGTACGTCCCGTTCGCGGGCGTCCTCGAGGAAGCGCATCGCCCTCAGCGGGAGGACACGCAGTACCCACAGCTGCACGAACACGACCATGGTCCGCCAGCTGTTGGACACGGTGAGGCCGGCCGCGGTCCCGGTCACGACGCCGACCACCACTCCGGTGATGAGTCCGACCGGTATCGCGACCCCGAGGGGATCGTGCCGGGCGGTGGCAAGGGAATCGGTGAGCCCGGCCGCGAACCCCATGGCGAGTCCGAAGACGACGCCCGTGGAGAGGCTGTGTTTGCGGTCCTCGTTCCAGGCGGACTTCGGGCCCACGGGGGAGTCGGCGTTCGGCGCGATCCGGGCGAAGCCGTCGAGGAGGCCGAACGCGAGGACGTAGGCGATGCCGATGGCCAGGCCGACGACGAGCCCGCGCCGCGTTCCCTGGGCGAGGCCGAGCGGGATACCGCCCGCCAGGCCTGCCGGGACCCCGGTGGCGAGCCCGGCTGGGAGTCCCACCACCAGTCGGCCCAGGAAGCGAAGCAGGGGCGATGCCTGTGAGTTCGTGGTGGCCCGGGGAGGCGTCAGGTCCAGCAGTCCCGCGGCGAAACCGGTCCCGATCCCGGCTGTCAGGGCAGCCACCGGCGCCGCGATCACAGCCGCGACCGGTCCGGATGCGGGGCCGACGGTCAGCGCCACCGCACTCCCGACCGCGAGCCCGGACATCAGCCCCATCCCGGCATTGAAGCCGGCCCTCTCGGAGCCTCGGAGCAGATTGACCTGCGCGGCGCGCCGCTCGGTGACGATTCCGGTGGCGAGCCCGAGCACCGCACCGGCCACCGCGGCCGGAAACACCCCGATGACCGTCCGTTCGCCGAGTTCGTTGGTGAACCGCCCCACGAGAGCGGCGATCAGCCCCGCGGCGAGACCGCCGCCGGCTATCCCCGCGAGGATCCGCCAGGCGGCGGAGGCCCACTCGTGCATGCGCCACCACGCCAGTTCCTGTGCCTCGTCGCTGGTCATCCGCTGGGCGATGCGGCCGAGCCAGCGCTGCGCCTGGTCCAGGGTGTACGGGGTGGGGGCGTTGGGGCGGTCAGGAGGGTACGCCCGGTGCAGGATCTGCTTGAGGAGACGGTCGTGGATGTCCTCGGGAGTTCTGAACCTCCCGGGCGTCAGCAACTCCTCCACCAGCGCGGGGAATCCGTCGATCTCGCCGTGGGGGAACGCGTCCCGCAACAGGGTCAGCATCAGAGGCGTACGGAGGGCACGTGCCAGTACACCGTCGGGCTCTTCTCTGACGCGCTCGGCCAGCGGCTGCCGGAGGTGCAAGTGGACTCCGTCGGGCTGCCAGGCTGAGAGACAGTCCGCCGCCACCCCGGCGGGCACGGGTTGGAGTTCGAGCACGGCGGCCCTGGGGAGCCGCCGGATCTGCGCCGCTTGCGTGAACTGCTCGTTCCTGCTGAAGATCACCAGCCGGATGCTCTCGCTCAGTTCGCGCAGGGCGAGCAGAGCCGCGTCCAGTTGCTCGGCGTCGATGTCGTCGAAGCCGTCGAGGAACAGGGCGATGCGGTGCTCGCTGATCAATTGGGCCGGCGTCCGAGTGCTCAAGGAGGGTGCGCGCAGGGCTTTGAAGTCACTGACCAGCCGGTCGGCGAGCCAGTCCTGCACCCTCTGGATCTTCGGGTTCCAGCCCTTCGGAGTGAGCAGCACCGGAACCGGCACCCGCTCGCGCTCCCGCTCGTCCTCGATGCCCTGGCGCTCCTGAGCGGCCTTCAGAACGGTGAGAACGGCGGCTGCGGACTTGCCTGATCCGGGCTCACCGAGCACGACCACTCGACCGCTTCTCACCCCGGCGTAGACGTTGAACAGCTCGCTGAGACCGCCTTCTGCCAGCATGGCCGGTGAGGCGGGCTCGGCGTTCGGCAGAACCGCGAAGCGCGGCGAACCCACACCATGTTCGGGGTGGATGACGTCCTCGGGTCGTCCGAAAACCTGGTGGCGTGACCACACCCAGCGGACCGGCACGGGCTCGTGCTCGACCAGATTCCGAGCGCGCTGCCGCTGATCGTAAAGCTCCACGGCCTCCCTCGCGAGGGCGTCCGCCGCCTGCGCCGACGACCTCGGCGAGTCGTCGGCGGCGACGGAACCGTCCATCAGCAGGGCCCAGATCCCCAGCACCAGCGCACCCAACAGCTCCGCCGCGGCACCGCTGACCAGGGCAACCAGTTTCTCGCTGTCGACGAAGGCGAGGATGACGGAGAATCCGGCCGCGACGAGCAGCGCGAATGCTCCCAACGCCGCCCTCCGTCTGCGACTCAAACCACGGAAAGGGGACGGCATATGACGGAGTGTGACAAGGTCCAGGCAATGCCGCCACCACTTTCGGACAGCCGCTGACGTGGCGTACTCGCTCCCATGGGCGTACGTGGTGCGGGCGCGGGCCAGGAGGGCGGCGTCGATCTGAGGGTGTCGGGCCAGGACCTCACTGAACTGGCCGATGACCTGGACGACATGCAGGCCTACCTGGACAAGCAGATCAAGCGAATGGACGCGATCGTCGACCGCATCGAGGCGGGTTGGCGAGGACCGGCGGCGACGGCGTACCGCGGGTTCCACCGGGCGGCGGATGCCCCAACTGCGGGCGATCGCCGTGGACATCGACAGCGAGGTCGACAAGCTCTCGACACCGAACCGGAGGCGACCGGGTCCGTCCCTCCGCGCAACAGCCTCGATTCCTTCTGGCGGCCTCTTCAAGAGTCCCTCCGAGAGCCCCTGCGGCAACCGCGACGACACCTGTGAAACGGGGAACCATGCCGACCGGAAGCGCGGACGACGACCGCATAACCTTTTCGACCGCACCGAACGGCGGGACCAGCGGCCGCAGCGTGAGCAAGCAGCCGGTGGACGCGAACGACCCGTCCCCGGGTACAAGCAGGGCGGTATGAACGCCAAGGCGTACGACGTCACCGGCATCGACACAAGGATCCGGTGCGACAGCAGCCGCACCCCGCAGTTCACCGGTTCTCGCAGGACATCGCCGACGAGTCGACGAGGGGGACCACGCCTTGGCAGCCGCCGAACTCGGCATGGAGGTCGGCCCACCCGAGCCGTTCTCCCACGGCGCCTAGGTGTATTGATCACGAGCGTTATTGACACCGGCCGGGCTTGATCATGGCGAAGGCCTCCGTGTGTGGTGGAGGTGTCGAATCTTCACCGCACGGAGGCCTTCGTGTCCCACCGTAATGCCCGGCTGACCGTTCACGGCAGGCGACTGCTCGTCGACCGTGTCCGCTCTGGCCGTCCCGTTGCGCACCTCGCCGCGGAGATGGGCATCTCCCGTGAACACCGAACGCACCGACGCCCTGGCAGACTTCCTCCACACCTACTGTCCAGCATCTGACCGGCCGATCCGTGATCTGCGCGGTCGAAACTCCTTGCGCTTGAAGGAGGGAGGCTGGAAGATCACTCGCGTATTTTGACCAGGTTCTTCAAGACCAGGTTCTTCAAAGGGGGGTCATGTACGACAGACACCGCGCCGCGTTAATGGCGTCAGGCGCCGTCGCGCTCGTGTTCACACTCGGTGCGCTCCCTGGTGCCGCCCACGCGGTCGGCCAGGGGCACGGAACCCGGGCCGAAGAGACGTCGCTGAGCCGGGAGGGCTACTGGCCCTTGGAGGAGGCGCCCGGCGGAATCGCTCCCAATGTGGAGCCCGATGGCCTTCCGCTGACGTTGAACGGCGATGCGTGGATCTACCACAACGAGGACATCTTCGGCGATCCCGCACTGGTCGACCAGGGCGATCTCAGGCTCGACGGCGACGGTGACTGGGCGGCGACATCCGCGGCACCGGTCGGCGGGGACGGGAGTTTCACTCTCGCCGCCCGCGCTCGCCCGGCCGCAGTCGACGACAGGACCCAGACCGTCCTGTCACTCCCGGGCTCCGACGCCGACCGCGTCGTGATCCGGTACCAGGCGGCGAGCGGCAAGTGGGAAGTCGCGGTCTCCACCAAGGACAAGGCGAACGCTCCGCACGTGGTCATCACCGAGGAGCAGGCTCTGCCCGATGACGATCCCTACGGCGTGGGCGACCACTTGGCCGTCGTCTTCGACGCCCCCGCTCATGAGCTTCGCTTCTATGTGAACGGGCAACTGACCAACATGTCGACCGCCGTGGACACGACCTCGTGGACGGCCTCGGGCGGTCTGCAGGTGGGCCGCTCGGCGATCCGCGGTGAGTACTTCCGGGGCACCGTGGACGAGGTGCGCGCCTACTCCGGCGTCGCGAGCCCGACGATGATCAGCCAGATGGCCTCCCTGACCGGAGTCCCCGACCTCTGAGTCCCGGGCGGGTCGGCCGCGTCCACCGGTCGTGAAGCCCACCCGGCATGCAGGCCCGCAGCGTCTTGATCGCTGTCGAGCCCGCTGATTGGCTGGCCGGCATGACTCAACTCGGCTCCGTCGCCTGGCCGCCTGCCCCGATCAGGACCGGGAGGCTCGTGCTCCGTGAGCCCGAGGCCCGGGACCGTGCGGCGTTCATCGAGCTGCTCGCCTCGCCGGAGGTGCACACCTACCTCGGCGGCCCCCGGCCGCGTGACGAGCTCGAGCGCGAGATGTCGGGGGCGCCCGAGCGGCGCCCGGGCCTTTTCACGGTCGATCTCGACGGAGCGATGATCGGCCAGATCATTCTCAGACGGGCAACGGAGCACGGCCCTCCGGCTGCCGCTGGGAAGGCCGAGCTCGGCTACCTTTTCCTGCCGCAGACGTGGGGATACGGGTACGCCGCCGAGGCATGCACAGCGGCACTCGACTGGTTCGCCGACGAGCTTCCCGGCGAGCCGGTGGTGCTCTTCACCCAGACCGCCAACACCCGCTCGATGCGTCTCGCGGCGAAGCTGGGGTTCACTGAGGCAGAGCGGTTCGAGGCCTATGGCGCCGAGCAGTGGCTCGGCATGTGGTCTCCCCGGCCACGCCGTCCGGTTGAGCGCGTGCTCGACAGCGCGGATCCTCAACTCGACAGCACGGCAGCAACTCTGAACTGAGCGTGCGCGACACGTACCCCTGACTGCACGGGGGCTTCAGCCCATGGAGGCTCCAACTAGCCTGATTCGTCTCGTAGTGGGAGTCCGGCCGATCCCGCCTGCTCGCGGACGGCCTCGACCGGACCGGGCATGGGGGCCATATGAGCATCACCTTCGACACGACCCACGTACCACCGTCCGACCGGGCCGAGGCCGTTCGGGAGGTGATCTGGGACCGCGTCGTCCGTGTCGACATCGAGCACCATCCGCAGGCGGAACAGATCTCGGCGGTCGGCACGGTCAGCTCTGTCGGGGCCTTGAACGTCTGCTCGGTGAGGTCCAACGCGACCGTTGTCAGGCGTACCGCGGCATTGGTCCGCGACGACCTCGAACCCAGCCTGTTTCTCGGCCTTCAGGTGTCCGGGGCGAGCATGGTGGTGCAGGGCGACAGGGAAGCGGTGCTGCGCCCGGGCGACTTCGCCGTCTACGACACCACGCAGCCGTACACACTGGTCAACGAGAACGGTATCCACCAGCACTATTTCCGCATTCCCCGCCGGGAACTGGCCCTGCCCGCGGCCGCGCTCAGCAAGGTCACCGCGGTGCGACTGGGCCGGGACCACCCGGTCGCCGATCTCGCCTCGACGTACTTCGCGCGGCTGGCCCGAACCCGGCTGCGGATGGATCTCCAGCAGACCTGTTCCGTGGAACAGCCGAGCGTCGAACTGTTGCGAGCGGTGATCGCCACCTACCTCGGTGACTCCCGTCTCGCTCAGGAGCCGCTCGAGTCCACCTTGCAGTACCGGATCATGGAGTACCTGCACGCCCATCTCGCCGAGCACGACCTGACCGCGGCCCGCATCGCCCGTACGCACCACATATCAGTGCGGTACCTCTACACGATCTTGGCGCGGTCGGGGATCACACTCGGAGACTGGCTCCGGGCCAATCGTCTTGAACAGTGCCGGAAGGAACTGGGCCATCCCCGGACCAGGTCGCTGACGGTCGCAGCCATCGCTCATCGATGGGGTTTCACCAGCGCCTCCCACTTCAGCCGGGTCTTCAAGGAGGCGTACGGGGTGTCACCGAGCGAGTGGCGGAAGCTGGTGGACCAGGGCGCTGTCGGTCCCACGGGCTGACGCGTCCGGCCGACGGGGTCCTGCACCGGCCACCGACGGGGTCCTGCACCGGCCACCTCGTCAGCCGTTCAGGCTGCGCCATTCGCTCGGGGTCAGACCGTAGGCGGCCCGGAACCTGCGGGTGAAATGGCCCGGGTTCGCGAACCCCCACCTCCGGGCGACTGCCGCAACGGTCGGATGGCCCAGCTGCGGAGAGGCGAGCGTGTTCCGTGCCCCCTCCAGCCGCTCGGAGATGATCCACTGCTCCAGGCTGAGTCCCGCGCGCTGGAAGACCTCGTAAAGGTGGCGCACCGATATGGCGTGCTCCCTGGCGATCAGCCCGGCGTCGAGGTCGCGGTCGCCGAGATGGCGGCGTGCGTACGCGAGCATCCGGGTCAGGAGCGTATCGTCCATGATCTCCCGGGCGAGCGCCCCCGCCTCCTGCGAGGCCGAGACCACCAGCGCCCGTACGAGCTCGATCGTGGCGTTCGCCAGAGCCGGGGCCCCCGGGTCGGCAGCGAGCCGTTCCGTATCCCGCCACAGGGCTCGCACATGCTGCAGAACCACATCGTGCAACGGACTCGCCCGCAGCCGGAAGGTGGAGTTCCGCAGGATTTCCATCGGCAGCCCGAGACGGTCGAAGTCGATCAGTATGGCCTGGGCAGCTCCTTCTCCCGCCCAGCCGAACTCGCGAGGTGTCATCTCATTGAAGAGATAGACGTCGTCCGGGCCGACGATCCCCTGCTCACCGTCGATCTCAGCGCGGCCGAGCCCTCGGCTCTGCAGCGCCACGGCGACGATCGGCCGGCTCTCCTGCCGTACATGGCGGGCCGTGCGGGTCAGCCGGAAGCCGGTGTTGTGGGACGTGAACAGATCGAGCGCACCGATCCGCCACAGGTGCATCCGTGCCTGGAGCCCGGTCTCCGGCTCCTCGTGGACGATGCGGTTCGGCACGGAGGCGTGGGTCAGGGCGTGATGGAACGCCTCCACCCGATCGGCGGGAGGCACGGTATTCGTGTCCAACAACAGCATCTCGCCCTCCCCGTACGGTCAAAAACATTATCGACGACCGGGATTGTGCCCTCGGGCTCCGCGCGGCGGTCCCGCGTGCACAGCCGGTGGTGTGCACGGTGGGGACAGAGCTGTGCGCGTGCAGTCATCACCCGAGACCCGTCCGCCCCTAGCTTGAGTCCCGGTCAACTCAGAGGGGATGGGGGCCACATGACAGCTCGTCAGCACGTGACGCGGCGCCGAGCGGTGACCACTGGCGTGACGGCGGTGGCCGCTACCGCCCTGGCCGGGATGACAGGGATGACAGGGATGACAGGGATGACAGCGACGCCGGCCGATGCCTGTGATCCAGCGACTGCAGCGGGGGCGCTTCCCGGTCGTCGCGGTGGCCAACCCGCTGCGCGGGCTGCCCGCCGACGCCGCGCACCTCGCGGCATGTCGGCGAAGTTCCCCGGTTCGGAGCTCGAACCGGCGCTCACCGCGGTGTCCTCACCCGCCCCGGACGGGTCCGCCGGGCTCGACCTCTACATCGAGACCGTGAGTGTCCACCGGGTCTTCGCCGGCGACGTGCCCAGGTCCACCACGCGCGTGCTCGCCGCCGGGCAGCGGCCGCTCAGCGCCACGGCGTTCACCGGCCGGGCCACGTCCACGGCCTGGCACACCATCCCCTCCTGGGATCTGATCGCCACGAAGGACCGGCTGCCGCTGCTCAGCTGCCCGGACGCGGTCGCCGACATCATCAGCGCCGCCGTCCGCGGCGTACGCCCCTGACTTCGCACCGCATCAGCTCATCTTCCCGTCGACAGAACGGACTTGCGCCATGCCGGCATCGCACGACCTCGAACGTGTAGAGGAGATCAACGCCACCGGCCGCACCCCGGTGGTCTTCGTGCACGGCCTGTGGCTGCTGCCCAGCAGTTGGGACCGGTGGACCGCGGTCTTCGAGGAGGCCGGCTTCGCCCCGCTGACTCCCGGCTGGCCCGACGACCCCGAAACCGTCGCCGAGGCCAACGCCCACCCTGAGGTCTTCGCGGGCAAGAGTGTCGGTCAAGTCGCCGACCACTTCGCCGAGTTGATCGGCAAGCTGGAGCGCAGGCCTGTCGTGATCGGCCATTCCTTCGGTGGCCTCATCACCCAGATGATCGCGGGGCGGGGCCTTTCGGCGGCATCCGTGGCGATCGATCCGGCGCCCTTCCGCGGGGTGCTTCCGCTGCCGGTCTCCTCCCTGCGCGCCGCGCGGCCGGTGCTCGGCAATCCGGCGAACTATCACCGGGCCGTTCCCCTCACCTACGACCAGTTCCGGTATGCCTTCGCCAACGCGGTCGGCGAAGAGGAGGCCAGGGAGCTGTACGAGAACTTCGCGGTCCCGGCACCGGGGGAACCCCTCTTCCAGGCGGCCGTCGCGAACGTCAACCCCTGGACCGAGGTGAAGGTCGACACGCTCCATCCCGACCGCGGCCCTCTGCTGATCATCTCGGGGGAGAAGGACAACACCGTTCCCTGGGCCATCGCGAATGCCTCGTACAAGAAGCAGGCACGCAACGAGGCCGCCGTCACCGAGATCACGGAGCTGCCCGGCCGCGGCCACGCGTTGACGATCGACAGCGGCTGGCGCGAGGTCGCCGCCACGGCCCTGGCCTTCGTGAAGCGCTTCGCCGCCTGAGCGGGGACATCATGTGCCCAGTGCTCACACCCTGTGCGACGGGCGCTCTTCGGACGGTTGGCGCTCATCGGACAACGGGCGCTCCTCGGACAGGTCGAAGAGGTTGCCGCGCTGGACGACGCACAGGGCCCAGATGATGAAGCCCGAGATCGTGATCATCACCACGGACCAGATGGGGTAGTACGGCAGGGAGAGGAAGTTGGCGATGATGACGAGTGAGGCGATGGCCACGCCGGCGACGCGCGCCCACACCGCGGTCTGGAGCAGCCCGATGCTGACGATCACGGCGACCGCGCCCAGAGCGAGGTGCATCCAGCCCCAGCCGGTCAGATCCCACTCGAACACGTAATTGCGCGTCGTGACGAAGATGTCGTCCTCGGCGATGGCCATGATGCCCCGGAAGATGTCGAGCAGGCCGACAAGGAAGAGCATCACGGCCGCGAAGGCCGTCAGGCCGGTCGCCCATTCCTGCTTCGCCGTGTGTGCCGGCCGGGTGTGTGTCGCGGTCATCTTGCGCCTCGATTCATGGTGTGCGGATGCTCAGCGACCGGGGGTGCGGGCGGCGGAGCCGGCGTGCTCCGCCGGGCCGTGCCCGGTCAGGACCAGTTCCTTGGCCCTGCGGAACTCCTCGTCCGTGATGTCACCGCGGGCGCGGATCTCGGACAGCTTGCTGAGTTCGTCGGCGCTGCTGGGTCGGCCCACGCCGCCCGCGGCCTCCTTGACGCGGGCGTCGAAGGCTTCCTGCTGTGCTCGGGCCTGCGCTATTTCCCGGCGGCCCATGTTCTTGCCGCGGGCGATCACGTAGACGAAGACGCCCAGGAAGGGCAGCAGGATGGTGAGCACCAGCCAGCCGGCTTTCGCCCACCCGCTCATCGCGTCATCGCGGAAGATGTCCACGACGACGCGGAAGAGCAGGACGAACCACATGATCCACAGGAAGAACAGGAGCATGCTCCAGAAGACGCTCAGCAAGGGGTAGTCGTACGCCAGGTAGGTCTGCGCGCTCATGTCTTTTCTCCCATGTCTGTTCTCCGTCCCGGGCGCTCGCCCGGCCGCCTTGCGTGCTGTCCTCAGCGTGGCCACGGCCCGGGGCGGGTGACCTCACCCGGTGCGGGTGAGCTTGCGGGCGGCCCGGCGCTCGGTGGGCTCGACGGATGCGCTCCCGCGCGGCAGGAATCAGGGTTCGGGCCGCGTACGGCGGGGGACGGCGGCTGTCCGGTACCAGTCGGAGGAGGCGACGTACTGGCCGAGGGCGAGGCCTGAGACGGCCACCAGGAACACGGCGATCAACCAGGAGAGGAACGTGAAGACGGGCCCCAGCGGACCGAACTCCTGGAGGCTGCGCTCCATGGCAGTGGGCACGAACAGGCCGGCGGCCCAGCTCAGCACGACCGTGCCCGCGCCGGCCAGCAGGGCCCCCGGCAGCAGGTTCCGCCAGCCGATCCTGCCGCCCAGCAGCAGATGCTGGGACCACCACCACAGCAGCGTCGACGACAGCAGCGACAGCACCCCTCCGATCACCGCGCCGCCGCCGAACCCGTCGCGCAGCGGGGCCTGGACCAGGAGGACGCCCAGCCAGACGAGCAGCCAGACCAGCCAGCGCCAGACCGCGGCCCGCACCGGTGTCCGGGACAGGTGCCAGCACCGCTCGCAGACCGCCTGAAGCGCCCGGCTGAAGGCCGTGGCGGACACGAGAGTCACCACCACGCCCACAGCTCCGGCGGCGTCCCGTGGTGTGCCGGTGGCGGTGAAGGCACGGCGTACCTCGTCGAGCGTGTCACCGCGCACCCCCAGAACCGCACGGAGGGAGTCGCCCAGCAGGTCCTGCACCCCTCGGGGGGCGAACGCCGCGACGGTCATCAGCAGCGGGAGCGCGGTGATGAAGGCTTGCGCGGCCAGTCGTACGGAGCCCTCCACGATGTTGAGCGCGGACAGGCGGGGAAGCAGGCGGGCCACCGGGCCGGACCGCAGGCTCGCCAGGGCCCGCTCCACCGCCGTGTGCCTGCGGGAGGCCGGGGCGGGGCCGGGTTTCCTGGCCATGGCTCACGGGGCCGCCGCCCGGTCCTCGTGCCCGGCGGTCGGTCCCGCGGCGGCCGCGAGGATCGCCAGGATGATCAGGACGGCCAGGGCGATGCCCAGCACGAGCGCCACCGCTCCGACCGTGGGGTGGTTCCAGAGCACCAGCGCCAGCGCTCCGGCCGCGATGACGGCACCGGTGGTCCATGCCCGGTGGTCCGCCAGCAGGCGTCCGGTGGACCCGGTGTGCACTCCGGCGCGGCCCAGCCTCCGGCCGGCGGCCGTCGTACCCCTGTCCGTCGCCATGCGGACGGCACGGGCGGGACGTCCGGGACCGTACAGGTACGCGACCAGTGCCGTGACCACCGCGACGACCAGCAAAGTGCGCGTGCTGTCGCGCAGGAACCGGACGAACGTGTCGTAGATCGCCGCGGCCGCGTCGGTGGGCAGCGCCGTGGGCGGGACCGAGTCCAGATAGACCCGTCTGACCACGGCCAGCGCGACGAGCAGCACCACCATCATCACGCCGACACCCGTCGCGGTGATCATCAGCATCACCCGGTGCGCCGGGTTGGTCCACACGGCGAGCGCGGCGAGTACGACGGTCAGGACGGGCAGCCAGGTGCCGAGGATGTCCAGCAGCCGCATCGTGTCCTGAGCCTTGCCCAGTTCCTCGGCCTGGAACAGCGTGATCGTCCGGTCGGTGTCCGGGATGGCGGCCGCCTTGTCGAAGCCGGCGTCGACGAGCCGTTCCCGTACCTCTTCGACGACCGCCCCCACGTCCAGCTGGACGGTGTCACCCTCGGCACGCACGGCACCCTCCCTCTCACCGGTGAGCATGTTGACCACCGCGGCGTGCGAGCGCCGGTTGGCGCCCTCCCACACCTGCTGGAAGACGTCGCTGGTGATCACGCGGGTCACGGTGCGGTCCACGACGGTCCTGACCGCGTTGCGCAGCGGACCCTCGAGGGACTCGGCCCCCGCCACGACGCGGGGTGGTGCCCCGGCGTCCTGGAGGACCCTGGTGAGCGAGTCCGTCACCGCTTTGACGTCCACGTTGGCCACCACGCGGTCCGTGAGCCGGTTGATCACGACCTCCTGCACGGGCGGCTCGGACGCCAGCGGCGCGACGGTCTCCACGTACCGGTCGGTGTCGGAGACCGTGTCCTGGACCCAGGCCGCGACGACTGCCAGGGGCGCGAGGAGCAGGGCCAGCAGGAGGAGGAGGGAGGCGCCGGAGTGGCGTAGCCGCCGGTGGCGCACCGCCGCGTGGCGGCGCAGTCGCTCGTACTCGGCCCGTTCCTCGGCGGTCATGACGTGGTGCCGTTCGGCGGATCCGCCGGAGTCCGGCGGGTCGGGGGGCGCGGCCGGGTTCATGGAAGCTCCTCTCCGTGTGCGCCGCGGCAGCCGCGACGCTCGCCGGTCGCAATGACCGTCGTCGAGGCAGCGGCATCGGAGCGGCGCGTGCGGTGTCAGGCCGTCGCGGCGGGGGTGCCGGTGGTGGACGTTTTTCGGAGCGCGGCCCGCCACGCGAGGGCGACCACCGCCTCGCCCAGGCCGAGCAGGACGAGCCACAGGCCGAGCAGCCGGGTCAGGGCGCGGGCCGACTCGGCCGGCAGCGCGAGCACCACGATCCCCGCGACGATGCCGAGGACCGCGATGCCCAGGACGACGCCACGGTGCGGCAGGTCATCGGCGGCGACGGCCGTGTAGAGGGTGAGGATGCCGGACACCAGCCAGACGACCCCGACGATCAGGGAGAGCGCGTTGATCGTCTGCAGCGGGTTCCGCAGGCACAGCACCCCGGCGAGGACGTACAGCACGGCCAGGAGCAGCCCCGGGAGCCGTTCGTGCCCCGCCCGGGCGAAGACGTCCACGAATCGGAACGCCCCGCCCACCAGAAGATGCAGGCCGATGAGGACCGCCAGGACGTGCAGGGTCGCCTCCGGCCAGACCAGCACCAGGACACCCAAAGCCAGCGTCGCGACGGCCGAGCCCAGGAGCCAGGTCCATGAACGGCCGAGCCGCCCCAGTGCCTGCGCGGGGTCGTCCATCGGACCGGGGGCCGCCCGGTCCGGCTCATGTTCCTGTTCCTGTCCGGTGCGCGATGCCGGATCACGCGGCATGGTCATGGTTCCTCCTCGCGTGATCGAGCGGTCGCTTCCGGACCGCCGACGGGGGTGTGTGACGGAGCGGTGTGCGAGGACCTGGCCGCTCCAGGGTCACGCCTGTCACCCGGTGCCGGGGTCACCCACCACGGGTGATCGGTGACGCCGCCGGGGCGGTGGGGCGGGAAAACCGGACGCACGCCGCCGCCGGGGCTCGGCCCCGCCCCGCACGCCGCCGGGGCCCCGCCCGCACCGCACACCGCCCGGCCCCGTCACTCCGGCAGCTGTCGCATCTCCATGACGCGCAGTCCCAGTGACTGGCAGCGTGCCAGCAGCCCGTACAGGTGTGCTTCGTCCACGACGGGGCCGAAGAGGATGGTCTGGCCGGACATCACGACGTGGCCCAGCTCCGGGAAGGCTTTGGCCAGCGTTTCCGACAGGTGTCCCTCGACTCGGATCTCGTAGCGCACGAGCTGTCCTCCCGTGGACTGCCTGGGACAGACGGACGGCACTGCTCCCTACGATCGTGCGCCTCCGTGTTCCTTCGGGCCTCACCCGGTAGAGGTGACCCGTGACCGAGCGACGGACCGTACGGATCACCGCAGGCCGAGCAACAGGCCGGCCGACGCGGTAGCGGCCACAAGCCACCGGGAAGCACCGGCGCCGCGTGAACAGGACTCAGCGCTTCGATCCGGTCACTCCGGCCGGAGCATCGGCGTCCGGCTGCCGCGGACGGCCGTCCCGGCCGGTCGGCAGGTGGGGAGTGACCAGGAAACTGGCGAGGGCGATGCCGCCGGTGGCCAGGATCGCCGCCTTCAGGCCGTTCAGCTGCGCGGAGGCGTAGGAGTCCGCGACGGCCTCGACCTCGGACGGCGGCAGCCCGGCACGCTCGGCCGCCGAGCGCACCTGATCGGTGGGGACGAAGGTGACTCCGGCCTCGAGCGAGACGCCGACCTGCTCGCGGGTCCCCTCGGACAGCTGCGGGTTGTCCTCCACCTGCGTGGTGAAGGCGTGGGCCAGCGCACCGATGAGGATCGACCCGATGAGCGCGGTGCCCAGCGCCGAGCCCAGGTTCTGTGCCGTGAACTGGAGCCCTCCGGCCTCACTGCGTTCCTCCTCGTCGACACTGGACTGGACGACGTTGCCCAGCTGCGAGGCGAGCAGGCCGACACCCACGCCCAGCAGGGCCATGGCTCCGGCGAACTGCGCGTCGTCGATGACCGGGTCGATGGTGGCCAGCAGCCACACGATGGCCGCCGTCAGGGTCAGCAGGGCCAGCCGGACCACCTGGCGCGGCCCCATCACCCGACCCAGCAAGGTTCCGCACAGGGAGGTCACGAGCATGGTGGCGGACACCGGGAGCAGGCGAAGCCCCGTCTCGAAGGCGTCGAACCCCTGAACCACCTGCAAGTACAGCGGGATGGTGAAGAACAGCCCCAGCAGGATGAGGTTCTGGCTCAGCAGTGTCATCAGTCCGGACCGCAGCACGGGCCTGCCCAGCAGGGACAGGTGGACGAGTGGGTCGGTCCCCTTGTGCTCCCGCCGCCGCTCCCACCACCGGAAGACGGCCAGGACGGCCACCCCCATGCCGACGACGAACAGCGTCGGGGCGAAGCCGAAGACGGTGAAGGGCGGGTTGCGGGGCTGCACCCATCCCCAGGTGCTGCTCTGCAGCACCCCGAGCACGCCCAGTCCCAGTCCGGCTGCCGAGAGCACGGCACCGACTCCGTCCAGCCGGGGGCGCGGGCCGGTCCGGGGGGACTCCACGATCACCCGGCGGCACAGCAGGACGGCCACGACGACCACGACCTCGCCGGCGAAGACCAGCCGCCAGGTGAGGTACGTCGTCACCCAGCCGCCCAGCAGCGGGCCGACCGCGATCCCGGCGCCGGCGAGCCCGCCGATGACCGCGTAGGCGATGGCCCGGTCCTTCCCGCGGTACGACTCCGCGACGAGGGCGGCCATGGCCGGCAGCACCATGGCGGCGCCCAGTCCCTCGATGACGGACCAGCCCAGCGTGAGGACCCCCAGTGTGGGTGCCGCGGCGGTCAGGGCCGACCCCACGCCGTAGACGGCCAGCCCCAGAAGGAACATACGGCGACGCCCCAGGATGTCCCCGAACCTGCCGCCGATGATCATGAACGCCGCCATGACCAGCGCGTACAGGGTGATGACGGCCTGGATGGCGGTGACCTCCGTGTCGAAGTCCTCGACCAGCTGACTGATGGACACGTTCATGACGGAGGTGTCCAGGACCATCAGGAACTGGGCCGTACCGAGGACGATCAGAGCTCGCCAGTGCTTCACACCGTCCACCTCGCCGAGTCGGCCCGATACGCCGGCGGAGTCGGCCGGGCAATGGGCCGACGCACGCGTCGCTGTTCCTCCCATCCCATCCGAAGCGCGCGCCTCGTGCCTCACCCGCCACGGGGGAAGGGCTGCGCCGCGATGGTGTCTGCTGCCGCGCTCCGAGAAGCAGATCGATCGTCCTGATTGGGGTGATTCGTGATAGATACGATGTGTGCCGCCACGGGAGGATCTGAGAACTGCGGGTTCCCGCAAGGAGCCCTCTCCCGAGCGCTCGCTGCTGGCGTCGGTCGTCACCGATCCCGGGCACCTTCCCGAACTCCTCGCCGACTTCGCCGTCCGCCGTGTCGGTCCGGCCGTGCCCGAAGCAGTCGCCTCGCTTCGGCAAGACCACCCCAGTGCCGGCGAGGCGGAGCTCCGGGCCCGGGTGGTCGCTCGCGGACGTCGGGCCGTCGTGTCGGAGGGCTCCCTCGTGGGCGGCCCGTTCCTCGTGCTCATTCCCGTCGCGTTCTGCGCGGCGCTGCTGCGCCAGGCACGTACGGTCCTGGAGCTGGCCGCCCTCGACGGCCGCACCCCCACGGCGAGCGCCCGCGCCGCCGAACTCCTCGTCCTCCAGGGCGTGTACGAGGACACCCGACAGGCCCAGGACGCGCTCGCCCGCACCGGACGCGCCGCAGGCGCACCCGCGTGCTGGAA
The DNA here is from genome assembly GCF_036237295.1 of Streptomyces sp. NBC_01352. Lineage (NCBI taxonomy): Bacteria > Bacillati > Actinomycetota > Actinomycetes > Kitasatosporales > Streptomycetaceae > Streptomyces > Streptomyces sp. NBC_01352. The sequence continues at coordinate 6,241,907 of NZ_CP108354.1, forward strand.
GCGAGGGGTGGCCCTTTGGGGCGTCACCCTGCGCATGGCCCACCTCCTCGGCATTCTCGCGCCGGCCGACGAGAGCCAGGACGCGGGCCGGCGCGTAGGGCGGGTCGCCGTCCAGACTTGGCGTTGGCTGCTCCTCGGTGTGGTCTTCCTGGCCGGACTGGTCGCCCCCCTCGTCTGGCTCCCGTACATGGCGGTGGTCTACCAGCGCGCCGACGCCCGCTTGGCAGACCGTGTCCTCGCCTACTACTTCGCCGACACCGCACCCGCCCCGCGCCACCGGACCGCCCGCCTCGAACCGGAAGCAATGGCGGCCGCACTCCGCGCGCTCCTCTCCCTCCTCGTGCCGCTCGTCGTGACCGCCGTGACCTTCCTCACCGGTCTGCGCATCGCCGACAGCCGCTGGCCGGTCCTCGGCATCACCCTGGCGACGGCGTCCGCCGGGGTCGGCGCGCTCTGGTACTGGCGCCGCCACCGGCGCCGTTGACCGTTCTTCAGGAGGACGCTCTCACCGACGCGCGTTCACAGCATGACGATCGTTCACAGCAGCCGGAGGTCGCGCGCGCGGCGCACGGCGTCGCCGCGTCGGTTCACCGCCAGTTTCCGGTAGACGCTCTTGAGGTGGGTCTTCACCGTGTTCACCGACACGTAGAGGTCGGCGGCGACCTCCTCCGTCGACATCATCCGGGCCAGCCGCTCCAGGACGTCGCGCTCGCGTCCGCTCAGCTCCACCGCGACGAGCGGCGGGGACAGCGACTCCGGCCGAGGTTGCCCACCGTGTCGCGGCAGGCCGGGTGTGAGCCAGTCTGCTGCGAGCTCGTGGAGCGGAGGCGTGGCCAGCAGGGGCCGGATCCACGCTCCCGCATCGAGGAACGGACGCCGCAGCCGCTCCCGCCGGGCGTCGAGGAGCGCATGCGCCACGAGCTTGCGGGCGGTGGTGGTGTCTCCCGCCTGCTCCGCGGCCTGAGCCCTCACCAGCGCTGCCCTCACGGTCACCGCCGGCCCGGCCCGGCCCCCGGTGCGGATACTGTCGAGCAGGTCGACGGCCGCCCCGGCACGGCCTGCGGCGACGTGGATCGCCGCGGCCTCCACGGCACACGCCGGCTGGTCGCCGGACACGCCCTGGAGCACCTCGGCGGCCTCGCCCGGCCGTCCTTCGGCCAGGTGGGCGGCGGAGGCGACGAGTGCTTCATAGCCTGCCGCCCAGGGTGAGGCCACGGCGGCGGCGACGGCGGGGTCCGCCGCCTCGACAGCGGCTCGTGCCTTGCCCCTGACCAACAGGAGGCGAGCGGTGGCGAGCGCTCGTCCCGCCGCCGCCACCGGATCGCGCGTTCCCGAGGGGAGCCGGGCCGTCTCGTCGAGGAGGGCCTGGGCCCGGCCCAGCTCATGGCGGTCGACGGCCACGGCGGCCAGGACCAGCTGCCCGATGCCGGAGCCGGACGGCCGGGGCAGGCCCGGCCGCTCCGCCTCGGGCACCGCCGCCAGGGCCTTGCGCTCCGCCCGGCCGAGCCAGCCGTTCAGATAGTCGAGCAGGGCCAGGTGCTCCATCGAGTCCTCCCGGGGCAGCAGGGTGGAGGCCCTGCCGGGAACACCGACCGCCGCGGTCAGGGCGGCGCGCGCGTCCTCGAAACGCCCGGCCCACAGGCGGGCCGAACCGAGATGGGTCAGCAGGAGGACAGTGAGTTCGGGGTGCTCGTCCAGGAGGTGTGCCGGGACCTCCTGCCGCAGTTCATCGGCTCTTTCGGCGGCCCTTTCGGCCCGTGGGGGACATCCGGTCAGTCGGGCGGCCAGCGCCTCGAGCAGCGCACAGCTCAGCTGGGCCGCCGCCTGCTCGGGCGCGTCGTCGGACACATGCTCCCCGGCTTGGCGAAGGCGGGCCAGTCCGCGGTCGAGGTCGTACCGGGACAGGTCGCGGGCCGCGCGCACGAGGTCCGCCGCGGGACTCCTGGCCTCGGGCCCCATGAGGGAGAACAACTCGGTCAGGTCACCTGAGCGCAGGCCGGTGAAGAGCTGTCCGATCGCCAGGTCGTCGACGAGGGCGCCGGCGGCGAAATCCCAGTCTCCCGCGGCGGCGCCGTGGGCAAGCGTCTCCGGCAGGAACCCGGAACGACGCAGCCACCGCGCGGCCCGCCGGTGGAGTTCCGGCTCCAGGCCGGGCAGGCGCTCGCGCAGATGGGCCCGGAGTATCTCTCCGAACAGCGGGTGGAGCTGGTACCACGAGTGCCCGAGGTGTTCGACGAACGCGTTGTCGCGGTGCAGCCCGGCGAGAATGGGCTCGGCATCGGTCCGAAGGGTCAGCGCGTTGGCCAGATCGGGACAGAAGCGCTCCAGGACACTGACCCGCAGCAGGAGGCCCTGTGTCTCCTCCGGCTGTCCCTTGAGGACCTCGGCCAGCAGGAAGTCCGCGACCGTACTGCGGTCCGCCTCGAACTCCTTCAGGTACAGCTCCGGGTCGGCGCTCTCCAGAGCGGCCAGGGCGGACAGGCGCAGGCCGGCGGCCCAGCCCCGGGTGCGGTCCACCAGGGCGCCCGCGGCGTGGACCGGAAGGCTCAGACCGTGCAGTTCCAGCAGTGCGACGGCCTCTTCCGGCGTGAAGGCCAGCTCGGCGGCGCGGATCTCCGTCAGTTCGCCGGCCGCCCGGTAACGGTGCAGCGGAAGCAGCGGTTCGGTGCGCGTGACGAGGACGAGGTGCAGGCCCCGCCCGGCATGGTGCAGGACGAACTCCAGCTGCTCCGTGATCTCCGGATCGGTCATGCGGTCGTACTCGTCGAGCACGAGGATCACGGGCCGGTCGCGATCGTTCAGCTCGGCGGCGAGCCTTGCCAGCAGCCTTTGGTCCACCCTGGTCGCGTCCGCGGGCACCCCGACCGCGTCGGATGCCGGCGCACCGCAGGCGCGCAGTGCCTGAAGGACGTATGCCCAGAACAGCCCGGGATGCCGGTCCCCCGCTTCGACGGTGAGCCAGGCGACCGGTGGCGGCAGTCCGGCGGCCCAGTCGGCGGCGAGTAGGGTTTTGCCGGCCCCGGCCGCCCCGTTGACCAGTGTCAACGGCGTCCCGCGAGCCTGGTCGAGGTGGTCGAGGAGCCGCTGCCGCCGCAGGAACGTGGCGGGCCTCGCCGGGAGGGCGAACCGGGTGCGCAGGAACGGGTCTCCCTGGGGATCGGCGCACGGAACGGCCGGAATGACCGGCACGGTCGGCGCGGTCGGCACGGTCGGTCCTTGGGCGTTCTCGTGGGTCTCGGTCACGGCACTCACCACCCCTGTCCGCCAGGGTCACGTCACGGGCGGCGCTCCCTCCTCCAGCTTCCCAGTCTCTTCGCCCCGGCGCGCGGCGGTGGTCGTCGCCCACAACACCCCGTTGCCCTTCGGCGAGCCGGGTGTCCTCTCCGGGTCAGGCTGCCGGCAGCTCCTCCGCGGGGAGCCGGCCCGCGCGCACCGCGTCGACCAGAGCCTGGTGGTCACGCTCGTTCTGGTCGGCGTATGCCTCCGCGAAGGTGGTGAGTGCGCGGTCGAACGAGTCGCCGCCGCCCAGGTATGCGGCGATCGCGATGCGGTCTCCGGACCGCGCGTGCGCACGAGCCAGGGTGACCCCGCACAGTTGGCCGAACGCCTGCATGTCCTTCGGCCGCATCCGCTCCGGCATGGCGATGCCCTTCCAGTCGCGCAGCTGGCGGACGTAGAAGTCGCGCTGTTTGCCGTCGATCCCCTCCACCCGCTCCCAGCCGAGGAAGATGTCGCTCGCGGCCTGCATCAACCGCTGGCCCGAGACCACCCGCTCGCCCTGGTTGGGGTAGCGGCTGGTCCCGACGTGTGCGGCGAGCACGGAGACGTCGGCTTCCTTGGCCTGGAGGAAGAGCGGGTCCTGGTCGTCCCGGCCGAGGAGGAGGAAGATCCAGCACCGGGTTCCGACGCTGCCGACGCCGACCACCTTGCGGGCGACGTCGGCCAGCCGGTAATCCGCCAGGAGCGTGCGCCGGTCGGAAGCGAGAGTGCGGCCGTACCGCTCGACCAGACCGCGGAACTGACGCTCCAGCGCGCTGCGCTCGACGTCCGGCAGCAGGTCGCCGGCCGGGACGAGCAGCGGGGGATCCGCCGCGATCCTGGGCCGGCCGCCGACCGTCTCGGTGAGCTTGTCGAAAGCCTGGAGGCTGTCGCGGGTGCGGGCCTTGGCCATGGCGCGGGCCAGGTTCTTCTGACCACGTTTCGTTCCGTGGAGTCGGCTTGCGAGCAGGGACTCGAGGAGGTCCGCGTCGATCTTCGCGTACCAGACGTCGAGGTTGCCCGTGCCCGCGAAGCGGATCATCGCCTCGCGGTACGAACGGACCGTCGAGCTCACGATGCGGGCGCGCTCGGCGTCGTCGAAGCCGTTCGCCCGGCCCGCGATGACGAGACTCGCCGACAGCCGCTTGACGTCCCACTCCCACGGCCCCGGCAGCGTCTCGTCGAAGTCGTTGATGTCGAACACCAACTGCCGCTCCGGGGAGGCCAGTAGACGGAAGTTCAGCAGATGCGCGTCGCCGCACAGTTGGGCCGTGAGTCCCGAGGTCGGGCTGTCGGCCAGGTCGGACGCCATGATCGCGGCGGCGCCCCGGTAGAACCGGAACGGGGACTCCGTCATCCGGCCGTAGCGGATCGGGACGAGTTCGGGCACCCGTGCCGCGGACTGCGCCTCCAGGATCGCCAGCGGGTCCGGACGGTCGGGAGAGGGCCTGTACACGGCGTGACCCGACCGCGGCGAGCGGCGCCGCGCCTCCTTGCCGAGAGCCGCGCGGTCCTCGGGCGTGGTGTGGGGTGCCGCGCGCATGGCCGTGGTCGCGTTCTGGGACATCACAGCTCCTTGGCCTTCTGTCCGATGTCGGCCGCGCGGACCATCGGTGCAGGGGTGAGCGGCTGCGCTCAGCCCTGTGCTTCGATCTCGGCATCGGCGACGGCGATGGCGATACCGAAGGCCGTGGCGATGTTGCCCGCTGCGGTCATGACGCGGGCGGTGCCCACGATGGGTGCGATGGCGACCAGGACGTCCTGCAGCTGTTCGGCGGTCAGGCCGGTCCTGATGGCGGGGTCGATGTGGGCCGCGTAGGAGATGGGCGGGGCGTCCGCGGCGACGAGTGCCGCGATGCGCGTGAGGATGAGCATGTCAGGGGCCAGCCCGCATCGCTCGATCGAGTCGACCGTCATGGCGGCGAGGGTGTCCAGGACAGGGGTTTCGGATGCAGTGGACATGTCGTATGCCCTTCTGGTGAGTTTCGAGTCCGAGGGACATTTGAGGCAGGGTCCGAGGGACATATGAGGCACGGACCCGGTTCCGTGAGTGTGGGGCCCCCTCAACCGTAGAACCCATCCGGGCCTCGCGCATGGCGCGCCATCGAGAACCGCCCATCGGCTCCGGTGCTGCCTGTGACCCTCCGGCTGATCCCGTTTCCGCCACGTCTCCGGCTTCGGAGCGGTGGGGTGCGAGTACTAGGGTCAAGCCCCGGAGTTCCTGCTCCTTGGCCCAGGACGTGAGCGCTTCCAGGTCCGTGCCATCGGCCAGGACTCCGACGGCTCCCGCGTCCCGGGCGATCCCGGCGAGCTGAACGCCCCCTGCGAACACAAGGTCGCCGCCACCTGCGCCCTGCGATGCATCAGGCATGGGGCGTCGAGGTCCGCACTCCGATGGCGGCTGAGCTCGACGTGCGCTGACAGTCACGGCCGTACGTGGGGATGTCAACGTTGGATGTCAGCGCCACAGCCCTGGGACCGGGCAGGCCTCCAATGGTTCGTCCGGCCGGTCTGCCCAGCTCCACCAGACATGCCGATCGGCACATCTCCACAATGACCGACAGGTCCGCCGGCCGTCGTCCTCTCGCAGGGAGAGCACCAAGCCGCCAAATTTCATGGGTTGGCCGCACCCGGGACAGGCCGGGGCATCGTTGGTCATGCGGCGCACCCTAACTGGGCGACCACTCATGAGGGTCTGGCGTGGTCGTAGTTTCGGGCCGATCCCATGGGGAGTCCGCGCCGACAGCCGGCGCGGACTCCCCATGGGATCGGCCCGCGACGCAGCGAGCCAGATGCCGGAAGGTCCTCACCCGAGACCCGCGCCATCAGTCCACAACCTCCCGAGACAGAGCGACCAGCGGGCAAGATGGCCTCATGACAAAGCTTTCCGTACGGTCGGTCCGTCGTGCCTCCTCTGGTTCGGTGCTGTCGTTGTGGTCACAGGACTCCGTGTTGTCGATCGGCTCAGTGGGTTCGGTGCTGTCCGTGGGGTCCGTCGGTTCCGCCTTGTCCGTCGGTTCGATCGGAAGTGCCCTGTCGGTCGGCTCGATCGGTTCCTCCCTGTCACTGATCTCAACCGGTTCGTGGCTGAGTACGGGATCGTTGTTTTCCGCGCAGTCGAGGTGGTCGGTACTGTCCTGGCGTTCCTCTCGCGGTTTCCTGGCCGCGGGAGCGGTAGGGGCAGCGACCGGAGGGGCCCTGCTGTTGGCCCAGATGCTGCACAAGGCCGAATCCGGTACCCAATGACCTTGATCAGGTTGAGAGGCAATTTCGCTCGGCGTTTCAGAACGGCGTGAGTGCTTGGTCCCGTGGCGCAGGGGCGTTCACCCGCCGTGGGTCTCGTCCTCGGGTCTGGATCCGGAATCCTCGTCGACCGCGGCGCCTTTGTACGTGAGGACTGTGCGGGTTCCGTCCGTGCCGCGTACCGTGCGGACCCGTAGCTCTTCGCCGGCCTTGGTCAGGGATTCGTCGGGGCGGTCGTAGTGCCCCCGGCACGATTCGAACCTGCGACGCCCGCTTTAGGAGCGAGGTTGGGCGCCGGCGGTACGCCCTGGCGAACCCCGATGCCCCGTGAATCCCCGTGCGTTCTGGCACGAGAGTGGCACGGCCCGGGGACCGTGCCACGACCCCTCGATGCGAACTACGGGCGGGACGGTCGCTGAGGTCTGCGCCTGACCTGCGCGTTCTCTGGCCTCTCGCCGGTGAGCGAGCTTGACCGGATCCCAGTAGATAGCGATTTGGCCTCATTTGGAGGTCACGCGCGCGAACCCGGCATCACCAACTCGGTCTGGAGAGCAAGCGGCGGGACGAGCTGCTCAACCGGCGTCCCCCTTGTCGAGTGCCCGGCGTCGCTTCGGTCGAGGAAGGACGTGATCGAGGATCGCGCCTGCGGTCGTTACCGCGCCCGCGAGCAACAAGATGATGGAGGCGATGCGTAGCCCTCCCTCGCCGTATAGGGCCTGGTTGCCGAACCAAGCCACGGCGATGCAGGTCATCAGGCCGCTGCCAAGTCGCCTAAGGCGCGGAGTCATGCGTGCTCCCGAGTCAGGTACGCCCGCAAACCGGGCCCCTGAGTCTGGCACGGGCCTGTAGCGCGGACTGAGGCGGCTCGGGATCTGAGCATCCCCCTCTCCTGAACCCACTACCAGGTGAAGCGCGCCACGGTACGAACGACCTGGACGCCATGGGCCGCGTTTGCTCGGCTCTGCCTGGGTCCGCGGTGGTCGGGATGGAAGCTCCTCGCGCACGCCACTACGGGCCCGCGGCCGGAAACGGCGCCCCCTCCATCCCGGTGCCGGCCGATCCCCCGCCGGAGGCATCGCCTTGACCGTGGGCCGCGCAATGCGGTGATCGACCCATGGCCACCGGCTCTATCGCGCCCGGCGGAGCGGAGCGCAGCCGGGGCTTGACGATTCGCAAGAGGCGGGGCGATGTGGATTCCCAGTGGATTTGTGGCACGGCCGTGATCACGGCAAAGGGCCAGTTCGAAAGGATCAACCCTCTGAACTGGCCCTTATTCGTGTGCCCCCGGCAGGATTCGAACCTGCGACACCCGCTTTAGGAGAGCGGTGCTCTATCCCCTGAGCTACGAAGGCGACGGCGTAAGTGTAGCGGGTGGGGTCGGCCTCTCGGCGGAGTGGGCTTGACCTCATGTTTGGTTGAGGTTTTACGTTCTGCTGCATGCCTCAGACAGCGCCGGACATCACGGCTGACACCAACCCGTCCCCCCTCAAGATCGGCATCCTCATCGGCAGCGCCCGCGCCGGCCGCTTCGCCGACAAGGTCGCTCCCTGGTTCATCGGCGAGGTACGGAAGCGGGACGACATGGACGTGCACGTGATCGATCTGGCCGAGCCGGCCCTCGTCGATGAGCTCAGGCTCTCCTTCGAGCGGGGCGGCGGTGGCGGGGACGGGGTCCCGGGGCTTGCGCGGCGGATCGGGGAGGTCGACGGGGTCGTCGTGATCACGCCGGAGTACAACCACGGGTACCCGGCCTCCCTCAAGCTGGCCATCGACTACGTGTACAGCGAGTGGCGGGCCAAGCCGGTCGGGTTCGTGTCGTACGGCGGGATGGCCGGCGGGCAGCGGGCGGTGGAGCAGTTGCGGCAGGTCTTCGCCGAGCTGCATGCCGTCACGATGCGGGACACGGTCAGTTTTCACATGGCCTGGGAGCGGTTCGACGAGCGCGGTCGGCCGTACGACGAGGAGGGCACCGCCAAGGCCGCCGCCGTGCTGTTGGACCAGCTCGCCTGGTGGGGGCTGACCCTTCGGGAGGGGCGGGCCGTCCGGCCGTACGACGGCTGAGGCAGCAACCCCTCAGAAGGCAGCAACCCCTCAGAAGGCACCAACCCCTCAAAAGTCAGCAGCCCGTCACGACAGCGCCACCCTCGTGAACCGCCCCGCCACCCACAGATCCCCCTCGATCCGGTCCGCCGTCGCCCTCAGTTCCGGCAGGATCTCCCGCATGATCTCCTCCACCGTCCGACGCGCGGCGTGCAGTGCCACGTTCGTCGCCGCGACCGCCCGGCCCGTGCGGTCGCGGATCGGGACCGCGATGGAGCGCAGGCCCTTCTCCAGCTCCTCGTCGACCAGGGCGTAACCCGATTCCCGCACGTCCTCCAGCAACACCCGGCCCAGTGCCGTCGCCGCCGCGGGCAGCCGCGTGCCGATCGTGATGTCGGCGCTCAGCACGCGGCTCGCGTTGGCACGGGCCGTGTACTGGATCTCCTCGCCGGAGGCGGTCAGGACCGCCAGGGACGCGGACTCGTGGACCCGGGCCGACAGGTCCGCGAGGTGTGGGGTCGCGATGCGGGAGAGGGACGTACGGGACAGGGGTGGGAAGCCCAGGGACAGTACGCGGGGCGCCAGCCTGAACGTCCGCTGCGTGCTGCCCGGCGTCACCAGGCCCAGGTGTTCGTACGTGATCAGCGCCCGCCGGGCCGTCGCCCGGGCCAGCCCCGTCGCCTTCGCCACGTCCGTGAGCGTCAGCTCGGCCCGGCCCTCGCCGAAGGCGGTCAGGACGGTGAGGCCGCGGGCGAGGGACTCGACGAACTCCCTGCCGAGTTCGTGCTTCGACGCTCCCGTCCAGGCCGCCAGGCCGGACGGGACCTCCGTCGTCTCCACCGTCGCCCGGCTCGGTTCCCGCCCCAACTCCCCTTCCATCTCCGCCACCGCCGCCCGCAGCCGCGGCAGCAGCGTCTCGCGCAGGTCTGTCGCCGAGTGCCGGCTCGTGTGGCTCACCACGCTCGCCACGCAGGCGATCCGACCGGTGCGGGGATGCCGTACGGGGACGGACACCGCCACCAGCCCCGGCTCGATCAACTGGTCGTCCAGCGCCCAGCCGTTCTCGCGCGCCAGCGCCACCGCCCGTACGAACTCCTCGTCCGCACCCGCCCGTTCACGCGCCGGTACGGCCGGAAAGCCCCGGTCCTCCGGGTCCGCCGCCCGGCGCGCGCGCCAGCCCTGCCAGTCGGCCTCCGTCCATTCCGTCGCGAACAGCGGGCCGGGTGCGGTGCGTTCGGCCGGCAGCAGGTCGCCGATGCGGAAGCTGAGGGACATGGCGCGGCGGTGGGTGGCCTGGTGGATGAAGCGGATGCCGTCGCGGTCGCCGACGGCCAGGGACACCGACTCGTCCAGCTCGTCGGCGAGGGCGTCCGCGCGGGCGTCGAGCAGTGCCGGCAGACGCAGGGCGGCCAGGTAGGCGTTGCCGAGTTCCATCAGGCGGGGGGTGAGGATCACGTCCCGGCCGTCGAGGCGGACGTATCCCATGCGGGCGAGGGTGGAGGCGATCCGGTCGACCGTGGAACGGGCGAGGCCGGTGGCCCGTTCCAGCCCGCTCGCGCTCATCGTCCCGTCGGCCTCGGTGAGCCGCCGCAGCACGCCGACCCCCCGGATCAGCGGGGCGACCGCCTCGGCGGGTACGGCGGGGGAGTCGGCCGACGGTACGGCGTCCCAGGACGTCCAGGACGTCACGGTCGTCTCAGCGGGCATCGGGTCTCCGGTACGGCGGTCGGGTCGGGCCAACCGTAATCCGGTACGGCGGTCAGGACGGCCAACCGTAATCCCGTACGGCGGTCAGGGCAGCCCCACCGTAATCCCGGCCGCGCCCACTCCCACCATCCCACCTACCCCCGACTCACCCGCACCCGGTAATCCCCCGAAAGCTCCGCCCCCGCCACCGCGATCCGCACCCCCCGCCGCACATCCCGGAACTCCTCCCCGGGGACGAACGGCGCGTCCGACAGCTCCGCGTGGACGTTCGGGCTGCGCGTGCAGCCGCCGCTGTCGCGGTGGGAGTCGTAGACCGTGACCGGGCCCCGGCCGGTGTCGACGTCCGCGTCGACCTTGTAGATCAGGATGCCGGGACGGCAGACCGTCTCGTCGTTGCCCTCGCGGGTGCGCAGTTCGACGGCGTAGCCGGTGCGGCGGTCGAGGGGGACGAAGACGAGTTTCGCGCCGCCGGAGCGGGCCAGCGGGGTGAGCGTGTACTCCGTCGTCCCGGGTGTCGAGGCGCAGTTCACCTGGGTCGCGTCGAGCCAGCCGAGTTTCCACTTGTGCCAGCCGAGGAGGTCGTTGTTGGCGCCCCAGTCCTCGCTCATGATGTCCCAGTGGCCGACCGCGCCCCCGCCCTCCTGGGTGTAGAGGTCGGGCAGGCCGAAGACATGGCCGTTCTCGTGGGGGAGGACGCGGTAGCCGGTGCGGTCGTAGGAGCCGGAGCCGTCGTCCTGGCGGGAGTAGACGAAGGAGGCGTTGGCGACGGGGACGCCGTCCGCGACCGGGGCCTCCACGTTGCCCGCGAAGGTCACCGACAGGACCGTGTCCAGGGCGGAGGGGCCGGCGTTCGGGGTCACCAGGACGTTGAGGAAGTCGTACGTCCGGAAGTCCACCTGGGGATCGGCCGCGGCCACGATGTCCTGGACCAGCTGCCGGTAGCCGGGGTCGAAGGGGGCGCCGCGCTCTATGTCGTACGCCCGGAAGGGCTTGGGCATGCGCAGCCAGTCGGGGAGGGGGGTTTCCGGGCGGTAGTCGAGGCGGCCGTAGGAGCTGGTGCGGAACCATTCCCGGGTCTGCGGGAAGAACTCGTGGAAGCGGTCGAGGGCGGTGCCCGCACCGGGGGCGTCGGAGAAGTCGACCATCAGGGTGAGGGCGCGGACGGTGCCGGTGGAGCGGGAGTAGCCGCCGGGGGTGGGGACGCCCTCGGACATCTGGACCGTGGGGCCGCCGCTGATCATGCAGGGGCCGTGCGCGGAGGTGCGGGCCAGGGCGATCGGCCCGGCGCCGGCCGTCGTGGTGCCCGGCGTGAGGTGCCCCGTGCCGGCCGACGTGCTGACCGCGAGGGTCAGCGCGGTCACGGACGCGAGGGCGGCCACGCGGCGCGGGCGTATCCGACGGCTCGGCTGCATGCATGGCCCCTTCGCTCCGCGGCAGCCGGTGCTCTGGAGTCCGAAGCTGCGCCCTTTCGATCACCCTGTGGCGAGGGATTCGAGGGCGCGCGCTGGAGGGACCCGAACGTGGGTTTCCCGCCCCTGAGTTATGTGACTCAGGTCACATGGAATGTTCCGGTGAGCGGGAAATAACCGGGGACCTCTTCCCCGTTTAGCCATGTGTCCGAGCGAAACGGGGAGCACTTCCCCGGATCGCACACCAACAGCCTCTGGAGTACGCCGTGGAGACCGCCACCCCCGTGCGCCGCAAGGCGCCCCGGCCGCGCGCCGACGCCCTGCGCAACAGGGAGCGGATCGTCACCGCCGCCCGGGAGATGTTCACCGAGTTCGGCCCCGACGTGCCGCTCGACGAGATCGCCCGCCGGGCCGGCGTGGGCAACGCCACGGTGTACCGCAACTTCCCGGACCGTGACGCCCTCGTCCGCGAGGTCGTCTGCTCGGTCATGGACCGCACGGCGGAGGCGGCCGAGCAGGCGCTCGCCGAGACCGGCGACGCCTTCGGAGCGCTGGAGCGCTTCGTGCACGTCGCCGCCGACGAGCGGGTCAGCGCGCTGTGCCCGATGGTCGCCACCACCTTCGACCGGTACCACCCGGACCTGGAGGCGGCGCGCGAGCGGCTCGAGGGCATCATCGACGCGCTCATGGACCGGGCCAAGGTGGCCGGGCAGCTTCGCACCGACGTGGGTGTCGGCGACGTGATGGTCGTCGTGGCCCAGCTCAGCCGGCCTCCGGCCGGGACCGGATGCGAAATGGCCGACCGCTTCGTACACCGACACCTGCAGCTGCTCCTGGACGGAATGCGGGCGCCTGCCCCCTCCACCCTGCCGGGATCGGCCGTGACGATGGAGGACCTGCGGCAGTCCTGACCGATTAGTTCAGCACTCCCCACGAGTCATCGCACAAGCAAGCAACCACAGGGACTCAGTCGCCCCACCGGCTCGGTCATCACACCGAACTTCGGCCGTCACCGTCGACGAGCCGTTCTCCTTGGACGCCTTTTCCACCAACGTCTTTTCCACCACTACGTCTTTTTCGACCACTACGTCCCGAATTTCCGTCACGAAGTCCCGGAGTGGGTACTCCCATGTCTGAAACAGCTCAGGCCACCGCCAAGGCGGCAGCCGACTCCCATGCAAACCGCTGGAAAGCGCTGACGTTCATCGCGCTCGCCCAGCTGATGGTCGTCCTCGACGCGACCATCGTGAACATCGCCCTGCCGTCCGCACAGCAGGACCTGGGCATCTCCGACGGCAACCGGCAGTGGGTCATCACGGCCTACGCCCTGGCCTTCGGCGGTCTGCTGCTCTTCGGCGGCCGCATCGCGGACCTGTGGGGCCGCAAGCGCACCTTCGTCGCCGGTCTGATCGGCTTCGCCGCCGCCTCCGCGCTCGGCGGTGCGGCCACCAACGAGGCGATGATGCTCGGCGCCCGTGCCCTGCAGGGTGCGTTCGGCGCGCTGCTCGCGCCCGCCGCGCTCTCGCTGCTCGCCGTGATGTTCACGGAGCCCAAGGAGCGCGCCAAGGCGTTCGGTATCTACGGTGCGATCGCCGGTGGCGGCGGCGCCGTGGGCTTCATCCTCGGCGGCCTGCTCACCGAGTACCTGGACTGGCGCTGGACGTTCTTCGTGAACATCCCGTTCGCGGTCGTCGCGGCCGCGGGCGCGTACTTCGTCATCCGTGAGCCGTCCGGCAGCCGCAACCGCTCGCCGCTCGACATCCCGGGCGTCGTCCTGTCCATTCTCGGTCTGGTCACGCTGGTCTACGCCTTCACCCGCGCCGAGTCCGACGGCTGGGGCGACTCCACGACGGTTGGCCTGTTCGTCGCGTCGGTCGTGCTGCTCGCCGCGTTCGCCCTCGTCGAGTCCAAGGTCAAGGCCCCGCTGCTGCCGCTGCGCGTCATCACCGAGCGCAACCGCGGAGGCGTCTACCTCTCCCTCGGCCTCGCGATCATCGCGATGTTCGGCCTGTTCCTCTTCCTGACCTACTACCTGCAGCTGGTGCTGGGCTACTCGCCGGTCAAGACCGGCCTCGCCTTCCTGCCGATGATCGGCGGCATGATGGTGGGCTCCACGCAGATCGGCACCCGCCTGATGACCCGGGTCCCGCCGCGCCTGCTGATGGCTCCGGGCTTCCTGGTCGCCGCGGTCGGCATGCTGTTCCTCACCCAGCTGGAGCTCGGCACCTCGTACGCCAGTGTCATCCTGCCGGGGATGGTGCTGCTCGGCCTCGGTATGGGTACGGCGTTCATGCCCGCCATGTCCCTGTCCACGCACGGTGTCGAGCCGCGTGACTCCGGTGTCGCCTCCGCGATGGTCAACACCTCGCAGCAGGTGGGCGGCGCGATCGGTACGGCCCTGCTGAACACGATCGCCGCCTCGGCGACGACCGCGTACATCAAGGACCACATCGGCGGCGCCGGTTCCCAGGCCCAGCAGCAGCTGGTCCAGCTGGAGGGCCAGGTGCACGGGTACACCAACGCGATCTGGTTCGCCGTCGGCATCCTGGTCCTCGCCGCGGTGATCGCCGCGACCTTCATCAACACCGGCAAGCCGGGCTCCACCACGGTGACCGGCTCCGGCGAAGGCGCCGAGGACGAGCTGCCGATTCCGGTGATCGCCCACTGACGGCGGCTGTCCGGTCGTACCCCTTCGGGCCATCTGTGCGTACGGGGAGGGGACGCCCCGTACGTACGTCCCGCAGGACCTGCCCTGGCTTCCCTCAGCGGAGCCAGGGCAGGTCCGCACCCGCTTCGTTCGGCTGAAGTCCCTCGGCGACGATCTCCATGATCTCGCCGAGGGACTTCTGCTGTTCGGGGGTGAGCCGGTCGAAGACCGCGTTGCGTACGGCCGCGACGTGGCCCGGCGCGGCCTGCTCCAGCATCTCCAGGCCCTGCTCCGTCAGCACCGCGAACTGGCCGCGCTTGTCGGAGGGGCAGTCCTCGCGGCGGACCCAGCCGTTCTTCTCCAGGCGGGCCACGGCGTGCGAGAGGCGGGAGCGGGTGATCTTCGCGTGCATGGCCAGCTCGGTCATGCGCAGCCGTCGGTGCGGGGACTCGGCGAGTTTGACGAGGAGGCCGTAGTAGATGTGCGGCATCCCCGCGTCGCGCTGGAGCTGGCGGTCCATGTGGTCTTCGAGGAGCGTGGTGGCGTGGACGTAGGCGCGCCAGACGCGCTGCTCCTCTTCGGTGAGCCAACGTGGCCCTTCAGCGGATGCGGATGCCGTGTTCATGTACTCCATCGTACGAGAGCTCTTCTTGAATCTTAAACAAGTAGGACGTAGAGTCTGGGAGTAGAAGCTTAAAAGTTGAAGCAAATGGAGCTTCACACTTGAAGCAGTGACCCACGCACGATTCACGGAGGAGCCGCCCGCCATGTCCGCCGCCACTCAGGAGCGCATGCCCGCCCTCTACCTCAGCCACGGGGCCCCGCCCCTGGCCGACGACCCGATCTGGCCCGGCGAACTCGCCGCCTGGTCGGCGGGCCTGCCGCGCCCCAAGGCGATCCTCATGGTCTCCGCCCACTGGGAGGAGGCCCCGCTCGCCCTCGGCGCCGTCCGGCCCGTCCCCCTCGTCTACGACTTCTGGGGCTTCCCCGAGCACTACTACCAAGTGACGTACGACGCTCCCGGCGCCCCCGAACTCGCCGAATCCGTACGGAAGTTGCTGCGCGCGCCCGGCATCCCCGTCCAGGACATCCCGGACCGCGGCCTCGACCACGGCGCCTACGTCCCGCTGGTCGAGATGTTCCCCGAGGCCGACATCCCGGTGCTCCAGATCTCCATGCCGACCCTCGACCCCGTCCGCCTCATGGAGATCGGCCGCAAGCTCGCGCCGCTGCGCGACGAGGGCGTGCTGATCGTCGGTTCCGGCTTCTTCACCCACAACCTGGCCGCCCTGCGGCACACCGGCCCGGGCGTGCCGACCTGGTCCTCCGAGTTCGACGACTGGGGCCGCCGCGCCCTGGAGACCCGCGACTGGGACGCCCTGCTCGACTTCCTGCACAAGGCCCCGGCCGGCCGGTACGCCCACCCGCGCACCGAGCACTTCGCCCCGCTGTTCGTGACCATGGGCGCGGCGGACGTGGCCGGTGAGATGGACACGCAGAAGTCGGTGATCGACGGGTTCTGGATGGGAATGGCGAAGCGGTCCGTGCAGTTCGGCTGATCCGAAGGGCGTTTCGGCCGAGGCCGCTACAGCTCCTTCTCGTACCAGGCCACGTCCCAGTAGCGGCCGAACTTCCGGCCCACCTCCTGGTACGTGCCGACGTGCTGGAACCCGAAACGCTCGTGCAGCCGCCTCGACGCCTCGTTGGGCTGGGCGATACCCGCGTAGGCGCGGTGCACGTCCTCGCCGGACAGGGCCTCGAAGAGCGCCTTGTAGAGGAGCGTGCCGATGCCGCGGCCGCCCGCGTGCGGGGCGAGGTAGGCGGTGACCTCCACGGAGGTGGAGTAGGCGGGCTTCGCGCGGTAAGGGCTGGATGTGGCGTAACCCAGAATCTCCTGTGTGTCCGCCCGGATGGCAACCTTCAGGCGATACGGGCCGTCTTCAGGGTGGGAGAGCAGCCAAGGGCGGCGCTCTTCCGGAGTGAAGACCGCGGTATCGAATGTGATGGGCGTCTCCAGAACGTAGTGGTTGTAGATGTCGGTGAGGGCTGTGAGGTCGCTTTCGACTCCAGGCCTGACCTGCACCTCAGTACGTTCCGACGACATCGTGCCTCCTCGTGTGGCCAGGCAGGGTACTGCATGATCAGAAAAATAGTGGGGTGGGTTGGGAATTCTGTCCGGATTCCAGTCGTTGTTTCCATCGGAAGCAGGGCACCCGAGGAGAGTGCCCAGCGTCTAAGGACCACCCGCTGACCTCACCATCGCAAGGGAGCACGCATGGCAACCCGTGCCGTCGCCCGTCGTCAGTCCGCCACCGGCGGGACCGACGCGGCAAGCAGTGTTCGCACCCATGGCGGCGAGATCGCCGACCGCGACCTGGTCGGCATGTATCTCGACGAGATCGCGCGTACACCGCTGCTGGACGCCGCCAAGGAAGTCGAGCTGTCCCAGATCATCGAGGCGGGTGTCTTCGCACAGCAGATTCTCGACGGGGACGAAGTGGCGAAGGCGGACGCGACCCGCGAGGAGCTCGAGGCCCTGGTCGCCGAGAGCGAGCGGGCCAAGGACGTCTTCATCCGTTCCAACCTCCGCCTGGTCGTCGCCGTGGCCCGCCGCTATCCCCGCAGCGGCCTGCCCCTGCTCGACCTGATCCAGGAGGGCAACGCCGGCCTGGTGCGCGCGGTCGAGAAGTTCGACTACCGCAAGGGCTTCAAGTTCTCGACGTACGCGACCTGGTGGATCCGTCAGGCCATCACCCGCTCGATAGCGGACCAGTCGCGCACCATCCGCCTGCCCGTCCACCTGGTGGAGGAGCTGGGCCGGATCCGCCGTGTGCAGCGCGAGTTCAACCGCGAGCACGGCCGCGACCCGGAGCCCGCGGAGATCGCCGCCGAGCTCGACTCGAACCCGGCCCGTGTCACGGACGTCCTGGACTGGGCCCGCGACCCGGTCTCCCTGAACATGCCGGTGGACGACGCGGGCGAGACCCAGTTCGGCGACCTCCTGGAGGACACGTCGGCGGCGTCGCCGGAGCAGTCGGTGCTCACGCTGCTGCGCAGCGAGGAACTCGACGACCTCATCGGGCGCCTCGACCAGCGCACGGCCTCCATCATCAAGATGCGGTACGGCATCGAGGACGGCCGGGAGCGCACGCTGACCGAGGTCGGCAAGGAACACGGCCTGACGCGCGAGCGGATCCGCCAGATCGAGAAGCACGCGCTGCTGGAGCTGAAGAAGCTGGCGCGGGACACCGGGTTCGACGCGGCGGCGTAACCGTCCCGGGCGGGCGCGGCGCCGGGAGGCGTACGACCGAGGGTGCCGCGCGCGCCGGGTGGCGAAAGACAGCGCAAACATGGCGTTGTAACGCCGCTTCAACCGGCGAAGCCCCGGGAACAAGACTTCAGGGCCCAGGAGTTCGAGCGGGCCGGGACCCGTCCCGCCGCCGGCCTCCGTGCCCTGCCGACCCACCGAGCCACAGTCCCGACGCATACATCCCCCCGGCGCCGGGACTCTTCCGAGCCGGGCCTCGGCGCCCCTCCCCCCGGGCGCCGGGGTCCGGCTCTCTCTTTGCGCAGGCTCGGGCTCGCCTCCGTCTTTTCCGGCCGCCGTGCCCCGGTTCCTTCCGGCCGCCGCTGCCGCCGGTTCCGTACCCGGGCAAGGTGAAACGGCGGGCCACCCCGTACCTGAACCCCGGGGTGGCCCGCCGGATGGCAGATTCTGCCACATGGGCATAGCCTGCCGAACGTGAGCAGCCCCACCCCTCCCTCGCCCGCGGCGACCCCCGTCTCCCTCACCGAACGGCGCAAGGCCGCGACCCGCATGGACATCGCCCGGGCGGCTGCCCAACTCTTCGTGAAACACGGCCTGCGGGCCACCCGGGCCGAGGACATCGCCCAGGCCGCCGGCATCGCCCCGCGCACCTTCTACCGCTACTTCGCGACCAAGGAGGAGTCCGTCGCCCCGCTCTACGCGGCGGGCGCCCAGCTCTGGGCCGAGGCGGTACGCCAGGCACCCGCCGACCTGACCGTGCCGCAGGCCCTGGAGCACGCGGTCCGGCACACGTTGACGCCGGGCGCCGGAGTGTCGGCGGCGTCCTGGGAGTGGGTGCGCACCCTGATCCGGCTGGCGGAGGCGAGCCCGAGCCTGCGCAAGGTGTGGGCGGAGGTCTGCCAGGCGGGGGAGCGGACGCTGGCCGAGGTACTGGCGGAGCGGCTCACGCCCGGTGGCGACGACGTGGCCGGTCCTCTCCCCGCACGGCCCGACCTGCGCTTCGCCGCCGCCGTGGCAAGTGCCGCCGTACGTACGGCCGTTGAGGCATGGGCCACCGGGGACGCCCCGGCCTCCGGACCGGCGGGACCGGCGGGACTGGCGCTGCGCAATCTCGGGGCACTGGGGGAGTTCCCGTGGGAGGGGTGCCGGGGCTGAAGGGCCGCGCCGTCAGGACGGCGGTCGGGCCGGGGCCTCCTGGGCGTCCGGGGGCGCCGTCCGGATGGCGGTCAGGCCGGGTCCGCGGGGTTCGACCGTCCTCCGGACCGCGGTCAGGCTGGGTCCTCCAGGTTCTCCCGGTCCTCCAGGTTCTTCAGGTTCTCCCGGTCCTCCGGATTCTCCGGGTTCGGGCGTCCTCCGGACCCGCGGTCAGTCGGCGGTCAGTCAGAGGCCTCTGGGTCCGCCGGGTTCTCCTGGTCCTCCTGGTCCTCCGGGTCCGACCCCGCCCGAACCATCCGCGCGCCCAACTCCCTTACGCACCGCGTGAGTTCCGCGGGCTCCTGCACGGTGAAGTCGAACCCCAGCATCGCCAGCCGCACCGCCAGCCACTCCACGGATCCGGCCGAACCCCGCAACCGGCAACGCGCCTCACCCAGCGGCTCGGGCGTTCCGAGCCAGGCCGGGACCCGGGCCGCGAGGGCCTCGGCCGGGGCGTCGAAGGTCACCGCGAAGTCGTACGTCTCCTGCTGTCCGTGGATCGAACGCCGCAGGTACTCCGCCGCGTTGCCCGTGGGCAGCTCCCGCGGGGCGAACCGTGCCCCGGTCGCGAAGGGGTCGCTCACCCGGTCGACGCGGAAGGTGCGCCAGTCGTCGCGGCCGAGGTCGTAGGCGACGAGGTACCAGCGCCGCCCGGTGGACACCAGCCGGTACGGCTCGACCACGCGTCGCGAGTCGGCCCCGTCCTTGGCGCGGTAGGCGAACCGCAGCCGCTCCCGCCCGGCGACCGTGGAGGCCATGACGGTGAGTGTCTCGGGCGCGATGCTCGCCCCGTCGCCGCTGGTCAGCGCGGTGGTGGCGGCCTGGAGGGTGGAGACGCGGTGGCGCAGCCGGGACGGCAGCACCTGTTCCAGTTTGGCCAGCGCCCGTACGGACGCCTCCTCCACGCCCTCGACCGCGTGCCCGGCGCCGGCCCGCAGGCCGACCGCGATCGCCACCGCCTCCTCGTCGTCGAGCACCAGCGGCGGCATCGCCTTGCCCGCGACGAGCCGGTAGCCGCCGTCGGCACCCTTGGTCGCCTGCACGGGGTAGCCGAGCTCCCGCAGCCGGTCGATGTCCCGTCGGACCGTGCGGCGGGAGACCCCGAGCCGGTCGGAGAGCTCGCCGCCGGGCCACTCGCGGGGTGTCTGGAGGAGGGAGAGGAGCTGGAGGAGCCGGGCCGGAGTGTCCGTCGTCATGAGTTCGAGGATGCCGCAGAAGTAGGACATGATCTGACCTAATGCGGTCATAGCTTCTGGGACATGACCTCCACCGAGCCCACCCTCAGTGCGGCCGGCGACCGACGCCGCTGGTTCGCCCTCGCCATCGTGATGACCGCGGCCTTCATGGACCTCGTCGACGTCACGATCGTCAACATCGCCATCCCGTCGATCCAGCAGGACGCGGGCGCCTCCTTCAGCCAGATCCAGTGGATCACCGCCGGGTACGCGCTGGCCTTCGCCGCCGGCCTGATCACCGGCGGACGGCTCGGCGACATCCACGGCCGCAAGCGGCTGTTCCTGATCGGCATCGGCGGCTTCACCGTCGCCTCCGCGCTGTGCGGCTTCGCCGCGAACCCGGAGATGCTGGTCGCCTCCCGCATCCTGCAGGGCGGCATGGCGGCGCTGATGGTGCCGCAGGTCCTGTCGATCGTGCACGCCACCTTCCCGGCGCACGAGCGTGGCAAGGTCTTCGGGCTCTTCGGCGCGATCGTCGGTCTGGGAGCCGTGTCCGGACCGCTGCTGGGCGCCCTGCTGACCGAGTGGAACCTGTTCGGGCTCGAATGGCGGCCCATCTTCCTGATCAACCTGCCGGTCGGCATCGCCGGCCTGATCCTCGGCAGCCGCTTCATCACCGAGTCGAAGGCACCGAAGGCGCTGAAGCTGGACCTGGTGGGCGTCGCGCTGGTGACGCTGGGCCTGCTGATGCTGATCTACCCGCTCACCCGCGGCGAGGAGCTGGGCTGGCCGCTGTGGGGATACGTGTCGATGGGCGGCTCGCTCGTGGTGCTCGGCGCGCTGGTGGCGTACGAGCGGCGCAAGACGGCGCGTGACGGTTCCCCGCTGATCGAACTGTCCCTGTTCCGCGTCAAGAGCTTCGCCGCCGGTATCGCCGTGCAGACCGTCTTCGGGGTCGCGCTGGGCATCTTCTTCCTGGTGTGGACCATGTACATGCAGATGGGCCTGGGCTGGACCCCGCTGCGGGCCGGGCTGACCGGCGTCCCGTTCTCGATCGCCGTGTCGACGGCGGCGGGTCTGTCCGTGCAGAAGCTGGTCCCGCGCTTCGGCCGCAAGGTGCTCCAGGCGGGCGCGCTGGTGATGGGGGCGGGCGTACTGCTCTACATCTGGGAGTCCGAGCGCTACGGCCTCGGCATCGCGTCCTGGCAGATGGCGCTGCCGCTGGTCGTGATGGGCGTCGGCATGGGCCTGATCGTCGCCCCGCTGACGGAGGCGGTGCTGTCGGAGGTGCCGCGCGAGCACGCGGGTTCGGCGTCGGGCCTCATCAACACCGTGCAGCAGATGGGCAACGCGCTGGGGCTCGGCCTGGTGTCGGTGGTCTTCTTCGGTGTGATCGCCGACGATCTGCGGCCGGACCAGGTGGGCCCGGCCTTCGTGGACGGCTTCCAGCACGCGCTGTGGTGGGTGGCCGCGGTGATGGGCGTCATCTTCCTGCTGATGTCCGCGCTGCCGAAGCGGCCGGCGCAGCATGCGGAAGGGGCCGGGGCGGAGTTCCCGGTGGCGGCCGAGAAGGAGCCCGAGTTCGTGTCCTGACCCATCGTGTCCTGACCCGAGTTCCTGTCCTGAGCGGCGGAGAGAAGGGCCCGGCACCTGCGGAGGTGCCGGGCCCTCGTATTGCGTTCGGGCATGAACGGAAGTCCGTTCATGCCCGAATCACGTCCGAACCTGTTTACTTTCCGGAAATCCGGGCGTAGCCTCCGAGCGAAACCACAAGTTCGGGCACAGGTGGGAGGCGAACGGGCATGTA
Organism: Streptomyces sp. NBC_01352; assembly: GCF_036237295.1. NCBI lineage: Bacteria > Bacillati > Actinomycetota > Actinomycetes > Kitasatosporales > Streptomycetaceae > Streptomyces > Streptomyces sp. NBC_01352. The sequence goes on from NZ_CP108354.1 coordinate 6,263,655, forward strand.
CGCACCGGAGCGGCAGCAGGAGATCCTCCGCCTCGCCCGCGACGGCGGCCGCGTGGACGTACTGTCGCTGGCCGAACAGTTCCAGGTCACTGCGGAGACGATCCGCCGCGACCTGAAGGCCCTCGACCGCGCCGGCCTCCTGCGCCGGGTGCACGGCGGCGCCATCCCGGCCGGCCGCCTCGACTTCGAGCCGGACCTCGCCGAACGCGAGACCACGGCGGCCGACGAGAAGGACCACATCGCCAAGGCGGCCGTCGCGGAACTGCCGACCGAGGGCACGATGGTCCTCGACGCCGGTACGACCGTGGCGCGGCTGGCCGGCGCGATCCCCCTGGAGGCGGCGCTCACCGTCGTCACGCACTCCCTGCCGATCGCCGCCCGCCTCGCGGACCACCCCGGCATCCAGCTCCACCTCGTCGGAGGACGCGTACGGCACCGTACGCGCGCCGCCGTGGACGCCTGGGCGCTGCGGGCGTACGGCGAGATCCGCGCCGACGTCCTCTTCGTGGCGGCCAACGGCTTCTCCGCCGAGCACGGCCTGACCACCCCCGACCTCGCCGAGGCCGCGGTGAAGCGGGCGGCGATCGCCGCGGCCCGCCGTGTGGTGCTGCTCGCCGACTCCTCCAAGCACGGCCAGGAGCACTTCGCCCGCTTCGGCGACCTGAGCGACGTGGACCTGCTGATCACCGACAGCGGGCTGAGCCCCGAAGACGCCACCGCGATCGAGCGCGGCGGCACGGAAGTAGTGCGCGCATGATCCTCACCGTCACCCCGAACCCGTCTTTGGACCGCACCTACGAGGTCCCGTCGCTCGACCGTGGCGAGGTCATCCGCGCCACCGGCGAGCGCATGGACCCGGGCGGCAAGGGCGTGAACGTCTCGCGGGCCGTCTCGGCCGCCGGACAGCGCACGGTCGCGATCCTGCCCCTCGGCGGTGCGCCGGGCGCGCTCGTCGCCGACCTGCTGGACGCGCAGGGCATCGAGGTCGCGCCGGTGCCGATCGCCGGAGCCACCCGCTCGAACATCGCGCTCGCGGAGTCGGACGGAGTGCTCACGAAGATCAACGCGCCGGGACCCGAACTGTCGGTGGAGGAGCAGGAGCTCCTCCTGGAGACGGTGCGCGCGCAGTCACGGGACGCGGACTGGATCGCCTGCTGCGGAAGCCTGCCCCGAGGGCTCGCGCCCGAGTGGTACGCCGAGCTGGTCGCGCGGGCGCACGCCGCCGGCGCGCGGATCGCGCTGGACACCTCCGGGCCCGCGCTGCTCGCCGCGCTGCGCGAGCGGCCCGACGTGGTGAAGCCCAACGCCGAGGAGCTCGCGGAAGCCGTCGGGCGGCCCCTGTCCACGGTGGGCGACGCGGTGAAGGCGGCCGAGGAGTTGCGCGAGAGGGGCGCGCGCGCCGTCCTCGCGAGCCTGGGCGCCGACGGACAGCTGCTCGTGAACGACGCGGGCGCCTGGTTCGGCAGCGCACAGGTGGCCGCCGTACGCAGCAATGTGGGCGCCGGCGACTCCTCCCTCGCCGGATTCCTGATCGCCGGCGGCAGCGGGCCCAAGGCGCTCGCCTCGGCGGTCGCGCACGGCGCCGCGGCCGTCCAGCTGCCCGGCAGCGTGATGCCGACGCCGTCCGACCTGGACCCGGCGGCCGTGACGGTCACGGCCGAGGTACCGGTGGACCGCGTACTGAAGGAGCCGGTGTCATGACCAGCTGCGTGTCCTCCGGCGTCGTCACTGGTGCCCTCACCGGCGTCCTCACCGGACCGGCCGTGAAGCGGCGAGGCTCCCCGTTACTCGCCGCGGCCGAAGGGAGGCAGGGCCACCTGAGCCGGCCCGCCGCCCGGAGGGGGCGGGGCTTCCCCGGTCCCGCCTCCTCCACCAACCCCACGAACCCCCACTGCATCCCCGTCCCCGCCCCCGCCCACCACATCCCCCGGGCGATACGCGTGCGAAGGAGCCCGCGATGAGCGAGATGATCACCGCGGACCTGGTCGACCTCGACCTGTCCGCCGACACCAAAGAAGCGGCGGCGCGTGCCCTCGCCGAGCGCATGGTCGCCCTGGGCCGGGTGACCGACCTGGAGGGCTTCCTCGCCGACGTGGCCGCCCGCGAGGCACAGATGCCGACCGGCCTCGACGGCGGCATCGGCATCCCGCACTGCCGCAGCGAGCACGTCACCGAGCCGACGCTCGCCTTCGGGCGCAGCGCCGCCGGCATCGACTTCGGCGCGGCCGACGGCCCCGCCGACCTGATCTTCCTGATCGCCGCCCCCGCGGGCGCCGACGACGCCCACCTGACGATCCTGTCCTCGCTGGCCCGGCAGCTCATGAACGCCGAGTTCACCGACGCGCTGCGCTCGGCCGGCGACGCGGCGGGCGCGGCGGCCCTGATCCGCGGGGACGAGCCCGAGGCGGCCGAGGCCGCCTCCGCAGACTCCGTGGCGGCGCCGGCGGCGGCCTCCGCCGGCGCCGCCACGGGCAGCGACGACGCCGGGGACACCGGAGCAACCGGGGACACCGGAGCAGGCGAAGAGCGCCCGTTCCGTATCGTCGCCGTCACCTCCTGCCCCACCGGCATCGCCCACACCTACATGGCCGCCGAGTCGCTGGAGAACGCGGGCCGCGAGGCGGGCGTCGAACTCGTCGTCGAGACGCAGGGCTCGGCCGGCTTCACCCGGCTCGACCCGGCGGTGATCGCGGCGGCGGACGGCGTGATCTTCGCCCACGACGTGCCCGTACGGGAGAAGGACCGCTTCGCCGGCAAGCCGACCGTCGACGTCGGCGTCAAGGCCGGCATCAACAAGCCCGCCGAACTCATCGCCGACGTGCGCGGCAGGGCCGAGCGCGGCGAGGTCACCGCGGCCGGCAAGGGCGGTACGCCCGTCGAGCGGGCCGGTGAGTCCGGCGACAACTACGGCACCAAGCTCCGCAAGTGGCTGATGACCGGCGTCAGTTACATGGTCCCGTTCGTCGCCGCGGGCGGTCTGCTGATCGCTCTCGGATTCGCCATCGGCGGCTGGGAGATCAACAAGGCGCCCTCGGTCATGGAGCACTTCTCCTGGACCCAGGTCGACAGCTGGGCCGCCCTGATGTTCCAGATCGGCGGGGTCGCCTTCGGCTTCCTCATCCCGGTCCTCGCCGGATACATCGCGTACGGCATGGCGGACCGGCCCGGTCTCGTCCCCGGCTTCGTCGGCGGAATGATCTCCTCGCAGATCGCCGCGGGCTTCCTGGGCGGCCTGGTCGCCGGTCTGCTGGCGGGCGGTGTCGTCCTCGCGATCCAGCGGATCAAGATCCCGCCGGTGCTGCGCGGCATCATGCCGGTGGTGGTGATCCCGCTGATCTCCTCGATCGTCGTCGGCTTCCTGATGTTCGTCGTGGTCGGCAAGCCCATCGCCGAGGCCCAGAAGGGCATGACGGACTGGCTCTCCGGCCTCTCCGGCTCCAACGCGATCCTGCTCGGCATCCTGCTCGGCCTGATGATGTGCTTCGACCTCGGCGGCCCCGTCAACAAGGTCGCGTACGCCTTCGCCACGGCCGGTATCGCCGTCGCGGACCCCAGCGACTCCGCGATGAAGGTCATGGCCGCCGTGATGGCCGCGGGCATGGTCCCGCCGCTGGGCATGGCGCTGGCGACCACCCTCCGCAAGAAGCTCTTCACGCCGACCGAGCGCGAGAACGGCAAGGCCGCCTGGGTCCTGGGCGCCTCCTTCATCTCGGAGGGCGCGATCCCGTTCGCCGCGGCGGACCCGCTGCGCGTCATCCCGGCCTCGATGGCGGGCGGCGCGGTCACCGGCGCCCTGTCGATGGCCTTCGGCGCCACGCTCCGCGCCCCGCACGGCGGCATCTTCGTGGTCCCGCTGATCGGCCACGCCTTCCTCTACCTGATCGCCATCGCGGCGGGCGTGTGTGTGACGACGGCGCTGGTCGTCGTACTGAAGAGCATGCGCAAGGCACCGGAAGCCGTGGCCGCCGAGGCGGATCGGAGCGGCTCGGCCACGCCGTCGGCGGAGCGGAAGCAGCCGGTCGCGGCCTAGCAACACAGCCCTTTGGGATGCTGTGAGTTGTTCACGGCACATGCGAGATACGTCACGGTCCGGGACTTCGGTCCCGGACCGTGGTGTCTACTGGAACGCATGCCTGAGCACGTCTCGGTCTACCAGCTGCTTGGTATGACCTTCCTCGTCCTGGTGGCCGTCGCATGGGTGGCCGGCCTGGTCTTCATGCTGCGCCGCGGCCGCGTCGAGGCGGCCCTGTGGCGGGCCCAGGGCCTGCCCGGACTGCCGCACCAGCGGCGGGTGGGCCCGCAGCGGGAGGCAGTGGAACTGACCCCGGCGGAAGCGGACGCGTTCGCGGGACTGGTACGACGGCTCAGCGCCGGCCGCTGACCCGCGCTCGGACCGCTCGGCGGAGCTGATCCGGAGTCCCGCTCAGGTGACTCCGCCCCTCAGGTGACTCCGCTCAGGAGACCTGCGTCGCCCGTCGCTCCATGGCGTCCCTGGCCGCGTCCTCGCTGACGTACACCTCGCACATGTGCCGCCCGTCCGGCGTCGCCGTGTGCTCGACCTCCCAGAGGGAGACCTCCGCTCCGTCACGCAGCAGGAACGCGTGCTCGTAGAGCGCGAAGGACAGGCCGGCCCGGCCGGTGCGGCTGGGGCGCCCGAAGGCCTGCGTGATCTGGTGCGCGAACGCGGTGCTCAGCAGCGCGGCCGTCTCCGCGTCCGGCCGGTCCGTGTTCTCCGCCCGGCGCAGCACCCGGCGCGCGTGGTCCGCCGAGTCGTCGGGCAGATACGCGTGCCGCGGCGTGGGGATCGGCGACAGCTGCACCATCACCGGCAGTTCGAAGTCCGGAGCGTCCGCCGGCAGGGGCAGGCGCGCGGTGGCGGCGCGCAGCTCCTCCTCGTCCACATACACCTCGTGCTGCGGGGCGCTGCCCGGGGCGGTGTTGTGGACGAGCTCCCACAGCGTGAGCGCCGAGCCGTCGGCGAGCAGCCAGGTGTGGCGGTACGTCTCGCGGTGCAGCCCCGCGCTGTGGTGCGCGGAGTGCAGCGAACTGTCGTGGGCCAGCGCGCAGTCCAGCCGCTGGATCGTCTCGTCGGGCAGCTCGAAGGAGTTCAGGGCACGGCCGAGGAGCCGCGCGAGATGCTCCTCCGGAGACTCGGGCGACTCGGGTGGTTCGTACGCTGCCGTCTCGTACGGAACGCTCAAGGTTTCTCCCGGCGTTGCTGCATGTCACCTTGTGGGTGCATACCGTAGCCCCTCGGTCGGACATCATGTCCGGGAACCGAGAAAACGTACGCCCGAAAAACGCGCGGGCCGCGGGGAAAGTTCCCACGCGGCCCGATCATTCGTCAAAAAGTGCCGGTCAGACGCTACTTGCGGCGACGGGCCGCGCTCACTCGGCGCTCCCCGCCACCCACTCGTTCCACGCCATGTTCCAGCCGTTCAACCCGTTGTCGGGCGAGACCGTCTTGTCCGGGGAGTTCTTGACGATCACGACGTCCCCGAGGATCGAGTTGTCGTAGAACCACTTGGCCGGAGTGTCACCCTGTGCGCCCTGCACGTCCTGGAGGCCGACGCAGCCGTGGCTGGTGCCCTCGCGACCGAAGGGCGGGTTGCCCTTGTTGTACCAGTAGTTGCCGTGGATGAAGGTCCCCGACTGGGTCAGCCGCATCGCGTGCGGCACGTCCGGGATGTCGTACGCGTTGTCGAGGCCGACCGTCCTGCTGTCCATCCGCAGCTTCGTGAACTTCTCGGAGATCACCATCTGCCCGTTGTACGTGGTGAACTCCGGGCTGCCCGCCGAGATCGGCACCGACCTGAGCGTCTTGCCGTCCCGCACGACCGTCATGGTCTGCTTGCTCACGTCCACCGTGGAGACCTGTGAGCGCCCGATCGTGAAGCTGACCGTCTTCTTCTGCACCCCGTAGACGCCGTTCGCGCCCTCGACCCCGTCCAGGTCGATCTTCATCGTGACCTTGGAGCCGGCCTTCCAGTACTCCTCGGGCCGGAAGTCGAGGCGCTGCGCCCCGAACCAGTGCCCGACCACCTCCTGCCCGGTGTCCGACGACACCGTGATGTGGGACTGCACGGCCTTCTTGTCGCTGATCGCCTTGTCGAAGTTGAACGACACCGGCATCCCGACACCGACCGTCGTCCCCTCGTCCGGCGTGTACGTCCCGATGAAGCTGTTCGCCGGGCTGACGGTGGTGAAGGCCGATTCGGCGGCCGTGGCCCGCCCGTTCGCGTCCTTCGCCCTCGCCGTTATCTCGTACTTCGTCCCCCGCTCCAGCTGCTCCTTCGGCTTCCAGCTGACTCCGTCGGCGGATATCGCCCCCGGTACGGCCGTCCCGGCGTCCGCCACCGTCATCTTCACGTCCGTCAGCTTCCCGTCGCTGACCTGCACTCCGGTCGTGTTGATAGACGCACCGGTCGAGCCGTTTTTGGCCGAGATGGATATCTTCGCCGCCGAGGCCGTGGCGGAGTCCCCGCCGCCCTTGCTGTCGTCCTTCCCGGCATCGGTGCCGCCACCGCACGCGGTGAGGGTGAGGGCGCCGACCATCAGGGCGGCACAGGCCCCGAGTACGCGCCGCGCTGCTTTGTCCGGCGTTGTCACGAGCTGCTCCAGGTTCAGGTGGTGTGTTCGATCCGCTCCGGTCCGTGGAGAAAGAGGGGATCGGTCGGTGGTCGGGTTCCCACACACCGCCGTGAACGCCATCACGTGACAGAACCAGGACACATTTCGCGTCACCGGCCCCCGTACAACTCCTCGTACGACGGCCACACCCCGCCCGGCCCGTCCACCGACTCGGCGGCGCGTACGGCCCGCACGACCGCGCGGGTCACCACGTCCGCGGCCGCCTCGAGGATCTCGTTCAGCGGGAGGGGGCGCTCGGTGTCGAGCGGGCGGGCCCCGGTCGCCAGCGCGAACACCGTGTCGCCGTCGTGCAGCAGATGCACCGGCCGTACGGCCCGCGCGATGCCGTCGTGGGCCGTGCCGGCCACCTTCTGCGCCTGCGCCTTCGACAGGTCCGCGTCGGTGGCGACCACCGCGAGCGTGGTGTTGAGCGGGGGAGGCGCGCTCTTCGCCGCGAGGTCGGCGAGGCGCAGGCGGGCGGCGTCGTGCACGCGCGGCTCCGGGTAGGTCACCCGCCCCTGGAACAACTCCCCGTACAGCACCCCCGTTTCCGGATCCGTCACCGATCCCGCCGCGTTGGCCACCACCAGCGCGGCCACCGTGATCCCCGAATCGAGGACGATGCTCGCGGTGCCCACGCCGCCCTTCATCGGCCCGGCCGCGGCGCCCGTACCCGCGCCCACGCATCCCTCCCGCACCCGTGCGCCGGGCTCGCTCGCCGCGGCCGCCTCGACAGCCGCCCGGCCGGTGGCCGCGTCCGGCCTGGCCCGGAAGTCGCCGCCGCGCCCCAGGTCGAAGACACAGGCGGCCGGCACCACCGGCACGACATGCGCCGGGTCCGGACCCACCCGCACCCCGCGCCGCTGCTCCTCCAGCCAGGCCATCACCCCGGACGCCGCGTCGAGCCCGTACGCGCTGCCCCCGGTCAGCACGATCGCGTCGACCTTCTGCACCACGTTGCGCGGGTCGAGGGCGTCGGTCTCCTTGGTGCCGGGTCCGCCGCCCCGCACGTCCACGGCGGCCACGGCGCCGCCGTCCGGGGCGAGCACGACCGTGGTGCCGGTGAGCCAACCGTCGCCGGTGCGGGTGGCGTGCCCCACGCGCACACCGGCGACGTCCGTCAGTGCGTCAACTGTCATGGGGCCAGTGTCGTCCAGGTAGCGGGCCCGGTCCCGGCTCCGTCACGCCACCGGGCCTGGTTCCGGTTCGGTTGCGGTTGCGGTTCCGGTTCCGGCTCCGGCTCTGGCTCCAGTGACGTCAGACCACCGGGGCCGCCTGTCTGCTGCCCCCACTCTCCCCGCTGTCCCCACTGTCCTCGTTCTCCTGGGCGGCCATCCGCGCCGTCAGCGTCGTGCCGACCGCCACCGCGCCCGCCATGACGACGCCTGCCGCGAGCACTGCCCAGTCGCCCAGGAAGCTGCAGCAGATCACCAACAGTGCCGTGGTCGGCAGGACCAGTTGCTGGGCCGTGCCCACCTTGAAGTGGCGCGCGTGCAGCGCCCAGACGGTGAGCAGGAAGAGGGCCGTCGGCAGCGTCACGGCCGCCGACGCCGCGAGCGTGGAGATGTGCGCCTTGCCGATCGCCTGCTCGACCGCGACCTCGAGGCCGGCGCCGATCGCCGCGGCCGAGGCGAAGACCAGGTAGTGGCCGTAGCCCCACACGAACGCCTGCTTGCTGGAGCGCAGATGGCCGTGGATGGGCACCACGAAGTAGATCCACCAGGCGGCGAAGATGATCAGCAGACCGCCGGCTGCGATCGGGACCAGCTCGTCCAGCACGTCGCTCTCGTCGAAGCCGGACTTCACGGCGACCGTGGCCGCGGCGATGGTCTCACCGAGCACGATGATCGTGAACAGCCCGTACCGCTCCGCGATGTGGTGCGGATGCCAGGTCGTCGGGTGGTCCTTCTCGGCGTAGAGCGGCACACACATTTCTAGAACCGCCATGACCAGGAACACCCAGGGCCGACCCCCCTCGGGCAGGACCAGCAGTCCCAGCCAGCCGACCTGGCAGAGCAGCACGCCACCGGCGTACCGCAGGGCCATCGTTCGCTCCGCGCCCTCGCTCGACCGGGCCACCCGCAGCCACTGTGCCGTCAGGGCGAGCCGCATGATCACGTAGCCGACCAGGATGGCCAGGAACTCGTGGTCCTCGAACGCCCGGGAGACCCCGGCCGCGAGCACCAGGACACCGGCGATCTGGACCAGGGTCACGACCCGGTACAGGGCGTCGTCGTTGTCGTACGCCGAGGCGAACCAGGTGAAGTTCATCCACGCCCACCAGATGGCGAAGAAGACCATCGCGTAGTTGAGGATGCCCTCGGCGGCGTGCGCCTCCGCCACGGAGTGCACCAGTTGGATGCCCGCCTGGGCGATCGCGACGACGAAACACAGGTCGAAGAAGAGCTCGAGCGCCGAGGCGGCCCGGTGCGCCTCGTCGCGGCCGCGGGCGGTGAGCTTGCGCAAGGGGCCCTGGGAACTGGAAGTCATGAGACCCAGCACAGCAGATAGCGCGCCGCTTTTCTTGTGAACGGATTCACAACCCGGCGAGGGTCCGAAGTCCCGGGGCCGTACCCTGGACGCATGACCACCGCCCCCGAGCCTGAGCCGCGCGAGCCGAAGCCCGCGCTGATCTTCGACGACCCGCTGGACCAGCAGTCCTCGGACGACACGGACCAGGGGTGGGGCGAGCGACCCGGCACCGACAGCGCGGCCGACCTGAGGCGCTTCCTCGACGAGAAGCCGCCGCACCACCTGTGAGCCGGGCGGGCCACAGCCCGCCCGCCGCACCGCCGTTACTGCTCGTCGTGGCCCGAGCCGCGTTGCCGCTGCTGTGCGAGCAGCGCGTCGCGGATCTCCTTGAGCACCTCCAGCTCGGTCAGCTCCACGACCTCCTGCGCGCCCTCCTTCGCCTTCCTGCGTGCCTCCTGCCGTGCCAGGTACTTCGACATGGGCAGGACCATCAGGAAGTAGACGACGGCCGCGGTGATCACGAACGTGAGCGTCGCGCCGAGGACCGAGCCCCACAGGATCTGGATGCCCTCCTCGCCCTGGCAGTTGTCGCTCAGGCAGGAGCTGTAGCTGTCGAGGTTCTTGGTGCCGATCGCTCCGACCAGAGGGTTGATGAGCCCCTTCACCACCGAGTTGACGATGTTGGTGAAGGCGGCGCCGATGACGACCGCCACTGCCAGATCGACAACGTTCCCGCGCATCAGGAAGGTCTTGAAGCCTTCCAGGACGCTCGGCTTCTTCTCGCTCACGTAGGGGACTCTCCTCGCACGCACAGGTTGTGGAACAAACAGCTCCGCAACCTACGTCAGGACAAGGCAACCGTGTCCAATTGGGCAGCTCCAACGAGGGACTTGACGGGAATGCGGGCAGGGCGGCAAGCGCGCGGCTCAGCACAGCGTCACCGCCAGCCGGGCCGTCGTGCTCGCGCCGGCGAGGCTCGCCGCGGTGGAGCGCGGCACCGAGAGCACGACCAGCGCCCCGCCCTCGGTCGCGCCGTCCAGCGGCTCCGGCACCTTCGTCACCCGCGCCCCGCGCGCGACCACCCGCGCGTCGCCTCCGGTCGCCGTCTCCTCGGCGGCGATGACGTCCACCCGGTCGCCGGGCCGCAGCAGCCGGACCGTGGCCCCGTCGGCGATCCGTACCGGCGCCGTCACGGTCTGCACGGCACGGCGTTCCCGTACGGGATCGGCCTGCGGATGCCCGCGGGTCCGCTCCGTGTCGCGCGGGCCCGCCGCCACGAGCGCGGCCGCGGTGACGGCCAGGCCGACCGCCACGGCCCGCCTCCGCTGCCGTACGAGCCGCCGCAGCTGATAGCGCCCGCCGCGAACCCGCACGGGGGCGAAGTGCGGTACCTCGCACGTGGGGGGAGCGTCCGTGCCGAGCGGACGCGGGGAGACGAGAGAGGAGAAAGGAGAGGAAGAGGAGGAGACGGGAGAGGAGGGAGAGGGAGAGGAAGGAGAAGGGGAGGAGGGAGAAGGGGCGTAGGGCATGGGAACCACCACCTGCGACGAGGGATCGGCTTGCGATGCCACGATGAGGCTTCGCGCGGATTCCCGCTGAGGCCGGTGCGCTACTGGCGGGTTGTGGACAACTCCCTCACCCGAACGAGAAGTTCCGCCGCTGCGACGCGGCCGCCGCCCCCTGCGCTACGGCAGCGCGAACCCCGGATCCATCCCGCCCAGCGCGTTCGTGCACAGGCAGTCCCGCTCCTCGATCGAGGGAAGCGCGGCCACCGCGTCGAACAGCACGCCCCGCAAGCGGTCCACGTTGGCCGCGAACACCCGCAGCACCTCGTCGTGGGAGACGCCCTCACCGGTCTCGGCGCCGGCGTCGAGGTCCGTGACCAGGGTCATCGACGTGTAGCAGAGCTCGAGTTCACGGGCGAGAGAGGCTTCCGGATGGCCGGTCATGCCCACCACCGACCAGCCCTGTGCCTGGTGCCACAACGATTCGGCGCGGGTCGAGAAGCGCGGCCCCTCGATCACCACCAGCGTGCCGCCGTCCACCGGCTCCCAGTCCTGTCCGCGGGCCGCCTTCAGCGCGGCCGCCCGCCCGGTCGGGCAGTAGGGGTCGGCCAGGGACACGTGCACCACGTTCGGCACCGCGCCGTCCGGCAGCGGCAGCCCGTCGAAGTACGTGCCGGCCCGGGACTTCGTACGGTCGACCAGTTGGTCCGGCACCAGCAGCGTGCCCGGCCCGTACTCCGGGCGCAGACCGCCCACCGCACACGGGCCGAGGACCTGGCGCACGCCGACCGACCTGAGCGCCCACAGGTTGGCGCGGTAGTTGATCCGGTGCGGCGGCAGATGGTGGCCGCGGCCGTGCCGGGGCAGGAAGGCGACGCGCCGGCCGGCCACCTCGCCGAGGAAGAGGGAGTCGCTGGGCGGCCCGTAGGGGGTGTCCACCTGGATCTCGGTCACATCGTCGAGGAACGAATAGAAGCCGGAGCCGCCGATTACGCCGATCTCTGCGTTCGCCATGACCAGCACACTAACCGGCGTCGTCGGGGACCGGAGCACGGGTTCGGGAACCCGGAGCACGGGGTCGGGAACCCAGGGCACGGGTTCGGGAACAACGAGAACCCCGCCGTCGTACGAGGGCGGGGTTTCGTGAGCGAGCTGTACGCCTTACGCGGCCGAGCTGCTGCTGGACGAGGTGCCGGTGCTCGACGGCTTCGAGTCCGAGGACGACGAAGAAGACGAGGACGAGGTCGAGGCGGACGAGTCGGACTTCGAGTCCGAGGACGTCGACGACTTCGCGGATGCCGGCGCGCTGCTCGACGACGAGCCGCGGCTGTCGTTGCGATAGAAGCCGGAGCCCTTGAAGACGATGCCCACCGCGGAGAACACCTTCTTCAGGCGTCCACTGCAGCTGGGGCACTGGGTAAGGGCGTCGTCGGTGAACTTCTGCACCGCCTCGAGGCCCTCGCCGCACTCGGTGCACTGGTACTGGTAGGTGGGCACTGTCTTCCTCCTGGCACTCTCACTCAATGAGTGCTAACGAGGGTCCATAGTGACGTATTCCCGAGGATCAGTCCACTGCCACCGGCACGCGGTGACCGACGCCACGTGCGACGGTGCGGCTGTGCGGCCGCACCGCGAGGTGTGAGCGCAGCGCCAGCACGGTCGCCAGGGCGAGCAGCGTGCCACCCATCGGCACCAGGAACCCGGCGCCCTCCCGGAAGCCGTCCTCCAGCTGTCCGGCGACCGTGACGCCCGCCGCCTGGCCGAGCGCGACCGCGCCGGTCAGCCAGGTGAAGGCCTCGGTGCGGGCGCCGGCCGGAACCAGGCCCTCGACCAGGGTGTAGCCGGTGATCAGGGCGGGCGCGATGCACATCCCCACGAGCAGACCGAGGCCGGCCAGGACGAGCACCGAGTCGGCGGCCCACAGGCCGGACGCGGTCAGCGCGAGGGCGACGTACCCGACGACCAGGCGCCGCTGCGGGGCGACCTTCCAGGCGACGGCGCCGCAGACCAGGCCGGAGAGCATGTTGCCCGCGGCGAAGGTGCCGTACAGGACGCCGTTCATGCCCGGTTCGCCGATCGACTCGGAGAACGCGGCCAGCGAGACCTGCATACCGCCGAAGACGGAACCGATGCCGAGGAAGGCCACGATCAGGACCCGCACCCCGGGGATGCGCAGTGCGGAACCGTGCTCCACGCGTGCGTGCCCGTCGACGGCGACCGGCGGCTGTGTGCTCTTCTGCGCGGCGAACAGCAGACCGCCGATCAGTGTGAGCGATGCCTCGGTCACCAGGCCCGCGGCCGGGTGGACGGCCGTGCACAGAGCGGTGGCCAGCAGCGGGCCGACGACGAAGGTCAGCTCGTCGGTGACGGACTCGAACGCGGCCGCGGTGGACATCAGGATTGAGTCCTTGAGCTTCACGCCCCAGCGGGCCCGCACCATGGGGCCGATCTGCGGCTGCGAGGCGCCTGTGGGTACGGCGGCGACGAGCAGCGCCCACAGAGGCGCGTGGGACAGCGCGAGCACGGTCAGGACCAGGCCGGACAGCGAGTGCACGAGCACGCCCGGGACGAGTACGGCGCGCTGTCCGTAGCGGTCGGCGAGCCGGCCGGTGTAGGGCGCGAACAGTGCCATGGAGACACCGGTGACGGCCGCGGCGGCGCCGGCCGAGCCGTACGAACCGGTGGTGTGCTGCACGAGCAGCACGATGGAGACGGTGAGCATCCCGAACGGCTGGCGTGCCGCGAAGCCGGGGAGCAGGAACGTCCAGGCGCCGCGCGTGCGCAGCAGTTGCCCGTAGCCGGGACGGGAGGTGACCGTGGATGCCACGGCCCGTGCCTTTCTGCCGCCTGGTAGCGCGGCCCCCATTGTCCGGGGCGGCACCGAGAGCTGTCCTCTTGCGCCGACTGCGGTAGATGCCGTCGCCCACTGCGGGGGCGCCCCGGCCGCCATACGGTCGCGCCAGCACTGCGTCAGGCAGAGGTGGTTCGATCGGAATGCGCCTTCATCATACAGGGATCAAGCCTGGTGGGCCTGTGAAAACGAGCACCATGAGTGCGTTCACCTGCGATGGGCGGGGGTGTGAACCGTGTGAAACGCGCCCTTAACGTCCGGTGTCGTCGCCGTCGGTGCCCAGCCACCCGGCCAGCTTGCCGCCGTGTCCCACGGCGCGCAGCCGCCGTTCGGCCGCGTCCCGGACCGGATCGGTGGCGACCACGAGGAGCTCGTCGCCCCGTCGCAGCACGGTGGTGGGCAGCGGAACGAACGATTTTCCCTCGCGTACGACCAGGGTGACCGCGGCCCCGGCCGGCAGACGCAGCTCGGCGACCTCGACGCCGTGCATCTTCGACCCCGTGGGGATCGCGACGGACAGCAGGTGTCCGCTCAGCCGCTCCAGGGGAGCCGACTCGATGCCGAGGTCGGCGGCCTCCGCGTCCCCGCCCAGACTCAGCTTGCGGGCGAGCCACGGCAGGGTCGGCCCTTGGACGAGGGTGTAGACGACGACCAGGACGAAGACCAGGTTGAAGATCCGGCGGCTGGCCTCGACGCCCTCCACCATGGGGATCGTCGCGAGAACGATGGGCACGGCGCCGCGCAGTCCGGCCCAGGACATGAGGGTCTGCTCCTGCCACGGCACCCGGAACGGCGTGAGGCAGAGCACCACGCTCAGCGGGCGGGCCACCATCGTCAGGACCAGTCCGATGGCCAGCGCGGGCAGGATGTCGTCGCCCAGCTCGTGCGGGGTGACCAGCAGGCCGAGCAGGACGAACATGCCGATCTGGGCGATCCAGCCGAGCCCGTCGGCGAACCCGCGGGTGGCGGGCCAGTGCGGCAGCTTCGCGTTGCCCATCGCCATCGAGGCGAGGTAGACGGCGAGGAAGCCGCTGCCGTGCGCCATCGCGCCCGCCGCGTACGCCGTGACGGCGATCGCCATGACGGCGATCGGGTAGAGGCCGGAGGCGGGCAGCGCCACGTGCCTGAGGCCCCAGGAGCCCAGCCAGCCCACCGCGATGCCGATGGCGGCGCCGATGGCCAGTTCGAGGACTATCTTGCCGATCAGCAGGTACCAGTGCTCGACCGGGCCCGCGGTGGAGAAGGAGACCACCAGGATGACCACGGGAGCGTCGTTGAAGCCGGACTCGGCCTCCAGGGTGCCCGTCACGCGCGCGGGGAGGGGAATCTTCCGCAGCACCGAGAAGACCGCCGCGGCGTCCGTCGAGGACACCACCGCGCCGATGATGAGCGCCTGGCGCCATTCCAGGTCGATCAGATAGTGCGCGGCCGTCGCGGTGACCCCCACGCTCACCGCGACCCCCACCAGCGCCAGCGCGGAGGCGGCCGGCAGGGCCGGCTTGATCTCCTTCCACTTCGTGCCGAGGCCGCCCTCGGCCAGGATCACGACGAGGGCCGCGTATCCGATGACCTGGGTGAGTTCGGCGTTGTTGAAGTGGATGTCGCCGATGCCGTCCTGGCCCATGGCGATGCCGATCCCCAGGTACACGAGCAGGCTGGGGAGCCCGCTGCGCGAGGAGATCCGGACCGCTGCCACGGCGACGAGCAGGACGAGCGAGCAGACGAGCAGGAGCTGGTTGAGGTCGTGGACAGTCAGCGGCCGTTCCCTTCCCTGGCTTCCGCGCTTCACGCGCGCGGGAGCTCACGTACATAGGACACGAAGCGGCGGTTCTCCGCACCCAAGTACTTCGTTACCTTACCTAACTCTTGACGATTTCTTGACGCTCCCCGAGGTGTGAGCGAACGTTCGTCCGTTCTGGTTCCCGACTCCGCGTCAAGGGCCCCTGGGTGCTGCGCCTATGGTTGCTCCAGCGTTCAGTCAAAAGCACAGCCCGCCCTGCCGCTCGCGTTAGGACAGCAAGGACAGCGATGCCCCCCAACACCACCGCCTCTTCGGGCCAGAAGCCCGGCAAGTCCGGCAGGAAAAAGGGGCGCAAAGCCCGCCTGTTCGTCCTCGTGCTGGTGCTGGCCATCATCGGAGGCGTCGCCTACGGGGCGTACTGGTCCGTCAGCACCGTCCGTGCCTCCTTCCCGCAGACGGCGGGCTCGATCACGCTCGAGGGCCTGTCGGGGCCGGTCGAGGTGAAGCGCGACGGCTACGGCATCCCGCAGATCTACGCCGACTCCGACGCGGACCTGTTCATGGCGCAGGGCTACGTCCAGGCGCAGGACCGGTTCTACGAGATGGACGTGCGCCGACACATGACCTCCGGGCGCCTGTCGGAGATGTTCGGCAAGGGCCAGGTCAAGAACGACGAGTTCCTGCGCACCCTGGGCTGGGACCGGGTCGCCAAGGAGGAGTACGACAAGACGCTGTCGGCGTCCACGAAGAACTACCTCCAGGCGTACGCCAAGGGAGTCAACGCCTACCTCCAGGGCAAGGACGGCAAGGAGATCTCCCTGGAGTACGCGGCCCTCGGTTTCGAGAACGACTACAAGCCCGAGGCGTGGACCCCGGTCGACTCGGTCGCGTGGCTGAAGGCCATGGCCTGGGACCTGCGCGGCAACATGCAGGACGAGATCGACCGCGCCCTGATGACCACCCGCCTCGGCCCCCAGCAGATCGCCGACCTGTACCCGCAGTACCCGTACAGCCGGAACCGGACGATCGTCCAGCAGGGCCAGTACGACGAGCTCACCGGGACCTTCGAGGGAAGCGGCGGCACGTCCGGCGACGAGACCTCCACGAGCGGCGCCGGCGGCACCGCGACGGGCACCCAGTCGTCCACGGCCGGCTCCGCCCTGGAGAGCCAGCTGTCGGGCCTCCAGAACGTCCTGGACGACGTCCCCACGGCCGTCGGCGTGAACGGCAACGGCATCGGCTCGAACTCCTGGGTGGTGGCCGGGAAGTACACCATCACCGGCAAGCCGCTGCTGGCCAACGACCCGCACCTGTCGGCCTCGCTGCCGTCCGTCTGGTACCAGATGGGCCTGCACTGCCGCACCGTCTCCAGCAAGTGCCAGTACGACGTCAGCGGCTACACCTTCGCCGGAATGCCCGGCGTGATAATCGGCCACAACCAGGACATCGCCTGGGGCATGACCAACTCCGGTGTCGACGTCACCGACCTCTACCTGGAGAAGCTCTCCGGCGACGGCTACCTGTACGACGGCAAGGTGAAGCCCTTCACCACCCGCGAGGAGACCATCAAGGTCGCCGGCGGCGAGTCCAAGAAGATCGTCGTCCGCGAGACCAACAACGGACCCCTGCTGTCCGACCGTAACGACGAGCTGGTGAAGGTCGGCAAGAAGGCCACCGTCGGCACCTCCGCACCCGACCGCGGAGACGGCTACGGCATCGCGCTGCGCTGGACCGCGCTGGATCCGGGCACCTCCATGGACGCCGTCTTCGCGATGGACAAGGCGAGCGACTGGACCGGCTTCCGCAAGGCCGCCGCCCTGTTCGACGTGCCCTCGCAGAACCTGGTCTACGCCGACACCGAGGACAACATCGGCTACACGCTGCCCGGGAAGATCCCCACGCGCGCGAAGGGCGACGACGGCTCCATCCCGGCGCCGGGCTGGGACTCCAAGTACGAGTGGACCGGCTACATCAAGCAGGACGAGCTGCCCTACGAGTACAACCCGGAACGCGGCTACATCGTCACCGCCAACCAGGCCGTGATCGACAAGGACAAGTACCCCTACACGCTCACCACGGACTGGGGCTACGGCACCCGCAGCCAGCGCATCACCGACCTGATCGAGTCGAAGATCAAGGGCGGCGGCAAGATCTCGACCGACGACATGCGCCAGATGCAGCTCGACAACAGCAGCGAGATCGCCAAGCTGCTGGTGCCCAAGCTGCTGAAGATCAACGTCGACGACCCCGACGTCCGCGAGGCCCAGGAACTCCTCGAGGGCTGGGACTACACCCAGGACGCCGACTCGGCGGCGGCCGCGTACTTCAACTCGGTCTGGCGCAACATCCTCAAGCTCGCCTTCGGCAACAAGCTGCCCAAGGAGCTGCGGGTCGAGGGACAGTGCCTGTGGGTCGATCCGGTCAGCACCACCGCACCCGTCGACGAGACCGGCAAGGTGCTCGAGTGCGGTCAGCGTGACGCCGACGATGCGCAGCCCGACGGCGGCGACCGCTGGTTCGAGGTGGTCCGCAACCTGATGGACGACGAGAAGAGCGACTGGTGGACGACGCCCGAGTCGCGCAACCGCATCGGCGCCGCCAAGAACCGCGACAAGCTGTTCGAGCGCGCCATGATCGACGCCCGCTGGGAGCTGACCGCCAAGCTCGGCAAGGACATCGACACCTGGAGCTGGGGCCGGCTGCACCGCCTGTTCCTGAAGAACCAGACCCTGGGCACCGACGGCCCCGGTTTCCTGCAGTACATGCTCAACCGCGGCCCCTGGAAGCTCGGCGGCGGCGAGGCGGCGGTCAACGCGACCGGCTGGAACGCGGCCGGCGGCTACGACGTCGTCTGGGTGCCGTCGATGCGCATGGTGGTCAACCTCGACGACCTCGACAAGTCGAAGTGGATCAACCTCACCGGCGCCTCCGGGCACGCCTACAGCGCCCACTACATCGACCAGACGGGCAAGTGGGTCAAGGGTGAACTGCTGGACTGGTCCTTCTCGTCCAAGGCGGTCGACGACAACACGAGCGACACGCTGGAACTGAAGCCGAGCGGCTGACGCGACATCGTCCGAACGGCCCTCCACGCGCGCGTGGAGGGCCGTTCCGCGTTTCAGGAACCGTGCCGGAAGCGCCGCACCCCCGACGGCGTCACCACCGCGTCCACCGGCCGGTCGTGCGCCTCGGCGGGCACGCGCTCGACGACCTCGGAGTCGTACAGCAGCACCACCAGCGCGGGATGTACGCCCACGCGCTCCAGACGGGCGAGCACACGGTCGTACGACCCCCCGCCGCGCCCCAGACGCATCCCGCGCGCGTCGACCGCCAGGCCCGGCAGCAGCACGGCGTCGGCCAAGGCCACTCCGTCCGGGCCCAGACGCTGCCCGGTGGGCTCGAAGAGGGCCATCTTCGAGCCGTGTTGGACGCGCGCGAGGGAGCCCTCCCCGGTGTACGCCCCCCAGTCCAGGTCGTTGTCCGGGAGGAGCGCCGGAAGCAGGACCCGCACGCCCCGCGCGCGCAGCGCGTCCAGCAGCGCGAGCGTCCCGGGTTCGCTCCCCACGGAGACGTACGCCGCCACCGTGCGCGCCCGCGCCAGCTCGGGCAGCTCCAGCGCCCGCCCGGCCAGCGCGACGGCGGCTTCCCGCACGTCATCGGCCGTCAACCTGTTCCTCACAGCGAGGATCTCTTGCCGCAACATACGCTTGTCAGGCTCGGCCGGACGTTCGACGGGACTCAAAGGTTGCACCCGTATCCTTCCAATACGCTCATATGAGAGCCAATTAACCGGAGCCTCAGATTCCCTGCAAAGACACCGGATAAGGTTGCGGGCATGACTCAGTCGCACCCTCGGATCAGCAAGGCTGTCATTCCCGCAGCAGGTCTCGGCACCCGGTTCCTGCCGGCCACCAAGGCCACTCCCAAGGAGATGCTGCCGGTCGTCGACAAGCCGGCGATCCAGTACGTGGTCGAGGAGGCCGTGTCCGCCGGCCTCGACGACGTCCTCATGATCACAGGCCGCAACAAGCGCCCCCTCGAGGACCACTTCGACCGCAACTACGAGCTTGAATCGGCTCTTCAGAAGAAGGGCGACGCCGACCGGCTCGCCAAGGTGCAGGAGTCCAGCGACCTCGCCACCATGCACTACGTCCGCCAGGGCGACCCCAAGGGCCTCGGCCACGCAGTGCTGTGCGCCGCCCCGCACGTCGGCCACGAGCCCTTCGCGGTCCTCCTCGGCGACGACCTGATCGACCCGCGCGACCCGCTGCTCAAGCGGATGGTCGAGGTCCAGGAGCAGCACGGCGGCAGCGTCATCGCCCTCATGGAGGTCGCCCCCGAGCAGATCCACCTCTACGGCTCCGCGGCCGTGGAGGAGACCGAGGACAGCGACGTCGTCAAGGTGAGTGGCCTGGTCGAGAAGCCCGACCCGGCGGACGCCCCGTCCAACTACGCGGTCATCGGCCGCTACGTCCTCGACCCGCACATCTTCGACATACTCCGCAAGACCGAGCCCGGCCGCGGCGGCGAGATCCAGCTCACCGACGCCCTCCAGCAGCTCGCCGAGGACGAGAAGGTCGGCGGCCCCGTGCACGGCGTCGTCTTCAAGGGCCGCCGCTATGACACCGGCGACCGCGGCGACTACCTGCGTGCCATTGTCAGACTCGCATGCGAACGTGAGGACCTGGGCCCGGACTTCCGGACCTGGCTTCGCAGTTACGTAGCCGAGGAGATGTAGCAACGTTGAGCAGCGCCGCGCCCCGCACCACCGGCCAGGACCAGCTGTGGTCGGTGGACGAGCACCTGGACGACATCCTCGCGACCGTCCGCCCCCTCGAACCCATCGAGCTGCAACTCCTCGACGCCCAGGGCTGCGTCCTGGTCGAGGACGTCACGGTGCCGGTCTCCCTGCCGCCGTTCGACAACAGCTCCATGGACGGGTACGCGGTGCGGGTCGCGGATGTCGCGGGCGCGAGCGAGGAGTTCCCGGCGGCCCTGGAGGTCGTCGGGGACGTCGCGGCGGGCCAGGCCGACCTGCTGCACGTGGGGCCCGGCCAGGCCGCCCGCATCATGACGGGCGCCCCGCTGCCGCCCGGCGCCGAGACCGTCGTTCCCGTGGAGTGGACCGACGGCGGCCTCGGCGAGGGCCCGGTGACCGGGATGCGCGCCCGCGCCCTGTCACCCGACGGCGCCGAGGGACACGTGCAGGTGTACCGGCCGGCCGAGGCACGCGCGCACGTGCGCGCCAAGGGCAGTGACGTGCGGGCCGGGGACCGCGCCCTGGAAGCGGGCACCGTCCTCGGCCCGCCGCAGATCGCGCTGCTCGCCGCGATCGGCCGCGCCACCGTACGCGTACGCCCGCGCCCGCGCGTGGTCGTCATGTCCACCGGCAGCGAACTCGTCCAGCCCGGCGGGGAACTCGGCAGCGGCCAGATCTACGACTCCAACAGCTTCGCCCTCACCGCCGCCGCCATCGACGCCGGCGCCATCGCCTACCGGGTCGGCGCCGTGGCCGACGACGCCGTGACGCTCCGGTCGACGATCGAGGACCAGCTCGTCCGCGCCGACCTCATGGTCACCACGGGCGGCGTGAGCGTCGGGGCGTACGACGTCGTCAAGGAGGCGCTGTCGTACGTCGGCGACGAGGACGAGCCCGGCAGCGGCATCGAGTTCCGCAAGCTGGCCATGCAGCCCGGCAAGCCCCAGGGCTTCGGCTCCATCGGCCCCGACCACACACCGCTGCTGGCCCTGCCCGGCAACCCCGTGTCGTCGTACGTCTCCTTCGAGTTGTTCGTCCGCCCCGCGATCCGCACCCTGATGGGGCTCGACGACGTCCACCGGCCGACCACGACGGCGACCCTCACCACCGGCAAGGCGCTGACCTCCCCGAAGGGCCGCCGGCAGTTCCTGCGCGGGACGTACGCCGACGGCGCGGTCACCCCCGTCGGCGGCGCCGGATCGCACCTGGTGGCGGCCCTCGCGCACGCGGACGCGCTGATCGTCGTCCCCGAGGACGTGGAGTCCGTGGAGCCCGGCACCGAGGTCGAGGTCGTCCTGCTCGGCTGAGCACTCCAGGTTGGCGGTACCGTGTCGCGCACAGCAGGCCCACGCGCCGCACCGCGCCGGGCCCGGACCGGGAGCGCCACACAGCATGACAGTGCCTTCCCGGGGGGAGACCCCCGGACCTTCTGCGCAGGACCGACTGACCCATATCGACGAGGCGGGCGCGGCCCGCATGGTCGACGTGTCCGGGAAGGACGTGACCGCGCGCACCGCCCGCGCCAGCGGCCGCGTCCTGGTCTCGCCCCGCGTGATCGAGCTGCTGCGCGGCGAGGGCGTCCCCAAGGGCGACGCCCTGGCCACCGCGCGGATCGCGGGCATCATGGGCGCCAAGCGCACCCCTGATCTGATCCCGCTGTGCCACCCCTTGTCGGTGTCCGGTGTGAAACTGGACCTGAGAGTCGCGGACGACGCCGTGGAGATCCTGGCCACGGTGAAGACGACGGACCGCACGGGCGTCGAGATGGAAGCCCTCACCGCCGTCTCCGTCGCCGCGCTCACCGTGATCGACATGATCAAGGCGGTCGACAAGGGAGCGGTCATCACGGACGTCAGGGTGGAAGAGAAGACGGGCGGCAAGTCGGGCGACTGGAGCCGGGCATGACGTATCGCGCCCTCGTGGTCACCGCATCCAACCGGGCCGCCGCCGGGGTCTACCAGGACAAGGGCGGCCCGCTGATCGCCGACGGCCTCAAGGGCTTCGGCTTCACCGTCGAGGGCCCGCAGGTCGTGCCCGACGGCGACCCCGTGGAGGCCGCCCTGCGCGCCGGCGTCGACGCGGGGTACGACGTGATCGTCACCACCGGCGGCACCGGCATCTCACCCACCGACCGCACCCCCGAGGCGACCCGCCGGGTCATCGACCACGAGGTGCCGGGCATCGCGGAGGCCATCCGGGCGTTCGGACGGGAGAAGGTGCCGACGGCGGTGCTCTCCCGGGGCCTGGCCGGAGTGGCCGGGCGGACCTTGATCGTCAACCTGCCGGGTTCTTCCGGCGGGGTGAAGGACGGACTGGCCGTCCTGGAGCCCCTGCTGGCGCACGCCGTCGACCAGATCCGCGGCGGCGATCACCCCAGACCCGCCGCCAGTAGTGGGGGTGCGAGCTGAACAGCCCATCCTGGCCCGTCGTGCTCGTGGACGGCGATGTCGTCCTGAGGCCGATAAAGATGCGCGACCAGCGGGCCTGGCGCGAGGTCAACCGGCGCAACCGGGACTGGCTGCGGCCCTGGGAGGCGACGATCCCGCCGCCCACGCCCAGCGGGCCCATCGCGCACCGGCCGACCTACCGCCAGATGGTCCGGCATCTGCGGGCCGAGGCGAACGCGGGCCGGATGCTCCCGTTCGTCATCGAGTACCAGGGACGGTTGGTCGGACAGCTGACCGTCGCCGGAATCACCTGGGGCTCGATGTGCTCGGGCCATGTCGGTTACTGGGTCGACGAGTCGGTGGCCGGCCGCGGAGTGATGCCGACGTCCGTGGCACTCGTCGTGGACCACTGTTTCCGAGCCGTCGGACTGCACCGCATCGAGGTCTGTATTCGCCCCGAGAACGGGCCCAGTCGCCGGGTCGTGGAGAAACTCGGATTCCGCGAGGAGGGGCTGCGTCCGCGCTATCTCCACATCGACGGCGCCTGGCGCGACCACCTCGTCTTCGCACTCACCGCGGAAGAGGTGCCCGACGGGTTGCTGAGGCGCTGGCAGCGGGCACGATCCAGGAGCACGCCCCACGACAATCCCGCATAGCCGGGAAATTGAATAAGTGTTCGAAATTGATCGGCGGATGACCGCCTCGGGGCGTTGAATTCGCTACCTGGACGACCTGTTGATCGCATCGGTCACAAAAAAAGCTCGAAATATCAGCCAGATCGTGCGACACACCGGCTCAATTGGCAGATGGCCTCACGCAAACCCCTCTACCGTGTGAGGCGTGAGCAGCAGCGGCCTCATCTACGCAGTCATTGTCGGGGCCTGGGCCGCCTACTTGGTGCCGATGTGGCTCCGTAGGCAGGACGAGCTGAACGAGGCCCGTCCGACGGAACGCTTCAGCACAGCCATCCGGTTGCTGTCCGGACGGGCGGGGATGGAGCGCCGATACGCCAAGGACCTGCGGGCGCGCTCCACCGAAGAGGGGGAGCCCAG
The DNA here is from genome assembly GCF_036237295.1 of Streptomyces sp. NBC_01352. Lineage (NCBI taxonomy): Bacteria > Bacillati > Actinomycetota > Actinomycetes > Kitasatosporales > Streptomycetaceae > Streptomyces > Streptomyces sp. NBC_01352. Next base: position 6,287,052 of record NZ_CP108354.1, read on the forward strand.
CGCCCTGGACCCGGGAGCGGTCACCGATTCGGTGGACGTCCGGGCCTTCGCCATGCCTCCGACCCGGCCACAGGCGCAAGCGACGGTCCAGGCACAGGCACAGGCGCCCGCACGGCAGGAACAGGTACGCGAACAGGTTCGTGAACCGGAGCGCGAACAGGTTCGTGAGCAGGTGCGCGAGCCGGCGCGCGCATCCGACAGCGCGCCGCCCGCGCGCAAGCGCGTACCGGTTCCCCGGCGCACGCCCTCCGAAGAAGCGGCCGCGGCGCGCGCCCGGCGTACGAAGGTGCTCGCGCGCCGACGGCGTACGACGGTCATGCTCTTCATCGCCTTCTCGCTCGGCGCGATCGTCGCCGCGGTCGGCGGGCTCGCCTTCCTGTGGGCGCCCGGCGTGCCCGCCGTCCTGCTCAGTGGGTACATCGCGTACCTGCGCTCCCAGGAGCGCAGACGCTTCGCCTACCAGATGGACCGGCGCCAGGCCGAGGCCGCCGCGCAGCGACTGCGCGAGCGCACCCGCCAGCCCCGCCGCCGCGCCGCCGTCGACGCCGGCGCCGACTCCGAGGAGCCGGACGAAGGCCCCGAGCCGGAGACGGACCCCGGGATGTCGGCGCTCGCCGCGGACCGGCGTGCGCTCGTCGAGCAGACCGACCACGCGGAGTGGGTCGACCAGCAGCGGGAGCGCCAGCAGCGGCCCGCGCACGGTGACAGCTGGGACCCGGTGCCGGTGCCGTTGCCGACGTACGTGACCGCGCCGGTCGCTCCGCGGGCCACCTCCGACGTGGACCTCGGGGCGCCGGACGCGTGGAGCTCGGCGCGGTCCAGCGCCGTCACGCCCGAGCAGGAGGCGCGGCCCGGTGCGCGGGACGCGGGAGCGGAGGAACAGGCCGCCGACGCGGACGACAAACCGGCGGCCGACGGTCGCAGTGACGCCCGTCGCGCCGCCTCCGCCCGCCGCGCCCGTGAGCGTGGCCGTACGCCGCTGTTCGACCAGTACGAGGACGGGGACCGGCCGCGCGCCGCGAACGAGTGACCCGAGGTGTTTGACCAGCCCGGGAACGGATTTCCAAGCACCCGGACGGGGATGCTAGAGTTTCACTCGTTGCAAGGGCCTGTGGCGCAGTCTGGTAGCGCACCTCGTTCGCATCGAGGGGGTCTGGGGTTCAAATCCCCACAGGTCCACCGCAACGACTGTTCCGGGGTAACCCGGGGGCAGTTGACGAGATCCCGTCCGATCTGACCGATCGGGCGGGATCTTCGTGTTTCGCCTCGCCAATCGCCCTTTCAGGCCCGCCCGTTGGCGACCGAGGCGTCGAATCCCTGGGGAGAGGTGGAGGATCTCGTGCATCCCTTTCGGAGAGCCGTCGAGACCGCCGACATGGACGCGGTGGCCGCCCTGCTGGCGGAGAACGTCGTCTTCACCAGTCCGGTCGTCTTCAAGCCGTACGAGGGCAGGGCGATCACCGCCGCGATCCTGCGCGCCGTGTCGCAGGTCTTCGAAGACCTCACCTACACCCGGGAGATCGCGAACCCCGACGGGCGCGACCACGCCTTCGTCTTCACCGCGACCGTCGACGGCAAGCAGCTCACGGGCTGCGACCTCCTGCACTTCGACGAGGACGGCAGGATCGACGACATCATGGTCATGGTCCGTCCGCTCTCGGCGGCCCGGGCCCTCTCCGAGGCCATGGGCGCACGGTTCGAGCAGATCGCCGAGGAAGCCGCCGGGGCCGAGTGACCGCCGCCGTACAGGGCGGCGGCAGCCTCATGACGACTGGGCGGCGCTACAGCTCCTTGGCGAAGCACCGGCTCGACTCGAAGTGCCGGTAGTAGCCGAACTTGCCGCACGGCTCGTACCCGCTGGACGTGTAGAGGGCGATGGCCTCCGGCTGCTCGGTGCCGGTCTCCAGGACCATGCGTCTGCGGCCGGCGGCGCGGGCGTCCTCCTCCAGCGCGGCCAGCATGCGGCGGGCCAGGCCGCGACCGCGCATCGCGTCTATGACGTACATCCGCTTGACCTCGGCGTCCCCGTCCAGGTTGCCCTCGCCGTTGGTGTCCTGGCAGCGCCAGCCGCCCGTGGCGACGGGGGTGCCGTCCTCGTCGTACGCGATGAGGTAGATGCCGTTCGGCGGGTCGAAGTCCGACGGGTCCAGGGGCGTGGCGTCGCCGCCGTCGCCGTAGCGCAGGTGGTACTCGGCCTGGACCTGGTCGTTGAGCTTGACGGCGTCCGGGTGGTCGAAGGGAACGCGGCGGAAATTCATACTGATCACCGTATATTAATTCATACTCGAACAAGGACTCGGTCCAGTGTGCCGGTATCGTGCCGGGGTGCTCACTGTGACTTCAGCCAATGTGAACGGACTGCGCGCCGCCGCGAAGAAGGGCTTCGTGGAGTGGCTCGCGGAGACCTCCGCCGACGTGCTCTGCCTCCAGGAGGTGCGCGCGGAGCCGCAGCAGCTGCCCGAGCACGTCCGTACGCCCGACGGCTGGCACGTCGTCCACGCACCCGCCGCCGCGAAGGGCCGCGCCGGCGTCTCCCTCTATACGCGCCGCGAGCCGGACCGCGTCCGGGTCGGCTTCGGCTCGGCCGAGTTCGACGGCAGCGGGCGCTACGTCGAGGCCGACCTGCCCGGCGTCACCGTCGCCTCCCTCTACCTGCCCTCCGGCGAGGTCGGCACCGTGCGCCAGGACGAGAAGGTCCGCTTCATGGACGAGTTCCTCGCCCACCTCAAGGACCTGCGCGAGCGCTCCGCCGCCGACGGCCGCGAGGTCCTCGTCTGCGGCGACTGGAACATCGCCCACCGGCAGGCCGACCTCAAGAACTGGCGGGCGAACCAGAAGAGCTCCGGGTTCCTGCCGGAGGAGCGCGAGTGGCTGGGGCGGGTCTTCGACCCGGCGGAGGGCGGGTACGTCGACGTCGTGCGGGCGCTGCACCCGGACGTCGAGGGGCCGTACACCTGGTGGTCGTACCGGGGGCGGGCTTTCGACAACGATTCAGGGTGGCGCATCGACTACGAAGTGGCGACGCCGGGTCTCGCGGCCAAGGCGGTCAAGGGATACGTCGAGCGCGCGGCCACGCATGACGAGCGGTGGTCCGACCATGCGCCGGTGACCGTGATCTACGACCTCTAGTCCCGTTGACCTCTAGTCCCGTTGACCTCTAGTCCCGCTTCCGCATCCGCCGGTCCATCGCCAGCGACAGCTCCGCCTCCACCACGCTCCGTGCCAGGGGGCGCAGGCGTTGGAGGTCTTCCGCTGGGGCGTGGCGCAGGATCACCTCGGCGAAGAGTTCGGCGAGGGCGTCGGTGTGTTCGCGGACGCGTTTGCCCGCGTCGAGGACCTCGGCCAGGGGGATGCCCTCGCGGACCAGGGCCGAGGAGACGTCCAGGAGGCGGCGGCTGATGTGGACGATCTCGTCGCCGTCGGTGCCGAGGTAGCCGAGCTCCAGGGCGGCGGCGAAGTTCTCGGGGGTGACCTCGCCCTCGAAGCGGGCGGCGAGTTCCTCGGGGGTGAGGCGGACCGGTTCCTCCTCGGTGGGGGTGTCCATGCCGAGGAGTTCGCCGACGTTGCGGCCGTGTTCGAAGGCCTCCGCCAGCTCCGCGATGCTGCTGAGGGTGTGGCCGCGTTCCAGCAGCGCCGCGATGGTGCGCAGGCGGGCCAGGTGGTGGTCGTCGTACCAGGCGATACGGCCCTCGCGGCGGGGCGGTGCGATGAGTTTGCGTTCGCGGTAGAAGCGCAGGGTGCGTACGGGGATGCCGGCCAGTCGTGCCAGTTCCTCCATGCGGTATTCGCGCTTCTCCGTCACGTGCGCAGCCTATGTCGTACCCCCGGTAACTTTCCTCGGTGCGGCCCCTACCCATCAGTACGCGGCTGCTCTACTCTCCCATTGCGCCAGTGTTCACTGGCGGAGTTCAGAGATGCGTGGAGGCTTCGGGATGGCCGAGCACGAGCACGAACATGTCCGGGTGGCGGTGATCGGGTCGGGGTTCGGCGGACTCGGGGCCGCCGTACGGCTGCGGCGCGAGGGGGTCACCGACTTCGTCGTCCTGGAGCGGGCCGGCAGTGTCGGCGGCACCTGGCGGGACAACACCTATCCGGGGTGCGCCTGCGATGTGCCGTCCCACCTGTACTCGTTCTCCTTCGCGCCCAACCCCGACTGGCCGCGCACCTTCTCCGGACAGGGACACATCCGCGCCTACCTGGAGCACGTCGCCGACGTCTTCCGGCTGCGCCCGCACATCCGCTTCGACTCCGAGGTCAAGACGATGACCTGGAACACGGACCGGCTGTGCTGGGACATCGAGACGGCCGGCGGGCCGCTCTCCGCCGACTTCGTCGTCTCCGCCACCGGCCCGCTGTCCGACCCGAGGATCCCGGACATCCCGGGGCTCGACACCTTCCCCGGCAAGGTCTTCCATTCGGCCCGCTGGGACCATGACTACGACCTGCGCGGCAAGCGGGTCGCCATGGTCGGCACCGGCGCCTCCGCGATCCAGATCGTGCCGGCCGTCCAGCCCCTCGCCGCGAAGCTCACCCTCTTCCAGCGCACCCCGCCCTGGGTGCTGCCCCGCGTCGACCGGGCGATCACCGAGGCCGAGCGCCGACTGCACCGGCGGCTGCCGGTGACCACCCGGCTCCGGCGCGGACTCCTGTGGGGCATCCGGGAGTTGCAGGTCCAGCTGTTCACCAAGCGCCCCGACGAACTGGGCCTGGTCGAGTCGGTGGCCAAGCGGAACATGGCCCGCTCCATCAAGGACCCGGCCCTGCGCGCCAAGCTGACGCCCGGCTACCGCATCGGCTGCAAGCGGATCCTGCTGTCGAGCGAGTACTACCCGGCGCTCGCCAAGCCCAATGTGGACGTCGTCGCGAGCGGCCTGAGCGAGGTCCGCGGCCGGACCGTCGTCGCCGGCGACGGCACCGAGGCCGAGGTCGACGCGATCGTCTTCGGTACGGGCTTCCACGTCACCGACATGCCGATCGCCGACCGCGTGGTGGGCGCGGACGGCCGTACGCTCGCCGAGGCCTGGGCGGCGGGCGGGATGGAGGCGCTGCGGGGCGCCTCGGTGCCCGGATTCCCCAACTGGATGACCGTCATCGGGCCCAACACCGGTCTCGGGAACTCGTCCATGATCCTCATGATCGAGTCGCAGCTGAACTACATGGCCGATTATCTGCGGCAGTTGGACGTCCTCGGCGGCCGGGTCGCCCTCGACGCCCGCCCGAGCGCCCTGCACGCGTGGAACCGGCGGGTGCAGGAGCGCATGAAGCGCACGGTGTGGAACACCGGCTGCGAGAGCTGGTACCTGGACGCGAACGGCCGCAACACCACCCTCTGGCCGGGAACCACGACCGAGTTCCGGCGGGTGACGCGGCGGGTCGACCTGAGCGAGTACGAGGTGCTGCGGACGGCAGCCGTGAAGAAGGCCGAGGTCAGCGCATGAGCCGTCTCCTCCACGTCTCCTCCGGGCCTTACGCCCCGCCCGTCCCCGCCCGCGAACTCACCGCCGTCTCCGCCGACGGGGCCCGTCTGCACGTCGAGGTGCACGGACCCGAGGGTGCGCCGGCCGTCGTCCTCGTCCATGGCTGGACCTGCTCGACCGCCTTCTGGGCGGCCCAGATACGCGAACTGGCCACCGACCACCGCGTGATCGCCTACGACCAGCGCGGCCACGGACGCAGCCCGGCGAGCCCCGCCTGCAGTACGGACGCCCTCGCCGACGACCTCGAAGCCGTACTGGACGCGACCCTCGCGCCGGGGGAGAGGGCCGTGATCGCCGGTCATTCCATGGGCGGGATGACGGTGATGGCCGCCGCCGGAAGGGCCGGTGTCCAGGAGCACGCGGCGGCCGTCCTGCTGTGCAGCACGGGCGCGTCACGGCTGGTCGCCGAGTCGCTGGTGATACCGATGCGGGCGGGCCGGCTGCGGACCGCGCTGACCAAGCGGCTCCTCGGCTCGCGCGCCCCGCTCGGTCCGGTCACGCCACTCGCCCGGCGGATCCTCAAGTACGGCACGATGGGCGCCGGTTCGGCCCCGCACATGGTCGAGGCGTGCGCCCGGATCGTGCACGCCTGTCCGCGCAAGGTGCGGCACGCCTGGTCGGAGGTGCTCGGCCTGCTCGATCTCGACCACGGCGTACGGGCGTTGACGGCACCGACAGCCGTCCTGGTCGGCTCGGCCGACCGGCTGACACCCCCGGTGCAGGCCCGCGCCCTGGCCGCCGCACTGCCCGACTGCCTGGGCCTCGCCGAACTGCCCGGCATCGGCCACATGACACCGGTCGAGGCGCCCGAGCCGGTCACCGGGAAGATCCGTGAACTCGTCGCGACGTACGCGCACATCAAGGAGGGCGCATGACCGGGGTCAGCCTCGAAGGACAGGTCGCCGTCGTCACCGGAGCCGCGCGCGGCGTCGGGGAGCTGCTGGCCCGGAAGTTGTCCGCGCGCGGCGCGAAGGTGGCGCTGGTCGGCCTGGAGCCGGACGCGCTCAAGCAGGTCGCCGAGCGGCTGCACGGCGACAGCGCCCACTGGTACGCCGACGTCACCGACCACGAGGCTATGGCCCGGGTCGCCGAGGAGGTCAAGGAGCGGTTCGGCAAGGTCGACATCGTCGTCGCCAACGCGGGTGTCGCCACCGGCGGTCCCTTCGTCGACTCCGATCCCGTGGCCTGGCGGCGGGTGATCGAGGTCAACCTGATCGGATCGGCGGTGACCGCGCGGGCCTTCCTGCCGGTGCTGATGGAAAGCCGGGGCTATCTGCTGCAGATCGCCTCGCTGGCGGCTATCACGCCGGCGCCGATGATGACGGCGTACTGCGCGTCCAAGTCGGGCGTGGAGGCGTACGCGCACAGTCTGCGCGGCGAAGTCGGCTACCGGGGCGTGCGGGTGGGCGTGGCGTACCTGTCGTGGACCGACACCGACATGGTGCGGGGCGCCGATCAGGACGATGTGATGCGGGAGTTGCGGCAGCGGCTGCCGTGGCCGTCGAACAAGACGTATCCGCTGGGACCGGCGGTGGACCGGATCGTCGCCGGGATCGAGCGGCGGTCGAGCCATGTGTACGGCCAGTGGTGGCTGCGCGGGATGCAGGGGGTGCGCGGGTATCTGCCCGCGGTCATCGGGACCGTCGGACAACGGGAGATGCGGCGGTTCGCCACCCGGCTGGAGGGCATGCGGACCGGGCTCGTCGGTGCAGGTGGGGCGGCTGATGAGGAGGCTCGCGCTACGCACCGTGACTGATCGACATGCGTGCGGTGACCGCCCGTGTGAATCTGGTCGAGGCCCCGCCAAGGGGCCCCAGACACCACCCACCACGGGAGTGAACCCACATGGGTATGAAGGACAAGTTCCAGGACAAGTCGGAGCAGTGGCAGGAGCAGGCCAAGCAGAAGGCGCAGCAGGCGCGGGAGCGTGGCGAGCGCGGTGAGCGCGGCCAGGAGCCCGGCCGGGAGCGTGGCCGCCAGGGGCAGGACCCCATGCGTGAGCGCGACGAGGAGACGGAGCGGATGCGGCGCGAGGAAGAGGACCGCCTCGCGCAGGACTACGACGCCTGACGCTTCGGTCGGCTTCGGCCTTTGAAACGTGGGGTGCCCTTCTTTGGAAGGGTGCCCCACGTTTTTGCTTGCGTTGTTGGGTGCGTTGTCGGGTGCGGGTCGGTGGGGGCTGGTCGCGCAGTTCCCCGCGCCCCTGAGGGAATCACCCCGCCCCCAATTAGATGCGCGGGGGGAGTTTTGGCCTTGAGTGGTTCGGGACGTTCGCGTAATCCGGGGGCGTTGCCGGGGGGTTGGTCTCCAGGAGGTCCAAGGCTAGTTTCACCGCGTCGTCCAGTTGGGCGTGGCGGCCCTCCGCCCAGTCCAGGGGGGTGCGTTGGATTTCGAGGTCGGGGGTGACGCCGTGGTTTTCCACGGACCAGCCGTACGCGTCGAACCAGGCCGCGTTCATCGGCACCGTGATCACCGTGCCGTCGCCCAGTTGGTGGCGGCCGGTCATGCCGACGACTCCGCCCCAGGTGCGCTGGCCGACGACCGGGCCGAGTTTCAGCAGCTTGAAGGCCGCCGTGATCATGTCGCCGTCCGAGGAGGTCGCCTCGTCGGCCAGGGCGACCACCGGGCCGCGCGGGGCGTTGGAGGCGTACGACACCGGCTGGGCGTCCCGGGTCAGGTCCCAGCCCAGGATGCGGCGGGTCAGTTTCTCCACGACGAGTTCGCTGATGTGGCCGCCGGCGTTGCCGCGTACGTCGACGATGAGCGCGGGCCGGGACACCTCCATGCGCAGGTCGCGGTTGAACTGGGCCCAGCCCGAGCCGCCCATGTCGGGGATGTGCAGATAGCCGCAGCGTCCGCCGCTCAACTCGCGTACGACGGCCCGGCGTTTGGCCACCCAGTCCTGGTAGCGCAGGGGGCGCTCGTCGAGGAGCGGTACGACCGCCACGCGCCGCGCGCCTCCCTCGCCCTGGGCCGGGGTGAACGTCAGCTCCACGGTCGTACCGCCCGCTCCCGCGAGCAGTGGGTAGGGCCCGGTCACCGGATCCACCGGACGGCCGTCCACGTGGGTGAGCACCGCGCCCTCCCGGATGCCCGTGCCGGCCAGCGGTGAACGTGCCTTGGAGTCGGAGGACTCGCCGGGCAGGATCCGCTTGACCATCCAGCCGTCGTCCCGGCGGACGAAGTTGGCGCCGAGGAGGCCCTGGCGGCGCTGGTAGTGCGCCGGGCCCTCGTTGCGGCGGGCGGCGGAGACGTAGGCGTGGGAGGTGCCGAGTTCGCCGAGCACCTCGCGCAGCAGGTCCGCGAACTCGTCGGGGGAGGCGACCCGTTCGACCAGCGGACGGTACTGGTCGAGCACCGCGTCCCAGTCGATGCCGCACATGCCGGGTTCCCAGAAGTAGGCGCGGATGAGCCGGCCGGCCTCGTCGTACGCCTGGCGCCACTCGGCGGTCGGGTCGACCTCGTGCAGGATGCGCCGCGAGTCGATCCAGACCGTCGAGTCGCTGTCGCCGATCTCGTTGGAGGGCACCGCCCGCAGATCGCCCTCGTCCACGACGACCAGCCGCGAGCCGTCGCCGCTGACCGCGAACCAGTCGAGGTGCTCGACGAGTTCGGTCTTCTTCGCCTTGGTGATGTTGAAGAACTCCAGGGTCGGCCGGCCGCTGGTGTCGTCCGGGTTGGCGAAGGTCTCGCCGAGCGCTCCGGAGATCGGCCAGCGCAGCCAGACCAGGCCGCCGCCCGCGACCGGGTACAGCGCCGAGTACTTGGAGGCGGTGACCGGGAAGGGCGTCACCCGGCTCGCCAGGCCCTCGACCTCGACGGTCACCGTGCCGTCGCCGCCCTCGTCCTCCTCCACCGGGTCCAGGCCCCCGGCGGCGGGCCGGCCCTCCGGGTTCAGTGCGAAGGGGGAGGGCGTGGCGGAGGACAGGGGGACCAGGTACGGGCGGCAGCCCAGCGGGAAGGACAGGTCGCCGGTGTGCACGTCGTAGACGGGATCGAAGCCGCGCCAGGACAGGAAGGCCAGATAGCGGCCGTCCCTCGTGAACACCGGGTTCTCGTCCTCGAAGCGGCCGTTGGTCACGTCGACGATCAGGCGGTCCTTTATCCGTGCCATCTTGATCTGTCGCAGCGACCGTCCGATCCCCGGGTGCGACCACGTCAGCCACGCTCCGTCCGGCGAGAAGGCGAGGTCGCGCACCGGCCCGTTGATCGAGCGGATGAGCTCCGTCACCTCGCCGTCGGAGCCCTCGGTCTCGCTGTCCTCGCTGTCCTCGCGGTCCGATTCCTCGGTCCCCGCGGCGGTGGCCGCATCGTCGGACACCGTGATGAGCAGCAGCCGTCCGTCGTGCGAGGCGATGGCGAGGCGCTCGCCCTGCGGGTCGGAGACCAGCTCCAGCACCCGCCCCAGCTCGCCGGACGCGAGCCGCCGGGGCTCGCGGTCCCCGGTCGCCCTGGGGAGATAGGCGACCTCGATCGCGTCCTCGCCCTCCGCGTCCGTCACGTACGCGACCTGGCCGACCGAGCCGAGCATCTCCGGGAGCCGGACCCGTACGCCCGGGGTGTCGGTGATGGTGCGGGCGGGCCCGTCACGATGGGTCAGCCAGTACAGGCTTCCGCGCACGACCACGGCGCTCGCGCGGCCCGTCTCGTCGACCGAGATGCCGTCCACGTGCTGGGTGGCCGGGACCTGGTACCTACGGCGTCCCGCGCGCGGCCCGCCCAGCCGTACGTCGAGCCGGCGGGGCACCGAGTCCGCGGCGAGGTCGTCGACGATCCACAGATCGCCGGCGCACTGGTACACCACCCGGGTGCCGTCGCTCGCCGCGTGCCGGGCGTAGAAGGCGTCGTGGTCGGTGTGGCGGCGCAGGTCGGAGCCGTCGTACGCGCACGAGTAGAGGTTGCCGATGCCCTCGTGGTCGGAGAGGAAGGCGATCCGGCCGCCGACGAACATGGGGGAGTGGAGATGGCCCCGGAGGTCGGCCAGCAGCCGCTCCCCGTGCAGCCACAGCCGGCCCGTCGCCCCGCCGCGGTAGCGCTTCCAGGCGGCCGGTTCGTGCGGCGGGGTGCCGGTGAGGAGCAGGGTCCTGCGCTCGCCGTCGAGGTCGGCGACCTGGATGTCGGAGACCGGGCCCCAGGGGAGCCTGCGGCCGGGGTCGCCGTCGGGATCGACCTTGTAGGCCCAGGTGAAGTACGAGAAGGGCTCGCCGTGCGAGGCGACGGCGAGGATCGTCCCGTTCGGGGTCCAGCCGCAGACCTGGGTGTCGGCGGACCCCCAGTGGGTGAGCTGCCGGCCCGGCCCGCCGTCCACCGGCACCAGATGGATCTCCGGGACCAGACTGCGCCAGCTCGTGTACGCGAGATGGCGGCCGTCGGGGGAGAAGCGGGGGTGGCCGATCTTGGTGCGGTCGACGGTGAGCCGCCAGGCACGGCCCAGGCCGTCGAGGGGGGCCAGCCACAGGTCGTCCTCGGCCACGAAGCACAGCAGTTCGCCGCTCAGATGCGGAAGGCGCAGATAGCTCACCTCCCCATGCTTTTCCTCCGGATGGACCCGGGCAACTTATGGAAAAATCCGGGCGGGGCGCCTCGCGTGACGCGCAACACGAACGAAACAGTTTCGTTTCGCTTGAGAGTGCGCTACATTCGTCACGTACGAAACCGTGTCGTTCGGAGTGGGAAGGTGAGACAGATGGCTGAGGTCGCAACGGTGCGTCGCAGTCGGATCACGCCCGAGCGTGAGGCCGAGCTGTACACGGCCGTGCTCGAACTGCTCCGGGAAGTCGGCTACGACGCCCTCACCATGGACGCCGTCGCCGCCCGCACGCGATCCAGCAAGGCGACCCTCTACCGCCAGTGGGGCGGCAAGGCCGAGCTGGTCGCGAAGGCCATGAGGCACAACAAGCCGGGTTCCATCGGCGATGTCGACACCGGCTCCCTGCGGGAAGACTTCCTCACCCTCGTGTCACGCGAGGACGACTGCACCATGGAGCGCAACTCCGACCTGATGCGGGCGCTGGCCATGGCGGCCCACTCGAATCCGGATCTCATGCGGGCGCTCAGGGAGCTGCTCGTCGAGCCGGAGATGGGTGAGTTCGACCGAGTCGTGCAGCGCGCTGTCGAACGTGGTGAGCTCCGGGCGGACTGCCCCGCGCTCGAATACATCGTCCACATGCTGGTCGGCGCGTTCGCCACCCGCACGCTCATCGACGAGCTGCCTCCCACGCAGGAATTCCTGCGTTCGTACATCGACGCCGTCGTCCTCCCCGCCCTCGGCGTTCCCACCACCTGAGACCTCCCCGCAGTCACCACCTGACGTCACCGCTCAAGTCGTCGGGACGATCCAGCCTGCCCCCCAGCGGGCCGATCACCCCTTCCCTGCACAACACACGACCTGACCGGGAGTACGCCCTCGTGGCCACGTTCCTCTACAAACTCGGCCGGCTCGCCTTCCGGCGACGGCATTTCGTCGCCCTGATATGGGTCGCCCTGCTGACGCTCGCGGGCGTCGGCGCGGCCTCCGCGCCCGCTCCGGGCACCACCTCCTTCTCCATCCCCGGCACCGAGGCGCAGAAGGCCTTCGACCTGCTGGAGCAGCGTTTCCCCGGCGCCAGCGCCGACGGGGGAACCGGGCGCATCGTCTTCAAGGCGCCCGACGGCGAGAAGATGACGGACGCCGACAACAAGGCGACCGTCGCGAAGACCGTCAAGGAACTGAGCGACGGCTCCGAGGTCGTCTCCGTCACCGACCCGTTCACGACGAACGCCGTCAGCAAGGACGGCACCGTCGCCTACACCTCGGTGAAGTACGACGCCCCCGGCATGGAGCTGAAGGACACGACCCGGGACGCCCTGGAGGCGGCCGGGGACGAGGCGCGGGCCACCGGGCTGACCGTCGACATCGGAGGTGACGCCCTCCAGGCCGCGGCCGAGCCGGGGGCCATCGGTGAGGTCGTCGGCCTCGCCATCGCCGCGGTCGTCCTCGTCATCACCCTGGGCTCGCTGGTCGCGGCCGGACTGCCGCTGCTGACCGCGATCATCGGTGTCGGCATCGGCGTCTCCACCATCACCGCCCTCGCCAACGCGCTCGACCTCGGCGACACCACCTCCACGCTCGCGCTGATGATCGGCCTCGCGGTCGGCATCGACTACGCGCTGTTCATCGTCTCGCGCTACCGGGGCGAGCTGGCCGAGGGCCGCGACCGCGAGGAGGCGGCAGGCCGGGCCACCGGCACCGCCGGCTCCGCGGTGGTCTTCGCCGGTCTCACCGTCGTGATCGCCCTCGCGGGCCTCTCGGTCGTCGGTGTCCCGATGCTCACCAAGATGGGTCTCGCGGCGGCCGGCACGGTCGTGGTCTCCGTCCTCATCGCGCTGACCCTCATCCCGGCGCTGCTCGGGTACGCGGGCAAGAAGGTCCGGCCGTCGGGCGAGAAGCGCAAGCGGCGTGGCGGCGACACGTCCGAGGCGCCCGAGAAGTCCGCGGCGCAGGCCAAGCCCGGCCTGGGCGTCCGCTGGGCGAGCTTCGTCATCCGCCGTCCGGTCGCGGTGCTGCTGCTCGGCGTGGTCGGTCTGGGCGCGATCGCCGTCCCGGCCAGCCAGCTGGAGCTGGGCCTGCCCGACGACGGCTCGCAGCCGACGTCCACGACGCAGCGTCGGGCGTACGACCTGCTGTCGGAGGGCTTCGGCCCGGGCTTCAACGGCCCCCTGATGATCGTGGTCGACGCGAAGAACAGCGACGACCCCAAGGCGGCGGCCACCACGGTGACCGACGGGATCAAGGGCCTCAAGGACGTCGTCACGGTCACCCCGGCGACGTTCAACAAGGCCGGCGACACCGCGACGATCACCGTGATCCCGGACTCCAAGCCGTCCTCGGTACAGACCGAGGACCTGGTGCACGCCATCCGTGACCAGGGCGCCGACGTCAAGGCCGACACGGGCGCGAGGGTTCTGGTCACCGGTACCACCGCGATGAACATCGACTTCTCGCAGAAGCTCACCGACGCGCTGGTCCCGTACCTGGCCCTGGTGGTGGGCCTCGCCTTCCTCCTCCTCATCGTGGTCTTCCGCTCCATCCTGGTCCCGCTGAAGGCGGCCCTCGGCTTCCTGCTCAGCGTGCTCGCCGCGCTCGGCGCCGTGGTCGCGGTCTTCCAGTGGGGCTGGCTCGCCGGCCTGATCGGCGTCGAGGAGACCGGTCCGATCATGTCGATGATGCCGATCTTCATGGTGGGCGTCGTCTTCGGCCTCGCGATGGACTACGAGGTCTTCCTCGTGACCCGCATGCGGGAGGCGTACGTCCACGGCGAGTCGCCGAGCCAGGCCATCGTGACCGGCTTCCGGCACAGTGCCCGGGTCGTGGCCGCCGCCGCGGTCATCATGATGGCCGTCTTCGGCGGCTTCATCAGCTCCAGCGAGTCGATGATCAAGATGATCGGCTTCGGCCTCGCGATCGCCGTCTTCTTCGACGCGTTCGTCGTCCGCATGGCGATCGTCCCGGCGGTGCTCGCGCTGCTCGGCAAGAAGGCCTGGTGGCTCCCGAGGTGGCTGGACCGTGCTCTGCCCAATGTGGATGTGGAGGGCGAGGGACTGCGCACGCAGGACGACCTGAAGACGGTCGGTGACGCGGATCCGGACGAGGACCGGGAGCTGGCGCGCGTCTGACGCGTACGGCAACCGCTGCTCGACCAGCCGGTGAGGGCCCCGTGGGGACGGGGCGCCCTCACCGGCTTTTCCTCGTCCGGGGCCAGTGGGAGTTTCAGCCCAGTGGGAGTCTCAGCCGAGCGGGGTGTCGAGGAGCTCGGTCAGGGTGCGCTTGAAGTCGTCGGTCCGCGGGTCGTCCAGCCCGCCGAGCGGGGCGAGCAGCTGTTCGAGCAGCACTTGTGCGGCGCCGATGGCGGGCCGCACGGTTTTACGGCCCTCGTCGGTGAGCGCCAGGCGCACGACCCGGGTGTCCTCGGCGTCCCGGGTACGGCGGACGAGCCCGGCCGCCTCCAGAGAGCGGGCCAGCTTCGACACGTACAGCGCCTCGAGCCCCGTGTGGTCGGCGAGCTCCCGCTGACTCGGCTGCCGGCCCGAGCGCTCCATCCCGCTGAGGGAGGCCAGCAGGACGTACTGGGCGTGGGTGAGGTTCAGGGGCGCGAGGGCCTGGTCGACGGCGGTACGCCACTTGTTGGCGAGGCGCCAGACGAGGTAGCCGGGCGTGGGGGAGGGGGCCTTCGGTGCGTCACTCACAGCGGATACGGTACATGGCTACCTTTCTTGAGGATCAGGGTTTGTCGCGCGCCCGAGGTAGGTGACCTCCGTCGACTCCGCGCCCGGCACCTCGATCTCGTGGAAGCCGAGGCGGTCGTAGAAGGACCGGGCGGGGGTGTTGGCGGTGAGCATGGAGAGGTGCACGGCCGGTACGCCCTTCGTGCGCAGGGCGTCGAGGAAGGCCTCCATCAGCGCCCGCCCGTACCCTCGCCCCTGCCACTCGGGAAGCAGGTCGATGTGGAGATGAGCCGGGTAGGCGGCGACCTCCGGGACGAGCATGCGTTCGGGGTGATGGAGGAGGGGGACGATCGCGTCGTCGGGCCTGCGGGGTGGAGTCCTCGGTTCCGGGTACCGGTCGGCGACCAACGGCAGCCACTTCGCCCGGTAGTCCTCGACGAAACGGGGCGTGTCCGCGGTGCCGAGGACGTAGCCGACGGCTTGTCCGTGTCCGTCGTCCAGCACGAAGGCCAGCTCCGGCTCCAGGTGGACGTACGGTGCCGCGAAGATCGCCGGGAAGATGCCGGGGTCGGCGTAGTGGGGGCGGCTGTCCTGGCCGACGTGGGCGGTGCGGACACAGATGTCGTCGAGGGCGGGGCGGTCGGCGGGGGCGTAGGGGCGTATCTCGGGTGCGGCTGCGGGTGTGGGTGCGGGTGCCGAAGTCATCGTCGTACGGTGCTTGGTCGGGGAGCGGTCTCGCAACCCGGTTCAGTCCGGCTGTCTCGCACCATACGAAAGGCTTCCCCTCATGAGGCGGTACGTTCTCACCGGTACGCCCGGCGCGGGCAAGACAGCGATCCTGCGCGGCCTTCATGAGCTCGGCTACGAGGTCGTCGAGGAGGCAGCGACCGCGGTCATCGCACGGGCGCAGGCCCAGGGCGAGGAGGAACCGTGGACCCGGGCGAGCTTTGTCGACGAGGTCGTCGAGCTGCAGAGGGAGCGGCAGTTGGAAGGCACCGCCACCGCCACCGGCCCCGCCACCGTCCAGGTCTTCGACCGGTCACCGGTCTGCACACACGCGTTGGCCACCTACCTCGGCCGGCCGGTGTCCCGGGCCCTGACGGCTGAGATCGAGCGGATCACCGCCGAGGAGATCTACGAGCGCCAGGTGCTCTTCATCCGCAACCTGGGTTTCTGCGAGCCCACCAGTGCCCGGCGGATCAGCTTCCAGGAATCGCTTGTCTTCGAGAAGGTCCACGAACAGAGCTACCGCACGTTCGGCTACGAGCTCATCGACATCCCCGCCGACGATTTGGCACACCGTGTCGCGGCAGTCACCTCGGTCATCTCACAGCCCCACCGGCAGTAACAGGCACTCGAAGAGGCCCCTAGGGTTGCCGGGTGACAGAACACCAACATGCCGCCTCCGCCTCCGCTTCCGCCCCCGACCCCCACCTGCCCATGCTCACCGTCGCTCAGGCCGAACGGCTGAGAGGGCTCGCCCTCGACCACTTCATACGCCAGGGTCTGCGCCCGGCGGTCGACGGAGGGGCCGTCGTGCACAGTGACGGTCATGTCAGTCCGCTGACGTCGCTCGCGCAGACGTGCCGGGTGATCGCGGAGGAGGGCTGGCCGGAGGTCGTCGAGCAGCACTTCCGGAGGACGGAAGGCGCGGGGCAAGGGGGCGACAGCGCCGAGGAGTTGCTGCGGCACAGTTGTCTGCGGCTGCTCCCCGACGACGCCCTGGCCGACATGGCGGACGGGTTCCGTTACGCGCGTCCCGTCTCCGAAGGGCTCCTCGCCGTGCTGGCGCTGGACGCCCCGGACACCGTACGGATCCTGAGCGACACGGATGTCGAGCGGGCCGGGGCCGAGGAGTTGTGGGCGGCCGGGCGGGCGAATCTGCTGGGCGAGCCGGTGGAGTACGAGGAGATGGACGGGCCGTCCGGCGCCGTCCTGCACTCCGTACACGGCGACTCCCACTTCGTAGCGGCCAAGGCGCTCGTGCTGCCCGAGCTGGTGCGGGCGCTCACCGGGCGGGAGTTGCCGGAGAACGGGGCCCTCGTCGTCGTACCGACCCGGCATCTGCTCGCGTTCCATCCGATCGTGGACGGCACGGTCGTGGACGCCGTCAACGAGCTGGGTGCCTATGCCCTCGGCGCCTATCAGGACGGGCCCGGTTCGCTCAGTCCCCGGCTGTACTGGTGGCACCAGGGGCGGCTCGCCTGTCTCACCGCCTTCGACCACGAGACGCGCTCCATGTCGGTCGTACCGCCGCAGGAGTTGGTGGACCTGATGAAGCGGCTTCGGGGCGGGCAGAGCGCCGAGAACCCCGAGAACGCCAAGAACCCCGAGAACGCCAAGGCGGAGTCCCCCTTCACCGGCGCCCTCACCCGTGCCTACGACGCCTGCGCCGCCGACCCCGACGCCGCGAAACTGGAGACCTGGGAGGCCTGGGTCGCCGCCATGCAGGCCGGCAGCGCGCTCTTCGAGGGCGGGGCCGAGCAGCCGTACGCCGACGCCCGTGCCTGGCTGGACGCCTTCTTCCTCTCGCTGGTCTGCCGGGAGAGCGAGCGGCTGGACCGGCTGAGCCAGGTGCCCGTGGAGGACCTGCGGCGGGTCACCCCGGACACCGACGACTACCTCTTCCACTGGATCGGCACCCTCCAGCACTACTGGCTCAGGCAGCCGATGGACGAGTTGGTGCCCAAGCTGGTGGCCACCATGGAGTCGTCCCACCCGCACGTGGCGACCCGCACCCCGGCCGACTTCCTGAACTTCGTCGACTACCAGCCGGTCGCCCTCTTCCACCGCCTCGTCACCAACAACCGCGAGGCCTTCGCCGAGGTGCTCGGCGAGGCGCTCGACCATCACGAGCGGTACTGGAACAAGGCGGCGAGCGACCCGCGCGGTCGGGTGGCGCTGGGGCCCCTCGCCATGGCCTGCTTCGCGTACGACGGGGACTTCCCGGTCGACACCGGCTCGCCGTACCTGCCCAAGTACCTTCTCAACCGCGCCTGGTACGGCGAGTTCCCGACGTGACGCACGGGCGGGGAGGCGACGGCCGTAACCCGGTCGCATGCCCCGTACACGCGCCGCTAGCGTGCCGTACATGACCACAGCCGCCACTGACAGCGAGGGCTCCGCAGCCCACCCCCGTTTCGCCGAAGCCCTGCGCGAGCTCGGCCTCGACGACCTGCATCCCCGCATCCGGCGCTTCCCGGACGCCACCCGTACCGCCGCCGAGGCCGCGGCGGCGATCGGATGCGAGTTGAGCCAGATCTGCAAGTCGTTGATCTTCGCGGCGGACGGGGTACCGGTGCTGGTGCTCATGGACGGGGCCTCCCGGGTGGACCTGGACCTGGTCCGTGAGGCGCTCGGCGCCGACAAGGTCACCCGGGCCAGGGCCGACGTCGTCCGGGAGACCACGGGGTATGCGATCGGGGGCGTGCCGCCCTTCGGACACCGCACCAGGACGCGGGTGCTGGCGGACCGGTCGCTGCTCGACCACGACCTCGTGTGGGCGGCCGCCGGCACCCCGTACACCGTCTTCCCCATGCAGCCCAAGGACCTTGTCGCCCACGCCGGAGCCACCCTGGTGGACGTGCGCGAGCGCACCTCGTGACGCCCCTGGTCACCGCGGCCGTGCTGGTGGCCGCGGTGACACACGCCAGCTGGAACGCCATCGCGCACCAGATCACCGACAAGCTCGTCGGGTTCACGCTGATCGCGGGCGGGGGGTCGCTGATCGGGCTCGCCATGATGCCGTTCGTGCCGGTTCCGGCGGCGGGGGCGTGGCCGTATCTGATCGCCTCGGCGGTCATCCACCTCGCCTACTACGTGCTGCTGATGAGGTCCTTCCGGCTGGGCGACTTCGGGCAGGCGTATCCGATCGCGCGCGGCACCGCGCCCCTCGTGGTCACCCTGCTCGCCGCCGTCTTCGCCCACGAGGTGCCGGACGGCTGGGCGGCGGCGGGCATCGCCTTCTCCTGCGCGGGGCTGACCGGCGTCGCCCTGTGGGGGATGCGCGGGCGCCGCCCGAACTGGGCGGCGATCGGGGCCGCCTTGGCGACCGGCCTGACCATCGCCGCGTACACCGTCGTCGACGGGCTGGGCGTCCGGGCCTCCGGGTCGTCCCTCGGCTACATCGCCTGGCTGATGGCGGTGGAGGGCGTGGCGATCCCGGCGTACGCGCTCTACCGCTGGCGCGGACAGTTCGTCCTCCTGCTACGCCCCTTCGCGGGCGTCGGACTGCTGGGCGCGGCCCTCTCCGTGGCGGCGTACGGGCTCGTCCTGTGGGCCCAGACCAAGGCGGAGCTCGCTCCCATCGCCGCGCTGCGCGAATCGTCGATCATCGTGGGCGCGGCCATCGGGGCCGTGTTCTTCAAGGAGAAGTTCGGAGCCCCGCGCATCGCCGCGGCGGGGCTCCTGGTCGTCGGGATCGGGCTGATGCTGCACGCGGGGTAGGCGTTACGGCGATACCGGCTGCTGCGACACCTGCTACGGCCGTACCGCCACCGCGTCCACCTCGAAGAGCATCCCGGGCAGCGCGAGCGAGGCGACCCCGCTCAGCGTCTGCGCCGGGAGCCGGTCGCCGAAGCGGGCGTGCAGCGCCTTGCCGAGGGTCTCCAGCTTGGCGAGGTCGTGGTCGACGATGAACGTGCCGAGCCGGACTACGTGTTCGTAGCCGAGTCCGACCCCCTCCAGGGCGGAGTGCAGCCGGTCGAAGGCCAGGTCCACCTGGGCGGCGAAGTCGCCGGGGACGGGAGCGCCGGTGGTGTCGGAGGCGTACTGGCCGCCGATGAAGACGAGTTCGCCGGGCGCCGAGACCGCATGGCTGTAGCCGAAGGGTGTCGGGTCGTGCAGGGCGGGCGGGTTGGTGATCGTGCGCCGGTCAGCTGTCATGACCGTCTCCAACAACGCCGGCCGGTATGCCCATTCCGACCCTCTCCGGCAACCCCGGCCGGTATGCCCGTTCCGTCCCTCCCGCGTACGGCTGGTTTCGGCCGCGTTCCGCGTCCTGCGCGCACGCGTCTCTGGTACGAAGCCTGGTATTGATCTCCGGCGTGCGGGACGAGGGCGGGGCGGCGGTATGGGCGGCGTTTTCATCAACTACCGCAGAGTCGACCGTGATCACGAAGCCGTCGTACGGGAACTGTACGAGCGGATCGAGCGGTACTTCGGCGAGGACCAGGTGTTCCTGGACTCCGCGTCCCTGGTGCCGGGGCGGCGGTTCCCGGACATGCTGAAGGAGCGGGTGGCGGACTGCGAGGTCCTGCTCGCCGTGGTCCATGCGGGGTGGGCGGACACCCGGGACGCGACCGGTGCCCGGCGGTTGGACGACAAGGACGACTGGGTCCGCCGGGAGATCGAACTGGCCCTGGAGTGCGGGAGGACCGTCGTTCCGGTGCTGCTGGACGATGCCACCATGCCGAAGGAGGAGGAACTCCCGGAATCGGTGCGCGAGTTCGCCTCCTGGCAGGCCGAACGTCTGTACCGGGACCGGCTCCACGCCGATCTGCCGCGCCTGATCGCGGTACTGGAGTCCAAGGTGGCCCCGACCTGGCAGCCGATCCCGGCGCCGATGTCGCGCGGGGTCCGGCCCGGTCGGTGGCTGGGAGCCGGCACGGTGGTGTCGGCGGTGGCCGTCCTGCTCGGAGTGCCCGCGGTTCCCTGGGGCGACGGATGGGTGGGGACGGACGACCTTCCGTTCACCCTGTGGGCCGCCTTCTGGTCGTGTCTGGTGATGGCCGCGGTTCTGGCCTCCGTCGGCCTCGTCTGCAGCCCGCTCGGCCGCTCCGTCAACTCCTGGGAGCGCGAGATGCACACGGTCAAGTATCGGACGTACATCCGGTACACGTGGCCGGTGGGTGGCGTGTTCGTCGTCGCCTTGGTGGTCGGAGGTCTCTCGATCCAGGGCGGCACGGGGCTCGTGGGGCCCTTCTTCGTGGTGCTGTGCGTGTTGATCGGCGTCGGCCGCGGGACCTTCACGGCCATCCGTCTCCATCGGCGGGACAAGGACCTGTGGGCCAGATGGCCACAGAGCCTTCCCGTACCGGTCACCCGACCCGAGGTGCGCCGGGCGGCCGCGCGTCTGGACCTCCGTACGAGCCAGTGGCTACGACCGCTGTCGCGTGCGCAGCGGGAGAAGGCCGCGTGGGAACTCGCCGACATCGGCCGCGCGCTGGCCGGCATGCGGGAGGAGGCGGAGCGGTCCCGGTCGGCCTGGCTGCGGCAGGACCACCCCTGGCTGTCCAGCCTCTACGTCCTGTGGCTGACGCTGACCGGGGCGCTGCTCCTGACGACGGGTTTCGCCTACCGTGCGGCGGGCCTCGGCACGGCACGCATCCACGTCGCCCTGGCGGTGGTCGCGCTGATCGGCGCGGCCCTCTCGCTGACCACGATGGAACTCGCCTACCGACGCCAGCGCCGGCTGCGTACCGACGTGGTGCGGGAGATCGCCGAGCGTACGGACCTGCTGGCCGAGCGGGTGGCGGCGTTGAGCTCGCCCGCCCGCACCCGACCGGCCGGGCCCGTGCCGCGCACCGAGGAGCTCGGGGAGCCCGACTAGTCGCGAACGGGCTGAAGGAGCACCCTGGAATCAGGTCTTCCGGAGGTGATCGTCATGATGCACAGCGCTGTGGGATGGCACATCGAGCTCGAGTTCCAGGAGGATGACTCGCACACACGGGCGGCCGCGATGGTGCGCCTGCCCGACGGCAGCGAAGTACGCACGCGAGGACACGCCACCCGCCACCACACCGACGCGAATCAGCCGAGGGTGGGGGAGGAGGTCGCCGCTGCCCGCGCTTTGAACGAACTGGCCATGCAGCTGCTGACCAAGGCGCACGACGAGATCGACCAGGCGTCCGGCCGGACCTCCCACCCGATCCACGTCTGAGACGCCACGGCCGCTACGGCCGCTGCTGTCCTACGACGACGCTCCGCACCGCCCTGACCAGCGCCTGCGCCCGCGGGTCGGCCGTCACGGTCTTGCGGAAGCCGTTCGTCACATAGCCGAGGGCGATGCCGGTCTCCGGGTCGGCGAAGCCGAGGGAGCCGCCGCGGCCCGGGTGGCCGAAGGAACCCGGGCCGAGGAGCGGTGACGCGGTGCCGTGCAGCATGTAGCCGAGGCCGAAGCGGGTGCCGACGACGAGGACGCGGTCGGGGCCCGCCGATTCCTCGGCCCGGGCGAGTTCCACCGTGGCCGGGTCGAACAACCGCACCCCGTCGACCTCGCCGATCAGGGCGGCGTAGACGCGGGCGAGGCCGTCCGCGGTCGCGATGCCGTTGGTGGCGGGCAGGGCGGCCGCCCGGTACGCCGGGGCGTTCTGGTCGGGGAAGGGGGTGATCGCGGCGAAGGCGCGGCGGGTGAGGGAGTCCGGGTCGGCGTAGGCCTCGGTGACCGCGCGCTTGGGGCGGACGCGCA
Source organism: Streptomyces sp. NBC_01352 (assembly GCF_036237295.1). Lineage (NCBI taxonomy): Bacteria > Bacillati > Actinomycetota > Actinomycetes > Kitasatosporales > Streptomycetaceae > Streptomyces > Streptomyces sp. NBC_01352. Next base: position 6,309,141 of record NZ_CP108354.1, read on the forward strand.
GGGCCGCCCCGGTGGCGGGCTCCGGTGTCTCCAGGCTGCCCACCCGGCCCGTCCGGCCGGCGGCTTCCTCGGCTTCCGGCAGGCCCAGCCACAGGTCGGCGCCCAGCGGTCCGGCGATCTGGGCCGCGATCCACTCGCCGGCCCACAGTCCGGTCACGCGCCGCACCAGTTCGTCCAGCATCCAGCCGTACGTCAGCGCGTGGTAGCCGTGGTCGGTGCCGGGCTCCCAGACGAGGGACTGGGCGGCGACCGCCTCGGCGCCCCGTGCCGGGTTCAGCGCCTCCTCGGGCGTGAGTGGACGGTCCAGGACGGGGAGGCCGGCGCGGTGGTTCAGTACGTGCCTGACCAGGACCCGTTCCTTGCCGCGTGCCTTGAACTCGGGCCAGTACTCGCCCACGGGCGCGTCCAGGTCGAGCAGCCCGCGCTGGTGCAGGAGCAGCGGTACGGCGGCGGCGACGCCCTTGGTCGCCGAGCGCACGATCTGCGCGGTACCGCGCCGCCAGGGCTCGGTGCCGTCGACGTCCCTGGTACCGGCCCACAGGTCGACGACCCGGTGCCCGTCCCGGTAGACGGCCAGGGCCGCGCCGCGGTCCCCGAGCGTCTCGAAGTTCCCTACGAACGCTTCCCTGACCGGCTCGAAGCCCTCGGCGACTGTGCCGTTCACGTCCACGTGCGTACTCCTCGTCGCGCCGGGTGCGTCTCGCTCAGGGGGTTCCCCCTCCCCTCAGCCAAGCAGGATCGTCACGTCGATGTTCCCGCGGGTCGCGTTCGAGTACGGGCAGACCTCGTGCGCCGCGTCCACCAGCTTGGCCGCGATGTCCGCGTCGAGGACCGGGAGCGAGACGCTGAGGGCGACCGCGAGGCCGTAGCCGCGCTGCTTGTTGGGGCCGAGGCCGACCTTCGCGGCGACCGTGGAGCCGGTCAGGTCGTAGCCCGACCGGCGGCCGACCAGCACCAGCGCGTTGTGGAAGCAGGAGCTGTAGCCGGCCGCGAACAGCTGCTCCGGGTTGGTGCCGTTGCCGTCCCCGCCGAGTTCCGGCGGCATCGCGACCTTCAGCTCGATCTGCCCGTCCTGACTGGTGACATAGCCGTCCCGGCCGCCGTGCGCGGTGGCCTCGGCGACGTACACGATCTTCGTCGGACGGGTGTCGACGGAGACGGCGGTGCTTTCGACGGTCTCTTCGATCACGGCAGAACCTCCCCCAGCAAATACATTGTGCACAAGGTACCGGCCAGTAGCCGTGCTTTCCACGACCGGGGGGCGGCAACCGCGGGTAACGCGACGTCAGCGGGGTGAGGTCAGGGCGATGTCAGCGGGCGCGTTCGGCCGCGGCCTCCGCCCGGTCCGCGAGCCGCCACAACTCCTCGCGCAACCGCGCGACCTCCGCGCCCTCCAGCTCCGTCGCCGTGAGCAGAGCGCCGGGTACGCGCGCCGCGCGCTCCTTGAGTTCCTCGCCGCGTCCCGTGCACGCGATCAGCACCGAGCGCTCGTCGCTCTCCGAGCGCTCCCGGCGTACGAGCCCCGCGCTCTCCAGCCGCTTGAGCAACGGCGACACCGTGCCGTAGTCCAGGCGCAGCGCGCCCGCGAGTTCCTTGACCGTGATCTCGCCGCGCTCCCACAGCACCAGCAGCACGAGGTACTGCGGGTAGGTGAGGCCGAGGTCCTCCAGGAGCGGCCGGTACGCGGCCGTCACCGCGCGCTGGGCGGCGTACAGCGCGAAGCACAGCTGGTCGTCCAGCAGCAGCGAGCCCTCGACCCCGGCGTCCTCTTGGTTCGTCACGCGCCCATTGTCAGGGACGGCTCTCGATCGCCGGCACCGAACGCGGATCGAAACCGAACGGCAGCTCCAGCCGGTGCGCGCGCATCAGCGCGTCGTCGGCGAGGAGCTCGGCCGTCTTCCCGTCGGCGGCGATGGTGCCGTCGCTCAGGATCAGCGAGCGCGGGCACAGTTCCAGGGCGTAGGGCAGGTCGTGGGTGACCATGAGGACGGTCACGTCCAACGACCGCAGGATGTCGGCCAGTTCGCGGCGGGAGGCGGGGTCGAGGTTGGAGGAGGGCTCGTCGAGGACGAGGATCTCCGGCTCCATCGCCAGCACGGTCGCGACCGCCACCCGGCGCCGCTGCCCGAAGGAGAGGTGGTGCGGGGGCCGCTCGGCGAAGTCCTGCATGCCGACCCGCCGCAGCGCCACCAGCACCCGTTCCTCCAGCTCCGGCCCCTTCAGCCCGGCCGCCGCCGGACCGAACGCCACGTCCTCGCGCACGGTCGGCATGAAGAGCTGGTCGTCCGGGTCCTGGAAGACGATGCCGACCTTGCGCCGGATCTCGGCCATGTGCTGCTTGCCGACGGGCAGCCCGGCGACCCGCACCGTGCCGGTGCCGCCGCTCAGGATGCCGTTGAGGTGCAGCACCAGGGTCGTCTTGCCGGCGCCGTTCGGCCCGAGCAGCGCGACCCGTTCGCCGCGCGCGATGGAGAAGTCCACGCCGAACAGCGCCTGGTGTCCGTCGGGATAGGCGAAGGCGAGGCCCGAGACCTCGAGAGAAGCGGTCACAGCGTCCATCCCAGCAGACATACGACGAGGGCGGCGAACGGGAGGGTCAGCGCGTACGACCACTGGGCCCGGGACGCGGTCACCTCGTCGATGACCGGCATCGAGCCGGCGTACCCGCGGCTGATCATGGCGAGGTGCACGCGCTCGCCGCGCTCGTAGGAGCGGATGAAGAGGGCGCCGGCGGACTTGGCGAGTACGCCCCAGTGCTTGACGCCGCTCGCCTCGAAGCCCCGCGACTCCCGGGCGATCCGCATCCGCCGCATCTCGTCCGCGATGACGTCGCCGTACCGGATCATGAAGGAGGCGATCTGCACGAGCAGCGGCGGGAGTCGGAGCCGTTGCAGGCCGAGGAGCAGTTCGCGCAGTTCCGTGGTGGAAGCCAGCAGTACCGACGCGGCGACGCCCAGGGTGCCCTTGGCGAGCACGTTCCAGGCGCCCCACAGGCCGCTCACGCTCAGCTGCAGGCCCAGTACCTCGACCCGCTCGCCCTCCGCCACGAACGGCATCAGCACCGCGAAGGCGACGAACGGGACCTCGATCAGCAGCCGCTTGAGCAGGAAACCGGCGGGCACGCGGGCCGCGTACGCGACGCCCGCCAGCAGGACGGCGTACAGGCCGAACGCCCACATCGCCTCCCGCGGGGTCGACACCACGACCACCACGAAGGCGAAGGTCGCCGCGAGTTTGGTGTGCGGCGGCAGGCCGTGCACGGGGGAGTGCCCGTGCCGGTAGAGCCTGTGCGCGTGCCCGGCGCCCACGTCAGACGCCCGTGCTCACGGGAGAGGTGTCGTCGGTACGGCGCCTGCGCACCGCCCAGAACACCGTGCTGCCCGCGACGACCGTGACGCCGACGCCGATCACGCCGGCGAGACCGCCGGAGAGCCGGGCGTCCTCGACGTCCTTGACGCCGTAGTCGGCGAGCGGGGAGTCCGCGGTCGCGTGCTCCTCGGTCTTCTCGTCGATGCCCTTGTCGGCGGCGACCTTCTCCAGGCCGTCGGGGTTCGCGGAGGCGTAGAAGCTGACGAACCCGGCGAGGACGAGGGAGGTGACCAGGCCGGCCGCCCACACCTTGCGGTGGGACCGGGCGGCGACGGGCACCGGTTCGGCGTCCGGTACGTCGACCAGCTCGCCGTTGACCCGCAGCTTCAGCTTCTGCTGGAGGCCGCGGGCGCCGTACACGAGGTCCGGGCGGACGGCGATGACGGCGCCGACGGTCAGCGCGGTGATCGCGGCCTCGCCGATGCCGATGAGGATGTGCACGCCGACCATGGCGGTGGCGACCTTGCCGATGGAGACGTCGGTGGTGCCGCCGAGCCAGTAGAGGAAGGTGAAGGCGAGGGCCGCGGCCGGCACGGAGATCAGGGCGGCGACGAAGGAGGCGACGGTGAGGGAACGCCGCTTGCGGGGCAGCACCTTCACGAGTCCGCGGAACAGGACGTAGGCGACGACCGTCGTGACGACGCCCATGACCGTGATGTTCACGCCGAGCGCGGTGAGGCCGCCGTCCGCGAACAGGATGCCCTGCATGAGCAGGACCACGGCGATGCACAGCACCCCTGTGTAGGGGCCGACGAGTATCGCCGCGAGGGCGCCGCCGAGCAGATGTCCGCTGGTCCCCGCGGCGACGGGGAAGTTCAGCATCTGCACGGCGAAGATGAACGCCGCGACCAGGCCGGCCAGCGGCGCGGTGCGTTCGTCCAGTTCACGGCGGGCTCCGCGCAGGCTCACCGCGACGGCGGCCGCGGCGACCGCTCCGGTCGCTACCGATATGGGGGCGTCGATGAATCCGTCAGGCACATGCACCGTTCGATGATAGTGGCTTGTTGCGAACGGCTTGCAAGAGAGACGCGGAACGAACAGCCAGGAGCGGTCACGAGCAAGCTGTGCGGCTCCAGGGGCGGAATCCGGGAAATATGCGACGCTGGAGGGGGAGTGGATGCACAGCTTCCGCACAGGTTGCACAGCGTGAGAGGCCCGTCACGATGTCTGTAGTCGAACAGTACGCGCGAGCCCACATCGTTTCGGACGCGGACATCGTGGAGGACGAGGCGGTCCCGGTGATCCTGCGCTACGACCCCGAGACCGACCCGCGCTCCGTCAAGGTCGGGCTTCCCAGCACCCACGACGAGTGGACCTTCTCGCGCTCGCTCCTCGAACAGGGCCTGCGGGCACCGGTCGGCAGCGGAGAGGTCCGCGTGTGGCCGTGCGGGCGGGTGCAGGCCGTGGTCGAGTTCCACTCCGCGCAGGGCGTCTCGGTGGTGCAGTTCGAGACGAAGGCACTGCTCAGGTTCCTGCGGCGGACGTACTTGGCCACGCCCGTGGGACGCGGCGAGTCAGCCGCCCAGCTTCAGCAGTGACGCCACGATCGGGCCGGCCGTCTCGCCGCCGTGCCCGCCCTGCTGCACCACGCCCGCGGCCGCCAGGTCGCCCCGGTACGCGGTGAACCAGCCGTTCGGCTTCTTCTGGCCGTCGACCTCCGCCGAGCCCGTCTTCGCGCCGACGTTCCCGGTGACCCCGGACATCGCCTCGGCCGCCGTGCCGTAGGCCGCCGTGTACGCCATCAGCTCCCGCAGCTGGGACAGGGTGCCCGCGGACAGCGTGCGCGAGGCCTTCGCCAGCGTGCGGTCGTCGACCGTCGGGGACACCAGGTAGGGCTGCTTGAAGCTGCCGGACTCGATGGTCGCCGACACCGACGCCATGTTCAGTGGGTTCATCCGGACCCCGCCCTGCCCGATGAGCGAGGCCGCCATCTGGGCCGCGCTCTGCACCGGCACCGAGCCGTCGAAGGACGGCACGCCGATCGCCCAGTTGTTGAGCCCCAGGCCGAACACCTGCTGGGCCTGCTTGGTCAGGTCGTCGTTCTCCAGCTCGGGCGCCTGGCTGATGAAGGCCGTGTTGCAGGAGCGGGCGAAGCTCGCCTTGAAGGTGCCGTCCTTGATCTGGAACTTGTCGTCGTTCTGGAACTTCCAGCCGCCGTAGGTGAAGTACTTCGGGCAGGGGTGCGCCTTGTCCGCCGAGGCCAGGCCCTTGTCGATCAGCAGCGTGGAGGTGATGACCTTCATCGTGGAGCCCGGGGCGAGGGAGCCCTGGAAGGCGGTGTTGAAGCCGTGGGAGGCGTTCGCGACGGCGAGGATCTCGCCGGTGGAGGGGCGCATGAGGACGACCGACGACCGCGCCTTCTTGGCCACCTGCGTCTCCGCGGCCGCCTGGAGCCTCGGGCTCAGGGTCGTCTTCACGGTGCCCGGCGTGCCCTTGCTCAGCTCGAGCAGGGTCTTGTCGGACGCCTGCGACGACTTCGACGACTTCGCGGACTCGGCGCGGACGACCCGCAGCTCGATGCCCGCCTTGCCGCCGGCGGTCTTGCCGTACTTCTCGCGCAGCCCGTCGAGGACCAGGCCCAGCGACGGGTACTTCGCCGTGGTCAGCTCGCCCCCGTCCCGGTCGACCGCCTTGATCGGCGGGGTCCCGGACTCGCCGGTGACCAGGGTGTCGCCGTCCTGGAGGTCGGGGTGGAGGACCGCGGGCCGCCAGTCGACCACGGGCTTTCCGTCGGTGGTGCCGCGGACGACCGTCAGCGCGCTGTCGTATGTCAGCGGCTTCTCGATGCCCTTGTACGACACCGTGCCCTTCACGGAGAAGGGCACCTTGTCGCCGGTGCGGGCGCCCGCGGTGAGCGTGACGCCCTTGATGTGGGCGTCCTTGGTGTAGCCGGTCAGCGAGGTGGTGGCCGACTTCGCGTCGTCCGTGGCGGCGGCCGCCGCGGCCACCTTGCCCTGCTGCCAGGCCGTGAGGAAGGTCTGCGCGGCGGTGGTGACCTCGGTCGCCGAGAGGGGGCCGGACGGGATGTCCTTCGCCTTCTCCTCGGCGGACGTCGTCTGCGTCCGGTCGTCGGCCGCCGCCCCGCCGCCGTACAGCGCGTAGACGCCGAAGCCGGCGCCGCCGACGACCACGGCGATCATCCCGCCGATCACGGCGGGCCTGGTCTTCCGTCGTCGCTCGGCGACGCGCCTTCTGTTACCCACAGCTTTCGATCCTCCGCACGATCCCCAGGGTCCCCGTTGCCCTCATTCCACCTCAACGACGACACCACCCTAGGGTCCCGTGCTGTGCGGGTGACTTCAGCCGGCAGCTCGTAGCACAGCTGCGACAATCGGGCCCGCCGCGTCGCCGCCGTGTCCGCCCTCCTGGGTCATGGCCGCCGCGGCGACGTCGTTGCGGAAGCCGGTGAACCAGCTGTCGGACACGGCCTGCCCGTCGACCTCTGCGGAACCGGTCTTCGCGCCGATGTCCCCGCCGAGCCCCGACATCGCCTCCTGGGCGGTGCCCTGGGTCGCGGTCAGCCGCATCATCTGCTTCAGCTGGGAGGCCGTGTTGTACGGCAGCCCCTTGGCGGTGGCCAGTTGGCGGTCGTCCAGCTTCGGCGACACCAGGTAGGGCTGGCGGAAGTCGCCGGTGATGGCGGTGGCCGTCACGGAGGCCATGTTCAGCGGGTTCATCTGGACCTGGCCCTGCCCGATCGCGTTGGCCGCGCGGTCCGGGCCGCCGGAGGCGGGGACGCTGCCGTCGAAGGAGACGATGCCGGTCTTCCAGTCCAGGCCGATGCCGAAGCGGGTCTGGGCCTCCGTGGTCAGCGACTCGTCGGTGAGCGGATCCTCGTCGATGAGCTTGATGAAGGCGGTGTTGCAGGACCGCGTGAAGCTGTTGGCGAGCGTGGCGTTCAGGTCGGGCTTCATGCCCGTGAGGTTCTTGAAGGTCTGGCTCTGCCACACGGCGGTGTTCTCACAGGGCGCCGGACCGTTCATCGAGGTCACGCCGTTGTCTATGAGCATCGCGGCAGTGATGATCTTCATCGTGGAGCCGGGCGCGACCGTGCCCTCGAAGGCCGCGTTGAAGGCGTCCTTGCGGTTGTTCGCCACCGCCAGCACCTCACCCGTGGTGGGCTTGACGGCGACGACCGACGACTGGGCGTACTGCTTGACGGCCTTCTCCGCCGCGGCCTGCGCGGTCGCGCTGAGCGTGGTCTCGAGCTTGCCCGCCCTGCCCTTGGCGAGGGTCACCAGCGGGGTGTCGGCGGCGCCCCCCTCCGGGTGCCGGATCACCAGCTCGATGCCCGGGGTGCCGCCGGCCTTGTCGCCGTACTTGCCGCGCAGCGCGTCCAGGACCGGCCCGAGGGAGGGGTACTTCTCCTCCGTCAGCACGGTCCCGTTGCGGTCGACGGCCTCGATCGGCGGGCTCGCCGCCTCCCCGGTGACCAGGGTGTCGTCCCGCTGCAGCTCGGGATGGATCACGGACGGCTGCCAGTCGACCAGCGCCCGCCCGGTGGTGACCCCGCGCACGACGGTCAGCTCGCTCTTGTACGTCAGCGGCTTCGACTTCCCGTCGTACGACACCTTCGCCTTCACCGTGTACGGAACGGTGGCGCCGGACGCCGTACCGGGAGTGATCTTCACGTCACCGATGTGGGCGGCCTCGCCGTACGCCGTCAACAGCGGCTCGGCCGCCGTGTCGTTGTTCGTGTACCCCGCCGCGTCCGCCGCGTCGCCCTTCTCCCAGGCCGCGAAGAACTTGGCGGTCGTCTCCTTGACCTCGTCCGCGCTCGGCGGCCCGCTCTTGACCGGGGCAGGCCCGGCGGCCGTACCCGCCCCGCCGCCCCCGTCCTCGTTCAGCGCGGACACGAAGTTGTACGCCCCGTACCCGGCGCCGCCGACCATCACGGCGAACACACCACCGATGACGGCGGTCTTTACCCCCTTGCCCATTACGGCGCTTCCCCTCCCCCTTGTGCCTTCCACGCATCTTCTGAACGCGTTCAGAAAGGCTTGCTGTGGTCGCACTCTATGCGCAAGGGGGGACTGGTGTAACGGATGTTTCCGCTTTGTTGAGCGAATCATTGGCCGATTCCGCTAGGCCTTCCTCGACCTCCCCGCCATGAGGCTGACCATGTCGAACAGCACGGTGGCGGCGGCGAGTGACGTCACCTCGGCATGGTCGTACGCGGGGGCCACCTCCACCACATCACCGCCGACCAGGTGCAGTCCGGTCAACCCGCGCAGCACCCGCAGGAGTTCGCGGCTCGTCAGCCCGCCGGCCTCCGGAGTGCCCGTGCCGGGTGCGAAGGCCGGGTCGAGGACGTCGATGTCGACGGAGAGATAGACGGGGAGGTCGTCGACCCGTTCGGTGATCGCCTGGATCGTGCCCGCCAGGCCCAGGACATCGATGTCGCCCGCCCGGATCGTACGGAAGCCGAAGCGCTTGTCGGCGTCCATGTCGGCCCGGCCGTACAGGGGACCGCGGATGCCGACGTGGAGGGAGTGGTCCTCGATCAGCAGGCCCTCCTCGAAGGCGCGGCGGAAGACCGTGCCGTGGGTCGTCGGCGCCTGGAAGTAGGTGTCCCAGGTGTCCAGGTGCGCGTCGAAGTGCACCAGGGCGACCGGACCGTGCTCGCGCACCACCGTCCGCAGCATCGGCAACGCGATCGTGTGGTCGCCGCCGATCGCCAGCAGCCTCCGGCCGCCGCGCGCCACCTCGCGCGCGTGGTCGGCGATCTGGCCCAGAGCCGTGTCGATCGAGTACGGGGTGACCGGCACGTCACCGGCGTCCACGACCTGGATCTCGTCGAACGGCGCGATGTCCAGCTCGGGATGGAACGCCGGGCGCAGATGGCGGGACGCCTGCCGGACGGCCATCGGGCCGAACCGCGCCCCGGGGCGGTAGGAGGTGCCGGTGTCGAACGGCACGCCCAGCACGGCGACGTCGTAGTCGCCGACCTGGCCGATCTCCGGTACCCGGGCGAAGGTCGTGCTGCCGGCGAAGCGGGGGACCGACGTGCCGTTCACCGGGGGGAGCGGTCCCAGCGGACCACGGGATGTCTCGGGCATGGGGTTCCTGTTCCGCTGGAGGGATTGTTCAGGCGCGGGCTCTGGTGGAGCCGCCATTGGGCTGGAGCACCTGACCGATGAGTGCGCCCGCGCCGGGCGAGGCGAGGAACGAGACGGCCGCGGCGATCTCGGTGGGCTCGGCCAGCCGGCCGACCGGCATGAGGCGCCGGTAGCGGGCCCGGAGCTCGTCCAGCGTGAGGCCCGCGTCCTCGGCGTCCACGCGCAGCTGGTCGGTGTCCACGTAGGACGGCGCGACACAGTTGGTGAGGATGCCCTGCGGGCCCAACTCGCGGGCCAGCCCTTTGGCCATCGCGATCAGGCCTGCCTTCGAGGCCGCGTAGGCGGTGGCGTTGCGCTGTCCGGTCACGCCCCACTCCGAGGCGATGATCACGATCCGGCCGTGCCCGAGCGCCCGCATCCCCGGCAGCACGGCCTGGACGACGCGGAAGTGGCCGGAGAGATTCACCTCGATCTGGTGCCACCACTCCCGCGGCGGCTGGTCGAGGAAGGGGCTCATCGCCATCGCCGCGGCGTTGGCGACCAGTACGTCCACCGGCCGCCCGGCCCGCCGCCCGACGTCGGCGACCATGGCGCGTACGGCGGCCGGGTCGGCGATGTCGGCGGGTGCGGCGAATCCGCCGACGCGCTCGGCCAGTTCGGTCAGCCGTCCGTCGTCGGTGAGGTCGTTGACCGCCACGGTGTGGCCGTCGGCGGCCAGCCGCAGGGCGGTCGCCCGGCCGACGCCCCGGGCGGCGCCGGTCACCAGGGCGAGGCCGCCCTCCTTGATGTCGGACGCCATGTCAGATCACCGCCCCGGCGTTCGGTGACAGCACGTCCCCGCAGTACATGCCGCCCTCGGTGGCCAGGTAGCGCACGGTGTACGCGACCTCGGCCGGCTTGACCAGCCTGCCCAGCGGCAGGGTGGCCAGGTACGCCGGATCGCGCCAGGGCGAAGTCGCGGCCAGCAGCGGGGTGTCGGTGGGGCCCGGCGCGACGATGTTGACGCGGATCCCGTCGTCGGCCACTTCCAGCGCCAGCGACCTGGCGAAACCGAGCACCGCGCCCTTGGCGGCGACGTAGTGCACGTCGCCGCTGCCGCCGGTGAGCGCCAGCTCCGAGGAGATCACCACCACCGCGCCGCCCCCGCCCGAGGCCAGGTGGGGCAGCGCGGCGGCGCAGGTGTTGACCGTTCCGCCCAGGATCACGGCGAACATGCGGTCCCACTGGCCGAGCGTGAGGTCGGCGGCGTCGATGCCCTCCTCGTAGTATCCGGCCGCGGTCACCACCAGGTCGAGCCGCCCGAACCGCTCGGCCACGCACCCGACCGCCTCCGCGACCGCCTGACGGTCGGTCACGTCGACGACGACGGGCAGGTCCGTCGGGGAAGGGCGGAGGTCGAGTCCGGCGGTGCGCCAGCCCGCCTCCGCCAGTACCTCGGCGGTCGCGGCGCCGATACCGCCGGCGGCACCGGTGATCAGGGCGACCCGGCCGCTCACTTGGAGGTCACCGAGGGCATGTGGCCCGGTCGCGACACCGACCAGTACACGAGCGCACCGATCACGCCCAGTACCCCGGTCATGATCAGCAGTCCCCAGTCGAGGTACCACACGCCGTTGACGGCTCGCGGCCAGGCGATGTTGACCGACTCGAAGACGATCCATACGGCGGCCGCGTACGTCACCGGCTTCCCCCACCGGCCCAGGGACCACTCGCCGGGCTCCCAGGTGCCGCGGAGCCGGACGTAGACCGCGCCGAGCACGGGCAGCGCGTAGGACAGGTAGAAGCCGGCGTTGGCGAAGGAGAGCAGCAGTGCGTAGATCTTCTCCGCGCTGATGAAGAGCAGCGACCCCGCGACCACCGCGGTCAGGGCGATCGCGCCGCGCGGCACCCGCTCCTTGCCGGAGAGCGTGCCCAGGAACCGGGCGCCGGGAAGGGCCCTGTCGCGTGCGCCGGCCCAGATGGCCCGGCTGACCGCCGCCTGCACGGCCATCAGACTGGCCGCGAAGCCGATGACCAGGGCGATCAGCAGGGCCTTGCCGGTCGCCGAGCCCAGGCCGGCCTCCAGCGTGGTGGTGACCGGGTCGGCGTCCTTGCCGCTCAGGACGTCACCGATGTCCGGCATGGCCAGCAGGATGCCCAGGCTGGCGTACATGACGAGGATGCCGACGGCGGCCAGGGCCAGGGCCATCGCCTTGGGCAGCACGCGCCGGGACTCCTTTACCTCCTCGGCGATGGAGCCGGCCGACTCGAACCCGACGAAGGACCAGCCGGCGATCGCGACGGCGCCGAGGAACGGTCCCGTGAGCCACGCGGACCCGTGCGCCGTCCCCTCCCCGCTGAACAGGATCGAGAAGGAGTGGGAGCGGTGGGCGAGGAGCAGCACGGTGCCGATGCCGAGGGTGGCGATCAGTTCCGCGGTCAGGCTGACGTAGAGGAGCGCCTTGAGGACGCGTCCCCCGATCATGTTCGCGGCCGAGCCGAACAGCAGCACGCCCAGGGCGGTCAGTGCCTGCTCGGTGCGGCTGAAGCCGGTGACGCCGAGCGCCCCGAGCAGGAATCCGGATCCGGCGAAGGACAGGGCCGACAGGGCGAGGGTCAGGCCCCACATGTAGGCCCAGTTGGTGAACCAGCCGTAGCGCGGGCCGATCAGGTGGCGGGCCCACTGGTAGACGCTGCCCTGCAGCGGCCAGCGGGAGACCAGTTCGCCGAAGACCCCGCAGACCAGCAACTGGCCGACGAGGACGACGGGGAAGGCCCACCAGAAGGCGGGCCCTGCGGTGATGACACCGAGGGCGAAGACGCCGTACATGCCCACGATGGGGGAGACGTCGGAGAAGGCCAGGGCGAACGCGGATCTCAGGTTGTACTGCTGCTTGAGCCCGCCGGCGGCTTCGGTGTCGAGTGCCGGGTCGGGCGGACCGGTCAGGGCGGCGGTCTGGGCGCTTGGGGTCATCACACTGTCCTGTCGAGGAGGGCATACGGGATTGACACGACAGGCGCCCTTGCCTGTGTGCGCGGGTGACAAGTCAAGGGGTGGCGTTCAGGGACGCTTCGGTACCCAGTACGCCTGCTCGGGGAGCTCCGGCTGCGGGCAGGTGCGCGGCGAGAGATCCAGGGACGCGGTGTGCTCGGCGACCTCGGCCACCGTGGTGATCCACAGGCCGGGCAGCGCCTTCATCCGCTCGATCAGCCGCTCCAGCGCCTCGGCCCGCGAGGGACGCCCGGTCAGGAACGGGTGGCAGGTGAGGACGAAGCAGGCGCCGAGGCGGTGCATGGCCTCCAGCTCCCAGGTCCACATCTCCAGCGCCTTGGCGGGGCTCTCGATCACGCCGGTGCCGATGAGTCCGGGCAGGAAGGCGTACTGCTCCCAGTCGTCCAGTCCCCAGGAGACGGGCACCTGCACGATGCTGGGGGCCTGCGGCCGTCCGTCCACGGCCAGCCGGTAGGGGTGGTCGGCGTCCATGAGGCTGGAGTCGTAGAGGAATCCGCGCTCTTCGAGGAGCCGAGGGGTGTGGTAGTTCAGCTCCCACATCGGCGCCCGGTAGCCGACCGGCCGGACGCCCGCGACCTCGTACAGGGCCTTGAGGCCGAGATCGAGCATGTCCGCCTCGGTCGCGGCGTCCATGCCGACGGTGTTCTCGTGGAAGTAGCTGTGGTGAGCCACCTCGTGACCTGCCTCGACCACCGACCGCACGACCTGGGGGTAGCGGTGTGCGGTGTATCCGGGGACGAAGAAGGTGGCCTTGAGGCCGTGGCGCTCCAGCATGGCCAGGATCCGGGGCACGCCGACCAGCGGTCCGTAGGACTGGTGGCTCATCGGGCTCATGCGGTGGACCGACGCGAGGTCGGTGCTCAGCACCGCGGCTTCGGCGTCCATGTCGAAGGTCAGGCAGGCGGCCGCGGTGAAGCCCTCGGGCCAGCCGATCCGTCCGGCAGCCGTGGTGGCATCACGCGTGCTGCTCCCACGCTGAGAAGGATTCGCTTCCGCCATGGCGCACTCTCCGCTCGTTCGATGCGCACAGCATGCGGACGGCGGGTGTGGTCCGGCCATCCGACTGGGGCGCAGAACATCGACGCGTATTCGTACCGGAGTATGAGGCCCGATTCGTGTCATACCGGTCGGGCCCGTGTGTGCGGCCGGTAACAGGGAATTCACGCCCGTCTCATCGCGGGCGTGGCCGACGCCCGTACGTTCCATACGCTCAGGGACGAAGGAGGCGGTGGCGATGGCGGTCACGGTGCGCGAACTCCTCGCGCTGCCGCACCTGCAGATGTCGCTGCACGCGGGTGCCGACGGGGTCGACCGCGAGGTCAGCTGGGTGCACCCCTCCGACCTGCCCAATCCGTGGGCCTGGCTGTCCGCGGGCGAGCTGCTGCTGACCAACGGCACCGGGCTGGCCGCCGATCCCGGTGAGCAGACGGTCTTCATCGAACGGCTCGCGGAGGCCGGCACGAGTGCCTTCGGGCTGGGCCTCGGCATGCAGGGGCCGCCGCTGACCCGCGCGCTCACCGACCGGGCCGACGCGCTGTCGCTGCCGGTGGTGTCCGTGCCGTACAGCGTGCCGTTCAGCGCGGTCGTCCGTGCGGTGGCCGATGTCAACGAGCGGGAGGAGGCCCGGCAGCTCGCCGGCGTCGCCCGCCTGTACTCCCTGCTGCGGACCTCCATGGCCGGCGGGCTGCCCGGACCGGAGACGTTCGCCCGGCTCGGACGGGAGCTGAAGGCGCGGCTCTATCTCGTCGACCCCGAGACCGGTCTGTCGCTGTTCGAGGACGGCCCCGAGACCGGCTTCGCGCCGGAGTTGGTCGCCGAGTACGCGGCGCACGGCAGCGCCATCCCCGGCGTGCTGCGGCTGCGCCGCCGGGCGGCGGACGGCTCGCGCGCGGCGATCGCCCTGGCCGTCGCGGTACCGGGCGCCGAGCCGACCGCGCTGGTCGCCGAGCCGACCGGGGAACAGCTGCCCGGCCTCGACCTGCTCCAGCATGTCGCCACCGTCGGCGCCCTGGAACTGACCCAGCTCACGGCCGACCGGGAGAGCCGCCGCAGGCGGGGCGCGGACCTGCTGCGCCAACTGCTCGACCGCGGGCTCGATGCGACGACCGCCGGGCACCGGCTGGCGGAGACCGGGATCACGCCGGCCGCCGCCGTTCTGGTGCTCACCCCGGCCGCCTGCGACGGCCCCGCCGACGACATCGATCGACGGCTGTCCCGGCTGCGGGCCCCGCACCTGCTGCTGCGGCGCGACGACAGCCTCCACCTCGTGCTGGAGGACCGGCCGGAGTGGCTCGCCGAGCTGACCCGGCTGCTGGACGCCGCCGCGCCGATGGGCGTCAGCGACCCGATCGGGACGGCGGCGCGCCTGCCGGAAGCCGCGCAGGAGGCCCGCTGGGCACTGGGCGCGGCCGAGACCGAGAACCGGCGGGTGATCCGGTACGGCGACGAGACCGCCCTGCCGCTGCTGCGCACCCCGGCCGAGGCCCAGGTGCTGGCGTCCAGAGTGCTGGGGGCGCTGGTGGCGCACGACGCCGAGCACGGCACCGACTACCTGCACACACTGCGGGTCACCCTGCGGCGCAACCGGTCCTGGCAGTCGGCCGCCGACGAACTGCACATCCACAAGCAGACCCTCGGCTACCGGCTGCGCAAGATCGAGCAGTTGACCGGCCGGGGTGTGACCCGGACCGACCACATCGCCGAGCTGTGGTTCGCCGTACGCGCCCATGACCTGGTCCACAGCCGTGCCGCCCGCCACGCGAGCTGATCGCACCGGGCGGTGTCAGCCGCCGGCCGCGGATCCCCTGGTCGTGGCGAGGAGGTGGAGGGGCCCCTCGGCTGCGGCGATCTCCCAGCGGCGCGGGGTCGCGGTGCCGTCCGGGCCGGTGTCGCTCACGGAGAATCCGTCGTCGCCGCCGGTCAGGGCGGGGGCGAGCGTACGGCCTTCGCGGTGCGGGAGCGTCGAGCGCTCAATGGTCCAGTGGCCGCCGGTGATCCGGCCCAGCGACACCTCGCAGTCGAGCAGCTCGCGGGCCCGGCCCGTGTCCGCCGCGCCCGCGACCAGTTCCGTCAGCGAGGCGTGGGCGGGCAGCGGTTCGCTCCGGTCGCGGGCGTAGCCGAACCAGGATCCGGCCCGCACGAGCAGCCCGGCCCGGCCGGAGTGCGGGTCCACCAGCTCGGCGGCCGCGCAGAGCCCGCCGGCGTCCTCCACCGGGTGCCAGTGCTCGACGTACGGGGCATACAGGCCCTCCTCGACCAGCACCGGTCCGCGCCACTCCAGCCGCCCGGCGTCCGGAAGGGGCGCGGGCGGCCGGTGGTCGACCGTGCGTCCCCAATGGAAGGCACCGTCGGCATGGCGCAGCCGTCCGGCGAAGGCCTCCTGCCCGGCGAGGCCGAGCAGCTGCCCGAAGGAGAGGTCGCCCAGACCCCGGGTCCCCGAGGGGCGCGACAGACCGGCAGGCTGCCGCAGATCGGCGTAGCCGGCGGGACCCTGGACCCAGGTGACGGCGCTGGTGGTGTCGCGGCCGCCGTCGCCGTCGACGAGAAGCGAGCGCCGCCAGACGCCCGCCAGGTCGGCGAGTGCGGGGCCGGCTAGACCCATGTGTCCAGCCACATCCGCGACCGCCACTCGTCTATAGGGATGGCGGTGCCGGTGTACAGCGGCCAGAAGTAGATGAAGTTCCAGGCGATCAGCAGGACCAGGACGCCCGCACCCGTGGCGCCCGCCACCCGGCGGGTGTCGCTGGAGCCCGGCGGGCCGATGATCGCGCCGAGGAGCATGGCGACGGCCAGGCAGAGGAACGGGACGAAGACGATCGTGTAGAAGAAGAAGATCGTGCGGTCCTGGTAGAGGAACCAGGGCAGGTACCCGGCCGCGATACCGCAGGCGATCGCGCCGGCCCGCCAGTCGCGGCGGAAGAACCAGCGCCACAGGACGTACAGGATCGCGAAGCAGGCCACCCACCACAGCAGCGGTGTGCCGATGGCGAGGACCTCGCGGGCGCACTTCTCGCCGGCGTCCGTGGGGCAGCCGTCCTTGCCGGGGGCGGGGGACTCGTAGAAGTACGAGACCGGGCGGCCGGTGACGATCCAGCTCCACGGGTTGGACTGGTAGGTGTGCGGCGAGGAGAGGTTGATGTTGAACTTGTAGACCTCGTGCTCGTAGTGCCACAGGCTGCGCCACCAGTCGGGGAAGAGCCAGGTCCAGCTGCCGCCCTTGCCGTCGGTCGCGGCCCAGTTGCGGTAGTAGCCGCCGCTGCCGTTGGCGGGGGAGAGGATCCAGCCCAGCCAGGACAGGACGTACGTGGCGATCGCGACCGGGACGGTGGCGAGGAACGCGAAGCCGACGTCGCGCCTGAGCACCGCCGCGTACGGGCGGCCCGCGCCCGCGACCTTGCGGGAGCCGACGTCCCACAGCACGGCCAGCACGCAGAAGAAGACCAGGACGTAGAGGCCGTTCCACTTCGTGCCGATCGCCAGGCCCATCATCAGGCCCGCCAGCCAGCGCCAGGGGCGCCACCCGAAGCGGGTGGTCTCCGCGATGTGCGCGTCGGGGCGGACCCGGCCGTCGGCGTCGGCGGGAAGGGCGGCGGCGAGTTTCTCGCGCGCCCGGTCGCGGTCGATCAGCAGACAGCCGAACGCGGCCAGCACGAAGAACATCAGCACGCCGTCGAGCAGCGAGGTGCGGGCCATCACGAACGCCAGGCCGTCCACCGCCATCAGCGCGCCGGCCAGACAGCCGAGGAACGTCGAGCGGAACAGGCGCCGGCCGATCCGGCACAGCATCAGGATCGCCAGGGTGCCGAGCAGGGCGGTCATGAACCGCCAGCCGAAGGGGTTGAACCCGAAGATCAGCTCCCCGAGCCCGATGACGTACTTGCCGACCGGCGGGTGCACGACGTAGGCCGCGTCCGTCGGGATCGGGACGTTCCCGTTGTTCGACAGGATCAGGTCGTTGACGTTCTTGTCCCAGTTGACCTCGTACCCGCGGTGCACGAGCGCCCACGCGTCCTTCGCGTAGTACGTCTCGTCGAATATCACCGCCTTCGGGCTGCCCAGGTTCCAGAACCGGATGACGCCCGCGAACAGTGTCACCAGCAGTGGACCGCCCCACGCGGACCAGCGGCCGATCCGCCCGGCGAACTCCTTCGACACCCCGAGTACCTGCCACAGCCGAGGGCTGGGCTCGACGTACGGCGGCACCAGGCGGTCGCGTACGTCGCCTCTGGGCGTCGCCGCATAGCCGAAACGGCGCAGCCGCTGCTGCCACGACGGCCGCTGGTCCTGAAGGGCCTGCTCCTGCCGGGTGTCCATGGAGGACGCGGTACTGGTCACCGCGCCATCGTAGGGAACGGCGCTGTGTGAGTCCCGTGCTTGGGGCCCTGCGAGGATGGAAACGTGACAGTTGCGCCCGGAACCCTGGTCCTTGCCGGTACCCCCATCGGCGACATCTCCGATGCCCCGCCCCGCCTTGCCGAGGAGCTGGCCGGGGCCGACGTCGTCGCCGCGGAGGACACCCGGCGCCTGCGCCGGCTGACCCAGGCGCTGGGGGTGACGCCAAAGGGGAGGGTCCTTTCGTACTTCGAGGGCAACGAGGCCGCCCGTACGCCGGAGCTGGTCGAGGAGTTGGTGAAGGGCGCGCGTGTGTTGCTCGTCACGGACGCCGGGATGCCCTCGGTCTCCGACCCCGGGTACCGGCTCGTGGCCGCCGCCGTCGAGAAGGACATCCGGGTCACCGCCGTACCGGGACCGTCCGCCGTGCTCACCGCGCTCGCACTGTCCGGGCTGCCCGTCGACCGCTTCTGCTTCGAGGGGTTCCTGCCGCGGAAGGCGGGCGAACGGCTGTCCCGGCTGCGCGAGGTCGCCGGGGAGCGGCGCACCCTCGTCTACTTCGAGGCCCCGCACCGGCTCGACGACACCCTCGCCGCGATGGCCGAGGCGTTCGGCACCGACCGGCGGGCCGCCGTCTGCCGGGAGCTGACCAAGACGTACGAGGAGGTCAGGCGCGGCGGTCTGGGCGAGCTGGCCGCGTGGGCGGCCGAGGGCGTACGCGGGGAGATCACCGTCGTGGTGGAGGGGGCGCCGGAGCGCGGTCCCGAGGAGCTCGACGCCGCGGAGCTGGTGCGGCGGGTGCGGGTGCGCGAGGAGGCGGGGGAGCGGCGCAAGGAGGCCATCGCCGCGGTGGCCGCCGACGCGGGGCTGCCCAAGCGGCAGGTGTTCGACGCGGTCGTGGCGGCGAAGAACGCGGGGGCGTGAAACGCCTTGGAGCGGGGGGCGTGAAACGCCTTCTGAGCAGGGCGTATCTCCGCTGAGCGGGCGCCCCGGGCGTGCGCCCCATGGGTGCGCAAAGAGACAGCCCGGAAGGCAAAGCCCGCGGCGGGTCAACAGGGCGGTATGGCAAGGGACGCCCAAATCGCCGCCAACAGTCGACAGGTCTGCTGCCTTCATGCCCGCCGAGGCGTCCACTGGGGTGAAGAGGACGTACCCCGTCCCAGTCGTCCCCAGCGGACACCAGGAGCTGGCATGAGTGAGATCGCAGGGCAGACGCAGACCGGCCTCCGCGCCGGCGCGACCGCCGTCGTCCACGAGTCGTATTCCTTCGCCTGCATGCGCTGCGGGCACGGGTGGGAGCAGTCGTACGAGATAGAGCACCACGTGGACGCCGACGACCACGAGTTCGTGCTCTACGTGGTGGACGGCCAGGTGGTGCCCTCCCCGCTCTCCCGGCCCACCTGCACCAACTGCGACAACCACGTCGTACGGATCATGCGGCCGGGCCGGGTCGCCTCGGCCCGCGACGCGGCTCACCGGCAGCACCGCATGCCGCCCGCCGGTCCGGTGGAGGCACCGGCGGCCGAGGGTGAGCAGCACGGGGAGCAACGGGAGCCGGGGGAGGGCCATCACTGGCACCTGTCCGATCTCCTGCACCCGTTCCAGCGCAGGGCGAGCTGAGCTGATCGCCGGCCGAGGCCGCGTGCCCCTTTCGTAGGATCGGGGCATGCCTTCGAACGCCGCCGACAAGAACGCCGCCCCGCCGCTCCCGGAACCCCTCCGGGTGCCGGTCGCCGACTCCCACACCCACCTCGACATGCAGTCGGGGACCGTGGAGGAGGGGCTCGCGAAAGCCGCGTCGGTGGGCGTGACCACGGTCGTGCAGGTCGGCTGCGACGTGGCCGGCTCCCGGTGGGCGGCCGAGACGGCCGCGCGGTACGACGCCGTCCACGCGACCGTCGCCCTGCACCCCAACGAAGCCCCGCGGATCGTCCACGGCGACCCCGACGGCTGGTCCCGGCAGGGCGCGCGCACGCCGGGCGGGGACGCGGGCCTCGACGAGGCGCTCGCCGAGATCGACCGGCTGGCCGGGCTGGAGCAGGTCAAGGGCGTCGGCGAGACGGGCCTCGACTACTTCCGCACCGGGCCGGAGGGCAAGGAGGCGCAGGAGAGGTCGTTCCGCGCCCACATCGAGATCGCCAAGCGGCACGGCAAGGCCCTGGTCATCCACGACCGTGACGCCCACGCCGACGTGCTGCGCGTGCTGAAGGAAGAGGGCGCCCCCGAGCGCACCGTCTTCCACTGCTACTCGGGCGACGCCGAGATGGCCGAGATCTGCGCCGCCGCCGGATACTTCATGTCCTTCGCCGGCAACGTCACCTTCAAGAACGCCCAGAACCTGCGGGACGCGGTGGCCGTGGCCCCGTCGGAGCTGCTCCTGGTGGAGACCGACGCGCCGTTCCTGACGCCGGTGCCGTACCGCGGACGGCCCAACGCCCCGTATCTCATTCCGGTCACGGTGCGCGCGCTGGCCGCCGTGCGCGGCATGGACGAGGACGCGCTGGCGTCGGCACTCGCCGCCAACACGGCACGCGCGTTCGGCTACTGAGCCGCGACCGTTCCGTTACCGACCCGCCCGAACACCACTCTGGGTAGCCGCGTCGCTTTGGAGAGTGACAGTCGCTCCGCTAGGTTCTGGGGGCCCGATCCGGACCCTTCTGGACCCCTCCGGCCCCTGGAGCGTGTCGGCGTGAGCAACTCGCACAACCAGACGTACGAGACGTACGGCCCGAGCGAGCCGTACACCGACGTGCACAGCGCGCAGACGCTGGCCTACGGCGTGTACGCGGCGCCGACGTCGTACGACGACTCGCATCCGCCGGCCGACGACATGTCCCCGCCCGCTGACGACACGTACACGCCCGCCTACGAGGCGCGCGAGCCCGCGCCGCCGCGGTACAGCGCGCCGGAGCCCGTGGTGGAGGACGGTGGGAACGGGCGGGCCGCGCGCCGGCGCAGGGCCCGGTACGCCGAGCGCTCGGACGGGACCATGCGCCGACTGCTGCCGCAGGCGCTGGTCGTCGCGTTCCTCGCGGGCGGCACCACCGCGTTCGTCGCCAAGGACAAGGCGATCGAGCTCAGCGTCGACGGCAAGCCGCGCACCCTGCACACCTTCGCGGACGACGTCACCGAACTGCTCGCCGAGGAAGGCGTGCGGGTCGGCGCGCACGACGTGGTCGCGCCCGCCCCCGGCGAGGAACTGGACAGCGGCGACGAGGTAGCCGTGCGCTACGGGCGTCCCGTCCGGCTCACGCTCGACGGGCACCCGCGCGAGGTGTGGACGACGGCGCGCACGGTGGAGGGGGCGCTTCAGCAGATGGGGGTGCGTGCGGAGGGCGCGTATCTGTCCGCCTCGCGCTCCCGGCGCATCGGGCGCGAGGGGCTCGCGCTGGACGTGCGTACCGAGCGGGCCGTGACGGTCATGGCGGACGGCCGGGCGCGCACGATCCGCACCAACGCGGCGACCGTGCGCGAGGTCGTCGAGGAGGCCGGGGTCACCCTGCGCGGGCAGGACGCCACGTCCGTCGCGCCGGAGAGCTTCCCGCGCGACGGGCAGACCGTCACCGTGCTGCGGATCACCGGCAGCAAGGAGGTCCGCGACGAGGCGATCCCCTTCGAGGTGCACCGGACCGTGGACCCCACCCTGTTCCGGGGCACCGAGGTCGTCGAGCGGGCCGGGCAGCCGGGGCTGCGACGGGTCACCTACTCCCTGCGGACCGTCAACGGCGTCAAGCAGAAGCCGCGGCGGACCCGGACCGAGCTGGTGCGGGAGCCGCGCGCGCAGGTGGTGAAGGTGGGCACGAAGCCGATGCCGACGTCCGTACAGGGAGCCGACGCTCTCGACTGGCAGGGGCTCGCGGCGTGTGAGTCCGGGGGACGGCCGGGCGCGGTCGATCCCTCGGGGACGTACGGCGGGCTCTACCAGTTCGACACCCGGACCTGGCAGAGCCTCGGCGGGAAGGGGCGGCCGCAGGACGCGTCGGCGGCGGAGCAGACGTTCCGGGCGAAGAAGCTGTATGTGCGGCGGGGGGCGAGTCCCTGGCCGCACTGCGGGACGCGGTTGCAGGGGTGAGCGTCGACAGTTGCGTGGGACGAGCGCGACGGTGGTGCCCCGTACTCTTGTCCCGTGAGCAGCCCCGCCCCTGACGCCCTCCTCGGGCCCGCCGACGTCCGTGAACTCGCGGCCGCGCTCGGTGTGCGTCCCACCAAGCAGCGCGGTCAGAACTTCGTGATCGACGCGAACACGGTCCGCCGTATCGTCCGCACCGCGGATGTCCGCCCCGACGACACGGTGGTCGAGGTGGGACCGGGACTCGGCTCGCTCACGCTCGCCCTGCTGGAGGCCGCCGACCGGGTCGTCGCCGTCGAGATCGACGACGTGCTCGCGGGGGCGCTGCCCGCGACCGTCGCGGCGCGGATGCCGGACCGGGCCGACCGGTTCGCGCTGGTGCACTCCGACGCGATGCAGGTGCGGGAGCTGCCGGGCCCCGCCCCGACCGCGCTGGTCGCGAACCTGCCGTACAACGTGGCCGTGCCGGTCCTGCTGCACATGCTCGAGACCTTCCCGAGCATCGAGCGGACCCTCGTGATGGTCCAGGCGGAGGTGGCCGACCGGCTCGCCGCCCCGCCCGGCTCGAAGGTGTACGGCGTCCCGTCGGTCAAGGCCAACTGGTACGCCGAGGTCAAGCGGGCCGGTGCCATCGGCCGCAAGGTCTTCTGGCCCGCGCCGAACGTCGACAGCGGGCTGGTCTCGCTGGTGCGACGGGCCGAGCCGCTCAAGACGACCGCCTCCCGGCGCGAGGTCTTCGCCGTCGTCGACGCCGCGTTCGCCCAGCGGCGGAAGACCCTGCGGGCCGCGCTCGCCGGCTGGGCGGGATCCGCGGCCGCCGCCGAGACCGCCCTCGTCGCCGCCGGCGTCTCGCCGCAGGCCCGCGGGGAGTCCCTGACGGTGGAGGAGTTCGCGCGGATCGCCGAGAGCAAGGTGGATCACGACCACCCCGACAACAAGGAGCAGGCCGAGCAGTGAGCGTCACCGTCCGCGTCCCCGCCAAGGTCAACGTCCAGCTCGCGGTCGGCGCCGCCCGGCCCGACGGGTTTCACGACCTGGCCAACGTGTTCCTCGCGGTCGGCCTGTACGACGAGGTGACGGTGACCCCGGCCGACGCACTCCGCGTGACCTGCGCGGGGCCGGACGCCGGCCAGGTCCCCCTGGACCGTACGAATCTGGCGGCGCGCGCGGCGATCGTCCTTGCCGAGCGTCGCGGCCTCGACGCCGCCGTGCACATCCACATCAACAAGGACATCCCGGTGGCGGGGGGCATGGCGGGCGGGAGCGCGGACGGCGCGGGGGCCCTGCTGGCGTGCGACGCGCTGTGGGGCACGCGGGCCTCCCGCGAGGAACTCCTCGACATCTGCGCCGAGTTGGGCAGTGACGTGCCGTTCAGCCTGGTGGGCGGGGCGGCACTCGGCACGGGCCGGGGCGAGAAGCTCAGGACGCTCGAGGTCGGTGGCACCTTCCACTGGGTGTTCGCGATGGCGTCGCGCGGGCTGTCGACCCCGGCCGTCTTCCGCGAGTTCGACCGGCTGACGGAGGGGCTCGACGTCCCCGAGCCGGTCGAATCCCAGCCCCTGCTCGACGCCCTCGCCAAGGGCGACCCCGAGGCGCTCGCCGCCGCCGTTTCCAACGACCTCCAGCCCGCCGCCCTCTCCCTCTTCCCCGAACTCGCCGACACCCTCGCGGCCGGTCGGGCCGCGGGCGCCCTGGCGACCCTTGTCTCGGGCTCGGGCCCGACCACGGCCTTCCTCGCCCGGGACGCCGAGTCGGCGGTGAAGGTGGCAGAGGCGCTGAGCACGTCCGGCACGTGCCGGAGCGTACGGACGACGTCCGGGCCGGCACCGGGGGCCACGGTCACGAGCTGATCCCCGGCGGGGGGTGCGCGTCCCTGGGGGCTCCGCCCCCAGACCCCCGGGCCTATGCCCACCCACCACCCGTCTCG
The DNA here is from genome assembly GCF_036237295.1 of Streptomyces sp. NBC_01352. Classification (NCBI taxonomy): domain Bacteria; kingdom Bacillati; phylum Actinomycetota; class Actinomycetes; order Kitasatosporales; family Streptomycetaceae; genus Streptomyces; species Streptomyces sp. NBC_01352. The sequence goes on from NZ_CP108354.1 coordinate 6,332,888, forward strand.
GTGGGTCGAGAGGTGAAGGCCGAGGGCTCCCTCTCGTCCGACCGAGTCGGAGGTAGAGGGTCCCTCTCATCCCACCGAGTCGGGTGGTGGGTGGGCGAAGGCCGGGGTCCAGGGGCGGAGCCCCCTGGTACGGGGTCGAAGGGGCAGCGCCCCTGGAGGATGGGACGGGTAGGGGCGGCGGGGGCGAGAACCCGGCCGGGAATGACCATCCACCCCGCCGACTACCCTGGAAGGTCGATCGTCCCCCTTGTCAGGAGAGTAATGGCCGTCAATCTGGTCAATGTCGAGAACGTCAGCAAGGTGTACGGCACCCGTGCCCTGCTGGACGGCGTCTCGCTCGGCGTCTCCGAGGGCGACCGCATCGGCGTGGTCGGGCGGAACGGCGACGGCAAGACGACGCTGATCCGGATGCTCGCCAAGCTGGAGGACGCCGACACCGGCCGGGTCACCCACTCCGGCGGCCTGCGGATCGGCGTGCTGACCCAGCACGACTCCCTCGACCCGACGGCGACCGTCCGGCACGAGGTCATCCGGGACATGGCCGACCACGAGTGGGCCGGAAACTCCAAGATCAGGGACGTACTCACCGGGCTGTTCGGCGGGCTCGACCTGCCCGGCTTCCCGCAGGGGCTCGACACCGTCATCGCCCCGCTCTCCGGCGGCGAGCGGCGCCGGATCGCGCTTGCCAAGCTGCTCATCGAGGAGCAGGACCTGATCGTCCTGGACGAGCCCACCAACCACCTCGACGTCGAGGGCATCGCCTGGCTCGCCCGGCACCTGCGCGAGCGCCGCTCCGCGCTCGTGTGCGTGACCCACGACCGGTGGTTCCTGGACCAGGTCTGCACCCGGATGTGGGACGTGCAGAAGGGCGACGTCTTCGAGTACGAGGGCGGCTACTCCGACTACGTCTTCGCGCGCGCGGAGCGTGAGCGCATCGCCGCCACGGAGGAGACCAAGCGGCAGAACCTGGTCCGCAAGGAGCTCGCGTGGCTGCGGCGCGGCGCGCCCGCCCGTACGTCCAAGCCGCGCTTCCGCGTCGAGGCCGCCAACGAGCTCATCGCGGACGTGCCGCCGCCCCGGGACAGCAGTGAGCTGATGAAGTTCGCGTCCTCGCGGCTCGGCAAGACCGTCTTCGACCTGGAGGACGTGACCGTCCAGGCCGGCCCCAAGGTGCTGCTCAAGCACGTGACCTGGCAGCTCGGCCCGGGCGACCGGATCGGCCTCGTCGGGGTGAACGGCGCAGGCAAGACCTCCCTGCTGCGCGCCATGGCCGAGGCCGCGTGGACGCAGGGCGACAAGCAGCCGGTCGGCGGGCGGGTCACCGTAGGACGGACCGTCAAGCTCGCCTACCTCTCCCAGGAGGTCTCCGAACTCGACCCCAAGCTGCGGGTGCTGGAGGCCGTGCAGCAGGTGCGCGAGCGCGTCGACCTCGGCAAGGGGCGCGAGATGACCGCCGGGCAGCTGTGCGAGACGTTCGGGTTCAACAAGGAGAAGCAGTGGACGCCGGTCGGCGACCTGTCCGGCGGTGAGCGGCGCAGGCTGCAGCTGCTGCGGCTGCTGATGGACGAGCCCAACGTGCTCTTCCTCGACGAGCCCACCAACGACCTCGACATCGAGACCCTGACCCAGCTGGAGGACGTGCTCGACAGCTGGCCCGGGTCGATGATCGTGATCTCCCACGACCGGTTCTTCGTCGAGCGCACCACCGACCGGGTCTTCGCCCTCCTCGGCGACGCCACGCTGCGGATGCTGCCGCGCGGCATCGACGAGTACCTGGAGCGGCGCCGGCGCATGGAGGAGGCGGCGGCCGCCTCGGCCCCCGCGCCGGTCGCCGACAAGGCCGTACCGGAGAAGAGCGCCGCCGACCAGCGTGCCGCCAAGAAGGAACTCCAGAAGATCGAGCGGCAGTTGGACAAGGTCTCCGAGAAGGAGGCCAGGCTGCACGCCCAGATCGCCGAGAACGCCACGGACTTCGAGAAGGTGGCCAAACTCGATGCCGCACTGCGCGACTTGGTCGGTGAGCGGGACGAACTGGAGCTGCGCTGGCTGGAACTCGCCGACGACGCGTGAAGGGTGCGTGAAGGCGCATAACGGCGGCATCACGGGCCGGTCCTCCCTTGGGAACAGGGGCAGAACCGGCCCGGTGCCTTGTGGTCCCGAGTGATAGAAATGGCCGTCTGAGAACTTTCTGAGTACGACTCTGGGCGCGACACGAACCTCAGGGCGTGGCTAAAAATCAGTGACTGAACGGGGGAACGCGCTGATGACCCAGCCGCCCAACCAGCCGCCGCAGGGTGGCTTCGGAGCACCGCAGGACCAGCCACCACCACAGCAGGGTGGTGGCTTCGGGGCCCCGCAGCCACCACCGCAGGCGCCGCCGCAACCCGGTTACGGCTATCCGCAGCAGCCCGCGCCGCCGTCCGGCCCGTACGCCCCACCGCAGCCCGGCCCCTACGGCCAACCGGGGCCGTACGCACAGCCGCAGCAGCCGGGACCGTACGGCCAGCCGCAGCAGCCGGGGCCGTACGCGCAACCGCAGGGGTACGGCTATCCGCCGCAGCCCCAGTACCCCGGCGCGCCCGGCACTCCGCCGCCCGGCTCCGGGAACCGCTTCAAGGGCAAGCCGGCCCTCGTCATCGGTGCCGCCGTGGCCGCGCTGCTCGTCGTCGGCGGGACCGTGTTCGCGGTCGCCGGCGGTGGTGACGACGACAAGAAGCCGACCGCCCAGAAGAGCGACGACCCCAAGCCCTCCGCCTCCGAGTCCCCGATCAACCCCGGTGACGGCAGCGGCGCCGGCGGCGCGGACCCGGAGAACCTCAACGAGGGCCGGAAGGCCGGCGAGGCCAAGGTGCTCTGGTACAAGGAGGCGCCCGACGCACCCGGCGACGGAGCCGACGCCCCCGGCATGTGGATCACCGACAAGACCGCGGTGAAGGCGGCGTACAAGCAGCTCGTCGCCTACAACGTCGGTGATGGTGCCCCCTCCTGGGACACCATCACCTTCGGGCAGAAGATCTGCGCGGTCACCCCGCAGAAGACGGCCGACAACAAGATCGTCGTCGCGTACATGAACGGCACCAGCGACCGCGCCGAGTGCAACCAGCTCCAGGAGATCGACCTCAACACCGGTGCGAAGGGCTGGACCGGCGAGGTCGAGGACGGCGCGCTGTTCGACAGCACCGCCTCGATCGAGCTGTCCATCACCGGCAAGACCCTGATGGTGGGCCGCTCGCAGTCCGGCACGGCGTACGACGTGACGACCGGCAAGAAGCTGTTCGACAAGAAGAAGTACGGCACCGCCTGCTTCCCGACCGCCTTCGCGGGCGGCGCCCGGCTGCTCGTCGTCGCCTCCTGCGACGCCGGCAAGACGACCGAGCACGACGAGATGCAGGAGCTGGACCCCAGCACCGGCAAGGTCAAGTGGACCCAGAAGTTCGACAAGGGCTGGACCGTCGAGCACGTGTACTCCGCCGACCCGCTCGTCGTCTACAGCACCAACGACGACAAGAACGCGTGGAACATCTCCACACTCACCGCCACCGGCACCTTCCGCTCGCAGGTCGCTGTCGACGAGGACTTCGCCCCCGAGTGCGGCTGGGGATTCCTCGGCGGTGACCTCCCGGCCTGCGAGGGCGTGGCCGCCGACGCGAACACCCTCTACCTGCCCACCGAGGCGACCACCGGGGCGAACGAGATCGTCGCGATCAACCTCGCCGACGGCAAGGAGAAGTGGCGCGTGAAGTCCCCGGCGGACGAGTCGATGCTGCCGATGAAGACCGAGGGCGGCAAGCTCGTCGCCTATGTGCAGCCGTCGTACGACGCGGGCGGCCGGATCGTCTCGATCCCGACGACCGGCGGCACGCGCACTCCGACGACGCTGCTGCAGATGCCGGAGGGCACCGTGGACATCGAGAGCGGCTTCTACTCCAAGGACGTCGACTGGGTCGACGGGCGCTTCTACCTCTCGACCACACGGCTCGCCGGAGACACCGACAAGAAGGAGAAGTTGATGCTCGCCTACGGCAAGTGACCCTTCTCTTCCGGCAGTTCACCGTCCCCGCCGCACCCGCCGACACCGCTCCCGAGGTACTCACGTCATGACCCAACCGCCCCCTCCGCCGCCCAACCAGCCCCCGCAGCAAGGCGGTTTCGGCCCGCCGCAGGACCAGCCGCCGCAGCAGCCGGCCGCCCCGCAGACGCCCCCGACGCCTCCGGCGGGCCAGCCGCAGCCGGGCTACGGCTACCCGCAGCAGCCCCAGCCGCAGCAGCCCCAGCCGCCGCAGACCCCTCCGGGTTACGGCTATCCGCAGGCGCCGGCACCCCAGGCACCCCAAGCGCCCCAGACCCCGCCGCCGCCCCCGGGCTACGGCTACCCCGGCCAGCCGCCGAACCCGTACGGCCAGCAGCCTGCCGCCCCCTACGGCCAGCAGCCCAACCCGTACGGCCAGCAGCCCGGTTACGGCTACCCGCACGGGACCATGCCCCTCCAGCCGCAGCCGGGCCGGCCGGGCGGCGGGCGGAAGTTCAACGCGCAGCTGACCATCATCGTCGCGGCCGTCGTGGCCATCGCGCTGATCGTCGGCGGCGGCGTCTGGTACGCGTCCAGCTCCGGTGACGAGGGCAAGAAGGACGACACCGCCAGTTCCAGCGGCGGCACCGGCGAAACCGGCGGCACCGACGACAACAAGGAAGGCGACGGGGGCGGCACCGGCGGGAGCGACGCCGAAGGCGGCACCGGCACCTCCACCACCCCGGTGGAGAAGGTTCCCGGCAACCCCGCCTCCAAGGTCCTCTTCCAGGTCCCGGCGCCCGAGGTCAGCAAGGACAGCACCATCTCCACGGCCGGTTCCTGGCTCACCGACAAGGTGTACGCCAAGAGCGGCGTCGCCGAGGTCGTCGGCTACGACCCGGACAAGGGCACCAAGCTGTGGACGATCAAGCTCCCCGGCCCGGTGTGCCAGGGCAGCAACCACATGACCACCGACAGCCGGACGGCGATCACCTACCAGCCGAAGATGCCGACCAAGGCCGAGCCCTCGCACGGCTGCAGCCAGATCGCGGCGATCGACCTCGCCACCGGCAAGAAGCTGTGGACCAAGACCGCCAACTCCGGTGACGAGGCGATCAGCTTCAACAACATCACCGTCAGCGGCAACACCGTCGCCCTGGGCAGCTCCAGCGGCGGCGCCGCCTTCGACATCGGCACCGGCAAGCAGCTGTGGGCCCCGAAGCCGACCGACACCTGCTACGACACCGGGTACGGCGGCGGCGCGAAGCTGGTCGCGGTGCGCAGGTGCGGCTCGTACGACGCACCCGAGCTGCACATCCAGACCATCGACCCGAAGTCCGGGAAGGTGATCTCCGACTACCAGATGGCGACCGGCATCAATTACGCCAGCGTCGTGTCGACCGACCCGCTGGTCGTCGCCGCCGACGTCGGCGAGTCCGCGAAGGACGGCAGCGGCATCTCGGACTTCTTCTCCATCGACAACAAGACCGGCAAGCTGCGCACCCGTATCTCGGCGCCCAGCGACCAGTACGCGGCCAGCTGCGACGGCATCACCAAGATCGAGGAGTGCCACCAGGTCGCGGTCGGCAAGGACCGGCTCTACGTGGCGACCGAGGAGGAAGACGGCTCCGGCGAGTTCTCGCAGACCAACCACATCGTCGCGATCGACCTCGGCACCGGCAAGCTGGCCGGCCAGCGGGCCGACGCGGGCGACGACTACACGATCATGCCGCTGCGGATGGACGGCACCAACATCATCGCGTACAAGCGTCCGCCGTACGACAAGGGCGGTCAGATCGTCAGCATCGACGGCAGCACCTTCAAGGAGACCAAGCTGCTGGAGAACCCGGCCACGGAGTCGGTGCGGGACGTGGAGACCAGCATGTCGCCGGACTACTCCGAGATCCTCTACTCGCAGGGACACCTGTTCATGTCCGACATCTTCGCCAGTGACCTGGGGAGTACGGGCGACGAGAAGGAGTACCTGGTGATCGCGTTCGGCGCGAACTGAACCGTTCGAGTCGCCTTGTGGACCTTCGTTGACACGGCCCCGTCCCTGCTCAGGGGCGGGGCCGTGCGCGTACCGCTCATCACCCTCGAATGCGAGGAAAACCAGAAATTCCGTCGATCCGGGGCACTTCTGTCCCGGTAGGGGAAGCGCAACGTCGAACAAGCGTGTAGCTTCCGGGGGCATGAAGGACGGGGGGAGCCGGGAGGGGGCTTCTGTCCGTGCGGACCAGTGGGCATCCATAGTGGGGCATCCACAGTGATGCACTCAGTTGATGCATGGGGATCCATTGGGGGACTGGGGGGTTGGGCTCGATGGGAGTGCGGCTCATGGTGGTCGACGACCACCGACTGCTCGCCGAGGCCTTGGCCTCGGCGCTGAAACTGCGGGGGCACCGGGTGCTCGCCGCGGCGGCGCCTGCCGCGGGCGCGGCGGAGCTGGTGATCAGCCGGGCGCCGGAGGTGTGCCTGCTGGGGACGGCGACACCGGCGGAGCCGGGGATGTTCGACCCGGTGGTACGGATCAAGCGGGAGCGTCCGCAGGTCGCGGTGCTGGTGCTGGGCCCGGTGCCCAGTCCGCGCGGGATCGCGGCGGCGTTCGCCGCGGGAGCCTCCGGCTATGTACGGCATGACGAGCGGATCGAGGGGGTCGAGCGCGCGATCATGAAGGCCCGGGCGGGCGAGGCGGCGGTGGCGCCGCAACTGCTCCAGGGCGCGTTCAGCGAACTGCTCAACCCGGTGGCCCAGCCGGACGACGAGGGCCAGCGCCTGCTGCAGATGCTGACGCCCAGGGAGGTCGAGGTCCTGGTCCGGGTCGCCGACGGCGAGGACACCCGGCTGATCGCGGCCGGCATGGGCATCGCCCCCTCCACGGCCCGGACGCATGTCCAGCGCGTACTGATGAAGCTGGGCGTGGGCTCACGACTGGAGGCGGCGGCGCTGGCGGCCCGGACGGGCCTGCTGGACCGGGCGGGTCCGGTGCCGCACCTGCCACCGGAGGCGGGGGCCGGGTGACGTGCGGACGAGCCGGGTGACGTCCGGATGACTCGGGGCGGGGGCGGCACCCCGTATCGCCGGGCTGTGCCGCCCCCCGCCCCGAACCTCACTGCGCTGTTTCGTCCCCCGGCACCGCGTCCGGCGGCGGCGGAGCCACCGGCCGCAGCTTCAGCCAGACCAGGAAGAACACGCCCAGGGCGAGCATCCCCAACCCGGTCCACAGGTTGATGTTGACGCCCGCGGCCTTGTCGATGTCGGCGTCGGACGCGGTGAAGCCGGCGATCGTGACGATGACGCCGTAGACGACGAACAGGCCGCCGATGATGCGGCGGATGTCGAAGAGGCGGGCCGCGGTCGCGGACTTGGTCTGCAGTTCGGAGACCTCCCGCAGGACGTCCTTCTCGGAGAGCCCGCGGTGTTCGGGGTGCCCCTGGTCCTTGGAGTGCTCGGAGTGCTCGGACATGGTTTCTCCATCCTCCCGCGGTCAGAACGAGAACGGGATGTAGCAGGCGGCCGCCAGGATCACCGCGCCCCAGCCCAGCAGGGCCGGCTTGCGGTACCAGGCGTCGTCGCCGACGGCGGGCGGCTCGGACATGCCGGGGGAGGTCGTGCCGTAGACGAGGCCCTGGAGATCCTCGGCCGGCTTCGGGGCGGTGAAGATGGTCACGGCGATCATGACGACCGCGCCGGCCACGAATCCGGCGATCGCGGAGACGAAGTTGGCGCCCTGGTCGGAGGGGATGTCGATGATGCCCTGCTTGTAGATCCAGAAGTAGTTGACCATCGCCGCCGTGGTGCCCGCGAGCAGTCCCCAGAAGCCGGACTTCATGGACGAGCGCTTCCAGAACATGCCGATGATGAAGACGACGAACATCGGGACGTTGAAGAAGGAGAACAGCGTCTGGAGGTAGCTCATGATGTTCGAGAACGACGAGGCCAGGAACGCCGTGCCGATCGACGCCAGGACGCCGAGCGCCGTGATCATGCGGCCGAAGCGCACGTAGTACGTGTCCTCGCGGTCCTTGACCACGTACTTCTGCCAGATGTCGGTGGTGAACACCGTGTTGAAGGACGAGATGTTGGCGGCCATGCCCGCCATGAACGCGGCGAGGAGGCCCGTCACCGCGATGCCGAGGACGCCGTTGGGGAGCAGCGCCTCCATCAGGTAGGGGATCGCGTCGTTGTACTGGAGGTCCGAGCCGGACGTGCCGATCTTCGGGACCAGGACCGCCGCCACCAGGCCCGGGATCATCACCAGGAAGACGATGAAGATCTTCGGGAACGCGGCGATCAGCGGGGTGCGCTGGGCCGCGGAGAGGTTCTTGGCCGACAGGGCGCGCTGGACCTCGGCGAAGTTCGTCGTCCAGTAGCCGAAGGAGAGGACGAAGCCGAGGCCGAGGACGATCGTGAGCCAGTTGGCGCCGAGCGGGTTCTCGTTGCCGATGCCCGTGCCGCCCCATGAGGTCATGAAGTCGGCGCCGTGTGTCTTGGTGAGGGAGTCGGACAGACCGTCCCAGCCGCCGACCTTCTTCAGACCCAGCACGGTCAGCGGGATCAGCGCCGCCAGGATCACGAAGAACTGGAGGACCTCGTTGTAGATCGCGGAGGAGAGGCCGCCGAGGGTGATGTAGGCGAGGACGAAGGCGCCGGCGACCACGATCGCGACCCATTCCGGCCACCCCAGCAGCGCCTCTACGACGATCGCGAGGGCGTAGAGGTTGACGCCGGCGATCAGGATGGCGGCGAAGGCGAACAGGATCGAACTGAGCAGGTGTGCTGCCTTGTCGAAGCGCAGCAGCAGGAACTCGGGGACCGAGCGGACCTTGCTGCCGTAGTAGAAGGGCATCATCACCAGGCCGAGGAAGACCATGGCCGGGATGGCGCCGATCCAGTACCAGTGGGTGGTGTAGACGCCGTACTGCGCACTGTTGGCGGCCATACCGAGGATCTCGGTGGCGCCGAGGTTCGCGGCGATGAAGGCGAGGCCGGTGACCCAGGCGGGCAGGGAGCGGCCGGAGAGGAAGAAGTCGAGGCTGGTCTTCACCGAGCGGCGGGCGGCGAAGCCGATGCCCAGGACGACGACGAAGTAGATGCCGAGGATCGTGTAGTCGAGCCAGTTCGTCGGGAGTCGCAGCTCGGCCGCCATATATGTGGGGCTATATGTGGGGATTTGCATAAGTACTCGCTTCGTTGCGTGAACCGATCCAGAGCGGAACCTACGCCTCCGCGTTCAGTGATTGAACACTCTGGGCGACGCTTTTTGTTTGATTGTGATGTTGACGGTTGTGGTGAGTTGTGTTTCGATGTGTTTAGTTCTGTTTGATGATTCGGTGATGATTCGGTGGCTCGAATGAGGAGTCCGGCGTGAAGAAGACCTCGACCCGACTGGCCGACGGTCGCGAGTTGATCTACTACGACCTGCGTGACGACACCGTGCGGGACGCGGTCGACCGCCGTCCCCTGGACCCGACCGTCACCACGTCCGAGGTCCGCCGGGACGTGCTGCTCGGCGACGCGGTCGCCGTCGCCTCGCACCGCCAGGGCCGCATCTACCACCCGCCGGCCGACGAGTGCCCCCTGTGCCCGTCGCGGGGCGAGCGGCTGAGCGAGATCCCGGACTCGTCGTACGACGCCGTGGTCTTCGAGAACCGTTTCCCCTCGCTGGCCGGCGACTCGGGCCGCTGCGAGGTGGTCTGCTTCACCTCCGACCACAACGCGTCCTTCGCCGACCTGACGGAGGAGCAGGCACGGCTGGTCCTGGACGCGTGGACCGACCGGACGTCGGAGCTGTCGCATCTGCCCTCCGTGGAGCAGGTGTTCTGTTTCGAGAACCGGGGTGCGGAGATCGGTGTGACCTTGGGTCACCCGCACGGCCAGATCTACGCCTACCCCTTCACCACCCCGCGCACCGCGCTGATGCTGCGTTCAGTGGCGGCTCACAAGGAGGCGACCGGAGGCGAGAACCTCTTCGACGCCGTCCTGGAGCGCGAACTCGCCGATGAGCGGGTCGTCCTGGAAGGGGAGCACTGGGTCGCCTTCGTGCCGTACGCGGCGCACTGGCCGTACGAGGTGCACCTGTACCCGAAGCGCCGGGTGCCGGACCTGCTCGGCCTGGACGAGGAGGCGCGCACAGAGTTCCCCAAGGTCTATCTGGAACTCTTGAGGCGCTTCGACCGGATATTCGGTGAGGGCGAGTCTCCGACGCCGTACATCGCCGCCTGGCACCAGGCGCCGTTCGGTGCGCTGGAGGAGTTCGAGGGCGTCAGCCGGGACGACTTCGCGCTGCACCTCGAGCTTTTCACCATCCGCCGCACTTCCGGCAAGCTGAAGTTCCTCGCGGGCTCCGAGTCGGGCATGAACGTGTTCATCAACGACATCCGGCCGGAAGCCGCGGCCGAGCGACTGCGAGAGGTAGCGAGTTCATGAGCGGCAAGTATCTGGTCACGGGCGGTGCGGGGTACGTCGGCAGCGTGGTCGCCCAGCATCTGCTGGAGGCGGACCACGAGGTCGTCGTCCTCGACAACCTCTCCACCGGCTTCCGCGAGGGGGTGCCGGCGGGCGCCACCTTCGTGGAGGGCGACATCCGCGACGCCGCCAAGTGGCTGGACTCCTCCTTCGACGCCGTTCTGCACTTCGCCGCCTCCTCCCAGGTCGGCGAGTCGGTCGTCAAGCCCGAGAAGTACTGGGACAACAACGTCGGCGGCACCATGGCCCTGCTCGGCGCCATGCGCGAAGCGGGCGTGCGCCGGCTGGTCTTCTCCTCCACGGCCGCCACCTACGGCGAGCCGACCGAGGTGCCCATCGTCGAGTCGGCGCCGACCCAGCCCACCAACCCGTACGGCGCCACGAAGCTCGCGGTCGACCACATGATCACGAGCGAGGCGGCAGCCCACGGACTGGCGGCGGTCTCCCTGCGCTACTTCAACGTGGCGGGCGCGTACGGCGCGTACGGCGAGCGCCACGACCCCGAGTCGCACCTCATCCCGCTCGTCCTCCAGGTCGCGCAGGGCAAGCGGGACGCGATCTCCGTCTACGGCGACGACTACCCGACGCCGGATGGCACCTGCGTCCGCGACTACATTCACGTGGCGGACCTCGCCGAGGCCCACCTCCTCGCGGTGCGGGCCGCCACCCCCGGCGAGCACCTCATCTGCAACCTCGGCAACGGCAACGGCTTCTCCGTCCGCGAGGTCATCGAGACGGTCCGGCAGGTCACCGGCCACCCGATCCCCGAGGTCGTGGCCCCCCGCCGCGGCGGCGACCCGGCGGTCCTGGTGGCCTCGGCCGCCACCGCCCGCGAGAAACTGGGCTGGAACCCGTCCCGCGCGGACCTCGCGGGGATCGTCGCGGACGCGTGGGACTTCGCGCAGCGGCGGGGCAAGTAGTACCAACGAGTGCGTACGGAAAGGTCAGGGGTCAGGGCATGAGCGAGGCTGTCGCAGGGGCTGTCGCCGAGCGGTTCGAGGAGCTGTACGGGGCCGGTCCCGAGGGGGTGTGGGCGGCGCCGGGCCGGGTCAACCTCATCGGCGAACACACCGACTACAACGACGGCTTCGTCATGCCGTTCGCCCTGCCGCACATCACGGTCGCGGCGGTGTCCCGGCGCGAGGACGGCGTACTGCGCCTGCACTCGGCCGACATCGACGGCGGCGTCGTGGAACTGCGCGTCGACGACCTGGCCCCGGAGACCGACCGCAACTGGACGGCGTACCCGGCGGGCGTGGTCTGGGCCCTGCGCGAGGCCGGTCACGCCGTCACCGGCGCGGACGTCCACCTGACCTCGACCGTTCCGGCCGGCGCGGGCCTGTCCTCGTCGGCGGCGCTGGAGGTCGTGGTCGCCCTCGCCCTGAACGACCTGTACGAGCTCGGCCTCAAGGGCTGGCAGCTGGCCCGCCTGTGCCAGCGCGCCGAGAACGTCTACGTGGGCGCCCCCACCGGGATCATGGACCAGACCGCGTCCGCCTGCTGCGAGGCCGGCCACGCCCTGTTCCTCGACACCCGCGACCTCTCCCAGAAGCAGATCCCCTTCGACCTGGCCGCCGAGGGCATGCGCCTGCTGGTCGTCGACACCCAGGTCAAGCACGCCCACAGCGACGGCGAGTACGGCAAGCGCCGCGCCGGCTGCGAGAAGGGCGCGGCCCTGCTGGGCGTCGACGCGCTCAGGGACGTGCCGTACGACGGACTCGACGCGGCCCTCGACCGCCTCGGCGACGAGGAGGAGGTCCGCCGCCTGGTCCGCCATGTCGTCACCGAGGACGAGCGGGTCGAACGCGTCGTGTCCCTGCTGGAGTCGGGCGACACCCGTGCGATCGGCCCGGTGCTGGTGGAGGGCCACGCCTCGCTGCGGGACGACTTCCGCATCTCCTGCCCGGAGCTGGACCTGGTGGTGGACACCGCGCTGGGCGCGGGCGCGCTGGGCGCCCGGATGACCGGCGGCGGCTTCGGCGGCTCGGCGATCGTCCTCGCGGAGGCAGCCGACGTCGACACCATCACCAAGGCCGTCCAGGAGGCCTTCGCCGCGGCGGACTTCACCGCACCGCGGGTCTTCGAGGCCGTCCCGGCGGCGGGAGCGCGCAGGCTCAGCTGAGCCGCTTCGTCAGTGTGTACTCCGTGATCCCCGGCGGATAGTCGGGGATCACGCACACCACCTCGTACCCCTGCTTCTGGTAGAACCTCGGCGCCTGGAAGTCCCAGGTCTCCAGGCGTACGGCCGCACAGCCCCGTTCCCGGCGGGCCGTCCGCTCCGCCTGCGCGAGCATCCCGGAGCCCAGGCCCGCGCCCCGGTGACGGTCGTCGACCCACAGGTACGTCACATGGAGCCAGGTCGCCCAGGTGTGGCCGACGAGGCCGCCGGCCAGGCGGTCGGCCTCGTCCAGGATCCAGACGTGCAGCGGGTGTTCGCGTTCGCCGGGGGTGCCGCGCAGGGCGCGCAGTACGGGAGAGGACGCCGTGTTCGTCTCCCGCAGCCGGGTCCGGAGAAGATCGCGCCGTTCCTTGTCGACTTCTGTCTCCATACGAAACATGCGGCTCACCATAAACGCGTCGGACGGCCAGTTCTGCAAATTGCCTTCCGCTCCTGGCCCCCGGCCGTACCCTGATGAGCAGCACCGGTGGGGGCCGGTGCTGATCAGGGGGCGAGACAGTCGGGTACGACGCCCGAAGTGGGGGTAGCAGGTACTGCACGGCGGCGGCCGTGCGGTGACCGATGCCTCCGGGCGTCGTACCCGCGAATCCGTCTTCGTTCTCCCGACCTTGAGGTATCCCCTGCTCTTCAGGAGCTTGGGGAAGGGGGTTTCGTGGTTCGCATCCGAGTCCTGGTCGTCGACGACCATCGCATCTTCGCCGAGTCACTCGCCGCGGCGCTGGCAGCCGAGCCCGACGTGGACGTCTCCGCGGCGGGCAGCGGTCCCGCCGCGGTGCGCAGTCTGGAGCGCGCGGCAGCCGAGGGGCGCCGCTACGACGTGCTGCTGGTCGACGCCGACCTGGGCGGCAACGCCCTGGGTGTCCGGCCCGCCGTACCTGTTCAGGAGGGCAACGAGGACGGCCTCGTCGACGGGATCTCGTTGGTCGTCGGGGTGCGTGCCTCGCAGCCGGCCGTCCGGATCGTCGTCCTCGCCGAGAAGGACGACCCGAGGCGGGCCGCGCTCGCCCTGCAGGCCGGAGCCTCCGGCTGGGTCGCCAAGGACTGCTCGCTGTCCCGGCTGCTGACGGTCATCCGAGGGGTCCTGCGCGACGAGACCCACCTGCCGCCCGCCCTGCTCACCGGCGTCCTGCGGGAGCTGACCGCCGCGCGCAAGCACCGCACCGAGAGCGAACAGCTGGTGGAGTCCCTCACGCCGAGGGAGCGGGAAGTGCTGCGCTGCATGGTCGCGGGGCTGGGCCGCAAGGCCGTCGCCGAGCGACTGTTCCTCTCCCCGCACACCGTCCGCACCCACATGCAGAACGTGCTCGGCAAGCTCGGCGTGCACTCCACGCTGGCGGCCGTCGCGCTGGCGCGGCGGGCGGGCGTGGGTCCGGTCGACCTAGGGCCTGCCGGGCGGATCATGCCGGAGGAAAGCAGCAGTGCCTGATCAACGCGGCAGATGTGCGTGCCGGACCCCGCGTCTCCGGCAGGATCCGCCCGGCAGGCCCTTAGCCGGGGATGTTGTCGAACGGGGCGGTCAACTGGCGTAGCAGTCCGGCCAGCTCGCCCCGCTGGGCGCGGGACAGTTCGGCGAGGATCGCCCGCTCCTGGTCGAGGAGCCCGGCCAGGGCCTGGTCGGCGCGGTCCTTGCCGTCGTCCGTGAGGCGGACCAGCACGCCGCGCCGGTCGCTCGGGTCGGGCAGCCGCTCGACCAGGCCCTTCTTGGCCAGGCGGTCGATGCGGTTCGTCATCGTGCCCGATGTGACCAGGGTCTGGGTCAGCAGCTGTCCCGGCGAGAGCTGATACGGCGTGCCCGCGCGCCGCAGCGCCGTCAGCACGTCGAACTCCCAGGGCTCCAGGCTGTGCTCGGCGAAGGCCAGCCGGCGTGCCCGGTCCAGGTGCCGGGCCAGTCTGCTCACCCGGCTGAGTACCTCGAGCGGTTCCACGTCGAGGTCCGGGCGCTCCCGGCGCCATGCTGATACCAGCCGATCGACCTCGTCCTCCATGACGATCAGTGTAGTGGTTGTGTCGATGTGAAGTCTCTTGACGTCAACACTCTTGACGTCAAGGTACATCGGCGGCAGGCTGGGACGTCGGACACGGTCACGACGAGGAGGCCCGCCCATGCCCGCCACCGCCCCCACCTGGGACCCCGCCCAGTACCTGCGCCACGCCGACCACCGCGCCCGCCCCTTCGTCGACCTTCTCGCCCGCGTCCCCGATCTCCCTGGCGACCCACCCCGCATCGCCGACCTCGGCTGCGGGCCCGGCAACGTCACCACCCTGCTCGCCGACCGCTGGCCCGCCGCGCACATCACCGGGTACGACAACTCGCCGGAGATGCTCGACAAGGCGCACACGGACCACGCCGGCCCCACCCCCGGCGGCGGCCGCCTCGACTTCGCCCACGCCGACGTACGCGGCTGGGCGCCGCCGGAGCCGTACGACCTGATCGTCAGCAACGCCACCCTCCAGTGGGTGCCGGGGCACGTCGAGCGGTTCGCGCAGTGGGTGGCGGGACTCGTGCCCGGCGGCACCTTCGCCTTCCAGGTCCCCGGCAACTTCGACGCCCCCAGCCACCGGCTGATGCGCGAACTCGCCCACTCCGCCCGCTGGAAGGACCGCCTCGCCGACACCCTGCGCCACGGCGACGCCGTCCTCACGCCCGAGGCCTACCTGGAGCGACTGACCGACCTCGGCTGCACGGCGGACGTGTGGGAGACGACGTACGTCCACCTGCTGGAGGGCGAGGATCCGGTGCTCGACTGGGTGAAGGGGACCGGCCTGCGCCCCGTCCTCACCGCCCTCGATGACGACCCGGCGGCCAGGGAGGAGTTCGTGAGCACCTACCGGGCCGCCCTGCGCGAGGCCTATCCGACCGGCCCGCACGGCACGCCCTTCCCCTTCCGCCGCATCTTCGCGGTCGCCCGCAAGGAGGCGTGATGATCACCGCCGTCGACCATGTGCAGCTCGCCGCCCCGCCCGGCTCGGAGGAGCGGCTGCGGGCGTACTACGTCGGCGTCCTCGGCATGACGGAGGTTCCGAAGCCGCCGGTACTCGCGGCGCGGGGCGGGTGCTGGTTCCAGGTGGGGGGTGTTCAGCTGCACCTGGGCATCGAGACCGACTTCCGGCCGGCGAAGAAGGCCCACCCAGGGCTGCGGGTGACGGACATAGGCGCGTATGCGGCCCGGCTGGAGGCCCGCGGGGTGGCGGTCACCTGGGACCACGACCTCCCGGGTCACCGCCGCTTCTACTCCGCGGACCCGGTGGGCAATCGGCTGGAGTTCCTGGAGCCGGTGGTCAGGCCGTTCGGCCCAGGTGGGTGACGAGGATGTGGATCACTTCGTCGTCGATGACGTACATGACTCGGTAGTCGCCGACGCGGAGGCGCCGGATGTCCACGCCGTACGGTGACGAGGCTGGGGGGCGTGGATTGTGCGCTAGTTCGTCGACGGCTTCGTAGACGGCGGCGAGCCCGGCAGGGTCGTCCTTGAGGAACCGTACGGCGGCACTCGTGGCGTTCGGCTCCCAGATGATCCTGTAGGTCACGGACGCAGCCCCAGCATGCGGCCGACCTCTTCGTGCGGGATGCCCTCGCCGAGTGTGCCCTCCGCCTTGCGCCGCTGGTAGTCGGCGACCGCGAGGGAGTCCTCGAGATCCTCTATCACCTGCGGAGAGACGAGAAGCGCGGCCACATGCCCGTGGTCGGTGAGGGCGATGGTCTCGCGGCTGTGGGCCGCGCGGCGCACCAGGTCGCCGAGCTGGGCACGGGCAGCGCTGATCGTGATCTCAATCATGCCACGAAGGTAGCACAAGGTTAATCTAGTGGAACGTTCCTTCAGTTCTTCCGGCGCCCTATCAACCGAGGCTTGGCCTCCAGCCCGTCCAGCCCGTGCCAGGCCAGGTTGACCAGGTGAGCGGCGACCTCGGCCTTCTTCGGGCGGCGGACGTCGAGCCACCACTGGCCGGTCAGGGCGACCATGCCGACCAGGGCCTGGGCGTAGAGCGGGGCCAGTTTGGGGTCGAAGCCGCGGCTCTTGAACTCGCGGCCCAGGAGATCCTCCACCTGGGTGGCGATGTCCGAGATCAAGGACGCGAAGGACCCCGTCGACTGGGGGATGGGGGAGTCACGGACGAGGATGCGGAAACCGTCCGTGTACTCCTCGATGTAGTCGAGGAGTGCGAACGCCGCCTGTTCGCACAGTTCCCGCGGATGCCCGGCCGTCAGCGAACTCGTCACCATGTCCAACAGGCGGCTCATCTCGCGGTCCACCACCACCGCGTACAGCCCCTCCTTGCCGCCGAAGTGCTCGTACACCACCGGCTTGGACACCCCGGCCTTCGCCGCGATCTCCTCCACCGACGTGGCCTCGAAACCCTTGGAGGCGAAGAGGGTGCGACCGATCTCCAGCAGCTGAGCCCGGCGCTCGGCACCGGTCATCCGGGTGCGACGCGCACGCCGCGGCTTCTCATTGCTCGGGGTGCTGCTGGAGTCGGTCGCCACGGCGTCAATCATGCCGCCTCGGCCGTCTCCCTCTCGCGTCGGGAACCGTCCTCACCCGTGTTACGGCGGGAATCGATACGCGAGCGTGACGGCCAGCGCACGTCATAGGCCCAGCCGAGCATCTCGAACCAACGGATGAAACGTGCCGAGGAGTCCAGCTGGCCCCGCTCCACCCCGTGCCGCGCCGACGTCGGGTCGGCGTGGTGCAGGTTGTGCCAGGACTCGCCGCAGGACAGGACCGCCAGCCACCACACGTTGCCCGAGCGGTCGCGCGACTTGAACGGCCGCTTGCCCACCGCGTGGCAGATCGAGTTGATCGACCAGGTGACGTGGTGGAGCAGCGCCACCCGGACCAGCGAGCCCCAGAAGAAGCCGGTGAAGGCGCCCCACCAGGACATCGTCACCAGACCGCCGATCACCGCGGGCAGCGACAGCGAGACGAGCGTCCACATGATGAACTGCCGGGAGATCGTCCGGATCGCCTTGTCCTTGATCAGGTCCGGCGCGTACTTGTCCTGCGGGGTCTGCTCCTCGTCGAACATCCAGCCGATGTGGGCCCACCACAGGCCCTTCATCAGCGCGGGGACCGTCTCCCCGAAACGCCACGGCGAGTGCGGGTCGCCCTCGGCGTCGGAGAACTTGTGGTGCTTGCGATGGTCGGCCACCCAGCGCACCAGCGGCCCCTCGACCGCCATCGACCCCATGATCGCCAGCGCGATCCGCAGGGGCCGTTTCGCCTTGAAGGAGCCGTGCGTGAAGTAGCGGTGGAAACCGATCGTGATGCCGTGGCAGCCCAGGTAGTAGAAGAAGACCAGAAGGCCGAGGTCCAGCCAGCTCACGCCCCAGCCCCACGCCAGCGGCACGGCCGACAGCAGCGCGAGGAACGGAACGGTGATGAACAGCAGCAGCGTGATCTGCTCCAGCGAGCGCTTCTGCTCACCGCCCAGGGTGGCGGAGGGAGTGGGGGTGTCGTCGGGGGCCTTCGAATTGCCTTCGATCACATCGGAGCTCGTGGTCATGCGCGTCCCCTGTGGGGTCTGGGATTGAGGCAGATGCCGGGGCGAGGGAACCGCGCCGGACTTCCTACGGTTCCGTAACCTACGGTTTCGTAAGTATGGCAGCGCGTTGCCCTGCGGCAAGAGCCCGAGATTCTGCGCGTCCGCATGGACACCTATCCTTGGATCGGTCGGACAGCGCGGTCCGCACTGATTTCTTCCCGGATGTCCGGCCCGTATGCGGCACACAGCCGCCAGACCGCCATCCGGGTTCCCCTCCGGACGAGCTTCAACACTGCAAGGAGCCGCACCTGTGAGCAGTGCCGACGACCTGACGACGAGCACCATGTCGACCAGCAGCGAGCTGCGCGCCGACATCCGGCGACTGGGGGACCTGCTCGGCGAGACCCTCGTGCGCCAGGAGGGTCCCGAGCTGCTCGAACTGGTCGAGAAGGTCCGCCGCCTCACCCGCGAGGACGGCGAAGCCGCCGCCGAGCTGCTGCGCGGCACCGAACTGCAGACCGCGGCCAAGCTGGTCCGCGCCTTCTCCACCTACTTCCACCTGGCCAACGTCACCGAGCAGGTGCACCGCGGCCGCGAACTGCGCGCCAGGCGCGCAGCCGAGGGCAGCCTCCTCGCCCGTACGGCCGACCGCCTCAAGGACGCCGACCCCGAGCACCTGCGCCAGACGGTCGCCAACCTGAACGTTCGCCCGGTGTTCACGGCCCACCCCACCGAGGCCGCCCGCCGTTCGGTCCTCAACAAGCTCCGGCGCATCGCGGCCCTCCTGGAGGTCCCGGTCATCGAGGCCGACCGCCGCCGCTACGACACCCGCCTGGCCGAGAACATCGACCTCGTATGGCAGACGGACGAGCTGCGCGTCGTACGCCCGGAGCCCGCCGACGAGGCCCGCAACGCCATCTACTACCTGGACGAGCTGCACGCGGGCGCGGTCGGTGACGTCCTGGAGGACCTGACGGCCGAGCTGGAGCGGGTCGGCGTCAAGCTCCCCGACAGCACCCGGCCCCTCACCTTCGGCACCTGGATCGGCGGCGACCGCGACGGCAACCCGAACGTCACCCCCCAGGTCACCTGGGACGTCCTGATCCTCCAGCACGAGCACGGCATCAACGACGCCCTGGAGATGATCGACGAGCTGCGCGGCTTCCTCTCCAACTCCATCCGCTACACCGGCGCCACCGACGAGCTCCTGGACTCCCTCGGCACCGACCTGGAGCGCCTCCCGGAGATCAGCCCCCGCTACAAGCGCCTCAACGCCGAGGAGCCCTACCGCCTCAAGGCCACCTGCATCCGGCAGAAGCTGGAGAACACCAAGACCCGCCTGGCCAAGGGCATCCCGCACGAGCCGGGCCGCGACTACCTCGGCACCGCCGAGCTGCTGACCGACCTCAAGCTGATCCAGACCTCCCTCAGGGAACACCGCGGCGGCCTCTTCGCCGACGGCCGCATGGACCGTACGATCCGCACGCTCGCCGCGTTCGGCCTCCAGCTCGCCACCATGGACGTACGCGAACACGCGGACGCCCACCACCACGCCCTCGGCCAGCTCTTCGACCGCCTCGGCGAGGAGTCCTGGCGGTACGCCGACATGCCCCGCGAGTACCGGGGCAAGCTGCTCGCGAAGGAGCTGCGCTCCCGCCGCCCGCTCGGCCCCACCCCGGCACCCGTGGACGCGGCCGGCGAGAAGACCCTCGGTGTCTTCCAGACCGTGAAGCGGGCCCTGGAGGTCTTCGGGCCCGAGGTCATCGAGTCGTACATCATCTCGATGTGCCAGGGCGCGGACGACGTGTTCGCGGCGGCCGTACTGGCCCGCGAGGCCGGCCTGCTCGACCTGCACGCCGGCTGGGCGAAGATCGGCATCGTGCCGCTCCTGGAGACCACCGACGAGCTCAAGGCCGCCGACACCATCCTGGAGGACATGCTCTCCGACCCGTCCTACCGGCG
Organism: Streptomyces sp. NBC_01352; assembly: GCF_036237295.1. Taxonomy (NCBI): domain Bacteria; kingdom Bacillati; phylum Actinomycetota; class Actinomycetes; order Kitasatosporales; family Streptomycetaceae; genus Streptomyces; species Streptomyces sp. NBC_01352. The sequence goes on from NZ_CP108354.1 coordinate 6,352,987, forward strand.
CCTGGTCGCGCTGCGCGGCGACGTCCAGGAGGTCATGCTCGGCTACTCCGACTCCTCGAAGTTCGGCGGCATCACCACCTCGCAGTGGGAGATCCACCGCGCCCAGCGGCGCCTGCGCGACGTGGCACACCGGTACGGGGTGCGCCTCAGGCTCTTCCACGGCCGCGGCGGCACCGTCGGCCGCGGCGGCGGCCCCTCGCACGACGCGATCCTCGCCCAGCCCTGGGGCACCCTGGAGGGCGAGATCAAGGTGACCGAGCAGGGCGAGGTCATCTCCGACAAGTACCTCGTGCCGTCCCTGGCCCGGGAGAACCTGGAGCTGACCGTCGCGGCCACCCTCCAGGCCTCCGCCCTGCACACCGCGCCCCGCCAGTCCGACGACGCCCTGGCCCGCTGGGACGCGGCCATGGACCTGGTGTCGGACGCCGCCCACTCCGCCTACCGCAGGCTCGTCGAGGACCCCGACCTGCCCGCGTACTTCTTCAAGGCCACCCCGGTCGACCAGCTCGCCGACCTGCACCTGGGATCGAGGCCTTCCCGCAGGCCCGACTCCGGCGCGGGCCTCGACGGACTGCGGGCCATCCCGTGGGTCTTCGGCTGGACCCAGTCCCGGCAGATCGTGCCCGGCTGGTTCGGCGTCGGCTCCGGCCTGAAGGCGCTGCGCGAGGCCGGCCTGGACACCGTGCTCGACGAGATGCACGAGCAGTGGCACTTCTTCCGCAACTTCGTCTCCAACGTCGAGATGACGCTGGCCAAGACGGACCTCAGGATCGCCGCCCACTACGTCGACACACTCGTCCCGGACGACCTGAAGCACGTCTTCGAGACGATCAGGGCCGAGCACGAACTGACCGTGCGCGAGGTGCTGAAGGTGACGGGCGAGAAGGAACTCCTCGACGCCACCCCGGTGCTGAAGCAGACCTTCACCATCCGCGACGCCTACCTGGACCCGATCTCCTACCTCCAGGTCACCCTCCTCAAGCGCCAGCGCGACGCGGCAGCCGCGGGCGAGCAGCCCGACCCGCTGCTGTCCCGGGCCCTGCTGCTGACGGTCAACGGCGTGGCGGCGGGCCTGCGCAACACCGGCTGACGGCCCTTCGGGCATAGATCGGACGCAAAGGTGCCCCCGAGCCTCGTACAGGAGACTCGGGGGCACCTTTGTGCGTGTTCGTACGTGTGATCAGGCCTTACGGCGACGGACCACCAGGTAACCGCCCGCGGCGACCAGCGCGGCCGCGAGCCCGGACAGCAGGCCCACCGGGGCGCCGCTGCCGGTCTCGGCGAGGTCCCCGCCGGTGCCGCCCTGCGGGGACGGGGAGGCGGCCGGGCTGCCGGAGGCGGCCGGAGAAGCCGCATCCGAAGCAGGCGCGGACGCGGACGTGGACGGAGAGACGGATGCCGACGCGCTCGGCGTCGAGGTCGTCCCGCCGCCCGGCTCGCCCTCGTCCTCGCAGTCCGTCCAGAACACCTTGTGCTTGGCGGCGCCGTTCTCGCCGTCGAAGTTCCAGAACAGCTTGTAGTGCCCGTCGGGCAGCGACAGGTCGTCCGTGCGGCCGTGGCCGTCGGCGTCGAGGGTGATCTCGCCGGACTTCACCGTCTCGCCCTTGACGTCGGCGGTCGGGGCCCAGGCCTCGATGTGCCAGTCGACCTCCTGGGCGGCGTCGAAACCGAAGGCGTCGAGGTAGAAGGTGCAGACGTGGGGCTCGTTCTTGCGGAGCTCCTCGCCGGTGGTGGCGTCGTGGATCTTCACGGTGCCGTTGTCGCCCGGAGCGGTGGCGTGCGCGAGGGGAGCGGCCAGGAAGGCCGCCGCTGCGACGGCGGACAGGACGCCGGCGCGAGAGAGGGTACGCATGGGTCAGTAGTCCATCTTCGAGAAGCGAACGGGAAGATGTGGAGGGGGCGGCTCAGCATCCAGCCGGGACTGACCGCAGGTCAATCACGAACAGGAAACACTCGACTCCTCCACAGGACCTGAGAACGCAAAAACCCCTCAGATCGTCACGAACACCGCTGTCAGCAGCGCGATCCCCGACCCCGCCATCACCCACGCGACCCGCGTCCGCCGCAGCCCGCCCGCCACCACCACCGACGCGAGCAGCAGCGCGCCGCCCATCGGCACCCACGAGTAGAGGATCCCGGCGGGACCCGACCGGACCACGTCGTCACTGCCGGGCTTCACGACCACGTCGTACGTCCGCCCCTTGCGCACGGCCACCGTGTGCTCGATGACGACGCTCTTGCGCGCCGTCGAACCGGTCGACATCGGCGTGTACGGCCCCGTACAGGTCTCGGCACCGCACCGCGTCACCTCGACCGTGCCGCGCTCCCGGCCCTTGGTGAGCATCACGTGCTGGGCGGTGCCCCAGGACCCCCACACGCCCGCGATCAGGATCAGCGCCGCGACCGTGGCCATCGCCGCGAGGCGACCGAAGCGCAACGCGACGAGCGAGGCCTGACGGGAACTGGTGGGTGTGGCAGGCATGGCGGGGATCATTGGCCATGCCTGGACGGGCAGTCAAACTCGGCCGGGTCCGCCGACCGACAAGTCAGGAGTTGTACGTGCTTTGCGCCCGCTCCAGCCCCTCGATCACCAGGCACTCCACGGCATCGGCGGCCCGGTCCACGAAGTAGTCCAGCTCCTTGCGCTCCGCCGACGAGAAGTCCTTCAGCACGAAGTCCGCGACCTGCATACGCCCCGGAGGCCGCCCGATCCCGAACCGCACCCGGTGATACTCCGGACCCATCACCTTCGTCATCGACTTCAGCCCGTTGTGCCCGTTGTCCCCGCCGCCGAGCTTCAGCCGGAGGACCCCGTAGTCGATGTCCAACTCGTCATGAATGGCCACGATGTTCGCCACGGGCACCTTGTAGAAGTCCTTGAGCGCGTTCACCGGCCCGCCCGACAGGTTCATGTACGACATCGGCTTTGCCAGCACCACCCGCCGGTTCCCCGGCCCGGGCGGCCCGATCCGCCCCTCCACGACCTGCGCCTGCGCCTTGCCGGCCCGCTTGAACCTGCCCCCGATCCGCTCCGCGAGCAGATCGGCGACCATGAAGCCGACGTTGTGCCGGTTGGCCGCGTACTCGGGGCCGGGGTTGCCGAGGCCGACGATCAGCCAGGGGGCGCCTGCATCGGTCGTCACGTGCGTGTCTCCTTGATACGCGCCAGCCGCCGTTCCCCGAGGGAACAGCGGCTGACGGAACGACGAAGGTGAGGATCAGGCCTCGGCGGACTCTTCGCCCTCGGTGTCCGCGGCGGCCTCCTCGGCCTGCGCGGCCAGGACCTGCAGGACGACGGTGTCACCGTCGACGCCCAGCTTGGTGCCAGACGGCAGCGGGATGTCCTTGGCGAGGATGGAGTCACCGGCCGACAGACCCGCGATGGAGACCGTGACGGACTCGGGGATGTGCGTGGCCTCGGCCTCGACCGGAAGCGCGTTCAGGACGTGCTCCACCAGGAAGGCACCGGGGGCCAGGTCACCCTCGGTGTGCACGTAGATCTCGACGTTGACCTTCTCGCCGCGCGTGACCAGCTGAAGGTCGACGTGCTCCAGGAAGCCCTTGATCGGGTCACGCTGCACGGACTTCGGGATCGCCAGCTCGTTGCTCTTGCCGTCGATGTCCAGGGAGATCAGGACGTTCGGCGTACGCAGCGCGAGCAGCAGCTCGTGGCCCGGAAGGGAGAGGTGGATCGGGTCGGAACCGTGACCGTAGAGAACACCGGGAACCTTGTTGTCACGGCGGATACGACGGGCGGCACCCTTGCCGAACTCCGTACGGGTCGACGCGGCGAGCTTGACCTCGGACATGTGGATCACTCCTCGTAGAAACAGCGACGGACGTGGTCACCCGGCCACGAACGGCCTGCTACGAAGAGCGCGTCGATAACGGACAGCCGATCCACCGTCGTACAAGTAACAAGTACAGACGGAGAACGGCCTCCCTCGCCGAGCAACTTCAGCAGTCTACTCGGAGGGGGAGGCCGCACCCAAAAGGATCTTCCGCGAGGAACAGAGGAACCCTTACTGCTCGTCGAACAGGCTCGTCACCGAACCGTCCTCGAACACCTCACGCACCGCACTCGCGATCGTCGGCGCGATCGACAGCACCTTGATCTTGTCCAGGTCCGCGCCCAGCTCACCCGGCGTCGGCAGCGTGTCCGTGAAGATGAACTCGCTCACCCGCGAGTTCTTCAACCGGTCCGCCGCCGGACCCGACAGCACACCGTGCGTCGCCGTCACGATGACGTCCTCCGCGCCGTGCGCGAACAGGGCGTCCGCCGCCGCGCAGATGGTGCCACCGGTGTCGATCATGTCGTCGACCAGCACACACACCCGGCCCTTGACCTCACCCACGACCTCGTGGACGGTCACCTGGTTCGCCACGTCCTTGTCACGCCGCTTGTGCACGATGGCCAGCGGCGCACCCAGCCGGTCGCACCAGCGGTCGGCGACACGCACCCGGCCGGCGTCCGGAGACACGACCGTCAGCTTGTCCTTGTCGACCTTCTTGCCCACGTAGTCCGCGAGCAGGGGAAGGGCGAACAGATGGTCCACCGGGCCGTCGAAGAAGCCCTGGATCTGGTCCGTGTGCAGATCCACGGTCAGGATGCGGTGGGCACCGGCCGTCTTCATCAGGTCCGCGATCAGACGCGCCGAGATGGGTTCACGCCCACGGTGCTTCTTGTCCTGCCGCGCGTAACCGTAGAACGGCACGATGACGGTGATGGAGCGGGCCGAGGCACGCTTCAGCGCGTCGATCATGATCAACTGCTCCATGATCCACTGGTTGATCGGAGCCGTGTGGCTCTGGATCACAAAGCAGTCCGCACCGCGCGCCGACTCCTGATAACGGACGTAGATCTCCCCGTTCGCGAAGTCGAAGGCCTTCGTCGGGACAACCCCGACACCCAGCTGCTGGGCGACCTCCTCGGCAAGCTCGGGGTGGGCGCGGCCGGAGAAGAACATCATCTTCTTCTCGCCGGTCGTCTTGATCCCGGTCACAGCACTGTCTCCTCAGAGGTGTCTCAACTGGGTGCCGACAGACCGTCTCAGCTGGCTGCGAGAGGCCGTCTCGGCTGGTGGGGCGTGCGGATGTGCACTTATCACGGTACGCCGTGTTTGACGCAGCCGTTTCCGGTCAGCCTTCGCTCTCCCCCTGCCGGGAGGCCTCCTCGGCCGCCTTCGCGGCCGCGCTCCCCGGACGCTTACGAGCCACCCAACCCTCGATATTCCGCTGCTGACCGCGGGCCACGGCCAACGAACCGGGCGGCACATCCTTCGTGATCACGGACCCGGCGGCGGTGTACGCACCGTCCCCGACCGTGACAGGCGCCACAAACATGTTGTCCGAACCGGTGCGACAGTGCGACCCCACGGTGGTGTGGTGCTTGTCCTGCCCGTCGTAGTTCACGAAGACGCTGGCGGCACCGATGTTGGTGTACTCACCGATCGTCGCGTCACCGACATAGGACAGGTGCGGAACCTTCGTCCCCTCGCCGATCGAGGCGTTCTTGGTCTCCACGTACGTACCCACCTTGGCCTTCAGCCCAAGACGCGTACCCGGCCGCAGATAGGCGTACGGCCCCACCGTCGCCTGCGGCCCGACCTCGGCCCCGTCCGCAACCGTGTTGTCGACGCGCGCCCCCGCGCCCACCCGCGTGTCCGTCAGCCGGCAGTTGGGCCCGACCTCGGCACCCTCGCCGAGGTGCGTCGAGCCGTGCAGCTGCGTCCCCGGATGCACGACGGCGTCCTGCTCGAAGGTGACGTCGACATCGACCCAGGTCGTGGCCGGATCGATGACGCTCACGCCGGCGAGCATCGCGCGGTTCAGCAACCGGTCGTTGAGAATCCGCCGCGCCTCGGAGAGCTGTACCCGGTTGTTGATCCCGGCGATCTCACGGTGGTCACCGGCGACGGAGGCGCCCACCCGGTGCCCCGCCTCACGCAGGATCCCGAGGACGTCGGTCAGGTACTCCTCGCCCTGCGAGTTGTCCGTACGCACCTTGCCGAGAGCGTCGGCGAGGAGCTGCCCGTCGAAGGCGAACACCCCGGAGTTGATCTCCCGAATGGCCCGCTGCGTCTCACTGGCGTCCTTGTGCTCGACGATGGCGGTGACGGCCCCGGACACCTCGTCGCGCACGATACGGCCGTAACCCGTCGCGTCCGGAACCGCGGCGGTCAGCACGGTGACCGCGTTGCCGTCGGCGGAGTGCGTGGCGGCGAGGGCCTGGAGGGTCTCACCGGTGAGCAGCGGAGTATCCCCGCATACGACGACCACGGTCCCGTCGACGGACCCGCCGAGCTCCTCCAGCGCCATCCGTACGGCGTGCCCCGTGCCGTTCTGCTCCGCCTGGACCGCGGTACGTACGTCGGCGTCGATCTCGGCGAGATGCGGGGTGACCTTCTCGCGGGCGTGGCCGACGACCACGACGAGGTTCTCGGGCTGCAACTCACGCGCGGCGGCAAGCACATGTCCCACGAGGGACCGGCCACAGATCTCGTGCAGAACCTTGGGTGTGGCCGACTTCATACGGGTGCCCTCACCCGCTGCGAGAACGACGACGGCTGCCGGGCGAATGGCGCTCACGGAGTTGCCCTTCGGCTGTGGAGGGGGAGGGTCGGACATCCGCAGGATACCGGGGCGTTTCGTGGGGGACATGAGAGTGGGCCCTGACAGTGCTGTCACTGGTCAGGGCCCGAAACGAGCATGTGCTCCCCCGCCAGGACTCGAACCCGGACAGATGGCACCAAAAGCCACAGTGCTGCCAATTACACCACGGGGGATGGAACTCGGCTAAAACCGGACATACGGCTAGATCGCCGAGGTGGCACCCAACACTATGCCGTACCAAGCGCCTTCCGTGCGACGGTACAACTCGGCGCTCTTCCTGACGTAAACGATCAGGCAGTCGCGGTATGCCTCCGAGGTGTTCTTCCGGAAGCCGACCGCTTGCTCGGCGGCGGCCTTCGTGTGTCGGCGCTCCTCCTTGTTCGGCGTATTTGCCCTGTGGATGTGCCAAGGGCATACCGTCCGGGCGGAATCCGATCTTCCGGGGTCGAACGGTGAGCGATTCAGCAGTTCGAGGGATATCGGGCGGATTCGTCGCCGTTCGGTCACGGACTGTGGTGTAGGCCAGTCACGGAAACTCGCCGGAAAAGGGGCACCCGGCGCCCGTAGGCTGGAGGCATGACCACGACGGGGGAAGACCACACGACGGCCTTGGGAGGGCCGTGGTGGTGGGTCAGGCGGCGCAGTGCGGTGCTGGACGTGAGTCTGGCCGTGGTGTCCGCGGTGGAGTGTGCGGTGGAGGGGTATCCGTTCGCGCGGGACGCGGGGATTCCGGTCGCCGCGGGGATCGTGTTCGGACTGTTGGCCGGCTCGGTGCTGGTGTTGCGGCGGCGGTGGCCGATCGCTGTGGTGCTCGTGTCGATCGCGATCACGCCCGCCCAGATGGGCTTCCTGATGGGCATCGTCGGCCTGTACACGCTGGCGGCGTCCGAGTTGCCGAGGCGGATCATCGGTTCGCTGGCGGGGATGCAGCTGGTGGGGACGTTGATCGTGACGTTCGTGCGGGTGCGGCAGGACATGGTGCGGGGGGACCTGACGCTGGGGGACTGGTTCCTCCCGTTCGCGGCGATCACCGCGTCCTTGGGGCTGACCGCGCCGCCGTTGCTGTTCGGGATGTACGTGGGGGCGCGGCGGCGGCTGATGGAGAGCCTGCGGGAGCGGGCGGACAGTCTGGAGCGGGAGCTGCAGTTGCTGGCCGAGCGGGCCGAGGAGCGGGCCGAGTGGGCGCGGAACGAGGAGCGGACGCGGATCGCGCGGGAGATGCACGATGTGGTGGCGCACCGGGTGAGCCTGATGGTCGTGCATGCGGCCGCGCTGCAGGCCGTTGCTCGGAAGGACCCCGAGAAGGCTGTGAAGAATGCCGCGCTTGTGGGGGACATGGGGCGGCAGGCGTTGACCGAGTTGCGGGAGATGCTCGGGGTGTTGCGGACCGGGGACGGCAGAGCGGCCGCCGCGCGGCGCGACGAGGTGCCGTTGGCGGCGGTGGGGGCGGCCGCGGCGGTGGCGGCTTCCCGGGTCGCCGAGGACGAGGGTGCGGGCGACGGGCCCGGGCCCTCGCTGTCCGATCTGGATGTGCTGGTGGGGCAGTCGGCGGCCGCGGGGATGGTGGTCGACCTGTCGGTGGAGGGGGAGACACGGCCGTATGCCTCGGACATCGAGCAGACGGCGTTCCGGGTGGTGCAGGAGGCGTTGACGAACGTCCACAAGCACGCGGCGGGGGCGAAGACGTACGTACGGCTCGCGCATCGGGTGTCGGAGATCGCGATGCAGGTGGAGAACGAGCCGCCGCCGGAGGTGGCGTCGGAGTCGTCGGCGCGGTTGCCGTCCGGTGGCAACGGGCTGGTGGGCATGCGGGAGCGGGTCGTGGCGCTGGGCGGGGTGTTCGTGTCGGGGCCGACGGACGCGGGGGGTTTTCGGGTGTCGGCGGTGATTCCGGCCTCGTAGGGGCGCGTAGGGCGATCGCTCGGGAGGCGTCAGTCTGCCGTCAGGCGGGTCGGTTCGATGCCGGAGACGAGGGCGGCGAGGGCCTGGTCGAGGTCGGGGCCGAGGTACCAGTCGCCGGTGTGGTCGAGGGCGTAGACGCGGCCCTCGGTGTCGATGGCGAGGATGGCCTGGGTGTCGGTCTCGGCGCCGAGCGGGCAGACCTCGGTGTCCAGGGCGCGGCCGAGGTCGCCGAGGGTGCGGGCCATGTGGAGGCCGTGCAGCGGGTCGAGGTGGACGGCGGCGGGGGCGATCTGGCGGCCGGGGCCGGTGGGTGTGAGGTGGAGTCCGCCGAATTCGGCCCAGGCCTCGACGGCGGCGGGGAAGACGGCGTGCCGGTGTCCGGCGGGTGAGGCGTGGTCGCGCAGGGCGTCGGCCCAGATCTCGGCCTGCTTTATGTCCCAGCGCCCCGGCTGCCAGCCGGCGGCGCGCAGGGTGGCGTCGACGGGGACGGGGAAGCGTGTGGTGGAGGTGCGGTCGGGGTGCATCTTCCCTTGGTTCGTCGAGATCGTCGTGGTGCGTCCTGCTGATGTACGTGGGGCGTGCCCGAGGGATTCAGTCGGATCCGGTCGGATTCGGCCGGAGCCGGTCGGGCTCAGTCGTCCGTGGTCGTGGAGTCGACCACGCGGACGCCGAAGTGGGCGCTGAGGGCCGCGCAGGCGCGGCAGGGGGCGGCGAAGCTGCCGTGGAGGGGGTCGCCGTCCTCGCGGATGCGTCTGGTGGTGAGTTTGGCCTGCTTGAGGGCCTTGCGGGCCTCGCCGTTGGTCATCGGTCTGCGGGCGGCGCGTCTGGTGCGGGCGGCGTCGATGGCCGTGATGTGGCGTGAGATGAGCATGACTTCGGCGCAGCGTCCGGTGAAGCGGTCGCGTCGGTCGCTGGGGAGGGTGTCGAGGAAGTCCTGCACGAGAGGGTGCAGGGCGGGCGGCTGGTCGCCGCGGGCGGCGGTGCCGGTGAGGGTGGCGCCGCGTACGGAGAGGGCGGCGGCGACGGTGGGGAGTATGCCGTCGCGGCGGTGGCGCAGGGTGGGGGCGTGCGGGGTCTCGGTGCTGCTCCAGCCGACGCGGGGGTCGCCGGAGGCGCCGGTGTGCGGGCCTGCGTGCGGTGTCGTCTGCCGGGCCGTCCGGGGGTCGCCGGACGTGCCTGGTCGCGGTCCTGCGTGTGGTCCCGTCTGCGTCGCGTTCATGATCGTCATCCCCTCCCGAGCATCCCCCGGACGACACAGAGTGCCAAACGGCGTGGCTGGTGCGGAAGCTGGGGCGGTGCGACACGCCCGGGTTTGGGCAGGCAGTCACGAGGGGGTGACGGCTGGTCACGGAAGCGGAGGGGTGCTGACCGGTGCCCGGTGACCGGTCTTGTCGTACCGCATAGGCTGTCCGCACCGCGATCCACGCGGTCGACGCGTGGAGTCGGACGAGACAGTCGATACGGTGCGTAGTGGCCGAAGGGGGTCGCTGCGGGTCGTACCAGAGTGCCGCAGGGGGCAACCGCCATGACGACAGGTCGGCTCGGGCAGCAAGCCGCGCCGCCGAACGCGGCCTACGCCGGGCAGGTCGTGCATTTCCCGGATCCGGTCCGGGCGGCCCGTCACCCGAGAGGGGTGCGGGTGGACGAGCACGGCTTCCCCGTCTTCTCGCCCTACGCGCGTGCGGTCGCGGAGATCGCGGATCCGCCGGAGGGTTTCGGCGTCGACGAGTTGCGGCTGACGGACTACGTGTCGGCGAACGCGGCCCTGGCGGCTTCGGGGCACGAGTTGTGGGACACGGTGCCCGCGGTGGCGACTCCGCACGGCTGGACGTGGCATCACGCGGCGGGTTCGCGACGGCTGGAACTGGTGCCGGTCGACGTGAAGGCGCTGCTGCGGCATCACGGCGGCATCGCGACGGCGGCGGTGGACCAGAACAAGAGGGGCACGCGGCCGCTCCAGGAGACGCGTCCCGCGCACTTCGGGCTGCCGAAGTCGGGTGTGGCGGTGACCGAGTCGCAGGTGCTGGGCGTCGAGGAGGACCTCGGGTACCGGCTGCCGGGTGCGTACCGGTCGTTCCTGAAGGCGGCGGGCGGGTGCGCGCCGGTGGGCACCGCCCTGGACGCCGAGTTGGGCCTGCTGATCGACCAGCCGTTCTTCACGGTGCGGGACGAGGCGGCGGTCAACGACCTCGTGTACGTCAACAAGTGCCTGCGGGACCATCTGACCAAGGACTACCTGGGAGTCGGATTCGTCCAGGGCGGGTTGCTGGCCGTGAAGGTGAAGGGCGAGCGGGCCGGTTCGGTGTGGTTCTGCGCGTACGACGACGCGCGGGACGTCGATCCGTCGTGGGCGCCGGCCGAGCGCGTGGAGCGGTTGCTGCTGCCGTGCGGTGAGGACTTCGACGCGTTCCTGTCGCGGCTCGCGGGCAGTCCGCCGGAGTTGGAGACGGTGGCGAACCTGATGGTGGACGGCGGGTTCGCGCGGTCCGTGCCCGTCTCGTCGGTGGGGGAGTGAGCGGAACGATGGTGACCTTTGCGCAGGCGCAGGAGCGCGCCGAAGAGTGGATCAACGGGGATGTGCCGTCGTACCAGCATCGTGAGGTGCGGGTACGGGAGTTCGACCTCGGGTTCGTGATGTGGGCCGAGGACCGTGCGGACGGGCCGCGTTCGGACGGCGGCGGTCAGCGGCTGGTCATCGCCCGGGACAGCGGGGAGGCCACGCTGTGGCCCTCGCTGCCGGTGGGCGAGGTGATCCGCCGGTACGAGGAGGAGTACGGCCGTGCCGATGCCGTCGCCGACGCGGTGCCGGCGCCTGCGGCCCGGGTGGACCTGAACCAGACGTCGTTCCTGTTGACGCCGCCGGAGTGGTTGCAGGAGGCGGCGGACAAGTTGGGGATTCCGGATCGGCGGGCGTCCGCGGGTTCGGGTGGCGGTGTGGCTGGTGGTGCTGGTGCTGGTGCGGAGGCTCGGGCCGGGGAGGCGCTTCCTCAGACGCAGGCCGGGCCTTCCGGTGTGCCCGCCGGGGCGACGCCGTGGGCCGGGACCGACACCAACGCGGATGCCGGCGAGGACCGTTCCGTTCCACTGCCCGCGACGGTGTTCGCGCCGCCGCTGAGCGGTGCCGACGACGAGGACGCGCCGCCGGACGCCAAGACGGCGCTGATGTCCGGTGGCAGCGGGCTCCCGCCGACGGCGCTCGCTCCGGCGGTCGACGAGCCGAACGCGCCGGGTGGGCACGGCGGGCCTGGCGGCCAGGGCGGTACGCCGGCGCCCGGGACTCCGGGTGCGCCTTCGTCGTACGGGTATCCGCAGGGGCCGGGTGTGCCGGGTACGCCGCCTCCGGGTGCTCCGGTGCCGGGGGCTCCGGTGCCTGGGGCGACGCCTCCGCCTCCGCCCTCGACGTACGGGTATCCGCAGGGCCCGGGTGTGCCGGGTACGCCGCCTCCGGGTGCTCCGGTGCCAGGAGCTCCGGTGCCGGGGGCTCCGGTGCCTGGGGCGACGCCCCCGCCCCCGCCTCCGCCGGGTGCGCCTCAGCCTCCCGTCGCCGGGCCCGGTGCTCCGGGCGGGCGGTCGCTCGCGCCGAACGCCGGGGACATCGCCGACGCGGCGACGAGCAAGGCGGGGCCTCCGCCGCGTCGTGCCGGGGCGAACCCGCCGCCTCCGCCGGGTGCCCCGGGGACGCCGGGGGCGCGTCCCGGCAGCACGCCCCCGCCGAGTGGTCCCGGTGCGCCGGCGGCCGGCGGGTACGTGCCGACTCAGATGGTGTCGGCGCTCGGCCCCGACGGCCCCGAGGGTCCCGGAGGGCCTGCCCCGCAGGCTCCCCCCGGTACGCCTCCGGGCGAGGTCCACCATGCCCCCACGATGTTTGCCGATCCGGGACGGTTGGGCCCCGGTGGTGGCGGGCCGCAGCCGCCGGGAGCTCCTGGTGCGCCGGGTACTCCTGGTGCGCCCAAGCCGCCCGGCGCTCCGGGCACGCCTGGCGCGCCGCAGCCTCCGGGCGCCCCCGGTGCCCCTGGTGCGCCCGGCGCGCGGGGTGCCGTACACCACGCGGAGACCATGCTGGCCGGGCCCCCGATGGGCACCCCCGGCGCGCCTCCTCCGCCGCAAGCCCCGGGCGTACCCGGCGTCCCGGGTGCCCCTCAGTCGATGCCCCCCGGTGCCATGCCGCCTCCCGGGGCGATGCCGCCTCCGGGCGCCGTGCCGCCGCCGCCCGGGCAGCCCATGCCGGGGCAGCCGTCGGCGTACGGATATCCGCAGCAGCAGGGGCAGCCGACGGTCGGGCCCGGGTATCAGGCCGTACTGCGGTACCGCGCGCAGGACGGGTCGGAGCAGCAGTTGATCCGGCGTTCGGCGCCGGGGACGCCACATCCGGAGTGGCAGATCTTCCACGAGCTGCGGGCGATGAACGTGCCGCCGGACCAGGTGCTGGAGCTGCACACGGAGTTGGAGTCCTGCGAGCTGCCGGGTGCGTACTGTGCGCGGATGATCCGGGAGCAGTGGCCGCAGGCGAGGATCGCGAGCATCGCCCCGTACGGCACGGATCACGCGAGCCGACAGCAGGGCATGCAGCAACTCCTCGAGCACCAGGGCGAGTTGCACCAGGTCGCCGACGGGCCCGCCCGCCCGGCCCCGGTGCGGGTGCCGGTTCCGCAGGTGCCGCCCGCGCCGCCGATTCCGCCGGAGGGCGTGGCGCAGGAGGTGGCGGGGGCGTTCGGGCCGGGGGTCTTCCGGTTCGAGCAGGCCGCCGTCTCGCGGCAGGGCGTGCCGCCGGTGGTGGCGCACTCGCTGGTGGTCGCGGGGCTGCCGATGGACATGGGGCCGTTCTTCTGGGCGCAGGCCCAGCCGGGGCGGCCGGTGCCGACGCTGGCGGAACTGGCGGCCGAGCGCGGGGTGCAGCCGGCCTCGGACGCGGGCTCGTACCTCGTGATGGGCAGCGACTTCGGCCGGGCGGTCTGCGTGCAGTACGGCACGGCGAACATCGTGGCGGTACCCGTGGAGGCGGGGCCGGGCGGTGCGCCCGTGCCGCCGCAGTTCGTGAACACGGGGCTGCCCGAGTTCCAGCGGTGTCTGGCGCTGCTCGGCCGGATGTGGCGGCTCAGGTTCGGGCTGAACCAGGAGCAGGCGGGACGCTGGACCGTCGACTTCCAGGCCCAGTTGGCCGCACTCGACCCGGCGGCGCTCGGTTCGCCGGAGAGCTGGTGGTCGGTGCTGCTGGAGCAGATGTGGGACGGGCTGCTGTGAGGCACCCCAGCTGAGACACGCTGCACGGAAGGGGCCGGACCCGATCGTCTGATCGGGTCCGGCCCTTTTGTGCATGTACCTGCGTAGCTGTGTACCTGTGATGACCGTAACCGGAGCGCGGAGTGTCGCGTTATGAACCATTCCGTCCGATACATCAAGATGTCCGCGAAATCATTATTTCGCATCCATTCGTGTCGGTTCGACGGAGAGGGTTCCAGGATGAGCGGCGCATCGGTCTCACCCCATGGATTCGTGGCCGTACGGGGGCGCGGCTACCGCCCCGAACAGGTCGAGGCGTACGCCGGTGCCCTCTCCCGGGACCGCGACGCCGCCTGGGAGCGCGCCGCCCGTCTCACCGTGCTCGCCAAGGAGATGGAGGCGGAGGCGGCGCTGATGCGGGAGACCGTGGCGACGCTCGTCCCGCAGACGTACGAGGCGCTCGGGGAGCGTGCGCGCCGGCTCTTCGAGCTGGGGCAGGAGGAGGCGCAGGCCGTACGGGAGAGCGCGCGGCAGGAGGCGCAGCGCCTGGTCGAGGAGGCGCGGGAGCGTGCGGACGGCGTGCGCGAGGCCGCACAGGCGCACGCCGACGCCGTACGCGCCGAGGCCGACGAACGCGCCCGGCACCGCCTGCTCGCGGCGCGCGCCGAGGCCGACGAGATCCGTATCGGCGCCCGGCGCGCGGTGAAGGAGGGGCGCGGGGAGGCGCTCGCGGCGTTGCGCGAGGTGCGGCAGCGCACCACCGGCATGCTCGGCGAGCAGGCCAAGGAGCACGCCGAACGGTGGGCCGAGGCCGAGCGGGAGGCGGAGGAGCGGGCGGCCGCGCTGGACGCGCACAACGCCGAGCGGGTGGCGCGGGCCGAAGCGGCGTTGTCGGAGGCGAAGCAGGCGTTCGCCGAGGCGGAGGCGTCCGTGAGCCGTCGGCAGGAGGAGGCACGAACGCGGGCGGCCGCCGTGCTCGCGGAGGCGCGTGCGTGGGAGGAGCGCATCGCCCGGGAGACGGAGCGGGTGCTACGGGAGCACGGGGAGCGGTGGGACGACGTACGGGCACAGATGGATCACGTACGGAACAGCTTGACGGCGCTCACGGGGCGGGCGGCGATGGAGTGACGTCGGCGGATCCGGCGGTACCGGCGGATCCGGCGGTACCGGGCCGCCGTGCAGCCGGGCCCGTGTCGGGGGGCGCCCGACCGTGAACGGGCGCCTGTGTGTCGGGGGAGGCGCCCGGCCTTGAACGGGCGCCCCCGACGACATCAGCCGCCCTTGCGCACCGCCCCCGCCAGGATCCAGCCCTCCACCGCCTCGTACTGCCGCCGCTGCTCCTCCGACTTGCGCCTTCCCGAAGCCAGCGTGCCCAGCCATCCGAAGAGGAAGCCCGCCGGGATCGACACCAGGCCCGTCGTCGTGAAGGGGAACCAGTTGAAGTCGGCCTCGGGGAAGGCGGAGAAGGGGGAGCCGGAGACCAGGTTCGTGCCCGGCATCAGCAGCACCACGACCAGCGAGCCGCCGATCAGCGTGCAGAGCAGACCGGTTCGGGTGTAGCGGCGCCAGAAGAGGCTGTAGACGAGGGCGGGCGCGATGGCGGAGGCGCCCAGGCAGAAGGACAGGGTCACCAGGGGTTGCAGGCTGCGGTGCTGGACCAGCGTGGCCAGCACGATCGCCGGAACCCCGACCGCCAGCGCCGACAACCGCGCCAGCATCATCTCGCGGCGCTCGGACATCTCGTGCACCCGGGCCGCGAACACGTCGTGGGCAAGGGAGTTGGCGCAGGCGAGGATCATGCCGGCGACGGAGGCGAGCAGGGTGAGGAAGAGTGCCGTGGTGACGGTCGTGAACAGCAGGGTCTCCGCCGTGGAGACGTCGGCGCCGAAGGCCGCCCGGGAGGCCAGCAGATACGCCGTGTTGCCCTGCGGGTCCTCCTGCGCGATCACCGCCCGGCCGATCAGCGCCGTCGCGCCGAACCCGACGACCGTGATGACCAGCACGAACAGCACCACCGACGACACCGCCCAGGACATCGACCGGCGGACCTGACGGGCACTGGAGGCCGTGTACATGCGCATGGTGACGTGCGGCAGACAGGCCCCGCCGAGGACCACGGCCAGTTGGGCGCTGATCATGTCGAGGCGGGGATGCGGACTGCCCGCGAACTCCAGCCCCGACTGCAGGAACGCGGACCCCACGCCACTCTTCTCCGCCGCCGTGTCGAACAGCGCGCCCGGGTCCCAGTCGAACCTGCTCATGATCAGTACGGCGACCACCGCGCCCGACCCGAGCAGCATCACGATCTTCATGATCTGGATGAGTGCCGTGCCCTTCATGCCGCCGATCGCCGCGTAGCTGATCATCATCGCGCCCAGTCCGATGATGCAGCCGGTCTTCAGCGAATCGCCGGAGAACCCGAGGATGAACGCCAGCAACTGCCCCGTTCCGGCCAACTGCACCAGCATCAGCGGCAGCAGCGCGGCGATGGTCACCACGCAAGCGGTCATCCGCACACCGCGCCCCGGCATCCGCCGCGCCAGCGCGTCCCCCATCGTGAACCGGCCCGCGTTGCGCAGGGGTTCGGCCAGCAGGAACATCAGCAGCATCAGCGACAGGGCCGTACTGAGCGCGAGGACGACACCGTCGTACCCGTACAGCGCGATCACGCCACCCGTGCCGAGCACGGTCGCGGCGGATATGTAGTCGCCCGCGATCGCGAGGCCGTTGCGCATGGGGGACAGGGAGCTGTAGCCGGTGTAGAACTCGTCGAGGTCGTCCCGATCGGGCCCGGTCATCACGCACAGCAGCAGCGTGATGGTGGCGACCGTCGAGAACGCCACCAGGGACATCGCCTGCGCGGAATCACTGAATCCCGTCATCGCGCCGCCTCCCCCTCCCGCTTGGCGTTCAGCTGGGACTCCCTGCGGATACGGTCCGCGATCGGATCGACGTAACGCCGGGCCGTGTGCTCGTACAGCGCGATCGCCAGCCAGGTGACCGGCAGTTGGACCATCGCGAGCAGCAGGCCCGTGGGCATTCCGTCGGCGACCGTGCTCGACATGAACCCCGGGGCGAACGCGGACAGGATCAGAAAGAGCGTGAAGTACCCGAGCGCGGTGAGCGTGGCCGTCCGCCGCTGCCAGCGGTAGGCGCTGCGCAGGATCCGCAGGTCGCTGTGGTGACCGAGGGCGGGGCGGTGCTGCGGGCGCTGTCTGGGGGGTTCGGGCGGGGCGGCGGGTTGCCAGGGGTAGGTGGAGTAGGGCGGTGAGGAGTCGTACGGCTGGTGCGGCTGGTTCTTCTGATACGGCTGATACGGCGGGTACTGCTGATGCGGGTACGACGGTGACGGGTCGTAGGACATCCCGGTGCTCCTTGCGCGGCTCAGGAGTTGGGGGGTGGGCGAGCGGAGCCACGCACGCTACTCGGAGGTAGGCGTGTGCGCGAGGGTTTCACCAAACTGATTGGTCGGTACGCGCTTACTCCGCTGACCAGGGGTGTTACCCGCATTAACTCTGATTTTTGAGCGGCGTGTCACACTCACGGCCGCCCGACTCCTCTGATGGGCAGGACCCTCAGAAGGAGACAGAGCAATGGAGATCGTCGTTTTCGGAGCGAACGGGCCGACGGGTCGGCTGGTCGTCGAGCGGGCGGGGGCGGAGGGGCACACGGTCACCGCCGTCACACGCCACCCGGAGGCCTTTGCGGTGCGGGGCCCGCGACTGCGGGTGGTCGAGGCCGATGTGCACGACCCCGTCGCGGTCGAGCGCGCGGTGGCCGGGCAGGACGCCGTGATCTCGGCGCTCGGCGTGCCGTACGGCAAGAACCCGGTGACCGTGTACTCCGCCGGCGCCACCCACATCACCCAGGCCATGACCAAGCACGGCGTACGACGCTTCGTCGCCGTGACCTCCACCGTCCTGTTCGGCACGTCCGCGCCCGGCGAGAACCTCCTGTTCCGCAAGGTGCTGGAGCCGGCCGTCATGCGGTTCATGGGCCGCACGGTCTACGACGACATGCGCCGCATGGAGGCCGTCGTCCGCGACACCGACCTCGACTGGACGATCCTCCGCCCCGGCGGCCTCTTCGACACGGACACGGTCAGCGACTACGGGGTCGGCACGTCGCGCCTGCCCGGCCGGTACACAGCGCGGGCCGATCTCGCGCACGAGCTGGTACGGCAGGTTGTCGACGCCGGTCATCTGCGCGCCTTCGTCCGCGCCTTCGTCGACGTACGCACGACTGAGAACACGCCGACGTTCCTTCAGCTCATCCGGAAGGAGGCAGCCGGCGACAAGGGGGCGGCGCGTGTACGTGACTGACGAGGGGGTGGCCCTGTCAGTGCCCGAGGTGTGAGAGGGACGCGAGCCGGTAGGCGATGCCGGGGCGGCCGGCGATCGTGATCTCGCCCTCGGCACAGAAGCCGCTGCGTTCCAGGACGGTCCTGGAGGCCAGGTTGTCGAGCGTGGTGACCGCCGTGAGGGAGGTCAATCCGTACCTCGTCGCGGCCAGCCGGGCCACGGCCGCCACCGCCGCCGTGGCCACGCCCCGCCCCGTCGCGGATTCGCCCACCCGGTAGCCCAGTTCGGCCGAGCCGTCCGCCGTCACGTCCATGAGGTTCACCCGGCCGATCAGCTCGCCCTCTTCGTCCAGCACCACGTGGAAATGGCAGACCCCCGCGTCCTGTTCGGCGAGCAACGCCTTGTGGCGGGCGTCGAACTCGGCGAAGTACGCGTCGCCGCGATCCGATATGGAGCGGACGAAATAGGCGCGGTTCGCGCGCTCGAAGGCGAGGAGTGCGTCCGCGTGGTCGGGGCGCAGTCGTTCCAGCTTCACCATGCGGTGCAGGGTAAGCGGGGGGCGGCTGTCGAGCACCTCAATAAACGTGAGCCGACCACGTGAGCCGGCCACGCCGCAAGACACCCGCAAGACACCGCAGGACACCCGTCATTGCTCCGTCAGCACCGGAAACCGCCGAGGTGCGAGAACCAGCAGCACCACGAACGCGATCGCCGCCGCACCCGCCGCCCCGAGGTACACCGCATGCACCGCGTCCGCGATCGCGTGCCGGGTCGCCTCGGGCGCGGGGCCGGAGTCCAGGGCCCGGGTCACGGAGTCCAGGTCGCTCGCGCCGCCGAGCCGTGCGGCCAGTACGCCGTTGGCGACCGCGCCGAAGAGGGCCGCGCCGAGGGTCTGGCCGGTCTGGCGGCAGAAGAGCACCGAGGCCGTCGCCGTGCCGCGCTCCGCCCAGCCCACCGTGGACTGGACGCCGACGATCAGCGGGAGTTGGAACAACCCCAGCGCGCCGCCCAACAGCAGCATCAGCAGCGTCGGTTGCCAGGCCTCCCCCGGATACGGCAGGAAGGGGAACGCGAACAGGATCAGCGTCGCCGTGCCGATGCCGAGCATCGCGGTGTTGCGGAAGCCGATGCGGCGGTAGACGTGCTGGCTCAGCGCCGCCGACACCGGCCAGCTGAGCGTCCACACGGAGAGGACGAATCCGGCGGCCACCGGCCCCAGGCCGAGGACGGACTGGGCGTACGTCGGCAGGAAGACGGCCGGGGCGACCATCAGCAGCCCCAGTGCGCCGAGGGCCAGGTTCACCGCGGCGATCGTACGGCGACGCCACACCCAGCCGGGGATGATCGGCTCGGCCGCCCTGCGCTCCACCAGCACCACGACCGCCACGAGCACGAGTCCCGTACCGAACAGGGCCATCGAGGGTGCTGAGAGCCATGGCCAGGCGACCCCGCCCTGCACCAGCGCGGTGAGCAGGACGCCGCCGCAGGCGAACACCGCGAGCGCGCCGGCCCAGTCGACACGCGCGCGCGTGGCGGCCTTTCCCTCCTCCTCAGGTCGTACGTCCCGCTGCGGCTCGTGGAGGTGGCGGACGATCAGCCACAGCGCCACCGCGCCGATCGGCAGGTTGACCAGGAAGATCCAGCGCCAGTCCGCGTACGCCGCCAGGACACCGCCCACGCCGGGTCCCGCGACCGCGGACACCGCCCAGACCGTGGACAGCTTGGCCTGGATCTTGGGGCGCTCCTTGAGGGGATAGAGGTCGGCGGCGAGAGTCTGGACCGTGCCCTGCAACGCGCCTCCGCCCAGGCCCTGTACGACCCGGAAGGCGATCAGCGCGCCCATGTTCCAGGCCAGGGCGCAGAGCAGGGAGCCGAGCAGGAACAGGACCGCGCCCGCTATCAGTACCGGTTTGCGGCCGAAGGTGTCGGAGAGCTTGCCGTAGACGGGGAGAGTGACGGTGACGGCGAGCAGATAGCCGGAGAACAGCCAGGAGAAGACGGAGAAGCCGCCGAGGTCGCCGACGATCTGCGGTACGGCGGTGGAGACGATGGTGGAGTCGAGTGCCGCCAGCGCCATCGCGAGCATCAGGGCAGCGACCACGGCACCGCGCCGGTCGGGTGTGGTGCGCTGCGCTGCCTGCTGTATCGCGGGTTGCGTGTCGCCCACGTGAAGTCCTTTCCCCTTGCACCTATCTGCCGTCGGACAGCTTCCCATCCGACGCGTGCATCGCGGGAGGTCTTGACCATGACGCCGCGGGAGGGTGGAGGCTGAGTGGGCCGAGAGGTGGAGCGAACCCCGAGAGCGGCTCCACCCGGCGGTGGACTGCCCCTAGGGGTACCTCCGTACTACGGCTGGGGGAGGGTTCGTACCGCCGGAGGACGAGACGGCACGGGACGGTCCTTAACCTGGCTTTATGCCGCTGGGGAGCGGTCGGGGGGCGGTTCACCGCACGTCCGGGGGTGGGGTTTTCCCCAGCACAAGACGGGGCCCGGCACCAGCGCGCCGGACCCTCTCCGGGCGCCAGACTCATCGGCGTAGCACTTCGACGCACCAAGGCGAACGGCTCACCCGCTGAGCATCCGCCGGACAACAGATTCACCTGCTGACCGACATAGGAGACATACCGTGACATCGGCTGTGACCATCACCAGGCACGGGGGCACTGGCGGGCGTACGGCCGTTGCCGCGCGAGCGCGGCAGGTCGTGAAGGCGTACGGGTCCGGGGAGACCCGTGTCGTCGCGCTCGACCACGTCGACGTGGACATCGCCCGCGGCCAGTTCACCGCGATCATGGGTCCTTCGGGGTCCGGCAAGTCCACCTTGATGCACTGCCTCGCCGGGCTCGACACCGTGACGTCCGGGCAGATCTACCTGGACGACACCGAGATCACCGGGCTGAAGGACAAGAAGCTCACGCAGCTGCGCCGGGACCGGATCGGGTTCATCTTCCAGGCGTTCAACCTGCTGCCGACGCTGAACGCCCTGGAGAACATCACGCTGCCCATGGACATCGCCGGGCGCAAGCCCGACAAGGCGTGGCTGGGGCGGGTCATCGACACCGTCGGGCTCTCCGACCGGCTCAAGCACCGGCCCACCCAGCTCTCCGGCGGACAGCAGCAGCGCGTCGCCGTGGCCCGTGCCCTGGCCGCCCGGCCCGAGATCATCTTCGGTGACGAGCCGACCGGAAACCTCGACTCGCGCGCGGGTGCCGAAGTACTGGGCTTCCTGCGGCAGTCGGTGGACGAGCTGGGCCAGACCATCGTGATCGTCACGCACGACCCGGTGGCCGCCTCGTACGCGGACCGGGTGCTGTACCTCGCCGACGGCCGGATCGTCGACGAGATGTACAAGCCGACCGCCGAGGCCGTCCTGGACCGCATGAAGGACTTCGACGCCCGGGGGCGTACGTCATGACTGTCCTGAAGACCTCGATGCGCAACTTCTTCGCGCACAAGGGACGCATGGCCCTGTCGGCCGTCGCGGTCCTGCTGTCGGTGGCGTTCGTGTGCGGCACGCTCGTGTTCACGGACACCATGAACACGACGTTCGACAAGCTGTTCGCGACGACCGCTTCCGATGTCACCGTCTCCCCGAAGGAGGCCAAGAGCGACGACACGCCGCAGAACGGCAAGCCCGAGTCGCTGCCCGCCTCCCTGCTGGAGCAGGTGGAGCAGGCGGAGGGCGTCAAGGCGGCCGAGGGCGTGGTCGGTTCGTCGGCCGTGACCGTCGTCAACAGCGAGAACAAGAACATGGGCTCCACCAGCGGCGCCCCGACGATCGCCGGAAACTGGACGAAGAACGACCTGCGGTCGATGGAGATCACCTCCGGGCACGCCCCGCGCGGGCCGACCGAGCTGATGGTCGACGCCGACACCGCCGACAAGCACGACCTCAAGCTCGGCGACGAACTGCGCACCATCTCCGTCGCCGGTGACTTCACGGCGAAGATCGTCGGCGTCGCCACCTTCAAGGTGACCAACCCCGGCGCCTCGATCGTCTTCTTCGACACCGCGACCGCACAGCGCGAACTCCTCGGCTCCACCGGCCGGTTCACGCAGTTCAACGTGACGGCCGCGGCCGGCGTGAGTGACACGCAGCTCAAGCAGAACGTCGCTCAGGCGCTGGACGGCACGTTCAAGCTCCAGACGGCCAAGGAGAACGCCGACGAGAACCGCAAGGACGTCGGCGAGTTCATGAACGTCATCAAGTACGCCATGCTCGGCTTCGCCGGGATCGCGTTCCTGGTGGGCATCTTCCTGATCATCAACACCTTCTCGATGCTGGTCGCCCAGCGCACCCGCGAGATCGGCCTGATGCGGGCCATCGGCTCGTCCCGCAAGCAGGTCAACCGGTCCGTGCTGGTCGAGGCGACACTGCTCGGCATCGTGGGCTCCATCCTGGGCGTCGGGGCCGGCGTCGGCATCGCGATCGGCCTGATGAAGCTCATGTCGGCGGCCGGCATGAACCTCTCCACCGACGACCTGACCATCAAGGCGACCACCCCGGTCGCCGGTGTCCTGCTGGGCGTCGTGGTCACCGTCCTCGCCGCCTACCTCCCGGCCCGCCGCGCCGGGAAGGTCTCCCCGATGGCCGCACTGCGCGACGCCGGTACGCCGGCCGACGGCAGGGCCGGGCTGGTGCGCGGCCTGATCGGGCTGGTGCTGACCGGCGCGGGCGGGTTCGCCCTCTACGCGGCCGGCACCGCCGACAAGGCGACCGACGGTTCGCTGATGCTGGGCGCGGGCGTGGTGCTGACCCTGATCGGCTTCGTCGTCATCGGCCCGCTGCTGGCCGGAGGGGTCGTCCGGGTGATCAGCGCGGTGCTGCTGCGGGCCTTCGGCCCGGTGGGACGCATGGCCGAACGCAACGCCCTGCGCAACCCGCGCCGTACGGGCGCCACGGGCGCCGCCCTGATGATCGGCCTGGCCCTGGTGGCCTGCCTGTCGGTGGTCGGCTCCTCGATGGTCGCCTCGGCGACGAGCGAGCTGGACAAGTCGGTCGGCGCGGACTTCATCGTCCAGGGCAACCAGCGGATCGTCCCGCAGGCCGAGAAGGCGATGGAGCAGAGCCCCGGCCTCGCCCACGTCACCAGCTACAAGGAACTCGAGGCCACCCTGACCTCGCCCGACGGCAAGACCGACACCTCCGGCGTCACCGCCGCGGACCCCTCGTACGCCGAGGACCTGCGCCGCGCGACCACGGCGGGCACCCTGAGCGCCGCCTACGGCAAGGACGCCATGTCGGTCGGCTCCGACTACGCCAAGGCGCACGGCGTGAAGGTCGGCGACACCATCGACGTCGCGTTCAAGGGCGGCGAGACGGCGAAGCTGAAGGTCGCGGCCATCACGAGCGACGACAGCGCCCTCGACCAGGGTGTGCGCTACATCAGCATCGAGACGATGCGGAAGTACGTCCCGGCCGACCAGATCCCGCCGAACACGATCATGTTCGCCAAGGCGAAGGAAGGTCAGACGGAGCAGGCGTACGCGGCGCTGAAGAAGTCGCTGGACAACTACCCGCAGTACCAGGTCCGCGACCAGACCGACTACAAGCAGGAACTGAAGGACCAGATCGGCCAGCTCCTGAACATGGTCTACGGCCTGCTCGCCCTGGCGATCATCGTGGCCGTCCTGGGTGTGGTGAACACCCTGGCCCTGTCGGTCGTCGAGCGGACCCGTGAGATCGGCCTGATGCGGGCGATCGGTCTCTCGCGGCGCCAGCTGCGGCGGATGATCCGCATGGAGTCGGTGGTGATCGCCCTCTTCGGCGCACTGCTGGGGCTCGGGCTCGGGATGGGCTGGGGCGCCACCGCCCAGAAGCTGCTCGCCCTGGAGGGCCTCAACGTCCTCGAGATCCCCTGGGCGACGATCATCGGCGTCTTCATCGGCTCGGCCTTCGTGGGCCTGTTCGCGGCGCTGATCCCGGCGTTCCGGGCGGGGCGGATGAACGTATTGAACGCGATCGCGACCGAATAGCCACCGCGGACGGGGAAGACCCGGCGCCGAGAAGTCAGGGGGACTTCTCGGCGCCGGGTTCATTGGTGTCTGCAGAGGTCCACCTTCCGACGGACCGAGCCGGGCGACGCCCACCCTTCGACCCACGGAGTCGGGTGGTGGGTGGGCGCAGGCCGGGGGTCCAGGGGGCGGAGCCCTCTCGTACGCCCACACAGGTGCCGAGCACCAGGCGACGCACGTTATCCACAGGGCGTTATCCACAGCTCCCGCACCCGCCCGCGCAGCGACGTACGCTGGAGACCCCCCGGCCGGTCCCCGCGTCGGGCCCTTCGCGATGCCCGCCCTCAGACGAAAGCCGCCCCCGAATGAGCCTGCACGGTCTGCTCGACGCCGTAGTCAAGGACCCCGCCCTCGCGGAAGCGATCACCGCGGCCGCAGACGGCAACCGCATGCACGTCGACCTGGTCGGCCCGCCCGCCGCCCGCCCCCTCGCGGTCGCCGCGCTGGCCCGCGAGGCAGGCCGCCCCGTGCTGGCGGTGACGGCGACCGGACGCGAGGCGGAGGACCTGGCCGCGTCCCTGCGCTCGCTGCTCCCGCCCGAGGGCGTCGTGGAGTACCCGTCCTGGGAGACCCTCCCGCACGAGCGCCTGAGCCCTCGTAGCGACACCGTGGGCCGCCGCCTCGCCGTGCTGCGGCGCCTGGCCCACCCCCGCCCCGACGACCCCGAGACCGGCCCGGTCTCCGTCGTCGTGGCGCCCGTCCGATCCGTGCTCCAACCGCAGGTCAAGGGTCTCGGCGACCTGGAGCCGGTGGCCCTGCGGACCGGCCAGACCGCCGACCTGAACGAGATCGTTCAGGCCCTCGCCGCCGCTGCGTACGCGCGCGTGGAGCTCGTCGAGAAGCGCGGCGAGTTCGCCGTACGAGGCGGCATCCTCGACGTGTTCCCGCCCACCGAGGAACACCCCCTGCGCATCGAGTTCTGGGGCGACGACGTCGAGGAGATCCGCTACTTCAAGGTCGCCGACCAGCGCTCCCTCGAAGTCGCCGAGCACGGCCTGTGGGCGCCGCCCTGCCGTGAACTTCTGTTGACGGAAGACGTCCGCACGCGTGCGCGTGCCCTCGCCGAGCAGCACCCGGAGCTGGGCGAGCTGCTCGGAAAGATCGCCGAGGGGATCGCCGTAGAGGGCATGGAGTCCCTGGCACCGGTTCTCGTCGACGACATGGAACTGCTCCTGGACGTCCTGCCCAAGGACTCCATGGCGGTCGTCTGCGATCCGGAGCGGGTACGCACGCGTGCCTCCGACCTCGTGGCCACCTCGCAGGAGTTCCTGCAGGCGTCCTGGGCGGCCACCGCGGGCGGCGGCGAGGCACCCATCGACGTCGGCGCGGCCTCCCTGTGGGCCATCGCGGACGTCCGGGACCGGGCGCGCGAGCTGGACATGATGTGGTGGTCGGTGTCGCCGTTCGCGGCGGACGAGGAGCTGGATGCCGACACCCTGAAGCTCGGCATGCACGCGCCCGAGACGTACCGCGGCGACACGGCGAAGGCGCTCGCCGACACCAAGGGCTGGCTCGCCGACGGCTGGCGCGCGGTGTACGTGACCGAGGCCCACGGCCCGGCGGCCCGTACCGTCGAGGTGCTCGGCGGTGAGGGCATCGCGGCCCGTCTGGAGGCGGACCTCGTCTCGCTGAGCCCTTCCGTGGTGCACGTGGCGTGCGGCTCGATCGACTACGGCTTCGTCGACCCGGGGCTGAAGCTCGCCGTCCTCACGGAGACCGACCTCTCCGGACAGAAGGCGGCCGGCAAGGACGGCGTCCGGATGCCCGCCCGGCGCCGCAAGACCATCGACCCGCTCACCCTGGAGGCGGGCGACTACATCGTCCACGAGCAGCACGGTGTGGGCCGCTACATCGAGATGGTCCAGCGGACCGTACAGGGCGCGACCCGCGAGTACCTGGTGGTGGAGTACGCCCCCGCCAAGCGCGGCCAGCCCGGCGACCGTCTCTACATCCCCACCGACCAGCTGGAACAGATCACCAAGTACGTCGGCGGCGAGGCCCCCACCCTGCACCGCCTGGGCGGCGCCGACTGGACGAAGACCAAGGCGCGGGCGAAGAAGGCGGTCAAGGAGATCGCCGCCGACCTGATCAGGCTGTACAGCGCGCGGATGGCCGCCCCCGGGTACGCCTTCGCCCCGGACACCCCCTGGCAGCGCGAGCTGGAGGACGCCTTCCCGTACGCGGAGACGCCCGACCAGCTCACCACCATCGCCGAGGTCAAGGAGGACATGGAGAAGACGGTCCCGATGGACCGCCTGGTCTGCGGCGACGTCGGCTACGGCAAGACCGAGATCGCGGTCCGCGCCGCCTTCAAGGCCGT
Organism: Streptomyces sp. NBC_01352; assembly: GCF_036237295.1. Lineage (NCBI taxonomy): Bacteria > Bacillati > Actinomycetota > Actinomycetes > Kitasatosporales > Streptomycetaceae > Streptomyces > Streptomyces sp. NBC_01352. Next base: position 6,379,357 of record NZ_CP108354.1, read on the forward strand.
CCAGGACGGCAAGCAGGTCGCCGTGCTCGTCCCCACCACCCTGCTGGTGCAGCAGCACTTCGGGACGTTCGGCGAGCGCTACTCGCAGTTCCCGGTGAACGTCCGCGCTCTGTCCCGCTTCCAGACCGACACCGAGGCGAAGGCGGTCCTGGAGGGCCTGCGCGAAGGCTCGGTGGACGTCGTCATCGGCACCCACCGCCTGTTCTCCGCCGAGACCAAGTTCAAGGACCTGGGCCTGGTCATCGTCGACGAGGAGCAGCGCTTCGGCGTCGAGCACAAGGAGCAGCTGAAGAAGCTGCGCGCGAACGTCGACGTCCTGACGATGTCCGCGACCCCCATCCCACGCACCCTGGAGATGGCGGTCACGGGCATCCGCGAGATGTCGACGATCACCACGCCCCCCGAGGAGCGCCACCCGGTGCTCACGTTCGTCGGACCGTACGAGGAGCGGCAGATCGGCGCGGCCATCCGCCGCGAACTGCTGCGTGAGGGGCAGGTCTTCTACATCCACAACCGCGTCGAGTCGATCGACAGGGCCGCGGCCCGGCTCAGGGAGATCGTCCCCGAGGCCCGGATCGCGATCGCCCACGGCCAGATGTCGGAGCAGGCCCTGGAGCAGGTGGTCGTCGACTTCTGGGAGAAGAAGTTCGACGTGCTGGTGTCGACCACGATCGTCGAGTCCGGCATCGACATCTCCAACGCCAACACCCTGATCGTGGAGCGCGGCGACAACTTCGGCCTCTCGCAGCTGCACCAGCTGCGCGGCCGGGTGGGCCGAGGCCGCGAGCGTGGCTACGCCTACTTCCTCTACCCGCCGGAGAAGCCCCTCACGGAGACCGCCCACGAGCGCCTGGCGACCATCGCCCAGCACACCGAGATGGGCGCGGGCATGTACGTCGCGATGAAGGACCTGGAGATCCGCGGCGCCGGAAACCTCCTCGGCGGCGAACAGTCCGGCCACATCGCGGGCGTCGGCTTCGACCTGTACGTCCGCATGGTCGGCGAGGCCGTCGCGGACTACCGCGCCTCCATGGAGGGCGGCGTCGAGGAGGAGGCACCCCTCGAGGTCAAGATCGAGCTCCCGGTCGACGCGCACGTCCCGCACGACTACGCCCCCGGCGAGCGCCTGCGCCTCCAGGCGTACCGGGCGATCGCCTCGGTCAACACCGAGGACGACATCAAGGCCGTACGCGAGGAACTCGTCGACCGCTACGGCAAGTTGCCGGAGCCGGTGGAGAACCTGCTGCTGGTGGCCGGGCTGCGCATGCTCGCGCGCGCGTGCGGCGTCGGCGAGGTCGTCCTCCAGGGCAACAACATCCGCTTCGCGCCGGTGGAGTTGAGGGAGTCCCAGGAGCTGCGCCTCAAGCGGCTGTACCCGGGGACCGTCATCAAGCCGGCGGCGCATCAGGTGCTGGTGCCGCGGCCGAAGACCGCGAAGGTGGGCGGGAAGCCGCTGATCGGGCGGGAGTTGCTGGGCTGGGTCGGGGAGTTCCTGACGTCGATTCTGGGGTCGTAGGGTCTGGGAATCATTGTAAGGGGGAAGGTCGGGGGCTTTCGGGGCCCCTTGGAGCGGGCAGCGACCAGCGGGCGCGGGCAGCGGGCAGCGGGCAGCGGGCCTCAGGCTGAACGGAACAGCGTGGTCGCCAGGTTCCGGAACACCTCCTCGGGGTCCCGGTGGCCGACCGCGCCGTCCAGGTTGTGGCCGAGGAGCAGCGTGGCGAAGCCGTGGGCCAGGGACCAGGCGGCGACGCCGGCGAGGCGGGAGTCGACACCGAAGTCCTCGGCGCGCACGGCGGAGACCGCTTCGCGCAGGGCGTCGGCGGCGAGGGCACGGCCCGTGGTCAGCTCGAGGTCGTCGCCGCGCAGTAGCTCGGGCGTGAACATCACCTGGAAGTGCGCGGGGTGCTCGCGCGCGAAGCGTACGTAGCGAACGCCCGCGTCCTTGAGGTCCGAGGCCTCGTTGAGCGCGGCCGCGAGCAGCCCGAAGCCCTCGGCCGCGATCGCCGTGAGCAGTCCGGTGCGGTCCTTGAAGTGGTGGGCGGGCGCCGCGTGCGAGACGCCGGCGCGGCGGGCGAGGTCGCGCAGGCTCAGTGCGGAGGGGCCGTCGGCGGCGATGACGTCCAGCGCGGCGCTGAGGATGGCGCGGCGCAGGTCGCCGTGGTGGTACCGGCGGGGGGCGTCGTCCGTCTTCTTCGGTTCGGTGGGGCTCATGGGCAGCAGCGTACGCTCGATCTAGGCGTTGACAAGTTCGGACGGGTCGGGCAATCTTGTCAGTGTCAAGTTGTGCTGGCGATGGTGCTGGTGCTGGTGCGGGATGCGTCGAGGAGGTACGTCATGGGGGAGTACGGCGGCGGGATCGACGGGACGGTCGATGGGGTGATCGATGGGGCGGTGGAGCTCGCCCGCGTGCGTCAGCTCTGGCAGCTGTTGGAGCCGCTGCATGCGGTGCTGTACTACGCGCCGGAGGTTTTCGCGGAGGCCACGGCACTGGGCCATGACACCGGGGAGCGCTGGCCGACCTACTTCCCGTACCGCGCGGCACCGTTGGGCCCGGTGGGCGCCGAGCGGGTGACGTCCGCCTTCTACAGCTTCAGCCCGCGCATGGTCGCCGAGCACGTCGAATCGGCGTGGTCGGTCGCGAGCCCCGAGGTGATGCTGGAGGCGCGGCTGCGGGGGATTGACGGGGCGTATCGCGCGATCTTCGGCGACCGGGCGGACAGTGCCGAACTGGCGGAGGCCGCCGCCCTCGCCCGGCGCGCGGCCGAGGCGGCGAACACCGCGGGCCGTCCTCTCGCCGCGGCCAACGCCGCACTGGAGTGGCCCAAGACCCCTCACCTCCAGCTGTGGCACGCGGCGACGATCCTGCGCGAGCACCGCGGCGACGGCCACATAGCGGCCCTGCTCGTCGCCGGCCTCGACCCGGTCGAATCGCTCGTCTCCTTCGCCGCGATAGGCGCCGCGAGCGTCGACCGCTTCGAGAGCCGCGGCTGGAGTGCCGCGGAGTGGGCGGCCGCACGGGAGCGGCTGTCCGCCCGCGGTCTGGTCGACGAGGACGGTACGGCCACGGAGGCGGGCCGTGCGCTGCGGCGCCGCGTCGAGCAGGACACCGACCGACTCGCCGCCGCTCCCTGGCAGTCCCTCGGACGGGACGGCACCGACCGCCTGGTCGACCTGCTCGGTGACTTCTGGGTCGCGGTGCTGTCGTCCGGACTGCTGCCCTCGGAGACGACGTTGGGGATCGGGAAGGTGTGAGTCGGTCCCCGCCCGTGCGGGTGGGAAACAGGAAGCCGCCCGCGGGAGGTGGGTCTCCGCGGACGGCCTCTGTTGCCTGTGGTGGTTCAGCGGGAGCCCGGCCGGCACGCTGTGCCCGCGGGCCTCATGACCTCCGTGAGTCTCCGGCCTTACGGCTGTTCGGGCCTGTCGCGATCCATGCCGAGCTGACCTTCGACCCGCTGTTGCGCGTCATCGACCTGGCTCTCGTACTTCTTGCCCGTCTTCTCGTTGACTTTCCGTTCCGCGGCGTCGGACATGTCCTTGCCCTTGCTGCCCTTCGCCTGGTTCTTGAATCTGTCGAGGATGCCCATCCAGAGCTCCTTCCGGAGGTGACTCGCAATCGACGATACGCCCGACTCGCGAGCCATGCTCCTTTTGTCACTGTATGGTCTGGACCTCTCGGCCGCTACGGTGAGATCGGCACAACCCGCCCGTGCGGGGGCGGGAACCGGGGAGGCAAGGGGAGGGACGCATGACGCGTCGGAGGGGCGGAGCGACTGCCGCCGTCAGGACCGGACTTGCGGCGATCGCCGCCATGGCTCTCGTCACCGGGTGCGAAGGCCTCGAAGCGGGCGGTTCCTCGACGGACAGCGGTGCGCCGGCGCCGGCGCCGGACGGTCGTGCCGTCAACCCGCTGAAGAACCCGGACGGCACCGAGCCGGGACTCGCGCCCGTGACGAGCGAGACCGACGAGGCCGCCGCCCGCAAGCTCATCGAGACCCTGCGGACGAAGGGACGCGGACCCAGGACGGGCTACGACCGGGACGAGTTCGGCTACGCGTGGATGGACACGGCCGAAGGAGTCCCACTGGCCCGCAACGGCTGCGACACCCGCAACGACCTGCTCCAGCGCGACGGTCAGAGCCTGCGCTTCCGCTCCGGTTCCGACTGCGTGGTCATCGCCATGACACTGCACGACCCCTATACCGGCACGACCATCGAGTGGCGCAAGCAGAAGGCCACCGAGGTGCAGATAGACCATGTCGTCCCGCTGTCCTACAGCTGGCAGATGGGCGCCGCACGCTGGTCGGAGGACAAGCGCGAGCAACTGGCCAACGACCCGCTCAACCTGATGCCGGCCGAGGGTCGCGCCAACTCGTCCAAGGGCGACTCCGGACCCGCGTCCTGGCTCCCGCCGAACAAGCAGATCCGCTGCGCCTACGCGGTCCGCTTCACCCAGGTCGCCCTCAAGTACGAACTGGCGGTGACCGTGCCCGACCGGCAGATGATGCTGAAGCAGTGCGGCGGTTGAGCGGCGACGGCAATCCTGGTCCGGGTGCGGAGAGGGCGTCGAGCGGCCCTGGCAGCACTCGGGCAGCACGTGCGAGAACGTCTTTCGCGCTCCCGCACCCGTCTCTACGGTGACCGCATGGATCTGAAGATGTCGAGTCTCGCCGAGCGTCCCGACATGCACGGGCTGGTCGTCGACATGGCGAGCAGTTGGCCGGAGTTCGTGACGCAGGACCTCGTGGGCGACTCCCACTACGGCCGGATAGCCACCGAACTCCCGCAGTACGTGCTGTTCGCCGAGGACGAGCGGGGCGAGTCGTCGCACACGCCTACAGCGTGCCGTTCGCCCTCGCCGTCGAAGGGCGGAGTGAACTGCCCGCCCGGGGCTGGGACGCGGTGCTCACCTGGGCCTTCGCCGACCTGCGCCGAGGCGTGGCCCCCGACACCGTCAGCGCGATCGCCATCACCGTCGCCCCCCACATGCAGGGCCGCGGACTGTCCACCCGCATGCTGTCGGCGATGCGCGACAACGCCCGCGCCCAGGGTTTCCGGGAGGTCGTCGCCCCCGTCCGCCCCAGCGCCAAGCACCTGGAACCACACACACCGATCGAGGAGTACGCCCGTCGCGTACGCCCCGACGGGCTGCCGCACGACCCGTGGCTGCGCGTCCACGCCCGGGCCGGCGCCACCCTCCACTCCGTGGCACCGGCCTCCATGACCGTGTCCGGCTCGCTGGAGCAGTGGCGTGACTGGACCGGGCTGCCCTTCGACACCGAGGGCGACATCGAGGTGCCGGGGGCGCTGGTGCCGGTGCGCTGCGAACCGGAGCGCGGATACGCGGTGTATGTCGAGCCCAACGTGTGGATGCGGCACCCGCTGTAGTCGACGTAGCCGACCAGGTGGTGCCGCACTGCCGCGCCCTTGGGTGGCTCAGCCGCCCAGGGCGTCCAGGTCCAGGATCTCGCCGGCAGGGCGCTGCGCCGGGACCGGCTCGTCGTAGTCGCCGAAGGTGAGGGTGCCCGGGTCTTCGGCGGACGTGCTGTCGACGCGCAGCACATACGGCTCGCCCTCGGTGGCCACGTACAGCGTGTAACTGTCCTTGCCGTCCTTCTCGTGCAGGACGGTCGCGGGCGTGCCGTCGACGGTGGTGGTCTTGCCGCGGGTCGCGTCCGAGTGGCCGTCCTCGGCATCGCCGAGCACCGTGTTCAGGTCGCAGAAGCTCGCGATGTCCTGGGCGTCCTGGCCCTTCGCGGACATCTTGGTCCACTTCCCGGCCAGCATCGCCACGGCCGCGTCGGTGTCCGCCTTGGACTCGCCCTCGCTCTGGGCGCGCAGGAACGCCTCGTCGTACTTCATGTAGACGGTGTCGCCGGTCTTGATCAACTCGGCCTCGCCCTGGCCGCCGACGCTCATCGTGCCGGCGCACTCGCCCTTCTTGTTCAGGGCCATGTCGATCCGGATCACGCCCCCGCTCTCCTCGTCGGGGATGTCGCCCTTCATACGCAGCGACGAGGCACCCGTGGTCGCCTTGATCGCCCGCTCGGCGATCTCACCGCCGCTCTGCCCGGCGAACGGGTCCTTCGGCGTGCTCGGTGCGCTCGGCGTGCTCGGCTCGCTCGACCGAGCCGGTGTCTTCGGGCCGCTGTCGGCCTTGTCCTCACCGGGCAGACAGCCGGTGAGTGCGGTGGTGGCCGTGGCGGCAAGGCAGAGGGCGGCAAGTGCGGTACGGCGCATGGGAATTCCTTGATGAGGATGCGGTGCGGTGAGCAGTGGCGAGGCGGGGTGTGGCGGGGCGTGGCGAGGCGACGAGTGGTCGCGCGCGTCGGGCGGATGTGCCTCGGACGAGTGGTGCGCCGCGGCCCCGTGCAGCGATGGATGCCGTAGGCCGCCGCAGTCGTGCGTGGCGTGGGCCGTGGCTGCGTGGCGGGCGGCCGGCGGCCGGAGTCAGCCGGTCTTCTTCCAGTCCTTGCAGCCGGCCGTCTTGAAGTAGCCGTCCGAGGAGCTGATCGTCACGACGGCCGTGCCGTTCACGTTGTCGTTCGCGATGATCGAGTCCATCGAGTGCTCGGCGTTCTTGTCGCGCTCCCAGTAGCAGGAGTCGTCCGCGTTGCCGGTGGACTTGTAGGTGCCGGGCGCGATGTCGGCGCCGACTCTGAACATGCCGCCGTCGCCGGCCATCTCCGAGGCGGGGGAGCCCTTCGCCTTCAGGTCGACGGCCTCCCAGTCGTTGCAGTCGCTCGACTTGAAGAGCTTGTCCGTGGCCTTGACGGTCACGTAACTGGTGCCGCTGACATTGTCGTTGGCCAGCAGCGAGTCCATCTCGCCCGAGGCGTCCTTGGCCCGTTCCCAGTAGCACAGGCCGTCGCTGTTGCCGGTGGTGCGGTAAGTGCCGGGCTTGACGTCCGTACCGACCTCGAAGTCGCCGCTTCCCGAGAACGCGGCCTTTTTCTTCGCGACCTCCGTCGTTCCCGCGTCCTTGTCCTTCTCGCCGCCGGGCTTGCTCTGCGCGGACGCCGAAGAGCCCTTGCCGCTCTTGCCCGAGCCGCTGTCGCTCCCGCCGTCCCCGGCGTTCGCCGAGGCCACGCCGATCACGACGACTCCGACGACGGCGCCCAGCGCGATTTTGCCCTTCATGCCCATGGTTGTGTCCCCTCCCCACGCGGCGACTGCCGCCGTTCGACGGTCGCTCGTTCGCTGGGTCAATAAGAACAGAGCCTGTGAACTGAGTCAACACGGTTCACGGAGGTAGTTGTGTACACGGGCGTGAATGCATGGATCTTGAGTACGCCGGTATGCTCGGCGCCACACACGGACGCGGGGACGACACGAGGCTTACGTGGACCCACGCGGGACGATGAGGGGAGCCGGGCCGTGCAGGACAACGCGACAGAGGTGACCGCCGCCGGAATCGCGCGGCTCGCCGGTGTCGGGCGTGCCGCCGTCAGCAACTGGCGGCGTCGGCACGCCGACTTCCCCAAGCCGGTCGGCGGCACCGAGACCAGCCCGTCCTTCGCCCTCGCCGAGGTCGAGGCCTGGCTGCGCCATCAGGGGAAACTCGCCGAGGTCCCCCTGCGTGAACGCGTCTGGCAACAGCTCGCCGGCCACCCCGAGGGACCGGTCACGGCTCTCACCCACGCCGGTTGCGTCCTGCTTCTGATCCACGACCGCCCCACGGTCTGGCTGGAGGTGAGTGCCGGTTCCGACGAACGGCTGGCCGCGATGCTGCCGGGCGCGCTGGAGCAGGTGCTCGTGCCGCGCTTCGGCGCGCTGCGGGGCGGGCGCGGAGGTGGCGGACGGGAGATTCACACGCCGCAGGGTGTGAACTCGCCGCAGTCTGTGAACAGCCTGGGTGCCGTGAACACCGACGGGCGAGTCAACACCGGCGGAGGCGGAAATGCCCGTGGGGCCGTGAACACCGGCGGCCCCGCGAACACGAGCCCCGCACACCACACCCCCGCACACCACACCCCCGCACACCACACGCCCGCCATCCACGCCCCCAGCGGCCCCGCCCTCCTCCCCTCCGCCCCCCTCCTCCGCGGCGCCGCGGAGCTCGCCGCCGAGCTGGGCGCCCGCCAGACGTTCGAGTTCCTCCTCGGCCGGCACCTCGACGCCAACCCGCGCCAGTACACGCTCACCCCCGCCGAACTCGCCGGCCTCATGGCCGACCTCGCCGGCCCCGCGCGCACCGTCCTCGACCCGGCCTGCGGCACCGGTGCCCTGCTGCGTGCCGTCACCCCGCGCCCCGGCCAGGAGCTGTACGCCCAGGACAGCGCCCCCGACCTCGCCGCGCTCACCGCGCTCCGGCTCGCACTGCACGCCCGGGTGACCGTGCGCGCCGCGGCCGGCGACACCCTGCGCGCCGACGCCCACGCCGGACTGCAGGCCGACGCGGTCCTGTGCCACCCGCCGTTCAACGAGCGCAACTGGGGGCACGACGAACTCGCGTACGACCCCCGCTGGGAGTACGGCTTCCCGGCGCGCAACGAGTCCGAGCTGGCCTGGGTGCAGCACGCGCTAGCCCGCCTCAAGGACGGCGGCACCGCCGTCGTCCTCATGCCGCCCGCCGCCGCCTCCCGCCGCTCGGGCCGCCGTATCCGCGCCGACCTGCTGCGCCGTGGCGCGCTGCGCGCCGTCCTCGCTCTGCCGGTCGGCGCCGCACCGCCGTACAACATCCCGCTCCACCTGTGGGTGCTGCGCCGGCCCGAGAGGGCGCCCGCGCAGCCCGAGGTACTGCTCGCCGACGCGGGGCAGTTCGCGACCGAGGGGCGTGGCGGGCCGGACTGGCGAGCCGTGCGGGAGGCCGTACTCGACGCCTGGCGTGCCTTCGACAAGGCCGGTCGTCTCGACGAACGGCCCGGCCTGGCCCGCTCCGTGCCCGTCATCGCACTCCTGGACGACGACGTGGACTTCGCCCCGGCCCGCCACCTGCCGCCCGCGGCGGCTGCCGACGGCGCCGAGGCGCTCACCGCGGTGCGCGAACGCCTCGGCGAGACCCTGCGCTTGACCACCGACCTCACCCCGCCGCCCGCCGCGGCCGGCGCACAGCCCACGCGCTGGCCGCTCACGACCGTCGGCGAACTCGCGCGCGGGGGCGCGCTGGTGATGCGTACGGGCGGAAACGGCGGCCACGCGCGCGTGCCCGTCCTCACCGACCACGACGTCCTCGCCGGAAACGCCCCCTCGGGGACGCTGCCCGAGAGCGACGAGGAGGCCGTCCTCGTGGAGACCGGCGACGTCGTGGTGCCGGTGCTCGGCGGCGGCTCGGTGACGCGCGTGATCGACGACGCCACGGCGGGCGCCGCCCTGGGGCGCAACCTCGTGCTCCTGCGCCCCGATCCCACGGCGCTCGACCCGTGGTTCCTCGCCGGCTTCCTGCGCGGCACCGCCAACAACCGCCAGGCCAGCAGCTACGCGTCCACCGCCACCCGGCTCGACGTGCGCCGCCTCCAGCTGCCCCGGCTCCCGCTCGACGAACAACTTCGCTACGGCGCGCGCTTCCGCGCCCTCGACGACTTCGAGCGGGCTCTCAGGAGCGCGGGCCGACTCGGGGAGCAGCTCGTCCGCGGGATGTACGACGGCCTGACGGACGGGACGGTCGCGCCCGGCTGAGGCGGAGCGATCGGCACGACAACGGGCGGAGCGATCGGCGTGACGGCGGGCGGAGTGACCAGCATGACAACGGTTCGGTACAACCCAGGACCGGTTGTCCGTGTCGGCCTATACGCTCGAAGCGACAATCGTGCGACCGGCGTTGCCCGACGTCGGCCGCACTGGTGCGTCCACCTCAGACTCCAGGAGTTTTCATGCATGGCCACGGCTACACGCAGCCGGTGAAGCAGCCGCCCCCGACGGGGTGGCTGGTCTTCCTGCGCGTGCTGTTCGTGGCGCTCTCGTTCTTCAGCATCGGCATCCTGGCCTGGGCGATGCTGCTGCGCCTGGCGATCGTCACGCGCAAGGGGATCGACTGGGGTCTGTTCGTCGCCGCGTTCGTGAACGTCATCCTCGCGCTCGTGCTGCTCGGCACCGAGCCCGGCGACGAGGTCCACACGGTGGGTGGCTGGACGGGGATGATCCTGCTCCTCGGCGGGCTCGTCGCCGTGACCGCGTACTACCTCGCGGCGGACGTACGCCACTTCCACCAGCTCCGCTACGGCGCCTACGCACCGCAGCCCGGACCGGCGCCCACACCGACACCGGCGTACGGCTACCCGCAGGCCGCGGCGCCGACACCGTCCCCGTACACCGCGACGACCATGCCCCAGACGCCTGCGGCGTCGCACAGCCCGCACACGCCGCAGCCTTCGCAGACGCCGCAGCCGCCCCTGCCCACCACCCCGCCGCCCCACCGCCCCGCGCCCGCCCGCATCGACCAGGTGCGCGCCGAGCTCGACGAGCTCAGTGACTACCTGCGCCGCCAGGACGGTCACCACGACCGCCACCACGACGGCAATCACGAGGGCGGAAGGTGAGCGTGACGACGGGACGTGTCGTCGCCGGCCGCTATGAACTGTCCACGCTCATCGGGCAGGGCGGCATGGGCCAGGTCTGGACGGCCTACGACCAGCGGCTCGACCGGCGCGTGGCGGTGAAGCTGCTGCGCCCCGACAAGGTGGCCGGCCAGGAGGCGGACGAGCTGCGCCGCCGCTTCGTGCGCGAGTGCCGGGTGACCGCGCAGGTCGACCACCCCGGCCTGGTCACGGTCCACGACGCGGGCAGCGAGGGCGAGGAGCTGTTCCTCGTCATGCAGTACGTCGACGGCGCCGACCTCTCCGACCACCTCGCCGAGCACGACCCGTACCCGTGGCAATGGGCGGTCGCGGTCGCCGCGCAACTGTGCGCCGTGCTGAGCGCCGTGCACGCCGTGCCGATCGTCCACCGCGACCTCAAGCCGCGCAACGTGATGGTGAAGCAGGACGGCACGGTCACCGTCCTCGACCTCGGCGTCGCGTCCGTGATGGACGCGGACACCACCCGCCTCACCCACACCGGCACCCCCATCGGCTCTCCCGCCTACATGGCCCCCGAGCAGGCGATGGGCGGCGCGGTCGGCCCGTACACCGACCTGTACGCGCTCGGCGTACTCCTGCACGAGCTCCTCAGCGGAGACGTCCCATTCGCCGGCTCGACGGCCCTCGGCGTGCTGCACCGGCACCTGTACGAGCCTCCGCTGCCCGTGCGCCGTATCCGCGCCGAAGTCCCGGAGCCCCTCGAAGCGCTCGTCCTGCGCCTGCTCGCCAAGGACCCGCAGCACCGCCCGGCCTCCGCGCAGGACGTGTACGAGGACCTGGCGCAGCTCCTGCCCCCGCGCGGCATGCCCACCGGGGCGCCCCTCGACCCCACCCGCCCCTTCCTGCGCCCGCACGCCCCCTGGCCGGACCGCGCCCGTACGCCCGCGCCCCAGCCCGCCCCCGCGGCCGTGCCGCCCGCCGCCGAGAAGCCGGACGTCGCCCGGGCCGTCGACGAGGTCAAGCGTCTCCTCGGCGAGGGCCGCATCACCCAGGCCGTCGACATCCTCGGCGCGATCCTGCCGGCCGCCGCCGAACAGCACGGCGAGCGTTCCCCGGTCGTCCGCACCCTGCGCAAGCAGTACGCGGCCACCCTCATGGACGACGGCCAGTACCGGCGCGCGCTGCCCGAACTGCGCCGCCTCGCCGACGAACGCGCCGCTGAGGCCGGCCAGGCCGACCCCCAGTCGCTCCGCTACCGCTACGAGGCCGCCCAGTGCCTGGAGCAGCTCGGCGAACCGGCGGCGGCGCTCGCCGAGTACCGGGCACTGCTGCCGTACTACGAGAACCAGTACGTGGCCGGCGACCCGGAACTCGCCCACGACGTCCGCCGCCGCATCGGCCACCTCCTCCTCGCCCTGGGCGACCGCGCCGCCGCCCACGACACGCTGGTACGGCTGCTGCACGACGCGGAGCGTCTGCACGGCCCGGGCCACCCCTTCGCGGCGGAGATCCGCCGGACCCTCCAGTGGCTGGGTCAGGTGCGCGGTTAGGTGCGCGGCCGCAGGGGCACGAAGCCCCTGCACGCCAAGACGTACCGCAGCCGCCGTGGCCGGTGAGGCGCGGCGGTGCCAGAAGTACTGCCGAATCGTTGGTCGAATGGGTTGGCCAGAGCTTGCCCACTGCCTACCATCGATCACCGCAAGACCTTGTGCACCGCCGCACAAACTCCTCGGGAGGCTTCCTTGCACCGCCGTCGTCGCACCGGGCTCCTCCTCTCCGCCGCGATCGCCGCGGCCCCCCTCATCACCGCCTGTGGCAACGACGCGCATCCCGGCGCGGCGGCCGTCGTCGGCGGCCAGCGGATCACCGTCTCCCAGCTGGAGACCCGGGTGAACGAGGTGCGCGCGGCACAGCGGGCGGCGGTACCGGACGACGCGCAGTACGAGCAGGCGATCGCCAAGACCGGGACGCTCTCCCGCGACACCCTGCACAACATGGTCCTGGAGCGGGTGCTGCAGCGCGCCGCCCAGGACGCGGGCGTGAGCGTCAGCCGCAAGGAGATCCAGCAGATGCGCAGCGGCCTGGAGGAGCAGACCGGCGGCTCCAAGGCCCTGGAGGCCGCCTGGCTGCAGCAGTACGGCATCGCCCCCGAGCGCCTGGACGAGAACCTCCGCCTCCAGCTGGAGGCCCAGAAGCTCGCCACCAGCCTCGGTACCAACACCGGCGACCCCGCCTTCTGGAACGCCCTGGCCGAGGCCTCCAAGAAGCTGAACGTCGACCTCAACCCGCGCTACGGCACCTGGGACGTGGACAAGAGCAGCCGCGTCGACACGAAGACGCCGTGGGTGCGGGAGGTCACGACGACGGAGACGCAGCAGACGGCCTGACCGCACCGCGGGGTTGTTCATACGATCACATCGAGCCCCCCGCCCTGTGGACAACTTGATCGCCTCGTCGGCGGCGTGCGTTAGCTTCGAATCGTGAACGCAACCAGCCCCGAAGCCGCCACCGCTCCCGAGCCCGCCACCGGCCGCATCGTCCTCCTCACCACCAGCCACCGCGTCGCCCCCGGCCTGTTGTCCTGGCCCGCCTGGCAGGCACTGCACGCCGCCGACCGAGTGCTGTGCGCGGACGGCGCCCACCCGCAGCTGCCGTATCTGCGCGAGGCGGGCATAACGGTCGACGAGGCGTCCCCGACCGCCGAGGAACTGATCGACGCGTGCGCCGGCGGACGGACGGTCGTCGTGGTCGCCACCGGCGAGGGCGAGCCGGCCCTCACAGACGGCCTGGCACGCCTCGCGGGCTCCGGCCGCGTCCACATGCCCGACCTGGAGCTGCTCCCCGCCTCCTACGACCTGCCGGGCGCCCGCCTCCTGGACCTCGTCCAGGTCATGGACCGCATCCGCGCCGAGTGCCCGTGGTCGTCCCAGCAGACCCACAAGGGCCTGGCGAAGTACGGCATCGAGGAGGCGTACGAGCTCGTCGAGGCCATCGAGGAGGGCGACCGAGACGAACTCCGCGAGGAGCTGGGCGACGTCCTGCTCCAGGTGGTCTTCCACGCCCGCATCGCCGAGGAGGACTCCGAGGCCCCCTTCTCCATCGACGACGTCGCCGGCGGCATCGTCACCAAGCTCATCCACCGCCACCCGCACGTCTTCGGGGACGAGACCGCCACGACCCCCGAGGAGGTCAAGGAGCACTGGCTGCGCACGAAGGCGATAGAGAAGCAGCGCGAGTCGGTGACGGACGGCGTCCCCCTCGGCCAGCCGGGCCTCGCCCTGGCGGCGAAGCTGGCGTCGAGAGTGCGGACGGCGGGCCTGGACGTGCCGTTGCCGGCGGCCGAGGGCGTCGGCTACGACCTGCTCGCACTGGCGGTACGGGCCGAGGCGGAGGGCGTGGATCCGGAGGCGGCCCTACGAGCGGCGGCGCGGACGTACCGGGACGCGATCAGGCGGACGGAGACGCAGCCGGAGACGCAAGGGGAGGGGGAGCGAGAGGAGTAGAGAGGCAGAGGCAGCAGAAAGAGGCGTACCGCACAGCTGTCGGCATGGACATTTCGGGGTCAGTCCGCCGCCAGGAACGTCCCCGCCAAGAACCCAGCTACCGTCAAGGAGTGACCGACCAGCCCACCCCCACGAGCCCTGCCCCCGAACTCTTCACCTGGGAGTTCGCGACGGACCCCTACCCCGCCTACGCCTGGCTCCGGGAAAACGCCCCCGCCCACAAGACCCGACTCCCCAGCGGCGTGGAGGCATGGCTGGTCACCCGCTACACGGACGCCAAACAGGCTCTCGCCGACCAGCGGCTCTCCAAGAACCCCGCGCACCACGACGAGCCCGCGCACGCCAAGGGCAAGACCGGCATCCCCGGCGAGCGCAAGGCCGAGTTGATGACGCACCTGCTCAACATCGACCCGCCCGACCACACGAGGCTGCGCCGACTCGTCTCCAAGGCGTTCACCCCGAGACGCGTCGCCGAATTCGCGCCCCGCGTGCAGGAGTTGACCGACCACCTCATCGACCAGTTCGCCGACAGGGGCAGCGCCGACCTCATCCACGACTTCGCCTTCCCGCTCCCCATCTACGCGATCTGCGACCTGCTCGGGGTTCCCCGTGAGGACCAGGACGATTTCCGGGACTGGGCGGGGATGATGATCCGTCATGGCGGCGGGCCGCGCGGCGGAGTGGCGCGGTCGGTGAAGAAGATGCGGGGCTATCTCGCCGAGCTCATCCACCGCAAGCGCGAGGCCCTGACGGCCGAGAGCGCCCCCGGCGAGGACCTCATCTCCGGTCTCATCCGGGCCTCCGACCACGGTGAGCACCTCACCGAGAACGAGGCCGCGGCCATGGCCTTCATCCTCCTGTTCGCAGGCTTCGAGACAACCGTCAATCTCATCGGCAACGGCACCTACGCCCTCCTCACCCACCCCGAACAGCGAGACCGACTCCAGAAGGCGCTCGCCGCCGACGACACGGCGCTCCTCGAGACCGGTGTGGAGGAACTCCTCCGCTACGACGGCCCCGTCGAGCTCGCCACCTGGCGGTTCGCGACCGAGCCGGTCAGCATCGGCGGACAGGACATCGCGACCGGCGACCCCGTCCTCGTCGTCCTCGCCGCCGCGGACCGGGACCCTGAGCGGTTCGCCGATCCGGACACGCTCGACCTGTCCCGCCGCGACAACCAGCACCTCGGATACGGCCACGGCATCCACTACTGCCTCGGCGCCCCCCTCGCCCGCTTGGAGGGCCAGACCGCGCTCGCGACGCTTCTCACCCGTCTTCCGGACCTGCAACTCGCGATGGATTCAGCTGATTTGCGGTGGCGGGGCGGTCTCATCATGCGCGGGCTGCGGACGTTGCCCGTCGAGTTCACGCCGCGTGGCTGACTCGCTCACCTGCGTAAAGGTGACGCGCCCTCAAGTCTGTGATCTTCACGTGATCTGCGCGGCATTAACTTGTGACAAGTGATCGACTGCCTATACGTTCACGCCAGCGCGGCGCCGAGCCTCACCCGCCACGCTGGTCACCGTTGTCTCGCGAAAGGTTTCCGCATGCTCTCCGGGAACGGCCGTCATCGTCGCCCCCGCCAGGCTCCGGCCATCCTTGTGGCGGCCGGAGTGACCGGCTCCGCCATCGCGATCCCGCTCCTCGGCGCCACCGGCGCGAGCGCGGCGACCGGCACCACGTGGGACCAGGTGGCGAACTGCGAGACGGACGGCTCCTGGAGCGAGAACGCCGGCGACGGGTACTACGGCGGGCTCCACATCGCCCAGGACGACTGGGAGCAGTACGGCGGCCTCGACTACGCCTCGCGCGCCGACCAGGCCAGCCGCTCCCAGCAGATAGCCGTCGCGGAGAAGATCCTCGCGGACCAGGGCGTCGGCTACTGGTCCACCTGCGGCCTGCTCAACGGCCTCAGCAAGGACACCGCGGCGCCCGGCGTCGACACGGGTGTGGCGGACGACGCGACGTCGGGCGCGAAGGATTCGTCCGGCTCATCTGACTCGTCCGGCTTGTCCGACTCCTCCGGGTCGTCGGCGGACTCGTCCGGCGATGCGGCTTCGGACGCGCCTTCGTCGTCCGTGTCGCCCACGCCGTCCGATTCTGACGCCCGGTCGGATTCTTCCGGCGAAGCCGACAACTCGGCAAAGTCCGACACATCGTCCGATTCTGCTGCAACCCCCGGCGCCTCGCAGGGCTCCGGCGGCGACTCCGGCAGTGACTCCACCGGCGTGACGAATCCGGACGACTCGGACAACTTCTGGCAAGAGGGCGGCTCTTCGGCCCTCGTCGACACCGGCTCCCTCGGTGCGGGCAAGCATCGAGGCGACAGCGCCGACGAGACGGCCGCGGCCACGGACACGGACGCGGGTACCGCCGCCGCCGACGCGGGCGCCTCTGCCGGCCGTCACGCCGCCCGCGCGGACTCGTACACCGTCCGCCCCGGGGACACTCTCGCCTCCATTGCCGACTCCCTTGGCCTCCAAGGCGGGTGGCGTGAGCTCTACGCGGAGAACAAGCAGGCGATCGGCGCCGACGCGAGCGTCATCGTGCCCGGTCAGACCCTCACCGTAGGTATCGAATCGGGCGAAAACTAGCGGGAGTTCGCGTCACACTTCGCCACCGAATGTCCGATTTGGCGAAGTGTGGGATGAGTCTCAGAAGCCTTGATCGTCTTTGAAATTCCGCGGATCGCGTGTCTACCGTCGGGACCGCTCGCCAACACGAGCCCCGGCCGCCGCAACGCCGAATCCTGCCAGTGGCGCCCGGGAACAGTCGTCGCGTAAAGCGCCGTAGGCAGGAGCGGGGGACCCAAGGTAAGTGCCGGGACCAGCAGTTGAGCTGGGACCGGCTTGGGGTTAAGCCGTGCCGCGCACGAAACAGCGCGAGGCACGGCCGGGCAACTCAACCGGCCCGAACCCGACAGCTCACCTCGCAGGCGTCGGTGAGGGGATCCACCATGCTGTTTTCCGCCAAGGGCAAGCACCGCCGTCCGTCCAAGGCCACCCGTGCCATCGCCATCGCCGGTGTCACCGGTGCCGCCGTCGCCGCCCCGCTGATGGCCGCCGGCAGTGCCTCCGCCGCCACCGCCTCCGAGTGGGACGCCGTGGCCCAGTGCGAGTCCGGCGGCAACTGGTCCATCAACACCGGCAACGGCTACTACGGCGGTCTGCAGTTCTCGGCCTCCACCTGGGCCGCGTACGGCGGCACGCAGTACGCCGCGCAGGCCAACCAGGCCTCCAAGGCGCAGCAGATAGCCGTCGCCGAGAAGGTCCTCGCGGGTCAGGGCAAGGGCGCTTGGCCGAACTGCGGTGTGAACCTGTCGAACTCCGCCTACAACGGCAGCGCCGACACCTCGTCGAACACGTCCAGCGGCTCCGGCAGCTCGGACAGCAGCTCCTCGGAGAGCAGCCGTTCGACCGAGCAGCCGGCCTCCCGTTCCGCGGACCGCCCGGCCGCGAAGAAGACCGTCACCACCCCGACCGGCAAGAAGGTCAAGAAGGGCGACGGCGAGTACAAGGTCGTCTCCGGCGACACCCTCAGCTCCATAGCCGAGGAGCACGACGTCAAGGGCGGCTGGGACAAGCTGTTCGAGCTGAACAAGGACATCGTCACCGACGCCGACCTCATCTACCCGGGCCAGCAGCTGCACCTGAAGTAAGGGCTGCACCTGAAGTGAGGGCTGCACCTGAAGTGAGGGCTGCGCCCGAAGGCAAGAGCCGCGACTGAAGGCAAGAGTCGCGCCTGAAGTACTACGCGGCTCTCAGCTGAACCACAGCGCCCTCTTATCCGTGGACTCCATAGTGGAGGCCTCGTGAGGGCCACCCCCCCGTCCCCACGGGCTCCCCGCTCCGGTGCGTCTTCCCCCGTACGCACCGGGGCGGGGCTTTTTCATGCCGGTCCTGTGCGATTTCCCCGCGAGTTGCACGCCACTCTTTGTTCCGTTCGGAAACAATTTACTCTCGGTTCTGTCCATCCGGTGGTCGACCGGCTGGCCGATCGCCCGGAGCCGGTTAGGCTCGTCTCGCAGAACCCACCGCGGTCCTGCCGAACCGCGTCACATTGAAGAAGGAGATGCTCGTGCCGTCCATCGACGTCGTCGTAGCCCGGGAAATCCTGGACTCCCGAGGCAACCCCACGGTCGAGGTCGAGGTCGGCCTCGACGACGGCAGCACGGGTCGTGCCGCCGTCCCCTCCGGCGCCTCCACGGGCGCCTTCGAGGCCATCGAGCTCCGCGACGGTGACCCCAACCGCTACCTGGGCAAGGGCGTCGAGAAGGCCGTCCTCGCCGTGATCGAGCAGATCGGCCCGGAGCTCGTCGGCTACGACGCCACCGAGCAGCGCCTGATCGACCAGGCGATGTTCGACCTGGACGCCACCGACAACAAGGGCTCCCTCGGCGCCAACGCCATCCTCGGCGTCTCGCTCGCCGTCGCCCACGCCGCCTCCGAGGCCAGCGACCTCCCGCTCTTCCGCTACCTGGGCGGCCCGAACGCGCACCTGCTGCCCGTTCCGATGATGAACATCCTGAACGGCGGCTCGCACGCCGACTCCAACGTGGACATCCAGGAGTTCATGATCGCCCCGATCGGCGCGGAGTCCTTCTCCGAGGCGCTGCGCTGGGGCGCCGAGGTCTACCACACCCTCAAGAAGGTGCTGAAGACCAAGGGCCTGTCCACCGGCCTGGGCGACGAGGGCGGCTTCGCCCCGAACCTGGAGTCGAACCGCGCCGCGCTCGACCTCATCCTCGAGGCCATCAAGCAGGCCGGCTACGTCCCCGGTGAGCAGATCGCGCTCGCGCTCGACGTCGCCGCGTCCGAGTTCTACAAGGACGGCAAGTACGAGTTCGAGGGCAAGTCCCGCTCGGCCGCCGAGATGACCGAGTACTACGAGGAGCTCGTGGCCTCGTACCCGCTGGTCTCCATCGAGGACCCGCTGTACGAGGACGACTGGGCCGGCTGGAAGGTCATCACCGACAAGCTCGGCGACAAGGTCCAGATCGTCGGCGACGACCTCTTCGTCACCAACCCCGAGCGCCTGGCCCGCGGCATCGAGGAGGGCTCCGCGAACGCCCTGCTCGTCAAGGTGAACCAGATCGGCTCGCTGACCGAGACCCTGGACGCCGTCGAGATGGCCCAGCGCAACGGCTTCAAGTGCATGATGTCCCACCGCTCCGGCGAGACCGAGGACGTCACCATCGCCGACCTCGCCGTCGCGGTGAACTGCGGCCAGATCAAGACCGGCGCCCCGGCCCGCTCGGACCGCGTCGCCAAGTACAACCAGCTGCTGCGCATCGAGGAGATCCTCGACGACGCCGCGGTGTACGCCGGCCGCAGCGCGTTCCCCCGCTTCAAGGGCTGAGCCAAGCAGGGCTAAGCCTCAGCCAGTCGTACGTACGTCCCCGTACCGGTCCCGTACCGTGTGCGGGGACGTACGCACGTGTGAGACGGGAGGCGGGGAAACATGGCCGTGAAGGACCGGGACCGTTTCTCCACCGCGACCAGGATCAAGCTGCTCGGCGAGCAGACCGCGGCCCGTGTGTACCGTTCCCAGACCAAGCGGCAGGCCCGCCGCTCCCGGCTCACCGGACGGGCCGCGCTCCTCGCCCTGGTCCTGTGCACGCTGATCGTGGCCCTGGCCTATCCCATAAGGCAGTACGTCTCCCAGCGCGCCGAGATCGCCGATCTCGAGCAGCAGCAGGAGCAGGCCCGGCAGCGGGTCGAGCAGCTGCGCGACCTCAAGGCGCGCTGGCAGGACGACGCGTACGCGGAGCAGCAGATCCGGCAGCGGCTGCACTATGTGATGCCGGGGGAGACTGGTTACATCGTCATCGACCCGGACGCGGCCAGGCAGTCGCGCGCCGACCTCGGGGCGGCCGACCGCCCCTGGTACGCGAACGTCTGGGACGGCGTCGACAAGTCCGACGCCTCCGACAGCTGATCCGACGCCTCCAAGCAGTGAACTGCCAGTGAACTGAGCGATAGAAAGACAGGCATGCAAACGCCCCCGCCCCCTACTCCGCGCACCGAGCCCACCGACGCGGACGTCGAGGCCTTCAAGCAGCAGCTCGGGCGTCCGCCGCGCGGTCTGCGCGCGATCGCGCACCGCTGCCCGTGCGGCGAGCCGGACGTGGTCGAGACGGCCCCCCGCCTCCCCGACGGCACGCCCTTCCCGACGCTGTACTACCTGACGTGCCCCAAGGCGAACTCCGCCATCGGCACCCTCGAGGCGAACGGCGTCATGAAGGAGATGACCGAGCGGCTGGCGACCGACCCGGAACTCGCCGCCGCCTACCGTGCCGCGCACGAGGACTACATCCGGCGCCGCGACGAGATCGAGGAGCTGACGGGCTTCCCCAGCGCGGGCGGCATGCCGGACCGGGTGAAGTGCCTGCACGTCCTGGTCGCCCACTCCCTGGCGGCCGGCCCCGGGGTCAACCCGCTGGGCGACGAGGCGCTGGAGATGCTGCCGGAGTGGTGGCGGAAGGGGACGTGTGTGACGCGACTCCAGGAGACATCCACGGAGCCCGCTCAGCATGCTCAGTCCGTTCAGGAGGACGCCAAGTGACCCGGGTCGCCGCCGTCGACTGCGGTACGAACTCCATCCGGCTCCTCGTCGCCGACACCACTGCATCCAATAGCGCCTCCGGCGCGGGGGCGACCGCCGAACTGGTCGACCTCGACCGCCGTATGACGATCGTCCGCCTCGGCCAGGGCGTCGACAGCACCGGGCGGCTCGCCCCCGAGGCCCTGGAGCGGACCTTCGCCGCCTGCCGCGAGTACGCGGCGATCATCAAGGAGCACGGCGCGGAGCGCCTGCGCTTCGTCGCCACCTCCGCCTCCCGGGACGCGGAGAACCGGGACGAGTTCGTACGAGGGGTGCTGGACATCCTCGGTGTCGAGCCGGAGGTCATCACCGGCGACCACGAGGCGGAGTTCTCCTTCACCGGCGCCACCAAGGAACTGACCGGCCGCGGCGACCTCGCCAAGCCCTACCTGGTGGTGGACATCGGCGGCGGCTCGACCGAGTTCGTCGTCGGCGACGACCACGTGCGCGCGGCGCGCTCGGTCGACGTGGGCTGTGTCCGGATGACCGAGCGGCACCTGGTGAAGGACGGGGTGGTGAGCGACCCGCCGTCCGCGGAGCAGATCGCGGCGATGCGGGCCGACATCGAGGCGGCCCTCGACCTCGCCGAGCAGACGGTCCCGCTGCGCGAGGCGCACACGCTGGTGGGCCTGGCCGGCTCGGTGACGACGGTCTCGGCGATCGCCCAGGACCTCCCCGAGTACGACTCCACGGCCATCCACCACTCCCGCGTCACCCACGACCGCGTCCGCGAGATCACCGAGTGGCTCCTGCACTCCACCCACGCCGAACGCGCGGCCGTCCCCTCCATGCACCCGGGCCGCGTCGACGTCATCGCCGCGGGCGCCCTGATCCTGCTCTCGATCATGGAGCGGATCGGCGCGGCGGAGGTCGTCGTCAGCGAGCACGACATCCTCGACGGCATCGCCTGGAGCGTGGCCGAAGAGCTCGCGTAGCACTCTGCTGAGCAGGCAGGATGCCCGTTTGAGCACACCCGAGGGGCCCTGGTGGGCCCCTCGGTGACACTCCCCGGGGAAAGTTCGTGAAGTTCTTCACAAGGAATTCGGCCCTGTCGGAGGACGAAGGCGTCCCCGTTGACCCCTCCGGGGGTTCAACACCCGCGTGAACGTGTTCAAAAGAGGCGTGCGAGGACGTTTCACGGAGGCTCCGGAAGGGTCTCTCGCGAGGGCCCGACGGAGGGGTTTCGGGGCCAGAGAGGCAGCTCACGCGGCATTGACAACGGCCTGCCGTACACGCTGGTTCCCACTCCGCGCCATGACGTGGATCACGCGAGCGGCGGAGGATAGCACACACCACCAGGAAGCTTGTGAAGGGGCGCACGAGCGACCCCCCTGAGGCGGGTGGATACTCGATGGCATGAGCACCACGGAGCGTCCCAGGATCCTCGTAGTAGGCGGTGGGTACGTAGGCCTGTACGCAGCTCGGCGCATCATGAAGAAGATGCGCTACGGCGAGGCGACCGTCACGGTCGTCGACCCCCGGTCGTACATGACCTACCAGCCCTTCCTCCCCGAAACCGCCGCCGGCAGCATCTCCCCGCGCCACGTCGTCGTCCCGCTGCGACGCGTGCTGCCCAAGGCGGAGGTCCTCACCGGCCGGGTCACCACCATCGATCAGGACCGCAAGGTCGCCACGATCTCGCCGCTGGTCGGCGAGGCGTACGAGCTGCCCTTCGACTATCTGGTCGTCGCCCTCGGCGCGGTCTCCCGCACCTTCCCGATCCCCGGCCTCGCCGAGCAGGGCATCGGTATGAAGGGCATCGAGGAGGCCATCGGCCTGCGCAACCACGTCCTCGAGCAGCTCGACAAGGCCGACTCCACGAACGACGAGGAGATCCGCCGCAAGGCGCTCACCTTCGTCTTCATCGGCGGTGGCTTCGCGGGTGCGGAGACCATCGGCGAGGTCGAGGACATGGCCCGCGACGCGGCCAAGTACTACAACAACGTCTCCCGCGAGGACATGCGGTTCGTCCTCGTCGACGCCGCCGACAAGATCCTCCCGGAGGTCGGCCCCAAGCTCGGCCAGTACGGCAAGGAGCACCTGGAGAGCCGGGGCGTGGAGATCTACCTCTCCACCTCCATGGACTCCTGCGTCGACGGCCACGTGGTGCTGAAGAACGGCCTGGAGGTCGACTCCAACACCATCGTGTGGACGGCCGGCGTCAAGCCGAACCCCGCCCTTGGCCGCTACGGCCTTCCGCTGGGCCCCCGTGGTCACGTCGACTGCGAGCCGACGCTCCAGGTCAAGGGCACGGACTACATCTGGGCCGCGGGCGACAACGCCCAGGTCCCGGACCTCATCGGCCGCAAGGCGGGCAACGAGAACGCCTGGTGCCCCCCGAACGCCCAGCACGCCCTCCGTCAGGCGCGGGTCCTCGGCGACAACGTGATCTCCGGTATGCGGGGCTTCCCGCAGAAGGACTACAGCCACGCCAACAAGGGTGCTGTGGCAGGCCTCGGCCTCCACAAGGGCGTCGCGATGATCGTCATGGGCAAGATGAAGATCAAGCTCAAGGGCCGTCTCGCCTGGTACATGCACCGCGGCTACCACGGTCTGGCCATGCCGACCTGGAACCGCAAGATCCGCGTCTTCGCCGACTGGACCCTCGCCATGTTCCTCAAGCGCGAGGTCGTCGCCCTCGGTGCCCTGGAGACTCCGCGCGAGGAGTTCTACGAGGCCGCCAAGCCGGCGCCGGTCGCTGCCGCGAGCAAGACCGAGAGCCGGTCCAAGGCCGAGGACAAGCCGAAGGCCGAGCAGGCCAAGGCCTCCTGACCTCCGGTCACCGAGTCGCTGAGTCACCGAACGCCCCGAAGGGGCCGCCCGCCATCCGTGGTGCGGGCGGCCCCTTCGGCGTTCCCGCTCACGGCAAAGTCCGTGTCACGTGCACGCATTTTGCGAAGCCGTAACGCGAACGAGGGACTGCGCCCCGGCCCCGCAGGTGTTTACGTAGGTAAGGGACATTCCGGGATCCCTCGTCACGGAGGTTGCGCCATGGCAGACGCCGCGCTGCGGCTGAAGAGCCTCGTTGAACAGTTGCTGGGTGTACCGCTACCCGTGCGCATCCGCGCCTGGGACGGTTCGCAGGCGGGGCCGCCGGGCGCGCCGACACTCGTGGTGCGTAATCGGCGGGCTGTGCGGCGGTTGCTGTGGAAGCCCGGCGAGCTGGGCCTCGCCCGTGCCTGGGTCGCCGGCGACCTGGACATCGAGGGGGACCTCTACGCCGGCCTCGACCTGATGTCCGGGCTCATCTGGGAGCGCGACGAGGACGCCCGCAGCCTCGCCCAGGCCCTGCGCGACCCCGAGGTGCGGGCCGCCGTACGCGGACTCATCGCCCTGGCCGGACCCCCGCTGCCGCCCGCCCCGCCCCGCGAGGAGGTCCGCAGACCCCGCCGTCATCTGCACACCAAGCGCACCGACAAGCGGGCCATCAGCCATCACTACGACGTCGGGAACGACTTCTACGAGATCGTCCTCGGGCCGAGCATGGTGTACTCCTGCGCCTACTGGCAGGCCCCGGAGTCCGAGGGCGGCACCCTCGAAGGCGCCCAGCGCGACAAGCTCGAACTCATCTCCCGCAAGCTCGGCCTGAGCCCCGGCGGGCGCCTCCTCGACGTCGGCTGCGGCTGGGGCTCCATGGCCATCCACGCCGCCCGCGAGCACGGCGTGAGCGTCGTCGGGATCACGCTCTCCCAGGAGCAGGCCGCGTACGCCCGTAAGCGCGTCGCTGACGAGGGACTCACCGACCGGGTCGAGATCCGCGTACAGGACTACCGGGATGTGGCCGACGGGCCCTACGACGCGATCTCCTCCGTCGGGATGGCCGAACATGTCGGCTCCGAGCGGTACCTGGAGTACGCCGAGGTGCTCCGGCGGCTTCTCAAGCCCGGTGGGCGGCTGCTCAACCATCAGATCGCCCGGCGGCCCCACCGGGACGAATCGGCGTACAACGTCGACGAGTTCATCGACTCCTATGTGTTTCCGGACGGGGAGCTCGCCCCCGTCGGCACCACCGTCACCCAGCTCGAACGCGCCGGGTTCGAGGTGCGGGACGTCGAGTCGATCCGCGAGCACTACGCCCTCACGCTGCGCCGCTGGGTCACGAACCTGGAGGGGGAGTGGACACGTGCGGTGCAGCTCGCCGGTGCCGGGCGGGCCCGGGTCTGGCGGCTGTACATGGCCGCCTCCGCGCTCGCCTTCGAGCACAACCGCATCGGCGTGAACCAGGTCGTGGCGATCCGGACCCCCGAGTCCGGTGACTCGGGGATGCCTCTGCGGTCCCGTACCTGGAACTGAAGCAGACGAGCAAGCAGAACCAACAAGCAGAACAAACAAGAGGGGCCCGTCGCCACCGGCGACGGGCCCCGACTGCCGTACCGCTACTCGGACTTGATCGCCGCCAGCATGTTCAGCCGTCCGGCCCGCCGGGCCGGCCACAGCGCCGCCAGGACGCCGACCGTCGCCGCCAGGAGCAGGAAGACCGCCATCCGGGCCCACGGCAGGACGAGTTCGTACGTCGCCAGGCTCGAGCCGAGGAGTTCGCCGGCCGCCCAGCCGAAGAACACGCCCAGGCCGATGCCCAGGACTCCGCCGAAGAGGCAGATGACCAGGGACTCCAGGCGGACCATCCGCTTGATGCCCCTGCGGTCCAGGCCGATCGCGCGGAGCATGCCGATCTCCTGGGAGCGTTCGAAGACCGACATGGCCAGGGTGTTGATGACACCGAGGACCGCGACGAGGACGGCCATGGCCAGCAGGCCGTAGAGCATGTTCAGCATCAGCGTGAACATCTGCGCGATCTCGTCGGAGAGGTCCTTCTTGTCCTGGACCTTGATGGCCGGGTTGGAGCCGAGGGCCTTCTCCAGCTGGTCCTTCGTCGCGCCGGACGTGCCGTCGGACGTCTTGACCATGACCTGCATGTCGGCGGGGTCCGACTGGTGCGGGGAGAGCGTGGCGTTGTCCAGGATGATGCCCTGGATCATCTCGTTGCCCTCGTAGACCCCGGCGACGGTCAGCTTCTGCTTCTCGCCGTCCTCGTAGGAGACGGTGAAGCTCGAACCGGCCTTCCAGCCGTGGGACGTGGCCGTCGTGTCGTCCACGACGACCTGCGTGCCGCCCACCTTGAAGGCGCCGCTGTCGACCTTGAGGTCGGTCAGCTCGCCGATGGTGCTGCCCGTGACGCCGGTGAGGTACTCGGTCTCGCCGTCGATGCGGGAGGGCGCGTTGCGCAGCGGGCTGGTTGCGGTGACGTCGTCGATCCGGCCCAGCTTCTTCTCGACGTCCGGCGACAGCTCGTTGCCGTTCGCCATGGACACCACGTAGTCGGCCTTGATCGCGGACGCCGCCATCTTGTCGATCGACTTCTGCAGGCTGCCCGCCATCACCGTCATGCCGGTGATCAGGGTGAGGCCGATCATCAGCGCGGAGGCGGTGGCGGCCGTACGGCGCGGGTTGCGCACCGAGTTCTGGCGGGCCAGCTTGCCCGAGACGCCGAAGACGCGCAGGACCGGTGCCGCGGCCGCGATCAGCGGGCGGGACAGCAGCGGGGTGAGGATGAAGACGCCGATGATCAGGAGGACCGCGCCGAGGCCCATCGGGGCCTGGCCGTCCGAGCCGGACATCGTCGTCGCCGCGAGGACGACCGCGATGCCCGCGCCCGAGAAGAGCGCGCCCAGTGTGTTGCGCAGCACCAGTGACTTGGTGGTCGCCGCGGCGTACAGGCTGCTCATCGCCGCCACCGGCGGGATCTTCGCGGCCCGGCGGCCCGGCAGCCAGGCCGCCAGCATGGTGACGAGGACGCCGACCGCGAGGGCCGCCCCGACCGTGCCGGGCGTGATGATCAGCGGTCCGTCCGGGACGGTCGCGCCGAGCGAGCCCATCAGCGACCGCAGCCCCGCCCCGATGCCGATACCCGCGGCGAGACCGGTCACCGCGGCGACCACGCCCACCACGAACGCCTCGATGAGGACCGAGCGGGTGACCTGCCGGCGCGAGGCACCGACGGCCCGCAGCAGGGCCAGCTCCTTGGTGCGCTGGGCGACCAGCATGGTGAAGGTGTTGGCGATGATGAACGTACCGACGAACAGCGCGATGCCCGCGAAGACCAGCAGGCCCTGCTTGAGGCCGGACATCGAGGAGGAGATCATCTCCGCCTGGTCGGCGGCCAGTTGCTCGCCGGTCGTCGTCTCGACGAGGTTCTTCGGCAGCGCCTTGTCCAGCTCCGCCTTCAGCGCGGTCTGACTCACGCCCGCCTTCGCCCGCACGTCGATCTGGTCGTACGTGCCCGTCTTGCCGAACAGCCGCTGGGCCGTGGCCGTGTCGAAGAGGGCGAGGCTGCCGCCGGCGGCGACATTGCCGTCGTCGGTGGTGAAGATGCCGGTGATCTTCGGGTCGAGCACCGGGCCGTCCACCGAGAGCCGTACGGTGTCGCCGACCTCGTACCCGGCGCGCTTCGCCGTCTCCGAGTCGATCAGGACCTCGCCCGCACCGCTCGGCGCATGCCCGCTGACCAGCGGATACCGGGTGTCCTTGGTGCCCCAGTAGTTCCCGCCCTGAGACTGGAAGCCGCCGCCGATCAGCTTGCCGTCCTTGTCGGCGATGGCGGTGAAGCCGTTGACCACGCCGATGGCGGAGGCGGCGCCCGGCACCTTCGTGCTCTCGTCGAGCAGCGGCTGCGTCAGCTCGGCCGTCTTGCCGACGGTGTCGCCCTCGCTGTCCTGGTGCTCGGGTTCCACGGCCACGTCGACCTGGTCGAAGCCCTTGGCCGAACTCTTCTGGTACGCCTCGGAGATGGTGTTGGTGAAGACCAGGGTGCCCGACACGAAGGCCACGCCGAGCATCACGGCGAGCACGGTCATGAGCAGCCTGGCCTTGTGCGCGAACACGTTGCGCAGGGCGGTGCGGAACATCAGCTGGTACGGCCCTTCGCGTCGAACTGCTTCATGAAGTCGAGGACGGACTCAGCAGTCGGGCCGTACACCTCGTCGACGATCCGCCCGTCCGCCAGGAACACCACGCGGTCCGCGTACGCCGCCGCCACCGGGTCGTGGGTCACCATCACCACGGTCTGCCCGAGCTCCCGTACGGAGTTGCGCAGGAAGCCCAGCACCTCGGCGCCGGAGCGCGAGTCGAGGTTTCCGGTCGGCTCGTCGCCGAAGATGATGTCGGGCCTGGAGGCCAGGGCGCGGGCCACGGCGACGCGCTGCTGCTGGCCGCCGGACAGCTGGGAGGGGCGGTGGCCGAGCCGGTCGGCGAGGCCGACCATCGCGATCACCGAGTCCAGCCACTGCTTGTCCGGCTTGCGGCCCGCGATGTCCATGGGCAGCGTGATGTTCTCCAGGGCCGTGAGGGTCGGCAGCAGGTTGAACGCCTGGAAGATGAAGCCGATCTTGTCCCGGCGCAGCTTGGTCAGCTGCTTGTCCTTCAGCGAGCCCAGCTCGGTCTCGCCGATGCGCACCGAACCCGAGGAGAACGTGTCCAGACCGGCCACGCAGTGCATCAGCGTGGACTTGCCGGACCCCGAGGGGCCCATGATCGCGGTGAACTCGGCCTGCCGGAAGTCGACGGAGACCCGGTCGAGGGCGACCACCTGGGTCTCGCCCTGTCCGTAGATCTTCGACAGATCCGTGGCACGCGCGGCCACGGCGGTGGCCCGGCCGGCGATGGATGCGGTGGTCACGAGAAGGCACTCCCCAGGAACGATGGGTTGGTCGGAGGGACGACATCCATCGTCCGGGCCGCGAGCCGCCGTGTAGTCAGCCGCTGCTCCGGTTCCGCAGGGGGACTCGGGTCGGACCACACTCCGCGGTGTCATACCTGGGGATGACGGCCGTCCCTGACGGGTGGTGTGCAGAGGACGGCCGGTGTTGCGCAGAGAAAACGGCCGGAGTGTGCAGAGAACAGGTGGAGCCCCCTCGTTCGGACGGTGAAATTCCGTCATTCCGCAGGCGCGGTCGAAGGGCACGCGCAAGGCTATTGGCAAGTGCGGATGGCCTGTTCCGGGTGCTGATGCTCCCTCAGGCGTCAATAAAATAAGACAACATGGGTCCGCCCGGCCGATGTACGGGGGATGTCTCCCGATAGGCTCGGAACCTCGATGCGGAGCCCATGGCCTGCCCGGATGGTGGAATGCAGACACGGCGAGCTTAAACCTCGCTGCCCCTTCGCGGGCGTGCCGGTTCAAGTCCGGCTCCGGGCACTTCGGGAACCTGCACCCTCCATTGAAGAGTTCACCGCACGACCGTTGACAGCGGGCGCGTGCGGTCGGAAACTCATGTCTGAAAGTGAGTGAAATAAACTTCACCACGCGAACAAACGAAGACGCGAACACGCGAAGACCCGGAAACACGGAGGCTGGTCGATGCGCACCACCGTCGGCATCATCGGAGCGGGCCCCGCCGGCCTCCTCCTCGCCCGGCTGCTCCACAACGCCGGCATCGACTCGGTCGTCCTGGAGAGCCGCGACCGCGCCTATGTCGAGCAGCGGCAGCGGGCCGGAATCCTGGAGCAGGGCACGGTGGACGTCCTGCGCGCGGCCGGCGCCTCGGAGCGCATGGACCGCGAGGGCCTGCGCCACGACGGCATAGAGCTGCGGTACGCCAAGAAGCGCCACCGCGTCGACTTCCCCGCCCTCACCGGCGGCCGGTCGGTGATGGTCTACGCCCAGACCGAGGTCTGCAAGGACCTCATCGCCCTCCAGCTCAAGGAGGGCGGCCCGCTGCTCTTCGAGGCGGAGGCGCTGGCCGTCGAGGGCGCCGACACCGACAGCCCGCGCGTCCGCTTCCGGCACGAGGGGGTCGAGGACGTCCTGGAGTGCGACTACGTCGTCGGCTGCGACGGCTTCTGGGGCGTGGCCCGCAAGGCGGTCCCCGCCGCGCTGTCCCGGACCTTCGAACGGACGTACCCCTTCGGTTGGCTCGGCATCCTCGCCGACGTGCCGCCCTCCCACGACGAGCTGGTCTACGCCCACCACGACCGCGGGTTCGCCCTGCTGTCCATGCGCACCCCGTCCGTCTCCCGCCTCTACCTCCAGGTGCCCGAGGGCACCGACGCCGAGGCGTGGCGCGACGAGGACATCTGGGCGGAACTGGAGCGCCGCTTCGAGACCGCCGACGGCTGGCGCCTTCAGCGCGGCCCGATCACCCAGAAGTCGGTCACCCCGATGCGCTCCTACGTCCACGAGCCCATGCGGCACGGCCGCCTGTTCCTGGCCGGCGACGCGGCCCACATCGTGCCGCCGACGGGAGCCAAGGGCCTCAACCTGGCCGTCGGGGACGTCGTCACCTTCGCGAGGGCACTGACGTACGAGAAGGAGACCGGCTCGGCCGAGCTGCTCGACGCCTACTCCGCGACCTGCCTCGGCCGGGTCTGGCAGGCCGAGCGGTTCTCCTACGACATGACGACCCTCCTGCACCGGGCCCCCGACGCCACCGCCTTCGAGGACCGCCTCCAGCTGGCCCGGCTGGAACGGCTCGCGTCCTCCCGGGCCGCCGAGACCGACCTGGCCGAGGGGTACACGGGGTTTCCGTTCGGGTGAGGCCGCCGTGGCCGGGAATCAGCGGGCCGCGTAGCGTGTTGGCCAGCACGACGAGGGAAAGATCCTCCCCAAGCACTAGGGTCATTCCTTTGCCTACCTATTACTCTTGAGCCAAGGCCCACACACACGGTGGCCATGGAGGAGTGAAATGAGGAGCAGCAACCCGGTCTTCTCGCGACGGGGGTTCAGCCGCGACAACGGCTACGCGGGCTTCAACACCGCGCCGCAGGCCGGGAGCGCAGCTGTGGGTACGCAGGGCAACCCGTACGCGCAGCCGCAGGCCGGCAACCCGTACGCGCAGAACCCGTACGCGCAGCAGGATCTTCAGCAGGGAGCACCGCCGCAGGCACCGGTCACCACCGGCCGCATGACGATGGACGACGTCGTCCTGCGCACCGGCACCACCCTCGGCGTCCTGATCGTCACGGCCGCGCTGGCCTGGGCACTGCTGCCCATCGACGACGCGAACATCAGTCGTTCGTACGGCATCGGTATCGGCGCCGCGCTGATCGGCATGGTCCTGGCGTTCGTCCAGTCCTTCAAGCGCAAGGCCTCGCCCGCGCTGATCCTGATGTACGCCGCGTTCGAGGGCGTCTTCCTCGGCGTCCTGTCCAACATCGTCGACAACCGCATCGCCGACGGTGCGGCCATGCAGGCCGTGATCGGCACCATGGCGGTCTTCGCCGGTGTGCTGGTGGCGTACAAGGCAGGCTGGATCCGCGTCAACCGCCGGTTCTACGGCTTCGTGATGGCGGCCGCGCTCGGCTTCATCCTGCTGATGATGGTGAACCTGCTGTTCGCCGTCTTCGGCGGCGGTGACGGCCTCGGCTTCCGCAGCGGACCGCTCGGCGTGATCTTCGGCGTCGTCGGCATCCTGCTCGGCGCCTGCTTCCTCGCCCTGGACTTCAAGCAGGTCGAGGACGGCATCGCCTACGGCGCTCCGCGCGAGGAGGCGTGGCTGGCGGCCTTCGGGCTGACGCTGACGCTGGTGTGGATCTACATGGAGTTCCTGAGGATCATCGCGATCCTCAACAGCAGCGACTAGCGCGTGCAGCGGCAGTTGCCGCAGCGGTAGTCGCGAGTAGCGGCGAAAGGGCCCCGGGTACCGTCCCGGGGCCCTTTGTCGTGGTGCGCGCCTAGGCGAAGTTGCGCGCGGCCCTCCTCAGGTCGTACTCGTGAACGATGGCCTTCGCGTGGCCGTACGCGAGGTTGTGTTCGTGCCGGAGCCAGCTGACCTTCTCCTCGAAGCGGAAGAGGGAGGGGCCTTCTTCGACGGTGCGGAGCCAGTCGGACACTTCACGACCGGTGCAGTGGGGGATGCGGGCGAGCATGTTGCGGTGGGTCTCCTCGGAGAGGACGTGGGACATCGGCGCCTCCGGACGCAAAGGGGATGTAAGCCGGTCCTTCAGGTCACCGTGCCTGAGCGTTCGCCCGTTGGCAACAGTCCCGGTGGGGCGCGTAGTGCCTTTTCGGGCGGATCGGGCCGACGGGCAAGCACCGGACAGGTCTCCGCTGGCATGATCCGCCGCCAAGGCCCTACGCTCGCGGCGTGGTGGATACGACGCGTCTGTGCCGTGCGGTGGATCACTTCGCCGATCGTCTTCGGGCCGCTCCGCAGAGCCGGTTGCAGCGGGGCGCTGCCGCCGAGGCTCTGGGGCTGGCCAGGGAGTTCGCCCGATGGGCGCAGAAGGTGGAGGCGCCCGGGGCCGAGCCTCGGGAGATGCCGGACGCGGGGATGTTCGCCGCGGCCGACCAGATCACCGTCGCCGTGCACGACTTGGCCCTCGTCCTCACGGACGAGGGCCAGGTGGATGATGCGGTGCGGTTGGTGGAGGAGGCGCAGAAGCGGGCGGGGGTTTGAGTTGAGCTCGCGTCTGCGCTAGAGGGACGCTATGACGCGGTCCGCCAGGATGTAGACGTTCTCCTCGCCGCACGCGAACGTCAGCGTGTACGCGCCCGAGATGCCCGAACCGCCCAGCAGCGTCGGTGTCTCGCCGGCGTGCAGGGCCGAGGCCAGGCGTTCCGCCGTCTCGCGGTGGCCGGGGGTCATGCACAGGGTGGTGCCGTCGGCGAAGACGTAGACGTCCAGGGTGCCCAGCGGGCCGGGGCGGACGTCGGCCAGTTCGACCTGGGACGCCGCCAGCTCCTCCAGCGTGGCCACCGTGCGCTCGTGGTCGTTCACGACCGGTGACGAGACCGGGACGAAGTCCGGGTGGGAGGGGTGACGGCGGCGGGCCGCGGCCAGTTCCGCGGACTCCTCGGCGTCGGTGCCGTGCTCGGCGACCGGCTCCAGGGGCTCCAGACCGACGAAATCGGCCTGCCGGGGCAGGAACAGTTCGCTGTCGGGCAGGCCCAGCAGCGAGGGCGCGTCAGAGGCGTCACGGGCCTCCTGCGCGGCCCAGAAGGCGCGCGCCTCGGCGAGCTCGCGCTCACGCTCCTCGGCGAGGGCCTCGGCCACGGCGGCGCGTATCTCGTCGACGTCGGCGGAGTGGCGGGCGGCCGGCACACGACCCCGCGCTGCGGCGGCGTTGCCCTTGGCGAGCTCGGTGTGCAGGGCGGCCACCTGCCGGCGCAGCACCATGAGGGTGCGCAGGACGGCGACGCCCACGGCGCCCGTGGCGGCCGTGGTGACCAACAAGGCGATCGGCATGGCGCTCACTGACGTACTCCCGGTTCAAAGTCGACCCCCGACTTCCTACATCAGCTTGAAGGGCGGACTATCCAGCTGTCAGTGCGTAACGTCACGAAACGGACAGGGCCTTGGATCCGGGGGGTGGGGCTGAAGTGGTGCTGACCTGCGCGAATCCCTTTCCGAGGGAGATAGGTCACATCCTGGGTGAGATTGGATCACAAATCGGCCCAGAACCTGGGGATTCCACGGTTCTGGGCCGGCCTGTGACGCTCTGTTCCAGTGCGATTACAGGGAGTTGGTCAGCTCAGGCGCTCGATGACCATCGCCATGCCCTGGCCGCCGCCGACGCACATCGTCTCCAGGCCGAACTGCTTGTCGTGGAACTGGAGGGAGTTGATGAGCGTGCCGGTGATGCGGGCGCCCGTCATGCCGAAGGGGTGGCCCACCGCGATGGCGCCGCCGTTGACGTTCAGCTTGTCGACGTCGATGCCGAGCTCGCGGTAGGAGGGGATCACCTGGGCGGCGAACGCCTCGTTGATCTCGACCAGGTCGATGTCGCCGATGCCCAGGCCCGCGCGGCGCAGCGCCTGCTGGGACGCCTCGACCGGGCCGAGGCCCATGATCTCGGGGGACAGGCCGGAGACGCCGGTCGACACGATGCGGGCGAGCGGGGTCAGGCCGAGTTCGCGGGCCTTGGTGTCGCTCATGATGACCAGCGCGGCGGCACCGTCGTTCAGCGGGCAGCAGTTGGCGGCGGTGACCATGCCGTCGGGGCGGAAGACCGGCTTGAGGCCCTGGACGCCCTCCAGGGTGACGCCGGCGCGCGGGCCGTCGTCCTTGGCGACGACCGAGCCGTCGGGGAGGGTCACCGGGGTGATCTCGCGCTCCCAGAAGCCGTTCTTGAGGGCTTCCTCGGCGAGGTTCTGGGAGCGGACGCCGAACTCGTCCATGTCCTGGCGGGTGACGCCCTTCCAGCGGGCGAGGTTCTCGGCGGTCTGGCCCATCGCGATGTAGGCGTCCGGCACGAGGCCGTCCTCGCGCGGGTCGTGCCAGGTGGTGCCCTCCTGCTCCGCGACGGCGGCCGTACGGGCCTCGGCCTCGGCGAAGAAGGGGTTGTGCGTGTCGGGGAGGCTGTCGGAGTTGCCCTTGACGAAGCGGGAGACCATCTCGACACCGGCCGAGATGAAGACGTCGCCCTCGCCGGCCTTGATGGCGTGCAGGGCCATGCGGCTCGTCTGGAGCGAGGAGGAGCAGTAGCGGGTGACCGTGCAGCCGGGGAGGTGGTCCATCCCCATCTGTACGGCGACGATCCGGCCGAGGTTGTTGCCCTGCTCGCCGCCGGGCAGACCGCAGCCGAGCATCAGGTCGTCGATGTCCCTCGGGTCCAGCTCCGGGACCTTGGCGAGCGCGGCCTGGATGATCGTGGCGGTCAGGTCGTCCGGGCGCAGGTCCTTCAGGGAGCCCTTGAAAGCGCGGCCGATGGGAGAGCGGGCGGTCGAAACGATGACGGCTTCGGGCATGACGGCTCCAGACGAGGAGGGGCGGCGCGTAGCGCCTCGTTGAGGGGCGGTGGTCGGGCGACGGGTGGGAGTACGGGGGTTGTGCAGGGCTGTGTGGGAAGTTACCCGTACGTATGGCCAGGGTCACGCTTCGCGCGGTGTGACCCTGGCCGCAATTTACTAAGCGCTTGCTTGGGTCTCCGGTTCGACGGCCGACACCCGCCGCCGACGACGCCGCTTGAGCAGTGCCCACGGCCCCTTGGGCCCCGTCGACATCGCCGCCGTGACCTCCGTACCGGCCTCGGACGCGGCCTCCGCCGCGGCTCGTGCCACCGGCAGGAAGCCCTCGCGGCGGGAGGCGTCCGGACGCTCCTCCTCGGCCGGCCACAGGCCCAGCGCGGCGCACACCGTCGGCAGGACGGCCATCGCCGCGGTGGCGTAGCCCTCCGCCGAGGGGTGGTAGTTGTCCGGGCCGAACAGTTCGCGCGGGTTCGCCGCGAACTCGGGACCCAGGAGATCGCCCAGCGAGACCGTACGGCCGCCCTGCTCGACGGCGCCGATCGTCTGGGCGGCCGCCAGCTGCCGCGAGGCCCGGCGGGCCAGCCAGCGCAGTGGCTGCTGCACGGGCGCGATCGTGCCCAGGTCGGGGCAGGTGCCGACCACGACCTCCGCGCCGGCCGTCCGCAGCCGTCGTACCGCCGCCGCCAGATGACGTACCGAGCGGGTCGGCGGCATCCGGGTGGTCACGTCGTTCGCGCCGATCATGATCACGCAGATGTCGGGGACCGGGGCCGGGTCCGCCAGGACCAGTGCCACCTGGCGGTCCAGGTCGTCGGAGGTCGCCCCGGGGAGGGCGACGTTACGCAGGACCACCGGGCGTTCCGCCACCGCCGCCAGCCCCGACGCCAGCAGCGCGCCCGGCGTCTGGCCGCTGCGGCGGACGCCCTGGCCGGCGGCCGTGGAGTCGCCCAGTATCACCAGCCGCAGCGGCGGTTCACCGGGGGTGGTGTAACCACTGCCGTACCGGCCGTCCGCCTGGGGGACGTGCGGCGACGTCCCGTTGCCCACCTGGCGCTTGGCGAGCTGGACCTCCGCCAGCACCAGGCCCATGGCCGCCGCGCCGACCAGACCGACCCCACCGCCGCCGTACGCGGCTCCGGCCGCGATCCGCCGGGCCACCCTCGCCCTCGACATCCTCGTCATGCGTCGCCGCCACCTCCTCGTGTCCGTACATCCACTCCTTGCCCCGTACGGACCGTCGCCCAATCTCAACGGGGAGTGAACGACCTTCACGGTCTCCGAAGAAGCCATAGGCTGGCGGAACCAATCAGGACCATTTCTTTTGCAAGCATCCGGAGACAAACGGTGCAATTCCACGACTCGATGATCAGTCTCGTCGGCAACACCCCGCTGGTGAGGCTCAACAGCGTGACCAAGGGCATCAGGGCAACCGTCCTGGCCAAGGTGGAGTACTTCAACCCGGGCGGCTCGGTGAAGGACCGCATCGCCCTGCGCATGATCGAGGCGGCGGAAGAGAGCGGCGCGCTCAAGCCCGGCGGCACGATCGTCGAGCCGACCAGCGGAAACACGGGTGTCGGGCTGGCCATCGTGGCCCAGCGCAAGGGGTACAAGTGCATCTTCGTGTGCCCCGACAAGGTGAGCACCGACAAGATCAACGTGCTGCGGGCGTACGGCGCCGAGGTCGTCGTCTGCCCGACCGCCGTCGACCCGGAGCACCCCGACTCCTACTACAACGTCTCCGACCGGCTGGTCCGGGAGACGCCGGGCGCGTGGAAGCCCGACCAGTACTCCAACCCGAACAACCCGCTCTCCCACTACCACTCGACCGGCCCCGAGCTGTGGGACCAGACGGAGGGGAAGATCACCCACTTCGTCGCGGGCGTGGGCACGGGCGGCACCATCTCCGGTACCGGCCGCTACCTGAAGGACGTCAGTGACGGTCGGGTCCAGGTCGTCGGCGCCGACCCCGAGGGCTCCGTCTACTCCGGCGGCTCGGGACGGCCGTATCTCGTCGAGGGTGTCGGTGAGGACTTCTGGCCCACCGCCTACGACCGGACCGTCGCCGACGAGATCGTGGCGGTGTCGGACAAGGACTCCTTCCAGATGACCCGCCGGCTGGCCAAGGAGGAGGGCCTGCTGGTGGGCGGCTCCTGCGGCATGGCCGTCGTCGCGGCACTGAAGGTCGCCGAGCCGCTCGGCGAGGACGACGTGGTGGTCGTCCTCCTGCCCGACAGCGGGCGCGGCTACCTCAGCAAGATCTTCAACGACGAGTGGATGGCCGACTACGGCTTCCTGGAGGACGAGGGCCCCAGCGCCCGCGTCGCCGACGTCCTCAACGACAAGGAGCACGGCGCCATGCCGTCCCTCGTCCACATGCACCCGGACGAGACCGTCGGCCAGGCCATCGAGGTGCTGCGCGAGTACGGCGTCTCGCAGATGCCGATCGTCAAGCCCGGCGCCGGTCACCCGGACGTGATGGCCGCCGAGGTCGTCGGCTCCGTCGTCGAACGCGAGCTGCTCGACGCCCTGTTCACCCAGCGCGCCTCGCTCGACGACCCGCTGGAGAAGCACATGTCCGCCCCGCTGCCCCAGGTCGGCTCCGGCGAGCCGGTCGGCGACCTGATGTCCGTACTGGGCGCGGCCGACGCGGCGATCGTCCTCGTCGAGGGCAAGCCCACGGGAGTCATCAGCCGGCAGGACCTGCTGGCGTTCCTCGCCAAGGGCGGGAAGTAGGGCCTGTCCGGCGGATCAGGTCGCAGGAAATCGGCGGCGACTGATCAGCGCCGGTGAGCGGGGGCGATGGGGGAGCGTGCAGCTGCAAGGCGGAGGAGGGAGTCGAAGCGGAGCTTCGGCGACCGACGACAACGCGGCAGGTGTGCGTGCCGGACCCCGCGTCTGCGATCTGATCCGCCGGGCAGGCCCTGGGCGGGAAACGTGCGGTGAACGGCCCGTGTCCACGGCGAACTTGCGGTCGGGTGCCCGAATGGTGGACTTCGCAGAAGTGGTACGAGGGCGTCACGTCCGCGCAGCACACGCTTAACACGGGTCCGGCACATTAGTGGTTGTCGGCAGGGCGGGAGCGGCTCCCCGCCCCGGCCGACACCGTAAACGGCGTCACGGACCTCCGGAGCGGCTCCCGGACCTCCACAGACGCCTAGGACGCGGAGTCTGGCCCTGACCCGGCCCGCGTCCCTCGCGGGGACCGCCGTCGTCCCGCCCCCCGGTAACGGGGGTGCGGCGGTCCCCGCGCATAGCTTTTTCAGCGGGTCCACCTCAGCAGGTTCACTACAGCGGGTTCACCTCGGCAGGTCCTGCTCAGCGGGTTCTCCTCAGCGTGCCCGAGTGGTCGCCCAGCTTCCCAGCAGCGCCAGCCGCTCCGCCGTCTCCGAACCGGGTTCCGGCGTGTAGACCACGATCGTCTGCTCCGGGTCCGCCGGGACCGTGAGCGTCTCGTACGGCAGGGTGAGCAGGCCCGCCACCGGGTGGCGGACGCGTTTCACCCCGAACCTGCACTCCATGACCTCGTGGTCCGCCCACAGCCGGCGGAAGTCCTCGCTCTTGAGGGAGAGCTCACCGATCAGTGCGGCCATCCCGGAGTCGTCGGGGTGGTGGCCCGCGTTCAGGTGCAGCTGGGCGACGTTCTGCGCGGCCACCGCGGACCAGTCCGGGAACAGGTCGCGGGCGGCGGGGTCGAGGAAGACCTGGCGGGCCGCGTTGCGCTCGCCGGCCGCCATCCGGCTGAAGCCGTTCAGGGCGTCGGCGAGGGCGTTCCAGGCGAGGACGTCCAGACGGCGGCCGATGACGAACGCCGGGACGCGTTCCATGCCGTCCAGGATCAGCTGGACGCCGGGGCGGACGCGGGGCGCTGCGGGGCGGCTGCTTTTCGTCCGGCGTGGCCGGGCCACCGTACGCAGGTAGGCGTGCTCCGTCTCGTCCATGTTCAGGACGCGCGCGATCGCGTCCAGGACGGCGTCCGACACGGACGGCCCGCGCCCCTGCTCCAGGCGGATGTAGTAGTCGACGCTCACCCCGGCCAGCTGCGCCACCTCCTCGCGGCGCAGTCCGGGAACCCGGCGCCGCCCGTACGAGGGGAGCCCCACCTCCTCGGGCTGGATGCGGGCCCGACGTGAGCGCAGGAAGTCTCCGAGTTCGCCGTCCATGGTGTGAGCCTAGGCGAGGGGCGGGACCGGAGCCTGGTACTGGCAGACCCAGGAAAAGCTCATCCCTGGGTGGCCGGGGCGGGGCGGACGAGGGTGGGTGTCGTCGCCGGACGGACCGGCGCAGACCGAACACCCGAGGAGTCCCTCATGTCGTACGAGAACCTGGCCGGACGTACCGCCGTCGTCACCGGTGCCGCCAGCGGGATCGGCGAGGCCGTCGCCGTGCTGCTTGCCGATCAGGGGGCGCGGGTCGCGCTGCTGGCGCGGCGCGCGGAGCGGCTGGAGGCGATCGCGGAGAAGATCCGGGCCGACGGAGGACAGGCGCTGGCCGTGGTCGCGGACGTCACCGACGACGCGTCGGTGGAGGCGGCCGCGGCCCGGATCCACGAGGCGTACGGGCCCGTCGACCTGGTCGTCAACTCGGCCGGCGTCATGCTGCCCAACCCGGTCGAGGCGGGGCGCATCGACGAGTGGCAGCGGATGCTCGACACGAACGTCACCGGCGTCCTGCGGGTCGTCCGCGCCTTCACCGGCGACCTGGCGGCGGCGGCCGCGGAGGGACGTACCGCGGACCTGGTGAACATCTCGTCCGTCGCCGCGCACGTCACGTACCCCGCCTACGCGGTGTACGGCGCCACCAAGGCCGCGCTGACCCATCTCTCCCAGTCGCTGCGCACCGAGTTCGGGCCGCGTGACGTCCGGGTCACCAACGTCGAGCCGGGGCTGACGGACACCGAGCTGAAGTCCCACATCGACAACGCGGAGCTGTCCGGGCAGCTGGACGGGATGTTCGACGCTCTGGGCGGGCTGGCTTCCGAGGAGGTCGCCGATGTGGTGGCCTACGTGGCGAGCCGGCCGCGGCGGGTCAACCTGGGGCAGATCACGGTGCTGCCCACCCGCCAGGTCTGAGCCTTCGCCGGTCAGTCCTCCCAGTCACTGTCCTGGGACGACCCGCGCCGCCGGCCACCGCGGAACAGGCCCGGGTTGGTGCGGGCCACCTGGACGGCGTTGACCCCGACGATGCCGATCCAGGCGACCAGCAGACCCGGCAGGTGGGCGACGCCGCCGCCGATCGCGGACAGCGGGATCGCCAGGACCAGCGAGACGATGCCGAAGCCGAAGCGCTCGCCCCAGGAGTCGGTCGGCTTC
The DNA here is from genome assembly GCF_036237295.1 of Streptomyces sp. NBC_01352. Lineage (NCBI taxonomy): Bacteria > Bacillati > Actinomycetota > Actinomycetes > Kitasatosporales > Streptomycetaceae > Streptomyces > Streptomyces sp. NBC_01352. The sequence continues at coordinate 6,418,910 of NZ_CP108354.1, forward strand.
GGCGACCGGGAGCCCCGGGCCGCCACCATCTGCTGCTCGGCCATCTGCCGGCGCAACCGGCGCTCCACGGCGCCGTCGATCCGCTGGTCGACCTTCTCCAGGAACGAGTCGACCAGCGCGGACTCGTACTCGTCGCCCAGTTCCCTGCGGGCCTGCAGGGTGGCGTTGAGTTCCTTCTTGATCTCGGTGTCCCGCGCATCCATTCCGGTCATGCGATCCACGGTAGGGAGCCGGGGCGCCTGTCGCACTGGGGTTAGCCCCCCTGTTCGGGAGGGGGTGTTCAGGCCCGCCGCGTCAGCCCCTGCTGCTCGGCGTACGCGTTCGCCACGTCCTCCGGGTCCTTCTTGTCCTTGTCGACCTGGCGGTTGAGCTCGGTGAGGTCTTCCGTGGTCAGGACGTTGCCGAGTCCGGCGAGGGCCTTGCGGACCGTGGAGTCGGCCTTGCGGTCGGCGATGAGGGGGACGACGTGCTGGCCGGGGATGAGGTTCTTCGGGTCGGACAGCACGACCCAGTCGTTGGCCACGATGTCGGTGTCCGTGGTGAAGAGGTTCGCCACGTCCACGTCGCCCTTCTTCAGGGCGCCCTTGACCAGCGGGCCGGAGGAGTCGAGGGACTTGAACTCCTTGAACTCCACCCCGTACACGTCCTTCAGGCCGATCACGCCGACCTCGCGCTTCTTGACCTCGGGCGCGGCGCCGATGACCAGCTTGCCGTTCTGCTTCCTGAGGTCGGCGAGGGAGGTCAGGCCGTACTTCTTCGCCGTCTCCTGGGTGACGGCGAAGGCGTCCGAGTCCTCGGCCATGCCGTACGGCAGCACCTGGAGGCCGGCGGGGAGGGCGAGGGCGAGGGCGTTCTGCATCTCGCCCTCCTCGGTGGCCGTCGCCTTCGGGGCGAGGTAGTGCAGGAGGGCGCCCTGGTACTCGGGGAGGAGGTCGATGTCGCCGCCCTTGAGGGCGGGGATGAGGATCTCGCGGGTGCCGAGGTTGGGGCGGACGGTGGTCTTCACGCCGGCCGCTCCGAGGACGGCCGCGTAGAGGTAGCCCAGCACCTGGTTCTCGGTGAAGTTGGCGGTGCCGATGGTGACCCCGCCCTTGCTGGAGCCGCTGCCGCCGGAGGTGGAGCCCTGGCTGTCCAGGGACGTGATGCCGCTCGCGCAGGAGGAGAGGGCGGGGACGGAGGCGGCCGCGAACAGGCCGCCGAGGAGGGTACGACGATTCATTTCCGGATTCCTAGGCGGTGCGGTGGCGGAAGAGGAAGCGCTGGAGGCCGGCCAGGCCGAGGTCCAGGACGACGGCGACCGCGGCGACCAGCACCGCGCCGCCGAGGACCTGGACGAGGTCGCGCTGGGCGAGGCCGTCGAAGACGTAGCGGCCCAGGCCGCCGAAGGAGACGTACGCGGCGATAGTCGCCGTGGCCACCACCTGGATGAGGGCCAGGCGCAGGCCGGTCATGATCAGCGGGAGGGCCAGGGGCAGCTCCACGTGGAGCAGGACCTGGTGGCCGCGCATGCCCTGTCCGCGGGCCGCGTCCTTCACGTCCGGGTCGACGGCGGTCATGCCGGCGTAGGTGTTGGTGACGATCGCCGGGACCGCGAGGGCGACCAGGGAGACGTACACCGGGGTCATGGACAGGCCGCTGGCCAGGAAGACCAGGACGACCAGGCCCACGGTCGGCAGGGCGCGGCCGAAGGACGCGAGGTTGATCGCGAGGAACGCGCCGCGGCCGGTGTGGCCGATCAGCAGGCCCAGCGGGAGGCCGATGGCGGTCGCGATGAGCGTGGCCAGAAGGGAGTACTGGAGGTGCTCGGCGAGGCGGTGGGCGATGCCGTCCGAGCCGGCCCACTGGGTGCCGCTGGTCAGCCAGCCGCCGAGGTTGGAGAAGAGTTCGTACATCTCAGGCTCGCCGCCTCTTCCACGGGGTGAGGACGTACTGGAGGGCGACCAGCAGCGCGTCCGCGACGACGGCGAGGAGGAGGGTGAGGACCACTCCCACGATCACCGGGGTCGGGTAGTTGCGCTGGAAGCCGTCGGTGAAGAGCTGGCCGAGGCCGCCGTCGCCGATGTAGGTCGCGACGGAGACCAGGGAGATCGACATGACCGTCGCGATCCGGACGCCCGCCATGATCACGGGCAGCGCGAGCGGGAGCTCGACGGTGAGGAGCGTGCGCAGGGGGCGGGTGCCCATCGCCTTCGCGGCCTCCTTCGTCTTCGCGGGGACCGAGTCGAGGCCCTCGACGGTGTTCCGGAGCAGGACGACCAGGGTGTAGACCGTCAGGCCGATCACGGTGGTGGTGCGGGTGAGGCCGCTGACCGGGAGCAGGAGCACGAAGATCGCGATCGACGGGATCGTGAACAGGACGTTCGACGCGCCGAGCAGGAACCCGCGCAGGAAGCGGACCCGGTGGGCGACCACCGCGAGCGGGAGCGAGATCAGCAGGCCGAAGAAGACCGCGGTCAGGGCCGCCTGGAGGTGGGAGACCGTGAGGGTGGTGAGGTCGTCGGTGTGGCCGGATATCCACGACCAGTCGATGGTCATGCGGCCGCACCCGTCCTGGCGCGGGCGTCGGTGTGGGCCTGGCCGGCGTGGGTGTGGATGTCGTCGCGGGACGAGACGCCGGTGAGGACGCCGGCCGCGTCGACCCGGGCGATCAGGCCGCCCGGCGAGGCGACGGACTCGTTGAGCGCCGCGAGCAGGGAATCGTCGTCCTTGAGCGGCCGTACGGGGATCTCGGCGTCCTTCGACGCCCAGTGCAGCGGCTTGCGCGCCTCGTCGAGGACGAGTGTCCAGGCGTCGCCCTCGGGGGCCGGGCCCTGCGGGACGTCCGCGAGGGTCTTCAGCGAGAGCAGCTTGAGGCCGCGCTCGGCGCCCAGGAAGTCGGCGACGAAGTCGTCGGCGGGGCGGGCGAGGAGCTCGGAGGGGGTGGCGCACTGCACGAGGTGGCCGCCGGTACGGAAGATCGCGATCTGGTCGCCGAGCCGTACCGCCTCGTCGATGTCGTGCGTGACGAAGACGATGGTCTTGCTCAACTCCTTCTGGAGCCTGAGCAGTTCGTCCTGGAGCTGGGTGCGCACGACCGGGTCGACCGCGCCGAACGGCTCGTCCATGAGGAGCACCGGCGGGTCGGCGGCGAGCGCGCGGGCGACGCCGACGCGCTGCTGCTGGCCGCCGGAGAGCTGGTGCGGGTAGCGGCGGCCGGCCTCGGCGGTCAGGCCGACGGTGTCGAGGAGCTCGGCCGCCCGGGCCCTGGCCCTGCGGCGGCCGTGGCCGAGCAGCAGTGGCACGGTCGCTATGTTGTCGAGCACCGTACGGTGCGGAAAGAGGCCCGACTGCTGGATGACGTACCCGATGGAACGGCGCAGGTCGGCGGCGTCCTGCCGCGTGACGTCCTTGCCGCCGACACGAATGGTGCCGGAGGTCGGCTCGACCATCCGGTTGATCATCCGAAGGGTGGTCGTCTTGCCGCAACCGGAGGATCCGACGAGGACGGTCACGCCCCCTTCCGGCATGTCGAGGGTGAGGTCGTGGACTGCTGTCGTGCCGTTGGGGAAGCGCTTGTGGACCGCGTCGAACTGGATCATGAGTTGTCCCTTGCCCGGCTGTATAACGTCATGCAGAGTTCTCGGTAGGTGAATAGCTTGTCAACGCCTTGGTGTTAATCCGAGGTAACGGATGACCGATAAGCAAGATCAGCTGTCCGGATTGAGGAGGTTTTGGGCTTGATGTCGTCTCGGATCGTGGACACGCCGTGGACTACGGGCTCTGGTCTTGTCGTCCTCGACGGGGTCGGTCTCGGCGTCGCGGACGTCGTGCGCCTCGCCGACGGGGCCGCGCGGCCGGTCCCGGGCAGTGAGGCGACGCGCCGCGTCGAGGAATCCTGGGACGCCGCCCGCCGGATCGCCGCCACCGGACGCGTCTACGGCCGCTCCACCGGCGTCGGCGCCAACCGGAACGAGGACGTGCCCACCGAGGCGGCCGCCGAGCACGGACTGCGGCTGCTGCGCAGCCACGCCGGCGCCATCGGCGAGGAACTCCCGGCCCGGCAGGTGCGGGCGATGCTCGCCGTCCGCGCCAACCAGCTGCTGGCCGGCGGCGCGGGCCTCAGGCCCACCGTCGTCACGGCCCTGTGCGAGGCGCTGGAGAGCGGGGCCTACCCGGTCGTGAACGAGTTCGGCTCGGTCGGCACCGGGGACATCGCCGCCCTCGCCCAGGCCGGCCTCGCGCTGGCCGGGGAACACCCCTGGCGCGGACCGGGCGCCCCCGAGGCCCAGCCGCTCGACAACAACGACGCCCTGGCCTTCATCAGCAGCAACGCCCTCACCCTCGGCCAGGCCGCCCTCGCCCTGCACGAACTGCGCGGACTGATCGAGGCCACCCAGGTCGTCGGCGCCCTCTCCCTGCTCGCCGTCGACGGCTCCCACGAGGCGTACGCCGCCCCCGTGCACGCCGCCCGCCCGCACCGCGGCTCCAGCGAGGTCGCCCGCCGGATGCGGGAGCTGATCGGCGCCGCCGACCGGCCCACCCCGCCGCTCGGCCGCATCCAGGACCCGTACGGCTTCCGCTGCCTGCCCCAGATCCACGGCCCGGCCCACGACGCGGCCGACGCCCTGGAGGAGGTCCTCGCGATAGAGATCAACGCGGCGGCCGAGAACCCCCTGATCTGCCCCGAGGACCTGGCCGCCTACCACCACGGCGGCTTCTACCAGGCCCAACTCGCCCTCGCCCTGGACCACTTCCGGCTGGCGATGACCCAGGTGGCACGGCTGTCGACATCCCGCCTGTCGTCCCTGAACGAGCCCGGTTTCACCCGCCTGCGGCCCTTCCTCGCCGACCCGGAGCCCGCCTCCTCCGGCGTGATGATCCTGGAGTACGCCGCCGGCGCCGCCCTCGGTGAGGTGCGGGCCTTCTCAGCGCCCGCCTCCCTGGGCCACGCTGTACTCTCCCGGGGCGTCGAGGAACAGGCCAGCTTCGCCTCGCTCGCCGCCCGTCAGACACTGCGCCTGAGCGGCGCGTACCGTCTGGTCGTCGGCTGCGAACTCGTCGCCGCCGTACGGGCGCTGCGCCAGCGCGACCTCAGGCCCGACCCGGACCTTCCGGTGGGCCGCGCGCAGGAGCTCGCCGAGTCGGTGCTCGACGAGGACCCGACCGACCGGCCGCTCACGCACGACGTGACGGCGGCGGCCGGACTGCTCGACCGGTTCACGGACATCTGGAGGGGGAGCGAGGCATGAGCGCGGACACGGAGACGGGTGCGGTGGGACCGGAGACAGGTGCGGGTGTGCGGGACGGGCGCGAGGTCGTGCCGGACAGCCCCGCCGCGCGGTTGCAGGCCCTGTTCGAGGGACACCGGCTGACGCCGACCCAGCGGCGCATCGCGCACAGCATGGTGCGGCGGGCCGCCGACGTGCCCTTCCTGTCCAGCGTGGAGCTGGCCGAGCTGGCCGGGGTCAGCCAGCCCTCCGTCACCCGCTTCGCGGTCGCCCTCGGCTTCGACGGCTACCCCGCCCTGCGCAAGCACCTGCGCGAGGTCGCCCCCACCGAACAGACGGCGGCCTCGGCCTCGTACAACGAGTACCAGCAGGCCGTCGAGGCCGAGATCGAGAACCTGCGGCACCTCGCGGAGGTGCTGGCCGACCCGAGGCCCGTGCAGCGGGCGGGACGGCTGCTCGCGGCCTCGCGCCCGCTCCCGGTGCTCGGGTTGCGGGCGGCGGCCTCGCAGGCGTACGGCTTCGCGTACTTCGCCGCCAAGGTCCATCCCGACGTACGGCTGCTCAACGAGGGCGGCACGATGATCCACGACCGGATCGACGCCGCCGTCCACGCGGGCGCCACGACCCTGCTGTGCTTCGCGCTGCCCCGGCATCCGCGCGAGGTGGTGGACACCCTGGCGTACGCCAAGGAGGCGGGCCTGACCGTCGTCACGGTCGCCGACTCCGCCTTCGCGCCGGTCGCCAAGGTGTCCGACCTGCTGCTGCCCGCCGCCGTCGGCACCGGGCTCGCCTTCGACACGGCCTGCGCGCCGATGCTGCTGGGCCGCGTCCTGCTGGAGGCGATGTGCGACGACCTGCCGGACGCGCAGGCGCGGCTGGAGGAGTTCGACGCGGGGGCGGCGGCGCGGGGGCTGTTCGTCGAATGAGAGGTGCGTCCCCTCTGATCTGACGAGATGTGCGTCCCTCTCAGACTCGTCTCACGTTCTTTCGCTAATCTGCGCGACCAGAAAACGTGTTGGGGCGACGAGGAGGCGGATCGTGTCACGCGGAGTTCGCGAGGGTCGCGGCGGTCAGGGACTGGCTCGGGTGGCCGTCGTCGTACGGGCCGGAGCCGCGCCGATGTGGTGGCTGGGCGTGTTGGCTGCGGGCGTCGGCGTACTGGTGCCGGGCATCACGGGCCGACGGATCGGGGTGATGGCCGGGGCCGCCCTGTTCATCGTCGCCGCGGCCTTGGTGGCGTACCGCGGGCGCAACCGGTACGTCGTGCTGGCGCGCTCGGCCGTGCGCGCCGGGAAGCACGACGTGCTCCAGGACCGCGCGGTGAGCGCGCGCAACTGGCGCCGGGGACACCGCTGGTGGCTGCTGCTGGCCTTCCTGGCCGCGCTGGGCAGCTCGTTCGCCGTGCCCGCCGCGGGCGGCATGCTGCTCGCCGGCTGGGGTACGGGACTGCGGCTGAAGGCCGCCTGGCTCGGGCGGCGCGAGCGGGCCGACGACGCGCTGCTGTGGGTGCGCGTCGACTGGCTCGCCGCGAACGGCGGCCGTCCGGCCGGCAAGACGGTCAAGGCCTACCGCAGCACGGGCATCGCGGCGGGCGACGCGGCCCCGGGTGGAGCGCGCCGCCGCACCGCGGCCCTCGTCTAGTTCAGACGGTCAGACCTCCAGGTCCTCCTCGATCTTCTTGAGCTGGTGGCGGGCCATCGCCAGGTTGGCCCGCTTGGCGTCCAGCACCAGGTAGAGGAAGAGACCGTTGCCGCCGCGGCCGCTGATCAGCCGGATCAGGTGGTACTGGTCGGACAGTGTGATCAGGATGTCCTCGATCTGGCCCTTGAGCCCGAGGTGTTCCATGGTGCGCAGCTTGGAGCGGACGACGTCGGTGTTGCCGGCGGCGGCGACATTGAGGTCGAAGCTCTTGCTGCCGCCCAACGTGCCCAGCGCCATGCCGCTGGTGTAGTCGACGAGTGCGACGCCGGTGGCGCCCTCGATGGCGGCGAGTGCTTCTTTGAGAGCGGTTTCGGTGTTGGCCATGACTGTTCCCTCGGTTCCTCTCAACTTTCGGTGGTGGTACGGGCGTTGGTGGTCGTCGTGGTGCGCGGTGTGCGCGGGGTTCTGGTCCGGGCGGCGGCGGTCTTGGCGGGGGCCTTCGCGGAGGGCTTGGCCGGGGCGGTCGTCGGGGCGGCTGCGGCCGGGATGGCCGGTGCGGCCGGGGTGGCCGCGGCGGCCTCGGGTGCGGCCGTGGCCTCGACGAGCTCGCCGATGCGGGCGACCGCGCGCCGGCCCTCCAGGTGCAGGCGGCCGACGTTGACGCGGTCCTCGGCGAGCAGGGTCAGGAGGGCGCCGCTGCCCGCCGCGTACGTCGCCACATAGCCGTGGATCCCGCGTACGAGCAGCTCGCGGAAGTCCCCCTGCCCCGTCGCGTCGGCCAGCTGCGCGGCGAGGTCGCGGGCGGTGGCGGTGAGCGCGGCCATGTTCCGCGGGTCGACGCCGGGGGTGTCCTGGGCGAGGACGAGACCGTCGGCGCCGGTCGCGAGGGCGCCGGTGAGCTGGGGCACGCGGGCTCTGAGCCGGCGTAACTCCTCCAGGATGTCGGTCTCCGCTGCCATCAGGTTTCTCCTCTCGGCGCGGGTCCCCTGCTGCTGCCGCTGCCGCTGCCGTTCAAAGGGCCTCCAGCGCATCCCTGAGCCTTTTCAGCAGCGTGATGTGGGGGTCGGTGACGTCGGTGGGGATTGCTGCGAGGGGGTCGGGTATGTCGGGCGCTTCAGGTGTCTCGGCGGGGGCCGGTGGGCGGGGTCGGACGGCGCCGGCCGCCGCCAGCCGCCGTATGTCCACGAGCGTGTGGAAGGCCGGGCGGCCCAGTTCCCGCGCGATGTCCGTCGCCGTGCGTACGGCGGCCGACCCCGCCAGGACCGCCAGGACGGCCCGCTGGCGGGAGGTGGGTGGCGGGAGCGCGACGCGGTGCGCCCGGGTCAGCGGGGCCTCGTCGGTCGTCGGATCGGGCCAGATGCGGTGCAGGAGGTCCCGGCGGCGCAGGGTCTCGCGTTCGAGAGCGGCCACGGGCATGGGGCACCCGCAGGCGGGCCCGGGCCCACCATCGGCTTCGGCTTCCGTGCCGTAGCGGAAACGGCCCGGCGTGCTGCTGGGGGCGAGGGCGAAGTACGCGGCGTCGTACAGCGCGGTCAGCCGGCACAGCTCCAGCGCGCCCGCGGCCAGGTGCCCGCCGTCGACCAGGAGGTGGCCGGCGCGGTGCCGGTCGCCGGTCTCGGCCAGCGCCTGCCGCCAGACACCGGCGTCGACGGTGCCGTGGGCGGTGAGCAGGACCTCCAGGCCGGGGGCCGACGGGCTGTCGGCGTGCACCACCCGGCCCCCGGCGAGATGCAGCGAGCCGCGCTCGCGGACCAGGACCCCGGTGGCCCGCTCGGCGGCGAGCCGGGTCAGCATCGGTGAGACGCCGCCCCAGCCGCGGTCCCTGGCCGCCGCCTTGTGCCGCACCGGCAGCCGGGGCGGCGGGGTGGTCTGCACGGCGGTCATCCCAGCACCAGCCGTCCGGCCATCTCGCCGAGCCGTATGCGGGCCAGCGCGAGATTGCCCTCGGCGCGGGCCAGCCACAGGTGCAGACACACGCTGCTGTCGAAGGACGTCCGCACGAACCGCAGCACGTGATAGCTGTCCCGGTTGCTGATGATCAGGTCCTCGACGGGGGGATCGGCCCCCACGTCGTGCCCTGCGCCCCCTTCGCCTCGTCCTTCCTCTTCCCCTCCCGCTTCCTCGCCGGGGTCGGGTGCGAAGGCGTGCTGCTCGGCGGCGAGCCGGGCGAGCTCCGCGGCCTCCACCGCGGCCGCCTCCTGGTCGCCGCCCGGGGCCTCCCCGACGGCGCCCAGGGCCAGGCCGCTCGTCCAGTCGACCAGTGCGGCACCCCGGGCACCGGGCAGTCGCATGGCTTCGAGCAGGCACTCGTCGATTCCGGGCACCGTGGCTCCCCCTCCCCCTGGGATTCGGCTGAGTGACGCCGAAGCTACGCAACGTGTGCGCGAGGGGTGAGGGTTCTGGCATTTTCCGGTGGAACATGCGGCAACTGACTAAGGTGGGTCAACTGACCCTGTTCTCAGGCCAATTGATCAGCAGGTCCACCGGAGCGCGTCAACGGCGCCCGGGTGTGCGCAGGGTGGTGAGCGCGGCAGCGTGCGCCCCTCCCGACTCGGCCACGATCTCCTCGACGGTCTGCGCCTCCCGCACGGTCGCGAAGGCGGTGCCGCCCGCCCCGTCCGGCGCGAAACCGTAGATCCCGGGCCGGGCGAGGGAGTTGTACGCGTAGTGGTGCGCGAAGTAGTACGCGCCCGTGTCCAGCGCCGCGGCGTAGTCGCCCTGTCCGAGCAGCGGCAGGGGATACCCCTGGGCGAGCAGGTCGCCCGCGAAGCACGCCGGCCCCGCCACGTCCTGAGCCACTTCGGGCCCCTCCTTCGGCCGCCCCTTGCCGTCGTACGCGGCGATCCTGAGCGGCCATGCCCCCGGCGCGTACACCGTCCGCGTCGCCACCTGCACGCCCGCGTGCGTCACCGCGACCGGCCGGCCGCCCGCGCTCTTGGCGTACTCGACCCGCGCCACCACCGTCCCGTGCTTCGCCAGCAGCGACCGCCCGAACTCGGTCACCAGCCCGTACCGCCCGTCGAACAGCCCCGGCACGGCCTCCTTCAGCACGCGCGCGTAGTCCGCGTACGTCGGTGTCGTCACGTCCGACGAGAAGTTCACCGGCAGCCCGCCGCCGATGTCGATGGTGTCGATCTGCGGACGCCCGATCCGCCGGTTGATCTCCTCCGCGAGCGCGTACGTCGCCGCCACGCCCTCGGCCATCAGCGACAGCGGCACGCCCTGCGACCCGGTGTGCGCGTGCAGCCGGGACAGCCAGGGGCGCTCGGCGTACGCCCGCACCACCCACTCGCGCGCTCCCTCGTCCCGCAGCGCCACCCCGAACTTCGAGGTCGCCGTGGCAGTGGAGAGGGCTTCGATGGCCCCGGCCCCGACCTGCGGGTTCACCCGGATCCCGATGGGCGATCGACTGACCGCCGACTTCATCAGACCGTCGATGCGGTCCAGCTCCTGCGGGTTGTCCGCGTTGACGGCGATCCCCAGCGCCAGCGCCTCCCGCAGCTCGGCCGGTGTCTTGGCGGGCGAGTCCAGGACCGTCCGGCCCGGCGGCAGCCCCGCCGCGCGCGCCAGCGCCAGCTCGCCCGGGCTCGCCACCTCCGCGCCGATTCCCTCCTCCCGCAGCAGTCGCAGCACCGCCACCAGCGGGGTGGCCTTCACCGCGAAGGCGTGCAGCACGGGCGTGCCCGGCGCGGTGACCTCGTCGAAGGCCGCCCGCAGTGCCGCGGCCGACTCCCGGATGCCGGTGACGTCCAGCAGGCCCACGATGGGGGAGTCCGGTCCGAGCAGCCCCTGCTCCACGGCGGCGCGCACCGCCTCGTCCCGGCGGACGACCCGCTCCTCGTCGGTGTCGCCGCCCAGGTCATCCGCGTTGCCGTAGCCCTTGTCCACCACGTCCCCCGTCCTGTCGTTTCCGGCGCCCATGAGTCCAGCGAAACATCCGTGCCCCACCAACACCGACGCACGAACGTATTGACTAGTTCTATTCAGCGAGCCAGGATGTGAATATCGACAGTAAGAAATCCGCTGGGAGCAATCCACCAGGAGCCAGGAGGCAGACCATGTCAGGACCCCGCCCCGTACGAGCACCGCGCGGTACGGAACTGAGCGCCCTGGGATGGCAGCAGGAAGCCGCTCTGCGGATGCTGCAGAACAACCTCGACCCGGAGGTCGCAGAACACCCCGACAAGCTCGTCGTCTACGGCGGCACGGGCAAGGCCGCCCGCGACTGGCGCTCCTTCGACGCCATGGTCCGCACACTGCGCACCCTCAAGCAGGACGAGACGATGCTCGTCCAGTCCGGCCGCCCCGTCGGCGTCTTGCAGACCCACGAGTGGGCCCCGCGCGTCCTCATCGCCAACTCGAACCTGGTCGGGGACTGGGCGAACTGGGAGGAGTTCCGGCGCCTGGAACAGCTGGGCCTGACCATGTACGGCCAGATGACCGCCGGCTCCTGGATCTACATCGGCACCCAGGGCATCCTCCAGGGCACCTACGAGACCTTCTCCGCCGTCGCCGCGAAGAAGTTCGGCGGCACCCTCGCCGGGACGATCACCCTCACCGCCGGCCTCGGCGGCATGGGCGGCGCCCAGCCGCTCGCCGTCACCATGAACGACGGCGTCGCGATCTGCATCGACTGCGACCCGCGTGCCATCGAGCGCCGCATCGAGCACCGCTACCTCGACGTGCAGGCCGACTCGCTGGAGCACGCCCTCCAACTCGCCGTCGAGGCCCGCGACGCCCGCCGCCCCCTCTCCATCGGCCTGCTCGGCAACGCGGCCGAGCTGCTCCCGCGCATGCTCGCCGAGGGCGCCCCCGTCGACATCGTCACCGACCAGACCTCGGCGCACGACCCGCTGGCCTACCTGCCGGTGGGCGTCGACTTCGACGACATGGCGTCGGCCGCGGCCAAGGACCCGGCCGGCTTCACCACCCGGGCCCGCGAGTCGATGGCCCGGCACGTCGAGGCCATGGTCGGCTTCATGGACGCCGGCGCCGAGGTCTTCGACTACGGCAACTCCATCCGCGGCGAGGCCCAACTCGCCGGGTACGACCGCGCGTTCGCCTTCCCCGGCTTCGTCCCCGCCTACATCCGCCCGCTGTTCTGCGAGGGCAAGGGCCCCTTCCGCTGGGCCGCGCTGTCCGGCGAGGCCTCCGACATCGCGAAGACCGACAAGGCGATCCTCGAGCTCTTCCCGGAGAACGAGTCCCTGCACCGCTGGATCAAGATGGCCGGCGAGCGCGTGCACTTCCAGGGCCTGCCCGCCCGTATCTGCTGGCTCGGCTACGGCGAGCGCGACAAGGCCGGCGAGCGGTTCAACGACATGGTCGCCAGCGGCGAGCTGGCCGCGCCCCTCGCGATCGGCCGCGACCACCTCGACGCCGGTTCCGTGGCGTCGCCGTACCGCGAGACCGAAGCGATGCTCGACGGCTCGGACGCGATCGCCGACTGGCCGCTGCTGAACGCCATGGTGAACGTGGCGTCCGGTGCGTCCTGGGTGTCCATCCACCACGGCGGCGGCGTCGGCATGGGACGCTCGATCCACGCCGGCCAGGTGACCGTGGCCGACGGTACGAAGCTGGGCGGCGAGAAGATCCGCCGCGTCCTGACCAACGACCCCGGCATGGGCGTCATCCGGCACGTGGACGCGGGGTACGACATCGCGGAGTCGGCGGCCGTGGAGCGGGGTGTGCGGGTTCCTATGCGCGAGGGTGACGAGGCGTGACGCAGCACGGTGGCCGGCGTGGCGGCGACCCCTCGGTGGGGGCTGATGTCTCGTCGCCGGGTGCGGGTCCGGCTGTGCCCACCCTCCCCCACTCTCAACTTCGTTCGAGCGGGGGGACCCCCATCGCCCTGCGGAACGACTGCCCACAACCTGGTGCGGCGGACTGCCCACAGCCTGGTGGGGGCGGCGGCACGGGGTCCGGTGCGGCTGCGGACACAGGGGCTGGGGCGGCCGGCGGCACAGGGGCTGGTGCGGCCGGTGCTTCCTTCCAGGAGATGTGGCGTGAATTGCGCCCCATCGGCCGGCATCCGGACTCCGGCGGCTACCGCCGCTTCGCCTGGACCGGTGCCGATGTCGAGTGCCGGGCCTGGTTCAAGGCACAGGCCGAGGCGCGGGGGCTGGCCTACGAGGTGGACCGGAACGGGAACCAGTGGGCGTGGCTCGGCGATCCCGGTGCCGGGGATGCCGTCGTCACCGGGTCGCATCTCGACTCCGTGCCCGATGGCGGGGCCTTCGACGGGCCCCTCGGAGTGGTGTCCTCCTTCGCCGCGCTCGACGAACTCCGCGCCCGGCAGGTCACGTTCGCCAAGCCTCTCGCCATCGTGAACTTCGGTGACGAGGAGGGCGCCCGGTTCGGGCTCGCCTGCGTCGGGTCCCGGCTCGCCGCCGGGCAGCTCACCGTCGAGCAGGCGCACCGGCTGACCGACGGGGACGGGGTCACGCTGCCGCGGGCCATGGAGGCCGCCGGGTACGACCCCGAGACCATCGGACCGGACCCGGAGCGGCTCGGTCGCATCGGCGCCTTCGTCGAGCTGCACGTCGAACAGGGGCGCGCGCTCGACCTGTCCGGCGACCGGGTCGGCATCGCCAGTGCCATCTGGCCGCACGGGCGGTGGCGGTTCGACTTCCGGGGCGAGGCCAACCATGCCGGGACCACCAGGCTGGTCGACCGGCGCGACCCCATGCTGTCCTACGCCGAGACCGTGCTCGCCGCCCGCCGTGAGGCTCAACTCGCCGGTGCCGTCGCCACCTTCGGCAAGATCGTCGTAGAGCCGAACGGCGTCAACGCGATCCCCTCCCTGGTGCGCGGCTGGCTCGACTCCCGCGCCGCCGACCAGGAGAGCCTCGACACGGTCGTGGGCGGGGTGGAGAGGGCCGCCCGTGAGTACGCCGCCGCACACGGCGTCGACCTCGATGTCGTCCGTGAGTCCTTCACGCCGGTCGTCGAGTTCGACCACGCCCTGCGTGACGAACTCGCCCGCATCCTGGGCAGGGACAGCGGCAAGGACACCGACCTGAAGGTGCCCGTCCTGGGTACCGGTGCCGGACACGACGCCGGAATCCTCTCCGGGAGCATCCCGACCGCCATGCTGTTCGTGCGCAACCCCACCGGCGTCTCGCACTCCCCGGCCGAGTACGCGGCCGAGGACGACTGCGTGGCCGGGGTGACCGCACTCGCCGACGTACTGGAAGGGCTGGCCTGCACGTGACGCCAACGGAGCAACCGCCGACGCGGCACACACGGACGTACTGGCTGGAGCACGCCTGGCTCGGCACCCACGTCGAGCCGGGAGTCGTCGTCGAGGTCACGGACGGCCGCATCACCGCCGTCCGCAGGGACGCCCCGGCCCCGCCCCCCGGCGCCGAGATCCTCCGCGGCCTGACCCTTCCGGGCCTGGCGAACGCCCACTCGCACGCCTTCCACCGGGCGCTGCGCGGCACCGTCCAGGTCGGCTCCGGCACCTTCTGGACCTGGCGCGAGGTCATGTACTCCGTCGCCGACCGGCTGACCCCGGAGACCTACCACGCGCTCGCCCGCGCCGTGTACGCGGAGATGGCGCTGGCCGGCGTGACGGCGGTGGGCGAGTTCCACTACCTGCACCACGCCCCGGGCGGCACCCCGTACGCCGACCCGAACGCGATGGGCGAGGCCCTCGTCGACGCCGCCTCCGAAGCCGGTATCCGCATCACCCTCCTCGACACCGCCTACCTTTCCTCCGGCTTCGGACAGCCGCCCACCACCCACCAGCTCCGCTTCTCCGACGGAAGCGCGGACGCCTGGGCGGAACGCTGTTCAGTTCTCAAGGACCGGGATCACGCGCGGATCGGGGCCGCCATCCACTCCGTACGGGCCGTCCCCGCCCGGCAGTTGGCGACGGTGGCGCGGTGGGCCCAAGAGCGGCGGGCCCCGCTCCATGTGCACCTGTCCGAGCAGACCGCCGAGAACGACGCCTGCCGGGAGACGCACGGCTGCACACCGACCCAGCTCCTCGCCGAGCACGGGGTGCTGGGCCCGCGCACCACCGGCGTCCACAACACGCACCTCACGGACGAGGACATAGCCCTGCTCGGCGACACGGGGACCGGCACCTGCATGTGCCCCACCACCGAGCGCGACCTGGCCGACGGCATCGGCCCGGCGGCCGCCCTTCAGAAAGCCGGCTCCCCGCTCTCCCTCGGCTCCGACAGCCACGCCGTCATCGATCTGCTCGAAGAGGCACGCGCGATGGAGCTCAACGAGCGCCTGCGCACCCGCACCCGCGGCCACTGGACCGCAGCCGCCCTGCTGCGGGCCGCCTCAGCCGACGGTCACGCCGCCCTCGGCTGGGACGAGGCCGGCGCCATCGAGCCCGGCGCGCTCGCCGACCTCACGACGATCGCGCTCGACTCGGTCAGGACAGCGGGGCCGGTGCCCAGGCTCGGCGCCGAGACGGCCGTATTCGCGGCGACCGCGGCGGACGTACGGCACACCATCGTGGGCGGGCGGCATGTCGTACGCGACGGGGTGCACGCGCTCGTACCGGATGTGCCGCGGGCGCTGGCGGCCGCGGTCGAAGCCCTGCGTTCCTGAACCCCACCGAAGCCCACGAGGACACGATGAGCAGCACTGTCATCACCAACATCGCCACGCTGGTCACCAACGACCCCTCCCTCGGTGACGGTTCCCCCTTCGGTCTGGTCCAGGACGCGGCCGTCGTCATCGACGGCGACCGCATCGCGTGGACCGGTGAATCAAGCAAAGCACCCGCCACTGACAATCGCGTCGACGCCGGAGGCGGGGCGGTCCTCCCGGGCTTCGTCGACTCCCACTCCCACCTCGTCTTCGCGGGCGACCGGACGGCGGAGTTCAACGCCCGGATGTCGGGGCGCTCGTACTCCGCGGGCGGCATCCGTACGACGGTCGCCGCGACCCGCGCCGCGAGCGACGACGACCTCGAACGCAACCTCACCCGCTACCTCGCCGAGGCCCTGCGCCAGGGCACGACCACCTTCGAGACGAAGTCCGGCTACGGCCTGACGGTCGAGGACGAGTCCCGCGCCCTGCGCATCGCCGCCGCCCACACCGACGAGGTCACCTACCTCGGCGCCCACATCGTCTCGCCCGACTACGCCGACGACCCCGCCGCGTACGTGGCCCTCGTCACCGGCGAGATGCTCGACGCCTGTGCCCCGTACGCCCGTTGGATCGACGTCTTCTGCGAGAAGGGCGCCTTCGACGGCGACCAGGCCCGCACGATCCTCACGGCCGGCAAGGCCAAGGGACTGCACCCGCGCATCCACGCCAACCAGCTGTCGTACGGCCCGGGCGTCCAGCTGGCCGTCGAACTGGACGCTGCCAGCGCCGACCACTGCACGCACCTGACGGACGCGGACGTCGATGCGCTGGCCGGTGGCAACACGGTGGCGACCCTCCTCCCCGGCGCCGAGTTCTCCACCCGCGCCGAGTGGCCGAACGCCCGCCGTCTCCTCGACGCCGGCGTCACGGTCGCCCTGTCCACCGACTGCAACCCGGGCTCGTCCTTCACCTCCTCCGTGCCCTTCTGCATCGCCCTCGCGGTACGGGACATGGGGATGACGCCGGACGAGGCGGTGTGGTCGGCGACCGCGGGCGGCGCGCGGGCGCTGCGCCGCGAGGACGTCGGCCGCCTCACGCCGGGGGCGTACGCCGACGTGACCCTGCTCGACGCGCCCAGCCATGTGCACCTGGCCTACCGGCCGGGGGTTCCACTGGTCAGCGGGGTGTGGCGGCGGGGGGACCGGGTGGTGTGACGCCATTCCTCGGCACACCGCTCCTCGGCACGCGTCGTCCGGCGCGTCACATGTCACATCAGGACGACGCAGCCCCGCCGTTCCAGCTCGGTCAGCAGCGATCGGGAGGGTTCGCAGGCGTTCCAGCGCAGGTCCAGCTTCTCCAGCGCGGGCAGGTCGGCGATCCAGTCCGGCAGCCGGGTGAGGCGGTTGCTGCGCACGTCGAGCTGGCGCAGCCGGGGCAGGCCGGCCAGCGACGCCGGGAGTTCGGCGAGGGCGTTCTCGCGCAGCTCCAGGTGACGCAGGTCGTGAAGGTCGGCCATGGACGGCGGCAGGCTCTCGATCGCGTTGCCCCGGAGCCAGAGTTCGCGCAGCCGGAGGAGGCTGCCGATGCTGTCGGGCAGCGTGGCCAGCCGGTTGTGCTGCGCCCGGAGTTCGATCAGACCGGTCATCCCGCCGACGGCCTCGGGCAGGGCGCTGAGCGTGTTCTCGCCGACGTTGAGGTAGCGCAGCCGCGTCAGTCCGCCCAGTGCGTCGGGGATCTGGGACAGCTTGTTGTCGTGCAGGTACAGACAGCCGCTGAGGTCGGCCAGGTCGCCCAGTTCGTCGGGCACCGAGGTGAGGTGGTTGTGGCCGAGGTCCAGGGTCGTCAGCCGAAGCAGCCGTCCGATCCCGGGCGGCAGGTTCGTGAGCCCGGTGTCCGCGAGGATCAGCACCTCCAGCTCGGTGCGCTGCCAGACCGACTCGGGAACAGTTCCCAACTGCTGACGCCATAGGTTCAGGACGTGGGGCACGACTGGGTCCATTTCGTCGGTACGAGGGGGAAGTCGGCCAACAGCCGGCCGAACCGAGCAAGTTCAGTGGCTCGGACCGCGCCGCCGACGGAGGGCGGTCAGCCCGCACCCGCCCGCCACCGCTGCCCTGCGCCCCCGCTCAACGGCTCCAGCGACAGCCCTCCCCCCACCGGCGTGAGCGCCGTCGCGATGGCGATCGTCGGGCGGATCACCCCGTCGTCGTCCACCGTGAACCTGAGGTTGTCGCCGTTGCTGCCGTCCAAGGACTCGCACTCCCAGATGCCGACGCCCTTGTCCACGTCACCCCGGCTGTCCAGGCAGAAGTCCGGGTCGGCGGACGACTGCAGCACACCGCGGTCGGCGTCGACGCGCCAGCGTTGGGAGGAGGACGTGTCGCACGGGGCCGTGATGACGTCCGTGCCCTTCTCGAAGGTGCCGGACACGTCGAGGCAGCGGCCCGAGGCGACGTTCACCACTTGGGCGTACGTCCCACCCGGCGGGCGGAACGGCGACGGTGTCGGTGTCGGGGTCACGGTCGGCGTTCTCGGCGGGGGCGAACTCCTCGTCGGGGAAGGCGACGGTGACTTGCTCGTCGCCGACGGGGACGGTGTCGCCGAGACGGTCGCCGTCACCGTCACCGGAGGCGGGTTCGCCGGTGTGGTCACCGCGGCGCCCGCCGACCCCTGCGGCGCCGAACCGCCGCCCTGCGTCACCAGGAACAGCAGCAGCGGGGCCACGGCCACGCCGAGCGCCGCCGAGGTCAGCACCAGGCGGCGGGACGGCTGCCAAGTGCCGGGCGCCTTACGGGACTCCACGCTTCGTGCCGCCCGGCCCTCGCGTGCCGCGTACGCCGGTCCCGCCCACGGCAGCAGCCCCTCCGCCAACGCCGTGCGCGGCGCGTCCCGCAGGGCGGACAGTTCCTCGTACGCCGTCGTGCAGTGGGCGCAGTGCGCCATGTGGGCGTGCAGGTCGGGACTCTCACGCGGGCTGTCCGGTCGTACGGCCTCCTCGATGAGCCGGCGGAAGTCGCCGCAGTGCGGATCGTCGGAGCCGGCGAGGCGGGAGCGCAGGCAGGCCTGGGCCATGGACTGGAGGGCCTGGTCCGTGCCGTACGTCACGTCCTCGCGGGTCAGGCCGAGGTAACCGGCCGTTCTGGAGGGTGACTCCCGCTCCAGCACCCCGTACCAGATGAGCCCTTGAGCCCGCGACGGCAGCGACTGGAACGGGCCGAGGAGGGGCGGGGTCGGGCCGTCGGCGCCCGTCGTGTTGAGGACCAGGAGCAGGCTCGCGTCGAGGCCGGCCGAGCGTTCGTCCGTGGCCCAGGACGCCGCCACGCGCACCGTCAGCAGCAGGAGCCGGTGTCGCCAGGGGACGCCGGGGTCGATGCCGCGTGCCGTTTCCCGGGCCGCGAGTGTGAAGGCCTGTGCGGCCAGCTGGCGGGCGGTGGAGTCGCTGGTGGCGCAGAGGCGGGCGTAGGCGAGGACCGGAGTGCGGTGCCGGGCGCGGAGTTCCTGGAGGGCCAGGTACGCGGTGGTCGGGTCGGCGCGCAGGAGTTCGGTGAGGCGTGCGTCGGGGGCGGCTGCGTACGGGCCGCTCCCGCTCGCTTCGCCCTCGCCGCCGTCGATCCCGTCGGCCCCAGCCATCCGCCCGCCTCCTCGCCCCCGCGAAGCCATCCCAAGCCACAGCCGTCAGCCACAGCAGTCCTGACGTACCAGCCAGTCTGTGAAGGGTGACCATAGTGATGGACGGGACCCCGGGAGGAAAGGGGTTCCCCCGGGTAACAGCAAGCTTTCAGCCGCCGATGGGCAGCCACCGGAAACGCCGCAACCCGGCCCACATCGGGCCGGGTCGCGCAATCACCCTCGACGGCACGCGGCGCGCGGCGCATCTGCGCCCGCCGTCACTCCTGGACAGTCACTTCTCGACCGTCACTCCTCGACCGTCAATCCCTTCCGCAGTCGCACCAGCGTCCGCGACAGCAGTCGGGACACGTGCATCTGCGAGATGCCGAGCTCGTCGCCGATCTCGGACTGGGTCATGCCCGCGACGAAGCGCAGGGAGAGGATCGTGCGGTCGCGGGAGGGGAGTTCGGCGATGAGCGGCTTCAACGACTCGACGTACTCGATGCCTTCGAGGCCGTTGTCCTCGTAGCCGATGCGGTCCGCGAGGGCGCCTTCGGAGTCGTCCTCCTCGGGCTGGGCGTCCAGGGAGGAGGCGGTGTACGCGTTCGACGCCGCCATGCCCTCGACGACCTCGTCCTTCGACAGGCCAAGGCGCTCCGCGAGCTCGCCCACCGTGGGGGCGCGGTCGAGCTTCTGGGCCAGTTCGTCGCCGGCCTTGGCCAGGTCGAGCCGGAGTTCCTGGAGTCGGCGGGGTACGCGCACGGACCACGAGGTGTCGCGGAAGAAGCGCTTGATCTCGCCGACGATGGTTGGCATCGCGAAGGTGGGGAACTCCACTCCGCGGCTGAGTTCGAAGCGGTCGATCGCCTTGATCAGGCCGATCGTGCCGACCTGGATGATGTCCTCCATCGGCTCGCTGCGGGAGCGGAAGCGGGAGGCGGCGAACTTGACCAGGGCGAGGTTGAGTTCGACGAGCGTGTTGCGGACGTACGAGTACTCGTGGGTGCCTTCCTCCAGCGACTCGAGGCGCGCGAAGAGGGTCTTGGACAGGGCCCGTGCGTCCACCGGCCCCACCTCGTCGAAGGGGGGGATGTCCGGAAGTCCGGCGAGTACGTCGTCCTGCTCGATGGGATCCAGATGTTCCGGGGGGGATGTCGACGTCGCTTGATGGGTATGCGATGCGTCGAGCCGGGGTGACATGATGTCCTCCATCGTTCTCGGCATATGGCTGCCGAAGCCAGTTCAGTGCACTGCGGTGTGCGGCGCCTCCAAAGCCGGCCGTGTCGAGTACGTGTCCCTACTAGCCCTACCCGGTTTCCCGAGGCCACCGCAAGTGCATTATGTGCGGTTATGTCCGTTTGTGGGTGGTTGGTCGAGTGTCGGAGAGTGTGGAGAAGGCGTAGTGTTCGGGGGCGTCAGTCAGCAGCCACGACGTCGGGAGAGAAGACGGCATGGACCGCGGGACAGTCGGCAGCGCACAGTCGGGCCGGCTTCTGGTCGAGGTTCGGGAAACGGGCTCCAGCGCCGTTGTGACCCCGGCGGGTGAGTTGGATCACCACACCGCCGATCTGTTGCGTGAGCCACTCGAGGAGTGTCTCGCCAAGGGATTCAGCCGACTGGTGGTCGACTGCTCGCGCCTGGAGTTCTGCGACTCCACTGGGCTGAACGTGCTGCTGGGCGCGCGACTGAAGGCCGAGGCCGCCGGGGGTGGAGTGCATCTGGCGGCGATGCTGCCCGTGGTCGCGCGGGTCTTCGAGATCACGGGGGCGGATGCTGTCTTCACTGTCCATGACACCCTGGAAGCGGCCCTGGCCGACGAGTCCGGCGACGCCGGCTGAGCCGGCGGATCCGGCCCGACCATGGTGACCGTGCCTCGCTCGTCCCCCTGTGACCGGCGCTTTTCAGGCGTCACGGCTTTCGTGCCGAATACAGGGGTGTTCTGCCGGTCCGGTCGGGCAGGAGACTCCCGTACTGAGTGTTCGGTGACCGACCGCGCAGAAACGGACTGTGTGGGACTTTTGAATCGTGAACCGGTGAATCGGTGAGGTGAAGCGCTGATGAGCACCACCCGGCCTTACCCGCCGGGCGACCGCCGCCCGGAGCCCAGCGGCGCTTCCGGGGCGTCCGAGGGGGGCGCGCCCATGACCGGCGCGTCCGAGGGGGACTCGCCCGCGACGGGCGCGTCCGACGGGGGCGTGGCCGTGTCGTCGGGGGGGCGCGGGCGTCAGGTCCGCAGACTGGACTTCGACGGTGAGAGCGGCGTCGTCCCGCTCGCCCGCGACTTCACCCGCCAGGCGCTGTACGCGTGGGGCTGGCTGCCCGCCGCGACCGCCGACCAGCGGGCCGCCGCCGAGGACGTCCTGCTCGTCGTCTCCGAACTGGTCACCAACGCCTGCCTGCACGCCGAGGGCCCCGACGAGCTGTGGATCACCTGCGACAACAAGGTGATCCGGATCGAGGTCTCCGACAAGGGCACCGGCCAGCCGGCCCCACGCACCCCGCACCGCGCCGGCCGCCCCGGCGGCCACGGCATGTTCATCGTGCAGCGGCTGTGCCTGGACTGGGGGGTTGTCCGCATCCCCGGGGTCTCGGGCAAGAAGGTCTGGGCCGAACTCGGCGCACCGGCGTAACCCACATAGCCCGCGAACAGGGGTTACCTGCGGTTCAAAGCTCCCTGCGCAGCACGTCGTAGATCACGTCATGGATCACGTCGTACATCACGCCGTACGTCACGTCTCGCGCGCCGGATCCCCACAGATCCGACGCGCACTTTGTCTTCCCTCTCCACGACCCCGGGCGTACCTTGACGGCCGATCTGATGTGCCGTCAGGAACGCCTTCAGGAATGAGGGGACAGTGTCGAACCGGACGTACCAGAAACGAACCGCCGCGCTCGCGTCCGCCGTGGCCCTGGCCGGCTCGGCGGTCCTGATGGCCGCCCCCGCAGCCCATGCCGAGGTCGTCGACGTCAACTACCAGTGCAAGACGCCGATCGGCGACAAGAGTGCCGTCTCGCCCATCGACATCGAGGCCGTCAAGAGCGGCAGCGCCTACAAGGTGACCATGTCGTGGCAGAAGGGCGTCTCGTCCAGCCCCGTCGAACTGGGCAAGGGCGCGATGAACCCGAGCGCCACCATCAAGCTCGGCGGCGCCGACAGCGGGACCCTCACGGTGACCGGCCCCGCCAACCAGGCCGCGATCCCCGCCAACACCCCGATCAAGATCAACGACCTGTCGGGCACGTACACGCCGAAGAAGACCGGCAAGGTCACCTTCACCGCGGGCGTGCTCACCATCAAGGCGCTGGGCACGACGACGACGTGTACGCCGACGAACAGTCCCGGGGCGTCGCTGAGCCTGGACGTCACGGCGGCGGGCGGTGGCGTCCCCCAGAGCGGCTCGGGCTCCGACTCCGGTGCCGACTCCGGCGCCGACCTCCCGCAGACCGGCCCCGAGGACTCCGCGATCGCACTTGGCACCCTCGGCGGCACCGTGCTGCTCGTCGGCGCGGCGGGCGCGCTGTGGCTGACCCGGAGGAACCAGGCGGCACGCCGCTGACGGATTGATGCGCATGACTGCTGGAGCCGCCGATGTCGTCCGCCACCCGTGTCCTGTGTCTGTCGCTGCTGGTCCTGCTGAGCTCCGTCCCCACGGCGGTCGCCGCCGACGGGTGGTCCCTCGCGCCCTCCGGCGGCGGACGCCCGTCCTTCTACGGCGAGGGCGCCCCCGGGAGCGTTCTCCAGGACACGGTGGCCGTGACGAACCGCGGCGCCGGGGCGATCACCGTACGGCTGCACGGCACCGGCGTCCCGGTCGCCTTCGCCGAGACCGCCGTACGCGTCCCCGCCCGCACCCGCGCCGAGGTCCCCTTCACGGTGACCGTCCCGGCCGGTGACCGCACGGCCGAGATCGTCGCGCGGGACGCGGACGGCGGCACCCGGCGCGTGGGTCTCCAGCTGCGCGCGACCGTCCCGGAGCTCGCCGCGCTGACCGTCGAGCATGTCGCCGTACGCGCCGACCGGATCACGTACGACCTGGTCAACCGCGGTACGACGGTCCTCGTGCCGAAGCTCGCCGTGCGCGCGGACGGCCTGTTCGGCCCGGTCCTCGACCGCGCCCCGCGCACCCTGCCCGTCGAACTGCCCCCGGGCCGACGTCTCCACCTCAGCGAACCGTGGCCCGACCGGCCTGCCCTGGACGCGGTCGACGTACGGCTGACGGTGACGGCGGGGGAGGGGGCGCGGGACACGGGGGAGGTCTCGGCGCGGTTCGTGCCGTGGGGCGCGGCGGCGGGGGCCGGGGGTGCGGTGGCGGCGGCGTTGATGGGGGCCTTCTTCGTCGTACGACGACCTGGGCGCCGTAGCGGCCGCGAAGTGGCCGAATCCCCGCGTACGGACGTGGAGTTGACGGGAGCGATGACGTGAGCGGCAAGGTACGGCGGATTCCGGTGCTGGTCATGGTGCTCGCGCTGCTCGTGCTGTCCTCGGCGGGCGTGGGCGCGGCCGCCGAGCAGCCGAGTGTGAAGCTGTCCAAGTCGCAGGCCGGGACCGGGGGTTCGATCACCATCAGCGGGGACGGCTGGCGGGCGCGGGCGCTGCTGATGATCCTGATCTGCGGGCAGTCCGTGCCGTCGCGGGGCGTGACCGGCGGCACCAACTCCTGTGCCAACGCGGACGGCCGGGCCGTGACCACCGACGCCGAGGGACGCTTCAGCCGGAAACTGCCGGTCGCCGAGCCGCCGGTGCCGTGTCCGTGCGTGGTGCACGTGGCGACGGTGCAGGGGGCGAAGGCGGAGGCCGACGCGATCTTCCAGGTCGCCGGGCACGCGGTCGAACCGCTGCCCGCCGAGCCGTCGGGCGGTCGTCTCTCGGTGCTCACCGACACCCGGCTGGAGGGGTCGAGCGGGCTGCTGACCTGGTTCGGGGCGCCGCCCGCGCGCACCCTCGTCTTCACCGTCGGCAACGTCGGCACGTCCGCCGTCAAGAACCCCGTCTTCCAAGTCGGCACCTCCCACGGAGTGTTCGCCCCGCAGTGGCAGGAACAGCAGTGGCGCGGCACGATCCAGCCCGGCCGCAAGGCGCGGATCGAGCTGCCCGTCGAGCTCACGGGCGGCGCCCACGGTGGCTACACGGTGTCGCTGAAGTACGGCGGGAAGGTTCTCGCCGAGCAGCCCTGGGGCGTGGGGCGGCCCTGGGGCGTGACCCTGTTCTGGGTCCTGGTCTGCCTGGTCGTGCCGGCCGCGCTGTTCCGCGCCGGGATGGCGGTGGTGGACCACGTACGGCCGCGGCGCGCGGGCGGCCTGCGCGGCGGCCGGCGCGGGCTGCGGATGCCCGAACTCGCCCTGCGTCTTCCGGGGTTGCCGGGACTGCCAGGTACGAAGTCCTCCTCGGCCCAGCCGCCCCCCTCCGCTTCGACCCTGCCGTGGTTCACCCCGGACGCGGATCCGGGGACGGCCGGTCGGCTCTCCGCACCGCACGACGACAACCCGACGAGTCCTGCGACTCCCACCAGGAAGGGACCCCCGTGAGCATGCGAAGGAGAGCCACACCGGCCGGCGTACCCGGCGCACCCGGCGTACGTGGCCTACGAAGAGTGGGGGCGGTGGCGGCGGGCGTCGCCCTGGTGCTCGGCGTCGCCGCCGCGCCCGCCCAGGCCGCCGAGGTGGCGTACGCGACCCGGTGTGTGCCGCCCGCGGCCGCCGGTCTGCCCCCGGTCGACGGCACCACCAGGGTCGAGGTCACCGCGCCGGCCACCGCGAAGGTCGGCGACGAGGTCGAGGTGGGGTGGAAGTTCGTGCAGGCCGCCTCGAAGAACCCCGACCTGATCGACCTGCCCGCGAACTCCGTCCAGCCGTCCGGCACGCTCAAGGCGGCCGGTGCGCAGACCGCCGACGTCGCGATGCAGGGGCCGCGCGAGAACCCCGCCATCCCCAAGGGCGGCGACATGGTGCTGTCCGACATGAAGGGCACGCTGAAACTGACGGCGCCCGGAGAGGTGACGCTGACGCCGGACGCGTACGACATCAACGTCATGTCGACGGACACCAAGTGCGCGCCCACGGGGGCCGTGCAGCCGGCGGCGACCATCAACGTGACGGCGGGGGACGGGACCTCGACGCCGACGGAGTCCCCGGACCCGACGGACAGCGCGTCCGCGACGCCGACCGCCACACCCAGCGCGTCCGCCACCGAAAGCCAGGGCACGGACACGGGCGGCTCCGGGTCCGGCGGCGGCGGTGGCGGTCAGACCGACTTCACCGGCAAGGAGGTCAAGGTGCCGTACGCCTGCAAGACGCCCATCGGCGACAAGGACGCGACCTCGCCGGTGCAGATCAACGCCAAGAAGAACGGCGGGAGTTACGACCTCACCGTCCAGTTCAAGGGCTCGGTGATGGACAGCCCGGCCGACATCCCCAAGGACTCGGTCAAGCCGTCGATGGAGGTGGCGGTGGGCGGCGCCGACCAGGGCACGGTGCATGTCGAAGGACCCACGAACGCCGAGGACATCAAGTCCGGCGACCCGATGGAGATCCCGGACCTGACGGGCACCTACAAGCCGGGCGCCACCGGCGAGTCCACCCTCTCCCCGGGCGTCCTCACGATCAACGCCCTCGGCACGACCACGACCTGCACCCCCACGACGTCGGAGGTCTCCCTCACCCTGGACACCACCCAGCAGGCGAGCGGCGCGGCGGGCGGTTCGGCGGCATCCGGCAGTGCGGGCGGCTCGTCGACGAGCGGCGGCCTCGCCGAGACCGGCGCCGAGGACGACGGCGCCCTCAAGGCCCTGGCCCTGGTCGCCGGTACGGCGGTCCTGCTGGGCGGCGCGGTGTTCACGTTCCTGCCGGGGAGGCGGCGCTTGCGGTAGCGGTCGCGCGGCCCCCGTCAGGCAGCACGGGAAGGGCACCCCGGCGCGGGGTGCCCTTCCCGTGCGGCAGGTCTCAGCGGACGCTGCCCATCAGCTCCTTGACCTTGCCCCGGTACATCCAGACCGCGACGCCGGCGACCACGGCGAGGGTGGCCTCCAGGGCCACGACGCCGGTCTTGTTGAGGTCGACGCCGGCGATGGAGAGCAGACCCGTCGTGGCGTCGCCCGCGGTGACGGCGAGGAACCAGACGCCCATCATCTGGGAGGCGTACTTGGCGGGGGCCATCTTCGTCGTGACCGACAGGCCCACCGGGGAGAGCAGGAGCTCACCCACGGTCTGCACGAAGTAGATCGCCACCAGCCACAGCGCGGCCGCCTTGTGACCGCCCTCGGCGATCGACAGCGGGGCCAGGAAGAGGAAGAAGGACGCGCCGACCAGCACCAGGCCGGAGGAGAACTTCACGATCGTGCTCGGCTCCTTGCCGCGCCGGTTCAGCGCGAGCCAGAACCAGGCGAAGACCGGGGCCAGCGCCATGATCAGCACCGGGTTGACCGACTGGTACCAGGAGACCGGGAAGTCCCAGCCGAGGACGGAGTTCTCGGCGGAGGAGTCGGCGAAGATCGACAGGGTCGAGCCGCCCTGGTCGTAGATCATCCAGAACACGGCCGCGGCCACGAAGAACCAGATGTACGCGGACATCGACTTCTGCTCGGTGCTGTCCAGGTCCTTGTCGCGCTTGATGCGGGTCAGGACCATCACCGGGATGATCACGCCGAGCAGGGTCAGCGGGACCAGGATCCAGTTCAGCGTGTAGTGGCCGGTGAAGCCGACGATCGCGTAGAAGACGACGGCGATGCCCGCCCAGACCGCGGCCTTGCGCAGCGTCGAGGACTTCTCCTCGGCGGACAGCGGCGTCGGGACGACACTGGAGCGCTCCGCGAGGTGGCGGCTGCCGATCAGGAACTGGGCGAGGCCCAGCGCCATGCCGAGCGCGGCGAGCGCGAAGCCGAAGTGCCAGTTGACGTTCTCGCCGATGGTGCCGATGATCAGCGGCGCCGCGAAGGCACCGAGGTTGATGCCCATGTAGAAGACGGTGAAGCCGCCGTCGCGGCGCGGGTCGTCCGGGCCGGAGTACAGGTGGCCGACCATCGTCGAGATGTTGGCCTTCAGCAGACCCGAGCCGATCGCGACCAGACCGAGGCCGGCGTAGAACGTCCCGGAGGACGGCAGGGCCAGCGTGAGGTGGCCGAGCATGATGACCGCGCCGGCGACGGCGACGGTCTTGCGCGGACCCCAGACGCGGTCGCCGAACCAGCCGCCCGGCATGGCGAGCAGGTACACCAGCGACACGTACACGGAGTAGATCGCTGTCGCCGTCGCCGCGCTGAGGTGCAGGCCGCCCGGGGCGACGAGGTACAGCGGGAGGAGGGCCCTCATGCCGTAGTAGGAGAAGCGCTCCCACATCTCGGTCATGAAGAGAGTGGCCAGTCCGCGGGGGTGGCCGAAGAAGGAGGTCTCGGAACCGGGGGTGCCCGGAGTCACCGAGTCCTTCGTCAGGCTGGACGCCATGGTCGTTCCTTGCTGCTCGGGACGCGCCCGGAGTGGGGTGGGGGCACACACAAAAGAGACCTTCAGCGTCAAATCCTCGCCAAAGGTCCCCGCGGTGCTACAGGCGCCCAATCACCATACGGCAGGACACCGCACGAAATGGAAGGACTTGAGACCCGAATCACAGGTGGCAGAGGAACCGTACACACCCTTTCGAAGGTCCTTACGCAGTTCGCATCCCACACACACAGGTTCGTGTCAGTACGCCCAAAGGTAAGAATCACTCACCGTCGATCACACCCCAGCACTGGTCATGGGCGGACTACCATCACCTCATGACCCGTGTACTGCTCGCCGAGGACGACGCGTCCATCTCGGAGCCGCTGGCCCGCGCCCTGCGCCGGGAAGGCTACGAGGTAGAGGTGCGCGAGGACGGCCCCACCGCGCTCGACGCCGGCATCCAGGGCGGCATCGACCTCGTCGTGCTCGACCTCGGGCTGCCCGGTATGGACGGCCTGGAGGTGGCGCGCCGGCTGCGCGCCGAAGGCCTCGCCGTTCCGATCCTCATCCTGACCGCGCGCGCCGACGAGGTGGACACCGTCGTCGGTCTCGACGCGGGCGCCGACGACTACGTCACCAAGCCCTTCCGGCTCGCCGAGCTGCTCGCCCGGGTGCGGGCCCTGCTGCGGCGCGGGGCGGCGGAGCCGTCGCAGCCGCCGGCCACGCACGGCGTGCGGATCGACGTCGAGTCGCACCGGGCGTGGATGGGCGAGGAGGAACTGCAGCTCACCGCCAAGGAGTTCGACCTGCTGCGGGTGCTGGTGCGGGACGCGGGGCGGGTCGTCACCCGGGACCAGCTGATGCGCGAGGTGTGGGACACGACCTGGTGGTCGTCCACCAAGACGCTCGACATGCACATCTCCTGGCTGCGCAAGAAGCTCGGCGACGACGCGGCGAACCCTCGGTACATCGCGACCGTGCGCGGGGTCGGCTTCCGCTTCGAGAAGAGTTGAACCCGCACCGGCCCGGCAGGGCCGCCGGACATCCCAGACAGTCCAGACGGTCCCGGCAGCCCGGGCAGACGTCGAACAGGTAAGAGAACATGCGTCGCCGTCTGATCCAGTCCACCCTCGCCGTGGTGCTCGTGGTCATCGCCGTCTTCGGGGTGTCCCTCGTCATCGTCGAGACCCGCACCATCAGCAGCAGCGCCCAGGAACGGGTGGACCTGGAGGCGGCCCGGCTGGCCAGCATCGTGGACAGCCGGCTCCTCGGGACCGGCACCGTCGACGCGGAGGTCCTGAAGGACCAGGTCGCCGGTGACCGCTTCGCCGTGATCCGGATCCCGGGAGAGGCGCCCATCGAGGTCGGCACCAAGCCGACCGGTGACGTCATCCGCGGCGAGGCCAAGGGCGAGCGGGGCGAGACCGTCGTCGTCCAGGAGCCGCGCTCCTCGGTGACCCGCGAGGTCGGCCGCACGCTGCTGATCATCGGGCTGGTGGCGCTGCTCGCGGTGATCGCCGCGGTACTGCTCGCGATCCGGCAGGCCAACAAGCTCTCCTCCCCGCTCACCGACCTCGCCGAGACCGCCGAACGCCTCGGCTCGGGCGACCCGCGGCCCCGCCACAAGCGCTACGGCGTCCCCGAGCTGGACCGGGTCGCCGACGTCCTGGACTCCTCCGCCGAGCGCATCGCCCGCATGCTGA
The DNA here is from genome assembly GCF_036237295.1 of Streptomyces sp. NBC_01352. Lineage (NCBI taxonomy): Bacteria > Bacillati > Actinomycetota > Actinomycetes > Kitasatosporales > Streptomycetaceae > Streptomyces > Streptomyces sp. NBC_01352. The sequence continues at coordinate 6,448,044 of NZ_CP108354.1, forward strand.
CGGCGGAACGCCGGCTCGCCGCCGACGCCTCCCACCAGCTGCGTACGCCGCTGACCGCGCTGTCCATGCGCCTGGAGGAGATCACCCTCACCGACGACCCGGACACGGTGAAGGAGGAGGCCAACGTCGCGCTCACCCAGGTGGAACGCCTCACGGACGTGGTCGAGCGGCTGCTGACGAACTCCCGCGACCCGCGCACCGGCTCCGCCGTCACCTTCGACCTCGACGAGGTCATCCAGCAGCAGCTCGCCGAGTGGCGGCCCGCCTACCGCGGCGTGGGCCGGGCGATCGTGAGTTCCGGCAAGCGGCACCTGACGGCGGTCGGTACACCGGGGGCGGTCGCGCAGGTGCTGGCCGCGCTGATCGAGAACTCCCTCATGCACGGCGGCGGCACGGTCGCGCTGCGTACCCGTGTCACCGGCAACCAGGCGGTCATCGAGGTCACCGACGAGGGACCGGGCGTCCCCGCCGACCTGGGCGCCCGCATCTTCGAGCGCGCTATCAGCGGCCGCAACTCCACGGGCATCGGCCTGGCGGTCGCCCGGGACCTCGCGGAGGCCGACGGCGGCCGTCTGGAGATGCTCCAGACCCAGCCGCCGGTGTTCGCTCTGTTCCTGTCGCGTACGCCGGTGAAGAAGACGTCGGCGGAGGACGAGGAGCCCACGGTCCGTTGAAGCCCTTCTAGGGCACGCGCTGCTGCGAGCGCGGCTTCTTCGCCGCCCTGGCCAGGATCGACTCCGCGTCGGCCACCGTTTCCTTGGCCGGAAGCGTGCGGAACACCCACGTGCGGTACGACCAGAAGCGGAAGAGCGTGGCTATGCCGATGCCGACGAACTTGAAGATGTTGCTCTGCAGGGAGCTGTCCCAGCCGAAGCCGTAGGTCGCCACGTAGAGCAGGCCGTTCTCGATGACCAGTCCGACCAGGCTGAACAGTAGGAAGAGGGTGAGTTCCTTGGTGCGGCCGGTCTTGTCGCGGTCACGGTAGGTGAAGTAGCGGAACCCTATGTAGTTGAAGACGATCGCCACGACCGTCGCGATGACACTGGCCCGCACGACCTGGAGGTCGGTGGTGTGCCGGACCAGGTTGAAGACGAGGAGATTGACCAGGACTCCCGCCCCGCCCACCGCACCGAACTTGGCGGCCTCGCGCAACAGCCGGTCGACGCGCTGCCGCGCCGCGCTGCGGGGTGCCGGGGGCGCCGTACGAGACGCCGAGGAACCACTTTCCATGGCCGTCCAGGCCCCCGTCCGTCGGATTCGTCAACCCAGCCATGCTAACCACCCCCCGTTCGTGATCGCCTGTGCATGGACTCACAGCCAGGCAAAGGAACGGCCCAGGGACGGTGAAATCAGCCACTGTGGCGTGCCCGATACCCTAGGGACGTGACGTTCCCGGTAGTCGGCATGGTCGGCGGGGGTCAGCTCGCTCGTATGACACACGAGGCAGGCATCCCGCTCGGCATCCGTTTCAAGCTTCTCAGTGACACTCCCCAGGATTCCGCGGCGCAGGTCGTGAGCGATGTCGTCATCGGCGACTATCGCGACCTCGAGACGCTGCGCGCGTTCGCGCGGGGCTGTGACGTGATCACCTTCGATCACGAGCACGTCCCCACCGAGCACCTCAGGGCCCTGGAGGCGGACGGCATCCCCGTCCGCCCGGGCCCCGACGCGCTCGTGCACGCCCAGGACAAGGGCGTGATGCGCGCGAAGCTCGACGCGATCGGGGTGCCGTGTCCACGGCACCGGATCGTGAGCGACCCCGCGGACGTGGCCGCCTTCGCGGAGGAGGGCGACGGCTTCCCTGTCGTCCTCAAGACCGTCCGCGGCGGCTACGACGGCAAGGGCGTGTGGGTCGTCGACAACGCGGCGGAGGCCGAGGAGCCGTTCCGCGCGGGTGTCCCCGTGCTCGCCGAGGAGAAGGTCGACTTCGTACGGGAGCTGGCCGCGAACGTCGTACGGTCGCCGCACGGTCAGGCCGTCGCCTATCCGGTCGTCGAGTCCCAGCAGGTGAACGGCGTCTGCGACACCGTCATCGCGCCCGCTCCCGACCTCGACCAGGCACTGGCCCTGCGCGCCGAGGAGATGGCGCTGCGGATCGCCAAGGAACTGGACGTCGTCGGCCACCTCGCCGTCGAGCTGTTCCAGACCCGCGACGGTCGCATCCTCGTCAACGAGCTCGCCATGCGCCCCCACAACTCCGGCCACTGGTCGATGGACGGCGCGATCACGTCCCAGTTCGCCAACCACGTCCGGGCCGTCCTCGACCTCCCGCTCGGCGACCCTCGCCCGCGCGCGAAGTGGACGGTCATGGTCAACGTCCTCGGCGGCGACTACCCGGACATGTACTCCGCGTACCTGCACTGCATGGCCCGCGACCCCGGGCTGAAGATCCACATGTACGGCAAGGACGTGAAGCCCGGCCGCAAGGTCGGCCACGTCAACACCTACGGCGACGACCTCGACGACGTGCTGGAGCGCGCCCGTCACGCTGCCGGCTATCTGAGAGGCACGATCACCGAATGAGCCCCGTAGTAGGCATCGTCATGGGGTCGGACTCCGACTGGCCCGTCATGGAGGCCGCCGCCCAGGCCCTCGACGAGTTCGAGATCGACTACGAGGTCGACGTCGTCTCCGCGCACCGCATGCCGCGCGAGATGGTGGCGTACGGCGAGCAGGCCGCCGAGCGCGGACTGAAGGTCATCATCGCGGGGGCCGGCGGCGCCGCCCACCTCCCGGGCATGCTCGCCTCGGTCACCCCGCTGCCGGTGATCGGCGTGCCGGTGCCGCTGAAGTACCTCGACGGCATGGACTCGCTGTTGTCGATCGTGCAGATGCCGGCCGGTGTCCCGGTCGCGACGGTCTCGGTCGCCGGTGCCCGCAACGCGGGCCTGCTGGCGGCCCGGATCCTGGCCACCTCCGACGAGGAACTCCTCGGCCGGATGCGGGACTTCCAGCAGGAACTGAACGACCAGGCCACCGAGAAGGGCAAGCGCCTGCGCACCAAGGTGGACGGATCGGGCAACGGCTTCGGCTTCGGGAAGTGACGGCCATGACCTCCCCCTCGCTGGCGGAAGCCCGGGAGCTGCTGCGGGAGTTCCCCGTCGTCGACGGGCACAACGACCTGCCCTGGGCGCTGCGCGAACAGGTCCGCTACGACCTCGACGCCCGCGACCTCGCCGGCCACCAGAACGCCCACCTGCACACCGACATCCCCCGCCTGCGCGAGGGCGGCGTCGGCGCGCAGTACTGGTCGGTGTACGTCCGCTCCGACCTGCCCGACGCGGTCCCGGCGACGCTGGAACAGATCGACTGCGTACGGCAGTTGCTCGCCCGTCACCCGCAGGACCTGCGGCCGGCCCTGACGGCCGCGGACATGGAGGCGGCGCGCGCGGAAGGCCGTATCGCCTCCCTGATGGGGGCGGAGGGCGGCCACTCCATCGCCAACTCCCTCGGCACGCTGCGGGGGTTGTACGCCCTCGGCGTCCGGTACCTGACCCTCACCCACAACGACAACGTGGCGTGGGCGGACTCCGCGACCGACAAACCGGGCGTCGGCGGGCTGTCGGCCTTCGGCCGTGAGGTCGTGCGGGAGATGAACCGGGAGGGCATGCTGGTCGACCTCTCGCACGTGGCGGCGACGACCATGCGGGACGCGCTGGACACCAGCTCGGCGCCGGTGATCTTCTCCCACTCCTCGTCGCGGGCCGTCTGCGACCACCCGCGCAACATCCCGGACGACGTCCTGGAGCGGCTGCCGGCCAACGGCGGCATGGCGATGGTGACGTTCGTGCCGAAGTTCGTGCTCCAGGCGGCCGTCGACTGGACCGCCGCGGCCGACGAGAACATGCGCGCCCACGGCTTCCACCACCTCGCCACCACCGCCGAGGCGATGAAGGTGCACCGCGCCTTCGAGGAGCGCTCCCCGCGTCCGGTCGCGACGGTCTCGACGGTGGCCGACCACCTGGACCACATGCGCGAGGTCGCGGGCATCGACCACCTGGGCATCGGCGGCGACTACGACGGCACCGCCTTCACCCCGGACGGCCTGAACGACGTCTCCGGCTATCCGAACCTCATCGCCGAACTGCTCGACCGCGGCTGGTCGACGTCCGACCTGGCCAAGCTGACCTGGCAGAACGCGGTACGGGTGCTGGGCGCGGCGGAGGACGTGGCGCGGGACCTCCAGGCCAGGCGGGGGCCGTCCAACGCGACGATCGAGTCGCTCGACGGCTGATGCCGGGCGGCAGCTCAGCCGCGCGCCATCGTGTAGCCGAGGCCGCGCACGGTCCGGATCAGTGACTGGTCGTGGTCGCCCAGCTTGCGGCGCAGATAGTAGACGTACGTCTCGACGGTCCCGGTGCGGAACGGCGCTCCCCAGACCCGTTCCAGAATCTGCTTCTTCGTGACGACCTGGCCCGCGTTGTCCAGCAGGTAGCCGAGCAGCGCGAACTCCCGGGTCGAGAGCTCGATCCGGGTCCCGGCCCGCCAGACCTCGCGGCGCGCCGCGTCCACCGCGAGGTCCCCGTGGCGCAGCAGCCGGCTCTCGTCGGCCCGGTCGCGGGCCAGCAGGTCCTGGACGCGGGCGATCACTTCGTCGAGCTCCAACGGCTTGGTGAGGTGGTCGTCCGCGTCCGTCATCACGCGGCCCAGCTGCTCTCCGGCCGCGCTGTCCTCGCGCGCGGTCAGGAACAGCACCGGCGCGTGGACGCCCACGGCGCGCAGTCCGTCGTACGTCTCGACGCCGTCGCCGTCCGGCAGGGCCATGTCCAGGACAATCAGGTCGGGCCGTACGGAGCGGCCGACGGGTATCGCGAACCGGCCGCGGTTGGCCGCGTACACCTCGAATCCGCGTTCGCCGAGCGCTGTCATCAGGGGGCGGGCGCCCGGGTCGGCGTCCACAACAAGGAGGCGGACCGGTTTTTGAACCTTCACGTACTTAAGGACGAAGATTCATGGCCAAAGGTGCCCGGGCCCATACCCCGAACGCCCCGCCCACCAGGAAGGCCCTCCGGCTCCGTGCGACGGTGACCGTACTGCGATCAGGACGGAGCCCGCCATGGCAGACCTCCAGGACGACCTGCACACCGCCACAGAGCTCGGCGAGCTCGACGACCTGCCCGAGTCCCTCCCCGAATCCCTCCCCGAGCCGCTCGCGGAGTCCGTCCCGGCGGAGCCGTACGCCCTCGTCGCCGACCCCGGCACCTCCCCGCTGGAGCGGGCCCGCGCGATCCTCGGCGTGCACCCCGTCGCCGACGGCTACAACGGGCTGCCCTGGGCGCTGCGCCACCTGCCCTGGTACGACCTGGAGCTCGGCGAGAGCGCCGTCGACACGGACGTGCCGCGGCTGCGCGAGGGCCATGTCGGCGCGCTGCTGTGGTCGCTGCACCTGCCCGAGGGCCTCGACGGCGACCGGGCCGTCGGCGCCACCCTGGAACAGCTCGACCTGGTCAAGACGGTCGTGCGCGCCTACCCCGAGGGCCTGCGCCTCGCCTACACCGCCGGCCAGATCACCGACGTACGCAACTGCGGCCGCATCTCCGTGCTGCTCGGCCCCGCCGGAGCGGCCGCCCTCGGCGACTCCCTCGGCACCCTGCGTTCCCTGCACGCGCTGGGCCTGCGCGCCCTCACCCTGACCGGCGCGACCTGGGCGAGCGAGGCCGGGCTCACCCGGTTCGGCGAGGAGGTGCTGCGCGAGATGAACCGCCTCGGCGTCGTCGCCGACCTCTCCGGCGCCTCCGCGGACACCGTCCGCCGGGTCTTCGCGGTGTCCAAGGCGCCGGCCCTGTGCACCCGTTCGGCCGCCCGCGCCCTGCGTCCGCACCCGGCCAACCTTCCCGACGACCTGCTCGCCGAGCTGGGCGAGGCCAAGGGGCTGTGCATGGTGCCGCTGACCGCCGAGCAGACCGGCCCGACGGTCCGGGACGTCGCCGACCACCTCGACCACGTGCGCCGGGTCGCGGGCGCGGAGTGCGTGGGCCTGTCCGGCACCTTCGACGCCGGCACCGCCCACCCGCAGGAGCTCGGCGACGCCTCCTGCTACCCGCACCTCATCGCCGAACTCCTGCGCCGGGGCTGGCCCGAGTCCGACATCGCCCTGCTGACCTGGGGCAACGTCCAGCGCGTCCTGCGCAGCGCCGACTTCACCGCCCGCGCGGCCCAGCTGCGCCGGGAGCCGTCGACGGCGAAGATCGCCGACCTGGACGGCTGAGCCGAGGACGCCCCAGGGACACCTACAGCGGGTCGATCCGGCAGAGGCAGAAGGGATGGCCCGCCGGGTCGGCGTACACCCGGAAGTCCTTCTTCTCGTAGTCCTCCCGGTCCAGGACCCGCGCCCCCAGCGCCAGTACCTTCTCCTCGGCGATGTCGATCTCCTCCCAGGTGGTCCCGCCGTCGAAGTCGACATGGAACTGCTGCGAGTTGCGGTCCGCGCGCGGCCACTCCGGCGGAATGAAGCCGGGCGCCCGCTGGAAGGCGAGCCGCGGCCCGTCCGGAATCCGCAGGACGACCCAGTCGTCGTCCTCGGCCTCCGGCGTGCCGCCGCCGACCTGGGCGTAGAAGTCGGCGAGCGCGTGCGGGTCGGGGCAGTCGATCACGACGGAACGGAAGCGGGCCACGGGTGTCACGGGTGCCATGGGGTCCTCCCGGCTCGACAGGCGGTCAGCAGACGACGGTCAACGGGGCGATCAGCAGGCGCAGAGACAGAACGGGTGCCCCGCCGGGTCCGCGTAAACCCGGAAGGTCCGCGTGCGGTCCTCCGTGTCCAGCGGCTTCGCGCCCAGCGCCAGCACCTCCTTCTCGGCCGCGTCCAGGTCCGGCACGTCCAGATCCAGATGGAACTGCTGCGAGTGGTCGGGCGCGGGCCACTTCGGCGGTACGTATCCGGGTGCGGCCTGGAAGGCCAGGGCCTGACCGTCCGGCAGCTTCAGGTCCACCCACTCTCCCTGGTCCTCCACGGTGCCGCCGAGCACCTCGGCGTAGAAGGCGGCGAGGGCGTTGGGGTCGGGACAGTCCAGGACGACGACACCCAGCTTGGCGAGAGCCATGACTTCCTCCTCGAAGTCGGAGTCACCCCTTTTGGGGTTACCTGTAGAGCAGGGTAACCAGTAACGGTTACCGCATGCATCCCTATTGGCAGTAACGTCGCAGGAGTGAGTGAGAGATCCCCCGCGCCCGGGGGGCTGGCCCTGATCCAGTCCCTGGTCAACACGCTGGACATCGAGTCGGGCGTCGACTCGCTGGGCAGGGCGGAATTCGGGCTGACGGAGGACGACCTCCCGGCCGCCCGCGAACTGCGCGAGTCCCTGCGCGCGGCCCTGCTCGCCCACGCGGGCCACCCGCCGCACCGCACGGTGACCCCGCTGGGCGAGCTGCTCGCGCGGGCGCCCGTCGTGGTGACGGTCGACGCGGGCGACGGCTCGGCGGCCCTCGCCCCGGCGGACGAGGGCCCGCTGCTCTCCCGGGTCGCGGCGGCCGTCGCCCAGGCCCTCGTCGAGGGCACCTGGACGCGGCTGAAGGCCTGCGAGGCCGTCGACTGCCACTGGGCGTACTACGACCGCAGCCCGGCCGGACGCGGCCGCTGGTGCTCGATGCAGGTCTGCGGCGCACGCGCGAAGATGCGCCGCTACCGGGCGAAGGACTGATCTACGCCAACGCCTACGCCTGTGCCTACGCCTCCGTCTCCTCGGTCCTGTGGTGCGCCGCCGACCGGGACCCGACGACCAGCAGACACAGCACGGCGACCCCGGCGACGATGCCGGCCAGCACCAGCAGGGGGTCGAGCGGACGGACCGACGAGGCGGCGGTCTGGGGCTGTGCCATCTGCCCCGGCTGCGGTGACTGCGGTACGGCCGCCCCGGGGGCGGCGGACGCCGACGGAGACGGCGGCATGCTCATCGTCGGCGCCTTGCTGCTCGCCGGCGTCCGGCCGGGCGAGGACGCCTGGTGGTCCGCATGCCCGGTCGAGGAACCCGAGGAACCCGACGTACCGGAGGAGCCCGACGTACCCGAGGAGCCGGTCGACGAGCCGGACGAGCCCGAGTCCTCGGAGTGGTCGTGCGTGGGCGCGGCCGTCGTCGCCGGTGCCGCCGCCTTGACCGTGATCCCGGCCGTCATGTCCGGATGGACCGTGCAGTAGTAGCCGTAGGACCCGGCCGTGCCGAACGTGAAGCTCCAGCTCTCCCCCTTGTCGAGCATGGGGGAGTGGATCGAGACCGGGCCCGAGGTGGTCTTCACGTCGTGCGGTGCCGTGTCCTGGTTGGTCCAGGTGACCGTGGACCCGACGGGGACGGACAGGCTCGCGGGCGAGAAGGCGTACCCCTTCATCGCCACGCTGTACGAGGCCGCCGAGGCCTGCTGGGCAGGGAGCAGCGGCAGGGCGAGGAGGGCGAGGACGGCGGACGCGGCGGCGCCGCGGACCGTGGGCCGGGCCATGCGCCGGGCCGCCCTCACGCGAACTCCGCCGCGACGAGCAGCCGCAGCCGGGTGGCCGGCACGCGCCACGGCAGCCGGAACCCGGTGGCGCGGCGCAGCAGCCGGTACGGCAGCCGGGCGGCGCCCACCACGAGCAGCCGGTCGTCGGCCCGCTCGACCACGCGCAGCCGCAGCAGGACGGGGAAGGCGACGCCGTTCAGGTCGAGGTCGCCGGAGAGCTGGAGACGGCCGTGGGACTCGTGCACGCGCTCGGAGGTGAGCGCGGCCTCGAGGCGAGGGTCGTCGAACTCGAAGTGGAAGCGGGGGTGTTCGGCTTCGGCGAGGAGGGTCTGCGCGTCGGTGTCGGACCGGGGGTCGGACACGGTGAGGGACGCCCCGGCGAGCGCGACGCGGCGGCGCCGGGTCGGCAACGGGCCGTACCAGGCGGTGAGTTCGGCGAGCGAGCGGCCGGGGGCGACCGAGTACCGGCCGGGCAGGGGCAGCGACCGGCCGGTGCCGGTGCGCGAGTCCGGCGGGGGAGGGACGGTGGGCAGGGTGACGGTCGTCATCCCGGACTCCTTGGAAGCGGTTCCCGAAGCGTGGCGAAGGTGTGGAGAATGGGGAGGGCGCCGCTCCGGCCGGCTGAGCCCCGGCCGGAGCGGCGTCCCCGTTGTCGCGGATCGCGTCAGCAGTTGTTGCTGACGTAGTCCGTGGTGGGAGCGAGCAGCTGCCCGGCCCAGACGGTGTGCATCTTGACGTAGCTGTCGACGTCGAGCAGATCGGTGATCTGCTGTCCGAGCGACTCCTCCAGGTGCGCCTTGTTGACGTGGTTCAGCAGCACGCTGAGCGTGCTGTCGAGGATCGAACCGCCGTCGGCGATGGCCGGCTTGAGGATGCTCTCGATCCACACCGTGTGCATCTTGATGTACGAGTCGAGGGCGAGAGCGTCCTGCACCTGCTCACCCGGCGACCGCTCCAGGTGCGCCGCGTAGAGGTGCTGGAGGATCGGCATCAGCACGTTCTGGACGCTGGCGCACTGCTCGTCGTCACCGGAGCCGCCACCGGAGCCGTCCGTGGGGGTCGGCGTGGCGGTCGGCCCCGTGGTCGGAGTCGTGGTGGGCGTCGGAGTGGGAGTGGGGCCGCTCGTGGGCGGGGCCGTGGGGGTGGGGGTGGGCGTCGGCGTGGAGCCGCCTCCGCCGCCGGCCTCGACGACCTTCACGGACGCCACCATGTCCGGGTGCACCGCGCAGTAGTACTCGTACGTCCCCGCCTTGGTGAAGGTGTAGGACCACGAGTCGCCCTGCTCCAGCGTCCCGGAGTCGAACTTCACCGGGGCCTTGGTGGTGGTGACCGTGTGCGGCGCGCTGTCGTGGTTGGTCCACTGGACCGTCTGGCCGACCTCGACGACGAGCTGGTCCTCGGAGCCGAACTCGTTGCCCATGATGTCGACCTGGTAGTCGGCAGCGGCGGCCGCCGCGGGCTGCGCCTCGGCGGCGGCAGCGGGCGCCTGAGCCGCGCCCGCGGCCTGCTCCGAGGAGCTCGTGGAGCCGGAGGCCGCGTTCAGCAGCCCGAGACTGAGTACGGCGGCCAGCGCCGCACCGAGCCCGGCGACCAGCAGGCCCCGGTTCCCGGTCGGCGGCCTGCGCCGCCGTTCACCGGTGTTGTTGCTCTCTTTCACTACGACTCCTTCGTGCATTGGGGGAGTTCAGCGGCCGGGGTCGGCCGTGACCAGCAGACTCGTCACGACGAGCACGACGAGGACGAGCCCCGTCTCGGCCGCGACCGAGTAACCGAAAGGCCGCACGGTCGCGGCGTCACCGCGCAGGAGCACGGCGAGATCAAGGCGCGTACGCACCCATTGGCGGCTGGCGTACGCGGCGAGGAGGACGGTCCCGAGGACGGCCGTCTTGAGGAGCAGGAGATGTCCGTACGAGCTGTGCAGCAGGGCGTCGTACGACCCCACCACCTGCCAGGCGAGCACCAGCCCCGCGGCGACGATGGCCGTGACGCTCACGGCCGCGAGCCGCGAGTAGCCCGGCACCACCGCGGCCAGCTCACCGGCCCGCCGGCGCGGCAGCACGGCCACCGTGAGCATGACCAGCCCGCCGATCCACAGCGCGGCACCGAGCAGATGGACGAAGTCGGCGACGGCACCCCAGGTGGGTCGGCTGCCCTCGGAGTTGTGGCCCGCCATTCCGGTCGTACGCAGCAGCCCGAAGCTCACCGCCAGGGCGCCCACCCGCCAGCCCGGGGAACGGGAGGTGCCCGGCCCGCCCTGCATCAGCGCGCCCAGCACCACGGCCGCGAGCACCCACAGCAGACCGCGCGCGGCGAGCACCACGCCGGGTTCGGTGGCCAGCACGTCGGCGTACGTCCCGGGGCGCAGCGCGTCCCGGAAGCCGCCGAGCGATGGGGGTCCCCCCGCGCGAGCGAAGTCGAGCGTGGGGGAGTATGCGCCCTGGAGGCCGACGGTGGCGACCGTCGACAGCAGGCCGCCGATCCAGGCGAGTACGAGCAGCGCCCGGGCCCGCGGCTCGTGCGTGCCGCGCGGCCACAGCAGCGCGACGAAGGCCAGCCCGCCGACGAACAGTGCCAGCGAGAGATAGCCGGCCCAGCGGGCGGCGACGAGGCCCTTCCGCACCGAGGGGGAGGGTGCGGGAACGGGGGACGCGGCCTCGTCGCCGCCGGTCGTGGTGGCCGCGGCGGCCGCGCCGGAGCCGGTCGTGAAGGTGAGCCGGCCGGAGGACGCGTGCCCGTCCTTCTCGTCGATCACCGACCAGACGACCGCGAGCTCACCGCCCACCGGGGCCGCGAGGGCGACCCGCACGCTGTCGGAGCCGCCGCCCGGTGTGCGGGACACCGGGAGCCGGTTGCCGTCCATCGTCAGTACGCGGACGTCGGCGAGGTCGACGGGCTCGTCGAAGGTGAGGGTGAGCTGGTCGGGGGCCTCGGCGAGCTCGGCGCCGTCCTTGGGGGAGGACGAGACCAGCCCGGTGTGGGCGGAGGCGGTCTGGGGCGCGCCGGCCAGGGCGTACAGCAGCGGGGTGAGGACGAGCAGCAGCAGAGCGCGGCGGAGGTTCCGGGTCACGGCGTCGCCTCCGGCAGCGGGGAGGCGCTGATGCCGAGGAGCCCGGTGACGGAGACGGGGGCGAGCCCGACACAGGGGGAGGGCTGCGGCTCGGGCGTCTCCTCGGTGTCGCCGCCGTTCAGGAGGCCGAACATGGGCTCGGCGAGTCCGGTCAGGAGCGGCTGCACGAGGGTGACCTCGCCGTCCTCGCAGGTGTCGGCGTCGGGGTCGGTCGGCGAGGGGGTGGGTGAGGTGGTGCCGGGGGCCGGGGTGGGCGAGGTCTCGTGACCGGGGTGGCCGGGGTCGCCCGTGCCGCCCGTGCCGCCGGTGTGACCGCTGTGGTCGCCCTGGCCGCCGGTGCCGTAGCCGGTGTCCGCACCCGTGCCGCCGATCCCGCCGACTCCCCCGTACGACGGCAGCTCACCCGTGCCGGGGGCCTGCGCGCCGGTGCCGCCGGAGTTTCCCGGTGCGGCGGGGCTCGCCGGAGCGGTGGCCGCGGGCGGCGAGGCCGGGGGAGCGGCGGCCTCGGCGGTGCCGGAGGGGGCACCGATTCCCGAGGCGTACCCCAGCACGATGATCACCGCGCCGACGAGCGCGCCCGCCACCACTTCGTCGCGGTGGTCCCGTGGCCACTCCGCCCTACGGAACATGGGCATGTCTCACTCCTGGCATGGTCTGGTCAAAGCCGACGGAAGGTGTGGCGAATGACGACCAGTGGAGTGGAGCGTGGATTCCGCTTGGCTACGCGTTTGTTAAACGGCCGTTGCCTACCTCTCTTTCGGGGGGTGCCGGTCTGTGAGAACGGTCGATTCCGAATACTGCTCGAAAGGGAATCGAACTCGTGTTGAGGATTCGGCGGACGGCAGGCATATGCCGGTCCCGGTGACCTCAGATGCCGTGCGGGACTTGCTTCGGACGCGGCTCGGCAAGGGGGCCGCACGCGGGGATTTCCGCGTACGGCCCCCATGGGATCGCCGTAAATGCAGCCGGGCCTTCACCGAATCCGCGAGAAATCCCGGAGTTTCGTCGAACCCGTCAGCAATTCATGGAACCGGTCTTCTGGGACCCGAATTCCTTTCAGGCCGTCGGCCGCCCCATCGCCCGGTAACGCCACCCGGCCCGCCGCCACAGCTCCGGGTCGAGGGCGTTGCGCCCGTCCAGGATCACCCGGTCCGTGGCCACCTCGCCGAGCGCCGCCGGGTCCAGCTCGCGGAACTCGCGCCACTCGGTTAGGTGGAGGACGACGTCGGCGCCCCGTACGGCCTCGACCGCGGAGTCGGCGTACCCGAGGGTCGGGAAGAGCCGGCGGGCGTTGTCCATGCCCTTCGGGTCGTACACCGTCACCTGGCCGCCCTGGAGGTGGATCTGCCCGGCGACGTTCAGCGCGGGCGAGTCGCGGACGTCGTCCGAGTCGGGCTTGAAGGTGGCGCCGAGCACGGCGACCCGCTTGCCGAGGAAGGAACCGCCGCCCAGCACCTGCCGGGTCAGCTCCACCATCTGCCCGCGCTGGCGCATGTTGATCGAGTCGATCTCCCGCAGGAAGGTCAGCGCCTGGTCGGCACCCAGCTCTCCCGCCCGGGCCATGAAGGCGCGGATGTCCTTGGGCAGACAGCCGCCCCCGAAGCCGATCCCGGCCCGCAGGAACTTCTTCCCGATCCGGTCGTCGTACCCGATGGCCTCGGCCAGCTTGGCCACGTCCCCGTCCGCGGCCTCGCACACCTCCGCCATCGCGTTGATGAAGGAGATCTTGGTGGCCAGGAACGAGTTCGCGGCCGTCTTCACCAGTTCGGCGGTCGGGAAGTCGGTGACCACGAAGGGCGTGCCCGCGGAGACCGGCGTCGCGTACACCTCGCGGAGCAGCTTCTCCGCCCGCTCGCTGCGCACGCCCACCACGATCCGGTCCGGCCGCAGTGTGTCCTGGACGGCGAAGCCCTCCCGCAGGAACTCCGGGTTCCAGGCCAGCTCGGCGTCCTCGCCGGCCGGGGCGTTCTCGGCGAGATAGCGGGCCAGCCGGTCGGCGGAGCCGACCGGGACGGTCGACTTGCCGACGACGAGCGCGGGACCGGCCAGGTGCGGTGCGAGGGAGGCGATCGCGGATTCCACGTGCGACATGTCGGCGGCGTACTCGCCGTGCCGCTGCGGAGTGTTCACGCAGACGAAGTGGACGTCACCGAACGCCGCCACCTCGGCGAAGTCCATGGTGAACCGCAGCCGCCCGCTCGACCCCTCGATCCCGGCGACGTGCTTGCGCAGCAGGTCCTCGAGCCCCGGCTCGTACATCGGGACCTCGCCCCGCTGGAGCATCTCGATCTTCTCCGGTACGACGTCCAGCCCCAGCACCTCGTACCCGAGCTCGGCCATGGCGGCGGCGTGCGTGGCGCCGAGGTAGCCGGTGCCGATCACGGTGATCTTGAGGCTCATGTGGTGCTCCCGGGGGACGACAGGGGGGTGCGTGAGGTGCGCGGGAAGAGCATAGTCGGGGCATGGGGCGGCCCCTCGGCGGGCAACTTCTCTGCTGACTTTCCCGCTGTCGCCAAGCTCACGTATCACTCCCGTCGGCGGGCCCTTAAAATTTGGGTTACTTAACGGTAATTAGCGCCAGCATCACAGCGTCTTTGGAGCGTGAGAGACCTTGGCCGGATCGGCTGACTTCGACCTGTACCGCCCGTCCGAAGAGCACGACATGCTCCGTGACGCGATCCGTTCACTGGCCGAGGCGAAGATCGCGCCGTACGCCGCCGTGGTGGACGAGGAGTCCCGCTTCCCCCAGGAGGCGCTGGAGGCCCTGGTGGCGGGCGACCTGCACGCGATCCACGTGCCCGAGGAGTACGGCGGCGCGGGCGCGGACGCGCTGGCCACGGTGATCGTGATCGAGGAGGTCGCGCGCGTCTGCGCGTCCTCCTCCCTGATCCCCGCGGTGAACAAGCTCGGCTCCCTCCCCGTGATCCTCTCCGGATCCGAGGACCTGAAGAAGAAGTACATGGCCCCGCTCGCCAAGGGCGACGCGATGTTCTCGTACGCCCTCTCCGAGCCGGACGCGGGCTCCGACGCGGCCGGCATGAAGACCAAGGCCGTCCGCGACGGCGACCACTACGTGCTGAACGGCGTGAAGCGCTGGATCACCAACGCGGGCGTCTCCGAGTACTACACGGTGATGGCGGTCACCGACCCCACGAAGCGCAGCAAGGGCATCTCGGCCTTCGTCGTCGAGAAGTCGGACGAGGGTGTCTCCTTCGGGGCCCCGGAGAAGAAGCTCGGCATCAAGGGCAGCCCGACCCGCGAGGTCTATCTGGACAACGTCCGTATCCCGGCCGACCGCATGATCGGCGAGGAGGGCACCGGCTTCGCCACCGCGATGAAGACCCTGGACCACACCCGCATCACGATCGCGGCCCAGGCGCTCGGTATCGCACAGGGCGCGCTGGACTACGCCAAGGGCTACGTCCAGGAGCGCAAGCAGTTCGGCAAGCCCATCGGCGACTTCCAGGGCATCCAGTTCATGCTCGCCGACATGGCCATGAAGATCGAGGCCGCCCGCGCCCTGACGTACCAGGCCGCGGCGAAGTCCGAGCGCGGCGACGCCGACCTCACCTTCCAGGGCGCGGCGGCGAAGTGCTTCGCCTCGGACGTGGCGATGGAGGTCACCACGGACGCGGTGCAGCTCCTGGGCGGGTACGGCTACACGCGGGACTACCCGGTCGAGCGCATGATGCGCGACGCCAAGATCACGCAGATCTACGAGGGCACGAACCAGGTCCAGCGGATCGTGATGGCGCGCAACCTGCCGTAAGGCACCTCCGCCTCTGTCCCGTCGCCCTCCGCCTGATCTTGAGGCGGAGGGCGACGTGCGTACCGTTCACGGATTCCTCCGGTCCGCCCCGTGGCGCACCCGCCCGCGCAGGCGTAGTACGGAAGGGCGGGTTCCGCCCCCGCGGTTCCCGCCACCGGAGGAGGAACCATGCAGCAGCCCACCACCACCCAGCTCAGCAAGGAGATGCAGGACTGCATCGAGGCGTGCATGACCTGTCACAGCGCATGCGAGGAGACGATGAGCTCCTGTATGCAGAAGGGCGGACAGGCCCAGATGCAGATCATGCGGGCCCTCATCGACTGCTCCGAGACGACCCGCATGTGCTCGGACATGATGATGCGCCGCTCGACCCTCGCCACCGACATGTGCGCCCTGTGCGCCAAGGCCTGCGACGCGTGCGCCGAGGCCTGCATGTCGATGCCCGACGACCCCCAGATGACCGCCTGCGCCGAGGCCTGCCGCCGCTGCGCCCAGACCTGCCGCGCGATGGCGGGCGCGACGATGTGACACCGGACTGAGAAAGGCTTCAAGGGCACCCTGCCGGGTGCCCTTGGTGCGTGGCGGGGCAGGGTGGGCCCGTGACCGACACCGAGCCGCTGCCCGCCTTCCCGTACCACCCCGACCCCGTCGGCACGGGCTCCGTGGCCCCCTCGGACGCCCCGTGCGCGTGCTGCGGCCTCCGCCGCGGCTACGCCTACACCGGCCCGGTCTTCAGCGCTGCCGACCTCTCGGACCCCCTGTGCCCGTGGTGCATCGCGGACGGCAGCGCCGCCGAACGGTACGAGGCGCAGTTCACGGAGGTCGACGGGCGGGACGTGCCGATGGAGGTGGTGCACGCGGTCGAGCGGCGCACGCCCGGGTTCTCCGGGTGGCAGCAGGAGCGTTGGCTGTCCCACTGCGGCGACGCGGCCGTCTTCCTCGGGTACGTGCGCCCGCGAGCTGCGGTCGTGGCCGGACGCCCTGGAGACCCTCGCGGCGGACCACGACGCGGCCTTCCTGGCCGCGCTGGATGCCGGCGGTCGGCCGACGGCGTACCTCTTCCGCTGTCGGCGCTGCGCACGCCACCTGGCCTACGCGGACTTCACGTGAGGCCGGCCGCCTAGGCGAACAGTGGCTCCAACGCCCGTGCCAGATCGGCCGGTTCGCGGAAGTGGACCGGGTGCATGCCCAGCGCTGCCGCCGCCTCCACGTTCTCCTCGGTGTCGTCGACGAAGAGGCAGCGGTCGGGGCGGGTGCCGGCCAGGGACGTGGCCAGGCGGTAGATGCGGGGGTCCGGTTTGGCGAGGCCCACGCGGGCGCTGTTCACGACGTGGTCCGCGAGGTCGGTCAGGCCGAGGGCGGTGAGGTCGTCCTCCAGGCGGAGGGTGGCGTTGGTGACGAGGACGAGGGGGACCCGGATGCGGGACCGGCGGAGGAGGGAGACGACCTCGTCGTTCGCGTGGAAGGGCGACTCCAGGAGGGCCGTGCCCAGCTCCCAGGCCGTCGCCTCGGGGACCTGGCCGATCAGGGGCTCGGCGATCGCGCGCACCCACTCCTGGCCGTCGATCCGGCCCAGGACGAGGGGCTGAACCGTCTCCGGGGCGAAGGCGACCTTCATGGTGGTGCCCTCGGCCAGCCCGGCGGCGCGCTCCAGGGCGTGCAGCCGGGAGGAGTCGTAGAAGCGGATCACGTTGTCGACGTCGCAGAGCACCGCGTCGAACGGTGCTCTGCCGGGTCGGGAGGGGTCACTCACTCGGAGACCGTGACCTTCTCGTCGTTCTTCAGCTCGTCGACCAGGGTCTTCAGCTTGGTCTTGTCCCAGATGAGGTTGCCGCTGCTGGTGGATCCGGAGGTCGGCATGTTCATCGACTTGCCGTCGCCGCCGTTGACGCCCTTCATGGCCCAGAACATCTTGGCCAGGTCGTACAGCCCCATGTCCTTGTCGACGATCAGCGAGTCCAGGCCCGAGCCCATGGTCGGGTACAGCTTGAACGGGTTGAGGATCGTGCTCGGGGTCGCGACCTGGTTGGCGAGGGCGTTGAGGAACTTCTGCTGGTTCTTCGTCCGGTCGAGGTCGGAGCCCTTGAGCGCGTACCGGGTACGGACGAAGGCGAGCGCCTGCTCGCCGTTCAGGGTCTGCTTGCCCGCCTCGAAGTCGGCGCCGGACTTGGTGTCCTTCATGCCGCCCTTCGGGATGTCGATCTCGACGCCGCCGACCGAGTCCACGATGTTCGCGAAGCCGGCGAAGCCGATCTCCACGTAGTGGTCGATGTGCAGGCCGGTGTTGAACTCGACGGTGCGGACGAGGAGTTCGGGGCCGTCCTCCGCGTAGGCCGCGTTCAGCTTCACGTGGCGGCCGGTGCCCGGGTACGTCTTGCCGGAGTCGGAGCCCTTGAACGTCGGGATCTCCACGTCCGAGTCGCGCGGCAGCGAGATCAGCGTGTCGCCGTTGCCGCCGACGTGCAGGATCATCATCGAGTCGGTGCGCTTGCCCTCGGCGGAGCCGGTGTGCAGCTTCTTCTTCTCCTCGGCGGACATCCCCGCGCGGCTGTCGGAGCCGACGATCAGGTAGTTCGTGCCCTCGCCCGCCTCCGGCCGGTCGATGACCTTGGACAGGTCGACCTCGCGGTTGAGCTTGGAGTCGGCCCAGAAGTACGTGCCGACGGTCGTCGCGACCAGCACCACCAGCACGGTGATCGAGGTCAGCTTGATCCGCCGACGCCAGTTCGGCGCGGGGCGCGGACCACGGGTGCCGGCGCCGGGGGGACCACCGGGGCCACCGCCGTAGACCTGGCCCGTGTTGTAGCCGCTGTCGTACCCGTCGTCGTAGACGGTGTCGTCACCGCCGTTGACGTACGACGGCTGCTGCGGAACCCCGCCGTACGGCGGGGCCGGGGCGCCGGGGCCCCCGTACCCTCCCTGCCCGGGCGGAGCCGCCTGGCCGCGGCGGACCTGCCGCATGACACGGGCGCTCTCGGGCTGTGCGCCTGCGCTGCCGCGTCCGTACCGGCTGCCGCGGTTGTCGTCGGACCATGCCTCGGGCCAATCGTTCATGGGCCCCAGTGTGCAGGGCACTGCTATGTGCCTTACAAGGTTCGTCGGAAAATAAGGGCACTGCTGTTGCGAAGCTGACACAAAATCCCGGGATGTCACCTCCGCATAAGGTGGAGGCCATGACAGATCAGGCCTCCGCCGCGGAATCGGAGACTCCGGATATCCCGGGCAAGCCGACCTCGGCGTCCCGGACCACGCTCAGCCACATCATGACCCACGCCGACACGAACCTCCTGGGCACCGTGCACGGCGGCGTGATCATGAAGCTGGTCGACGACGCGGCCGGAGCCGTGGCCGGCCGGCACAGCGGCGGGCCCGCGGTCACCGCGTCCATGGACGAGATGGCGTTCCTGGAGCCGGTCCGGGTCGGCGACCTCGTCCATGTGAAGGCCCAGGTCAACTGGACCGGCCGGACCTCGATGGAGGTCGGGGTGCGGGTGCTGGCCGAGCGCTGGAACGAGTCGAACCCGGCCACCCAGGTCGGCTCGGCCTACCTCGTCTTCGCCGCCGTCGACGCCGACGGCAGGCCCCGCCGCGTACCGCCGGTGTTCCCGGAGACCGAGCGCGACAAGCGCCGCTACCAGGAGGCCCAGATCCGCCGCACGCACCGCCTGGCCCGACGCCGGGCGATCATGGAGCTGCGGGAGCGGCGGGTGGCGGAGGGCTTCGAGGACTGAGCGGGTCCAGGGAAGAACTCCCGAACCCCTACGAACACAACACCTCGTCCCCCCGCACCACCCCGAACTCTCCCTGCGCCGGATCCACCGCCCGAACCTTCCGCACCTCTCGGAAGTCCGCCCCGGCGATCACCTTCAGCGTCGCGCCGAGCCCCTTCACCGCGCGCAGCTCGCTGCCCGGCAACGCGGCCGCGAGGGACTTGGCGGAGCGGTCCCAGCGGGGGTCGTACGCGACGACCGTGCGCTTCAGCGTGCGATCGGCCGCGTTGACCGGAAGCCGGGTGGTGCGGAAGCCCGTCGCCGCCAGTGCCGCGTCCACGCGTTTGCCGAGGCCGGCCGTCGCCGTGCCGTTCTCGACCTGGACGCGGATCTGCTGGGGGGCGACGTCCACGCGCAGGGCCTTGGCCTTCGGCTTGTGGACCGACAGGGGCTTGTCGTCGCGGAGTGATTGGAAGAGGCGGCCGGCCTTCTTGGCGTCCCACTTCAGAGTCGAGCCGACGCCCTCCACGGGGTACCCCATCTGCCCGATCGGCACCGTCGTGAACTCCGAGGAGGAGGGCGAGAAGTTGCGCATCGCCCGGCCGAGGTCGAGCAGTTCGTGCGTGCCGAAGCCCTTGTCGGCGCGTACGGAGCCGAGGACGGCCCGCGTGATGTCCCGGAACTTCATCGGGTTCAGCAGGATCCCGGAGGAGGTCGTGCGGTCGATCAGGGCGGCCAGGAAGCGCTGCTGGCGCTGCATCCGGCCGAGGTCGGAGGCGCCGTCGACGTGGCGGGAGCGGACGTACTGGAGGGCCTGGCCGCCCTGCAGGGTGTGTGTGCCGGGCGGGAGGTCGAGGCCGGTGTACGTGTCCTTGAGCGGCTCGGCGGTGCAGATCTTGACCCCGCCGAGCACGTCGACCGTCTTCATGAAACTGGTGAAGTCGACCTCCAGGTAGTGGTCGATCTTCACGCGGGTCATGTTCTCGACGGTCCGGACGGTCAGCTGCGGACCGCCCTCCGCGTACGCCGCGTTGAGCTTGACCGGGTGTCCGCGATGCCGTTCGCCCGTCGTCCCGTCGGTGTGGGCCGGTGTCATGGCGTACGAGTCGCGCGGCAGGCTCACCACGCTCGCCCGCTCCCGGTCCTCCGAGATGTGCACGATCATCATCGTGTCGGTGCAGTGGCAGGGGGCGCCGCCGAGCCGGTACTTCTGCCGCTCGGCCTCGGTGATCCTGTCGCGGCCGTCCGTGCCGACGAGCAGGACGTTCATGCCGTGGCCCGCCCTCGGGCGGTTCTTCATGTCCTTGAAGGCGTCGACCCGGGCGATGTCCGCGTCCAGGCTGGTGACCACCGCGTGACCGATTCCGGCCGAGGCGAGCACGACCACCGAGAGGGTCGTCACCGCCCGCATGGCCCAGCGCGGCTTTTTCCGTCGTACGGGGGGCCGCGCCGACCGCTGTGGCTGCGGGCGGCGCGGGGGTCGGGCGGCTGGGGAGCGGGGCGGCGTGGGCATGGGGGGACACCTCCGCGAGGGGCCGTACGTGGGATCGTGAGCACCGTAGGCCCATACGATCTGCGGTCCGGTGCACCGCCCCGGGCGGGGCGCGGCGCTGTCCCCCGTTCGCGGTAACGTTTGCTCCCTATGAACGCCAAGCCCGACGTGCAGCTCCCCGCCGTGTCCGTCATCATGCCCGTCCTCAACGAGGAGCGGCACCTGCGCGGAGCCGTCCAAGCGATCCTCGCGCAGGAGTACGCCGGCGAGATGGAGGTCGTCATCGCCCTCGGTCCGTCCACGGACCGTACGGACGAGATCGCGGCCGAACTCGTGCGCGAAGACCCGCGTGTACACACCGTGCCGAACCCCACCGGCCGTACGCCCGCCGCGCTGAACGCCGCGATCGGGGCCTCCCGGCACCCGGTCGTCGTGCGCGTCGACGGCCACGGCATGCTCTCGCCGAACTACATCACCACCGCCGTACGGCTCCTGGAGGAGACCGGCGCGCAGAACGTCGGCGGCATCATGCACGCCGAGGGCGAGAACGACTGGGAGCACGCGGTCGCCGCCGCCATGACCTCGAGGATCGGCGTGGGCAACGCATCCTTCCACACGGGCGGCGAGGCCGGCGAGGCCGAGACCGTGTACCTCGGGGTGTTCCGGCGCGAGGCGCTGGAGCTGCAGGGCGGGTACAACGTGGAGTTCATCCGCGCCCAGGACTGGGAGCTCAACTTCCGCATCCGGGAGGCGGGCGGGCTGATCTGGTTCTCGCCCGAGCTGAAGGTGTCGTACCGGCCCCGGCCGAGCGTGCGCGCCCTCGCCCGGCAGTACCGGGACTACGGCCGCTGGCGGCACGTCGTCGCCCGCTACCACGAGGGCTCCATCAACCTGCGCTACCTCGCCCCGCCGACCGCGGTGTGCGCGATCGTGGCGGGACTCGTCGTCGGCGTCCTGGTCACCCCGTGGGCCCTCGTGCTCCCGGGCGGCTACCTCGCGGCGATCACCCTCGGGTCCCTGCCCGCGGGCAAGGGGCTGTCGCCGAAGGCGCGGCTGCAGATCCCCGTGGCCCTCGCCACCATGCACATGTCGTGGGGCTGGGGCTTCCTGACCAGCCCGCGCTCGCTCGCCCGCAAGGTGATCGCGAGCCGGCGCCCGGCGGTGCAGGCGGACGCGCAGGAAGCGTCCGCCTGACCGTCAGGACCAGGTGAACTTCGGGTTCACGTGCATGCAGGCGTCCTCGTCGGCCCCGTTGAGCGCCTCGGCGGACTTCGGGGTGGTGTCGTCCTCCTCGGGCGCCCGGTACGCCGTACCCTCGCGCCAGTCCGCGCCCACGACGACCGTGACCCCGGAGACGTCCGTCGACCGCTCCACCGAACTAGCCGGAATCCCGAGGGACTTGGCGACCCGCTGGGCGTCGCCCTTCAGCTCGGCGCTCGGGTAGCGGACGACCGTTCGGTCCTCACTGAGTGCGGAGGAGGTGTCCGCCTCCGCCTTGGTGAAGCCCTTCTCCACGAGCAGCCCGGTCACCGTGCTCGCCCGGTCGTTCGCCGCGCGGAGGGTGTCGGTGCGGGTGCCGTTCTGGACGAGGACGCCGATCTCGTCGTCGGCGGCGGCCGGGTCGCCGGAGGCGGTCGCCGAGGGAGCCGGGGTCGCCTTCTTCTCGTCCTTGCCGTCCAGCGCGATGTCCTCCCGGACGAGGCGGAACAGCTGCTCGGCGTCCTCGGTCGGCTCGACGCGGGCACCGACGTACCGGTTGGGCATGGTGGTCATGGTGATGCGCGCCGGATCGACCCTGCGCAGCTCGTTGCTGAGGTCGTAGAGCTTCTTGACGGTGTCGAGGCCCGGGTCGACCGTGAGGGCCGCGGTGGCCTTCTCGGCGAGTTTGCGGAGCTTGTTGGGGCTGCTCAGGGTGGCGTTCTCGCGCAGGGTGCGGACCATCGAGTTCATGTACATGTGCTGGGCCTTGGCGCGGGCGAGGTCGCTGCCGTCCTCGAAGCCGTAGCGGGTGCGCAGCCACTGCAGGGCCTGCTCGCCCTTCACCGGGGTGGTGCCCTCCTTCAGCTTCAGACCGGAGCCGTGGCCCTGCCAGTCGCGCGAGAGGATGTTGGCGTCCACACAGACCGGGACCCCGCCGACGGCGTCCGCCATGGACACCACGCCCGCGAAGTCGACCATCACGAAGTGGTCGATGTGGATGCCGGTGAGCTCCTGCCAGGTGGCCACCGTGCAGCCCGGACCGCCGTGGCCGAGGCTCCGGTTGGTCATGACCCGGCCCTCGCTCGCCGGGTACACCTCGTCGTCGTCCGGGTCCGTGCACTTCGGGATCTTCACGAGGGTGTCGCGGGGCATGCTGACGACCGACATGTTGGAGCGGTCGGCGGACAGGTGCACCAGCATCTGCACGTCCGCCAGCGGCGTCGAGCCGAACGTCTCGCGGGCGCCGCCGAGTTGCTGGTTCTCCTCGGTGTCGCGGGCGTCGGAGCCGATCAGCAGGATGTTCAGCGGGGTCTGGCCGGCGGCGTTCGGCGTCGGTTCGGCGACCTTGTTGTCGCCGAGGTTGAGCTCGTCCTTCTTGATGTTGCCGTTCAGGTGCCGGTAGTAGAGGTAACCGGCGGTGGCCGAGCCGATTATCAGCACGGCGAGCGTCGCCGCGGACCAGCGCAGCAGTCGGTGGCCCCGTGGCGACCGGCGCCCGGCGCGCCCGCCGTGCAGGCCGTCGCCGGTGGTGCCGACCTCCTTGGTGGCCGGTTCGACATCCCGAACACTGTTCCGCGTCACTTCCGAGTCCTCCCCGACTACCGCCCTCGCGCCATGGCGCGGCCCGCCGTACGTCCAGGAGACATACGACGGGCCCGTCAGGTTGCTCTATTTCGTCAACTTGCGCGTTCTGCTCGTCAACTCGCGCACTGGACCTTGTCGGCCGTGGACTTGTCCACGCCCGGGGTCTGGGCCGAGGCGGAGTTGAGTTTCACGCCCGCGCCCTTGAAGTCCTTGCCCAGGATCAGGGTCATCGTCGGCTGTCCCTGGGAGTTGGTCACGCTCTCGCCCGGCGTCATCGCCGAGCCCGAGAGGCCCATGATGTCGGCCAGCCGGCGGGCCTGGTCGGCCTGGTCGGGCGCGTACTCGAGGGTCGTCTTCGCCTGGTCGGCGTCCGCGTTGCCCGCGTTCTCCGACTTGACGACGCCCGCGCTGTTCTGCAGCCAGTCCAGCTGGGTCTGCGCGCTGCCGGACGCGGCACCGCCGTTGAAGACCTGGACCCGCACCTCGGAGGCGTCCGCCTTGGTGCCCTTGAGGCGGGCGGCCACGGCGGCGGCCTCCTTCTTCTGCTGCGCCTTGACCTCGGTGAACGAGATGTCGTTCTTGATCATGTCGAAGACCTGGGGCGCCCTGGTCTCGTCGACGATCACCGTCGCCTTGATCTCCTCGGTGGGGTTGTCCACCACCGGGATCGTGGCGAAGGTGATGTTCTTGGTGGGCACCTTCTTCAGTTCCAGGGCCAGGTCCTTGAGCGTGCCGACCTTGCCGATCGCGGTGTCCACGGTGAGGGCGTTGGTGGCCGCCTCGGCCAGCTTCAGCAGTTTCGTGGGGTTGGTGAGGGTGTCGCCGGAGGACATCTTGCGCATCAGCGAGCCCAGGAACTGCTGCTGCACCTTGATGCGGTCGAGGTCGCCGCTGTTACCGAAGCTCTTGCGGGTGCGCAGGAAGGCGAGGGCCTTCTCGCCCTGGACCGTGGACTCGCCCTTGGGCAGGACGAGCTTGGACTGCTTGTCGTTGACGGCTTCCGTCACACACACCTCGACGCCCTCCACCGCCGTGGTCAGCGTCTTGACGGCGTTGAAGTCGGCCATCATGAAGTGGTCCGGCTGGATGCCGGTGGCCTCCTTGACCGTCCGCATGGTGCAGCCCGCGTCCCGGCCGCTCTCGCCGAGGCTCCGGTTGAAGCGGACACCCTGCTGTCCCTGGACGGTCACCTCGGTGCCGTCGTCCTTCTTGGCCTGGCACTCCGGGATGTCGACGATCAGGTCGCGGGGGATGCTCAGCGCGGTCGCGTTGGAGCGGTCCTTGGCGACGTGCAGCAGGATCGTGGTGTCGGCGTGGCCGACGCTGCCCGTGTCGCCGTAACCGTCGTTGCCCTCGCCGGTGCGCTTGTCGGTGCCGATGACGAGGATGTTGAACGCCTCGTCCTTCTTGAAGCTGCTGGAGCCCGCGTCACCGACGTCCGTCGTCTTGACGTTGCCCTCGAGGTGCTTGAGGTAGAAGTAGCCGGCGCCCGCGGTGGCGACCAGGACGAACGCCAGGCTGCCGCCGGTCCACAACAGGGCCTTCTTCGCCCCGGACTTCTTCTTGACCGGCCGGCGTCCGCGCCTGCCCGGCAGCGGCTCCTCGGGGGCGGGGCCGCGTCTGCGCGGGGGCGGGACCTCACGGCCGGGGGTCGCCGGCGGTGCCGTACGGCTGCCCCGGGGCTGGGGAACGGTCCGGCGCGGTGCGGCGGGCGTCAACCGCAGTTCGTATTCGCCGGTGTTCGGATTGAGTACCCACTGGTCTGCGGGGTCGATGTGCTCCGCCCGCTCACGGCCTGGTGCGTCCAAGGTTGTCCGAATCCTCCGTCAGGGCCACACGGCGCCTTCCCCCATGGATCGCTCACACTATCCGCACGGTTCGGCGGCGAGTGAACTTTCACCGGTTTCTATTGAAAGGGAGTTCGACCGCGCGGCAGGGCCGAAGGGCGGGACCGCGCGGCCGGGTTCTACCATTGATACGGCTCGTACACGTCCATGCACTGACCGGTGTCGGATCCGTTGATGGCGTCGGAATTGCTCGGCAGATCCCCGGCCTGAGGCGTCTTCTGCTTCGGATAGGCCGTGCCGGAACGCCAGTCGGCGCCGACGACGACTGTGACACCGGACACGTCCGCCGACTTCCGCACCGAACCAGCCGGAATCCCGAGGGACTTCGCCACCGCCTGGGCATCCCCCGCCAGTTCGGCGCTCGGATAGCGCACGAGGGTCCGCTCCTCGGCGAGCGCCGCCGAGGTGTCCGTCGTGGCCTGGGTGAACCCGTTGCCCACGAGTTCCCGGGCGATGTCCCTCGCCCGGCCGCTGACCGGGCCGAGGGTGGCGGACCGCGTGGCGTTCTGCACCAGGACGCCGATCTCGTCGTCGGCCGCGGCGGGGTCGTCGGTGGTCCGGCCGGCGCTCGCCGTACTCGCCGGACTCGCCGGTTTGGCGTCCGCCTTGGCGCCCTTGTCGTCGAAGGGCACGTCGTCGCGGAGCATCGCCCACATCTTCTCGGCGTCGGCCCCGGCCGGCAGCAGGTGGTTGGCGTTCTCGTTGTCCTCGACGGTCGGCATCGTGGTCATGGTGATGCGGTCCGTGGGCACCGTCTTGAGCTGCATCCCGAGGTCGTACAGCTTCTTGACCGTGCCGAGTTCCTCGGAGACCGTCAGGGAGTTGGTGGCGGCCTCGGCGAGGTTCATCAGCCGGCCGCCGTCGGTGAAGACGTTCTGGCTCTTCAGCGTGCGGATCATCGAGTTCATGTACATGTGCTGGGCGCGGGCCCGCAGCGGGTCGCTGCCCCAGGCGTGCCGGGTGCGCAGCCACTCCAGGGCCTGCTTGCCCTTGACCTTCTTCCGGCCGGCCGTCATCTTCAGGCCGGAGCCGCCGGGCACGTTCGGCCGCGCGCGGTCCCACACGTTCTGGTTCACACAGACCTCGACGCCGCCGATGGCGTCGGCCATGCTCACCACGCCCGCGAAGTCGATCGTCATCCAGTGGTCGATGTAGATCCCGGTGAGGTTCTCCCAGGTGGCCAGCGTGCAGCCGGCGCCGCCGCGGCCCAGCGTCGTGTTGATGATCTCGTTGGTGGCCGGGTACGTCTCGTCGCTGTCCGGGTCCTTGCACGCCGGGATGTCGACCCGGGTGTCACGCGGAATGCTCACCACCGCGGCGCTCTTGCGGTCCGCGGACAGGTGGATGAGCATCTGCACGTCGGCCAGCGGCGGGTTGTCGCGGTTGTCCCTGCCGCCGCCGAGCGACACGTTCGCGTCGGACTTACGGCTGTCCGAGCCGATCAGCAGGATGTTCAGCGGCGTCTGACCGGCCGCGTTCGGCTCGGTCTTGCGCGCCTTGGAGTCGGCGTTGCTGCGCCGGCCCTTCTCGATGTTGCCGTTGAGGTGCTGGTAGTAGAGGTATCCGGCGCCGGCCGTGCCGAGTATCAGCACCGCGAGGGCCGTCGCCGACCAGCGCAGCACCCGGTGCCTGCGCCTGGCCTGCCGTCGCCGGCCGCGCCGCCCGCCGTGCCCGCCGCCGGAGGAGGGTCTGCCGGAGCCGTCGCCGTCGTCCCCACGACGGCCGCCCTCCTGCCCCGCCCCACTCGCGCGCCGGACGCCCCGTCGCGTCCCCTCCCCGTGCACACTGCTGTGCGTCATCCCCAGTTCCCCCCTACCCTCGCGCCGTCGACGGGCCTGCCCCACGCCCTGTCAGACGTAAGCCGGGCCCCTCAGGTCACTTGGCGCACTCGACCTTGTCCGCGGTGGACTGCTGAACCCCCTCCGGCGCCTTCGTCGGAGCGGTGAGCGACACGCCCGCGCCCTTGAAGTCCTTGCCCAGGGTCAGGGTCATCGTCGGCAGGCCCTGGGAGTTGGTCACGCTCTCGCCCGGCTTCATCGCCGAGCCGGACAGGCCCATGATGGCGGCCAGCCGCCGCGCCTGGTCGGCCTGGTCGGGAGCGTACTCGAGGGTCGTCTTCGCCAGCTCGGCGTTCGCGTTGCCCGCGTTCTCCGACTTCAGCACGCCCTCTTCGTTCTGCAGGTACTCCAGCTCCGCCTGCGCGCTGCCGGCCTCCGCACCGCCGTTGAGGATGCGCACCCGCACCTCGGAGGCGTCCGCCTTGGTGCCCTTCAGCCGGGCGGCCACGGCGGCGGCCTCCTTCTTCTTCTGCGCCTTGACCTCGGTGAACGACACGTCGTTCTTGATCATGTCGAAGACCTGGGGCGCCGAGTTCGGGTTGACCACGACGGTCGCCTTGACCTTCTCCGCCGGGTTGTCGATCACCGGAACCGTGGTGAACGTCAGGTTCTTGACGTTGAGCTTGCCCAGCTCCAGACCCAGGTCCTTCAGCTTGTTGATGCTGTCCAGCTGGGAGTCGACGGTCAGCGCCTTCGTCCCCGCCTCGGCCAGCTTGATCATCTTCGCCGGGTTGGTCAGCGTGTCGTTGGACTTCAGCTTGCGCATCAGCGCACTGAGGAACTGCTGCTGCAGCGTGATCCGGCTCAGGTCGCCGCCGAACCCGACCGCGTGCCGGGTGCGCACGAACGCGAGCGCCGTCTCGCCCGAGATGTGCTGCGTCCCCTTCTTCAGGTCGAGGTGCGAGTCCGGGTCCTTGATGTCCTTGGCCAGACACACGTCGACCCCGCCGACCGCCGAGGTCAGCGTCTTGACCGCGTTGAAGTCGGCCACCATGAAGTTGTCGGCCTGGACCCCGGTCAGTTCGGTGACGGTCCGCACGGTGCAGCTGGGCGTACGGTCGTCCTGGCCGAGGCTGGTGTTGAAGCGGACGCCGGTCGTGCCCGGGATGATCTCCTTCGTGCCGTCCTTCTGCGTGGTCGGACAGTCGGGGATGTCGACGATCAGGTCGCGGGGGATGCTCAGCGCGGTCGCGTTCGAGCGGTCCTTGGAGACGTGCAGCAGGATCGTGGTGTCCGCGTGACCGACGCTGCCCGCGTCGCCGTAGCCCTCGTTGCCCGAGCCGGTGCGCTTGTCCGTGCCGATCAACAGGATGTTGATCGCCTTGTCCTTCTGGAAGCCACCGGTGCTCGCGCCGTCGTCGGCGACGGAGGTGATGTTGCCGTTGAGGTGCTCGATGTAGAGGTACCCGGCGCCCGCCGCGGCCACCAGCACGAACGCCATCGTGCCGCCGGTCCACAGCAGGATCTTCTTCGCCTTGGACTTCTTCGCCGGCCGTCGGCCGCGCCGCCCCGGCAACGGCTCCTCGGGCACGCCCCGGCGCCTGCGCGGCGGCGGCACCTCACGGCCGGGGGCCGCAGGGGCCGCGGGGGAAGCCGTACGCCCGCGCGGCGGGGCGCCCGCCCTGTCGGTGACCGATCTACGGGGCCCTGGAACGGCCGACCGCGGTGACTGCGGTGCGGAAGGGGTCAGTCGCAGTTCGTATTCGCCTGTGTGCGGGTTGAGTACCCACTGGTCTGCGGGGTCGATGTCGTCCGCCCGCCCACGGCCTTGCGCGTCCACGGTTGTCTGAACCCTCCGTCGGGGCCACGCGGCGCCTTCCCCTCCAAGGCGCTCGGGTCTCGGTCACACAGTGCTCGACCGCAGGACAGACCTATGGCCGGTGGCACCGGATCGCTCACACTAACCGGCTTGTTCGGCTCCTAGTGACGCCGGTGATTAATTCCACGTCACTACAACTGGGCAATCCGCCCATTTACCCGGGAGGCTGTGCGTCACCTTGGCGAACGCTTTACGCGCACGCGTCCTCGGCGGCCGTGTTCCCGCGGAAGGTCGGCGCGGGCGAATTGACGGCGGAGGGTTCACCGGACCCTTCGCCGTCCGCCTTCTCGCTCGCCTCCCCGTCCACGCTCTCGTCGCTTTCCTCGTCGTTCTCGGCCGAATTGCGGCTTTTAGTCGCCGAGTCGGCAGGAGCCGCCGAGTTCCGCGGAACCTTTTCCGCGACCTCCACCGGCGCGTCCGAGCGCAGCCGCTCGAACAACCTTTCCGCTTCGGGCTCCACGAGCTGGTCACGATTGGCGTTGTAGACGTACGACTCCCTCGGCACTGTAAGGAATTGCACACGTTCGGTGGGGATGTCGCGCAGCCCGCGCACGAGTTCGTACAAACCACGCAGGCTCGCCAGATCCGGGTCGGTCGTCAGTGACGAAGTGGCGGCGTCAAGGACCGGATAGAGCTTCACCGGATTCAGCAGTACGTCATTGCTCTGCACCTTGTTGACCAGCGCCCCCAGGAACCGCTGCTGCCGGTCCATCCGGTCGGTGTCACTGCCGTTGCCCAGCGTCTTGCGGGCTCGCACATACCCGAGGGCCTGCTCGCCGTCGAGCGTCACCCGCCCCGCCGGGAGCCTCAGCTTGGCGGCCTTGTCGCGGATCGGCTCGGCCAGGCACACCTCGACGCCGTCGACCGCGTCGACCATGTCCTTGAACCCGTGGAAGTCGACGACCATGTGGTGGTCGACACGGATGTTCGTCAGCCGCTCCACGGTCCGGATCGTGCAGGCCGAACCCCCCACCTGGAACGCGTAGTTGAACATCGTGAACATGGGCTCCGACCGGGTGCCGTCGGGCCGCAGGCACCCCGGCACGTCCACCATCAGATCCCGCGGCAACGACACCGCGGTGGCACTGCCCCGCCCCGCCGCCAGATGCAACAGGATCGTGGTGTCGGACCGCTCGGTCCCCGAGTCCCGCCCGTAGCGCCGGTTCTCGTCCCCGGAGCGCGAGTCCGAACCGATCACCAGAATGTTCTGCGCCCCCCGCACCAGCGAGGTCGGCCGCTCCTTCTCGTACCGCGCCAGCTCGGCCGCCGCCGCCTTGTCCGACGTGATGTTCCCGTCCAGCTTCGCGTAGACGGCCCACCCGGCCCCGCCGGCCGCGAGCAGCACGACCACGACGCCAACCCCGGCCCCGCGCACCCACCGCCGCCGACGCCGCCGTATCAGCCCGGCACCGGTCGCCGAGGCCCCCGCCCCCGGCCCGAGCGCTCGGGAGGGCGCGGTAGGCGCGCCTGCGGTGTCGGTCACGTCGGCATCCACCCCTCACGGCGTACGAGCGTGTCGTGCGAGCTGCTCCTACGACCATGGCGTGGATGGGGGGTCGGGGGGTGGGTGGAGGGGGCCGAACGGGGGACGGATG
This sequence comes from Streptomyces sp. NBC_01352, assembly GCF_036237295.1. Lineage (NCBI taxonomy): Bacteria > Bacillati > Actinomycetota > Actinomycetes > Kitasatosporales > Streptomycetaceae > Streptomyces > Streptomyces sp. NBC_01352. Next base: position 6,478,395 of record NZ_CP108354.1, read on the forward strand.
CGGGGGTCTGGGGGCGGCAGCCCCCAGGTGACGGTCACCTCTCGACCGACCGAGACGGGCGGTGGGTGGGCATAGGTCCGGGGGTCTGGGGGCGGAGCCCCCAGGAGCGCCCGCGCCAACGCCGGGTGGGTCGGAAGCAGGCCGCGCCTACCGGGCCGTAGCCGACACCCGCTCACTCTCGATCCGCTTGGCCAGCGCCTCCTCGCCCAGCTGATCCAGGTTCCGGCACAACACCACGGACCCCCCGGTCGCCAGCGGCGCGTACAGCCCCGCGTTCAACCCCTCCCACGTGTCGTACGGCAGAGCAGACAGCAGCCGCGACCCGGGCCCCGTCAGCCCCACCCCCGTCGCCTCCGCCCGGGCCCGCTCCACAACCTCCGCCGCGCTGAACTCCCGCCCGGCCACGATCAACGCGGGCGCGTCGGGATCCACCGGCGCGAACGGCGCGAACCGGTCCCCCTGACTCGGCACCTCGACGGCATAGTCGGCGAACCCGGCCGGCGGCTGCGGAAACCGCCCGCCGAGCGGCCGCAGGGCCAGCGCGACCCGCTCCCCGGAGCACGCCCGCGCCGCCTCCAGCGAATCCGGCCCGCTCACCACCACGTCGGCAACCGCCGGATCACCGCCCACGTCGGCGATCGCCCCCACCGACGAACACGCCAGCAACCACACCGCCGTCTGCCAGTGCGCGGGCAGCAGCAGCGCGACCCGGTCGCCGGGTCCCGCGGCGAGGTCGCCCTGGAGGAGGTTCGAGGTCTTGGCCACCCAATTGGCGAAGGTGGCCACGGACAATTCGACACGTTCGCCCGTGGCATCGTCGTAGAAGGTCACCAGGGGGCGTCCGGGGTCCGCGGCGAGCGCGGAACGCAGCAGGTCGGCAGGGGTGCGATCGGTGGCGTTCACCCGAAGAAGCGTACGCGGGCCCGCGATCGCGCACCGGCGGGTGGGGCCACGGATCGCCGCCGGTCCGCCACCGGTTCGGCGGAACGCCGCCCAACGGCCCGTCAATTCCCCAATGGACAGATATGTATGACTATGTCCAAGATCAGGGGCATGCGTGGATTCCTTGCTTCCTCGATCGGCGTCACCTGCGCGGCCGCTCTGGCCCTTCCGCTGACCCCGCCCGCGGCCGCGGCAAGCCCGCCGGCCACGGAGACCGTGCTGTCGGCGAGAGCGCCGACGGCGTACGCACCCACCAAGACGAACGCACCCACCAAGACGAACGCACCCACCAAGACGAACACCCCGGTCACGACGACCACCCCGGCCAAGGCACCCGCACCGGCCGAACCGCCCACGAGACCCGCCCCGGCCGCGGAAGCGCCCGGCAGCACCCAGTCGCTGCCCCTCGCGCCCCTCACCCACCCTGACCGAACCCTCGCCCCCACCGCCGAACAGGGCCTGCCCCGCCAGGACGTACGGCACTTCTCACTCGTCGGCGTGATCTGGGACGACCCGGACGTCGAACTCCACGGCCGCGTCCAGGTCCGTACCCGCGCCGCCGGCACCGGCACCTGGTCCGGCTGGCAGGACGTCGACACCCACAACGCCGACCACGCGGCCGACCCGGACACCGCCGAGCGCACCTCGGGCCGGGTACGCGGCGCGACCGCACCGCTGTGGGTGGGCGACTCGGACGGCGTGGAGGTACGCGTCCGCGCGGACGCCGGGGCCCACGACCACCGGGTCGAGGAGACCGCCCGCGGCCCCCGTACGGTGACGGCCGGCTCTCCGCTCCCCTCCGGTATGCGCCTCGAACTGGTCGACCCCGGTACCCCGCCGGAGGCGGCTCCGGACGTCACCGCCGGCGCTGCCCGCGCCCGCGCCCTCGCCCCGACCGCCGAACCGGTCGCGGCCCTCGCCGCCGTGGACGCCTCCGCCGCCAACGCCGGCCTGGCCCCCTTCGGCGCCACCGAGATCCCGGAACTCACCCGGAGCCAGACCGAGCGGGAGCTGCTGACCCTCGAAGCCCCAGAGCTGACGCGGGAGCAGCGGGCGAAGCCGAAGATCGGCCCGCGCCCGCGCATCGTCACCCGGCGCGGCTGGGGCGCGAACGAGAGCCTGCGGGAGCGGAAGTTCGTCTACACGAAGAAGGTCAAGGCGGCCTTCGTGCACCACACGGCCTCCGGCAACGGGTACCGGTGCGCCCAGGCTCCCTCAGTCATTCGCGGTATCTACCGCTACCACGTCCTGAGCATGGGCTGGCGCGACATCGGCTACAACTTCCTCGTCGACAAGTGCGGAAACATCTACGAGGGGCGTGCGGGGGGTGTGGCGAAGCCGGTCCTGGGCGCCCACACGCTGGGTTTCAACACCAACAGCATGGGGATCGCCGTCCTCGGCAGCTTCGGCTCCACCAAGCCGTCCGCCTCCGCGGTGAAGGGCATCGCCCGGCTCACCGCGTGGAAACTCGGCCTGCACGGCGCCAATCCGCGCGGCAAGACATACCTGAAGTCGGGCGGTGGCAATCTGTACCGCAAGGGAAAGAATGTACGACTGAATGTGATCTCCGGTCACCGGGACGGCTTCCCAACGGCCTGCCCGGGCTGGCAGCTCTACCGCAAGCTAGGTACGACCCGTTCGACGGCGGCCCGCTACCAGGGCCGATAAGCCCGGACCAGGGCTGGGGGAGCAGCCGTAGGACGACACGTTCACCGCCGTCGGGGGGCAGGGGCGGAATGCCGCACGGCCATCGAAGGCACCAGACAACGGTCTGCATACACTGGCCGGCCGAAACAGAGTTCGGCCGGTCCCGGCAGGAAGCAGAGACGACAGGTGACTGAAGCGATACTCCTGGTCGGCGGCAAGGGCACGCGGCTGCGCCCGCTCACGGTGCACACACCGAAGCCCATGGTCCGCGCGGCCGGGGTCCCGTTCCTCACGCATCAGTTGGCGAGAGCGAGAGCGGCGGGCGTCGACCACATCGTGCTCGCCACCTCCTATCTGGCCGAGGTCTTCGAACCGTACTTCGGCGACGGCTCCTCCCTCGGACTCCACATCGAGTACGTCACGGAGGACGAGCCCCTCGGCACGGGCGGCGCGATCCGCAACGTCGCCTCCCGCCTCCACTCGGCCCCCGACGACCCGGTCCTGATCTTCAACGGCGACATCCTGACGGGCCTGGACATCAGGGCGCTGGTGGAGACCCACGAGCGGACGGCCGCGGACGTCTCCCTCCACCTCACACAGGTCACCGACCCGCGCGCCTACGGTCTGGTCCCCACGGACGAGACGGGCAAGGTCCTGGCGTTCCTGGAGAAGCCGCAGACCCCCGAGGAGATCGTCACCGACCAGATCAACGCGGGGGCGTACGTCTTCCGCCGCTCGGTCATCGACACGATCCCGCACGGCCGCCCGGTCTCCGTCGAGCGCGAGACCTTCCCCGACCTCCTGGCGGCCGGAGCCCACCTCCAGGGCATGGTCGACTCGACGTACTGGCTGGACCTCGGCACCCCGGCCGCCTTCGTCCGCGGCTCCGCCGACCTCGTCCTGGGCCGCGCCCCGTCCCCCGCGATCCCCGGCCGCTGCGGCGACCGCCTGGTCCTCCCGACGGCACGGGTGGCCCCCGACGCGAAGCTCACCGGCGGCACGGTCGTCGGCGAGGGCGCCTTCGTCGCCGAGGGCGCGCGCATCTTCGGCAGCACGATCCTCCCGGGCGCCGTCATCGAACCCGGCGCCGTCATCACCGACTCCCTCGTCGGCACCCGGGCCCGCGTCGGCGAACGCTCCGTCCTCACCGGCACGGTCATCGGCGACGGCGCCGTCATAGGCCCCGACAACGAACTCCGCGACGGCATCCGCATCTGGTGCAACGCCCAGATCCCGGCAGGCGCAGTCCGCTTCTCCCCGGACCAGTAACCCACCCCTCCACTCCACCCCGACGCCGGGCAGCCGACCGAGCCTGCCCGGCGTTGAACGACGCGGGGCGCAGCCCCCCGGGGACGGTCACCACAACGCCGCCGAGGTCACAACCGCCCGATGTCCCCCCGAGGCATCCGCGGCGCCCGCCTCGCCGAAACCATCCCGCTCAGCAGGATCAACCGAGCCGCCCGATGCCGCTGTCCCGCATAAGGCTCCAGCAGCTCCAACATCGCGTCATCATCCGCGTCCCGGTCCCCGGCCAGCGCCCACCCGACAATCCCCGGCAGATGCAGATCCCCCACGGTCACCGCATCCGCCGCCCCATGACTGCGCTGCACAACCTCCGCCGAAGTCCACGGCCCGACCCCCGGCACCAGCTCCAACCGGGCCTGCGCCTGAGCCGGAGGCATCCGCACCGCTTCCTCCATCCGCCCCGCAACCCGAACAGCCCGCAGAATCGTCGACGCCCGCTTGTTGTCGACCCCGGCCCGATGCCACTCCCACGACGGAATCAACGCCCAGGTCCGAGGCGCCGGCATCACCCACAGCCGCCCACCCGCCGCAGGCCCCGGCGCCGGCTCCCCGAACTTCCGCACCAGCAACCGCCACGCCCGGTACGCCTCGTCGGTCGTGACCTTCTGCTCGAGAATCGACGGGATCAACGACTCCAGCACCAGCCCGGTCCGCGTCAACCGCAGTCCCGGCCGCCGGTGCCACGCCCTCGCCACCACCCGGTGCCGAGGAGCGAACACGGCCGGATCGTCATCGGCCCCGAGCAATCCCGGCAACCGCTCCAACAGCCACTCGGCCCCCGGCCCCCACGCCTCGCCCCGAACCGCACCACCCGCCGCGGCGACCCGCAGCGTCCCCGGCCCGGCAGGAGTGAGAGCGGCCCGCCACACGGACCCGTCCGGCATCGCCCGGAACGTCGGATCCCCGGGCCCCCGCCGCAGCGGCCCGAGCACCAGCCCGAGCTCGAGCGGCCCCTCCGGCACATACGTCCGCACCAGCCCCGGCGCCTGCGCCTGCCGCGGCACGCCCCGCGCCGCGGGCACCCCGACCTCCCCGCCGCGCACAGTCGTACGCGTGGGCCGGGGAGCGAATCGTCCTGCCACGAATGAGCTCCCGGAGAAGTCGGAGGTGTCCTGGCCGCCCTACGAGACCAGACCGCCTTACGAGCCCAGACTGCCGTACGAGCCCAGACTGTCCTATGAGGCCCGGCCGCCCTATGGGACCAGGCAGCCGTACGAGAACAGGCGGCGCTACGAGACTAGGCGGCCTTACGAGACTATGCGGCCGCACGACGCCCCAGCGCCCGTATAGCCAGGCTCACCGCACCTCGATGAACGCCCCGGCCTCCCGCTCCGGCCGAGCCCGGGGTTCCTCCGCCGGATGCCCGACCGCCACGGCCCCCATCGGATCCCATCCCTCCGGCAGCCCCAGCACGTCCCTGACCACGTCCCGGCAGAACATCGTGGACGACACCCACGCCGATCCCAGCCGCTCCCCGGCCAGCGCGACGAGGAAGTTCTGCACACCGGCCCCCGCGGCGACCACGAACATCTCCCGCTCGGCAGCGTCCCGGCGCGGATCGCCGTATGTGTGCGACCCGTCCATCACAAGGCAGGGCACCACCAGATACGGCGCCTTCCGCAGCACATCCCCCCGCCGCACGCGCTTGCCGATCGACTCCTCGCTCTTCCCGTCCCGCCGCAGATCCGCGACCCAGGCATCACGCATGGCGTCCAGCAGTTCGCTCCGCGCGGCCTGCGACTCCAGCAGCACGAACCGCCACGGCGTCGTGTGGTGCGGCGCCGGCGCGGTGACGGCCGCGGCCACGGCCCGCCGTACGGCGCCCGGGTCGACGGGCTCGTCGGTGAAGGCCCGTACGGTACGGCGCTGTGTGACCGCCTCCCGTACCGCCTCCGAGGTCCCGAGTCGGAACATGTCGTCGCGCGCACCGCGCACCATGGCCCGCGCCCCCTCCCCGTCCTCCGCGGCCACCACGTGCGACAGCCCGCGCACCACGGCGACGGGCAGCCCGGCGGCCTTGCCCTTGACCAGATCACCGGCCGCGGCCAGCTCGTCCGCCGTCGCGACGACCGTCGCGCTGAGCGGATTGCCGTACGCGTCCGTGCCCCCGCGCAGGTCGTCCAGCACCCGCACGCCGGCGGCGCCGATCGCGACATCCGTGAGCCCCGTGCGCCAGGGCCGCCCGAACGTGTCCGTCACGACGACCCCGACATCGACCCCGAGGGCGTCCCGCAGCCCCTCCCGGATCGCCCGCGCGGACGCGTCCGGGTCCTCGGGCAGCAACAGCACGGTCCCGGAAGGGGTGTTGGAGGCGTCGACCCCGGCGGCGGCCATCACGAGCCCCTGCCGGTTCTCCACGATCCGCAGCGCACCGCGTCTCGCCACCACCCGCACGGTCTCGGCGTCGATCGCGGCCTCCCGGTCGGCCGCCTGGACGATCCGGCCCTCCGCCTTGGACACGATCTTGGAGGTGACGAGCAGCACGTCCCCGTCCACCAGACCCGGCTCGGCGGCGGCGATCAGCTTGCCGAGATCGTCCCCCTGCTGCACCTCGGGCAGCCCGGGCACCGCCCAGACCCGAAAACCGTCGACAGGCACGCCGCTCAAATCGCCCGCACCTCCTCCGCCAGCGCCAGCGCCTCACGCGCCATCTGCGCGGCCGCGTCCACGTCGGTCATCATCAGCGGTACGGCACGGCACCGGATCCCGGCGGCCTCCACCCGCTCCACCACGCCCGCGTCCACGGTGTCGACCAGCCAGCCGTCCAGCAGTCCCGAGCCGTAGTGCTCGGCGACCGCCGCGGCCGTCGACTCGACGCCCACCGCCGCGAGCACCTTGTCGGCCATCCCGCGCACGGGCGCGTCCCCGACGATCGGGGACAGCCCGACCACCGGCACTCCGGCATCGGCGATCGCCTCCCGGATGCCGGGCACGGCGAGGATGGTGCCGATGGACACGACCGGGTTGGACGGCGGGAACAGCACGATGTCCGCCTCGGCGATCGCCTCCAGGACGCCCGGCGCCGGCTTCGACTGCTCCGCACCCACCGGCACGATCGCCTCGGCCGGCACGGAGGCCCGCAGCCGCACCCAGTACTCCTGGAAGTGAACGGCCTTGCGCTCCCCGTCGACCTCGACGGCGACATGCGTCTCGACCCGGTCGTCGGTCATGGGGAGCAGCCGTACGCCAGGCTTCCACCGGTCGCACAGTGCCTCGGTCACCGCGCTCAGCGGATACCCGGCGCCGATCATCTGCGTCCGCACGATGTGCGTGGCGAAGTCCCGGTCGCCGAGCCCGAACCACTCGGGCCCCACGCCGTACGCCGCGAGCTCCTCCTTGAGGTGGAAGGTCTCCTCGGCACGCCCCCAGCCCTGCTCCTCGTTGATGCCCCCGCCGAGCGTGTACATCACCGTGTCGAGGTCCGGGCAGACCTTCAGCCCGAAGAGGTGGATGTCGTCCCCGGTGTTGCCGATGACCGTGACGTCCGCGTCCGGCGCGGCCTGCTTCAGACCGCGCAGGAACCGGGCACCACCGATGCCGCCTGCCAGAACCACAATGCGCATGGGAGCAAGTCTTACAGGCGGGTACGACAACGCGTCAGGCGGTTAGGGCGTCCGCCTCGTCGTACGTGGCCGGGGCCGAGCACTGGGGCGCGTGCATCGGCATCTCGGTCAGGCCCGGGTAGTAGACGTGCAGGCTTATGGCCGGCTCCAGTGTGTCGTTGACCACCTCGTGCACGTACCCCGGCGCGAACACCCGCTGAGCCCCCGCCTCCAACGCGCGCGTGCCCCGCCCGGTCCGCTCGGTCAGCGTTCCGTCGAGCACGGTCAGGACACCGGAGGAGCGGCCGTGGTCGTGCGGTCCGCTGCCCTGTCCGGGCACCCAGGACAGCAGCCAGACCTCGTAGCCGGGGCCGGTACGCAGCCGGTGGTACCAGCGGGTGGTCGCGTCGTACTGGACAAGGTGCTCCCACTGGGCGCGGTCGGCCGCGATGGAGCGGGCCAGCCCGACGAACTCGGCGACGGTGGCCGGGTGCTCACGCGGGGGCTGGAGCAGGTGCGGGACTTCGAGGATGTCGCCGGCGATCTGGAGGTCGCTGTCGCTGTTCATGGAGTGCGGTGTTCCTCGGCGGAAGAGTGTGGGGGATGGCTGGGTGTCACGTACCGCCCGCCCGGGTCGCGGGGGACAGAGATGCCCTGGTCCGGGCGGGGGGAACAAGCAGCCGAGTCGCGGTGGACTCAGAGGCAGCCGGAGCGCGCTTGGCTCAACAGCCGGGACAGCAACAACAGCTACAGCGAGCGTGGGCAGCACCGAGGGACCCGGCGGAGCGGGTCGAGGTGAGTGCCAAGTTCGCGAGCATGCCCACAAGGACAGCGGCTCACACCTCCACTGTCAACTCGACGCCCGGTATGTGGGACATGTTTCACCTCATCCGGTTCATCTCCCAGGTGAAAGGTTTGTTCATGTGCCCACCGGGACACATGGCGCACAACCGGGCGCACGGTCCTCGGAACGAGATCGAACTCCTGGGCGTCCTTCTCCGTACAGGCCCCCAGGCGCGGTGCGGGAACGGAGTCCCTCAAGGGTCTCGTCTGCTTGTCAAGGTTTATGCCGATTTGAACACTTTCCGCTAGGCCTTGGTTCCGCAGAGTGAATAAGGGGCCCAATAGCAGATCTCGGCTTGACTCGCCCGGAGCAGCACACTTGTAATTTCACTCGTGTCGTTCAGCCGAAATCGGTACGGCTACATCACGGGGACGCGAAAGACAGACGAGGGGCGCACATGACCGAGACGGTGCAGCAACTGCTGGTCGACGACGCGGACGAGGAACTCGGCTGGCAGGAGCGCGCGCTGTGCGCCCAGACCGACCCCGAGTCCTTCTTCCCCGAGAAGGGCGGCTCCACCCGCGAGGCCAAGAAGGTCTGCCTCGCCTGTGAGGTCCGCTCCGAGTGCCTCGAGTACGCCCTCGCCAACGACGAACGCTTCGGCATCTGGGGCGGCCTGTCCGAGCGCGAGCGCCGCAGACTGAAGAAGGCGGCGGTCTGATCCGAGGGGGCATGCCTCGAGTCCGCGCACATATACGTCACGTACGTCACGAACGGCCCGTCGCAGGTGGGTTATCCACAGGCGGCGGGCCGTCGCCATGCCCAGCCGATAGTGTGGGCGCTCGTCCGAGACGCCCCGCTGCCCCCTCGGGGCACAGGCGTCCACCTCAGTCCACCGAACCGGGGCCCGTACCTCGATGTCCGTGCACAGCCACACGGCAGCCCAGCAAGACACCGCTGCCACACCTGAGTTTCCGCGTCATGTGGTGACCGCGGTCCTCGTCTCCCACGACGGCGCCCGCTGGCTGCCCGACGCGCTCGCCGGGCTGCTCGGCCAGGAGCGCCCCGTCCAGTTCGCCATGGGCGCCGACACCGGCAGCGCGGACGACTCCGCCCAGCTGGTCACCGACGTCCTCGGCGCCGACCGCGTACTGCACCTCGCCCGGCGCACCGGCTTCGGCCAGGCCGTCGAGGAGGCGGGCCGCATGGCCCCCGTCCTCACTCCGGACGAGCTGCCGTACCTGAAGCGGCCCAGCGGCTGGGACCCCGTCACCCGCAGCTGGCGCGACGACGCCTACGACATGCCCGAGCTCCCGCACGGAGAGCCGGTGCAGTGGCTGTGGCTGCTGCACGACGACTGCGCCCCCGAACCCGACGCGCTGGCCCAGCTGCTGCGGGTCGTGGAGACCGAGTACGAACTGGGCCGGGACGACGTGGCCGTGGTGGGCCCCAAGCTCCGCGGCTGGTACGACCGCCGGCAGCTGCTGGAGGTCGGCGTCAGCATCGCCCACTCCGGCCGCCGCTGGACCGGCATCGACCGCCGCGAACAGGACCAGGGCCAGCACGACCACGTCCGGCCGGTGCTGTCCGTGTCCACCGCCGGCATGCTGATCCGGCGCGACGTCTTCGAGGAGCTCGGCGGCTTCGACCGCCGGCTGCCCCTGATGCGCGACGACGTCGACCTGTGCTGGCGCGCGCACGCGGCCGGCTACCGCGTCCTGATCGCCCCGGAAGCCGTCGTACGGCACGCGGAGGCGGCCTCCCGCGAGCGCCGCACCGTCGACTGCGCGGGCCGCACCACCGCCTCCCCGCACAAGGTCGACAAGGCCGGCGCCGTCTACACCCTGCTCGTCAACACGCGTACGGCCGTGCTGCCCTGGGTGCTGGTGCGCCTCGTCCTCGGCACCCTCCTGCGAACCGTGGCCTACCTCGTCGGCAAGGTCCCCGGACAGGCCGTCGACGAGATCCGCGGCCTCCTGGGCACCCTGCTGCGGCCCGAGCGGATCCTCGCCGGGCGCCGCAGGCGCGGCCGTCCGGCCGTCGACAAGGACGAGATGCGGCCGCTGTTCCCGCCGCCGGGCGCCACCGTCCGCGCCACGGTCGAGCAGGCCGCGAGCAGCCTCTTCGGCAGCTCCGACCCCGAGGCGACCTCCGGAGCCGGCCGGCACGGCGGCGCGGTCGAGTCCGGGCCGGGCGGTGACGACGCCGACTTCCTCGAGGTCGAGCAGTTCGTCCGCCTGAAGCGAATCGCCCGCAAGCCCGGCCCGGTGCTCTTCCTGGTCCTGCTGCTGGTCTCCCTGATCGCCTGCCGCGCCCTCCTCGGCGGTGGCGCGCTCGCGGGCGGCGCCCTGCTGCCCGCTCCGGCCGACTCGAGCGAGCTGTGGTCGCGCTATCTCGACGCCTGGCACGCGGTGGGCGTCGGCGGCACCCCGTCCGCACCGCCGTACCTCGCGCTCGTCGCGATGTTCGCCTCCGTGCTGTTCGGCTCGACCGGCCTCGCGGTCACGGTCCTGCTGGTCTGCTCGGTGCCGCTGGCCGGTTTCGCCGCCTACTTCGCCTCCCGCCCGCTCGTCGAGTCGCGCCTCCTGCGCGCGTGGGCGGCCGTCGTCTACGCCTTCCTGCCCGCCGCCACCGGCGCCCTCGCCGGCGGCCGCATCGGCACCGCCGTGCTGGCCATCCTGCTGCCGCTGATGGCGCGCGCGGGCGTCGCGGCCAGCGGCCTGGCGCACAGCTCGGGCGCGCGTGGCAGCTGGCGAGCCACCTGGGCGTACGCCCTGCTGCTGACCGTCACCACGGCGTTCACGCCGATCGTGTGGCCCATCGCGCTCATCCTCGGCATCGGCCTGCTGGCCGTGCGCCGCAGCGAGATCACCGTCTACGGCCTGCGCTTCGTGGCCCAGCTCGGCACGCCCCTGCTGATCCTCGCCCCGTGGTCGCTGTCCCTCCTCCCGTTCGGCTTCTTCCAGGAAGCCGGCCTGGAGTACGGCGCCTCGGCCGCCTCCGCCCTCGACCTCCTCGGCATCAGCCCCGGTGGTCCCGGCACGGTCAGCGGGCTGATGCTCATCGGCATCGTCCTGGCCGCGCTGGCCGCCCTGCTGCGCTCCGGGCGGCAGTTCGGGATCTGGACGGCCTGGGCCGCCGCCCTCGTGGGCCTCGTCTTCGCCGTCCTGTCCAACGCCTCCACCTGGGCCGGCCCCGCGACCCTCGTCTACGGCCTCGCCCTCCTCGCCGCCGCCGTCCTCGGTGCCGACGGGGCACGCTCGCGCGTGGCCGAGCAGAGCTTCGGCTGGCGCCAGCCGGTCGCCGCGCTGATCGCCTTCGCCTCGGCCGCGGGCCCGCTGCTCGTCGCGGCCGGCTGGATGATCGGCGGCGCCGACGGCCCGCTGGAGCGACGGAACCCGGTGCAGGTGCCCGCGTTCGTCGCCGAGGAGAGCGGCACCCGCGACCAGGCCCGCACCCTCGTCCTCGACAGCGACTCCGCCGCCCACGTCGGCTACATGCTGGTGCGCGGCTCCGGCGCCCGCCTCGGCGACGCCGAACTGACCGCGGCCGACGGCGAGAACAGCAGCCTCGACAAGATCGTCGCCAACCTCGTGGCCGGCTCCGGCGCCGACCAGGCCGACCAGCTCGGCAAGTTCGCCGTGCGCTACGTCCTCGTCCACAAGGGCGCGCCCCGCGAGGTCACCCGCGTCCTGGACGCCACCCCCGGCCTGTCCCGGCTCAGCCAGCAGGACGGCAGCGGGCTGTGGCGGGTCGACCAGGAGGTCGCGCGCGCCACCATCGTTCCCAAGTCGGGCACTCCGCAGCCCGTCGCCGCCGGCCCCGTCGAGATCCACACCACGATCCCGTCCGGCGCCGAAGGCCGCGTCCTGCGTCTCGCCGACACCGCCGCCGAGGGCTGGACGGCCACCCTGGACGGCAAGCCGCTCACCCGCACCACCCTCGACGGCTGGGCCCAGGGCTTCGAACTCCCCGCCTCCGGCGGGAAGCTGGACGTCACCTTCGACGCCCCGATCACCCACACCGCCTGGCTGTGGACCCAGGGCGCCCTCGCCCTCGTCCTGGTCGTGCTGGCCCTGCCCGGCCGCCGCCGCGACGTCGACGACGACCTCCCCGAGGAGCCGGCCGTCCCCGCCCAGGCCGTCGCCGGCGAGGGCCGCCGCGCCCGCCGCCTGCGCGCCCAGGCCGAGGCCGAGGCCGAAGAGGGTGGCCAGTCCGGCGAGTTCCCGCCTCCTCCTCCGGAGGCCCCCGCCGTCGTCCCGCAACAGCAGTCCTACGGCGAGTGGGACACCCCCAACTACGCGGGCGCCGAGCACGGCGGCGGCTACGGCGAGCAGTACCAGGGAGCCCAGCAGCAGTACCCGCAGGGCTACGACCAGCAGCAGCCCTACCAGGCGGACCCGTACCAGGGCGGCCAGTACGACCCGTACGCGTACGGCGGCCAGTCCCAGCAGGCGCCGTACGACCAGGGTTACGGCCAGCAGTACCAGCAGCAGGGCTACGACGACCAGGGCTACGACCCGGCGTACGACCCGAACGCGCCGCACCCGCACGGCAACGGCAGTGAGCGCCCCGACGGGAGTCAGCAGTGAACCGCACCACCCTGTCCCTGATCGTCGGCACCACCGCGCTCGCCGCCGTCACCGGCTTCGCCGTGCTCACCACACCGGACGCCGCCGGCACGGACACCGCCCGGGCGGCCGCCGTACTGCCCGTGGAGCGCACCAGCCTGCTGTGCCCGTCACCCAGCATCTCCGACCTCGCGGACACGACGTACACCTCGTACACGCCCGTCACCAAGGGCACGGGGAGCGACGGCAAGGCCGAACTCCTGTCCGCCACGGAGCAGTCGGCGGAGGGCGGCGGGAAGAAGAAGGCCGACAAGCCGGTCCTGACGCCGAAGGAGCCCGGCACCCCGGTCACCGGGGACGCCTCCGGCGGCGACTCGCCCGCCCTCGTCGGCACCGCCGAGGGCAAGTTCGCGCCCGGCTGGGCCGTCCAGGAGACCACCGAGGTCGCCGCGGGCACCGGCCGCGGTCTCCAGGGCGTCAACTGCACCGCACCGGACACTGAGTTCTGGTTCCCGGGCGCCAGCACGGCCGCCGACCGCACGGACTACGTGCACCTGACCAACCCCGACGACTCCGCGGCCGTCGTCGACATCGAGCTCTACGGCAAGGACGGGGCCCTGGAGTCCACGGTGGGGGAGGGCATCACCATCCAGCCGCACTCCAGCGAGCCGGTCCTGCTGTCCACGCTCACGGACGAGAAGCAGGAGAACCTCACCGTCCATGTGAACGTCCGCAGCGGGCGCGTGGGCGCCGCCGTACAGGCGCTGGACGACAAGCTCGGCGGCGACTGGCTGGCCGCGTCCACCGACCCGATGGGCAGCCTCGTCCTGCCGGGCATCCCCAAGGACGCCACCGCGGTGCGCCTGGTCGCCTTCACCCCCGGCGACTCGGACGCGGACCTGAAGGTGGCGCTCTCCTCGCCGTCCGGTCAGATCACTCCGGCAGGCAACGAGACACTGCACGTCAAGGCGGGCATGACCACCGCGGTCGACCTCGGCGACCTCACCCGCGGCGAGGCCGGCTCCCTGATCCTGACCCCCACCGACCAGTCCGTGCCGGTGGTCGCCGCGCTGCGGGTCGTACGCGGCAAGGGGTCGAAGCAGGAGACGGCGTTCATCCCCGCCACCCGACCGGTCGGCACGCGCGCGACGTCCGCCGACAACAGCGCCAAGGGCACGACCCTCTCCCTGGTCGCCCCCGGCCGGGCGGCGGAGGTCAAGGTCACCGCGTCGGCGGGCAGCGACGGCGGTACGGCCGTCACCAAGACGTACACGATCAAGGCGGGCACCACCGAGAACGTCGAGGCCCCGACCCCGAGCGGCGGGAAGGGCACGTACGCCCTGACGGTCGAGCCGGTCTCCGGCGGCCCGGTCTACGCGGCGCGGATGCTGGCGGCCACGGAGGACGGCGTGCCGGGCTTCACCATCCAGACGCTCCCTGACGACCGGGGAACGGTGGCGGTACCGGAGGCGGACCAGGACCTGTCGGTGCTGCAGAAGTAGGGCGGACCGCGCAAGCGGGGGCGGTCAGCGCGATGCGGAGCAGCGCGATGCCGAGCAGCGCGATGCCGAGCAGCGCGATGCCGAGCAGCGCGCATGCGGATCAGTGCGCATGCGGATCAGCGGGAGGTTCAGTCCTCGCCGTACCGCGGATCCACCGTCTCGGGAGTCAGCCCCAGCAGCTCGGCGACCTGCTCGACGACGATCTCGTGTACGAGGGCGGCCCGCTCGTCCCGCGCTTTGGTGCGAATCTCCACCGGGCGCCGGTACACGATCACCCGGGCCGGCCTGCCGTCCAGGGAGGGAATCGTGCCGCCCAGAGGAACGGCCTCGTCGTTCCAGACCTCCCCGGGCGCTTCCAGCCTCGGTACCTCGAGCACCAGGAAATCGATGTCGGCCAGCTGCGGCCACCGTCGCTCCAGACGCTCCACGGAGTCCTGCACCAGGTCCGCGAACGCCTCGGCACGGCTCGCCGCGAGCGGCACCTGCGGAGGCGCGATCGGCCCGCGCATGCCCCGACCGTGGCGATCACGACGGCGGGGCCCGGGTCCGGCGGTACGAGGCGGTACGGGGTTGTCCATCACTGGTGAAGCGTAGTCCCCGCCGGGCCCGGGTGCCCGACGCCCACGCGGCGGCGCGGACCGCTCCCGTGCATCCCGGGCGGCATGTCGGCAGTTGACCATTCCAGCCAAGGTTGGGCTCGATTCCGTATCCCTCCAAGACCGCCGACCTCAAGGCAATTGACATGGTTTGCGCCGGGTGGTGACCGGTTCCAGAACCGTCCGGCCTTTTGGACGCGTCTGTCGCCGCAGGTCAGCGAGGTGGGGCCGAAGGGGCATGTGGGGCGTTTCACACCACGACACGGTGGAGTGACCTCGGGGAGAGTCGTCGCGGCCCGCTCAAGAGTGCGGTACCGTCCAACGTCGTGAGCCCTGTACGTCGCTGTTCGCGCACCGCTTGCGGCCGTCCCGCCGTCGCGACGCTGACGTACGTCTACGCCGACTCGACCGCGGTCCTCGGCCCGCTCGCCACCTACGCCGAACCCCACTGCTACGACCTGTGCGCCCAGCACTCCGAGCGCCTCACCGCCCCGCGCGGCTGGGAGGTCGTCCGTCTCGTCGACGGCTCGGCTCCGGCCCGGCCCAGCGGGGACGACCTGGAAGCGCTTGCCAACGCCGTGCGTGAGGCGGCCCGTCCGCAGGAGCGGGCGGCCGGGGCCGGTGGCGGCGGGCGAGGGGCGGACCCGATGGAGGTCGCGCGCCGCGGCCATCTCCGGGTCCTGCGCTCCCCGGACAACTGACCTTCCCCGCCCCCTTCTTGGGCAGGCACGTTCCGCCTTCTCGTGAACGCGCGTTCCTCCGGGTGCTGCACGCCCATTGACGGGCGCTTGTCGCGGACATGACCATTCCAGTTACGTCGAAACGAGAAATCGCTTTCCGCATGACGGAATCGAGGGCTCCCGTGTACGTCCAGGAACTGGAACCCGTCGCCGGCTCGCTCGGCCTGTCCGCCCTGGTGGCCGCCCTACCCCTGGTGATCGTCCTGGTCCTGCTCGGCGGCGTCCGCATGAAGGCGCACCTGGCGGGCCTCACCGGCCTCCTGGCGGCCGCTCTGGTCGCCTGGCTCGCGTACGGCATGCCGCTGGGCCAGACGGTCTCCAGCGCCGCCCAGGGAGCGGTCTTCGGGCTCTTCCCCATCCTGTGGATCGTCGTCAACGCCCTCTGGGTGTACCGGATGACGGTCCACACCCGGCACTTCGACATCCTGCGCCGCTCCTTCGGACGGCTGTCGGACGACCCCCGCATCCAGGCCCTCGTGGTCGCCTTCTGCTTCGGCGCCCTCCTGGAGGCCCTCGCCGGCTTCGGCGCACCCGTCGCCATCTGCTCGGTCATGCTCGTGGCGCTCGGCTTCGACCCGGTGCGCGCCGCGGTCGTCGCCCTGGTCGCCAACACCGCGCCGGTCGCCTTCGGCGCGATGGGCACACCGGTCGTGACCCTCGCCCAGGTCACCGAACTGCCCCTGGACACCGTGGCGTCCGTGGTGGGCCGTCAGACTCCGCTGCTGGCCCTCGTGGTGCCGCTGGTGCTGGTCTGGCTGGTGGACGGGCGGCGCGGGCTGCGCGAGACCTGGGTGCCCGCCCTGGTGTGCGGAATCGCCTTCGCCATAGCCCAGTTCGCCGCCTCCAACTACGTCTCCGCACAACTCGCCGACATCGGCGCCGCCTTGGCCGGCGCGGGCGCCCTGGTCGCCGTACCGCACGCGCGCAGGCCCGCCGCCGAGCCCGTACGCGCGGCCGTGCTCACCGGCGCACGCAGCGAGGACCTGGACGAGGACGACCCGCACCGCGAAGTCCTGCGCGCCTACGCCCCTTACGCGCTGATCGTCGTGATCTTCTCCCTCGCCCAGATCCCGGCGATCAAGAACTGGCTGGCCAAGGCGACACAGACGTACGACTGGCCCTTCCTGAACGTCGTGAACGCGGACGGCGACCCGGTCGGCGCGAACGTCTTCATGTGGCCGATCGTGTCCACGGGCGGCACGCTCGTGCTGCTCGCGGGCCTCTTCACGGCGGTCGTTCTCGGCGTGCACGCGCGCGTGGCGGCCAGGGAATGGGCCGCCACGGTGCACGAGTTGAGGTTCGCGATCCTCACCGTGACGTCCGTCCTGGCCCTCGCCTACGTCATGAACCTCTCCGGACAGGCCGCCACGATCGGCCACTTCGTGGCGGCGGCCGGCGCGGGGCTGGCCTTCCTCTCCCCGGTCCTCGGCTGGTTCGGCGTGGCCGTCTCCGGCTCGGACACCTCGGCCAACGCGCTCTTCGGAGCGCTGCAGGTGACCGCGGCCCGCGAGTCCGGCCTGTCGCCCGAACTCCTGGCCGCCGCCAACAGTTCGGGCGGCGTCCTCGGCAAGATGATCTCGCCGCAGAACCTCACCATCGCCTGCGCGGCCGTGGGCCTCGCCGGCCGCGAGGGGGACCTGCTGCGCAAGGTTCTGCCCTGGAGCATCGGGCTGCTGCTGGTGATGTGTCTGATCGTGGTCGGGCAGAGTTCGCCGGTGCTGGGCTGGATGCTGTCCTGACGACACCATTCCGCTTCTGACCTGAGGTTACGGCTGGGAGTCACTCAGGTACCGCACCGTCCACTGTCAGTGGTTGCGGGTAGTTTGTGGTGACCAGAGGACTTTCAGAAGGGGTGGCCGTGGCCGCTGATCTCTCCCAGCTCGTGAAGGCGTACGACGTGCGCGGTGTCGTTCCGGACCAGTGGGACGAGCCGCTCGCCGAGCTCTTCGGGGCCGCCTTCGTCCAGGTGACCGGCGCGAGCGCGATCGTGACCGGGCACGACATGCGGCCCTCGTCGCCCGGGCTGTCGGCCGCCTTCGCGCGCGGAGCAGCGGCCCGCGGTGTGGACGTCACCGAGATCGGCCTGTGCTCGACCGACCAGCTGTACTACGCATCGGGCTCGCTGAACCTGCCGGGCGCGATGTTCACCGCCTCGCACAACCCGGCGCAGTACAACGGCATCAAGATGTGCCGCGCCGGTGCCGCCCCGGTCGGCCAGGACACCGGCCTCGCCGAGGTCCGCGCACTGGTCGAGGAGTGGAGCGAGACGGGCGGCCCCGAACCGGCCGCGACGACGGGAACGACCACGCGGCGGGACACCCTGGGGGACTACGCGGCCTACCTCCGCGCCCTCGTCGACCTGACCGCCATCCGCCCCCTGAAGGTCGTCGTCGACGCGGGCAACGGCATGGGAGGCCACACCGTCCCGACGGTCTTCGAGGGCCTCCCCCTGGACCTCGTGCCCATGTACTTCGAGCTGGACGGCACTTTCCCCAACCACGAGGCCAACCCCCTGGACCCGGCCAACCTCGTGGACCTCCAGCAGCGCGTCCGCGAGGAGAGCGCCGACCTCGGCATCGCCTTCGACGGCGACGCCGACCGCTGCTTCGTCGTCGACGAGAACGGCGACCCGGTCTCCCCGTCCGCGATCACGGCCCTGGTGGCCTCCCGCGAACTCGCCAAGCACGGCGGCAAGGGCACGGTCATCCACAACCTGATCACCTCCTGGTCGGTGCCGGAGGTCGTCAAGGAGAACGGCGGCACACCGGTACGCACGCGCGTGGGCCACTCCTTCATCAAGGCCGAGATGGCCAGGACCGGCGCGATATTCGGCGGCGAACACTCCGCGCACTACTACTTCGCGGACTTCTGGAACGCCGACACGGGCATGCTCGCCGCCCTGCACGTCCTCGCCGCCCTCGGCGGCCAGGACGGCACCCTCTCCGCCCTCGTCGCCCAGTACGACCGCTACGCCGCCTCCGGCGAGATCAACTCCACGGTCGACGACCAGACCGCCCGCCTGGCCGCCGTCAGGGCCGCGTACGAGGGCCAGGACGGCGTCACCCTGGACGAACTGGACGGCCTCACCATCACCGCCGCCGACTGGTGGTTCAACGTCCGCCCCTCCAACACGGAGCCGCTGCTGCGCCTGAACGCGGAGGCGAGGGAAGAGGCCATGATGGCGAAGGTGCGGGACGACGTACTGGGGATCATCCGGGGCTGAGCTTCGCCCGGGGTGCCGCTGTGGCCCGCACAGCCGCACCCCGGCCCAACCCCGCCACCCCACCCCTCCCGGCGGTAACCTGACCAGGCACATCCGCACAGGCACACGTACCAGCGCATCCCCGAAGGGACACACCCCATGCCGCTCGAAGCCGGCCTCCTGGAGATCCTCGCCTGCCCGGCCTGCCACGCCCCCCTCAAGGAGCAGGACACCGAGCTGATCTGCACCGGCCAGGACTGCGGCCTGGCGTACCCCGTCCGCGACGGCATCCCCGTCCTCCTCGTCGACGAGGCCCGCCGCCCCGCGTAAGCGACGACCTGGCGACCCGGAGACCCGCGAACCCGACGACCCGGCGACCGGAGGCTGCCCGCCCATGCTCGACGAATCGCTGCTCGACACCCCCGAGGCACTCTCGGAGGCCGACCACCGCGGCCTGCTCCGCGGCGCCGCCGAAGCGGGCGCCCGCGTGCGCACCGCCGCCCGCCACGCCGCCGAGGCCGGCGTGGGCGACCTCAAACCCGACGGCCGCCCCCGCGCCGTCCTCATCGCGGGCCCCGGCGCCGCCGCCACCCACGCCGCCGACCTCCTCGGCACGCTCGCCGGAGCCGGCAGCCCCGTCACCCGCCTGGCCCCCTCCGGCGTCGCGCCCGCCGCGGGCGCCATGCGCTGGGAGCTGCCCGGCTGGGCCGGCTCCGTGGACCTGCTGCTGATCGCGACCCCCGACGGCAGCGAGCCGGGCCTGTCCCTGCTCGCCGAACAGGCCTACCGCCGCGGCTGCAGCGTCGTCGCCGTGGCCCCGTCCCACTCGCCGCTCGCCGAGGCGGTCGACGGCGCCCACGGCCTCTTCGTACCGATGGCGACCGCCCCGTACGACCAGGACGAACCCCTCGCCGCCTCCGCCCCCGGCGTGCTGTGGGCACTGCTCACCCCGCTCCTCGCGCTCCTGGACCGCACCGGCCTGCTCGCCGCCCCGCCCGACGCCCTGGAGAAGGTCGCCGACCGCCTCGACAAGATCGCCGAGCGCTGCGGGCCCGCCATCGCGACCTACAGCAACCCGGCCAAGACCCTGGCCGCCGAGCTCGCCGACGCCCTCCCGATCATCTGGACCGAGGGGACCTCCGCGGGCCCCGCCGGGCGCCGCTTCGCCGCCGCGCTCGCCGAGCTCTCCGGCGCCCCGGCCGTCGTCGCCGAACTGCCCGAGGCACTCGCCGCGCACAGCGCCCTGCTCGCCGGCCCGCTCGCCGCGAGCGCCGACCCGAACGACTTCTTCCGCGACCGCGTCGAGGAGCCGCCCGCCCTGCACGCGCGCGTGGTACTCCTCCGCGACCGCCCGATCGGCGGCCTCACCGCCGCCCCCGCCGCCCGTGACCTGGTCCTCAGCCACGACACGCCGATCAGCGAACTGGAGCCGGAGTCCGGCGACGAACTGGAGACCCTCGCGGAACTGATCGCCGTCACCGATTTCGCCGCCGTTTACCTGGCGCTCGCTTCGAGAGCCTGATCTGGTCCCGCGCCTTGTGACCAGCGCCCGCCGAGCAGCGTACGTACGGAGACAGAGACACAGCATGGACCGCCTCGACAACACCGTCCGCCCCTACGCCTGGGGTTCCACCACAGCGATCCCGAAGCTGCTCGGCACCGACCCGACCGGCGAACCGCAGGCGGAGATGTGGATGGGCGCCCACCCGGGCGCCCCCTCGCGCACCGCCCGCGGCACGCTCGTCGACGTCATCGAGGCCGCCCCCGAGCGCGAACTGGGCGAACAGGCCGTGGCCAGGTTCGGCCCCCGCCTGCCCTTCCTCCTCAAGATCCTCGCCGCCGGCGCCCCGCTCTCCCTCCAGGTGCACCCCGACCTCGCCCAGGCGAAGGAGGGGTACGAGGACGAGGAGCGCCGCGGCATCCCCGTGGACGCCGGCCACCGCAACTACAAGGACGCCAACCACAAGCCCGAACTCATCTGCGCCCTCACCGAGTTCGACGGCCTGTGCGGCTTCCGCACCCCGGCCGAGGCGGCCGACCTCCTCGACGGCCTCGGCGTCGACTCCCTCAAGCCGTACGTCGACCTCCTGCACGCCCAGCCGGAGGAGGCGGCCCTGCGCGAGGTCCTCACCGCGGTCCTCACCGCCGACCGCGAGGAGATGGCCCGCACGGTCCACGAGGCCGCGGCCGCCTGCGCCCGCCTCGGCGGCGACTTCGCGCCCTACGCCGACATCGCCCACCACTACCCGGGCGACCCCGGAGTCATCGCCGCGATGCTCCTCAACCATGTCCGACTCCAGCCCGGCGAGGCCCTGTTCCTCGGCGCCGGCATCCCGCACGCCTACCTGAGCGGCCTCGGCGTCGAGATCATGGCCAACTCCGACAACGTCCTGCGCTGCGGACTGACCCCCAAGCACGTCGACGTCCCCGAACTCCTGCGCATCGTCCGCTTCGAGGCCGGCGACCCGGGCGTGCTGCGCCCGGAGGCGTCCCCCGACGGCGAAGAGGTCTACGAGACCCCGATCGACGAGTTCCGGCTCTCCCGGTACGTCCTCCCAGAGGGCGCCGCTTCTCACGACCTCACCCGTGCGACCCCGCAGATCCTGCTCTGCACGGCAGGCACGGTCCGGCCGGGCGAGCATGAACTGACCCCCGGTCAGTCGGTCTTCGTCCCCGCCGGGGAACAGACCGAAGTGTCCGGGAACGGCACGCTCTTCCGGGCGACCGTCATCGTCTGAAACGACCCACATGGTGCCCTGGCGCGCCGGCGTCCTGCCGGGCTGCAACAATGGCCCACCGCAAAGGACGGGCAAAGCCCGGGACGGCGTACGAAGGGACAACGCGAACACATGAGCGCGTCAGGCGGCACCAAGGCGATCGTGGCGGCACTCGCCGCCAACCTCGCGATCGCGGTAGCGAAGTTCGTGGCGTTCATCTTCAGTGGATCGTCATCGATGCTCGCCGAGTCCGTGCACTCGCTCGCGGACTCCGGCAACCAGGCCCTGCTGCTCGTCGGCGGCAAGAAGGCCCAGCGCGAGGCCACCCCGCAACACCCCTTCGGCTACGGCCGCGAGCGCTACATCTACGCCTTCCTCGTCTCAATCGTGCTCTTCTCGGTCGGCGGCATGTTCGCGATCTACGAGGGCTACGAGAAGATCAAGCACCCCCACGAGATCGACCACTGGTACTGGCCGGTGGGCGTCCTGGTGTTCGCGATCATCGCGGAGACGTTCTCCTTCCGGACGGCCATCAAGGAGTCCAACCCCCTGCGCGGCCAGCGGTCGTGGAAGGACTTCGTCCGCCACGCCAAGGCCCCCGAGCTGCCCGTCGTGCTCCTGGAGGACCTCGGCGCCCTGGTCGGCCTGATCCTGGCGCTGGTCGGCGTCAGCGTCGCCCTGGCGACCGGCGACGGCGTCTGGGACGGCATCGGCACCCTCTGCATCGGCATCCTGCTCATCCTCATCGCGCTCGTCCTGGCCGCCGAGACCAAGTCCCTGCTGCTCGGTGAGGCCGCAGGCGTCGAGGAGGTCCAGAAGATCGAGGCCGCCATCGTCGACGGCGACACCGTCACCCGCATCATCCACATGCGCACGCTCCACCTCGGCCCCGAGGAACTCCTGGTCGCCGCCAAGATCGCCGTACAGCACGACGACACGGCCACCGAGATCGCCACCGCCATCAACGCCGCCGAGTCCCGCATCCGCGAGGCCGTCCCGATCGCCCGCGTCATCTACCTCGAACCGGACATCTACAGCGAGACCGAGGCCGCCAAGGGCGCCGACCGCGAGGCCTCCCCGGGCGGCCCGACACAGCACGACACCGGCCACTGATTTCTCGTACGTCCGTCCAGTCCGCCTGTGTCGTACGGCAACGGGGTCCACCGAGTCGCTCGGTGGACCCCGTTGTGCGCCTACCGGATCTCGCCGAGCACGCCGAGCACCACGGCCTCGTCCGCGGCGGTCGTCAGCCGCTCCCGGAACCCGGCGTCCGTCAACTTCCGCGACAGCAGCGCCAGAATCCGCAGATGCTCGTCACCCGCGGCCGCCTCCGGCACGGCGATCATGAAGACCAGCTTGGCCTTCGTCCCGTCCAGCGAGCCCCACTCGACCCCCTCGACGGACCGCGCGAACCCGACCACGGGCGCGGTCACCGCGTCCGTCTTGGCATGCGGAATCGCGATCTCCTCCCCGAGCCCGGTCGTGCCCTGCTCCTCGCGCCGCAACGCCGTCCGCACCAGCTCGTCCCCGTCCGCCACCTTGCCGCTGCGCGCGAGCAGCCCCGCCATCTCCCGGATGGCGGCCTCCTTGTCACGCGCGTCGAGCGAGACCTTCACGGTCTGCTCGGTGAGGTAGCCGGAGAGGACCGCGTCACGGCCGTCGACTTCAGCCGACGCCGGCTCTGCGGCAGACGCGCTCGCGCCCGCCGCCACACTCCCGACAGGGGCCTGCTGCGCTACGACGGCCCCCGCGCCCACCCCGACCAAAGCGGGCTCGGCTCCCACCGGGCCCCCGCCGACGACGGACACCCCCCGCCGCTTCCGCTCACTGATGTCGACCAGCGCGACCGTCGTCAGCGCGGTGACGACCGTGCCGATCACCACGGCCACGAAGAACATCGGCACCCCGCTCACCGCGCCCAGCACCGCCACGATCGGCCCGCCGTGCGGCACCGCGTCCTCGACCCCGGCCTGCCCGGCGATCGCACCGGCCACCGCGCCGCCCAGCATGTTCGCCGGGATGACCTGCGCGGGCCGCGCCGCCGCGAACGGGATCGCGCCCTCGGAGATGCCGAAGCAGCCCATGAACAGCGAGGCGAGCCCCGTCTCCCGCTCCTGCTCGGTGTACAGCCGCTTCCGTATCAGCGTGGCCAGGCCCTGCCCCAGCGGCATCACCGGGATCGCGGCCGCGCACATGCCCATGACCGTCTGGTTGCCGGTCGCGATGAGCCCGGCGCCGAAGAGGAACGCCGTCTTGTTGACCGGCCCGCCCATGTCGAAGGCGATCATGAGCCCGAGAATCGCGCCCAGCAGGATCGCGCTCGTGCCCGTCATCCCGCTGAGCCAGTCGGTCAGATGCTCGAAGACCCAGGAGATCGGCTCCCCGATGACGTAGATGAAGAACAGCCCGAGCGCCGTGGTCGCCAGGATCGGTATCACGATGATCGGCATGATCGGCCGCACGAACTTCGGGACCCTGACCTTCTTGATCCACAGCACCAGATACCCGGCGAGGAACCCGGTCACGATCGCCCCGATGAAGCCGGCGCCCGCCTTCGAGTCGTACAGCGACCCGGTGTTGGCGATCCAGCCACCGATCATGCCCGGCACGAGCGCTGGCCGGTCCCCGATGGCGTAGGCGATGTATCCGGACAGGATCGGCACCATCAGCGTGAAGCCGATGACGCCGATGTTGTTCACGTCCATCCAGAAGGAGTCCTTCGGGATGACGAGGCCCCCGGAGGGATCGGTGTGCCCGCCGAGCGACAGCGAGACGGCGATCAGCAACCCGCCGACCACCACGAACGGAATCATGTAACTGACCCCGTTCATCAGCGCCTTGTACCCGACGCTCCGCTCCTTGCCGCCGTTCTCGGAGGCAGGCTTGATGGAGCCGGCCTGGGTGTGCACCGGCGCCGACCGCACCCGCTCGATCAGTCGCTCGGGGTGGTGAATGCCCTCCGCCACCCCGACGGTGAGGACCCGCTTGCCCACGAAGCGGCTCAGGTCCACGTCCTTGTCCGCGGCGACGATGATGCCGTCCGCCGTGTTGACATCGTTGTCATCGAGTACGTTTTCGGCCCCGATGGACCCTTGCGTCTCCACCTTCATGTCGATACCGCGGCTCTCGGCGGCCTGCGCGAGTTTCTCCGCCGCCATGTACGTGTGTGCGATGCCGGTCGGACACGCGGTCACCGCGAGCAGCTTCAACCGCCTGCGCTCGCCATCGCCGCTGCCCGTGGGGGGAGGGCCGGCCGGACTGGTCACGTCGATCTCCTAACGCCTTTGTCACACGGAACGCCGTCCCGGACGCCCCGCAGGATCGATCAGAGGTTCAGATCTCCCCGCATCCTCCAACACCCGCACCAACGCTCAAAGGCCCGAAAGCCCCTGTCCTCCAGGTCTGTCGCACGATGTCCTCCCGTTCGTAGGTGTCCTGTTATCGCCGTATGGCCGCGTGCCACCGATCCCGACGACACCTCGTGTTCGGCGCGATGTGTTCGGAGCCGGACTGGGGCGGCCGGGTCCACCGGTGTAGCTTGGGTGGGAGCCAGACGTCGCTGCTGATGGCGGTCGGGCGGTCCCTCCGCGGACCGACCGAGGGAGAGAGGGCCTCCGACGGACTGCGCTGCGCGCACGCGGGCATGCCTGTGTCCTCCTCGGGGCACCCCTGTGTCCGCCGCCGCGCAGACCAGCCGTACCCACCTCGACCCAAACTCCAGGAGCAGCTCGTATGACGACTGTCGACAACCGACAGGACTTCAAGGTCGCCGACCTCTCCCTGGCCGAGTTCGGCCGCAAGGAGATCACCCTCGCCGAGCATGAGATGCCCGGCCTGATGTCGATCCGCAAGGAATACGCCGAGGCGCAGCCCCTGGCCGGCGCTCGTGTCACCGGCTCCCTGCACATGACCGTCCAGACCGCGGTCCTCATCGAGACCCTGGTCGCCCTGGGCGCCGAGGTCCGCTGGGCCTCCTGCAACATCTTCTCCACCCAGGACCACGCGGCCGCCGCCATCGCCGTCGGTCCGAACGGCACGCCCGACAACCCGCAGGGCGTCCCGGTCTTCGCCTGGAAGGGCGAGACCCTGGAGGAGTACTGGTGGTGCACGGAGCAGGCGCTGACCTGGCCGAACACCCCCACCGGCGGCCCGAACATGATCCTGGACGATGGCGGCGACGCCACGATGCTCGTCCACAAGGGCGTCGAGTACGAGAAGGACGGCAAGGTCCCGGACATCGAGACCGCCGAGTCCGAGGAGCACGGTGTGTTCCTCCAGCTGCTGACCCGCACGGTGGCTGAGAGTCCGCAGAAGTGGACTCAGGTCGCCTCCGAGATCCGCGGCGTGACCGAGGAGACCACGACCGGTGTCCACCGTCTGTACGAGATGCAGCGCGACGGCACCCTCCTGTTCCCGGCGATCAACGTCAACGACGCCGTCACCAAGTCGAAGTTCGACAACAAGTACGGCTGCCGCCACTCCCTGATCGACGGCATCAACCGCGCCACCGACGTCCTCATCGGCGGCAAGACCGCGGTCGTCTTCGGCTACGGCGACGTGGGCAAGGGCTGCGCGGAGTCCCTGCGCGGACAGGGCGCCCGCGTCGTCATCACCGAGATCGACCCGATCTGCGCCCTCCAGGCGGCGATGGACGGCTACCAGGTCACGACCCTCGACGAGGTCGTCGACAAGGCCGACATCTTCATCACCACGACCGGCAACAAGGACATCATCATGGCCTCGGACATGGCCAAGATGAAGCACCAGGCGATCATCGGCAACATCGGCCACTTCGACAACGAGATCGACATGGCCGGCCTCGCCAAGATCCCCGGCATCGTCAAGGACGAGGTCAAGCCGCAGGTCCACACCTGGAAGTTCCCCGACGGCAAGGTGCTGATCGTCCTCTCCGAGGGCCGCCTGCTGAACCTGGGCAACGCCACCGGCCACCCGTCGTTCGTGATGTCCAACTCCTTCGCGGACCAGACCCTGGCCCAGATCGAGCTGTTCACCAAGCCCGACGAGTACCCGACCGGTGTCTACGTGCTGCCCAAGCACCTCGACGAGAAGGTCGCCCGCCTCCACCTGGACGCGCTCGGCGTGAAGCTGACCACGCTCCGCCCGGAGCAGGCGGCGTACATCGGCGTCGAGGTCGAGGGCCCGTACAAGTCGGACCACTACCGCTACTGAGCCGGCACCCCGGCTCGCGACGAGCACGTCCGTGCACTGACGCGCTCCCGCGACAGCAGGTCCTCCGAGGCAGGCCCCCGCACCCCCGTGCCGGGGGCCTGCCCCTTTGGCCACTGAGGCCGGACCCGCCCGTCAAGCCCCAGGACCAGGACCCCCATGCCCCGCGGCCGCTATTCGCTCCACGATCCGCACGATCACACCCCCCTCGCAGAAGAGCACTTCCACTGCGCCCCCGGCCCCTCCGGCTGGCGCTACGTCTCTCAACTGACCGCCCCCTCGGGCGATCACAGTGGCTCCGTCGACCTCACCCTCGACGAACTCGGCCGCCCGATCCGCCTCGAACTGCACGCCGCGAGCTGGCAGGTCCGCGGAGCCGCCCTCGACGGCGTCACCTGGGTCCGCACGGACCCGACCGGAACCCATGCCACAGAAGGCAACGCCTCCGCCCACGCCTTCACCGGCACATCCCCCGCGTTCCTCGTCGCCACCACCCGTCTTCTCCGCCTCACCCCCTCCACCACAGCAACCCGCGTACGCCTCGTCGCCTTCACGGACCCGGTCCTCGCGCCGCGCACCGTGGACCAGTCCTGGGCCCTGCTGAAAAGAGAAGCACACGCCACTGACAACGGCCCTCTGACCGTGGACGAATACCAGGTCACAGCCCTGGACACGGGGGAGCAGCACACCGTTCACATCGCCGGCGACGTGGTGCTCGCGGCACCCGGAATCGAGCTGGAAGACCTCGAATCCCCGCCCTCGGCGTTCGCCTGAGCGGCGACGCGAGCCGCACGTGCGGAGGCCGGGAGCCCGCCGAGCGAATACGGCACTCCCCGCAGCCACCCCACCGGGTCAGGCAGGCGGTACGAACCCAGTGCCGGGACGATCAGCAGCCGTCGTCTCGCGCGACGGCGCCACAGGCTGACTCGGCTGCACCGGAGTCTCCGGTTCGCCGCCGATCGGGCCCTCCGCTTGACCGCCCGTCGGGACCACAGCGTCCGCGCCTCCTGCCGGAGTAGTCCACGCGGTCTGCGCGGCGGGCTGAGCAGAGGCCCCCGCAGGCTGCACAGCCGGAGGCCCGTACACACCCGGCGCACCAGCACCATGCGGCGCACCACCACTGCCCGGCCAGCCGCCCGCGTACGCGTCACCGACCGGCGC
The DNA here is from genome assembly GCF_036237295.1 of Streptomyces sp. NBC_01352. NCBI lineage: Bacteria > Bacillati > Actinomycetota > Actinomycetes > Kitasatosporales > Streptomycetaceae > Streptomyces > Streptomyces sp. NBC_01352. The sequence continues at coordinate 6,506,291 of NZ_CP108354.1, forward strand.
AGCGCCCATTGCCGCCCCAGCGCCGAAGGCCCGGCGAGCCTCCCGAGACTGCCGCTCCTGCACGACCGCCGCCAGATACGCGGCCGGCGGCACGTCCGGCGGCGCCGGAGCCCCCGTACGAGCCGTGAGGTCAGCGGCGAGCCGCTCCGCCATGGCCCAACCGACCTGCGGATCCAACTGCTGCATGCGCGTCAGGTACTGGCGGATCGCAAGCCACAGGCCGTCCGGGACCGCCGAAAGATCAAGCGCCGAGAAACGCCCGGCCAGCCAGGGCGGAGGCGGCGGCACGAAGCCTGTCCGCGTGGCCGGCACCCGTTCCCGTACGACGAGAGTTCCCGCGAACACGTCACCGAGCCGGCGCCCGCGCTCCGAGACGAGCGACGCGATACAGGCGACGACTCCGAACGTCATCAGAATCTCGACCGCGCCGATCGCTCCCCGCACCAACGCATGCCGGAACCGGATCGGCCCGCCGTCGTCCCGCACCACCCGCAGCCCGCACGCCAGCTTCCCGAGCGAACGGCCATGGCTGAGCGTCTCGACCGCGATCGGCGCACCGACCAGTACGAGAAGGAACGCCGCGATCGACAGAGCGACCTGTGCCGCCTCGTCCAGGGAAGCGGTGGAAGCCACCAGAGCGATGGTCACCACGATGTAGGCCGTCACAGCCACGGCCAGATCGATCAGTACGGACAACGCCCTGCTGGGCAGTTTCGCGGGGCGCAACTCAAGCGCCACCGCCTCGCCCGTCACCAGATCACTCACGTCTGTCCGCCGTCCTTCCCCTGGCCTGCCCCGAGAGTGGCCAGTCTGCCAAGCTGAGGGCGCATCGCGTCGCAGTACGACAAGCTGACCTCACGACGAACCGCCGACGACCAGCCGAGGAGCAGGCAGACCGATGGACCTCGACGTCTTCGTCACCGCCCACCGGGCCGAGTGGGATCGCCTCGACGCGCTGCTGCGACGCCAGCGCCGTCTCACGGGCGCCGAGGCCGACGAACTCGTCGCCCTCTACCAACGCACCGCCACCCACCTCTCCCTGATCCAGTCCAGTGCTCCCGACCCGCAGCTGACCGGCAGGCTGAGCCAATTGGTGGCACGCGCGCGTAGTGCCGTGACGGGCACCCGTCGCGCCTCCTGGCGTGACGTCACCCGCTTCCTGTCGCACAGCTTCCCCGCCGCGGTCTACAGGTCGCGCCACTGGTGGGTACCCACGGCGCTTCTGTCCACGGTCGTAGCGGCCCTCCTGGGCTGGTGGATCGGCACTCACCCGGAAGTACAGGCATCCATCGCGGCCCCCACCGAACTGCGCGAGCTGACCCGCCCCGGTGGCCAGTACGAGTCGTACTACTCGACCCACCCCGCGGCCTCCTTCGCCGCGCAGGTCTGGACGAACAACGCCCAGGCCGCGGCGATGTGCCTGGTCCTGGGTGTCTTCCTGGGCCTACCGGTCCTCTGGATCCTCTTCCAGAACATGCTCAACCTCGGCGTCGGCTTCGGCCTGATGTCCTCGGCCGGCCGCCTCGACACCTTCCTCGGCCTCGTCCTCCCGCACGGCCTCCTCGAACTCACCGCCGTCTTCGTCGCGGCCGGCACAGGCCTGCGCCTCGGCTGGACGGTGATCGACCCCGGCCCGCGCTCCCGACGCTCAGCGCTGGCCGAGGAGGGCCGAGCCGCCGTGGGCATGGCGATAGGTCTCGCGCTCGTCCTCTTCATCTCGGGCGCCATCGAAGGCTTCGTCACCCCCTCCGGCCTGCCCACCTGGGCCCGCATCGGTATCGGCATCGCGGCCGAGTCGGCCTTCCTCGTGTACGTCTACGTTCTCGGCGCCCGTGCGGCCCGAGCCGGCGACACCGGCGACGTCGAGGCAGCCGAGCGCAGCGCCACGGTGCCGACGGCCGCCTGATGTGCGTCTGCCCTCGCTGAGCTGCTACTGTCTCCTTCGCCCCACAGGAGCCGTTGACACGGAGCCGACGGGGAGGTAGATTCAAACAGTTGTCTGGAGCCCGGCATCTAACGGGTTCGGCGACAGTGACAATCTGTCTGGCTTCAAGAAACGTTGATTTCAAAGAAGCCCCCCTTCCCATTAAGTCGGAAACGAACGGCCGGTCAGACCGGCCAAAAACTTCTGATAATGTTGGGAGCGCCGGAAAGGGAAACGCGAGAGCGGGAACCTGGAAAGCACCGAGGAAATCGGATCGGGAAGATCTGGTAGAGTCGGAAACGCAAGAACGAAGGGAAGCGCCCGGAGGAAAGCCCGAGAGGGTGAGTACAAAGGAAGCGTCCGTTCCTTGAGAACTCAACAGCGTGCCAAAAGTCAACGCCAGATATGTTGATACCCCGTCCATCGGATTCTTCCGGTGGCGAGGTTCCTTTGAAGAATACACAGCGAGGACGCTGTGAACGGCCGGGCTTATTCCGCCTGGTCGTTCCGCTCTCGTGGTGTCGACCGGATTACCGGTAAACATTCACGGAGAGTTTGATCCTGGCTCAGGACGAACGCTGGCGGCGTGCTTAACACATGCAAGTCGAACGATGAACCACTTCGGTGGGGATTAGTGGCGAACGGGTGAGTAACACGTGGGCAATCTGCCCTTCACTCTGGGACAAGCCCTGGAAACGGGGTCTAATACCGGATAACACTCCCTCCCTCCTGGGTGGGGGTTGAAAGCTCCGGCGGTGAAGGATGAGCCCGCGGCCTATCAGCTTGTTGGTGAGGTAATGGCTCACCAAGGCGACGACGGGTAGCCGGCCTGAGAGGGCGACCGGCCACACTGGGACTGAGACACGGCCCAGACTCCTACGGGAGGCAGCAGTGGGGAATATTGCACAATGGGCGAAAGCCTGATGCAGCGACGCCGCGTGAGGGATGACGGCCTTCGGGTTGTAAACCTCTTTCAGCAGGGAAGAAGCGAAAGTGACGGTACCTGCAGAAGAAGCGCCGGCTAACTACGTGCCAGCAGCCGCGGTAATACGTAGGGCGCAAGCGTTGTCCGGAATTATTGGGCGTAAAGAGCTCGTAGGCGGCTTGTCACGTCGGGTGTGAAAGCCCGGGGCTTAACCCCGGGTCTGCATTCGATACGGGCTAGCTAGAGTGTGGTAGGGGAGATCGGAATTCCTGGTGTAGCGGTGAAATGCGCAGATATCAGGAGGAACACCGGTGGCGAAGGCGGATCTCTGGGCCATTACTGACGCTGAGGAGCGAAAGCGTGGGGAGCGAACAGGATTAGATACCCTGGTAGTCCACGCCGTAAACGGTGGGAACTAGGTGTTGGCGACATTCCACGTCGTCGGTGCCGCAGCTAACGCATTAAGTTCCCCGCCTGGGGAGTACGGCCGCAAGGCTAAAACTCAAAGGAATTGACGGGGGCCCGCACAAGCAGCGGAGCATGTGGCTTAATTCGACGCAACGCGAAGAACCTTACCAAGGCTTGACATCGCCCGGAAAGCATCAGAGATGGTGCCCCCCTTGTGGCCGGGTGACAGGTGGTGCATGGCTGTCGTCAGCTCGTGTCGTGAGATGTTGGGTTAAGTCCCGCAACGAGCGCAACCCTTGTTCTGTGTTGCCAGCATGCCCTTCGGGGTGATGGGGACTCACAGGAGACCGCCGGGGTCAACTCGGAGGAAGGTGGGGACGACGTCAAGTCATCATGCCCCTTATGTCTTGGGCTGCACACGTGCTACAATGGCAGGTACAATGAGCTGCGATACCGTGAGGTGGAGCGAATCTCAAAAAGCCTGTCTCAGTTCGGATTGGGGTCTGCAACTCGACCCCATGAAGTCGGAGTTGCTAGTAATCGCAGATCAGCATTGCTGCGGTGAATACGTTCCCGGGCCTTGTACACACCGCCCGTCACGTCACGAAAGTCGGTAACACCCGAAGCCGGTGGCCCAACCCCCTTGTGGGGAGGGAGCTGTCGAAGGTGGGACTGGCGATTGGGACGAAGTCGTAACAAGGTAGCCGTACCGGAAGGTGCGGCTGGATCACCTCCTTTCTAAGGAGCACTTCTTGGCAGCCGGGCTTGCCTGGTTGTCCAGAGGCCAGTTCATCGGCGAACGTCCGGTGCTGGTTGCTCAAGGGTGGAACGTTGACTACTCGGCACACTTGATCGTCTTCTCCTTCCAGTACTGCTCGTAAGAGCGTGGACCGTTGAGGGGAGCGGGAAGGGTGTCGGGCACGCTGTTGGGTGTCTGAGGGAATGAACCCCTCAGTTGCCGGCCCCGGTGCAGCATCACGGAAGTGGTGTGTGATGGGTGGCTGGTCGTTGTTTGAGAACTGCACAGTGGACGCGAGCATCTGTGGCCAAGTTTTTAAGGGCGCACGGTGGATGCCTTGGCACCAGGAACCGATGAAGGACGTGGGAGGCCACGATAGTCCCCGGGGAGTCGTCAACCAGGCTTTGATCCGGGGGTTTCCGAATGGGGAAACCCGGCAGTCGTCATGGGCTGTCACCCATACCTGAACACATAGGGTATGTGGAGGGAACGCGGGGAAGTGAAACATCTCAGTACCCGCAGGAAGAGAAAACAACCGTGATTCCGGGAGTAGTGGCGAGCGAAACCGGATGAGGCCAAACCGTATACGTGTGAGACCCGGCAGGGGTTGCGTATGCGGGGTTGTGGGATCTCTCTTTTACGGTCTGCCGGCCGTGAGACGAGTCAGAAACCGTTGATGTAGGCGAAGGACATGCGAAAGGTCCGGCGTAGAGGGTAAGACCCCCGTAGTCGAAACATCAGCGGCTCGTTTGAGAGACACCCAAGTAGCACGGGGCCCGAGAAATCCCGTGTGAATCTGGCGGGACCACCCGCTAAGCCTAAATATTCCCTGGTGACCGATAGCGGATAGTACCGTGAGGGAATGGTGAAAAGTACCGCGGGAGCGGAGTGAAATAGTACCTGAAACCGTGTGCCTACAAGCCGTGGGAGCGTCGCGCATCGAGTTTACTCGGTGCGTCGTGACTGCGTGCCTTTTGAAGAATGAGCCTGCGAGTTTGCGGTGTGTTGCGAGGTTAACCCGGGTGGGGTAGCCGTAGCGAAAGCGAGTCCGAATAGGGCGTTTCAGTAGCACGCTCAAGACCCGAAGCGGAGTGATCTAGCCATGGGCAGGTTGAAGCGGAGGTAAGACTTCGTGGAGGACCGAACCCACCAGGGTTGAAAACCTGGGGGATGACCTGTGGTTAGGGGTGAAAGGCCAATCAAACTCCGTGATAGCTGGTTCTCCCCGAAATGCATTTAGGTGCAGCGTCGTGTGTTTCTTGCCGGAGGTAGAGCACTGGATAGGCGATGGGCCCTACCGGGTTACTGACCTTAGCCAAACTCCGAATGCCGGTAAGTGAGAGCGCGGCAGTGAGACTGTGGGGGATAAGCTCCATGGTCGAGAGGGAAACAGCCCAGAGCATCGACTAAGGCCCCTAAGCGTACGCTAAGTGGGAAAGGATGTGGAGTCGCACAGACAACCAGGAGGTTGGCTTAGAAGCAGCCACCCTTGAAAGAGTGCGTAATAGCTCACTGGTCTAGTGATTCCGCGCCGACAATGTAGCGGGGCTCAAGCGTACCGCCGAAGTCGTGTCATTGCAGCAATAGCCCCAACGGGTGCTGTGATGGGTAGGGGAGCGTCGTGTGCCGGGTGAAGCAGCCGCGGAAGCGAGTTGTGGACGGTTCACGAGTGAGAATGCAGGCATGAGTAGCGATACACACGTGAGAAACGTGTGCGCCGATTGACTAAGGGTTCCTGGGTCAAGCTGATCTGCCCAGGGTAAGTCGGGACCTAAGGCGAGGCCGACAGGCGTAGTCGATGGATAACCGGTTGATATTCCGGTACCCGCTGTGAAGCGTCAAACATTGAATCAGGCGATGCTAAGTCCGTGAAGCCGCCCTGGAGCCTTCGGGCAAAGGGGAGTGGTGGAGCCGACGGACCAGACTTGTAGTAGGTGAGTGATGGGGTGACGCAGGAAGGTAGTCCATCCCGGGCGGTGGTTGTCCCGGGGTAAGGGTGTAGCCCGTCATCTAGGTAAATCCGGATGACATGAGGGTGAGACCTGATGCCGAGCCGATTGTGGTGAAGTGGATGATCCTATGCTGTCGAGAAAAGCCTCTAGCGAGTTTCATGGCGGCCCGTACCCTAAACCGACTCAGGTGGTCAGGTAGAGAATACCGAGGCGTTCGGGTGAACTATGGTTAAGGAACTCGGCAAAATGCCCCCGTAACTTCGGGAGAAGGGGGGCCATCACTGGTGATCCGTTTTACACGGTGAGCTGGGGGTGGCCGCAGAGACCAGCGAGAAGCGACTGTTTACTAAAAACACAGGTCCGTGCGAAGCCGTAAGGCGATGTATACGGACTGACGCCTGCCCGGTGCTGGAACGTTAAGGGGACCGGTTAGTCACTCTTCGGGGTGGCGAAGCTGAGAACTTAAGCGCCAGTAAACGGCGGTGGTAACTATAACCATCCTAAGGTAGCGAAATTCCTTGTCGGGTAAGTTCCGACCTGCACGAATGGCGTAACGACTTCTCGACTGTCTCAACCATAGGCCCGGTGAAATTGCACTACGAGTAAAGATGCTCGTTTCGCGCAGCAGGACGGAAAGACCCCGGGACCTTTACTACAGTTTGATATTGGTGTTCGGTTCGGCTTGTGTAGGATAGCTGGGAGACTGTGAAGCTTGGACGCCAGTTCAGGTGGAGTCGTCGTTGAAATACCAGTCTGGTCGTGCTGGATGTCTAACCTGGGTCCGTGATCCGGATCAGGGACAGTGTCTGATGGGTAGTTTAACTGGGGCGGTTGCCTCCTAAAGAGTAACGGAGGCGCCCAAAGGTTCCCTCAGCCTGGTTGGCAATCAGGTGTTGAGTGTAAGTGCACAAGGGAGCTTGACTGTGAGACCGACGGGTCGAGCAGGGACGAAAGTCGGGACTAGTGATCCGGCGGTGGCTTGTGGAAGCGCCGTCGCTCAACGGATAAAAGGTACCCCGGGGATAACAGGCTGATCTTCCCCAAGAGTCCATATCGACGGGATGGTTTGGCACCTCGATGTCGGCTCGTCGCATCCTGGGGCTGGAGTCGGTCCCAAGGGTTGGGCTGTTCGCCCATTAAAGCGGTACGCGAGCTGGGTTTAGAACGTCGTGAGACAGTTCGGTCCCTATCCGCTGCGCGCGCAGGAATATTGAGAAGGGCTGTCCCTAGTACGAGAGGACCGGGACGGACGAACCTCTGGTGTGCCAGTTGTCCTGCCAAGGGCATGGCTGGTTGGCTACGTTCGGGAGGGATAACCGCTGAAAGCATCTAAGCGGGAAGCCTGCTTCGAGATGAGTATTCCCACCCCCTTTGAGGGGTTAAGGCTCCCAGTAGACGACTGGGTTGATAGGCCGGATCTGGAAGCCCAGTAATGGGTGGAGGTGACCGGTACTAATAGGCCGAGGGCTTGTCCTCAGTTGCTCGCGTCCACTGTGTTGGTTCTGAAACCACGAACAGCCCCGTTGTCGGGCCACGACAACGGTGCGGCTGAAACAGTTTCATAGTGTTTCGGTGGTTATAGCGTGAGGGAAACGCCCGGTTACATTCCGAACCCGGAAGCTAAGCCTTACAGCGCCGATGGTACTGCAGGGGGGACCCTGTGGGAGAGTAGGACGCCGCCGAACAATTGTTGAGGAAACCCCCGTGCCATCGGCACGGGGGTTTTCTGTTTTTCCGGGTCGTTTAGGGGCTGTCGGCCCCCTCCGGCGATATGCCGGCAATAGCTCACAGGCGTCCTGCGGCCTTCAGTGCCAGATATGCGTCCGCCAGTGCGGGGGCAAGGTCATCAGGCGTGGCGTCGACGACGGTGACGCCATGGCGGCGGAGTTGTTCCGCGGTGCGATGGCGTTCCGCCTGGGCCTGGGCAGCGGCTGCGGCCTCGTAGACGGAGTCGGTGTTTCCGCGGGCTGTGGCCATGCCGGCGATGTGCGGGTCCGCCACCGATGCCAGAAGGATCGTGTGGCGTTGGGTGAGCTGGGAGAGGATGGGCAGCAGGCCCTCCTCGACCGGGGCCGCGTCGAGGGTCGTGAGCAGGACGATCAGGGAACGGCGAGGAGCCGACCTGAGTGCCGTGGCCGTAAGGCCTCGGGCGTCCGTTTCGACGAGCTCGGGTTCCAGGGTTGCCATGGCGTTGACCAGGGACGGGAGCACGTCGCCTGCGGTGCGGCCCTGAACGAGGGCGCGTACCCGGCGGTCGTACGCGAGCAGGTCGACACGGTCGCCTGCGCGGGATGCCAGGGCAGCCAGGAGCAGTGCCGCGTCCATGGAGGCGTCCAGGCGTGGGGCGTCGCCGACGCGGCCGGCCGAGGTGCGTCCGGTGTCCAGGACCAGGAGGATGTGGCGGTCGCGTTCGGGGCGCCAGGTGCGTACGGCGACCGTGGTCTGGCGGGCTGTGGCGCGCCAGTCGATGGAGCGGGTGTCGTCGCCGGGGACGTACTCGCGCAGGCTGTCGAATTCCGTGCCCTCGCCACGAGTGAGCATGCTGGTGCGGCCGTCGAGTTCGCGCAGGCGGGCCAGCTTGGAGGGCAGGTGCTTTCGGCTGGTGAACGGGGGCAGGACGCGTACGGTCCAGGGGGCTTTGTGGGTGCCCTGGCGGGTGAACAGGCCGAGGGGGCCGTACGAGCGGATCGTGATGCGGTCGGACTGGCGGTCGCCGCGGCGGGTCGGTCGTAGACGGGTGGTCACTCGGCGGCGTTCGCCTGCCGGGACCGTCAGACGGTGGCGGGAGGCCGCCACTTCGGTGCCGGGCAGCCAGGTGCTGGGGGGCCAGGCGTCGCGCAGGTGGGCGCGGAGAGGGCGGCGCGTCGGGTTGGTGATGGTCAGGGTGACGTCGGCGGTGTCGCCCAGGCGGACCGATGTGTCGCCCGAGCGGGTCAGGCCGAGGCGTCGTACGGGTGCTGCGAGTGCGAAGTCGCAGGCGCAGGCGACGGCCAGGGGGGCGTTGACCGCGAGGATGCCTGTCCAGCCGGGGTCCCAGATGCCGACCGGGAGGGAGCCCAGGGCCGCGAGGAGTGCGGCGCGTCCGGTGAGTGCCATCAGCGGGGGACGGGGACGTGGGCGAGGATCGCGTTGATGACGGAGTCGGCCGTCACGCCTTCCATTTCGGCCTCCGGGCGCAGTTGTACGCGGTGGCGGAGGGTGGGGAGGGCGAGCGCCTTGACGTCGTCGGGGGTGACGTAGTCGCGGCCGGTCAGCCAGGCCCAGGCGCGGGCCGTGGCGAGCAGGGCCGTCGCGCCGCGCGGTGAGACGCCGAGGGTGAGGGACGGCGATTCGCGGGTGGCTCGGCAGATGTCGACCACGTAGGCGGTGATTTCCGGGGAGATCGTCGTCTTGGCGACCGCGGCGCGAGCGGCTTCCAGGTCGGCGGGGCCTGCGACAGGGCGTACGCCGGCGGCGTGCAGGTCGCGCGGGTTGAAGCCCTCGGCGTGACGGGTGAGGACGTTGATCTCGTCCTGGCGGGACGGGAGCGGGATCGTCAGCTTGAGGAGGAAACGGTCCAGCTGCGCTTCGGGGAGGGGGTAGGTGCCCTCGTACTCGACCGGGTTCTGGGTCGCGGCGACCAGGAACGGGTCGGGAAGCGGGCGCGGGGTGCCGTCGACCGTGACCTGGCGTTCCTCCATGGCTTCGAGGAGGGACGACTGGGTCTTGGGCGGGGTGCGGTTGATCTCGTCGGCCAGGAGGAGGTTAGTGAAGACAGGGCCGGGCTGGAAGGAGAACTCGGCGCTGCGGCTGTCGTAGACCAGGGAGCCCGTGACGTCGCTCGGCATCAGGTCGGGAGTGAACTGGACGCGCTTGGTGTCGAGTTCGAGAGCGGATGCGAGGGCGCGGACGAGCAGCGTTTTGGCGACTCCAGGGACTCCTTCGAGGAGAACGTGTCCGCGGCAGAGGAGGGCGACGACGAGGCCGGTCACGGCGGGGTCCTGGCCGACCACGGCCTTGGCGATCTCGGCGCGCAGGGCTTCCAGGGCGGCTCGGGCGTTGCCCGGATCCCCGGCGTGCACGGCGTTGTCAGTGGTCGGGTCCATCATGGACGGCGTACCTCTCTTTCGAGGGCGTCGAGTTGGTCGGCGAGGGAGATGAGGGCCGTGTCGTCGCCGGGCGGCGGGCCGAAGAGGAGAGCGTGCATGGCCTGTCCGTCTCCAGGGCTGTGGAGGTGGGCGGACAGGGCGGGGAGCAGGGCTTCGGGCGCGTGTGCCTGGGCGACGGGGACGCCTACGAGGGGGGCGAGGCGGGTGCGGGTGGTGGAGCGAAGAGCGGCGGCCGCGCGGTCGCGGGCGTTGGCCTTGCGGTAGAGGCGGGCACGGCCTTCGACGGTTTCGGAGGCGCGGATCGCCACGGGGAGATTTTCGGGCACCAGGGGGCCGAGCCGGCGTGCCCGCCAGAGGGCGGCGAGGACCGCGGCGATGAAGAGCTGCAGTGTGCCCCAGAACCAGCCCGACGGGAGCAGGTCGAAGAAGCCCTTTTCGTCGTCCGGGTCGGTGGCGGCGGTGTCGGAGAGCGAGGGGAGGTACCAGACCAGATGGGGGCGGGAGCCGAGGAGTTGGAGGGCGAGCGAGGCGTTGCCCTGCTCGTCGAGGGTGTCGTTGTAGAGGATGTCGGGCGCGCCGAGTACGACGGTGTCGCCGTCCCCGGACCTGTCCGGGACCCGCACCAGGGTGGCCAGGCGGTTGCTGGGGTAGCACTCGTCGGCGTCGGGCCGGGTGGCGGTGTAGCGGATGCCGCCCGTGTCGGCGGTGCCCGCACGTTGGGCGGCGGGCAGGGCGCAGTCGGGGGAGAGCGTCGAGTCGAGGCTGGTGGCGGGGTTGGCGACGACGCCGGGGGCGAGCCGCTCGACGGACGAGCTGCCGGGGGCGACGAGGAGTGTGCGGCCGCCGGAGTCGGCGGTCCCGGAGCGCAGTTGGCTCTGTTGGCCGTGCGTCAGGAGGTCGGGGACGGCGACCAGCAGGGTGGTGTCCGGGCCGGCCGCGGCCTCGGCCTCGGCAAGGGTGCTGACCACGCGGGTGGAGACGCCTCGGTCGGCGAGGAGTTCGGCGACGGCGCGGCTGCCGTAGGGGTCGGCGGAGCGTGGGTCGAGCGTGCCGTGCCGGGTGTCGGAGCGGATGGCGGCGATCACCACGGCCGCCACCAGGAGGAGCACGAGGGCGAGGACGACGCCTCGCGCGCGGGTCCACACCTGGCGTGCGGTGGGCGAGGCCGAGGTGGACGGGAGCGTGGCCTCGGTGGTCATTCGGCGGCTCCCCGGCGGGTGTCGTGGACCGCGCTCTGGGTCGTGCTCGGGCTGCTGCTCGCTAGTTGGGGCTTGGTGCGTTCAAGGTCGCGGTCGAGTTCGGCGATGCGTCGGTACGTCTGCTCGGTCGCCGTGCGTCCGCCGTATGTCACGTCGTCGAAGTCCCGGGCGGCGGCGCGCAGTCGGTCTGCCTGCGAGGGCAGTGCGCCACCCGCCTCGGCGGCTGCCTCGTCGGCGGTGCGGCCGGGGCGGGCGTCGAGCAGGGCGCGTTCCTCCAGGGAGCGGACGATGGCACGCATCCGCTCCTGGACGGCCTGGCTCCAGTGGCCCTGGGCCGCGTGGGCCTCGGCGGCCGCGCGGTGTTCGGCGGCGCTGCGGGGGCGGTCGTCGAACAGGGCGGCGGAGGAGACGGGTTCGCGGCGCGGGGTGCCCAGGCGCCACCAGAGGGCGCCCAGGACCGCGAGGACGGCCACGATGACGACCACCAGGCCGAGCGCTCCGCCGGGGGTCGCGGCCGAGGCGGTGTTGAACAGCTTGTCGACCCAGTCCCAGAAGGCGTTCAGGGCGCGCTGGAACCAGCTGGGGTCGTTCTCGTGGTACATCCGCTTGGACAGCTCGCGTCGGGCCGCCTCTCGCGCGGGGTCGCGCGGGATCGTCAGCGGTGGTTCGTCGTCGGAGCGGACGAGCGAGAGCGCGGATGTGCGGTCGGCGTGCAGCACGGCCCTGACCGATGCGCGTACGGCCATGTCGGCGGCGTTCGGCAGTGCCGGTACCGCTGTGAGAACTCCCCCCGCCAGGATCACCGCATCAGCTCCCGGGGGCGGGGGTGGTGCCGTAACCCTGGACGCCTGCGGCGCGGGCCAGGTCGAGGTCGAGGGCCTCACGGCGGATGCGCTGGTCGATGTAGAGGAGCACGGTGACGCCGGCCGTGATCGGGAACGTGATCATGGAGCCGATCACCGAGCCGATCCCGCTGATGATGAGGAAGGTCCAGCCGAGGTCGCCGGTGCCCTCCATGAAGCCGGTGACGCCATCACCGCTGAACGCGGCGGCGAGGAAGGTGAAGGGCAGGACCACGATCGCCGCCATGATGTTCGCGATGATCCCCGCGAGGAGCTGGATGCCGAACACCCGCCACCAGGAACCGCGGACCAGCTTCGCGGAGCGGCTCATCGACTTCACGATGCCCTGCTTCTCGAGCATCAGCGCCGGCGAGGCCAGGGAGAAGCGCATCATCAGCCACACGGCCACGACGCCGGCGCCGAGGCCGCCGACGACAGCGAGTGCCGTGCCTGCCCCGGTCGAGCCCGCGACGGCCACGAGGATGCCGGGGAGCACGCCCACGAGGACGATTCCGGCGGCGATGAGCATCAGCAGGAGGATCAGGCCGAGCAGCTTCATCACCTGGGGGCGGGCGTCGCGCCAGGCTTCGCCGGTGGTGACGGGGCGGCCGAGGACCGCGCGGCTGGTGACGGTGGTGAGCAGGGCGGTCGCCATGACCGTGCCGATCAGGGAGATCGCGAAGACGACGGCGCTGCCGAGCATGGCGTCGCCCATGGCGCGGGTCACTTCGCCGAGTGTCGCGCTCGGGTCGTTGAGGGCCTCGGCGTCGGTGGTGTCGTTGAGGACGAAGCCCTGGAGCAGGATGACGACGATCTGTGTGACGACGGCGACGGTTAGCGAGATGCCCAGGACCGTGCGCCAGTAGGTGCGCATGGTGGAGACCGCGCCGTCGAGGATCTCGCCGACGCCGAGGGGGCGGAGCGGGATCACGCCGGGCTTGGCAGCGGGCGGGGGGCCGCCCCAGCCGCGGTATCCGCCGGGAGGGCCGTAGCCGCCGCCCCAGCCGCCGTTTCCGCCGCCGGGAGGGCCGCCGTATCCGCCGGGAGGGCCGTAGCCCCCAGGTCCGCCAGGGGCGGTGGGGGGTGGGGCGCCCCAGCCCGGGCCGGGCGGTGGGGGTGGCGGTGCCTGGCCGGGGGCCGGCTGACCGGTGGGCGCGGACCACTGGCCGGCCGGGGGCTGGTCCTTGGACCACTTCGAGCCGGGGTCCTGCGGGTCCGTTCCCGGCTGCTCCGCGGGGTTCGCGGCGTCAGGCCGGTCGGCGGGGCCGGACTCGTGCCCGTCGGAGGGGGCGGATCCGGGCGAGGCCCAGCCCGGAGTGTCCTTCATCGTCGCTCCTTCACGGTGCCCGTCCGCGGTCGCGGCGGCAGGTTGGCAGCCATCGTGCCATGGGGTGGTCGTCGACGGACCAGCCGCGGTATGGGCCGGCCACCTTCAATTGTCCGCCGGATAACGGGCAGACTGACCGCATGGCTGATCAGTACGCGCAAACCGGCGAGGACAGCAGGCCGACCGAGATACCGGCGCTCCGTTGGGAGGAGCCACCCGAGGGGCCCGTACTGGTGCTTCTCGATCAGACGAGGCTGCCGGCCGAGGAGGTCGAACTCGTCTGTACGGATGCGCCGGCGCTGGTGGAGGCGATCCGTTCACTCGCCGTGCGCGGGGCACCGCTGCTCGGCATCGCGGGAGCGTACGGCGTCGCGCTCGCCGCCGTGCGTGGGTTCGACGTGGACGACGCGGCGGACGCGCTGGCGGGGGCCCGCCCCACGGCGGTGAACCTGGCCGTCGGAGTGCGCAGGGCGCAGTCCGCGTACCGGGCGGGGCTCGCCAAGGGCGGTGATGTCCGGCAGGCCGCCGAGGCGGCGCTGGCCGCGGCGCGCAGGCTGCATCAGGAGGATGCCGAGGCCAGCGGCAGGATGGCCGAGCGTGGGCTGGCGCTGCTGGACGAGCTGCTGCCCGGCGGCGGGCACCGGATCCTGACCCACTGCAACACCGGTTCGCTGGTGTCGGGTGGTGAGGGGACGGCGTTCGCGGTGGCGCTCGCGGCGCACCGGGCAGGGCAGCTGCGGCGGCTGTGGGTGGACGAGACGCGGCCGTTGCTGCAGGGGGCCCGGCTGACGGCGTACGAGGCGGCGCGCAGCGGTATGGCGTACACCTTGCTGACCGACAACGCGGCGGGTTCGCTGTTCGCGGCCGGGGAGGTGGACGCGGTGCTGATCGGGGCGGACCGCATCGCGGCCGACGGGTCGGTGGCGAACAAGGTGGGGAGCTATCCGCTCGCGGTGCTGGCGCGGTACCACCATGTGCCGTTCATCGTGGTGGCGCCGGTGACGACGGTGGATCCGGACACGCCGGACGGGGCGTCGATCGAGGTCGAGCAGCGTCCTGGGCATGAGGTGACCGAGGTCACAGCGCCCCAGGTGCCGGTGGCGGGGGCCGAGGCGGGTGGCGGGGTTCCGGTGGCGCCGCTGGGGACCCAGGCGTACAACCCGGCCTTCGATGTGACGCCGCCCGAGCTGGTGACGGCGATCGTCACCGAGGAGGGCGTAGTTTCACCGGTGACGGCCAAGGCGCTCGCGGAGGTGTGTGCGAGGTCGCGGCAGGTGACGACCGGCTGAGGGGATCTGCCCGGGCCTGCCGGGCGTGGCACCCTTGGCTGCCGCGCCCGGCCGGGCCTGACATCCTCGGGGACATCGACACCGGTCGGCGAGGGCAGACAGTAGTGACTTCGTACGACTATCGTCACAGGCCAGTGACCTCTCTCACCAGCGCCCCGGTCACTGTTACAAGAATGGGATGATGTCGTTTATGAAGGGACGAGTCCTTGTCGTCGACGACGACACCGCACTGGCCGAGATGCTCGGCATTGTGCTGCGTGGTGAAGGTTTTGAGCCGTCTTTCGTAGCCGACGGCGACAAGGCGCTGGCCGCTTTCCGCGAGAGCAAGCCTGATCTGGTGCTGCTGGATCTGATGCTGCCCGGGCGGGACGGTATCGAGGTGTGCCGTCTTATCCGGGCGGAGTCCGGGGTGCCGATCGTGATGCTCACGGCGAAGAGCGACACCGTCGACGTCGTCGTGGGCCTGGAATCGGGCGCCGACGACTACATCGTGAAGCCGTTCAAGCCGAAGGAGCTCGTGGCCCGGATCCGGGCGCGGCTCAGGAGGTCCGAGGAGCCGGCGCCCGAGCAGCTCGCCATCGGTGATCTGGTCATCGACGTGGCCGGGCACTCCGTCAAGCGGGACGGGCAGTCGATCGCGCTGACGCCGCTGGAGTTCGACCTGCTCGTGGCGCTCGCGCGCAAGCCGTGGCAGGTGTTCACGCGTGAGGTGCTGCTCGAGCAGGTGTGGGGCTACCGGCACGCGGCCGACACCCGCCTGGTCAACGTGCATGTGCAGCGGCTGCGCTCCAAGGTCGAGAAGGACCCGGAGCGGCCGGAGATCGTGGTGACCGTCCGTGGCGTCGGTTACAAGGCCGGACCGAGCTGACATGTCCGAAGACAGTGCCGCTTCGGCGCCGGGCAGGTCCGGGGCCGGCGCGGGGCGGCCTGTCGGCCGGAAGGCGGCAGGCTCCCGCTGGGGTCGCTTCCTCGAGGGCGGGTTGCTGCAGGGCGGCGTCCAGGGCAGCCCGGTTCTGCGCCTCTTCATGCGCTGGGTGCGTCGGCCGCTGCTGCCCGTCATGCGGTTGTGGCGGCGCAACATCCAGCTCAAGGTCGTCGTCACGACCCTGCTGATGTCCCTGGGTGTTGTTCTGCTGCTCGGTTTCGTCGTCATCGGACAGGTGCGCAACGGCCTGCTGGACGCGAAGGTGAAGGCCTCGCAGGGCCAGGCCACCGGCGGGTTCGCGGTGGCCAAGCAGAAGGCCGAGGAGGCGGGGAGCGGCACCGGCGACGAGGCCACCACGGTGGACGGCCGCCCCGCACAGAACGTCATCCAGTGGATGAGCGACCTGGTGGAGTCCCTGTCCAGCGGTGGCCAGGGCGCCTTCGACGTGGTGACGCTCCCGGCCGGCAACGACAGCGGCGGCGGGCGCGGGCCGCGCGCCTCCGGCAACGTCGTCGCGTCGTCCAGCGTGCCCGAGGCCCTGCGCGAGCGGATCGACAACAGTACGGCGGCGTTCCAGAGCTACACCCGGATCGTCTACGACGCCGACAAGGAGTCCCAGCCGGCCCTCGTCATCGGCAAGCAGGTCAACGACCCGAACAGCGATCCGTACCAGCTGTACTACCTCTTCCCGCTCACTCAGGAGGAGAAGTCGCTGAGCCTGGTCAAGGGGACCCTTGCGACGGCCGGCCTCTTCGTCGTCGTACTCCTCGGGGCCATCGCCTGGCTCGTGGTGCGGCAGGTCGTCACCCCGGTGCGGATGGCGGCGGGGATCGCCGAGCGGCTGTCCGCCGGGCGGCTTCAGGAGCGGATGAAGGTCACCGGCGAGGACGACATCGCGCGGCTGGGCGAGGCCTTCAACAAGATGGCGCAAAATCTGCAGTTGAAGATCCAGCAGTTGGAGGACCTGTCGCGGATGCAGCGGCGGTTCGTGTCGGACGTGTCGCACGAGCTGCGGACGCCGCTGACGACCGTGCGGATGGCGGCCGATGTCATCCACGACGCGCGCGTGGACTTCGACCCGGTGACCGCCCGGTCGGCCGAGTTGCTCGCCGACCAGTTGGACCGGTTCGAGACGCTGCTCGCGGACCTGCTGGAGATCAGCCGCTTCGATGCTGGCGCGGCGGCCCTGGAGGCCGAGCCGATCGACCTGCGCGAGGTCGTACGGCGGGTCGTCAGCGGGGCCGAGCCGCTCGCCGAGCGCAAGGGCACGCAGATCCGCGTCGTGGGCGACCAGCAGCCCATCGTGGCCGAGGCGGACGCCCGGCGGGTGGAGCGGGTGCTGCGCAACCTCGTGGTCAACGCTGTGGAGCACGGCGAGGGCAAGGACGTCGTCGTCAAGCTCGCCGCGGCGGGCGGGGCGGTGGCGATCGCGGTGCGCGACTACGGTGTCGGGCTCAAGCCCGGCGAGGCGACCCGCGTCTTCAGCCGCTTCTGGCGGGCGGACCCGGCACGCGCGCGTACCACGGGTGGTACGGGCCTGGGGCTGTCCATCGCCCTGGAGGACGCGCGGCTGCACGGCGGCTGGCTGCAGGCGTGGGGCGAGCCGGGCGGCGGCTCGCAGTTCCGGCTGACGCTGCCGCGGACCGCGGACGAACCGCTGCGGGGCTCGCCGATACCGCTGGAACCCAAGGACTCGCGGCGCCATCGCGGCCTCGACGACGCCGGTCTGCCGCGTGGCGGCGGGGAGAAGACCGCCACCGTGCCGGCGCAGCCGAAGGGCGACCAGGGGCCGTCGCGGGGCCCGATCACGACCCGGCCGTCCGCAGCGACGCCCACGGCCGACCCGACGGCGCTGCCCGGCAACGGCGCGCGCGTGGTGCCCCGGCCCGCTTCGGGAGCGCGGCGGCACGACGAAGCGCCCGCGGGAGCCGGGCCGGAGCACAGCGAGGCCGACGAGGCACGGAGTGAGGCCGTGAGCCGGCCGGACGCCGGGTCGGAGGGCTCGTACGAGCAGGGGGAGGCATTTCGTGGGCGCTGACCGCGAGGGGGGCGCCCGGCGCACGCCGGGGCGCGCGGCGGTGTACGCCGCTTGTGGTGTCGTACTGCTGGCAGGGTGTGCGTCCATGCCCGACGGCGGGGATCTGCGGGGCGTCGAGTCCACGCCGCGTCAGGACACACAGGTGCGGGTGTTCGCGATGCCGCCCCAGGAGGACGCGTCCGCCTCGGACATCGTCCAGGGCTTCCTGGAGGCACTGACCAGCGACGATCCGCACTATGAGACGGCGAAGAAGTACCTGACGCCCGAGGCCGCGAAGAAGTGGCAGCCGGAGCTGTCCACCACGGTGCTCGCGGACGGCGTGACCGTCGGGGCCGAGCAGGCCGCGGACCGGGAGGACGCGGACATCGTCTCGTATCCGCTCACCGGCGACCGGGTCGCCACCGTGGACGCGCAGCAGTCGTACGCGCCCGCGGAGGGGAAGTACAGCCAGACGGTGTACCTGACGCGGGATCAGAAGAACAAGCAGTGGCGCATCGACGGGCTGCCGCAGGGCGTCGTCATGGGGAAGTCGGACTTCCAGCGCAACTACACGTCCGTCGACAAGTACTACTTCGCCTCGAACACGACGTCCGGAACGAGTCCGGAGACCGTGGCCGTCGCCGATCCCGTGTACGTGCGTGAGCGCGTGGATCCCATGGCGCAGATGGTGCGTTCCCTGCTCGCCGGGCCGACGAGCTGGCTCGATCGCGTCGTCAGGTCCAGTTTCCCCACCGGTACGAAGCTGAAGGACGGCGTCACCTCGCTGACGCCGGACGACCAGGGCAAGCTGACCGTGCCGCTCAACGACCGGGCGGCGCGGGTCGATTCGGTCAAGTGCGACGAGATGGCGGCCCAGCTCCTGTTCACCCTGCAGAACCTCACCCCCGCGGTGGACGAGGTCGAACTGCAGGCGGGCGGCAAGCAGTTGTGCTCGCTCCCCGAGGACGGGGCCGACACGGTCGCCGCGCGCGGCTCGGTGCGCAGTCCCGCGTACCTGTACTTCGTCGACGGCGAGCACCGGCTCGTACGGCTGCCGGCGGGCAACGACAGTACGAAGCCGGATCCGGTGCCGGGAGCGCTGGGCGAGGGCGACAAGGAGCTGCGGTCGGTCGCCGTGTCGCGCGACGAGCACAGCGCGGCCGGGGTCGGCATCGACGGCAAGGCGCTGTACGTCGGCTCGCTCGTGTCGGGCGGATCGCTCGGCGAGCCCGTGCTGACCAGCCAGGGTGCCACGGCGAACGACAGGCTGACCGCGCCCAGTTGGGACGCGGAGGGCGACCTGTGGGTGGCCGACCGCGATCCCGGCAACCCGCGGCTGCTGTTGCTGAAGGAGGGCGCGGGCGAGCCGCTGACGGTGGACATGCCGGGGCTGGACGGGCGCATCAAGGACGTCCGGGTGGCCGCCGACGGGGTGCGGATCGCGCTCGTCGTGGAGAAGGACGGCAAGCAGTCCCTGTTCATCGGGCGGATCGAGCGGGGCGAGAAGGCCGAGGACGCGCCGTCGGTCCAGGAACTGCGGTCCGCGACCCCGGAGATGGAGGAGCTCACGACCATGTCGTGGGCCGGTGACAGCCGGCTCGTGGTGGCCGGGCGCGAGCAGGGTGGCGTGCAGCAGATGCGGTACGTCCAGGTCGACGGCTCCACGCCGGAGGGATCCGCGCCTGCGGCTCTGACGGGCGTGAAGGAGATCGCCGCGTCCGAGGACGACCGGTTGCCGTTGGTGGCGTTCTCGGAGGACGGGATCGTACGGCTGCCGTCCGGGACGCAGTGGCAGAAGGTGGACACGGACGGGACGGCGCCGGTGTATCCGGGGTGAGTGTCGGTCTGTGGGGGCTGCGGGCTCCTGCGGGGTAGGTGGGCGGCCGCTGCTGCCGGGTTCGACTCCGGCGGGGGCGGTCGCTTCGCTGTGTGCGCAGGCTCCTCGAGTTATCCACAGGGAGTTGTCCACAGGGGTGGCAGCGTCGGGTCGGCGTTGGCACAGTGGTGGCCATGCGGGGGTGGTGGCAGGACCTCACCGACCTGGTACTGCCGGCCGAGTGCGGAGGCTGCGGGAGGCCTCGCACGGTGCTGTGTCCGGAGTGCCGTGCAGTCCTGAGCGGGGCCGTACCGCGCCGGGTGCGACCGGTGCCGGAGCCGCCGGGGCTGCCGGTCGTGCACGCGGTGGCCCGGTACGCGGACGAGGTACGGGCCGTGCTGCTGGCCCACAAGGAGCGCGGTGCGCTGGCGCTGGCGGCACCGCTCGGTACGGCTCTGGCGGGGGCTGTGCGGGCGGGGCTGCGGGTGGCTGGGAGGCCCGCTGACGGGGTCGTCACCGGGCTTCGGGAAGCCCGGGGACCGGCCGACAGTGCCGGGCTTCGGGAGGCGCGAGGGCTGGTCGACGCGGCTGGTGGTGGTCAGGGGGCTGCGGGGGGAGGCGGCGGCGTCGTGATGCTGGTTCCCGTGCCGTCCTCGCGTGCGGTGGTTCGGTCGCGGGGGCATGATCCGGCGCGGCGGATCGCGCTGGCGGCGGCCGGGGAGCTCCGGCGGGCGGGGACGCCGGCGCGGGTGGTGTCCGTGCTGCGGCAGAGCCGTGCCGTGGCCGACCAGGCGGGGCTCAACCACCGGCAGCGGCTGGAGAATCTCGCCGGTGCGCTGGTGGTGGTTCCGGGGGGCGGACGGCTCCTGTCCGGTGGTCGGGTCGTGCTTGTCGACGACCTGATGACCACGGGCGCGTCCTTGGCGGAGGCGGCGCGTGCGGTGCGGGCGGCAATGGCGGAGCAGACGGCCATGGTGGAGCAGACGGTGGCAGGTGGCGGCGCCGCGGGTGCCCGAGCGGTCGTGGTGAGTGGGGCGGATGTGTGTGGAGAGGGTGCAACGGCGGTGTACGGCACGGTACGTAGGGAAGGCAGAGGGGAACGGATGGGCGGTGCGACGGAGGAGGAGACGGGCCGGGTGGCCGTCCCGTCGGGAACGGCGGGCGTCGGCGGTGATGGTGACGCGATCTGCGCGGCCGTGGTCGCAGCCACACCGGATTCTTTCGAAATAAACCGGAACTGACTGAGAACTTGCATCGTTGCAGGTAATGAGAGGGTCTATTCACCTGAACGGAGGTATGCCGCGGTAGAGGGTGACGACATCCGTCCGGGCGAGATATGTTCGGTTGTGAGAGAAAAGGCGCAGGCCACACCTCTCGAATCCGAATGCCGTGCCGTGGGTTTTTCACTATCACCCACACCGGTGGAGTGGAGATCTTGCCCGCGGGGGAGGAGGTGGAAGTCACCGAGTCCGAGGTTCCGGGGCTCACCGGAGCCTGGTGCAAAAGGGAGACGCTCCGCAGCGAAGCGGAGCGATCCGGGAACGGAGTTCTGCGTGGACATCGTCGTCAAGGGCCGCAAGACCGAGGTGCCCGAGAGGTTCCGCAAGCACGTGGCCGAGAAGCTGAAGCTGGAGAAGATCCAGAAGCTCGATGGCAAGGTGATCAGCCTCGACGTCGAGGTGTCCAAGGAGCCCAACCCCCGACAGGCCGACCGCAGTGACCGAGTGGAGATCACGCTCCACTCCCGCGGTCCGGTGATCCGGGCGGAAGCGGCAGCCAGCGACCCGTACGCGGCACTCGACCTGGCGGCGGAGAAGCTGGACGCCCGGCTGCGCAAGCAGCACGACAAGCGCCACACGCGCCGAGGCGCGCGGCGGCTGACGGCGGCCGAGGTCGCCGACCACGTTCCGGGCGCGGCGACGCTCAACGGGAACGGCCACACCGCCCACGAGGAAGAGCCGGAGAGCGTGCCGACCAAGAAGATCGGCTCTCTCGAGGTGAAGGGTGAAGGCCCCCTCGTCGTCCGTGAGAAGACCCACGTCGCCTCCCCGATGTCCCTCGACCAGGCTCTCTACGAGATGGAGTTGGTCGGGCACGACTTCTACCTGTTCATCGACTCCGAGACGAAGGAGCCGAGTGTCGTCTACCGGCGGCACGCCTACGACTACGGCGTCATCCACCTCAGCACGGACCCGATGGTCACCCAGACGCAAGGCCCCGCGGCGGGTGGCACGTTGGGCGGCTGATCACCCGGCCGACAGCTGAGCCGGTGCCCCTGGTGCGCGTGTGTGCGCCCCCAGGGGCACCGGTGTGCGACCACTTCGCGCCCCGCTCGTCACCGCAGTGTCGTCCGGGCATGAAATCATGGCCGCACCGGCCCAACCGCTGGGCCGTTGCCTTGGGTTGGCGATGGCACAGAACCACAGGCCACAGCCTTCAGGGGGAGGAACGATGGCGGACAGCTTCGGACCGATGCAGGACGAGGACGCCGCAGACGGCGTCGTCGCCACGGGCCCGGACGCGGGCTCTCCACGCAAGGAGCCGATCCGTGTCCTGGTCGTGGACGACCATGCCCTCTTCCGCCGCGGCCTGGAGATCGTCCTGGCGGCCGAGGAGGACATCCAGGTCGTCGGAGAGGCCGGGGACGGCGCGGAGGCCGTCGACAAGGCCGCCGACCTGCTGCCGGACATCGTGCTGATGGACGTGCGGATGCCCAAGCGCGGCGGGATCGAGGCCTGCACCTCCATCAAGGAGGTCGCCCCCAGCGCCAAGATCATCATGCTGACGATCAGCGACGAGGAGGCCGACCTCTACGAAGCGATCAAGGCGGGCGCGACCGGATATCTCCTCAAGGAGATCTCCACGGACGAGGTGGCCACCGCCATTCGCGCGGTGGCCGACGGGCAGTCGCAGATCAGTCCTTCCATGGCGTCGAAACTGCTCACCGAGTTCAAGTCGATGATCCAGCGGACCGACGAACGCCGTCTGGTGCCCGCGCCGCGGCTCACGGAGCGTGAGCTGGAGGTGCTGAAACTGGTCGCCACGGGGATGAACAACCGGGATATCGCCAAGGAGTTGTTCATCTCCGAGAACACCGTGAAGAACCATGTGCGCAACATCCTGGAGAAGCTGCAGTTGCACTCCAGGATGGAGGCGGTGGTGTACGCGATGCGCGAGAAGATCCTCGAAATCCGGTAAAGAAGCGGATCAGAGGCCCGGATCAGAGGGTCGCGCGGGTGAGTTCCCTCGCGAGGGGCTCGCGCAGGTCCGGTGCGTCCACCCGTTCCACCCGTACGTTCGTGCAGTTCACCCAGCTCGCCGCCTCGAGCAGGGCCTGCGCGACCGCCGGGACCGCCTTCGGGCCGTCCAGGGTGACCTGCCGGGCGACCAGGGTGCTGCCCTCGCGGGCCGGGTCCACGCGGCCGACCAGATGGCCGCCGGCCAGCACCGGCATCGCGAAGTAGCCGTACACCCGCTTCGGCTTGGGGACGTAGGCCTCCAGGCGGTGCGTGAAGCCGAAGATCCGCTCCGTGCGCGCCCGTTCCCAGACGAGGGAGTCGAAGGGGGACAGCAGGGTGGTGCGGTGGCGGCCGCGCGGAGGTGTCTCCAGGGCCGCCGGATCGGCCCAGGCCGGCCTGCCCCAGCCCTCGACCGAGACCGGGACCAGGCCGGAGTCGGCGATCACCGCGTCGACCTGCTCGGCCTTGAGGCGGTGGTAGTCGGCGATGTCCGCGCGCGTGCCGACGCCCAGGGACTGGCCGGCGAGGCGGACCAGGCGGCGCAGGCACTCGGTGTCGTCCAGATCGTCGTGCAGCAGGGTCTGTGGGACGGCGCGTTCGGCGAGGTCGTACACGCGCTTCCAGCCGCGGCGCTCGACGCACACCACCTCGCCGTGCATGAGGGCCCGCTCGACGGCCACCTTCGTGCCCGACCAGTCCCACCACTCGCTGGTCTTCTTCGCGCCGCCCAGATCCGTGGCGGTGAGGGGGCCTTCGGTGCGGAGCTGCTTGATGACCTGGTCGTAGGTGCCGTCGGGGAGGGTGTGGTTCCAGTGGGGGCGGTTGCGGTAGGCGCGGCGGCGGAAGGCGAAGTGGGGCCACTCCTCGATGGGGAGGATGCAGGCGGCGTGGGACCAGTACTCGAAGGCGTGTGTGTCGGTCCAGTAGGCGTCCTCGACCGTCTTGCGGCCGACGGCGCCGAGGCGGGCGTACGGAATGAGTTCGTGGGAGCGGGCGAGGACCGAGATGGTGTCGAGTTGGACCGCGCCCAGATGGCGGAGGATGCCGCGGACGCCTGAACGGCGGTCCGGGGCGCCTAGGAAGCCTTGGGCCCGCAGGGCGATGCGGCGGGCCTCGTCTGCCGAGAGGGTGGTGTCCGGGCGCGGGGTCGTCATGAGCCGCACGATAGGGGGTGGCACTGACAACCGGAGCTGAGCTGCGGCTTCTCTGCTACGACCGGGAAGGCGCCGGCAGATAGGGCGCCGTCGACGGCAGGCCGAGGTCCGAGGGCAGCAGCGAACCCACCCAGCTGTCCCGTCGTACGCCCTGGTGGACGATCGCGGAGCGCAGGATGCCCTCACAGGTGAAGCCGACGCGTTCCGCCACCGCGCGGGAGGGCTCGTTGCCGACCTCCGCGCGCCACTCCACGCGGTCGATCGACAGCTGGGTGAAGGCCCAGTGGGAGGCGGTGCGGGCGGCCTCGGTGACGTAGCCGTTGCCGCGGTGTTCCTTCGTGCCCCAGAAACCGATCTCCGCCGCGCTCAGGGAGCGCATCGTGAGACTGAGCATGCCCACCAGGTCCTCCCCTTCGGGGAGGAAGATGCCCCAGGTGAGCATCGAGCCGTCCGCCCAGCCCTCGTGGACGAGTTGCTCGGTGAAGCTCCGGGCGTGTTCGGGGAGATAGGGCGCGGGGATGGTGGTCCAGCGCCGGATGTCGGGGTCCTGGACGGCCGCGTACACGGCGTCGGTGTCCTGCGGCCCGACCGCGCGCAGCAGGAGGCGGTCGGTGGTGAGCGTGACGGGGTCCATCGGCCGATTCTGCTCGGGGTCGCGCAAAGGCACCATCTCTTTGCCGTGCGTGAGCGGGTGATCACAATTCGCGCAATTCGTCGGAGCGGCGCGGCACCATCCGCGGAGCCCGGCCGTTGTCCTTTTGAAGAGATGTGAAGCAGTGGGCGGTCACCGTCGCGGCAGGCCTCCCGGCGTGGCGGGGTCCTCGCATACGATGGCCGTTGCTCAGTAGTCCAATGGAAACCGACCGTCCCAGGCCCGACCGGCAAGGAGACCAACCCCCGTGTCCGTCCTCTCCAAGATCATGCGTGCAGGCGAAGGCAAGATCCTGCGCAAGCTGCACCGCATCGCGGACCAGGTCAACTCCATCGAAGAGGACTTCGTCGACCTCTCCGACGCCGAGCTGCGGGCCCTCACCGATGAGTACAAGCAGCGCTATGCCGATGGTGAGACCCTGGACGACCTGCTTCCCGAAGCATTCGCGACCGTACGCGAGGCCGCCAAGCGCGTCCTCGGACAGCGCCATTACGACGTACAGATGATGGGCGGCGCCGCCCTCCACCTCGGCTATGTCGCCGAGATGAAGACCGGTGAGGGCAAGACCCTGGTCGGCACGCTGCCCGCGTATCTGAACGCCCTCTCCGGCCAAGGCGTCCACCTGATCACGGTCAACGACTACCTGGCCGAGCGCGACTCCGAGATGATGGGCCGCGTCCACAAGTTCCTGGGCCTGAACGTCGGCTGCATCCTCGCCAACATGACGCCGGCCCAGCGCCGCGCGCAGTACGCGTGCGACATCACCTACGGCACGAACAACGAGTTCGGCTTCGACTACCTGCGCGACAACATGGCGTGGTCCAAGGACGAGCTCGTCCAGCGCGGCCACAACTTCGCCATCGTCGACGAGGTCGACTCGATCCTGGTCGACGAGGCCCGTACGCCGCTGATCATCTCCGGCCCGGCCGACCAGGCCACCAAGTGGTACGGCGACTTCGCCAAGCTGGTCACCCGGCTGAAGAGGGGCGAGCCGGGCAACCCGCTCAAGGGCATCGAGGAGACCGGCGACTACGAGGTCGACGAGAAGAAGCGCACGGTCGCCATCCACGAGTCCGGCGTCAGCAAGGTCGAGGACTGGCTGGGCATCGACAACCTCTACGAGTCGGTGAACACCCCCCTCGTGGGCTACCTGAACAACGCCATCAAGGCCAAGGAGCTCTTCAAGGCGGACAAGGACTACGTCGTCATCGACGGCGAAGTCATGATCGTCGACGAGCACACCGGCCGTATCCTCGCCGGCCGCCGTTACAACGAGGGCATGCACCAGGCGATCGAGGCGAAGGAAGGGGTGGACATCAAGGACGAGAACCAGACTCTCGCCACGATCACCCTCCAGAACTTCTTCCGCCTCTACAAGCGCCACGACCACAACGGCAAGGAAATGCCCGGCCTCTGCGGCATGACCGGTACGGCGATGACCGAGGCCGCCGAGTTCCACCAGATCTACAAGCTCGGCGTCGTCCCGATCCCGACCAACCGGCCGATGGTCCGCAAGGACCAGTCGGACCTGATCTACCGCACCGAGGTCGCGAAGTTCGAGGCGGTCGTCGACGACATCGTCGAGAAGCACGAGAAGGGCCAGCCGATCCTCGTCGGCACGACGTCGGTCGAGAAGTCCGAGTACCTCTCGCAGCAGCTCTCCAAGCGCGGTATCCAGCACGAGGTGCTGAACGCCAAGCAGCACGACCGTGAGGCCCCGATCATCGCCCAGGCCGGCCGCAAGGGCGCCGTCACCGTCGCCACCAACATGGCCGGCCGTGGTACCGACATCAAGCTCGGCGGCAACCCCGACGACCTCGCCGAGGCGGAGCTGCGCCAGCGCGGCCTCGACCCCGAGGAGCACATCGAGGAGTGGGCCGCGGCCCTGCCGGCCGCCCTGGAGCGGGCCGAGAAGGCCGTCAAGGCGGAGTTCGAGGAGGTCAAGGACCTCGGCGGGCTCTACGTCCTGGGCACCGAGCGGCACGAGTCGCGTCGTATCGACAACCAGCTGCGCGGTCGTTCCGGCCGCCAGGGCGACCCGGGCGAGTCCCGCTTCTACCTCTCCCTGGGCGACGACCTGATGCGCCTGTTCAAGGCCCAGATGGTCGAGCGCGTGATGTCGATGGCGAACGTCCCGGACGACGTGCCGATCGAGAACAAGATGGTCACGCGCGCGATCGCGTCCGCGCAGTCGCAGGTCGAGCAGCAGAACTTCGAGACCCGTAAGAACGTCCTGAAGTACGACGAGGTCCTCAACCGGCAGCGCGAGGTCATCTACGGCGAGCGCCGCCGCGTCCTGGAGGGCGAGGACCTGCACGAGCAGGTCCAGCACTTCATGGACGACACCATCGACGCGTACGTCACCGCGGAGACCGCCGAGGGCTTCCCGGAGGACTGGGACCTCGACCGGCTGTGGGGCGCGTTCAAGCAGCTCTACCCGGTGAAGGTCACCGTCGAGGAGCTGGAGGAGGCGGCCGGCGACCGGGCCGGTCTGACCGCCGAGTTCATCGCCGAGTCCATCAAGGACGACATCCACGACCAGTACGCGGCGCGCGAGGAGCAGCTCGGCTCCGAGATCATGCGTGAGCTGGAGCGCCGGGTCGTGCTGTCGGTCCTGGACCGCAAGTGGCGCGAGCACCTCTACGAGATGGACTACCTCCAGGAGGGCATCGGCCTGCGCGCGATGGCGCAGAAGGACCCGCTGGTCGAGTACCAGCGCGAGGGCTTCGACATGTTCACCGCCATGATGGAGGGCATCAAGGAGGAGTCCGTCGGCTACCTGTTCAACCTGGAGGTCCAGGTCGAGCAGCAGGTCGAGGAGGTCCCGGTCGAGGACACCAAGCCGTCGCTCGACAAGCAGGACGCGGTGCCGGCGCAGGCGCGCCCCGAGATCCGCGCCAAGGGGCTCGACGTCCCGCAGCGCCGGGAGCTGCACTTCTCCGCGCCGACCGTGGACGGCGAGGGCGGTGTCATCGAGGGTGACTTCGCCGATGACGACGAGCCGGTCCGCTCGGAGTCCGACGGCCTCACGCGCGCGGAGCGGCGCAAGCAGTCGCGTGGCGGGCGGCGTCGTAAGAAGTAGTGAGAAGTGAAGTAGTGAGGTCTGTGTCTGTGCCTCTGTCCGGGGCGCGGTAGCGGCTTGAAGGGCCGGGTCACCTTGGGGTGGCCCGGCCCTTTGGTATGTGGCTGGGCTGGGTGGTCGTTCGGGCGGGCACGGTGTGCCTGGCGGGATCAGTCGTCGTCCGTGCTCGGCCTGCGCGGGCCGCCCACTTCCACGGCCGTGCAGCGCCAGCGCAGGTCCCGGCCCTGTTCCAGGCGGAAGGCCATCGCGCGCAGCCGGTCGCCGGCCCCGATGCGGGCGAAGGCCTCGATGGCGCCGGGGCGGGGTTCGAAGTAGCCGATGTCGCGGACGACGGGGAGGGTGCCGCGTGTGGTGCGCAGGGGGCCGCGTTCGGCGAGCCAGGCCAGTTCGTCGTAGGCGCGGCCCGCGGTGTACCGGAGCATCCAGTGGACGGGGCGGCGGCCGCTGAGGACGGCGAGGAGGCGGTCGGCGAAGAGGTCGGTGGGGCGGGGCTGGGGGATG
Organism: Streptomyces sp. NBC_01352; assembly: GCF_036237295.1. Classification (NCBI taxonomy): domain Bacteria; kingdom Bacillati; phylum Actinomycetota; class Actinomycetes; order Kitasatosporales; family Streptomycetaceae; genus Streptomyces; species Streptomyces sp. NBC_01352. Next base: position 6,534,370 of record NZ_CP108354.1, read on the forward strand.
AGGGCGGCCGGGGCCGGTCGGGCGGCTGTGGCTGGGCGTGGCGGTGTGGCTGGGCGTGGGGGTGTGGTCGGGGTGGTGGTCGTGGTCGTGGTCGTGGTTGTGCCGGGCCTGGGTGCTGAGGGCCTTGTGGGGGTGCCTGTGCGGGTGCTGAGGGCACTGGGGGAGGCGGGGGAGGTGGGGGAGGTGGCTGGGCTGTGTGGGGCCGTGGTGGGCCTTCCTGCGGTCCTGCCAGGGGTCGGGGGGCGGTTGTCGGGCGGGCTGGTGCGGGTGGCGGGTGCGGTGGTGGCCGGTGAGCCTGGCGGGCGGCCTTCGGGTGTGGTCGTGCGGGGCGTGCCGCCGCCGGGCGTGCGGGGTGGTGTGCCGCCGGGGCGGCGCGGGTCGCGGCGGCCCGGCGGTCGGGCGCCGGGGTGGTGGTTCGCCCTCGTCATGACCTTGTTCATCGGTGTCCCCGCTCGATCGGCCCGGGTGGTACCGGGCAGTAACTTCGTGGTTGGGGATCTTGTACGGGGTGGTGGACCGCGGCGGCAAGGCGGCGGGGGTCCTCGCCGGGGTGGCCGGAATGTTCACCTATCAGAGTGGTCGTGGGGTGCGGAAAGCCCGACCTGGCGGGGGTGTACCGGGTGAGTTCCGGGGCGCCGGGTGGACGACTTCAGGGGGGTGGGCAGGGACTCGAAAGGGGACCCCACGCACGTATCCTGGAGGCCCTCCGGGAAGCGCCGAACGTCCTCCGCTCCGGGAGGATCCGAGGAGCCTTCGACCACGAAAGCGGCGAGCCATGCGTGTCTACGTCCCCCTGACCCTTCCCGGGCTCGCCGAGGCGTACAAGACGGGGGAGTTGGGGAGCGGGCCGTTCGTCGCGTACGCGGTCACGCCGGCGTTGCGTGAGTGGTACCTGTCCGACGACATCGAGGAACTGGAGTACGCCGCGCTGAACCGGGCCGCGTTGGGGTCACTGCGGTTGCTGGCGGCGGATGCGGGGGCGGTGCGGCGGCGGGTTGTGGTCGCCGTGGATGTGCCCGACGGTGCGGCGACCTCGGATCCCGACCGGGCGCTTGATCCTGCGGCGCTCGGTGAGGTGCGGGTTGCCGGGGGCGTGCCGTTGGCCAAGGCGGCGTCCGTGCATGTCGATGCGCCTGACGCGGAGGCGGATGTGGCCGCGGCGGCCGGGGCGCTGGCGGCGGCGGACGGTGGGGACGACGACGCGCAGTTCGTTGTGGACGGGGCCGAGGATCATGAGCTGCTGTGGTTCGCCACGCAGGAGATTCCGAACCTGGTGGGGCTGGGGGCTGGGGGCTAAGGAGGGCTGAGGGGGTTGAGGGGGCTGAGGGGGGGGCTCCGCGGCGGGGGAGCCGGGGACTGGCGCTGTGGTGACCTGCTCGTCTCTTGATTGTCAGTGGGGGCGGGTACGTTTTGGGCATGGGGAAGCAGACGGGCGCGCACATTGTCTGGGACTGGAACGGGACGCTGTTCCATGACAACGACGCGATCATCGGGGCGACGAACGCGGCGTTCGCGGAGTTGGGGCTGGCGCCGATCACTATGGAGCAGTACCGGGCGCTGTACTGCGTGCCGGTGCCGAAGTTCTATGAGCGGTTGATGGGGCGGTTGCCGACCGATGCGGAGTGGGAGGTCATGGATGAGACCTTTCATCGGTACTACGCCGAGCATCGGGTGAGGTGCGGGTTGACCGCGGGGGCGGTGGACCTGCTTGCCGGCTGGGGGTCGGCGGGGCGGAGTCAGTCGATTCTCAGCATGTATGTGCATGACGAGCTGGTGCCGTTGGTGCGGGGGTTCGGTATCGAGGCGCACTTCTTGCGGGTTGACGGGCGGGTCGGGCCGTCCGGGGGGAGCAAGGCGGAGCACATGGTGCGGCATCTTGGGGCGCTGGTGGGGGTGGATCCGGGTCGTACGGTGGTGATCGGGGATGCTGCCGATGATGCGGTGGCGGCGCTGCATGTGGGGGCGCGGGCCGTGTTGTACACCGGGGGGTCGCATGGGCGGGCGAGCCTTGAGGTGGTGGGGGTGCCGGTGGTGGATTCGTTGGAGGAGGCTGTGGTGGAGGCGGAGCGGTTGGCGGCGTGACGCGCTGCGGTGAGCTGGGGTCGGGTGTGGTGTGGTCGGCCCAGGGTTGTGGTTGCCGCCTGGGGGTGTCGCCGGGGGTGTTTTCGCCCCCGCCGCCCCTACCCGTCCCATCCCAGGGGCTCCGCCCCTTCGACCCCGCCAGGGGCTCCGCCCCTGGACCCCGGCGGGGACTGCGTCCCCTGCACCCCGTGCGGGGCTTCGCCCCTGGACCCCGGCGGTGCTTCGCCCCTGGACCCCGGCGGGGACTGCGTCCCCTGCACCCCGTGCGGGGCTTCGCCCCTGACCCCGGCGGGCTTCGCCCCTGCACCCCACGCGGGGCTTCGCCCCTGACCCCCATGCGGGACTGCGCTCCTGGACCTTGGCGGGGACTGTGCCCTACGCGGGGACTTCGTCCCTGGACGCTGGCGGGGGCTGCGTCCCGTCGCCCCGGCGAGGACCGCGTAGCCTGCGTCCCTTGCGGCACTCCGCCCCTGGACTCCGGCGGGGGACCTCCCCCTGCCACCTCCGTGGGGTTTTCGCCCCTCAGACCCGGCGGGGACCGCGTCCCTGCACCCTCCGCGGCGCTCCGCCCCTGAACCCCGGCGGGGACTCCGGTCCCTTCCACCCCCGCGGGGGTTTCGCCCCTTAGCCCTGGCGGGGACTGCGGCCCCTGCCCACCCCCCGGCGGCGCTTCGTCCCTGCCCCCCCCGCGGCGCTTCGCCCCCGCACCCCCGCGGCGCCCCCCCCGCACCCCCGGCGGCGACCATCACTCTCCCCCGGCGGCCGCCATCATCCTCCCGCCCGGCGGCGACCATCATCCTCCCGCCCGGCGGCGACCATCACCCTCCCGTCCGGTGGCGACCATCACCCTCCCGTCCGGTGGGATGCCGTGCCCCGCATGAGATGGCTGTTCGTGGGCCTGTGCAGAACGTCAAAGTTCTGGGCCTGGTTTTGTACACATACGGCTCATGACGGGCCCCCTGGAAGGAGCGATAGCCTGGTGGCGTGATCAGCGCGATAGTTCGCGGGGGCATCGTCGCCCCTGCCTTGCGCCCGGGGAGCACGGAGTACCTCCGTGACCGGGCGGCGGTCGCTGGTCTTCGCGGGTGGGACGGGGGCCCAGGGGCCTCCGGGACGCCGTACACACGCCGGAAACATGTGCCGCCGCAGAGAGCAGCGTCACACCCTTCCGGCGTGTCGAGAATGGCTGATAACCCCCCGCTCATCTCACCTTGCGGCATAGCGTCGGATCAGACCGGAGACCCCGCGTCGCGGCGTTACGTCACAGGGGAAGAGACCGTACTTCCACCTACGTCACGCAACGGCGCGCGACAGGAGCCAGAGGACAATGCAGACCAAGCTGGACGAAGCCAAGGCCGAGCTGCTCGAGAGGGCCGCCCGGGTAGCTGAGAACAGCCCGGTCGGGGGGCACCTACCGACTGGGACGACGGACGCGAGCACACCCGACCGGGACACGCTGCTCGCGTTCCTCCAGCGCTACTACCTGCACACCGCCCCGGAGGACCTCGCCGACCGCGACCCGGTCGACGTCTTCGGCGCCGCACTCTCGCACTACCGGCTGGCCGAGAACCGTCCGCAGGGCACGGCCAACGTGCGGGTCCACACGCCCACCGTGGAGGAGAACGGGTGGACGTGCAGTCATTCGGTTGTCGAGGTGGTCACCGATGACATGCCCTTCCTCGTCGACTCCGTCACCAACGAGCTGACCCGGCAGGGGCGTGGGATCCACGTCGTCATCCATCCGCAGGTCATCGTGCGGCGTGACGTCACCGGCAAGCTCATCGAGGTGATCACCGCGCCGGTCACCGGCGAACTGCCGCACGACGGGCACACCGAGTCCTGGATCCATGTCGAGATCGACCGCGAGACCGACCGCGGCGACCTGAAGCAGATCACCGCCGACCTGCTGCGTGTCCTGTCCGACGCCCGTGAGGCCGTCGAGGACTGGGAGAAGATGCGGGACGCGGCGCTGCGCATGGCCGACGAACTGCCCAAGGAGCCCATCGCCTCCGACCTGCGCGAGCAGGAGATCGAGGAGGCGCGGGAACTGCTGCGCTGGCTCGCCGCCGACCACTTCACCTTCCTCGGGTACCGGGAGTACCAGCTGCGCGAGGACGACTCCCTCGCGGCCGTCCCGGGCACCGGGCTGGGGATTCTGCGGTCCGACCCTCATCACGCCGAAGGGGACAGCCACCCCGTCAGTCCCTCCTTCGAGCGGCTGCCCGCCGACGCCCGGGCCAAGGCGCGTGAGCACAAGCTCCTCGTGCTGACCAAGGCGAACAGCCGGTCGACCGTGCACCGGCCGTCGTATCTCGACTACATCGGCGTCAAGAAGTTCGACGCCGACGGGAACGTGGTGGGGGAACGGCGGTTCCTCGGACTGTTCTCGTCCGCCGCCTACACCGAGTCCGTGCGGCGGGTGCCCGTCATCCGGCGCAAGGTCGAAGAGGTGCTGGAGCGGGCCGGGTTCTCGCCCAACAGTCACGACGGGCGGGATCTGCTGCAGATCCTGGAGACCTATCCGCGTGACGAGCTCTTCCAGACCCCGCCGGACGAGTTGCAGGCCATCGTCACGTCCGTGCTCTACCTCCAGGAGCGCAGGCGGCTGCGGCTCTACCTGCGCCAGGACGAGTACGGGCGCTACTACTCCGCCCTCGTCTACCTGCCCCGCGACCGGTACACCACCGGCGTACGGCTGCGGATCATCGACATCCTCAAGGAGGAACTCGGCGGTACCAGCGTCGACTTCACCGCCTGGAACACCGAGTCGATCCTCTCCCGGCTGCACTTCGTCGTCCGGGTCCCGCAGGGCACCGAGCTGCCGCAGCTGTCCGACGCCGACAAGGAGCGCATCGAGGCGCGGCTGGTGGAGGCCGCGCGGTCGTGGGCCGACGGTTTCGGCGAGGCGCTGAACGCCGAGTTCGGCGAGGAGCGCGCCGCCGAGCTGCTGCGCCGCTACGGCAACGCCATCCCCGAGGGCTACAAGGCAGACCACACCCCGCGCTCCGCGGTCGCCGACCTCGCGCACATCGAGGAACTCACCGAGGAGAAGAGCTTCGAGCTCAGCCTGTACGAGCCCGTGGGCGCCGCCCCCGAGGAGCGCAGGTTCAAGATCTACCGCAAGGGCGAGTCCATCACCCTGTCGGCCGTGCTGCCGGTGCTCAACCGGCTCGGTGTCGAGGTGATGGACGAGCGGCCGTACGAACTGCGCTGCTCGGACCGGAGTGTGGCCTGGATCTACGACTTCGGGCTGCGCATGCCCCAGCCGAAGAGCGGGAGCGGCGACTACCTCGGCGACGACGGGCGCGAGCGGTTCCAGGACGCCTTCGCCGCGACCTGGACCGGCCAGGCGGAGAACGACGGGTTCAACGCCCTCGTGCTGAGTGCCGGGCTGCACTGGCGGCAGGCGATGGTGCTGCGGGCGTACGCGAAGTACCTGCGGCAGGCGGGCTCGACGTTCAGCCAGGACTACATGGAGGACACCCTCCGCCACAACGTCCACACCACGCGGCTGCTGGTGTCGCTGTTCGAGGCGCGGATGTCGCCGGACCGGCAGCGTGCCGGGCACGAGCTCGTCGACGCGCTCCTCGAAGAGCTCGACGCGGCGCTCGACCAGGTCGCCTCTCTCGACGAGGACCGGATCCTGCGGTCCTTCCTGACCGTCATCAAGGCGACCCTCAGGACGAACTTCTTCCAGGAGGCGGCGGGCGGCAAGCCGCACGACTACATCTCCATGAAGTTCGACCCGCAGATGATCCCCGACCTGCCGGCGCCCCGCCCGGCGTTCGAGATCTGGGTGTACTCGCCTCGGGTGGAGGGCGTGCACCTGCGGTTCGGGAAGGTCGCGCGAGGCGGACTGCGCTGGTCCGACCGGCGTGAGGACTTCCGCACCGAGATCCTCGGCCTGGTGAAGGCGCAGATGGTGAAGAACACCGTCATCGTGCCGGTCGGCGCCAAGGGCGGCTTCGTCGCCAAGCAGCTGCCCGACCCGTCCGTCGACCGGGACGCGTGGCTGGCGGAGGGCATCCGCAGCTACAAGACCTTCATCTCGGCGCTGCTCGACATCACCGACAACATGGTCGCCGGCGAAGTGGTCCCGCCCGCCGACGTCGTCCGGCACGACGAGGACGACACCTATCTCGTCGTCGCCGCCGACAAGGGCACCGCGACCTTCTCGGACATCGCCAACGGGGTCGCCGAGAACTACAACTTCTGGCTCGGCGACGCCTTCGCCTCCGGCGGCTCCGCCGGCTACGACCACAAGAAGATGGGCATCACCGCCCGCGGAGCCTGGGAGTCCGTCAAGCGGCACTTCCGCGAGCTGGGCGTGAACACGCAGGCCGAGGACTTCACGGTCGTCGGTATCGGCGACATGTCGGGTGACGTGTTCGGCAACGGCATGCTGCTCAGCGAGCACATCCGCCTGGTCGCCGCCTTCGACCACCGGCACATCTTCATCGACCCGAATCCCGACGCGGCCACCTCCTACGCCGAACGCCGCCGCGTCTTCGAGCTGCCCCGCTCCAGCTGGGCCGACTACGACACCGCGCTCATCTCCGCCGGTGGCGGCGTGTTCCCCCGTACCGCCAAGTCGATCCCGGTCAACGCGCACATCCGTGAGGCCCTGGGCATCGAGGGCAAGGTCGCCAAGATGACCCCGGCCGACCTGATGAAGGCGATCCTCAAGGCGCCGGTGGACCTGCTGTGGAACGGCGGCATCGGGACGTACGTGAAGGCGAGCACCGAGACGCACGCGGACGTCGGCGACAAGGCCAACGACCCCATCCGCGTCGACGGCGCCGACCTGCGCGTCAGGGTCGTCGGCGAGGGCGGCAACCTGGGCCTGACCCAGCTCGGCCGGATCGAGTTCGCGCTGCACGGCGGCAAGATCAACACCGATGCCATCGACAACAGCGCGGGCGTGGACACCTCCGACCACGAGGTGAACATCAAGATCCTGCTCAACGGCCTGGTCGCGGACGGCGACATGACCGTCAAGCAGCGCAACAAGCTGCTCGCCGAGATGACCGACGAGGTCGGCCACCTGGTCCTGCGCAACAACTACGCGCAGAACACGGCCATCGCCAACGCGCTCGCCCAGTCCAAGGACATGCTCCACGCCCAGCAGCGGTACCTGCGCCACCTGGTGCGCGAGGGCCTGCTGGACCGGGCCCTGGAGTTCCTGCCCACCGACCGTCAGATCCGCGAACGCCTCGGCGCCGCGCAGGGGTTGACCGGCCCGGAGACGGCCGTTCTGCTGGCGTACACGAAGATCACGGTCGCCGAGGAGCTGCTGCACACCTCGCTGCCGGACGACCCGTACCTGCGCGGTCTGCTGCACACGTACTTCCCGGCCGCGCTGCGCGAGAAGTTCGGGGACCGCATCGACGGCCACCCGCTGCACCGCGAGATCACCACGACCGTGCTGGTCAACGACACGGTCAACACCGGTGGTACGACCTATCTGCACCGGCTGCGCGAGGAGACCGGTGCCTCGCTGGAGGAGATCGTGCGGGCGCAGACCGCGGCCCGCGCGATCTTCCGCTCCGGTGTGGTGTGGGACGCGGTGGAGGCGCTCGACAACAAGGTCGAGGCCGCCGTACAGACCCGGATCCGGCTGCACTCACGGCGCCTGGTCGAGCGCGGTACGCGCTGGCTGCTCAACAACCGGCCGCAGCCGCTGCAGCTCGCGGAGACCGTCGACTTCTTCGGCGATCGGGTCGAGCAGGTGTGGTCGGAGCTGCCGAAGCTGCTGCGGGGCGCGGACTCGGAGTGGTACCAGAAGATCTACGACGAGCTGACGGGCGCCGGGGTGCCGGACGAGGTCGCCACGCGCGTGGCCGGGTTCTCCTCGGCCTTCCCGACGCTCGACATCGTGTCGGTGGGCGACCGGATGGGCCGGGACCCGATGGACGTCGCCGAGGTCTACTACGACCTGGCCGACCGTCTCCACATCACCCAGCTCATGGACCGCATCATCGAGCTGCCCCGTGCCGACCGCTGGCAGTCCATGGCCCGTGCCTCCATCCGCGAGGACCTCTACGCGGCCCACGCGGCCCTGACCGCCGACGTCCTCGCGGTGGGCAACGGCACCTCGACTCCCGAGCAGCGCTTCAAGGCCTGGGAGGAGAAGAACGCGCCGATCCTGAGCCGGGCGCGCACGACCCTGGACGAGATCCAGGGCTCGGAGACGTTCGACCTGGCCAATCTGTCCGTGGCGATGCGGACGATGCGGACGCTGCTGCGGACGCATACGTAAGGCATGACGCATTTGTAAGGCATACGGCGATGAGGGCGCCCCGGGCCGGAACGGCTCGGGGCGCCCTCATACCCGGGGTTCAGGAGGGAACCGCGACCTTCGGCTTCGGCTTCGGCTTGGCCTTCGCCTTGTCGGGACCGCCGGTGAACGCCTCGTACGCCTCCAGCACCTCCTCCGTCGGCCCGTCCATGCGCAGTTCGCCGCGCTCCAGCCAGAGCACGCGGTCGCAGGTGTCGCGGATCGACTTGTTGCTGTGGCTGACCAGGAACACCGTGCCCGCGTGCTTGCGCAGCTCACGGATGCGGGCCTCGGAGCGCTTCTGGAAGGAGCGGTCGCCGGTCGCCAGCGCCTCGTCGATGAGCAGGACGTCGTGGTCCTTGGCGGCGGCGATGGAGAAGCGCAGGCGGGCGGCCATGCCGGAGGAGTACGTCCGCATCGGGAGGGTGATGAAGTCGCCCTTCTCGTTGATGCCGGAGAAGTCGACGATCTCCTCGTAGCGCTCCTTGACCTGCTCGCGGGACATGCCCATGGCGAGGCCGCCGAGGTAGACGTTGCGCTCGCCGGTCAGGTCGTTCATCAGGGCCGCGTTCACGCCGAGCAGGGAGGGCTGGCCGTCGGTGTGGATCCGGCCGTTCTCCACGGGGAGCAGGCCGGCGACCGCCTTGAGCAGCGTCGACTTGCCGGAGCCGTTGGTGCCGATCAGGCCGATGGCCTCGCCCCGGTACGCGACGAAGGACACGTTCTTGACGGCGTGCACCGTGCGTACACCGGCCGCCTTCTCCGCTTTCTTGCGGCGCAGCATGCGGTTGAGGGCGGCGGTCGCGGAGCCGCGGCCGGCGCCGGTGCCGTTGACCCGGTACACGATGTCGACGCCGTCGACGACGACGGTGGGGATCTTGTCGCCGACGTAGATGTTCTCGGGGTTCTCGGGGTTCTCGGTGTTCTCAGCCACGGCCGTAGGTCTCCTCAGCCTTCCAGAAGTAGATGAAGCCGCCGACTCCGGCGAGCAGGGCCCAGCCGGTCGCGATCAGCCACACGTGGTGCGGCAGCTGGCTGGAGTGGAAGGTGTCGATCAGGGCGAAGCGCATCAGGTCGATGTAGACGGCCGCGGGGTTGGCCTGGAGGGTGGGCGCGACCCAGGACGGCAGGTCGTTGTGCTTGCTGAGCAGGTGGTCGATGCTCCACATCACGCCCGAGATGTACATCCACGTGCGCAGGACGAACGGCATCAGCTGTGCGATGTCCGGGGTCTTGGCGCCGAGCCGGGCCATGATCATCGAGACGCCGGCGTTGAAGGTGAACTGCAGCACCAGCGCCGGGACGGCCAGCAGCCAGGACGCGGAGACCGGCACGCCGAAGACGAGCAGGATCACGACCAGGGCGCCCATCGAGAACAGCAGTTGCTGGAGCTGTTGCAGGCAGAAGGAGATCGGCAGCGCGGCCCGCGGGAAGTGCAGCGCCCGGACCAGGCCGAGGTTGCCGGAGATGGCGCGGGTGCCCGCCATGATCGAGCTCTGCGTGAACGTCCAGATGAACACGCCCGTCACCAGGAACGGGATGTAGTCCGGCACGCCCTTCTTGGTGCCCAGCAGCACACCGAAGATGAAGAAGTACACCGCCGCGTTCAGCAGCGGGTTCATCACCTGCCAGACCTGGCCCAGTTTCGCCTGGCTGTACTGCGCGGTGAGCTTGGCGGTCGAGAAGGCGGCGATGAAGTGGCGCCGGGCCCACAGCTGGCGGACGTACTCCGGCAGGGAGGGGCGGGCCCCGCTGACCGAGAGGCCGTGGCGGGCGGCGAGCGCCGCGAGGTCGTCGTCGACGACGACGGGTGCGGTCGCCGTCGGCGGGGGCGGTGTGTGGAGGACCTGGCTCACATCCGCTGCTTTCACTCGGGGGGTGGGGTGACGCGTGGTGCTCGTGCGGTCGGCGGGTCCGTCACCCGGCGTTTCCTTACGCTTCTCTTCACGTTCTCTTACGTCGGGACGGGACCGTATCGTCGCAACGTGAGCGTAGGCCGAATCGGCGTCGGAACGCAACCGTTTCGTCGTAACGCCCTATGCTGGTCGGCATGACGACGAACGCCGACGAGCCGAAGACCCGTCCGCGCCGCCGGGCCCCCGCCGGAGCGGCCGTGCTCCGCGAGGACGTGACGGAGGCCATCCGGGCCGCGGTCTTCGAGGAACTCGCGGCCGTGGGCTACGCGCGGATGTCCATCGAGGGGATCGCGCGCCGGGCGGGCGTCGGCAAGACCGCGGTGTACCGCCGCTGGCGCTCCAAGCTGCACCTCGTCCTCGACGTCGTCTCGGCGATCGCCGTGATGGGCCTGCCCGTGCCGGACACCGGCTCGCTGGAGGGCGACCTGCGGCTGCTGTACGAGGTGACCTCGCGCGCCCTGCGGCACCCCGTGGCCTCGCAGGTCATCCCCGACCTCCAGGCCGAGGCGGCCCGCAACCCCGAGATCGCCGAGGCCATGCAGAAGGCCCTGCGGGAGGGGCAGGAGGGCGTGGCCAGCAAGATCGTGGCGGCGGCGCGGCAGCGCGGGGAGGTCCGTGAGGGCGCGAGCGAGGACCTGGCGCTGGATCTGATCTCCGGGCCGCTGTACTGGCGCTCGGTGGTGATCCGCAGCCCGAAGCTCCCGAAGGGGTACCTGGGCGCGCTGGCGCGGGCCACTGCGGAGGCGCTCAAGGCGTTGTGACCTGTGGGGTCGATGGCGCTTCGCTACGGTCCCGGCGTCGTCAGTCCCGGGGTCGGTGGGTGTGCCCCGTCCGATCCATAGGACCATGGGCCCCATGAAACTCGTGATCGCCGAGGACAACGCCCTGTTGCGCGAGGGCCTTGTGCTGTTGCTGACCTCTGCCGGGCACGAGGTGGCGGCCGTCGTCGGCACCGGGCCGGAGGTCCTGCCGGCGTTGTTGGAGCATCGGCCGGATGTGGCGGTGCTGGATGTACGGATGCCGCCGGGGTTCCGGGACGAGGGTCTGCGTGCGGCGTTGGCCGCGCGCAAGGAGATGCCGGGGTTGCCGGTGCTGGTGTTGTCGCAGTATGTGGAGGAGTCGTACGCCGCCGAGTTGTTGGGTGGTGGGAGCAGTGGGGTGGGTTATCTGCTCAAGGACCGGGTCGGGCGGGTGGATGAGTTTCTCGACGCGCTGGAGCGGGTGGCGGCCGGGGGTACGGCGTTGGATCCGGAGGTGGTGACGGAGTTGCTGACGCGGCGCCGGGACACGCCGGTCGATTCGCTGACTCCGCGTGAGCGTGAGGTGCTGAAGCTGATGGCGGAGGGGCACGACAACGCGACGATCGCGAAGACGCTGGTGGTGACGGAACGGGCGGTTCACAAGCACATCGGGAACGTGTTCCTGAAGCTGGGGCTGCCGCCGTCCGACAGCGGGCATCGCCGGGTGCTGGCGGTGCTGACGTATCTGAACAACGTGTAGCCGCAGTATCTGAACGCCATGTGGCCGAGGATCTGGTCACTCGGGAGCGGCCGCGCGCAGGGCGAGGAGTTCCGGGGCGAGGATCTCGAGCCGGCCGTCCCCGGCCCACCGGACCAGACCGTCGCGACGCAGCCGGGACAACGCCCGGTTCACGGTGGCGCGGGTGACGCCCAGCAGGTCGGCCAGTTCGCGCTGGCCGCCGGGCAGGGACACGGTGGCGGTGACGGGTCGGCCCGCCACCGTCCGTTCCAGGAGCCAGGCCGCGAGTCTGGCCTCGCACCGCACCGCACCGCAGCGTGACCGTGGCCGTCAGCCGGTCCTGCTGGGCGCGCGCCTGGGCCGCCAGGAGGCGGAACACATGGGCGCGGACCGTCGCCGAGTCGTCGAGCAGCGCGGTGAACCGTGCCCGCGGTACGGCCCTCACGGCGCACGGCGCACGGCGTCAGCGCGGCGAACGTCGCCGTGTGGCCCGATCCGTCGAGCAGCGCCACCTTGTCCAGTGCGCAGGGCCCGGTCCAGGTACTGAACCCCACCGCGCGCCCTGCCGCCGTGGTGGCGGTCGCGGCCGCACGGCCCTCCAGCAGGACCAGCAGATGGTCGGCGGGGGTGCCCTGGGCGCGGAGGATGTCGCCGGTGTCGTAGTGGCGTTCGCGGTGGACCGGTCGCGGTTGGAGGAGGTGCTGCGGGACGACCCGTACTACCGCCGCACGCCCGGGGTCGAGGTGCGGTCGGTCCGTGAATGGGCTCCGGTCGTGGGTGGAGTGCAGGAGGGCTGGCGCGGCACTAAGTGTTCAACCGGGTGGCCAGTTCGGTGAGTTCCGGGGTGCGCAGCACGCGTTCGCCGAATCCCGGCAGTGGTACGTGCAGGGGCGTGGTCCAGCGCTCGGGGATCGCGGTGATGCCGTACACGGCGCCGGCCAGGGCGCCGGTCACCGCGGCCACGGTGTCCGTGTCGCCGCCGAGGTCGATCGCGGCGCGTACGGCGTCCTCGTACGAGGTGGTGGTCCGCAGCGCCCAGACGGCGGAGCCGAGGCAGGGCCACACGGCTCCGTTGAACTCCGTCGCCAGGTCGGGGTGCCAGTCGGGGGCGAGGACGGTGGCGTAGCGCGGGCGGTGGTCGGGGCGGAGTGCCGCGAGGGTGTCGGGGAGGGCGGTGAGGGGGTCGGCTCCGGTCAGGGCGACGCGGATCAACTCGTGGAGGACCGCGGTGCCTTCCCAGGCCGCCGCGTCCCCGTGGGTGAGGGCGGACAGGCGGCGGGCGGCGTCCATCGTGGTGTCGCGGCCGTGCGGGGCGCAGTACACGGCGGAGGTGGCCGCGCGCATCAACGCCCCGTTCCCGGCGGCGCGTTGACTGACCTGGAAGTGCAGCGCCGCTGCCAGGTCCCAGGGGTCCCCGCTGTCCAGCACCGCCTCGGTCTGCAGGCCGATGTCCTTCGGTTCCGACGCGGCCCACCGCCGGAACCGCCGGAAGACGTCCGGAAGTTCGAGCCCGCCGCACTCCAGCAACGACTCGCCGACCAGGACCGCCATCTGCGTGTCGTCGGTCGCCTCGCCCGGGTCCCAGCCGCCGCCCCCGCACATCTCGCCGCCCTGCCCCGGCTCCGGGAAACGGGCGGAGAACGCGCCCTCGGGGCCGAACTCGAAGGGCGCGCCCAGGGCGTCGCCGACGGCGGAACCGACGACGGCGCCGAGGGCGCGGTGCAGACGGGGGGAGTCGGGCGCGGAGGCGGTCGGCGAGTCGGTCATCGGCGCAGGTTACTTGCCCCACACCGGCCTCGGCTCCAGCTCCCGCCCCGGCTCCGGCTCCGGCTTCGGCTCCCGCCTCGGCTTCGGCCCCGGTCCCGGCTCCGGCTCCGGCTCCGGCTCCGGCTCCAGCGTCCGCCCCGGCTTCGGCTCCCGCTCCCGCTTCGGCTTCGGCCCCGGTCCCGGCTCCGGCTCCGGCTCCGGCTCCAGCGTTCGCCCCGGCTCCAGCGCCCGCTTCGGCTTCGGTCTCGGTCCCGGCTTCGGCTCCCGCCTCGGCCCCGGTCTCGGTCCCGGCTTCGGCTCCCGCCTCGGCCCCGGTCCCGGCTCCGGCTCCGGCTCCGGCTCCGGCTCCAGCGTCCGCCCCGGCTTCGGCTCCCGCTCCCGCTTCGGCTTCGGCCTCGGTCCCGGCCCCGGTCCGCCCTGGCCTCGGCTCCGGTCCCGGCTTCCGCCCAGGCCCCGGTCCCAGCTTCGGTCCCGGCTTCAGCTCCGGCCTTGGCCCCGGCTCCGGCCCTGGTCCCGGCTCCGGTCCCAGCTCCGGCTCCCGCCCGGGCCGCCGTCCCAGCTCCAGCTCCGGCCTCGGCTTCGGTCCCGGCCCGGGTCCCGGCTCCCGCTCCGGTCCCGGCTCCCGCTCCCACGCCGACCCGGCACCCGCACTCGCACCCGACCCAGACCCGCACTCGCACCCGACCCGGACCCGGACCCGGACCTGCACCCGCACCCGCACCCGCACCCGACAAGCGTCTCCTAGCCGCGGGCCGCCTCCGGGTGTAGTCGTACCCACCCTTCCCACGCGGACGTGATCATGTCCTGGACGTCGTGCTTGGCCTTCCAGCCCAGTTCGGTGGCGGCCTGGTCGGCGGAGGCTACGACGCGGGCCGGGTCGCCGGGGCGGCGCGGGGTGACCGTCGGGGGGCGGTCGTAGCCGGTGAGGGCGTTGATGCGGTCGATCATCTCGCGCACCGACACCCCTTCCCCGCGGCCGATGTTGAGGGTGAGGTCACGGCCGGGGGACGCCTGGAGGGCGCGGGCCGCCGCGACATGGGCCTCGGCCAGGTCGACGACGTGGATGTAGTCGCGTACGCACGTCCCGTCCGGTGTCTCGTAGTCGTCGCCGAAGATGCGCGGGGGCGCTTTCTCCGTGAGCTTCTCGAAGACCATCGGGATGAGGTTGAAGACGCCCACGTCCGCGAGTTCGGGACGCGCCGCGCCCGCCACGTTGAAGTAGCGCAGCGACGCCGTGGACAGGCCCGTCGCCCGGCCCGTCGCCCTGACCAGCCACTCGCCGGCCAGCTTCGTCTCGCCGTACGGCGACATGGGCACGCACGGGGTCTCCTCCGTCACCAGTTCGCCGTGCAGCGCGGTGTCCGGCATGCCGTACACCGCCGCGGAGGACGAGAACACGAAGGACGGCACGCCCGCCTCCGACACGGCCTCCAGGAGGACGCGCAGGCCCTCGACGTTCTCCCGGTAGTAGTGCAGCGGCAGGTCCACCGACTCGCCCACCTGCTTTTTCGCCGCGAGATGGACCACGCCGGTGACCTCGTGGTCGGCGAGGGTCCGGGCCAGGCGCTCGCCGTCCAGGGTCGAGCCCACCACCAGCGGTACGTCTTCGGGGACGCGCTCGGTGATGCCGGTCGACAGGTCGTCGTACACCACCGTCCTTTCGCCCGCCTCGGTCATCGCCCGTACGACGTGCGCCCCGATGTAGCCGGCGCCGCCGGTGATCAGCCAGGTCATGTGCGGCCGTCCCCTCGTGAATTGGCCTGTGGTGAATCTGCGAGGAGCTGTGGGTGTGCTGTCGGCTCCCGTCGTCAGTGAAGCAGGCGGCCGAGTCCCGTGCGAGTCACTGTGATGACTCCACGTGAACCCGAGGCGACACGCAGTGCCCGCGCGAGGCAGGGCCGATCGGTGCCGCTAGCGGCCGCCCGGCATCTCCTCCAGTGCCGCCGAGTCCAGCGTCGAGGTGAGCCGGTCGAGGCGTTCGCGCAGGTCTCGGAGTTCGTCGAGGTTGAAGCCGGTGGCCTGGAAGATCCGGCGCGGCACCCGGAGCGCGGGCTCGCGCAGTGCGACGCCCTCCTCGGTGAGCCGTACCTCCACCGAGCGTTCGTCGCGGGTGCTGCGCTCCCGTCGGACGAGGCCGGCCGCCTCCAGGCGCTTGAGCAGCGGGGACAGCGTGCCGGAGTCGAGGCGCAGGTGTTCGCCGAGTTGCTTCACGGGCATCTCGCCCCGCTCCCACAGCACCAGCATCACCAGGTACTGCGGGTAGGTCAGCCCGAGGTCCTTGAGGATCACCCGGTAGACGCCGTTGAACGCACGCGAGGCGGCGTGCAGGGAGAAGCAGATCTGGCCGTCGAGGCGCAGCCAGTTCTCTTCCGAGGGCGACGGGGCGGCTGATGCGTGGGCGGGGGTCGGCGTCCGGGTCATGTATCCAGGATAGCTCTTGCGAGCCATTCAATTGTGCACAACTGAATTGTGTGCTCTACTTGTGCTCGCAAGGCGGCCGGACAGGCCGCCGAGACGTGACTCAAAGAGGGATGGTTCTTCCATGGACGCGCTCTACACCGCTGTCGCCACCGCCACCCACGGCCGGGACGGCCGCGCCGTCTCCTCCGACGGAACCCTGGACCTCGCGCTGGGCATCCCGGTGGAGATGGGCGGCAACGGACAGGGCACCAACCCCGAGCAGCTGTTCGCCGCCGGCTACTCCGCCTGTTTCGGCAGCGCCCTCGGCCTCGTCGGCCGTCAGGCCAAGGTCGATGTGAGCGACGCCGCCGTCACCGCCGAGGTCGGCATAGGCAAGCAGGGCGAGGGCTTCGCCCTCAAGGTCACCCTCCGCGTGGAGCTGCCCGACACCGTGGACGAGGAGACCGGCCGCAAGCTGGTCGAGCAGGCCCACCAGGTCTGCCCCTACTCCAACGCCACCCGCGGCAACATCGAGGTCGACCTCGTCATCGAGTAACCCCAAGGCTCGTCATCGAGTAAGTCCAGGGCTCGTCATCGAGCAACCCACGAGGCTCACCATCGAGTAACCCCAGGGCTCGTCATCGAGCAACCCCCGGTCACACACCGGAAAGCGTCACCCGACCCGCGCCAGCACCTCCCCCGTCCGCCCGCTCCACGTCACCACCACCGCCTCCTCGGGCACCGGGTGCCGGCGTGTGAGCAGCAGCCACCGCACCTGGTAGCGGCGGGCGACGGCGGTGCGCTCGGCGCGGGTCGACGTCGGGGCGAGGTAGGCGCGGACGTCCGCGAGCCGCCTCGCCCTTTCCCGTTCGTCGAGGGCCGCGTCCGGCCGGGCGGGCGCGGCGAGGTTCGCGCCGTAGCCCGCGATCGCGTGGCCGGCGTGGTAGCCGTCGGTGATCACGACCTCGCCGGGGCCGATGTGCCGCGCGGCCCATGCGTACGTCGGCCAGCGCGGCGGCTGTGCGAAGCCGACCGGATCCAGTGAGCGCGGGACGACCGCGCCCGCCTGCACGGTGAGGAACCCCACGCAGGCCCCGGCCGCCGCGGCCCCGCCCAGCACCCGCCGCCACACCGGCCAGGGCCGCGGCGCCGCCAGCTCCACCGCGAGCGCCACCTGCGGCGGCACCAGGGTCAGCCCGAGGATCCCGCCGTAGGTGTGGTGCCCGCTGAACCAGCCGTACGCCACGACCAGGCAGTCGAGGACGAACATCAGCACGAGGGGATCGCGCACCGACCGTCGCCCTCGCCGCCACAGCGCCGGCACCCCGAGCAGCGCCAGCCAGAAGTGTCCGCCGAGGTCCTGGTACAGCGTCCGGTGCGTTCCGTCCGCGCTGCCGTCCCCGGCCGGAACGAACACGTCGAAGTACGGCCAGCAGACCGCGACCAGCAGCGCGGTCCCGCCCGTCAGCGCCCACCGCCGCACGACCGCCGGCCGCCATCCGCGCTGCCACCCGGCGACCAGGGCCACGGCCCCCAGCGCCGCCGCCACCCACGTGACCGGGTGCACCAGCAGGATCAGCCCGTACAGCGCGCCGAGCCCCGCGTACCCGCTGAGACCCGGCAGCCCGCTCGGCCCGACGTACCGCACCGCCCGGCCCGCCTCACGGGCCCGTGCCCCCGTCAGCCCCCACGCCCAGAAGGCCAGCCCGATCGCGAACGCCGACGGATGACCGAGGTTCCCCGTCATCGACATCAGCCCGAGGTACCCGCTCCACCAGGCCCGCTCGGTCCCCCACAGCAGCGTCATCGCGGCCAGCGCCAGCACCGGCGCCCACTGTCTCGGCGTCAGCACCCGCACGAAACGGCCGAGGCCGGTCAGCAGCACCAGCAGGTTCAGCGGCCCGGCGAGTTGGAGGACCTGCCACCCGCTCAGTCCCGTCAGCCGTGCGAAGGCGCCCTGTGCCAGCGCGTACGGCGAGTAGTACGGGCTGCCCGCGCCCGGCAGATCGGCCATCGGGTGGCGCGGCTGGAGCAGACTCGCCTTCAGGCGTTCGACGACCGCCGCGTGCTGCCCGGCGTCGCAGCACAGCGGCACCCGCCAGTAGGCCAGCGACATCACCAGCCAGAACAGGAACCCGACGACCTGGTACGGAGTGGGACGCAGGACTCGGCCGCCACGCAGCGCCGTCGCACCGCGCACGGACCGCCGGGCAAGAACACCGACGCCGCTCATCGCACGGGAAGGGGGACGGGAAGCGGGGGGAGGGGCTGAGGCATTGGCCGTATGTTCCCCGCAGCCACGCCGAGGGCGACGGCCCGGCCGTACCTCACCCCATCGTGTGAGCCCGTTCGGCGCGCTCCTGCGCGGGCAGAGTCACCCGCTCCCGTGCGACACGCTCCAGCAGCAGCGGCACCCCGACCACCGGCAACAGCCACGCCAGCACGATCAGCCGATCGCCCCAGATGGTGATGTCCGGGTGCGCGGCCTGCGTGAGGATCCCCGTGCAGCCCGCAGCCACCAGGAACCCTCCGAACGCCCGCCGTCGCCCCTGCAGCGCACCCCACGCACCCACGGCCAGGGCCGCCGCGAACAGCGGCTGCCACAGCTGCCGACGCAGCCACTCCGTCCAGAAGTTGGCCTGGAGGTGCAGGAACTCCGGCCACGGGCGGGTCCGGTCGGGCCGGGTGAAGTGGTCGGCGAGCAGATCCTGGACGCTCTCGGACGCGGACGGGTAGTGCAGCACCTTCGCCAGCAGCAAGCCCCCGACCACGGCGGAACCCCCCACGGCCGCCAGAGCCATCACGTCACGCCCCACGGCCTGCCCCCGCCCCCGCCGCAGTACGGCGATCACCGCTCCCGCCCCCGCCAGGCACAGCCCCAGAAACAGCGCCTGCGAGTGCTTCACCGTGAACAGTCCGGCCAGCGACCCGCCCACCAGCACCAGACCGGCCCGGGCCCGATGCCCGTGCAGCACCAGCGCGCACCCCCACACCGCCGCCAGCGTCAGCGCCAGCAGCAGGCCCTCCGTCATGGGCCGCATGGCGGTCGTGCCGCACGGCAGGACGTAGTACAGCGCCTGGCCGGTCAGCGCGAGCGGCACCGGCACGGACAGGGTGCGCAGGATGAGGAACGCCAGGATTCCGCCCGCGACCGCGATGACGACACTCGCCGCCCACACCCCCCACGTCACGCCGAGCACGGTGACGAACGGCAGCAGGAACACCGGGTACCCGGGTCGCGCCTCGAAGATCCGCATGAACCGCGCCGAACTGAACGGCACGGTATGCCCGCCCCTCTGCCCCGCCCGCAGCCGCGCGTCCACCTCCCGCCAGGCCGTGGCCCGGCACTCCGTCACGACCCGCCGGCGGGGGTCCGGCGCGTGGAAGCGCACCACGTCGACCTTCTGTCTGCGGTACGCCGCCGACGCCCGGCCCGCGCAGGCGTAGTCGAGGGTGGCGGCCGCCGCCTCCCGCTTGCTGTCGCCGCCGAGGCTCAGGGCGTACGACAGGTAGTTCCTGGTGTCGGGGGTGTCCCGGCCGGTGACGTTCGCGAGCTGGAGCACGGCGAACACCGCGGCGAGCACCAGCACCCAGGTGCGCGGCCTCATGAGCGACTACGTCCGGCCGGGCCGGCCCGCCGGCCGCCAGGTGGAGGGCCGGGTCGGGGTCGGCCGGGAGGGGCTGGACGGCATGCGAACTCCCTGGAGTGGCACCGGCATTCAGACGCGGTCGGCGACGGCCGGGGAACCGACGGCCGGGGAACCGACGGGCTGCGGACCGACGACAGGCGAACCGACGGCCGGGGAACCGACGGGCTGCGGACCGACGACAGGCGAACCGACGGCCGGCGAACCGACGGGCTGCGGACCGACGACAGGCGAACCGACGGCCGGCGAACCGACGGGCTGCGGACCGACGACAGGCGAACCGACGGCCGGGGAACCGACGGGCTGCGGACCGACGACAGGCGAACCGACGGCCGGGGAACCGACGGGCTGCGGACCGACGACCGGCGAACCGACGGCCGGGGAACCGACGGCCGGGGAACCGACGGGCTGTGAACCGACGGCCGGCGAATCAACGGCCGGTGAACCGACGACCGGCGGACCGGCGAGCCGTGAACCGCCACCCAGCGACCCGCCGTCCCGCGACCCGCCGTCCAGCGACCCGCCGTCCCGCGGACCGGCCGGCTGCGGCACGCCCGCCAGTGGAAAGCGGCCGAGGGCCGCCGCCGCGGACGGCACCGTGTGGCGCTCGGCGAGCGGCACGACCGGCGGGAGGTCCGTCTCGCCCAGCACCACATGGCGTACGACCCGCTCGGCGGCGCGCCCGTCGTCGTACGGGCAGAACCGCTCGCGGAACGCGGAGCGCAGCTGGGCGGAGCGCGAGCCGCGCCAGTGGCCGGTGGCGAAGATGTCGATCAGCTCGTCCTCACTGCGCGCGACCGCGCCCGGCGGGAAGGAGCGCAGGTCGAAGTAGGTGCCACGGGCCGCCTCGTACGCCTCCCGGTCGTCGGCGAGGAGCACGATCGGGCGGTCGAGGTTGGCGTAGTCGAACATGATCGAGGAATAGTCGGTGACCAGGGCGTCCGAGGCGAGGCACAGCTGCTCGACGCTCGGGTGGTCGGTGACGTCGATGACCCGGTCCGATCCGGCGGTGAGGGGCTCGCCGTAGGCGTGGTGGGCGCGGGCCAGGACGACGTAGCGGGGGCCGAGGGCGCGCAGGAGCCGTTCCAGGTCGAGGGGCTGGTGCTGGCTGCGGCGGTGGTCGCGGTGGGTGGGCGCGTACAGGATCGCGACCGTGCCCTCGGGGACGCCGAGGGTCTCGCGCAGCCGGGACACGTCCGCCGAGGTCGCCTGCTGGAAGACGTCGTTGCGGGGCTGGCCGTACTCGAGCGTGCGGTAGCGGCCGGGGAAGACGCGCTCCCAGGTCAGGGTGGAGTGGCGGTTGGCGGACAGGACGTGGTCCCAGGTGTCGACGCCCCGCAGGAGCTCGGCGAAGTCCGTGTCGCGGGCGGCCGCCGGGCGCTCCTGGAGGTCCAGGCCCATGTGCTTGAGCGGGGTGCCGTGCTGCGTCTGGAGCAGGATCTGGCCGGGACGCCTGACCAGGCGGCGGTCGAAGTCGACGTTACTGACCAGGTACTTGGAGCGGGCCAGCGCCGTCCAGTAGGCGACCGTGCCGGGCCGGACGCGGCGGGTGGCGACCGGGATCGTGTGGTGGTGCTCGCGGCGCGCGACCCATGTCGTGCGGATGTGCGGGGCGTGGGTGCGGAACGCGGTCTCCAGGGCGCCCGGGTTGCAGCCGTGGCCGCGGCCGCCGTACGCGGCGAAGAGGGCGCGGTCGGCGCGCAGCGGGAGGCGGCGCTGGACGCGGTAGTGGAGCCGGAGGGCCGCGGTGCCCATGGACTTCAGCAGGCGGGTCAGGGACTTGACCGTGCGGCGGCGCAGGGCCGACGCCCGTTGCAGGGTGTGGAACGTGCGGCGCAGGCCCAGCTGGACGAGGGTGTGCCGCAGCCGGGAGCGCAGCGGGACCGGGTGGCCGGGGGTGTGGTGACGGCGGCAGAGGGCGCGTGCCTGGCGCAGGAAGTCGGCCCGCGCATCGCGCGGCAGCCGCTCGCGGTGGGCGAAGACGGTCGTCAGGTGGTTGACCATGCGGCGGAACAACACCGGCCGCCAGCACGCCAGTTCGGGGCGCTGCTCGATGTACGTGAAGACCCGGTCGTACTGCTCGAAGAGGTCGAAGTGGCGGCGGCTGGTGGTGCGGGTGATGCTGCCCCGGCGGCGCTGCCGGTAGTGGACGCAGACCCGGTCGAGGGTGGCGATCGACTCGGCGGCCATGAGCGCCGGGTACGTCCACGGGACGTCCTCGTAGTAGCCGGTCGGGAAGGTGAGCCCCTCACGCTCGACGAACTCCCGGCGGTACGTCTTGTTCCACACCACCGTCAGAAGCTTGAGCAGGCCCGGGCGGTCCTCCAGGACGAAGGACGCCGGGCCGCGTTCGGTGAGCTGGATCGCCGCCTGGTTGCGGACGGTACGGCCCGACCAGTCGGTGCGCGCGTAGTCGTGGACCAGGATGTCCGGCTCGCCGGTCTCCTTCAGGCGGTCGGCGATCGCGCGCAGCGCGTGCGGGGTGAGGGTGTCGTCGCCGTCCAGGAAGAGCAGGTAGTCGCCGGTCGCCGTGCGCAGACCGGCGTTGCGGGCGGGCCCGAGGCCCTCGTTGCGGGGCAGGTGTACGGGGCGTACGCGCGGGTCGCGGGCCGCGGCTTCGTCGATGATCGCGCCGCAGGCGTCCGGCGAGCCGTCGTCGACCACGATCAGTTCCAGATCCGGATTCGACTGGGAGAGCACCGAATCCAGGCATTCGTTGAGGTACGCCTGAACCTTGTACGCGGGGACGATGACACTGAACCTGGGCAAGGGGGACATCCAAGGGTCGTCGCGGGCGTTCTGCCCGGGAACGGCCGAGGGCGTGTTCTGGTTACGAAGCGTTACGGCATTCGGGGGACCGTGGACGGACAAAGGGGGCGGACCGGTGTGGTCCACCCCCTCAAGTGGGTGTTCCTGGCGGCTACTTGACCGCGCCCGCCATCACGCCGGACACGAACTGTCGCTGGAACAGGAAGAACACGGCGAGTGGGATCACCATGGAGATGAACGCGCCGGGCGCCAGGACGTCGATGTTGTTGCCGAACTGGCGTACCTGCGTCTGCAGCGCGACCGTGATCGGCTGGCTGCCGGAGTCGGAGAACACCAGCGCGATCAGCATGTCGTTCCACACCCACAGGAACTGGAAGATGGCCAGGCTCGCGATCGCCGGCGCGCCCAGTGGCATCACGACCCGCACGAACAGGCGCAGTTCACCCGCCCCGTCGAGCCGGGCCGCCTCCAGCAGTTCCCGGGGGATCTCCGCGAAGAAGTTCCGCAGCAGGAACACCGCGAAGGGCAGACCGAAGCCCGTGTGGAAGAGGACCACGCCGAAGATCGAGCCGAACAGGCCGAGCTTGCCGAAGAGTTCGGCGATCGGGATCAGCGCCACCTGAACGGGCACGACCAACAGGCCGACCACGCCCAGGAACCACCAGTCGCGGCCCGGGAACTCCATCCATGCGAACGCGTAGCCCGCGAGCGCGCCGATGACGACGACCAGGGCCGTCGCCGGGACCGTGATCAGCACCGTGTTGACGAGCGAGTTGGTGATGTCGCTGTTCTGCAGGAGCTTTTCGTAGCTCTCGAAGGTGAGTTGGGACGGCTCGGCGAAGACGTTCCACCAGCCGCTGGCGGTCATCTCCTCCGGCGGGCGCAGCGAGGAGATCAACAGCCCGATCGTCGGCACCAGCCAGAACAGGCCGACGATGATGAGGAACACGCGCATCAGACCGCCGCCGACGCCCTCCGCGAGGCGTGCGCCGAGGGACCGTTTGGCCTTCACGCTCTCGACCGGCTCCGTTTTGCCGACCCTGTCCGCATGTATGGTCATCGCCGCACCTCCCGCCTGAGCCTGCGGATGTTGAACCACATCACCGGGATGACGAGGAGGAGCAGGAACACCGAGATGGCGCTGGCGATGCCCGGCTGGTCCTCGGAGAAGCCCTTGCGGTACAGCTCCAGCGCGAGGACGTTCGCGTCGTCCTGCGAGGAGCCCGGCGCGATGATGAAGACCAGGTCGAAGATCTTCAGCACGTTGATCATCAGGGTGACGGCGACGACCGCGAGGACGGGCGCGAGCAGCGGCACCGTGACCCTGCGGAACACCTGCCACTCGTTGGCCCCGTCCACCCGGGCCGCCTCCAGCAGTTCACGGGGCATCCCGGCCAGCCCGGCCGCGATCAGCACCATCGCGAAACCCGCCCACATCCAGATGTACGACCCGATGATCGCGGGCGTGACCAGAGACGGGCCGAGCCAGTCCAGGCCGGCGTACGGCTCCTTGAAGTTGCTCGCCGGGAGCCGGAGCTGGGCCCCGTCGGCCTTCTCGGACAGGGTGAACGTGCCGTCGTCGGCGGCCTTCGTGGACTCCACCACCTTGCCGTCCTTGACCGCCTCGATCTTCATGCCGGGGTAGCCGACCTCGGACGCGTCCGGCGCGCCGAGCGTGCCCACGCCCTTGCCGCGGGTGAAGTCCTGCCAGGTCGTGCCGGTGATCTTCCCCGGCTCGGCCTGCGGCGGTACGGCCCGCTCCGCGTCACCGGGCATCTGCTCGGGGGCGACGCCGACGAGGGGCAGGGTGACGGTGTCGCCGGTGCTGACCGTCGCCTTGGTGATGAAACTCCCCCCTTGGGCCACGAGCGGCGAATCGCGGCCCGGGTGCGCCTTCGGGAACGCGGACGCCTCCGCGAACGTGTCGTGGACACCCACCCACACCGCGTTCGCCACGCCCTTGTCCGGGTCCTGGTCGTAGACCAGCCGGAAGATGATGCCCGCCGCCAGCATCGAGATCGCCATCGGCATGAAGACGACGAGCTTGAACGCCGTGCCCCAGCTCACCCGTTCCGTCAGCACCGCGAAGATCAGACCGAGCGCGGTGGCGATCGTGGGGGCGAACACCACCCAGATGACGTTGTTCTTCAGGGCGGTGCGGATGCCTTCGTCGGTGAAGAGGGCCTCGTAGTTGTCGAATCCGGCGAAGCCGTTGCCGGACTGGTCGTAGAAGCTGCGGACGAGCGAGTACCCGATCGGGTAGACCACGAGCGCGCCCAGCAGCACGAGAGCGGGCAGCAGGAACAGCGCAGCCACGCTCTTGCGGGTGCCGGTCACGCTCTTGCGCGACTTGGGAGCGGCAGGGGGCGGAGCGCCCCCTGCCGCATTGGCAGATGCCATCGCGTCAGCCGCCGTAGGCCGCCGCCGCGTCGGCCTCCAGTTTCTGCTGGGTGCCGGCGATGTCCTTCGGGTTCTTCAGGAAGTCCTGCAGCGCCTTCCACTCGCCCTTGCCGGGCGTGCCGCCGAAGGCCTGCGGGGCCTGGTCGGACATGTCGAAGCGGAAGTCGTCACCGGCCGCGATCAGCGCCTTGGCCATCCTCTGCTGCACCGCGTTCGGATACGCCGAGTCCGCCACGTTCTTGTTCGGCGAGAGGTAGCCGCCGAGCTTCGCCTGGACGGTCGCCGCGTCCGGGGACGCGAGGAAGGTGGCCAGCGCCTGCGCCGCCTCGGAGTCCTTCAGGATCACCGCCGCGTCACCGCCGGAGACCACCGGCGCGGTGTCACCCACGGCCGGGAACGGGAACACCTTCGCGTCCGTGCCGACCTTCGCACCGGCCTGGACGATGTTGACCTGCGAGAAGTCGCCCTCGTAGACCATGCCCGCCTTGGGCTGGTCGCCGCCGGTGAAGACCTGCGTCACCGAGGCCGGGAAGTCCGTCTGCAGTGCGCCGGTCGCGCCGCCCGCGACATAGTCCTTCTTGCCCCAGACCTGCGCCAGCGTGGTCAGCGCGTCCTTCACGGACGGGTCCGTCCACTTGATCTCGTGCTTGGCGAGCTGGTCGTACTTCTCCGGGCCCGCCTGGGAGAGATAGACGTTCTCGAACCAGTCGGTCAGGGTCCAGCCGTCCGCGCCACCGACCGAGAACGGTGTGACGCCGGAGTCGTAGACCGTCTGCGCGGTGGTGAGGAGCTCGTCCCAGGTCTTGGGCTCGGTGGCCCCCGCGTTCTCGAAGACCTGGGCGTTGTACCAGATCAGCGACTTGTTGGCGGCCTTGTAGTAGACGCCGTACTGCTTGCCGTCGACCTTGCCGATGTCCTGCCAGCCCTGGGAGTAGTTCTCCTGCAGTTCCTTCAGGGCCTCGGCGCCGAGGGGCTTGGCCCACTTCTTGTCCACGGCCTGCTTGATGGCGCCCGGCTGCGGGAGCATCGCGATGTCCGGCGGCTGGCCGCCCGCGATCTTCGAACCGAGGAAGTTGACGATCGGGTCCTGCGCGGGCACGAAGGTCACCTTCGCGCCCGTCCGCTTCTCGAACTCCGCGAGAACCTTCTTGAAGTTCGCCTGCTCGGTGCCGGTCCAGACCGCGGCGACCTCCAGGCTCTTGCCGTCCAGCTTGGGGAGGGTGACGGTGGTGCCGGTCTCCGTGGCGGTCGCCTGGCTGCCGCCACCGCTGTTGTTGTCGTCATCGCCGCCGCACGCCGTCAGCGAGAGCGCGAGGGCTCCCGCCAGGAGAGCGGCCGCGGTGTGTACGGCCCTGTTTTTCCCATATGTACTGCTCGTGCTGCGCATCACTGCCCCGTTCTTCGTGCCTCGTCGAACGTTCGAGCGCTGTCCCGTGCGATCTGGTCTACGCCCGGGGGGTTGGGGGCGGCAAGAGCGCGTCGCGTGTCAAGCCGGGGATCGTGACCCCCTCGTGACCAGGTACGGGCGGGTGGTGGCTCGCGTCCGCTGGGGGCCGGCGCCCCCAGATCCCCGCTATCGGCGTGAACGGCCTCGTCCTCAAGCGCCGGACGGGCAGAATTTGTGCGGGACCGTGCAGGCCGGCGCTGCCGAACCGGCGCTACAGGAGTGACGGCACCTCGGTCGCCGCGACCTCGCGCGCCGCCCGCTCCAGCGCGCTGGCCAGCAGGGCCAGGTCCGTCGGGCCGTTGCCCAGCTCGCGCACCGGGCGTCGGGTCGGGGGATCGCCCATCCGCTCCCATTCCAGGGGCAGGACAGTCGGCCGCAAGGTCGCCGTACGCGGGATCCGTCCCGTCACCCGGCCCCCCTGGAACGGCGTGACCCGCCCGTCCGCCCAGGCCAGGCGGCCGCGGCCGGGGGCCGGTTCGTCGGGGCCGAAGGCCGGGGTGTCCAGCGTGACGCGGAGGGTGGCCAGCCGTGCCGGGTCCGACTGGGCCGTACGGCCGCCGACGCCGGACGCGGCCACCAGGTGAACGCCGAGGCGCTCGCCCTCGCGGGCCACGGCCTCCAGCGCGCGTATCACCGAACCCGCCGCGGGTCTGCCCGGCGAGCCCAGCGCGGGGCAGACCAGAGCGTCCAGGTCGTCCACGATCACGACGAGGCGGGGCAGCGGCGGCGCCGCCTCCGCCTGCCGTCGGGCGGCCGCCGGGCGCAGCCGGATGGTGGAGCTGGACGGGGTGTCCAGGTCTCCGGTGTGTTCCGCGGTGCCGCCGGACACGCCGCGGGCCGGGGGCGTGCGCTGGGCGACTATGCGGCCCGACACCTCGCGCCCGGTGTGCCACTCGGTGAAGTCGGACCGCCCGAGCAGCTCCGCGCGCCGCTTCAGCTCGGCGCTCAGGGACTGGGCGAACTCCCGCATCCGCACGGGGTCGTTGGCGGTGAGGTGGGTGGTGACATGCGGTACGTCCGTACAGACGCGCAGGCCCTCGCCGTGTCCGCCGCCGTCCGTGCCCACGCTGTCCCGGCCGTCGATCAGCACCACGCTCAGCCGGTCGGGACGCTCGGCGGCGGCCAGCGAGGCGACGATCGCCCGCAGCAGTTCCGTACGGCCGCTGCCCGCCGGTCCCTCGATCAACAGGTGCGGGCCGTCCAGCGCGAGGTCCGCGCAGACCGGGCCGCGCGGTCCGGCGCCGAGCACGGCCCAGGCCCGCCCGCCGAGCGACTCCGTGTCGTCGGCCGCGTCCGCCCAGCGGGCCATCAGCGACGCCGGGGTGGCCCGGGCCAGCCCCAGCTCGTCCAGCAGCCTGGCCGCCTGGGGCAGCGGCGCCGACACGCGCGCGTGCCGCTCACCGGCGATGCCCTCCGCCCGCAACGGCGCCAGCGCCCGCGCGAACCGCTCGGCCCAGGCGAGCGAGACGGCGTCCACGGCGGCGACGGTGCCGTGGCCCACCGGGCCGACGGGGGTGGTGGGGGTGCTCGGGGAGGTGGGCGTGGCGCGCGTGGCGGGCGTCGCTGAACCGTCCGTACCCGCACCCGCCCGTGCCACCCGCATCAGCCGCAGTGCCGTCGCCACGTCGCCGCTGAGCAGCGCCACGGCACCGCACTCACGGAAAGCGGGTGCCGCCGCGCAGGCCGCCTCGTACGTCTCCGTCACCGGCGACGCGGGCGACGCGGGTGCCGTCTCGGCGAGGCACACCACATGGATGCCGGCCCGCGGGCCGTCCAGCGCCAGCCGCGCCACCGCCTCGCGCACGGCGGCGCCCCCGGGATCGCCGTCCACGACGACCACCGTGTACGGGCCGGGGAAACCGCTCCTTTCCCCGTCGTCCACCGCGTCGTCGTCCCGGGCCCAGGCAGGGCGGTGGTTCGCACCTCGGGGCGGGCGGTCGCCGGGGGCACTCGTGTCCGTGCCGTACGACGGGGCCGTCCGCCGGGCGGCGGGGACCGAGGCATCGGCCAGGTGGTCCTCCAGGCGGCGGAGGAGTTCGTCGGTGCGGGCCGTGGCCTGTTCGCGGTCGTAGGCGAGCAGCAGGCGGCAGTCCTGGCCGTGCCCCGGGCGCAGATGCGGGAGCCAGCCGAGCCAGGACCACTCGGCGGTGCGCTCCGCCGCGGGCCGGGAGCGGTCGGCGCTGATCAGGACGATTTCCAGGGCATCGGGGGAGTGCAGCGCGGCGAGCTGGGCGACGACCGCGCGGGCCAGCCCGGCGAGCCGCTCGCGCGGTCCGGCCAGCCCCAGCGCCCCGGCCTCGCGCAGATCGGCGGTCACCGGAACGACGGGCAGCAGCCCCGAGCCGTCGGGCGCCGCACGGTCCGCCGTGCCGAGCCGCACCGTGAGCGCCTCCGGGTGGCCCGGGCCGCGCTCCCACAGCCGGGGCCCGGGGCCCAGCGCCGTCAGCAGCAGCGCCGCCGGGTCAGGCCAGGCCTCGGGGGCCTGGGACGGCGGGGCCGGAGGTGCCGGCTGCGATGCCGGGGAGGCGGTGCCGCCGGTTTCGTCGTAGGTCGGGTCCCCGGCCGTCTCCTGCTCGCCGCGCCCGCCGGTCAGGCGACGCGCCCACGCCGAGAGCCCGCCGCGTTTGCGCAGGCCGGGCGGTACGTCGGTGCCGCGGAGGGGGGTTCCTTTGCGGCGGCCGGTGTCGGTGTCGTGGGCGGTGGCGGGATCGGTGTCGTCGTCCGCGGCGCCGGGCCTGCTCGCATCGGCCGGGCCTTCGCGCGTCTGCCCCAGGTCTCCGGGCCCGGGGACCGAGGCGCCGCCCGCCGCGGCGACGCCGAACCGCCCGGCGTGGGTCGCGCCGCTGCCGCCTGAGCGGGAACCCGAGCCGGAGCCCGAGCCGGAGCCCGAGCCGTCCCGAGGTACGGCGCTCGTCCGGCCGTACGGCCGAGCCCCGTTGGTCTCGATGTGCGGCGCCCCGCCCTGGCCCGGTACGACGAGGGGTGGTTCGACGGGGGCGTGGCCCTGCGCGTCCGGGGTGCCGGTCGAGGCGCCCCAGCCCGCCGAGCCGTACGCGTGATGCGTCCTGTCGGAGGGACCGGAGGAGCTGGAGGGGCTCGAGGAGCCGGACGGGCTGGGCCCGCCGCCGGGCGCGGGAGCCTGGGGCGGCGCCGCGTCCCCGGTGGGTACCCGCACCTGCCCCTCCCCGTCGGGAGTCGTCCGCACGCGTGCCCCCGGGCCGCCCGCCGGGGCCAGCCGCAGGGCCGACTCGCCGATCCTGAGCAGCGCGCCCGGCGTGAAGCGGACCGGGCGGGTGCCCACGCGCGCGCCGTCCAGCGAGGTGCCGTTCGTGGAGTCGAGGTCGGCGACCGAGACGCGGCCGTCGGGGCCGACCGTCACCGCGCAGTGCAGGCGGGAGACGTCGGGGTCGTCGAGCGGGACGTCGGCGTCGGCGGAGCGGCCGATGTGGATCTGGCCGCCGTGCAGCAGATGGACCCCGCCCGCGTCCGGGCCGGCGATCACGTGGAGCTGGGTCGGCGCGTCGTCCAGCTCGGGGTGGGGCTCCGGTTCGCCGGGGGCGCCCAGGGACAGCACGGCGCCGTCGATCAGCGGGGGCTCGCCCAGGGTGCAGCGCTGGGCGTCGAGCCGCTCCGCACCGGCGTACAGCACGACCGGGCCGCCGCCGGCCTCCCGGCTCCGCTCCGGCGGGGCGCCCGCGTCCGCGGGGACCGCCGAGGCGAGCGCCGACGCCACCGCGGCCAGGGCGGTGCCCGCGGGCGCGGTGACCAGCACGTCACAGCTCGCGGCGCGGCCCTGGGGCCGCTCGGGCGGCCCCAGCGGGTCTACGACGGTCAGCCGGATCTGCATCGCCGTCAGCGGTCCCTTCTGCGCGGGCACCCGGGGACGAGGACGAAGCCGGAACGGCGGTCCCACGCCACGGACTTCCCCCACCACGAGCACGTCGGCCAGTACAGGAGGCATCCTCGCACCTGCCACTGACAACGCGCCCGCCACCCATCATCAAATGATCTTGATTGGTCGGCTCTGCCCGCAAAAGTGCCTGACCAGTGCCCGACTCGTGATCACTTGAGATCGCTCACGCGCGGCTGTGGCAACCAACGGGATCGAGTCGAGCGTCTTTCCTTCGAACACGGACGGGAACCGGTACGTAAGACGCACAGAAAGACGACACAGCGGCGTTCCGGACAGCGGCACTACAGTGGGTCGGAACACCCATAGCACGCCGGACACCCGGTGCAGGGGTCAGGTAAGCAAGCAGGCAAGCCAGCAACAGGGAGCGCATGACGTGCGGCCGGTAGGCAGCAAGTACTTCCTCGAGGAGCCGCTCGGACGCGGCGCCACGGGGACCGTCTGGCGAGCCCGCCAGCGCGAGACCGCGGGCGCCGAGGCGGCCGTGCAGGGCCAGCCCGGCGAGACCGTCGCGATCAAGGTCCTCAAGGAGGAGCTCGCGAGCGACCCCGACATCGTGATGCGGTTCCTGCGGGAGCGCTCCGTCCTGCTCCGGCTGACCCACCCGAACATCGTGCGGGTGCGCGACCTGGTGGTCGAGGGCGATCTGCTCGCCCTGGTCATGGACCTCGTCGAGGGCCCCGACCTGCACCGCTACCTGCGCGAGAACGGCCCCTTCTCGCCCGTCGGCGCCGCCCTGCTCACCGCGCAGATCGCCGACGCGCTCGCCGCCAGCCATGCCGACGGCGTCGTCCACCGCGACCTGAAGCCGGCGAACGTCCTGCTCAAGCAGAACGGCGGCCAGATGCACCCGATGCTGACCGACTTCGGCATCGCGCGCCTCGCGGACTCGCCCGGCCTGACCCGCACGCACGAGTTCGTCGGCACGCCCGCGTACGTCGCGCCCGAGTCCGCCGAGGGCCGCCCGCAGACCTCCGCCGTCGACATCTACGGCGCCGGCATCCTGATGTACGAGCTCGTCACCGGCCGCCCCCCGTTCGGCGGCGGCTCGGCCCTCGAAGTCCTCCACCAGCACCTCAGCGCCGAGCCGCGCCGCCCGTCCACGGTCCCCGACCCGCTCTGGACGGTCATAGAGCGCTGCCTGCGCAAGAACCCCGACCAGCGCCCCAGCGCCGAGAACCTCGCGCGCGCCCTGCGCACCGTCGCCGCGGGCGTCGGCGTGCACGCGAACTCCGCGCAGATCGCCGCCGCGGAATCGGTCGGCGCGCTGCTGGCACCCGACCCGGCCCCGGCGGCCGTCCCGGGCATGCCCGGCGCCGCCGACCCGACCCAGGTGCTGCCGCACGGCGCGGGCGCGTACGACCCGAACGCCGCGACCAGCGTCATGCCCCAGACCGGCGCCCCCGGCGGGGGAGCTTTCGGTGCCGCCGACCCGACCGCCGTCATGCCGCCGGTGCCGCAGCACCAGCCGGGCGGACAGCAGGGGCAGCAGCCGGGTCAGCCCGGTCAGCCCGGTCAGCCCGAGGACCCGCACCCCTGGCAGAACCAGCTGCGGGCCGCCCGCGACCGCAACGAACAGACGCAGGTCCAGTACCTCGACCCCAGCCAGGACCCGCTGCGCCGCCGCCCCCAGCGGCAGGTCGCCCGGCCGGACCAGCAGCCGCGACCCCAGCAGCAGCGGCCCGCGCAGCGGCCGCAGCCCGGTGGTTACGGCCATCCGCAGCAGCAACAGCCGCAGCAGTACGCCCCGCAGCAGCAGCCCCAGCCCCGTCAGCAACCGCAGCCGCAGCGGTACGCGCCGCCCCCGCAGCCGGAGCCGCGGCGGCCCGCCCGCGAACCGCGCGAGCCGCGGCAGCGCAGCGCCAACCCGATGAAGATCCCCGGGCTCGGCTGCCTCAAGGGCTGCCTGTTCACGATCGTCATCCTGTTCGTCGCGGGCTGGCTGGTCTGGGAGCTGAGCCCGTTGCAGGAGTGGATCGGCACGGGCAAGAGCTACTGGCAGCAGATCGGCGACATGTTCGACACGGTGTCCGGGTGGATCGGTGACCTGAGCGGGAACTCCTCCGGCCAGTAGCGGCCCCGAGAGCCCTGAGATCCTCTGAGATACCTGAGATCCGGGCGACTCTGGGGATTTGTCGACACCCAGCGGGTGATTTCCGTCTCCGCGGTGAAGGTTGGCTCTTGCGGCGCGTAGCTTTGTCGGCAACACGCGTCAGTAGGAGCAGCCTTGGCACGGAAGATCGGCAGCCGGTACACCGCCCACCAGATCCTGGGGCGGGGCAGCGCCGGCACGGTGTGGCTGGGCGAGGGGCCCGAGGGACCCGTCGCCGTCAAGCTGCTGCGCGAGGACCTCGCGTCCGACCAGGAGCTCGTCGGACGCTTCGTGCAGGAGCGCACGGCCCTGCTCGGCCTGGATCACCCGAACGTGGTCTCCGTGCGCGACCTGGTCGTCGACGGCAACGACCTCGCGCTGGTCATGGACCTCGTCCGGGGCACCGACCTGCGCACCCGGCTCGACCGGGAGAAGCGGCTCGCGCCCGAGGCGGCCGTCGCGATCGTCGCGGACATCGCCGACGGGCTGGCGGCGGCGCACGCGGCCGGGGTCGTCCACCGTGACGTCAAGCCGGAGAACGTGCTCCTGGACATGCAGGGCCCGCTGGGCCCCGGCGGCTCCCATCCGGCGCTGCTGACCGACTTCGGCGTGGCCAAGCTGATCGACTCACCGCGGCGGACCCGGGCCACGAAGATCATCGGCACCCCGGACTACCTGGCACCGGAGATCGTGGAGGGCCTGCCGCCCCGGGCTTCGGTGGACATCTACGCCCTGGCGACGGTCCTGTACGAGCTCCTGGCGGGCTTCACCCCGTTCGGCGGCGGACATCCCGGTGCGGTGCTGCGCCGTCACGTGACGGAGACGGTCGTCCCGCTCCCCGGCATCCCGGACGAGCTCTGGCAGCTGATGGTGCAGTGTCTGGCCAAGGCACCGGCCTCCCGGCTGCGCGCCTCCGAGCTGGGCGGGCGGCTGCGGGAGCTGCTGCCGATGCTGGCGGGCATGCCGCCGCTGGACGTGGACGAGCCGGACACCGAGTCCGAGGAGGACGCGGACGAGGGCCAGCCTCAGGACGAGCCGGTGTCCTCGGCGCCGGTACGGCGGCGGGGTGCGGTGCCGCTGGTACCGGGCGCGAAGCCGGCCGACTCCAACCGGGACACGCATACGTCGATGAGGGTGCCGGCGCCGGACGAGCTGGCCGGGGGTGCGAGGGGTACCGCCCGTGCGCCCCGGGCCGCCGGCGCTCCCCGCCCCGGTTCCGCCCGGCACCGTGCGGCCACGCGCCGCCGGCGTGTCGTACTGGGCGCGGCCGCGGTGCTCCTGGTCGCCGCGGCCGGCGTCGGCACCTGGGCGGCCACGTCCGGTGACGACCCCGGCACGCCCCAGGACACGAAGAACTCGTCACCGGCGACACCGTGACCGCCAGGGGCTTCGCCCCTTCAACCCCACCAGGGGGCTCCGCCCCCTGGACCCCCGGCCTATGCCCATCCACCACCCGTCTCGGTGGGACAAGAAGTCGCCCAAGAACAGAGTCCGGGGGCGGAACCCCCAGCCCGCGCCCGCACCGGCGCCCCCCGCTTGGCGGAGCCGTTAGGCTGGAGGCGTGGCAGTCGTCGATGTATCCGAAGAGCTCAAGTCCCTCTCCTCGACCATGGAGTCGATCGAGGCCGTTCTGGACCTCGACAGGCTGAGGGCGGAAATCGCCGTGCTCGAGGAGCAGGCGGCCGCGCCGTCCCTGTGGGACAACCCGGACGAGGCGCAGAAGGTCACCAGCAAGCTCTCCCACCTCCAGGCCGAGGTCAGGAAGGCCGAGACGCTGCGCGGGCGGATCGACGATCTCTCCGTGCTGTTCGAGATGGCCGAGGAGGAGGACGACCCGGACACCAAGGCCGAGGCCGAGGCCGAGCTCGTCGCCGTCAGGAAGGCGCTGGACGAGATGGAGGTCCGCACGCTCCTCAGCGGTGAGTACGACGCGCGCGAGGCGCTCGTCAACATCCGCGCCGAGGCCGGTGGCGTCGACGCCGCAGACTTCGCCGAGAAGCTCCAGCGGATGTACCTGCGCTGGGCGGAGCAGCACGGCTACAAGACCGAGGTCTACGAGACGTCGTACGCCGAAGAGGCCGGCATCAAGTCGACCACCTTCGCCGTGCAGATTCCGTACGCCTACGGCACCCTCTCCGTCGAGCAGGGCACCCACCGGCTCGTGCGCATCTCGCCCTTCGACAACCAGGGGCGGCGCCAGACCTCCTTCGCGGGTGTCGAGATCCTGCCCGTGGTCGAGCAGACCGACCACATCGAGATCGACGAGTCCGAGCTGCGGGTGGACGTGTACCGGTCGTCCGGGCCGGGCGGCCAGGGCGTCAACACCACCGACTCCGCGGTGCGGCTCACCCACCTCCCCACCGGCATCGTGGTGTCCTGTCAGAACGAGCGGTCGCAGATCCAGAACAAGGCGACCGCGATGAACGTGCTCCAGGCCAAGCTCCTCGAGCGGCGCCGCCAGGAGGAGCAGGCCAAGATGAACGCCCTCAAGGGCGACGGCGGCAACTCCTGGGGCAACCAGATGCGTTCGTACGTGCTGCACCCGTACCAGATGGTCAAGGACCTGCGCACCGATTACGAGGTCGGAAACCCGGAGGCCGTGTTCAACGGTGAGATCGACGGGTTCCTGGAGGCCGGAATTCGCTGGCGCAAGCAGCAGGAGAAGTAAGTTTGTCGACAAGGCAACTGTCGCCCGGCTGGCGGCAGTTGCCTTTTGCGTGACCGAATGAGTGCTTGATGTCTGGGTTTTACATCACACTCACACGCTTCATTGTCCGGCAAAGATCGCTTAGTTGGACATTGCGCGCGCAACGGCCTTGACGTTGCTTTGAAAAATGGGAAGGGTAACGCGCGGCATGCGTATCTCTGGGGCGCATGTGAACCGGGGGGCATTCGTGCAGCTACCTCCTCCGTTGATCACGGCCCCGGGCGCCGCCTCATTGACGATGAGCTACTGGGGGTAGCAACCAGATGACCAAGAAGACGCGCATCCGGATCGCGCGGGTCGCCGCCGGTGCCGTGATTGCCGCCGGCGCCTCGCTGACCGCAGCCGGTGCCGCATCCGCCGCGGAGTCCGAGGACTGCATCCTCGGTGTCCTGTGCGCCGAGGAGACGCCGACTCCGACGCCGACTCCGACGCCGCCGGTCCCGACGGAGCTGCCGACGGGGGCTCCTTCCACGGAGGTGCCGACGGCCGAGCCCACCGAGCCCGACGAGCCCGAGGAGCCCACGGGCGAGCCCACCGAGCCCACCGAGGACCCGACCGGCCCGGGCAACGGGAACGGAAACGGCAACGGGAACGGCAATGGAAACGGCAACGGAAACGGCGGGGGCAACAGCAACACCGACCCCGACGGCGGTTCCGGCGACTCCGCCCAGGAGGAGGGCTCCTCGTCCCTCACCGACACCGGCACGGACACCCCGGCCGACACGTCGGCCCAGGGCAGCGGTGAGGAGCTCGCCGACACCGGTGCCGCTCAGACCACCTTCCTGGTGATCGGTGCCGCCACGATGATCGCGGGCGGCGTCGGCTTCCGCATCCTGCCGCGCCTCATGGGCGGCCGGGGTGGCGCGGCCGCCTGACGGTGGCCGTCTGCTTACCGACCGTACGCAGGCCGTACGGTGAAGGGCCCGGAGCGGGTAACCGCTCCGGGCCCTTCGTACGTCCCGTACGCCTCGTACGTTCTCGGATCGCGTCCTACGCGGTCTGGTGCGCCAGGAGGGCGACCGCCGCGATCAGTACAGCGAGCAATGTGATCAGTGCCATGGGGTTGAGACCCGCGAACAGGTTCTCCTGCTGCAGCCGCTCGCGGCTCGCACGGCACACATGGCACCGGCCCTCGCTCACGGGCGCCGCGCAGTTCGCGCACACCAGCCGGTCGTACGTCATGCGCTCGCCCTCCTTGCACCGGTTCCATGTACACAACGCCTGAGGGAACGCGAACGTTCCCCCCTCCACTGTGCCAGGTTCCCCGGAATTCAGCGCGGGGTCCCATGGGGCCGGGGCAGGCACAAAACACACATCTGTCACGCAACCACAGCCGGTGCCTGCGCTCGCCTGCCCGGTTCGCGTATGGTCACGCTCATCTACCCCCGGCGACCCGTGGTGCATCCGTGATCCGATTCGACAACGTATCCAAGGTCTACCCCAAGCAGACCCGCCCCGCACTCAGGGATGTCTCCCTGGAAGTGGAGAAGGGCGAGTTCGTGTTCCTCGTGGGGTCCTCGGGCTCCGGAAAGTCCACCTTCCTGCGGCTGGTCCTCCGCGAGGAGCGGTGCAGCCACGGTCAGGTGCACGTTCTGGGCAAGGACCTCGCGCGCCTCTCCAACTGGAAGGTGCCGCAGATGCGGCGCCAGTTGGGGACCGTGTTCCAGGACTTCCGGCTGCTGCCCAACAAGACGGTCGCCGAGAACGTGGCCTTCGCCCAGGAGGTCATCGGCAAGTCGAAGGGCGAGATCCGCAAGTCCGTGCCGCAGGTGCTCGACCTCGTCGGGCTCGGCGGCAAGGAGGACCGGATGCCCGGCGAGCTGTCCGGTGGTGAGCAGCAGCGCGTGGCCATCGCGCGCGCCTTCGTCAACCGCCCCAAGCTGCTCATCGCCGACGAGCCCACCGGCAACCTCGACCCGCAGACCTCCGTCGGCATCATGAAGCTGCTCGACCGGATCAACCGGACCGGGACGACCGTGGTGATGGCGACGCACGACCAGAACATCGTGGACCAGATGCGCAAGCGCGTCATCGAGCTGGAGAAGGGCCGCCTCGTCCGTGACCAGGCACGCGGCGTCTACGGCTACCAGCACTGACCGCCACGTCCACGGAAAGGCATAACCAGACGCCATGCGCGCCCAGTTCGTACTGTCCGAGATCGGTGTCGGTCTCCGCCGCAACCTGACGATGACCTTCGCGGTGATCGTCTCCGTCGCCCTGTCACTCGCCCTGTTCGGCGGGTCGCTCCTGATGAGCGACCAGGTCAACACCATGAAGGGCTACTGGTACGACAAGGTCAACGTCTCGGTCTTCCTCTGCAACAAGAGCGACGCCGAGTCCGACCCGAACTGCGCCAAGGGCGCGGTCACCGAGGACCAGAAGAAGGCCATCCTCGCCGACCTGGACAAGATGACGTCCGTCGTGCAGAAGGTGACCTACGAGTCGCAGGACGCGGCCTACAAGCACTACAAGGAGCAGTTCGGCGACTCCCCGCTGGCCAGCTCCCTCACGCCGGACCAGATGCAGGAGTCGTACCGGATCAAGCTGAAGGACCCGGAGAAGTACCAGGTCATCGCCACCGCCTTCGACGGCCGGGACGGCGTGCAGTCGGTGCAGGACCAGAAGGGGATCCTCGACAACCTCTTCGGGCTGCTGAACGGCATGAACTGGGCCGCGCGCGCGGTGATGGCGCTGATGCTGGTCGTCGCGCTGATGCTGATCGTCAACACGGTGCGCGTCTCGGCGTTCAGCCGGCGGCGCGAGACCGGGATCATGCGCCTGGTCGGCGCCTCGGGCTTCTACATCCAGGCGCCGTTCATCATGGAGGCCGCGGTCGCCGGGCTGATCGGCGGCACGGTCGCGTGCGGGTTCCTGGTGATCGCCAGATACTTCCTCATCGACCACGGCCTCGCCCTGTCCGAGAAGCTGAACCTGATCAACTTCATCGGCTGGGACGCCGTCCTGACGAAGCTGCCGCTCATCCTGGCGACGAGTCTGCTGATGCCCGCGCTTGCCGCGTTCTTCGCGCTGCGCAAGTACCTGAAGGTGTGACGCATGCCAAGAGGGCCGTACGGTCAACCGACCGTGCGGCCCTTCGCGTTGTCCTAGACTCACCCGCATGTCAGGCCGAGACCTGTTCTGCCAGCCCCGCCGCATCCGCCGCGGGGCCGCCCTGACATTGGTCTTCACGAGCGTCCTCGTCGCCGGCGCCGCGACCGGATCCTTCCCGGAGGCCGACGGCCGCGACCGGAAATCCCCCTCCGACCCGACGATCTCGGCCGCCTCGGCGAGCCGCCACGAGGACGTGGCCAAGGCCGCCGAGGACGCCATGGCCGACGGCCAGTCCCCCGTGGAGGCCGCGGAACGCGCGGTCAGCCGCAGCGGGGACCGCTGGGGCGCCGTCTACTCCGAGGGCGAGTACGAGGAGTTCGAGGAGGCCCTCGACGGCCGGTACACCGGCGTCGGCCTGTGGGCGCGGAGCGACCGGGACGGCCGTATCGAGGTGACCCGGGTGGCCTCCGGATCGCCCGCGGCCGCCGCCGGGATCCACAAGGGCGACCGGCTGCGCAGCGTCGACAGCGCCAAGGTCGACGGACGGCCCGTCACCGAGGTCGTCTCCTTACTGCGCGGCGACGCCAAGGACGCGGCCGCCGGTACGGCCGTCCGCCTCGGCCTGGAACGCGGCACGCGCGCGTGGAACGTCACTCTGCGCCGGGCCCGCCTCTCCACGGACGACGTGACCGAACGCACACTGGCCGGCGGCATCACCGTCATCAGGATCGCCGCCTTCACCAAGGGCGTCGGCGAGCGGGTCCGCACCGCCGTACGGCAGGCCCCGGCCGGCGCAGGCATCGTCCTCGACCTGCGCGGCAACTCCGGCGGCCTGGTCGCCGAGGCCGTCACCGCCGCCTCCGCCTTCCTCGACGGCGGTCTCGTCGCCACCTACGACGTCGAGGGCGAGCAGCGCGCCCTGCACGCCGAGGCCGGCGGCGACACCACCAGACCCCTGGTCGCGCTGGTCGACGGCGGCACGATGAGCGCGGCCGAGCTGCTCACCGGTGCCCTGCAGGACCGGGGCCGCGCGGTCGTCGTGGGCTCCCGGACCTTCGGCAAGGGCTCGGTCCAGATGCCGAGCCGGCTGCCCGACGGGTCCGTCGCCGAGCTGACCGTCGGGCACTACCGCACCCCCTCCGGCCGCGGCGTGGACGGCGCCGGGATCACGCCGGACCTGGAAGCGGACCGGCAGGTGCTGGAGCGCGCGGAGACCGTACTGAGCGGTCTGGGGCGGTAGCCGTTAATCGGCTTCCCGCAGACCCCCTCCGTAGTGCGAAAATGGCGGGACTATGAGCAAGGGAATGTACGTACCGAAGGAATCCCAGCCCAAGCAGGGCTCGGGGGCCGTGAAGGCCAAGGACGGCAAGCGCAAGATCGTCGCCCAGAACAAGAAGGCACGGCACGACTACGCGATCGTCGACGTCTACGAGGCCGGGCTGGTGCTCAGCGGCACCGAGGTGAAGTCGCTGCGCCAGGGCCGGGCCTCGCTGACCGACGGCTTCGTCCAGATCGACGGGAACGAGGCGTGGCTGCACAACGCCCACATCCCGGAGTACAGCCAGGGCACCTGGACCAACCACTCCGTGCGCCGCAAGCGCAAGCTGCTCCTGCACCGCGAGGAGATCGACAAGCTGGAGTCCAAGGCCCAGGAGACGGGTCACACGATCGTGCCCCTCGCCCTGTACTTCAAGGACGGCCGGGCGAAGGCCGAGATCGCCCTCGCGCGAGGCAAGAAGGAGTACGACAAGCGCCAGACGCTGCGGGAGAAGCAGGACCGGCGGGAGTCGGACCGCGCGATCGCGGCGGCGAAGCGGAAGCAGCGGGCCCAGTAGGAGCGGGGCCGGCAGGGCGAGACCGCCGGGAATACGGTGGCATCGTCCCGCGTTGGTCACGTACGATGGCAACTGCACCCCACAGCGGGTGCGGCGCGCCCCTCCGGTCTCCGGAGGGCATTGAAAAAACAACATGGGGATGATCGGTTTCGACAGCGGCTGTCGAAGCAGGGGAAGCGTGTCGAGGAAGCGGCAATGATCTCGTTAACCATATGTCGCAACCAATAATCGCCAATTCCAAGAGCGATTCCCGCGCCTTCGCCCTCGCTGCCTAATAAGCAGTGAGTGAAGGCCCTTACGGGTGTCAGACCGGGGATGTTCCCGACCCGGACCCTGGCATAATCTAGGGAACTAAACCATCGAGCCCGGTCACGGGGTTCGATGGGAAATCAAACAGTGACTGGGCCCGTCGGCGACTTGTTCGCGTGATCGCCGGGGCCGAGAAAATCGCAGCGAACTGCACACGGAGAAGCCCTGATTCTGCACCGTTGGACGCGGGTTCGATTCCCGCCATCTCCACTCGCCCGCGCCTGAGCGGGTACCCCATGTGGGCACAGGCCCCGTCGCTTCCGAGCGGCGGGGCCTGTGTCATGCCGCGTGCAGTGCCGCGTGCAGCTGAACCCGGGAGGAGCACACGCGTGCCCCGGCCAATGTGGTGTGCCACCCCATATCGACGGGTCGTTCAGGCTTCTACGGTCCCTCCCCATGACTCAGACCAGAGCCGCAAGCCGAAACCGCCTCACCGTCCTCGCGACCCTCCTGGTCGCCCTCCTCGCCGCCTTCCTCACCCCGGGCCGGGCCGAGGCCGCCTCCCTCCAGGAGGTCACCGGGTTCGGGACCAACCCCGGTGCCCTGCGCATGTTCCGGTACGTCCCCGACGGGCTGCCGACCGGCCGGCCCGTCGTCGTCGCGCTGCACGGGTGCACGCAGAACGCCTCCGGCTACGGCACCGGCAGCGGCTGGCTCCAGCTCGCCGACCGCTGGGGCTTCTCCGTCGTGCTGCCGCAGCAGCAGGCCGCCAACAACGCGTCGAGCTGCTTCGACTGGTTCCAGAGCGGGGACATGCAGCGCGGGCAGGGCGAGGCCGCGTCGATCGCCCAGATGGTCGACCGGCAGCTCGCCGACGTCACCGGCGACGCCTCGCGCGTCTACGTCACCGGCCTGTCCGCCGGGGGCGGCATGACCGCCGTGATGATGGCGGCGTACCCGGAGAAGTTCGCCGGCGGCGGGATCGTCGCCGGGCTGCCGTACGGGTGCGCGCAGGCCGCCGGGTCGCCGTACGTCTGCATGTACGTCGGAGCCACCCAGACCCCGCAGCAGTGGGGCGACCGGGTGCGGGCCGCGCGGCCCGGGTACACCGGGCCCTGGCCCACGCTGACCGCCTTCCAGGGCACGGCCGACTACACCGTGAAGCCCGTCAACATGACGGACCTGACGAAGCAGTGGACCAACGTCCACGGGGCGGACCAGACCGCCGACGTCAGTGACACCGTGGCCGGGTATCCCCACCAGGTCTTCCGGGACGCGGGCGGGAAGGCCGTCGTGGAGACCTACAGCGTCACCGGCATGGGGCACGGGCAGCCCGTCGACCCCGGCAGCGGGAGCGAGCAGTGCGGGACCGCCGGGGCGTACGTCCTCGACGTGAACCTGTGTGCCGCCCACCGGCTCGGCCGGACCTGGGGGCTCGGCTGAACCAGGCGCAGGCGAAGGCGCCGCGCGTCAGGCGTTGCGCGGCGCCGTGCTCGCCCGTTCCGTCAGCCGCGGCGCCAGCAGCGTCGCCTCCGGTACCTCCGTGCCGTCGAGCTTGCGCATCAGCAGCTCCACCGCCCGGGTGCCGATGTCGGCGGACGGCAGGGCGACGGAGGTCACCGGGACCCGGATGGACTCGGCGAGTTCGTCCGGGCAGATGGCGGTGACGGACAGGTCGCCGGGCACGCGCAGCCCGAGCTGTTCGAAGGCGTCGATCAGGGGCTCCAGCAGGGGCTCGTTGTGGACGACGACCCCTGTCAGGGCGGGCTGGTCGCGCAACAGTTGTTCGGCGACCTTGCGGGCGGCGCCGGACGCGGCCTCGCAGGGGTGGACGGAGGAGGCGAGTCCGTGCCGGTCGGCGGCGGCGGTGAAGCCCTGGACCACGCGCTGGGCGAACGCGGTCTGCCGGACGTACACCTCCGGTGGCGACCCGACCAGGGCCACCGCCCGGTGCCCGAGCCCGGCCAGATGCTCCACGCACACCTCGCCGGCCGCCTTGAAGTCGAGGTCGATGCAGGTCAGGCCCTCGGAGGAGGCCGGGAAGCCGATCATCACCGAGGGCCGCTCCAGCACCCGCAGCAGCGGCAGACGCGGGTCCTGGAGCTGGACGTCCATCAGGATCAGCGCGTCCACCAACGCCGTGTCGGCGACCCGGCGCAGGCCCTCCTCGCCCTCCTCCTGGGTGAGGAGGAGTACGTCGTGGTCGTAGCGTCGGGCCGTCGTCACGACCGACACCGCGAACTGCATGACCACCGGTATGTGGATGCCGGCCCGTAACGGCACCACCAGCGCCAGCACGTTCGACTTGCTGCTGGCCAGCGCCCGCGCGCCCGCGTGCGGCCGGTAGCCCAGCTCGCGGATGGCCTCCTCGACCCGGCGCTTCGTGTCGTCGGAGATGGGGCGCTTGCCGCTGAGCGCGTACGAGACCGTGCTCGGGGAGACCCCGGCGTGCCGCGCCACGTCCGTGATCTTCACCATCAGGCCCACTCCACGGTCAGGAAACCGGTCCCGGCCTGCGCCCGCACCTCGCGCTCACCGACGGCCAGCCCCCAGGGCGCCACCGGATCACCGCAGGACGCCCGCAGCAGATCCCCTTCGCGTACGACGGTGAAGGTCACGTCCCCGACCCGTACCGTCACCTGGTCGCCCCGCTCCAGGCCGTACGCCCGCAGCGTGACCCCGTCGGCGTGGTCGTAGTCGGGCCGGTCGGCCACCGCGCCCACCGGGATCACCGCGCCGGGCCGCACGAGGAGCGGCACGCTCGAGAACCCGTGGGTCTCGCGCACCCAGCGCGGCCCGGTCACCGTCTCGCCGGTCACGAAGTGGGTCCAGGTGCCCTCGGGGACGTAGTACGTCACCTCCCCCTCGTCACTGAACACCGGCGCGACCAGCAGGTCCGGGCCGAGCATGTACTGCCGTTCCAGATGCGCGCACCCGGGGTCGTCCGGGAACTCCAGGACCATAGCCCGCATCACCGGCAGGCCCTCGGTGTGGGCGGTGCGCGCGGCCTCG
Source organism: Streptomyces sp. NBC_01352 (assembly GCF_036237295.1). Taxonomy (NCBI): domain Bacteria; kingdom Bacillati; phylum Actinomycetota; class Actinomycetes; order Kitasatosporales; family Streptomycetaceae; genus Streptomyces; species Streptomyces sp. NBC_01352. Next base: position 6,577,410 of record NZ_CP108354.1, read on the forward strand.
TACAGGTACGGCATGAGCCGCAGCTTCAGCCGGGTGAAGTGCCGCAGCACGTCGACCGACTCCTCGTCGAACAGCCACGGGACCCGGTAGGAGGAGCTGCCGTGCAGGCGGCTGTGGGAGGACAGGAGGCCGAACGCCAGCCAGCGCTTGAAGAGCGCGGGGGTGGGGGTGCCCTCGAAGCCGCCGATGTCGTGGCTCCAGAAGCCGAAGCCGGACAGCCCCAGGGACAGGCCTCCGCGCAGCGATTCCGCCATCGACTCGTACGTCGCCTCGCAGTCGCCGCCCCAGTGGACCGGGAACTTCTGGCTGCCGGTGGTCGCCGACCGGGCGAAGACGACCGCCTCCTCCTCGCCCCGGTGCTTGCGCAGCACGTCGAAGACCGTGCGGTTGTAGAGGTACGTGTAGTAGTTGTGCATCCGCTCCGGGTCGGAGCCGTCGGACCAGGCCACGTCGAGGGGCACCCGCTCGCCGAAGTCGGTCTTGAAGCAGTCGACGCCCTGGGCGAGCAGCCCCTCCAGTTTGGCCGCGTACCACTCGCGGGCCGCCGGGCTGGTGAAGTCGACCAGCGCCATGCCGGGCTGCCACAGGTCCCACTGCCAGACGCTGCCGTCGGGCCGCTTCAGCAGGTGCCCCAGCGCCTTGCCCTCCGCGAACAGCGGGGAGCGCTGGGCGATGTACGGGTTGATCCACGCGGACACCCGCAGACCCCGCGCGTGCAGCCGCGCCAGCATGCCCTCCGGGTCCGGGAACACCCGCGGGTCCCACTGGAAGTCGCACCAGTTGAACTCGCGCATCCAGAAGCAGTCGAAGTGGAAGACGGACAGGGGGAGTTCGCGTTCTCGCATGCCCTCGATGAAGGAGGTCACGGTCTCCTCGTCGTACGACGTCGTGAAGGACGTCGACAGCCACAGGCCGAAGGACCAGGCGGGCGGGAGGGCCGGGCGGCCGGTGAGGGCGGTGTACTTGCGCAGGATGTCCTTCGGGGTCGGGCCGTGGATGACGTAGTACGTCAACTGCTGGGTCTCGGCGCTGAACTGCACCCGGGAGACGATCTCCGAGCCGACCTCGAAGGCCACCTTGCCCGGGTGGTCGACGAAGACGCCGTAGCCCGCGTCCGTCAGATAGAAGGGCACGTTCTTGTAGGCTTGCTCGGTCGCCGTGCCGCCGTCGGCGTTCCAGATGTCGACGACCTGGCCGTTCTTCACCAGGGGGCCGAAGCGCTCACCGAGGCCGTAGACCGAGGTCCCCACACCGAGGTTGAGCTGCTCGCGCAGGTAGTGCCCGCCCGAGGCGTCCCGCATGATGCCCATGCCCTTGGTGGAGCTGGACGTGAGGGTGCGGCCGTGGGCGAGGAAGTCGACCTGCCAGGGGCCGGTACGCGCCACCCGGACCGACAGCGCGCCGGAGGTCAGGGTCGCGTGCTCGTCGTCGTACGACACCTGCGGCGGGACCTCCTGGCGCCCCACCTCGAACTCCGGTCCGCGCGGCTGCTCGCCGTTGAAGTGGGTGAAGGTGACGCCGATGACGTCCGGCATCGGCGCGTGGGCGCTGATCGTCACGACCGGTCCCTTCAGCAGGTCGCCGCGGTGGCGGATGGGCTGGGTCGGCGCGTGGATCTCCAGCGTGCCGTCCTGCGCGGTGACGTCGAGCACCTCGACCGGATAGGCCGCGGTGACGCCCTCGCGCAGCAGCCAGTAGCCGTCGGTGAACTTCATGTGGGGGGTTCCTTACTTCACGGCACCCGCGGCGATGCCACGGGTGAGGGTTCGCTGGAAGACGAGGAAGAAGACGAGGGCGGGGAGCACGCCGAGGAGGGCGGCCGCGTTGGTCATCGTGGCGTCCATCAGGCGCTGGCCCTGGAGGACGCCGAGGGCCACCGACACCGTCTGGTTGTCGTTGGAGATCAGCATGACCAGGGGGAGCAGGAACTCGTTCCAGGTCCAGATGAAGAAGAAGACCAGCAGCACGCCGATGGTGGGCCGGCTGACGGGGACGACGATCCGCCACAGCACCTGCCACTTGTTCGCCCCGTCGATCCGGGCGGCCTCGATGATCTCGCGGGGGAACCGGCTCAGCACCGACGACAGCAGATACGTGCCGAAGGCCGCCTGGATCACCGTGAACACGATGATCACGCTCAGCCTGGTGTCGTAGAGGCCGGCCTCCTTGCTCAGGTAGTAGATCGGGTAGACCAGCGCCTCCTGCGGCAGCATGTTCGCGAGGACGAAGAAGGCGAGGACCCAGGTGCGGCCCTTGATGCGGCCGATGCCGATCGCGTAGGCGTTCAGCACCGAGAGGACCACGGCCAGTACGGCCACCGCCCCGCTGATCAGCACCGAGTTGACCAGCTTCTGCCCGAAGTCCACGCGTTCCCAGAAGTCCTTGACGCCGTCGAGGTAGAGGCCCTCGGGGAGGCTGAGGGGGCCGTTCTGGGCGTACTCGGTCGGGGACTTGACCGCGTTGACGGCGACGATCGCGAACGGGACGATCATGAACAGGGCCGCGATGCACAGGGCCACGAGGACCGGGTAGCGGCGGAGCGCGGTCGTCATGCGCGGGTCCCTTCCTGAGAGCCTGTCCGCGAGCCCCCGCCTGCGCTGCGACGGGGGCTCGCGGACAGGCTCTCGTCGTCCTCGGCGCGGGTCTGGAGCTTCAGGCCGATCAGGGAGAGGGCGAGGATGATCACCGTGAGCACGGTGGAGATCGCGGCGCCGTAGCCGACCTGCGTCTTCTCGAAGAACGTGGTGAAGGAGAAGTAGGAGGGCACGTTGGTCGCGCCGCCCGGGCCGCCCTTCGTGAGGACGTACACCGCGCCGAACACCTTGAGCGCGGCGATCGAGCACCAGGTCAGGACGACGTAGGTCTCCGGGCGGATCTGCGGCAGCGTGATGTGCCAGAAGCGGCGCCACCAGCCGGCGCCGTCCAGCTCGGCCGCCTCGTACAGCTGGGGGTCGACGCGTTGCAGGCCCGCCATGAAGACGACCAGCGGGAAGCCGATCTGGACCCAGACCATCACGCCCATGACGCTGTAGAGCGCGAGGTCGGGATCGCCGAGCCAGTCCTGCTGCCAGGACGACAGGCCGACGGCCGCGAGGAACTCGTTGAGGGTGCCGTTCTCGGGCGCGAGGATCCAGCTCCAGACGATGCCCGCGACCGCGATCGGCAGCACCTGGGGGAGGTAGAAGCAGGCGCGGAGGACGGACGCGACCCTGCTGCCGAAGTGCTTGCCGACGTAGTCGAACAGCGCGGCGGCCAGGACCAGCCCGATCGCCGTCGGTACGGCGGCCATCGCGACGACCATGAACAGGCTGTGCCGGAAGGACGTCCAGAACTCGGAGTCGTCCAGCAGCTCGCGGTAGTTGGCGAGCCCGGTCCAGTCGGGGGAGCCCACGCCCTCCCAGTCGGTGAAGCTCACGCCCGTGTTCATCAGGAACGGGACGACGATGACCGTGAGGAAGGCGAGTACGCCGGGGAGCAGGAACAGGGCGTACGAGTCGCGGGGGCGGCGGCGCGGGTTCCCGGTGGGGTCGTGCTTGCCGGTCACCCGCCCGCCGCGTTCGACGGTGACCGTCATCGCTTCGGCGCGTCCTTGTCGTACGCCTCCTGCAGTGCGTCCAGGTAGTCGTCCGGCTTCGCGCTGCCCGTCATCAGCTTCTGCGTCTCGGACACGAGGACGTCGTAGAACCCGGAGACCGGCCAGTCGGGGTAGAAGGCCAGGCCGTCGCGCTCGGAGAGGGTGTTGAAGTTGTCGATGAGCGTCTTGGACTCCGGGTCGGTGATGGCGCTCGCGTCCGCCGCGACCGGGACGCCGCCCTTGTTGCCGAGCAGGTTCTGGATCTTCTTCGACATGGTGATGTCGATGAAGTCGTAGGCGAGTTCCTTGTTATCGGCGCCCTTGGGGACCACCCACAGGTTGCCGCCGGAGCCGAGGGTGAGGTTCGAGTCGGGCCACAGGAAGGTGCCCCAGTCGAACGTCGCCTCGTCCTGGAAGCGGCCGTACCACCAGCTGCCGGAGAACAGGATCGGCGACTTGCCCTGGAGGAAGGAGACGCCGGCGTCCTCCGCCTTCGCGCTGGTGGAGTCCTTGCTGATGTAGCCCTTCTGCACCCAGTCGGCGAAGGTCTCGGCCCCGTACGTCCAGGCGGCGTCGTGGAAGTCGACCTTGCCCTTGTACAGCTCGTAGGCGTCGACCCAGGCGCGGTCGGCCTTCGACAGGGCCAGCTGGTAGAGGTACTGGTGGGCGGGGTACTCGGCGCCCGCGTTGGCGAGCGGGGTGACCTTGTTCTCGACGAACGTGTCCATGGCGGCGGTCAGTTCGTCGAACGTCTTCGGCTCGGGGATCTTGTACTTGGCGAAGAGGTCCTTGTTGTAGAAGACCATCGTGTACTCGGCGTAGTTGGGCACGCCGTACCACTTGCCGGAGCCCATGACGCCCTCGGCGTCGTAGACGCTGGTGGTGCGCACACCGGCGCCGATCTTCTTGTCCCAGCCGCGCTCGGTGGCCTCGGCGCTGAGATCGGTGAGCAGGCCCTGCTTCGAGAGGTGGCCGGCCGTCGCGTTGCCCTTGTTGTACTCCATGAGGTCGGGCGCCTCGGAGGAGTTGAGGATCATCGGGGCGGTCTTCTGCATCTGGTCGAAGCCCTTCGCCTCGAACTCCACCTTCACGCCCGGGTGCTTGGCCTCGAACTCCTTGATGGCCTCGGTCCAGGCCTGGCCCATCGCGCTGTTCGGGGCCTCGTAGTGCCACAGCTTCAAGGTCTTGCCGTCGGCGGAGCCGCCGTCCGAGCCGCCGCAGGCGGTCAGGAGCAGGGCTCCGCTCAGAGCCGCCGCGGCCAGGGCCGTCACTCGCCTTCGTGCCGTCAACATCCAGTGCCTCCAGGGAGGTCGGAGTCGGATGGGTCCCGGGCGTCACGCAGGGTCCGTCGAACGGTTCGATGCGTGACGTCGAAGCGCTTCGACGGGGGAAGGTATGTGGCGGCTGTGAGAGGCGTCAATGGGTTGCGCGGGAATCGTTGAAGCGGTTCGACCGACCGTACGCGTCAGGCGTCTTCGGCGAGGCGGGCGAGCGTGATCAGCAGGGCCACCGCGGCCGCCGTGACCGGGACCCCGAACCCGGCCGTGGCCGAGGCGTGTTCCGCCAGCCAGCCGCCGAGGGCGCTGCCGGCGGCGATTCCGCCGAGCAGGCCGGTCACCGCGAGGGTCATGCCCTCGTTGACACGGCCCTCAGGGGTGCGTTCCTGGACCAGGGTCATGCCGGTGACCATCGTCGGTGCCGTCGCCATCCCGGCGACCAGCAGCGCGCCCGCCAGGACGAGGAGCGAGCCGGTCAGGGCGGTGGCGAGCAGCGGCAGCGTCAGCAGGGCGGTCATGGCGGCGATGCACCACGGGTAGCGGCTCGCCGCGGACCCGGCCGGCCGCACCGCCCCGTACAGCAGGCCCGCCGCGCACGAACCGGCCGCCTGGAGGCCGAGGACCGCGCCCGCCGCCGAGGGGTGTCCCCGCGCGTCCGCGTAGGCGATCGTGACGACCTCCATCGCCCCGAAGACCACGCCCATGGCCAGGCACACGGCGAGCAGCGGCGGCATGCCGGCGGCGCGGAACAGGGTCGTGGCCCTCTTGGGGGACCGCTTCGCGACCGGCGGCTCGGTGGAGCGCTGCGCGGCGAACAGCAGCATGCCGCTCACCAGCAGCACCACCCCTACCAGCGTGCCCGCCTCCGGGAAGAACGTCATGCACAGGAAGGCCGCGAGCACCGGGCCCAGCATGAAGCACAGCTCGTCCACGGCCTGCTCGAAGGAGTTCGCGGTGTGCAGGGCGTCCGGCTCGGTCTTCAGCAGGTGGGCCCAGCGGGCGCGGGACATGCCGCCGAGGTTGGGGGTCGTGGCGGTGGCGGCGTAGGAGGCGAAGAGGGTCCAGGCGGGGGCGTCGTGCCGTACGCACAGCAGCAGCGCGAGCGAGCCGAGGGCCGCGAGCAGCGTCGCGGGTACGGCGATCCGCGCCTGCCCGTACCGGTCGACGAGCCGCGCGGTCCACGGGGCGACCACCGCGGTCGCGGCGAGGCCCGTCGCGGTGACCGCGCCGGCCAGGGCGTACGAGTCCCGGGTGCCGGCGATCATGACGACCGCGCTCACGCTGAACATGCCCATGGGCAGGCGGGCCAGCAGGTTGCCGGCGGTGAAGGCGCGGGTGCCGGGGACGGTGAAGAGACGGCGGTAGGGGCCGGGTTCCCCGGCCGTACGGGGGTTGAAGTCGACGGCGACGAGGGTGTCGGCGGTGACCGTGTACAACGGGGGCCTTCGCGGGGTCGGTTGCGGCATGCGGCCACCGTGGCCCGTACCGGATCACGGGGTCCAACACCTTCTCCGTGCCGATTCACGCACTCCTGTTGTGAAAACTCCGTACTCATTCACGCACCCGCGTTGTAGGTTCCCCGGATGCCCGCCTCCGGCCACCACCTCGACCCCCGTCTGCTGCGCGCCTTCCTCGCCGTCGCCGAGGAGCTGCACTTCACGCGGGCCGCGGCCCGGCTCTACGTCGCCCAGCAGGCGCTCAGCCGGGACGTACGGCGACTGGAGCGGGACCTCGGGGCCGAGCTGTTCGTACGGTCCACCCGGCAGGTGACGCTGACGGCCGACGGCGAGCGGCTGGTGCCGTACGCACGCCGTGCGCTGCAGGCACAGGACGAACTGCTCGCCGCCTTCGGGCAGGCCCGGCCGCTGCTGGTGGACCTGAACTCGCCGGGCCTGGCCACCGGCCGGCGCGTCCTGCACCGGGCCCGGGAACTCGTCCCCGAGCTGGAGCTGATGGCCCGCTACGAGAGCGGGTTGACCTATGCCGCGGGGGAGCTGCTCGCGGGCCGCCTCGACGCCTCCTTCGGGCGGTTCGCCGGCCTGGACCCGGCGCTGCGGTCGGGCCTCGACCACCAGCCCGTGCGCTACGAGCCCATGGCGGTCGTCCTGCCCGAGGACCACCCGCTGGCGGCACTGGAGGCGGTGCCGCTCGCCGCGCTCGCCGGGGAGTGCGTGTACGCGGGGGCGGGCAACCCGCGTACGCCGGAGTGGACGGACCTCGCGCGCCGGCTGTTCGAGGGGCGCGGTATCGAGGTCGCCTCGCCGGCTCCGCTGGCCGTCGGGGACGAGGAGTTCCAGCGGCTCATGGCGAAGACGCGGAACCCGATCCTCGTCGTAGTGGATTTTCCGGCCATGCCCGCGACGGTCAGGCGTCCCTTGGTCGACCCCGTGCCGCTGTCACCGGTGTCGTTGGTGTGGCGAAAGGGGCTGGTGCACCCGGGATTTGATGCCCTGCGCCGGGCCGCGCTCGAACTCTCGGTCGAGGAGGAGTGGCTGCGGCGGCCCGCCGGGGGGTGGGTTCCAGCCAATGACGTGAACCTGATGAGTGTCCACAATTGAGCACCCTGCACGCACACAACCTCCTTGTGCGCTACATTCGTACCCTGAGCACAGTGTGATAAGGGGGGCGCTCGGACCGGGTGGGGGCTCGGTTCGGCCGACGGGTGCTTGGGTCGTGCGCGCACCCGGAACTGTCCCTGGGGGGATGTGCGTGCACGTGAAGAAGTGGCCGGAAGACGCCCAACCGGAATGGCCCGAGGTCGCAGCGACCGGGGTCCATTCGGCTACCAGGGGCGGCACCCAGGCGTTCCCGGAGACCAACGGAACCGGAATCCCGAGACGAAGCGGAACCTCGGGCGAGGGCGACCGGGCCTCTGCCGACGCCGCCGGCACCGCGATATCCCGCAGAGCCGGCCGGGCCTTCCCGGGCACCGGCCGGACCGCCGAGACCGACGCCCTCCCGCCCGCAGCCGAGCTGCCGGGCCGCCCGGAGGCCGCCGCCCGGACCGCCGCTGTCCGTGACCCGTGGGGCGAGACCGGCACGTCCGGTTCCGGCCACGACCCGGACGACCACGACCCCACGCACGACCCGCACGAGGTGACGGTCCAACTCGACGGCATAGGCCAGCAGTTGGAGGACCTCCTCGTACGCCAGGCCAAGGGCGGCGGGCCCGTCGGCGGTCCGGCCGCCGGCCCGGAAGGCTCCGACGGCCCGGTGTTCGTCGACGAGTCGGGCCGCCGCAGCCGCCGGTACCGCCGGATCGGCATCGCCGTCGGTCTGGCCTGCGCGGTCTACGCCGTCGTCATCGTCGCCACGCTGCTGTCCGGCAACTCCAACGCGCCCTGGCTGCCCGTACCGGGCCAGCAGGACGGCCAGCCGGCCGGCAAGGTCGACACCTCGCCGCTGCCCGCCGAGTCGGCACCGCCCTCCGGTACGCCCGGCGGCCTGCCGGAACCCACCCCGACGGCCGGCACCGGCACGGCCCCGGTCCCGAGCGCCGGCGCCACCGGGCCCGGCGCCGGCGTCAGCCCCGGGGCGGGCACGTCCGCCGACCCCTCGCCGAGCCGCACGGCAACCGCCCCGGGCCCTGGCACCGGGTCGACCCCGCCGAAGGCGACACCGACGACGGACCCGCCGGTCACCAGTGAGCCGCCCGACCCGACGCCGACGGACACCGGACCCACGGCCACCCCGACCGAGACCACAGGAGTCGGCGACCCCGGCACCGGCACGGTGGCCGACGGCCCCAACGACCCGACCCCGATCACCACGGAGCCGGACGGCACGGGAGCCGCGCCCGCGCCTTCCTCGGAGCCCGTCCTCTGAGAGGCGGCGCTGCGAGGTCCTCTTCGCGGGGGCCTCGCAGCGCATCCCGTAATCCCGGTGCACGCCCGCTCGTGTGCACGTCCTCCCGATGCACATCCACCCGATGGCATCCCCGTCCCCGGAGCACAACCTCTGATGGCAACCCGCACCCGCCGTCCCGGGGCCGCGACCGGAGCCGCCGTCGGCTCCCGGCGCCGCCGCCTGCCCATGCGTCTGCTGCTGCCCGTGCTGTTCCTCGCCGCGCTGATGGCGATGCTGATGCTGCGCGGCTATGTGCACAGCGAGATCCTCGCGGACCACCGCGTCCAGACCGAGTCGTCCGCCGACCAGGTGCCCGAGGAGATCGTCAAGGGCGGCCCGGTCATCGACACCCGCACCGGCCGCACCACCAGCCTGAAACTGCCCGACGGGCACATGGTCCTCACCTTCGACGACGGCCCGGACCCGACCTGGACCCCCAAGGTCCTGGACGTCCTCAAGAAGCACAAGGCACACGCCGTCTTCTTCGTCACCGGCACCATGACCTCGCGCTACCCGGACCTGGTCCGGCGCATGGTCGACGAGGGCCACGAGATCGGTCTGCACACCTTCAACCACCCCGACCTCTCCCTCCAGTCGAAGGAGCGCATCGACTGGGAGCTGTCCCAGAACCAGCTGGCGATCACCGGCGCCGCCGGCATCCGCACCTCGCTGTTCCGGCCGCCGTACTCCTCGTTCGCCTCCTCCATGGACAACAACTCCTGGCCGGTCACCCAGTACATCGGCACCCGCGGCTACATCACCGTCGTCACCAGCGTCGACAGCCAGGACTGGCGCAAGCCCGGCGCCGACCGGATCATCCGCAACGTCACGCCCAAGGGCGGCAAGGGCGCGGTCGTCCTGATGCACGACTCCGGCGGCGACCGCCACCAGACGGTCGAGGCGCTGGACCGGTTCCTGCCGCAGATGAAGGCCAAGGGCTACGCGTTCGACAACCTCACCGAGGCCCTCGACGCCCCCAGCGCGCACACCCGGGTGGCCGGCGTCGACCTGTGGAAGGGCAAGGCGTGGGTCTTCCTCGTCCAGGCCTCGGACAACATCACGGCCGTCCTGGTGGTCGGCCTCGCGATCATCGGCTTCCTGGTCATCGCCCGCTTCGGCCTGATGCTCCTGCTCTCCGCCCTGCACGCCCGCCGGGTGCGCCGCCGCGACTTCCGCTGGGGGCCGCCGATCACCGAACCGGTGTCGGTGCTGGTTCCGGCGTACAACGAGGCCAAGTGCATCGAGAACACCGTCCGCTCCCTGATGCAGAGCGACCATCCCGTCGAGGTCATCGTCATCGACGACGGTTCGAGTGACGGCACGGCCCGCATCGTGGAGAACCTGAACCTGCCGGGCGTCCGCGTGGTCCGCCAGCTCAACGCGGGCAAGCCCGCCGCCCTCAACCGGGGCGTGGCGAACGCCCGGTACGACCTCGTCGTGATGATGGACGGCGACACCGTCTTCGAACCGTCCACCGTCCGCGAACTCGTCCAGCCCTTCGGCGACCCCCGCGTCGGCGCGGTCGCCGGCAACGCGAAGGTCGGCAACAAGGACACCCTCATCGGTGCCTGGCAGCACATCGAGTACGTGATGGGCTTCAACCTCGACCGCCGTATGTACGACGTCCTGCAGTGCATGCCCACCATCCCGGGCGCCGTCGGAGCCTTCCGCCGCAGCGCCCTGGAACGTGTCGGCGGCATGAGCGACGACACGCTCGCCGAGGACACCGACATCACCATGGCCATCCACCGCGACGGCTGGAAGGTCGTCTACGCGGAGAACGCCCGCGCCTGGACCGAGGCCCCGGAGTCCGTGCAGCAGCTGTGGTCCCAGCGCTACCGGTGGTCGTACGGCACCATGCAGGCGATCTGGAAACACCGCCGCGCCGTCTTCGACCGGGGCCCCTCGGGCCGCTTCGGCCGGGTCGGGCTCCCGCTGGTGTCCCTCTTCATGGTGCTGGCCCCGCTGCTCGCGCCGCTGATCGACGTCTTCCTCATCTACGGCCTGGTCTTCGGCCCCACCGGGAAGACGATCCTGGCCTGGTTCGGCGTCCTCGCCATCCAGCTGGCCTGCGCGACCTACGCCTTCATCCTGGACCGCGAACGGCTGACCCCGCTGATCTCGCTGCCCCTGCAGCAGATCCTCTACCGCCAGCTGATGTACGTCGTCCTGCTCCAGTCCTGGATCACCGCCCTCACCGGTGGCCGGCTGCGCTGGCAGAAGCTGCGGCGCATGGGCGGGGTGTCGGCCCCGCCGAACATGCCCGCGCAGGGCCGGCAGGTCACGGAAAAGAGGCCGGTGGGATGAGTACCGCACCCGTACAACCCGTCACGTGGGACGAGCCCAAGGCCCCCGAGCGGGCGGCCCCCGTCCGCGACCGCTACTTCGACCTCCTGCGGGCCCTCGCCCTCTTCCGGGTCGTCCTCTACCACCTCATGGGCTGGGCCTGGCTCCCGCTCGTGTTCCCGTCGATGGGCGTGATGTTCGCGCTCGCCGGCAACCTCATGGCCCGCTCCCTGAGCAGCCGCCCGGCCCTGACGGTCGTACGCGGCCGGATGCGCCGCCTGCTGCCCCCGCTGTGGCTGCTGGGCGCGATCGGCGTGACCGGCATGGTCGCGCAGGGCTGGAGCCCGAACGACGAGGGACACCCCGGCTGGTGGTGGCTCCACCTCACCTACTGGATCCTGCCGCTGAGCGACCCGCCGTACGCCGAGGGCCTGTCCGGGGTGGCCGGCATCCTCAGCGAGGACTGGGCCGTGGACCTGGCCGGACCCCTCTGGTACATCCGCGCCTACCTCTGGTTCGTGCTGCTGTCCCCCTTCCTCCTGAAGGCCCTGCGCGCGCTGCCCTGGGCGACGCTCGTGTCGCCGATCGTCCTGGCGGCGGCCTTCGAGTTCGGCTACCTCACCCTGCCGGGGGAGCGGTTCCCGTCGGCGCTGACCGACTTCAGCACCTTCGGCGCCTGCTGGATCCTGGGCCTGGCCCACCAGGAGGGCCTCCTGCGGCGGATCCCCGGCTACATCGTCCCCTCGGTCGCACCGGTGATCGCCTGCCTGGGCCTCTGGTACGCCCTGGCCCACGGCTTCGAGACCGGCCACGACCTCGACGCCATCCCCTTCGCCCAGTCCCTGTGGTCCTTCGCCACGGTGATGCTGCTCCTGCACATCAGCCCGTCCTGGTCGGAGTGGCCGAGCCGACTGCGCCGCTGGGCGCGGCCGATCACCCTCCTCAACTCCCGCGCGGTGACGATCTACCTCTGGCACAACACGTGCATCCTCGTCGCCGCCACCCTCTGGGACCACCTGTGGAGCGTCGACACCCTCTCGGAGAACGCCCCCGGGCTCCTGGAGAGCCCCTGGCCGGTCCTGGTGTTCGTCTGGATCCTCATCGGCGGGTGCGTCGTGGCCTTCGGGTGGGCGGAGGACCTGGCGGCGAAACGCCGGCCGCAGCTGTGGCCGGACGGGGCGAGGCGGAAACGGACACGGAAGCACTGAGACCCGGTGCCGGTCGGCAGCGCGCCCCGCGCCGACGACCGGCACCGCGGCGCGCTCGGTCGACGGGGGCTGTGTCCGGATGACCGAGCGGCACCTGGTGCGGGACGGGGTGGTGAGCGACCCGCCGTCCGCGGAGCAGATCGCGGCGATGCGGGCCGACATCGAGGCGGCCCTCGACCTCGCCGAGCAGACGGTCCCGCTGCGCGAGGCGCACACGCCGGTGGGCCTGGCCGGCTCGGTGACGACGGTCTCGGCGATCGCCCAGGACTTCGGTGGCACTCGACCGAGTGAACCGCCCAGGCCGCCACGCCGGTCATGGACGCCGGGCTCAGACGCCTGAACGGCCCGGCGACCCGGCAGGACAGCCACCGGTGACCGGCGTTCCGGCCTGCCCGTGTTCGCTCACATATGAACCGAGTCACATGAGGTTCCGAAACCTCTCATCCCGCCTCCACTCTTGGTGAGAGCAAAGTTCCCTTCCGGTCACGGTGTGCCACAGGGCGGAAACGCGCCCTCCCTACCTTCGGGACTCAGCCACTCCCTGAACCAAGCCCCGGAGCACCGTGGAGGCGTCATGACAGCCCCTAGCACAGCCCCCGCACCCCCGAGCAGGGGCGGCCGCTGGATCCAGCAGTGGGATCCGGAGGACGAGACCTTCTGGAAGGAAACCGGAGAGAAGGTCGCCCGCCGCAACCTGATCTTCTCCGTCCTTTCCGAGCACATCGGGTTCTCGATCTGGACCATGTGGTCCGTGCTGGTGCTCTTCATGGGCCCGGAGTACGGGCTCACCCCGGCCGACAAGTTCCTGCTGACCTCGATGGTGACGCTGGTCGGCGCCGTCGTCCGCGTCCCCTACACCTTCGCCGTCGCGATCTTCGGCGGACGGAACTGGACGATCGTCTCGGCCGCCCTCCTGCTGGTCCCGACCGTCGCCGCGTTCACGGTGATGGAGCCGGGAACCTCCTTCAACACCTTCCTGCTGGTCGGCCTGCTGGCCGGTATCGGCGGTGGCAACTTCGCGTCGTCGATGACCAACATCAACGCGTTCTTCCCGCTCCGTAAGAAGGGCTGGGCACTCGGCCTCAACGCCGGCGGCGGCAACATCGGCGTGCCGGTGCTCCAGCTGGCCGGACTCGCCGTCATCGGTGCCAGCGGCGGTCCGCGTGTGCTGCTCGGGATCTACATCCCCTTCATCGTCGTCGCCGCCGTCCTCGCCGCGCTCTTCATGGACAACATCGAGAACGTGAAGAACGACACCGGCGCCGCCAAGGACGCCGCGAAGGACGCGCACACCTGGATCATGTCCTTCCTCTACATCGGCACCTTCGGTTCCTTCATCGGCTACAGCTTCGCCTTCGGCCAGGTGCTGACCAACCAGTTCGGCCGGACCCCGCTGGAGGCGGCGTACGTCACCTTCATCGGCCCGCTGCTCGGCTCGCTGATCCGGCCCTTCGGCGGCTGGCTGGCCGACAAGTACGGCGGCGCGAAGATCACGCTGTACAACTACGTAGGCATGGGCGCGGCGACCGCGGTCCTCATCGCCGCCAGCATGGAGAAGTCGCTGGCCCTGTTCACCGTCGCCTTCGTGGTGTTGTTCGTCCTCACCGGCCTCGGCAACGGCTCGACGTACAAGATGATCCCCGGCATCTTCCAGACCAAGGCCGTGGCCAAGGGCCTGGACGGGGAAGCGGCCGCCGCCTACGGGCGTCGTCTCTCCGGTGCCTCCATGGGTCTGATCGGCGCGGTCGGCGCGCTCGGCGGCGTCGGCATCAACCTCGCCTTCCGGCAGTCCTTCCTCTCCTACGGCTCCGGCACCGGCGCCTTCGTCGCCTTCCTCGCCTTCTACGCCGCCTGCTTCGTGGTCACCTGGGCCGTATACCTTCGCCGCTCGGCGTCCCGGTCGCAGGCCACGAGCTCGGCCTCTGAGGCGAAGCCGCAGCTCAGCTACGCGGAGGTGTGACGTAACACCAGCGACATGAAGCCGAACCGAGCCTGTCACGAGCCGTTGACAGGCTCGGTCGGCATGCAGGTGCCACACCTGGTGGCAGGTGCGACGACTCGAGTGCGGGAACGAGAGTTATGTACGAGGTACAGCGACCGGACCATGGACCCCTCGCCGGGTTCACCGTGGGAGTGACGGCCGCACGCCGGGCCGACGAGCTGGGCGCGCTGCTTCAGAGGCGCGGAGCCGCTGTTCTGCATGCCCCTGCCCTGCGCATCGTGCCACTGGCCGACGACAGCGAACTGCTGGCGGCGACCAAGCAGGTCATCGACCAGACCCCGGACATCGTGGTCGCCACGACCGCGATCGGCTTCCGGGGCTGGATCGAGGCCGCCGACGGGTGGGGGCTCGGCGAGACCCTGCTCGACCGGCTGCGCGAGGTCGAGATCCTCGCGCGCGGTCCCAAGGTCAAGGGTTCGATCCGGGCGGCCGGCCTCAACGAGGAGTGGTCGCCGTCGTCCGAGTCCATGGCGGAGGTGCTCGACCGGCTCCTGGAGGAGGGCGTCGACGGCCGCCGTATCGCCGTACAGCTGCACGGCGAGCCGCTGCCCGGCTTCGTGGAGTCGCTGCGGGCCGCAGGGGCCGAGGTCCTGGGCGTCCCCGTGTACCGGTGGATGCCCCCGGAGGACATCGGGCCGGTGGACCGGCTCCTGGACGCGGCCGTCTCGCGCGGCCTGGACGCGGTCACCTTCACCAGCGCCCCCGCCGCCGCCTCCCTGCTCTCCCGCGCCGAGGACCGCCGGCTGCTGCCCGAGCTGCTCGCCGCCCTCAACCACGACGTCCTGCCGGCCTGCGTCGGCCCGGTCACCGCGCTGCCGCTCCAGGCCCAGGGCATCGACACGGTCCAGCCCGAACGCTTCCGGCTCGGCCCCCTCGTCCAGCTCCTGTGCCAGGAGATGCCCGGTCGGGCGCGTTCCCTGCCGATCGCCGGGCACCGGGTGGAGATCCGCGGCCACGCGGTCCTGGTCGACGGCGACCTCAAGCCCGTACCGCCGGCCGGCATGTCCCTCATGCGCGCCCTGTCCCGCCGCCCGGGATGGGTCGTGGCCCGCTCCGAACTGCTGCGGGCACTGCCGGGCGCGGGGCGCGACGAGCACGCCGTCGAGACGGCGATGGCCCGCCTGCGTACGGCCCTGGGCGCGCCGAAGCTGATCCAGACGGTCGTCAAGCGCGGCTACCGGCTGGCCCTGGACCCGTCCGCCGACACGAAGTACGGCGACGCGTAGGGCCTGTCCGCAGGTGCGCTGTCCCGGCACGTACCCGAGACCATGGCCGCGCCCGGCGCGCCTTTGGCGGTGCCGTTCCGTGGTGTGGGCCCCGCCTACCGCCGGTACGAGGGGTTCCGGCCGCAGGAGCGGGCAGGCACTGTAAGAGGGAACGGTTCCTCACCGGGGTGACCCCAAGGCGGTGACAGGCACATGGCATTGGGTACGGCCACGGCCGCGTACGAGCTGCGGTTCGATGCGGGGCGGATCTGCCTGGATCTCCTCGCGACCACCCATCCCGACGAACGCCTCGACTCCGTCGCGGTGCTGCGCGCCTGGATCGCCGGGTCGGGACTCGTCCCGGCGGGCACCGGGCTGGCGCACGCCGACGCGTCCTGGCTCGTCGGCTTCCGTGAACTACGCGAACGCATCGGCCAGTTGGTGCCCGGCGGACTCGCGCCCCAAGGCCTGCCCTACGATCTCGCGCTCGCCCGCGTCAATGAGATCGCCCGCGCCGCGCCGCCCGCGCCGCGTGCCGTGACCTGCGAAGACGGCACGCTGGTGCGCGAGTTGGACGGCCCGCCCGAGTGCGCGGCGCTGCTCGGTGCCGTCGCGCGGGACGTCGTGGAGCTGCTCACGGATCCGGTCATGCGGGCCGGGCTGCGGCAGTGCGAAGGGGACAACTGCCCGATCGTCTACCTGGATACGTCCCGGGGGCGCAGGAGGCGCTGGTGCTCCAGTGAGGTCTGCGGGAACCGGGAGCGGGTGGCCCGGCATCGGCGTCGGGCGGCGGTCACCCGCGCCTGAGTGACCGTTATGTTCCTTCTGTGGAACGGCTGTCGAAGTGATTTCGATTACACGCCGTTTACCTTTGGCGGCCTGCGGGCAGCCGGCGTGATCTTGCCGATGTGGCGGAAATGTAAAGATCACGAGGTGGGAATGTGCGCTCATGTCCGGCCTCGTCACGTCACCCACGAGAAAACTGTCACCCCACGTTGAACATCCAACTCCCCGCGTCCGTACCCGTGGAGGAGCGACCGACTGGGGGAACCCCCGGACATCGGAGGTGGGCGTGCGCAAGGATTCCGTCGTGGCCAATGAACGTGGATCGAGGGCCCGACATCGCATGTCCCAGCCCTCGGAACCTGATGAGGAGCTCATGCGTGCGCTCTACAGAGAACACGCCGGACCCCTGCTCGCCTATGTGCTCCGCCTTGTCGCGGGAGACCGGCAACGTGCCGAGGACGTCGTGCAGGAGACGCTCATCCGTGCCTGGAAGAACGCCGGCCAGCTCAATCGAGCGACCGGATCGGTACGCCCCTGGCTGGTGACGGTCGCCCGGCGCATCGTCATCGACGGCCACCGCAGCCGGCAGGCCCGGCCGCAGGAGGTCGATCCGTCGCCGCTGGAGGTCATCCCCGCGGAGGACGAGATCGACAAGGCGCTGTGGCTGATGACGTTGTCCGACGCGCTCGACGACCTGACCCCGGCTCACCGGGAGGTGCTCGTCGAGACGTACTTCAAGGGGCGTACCGTCAATGAGGCGGCTGAGACGCTTGGTATACCGAGTGGCACCGTGCGCTCCAGGGTCTTCTATGCCCTGCGGTCGATGAAGCTGGCACTGGAGGAGCGGGGGGTGACGGCGTGATGAGTGTGTACGGGGGAAACCAGGGATTCGGTACGGGTGGTGCGGGTATGTCTGGTCCCATGATGGGATCTCCGGGTCCGAACGAGCACGAGACCGTCGGCGCCTACGCCCTCGGCATCCTCGACGACGCCGAAGCAACCGCTTTCGAGGCCCATCTCGCCACCTGCGAATGGTGCGCCCAGCAGCTCGACGAGCTCGCCGGCATGGAACCGATGCTCGCCGCCCTCGCGGACCTGCCCGGCTCCGGCACACCCGCCATCGGCGAGTCGCTGTCCGCCAAGCCCAGCCCGCGGGTCGTGAACAAGCTCGTCGACGAGGTCGCCGAGCGCCGCGCCCGCAAGCGCCGCAAGAGCTTCTACATGGTGGCGGCCGCGGTCGCGCTGATCGTCGGCGGTCCGATCGCCGCGACGGCAGCGACCGGCGGCGACTCGAGCGGTGGCGGCGCCAAGGAGGGCGTGACCCTCTCGGCCACCCCGGCCAAGGACCTGTTCGGCACCATCGAAGACAAGGTCTCGGCGACGGACCCGACGACGGGCGTGAGCGCGACCGTGGCCCTGGCGAAGAAGGACTGGGGCACCGAGTCGGTCCTGGAGCTCAAGAACGTCAAAGGCCCGCTCAAGTGCTCCCTGATCTTCATCGGCGAGAACGGCGAACGGGTGACGGCCTCCAACTGGTCCGTCCCGGCCTGGGGCTACGGCCTCGCGGACGGCAAGACCGAAAAGTCCAAGAACCCGCTCTACATCGTCGGCGGCGCGTCCTTCGCCCCGGACGAGATGAAGGGATTCGAGGTCATGACTCTCGACGGGGACGTGCTCGTCAAGGGCAACGTGTGATCCACTGAGCGCGCACATAGCTTCTCGGGGCCCCCTTCGCGTACGGTTGACGGCTGCCCAGCACGTCAGAAGGGGGCCCGGTGGCCGCTCAGGCTCAGCAGGAAACCGCGGTCGACTCGGTTCAGGACTCCACGCACGATTCCGTGCGTGACCGAGAGATCAGCGTCGAACAGGAACACCTCGACCGGGTGTACCAGCGCCTTGAGGAGAAGATCCACGAGGCCGAGTTCCTCATGAACGACGCGGCCAAGCGTGGCCAGGTCGGTACGCCCGGCGCGCTCGCCGAGCGGGATGCGCAGGTCTTCCGGGCGGGCATCCACCTCAACCGGTTGAACAACGAGTTCGAGGACTTCCTCTTCGGCCGTATCGACCTGCTCCCCGGCAAGGACGGCCAGAAGGGGCCGGACGGCGCCTACACCGCCGTGGAACCGGCGGAGGGCGCGGTCCGCCCGGACAACACCGCCGACATCGCCGAGACCCTGCACATCGGCCGCATCGGCGTCCTCGACCAGGAGTACGCCCCGCTGGTCATCGACTGGCGGGCGCCCGCCGCCGCCCCGTTCTACCGCTCCACGCCGGTCGACCCCGGCCGGGTGGTCCGCCGCCGCGTCATCCGCTCCAAGGGGCGCCGGGTGCTCGGCGTCGAGGACGACCTGATGCGCCCCGAGATCAAGGCACTCCTGGACGGCCGGGAACTGCCCGTGATCGGCGACGGCGCCCTGATGGCCGCCCTCGGCCAGGCCCGCACCCACACCATGCGGGACATCGTGGCGTCCATCCAGGCCGAGCAGGACCTGGTGATCCGCGCCCCCGCCGCCTCCGTGACCTACGTCGAGGGCGGCCCGGGCACCGGCAAGACGGCCGTCGCCCTGCACCGGGCCGCGTACCTGCTCTACCAGGACCGCCGGCGGTACGCGGGCGGCATCCTCATCGTCTCCCCGACCCCGCTGCTCGTGGCGTACACCGAGGGCGTCCTGCCCTCCCTCGGCGAGGAGGGCCAGGTCGCCATCCGCGCGATCGGCTCGCTCGTCGACGGGGCGGAGGCCACGCTGTACGACGCGCCGGCGGTGGCGCGGGCCAAGGGGTCGTACCGCATGCTCAAGGTCCTGCGGAAGGCGGCGCGGGGCGCCCTGGAAGCGGGCTCGGGCGGCGCCACGCGCGCGGACGCCCCCGCCGGACAGCTCGCCCTCGACGACCCGGACCCCGGGCCGCAGGCCCCCACGGGCCCGCCCACCCGGCTCCGCGTGGTCGCCTTCGGGCGCCGCCTGGAGCTGGAGGCCGGCGAGCTGGACGGCATCCGCCAGAACGTGCTCAGCGGCACCGCACCCGTGAACATGCTGCGCCCGCGCGCCCGCAAGCTGCTCCTGGACGCCCTGTGGTCGCGGTCCGGCGCGGGCGGCCGGCACACCGACCCGGAGCTGGCCGCCGAGCTGCGCTCCTCCTTCGACGAGGACGTCAGCGCCGAGGACAGCTTCATCGAGTTCCTGGACGCGTGGTGGCCGGAGCTGACCCCGAAGGCCGTACTCGACGCCATGGCCGACGAGCGGCGCCTCGGCCGCTGGGCCCGGCGGATCCTCAACCCCGGCGAGGTACGCAGGGTCGCCCGCTCCCTCAGACGCGACGGCCTCTCCGTCCACGACATCGCGATGCTGGACGAGCTCCAGTCGATCCTCGGCACCCCGGCCCGCCCCCGCCGCAGGCGCGAGGCCGACCCGCTCGACCTCCTCACCGGCCTCGAGGAGCTGATGCCGGTCCGCGAGGAGTCGCAGCGCGAGCGGGCCGAGCGGCTCGCCCAGGAGCGCGTCGAGTACGCCCACGTCATCGTCGACGAGGCCCAGGACCTCACGCCGATGCAGTGGCGCATGGTCGGCCGCCGCGGCCGGCACGCCACCTGGACGGTCGTCGGCGACCCCGCCCAGTCGTCCTGGTCCGACCCCGACGAGGCGGCCGAGGCCCGCGACGAGGCCCTCGGCAGCCGCCCGCGCCGCCGCTTCCAGCTGACCGTGAACTACCGCAACCCGGCCGAGATCGCCGAGCTGGCCGCGAAGGTGCTGGCGCTGGCGATGCCGGGCGCCGAGTCCCCGTCGGCGGTGCGCTCCACCGGCGTACAGCCACGCTTCGCGGCCGTACCCGCACGGGAATCCCTCGCGAAGACCGTCCGGGCCGAGGCCGCCCGGCTGCTCGACCTCGTCGACGGCACGGTCGGTGTCGTCGTCGCCATGAACCGCCGAGAGGAGGCCAGGCGCTGGCTCGCCGGGCTCGGCGACCGCGTCGTGGCGCTCGGCAGCCTGGAGGCGAAGGGCCTGGAGTACGACGCCACGGTCGTCGTCTCCCCGGCGGAGATCGCGGACGAGTCACCGGCCGGGCTGCGGGTGCTGTACGTGGCACTGACCCGGGCGACGCAGCAGCTCACAGTGGTCTCGGCGGAGCGGGACGCGCCGGACGGCGAGGGAGTTCCGGACCTGCTGAGAGACTGATCCGGAGGAACTCTCGGGACGAATCGGAAGGTACCGGCGCAAAGCGCCGTCGTTGAGGGGTGGCGGTCGGGCGACGGGAGGGACTTACGGGATCCGTTTGTTAGCCTGGGTGTGGCACCGGCCCGATCCAAGCCCCCGGGCCCAACCTTCGTCGCTACGAGCGACCACTTGCCGCGAGGCGAGCATGGCGGGTCGGTGCCGCTGAACGTTCAGCATGTTCGAGAGACCCACGTCACCACGTGACGTGGGTCTCTTTCATGCCCCCGGGCCCGCGAACACAACGTTCGCAATCCCACCCGGCTAACGCCTACTCGACGGTAGGTGCGACGATCGGACGGCATCCAGCGCACAGGTGAAAGCAGAGGAAGTCGGCCATGGCAACGGCGCCCAGCGTCTCCTACTCGATGACGGTCCGGCTGGAGGTGCCCGCGAGCGGAACCGCGGTCTCCCAGCTCACCGGGGCCGTCGAGTCCCACGGAGGCTCGGTCACCGGCCTCGACGTCACCGCGTCCGGACACGAGAAGCTCCGGATCGACGTCACCATCGCGGCCACCTCCACCGCGCACGCCGACGAGATCGTCGAGCAGCTGCGCGACATCGAGGGCGTCACGCTCGGCAAGGTCTCGGACCGTACGTTCCTCATGCACCTCGGCGGCAAGATCGAGATGCAGTCCAAGCACCCGATCCGCAACCGTGACGACCTCTCGATGATCTACACGCCGGGTGTCGCCCGCGTCTGCATGGCCATCGCCGAGAACCCCGAGGACGCCCGCCGCCTCACCATCAAGCGCAACACCGTTGCGGTCGTGACCGACGGCTCGGCGGTCCTGGGCCTCGGCAACATCGGCCCGATGGCCGCCATGCCGGTCATGGAGGGCAAGGCGGCCCTCTTCAAGCGCTTCGCCGACATCGACGCCTGGCCGCTGTGCCTGGACACCCAGGACACCGACGAGATCGTCGCGATCGTCAAAGCGATCGCCCCGGGCTTCGCCGGCATCAACCTCGAGGACATCTCCGCGCCCCGCTGCTTCGAGATCGAGGCCCGGCTGCGCGAGGCCCTCGACATCCCCGTCTTCCACGACGACCAGCACGGCACCGCGATCGTCGTCCTCGCCGCCCTGACGAACGCCCTGCGTGTGGCGGGCAAGGCGATCGAGAACATCCGGGTCGTCATGTCCGGTGCGGGCGCGGCCGGTACGGCCATTCTCAAGCTGCTGATCGCCGCGGGCGTGAAGAACTCCGTCGTCGCCGACATCCACGGCGTCGTGCACGCCGGCCGCGAGGACCTCGTGGACGCCGCCGCGGACTCGCCGCTGCGCTGGATCGCCGACAACACCAACCCCGAGGGCCTGACGGGCACGCTGAAGGAGGCCGTGCACGGCGCGGACGTCTTCATCGGCGTGTCGGCACCCAACGTGCTGGACGGCGACGACGTGGCCGGCATGGCCGACGACGCGATCGTCTTCGCGCTCGCGAACCCCGACCCCGAGGTCGACCCGGCGATCGCCCGCCAGACGGCCGCGGTCGTGGCCACCGGCCGCAGCGACTTCCCGAACCAGATCAACAACGTGCTGGTCTTCCCGGGTGTCTTCCGCGGTCTGCTGGACGCGCAGTCCCGCACGGTGAACACCGAGATGATGATCGCGGCGGCGAAGGCGCTGGCGGACGTGGTGACCGAGGACGAGCTGAACGCGAACTACATCATCCCGAGCGTCTTCAACGAGAAGGTCGCGGGAGCGGTCGCCGGGGCGGTGCGGGAGGCCGCGAAGGCGGCGGGCGCGGCCTCGTAGCCGCCCGGGATCCCTCGCGGGCGCGGCCCGGTTGTGAGGATTGCCACGGCAGGCCTGACACCGGCGCGTCGTGGAACCCGGCCCTCTTGGCCGACGTTTATCGTGTCGGCCAGGCTCAGCCCTCTTTTCGTGTGACTCCCAAGGGTGTTCTCACGACTCCTGGGGGTGCCGGATTGGCTTTCCCGCCGCAGGTAGGGGCAGGATGCGTCTCTGGGCGCGAGGGTCCGGCGACGGACCCGGGTCCCGGTAGTGTCCGAGGGCCCTGGCAGCATCGACTTCGCTGTGCCCAATGTGCGGCTCCGCCGCGTGGCACGCCTCAACAGCAAGAAGAACACGGGAGTAACAACATGAACCGCAGTGAGCTGGTGGCCGCGCTGGCCGACCGCGCCGAGGTCACCCGCAAGGACGCCGACGCCGTTCTGGCCGCGTTCGCCGAGACCGTCGGTGAGATCGTCGCCAAGGGCGACGAGAAGGTCACCATCCCCGGCTTCCTGACCTTCGAGCGCACCCACCGTGCCGCTCGCACCGCGCGCAACCCGCAGACCGGCGACCCGATCCAGATCCCGGCCGGCTACAGCGTGAAGGTCTCCGCCGGCAGCAAGCTCAAGGAAGCCGCCAAGGGCAAGTAAGCCTTCGCGTACGCGACGGGACTTGCGTACGGGGCTCAGCAACGCGAATGGGGCGGCCACCCGGTGAGGGTGGCCGCCCCATCGTCGTCATCAGGCAGTGGCTAACCGAGCGCCTTGCCAGGGAGTTCCAGCTTCTCCATGCTGTGTCTGCCCGGGGGCAACCCCCGGACCCCCGGCCGGGGCCTGTGCTGCTCGGGGCCGGGGCTGCCGGGCTGTGGTCAGCCGAGTGCCTTGCCCGGGGGTTCGACCCTGGCTCCCAGGGCCACCAGCTTCTCCATGCTGTGTCTGCCCGGGGGCAACCCCCGGACCCCCGGCCGGGGCCTGTGCTGCTCGGGGCCGGGGCTGCCGGGCTGTGGTCAGCCGAGTGCCTTACCAGGGAGTTCCACCTTCGCGCCGAGCGCCACCAGCTTCTCCATGAAGTTCTCGTAGCCGCGGTTGATGAGGTCGATGCCGTGGACGCGGGACGTGCCCTGGGCCGCCAGGGCCGCGATGAGGTACGAGAAGCCGCCGCGGAGGTCGGGGATGACCAGGTCGGCGCCCTGGAGGCGGGTGGGGCCGGAGACGACCGCGGAGTGCAGGAAGTTGCGCTGGCCGAAGCGGCAGTTGGAGGCGCCCAGGCACTCGCGGTACAGCTGGATGTGCGCGCCCATCTGGTTCAGCGCGGAGGTGAAGCCGAGGCGGGACTCGTAGACCGTCTCGTGGATGATGGACAGGCCCGTGGCCTGGGTCAGGGCCACCACCAGCGGCTGCTGCCAGTCCGTCTGGAAGCCGGGGTGCACGTCCGTTTCGAGGGCGATGGACTTCAACTGGCCGCCCGGGTGCCAGAAGCGGATGCCCTCGTCGTCGATCTGGAAGGCGCCGCCCACCTTCCGGTAGGTGTTGAGGAACGTCATCATCGAGCGCTGCTGGGCGCCGTGGACGTAGATGTTGCCCTCGGTCGCCAGCGCCGCGGACGCCCACGAGGCGGCCTCCAGGCGGTCCGGGAGGGCGCGGTGGTTGTAGCCGCCGAGCCGGTCCACGCCGGTGACGCGGATCGTGCGGTCGGTGTCCATCGCGATGATGGCGCCCATCTTCTGCAGGACGCAGATGAGGTCCTCGATCTCCGGCTCCACGGCCGCGTTCGAGAGCTCGGTGACACCCTCGGCGAGGACGGCCGTCAGCAGGACCTGCTCGGTCGCGCCGACGGACGGGTACGGCAGCCGGATCTTCGTACCGCGCAGGCGCCGCGGCGCCTCCAGGAACTGACCGTCCGCCCGCTTCTCGATCGTCGCGCCGAACTGCCGCAGCACCTCGAAGTGGAAGTCGATGGGCCGGCCGCCGATGTCGCAGCCGCCGAGACCGGGGATGAACGCGTGCCCGAGGCGGTGCAGCAGCGGGCCGCAGAGGAGGATCGGGATACGGCTCGACCCCGCGTGGGCATCGATGTCGGCGACGTTCGCACTCTCCACGTGCGTCGGATCCATCACCAGCTCGCCCGGCTCCTCACCCGGACGGACCGTCACCCCGTGCAGTTGCAGCAGTCCGCGTACGACACGCACGTCTCGGATGTCCGGAACGTTGCGCAGTCGACTCGGCTCGCTGCCCAGCAGGGCGGCGACCATGGCCTTGGGTACGAGGTTCTTCGCACCGCGGACACGGATCTCGCCCTCCAGCGGGGTTCCGCCGTGGACAAGCAGTACGTCGTCATTGCCGTTGACGGTCATGTATCTCGCGTTCCGATGAGTGGGGCAGGGGCCAGGAGGGAAAGGGTAATCGCCACGCACCCCCCTTCAGTAAGCCCAAGGACGGTCCAGGACCGTCATAGCTCTGTCACAACACGAACGGTTCCGCGTCGGGCACATGGGGTCACCGGCGCAGGGCGTGCGCGTGCGGCGCACCGGTGCGCCCTGAGCTGCATTCACTCACGAACCCGCATTGCCTCCCCGCACATGGGGAAGATGCGGGATCATGTCTGGCATGACCGAGGTGTCCTCGCTCACAGGGCGGTTGCTCGTGGCAACGCCCGCCCTGGCGGACCCGAACTTCGACCGCGCGGTGGTGCTCCTTCTCGACCACGACGAGGAGGGCTCCCTCGGTGTCGTCCTCAACCGCCCGACCCCGGTGGACGTGGGGGACATCCTGGAGGGCTGGGCGGAGCTCGCCGGCGAACCCGGGGTGGTCTTCCAGGGCGGCCCGGTCTCCCTGGACTCGGCCCTCGGGGTGGCCGTCATCCCGGGCGGCGCGTCGGTCGACGGGGCCCCGCTGGGCTGGCGCCGGGTGCACGGCGCGATCGGTCTGGTCGACCTGGAGGCCCCGCCGGAACTGCTCGCCTCGGCGCTGGGCAGCCTGCGGATCTTCGCCGGGTACGCCGGCTGGGGCCCGGGCCAGCTGGAGGACGAGCTGGTGGAGGGCGCCTGGTACGTCGTCGAGTCCGAGCCCGGCGACGTCTCCTCCCCGGCCCCGGAAAGACTCTGGCGCGAGGTCCTGCGCCGCCAGCGCAACGAGCTCGCGATGGTGGCGACGTATCCGGACGACCCTTCGCTCAACTGATGCGTGTGAGCTTCAGTACCCTGGCTGTTATGAGCACTCTTGAGCCTGAGCCCCAGCCGCAGCGAGGTACTGGGACGGGAACCCTCGTAGAGCCGGCGCCGCAGGTGTCCCACGGCGACGGCGACCACGAGCGCTTCGCCCACTACGTCCAGAAGGACAAGATCATGGCGAGCGCCCTCGACGGCACCCCCGTCGTGGCGCTGTGCGGCAAGGTCTGGGTGCCGGGCCGCGACCCGAAGAAGTACCCGGTGTGTCCCATGTGCAAGGAGATCTACGAGTCCATGGGAGCCGGTGGCGACGACGACAAGGGCAAGGGCGGCGACAAGTAGTTCTTTCCGGCCGGTCCGGCCGGGGTAGTGCTTCCGGCCGGGACAGTCCTTTCCGGCCGAGGTCCGTGTGGCCCCCGAGGCGCGTTTTCATGCGCCTCGGGGGCCTTTGTCGTGTTCTGTCGTTGCACGGGGTGCGTCACCTGGTCACAGAGTGGTTGAGACCTCTTGTCGGCATGTTCATGTAGTCCCTAGCCTCCGTTGTGTTGTGCAGAGCGAAACCTTCATTGCATATGTTGCAACGCTCGGAGGAACCAGTCCATGAAGCTCTCGCCCCGACTCCCCGCTCTTCTCCTGGCCGCTCTCGTCGTCACGGCCTGCGCCCCCCAGACGTCCGACAACGCCTCCTCCGACAAGGACGAGGAGACCGGCACCCTGCGCGTCTGGCTCTTCCAGGAGGTCGGCAACGACCCGAAGCAGAAGGTCGTCGACTCCGTCGTCGCCGACTTCGAGAAGGCCCACAAGGGCACCGAGGTCGACGTCGAGTACATCCCGATCGACACCCGCGCCCAGCGCGTCAAGGCCGCCTTCAACGACCCGAAGTCCGCTCCCGACGTCATGGAGTACGGCAACACCGACACGGCCGGCTATGTGAAGGACGGCGGACTCCTCGACGTCACCAAGGAGTTCGGCGACTGGAGCGAGGCCAAGGACACCGACCCCACCGCGAAGCAGTCGGTCACCGTGGACGGCAAGCTCTACGGCGCGCCCTTCTACGTCGGCGTCCGCGCCCTGTACTACCGCACCGACGTCTTCGACGAACTCGGACTCGAACTCCCGACGACCATGGCCGAACTCGCCTCCACCGCCCGCGAGATCCGCACGGCCAGACCCGACCTGTACGGCCTCGTCGTCGGCGGCGCCTACATGTACGGCGCGATGCCCTTCGTCTGGGCCAACGGCGGCGAGCTCGCCACCGGCAAGGGCGGGTCGTACGCCTCCGCCATCGACAGCGCGGCGGCCCAGAAGGGCATCAAGGCGTACACGTCCCTCTTCGGCGACGACAACTGTCCCGCCGCCAAGTGCGCGGGGATGGGCGGCAACGACACCATCACCGCGTTCGCCGCGGGCAAGGCGGCCATGGCGATCGGCGGCGACTTCAGCCACACCGCCGTCGAGGCCGGGAAGGTGAAGGGCAAGTACGCGGTGGTGCCGCTGCCCGGGGTCAGCCCGGGCTCGATCGCCCCGGCGTTCGCCGGCGGCAACAACATCGGCGTACTGAAGAGCACCTCGCACCGCACGCTCGCCGTCGAGCTGATGGAACAGCTCGCCTCGAAGAAGACGCAGACCGAGCTCTTCGACGCGATGGGCTTCCTGCCGACCTTCGGGGACGTACGGCAGGAGGTCGCGGCGAAGGAGCCGTTCGTGAAGCCGTTCGTGGAGACCCTCGCCGCGGGCACCAAGTTCGTCCCCGCCTCGCCGGCCTGGTCGCAGATCGACTCCTCGCTGGTCCTGCCGACCATGTTCCAGGAGGTCATCAGCGGCAAGAAGGACGTGGCGGCGGCCTCGAAGGACGCGGCGACGAAGATGGACGACGCGTTCGGCTCCGCCGGGTGACGCCGGTGCCTGAGAGCTCGGGGCTTTCGGGTCGTTGGCGGCTGCGGGTCGTGGGGGGCTGGTCGCGCCCACGCGGCGGTAGCCGCAGATCCAACACAGCCCCGCGCCCCTGGGGGCGTATAAGTACCCCCTGGCTGTATCTCGCCCCCGCCCTCGTCGTCCTCGGTGGGCTGCTCGTCTACCCGATCTACCAGCTGGGCCTGATCTCGTTCTTCCAGTACACCCAGGCCCAGGTCAGCGGCGGCGAACCGACCACTTTCGAGGGATTCGGCAACTACGCAGAACTGTTCGGGGACGAGCAGTTCTGGCAGGTGCTGCTGGCGACGGTCCTCTTCGCGGCGGCCTGTGTCGTGTCGACGCTGGCGGTCGGCTGCGCGCTCGCCGTACTGCTCACCCGCGTGCGGGCCCTGCCCCGGCTCGTCCTGATGCTGGCCGCGCTGGGCGCCTGGGCGACCCCGGCCGTCACCGGCTCCACGGTGTGGCTGCTCCTCTTCGACCCGGACTTCGGGCCCGTGAACCGGGTCCTGGGACTCGGCGACCACTCGTGGACGTACGGCCGCTACAGCGCCTTCTTCCTCGTCCTGCTCGAAGTGGTGTGGTGCTCCTTCCCGTTCGTCATGGTCACGGTGTACGCCGGTATCCGCGCCGTCCCGGGCGAGGTGCTGGAGGCCGCCGCCCTGGACGGCGCCTCGCAGTGGCGCATCTGGCGCTCGGTCCTCGCGCCGATGCTCCGGCCGATCCTGACCGTCGTCACCATCCAGTCGGTCATCTGGGACTTCAAGGTCTTCACCCAGATCTACGTCATGACGAACGGCGGCGGCATCGCCGGCCAGAACCTCGTCCTGAACGTGTACGCCTACCAGCAGGCCTTCGCGTCATCGAAGTACAGCCTCGGCTCCGCGATCGGCGTGGTGATGCTGCTGCTCCTGCTCGCCGCCACGCTCGTGTACCTGAGGCTGCTGCGCCGGCAGGGGGAGGAACTGTGAATCTTGCACGTCTGAGAGTGCAGCGCCCGTGGCGGCTGGCCGCCGAGGCCTCGGCGCTGCTGATCGCGGTCGTCGTCGCCTTCCCCCTCTACTGGATGGTGCTCAGCGCCTTCAAACCGGCCGGGGAGATCGAGTCGTCCGAGCCCCGGCCCTGGACGCTCGCGCCCTCCCTGGACTCCTTCCGGCGGGTCTTCGGGCAGCAGGAATTCGGCCGTTACTTCCTCAACAGCCTGGTCGTGGCGTGCACGGTCGTGATCGTCTCGGCACTGATCGCGTTTCTCGCGGCGACCGCCGTGACGCGATTCCGGTTCCGCTTCCGGACCACCTTGCTGATCATGTTTCTGGTGGCGCAGATGGTGCCCGTGGAGGCCCTGACGATCCCCTTGTTCTTCCTCATGCGGGACTTCGGGCAGCTGAACACACTGGGCGCGCTGATCCTGCCGCACATCGCCTTCTCGCTGCCCTTCGCGATCTGGATGCTGCGCGGTTTCGTGAAAGCCGTACCGGAGGCGCTGGAGGAGGCCGCGTACATCGACGGGGCGAGCCGTGCGCGATTCCTGTGGCAGATCCTTTTCCCGCTGGTCTTCCCCGGGCTTGTGGCCACCAGCGTGTTTTCCTTCATCTCGGCCTGGAACGACTTCCTGTTCGCCAAGTCCTTCATCATCAGCGACACCTCGCAGTCGACCCTGCCGATGGCGCTGCTCGTCTTCTACAAGCCGGACGACCCGGACTGGGGTGGTGTGATGGCCGCCTCCACGGTGATGACCATTCCGGTACTGATCTTCTTCGTACTCGTACAGCGACGACTGGTCTCCGGGCTGGGCGGAGCGGTTAAGGACTGACGTGACTTTGACGACGGGATTGATTCCGGCGCCCGCGACGTGGAGGGACATCGACTCGGCGGGCGGTTTCGTGATCGACGAGGCCACCGTGATCGACGCCGGTCCCGGTACCGAGGTGACCGCCCGCTGGCTGCGCGGCGTGCTCGGCGCCGCGACGGGGCTCGCGCTGCCGCCCGGCGCGGGGGACGACGGCGAGACCGTCCGGCTGCGCGTCCAGCCCGAGGACGCCGGCCACCTCGGCGCGGAGGGCTACAAGCTGTACGTCAACGGGGACGACATCACCATCCACGGCGGAGGACCGGCCGGGGTGTTCTGGGGCGCGCAGACACTCCGTCAGCTGCTCGGTCCCGATGCCTTCCGGCGGGCTCCCGTCGCCCCCGGCCGGCAGTGGCTCGTACCCGGCACATTCGTCGAGGACACCCCCCGCTTCCGCTGGCGCGGCCTGATGCTCGACGTGGCCCGGCACTTCATGCCGAAGGAGGGGGTCCTGCGCTACCTCGACCTGATGGCGGCGCACAAACTCAACGTCTTCCACTTCCACTTGACGGACGACCAGGGCTGGCGCGTAGAGATCAAGCGGTACCCGAAGCTGACGGAGACCGGCTCCTGGCGGGCGCGGACGAAATTCGGTCACCGGGCCTCACCGCTGTGGGAGGAGAAGCCGCACGGCGGCTACTACACCCAGGACGACATCCGGGAGATCGTCGCCTACGCCGCCGAGCGGCATATCACCGTCGTCCCCGAAATCGACGTACCCGGCCACTCGCAGGCCGCCATCGCCGCGTACCCGGAACTCGGCAACACCGACGTCATCGACACGACCTCCCTCTCGGTCTGGGACAGTTGGGGCATCTCTCTGAACGTACTCGCACCCTCTGACAACACCCTTCGCTTCTACGAGGGGGTGTTCGAGGAACTGCTGGAGCTGTTCCCCTCCGAGTTCATTCACATCGGCGGCGACGAATGCGCCAAGGAGCAGTGGCGGGAGTCGCCCTTCGTCCAGGCCCGTATCGCAGAACTCGGACTCGCGGACGAGGACGAGTTGCAGTCCTGGTTCATCGGACACTTCGACACGTGGCTCTCCGCGCGCGGGCGCAGGCTCATCGGCTGGGACGAGATCCTGGAGGGCGGTCTCGCGGACGGGGCGGCGGTTTCCTCGTGGCGTGGGTACCAGGGCGGGATCGCCGCCGCGCGGGCCGGACACGACGTCGTCATGTGCCCGGAGCAGCAGGTGTACCTGGACTACCGGCAGGACGCGGGCGCGGACGAGCCGGTCCCCATCGCCTACGTCCGCACACTGGAGGACGTCTATCGGTTCGAACCCGTTCCACCGGAGTTGACGCCCGAGGAGGCCGCGCACGTCCTCGGCGCGCAGGCCAACGTGTGGACCGAGGTGATGGAGGACCAAGGGCGTGTGGACTACCAGACCTTCCCCCGGCTGGCGGCCTTCGCGGAAGTGGCCTGGAGTCCCCTGACCGCCCCGGCGGCACGGGACTTCGCCGACTTCGAGCGGCGGATGGCCGTCCACTACCGGCGACTTGACGCCCTGGGGGTCGGCTACCGGCCGCCGGCGGGGCCCCTGCCGTGGCAGCGGCGGCCCGGTGTGCTCGGCCGCCCGATCGACGGACCGCCCCCGAACAGGTAAGGGAGAAAACCCGCAAGAGTCAACGAAGAGTGTCAATCAGTACGCACCGGTGATGCCGTACGAAAACGGACCATCTCCCTGGTGAGGTGGGCGAATGCCTCCTAGCGGACCCCCGCGCTCGGGTCCTGCGAAGATGTGCCAGAGTTGCCACGTCCGCCCTGTCAGCACGTACCGTACGGCAACACAGGTGGGACCAGGTGGGGCAGCGGGAAGGGGCAGCCGGTTTTGACCACGCACGCACCGCAGGCGGCGCAGGCCGTGACGCTGCCCACATCGCTGGACGAGGCCGTGGCGGCACTGGCCGCCATGCCCGCCGCCGTGCCCGTGGCCGGCGGCACCGACCTGATGGCCGCCGTCAACTCCGGACAGCTCAGGCCCGCCGCACTGGTCGGCCTCGGGCGGATCAGCGAGATCCGCGGCTGGCAGTACCAGGACGGCCACGCCCTGCTCGGCGCGGGACTCACCCACGCGCGCATGGGCCGACCCGACTTCGCCGCCCTCATCCCGGCGCTCGCGGCCTCCGCGCGCGCCGCCGGCCCGCCGCAGATCCGCAACGCGGGCACCCTGGGCGGCAACATCGCCTCGGCGTCCCCCACCGGGGACGCGCTTCCGGTGCTGGCCGCCCTGGAGGCGACGCTGATCATCGCGGGCCCGGGCGGGGCCCGCCGGGAGATCCCGGTGTCGCACCTGCTGGCCGGCATGGAGATGCTGCGCGCCGGCGAGCTCATCGGCTACGTGCGCGTGCCCCTGCTGCACGCGCCGCAGGTCTTCCTCAAGGCGACCGGCCGCACCGGCCCCGGCCGGGCCCTCGCGTCCGTCGCCCTGGTCCTCGACCCCGCCCGCCGCGGGGTCCGGTGCGCGGTGGGCGCCATAGCGCCGATGCCGCTCAGGCCCCTGGACGCCGAGCAGTGGGTGGCCCGGCTGATCGACTGGGACAACAGCCGCACGATCGTCCCGGAGGCCCTCAGCGCCTTCGGCGAGTACGTCGCCGCGGCCTGCATCCCCGAACCGGGCCCGGCCGAGGACGGCTCCGTACAACAGCTTCCGCCCGCCGTACTGCACCTGCGGCGCACCGTCGCCGCGCTGGCCCGACGAGCACTGGGGAGGGCGCTGTCGTGACCGACGACCAGCACGGAGAAGGCACGCCCCAGGGCGCGGGCCGCTGGGACCCGCTGCCCCAGGGCGACTACGACGACGGCGCCACCGCCTTCGTGAAGCTCCCCGAAGGCGGTATCGACGCCCTTCTGGCCTCCGCCGACCCGCTCGCCGCACCCGGTCACGGCTATGTGCCGCCGCAGATAACGGCCAACCCGGCCGGCCCCGCGGGCAACGACCCGGCGGCGACGGACGCCTGGGCGAGGCCCGCCGAGGGTGTCCAGTGGCCCGACCCGAACGCGGCGCCCCAGGACGCCGGCAACGACCGGTTCACGTACAACCCGGGCGCCACGGGGCAGTGGAACTTCGAGGAGACGGGCGCTCCGGCGCCCGGTCACGACGTGACCGGGCAGTGGTCGATCCCCGTCGCCGGCGGTGACCTGCCGGACGAATCGGGCGAGTTCACCACGTCGTCCCTGGTCGAGCAGTGGGGCGGCACCCCGCCGGCCACGCTCCCGGGCGGCGCGCCCGCCCCGTGGGCGACGGAGGGCGCGGGACAGCCGTGGGCGCAGCAGGTGCCCGCGGCCGACCCCTCGGCGGAGGCGGGGCACGCGCACGAGCAGCCCGCCGCGCACGCCCCCGGCGAAGGCGGCCTCGCCTCGGCCGCGCACGCGCCGCGGGGGTTCGCCCCGGACACCGACGCACCCGTCGAGCCCGGCCCGGCCGGACACGACCACGAACAGCCCCGGTCGCACACGTCCGAGGCGCCCGCCCGGCCGTCGTACGCCGAAGCATCGGACGCTCCCACCGAGCCGCCGTACACCGAAGCGCCCGCCGAGCCCGTCGTAGCCGCCTCACAGGCCGCTCACGGGGGCGGTGAGGCCGGAGAGCCGGACGAGGCGTCCGAGGAGGCTCAGGGGGCCGCTGAGGCCGTTGACGAGGCCGCGGAGCCTCCCGTCGAGCACGCCTTGGAGGCGGACGCCGACGAGGAGAGCGCGCGGACTCCGGACGGCGAGGCCGCGCCCCCGCCCCCGCCCTCCGGCGAGGAACACCCCCTCGCCTCCTACGTCCTGCGCGTCAACGGCGTCGACCGCCCCGTCACCGACGCGTGGATCGGCGAGTCCCTGCTCTACGTGCTGCGTGAGCGGCTCGGTCTCGCCGGTGCCAAGGACGGCTGCTCGCAGGGCGAGTGCGGAGCCTGCAACGTGCAGGTCGACGGACGGCTCGTCGCCTCCTGCCTGGTGCCCGCCGTGACCGCGGCCGGCAGCGAGGTCCGTACGGTCGAGGGCCTGGCCGTCGACGGACAGCCCTCGGACGTGCAGCGGGCGCTCGCCAGGTGCGGCGCCGTGCAGTGCGGCTTCTGCGTGCCCGGCATGGCGATGACCCTGCACGACCTCCTGGAGGGCAACCCGGCGCCGAGCGAGATGGCGACCCGCCAGGCGCTGTGCGGCAACCTGTGCCGCTGCTCCGGCTACCGGGGCGTCGTGGAGGCCGTCAAGGAGGTCGTCGCGGAACGCGAGGCGCACTCCGCGGCGGACACTGAGACGGACGCGGACGAGGCACGTATTCCGCACCAGGCGGGTCCGGGAGCCGGCGGCGTCAACCCGTCGGCGTTCGAACCCGTCGAACGGCACGACCATTCGTACCGCAATGGACAGGGACAGGACGGAGGCCAGGCGTGAGCAACGAAGCCGCCACCGCGACCACCGCCGCGGAGGCAGCCCCCGCCCCCGAATCGATCCCGCACGGCCTCGGAGCCGCTCTGCCGGCCGCCGACGCCCGTGCGAAGACCGAGGGCACCTTCCCCTACGCGGCCGACCTGTGGGCCGAGGGCCTGCTGTGGGCGGCCGTACTGCGCTCACCACACGCGCACGCGCGCATCGTGTCCATCGACACCAGCCACGCGCGCGAGATGCCCGGCGTACGGGCCGTCATCACCCACGAGGACGTGCCCGGCAGGCCGGTCCACGGCCGCGGCAAGGCCGACCGTCCGGTGTTCGCCTCCGAGGTCGTGCGCCACCACGGCGAGCCCCTCGCGGCCGTCGCCGCCGACCACCCCGACACCGCGCGCATGGCGGCGGCCGCCGTCATCGTCGAGTACGAAGTACTCGACCCGGTCACCGACCCCGAGCAGGCCTTCGAGGCCGAGCCCCTGCACCCCGACGGCAACCTGATCCGGCACATCCCGCTGCGCCACGGCGACCCGGACGCGGCCGGCGAGATCGTCGTCGAGGGCCTCTACCGCATCGGCCGCCAGGACCCCGCCCCGATCGGCGCCGAGGCCGGCCTCGCCGTACCGCGCCCCGACGGCGGCGTCGAGCTGTACGTGGCCTCCACCGACCCGCACACCGACCGCGACACGGCCGCCGCCTGCTACGGCCTGGAACCCGAGCGCGTGAAGGTCGTCGTCACCGGCGTCCCCGGCGCCACCGCCGACCGCGAGGACCAGGGCTTCCAGCTCCCGCTGGGCCTGCTGGCGTTGAAGACCGGCTGCCCGGTCAAGCTCACCGCGACGCGCGAAGAGTCCTTCCTGGGGCACGTCCACAGACACCCCACCCTGCTGAGATACCGCCACCACGCCGACGCCGAGGGCAAGCTGGTGAAGGTCGAGGCGCAGATCCTGCTCGACGCGGGCGCCTACGCGGACACCTCGTCGGAGGCGCTGGCCGCCGCCGTCTCGTTCGCCTGCGGGCCGTACGTCGTCCCGAACGCGTTCATCGAGGGCTGGGCCGTACGCACCAACAACCCGCCCTCCGGCCACGTACGCGGCGAGGGCGCCCTTCAGGTGTGCGCCGCCTACGAGGCGCAGATGGACAAGCTGGCGAAGAAGCTGGGCGTGGACCCGGCGGAGCTGCGCCTGCGCAACGTCATGGCCACCGGCGATGTCCTGCCGACCGGCCAGACGGTGACCTGCCCGGCGCCGGTCGCCGAACTGCTCCAGGCCGTACGGGACTTCCCGCTGCCCACGCTCCCCAAGGACACCCCCGAGGACGAGTGGCTGCTGCCCGGCGGCCCCGAGGGCGCGGGCGAACCGGGCGCGGTGCGCCGGGGCGTCGGCTACGGCCTGGGCATGGTGCACATGCTGGGCGCGGAGGGCGCGGACGAGGTCTCCACGGCCACGGTCCGGGTCCAGGACGGCGTGGCGACGGTGCTGTGCGCGGCGGTCGAGACGGGACAGGGCTTCACCACACTGGCCCGGCAGATCGTCCAGGAGACCCTCGGTATCGACGAGGTCCACGTGGCCCCGGTCGACACCGACCAGCCGCCGGCCGGCCCGGGCAGCCGCGGCCGCCACACCTGGGTGTCGGGCGGCGCGGTGGAGCGGGCGGCCAAGATGGTCCGCACCCAGCTTCTGCAGCCCCTGGCGCACAAGTTCGGCATGTCCACCGAGCTGCTCCAGATCACCGACGGCAAGATCACGTCGTACGACGGCGTCCTGTCGACCACCGTCACCGAGGCGATGGACGGCAAGGAACTGTGGGCGACCGCCCAGTGCCGCCCGCACCCGACGGAACCACTGGACGAGACCGGCCAGGGCGACGCCTTCGTGGGCCTCGCGTTCTGCGCGATCCGCGCGGTGGTGGACGTCGACATCGAGCTGGGCTCGGTGCGGGTGGTGGAGCTGGCGCTCGCCCAGGACGTCGGCCGGATCCTGAACCCGACCCAGCTGGTGGCCCGTATCGAGGGCGCCGTCACCCAGGGGCTGGGCATCGCCCTCACGGAGAACCTGCGCAGCGCGCGCGGGCTGATCCGCCATCCGGACCTCACCGGCTACGCCCTGCCGACCGCCCTGGACGCGCCCGAGATCCGCATCGTGAAGCTGGTCGAGGAACGGGACGTGGTCGCCCCCTTCGGGGCGAAGGCGGTCAGCGCGGTGCCGGTGGTGACGTCGCCCGCAGCGATCGCCGCCGCGGTCCGCGCCGCGACGGGCCGCCCGGTCAACCGGCTGCCGATCCGGCCGCAGGCCGCGGTGGTGACGGGACAGTGAGCACGCCCGAGCCGGAGACCGAGGAGGAGCCGCGCTACGAACCCGCGCCGAGCGTGGGCAAGTTCGCGGTGTGGGTCCTGCTGTTCCTGCTGGCGGCGATCATCGTGGTGCTGGGCGGCGTGTACCTCGTGTGATGCGCGGCGTCGTACTGATCACGGGCGGGATGGCCTCCGGCAAGTCGACGGTCGCGCAGGCGCCGGCGGAGAGTTTGCCGCGGGCGGCGCATGTCCGCGGTGACGTGTTCCGGCGCATGATCGTGTCCGGGCGCGAGGAGTACGAGCCCGGTGGCGAGGGTGGGATCGGCGGCGAGGGTGAGATCGGCGGCGGGGGCGAGGCCCAACTCCGGCTCCGGTACCGGCTGTCGGCGGCGACCGCGGACGCGTACGCCGAAGCCGGTTTCACCGCCGTGGTGCAGGACGTGGTGCTGGGCGCGGACCTGATCGCGTACGTCCAACTGGTGCGCACCCGCCCGCTGTACGTGGTCGTCCTGGCGCCGAGCCCGGAGGCCGTCGCGGCGCGTGAGTCGGGGCGGGCGAAGACGGGGTACGGGGCCTGGACGGTCGAGGAGTTGGACGGGGCGCTGCGGGCGAAGACGCCGCGCATCGGGCTGTGGCTGGACTCCTCGGAACTGGCGGTGGAGGAAACCGTGGCGAAGATCCTCGCCGGAAGGGAACGCGCGAGGGTGGTCTGAGCGTCTCCTGGGACGGGGCGCTTGATCCGGTGGGCCGGGGCGCGTCGGGTCCGGGGCGTTGTCAGTGGTGCCGCGTAGTGTTCTGGGCAGTGGGGACGGCTGGGACGGCCGCCGGAACGGGGCGGCTGCGCGTGCCCTGCGCGGGACTTGAGAGAAGCACATTCGGGGGAACACATGAGCACGACCTACGCCGGCCCGGCGACGATCACGCTGACCGAGGCCGAGCTGGATCCGTACGTCACACACGCGTCGACGCGCCGCTGGCTGACGGGACCCGGACTCCCGGGCGACAGCGGCCTGTTCACCTTCGCGGAACTGAGCCGGGACGGCCTCAGGACGGTGGCGGACTCGACCGGCGACACCGACCGCCTGGCCTCGGACCTGTGCGACCAGCTGGTCATAGGCGAACTGGTGGGCCCCGGCGGCCTGGAGACGGAGTCCGTCCTGCTGAACGGCACGACCGGCGAGATCTCGACGACCTACTTCCTCCACGACCGCCCCGACCTGATGGGCCGCCGCCCACTCGCGCCGTCGCTGGAGCGGCTGCTGCGGTTCGCGACCGCGACGGACGAACTGGCCTCGCTGCGAGGCCGGTTCGCCTCCTACGCCGGCCGCTTCGGCCCGAAGACCGTGGCGGAGGCGTCACGCCAACTGCTGGCCGTGTTCCAGGAGGGGACGGGCGGTGAGGTGCCGCCGTTCTGGAAGATGGCCGCGCTGATCCGCCCCCTGTCCCTGGTCGCCGGACCGGGCACGCTGTCCGGGCTCGCCCTGGACCTTCCGGCCCGCCTGCTGGACCAGGAGTTCGGCCGGGGCAAGGTGGCCCGCTTCGAGGACGTCGACTTCCCCGCCACCCTCACCCACGAGGCGACCCGCCGCTTCCTGCGCGAGACGGGCCTGCCCGAGGACGCCTTCCCCTTCCACCTCGACACGGACGTGCCGCTGGCCACGCTGGCCGAGTACCACGCCGAACACCCCTCCGCCGAACTCCCGCCCCGGGCAGCCCACTTGATACGCCTGGGCGGTCTCGTCGAGAACCACAGCCTCGTGCTCGACGGCGAGACGGGCGCGGTCCTCGACTGGAGCGAGTCCGACGCCACCCTCCACCCCCTCAACACGGACATCTCCACCCTGGGCTTCACCCTCTGGCTGCTCCACCGCGAGCGAGCCATCGACGAGGACCTCTCCCACGGCCTGACCGCGGACACGCACGACCAACTGGCCGCGACGATGATCCAGGTCCTGTCGACCGTCGACCCGACGGGGACGACGACGCAGGCAGGCCGGCACTACTGGACCGAGGCGTTCCGGGACGAGGCGGGCGGGGTGCTCTGAGTGGGCGGGGTGCTCTGAGCGGAGGCACCCCGCCATGATCACACCCCGGTACGGAAACCCGCGGTCGAGCACTCTTTCGACCGCCCGTACTCTGTGCGGCATGAATCGTCCGCGTCGTCTCCTTCGCGCCGTCGCCCCGGTGGCCACGGCGGCGATCTTCCTCTTGGTGTCCGGCTGCGGCTCGACGCCCTTGCCGGGCTCGTCGGACAGCGGCGGAGCCCAGGCCTCCGGCGCGGGCCGGCCCGGCACCGGACCGACAACGGAGGCGGAACGGGCGAGGGACGACGCCCTGATCGCCAAGCTGCCGCCCGGCCTCGGCGCCCCGGCCAAGAAGGAACTCGCGCAGCAGATCCTGGCGACCGCGGAGAACTCCACGCTCGACTGGCGCGGCCAGTACGACTACATCGAGGACCTCGGCGACGGCAACGGCTACACGGCCGGCATCGTCGGCTTCTGCACCGGCACCCACGACCTGCTCACGCTGGTCGAGCGCTACACGAAGAGCCACCCGGACAACGGCCTCGCCCGCTATCTGCCCGCCCTGCGCGAGGTCGACGGCAGCGACTCCCACGAGGGACTGGACCCGGGATTCACCACTGCCTGGGCGAAGGAGGCGCAGAAGGCCGCCTTCCGCAAGGCCCAGGACACCGAGCGCGACCGCATCTACTTCGACCCCGCCGTGCGCCTCGCGAAGCTCGACGGGCTCGGCACGCTGGGTCAGTTCATCTACTACGACGCGATGGTCCTGCACGGCCCCGGCACCGGCCCACGCGGCTTCTACGGCCTGCGCGAGACAGCCATGGCCGAGGCGGACATCCCGTCCCAGGGCGGCACGGAGAAGACCTACCTCGATGCCTTCCTGAACCTCCACCGCAAGGCGATGAAGCACGAAGACCCCCAGCGCGACACCAGCCGCATCGACACGACCCAGCGGCGATTCCTCGACGACGGCAACCTCGACCTGAAGACACCGCTGCGGTGGGAGATGTACGGGGAGACGTTCCGGGTGCAGTAGACGTTCCGGTGCAGTGGAGGCCGTAGCGGGATTCGAACCCACGTAACTCGCTTTGCAGGCGAGCCCCTCAACCACTCGGGCATACGGCCGTGATCAATCGGTCGGGCTTCCCGGTCACGCTCCCGGGTAGCTCGGTGACTTGACCGTACGGCCCGGTCGGGAAGGGGCTCAAGGGAATCGCCGGGCCTGCAACGGGACTGCCATACGCCGTTCATGAAAGGGCGGTGCGTGGGGGTGGTCGTACGACCAAGGTCCAGGGGCGGGCCCATCTCTCGACAGGGGTCAAACGGGCCCGTGGCCCTTACGCTGGCGACCATGACCGCTCTGGACCCACGCGACACCGGCGTCGCGGACACCGCCTCCGACCTGCCCTCCGTCGACGAGAGTGTGCTGAGTCGGCCGTATCGGGCGCTCAGTGTCGGGATCGTGTCCGTCGTGCTGCTCATCGCCTTCGAGGCGACCGCGGTCGGTACGGCGATGCCGGTCGCGGCGCGGGAGCTGGACGGGGTGTCGTTGTACGCGTTCGCGTTCTCGGGGTATTTCACGACCTCGCTGTTCGGGATGGTGCTGTCCGGGCAGTGGTCGGACCGGCGGGGGCCGCTCGGGCCGCTGACCGCCGGGATCGGGGCCTTCGCCGCGGGGCTGCTGCTGTCCGGGACCGCGGGGGTCATGTGGCTGTTCATTCTCGGGCGGGCCGTGCAGGGGCTCGGCGGCGGGCTGGTGATCGTGGCGCTGTACGTCGTGGTGGGACGGGTGTATCCCGAGCGGTTGCGGCCGGCGATCATGGCGGCGTTCGCGGCCAGTTGGGTCGTGCCGTCGATCGTCGGGCCGCTCGCCTCGGGGGCGGTGACCGAACATCTGGGATGGCGGTGGGTGTTCGTCGGGATTCCGGTGCTGGTCGTGTTTCCGCTGGCGCTCGCGCTGCCGCAGATACGGCGGCGGGCGGCCGGGGCGGTGGAGCGGGCCGAGGGGAGCGGGTCGATCGACCGACGCCGGATCCGGCTCGCCCTCGGGATCTCCCTCGGTGCCGGTCTGCTGCAGTACGCGGCCCAGGATCTGCGCCCCCTCTCGCTCCTCCCGGCCGCCGCCGGCGTCGCGCTGCTGGTGCCCGCCGTACTCGGGTTGCTTCCGCGCGGTACGTACCGGGCGGCGCGCGGGCTGCCCTCCGTCGTGCTGCTGCGGGGCGTTGCGGCGGGGTCGTTCGTCGCCGCCGAGTCGTTCGTGCCGCTGATGCTGGTCACCCAGCGGGGGCTGTCGCCGACGCTGGCCGGGTTCTCGCTCGCGGCGGGCGGGGTCACGTGGGCGCTGGGGTCGTGGGTGCAGGCGCGGCCGCGGGTGGGGCCGTACCGGGACCGTCTGATGACGGTGGGGATGGTGCTGGTCGCCGCCGCGATCGCCGCCGCGCCGAGTGTGCTGATCGAGGCCGTGCCCGCCTGGACCCTTGCGGTCGCCTGGGGCTTCGGGTGCTTCGGGATGGGCCTGGTGATCTCCTCCACCAGCGTCCTGCTCCTCCACCTCTCCGCACCCGACGAGGCCGGCACCAACTCAGCCGCCCTTCAGATCTCCGACGGCCTGTCCAACGTCATCCTGCTGGCGATGGGCGGCGCCGCGTTCGCCGCGCTGGGAGGCGGCACGGTGACCCATGCGGCCACCGAGGCGTCCGGGTCTCATCCGGCGGCCTTCGCCGCGGTGTTCCTGCCGATGGCGGGGGTGGCGTTGGTGGGAGCCTGGGTGACCACGCGGCTGCGGGAGCGGTGAACCGTAAACCGGTCGTGGAACGGTGATCGCGGGGCCTAGCCTCCGTCCATGCACGAGCTCACGCTTCGCCTCGACCCGTCCGACGGCCGGGCCCTCGACGACCTCGCCGACGCGTGCGGTCGTCTGCCCGAGGACATCGCGCGGGAGGCCGTACGGCGATATCTGGACGAAGAGGCCCTGGGCGTGCGCTCCGTCGGGGAGCGGCTCGCCTCGGCGCACGCGGGGCTGTTGCGGAGGCTCGGGGAATGACGCGGTACCTCACCGTCGCGGAGGTCACCGCGCTCGCCGAGGTCGCCTTCGGTGGGCGGGCGCCCGAGGCCAGGGCGCCCGGGCTGCTCGCCTCCGCCGTGCACCGGCCGCGCGCCCGCATGTTCGGTACGGCGGCCTACGAGGACCTCCACGAGCAGGCCGCCGCCCTCCTCCACGGCATCGCCGCCAACCACCGTTCCTAGGGACTGAGCGGGAGTGATTCCTGTTGCCAGGTCTCATGCTCGGCCGAACGCCCCGGACGGTGTTGGGCGTTCTGGTTGCCCGCGTTCACTCCGCGCCCGGGCGGCACGGATCGTGTCCGTGGTCCGGGAATGCGGGGGCGGGTTCCCTCACGCCCAGGAACGCCTGGCCTGGCCTGGACGGTCCGATGCCCCACCGCATCACTCCGGTGCTGTGGGGGCGGTGCCGTCCGTCGCCGGATCGGGTGTCCCTGGGCGCGCCTTCCGATCGCCACGGCGGCAGCATCGTGGCGAGTGGCCCTACGAGTTGTCGTGGTGAGGGGCTTCTGCCAGTGCTGGGCGCCCCAGCGGCTGGTGTAGGCCGGATCCACCGCGATGAGAGCGATCCCCGTCTGGCCGGCCATCGAGGCCAGCCGGGCGCGGAGCTTCCCGGTGGGCATGCCGGAGACCAGTTGCCGGAAGCGTTTCCTGCGGCCGTGCTTCTCGCGGGTCTTCTCGGCCGCGAAGTCCAGATCCTCGACCGCGATCGCCTTGACGCCGCAGGTGCTGGCCCAGTGCAGGACGCGGGTGAGGGCGTGGCGGACCTGGGCGTCACGATGGGGCGCGGTGCCGGACAGGTCGTAGAAGAAACGGCGCGGGGCACCGGTCGGGTTGCCGTGGGCGTCCAGGCGCCAGGCGGCGAGGTGGTCGGCGTTCATGTCGACACCGATCACGCCGTGGGCGAGCACCGTCTCGATCGGGAGGGTGGGGGTGGGCGGGATCTGCCAGGACGCGGTCAGATACCAGCGGTCCCGGCCCGTATCCAGGTGGATGCGGTAGGCGATCGCCCGGTTGGCCGCGACACGATCCGCCCACTGCTCACCCCGGTGCGCGAACGTGACCCGGCAGGCCAGGACGTACCGTCCGTGCGGGGCGTTGGCCAGATGGGTCAGCGGTGCGGGCAGTTTGATGCTCACCTCGCCGTCCGGGCTGACCCGGATCGTCTCGTTGCCGTACCGCTTCCCGGACTCCCCGTCCGCCTGGCAGAACCAGCGCTCCGCCTCCCAACGCCCGCGCCACGCCGACTCCGTGAGGCGTGCCGCCTCCAGGTGGTGCCGGGTGCGGGCCAGATGTTTGCCGCCCCGTACGACCTGCACGAGGCCGGCCTCACGGTCGGCCCGCGCGGTAGTCAGCCGGTCCTGAAGCACCCGCAGCCGCCTCGACTTGGCATGCCACTCCCGCTGGGACCGGTAACCCCCGGGCGCCTTCTTCGTTCCCTTCTGGCCGACCGGCTGGGACCGCCGGTGCTCGATGGTGCGGATGCCCGCTTCCAGGTTCCGGATGTGCGCCAGCTGGCAGCGGCGGGCCAACGCCCACTGGTCGTGCGTGGCCTTGGTGATACTGCCCGCCCACCGCGACGACGAGAGCGGTGTCAGCCCCCGTTTGCGCACCGCCCACGTCCCGCCGGAGTGCTCCAGACCGTCCCGGCAGCGCGCCTTGAGATCCTTCGAGGCCAGCGACCCCAGATGCGCACCCACCAGACGCAGCACCTTCTCATCGCCGGCTGTCAGGTGCTTGAGGCGGGTCCGGACAGCCACACCCTGCGGGCCGGACACGACGAACGACGCCGCCATGCTCCTCAGCTCACCCACCCTGTCACCCCCGCCCGCATCCACCCCGAAGACCCCGTCGCCATGGGAAACGAGCGTCACCCGTGAAGGTCACGCATTCGATGAGGGAACGCCAGTTCACCGCAGAAATCGATCCCACGACCGAGGCACGCCACAGACCACCCATACTCACTCCCGCTCACCACAACGCTCTTGAACGCACTCCATCGGCAACAGCTCCAAGCCCCCTCGTCGACGGGAACAAGCGCACCGCCTGGCTCGCCGCGGCGACCTTTCTCGCGCTCAACGGTGTCGATCTCGCCGGCGTGGACCAGGACACGGCGTACGCGCTGGTCATCGATGTGGCGTCCGGAGCGGAGGGGGACATCGGGGCGATCGCGGGACGGCTGCGGCGGTTGTGACGTGGGTCCCACCCACGGGCGAGCCGGGCTTGTCCGCGCGTTGACACCATCCGGCCGCCGGTAGGGTGGCCCGGTTGTCATACGTAGCCCAGCTGTCCCAGTAGTTCCGCCGAGCCGCCCGACCACCCACCGACGGAGACCGTGACTACCACCGCCGCCTCCTCCCACCACCTTTCCCCCGCCTTCCCCGGCCGTGCCCCCTGGGGTACCGCCAGCAAGCTGCGTGCCTGGCAGCAGGGTGCGATGGAGAGATACGTCCAGGAGCAGCCGCGTGACTTCCTCGCCGTCGCGACGCCCGGCGCCGGGAAGACGACGTTCGCGCTGACGCTGGCCTCCTGGCTGCTG
Source organism: Streptomyces sp. NBC_01352 (assembly GCF_036237295.1). Taxonomy (NCBI): domain Bacteria; kingdom Bacillati; phylum Actinomycetota; class Actinomycetes; order Kitasatosporales; family Streptomycetaceae; genus Streptomyces; species Streptomyces sp. NBC_01352. The sequence continues at coordinate 6,620,754 of NZ_CP108354.1, forward strand.
CACCACCATGTCGTGCAGCAGGTGACCGTCGTCGCGCCGACCGAGCACCTGAAGAAGCAGTGGGCCGAGGCGGCCGCCCGGATAGGGATCAAGCTGGACCCCGAGTACAGCGCGGGTCCGCTCGGCAAGGACTACCAGGGCGTCGCCGTGACGTACGCGGGTGTGGGCGTGCGGCCCATGCTGCACCGCAACCGGGTCGAGCAGCGCAAGACCCTCGTCATCCTCGACGAGATCCACCACGCCGGTGACTCCAAGTCGTGGGGCGAGGCCTGTCTGGAGGCCTTCGAGCCGGCGACGCGACGGCTCGCGCTCACCGGTACGCCCTTCCGGTCCGACACCAACCCCATTCCCTTCGTGACGTACGAGGAGGGGAACGACGGGATCCGGCGGTCCGCGGCCGACTACACCTACGGATACGGGTCCGCCCTGTCCGACGGGGTCGTCCGGCCCGTCATCTTCCTCTCCTACAGCGGCAACATGCGGTGGCGGACCAAGGCCGGCGACGAGATCGCCGCCCGGCTCGGCGAGCCCATGACCAAGGACGCCATCAGCCAGGCCTGGCGTACGGCGCTGGATCCGCGCGGTGAGTGGATGCCGAGCGTGCTGCGGGCCGCCGACCAGCGGCTGACCGAGGTCCGGAAGGGCATTCCGGACGCCGGGGCGCTCGTCATCGCCTCCGACCAGGACTCGGCGCGCGCGTACGCCAAGCTCATCCGCGAGATCACGGGCGACAGGGCGACGCTCGTGCTGTCCGACGACGCCGGGGCGTCCAACAGGATCGACGAGTTCAGCAGCAGCAACGACCGGTGGATGGTCGCGGTGCGGATGGTGTCCGAGGGCGTCGACGTCCCGCGGCTCGCCGTCGGGGTGTACGCCACCACCATCTCCACGCCCCTCTTCTTCGCGCAGGCCGTCGGGCGTTTCGTACGGTCCCGGCGGCGCGGCGAGACCGCCTCCGTGTTCCTCCCTACCGTCCCCGACCTGCTCACCTTCGCCAACGAGATGGAGGTGGAACGGGACCACGCCCTCGACAAGCCGAAGAAGGAGGGCGAGGAGGACCCGTACGCCGAGTCCGAGAAGGAGATGGAGGAGGCGAACAAGGAGCAGGACGAGGACACCGGCGAGCAGGAGCAGTTCGCCTTCGAGGCGCTGGAGTCCGAGGCCGTCTTCGACCGGGTGCTCTACGACGGCGCCGAGTTCGGCATGCAGGCCCACCCGGGGAGCGAGGAGGAGCAGGACTACCTCGGCATCCCGGGGCTGCTCGAACCCGACCAGGTGCAGCTGCTCCTCCAGAAGCGGCAGGCCCGGCAGATCGCGCACAGCCGCAAGAAGCCGGACGAGGAGGCCGACCTGCTCGAACTGCCCGCCGAGCGGCGGCCGGTGGTCTCGCACAAGGAGATGATGGAGCTGCGCAAGCAGCTCAACACGATGGTCGGCGCGTACGTCCATCAGAGCGGCAAGCCGCACGGGGTCATCCACACCGAGCTGCGGCGGGTGTGCGGCGGGCCGCCGAGCGCCGAGGCCACGGCCGGGCAGCTGCGGCAGCGGATCGCCAAGGTGCAGGAGTGGGCCACGCGGATGCGGTGACGCCCGCCGTCGGAGGGGACGGTGAGGTGGCGCGTGAGCTGGGGCGTGTGCGCTCTGTGCGGGTGTGGTGCACGCGGGGTGCTGCGCGCCGTACGTTTGCGGACAAAAGGGAGTGGTCCGCACGGGGCGATGCCCGGATTCTGGACGGAGCCTTCCGCTCAGCGAACCTGCTTCGCTAATGTCCGGCTACGCATACGCCCCGTGGCAGCGCCGCCGCGGAGCGCAGCCGTGAAGCGACGCGGTCCGGCAACTGGCCGGGCCGCCGGCCGATCGGCGGCCTCTGAAGCGCGTCGCCGACGGGACTCGGTGGCGCATCTGCCGCGAGGGGGCTGCCGACCTCACCACTTGGAGGAGTGGGCGTCGTGACCGCGGAGACCTCTCAGACGCTCGACCGGGGACTTCGTGTCCTCAAGCTGCTGGCCGATACGGACCACGGGCTGACCGTCACCGAACTGTCCAACAAACTGGGCGTGAACCGGACCGTTGTGTACCGGTTGCTCGCCACGCTGGAGCAGCACGCGCTCGTACGGCGTGACCTGGGCGGACGTGCCCGGGTCGGCCTCGGCGTGCTGCGGCTGGGGCGTCAGGTGCATCCGCTGGTACGTGAGGCTGCGCTGCCGGCCTTGCGGTCGCTGGCGGAGGACATTGGAGCGACCGCGCATCTCACGCTGGTGGACGGGGCGGAGGCATTGGCCGTTGCGGTGGTCGAGCCGACGTGGACGGACTATCACGTGGCATATCGGGCGGGGTTCCGGCATCCGCTGGACCGCGGGGCTGCGGGGCGGGCGATTCTCGCCGCGCGGCAGCAGGCCGTGGACGATGCCGGGTACACCTTGACGCATGGGGAGTTGGAGGCGGGGGCCAGTGGGGCGGCCGCGCCGTTGATCGGGGTTACGGGGGTCGAGGGCAGCGTTGGTGTCGTGATGCTGGCCGATGCGGTGCCGGAGCGGGTGGGGCCGCGGGTGGTGGATGCGGCTCGGGAGGTCGCGGAGGCGTTGCGCTGACGCGGGCTGTCCTGCACTGACGTGCGCCGGCCCGGGCTGACCGTGCGCGTGCGTTGATTCCGGCGCCCGGCGTCGGTGCTGGGCGGGGGTGGGTCGCGCGGCCCGGCGCTTGCGGGGTGCCGCTGCGCCCACCCGTGCCGCCCCAGCGGCACGACTGCCCGCAGCTACGGCGGGTGCGGGCGGGCTCGGCTGCGGCGCCCGGCGTCGGTGCTGGGCGGGGGTGGGTCGCGCGGCCCGGTGCTTGCGGGGTGCCGCTGCGCCCACCCGTGCCGCCCCAGCGGCACGACTGCCCGCAGCTACGGCGGGTGCGGGTGCCGCGGTTGCGGCGGCTGGGTGGGAGTCTGACCGGGACGTGGCCGGATGTGGGCGTCGCGTTAGATTGATCCCGTGCTCTCTCGCCTCACGCGCCCCCGGGCCGCCGCTGTCTGCGCTGTTCCCGTCGTGGCTCTGCTCGCCACGGCGGCCTTCGCGCCGCTGCCGTTCTCACTGACGCGGCCAGGGCTCACGGCGAACGTCCTCGGCGAGAACAAGGGCACCCCGGTGATCACGGTCTCCGGCGCTCCGACCCGCGACACGACCGGGCAGCTCCGTATGACGACCATCGAGGCGACCAACCCGGACACCCGCGTCTCCCTCGGCGACGTGCTCGACGCCTGGTTCGCCACGGACCAGGCGGTCATGCCGCGCGACGCGGTCTACCCGAGCGGCCAGAGCGTCAAGGAGATCGAGCAGTACAACACCGAGCAGATGCAGGAGTCCCAGGACGCCGCGACCACGGCCGCCCTGAACTACCTCAACCTGTCCGACAAGGACATCAAGGTCACCCTGAAACTCGCCGACGTCGGCGGCCCCAGTGCCGGCCTGCTCTTCACCCTCGGCATCATCGACAAGCTCGAGGGCGACGGCAGCGGCGGCGACCTCACCGGCGGCCGTACCATCGCCGGCACCGGCACGATCGAGGCGAACGGCGAGGTCGGCGCGGTCGGGGGAGTGGCCCTGAAGACGCAGGCGGCGCGGCGGGACGGGGCGACGGTGTTCCTGGTGCCGAAGGACGAGTGCTCGGACGCGAAGTCCGAACTCCCCAAGGGCCTGCGGCTGATCCCGGTGACCACACTGAAGGGCGCGGTGAACGCGCTGACCGCGCTGGAGAGCGGGAAGGGCTCCGTACCGAGCTGCTAGCTCACCGTCACCCTCACCCTTCCCTGACGAATCCCTCCTCCGTCAGCCAGTCCAGCGCCACCTGATGCGGATCCTCCCCGGCGACGTCCACCTTCGCGTTCAGCTCCTGGGCCACGGCGTTGTCCAGCTTCTTCGTGATCGGGGCGAGGACGTCCGCGATGGCCGGCCACTTCTTCAGGGCCTTCGTGTTGATCTCGGGGGCCGCGTTGTAGTTGGGGAAGAACTTCCGGTCGTCCCGCATCACCGCGAGGTTCATGGACTTGATGCGCCCGTCGGTGGTGAAGACCTCCCCGAACACGCAACTGCCCTTCGCGGCCTGGGTGTAGATGATCCCGGTGTCCATCTGCGTGATGTTCCCGGCGGAGACGCTCATGCCGTACGCCTTCTGCATGCCCGGCAGCCCGTCCGCGCGGTTGGCGAACTCGCTCTCCACACACAGGGTGACCGCGCCGGGGTCCTTCTTCGAGAGCGCGGCCACGTCCGAGAGGGTCTTCGTGCCGTACTTCTCGAAGTTGGCCTGGTTCATCGCGAGGGCGTAGGTGTTGTTGAGCGGCGCCGGGGGCAGCCAGGTCAGGCCGTTCTCCAGGTCGGCGTCGCGCACCGCCTGCCATTGTTCCTGCGGGTCGGCGATGGGCTCGCTGTTGCCGAGGTACGTGATCCAGGCGGTGCCGGTGTACTCGTACATGCCGTCCGCGTCACCGGACTTGACCGCCTCGCGGGCGCCGATGGAACCCTGGATGCCCGTGCGGTCGAGCACGTCCGCGCCGGCCGCCTCGAAGGCGATGCCCATGATCGCGCCGAGGATGAGCTGCTCGGTGAACTCCTTGGACGTCACGGTGAGGTCGGCGCCCTTGAGGGGCTCTCCTTTGCCGATCGAGCCCGGCCGCACATCGTCGACCATCGGGGAACCGCTGGTCAGGCCGCACGCACTCGCCGACACCAGCACGCCGGCCAGCAGCAGACACGTAAGCCGGCTCATGTGCCCGTCTCCAAGCCCCGCGGCCGCAGCAGCAGTTCGGCCAGCGAGGCCAGCCAGTCGACCAGCAGGGCCAGGGCGACGGTGAGGATCGAGCCGAGCACCAGCACGGGCATCCGCTGGTTGGTGATGCCGGTGGTGATCAGGACGCCGAGGCCGCCGCCCCCGCCGAAGGTCGCGAGGGTCGCCGTACCGACGTTGAGGACCAGGGCCGTGCGGACGCCCGCGAGGATCAGCGGGACGGCGAGCGGCAGCTCCACCTTCCTGAGCACCCCCGTGGGGGACATGCCGATGCCGCGGGCCGCCTCCAGCAGCGTCGGGTCGTTCGCCTTGAGCCCGGCGATCGTGTTCGACAGCACCGGGAGCACGGCGTAGGCGATGATGCCGACCAAGGCCGCCTTCATGCCCGTGCCGAGCCAGATGACCAGCAGGGCGAGCAGACCGATCGCCGGGGTCGCCTGGCCCATGTTGGCGATCGTCATCGCCACCGGGGTCGCCTTCCGGAAGGCCTTGCGGGTCAGGAGGATCCCCAGCGGGATCGCGATGATGAGCACGAAGAACGTCGAGATCGCCGTGAGCTCGATGTGCTGCCACAGCGCCTTCGACACCTGGCCGTCCGACAGCGCGTTCTCGGTGAGCGGGTCGAGGTCCGCCTGTGCGAACCACAGCCAGGTCGCCAGCAGCAGGGCGATGAGGACGGCGGGCAGGAGGGTCAGCTTCTGCCAGGTGATGCGCGGCTTCAGGGGGCCCGGCGGTGGCGGCGGGGCTTCGCCTTCGATCTCTTCCCGGTCTCCCCGGCGCGGCTGCTCCAGCCGTTCCAGACCTTCCGGTTCCTCCAGCTCGGGGGTGGTCACGCCTTCTTCACCCCTCCGACGCCCCCTTCGACGACGCCTCCGACGCCCTCCTGCTCGGCGTGCGTCTGGGCGGCCCGCAGCTCCTCCAGGTCGTGCCGGTGGGCCATCGCCTCCAGCCGGTCGGCCTCCAGCAGCTCGTGCACCGAGTTCATCAGCGTCTCCACGTCGACCACCCCCGTGTACTCGCCGCGCCGCCCGGTCACCGCGACCCGCCCCGAGCTGTCCATGAGCACCGCCTCCAGCGCGTCCCGCAGGGTGGCGTCCCGGGTCACCGTGTCGCTCACCAGCGTTCCGGCCCGGGCCAGCGAGCCCTTGGCGCGCATCAGGTCGCCGCGCCTGAGCCACTTGTAGGGGCGGCCCCGCTTGTCGAGGAGCAGGATCTCGCTGGTGCCGCTGGAACGGAGCTTGTTGAAGATCTCCTGGAGCGGGTCGTCGATGGTCACCGTCGGGTAGTCGGTGATCTCCACGTCCCGTACGCGGGTGAGGTTGAGCCGCTTCAGCGCCGCCCCGGCCCCGACGAAGCCCGAGACGAAGTCGTCCGCCGGGTTGGTGAGGATCGCCTCCGGGGTGTCGAACTGAGCGATGTGCGAGTGCTCGCGCAGGACGGCGATCCGGTCACCGAGCTTGATCGCCTCGTCGAAGTCGTGCGTGACGAAGACGATCGTCTTGTGCAGTTCGTGCTGGAGCCGGATCAGCTCGTCCTGGAGGTGATCGCGGGTGATCGGGTCGACCGCGCCGAACGGTTCGTCCATCAGCAGCACGGGAGGATCGGCGGCCAGCGCCCGGGCCACGCCCACACGTTGCTGCTGGCCGCCGGAGAGCTGGCGGGGGTAGCGGCCGTGGAACTCGCCGGGGTCGAGTCCGACCAGGTCGAGCATCTCCTCGACCCGGTTCCTGATCCGCGCCTTCGGCCAGCCGATCATCCTCGGTACGAGTGCGATGTTCTGGGCGACGGTCATGTGCGGGAAGAGGCCGGAGGCCTGGATCGCGTACCCGACCTTCCGGCGCAGCTTCACCGGGTCCATGTCGGTGACGTCCTCGCCGTTGATGCGGATGCGGCCGCCGGTCGGTTCGATCAGCCTGTTGATCATCTTGAGTGTCGTGGACTTGCCGCATCCCGACGGGCCGACGAAGATCACGATCTCGCCCGCCTTGATCTCCATGCTGACGTTGTCCACGGCGGGGCTGGGATTGCCCGGATACCGCTTGGTGAGGTTCTCCAGCTCGATGGTGGCGCCGGTCGTCGCGCCGCTCGTGGGTGTCGTCCCGCTCGTGGATGCCGTCCCGCTCGTCGATGTCTCAGACACGGATCCCCCTGGGAATGGTCAGCCGCCCGATCAGGACGTACGCGGCGTCGAACAGCAGGGCCAGGACGACGATCCCGAGCGTGCCCGCGAGCACCTGGTTGAGCGCGTTCTTGCTGCCCAGGGAGCCGAGACCGCGGAAGATCACATTGCCGAGGCCGGGTCCGGAGGCGTAGGCGGCGATCGCCGCGATGCCCATCAGCATCTGCGTGGAGACCCGGATCCCGGTCAGGATCGGCGGCCAGGCCAGCGGCAGCTCGACCCGCACCATCCGCATCGCCCGGGACATCCCGATGCCCGTCGCCGCGTCCACCAGGGAGGGGTCGACCCCGCGCAGGCCGACGATCGAGTTCCGCACGATCGGCAGCAGCCCGTACAGCGTCAGGGCGATCACCGTGGGCGGAACGCCCAGCCCCACGACCGGGATGAGCAGACCGATCATCGCGAGCGCCGGGACGGTCAGAATGGTCGAGGTGGTCGTCGTCGCGAGGCTGCCCGCCCACTCGCTCCGATAGGTCAGGATGCCGATCAGGACGCCGAGCAGCGTCGCCACGACCATGCACTGGAAGACGGCACTCGCGTGCTGGTAGGCGTCCGTCAGCAGCTGCTGGTGGCGGTTGCCCAGGTACTCCCAGAAGTTCACATCCGCTCACCTCAGGTCGCCGTCAGGAGGGCTCCCGGTCCTCCGCCGCCTGCTCCACCAGCGGGATGATCCGCAGCGGAACGGGGTTCTCCATGACGATCGCGGTGGAGGCCCGGACGATCCCATCAAAACCGACCACCCGGTCGATGACCCGCTGGAGATCGGCGTTCGAGCGGGCCACCAGGCGGCACAGCATGTCCCCGCTGCCGGTGGTGGTGTGCAGCTCCAGCACCTCCGGCACGGTCGCCAAGTGCGCCCGCACGTCGGGCCCTTGCCCCTGCCGGATCTGCAGCGTCGCGAACGCGGTGACGGGATAGCCGAGCGCCGCCGGGTCCACCTGCGGACCGAATCCGCGGATGACGCCATTCGACTGAAGCCGGTCGAGACGCGCCTGCACCGTGCCCCGGGCGACCCCCAGCCGCCGGGACATCTCCAGGACCCCGATCCGCGGCTCCCGCGCCAGCAGCACGATGATCCGCCCGTCGAGCGCGTCGATCCCGTCGGTCGTCCCCACGGCAGCCTCCCGGCGCTGGTCATCCTGTACAGAAGGCCCGCAGAAACGGGCACCGCACTGAACATATTGCCCAGCACATTCGCGAACTATTGCGCACCTTGCCGTCGCGGGTGACGCTTCCGGCATGACGCAGACCACACACCACACTCCCGACACCGCCCGGCAGGCCGACCCCTTCCCGGTCAAGGGAATGGACGCGGTCGTCTTCGCCGTGGGCAACGCCAAGCAGGCGGCGCACTACTACTCCACCGCCTTCGGCATGAAGCTGGTCGCCTACTCCGGACCGGAGAACGGCAGCCGCGAGACCGCCTCGTACGTGCTCGAGAACGGCTCCGCCCGCTTCGTCCTCACCTCCGTCGTCAAGCCCGCCACCCCCTGGGGCCACTTCCTCGCCCAGCACGTGGCCGAACACGGCGACGGCGTGGTCGACCTCGCCATCGAGGTCCCGGACGCCCGCGCCGCGTTCGCCTACGCGATCGAGCACGGCGCCCGCGCGCTCGCCGAGCCGTACGAGCTGAAGGACGAGCACGGCACGGTCGTACTCGCCGCGATCGCCACCTACGGCGAGACCCGCCACACACTCGTCGAGCGGACCGGCTACGACGGTCCCTACCTCCCCGGATACGTCGCGGCCGACCCCCTGGTCGAACCCCCCGCCCACCGCACCTTCCAGGCGATCGACCACTGCGTCGGCAATGTCGAACTCGGCCGGATGAACGAGTGGGTCGGCTTCTACAACAAGGTCATGGGCTTCACGAACATGAAGGAGTTCGTGGGCGACGACATCGCGACCGAGTACAGCGCGCTGATGTCGAAGGTCGTCGCCGACGGGACCCTCAAGGTCAAGTTCCCGATCAACGAGCCCGCCATCGCCAAGAAGAAGTCCCAGATCGACGAGTACCTGGAGTTCTACGGCGGCGCCGGCGTCCAGCACATCGCGCTCAACACCAACGACATCGTCGAGACGGTACGGACGATGCGCGCGGCCGGGGTGCGGTTCCTCGACACCCCCGACTCGTACTACGACACCCTCGGCGAGTGGGTCGGCGACACCCGCGTCCCCGTCGAGACCCTGCGCGAACTGAAGATCCTGGCGGACCGCGACGAGGACGGCTACCTGCTGCAGATCTTCACCAAGCCGGTCCAGGACCGGCCGACCGTCTTTTTCGAGATCATCGAACGCCACGGTTCCATGGGCTTCGGCAAGGGCAACTTCAAGGCGCTCTTCGAGGCGATCGAGCGGGAGCAGGCCAGGCGCGGCAACCTGTGAGAGCGGTATGCGGGAATGCGTGGAACTACCAGTTCTCCGGCACCTTCTCCACTGACGGCTCACCCAGCGCCGCCAGCGCAGCCCGAGCCGCCCGCACCCGCACAGCCGAGAAGTAGGGGTTGATCCGCAGGGCCTCCTCCAGGTGCCGCCGCGCGGGTCCGTGGCGGTCCAACTCCCGCTCGATCATGCCGCGGTGGTACATGTACAGCGCGCTGCGTACGCCACCCCCCTTGGCCCGGTCCGTCGCCGTCACGGCGAAGCGCAGCGCCTCTTCGTGGCGGCCGGCCCGGTGCAGCGCCCACCCCAGCGCGTCGGCCACCGCGATCCCCGGCTGGCGGGCCCACTCGGCTCGCAACCGCCGTACCGCCGCCCGGGGATCGCCGTGGTCGGCCTCGAACTGCCCGAGCACCAGCTCCTCGTCGGCCCCGCCCACGGCCGCACTCCGCACCCTCTCGCGCAGCAGGTCGTACTGCACCCGCGCGGCCTGTCCAAGCCGCAGCGACTCGTACAACTCGCCCAGTTCCAGGGCATATTGAGGGCAGGGCTGCTTGCTGAGGGCCATCCGGTACGCGTTCAGCGCCTCCGTCGTGCGGCCCAGCGCCGCGAGCGCCCGCCCCTGTCCGGCCAGCGCGGCCCGCTGGTCGGGGTCGATGCGCACCGCCTCCTGGAAGTGCCGCAGCGCGTCCTCGCGGTCGCCGCGCTCCCAGGCCAGCTGCCCGGCCCGCTCCAGATAGGCCGCCTGCTCGGCCGGCGCCTCGGCCCCGGCCGCCGCGTCCGCGAGGTGGGCGGCGGCGTCCTCACGCCGGCCCCGGTCGCGGTAGACGGCCGCGGCCCGCGCCTTCACGGCCGGCCCGGACCGCAGGTCCATCAGCCGCTCCAGGGCGGCATCGGCCGCCTTGTAGTCGCCGAGGCCGGTGTAGGCGTCGATCAGCAGCGGATACGTCGTCCACCGCCCGGGCTCCAGCTTCCGGGCGGCCTCGGCCCACGTCCGCGCCGCCCGGAAGTCCCGGCGCGCGTTCGCCAGGGCCGCGAGTCCGCCGAGGGCCTCGGTGTTGCCCTTGGCGGCGACCTTGAGCGAGGTCCGCAGCGCCTTGTCGGCCCTCGGGTAGTACGCGGGGTCCGCGGTCCGCCGTCCCTGCTCCACATAGGCCGACCCGAGCACCGCCCACGACAGCGCGTCCCTGGGGTGCGCCCGCAGATACGACGTCCGCTCGTCGATCAGCGCCGCCAGGTCGGGCAGCGCGGCCGGCACCCCGGCCGTGACCGCCGTCAGCGCCTGCGCCCCCGGGGCCGGCCCGGGAGCCCGCGTCGCCGTCCGCTCCCAGGGCAGCAGCATCAGCACACCGCCGAGCACGGCACACCCGGCGACGGAGGCGATCAGTACCCGCCTCCGCCCGGACGAGCGTGGCTGCGCGGGTGCCTCCTCTTGGTTCTCCATGGCGCTCACTGTGCGTCAATACGACGACCACACCCCGGCACGCGGAGGCTGGTGTACATGGGGTTCACACCGATGGCCCCCGGTGCGACCCTGTGATCATGAGCCGTATCGAAGCGCCCCGCGACGAAGACATCGCAGCGACCGGCAACCTCGTCGACCGTCTGCTCGGCGGCCTCCCCGCCGAGACCGTCCTCACCGACCCGGACGTCACGGCCTCCTACGCCAACGACATGGCCAGCTTCTGCCCGGCCGGCGCCCCCGCGGTGGTCGTCCTGCCGCGCACGGTCGAACAGGTCCAGCACGTCATGCGCGTCGCCACCGAGCTGCGGATCCCGGTCGTCCCGCAGGGCGCCCGCACGGGCCTGTCGGGCGCGGCCAACGCCTCCGACGGCTGCATCGTGCTGTCCCTGACGAAGATGGACCGGATCCTGGAGATCAACCCGGTCGACCGCATCGCCGTCGTCGAACCGGGTGTCGTCAACGCCACGCTCTCCCGCGCGGTGGGCGAACACGGGCTCTACTACCCGCCCGACCCCTCCAGCTGGGAGATGTGCACGATCGGCGGCAACATCGGCACCGCCTCCGGCGGTCTGTGCTGCGTGAAGTACGGGGTGACGGCCGAGTACGTCCTCGGACTCGACGTCGTCCTCGCCGACGGGCGCCTGATGTCCACCGGCCGCCGCACGGCGAAGGGCGTCGCCGGATACGACCTCACCCGCCTCTTCGTCGGTTCCGAGGGCTCGCTCGGCATCGTCGTACGGGCGACCCTCGCCCTGCGGCCGCAGCCGCCCGAGCAGCTGGTGCTGGCCGCCGAGTTCGCGTCCGGGGCCGCCGCGTGCGACGCCGTGTGCCGGATCATGGCGGGCGGCCACGTGCCGTCCCTCCTCGAACTGATGGACCGTACGACGGTCAAGGCCGTCAACGACCTCGCGAACATGGGGCTCCCGGAGAGCACGGAAGCCCTGCTGCTGGCCGCGTTCGACACGACGGACCCGGCCGCCGACCTCGCCGCCCTCGGCGCGCTGTGCGAGGCCGCGGGCGCCACCCAGGTCGTCCCCGCCGACGACGCGGCCGAGTCCGAACTCCTCCTCCAGGCACGCCGGTTGTCTCTCACCGCCCTGGAGGCGGTCAAGGGCACGACGATGATCGACGACGTGTGCGTGCCCCGGTCGCGGCTCGCCGAGATGCTGGAGGGGACCGAGCGGATCGCCGAGAAGTACCAGCTCACCATCGGCGTCGTCGCCCACGCCGGCGACGGCAACACCCACCCGACCGTCTGCTTCGACGCCCAGGACCCCGACGAGTCCCGGCGCGCCCGCGAGTCCTTCGACGAGATCATGGCCCTCGGCCTGGAACTCGGCGGCACGATCACCGGCGAGCACGGCGTGGGCGTCCTGAAGAAGGAGTGGCTGGCCCGTGAGATCGGCCCGGTGGGCGTGGAGATGCAGCGGGCGATCAAGTCGGCGTTCGACCCGCTGGGCATCCTGAACCCGGGCAAGCTGTTCTGATCCCCGTTTCCCCGGCGTTCCCTCGGCACGGTCACTGGGCGAGCAACTGGTCGAGCGCCTCGTCGATACCGAGTTGCTCGCCCTCGGTCCCCGGGGGCACCACCCGCAGCGTCCGCTCCAGCCAGGCGGACACCTGGGGCGTCGGGGCCTCCAGGAGGGCGTCACCATCAGGTGAACTCAGCGCCATCAGGACGACGCTGCGCCCCGCGACCTTGGTCGGCCACACCCGTACGTCCCCGTGCCCGCACGGCCGGAACACCCCCTCCACGAGGAGCTCGCGGGCGAACGTCCAGTGCACCGGGTGGTCGGAGTTGATGTGGAAGGCGATGTGGATGGCGTACGGGTCGTCGGTGTGGTAGATCAACAGGGCCGGGACCGGGATGCCGCGCTCCGGCGACAGGATGAGCCTGAGCTCCAACTCGCGCTCCACAACGGTGTAGTGCATGGTGTGTTTCCTCTCTCGCGCCTCGTGCACGGGACCCGCGGTGGGCCCGTACGAGTGGAGAGGGGGCGGGGCCGGAAGCATTACGCGGGTTCGCGGAACTTTTTTCCCGGCAGCGTCACGAGGGTGCTCAAATGGAGTGGGTCCGGTGGGACTGGCGGTGCTTGTTGCGCCGGTCTGATAGATGTGGAGGCCCCCATTTGACCCCCGAGCAGATACGGGACGACGGACATGAGCGCCCCAACCCCGGCACCCGGTGACGACAGGCCCCGCGACGGGTATTACCCGGACCCGTCCATTCCCGGATATGTCCGGTACTGGAACGGTGCCTCCTGGGTTCCCGGCACCAGCCGCCCGGCCCCCGCGGACGGCGAACCGCTCGCCCCACCGCCGGGCGCCCGGGCCGCGTCCGGTCCCGGAGCGGCTCCGGTCGAGGAGACGGGCCCGCACTTCTTCGACGAGGACCCGGCCGACGCCTCCGGCCCCGCCTCGGCGGGCGACGCCCAGCACGGCAGCCGGCCCGAGCCCGCGTCCGCCTGGGGCGCCGACCGTTCCCGCCAGTCGGGCTTCGGCGGCGACCAGGACCGCCGGGTCTCCTGGGGCTCGCCGCAGGGCGCTCCCCAGGGTGCCCAGGGGCAGGGTGGCGACCCCCGGCTGCCGCGTCCCGCGCAGCCCGGTGACGGCCCGGCCCAGCCGGACGGCCGCTCCGCCCGCACGGACGGCTCGGCGACGATTCCGCCCGCCGAGCCGGACCAGGGCGACGTCGCCTCCGGCAACACGTTCGTCTTCCGCCGGGCCACAGCGGGGCCCGCGGGACCGGCGGCCGACGGCTCCGGCCCGGGCACCACAGGCCGTACGGCCCCGGCGGCTCCCGGCGTCCCGGGCCCCGGCGACCCCCGCGACGACGAGGGCACCATGACCTTCCGCGCGCTCTCCCCGCGCACGGCACAGCAGAGCGGGGCGGCGGGGGCGCAGCGGGGGAGCACGGGCGGGGCGGCAGCCGGCGCGGAGGCGGCAGGCCTGCGGCCGCAGCCCGCGCCCGGGGCCGACGACCAGCACTCGGCGGGCGCAGGGGCCGGGCAGGCCGGCGGCGCGGGCACGCCGGGCTTCGGCGCCCGGCCCACGACCGGACCGGCCGCCGCGAGCGGCTCGGCCGGAGCCCCCTCGCAGGGCTACGGCCCCCAGTCCGCCCCCGCCGGGCAGCCCGCGTCTCCCGACGCCCCCGGCTTCGCCGCCGGAAAGGCCGCCGCATCCCGGGCCTCGGCGGCGCAGGGGCACCAGGCACAGGGGCAGGCCGGGCCCGGGGGAGCCGCAGCCGCCCCCGCCGCCCTCTCCGGCCCCCAGCAGACGCCCCCGGCGTCCCCGGCGTCCGGCCCGCAGCAGGCCGCCCCGAGCGTGCCCCAGCAGCCCGGCGCACCGCAGCCGCAGCCCGCCGCCTCCGGCGGCACGCCGATGGCGAGCGGCGCCGGTGGCGGCCAGCCCTCCTGGGCGCAGCAGGTGCACCGGCTCGCGGGCGCGTCCGACGAGGAGCAGCCGGTCGCGCCCTGGAAGCCGCCGGTGGAGGACATCTTCCAGGCCGCCGCCCGGCGTCAGGCGTCCGCCCGCCCCGCGGGCCTCGGCAAGCGGCTGGCCGCCCGTCTGGTGGACACCCTGGTTCTCGCGGCCGTCACCGCCGGGGCCGCCGTACCGCTCGGCACCAAGGCGATCGACCACGTCAACGAGAAGATCGACGCGGCCAAGCTGTCCGGTGAGACCGTCACGGTCTGGCTGCTCGACGGCACGACGTCGGTCTACCTCGGCATCATCCTCGCCGTCCTGCTGCTCTTCGGCGTCCTCTACGAGGCGCTGCCCACCGCCAAGTGGGGCCGCACCCTCGGCAAGAAGCTGCTCGGCCTGGAGGTGCGGGACATCGAGGGCGGCGAGCCGCCGACCTTCGGCGGGGCCCTGCGCCGCTGGCTGGTCTACAGTGTGCCCGGCCTGCTCGGCATCGGGCTCGTGGGCGTCGCGTGGGGCCTGTTCGACCGGCCGTGGCACCAGTGCTGGCACGACAAGGCGGCGCATACGTTCGTGGCGGGCTGACGGCGTACAGCGGACGGCGTACACGATTCGGTAGCCCGGACGGCCGCTCGCCGGATGCGGAACGGGAGGGTTCACGGTCGACTCGGGCCATGAGCAGCGAACCGCCTCCCGGCTCCGGTCAGCAGCCACCGGAAGACGACCCGTTCAGGAAGCAGCCCCCTCCGGCCGAGGGCTCGGGATCGCCGTACGGCGATCAGCCCCCGTACGGCAGCCAGCCCCCGCCTTACCAGGGCGGCGGTGACCCCTACGGGGGAGGTGGCGCCCCGTACGGCGGCGGTGGCGGGTATCCCGGCGATCCGCTGGCCGGCATGCCCCCGCTCGCCGAGAGCGGCCGGCGCACGCTCGCCCGGATCATCGACATGATCCTCGTGGGCATCGTCGTCTGGCTGCTCACGTGGGGTTTCGGCGTCAACGAGTACAACGTGGACGGCGACGACGTGGAGTACGGCAAGTCGCTCGGTCAGTCGCTGGTCGCGGCCCTGCTCTACATCGGCTACGACACCTTCATGATCGTCAAGTCGGGGCAGACGCTCGGCAAGAAGTGGCTGGGCATGCGGGTGGCCAACCTGGACAACGGGGCCACACCGTCCATGCAGAGCACGCTGACCCGCTCCGCGGTGCTGTGGATCCCGTTCGCGTTCTGCTGCGCCTGTATCTGGACCGCGATCTCGGGCGGCTGGAGCTACTTCGACAAGCCCTACAAGCAGGGCCTGCACGACAAGGCGGCGAAGACGGTGGTGGTCAGGACCACCTGACCACCGACCACAGAAGTGTCGATCAGAGAAGACTCGACCGGAGAGGTCTCGACAGAAGGCTTACGTCAGGACGCAGCGCGCTCGTGCACGGGCTGTTCGGATGCCAGCGAGGCGACCGAGGCCGGTACGGGCGCCTGTGCCGTTTCCGTGGCGGGGCGGTGTACCGCGACCACGCGGGGCTTGTGCACCGGTACGGTCATCGCCACCAGCAGCCCGAGGACGAGCGCCGAGAAGGCGATGATCGCGATCCCCACACCTGAACTCGTCTGTGACAGCAGCAGCATGGCGAGCGTCGAGAAAATCACGGTGCACGAACCGTAGGCGAGCTGTGCGGCCGTCGGGCGAGGCGTGACAGTCGGACGAGGCATGTCAATCGTGTCCTCGGAAGTGGGGTCCACGGGGGGTGTCGGCCTGGCTTTCCGCCGTATTCCGGGCGTTCCGCCAATCGACTCTAATCGCCTGCATGCCCGAGTGGAACGAACGGTAAGCGTGACCTGACCAACAGTGCCGGAGCACGGGGGGCGCACGGAGTCATGACGTCCAGCAAGTGGACGGACTCGCGCGCCTGTTCGGCACTCCGTCATGTGTCCGCAATGTGAACTGGGTCTCCGCATAGTGCAATTGGCGTGCTCAAGTCAAGGTCTGTCTTTTCTCCCCAACCTTTAGTCGAATACCGGCACTTGACCAATGGGGAGAGACTGAAGTGACCAGTAGACCCTGGCAGCTCAGAGCCGCCGCGACCGTGGTGGCGCTCGCCGCCGCCACCGCCACCATCTCCACCTTCGCGGTGGCGCAGG
Source organism: Streptomyces sp. NBC_01352 (assembly GCF_036237295.1). Taxonomy (NCBI): domain Bacteria; kingdom Bacillati; phylum Actinomycetota; class Actinomycetes; order Kitasatosporales; family Streptomycetaceae; genus Streptomyces; species Streptomyces sp. NBC_01352. The sequence continues at coordinate 6,637,104 of NZ_CP108354.1, forward strand.
CCGATCCGGCCGCCGCACCCGCCACCGCCGACGGGCACGACCCGCAGCCGGCGAAGAGCAGGGAGCACGACCTCGACGGCCCCCTGTCCAAGACGCAGGAGGCCCAGCGCAAGGAAGCACTCGACCAGGTCATATCCGGCGCCGCCACGGTCAAGGACCGGGACGGCTCGAAGGTCGTCAGGCTCGACGGCTCCAAGGGCAAGGACAAGTACGTCGAGCTCGGCCGCGAGAAGACCGACAAGATCTTCACGATCCTCGTCGAGTTCGGCGACCAGATCGACAGCCGCTACGGCGGCACGGTCGGCCCGCTGCACAACGAGATAGCCGAGCCCGACCGCGCGGTGGACAACAGCACGGCCTGGCAGGCGGACTACAACCAGGCGCACTTCCAGGACCTGTACTTCGGCACCGGCAAGAACACCGAGTCCCTCAAGAAGTACTACGAGAAGCAGTCCTCGGGCCGCTACTCGGTCGAGGGCGAGGTCACCGACTGGGTCAAGGTCCCCTACAACGAGGCCCGTTACGGCTCCAACGACGCCGCCACCGGCGCCTGGTACGCGGTGCAGGACGGCGTCAACGCCTGGGTCGCCGAGCGCGAGGCCGCCGGAGCCACCGCCGCCGAGATCAAGGCGGAGCTGGCCGAGTTCGACCAGTGGGACCGCTACGACTTCGACGCCGACGGCGACTTCAACGAGTCCGACGGCTACATCGACCACTTCCAGATCGTGCACGCCGGTGAGGACGAGTCCGCCGGCGGCGGCGCCCAGGGCGCGGACGCGATCTGGGCCCACCGCTGGTACGCCTTCGGCACCGACGCCGGCTCCACCGGCCCCGACACCAACAAGCTCGGCGGCGCCCAGATCGGCGACACCGGCATCTGGGTCGGCGACTACACCATCCAGCCGGAGAACGGCGGCCTGGGCGTCTACGCCCACGAGTACGGCCACGACCTCGGCCTGCCCGACGAGTACGACACCTCCGGCGGCGGCGAGAACTCCACCGGCTTCTGGACCCTGATGTCGTCCGGCTCCTGGCTCGGCACCGGCAAGGACTCCATCGGCGACCTGCCCGGCGACATGAACGCCTGGGACAAGCTGCAACTGGGCTGGCTGGACTACGACGTGGCCAAGGCCGGCACCAAGTCCACCCACACGCTGGGCGTCGCGGAGTACAACACCAAGAACCCGCAGGCCCTCATCGTGCAGTTGCCCGACAAGAAGGTCACCACCGAGGTGGTCACCCCGGCCCAGGGCGCCACCCAGTGGTGGAGCGGCAGCGGCGACAACCTCCGCAACACCCTGGCCCGTACGGTCGACCTGACCGGCAAGGCGTCGGCGGCGCTGACCCTCGACGGCTGGTGGGACATCGAGGCCGACTACGACTACCTCTACACCGAGGTCTCCACCGACGGCGGCACCAACTGGACGCCGATCGACGGCACTCTGGCCGACGGCACCGCCGTCCCGCGCGACGGCAGCGGCAAGCCCGCCCTCACCGGCACGGTGGACGCCTACCAGAAGCTGACCTACCCGCTGGACGCCTACGCGGGCCAAAAGGTCGACCTGCGCTTCCGCTACGCCACCGACGGCGGCGTGGCCCAGAAGGGCTTCGCGGCCGACCAGATCACGGTGACCGCAGACGGCGCGGCCCTGTTCTCCGACACCGCCGAGTCCGCGGACGCGGCCTGGACGGCGAACGGCTTCTCCCGCATCGGCGCGTCCATCACCGACGACTACGCGCAGTACTACATCGCCGAGAACCGCCAGTACGTGTCGTACGACAAGACCCTCAAGGTCGGCCCGTACAACTTCGGCTTCTCGACGACCCGTCCGGACTGGGTGGAGCACTACGCCTACCAGAACGGCCTGTTGATCTGGAAGTGGGACACCTCCCAGGCCGACGACAACACCAGCCAGCACCCCGGTGAGGGTCTGATCCTGCCGGTCGACTCCCACCCGACGCCGCTGAAGTGGTCGGACGGTTCGCTGATGCGCAACCGCATCCAGTCCTTCGACTCGACCTTCAGCTGGTACCCGACGGACGCGCTCACGCTCCACAACGCGGGCGTCGCCACGAAGATCAAGTCGCGTCCCGGAGTCCCGGTCTTCGACGACGGCACGTCGACGTACTACGACGAGTCGACCCCGCTCGCGGGCGTCAGGGTCACTGACACCGACACCCGGATCAAGATCGTCAAGGAGCCGCTGAGCGGCTCGACGATCACGCTCCAGGTCGGACCGTCCGCGAAGTAGACAGTATTTTCGCAGGTCAGAAGCGTATCGGCGGTGACCCCCTGGCGGGTTGCCGCCGATCGTGTTTAGGTGCGTCCTGTGGTTCTCTTATTGACACCGATGTTGACGCCGACTCGCACGGGGGTGTGACCGCATGGCCGCAGGAGGTTTCTGCAAGCTGCCGACCGGCAGCGTGGTGGTGGCATTGAACCTGCCCAGCCCCACCGCCGACGGCACGGGCAGTGTCCGCTTCCTCGTCCATGCCCAGAACCGTGCGCGCGCCCTGACCAGGCTCCGCAACCTCGGCATGCGGGCGGTCTACCTGCGTGGCAACGCCGCGCCGCCGACCCCCGACGAGATCACCGCGGTCCTGCACCATCCGGACGGCCTGATATGGCGTACGGCGCCTGACAACGCTGTCGGCGGACCGGAGCTCGTCCAGGAGCTCTGGCACCCGATCAGGGCGTTGCTCAGACGCCCCCCGGCCCCGGCGTGACCCCGCCGGGCTGCGCGGGGCTGCGCGGGCTCCAGGGCCTGTTGCGAAAGTGGCGCCTGCCGCGCGACGCCCGGCACGCTCCCCCACTGCCTTGAGGGCGTGGGCGGTGCCCCCACTCGCCGCACCGCCCGAAAGCCCGAGTACGCCCGGTACGAGGGCTTCCGGGCGGCACGCCGAGAGCACGCACCGGACGCCGCGCGGCCGCCCTTCGGGCGACGACGCCACTTTCGCAACAGGCCCTAGACGACCGGCTTCCCGGTCAGCTCCACGCCGGCCGCGCGCAGCTCCTCGACGGCCCGCTCGGTGGTCTCCTCGGCCACCCCGGCCGTGAGGTCCAGCAGCACCTGCGTACGGAAGCCCTCGCGGGCCGCGTCCAGGGCGGTGGCGCGCACGCAGTGGTCGGTCGCGATGCCGACGACGTCGACCTCCTCGACCTGCCGGGCGCGCAGCCAGTCGGCGAGTGTCACGCCGTTCTCGTCGGCGCCCTCGAAGCCGCTGTAGGCGGCCGCGTACGCGCCCTTGTCGAAGACGGCGTCGACCGCGCCGGAGGCGACGGCCGGGGCGAAGTTCGGGTGGAAGCCGACGCCCTCGGTGCCGGCGACGCAGTGCGCGGGCCAGGAGTGGGCGTAGTCGGGGTTGTCGGCGAAGTGGCCGCCGGGGGCGATGTGGTGGTCGCGGGTGGCCACCACGTGCTGGTAGCCGGAGCCGGCCGCCTGCCCGATCAGCTCGGTGACGGCGGCGGCCACATCGGCACCCCCGGCCACCGCGAGACTGCCCCCTTCGCAGAAGTCGTTCTGCACGTCAACGACGATCAAGGCGCGGCGCATGGTCGGTGTCCTTCGACTATGGGGTCGGGGTGGAGCAGGGGTGCGGGCCCGGCCGGTGAACCTCCGAGCCTACGGACTTGTGGGGCGGGACGGGAGGGGGCACGGCAGGGCGTGAAGCACGGCCCCCCCTTTGGATCCTGTGTCAGGCTCTAGCTACCCGAGCGCCCGTGCACGTACTCCGTCGGGATGACCGGTTCTCCGCGCGACAACTGCGTCGCCGACAGCGGCAGGTTGGCCCGGGCGGCCGCGTGCCGGTCGCGTACGACGTCCAGCGGCTCCCGCGCGACGACCTCGCCGGCCTTGACGAGCTCGACGAGCAGCTGCCGGTCGACGAGTTCGCCCGGCACCGCCCCGGTGCCGACGACCTCCGCCTCCGCGATCCCGTACTCGTCCAGGCGCCGCGCCGCCCACTTGCGGCCGCCGATGGACGTCTTGCCGCCGGACGACTTCTTCGCCACCGGCACCAGCGGGGCCTTGAGGTCGGCGGACTCGGCGCGGGCGACCAGCTTGTAGACCATCGAGCAGGTCGGGTGCCCGGAACCGGTCACCAACTGGGTGCCGACGCCGTACGCGTCCACGGGCGCCGCCGCGAGCGAGGCGATGGCGTACTCGTCCAGGTCGGAGGTCACGATGATCCGCGTGTCCGTCGCGCCCAGCTCGTCCAGCTGCTGCCGTACCCGGTACGCGACCAGCAGCAGGTCACCGGAGTCGATGCGCACCGCGCCCAGCTCGGGCCCGGCGACCTCGACGGCCGTACGGACGGCCTCCGTGACGTCGTAGGTGTCCACCAGCAGCGTGGTGCCCCGGCCCAGCGAGTTCACCTGGGCCTGGAAGGCGTCCTGTTCGTGGTCGTGGAGCAGGGTGAAGGCGTGCGCGCTCGTGCCCACCGTGGGGATGCCGTAGCGGAAGCCCGCCGCCAGGTCGGAGGTGGTGGTGAAGCCGCCGACGTACGCGGCGCGCGCGGCGGCGACCGCGGCCAGCTCGTGGGTGCGGCGGGCCCCCATCTCGATCAGGGGGCGCTCCCCGGCGGCCGAGGACATCCGGGAGGCGGCCGCGGCGATCGCCGAGTCGTGGTTGAGGATCGACAGGATCACGGTCTCCAGGAGCACGCACTCGGCGAAGGAGCCCTCGACCCGCATGATCGGCGAGCCCGGGAAGTACACCTCCCCCTCCGGATAGCCCCAGATGTCACCCGAGAAGCGGTACGAGGCGAGCCAGTCCAGGGTCTCGTCGTCGACGATGCCGCCCTCGCGCAGGAAGCCGAGGACGTCCGCGTCGAAACGGAAGTTCTCGACCGCGTCCAGCACTCGGCCGGTGCCCGCGACGACGCCGTAGCGCCGCCCCTCCGGCAGCCGCCGGGTGAAGACCTCGAACACGCTGCGCCGTTCGGCGGTACCCGCCTTCAGGGCGGCCTGCAGCATCGTGAGCTCGTACTGGTCCGTGAAGAGCGCTGTCGAGGGAACGTCCACCGGCAGCCCAAGGTCCGCTGTGTTCATGGCAAGAGATGCTACCCCCATTTGCGTCAGTGTGACGATTTGTGGCATGCGTGGCAGCATGGCCGTGTGACGTCACCCGCTCCCGTAGAGATCGAACGCACCGAGTCGGCGGAAGAGGTCTTCGCCGTCCCCGAGCCGGACGTCCCCTGGGTCACCATCGTCCACAACGACCCCGTCAACCTCATGAGCTATGTGACGTACGTCTTCCAGTCGTACTTCGGCTACTCCAAGGACAAGGCCACCAAGCTCATGCTCGACGTCCACCACAAGGGCCGGGCGGTCGTGTCCAGCGGCAGTCGCGAGGAGATGGAACGCGACGTGCAGGCGATGCACGGCTACGGCCTGTGGGCCACCCTCCAGCAGGACCGGAAGTGACCCACCGGAAGTGACCCGCCCCAGCCGCCCGCAGGACCGGAAGTAGCGATAACCCCTGATGCCAGGACAATTCGAACCGCTCCCCGGCGGCGGCGCGGCCGTCGCCCTCGACGACGTCGAGATCTCCATCATCCGGTCGCTGGCCGTCCAGCTCCTGGAGCTCATCGGCCCCGGCCCCGGCGAGGACGCCCCAGAGGACCCGCTCGCCGAGCTCTTCGCCGACGGCCCCAGCGAGCCGCCCTCCGATCCCGTCCTGATGCGTCTCTTCCCGGACGCCTACAGCGACCCCGAGGGCACCCCGGGCCCCAAGGAGGCCGAGGAACAGCGGGCGTACTCCTCCGAGTTCCGCCGCTACACCGAGAACGACCTGCGGGCCGGCAAGCGTGAGAACGCCCTCGCGGTGATCCGCGCCCTGGACGAGCTCAACGCCGCGGGCGAGGGCGGGGCGGTTCTCAAGCTGTCCCCGGAGCAGTCCCAGCAGTGGCTCGGCGCCCTCAACGACCTGCGCCTGGCGATCGGCTCCCGGCTGGACATCACGGACGAAGAGGACACGGACCTCCTCTACCGTCTGCCGGACGAGGACCCCCGCAAGCCGATGGTCATGGCGTATCTGTGGCTGGGCGGGCTCCAGGAGACCCTCGTTTCGACACTCATGCCCTGACTTGTGACGGTTGTGTGTTCGCTCAGCGGACGCTCAAATCCGGATAACGATCGCGTCACCGTGACGGACACCTATGCCCCTCCAGGGTGGCTTTTGTCCAACTCTCCCTGTGTGCTGCGCCACACGTCGCTCAGGCGATCATCATTGCGGCCGTGATAAATCTTCACGACCGCCCGGCGAACACCACCCGAATGTTCGGCCGGGTGCGCCACCGAGCCGGCGGATCGCCGGCCAGGCACGAGCGGGCCCGCAAGGCCCGCTCAGCTCCATCAATCCGGGGGGATCGGAACCCGATCCGAGGCCGACGAGAGGCCCGGGTCGGCATGGAGGAAGGCGCACCACACATGACCTCAGCGCAGGTCGACACGGAGAAGACCCCCGAGGGAGAGGGGTACGAACGAGGGCTCGGCAGTCGCCAGGTCCAGATGATCGCGATCGGCGGCGCCATCGGCGTCGGACTCTTCCTGGGTGCCGGGGCGAACATCGCCAAGGCCGGACCCAGCCTCATCTTCATGTACGCCATCGCCGGCGTGATCATCTTCTTCATCATGCGGGCGCTCGGCGAGCTCCTGCTCTACCGCCCGGTCTCGGGCTCGTTCGCGGAGTACTCCCGCGAGTTCCTCGGCCCGTTCTTCGGCTACTTCACCGGCTGGACGTACTGGCTGATGTGGGTGGTCACCGGCATGGCCGAACTGACGGCCGCCGCGATCTACGTCAACTACTGGTTCCCGTCCATTCCGCAATGGGTGACGGCCCTGGTCTTCCTGGTGATCCTCTTCGGGGTCAACCTGATCTCCGTGAAGCTCTTCGGCGAGCTGGAGTTCTGGTTCTCGATGGTCAAGGTCACCGCCCTCATCGGCATGATCGTGATCGGCCTGGGCGTCCTCACCTTCGGCTTCAGCAGCGCCGGCGACACCGCGGCCGTCTCCAACCTCTGGGCCTTCGACGGCTTCTTCCCCAAGGGCATCGGCTCGTCCCTGATGACCCTGCAGGGCGTCATGTTCGCCTACCTCGCCGTCGAACTGGTCGGCGTCACGGCCGGCGAGTCCGAGGATCCGGAGAAGACCCTCCCCAAGGCGATCAACACGCTGCCCTGGCGCATCGCGCTCTTCTACGTCGGTGCCCTCACCGTCATCCTGTGCGTGGTCAAGTGGACCGAGTTCGCACCAGGGGTGAGCCCCTTCGTCGAGGCCTTCGCGAAGATCGGCATCCCGGCGGGCGCGGGCATCGTCAACTTCGTCGTGCTGACCGCGGCCCTGTCCTCCTGCAACTCGGGCATGTACTCCACCGGCCGCATGCTGCGGAACCTGGCCGAGAGCGGTGAGGCCCCGGCCGTCTTCAAGAAGCTGTCCTCGACCAAGGCGCCGGCCTTCGGCATCACGGTCTCCGTCCTTTTCATGGGCGTCGGCGTGATCCTGAACTACATCGTCCCGGAGAAGGCCTTCGGCTACGTCGTCTCGGTCGCCACCGCGGCCGGCATCTGGACCTGGCTGATGATCCTGATCAGCCACGTCCTGTACCGCCGCGCGGTCGAGGCCGGCCGCCTGCCCGCCTCGCCCTTCCCGGCGCCGGGCGGCTCGAAGTGCAGTTACGTCGCGATCGCCTTCCTGCTCTTCGTCACCGGCCTGATCGCGTACGACGCCGACTCCCGCGTCTGCCTCTACGTGATGGCGGTCTGGGCCGCCGCCCTGGGCATCGGCTGGGCGATCCTGAAGAGCCGCAACCCGCGGATCGCGGACCGCGGCGGCGAGCCGGAGTTCGAGAAGATCGGCTGACCTCTCCGCTCACCATGTGGGCCGCCCGGTACCACCCCTCGGTACAGGGCGGCCCCTCTGCTTATCCTGGCCAGCATGCTGACCATCACCCAGGTCCTGTTCGACCAGATCGTCGCCCACGCGCGCGAGGACCACCCCGACGAGGCATGCGGCGTGGTCGCGGGCCCGGCGGGCACCGGCCGCCCCGAGCGCTTCATCCCGATGCTGAACGCCGCCCGCTCGCCCACCTTCTACGAGTTCGACTCGCAGGACCTGCTCAAGCTCTACCGCGAGATGGACGACCGCGACGAGGAGCCGGTGATCATCTACCACTCCCACACCGCGACCGAGGCCTACCCGTCCCGCACCGACATCTCCTACGCCAACGAGCCCGGCGCGCACTACGTCCTGGTCTCGACCGCGGACAGCGACGCGGCGGGCCCCTTCCAGTTCCGCTCCTTCCGGATCGTCGAGGGCGAGATCACCGAGGAGGAGATCAAGGTCGTCGAGGCATACTGAGCGTCGTACCCACCCGAGCAACTCGCCGTATCGGAGATGGTGTTGACGCAGCGGCCGACCCCACGGCGCCCCACCCTGGAGGACGTCGCCCGCCGGTCCGGCGTCTCGAAGTCCACGGTGTCCCGGGTGATCAACGACGAGCCCAAGGTGCGCGCCGAGGTCGTCGACCGCGTCCGGGAAGTGATCACCGAGCTCGGTTACGTACCGAACCAGGCCGCCCGCCAGCTGGTCACCCACCGCACCAACGCCGTCGCGGTCGTGGCCACCGAGCCCGACAACCGGCTCTTCCTCGACCCGTTCTTCGACTGCCTCCTGCGCGGCATCCGCCGGGAACTCGCCCGGCACGGCGCCCAGGCGGTCCTGCTCTTCCTGGACGAACCGGACGACTACGCGCGCGTGGCCGACTACCTCGGCGGCGGCCACGTCGACGGAGCCGTCCTGTTCTCGCTGCGCCCCGGCGACCGGCTGCACGAGATGATCGAGCGGATCGGCCTGCCCGCCGTCTTCGGCGGCCGGCCGCTGCTGCGCGCCGGCGACACCGTGCACCGCCACGCCTACGTCGACGGCGACAACCGCGGGGGAGCCCGGCAGGCCGTCCGGCACCTGGTCTCGCTCGGCAGGAAACGCGTCGCGACCGTCACCGGCCCCCACGACCAGGAGACCTCCGCCGCCGACCGCCTCGCCGGCTACCGGGACGTCCTCCTCGACGCGCCGCCCGAGCTGACCGAGCGCGCCGACTACACCCGGCAGGGCGGCGCCGACGCCATGGCCGCCCTCCTGGACCGGTGCCCCGACCTGGACGCCGTGTTCGTCGCCTCGGACCTCATGGCCTCCGGCGCCCTGCAGACCCTGCGGGCACGCGGACGCCGGGTGCCCGAGGACGTCGCCGTCGTCGGCTTCGACGACCTGACCGACATCGCGGAGTCGACCGACCCGCCCCTGACCACGGTCCACCAGGACGTCGAGGGCATGGGACGCCTGATGGCCCGGCTGCTGTTCGACCGCACGGAGCGGGCCGACCGCACGGAGCGCACCGGCCGGACCGAGGCGCCGCCCTCCGTCGTCGTACCGACCCGGCTGGTCCTGCGCGACTCCGCCTGACCGGCCCCGCGCGGGCCCGCCTCAGCAGCGCGGTCTCATTCCCCGGCCGGAATCCGTCCGGCATGTGGGATCACATTCCGGGACCCCGACCGGGAATCGATACGATGAGCCCATGGTTTCCCACGACGTGAGCGAAAAGACGCCGGGCATGCTGCTCGTGGCGCGGCTGCACGTCGACCTGTGCAGGCTCGCCAGCGCCATCTGTTGACGCTGCCCTGCCGCCGTACGGCCGTGAGCCGCGGCGCCTGACCCGCACCACCCCCGCTGTACAGCGCTGCCGCGCGCCCACCGACCAGACACCTTCCGACAGGAGCCCTGAGCCATGGCCATCGAGGTCCGCATCCCGACCATCCTCCGCCAGTACACCGACGGCCAGAAGGCCGTGGAGGGCACCGGGGACACCCTCGCCGAGCTCTTCACCGACCTCGAGACCCGGCACACGGGCATCCAGGCCCGCATCGTGGACGGCGGCGAACTGCGCCGCTTCGTCAACGTCTACCTGAACGACGAGGACGTCCGCTTCCTCGACGGCATCAGCACCAAGCTCGCCGACGGCGACAGCATCACGATCCTGCCGGCCGTGGCCGGCGGCATGGTCTAAGGCCCGCTGCCCCCATGCGCTACGACTCCCCGCTGGCCGCGGTGGGCAACACCCCTCTGGTGCGCCTGCCGCGGCTCTCGCCGTCCGCCGACGTCCGTATCTGGGCGAAGCTGGAGGACCGCAACCCGACCGGCTCGGTCAAGGACCGCCCCGCCCTGCACATGATCGAGCAGGCGGAGAAGGACGGCCGCCTGACCCCCGGCTGCACGATCCTGGAACCGACGAGCGGCAACACGGGCATCTCCCTCGCCATGGCCGCCAAGCTCAAGGGCTACCGCATGGTCTGCGTGATGCCCGAGAACACCTCGCAGGAACGCCGTGACCTGCTCGGCATGTGGGGCGCCGAGATCATCCCGTCGCCCGCCGCGGGCGGCTCCAACACCGCCGTCCGGGTCGCCAAGGAGCTCTCCGCCGAGCACCCCGACTGGGTGATGCTCTACCAGTACGGCAACCCGGACAACGCGGGCGCCCACTACGCGACGACCGGCCCGGAGATCCTCACCGACCTCCCGTCCGTCACCCACTTCGTCGCCGGCCTCGGCACCACGGGCACCCTGATGGGCGTAGGCCGCTACCTCCGCGAGAACAAGCCGGACGTCAAGATCGTCGCCGCCGAGCCGCGCTACGACGACCTGGTCTACGGCCTCAGGAACCTCGACGAGGGCTTCGTACCGGAGCTGTACGACGCCTCCGTCCTCACCACCCGCTTCTCCGTCGGCTCGGCGGACGCGGTCACCCGCACCCGCGAGCTCCTCCAGCAGGAGGGCATCTTCGCGGGCGTCTCCACCGGCGCCGCGCTGCACGCGGCGATCGGCGTCGGCAACAAGGCTGTCAAGGCCGGCGAGAGCGCGGACATCGTGTTCGTCGTCGCCGACGGCGGCTGGAAGTACCTGTCCACGGGTGTCTACACGGCGGCCACCACGGAGGAGGCCATCGAGGCCCTCCAGGGCCAGCTCTGGGCGTAAGCCCCCGCCGGATCCGTTATTTACGTGGCGAGGTGACGGACCTGGTCCCACAGGACCGGGTCCACCACCCCCGCCCTGCGCCGGAACTCCCACACCGGCACCTCGCGCAGCTCGTCCGTCTCCAGGAAGCTCGCGCGCCCGTGTGCATCGCCCACCGCGCCCGGCGGCAACGGGATCACCCCGGCCCGCTCGTCGCGGTACTTGCTGGTGATCTTCGCGACGGTCGCCCGCTCCCCGTGCACCACCAGCACCAGACAGGGCCGGTCCTTACTCCCCGGCCCGTCCTCGTACGGCACGGTCGCCCACCAGATCTCCGCAGGCCGCGGACGTGTCCCCGGCCGCCCGCGGGGCCCCGTCGGACGCCCCGGCGGCCGGGTCCGCCGCCCCGCGGGACGCCGGCCGCGCCCCCAGCCGTCGACGAGCGTCGCGACCATCGCGAGCAGTACCACCGCCGCGAGCGCCAGCCACCAGGACGTATCCATGGGCATGACGTTACCGGCGCTCCAACGCCCGCGCGCCCTTCCGCACGCCGCGCACGCCCCGGGGCCAGCCGAACCGGTGACACCACAGGTGAGTTCGCCCACAACAGCCCCTGGTGGAGGAGCGACCATGAGTTTTGCGCCTTACGCTCGACGCACCGCACGACCCCCGTCTCCTTCCCAGAAAAGTTCCCGCCAGCGGAGGTTTCTGCTTTATGAAGCTCACCGTCGTCGGCTGCTCGGGGTCGTTCCCGTCCGCGGAATCGGCCTGCTCGAGCTACCTCGTCGAGGCCGACGGCTTCCGGCTGCTTCTCGACATGGGCAACGGTGCCCTTGGCGAGCTGCAGCGCCACTGCGGTCTCTACGACCTCGACGCGATCTTCCTCAGCCATCTGCACGCCGACCACTGCATCGACATGTGCGCGTACTTCGTCGCGCGCTACTACCGCCACGACGGCGGCCGCTGCGACCCGATCCCGGTCTACGGCCCCGAGGGCACCGAGCACCGCCTCACCACGGCCTACGCGGACACTCCCACCGCCTCCTCCATGAGCGAGGTCTTCGACTTCCACACGGTCAAGCCGTCCACCTTCGAGATCGGCCCGTTCACGGTCCACACCGAACGCGTGGCCCACCCCGTGGAGGCGTACGGCATCCGCGTCGAGCACGCCGGGAAGTCCCTGACGTACTCCGGCGACACCGGCATCAGCCCGGCCCTGGACGAACTCGCGCGCGACACCGACCTGTTCCTGTGCGAGGCCGCCTTCACGCACGGCAAGGAGAACATCCCCGACCTGCACCTCAACGGCCGCGAGGCGGGCGAGACGGCGAGCAGGGCAGGAGCCCGCCGCCTGGTCCTCACCCACATCCCCCCGTGGACCGACCCCCAGACCAACCTGGCCGACGCGCGCGCGGTGTACGACGGTCCGGTGGAACTGGCGGCGCCGAGGAAGTCGTACGAGATCTGACTCCCCGAACGACACGAGGCCCCCGGAGCTCGGCGCTCCGGGGGCCTTCCTGCGTGCGTGAGCGGCCTACGGCCTACTTGGCCTCCGCCTTCTGCAGCTCCGCCAGTTCCTCGTCGGACTCGCGGCCCGGTGTCGGCAGGTTGAACCTGATGATCGCGAAGCGGAAGACGACGTAGTAGACCACCGCGAAGCACAAGCCCACCACGGCCAGGCCGAGCGGGTTGGTCGCGATGCCCAGGTTCAGGGCGTAGTCCACCGCGCCGGCCGAGAAGCCGAAGCCGTCCTTCATGCCGAGCGCCCAGGTCAGGGCCATCGAGACACCGGTGAGCACCGCGTGGATCCCGTACAGGACCGGCGCGATGAACATGAACGTGAACTCGATCGGCTCGGTCACACCGGTGACGAACGACGTCAGCGCGAGGGAGAACATCATGCCGCCGACGACCTTGCGGCGCTCCGGACGGGCACAGTGCACGATCGCCAGACACGCGGCCGGCAGCGCGAACATCATGATCGGGAAGAAGCCGGTCATGAACTGGCCCGCCGTCGGGTCACCGGCCAGGAAGCGGCCGATGTCGCCGCTCTTGCCCTCGTACTCGCCCGCCTGGAACCACGGGAACGAGTTCAGCAGGTGGTGCATGCCGATCGGGATCAGCGCACGGTTGGCGACACCGAAGATGCCGGCGCCCACCGCGCCCGAACCGACCAGCCACTCGCCGAGGTTGTGCAGACCCGTGCCGAGGACCGGCCAGATGTATCCGAAGACGATGCCGATGACCAGGCCCGCGAAGGCCGACACGATCGGGACCAGACGACGGCCGCCGAAGAAGCCCGCCCAGTCCGGCAGCTTGGTCCGGTACAGCTTCTGGTACAGCAGGGCCACCACGATGCCCATCACCACACCGCCGAGGACCTTGGCGTCCACCGGCGCGTCCACCATGACGACCTTGCCGTCGACGGCCGTCGCCACCTTCGGCAGGTTCTTGTCGGTGAACGTGGCGAGCACGTTCTTGAAGACCAGGTAGCCGACCACGGCCGCGAGAGCCGTCGAGCCGTCCGACTTCTTGGCGAAGCCGATCGCGATGCCCACGGCGAACAGCAGCGCCATGTTGTCGAGGATCGCGTTGCCGCCGGCCGCCATGAAACCGGCGATCTTCGTGATGAACGCGGGGAACTCCGGGCGTCCCAGCATGTCGGTGTTGCCGAGGCGGACCAGGAGAGCGGCGGCGGGCAGGACGGCCACCGGCAGCATCAGGCTGCGGCCGATACGCTGCATGACAGCCATCACGCCCGCGCCCTTTTTCTTGTCGGCCGCGGGAGCGGCGCTGGCCGTGGTCACAAGTTCCTCCAGAGGGCATGGCGCCGCCCGGGGACATGGGAAGGGGGACGGCGGCTTCTCTTCGCCACGCGGAAACACCGCATGGTCTACACCACTCAGTGGTGTAGACCTGTTGTAGCACGGTGAAGGGCGGATAAGGAACCCGCGATTTTCTGTGACGAAACGGCTACGCCTTCGTCGTGTCCTCGACCTCCTCCTCCGGCTCCCTGCCCGGAGTCTTGAGATCGAACTTCGTGATCGCCACCCGGAAGATCACGTAGTACACGACCGCGAAGCACAGGCCGATCGGAATGATCGCCCACGGTCTCGTCGCCAGATTCCAGTTGATGACGTAGTCGATCAACCCGGCCGAGAAACTGAACCCGTCGTGCACCCCCAGCGCCCACGTCACCGCCATCGACACACCCGTCAGCAGCGCGTGCACCACGTACAACAGCGGCGCGACGAACAGGAACGAGTACTCGATCGGCTCGGTGATCCCCGTGACGAACGACGTCAGCGCCACCGACAGCATCAGACCGCCGACCTCTTTCCGACGGCCCGGCCTCGCACAGTGCGTGATCGCCAGCGCCGCCGCCGGCAGCGCGAACATCATGATCGGGAAGAAACCCGAGGTGAACTGACCCGCGTCCGGGTCACCCGCCAGGAACATGTTGATGTCGCCGTGCACCACCGAGCCGTCCGGCTTGGTGTACGTGCCGAACTGGAACCAGATGGGCACGTTCAGGAACTGGTGCAGCCCGATCACCAGCAGCGCACGGTTCGCCACCCCGAAGATGCCCGCACCCCACGCCTCCAGACCGTCCAGCCAGTCGCTGAAGTTCTCCAGGCCGTCACCGATCGGCGGCCACACCCACAGACACAGCGCCGCGAACCCGATCGCCACGAACGCCATGATGATCGGCACCAGCCGACGGCCATTGAAGAAACCGAGCCAGTCCACCAGCCTCGTACGGTGATACCGCTGCCAGAAGTACGCGGACATCAGCCCCATGACGATCCCGCCGAACACCCCCGGATTCTGGAACGTGAACGCCGTCACCGTGCCCTCGACCGTCGCCTGGCAACCGATGTCGGGAATGGCCTTCGCGCCTTCGGGACAGTCCTCCGGGAACTCCAGCAACACCGTGTAGTAGACGAGGAACCCCGTCACCGCCGCGAGCGCCGTCGAACCGTCCGACTTCTTCGCCATACCGATCGCCACACCGACACAGAAGAGCAGCGGCAACCCCAACTGACCGTCGAGCAGCGCACCACCCGCGCCCGCCATCACCTTCGACACGTTCGTCCAGCCGAGCCCGTCGTCCCCGAACACATCAGGCTGACCAAGACGATTGAGGATGCCCGCGGCCGGCAGCACCGCGATCGGGAGCTGAAGACTGCGCCCCATCTTCTGCAGCCCCTGGAACACGTTGTTCCAGCGAGCGCGCGCGGGACTCACCGCCGTATCGGCACCCCCGGCACCCCCGGCACCCCCGGCGTTCTCGGCACTCATGGTTTGGCGACCGCCTGTCAGGTGGTGTAGACCAGCTACGGACGATTTCGGTGCTGTGACGTCATCCTTCGGTACACGCGGCACGATCGCTCGCGAAGATGGGCCAACTGTGGGTTACTGCGACAAAGCGGTTCGGATCAGGGAGAAACAACATGGCCAGCAAGGCTGAGAAGATCGTTGCCGGGCTCGGCGGCATCGACAACATCGAAGAGGTCGAAGGCTGCATCACCCGCCTGCGCACCGAAGTCATCGACGCCGGCAAGGTCGACGAGGCCGCCCTGAAGGCCGCCGGCGCCCACGGCGTCGTCAAGATGGGCACCGCCATCCAGGTCGTCATCGGCACCGACGCCGACCCCATCGCCACGGAGATCGAAGACATGATGTGAGCCCGCCGGCTCACCGTTCACCGCTTCAGGGGTCCTTCCCACCGGGGGAGGGACCCCTTCCGCAGGTACGGCTAGGCTCAACGCCATGTCTCGAATCGACGGCCGCACCCCCGAACAACTCCGCCCGGTCACCATCGAACGCGGCTGGAGCAAGCACGCCGAAGGCTCCGTCCTCGTCTCCTTCGGCGACACCAAGGTCTTCTGCACCGCCTCCGTCACCGAAGGCGTCCCGCGCTGGCGCAAGGGCAGCGGCGAAGGCTGGGTCACCGCCGAGTACTCCATGCTCCCCCGCGCCACCAACACCCGCGGCGACCGCGAATCCGTCCGCGGCAAGATCGGCGGCCGCACCCACGAGATCAGCCGCCTCATCGGCCGCTCCCTGCGCGCGGTCATCGACTACAAGGCCCTCGGCGAGAACACCATCGTCCTCGACTGCGACGTGCTCCAGGCCGACGGCGGCACCCGCACCGCAGCGATCACCGGCGCCTACGTGGCACTCGCCGACGCCGTCTCCTGGGCCCAGGGCAAGAAGCTGATCAAGGCCGGCCGCCAGCCCCTGACCGGAACGGTCAGCGCGGTCTCGGTCGGCATCGTCGGAGGGGTCCCGCTGCTGGACCTCTGCTACGAGGAGGACGTCCGCGCCGAGACCGACATGAACGTCGTCTGCACCGGCGACGGACGCTTCGTCGAGGTCCAGGGCACCGCCGAAGCCGAACCCTTCGCGCGCGACGAACTCAACGCCCTCCTCGACCTCGCCGTCACCGGCTGCACCGACCTGGCCGCCCTGCAGCGCAAGGCACTTGATACGGTCCTCGAAAAGTAAAGGACGCACCAAGAAGGACGGCCGCCGGTCGCAACCCGGCCGCCCGTCCTCGCGTCACTACGGGTACGGGCGTGCGGCTCACCGCTGTACGCCCGGCCAGCATGAGGGCCGACGGGGACTGTCCCAGGGCCCTGCCAACGGGAGGGAACAGATCCATGGCCGCGAGCCGACGCCGCCGCAGTCGCCGAATCGCCATCGTCGCAGCGGTGGCCGCCGTCGGACTGACGACCGGCCTCACCACCGGTTGCGACGCCGTGAACAAGGCACTGGACTGCGTCCAGACCGCCGACGCCATCGCCGACAGCGTCACCGACCTCCAGCAGGCCGTGGAGAGCGCGTCCAACGACCCGACGCAGCTCGAGGAATCCCTCGACGCCATCGACAAGAACCTCGACGAAATAGGCGACAAGACCGACAACGCCGACGTCAACAAGGCCGTCGACGACCTCGCGGAGGCCGTCACCAACGTCCGCACCTCCGTCGAGAACGGCGACAGCACCCCCGACCTCAGCCCGATCACGGACGCGGCGGGCGAACTGACGAAGGTCTGCACGCCGTAAGCCGACCGGGAGGCGTACGGGTCATGGAGGCCGGGATACTGACCCCCATGACCCGCCTGATCCTCGCCACCCGCAACGCCGGAAAAATCACCGAACTCCGCGCGATCCTCGCCGACGCCGGCCTGCCTCACGACCTCGTCGGCGCCGACGCCTACCCCGACGTCCCCGACGTCAAGGAAACAGGCATCACCTTCGCCGAGAACGCCCTCCTCAAAGCCCACGCCCTGGCCCAGGCGACAGGCCTGCCCGCCGTGGCCGACGACTCCGGCCTCTGCGTGGACGTCCTGAACGGCGCCCCCGGCATCTTCTCCGCCCGCTGGGCAGGCCGGCACGGCGACGACCGCGCGAACCTGGACCTGTTGCTGGCCCAGCTCTCCGACATCGCCGACGAACACCGGGGCGCGCACTTCGCATGCGCGGCGGCGCTTGCCCTGCCGGACGGCACGAAGAGGGTGGTCGAGGGCCGACTGCGGGGGCTGCTGCGTCACACACCGGTCGGCACGAACGGCTTCGGCTACGACCCGATCCTCCAGCCGGAGGGGGAGACGCGGACGTGCGCGGAGATGAGCGCCGAGGAGAAGAACGCGATCAGCCATCGGGGGAAGGCGTTCAGGGGGTTGGTGCCGGTGGTTCGGGAGCTGTTGGGTTGAGGATCCTACGGCAACGGCCTGCGCATCGATCCTTCGATTCGCAGGCCGTTTATGTGCGGCGGAAGGGATTCGAACCCTCAAGCCCGGTCAGGGGCCACAGTACCTAAAACTGCTGTGTCGCCAATTGCACCACCGCCGCTAGCCGTCTGCCATCGTACCGGGAGCCGCTCGGGGCTTGTTGCCTCCCCTGCACCAGGTGCTGGTGATCGCGTGACAGTTGGGGCAGAGCAGCCGCAGATTCTCGCGCCTGTCGTCCCTCCAGTCCCCGTTGATGTGGTCGATCTCCAGGCTCATGGGCTTGCCGAGCCATTCCGGGCCAGTGCCGCACCTGGCGCACTCTTCGGCTGTGCCAACCTCGTTGAGTGCTCGGCGTAGGCGCTTTGTCGTCGTCCGCTGTTTGCCCTCGTGCAGTACCAGAACATCCTCAGGCCGTTTAGCGTTCGGGGCCGGCCTTCCCCGCTGGTGTGCCTGCCCCAGGAAGTGCGCCGTCGTCAGGTCATCGTCGGCGATCCACTTGCGAAGCTTCTTCCGCTGCGCACCGTTGTCCGCACAGCCTAGGTTGCGTAGCGCCTCCGCCAAGGAGGAGGACGCGGTGACGGCTGCCCGCAACTCTTCGCGTGTTGGCCGGGCGGATCGGCCGCAGGGGGCGAAGTGTGAGATGTCGATGCCGAAGTGGGCGAATCGCCTGGTGAGGTACTTGCGGAGGTAGCCGTATGGACGGGTGCCGAAGAAGGCAATGACCTCGTCCAGGTCGGAACATCGAGCTGCTGCCTCGACCAGGCGCTCATGGGTGTACTGCACGCCGCTGGTCACGAGGCGCGCCCCTTGCCGCGTCCGCGGTAACTGTCCGTCGTCGAGTGGCAGTTGGGGCACAGAAGCCTCAGGTTCTCGATGCGGTTGTTCCGCCAGTTGCCGTCGATGTGGTCGACCTCAAGGGGGAGCGGCTCTCCGAGCCACACTCCTTCGATCCCACACAAGGCGCAGCGCTCCTCCATGCCCATCTCGCCCATCGCCCGCTTCAGACGGTTGCTCGGGACCCGCATGGCGTGGGCCGACATGTCCTCGGTGAGGATCTCCTCGGCAGTCCGACGGCGCTGGTTGTGCCGCTGCCGCTCCGTGCGGACCGCTGGCGTGAAGTGGGAGGTGTTGATGCCGTAAGCCTTGATGCGACGCGAGATGTGCGTGTGGTGACCGCCGACCACATCGAGCCCGAGTCGCCGTAGAACCTCGTTGACGCTCGACGACGCCGCGACCGTCGGCTCAAGGATCTCCCTCGTCCACTTGGCTCCCTCGCGCTCGAAGTGCGAGACATCCACCCCGAGTTTCTTCATCCGTTGGGAGATGTACCGCCGTTTCCAGCTCTTCGGATCCACCCCCAATCTCCCGCACGCCTCCGACAACGTCCGCGCCCCCCGAGCCGCCTCTTCCAACCGCTCTTTCGGATACGCACTGGCCCCCATCGTTCCCCTCCGATCCCGGCCACGCGTTCGTGGCCCGTACGGAGTAACGGACCGGTTATCGGACAGTCACGCTCGGAACGTAAAGGCGGTTGATATGCTTAGTGGTGAGGCCTTCCAGGTGCGGACTTGTCCGCTCGGGAGGCTTTTTCATGACCTCAGCAGAGTTGAACGTCCGACCAGCAACCATCGCCGATCGCCCCACCGTCGAACGCCTCTGGCTTCTCTTCCGGCATGATCTGTCCGAGTTCGGGGGGCAACTGCCCAACCCTGACGGGACGTTCCGGAGGGAGCGGTTGGAGGCTGCCTTTTCAGGGGACGTCGACTGGGCGCCGTATCTCTTCAGCCTGGGTGGGCAGCCCGTCGGGTTTGCCTTTGTGCGGGGGCTTCGTGGGCCGACCCGCGTGCTCAACAGCTTCTTCGTCGTGCGGGGGGTGCGGAGGAGTGGGGTGGGGCTGCGGGCCGTGCGGGAGGTTGTGGCCCGGCATCCCGGGGAGTGGGAGGTCGCCTTTCAGGACGCCAACCCCGGTGCCGTTCGGTTCTGGCGGCGGGTGGCCGGCGAGATCGACCCGGGGGAGTGGACCGAGGAGCGCAGGCCGGTGCCCGAGCGGCCCGACCTGGCTCCTGATGTGTGGGTGTCGTTCAGATACCCAAGTCCTTGATGACCTTCGCCACGTGGCCCGTCGCGCGGACGTTGTACAGGGCCCGTTCGACCTTGCCCTCCTCGTCCACGATGATCGTGGAGCGGATGACGCCCATGTAGGTCTTGCCGTAGTTCTTCTTCTCGCCGTAGGCGGCGTAGGCCTCGGTGACGGTCTTGTCGGGGTCGGCGAGGAGGGTGATCTTGAGGGATTCCTTCTCGCGGAACTTGGCCAGCTTCTCCGGCTTGTCGGGGGAGATGCCGATGACGTCGTAGCCCGCGCCGGCCAGCAGCTCGAGGTTGTCCGTGAAGTCGCAGGCCTGCTTGGTGCAGCCGGGCGTCAGGGCCGCCGGGTAGAAGTAGACGATGACCTTGCGGCCCTTGTGGTCGGACAGGGACACCTCGGTGCCGTCGGCGTCGGGGAGGGTGAAGGCGGGGGCCAGGTCCCCGGGCTGGAGTCGCTCGCTCATCGGTCCAGCGTAACGGGGAGCCTGACGGTGCGATCCGGCGTCGAGCTGACAGACTGTCCGGAACAAGCATCAGCTGACTTCGGAGGCCGTACGGTGGCGGACACGTCGGACACGAGAACCCCGGCGCAGATCGAGGCGGACATCAAGCGCCGCCGCGAAATGCTGGCTGAGACGCTCGACGAGATCGGGGTGCGGGTGCACCCGAAGACGATCGTGGGCGATGCCAAGGCCAAGGTCGTCTCCAATATCGATCACACGCTCGGGCGGGCCTATGTCGGGGTCAATCGGGCCGTGAGCGATGTGAAGGCGCAGTTCGTCGACGAGGAAGGCGCGCCTCGGCTGGAGCGGGTCGTGCCGGTCGCGCTCGTGGTCGTCGGGCTCGTGGGGCTGCTCGCCCTGGGGACCCGGCGGCGTAAGGGCTGAGCGAGGTCTGGGCGAGGGCTGACCCTCCGGCCTCCTGGGCCGGCGAAGGCAGGTAGGTTCAGAGACGTGAGCGCCAAGAGAAACCAGCACAGCGACCAGCACGACAAGCTGCCCATCCGGATGCTGCACGACCGTGTACTCGTGCGGCAGGACGCCAGCGAGGGCGAGCGGCGTTCGGGTGGCGGGATTCTGATTCCGGCCACCGCGGCCGTCGGTCGCCGGCTGGCCTGGGCGGAGGTCGTCGCGGTGGGGCAGAACGTGCGGACGGTGGAGCCGGGTGACCGGGTGCTGTTCGATCCGGAGGACCGGGCCGAGGTGGAGGTGCGGGGTATCGCCTACGTGCTCATGCGTGAGCGTGATCTGCACGCGGTGGCCGCGGACCGGTTCGAGGGGTCCGAGGACTCGACAGGCTTGTATCTGTAGAGCCGATCTGTAGAGCCGTAGAACCTTGCTGTACCTGTGAAACAGCGGCCGAAAGGGCCGGTGACCATCGTCACCGGCCCTTTCTGCTGCCCCTTTGCTACATTCGGAAGAGACCCGACGAGACGCGCCGTACCGGGACGCAGGCAAAGACGACGCCCCCGAAGTCAAGGACGTTCGTCTCGGAGGTGCCTGTCATGGCCTGGGTTCTGCTTCTCGTCGCCGGTCTGCTCGAGGTCGGCTGGTCGATCGGTATGAAGTACACCGACGGTTTCACGCGGCTGGTCCCCAGCCTGTTCACCGGTGCGGGCATCGTCGCGAGCATGCTGTTGCTGTCGTACGCCTCCCGGTCCCTGCCCATCGGTACCGCGTACGGCGTGTGGGTCGGGATCGGGGCGGCCGGGGCGGCGGTGTTCGGCATGGTGGTGCTGGGGGAGCCGGCGACCGCCGCCCGGATCTTCTTCGTGTGTCTGCTGCTGGTGGCCGTGGTGGGGCTGAAGGCGACCTCCGGGCACTAGCCCGGGCCCGCTCCGGTCGTCGTGCCGCCGCCCGTCGTGCCTTCGGTGTCGCCGCCGGTGGTGTCTCCCGTGGTGCCGCCGGTGGCCGGGTCGCCGCCGGTGGTGTCGCCGGTCGTTCCGTCGGTCGTGCCGCCGTCCGTGGTCGGGGTGCCGCCGGTGGTCGTGTCCCCGGTCGTGCCGCCGGTCGTCGTGTCTCCCGTGGTGCCGTCGGTGGTGCCGGTGCTGGGGTCGCCGGTCTGGCTCCCGGTCTGGCCCTCGGTGTCCTGGCCGCCGGTGGTGTCTCCGGTGGTGCCGCCGGTGTTCTCGTCGCCCGTGGCGGGGTCGGAGGGGACGTCGGTGACGGGGGGCTGGACCACGTCGGCGCCCGGCTGGAGTTCGAGGTCGAAGTCGGTGACCGGCTCGCCCTTGAGGGCGTCCTTGGTGAACTGTGCCCAGATCTCGGTGGGCGCCCCGCCGCCGTTGATCCGCTCCAGGCCCATCGCGCCGTACAGCGACTTGTGCGCGGCCGTCACCGGGTCCTGGCCCATGACGGAGACGACGGTGGCGAGGTCGGGGGTGTAGCCGGCGAACCAGGCGGCGGTGTCCTCCTCGGCGGTGCCGGTCTTGCCCGCGGCGGGGCGGCCGGCGGCCTGGGCGGCGGTGGCGGTGCCGCCCTCGACGACGCTCTGCAGGATGGAGGTGGTGGTGTCGGCGGCTTCGCGGCTGACGGCCTGCCTGGTCTTCTTCGCCGGCAGCTCGATGGCGTTCGTGCCGTCCTTGGTGATCTTCTCGATCATCGTGTACGTGCCGTGCTTGCCGTGGTTGGCGAGGGTGGCGTAGGCCTGGGCCATGTCGAGGACGCTGGCGGTGGACGGGCCGAGCGCGATGGAGGGGGAGGCGGTGAGGTCGGGGGTGTCGGCCGGGAGGCCGAGGTCGATGGCGGTCTCCTTGACCTTGTCGGAGCCGACGTCGACGGCCATCTGCGCGTACACCGAGTTGACGGACTTGTCGGTGGCCTCGCGGACGGTGATGTTGCCGTACGAGCCCTGGTCCTCGTTCTCGGGGGCGTAGGTGCCGCCGTCCCAGCCGACGATGGGCCGCTTGTTGGTGCCGTCGTAGATGGTGTTCGGGGTGATCGTGCGGCCGTCCTGCGTCTGGGAGTCGTTCTCGACGGCGGAGGTGAACACGAACGGCTTGAAGGTGGAGCCGACCTGGAAGTCGCCGCGGGTGGCGTTGTTCGTGTACTGCTTCACGTAGTCGATGCCGCCGTACATCGCGACGACCTTGCCGGTCTTCGGGTCGACGGCGGCGCCGCCGGCGCGGACGTAGGTGTCGACCTTGCGGTTCTTCTTGTCGAGCTTGTCCATCAGCTGGTCGTTGACGGCGTCGACGAAGGCGTCCTGCTTGGGCTTCTGCAGGGTGGTGGTGATGCGGTAGCCGCCGACGGCGAGCTGGTCCTTGTCGAGGATCTTGTTCTCGGTGAGGTAGTCCTTGATCGCGTCGACGATGTAGCCGCGCTGTCCGGACATGCCGGTGGAGACGGTGGCTTCCTTCGGCATCGGGAACTTCATGCCGGCGCGCTCGGAGGCGCTGATCCAGCCCTTGGTGACCATGCCGTCGAGGACGTAGCTCCAGCGGCCCTGGGCGGCGGCCTTGTTCTCGGGGTGGGCGACGACGTCGTACTCGCTGGGCGCGTTGAGCAGTGCGGCGAGGTAGGCGCCCTTGGCCGGGTCCAGGTCGGTGGCGTCGATGCCGTAGTAGGCCTGGGCGGCGGCCTGGATGCCGTAGGCGTTGCGGCCGAAGTAGCTGGTGTTGAGGTAGCCCTCGAGGATCTGGTCCTTGCTCTCGGTGCGGTCCAGCTTGATCGAGATGAAGAACTCCTTCACCTTGCGCGTGACGGTCTGTTCCTGCGCGAGGTAGTAGTTCTTGACGTACTGCTGGGTGATCGTGGAGCCGGACTGCTTGCCCTTGCCGGTCGCGGTGTTCCACCCGGCGCGGAGCATCGCCTTGGGGTCGATGGCGGACTCGGAGTAGAAGTCGCGGTCCTCGGCGGCCAGTACGGCGTGCTGGGCGTCCTTGGAGACCTGCGCGAGGCTGACGTTCTCCCGGTTGACCTCGCCGTCCCGGGCGAGCTGGCTGCCGTCGGCGTAGAGGTAGACGTTGCTCTGCTTGGTGGCGAAGGCGTTGGCGGCCGGGATCTTGACCAGGGAGTAGCCGAGGAAGAACAGGCCGGCCAGGACCAGCACGCCGATGACGAAGGTGCCGAGCACCATGCGCCAGGTGGGGATGATCCGCCGCCAGCCGGTGCGCTTGGGCCGCTTGGGCTTGCCCTCGGGTTCGGCGGCCGCTTCCGGCTCTCTCGGTGCCCAGCCCTGGGTCGGCTGCTGCGGCTGCGGCTCGTCGCTCATGTCGTGCACGGACTCCTGTTTCGCGTCTTACGTTCCCGTACGTCTCGTACGCCTTGTGCGCCCCCAGTTGAAGACTCTCGCACCACGCGTTCCGTTCCCGACAATCGGCACGCGCGTGCCCGGAAAATGCGTGGCGTGGCCCACAGCCTGCGGACTAGGCTCCTGCGCTTCGGTGTCGGAACAGGGCCGGGCGGGCGAGGAGGGCGGTGTGCCGTGGATACGGCGCGGTTGTACGCGGCGGTCGCGGCGGGTGGTTTCCGACGGTACGCGACGTATCGGGTGGCCACGGCCGCGGGGGTGTTCACGAACACCGTCTTCGGGCTGATCCTCGTCTACACGTATCTGGCGTTGTGGGAGGAGCGGCCGCATCTCGGGGGGTACGACCAGGCGCAGGCGGTGACCTTCGTGTGGCTGGGGCAGGCGCTGTACGCGACGCTGGCGATCCAGGGCGGCGGCTTCGAGAACGAGTTCATGGAACGCATCCGCACGGGTGACGTGGCCATCGACCTGTACCGGCCGGCCGACCTCCAACTGTGGTGGCTGGCGAACGACTTGGGGCGTGCGCTGTTCCAGCTGCTGGGGCGCGGTGTGATCCCCTTCGCGTTCGGGGTGCTCTTCTTTCCGACCGCGCTCCCGGACGATCCGATGACATGGCTGGCCTTCCTGGTCGCTCTCGTGCTCGCGATGATCGTCAGCTTCGCGATCAGGTTCCTGGTAGCGCTGAGCGGGTTCTGGCTGATGGACGGCACCGGCGCGCTGCAGGCGCTGATGGTCACCGGCATCTTCTGCTCGGGGATGGCGCTGCCGCTGAACGCGTTCCCGGGGGCGCTGGGCGATGTCGTACGGGCGCTGCCGTGGGCGGCCCAGCTTCAGATGCCCGCCGACGTGCTGATGGGGGAGACGGCTGCGCTGCCCGCCTTCGCTTTCCAGGCGGTGTGGGCGGTGGTGCTGCTGGCGGCCGGGCGGCTGGTGCAGGGTGCGGCGACGCGGCGGGTGGTGGTCCAGGGTGGGTGAGGGCGATCCTGTGGTGGCGGACGGGCGGGTAGTGGCGGACAGCCGGGCGAGGGAGAGCATCCGTGTGGCGGGGCGTAACCCGGTGCTGGAGGGGCTGCGGGCCTACCGGCTGATCTCCGCGATGTGGATCCGCTCCACGCTGGCCTACCGGGTGTCCTTCGTGATGACCGTGCTCGGGGGCCTGCTGGTGACGGGGCTGGACTTCGTCGCGATCCTGCTGATGTTCTCGCAGGTCGACGTGCTCGGCGGCTACACGCTGCCCGAGATCGCCTTCCTGTACGGGCTGTCGGCGACGTCCTTCGGGATCGCCGACCTGACGATCGGCTCGGCGGGCCGGCTGGGCACGCGGGTGCGTGACGGCACGCTCGACACGCTGCTGGTACGGCCCGCGCCGGTGCTGGCCCAGGTCGCCGCGGACCGTTTCGCGCTGCGCCGGGTCGGGCGGATCACCCAGGGGGCGCTGGTCCTGGGCTACGCGCTGGTCGCGCTGGACATCGGCTGGACGCCGGTCAAGGTGCTGATGGTGCCGTTGATGCTGGTCTGCGGCGGGGTGATCTTCTCCGCGGTGTTCGTGGCGGGCGCGGCCTTCCAGTTCGTGGCGCAGGACGCGTCCGAGGTGCAGAGTGCCTTCACCTACGGCGGCCAGACGCTGTTGCAGTACCCGCCGACCGTGTTCGGCAAGGAGCTGGTGCGCGGGGTGACCTTTGTTTTCCCGGTGGCGTTCGTCAACTGGGTGCCCGCGGCCTACGTGTTGGGGCGGTCGTATCCGCTGGGGCTGCCCGAGTGGACGGCGTTCGCGCCGCCGCTGGTGGCGGCGGCGAGCTGTGCGCTGGCGGGACTGGCGTGGCGGACGGGGCTGCGGTCGTATCGGAGTACGGGAAGCTGAGGACTGATGGATACGGCGTTCATCGAACTGGACCGCGTCGAGAAGGTCTTCGACGTGCGCAAGAAGACCGGCTTTCTGAAGCGGGAGCGGCGTCAGGTGCGGGCGGTCGACTCGATCTCCTTCACCGTGCCGCGCGGCGAGATGGTCGGTTACATCGGACCGAACGGTGCCGGGAAGTCGACGACGATCAAGATGCTCACCGGCATCCTGACGCCGAGCGGCGGCCGGCTGCGGGTGGCGGGTATCGACCCGTCGCGGGAGCGGTCGCGGCTGGCGCACCGGATCGGGGTGGTGTTCGGGCAGCGTACGACGCTGTGGTGGGACCTTCCGCTGATCGACTCCTACCGGCTGATGCACCGCATGTACCGCATCCCGGACGGCCGTTACCGCGAGAACCTCGGCCGGCTCGTCGAACTCCTCGAACTCGGCGAGTTGTTGGACGTGCCGGTGCGGCAGCTCTCGCTCGGCCAGCGGATGCGCGGCGACATCGCGGCGGCGCTGCTGCACGACCCGGAGGTGGTGTACCTCGACGAGCCGACGATCGGGCTGGACGTCGTGTCGAAGGCCAAGGTGCGGGAGTTCCTGCGGGAGTTGAACACCGAGAACGGCACGACGGTGCTGCTGACCACGCACGACCTCCAGGACATCGAGCAGTTGTGCTCGCGGGTGATGGTCATCGACCACGGGCGGATGATGTACGACGGTCCGCTCGCCGGTCTGCACGAGGCGGGGGAGAGCGAGCGGATCCTGGTGGTCGACCTGGAGCGCGAACTGCCGCCGATCGAGGCGCCGCCGCCCGCGCGGGTGGTGAAGGTGGAGGGGCCCCGGCAGTGGCTGGCGTTCCCGGCGTCGGCGTCGGCTGCGCCGCTGGTGGCGCGGATCGCGGCGGAGTACCCGCTGGTGGACCTGTCCGTGCGGGAGCCGGACATCGAGGCCGTGATCGCGAAGATGCTGCATTCAATGGGGGACACCCCCAAACCCCCGCCGGAGCGGGCGACGACCGCATAGTGGCTGCGGTAGCGGCTGCGGGCGCGGGCGCGGCTGCCGTAGTGCCCGTCGCCCGGAACTCGTAGGCTGGCGGGTATGACCGAGGATGCCCCGGAGCTGCGCGCCTCCGACGCCGATCGTGAACGAGTCGCCGAGGTCCTGCGGGACGCCCTCGCGGAGGGGCGCCTCGACATGGAGGAGTTCGGGGAACGGCTGGACGCGACGTACAAGGCACGCACGTACGGCGAGCTCGCACCGATCACC
Organism: Streptomyces sp. NBC_01352; assembly: GCF_036237295.1. Lineage (NCBI taxonomy): Bacteria > Bacillati > Actinomycetota > Actinomycetes > Kitasatosporales > Streptomycetaceae > Streptomyces > Streptomyces sp. NBC_01352. The sequence continues at coordinate 6,664,296 of NZ_CP108354.1, forward strand.
CGTGACCTGCCGTCCGGCCCGGGCGGCGCCCCCGCTCCTCGGATCTCGATGACCAAGGAGCCCGCGCAGAGCGGGAGTTGGGCGGGGCGGATCGTCGGCGGCGAGGGGTCGTCGACGTGGGCCGTGGCGATCATGTCGGGCTTCCAGCGCAAGGGGCGCTGGACGGTGCCGAGGCGGTTCAACTGCTTCGCTTTCTGGGGCGGCGGCGAGATCGATCTGCGCGAGGCGAACTTCGCGGACAGCGAGGTCGAGATCAACTGCATCGCCATCATGGGCGGGATGCAGGTGATCGTGCCGCCCGGCGTCGAGGTCCTCGTGCGCGGCCTCGGCATCATGGGCGGCTTCGACCAGCGCGAGGAGGGCGTGCCGGGCGACCCGGGCGCCCCGCGCGTGATCGTGACGGGCTTCGCCTTCTGGGGCGGCGTCGGCGTGGAACGCAAGCTCACCCGCGCCGAGCGGCAACGCCTGAAGGAGGAGCGCCGCCAGGAGAAGCTGGACCGCAAGGCGTCGCTGCGTGAGCTGGGTGAGTCCTCCCGGGACGAGCTCCACGACTCCCACCGCAGGATGCTCGAAGGCCACCACGACCTGATGCGGGACCGCAGTCGTGAGCGCCGGGAGGAACGCCGGGAGGAGCGGGACCGGCGGCGCCGCCGGGAGTACTGACCCCTGCCCCTCCCGGAAAGATCACAGCTCCGCCGGTGCCGCGCCCTTCAGGTCGTCCAGGTCGATGGCCGCGGCCATCCGCTCGTAGCCCTTGTCGCTGGGGTGGAGGTGGTCGCCGGAGTCGTAGTCGGAGCGGAACTTGCGGGGGTTGTAGGGGTCGCGGACGGCCTTGTCGAAGTCGGCCACGGCGTCGTAGACCTTGCCCGAGCGGATCTCCGCGTTGATCTGCCGGCGTACGGACTCGCGGGCGTCGGTGTAGCCGCGGTGGCCGCCGAAGGGCATGAGGGTCGCGCCGATGACCTTGATGCCGCGGGCGTGGGCCTGGTCGACCAGGGTGCGCAGGCCGTCGAGGATGGCGTCGGGGTCGGCCAGTCGGGGGTTGCGGAGGATGTCGTTGATGCCGAGGTCGATGATCACGACCTTGACGTTCGAGCGGCCGAGGACGTCCCGGGCGAAGCGGGCGACTCCGGCCTGGTTCTCGGCGATGGGGGTCCCCCCGCTCGAGCGAAGCCGAGAGTGGGGGAGGCCGAGGCCGTCGACGAGGACCTGGTTTCCGCCGATTCCCTGGTTGACGACGCTGTAGCGGGGCACGTTCCGGCCCGCCTCGATCGCCGAGCGCAGCCGCCGGGACAGGAGGTCGGTCCAGCGGTGGTTGGCGTTGGTCGTGGAGCCGACGCCGTCGGTCAGCGAGTCGCCGAAGGCGACGACGGTGCCCTCGGCCTCGTCGCTGAGCACGTCCAGCGCGGTCAGGTAACGCCAGTACTCGGTCTGCTCGGTGTACGCGGTCCCAGTCGGGTCCTCGGTACGGTCGCCCTCGGCGGCGTACGAGATCTGGCGGGCACGCGGGTGGTAGGTGACCGGGCCGGACTGAACGGGGGAGTAGGTGGTGACCAGGACGTCGCTGCCCGCCGGGATGCGCAGGACGACGGCGTCGCTGAGCACCTGCTGCCCGGCCGGGACGACGACGAGGGTGTTGCCGCCGAAGGTCAGGCGCCGCATGGTCTGCGCGGCCGCCTCGGCGGTTTGGGCACCGGCCGCGAGGGCGATCGACGCGTGGGTGATGGTCAGCGGCGACTGGCCGTAGAGATTGGACAGCGTGACGCGGGCACTCGTACCGCCGATGCTCGCGTGGACGACGTTGCGCACCGAGCGGCCCGCCATGCCGTCGGTCTCGGTGCCGGGCTCGCCGCCGACCGGGGAGGCGGACCAGGTGCCGACCCAGACGCCGGTGGAGGCGGGGGCGGCGGAGTTGTGGGGGGCGCGTCCGCCGGCCAGCGTGGTGCGCTGATGCGTACCGTCGTCGGTTGCCACTCCGACGTAGATGGCGGTGGACAGGGCCACGATCATGGAGAGGATCGCGGCGAGCAGGGCGTATCCATGACGCCGGGTCATGCGGTGTTGTTCTCCTCGGGCGATGGGAGCCCAAGGCTCCGATCTGATGAGCCCATGATGAGCCATGGGCTGGGGAAAACTGACAGGACCCCGCCGCGTTCCCCCGACCGGACAGACGCCGGGAACTCTTGTTCCGTTCCAGGAGTCGGTCGGGAAGGGACAATGTGTGAGGGATCACCGAACGGGTGGAGCGGATGGAACGTACGGAAACGGGATCAACCGGTGCCGAAGGGCAGCATGCCCGCCCCGGCGCCTTCACGAACCGCGCCATGAACACGTTCAGCGAGGCCGATGAGGAGAAACAGCGCGGCGTACGCCGGATGAAGCTCACCGCGACCGGGATGCTGCTGTTCGTGGCGCTGGTGTACGTCCTCGCCAAGTGGGCCTCCCACCAGGGCGCCGGCGCCTGGGCGGGCTATGTCGCCGCGGCCGCCGAGGCCGGCATGGTCGGCGCGATGGCCGACTGGTTCGCGGTCACCGCCCTCTTCCGGCACCCGCTGGGCCTGCCCATCCCGCACACCGCGATCATCCCCACCAAGAAGGACCAGCTGGGGGTGTCGCTGGGCGAGTTCGTCGGGGAGAACTTCCTCTCCGAGGACGTCGTACGCCAGCGGCTGCGCGCCGTCGGCATCGGCAGCCGGCTCGGCGCGTGGCTGGCGGACCCCGAGCACGCGGACCGGGTGACGGCGGAGCTGTCGGCGGCGCTCAGGGGCGCGCTGACCGTCCTGCGCGACTCGGACGTCCAGGCCGTGGTCGGCGAGGCGATCACGAGAAGGGCCGACGCGCAGGAGATCGCGCCCGGCATAGGCAAGATGCTGGAGAAGGTCGTCGCGGACGGCGGCCACCGTCGCGCCGTCGACCTGATCGTCTCCCGCGCGCACGACTGGCTGATCCTGCACAGCGACTCCGTCATGGACGCCGTACAGGGCGGGGCGCCCGGCTGGACCCCGAGGTTCGTCGACAAGCGGGTCGGCGAACGCGTCTACAAGGAACTGCTGCGCTTCTGCGCCGAGATGCGGGACATGCCCTCCCACCCCGCTCGCGGCGCCCTCGACCGCTTCCTCACCGACTTCGCCTCCGACCTCCAGTCCGACACCGACACGCGCACGCGGGTCGAGCGGCTCAAGGGCGAGGTGCTGGGCCGCGGCGAGGTCCAGGACCTGATCGCCTCGGCCTGGACCGCCGTACGCTCCATGATCGTCTCGGCCGCCGAGGACGAGCGCAGCGAGCTGCGCCTGCGGGTGCGGGCCTCCCTGCTGTCCCTGGGTGCCCGGATGGCCGCCGAACCGAAGATCCAGGGCAAGGTCGACGGCTGGGTGGAGGGCGCGGCGGTGTACGTCGTCACCACCTACCGCAAGGAGATCACCTCCCTGATCACCGACACCGTGGCGGGCTGGGACGCCGAGCACACGACGAAGAAGATCGAGGCGAACATCGGCCGTGACCTGCAGTTCATCCGCATCAACGGCACGGTGGTCGGTTCGCTGGTCGGGTTGTTGATCTACACGGTGTCGCGGGCGCTGGGGGCGTAGCCGCGTCGGTCGAGGGCACTCGATCCGGGTTCTCGCTCGATGAGGAGGGAGCCCATGACCACCGCGCAGGCCGAGACCGGCCGAACCGTGACGACCGACATCCCCGCCCGCCTCGACCGTCTCCCATGGTCGCGCTGGCACTGGACGATCGTGATCGGTCTCGGCACCGTGTGGATCCTCGACGGTCTCGAAGTCACCGTTGTCGGCAACATCGCCGGGCGCCTGTCCGAGCCCGGCAGCGGACTGCCCATCACCTCCGGCCAGGTCACCGGCATCGCCGCCGCGCTCTACGTGGCCGGTGCCTGCTTAGGCGCCCTTTTCTGGGGCCGCCTGACCGACGTCTGGGGCCGCAAGAAGCTCTTCATGATCACCCTCGCGGTGTATCTCGCGGCGACCGCGCTCACCTCGATCGCCTTCGACACCTGGTGGTTCTTCGCCTTCCGCTTCCTGACCGGCTTCGGTATCGGCGGCGAGTACGCGGCCATCAACTCCGCGATCGACGAGCTGATCCCCAAGGAGTACCGCGGCCGCGTCGACCTGATGATCAACGGCAGCTTCTGGCTGGGCGCGGTCGGCGGTTCGCTGCTGTCGATCGTCGCGCTGAACACCGCCATCTTCCCGGCGAACGTCGGCTGGCGGCTGACCTTCGCCCTGGGCGCCGTCCTCGCCCTGGTGATCCTCCTCGTACGACGCCACGTGCCGGAGAGCCCACGGTGGCTGCTGATCCACGGCAGGGACGAGGAGGCGGAACGGATTGTCTCCTCGATCGAGCAGCGCGTCGAGGCCGAGCGAGAGGAACCGCTGCCGCGGCCCGAGGGCGAGATCACCATCCACCAGCGCCGCAGCGTCACCTTCCTGGAGATCGGCCGCACCGTCTTCTCCGACTACCGCAGGCGGGCGATCCTCGGCTTCTCCCTCTTCATCGGCCAGGCCTTCCTCTACAACGCGATCACCTTCGGCTTCGGCGCGATCCTGACGACCTTCTACGACGTCCCGACCGGCGACACCGGCTACTACTTCGCCGTCATCGCCGTCGGCAACTTCTGCGGCCCCCTGCTGCTCGGCAAGCTGTTCGACACGGTCGGCCGCAAGGTGATGATCTCGTCGACCTATCTGCTCTCAGGGTTGCTGCTCTTCGGCACGGCCTGGCTCTTCGACCGCGGCTCCCTGAGCGCGGGCACGCTGACCGCCTGCTGGTGCGCGGTGCTGTTCTTCGCCTCCGCGGGCGCGTCGAGCGCGTACCTGACGGTCTCCGAGGTCTTCCCGATGGAGACCCGGGCCATGTCCATCGCCTTCTTCTACGCCATCGGCACCGCCGCCGGCGGCATCAGCGGCCCCATCCTCTTCGCCGACCTCACCGGCACCGGCAGGGTCGGCGACACGGTCCTCGCCTTCCAGATCGGCGCGGCACTGATGTGCGCGGCCGGCCTGGTCGCGGCGCTCCTCGCGGTGCGTGCGGAACGCCGCTCCCTGGAGGACATCGCCACGCCCTTGACGGCGGCGTCGTCGTCGGCGGCGAGGGCTACGGCGTAGGGGGCAGGGCAGTCGGTTTCGCCCCCGCCGCCCCTTCCCGTTCCCGACCTTGGGGGCTCCGCCCCCAAACCCCCGCTCCTCAAACGCCGGAGGGGCTGATTTTCAGACCGTCCGGCGTTTGAGGACGAGGCCCTTCGGGCCGAAGCGGGGGTCTGGGGGCGGCAGCCCCCAGGACGGGACGGGAAGGGGCGGCGGGGGCGAAATACCGTTGGGGCGGCACGGGTGGGCGCTACTGGGCGCCGTCCCGTCGCACCCGGTCGCGCCGCCGCAGGAAGAGCACCCCGCCGGCAACCGCCGTGATACCCGCCGCGGCGGTCCAGCCGACGATGTCGTTGGAACCGGTGGCGGCGAGGTCACCTTCGGCGTTGGGCGACGCGGAAGCGGAGGGCGACGCCCCGGTCTGCGGCCGGGCGTCCGAACCGCCCCCCGCACCGCCGGAGGCAGCCGCACTGGCAACCGGGCTCGGGGAAGCCGACGTGTCCGCCGCCCGGTCCCGGGTGAACGCCAGCGTGCCGAAGCCGAGTTGGTCGTACCCACCGCTGTTGGGACCGTAGTCCCCGCCACCCCCCTCGGGCGCGGCCTGCGCGGCGATCCGGGTGAGGTACGTGGCGGACAGGCCCCGGCGCTTGGTGTAGTGGTTGGCGATCATGGCCCAGATCGGGCGCTGCATGGCCGGGTCCACCGTGGCGGCGTCGCCGGCGGTCTCCTGGCCGGACCAGCCGTTGATGGCGCCCTTCGCACGGGTGTTGGCGGTGTAGGGCACCTCGCCGCCCATGCTCCACTTGGCCACGTACTGGGCGCCCTTGAGGAAGCGGCTGTCGTCGTAGCCGTACAGGTCGACGCCCTGGTTCCAGGCCATCTCGCAGAAGGTGCCCATGAGGCCGACGCCGAGCAGCGCGTGCCCCTGGTCGCGCCCGGCCTCCAGCCACTCGGCGAGGCCGTCCTCGCGCACCACGGGGATGGCGTTCTTGACCGCGCCCAGACCCTCGCCGTGCTTGAAGTAGTCGACGGCGCGGGCGACTTGGGCCTTGTCGTCGCAGAAGATGCCGGTGGCCAGGACGCACGCCATGGCGGTGAGGTCCCAGTTGGTCCAGTAGTTGGTGATGACGGCGCCGTTGTGCCTGACCAGGAAGTCGTCGCTGAGCGGTGCGAAGACGGTGCTCAGCATCTCCTGGAACCGGCCGAGCTCGAAGTCGCCGTGGTCACGCACGAGTTCGGCGGCGTTCGCGAACTGGTAGCCGTAGAGCCCGGCGGCGAGGAACCGGTCGGCGCTGCCTTCGAGACTGGTCAGCTTGCCCGACCAGGCGTTGAGGATCGCGACGGCGGTGTCGGCGTACGCGCTGTCACCGCTGACGTGGTAGCGCAGGCCGTTCTGGTAGGCGGCGTGGATGTCGTTGTAGAGGAGCGTGTAGTTCTGCGGGGAGCCCGCCCCCCGGTACACGGTCGCCTGCGGGTTGGCCGTCCAGCCGCTCTGCGCGTGGCGGTTGGCGGTCAGCCTGGCGAAGCCGGCGGTGTAGGGGGCGGCGCCCGCCTTCACCTTGGCGGCCATACGTGCCAGATCGGCGCGGGTGTGCAGCAGGCCGGGGTGCGCGTAGGCGGCGCCGGCCGCGGCGGCGGGACTCGGGGCAAGGGCGGTACCGACACCGACGGCTCCGGCTGCGACGCCTGCGGCCTTGAGCATGCTCCGGCGGCTGATCTCTCGTGTCACGAGCGGCATTCCTCTTCGGTCCTCGGGGGGTGAGTCGCGTTCCTGCGACCCTGTGGCAGGGGACGGTGAGGAGACGTCGAGAAGTGACGACGGATAACGAAAACTGGAGTCTCGTGCCCCAAGGCGAGCCGATGTCGAGCCGATGTCGAGCCGACGGCGAGCTGCCGGCGAACCGTTGGCAAGCCACCGACGAGGAGAGATGCCGGATGACAGTCCGCAGGATCGTCCCCAACACCCAGGTCGAGTCCGAGGAGGCGATGCGTACGAGCAGGGACTTCTACGGCCTGCTCGGCTTCGAGGAGGTCATGGACATGGGCTGGGTGACGACCCTGGCCTCCCCGGCCAACCCGACCGCCCAGATCAGCTTCTTCACCGAGGAACGCACCGGCCCCGTCGTCCCCGACCTGAGCGTGGAGGTCGAGGACGTCGACGAGGCGTACGCGCAGGTGGTGGCGTCCGGCGCGGAGGTCGTGCGGGAGCTGCGGGACGAGGAATGGGGCGTACGGCGGTTCTTCGTACGGGATCCGAACGGGCGGGTGGTGAATGTGCTGACGCACCGGGCGTAGCCGGTCCCGCACCTGGTGTCGCCGATGGGCGCCGTCGGTCGGTTCAGGCCTTCCGGTCCGCCACCGCCCACGAGGCCAGGCCCACCGCTCCGGCCACCCCGAACACGGCCGGCCAGGCGCCCACCTTCTTGGCCAGGGGGTGCGACCCGGCGAAGGCGGCGACGTACGCGACCGTCAGTGCCCCCGCCGCCTTCCCGCCCGCCTGCCGGCGCCACTGCTGCGCGGCCGCGGCCCCGGCGACGGCCAGCACGGCCCCGCCCAGCTGCCGCTTCCTGGTCCAGCGGGCCACGCCGTACCCGCCGACGAGACCGCTCGCCGCGACGACGGAGCTGGGAACCTTCGCCATGCCTGCCTCCTGCGCTGTCCGTGTGCCCCGAGGCTAGCGCTCACCGGCCACGACGCCCGTTCCTGAGTCGGGGCTTGTCAAGTTTTCTCCTCCGAGCTATATAAGAAGCCGTAGGGCATCGCACAGACAGCACCTGAGGAAAGGAGTGAACTGTGATGCTCATGCGTACCGACCCCTTCCGCGAGTTCGACCGCCTCGCGCAGCAGGTCCTCGGCTCCACCGCCCGCCCGACCGCGATGACGATGGACGCCTACCGGTCCGGGGACGAGTTCGTCGTCCACTTCGATCTCCCCGGCATCGACCCCGAGTCGATCGAGATCGACGTCGAACGCAACGTCCTGAACGTCCGTGCCGAACGCCGTTCCCCCGCCCCCGAGGACGCGGAACTGATCGTCGCCGAGCGCCCCACGGGCAGCTTCACCCGGCAGCTCTTCCTCGGCGACACCCTCGACACGGAACGCATCGACGCCTCGTACGACGCCGGTGTCCTGACCCTGCGCATCCCGGTCGCGGAGCAGGCCAAGCCGCGCCGCATTCAGATCACGGGCGGCGGCAGCGAACGTAAGCAACTGAACGGCTGACCGGGAGGGAGCCTCTATGACGACAGTACTGAGCACGACCCCCAGCACGACGCCGACCACCACAAGGGGCACCACCCTGAGCACCACCCTGAGCACGCCAAGATGGACCGAACTGATCGACGCCGTACGGGAGTCCGGCCAGTACGCGACCACCGCGGAGGCCGAGCGCGTCACCCGCATCGTCCTCTCCGCGCTCGGCGGGCACGTCACCGGCGACGAACGCGTCGACCTGGCCCGCGCCCTCCCCGAGGAGGCGGCCCGCGTGGTCGCCTCCCAGATCCCGGTGACCCGCCCCCTGACGGCGTCGGAGTTCGTGGACGCCGTGGCCGGCCGCATCCACGGAGCCACCCCGGCCACGGCCCGCTGGGACGTCAGCTCGGTCCTCAGCGTCCTGCCGAGCCTGGTCGGCGACGACCTGGTGGACCGCGTTCTGGCCCGGCTCCCGCAGGGCTACGCCCTGTTGTTCGGCCGAGCGGAACTGACACCGGCAGGCTGAACGAGCAGGCGGAACGAGCCGCGGTCGTCAACCTCCCTGCTGGGTTTCGGCTTTCCGGCATCGACGCCGGCACGTGCAAGGCCGAAACCCGGCACGGCGGGACGGACATGGCGAGCCCGGGTTCCCCCGAAGAGCGCTCCCGGCAGGACACGAACGCGGGCTCCGACTACCGTGAGGTCGGTCACGAAATATCCCGGTCCGTCCTTGCCTGGGGGAATTAATGCTCAAGGTCAGCATTGTGGTGCCCGTCTACAACGCGGGTGACTACATCGAGCGTTGCGCACCGTCGCTCCTCCACCAGAGCCTCGGCCGGGACGAGTACGAGATCATCTACGTCGACGACGGCTCGACCGACGACTCCGGGCAGCGCGTCGACCGGCTGGCCGAACAGCATCCGCACGTGCGCGTGGTCCACCAGGAGAACTCCGGCTGGCCGGGGAAACCCCGCAACGTGGGTGTCCGGACGGCCCGCGGCGAGTACGTCCAGTTCGTCGACCAGGACGACGAACTGACCCCCGAGGCCCTCGAACGCCTCTACCGCCTCGCCGCCCGCAACGCCTCGGACATCGTCCTGGGCAAGGTCGTCGGCACCATGCAGGGCCCCAGCAGCCTCTTCAGGCGCACGGTCGAACAGTGCACGGCCGAGGACGCCCCCCTCATGGAGAGCCTGACGCCCCACAAGATGTTCCGCCGGGAATTCCTCCTCGCCGAGGACATCACCTTCCCCGAGGGACCGGTACGCCTCGAGGACCAGGTCTTCATGGCCCGCGCGTACGTGCGCGCGAAGCGGGTCTCCATTCTCGGCGACCACCCCTGCTACGTATGGAACCGCCGCGAAGACGGAGGCAACACCAGCAGCCGCGCGAGCACCCCCGAGACCTACTACGGCCACCTGCGTACGGTCGTGGAGGCCATCAAGGAGGGCACCGAACCGGGCCCCCTCCAGGACCACCTGCTGCGCCGCTCCTACCGCGTCGAACTCCTGCGCCCGGTCAGCGAACCCCGCGTCCTCCAGCGCACGGGCAGCAGCCGCGAACGGTACTTCGACGTCGTACGCCGCATGGCCCTGGACTGCTACCCGCCGGGCGTACGGGAGGGACTCCCCGCGATCACCAGACTCAGAGCCCACCTCCTGGAGGAGGGCAACCTGGAGTCCCTGGTCGAACTCGCGCGCCGCACCCAGGAGATCAAGCCCCAGGTCACGGTCGACGCCATCCGCAGGCACAAGGACCGACTCGTCATCCGGACGACGATCGGCATGCTCCGCCCCGACGGCGAACCCCTCACCCTCGTGGAGCGCTACGGCCGTCTCCTCCTGGACCCCGATCTGCTGGCGGACATCAAGGGCGCCGAGGACTGGGAGGTCCCGCACCCCCTCGGCGACGCCCGCGGCGAGATCCTCGTCCACGACGCCGCCCGCAACCTGTGGTGGTTCCCGGACACCGACCTCGCCCCGCGTACCGAGCCGCTCGGCAACGGCCGCCACCGCGTGATCATCACCGGCGAGACCGTCATCGATCCCCTGACCCTGGCCGGCGGCACCGAGATGCCCCCCGGCACCCACCTGGTGTGGGCGAACGCCCGGCTCCTCGGCGTCGGCCGCCGGGACCGCCTCACCGGCACGCCCTCCTGCCCCGCCGCGTACACGACCGGCAGCCCGGCCCGCCTGGTCATGCCCACCTGGGGCGGCCCCTCCGGCCAACTCCGCCTGTCCGTCGGCCAACCGGGCCACATCTCCGTCCCCCACCGAGTCCTCCTGCACGCCACGGCGACCCCGAGCGTCCGCCGCGCCGCCCGCACCCTCGTGCGGCGCCTCCCGAAGGACGTACGCAAGCAGGTTCGTACGCTCGCGCGCCGGGCGGACCCCTGGACGGCGGGCCGCAAGGACTGAACGTCGGTCCGTAGGGGGAGATGGGTCCCTGGTCCGTCGGCCCTCGTACGGGGCGGTGTGAGGAGAGCTGCTGCCCGGACCTGCGCCGGAGGGGGGCACGGTGTCGGTCGGAACGACGGCTGGCCACGCATGAGCTGGAGCGACTGAACGGACCACGACGCTGTCCGGCGGTATCCGGACGCGGGCGCCGATCCGGATTGGTGCGCGGAAGCCGCCCGTTGCACCGGGCGGCTTCATACGGCACACCGGAGGTCGTGGCCGAACTGGCCCGCCGCGTCACCAACATCGACGCCCTCGAACCCGGCGGTCCGGTGTACACCGTCGACGGCAGCGGACGCGCCTTCGCGAAGGGCGTCATCTCCGGTGGCGGCGGCGGTGGCGGCGGTGGTGGTGGCGGCGACAGCGGTGGGTTGTTCGACCCGTGCTGGCTATTCTTCACCGACATCGGGTTGGCCAACAGCGCCTTCCCCGGCACGGTAGCGAGGTACTGACATGCGCCGCGTACTTCTCGCACCGTTGCTGGCGGTATCCCTGACCGGATGCTCGCTCCTCGGCCAAAGCACACCGTGCACCGAAGCCGACGCGGACTCGCAGGTCTCCGCAGTGTGGCGGCCCGCCGACTTCGGCGGCCGGGACGCGGTGAGGATCCGGCTGTGCATGGACGACACCTGCGAGGAGCGGACATCGGGCAGTCCCGACGACCCGTTCGCCTCGCTGCCGGTCCGGCTCCCCGACGACATCGGTGCGTCCACCGTGCCGGTTCGGCTGACCGTGACGTCCGTGAAGAGCGGTGACACGGTCGTCGAGGACAGCACCCGGGCCAAACTGCATGAGCAGCACCCCAACGGCACGTCCTGCCCGCCCACCACGTGGACAGCGACGTTCCGTGCCCACCCCGACAAGGGCCTCACCTCGCCCGAGGGCATGAAGCTCCAGGGCTGAGCCCCGTACGCCCTCTACGCAAGCGCCCGTCCCTCCGGCACCGCCGGAGGGACGGGCGCTTCGCGCGGTTCACCCCAACGCGTCCGCCGCACCGCCCGCCCCCTCCTGGATCATGCGGGCGGACCCTACCCGCGCCTGACGGCGCGACGGCCGCCGGGCCGCTCCTTGGTGTCGTACTCCCGCCGGGCCTGCTCGACCGTGTCCAGGTTGACCGACCACTCGGAGAGTGCGGCGAACATCGGCCCCAGGCTGCGTCCCAGGTCACTGATCTCGTACTCCACCCGCGGCGGAACCTCGGGGTGGTAGGTGCGCACGACGAGCCCGTCGCGTTCCAACTGCCGCAGCCGGTCGGTCAGCACCTTGGGCGTGATGCTGGTGATGCGGCGTTCCAGTTCCACGAACCGATGCCGCCCGTATTCGTGGAGCGCCCACAGAATCGGAGTGGTCCAGCGGCTGAAGACGATGTCGACCACCGGGGCGATCGGGCACGCCTGCTCGGGGGCGACATCGATACGAGCCGCCGGGTTCGTGTGCTGCGTCACAGTGGGCCTTCCTGTCCAGTACTTTCCCCTAGGTACCTACTATCCCCATGCCGGTAGCTTCCGTTGGGCGAACACGGATTCGACAACGGGAGCGAACATGATTGTGGTGACCGGAGCCACGGGCAACGTCGGACGGCCGCTGGTACGGGCGCTCGTCACGGCCGGCGAACAGGTGACGGCGGTATCGCGAGGCATCTCCGCGCAGGACCTGCCGGACTTTCCGGCGGAGGTACGGCGCCATCAGGCCGACCTGGCGAAGCTGACCGATCTGGCGAGCCTCGCCCCCGCGCTCGACGGCGCCGACGCACTGTTCCTGCTGACCTCGGGCGACTTCGTATCCGCCGGTGGCAGCGTCGGCGACGTCCTCGATGTCGCGCGGGCCGCCGGGATCCGCCGGGTGGTCCTGCTGTCCTCCCAGGGCGTCGCCACGGGCAGCCACCCGGCAACACTGGAGGACGCCATCACGCAGTCGGGCCTGGAATGGACCCTGCTGCGGCCGGGCGGCTTCGACTCCAACACCCTGCAGTGGGCCGACATGGTCCGCACCCGACGGACGGTGACCGCGCCCTTCGGCGACGTCGCCCTGCCGACCATCGACCCGACCGACATAGCCGAGGTCGCCGCCGCGGCACTACTGGACACCGGCCACGCCGGCAACGCCTACGAGCTGACCGGCCCGGCCCCGATCTCACCCCGGGAGCAGGCATCGGCGATCGCCGACGCGCTGGGGGAGCCGGTGACGTTCGTCGAGCAGAGCCGCGAGGAGGCCCGCGCCCAGATGCTGCGGTTCATGCCCGAGCCGGTGGTCGAGGCCACGCTCGGCATCCTGGGCACACCGAACCCCGACGAGCAGCGGGTGAGCCCTGACGTCGAGCGGGTCTTGGGGCGACCGGCTCGTTCGTTCGGCGAGTGGGCTGCGCGGAATGTGGCGGCCTTCAAGTAGGCCGGGGCCCCCGGCGGAACTTCTGCCGCGCGGCTGATGGGGAGGGAAGCCCAGTGCCCTGCCGCCTTCTATCGCTGCGGGGCGAGGTCCAAAGTCCGGATGAGCTGGGCCAGTTCTTCGCGGAAGAGTTTGTCCGGGCTGAGTGTCTGGGTCTGGAGATGGCCGTAGATCTCCAGAGAGACCAGGCCGTGCAGGTGGCTCCAGATGCGCAGGGCGAGAGCCACGGCGGCCGGGGGCAGGTCGGGGAAGGCCGGGCGGACCTTGTCGAGGAGGCCGACGTCGAAGTCGGACCAGGTGAAATCGCTGTCCGCGTAGCGGTGTTCGGCGTGCGGCCAGGCCGCGGCCGCCAGCGCGGTGATGCCGGTGCAGACCCGGCGGGCGGCGTCCGGGGCGGCACCGCCCGCGGGAGGACGGTAGCCGGGGACGGGATCGCCGTAGATCAGGCGAAAGCCCTCGGGGTGCTCCAGGGCCCAGCCACGGAACGCGCGAGCCCACGCCTCTATACGGGCGGCCGGATCCTGGGCGGGTGCCGCCTCCCAGGCGGAGTCCACGGTGTCGGCCAGCGCGGTGTACACGTCGTTGATCAGCGTGGTGACCAGGTCGTCGCGCGTGGCGAAGTATCCGTAGATGGCGTTGGCGGTCATGCCCATCTCGCGGGCGATGGCCCGCAGCGTGATCGCATCGGGTCCGCCCGAAGCCATCAACTCGAGCGCGACCTTCTTGATCTCGGCGGTCGTCTCGGCCCGCAGCCGCTCGCGGCGCCCTCTGATCGTTCCCACAGCCATGGACTCTACAGCGTCCCCATAGTGCATGCCGTAAATTTACTTCATGCCGTATAGTCGCTGCGTGCCGTGAAGCACGGTCCTGTATTCGCGGGGGTATGCACAGCTACTGGGGAGAGGCCATGCACATCGGAGTCATCGGAGCCACCGGGGGTATCGGCAGCCGCGTCGTTACCGAAGCCCTCGACCGGGGCCACCAGGTCACGGCCTTCAGCCGCGACGCCTCGAAGATCGAGGAGAGCCGGGAGAACGTCATCTGGAAGAACATCGACGTCCTCGACGCGGGCAGCGTCGCCGCCGCGCTCCCCGGTCTCGACGTGTTGATCAGCGGATTCCAGCCCGGCAACGCGGCAAAGGACATCGCCGACACAGTCGCCCGCTCGATCGCCGACCCGACCGTGTACGCCACCGCCGCGCGAACCCTGCTGAAGGCGTTGGAGAGCCATCCCCGAACCCGGCTGATCGTCATAGGCGGCGCCGGCAGCCTGGAGATCGAACCCGGACTCGTACGGGCGGACTCCGACGACCTCCTCCACGAGGCACTCGACGCGATCGGCCTGCCGAGGGAGTACGCCGCCGCGGTACGCGGACACCGCGACGCCCTGAACGTCCTGCGCACGTCCAACCGGCTGTGGACCTACCTCAGCCCCGCGGAGGACATCGCCCCCGGCGAGCGCACGGCCCGCTTCCGGATCGGCACGGATCAGCCGGTCCTCGACGCGGACGGGCGCAGCCGCATCTCCATGGAGGACGCGGCCGTCGCCCTCATCGACGAGGCGGAGTTGCCGCGGTTCGTCCAGCGGCGGTTCACGATCGGGTATTGAGCCGATCCCAGCGAACTACGCCGCATCTGCGGATCACCCTCGGCTGTCCGCATCTCGCCGATGCGCACCGGCGCCGACGGAGGCGTGTTCGGGATCTTCATGATCCTCACGCCTCCGTCCCAGAGCGCCTAGCCGACCGAGTGCTGGTGCTTGTGCAAGGCCGCGCCGGCCCGGAAGCGGAGTCGTCCGCAGCGGTCCTTGTCTTCGTCCGTCGCCTCGTCGGCGCAACAGCAGTGCTGCGCCAGCCAGCGCAAGTCCTCCGGGTCGAGCCAGAGCGCGATACGGCCCTGTGCGGCCTCGGTTTCCGGATTCGTGGGCTGTGGCGATTTCATGCGTCTGACTGTATGGCTGGCTCAACATGCCTGTCTGTCTGCGACTGGCGGTGCCGTCAATCACGGTTCCAGAAAGCGAGAGCCTTGGCGATCAGATCGCGGGCGGCGTCTCCGTGGGAGGCAGCGCTGCTATAGGCGTCGAATGCCTTGTGGTGGAGGGCGACTTCATCCGGGTCGGTGATGTCCACGCTGTTTGAGACGAGTTCGTAGTGGGCTCTGTCTCCATACATGTTGAAGCCGGGCTTCGGAAGGACACCTACGTCGGCGGTGGCTGGGAGGACACCAAGGCT
The DNA here is from genome assembly GCF_036237295.1 of Streptomyces sp. NBC_01352. Lineage (NCBI taxonomy): Bacteria > Bacillati > Actinomycetota > Actinomycetes > Kitasatosporales > Streptomycetaceae > Streptomyces > Streptomyces sp. NBC_01352. The sequence continues at coordinate 6,679,659 of NZ_CP108354.1, forward strand.
GAGGGATGGCAGGTCGATGTCGCGAAGGAGACGCTCCATCTGCCCGCGCATCACTTCCGGGCCCTCCGATGTTCGAGTACAGGGCTTGTTCGCCGAGGATCACGTCGTAGTGGTGCTCGCCGTCGTACAGCACCTGTTGGCGCTCCATGCGCTTGGCGACGCCTGCCTGCACGTCGTCCGGGACGCACAGGAAATCGACGACTTTGCGCAGAATCACGGTTGCGTATGCCTCGGTCTGGAGTGTGCCCCAGATCATCGTGGGGACGTAGGCCTTGCCGTGCCGCGTCTGCTGATACCAGCCGATCATCTCGTCCTGGATGTCTTCCGTGCCGGTGGACAATCGCTGCTGCCACGGAATGGAACTGATCAACGTGTCCCTCCTCTGAGGTAGGTCGGCGTGCGACCTACCCAACGGACAACACTGCCAAGCGATGCATGACACTTGCTCACTAGCGCGGCAGCGTGATCCGGTCGGTCATCAACACATCGTGGTTGGCGAAGAGCGAGCCGAGTGCGAACCGACGCCGGATGTACGCTGTCCAGGTCGCACCGGGCAGATCTGAGTACGCCATCACCGGTCCCGCGCGACTCGCCTGGGTTGATGGCCGCCGAGATCGCAGGCAAGGAGTCACAGCTTTTCGTCGTCGCCGTCCGCGTCGACGACAGTGCCGTGGCACGAGGTAGTTCGTTGCCTCGATGCCAGGTGACGGTCCCCAGCCCAGGAACTATTCAGCCGGGATGCCGTCGTCGGGGGTCACCGCGACGATGGCCACTGTGGGAGGCGGCGGCGCCGGTGTGTACACGTACGCCACCGCGAGCCCTGGCATTCTGCCCCGGGGTTCGATCCGGGTCTTGCGGACTTCGGTGCCGTTCTGACGGGGTGGGCCGAGCAGGACGCCGAGCCTGGGCACCTGTTCCAGCTCCTGCCGGAGCGTCTCCAGTGCCTGCTCGGCTCCAAGAGCCTTCGCCCAATCGGCCGCCCGAGCTGTTACGGCCGCAATCACGCCGCTTACCGGCCCTGTTCCTCCTGCTTCAACCGAGCCGTGAGGTCAATGCCCTCCTGTACGGCGATGTCAAAGTCAGGATCCTGGTAGAGGCGGACCCTGCCCCGGTAGTTGACGATCAATGCGGCAACAGCGTCGAGGTCCGTCTCGGACGATGCCTCCAGCGCACGCTGAAGATCTGCTTCAAAGGACTGCCGGTCGCCCGGAAAGCCATGCCCGGACCGTTGAGCAGCTCGAATGTCACCGGTGGTCCTCAACGGCAGCGCTGCAGGTCCGGGCGTCTCCGCGTACTGTGCGCTCACCATCGGCGCCCGGATGAAGGGCAGCGGGTCCACCGTCACGCCCGAAGAACACCACCAAACGCAGATCGGCCGCCAGCAAGGGCTGGCAGACCACCCACGAAAGATCGAGGTTAGGTCACAAATATCGCAGATAGACCTGCTGTGTAAGCGGCCACCGCAGTAAGGTGATTGACCGGCGCACGCATCAAGTGTGTTCCTGCCGCTTACTCTGACTTGCGGACAGACAGCTGCGTCATCTCCCCTGGCGGTAAGCGCCCGCTGAGTGCGCGCTCCATGTGCCGCAGCAGGAATGCGGATACGGGGGGAGCGGAAAGAGCCATGAGAGCGGCGTACAGGCAATGGCACGAGGTGCTCGCTGCAGAGTTCTTCGGCGCGGACCACGCGCTGCGAAGCACCGTCCTGTATGTCGATGACGAGATTGAACGGCAGCTCGCCGAGCTCTACGGCATCGAAACGAGTCTGGCCCAGGCCGTTGCCGTGGAACTCAACTGGAGCGACCCGGAAAGACCGCTGTTCAGCGACGTCCAGCGCGAGTGCGTGCTATGGGTGAACGGCGGGATCGAGGGGCCGCCGCCTAGCCTTCCGGTGCTCGCCCTGTCCGTGCTGGCCGCTACCCGCATGGCGTCATCCGACGGGATGCTGAGGAGTAACTTCTACAAGCGCTGGTTTCAGGTGTTCGGCGAGGAGCTGTCCGGCTACCGCGCGAACAAGCTGAGGAAGGCCTTCGAAGACGTCGCTGAGATGTGGGAGCAGCTGGACAGCTGGCTGCAGGATACGGGTGGTCTCTTCGGCACCAGCACGGTGAGCACTGACGACTTCTACTGGAAGATCGGCTTCCCTATCTCCCAGGCGCTGGTCCGCGGTTCGGACCGGCAGATCCTCACCCGTTTCTTTGCCACGACTCGCCTGAGGCCGCGCAATCGGACCGAGATATCCGGCCGAGAGCTCTTGCGGCGGCTCCGTGTTTGGACAGCGGGCCGGGAACGGCACCTGTCCCCCCGGCTCATGGAGGAGCTCGCCAAGGCTGCCGACACTGGCGAGACTCTCATCACCAGTCTCCTCAAACGACTTGCCGATGACTGGGACGGGACCCTCCATGAGCCGGAGCACGGGCACCGGCGCCGGGCTCTCGGGCTCCGGCTCCTAGTCGCGGACCGCGGAAGGCGACTGGACTGGCTGGCCGAGGCTGTCGAAGCGACGCCCGAGACAGAGGTCTGTCTACAAGGCGGGCGCACTTTCACGCTCCGCAAGGAGTATGGCGACGTCTACGGAGGGTTGGAGTCCCTCCGGCCATCCCCTCAGCAGTTGGCTTACGGCGTACGTCTCGAGGGTGAGGCCTTGGTCCTTGAATGGGTGCCGCAGGAGGTCGTGCTACTGCGGATGCACCCGTACCTCGGCGAGTGGGTGAGCACCGAGTACTTCGAGCCCGGCGAGCAGCACTGGATCCTTGCCGCTGACTCCGCCGTCGGTGAAGTGCGCTCCATGGTCAATGCTCTTGGCGGCCGGACGGTCCGCGAGACGGCGGCGCCGGCGGTGGGTTGGAAGCTGTTCAAAGGCGTCCGTGCGGTCAACGGGGGTGCCTTCGCTAGAACTTTGGATCGCGGTGGAGCGCATGCCTACGTCCTTGAACCTCAGATCCGCCAGCACGCCGAGTTGTCCGGCGGGCTCCGCATCGCCCCCGAGTACCGGGTGGGCTCCGGCGTTGCAGGCCACTTCCTCCGCGGCGGCGGCCCGGATCTGCTGCTGCCCGCGAGTGAATCCCCGGACGGGCTCGTGGAGGTCGTGCTCGACGGCTGCACGGAGAAGTTGCGTGCCGACCCCCGCATTCCCTTCCCACTGAGCCTCGTCCCTCTTGACGAGGGGAAGCACCAGGTAGGCACAGCGCAGAGCAGCCAGGTCTTCACCTTGCACGACGGGCTGCACGACGGGTTTCCGCCAGGGACCGGGATGCTCGGGTACGACTGCAACGGCACCGCCCAGCGCGAACTGAGCGAGGTCGGCGATTCCGACGCGGCCATCCGAGGTGCTTATGCACCGGACAGCCTCAGGCTGCCGCCCACCGAGCTTGTGCGTAGTGATGTCCTGGAAGCAGTGCTGATCGATCACCGCGGCAGTGCGCGCAGAGTCAAGCAGCAGTCAGTCCCAGCGTGGATGGTGTCACGGCTGCCGGAAGAGGCCCGCGGCTCCTGCCTTGAGGTCGAGGTGCCGGAAGGATATGTGTGGCTGGTCTACCGGACGGCTGCCCGGTGGTCCGTCCGGGCACTGGCCGCAGCAGAGGACATTCCCGACCCTGCACCATCCCACGACGACTACGCCTGGGCACATGCGGTACTCAGCGCCGCCGAGCGCTCGCACGCCCCGGTCTGGCTCGGGTATGTAGCGGCGGCAGAAGCAATTGCCGGAAAGCGGGGAGCCTGATGACAGATCCAGGAGACCTGCTGCTGCGCTGGGTGAGCGAGCGGGGAGCGGGCGCGCTGTCCGACGTCAAGCAGGGCATGTGGTGGCTCGCATCCACACACTGCCCGGACATCGAGCCGGGTGCGGCGGGCCGCTGGCTGCGCGACGCTGTCTCCCTCGGCCACATGGACATCGACTGGCGCAACAGGCGCTGGTCCGCGGCACCGCCCGTACTGACGCGCCTGCCGCAGGCCCGAGGGCTGGCCGTGCTGGCCGGGAGTCGGACGGCTGCTTTCGACGATCGCCTAGATCAGGTCGTGAGAGATGGCTTGGTAGAGCTCTTCCGAGTGCCCAGTGCACGCCCGCCACGGGATATCCCCCTGCCTGTCTCGCTGATCGTCCAGTTCGACGACGAGGCTGGGCTGGCGCAGTGGGCGACCGAGCTTGGAGCCGAGTACACATCCTGCTTCGCTCTCCAGGGCGCTGCGCTGCTTCCACCTCTCAGACTTGAAGTGCGGACTTCTGCACCGGAGTTCGGGCAACCGCTGGAGCACTACAGCCTGGACCGCCGGGAATACCAGCCTGCAGGCCGGCCACAGGGGGATGGCCTTTACCGGCTCAAGCAGCGCGAAGGCAAGCGCGTATGCCAAGTTCGGCGCAGTGGCGAGTGGTACGAGACCAGCCACGAGGAAGGGGTGTACTCCGTCCTAGAGTCCCGGAACCCGGAAGCTGATGTGCTCCGCTGGCTGCCCGAAAAGGACTGCGGGCGGGAGAGGTTCGGGACCCTTTACGTCGACTGGGGCTACCCTCTGCCCGACCTGCACCGGCGCGTGGCTGTCATGTGCTCCGGCCTCGCGCCGCGCATCAATGCGCATGCCGAGAACCTGGCGTACGACAACGTGCCCAAGGCCGTAGCAATCAAGATCGCAGACTCGCTCGGACAGCACCTTGGAGAGAATGATGAGTGACACCGTCGCGGAAGAGCCCGGCAGCAGCGGCCGGGACGTCGACATCCTGGGTTCGTTCGAGCACCTGAAAGAGGCGCTGTTCCGCTACTACAACACGCCGTTCGGCCTCGCTGACCAGCACCTGGAAGCCGAGAGGCAGGCCCTCTTCGACGTGGACGGCGGGGCGTGGCGGCGCCCCCTCCTGGAAGTCCGCCCGCGATACGCCACGATGGACGCGGGGATCGCGGACTCCGTCCGCTCGGCGGGCGCCCACCCCGACCTCGCGGAATTGGTGCAGCTTGGTCTGCTGCAGGGCATTCCGTCGCTCTACGAGCACCAGCACCGAGCCCTCACCGCTGCGGTCCGCGATGGGCGCGACGTCGTCGTCACGGCAGGCACCGGCTCCGGCAAGACGGAGTCGTTCATGCTGCCCATCCTGGCCGACCTCGTCCGCGAATCCGAGGCCTGGTCGGCGGGGACACTGCCGTCCAACCGCTGGTGGGCGTCCCCAGACGGCGAGTACCAGCCGCAGCGGGCAGGCGAGAACGGTCGGCATGCTGCCGTACGCGCTCTGGTCCTCTACCCGATGAACGCCCTCGTCGACGACCAGATGATGCGCCTGCGCAAGGCCCTCGACAGCAACAGTGTCCGCACATGGCTTGCGCGATCACGACCCGGCCACCGCTTCTACTTCGGCCGGTACACCGGAGCGACACCGGTCCCCGGCGACTTCGGTTCGACCGCCGGTGTGAAGACGCTCCGCAAGGAGTTTGCTGCGACGGAGGAGCGCTCGAGCCAAGCGCAAAAGGCTGCCGGAGACGGCCGGTTCTTCATCCCGAGGCTCGACGGCGCGGAGATGCGCTCCCGTTGGGACATGATCCAGGCCCCTCCGGACATCATGATCACGAACTACAGCATGCTCAACGTCATGCTGATGCGCTCGCGCGAGGCGGGCATCTTCGACAAGACGCGCCGCTGGCTCGAGGAAGTCCCGGACGCCCGCTTCACCTTGGTTGTCGACGAGCTCCACATGTACCGGGGCACCGCAGGCACGGAGATCGCCTTCCTCCTGCGCAACCTGCGCCACAGGCTCGGCCTGGACGACAAGCCGGAGAAGTTCCGGATTCTCGCGGCCTCCGCATCCCTCGAGGCGCCCCGCGACCTGGACTTCCTGCAGGAGTTCTTCGGCGCTGACCGCGACCGGTTCGAGGTACTAGGCGGCCAGCTCGTACTGCCGCCCCACACACGCACCGACATCTCCGAGCACGCCCCTGCGTACGCGGCTCTCGGCACCGCCCCCGAACCTACTGAGGCAGAAGCGCTTCTGGCTGCCACTGGAGCAGCCGATGCGTTTGTCAATGCTCTGCGTGACGGCGACCGGCTCATCGCGGACTTCGACACGGAAGTCGCTGCGCGGCTCTTCCCAGGCGCTGATGCTCCAACCCAGACGGACGCGATGCGCGGAATCCTTGCCGCGCTGCGCAACTCGGAGGCCGTCGGCACTCCAAAACTCCGCGGGCATCTCTTCTTCCGTAACATCCCCGGAGTGTGGGCCTGTTCAGACCCCGCATGCCCTGATGCCCCGCGCCCGGAAGGCGTCGAGAGGACCGTCGGTAAGCTGTATTCCCGGCCCACACCCCGGTGCAGCTGCGACGCCCGCGTTCTCGAACTCCTCTATTGCCAGAACTGCGGAGACGCTTTCCTCGGCGGTTACGCGCCCGAATCGGCATTCCGGAACACCAAGGGACGTCCCTTCGAAGCCGGCCTGCTCGCCGACCTGCCCGACCTCGACTCACTTCCTGACGCTGCTGCTCTCGGGCCGAGCGCGGCCAATTACATCGTCTATTGGCCGCGCAAGGATGAACCGGCCACGGACAAGCTCGCCTGGAACTCCACCTCCGACAAGGGGGTGCTGAGCGCCAGCTTCGAGTTCAAGCGCAGCAAGTACGACCCACGCACTGGCATGCTCCGGAACCAGAGCACCCACACCGGCTGGTCGTTCCACATCAGTGTTCCCCGGCCCAAGAGGGGGAGCGCCCGGCTCAAGGCCGACAACCTTCCCGCGGCGCCGACCCAGTGCCCTTCATGCGGCGACGACTGGGAGCTGCGGCAGGCCGGGAGCGAGCACCTCAGCCTGAGCGACCCGCGCCGCATGCGCACCCCGGTCCGGTCGATGCGCACCGGTTTCGAGAAGGTCAACCAGGTCCTGACCACCGGGATCCTCTCGCTCCTCCCGAACCGGCAGGCAGTCGTCTTCTCCGACAGCCGACAGGACGCGGCCAAGCTCTCCGCCGGCCTCAGCCTCCGCCACTACCAGGACCTGCTGCGCCTGCTCCTCGCCGAGGAGGTATCGGATCAGGGCGACCCGGTGGCAGACCTCGCCGCCGTATCAGGCTTCTACCGGAAGTCGCCCGACAACTCTGTGGACAGGGACATGGCCAAGGCCGCACGCGACCGGCTCAGGGCTCGGGACCGAGATTCGTACGACGCGTGGGAGAAGCTCCAGAAACCCCAGGATGCAGCGAGCCTCGACGACCTTGACGACGATCTCCCGGACCCGGCTGAGGAGGCCGCGCTCTACGGCCTTCTGAGCCGGGTGCCCAGTCTCGACAGCCACGCCGCCGCCGTTGCTCAACGCCTCGTGCAGCTCGGCGCCAATCCCGGTGGACCGAAGGCGTCCCTCCAGCAGACGGCCTACCAGAATGGCTTCCAGCCGCAGCCCTGGACCTCGCTGTACCGCTGGCCGGAGGGGGGGAACGACGGAGTACGGGATGAATCCGGCCTCGCCCTGAGCGAGCGCCAGGAACAACTGCGCCAGGACATGCGCGAATCCCTCAGCACCGAACTGCTCAGCGGCCTCTTCGGCAGCGCCGGGCGCGACTTCGAATCTCTCGGCCTGGGCTGGCTCACCCTCGTGTCCGACCAGGCGCCGCTCGAAGCCGAGCGGGCGTCGGATGCCGCCCTGGCCCGGACGAGCCTGAGGATCCTCGGCCACATGCGCCGGTTCGCCGGACTGCGCAAGCCGGCAGACAACCCACCCAAGAAGCTCCGTGATTTCTGGGCCAGTGCAGCCGATTACCTCGGTCAGGACCCGGAGGACCTCCAAGCCACGGTAGAGCGGATCTGGGGGAGCGCAGTCCTCAAATACGTCATCCAACCCGAGCACGTCGCGCTGCGCCACGGCAGTACTGCGTCCTGGACCTGCTCCACATGCAATCGCCGCCATCTCCACCCGGGCGTCGGCATCTGCACGAAATGCCGACGGCCCCTGCCTGCAGAGCCCGAGCAGTTCGAGAGCATCGACGCCGACTACTACGCCTGGATGGCACGCAAGCAGTTCGGGCACTTCCGGCTCAACACCGCTGAACTCACCGGCCAGACGGACCGCCTCGACGCTCAGGCCCGCCAAGCCCGCTTCCAGGGCATCTTCCTCGATGGCAAAGAGCACGAGCTCCCAGACACTCTCGACGTCCTCTCCGTCACCACCACCATGGAAGCCGGTGTCGACATCGGCCCGCTGTCCGCAGTTCTCATGGCCAACATGCCCCCGACCCGGTTCAACTACCAGCAGCGTGTGGGACGCGCCGGACGCCGCAGCTCGCCGGTCGCACTCGCTCTGACCGTATGCCGTGGCCGCAGCCACGACGAGTACTACTTCCAAGACCCGAAGCGCATCACCAACGACGCGACCCCGCGGCCCTACCTGTCCACTGACATGAAGGACATCTACCAGAGGGTCCTCGCCGCGGAAGTGCTGCGCCGGGCCTTTGACGCGGTGCAGGTTGCACTGGAGGACGACGCAGGGATCGATCCGACCCGCAACGTCCACGGGCAGTTCGGGCACTGTGCCGACTGGCACGTCGTCAGCGAGGCCGTCGGCGCTTGGATCAAGTCGCACGAGGCCGAGATCCGGAGGCTCGCTGAAGCCCTCGCCGACTTGACCCGCAGCATATGGTCTCCGGCCGAGGCGGCGGGATGGGTTGCCTCGGAGCTTGTCGACCGCGTTGCACGGATCGCGGACCGAGCCAGCGGCCACCATGAGCTCAGCCAGCGGCTTGCAGAGTCGGGCCTGTTGCCGATGTTTGGATTCCCCACGTCGGCCCGGTACTTGTACACGAAGCGTCCCTTCGACTCGTACCCGTGGCCGCCGAGCGGAGTCGTCGACCGCTCTCTGGACATCGCCATCTCGCAGTTCGCACCCGGCGCCGAGACGGTGAAGGACGGACAGGTCCACACCGCTACCGGAGTGGTCGCGTTCGAGCCGATGGGCAGGGCCCCGCGAGCCGTGGATCAGCCGCTCGGGCAGTCCATCCCCATCGGGATCTGCGGTGCCTGCGGGCACCTTGCGGACGAAGTGCAAATGTCTCCAGTGCAGGAGGACGGCGCGCCTCCACAGCCCTGCCGCGCCTGCGGAGCTGCTGACGGGTCATACCGCGAGATCGAACTCCGCGAACCAGCCGGCTTCTACTCCGGGGGCAAGGCCCGTGATTTCGACGGCAACTTCGCCTGGCGTGCGAGGTCGCTGGCACCGCGCACGGCCGCCGATCTCGAGCGTGGCGCGCCAGAGAAGATCGCGACGGCAGGAATGGTCGTCCACGCGGGCAAGGGCCGACGCTTCGCGGTCAACGACAACGGCGGTCGGCTCTTCAGCTTCGCGAAGCTCACCCCGACCGCACGCTGGTCCGGCGCATACCTGGAGACTGGGGCGGCGGAGCTGTTCCCCTGGCTCACGAAAGACATTGCAGCCGGCGAGGAACCGCTGACCACAGCCATCGGCGCTACCCAACACACCGACCTGTTCCTCCTCGGACCTCAGGCCGGCGAGATTCCCGCTCTCGGCCTGCGTCTCAACCTCAGGTCCGTGCCCCAGAGCACCGGCTTCCCGGACGACCGCTCAGGCAGGCGGGCCGCCTGGTACTCGCTTGCTGCCCTGCTCCGAACCGCCGCAGGCTCAATCCTCCAAGTGCAGCCCAACGAGATCGCGTCCGGCATCCACGGAGCAGGCTCCGACAGCCGCGAGGCGCGCACTTTCGCCTTCCTCTCCGACACCCTGGACAACGGTGCTGGCTACTGCACGCACCTCGCTGAGCGCGACGTCTTCGAGCAGCTAATGGCTACAGCGAACAGAATGCTGGCGGCCTTCGCCACAGGAGCGCATGGTCGGGACTGCCGAGGCTCGTGCTACCAGTGCCTTCGCGACTACACAAACATGGCGTACCACAGCCTGCTCGACTGGCGACTGGCCGGCGACCTCCTCGCCATCCTCCAGGGCCGGGGTGCCGCAAGCGATCAGCGCGCCCGACGCGCTGCGGGCCTGCTGCGGAACTGGGCTTCGGACTTCCCGTCCGAAGACGCGGACTTCGTGGACGACCTCGGAGGCACCGGACCTGCCGTTCTCTTCGAGGAGCGGGTTTGGGTCGCGGCCAAGAGCCCGTTCGAGGCCGCTGACGGGTCGCTGCAGTCCGCCCGCATCAGTGTCGTGCGCGACGCTGCCGCATCTGATGGCCGGAACGTTCCCGACGTGGTGTTCGTCGACGATTTCCTCCTCGACAAGGCGCCAGCACGGGTTACAGCCCTGATCGCCGACTTCGACGCAATGTAGTAGGCGACGCTCACTGCTATCAGGAAGGCGTAACTGCAGGGGAAGTTGAGATCTGTGATGGGAGATAGGCGTCGGTAGCCGTGCATGCGCCCGCGGCTGCCGACGGCCTGTGCCAGGATGATCACCTGCGAAAGCAATGGATGGTTGAACCGGAGGCGGACATGAGCGACCCGGTACTCCTGCAGCGGTTCGCGGCATGGCTCCAGCCGCAGCCGTCGGCGGTGGATGCTGAGCGCAGCGCGTTCTTCCAGAACGGGATCATCGTGCTCGACACGAACGTGCTCCTCAGCCTGTACGAGTACACGGAGACCTCCCGGGAAGAGGTCCTGTCGGCGCTCGAGCAGACTGCGGGGCGACTGTGGATGCCGTACCAGGTCGGCCTCGAGTTCATCCGCGGCCGCCGCAGCACGCTTGAGTCGCGGAAAAGAGCGCTCGCGGACGCCGCGTCAGATGTGAACAAGAAGCTCATGGCCGCGCGCAAGGCGATTGTTGAGGCCAAGAACCTCGTGCGTACGCAACTCGACAAGTACGCCCGGGCGCCGGAAGAGGTAGCCAGCCTGGATGCACTGGTCAAAGACGCAGAGGTCGACAAGCACCTGTCTGTCTACGGGGACGAGTTCAGGCGCCACCTGGACATGCTGAAAACCGATCACGGCCTGGCCCTGAACGCGACTGATGCGGAGGATCCGATCCTCCCCCGCGTCGCGGAGCTCTACGGAGAGGGTGTCGGTCAGCAGCCGGACGATGAAGTGCTGCGCAAGCGCCTAGAGGAAGCAACCGCCTTCCGTTTCCCGAACAAGATTCCTCCAGGGTTCGCGGACTCCGACAAGGACACGCCTCTTAAGTCCGCTGGCGATTTCTTGCTCTGGGAAGAGGTTGTCGAGCACGTCAGCCAGCTGACCGAGCCTAGTCGCCGAGTGCTGTTTGTATCGAATGACACGAAAGACGACTGGTACGAATCCGGCTCCGGCACTCGCAGTTCGCGCCCGTGGCCGAGCTTGGTCGACGAGCTGAAGCGGAGGGCAGGGGCGGAGCTGAGGATCGAGACCCAGCTGAACTTCTACAGCGGGATCAGGGAGTTCCTGAACGTCGAACTCGCTGAGGACACGTACGCAGAGATCGTTCGGGTGTCTGAGACCTTCGATGCGAAGATCCACAACGACGTGCCGCTTGTAACCGAGGAGACGGCTCCCCAACTTCCCCCACCGGAGGGACTGGCGCTTGTCGCACTGCAGTCGGTGGGCCTCGTATCCCCGGCCGTACGAGCTGTTGTCGATTCGTCCTCCCCGTCCCATTGGACGTTCCAGTGGTGGCTCATCGGCGTGACTGCTCAGCTTGGGCGGAGGGTTCCCGACGACAGGGAGCCCAGTGTCGGCTTCGCGGCGGCATCGAGGAACTCTGAGCCGCCGTCACCGCAATGGAAGCCGGGTACGGTTCTGCCGCCGGACGAGTGGCTGCACCGGGACTCGTCGTGGATCGCGCCGTGGTTCATGGAGCTGCTGGAGGCTATTCCGAAGATGGACCGGGCCGTACTGCGCGGACTCGCGGCGAAGCAGGCGGAGGAGAACCGGCGCTCGCGTAGCTGACGGTGCAGGCGGCTGGTGTGCGGGTCTCCGGCATTCAGTCACCGTTGGCGCCCGGCTCGCCGATCACTACGGAGATCCACATGCTGAAGCCCAACATCAACCCCAACTTGACCTGAAGGCTAACGCATCTCTAGTTTCCCCAACCGCGTTCGTCAAAGCCCTTAATTCCGTGCCCTGAGCCGCCTCCTGCTGCTGACCTTTGGTTCTTCTGTCCGGAGATTTTGGTGCAGCCCATGCCGCGCTCTGGCTATGAACCGGCTCCACGCACCAGCCGAAAATGCAAGAGGTGGGTCTCCCGGCCGCTTGGAGTCGCGTACGAGCACGCCGGATGAAACGAATGAAGTTTCAACACATTCGGTCGTGTTACCGCCACTGTAAGACGACTTAAACCATCTGGGCTGGAAACCGGGGGAAGGGGTCACTTCATAGCTCCTTGCGGGCGCGATGGATCATGGCGGAGGAAGCCTCCATGTTCAACGCTTGCGCGCGGAGGTACTCGAAGGCAAGTCGGTATCGGTCCAGCTCTTCGTCCTTCTCCAAGAAGAGGGAGCCCGTGTGGAAGTCGACATAGACCACGTCCAGGGCCGGTTCGCTGCCGCCGATGATGACGAAGCTGCCGAGCGCCGCGGAGTGGGCACCCTTGGAGAAGGGAAGCACCTGGAGCGTGATGTGTGGTGACTCGTTCGCTTCGAGCATCCTTCCGAGCTGCTCCTTCATGATCTCCGGTGAACCGACGACTCGGCGGATCACGGACTCATCGAGAATCGCCCATAGGTGCGGAGGCCTCGGCCGCGTAAGGATCTCCTGACGCCTCATGCGGATGTCCACGAGTCGCTCGATCTCAGTGGGCTCCAGGCGTACTTCGTTGGCCTGTTGCAGAGCCGTGCTGTATCCCCGCGTCTGCAGGAGCCCGGGGACGTAGACACAGGAGAAGTGGTCCTCGCGAACAGCTTCGTTCTCAAGCGTGAGCAAAAGGTTCATGCTCTCCGGGATGGAGTCGGCGAAGGAACTCCACCAGCCCTGTTGCTTGGCATCTTTCGCTAGTGCGACAACAGCTTGTCGCTCAGCATCATTTACTTCGTACGCACGGCAGAGTGCATCAATGACCAGCCACTTAACTGGCCCGGCCTGAGTCTCATAGCGGCTGACTGTCGCCTTCGAAACCCCGACGAGTCGCCCGGCTTCCTCCAGTGTCATGCCCTTGCGTGCCCGCAACTTGCGCATAGCGGCGCCAAGTTGGCGACGCCGAGTTGTGGCCCTTGTGGACATGGTGTGGTCCTCCCGGTGTGGTGCTGCACCACATGCCTGGTGAGCGTCAATCAGGCTAGGTCGGGCGGGAGTTGATCTACTACCGATTCACCCGATCGAGTATCGTGAGAAGTTACACAGCAAGACTTCTCAATGCCATACTCGTCACAAAGCGTTACACAGTGCAGTCGTACGGATACGGCGGGCGCAGCGCTGTGGCGCGTGGGAGGGAGTGTGGCTATGTCGGAATGTGGCAACTTCGAACCTCGGCTTCGCTGTGTCATGCCGTTCGAAGCTGTGCCTGCAGAGCTACGGCTGCTGCGCAGGAGGGTCCGTTCCACGCTTGGGCAGTGGGGAGCGGCGGCTGTGGCCGATGAGGTGGAGCTTGCTGTAACCGAGCTGGCAACGAATGTCGTCAAGCATGTTGGGGAAGGAGCTGCTGCGACGTTGGTCCTGGAACCCAGGCCAGACCGGCTGCGTTTGGAACTCCATGACAAGAGTCATGAGGTGCCGACTCCGAGCTCAGGGAGCTGCGAAGAGGAGTGTGGCCGCGGGCTCCATCTGCTCTCAGGTATGAGCCTGGAATGGGGCACTCTTCTCACGGCGGCTGGTAAGGCGGTGTGGTGTGAAATCTCGCTGGACCCCGTGCCACAGTGCATGCAGGTCCAGCGGGCAGCGGCTGTGCTCGATGAGTATCGCCGGGTGATTGGTGCTGACTCGACCGTCGTACCGACCTACGCCGTGCTAGAGGAATCGGTCACGGACGTCATCGCGGACCTGCTCCACTGGCTCGCAGCGCAGGGTGGAGATCCGGATGACGTGCTTGATCGGGCGCAGATGCATTTTGAGGCGGAGGCAGAGGCTGCGTAACCACGTGTACCTCTCCGTCGTCCTCGCATCGCCGGCTGTCGTGCGGAAGCCAAGTCCACTGAGCTAGGCGTGCGTTTCGTGTTGAGGCGCCGATTGCTTTTCTTTGAGGGAGCGGTGCCTCAACACGTGGTCCAACGCCCGTCACGCCTTAGGACGTGGAAGCTAACTGCCCGCGGCTGGTGGAGCTCGTTGGAGTGAAGCCACGCATGCGTACTGATACATCGAGGGGCGTCGTCACAAGTGCTGACGCCGCAGGTCAAGCCCACTGTCAGTGGTGCTGCTTATGCTCCAGGGCATGACACTTGGCGATCACGAACTGGAGCCTGACGGCAACTCGTTCACGGTGATGGACCTCTTCGCGGGCTGCGGAGGCTTCAGCGAAGGGTTCCGTTCGTCGGCGGTTGGCCAGGGCGCCAGCCTGCCCCGCTTCCGCTCTGTTGCCGCAGTGGAACTCGACAAGGCCGCAGCAGCGACCTATGAAGCCAATCATCAGCCTGACCTCCTGTTCCCCGGTGATATAGCCGAATTCGACCCAGGCCCGCTCGAAGACGGTGTTGACGTGATCGCTGGCGGGCCTCCCTGCCAAGGCTTTTCCGGCCTTAGCCGCGGATCCGGCAACGACCCTCGCAATGAACTCTGGAAGGAGTACCTGCGGGTCGTCACCGTGGTTCGGCCGAAGATCTTCGTCATGGAGAACGTCGACCGCTTCGCCGCCTCCTCAGAATTCGCTCTGTTGAAGGACGAAGCGCGACCCGGCGGTGTGCTGCGCGACTACCACTTGGACGCAAAGGTCCTCAACGCGGCCGACTACGGCGTGCCGCAGGGTCGCAAGCGGACCATCGTCATCGGATCCCTCCGCGATCTGGGGGAACCCGTGCACCATCCGGCACCGACCCACGTCAAGGAACCCTTCGTGGCGGATGGAGCGGTTCTGTTCGGCGCCGAGAAGGCCCTTGAGTCCTGGGCGCCCGTGAGCACCGTCTTCCAGCGGTCGGCGGGGCTGGAGATCCGCAGCAACCATCTGCCGGGGGGACGCAGTTCGCACGGATTGCCCGGACCGTACCGTACTGACGAGCTGCACATCGGACGGACGCCTACTGCTTTGTCCGTGGCCCGGTACAAGGCGATCCCGCCAGGCGGCAACCGGCACCACCTCACGGGCAAGTGGAGCGACGATGGCCAGTACCTGAGCACCAAGAGCTGGGACAGCCACCTCAGCGGCTCCGCAGACGTGATGGGTCGCCTGCACGCTAACAGGCCTTCCGTCACGATCCGAACCGAGTTCTTCAAGCCCGAAAAGGGCCGCTACCTCCACCCCACCGAGCACCGCCCCATCACACACTACGAGGCAGCGCTGATCCAGGGCTTCCCAGACGACTACCGCTGGTACGGAAACAAGCTTGATATCGCCCGACAGATCGGCAACGCCGTACCTATTGGGTTGGGCCGTGCACTCGCCGACGCCATCTACGGACGCCTTGCAGCTGGGGCATGCGGCGAGTCTGCTCGGGGACGGATCTCGGCAGCAAGCGGTTTCAGGGCTTAGATGAGAGTGATCTCGTCGCTTCGGGCAGGTTCAGAGGAGACGGTCGGCAGGTTCCGTTGAGAGCTGTTTCAGCATCCAAGTCTGTCTGCGGCGTATCGCGGCTTGCTGGCACGTCCGCTTGACGCAGCGCTTCCGCAATTTTGATGCCGACCGCTTGAGCTACTGGGGGAGGGAAGGCGTTGCCCACTTGTCGGTATGCCGATGTCTTGAGTCCCTCGAACTTCCAGTCTGGGGGGAAGCCTTGGAGAAGGGCCATCTGCTCAATAGTGAGTTTCACAGGAAGGGGATCGCCGGGAGCGGGTGGTACGTCAGCAACGCCCGAGCCGTTCACCCCGATCCTTGCCCAAGCCTGCCGCGCGCGCGAGGGTCCGAGGTCTGGTCCGCCATGCTTCTTCGAACCGCCGCAGAGCGTAGGAGCAATCTGCTGGGCCTGCTGGGCCCAGAGATCTGCCAGCTCCCATCCACGGGAGGCCATCGAGTCGCGCAAGACATTGCCCACGAGTGCGTTCCCATTGATCGTCGACTCAGCGCTCGGCCACTGGAAGCTTCCGAAGGCGTCTGCCTCCAGGGCTACCAGGGCCGCACGCGGGCGGAGTTGGGGGACGCCGAAGTCACGGGCGTACAAAAGCTTCCACTCGGCGGTGTAGCCCAGGCCGGCGAGAGTCTCGATGATGTTGGACCGGTATTTGGAGAACTTTCGCTGAAGCAGACCCTTCACGTTCTCGATGAGGACTGCCCGCGGCTTGATCACTGAGATCAGTGACAAGACGGAAGGGAAGAGGTCGCGTTCATCGTCGGCTCCGAGTTGCTTGCCAGCAAGGGAGAAGGGTGGGCAAGGAACCCCTGCTGCCAGCAGTGAGACGCGGTCACCGCCGCTGATCGAAACTGCGGGAAGCGACCGGATATCCGCTTCCACGACGTTCCAGTTGGGCCGATTCGTGCGCAGCGTCCGACATGCGTCCTTGTCCAGTTCGATGAGCGCCATATGGCGGAAGCCGGCCTGCTCCAGGCCAAGCGCCTGTCCGCCAGCACCCGCACAGAGTTCGACGCAGATATGGCTGGCAGTGCAAGTGTGCTGGTGGGACACAGCCGGGTCCTCTCTGAGGGCGGTAGCAAGAAGTCAGGTCAGCTTGCCGCCACTTGCCGCGGCAAGTGGCGGCAAGCTAGGGTGCTCACTCGAACTGGTTAATTCTGGATTCAAAACGCGATAGGGAAACGCATGTCTGATAGAGGCCTGGACTGGCGCAACGAATCACTGGGGGCCCGGATCCGTGTGGCCCTGTGGCTCCGGGATGAGGTCGGCGAGGGCGGAACGTTCTCCAAGGCCCGGCTTCGAGAGGCGATCAAGGGCACGGAGCAAGTGGATCGCCGCATGCGGGATCTGCGGCCTGCAGGCTGGGTCATCAGGACCTATCGGGATATGCCGAGCCTCCAGCCGGACCAGCTGTACCTGGAGCAGATGGGGCTGCCGGTCTGGGAGCCAGAGCATCGTGCGGCGGGCCTGAGGCAGATTAGTGCCAAGACGAAGCGATTTGTCTTTGAGCATGATGGCCACATGTGCCGGCGCTGTGGGATTGCAGCCGGCGAAGCGTACGCGGACGATCCAGGCACACGGGCCCAGCTCACGCTAGGGCACGTCAAGCCGCACAACTCAGGTAGCGCAGCGAACGCCGAAGACCTGATTACTGAATGCGCTCGCTGCAACGAGACGGTGAGGCATCTCACCGGTGTGCAGATGACCAAGGAGCAAGTCTGGGATCGCGTGCGGGAGCTTCGGGCCCGCGACAAGAAGGATCTTCTGAAGTGGATCCAGGAGGACCGCCGACTGCTCAACGAGGCCGAGAAGGTCTGGGGGATGTACCGGCAGCTCCCGGCCGTCGCCCGGGAGGAGCTCGCGCGTGACCTAGAGGCACTCGTTCAGCGCTGAGTGATGTACGGGACATACGGCCGGCCTCGTGGCTCCTGTCAGTGGGGGATGCGACACTTGCGTGTCTGTAAGCACCGCCCCAGGAGGAGCCGATGGGTACCGCCGACCGCAAACTGACCTCGATCGAGATCTGCGCGGGTGCCGGTGGCCAAGCTATTGGTCTCCACCGTGCCGGTTTCCGGCATCTTGCGCTGGTTGAGATCGACAAGGATGCGGCGCAGACCTTGAGGATCAACGTTGACAGTCGCCCCGAGTGGAGCTGGGAGAAGAAGCACTGCCTGATCCGGGAAGCGGACGTCAACGACTTCCGGCCCCTGGAAGAGGTGGCCAACCCTGAGCTGCATGACCACACCCCGGAGGGGTCGAAGGGGGGGAAGGCGGCAAAAGGGAAGAAAAAGCCCGAACTGCTCCAGCCGGGGCAGCTTGATCTGCTAGCCGGGGGAGTGCCCTGCCCGCCATTCTCAGCTGCAGGGAAGCAGCTCGGTCGCGAGGACGAGCGGGATCTATTTCCTCGAATGCTTGCATTGGTTGAGGAGCTCCGGCCGCGCGCTGTAATGATTGAGAATGTGCGCGGTTTGGTGGAGCCTGAACACAAATTCCGCTACTACCGGAACCACATTAAAAACAGACTTCGCAAGGCTGGATATGTGGTGTGCGGGTGGCGTCTGCTTCAGGCTCAAGACTATGGTGTTCCGCAGCTTCGGCCGCGGGCAATTCTTGTCGCTATTCACAAAGATCACTACAGAGGGTTTGACTGGCCTACCCCTCAGCTCAAGGTGAGAACGGTTCTTGAGGCACTGGGGCCGTCAATGGAGCGGCGGCTCGGCAAGGGCAGTCCGCTCCACAAGCGTTGGCTGGAGAATGTCGCACATGGCACAGTTGCACCGACTCTTGTGGGCGGGTCCAAGAAGCACGGTGGCGCGGATTTGGGGCCCACCCGGGCAAAGAAGGCGTGGGCAGCCCTAGGTGTGGACGCAATGGGTGTAGCCAACGATGAACGTGAGATGGTCGATCCGAAGCGTGACCTAGGCACCTCGGACAGGGGGCCGAAGCTTACAGTGGAGCAGGCGGCGATTATCCAGGGCTTCCCTGAAGAAGCTGACGGGAGCCTCGCTTGGAAGTTTCACGGAGGAAAGACCACGCGCTACCGCCAGGTAGGTAACGCGTTTCCGCCGCCCGTGGCTCATGCCGTAGGTGAGTGCATCAGGGAGGCGCTCAGTCGCACTGGACCACTTCGCGACGACCCGAACCCCGAATTTGAGCCTGAAGAAGACCCGTCATTCCTGGCTCCGGAGCTTCCCTTTCAGCAGAGCGTCCCGACGATCGAGGACGACGCGGAGGACAGTGCTAGCGCACTCCTCCGGTGACTCGTGCTCCCAAAATCGCAGGACTGCCCAGCCCGCTTCGATGAGGCGGTGATCCGTGTCCCGGTCACGGGCCACGTTTCCGGCGACCTTGCCTGACCAGTAGCCCGGGTTGGTTTTCGGCGGCACATAGTGTTCCGGGCAGCCATGCCAGTAGCAACCGTCGATGAAGACGGCGACCTTCGTCGGCCGGAACACCATGTCTGCGGTCCGGCGAAGGTCGGGTAGCGGCCTGGTTCCTACCCGATAGCGCAACCCTTGAGCATGGACAAGCCGACGGATTAGGCGTTCAGGAGCGGTGTCGCGACTGCGGATGGCCTGCATGTTGCGGCGACGCGCCGCGGACGATGCCCATGAGCCTTCCGGGGGCGTCCAGGTGGAATGGTCGTTCCCTGGTTCGTTCTCGTTCATTTCGCCGTCTGTCAGTATTCGGCAGGGGCAACATCATCGCGGTCACCCTTCTGCCAAATCGCATAGTCCTTGCCAGAGATCCGCGTTGTTCTCCGTGCTGAATCAGAGGCGGTAACCTCTGCAACGCGGACTGCTACCCAGGATCCCTTATCGGGCACAGGAAGACCCAGGTCGCGAGCAATATGCGGGTGCTGCTTCATGTGGCCGAGTATCATGATGCCATCACCGCGAAGATGGATTCGGGCGTCACGCACTCGCTTTGGGCTGTCATCTTGTCGAGCCACAGTGAGGACTGTGTTTCTATTGATGAGACGCTCCTGGACTCGGCGGAACAGCTCATTCGTCCGTGATTGGCCGCCGTTTCCGCTGCTGCGATGTCCAGCGGAGGCATTGAATATTGCGGCTCTTTCTTCACTGGATAGAGTAAGCAAGATGTTTTCGGGAAGCTTCCCGTCGGGAATAATCCATCTTACGGCAGATCTGCCCGCAGTGGATAGAGTTCTTTTTCCATCTCTGTTCTTTCCTGCGTTCAGGAACTCGCTATGGATGCGCAGTAACCCTGCCCTGTAGTTGGCTTTGTGGTCACTTGCCCTGGCCAGTAGGCAGATATGCTGATCAGCCTCGCCGGGTATCGTCCAATTTTCCCCTATTGTAAACTTTGAGTCCACTTCGTGTGTTGCTATGGAATAATCCATATCCCGTCCGCGGCCAAGGCGGAACTCCGCTCTAAGGATGATCTCGACCTTTGTGCCCAGGTATGTCTTCTCTGTCTTCTCGAGTTCATCAATGTTGAATCGACCCGTCCGCTGGCCGTCAAGCACCTCATCGATCGATTGCCTAATTGACTGACCGAACCGCCTCTCAAGTTCTGGCTGCTTCGTGAACCAGTTGATGACTTCCTGTAGGTTGGGATCTTCTTCGAGAGGCCCTGTGGGTCGGGCAATGTTATTCGCGGCGGCTACGTCGCGTGAGAATAGGGCGTCTTCCAAAGCTCTTTTTCCTCGAATTGTGCGGGAAGTTCCGCTAGTTAAGAAAGCCCATGGCATTCTCCGTAACCCCGCCCCGACCCACACCAACAAACCGCCCCCCGCTGCGGCGGCCAAACCACCGCCCGCCCCCGCGCCGCCAACGTCGTCGCGTACTGCGGCAGCAGCGCCACGTCCCCCGGCGACACGCCCTCCGACGCCGCGAACGCCTCGTACGACGGCACAGTGCCCGTCACGATGCCGAGGTTCGGCGTTCCCGAAGAGGCCAGTTCTCTCAGCGAGGCCTCTATCGTCGCGAGGTGCTCCTCATGGGAGGGGTACTCCAGCGCCAGCGACGGGTACGCCGAGAGCAGTTCTGTCAGTTCGCTCGCCGGCCAGTGGAGTACCGCGACCGGGAAAGGGCGGGAGAGGGCCTCGCGGTAGGTGCCGAGTTCTGCTCGGAGACGTGAGATCTCTGCCGCCAGCTCCGCCGGGTTGTCCGAGCCGAGGGACCACACGCGCTTCGGATCGTGGAGTTCGTCGAGGGAGACCGGGGAGGAGTGGAGGGTGTCGGCCAGGACGTCCCAGTCGTCGTGGCCCACGCCCAGCATGCGGCGGACCCTGTGGCGGCCGAAGAGCAGGGGGTGCGTGGAGTACGGGGGCTGCGCGTCCTCGGCGAGGAGCAGCTGTACCGCCTCCGTGAAGGTCTCCTGCGCGGCCTCCAGCTCGTCGTGCGCCTCCAGGGCCTCCGCCACGATCACCCAGGGGGCCGCGTCGCGCGGGGACGCTGCGCGGACGCCCTCGATGATGGCGCGGGCCTCGGCCTCGTGGCCGTACTCCCAGAGGTTGGACGCCTTGAGGGCCCGTACCAGATATGGGTTCTCCAGGTCCGCCGGTGACGACAGCAGGCGGTCGTAGAGCTTGCTCGCGGCGGGGCGGTCGCCGGCGAGTTCCAGGTGGGCCGCGGCCTGCAGGAGCAGGGCTTCGGCGTCCTCCGGATACAGGCCGGCGGTCCGCTCCAGGCGGGCGGCTTCGGCGGTGTGGTCGACGTTCTCGGCAGGCGTGTCGGGGCGCATGCAGGACACGGTACTGCCGGGCCGTGACAAAGGGAGAGGTATCCCCAGGCCAGCCCGTGGATCTGTAGATCGTCGGCTTTCCTCGACTCTCAGATCGGCACAGACGTGGATCAGCGTGTCAGTGCGAACGCCGCGAAGAGCATGAGGACCACGATGACCGCGCAGAACGTGAGGTGGGAGCGCGGATAGTCGTAGCCCTCGGGGGTCTCGCCCGCCTTGATCGCGGTGCTCCACTGCGCGAACAGCTTGCGGGTCGGGAACATGCCGATCGTGAGGCCGATGAGCAGGAAGGCGTACATGACGAGCATGGCGGCCAGGGAACGGCCCGTTGCCTGGCCGAAGGCGATCATGCCGGCCAGGCACAGAACCCAGATGAAGGGGTACACCCTCCAGAATTTCTGGGCGGGGATCCATCTCGCCATGGCGGAGCAGTGGACGACGGTGGCTGTGGCCGCCATCAGCCACAGCCACTCTTCGGCAACGGACGCGAGCACTTGTGGGTGTCCTTCCCGGGGTTCCGGCGTCCCCGGGACTCCGGAGGCGTGAACATCCGTTCTAGATCGTCACCCCGTCGATCTGCAACGTCTGCACCGCCTTCGCCGCGAACGGCACCGCCACCGACTTGCCGCTCAGCCGCGTGTCCGAGTACGCCGCGTACTTGTCCCCGCCCGTCGTGACCGTGTTCCAGCGGGGGACCAGGCCGCCCGAGCCGCCCGTCACCGTCGTGAAGCGGGAGAGGTCGAAGGTGAGGGTCTGGGCCGAGGTCGAGGTGTTCACCGCCACGATCACCAGGCGCCTCGCCGCCGCGTCGTAGGCCGCCGCCGCGTAGCTGACGCCCGTGTCGAGGATGCGCATGCCCGGGCGGATGTGGCGGCTGAACTGCGCCATGACGTAGTACTTCGGCTGCACGGTCGTCGGCTGGAGGGTGTTCTGGTCGTACGCGATCAACGCCCAGCCGGCGGTCGGGTCCATGACCTGCCAGTAGACCCAGGCGGTGGGGTGGAGCCAGCGGAAGTCGTAGCAGAGGTTCGAGGCCATGGTGAGGCCGGTGCCGTCGCCGTCGCCCGTCTCCGAGTTCCAGAGCTTCTTGCCGGAGGTCGTGACGACGTCCGTGTAGAGGAGGTCGCGGCGGCCGCCGGAACCCTGGTAGCCGTGCACGTTGACCTGGCTGACCAGGGCCTTGGTGGAGGAGTTGAAGGAGGCCCAGGTGGAGCGGGCCGTGTCGTAGTTCGTCTCGTCGGAGGCGGCGATGCGGGTGCCGGTCAGGCCGCGCTTGTCGAGTTCGCTGCGCATGTAGGGGAGTACGGCGGCCTGGACGGCCGGGTCCATGTGGCAGCCCTCCTGCGTGCCGGTGGCGGTCCACCAGGAGGCGGCCGGCTCGTTGAAGGGGTCCACCGTCGCGAAGTTCACGCCCCAGTTGTTCTTGGCGTAGAGGGCGGTCGCGGCCAGGTGGGAGGCGTGCTGGCGGTAGTTCCAGGTCTGGAGGTTGTTGCCGCCGCCCGAGGCGCCGGACGGGTTGTGGTTCGCGCACATCCACCACATGGGGGAGTTGGCGAACAGCTCTGTCGTCGCGCCGCGCTGGACCGCCTTCTGCAGCATCGCGCGCTGGTTGGCGTCCGCCGTCCAGTCCCAGGCCGAGGAGGTGGGGTCCTCGTTGTTCCAGTCCTGCCAGAAGCCCTCGATCTGCTTGAAGGCGGGGATGTTGGCCGACTCGACCATCGACTCGCCGCTCACGGTGTTCCAGCTGCACGCGCCGAGGTTGTAGCGGGCGATGTTGAGGCCCAGGCCGGGGAGCGTCGTGCCGTTGTACGTCACCGAGTTGGTGGTGAAGAAGGCGTCCGCGAAGTCGTTGCGGGTCCCGAAGACGTTGGCCCACCAGGCCAGGGAGGTGCCCCAGCCCTCCCAAGTGCCGTACGAGGTGCCGGGGTTCACGGCGATCGTGGCGTCCGCGTGGGCGGTGCCGGTTGCCAGGGCGCTGCCGAGGAGCGTCCCGCCCGCGGCCGTGAGCAGAGTTCTGCGTCGGATCATGGCTTCTCCGATTCGAATCGACGACGGCCCTGAACCGACGTCGTGGCGGCCTGTCCCGTTCATGCCACGACGAAGCATCGGGTGTGGTGTGTGGGGTTGTCGAGGGTTGCGACAGCCCTTTTCCAAACCTGTGGAAGAAGGGGCCCGGGAAGGTGTGCGAGGTACCGAACAGGCCGCCCGGACCAGCTACCCCTGGCTACTTGAAGCCTCGGCCCTTATCGTGCGGGCGGCCCGGGGAGGAGGCGGTGCACCGATGCGCGTACCCGTCGTACGGCACGGCACCCGGCGGCGCCGCGCCCTTCGGTGGCGCCTGCTGTGGGCCGGCGGGGAGGTCCTCGTCACCGTCGGGGTCGTGCTTCTGCTGTTCGTCGTCCATCAGGTGTGGTGGACCAACTGGGAGGCCAGGGAGGGGGCCGAGCGGGAGGTACGGGCGCTGGAGCGGGAGTGGGACGAGGGTGGCGGTGAGGGCGACCTCGGGCCTGCCCCGTCACCCACGGCCGTCGCGCCCCGTACGACCGAGCCCGTAGGCTGAGCCCCGTACGACCGCCCCCTCCGCCTCCCCGGACAGGCCCGCCGGCTCCGACTCCCCCCGCCCCGACTGGTCCCGCGCCTACGCCATCCTCACCATCCCCCGCCTCGACCTCCGCGTCCCCGTCGCCGAGGGGACGACCAAGGGCGGGGTCCTCAACGAGGGGTCGGGAGCTGCTGCCGGTTTACTGAGCATGAGTGCCTTCTGGTGAGCGTGAGTGAGTGCCCGTGCTGAATGCGGTTGTTCCGCAGTGCGTCACCGGGCTCCTGCGGCCTGGGGTGTGTTGTGGACCTTCGCCCTTGGGAGGCGAACGGGAGTTCTTGGGTCGAATGAGTGACCTTTACGGAGGCTGCTCGTTGACTGCCGTGACGGGGATCTTCGACCGGGGCGGGGGTGAACGAGTGAGCGCACTACGGAAGTTGGCGGCATCGTTCGTGGTGCCCGGCCCGGCCGGGGTGGCGATCCGGGACCGGCTGCGGGTGAGCGAGTCGGACGCGGCGGTGCTCACCGAGGTCGGCGTCTTCCTGGGGGCGCTGGCCGCGGGTGATCTCGCGGAGCGGTCCCGGCAGGGCCTGGTGCATGATGCGGCCTCGTGGGCGGTGCGCAAGCGGGAGCTGACGGGGAGGTCGTCGGCGCGGTGGGCGGGCAGTATCACCAAGGCCACCCATGACCAGTGGGCGCTGGCCCGGCGCGGCCAGGCCGCCCACCTGGCCTGGCTGCACAGGCAGATCGCGTCCGTTGAGGCGCGGCTGGCCCGGCCGCTGGGTGCCAAGGCGGACAAGCGGGCAGGGCTGGTGCGTGGGTATGCCTCGCGTGGTGAGTGGCATGCCAAGTCCCGCCGCCTGCACACCCTCAAGGACCGGCTTGCGGTGGTGGAGGCGGACCGGGCGGCGGGCCGGGTGCATGTGGTGCGCGGCGGCAAACGCCTCGCGAACACCCGCCACCAGCTTGAGGCGGCCGGACTGAGCGAGCAGGTCTGGCGGGAGCGCTGGCGTGCGGAGCGGATGTTCCTGGCCGCCGACGGGGAAACGGGCAAGCGGTTCGGCAACGAGACGATCCGCGTCACCGACACCGGACAGGTCTCGGTCAAGCTTCCCGCCCCGCTGGCCCATCTGGCCAACGCGTCCCACGGCCGCTACCTCCTCGACGCGACCGTGGCGTTCAAGCACCGGGGCGCGGAGTGGCGGGACCGGATCACCGCGAACCGGGCGGTGGCCTACCGCATCCACCACGACACCGCGCGCGGCCGCTGGTATGTCACCGCGTCCTGGCAGCGCGCCGCTGCCCCCGTCCTGCCATTGGAGGCGGCGCTGGCCCGGGGGGTGGTGGGGGTGGACATGAACGACGACCACCTCGCCGCCTGGCAGTTGGATGGGCACGGCAACCCGGTCGGCGAACCGCAGCGCTACTTCTACGACCTGACCGGCACCGCCGAGCACCGGGACGCACAGCTCCGGCACGCGCTGACCCGGCTGCTGCACCACACCCGGCGCTGCGGGGCCGCCGCGATCGCCATCGAGGACCTCGACTTCACCGACGGCACCAGTCGCGAGAATCACGGCCGCAACAAACGCTTCCGCCGCCTCATCTCCCGCTTCCCCACCGCGAAGCTCAGGGCCCGGCTGGTGTCGATGGCCGCCGAACAGGACATTGCCGTCGTCGCGGTGGACCCGGCCTACACCTCCAGGTGGGGTGCCCAGCACTGGCAGAAGCCCTTGACCACCCCACGACGCAAGACGTCCCGGCACGATGCGGCGAGCATCGCGGTCGGGCGACGCGCCCTCGGACATCCGATCCGGCGACGGACGGCACCGCCCCACCCCGACCAGAGTGATCGTGGTGGGCATCGGACCGTCCAGGCCCGACCGGAGATCCGCAGGCGTGAGGAAACCCGTCCCCACCTTCCCGGACCGCGCACCGGATGCGCGCCGCCCGGTGGTGGAGCGAAAGCGGGCGACCAGGGTGCCCAACACCGTTCGGGACACCCGGCTGAGCAGCAGTCCTGGCAACAGGACGCACTCCCGCTCAGTCTCTAGTGAACGGTACGTCGGCCACTACACCGGCACCCAACAGCCAGGCCAGGCCGGGAACTTCGCGCTCGCCGGGCACCGCAACACCCACGGCGAGCCCTTCCGGTACCTCAACCGGCTCCGGCCGAAGGACACCGTCGAGGTCGAGACCCGGAGCGCGGTCGACACGTACGCCGTCGACGCCACGCTTCCGCAGACTTCGGCCGGCGACGGCGGCGTGATCCGGCCCGTCCCGCGCTCCGCCGTCCATCCCGCCCGCGGCTACACCGACCCCGGGTACTACCTCACGCTCACCACCTGCACCCCGGAGTACACCTCCAAGTACCGGCTGGTGGTCTGGGGCAAGCTCATCTCCATGCGGCCCCGCTAGGCCATTGGGCCGCTGCTAGGCCATTGAGCCAGTGCTGGGCCGTTGCTGGGCCACCGCCAGGCAACCGCTGGGCCGGGCACCGGGAAGGACTCACGCCCGCTCCCGAGCCACCCCCACACCCACCGCCGCCACCAGCGCCAGCCCCGCCGACACCACCATCGCGATGTCGGCCCCGTGCGCCAGCCCGGCGATCCCGCCGCCGCCCGTCGACGTCGCGAGGGCGATAGTGAGGGCGACTCCCGCGCAGGAGCCGATGTAGCGGAACGTCTGCTGTGCTCCCGAGCCCATCGCCGCCCGCCCGGCCGGCACCGACTCCACGGCGAGCAGCGGCAGCGCGGCGTTCAGCAGGCCGCTGCCCACTCCGGCGATCACGAGGCCGGGCAGCAGGCGGGGCCAGGAGCCCGCGTCGAGGGCGCCGAGCATGGTGAGGGTGCCGGCGGCGTGCAGGACGAAACCGAGGGTCAGTTGCAGGCGATGGGGGACGCGGCCGGCCAGTCGCCGCGCCTGCAGGGCGACCGCGAACGACAGGCCCGACCAGAGCAGGAACAGCCACGCCGTGTCCATCGCGGACAGTCCGAGGGTCTGTTGCAGCAGCGCCGGCAGGAAGCTGAACAGGCCGATCACGGCGAGGCCGGTGAACAGGCCGCCGAGGGAGGAGGCGAGGAAGCGGGGGCTGCGGAAGAGACCGAGGTCGATCATCGGCATTCGGATGCGTCGCTCCACGACGGCGAAGAGCCCCAGCAGGAGGACGGCCGCCAGCAGCAACAGGCCCACCGGGGCGCGCAGCCAGCCGTCCCGGCCGAGCGTCAGGGCCGCCACGAGTGCGACCAGCGCCAGTCCGAAGGTCACCGCGCCGAGGAGGTCGGGGCGGCCGCCGCGCGGGGCGCGGGACTCGGTCAGCGTGCGGGCCGCCAGGGCCGCCACGATCAGCGAGGCCGCGCCCAGGACGCCGTATGCCACCCGCCAGTTCGGTATCGCCCCGGTGACGACCGGGCCGAGCGCGATGCCGCCGCTCACGAACGCGCCCCACACCCCGGTGGCCCGGAGTCTCGCGGCCGGCGTCGGGTGCGCGTGGACGATCAGGCCGAGGCTGCTCGCGAGGAGGGCCGCGCTGGCCGCGCCCTGGGCGACCCGGGCCAGCGTGAACAGCCAGGTCGTGGAGGCGAGGGCGCCGAGGGCGGTGGTGATGCCGAGGGCGAGGGTGCCGGAGACGAAGAGCCGGCGGCGGCCGTAGTCGTCGGCGAGGGTGCCGGCGACCAGGAGGAGCGCGGCCAGGCCCAGCGGGGTGCCGTTCAGGAGCCAGGCCTGGGCGGCCAGCGGGGTGTGCAGGGCGGCGGCGGTCTCGGGGAGGGTGACCATCGGCGCGGTGTACGTCATCAGGGCCACGGCGGTGGCGGCGCTGGTGAGGGCGAGGGTGGCGGCGGGGCGTGGGGGCACCTCCGCTTCGGGTGCGGTGCGGGGAGCCTCGTTGTCGACGAGGGTTCGTTCACTGAACCTGGCCATGCGGCGTACCGTAGCAGCATCGGTTCGTTCATTGAACCAACCCCTCGCAAACTGGTTACAGTGGACGCCATGGCACTGGGCAAGGACTACGCGACACAGGAGTGTTCGATCGCCCGCGCGCTCGAGATCGTCGGCGAGCGGTGGACGCTCCTGGTGATCCGCGACGCGCTCTACGGCGTCCGCCGCTACAAGGACTTCCTCGTCCACCTCGGCATCCCGCGCGCCGTCCTGGCCGACCGCCTCCACACGCTCACCGCGGAGGGGATCCTGGAGAAGCGCCGCTATCAGGAGTCGCCGCCGCGCGACGAGTACGTCGTCACCGCCCGCGCCATCGCGCTGTGGCCCACCGTGCGCTCGCTCGGCCTGTGGGGCCGCGAGCACTTCTCCGCGGCCCAGCTGCGCTACTTCCGGCACGCGGACTGCGGCACCGAACTCGGCCCGTACGGCGAATGCCCCGCCTGCACAACCGTCGTACCGGTCGAGGACGTCCTCATGGAGCCGGGCCCCGGACTCGATCCGAACCCGGCGGATCCGGTCAGCCGGGCGCTGCTGAAGCCCAGGCGGCTGTTGCAGCCTGTCCTGGTCGATCAGGTATAACCAAGGGCAGGACCAGTAGCGCCGGTGGAGCCAGTAGAGCCAACGGAGCCGGCAGACGTGAGAGGGGAGGGGCCGAGCGTGATCCGTACGGTGTCGAAGCTTCGCCCCGCCGCCCTCCTGCTGATCCTCTTCCTCGACGTCGTGCTGCTCGACGCCGGCAGCCTCTCCGCCACCGTCGCGCTCGCCGCGACCGCCGCGGCCGGCTCCGCGTTCGCCGTCTGCTCGCTCGTCGCCTCGCGCTCCGCGCTCGCCGTGCCGCCCACCAGGGTGCGTACGGCCATCCGCGACCGAGACCGCCGTACGGCGTTCCTGCCCCAACGCGACCCCGACGCCAGGGGACGCACCCGCCCCCGAGCGCCGGGACACGCCCTCCCGGCGACCGTCGCGTAGGGCACCTCACCCACCAGGGCCTGCCTCGCGCGGGTCGTCATGCCGACTCACTCCTCACCCCGGCACGACGAGACCCTCGGAGGGCTCACCCATGTCCGTTTTCGCCGATCTGGTCCGGCACCTCGCCGACCTGCTCCAGCCGCTGTTCGGAGCCACCGCGGCGGCCGCCGCGATCGTCCTGATCACCGCGTTCGTACGACTCCTCGTGCATCCCCTGTCCCGGGCCGCCGCGCGCGGACAGAAGGCCCGGGCCGCGCTCCAGCCGAAGGTCGCGGAGCTCAGGAAGAAGCACGGGAAGGATCCCCAGAAGCTCCAGAAGGCCGTGATGGAGCTGCACGCCGAGGAGAAGGTGTCGCCCCTGTCGGGCTGTATGCCGAGCCTGTTCCAGCTGCCCGCGTTCTTCCTGCTCTACCACACGTTCTCCAACACGCAGATCGGCGGACAGGCCAACGAACTCCTCTCCCACCAGCTGTTCACCGCGCCCCTCGGCGACCGCTGGGCGGACGCGCTCGGCGACGGCGGGATGTTCGGGGCCGCGGGGCTCGTGTACGTCGGGCTGTTCGTGTTCGTCGCCGTGGTGGCCGTGTTCAATTTCCGCCGTACGAAGCGGATGATGGCCGCGAATCCGGCGATGCCGGTGGGGAGCGGGGACCAGCCGGTGCCCGGGATGGGCGCGATGACCAAGGTCATGCCGTTCATGTCCTTCTTCACGCTCGTCACCGTGGCGGTGGTGCCGCTCGCCGCCGCGCTGTACGTGGTGACCAGTACGACGTGGAGTGCGGTGGAGCGGGCGGTGCTGTACCGCTGAGTACGGAGACCGTCCGGCTTGCCGTCTGTCGGTCCAGTCCGTGAACCGGGTATTGCGGACTGGACGCCGACCTTGGACGATCGACCAGTCATCCGATGGCTGCACCCGTCGGACGACGACCCCGCGATCGAGGGAGATTGTGATCATGAAGCTGCTGCGAGTCGGTACGGCGGGATCGGAGCGGCCCGCGCTGCTCGACGCCGAGGGCACCCTGCGGGACCTGTCCGGCGTGGTACCCGACATCGACGGACCGCTGCTCGCCGACGACGCGGCGCTCGGCCGGATCCGTGCCGCCGTCGACGCGGGTTCGCTGCCCGCGCTGGACGCCACCGGGCTGCGGGTCGGACCGCCGCTCGCGCGGATCGGCAAGATCGTGTGCATCGGGCTGAACTACCACGACCACGCCCGCGAGACCGGGGCCGAGCCGCCCGCCGAGCCGGTCATCTTCTTCAAGGCCGCGGACACGGTGGTCGGGCCCTACGACACGGTGCTGGTCCCTCGCGGGTCGGTGAAGACCGACTGGGAGGTCGAACTGGCGGTCGTCATCGGGCGTACGGCTCGGTATGCGGCGTCCGTGGAGGAGGCGCTGGGGTGTGTCGCCGGGTACGCCGTCGCGCACGACGTGTCCGAGCGGGAGTTCCAGATCGAGCGGGGCGGGACCTGGGACAAGGGGAAGAACTGCGAGACCTTCAACCCGCTGGGCCCCTGGCTGGTGACGGCGGACGAGGTGCCGGATCCCCAGGACCTGTCGCTGAAGCTGTGGGTGAACGGGGAGCTGAAGCAGGACGGTACGACCGCCGAGCAGATCTTCCCCGTGGGGGAAGTCGTGCGGTACGTCAGCCAGTTCATGACCTTGTATCCCGGTGACGTGATCAACACGGGGACGCCGGCGGGGGTCGCGCTCGGGGCGCCCGAGCCGAAGCCGTTCCTGCGGGCCGGGGACGTGGTGGAGCTGGAGATCGAGGGGCTCGGTCGGCAGCGGCAGGAGTTCAAGGACGCGTAAACGCTCCGCTGGGAGGGCCGGGGGCTGCGCTTGTACGGCGGCTGCGGGCCGTCCGTGGCTGGTCGCGCAGTTCCCCGCGCCCCTGAGAAGTCGGTCAGCTCACGCCAGTAGGGAAGCCAGGCTCTGCCATGCCTTGCGCGGCAGGGCTTCCCTCGGGTCGCCGTTCACCACCTGCAGCGCCACATGGTCCGCGCCCGCCTCGAAGAACGCGTCGATGCGGGTGCGGATCGTCGTCTCGTCGCCCCAGGCGAACAGGGCGTCTATCAGGCGGTCGCTGCCGTCGTCGGCGAGGTCGTCCTCCGTGAAGCCGTGGCGCAGGAAGTTGTTGGTGTAGTTCGGCAGCGTGAGGTACATGGCGAGGAAGCCGCGGGCCAGCGCGCGGGCGCGGGCCGGGTCCGACTCCAGGACCACCCCCAACTCGGGGGCCAGCAGCGGGGCTTCGCCCAGGATCTCGCGGGCGTAAGCGGTGTGCTCGGGGGTGACCAGGTACGGGATCGAGCCGGCGGAGCGGTCGCGGGCCAGCTCGAGGGTCTTCGGGCCGAGGGCGGCCAGGAGGCGGCGGTTCGCGGGTGCGGCCGCCTCGTCCTGGGCGTCGAGGTAGGCGACCAGGGCCGAGTAGGGGCGGCGGTACTGGTCCGCGAGCACGGCGTGGCTGACGCCGAGGCCGAGGAGGAAGCGGCCGGGGTGGGCTGCCTCCAGCTCCGCGAAGCTCGCGGCGCTGTCGGCGGGCTCGTGCTCCCAGATGCTCTGGATGCTGGTGCCGACGGTGAGCGTCGAGGTCGCCTCGATCAGCGGTACGGCGTGGGCGGCGGAGCTGTTGCCGCCCAGCCAGACGGCGCCGTAGCCCAGTTCCTCCAACTCGGCCGCCGCCTCGGTCAGTTCGCCGCGCCGCGCCGGGTCATCCGAGCGCAGGCCGGCACTCCAGATGCCGTACCGTCCGATGGTTTCCTTCAAGGCGTCACTCATGGGGTGGGGGTCCCTCCGGTCGGTGGGTGTGCGGTACGTCGGTGCCAACCGGAGGGGGCGTCGAGATCTTCCCCTGCGCCCTTACAGATCCAGGAACTGCTCCAGCGCCTCCACGACGAACCGGTGGTCCTGCAACTGCGGCAGCCCGGACACCGTCACCGCGCCGATCACGCCCACGCCCTCGACGTTGATCGGGAAGGAGCCGCCGTGGGCCGCGTACTCGTCCGGGTCCAGACGGGAGGACTCCTCGAACGTCGTGCCCTTGGCGCGGCAACGGGCGCCGACCAGGTAGGAGGCGGAGCCGTAGCGCTCCACGACCCGGCGCTTGCGGGCGATCCAGGCGTCGTTGTCGGGGGCGGAACCGGGCAGGGCCGCGTGGAAGAGCTGCTGGCCCGCGCGGTGGATGTCGATGGCGACGGGGGCCTGGCGTTCGCGGGCCAGGTCGACGAGGAGCGAGCCCAGCGCCCACGCGTCGTCGTGGGTGAACTGGCGGAAGACCAGCCGGCGTTCCTGAGCCTCCAGCTCCTCCAGGGGCGGGGTGAGCTCCGGGTGGAACTTCGGGGTGATCTCCTGGTGATGCGACTGGTTCGACTTGTTGTGCGACTGGTTGCTCATCACAGCGACACCGCCACTCCGTCGTGGGCCGAACGGCGCGCCGCCTCCAGTACGTCGAGGGCGGCGGCCGCCTCCAGCGCGGTCACCGGGTTGGGACCGCCGTCGGCCAGGGCCCTGGCCACGGCCGCATAGTAGGCCGGGTAGTCGCCGGGGAGGGTCGGTTCGGGGCGGCCGCCGCCGGTCAGGGGGGATTCGCCGGCGCCGACACGGCCCCACAGGTCCTCGGGCTCCAGGCCCCAGTCGGGCCCCGGGCGGCGGCCTTCCTTCAGGTCCGCCTCCTGCGGGTCGAGGCCGTACTTCACGTAGCCTGCCTTGGAGCCCAGCACCCGGAAGCGGGGGCCGAGTTGGGCGGTCGTCGCGGAGGCGTACAGATGCGAGCGCACGCCGCTCGTGTGGGTGATCGCGATGAACGTGTCGTCGTCGGTCTGCGCGCCCGGGCGGCGGACGTCCGACTCGGCGTACACGGAGGCGGCGGGGCCGAAGAGGACGAGTGCCTGGTCGACGACGTGGCTGCCGAGATCGTAGAGCAGACCTCCGATCTCTGTCGGGTCGCCGGACTCCCGCCAGCCGCCCTTCAGTTCGGGCCGCCAGCGTTCGAAGCGGGACTCGAAGCGGTAGACGTCGCCCAGCTCGCCCTCGGCGATGAGCTTGCGCAGGGTCAGGAAGTCGTTGTCCCAGCGGCGGTTCTGGAAGACGGACAGGAGCAGGCCGCGTTCCTCGGCGAGGGCCGCCAGCTCGCGCGCCTCGGCGGCCGTGCCGGCGACGGGCTTGTCCACGACCACGGGCAGGCCCGCCTTCAGGGCGGCGGTGGCGAGCGGGACGTGCGTCTTGTTCGGGGACGCGACGACGACCAGGTCCAGCTCGTCGGCCCGGTCGAACAGTTCCTCCGGCGCGGCGGCCAGGCGTACGTCCGGGAACCCGGCGCGGGCCTGCTCCTGGCGCTCGGGGTTCGAGGTGACCACCGTGTCGAGGGTGAGGCCCTCGGTGGCGGCGATCAGCGGGGCGTGGAAGACGGAGCCGGCGAGGCCGTAGCCGACGAGGCCCACGCGGAGGGGAGTACCAGCAGTCTTGCGTCCAGTCATGGCCTCCACTTTCGCAACGCTGTTGCCAAAGTGCAAGCGCCGGGGAGAATGGGGGCGTGAACAGGGCGAAGGGCGGTAGCGGCGGTGCGGGGGCCGACGGGGGTGCGGGGGTGGTCGGTGGCCCGGTGGGGGTGAACCTGCTCGCTCTGCGCAGCCACAACACCGCGCTGGTGCTCGACCTGCTGCGCACGGCCGGCGCGGAGGGCATCAGCCGGCTCGAACTCGCCGAGCGGACGGGGCTGACCCCGCAGGCCGTCAGCAAGATCACCGCCCGGCTGCGGGAAGAGGGGCTGGCGGCGGAGGCCGGGCACCGGGCGTCGACGGGCGGCAAGCCGCGGACGGTGCTGCGGCTGGTGCCGGGGGCGGGGCATGCGGTCGGGGTCCATCTGGACCGGGACGAGCTGCGTGCGGTGCTGGTCGACCTGAACGGGGCTGTGGTGGGGGAGCGCCGGGCGCCGCTGGACCTTGGTGCGGGGGCGGAGGCCGTGGTGGGGGCGGTGGCTCGGGTGGTCGAGGGGTTGGTGGGGGAGGGGCTGGCGGAGGTGCTGGGGGTGGCGGGGCCGACTGCGTCGCCTGTTCGGCCTGTCCCGCCTGTCCCGCCTGGTCCGGATTCCACGGGTGCCGCGTCCCTCTCCGGCATCGGCTCCCTTCTCGGTGTCGGCGTAGCTCTCCCTGGGCCTCTTGATCACGTCCGAGGCGTGCTGCATCGGGTCACCGGGTTTCCCGAGTGGGACGGCTTTCCGCTGCGGGACGCGCTGGTGCGGCGGCTCGGGGTGCCGGTCGTCGTCGACAAGGACACCAACGCGGCGGCGCTCGGACTGGCGGTGGCCGGAGAGGGCGGCGCGGGCGGGTCCTTCGCCTACCTCTACCTCGGTACGGGGCTCGGTGCCGGGCTCGTGATCGGCGGGGCCGTGCATCGGGGGGCCCGGACCGGTGCGGGGGAGTTCGGGCACCAGGTCATCCAGCTGGACGGACCGCGCTGTGAGTGCGGGAACCGGGGCTGCGTGGAGACCCTGTGTCTGGGTGCGGTGGCGCGCGGCGAGATCGAGGAGGCGGCGCGGGTACTGGGGGAGGGCGCGGCGAACCTGGTCGGCCTGCTGGACATCGACCTCGTCCTGTTGGGCGGCCGTACGGTCGCCGGGGCGCCGGACGCTTTCGTACGAGGGGTCGCGGCCGTTCTCGACGCCCGCGCCCGGGGTGAGGGGGCGGTACCGGTACGGGTCGCCTCCGGCGGGGTGGCGGAAGGGGCGGCTCAGCTGCTGCTGGCACCGCTGTTCGGGCGGGGCGACGGATAGCCGGCCGTGTGGTGCGTGCAGGTCGGCTGTGGCTGACGGGGGGTGGGTCGCGCAGCCCGGCGCTACGGGGTGCCGCCCGCGCCCACCCGTGCCGCCCCGGCGGTACGACTGCCCGCGGATTGACGGGGCGGGTGTCGCAGTCCGGCGCTGCGGGGTGCCGCGCCTCTCTGGGTCGGGAGTCGCCCCGGCGGTACGACTGCCCGCGGATCGACGGGGCGGGTGTCGCAGTCCGGCGCTGCGGGGTGCCGCGCCTCTTTGGGTCGGGAGTCGCCCCGGCGGTACGACTGCCTGCGGGTTGACGGGGCGGGTGTCGCAGTCCGGCGCTGCGGGGTGCCGCGCCTCTTTGGGTCGGGAGTCGCCCCGGCGGTACGACTGCCCGCGGATTGACGGGGCGGGTCGCGCAGTCCGGCGCTGCGGGGTGCCGCGCCTCTTTGGGTCGGGAGTCGCCCCAGCGGCACGACTGCCCGCGGATTGACGGCGTCAGCCGGCCACCGCACACCCCACCCCGCCAAACGGGCGGAATCCACCAGCCACCCCCGCCCCGCCCGGCATGGCACCGCAGCCTCCTCGCCCTCACCCGGCATGGTCATGTGTTCATGCGACTGCCTATGCCCGTGCCCGTGTCCCTCTGTCTCGCAGCCGCCGCCGCCTTTCTTCCCGCGTCGGCGTACGCCGACTCCGGTGCTTCCTGTGCCGCGCCCGGTGACCGGGCCTTTCCGGTGACCACGCGGATTCATGGCGGGCCCGAGTCCTATGAGGCCGGGGGTGGTTACGGCACCTGGTATCTGGACCTGACCAACACCACTCGCCGGATCTGCGCGAACATCCACCCCGTTGTCGTCCTCGCCGACGAGGAGCGGGCGCTCGAACCATCCCAGCCGCGCCTGGAGTTCTACGACGGCACGGCGCGGGGCGGCAGCCGCCCGCACCCCGTCCGATTCGAGCGCACCGACGCCGACGAACTCGTGGGTGTCTTCGCCGACGAGCGGGCCGCCTTCCCCGGCTTCACCGTCGGCCCGGGCCGGACCCTCACCGTGAAGGTCCGGCTCGCGGTCACCTCGGACGCCGTACCGAACGAGGTCACCGCCAACGCGGCCGTCGTACAACGCCACGACGACGACGGCGAGTGGATCGGCCAGTCCAACGACTACCGCTTCCGCATCGACGGCGAACCGACCGAGGAGCGGGAGCGCGACCCGAGCGCCGCGTCCACCGACCCCGGCACCGGCACCGGCACCGGCACCGGCACCGGCGAAGCCGATGAAGACGACAGGGCCGACCGTCCCGACCATGCCTACGAACTCGCCCGCACCGGCCGCCCCGTGGTCGCCGCCCTCGCGGGCACCGCCCTGCTGATCGTCACCGGCGCCACCCTGCTGCGGGCCCGCAGACGCCGCTGACCCGGTTCTCCGCCACCCCGCCAGGAACTGGCCATTCCCCAAGATCCGGCCACTGTTTAGGCTGGGGGCGCATCCAGCACCGCGTACATGCGGCATGCGTACGGCAGGAGATCCCGCACATGGCAGACCGCAGGCCCATCGAGTCGTGGCTCACCGACATGGACGGTGTACTCATCCACGAGGGCGTACCGATCCCCGGCGCCGACGCCTTCCTCAAGAAGCTTAAGGAGTCCGGGAAGCCCTTCCTGGTGCTCACCAACAACTCGATCTACACCCCGCGCGACCTGCACGCCAGGCTGCGGCGGATGGGCCTGGACGTGCCGGTCGAGTCCATCTGGACCTCGGCGCTGGCCACCGCCCAGTTCCTGGACGACCAGCGGCCGGGCGGATCGGCGTACGTCATCGGCGAGGCGGGCCTGACCACCGCGCTGCACGACATCGGCTACATCCTCACCGACCACGAGCCGGACTACGTCGTCCTCGGGGAGACTCGGACCTACTCCTTCGAGGCCATGACGAAGGCCGTTCGGCTCATCGAGGGCGGCGCCCGCTTCATCGCCACCAACCCCGACGAGACCGGCCCCTCCACCGAGGGCCCGCTCCCGGCCACCGGTGCCGTCGCCGCGCTGATCACCAAGGCGACCGGCAAGCAGCCGTACTTCGCGGGCAAGCCGAACCCCCTGATGATGCGGACCGGGCTCAACGCGATCGGCGCGCACTCCGAGACCAGCGCCATGATCGGCGACCGGATGGACACCGACGTACTGGCGGGCATGGAGGCCGGAATGCAGACGTACCTGGTGCTCACCGGCCTGACCCGGCCCGAGCAGGTGGAGAACTTCCCATACCGGCCGTCGAAGGTCGTGGACTCGATCGCGGACCTCGTCGACCGGGTCTGAAACCCGGCAGGGGCGGAACGTGCCCCGTTCGGAGCGGTGGAACGTCCCCCGTTCGGAGCAGTGCGGGCCCCGCTGAGGATGCGGGGCCCGGTCCGGAGGGGGAGGCTCCAGGTATCTGGAGGTTCACGATGCGTTCCCTACGTCTCACTCTCTGTACCGGCCTGATGCTCGCCACCGCCGGCCTCACCCCGGCGGCGTACGCGGCGGACGGAGGCGGTGGCATCGCGGTGACCCCCTCGTCCCCCGCCCCCGGCACCGACATCGCACTGCGCGTCTCCGGCTGCACGGCCCAGACCGCCACGGCGGTCTCCGCGGCCTTCGTCGCGGAGGTCCGGCTCACCGCCGCCGACGGCACACTCTTCGGCGAGACGCGCATCCGCACCTCGCTCCAGGCGGGCGCGTACGACGTGACGGTCACCTGCGGCGGCGCCGACCGCAAGGCCCGCCTGACCGTCGTGGAGAAGTCACCGCGGCCGGACCAGCCGACCCATCAGCCCACCACCCACGCGTCCCCGGTCGCCCCCGTGCAGGCCGGCGGCGGTGGTACCGCGCACCTCGCCGCGGTCGAAACCGGTGCGGAAGCCGGCGAGGACGCCCGTGCCACCGGTCCCGGTACCGGACACACCGTGATCGGACTGCTTCTCGCCGCGGCCGCCGCGGTGGCCGTCGTGCTCCGGAGTACCCGCCGGAGCCGCGGGACGGGCTGACCCGCCATGTCCGACCACGAACGTTCCTCCGGCACCGGACGTCTGATCACCGGCATCGCCTGGGCTGTGCTGCTGCTCGGGCTGTGGCTGTGGGGGCGCGAGGTGACCGACGTACGGCACGGGACCTCCGCGCCCACCACGGGTGACATGGCGGCGGTCGGGCGGCCGCCGGAGGTCGAACTCCCGCCCGCGCACCGGCCGCTCGGCGCGGCCCTGCCGCAGCGCGTCGACATCCCCTTCCTCGACGTGCAGGCACCGGTGGTGGCGCGAGGGCTCGACGGGGCGGGGGCGATAGACCCGCCCCCGTTCGAGCAGTCCGGGGTCGTCGGCTGGTACGCGGGGGGCGTGAAGCCGGGGGCGGCCGGGACCGCGCTGATGGTGGGGCACGTCGACACCGAGACCCGGCCCGCCGTCTTCTACAAGCTCAGCTCCCTCAAGCCGGGCGAGACGGTCCGGGTGATCCGCGACGACGGCAAGGTCGCCGAGTTCACGGTGGACGACGTCCAGGTCGTCACCCGCGACCACTTCGACGCCCAGCAGGCGTACGGCCCCCGCCAGACCGGACGGGCCGAGCTGCGGCTGATCACCTGCGGCGGCAACTTCGACCGGGCGAGCCGCAGCTACACGGCGAACGTGATCGTCTCGGCCTATCTCACGGGCACGGGACTCTAGGCGCCCTCCCGGGTTCGGGACCCTGGGCGTACCTCCCGGGTTCGGGACCCTGGGCGTACCTCCCGGGTTCGGGACTCTGGGCGTACCTCCCGGGTTCGGGACTCTGGGCGTACCTCCCGGGTTCGGGACTCTGGGCGTACCTCCC
Organism: Streptomyces sp. NBC_01352; assembly: GCF_036237295.1. Classification (NCBI taxonomy): domain Bacteria; kingdom Bacillati; phylum Actinomycetota; class Actinomycetes; order Kitasatosporales; family Streptomycetaceae; genus Streptomyces; species Streptomyces sp. NBC_01352. The sequence continues at coordinate 6,717,943 of NZ_CP108354.1, forward strand.
GGGTTCGGGACTCTGGGCGTACCTCCCGGGTTCGGGACTCTGGGCGTACCTCCCGGGTTCGGGACTCTGGGCGTACCTCCCGGGTTCGGGACCTCGGACGTACCTCACGGGCACGGGACTTCGGGCCCAACTCCCGGACAACCCTTGGTGTTCCTTGCGTGTCTGAAGGGCTGGCAGGGGCGAAGGGCGCTCCTCCGGGAGGAGCCAGGATGACCACCCGTCGGCGCCGTGTCGGGGCCGCAGTGGCCGCCTTCGCGGCCGCGATCGCCGTATGGCTGCCCGTGACGTCCGCGCAGGCAGCGGACGGCCCGGTCCTACGCATTCACCTGCAGGACGACGACCTCGCCCTGCCCCTGCCGCCGTCGTCCGACCCGCCGCTGATCAACTGGGGCGTGCACAACGACGGTCCCGGTACCGCGGAGGACGTCACCATCAAGGCGGACCTGAGCGAGGTCATCGACTGGGTCACCCCGGACGCGTCCGTGCCGGCCGACCACGTCTACACCTGGTCCGCCCGTGACGTCCCCGAGGGCGCGGCGGACGGCTCGCTCATCGGCCTGAACGCCAAGCCCGGCACCCCGCTCGGCACCACCGGTACGGTGACGCTCAGCGGCACCTCCGCCAACGGCACCGTGGTCCCCGTCACCGTGCAAGTGACCGTGGGCAGCACCGAATTGAAGGTCAACCCCCTGCCGAACCGCGAGGGCGACAGGCCCGGGTCCACGATCGAAGCCCCGGTCACCATCAGCAACACCGGCAGCCTGCCCGCCGAGGGCGTGCAGTTGCGGATGCTCACCACCCTCGGGCTCTCGTACGAGAACCGCTTCTCCAACTGCGTGTACTCCACGGTCACCAGCGGCCCGAGAGAGTCCTACGCGCCGCAGCAGGCGCTGTGCACGTTCGACACGGTCATCGAGCCCGGCAAGAGCTACCGGCTGGACCGGCCCGTCGGGCTGGACGTGGGCGAGGACGCCCTGTTCGAGTACTTCGGCCGCGAGGCCCTGCCCGTGTCCGGCGCCGACGCCACACCGCCGTCGGGCAACGGCTCGGCGCTCTCCCTCGTTCCCGCAGGAGACGCCGCCGCCGACGCCACGGAGGTCGGCCGGCAGGAGATCGACGTCGCCAACACCGCCGACATGGTCGCGGGCGGCGACACCGCCGAGGGCGCACCGGGCGACATGGTGTACGTGGACGTCTCTTTGAGCAACGAGGGCCCGGGCCGCGTCGGTTACATCAACGGCGACTTCTATCCGTCCCTGGTGCTGACCGTGCCCACCGGCGCCAAGGCGGTGGAGATCCCCGACCAGTGCAGCGTGTGGAGCAAGGAGGCGTCGTCCGGCACCGGTGAGAAGACGCCGGGCGCACCGGAGTACATCTGCGTGCCCCGTCCGAGCGAGTTCACCGTCGGGGACATCCGCACCTACCGGTTCGGCCTGCAGGTCCGCGACAACGCCGTGACCACGACGGGGCAGGCCCAGGCGAGCACGCCGTCCGGCAGCGCCCTGAGCTTCGACGACAGGCACGGCAACGACACCGCGGCCGTCACGGTCAAGGTGGAGGGCGGCGACGGCGCCGCCGGGCCGAGTGCCTCCGCGTCGGCGTCCGCCACGCCCACGGCCGACGGCAACACGCCCCGGACCCAGACGGTCTCCGACGCCGGCGACACCGGCTCCCTGGCCAGCACCGGCGGCAGCGGCGTCCTGCCCGTGGCCGCCGCGACGGGCGCCGGCGCACTGCTGCTCGGCGGCGCGCTGGTCCTCTTCGTGAGGCACAGGCGGGCCTGACCGGAAGTCAGTCGCACCCGGCCCGGTCGGCGACCCGCTCCCCCCGAAGCCGCCGACCGGGCTGGTCCTCGACCGCGCGCGCACGGGTCGCGGGAGTAACCCGGCGCCGGCGCGGGAGGCTTGGAAGCCACGGAGCAAGTGAATGCGTGGCCGGGGGCCGGGGCCGTGTGAGAAGACTCTAGAACGGATGTGCGCCCGGGCCTAGAGGTCGTTTGACGCCAAGTCCCAGGCCGGTGGCTCTGCGTGATCCATGCTGGTGATGCCTGGTGCGACGCGAAGGGTACGAGGCTTCTACGACGGCCCGTCGAGCGGCCCCGCCACCTCCCGGCGCAGTCCGGCGTCGTCCGCGAGCCTCGACGACCGCGCCCGCGACCCCGTCCAGCGACAGCTGGCGCCGCCTGGCGTGCCGGCGCATCGCGAGGAACGCCTGGTCGGCGCCGACCCGCCAGCGCTCGGCGAGCATGCCCTTCGCCTGCTCGATGCGCACCCTGCTGGTCAGGGCCTGCTGCAACTGCCCGGACAGGGTGCGGTACTGGCTGTACACACGGTGGTTCCGCAGGCCGACGGCAGCCGCGTCGGCCAGCGCCTGCGCCACCAGCAGCTCCTGGGCCGTACCGTCCTCGGGCTCGTCGGAGTCCTCGGGGCCCCCGGGCCCGGAGGGCGGCGTCGGCACGAACACGTTCAGCGCGCCCAGCAGCGTCTCGCGCCGCCGCAGCGGGACCGCGTAGGTCGCCACGATGTCGTGCCTGAGGGCCCGCTCGGTGAAGGCCGGCCAGCGGGCGTCCGCGTGAGCCACCCGGATGGACACCGGCGCCACCGGCTTCCCGGAGCCGTAGCTCTCCAGACAGGGTCCGCCGCCGTACTGCGCCTCCAGCAGGTCGAGCGCCACCTCCTGGTGCCGGCTGCTGGCGGCCAGCGACACCGCCTCGCCGCCGTCGATGAGCATGACCCCGGCCGTCCGCGCGGAGAGCAGTTCGACGCAGTGGTCGGACATCCGTTGTAAATAGGGCGTGGTCTCGAAGCCGTCGGTGAGTGTGTCCGCGGCCTCCACCAGTGCTGCCGCGAGCCGGATCTCCCTGGTGGTGTACCGCATATCCGAGCACTCCTCCTACGAGTCGGACGGGCGCCCCCGGACGGGCGCGCACGTACCCCGACCATCGGCGCTGTAACAGCTCCTGGACAAGGTTCGGACGGCCTCGTGGGCAACGTGTCTGGTGTGTCAGGATTGAGACTTGGAACGGTGCACCCAAGGGGGAGTGGATGTACGTCAGTAGGGGGGCCGGAACGCGGACTGCCGCGGTGGTGCTGGGGGCGGCACTGCTGGTGGCAGGCTGTTCCTCGGACGACGGAGGGGACAAGGAGAACGACAACGCCGGTGCCGCGATCAGCCAACAGCCCAAGGAGACGGACCCGTTCTGGGTCAACCCGGACGGCAACGCGGCCCAGCAGATCAAGGAGTACGAGAAGGCGGGCAAGAAGACGGAGGCCGAGCAGATCCGCAAGATCGCCGAGCAGCCGACCGCCGAGTGGATCGTCCCGGAGAACCCCGAGGAGCAGGCCCGCGGCTACACCGAGGCCGCCGAGAAGGCGGACCGGGACGCGCTGCTCGTCCTCTACAACATCCCGCACCGGGACTGCGGCCAGTTCTCGGGAGGCGGCGCCGCCGACGGCGACGCGTACCGGGCGTTCGTCGACGGCGTCGTCAAGGGCATCGGCGACCGCCCCGCGACGGTGATCCTGGAACCGGACGCGGTCCTGCACATGGTGGACAACTGCACGCCGGAGGAGTTCCACGAGGAGCGCTACGCCCTGCTCAACGAGGCGGTCGGCAAGCTCACGTCCCAGAAGAACACCAAGGTCTACATCGACGCGGGCAACGCCGGCTGGGGCAAGCCCGACCAGATCTTCGAACCCCTCCAGCGCGCCGGCATCGACCAGGCCGACGGCTTCTCCGTCAACGTCTCCAACTTCTACTCCACCGAGGACTCCATCGCCTACGGCAAGGAGCTCTCCTCCAAGGTGGGCAACAAGCCCTTCGTCATCGACACCAGCCGCAACGGCAACGGCCCCTACACGGGCGGCAACCCCGACGAACGCTGGTGCAACCCGCCCGGCCGGGCACTGGGGGAGACCCCGACGACCAAGACGGCGGATCCCCTGGTGGACGCCTACGTCTGGGTCAAACGCCCGGGAGAGTCGGACGGCGAGTGCAAGGGCGGCCCGAAGGCGGGCGAGTGGTGGGCGGACTACGCGCTGAAGCTGGCCAGGGCTTCCGACTAGTCCGGCCGGTCCGTACGTGAGTGGGGGCGCCCTCCGACCCGGAGGGCGCCCCCACTTTTTTTTCGTACGTCCTAGGGAACCCTGACCCACTGGGCCTTGCTGGGCGTCCCTTGGTCGTCGTTCACGAACACCATGTACCACCCCGACTGAACGAGGTTCTTACTCTTCGGCACCGTCACGGTGAGCTTGTCGCCCGACGCCTTGAAGTCCAGCGCGATCGACCGCTGGTCGACGTCCGTCACGTGCGTCGCGGCACTGGGCCGGATCAGCCGCACCGACTTGACCGACGACGCGTGCTGCGAGGTGAACGTCCCCGACTCCCCGCGCTCGATGGTCTGCGGCCCGCCCGAGAGCGACGGCCGCGAGCCTTGGTAGAGATACGGCGGCGTGTAGATCTCGATCCGCTGCTCGAACACCCCGGGCTTCGTGTTCGCCTTGTCCGCGTACAACGAGTCCGACCCGAAGAACATCACCCGCCCGTCCGGCAGCAGCAGCGACCCGGAGTGGTAGTTCCGGCCCACCAGCGGCTCGGCGACCTCGTCGAACGTGTTGGTGTCCGGGTGGTAGAGCCGCGCCTGCAGGATGTTGGAGTCACCGCGCCCGCGGTAGTCCTCCGAACCGCCCGACACCAGCACGGTGTCGTCGGGCAGCACCGAGGCCTGCGGATAGCGCGTGCCCTTCTCCAGCGTCGGCCCGTCCTCGAACTTCGGGCTGTCCGCCAACATGTCGACGATCCGGGTCTTGTTGCTGGACAGCGGGGACTCGCCGACCCCGCCACCGCCGATCACCATGTACTTCTCGTCCTGCGCCGGCGGCAGCAGCACGGTCCCGGACGTCTCCAGCAGCTTCGGATCGCTGAGCCCGGGGATCTTGGTGAACTTGTTGGTGTCCACGTCCCAGACGCCCGGGTCGCGGCCCACGTCGTCCGGTCCGTAGCCCGCGTTCGAACCCGAGTAGAAGATCTTGCCGTTCTGCATCAGGAACAGCGCCGGGTACGTCGGGAACTGCATGGTCTTCGGCAGGTACTTCCACTTCCTGGTCTCCGGGTCGAAGACCTCGTTCTTGCCGGGGACCAGCTGCCCGATGTCGTCGAGGCCCGAGACGCTGAGGATCTTCCCGTCGCTCAGGGTGGTGAGCGTCGGGTACCAGCGGGCCTCCTTCATCGGGTCGACCTTGATGTACTTCTCGGCGATCGGGTCGAACTCGAAGGCGTCCCGGATGCCCTGGAAGTCCTTCTTGTCGAGGGCGAGCTTCTGCGCGATGCCGTACGTGTTCTTGGCGTCGGCGCCGGACAGACCCTGGACGGTGTAGTTGTCCTGCGTACCGGTCTCGTACTTGGCGCCGCTCTTCTGCGCCTCGACGTAGATACGGCCCAGGCCCGGGGTGTTGCCGAGGAACTTGCCGGTCTCCTTGTCGAAGTTCTTCTTCGCCCGCTCGACGACGACGGGGTCCTTCGACACGAAGGTCTTGCCGTTCTCCTTGCCCACGAACTTGGTGCCCGCGGGCAGGGTGATCGGCTTGTCCGGGTTCTCGTTGTGGACGATCATCAGACCGCCGGCCTTGGTGACGTCACCCTTCAGCTTCTCGTACCGCTTCGTGCCGCCCGCGATCAGCAGGTTGCCGTTGGAGAGCTGGGTGTGGCCGGTGCAGAACAGGTCCTTGGGCGTCGGGACCTTCTTGATGGTGCCCTTGATCGGGTCCCAGATCCGTGTGTCGAACTTCTTGTCGTCGAAGTTCTGCTGGTTGTTGCCCGACCCCGCGACGAGCAGGACCTTGCCGGTGCGCAGCAGCGCCGCGTGGATGGTGTTCTGCCGGTACTCCTCCGGGAACTCGATGACGTCCCACTTGCCGTTCTCGGCTTTGTACTCGGGTCTGTTGATCTGGTACTGGTGGTATTTCTCGGTGCCGAAGCGGTACAGCCACGGCCCGTTCATCCCGGCCAGCGCGAGCACCACCGCTGTGCCTATCGCGAGTCGACGGACACGCCGGCGGCCGGCCTGGTCCTTCATTCCTTACGTCCCCCAAGTCCACCAAGGGCGATCTGCATGGTCTGGTCTTCCGTCCCGTTCGACGCGGCCCAGCTCGGCTTGTGCTGCGGGGCGTGCTGGGCCGGCGTGCGCTGCGCGGGCAGCGGCTGCGGCTCGTAGGGCCCCGCCGCGGGAGCTGCGGCGGCCGCTGGCTGGGGGGCGGCGACGGGAGCCGCGTCCTGCGGCCCCTGCTCGGGCACGTCGGGCCGCTTCTTCGCCTGCCGCAGCATGTGGCGCCAGGCGAAGATCGGCGTCGCGGTGATCAGCGTGGCGAACATCGCCCAGATGATCATGGCGGGGTGCGAGTGCCCGAGGACGAATCCGGCGGCGATCGAGCCGGTGAAGAGCACGATGAAGTACCAGTGGTACCGGAAGGTCCCGAACCACCGGTCCGGGCTCGCCGAGTCGCCCTTGGGGGTGACCACGAACTTGCTCTTGCGCCGCAGGACGGAGTCGATCAGCGCCTTCGCGTAGAGCGGCGCGGACAGCGCGGACATCACCATGCCGGCGACGCCGCCGGAGCCCTCGGGCTCGTGCGGGGAGACGTTGTGCCGGCGGTTCCAGATGTAGAGGCCGATCTGCAGCGCGGAGGCGTTGCCGTAGAGCATCAGCCACACGGTCGGGTCGATGTTCACACCAGATGCGCCCAGGCCCAGGAACAGCGCGCAACTCAGTGCGGCGAGGATCCAGTTGAGGGCGGACATCGGGTAGAAGATGATCATCATCGTGTAGTTGAAGAGCTTGCTCGGCGGCAGCGAGTACCAGCCCTTCCAGTACTGCTTGAGGATCGTCTCGTACGTCCCTCGTGACCAGCGCATCTGCTGGGTGAAGAAGTCCGTCCAGGCACTGGGGCCCTCACCGACCGCGAGCACGTCCGGGGTGTAGACCGAGCGCCACTTCTTGCCCGTCGCCGGGTTCTTGTGGCGGTGGATCTCGAAGCCGGTGGCCATGTCCTCGGTGATCGAGTCGTACAGACCGCCGATCTGCTTGAGCGCCTTGATGCGCACGGCGTTCGAGGTGCCCACGAACATCGGCGAGCCGTAGCGGTTGCCGGCGCGCTGGATCAGCGCGTGGAAGAGGAACTGCTGCGACTCGGCGGCCTTCGTGACGAAGTTGTCGTAGTTGCCGTAGACCTGCGGGCCGATCACGAAGCCGATGTTCGGGTCGCGGAAGAAGCCGAGCATCCGCTCCAGGTAGTTCGGCAGCGGCACGTGGTCGGTGTCGACGGAGGCGAAGAAGTCGTAGTTGTCGCCGTGCGCGTCCAGCCAGGCGTTGTAGTTGCCGTGCTTGGTCTTGGCGCGGTGCGGGCCCGAGGCCTGGTTCCACTTCGCGACCCCCTTGCGGGAGAAGTGGTGCACGCCGAGGCGCTCGCAGACCTCCTTGACCGCCGGGTCGTCGCCCTCGTCGAGGAGCCAGACATGCATGAGGCCGCGGTGCCTGATCCGCACCGCGGCTTCCAGGGTCTTCGTCACCATCTCCAGCGGCTCCTTGCCGGGCACGAAGGAGGTGAGGAAGGCGACTCTGGTGCCGGTCTCGGGCACCACCGGGATCGGGTCGCGGGCGACCAGGGTGGCGTGCGCGTTCGACAGCACGTTCATGCAGCGGAAGAACTCGATCAGGCCGATCGAGACGAGCATCACGATGTCGAGCGCGGGCAGCCAGGAGAAGGCCGGGTAGTCGCGCTCGGTCCAGTGCTCGGGCTGGAGCAGCCAGGCCAGCAGGACCAGCGAGAGCAGCGGCGCGGCGGCGAGCATCAGCGCGACCCTGATGCGGTGCGGCTCCTGCGAGATCAACGAGCGGTACTGCACCCTGTACGGCTTGCCCGGATCGGGCTGCGTGAGGGGACCGGCCAGTCTGCTGTAGTGCTCGTAGTCGTACTTGGGCAGGGTCTTCTTGATCCGGCGGAACGAACCGGTTCTATGAGAAGGCACCCTGAGCTGGGTGGTCTCGGACGGGTCGAAGCCCTGCCGGGCGCCCGTCGGCGTCGACGTCATGAGTCATCCCCCCACACGCGGGAGCGCCGCGTGTTTCGTCGTTTCCTTACGTCTGCTCAGGTCCCCCTCGACCTTCACATTCGTATCAGCGGTGGGTCGCAGTCACCACATGCTCCACACTTACAAGACACGGAACCACGACCTTCCGGTTGCATGATGCCCCCCTCGGCATCCGGTCATGAACGGGGCCCCTCTCCCCGATCAACCGGGCAACCGGCTCCTTCCCCCCAACTGCCGCGAATCCGCAGCATCTTGAAAACCAGGGTTCTACGGTGTTCATCATGATCGCAAGATGCGAAACGCGGTGTTTACCGGTCATACGCGTTCATTGTGGCGCCTGTGGGGACCTTGTGGAGTCATTGTGGACAGCAGGGTGGGTGACGACCCCTCCGGAAGCGCGACAGGCCCCCCGCCTGAGCAGGGGGCCTGTCGTGTCTGTGCGCCGCCAGGGACTCGAACCCCGGACCCGCTGATTAAGAGTCAGCTGCTCTAACCAACTGAGCTAGCGGCGCCTGCTGACCTGCACGAGCTTACCGGATGGCGGAGGGTGCTCCGGACCGACGGCGGGGGCCGGAGAGGGGCCCGGAGCGGGCCGCCGTACATCATTCGGACCGTCAGCATGCGCGTCGGGACGACAGTTGAGAAACTGGCAAACGTGCACAGGTGCGGACATTTCCATCTGGAGTGTGAGGGGAATCGCATGACGACTCCGGTCTTCGAGGAATTCGATCCCGTGAGCGACTGCGACTGCCCCGGATGCGTTCACTGGCGACGGGTCCTGCCGTCTTCCCCGTCGTCCCCGACCGGCCGTCACCCCGCCGCCCACCGGGCGGTGATCCTCGCGGCGGCGGCCTCCACGGCGCTGGTTTCCGGCCATGCGGCACCGGCCCTCGCCGCCCCCCACGCGCCCGCCCGGCCGGGCGTTCCCGCAGGTGACGAGCCCGACACCCCGCAGGGCGGCAAGGCCCCGCTGCACGGCCCGGGCGGGCGGCCGGCGCCGGTGAAGACGCCCGCGACCACCCGCGCGGACATCATCAAACGGGCCAAGCGGTGGGTCGCCGCGAAGGTGCCGTACAGCATGAGCGCGTACTGGGGCGACGGGTACCGGCAGGACTGCTCGGGCTTCGTGTCGATGGCCTGGAATCTCCCCGGGAACGAGTGGACGGGCAGCCTCGGCCAGTACGGGGTGCGGATCGCCAAGGACGATCTGCGGCCCGGCGACATCCTCCTCTTCCACAATCCGGCGGACCCCGAGAAGGGCTCGCACGTCGTGATCTTCGGCGGCTGGACGGACTACACGCACACCTACTACATCGCCTACGAGGCGACCCGCCCGTACGCCCGCAAACAGTCCACCCCGTACGCCTACTGGAGCCACTCCGACCGGTACGTCGCCTACCGCTACAAGGGGCTCGCGGGCGGTACGGCGGGGACGACACCGGATCCCGCGAAACCGGACCCTGCGAAGCCGGACCCGGTGACACCGGATCCCGCGAAGCCGGACACCGCGAAACCGGCCGCCCCGGCGAACGCGCCGTTCCCGGGAGCGGCGTACTTCGGGCCGGGCGCGAACAACAAGTACGTCACCCAGCTCGGCCGCATGCTCGTCGAGCGCGGCGCCGGGCGCTACTACACCTCCGGTCCGGGACCGCGCTGGTCGGACGCGGACCGCAGGGCGACCCAGGCCTTCCAGCAGGCCCAGGGCTGGCGGGGCGGGGACGCCGACGGGCTGCCGGGGCCGCGGACCTGGCAGCTGCTGGTGACGGGACAGGGCAGGGACGTCACGGCCGGGGCGGCCGGACCTGCCGTGCCTGCCGGGCCCGCCTCCCACGGGGTGCCCGGCTATCCGGGGCGGGCGATGTTCCGGCCCGGGGCGACCAATCAGTACGTCACCCAGCTCGGGAAGCAGCTGGTGAAGAAAGGGTTCGGCACGTACTACACGGCCGGCCCGGGACCGCGCTGGGGCGAGGCGGACCGGCGAGGCGTCGAGGCCTTCCAGCGGGCCCAGGGCTGGCGGGGCGGCGCGGCGGACGGCTACCCGGGCCCGGAGACCTGGCGGCGGCTCTTCTCGTAAACCCACGCACCGCATCGGGCAACCCTCGTACTGGCACGGCGTATCTGGCGCGGAGGCTGGAGGCACGCATGAGCACGACCACTTCACACACACCTGAGCACGTCCCCGAGCACGTCCCCGAACACACACCCGAGCACATCCCGGAGCACGTCCCCGAGCGGATCCCGGAGCGTGTCCCAGAGTCCGAGGGGCCTTCCCGTCCCGCCCGGCTCATCCAGAACGAGGCGACGACCGAGATCCCCGTCCATCTGCTGTTCCGCGACGAGCCCGACCCGGTGTCGGTGCCTCTGAAGCCGGCCGTCGTGGGGCGTCGGCAGGGGACGGGGGAGCAGCCGCGCTTCAGGCGGCCGGTGCCGTCGAAGCCACGGCCCGCTCCGGAGGTCGACCCCGCGCTGAGGGAGCGGTCCGCGCGGGTGCTGCCGGGCGCGGCGGGCGTGTTCGCCGGTGTCTGCGGGGCGGCCGGCTGTGTGGTCACGTCGTGGTGGGCGGGCGCGCTGCCGCCGCTCGCCGTGCAGGCGCTCGGGCTGCCGTCGTACGCCGGGGCGGGCCTCGGCCCGGCGCAGTGGGCGGCGTACGCGGGTGCGGGCGCCCTTGGGCTGTTCGGCTTCGGCGGGCTGGCCCGGGGGCGGACCGGGCGGGCCTGGGTGCTCGGACTGTTCGGCCGCTACCGGGGCACGGTCCGGCGCACCGGTCTGTTGTGGGTCAACCCGCTGCTGCTGCGCCGCCGGGTGGACGTACGGCTGCGGCACTGGCGCAGCGAGCCGATGCCGGCGGCCGACGCGAGCGGGGTCGCGCTCCGGGCGGTGGTACTGGTGGTGTGGCGGGTGCGGGACACCGCGCGGGCCACGCTGGGCGTCGAGGACCACGAGACGTATCTGCGGGAGTGCGTGGAGGCGGGGCTCGCCCGGGTGCCGGTGGAGATGCCCGGGTCCGGCCGGGGGTCCGCCGACACCGCCGGGGACGCGCTGACCCGGATGGTCGCGGCGGACGCGGCGCCGGTCGGGGTCGAGGTGTTCTCGGTGCAGCCGGTGCGGCTGGAGTACGCGCCCGAGGTCGCGTCCGCGATGCACCGCCGCCGGATCGCGGCGCTGGACGCCCAGCACCGGGCGACCGTGCTCACCTCGGTCGTCGACTCGGTGGAGGACACGGTGACGCGGCTGACCATGCGGGGGCTGGTGGAGCTGGACGACTACGAACGCAAGGCGCTGGTGAAGGACCTGACGGTGGCGTTCTGCGCGGGGCGAGGGGAAGCGACCTCCTGATTGGTATGGACGCGTCTTTGATATGGACACAGTCAACTGTCCGCAATAATCTGGGACTTGGTCTAGACCTACCTGCACAGCTCACTGAAACTCCCCCACGTTCACCAGGAGCGGCAGCATGCGCAAAAAGACCAAGTGGTACGCCGCCGCGCTCGGCCTCACGACGACCGGAGCCCTCGTGCTCTCGTCCGGCGGCGCGAGCGGCCACGGCTACACCGACCTCCCCATCAGCCGTCAGAAGCTCTGCCAGAACGGCACCGTGACCAACTGCGGCAACATCCAGTGGGAGCCGCAGAGCGTCGAGGGTCCCAAGGGCTTCCCCGCGTCCGGACCGGCCGACGGCCGCATCTGTTCCGGGGGCAACACGCCCTTCGCCCAGCTCGACAGCCCGAAGACCCCGTCGGGCGGCGCCTGGCCCACCACGAAGGTGTCGGGCGGTCAGAGCTACACGTTCCGCTGGCAGTTCACGGCCATGCACGCCACGACCGACTTCAAGTACTACGTCACCAAGCCGGGCTGGAACCAGAACCACAACCTGGCCCGCTCGGACCTCAACCTCACCCCGTTCCTGACCGTCCCCTACAACGGCCAGCGACCCCCGTCCACGCTCTCCCACAGCGGCACCCTGCCGTCCGGCCTGAGTGGCCGGCACGTCGTCGTCGCGGTGTGGACGATCGCGGACACGGCGAACGCGTTCTACGCCTGCTCGGACGTCACGTTCTGAGCGCCGCCCGCGGGGGCTGCCGGAAGCTTGAGCACTGCTTGAGACAGTCCGGCACCCCCCGCGGGTAGGTTCCCCACACGCCGCCGAACGTGACGGCGTACGAACATCGGGGGACACCATGGAAGCGTTCTTCTACGTCGTGCCGCTGCTCATGATCGGGATCCTGGGATTCGCCGCGTTCACGGTGGTCCGTCGCGCCCGGGAGGTCAGCAGCGCCTGGAACAGCGGTCTGACGGCCCAGGCGCGCTGTCTGCGGGTGTACACGACGACCAGCGGCGGCGGTGACTCGTCCGTGCGCACGACCCTGCACCACGTCTACGAGTTCGCCACGCGTGAGGGCCGCGTCGTCCGGTTCGACGAGACGGGCGGCCGGGGGACGACCATCGAGGGCGACCTCGTCACCGTGCACTACGCGGCGGACCGCCCGGAGCGGGCCACGGCCAAGGCGCCGGCGCCCGGGAAGCTGGCGGCGGGCACGGGCTGCCTGCTGGCGTTCTTCGGGACGATGGCCCTGTTCTGCCTCGGTTTCATGGTCGCGGCCCACGCGATCTTCGACGTGGCGGACGGATTCACGCCCTAGTCTCCACATCTGACGGTACGTCAACTACCGTGCGCGCTCATGGAGTCCAGTCGGCGGAGCACGGTCGCGGAACTCGTGGCGGCACGGTGGGGCGACCACCGGCCCGGGCTGTGGTGCGGGGAGCGGACCCTCACGCACCACGAGGTGGCGGCGGGCGCGGCGGCCCGTGCGGCGCTGCTGGCCGACCTCCTGCCACCCGAGGCGCACATCGGGGTCCTGCTCGACAACACCCCCGAGTACCCCCTGTGGTTGAGCGCGGCGGCCCTCGCCCGGGTCGCCGTCGCCGGCGTCAACCCCACCCGCCGCGGGCCCGAACTCGCCCGCGACATCCTGCACACCGAGTGCCGCATCCTGGTCACCGAGCGCGCCCACCTGCCACTCCTCACCGGCCTGCGGCTGCCCGGAGTACGCCTCCTGGTGACCGACTCACAGGAGTACGACGACCTGCTCGCCCCCTACGCGGACGCGCGGCCGGACCCCTCCCGGGCCACCCCGGCCGACCGCCTCCTCCTCTACTTCACCTCCGGCTCGACCGGCGCCCCGAAGGCCGCGCTGTGCTCCCAGGGCCGCCTGGCCGCCGCCGGGCGCTCCCTGGCGGACCAGTTCGCCGTCCGCCCGGACGACGTGCACTACGTCTGCATGCCGATGTTCCACGGCAACGCGGTGATCGCCGACTGGGCCCCCGCCCTCGCGGCCGGCGCGGGTGTGGCGCTGCGCCGGCGGTTCTCGGCGTCCGGCTTCCTGGCGGACGTACGGCGCTACCGGGCGACGTACTTCACCTACGTGGGCCGGGCCGTGCAGTACATCCTCGCCACCGAGCCGCGCCCCGACGACCGGGACAACCCGCTGCGGCTGGGCTTCGGCACGGAGGCGGGGGCGGTGGACGCGGCGGCCTTCGAGCGGCGGTTCGGGGTGAGGCTGGTGGAGGGCTACGGGTCGTCGGAGGGCGGCGCGGCGATCCAGTGGGCGCCGGGCACGCCGGCCGGCGCGGTCGGCCCGGCGGCACCAGGACTCGTCGTGCTCGACCCGGACACGCGCGAGGAGTGCCCGCCGGCGGTCTTCGACGCGGCCGGGCGGCTGCTGAACGGAGAGGAGGCCATCGGGGAGCTGGTGAACCGCGGCCCCAGCCCCTTCGAGGGCTACTGGCGCAACCCGGACGCGGACGCGGCACGGCTGCGGGACGACGGCTGGTACTGGACCGGCGACCTCTTCTACCGCGACGCCGACGGCTTCCTCTACTTCGCCGGCCGCACCGACGACCGGCTGCGCGTCGACAGCGAGAACCTGGCCGCCGCGATGATCGAGAACATCCTCGCCCGCTACGAGGGCGCGGTCGCCGTCGCCGTGTACGCCGTACCGGACCCGGTGACCGGGGACCAGGTGATGGCGGCGATCGCCGGGGACTTCGACCCGCGGTCCTTCGCCGAGTTCCTGCTCGCCCAGCCCGACCTGGGGACGAAGATGGCGCCACGGTTCGTGCGCGTGCTGGAGCGGATGCCGGTCACCGCGACGAACAAGATCCACCGGGCGCGGCTCAGGAAGGAGGGGGTCCGGTGCGCCGATCCGGTGTGGTGGCGGCCGCCCGGGGAACAGGCGTACCGAAGGCTGACCTCGGCGGACGCCGAAGGGCCCCTCGTTTCCGCAGGAGGCCTTCGGTCGTCTGTGCGCCGCCGGGGACTCGACCCCGGGACCCGCTGATGCTGTGTCTGTCCGGGGGATGACCCCCGGACCCCCAGCCGCCTGCTGTGGGTCGGCGTTCGGCGTGGGTCATTTCGCGCTGAAGGCCCCCCGCTTCCGCAGGAGGCCTTCAGTCGTTTGTGCGCCGCCAGGGACTCGAACCCCGGACCCGCTGATTAAGAGTCAGCTGCTCTAACCAACTGAGCTAGCGGCGCGTGACTCCCGCCGACCGCTGTTCGCGGCCGACGACACAGAAAATACTACCTGGTCCGCGGGGGTGCTTCCGACCAATGGTCGGTGGTCTAGATCGCCAGGGACAGCAGTACCGGAGCCGCTCCCCGGTTCAGTTTGTCCGCGGCCTGGCGGAGCCGGTGGGCGTGCTCGACCGGCAGGGACAGGGCCAGGCAGCCGACCGAGGAGCCGGCCGTGATCGGGACGGCCGCGCAGACCGTGCCGACGGCGTACTCCTGGAGGTCGAGGTGGGGCACCGTGGGCGGCTGGGTCTCCAGGCGGGAGAGCAGCAGCTTGTCGCTGGTGATGGTGCGCGAGGTGAGGCGGGCCATCTTGTGGCGGGAGAGGTGGTCCCGGCGGCCGTTGTGGTCGAGCTGGCCGAGCAGGCTCTTGCCGAGCGCGGTGGCGTGGGCGGAGTAGCGGAAGTCGACCCACTCGTTGACCGAGGGGGTGGCGGGGCCGTCGGCGTACTGGGCGATGGTGACCTCGCCGTCCACGTACCGGCTGATGTAGACGGCGGCGCCGATCGAGTCGCGCAGCCGGTCGAGGGTGACCTGGAGCCTCTCGCGCAGGGCCTGTTCGCGTTCGTGGGCGGAGCCGAGGCGCCTGAGGGCGGCCCCGGTGACGTACGCCCCGTCGGCGGTCTGTTCGACGTAGCCCTCGCGGCGCAGCATCCTGAGGAGCGTGGTCAGTCGCTCCGGGTTGAGGCCGGTCAGGCGGGCGAGACGGGTGTCGGTGACTCCGGTGGTGTGTCGCGCCACGGTCTCCAGGACGCGCAGGGCGTCCTGGGCCGAGTGGTACGGCGCGGTCGGCTCGTGCATCAGCGCCACGGTGTTCCCCCTGCGCTCACTCTTACAACTGGGCCGTAATCCGGACAGCGAAGCTCTTCCACGATAACGGGCAAGAGGCTTGTAGTGAGCGGTTGTTGACGAGATTACGTAGGTATCGCAGCCCTCTCAACAGGGGGACTGGCACTCTGGCATATGCCAACGTCATGACCCGTCCCCCGGACCTCGGGTGTTGAACTACGTTCACCTCTTGTAGTCACAGGACCGCGCTGAGAAATTCTCGCGTCCGGTCGTGCTCCGGCTCGCTGAAGATCTTCTCCGGCGCTCCCGACTCGATGACCCGGCCGGAGTCGAACATCAGGACCTGGTCGGAGATGTCCCGGGCGAAGTTCATCTCGTGGGTCACACAGAGCATCGTGATGTCGGTGGTGCGGGCGATGTTCCGCAGCACGTCCAGAACGCCCGCGACCAGCTCCGGGTCCAGCGCGGAGGTCACCTCGTCGAGGAGCAGTACCTGCGGCCGCATCGCCAGCGCCCGGGCGATCGCCACCCGCTGCTGCTGGCCGCCGGACAACTGGCTCGGGCGGGCGTCGGCCTTGTCGGCGAGGCCCACCAGGTCGAGCAGGTCGCGGGCGCGCTCCTCCGCCTCGTCCTTGGACATCCCGAGGACGGTGACGGGCGCCTCGGTGATGTTCCGCAGAGCCGTCATGTTCGGGAACAGGTTGAACTGCTGGAACACCATCCCGATCTTCTTGCGGACCTCGCGGACCTGCTTCTCGGGCGCCGGGAAGAGCTGCTGCCCGTCGACGGTGATCGTGCCCTCGTCGGGCTTCGTCAGCGTCATCAGCAGCCGCAGGATCGTGGTCTTGCCGGAACCCGACGGGCCGATCAGGGTGACGTGCTTGCCCGCGTTGACGGAGAAGTCGAGGTGGTCCAGGACGGTGTTGTCCCCGAACCGCTTGGTGACCTGCTCCAGACGGATCAGCTCGCTGCCGTCCACCGGCGGGTTGGCGTTGGCGTCGGGCTCTTTCATCAGGGGGGCGTCAGTGGACAAGACGTCGCTCCAGTGCTCGCAGGAGAAGGGAGGCCAGATAGGAAATGAGGATGAAGGCCACGCCGATCACGGTCAGCGGCTCGGTGAACTGGAAGTGCTCCTGGGAGTAGAGCCGCGCCTGGCTGAGCATCTCCAGCACGCTGATCACCATCAGCATCGGCGTGTCCTTGAGCATCGCGATGACGTAGTTGCCGAGCGCCGGCACGACGCGGCGGATCGCCTGCGGCAGGATCACCACCCGCCAGGTCCGGGCCATCGGCAGGTTCAGCGCCGTGGCCGCCTCCCACTGGCCGGGCGGCACGGCCTCGATGCCGGCGCGGTAGACCTGCATCGTGTACGTCGAGTAGTGCAGCCCGATCCCGATCACGCCGGTGGCCAGCGCCGACAGGGTCACGCCCCACTCCGGCAGCACGTAGTAGAGGAAGAACAGCTGGACCAGCAGCGGGGTGTTGCGCACGAACTCCGTGACCACACCGACCGGCCAGCGCACCCAGCGCGACGGCGTGCGCATCAACAGCGCCCACACCAGGCCCAGTACGAAGGAGATGACCGATCCCAGCGCCAGCGCCTGCAGGGTGACCAGCAGGCCGTCCCAGAACTGCGGCATGAAGTCGCTCACGGCGCTCCAGTCCCACTTCATCAGGAACCACCCCCGGCCACGCCGACCCCGGTACCGACGGGGGCGGCCTCCGCCACGACCTTGCGTTCGGGCTTCTTGCCGACGCCCGCCTTCAACTTCTTCTCCAGCCCACGCATCACACGGGTGAGCAGGAAGGCGATCACGAAATAGATCACCAGCAGATACGAGTAGATCTCCGCGCTCTCCTGCAGGGCGAGGCGCACCAGATTGCCGCTGAAGGCCAGGTCACCCATGCCCATCACCGACACCAGGGCGGTGCCCTTGAGCAGTTCGATCAGCAGGTTGGAGAACGGCGGGATCATCTCCGGCACCGCCTGCGGCAGCATGATCAGCCGCATCCGCTGCCAGGGCGTGAAGCTGAGCGCGATCCCGCCCTCCTGCTGCGCCGGGTCGACGGCCTTCAGGGCGCCGCGCACGATCTCCGAGCCGTACGCCCCGTAGGTCAGCCCCAGCGCGAGCGTGCCCGCCCACATCGGGACCAGCTGCCAGCCGAAGGCGATCGGCAGCACGAAGAACACCCAGAAGATCATGACCAGCGCGGAGGTCCCGCGGAACACCTCGGTGTAGAGGCCCGCGAGGAAGCGGACGATCCACAGCCGGTGGGTGCGGGCGACGCCGGCGACGAAGGCCACGGCCGCGGCGAGCAGTGAGCTGAAGACGAGGAGCTGGACGGTGGTCCATATCCCCTTGAATACGAGTTCCCAGAGTCCCGAGGTCATCCGCCGCACAGCTCCTTCGCGGTGAGGTCGGTCATCTCGGCCTCCGTGAAGCCGAACGGCCGCAGGATCCGGAACAACTCCCCACTCTTCTTCAGCTTTCGCAGTTCGACGTTGAAGGCGTCCCGCAGATTGGTCTCGGTGGGCCGGAAGGCGAAGGCGCCCCCGTCCACATGCGGCTTCCCGTCGACCAGCGGCGCGAAGGCCTTGGTGGCCTCGGCCTTGCCGGACTTCTTCACCACCTCGCGGGTGGTGAGCGCGGTCCCGGCGAAGACGTCGACCCGCCCCGCCTCCACGGCGTTCAGCCCGGCCACCTGGTCCGGCACGATCAGGATGTCGCTCTCCTTGTACCCCGCGTCGACGGCGTACTGGATCTCCGCGTACCCGGTGCCGGTGGCGAACCTGGCCCTCTTCTCGACGACGTCCTTGTAGTTGTGCAGCCCCTTCGGGTTGCCCTTGCGCACGATGAACGAATCGAGCATCTGGTAGTCGGGGTCGGCGAAGATGACCTGCTCGCAACGCTCGGGATTGACGTACATCCCGGCCGCGACGACGTCGAACTGCTGCGAGTTCAGACCCGGAATGAGCGAGCCGAACTCCGTCGGCACGGGCTGCACCTTGTCGACCCCGAGCCGTTTGAAGATCACCCGCGCGAGCTCGGGCGCCTCGCCGGTCATCTCGCCGTTCGTGTCGATGTACCCGAAGGGGATCTCACCGGCTATCCCCAGCCGTACGACACCGGCCGCCTTCAGCCGGTCGAGGAGTTCACCGCCCTCCGTGCTCGACGCGGTGGCCACGCGTGAGCACCCGGCGGCGCCCAGCGCGCCGACCGCCGCTACCCCCGCGAGCAGCGACCGGCGCGTGGGCCCGGACGTGTGTGTGCCATGTTCCAGTGGTGGAGCCATGGCGGCGCGGCTACCCGAGAGCATGCGAGTTATGCAGGTCGGTTTCGGCCCCGATCTTCGACGAGGCGCTCTTGACCGGCAGGGGACCATGGAACGCATGGCTGACCGCTACATCGAAGTCTCGCTGGTCAAGCGCGGTATCACCGCCACGGCAAAGCTCCTCGACGACCGCGCGCCGATCACCTGCGCGGCCGTCTGGGACGCCCTGCCGCTGGCCGGCGACGTCTACCACGCGAAGTACGCACGCAACGAGATCTACGCCCTTTTCCCGCCTTTCGCCCAATCCGAGCCACCGCTGGAAAACCCGACAGTCACCCCCATCCCCGGCGATCTCTGCTATTTCTCCTTCGCCGGAGCGGAACTGGGCACACAGTCCTACGGCTACGACCGCGAGGTGCGCCCCGGCACGACGGTCGTCGACCTCGCCCTCTTCTACGAACGCAACAACCTGCTGCTCAACGGTGATGTGGGATGGGTGCCGGGCATCGTCTGGGGCCAGATCGTGGAGGGATTGGACGAACTGGCCCAGGGATGCAACGACCTGTGGCGGGCCGGGGCGCTGGGGGAGTCGCTCAGCTTCCGGAGGGCATGAGGGAGAGGGCCGTATCGGCCACCCCGGCCTCGTACAGCGCATGTGCCGCCCGCAGGACCAGGTCGTCCCGGTGCCGGGCCGCCACCAGTTGGAGCCCGACCGGCAGCCCGTCGCCGTCCGTGCCCACCGGTACGGTCGCCGCCGGCTGCTGGGTCAGGTTGAAGGGGTACGTGAAGGGTGTCCAGCCCGTCCAGCGGCGGTGGCCCGAGCCCTTCGGGACCTCGACGCCCGCCTCGAAGGCCGTGATCGGGAGGGTGGGGGTGACCAGCAGGTCGTAGGTGTCGTGGAAGTGGCCCATGCGGCGGCCGAGTTCCATACGGACGTCCACCGCGGCCAGGTAGTCGAGGGCGGTGAGGCGGGCGCCCTGGGCGCAGATCTCCTGGAGGCCGGGGTCGAGCAGCTCCCGCTGATGCGGGCCGAGAGGCTGGGTCACCCGGGCCGCGCCGCTGAACCACAGGGTGTGGAAGGCGTCCACCGGGTCGGTGAAGTCGGGGTCGGCCTCCGTGACGTACGCGCCGAGTTCCGCGAGGCGTTCCACCGCCCGCCGGACCGCCGCCGCGACCGCCGGCTGGACGGCGACCTGGCCGCCGAGGGAGGGCGAGTACGCGACGCGCAGGCCACGCACCCCGCCCGCGAGGCCCGCCGCGAAGGAGCCGGGCGGCGAGGCGAGGGCCGACCAGTCGCGGGAGTCCGGGGTGCCGATGACGTCGAGGAGTAGCGCCGCGTCCGCCGCGTCGCGGGTCATGGGCCCCACGTGGGCGAGGGTGCCGAAGGCGCTCGCGGGGTAGAGCGGGACACGGCCGTACGTCGGCTTCAGCGCGAAGATCCCGCAGAAGGCCGCCGGGATACGGACGCTGCCACCGCCGTCCGTGCCGAGGGCCAGCGGTCCCGCGCCCAGCGCCACGGCCGCCGCCGCGCCGCCGCTGGAGCCGCCCGCGGTGCGGGTCGGGTCGTGCGGGTTGCGGGTGACGCCGGACTGGGGTGAGTCCGTCACGCCCTTCCAGCCGAACTCGGGGGTCGTCGTCTTGCCGACGAAGACCGCGCCGTGCTCGCGCAGACGGGCGACGGACGGAGCGTCCTCCTCCCAGCGGCCCTGCTCGGAGATGGTTTTGGAACCCTTGCGGGTCGGTGCCCCGCGCAGCAGCAGGATGTCCTTCACCGTGACCGGCACGCCGTCCAGCAGACCGGCCGGCTCGCCGCGCCGCCACCGGTCGGCCGACGCCGCCGCCTGCACGAGCGCCTCGTCGGCGGTCAGCCGTACGAACGCGTTCACCTCCGGCTGGATCCGCTCGGCCCGTGCCAGGGTCGCTCGGGTCACGTCGACGGGGCTGAACTCGCCCTTGCGGTAACCGTCGAGGAGTTGTATGGCAGTCAGTCCGGTGAGATCGAGGTCCTGCTCCGTCATGCGCTCTCCAGCCGTGGGAGTTCAGCGTCCGGGGACGTAGCCCCGCTTCTTGTCGACCACGTTCGTCAGTGGTCTGCCCGCCTCCCAGCTCTCGTACAACTCCACGAACTGCGCGCCGAGTTCGTCCCGCCAGCCGACCGTGTCACCGCTCATGTGCGGGGACACGATCAGGTTCGGAACCTGCCACAACGGACTGTCCGGGGTGAGGGGTTCGTGCTCGAAGACGTCCAGGGCCGCGCCCGCGATCCACCGCTTGGCCAGCGCCTCGGCGAGCGCGTCCTCGACGACCAGCTGCCCCCGGCCCACGTTGACGAACCGCGCGGAGGGCTGCATCACGCCGAATCGGCGGGCGTCGAACATGCCGGACGTCTGCTCCGTCAGCGGCGCCGCCGCGATCACCCAGTCGGCGCGGGCCATCAGCCGGTCCAGCTCCTCGGGGCCATGGACACCGGTACGCGGGGTGCGCCCGACGAGCGCCGTGGTGATGCCGAGCGCCTTGAGGGTGGCGACGATCGCCCGCCCGATGGGCCCGGACCCGACGACGCACGCGCGCGTGCCGGCGACCCGCTGCGACTCGCGGTGCCGCCAGGTCCGCTCCCGCTGGAGGTCCCACGTCCGGGGCAGGTCCTTGGCCATCGCCAGGACCAGCGCGGCGACGTACTCGGCGATCGGCTGGTCGAAGACACCCCGGGCGTTGGTCACCACGGTGTCGGCCTCGGCCAGTTCCGGACACATCAGGTGGTCCACGCCCGCACTCGCCGTGTGCACCCAGCGCGGCCGCGGCCCCTCGCCCGGCCAGGCCGAGCGCACCGCGTGCGAGGTGAAGTCCCAGACCAGCAGGACATCGGCCGACGGCAGCCGCTCGGCCAGCGTCGACGCGTCCGCGTGCTCGATCCGGGCCCGGCCGGTCAGCCTGCCGAGGCGGGGGAGCGGGTCGGCGTCGAGGACCAAGAGCGTCGGAGGGGATTCGGAAGCGGTCATTCGGCGAGCCGTTTCTCGGACGGTCACGGCCGTCCGACATGGGCGGACATGAGAGGTTGACCGGGGCGTGACCTGGGCGTCACGAGGGCGGATTGACCACGCTCGCACCCGAACCTACCTTCGTCAACACGGGCATGTGCACGGTCCGTTCCCCTCCCGCTTCCCACAGTGAGGCCGGTGTCTGCCATGGACGTCACTTTTCTCGGTGGTCCCCGCCCCCAGCGCGGCGTCGGTGTCGTCGCCCCCTTCGACTTCGCCCTCGACCGCGAACTGTGGCGCTGGGTGCCCGACGAGGTCTCCCTCCATCTGACCCGCACGCCGTACGTGCCCGTCGAGGTCAGCCTCGACCTGGCCCGGCTGGTCAGCGAGCACGAGACCCTGCACGACGCGGTCCGCACCCTCACCGCCATCGCCCCCGAGGTCGTCGCCTACGCCTGCACCTCCGGCAGCTTCGTCGGCGGGATCGCCGGGGAACGCGCGATGTGCTGTGCGATGACCCAGGCGGGCGACCTGCCCTCGGTGACGACGTCCGGCGCGCTGCTGGAGGCGCTGGCCGAACTCGACGTACGGCGGGTGGCGCTGGTGACGCCCTACACGGTGTCCGTCACCCAGGCCCTCGAGGAGTACGTGGCGGAGGCGGGCGTCGTCGTCACCGGGTGCGCGTACATGGGTCTGACCAGGCACATCTGGAAGGTGCCGTACCGGGACGTGGCGGAGATGGCGCGCCGGGCGGTGGACGGCGGCGCCGAGGCGCTGTTCATCAGCTGCACCAACCTGCCGACGTACGACGTGATCCCCCAACTGGAGGCGGAGCTGCGCATCCCGGTGATCTCGGCCAACCAAGTGACGATGTGGGCGGCGCTGCGCCGACTGGGTACCCGAGCCGTGGGGCCGTACCAGGCGCTGATCGATCCGGCGGCGCGACAGTCCGGTCCCGTACTGCCCGACGTGCCGGCCCTGCCGGCCTTGCCGGAAGCGCAGGCGCTGCCGGACGTACCGGGACTGCCGGACGAAGAACAGCAGCAGGAAGGGTGGACATGACAGCACTGGGGTTCCTCTATCCGGGCCATTCGGCCGAGGACGACTACCCGCGCATCGAACAGCTGCTGGGCAGCGACGTCCGGCTGGACCTCGTGCACACCGACATCGGCGAGGACGCCCACCGGGTCGACGCCCTGCTCGAGATGGGCTCGGCGGGGCGGCTCGCGGCCGGCGTCGAGGAACTGCGCATGGCGGGCGCCGAGTCGGTGGTCTGGGCGTGCACCAGCGGCAGCTTCGTCTACGGCTGGGAGGGCGCCCACGACCAGGTCCGCGCCCTTGCCCTGACGGCGGGCATGCCGGCCTCCTCCACGTCCTTCGCCTTCGTGCACGCGGCCCGGGAGATCGGCGCGAAGCGGGTCGCGGTCGGCGCGACCTACCCCGACGACGTGGCCGGTCTGTTCGCGGAGTTCCTGCGGGCCGCGGGCATCGAGGTGGTCGGGGTCCGCCCGTCCGGGATCATCACGGCGGCGGAGGTCGGGACGTGGGGTGAGGCGGAGGTGTTCGCGCTGGCCCGAGAGGCGGACGACGGGTCGGCGGACGCCCTGCTGCTCCCCGACACGGCGCTGCACACCGCGGCCCACATCCCGACCCTGGAGAAGGAACTCGGCAAGCCGGTACTGACGGCGAACCAGGTCACGGTGTGGGAGGCGCTGCGCCTGACGGACCGGCGGGTGAACGCACCGGCGCTGGGGGCGCTGTTCACGCGTGAGCCGATCGTGCAGGCCTGACCCCTCGCCGTACCAGGGGGCTCCGCCCCCTGGACCCCCGACTTTGTGGCACACCTCTCGACCCACCGAGACGGGTGGTGGGTGGGCAAAGGCCCGGGGGTCTGGGGGCGGAGCCCCCAGCACACGCCGCCCGCACCAACACCGGGCACCCGGGAATAAGCGGGGACTGCCTCCTGTTAACCCCCGGAGGACAGCGCACGGCCCACAACAGGAGGCACCCACCGTGACCGCAACGGCAGACGAGACCCGGGGAACACCGCACGGCACCGCCCCCGCCCCCCTCTCCGTACTGGACCTGGTCACCGTAGGCGCAGGCCGCACCGCCACCGACGCCCTCCGCACGAGCGTCGACATCGCCCGCCTCGCGGAGTCCCGCGGCTACCACCGCTACTGGGTCGCCGAACACCACTCCATGCCGGGCGTGGCGTCGAGCTCCCCCGCCGTGATCCTCGCCCACCTCGCCGCCCACACCACCCGCATCCGCCTCGGCTCGGGCGGCGTGATGCTCCCCAACCACGCCCCGCTGGTGATCGCGGAGCAGTTCGGCACGCTGGAGGCCATGGCCCCCGGCCGCGTGGACCTCGGCCTCGGCCGAGCCCCCGGCACGGACGGCGCCACCGCCGCCGCCCTGCGCCGCACCGACCGCCTGAACGAAGGCGCCGACGACTTCCCCCAGCAGCTCGCCGAGCTGATCCGCTTCCTGGACGACGACTTCCCGGACGGCCACCCCTACAGCCGTATCCACGCCGTACCCGGCCCGATCCAGGCCACCTCCCCCGGCGGCGTCCAGTCCCCGCACCGCCCGCCCGTCTGGCTGCTCGGATCCTCCGGCTTCAGCGCCCGCCTGGCCGGCTCCCTCGGCCTGCCCTTCGCCTTCGCGCACCACTTCTCGGCGCAGAACACCGTCCCGGCCCTCGACCTGTACCGGGAGTCGTTCCGGCCCTCCGCCGTCCTCGACGAGCCGTACGCCCTCATCGGCGTCTCCGCCCTCGCCACCGACGACGAGAACGAGGCCCGCCGCCAGGTCCGCGCCGCCGCCCTCAACATGGTCCGCCTGCGCACCGGCCGCCCCGGCCTCGTCCCCAGCCCGGAAGAGGCCGAGGCGTACCCGTTCAGCCAGATGGAGCAGGAGTTCATCGACTCCTGGAACGCCAACGTCATCCACGGCACGGCGGACGAGGTCCGCTCCGGCCTCGACGACCTCCACAAGCGCACCGGCGCCGACGAGCTGATGATCACGTCCCACGCGCATGCCGGAGACCTGCGCCTGCGCTCGTACGAACTGATCGCGGACGCGTACGGACTACCGAACGACTAGGCCCAGCAATCCGGAGATACGATCCGGCGGCACCGGCCGCGAGTACAGCCACCCCTGGCCGGTGTCGCACCCGATCCGCCGCAACCGGGCCGCCTGCGCCGACGTCTCCACGCACTCCGCGGTGACGGTCAGGCCGAGCCGGTGGGCGAGCTGGATCATCGCCTCGACGACGACCTCGTCGGCCGGGTTCGGCGGGACGCCTTCCCCTTCGTACTGGAAGCCCCGTACGAAGGACCCGTCCAGCTTCAGCACGGACACCGGCAGCCGGCTCAGGTACGCCAGGTTCGAGTAGCCGGTGCCGAAGTCGTCGATCGCGATGCCCACGCCCATGTCGCTGAGCGCCTGGAGGGCCTGCAGCGGGCGTCCCGCCGAGCCCATCACCGCCGACTCCGTGAGCTCGAGCTGCAACAGCTGCGGCTCCAGGCCCGTCTCCGCCAGGATCTCCGCCACGTCCGCGACCAGATCCGAGTCCCAGACCTGACGCACCGCCACGTTCACGCTGACGAAGATCGGCGGCTCGTCGGGGTGGTCCAGCTGCCATTGCCGGGCCTGTCGGCAGGCCGTGGCCAGAACCCAGCGGCCGAGCTGCACGATCGAGCCGTCCTCCTCGGCCAGTCCGATGAACCGATTCGGCGTCAGCATGCCGAACTGCGGATGATTCCAGCGGACCAGGGCCTCGACGCCCCGCAGCCGGCCGTCCTCCATGCACACCAGCGGCTGGTACTCCAGCACGAACTCGTCGCGCTCGATGGCCGGGCGGAGCGTGGAGGCGAGGGCCTGGCGGGTCATGCGGTGGGCGTTGCGCTCCGGGTCGAAGAGGGTCCAGCGGGCTTTGCCGTCGGCCTTCGCCCAGTACAGCGTGGTGTCGGCGGCCTGCATCAGACCGGTCGCGCTGGTCCCCGCCGCCTGCCGTTCCACCACGCCGATCGAGGCAGACACCGACATCCGCTGCCCCGAGAGGTCGAAGGGGGCCTGGACCGCCTCCAGTACGGCCTCGGCGAGATCGGCGAGCTGCTCGGTGCCGGTGGAGTCCTCGACGAGCAGGGCGAACTCGTCACCGCCGAGCCGCGCGACCAGCGGCGCGCTCGCCCGGCCGTAGCCCGCCTCGTCGGCGCAGCGCGTGAGGCGTTCGGCGACGGCGGCCAGCAGGCGGTCGCCGACCCGGTGGCCGAGGGTGTCGTTGACGGCCTTGAAGCCGTCCAGGTCGAGGTAGCACAGCCCGATCCGGCCGGTGCCGCTCTGCTCGTACGACTCCGCCTCCAGCGCGGCCGAAAGACGTTCGAAGAACAGGGCGCGGTTGGGCAGCCGGGTCACCGGGTCGTGCATCTGCAAGTGCCGCAGCCGCGCCTGGAGTTCACGCCGGGCGCTGATGTCGGCGACCGACAGCAGGACCCCGGGCTCGTTCTCCGCGAGGGGAGCGACGGTGACCTGCACCCACAGGGAGTTCCCGTCGTGATGCTTGAGCCGGCGCGTGCAGCGCAGTTTCGCCTGGCGGCCGCGGAGCACCTCGCGGTACGCGTGCCAGGTGCGGGCGTCCGAGGCCAGGTCCACCAGGTCGGCGGCGACCCGGCCGGTCAGCGATTCGGTGCCGGCGCCGAGCAGGGCGTCGAACGCGTCGTTGGCGCAGACGACCAGCCCTTCGCGGTCGACGACGGCCATCGCGAGCGGCGCGGACGTGAACACCGAACGGTAGGTCACCGCATCGCAGGGCGGGGTTTCCCCACCGGGAGACGTGCGGACATCACTCTCTGTTACGGCTGACCCGTCGAGGTCTGCCGTGGCCGTCGGCCCTTCGGACGTTCCGCTCACCGCTTGCTCCCGCAGTGCACTCGATCGCTGTCCGCCAGGAAAGTGTGCCGATCATAGAGGCTGGCCCCAGGCCCTTCCAGCCAGTGTCCAGTGTCCCGGAAGGACAGGGCTTTCTGACAGATCGTTTCTGCACGCGTCTGGACGGGTCTTTCAGGCGCCTGACCAGTTGTGACGTTCCGTGAGCGATCCGGGGGTGTCGATTCTGACCCTCCTTCGGCTCTCTCACTCATCTGGTGCAGGCAAACAGGGCGTAGTACGACAAACGGCAGCAATCTGGGTGCGGTGTCCCGTGAACCGCACCCGGAGGTCCCTGTGCCGCGTCCGTTCCCGCGCCCCCGACTGCGCAGTACCGCGGCCGTGTTCACCACGTTGTCGGCGCTCGTCGCGACCTCCCTCGTGACCGGCCCCTCGGTCGCCGAACCGTTGGCGGCGACCCCGTGCGCCCTCCAGCGCACCGAGGCCCACCACTCCGAGGGCCTGGACACCTGGAACGCCGCCTATCCGCGCCCGGCCCGCTCGCTGAACGCGGTGATGGTCTTCCTGTCCTTCCCGGACTCGGTCCCGCTGACCACCACCGCCGAGCTGACCGCCGACCACTTCCCGGCGACCAGCCGCTTCTTCGAGCGCGCTTCCTACGGCAGGTTCACCCTGCGCCCGCACCCGCTCGGGCACTGGATCCGGATGCCGAAGCCCTCGACGGCGTACGCCATACAGCGCGACTGGAACGCCGCCCACCGCGCCGCCTACCTGCGCGACGCGCTGGCCGCCGCCGACGGGCAGGTCGACTTCTCGCGCCACGACATCGTGTACTTCGTCGCCGATCCGGACGCGCCCGGCGTGGACTCCGACGCGACGAAGGTCGTCAACCTCGACACTCCGCTGCGGGCCGACGGCGCGGACATCCGGCGGGTCGTCACGGTGTTCGAGCAGCATCCTCCGGACCGGTTGGTCCTGGCCCACGAGACCGGGCACGTCTTCGACCTGCCGGACCTCTACCACCGTCCGGTGGACGGCAAGGGCGACTGGGACACCTATGTCGGGGACTGGGACCTGATGGGCAGCCAGTTCGCGCTGGCGCCGGACCTGTTCGGCTGGCACAAGTGGAAGCTCGGCTGGCTGCGGCCCCGGCAGGTGGCGTGTGTGCAGGGCACCGGGCCGACCCGGCTGACCCTGGAGCCGCTCGGCGCGGGCCCGGGCGTCCCCGTCGTGGGTGCCGCCGGGGCGCCGGCCTTCGGGCTCGGCCACGGCACCAAGCTCGCGGTCGTGCGCACCGGGACCGACAGCGCGCTCGCCTTCGAGGCGCGCGGGCCGGTCGGCAACGACGCGGACGTGTGCCGGCCGGGCATCCTCGTCTACCGGGTGCGCAGCGGCGCCGCGTCCGGCGGCGGACCGGTCGAGGTGATCGACGCCCACCCGCACAGCGAGGCCTGCTGGGAGACCTCCGTCTACCCGCCCCTCGCGGACGCCCCGGTCGGCGTCGGCGAGAGCTTCACGGTGCCGGACGAGGACGTACGGCTGGAGGTGGAGGGACGGACGGTTTCGGGGGCCTGGACGGTGAAGATCACGACCGGATAGGCGGACCGCTGCTCTTGGATGAGGCACGCGAAAGGCCCTCGCTCGCGCGAGAGGCCTTTCCGTGTCTGTGCGCCGCCGGGGGCTCGAACCCCGGACCTCCAGCCGCCTTCTGCGGGCGGTGGGTGGTTCGTTTCGCACCGAAGGCCTCCCGCTTTCGCAGGAGGCCTTCGGTTGTCTGTGCGCCGCCAGGGACTCGAACCCCGGACCCGCTGATGCTGTGTCTGTCCGGGGGGTGCCCCCCGGGCCCCCAGCCGCCTGCTGTGGGTCGGCGGGTGGTTCGTCTCGCACTGAAGGCCCCCTGCTCTCGCAGGAGGCCTTCGGTTGTCTGTGCGCCGCCAGGGACTCGAACCCCGGACCCGCTGATGCTGTGTCTGTCCGGGGGATGACCCCCGGGCCCCCAGCCGCCTTCGGGGCGGCGGGTGGTTCGTTTCGCACCGAAGGCCTCCCGCTTTCGCAGGAGGCCTTCGGTTGTCTGTGCGCCGCCAGGGACTCGAACCCCGGACCCGCTGATTAAGAGTCAGCTGCTCTAACCAACTGAGCTAGCGGCGCCTGCTGACGTCGTAGACCTTAGCATCCTGTTCGGCCGGGGGAAAAATCGATATCCGCACGGCCGCGCGGGCCGCCCGTACGGCCGCCCAGAGCAGCACCTCGGGGCCCGGCAGCCAGGGGTGACGGGTGTCCGGGGCGACCAGCCAGCGGCAGCCGGACGGAGTGCCGGAGCCGGCGGCGCCCATCGGTGCGGGGACGGTCACCGCGTCGCCGGTGCCGTGGCACAGCAGCGGCGGAATGGCCTTCGTACGCCCGAACTCCTCCCAGTGCAGCAGCGCGGGCAGCCGCTGTGCCGTGCCGGGCGCGGCGAACAGCAGCATCCGGCCCCGGAACGCCGCGACCGGCCCCGACCCCGGGCCCTCGTCCCACAGCCGGTCGAGCATCCGGCGCCCGAAGATCGCGGGCGCGCCGACGACGTCGAAGGCGGTGCCGCAGGGAAGGACGACCGGGGCGTCGGGGCGCTCGTCCCAGAGCGCGAGGGTGCTGCGCGGATACGCTCCCGCCGAGGCGAGCCAGGCGGCTCCGTCCGGGGTGACCCCCGAGACGTCGAAGCGGTCGGAGACGGTCTCTTCGCGTGTGCTGCTCATGCCGTCAACATCTACCGGCGGTGAGCGTGCCCTCTCCGAGGGTTGCCGAAAACCGGGACGTGACGGGGTGAGAGGGAGTATCTTGCCCGCCTGGCATATGCCGCGCAGCGTATGCGGTTCACATGACTCCCACTGCTCTCACGTCGGCCCAGGTGGCTCACCGGACTCACGCGACTCACACCGGGTCGGCGTGCCCCGGACCCTCGGCGCCTCGCAGCAGATCCCGGCCGAACTCGACCATCTTCTTCGCGTAGTCCTCGGTCCACTCGGCGCGGGCCGCGATGTCCGCCGGCGTCAGCCGGTCGAAGCGGCGCGGGTCGGCCAGCTGGGCCGCCGCCATCGCCTGGAACTCCACGGCACGGTCGGTCGCCGCACGGAACGCGTGGGTCAGCTCCGTGGCACGGGTGAGCAGGGCGCGGGGGTCGTCGATCGACTCCAGATCGAAGAAGTGCTCCGGGTCCTCGGCGACCTGCGCGGGCTCGAAGAGCAAGGGCGCGGGGCGTAGCCGCGGTTCGTTCCGACGCGGCGTGGGCTCCGCCATGTCTTCTCCTCCTCGTACGTCACGGATGACCCGTCGGTGAGTGGGCCACCGTCCATTGTCCCGCGCCCGCGCAAGAGGGCCGGATGCCTCCGGATGCGGCCCGGGTCACTCCGGCGATTCAAGGTCGCCGGGCTGCCCGATGTTCCCCGAGCCGGTCACGGTCGCCAGGCCACTTTGTGCTCGGCCAGGTGTGCCAGCACCGCGTGGTTCGCCTCCCAGCCGTCCGGGCTGTATTCATCGGCCGCCTCCGGCGGCGTGCCGGACTCCGTCCGGCGACATGGCGGCGTGGCGGTCGGCGGCGTCGTTGTGCCGATCACGGTCGCCAGGCCACTTTGTGTTCGGCCAGGTGTGCCAGCACCGCGTGGTTCGCCTCCCAGCCGTCCGGGAACTTCACCAGCGTTCCCAGCTGGACCGGTTCCGTCGACGGGTAGTCGTCGAGCAGGTCGGTGACGCCGGCGCGGCACACCACGATGCACGCGTGCCGGTGGCGGGAGGCCAGGACGCACAGGCGGCCCGTCTCCAGGTGGAACGCGGTGGCGTCGGGGCGGCCGGAGAGCGGGTGGAGGACGACCGTGACGTCGTACTCGCGGCCCTGGAGACGGTTCGCGGTGTCGACGGTCACGTCCGGGACGCCCAGGTCGGCCAGGGCCGCGCGGACCGCCGCGGCCTGGTCCCGGTGTGCCGTGCCCACGGCGATCCGGTCGGCGGTCAGGGGCGTGGGGTCGGGGGAGCGCTCGGAGGTGGCCGCGCCGCCCCGGTCGAGCAGGCGTCGGACGACCGCCGCCACGGCCCGCACCGCCTCGGGGTCCGTCCGCGGGGTGTGCCGCGCGGGCAGCTCCAGCAGGCCCCAGCCGGATTCCGCCGCCTCGTCGATCACCCGGTCGGGGCCGGAGCCGTCCGACGGGACCGCGAGGGTGAGTCGCCGGTCGCCGTGGCCGGTGCCGCTGCGGAACGGTGTGTACGGGTAGAAGGCGTCGGAGACCAGGGGCGCGGCCGACGCCGGGAGCCGCCAGGACACCGGCAGGCGGTGCTGCGGCAGCTCGGGGTTGTGCGCGAGGAGGGTCGTCACGGCGGAGCCGGAGGGGTCGTACGACAGGCCTGCCCACTGCTCGCTGCCCACGATCGCGAACGGGTCCAGCTGGCCCGGGTCGCCCACGAACAGCGCCCGCTCGAAGAGCCCGGCCACGGCGAGCAGCGCGTCCGAGCGCATCTGGTAGGCCTCGTCGACGATGGCGTGCCGCCATGGCTCGTCGACCTTGACGTGCCCCCACTTGGCGGCCGTCGAGATCACGACCGCGAGCCCGGTGAGGTCGCCCGCCTTGGCCGACTTCCGTACGTTCGGCAGGTCGTAGAGCGCCTTGTCGTACGGGTCGGCGTCGCTGCTGTGCAGCCGGCCCACCGGCAGGTCGGGGTTCTTCTCGGCGAGCCTCAGCACGAGGTCGTCGACCTGGGCGTTGGTCTGCGCCACCACCATCAACGGGCGCCCCGCGTCGGCCAGTTCCAGCGCCGCGCGCACGACGAGCGTCGACTTGCCGGCACCGGGCGGGGAGTCGACGACGACACCGCGCGCCGAGCCGTGCAGGGTGTCGTGGAGGATCGCCTCCGTGGCGCGGGAAGCCTCGGCGCCGGGATCGAAGGCGGTCACAACACGTCCTCCTCGGTCACGGGGTCGGAGACTTCCGGCACGGCGGCCGCCTCGCCCGGCGGTCCGCCGTGCGTCCACGGCGTGTCCTCCGGGTCGGGCAGCTTGGCGCCGCCGCGCTGCTCGTGCTCGAACAGCGTGAAGCAGACCGGGTCGCCCTTCTCGGGCACGGACCCCACCTCGGGCTCCTTGCCGCGGCCCATCTTGTCGACGATCCGCAGGACCACCAGGGCACCCTCGTCCTCGTATCCCACGAACTCGGCCGCCTGCGGCTTCCCGCCAAGAGAGCGGTACACCTTCACCCGCTCCCCGAGGTGCGGCCGGTCGTCCGTCCGTACGGTCACCAACGGGCGCGGGCTCGGGCGTTTGCCCTCGCTGTACGTCATGACGACGTCCGTGACCTCGCCCGCGAACGCCTCGCCGGACAGCCGCCGGCCCGCCATCACCAGCGGGTCGTCCAGGGCTTCCTGCGCCTCGAGCCGGGCCTGCTCGCGCTCGCGCGCGGCGAGCTTGTTCGCAGCGGTGACCGCGTCGTCGCGGCGCGGCTGCGGGGGCTCGCCGGCCAGCACGCGGTCGCGGTGGCCGGTGAACGACCAGCGGTCGCGGGTCCACCGCTCCTCGACGTGCGCGCCCTCGGGCAGCTCCCGCAGCAGCTCCAGGCCACGCCACACCGCGTCCCAGGTGGGGCGGGTCCGGCTCGCCACCAGGGCGCGGATCTCCTGCTCGGCGGCGGTGAGGATGCCCAGCCGGTCGTCGGCCTGCAGGCCGTCCTCGGCGGCGGCGAGGGCGAGGCGGGCGCGGTCGTAGCGCTCGAGGGCGGGGGCGAGGAGCTTGTTGTCGAAGGCCGGGTCGGTGGCCGGGCCGGCCGGCGGACACAGCAGCTGGCCCTGGGTGTCCCGGCGCAGCTCGGCCCGGAGGGCGGCCTCGGCGCCGGACAGGCCGTCCGGCGGGTCGATCCAGGCGAGCAGCGCGCCGAGGTGCTGGTCCTCCAGGGTGGACTGGCCGGTCGCCCAGTGCCGGGCCAGGACATCGGTCATGGCCAGCAGCAGCGAGGAGCCGGGCACCCGGGCGCGCTCCCCGAAGTGGGTCAGCCAGCGGCCCAGCAACGGCAGCCGGGGCGGGGCGGGGTACGGCGTCTCCGGGTCCTGTTCCGCCGTACGCCGGAAGCGCATGGAGCGCCCCAGCAGCCGTACGAACTCGACGCCCGCGCGGCTCGGCACGATCAGCTGCGGGGCGTCCGTGCACAGCTCGACCTCGACCTTGACCCGCTTGCCGGTCTCCGGGTCGGTCTCGGTGCGCTCGGCGGCCTCGACGGACCCGGCGTACGCGTCGAGGTGGGGCAGGACGATGTCGGCCAGCTCCGCCAGGAACGCGAACCTGAGGTCACGGTCGCGCGGCTGCGGTACGACCAGCAGGTGCGGGGCGTCCCGGTCGGTCCCCACCAGCGCGCCGAGCGGGGCCCCGGCCTCGCCTGCGGTGGTGAGCGGCACGAGGACCAGGGGGTGCTCGGACAGCCGCCGGTGCCGGACGGTGGCGGCGGGCTGGGCGCGGCCGGTGCTGACGGCTTCGAGCCGGGCGAGGGTGGAGATCAGCGACATGCGGCCACTCCCCGGCCGAGGGCCTCTGCCCGCAGCTCGGCGGCCCTTCTGAGGGCCGCCACCGCCGGATCGTCCGGGTCGCCCAGCTCCCCGCGGGCCGCGGCCAGGACGTCCTCGACGGTCGTCAGGCCGCCGAGTTCGGCGCGCACCGAGCGGCCCAGCGAGGTCACCGCGCCGTCCGTGCGGGAGCGGTCGCGGCAGTGGAAGGCCAGCTCGCAGGCGGACAGGCACTCGGGCGCGTAGGTCGCCGGGACCGCCTCGACGGCCTCCGTCAGCTCGTCGGCGGGCAGCGCGGGGGAGAAGCAGGTGCCTTCGGGGAGGGCGTCGGCGATGTCCTGGACGCGGGTGAGGCGGGCCAGCTGGCGGGCGGTCACCGCGCGCTGCTTGCGGATGTCCACGGCGGACGCGGTGGCGAGGTTGGAGAAGTCCTTCGGGCAGACCAGGAGGACGTGGTGCCGCACCCGTGGGGACGGGCCTCCTTCATGGGCGAGCCGGGCAGCCACTTCCTCCAGTGCCAGCACGTACACCGCGGCCTGCCGGGCGGCGGCGCCCACCTTCGCCGGGTCGGCCGAGCCGTCCAGCATCGGGAACGACTTGATCTCCACGACCGTCCAGCCGCCGTCCGGGTGCACGACCACCGCGTCCGGCTCCAGGAAGGCGGGCGAACCGGCGACGTCGAGCGCGAGCATCGGGTGGTCGAGGAGTGTCCAGCCGCCGGCCGCGGTGGCGTCGCGCAGGGCCAGGGCCGTACGGGCGGTGCGGCCCTCGGGGCCGATCGCGGTGAGGTCGGGCACCTCGGCGTCCGACGGCGGCTCGGCCTTACGGTCCAGCTTCTCGTGCACCAGCCGCAGCAGCTCCGCGCCGCCGTCCGCCTTGACCCGCGACTCGAACGCGTTGCCCCGCGTGAGCGCGAACTGCGACTGGCCGAAGGCCGACGGCGAACCCAGCGCGTCCGCCAGCGCCGCCTTGTCCACCCCGGCGCCGTCCAGGATCGCCCGCCGCTTGCAGCCGGGGTTGGCGGCGAGGGCCGCAAGGGCGCGCGCGTCCAGCGCCTTGGCCGGTACCTCGGGACCGCGCAGCTCAGCGAGCCGGTGCCGCAGCCCCGTCTCCCGCGTCCTTGGGAGAGGCACTCGGCTCGGCTCCGCCTGCGAACTGTGACTCGCGCTGCCGTGGAATGTGCTCACTCGCGGAAGTCTGGCATCCGTCACTGACAATTGAGGCGGATGCGCCGGGAGAGACCGCCGCGATCCCCGCGAACCGGACCCGCATCGGCTCCATGACCCGGCCCCCGTAGCGCATGACGTACGGCGCGAGCAGCAGCCCGGCCCCCATCACGGCCGCCCCCGCGACCGCGTCGAGGAAGTAGTGGTTCGCGGTGCCCATCACCACGATAGTGGTCACCAGCGGATAGCCGACACCGGCGACCTTCGCGGTACGCGTCCCGCCGTACTTCCACAGCATCACACCGCACCACACCGCCCAGCCCACGTGCAGGCTCGGCATGGCCGCGTACTGGTTCGTCATACCGCCCAGACCCCGCGGGGCGCTCGCCTCGCCGCCCCACCAGCCGTACGAGCTGTACTGGGCCATCGTGTCGACGAAGCCGTAGCCGGGGGAGAGCAGTCGGGGCGGGCAGGTCGGGAGCAGGGTGAAGCCGATCAGGCCGATGAAGGTGGACGTCATCAGCCAGGTGCGGGCCAGGCGGTAGTGCACGGCACGGGACCTGAACAGCCAGACCAGGATCACGGGCGTGACCATGTAGTGCAGCGACGCGTACCAGAAGTCGGCCGGGACACCGATCCACGCCTCGCTCGTGAAGAGCCGGTTGAGCGGATGCTCGGCGTTGATGTGCAGGACCTTCTCGACGCGCAGGATCGCCAGACCGTGGTCGACGGCACTGGTGACGTCGCCCCGGGCGAGGAGCCGGCCGGCGGAGTAGCAGGCGTACACCAGCACGATCAGTGGCAGCTCGGTCCACCAGCGCAGCCGGGGTCGCGGGGCCGCCTCGATGCCCGGTGTCTCGGTCTGCGGCATCCGATCGCCCTCCCCCTTCACGTCGCGCCCGTCCGGTGGTCCTGGTCCGGTCGTGTCACTTTACGGCGCATGCGCGCGCCTCCGTGGCACGCCCCCGGCCCTCAAAGACGCAGAGATCGCCCGCCGGGTTGCCCTCGGGCGGACCCTGGTACAGCGTGCGCGATGATGGAGGTGCCCCGCCTCTCATTTCTCCCGGAAGGGTCTCTTCATGGCACCGCGCATCCTGCTGGCCCGGCACGGACAGACGGAGTGGTCGCTGTCCGGCAAGCACACCGGCAGGACCGACGTACCGCTCCTCGAAGAGGGCCGGCGCGGCGCCAAACTGCTCGGCGAGCGCCTGCACCGGGCGCCGTTGGACGGTCTCGCCGGGGCCGAGGTGCGCACCAGCCCGCTGGTACGCGCGCGTGAGACGTGCGAACTCGCCGGTTTCGGCGAGCGCGCGAGCACCTGGGACACGCTCATGGAGTGGGACTACGGCTCCTACGAGGGGATGACCCCGCAGGAGATCCAGGACGTCCGGCCCGGCTGGCTCATCTGGCGCGACGGCGTGCCCCAGGGCGAGTCGCTCGCCGAGGTGACGGCCCGCGCCGACGAGGTCGTCGCCTGGGCGCGGGCGGCGGACCGGGACGTGCTGATCTTCGCGCACGGGCACATACTCCGGTCCATCGGTGCGAGGTGGCTGGGGCTGCCGATCGACTTCGCGGCGAGGATCAGGCTCAATCCGACCTCCTTGTCGGTGCTCGGCTGGGCTTACGGGGAGCCGGCGATCGAGAGCTGGAACGACGTGGGGCACCTCGCGGCGTAGTGCCGCCCGCGGCTACGCCGTGCGCGGCAGACTCGCATGACGTTCCAGGAACGCCGACACCCCCGACGCCCGCCGATGCGGCAGCAGCACCCGTGCCGTGCCCGCGAGCATCGTCTGGATCCTGGACGACTGGACCTCGCCCAGCAGGTCCAGTACCCGCATCCCGGCCGCCGCTGCCTCGTCGGGGCGGCCCCCGCGCGCGAGGTCGTCCGCCAGTTCCGCCGTGTACAGGGCGATGTTCCGGGTGAAGTGCGGGTCCTGGAGCTGCGCCGCACGCCCCGCGTGCCGGGCCGCGCGCCGCCAGTCGCCGAGTGTCGACCAGCACTGCGCCTCGAGGCCCTCCAGCTCGGCCTCTCCGTAGAAGCTCATCCACTCGGGGTCGGCGTCCGAGTGGCCTCGCTCGAAGAGGACCTGTGCGCGGGCGAGCGCCTGTTCGCAGCCGGTGCGGTCGGCGAGCCCGGCCCAGCCGCCCGCCTCGCGCAGCGCGAGCAGCGACATCAGCCGGGCGGAGCCCAGCGGGCGCCCGACGCGTTGCGCGGCCTGCGCGGCGCGTACCGCCTCGCGTGGCCGGCCCGCGTCCCGGGCGAGGAAGGCCGTATTGCAGAAGGCGTGTGCCTCAAGGCCCGGGTCCCCGGTCATCCGGGCGGTCGCGAGCGCCTCGGCGTAGTGCGAGCGGGCGTCGTCGAAGCGGCCCGAGTCGTGGGCCAGCCAGCCCACCGAGATGGCCAGTTCACCGGCGCCCGAGTGGAGCCGTTCGGCGGTCGTCTGCCGGGTCGTGTGGGCGTCGAGCAGGGCGTAGGCGGCGCGCAGCGGAGCGGCCGCGCGACGGTAGAGGCCGTCCGCGCCGTGCCGGTCGTCGAGCAGCCGGATGCTGCGGACGGCCTCTTCGAGGGCGCCCGCCTCGCTCGTCCCGACGCGCCGGACGGGGCGTTCCGCGGCCGCGGCGTCGAAGGCGAGTGTTAAGGGGCCCAGCGAGACGGCGGCCATCGTGGCGCCTCCGCTGGTCATGAATGCGCGACGCAGCACGTCGCTCTCCTCGTGGTTGTCGTGCGTCTCGTACGGGTCCTGCGTGTCATACGGCTCGTACGCCCCTGGCGTCTCACCGGCGGTGTACGCCGGGCCGGCGTCGCCGGAGGGGGGCGCGTCCTCGGGAGCGTGCGCCCGTCGTCCGCGTACGGACGAGCGGGGCGCGAACCCGAGGTCGGTGAGCGTGCGGCCGGGGAACATGTGCAAGAACACCCGTTCGTACGCATAGTTGGGACAGCGGATCTCACCCGCCTCGACCCGGCCGACATAGCGTGCGTCGCAGCTGACCCGCTCGCCGATCTCGCGGGCGGCCCGCCGTACCGCAGCGGCGAACTCGGCCGGCGAGCGCTGTCCGCGCAACTGCCGGAACGCGAGGTTGGGCTGCGGTGGTCTGGGGGACTGGGACGAGGTCACCATTGACGACGCCATGGCCGGGTCCTCTCGTGCGAACCGTCGAACCATGCCGGAACCAAGGTGGGTTCACGGTGAGTTGTCCGTGTGACACCCCGGTTTCCGGCGGGCAAGAACGTACCTGCTGTAACGGACCCGCCACGCGGTGTTTGGCTACAAACCGGATATCTCATCCGTGATCTGCCATGAACTGCCATCCTTTGCGGCGGACTTCCGCCGTAGCCGTTGACAGGTGGGCGCGTTGAACCCTGTGGACCGGGAGCCGCCCGACTCCCGACCCGTTCGTTGGAGGAGGGGTTCCGTGGTGGAGGCCGGTATGGGGACCAGACACAGTGACACCGTGTGCGACGTCGTCACCGTGCCGACGCGGCACGGGCTCGAGGCGGTCGACATCCTGCGGCGCGGGGCGGGCGACGAGGCGGTCGGGCCCGTCCTGCACGACGACGACTGCGGCACGCTGGGTTTCGTGGTCCCGCCGGGGACCGCGGCCGGATGGGACGTACCGGGCAGCACCTGCACGGAGACGGACGGGCGGGGGCTGCGGCTGAGCCCCGAACCGGTGGAGGGATCGGACTGGCTGCTGCCGCCGGGGGAGGCGGACCTCGCGACGGATCCGGCGGTGCTGCGGGCGGCACTGGGGGAGGCGGCCCGGTTGATCGAGGCGGCGGACAACTGCCGCTGACGCCGGCACGAGCCCGCTGAGCCGCGCGCCTCGCGGCGCCTGATAATGGCGTCATGGGAAAGTCCAGGAACGCCCGTCGGGACAGCGCCCCCGTCGCCGTACCCGTGGACGGCGGGCTCGCCCAGCTCATACCCGATCGGGACCGGGCGCGGGCCTGGACACTCCTCGTCGACGGGGCGCCCCAGTCGCACGTCGATCTCGACGACCCGGCGTATCTGTCCTTCGAGTACCAGCGGCGGCTCGGGCACGTCATCGACCTGGCCGCCCAGCCCGGCAAGCCCGTGCACGCCGTGCACCTCGGCGGGGGCGC
Source organism: Streptomyces sp. NBC_01352 (assembly GCF_036237295.1). Classification (NCBI taxonomy): domain Bacteria; kingdom Bacillati; phylum Actinomycetota; class Actinomycetes; order Kitasatosporales; family Streptomycetaceae; genus Streptomyces; species Streptomyces sp. NBC_01352. Next base: position 6,756,313 of record NZ_CP108354.1, read on the forward strand.
CTTCACCCTCGCCCGTTACGTCGCCGCCACCCGCCCCCGCTCCACCCAGCAGGTCGTCGAGCGCGACGCGGCCCTCGTCCAACTGGTCCGCCGGGAGCTGCCGTTGGACACGGGGGCCCGGATCCGGGTGCGTTCCGTCGACGCCCGCGAAGGACTCGCCAAGGTGCCCGACGGATGGGCCGACCTCGTCATCGCCGATGTGTTCAGCGGCGCCCGCACCCCGGCCCACCTCACCTCGACCGAGTTCCTCGACGAGGTCCGCCGGGCGCTGAAGCCGGGCGGTCTCTACGCCGCCAACCTCGCCGACGGGCCGCCGCTGGCCCACCTGCGCGGCCAGATCGCCACCGCGGCCGCCCGCTTCCCGGAACTCGCCCTGGTCGCCGACCCGACCGTCCTGCGCGGCAAGCGCTTCGGCAACGCGGTCCTCGTCGCCTGCGACCACCCGCTCCCGATCGCCGAACTCACCCGCCGCGCGGCCTCCGACCCGCACCCGGGCCGCGTCGAACACGGCAGGTCGCTGACCGACTTCACGGGCGGGGCCCTACCGGTGATCGACGCGGCCGCGGTGGCCTCCCCGGCGCCGCCGGCATCCGCGTTCCGGTGAGTCAGCAGATTCGGTAGATCCCGAAAGAAGATCTAGTAGTTCCCGATCTCCACGCGCGGCGGCCCGTCGTGCCAGGTGCAGAACACCGACACCCGGTCCGCGCCCGAGCCGAACTCCACCCGGATCCACGACTCCGTCTTCCACACCTGCATCGACCAGCCGGTGCCGGGCGTCGCCGACACCAGCGTCGCGGACGTCTTCCCGAGGTCGAAGACCGCACGGCCGCCGTCGGTGTCGTAGCTCTTGATCTGCCCGGACGCCGTGGGGGACGGGCCGGCGCTCGTCGTCGGCGGGCTCGACGGGGTCCGGGTGGGGGTCGGGGACGGCTCGCGCGCGGGGCTCCTCGACGCGGACGGCGTCGGCCGGGCCGTCGACGAAGCCAGCGGCTTCGACTCCTGCGTGGTCGCGTCGGCCGCCGTGATGGGCAGGGCGCGCGGGGGGTCGTACGCCGTGCCCGCCATCACCGAGTGGACGCCCCACCACGACAGCGTGACCGCCGCGCCCGTGGCGAGCGTCCAAGCCAGTAGGTGTATGAGTCCTCTGCGCATCGCGGGCCATACTGCCTCACGCGTCCCACCGATGTCGCCCGGTGCGCGGGTCGTTGTCCACAGGTGCGCAGTTGTCCACAGGCGCCGGAACGGCCTCCCTCGCATGGCGTAGGTTGCGGCGCATGGCAAGTGTGCTCGTGGTCGAGGACGACCAGTTCGTACGCTCGGCGCTCATCCGGCACCTGACCGACGCCGCCCACACGGTGCGCAGCGTCGGTACGGCACTGGAGGCGCTGCGCGAGGTCGCCCATTTCCGTTTCGACGTCGTGATCCTGGACCTCGGTCTGCCCGACCTGGACGGCTCCGAGGCCCTGAAGATGCTGCGCGGCATCACCGACGTCCCCGTGATCATCGCCACCGCCCGGGACGACGAGACGGAGATCGTCCGGCTGCTGAACGCGGGCGCGGACGACTACCTGACCAAGCCGTTCTCGGTCGAGCACCTGTCGGCCCGGATGGCGGCGGTCCTACGACGGTCCCGCAGCGCCGGCGGGGACGCCCCGCCGGAGACCGTGCTGCGCGTCGGCGGCCTGACCGTCGACCCGCTGCGCCGGCAGGCCGAGCTGGACGGCGTACGGCTGGACCTCACCCGGCGCGAGTTCGACCTGCTCGCCTTCCTGGCCGGCCGGCCAGGTGTCGTCGTCCCCCGCAAGGAACTGCTCGCCGAGGTGTGGCAGCAGTCGTACGGCGACGACCAGACCATCGACGTCCATCTGTCGTGGCTGCGCCGCAAGCTCGGCGAGACGGCGGCGAGCCCGCGCTATCTGCACACCCTGCGGGGCGTCGGCGTGAAGCTGGAGCCACCGGGATCGGAGCCGGCGCGATGAGATGGGCACTGGTCAAGGTCTCGCTGGCGGTCACCACCATGGTCGTGGTCGCCTTCGCCATCCCGCTCGGACTCGTCATCAAGGAGATGGCCCGGGACCGCGCCTTCTCCAACGCCGAACGGCAGGCCGCGGCCGTCGCCCCCGCCCTGTCCATCACCACCGACCGCGACCAGCTGGAGCGGGTCGTCGCCTCCGCCGGCTCGGACGCGGGCCTGGCCGTGCACATACCGGCGTCGGACGGCGCCGCGGCCGTCGACCTCGGGCGGCAGCGCGCCGCCGACGGGGACATCGCGACCGTGCGGAAGCTGGGCCGCGCCTCCACCAGCGAGGTGCCCGGCGGCTCCACGCTGCTCCAGCCGGTCGCGCTGAGCTCCGGCGAGATCGCGGTCGTCGAGGTGTACGTCCCGGAGTCCGAGGTCAGCAACGGCGTGGCCACCGCCTGGGCGGTCCTCGCCGGGGTCGGTGCCGCGCTCGTCGTCGGCTCGGTCGCGGTCGCCGACCGGCTGGGCGTGCGGATGGTGCGGCCCGCGCAGCGCCTGGTCGAGGGCGCGCACGAACTGGGGGAGGGGAAGCTGGGAGCGAGGGTGCCGGAGGAAGGGCCGACCGAACTGCGGCTGGCGGCGGTGGCGTTCAACTCCATGGCCGACCAGGTCGTACAACTCCTGGCGAACGAGCGGGAGTTGGCGGCCGACCTGTCCCACCGGCTGCGCACACCGCTGACCGTGCTGCGGCTGAACGCGGCCTCGCTCGGGGACGGGCCGGCCGCCGAGCAGACCCGGGCCGCGGTCGCGCAGTTGGAGCGCGAGGTCGACACGATCATCCGTACCGCCCGGGACGCCAAGCCGCAGACCGCGGCCGCCGGGCCGGGCGCCGGATGCGATGCCGCCGAGGTCGTGCGCGAGCGGATGGCGTTCTGGTCGGCGCTCGCGGAGGACGAGGGCCGCAAGTGGCGGGTGGCCGGGGCCGACCGGCCGGTGCGCATACCCGTGGCCCGCGCGGACCTGGTCGCCGCCCTGGACGCCCTGCTCGGCAACGTCTTCCGGCACACCCCGATGGGCACGGCCTTCGCGGTCGACCTGCACAACGGCGAGGACGCGGTGATCGTGCTGGTGTCCGACGCGGGGCCGGGCATACCCGACCCGCAGGCGGCGATGGCGCGCGGCCGGGGTTCGGGGAGCGCCGGGTCGACCGGGCTCGGCCTCGACATCGTGCGGCGGCTCGCGGAGGAGACGGGCGGGGACGTGCGGCTCGGGGCGTCGGTGCTCGGCGGGACCGAGGTGCGGATCTGGATCCAGCTGGACGGGCGCGAGCGGGCGCCTCTGCGGCGGGGGCACCGAGGCTCCGTACGGCGCCGCCGGCCCGGTCGGCTGGTCTCCACCTTTAACCGGTCCCGATCCCTTCCTTAAGCCCGCCCTAAGATCACCAACCTCCGTCCTGATCAGGCCGTTTGTCCGATTCCGGATCGCTAGCGTGCCACGCCATGAGCACCCATCGGCGCAACGTGAGCACAAGAAGCAAGGTGATCGGCGGGACCGTCGCCGCTGCCGTGGTCGGGAGCGGGGCGGTCCTGCTGGCCGGCACCGCCCAGGCCGCGGGGACCGGAGCCGTGTACACCAGGACCAGTGACTGGTCCTCGGGTTACACCGCGCAGTACGTGGTCACGAACAACAGTGGCGCGACCGACAAGGACTGGAAGCTGGAGTTCGACCTGCCGGCGGGCGCGAGACTGAGCTCCCTGTGGAATGCCGAGTCGGCAGTGAGCGGGCAGCGCGTCACCGTGACGTCGGCGAGGTGGGACACGGACGGACTGGCGGCCGGTGAGTCGGTCACCGTCGGCTTCGTGGTCAGCGGCACCTCGGACCCGACCGGTTGCCTCGTCGACGGAGTGAAGTGTTCCGCCGACGACACCGCGACGCCCCAGCCGAGCGGCCGCCCGACCCAGTCCGCGACGCCGACACGGACGGCCACCGCGACCCCGACCGCTTCCCCCTCGGAGAGCACCGACACGGGCTCCGGCACCACGACCGGCGCCGCCTTCGCCCCCTACGTCGACACCTCCCTCCACCCCGCCTTCGATCTGGTGGCGAGCGCCGAGGCGACCGGCGTGCAGGACTACAACCTGGCCTTCGTCACCGACGGCGGCGGCTGCACGCCGAAGTGGGGCGGGGTGACGGACCTGGCGAGCGACGCCGTGGCGGCGCAGATCGGCGCCCTGCGGGCCGAGGGCGGTGACGTGCGGGTCTCCTTCGGCGGTGCGGCCGGGTCCGAGCTGGCCACGGCGTGCTCCTCGGCGGGCGCGCTGGCGACGGCGTACGGGAAGGTCGTGGACGCCTATGACCTCACCAAGGTCGACTTCGACGTCGAGGGCGGGGCGCTGCCGGACACGGCCGCGAACACGCGCCGCGCGCAGGCCGTCGCGAAGCTCCAGGAGCAGCACCCCGGCCTGGACGTCTCCTTCACGCTCCCGGTCATGCCCGAGGGCCTGACCCAGGACGGCGTGAACCTGCTGGCCGACGCGAAGGAGAACGGTGTCGCGATCGCCACCGTCAACATCATGGCGATGGACTACGGACCGGCGTACAGCGGCGACATGGGCACCTACGCCGAGCAGGCCGCGACCGCCACGCAGGCGCAGGTCAAGGGCGTCCTGGGCCTGTCCGACAGCGCGGCCTGGAAGGCCGTCGCCGTCACGCCGATGATCGGCGTGAACGACGTCACCTCGGAGATCTTCAAGGTCGACGACGCCACCCAGCTGGTGGACTTCGCCAAGGCGAAGGGGCTCGGCTGGCTGTCGATGTGGTCGGGGACCCGGGACAAGCAGTGCCCCGGCGGGGCGAAGGACTCCGCGGACGCCACGTGCAGCTCGATCGTCCAGGACGCGTTCGCGTTCTCGAAGGCGTTCGCCGCGTACAAGTGATCCACTCCGGGGGCGGGAGGGATCGTGTCGATTACGTTTCGACAAATCGGGCCGACAGCTATTGACGTATGACCTGACATACGGCTGTCATTGCGCCATCGTGTTCGGTCAAGTTGGTTTCTGGTCGATTGCGACCGGATCTCAAACCCTCCGAGACCGACCCTCCCCGTCAGGAGCCGTTCATGCCCGACCTCTCTCCCTCCGGCCTCTCCTTCCCGTCCCCCAGCCGCCGCACCATGCTGCGCGGCATGGGTGGCGCGGCCCTGCTCGGCGCCGGGATACCCCTGCTCAGCGCCTGTGGCGGCAGCGGCACGTCCGCCGACCCGAAGACGGTCACGCTCGGCTCCAAGGCGTCCGACGCGGTGCCGAAGAAGGCGTTCGCCGACGTCTACGCGGCCTACAAGAAGAAGTCCGGCATCACGGTCGACGTGAACACCAAGGACTCGAACACCTTCCAGGAGCAGATCAACTCCTACCTGCAGGGCACGCCGGACGACGTGTTCACCTGGTTCGCCGGCTACCGGATGCAGTTCTTCGCGGCCAAGGGTCTCGCCACGCCGATCGACGACGTGTGGCAGAAGATCGCGGGCAACTTCCCCGAGGCGATGCAGAAGCTGAGCAAGGGCGAGGACGGCAAGTACTACTTCGTGCCGCTGTACACGTACCCCTGGGCGGTCTTCTACCGGAAGAGCGTCTTCAAGCAGTACGGCTACGAAGTCCCCACCACCTGGGACGACTTCGTCGCGCTGTGCAAGCAGATGCAGAAGGACAAGCTGGTCCCGATCGCCTTCGGCGACAAGGACGCCTGGCCCGCGCTCGGCACCTTCGACCAGATCAACTTCCGCAAGAACGGCTACGACTTCCACGTCGACCTGATGGCGGGCAAGGCCTCCTGGACCGACGCCAAGGTGAAGTCCGTCTTCGACCTGTGGGCCGAGATCCTCCCCTACCACCAGGAAGGCGCCGTCGGCCGCACCTGGCAGGACGCCGCGCAGACCCTGGTGTCGAAGAAGGCCGGCATGTACCTGCTGGGCACCTTCGTGGGCCAGCAGTTCACCAACCCGGCCGACCTCGAGGACCTCGACTTCTTCGCCTTCCCGGAGATCGACCCGGCGTACGGCCAGGACACCGTCGAAGCCCCGACCGACGGCTTCATGATGAGCAAGAGCCCGAAGAACAAGGCCGAGGGCGTCAAGCTCATGGAGTTCCTGGGCACCCCGGAGGCCGAGGAGGCCTACCTCAAGGCCGACCCGAGCGTCGTGGCCGCCTCCACCAAGGCGGACACCTCGGCGTACACGCCTCTGCAGAAGAAGGCGTACGACATGATCGCCGGGGCCAAGAGCCTCACCCAGTTCATGGACCGTGACAGCCGCCCGGACTTCACCTCGACGGTGATGCAGCCCTCGCTGCAGAAGTTCGTCCGTGACCCCAAGGGCGTCGACAGTCTGCTGTCCTCGATCGAGCGCCAGAAGAAGACGATCTTCGCCTCGTCATGACAACGGAAACCACAGAGGAGATCCCGGAGGCGGCCGCCGTGCCGCCTGCGGGCACTGCCCCCGCCAAGAAGAAGGTGCCTCACGGGCACCGCCGTCTGCTCACCCGCCGCGACCGGTTCACCCTGGCGTTGATGGCGGGTCTGCCGACGCTCCTGCACATCGCCCTGGTGTGGGTGACGGCCTTCGCGTCGATCGCGCTGGCCTTCACCACCTGGGACGGCATCGGCTTCGACTCGATCAAGTGGGTCGGGCTCCAGAACTTCAAGGAGCTCTTCGAACAGAACCCGCAGTTCTGGCCGGCCGTCCAGCACAACGTGATCTGGTTCGTGGTCCTGATCGCGATCCCGACCCCGCTGGGCCTGTTCCTGGCCGTGCAGCTGGACAAGAAGATCCGCTTCAGCCGGGTCTACCAGACCGCGTTCTTCCTGCCCGTGGTCATGTCGATGGCCGTGATCGGCTTCGTCTGGCAGCTCATCTACAACCCCGACACCGGCCTGATCAACAGCATCATCGGGGCCAACGAGCCGGGCAAGTACATCGACTGGATCGGCGACCCCGACCTCAACCTGTGGGCCATCCTCATCGCCGCGTCCTGGCGCCACACCGGCTACATGATGATCCTCTACCTGGCCGGCCTCAAGGGCGTGGACCCCTCGCTGCGTGAGGCGTCCTCGCTGGACGGCGCCAACGAGTGGCAGACGTTCAAGAACGTCATCTTCCCCACCCTGCGCCCCACCAACACCGTCGTCCTGGTCGTCACCATCATCGAGGCGCTGCGCGCCTTCGACCTGGTCTTCGTCTTCAACAAGGGCGCAGAGGGCACCGAACTCCTCTCCATCCTGGTCACCAACAACATCATCGGCGAGTCCAGCCGCATCGGATACGGCTCCGCGATCGCGGTCGTGCTGCTGCTGATCTCCCTCGTCGTGATCATCCCCTACCTGGTGTCCACCTTCCGGAAGGAGCGGCGCGCATGACCACCACCGTCATCACCAAGACCCGCACGCCCGTCCGCCCCGCCCGGATCCTGCTGCACCTCTTCCTCGCGGGCGCCTCCCTGGCCTGGCTCGGCCCACTTCTGTGGGCGCTGTACTCGGCGATGCGCCCCTACGCGGAGACATCCGAGAAGGGCTATGTCTCCTGGCCCGACAAGCTCAGCTTCGACAACTTCACCAACGCGTTCACCCAGTCCGACATGGGCCACTACTTCGTCAACACGATGATCATCGCCGTGCCGGCGGTGCTGGTGACGCTGTTCCTGTCGTCGATGGTCGCCTTCTACGTCAGCCGCTTCGACTTCCGCATCAACCTGTTCCTGCTGCTGGTCTTCACCGCCGGCAACCTGCTCCCCCAACAGGTCATCATCACCCCGCTGTACCGCCTGTACCTGCTCATCGACCTGCCCGGCATCACCATGAGCGGCAAGCTCTACGACTCCGCCCTCGGCCTGGTCCTCATCCACGTCGCCTTCCAGTCCGGGTTCTGCGCCTTCGTGCTGAGCAACTACATGCGCTCCCTGCCCCACGAACTGACCGAGGCCGCCCTCGTCGACGGCGCCTCGGTGTGGCGCATGTACTGGCAGATCGTGCTGCCGCTGTGCCGCCCCGCGATGGCCGCCCTGGCCACCCTGCTGTCCATCTGGATCTACAACGACTTCTTCTGGGCCCTCGTCCTCATCTCCACCGGCGAGAACATGCCGATCACCTCGGCCCTGAACAACCTCACCGGGGCGTACTTCACCGACCCCAACCTGGTCGCCGCCGGCGCCCTGCTCACCGCGATCCCCACCCTGATCGTCTACTTCGTGCTCCAGCGCCAGTTCGTCAGCGGCCTGACCCTGGGCGCCAACAAGGGCTGACCGCCCCCCGCTTGAAAGAGACCCTCGTGCACAACCCCTTCACCCCGGTCGCCTCCGTGCCCGTGGACGCGCGGAACGCCCGCGTCCACGAGGAGGGCTGGCAGTCCTGGAGCCCCAGCGGCGCCTACGCCCTCGGCGACAAGCCGTACCGCCCGACGAACGACAACTGGGCGACGGTCTGCTACCGGCCGGGCGTCACCGTCCCGGACGGCACCTTCCAGGGCGAGGGCCTTCTCGCCCTCGACCCGGGCGACGGATCGCCGGTCCGGCTGTGGGCGGCGGCGGAGCCGCTGAGGGAGGTCCCGTCGATCCGCCTGCTCGTCGAGGGCGACACGGCTCAGATCAGCGCCGACGGCCCGGTGAAGGAGTTCACGGGCACCGACATCCAGGCGACGCTGGCGGACTGGGCCGCCGGCCTCGGGGGCGCGGCCCCGCGCCCGGCCCCGACGGTCTGGTGCTCCTGGTACGAGTACTTCACCGCCGTCACCGAGGACGACATCCACGAGAACCTGCGTGCGATGGACACCCTCGACCTGCCCGTCGACGTCGTCCAGATCGACGACGGCTACCAGAAGGCCCTCGGCGACTGGCTCACCCTCTCCGGCCGCTTCCGCTCCCGCGCGGGGATCGCCGACGCGATCCGCGCCCGGGGCCGCCGGGCCGGCATCTGGACGGCACCCTTCCTGGTCGACCCGGCGAGCGACCTCGCCGCCGAACACCCCGACTGGCTGGTCCGCGACCCGGACGGCGGCTTCGCGCACGCGGGCCGCAACTGGGGCCACGACCTGAGCATCCTCGACACGACCCACCCGGCCGCGGCGGAGTACCTGACCTCCGTCTACACGACGCTGCGCGCCGAGGGCTACGACTACTTCAAGGTCGACTTCCTGTACGCGGGCGCCCTGGACGGCGTACGGCACTCATCCGCGGACGCTCTCCAGGCGTACCGCTCCGGCATCGAGCTGATCCGCGACGCGATCGGCGAGGACGCCTACCTGCTGGGCTGCGGCGCACCCCTCCTTCCCTCCATCGGCCTGTTCGACGCGATGCGGGTCAGCCCCGACACGGCCCCGCACCGCCGCCCCGAGGCCGACGACTACTCCCAACCCGGCCAGGACCCAGCCGAGTTCACCGGTGCCGGCCGCCAGTGGCAGCACGGCCGCCTCTGGATCAACGACCCCGACTGCCTGATGGCCCGCCCCGCGGTGGAGACCCGGGAGCGGTGGGCGGCGCACGTCGAGGCGACGGGCGGCCTGATGGCGTCCAGCGACCGGCTGCTGTCCCTGGACCAGTGGGGCGTGGAGACGACGCGCCGTCTGCTGGCGGGAGGTGCCCGATGAGCGAGCTCGCCGTCCCCGGTATCGCCTACGGCGGTGACTACAACCCGGAGCAGTGGCCCGAGGAGGTCTGGGCCGAGGACGTACGCCTCATGCGCGAGGCCGGCGTCACCATGGTCAGCGTCAACATCTTCGCCTGGGCGCTGCTGGAGCCGCGCGAGGGCGAGTACGACTTCTCGCGGCTCGACAGGATCCTCGCGCTGCTCCACGAGAACGGCATCGCCGCCGACCTGGCGACGCCGACGGCGGCACCGCCGGCGTGGTTCTTCCGCGCGCACCCGGACGCGCTGCCGGTGGACCGGGACGGCCGCGGACTGTCGTACGGCAGCCGTCAGACGTTCTGCCCGAGCAGCCCCGCCTACCGCGAGGCCGCCCTGCGGATCACGGGCGAACTGGCCGCGCGGTACGCCGATCACCCGGCCGTGGTGATGTGGCACATCCACAACGAGTACGGCTGCCACAACGCGGAGTGCTACTGCGAGGCGAGCGCGGAGGCGTTCCGGGGCTGGCTGCGGGAGAAGTACGCCGATGACCTGGAGGCGCTCAACCGCGCCTGGGGCACCACCTTCTGGAGCCAGTGGTACTACGACTGGGACGAGATCATCCCGCCCCGCGCCACCGGTGCCGTCCCCAACCCGGCCCACCAGCTGGACTGGCGGCGCTTCTGCAGCGACGAACTGCTGTCCCTGTACAAGGCGGAGCGTGAGGTACTGAGGGCGGCAGCCCCGTCGGTCCCCGCCACCACCAACTTCATGGTGATGTACAACTTCGACGCCCTGGACTACTGGCGCTGGGCCCCCGAACTCGACATCGTCTCGAACGACCACTACCTCCAGTCCACGGACCCGGAGTCGGAGATCGACATCGCGCTGAGCGGCGACCTGGTGCGCTCGCTGGCGGGCGGGCGTCCGTGGCTGCTGATGGAGCACTCGACGGGCGCGGTGAACTGGCAGCCGGTCAACCGGGCGAAGACGGCGGGCGAGTTGCGCCGCAACGCGCTCGCCCACGTGGCGCGTGGGGCGGACGGCATCGCCTACTTCCAGTGGCGGGCCGCCAAGGCGGGCGCCGAGCAGTGGCACTCGGCGATGCTGCCGCACGCGGGCACGGACAGCCAGATCTGGCGGGACGTGGTGCAACTGGGCGCGGATCTTCGCGCGTTGGCGGAGGTACGGGGGAGCACGGGCACGGCGAAGGTCGCCATCGTCTGGGACTGGAACGCCTGGTGGTCCGTCGAGCTGCCGTCGCAGCCCAGCGGTGAGGTCCGCTTCCAGGACCTGGTCCGCGCCTGGTACGAGCCGCTGTGGCGGGCGGGCGTGGCGGTGGACTTCGTCCGCCCGGACGCGGATCTCTCGGCGTACCGGGTGGTGCTGGCTCCGAGCCTGTACCTGGTCGACGACGAGGGCGCGGCGAACCTCGCCGGCTTCGCGGAACGCGGCGGCACGCTGGCGGTCGGCTTCCACAGCGGGGCCGTGGACGAGAACTGCCATGTGCGGCTGGGGGGTTACCCGGGTGCGTTCCGCGAGGCGCTGGGCGTGCGGAGTGACGAACTCTTCCCGCTGCTGCCGGGCGAGCCGGTGGGCCTGAGCGAGGGCGGCACGGCGTCGGTGTGGTCGGAGCGGGTGCGCCTGGACGGCGCGGAGGCGGTGACGTCGTTTGCGTCCGGCCCGCTGACCGGTGTCCCGGCGGTCACGCGTCACACCCACGGCACGGGCACGACCTGGTACGTCGCGACCCTGCCGGACCCGTCGACGCTGGCCGACCTGCTGGACCGTATCCGCACGGAGGCCGGCGTGACGCCGGTGCGGGTGACGCCGGAGGGGGTGGAGGCGGTGCTGCGACGCGGCGAGGACGCCGACTACCTCTTCCTGATCAACCACGGTGATCGGTCCGCCGAGGTCGAGGTCCCGGCCGGTGCCGCGGACCTGCTGGCGGGCAAGCCCGTCGAGGGCGGCACGGTCACTGTCCGGGCGGGGGACGTCGTGGTCGTACGCGAACCGCGGTAGACGTCCGGGGGCCTCCTAGTGGACATACTGGAATCGCAATCGGATATCCAGGAGGTCCTCTCATGACCAAGACGCTGATCGACATCGATGAGGAACTGCTGGCCGAGGCGGCCATAGCGTTCGGCACCAAGACCAAGAAGGACACCGTCAACGCCGCACTCAAGGAAGGCGTCGAGCGCAAGAAGCGTGCGCTCGCGCTGGCCCGGCTCGCGGCCCGGGCGGATGCGGGTGACTTCGACGAGTTGCTCGACAGGGAGAACTACCGTCGATGAGTGCGGCTGCCTACCTCATCGACACCAGCGCTCTGGTCCGAGGTCGAGTTCCTCCACAGCGCCAGGAATGCTGAGGACCGGGCCGGACCGTACCGCACCGGTCCAGGACCTGGACGCGCTGTTCGGCTGGACTCCCCTGGACGACAGGGCCGTGACACGCGCCTGGGACGTGCAAAGGGAACTGACCGAGAAGGGTCGGCACCGTTCCGCGGGCGCGGTGGACCTGCTCGTCGCCGCGACGGCCGAGCTGCAGGGGCTGATCATGCTCCACTACGACCACGACTTCGAGACCATCGCCTCGGTCACCGGGCAGCCGACTCAGTGGCTTGCGGCCCCGGGCAGCCTCTGAGCCCTCCGAACCGCGAGGCGCGGCACGTCCCCTCGACGTGCCGCGCCTCGTCCCCCGGTTCCCCCGAACAGTGGCCTACTCGGCCGTCGTCACCGGCGGAAGCGACCCCGTCCGCGCCGCCTCGCGGTACCACAGCGCGCTCGACTTCGGTGTCCGCTCCAGCGTCGCGTAGTCCACGTACACCGCGCCGAACCGCTTGCCGTAGCCGTACGCCCACTCGAAGTTGTCCATCAGGGACCACAGGTAGTAGCCCCGCACGTCCGCGCCGTCCGCGATGGCGCGGCGGACCGCGCGCAGGTGGCCGTGGAGATAGGCGATCCGCTCGGGGTCGTGGACGCGGCCGTCGGGGTCGGGCTTGTCGTCGTAGGCCGCGCCGTTCTCGGTGATGTAGATCGGCAGACCCGGCGCCTCACGTGTGTAGCGCATGATCAGGTCCTGCAGACCGGTCGGGTCGATCGTCCAGCCCATCTCCGTGCGCTCGCCCGGCGTCTGGTGGAAGGCGACGTCGTCCGCGCCGGGCCAGGGGGAGGAGGAGCTGGCGCCGTGGCCGTCGGCGCGCGGGGCGGCGGCGTTCGGGTCCGTCGCCGCGACCAGTGCAGGGGTGTAGTAGTTGAGCCCCAGCGCGTCCAGCGGCTGGTTGATCGCCGCCAGGTCGCCGTCCTGGACGTACGACCAGTCCGTGATCAGCTCCGTCGCGGCGTACAGCGTCTCCGGGTACGCGCCGTGCAGCATGGGACCGTGGAAGACGCCGTTGGCGAGGTCGTCGATCTTCTGGGCGGCCGCCAGGTCGGCGGGGTCCTGCGAAAGCGGCCTGACCACCGAGGAGTTGAGGCTCACCGCCACCGAGTTGCGGGCCGGCATCGCGGCGCGCAACGCGGAAGCGCCCAGACCGTGCGCCAGGTTCAGGTGGTGCGCGGCCTTCAACGAGGCCGCCGCGTCCGTACGGCCGGGGGCGTGCACCCCGGAGGCGTAGCCCAGGAAGGCGCTGCACCACGGTTCGTTGAGGGTGATCCACTGCTCCACCCGGTCGCCGAGCGCCTCGCCGACGATCTGCGCGTACTCGGCGAAGCGGTACGCCGTGTCGCGCTCGGGCCAGCCGCCCGCGTCCTCCAACTCCTGCGGCAGGTCCCAGTGGTAGAGGGTGACGGCCGGCTTGATGCCCACGGAGAGCAGCTCGTCCACCAGCCGGCGGTAGAAGTCCAGGCCCCGCTGGACCGCCGGGCCCCGGCCCGTCGGCTGCACCCGCGACCAGGAGATCGAGAACCGGTACGCGGTCAGACCGAGGCCGGCCATCATCGCTACGTCGTCGCGGTAGCGGTGGTAGTGGTCGACAGCGATGTCACCGGTCTCGCCGCCGGCCGTCTTGCCCGGCGTATGGCTGAAGGTGTCCCAGATGGAGGGCGTACGGCCGTCCTCCCGCACCGCCCCCTCGATCTGGTAGGCGGAGGTCGCGGCGCCCCAGAGGAACGCGGGAGGAAAGGTCACCGGGGTCGCCGGCGTTTCGGACTCAGGCATGGAAGCGCTCCCATAGGAGGTCGTGCCGACCGACAGTCGGGGATGGGGGGGAAGGAAGGGGAAGAAAAGGGGGAGGAAGAGAGCGGGGGCCGAGGCAGCGGTGGCTCGGCCCCCGGAAGCAGCGGCGGACCGGGCCTCAGCCCTTGACCGCGCCCTGCATGATGCCGCCCACGATCTGCTTGCCGAAGATGGCGAAGACGAGCAGCAGCGGCAGCGTGCCCAGCAACGCGCCCGCCATGATCAGCGACTGGTCGGGGGTGAAGCCGCGGCCGAGTCCCGCGACCGCGACCTGCACGGTGGGGCTGCCGGTCTGGGTCAGGACCAGGAACGGCCACAGGAAGTCGTTCCACGTCTGGACGAACATCAGCATGCCCAGGACGGCCATCGCGGGCCGCGCGGCCGGGAACACCACGTGCCACACCACCCGCCAGCTGCTCGCGCCGTCCACCCGGGCCGCCTCGATGATCTCGTCCGGCAGCGCCTGGATCAGGTACTGCCGCATGAAGAACACGCCGAACGCGCTCACCAGCGACGGGAAGATGACGGCCTTCAGCTGGTCGGTCCAGCCGAGCTCGGCGACCATCATGTACAGCGGGATCACGCTGAGCTGCGGCGGCACCATCATGGTGCCGATCACGATCAGCATCATCGCGCCCCGGCCCTTGAAGCGCAGCTTGGCGAAGGCGAACCCGGCGATCGTCGACAGGAACACGATGGTCGCCGCCGACACTCCCGCCACGAACGTGGTGTTGATGAACGCCTCGCCGAGGTTGGCGTCGTTCCAGGCGATCTCGAGGTTGTCGAACAGGTTCGAGCCGAACCAGAACGGCGGCGGCGTCTGCGCCAGGCGCTGGGTGTCGCGCGAGGCGGCGATCGCCGTCCACACCAGCGGGAACAGCGAGCCGATGGTGAACAGGGCGAGGATGATGTACGCGATCGGACCGGCGTGCATCTGCCCGCCCGCGCGCGCCGACCTGGGCCGCCGTATGCGCTTGGGCCTCTCGTCGGTCGTGTCCTGCGGGGTCAGTGTCGTCGTCACGGCCGGTTCTCCTAACTACTGGCGCGCAGCCGGCGCGAGATGACGTAGTTGATGATCCCGATCACGATGAGGATGAGGAACATCGTCCAGGCGATCGCCGAGGCGCGGCCCAGGTGCTGGTTGACCCAGCCCTGCTCGTACAGGTAGAGGCCGAGCGTCTGGAACTGGTGCTGGGAGCCGCCGGAGGTGCCCTTGTTCGCGTCGAACAGCAGCGGCTCGCCGAAGAGCTGGGAGGCGCCGATGGTCGACACGACCACGGTGAACAGGATCGTCGGGCGCAGCGACGGCAGCGTGACGTGGATGAACTGCTGCCAGCGGTTGGCCCCGTCCAGGGCCGCCGACTCGTACAGGTCCTGCGGTATCGCCTGCATCGCGGCCAGGTAGATCAGCGCGTTGTAGCCGGTCCAGCGCCAGATCACGATCGACGAGACGGCGAACTGGGAGGCCCACTTGTCGTTCTGCCAGTCGATGTTGTCGACGCCGACGGCGTTCAGCGCCCAGTTGATCATGCCGTAGTCGCGGCCGAAGAGCAGCACGAACACCAGGGACGCGGCGGCGATCGACGTCGCGTACGGCGCGAGCATCATGACCCGGTAGAAGGTCGAGCCGCGCAGCTTGTAGTTGAGGATGTGGGCGATGCCCATCGCCATCAGCAGCTGCGGGACCGTCGAGATGATGCCGATGGTCAGGGTGTTCTTCGCGGCGTTCCAGAAGAAGTCGTCGTCGAAGATCCGGGTGTAGTTGCGCAGGCCCGCCCACTCCATGTCGGTGGGCGCGGTCATCTCCACCGTGTGCAGCGAGGCCCAGCCGGTGTAGATCAGCGGGAACAGACCGAACGCGAGGAAGAGCAGGAAGAAGGGCGAGACGAACGCGTACGGGCTCCAGCGCATGTCCCGCTGCCAGCGGCGGGAGAGCCGGGCCCGGCGGCGCTTGTCCACCTCGGGCACGGCGTCGGCGGGCGGGCGGCCCGGGGCCGCGCCCCCCTCCTTGTCGGGGGGCGCGGCGGTGTCGTGCCGGGTGGTCATACCGGTCACTTCTCCAGGTTGTTGTCGATGGTCTTGGTGGCCGTCTCCCAGGCCTCCTTGGCCGACTTGCCCTGGGTGACCAGGATGACGCCGTTGTCGGTCAGACCCTGCTGGATGATCTGGTCCTTCGGGCCGATCACCTGGGCGGGGATCTGCTTGGCGGCCTCGGCGAAGAGCGTGCCGATCGGGGCGTCACCGGTCATGGTGTTCTTCGCACCGGTGACCTGCGGCAGAGAGTACGCGGCCGGGGCACTCGGGAAGCTGCCCTGCTTGGCGAACAGCTTGGCCTGCTGCTCGGGCGCGGTCAGCCACGCGGCGAGCTTCGCGGCCTCGTCGGTGTTCTTGCCGGACTTCGGCACGGCGAGGAAGGTGCCGCCCCAGTTGCCGGGCTTGGGCGAGGTGGCCACGTCCCACTTGCCGGCCGCCTCGGGCTTCGACTTGCCCTTGATGTAGCCGAGCATCCACGGCGGGCAGGACATCGCGGCGAACTTGCTGTTGGCGATCGTCGTGTCCCAGGCGGGCTGGAACTGCGTCTGGTTGCCGATCAGCCCGTCCTCCGCGGCCTGCGCGGTCAGGTCGAAGGCCTTCTTGATGGCCGGGTTGGTCTTGTAGATGACCTCGCCGGAGGCGTCGTAGAACTTCTCGCTCTCACCGCTGACGATCGCGTTCAGCAGACCGCCGGGGGAGTCCAGGAAGGTGGTGCCCTTGGGCGCCTTCGCCTGGTAGTCCTTGCCCACCTCGACGAACTGCTCCCAGCTGCCCGCCCACAGCTTGCTCACTGCCTCGCGGTCGGCGGGCAGCCCGGCCTGCTCGAACAGGTCCTTGCGATAGCAGATGGCCATCGGTCCGACGTCGGTGCCCAGACCGATGGTCTGGCCGTCCTTGGTGGTGGCCTGCTTCCACTTCCAGTCCAGCCAGTTGCTCGACTGGACGCCCGACACCTTGGACAGGTCCATCAGCTTCGCGGCCTGGGTGTTCACGACCTCGGCGATGTTGCCGACCTCGACGGCCTGGATGTCCTGCAGACCACTGTTCGTGGTCAGGTGGTTGACGAGAGCGGGATAGTAGTTCTCGTTCCGCTCCACGACGTTTTCGGCGATCTTGATCTTCGGGTTCAGCTTCTCGTACTCGGCGTAGAGGCCGGCTTCCTTGAAGCCCTGGGTGCCGAAGAGCCCCAGAGTGATCGTGGTCTTGCCGCCGCCGCCTTCGCCCGAAGACGAGCCGTCGCCGCCGCCGTCTCCGTCGTCGGCACAGCCGGCCAGCAGCCCGGAGCCCAGCGCGGCGACGGCCGCAAGGACCATCGTCTTGCGGGCGATTCGGGTACGTGCTCGCATTGCGTCCTCCTGTTGCCCTGACGTGCCGACCCCCCGGCCAACTGCGTTGTTGGGCCCGTTAGTTCTAGCTGCGGCTCGGGCGGGGAACGTGCGGGATGTGTATGTGTCAGGTACCGTGGGAGCGCTCCCACCGGTGATGTGTTGAAGCGTCGTCGGTCCGAGCGGGGGTGTCAAGGGACTGGGGGCGGAGAGATGCGTTCAGTTATCGGGCTGTTAACTGGAACCCGGGGATCAGGTTTCGGCCACCCCGGGCGACTTCCTGCGGAAACCCGGGAGCCGATCAGTAGCGGGCTCCCCTCCGACGATGACTGTTAGATTCCAGGCCAACGCAAGGGTCGACGGGAGGGCGAAGCCCATGGCAAGCCACGGAGCGCGGAGCCGGAGCGGTGGCCGGCCCACCCTCGAAGAGGTGGCAGCCCGTGCCGGCGTCGGCCGCGGCACGGTCTCCCGGGTGATCAACGGCTCGCCCCGGGTCAGCGACGCCACCCGCGCCGCGGTGGAGGCGGCGGTCGCCGAACTCGGCTACGTCCCCAACACGGCCGCGCGCGCTCTCGCCGCCAACCGCACCGACGCGATCGCCCTCGTCGTCCCCGAGCCGGAGACCCGCTTCTTCGCCGAGCCGTACTTCTCCGACATGCTCAAGGGAGTCGGCGCCGAACTGGCCGACACGCAGATGCAGCTGCTGCTGATCTTCGCGGGCAACGACCGGGAGCGGGCCCGCCTCGCCCAGTACCTCGCCGCCCACCGGGTCGACGGGGTCCTGCTGGTCTCCGTGCACGCCGACGACCCGCTGCCCGACCTGCTCTCCCAGCTGGAGATTCCGGCCGTGATCAGCGGCCCGAGATCGGCCGCGGAGACCCTGCCCTCGGTCGACTCCGACAACTACGGAGGCGCCCGCTCCGCCGTCGAACATCTGCTGGCCCGCGGCTGCCGGGCGGTCGCCCACATCACCGGCCGCCTCGACGTGTACGGTGCCCAGCGCCGCGTCGACGGCTACCGCGACGCCCTGCTCGACGCGGGCCACGAGCTGGACGAACAGCTGGTCCAGCCGGGCGACTTCACCGAGGAGGGCGGCCGGCGCGCGATGACCGAGCTGCTGGCCCGCCGCCCCGACCTGGACGCGGTCTTCGCGGGCTCGGACGTGATGGCGGCCGGCGCCCGCCAGGTCCTGCGCGAGGAGGGCCGCCGCATCCCCGACGAGATCGCGCTCGTCGGCTACGACGACTCGGCCATCGCCCGCCACATGGACCCGCCCCTGACCAGCGTCCGCCAGCCCATCGAGGAGATGGGCCGCAGGATGATCGACCTGCTCCTGACGGAGATCGCGGACCGCCGCCCCGCGGTCACCCGGGAACTGGAGCGCAGACAGGTGGTCCTGGCGACGGAGCTGGTGGCGCGACGGTCGTCCTGACCGCGGTCACCGTCGGTGCCGTCCGTGCGGCCCCTCGGTGCGGTGCGTGAGGAACCAGGCCACGCCCAGCAGTACGACGCCGGCCAGCCAGAGGAAGATCACCAGCCAGGCGGCGGTGGAGGAGCCCAGGTCGACCGCGTCCCGGCACAGCTCGCCGCCGCACCTCTCGCCGCTCTCGCCCGCCGCGTCCAGGGCGACCACGAGCCACAGCAGCATCCCCAGGTTGAACGCGAGGATCACCCACGTCAGCAGCCGCCACCGGGGAATCCGCCGCGACCGCATGACGAGCCTCCAACCTCACGAATGGCTCACAAGGTGACAATACGCCCCTACGATCCCAACCGGACCGTCGCGTCGGACCGTCGCGTCGGACCGGCACGGGGCGGCCGTCCACCACGCGGTCGCCGAAGGACCGCGCGCGGTTTCGGTCGTCAGCCGCCGAGGAGCGACCGCCACCGCCGCTCGCCGTCCTGTTCCTCCTCGGTCGGCGCCAGCCCGGCCGCCGCGGCGACCGCCGCCGACGCGAGGTGGTCGGGGTGGACGTGGGCGACGACCGTCCGTACGGGCACCCGCCCGAGCCACTCCACGAGCGCCCGCGCCGCCTCCGAGGCGAACCCGCGGCCCTGCCACGGCGTGCCGACCACCCAGGCGATCTCCGCGGTGTGCCGTCCGGTGACCGTGGCCTGGACGGTGCCGACGAGACGGGCGTCCTCGCGCGGCCGCAGCACCCAGTTGCACCAGGAGACGCCCGGATCGGGCGCCCCGGCGACCAGCCGCTCGTAGCGGGCCCGCAGGGCGCCCAGGGAGTCGGGCGTACCGCCGATGAAGGCGTGCAGGGCCGGGTCGGACAGTACGGCGGCCATCTCCTCGGCGTGCTCGACGCGCAGGGGAAGGAGGTCCAGGCGCGGTGTGGCGAGAGGCTCGGCCAGCACGAGGGGCTCGGTCATCGGCCCAGCCTAAGAGCGCTCACGT
Source organism: Streptomyces sp. NBC_01352 (assembly GCF_036237295.1). Classification (NCBI taxonomy): domain Bacteria; kingdom Bacillati; phylum Actinomycetota; class Actinomycetes; order Kitasatosporales; family Streptomycetaceae; genus Streptomyces; species Streptomyces sp. NBC_01352. The sequence continues at coordinate 6,775,820 of NZ_CP108354.1, forward strand.
TCGGATCGGGTCCGTCGGGCCGCGACCGCCTGCGCCTGGGAACGACATCAGCCGGTGACCTTGTCTCCAAGGTCACCGGCTGAGTATCAGGGTGAGTGACGGGACTTGAACCCGCGGCATCCTGGACCACAACCAGGTGCTCTACCAGCTGAGCTACACCCACCATGTCGGCTGTTCGGATTGCTCCGACCGGCCGAGAAAAAGTGTACAGGGTCGGGAGGGGTGCTCGCGCCCGGCTTTCGGCGGCGCCTACTCCGCAGGCAGGACGTACTTCGCGGCGATGGTCTTCGCGGTGTCCGAGTCGGGTCCGGGGTGCGGTACGAAGACGGCCTCGCGGTAATAGCGCAGTTCCGCGATGGACTCCCGGATGTCGGCGAGGGCGCGGTGGTTGCCGTTCTTCTTCGGGCTGTTGAAGTAGGCGCGCGGGTACCAGCGGCGGGCCAGCTCCTTGATGCTGGACACGTCGACGATCCGGTAGTGGAGGTAGTCCTCGAGGGTCGGCATGTCCCTCAGCAGGAAGCCGCGGTCCGTGCCGACCGAGTTGCCGCACAGCGGGGCCTTGCCCGTCTCCTTCACGTGCTCCCGTACGTACGCCAGGACCTGCGCCTCGGCGTCCGCGAGCGTCGTGCCGGCGGACAGCTCCGTGAGGAGTCCGGACGCGGTGTGCATCTGACGCACCACCTCCGGCATCGTCTCCAGCGCCCGGTCCGGCGGACGGATGACGATGTCGACACCGTCGCCGAGGATGTTCAGCTCGGAGTCGGTGACGAGGGCGGCCACCTCGATGAGCGCGTCGTCGGACAGCGAGAGGCCGGTCATCTCGCAGTCGATCCACACCATGCGATCGTTCATGCGACCACCCTACGGCTGGCGTGCGCTTTTGTGGTCCCCGGTGCGGGTGTGATCGCTGCTGGGGGCTCCGTCCCCAGACCCCCGGGCCTTTGCCCACCCACCACCCGACTCGGTGGGTTGAGAGGTCACCCCTTCAACTGACCGAGTCGGGTGGTGGGTGGGCGAGGTCGGGGGTCCAGGTGGCGGAGCCCCCTGGTACGGGGTCGAAGGGGCAGCGCCCCTGGAGGATGGGACGGGTAGGGGCGGCGGGGGCGATGAACCGCCCCGGCCCGCCCCCACCCCGACCGAACCTCACATCCCGCTGCGCTGGCCCGGCAGACTCGCCCGGCTCCCCGCGTACACCTCGCGCCCGCTGTCCGAAGAAGCAGAAGACGACGATGCCGACGTCGAGGCCGACGACAGGGACGCGGACGTCCCGACCGGACTCGGCGGTGCCGTGCGACGGGTCTGGAGCGGTACCGGACCGCCCTCGGAGTGCAGCGAAGACGGCGCACTCGGCGGCCCCGCCGCGCTCTCGGGATCCGGCTGCCGCTCGGCCTGCGGCCGCCGCGCCCGATAGGCCGCACGGTACGCGGCCGGCGACGACCCCAGCTGACGACGGAAGTGCCCGCGCAGCGCCACCGGCGAACGGAAGCCGCAGCGACCCGCGACCTCGTCCACCGAGTAGTCCGACGTCTCCAGCAGACGCTGTGCCTGAAGCACCCGCTGGGTGATCAGCCACTGCAACGGCGCGCTGCCCGTCAGGGAGCGGAACCGGCGGTCGAACGTACGCCGGCTCATGTACGCGCGCGCGGCCAGCGTCTCCACGTCGAACTGCTCGTGCAGGTGCTCCAGCGCCCAGGCGACGACCTCGGCGAGCGGGTCGGCGCCGATCTCCTCTGGTAAAGATCGATCGAGGTAGCGCTCCTGACCGCCGCTCCGGCGCGGGGGGACCACCAGGCGTCGGGCCAGCGCACCGGCCGCCTCGTTGCCGTGGTCCGTCCGCACGATGTGCAGACAGAGGTCGATTCCGGCCGCCGTACCCGCGGACGTCAGCACATCGCCGTCGTCCACGAACAGCTCACGCGGGTCGACATGCACCGACGGATAGCGCTTGGCGAGCGTCGGTGCGTACATCCAGTGGGTGGTGGCCGGGCGGCCGTCCAGCAGGCCCGCCGCCGCCAGCACGAAGGCGCCGGTGCACAGGCCCACGATGCGGGCGCCCTCCTCGTGCGCCCGGCGCAGTGCGTCGAGCGCGTCCTCCGGTGGCGGGGAGGTGATCGAACGCCAGGCCGGCACGACGACGGTGCCCGCCCGGGAGATCGCCTCCAGGCCATGCGGTGCGGTGAGTTCCAGGCCCCCTGTGGTCCGCAGTGGGCCTTCCTCACCGCCGCACACCAGCAGTCGGTAGCGCGGCACGCCGGCGTCCTGGCGGTCGATGCCGAACACCGAGAGCGGTATGGAACTCTCGAAGATGGGGCCGCCGCTGAACAGCAGCACCGCGACGATCTCCTTGCGGCGTCGCCCGGAAAGTTTCCGGGCCGCGGCTTCCGGCGCGGCAGTGGAGTCGTGGCTCATCCTGCTAAGCCCCCCTCGGTGGTCGCGGCGCCCTGTTCCCTTCGGGTCTGTCGCTCCAACACGTTTCCCCTCGGTCCTGCACGAGTCCCCCGCCGTAAGACAGTCAAGATCGAATCTACTGCGTCGCGTGGTGCCGGGGAGACCAGTTCGTCATCCGGCAGATTGTCGACTTGGCAACTTGGCGTGAAGCATTCGATCACGAAGCGTTGCACTCGTGGGGCGTGCAGGGAAGTGCGCCTTGTCGCAGTGGCCAATCCACGTAGGGTGCGCAGGGTGCCCCAGGCCCTTTCCGTGCAGGTGGAACGGGGGTTGGGGGGTGGTCGGGGCAAGGAATGCGCGGTGGCCGGAAGTTGGCTGAAAAGAGTCGGGCGCGTGCGCGGAAACCGGTCAGCCGACCGGTGTATTTCCCCCACTGTGACGTCCGCCTCTGTGTGGCCCCGATCCGGTCCTGTGGCGGCCTCCGCGATGCGGGGAGCGCTCCTCGGCGAGCAGGCGGGCCGCGCCGCGCTCCGACTGGCGCAGGAGGATACGGCAGACCATGGTGACGGCGGCCAGACCGAGGGCTGTGCCTGCGGCGCCGGCGAGGGAGGTGCCGTACCAGAGGAGCACCACGGGGACCAGGACGCAGCTGAAGACCGCCCAGCGGACGACGTCGGTGGAGGAGTCCCGGGCGGGGGGCTGCGGTCCGGACATGGCGTACTCCCTGTGACGTGGCTCAGGGGGTTCAACGCCTGTTCGATCCGTCGGTCACTGTGCGGCCGGTTTTGTGCCGGGGCAGGCCGGCCGGTACGTGAATCCTGTGCGAACCGCCTGTACAACGCAGCAACCATTGCGTTACGGGCGCACCCTCGTGCATGCTCCCTGGAACCCCCACGCACCGGGGGCGCGAACTGGGCTAAGGAGGAGTGCCGCCGTACCCTTGGGGGTATGGGGTTGGGAAGATGATTCCCGGACACAGACTCCGCCGCACACTGTCGGCCCACCCATAAAAGGATCACAACGCCGAGACAGCCATGGCCGGTCACGAATTCTTCGAACCAGCGGACCGCAAGCGGCCTGTCGCCGACCCCACGGCGGCCGAGCCCCTGGCGGCGGAAGAGCCACGCCAATCCTGCGACCCCGCCTTCAAGCACGGCGTCGTGGTGGGCTTCGACGGCTCCATGTCCAGTGAGCGCGCCCTCGCGTATGCCATCGGTATGGCACATCGCTCCGGGTCGGGCCTGATCATCGTCCACGTCGCCAACCGGCTGCCCACCACCGTGTGGGCGGGCTGCGAGCCACCGGTCTTCGTCGACGTGCCGGACCACCGCACCGAGGTGCTCGGCCTCGAGCTCGCCTGTGCGGAGTACCTCGCGGAGGTGCCCTGGATCCTCGTCGAGCGCGGCGGAGACATCTGCCACGAACTCGAAGAGGTCGGGCGTGAGTACGAGGCGGACGCGATCGTCGTCGGCTCCACCCACGGCATCGTCGGACGCATCTTCGGCTCCGTCGCCGGGCGGCTCGCCAAGCGGGCGAAGCGCCCCGTCGTTGTCATTCCGTAACTCGCCGTTCTCCCAGGTGAGATGTGCCGTGGGAACGGCCGAACTCCCTTGTGCAGTGCGTAAATCTACTGGCGCGTAGAGGTGTTTGTGCCCTTGTGAAGGGCATATAACGCTCACCGCACAACCGCACATGCATGAAGGGAGCCCGCCGTGGACAACGACGTCTCCGCGGGAAGCACCACTACGATCGTCGGCCGACTCGCTCTCGGCATCACCCTGTTGGCCGTGGGCCTCGGGTACACCGAGGTGATCGACGGCGTGACGGCCGCCGACGCCGTGTCAATTGCCCAGTACGTGGGCGGAGTCGCCCTCTTCGTCGCCGGACTCATGGCCTTCCGCGACGGTGACTCCGTCGGTGGTACGGCGTTCTCGGCGCTCGGCGCGCTCTGGTTCACGTGGGCGGTTTCCGCCGACAACCAGGTGTCCGCCAACGCGGCCGGACTGTTCCTGCTGCTCTTCGCCCTCGTGGCGCTGTCCCTCACGGTCGCTGCGGGCGACCAACTCGCCAAGGGCACCTACGGGTTGTTCGTCGTGTCGCTGGTGCTGCTCGCTGTCGCGAACTTCGCCGACAACGGGAGCCTCGCCAAGGTCGGCGGCTGGTTCGCCGTGGCGGCCGGCGCGGTGGCCTGGTACGCGGCGACGGCGGCTCTCGCCCACTGGCCGACTGCTGTTCCGCGACGTGCTGCTCGCCGGGGCGTGACGGCCACCGGTTAGCTGCGCAGGCTGGGGGTTGGGCGGCCCCCGGCGTTGAGAACGGACCCCCCGTGTCTGGTGGCGACACGTGGGGGTCCGTCCTCTTTGTTTGGCCTCTGCGGGCCGGTGGGGGCTGGTCGCGCCCACGCGGCGGAGCCGCACATTGATACAGCCCCGCGCCCCTTCAGGGGCGCTTACTCCACCGTCACTGACTTCGCCAGGTTCCTCGGCTTGTCGATGTCCCTGCCCAGCGCCAAGGCCGTGTGGTACGCGAGGAGTTGGAGGGGGATGCCCATCAGGATCGGGTCCAGCTCGTCCTCGTTCTTGGGGACGATGATCGTCTGGTCGGCCTTCTCCTGGTGCTGGTGGGCGACCGCGAGGATCTTGCCGCTGCGGGCCTTGATCTCCTCCAGGGCGGCGCGGTTCTTCTCCAGGAGGTCGTCGTCGGGGACGATCGCGACCGTGGGGAGGGCGGGCTCGATGAGGGCCAGCGGGCCGTGCTTGAGCTCGGAGGCCGGGTAGGCCTCGGCGTGGATGTAGGAGACCTCCTTGAGCTTCAGGGAGGCCTCACGGGCCACCGGGTAGCCCCGGACGCGGCCGATGAACAGCATCGAGCGGGCCTCGGCGTACTCCGCGGCCAGCCTCTTGATCTCGTCCTCCTGCTCCAGCATCTCGGAGATCTGCGCGGGCAGCCTGCGCAGGCCCTCGATGATCCGCTTGCCGTCCCGGACGGAGAGGTCACGGGTGCGGCCCAGGTGCAGCGCGAGGAGCGCGAAGGCGACCGTGGTGTTGGTGAAGCACTTCGTCGAGACCACGCAGACCTCGGGGCCCGCGTGGACGTAGACGCCGCCGTCCGCCTCGCGGGCGATCGCCGAGCCGACCACGTTCACCACGCCGAGGACCCGCGCGCCCTTGCGCTTCAGCTCCTGGACGGCCGCCAGCACGTCGTACGTCTCACCCGACTGGGAGACGGCGATGTACAGGGTGTCGGGGTCGACCACGGCGTTGCGGTAGCGGAATTCCGAAGCCGGCTCGGCGTCCGCCGGAATCCGGGCCAGCTCCTCGATCATCTGGGCGCCGATCATGCCGGCGTGGTACGAGGTGCCGCAGCCGAGGATCTTGACGCGGCGGATCTGGCGCGCCGCGCGGGCGTCCAGGTTCAGGCCGCCGAGGTGCACGGTGGAGAAACGGTCGTCGATGCGGCCGCGCAGTACGCGGTCCACGGCGTCGGCCTGCTCGTGGATCTCCTTGTGCATGTAGGTGTCGTGGCCGCCCATGTCGTACGACGCGGCCTCCCACTCCACGGTGGTCGGCTCGGCGGTGGTGCGGGTGCCCTCGGTGGTGTACGTACGGAAGTCGTCGGCCTTGAGGGTGGCCATCTCGCCGTCGTCGAGGGTGACGATCTGCCGGGTGTGGGCGACCAGGGCGGCGATGTCCGAGGCGACGAACATCTCCTTCTCGCCGATGCCGAGGACGACCGGGGAGCCGTTGCGGGCGACCACGATCCGGTCGGGGAAGTCGGCGTGCAGCACGGCGATGCCGTACGTGCCCTCGATGACCCGCAGGGTGTCGCGGACCTTGTCCTCCAGCTTCGCGGCCTGCGAGCGGGCGATCAGGTGGACGAGGACCTCGGTGTCGGTCTCGGAGAGGAACTCGACGCCGTCCGCCTCCAGCTTGCGGCGCAGGTCGGAGGCGTTGTCGATGATGCCGTTGTGGACGACGGCGACCTTGCCCTCGGCGTCCAGGTGCGGGTGGGCGTTCACGTCGGAGGGGGCGCCGTGGGTGGCCCAGCGGGTGTGGGCGATGCCGGTCGTGCCCTTGAAGCGGGCGGGGACCTTGGCCTCCAGGTCACGGACCCGGCCCTTGGCCTTGACCGTCTTCAGGCCGGCCGCCTTCGGGGAGGTGACGGCGATGCCCGCCGAGTCGTAGCCGCGGTACTCCAGGCGCTGCAGGCCCTCCAGGAGCAAGGGCGCGACGTCACGCTTCCCGATGTATCCGACGATTCCGCACATACAGATGTGTCCCTTAGCCGTAGACCATGCGGCGCAGCTGTCGGAGCGAGAGCTCCGGTGGTGCCACCGCCCGGTATTTCAGGTCCGCCTCGATCCGTCCGAAGATCTCCGCGTTCACCAGGCCCTGGGCCTGGAGCTCGCGGTGGCGGCGACGGACGTACTCCTCGGTCGTCTCGTCGAAGTAGGCGAGCACGTCCTGGACCACCCGCAGTGCCTCGCCCCGGCTGAGGGGCGTGGACCGCGTCAGATGATCAACAAGTTCGTCGTGCACCCGGTAGATCCTGGAGTACCGGCAGCACTTTCGCAAGAAAGCTGCCCGATTTCGGGCAAGCGTCTGTTGGAACTCTTTGGGAGAACGTTGAATCTGTCATGAGTGCCTGTTCGTGAGCCGTCCATCCCGCGTCCGGCAACTCGTCGCCTGAGGGGACGAGTTTCAGACGCCATGGACATTCCTCGCATGGGAGTACCCGACCGGCTCGCCGAGCGCATGAGCATGGCCGAGCAGCACGAATACCTGCGCGCCAGATTCTCCCGGCGCACGATGATCAGGGGCGGCGCGGTCACCCTGGGCGCCGTCGCGGGCGGCGCGTTCGTACCGGGCGCCACCGCACAGGCAGCGACCCCGACCCCGACCACGGCCCCGAGCACCGAGACCGTCGACGGCGCCCTCGTCGCCCCCTTCGGCCGCCACCTCGCCTACGGCAACGACCCGCGCACCGAGATGACCGTCTCCTGGCAGGTTCCGGTCGCCGTGAAGCGGCCCTTCATCCGGGTCGGCGTCCGGCCCTGGGACCTCTCCCGCAGGATCGAGGCCGAGGTGCGCACCCTGTACACCCCGGCCGGCGTGGGCGCGAGCGCCGACCACACCCAGTACTACCTGCACGCCAAGCTCACGAACCTGCGCCCCGGCCAGACGTACTACTACGGCGTCGGCCACGCCGGCTTCGACCCGGCCGAACCGCACCTGCTCGGCACCCTCGGCACCTTCACCACCGCCCCCGCCCACAAGACGCCGTTCACCTTCACCGCCTTCGGCGACGAGGGCGTCAGCTATCACGCGCTGGGCAACAACAGCCTGCTGCTCGGCCAGAACCCGGCCTTCCACCTGCACGCCGGCGACATCGCCTACGCCGACCCGGCCGGCCAGGGCAAGACCGCCGACACCGGCTTCGACTCGCGGGTGTGGGACCAGTTCCTCGCCCAGACCGAGTCCGTCGCCAAGTCCGTCCCGTGGATGCCGGCCTACGGCAACCACGACATGGAGGCCTGGTACTCGCCCAACGGCTACGGCGGCGAAGAGGCCCGCTGGAACCTGCCGGACAACGGGCCCGACAGGACGAACCTCCCGGGCGTCTACTCCTTCGTCTACGGCAACACCGCGGTCATCTCGCTCGACGCCAACGACATCTCCTTCGAGATCCCGGCCAACCTCGGCATCTCGGGCGGCACCCAGACCAGGTGGCTGGAGGCGCAGCTCAAGAAGTACCGCGCCGCGCGGGACATCGACTTCGTCGTCGTGTTCTTCCACCACTGCGCCTACTGCACGTCCACCTCGCACGCCTCGGAGGGGGGCGTGCGCCAGGAGTGGGTGCCGCTGTTCGAGAAGTACACCGTCGACCTGGTGATCAACGGCCACAACCACCAGTACGAGCGCACGGACGTCATCAAGGCGGGCGCGGTCACCAAGAAGCTCCCGATCGGCGGCACGGCCTACCCCGAGACCGAGGGCGTGGTGTACGTGACGGCGGGGGCCGCGGGCCGCAGCCTGTACGCGTTCAGCGCCCCGCTGTCCTACGAGGGTCACGAGAACGACGTGGAGTCCGTGGCCTCGTTCGTCAACGTCAAGGACGGCAAGCAGGACGAGACCGTCACCTGGTCCCGGGTCCGCTACCTCGACTACTCCTTCCTGCGCGTGGACGTCACCCCGGCCGCCACGGGCCGCACCGCCACGCTGACGGTGCGGGGCATCGCCGAGACCGGTGAGCAGGTGGACCACTTCACGGTGGCGCGCAAGGCGGGATGACTCACCGCATCCGCTTGAGGATCGCCTGCTTGGCCAGCGTGAACTCCTCGTCCGTCAGCACGCCCGTGCGGTGCAGCTCGCCGAGCTCGCGCAGGCGTCGCAGCAGGGCGTCGTGGCTGTCCTCGGCGGCGGTCGCGGGCGCGGCGAGAGCCTGGGGTTCCGGCGGCCGTACGTCCTTGGAGGCGGTCGCCGGGTGCGGGAGCCGGGCCTGGACGGCCGCCGCGACCAGGGCCATCAGCGGGTCCTTCTTGAAGCCCCACAGTTCCACGGAGTTGGGGTCGTACTTGGGCGGGGCCTTGGTCGGGGCGTTCTTCACGGTGAACCGGAGGTGGCCGTTCTCCAGGCCGGCCGCCGGATGCCACTCCACGGCGGTCAGGTCGGTGAGCGCGAGGGTGCGGGCGCCGGCGGCGGCCTTGGCGTCCTCGGTCTTCCAGTTCCACTCCAGGCGGATCTGCTCGCCGTCGAAGCTCGCGGTGCCGTCCCCGGCGGAGACGGAGAGCGGCACGGCCGGGCCCGGCAGCAGGTAGGCGTCGACCGGGTCGGCCGGAACCTGGTCCAGGAGCAGGGCGTTGCGGACCTCGTCCACGAAGTACTCGGCGACGCCGTACCGGTCGGACTCGACGACCAGCTGGTACGGGTCGTGGGGCTCGGCGAGCCGGCCGCCGGTGGCGTGCAGCAGCGGGTCGGAGCCGTCGCGCAGGCGCAGCCTGAGCCGTCCGGTCTTCTTCCCCTGCTCGAACGAGACGCCCGCCAACGCACCCAGTGGGACGACGAGTTCGCCCAGGGCCTTGCGAAGCAGGCTGACGTTCTTGTCTCTTCCCGGCGTCAGCCGCAGGGCGTCGCCGTCGAAGACCCAAGTGCCGTCCTTCTGGAGGATTTCCGCCATGAGGGGATTGTTTCACTGCTTCTGAGGGAGAGTTGGTCCATACCTGTCCGGGCTCAAGGAAGGGACCGTAGGTGAGACAGCACCACAGAACGACCCGCCTTCTCGGCTCGCTGCTGCTCGTCGCGGCGGCGGGTGTCTCCGCCGTCGGCGCCACCCCGACTCCCACCGCGCAGAACGCGGTTCCGCTCGACCGGATCGTCCCGGCCCCCGCGTCGGTCGCCCCGGGCGGATCGCCGTACCGCCTCACCCGCGACACGCACATCCGCGTCGACGACTCCCGCGAGGCCCGCCGTATCGGCGCCTACCTCGCGGACGTCCTGCGCCCCTCGACCGGCTACCGCCTGCCGGTGACCACGCACGGCAAGGGCGGCATCCGACTCAGGCTGGCCAAGGGCCCGTTCGGCGCCGAGGGCTATCGCCTCGACAGCGGCGGCAAGGGCGTCACCATCACGGCGGCCAAGCCCGCCGGGCTCTTCCACGGGGTGCAGACCCTGCGCCAGCTGCTCCCGGCGGCCGTCGAGAAGGACTCCGTCCAGCCCGGCCCGTGGCTGGTCGCGGGCGGCACCGTCACGGACAGCCCGCGCTACGGCTGGCGCGGCGCGATGCTCGACGTCTCCCGGCACTTCTTCACCGTCGACCAAGTGAAGCGGTACATCGACCAGTTGGCCCTCTACAAGGTCAACAAGCTGCACCTGCACCTCAGTGACGACCAGGGCTGGCGCATAGCCGTCGACTCCTGGCCGCGCCTGGCCACGTACGGCGGCTCCACCCAGGTCGGCGGCGGCCCCGGCGGTTACTACACCAAGGCCGACTACCAGGAGATCGTCGGCCACGCCGCCTCCCGCTACCTGGAGGTCGTCCCCGAGATAGACATGCCGGGCCACACCAACGCGGCCCTCGCCTCCTACGCCGACCTCACCTGCGACGGCGTCGCACCCCCGCTCTACACCGGCACCGAGGTCGGCTTCAGCTCGCTGTGCGTGGAGAAGGAGATCACGTACGACTTCGTGGACGACGTCGTCCGGGAGCTGGCCGCCCTCACACCCGGCCGCTACCTCCACATCGGCGGCGACGAGGCGCACTCCACCAGCCACGAGGACTACGTCACGTTCATGGACCGGGTGCAGCCGATCGTCGCCGAGTACGGCAAGACGGTCGTCGGCTGGCACCAGTTGACCGGCGCGACCCCGGCCAAGGGGGCGCTCGCCCAGTACTGGGGCCTGGACTCCACGAGCGAGGCGGAGAAGGCGCAGGTCGCCAAGGCCGCGCAGAACGGGACCGGGCTGATCCTGTCCCCGGCCGACCGGATCTACCTCGACATGAAGTACGACGCGAACACCCCGCTGGGGCTGTCCTGGGCGGGCTACGTCGACGTGAAGCGGTCGTACGACTGGGATCCGGGCAGCTATCTGCCGGGGGCGCCGCCCGAGGCCGTGCGGGGCGTCGAGGCGCCGCTGTGGACCGAGACGATCGTGACCGGCGCGGACATCGAGTACATGGCCTTCCCGCGGCTCGCGGGCGCCGCCGAGCTCGGCTGGTCGCCGGCGGCCACGCACGACTGGGACGACTACAAGGTGCGGCTCGCCGCGCAGGGCCCGCGGTGGGACGCGCTGGGGATCGGGTACTACCGGTCGCCGCAGGTCCCCTGGCCCGCCGGGTAGTACGGACACGACGGCGGGCACGGCGACGGGCACCTCGGAGGACCGTACTCCGAGGTGCCCGTCTGTCTGTGGGGGGCGGTGCGGTGGCTACAGGCCCGCGATCGGGTTCTCCAGGTTGCCGATCAGCTGGAGGGCGCCGGCCGGGTCCGAGAGGTCCACCATCTGCTCGTTGTTGCGCAGCTGGAGGCGGTTGAGGCAGGACAGCGCGAACTCGGGGGCGAACATGTCGTACCGCTTGAACTTGTCGGCGAGTTCGGGCACCGAGTGCTGGTAGTCGCGGGTCACCTCGGCGACCGTGCGCCAGAAGTCGTCCTCCTCCAGGATCCCCTCGGCGGCGAGGTTCGCGGCGAGGAAGCGGAAGAAGCAGTCGAAGACGTCCGTGAAGATCGACAGGAGCTTCTTGTCCTCGGGGACCTCGACGCGCAGCCGCTCGACCGTCGGCGGCAGCACCGCGTCCGGGTCCATGACGGCGATCTCCTCGGCGATGTCCTTGTAGATCGCGCGCTGGACCACGCCGTCCTTCAGGACCAGGATCACGTTCTCGCCGTGCGGCATGAACACCAGGTCATAGGCGTAGAAGCTGTGCAGCAGCGGGGTGAAGTACGCCCGCAGGTACCGGCGCAGCCACTCCGTCGGCGTCAGCCCGGACCGCTCGATCAGCGCGCCCGCGAAGGACGCGCCCTCGTGGTCCACGTGGACGAGGGAGGCCATGGTCGCGAGGGACTCGCCGTCCTGGAGGGAGGACACCGGGCTCTCTCGCCACAGCGCGGCGAGCATCTTGCGGTACGGCGAGTAGCGGTCCGTCGCCTGCTCGTACTCCAGGTGCCGGTAGCCCACGGCCGCCCGCTCGCGGATGATCGTGAGGCCCGTCGACTTCAGCACCGGGTCGCCCTCGATGAGCTGGGCCAGCCAGTCGTTGATCGCCGGGGTCGCCTCCATGTAGGCGGCCGACAGCCCGCGCATGAAGCCCATGTTGAGGACGGACAGGGCCGTCTTCACGTAGTGCCGCTCGGGGTTCGACTTGTTGAAGAAGGTCCGGATGGACTGCTGGGCCAGGTACTCGTCGTCGCCCTCGCCCAGGCACACGAGGTGGCCGCGGGCGACCTCGGCGGCGAAGGTGACGGTGAGCTTGTTCCACCACTGCCAGGGGTGGACGGGGATGAGGAGGTAGTCGTCCGGGTCCCGTCCCTGGTCCCTGAGCACCTGGGAGAACCGCTCGACCGTCGCCTCGCCCAGCTCGTCCCGCACGAAGGACTCGTACTCGATGCCGACCCCCGCCGTGAACGCCGCCCGCGAGCGGTGCGCGGCCAGCCAGACCAGGCGGACCGGGCTCGCGGTCTCGGGGGCGTACGACAGGTACTCGTGGATGCCGAAGCCGAGCCGTCCGTTGTTGGCGACGAAGCAGGGGTGGCCCTCGGTCATGCCGGTCTCGATGGCCTGGAAGTCGCTCTTCACCAGCTCGGCGACCGGGATCTGCGGCTTGGTGAGTTTGAAGCAGGTGCCGGAGAGGGTGGAGGAGATCTCCTCCAGGTAGACCGGCAGGATCTTCTCGCTCAGACCCAGGGTGTTCTTCAGCTCGATGAAGAAGTCCAGGGCGGCGAGCGGGAGTTGGCTGCCATCCCGGGTGCGGGTGATCGAGTCGGCGTCCACCTGCCAGTGGTCCAGGGCGCGGCGGGTGGCGGTGAAGCGGTAGCGGGTCAGGCCGTCGTCGCCGCGGACGACGTACTCGTCGCCGTCCTTCTCCGGCGTGAGCAGCCGCTCGTGCGCGAACTCGGCCAGGGCCTTGCGGACCAGCTGGCGGTTGGCCGTCTCCCAGCGCTCGGGGGAGAGGTGGGCCACGGCGTCGGCGAGGGTCATGCCGTCACCGCCGTAGCCGCGTAGAACTGGTCCCGGGTGCAGAAGCTCAACAACGCCTTCTTCTCCGGCTTCTGTATCTCGCGGTCGGGCACGAACCCGACGGCTTCGTTCAGGGCGTGGACGGCCTTGTTGGACACGTCCGGTTCGACGACGACCCGGACGGTGCCCGGGTCCTCGAAGAGGTGGGCCATCACGGCCGTGATGACCGCGCGGGTGAACCCGTGCACGGGCCGGTCGGTGGGGGCGACCAGGAAGTGCATGCCGACGTCACCGGGCTGGGGCTCGTACAGGCCGACCAGCTCGCGGTGGGCGGGGTCGTACTTCTCCATCAGGAACGCGGGCACACCGTCGTGCAGGCCCAGCAGGGCGTGCCAGTGCTCGTCGGCGGCGATCTCCATGTACGCGCGCTCGACGTCCTCCAGTTTGGCGTCCTGCATCATCCAGAAGGCCGCCTTGGGATGGGTGACCCAGGAGTGCACCAGCTCGGCGTCCTTGAGCGGATCGAGGGGGCGGAGCGTCAAGGTGCCCAGGTCAGTGGTGGTGGTGTTCATACCGCGAACTCCTGGAAGGCGATCGTCTTCTCGACCGGGTAGTACTCGCTGCCGAGCAGCTCACGGATGATGGAGCTGTTGCGGTACGCGCCCATGCCCAGGTCGGGGCTGGTGATGCTGTGCGTGTGGACGCCGGCGTTCTGCAGGAACACGCCTCTGCCCGTCACGTCGATCGCGTAGTTGCGGGCGATGTCGTAGTTGCCCCGCGAGTCGTAGCACAGCCGGTCGCGGACCGGCTTGAGGAACTCCGGTTCGGCGTACTTGTAGCCGGTGGCCAGGACCAGGCCCTCGGAGGCCAGCTCGTAGTCCTTCTCCTGCTCCTCCTGGCGCAGTCCCAGCGTGTACGTGCCGTTCTCGTACGTGGCGCTGTTCAGCGAGGAGTTGGTGAGCAGCCGCGTGGGCACCGGACCGCCGAGGTTCTTCTGGTAGAGCAGGTCGAAGATCTCGTTGATCAGGTCGCCGTCGATGCCCTTGAACAGGCCCTTCTGCTCGGCCGTGAGGCGGTAGCGGGTGTCCTCCGGCAGCGCGTGGAAGTAGTCGATGTACTCCGGGGAGGTCATCTCCAGCGTGAGTTTCGTGTACTCCAGCGGGAAGAAGCGCGGCGAGCGGGTGACCCAGTTCAGCCGGTAGCCGTGGACGTCGATCTCGCTGAGCAGGTCGTAGTAGATCTCGGCGGCGGACTGGCCGGAGCCGACGAGGGTGATCGACTCCTTCTTCTGCAACTCCTCCTTGTGCCGCATGTACCGGGAGTTGTGCACGAAGTCGCCGCCCAGCCCCTGGCAGGCCTCGGGGATGTAGGGCGGGGTGCCGGTACCGAGGACGAGGCGGCGGGCGCGGAAGGTCTCGCCGGCCGTGGTCTTCACGACGTACAGCTCGGCCCCCTCGTCGTACGTCACTTCCTCGACCGTCGTGTTGAAGCGGACGCAGCTCAGCTTGTTCGCGGCCCAGCGGCAGTAGTCGTCGTACTCGACCCGCAGGGGGTAGAAGTTCTCGCGGATGTAGAACGAGTACAGCCGGCCCTTCTCCTTCAGGTAGTTGAGGAAGGAGTACGGCGAGGTCGGGTCGGCGAGGGTGACCAGGTCCGACATGAACGGGGTCTGGAGGTGGGCGCCGTCCAGGAACATGCCGGCGTGCCACTCGAAGTCGGGCTTCGAGTCGAGGAAGAGGCCGTCGAGCTGGTCGATGGGCTCGGTGAGGCACGCCAGGCCGAGGTTGAACGGGCCGAGCCCGATCCCCACGAAGTCGTAACTGCGGGCGGATTCAGGAAGCGCGGTCAAGGGACTCTCCCAGGTACTGCTCGGCGTGGCCGGCGATCAGGTCGAGTACGGCGGCCATGTCGTCGGTCGTCGTCTCGGGGTTGAGCAGGGTGAACTTCAGGTAGTGGCGGCTGCCCACCTTGGTGCCCGCGACCACCGCGTCGCCGGAGGCGAACAGGGCCTTGCGGGCGTACAGGTTGGCGCGGTCGATCTCGGCCGGGTCGGTGACGGCGGCCGGGATGTAGCGGAAGACGAGGGTGGAGAGGGTCGGCTCGACCACGACGTCGAAGCGCGGGTCGGCGGCAAGGAGCTGCCAGCCTTCGACCGCGAGATCGCAGACCTCGTCGAAGAGCTGCCCGATGCCGTCGGCGCCCATCACGCGCAGCGTCATCCACAGCTTGAGCGCGTCGAAGCGGCGGGTGGTCTGCAGGGACTTGTCCACCTGGTTGGGGATACGTTCCTGCACCATGCGGCGCGGGTTGAGGTACTCCGCGTGGTAGGTGGCGTGGCGCAGGGTGCTCGCGTCCCGGACCAGCACGGCGGACGAACTGACCGGCTGGAAGAAGGACTTGTGGTAGTCGACGGTGACCGAGTCGGCGCGCTCGATGCCGTCGATGCGGCCGCGGTACTTGATCGAGGCGAGCAGCCCGCAGCCGTAGGCGGCGTCGACGTGCATCCACACGCCGTACTGCTCGCACAGCTCGGCGATCTCGGGCAGCGGGTCGATGGAGCCGAAGTCGGTGGTGCCGGCGGTGGCGACGACGGCCATGGGGACGAGGCCGTCCTGCTTGCAGCGCTCCAGCTCACGGGCGAGCGCGACGGTCTGCATGCGCTTGTCGGTGCCGACGGGGACGGAGACCACGGCGTCCTGGCCGAGCCCGAGGAGCTGTGCGGACTTCTTCACGCTGAAGTGGCTGACCTCGGAGGCGAAGATGCGCAGTTTGGCTGCCGTGTCCGTCTTGGCCTCCTCGCGGGCGAGGAGCAGCGCCTGGAGGTTGGACTGGGTGCCGCCGGAGGTGAACACGCCGTCGGCGTTCTCGCCGAGGCCGATGCGGGCGGTGGTCCAGTCGATGAGCTTGCGCTCGATGAGGGTGCCGCCGGCCGACTGGTCCCAGGTGTCCAGGGAGGAGTTGACGGCGGACAGGACCGCCTCGCCGACCACGGCCGGGATGACGACCGGGCAGTTGAGGTGGGCGAGGTAGCGGGGGTGGTGGAAGTAGATCGCGTCCCGGAGGTAGACGTCCTCCAGTTCGTCGAGCACCGCCGCGGTGTCGTGCAGCGGCTCGTCGAGGTCGATCTCTTCGATGCGGGGGGAGAGGGCGTCGACGGTGACGCCGGTGAACGGACGGGAGGTGGTGGCGAGTTTGGCCGCCACCCGCTCTATTCCTTCGGTCACGGAGCGGCGGTAGTGCTCCGCGGTCGTGTCGTTGAGCAGGTGCGAGCGCATGTGCGGGTCCTCCGGTGGGGACAGTCCGTGGGCTGGGGAGCGGGGCGGAGCCTCGGCTTCAACTTAGGTTAGCCTAACCTAATTAACTTGAGTGAAACCCGGCCCCTGCCGTGACTGCCGTCACTCCGAACACAGGCCTGGCGTCAGCCGATTGGGGTCCTACGGGTGTCCACCGCCGAGCGTCACTCCTGCTCGCGCAGCTGCTCCTCGGTCAGGCCCTGCCGCCAGTAGCCGACGAAGGTGACTCTTCGACGGTCGAACTCGCGCTCACGCACGAAGTGCCGGCGCAGCTCCTTCACACACCCGGACTCGCCCGCGATCCAGACGTACGGGTGCTCGGCGGGCGGGAGTTGGGTGTCGCGGAGGACGCTGAGCGCCAGGGGCGGACTCTGGGCGGCCCTCTCCTCCTGCACCAGCCAGGTGATCTCGGCGTCCGCCTCCGTCACCAGGTCCTGGATGTCACCGGCGTGCGGGACCTCCAGCCAGACCCGGGCGGGGGTGCCGGCCGGCAGTGACTCGACGATGGAGCAGGCGGCCGGTACGGCGGTCTCGTCGCCCCAGATCACCACCAGGTCGGTGTCCTCGGGCGGCCGGAAGCGGATCGCCCGGTTGTCCGCGACCGCCGGGCCCAGCAGCACGACCTTGTCGCCGGCCGCGGCACCCGCGGCCCACCGGGAGGCGGGGCCCGCTTCGATGGCCGCGTCCGGCTCGACGCCGTGCAGCACGAAGTCGATGTCGATCTCGGCCGTGTGGCCGTCTGCGTCCCGGCGCAGGGAGCGGAGCGTGTACGAGCGCATCACCGCCCGGACGTCCTCCGGGAGTTCGCGCCAGCCCTGCCACCAGCCGTCGCCGAGCTCGATCGGCACGCGGGGCTCACTCTGGCCGGGGTGCGGGATGAACAGCGACAGGGACTGGTCCTGTCCGTCGGAGTGGAAGTCGCGGAGGTCGGAGCCGTCGAAGGTGACCCGGACCAGGGACGGGCCGAGCCGCCTCGTCCGTACGACCTGGAGGGAGAAGAAACGGAACGGGGCGGCTACGGCGGTGGCCATGGGGTAACTCCTGAATCGACGTCAGGGATACGTACTCAGGGGCGCGGGGAACTGCGCGACCAGCCACAGACGGCCCGCAGTTACCCGATAGAGCTCAGCCACCCTGATCAGCTGACCTTCTTCGCCTTCTCCAGCGCCTCGGCGAGGCCGGTGAGCAGCGGGGTGCACTTGGCGTAGGACAGGATCGGCTCGGGGGAGCGCGCGATGATCTGGCCGGCCTTGACCGCGGGCAGCTGCTTCCAGGTGGCCTCGGTGATGTCGGCCGGCTGGATGGTCGAGGAACGGTCGTCCATCATGATGATGTCGGCCTTGTACTTGTCGACGTTCTCCCAGCTCAGCGACTCGAACCAGCCGCCGCCGACCTTCTTGGCGCTCTCCGGCGGCTCGACGAAGTTCACGCCGAGGGCCTTGAAGTACTCCAGGTCGATGGAGAGGTTGGTGCCGGAGACGTAGAACAGCTCCGCGCTGGCGGAACCGGCCATCACCTTGATGTCGGGCTTGGCCTTGGCGGCCGCGCGCAGACGGGTGGCGGCCTCCTCGAACGACTTCTTGGAGTCGGCGACCGCGGCGGCCTTCATGTCGGCGCCCAGCGACTCGGCGAGCTCCCACATGCGCTGCAGCGGCGCGGTGAGCTGGCGGTCGTAGACGGATATGCCGACGCTCGGGGCGAGCTGGGCGATCTTGTCCTTGGACGCCTCCGGGACGTACCAGAGGGTGCCGGCGTCGTCGAACATCGTGGAGATCAGCACGTCGGGCGCGAGGGCCGCGTACTTCTCGACGTTGAACTGGTCCCAGGCGTTGCCGAGGACGGTGAGCTTGCTGATGTCCATGTCGCCGGCCTGGACGTCGGCCTTGCCGTCCGAGGTCTTGGTCGGGCCGAACACGCCCTTGACCGAGATGCCGTAGTCGAAGAGGGCGGCGGCGACACCGGTGAACGCGACGATGTTCGCGGGGGCCTTGTCCAGCTTCACGGTCGTGCCGCGGTCGTCCTTGAAGCTCCAGGGACCGGAGGCCTTGGCGGACGCCGTCGAGTCCGAGCCGCTGCTCTCCGAGTCGCTGTCGCCGCACGCGGCCAGGAAGGCGCCGAGGCCGAGCGCGCCACCGGTGGCGAGCAGCCCGCGGCGGGAGAAGTTGGCGGTTCTGGCGTTCGACATGGGATGGGTCTGCTTTCGTGCGTACGGGGGCCACTGGGGGGTCCGCGCCTGCGGGTGGCTGGAATCAGGCTTAGGTTAGCCTAACCTTCTATTTTGTCCAGCGGGCACCCGGTACCTGTTCCCGGCTCGCGGGGAGGGATGCTTGCGCATTCTGTGATGCGGGTCACAGTCGTCAAGGGGCGGTGAAACGGGCCCTGTTGGGGGGCTTCGGTGAACTCCCGTACTCCGCCTGCGCCTTCATCCCGTCGGCCTCACGGGGGTGTGACCGGAATCGGCTTCGGGCTCGGCTTCAGGTGCGCGGCGAATGAACTCCGCAGTGCCCAGCTCGAAGTTGAAAGGGGCGGGAACCTGTACAGGCCGCCCGAACGGGACGTTGGTCCGCGACCGGTAACCCTTGGGCGACGGGTCCCAGAAAACCGAAACCTCCTGCACCTGCATGTCGAGCGCGAGGTACACCGGCACGATCCGCCCGTACGTGTCCAGCTCGACGGCGCGCGGGAAGGCGTTGGCGTGGCGGCCCTCGGCGTCGAATGCGGATTCGTCGGCGACGAAGAGGTCGGGGCCGAAACCGCGCTCAGCGGGAGGAAATACGAAAAGGAACGGCGAGGTCTCGGTGACGTGCCCGTCGGGGGCGTGGGCCTCAAACTGGGCGTGCAGCCTGCGCATGGGGCGGAGGTAGCGCAGTTGCGAACGCGGCGACACGACGATCTTTTCCCGGATGGGCTCGGCCTTGTAGCCGTCAGGTGTGTCCAGTTCCTCGACGATCCGGAGCATGTCTTCGAAAGCTCCCGCTGGAGGAGGGTCTATGGGCGCAGGTCGCTCGGTTGACGGATCTGACGGCGCCTAGGTTCCGGTGACCGAAAAACGGGTTCTGTTATGGGTGATTTGGTAGACGGCCTGACTAATTTCCGGAACTCGGGTTCCAGGATCTCTCAAAACTCGCCTTCGCCACCCCAGCAGCGACCCGCAGCTCTCTCCACTCAACTGCCGCTTCGAGAGCACCCTCACCCCAGATGGAATCTGGGCCCGAGTTTACGGAGGCTACTCTTTCGTCGACTCTCAGAAGCAGGAAGAAATCTTCTTTTTCGAGTGAACCATCGGCCACTCTGGCGCGAGCCACATGCAGCAAATCATCGAATTGAAGCAAAAGCTCATCTGTCCCCACGCCCGAATCCTGCAAGTACGCGGCTTGACGGTCTGATGTAGCGCTGAGCAAGCCCAAGACAGCCGGAGTCCACTGGCGAAAGTCCGCTAGCTTTTGATCACCGCTCACCGGATGATCCCTCCCAAGTCCTCCTCGGGACCGTGTGCGGGCCGGACTTCGCCCCGGACGGGCCGGCGCCCGCCTCCCCGAGCTTGTACGAACGGGTCGAGGTCGCGCCGCCGTTCACTCCATGCCGTACCTCGCTCGTGCGGTTGCCGATCGAGTCGTAGCCGTACTCCGTCCAGGACGGGGACACTCCCCCGACCGTCGAGTCGTACGCGACGCTCGACGCGCCCTTTCTTGGGTGTCGACGAGACACCCGTGGACAGCTCCAACCGCTCCAGGTTGGAGGTCGGGGAGTAGGAGACGTCCGAGACGTAACACCAAGTGCCGAGGGCCTCCCGGTCAGTACAGGGGGCGTCCCGCGCCTCCCTCGCGGCGTATGGGGCGTACGCATGCCCTGTGGGTGGAGTGTGACCAGTGTGACTCATATCACGCATTGATGAGTGGGAAGTGTGTTGCATGTGCACCTCAAGTGAAGCCATGATCCCTTGACCTTTTTTAGATTCTCTTTATGTACGGGGCATAGGTGACCAGGGTGGGGAAAGCATGGCGGCGTAGTGCTGCCACTGTTCTGGCAGGGGCACTGCTGGGCTTAGCGGGCGCATCCGGCGGTACGCCCGCCGCGGCCGCCGTCGCGTGCCCGTCGGGGACCGATTCGGACTTCAACGGCGACGGCGTCAGGGACACGGCGATCGCCGATCCGGAGGCAAGCGTCGACGGCGTGCAGAAGGCGGGGGCGGTGCACGTCGTGTACGGCGGCGACAAGGGCACCCTCACCTTCTCGCAGGCGCCCGACAACATCCCCGGCGTACCCGAGGTCAACGACCAGTACGGCTACGCGCTGGCCGTCTACGACGCCGACCTCGACGGATGCAGCGACCTCGTGGTCGGCACGCCGTACGAGGACATGGGCACCGTGCCCGACGCCGGGGTCGTGCATCTCATCTACGGCTCCACGAGCGGGCTGAACGCCGGCACCAAGCCGGTGAAGGAGTTCTACCAGGGCACCGACAAGCCCCTGGGCGGCGCAACAGAGACCGACGACTGGGTCGGCTACTCCCTCGCCGCGGGCAAGACCTCGGCCGGCGCGCCGTATCTGCTGATCGGCAGTCCCGGCGAGTCCATCGGCACCGTCGAGGACGCGGGCGGCTTCTCCTACGTCGGCGGCACCGCGCAGACCGTCGCCTTCGTCAGCCAGGACACCGAGACCGCGGGCGCCGTGTCCGGCACGGCCGAGCAGGACGACCGCTTCGGCACCACCCTCGCCGCGACCCCGACCCACTTCGCGGTCGGCACCCCCGGCGAAGCGCTCGACGCCGCCGCCTTCGCCGGCGGCGTCGGCTTCTTCAGCCACGCGCTCACCTCCAACTCCCCGAAGCCGCTCGGCGGCCTCGGCCAGGACCAGGACGTGATCACCGGGGCCTCCGAGGTGGACGACCAGTTCGGCGCCGCGCTCGCCATGGTGCCGTACCGGGCCTCCGGCGCCACCTCCACCACCGAGTCGCTGCTCGCGGTCGGCGTGCCCGGCGAAGACCTGGTGACCACCGTCGACGCGGGCGCCGTCCAGGTGTTCAAGCTCGCGGCCAACGGCACGTTCACCGAGACCGCCTGGATCGACCAGAACATGCCCGAGATGAGCCAGGAGTCCGAGGCCGGCGACTTCTTCGGCAAGGAGCTCGCCGCCGTCAACACCTCGCCGAACGCCACCTCCACGGCCACCACCACCCGCGTTGCCATCGGCGTGCCGGGCGAGGAGTCGTCCGAGGAGCACGCGGAGAAGGGCGGCGTCCAGATCGCTCCGCTGGTCGGCGCGCCCGGCGTCTCCGACCAGTGGATCGACCCCGGCTACGGCGTGCCGGGCGCCCCCGCCCCACGCCAGCTCGCCGGCCTCTCCCTGGCCGCTACCCCCTCGGTGCTGTACGTCGGCATGCCCTACGGCCCCGCCGAGGCCCGCGGGGTCCACGGCTTCCCGTGGAACGTGGCCTCGGGCGGCGCGCCGACGGTGACGATCAAGCCCGGCGAGGGCGGCCTCCCGGCGACCGGTGTGGCCTTCGGGGCGATCGTCCGCTGACGACGTCCGCGCGGTGGCCGGCCGGCCTAGGAACGGCCGGCCGCCGCGTCACACCTCACCCCCACGAGCCGCGCCAGGCACGGCTTCCCGAGGCAGGGCTCACCTTCGCGGTGACGGCCCGGTGCCTTCGGCCCCTCGACTTCCCAGACAGATATGAACGACGGGAGTGGACGCGTGTCCGCAGACAGACCCAGACCGATACGGCGTGGCCTCGTGCTGCGCGCCGCCGTAGCGGCAGCCGTCACCGGCGCCGTGGTGGCCGGCGCCGCGGCGCTCCCGAACGGTGCCGGGGGACCGGGCCAGGGCCCCGCCCCGGTCGCGGCCGACCAGCCGCTGGTCACCGAGCAGCAGGCCATGGCCTCCGCGAAGGACAGCGGCAAGCGGGCCGAGGTGGTCGGACTGCGCACCGAGCGCAGGGAGATCTTCGCCGAGCCCGACGGCACCTTCACCGCCCGTGAGTACACCGAGCCCGTCCGTACCGTCCAGGGCGGCAAGTGGGTTTCCGTCGACCCGGCGCTCGTCAAGCGCGCCGACGGCACCTGGGGGCCGAAGGCCGCCACCGTCGACCTGGCCTTCTCCGCCGGACAGGCGGGCAAGCCCTTCGTCACCATGCGGCGCGCGGGCCGCGAACTCGCCCTGACCTGGCCGTACGGCAAGCTGCCCGCGCCCAGCGTCGACGGCGACACCGCCACCTACGCCGAGGTCCTGCCCGGCGTCGACCTGACCGTACGGGCGGAGGCGGACGGCTTCGGCCATCTGATCGTCGTCAAGACGCCCGAGGCGGCGGCCGATTCCCGGCTGGCCCGGCTCGACCTCGGCATGACCACCGACGGTCTGAAGGTCACCGAGGACGCCACCGGCGCGATCCTCGCGGAGGACGCCGTCGTCGGCGGCACCGTCTTCCAGGCCGGCAAGCCCACCATGTGGGACTCGGCGGCGGTCGAGGAGACCGCAGCCCGCAAGCAGGGCCCGAAGGCGGTCGCGAAGGCGCTGAAGTCGGCGACGGCGGGCGCGGCCGACACGAGCGCCGCCACTCCTGGACCGGAGGCGGCACCCGAGCCCGCCCTCGACGGTCCCGGCGGCGGTGGCCGCGTGGCCCCGCTGGGCGTCGAGGTCGGCAAGGACAAGCTGAGCCTCGTCCCCGACCAGAAGTTCCTCAAGGGCGAGAACACCGTCTTCCCCGTCGTCATCGACCCGATCCAGCGCACCACCTCGCGCACCGCCTGGACCGGCGTCATGTCCGGCATCCCGGGCGAGCAGGACTGGAAGTACTCGGGCAGCGCGGGCGTCGGCAAGTGCCCGACCGACTACAACCCGGTCTCCTGCAACGGCGTCGGCTCCCGGCGCGTGATGTTCACGATGCCGCTCTCCTTCTACAAGGGGAAGCAGATCCTCGGCGCGACCTTCTCCGCCCGCGTCGAGCACATCTACAGCGCATCCCCGACCGCCGAGCCCATCCAGCTCTACCGGATCGGCGGCGCGAACTACGGCCTCACCTCGTCCAGCAACTGGTCCAACACCTCGGACGACTGGGACGACTATCTCCAGACCGTCGACAAGGCGATCTCCCCGACCTCCTGCTCCAGCCAGGCCAACCTGCACTTCGAGAGCGGTTCGACCGGTGAGCTGACCAGCGAGATCAAGACGGCCGCCGCGGGCGGCTGGAACGCGATGACACTGGGCCTGCGCGCGGCCGACGAGTCCCGCTTCGCGGAGTGGAAGCGGATCTGCGGCAACGCGTACCTGTCGATCAAGTACAACAACCTGCCCCGGCAGATCAAGATCTCGGACATGTCCACGGACCCGGGCGGCGTGTGCAAATGGGGCACGGGCCGTGCCACCACCGACGTGCCGCCGAAGCTCCAGGCCATCGCGAGCGACCCGGACCACGGCAACGGCCAGACCGACAAGGTGAAGGTCCAGTTCAAGGTCGAGTGGGGCGGAACCACGCCCGGCTCGTACACGTACACCACGCCGGACTGGCTCTCCCCGACGACCGGCACCAAGTTCGTGCACACCGTGAAGTCGTCGATCCCGCAGAACACCCCCATCTACTGGAGCGCGCGGGCCTACGACGGTGACGGCTACGGCCCGTGGAGCTCGGAGGGCGACACCCCGCAGCGCTGCGAGTTCACTTACGACAAGACCTGGCCGGGCAAGCCTCTCGTGCTGTCCAAGCAGTACCCGTCCAACACCGTCTACCACGACGGCGTGGGCACCTACGGCACCTTCACCTTCTCGCCCAACCCGAACGACGCCATCCCGGACAACGACGTCGTCAAGTACCAGTACTCCTTCAACGGCGCGGCGATGACCACCCTCACCCCGGCCTCGCCGGGCGGATCGGTCTCCGTCCAGTGGCTGCCGACCCGTTCCGGGCGCCAGGTGCTGGAAGTGGTCGCCATCGACAAGGCGGCCCACGCCAGCAGCACACCGTACGACTTCCTGGTGAGCGAGGGCAGGCCGGTCGTGGCCCAGTGGAACCTGGCCGACCAGGCCGGTGACACCGAGGCGCACGACGAGAGCGGAGAGTTCTCGGCGACCGCCGGTACCGCCGTCACCTTCGGCGCGGACGGCCCTGGCGGCAAGGTCGACAAGGCGGCCCGCTTCGACGGCAGCGCCGAGTCCTACCTCGACGCCAGCGAGACCGTACTGGACACCGCCAAGAGCTTCAGCGTCAGCGCCTGGGTGCGGCCCACCGCCCTGGACAAGGACATGACGGTCGTCAGCCAGGACGGCACCGGCGAGCCCGGCTTCACCCTGGGCTACGACGCCACCGCGAAGACCTGGAAGTTCTCCGTCCCGGTCAACGACGTGGACTCGCTCGGCGAGTGGAAGGCCGTCTCCACCGGCATCTCCGTGGTCAAGGACCAGTGGGTCCTGCTGACCGGCGTGTACGACGCGCAGAAGACGGGCGGCCCGCAGCTCCAGCTCTACGTCAACAAGGACCTGAAGGGATCGGCCACCCGGCGCTCCGTCTGGAAGTCGTACGGCCCGCTGCAGATCGGCCGCTCGACGGCCAAGAGCGGCTACCGCGACAACTTCGTCGGTGACCTCGCCGAGATCCGCGTCTTCGACCGCCTTCTGCCGGCGGCCCAGGTCGCCGAGCTGATGACCATCAAGCCGGAGCGCAAGGGCTACTGGCAGCTGGACCAGGCCACCAACGGCTCGGTGACCGAGACCGGCGGCGGCCAGGCGCTGACCCTCGCGGGCAACGCCTCCATCTACCGCCCGGCCGACCCGCTGTTCGACACGGCCGCCCTGGTCGGCGACGGCAACCTCGTCCTGGACGGCGACGGTGACTACGCGTCCACCGCCACCGCCCCGGTCACCGGCAACAGCAGCTTCACCGTGACCGCCCGCGCCCAGCTCACCTCGCTGGACCCGGAGAAGTCGCAGACGGTGCTGTCCCTGCCGGGCACCAACGC
This sequence comes from Streptomyces sp. NBC_01352, assembly GCF_036237295.1. NCBI lineage: Bacteria > Bacillati > Actinomycetota > Actinomycetes > Kitasatosporales > Streptomycetaceae > Streptomyces > Streptomyces sp. NBC_01352. The sequence continues at coordinate 6,801,125 of NZ_CP108354.1, forward strand.
CAACCGCGTCCAGGTCCGCTACCAGGCCACCACGGGCCAGTGGGAGCTGGCCGTGGCGAAGACCGACGTGGCCGCCCCTGAAGTCGTCACCTTCACCGACGATCAGCAACTGGCGGACACCGGTGGCTCCGGTCAGCATTTGGCCGTCGTGTATGACGCCTTCGCCAACTCAATCCGCCTGTATGTCGAGGGCCAGCTCGTCGCCGGCGCCCACGGCACGGACGACACCCTGTGGTCCGCCACCGGCGGTCTCCAGGTGGGTCGTTCATTGCGCGGGGCGAGTGAGTACTTCGCGGGCGCCATCGATGAGGTGCGCATCTACAGCGGAGCCGCAGATGTGATCGCGGTACAGCAGATGAGCCTTCTGGCGGCCGTGCCGGACATGTGACGAGGCGTCGCTTCGCAGGTGTGCCGGGCCCTCCGAGGCCCGGCACACCTGTCCTGCACACCTGTTTTGCACACCTTTCCTTCTCCCTTTCCTACGATCAGGAAGTTGGCAGATGTTCTTCCGTGGCCGCTCACTGAGCCGCCGCATGCCCAGACAGACACTGGTCGCGACAGTGATGGGGCTCTCCCTCGCGCTGTCCGCCTCGTCGGTCCAGGCAGTGGCGCTCGACGACGGCGATCGGGGCCGCACCAGCCGCCCCGGCGTCCAGGACGACGGCGATCCCGCCAAGGGGCGCGATGCCAAGTCCAAGACTCGCCCCTCCGACCCGGCGCACAAGGCCGCGGTCAAGGGCCTCGACAAGGCGGTGTGGCCGAAGCAGGGCGGCGCCGAGATGGCCGTCGGCGCGGCCGCCGCGACCGAGGCCGGCGGCCTGCCGGTCAAGGTCGCCAAGGCGAAGGCCAAGGCGGCGACGGCGGCGGGCAAGGTCCGCGTCGACGTCCTCGACCCGAAGCGGGCCGCACGGCTCGGCGCCGGCGTCCTGCTGGGCGTGGAGCGTGCCGACGGCGCGGACAAGGCGGCCAAGGTCCGCCTGACCGTGGACTATTCGGAGTTCGCCGAGGGCTTCGGCGGTTCCTACGCCTCGCGTCTCCAGCTCGTCCAGCTTCCCTCCTGCGCCACGGTCGCCGTGCCCGGCAGCAAGGAGTGCCCGGAGCAGCCCAAGGTGCTGCCCACGGTCAACGACCTGAAGATGGGCACCGTCTCGGCCGACGTGACCGCGGCTCCGGCCCCGGCCGAGGGCGTGTCGACCATGGCGGGCGAGGCGACCTCCCTGGTCGCCGTCGCGGCGGGCCCCTCCAGCGCCCAGGGCACCTACAAGGCCACTGCCCTCGCCCCGTCGTCGAGCTGGAGTGTCGCCACCTCCTCCGGCGCGTTCAACTGGAACTACCCCTTCCGTTCAGTGCCGACCCCGGGCGGCCTCACGCCGACCGTCGGCCTCGGCTACTCGTCCCAGTCGGCGGACGGCCGCACCTCGGCGACGAACAACCAGGGCTCCTGGATCGGCGAGGGCTTCTCCTACGACCCCGGCTACATCGAGCGCCGCTACAAGCCGTGCGCGGACGACGGCCACTCCGGTTCCGGCGAGCAGTGCTGGGCGTTCGAGAACGCCACGGTCATGCTCAACGGCTCCGCCGGCGAGCTGGTCAAGGACGACACCACCGGCAAGTGGCACATGTCGTCCGACGACGGCAGCAAGGTCGAGAAGCTGACCGGTGCCACCAACGGCGACAACGACGGTGAGTACTGGCGCATCACCACCTCGGACGGCACCGAGTACTACTTCGGTCAGAACCGCCTTCCGGGCTGGGCCACGGGCAACGAGGAGACCAACTCCACCTGGACCGCGCCGGTCTTCGGCGACGACTCCGGCGAGCCCTGCTACAACGCCACGTTCACCAGCGCCCACTGCCAGCAGGCCTGGCGCTGGAGCCTGGACTACGTCAAGGACAGCCACGGCAACGTGATGTCCTACTTCTACGACCGCGAGACCAACTACTACGCGCTCAACGCGAAGACGGACGTCAACGGCACCGCTTACCACCGCGGCGGCTACCTCAAGCGCATCGACTACGGCCAGCGCGACGGCCAGGTCTACGCGGCCAAGGCGCCGGCCCGGATCGTCCTCAACACCGCCGAACGCTGCCTGCCCACCGCCGACTTCGACTGCGCGGAGAGCAAGCGCACCAAGGCGAACGCCGCTCACTGGCCCGACGTCCCGGTCGATCAGGAGTGCAAGGCGAGCACGAAGTGCACCTCGCCGGTGCAGACGTTCTTCACCACGAAGCGGCTGACCTCGGTCGTCACGCAGATGCGCAAGGACGCGACGACCTACCAGGACGTGGATGCCTGGAGCCTGACGCACCTGTTCACCGACAACGGTGACGACTCCAAGACGCTGTGGCTGTCGAAGATCGAGCACGAGGGCCGCGCCGGTACGGCGATCAAACTGCCCTCCGTGGACCTGTTCGGCGAGCAGCTCGCCAACCGCGTCGACGCGATCGGCGACAACATCGCGCCGTTCCACCGCTTCCGCCTCTCGATGGTCCTCAGCGAGACCGGTGCCCAGCTCGACGTCAACTACGCGCCGACCGACTGCACCAAGGCCACACTGCCGACGCCGGGCGAGTCGACCAAGCGCTGCTACCCGGTGAAGTGGGCCCCGCCGGGCTATGTCGACCCGATCACGGACTGGTTCCACAAGTACGTCGTGTCGGCGGTCATCGAGACCGACCGCACCGGCGGCAGCGACGGCATGGTCACCCGCTACGACTACCAGGGCGACGCGGCCTGGCGTAAGGCCAAGCCGGACGGCATCACCGACGCCAAGTACCTGACCTGGGGCGGCTGGCAGGGCTACGGCAAGGTCAAGGTCACCAGCGGCACGGCCGACGTGCAGAAGACCCGCGTCGACTACACGTTCATGCAGGGCATGGACGGCGACAAGGACGCGGCGGGCAACGCGCGTTCGGTGACGGTGAAGGACTCGACCGGGGCGTCGTACTCCGACGACGAGGAGTTCACGGGTCACCAGCTGGAGGTCGCCACCTACGACGGCGCCAAGCTGATCTCCAAGTCCATCCAGACCCCGTGGAAGCACTACTCCGCCACCCAGGCCCAGAGCTGGGGCACCACCCGCGCGGTGATCGTGCGCTCCCAGACCGGCCGCGGCTTCAATCTGAAGTCGGACGGCACCTGGCTGGAGACGAAGTCGACCACCACGTACGACACGTCCAACGGCACCGGCCGGGTGCTGACGGTCGACGACCAGGGTGACGTCTCCACCACCAGGGACGACACCTGCACCCGCACCACGTACGCGGACAACACGGCGAAGAACCTGCTCGCGCTGCCCGCGCGCAGCGAGTCGGTGTCGGTGAAGTGCGCGACCACGCCCGACCGCAAGACCCAGGTCCTGGCGGACGAGCGCACCTCCTACGACGGCGGAGCGTTCGGCGCGGCGCCCACCAAGGGTGACGCCACCAAGACCGAGCGGATGACGTCGCACAACGGCACCACGGCGACGTACCAGGTCACCGGCACCACCACCTACGACGCCTTCGGCCGCCCGCTGTCCCAGAAGGACGCCAAGCAGCAGGGCACGACGCAGGAGACGAAGACCGCCTACACCGAGACCAACGGCCTGCTGACGAAGACCACCGTCACCAACGCCGCCGGTCACGTCACCACCACCGACTACGCCCCCGCCTGGGGCATGTCCAAGGGCCAGACCGACCCGAACGGGCAGCGGACGGACCTCGCGTACGACGCCATGGGTCGGCTGACCTCCGTCTGGCTGGCGGACCGCACGACGGCGCAGACGCCGAGCATCAAGTACTCCTACAACGTCCGCAAGGACAAGGTCACCTCGATCAAGACCGAGAAGATCGAGAACGACGGCAGCTACGGCGCCGAGTACCAGCTCTACGACAGCATGCTCAGGCCCCGCCAGATCCAGACCGAGGGGCCCGACGGCACCCGCATGGTCGCCGACACCTGGTACGACGGCACGGGCAACGTCAAGAAGACCAACACCACATACAACGCGGCCGGCACCGCCTCGGACGAACTGCTGCTCGTCAGCAACGGCCAGGTCGGCCAGCAGAGCCTGATGGAGTACGACGGTCTGGGCCGGCCGACCGCGCAGATCCTCGCCGTCGGCGGCGGCGAGCAGTGGCGGACCACGACCAGCTATGAGGGCGAGCTGACGCACGTCGACCCTCCGACTGGCGGTGTACCCACAACCACGGTCACCAATGGCCAGGGCAAAGTCGCCGAGATCCGCCACTACCGAGGCGCTTCACCGGCCGCAGGCGTGCCGTACGACTCCATGAAGTACACGTACACCGTGGCGGGTCAGCTGGAGACCGTCACGGACGCCAAGGGCAACGTGTGGCGGTACGAGTACGACCAGCTCGGCCGGCAGACCAAGTCGATCGACCCCGACGCGGGCACCTCGCGCGTGGAGTACGACGAGCTGGACCGGCCGATCGCCGCGTATGACGGCCGGAACAAGAAGACGTCAACCGTCTACGACAGTCTTGGCCGCGTCCTGACGACCTGGCAGGGTGACGCCGGCACCGGCACCAAGCTCACCGAGACGAGGTACGACAAGGCGGGTTGGCTGGGCCAGGCCTATGGCTTCCTCAACTACACCTCGCCGACCGAGTACTTCGCCACGGCCGTCCAGTCGATGGATGAGTTCTACCGGCCGCTGAAGACCGCCTACCAGATCCCCGCCTCGCAGGGCTCCCTGGCGGGAACCTATGTCTTCAGCACCTCTTACAACCAGGACGGGACAGTCCGGGGAACCACTCTTCCGGCCGTCGGCGACCTCTCGGAGGAGCCGCTGACCTACACGTACGACAGCCTTCAGCGTCCCAAGACGATGACGGGTTCCACCTCGTACGTCACCAACACCGTCTACTCCGGCAAGAGCCTCATCCAGCAGCTGGAGCTGAACACCGGCAGCGGCAAGAAGGTCTGGCAGACCTACAACTACGAGAAGGGCACCGACCGGCTGACCCGCTCGGTGGTCGACGTCTACGGCGCGACCGCCCCGGCCAAGGACGCCCGGTACTCATACGACCAGGCCGGCAATGTCCTGTCCATCGCGGACACCGCGAACTCCGCCTCGCCGGACGTGCAGTGCTTCGCCTACGACACCCGTCAGCGGCTGAAGGACGCCTGGACCCCGGCGGCCACCGCCACGAGCGCGGCCGGCATGGGCACCCGCGGCTCCGCCATCCCGGTGGAGGGTTCCGGTCCGACGGCCTGTGACTCCGCCGCCGGTACCGGCTCCCTGGGTGGCCCGTCCCCGTACTGGAAGTCCTACGAGACCGACGCCATCGGCAACCGGCTCTCGGAGACCGTCCATGACACTGGGCTCGACGCCGCGAAGAACATCACCCGCAGCTACGAGTACGGAACCGCGGGCACGCTGGGCGACGGTCCCCACCAGGTCACCAAGATCGTCGAGAACACGCCGACCGGTGACCGGCAGTCGACGTACGAGTACGACGACTCGGGCAACACCACCAAGCGCACCATCGGAGGCAACGCCCAGTCTCTTGTCTGGAACGACCAGGGCAAGCTCGGCGAGGCCACCGAGGCGAACGGCTCGAAGACCAGCTACCTCTACGACGGCTCGGGCAACCGTCTAGTGCGCAAGGCGCCGTCGGGCACCACCGTCTACCTGCCCGGCACCGAGCTGAAGCTGTCGGCCGACGGCACCAAGACGGAGGCCACCCGCTACTACGAGTACGCCGGCCAGGCGGTCGCCGTACGCACGGCGGGCAAGCTGTCCTTCGTCGCCTCCGACCACCACGGCACGGGCGAGGTGGCGATCGACGCCGCGACCGGTGCGATCAGCCAGCGCCGCTTCGACCCCTTCGGCGTCGAGCGCGGCGAGAAGACCGGGGTCTGGCCCGGAGAGAAGGGCTACGTCGGTGGCACGATCGACGCCTCGACCGGGCTGACGCATCTGGGGGCGCGCGAGTACGACTCCACGATCGGCAAGTTCATCTCGGTCGACCCGATCATCGACCAGACGCAGCCCCAGCAGATCAACGGCTACTCGTACGCGAACAACTCGCCGGTCACGCATGCCGACCCCAGCGGATTGATCATCCCGGAGTGCCGGGAAGGGCTGATCGAGTGCCGAGGGGGCCAGCCGTACTTCCCGAAGACCAATGAGGAAGAGGCGCAGTCGGACTACGACAAGGCGTCCTGGAACGTCACGCAAGCCCAGGGGCAGCAGTCCGCGGCCAAGCAGCGGATCAAGTCCGCAGGCAAGGCCCTGGTCAAGATCGTCCGGGACATCCTCGGTGTCGACGCCGCCCTCGACTGCATCTCCACGGGTGACGTCGGTGCCTGCGGCGAGACCCTGCTCAATATCGCCGGCAGCTTCGCGGGCGGTCTGGCCGGCAAGATCCTCGCCAAGTACGGCGCCCCGTGGAATTGGGCCAAGGGCATCAAGCTCGCCAAGAGGGTCACCGGCCTGGTCGGTGACCTGATCGGTGGGGCCAAGGACCTGTGGAAGGCCAACAAGGCGGTGGGCAAGGCCCAGGCCGGGCTGGCCAAGGCCGGGGACAAGCTCAAGGACGCCAGGAAGAAGGCGGCCGAGGCCCTCAAGAAACGGAAGAAGAACGAGGAGGCCGGCTCCTGCCCGGTCGAGGGCAAGCACAGCTTCCTGCCCGGCACGAAGGTGCTCCTCGCCAACGGCAAGACCAAGCCGATCGAGAAGGTGAAGCTCGGCGACAAGATCACTGTCACCGACCCGAAGACCGGCGGTAAGACGGTCCGTGAGGTTGTCGGCACGATCGTCACCGAAGACGACAAGAACTTCGTCGATCTGACGATCAAGGCAAGCTCCGGCAAGGCCGAGGCTTTGGTCTCCACCACGACCCACCCCTTCTGGTCGGACTCCGAGCAGGCGTGGATCGAGGCCGGTGACCTCAAACCGGGCATGCGTCTGCACACGGCGGACGGCGAGGCCGTCCAGTTGACGGCCATCCGCGCCTTCGACAAGCGCCAGCGCACGCACGACCTGACGGTCGAGGACGTCCACACGTACTACGTGTTCGCCGGTGGAACGTCGCTACTCGTCCACAACTGCGGTACTGCGACGGTCAGTTGGGACGAGGACGCAAACCATGCGACGATCAAGGTGGAGCTCGACGACGGGCGGTCACTCGAAACGGAGCAGGTGATCGACGCCCCGGCCGGCCTGGACGACTACACCGGCTACAACACGTCGGCTCAGGTCGTCACCGAGAAGCCTGGCCCGAACATGCGGCAGTTGACGTTCCGGCTTCCTGACGCGCGAGCGGCCGTCAAGGCTCAGCTCAAGTCCATCGGTGCGGATCTCGGCCCGTACAGCTATGGAAGCAACAGTTGCGTGACCTACTGCGTGGGGATTCTGAGAGAGGGTGGGGTCGCCATACCCGCGGGCAGGGCCGGAGCTGCGAGACTTGCCAGAATGGCAAGAGAATCCTGAATGGGGAACGGATGCTGGACCAGGAAGACCACTGGAACGGGGTGCTGGCCGAAATCCTGCTGAGCCGGAAGATCGGGGCAGCCCATGTGAGGCTGGTGGGCGATCTCGTCTCGGTCACCGCCCAGATGGACATGGCCGCCCAGCGCCGCCTACCGGGCTTCGGACTGGACGACATCGTCGACCTCGAAGACACGGTCGCCCCGCTGGAGAAGGCTTACCAGGCCGCTTGGCGGGCGGTGGACGCCGCGCCCGACAGGGAGCAGCGCGCCCGGGAGCTGCCTAGGCTCGCGACTGCTCTGACGGACGCCGTGGAGGGAATCGCGGACTTCGCCCGTCGACGCGGAGTCCAGGTGGAGCTCTATCGCTTCGGAGACCCCGCAGAGTAGGACCCGGTCGGATACCCGGCCGTGCGTTGGGCCACGGGGCCCGGCTTGACCCTCAAGCCGGGCCCCGTGCCCTTGACCGTCGGCGTGTCGAGTGGCGCGCCACATCCCGTAAACCTCTTCCTTCCGGACGCCGGTCTCCGGTGGCCGGGAGAGGTCGCCCGTGTTTCCTGCCCGGGTGGCCGGCCTGCGGGGGTGCCGTTCTCCGGGCGAAAGAGAGAGCCCGCGGGTACGCCACCGTGCGCAGCGATCGGCAAGCACAACATGAGGGGGACCGGTGAGGAAGAAATCGTGAGGCACGGTTCCAGGTCGAGCAGAGGACGGTCACCCTTCTGAAGGCGGACACCCCGGTCGCGTACGCCGTCGTCCGTGACGGCGCCCTGCTGCGTCTGGAGGGCCCGGCGTACGAGGCCGGCACTGGGCGTCGGCTCCGGGACGCGGTCGCCGACAACCGTCAGGTCCGGCGTGTACGGCGGCGGTTGGGGCGTTAGGTAGGAAACGGGTGAGCCTCGCCGCGCTCAGCCCACCAGCCCCAACTCCCTCGCGATCAGCATCCGCTGCACCTCGCTCGTCCCCTCCCCGATCTCCAGGATCTTGGAGTCGCGCCACATGCGGGCGACCGGGTACTCGTTCATGAAGCCGTAGCCGCCGTGGATCTGGGTGGCGTCGCGGGCGTTGTCCACCGCGATCGTCGAGGAGTACAGCTTCGCCAGGGCGGCTTCCTTCTTGAAGGGGTCGCCGGACACCAGGCGGGACGCCGCGTCGCGCCAGGCGAGGCGGGCCGTGTGGGCCTTCATCTCCATGTCGGCGAGCTTGAACTGGATCGCCTGGTTCGAGCCGATGGGGCGGCCGAAGGCATGCCGCTCCTTCGCGTACGTCACCGACTCGTCGACACAGCCCTGGGCGAGCCCCGTCGCCAGCGCCGCGATGGCGATGCGGCCCTCGTCGAGGATGCGCAGGAACTGGGCGTAGCCCCGGCCCTCCTCGCCCAGCAGGTTCGCCGCCGGGACCCGGACGTCGGAGAACGACAGCTCGCGGGTGTCCGAGGCGTTCCAGCCGACCTTCGAGTACGGTGCCGCGACCGAGAAGCCGGCCGTGCCGGACGGGACGATGATCGCCGAGATCAGCGGCCTGCCGTCCGGCTTGCGGCCGGTGACCGCCGTGACCGTCACCAGGCCCGTGATGTCCGTGCCGGAGTTGGTGATGAAGCACTTGGTGCCGTTGATCACCCACTCGTTCGTCTCCGCGTCGAGCCGGGCCGTCGTACGCGTCGCCCCCGCGTCGGAGCCGCCGTCCGGCTCCGTGAGGCCGAACGCGCCGAGCATCTCGCCCGTGCAGAGGCGCGGGAGCCATTCCCGCTTCTGGGCCTCCGTGCCGTACAGATGGATCGGCATCGCGCCCAGCGAGACGCCCGCCTCCAGTGTGATCGCCACCGACGAGTCGACGCGCGCGAGTTCCTCCAGCGCGATGCCGAGGGCGAGATAGTCGCCGCCCATGCCGCCGTACTCCTCCGGGAACGGCAGCCCGAACAGGCCCATGCGGCCCATCTCACGGACGATCTCGTACGGGAACTCGTGCCGCTCGTAGAAGTCGCCGATCTTGGGGGCGACGACGTCGTGAGCGAACTCCTCGACGGTGCGGCGGAGTTCCTCCAGCTCGGGGGAGAGACGGTGGTCCATGGCAGGTCACTGCTCCTTGGGGTCCTTGTGGGACAAGGCTCGGACGGTACGAGAAGGGCTGGGTCGGCCCAGTTGTTCGGCCATCCACGTGCTCGTGGCGACGAGGCGGGCGAGGTCGACTCCCGTGTCGATGCCGAGGCCCTGAAGCATCCACACGAGGTCTTCGGTGGCGAGGTTGCCGGTCGCGGACTTCGCGTACGGGCAGCCGCCGAGGCCGCCCGCGGAGGCGTCGACCGTGGTGACGCCGTACTGGAGGGCGGCCAGGGTGTTGGAGAGCGCCTGGCCGTACGTGTCGTGGAAGTGCACGCCCAACGCGCCCGTGGGGACCCGGGCTTCGGTGAGCTCGGTGAGCAGCGCCAGGACGTGGCCCGGCGTCGCCACCCCGATCGTGTCGCCCAGGCTCAGCTCGTCGCAGCCCATGTCGAGGAGGGCCCGGCAGACCCGGACGACCTGGGGGACCGGGACCGCGCCCTCCCACGGGTCGCCGAAGCACATCGACAGGTAGCCGCGCACGTGGACGTCCTCGGCCTTCGCCCTCGCCACCACCGGCTCGAACATCGCCAGCGCCTCGTCGACCGTGCGGTTGAGGTTGGCCTTGGCGAAGGACTCGGTGGCGCTCGCGAAGACGGCGACGCGACGGGCGCCCAGCGCGAGGGCCCGGTCCAGGCCGCGTTCGTTCGGCACGAGGACCGGGAGCGCCACCTCCAAGTCGCTCACGAGCGGGAACAGGTGCTCCGCGTCGGCCAGTTGGGGCACCCACTTGGGGTGGACGAAGCTGGTGGCCTCGATGGTCGTCAGGCCGGCCTCGGCCAGCCGGCGGACGAACTCCGCTTTGACCTCGGTGGGCACGGTCGCCTTCTCGTTCTGCAGGCCGTCGCGCGCGCCGACCTCGTGGATGCGGACGCGCGCGGGCAGGCCCGGGGCCGGTACGACCATAGGGAGGCCCAGTTCCGGAGTGCTCATGCCGTCTCCTCCTCCACGGGGGCGATGACCGCCAGTACCTGGTCCATGGCGACCGTCGAGCCCGGGGCAACGTCCAGCTCGGTGACCGTGCCGGCGTGCGGGGCGGAGATGACGTGCTCCATCTTCATCGCCTCGACGACCAGCAGGCTCTGTCCGGCGGTCACCTCGTCGCCGACGGCGACCTTCACGACGGTGACCGTGCCGGGCATCGGCGCGGTGAGGGAGTCGGCGCCCGCGTGCCCGGCCCGGGTGAGCGAGGCGGCGACCGGGTCGTGGTCGCGCACGTGCCACGCGTCGCCGTCACGGCCGAGCCAGGTGCCGTCCGGCAGCGCGGCGAAGGTGTGGGCGATCCCGTCGAGGTGGACGGTGAAGCGTGCCTCGGCGCCCGGGCCCGGGGGCGGACCCGCGCGTACCGGGAGGGGCGTCTCCGCGCCGTCGGGCAGTACCTCCGCCCCGCCGCCCGGTGTGCTGCGCACGCGGACGGTGAGCGGGTCGTGCCCCGCCACCCGCAGGTGGTGCGCCGTCCAGGCCCGTTCGCCGCCCAGGCGCCAGCCGTCCGTGGCGGAGAACGGGTCGGCCCAGCCGGGCCCGTCCGCGCCGAGTGCGGCCTGGCGCAGCAGCGTCGCCGCCACGTACACCTCCTGCGGCACCTCGGCCGGTACGAGCCCCTCGACCTCCCGCTCGACCAGCCCCGTGTCCAACTCGCCCGCCACCACCGCCGGATGCGCGAGCAGCCGCCGCAGGAACCCGGCGTTGGTCGGCACGCCCAGCGTGACCGTCTCCGCGAGGGCCGCCCGGAGCTTGCGGAGCGCGGTCGCCCGGTCCGGGCCGTACGCGATCACCTTGGACAGCATCGGGTCGTACAGGCTGCCGACCTCGGTGCCCTCGCTGAGCCCGGAGTCGGTGCGTACGCCGTCGCCCTGCGGCTCGTGGAGCTTCAGCACCGTGCCGCCGGAGGGCAGGAACCCGCGGGTGGGGTCCTCGGCGCAGAGGCGGGCTTCGATCGCGTGACCGGTGAGCCCGATGTCGTCCTGTTCGTACGGCAGTCGCTCACCGGCCGCGACCCGCAGTTGCCACTCCACCAGGTCGAGGCCGGTGACCAGCTCGGTGACCGGGTGTTCCACCTGGAGGCGGGTGTTCATCTCCATGAAGTAGTACGACGCCGGGTCGTTCCCGGGGACGATGAACTCGACCGTCCCCGCGCCCGCGTACCCGCATGAACGCGCCGCCTGCACGGCCGCCTCGCCCATCGCCGCGCGGGTCTTGTCGTCGAGGAGCACGCTGGGCGCCTCCTCGATGATCTTCTGGTGGCGGCGCTGGAGGGAGCACTCGCGCTCGCCGAGATGGACCACGTGCCCGTGGCCGTCCGCCAGGACCTGGATCTCGATGTGCCGGGGCCGGTCGACCCACCGCTCGACGAGCAGCGTGTCGTCGCCGAAGGAGGCGCGGGCCTCGCGGCGGGCGGCGGCGATCTCGTCGGCGAGGACCGACGGGTCCCGCACCAGCCGCATGCCCTTGCCGCCCCCGCCCGCGCTCGGCTTCAGCAGCACCGGCATGCCGATCTCCCGGGCGGCGTCGGCGAGTTGGGCGTCCGTGAGCCCGCTGCCGCTCGAGCCGGGGACGACCGGCACTCCTGCTGCCTGCACGGTCTCCTTGGCGCGGATCTTGTCGCCCATGAGTGAGATGGCGTCGGCCGGCGGCCCGATGAACACCAGCCCCGCGTCGGCGCACGCGCGCGCGAAGCCGGCGTTCTCGGCGAGGAAGCCGTAGCCGGGGTGGACGGCCTGGGCGCCGGTGCGGGCGGCCGCCTCCAGGAGCCGCTCGGCGGACAGATAGCTCTCGGCGGCGGGCGCCGGACCGATCCGTACGGCCGTGTCGGCCTCCCGGACGTGCCGGGCGTCCGCGTCGGCGTCGGAGAAGACGGCCACCGAGCGCACGCCCAGCGACCGCAGCGTACGGATCACGCGGACGGCGATCTCGCCCCGGTTGGCCACAAGGACTGTGTCGAACATCGTGGTGAAGCCCCTCGTCGTCATGGCGCCCCTCACATCCGGAAGACGCCGAACTGGGGGTCGCCCAGTGGCGCGTTGGCGCACGCGGTCAGGGCCAGCCCCAGTACCTGCCGGGTGTCGAGCGGGTCGATGACCCCGTCGTCCCACAGCCGGGCGGTCGCGTAGTAGGCGTTGCCCTGGCGTTCGTACTGCGCGCGGATCGGCGCCTTGAAGGCGTCCTCCTCCTCGGCGGGCCACTGCTCGCCGCGGGCCTCCAACTGGTCCCGCTTCACCGTGGCCAGGACCGACGCGGCCTGTTCGCCGCCCATGACGGAGATCTTGGCGTTGGGCCACATCCACAGGAAGCGGGGGGAGTAGGCCCGGCCGCACATGGAGTAGTTCCCGGCGCCGTACGACCCGCCGACGACGACCGTCAGCTTGGGCACGCGCGTGCAGGCGACGGCCGTGACCATCTTGGCGCCGTGCTTGGCGATGCCGCCGGCCTCGTAGTCCTTGCCGACCATGAAGCCGGAGATGTTCTGCAGGAACAGGAGCGGGATCCCGCGCTGGTCGCAGAGCTCGATGAAGTGGGCGCCCTTCTGGGCGGACTCGGAGAACAGGATGCCGTTGTTGGCGACGATCCCCACCGGGTGGCCCTGGATGCGGGCGAAGCCGGTGACGAGGGTCTGCCCGAACTCGGACTTGAACTCGGCGAAGCGGGAGCCGTCGACCACGCGCGCGATGATCTCGCGTACGTCGTAGGGGGTACGGGAGTCGACCGGCACGGCGCCGTACAGCCCGTACGGGTCGACCTTGGGCTCCGCGGCGGGCGTGACCTCCCAGGGGAGGGGCCCGCGCGCGGGGAGCGTGGCGGCGATGGTGCGCACGATCCGCAGGGCGTGCGCGTCGTCCTCCGCGAGGTGGTCGGTGACGCCGGACACGCGCGCGTGCACCTCGCCGCCGCCGAGCTCCTCCGCGGTGACGACCTCGCCGGTGGCGGCCTTCACGAGCGGGGGGCCGCCCAGGAAGATCGTCCCCTGGTTGCGCACGATCACCGCCTCGTCGCTCATGGCGGGGACGTACGCCCCTCCCGCGGTGCACGACCCGAGCACCGCGGCGATCTGCGGAATCCGGGCGCCGGACATCCGGGCCTGGTTGTAGAAGATCCGCCCGAAGTGCTCGCGGTCGGGGAAGACCTCGTCCTGCATGGGCAGGAAGGCGCCGCCGGAATCGACGAGGTAGATGCACGGAAGCCGGTTCTCGAGGGCGACCTCCTGCGCGCGCAGGTGCTTCTTGACCGTCATCGGGTAGTACGTCCCGCCCTTGACGGTGGCGTCATTGGCGACGATCACGCACTCGCGCCCGCCGACCCGGCCGATCCCGGCGATGACGCCGGCGGCCGGGGCCTGTCCCTCGTACATCCCCTCGGCCGCGAGGGGCGCCAGCTCCAGGAAGGGCGAGCCGGGATCGAGGAGGGCGTCGACCCGGTCCCGGGGCAGCAGCTTGCCGCGCGCGGTGTGCCGTGCCCGTGCCTTCTCGCCGCCGCCCAGGCGGGCCGCGGCGAGCTTGCCGCGCAGTTCCCCGACGAGTGCGAGGTGGCCCTTCTCGTTGGCCCGCCAGGCCTCGGACGCGGGATCTGCCGCGCTCGTCAGCTCTGCTGCCTCCTGCATCCTGCGGTCCCCTCACCCAGCGATCGACTGTTAATGAGCGTTAACCATTTCCATCAGGTTAACGACCGCTAACCTCCCTGTCTAGAATTACTTTCATGGCCACGAGAACCGACGCCCCCACCCGCCGCGAGCAGATCCTCAAAGAGGCCGCGCGACTGTTCGCCGAACGCGGCTTCCATGGCGTCGGCGTCGACGAGATAGGTGCCGCGGTCGGCATCAGCGGGCCCGGTCTGTACCGGCACTTCGCGGGCAAGGACGCGATGCTGGCGGAGCTGCTGGTGGGGATCAGCGGGCAGCTGCTGACGGGGGCGAAGCGGCGGGCCCAGGAGGCGGACGGGGTCGACCCGGAGGTCCTCCTCGACTCCCTGATCGAGGGCCACATCGACTTCGCCCTGGACGACCGTCCCCTCATCACCCTGCACGACCGTGAGCTGGACCGCCTCCGCGACAGTGACCGCAAGCTGGTGCGGCAGCTTCAGCGGCAGTACGTCGAGCTGTGGGTGGAGGTGGTGCGGAAGGTGTACCCGGCGCTCGGCGAGCCGACGGCACGGTCTGCTGTGCACTCGGTGTTCGGGCTGCTGAACTCGACGCCGCATCTGGGGAGGGCGGGGGCGTTGCCGGGGCGGGGGGTCACCGCGGGGTTGCTGCATCGGATGGCTCGGGGGGCGTTCGCGGCTGCGGGTGGGTGAGGGTGCACCCGGCCTCCGGCCGGGTTTTGTTGTTCCCACCCGCACCACCCGTACAACCTTCATCGTCGGGTGCGGGTGGCCCTCATGGGGGCGGAGCACCGTCGGCGGCTGCGGGCTTGTGCGGGGCTCCGGGGTTTACGTGACGAGCGTTACCTGGACGCGCCTTCCTACTCACCGGTACGGTAAGTGAGCAAGCGCTTAGACATGCCGAGAGTACGTGGAGGTGGCGCGGTGCGCCGTACGGTGTTCAACGAGGATCACGAGGCGTTCCGGGAGACCCTGCGCGCCTTCATCGAGGCCGAGGTCGTCCCGGTCTACGACGAGTGGTTCGCGGCAGGCCAGGCGCCGCGCGACTTCTACTACAAGCTCGCCGAGCTCGGCGTCTTCGGCATCCGCGTCGACGAGGAGTACGGCGGCGCCGGCATCGACTCGTACAAGTTCGAAGCCGTGATGTACGAGGAGACCGCGCGCGCGGGCGTCCAGTTCGGCGGCTCCGGCGTGCACGTGCTGCTCGGCCTGCCGTACATCAAGATGCTCGCCACCGACGAGCAGAAGAAGCGCTTCCTGCCGAAGTTCGTCTCCGGCGAGGAGATGTGGGCGCTCGCGATGACCGAGCCGGGCACCGGCTCCGACCTCGCGGGCATGAAGACCACCGCCAAGCTCTCCGAGGACGGCACGCACTACGTCCTCAACGGCTCCAAGACCTTCATCACCGGCGGCGTCCACGCCGACCGCGTGATCGTCTGCGCCCGCACCTCCGCGCCCACCGCCGAGGACCGCCGCTTCGGCATCTCCCTCTTCGCGGTGGACACCAAGTCCGAGGGCTACTCCATCGGCCGCAAGCTCGACAAGCTCGGCCTGAAGACCTCCGACACCGCCGAGCTGGCGTTCGTAGACGTCAAGGTCCCCGTCGAGGACCTCCTCGGCGAGGAGAACAAGGGCTTCTACTACCTCGGCCACAACCTGGCCTCCGAGCGCTGGGGCATCGCCTTCGGCGCCTACGCCCAGGCCAAGGCCGCGGTCCGGTTCGCCAAGGAGTACGTGCAGGACCGCACCGTCTTCGGCAAGACCGTCGCCTCCTTCCAGAACACCAAGTTCGAACTGGCCGCCTGCCAGGCCGAGGTGGACGCGGCCGAGGCCGTCGCCGACCGCGCGCTCGAGGCCCTCGACGCGGGCGAGCTGACCCCCGCCGAGGCCGCCAGCGCCAAGCTGTTCTGCACCGAGGTCGCGCACCGCGTGATCGACCGCTGCCTCCAGCTGCACGGTGGGTACGGCTTCATGAACGAGTACCCGATCGCCCGCCTGTACGCGGACAACCGCGTCAACCGCATCTACGGCGGCACCAGCGAGATCATGAAGACGATCATCGCGAAGGACATGGGCCTGTAAGGCTCCGGAAAACACTGACCAGTAGAAATGACTGCATGAGTCAGGCACTACAGAGTCTCCTCGATCTGCTCGACATCGAGCAGATCGAGGTGGACATCTTCCGCGGCCGGTCCCGGTCCGCCGTCGTCCCACGCGTCTTCGGCGGGCAGGTCGCGGCCCAGGCGCTCGTCGCCGCCGGGCGAACGGTCCCCGAGGACCGCCTCGCCCACTCGCTCCACGCGTACTTCCTGCG
Organism: Streptomyces sp. NBC_01352; assembly: GCF_036237295.1. Taxonomy (NCBI): domain Bacteria; kingdom Bacillati; phylum Actinomycetota; class Actinomycetes; order Kitasatosporales; family Streptomycetaceae; genus Streptomyces; species Streptomyces sp. NBC_01352. The sequence goes on from NZ_CP108354.1 coordinate 6,817,563, forward strand.
TCCCGGCGACCCCGGCGCGCCGATCGTCTACACGGTCGACCGTATGAACGACGGCCGTTCCTTCACCGCGCGCCGCGTCGTCGCCGTCCAGCACGGACAGCCGATCTTCGCGCTGTCCGCCTCCTTCCAGCGGCACGAGGAGGGCTTCGAACACCAGGCTCCGATGCCGCTCTCCGTCGACCCCGTCACGCTGCCCACCTCCGAGGAGCGGCTACGCGGCTACGGCCACCTCGACCCGGAGGTCGTGGAGAGGTTCCTGGAGGCGCGCGAGGCGATCGACCTGCGCTACGTCGACGAGCCGCCGTACGGCACCTTCGGCGAGCCGCGCGAACCGCACTCCCAGGTCTGGTTCCGCACCAACGGCAAACTCGGCGGTGCCATCGACGAACCGCTGCTGCACGTCGTCCTCGCCACGTACGTCTCCGACATGACGCTCCTCGACTCGGTGCTCCTCGCGCACGGCCGCGGCGGCTGGGCGGTCGGTGACGTCGTCGGCGCCTCCCTGGACCACGCGATGTGGTTCCACCGCCCGTTCCGCGCCGACGAATGGCTCCTCTACGACCAGGAGTCGCCCTCGGCCCACGGCGGCCGCGGCCTCGGCCAGGCCCGCATCTACACGCAGGACGGGCAGCTGGCCATCTCGGTCATCCAGGAAGGCGTGGTCCGCGCCCCTCGGTGACGACCGGCCCTAGGCCAGCCCCGCCTCCGCCAACAGATACGCCGTCATCGGGTCGTAGTAGCGCGGGCTGACCACATGGTCGTCGAGCGGGACCGACACCTGGACCGTGCCCTCCGCCTCCGCGAGGAACAGCGCCGGGTCGTTGCAGTCGGCGTATCCGACGGAGTCGACGCCGTGCTGCCCGGCGTAGCCCGCCCAGCCGTGGTCGGCGACGACCAGGTCGGGCAGCGGGCGGCCCGCGCGCTCCAGGGCGGTGAGGATGGCCTTCATCGGCTCGCCCGAGTGGGTGTGCCACAGGGTGGCGCCGTGCTCCAGGACCGCCACGTCCGCGAACTGCATGACGTAGCCCTCGTCCGTCTGCAGCCCGTCCGGGATGACCACGATCTCGCAGCCGGCCGTGCGCAGGGCGTCGGCCGTGGCCCGGTGCACGTCGAGCAGGCCGCCGGGGTGGCCGGTGGCGAACAGGACCCGCTGCTGTCCGTCGGCCGCCTTGCGCAGTCGGCCCGCCATGCGCTCCAGGCCGGCCACCGTCAGCTGGGGGTCGATGGTGTCCTGGCCGTAGCGGAACTCCGGGTCGTCGTTCACACCCACCCGCTCCGCCATCACCGCGAGCACGTCCTGCTCGTCGGTCCAGCGGTCGCCGAGCTCCAGGCCGAGCCAGAAGTTGCGGACGCCGTTGGCGAGCTGGCGGTAGTGGGAGAGGTTGTTCTCACGCGGGGTGGCGACGTCGCCCGCGATACGGGTCTTCACAAGGTGCTCGACGAGCTCGTCGCGGCTGGGGGTCCCGGATATCGGCATGTCCCCCATTGTGAGGCAGACCTCCGTGCGAACACCCGTCGTCCCGCACGCTGGGACGTGGGTCACGTGGTGGTCAGAGCCGCCGCAGCGCGAACCACAGCTCCATCCGTACGTCCGGCTCGTCCAGGTCCGCCGCCAGCAGCGCCGCGCACCGGGCGATGCGCTGCCGCACGGTGTTGCGGTGCACGCCCAGCGCCACCGCCGTACGGTCCCAACTGCCGTGCAGCGACAGCCAGGTGCGCAGCGTCTCGGCGAGCACGGGGGTGAGGGGCGCGAGCAGCGCCCGGGCGTGCGCCTCGGCCTCCTCCTCAGGGACCAGGTCGGCCAGGGCCGGGCGGGCTCCGTGCCGGACCAGCGGCGTGCGGGTGGCCCGGGCCCTGGCCAGGGCACGGCCCGCCTGGGCGTCGGCGGAGGCCCACTCGCCCGGACCGACGGCGGCGCTGACGCCCAGCGTCCAGCCGGGCTGCGGCGCCGGTTCCCGCTCGGCCGGCACGAGCACCCGTACGACGTCCCGCGCCAGGTCGACCAGCGGCGAGCCGAGCGATGCGCCCAGCGCGGAGGACGCCACGGCGTCGGGAGCGTGGCCGTCCGGCCGCGCGTGCACGACGACCCACCGCTCCCCGCCGAGGAGCGGCGCGACCGCCTCCGGCGCGGCGCCCAGCAGTACCCGTACCAGCGCGGAGGATCTGGCCGCCCCCGTACCGCTCTGGTGCTCGCCGGTGAGCAGGGCCAGCAGCACGGCGGCGACGGACGCGATGGCGTGATCCCCGGGTTGTCGCCGCGGGGCGGTGACGCCGAGCACGAAGCCCTGACCGGCCCCGAGGGCGTAGGCGGAGAGGTGGGTGCCGGCGATGGTGTCAGTGGCGGAGGTGGGGGTGGGGGCGGCGGCGGGGAGGCTGGTCGCGGGACGGGCGCCGGCGGCACCAGAGGCCGACGAGCCGCCGGCGACCGGAGTGATGCGGGCGCCGGTGGCACCGGGGCCCGCGGTGCCGCGGGTGGCACCGGGGCCGGCGGAGCTGTGGGTGGCACCAGGGCCCGCGGAGCCGCGGGTGGCACCCGGACCCGCGGCTCCGCCGGTGGCATCAGAGAACGCCGAGCCGCCGGTGGCATCAGAGCCCGCCGAGCCGCCGGCGGCCGGGGCCGTGCGGTCCGCGGCGAGCGGCTCGCCCTGCCGCGGCGGCGCCCCACCGGGCCGCTGGGGGGCGGTACCGGGTCGCATGGCCTCCGCCGTCCCGGCCGGGGTTTCTCGCACCTCGCCTGCCGGTGGTGGCGGTGCCCCGCCGGGCCGCTGGGAGGCGGTACTCGGCCGCACGGCCTCCGCCGTCCCGGCCGGAGTTTCCCGCCCCCCGCCTGCCGGCGGTGGGGCCCCGCCGGGCCGCCGGGAGGCGGTACCGGGTCGCACGGTCTCGGCCGTCCCGGCCGGGGTTTCCCGCCCCCCGCCTGCCGGTGGTGGCGGCGCCCCGCCGGGCCGCCGGGAGGCAGTACCGGGCCGCACCGCCTCCGCCAACCCGGCGGGGGTTTCCCGCACCCCGCCTGCCGTCGGCGGCGCCCCGCCGGGCCGCTCGGACGCGGTGCTCGGTCGCACGACCTCCGCCAATCCGGCCAGGGCCTCCGGCACCCCGCGCCCCGGCTCCGCCCGTCCCGCCGCCGCGATCTCGGTTCCCTCCGGCCCGTACAGCACCGCCCGGCCGCCCACGCGCTGGGCGAGCCGGTGCAGGACGGAGGGGATCGGGTCGGGGCGGGAGGCCGCGGCGGCCAGGCTCTGCTGGGCCTCGGTGACGCGGCGGAGTTCGGCGAGGCGGGCCTGGGCCATCAGCTGCCAGACCGCGCGGGCCACGCCCGAGAAGGTGGTCTGCGGCGGGACCTCCACCAGCGGCAGCTCGTACGCCTCGCAGGCCGCGACCAGCGCCCGCGGCACCGTGTCGTGCACCGGCGCCACCCCGAAGCCGAGGGCCGCGCCGCCCGCCGCGACGATCCGGGCGACGTAGTCGTCGAAGTACGTGCCCGAGCCGGCCGCCTCCGGGATGTGCACCCCGGCCGTCAGCAGCAGCTCGCCGCCCAGCAGGTACGGGTACGGGTCCGCCATCTCAGAGGTGTGCGCCCAGTGGATGACGATGTCCGGGTCGGACGGCCCCGCGATCTGCCGCAGGGCGAGGTCCTCACGGGCCAGGAGAGCCGCCAGCGGGACCGGTGGGGTGGGAGGGACAGCGGGGTCCGACATGGTGGACGTTCCCTCCACTCGGAGTTGCTCGAATGGATGAAACGTACACTTCGCAGTCGCTTTCCGGCCACCTAGTGTCGGTGCTCGTCACCCGCAGGCGACACCGAGTGAAGGAGGGCCCCGTGGCCGTCGACTACGCAGTGATCGTCGTCTATCTGGCAGGCATGCTGGCCATGGGCTGGTGGGGCATGCGCCGCGCCAAGTCGAAGAGCGACTTCCTGGTCGCCGGACGGCGGCTGGGCCCCGCCATGTACTCCGGCACCATGGCCGCCATCGTCCTCGGCGGCGCCTCCACCATCGGCGGCGTGGGCCTCGGCTACCAGTACGGCCTCTCCGGCGCCTGGATGGTCTTCACCATCGGCCTCGGGCTGCTGGCCCTGTCCGTCTTCTTCTCCGCCCGCATCGCCCGCCTCAAGGTCTACACCGTCTCCGAGATGCTGGACCTTCGCTACGGCGGCCGGGCCGGGGTCATCTCCGGCGTGGTCATGTGGGCGTACACCCTCATGCTCGCCGTCACCTCGACCATCGCGTACGCCACGATCTTCGACGTCCTCTTCGACATGAACCGCACCGTCGCGATCGTCCTCGGCGGCTCGATCGTCGTCGCGTACTCGACCCTCGGCGGCATGTGGTCGATCACGCTGACGGACATGGTGCAGTTCGTGGTGAAGACCGTCGGCGTCCTGCTCCTGCTGCTCCCCATCGCCGTCGTGAAGGCGGGCGGCTTCAGCGAGATGAAGGCGCAGCTGCCCACCGAGTACTTCGACCCGCTGGGCATCGGCGGCGAGACGATCTTCACCTACGTGCTGATCTACACGTTCGGCATGCTCATCGGGCAGGACATCTGGCAGCGCGTGTTCACCGCGCGCAGCGACACGACGGCGAAGTGGGGCGGTACGGTCGCGGGTACCTACTGTCTCGTGTACGCCCTCGCCGGCGCCGTCATCGGTACGGCGGCCAAGGTGCTCTACCCGAACCTGGCCAACGCGGACGACGCCTTCGCGACGATCGTGAAGGACGAACTCCCGATGGGCGTGAGGGGGTTGGTGCTGGCCGCCGCGCTCGCGGCCGTCATGTCGACGTCCTCCGGCGCGCTCATCGCCTGCGCCACCGTCGCCAACAACGACATCTGGTCGCGGCTGCGGGGAATGGTCCGGGGGCCCGGTGAGGAGCACGACGAGGTCAGGGGCAACCGCGCCTTCATCCTCGTCATGGGCGTGGCGGTGATCTGTACGGCCATCGCGCTGAACAACGTCGTCGAGGCGCTGACCGTCGCCTACAACCTCCTCGTCGGCGGCCTCCTCGTCCCGATCCTCGGCGGCCTCCTGTGGAAGCGCGGCACCGTGCAGGGCGCCCTCGCCTCCGTGATCGTCGGCGGCATCGCGGTCATCGGCCTGATGGCGTCCTACGGCATTCTCGCCAACGAGCCCGTCTACTACGGCCTGTTGTCCTCCCTGGCCGTGTACCTCGTCGTCTCCCTGGCGACGAAGCCCACCGACGCCGCCGTCCTCGCGGCCTGGCGCGAGCGCCTCGCCGGGCGGGCGCCCGACGTCGCGACCACGCCGGTCCCGGCTCCCCAGTAGCCCGGCCCCGTAAAGTCGTACGAGAAGCAGTACATAACACTCCATACGCGATGAAGCGGATGAAGCGTAAGAAAGAAGGCAGTACCTCATGAGCAGCAACGAGACCCCCCGCGGCCCCGTCGACTCGTCCCGCATCCCGCGGTACGCCGGTCCCGCGACCTTCGCCCGGCTGCCCCGCCTCGACGAGGTCGGCCGTGCCGACGTCGCCGTGGTCGGGGTGCCGTTCGACTCGGGCGTCTCGTACCGGCCGGGCGCCCGCTTCGGCGGCAACGCGATCCGCGAGGCGTCCCGGCTGCTGCGGCCGTACAACCCGGCGCAGGACGCGTCCCCCTTCGCCCTCGCCCAGGTGGCGGACGGCGGCGACATCGCCGTGAACCCGTTCCACATCAACGAGGCGGTCGAGACGATCGAGGCCGCCGCCGACGATCTGCTGGGGACCGGCGCCCGGCTGATGACCCTGGGCGGCGACCACACCATCGCGCTGCCGCTGCTGCGGTCCGTCGCCAAGCAGCACGGTCCGGTGGCGCTGCTGCACTTCGACGCGCATCTCGACACCTGGGACACGTACTTCGGCGCCGAGTACACGCACGGCACGCCGTTCCGGCGGGCGGTGGAGGAGGGGATCCTGGACACGTCGGCGCTGTCGCACGTCGGCATCCGCGGCCCCCTCTACGGCAAGCAGGACCTCACCGACGACGAGAAGCTGGGCTTCGGCATCGTCACGTCCTCCGATGTCTACCGGCGGGGCGCCGACGAGGTGGCCGACCAGCTCCGCCAGCGCATCGGCGACCGTCCCCTCTACATCTCCATCGACATCGACTGCCTCGACCCGGCGCACGCGCCCGGCACCGGCACCCCCGAGGCGGGCGGCATGACCTCCCGCGAGCTGCTGGAGATCCTGCGGGGCCTGGCGTCCTGCAACCTGGTCTCGGCGGATGTCGTCGAGGTGGCCCCCGCGTACGATCACGCGGAGATCACGTCGGTGGCGGCATCCCACACGGCGTACGAACTGACCACGATCATGTCCCGGCAGATCGCAACCGCCCGGAAGGACTCGGAAGCGAAGTGACTCACGACCACGACCTGGTGCTCCGCCCGACGGAGGGGCAGATCTCCGCCGCGCTGAACCCTCCTCCCGGCCGCAACGGCGGAGACCTGGTCGTGGAGACCCTGGCCGCGCTCGGCACGACGACCGTCTTCGGTCTGCCCGGCCAGCACGCGCTGGGGATGTTCGACGCGCTGCGCCGCTCCGACCTGCGGTACATCGGCCTGCGGGTGGAGAACAACGCGGGCTTCGCGGCGGACGCGTACGGCCGGATCACGGGCGAGGCGGCCCCGCTGCTGCTGTCGACGGGGCCGGGTGCGCTGACGTCGCTGGCGGCGCTCCAAGAGGCCGCCGCCGCGTCCGCCCCCGTCCTGGCGATCAGCAGCCAGATCCCGACGGCGGGGCTGGGCGGCGGCCGCCATGGCTATCTGCATGAACTGCCGGACCAGTCGGCCTCGTTCCGGGGGGTCGTGAAGTCGGTTCACACGGTTCGCGCCCAGTCCCAGATCCCGTCCGCGATCGAGGCGGCCTGGAAGTCGGCGCTCTCCGCCCCGCACGGTCCGGTGTGGGTGGAGATCCCCCAGGACGTGCTGCTGGCCGAGACGACCATCCCGGTGGTGACGGGCGGCGACGCCTTCCCCGAGGAGCTGCCGCCGCGCCCCGAACTGACGGCGGTGGCGGCCGACCTGCTGTCGCGCGCGGAGCGGCCCGCGATCATCGCGGGCGGGGGAGTCGTACGGGCGGACGCGTCGGGCAAGCTGAAGCTGCTGGCCGAGGTGTTGAAGGCCCCGGTCGTCACCACACCCGGCGGCAAGGGCGCGTTCCCCTGGAAGCACCCGCTGTCCCTCCAGTCCTGGATCGAGGACCGGCACACGACCGACTTCCTCGAGGACGCGGACGTACTCCTGGTGGTCGGCTCGGGCCTCGGCGAACTCTCCTCCAACTACCACACGTTCAAGCCGCGCGGCCGGGTCGTCCAGATCGAGGCGGACCTCGGCAAACTGGAGTCCAACCACCCGGCGCTGGGCATCCACGCGGACGCGCGACTGGCGTTGCAGGCGCTGCTGGAGACGGTGTCCGAGCGCTCGGACGCTTCCGCGCCGGAGCGTGTCCGTGAGCTCCTCGCAAAGGTCGCCGAACGCCTCGCCTCCCAGGAACTCACCCTGGAACAGGACGTGTTGGCGTCCGTCCGCAAGGCACTGCCCGCCGACTCCCCGTCCTTCTGGGACATGACGATCCTCGCCTACTGGGCCTGGTCGGCCTTCGACGCCAAGGGCCCGAACCACATGCACTCCGCCCAGGGCGCCGGCGGCCTCGGCTACGCCTACCCGGCCGCCCTGGGCGCGGCGGCAGCCGACCCTACCCGACCGGTGCTCGCGGTCTCGGGCGACGGCGGCGCCCTCTACTCGATCGCCGAACTGGCCACCGCCCGCCAGTACGACCTGAACGTCACCTGGCTGATCGTCGACGACGGCGGCTACGGCATCCTCCGCGAGTACATGACGGACGCCTTCGGCGAGGCGACGGCGACGGAACTGACCCGCCCGGACTACGTGGCCCTGGCCGAGTCCTTCGGCGTCCCCGGGGTCCGCACGAGCCCGGAGACCCTGTCGGACGACCTGTCGAAGGCGCTGGCGTCACCCGGGCCCGCGGTGGTCGTCCTCCCGGCGGTGCTGCGGATGTTCGCGGCGACGCATCTGGGCTGAGGCGACGGTCAGCCGGCGGTCGCGGAACGCGGTTCCGCGATGCCGACCAGGAACTCTCCCCGCGGCCGGATGTCGGCCGACCACCCCAACGCGGCGAGTGTGTTGGTCAGTTGCCCAGGGTCATGGAAGACCTTCACGATGCGGTACCGGCTGCCGTCGTCGAGCCGACGCACCTCCGCGGCCACGTCCTCACGGGCGGCCGCGGCGGGGCCCTCGTCGATGAAGACCACTTTGCCGTGCGGTGCGAGCGCGGCGGCGACGGTGTCCCAGAAGTCGCCCATCCGGGACGGCGGGACGTGGGAGAGCCAGAAGGCGAAGAACACGGTGTCGTAGCGGCGCGGCGGCCGCCACCGGAACAGGTCGGCCTGATCGAACCGGACGTCCGGGGAGGCCGCCCGAGCCCGGGCGATGCCCAGCACCTCCGGTGAGGCGTCGACAGCGGTCACCGAGCGCGCCCGCGCGGCCAATGCCCCGGTCCACTGCCCCGTTCCGCAGGCCAGCTCCAGGACGTCCCCGGCGATCGGGAGGTCGTCGACCGCGGTCAGAAGCTCGCGCAGGTCCGCACGCTCGGCATAGACCCGGTCGTACTCGGGCGCACGGGCCCGGTAGTAAGCAATCTGCTCCGCCAGCAGGGCATCCTCATTGATTGCCATGCCCTCGACAGTAACGGGCTCGGCCATACGTCGTCCCGGAACAAGCCAATTGCCGGGGCCAGTTGAGAGGGCCGGCAGCGATCACGCGAGTCTTGAGAGCCCAACCACGCAGCCGGAGAGGCGCCTCCATGCACAGCACAGCCGAATTCATCGCGGACACCTACGCGCTCGGCCCCGGACCGTGGACGATGACACCGGTCACTCGTGGCGCGCTGGGGCAGATCTGGAAGCTGTCGGCGCCCGGGAACGCGAACGGGACCGGCACCTCCTGGGCGGTGAAGGAGCTGCTCTTCGGCTGTGACGAGCGGCAGGTCGGCCGGGAAGCCGCACTGCGGAACGCCTCGGAGCAGCTGGGGATCTCCTCACCGCGGCTCATGCCGAACCGCGATGGCGCGTACGTCTCACAGCTCACGCCCTCGCTCGGCGGGTCGTACGTGAAGCTGTACGACTGGGTCGAGGGGACGCGGGCGGACCCTTCCGAGCCGGAGATGCTGAGCTGGTGCGGCCGGACGCTGGCCCTGCTGCACAGGGCAGGGGAGGGCGCCGCCGCCGGGGCGCCGAGTGACTGGTACGAGCAGTGCCCGCAGGAAGCCGACTGGGAGCAGCTGCACAAGGAGACTCAGCGGGCCGGCATGCCGTGGGCGGACGCGCTGGGCCGGTTCATCGCCACCTCGGCGGCGGAGTTGGCGCGCTACGTCACGCCGTCCGGTCCCGGAGGTCTGGTGACGTCCCATCTCGACATGCAGCCCCAGAACGTGCTGGTCGGTCCGGCCGGGCCGGTGCTCCTCGACTGGGACAACGCCGGGGTCATATCGGCGGAGCGGGAGCTTGCCCGTGCCGTGTACGTATGGGCGGGCGGGAACGACTTCCACGCCGATTCCGCACGGCAGCTGGTGCGGGCGTATCGGGATGCCGGAGGCCCCGGAGCCGTCAAGGGCCTGGAGTCCTTCTCGATGCTCTTCGCGACGGACCTGAACTTCGTCTACGTACAGGCCGAGTGCGCGGTCGATCCGACCGTGACCGCCGCGCAGCGCGCGTTCGGCAGCGATCGGGTCGTCGCTTCTCTGCGGAGCCTGCCGGGCCTGGCCGCCGTAGCGCGCTTGGCGGAAGCGATCGAGGGCCCGGCCTGATCTCGGTCTCTTCGGCCGGGCCCCTTCCGCCGTGCTGCTACCAGATCGCCTCGACCCACTCCGGGTGGTCGATGAACGGGTTCCGGTTGCCCTGGTAGTTGGAGTAGATGAGGTTCTGACGGCGCTCCTCGAAGGCGTCCGGCGGGTCCGCCTCGTTCCATGCCTTGAGGACTGAGAGTCGGCCGTGGAGGGGGACGCTGCCGTTGGTCACCGCGTCGTTGGGCTCCAGGTCGGGCCAGCTGTCGTCGCCCTCGTAGCGGACGGCCATGTACAGGATCATGCGGGCCACGTCGCCCTTGACGGCGGCGCGGGGCTCGAAGGAGTTCGAGTCGGTGAGGCTGCCACCGGAGTTGGTGAAGCTGCTGCCGCCGTTGTCGAAGTCCTTGTTGCCGCGGATGCTGTTGACCTGGACGTCCTCGGGGCGCAGGTGGTGCAGGTCGGTGCCGGGGCCGGCCGAGGTGCCGAAGTCGCCGTGGGACTGCGCCCACACGTGCTCGCGGTTCCAGTTGCCGGTGTTGCCGCCGTTCAGGGTCTTGCTGCGGGAGATCCCGGAGTAGAGCAGCTTGACGTTGCTGCTGTTGTTCGGGTCCTGGTCGGTGACCTTCAGCGCTTCCCAGACGGCCGAGTACGAGAGCTTCGTCTGGGGGGTGATGATCGTGTGGAGGGACGACTTCAGGCTCGTCCCCGTCTTGCCGATCGCGTTCTTGTAGTACGTCGCGTCGTACGCGGTCGTGGTGGCCGCGGCCGGGGTCGCGGTCAGCGCGGGAGCGGCGAGGCCGACCAGGACGGCGGAGACGGCGAACGCCACGGGCTTCCAGCGGCGCGTGCGTATGGAGGTGACGGGCATCGGGGGTGTCCGTTCTACGCGGGTTGATTGAGCGGGCAATCGGGAGCGTGACATGGACATGCGGCCGTGTCCATGAACTGAACATGTCGATCAGATGACCGAAACCGGCAATTTGCCCCTTGTCTACGCGAGTTGACATACCAAAACGCCCCCTGACCAGTGGCCAGGGGGCGTTGTGTCGGGGCTTGGCTCAGCCGACGTCCGACGCGTCCAGGCGGTAGACCGTCGACGTGCTGCTCTGCGAGGAGGAGGCCGAGTTGTACTCGCTCTCCTTCACCGCCGTCCCGTTCTTCTGCACCCATGCCGTGACCGCCGAGCTGACGCCGGAATCACCCATACCGCCGCCCATGCCGCCGCCACCGAGCTGGACGTAGTGCAACTCGCCCTTCTTCACCAGCTCCTTGAGCTTGGCGAGTGTCATCGCCTTGTCGCTGCCGGACCAGCCCCACATGGAGATGACGGGCTCGCCGCTGCTGACGATGAGCTGCGCGGCACTCTGCGAACTCGACACGGCCAACAGCCACTTGGCGCCGTCCTGGTGCTTCTCCAGGTATGCGACGAGCTCGCTGCTCGCGCCGCCGCCCATGCCACCGCCGCCCATGCCACCGCCGCCCATGCCACCGCGGCCGGTGGTAACGCCGGTGCCCCCGGGCGGCGTACCGCCTGTTTCACCGGCACCGCCCGGAGCCTGGCCGCCGCTCTGGTCGCCGCTCTGGCCGCCGGGCAGTTCGCCGTTGCCGCCGCCGGGCGTCATCTGACCGCCGCTGTCGCCCTGTTGCTGTCCCCCCGCCTGCCCGCCCGGCAGCTCACCGCCACCGAAGTCACCCCGGCCGCCGGCACCGCCCCCACCGGGGCCACCCCCGAAGCCGCTCCCCGTCGACGGCCCGGCCGTCGGGTTCGTACCCCCGCCCATACCGCCTCCGCCGCCCGACCCGGACGGCACCGACCAGGCGTACGCGGCCGGGCCCGCCACCGCGGCGACGATCGCCGCGACCACCGAGGCCGCCAGCAGCCGTACCCGGTTGCCGGAGCGGAAGACGAGCAGACCCGCGATCGCCAGCGCCATGACCACCGCGACCGTCGGCCACAGCCAGGTGTTCCAGCCGGAGGCCCGGCGCAGCAGTACGACGGACCAGAGCGCCGTGACGGCCAGCGCCGCCGGCAGCACCCACACCCAGCGCCGGTCGGCGCGGAAGGCGCGCAGCAGCAGGACGCCGCCGCCCCCGCACAGTGCCGCGATGCCCGGGGCGAGCGCGGTTGTGTAGTACGGGTGCATGGTGCCCTCGGCCATGGCGAACGTCAGGTAGTGCAGCGCGGTCCAGCCGCCCCACAGCACCAGCGCGGCCCGTGTCACGTCCGTACGTGGCGCTCGGCCGCACAGCACCAGGCCGCCGGCGCAGGCGATCGCCGCGAAGGGGATCAGCCAGGAGATCTGGCCGCCGAGAACGTCGTTGAAGAGGCGCCCGAGGCCCGCCGTACCGGAGAAGCCGCCGCCCCCGCCGCCTCCGCCCCCGCCGTTGCCCTCGCCGCCGAAGATCCGGCCCAGGCCGTTGTAACCCATGATCAGGTTCCAGGCGCTGCCGTCCGTCGAGCCGCCGATGTACGGCCGCGAGGAGGCGGGGACCAAGGACACGGCCGCCGCCCACCAGAAGCTGGAGACGGCGAGTGCCACGGCCGCCAGAGCCAGGTGCACGGCCTTCTTTCTCCAGCCGAGCCTCGACGCGTACACGTACACGGCGAAGACGGCCGGCAGGGCGATGTAGCCCTGGAGCATCTTGGTGTTGAAGGCGAGCCCGAAGCACACCGCGGAGCCGATCAGCGGCAACAGCCGGTCGGTGCGGACCGCCCGCAGGGCCAGCGCCGCACCGCCCACCATCAGCAGCACCAGCAGCGTGTCGGGGTTGTTGTCGCGGTTGATGGCGACCGTGATCGGGGTCAGGGCGAGGACCAGCGCGGCGACGGCCGCCGCCGCGTGCCCGAACACCCGCTTCACGGACGAGTGCAGGATCCAGATCGTGCCGAGCGCGGCCGCGATCACCGGCGCCATCATCTGCCAGGTGCCGTACCCGAGGATCCGGCACGACAGGCCCATGACCATCAGCGCGAAGGGCGGCTTGTCGACGGTGATGAAGTTCCCGGCGTCCAACGAGCCGAAGAACCAGGCCTTCCAGCTCTGCGTGCCGCTCAGCACGGCCGCGCTGTAGAAGCTGTTCAGGCCCGAGCCGGACAGGTTCCAGGCGTAGAGCACCGCCGCCAGGATCATGATCGCGATCAGCGCGGGGAGCGACCAGCGGGGTGCCGTGTCCTCAGGCGCCGCGGGCGGGGCCGGCGGCGGCAGGTCGGGGGTCACGGTCGGGTGGAGGTGGGGATCGGTGGCTGATGTCACCCGGGCACGATGCCTGCGCCGGATGGGCGCGGACTGTGCCTTGCCTGGGGGGAGCCTGTGGATGGATGAGATACCGGTAAGAGTGTGCGGCTCGGTGCACCAGGTGCTCTGTCCCGGGAGGTTGCGGAGGGGGCACGCAACGGACACTCTTCGTAAGGCGACGAAGCTCCCGGCCGACGAGGTGTCGGCCGGGAGCTTCCTCTTCAGAGATGGCCCGTCATTCGATGATGCGGAACCATTCCGACTCCGGCTCGTCGAGGATTCCCTGACGCACCATGTCCCGGCACGCCTGTACGAGGCCCTCTCTGGACGGCACTGGGTCCCAGTCGGCGCTTCGCGCGAAGACCTCCAGGCGCCAGGCGTCGAATGCCTCCGACCCGTCCAGGAGCAGGTCCATGTCGACTTCGGTCCCATCGGCTCCGGTCATCCGGCATCCGCGGCCGTGGACCGCGTACGAGAAGCCGGTGTCCGAGCGGGCCCTTCGGTCGAGCTCTCCCGCCCGGACCGCCTTGAGGACGTTCTTCAGCCGGTCGAACTGGGGGTAGGTGCCCGCCAATTCGGTTCTGATGAGCTTGTGCGCGTGCAGGAAGGAACGCACGCAGGTCTCGGCTTCGCCCGACTGGCTCACCGTCGCCTCCGTCCTCTGCGCTCCTCGGGGAAGTCCCCGCCCACTTCGACAGACGCCCAGACTACTTCGTCGGCGGATTTGTAGTTGTAGGCCTTGACCTCGTCAAGCGTAAGGGCTCGATAGCGAACGTCGATCCCCGCCTTCTTGGCCGCCGAGACCCGATGGTGGCCATTGATGATGTAGCGCCTGTTCAAGTGCTCGAAGACCTCGATGGGCGCACCGACCCAGCCGTCCCTGGACATGCTGTCGGCGATCGTGTCGACGATCGCCCGGTCGGCCTTGCCCCCGAGCTGCTCCGTCCGCTCAAGTTGGTGAGGGCTGATGGAGCAGTTGTGCACGAGGACCGGTTCGGCACCCGCCAGCACGTAGTACGTGTGGACGTCCGTGACGGTCAGGTTGTGCACCGTCGCCTTCGTGGCCGTCCACGCCTGGACCGCGTCGACCTGGATCCAGGTGCCCGAGGCTGTCAGGAGCCACTGGCCCGGCTTCAGTTCGTCGGCATCGATCCACTCCCGCAGCGACGGGACCCAGAAGGGGTGTCCGGCGGTGGCGGTGACCGTGGTGGTTCTGGCCGCGGCGGTGGAGCCGTCGTGGATCGACAGCGTCACCTTCACCAGTCGCTTGGCGCCCTTGCCGATGATCGTCGCCGCGGCCGTCTGGACGGAGGTCTTCCCCGTCTTCGGGTCGGTGGCCATGACCTTGTCGCCGGCTCTGACCTTCTCGATCGCCTTCGTGGTGCCGTCGGCCATCAGGACTCTCGTGCCGGGCGTGAAGCTGTTGGCCTCGCAGGCCGCACCCTCGGCCTCGTCCTTGACCGTTTCCTTTGCCTCTTCCCGGACCTCCTTCGCGACCTTCTTCACCGCCCGTTTCACCTGCGACGGTTTCGGACGCGGCTTCGGCTGGGAACGCGGCTTGGCGCGCGGCTTCGGGCGGGCCGCCGCCTTGCGGGCCGCGGCCCTACGGGCTGCCGCCTTCCTGGCCGCCGCTCGGGCCGCGCGGGCCCTCGCCTGTGCCGCCGCTCTTCTCGCCGCCGCACGCTTGGCCGCCGCCCGGGCCGCTGCCCGTTTGGCCGCCGCCCGCTTGGCGGCAGCCGCCTTGCGGGCCGCCTCCCGGCGGGCCTTGGCCGCGGCGCGCTTGGCCGCCTCGAGGGCCCGCTTGCGGGCCAGGGCCGCGGCACGACGGGCCGCCGCCTGGGCCGCCTTGCGGGCCGCGATGATCGCCGCCCGACGGGCCGCCGCGCGGATCGCCGCCTGGATGGCGATACGGGCCGCGATGCCGATCAGGATCGGGAAGAACGCCCCGGACGGATCGGAGAACGTGGCCGGCGCGTTGTTGCTGTAGGCATACGGGTTCATCGTGCCCGGATTGCCGTAGTCGACCATCGGGTCGACCTGGATGAACCGGCCCGTCACCGGGTCGTAGTCACGAACGCCCAGCCGGGTCAGACCCGTGTCCTGGTCGACCGTGCCGCCGACGAAGCCGCGCTGTCCCGGCCAGGTGGTGGGCTGCTGCCCCCGTGCCTCACCGAACGGCGTCGACTTGCGCCGAGTGACGCCCATCGCCGGGTCCACCATGTCCACGACCGTGTGGGACGTGCCGTGGTGGTCGGCGAGCATCATCTGACGGACACCGCCGGTCGCACGGACCGTCGTCGAGCCGTCCGGGTTCCCGTAGAACCGTTCCGCCTTCGCGCTGGTGTTGGCCGCGTTGACGGTCAGTTCCGCGTCGGCGAGGTAGAGGGTGCGGCTGCCGTCCGCGCCGGTGCGGATCAGGCGATCGCCGTCCGCCCCGTAGAGGTACGACGTGGTCTTCGTGCCGCCGCCCTCGACGGGCTGGGTCACCTTGCGGAGCTGGCCCTCGATGTCGTACTCGAGGGTCTGGTTGGTGCCGCCGTGCTGGCGTCCCGTGGTGTTGCCGGCCTTGTCGTAGGAGAAGGTGTTGAGGCGTTCCCCCTGCGGGCCCACGGACTTGATCTCCGCGAGCGCGTTCGGGCCGCCGACGCCCGCCTTGCCGTACACGTACGAGCGGGTGACGTCCTTGGTGGTGTCGCCCGTCGGGTCGTGCTCGACGAGGGTCTTGCGGTTGCCCGCCGTGTCGTACGCGTACGTGTTCCAGTAGGCGTCCGGACCGCCGACGGTGTCCTTGGACGGAGCCGCCGTGCAGTCGTCCGTCTTCGCCGTCCAGGCCGAGGACATCTGGCGCAGCTGGTCGTAGACGAAGCACTGCGTGTCCGTCCCGCCCGCTCCGGGCGCCGCGCTGCCGGGCACGTCGGTGATCTTGGTGACGTTGCCGGCCTCGTCGTACCCGTACCGCGTCTCGCTGATGCGGCCCGGGGCGACCGAGCGGTCGAAGGTGGCCGTCTGGAGCCGACGCGTGAACTCGTCGTAGACGTAGGTGCCGTACAGCTTCTTGCCGGCCGGACCCGCGTCCGTGCGCAGGATCTCGCCGAACGCCGAGTACTCGACGTCCGCGAGGTACGTGGACGCGCCACCCATGGCGATCGGCAGGTCGTCGGAGTTGTAGCGGAAGACGACCCGCTCGGTGACCAGACCGCCCACACCTGGCACGGACACCCAGGCGAGGTTGCCGGTCGGCGTGTAGGAGTACTCGTACTCGTACGTGCCGGCCAGGCCCGTCTCCTCGACGGGGATCACCGTCTTCGACGACTTCACCCGGTAGGCGTTGTCGTACGCGGTGATCTCCTCGCGGTACTCACGGCCGTTGTCGTAGCGGATCTGCGCCGTGGGCAGGCCCTTGGCGAGGGTGTCGTACGTCCACTCCAGGCGCTTGGGGCCGGTGTCGCTGCCCTCGCGCACGGAGGTCGGACGGCCGCCCGCGTCGTACGTGGTGTACAGGGCCCGCTGGGACGGGTCGACGGTCGCGATCACGTTGTCGGAGTTGTCGTACCGGATCTCGGTACGGCCGCCGTCGGGATCCGTGACCGCCGTCTGGCGGCCCCGCTTGTCGAACTCGAAGGAGGTGACGGCGCCGCCGGGGGCGGTCACCTTGCGGAGGTTGTCGAGGTCGTCGTACTCGTAGACGGTGTCCCGCCACTTCGTACGCGCGCTGTCGGTGTACTCGCGCAGCCGCTCCGGGCGGCCCTCGGCGTCCTCGAAGGTCGCCGTGACCGTGTCGCCCTTGGGCGGGATCGTCGTGGAGACGTCCCCGTCACGTTCGGTCGTCGTGCGGAGCTTCTCCGTGCCGCGGTAGTACGTGATCTCCGCGGTGGGCTGGCCCATGCCGTCGAAGGTGATGCGGTTCTGGGACGGGACCGCGTTGTCCCCGACCTTGAGGAGGACCGCCTCGGGCTCGGCGTCGTTGAAGTAGCCGTCGTTCTCCTTCCACTGGCGCCCGGCGCTGTCGTAGAAGGTGTCGTTGACGATCCGGCCCGCGCCGATCGCCTCGTCCTGCGTCTGCCGCTCGCGCAGCAGGCCGTCGAGGATCTCGTAGGACACGGCGTACTCGCCGTTGTCCTTCAGCGTGCGCGAGGTGACGATCGTCGGGCCGTCGCGGCGGACGGTGTAGTCGTACGTGGCCGTGGGGGTCTGGGTCGCCGGGTCGCGGTCGATCTCCCAGACCTTCAGGAGCCGGCCCAGCGGGTCGTACTCCATCGTGGCCTTCTTGCCGTTGGCGTCCTCCTCGGTCAGCGGCAGGCCGCGGACGTCGTCGAACACCGTGGTCTCGGTGTGCTCGAGCGGGTCGTGGGAGACCTGCTTGAGCGGACGCGCCACGGTCTTCGGCGTGTACTCGATCCACGTCTTGCGGTTGTCCGTGTCCCAGGTCGCGGTCTCCCGGCCGTGGATGTCGTACTCGGTCTTGTCGATGGTGACGTAGCCGTCGCCGGTGGCGTTCATCTCCTGGATCTCGGTGGGCAGCCCCTTGGTGGGGGCCGCGCCGAAGGCCAGGTTGTCGTACAGCGTGCGGGTGTCCTCGACGACCTCGCCGCCGGTGGTGCCGCAGGCGCCGAGCGTCGTCCTCTCGCGGGACTCCAGCTCGATCAGGTACGCCGTGGTGTTGCGGGCGTAGCCGACCGTGGAACAGCGGACCTTGCCGCCGGGCGTCTTCTCCTCCACCTCGTACGGCAGGCCGTAGCTGTCGTACTTGGTGGTCTCGGTGGAGGTGCGCCAGGTGTCGCCCTTGACGCGCTCGCGGGTGCGGACGGTCTCGGGGCGGGCCATCCACGCCTCCAGCGGCGTGGTTCCGGCACGGGTCCGGGTGGCTGTCTTCACCGCCCAGGGGGTGGTGACGGTCGCCGAGTCGACGGGGCCGCCGTCGGACTCGTAGGTGATCTGCTCCAGCAACTGGCCCTGGTACTGCGGCAGGTCGTCATGGTTCGCGCCGTCGCTGGTGGTGACGGTGGACGACCGGGTGCCTGAGGGCAGCTTGTCGCCGTGCAGGCCGCGGAAGTAGCGGTGCTCGGTGAGCTGCTTGACGTCGTCTTGGCCGCCCTGGCGGGTGCGGACCCGCTCGTAGCCGCGGTACTGCGACCAGGTGCGGTGCTTGTTCTCGGTGAACTCGCTGTCGTCGTACGCCCATCCGGCGCCGCCGAGGAACTCGTACGAGGTCACCTTGGCGGGGCTGTCGGTGACCAGGTCCTCCTCGCGGACCTCGGTGACGAGGTACTTGTGGAACCAGTCCTTCACCGGGTTGAGAGCGCCCTTGGGCGTCCAGTACTGCGGGAAGCAGCGCATGGTGTTGGACTCGGGCGACGCCGGCATCCGCTTCGGCTCCAGCGCCTGGCAGTCGCGTGGCGAGTAGGTGACGCCGATGCGGCCGCCGGTCTCGGTGTCGATGGCGTGGACGCGGTAGCGGGAGAAGGGCGGCAGGCCCTCCACCTTGTCGACGCGGTTGTCCATCTGCAGGCCGGAGAAGGTGACCTTAGGCATGGCGGCGGTGGCGCCGGCGCCGTGGCCGGTGCGGGCGATGGACTCCAGCCACAGCGCCGGCGAGGTGCCGTCACCGGTGGCCGGGAAGGACTGGTCCAGCGCCCAGGAGTCGACGGGCTTCAGCGCGGTGCCGGAGAGCACACTGGTGCTGATCTTCGTCAGGCGCTTGGTCGACCAGAACGTCGGCGAGTACTTGTCGGTGCACTTGGCGCCCGACGCGCACTCCTGGTCCAGCGGGGTGTCCGGCCAGCGCTTGGCGTTGGCGGTGGTCCGCTTGGACTCCGCGCAGTCGAACGCGGCGTCGGCGATGCACCGTTCGGCCAGCGTGAACGCGACCCGGCCGGCCGGCAGGACGCCGAACAGCTTGTCGGAACGCAGGCCGTAGTCGATGCGCGAGAGCTGCGCGCTGCGGTCGTAGGACGCCTGCTGGTCGGCCTTCATGTTCTGGCCGTAGAAGTTGGCCCACTTGGTCCACCACAGGGTCATGGCGTCGCCGAGCGGGTCGACGACGTAGTCCAGGTTCCAGCGGTAGACCTGCTTGCAGTCGGAGTCCAGGAACGCGGTGGCGTGGCACGGCTCGTCCGGGTGGTTGCCGAACACCGGCACCGTGAGGGCCGAGTTGGTGACCGTGCCGTCCGGGGCGCCGGGCAGCTTGTTCAGGCCGAAGTGGTACTGGGTGCCGTCGGTGGTCGTCAGGACCCAGTACTCGCCGTCCTTCGAGCCGTTGGCGGCGCCGCTCTTGCGCTGCAGGCGGGAGCCGTCGTCGTCGGCGGGACGCCACTCGTCGGTGCCGTCCTTCTTGACGAGTTCGGTGGTGTTGCCGCCCAGCGACATCACCACGTGGTCGGATCCCCAGCACAGGTCTCCGCTGTCGCCGGTGTTGTTCGGCTTCTTTCCGTCGACCTCGCCCTTGTCGTCCGAGCAGGAGCGGTAGCGCCGCTCGATGAAGCCGGGTTCGTAGTCCCAGCCCTCGGCGATCCAGGAGGACTGCGCGCTGGTGGAGGCGGTACGGCCGTCCACGGCCTGCGAGGAGTAGGAGAGTTCGACCTCGGGCTGCGGGCCGCCGGGCACCTCGGGAGCCTCGATCGGATACGCCCAGGAGAAGCCGCCGGAGGACGAACCGGCCATCCAGGAACCGGACGGCGACAGCGAGGTGGCCTCGTGGCTGCCGCCCGGCCCGGAGGCGGCGGCAGTCGCGGCGAGGACAGTGGGCGCGGCGTTTGCGGCGGCGAGGTCGACGGTGCCGGTGACGGTCTTCGCGACCGGGTCGTTGGCGCCGGTCAACGGTGTGCGGGTACGGCACTTCTCCAGCTCGGGCGTGGTCAGCGCGCAGGCGGGAAGCCGGTAGAGGTGGAGCCGGGAGCCCCAGTCACCGCCGTAGGTGTCCTTGAAGGTCTTGTAATCCAACTCCAGTTCGACGGAGCCGGATGCGGCGGGAGTCGTGCTCTCGGCCGCGGGTGCCGCGGTGAACAGCACTCCCTGTACGCCCGCCTTGCGGGCGGCGGCCGGGTCCTGGACCTCGACCTGAACGGCGGTGCCGACGTCCGCGGGCGCCTGTTTCGGGGTCAGGCCGCGGGCCCGAACGCCCCTCTTGGCGGTGGATGCCGCGGTGGATGTCTGACGGGCTTTCACCATGCTGGTCCGCACGGCGGTCGAGCCCGGCGCTGCGTCGGTGGTCAGCGACGCGCGCTGCGGCAACTTGTCACGGCTGTTGGTCACCAGCGTCGTGAACGTGCCGGTCGCGACCTTGCCGGCCGCCGGTCTGAAGTCGCCCGCCACGTCGTCGCGGACCTTCGGGCGCTTCTTGCTGAACTCCCGCCCGGGAACGGACGGATCGCGCTTCACATCGGAGATCCGGGTACTCCCGGAGGCGGCGCTCGCGTCGTCGGGTATCAGTCCGACGAACAGCACGAGCCCCACGAACACGGAAACGGATCTGTGCCAGTGGCCGAGATAGCGTAACTGTCTTATGAAATGGTCCACTAAAGGACCTCCCCCTCACTCTGTGTGACCGTTGAACGGTCAGACAGTAAGCGCTCACGATCATCCTGACAAGTAAATCCAAGGCAATGCGACAACCCCCACTTCTCCCATGGGTCCGCAAAGAATTCCCCTGTTGACGTGTACTGTTCGGCGTCGCGGCCCGCGTGAAAGGGCGCGCAGCGACCCCCGGAAGGGGCTCGCACGGCAACGACTCCGGGGGGATTCGCCCATGCCACAACCATCCCGAAGACAGCGCCCGACCAGGCGCTTAGTGCGAGCCGCACTCGTCGCGGCGCTCGCCGGCGGGACGCTTGGTCTGACACCGCTGACACCGATGACATCGCTCACGGACGCGGCGGCCGACACCGACTCGACCACGGTGGCCGAGACCGCCACGAACGCCGAGGAGCACGCGCTCCAGGAGGCCGCCCGGACCGGGGAGCCCGTGGAGGTGGCGTCCGCCCGCACCGAGACCAGCGAGACACACGCCTTACCCAACGGGAACCTGCGCCAGACCCAGCACACCCTGCCCGTCCGCGTGAAGCGCGAGGGCGCCTGGACCCCGGTGGACACGACGCTCACCGAGGTGACCGGCCGGATCTCGCCCAAGGCGGCACCCGGTCACGTCACGTTCTCCGCCGGCGGCGACACCCGTCTGGTGACCCTCGCCGACCAGGGCGGCGAACTGGCCCTGACCTGGCCGAAAGCCCTGCCGGAGCCGGTTCTCGACGGCTCCACCGCGACCTACCGCGAGGTGTTCCCCGGCGTCGACCTGGCGGTCCGGGCGAGCCTGGACGGTTTCAGCCAGGCGCTGATCGTGAAGACGCCCGAGGCGGCCGACCGTCCGGAGCTGGCGGAGATCGGCTTCGGTCTGCGCACCGAGGGCCTGGACGTCCAGAAGGACGCCGAGACGGGCACGCTCCGGGCGGTCAACGCGGCCGGGCAGACGGTGTTCGCGTCGTCCACGGCCCGGATGTGGGACTCCTCGGGCACGGCGGAGGAGGAGACGGCGCCGCAGACGGCCTCGTCCGGGACCAAGGCCCGGACCGCCTCCTCGTCCGGCAGCGCCAAGTCGCCGCGTACGGAGGGTGCCGCCACGGTTCAGGCCGCGGCCGCCGACGCCGAGCCCTCCCCGCTCACCCCCGGCACCAAGAGCAGCGAGGTCGGCGTCGAAGTCACCGACGACCGGATCTCGCTGACGCCGGACCAGAAGCTGTTGAACGCCGCGGACACCGAGTTCCCGGTCTACATCGACCCGCGGATGACCGGCACCCGCGAGGCCTGGACGATCGCCTACAAGCCGCATCCGACCAGCAGTTACTGGAACGGCACCGGCTGGGACGGCGGTACGACGAGCGAGGCGCGCGTCGGTTACGAGTCGTCCACGGGCGGCACGGCCCGCTCCTTCTTCCGCGTCGGCTCGAAGTTCCTCGCGGGCGTGAAGGTGATCGACGCCCAGTTCCAGATCACCGAGACGCACTCGTGGTCCTGCACGCCCAAGCCGGTCGAGCTGTACCTGACCGGTTCCATCAGCTCGGCGACCACCTGGAACAAGCAGCCGTCCTGGTCCACCCGCCAGGACAGCCGCAGCGTCGCCCACGGCAACGAGGACTACGGCTGCGCGAACGCGCCGGTCGACTTCGCGGCCAAGGACGCGGCGGTCAAGGCGGCGGCCGCCAAGTGGCCCAACATCACCTTCGGACTGCGGGCCCCGCAGAGCGCGGAGGACAACAAGGACGAGTACAGCTGGAAGAAGTTCAAGCCGGACGCCAAGCTGATCGTCGAGTTCAACCGCCTGCCGAAGGCGCCCTGGTCGCTCGACACCATCCCCAGCACCAAGGTCAGCAGCACCGACTGCGGGAACGGTTCGTCGTACGTCACCCTCGGCAACACGGACGTGAAGCTCACCGCGCAGGTCTGGGACCAGGACGGCGGTGACGTCAACGTCCAGTTCCACCTGTGGGCGACGGGCAAGCACGGCACCTCGCCCGGGATCATCTTCGACAAACGGGTGAAGGTCACCGTCAAGGCGAGTGACTCCAAGGGCGCGAGAGCCCAGGTCACCGTGGGCAAGGACCTGCTCGCCAAGTACATCACCGCCAGCAACGGGCAGTTCTCCTGGAAGGCGCAGGCGGAGGACACCGCCGACGCCGCCTTCGCCTCCGACTGGACGCCGACGCTGGGCGCTCCGGGCTGCCGCTTCGGCTTCGACCCGAACGCGCCGACCGTGATGCCGGTCGTCGACTCCAAGGACGACCTGTACCCGGAGACGACGCCCGACATCGAGCCGGTCGAGGGTGCGCTGGCCCGCACGGAGGGCCTCTTCGAGTTCGGCGCCAACGGCGTGCCGGACACCACCGAGTACCTGTACGGCCTGGACCGGACGCCGCCGAACATCTCGGCGAAGCCCGCGGCCAAGGGCGGCGCGGCCCAGGCGAAGATCACTCCGCTCACGCCGGGACCGCACACGCTATACGTGCGCATGGTGGACGCGGGCGGCAACGTCGGCCCGGTCTATCCGTACCGCTTCTATGTGAAGAGTCCGGGCGTCATGGACAAGCCCGGAGACGTCAACGGCGACGGCATGCCCGACTTCTTCGCCGTCGACGCCACGGACAACCTGCGTCTGTACGGCGGCATCGGTGGCGGCAAGGTGGCGACGATGCTCCCGCTCTCCTCGGGCGGCGGCTGGAACGGCTCCCTGCTGACCCACCGCGGAGACTGGACCGAGGACTTCTACGAGGACCTGGTGGCCCGCCGCTCCGACGGCAAGCTGTGGCTCTACCCCAACGACGGCCAGGGCGAGTTCACCGAGGACACCAAACAGGAGGTGTACGTCTTCCCGGACGCGGAGACGGACGTGGCGCTCGACCCCTCGACGATCAAGCAGATCGTGTCGATCGGCGACGTCACGCCGGACAGCGAGGCGTACAACCCCGACTTCGTCGCGGTCATCGGCGACCAGCTGTGGTTCCTGCCGGGCTACACGTACGGCACGCTCGACTCCGGATACCTCATCGGCGCCGTCGGCTGGGCCAAGATGCAGCTCGCCTCGCCCGGGGACGTCGACGGCGACGGTTTCACCGATCTGATCGCCCGCAACACCGAGAACGGCGAGCTGTGGCTGTACCACGGCCGCAGCCGGGGGGACGCGGACGGCGACGGGGTCGCCGACGGCGGCACCGATCCGGCGTCCCTGGGCCTCGGCCCCAACCGCACGCCGTACGCCACCGGCTGGACCATGGCGGCCCGTCCGCTGTTCACCGCCTCCGGCGACACCGACGGTGACGGCGTCCCGGACCTGTGGACCACGACGGCGAACACCACGGAGGGCCTGGCGTTCGTGCCCGGCCGCAGGAGCGGCCTGGTGGGCCCCTCGGCGGTGGTCGGCGGCGCCGGCTGGCAGACGATCAAGTCGATCTCCTGACCCGGACTGCCGGACTGCGGAACGAGGCGGCCGGTCGCACCACGCGACCGGCCGCTTCTCCTTTTGTCCGGCGGACAAGCGGACGCCTCCAAGCCGCAGCCTTTGCCCAATGCGTACGCCGATGCGTACAACCATTCACTCGAACCTGTGAGTCAACATGGGCATGACTCACGGGATATCAAGACGCGCGAGAGTGCTCGCGGCAGGCGTGGGCGCGGGCGTGCTCCTCCCTGTCGCCGCCGCCGCCGCGCCCGCCGCCGCGGCCACGCCGACCGTCAGCTGTACGTCCGCCAAGGCGGGCCTCGCCGCCAAGCTGAAGAAGGACATCACCACGGCCCTCGCCACCCGCAAGGGCACGGTCGCCGTCGGCGTCTACGACCGCACCACCAAGACGACCTGCACCCTGCGCCCCTCGACGGCCTTCGACTCGGCCAGCGTCGTCAAGGTCACCGTCCTCGCCACGCTGCTGTGGGACGCGAAGAAGCACAACCGCTACCTCACCGACCGCGAGGCCACCCTCGCCAAGGCCATGATCACCAAGTCGGACAACGCCGCGACCAGCACACTCTGGAAGCAGCTGGGCCTGACGAAGATCAGGGGCTTCCTCACCGCGGCCGGCATGACCCAGACCAAGCCGGGGGCGAACGGCTACTGGGGCCTGACCCAGATCACCGTCACCGACGAACAGAAGCTGCTCAAGCTGGTCACCGCGAGCAACACGGTGCTGAGCGACAACGCCCGCGCCTACATCCGCAAGCTGATGGGCCAGGTCGTCTCCTCGCAGCGCTGGGGAACGCCGTACGGAGTGCCCTCCGGAGTCTCCGTCGCCGTCAAGAACGGCTGGCTGCAGCGGGCCACCCACGGCTGGCGGGTGCACAGCGTCGGAGCCTTCAAGGGCAACGGCCACGACTACATGATCACCGTGCTCACCCACGGCAACAGCACCATGAACTACGGGATCACGACCATCCAGGGCGTCGCCAAGGTCGTCCACAGGGACCTGGCCGCGAGCTGACGCTTCACCACCCTGTCGCCCGTCCGTCACCGGCTCGTCCTACGGTGATTTGTATGCGCCTGAGAACCGTACTCGCCACCACCACCGCGGCCCTGGCGGCGGCCACCTGCCTGACCGCCGCCTCGCCCGCCGCCGCCGGGGAGAGCCACGCCTGTTCGCCGTCCGTCTCGATCGACCGCTTCTCCGACGCGCTCGACAAGACGACGTACGACGGCACCTTCGTCGGCAACTTCTCCGCCCTCGCGGTGGACCGGGACGGCTCTCTCGCCGCCCTCTCCGACCGGTCGGCCCTCTTCGCCCTGAACCCGAGGACGCTCGCACCGAAGTCCGTCGTCCCGCTCGCCGACGAGAACGGCACCGCCCTCGACTCCGAGGGGCTGGTGATCGACCGTGACGGCACCCGGCTGATCACCTCCGAGACCGAGCCGTCGGTACGTCGCTACAGCCCCCAGGGCGAGATCCTCGACCGCCTCCCGGTCCCTTCCTCCCTCCAGGTCGCCCCGGCCGGCCGTGCGGTGTCGAACGGCACCTTCGAGGGGCTGACGATGCTCCCCGGCGGCCGCACCCTGCTCGCGTCGATGGAGTACGCCCTGTCCGGCGACAGCGCGGGCATCGTCCGCCTCCAGACCTGGGAGCGGCACGGGACGACCTTCGAGCTCGGCGCCCAGTACGCCTACCGCACCGACACCGGCCTCGGCGTCCCCGAGATCCAGGCCCTTCCCGACGGCCGCCTCCTCGTCCTGGAGCGCGGCTTCACCTCCGGCGTCGGCAACACCGTCCGCCTCTACCTGGCCGACCCGCGCCGCGCGACGGACACGAGCGGTGTCGACACGCTCACCGGCCAGGACGGCGTACGGCTGATCAAGAAGACGCTGCTCACGGACATCGCCGCCTGCCCGACCCTGGGCGCCACGGCCAAGCAGCCCCAGCCGAACCCACTCCTCGACAACATCGAGGGCATGGTGGTCACGGGCATCGGCAAGGGAGGCCTGAAGGTCCTCCTGGTCAGCGACGACAACCAGAACGCGGTACAGACGACCCGCTTCTACTACCTGCGGGTACGAGTCTGACCGCTTCCTCCGTTTTGTTGCGGAGGGATGAAATCCGCTTCCTTTCGCGTTGGTGCCTTCCGGACGATCAGGACGGACGATCAGAACGAACGGAAGGCACCGGCGTGGCAGCGCAGCAGGGGGAGACACAGGGCTGGGCCCGCAGACTGGCCGGCTACGCATGGCGCCACCGCACGGACGTCGTCCTCGCCCTCGGCTCCTCCCTCGGCGGCATGGCCGTCATGGCGCTGGTCCCCCTGGTCACCAAGGTGATCATCGACGACGTGATCGGCGACCACAGCCGGGACATGGCTCCCTGGGCCGGCGCCCTGATCGTCGCGGCCGTCGCCGTCTACGTCTTCACCTACATCCGCCGCTACTACGGCGGCCGCCTCGCCCTGGACGTCCAGCACGACCTGCGGACCGAGATGTACGGGACGATCACCCGCCTCGACGGCCGCCGTCAGGACGAGCTGTCCACCGGCCAGGTCGTCGGCCGTGCCACCAGCGACCTCCAGCTGATCCAGGGCCTGCTCTTCATGCTCCCGATGACCATCGGGAACATCCTGCTCTTCCTGATCTCCCTGGTGATCATGGCGTGGCTGTCGCTGCCGCTCACGCTGGTCGCCCTGGCCGTCGCCCCGGCCCTGTGGTGGATCGCCAGGCGCAGCCGCAGCAAGCTCCACCCCGCCACCTGGTACGCCCAGGCCCAGGCCGCCGCCGTCGCGGGCGTGGTCGACGGCGCCGTCAGCGGCGTACGCGTGGTGAAGGGCTTCGGCCAGGAGGACCAGGAGACCGGGAAGCTCCGGGAGGTCGGCCGCCGTCTCTTCGCGGGCCGGCTGCGCACCATCCGCTTCAACTCCAGGTACACCCCGGCCCTCCAGGCCGTCCCCGCCCTCGGCCAGGTCGCGATGCTCGCGGTCGGCGGCTGGCTCGCGGTCCGCGGCCACATCACGCTCGGCACGTTCGTCGCCTTCTCCACCTACCTCGCCCAGCTCGTCGGCCCGGTCCGCATGCTCGCCATGGTCCTCACGGTCGGCCAGCAGGCCCGGGCGGGCACGGAACGCGTCCTGGAGCTGATCGACACCGAGCCCTCCATGAAGGACGGCACGAAGGAGCTCCCCGCCGACGCCCCGGCGACCGTCGAGTTCGACGACGTGAGCTTCGGCTACGACCATGAGCGCCCGGTTCTCGACGGGCTGAGCTTCGAGATCCGCCCGGGCGAGACCCTCGCCGTCGTCGGATCGTCGGGCTCCGGCAAGTCGACCGTGTCGCTGCTGATGCCCCGCTTCTACGACGTGACGCGCGGCGCCGTCCTCATCGGCGGCCACGACGTCCGCGAGCTCACCCTCGAGTCGCTGCGGGCCGCGATCGGCCTGGTCCCCGAGGACTCCTTCCTCTTCTCGGACACGGTCCGCAACAACATCGCGTACGGCCGTCCCGAGGCGACCCAGGAGGAGATCGAGGCCGCCGCCCGCGCCGCCCAGGCGGACCGTTTCATCAGGGAGCTCCCCGAGGGCTACGACACCACGGTCGGCGAGCACGGCCTCACCCTCTCCGGCGGCCAGCGCCAGCGCGTCGCGCTCGCCCGCGCCATCCTCACCGACCCGCGCCTGCTGGTCCTCGACGACGCCACCTCCGCCGTGGACGCCCGCGTCGAGCACGAGATCCACGAGGCCCTCAGGCAGGTCATGCAGGGCCGGACGACCCTGCTCATCGCCCACCGCCGCTCCACGCTCAACCTCGCCGACCGCATCGCCGTCCTCGACGGCGGCCGGCTCGCCGACCTCGGCACCCACGAGGAACTCCAGCAGCGGTCCGCCCTCTACCGTCGCCTCCTCACCGACCCGGACGAACTCGGCGGCGTCTCACCCGGCCACGCCAAGCCCGCCTGCCCGCAGGAGGACACCTCCGTACGCGACGAACTGGACGCCGAGTTCGACGCCGAGCGCGGCATCACGCCCCGACTCTGGGCGGGAGAGCGCGAGCGCCGGGACATCGCCATGGACGGCACCCCGGCCACCCCCGAACTCCTCGCCGAGGTCGATGCGCTGCCCCCGGCGACCGGCACCCCGGGCATCGACGAGGCACGGGCGGTCGCCGCCGAGGAGTCGTACGGTCTGCGCAGGCTGCTGCGGGGCTTCGGCCTGCCCCTGCTGGTGAGCCTCGGCCTCGTCGCCGTGGACGCCGGCATGGGCCTGCTGCTCCCGGTGATGATCCGGAACGGCATCGACGACGGCGTCACACAGATGGCGCTGGGCGCGGTCTGGGCCGCTTCCCTGCTCGCCCTGCTCAGTGTGATCGTCCAGTGGGCCGCGCAGGTCGGCGAGATCCGGATGACCGGGCGGACCGGCGAACGGGTCCTGTACTCCCTGCGCCTGAAGATCTTCTCCCAGCTCCAGCGGCTCGGACTCGACTACTACGAGCGGGAGTTGACGGGCCGGATCATGACGAGGATGACGACGGACGTCGACGCCCTCTCGACCTTCCTGCAGACCGGCCTGGTCACCGCGTTCGTCTCGGTCGTCACCTTCTTCGGCATCATGGTCGCCCTGCTGGTGATCGACGTGGAGCTCGCGCTCGTCGTGTTCGCGACCCTGCCCCCGCTGATCGTCGCCACGTTCTTCTTCCGCCGGGCGAGCGTGAAGGCGTACGAACTGGCCCGTGAACGGGTGTCGTTGGTCAACGCCGACCTCCAGGAGTCGGTGTCCGGGCTCCGGATCGTGCAGGCCTTCCGGCGCGAGCGGGACGGCGCGGCGCGGTTCGCGGAGCGCAGCGACAGCTACCGGCGCGCCCGCATCCGGGGTCAGTGGCTGATCTCGATCTACTTCCCGTTCGTGCAGTTCCTGTCGTCGGTGGCCGCGGCGGCCGTACTGATCGCGGGCGCGGGACGGGTCGACGCGGCGACGCTCACGACCGGCGCCCTGGTCGCGTATCTCCTCTACATCGACCTGTTCTTCGCGCCCGTCCAGCAGCTCTCCCAGGTCTTCGACGGCTACCAGCAGGCGACGGTGTCGCTGGGCCGCATCCAGGAGCTGCTCCAGGAGCCGACGTCGACCGAGAACGCCGACGAGCCGCTCCAGGTCCTCTCCCTGCGGGGCGAGATCGCCTTCGAGGACGTGCACTTCAAGTACGGCTCCACCGACGAACCCGAGGAGGCCCTCACGGGCATCGACCTGCGCATCCCGGCCGGCCAGACGGTCGCCTTCGTCGGTGAGACGGGCGCGGGCAAGTCGACCCTGGTCAAGCTGGTCGCCCGCTTCTACGACCCGACGGGCGGCCGGGTGACCGTCGACGGCACCGACCTGAAGACCCTGGACCTCACCTCCTACCGGCACCGCCTCGGAGTCGTCCCGCAGGAGGCGTACCTCTTCCAGGGCACCGTCCGCGACGCCATCGCCTACGGCCGCCCGGACGCCACCGATGCCGAGGTGGAGGCGGCGGCCCGCGCGGTCGGCGCCCACGAGATGATCGCCACGTTGGACGGCGGCTACCTCCACGAGGTCGCCGAACGCGGCCGCAACCTCTCCGCGGGCCAACGCCAGCTGATCGCGCTGGCCCGCGCCGAGCTGGTCGACCCGGACGTCCTCCTCCTCGACGAGGCGACCGCGTCCCTGGACCTGGCCACGGAAGCCCAGGTCAACCAGGCCACCGACCGCATCGCGGGCCGCCGTACGACCCTCGTGGTCGCCCACCGGCTCACCACGGCGGCCCGCGCGGACCGCGTGGTCGTCATGGACCGCGGCCAGGTCGCCGAGGACGGCACGCACGAGGAACTGCTCGCGCGGGACGGCCGCTACGCCGAGCTGTGGCGCACGTTCGTGGGCGAGGACGCACCCGCGGCGGCCTGACCGAACCCGGTCACGCGCTTCGGTGACGACCGCGCAACCATCCGACATACGTCCCGCGTCCGTACACCAGTACGCTCATCGCGCGATACGGGAGGGGCGATTGTGAGCAGAGGTGCTGCGATGCGTCGGCGGGTGGCGCTCGGGCTGGCCGTGGTGACCGCGTCCGGCGTGCTGGCCCTCGCCGCGCCGGGCAGTGCGCAGGCCGCCGAGACGTCCTGCGCGGGACGCAAGGTCAGGACGTTGTCGTTCTCCACCGGGTCCGTGCAGGTCTACAAGCGAAATGGCTGGATCTGCGCGATCACCCTGGCCAAGAGGCCCGGTGTCGAGCGGTACATGATGGTCAGCGTGCAGGCGCGTGGACTCCGTGCCGTTGTGGACGAGGGCATGTACTCGCGCCTCGCCGGGCCCAGGAAGACGCACGCCGGTCAGCGGAAGGTGCGGGTGAAGGGCGCGGTGGGCGGGGGGTCGGTCAGTTCCGGCTGGATTCGGTTCTGAATCACAGCCCTCGTACAGGGTTTTCCCCACCAAAGGCCCATCTCCCCTGGTGCTGAGGCGACTTGCTCCGCTAGCTTCCGGCGCACATCTGTCATTACTGGGGAGGGTGCATGCGCAAGGCGCTCAGATGGCTGCTGGCGCTCACGGTGCTCATAGGCACGTTGAGCACGGCGAGCGCGGCCACCGCCGCCGAGCCGGAGGCCACCGGCACCACCGGCACCACCGCGGCCGCGGACATCAAGGAACAACTCCTCTCCATACCGGGGATGAGCCTGATCGAGGAGAAGCCCTACACCGGCTACCGCTTCTTCGTCCTCAACTACACCCAGCCGGTCGACCACCGGAACCCGTCCAAGGGCACGTTCCAGCAGCGGATCACCGTGCTGCACAAGGACGTCTCCCGCCCGACGGTCTTCTACACCGGCGGCTACAACGTCTCCACGAACCCGGGCCGCCGCGAGCCCACCCAGATCGTGGACGGCAACCAGGTCTCCATGGAGTACCGCTTCTTCACCCCGTCCCGGCCCGACCCGGCCGACTGGACCAAGCTGGACATCTGGCAGGCGGCCAGCGACCAGCACCGCATCTTCAAGGCCCTCAAGCCGATCTACACCAAGAAGTGGATCTCGACCGGCGGCTCCAAGGGCGGCATGACCGCCACCTACTTCGAGCGCTTCTACCCGAAGGACATGGACGGCGTCGTCGCGTACGTCGCCCCCAACGACGTGGTCAACAAGGAGGACTCGGCGTACGACCGCTTCTTCGCCACCGTCGGCACCAAGGAGTGCCGCGACCGGCTGAACGGGGTGCAGCGCGAGGCGCTGGTGCGCCGGGAGCCGCTGGAGAAGAGGTACGCGGCGTACGCGGCCGAGAACGGTTTCACCTTCGACACCATCGGCAGCCTGGACAAGGCGTACGAGGCGACGGTGCTGGACTACGTCTGGGGCTTCTGGCAGTACAGCCTGCTCTCCGACTGCGACTCGATCCCGGCGGACGCGAAGAACGCGACCGACGACGACATCTGGACCTCGATCGACACCATCGCCGGGTTCTCCTTCTACACCGATCAGGGCCTGGAGCCGTACACGCCGTACTTCTACCAGGCGGGCACCCAGCTCGGTGCTCCGACGATCGTGTTCCCGCACATCGAGAAGAAGTACATCCGCTACGGCTACCTGCCGCCCCGGTACTTCGTCCCGCGGGACATCTCGATGAAGTTCCAGCCGTACGCGATGCGTGACGTGGACACCTGGGTGAAGCACAACGCCCGCCAGATGCTCTACGTCTACGGCGAGAACGACCCGTGGGGCGCGGAGCCGTTCCGCCTCGGCAAGGGCGCGAAGGACTCGTACGTCTTCACCGCCCCCGGCCTCAACCACGGCGCGAACGTGGCCGGTCTGGTTCCCGACCAGAAGGCCTTCGCCACCGCCCGGATCCTCGAGTGGGCCGGCGTCGCGTCCGCCACCGTCCAGGCGGACCCGTCGACGGCGAAGCCGCTGGCGAAGTTCGACGCCAAGCTGGACAAGCGGGACGTGGAGCGCGAGCCCACGCTGCGTCCGTAACCACCGTGCTGCGCCCGGCCGTCGGTTCCCTCGTGGGTCACACCGGCCGGGCGCAGCCCACCGGGTGCTCGCCGCCCAGTTGGACGTACAGGGCGGTCGACAGCGGGCACTGGCTGCGTTTGTCGACCGCCTTGGTCACCTTGTGCTCCGGCTTCTTGCCGCCCTTGCCGTCGCACGCGGTCTCGCGGACCTGGCCGTCGCCCAGGCCGTAGACGCAGTCGCCGACGATGGTGCGCGGCCCGCCCCCGCCGCCCGGGTCGCCGGGATGCGGCGGGCCCAGGTTGCGCATGCAGGCGTAGCCCTGCGGGATCGCCCCGTCGCCGTCCTCGTCGGAGGCCTGGCTCTGTTCGCTGATGTGGAGCACGAAGTCCGTGGTCCCCGGGCACTGGGGCCCGTCGCCGACCGTGCCGTCGTGCCGGGCCACGACCCGGGCCGCGGCCCGCTCGCCGTCGCACGCCACCTCGGTGAAGCTGGTCGTGCCGAAGGAGCTGCACTCGTCGACGGCGAGGAACACCGCGCCGTACCCCGAAGTCCGGGACGACGAGGGCGTCACCACCGTGCCCAGCCGCCCGTCCTCCTCGCCGGCGCCCGTACCGGACGCCGGCCCCGAACATCCCGACAACAGGACGGCCAGCACCGCCAGCAGTGCGCACACCGCCCCCACGGAACATCTCTCGCGCATCGCCATCCCCCCGGGTCCCCCGCCCAGCGTGACCCGCCACGGCGGGCGCACGCCAGACATGCAGGGTGCTTTGAGCCTTTTGGGGGGCGTGCGCCGGTTGTGTGACGTACGGGCGCTACGTCCGGCGGCCAGCTCCGCTGCCCGGGACGGCTCCCTCTGGTCTACGTCCGGTACGACAACCCGTGCCCGACCGGATACAGCACCCGCGCCGGATCGTCCGCCCGCTGCACCGGCACCGGCAGCTTCCCGCGCGGCGCCACCCGGCCCGCGATCACCCGGGCGGCGGCCCGCAGTTCGACGTCGGTCCAGGAGTACGCCGCCAGGCAGGCGGGCACGGAGGGCAGGTGGGCCACGTCGTACGGATTCCGGATCGCGACCGCCACCACCGGCTTCCCGGTCGCCACCAGCTGCTCGACGAGCGTCTTCTGGGCGCTGGTCGCGCCGACGTTGTACGTCCCCACCACGACCGCGTCCGCGTCCCGGGCCGCCGCGACGGCCCGGGCGATCGTGGCGGCCGAGGGGGCCGTGCCCGTCGACAACGCGGTGGCCGTGAAGCCGAGTTCGGTGAGCGCGCCGGCCAGCACCCCGGTGGGCGGCCCGGTCGTCCCGGACGGCGAGGCCGGATCGGCGCCGACGACGAGCACCCTGGGATGCGTACGCCGGGACAGCGGCAACAGCCGCCCCTCGTTCACCAGCAAGGTCGTCGTCCGCTCGGCGATCAGGTCGGCCGCCGCCAGATGCCCCTTGGCCCCGACGGTGTCGGTGACCCCGGCCTGACTGACGTAGGGCTCCTCGAACAGGCTCAGCTTCGCCTTCAGCCGCAGCACCCGCAGGACCGACTCGTCGAGCCGCGCCTCGGTGAGTTCCCCGTCCTGTACGGCCTTCAGGACGGCGTTCCACGCGACGGCCAGGGAGGGCGGGTCGAGGAGCTGGTCCGCCCCCGCCTTCAGCGCGAGCACCGGCACACGGTCGTCGCCGTACTTCTCCCGCACGCCCTGCATGCCGAGGTCGTCCGTCACCACCACCCCGTCGTAGCCGAGCTTCTCGCGCAGGATGCCGGTGAGGATCGGGTGGGAGAGGGTGGCCGGGTCGCCGGAGCTGTCGAGGGCCGGGACCATGATGTGCGCGGTCATGATGGAGTCGATGCCGGCGCGGACGGCGGCCCGGAAGGGCGGCGCGTCCAGCTCGTCCCACTGTGCGCGCGTGTGGTTGATGACCGGGAAGCCGTAGTGGCTGTCGACGGCGGTGTCGCCGTGCCCCGGGAAGTGCTTGGCGGTCGCGGCGACCCTGGAGCGCTGGTAGCCGGCGACCTCGGCGGCGACCAGCCCGGCCACCGCGCCCGGTTCGGCGCCGAAGGACCGTACGCCGATCACCGGGTTCGCCGGGTTGACGTTCACGTCGGCGACGGGGGAGTAGTTCTGCCGGATGCCCATCGCCCGCAGCTCCCGGCCCGCGACGAGGCCGAGGGTGCGGGCGTCGGTGCGGGAGCGCCCGGCGCCCATGGCCATCGCGCCCGGGAAGAGGGTGGCGGGCTTCCCGACCCGGCAGACGATGCCGTGCTCCTGGTCGGTGGAGATCAGCACGGGCAGCCCGCGCGGCTGCTCCAGGGAGGCCCGCTGGATCCCGTTCGACAGGTCCGCGATCTGATGGGGCTCGCGGGTGTTGTGCGCCCAGGCGAAGTAGATGATCCCGCCGACCCGGTACCTGGCGACCACCTCGGCGGCCGTCCGCACGCCGAGCTCCGCGAGGTTGGCGTCGATGTCGGCCTGGTCGGGGGCGGTGGCGGAGTGGCCGTAGACCCGCGTCACGAAGAGCTGGCCGACCTTCTCCTCCAGCGTCATGCGGGAGACGAGGGTGCTCAGATGCCGGTCGTCGGGGGCGGCGTACGAGGTCCCGCCGACCGTCAGCGCGGCGGTGGCGCCGGCGGAGGCGGCGAGGACGGTACGTCTGGAGGGGCGTGCGGTGTTTTCCGTGCCTGCGGTGTTTCTCGTGCCTGCGGTGTTTCCCGTGCCTGCGGTGCTGGAGTCGCGCACGTGCGCTCCTTCCCTCGTGAAGGAAACTTCCGAGCTGTCAGCAATATCCGGGAAGTTTCTGCCAGTCAAGGGAGCGCACGGTAACGCGGGCAGGGCCCCGGGCCGGGCAGGCGGCACGGTCGGGAGAGGGGCCGCCATCGGCGCAGTTGGAGGGGGGCGCGCCGATGGCGGCATGCTGCCGGCCGCGGTTCGGCGGAGAGGGTAAGTCAGCGTTCGCAGCCAGCAGCGAGGCCGACACCGGACCACGGTGACTCTCCGGCAGCTTGCGGGTTGGACGAGCGGGATCGGGGCGGGGTTCCCGGTTTCCGGAAGTTGGTGCGGGCGTGCGCGGGGGGACGGGAGGGGCAGGGGGGCCGCCGACCCGCCCGGCGCGCCGAATTTCCCCAACCCCCGCACATTCCACGCGGGTTGGCCTCATGATCTGCCCCAGGGAGCCGAAACCGGCCAACACAAGGAGGCAGCACGTGAGCACGAAGACCGGCCCTCAGAGATACCCCGGCGCCAGCCGCGCGAACTGGTACCAGGACGACTATCCCGGTTCGGCGATGGAGGTCAACGTCGTCGTCCTGCACACCACCGAGGGGCGCAGCCTGCCGGGCTACAGCGGTGGCTCGATGGCGCCGAACCTGACGGCGGTGCCGGACCTCGCCGCCAAGAAGCTGAAGTGGTACCAGCACTTCGACATCGAGAGCTCGTCCAGGGCCCTCGCCAACAAGGCCCAGGGTGTCGAGACGAACACCCTGAACGTCTGCCAGGTGGAACTGGTCGGCACCTGCGACCCCAAGACCCACGCCAAGTGGAAGGCCGCCGGCCAGGCCCACATCTACTGGCCGGACGCCCCCGACTGGGCCCTGCGGGAAGTCGCGCGGTTCCTGGCGTGGATGCACGAGGAGCACGGCGTGGCGCTGTCCGGCCCGAAGGCGTGGCCGGCGTACCCCACGTCGTACGCCAACGGCGGCGACCAGCGGATGTCGTTCGCCGAGTGGAAGGGGTTCAAGGGCGTCTGCGGCCACATGCACGTGCCGGAGAACAGCCACGGCGACCCCGGCGCGATCGACTTCGCCCGGGTGGTCAAGTACGCCAAGGACGATCTCGACCTCGGCGACGACACCCCGCCGCAGACCACGCCGTCGAAGCCGTCCAAGCCGTCGAAGCCCACGGTCCCGGCGTTCCCCGGGCGCAAGTACTTCAGGGAGGGGGCCTCGAACGCGCACGTCCTCCAGCTCGGCAAGCAGCTGGTGAAGCGCGGCTTCGGCGACCACTACAAGGTGGGCCCGAGCCGGACCTGGGGCGAGGCGGACCGGCTCAACGTGCGTGACTTCCAGAAGTCCCGCAAGGAACTGCGCGGCGACGCGGACGGCAGTCCGGGCCCGCTGACCTGGCGGCTGCTCTTCTCCTGACCGGCCGGGACCGCGGACCGTTCAAGGTCCCCTCCACGGTCCCTTGCAGGGTCCCTTCCAAGGTCCACTCCGCGGACGTTCCGGCACGTGGGCCGGGGGTCGGGTCAGCATGGCCCCATGGCCGTCGTGCAGATCCCCGGTTCCAAGTCCGTCACCGCCCGCGCCCTCTTCCTGGCGGCCGCGGCCGACGGTGTCACCACCCTGCTGCGCCCGCTCCGTTCGGACGACACGGAGGGCTTCGCCGAGGGACTGGTCCGGCTCGGCTATCGGGTCGGCCGGACCCCGGACGCCTGGCAGGTCGACGGCCGCCCGCAGGGCCCGGCGGTGACCGAGGCCGACGTGTACTGCCGCGACGGCGCCACCACCGCCCGCTTCCTGCCGACCCTCGCGGCGGCCGGCCACGGCACGTACCGCTTCGACGCCTCGCCCCAGATGCGACGGCGCCCGCTGCTCCCGCTGACCCGGGCCCTGCGCGACCTGGGCGTGGACCTGCGGCACGAGGAGGCCGAGGGCCACCACCCGCTGACGGTGGTGGCGGCGGGCGTCGAGGGCGGCGAGGTCACGCTGGACGCGGGCCAGTCCTCGCAGTACCTGACGGCGTTGCTGCTGCTGGGCCCGCTGACGCGGACCGGTCTGCGGATCGCGGTGACGGACCTCGTCTCGGCGCCGTACGTGGAGATCACGCTCGCGATGATGCGGGAGTTCGGGGTCGAGGTGCGGCGGGACGGGAACGTCTTCGACGTCCCGCCGGGCGGCTACCGGGCCACGACGTACGCGATCGAGCCCGACGCCTCCACCGCCGGTTACTTCTTCGCGGCGGCGGCCCTGACGGGCGGCGAGGTCACGGTCCCCGGCCTCGGCGCGGGGGCGCTCCAGGGCGACCTCGGCTTCGTCGACGTACTGCGGCGGATGGGCGCCGAGGTGACGATCGGTGCGGACGCCACGACGGTCAGGGGAACCGGCCGCCTGAACGGCCTCACGGTCGCCATGCGGGACATCTCCGACACCATGCCGACCCTGGCCGCGATCGCCCCCTTCGCCTCCGGCCCGGTACGGATCGAGGACGTGGCCAACACCCGCGTGAAGGAGTGCGACCGCCTGGAGGCCTGCGCGCAGAACCTGCGACGGCTGGGGGCGACGGTGGAGACGGGCCCGGACTGGATCGAGATCCGGCCGGGTGGAGCGGCCGACGGCCTGGTGGGTGCCGAGATCACGTCGTACGGCGACCACCGCATCGTGATGTCCTTCGCGGTGACGGGACTGCGCACGCCGGGAATCTCGTTCGACGACCCCGGCTGCGTACGCAAGACTTTCCCCGGTTTCCATGAGCAGTTCGGGGCGCTGCGCGCACGGTTGTGAGGGACGGCGAGGATGAGCTTCAAGCTGGAGGGTCCAGTCCTGGAGGGCGCGTTGGTCCGCCTGGAACCGCTGGAGCACCGGCACGCGGCCGGGCTGGCGCAGGCGGCGGAGGAGAACCGGGACACCTACGCGTTCACCTGGGTCCCCCGGGCCGACGAGGTCCCCGCGTACATCGACGCACAGCTCGCCCGCGCGGCCACGGGACGACTCGCGCCGTACGTCCAGATCTCCGCGCGCACGAACCGGGTGGTCGGCGCCACGTCCTTCTGGGAGCCCCGCTGCTGGCTGACCGACGACCAACTGGACGCCGTCGAGGTCGGCTTCACCTGGCTCGCCGCCTCCGCCCAGGGCACGGGCATCAACACCGAGGCCAAGCTCCTGCTCTTCCGGCACGCCTTCGAGAAGTGGGGCGTCGCCCGGATCGACCTCAAGACGGACGCCCGCAACGACCGCTCCCGCGCGGCCATCCAGAAGGCCGGCGCCCGCTTCGAGGGCGTCCTGCGCAACTGGTCCCGCTCCTGGGCGCCGGGCGAGGACGGCCGCTTGCGCGACTCCGCGATCTTCTCGATCACGGCGGCGGAGTGGCCCCAGTGCCGGGGCCGGCTGGAGGAGCGGCTGGCGGGATTGGCGGCGCGTGAATAGCGGAGGGCCGTCCGGGGCCGGGGAGGCGCCGATACGACCCGCGCGGGGTGCGACGGGTTTCCGGGACGGGGGCGGCGAGCCCCTGCCGACGACGGACGTGCGGCTGTTCCGCGCCGCGTGCTTCGAGGCCGCCGGGAAAGGCGGCGGGCGTCGCGTCGACGTGCTGACGGTCCCCGGAACGTCGAGCTTCGAGGCCGTGACGATCGCCGGACGCGGGGAGTCGCGCACCGTCCTGTGCCACGCCCACCTGCCGCTCGTCGCCTTCACGGACACCCCGCCGGAGCCGGGACGCCCGCTGTCGGGGTTCGTGGACCCGCCGAGCTGGGCCGAGGCCTTCCTGGCGGCCGGCCTCCGGGCCCTGCGGGCCGACGAGCTGAGCACGCCGATGAGCAGGGTGGACCTGGCCGGGCTCGCGGAGGCCGAGCTGGCGCAGCTGCGTTACTGGCGGCCGGATACGCTGAGCGACCTGCTGTTCAACTGGTGGGACTGAGAGAGGCGTTGGCCATGACCCCGAGGAACTCCCCATGACGCCGGGCCGAGTCACCATCCGCAGGCCGGTGCTGTCCACCGAGCTGGACACCGTCGTCACGGGCGGCAGCGCACTCCTGTGGTACGCCGTCGCCGCGCTCCTGTGGATGGAGAACGAGGCCCACGAGCCCTGGGACCCGGACTACCCCAGCGCCCGCCCCTTCTTCCTGCTCGCCTACGCGACCGGGGCGTCGCTGCTGCTCACGTGGGCCCTGCGCCGCCTCCCGGCCGTCCGGGTCCAAGAGGCCGGACGGCTGGGCAGGATCCTCGACGGGGTGCCCCTGATCCGAGTGGGCGCGCTGGCCGCGGTATGGGCGGCCCTGGTCGTCGTCGCGGTCGTCACCTGACGTCCCCCGGCGGCCTGTCGGTGACCGGCGGTCACGCGCCTACGACGGCCGCCGCCGCCCTACGCAGCTCCTCCCGCACCGCCGCCAGCACCGGATCCCCCTCCGCCCCCGTCCGAACGGCCACGAAGACGTTCCGCGACGGCGGCTCGCCGTCGGCCGGGCGCACGGCCAGGTCCCGGTGGGCGTGCAACGGCCGCACCAGGCGCGGCACCAGCGCCACCCCCTGACCCGCCTCCACCAGCGCCGCCAGCGCCCCCCAGTCGTTCACCGCGTGCCGCACGTCCGGCGTGAACCCGGCCGCCGCGCACACCGACCGGGCCACCGCACCGCAGCAGCTCCGGGCGTCCCCGACGATCCACGCCTCGGTGGCCAGCTCCCGCAACGCCACTCGCTCGCGGCCGGCGAGACGATGCCCGGTCGGCAGCGCCACGTCCAGGACGTCGGTGAACAGGTCCACCCGGCTGTAGCGACGGTCCGTGTGCGGCGGCGCCGCCGCGAAGTCCACGGCCACGGCCACGTCCACCTGGCCCCCGTCGAGCGCGGTGAACAGGTCCGGCGGTTCCGCCTCCACGACGTCGATACGGACGTGGGGGAGGCGATCGCCGAGGGCGCACAACGCGGCCGGCAGCAGGCCCAGGATGCCGCTGGAGAAGCAGCCGACCGTCACCGCACCCCGGCCGCCCTCCCCGTACGCCGCCAAGTCGGCCCGCGCCCGCTCCAGTTGGGCGGCGATCAGATCGGCGTGGGCGAGCAGGACCCGGGCCTGCCCGGTCAGCCGTACGCCCCGCCCGTCCCGTTCCGTCAGCGGTACGCCCGCCTCGCGGGCCAGCGTCGCGAGCTGCTGGGAGACCGCCGAAGGCGTCAGGTGCAGGGCCGCCGCCGTACTCGCCAGACTGCCCCGGCGCTGCAGCTCGCGCAGGACGTTCAGACGACGCAGGTCAACTGTGAAGGTCTCACTTACCTGTTCCACCGCAAAAGATTAACTGGACCTGGGTGGCGGGAATCGGAAAGCATCGAGCCCATGACCGCCGACGCCACTTACCTCATCCTCCACGGCTGGCAGAACCACCGCCCCAAGGACCACTGGCAGCACTGGCTTGCCGACCGGCTCACCGCCCTCGGCCACCACGTCACCTACCCGCAGCTGCCCGACGCCGACGACCCCGACCTGGACGTCTGGCTGGGCGAGCTGGCCCGGCACCTCGGCGCGCTCCGCGGGGCCGGCGAGCGGGTCGTCGTCGCGCACAGCGCCTCCGCCCTGCTGTGGCTGCACGCCGTCGCCCGTGCCGTGCCGGGTGCCGGGGACGTCGACCGGGTGCTCCTCGTCGCCCCACCCTCGGCCTCCGTACTCGTACGGCACCCGGAGGTCGCCGCGTTCGCCGCGCCGCCCCTCGACTTCGCCCTCCCCACGCCCACCCTCCTCGTCGCCGGCGACGACGACCCGTACTGCCCGGAGGGCGCGCGCACGCTCTTCGGCGACCCGCTCGGCATCCCGGCCGAGATCCTCCCCGGCGCCGCCCACCTCGACCTGGACGCCGGTTACGGCCCCTGGCCCGCGGTACTGGACTGGTGCCTCGACCCGGACGCGAAGATCACGGCGCGTCCGGCGGCCCGGTCCGGGGGGTGATTCAGGCGCTGTCGTTGAGCAGCCGGGCCAGATGGTCGTGGCCCGCGCGCAGCAGGTCGGGGAGCGGGGCGGCCGCCTCGTACCACCGCTTCTCGTACTCCCAGCACAGCCAGCCGTCCCAGCCGTGGCGGGAGAGGACGTCGACGCACTCGGTGAGGGGGAGGACGCCGGCGCCGAGGCGGAGCGGGGTGGTGTCGTCGGGGGAGGCGATGTCCTTGACCTGGACGTATCCGAGGTAGGGGGAGAGCGCCGCGTAGGTCTCCGAGGGCTGTTCGCCGCCCAGCCAGGTGTGCATGACGTCCCAGAGGGCGCCGACCTGGCGGTGGCCGACCCGGCCGAGGACACG
This sequence comes from Streptomyces sp. NBC_01352, assembly GCF_036237295.1. Lineage (NCBI taxonomy): Bacteria > Bacillati > Actinomycetota > Actinomycetes > Kitasatosporales > Streptomycetaceae > Streptomyces > Streptomyces sp. NBC_01352. The sequence goes on from NZ_CP108354.1 coordinate 6,858,471, forward strand.
GATCGCGTCGGCGCCGGTGCGGTGCGAGTCGTGGGTCTCGAGGAGGATGCGGACGCCGAGGTCGGCGGCGTACTCGGCGGCCGTACCGAGGCGGCCGGCGGCCGTGGCGTCGGCCTCCTCCCGGCTCTGCTCGGCGCTGCCGCCGGGGAACACCCGGATGAAGGGGGCGCCCAGGTCGCGGGCGAGGTCGAGCAGGCGGCGCATCTCCTCGATCACGGGCGCGTCGTCGCCCGGCGCGGCCACCCGCGCGTACCCCGCGATCCCCAGGACCTCCACGCCCGCCGCCTTGAACTCGGCGGCCACGTCCGTGCGTCGGGCCAGGTCGAGGCCGGGATGGACCGGCTCCTCCGGATCCGCGCGCAGTTCGACACCGTGGTAGCCGTACGTCGTCGCGAGCCGCAGCACTTCGGGGAGGGGCAGGCCGGGGACACCGAGGGTGGAGAACGCCAGTTTCATGGTCCCTACTGTCACTCGCCGGTGCCGCTGAGGTCCAGGCGCCAGTCCTGGCCGATCAGGTCCTTTCCGAACGAGCGGTGGGGTTTCTCGGCGACGAGGACGAAACCGTGCCGCCGGTAGATGCGGCGGGCGGCGGAGAGGACGTCGTTGGTCCACAGGACCAGGTCGCGGTAGCCGACCCCGCGCGCGAAGTCGACGACCGCCCCCACCAGCCGGTCACCGATGCCGAGCCCCCGCGTGTCCGGCTCGACCAGCAGCAGCCGCAGCCGGGCGGTGGCGGGCGCCTCGTCCCGTACGCACATCACGCAGCCCACCGGCCGCCCGTCCAGCTCGGCGATCCACACCCGCTCCAGGTGCGGATCGTGGTCCTCCGCGAAGTCGGCGACGATCCTCGCGACCAGCCCCTCGTAGTCGGCGTTCCAGCTGTACTCGGCCGCGTACAGCGCGGCGTTGCGCTGCACGATCCAGCCGAGGTCGCCGGGGCCGGGCTCGCGCAGGACGACGTCCTCGGGCCGGGGCCGGTGGCCGTCGGCGAGGATCGTGCGGACCGTGCGCAGCGCGTCGGCGAGGCGGGGCCGGTCGGCGGCGGGGACGGTGGACAGCAGGGCGCCCACGCTCTCGTTGGCGCGCTCCGCGAGCAGAGCGGCGGTCTCGCGGCCGCGTGCGGTGAGCGTGACACGGCGTCGGCGCGGGTCCTGCCGGGAGGGCGCGCGCTCGATCAGGCCGTCCTGCTCGAACTTGTTCAGGATCCGGCTCAAGTACCCGGCGTCCAGGGAGAGTTCGCCGCGCAGGTCGGCCGCGTCCGTGCGCGTGGAGTGCGCGAGCTCGTACAGCACCCGGGACTCGGTGAGGGTGTAGGGGGCGTAGAGCTGACGGCTGTAGTCGAGAGCACCGATGACGTTCGTGTAGAAGCGGTTGAAGGCGCGGATGTCCTGGACGGTCATGTCGACCCACCCCCGAAGGTCCGATGGTTGACTCAGTCAGAGATATCGCTGGGTCGAGCGTAGGACGCGGGGGCGCCGTCCGTCCATGGCCGTGCGGCGCCCGCTCCCTCGGTTCGTCACGCCTCCTTGGCGGCCCGGTACACGCACACCTGCGTCCCCGTCGGTGCGGCCGTCGTCGACACCAGCTCGAAGGCGGCCTTGGTCCCGTCCTCCGGGAAGATCGACTTGCCGCCGCCGAGCATCACCGGCATGACGATGAGCCGCAGCTCGTCGACGAGTCCCTCGCTCAGCAGCGTGCGGGCGAGCGAGGGGCTGCCCATGATCAAGAGGCTGCCGCCGTCGCTGTCGCGCAGCTTGCGGAGGTGCGCGACGGCCTCGTCACCGGGGATACGGGTGGTGTTGTTCCAGGTCAGCTGCTCATCGGAGAGCGTCCGGGACACCACGTACTTCGGGATGGAGTTCATCCGGTCCGCGAACGGATCCCCGGCCCGCTCCGGCCACGCCCCCGCCATCATCTGCCACGTACGCCGCCCGAACAGCAGCGCGTCCGCCTCCGCCATCGCCGCGTCGAAGGCCCCGCCGGCGACCTCCGCGTCGAAGAACGGGTGCGTCCAGCCACCGTGCGCGAACCCGCCCTCGGTGTCCTCCTCGGGCCCGCCGGGCGCCTGGACGACTCCGTCGAGACTGATGAAAGCGGTGATGACGATGCGCATGGGACCCACTCCAGTTTCCTCACGGACGCCGAACAGGCGTGCTCGGCGATCTCGGCGATCTCGGTTGTACAGACCGGGGCACGCCGCGAAACTCATCGGTCACCGTCTTCAGCGGGGTCTGGGGGCGCAGCCCCCAGGGGGTGGGCCCCCTTCTCGACCGACCGAGACGGGTGGTGGGTGGGCAAAGGCCGGGGGTCTGGGGGCGGAGCCCCCAGAAGCCCCAACGCCGGGTCACCGAACAAGCACCGGCGAGCTCAACCCCGCGGCACCCCGGAGGACCCCCGCACCATCAACTCCCCGCGCACCGTCGCGATCCCTCCCGGCGGCGGCTCCTCCCGCCCCATCGCGATCCGCCCCGCCCGCGCCCCCGCCTCGGCCAACGGCAGCCGAACCGTCGTCAGAGCGGGCACCGCGTCGATGCTGAAGGGAAGATCGTCGAACCCGGCCACCGACACGTCGTCCGGAATCCGCAGCCCGGAGTCCCGCAGCGCCGCGCACGCCCCCAGCGCGACGGAGTCGTTCGCCGCCACCACCGCCGTGAGCGAGGGGTCCCGGCGGAGCAGCTCCAGCGTGGCCTCGTAGCCCGAGCGCCGGTCGTACCGCCCGTGGACGGTCCAGCGCGGGTCCTCGTGGATGCCGTGGGCCTTCAGCGCCTCCCGGTGGCCTTCCAGCCGGTGCCGGGTCGTCGTCCGTTCCTCGGGGCCCGCGATGTAGCCCAGCCGCCGGTGCCCGAGCCCGATGAGGTGCTCGGTGAGTTCCCGCCCGCCCCCGCGGTTGTCGAAGGTCAGCGCGATCGCCCGGGTGTCCGGCGCCGGCGGTCTCCCGCACAGCACCACCCGCGTCCCCGCGTCCGCCATCTTCCGCAGCTTCGACGTCATGGCCGCCGCGTGCGGCACGTTCTCCATCGCGCCGCCGGTCAGTACGACGGCCGCCGCCCGCTGCCGCTGCAGCAGCGTGAGGTAGGTCAGCTCGCGCTCCGGTGAGCCCCCGGTGTTGCACACGACCGCCAGCCGCTCGCCGCCGGCCCGCCCGCCGGGCCCGCCCATCTCGGACTGGATCGCGCCCGCCATGATCCCGAAGAACGGGTCGGCGATGTCGTTCACCAGGATCCCGACCAGGTCGGAGGTCGCCGCCGCCAGTGAGCTAGCGGGGCCGTTCAGTACGTAGTCCAGCTCGTCCACCGCCCGCAGCACCCGCTCACGGGTGGAGGCGGCGACGGGGTAGTTCCCGTTGAGCACGCGCGACACCGTCGCGGGGGAGACCTGGGCGCGGGCCGCCACGTCCGCCAGGGTCACCGTCATCTCGTCGTCCTCCGGTCGCGCTTCTCGTCGTACCTCGTCGTACACACACCGACCAAGGCCGGTTACCTCGTCGTACACGGGCCAACGGCCCCCACCGGTTCCCGCAGCTGTGGGCAAGCCGTGGGTAAGCCATGGGTAAGCCAATGGTGTCGACCAGACCTTAAAGCCCCCACCCCCAGTTGTTCGCCCCCTCGAACAACTCAACCCCGTCACGGTCTTGTCTGGACCGCTGCTCAGAGGCTAGCTTCTCATCAGATAGAAAGCGCTTGCTGTAACGCTCATCAGTAGAGGCGTACGCGGCGCGCACAACCGCGTACGAAACGCGTACGACGCCTACGAAGGGAATGACGTGACACGCAAGACGGTGCGTATCGCCATGAACGGCGTGACCGGGCGCATGGGCTACCGCCAGCACCTGGTCCGCTCCATCCTGGCCCTCCGCGAGCAGGGCGGCCTCGACCTCGGCGACGGCACTGTGCTGTGGCCGGAGCCGATCCTGGTCGGCCGCCGTGAGCACGCCCTGCGGACGCTGGCCGAGCGGCACGGCCTGGAGCACATCTCGACGGACGTGGACGCGGTCCTCGCCGACCCGACCGTCGACATCTACTTCGACGCCCAGGTCACCTCCGCCCGCGAGGGGGCGATCAAGAAGGCGATCGCCGCGGGCAAGCACATCTACACGGAGAAGCCGACGGCCACCGGTCTCGAAGGCGCCCTGGAGCTCGCCCGCCTGGCCAACGCGAAGGGCATCAAGCACGGCGTGGTCCAGGACAAGCTCTTCCTCCCCGGCCTGCTCAAGCTCAAGCGCCTCATCGACGGCGGCTTCTTCGGCCGGATCCTCTCCGTCCGCGGCGAGTTCGGCTACTGGGTCTTCGAGGGCGACTGGCAGGCGGCCCAGCGCCCCTCGTGGAACTACCGCGCCGAGGACGGCGGTGGCATCGTTGTCGACATGTTCCCGCACTGGGAGTACGTGCTCCACGAGCTGTTCGGCCGCGTGAAGTCCGTCCAGGCCATCGCCACCACCCACATCCCGCAGCGCTGGGACGAGAACGACAAGCCCTACGACGCGACGGCCGACGACGCCGCCTACGGCATCTTCGAGCTCGACGGCGGCGCGATCGCCCAGATCAACTCCTCGTGGGCGGTCCGCGTCAACCGCGACGAGCTCGTGGAGTTCCAGGTCGACGGCACGGAGGGCTCCGCGGTGGCCGGACTCAGGAACTGCCGGGTCCAGCACCGGTCCGCCACCCCCAAGCCGGTCTGGAACCCGGACATCCCCGCCACCGAGGCCTTCCGCGACCAGTGGCAGGAGGTGCCCGACAACGCCGAGTTCGACAACGGCTTCAAGGCCCAGTGGGAGCTCTTCCTCAAGCACGTCTACGCCGACGCCCCCTACCACTGGGACCTCCTCGCCGGCGCCCGCGGCGTCCAGCTCGCCGAGCTGGGCCTGAAGTCCTCGGCCGAGGGCCGTCGCCTCGACGTGCCGGAGGTCTCCCTGTGACCATCCGACTCCCCGACTTCAAGGGCGGGTTGCGGACCTACGAACCCCGCCCCGAACCCCTCGCCGTCACCTCCGGCGCCGCCTTCACCTCCCGTACGGTCTTCTCGGCGGCCCACGTGGTGGCCGACCCGTACGCGGACGTGTCGCCGGACTCGCCCGCCGCCGTCGACTGGGACGCCACCCTCGCCTTCCGCCGCCACCTGTGGTCCCACGGGCTCGGCGTCGCCGAGGCCATGGACACCGCCCAGCGCGGCATGGGCCTGGACTGGGCGGGCGCGGCCGAGCTGATCCGCCGCAGCGCCGCCGAGGCCAAGGCGGTGGGCGGTCTCATCGCGTGCGGCGTCGGCACCGACCAGATCGCCGCCGGGACACTGGACGAGGTCCGCGCGGCCTACGAGGAGCAGCTGGCCCTCGTCGAGGAGTCGGGCGCCCAGGCGATCCTCATGGCCTCCCGCGCCCTCGCGGCGGCCGCCAAGGGCCCCGAGGACTACCTCGACGTCTACGGCCACCTGCTCCGCCAGTCCACCGAGCCGGTGATCCTGCACTGGCTCGGCCCGATGTTCGACCCGGCGCTGGAGGGCTACTGGGGCTCGTCCGACCTGGACGCCGCCACCGACACCTTCCTCGAGGTCATCGCCGCCCACCCCGACAAGGTGGACGGCATCAAGGTCTCCCTCCTGGACGCCCAGCGCGAGGTCGACCTGCGCCGCCGGCTCCCGAAGGGCGTGCGCTGCTACACGGGCGACGACTTCAACTACCCCGAGCTCATCGCGGGCGACGAGAAGGGCTTCAGCCACGCGCTGCTCGGCATCTTCGACCCGCTCGGGCCCCTGGCCGCCGAGGCGGTACGGGTGCTGGACACCGGCAACGTGGCCGCCTTCCGCGAACTCCTCGACCCCACCGTCGAGCTGTCCCGCCACCTCTTCCAGAAGCCGACCCGCTTCTACAAGACCGGCGTGGTGTTCCTGGCGTGGCTCGCGGGCCATCAGAGCCACTTCACGATGGTCGGCGGCCTCCAGTCGGCCCGCTCCCTCCCGCACTTCGCCCGCGCCTACGAACTCGCCGACGGCCTGGGCCTGTTCCCGGACCCGAAGCTGGCCCAGGAGCGCATGAAGAACCTGCTGAGCCTGTACGGAGTGACCCAGTGAGCACCGCAGATCTCTCCCGCTTCTCCATCAACCAGATGACGGTCAAGCAACTGTCGATGCCCGAACTGGTCGACGCCTGCGTGGAACTGGGCGTCCCCGGGGTGGGCCTCTGGCGTGAACCGGTCCAGTCGTACGGTGTGGAGGCGACGGCGAAGCTGGTCCGCGACGCCGGTCTTGCCGTCACCACCCTCTGCCGCGGCGGCTTCCTCACGGCGACCGACCCGGACGAGCGCGCCAAGGCGCTGGACGACAACCGCCGCGCGGTCGACGAGGCCGCCACCCTCGGCACCGAGGTCCTGGTCCTGGTCTCCGGCGGCCTGCCGGCCGGCTCCAAGGACCTGCACGGCGCCCGGGAGCGGATCGCCGACGCGCTGGCCGAGCTGGGCCCGTACGCGGAGCGGCACGGCGTGAAGCTGGCCATCGAGCCGCTGCATCCCATGTTCGCGTCCGACCGCTGCGTGGTCTCGACCCTCACCCAGGCCCTCGATCTCGCCGAACGCTTCCCGGCCCACCAGGTCGGCGTCACGGTGGACACGTACCACATCTGGTGGGACGACACGGCACCCGCGCAGATCGCCCGCGCGGGTGCGGGCGGCCGCATCCACACCTTCCAGCTCGCCGACTGGACCACCCCGCTGCCGGAGGGCGTCCTCAACGGCCGCGGCCAGATCGGCGACGGCTCGGTCGACATGCGGGAGTGGAAGGGCCACGTGGAGGCGGCCGGCTACACCGGGCCGATCGAAGTCGAACTGTTCAACGACACGTTGTGGGCACGGGACGGCCGAGAGGTGCTCGCGGAGACCGCGGCACGGTTCGTGGAGCACGTGATCCGATGAGTGGGTGAGCGAGCGGAGGCGAACGCGCCACCGGTCTCGCCGGAAGCGATCGACGGCCGCCGGGTGGGGGAGACCCCCGGCGGCCGGATCGCGAGAGATCCCCTGTGTATAGGCTGTTCGCGTTGTGAACAGAACAGCGGAGAGCAAACACGGGGTGCGGATGCGTACGCGCAGATCGATGGCGGGAATTGCGGGGGCCGGTGTGCTCGCGCTGGTGGTGACGGCCTGTGGGGCGGACGGCACCGACTCGGGCGGATCCGGTGACGGCGAGGGCGCCGATTCCGCCAAGGGAACCAGCAAACCCGTGGCGCTGACGGTCGAGTCGACCGTACGCGAAGGGACATGGACCAGTTCCAGTGCGACGCAGCAGGTGAAGATCGCCCCCAAGCGGCTCACGCGTGGTACGGCGGCGGACCTCGAAGACGTGAACATGGACAAGGACCTCCAGGGGATGGTCCCGTACTACCTGACCGTCGGATACACCAACACCGGCTCGGACGCGGTGACCGGCCGGGGACCCGAGGCGAACTTCACGGTCACCCTCGCCGACGGGACGCCGGGCACACCGGTGACCCTGTGGAACTCCAACTCGCTTGCCACCGCATCGAGTACGAACCTGCCGGACGACTGCGACAAGGCCGGACCCGCCTCCGTCCCGCCGGGCGGCACCGCCACCGTGTGCCAACTGGTCATGATGCCCAAGGGACCTGAGCCCGCGACCGTCGCCTACTCCGACGAGACCGGCGGCACCCTGCTGTGGAAGGTCGGCGACGGCAAGGGCGACGACGACGGACTGCTGGCCGCCGGCACGACCGCCGACTCGTCCTGGGAGGACGTCACGACGAAGGGCGCTGCCGTCCCGATCCGCGTCACACCGAAGAGCGTGCGCGCCGGAAGCCTCGCCGACCTGCGCGACTACGACCTGACCGACACGTCCAAGAACACCGTGCCCTGGTACGTGTCGGTCGAGTACCGCAACGTCGGCAAGGAGAAGCTCCTCCCGGTCATGGACGACGGCGTGGCCCTGCGCAGCGCCGGGGGCCGCGACGTGCGGCCCCTGCTCGACCTGTCCATCTCCGCCTCCAAGAAGGGAGAGGGCATCGACCAGTGCCGGGGCAGCGTCTCGAACACCCGCCTGCAGCCGAACGACACACTCACCCTGTGCACGATCTACCTGCTCCCGAAGGGCGACCGCCCGGCGATGGTGTCGTTCGAGGGAGAGGGCACGGGTGTGAAGCCGCTCAGGTGGCGGGCGAGTTAGGGCCGATACGGCCCTCCCTGACGGCGGAGACGAACGACGCCCAGCCGCCCGCCGAGAAGACCAGTGCCGGTCCGCTGTCGGCCTTGCTGTCGCGGATCGGCACGTCGGCGTGGCCACGGGCGACTTCCAGGCATTCGCCTTGGTTGCCGCCGCTGTAGCTGGACTTGAACCATCCGGTCAGAACGGACGAGTCGGGGACCGTGTGCTCAGTGCTGACCATGTGCGTGTTCCTCCGCTGCCGCTCTGACGAGGGCCAGTGATTCCTGCTGCGACAACGCGTCGCTCAGCGCAAGAGCGTAAGCCGTCTGGCTCGCGGTCACCAGCGCTGGATCGTCGATCAAGTTGCCGGTGAGGAAGCCTTCGACGTACGCCACCGGAGCGGAGTCCTCGAAGCTCATCAGTGTGAGCAGGCTCTGCTGAAGCGGGTGTGCGCCAACGCTGTAGGGCAGCACATGCAGGCGTAGTCGTCCGGCCTCGGCCACGTCCGCGATCTTGTGCAGCTGCTCGGCCATGACTTGGGAGCCGCCGACCCGGCGCCGCAGGACGGCCTCGTCGAGGAGTGTCCAAATGACCGGATTCGACGGCCCGTCCAGAATCCGGGCACGCTCTGTTCGGATGACGACTTCCCTGTCAAGTTCCTCGGACGTGTGGTTGGGCCGGTACGCGCTGAACACGGCCCTTGCGTAGGCAGGTGTCTGGAGTACGCCGGGAACCAGCGTGAGCGCGAACTGCTGGATCAGCGTGGCCTGTTGTTCCAGCTGGGCAGCGGCGGCGAAGCAGTCGTCGTACTTGCTCTGCAGGTCCTCCAGCCACCGCGCGAAGAACCCGTCCGTCCCCAGCGCCCGATCGATCCGCTGCGCGTCGTCGGGCCTAGGCAGCCGCCGTCCCGCCTCGAAGTGGCTGATGAGAGTGGGTGAACACACCACCTGGTCGCCCAGCTGCTCCTGAGTGAGTTCGGCCGACGCCCGCCGCAGCCTCAGTTCCTCTCCGTACTTCTCCCGTTGCGTCCGCGGTGTACGAGGCTTCGCCATGCTGCTGGCTCCCAACTTGACGTGCGCCGTGTCAACTCCCAGGTACTGGAAGCGTAGCCACGGCCGACCCCACTCTGTGAGTGATTCATCACAGAACGCAGTCGAAAGAAAGCAGGTCGACGTGGTCGCCGCCATTACCCGACTCTTCAAGCAGCTGCTGAGGTTGCTCCCCGCGGCGCGCGGGCGCCGCCGCACAAAGTCCGCGTCGCCTGTCTGCCCGTACTCGTGCCCGCACGTCGGCCGGGCCGCCGGCAAAGCGCCCGAGGTTCGTGGGGTAGGTGTCGGTTCGGTGTTCTTCCCTCGCGTGGGGAGCGGCCGGTGAGCGGCACGGGATGCGAGGGGTTGGCCCCACGTCTGTTGCCCTGGCGGGGTTCGGAGGGCAAGCCCTGCTACGTCGTAGGCGACGGCACGGGGTACGTCTCACGCCTTGCCGACGAGACCGAATGCGTCCAACTCGCCATGGCCGGTGCCCTCCTCGGCCATGCCGCGGAACTCCTGGCTGGGCGGGATGTGTCCCATGGCGAGCTGCGCTACCTCGCCCGTTGCCTTGCCGAGTCCCTGCGGGACGTCAGCCGGGTCGCCGAGAGCCGGGGAGCGCGCCATCGTCGCCAGTAGCCGCCCCCGTCGGGCAGTGTGCACTCGCTCTCCCGGACGACGACTCTTCAAGCGAAAAAATCTTGAGGATCCCGTACAACCCTCCCCCCACCCCGCGGGTCGTACTTGGCATCAGGACTTCTCGGAGGGGGATCTGGGGGGATCGCGGGGGTTCTGATGTGGAGGGGAAACCCGAGGGGGCGCGGTCTGCGGACCGAGCCCCCTCGAAGGTTTTCGCGGCCATGATCACCGGTGGCTCAGAAAAAGACCCCGCACCGCAGCAGCACGTTCGCCTGCGGCCGTGCCTCCCCGGTCCGTACGACCAGACGCGCGTCCCCCGACAGCTCCTTGAGCCGTACCACCTCGGCGGCCGCGACATCAGCGAGGTCCTCGTGATGTCGGTGACCGAGGCCGTACCTCGGCGAAGGGCGGCACCCCGGCGCGGAAGGCGAAGTCGACGACCCGGGGCCCGTCGGGTACCGGCATCCCGGCGTCGCACACCAGCACGCCGTCCCCTCGGCCCAGCTCGGCGAGGGCGTCGGCGAGATGGAGGTAGAGGATTCCGGCCTTCTTCACCTGGTTCTTGCGAGGATGCCCCGGCGTTCACGCGGGATCGCATCCGGGCGCTGCGGCGCGGAGCGTCGCCGTATCCGGTTCAGGGCGCGGAGCGCCCTGAACGGCTGTCCGGCACCCCGAAGGACACGAACGCGCGTTCCTGCGATCACCGGTTGGGGTGGCGGCTGCGCGATCGGGCACGCGCGTGCGGCCGTCGTACGTACGGTCCTCTCGGAGGGACCGGGATGCCACGGGTATCCCGGCAGGGGACGCTTCAGGGAGGAGAGCATTCAAAGAGAGGCCACCTCCGCCGCCGTGGGGAACGACTCCTGGGCGCCCCGCTTCGTCACCGCGGCCGCCCCCACGCGGGACGCGTACGCCGCCGCCTCCGCGAGCGAGGAGCCCGCGCCGAGCCGCCACGCCAGCGCCGCGGTGAACGCGTCACCCGCGCCCGTCGTGTCCACGGCGGCCACCTTCACGGACGGGACCCGGGTCATGCCCTCCGAGGACGCCACCAGCGACCCCTCCGCGCCCAGCGTCACCACCACCGACCGCGGGCCCTTCGAGAGCAGGATCCGCGCCCAGTCCTCCGGTACGTCGCTCACGCAGGCCTCGCCCAGGATCACCTTCGCCTCGTGCTCGTTGACGATCAGCGGGTCGCAGGCCGCCAGCAGCTCCGCGGGGAGCGGCCGCGGCGGTGACGGGTTCAGTACGAAGCGGCTGCCCGGCGCGAGAGCGCGTACGACCTCCACGACCGTCTCCAGCGGGATCTCCAGCTGCGTCGAGACCACGCGGGAGGCCCGGAAGAGGCTGCCGGCCGCCCGTACGTCCGCCGGGGTGAGCCGGCCGTTCGCGCCCGGCGAGACCACGATGCTGTTGTCGCCGGACGGATCCACCGTGATCAGTGCGACGCCGGTCGGCGCGCCGCCCACCAGGATGCCCACCGTGTCGACGCCGGCCGCCCGCTGGGAGTCGAGCAGCAGCCGGCCGTGCGCGTCGTCGCCGACCCGGGCCAGCAGGGCCGTACGGGCGCCCAGGCGGGCGGCGGCGACCGCCTGGTTGGCGCCCTTGCCACCGGGGTGGACGGCCAGGTCGGAGCCGAGGACCGTCTCTCCGGCTGTGGGGCGTCGTTCGACGCCGATCACCAGGTCGGCGTTGGCCGACCCTACGACCAGGAGGTCGTAGTCGCTCATGAGTGGACTCCCCTAGTGGGTGAAGTGGGTGAAGTGGGTGAACTGAGTGATGTCAGCCGCTGAACTCGGCCACGTTTCACGCCGACCCGCTCCAGGACGAGGGCGGCATCCGCCTCCGTCTTCTTCCGGTCGATCACCCCGCGCAGGTCGAAGTCGACGCCGTCGAGCGCGACCACGCCGGGGAAGGTCTTCCGTATGCCCTCGATGCGCAGCAACTCGTCCTCGTTGCTCACGACTGGCTCCTTCTTGCGGGGAACTGTGCGGGCTGCTCTTGAAGGGCCGGTTCGCCGCACGAGCGGCGTACGACGAGACGGGCGGGGAGGGTGACGGACTCGGGGATCCGACCCTCGATGCGGTCGACCAGTGCGCGCACGGCGGCCCGCCCCAGCTCGCCCGTGGGCTGGGCGATCGCGGTGATCGGCGGATCGGTGTGCACGAACCAGGGGATGTCGTCGAAGGCGGCCAGCGCGATGTCCTCGGGAACCCGCAGCCCGCGCGCGCGGATCGCGTCCAGCGCGCCCAGGGCCATCAGGTTGTCCGCGGCGAAGACGGCCTCGGGCGGCTCAGGCAGGTCGAGGAAGCCCTCGGTGACCCGCCGCCCGCTGGCGGCCTGGAAGTCGCCCTGGCCGATGTAGACCTCGGGGAGATCGAGACCGTACGCGTGCAGCGCCTCCCTGAAGGCCGTCACACGCTCCTGACCGGTCGTGGTCGCCGCCGGCCCCGCGATGATCGCGAGGCGCCGGTGACCGAGGCCGTGCAGATGGGCGACGAGGTCGCGCACGGCCTCCAGCCCGTCCGCCCGGACGACCGGCACCTCCACGCCCGGAATCCACCGGTCCACGAAGACCATCGGCGTCCCTGCGCGCACGGCGTCGAGCATCAGCGGCGAGCCGCCGTCGGTGGGGGAGACGAGGAGGCCGTCGATACGGCGGTCCAGCAGGTTCCGTACGTGGTGGTCCTGGAGGTCCGGCCGCTCGTCGGCGTTGCCGATGATGACGCTGTAGCCCAGCGCGCGGGCCTCCTCCTCCACGGAGCGGGCCAGCTCGGTGAAGTACGGGTTCATCACGTCGCTGATGACCAGGCCGAGGGTGTGGGTCTGGTCGGTGCGCAGCGACCGGGCGACGGCGTTGCGGCGGTAGCCCAGCGACTCGACGGCGGCCAGCACGCGTGCGCGTGCGTCCGCGCTGACCGACGGATGGTCGTTCAGGACACGCGAGACCGTGGCGACGGACACGCCGGCCTGGCCGGCGACGTCCTTGATGCTCGCCATCGCGGCTCCACCTCCTTGTGGACCTCATGGGCGCATGGAATCGATTACATCCCTGCGTAGAAAGGATTGGAATCGATTACACGAGAGGAAACAAGACCCCGAGACCGGATCGTGATGTCGCGGGGCGCTCCGGGGCGGTTCAGGCTGGATGTGCGGAGTCGTTTCCTCAAGGGCCCGGTGGGCCGGAACGGAGGACCCATGACATCGGCGACTCGGAACGACGTTCCCCTCGCGCTCGAAGGCGATGGAGTGGAGCTGCGCATCAAGCCGATCGGGGGCGGCATGTCGGTCGGCTACATCAGCCTGCCGCAGGGCACGGACATGGGTCCGGCCCTGAAGGGCATGCCCGGCGACGCGTGCCAGTGCCCCCACTGGGGCTACCTGTTGAAGGGGCGGCTGAAGATGCTCACGGCCGACGGCGAGGAGGAGTACGAGGCGGGTCAGGCGTACTACTGGGGACCCGGCCATGTCCCGGTGGCCCTGGAGGACTGCGAGTTCGTGGAGTTCTCCCCGACCGAGGACTTCCAGAAGGTCATCGACCACGTGGCCGCGCAGGCCGGGTGACTCGTCGGTGCCGGACGGTCTTGTCGGTGCCGGGCGGTACCGTCGGATCATGGCTCAGGAAACGGGGAGCGGGGAGCGGCGACTCGCCGTGCTCGACGGCGTACTGGAGCGGATCACGTACGCCAACGAGGAGAACGGCTACACGGTCGCTCGGGTCGACACCGGCCGAGGCGCCGGCGACCTCCTGACGGTCGTCGGTGCGCTGCTCGGCGCCCAGGTCGGCGAGTCCCTGCGGATGGAGGGGCGTTGGGGCTCGCATCCGCAGTACGGCAAGCAGTTCACCGTCGAGAACTACACGACCGTCCTCCCGGCCACCGTCCAGGGCATCCGCCGCTACCTCGGCTCGGGTCTGGTCAAGGGCATCGGCCCGGTCTTCGCCGACCGCATCACCCAGCACTTCGGCCTGGACACCCTCCAGGTCATCGAGGAGGAGCCCAAGCGCCTCATCGAGGTCCCGGGCCTGGGCCCCAAGCGCACCAAGAAGATCGCCGACGCCTGGGAGGAGCAGAAGGCGATCAAGGAGGTCATGCTCTTCCTCCAGACCGTCGAGGTGTCCACGTCCATCGCGGTCCGCATCTACAAGAAGTACGGCGACGCCTCCATCTCCGTGGTGAAGAACCAGCCCTACCGGCTGGCCTCCGACGTCTGGGGCATCGGGTTCCTCACCGCCGACAAGATCGCCCAGTCCGTCGGCATCCCGCACGACAGCCCGGAGCGCGTCAAGGCGGGCCTCCAGTACGCCCTTTCGCAGTCCACCGACCAGGGCCACTGCTACCTCCCCGAGGAACAGCTGATCGCCGACGCGGTCAAGCTCCTCCAGGTCGACACCGGCCTGGTCATCGAGTGCCTCGCCGAGCTCGCGGCACCCCGGGAGGAGGGCGAGGACCCAGGGGTCGTGCGGGAGAAGGTGCCCGGTCCGGACGGCGCCCCCGTGACCGCGGTCTATCTCGTCCCCTTCCACCGCGCCGAACTCTCCCTCTCCGCCCAGCTGTTGCGTCTGCTGCGCACCGACCAGGACCGGATGCCCGGCTTCCAGGACGTGGCCTGGGACAAGGCGATGGGCTGGCTCGCCTCGCGCACCGGGACCGAGCTCGCCCCCGAGCAGGAGGCCGCCGTCAAGCTGGCGCTCAGCAAGAAGGTCGCCGTCCTCACCGGCGGCCCCGGCTGCGGCAAGTCCTTCACGGTCCGCTCGATCGTGGAGCTGGCCCGCGCCAAGAAGGCCAAGGTCGTGCTCGCCGCCCCCACCGGCCGTGCCGCCAAGCGCCTGGCAGAGCTCACCGGCGCCGACGCCTCCACCGTCCACCGCCTGCTGGAGCTGAAGCCCGGCGGCGACGCGGCCTACGACAAGGACCGCCCGCTGGACGCGGACCTGGTGGTGGTCGACGAGGCCTCGATGCTCGACCTGCTGCTCGCGAACAAGCTGGTGAAGGCGGTGCCCCCGGGCGCCCATCTCCTCTTCGTCGGGGACGTCGACCAGCTTCCCAGCGTCGGCGCCGGCGAGGTGCTGCGCGACCTGCTCGCCCAGGGCGGCCCGATCCCGGCCGTGCGCCTCACGCGCGTGTTCCGCCAGGCCCAGCAGTCCGGCGTCGTGACCAACGCGCACCGGATCAACTCCGGGCAGCACCCCGTCACCGACGGCATGAAGGACTTCTTCCTCTTCGTCGAGGACGACACGGAGGAGGTCGGCCGGCTCACCGTGGACGTGGCGGCACGGCGGATTCCGGCCAAGTTCGGCCTCGACCCCCGCCGGGACGTCCAGGTGCTCGCGCCCATGCACCGCGGCCCCGCCGGCGCGGGCAACCTCAACGGTCTGCTCCAGCAGGCCATCACCCCGGGCCGCCCCGAACTGCCGGAGAAGAGGTTCGGCGGCAGGGTCTTCCGGGTCGGCGACAAGGTCACCCAGATTCGCAACAATTACGAGAAGGGCACCAACGGTGTCTTCAACGGCACCGTGGGCGTGGTCACCTCGCTCGACCCGGTCGACCAGCGCCTCACGGTGCTGACCGACGAGGACGAGGAGGTGCCGTACGAATTCGACGAACTGGACGAACTGGCCCACGCGTACGCGGTGACCATCCACCGTTCCCAGGGGAGCGAGTATCCGGCCGTGGTGATCCCGGTCACCACCAGTGCCTGGATGATGCTCCAGCGGAACCTGCTGTACACGGCGGTCACCCGGGCCAAGAAGCTGGTCGTCCTCGTCGGTTCACGCAAAGCGATCGGCCAGGCGGTGCGCACGGTGTCCGCGGGACGCCGCTGCACGGCACTCGACTTCCGGCTCTCGGGACTGTGACCGCAAAAAATGATCGATCAAATGAGTCATGTGGGTCACAGAGCTCTTCCGGAAGCGGGTTGAGGAGGGGCAGGATGGGCGAGTTGGCGGCACTCAGTGCCGCCGATACGCCCAATGGTCGACCCCGAGTGCACTCTCCTGCGCCAAATGGGGGATGGTAGAGACAGTCAGGGCAACCTCGAAGAAGAGGCACAACGTCGGTGAGGGATGACGTGAGCGACAACTCTGTAGTACTGCGGTACGGCGACGGTGAGTACACCTACCCGGTGATCGACAGCACCGTCGGCGACAAGGGCTTCGACATCGGGAAGCTCCGCGCCCAGACCGGTCTGGTGACGTTGGACAGCGGTTACGGGAACACCGCCGCCTATAAATCCGCCGTCACCTATCTCGACGGTGAGCAGGGCATCCTCCGGTACCGCGGCTACCCGATCGAGCAGCTGGCCGAGCGCTCCTCGTTCCTGGAGGTCGCCTACCTGCTGATCAACGGTGAGCTGCCCACCGTCGACGAGCTCACCGTCTTCCGGAACGACATCACGCAGCACACCCTGCTGCACGAGGACGTCAAGAACTTCTACCGCGGCTTCCCGCGCGACGCCCACCCGATGGCCATGCTGTCGTCGGTCGTCTCCGCGCTGTCGACGTTCTACCAGGACAGCCACAACCCGTTCGACGAGAAGCAGCGCAACCTCTCGACGATCCGGCTGCTCGCCAAGCTTCCGACGATCGCGGCGTACGCGTACAAGAAGTCGATCGGCCACCCGTTCGTCTACCCGCGCAACGACCTCGGCTACGTCGAGAACTTCCTGCGCATGACCTTCTCGGTCCCGGCCCAGGAGTACGACCTCGACCCGGTCGTCGTCTCCGCGCTCGACAAGCTGCTGATCCTGCACGCGGACCACGAGCAGAACTGTTCGACGTCCACGGTCCGCCTGGTCGGCTCCTCGCAGGCGAACATGTTCGCCTCGATCTCGGCCGGCATCAACGCCCTGTGGGGCCCGCTGCACGGCGGCGCCAACCAGTCCGTCCTGGAGATGCTGGAGGGCATCCAGGCCAACGGCGGCGATGTCGACTCCTTCATCCGCAAGGTGAAGAACAAGGAGGACGGCGTCCGCCTGATGGGCTTCGGCCACCGGGTGTACAAGTCCTTCGACCCGCGCGCCAAGATCATCAAGGCCGCCGCGCACGACGTGCTGTCCGCCCTCGGCAAGTCCGACGAGCTGCTGGACATCGCGCTCAAGCTGGAGGAGCACGCGCTCTCCGACGACTACTTCGTCTCGCGCAACCTCTACCCGAACGTCGACTTCTACACCGGCCTGATCTACCGCGCCATGGGCTTCCCGACCGAGATGTTCACGGTCCTGTTCGCCCTCGGCCGCCTCCCGGGCTGGATCGCCCAGTGGCACGAGATGATCAAGGAGCCCGGCTCCCGCATCGGCCGCCCGCGCCAGATCTACACGGGCGTCGTCGAGCGCGACTTCATTCCCGTCGAGGAGCGCTGACCGCCGCAGGCGCCCAGCGCGGAGACTTCGCCTGGTGAAATGACGGAAGGCGCCCTGCCGCCGGTCCCCCCACGGGCCGGCGTACAGGGCGCCTTCCCATGTCCCGGTGCGGATTCCCCCCACGGGATCCGGCCGGGCGTCTGTGAGAAAACAGCGCCTGAATCGCTGTGAGCCGAAGCTCGGTTGAGCAAAACGAGCAGAACTCGTCGTACTACTGCTGTGTGCGATCTGCCGGGACAGCGCACGGACGGGAGGGCCGCTCAAAGCTCCCCGGTGTGCGTGCCCCGGCAACGCATCTCTGAGGAAGTCCCCCAAGACATCCCCAGATGCCAGTCAGCGCCCCCCAAGACGCTTTCTGACATCGTCAACTTAGACCTTCGAACCCCTTCGATGGTTACGTTCGCATCACTGTGATCTGCGTCTCTTGCATATGTCCGTTAGGTACGCAAGAGCCGGGTACTGCGAACGGGACCCAAGCGTAAGGATGATGCGCGAGCCTTGTGAAGAGCTTATGTGAGGCTGGCGCCGGACTCCAGGGGGGTCCGGCATCCGAATGTCCGGGCTCGGAGGCTGTTCGTCACAGCGGACGCGGACGAGACGGCGTTCTGTGTGGCGTCTGGATCGCGTCAGCGGCCACCCGCAGGCTCCCGCGCACCGGCGTCGGTCGCGCGCCGCGCACGGCCTCGGCGCTGGTCCCTTGATCGCGTCCGACGGCGATACGGCGCGTGCGCATCCGTCCCGGCGGACCTCGGCGGCTGTACGAGCGTCATGACCGCCCTCGTCGCCGGCGCGGGCCGACTCGTGCGGCAGGTTCAGGGGGAGGCGTCCTGAGGTCACCTCATGGCTCGCCATGGGTCCGCGTGGGCCTCGCGGGCAACGTGCGTGCCGGACATGCCCGTACCCAACAGAGCGCCCCGGACCGTACACGACCGGTTCGGACGGTCGGCCGGTACGGTCCGGGGCGGGCGGGCGGTCTCAGGCCTTGCCGGTGAGCTCGAAGCCGGCCTCGTCGACGGCGGCGCGCACCGACTCCTCGTCGAGCGGCGTCGCGGACACGACGGTGACCTCGCCGGTCGAGGCGACGGCCTTCACCGAGCTGACGCCGGGGAGCTCGGAGATCTCGCTCGAGACGGAGCCCTCGCAGTGCCCGCAGCTCATGCCGGTCACCTTGTAGACGGCGGTGACGGAACCCGGGGTGTCGGTCTGGGCGCTCATGTCGTTCTCCTCGTCGGGGCGAGTGGAATTCTGCTTTCCACGGCCACACTATACCCCTAGGGGGTATTCACAAAAGATGCGTGCCCCGTGTCTTCGCCCCGTCAGGCGGTCGTGGTGGCGTCGGGTCGGCCGAGTCTCTCCCCGACCAGCGGGTCGAGATAGCGGACCAGGGCGTTCTTCAGTTCCTGGACGTAGGCCTCGCGCTCGGCGCCCTCGTGGGCGAGGACCAGTTCGAGGCCGGCCTTGTACATGCCCAGGCACATGTGCGCGGTACGCGTGAGGTCGGCCGGGGACGCGTCCGGCAGGAACGAGGAGAGCAGGCCCTCGATGCGGGAGTGCAGGGTGGCGTGCAGCGCGTCGTGCGCCTCGGTGATCCGGCCGGGGACGTCGGGGCCGTGCATCAGCGCGAAGAACACCGGGTGCTGGCAGTTGAAGTCGATGAACCGCTCGACGGCCGCGCCGACGGCCTCCTCCAGCGGGGTCACGGGGTCGATCGGCGCGAGCGCCTCGCCGTAGGTGTCCCGCATCTCGTGCATGAGCCGGTCGCCCAGCTCGATCGCGATCGCTTCCTTGTTCGGGAAGAACTGGTACAGGGTGCCCGGCGAGACGCCCGCCTCGCGGGCGATGGCGTTGGTGCTGGCGGCCGTGTAGCCGGTGGTGCTGAAGACGGTGGCGGCGGCTTCGAGGAGTTGGGTGATGCGGCGCTCGCCGCGGGCCTGACGGCGGCGGGGCGGCTGCTCCTGCTGTTCATCCTGCCCCTGGCTTTCGGGCGCCTGCTTCTCCGGGCTGTCGGGCACGGGTTTTCCCCAACTCTCCGCACGTGGTTGACAAACACGAGCGGTCGCTCGCATTCTGGTGGAACGCGAGCGATCTCTCGTGTTTGCCAGTTTATGCGTTCCACGGTGAAGGGGACACCGCACGATGACCGAAGTCAACGGCCCGCCGCGCGTCGGAGGCTGGACCCGATTCGTGACCGCCCGCCCCCGGTTGTCGCTGCTCGCGGCCCTGGTGCTCACCGTGCTCGCCGTGCTGGCGGGCAGCGGGGTGGCCGACCGCCTGGGCGCCGGCGGCTGGGAGGACCCGGACGCCGAGTCGACCTATGCGACCAAGGCCCTGGAGCGCGAGTTCCCCGACTCGCAGCCCAACTTCCTGCTCCTGGTGGACTCGGGCGCCTCCTCGGTCGACGACCCGGCGGTCGCCGCCGAGGCCGAGCGGCTCGCCGGGCGACTGGCCGGGGAGCAGGGCGTCATAGGCGTCAGTTCCTACTGGCAGGCCGGCGCCGCACCCGCCCTGCGCGCGAAGGACGGCCGCGAGGCGCTGATCGCCGCCCGGATCACGGGCGACGAGAAGGAGATGGGCGAGACCCTGGACCGCATCGCCCCCTCGTACCGGGGAGTGCACGGCCCGGTGGAGGTGAAGGTCGGCGGCCCGGTCGCCGTGCGGCACGAGATGCAGACGATCATCCAGGAGGACCTGACCCGCGCCGAGATGATCGCCCTGCCGGTCACGCTGGTACTGCTGGTGATGGTCTTCGGCAGCGCGGTCGCCGCCCTGCTGCCCCTCGGCATCGGCATCGTCGCGATCCTCGGCACGAACGCGGTGCTGCGCGGCCTCACCGAGGTCACCGACGTCTCCGTCTTCGCACTGAACCTCACCACGGCCCTGGGGCTAGGCCTCGCCATCGACTACGCCCTCTTCATCGTCCGCCGCTTCCGCGAGGAACTGTCCGCCGGCGCCGAGCCGTTGACAGCGGTCGGCACCACCCTGCGCACGGCCGGCCGCACCGTGCTCTTCTCCGCGCTCACGGTCGCGGTCTCACTGGCGGCGATGATGCTCTTCCCGCAGTACTTCCTGCGGTCCTTCGCGTACGCCGGTATCGCGGTCGTCCTGCTGGCCGCGGCGGCCGCGCTGATCCTGCTGCCGGCGGCCCTGGTCCTGCTGGGCCACCGGGTCAACTCGCTGGACCTGAGGCGCGTGTTCCGGCGCGGCAGGCAACCACGAGCGGCCGCGGAGGGGAGCGGCGCCTGGGCGCGTACCGCGAGCCTCGTCATGCGCCGCGCCCCCTTCTTCGCCCTGGGCACCACGGCGGTGCTCGTCCTGCTCGGACAGCCCTTCCTGGGCGTGAAGTTCGGCACCGCCGACGACCGCCAACTGCCCTCCAGCGCCGAGTCCCACGTCGTGCAGCAGCACATCAGGGACGGCTTCCCGGGCAGCCCCGGCGGCGGCCTCGAAGTCCTCGCCGAAGGGCGGGCGACCGAGGCGCAGTACGCCGCGTACAAGGAGCGGATCGCCGGCCTGTCCGAGGTGCAGCGGGTCGACGGCCCGCTCGTCAAGGGCGACTCGGCGTACTTCACGGTGCTGCCGAAGGGCGAGGCGGTCGACGACCCGGCCCAGCGCCTGGTGGACGAACTGCGAGCCACGGACGCCCCCTTCGACACCAAGGTGACCGGCACGGCCGCCGTCCTGGTCGACTCCAAGGACGCGATAGCCGAGCAACTGCCCCTAGCGGGCGCCTTCATCGTGATCGTCACCCTGCTCCTGGTGTTCCTGCTGACAGGCAGCGTGCTGATACCGATCCAGGCGGTCGTGCTCAACGCGCTCAGTCTGACGGCGATGTTCGGCGCGGTGGTCTGGGTCTTCCAGGACGGCCATCTGTCCGGCCTGCTCGGCTTCACCAGCCCCGGCTCCATAGAGACGACCCTGCCGGTCCTGATGTTCTGCGTGGCCTTCGGACTGTCGATGGACTACGGAGTCTTCCTGCTCTCCCGCATCAAGGAGGAGTACGACAAGACGGGCGACCACGACCAGGCGGTCCGGCACGGGCTGCAGCGCACGGGCGGGCTGATCACGGCGGCCGCGGTCATCCTCGCCGTGGTGATGGTCGCGATCGGCACGTCCAGGGTGACCAACACCAAGATGCTCGGCCTGGGCATCGCCCTGGCGGTCCTGATGGACGCGATGATCGTCCGCAGCCTCCTGGTCCCGGCGGTCATGCGGCTCACGGGCCGGGCGACCTGGTGGGCCCCGGGGCCGCTCAGGCGGTTCCACGAGCGGTTCGGACTGAGCGAGGGCGGCGCGGGATCCACGTCGGCCGTGGAAGAGGACCGGGACAAGGTGGCGGCGCGCGGCTAGCGTTCTGCCGGCAAGGGGATCGGCGCAGGAGCGAAGGCGGGCGTATGCGGGCTGTGGTGTTCGAGCGGTACGGGGAGCCGGCCGAGGTGCGGGAGGTGGCGGACCCGGAGCCCGCGGAGCACGGGGTCGTGGTGCGGGTCGAGGCGACGGGACTGTGCCGCAGCGACTGGCACGGCTGGCAGGGGCACGACCCGGACATCACGCTGCCGCATGTGCCGGGGCACGAACTCGCCGGTGTCGTCGAGGCGGTGGGCACCCGGGTGACCGGCTGGCGCCCCGGCGATCGCGTGACCGTGCCCTTCGTGTGCGCCTGCGGGAGCTGCCCGTCCTGTGCGGCGGGTGACCAGCAGGTGTGCGAGCGGCAGACCCAGCCGGGCTTCACCCACTGGGGCTCCTTCGCCCAGTACGTGGCGCTGGACCACGCCGACGTGAACCTCGTCGCCGTACCGGAGGAGATGTCCTTCGCGACGGCCGCCTCCCTCGGCTGCCGGTTCGCCACGGCGTTCCGGGCGGTGGTGCAGCAGGGCCGGGTGGCGTCGGGGGAGTGGGTCGCGGTGTACGGCTGCGGGGGCGTAGGCCTGTCCGCGGTGATGATCGCGGCGGCGTCGGGGGCGCGGGTCGTCGCGGTCGACGTGTCGCCCCGGGCCCTGGACCTGGCGCGGAAGTTCGGCGCCACGGAGTGCGTGGACGCGTCCCGCACCGAGGACACCGCGGCGGCCGTCCGCGAGCTGACCGGCGGCGGCGCGGAGCTCTCCCTCGACGCCCTCGGCTCGCCCGCCACCTGCGCGGCCTCCGTGAACGGCCTGCGCCGCCGCGGCCGTCACGTCCAGGTCGGCCTGCTGCCGTCATCGACCGGCACGACACCTGTGCCGATGGCCCGCGCGATCGGCCTGGAACTGGAACTCCTCGGCAGCCACGGCATGGCCGCGCACACCTACCCGCCGATGCTGGAACTGGTCCGGGCCGGAGTGCTGCGGCCCGACCTGCTGGTCACGTCCACGATCACGCTGGCCGCGGTACCGGCGGCGCTGGCCGCGATGGGGACGGCGCCGGGGGCGGGGGTGACGGTCATCGAGCCGTGGAGCTGACAGCGGCCCTGTCGGGGAGGTTCATGGGAGGGCTGTGCCCCACCCGCATGTGGAGCATGTGGAGTACAGGTTGTTTCCCGCGGCGAAGCCCGCGGTGCTCAGGCCTCTCGGCGGCCCCGGTTCCCCGGGCGGGACGCCACCCAGGCCCGGACCGTGTCCGCGTACCAGTAGGGCTTGCCGCCCTCGACGTGGTCGGGGGGCGGCAGCAGCCCGTGTTTGCGGTACGAGCGCACGGTGTCGGGCTGCACCCGGATGTGCGCCGCGATGTCCTTGTAGGACCAGAGCCTTCGGTCGGTCATGGGTTGCACCTCCCTGCGAGTACCGCGGCGACGACCGGGGGCGGCCGTCCGGGGGAGCCGGGCACTGCGCTGGCGATCACAAAGCCTGTGCCCGGTGAACGACGGCGAGTCAGAGCTGGGCAGGGCCTGTGGGCCGGGTGTGACGCAAGACCCGCGTACACGCGACATGTGTGACACGAAGGGGGTGTTTGTGACAGAGGTGACGCAAAGGCGTACGCGGGCTCATGGGCGGGGCGCGTTGACATACGGCGGACGGAGACACCGCAGAAGGCGGGCCGGACCCGCTGCGTCGGGTCCGGCCCGCCGTTTCCCCGCATCCCCCCGGCGCGGCTCCCGGTCGATCGTCCGGGACGCACAGCGTGCCGTCAGCGAGGTCCGGCGGTCTTGGAAAAATCCGCACTTCGTCCGGATGCGAGGACAAGACTCGTCGCCTCGCCCGGCACCCGGTCGATCGCCGGTGCCCCGGACCCGGAGGGCACCTGGACCGGTACCTGCCGGGCCGCTGTGAACTCCCTCGGTGTGCACCCCGTCATCGCCTTGAACTCGCCGCTCAGATGCGCCTGGTCGTAGAACCCGCAGACCGCGGCCGTCTCCGCCTGGCCCCGTCCCGCCGCCAGCAGCCGCCGCGCCCGCTGCAACCGCAGCACCCGTGCCGCCGCCTTCGGGCCCAGCCCGATCTGCTCCCGGAAACGGTTCTCCAGGTGCCGTACGCTCCAGCCGACCTCCTCGGCGAGCCGTCGTACCGGCATCGAGCCACCCGTGCGCACCAGCTCCGACCAGGCCCGCACCACCCGGGCCGAACACGGCGTACCGGCCGCCCACCAGCGTGCGAACACGTCGTCGAGCAGCCCGAAACGGTCCTCCCACGTCGGCAACGCGGCCAGGGCGGCGGAGAGTTCGCCGACGCGTCGGTCCAGGGCGTGCGGAAGGTCGTCGGGGTCGACGGCGCGGTCGGCGAGTTCGCACTGCGGGGTGCCGAAGAGGGTGAACGCGGCCCAGGGCGTGAGCAGCACCTCGACGCCGGACAGCCGTCCGGCGTGCTCGCCGACGGCCGGTGTGGTCGTGGGCCCGCAGTAGACCGACACGAGGGTGGCCGTGGGCCGGCCGGCCCGTGAGATGCGTACCGGCTGGTCGAAGCCCAGCAGCAGCGTCGCCGCGCCGATGGGCGTCTCCAGCCGGCGCCGGGGCCGGTCCATCGCCAGCCGCACCCCGCGGTAGCTCATCACGCCGGGCCGCAGTCGAGGATGGGGCGGGGCGAGGGCGAACTCCCAGGAGCCACCTGGCCCCTGTCCGGACCGGACCTGTACCGCACCAGCCGCCATCCGCACCACCCGCGCCGCCTGCAGGGAGGGCTCCATGGTGCTACGGCGTGGCCGGCGCCGCCAGGGGCGCGGGGAACGGCGCGACAAGCCACATACATGCCGCACCCGCACACCCACAGCACCCGGCACCCCCGTAGGCGCCCCGTCCCACCCCCGGAGGGCTATGCCCCGCACGACCTCAAGAACGCCCGCGTCCGCTGCGCGATCGGCAGCGGCCGGTCCGGCTCGCACGGGTACATGTCCTGCTCGACGATCGCGAACAGATCGACGTCCAGCTTCTGCGCGGCCTCCAGGACGGGCCCCAGCGCGGGCACCCCGGCGGGCGGCTCGCACATCACCCCGCGTGCGACCGCCGGCCCGAACGGCACCTCGTTGGCCCGCACGTCCGCCAGGATCTCCGGGTCGACCTGCTTGAGGTGCAGGTACCCGATCCGCTCGCCGTAGGTCTCGATGAGCTTGACGCTGTCGCCGCCGCAGTACGCGTAGTGCCCGGTGTCCAGGCACAGGGACACCAGCGAGGAGTCGGTGCCGTCCAGGAAGCGGACGACGTTCTCCTCGCTGTCGATGTGGGTGTCGGCGTGCGGGTGGACGACGATCCGCAGGCCGTACTCCTCGCGCACCCGACGCCCCAGCCGCTCGGTCAGCGAGCTGAGGTTGCGCCACTGCTCGGGCGTGAGCGTGTCCGGCTCCAGCACCTCGCCGGTCTTGTCGTCCCGCCAGAAGGACGGGATGACCACCAGGTGGGATGCCCCCATCGCCTGGGCCAGGAGCGCGTTGTCCGCGACATGCGCCCAGGTCTTCTCCCACACGGCCTCGCCGTGGTGCAGGCCGGTGAAGACCGTGCCGGCCGACACCTTCAGGCCACGCCGGGAGATCTCCTCGGTGAGGACGGCGGGGTCGGTCGGCAGATAGCCGTAGGGGCCCAGCTCGATCCACTCGTAGCCGGACTGCGCGACCTCGTCGAGGAAGCGCTGCCAGGGCACCTGCTGGGGATCGTCCGGGAACCAGACGCCCCAGGAGTCGGGGGCCGATCCGATCCGGATGCGGGACAGTGAGGTCTGAGGTGACAACGACGTCATGGCCGCCAGCGTGCGGATCGCGAGCGGCGGTGTCAAGCCCTGGTCCGAATGTCTGGACAAAGCATTGACAGGACTCACTGTGCGGGGCTAGAAAGCCGTGGAGAGCCGTGACACGAAGGGAACTCGATGGCGTACGACCTGATCACCATGGGGCGGATAGGAGTGGACCTCTATCCGCTGCAGACGGGCGTCCCGCTGCCGCAGGTGACGTCCTTCGGCAAGTTCCTCGGCGGCTCCGCCACGAACGTCGCGGTCGCCGCGGCCCGCCTGGGACGGGACACGGCGGTGATCACGCGTACCGGCGACGACCCGTTCGGCACCTACCTGCACGAGGAGCTGCGGGGCTTCGGCGTCGACGACCGCTGGATCACCCCGGTCCCCGGCCTGCAGACCCCGATCACCTTCTGCGAGGTCTTCCCGCCGGACGACTTCCCGCTGTACTTCTACCGTCGGCCCAAGGCGCCCGACCTCGAGATCGACGCCCACGAGCTGGACCTGGACGCCATCCGCGAGGCCCGCATCTTCTGGGTCACCGGCACCGGGCTGAGCGAGGAGCCCAGCCGTACGGCGACCCTGGCGGCCCTCGCCCACCGGGCCAAGGCCGGCACGACGGTCTTCGACCTGGACTGGCGTCCCATGTTTTGGAACAGCACAGCCTGGACGGGTCCCGAGTCCGCCCGCCCCTTCTACGAAGAGGCCCTGCGCCACACCACCGTCGCCGTCGGCAACCTCGACGAGGTCGAGGTGGCGACCGGAGTGCGCGAGCCGCACGCCGCCGCCCGCGCACTGCTCGACGCCGGTGTGGAACTCGCCGTAGTCAAGCAGGGCCCGAAGGGCGTCCTCGCCGTCAACAGCAAGGGCGAGTCCGCCGAGGTCCCGCCGCTCCCGGTGACCGTCCTCAACGGCCTCGGCGCCGGCGACGCCTTCGGCGGCTCCCTCTGCCACGGCCTGCTGGAGGGCTGGGACCTGGAGAAGATCATGCGGCACGCCAACGCGGCCGGTGCCATCGTCGCCTCCCGCCTGGAGTGCTCTTCCGCGATGCCCACACCGGACGAAGTGACAGCGGCCCTCGCGGCGGGAGCCGTCACGTGAGCGTCGACATCGCGGAGCTCGTCCGTCTCCGCACCCTGCACCCCGAGGCCGTGGCCGAGGCCGCAGCCCGCCGCCCCCGCCGGTCGCTCCTCAACGACGAGGGCCGGCTGATGATCGTCGCCGCCGACCACCCGGCCCGCGGCGCCCTCGGGGTCGGCGACCGCAAGTTCGCCATGGCCAACCGCGTCGACCTGCTCGAACGCCTCTGCCTGGCGCTCAGCCGCCCCGGCGTGGACGGCGTCCTCGCCACGGCCGACATCCTGGACGACCTGCTGCTGCTCGGCGCCCTCGACGGCAAGGTCGTCATGGGCTCGATGAACCGCGGCGGCCTCCAGGGCGCCAGCTTCGAACTCGACGACCGCTTCACCGGCCACCGCCCCGAGGACATCGAGCGGCTCGGCTTCGACGCGGGCAAGCTGCTCCTGCGCATCGACTACGACGACCCGGGCTCCCTCACCACCCTGGAGTCCACGGCCCGCGCCATCGACGACATGGCCGCGCGCCGGCTCCCCGTCTTCGTCGAGCCGTTCATCAGCGCACGCTCCGCCGAGGGCAGACTCCGCAACGATCTCTCCGCCGAGGCCGTCACGAAGTCGATCGCCATCGCCTCCGGGCTCGGCGGCAGTTCGGCCTACACCTGGCTGAAGGTGCCGGTCACCGAGAACCCCGACGACATGGCCGAGGTCATGGCGACCTCCACGCTGCCCGCCGTGCTGCTGGGCGGCGAGGTCGGGGGCACCGTCGAGGAGCAGGCCGGGGCGTACGAGAAGTGGCGGGGCGCCCTGAAACTGCCCACCGTGCGCGGTCTGGTGGTCGGCCGTTCCCTGCTGTACCCGGCGGACGGCGACGTGGCCGCCGCCGTGGACACCGCCGTAGGACTGTTGTGAGGGCCGCATGACGAGCAACGACCTCTACCTCGCGAAGGGCGCCACGACCGGCGCCGAGTACGCCGTGGACATCGACCCCAAGCGGGCCGGCTGGACCCATAGCAGCCTGCGGATCGTCGAACTGGAGGCGGGCGGTACGCACGCCTTCGACGCCGGGGACAGCGAGTGGATCGTCCTCCCGCTGGAAGGCGGATGTACCGTACAAACAGAGGGTGGCGAGTTCCAACTCCTGGGCCGGGAAAGCGTGTTCAGCGGAGTCAGCGACTTCGCGTACGTGCCCCGTGACGCCCGGGCACAGATCGCCTCCGGCGCGGGCGGCCGCTTTGCTTTGGCAGGAGCGAAGTGCGAGCGACGACTCCCCGCCCGCTACGGCCCCGCGCCGGAGGTCCCGCAGGAACAGCGCGGCAGCGGCAACTGCCTGCGCCACGTCCGCAACTTCGCCTCGGCGGACGCCTTCGACTGCGACAAGCTGATCGCCGTCGAGGTGATCACGCCCGGCGGCAACTGGTCCTCGTACCCGCCGCACAAGCACGACGAGCACCGGCCGGGCGAGGAAGCGGAGCTGGAGGAGATCTACTACTTCGAGATCGACGGCCCGAACGGATTCGGCTATCAGCGCGTATCCCCTTCCCGTGAGGGCGGTTCGGACGTCCTCGCGGAGGTCCGCTCCGGCGACGCCGTCCTCGTCCCCGACGGATGGCACGGCCCGTCGATCGCCCAGCCCGGCCACGACATGTACTACCTGAACGTCATGGCGGGCCCGGGCGAGACCCGGGAGTGGCGGATCTGCTTCCACCCGGCCCACGTAGAAAGCACAGGGGGTTACCGATGACCACCAGGCTTACGGTCGCCCAGGCTCTTGTCCGCTTCCTCGCCGCCCAGTACACGGAACGCGACGGCGTACGACAGCGGCTGATCGGCGCGACCTGGGGCATCTTCGGCCACGGGAACGTCGCCGGGCTCGGCCAGGCGCTCGTGGAGTACGCCGACGAGATGCCGTACCACCAGGGCCGCAACGAGCAGTCCATGGTGCACGCGGCGGTCGGTTACGCGCGGCAGTCGAACCGCCTGTCCACCCACGCGGTCACGACCTCCATCGGCCCCGGCGCGACCAACCTGGTCACCGGTGCCGCCCTCGCCACGATCAACCACATCCCGGTCCTGCTGCTCCCCGGCGACACCTTCGCCACCCGGGTCGCGGACCCGGTCCTCCAGCAGCTGGAACTGCCGTACGCGGGCGATGTGTCGGTCAACGACTGCCTGCGCCCGGTGTCGAGGTACTTCGACCGCGTCACCCGTCCGGAGGCCCTGATCCCGGCCGCCCTGCAGGCCATGCGGGTGCTCACCGACCCGGTGGAGACGGGCGCGGTCACCCTCGCGCTCCCGCAGGACGTCCAGGCCGAGGCCTACGACTGGCCCGACGAGTTCTTCGCCGAGCGCACCTGGGTCGTACGACGTCCGGGCGCCGACCCGACCGAACTCGCCGAGGCGGTCGAGGCGATCAGGACGGCCGAGCGCCCCCTGCTGATCGCGGGCGGCGGCGTGCACCACAGCCGCGCCGAGGAGGCCCTCGCCGAGTTCGCCGCGGCCACCGGCATCCCCGTCGCCTCCACCCAGGCCGGCAAGGGCTCCCTGCGCTACGACCACCCCCAGGACGTCGGCGGCGTCGGCCACACCGGCACCGCGACCGCCGACGAACTCGCCCGCCTGGCCGACCTGGTGATCGGCGTCGGCACCCGCTACACCGACTTCACCACCGCCTCCGGCACCCTCTTCGAACACCCGGGCGTGCGCTTCCTCAACCTCAACATCGCCCCGTACGACGGCCACAAGCTCGCCGGGATGCCGCTCGTCGCGGACGCCCGCAGCGGCCTCCAGGAGCTCACCCAGTCCCTGGGCATGCACGGACACCGGGTCCCGGACACGTACGTCCGCGAGTACACCGAGGACAAGGAGCGCTGGGAGCAGCGCGTCGACGCCTGCTACGAGGCGGAGGAGCCGGACATACGCCCGACGCAGTCCCAGGTGCTCGGCGCGCTCGACGCCCTGGTCGACGACACGGACGTGATCATCAACGCGGCCGGTTCGCTCCCCGGCGACCTGCACAAGATGTGGCGGGCGCGCTCCCGGGACCAGTACCACCTGGAGTACGGCTACTCCTGCATGGGCTACGAGATCCCGGCCGCCATCGGCGTGAAGATGGCGGCACCTGACCGGCCTGTCTGGGCGCTGGTCGGCGACGGCACCTATCTCATGATGCCGACGGAGATCGTGACGGCCGTACAGGAGGGGATCGCGATCAAGATGCTCCTCGTCCAGAACCACGGCTACGCGTCCATCGGCGGCCTGTCCGAGTCGGTGGGCGGCGAGCGGTTCGGTACCGCGTACCGCTACCAGTCCGAGGACGGTACGTACACGGGGGCGCCGCTCCCCGTCGACCTCGCCGCCAACGCGGCGAGCCTGGGCATGCGCGTGCTGCGCGCGAAGACCGTGCGGGACCTGCGAGCGGCGCTCGCGGAGGCCCGGGCGGCCGACACTCCCACATGTGTCTACGTCGAGACGGAAACGGCAGACACAGTGTCGGGCCCGCCGCCGGCGCAGGCCTGGTGGGATGTACCTGTGGCCGAAACCGCGACCCGACCGTCCGCGGTGAAGGCACGTGAGCTGTACGAACGGCACGTCTCCACCCGACGCCGCCATCTGTGAAGGAGTACTCGGTCATGACGAAGATCGTCAACCACTGGATCGGCGGCAAGACCGTCGAAGGCGCGTCGGGTACGTACGGGCCGGTCACCGACCCCGCTACCGGCGCGGTCACCACGAAGGTCGCGTTCGCCTCCGTCGAGGAGGTGGACGCCGCGGTCGCCGCCGCCAAGGACGCCTACGCGACCTGGGGCCAGTCCTCGCTCGCCAAGCGCACGGAGATCCTCTTCCGCTTCCGCGCCCTGCTGGACGCCAACCGCGACGCCATCGCCGAGCTGATCACCGCCGAGCACGGCAAGGTGCACAGCGACGCGCTGGGCGAGGTCGCGCGCGGCCTGGAGATCGTGGACCTGGCCTGCGGCATCAACGTGCAGCTGAAGGGCGAGCTGTCGACGCAGGTCGCGAGCCGCGTGGACGTCTCGTCCATCCGCCAGCCGCTGGGGGTCGTGGCCGGCATCACGCCGTTCAACTTCCCGGCGATGGTCCCGATGTGGATGTTCCCGATGGCCATCGCGTGCGGCAACACGTTCGTGCTGAAGCCGTCCGAGAAGGACCCGTCGGCGTCGCTGAAGATCGCCGAGCTGCTCGCGGAGGCCGGGCTGCCGGACGGCGTCTTCAACGTCGTGCACGGCGACAAGGTGGCCGTCGACCGCCTCCTGGAGCACCCGGACGTCAAGGCGATCTCCTTCGTCGGTTCGACCCCGATCGCCCGCCACATCCACACCACCGCCTCGGCGAACCACAAGCGCGTCCAGGCCCTGGGCGGCGCCAAGAACCACATGCTGGTCCTCCCGGACGCCGACCTCGACGCGGCGGCGGACGCTGCGGTGAGCGCGGCCTACGGCTCGGCCGGTGAGCGCTGCATGGCCATCTCGGCCGTGGTCGCGGTCGGCGCGATCGGCGACGAGCTGGTCGACAAGATCCGCGAGCGCGCCGAGAAGATCAAGATCGGCCCCGGCAACGACCCGACGTCCGAGATGGGCCCGCTGATCACCGCCGTCCACCGCGACAAGGTGGCCTCCTACGTTGAGGGCGCGGCGGCCGAGGGCGCCGAGGTCGTCCTGGACGGCACCGGTTACACGGTCGACGGCTTCGAGGACGGCCACTGGATCGGCATCTCGCTCCTCGACAAGGTGCCGACCAGCGCGAAGGCCTACCAGGACGAGATCTTCGGCCCGGTGCTGTGCGTGCTGCGCGTCGACACGTACGACGACGGCGTGGCCCTCATCAACAGCTCGCCGTTCGGCAACGGCACCGCGATCTTCACACGGGACGGCGGCGCCGCCCGCCGCTTCCAGATGGAGATCGAGGCCGGCATGGTCGGCGTGAACGTCCCGATCCCGGTCCCCGTCGGCTACCACTCCTTCGGTGGCTGGAAGGACTCGCTCTTCGGCGACCACCACATCTACGGCAACGACGGCACGCACTTCTACACCCGCGGCAAGGTCGTCACCACCCGCTGGCCCGACCCGGCGGACGCCCCGGCAGGCGTCGACCTGGGCTTCCCGCGCAACCACTGAGCCGACCGTTAAGGGGCCGTCCGACATACGGACGGCCCCGTTTTTTCTGATGTGCCGCAACTCACGGTGGCTTGTATCAAGTCGGCGGACCAGCAGACCTAAGGGGCGCGGGGAACTGCGCGACCAGCCACAACGAGCCCGCACTCGGCTGACAACAGAACCCCCCGAGCTCTCAGCCGCCGTACCACGGACGCGGTACACAGAATCGGCCCCGTACCCCAGTGGGATGGCCCACAGTTCACCCCCCGGTCGATAACTTCCCGACAGTTTCACCCCGTACCGTTGACGCATGGATCTTCGACTGCCCCGGCTGCGAGGCCTACTGAGGGGGCCGCGACGGCTCGGCGCCGCCGCGGCCGCCGTCGTAGTGCTCGCCGGCGCCGGGACATGGACGACCGTCGCCGACGACAACGCCCCCGCGGTGCGTCAGGCTGACCAGGTCATGGCCTTCAACGGCGTGCGCATCGACACCTCGTACTTCACCTCGACCGAGGCCGGACGCCGCCCCGCCGTCCTCCTCGCCCACGGCTTCGGCGGCAGCAAGAACGACGTACGACAGCAGGCCCAGGACCTCGCCCGGGACGGGTACGCGGTCCTGACCTGGTCGGCGCGCAGCTTCGGCAGGTCCACCGGCAAGATCGGGCTCAACGGCCCGAAGGGCGAGGTCGCCGACGTCCGCAAGCTCATCGACTGGCTGGCGAAGCAGCCGCAGGTCGAGCTGGACAAGACCGGCGACCCGCGCGTGGGCATGGCGGGCGCGTCCTACGGCGGCGCGATCGCGCTGGAGACCGCCGGGTACGACGACCGGGTGGACGCCATCGCCCCGGCGATCACGTACTGGAACCTCGCCGACGCCCTCTTCCCGAACGGCGTGTTCAAGAAGCTCTGGGCGGGCATCTTCGTCAACTCCGGCGGCGGTTGCGAGAGGTTCGAGACCCAGATCTGCCAGATGTACGAGCGGGTCGCCGAGTCCGGCACCCCGGACGCGCAGGCCGTCGAGCTCCTGGAGGAGCGGTCGCCGTCCGCCGTCGGTGACCGCATCAAGGTGCCCACGCTCCTCATGCAGGGCCAGACCGACTCTCTCTTCCCGCTCGGCCAGGCCGACGCGGCGGCGAAGGCGATCCGCGCCAACGGCGCCCCGGTCGACGTCGACTGGATCGCGGGCGGCCATGACGGCGGCGACATGGAGACCAGCCGCGTCCAGGCCCGCGTGCAGTCCTGGTTCGACCGGTACCTGAAGGACGACAAGGGCACCGACACCGGCCCCGCCTTCCGCGTCACCCGCACCGGAGGCGTCGACTCCACCGACGGCCAGGCACTGCTGCGGGGCGCGAGCGACGACACGTACCCGGGGCTGGAGAGCGGACGCAAGTCCTTCGCCCTGACCGGCCGCGAGCAGAGCTTCGCCAACCCGGCGGGCGCCAACCCGCCCGCCGTCTCGGCCCTGCCCGGCCTCGGCGGTGGCGGCCTCTCCCAGCTCTCCTCGCTCGGTGTCGGGGTCTCGCTGGACTTCCCGGGCCAGTTCGCCCGCTTCGACTCGGCGCCCGTCGCCGACGACGTCCGCATCACCGGATCGCCGACGGTCACCGTCCACGTCAAGTCCACCGGCGACGACGCCGTCCTCTTCGGGAAGGTGTACGACGTCGGCCCGGGCGGCACCCAGCAGGTGCTGCCCTCCCAGCTGGTCACGCCCCTCAGGGTCGAGGGCGCCAAGGCCGGCAAGGACGTGACGATCACGCTGCCCGCCATCGACCACGACGTCGAGCAGGGCCACCGGCTGCGCCTGGTCCTCGCCTCGACCGACCTCGGGTACGCCTCTCCGACCACCCCGGCGACGTACACCGTCTCCCTGAAGGGCGACCTGGAGGTGCCGACCGCCCCCGGCGTGGCGACCGCGGCCGCTCCGCTGCCCGCGTGGGTGTGGTGGCTGCCGCTGGCGGGCGCGGTGATCGCCCTGGCCCTGCTGCTGACCGGCCGTCGCCGTACCTCGGCGTCGCCTCCGGACCCGGAGCTCGCCGAGGTCCCCCTGCAGATAACGGACCTGAGCAAGCGGTACGCCAAGTCGGCGGACCGGTACGCCGTCAAGGAGCTGTCCTTCCGCGTGGAGAAGGGCCAGGTCCTCGGCCTGCTGGGCCCGAACGGCGCGGGCAAGACGACCACCCTGCGGATGCTGATGGGCCTGATCAAGCCGGACGACGGGGAGATCCGCGTCTTCGGCCGGGCGATCGGCCCGGGCGCCCCGGTGCTGTCCCGGGTCGGCGCCTTCGTCGAGGGCGCGGGCTTCCTGCCGCACCTGTCCGGCCGGGAGAACCTGGAGCTGTACTGGGCGGCGACCGGCCGCCCGGCCGAGGACGCCCACCTGGACGAGGCGTTGGAGATCGCGGGCCTCGGTGACGCGCTGGCCCGCGCGGTGCGCACGTACTCGCAGGGCATGCGGCAGCGCCTGGCCATAGCCCAGGCCATGCTGGGCATGCCCGACCTGCTCATCCTCGACGAGCCGACGAACGGCCTCGACCCGCCGCAGATCCGCGAGATGCGCGAGGTGATGATCCGGTACGCGGCCGCAGGGCGCACGGTGATCGTCTCCAGCCACCTGCTGGCCGAGGTCGAGCAGTCCTGCACGCACCTCGTGGTGATGGACCGGGGCAGGCTCGTCCAGGCCGGTCCGGTCCAGGAGATCATCGGCTCCGGCGACACCCTGCTCGTCGGCACCGGAACACCCGTGGAGGAGCCGGTCGTCGAGAAGATCGCCGCGCTGCCGGGCGTGGTCTCGGCCGTGCGCACCGACGACGGACTCCTGGTCCGCCTCGGCGCCGACGGCAGCGCACGGAGCCTGGTCGTCGAACTCGTCCGGCTCGAAGTGCCCGTCGAATCGGTGGGCCCGCACCGCCGCCTGGAAGACGCCTTCCTCACCCTGATCGGAGGCTCCGCATGAGCACGCTCGTCGAGCGCCCAGAGGTCGCCTCTGGTTACCGCGCGGGCCGCACGCTTCCCCTCCGGGTGGAGCTGGTCCGCCAGCTGAAGCGGCGCCGCACCCTGGTCATGGGCGGCATCCTCGCCGCCCTGCCGTTCGTCCTGGTCATCGCGTTCGCCATCGGCGGCGAGCCGGACGCGGAGGGCAACCGGATCACGCTGATGGACACGGCGACGGCCTCCGGCGCCAACTTCGCCGCCGTGAACCTGTTCGTGTCCGCGGGCTTCCTGCTGGTCGTCCCGGTCGCCCTGTTCTGCGGGGACACGGTCGCCTCGGAGGCCAGCTGGTCCTCCCTGCGCTATCTCCTCGCCGCTCCGGTGCCGCGCGCCCGGCTGCTGTGGTCCAAGCTCGTCGTCGGGCTCGGCCTCAGCCTGGCCGCGATGATCCTGCTGCCGGTGATGGCACTGGTCGTCGGCACGGCCGCCTACGGCTGGGGCTCCCTGGAGATCCCCACCGGCGGTTCGCTCGCCCCGGGCACGGCCGCGCAGCGGCTCGTGGTGGTCGTGGCGTTCATCTTCGTGTCCCAACTGGTCACGGCCGGGCTCGCGTTCTGGCTGTCGACCAAGACGGACGCCCCGCTCGGCGCGGTCGGCGGCGCGGTCGGCCTGACCATCGTCGGCAACGTCCTGGACGCCGTGACGGCCCTCGGCGACTGGCGCGACTTCCTGCCCGCGCACTGGCAGTTCGCCTGGGCCGACGCCATCCAGCCGAACGCCGAGTGGTCCGGCATGATCCAGGGCACGGCCGTTTCCATAACGTACGCCGTGGTGCTGTTCGCGCTGGCCTTCCGGGGTTTCGCCCGCAAGGACGTGGTGTCCTAGGTCACCGGAGGATCACCTACCGGTCTCGACGGCCGCCTTCCGTGCCCTCTTCGAGATCTTTCCGCAACGCTCCGTAACGCACGTTCCGTCCCCTTGCGCCGTCACAGTCACAGACAAGGCGTCAACAGGCCAAGGGGGCACCGAAGATGGAGCGGTATCGGATACGACGGCTGCGCGCCGCCCTGCTCGCGTTCACCGCGGCGGGCGGCCTGCTGCTCACCGGGTGCGGCGCGGGCGGCACGGGCGACTCGGGCGACCACAGCAGTGCGGACGGGGCGACCGGCTTCCCGGCCCCCGACTACAGCCGCGGCACCGGCGAACAGGACGGCGACAGGGACAGCGACAGCCCCGACGACGAGTCCCGCGAGGTCGCCCCCTCGCCGGACTACCTCTCCACCTTCGCCCTCGACGTCGACACCGCCTCCTACGGCTACGCCCGCCGCACCCTCGCCGACGGGCAGCGGCCGGACCCGTCGACGATCCGCCCCGAGGAGTTCGTCAACAGCTTCCGCCAGGACTACGAGCGTCCCGACGGCAACGGCTTCACGGTGACCGTCGACGGCGCCCGTACCGACAAGGAGGACTGGTCCCTGGTCCGCGTGGGCCTGGCCACCCGCGGTGCGCAGGAGCAGGGCGACGAACGCCCGCCCGCCGCCCTCACCTTCGTCATCGACATCTCCGGCTCCATGGCCGAACCGGGCCGCCTCGACCTCGCCCAGGAGTCCCTCGGCGTGATGACGGACCGACTGCGCGACGACGACTCGGTCGCGATCGTCACCTTCAGCGACCAGGCCGAGACCGTCCTGCCGATGACCCGCCTCGACGGCAACCGCGACGAGATCCACGAGGCGATCGACGACCTGGAGCCGACCTTCTCCACCAACCTCGGCGCCGGCGTCGAGACCGGCTACGCCACCGCCGTCGAGGGCCTGCGCGAGGGCGCCACCAACCGGGTCGTCCTCGTCTCCGACGCCCTCGCCAACGACGGTGACACCGACCCCGACTCCATCCTGGAGCGCATCGACGGCGCCCGTCGCGAGCACGGCATCACCCTGTTCGGCGTCGGCGTCGGCAGCGACTACGGCGACGCCCTGATGGAACGCCTCGCCGACAAGGGCGACGGCCACACGACCTACGTCTCCGACCCCGACGAGGCCCGTACCGTCTTCTGCGAGCAGCTCCCGAAGAACATCGATCTCACCGCCCGCGACGCCAAGGCCCAGGTCGCCTTCGACCCGGAGACGGTCGCCGAGTTCCGGCTGGTCGGCTACGACAACCGCCGCGTCGCCGATGAGGACTTCCGCGACGACCGTGTCGACGGCGGCGAGGTCGGCCCCGGCCACACGGTCACCGCCCTCTACGCCGTCCGCACCGAGCCCGGCGCCGACGGCCACCTCGCCACCGCGACGGTCCGCTGGCAGGACCCGGACACCCGCACCCCGCACGAGGAGTCCGGACAGCTGGAGTCCGACTCCCTGGACGACTCGGTCTGGAGCGCGAGTCCCCGCTTCCAGGTCACCGCGGTGGCCGCCTACTTCGCCGACGCCCTGCGCCGGGGCGACGACCGCTGGACCTCACTGCCGGGCGCCCGGCCCCTGAGCGACCTGGCCGAACGCGCCGACGACCTGGCGGACACCACCGAGGACAAGTCCGTACGGGAGCTCGCCGAGACCATCGGCCGGGCGAGGCACCTGGGGGACTAGCCCTTGTCCCTCTGGCCGCTCACCCCTTGCGGCCTTTCAGCAACTGCTCCCGCAGCACCGTCAGTTGGTGTGAGGTGTCCACCGCCCGCGTCTCGTCCAGTGCCGTCAGCGCCAGCAGCAGCACGTCGGCGACGACGAGGGCGGTGAGCGCCTCCGAGGTGATCCCGGTCGGGGTGTGCGGCGCGGTCAGGACGGCGTCGACGCGGTCGCCGAACTCCTCGCCCAGCTCGTCGGTGACCAGCACGATCCGCGCCCCGACCGCCCGGGCCCGCTCCACGAGCACCGTCAGCTCGGCCAGCGCCCGCCCGGGCTGGAAGATCACCACGGCGTCGCCCTGGCGCAGCGCGAGCAGCGCGTCGGCGAACGCGAACCCGGTCGCGCCGGCGAACCGGGAGCGGCGCCCGATCCGGCCGAGCGCCAGCGCCAGATGACGGGCGGCCGGCTCGGAGGCGGCGATCCCGAAGCAGTGGATCTCCTCGGCGTCCCCGAGCGCGGCCACCGCCGCCCGCAGCACGTCCGGCTCGGTCAGCCGCCGGGTCTGCTCGAT
This sequence comes from Streptomyces sp. NBC_01352, assembly GCF_036237295.1. Taxonomy (NCBI): domain Bacteria; kingdom Bacillati; phylum Actinomycetota; class Actinomycetes; order Kitasatosporales; family Streptomycetaceae; genus Streptomyces; species Streptomyces sp. NBC_01352. The sequence goes on from NZ_CP108354.1 coordinate 6,896,015, forward strand.
GCGCTCCTGGGCCTCGTCGATCACATCGCCCCAGATGCCCTCCAGGTCCCGCCCGACATGGGCGATCCGCTGCTTGAGCCGCACCTCGGGCGCCACCGCGGAGGTGAAGCCGGAGGCCAGCTCCCGCTTGAGGGCGGGCAGCCCGGCATACCCCAGGCGCTGCAGCGCCCGCACGACCGTGGCGTTGCTGGTGCCGCTGGCCGTGCCCAACTCCTGGGCACTGGCGAACAGAAGCTGCTCGACGGGGGCGCTCGCCAGGTACTGGGCGACCGCGCGCTCCGACGCGGAGAGGGTCTCCCAGTGATCGCGTACGGCCGTCCGGAGGCGGGCCACGCCCTCTCCGAGGTCCCCGTGATCTGAAATTTTCATTACAGACATTGACTTCCTTGTGACGGCCATTACTCTCCTGGACAACGCATTCCAAGAGGAGAGCATCTCGTAACCAACGTTACACACCAGTGGCTCTCCACCGCGAGGAGAAGAATGGCACCCCGCACCCTGCCCCTTGTCGAGATCTCCGGCACCCCCACCGAGCGCGGCCGCCAGTACGGCGAGGCGGTACGCCCCCAACTGCACGCCGCGCTCGCCTACTACGAGGAGGCCTTCGGTCACTCCGCCGGGCTGACCTGGGACCAGGTCACCGCCCGCGCCGCCCGCTGGCAGGAGCCCGTCGGCTCGTACGCGCCCCACCTGCTGGAGGAGATGCGGGGCATCGCCGACGGGGCCGGGGTGACGCTCCTGGACGTCCTCGCCCTCAACGCCCGCGGCGAGGTGCTCTACGACAACTCGTTCGCGGCGATGGACACCCACGTCCCCGAGGAGCCCGCCGAGGGCTGCACCTCCTTCGCCGCCTACGGCCCCGCCAGCGGCGACGGCCATGTCTGGGCCGGCCAGAACTGGGACTGGCGGGCCGCGGTCGGCGACACGGTCGTCATGCTGCGGATCGTCCAGCCGCCCGCCCCCACCCTGATCATGCAGGTGGAGGCGGGCCAGGTGGGCCGCCAGGGCGCCAGCTCCGCCGGGATCGCGCTCAACGCCAACGGCCTCGGCGGCCGGTTCAGCGACGCCGTCGGCCTGCCGCAGACCGTCGTACGCCGCAGCGTCCTGGACCAGCCGGCCATCACCGACGCCCTCGAAGTGCTGTGCCGCACCCGCGCCCACATCGCCTCCAACGCGCTGCTGACCTGCCGCGAGGGCTACGCCGTCGACCTGGAGACCACGCCCGCCGGACACGGCTGGATGCACCCGACGGACGGCCTGCTCGTGCACGGCAACCACTACCAGGCGGGCGTCCCCGCGGCGATCGCCGCCGACTACCGCCCCCTCTCCCCGGACTCCCTGGTCCGCGTCCCCCGCGCCGAACAGGGCCTGCGCGCCCTGCGCGGCTCCACCGGCCCCGACGAGTCCCGCAAGCTGATCAAGCAGGCCATGTCCGACCACCTGGGCCTGCCCGAGTCCCTGTGCACCCACCCCGACGCCCGCAGGCCCGCCGTGGAGCACTGGACCACGCTCGTGTCCTCCTGCGTCGACCTGACCACCGGCGACTACCACGTGACCGCGGGCACCCCCTGCGACCGCGACTACCAGCACCTGCCCTGGAACCTCTACGACGGCCCGCACGGCGACGACAGCCTCAACTGACACAGGAGTCCACGCACATGAACAGAAACAAGCGGCCGGCGGTGACCGCCGCCCTCGTCGCCACCGGCCTGCTCACGGCGGCCTGCAGCGGCGCCGACACCACGACCGCCACCGGCGGTGCGGTCGACGCGGCCGAACTCAAGCTCACCCCGACCACCCCCGCGGCCCAGGGCACCGTCCCGAAGGTCAACTGGCTCCTGGAGGACGAGCCCGACTCCCTCGACCTCGACACCCAGGGCACCAGCGCCGGCCGCGTCGTCCTCACCAACGTCTGCGAGCGCCTCTACCAGCTCCAGCCCGACATGACCGTCAAGCCCTTCCTCGCGGAGAAAGCCGCGACCCCTGACGACAAGACCCTCGTCCTCACCGTCCGCGACGGCGTCACCTTCCACGACGGCTCGGAACTCACCGCCGACGACGTCCTGTGGAGCCTGAAGCGCCACGCCGACCCGGACATGGAACAGAGCGACGAGTTCACCAACGTCACCTCCATGACCAAGACCGGCGCCAACCAGATCACCGTCCGCTTCAAGACCCCCGACGCCCTGTTCACCAAGGCCCTCGCGGGCGACGCGGGCATCGTCTGGAACAAGGAGCAGGTCGAGAAGGCGGGCCAGGACTTCGGCACCCCCGGCCAGACAGACGCCTGCTCGGGCCCGTACCAGCTGACGAACTGGAAGTCCGGCGACTCGATCACCATCCGCGCCTACGACGGCTACTGGGGCGACCAGCCCCTCACCAAGGAACTCGTCTTCCGCTGGGCCTCCGACAGCGCCCTGGTCAACGCCCTGAAGACGGGCGCCGCCGACGGCACCTTCGCCGAGTCGCCCAACACCGCCTCCGCCCTGCGCGCCACCAAGGGCCTCGCCCAGTACTACGGCCCCTCCACCGCCACCCTCGACCTGATCCCCACCGACCGCGGCGGCCTGACCGACCCGAAGATCCGCCGCGCCCTCTCCCTCGCCCTCGACCGCGCCGGCATAGCCAAGTCCGGCTACGGCGGCCTGGTCGAACCCTGGGCCAGCCCGGTCGGCTCCGGCTCCTGGGGCTACCAGAAGGCCGAGTTCACCGCCGCCCAGAAGGAACTGGCGGCCACCGCCCCCGCCTCACCCGACGCCGCCGACATCACCGAGGCGAAGAAGCTGGTGAAGGAGGCCGGCGCCCCCACCGACCCCATCGTCATCGGCACCGACGCCAGCCAGGGCCGTACCGTCATCGCCAACGCCGTACGCGCCGCCCTCCAGCGCATCGGCCTCGAGGGCACCATCAAGACCGTACCGACGGCCCAGTTCGAGGAGTTCTACAGCGACCCGCAGGCCCGCGCCGAGATCGACGTCCTCGCCGGCGACTGGTACATCTCCAAGTCCGACCCCATGGGCTTCTACGACAACGGCCTGTCCGACTCCTCCAACAACTGGGTCGGCTTCAAGGACGCCACCTACGACCAGAAGGTGAAGCAGGCCCTGTCCACCCTGGACGACGCCGAGCGCGCCGCCCTCGCGATCGACGTACAGAAGCGCTTCGCCGACGCGGCGGTCTGGATCCCCGTCGCCCAGGTCCCCTCGGTCCTCGTCCTCAGCGACAAGCTGACCGGCGCCCCCGCCTCCCAGGCCTACCTCTACTACCCGTGGGCGGCCGGCCTCGGCGCGAAGAAGGGCTGAGGCATGCTCGCCCGTGTCGTCCGCCGCCTGGCCGGTTTCCTCGCCACCCTCCTCGCCGCGTCCTTCGTCATCTTCGCCGCCGTGTACGCGGCCCCCGGCGACCCGGCCGTCTTCCTGGCCGGCGGCCGCGACAAGCTCACCCCCGAGCGCCTCGCGACCGTCCGCGCCCAGTACCACCTCGACGAGCCGCTGATCGTCCAGTACGGCCGCTGGCTCGCCGACTGCCTCCACCTCGACCTCGGCCGCTCCTTCAAGTACGGCGACCAGGTGGCCGACCTGATCTCCGCCCGCCTCGCCACCACCCTCGAACTGGTCGCCTACGCCACCTTGTTGTTCGTCGTCCTCGGCGTCGGCGCGGGCATCCTGGCCGCCGTCAAACAGTCGACATGGGTCGACTCGGCGGTGGTCGGGGGTACGACCCTCGCCGCGTCGGTGCCGTCGTTCGTGGCTGCGATCGCGCTGGTCTCCCTCTTCGGCGTCCAACTGGGCTGGTTCCCGGTGACCGGGACCGGCACGGGATTCGCCGGAACCCTCCACCACCTCACCCTCCCCGCCCTGTCCCTGGCCCTCGGCGCGCTCGCCCTGATCAGCCGCGTCACCCGGCAGGCCATGGCGGACGCGGCGGCCTCCGACCACGTCGAGGCGGCCCGATCCTCCGGCATCCCGGAGCGCGAGATCGTCCGCCGCCACGTCCTGCGCAACGCGCTCGGCCCGATCATCACCATGTGCGGCCTGGTCATGGCGGGCATGCTCGCCGGCACGGTCGTCGTCGAGACCGCCTTCGGCATCAGCGGCATCGGCTCCCTGCTGGTCGGCGCGATCAACACCCACGACTTCCCGGTCGCCCAGGCCGTGCTGCTCCTCATGGTCACCGGCTACGTCGTCGTCACCACCGTCGTCGACCTGGTCCACCCGCTCCTCGACCCGCGCGTCCGCGAGGAGGCCCGTACCGCATGACCGCGCTCACCCTCACCCCCGTCCGCGTACGACCCCGCCGCCCCGCCGGCGTCACGGTCGCCGCCGGCTTCCTCGCCCTGGTGGTCCTGGCCGCCGCCCTGGCCCCCCTCCTCGCCCCCTACGCCCCCGACGCGATCGACCTCTCCGCCTCCCTCGCCGGCACCACCGGCGACCACCTCCTCGGCACCGACTCCTCCGGGCAGGACCTGCTCTCCCGCGTCCTGTACGGCGCCCGCACCAGCCTGATCGCGCCCGTGCTGCTCCTCGCCGTGGCCGCGCTGCTCGGCGTCACCCTGGGCGTGCTGGCCGCCTGGCGCGGCGGCTGGACGGACGCCCTCGTCTCCCGGGCCACGGACGTCATGTACGCCTTCCCGGGACTGCTGTTCACGGTCCTGATCATCGCGGTCTTCGGCACCGGCATGACGACGTCCGTGCTGGCCCTGGGCCTCGCCTACACACCCACGGTCGCCAAGTACACGCGCTCACTGGCCCTTTCGGAGGCCCGCAAGCCGTACGTCGACGCCTACCGCGTCCAGGGCATGGGCGGCACCCGCATCTGCGCGATGCACCTGGTCCCGAACCTCGCCCGAGCCGTGACCGGCTATCTCGTCGTCCTCTTCGGCGAGGCCCTGATGTCCCTGGCCACCCTCTCCTACCTCGGCTTCGGCGCCCAACCGCCCAGCTCCGACTGGGGACTGATGGTGCAGGAGGGCCAAGCGGCCATCGTCCAGGGCGCCCTGCTGCCCGCGCTCGTCCCGGGCACGGCCATCGCCGCGGTCGTCGTCTCCTTCAACGTGGTCGGCGTCTGGGCCGCCGACCGGCTCGGAAGGCAGGCCTGATGCTGCTCACCCTCGACCACCTGACCGTCCGGCTCCCGGACACCGCACGCCCCGTCCTCGACGACGTGTCCCTGCACATCGCTCCCGGCGAGGTCGTCGGCCTGGTCGGCGAGTCCGGCTCCGGCAAGTCGACCGCGGCGAAGGCGGCGCTGGGCCTGCTCCCGGGCGGGGCCACCGCCTCCGGCGCCGTACGGGTGGACGGCACGGACGTCCTCACCCTCACCGGCGAGGACCTGCGCCGCCACCGCGCCCGCACGGTCGCCATGGTCCACCAGGACCCGCGCGCCGCCCTCAACCCCGTACGCCGGATCGGCGACTTCCTCCGCGAACGCGGAGCCGACCGCGCCCGAGCCACCGAACTCCTCGCGGCCGTAGGCCTGTCCGACCCGGAACACCGCCTGCGCCAACGCCCGCACGAGTTGTCCGGCGGCATGCTCCAACGCGTGGTCATCGCAGGGGCACTGGCCACCCACCCCCAACTCCTCCTCGCCGACGAGGCGACCAGCGCCCTGGACGTCACCACCCAGGCCGAGATCCTGGCCCTGCTGCGCGCCGAACACGCCGCCGGAATGCTGTTCATCACCCACGACCTGCACCTGGCCGCCGCCTACTGCGACCGCGTCTACGTCATGTACGCGGGCCGGATCGTCGAGGAACGCACCGCCCACGCCCTCTTCACCACCCCCGCCCACCCCTACACCCGCGGCCTCCTGTCCTGCTCACCCACCCTGGGCGACACGAACCGCCCCCTCCGCCCCATCCCGGGCCGCCCCCCGTCCCTGTCCGACGCCTTTCCCGGCTGCCCGTTCGCCTCCCGCTGCCCCGACGCCGAGCCGGCCTGCGAGACCTGGCACCCGGAGCCGCTGGACCTGCCGGACGAGGGAACGGCCGCCTGCCGCCGCCTGCCGGTCGCCGTGAGGAGTACGAGTACGTCATGACCGACGCCCCCCTGCTGGTCGTCGACCGGCTCCGCAAGACCTACCCCCTGCCCGGCCGCGGCCGCCTCACCGCCGCCGAGGACGTCTCCTTCACCGTGCCCCGGGGCGGTTCCCTCGGCATCGTCGGCGAGTCCGGCTCCGGCAAGACGACGGTGGCCCGGATGCTCGTCGGCCTGGTCCGCCCCGACTCCGGCACGGTGACGGTCGACGGCCGCCCGCGCGGCCCCCGCCCGCCCCGCCGCAGGTCCGGCCGCCTCGCCCACGCCCGCGAGATCCAGATGGTCTTCCAGGACCCGTACGTCTCCCTCGACCCCCGCCTGACCTCCGCCCAGTGCCTGCGCACCGCCCTGCGCCTGCACGGCCGCGACGCGAACATCGCCGCCCGCCTCCTCGACCGAGTCGGCCTCGGCGCCCGGGAGGCGGACGCCCGCCCCCGGCACCTCTCGGGCGGTCAACGCCAGCGCCTCGCGATCGCCCGCGCCCTGGCCGTGGACCCGCGGATCCTCGTCCTGGACGAGGCGGTCGCCGCCCTGGACGTGTCGATCCAGGCCCAGATCCTCCAACTCCTCGACGAGATCCGCCGCGACACCGGCGTCGCCCTCGTCTTCGTCAGCCACGACCTGGCAGTGGTCCAGCACATCACCGACGACGTGCTGGTCATGCGGCACGGCCGGGTCGTCGAGCAGGGCCCCACCCACCGGGTCCTCACCGACCCGGCCCACCCCTACACCCGCCTCCTGCTCGCCGCCGTACCCGGCCAGGGCTGGGACCCGAACACCGCAGTCGAGGCCCGCCGAACCCTCGCCGCAACGGGGGACTAGCCCCTAGTAGGGCCTGTCCGGCGGATCAGGTCGCAGACGCGGGGCCGCAGTGACATCAGCCGCTCCGCGGCGGGCGCCGATCTGCGGCGTTGTCGTCGGTTGCCGATTCGAGCGGGGGACCCCCATCGCATCGACGCCCTCCTCCGCCTTGCAGCTCGACGCACCAGGCCCCGCTCACCTGCGTCAATGAGGCGCCGCCGACTTCCTGCGACCTGATCCGCCGGACAGGCCCTAGCTGTACCTAGCCCCCGCACACGGACGGCAGCGCCCGCCCGAGCCCCGCCAGGTGCAGGAGGTCCAGCTCATGGCCGTACCCCGACCGCGCCGCGGCGACGGACAGCCCGGGCAGGCACGCAGCCGAGGCCCGCAGCGACTCCGTCTCCCGCAGGGCGGCCAGCACCCGCGTGGTGATGAGGTCCAGCGCCGGCCGGACCTCCTGCACCAGGTCCGGCCGCTCGGTGGGCCGCAGCTCGGGATGCGCGTCCCAACGGGCGTACAGCCCGCGCTGCACCAGCTTGTTCGCCTCGATCTGGTCCCGGAAGACGGCCGTCACCGCATCCGGGTCCAGCCCGAGCCCGACCGCCCGCGCGGCCACGTCGTCGAGGACCTGCTGCTCACGCGCCGGATCGTCGATCGGCTTGTCGGTGCCGTACTTGGCGGCAGCCACCTTGTCGGCGAGCAGCAGCCGCTCGGCGAACAGGTCGGTGAGCGGCGCGAGTCCGGAAGCGACGGCCGTCGCCCGTAGGGGAGCCGGGGCGGGCGCGGCGGCGGCCGGGGCGGCGCCGGTGAGGCTCACGGCCGCCGTGGCGCACACGGCGACGAGGACGGAGCGAAGGCGTTGGGGGCGCACAGGCTTTCCTTCCGTGGGGGGGGGTCGGTCACCCGGCAACGTATCGACGCCGCTCCCGACCGCCGACGCCGGGCCCACCTTGACACCGCCACCGAGTTGGCCCATCAGTGGTGAAGGCACTTCGTACGGCAAGACGTCAGCAGAGCCGCGACCGGGAGCCGTCATGGGCGTACGCAGGGATCTGAAACGGGCGAAGCAGCGCACCGACCTGGCGACCCGCACCAGGGTCGAAGTCATCAGGGACGAACACGGCGTGGTCCGCGAGGCCCGCACCCCCGCCCTCGCCCCGCACCCGCCGACCGGCACCATCGCCGACCTCCCCTTCACCAACGCGGCCGAGGCACCCGACGCCGTGGTGCTGCGGCGCGAACAGCAGGGCACCTGGCAGCCCGTGACCGCCGCGGCCTTCGCCCGCGAAGTCACCGCCGTCGCCAAGGGGTTGATCACCGCCGGCCTCGAACCGGGCGGCCGCGTCGCCGTGATGTCCCGCACCCGCTACGAGTGGACCGTCCTCGACTTCGCCGTCTGGGCGGCCGGCGGCCAGACCGTGCCCGTCTACCCCACCTCCTCCGCCGACCAGGTGGAGTGGATCGTCCGCGACTCGGGCGCCCGCTTCGTCGTCACGGAGACGCCGGAGAACGCCGCCACGGTGACGACGGGCACGGCCCGCCACCAAGTACGGCCGCGCATCTGGCAGTTGGACTCCGCAGCGGTCGAAGACCTCAGCACCCTCGGCCGCGACCTCCCCGACGACGAGGTCACCAAGCGCCGTACCTCCCTCACCCCCGACACGATCGCGACCATCTGCTACACCTCCGGCACCACCGGACAACCCAAGGGCTGCGTCCTCACCCACGCCAATCTCCACGCCGAGGCCGCCAACACGGTCGAACTGCTGCACCCGATCTTCCAGGAGGTCACCGGCCAGGTCGCCTCGACCCTCCTCTTCCTCCCGCTCGCCCACATCCTGGGCCGCACCCTGCAGATCGCCTGCCTGCTGGCCCGCATCGAGATCGGCCACTGCCCGAGCATCAAGCCCGACGAACTCCGCCCGGCGCTCAAGGAGTTCCGCCCGACCTTCCTGGTCGGCGTGCCGTACCTCTTCGAGAAGATCCACGACACCGGCCGCGCCACCGCCGAGAAGATCGGCCGCGGCGCCTCCTTCGACCGCGCCGACCGCATCGGCGTCCGCTTCGGCGAGGCGTACCTGAACAAGTTCCTCGACCGGGGCAAAGGCCCCGGCCCCGGCCTCTACGCCGCCTGGGCCCTGTACGACCTCCTGGTCTACCGCCGTGTCCGCAAGGAACTCGGCGGCCGCATGCGCTACGCCATCAGCGGCGGCTCCCCGCTCGACCGCAACCTCAACCTGTTCTTCTACGCCGCCGGAATCATCGTCTACGAGGGCTACGGCCTGACGGAGACCACGGCCGCCGCCACCATCGTCCCGCCCCTCAAGCCCCGCCCCGGCACGGTCGGCCAGCCGGTCCCCGGCACCGCGATCCGCATCGCGGACAACGGCGAGGTCCTCATCAAGGGCGGGATCGTCTTCGGCGCGTACTGGAACAACCCGGCCGCCACGGACGCGGTCCTTGCCGACGACTGGTTCGCCACCGGCGACCTCGGCTCCCTAGACGAGGACGGCTACCTCACCATCACCGGCCGCAAGAAGGACATCCTCGTCACCTCGGGCGGCAAGAACGTCTCCCCGGCCGTCCTGGAGGACCGCCTGCGCAGCCGCCCGCCCGTCGGCCAGTGCATGGTCGTCGGCGACAACCGCCCCTTCGTCGCCGCCCTCGTCACCCTCGACCCCGAGGCGGTCGCCCACTGGCTGGCGGTACGCAAACTGCCCGCCGACACCCCGCTGGCGGACCTCGTACGCGACCCCCGGATGCGCGCCTACGTCCAGAAAGCCGTGGACTATGCCAACGAGGCCGTCTCGCGCGCCGAGTCGATCCGCGCGTTCACCCTTGTCGAGGGCGAGTTCACCGAGGACAACGGCCTGCTCACGCCGTCCCTGAAGGTGAAGCGGCACGCGGTGACGGCGGTGTACGGGGAGGAGATCGAGGCGCTGTACCGGCGCTGAGACACAACACGACGGCGGGTCACCGGAGAACCGGTGACCCGCCGTGCGCCGGAGCGGAGGCTCAGTCGTTGGTGGCGCCGTTGCCGGCCAGCACCGAGATCTCGTCCAGGATGTGCGAGAGCGGCTCGTCGCCCTTGGCCTGCGTCGAGTTCTCGACACACTGCTGGTTCTGCGGAGCCGACAGGATCGGGATGTCCTGCACGCCGACGTTGACGAGGGCGAGGATGGACTGCGCGTTGAGCTTCGCGGGCAGACCGATGCACGGCTTGTTCAGCGAACCCTGGACCAGCGACAGCTGCGGGCTCATCTTGCCGAACGTGGCCGAGTTGCCGAACTCCTGCTTGGCGCCGTTGCCGCTGGCGGAGACGGTGCCGTCGTCGTCGGCGATGGCAAGGGCCGGGGAGGCGGCCGCCACCGAGAGACCGGCGACGGAGGCGGCGACAGCCGCGGTGGCCCACAGCTTCTTCATGTTCATTCCCTTCGAAAAGCGGACTCCGGGGAGGAGCTGCATGATCGAGAACGGTCCGACCCTCGCCGGGGTTGCGGGCTTTGCCCCGATTGGCGCAGCGCACTCAGCGACCGGGTGAGCGCCCCTCGAACACCTCACGTGCGGCCCTCACCGACAGGCATAGGAGCTCCCGCGCACGGGCGCGGAGTTGGCCAGCCGCGGCGGATCGAGGGGCTTGGGCGAGGCGCCGGCCCCGATCAGCGGACGGTCCTCGCGCAGCTTGCCGAACATCGCGTCGGCCTTCGCCCGGTCCCAGACCAGCGTGGACCCGATCTCCGGGTGGGTCTCGTCGAACCCGGAGATCGGCACCGTCGCGAACTCGGTCGCCCTCGCCGGCACCCGCCCCAGGACGACCGCCAGCTCGACCAGCTCCCCGGCCTCGAAGCCCTGCGCGACCCGACCGGAGCCGAGCAGCGTGTGCACCACCCGGGCCGTCGCGACCGGGTCGGCGAGCAGCCGGCTCGCCTGGAGCCCGCGCAGGGCCCCCACCAGGAACCGCTGCTGACGCTGGATCCGCCCGAGGTCGGCACTGCTGTCCACCTTCCGGGAACGGACGTACTGCAGCGCCTGCCCGCCCCCCAGCCGGTGCTTCCCGGGCCTCAGGTCGAGCTTGGTGGCCTTGTCCCGCAGGCGGCGCGGGGTGCACACCTCGACACCCCCGACGTCGTTCACGGCGTCGATGAAGCGCCGGAAGTCCACCTGGAGAAAGCGATCGACGGTCAGCCCCGTCATCGACTCGACGGTGCGCACGGCGAGCGGGGCACCGCCCTCGGCGTACGCGCCGTTGATCTTCGAGGGGTGCGGCGGGCGCTCCTCGCCGGTGGCCTCGTCGCGGTACGGCGGAATCTCCGCGTAGGAGTCGCGCGGCAGGCTGACGACGCTCACCCGGTCCCGGTGCGCCGACACATGGACCAGCATCAGGACGTCCGTGCAGTCGCAGGCGATCCCGCCGGCGTGGAACCTGCGCTTCTCCGCGTCGGAGATGGTGTCCCGGCCGTCCGTGCCCATCAGCAGGATGTTCATGCCGTGGGGGGAGGACACCCGGGCGGGAAGTGTGGGGGCACCGAGCAGGGCTGCGGCGGAGGCGGACACGATCAGGGAGGAAAGGACTCTCTTCATCGACACGCGACGAAAACTAAGCGAGCGGGCCACCGGAGAACCGGTGACCCGCCGTGCGCCGGAGCGGAGGCTCAGTCGTTGGTGGCGCCGTTGCCGGCCAGCACCGAGATCTCGTCCAGGATGTGCGAGAGCGGCTCGTCGCCCTTGGCCTGCGTCGAGTTCTCGACACACTGCTGGTTCTGCGGAGCCGACAGGATCGGGATGTCCTGCACGCCGACGTTGACGAGGGCGAGGATGGACTGCGCGTTGAGCTTCGCGGGCAGACCGATGCAGGGCTTGTTCAGCGAACCCTGGATCAGAGCCATCTGCGGGCTCATGTTGCCGTACGTGGCCGAGTTGCCGAACGACTGCGAAGCACCGTTGCCGCTGGCGGAGAACGTGCCGTCGTCGTCGGCGATGGCCATGGCGGGGGAAGCGGCGCCCACGACGGACACGGCTACTGCGGCAGAAGCCAGAACCTTCTTGATCACTTGTGTAGTCCCTTTCTGGAGAAACCCCGTCCACCGGAGCGCTCTGGTCAACTCCCGCGGACCCGCATGGTTGCTGTCATTCACTCCGATGGCCCATTGAGCCTGATCGGGTGAAATGTGGAAACCAAACCGCGCGAACCCGGTTGATGCGAGGGGTTACCTCAGGGAAGGAAAGCGAAATGCTGAAGAAGGCAATGGCCATGGCGGCGATCGCCGCGTCCGTGGTCGGCATGTCCGCGGCGACCGCATCCCAGGCGCTTGCCATCGCCGACGACGACGGCACGTTCTCCGCCAGCGGCAACGGTGCCCGCGGCGCGTTCGGCAACCAGGTGACCAAGGGCAAGATGAGCCCGCAGACCACCCTGGTCCAGAGCTCGCTGAACAAGCTCTGCGTCGGCCTGCCGGCGAAGGCCGACCTCCAGTCGATCCTGCTCATCAATATCGGTGTCCAGGACATCCCGGTCCTGTCGGCTCCGCAGAACCAGCAGTGTGCCGAGAACTCGACGCAGGCGAAGGCCGACGAGCCGCTGTCGCATCTCCTGAGCGAGGTCTCCGCGCTGTCCGGGAACGGTGCCGCCAACGACTGACCCGATTTCCTTTTCTGGTGGGCGGCCTGGGCGGTCTCGGCATTTGTGCCAATCCTGTGAAGGCGTTCGAGTGAATTACCCTACGACATACGTTCCGTAGTTTCTTCAGATGTCTATCCCTCCTTTTACACCTGCAGGTCATGGTGCGAGCCGTTCCGGCTGTGCTCGCTCGGTTTCGACCGTCACAGAGGCATGACCGCAGAGAAGGGAAAGCTCATGAAGAAGACCGCAGCTGTCGTCGCGGGCGTGATCATGGCCCTCGGCATGGCCTCCCCGGCCTTCGCCGACTCGTATGCCGAGGGCGTCGCCGTCGGCTCGCCGGGGTTCCTCTCGGGCAACGTGGTCCAGGTTCCGATTCACGCGCAGGTCAACGTGTGCGGGAACTCCATCAACCTCATCGGTCTGCTGAACCCCGCGTCGGGCAACGTCTGCGTCAACGACTGACGACGTAACGCACCAGCCGCTCGGCTGTGCCTCGGCCGGTCTCGGGACGTCCATTTTCGTTCCGGGGCCGGCTTTTCCCACTTCTTCGAGCAGGAAGACAACGAGATTGCGCCAGACCCTGAGTAGGGGAATGGTCGCGGCCGCCGCCGCGACGAGCATTCTGTCCCTGTGCGGCAGCTCCGCCCTCGCCGACTCCGACGCGAGCGGGGCCGCCAAGGATTCGCCGGGCGTCGCGTCCGGCAACAGCGTGCAGGTTCCGGTCGACGTGCCGGTCAACGCCTGCGGCAACTCCGTGGACGTCGTCGCCGCGCTCAACCCGGTGTTCGGCAACTCCTGCGCGAACGACTCGGGTTCGCACGAGAGCGGCGAGCGCGGCGCGGACCACGGTGACGAGGACCTGCCCGGCTTCTCGGAGTCCTGGCCGTACGGTTCGTCCGGCGCCGGTGCGGACGACCACGCGGACGACGGGTACGGGGACACGCCGGGCGGCTACGGGGAGACGCCCCCGCACACACCGCCCACAACCCCACCCACGAAGCCGCCGCACCACCCTCCGACGACGTCCCCTCCGACGACGACGCCGCCGCACCACCCTCCGACGACGTCCCCTCCGACGACGACGCCGCCGCACCACCCTCCGACGACGCCCCCTCCGACGACGACGCCGCCGCACCACCCTCCGACGACGCCCCCTCCGACGACGACGCCGCCGCACACGCCTCCGCCGACCTGGCCGGAGCACCCTCCGACGACGCCGCCGAACACGCCCCCGCCCACCTGGCCGGAGCACCCTCCGACCACACCTCCGGGCAAGCCACCGACCCTGCCCGAAACCGGCAGCGAGAGTGTGCTGGCCGCCGCGGGAGTGAGTGCCGCGCTGCTCGTCAGCGGGGCTGTGCTGTACCGACGAGGCCGAGCCGCGTCCCGTCGGTAGCGCGTACACCAGGTGCCGGGCACGCCTTGTGCCCGGCACCTTCGTGTGTCCGGCGTGGGTGCCGGATTCCTGCGATTCACTCGTGCGGGCCATACGAGCACTCGAAAGCCGTAACCACAGTGGCGGAAGTCATATTGATATGACTGAGTGTCAGCTATCGAGCCGCTTATCGAGAGTTCGGTGACAGCTGGAAACGCGCGGTGAAAGGAGCAGGCATGGCCTCACAGCAGCGACGGTCCCGTTCACGACGGCCGGCGTTCATCGCGGCGACCGTCGCCGCGTCGGCCGCCCTGGCGTCGAGTACGGGTGTCGCCGCGGGGGTGGTGCGGGCCGCCGATCCTCCCGCTCCCTCACCCGCGGTGACCCCGGCGCCCCTCACCCCGGCGATCCCGGCCGACCCGACCGGTCCCACCACTCCGCCCACCAAAGAACCCACGGCACCCGAGAAGGGCGACGACGGCTCCGCCTTCGGCGCCTACCTCGACTACGGCCCCCGCGGCGTGGCCCGGATCTCCGAGCTCAGCCGCTGGCTGGGCAACGCCGAGCTGCGCGTGGGCCACACCTATCTGCCCGGCGACCGCTGGAGCAACATCGAGGGCGCCCCCGGCTTCCTCGACGTGTGGGCGGACTGGCGGCGGGAGCAGGACGACCGGATGTTCGTCCTCAACGTGCCCATGCTGGAGCGCAACGAGGACCACGTCTCCGACGCCGAAGTCCGGCAGCTGCTGCGGCAGGGCGCGGCCGGACAGTTCGATCACCACTTCCGCAAGCTCGCCGAGCGGCTCGTCGAGCTGGAGGTGCCGGACACGGTCATCGTGCTCGGCTGGGAGATGAACGGCATCACGTACACCCATCGGTGCGGGCCCGACCCGGAGGCCTGGAAGAAGTACTGGAACAGAATCGTCACCGCGATGCGGGCCGTGCCGGGGCAGAAATTCCGGTTCGACTTCACGCCGTCCCGCGGCCGGGACGCCGTTCCCTGGACGCAGTGTTATCCGGGTGACGACACGGTCGACATCATCGGGATGGACTCCTACGACCAGCCCTCCGGATTGACGTTCGACGAACAGATCAAAGAGCCCTACGGCCTCCAGGAACACGTGGACTTCGCCAAGGCCCACAAGAAGCCCATCTCGTATCCGGAATGGGGTCTGTTCCGCAACGGGGACAACTCCGAGTACATGCGCCGCATGCTCGCGTGGATGGACGAGCACAAGCCGCTGTACAACACGGTGACCGACTACTGCCCGCACGGTGTCTGGCAGTGCGACGACAACCCCAAGTCGTCCGAGGTCTACCGGTCCGCGCTCTTCGGCCGCACCGACCCGACCCCAGAGCCGACCAAGCCCACCGAACCCACCGCACCCCCCACCCCGACCACCCCGCCGCCGAACTGCTCACCGCTCGACCTGGGCGACTGGGTGGAGTACTGGCTCGGCGGAAAGCTGTGCCTGCGCTTCGACTGGTGGTCGCGCAACCGGTAGGACGACAGGTCAGGGGCGGCAGGTCCGGTCAGGACCTGCCGCCACCGTCACGCTCCTTCCGCTCCCGCCACCCGTTCCAGTGCAGCAGCAGCTCCTTGCCCCGCCGCCGCGCGGCCACGTCACACATGACCGCGGACAGCAACGGGGCGGTGTGCCGACGGGCGAGCAACAGCCGCTGGTTCACGACCGTCTCGGGCCGCCAGTGGTGTTTGTACGGCTCGTTGCCGCGCAGCAGGCTCAGCACACCGCGCCCGCTTCCCCGGATGTGCTCGGCGCACGCGTCGAGCAGCATCACCGCCACGTCCGCCCTGCGTTCCCGCAGGCACGGATGGGCGCCGTACAGATAGCCGCCCGCAAGCCGCCGCGACAGCAGCGTCAGGTCCACGGCCACCACGTCGTCCTCCAGGCGGAACTCGGTGACCACGGCGTCGCCGGAGCGCACCATCGGCCCGACCGACCGCACGAGATGCTCGCAGAACCGGAGCCGCAGATGCTCCGACGTCACCTTCCGGCCCTGCCACTGCAACTGGTGCAGCTCGATGAGCCGCCGCAGCGCCTTGTCGACCTCGTCCGGCGGTACGACCTGACGCTCGATGCCGAGCGCGGCCAGCCTGCGCAGCTTGGCGCGCGCCCGTTGCTGAGTCTTCGCCGCCGGCAGCCGGCTGACCAGCTCGTCCATCGGCAGGGCGGGCAGCTCCAGGCACACCGAGTCGGTCACCCGTCGCCGGGGTCCGCGCCAGTGGTCGTAGATCCGCTCGGCGGCGGCACCGGGGCGTACCTCGCGGAGGTCGATCAGGGCGGTGCGGGCGGCGGCGGAGAGTCCCTCGGCGAGCGCGGTCACCGCCGGTTCACCGCGCTCGTCGTCCAGGAGGACGTCCCCGTAGTCGGAGATCGCCCCGCCGAGCGGTACGAGGGAGGGCACCGGGCGGCCGACGCGCATGAGCGGTGCCGCGGCGACGAGTTCGCCGCCGTCCCGGACCAGCACCAGCCGCAGCCGGCCGCGTCTGCCGTACGACAGCCACCAGGAGTGCAGCCAGGCGTGGCTCTGGAACGGGGTCGCGGCGGCGCACCGCCGGTACAACGCGCCCCAGTCATCGGCCAGTTCGGCGAAGGAGCCCTGGTCGGAGACGAGTTCTGTCGAGTACGTCGGATTCACAGGATGACCCGTCCACGTGCCTGGTAGCGTCGGCGCGTGCCCAGCGAGAGCCAAGCCGGCACAGCAAACTCCGATCATTGGGGAAACCGGGCTGGTTCCAACCCGGCTGGTGTTGATCGCGTCAGACTCGATTGCTCGCTGAGTGGTCGAGCAGCGTGAGCCAGGGATCCCCCTTCTTCACGAGGGGGAGGGTTCAAAGCTGGCCGTGGACGTCGGCAGCGACGGCCGGGCCCGGCACTGATGCCGAGCGCCCGGCCTCTTCACTGGCCCGCCTCGGCCGGACCAGCAGTGCGAGGCCGCCGAGTAGTCCGCCCGCGCTCGCGCCGACCAGGCCCGTCACCGCGGCCGAGGCCGAGGACGGTTCGGTCGGCCGGGTGGCGCGGGCGAACTGCTGGAGTTCGACGTTGGTGGTGGCCTGGGCGTCGTTCGCGTGCCGGGTCAGCGCGCGGGAGACGGCGTTGGCCATGTCGGCGGCGAGGTCGGGGCGGGAGGAGGTGGCCGTGATGGCGACCATCGGCGCGTCCGGCGAGGTCGCCGTGCGCACGCTCTGCTTCAGCGTCCGCACCGGCACCCCCGCCCACACCTGGGCGTCCCCGAGCACCGCGAGCTGCGTGGCGACCCGGCCGTACGCCGTGGCGAAGCCGAGCGCGGACGCCGGGTCGGACTTCTCGGTCGGTACGGCGACGACGTAACTGGTGGCCGTGTAGGCGGGCGGCTTGACGAGGCCGTACCCGCCGCCGACCAGGCCGCCGACGAGGACGCCGGCCGCGATCAGGGACCAGGGCGGGAGGGCTCTGGCGCGGGCCAGGGCGGTGGCCGGGCGGCGTGGTCCGGTGGGGTTCTCGGTCATGAGGAACTGACTCCCTGGGGGGACGGGGACACGGAAGGGGCGGCCACCGCGGCCGCGTAGACGTCCATGAGCCGGGCGGCGCTGCGGGTGATGCTGTAGTGGTGGGCGGCGTCGGGCGTGGTGCGCGGGCGGGGGCCTTGGGCGCGGGCCTCCGCGATGGCCCGCGCGAACTCCTCCGGGCCGCCTCGCACGCGGCGCGCGGCGGACGCGGTGTGCGCCGGCAGGTCCTCGATCGCCGGGCAGGAGGCGTAGAGCACGGGCAGTCCGGCCGCCAGCCCCTCCACGACCGCGAGGCCGAAGGCCTCCTCGGGCGACGGGGAGGCCAGCAGGTCCATCGCCGCCGTGAGGGAGGGCAGGTCGGGGCCGGGGGAGCCGTCGGGGACGTAGGGGCGCTCGCCTGTGAACAGCACCCGGTCGGCGACCCCGGCCTCGTGGGCGGTCCGGCGCAGCACGCTCTCCTCGGGGCCGCCGCCGACCAGCAACAGCCAGTGGTCGTCCGGGAGTTGGGTGAGGGCGCGGATCAGGACGGCGAACTGCTTGCCCGCCGTCAGGCGGCCGATGGCGCCGATGACGTACGCCGTCTCCGGCAGCCCGAGACGCCGGCGGGTGCGCAGGCGCTGTGCCGGGTCGAAGCGGAAGCGGTCGAGGTCGATGCCGTTCGGGACGACCTCGATACGGGGGGCCGGTACGCCCCAGTGCTTGAGGCGGGCGGCGACCGTGGGGGAGACGGCGACCGTCGCGCGGCCCAGGCGTTCGCTGGCCAGGTAGAGGCCGCGGACTCCGGCGGTCAGCCTGCGGCCCTCCATCTGCGAGTCGCCGAGGGAGTGTTCGGTGGCGACGATCGCCCGTACCCCCGCGATACGCGCGGCGAGCCGGCCGTAGATGCAGGCGCGGTAGAGGTGGGTGTGCACGAGGTCGTAGCCGCCGGTGCGGATCAGACGGGCCAGGCGGGGGAGGGCCGCGAGGTCGCGGTTGCCGGCCATGCCGAGGTGGGTGACGCGCACGCCGTCGTCGACGAGTCCGTCGGCGACCGCGCCCGGGTTGGTGAGTGTCACGACGTCGCAGTCGAAGGGCAGGTGCCGCAGCAGAAGGCGCAGTTGCTGCTCGGCACCGCCCACACCGAGGCCGGTGATGACATGCAGGGCTTTCACTCAGACCCCCTCGACCGGGCGGCGCCGCAGGCGGTGCAGCCGGTACTTCAGGTAGAGGCGTACGGCGGTGTCGTTCTGGCCGATGTGCAGGCGGGGAAGGGCGTGGCGGTCGCCCAGCGGGCCGGGGTCGATGGCGCAGGCGTAGCTGTAACCGGCCTCGCGTACGGCGTCGAGGGCGCGTCGGTCGACTGTGCCGTACGGGTAGCAGAAGCCGACGACGGGAGTCCCGGTCAACACCTCGATGGCCGCCCGGCTTTCGACGACCTCGGCCTTGAGCGTGACGGCGTCCGCGGTCGTCAGGTCGACGTGCGTCAGCCCGTGCGAGCCGATCTCGATGCCCTCGGCGGCGGCGTGCCGGATGCCGTCGGCCGTGAGGAGCGGCTTGCGCGGGCCCAGTGGGTCCCAGGCGTTGTCGCCGCCGGCCCGGCCCGGCAGGACGAAGAGGGTGGCGCCGCAGCCGTGGCGGTGGAGTACGGGCAGGGCGTGCTCGGTGAAGTCGGCGTAGCCGTCGTCGAAGGTGAGCCCGACCAGGTCGTCGCCCTCGCCTCGGGCGCGGGCCGCGAGCAGGCCCGCCATGGAGACGCCCTTGAGGCCGCGGGCGCGGAGCCATCGCAGCTGGCTGTCGAGCCGTTCGGGCGTGACCGTGATGCGGTACGGGTCGTCGGAGCAGTCGCCCACCGAGTGATACATGGCCACCCAGGGGGCGGGTCTCGCGTGCGTGGTGGCGCGGGCGGAGTCAACGGTTGCGGCCATGCGGGAGCCTTCGTGTGACGGTGCGTGTGAGGTGTCGTACGGAGTGGCGGACAGGGTCGAAACCCTGGGCGCCCAGGGCCTGGGCGCCCAGGGCCTGGGCGAGCAGGGCGAAGACGGCGGCCACCGTCGCGGCACCGGCGGCCAGACCGGGCACCGGCGCCTCGATCCGGCTCGCCACGAACGCGCCCGAGAGCGTGGCGACGGCCGCCGCCCGCACCGGCCGGCTCAGCTCGGTCAGCACCCGCCGGGTGCGGATCGGGACGCTGCGCGGGCCCATGCCCGCGAGGAGCAGGGTGGCCGTGACGGTGATGCCGGCCGCGTTGGCGGCGGCGATGCCGGTGACGCCCCAGGAGCCCACCGCCCAGGCGCCGAGCCAGGTGGTCGCGACGATGCCGACGGTCATCGCGCCGACCGGGTACCAGGTGGGGCGGCCCGCCGAGAAGTAGGAGCGGACCAGACAGCCGACCAGGGTCTGGCCGAGCAGCCCGAGGGCGTAGACGCGCATGACGTTCGCGGTCGCCGCCGTGTCCTCGGCGGTGAACGCACCCCGCTGGAAGAGGAGTTCGACCATCTGCGGGGCACAGGCGATCACCGTCGCCGCCCCGGCCAGCACCATGCACGCGGCCAGCGCCAGGTCCCGCTCCACCCGGTCGCGGGCCCGCTCGATGTCGCCCTCGGCCAGCGCCCGCGCGACCACCGGGAAGGTGACCGTGCACAGCATCAGCGACAGCGTCATCGGGATCTGGGCGATCTTCTGCGCGTAGTTCAGGTGCGAGATGGCGCCGGCGGGGAGGGTGGAGGCGAGGAACCGTTCGATGAGGACCTGGGACTGCCGGCACAGCGCGAAGAGGAGGACGGAGGAGACCAGCGCCAGCGTCACCGCACGGTCGGGCGTCTCGACGGGCTCCTCCTGGACCACCGCCTCCTTGCGGCGCAATCTCCGCCACACCGACGGAAGCTGGACCGCCACCATCAGCCCGCTGCCCACCGCGACGCCCACGGCCGCCGAGCGCACCCCCCATTGCCCGCCGAGCAGGTACATCGCCGTGATGATGCCGGTGTTGTACGCCACGTAGATCGCCGCCGGCGCCAGGAACCGCCGGTGCGCCCGCAGCGCCGCGCTGCAGTAGCCGGCGAGCCCGAAGCCCAGCACGCACAGCGCGGTGATCCGGGTGCAGTCGACGGCGAGGGACGGGTCGGGCAGGCCCGGTGCCAGGGCCTGGACCAGGTAGGGGGCGGCGGCGACGAGCAGCGCGGACACGGCGACGAAGGCCAGTGACAGCCGGGGGAGCGTGGCGGCGACCAGCGCGCGGACCGGGTCCCCGGCGGCGCCCTGCGCACGGCGGGCCAGCGCCAGGCTGAACGCCGGGACCAGCGCGAAGGCCAGCCCGTCCTCGATGAGCAGCGTGGCCGCGAACTCCGGAACGGTCCAGGCCACCAGGAAGGCGTCCGTCTCCCGGCCGGCCCCGAAGAGCCGGGCCAGCGCCTGGTCGCGGACCAGGCCGAGGACGGCTCCGGCGACGGAGAGGACGGCGGTGACGAGGGCGGCCTTGGCGAGGAAGGTGCTGGAGGCAGGGGCGAGTTCGGCGGTGTCCGCGGTGCGGGCCGGGGGGACGGTCGCACCCTCGGGGTCGGTCCGGGGCGGCGGCTGGGAGGGCGTCACTTTCATCGCGCGGCTGCCTTCTCCGCGTACGCGCCGACCGGTCGCCCGGCCGAGGCGCCCCGGAGGCCGCCCCCTGCCGTCCCCCACCACCCCATCAGCCCGAAGCACACCGCCGTCAGCACGGTGGACTGGCCGCCGATGTCGGCGTACGCGAAGTCGGTCAGCTGCCACACCAGCAGCCCGCAGGCGACGAGCCCGCAGTCGAGGCCGGGCCGCCCCTCCCTCCGGACGCGGCACAGCCGCCGCAGACCGCACGCGAGCAGCGCCAGCCAGCTTCCGCCCAGCGCGAGCAGCCCGATGAGCCCCTGTTCGGCGAGGATCAGCAGGTACATGTTGTGCGGGGAGAGCAGCGGCTGCCTGCGGAAGGCCGCGCCCGCGCCCTCCGTGTCGCTGCCCGAGGACAGCGCCGGTGAGGCGTGTGTGTCCCGGTGCTCGGGGAAGCCCTTCAACCCGACGCCCGTGAGCGGCTGTTCGCGCCACATGCCGACGGCCGCCGCCCACATGGCGTACCGGTCGGTCACGGACTGGTCGGGGGCGTCGGTGACCTGCGTGATGCTGGTGATCCGCTCCTGCAGCATCGCCGTACCGATCCCGAACCCGCCCACCAGGATCACGCCCGCCGCGGCCACGACCGCCGCCACCTTCAGCGCCCGCCGCATCCCGGCCAGCGCCAGTTGCACCGCGCACGTCACCGCCGTGGCGATCCACGCCCCGCGGCTGAAGGACAACGCGAGCGGGAGCAGCAGGATCACGGCGCACCCGGCGGCAACGGCCCGCTGCCGTACCCACGTACGCCCCAGCGCCAGCCCCACCGCGCACACCAGGCCGAGGGAGACGACCGTCGCCATGCCCATCACGTCCTGCGCCCCGAAGGTGCCGACGGCCCTGATCTCCTCGCCCTGGTAGGAGGCACCGGTCCCGGTCGCGTACTGGTGCAGGCCGATCGCCCCCTGCCACAGGGCGAGCCCCACGAACGACCAGGCCAGCAGCCGGACGTCGCCCCGGTCGCGGATCAGGAGCAGCACGGCCGCGGGGACCAGCACGAACACCTGGAGATAGCGGCCCATGCCGGTGAGCCCGGCCCCCGGCGAGGACGCCCCCATCGCGGCCACCGCCAGCCCGACCACGGGGAGGCCCAGGAGTACGGCGGCCGTACGGGACAGGGGACGCCGCCGGTCCCGTACGAGACGGACCGCGCAGTACAGGACGACCAGCGCGGAGAGCGCGTCGGCGGGGCCCGCGCCGCCCTCGCCGCCGGGGCCGAGCGGCAGCCCGAGCAGGGCGATCACGGCCACCACGGGCAGGACGGGCAGGACGGGTAGGAGGGGGGACAGTGTCCGGACGGGCGGAGGTGTCATGTGCTCAGCTCCCCGTCGGGCGCAGGAGCGCGGCCGCGGTGCGCAGCAGGATGCAGATGTCCTGCCACAACGACCAGGTGTCGATGTAGGCGTTGTCGAAGCGGGCCCGGTCCTCGATGGAGGTGTCGCCGCGCAGGCCGTGGATCTGGGCGAGGCCGGTGATGCCGGTCTGCATGCGGTGGCGGGCCGCGTAGCCGGGGTGGGTCCGGCTGAACTCGGCGACGAAGTACGGGCGTTCCGGGCGCGGGCCGACCAGGCTCATGTCGCCCCGGAAGACGTTCCACAGCTGCAGCAGCTCGTCCAGGGAGGTGCGGCGCAGGAAGCGGCAGAACCAGGGCATGCGGTGCTCGTTCGCCACGCTCCAGCGGGTCGCCGCCTCGTGCTCGTCGACCGGGCGGTGGGTGCGGAACTTCAGCAGCGTGAAGGGCTCGCCGTCCCGGCCGACGCGCTCCTGCCGGAACACCACACCCGGCCCGCCGGTCAGCCGCAGCACCACCGCGCACACCAGCAGCAGCGGGCTGACCAGCAGCAACAGCGTCCCGGACACGGCCACGTCCAGCTCCCGCTTGCCGACGCTGCCGCGCTCCCGTGAGCCCAGTTCGAGCCGTCGGCAGGAGAACCCGGCGAGCCGCTCCCCCGTGCCGTACGACGGCGAGTCCGCGTCGACCTCCCACACCGCGCAGCCCGACTGGGCGAGCGCGCGCAGCAGCGGCCCCTGCTGGGACCGTACGGAGGGATGGACGACCAGGACGTCCCGCACACCGTTCTGGATGAGGGCCCGCTCGACCTCCTCGCCACTCGTCAGCACCGGCAGCCCGTCGCTGCCGTCCGGCTGCTCGGTCACGACCCCCACCGGCCGCACCCCGCACCGCGGATGCCGCAGGACGGCCGCGGCCACGCGCTGCGCGGTCGCCGCCGGGCCGACGACGAGGGCGGCGCGCGGCCGGGCGAGCCGCGCCGCGTGCCGCCGCCGGTGCACCAGAGCGCGCCCCGCACCGCTGGCCGCCGTCTGGAGCAGGAAACCCAGGGCGAGCGTGCGGACGGAGAGCGCGTGGTGGGGCGCGTACGCCGCCACGAGCGCCGCCGACGCCAGCCAGGCCACGGCGATGCGGGCGCAGACGGCGGGCAGTTCGTCGAGGACGCCCGGAACGGACCGGGGCATGTGGGGCCGTAGCAGCAGCGACGCGGCCACCAGCAGGGCGACGAGCAGCGGCCGGCGCTGGGTGCCGGTCAGTGCCAGAGCGCCGACCAGGGCGGCGACACCGTCCGCGGCGAGCAGCGGGAGGGGTGAGACGGGTCTGGCGGGGGGTCTTCGGGCGGGGATCCGGAAGGCGGCGGGGGCGCCGCGCGGCGGCATGACGGAGACGGGCGAGGATCCGAGATCCCGTGGCTGCCCACCGGGCGAGGGGACGGTGCTTTCCGCAGTCACGAGTGGATGGACTCCCTGTACTCGGTGGGCACGGCGAGCGTGGCGGCCGATTCGCCGAGCACGTCGCGGTACACGCCCGCCACCGCCTCGGCCGTGCGCCGCACGTCGTGCGTGGACAGGACGTGACGGCGCCCCTGGTGGCCGAGCGACTCGCGCAGCGGCGGGTCGAGCAGCAGGCCGGTGACGGCCCCGGCCAGCGCGGCCGGGTTCTGCGGCGGGACGAGGCAGTGCGGCGCGAGCCCCGGGGGCAGGCTCTCCCGGGCGCCGTCCACGTCCGTCACCACCACCGGCCGCCCGCACGCCATCGCCTCCAGCGGTGCCAGGGCCATGCCCTCCCAGCGCGACGGCAGGACGACCAGATCGGCGGCCCGGTACCAGGGCACGGTGTCGGCGACGGCGCCCGCGAACAGCACCGACGCGGGTGCACGGGACCGGAGTTCGTCCAGGTCCGGGCCGTCGCCCACCAACACGAGTCGGGCGCCCGGCACCCGCGCGAGGACGCCCTCCCAGGCCCGCAACAGCACGTCCTGCCCCTTCTGCCGGCACAGCCGCCCCACACACACCACCAGCGGCGCCGCGGGATCGACATCGGGGAGCAGCGAGGCCCGTACGGTGTCGGCGGCGGCGGGGTGGAAACGCTCGGGGTCGATGCCGTTGGGGATCACGCTCCAGCGCCCGGCGACCCCGGCGCGCACGCCGGTCGCACGCTCCGCCGCGCTCACACACACCACCCGGGACGCCCAGCGCGCCCCCCACCGCTCCCACCGCAGCGCCAGCTCCGAGGTGACCCCGCCGACCGCCTCGAACGACCAGGCGTGCGGCTGGAAGACGGTCGGGATCCGCCCCCGCACGGCGAGCCGCCCGGCCAGCCCGGCCTTCGCACTGTGGGCGTGCACCAGTTCGGGTCGTACGTCCTCGATCACACGAGCGAGCCGCCGTACCTCTCCGAGGAGCGCCGGACCCGGCGAACGCGTCGCGTGCCAGTGCCGTACGTCCGCGCCGAGCGCGCGCAGGGTCGGGGCGACGGGGCCGTCCGGGCAGCCGACCGTGACGTGCAGACCGGCCGTCAACTGGGCGCGTACCAGGTCCGTCAGCACCCGGGCGACCCCGCCGTCCACGGGCTGGGTGAGGTGCAGGACCCGCGGCCGGGGGCGGTCGGGTGCTGGCTGGTGCATGCGCGGTTTCCTCGCTCACGGACGACGCTCGGACGGGCGGGAACGCGCCTACGTGCGGGCGTCTGCGGCGGCGAAGAGCACACCGGCCCATGCCGCGTCCCGCTGGGAAACGAGCCGGTGGGCCAGCTGGTCACCGCCCGGCCGCAGCGCCTTGTCGAGTTCGAACACCGGCGTCGCCCTTCCCGGAGAAGAGTGCGATTTACTGGCTATAGGGGTGCCTCAAGAGGTCCGCAACTCTAGCCGCTGTCAGTATTTATCCGGCGAAACTCGACAAGTGTGTCGGAACGGTGAAGTCGGGCCTCCGGTTGGATCACTCCATTGGCGGCACAACCCGCGCGAGCGGCGCGCGTTGACACAGCGCCGGGCATCCCCGCCCGGATGAGCGTCAACCCCCAAGGAGCACCTCTCCATGTCGCGTATCGCGAAGGGCTTGGTCCTGTCCTCCGTTGCGGCTGCCGCCGTTGCGGGCACCGCCGGCATCGCCGCCGCCGACAGCGGCGCCGACGGCAAGGCCGTCGGCTCCCCCGGCGTCCTGTCGGGCAACGTCGTCCAGGTTCCGATCCACATCCCGGTCAACGTCTGCGGCAACACCGTCAACATCATCGGTCTGCTGAACCCCGCGTTCGGCAACACCTGCGTCAACGACTGACGTCGGCGCGCGACCGCTTCACCGGCCGTCCTCCCGTGGTTCTTCCCCGGGGTGGCGGCCGGTTCGCGTGTCCCTCGACTCGCCCGAGGTGTTCGAACGGTTGCAGGGCGCGGTGGGCGCTTTCACGGTGGGCTCACGATCCGACGCACATCGAGACGCACCTCGAGACGCACCTCGAAAGGAACACCCATGCGTGGTCTGCCCGCACGGCGCATCGCCTCCTCCGCCGTCTGCGCCACCCTCCTCCTCGGCCTCGCCGCCCCGGCCGTGGTGGCGATCGAGAGGGAGCCGGCCGGTGAGAGTGTCCAGGCGGCGCCCCGTGCCCCCGTCCCCGGCGCGGACGCGCTCCTCGCCCAGGTCAAGGGCCTGGCGGACCTCGGCGGCGTGCTCACTCCGGTCACCGATCTGCTCAGCACCGTGCTCAAGGCCGACGACGGGCAGCTGACCGCCGAGGAGGCGACCAAGCTCGGCGACGCCGTCAAGGACGCCATCGTGAAGGTGACCGCGGCGGCTCCGGCGGCTCCGGCGGCTCCGGCGGCTCCGGCGGCTCCGGAGACCCTGCCGGACACGACCGCGCCCACGACCACCACTCCGGGCACCACCACTCCGGGCACCACCACGCCGACGAGCACCCTGCCGACCCTGCCCACGCTCACGAAGAGCGGCGACTCCCAGGCGCCGGCCGTCGAGCTGCTCCCGGCCGACCTCGTGGCCGACGCGCTCGCCGGGCTGCAGAAGGCGGTCGACACCCTGCTGAAGGCGGTCACCTCCGGGGATGCCGCCCAGGTGGAGCCGGCCGTCACCGGCGTGCTGACCGGCCTCGTCAACGTCGTCTCCGCCACGCTGCTGAGCGGCAAACTGCCCGCCCCGACCCTGCCGGGCCTGCCGACGTCCGGGGTGCTGCCCGCCTCCTGATCTCATATGAGGATGAGGAACGGGGTTTCCGCTCCGGTCGGGGCTCGTTAGGCACGGCGTCAGAATTTCCTCTGGTGACCTGAGTTGCCGAAGAAAGGAACACGATGAAGTCCCTGAAGGCTGCCGCTGTCGTTGCCGGTTCCCTGGTCCTCGCCGGTGCCGCCGCACCCGCGTTCGCCCACGACGCCGCCGACCTCACGCCCACCAGCCTCAACGGCGCCGTGAACACGCTCACCAAGGGGGACCTCCAGCCGGCCGACGCGATGCCGCTGCAGCACCAGTCGGACGCGCTCGACACCGAGAACAAGGACTCCGTCCTCAACTCGGTGAAGGGTGCGACCACCACGCTGAACTCCGGCGGGCTTCTCGGTGGACTTCCGCTGCAGAGCTGACGTATGCGGCGCTGACGTATGCGGCGCTGACGTATTCCGAGGCTTTCCAGGGGCCGATTCCGTGGCGTACGGAATCGGCCCTTCGCGCTGTTCGAGGCGCGTCCCTCGTTCGTGTGGACAGGCAAGGGGCAATCGCCCGGTCGGGTGAGAACACGGTCGGCGTATTCCGGTCCGTCGATAGGGTCGCGCGGTGACCTCAACCCGAAGCGAAACCCTCCCATTCCACGCCCCCGACCTGGGCACGCTCGTCGTGATGGCCTGGAGCGGCGAAGCCCCCGACGGCGACATGCCCTACCTGCTCGCCTACTGCCTCGGGGACGGCGAGCACGGCCCGGAGGGCTCGACGGCCGCCGTCGAAGCGCTGCTGGAGAACAACGGCCTGCCGGTCGGTGGCGACCTCGTCGACGGCAAGTCCCGGCCCAGTCTGCCGGTCAGCCTGCTGGTCGAGGCCGGTACGGCCGTCGTCACCATGCCGGGCTTCAACGCCCAGTGCACCCCGCCCCCGGAGTGGCTCGCCGCGGTCGGCGAACGCGGCTTCGCCTACTTCGTGTTCACCACCCGCCCCTGGCCCGAGGCCGAGCCCGGCAAGCCGGTCGACCCGGAGGCGCTGGCGGCCTTCGCGGGTGCCGACGACACTCTGAACGCGGCGGCGCACATCGTGCTGCCGGCCCGCAGCCTGCGCGGCTGATGACCGCCGCCGCGGGACAGCGCACACGGACGGCGGCCGGGTCCGGCCGGGGCCTCGCCCTGCTGCTGGTGATCACGGGAGCGGCCGGGCTGCTGGCCTCCTGGGTCATCACCCTCGACAAGTTCAAGCTGCTGGAGGACCCGGACTTCACCCCGGGCTGCAGCCTGAACCCGGTGGTGTCCTGCGGCAGCGTCATGGAGAGCGACCAGGCCGAGGCCCTCGGGTTCCCCAACCCGATGCTGGGCCTGGTCGCCTACGGCATCGTGATCTGCGTCGGCATGAGCCTGCTGGCCGGCGCGGCCTTCCCCCGCTGGTACTGGCTGACACTCGGCGCCGGCTGTCTGTTCGGGGTCGGATTCGTGTCGTGGCTCCAGTTCGAGTCGCTGTACCGGATCAACGCGCTGTGCCTGTGGTGCTGCCTCGCCTGGATCGCCACGATCCTCATGTTCTGGTACGTCACCTCATTCGCCGTACGGAATGAATTCCTGCCCGCACCGGAATGGTTGCGGGCTTTCTTCGGTGAATTCGCCTGGGTGCCGCCGCTGCTGCACCTCGGAGTCGTCGGAATGCTGATCCTGACCCGTTGGTGGGACTTCTGGACGAGCTGACTTCCGTACGTCGTACTACTGCGGCAGTCGGGGGAATCTTGCGCTGGTGGACGGTTCGGGATCGTTACGCGGTACGGGCGTTGAGCTCGCCGATCCGCCGATCCGCCGATCCGCCGAATTCCGAAAGGGACCGTACCTGACATGAAGTCGACCACCCGAGGAACCCTTGCCGCCGTCATCGCGGGCGTCGCGGCCGCGGTGGGGGCCACCGCGACCCCCGCCGCAGCGGTGGACACGGTCCCCGTGCCGGTGCCGCTGGAGGGCGTCGAGCACTCCCTCAACATGGAGCTGCCCAAGGTCGGCGGGGAGATCCCCCTGCTGACGCCGGGCGCGCCCGAGGGGCCGCAGTACGTCGAGGGGCGCCTCATCCCGGAGCGGGTGATCCCGCAGCTGCCGCTCAGCGGCGCGCTGCCCGGCGTGGACCTGCGCGCCCCGCTGCCGCACCTCCTCGGCGACGACTTCGACCACGTGGGCATCGAGGCGCCCGCCTCCGACCTGCGCACGCTGGCGCCGGGTCTGAGCCTGGACGCCCCGCTGACCGCCCCGAACCCCGACAACTTCGGCCTGCCGGAGCCGAAGCTGCCGCAGGTGGGCCTGCTCGCGCCGGTGCTGCAGACCGTGCCGGGGGCGGACCTGGTGGCGGGGCCCGGCCTGTAGGGCCGTAGCGCTGCGGCGGCCGTATCGGCCGGCCGGAAGGGGCCCGGGACCGCGTGCGGCGGCTCGGGCCCCTCGGCTGTCCGGGCCCCGCTTTCACCTCTTGGGCCGCCGGACGGTGACCGGGCGGGCCGCCGGGCGGTTACCGCTGCAGAGAACCGAATCGGACGAGGAGCAGACCATGGTCGTGAGCGCAGGCGGAGTACCGGTGGGTGCCGAGTCCTCGGCGTCGAGCCCGGCGAGAGGCGGGCCCGCGCGCGGGAGCCGGCGGGACCTGCTGCGCGGGCTGCTCGCCCCGGCCGTCGCCCTGGCCCTCACTCCGGTCGTCGCGGCCTCCCGGCCGCCGGGCGCGGACGGGCCGCCCGGGGACGTCGCCTTCGACGAGACGTATCAGGGCCGCCGTATCCGGGGCGTCCTGACCTCGGCGACCTCCGTGACCTCCGCGACCGCCGGGGGACGCACCTTCGACGGGCAGTGGCACGTCACCGTGGACGGCACCCCGCTGCACCTGATGCGCCGCGCCGACGGCACCTGGCTGAGCATGGTCGACCACTACCGGTCGTACGCCACTCCGCTGGAGGCCGCCCGCGCCGCCGTCGACGAACTGGGGCCGGGGCAGCGGCTGCGCGCCCCGGGGACGATCGGGGGACACGGGGACGCGGGGGGACACCATGGCGTACACGCGTAAGGACGTCAGCACACTGACCGCCGCCGAGAAGCGGCGGTTCGTGAAGGCGATGCTGGAGGTCAAACGGCGGGGCGAGTACGACGAGTTCGTGCGGATGCACATCGAGTACTACGTCGGCGACGGCGAGGGCGGACTGCGCACGGCCCACATGACGCCGTCCTTCCTGCCCTGGCACCGCCGGTTCCTGCTGGAGCTGGAGCGGGCGCTGCGCCGGGTGGATCCGTCGGTGAGCATGCCGTACTGGGACTGGACCAAGGACCGTACGACCTCCTCCGTGCCCTGGACCAAGGACCTGCTCGGCGGCAACGGGCGGCGCTCGGACCGGCAGGTGACGACCGGGCCGTTCGCCTACAAGGAGGGCAACTGGACCATCACGGAGGGCATCACCGACGAGGAGTTCCTCACCCGGGACCTCGGGCGGGCCCGCGACCCGATCGTGCTGCCGACGCGGAGCGAACTGGAGTGGGCCATGAAGGACCCCGTCTACGACGTCTCGCCCTGGGACTCGACGGTCACCAAGGGGTTCCGCAACAAACTGGAGGGGTGGGGCACGGGGCGCGGCAGTTCCGCCTGGCGCAACCACAACCGGGTGCACCGCTGGGTCGGCGGGGTCATGCTCGGCGGCGCGTCCGTCAACGACCCGGTCTTCTGGATGCACCACGCCTTCGTCGACCTGTGCTGGTCCCGCTGGCAGCGCCGGCACCGCGCGCACCGGTACCTGCCCGCGAAACCGCCGGGTCCGGGCAGCGAGCAGCGCGGGCGGATCGTCGCCCGGCACGAGAAGCTGCCGCCGTGGGACGTGACGCCGGACCAGCTGGAGGACCACGGGCGGATCTACCGGTACGCCTAGCTCGTCCGCCCAGCTCGTCGGGGAGTGCCCCCGGACGTGCGAGAGCCCCGGCGCTCGGAGATGCCGGGGCTCTTGCGGGGTTGCTTACGGACGGTCAGCTGCCGTAGCCGGTGTCGCCGTTGGAGCCGTTGGAACCGTGGTGGCCACCGGGGCCGGAGTTGCCGTCCTTGCCCTTGTGGTCGCTGACGTTGGCGCACGTGTTGCCGAACGCCGGGTTCAGCAGGCCGATAACGCTGACGCTGTTCCCGCACACGTTGATCGGAACGTGGATCGGGACCTGGACGGCATTGCCCGACAGGACGCCGGGGGAGCCGACGGCCGCGCCGTGGGCTCCCGCGTCCGCCATGGCCAGGCCGGCGCCGCTGATGACCACGGCACCGGTGCCGAGTGCCACACCGGCTGCCTTCGCGATGCGAGACATCACGTTCTCCTTCTGACTCGGTGAGCGCGACGGCAGGACGTGCCGTCGCACTTTCCGTTCAACGCCGCCGCTCACGCCTGGTAACGGCGATCATGCGCGGATCACCCTTTTTGAACAGGGGATCGGTTGCGGCGGCGGAACCGGGGCCCGGGAAAATGGCTTGGGTCGTGCCCGGCCCTTCACTAGCCTCCCGGCATGGAATCCGACCAGATGACCCTCATCCGTCTGTTCGCCGACGAGAGCCGGGCGCGCGCCTTCGCGGCAGTGGCCCTGGGGGCGGGGAGCCCGGCGGACGTGGCGCGGGCGGCCGGTCTGCCCGCGAAGGACGCGGCCCTGGCGCTGCTTCGGCTGCGGGAGCAGGGCGTCGTGACGGCGGGGGACGACGGGGCACTTCGGGTGGCGTACGACCTGTTCCGGGAACGGGCGCGGGAGGGGGCGGCGGGGCGACAGGCGACGGCGACTCCCTCCAGCGGGGACGAGCGGACCGACATGATCCTGCGGACCTTCGTCCGGGACGGGCGGCTGCTCCGGCTGCCCGCGCAGTGGACCCGCAAGAAGCTGGTGCTGCGGCACATCGCCGAGCAGTCCTTCGAGCCGGGCGTCGAGTACCCGGAGCGGGCCGTCGACGAGAAGCTGCGGGCCTGGTGCGAGGACGGCGAAACCGACCATGTGACGCTCCGGCGCTGTCTGGTGGACCTGCACCAACTGCGCCGGAGCGACGGCGTCTACCGGCGGCCGGAGGCGGCTGCGGAGGCCGCGGAGGCCGCGGAGGCCGAGATCGCCTGACCGCCCGCTTCAGGGGAGCCGTCGTACCGGCGAACCCGCCAGGAACGCCTGGATGTTCTCGACCGCCTGGCCGTAGTACGTCTCGTAGTTGGCGCGTGAGACGTAGCCGAGGTGGGGCGTGGCGAGCAGGCGGGGGGCCGTGCGCATCGGGTGGTCGGCGGGGAGGGGCTCGGTGTCGAAGACGTCGACTCCGGCGCCGGCGATGCGGCCCTCAGTGAGGGCGGCGAGGAGGGCGTCCTGGTCGACGATCGCGGCGCGCGAGGTGTTGACCAGGTAGGCGGTCGGCTTGAGGAGGGCGAGTTCGGCGGGGCCGAGCAGACCGCGGGTGCGGTCGCCGAGCGCGAGGTGGACCGAGACGAAGTCGGCGGTGGTGAGGAGGTCGGGCAGGGAGGGGGCGAGTTCGACGCCCACCTCGTCCGCCCGCTCCTTGGTGAGGTTCTGGCTCCACGCGCCGACCCGCATGCCGAAGGCGAGGCCGACCTGGGCCACCCGGCTGCCGATCTTGCCGAGGCCGAGCAGTCCCAGGCGGCGGCCGTGCAGGTCCGCGCCGACGGTCTGCTGCCAAGGGCCGCCCGAGCGCAGGGCGTTGTTCTCCTCGACGATCCCGCGGGCGAGGCCGAGCAGCAGGGCCCAGGTCAGTTCGACGGGCGGGGTGGAGGAGCTGGCCGTACCGCAGACGGTGACGCCGTGGGCCTCGGCGGCGGCGTAGTCGATGACCGAGTTGCGCATGCCGGAGGCGACGAGCAGTTTCAGGCGGGGCAGCCGGGCGAACAACGAGGCCGGGAACGGCACGCGTTCGCGCAGGGTGACCACGATGTCGACGTCGGCGAGGGCCGCGGCGAGGGCGTCCTCGTCGGCGAGGTGCTCGCGCAGCGCCACGACCTCCACCTCCTCCTCGACCGCCGACCAGTCGGCCGACCGGGCCGCCGCCCCCTGGAAGTCGTCCAGCACCGCACAGCGAAGTCGCACGTCGTCTTTCCCCTCTCGCCGCTCGCCTCTCGTCGGTGACGTGACGGTACACGCGTGAGGGGAAGAGGCCGGATTCAGGAGTCGTCGGCGGCTGCGTCGTCAGGCAGGTCGTCGCGGTCGCCCTCGGCCTGGGACGGCGTCGGATGGTCCGGAGCGGGCTCGTCGGCCGTGTTCCGGGTGTCGGGGGCGTCGGGCTCGCCCTCGGCCTGGGAGGGGGTGTGGTCGCTCAGGAGCGTGACTCCTGGGGGGCGGTCCGGTCGTCGGCCCGGTCGTCGGCCTGGTCGTCGGTCCGGTCGTCGGTCCGGCGGAAGGTCTCCGCGATCTGTCGCACGCGCAGCTGTTCCAGCGTGTCCAGCTGCCGGTGGGCGCGTTCGAGCAGGTCATCGAGGTGTGCGGGATCGAGGCCGGGGTCGGCGTCGGAGAGCCGGCGCAGCGTCCGCCAGCCGGCGGCCTTCCCTTCCACGCCCAGGCGCAGCAGCTCCAGTTCCAGCATGGGGGTGAGCGGGGAACGGCGGACGAGCCGTCCGTTGGCCTTGAGCCGGCCCGCCCGCTCGGCCAGCCGGCCCGCGACGATCTTGTAGCGGCGTACGGGGACGTCGACAGACCGCATGATCTGCAGCAGGCTCGCCCGGTCCTCGGCTATCTCTTCGGCGATCGGACGCACCGTATCGGCGAGCTCGGGGTCACGCTCGGACTCGGCGTCGGCGAGCATCCGGGCCCGGTCCACGCCGAGGGTGGAACCGGCGAGGTGATCGTTGAGGTAGATGCCGAGCAGATTTCTGTCGGTTCGGCTCCGGTGGTCGTCCATGACACCTCTCCCTCTGCGCTCGGTGGTGTGTCGGAGGCGTGTCGGAGGCGTCCGACGTCGGCCGAGTACCCCGAAGGGCCCGGTCACACTGCGCTGCACGAGGCCTCGGGCAGCTGGGCTCCACCGTCGCGTGACTGGCTGCCGCCGCATCGGGCACGCGGTGGGGGGAATGACGGCGCGCGTACGTACGCCCGCCCGCCCGCCGTGGTGGCACCGGGGGCCGACCTGGACGCCGCTCAACGAGGCGGACCAGAACATGCCGCCGGACGGTCTGGCCCACATCGGCAGCGACGCACCACTGGCCCGAGCGGCCCAGCCCGAGGAGATCGCACCGACGTACGTCTACCTCGCCTCCGACGCCGACTCCAGCTACACGGTCGGCGAGGTGATCGCCGTGACCGGCGGCATAGTCGACACCAGGTGAGACGCGGGGAGCCCAGGGCCGACCACGTTTTTCGCGTTCGTGTCGGGGTTACTCAGGCAACACGCGCAGGGTGGCGAGAGCGAGGAGAGCTGGATGAGTGGACGCGTCTTCCGCCGGGCCCTGGTGACCGGCGGAGCCGGGTTCGTGGGATCGCACCTGTGCAGGCGGCTGCTGGCCACAGGTGCCGAGGTCGTATGCCTCGACAACCTGGCCACCGGCTCCCGCGCCAACGTGGCGGACCTGCAGCAGCACGACGGTTTCCGCTTCGTGCGGGCCGACGCCACCGATCCCGCGGCCTGGCGCACGCTGCCCGGCCGTTTCGACCTGGTCCTGCACTTCGCCTGCCCGGCCTCGCCCGCCGACTATCTGCGGCTGCCGCTGGAGACCCTCGCCGTCGGCAGCGACGGCACCCGTCACGCGCTGGAGCGGGCCAGCCGCGACGACGCCCGCTTCGTCCTCGCCTCCACCTCCGAGGTGTACGGCGATCCGCTGGAGCATCCGCAGACGGAGACCTACTGGGGCAACGTCAACCCGGTCGGCCCGCGCAGCGTCTACGACGAGTCCAAGCGCTTCGGCGAGGCCCTGGTCACCGCACACCGAGCGGTGCACGGCACCGACGCGGCCATCGTCCGCATCTTCAACACCTACGGCCCGCGCATGCGCGGCGGCGACGGCCGCGCCGTGCCCACGTTCATCGCCCAGGCCCTGGACGGGGCACCGCTGTCCGTCGCCGGTGACGGCGGTCAGACGCGCTCGCAGAAGGCCATCGCCCCGCGCGGCCGGCTGCGCAGGCACCTCGCGGTCACCGCGGCCGGTGCCGCCGCGTGCGGGCTCGCGGTCGCCGGACGCCGCCGGGCCGCCGCGACGGCCGCACTGGGCTGGGCCGTCGGCACCGGCGAGTTCGCCCGGGCGCGCATCGTGGCCGGGCCGCGCACCCGGTACGAGGTGACCACCATGCTCGTGACCAGTGCGCTCATCCCGCCCGCGGCGACCTGGCACTGGCTGAACGGCCTGTGGCGGCACCGGCACGCCCCCGCCTGGCGGGAGGTGGCGCCATGAGCCGTGTCAACGCCGTGCTGTTCGACCGCGACGGCACCCTCGTCCACGACGTGCCCTACAACGGCGACCCCGACCGCGTCCGCCCCGTCGAGGGCGCCCGCGAGGCACTCGGCCTGCTGCGCTCACGCGGCTTCCGCACCGGTGTCGTCACCAACCAGTCCGGCATCGCGCGCGGACTGCTCACCGACGCCGACGTCCGCCGCGTCAACCGTCGCGTCGACGAACTCCTCGGCCCCTTCGACGTGTGGGGCGTGTGCCCGCACGGCCCCGACGACGGCTGCCACTGCCGCAAACCCGAACCCGGCCTCATCCTGTGGGCGGCCGGACGCCTGTGCACGGCCCCCTCGGACTGCGTGGTGATCGGCGACATCGGCGGCGACATCGAGGCCGCACGCCGGGCCGGCGCCCACGGCATCCTCGTCCCCACCCCGCAGACCCGCCCGGAGGAGACGGCAGCCGCGGACCATGTGGCCCCCGACGTCCTGACCGCCGTCCGGGCCGTGCTGAACGGACCGCCGAGGGGCCAGGTCCTGGCCGACGAACGGCCCATCGAGGCCGCCTACGACATGGGTGGCCGGCGGCGGTGAGGGCTCTGGTGGCGCGTCTGATGTTGAAGGAGGTGGTGGCCTGATGAGGATCGCCATGGTCTGCTGGACCGCGACCTGACCGGCACCGCCGAGCGCCTCGCCCCCGACGCACCCGTGCCGGTCGTCGCCGACTGCGCGCAGCGCGTACGACCGGGCGGCGCCGCCCTGGCCGCCTGCCTCGCGGCCCGCGACGGCCGTGAGGTCACCCTGATCACCGGGCTCGGCGACGACCCGGCGAGCGAGGAACTGCGCCGACTCCTGTCGCGGGAACTGAAGTTGATCGAACTCCCGCTGACCGGCGCGCTGCCGGAGAAGACCCGTGTGCTGGCGCAGGACAGTCCGGTGGTCCGCCTGGACCGGGGCACGGGCCGCGTCCGCGAGGCCACGGACGAGGCGCGCGCGGCGCTCCGCTCGGCTCCCGCCGTGCTGGTCTCCGACTACGGGCGGGGCGCGGCGGACTCCCTCCGGGACGTTCTCGCCGAGCGCCCGCCCCTGGTCTGGGACCCGCACCCGCGTGGCGGCTTGCCGGTGCCGGGCACCCGGCTGGTCTCGCCGTCGGAGAAGGAGGCGTACGCGCCGTCCGGGGAGCGCGGCGCGACGGACGGCGACCTGCGCGGTGCCGCCCGCGGTGCCGCCCGCGGTGCCGCCGCACTCGTCCGGCACTGGCGGGTCGCCGCCGTCACCGTGACCCTCGGCGCTCGCGGTGCCCTGCTGTCGTACGGGGAACACCCGCTGCTCGTCCCGGTGCCCACCGTGCATCGCGGCGACCCCTGCGGTGCCGGGGACCGGTTCGCCGCCACGGCGGCTGGGCTGCTGGCCGACGGGGCCCTGGTCGGGGAGGCCGTGGAAGGGGCTGTGGCCGCGGCGACCGAGTTCGTGGGCGCCGGCGGGGCAGGTGCCGTCACCTACGCCGACGACGCCGGCCCGGCGGTCGTCACCGACGCCGCCGACGCCCGCGATCCGGTCGCGCGGGTCCGCGCCACCGGCGGCACGGTCGTCGCCGCGGGCGGCTGCTTCGACCTCCTGCACGCCGGGCACGTCGGACTGCTCCAGGCCGCCCGGCGCCTCGGCGACTGCCTGGTCGTCTGCGTCAACTCGGACGCGTCGGTGCGGCGGCGCAAGGGGGCGGAGCGGCCGGTGAACCCGCTGGCCGACCGCGTCCGCGTGCTCAGCGCCCTCGCCTGCGTCGACGCCGTCGCCGTGTTCGACGAGGACACCCCCGAGCGGCTGCTGGCCGACCTCCGCCCCCACATCTGGGTGAAGGGCGGCGACTACTCCGGCGCAGACCTGCGCGAGGCCACGCTGCTGGAGGAGTGGGGCGGCCAGGCCGTGCTGCTGCCGTACCTGGTCGGCCGTTCCTCGACCGCGCTGGTGGCACGGGTGCGGGAAGGGGCCCGCTGAGCGGGTGTGCGAGCGCCTGCGTCGGACGGCGTGCCGACCGCTGCCCAGGGGCGTAGCGTCCTCATAGGGGCGAGTCCGGGTACGTCCGGCGTGCGGGTGCCGCACCCCGAGGGGAGCGGAGGGTCGCCCCCAGGCCGGCCGCGAATCTCCCCGCGATGCTGGAGGTGCCTCGTGACCAGCGCGGGTGATCCGGCCGCCGACAACGGCGAGTTGGATGCCGTGTTCGCGGAGACGGTGCGCCGGACCGGCGCGTCCATCGGCGCGCTGTACCTGCTCGCGCCGGACGCGCAACTGTTGTGGCTGGACGTGCTGTGCGGGGCCCCGGCCGAGTTCGCCGAGCCGTGGGCGAGGGTGTCGATGGCCGCTCCGGCACCGGTGGCCGTCGCGGTCCGGGAGGACCGGATGGTGTGGGTGGGCAGCCAGGAGGAGATGGCCCGTTCGTATCCGCGCACCGCGATGGCGCTTCCCTACCCGTTGGCCTTGGTCGCCGCGCCGGTCACCGGTGCCCGGCGGCGGGGCGCGCTGCTGCTGATGTGGCCGGCCACCCGACCGCCGTACATGACCGGCCGGGAGCGGGGACACATCGCGTCCCGCTGCCGACGTCTGGCCCGGCTGCTGGAGGAGGCCGTCGAGCACGGCAGGCCCCCGGCCCACGGCGAGGGGCCCCGCGTCGTCCCCACCGGGACCGGCGGCCGGTCCGAGAGTCCGGCGATGGCCGCCGCCGACTTCGTGGAGCGCCTGCCCGGCGGATGCTGCGCCCTGGACCTGGACGGACACTTCACCTACCTCAGCTCCGGCGCCTGCGACCTGCTGGAGTCCGAGGCCGGTCAGCTGCTCGGCACCCTGCCGTGGCAGTCGCTGCGCTGGCTCGACGACCCCACCTACGAGGACCGCTACCGTGCCGCCGTGATCAGCCGCGAGCCCGTCGCGTTCACCGCGTGCCGTCCGCCGGACCAGTGGCTCGACTTCCATCTCTACCCGGACGCCAGCGGCATCAGCATCCGTATCGTGCCCAGCGGTGCGCAGCCCCCGCCCTCGCCGGCGTCCGTGCGGTCCACGCGCACCGTCACACCGTCCCGCGCGGGCCGGCTCTACCAGCTCACCCACCTGGCAGCCGCACTCACCGAGGTCGTCGGGGTCCAGGACGTCATCGACCTGGTCGCCGACCAGATCATGCCCGCCTTCGGAGCCCAGGGCCTGGTCCTGTCCGCCGCCGACGCCGGCCGGCTGCGGATCACCGGATACCGCGGCTACGTCGCCCGCACCATCGAGCGTCTCGACGGCCTGCCCCTCGACACCGACTTCACACCGGCCGGGCACGCCCTCAGCAGCGGCATCCCCTCGTTCTTCGCCGACCCGGAGGAGATGCGGCGCATCTACCCCGAGGCGCCGCTGATCAGCGGCAAACAGGCCTGGGCCTTCCTGCCGCTGATCATCTCCAGCCGGCCCGTCGGCTGCTGCGTCCTGTCCTACGACCATCCGCACGCGTTCCCGGCCGAGGAACGCGCCGTCCTGACCTCGCTCGCCGGACTCATCGCGCAGGCCCTCGACCGGGCCCGCCTCTACGACACCAAGCACGAGCTCGCCCACGGCCTCCAGCAGGCACTGCTCCCGCGCACCCTTCCCCACGTCACCGGCCTGCGGGTCGCCGCCCGCTACCTGCCCGCGACCCGGGGCATGGACATCGGCGGAGACTTCTACGACCTGATCCGGCTCGGCGACACCGCCGCCGCGGCCGTCATCGGCGACGTCCAGGGGCACAACGTCGCCGCCGCCGCCCTGATGGGCCAGGTCCGCACCGGCGTCTACGCCCATGCCTCCCTCGGCACGCCCCCGGACCAGGTCCTCGCCAGAACCAACCGGCTCCTCACCGACCTCGCCCCCGACCTCTTCACGAGCTGCCTCTACGCCCACCTCGACTTCGCCCGCCGACGCGTGACCCTGGCCAGTGCCGGCCACCCGCCACCCCTCCTGCGCCTCCCCGACGGCGACACCCGACCCGTCGACGTCCCGCCCGGACCGCTCCTGGGAATCGACCCCGACGCCGTCTTCCCCCTCACCGAGATCCCGCTCACCCCGGGTCTGATGCTCGCCTTCTACACCGACGGCCTCATCGAGACCCCGGGCGTCGACCTCGACGACTCCATCGCCCACCTCGCCCACCATCTCGCCCACGCCGAC
Source organism: Streptomyces sp. NBC_01352 (assembly GCF_036237295.1). Lineage (NCBI taxonomy): Bacteria > Bacillati > Actinomycetota > Actinomycetes > Kitasatosporales > Streptomycetaceae > Streptomyces > Streptomyces sp. NBC_01352. The sequence continues at coordinate 6,934,966 of NZ_CP108354.1, forward strand.
GACCGGGACCTGGACCTGCTCATCGACGACCTGCTGAGGAAGGCCAGGGCGACCGGGCAGCGCACCGACGACGTCGCACTCCTCGTGCTGCAGGACGAATCGGACCGCTGACGGCGGAGGTGACTCGGCGGTGCCGGGTACCCGTCCAGAGCCAGAAAGCCAGAAAGCCAGAAAGTCAGAAAGCCACGGAGCTGGAGAGCCGAGGAGGTACGGGATGGGACTGCGAGACCACGTGGTGGTGGTGACCGGAGCGTCCAGCGGGATCGGACGGGCCACGGCCGAGGCGTTCGCGCGCAAGGGCTGCGCCGTGGTGCTGGCCGCGCGCCGCGAAGAGGCACTGGAGGCGACCGCCGAGGAGTGCGGGAAGCATCGCGGGGCACGGACGCTGGTCGTGCCGACCGACACGACGGACGCGGGGGCGGTCGAGAACCTGGCGCGGCGAGCGGTGCAGGAGTTCGGCCGGATCGACGTCTGGGTCAACAACGCGGCCGTGAACGCCTTCGGCCGTTTCGAGGACGTACCGCTGGAGGACTTCCGCAAGGTCCTGGACGTCAATGTGATGGGCTACGTGCACGGGGCCCGAGCGGCCCTGCCGGTGATGCGGGAGCAGGGGACGGGCACGCTGATCAACATCTCGTCCATCGCGGGCGCCGTCGCCCATCCGTACAACCACCCGTACAGCATGTCCAAGTACGCCATCCAAGCACTGGGATCGAGCCTGAGGCAGCAACTGCGGATGGAGGGGCTGAAGGGCATCCACGTGTGCACGGTGATGCCCGCGACCATCGACACCCCGCACTTCGAGCAGGCGGCCAACTACACCGGGCGCAAGTTGATCGCCATGCCGCCGGTCTACAGCCCCGAGCGGGTCGCCCGGGCGGTCGTGGACCTCGTACGCCACCCGCACCGCGAAGTGGTGGTCGGCCCGGCGGGCCGCGCACTGGTGCGCCAGGCCCGCATGGCACCGGGACTCGCGGAGCGGGCGATGGCCCGGCAGGCGGACAAGAGCCATCTGTCCCACGACGAGAGTGCCCCGGCCACGCACGGCGTGCTGCACGTCCCTGCCCCCGGAGAGGGCGCCGTGCACGGCGGCTGGCACGGGCGGCGGCGCACCGCGATGCGCAGGACGGCCGTCGCCGCCGCGCTCGCGGGAGCGGCCGTGACCGCCGGGCGCCGGGTGAGCCGTAGCCACTAGGAGCCGGTAGGAGCCGGTAGGGCGCCGGAACGGCACCTCGCCGGGAGCGGGTTGCCGAGCGGTTCGTCGTACGGTCCGCTCGGCAACCGCCGTCCTCAGCCGCCCTGCTCCCTCACGGTCGCGTCAAGGGCGGCCGCCACCGCCTCGGGGTCGTCGGGCGCCGACCGGTCGGCACCCAGGCGTTCCCTGAGATCCCGGCCGGACACCACCGGCAGCGCGCCGCGACAGCGGTCCGAGTCCAGCTCCGGCGCCGGGACCACCTCGGCCCGGCCGTGCAGCGGGACCAGCACGGCGTCGTCCTCACGGTTGAGCAGTTCGCGGACATGATCGCCAGTGATCATCGGATCGCGTCCCTTCTCCCGGTCTCTTCTCCGTGGCGTCCGTGCTGTCAGCTCGCCGCCCGCTCGGAGCGACGAGCCGACGCCGGTACCCGGACCCCCTCGATCACGAATCCGCTGCGTACGCGGGCCGGCATGCGGTTCAGCGGAATCCTCGGATCCTGTTCGGGCACGTCGTACGCCAGCCGGGCCAGCCGCGGCACGAGCGCGCTCAGCAGCGCGATCGTGACGTCCTCACCAGGGCAGCGGTGACCGGTGGCACGGTCGCCACCGCCCTGCGGAACGAGTTCGTCGCGCTGGGGCGGCCGGTCCAGGAAGCGCCGCGGTTCGAAGGTGTACGGATCGTTCCAGAGGTCGGGGTCGTGGTTCTGCCCGTACAGGTCGAGCAGGATCAACGCCCCGGACGGGATCGGTTCCCCCCGCCACTCCAGATCGGTGACGGCACGCCCGCCGAGGAAGGGGGCGAAGGGGTAGAAGCGCCGCAGCTCGTGGGCGAACGCCACGGCGTACCCGGCATCGTCGTCCTCCCGCAGCCGCTCCCGGATGTCGGGCCTGCGGTGCAGCGCATGACCGGCGTAGGCGACGAACCAGCACACCGCGGCGGTCGGACGGATGACGTTGAGCAGTTCGACCGCGGCCGTGTGCGGGTCCAGGAGCCGGCCGTCGACGTCCCGGTGCCGGACCACCACGTCCAGCACCGACCCGGCCGGCGCGGCGGCAGCCCCCTCCCCCCGTACGTCCTCGACCAGACGTCCCAGCCACGCCTCGCTGCGCGCCCGCGCGCGGCGGGCCCGCCAGCGGCGCGGCCCCGGCGCGGCGAATCCGTCGACCATGGCGACCAGGTCCCGGGCCACCTGGTCGGGGTCGTCGAGGGGGATGCCGGCCCACCGGCAGACGCCTTGCGTGAGTACCCGGCTCGCCTCGTCGAACAGGACGACCGACGACCGGCCGGACCACGAGCGCGCGGCCTCGTCCCAGACCTCGCTGACCGGGGGCGGGCGTCAGCGCCACGGCGTCCGGCGACGGAGGCGCAGCGCGGGCACTGGCGCCGCACCCGATCCGCCGCGCCGCCGGACTCCGGGAAGGTGTCCGGCCAGGCGACGTGCGGGAAGCGGATCAGCTGGGAGCGGCTGAGGGACAGCCCGCAGACGGTCTGGTTCATGCCCGGCTCCCAGGCATGGACCTCGCCGGCGGGCAGTCGGCGCCGGCCCTCCTCCTCGTCCGTCCACTGTCCGGAGGCGGCGACGCCGTACTGCTTGACGCGCATCATGGCGTGGCGGGTACCCCGCGCCTCGATCCGCGAAGCGTCGTGCTCCGGTCGAGCCGGGAACGCGGGCAGGGAACCCGGCCGAACGGTTCGATCGGCGGACGACAGGGGTACTCGGAGGTCTCCACAGACCGGCCGGAACTTCCCGGAGGTGATGGGAGTGACAACCTCTCCCAGGTCGTCGATGGAAACCCATCCCGACATCGTCGCCATGCGCAACCGTCATGAGATGGCGGAGCGCGCCACCAGCACACCCGCGGCACAGGCCATCGAATCCCTGGCCTTCCTCACCGGCGTGTACCTGGCGGCCTCCCCGTGGATCGCGGGGTTCAGCAACCTGACCGCGCTCGCGGTCAACAACCTCGTCGTCGGCATCGCCTACGCGCTGCTGATGAGCGGAGGCTTCGGCCGCGCCTACGAGCGGACTCACGGTATGGCCTGGGCCGCCTGCGCATTGGGTGCGTGGACCGTGATCGCACCCTGGGTCGTGTCAGGTGACGTCAGCACCACCCGGACCGTCGTGAACAACGTCATCATCGGAGCCATCGGCCTCCTGCTGGGTCTGGCCGCCAGCGCTATGGCCAACGAGAGGCCATCCTCGCGGGCCGGACGCGGTACGTCCGCTCCGTAGACCGCGGCTGAGGCGTACCGCCTCGTCTGCCGCCTTCCGCCGCCTTCCGCCGCCTTCCGCCGCCCTCCTCCCTCTGCCCCTGCCCGGACCGGCTGCCCCGGTCCGGGCAGGGGTGTGTCGGCAGGGGTGTGTCGGCACGGGCGAATAAAGAAACGCTTGCGTTTCTATCGGCAGGGCCGTAGCTTACGGGTACGAAACCGTTTCGTATCGACGAGGGGCCGGACCATGCCAAGCAGCAGCAGCGCGCAGGCCTCGTGATGACGGCCTCCCCGATGTTCCTGGCCCTCGTCCTCTCCCTGGTCTCCGCGGTCTGCTACGCCGCGGCCGCCGTGGTCCAGGAGCGGACCGCCGCGGGTACGGCGGATCTGCGCGGCGCGCTCGCCCGCGGCTCCTGGTGGTGGTCCGTCGTTCTCAACGGCACCGGCGCGCTGTTGCACGTGGTCGCCCTGAGGTACGGGCCGCTGACCCTGGTGCAGCCGCTCGGTGCGCTGAGTCTCGTGGTGGCGGTGCCCCTGGGGGCGCTGATCGCCCGCCGCCGGACCTCGGGCACGCAGTGGCGCGGCATGGCCCTCACCCTCGCCGGGCTGATCACCCTGCTGACCGTCACCGCCTCCGGTGGCGCGCCGGACGACTCGCTGCGGACCGGCGAGGTTCTCGTGGTCGCGGTCGCCGCCGTCGGCGTCATCGCGGTGCTGGTCTCGTTCGCCACGGGCCGCACCGCCCGGGCCGGCCTCGCGTTCGCGGCGGCCTCCGGCATCGCCTCCGGGGCCGGTTCCACGCTGGCACAGAAGCTGGCGGTCGGGGCGACGCCGTCCTGGAGTGTGGCGCTGGTGGCGGTCCTGACCGCCGGGTTCGCCGTCGCCGGGGTGCTGCTCGCGCAGAAGGCGTACCGCAGCGGCCTGGGCGGCCCCCTCGCGCTGCTCACCCTCGTCAACCCCCTCACCGCGTCCGCCGTCGGCATCAGCCTGCTCGGCGAAGGTTTCCAGTACGGCGGGACCGGCATCCTGCTCGCTCTCGCCGGTGCCGCGGCGGCCGGCCGTGGCGTGATCCTGCTGAGCCGCCCCCAGTCCGGTCAGGACGCTCTTCCCGCCCATCTCATGGGTGGCGTCGACCGGCCGCGCGCGCCGCGCCGGACGACAGTCCGGGCCGCCGCGCCTGGCCTGCGGCCCGCCCGCGTGTTCCGTTCCGCGCTGCCGTCCACGCTGCCGTCCACGCTGGCGTCCTCCGGACGGATGGGCGCGGTCACCACCGACATCACCGGCATGAGCCGGGCACTCTGAGAAACGAGACGGAGACCATGACCACTGCGACCGTGAGCACTGCGGCTGTGACCACTCTTCAAGGCACCCTTCGGACGACCGTGCGCGCGGCGGGGCTGGTGGATGTGCCCGCCGTGGTGCGCCTGTTCGTCCCGCCCTCGCCCTCGCCCCTGCCCTCGGTCCCGGGCGACTCCGCGGTGGACTGGGAGCAGGCGCAGCGTGCGATGCGGCTGATGCTGGCCCACTACGCGCTCGAAGAGGGCCAGGTGTGGGTGGCCGAGCGTGCGGACGGCCGGCTTCTCGCGGCCGGCATCTGGCTGCCGCCGGACACCGAGACCGAGCCCCCCGACACGCGGTTCGGCGGCCTTCTCTCCCGTGAGCTCGCCAACGGCCCGCAGGACCGCCCCGTCCTTCCCGCGGGGCTGAGGGAGGCCGGGCCCGAGGGGCCGCACTGGAAGGTGGTCATCGCCGGCGAGCTGGACGACACCAGCGCCTGGGACCACACGGTGGCCGCCGGCCTGCTGGCCCCGGGCCTGCGCGCCGTCGACGACCAGGCCGCCACCGCCGTCGCGATCACGGTCTCCGCCCGCCATGCGGACCAGGTGCGGCCGCTCGGGTTCCGTCGGCCGCGCGAAGTCCGCCTCATGCCGGGCGCGAGCGTATGGCTGACGACCCGCCAGCCCATGGGCACTACCGACCCTCACTGAGGTTCGCAGAGCACCGTGACGCGCTGGACCGCGTTGTTGCCGAAGCCGCCGCGGTTCCAGGGCTGGGTGACCGGCTGGGTGTCGCCCGCGGCATCCGTGGCGCGGGCGGTCAGGACGTGGGTGCCGGGGACGGCCGTCCAGGGCGCGTGCCAGTGGCGCCAGGACCAGGAGTGCCGGTCCGCCGGGGCGAGTTCCGCCTCGTGCCAGGTGTGGCCGTCGTCCGTGCTGACCTCGACCTTCGTGACGGGAGCGCGGCCCGACCAGGCGCGGCCCTCCAGGCGCAGCGGGCCGGGGCGTACGACCCTGGTGCGGGACATGAAGTCCGGGAAGCCGGGCGGGATCATCAGCGCCCGGGGCGCGATCCGGGTGACCGGGGTGCCCATCTCGTCGGGGGACTGGCGGTAGCGGTACGCCACCGTCTGCTGGAAGCCGGTGAACGGCGTGTCGGTGAGGGTGATGTCACGCAGCCACTTCACATGGGCCATCCCGTACCAGCCGGGGACCACCAGGCGCACGGGGTGCCCGTGCTGCGGGGGGAGCGGGGCGCCGTTCATCTCGTACGCGACCAGTACCTCCGGGTCGGTGGCCATGGCGTCGGCGAGGGGCAGGCTGCGCTCGTAGTCCTGCTCCACGCCGCGCTCCACGCCGTGGTCGGCTCCCGTGAAGACCGCTTCCACGGCGGCCGGTTCCACGCCGGCCTCGGCGAGCAGGGTCCGCAGCGGTACGCCGGTCCAGTCGGCGGTGCCGACCGCCTCGACCAGCCAGGGCTGGCTCACGGGGCGCGGGGTGAGCCGGGCCCGGCCGTTGCCCGCGCACTCCATGGTCACCCGGTGGGTGACGGCCGGGAAGGAGCGCAGGGCCGCAAGGTCCAGGGCCAGGGGCGTACGCACCCGGCCGCGTACGGTCAGCGTCCACGCGGAGGCGTCGAGGACCGGCATGTCGTAGTGGGTCAGGATGTAATGCAGCCCGGGGGGTGTGACGTCGTAGCGCAGGGCCTCGAGGGGGAGGCCGTGGTTGCGGGCGGCGAGGGCGAGTTCCTCGTGGCTGATGCCCTCGCCGGGGTCGGCGACGCGCCCCGGCGTGCTGATGTCGTCCAGTGATCGGGGTGTATCCACCTGCTCCGTGCGACTGTCCATGGCTCCATCGTGCTCCCGACGACCGACCAGGACATCCCCTCGGCACCGTCCGCGCCTGTCGGACCTCTCTTCAGGTGCCCGGCAGGCCTAGTCCTCGGTCGGCTTCTTCCTGCCCACCAGCAGCAGGGCCGCGCCACCGATCACCACGAGGGCGATGGCTGTGCCGGCGATCATCGGGGTGGTGTTGGAGCTGCCGGTCTCGGCGAGGTTCACGTCGCTGGCGGTGCCGCCGACCGTCGCCGGGCTCGGCTCGCTCAGGGTCTGGGTCGCGTCGCCGCCGGCCTCGCTGCCCTCGGTCCGGCAGTCCAGGACGCCGTTGAAGCGCTGCGCGAGGCCGCCCGGGCCCGTGATCGTGAAGTCGTACGCCTGGTCCTCCTGGAGCGGGATCGTCACCGTCCGGGACTCGCCCGCCGGGATGCTGTGCTCGATCCCCATGAGCTCGAAGGCGAACGCCTCGTCGCCCACGTTGGCCGCGGTGATGTCCAGGCCGCCCTCGGCGCAGTTCTTCGCCGAGGACAGGGCGGGTATGGCGCCCTGCTTCGCCCAGTTCGCGCTCGCCGTCGCCGAGACCGTCGACTCGCTGGAGCCCGCCAGGATCTGTGTCTGGCTACGGCTCTCGGAGGTGAAGGCGCGGCCGACGGGCACGGTGGTCGACGCCTGCACGGTCAGTTCGGCCGAGCCGGCCGCCGCGTCCTCGGGGACGTCGATGAAGAGCTGGCTGCCGTTCACCGCGGAGGTGATGACCTTGCCGTCCTTGCCGACGATCCGCACCCCGCTAATGGCGGCGTCCGCCGGTGGCGTCACCGTCACGCCGGCCGCGTTGGTGTGCACCGTGACCGGGCCGAGCAGCTCACCGGGGTGACCGGAGACCGCGGGCGGGTCGAGCGTCAGGGACGCCGCGGGCTCCGCCACGTTCCGGGCGCTCTTCTCCAGGTGGTCCGCGAGCTTCTCGGCCTGCGGGTCGACGGCGTCGACGGCAGCGTCGTCCGAGTAGCGCCAGATGGCCACCTGGGTGCCGGCCGCCGCGTCCTCCTCGCTGAGGCCGCCTCGTACCCCTGCCGCCGCCGCGAGCGCCGCGAGGTCGTTGACCTGCGGGTAGGAGTTCTGCAGGATCCAACGGATCTTGCCGGCGTTCTTGTTGGCGCCGAGCGAGGTGCCGCTCCACGGGGTCTCGTGGTACTTGGCGTCCCGCTGCGTGGGGTTGTGCAGGTCGACGCAGTAGGTCTGCAGGGTGCCGCCGCCCTCGACGGACATCTCGAACAGGCCCGCCGACACCGTCAGGTCCCCGGCGGCGTCGTGTATGACGGCGTCGCCGTACGTCTTCAGGCCACCTATGGTGGCGGTCGCCCCGCCCTGGTTCTGCGACGTCTCGTCGGCGGACGCCGGGCCCGCGCCGGTCAGCACACCGGCGGCGAGGAGCCCGGACACCAACGTGGCGGCGGCGAGGCGGGCCACGCCTCGCCCGCGCACCGACAGCGCGGAGAACGAAGAAAACACAGAATTCCCCTTCGAGCAGGACCCGTTGACGTGGGGGCGCGGTCCCACCAGCAGAAACAGAAACCCCGAGAGCTACGCTCGGCATCCTAGGTACCTGGCGCACCGCGCTTCCCGGGGATGCTGTCGGTCAATCGATCCGACTCGGAATCGTTATCGCCAAGACCTCTTCCGAACAGGGCTTATCGACAAATCCACAGGGGTCGTTCGGTGCGCATTCGCCGATAAGCCGCAGTTCGGTCAGACTTCGGCGGGTGGCCGCCGATGGCTGACGTCACGTCACCGCGGCTGGTTCCGGCTGTGGTTGGGTGTCCGGCTCCGCGGGCGGTGTCTCCCAGCTGGGCTCGGGCTGCGCCGGGGCGCCGACGGCTCCCGTCTCCGGCCTGGGCGTGCGCCGGAAGGCCGTGGTGCCGCGCGCGAGATCGTGGCCGATGGCCAGCGCGTCGATGTCGGCCGACGTCCAGTTCTGCCCCTCGCGTACGTCCGAGCGGACCTTCAGCCTGCCCTGCACGACGACGGGGTCGCCCACGTCGAGCGACGCCGTCACATTGGTGGCGAGCTGCCGGTTGGCCCACACCGTGAAGAAGTTGGTGTGGCCGTCGGTCCACACACTCTTCTCGCGGTCCCAGTACCGCGAGGTCACCGCCAGCCGGAAGCGCGCCGACGCCCCCGACGCCAGCTCCCGGAACACCGGCCGCGTCGCCACGTTGCCCACCGCGCAGATGACCGTCTCGTTCATCTCGAACCCCTCCTTCACCCGGCCGTTCACGCCGGTCGGATACGCCCACGGGCCCGTCCCGTACGGCTGCGTCTGCCGCGGCGACCGCGTCCGTCGCGATCGCCGTGCGGCCAGGCTGCCTCCGTCGGGCCGAGCCCGCTGAGCGCTGTGGACCATCCCCCGGCTGTGGAAAACTCCGCCACCCGAACGAGGGACCCACCGCCCCGAGATACCCCGGATACCCGGACACCCTGGACACCCTGGATACCCCGGATACCCCGGATACCCCGGACACCCCGAACTCCCCCGGGATCAGGCACCCGAGCCGGGATCACCGTGCCGCGGCCACCCCCATCACCCGCCCGTACTGCTCCCGAACCTCCCGGTACCGCAGCAGTTCCGCGGCCACCGGATCCAGCACCCGTGCCCGGCCGCACCCGGCGGACGCCTCTCTGAGCCGCCGCTCGGCCTCCAGGCCGTACCGCCGCGCCGGCCCCCGTGCCGCGATCCGGCAGCTCCACTCGACCAACGGGCCGCCGACGATGCCCGCCACCATCAGCAGCACCGGCACGCCCAGGTTCGGTGACATGAACCCGATGATCTGCCCCAACAGCCACAGCCCGCCGATGACCTGAAGGATCGTCATGGACGCCTGGGCGAACACGGCCGCCGGCCACCAGCCCGGCCGCGGCGGCCGCCCCGGCGGCAGTCCCGCCCGCGTCGCCAGCTCGTCCAGCGCCTCGGGCAGCCCCTGCGCACCGCGTACGGCGGCCTCGCGCACCGCCTGCCCCCAGGGCGCGGGCAGCCCGGCCGACGCCCGGTCGGCCAGCGTCCGTACGGCCTGCTCGACCCGCTGGCGGGCCGTGGCCTCCTCGTCGGCCTGGGCGCGCAACGGCAGTCGGCCCGTGGACGGTTCGAACCGGTCCTGGTACCACCGCCACAGCCGCAGCCAGGGCGTCCCGCACGCGCGGTTGGCGTTGCGCAGCCACGCGCGCTCGGCCGCCTCGCCCGCCGCGGTGGCACCCACCGCCTCCGCGAGCCGGGCGGCGAACTCGTCGCGCGCCTGCTCGCTGAGCCCGGTCCGCCGTCCGGTCGCGTAGACGGGCCGCAGCCGCCAGCCGGCGGCGTCCACGTCGGCCGCGATGCGCCGGGCCGCGGCCCCCCGCTCCGTCACGAACTGACCGAGGGCCTCCCGCAGTTCACCGATGCCCTCCCCGGTGAGCGCGGACAGCGCGAGCACGGTCGCGCCGGGTTCGCCGTACTCGCCGAGCGCGATCCCGTCCTCGTCGAGCAGCCGCCGCAGATCGTCCAGGACCTGCTCGGTGGCCTCCCCGGGCAGCCGGTCGATCTGGTTGAGGACGACGAACATGACCTCCGCGTGCCCCGCCATGGGCCGCAGATAGCGTTCATGAAGGATGGCGTCGGCGTACTTCTCCGGATCGACGACCCAGATCACCGCGTCGACGAGCGCCAGCACCCGGTCCACCTGCTCGCGGTGCTGTACGGCGGCCGAGTCGTGGTCGGGCAGGTCGACCAGGACGAGCCCGCGCAGCTGCGCCTCCGCCTCGGCGCTCTGCACCGGGCGCCGCCGCAGCCGTCCCGGGATGCCGAGCCGGTCGATGAGGGTGGCCGCGCCGTCGCTCCAACTGCACGCGATGGGCGAGGCCGTGGTGGGCCGCCGTACGCCCGTCTCCGAGATCGTCACTCCGGCGAGCGTGTTGAACAGCTGCGACTTGCCGCTGCCGGTCGCACCCGCGATGGCGACGACGGTGTGCTGCCCCGACAGCCGCCGCCGCGCGGCCGCCTCGTCGAGGACCCGGCCGGCCTCCGCGAGGGTCCTGCTGTCGAGCCGCGTGCGGGAGAGCCCGACCAGTTCACGCAGCGCTTCGAGCCGCGAGCGCAGCGCTCCGTCGTACGCCAGCTGGGGCACGGGCTGCGGAGTGGACGGCCGGGTCTCCACGACGGAGACGTGCTGCGCGGCGGTCTCCTCGGTGACCCTTCGCGCGATGAGTCCGTCGTCCCAGGGCCTGTCGGACTCCGTACGACCGGACGCGCCCGTACGACTTGAGGAGTCGTAGTCGTCCTTCACGCGTGCGTGCCGGTCGCCGGAGGGGCCTCCCTCGGGCTCCTCGGGTTGGCTGGATTCCTCGGGAGCCGCTTGGTCGGCGGGCTCGTCCTCCGTGGCCTCGCCGTCCGAATCGGCCTCTTCAGGGAGTTCGTTCGCTGAGGCGCCCTCTTCGGAGACGGTATTTTCCGGACGCTCCTCCTGGGGATCCGCGCCGCCCGCGTCACCCGCATCGTCCGCATGCTCGGTGTGGTCAGCTTGATCCAAGTGGTCGGCGTGCTCTGTGTGATCTGTGGGCTCGGTGTGGTCCGTGTGGTCCGTGTGGTCCGTGTGGTCCTGGTCTGTGACGGCGGTCACCGGTCACCTCTCCTTCTGCAGTACCGACAGCGCGGCGATGAGTTCGGCCTGCGGTTCGGGGTGGACGTCGAGGGCGTCGAGCGGGGCGAGGCGGCGCTCGCGTTCGGTGTGCATGATGCGGTCGAGGTGGTCGGTGAGCAGCCGTCCGCCGCGGTCGCGCAGCCGCAGCGCGCCGTGCGCGCCGATCCGCTCGGCGAGTCCCTCGCCCGCCGACCGTGCCCGGCGGCCGCCCAGCAGCACGGTGGCGACGAGGGCCGCGACGACCTCGGGGTCGGGCGCCATGCTCCGGTCGAGGGCGGTCACCTCCTCCTCGGCGTACTCCTCGAGCTCCCGCCGCCACCGCCGTACGGCCAGTCCGATGCGGTGCTCGGCGCTCTCCGAGGAAGGGCCACGGTCCGTCAGCTCCGGGGCCCCGGCGGCCGGTTCGCGCCGCCAGGCGTCGTCGACACGCTCGTCGGCGGCGGTGACGGCGCACAGCAGGAGGGCGCCCAGGCTCTCCACGAGGGCGTCGAGGAGCTCCTCGGCGGTGCAGTCGAGCGGGAAGGCCCGCCAGCGCTTCAGGGCGTCGCCGGCCAGCACGGCACCCGCCTGCAGCCGGCCCCGTACGCGCGAGTGCTCGCTGTCGTACGCCCCGTCGACGGCGGCGGTGAGCCGCAGTGCGGCCGCGTACTGCGCGGCGGCGGCGCTCGCCAGTTCGGGCATCCGGGCCTTGAGCGAGTCGAGGACGCCGTACGCGGTACGGGCCAGCGTGTGCTGCCGGGCGGCCTGGTCCTGCGCCTGATGCAGGAGCCAGGTCCGCAGCGGCGCCACGGCGGTGCCCGGCAGGAGCCCGCCGCCCCACGCCGACTCGGGCAGCTCCGGCACGGTGAAACGGGGTACGTCGCCCAGTCCGGCCTTGGTGAGCAGCGCCCCGTACTGGCGCGAGACCTCGGAGACGACCTGGTGGGGCACCCGGTCGAGGACGGTGACCAGGGTGGCGTTGTACTCCTTGGCGGTGCGCAGCAGGTGCCAGGGCACGGCGTCGGCGTACCGGGCCGCCGTCGTGACCATGACCCAGATGTCGGCCGCGCAGATCAGCTCGGAGGCGAGGACGCGGTTGTCGGCGACGAGGGAGTCGACGTCGGGCGCGTCCAGGAGGGCGAGGCCGGGCGGGAGGGTGTCGGCGGTCTCGATGCGAAGCACGCGCGCGGGGTTCTCGCCGGGCAAGAGGAGTTCGTCCGCCGGTTCCTGGTGGGGCACCCACACGCGCGTGAGGTCGGGCAGTACCCGCATCCCGCTGAACCAGTGATGATCCTCCGGATGGCAGACCAGCACGGGCGTCCGGGTGGTCGGCCGCAGGACACCCGCCTCGCTGACCCGCCGCCCCACGAGCGAGTTGACGAGTGTCGACTTCCCGGCCCCCGTGGAGCCCCCGATGACGGCCAGCAAGGGTGCTTCGGGTTCCCTCAACCGGGGCACCAGATAGTCGTCGAGCTGGGCGAGTAGTTCGTCGCGGTTGGCACGCGCGCGTGGAGCCCCCGCCAGGGGCAGCGGGAAGCGTGCGGCGGCGACACGGTCGCGCAGGGCGGAGAGTGCGTCGAGCAGCTGAGGCCGTACGTCCAAGGTCACCACATGCGAAGAATGCCCAATTTTAGGGGAATTCTGAAGCATATGAGCATGTCTGCGCGCCGACAGAACACAAGGGACGGAAGGGACGACTGGGGCGCGGCCACAGTCCAGGCATAACGAGTGCACAACACCCGATGCGCAAGTAGCCAAAAGCGATGCACGATTCGTACCTGCCTGCGATTATCAGGACCGCTTCACCGAACCTCCACATCGAGCCACGGAGGCGAAGCAACAGGGACGAGGACGCGGGAGCCCTATCCTTGTCCCCGGCAACGTCACGGCACGGCCCACACCCGGGCACACCCACGACAGAGGCCACCACACCCGGCCCCCGTAGCTCAGTGGATAGAGCAGGCGCCTTCTAAGCGCTTGGCCGCAGGTTCGAGTCCTGCCGGGGGCGCCAAGTGTTCGCCCTCCTTCGGGAGGGCATTTCTGTAGCTCCCCTATGGCTCGATCCCTGCCGTGGAGTGGACGACGCTGGTCGGGACGGGACTTGGGGCTGTGCTGGGAGTGGGGGCCACGCTGGGCGGCGTGATGAGGCGCGTGAACGGCTGATCCTCACGGCAACCGACACGGTGATGTCTGCGATCGACGCGTCCTATCACTCGCTGCGAGACGTACGCGAGATACTCGCTTCCGGTGGCTCGCTGACGTCGGTGAGCTATCAGACGGCAAGGCAGGCCCATGGAGACGCGACCCGGGCCGCCCGCGTGGTTCTTCGGCGCGAACTGAGCGCACTGGACATGTGACGTGGTGTCCCGCAGCGGCCGGCGATGACGACCAGTGACAGGCCGGCTACTCGTGCGGCCGGTGAACGTGCAGGTCACGGGTGCCCGACCGAACGCGTTTCCTTCGAGGGGTAGCCGTCAGGCAAGATGGGGTGTATCTGCCCACTGCCAGAATTCAAGCTGCCGGACGGTTTCTCTTGGCTGAGTACATCTACACCATGCGCAAGACGCGCAAGGCGCACGGCGACAAGGTGATCCTTGACGACGTGACGCTGAGCTTCCTGCCCGGCGCGAAGATCGGTGTGGTCGGTCCGAACGGTGCCGGTAAGTCCACCGTTCTCAAGATCATGGCCGGACTGGAGCAGCCGTCCAACGGTGACGCGTTCCTGTCCCCCGGCTACTCCGTCGGCATGCTGCTCCAGGAGCCGCCTCTCGACGAGTCCAAGACGGTCCTGGAGAACGTGCAGGACGGCGCCGCCGAGATCATGGGCAAGCTCAAGCGCTTCAACGAGGTCGCCGAGCTCATGGCCACCGACTACTCGGACGCGCTCATGGAGGAGATGGGCAAGCTCCAGGACGACCTGGACCACGCCAACGCGTGGGACCTGGACGCCCAGCTGGAGCAGGCCATGGACGCGCTGGGCTGCCCGCCCGGCGACTGGCCGGTCACCAACCTCTCCGGTGGCGAGAAGCGCCGCGTCGCGCTGTGCAAGCTGCTGATCGAGGCCCCCGACCTGCTGCTGCTCGACGAGCCCACCAACCACCTGGACGCCGAGTCCGTGCAGTGGCTGGAGCAGCACCTCGCGAAGTACTCCGGCACCGTCGTCGCCGTCACCCACGACAGGTACTTCCTCGACAACGTCGCCGAGTGGATCCTCGAACTGGACCGCGGCCGCGCCCACCCCTACGAGGGCAACTACTCCACGTACCTCGACAAGAAGGCCTCCCGCCTCAAGGTCGAGGGCCAGAAGGACGCCAAGCGCGCGAAGCGGCTCAAGGAAGAGCTCGAGTGGGTGCGGTCCAACGCCAAGGGGCGTCAGGCCAAGTCCAAGGCGCGACTGTCCCGTTACGAGGAGATGGCCGCCGAGGCGGACAAGATGCGGAAGCTGGACTTCGAGGAGATCCAGATCCCGCCGGGCCCGCGTCTGGGCAGTGTGGTCGTCGAGGTGAACAACCTCAGCAAGGCGTTCGGCGAGAAGGTTCTCATCGACGACCTCAGCTTCACGCTGCCGCGCAACGGGATCGTCGGGGTCATCGGTCCGAACGGTGCCGGCAAGACCACCCTCTTCAAGATGATCCAGGGTCTGGAGACGCCGGACTCCGGTTCGATCAAGGTCGGCGACACCGTCAAGATCTCGTACGTCGACCAGAGCCGCGAGAACATCGACCCGAAGAAGTCGCTGTGGGCCGTCGTCAGCGATGAGCTGGACTACATCAATGTGGGCCAGGTCGAGATGCCCTCGCGCGCCTACGTCTCCGCCTTCGGGTTCAAGGGTCCGGACCAGCAGAAGCCGGCCGGTGTCCTCTCCGGTGGTGAGCGCAACCGTCTCAACCTCGCGCTCACCCTCAAGCAGGGCGGCAACCTGCTGCTGCTCGACGAGCCGACCAACGACCTCGACGTGGAGACGCTGGGCTCCCTCGAGAACGCGCTGCTCGAGTTCCCGGGCGCGGCTGTGGTCGTCTCCCACGACCGGTGGTTCCTGGACCGGGTGGCCACGCACATCCTCGCCTACGAGGGTGACTCCAAGTGGTTCTGGTTCGAGGGCAACTTCGAGTCGTACGAGAAGAACAAGATCGAGCGGCTCGGACCGGATGCGGCTCGTCCGCACCGCGCCACCTACAAGAAGCTGACTCGGGGCTGATCTCTTGCGGCACATCTACCGCTGCCCGCTGCGCTGGGCGGACATGGACGCGTACGGCCACGTCAACAACGTGGTCTTCCTCCGCTACCTGGAGGAAGCCCGTATCGACTTCCTGTTCCGCCCGGAGAAGGACTTCAAGCAGGGGTCCGTGGTGGCGCGCCATGAGATCGACTACAAGCGGCAGCTGGTCCACCGGCACACACCGGTGGACATCGAGCTGTGGGTCACGGAGATAAGGGCGGCGTCCTTCACGATCAACTACGAGGTCAAGGACCCGGACCAGGTCTATGTCCAGGCCGCGACGGTGATCGTGCCGTTCGACTTCCAGGCGCAGCGGCCACGGCGGCTCACCGCGGAGGAACGGGAGTTCCTGGAGGAGTACCGGGACGACCGGGGCGACGCCTCCGAGGCCTCCGAGGAGGACGAGGACGAGGGGGAGGCCGTCGCCGCATGACGGTGCTCCACCTGGCCGACGAAAGGGAGGCGGCGGATCTCGCGGCCTTCCTCTCCCGGCTGCTCCACTACGACCGTGGAGCCGCGGTACGCCTCCAGGGAGCCGGCACCGCACTCGCCGTCTTCGGACGGCCACCGTCCTTCGAGGTGCTCGCGATCCGTACGGTGCGACTCGCCAAGCCGTACGAGGACGGACTCGACGTGACGCTGGACGTGACCGTGTCCGCGGGTGAGCTCCTGGAGTCCATCGACGAGGCCGCGGTCACCGCGGGCGTTCCGGAGGCGGTGACCGGGCCGCCGTGGGCCGGGGTGCTGCCACCGCGCCGTGGCTGGCGGGTGGAGCCGGGGCTGCCGGCGCCGGACGCCTTGCGGGCCATGGTCGCCGCCGTGATCGCCGAATTCCGGTCCCGTACGGACGAGTTGGCGCCCGAGGCGCGTACGAGGGCCGAACTCGACCGGATCGGGCGGGAGATCTGGTCCCGGACGGTCGGGGACACCGGGTTGCCGGTGCGGGCCGTGCACGCGGCCCAGTCGCTCGGATTCCTGCGTCCGGCCGTGCCCGCCGCCGGCTTGAGTGCGCCCGATGAGACGCCGCTGGCGCTGTTCTCGTCGGGCGCATGGCTCAGGCTGCGCACGCCGTACGGATCGATCGCCGTACGCAGGGCGGGACTCGGGGCGCTGGACGTCAGCGTCCGCTGACCCCGGCCCCACCGGCGGCCACCACTACACCAGCGGCCACAGGGCGGCGGTCAGGCCGAACCCGAGGACGCCCATGACGGTCGTCAGGACCGTCCACGTGCGCAGGCCCGAGGCCACGTCCAGGCCCGCCAGCTTGGTGAACATCCAGTAGCCCGCGTCGTTGATGTGCGAGACGGCGAGGCCGCCCGCGCCCATCGCCAGCGCGACCAGCGAGAGTTGGCCGGTGGACAGGTCGGCGCGCTGCAGGAGCGGGGCGAGGATGCCCGCCGTGGTGATCAGCGCCACCGTGGCCGAGCCCTGGGCGGCACGCAGGGCCAGCGCCGTCAGGAAGGCGAGGAGGAGCGCGGGCAGGCCGCTGCGGTCCAGTACGTCGGCGATCGCGTCGCCGATACCGCTCGCCACCAGCACCTTGCCGAAGACCCCGCCCGCGCCCGCCACCAGGATCACCATCGCCACCGGCGGCAGGGCCGACGTCATCACGCTCGCGATGTGGGCGCGGTCCCAGCCGCGGCGGGCGCCGAGGACGTACGCGCACAGCGCCACGTCGATCAGCAGGGCCACCATGGGGGCGCCGAGGACGGTGAGGACGGCGCGCGGTGCGGAGCCGTCGGCGAGGAGGTTCTGGCCGAGGGTGCCGGCGAGGATCAGCAGGATCGGGGTGACGATCAGGGTGAGGACCGTACCGAAGGAGGGCGGGCGGACGGCCGCGGTGGTGGTCGTCGGGGCCGGCTTGGTGAGGACGGTGGTGCCGTGGCCGCCGTCGTCGGCCTGGGGAGTGGAACCTCCAGGCGTTCCGGGGGTACCGGGTGCGCCGGCTGCTTCGAGGGTGGTCTCCTCGCCGTAGATCTCCGCGTGCAGGTCCGGGTCCATCGGGTATTCGCGGCGGGTCATGCGGCGGGAGATCAGGTAGCCCAGCAGGATCACGACCGCGGTGACCGGGATGCCCATGAGCAGGACCAGGCCCTGGTCGGCGCCGATGGCCTGGGCGACGGCGACCGCGCCGGGGTGCGGGGGCAGGAAGGCGTGCACCGTCAGCATCGCGGCGCCCATCGGGAGGGCGTAGACGAGGAGCGGCTTGCGGGAGGCGCGGGCGACGCCGTACGCGATCGGCATCAGGATGATCAAACCGACCTCGAAGAAGACCGGGATGCCGAGGACGAAACCGGCGACGGTGAGCGCGAGCGGGGTGCGCTTGGAGCCGAAGCGGTCGATGAGGGAGTGGGCGAACGCGGCGGCGCCGCCGGAGAGTTCGACGATCCGGCCGATCATCGCGCCCAGGGCGATGATCGTGGCGATGTGGCCGAGCGTGGAGCCCATGCCGTCCTCGATGGTCTTCACCAGGTCGGCGGCCGGGACGCCCGCGGTGAGGGCTACGCCGATGGAGACGACGACCAGGGCGACGAACGGCTGGACCTTGGCGCGGAGGATCAGCAGCAGGAGGGTGGCGACGCCGGCGGCGGCGATCAGGAGGAGGGTGGTGTGACTCATCGTCCCTCTCCTTTCTGGGCTGGGGAGGCGGCGGACTTCGGGGACAGGAGAGTGACGACCGAGGAGTCGTCGTGGGCGGCGAGACCGGCGCGCTCGCCGAGGAGGTAGAGCTGCTGGGCGGCCGAGGCGAGCGGGACCGGGACGTGGGCGTCCTTCGCGATGCCGGTGACGATGCCCATGTCCTTCACGAAGATGTCGAGGCGGGACTTCACCTCGGGGGCGGTCTCGTTCTCGTACGTCTCGACCATGCGAGGACCGCGGTCGGCGAACATGAACGAACCGGCCGCGCCGTGCCGCAGGCTCTCCACCACGGTCGCCGGGTCGAGGCCGAGGCCGCGGGCCAGCGCGATCGCCTCCGCGGCGGCCGCGATGTGCACGCCGGCGAGGAGCTGGTTGATCGCCTTGAGGGACTGGCCGTCGCCCGGGCGGGGGCCGACGACCGTGAGGGTGGAGGCGAGCAGGTCGAGGACCGGGCGGGCGAGGGCGAGGGCCTTGTCCTCGGCGCCGACGACGATGAGGAGATCGCCGTTCCCGGCGCGGACCGGGCCGCCGCTGACCGGGGCGTCGACCGTGAGGACGCCGTGTTCCGCGAGGCGGGCGGCCGTGGTGCGGGCGGCGTCCGGGCCGACCGTGCTGGTGAGGATGACGGTGGTGCCGGGGCGGAGGGTTTCGGCCGCGCCGTGCTCGCCGAAGAGGGCGTTGTCGACCTGCTGTTGGTCGCGTACGGCGAGCAGGACGAGGTCGGCGTGGCGGGCCGCGTCGGCGGGGGTGGGGGCGGTTGTTCCGCCGGCCTCGGTGAGCTGGGCGAGGCGGGGTGCGGATATGTCGTACGCCGTTACGGGGAGGTGGGCGGCGAGGTGGGTGGCCATGGGGAGGCCCATGGCGCCCAGGCCGATTACCGCGGTGTGGGGACGGGGGGTCATTGGAGGGTGCCTTTCTTTCGCAAGCAAGCGAGCGAGCGGGGAGGGGAGGGGAGGGGAGTGTGGGGCTGGGGCGTCGTGCGGGTGCGGGTGCGTGGGGGCTGGGCTCGTGGGGGTTCGCCCCCTCCGCCCCTTCCCGTCCCGAACCTGGGGCTCCGCCCCAGACCCCGCTCCTCAAACGCCGGAGGGGCTGGATGTGGCGGGAGGGTTGGATGTGGTGGAGGGAATGGATGTGGTGGGAGGGCTGGATGTGGTGGAGGGGCTGGATTGCGTGAGCTGGGTGATGATGCGGGTTGCCGTTTCCGCTACCGCGTCGCGGGCCGCCGACCAGAGGCTGACCACGTCGGAAACCGGTAGTGCCGTGGGGAGTTGGGTGTTCACCGCCTGGAGGTAGGCGCGGCGGAGTTCGGCGTTGACGTTGATCTTGGCGACGCCTCGGGGCAGGGCGGCGAGGAGTTGGTCCTCGGGGAGGCCGCTGGCGCCGTGGAGGACCAGGGGGACCGGGACGGTGGAGTGGATCGCGGCCAGGCGGTCCAGGTCGAGGCGTACGGGGTGGGTGGTGAAGCCGTGGACGTTGCCGACCGCCACCGCCAGCGCGTCCACGCCGGTCTCGACCACGAACTCGGCTGCCTGGGCGGGGTCCGTCATGGCGGTGGGGGCCGCGGTGGCGTTCGTGGAGACGTCCTCGTCGCCCGCCAGGGCGCCCAGTTCGGCTTCGACCCAGGCGCCGTGGTCGCGGGCGCGGCGTACTGCCTCGCGGGTGAGGGCGATGTTCTCGGCGAAGGGGAGGTGGGAGCCGTCGATCATCACGGAGGTGTAGCCGGCCCGGAGGCAGGCGGTGATCTCGTCGAGGTCGCGGCTGTGGTCCAGGTGGACGCCGAGCGGGGCGGGGGAGGCGGCGGCCGCGTCGAGCGCGAGGCGCGTCAGGGCGTCGCGGCCCGCGTGCTTGAAGGCGCTCGAGCCTGCCTGGATCAGGACCGGGGATTCGGGGTTGGCTTCCGCCGCGGCGACTATGCCCTGGACCGTCTCCAGGTTGTACGCGACGAAGCCGGGCAGGGCGCGGCCGGTCTCGTACGCGGTGGTCAGGGCCTTGAGGCCCTCGGGGCCGGTCAGCAGCATCAGGCGGCGCTCCTCAGCAGGGCGAGGGCGTCGGCGAGGGCGTCGTCGCCGCCGACGTTCCCGGCGAACACGATGTAGGGGATGCCGGCGGCGGGGCCGTCGACGGGCTGCCACAGCGAGACGATGCCGGGCAGCAGGGTGCCGCGGGCCCAGGCGCGGCGGATCTCCAGGCCGTGGGTCGCGGTGTCGCTGGAGGTGATGCCGCCCTTGGCGACGACGAAGGCGGGGCGGCGGGCGGCGGTGATCAGGCGGACCGTCTCGACGAGGGCGGCGGAGACGTTGCGGGAGATGGCGAGGCTCTCGTCGGGGTCGGTTGCCGTGATCACTGTGCGGCTGGTGCGAATGACTGTGTCGGTCGCCTTCAGGGCGGCCGCCGCGGCCGTGGCGATCTCGTGGATGTGCGGGTCCCGGCGGGCCGGGTCGAGGAGTTGGGCCACGTCGAGTTCGTATTCGGTGAGGTCGCCCGTCTGTTCGCGCAGCCGGTTCAGCTGGCGGGTGGTGAGGGAGACGTGGGAGCCGACGACGATCAGGCCGTGCGGCGACGGTGCGCGCAGTGCGGCGAGTTCGGGGGTGGTCAGCGGGGGGTGGGCGGACTGGCCTGCCCGGGCGCGGACGAAGGAGGGGCCGACCCGGTAGAGGAGGCGGGTGCCCGTCTCCTCCGCCTCGGCGGCGGCGAGGGCGAGGACCCGGAGGTCGTCGTCGCAGACCGCGTCCACCACGGCGGTGGCGCCGTCGCGGAGGGTGCGGAGCCGCTCGCCGACATGGGCGGGGCCGCCGGTGCGCAGGTCGGTGAGGGTGATGCGGAGGACCTTGTCGGCGGGGACGCGGCCCTTCGTCTTCTCCTCGACCCACTCGGGGAGTGCGGAGGAGGTGTATCCGAAGGTGGCGTCCTTCGCGAACTCGCTCTCGCCCACCGGGAGAAGGCCGTCCGCAGTGCGCATCCAGTGGACCGAGTCGACGGTGAGGCGGCCGGCCTCGATGTAGGCGGGGACGAGGACGACGCCGTCGGGGGCGGCTCCGGCACGCGTCAACTCCTCGGCGAGGACGTCGGTTTCGAGCGGGAAGTGGCCGCGCAGGGTGGAGTCGCCGCGGGAGGCGATGACGTACGGGATGTTCTCGGCCCGGGAAGCTTCGTTCAGGGCGCGGACGATGGCGCGGTTGCGGCCGGCCGCGTCGTCGGGGGAGAGGCTGCGGGTGTTGGTGAGGACGAAGAAGGCGGGGCTGGTCTGGCGCAGGGCCCAGCGGAGGTCCTCGACCGTCCAGGTGGTGAGGACGGGGATGTCCTTGACGGTCTGGGTGCCGGTGGGGTCGTCGTCCAGGACGACGAGGCGGGGAGCCTTCGCCGTCCGGGCCGCGACTTCGGCGGGGGCGACTGCTCTGACGGGCGGGAGACCGGCGAGGACCTCGGGCTCCGGGAGGGCATGACGGGGTAGGGACATGGCGGTTCCTGGGACGTGGGTAGGTGAAGACGTGGCTGTATAGAGGCGTGGCTGTATAGAGACGTGGCTGTGCGTGGCTGTGTGAAGGGGAGGCGGGGCGGGTGACCGTCGGGTGGGTGTGCCCGCCCGCGGGCCGCGTACGGCCGGTTCGGCTCTGTTACTCGCCGGACTTCAGGACGTGGGTGCGGTAGTCGTGCGCCGTCTGGTTCATGTGGGCGCTCATCGCCTCGCGGGCCTTGTCCGGGTCGCCGGACTCGAGGGCGTGGAGGACCGCCTCGTGGTGGGCGATCGCGTTGACGCGGATCTGCGGGATCGCGGAGGTCTCGCGGCGGCCCTCGGCGAGGAGTGCGCCGAAGGGCTCGAAGAGGAGCGGGACGAAGAGGTTGTTCGTCGCCCGCATCACCGTGGCGTGGAAGTCGATGTCCGCCTGCACGAACTTCTCCGTGTCGGCCTCGTCGGCGGCCTCCCGCATCGTGGCGAGGTGCTCGCGCAGCTCCGCGAGGTGGGTCTCGTCGCGGCGCAGCGCGGCCAGTTCCGTCGCACCGTTCTCGATGAGGCGGCGGGCCTCGATGAGGCGCTCCGAGAGCGAGGTGTGCGAGGTGTGGGACGCGGCGCGGATCACTGCGGCCATGGCCGTCCAGCGGTCCGGGGCGTTCACGTAGGTGCCGCGGCCGCGGACCACGCGTACGACGTTCTGCGCGCGCAGCTGCTTCACCGCCTCGCGTACGGTCAGCCTGCTCACGGAGGACTGCTCGGCGAGCTCCGCCTCCGGGGGGAGAGCGGCGTCCGGCGGGTAGGTGCCGTCGATGATCGCGCTGAGCAGGCGCTCGGCGAGGTCTTCGGAGAGCGACATCGTTGGGCCTCCGGGCGGGCGTGGGCGGGTCTGGAGCCACCGTACGGCCTGGGCTCCGTGGCGGCATCGAGGGGATCAGGCGTCTGACGTCAGACATCTGATGTCTCGATGCCGGTAACCATGACAGCGGGTCGGGGGTGCGTCAATACCCGTGCCGTATTTCTGTTCGGTTACGGTGCGTGCGCAGTCGTGCGCAGTGCTGCGCCGTCGCGCTCAGTCGCGCTCGCTGTCGTCCGGCCATACGCCGATGTGGTCCGGCTCCAGTTCGAGGGCCACGCGGTCGCGCATGCCGAGGGCGCGGGTGTAGTCGGCGGGGAGCTGGAGGCGGCCGGCGCGGTCGAGCATGGCGTACTCGCGGGCGACCACCGTCTCGTGGCCGGTCGTCGCGTCGACCTCGCTGCGGCGCAGGACCTCCGTGGAGGTACGGCCGTCCCGGATGGCGACCGTGCGGCGGACCTCGCCGGCCACCGCCTGGTCGTGGGTGACGATGACGATGGTGGTGCCCAGCTGTTCGTTCGCGGTGCGGAAGGCGGCGAAGACCTGTTCCGCGGTGTGGGAGTCGAGCTCGCCGGTGGGTTCGTCGGCGAGCAGGACCGCGGGGTTGTTGGCGAGGGCCACGGCGATGGCGGCGCGTTGTTGCTGGCCGCCGGACATCTGGTGCGGGCGGCGGTCGCGGCAGTCGGCGATCTCGAGCAGGCTGAGGAGTTCCAGGGCGCGGTCGGTGTGCGCGCGGCGGGACCTGGGGGTGCGGGTGCGGCCGGCCAGTTGCATCGGCAGGGCGGCGTTCTGGGCGGCGGTCAGGTAGGGGAGGAGGTTGCGGGAGGTCTGCTGCCAGACGAAGCCGACGACTTCCCTGCGGTAGGCGAGGCGGTCCTTCGCGGTCATCGTGAGGAGGTCGCGGTCGGCCACGCGGGCGGCGCCGGCGGTGGGGGTGTCCAGGCCGGCGAGGATGTTCATGAGGGTGGACTTGCCGCTGCCGGACGCGCCGACCAGGGCCATGAGTTCGCCCTCCCGGACCAGGAGGTCGAGGCCCTGGAGGGCTTGGACCTCTATGCCGTCCGTGGTGAAGATACGGACGAGGCGGTCGCAGGTGATCAGGGCGTCGTGGCCGTAGGTGGGGCGGTTGCGGTGCGCTGTGGCTCGGTCGGCGAGGTCGGTGAGCGTGGGGTTGGTGGCTGTCATTGGCGGCCTCCTGAGCCGGTGCGCGGGGCGGTTGCGGAGGGGTGGGATGCGCAGCCCGGCGCTCGCGGGGTGCCGCTGCGCCCACGCCTGCCCACCACCTCCTGAGCCGGTGCCCGGGGTGGGAGCTGGGCGGGGGTGGGTCGCGCGGCCCGGCGCTGCGGGGTGCCGGTCTCTGTGGGTCGGGAGCCGCCCCAGCGGCACGATTGCCCGCAGCTGGGGTGGGTGTGGGTGCCACAGCGGCTTCGCCAGTCACGCGCGCTGCGCCCGCCGCGCGCCCCGCGCCACCGACCGCAGCCGCGCCCGCTGCGCTCACCCAAGCCGCGACGGCCGCTGCCAATGCCGCTGGCGTTCATCGCGCATCCCCCGCTCTCAACTCCCGTACCGATCCCCGCCGTCCCGACCACCACGCCTGGCCTGCCGCCACGCCCGCCGCCAGTACGAGCACCGAGATCGCCGGCACTGTCAGTGACAGGGCGTCCGTGTGGAGTTCGGCCCTGGTCGGGGCGGTCTGTGTCGAGGCGAGGGCGATGGTCGTCAGGTCGATGCCGGGGGAGAGGAGGCGGATGGCGGCCCAGCCTGTCAGGGTGCCGCCGAGGGCTGCCAGGACGGCCTGGGGAAGGGACTCCAGGACGAGGAGGCGGCGGCCTTGGGCGCGGGTGAGGCCCATGGTGCGCAGGCGGGCCAGCAGGGCGGTGCGTTCGGGGGCGGCGCGCAGGAGGGCGAGGAGCAGGGCCAGGACGGCGTAGCCCGCGCCGGCCGCCACCGCGGTGGTGTAGATGCGTTCGGCACCGGACTGGAGGGGTGAGTCGACGAACCGCGCGCGTTCCTCGGACCGCAGTTGGATGCCCGCGGAGTCGCCCGCCGCCCGGCGCAGCGCCCCGGCGTCCAGGTGGTCGCCGGTCAGCAGCAGTGCCGTCGGACGGGCCGCGGTGCCGCTCAGCCCGGCGCGGTCCACGACCAGGAAGTGGGCGCCGGAGACCGCCGGGGTGCGGTCCCGGACGAGGACGATCCGCACGGTGACCGTGCTCCCGTCCTCCAGGCCCACCGGGAACGGGCGGGTGCCGTACGTCGCCGCGGTGGCCGGGGAGGCCAGCGCGGGCAGAGCCGACCCCGATCCCCCTTCGCCGGAACCCGACCCGGTCGCAGGCCCGGAACCCGCCCCAGCCGCCGCCCTCAACTCCCCTCCCCCGAACCCCCCGACCCCCACCCGCCCCGCCAACGCCGCGTACTCCCCGGGATCCACCCCCACCAGCGCCACCGTCTCCCGCCCCTCCTCCGGCCTCGCCTGATACGCGATGCTCGCCTCCGCCACCCCGTCCACGCCCGGTACGCGGCGGATCCGGTCGGGCAGGGCGGTCGGCAGGGGGCCGGTCGTCTCGATGCGGGCGTCGGCGCCGACCGTGAGCAGGGCCGCGTGGTCGCGGGCCTCGCGCACCCCGGCGAGGACCGAGCCGCCGAAGGCCGCGGTGGTGAGGGCGGTCAGCAGGGCGAGGAGGGGCAGCGTCGCCGGGACGGAGGTGCGGCCCGCGCGGGCCAGCGAGAGGTGGCCGACCGCGCCCCGCAGCCGGCGGGCCGGGCGGGCCAGCGCCCGCAACGGGAGCGGGTACAGCCGGACCAGGACCAGCGCCGCGATCACGCCGATCAACACCGGGGCCAGCGACACCAGTTGGTCCCCGGCGGAACCCGACGTGCCGCGTCGGCGCAGGGTCTCGACCGCGCCGGCCGCGAGGACCACCAGCGTGAGCTCCGCGACCGTACGGCGGCGGGACGGACGTACGGACGTCACGTCCTCGCGGCCCCCGTGGACGCGGACCGCCCGGTGCGCGGCGGCGGCCCGCAGGGGCAGGGCGCCGCAGGCGAGGGCCGTGACCGCCGCGGCCGTCAGGACGGCGGGCAGCGCGCGGGGGGCCGGGAGGGCGAGCAGCGCGGCCGTGAGGCCGAGGGCGCCCGCGGGGAGGGCGATGACCGCGGTCTCGGCGAGCAGACGGCCCGTCAGGCCCCGCAGGGAGGCGCCGCGGGCGCGCAGGAGGGCGAGTTCGGTGCGGCGGCGGTCGGCGGCGAGGCCGCCCGCCATGAGCAGGACGGCGGCGGCGACCGTGCCGGTGCCGAACGCGGCGACGGAGACGAGCGGGTCGACGCCCTCGCGCAGCCGGGCGTAGGAGGCGAGCACGTCGTCGAGGTCGGTGTTCACGTCGGTGACGCCGGCGGTGTACTCGTCCGCGAGGTCGCCGATCGCGGTGCGCACCTTCTGCAGTGCCGGGCCGGATTCCAGGGAGGCGATCGCGGAGCGCAGCCGCTCCGTGTCGTGGGCGTGGAGGGCGTCGGTGGGTGGGCTCAACTGCCAGTAGCGCTCGGGGTTTCCGGGCGTGCCCAGGATCGCGGGGGCCGCGTCGGGGGCGAGGAGGAGGGCGCCGAGCCAGTACCGGTCGGCGTCCGAGGAGGGGCCGGGCAGGCGGACCAGGGTGGGGGTGCGCAGGAGGGGCCGCACCGACCAGTAGGCGCCGTCCGGGTCGCGCGGGGCGACGATCGCGGTGACGCGGACGGCGAGGGGCTCGCGTTCCACGCCGGGTACGTGGATCACCGAACCGGCCTTGATGTGCAGGCCCTTGGCGGTCTCGACGGTGACCGCGGCCTCCACCTCGGCCGCCCGGGAGGTCACCTGGCCGGTCGCGCGCGGAAGGCGTCCGGTACGCAGGTCCGCGTGCTCGGCGAGGCCCGCCTGGGCGACGAGGGACACCTGCGCGGGCAGACCGGTCGGCCTCGGCAGCCAGGGGTCCGGCGCCACCAGGTCCATGGTCGTGCTGACGCCGTACGTCGACTGGCCGCCGTCGACGGTGAGCGGCTCGGGGACGAGGGCGCGGACATCGGCGTACTGCCGGGACAGGGCCTCGGGACGCAGGGCGTCCTCCCGCTGCGTCTGCGGCAGCAGTGGGCTCGGTATCGGGGCGGCGACCCGCACACCGCTCCGCTCGGGCCCGGCCTGCGCGACGGCCCGGTGCAGTCCGGCGTCCCCGTACCGGTCGACGGCCCGGGGGAACGCGGCGGCCAGACACGCGGTCAGCGCCACCAGCAACGCGAGCGCGCAGGCGGCCCCGGGGGCGGTCCGCAGCCTGGTCCGCACCCATGGCGTCATCACCGAACTCACCTCACTCACCGCCCTGTTCGCGCAACGACGTCACCGGATTCGCCCGCCGCAGCGCCAGCACCGCCGTGACCAGGACCGGAGGCAGGGCCACCGCCGTCAGCAGTACGGCGACCCCCGTGACCGGTAGTTCGACGAGCACCTGGGGCACCGGCCGGGCGGCCTCGGAGGTCAGGACGATCAGCGGGACCACGGCCCGGGTCAGGACCGTGCCCAGAGCGGCGCCCACCAGCAGCGCCAGCGCCACCAGCACCCCCTGTTCGACGGCGATGGTGCGGGCCAGCCGTCGGCGCGGGGCGCCCAGCGCGCGCAGTACGGCGAACTCGGCGCCCCGCTCCCGCAGGGAACCCGTCGCGCTCACCGCGAACCCGACCGCGGCCAGCGCCGCCGCCACCCCGGCCGCCGCGGCGAACGCGGCTTCGGGGCCCGCGCCGAACGGGTCGTCGCGCAGCTGCTCGGCGATCTCGTCCCGCACCACGACCTGCGCCGGATCCAGGTCGGGCCGCGCCCGCAGCGCCGCGGTGACGTCGGCCGCCTCGCCGGGCCCGGTCCGCAGCCACCACTCGGTGGGCGTGATGCCCTCCGCGTGCCGCGCCGCCAGCACCCGGTTCACGGAGCGCAGATCGACCAGCAGTGCCCCGCCGGTGGCCTCCTCGGTGGTCGGCAGGGACCGTACCGAGTGCGTGATCCGCACGGGCAGGGTCGCGCCGCCGAACGCCACGTCCACGCGCTGCCCGGTGCGGGCGCCCGCGGAGTCGAGGAAGCGGTCGGTGGCGACGGCCGTGACGGCGGGTGGCGGGGGCTGGACGACCTGGAGCCGCAGGGTCAGCGCGGAAAGGATCCAGTTGTATTCGGAGGGGACGTATCCCGTGCCGTAGTCGACCGTGGGCCGTCCCGACGGCGTGCTCAGGCGCGGCTCGGTCGGCTGGGTGGGCTCGTCCGGCCCCGCCGCCTCCGCCTCGCTCGCCGCCCCGGCCTTCCAGTCGGCGGGCAGCGACAGCCGCCGTACCGCCCCGTCGGGGTCCACGGCGGTCAACTCGTCCAGCACGAACCGGTGTTGCTCGGCGCGGTCGGCCGGCTGGGTGATGACCCAGTCCATGCCGGTGAGGGTGAGAGGACCCGACGGGACGTCCAGGTCCAGGGTGTGGCGGCGGCCGTCGACGGGGAGTTCGCCGGCCGGGACCTGGTACGGGGTGCCGTAGCGGTCCTGGAGGGTGACGGTGACGTCCGCCGTCGCGCCCGCGCCCGCGGAGCTGCGCAGGGTCGCCGCCAGTCGCAGCCGGTCGGTGCCCGCGGGCACCCGCACGCCCGCCGACGTCCCCTTCGGTCCCAGCCCGGCCAGCACCGGCCGGACCGGCTCGGACGCCAGGTCGGGGCGCATCAGCAGGGCGTTGGCCGCGTGCGCGGTGTCCAGCGCCAGCACGGTCGCGGTCCGGTTGCCGGACAGCGGCAGCTCCGTGCGTACGGCGGGGGCGACCTCTCGTACCTGCGGTACGGCCGCGTACTCGTCGGTGCGGCCGAGCCCGCCGTCCCCGGCGGCCAGGACCCGCACCGGCACCCCGGCCCGGAAGTCGGCCTGGTCGTCCTGCGAGCGGTCCCAGGAGGCGCCCTGGCCGATCGCCAGCATGCCCAGCGCGACGGCGAGGACCAGCAGCAGCACCGGGCCCGCCCCGCGCATCGGGCGCCGCGCGATCTGCCAGCCCGCCAGCGCCGCGGTCAGTCCGCGCCCGCCGGCCGCCCGGCGTTCGGCGAGCCGCGCCACCGGCGGCAGCAGCCGCAGCGTCAGGACGGTTCCGGCCAGCAGCGCGAGCGCGGGCGCCGCCACCAGCAGCGGATCGACGCCGAGGGCGCCGATGGGGGTCCCCCCGCTCGAGCGAAGCCGAGAGTGGGGGATGTCGCCGGTCACGGCGCCGGAGGTCTGGCGGCTCAGCTGCCAGTACGCGACCGCGGCCACCGCCAGCAGCCCGAGGTCCGCACCCGCGCGGATCGCGGAGGGCAACGCACGCGCCCGCCCGGAGCCGAACGACGAGGTCAGCGCGGGCAGCGTCACCGCGAGCGCACAGCCCAGCGCCACCCCGGCCGCCACCAGCCACACCCCCGCGCGCCCGCCCGCCGGCACGTCCAGGTGCAGCCCGATCCGGGCCAGCGGACCCCGCCCGGCCAGCAGCCGGGTCAGCGGTCCGGCGAGCAGCGGTGCGCAGACCACCGAGGGGACGGCCAGCAGCAGCGCCTCCAGGGCGGCGAGGCCCGCGATCCGGCGGCGGGAGGCGCCGCGGGCCAGCAACAGCCGGGTCTCGCCGGTGCGTTCGGTACTCAGCAGCCGCGCCACCAGCAGCAGGGCACACGCCGCCAGCAGCACCAGCTGGAGGGCGACGATCAGGAGCGTCGAGCGGGAGACGAGCAGCGAGCGGTCGACGCGGTCGAGGACGTCGGGCAGGTCGGTGGCGGCGGCGGTACTGCCGCTGAGCACCGGCTGCCCCCGCAGCGCCGAGTTCCCGGCGCGGGCCGCCGCCCGCAGGTCGTCGATCCGCCCGGTCGTCAGCGTCGAGAAGTCGGCCGAGGCCAGCCAGGCCGACGGCCCGGCGCTCACCGCCTCGCCGGCCGCCACACCGGGATCGGCGAGCAGCGGACCGTACGTCGTGAAGCCGACCTGCTTGACCCCGCGGCCGCCCAGGTCGTCCAGCGTCCAGTACGGTGCGTCCGCCCGGGCCGGCCGGTAGAGGCCGGTGACCGTGACGCGCACCTTCGGGCCGCCGAGCCGGTCGGTGACGGTGAGGCGGTCACCGGGGTCGAGGCCGAGGAGCCGGGCGGCGGTCTGCGGGAGGGCCACCTCGACGCCGTCGTCGCTCCGGCCGGGCAGCCGTCCGGCGACGAGCCGCACCTGCGTGCGGTCCAGGGCCGCGAAGAAGGTCAGATCCGGGTCCCCGGACCGCTCGGCGGGCGGCTGCAGGGAGCGGGGCAGGGCGTACGGGCCCGACCGGTGCATGGTCCGCACGGTCACCGGCAGCCCGTCGAAGGTCTTGCGGGCCGCGTCCCGTACGGCGGCGTCGGCGGCCGTGCGCTGATCGGCCGGCACGTCGGCCTTGACGATCAGCGCGGTGTCGACGGCGTTGCGGGGGTCCCGTAAGGAATGGCGCAGGGCCGCGTCACCGATCGCGCCCGAGTAGGCGGCGAGGGTCGCCAGGACGGCCGTGGTCAGCAGGACGGTCAGCAGGGCGGCGGCGAGCAGCAGCCGGTGCGCCCGGGCACGCTGGAGGACGAACCTCGCGGCCCCACCCCACCCCGTCACCCGGCCCCCCGCCGTGCTCCGTCGTTCCCCCGCCGTCGTCCGGATCTCCGGGCGATGTTGTCAGAGGGGACGGGCCGGGGGTAAGCGCTTCAGGGCCGGGCTTGACCGGATTGTGACCGGAATCCGGGGCCGTGCGACCGGAATCCGAGCCTCGACGGTCGTGCTCAGTCGGTATCGCTCAGTTGGTATAGCTCAGTCGGTCGTGCTCAGTCGGGGGTGTTCACCATCGAGGCCGCCGCGTACGTCAGGTAGCTCCACAGCGTGTGCTCGTGCTCCTCGGACAGGCCGAGCTCGTCGACGGCGTCCCGCATGTGCTTCAGCCAGGCGTCGTGCGCCGCCCGGTCGACGGTGAAGGGGGCGTGGCGCATCCGCAGCCGCGGGTGGCCGCGGTTGTCGCTGTACGTCGTCGGGCCGCCCCAGTACTGGATCAGGAACAGCACGAGGCGCTCCTCGGCCGGGCCGAGGTCCTCCTCCGGGTACATGGGCCGCAGGATCGGGTCCTCGGCGACTCCCTCGTAGAAGCGGTGGACGAGGCGGCGGAAGGTCTCCTCCCCGCCGACCTGCTCGTAGAAGGTCTGCTCCTGAAGCGTGCCGCGCCGAATCTCTGTCACGTCACCCATGGTCTCAGACGGGGAGACCCAGGACTCAAGGCTTAGGACCTGCCCTGGTTCGGCACATGCCGGCGCAACGGCTCGCTTCCGGGCGGCTGCCGCAGGACAGTGGACCCATGGGCGCGCACGATCTCGACCGGGACCACAAACACCTCACCGACCTCGCCGCCGCCGCGCGGGCCGCGCTGGTGCGGGAGATCGACGCGAGCGGGGCGTGGGCCGCCGACCCGGTGTGGCGGGAGGTGTTCCTGGCGGTGCCGCGGCACCTGTTCGTGCCGTACTACTACGTCGGGGTCGTGGGCGGCTACGAGCGGCGCTGGGGCGAGAGCCCCGACCCGCGCAACCGCGAGCGCTGGCTGCGCGGCGTCTACGCCGACGCCCCGCTGGCCACCCGGCTGCGTGACGGCGAGCTGGTCTCCTCCAGCAGCCAGCCCTCGCTGATGGCGATGATGCTGGCCGAACTGCGGGTGCGGGACGGCGACCGGGTCCTGGAGATCGGCGCGGGTACGGGGTACAACGCGGCGCTGCTCGCCCACCGGCTCGGCGACGACGGCCTCGTCACCACCGTCGACCTGGAACCCGAGATCACCGAGGCGGCCCGGCAGCATCTGGCGGCCGCCGGATACCACCCGGTCGTCGTCACCGGCGACGGAGCGCGCGGGGTGCCCGAACGAGCCCCCTTCGACCGGATCATCGCGACCTGCACACTGCCGTCGATCCCGCCCGCCTGGCTCTTCCAGTGCCGTCCCGGCGCCCGCATCCTCACCCCGCTCGCCACCGGCCTGGTCGCGCTGACGGTGACGGACACCGGGCAGGCCGAGGGGCACTTCCTGCACACGCCCGCCTACTTCGTGCCGCTGCGCGGCGGCGGGCCCGAGCCGGAGCAGGCCCCGCTGGGCGGCGTGCCGCGCCGGGCCAGGGACGACGAACTGTTCCGGTTCCTGCTCGCCCTGACCCGCGGCAGCCTGGACCCGCAGGAGGCGTACGCACTGTGGGAGCGCGAAGGGCAGCCGCAGCGCGAGCGCTACGGCCTCACGGTCAGCGGCGAACGCGAGTGGGCGTGGCTGGACGACCCGGAGGGGCCGTATGCCTGGCCCCTCCGATGACCGACCGTCGTTGATCAGCCGCGGTGGATGGTGATCGTCGTCCAGGCCCCCACGTGCACCCGGTCCCCGTCCTGCAGCGGCACCGGCACGAAGGGCTGGATCGGCTCCTCCGAGCCGTTGACCGTCGTGCCGTTCGTCGAGTTCTGGTCGACGACCGCCCAGGAGCCGTCCGGCTGCTGGACCAGCACCGCGTGCTG
Organism: Streptomyces sp. NBC_01352; assembly: GCF_036237295.1. Taxonomy (NCBI): domain Bacteria; kingdom Bacillati; phylum Actinomycetota; class Actinomycetes; order Kitasatosporales; family Streptomycetaceae; genus Streptomyces; species Streptomyces sp. NBC_01352. Next base: position 6,966,829 of record NZ_CP108354.1, read on the forward strand.
GTGCGAGACGCCCGGGTCCTCCGGCGGCACCGCCAGGTCGATGTCGGGGGTGTCGCCGGTGGAGTGCCGGCGGCGGCCGATGGTGATCTGGTTGCCGGTGAGGGCGCGCTGCTGCTCGGGCGAGTACGCGGGCAGGTTGAGACCCGCTGCCTCGGGCCCCGAGCGCTGCATCATCGCCATGAAGTAGTCGCGGTCCGGGCCGATCGTCGCCGACCAGGTCGACGGCTGCTGCGGATAGCCGGGGCCGGGAGGGGCGGGCGGGGCCTGGGTCGCGCCGGGCTGCGGATAGCCGTACCCGCCGCCGGGGCCCTGGCCGGAGGACGGCGGGGGCAGTTCCCAGTCGCCGCCACCGCCGCCGAAGGACGGACCGCCCTGCTGCTGCCGGTTCGGGTCCTGCGGGTAGCCGGACGGGCCGCCCGGACCGGGCTGCTGGAACGCCTGGGGAGCCTGGGGTGCGCCGGGGCCCTGACCGGGACCGCCGGGGCCACCGGGACCGCCGTGCGGGGTCGGGCCGGGCGGCGGCGGAACCGGCCGCGACGGGTCGGCGCCGAAAGGCCCGGGACCGCCGGGGCCACCAGGGCCGCCGGGTCCGCCGGGTCCCTGGGGACCTCCCGGGCCCCCGGGTCCGCCGGGCTGCGGATAGCCGTAGCCTCCGGGAGCGCCCGGGCCGCCGGGACCACCAGGACCGCTCGGGCCACCAGGTCCGCCGGGACCACCGGGCTGCGGATAGCCGTAGCCACCGGGAGCGCCCGGACCACCGGGACCCCCTTGTCCACCCGGACCGCCGGGACCCTGACCGGGACCGTTCGGACCACCGGGACCGCCGTAGCCACCGGGGGCACCCGGACCGCCGGGGCCCTGGCCCTGGCCCGGACCCTGACCGGGGCGGGGACCACCCGGTCCCGACGGCCCGTTGCCGAACGGCGGGCCCGGCGGGATCGGTTCGGCCGGCCGGTTCACCTGCGAGGGGCGCGAGCCCTGGTAGTCGTAGCCGTCACCGCCGCCGTACGACGGACCCGGAGGCTGCTGCTGGAAGCGCGCGGCCGGATTGGGGCCGGGCGCCTGCGGCGGTGCGGCCGGGGTGTACGACGTGGCCGTGTTGGTCAGGAAGTTCCACCGGCACTCCTCGCAGAACGGCGCACCGCCTTCACGGGGCGTACGGCACTGCGGGCACAGTTCCGGCTCGGGCGCACGGCCGCCGGGCGGGCCGGGCTGCGTGCCCGGGCCCTGCGGTGGCGGGAAGCCGTAGCCTCCGCCCGGGGGCGGCGGTGGGGGAGGGGGCGGAGGCACGGCACCCGCCATGCGGTGACCGCAGACCTCGCACCAGTCGTCGGAACCCGACTGGTGTCCGTTCGGGCAGGTCGGCATGTCGGCGCGTCCCCCTCTCCTTCTGTGTCCTACTCGGTCTTACCAGGGTCCTGCTAGGTCACTTCTTTACACGAACAGTCTTTGTCGACCGGGTTTCGAGAGTCATCTCGTCGGCCTCCGCGACCTTCGCCTTCAGTCGCACAGTACCTGTCGCCGCATCGACGACGTCGACCACCTTCGCAAGCAGTTTCGCAGTATCCGCGTTCCCGGAGGCACTCGCGAGCTGAACGGCCCTGCCCAGTTTGGCCGTTGCTCCGTCGAAGTCTCCCGATTTGCGCAGATCAAGCCCTTGTTGGATGGCTTGTGCCAGTTCTGCCTGACCCGTGTAGTGGGCGACCTGGGGGTTGATCGACGTGGAGGCGACCATGTCGTCGGTCCACACGGCCCGTACGAGACCCTGCGCGCCGGCCAGTGCCTGCGTGCCGCCGTCGGGCTGCGGGACGACCAGGGAGATCCGGGCGGCCAGCATCTCCTGGCCGATGTTCGCGACCGGGACTTCGACGCAGACGTGGTAGTCACGGGACTCGTCTCCCCAGGAGCCGGTGGGGTAGTCCCCCGCTCGCGGGCCGGACTCGGTGCGGCGGTCGGTCAGTTGCTCGACGGTGGGCGCGACCTGCTTGACGAACTTCACGGTGGTGCCCACCGGCGTCCACAGTCGCAGGGCGACGTCCGCGACCTCCTTGCCCATCGCCGTCTCCATCATCTGCGTGAAGTCGGCGGCCAGGCCCGCCGGGTCGGCGACGATGTCGGCGGTGCCGAGCAGTGCGGAGGCGATTCCTGTGACTTCTTTCACTTCCCAGTCGGTGCCCACGCCGCGCGCGTCACAGGTGAACCGCCCGGCGCAGGCGTCCAGGGAGGCCTTCAGGTCCTCGTGGGACTCGTGTTCGTTGCGGCCGTCGGTGAGCAGGATGCCGTGGCGGATGGCCACGTCCGCGGAGGACAGCAGCCGGTCGGCGAGACGCAGCCAGGTGCCGATGGCCGTACCGCCGCCCGCGCTGAGCTTGCGCAGGGCCTGTTTGGCCTGGTCGCGGGTGGTGGCGTCGGCGACCGCGAGCCGGCCGTTTCCCGGGTAGACCTCCTTGGCCACGTGCGTGCCGCCGATCACCGCGAAGTGCACGCCGTCGCGCAGGGTGTCGATGGCGGCGGCCGTGGCGTCCCGCGCGTTGCGCATCTTGGTCGGCGGGTAGTCCATCGAGCCCGAACAGTCGACCATGATCGCCACGGCCGCGGACGGGCCCTGACCGGCCGAGTAGAGGTGGGGCGACGCGACCGCGCTTCCGATCGTGCCGCCGCCGGTCGCGGTCACCGTGACGATCGCGTTGACCTCGCGGCCGCCCTCCGGCAGGAACTCGTTCTGGTACACGTCCACCGAGAACTGCGGCACGCTGGACTTCGAGAAATTGGCCATACCTACTCAAATCCCCCTCGAACTCCCCGCCTCGGGCGGGGCGACGACTGTGGACGGACCGGTCCCCTCCGGTCCGTCGAGACTTCCCCGTGTGCGGCCCTCAGGCCGATCCTGCCCCCTGCGGCGGGGCCGGGAACGGTACGACCGCCACTGTTACGTTGTCGTGGCCCCCGCCGTCCAGGGCGTGACCGACCAGGACGCGGGCGCTGTGCAGGGGGCGCACCGCGGCGTCCGGCGGCAGGACCTCGGCCATCTCCTCGGCCGCCTCCGCGTAGTTCCACAGGCCGTCGGTGCACACCACCACCACACCAGGCCGGTCCGGCTTGAAGGAAGCGGTGTGCGGCTCCAGTTCGTAGGCGTCCGCGCCGAGCCAGCCGGTGATCGCGTGGGCCCGCTCGTCGGCGTACGCCTCCGCCTCGTTCATCAGGCCCGCGGCGACCATCTGCGCGGCCCAGGAGTCGTCCTCGGTGAGCCGGGCCGGGGGAGTGCTGCGGTCCACCGGGACCCAGTAGGCGCGGCTGTCGCCGACCCAGCCGACGACCAGCAGCCCGGAGGTCACCACCGCGCCGACGAGGGTGCAGGCGGGGGCGTTCTGGTGCGGGGCGTGCTCGCGGGCCGTGGCGGGCTCCTCGGCCAGCGCGTTGACCGCGTGCGAGGCGGCGACGATCGCCTCGTGCATCGCCTGCTGCGGGTGCGTGCCGTGGGGGAGCGCGGCGAGCAGCGACTCGCTCGCCGCGCGGGAGGCGGCCAGCGAGGCGTCGTCGGGGCGGGTCGCCGAGGACACGCCGTCGCAGACGATCGCCACGACCGCGGCCGAGCCGTCGGGCAGCGCGGCGCAGCCGAGACCGAACGCGTCCTCGTTGCGGTGGTGCCGCAGACCGCGGTCACTCACGGCGGCCACCGGGCCGATGTCCTGCTCCATGTGGTCGCGCTCCCGTGGCTGGGCGTGCCCGCAGTTCTCGCAGTAGCCGTCGCTGTCGACCCGGCCGGCCCGGCAGGCCACGCACACCTTGATGCCGTCGGGCGGGGTCGGGACGTCGGTGGCCACGCGTGGATCGGGGGCCTGAAGGGGGTACTCGTCGGGCTCCGGCGACCGGTCGAACCGTACGCCCGAGGCGGGGGACACCGGTGAGCCCGTGAACGGCGGCTGCGGTGAGCCCGCGTACGGCGGCTGCGGCTGGGGCTGCTGCGGTGCGGCCGGTGGCATGCCGGGCGTGCCGTCCGGCGGGAGCGGCACGCCGCCGTTCATGGCGATCGTCGGGTGGTCGCCCGGCGGCGCGGGTACGGCGGACAGGTCGTATCCGCACGCACCGCAGAAACGGTCACCCGACTCGAGGGGTTCCTCGCAGCTCGGACACCTCGACAGGGCGGTCTGCTGGGGCATCTGCGACATCAACTACACCCATGTCCGGGGGCGGTAACGGTTGGCACGTTCCACCAGGTCGATCCTCTCCTCGCCGCCCGACGCCAGCCGGGCCAGCGTGCGGTACGAACGCTCCAGTCCGAAGCGCAGGCCCCGCTCGTCCAGGCCGCTGCCGAGCAGCACCCGCCCCCCGGCGGCCGGCAGAGGCGCGGAACCCTGGCCACCGGAGAGTATCCAGTCCAGCGCGCTGCCGAGGACTTCCGCGGACAACTGCTCACGCCGGGCCGGGTCCAGACCGTACGCCTCCAGGGCCTCGACCTGGCCGGCTGCCGCCGTCAGATCGTCCAGGAAGGGTACGTCGCCGGCCACCGCCGTGCGCTGCCGCAGCCGCGCCCGGACGGCCGCCACGCGTGCGGCCGTGTAGTGGATGGACGACTCAGGCACCGACTCCAGCGTCCGTACGGCGCCCCGCCGGTCGCCGGTGGCGAGCTGGACGCGGGCCAGGCCGAAGGCGGCGCTGACATAGCTGGGGTCGGTCGACCAGACGAGGCGGTAGTACTCGGCGGCGTTGTCGAGCTGGCCGAGGACCTCCGCGCACAGGCCGAGGGCCAGCTTGGGGGCGATCTCGCCGGGGAAGGCGTCGTAGATCGCGTCGAAGCCGAGCGCGGCGGCCTCGTGGTCGCCGGTGACGAGCGCCGCGACACCCCGGTACCAGACGACCCGCCAGTCGTCGGGCCGTTCCTCCTCCAGCTTCAGCAGGGCCTGGTGGGCGGTGTCCGTGTCGCCGTTCTCCAGCCAGGCCCGGATCTGCCGCAGCCGCGTCTCGGTCGACGGGGTCGGCGCGGCGGCGATCGCCCCCAGCAGCTCGGCGGACGCGGTGGCCATCAGACCGGCGAGGAACCCGGCGTTGGGATCGGACGCGTCCACGTGCGGCACCGGCAGGGCGAGCGCGGCGACGGGGGCGTCGGCGGGCTTGACCAGGCTGGGAGCGGTGCCGGCCGCGTTGCTGCCGACCGCGTTGGTGACGGCTCCGTCGCCGGCCGGCAGGGCGGGGGCGGCGGCGGGCAGGAGGGAACCGGCCGAGGAACGCCGCCGCGAGGAGGGCACCGTCCGCGCCCCCAGCCTCGACACCTCTCCGTCCAGCTTCGGGAACAACACCGTGTCGGTGACCCGCACTTCGGGCCCGAACAGCGTGGACAGCGCCGGGCGGGCACGCCCCGACTGGAGCGACACGACCTCCCGCAGCACACCCGTCAGCTGTTCCGCCATCTCCTGGGCGGACGCGAACCGGCGGGCCGGGTCCGGGTCGGTGGCGCGGACCAACAGCCGGTAGAACGACTCGTACTGGCGGAAGACCTCGATGTTGTCGGGGTCGGGCAGGGAGTCCACGAACACGTTCGTGTAGCCCTGGAAGTCGAAGGCGAGGACGGCGAGAGTGCGGGCGACCGTGTACAGGTCGGAGGCGACCGACGGGCCGACCTCGGCGACCTCGGGCGCCTGGTAGCCCACCGTGCCGTAGATGGCCGACTCGTCGTCGTCCATCCTGCGCACCGCGCCCATGTCGATCAGCTTGAGCTGGTCCTCGGTCTGGATCGCGTTGTCGACCTTGAAGTCGCAGTACAGCAGGTTGCGGCTGTGCAGATGCCCGAGGGCCTCGAGCGCCTCGATGCCGTACGCGCACGCCTGCTCCACCGGCAGCGGGTCCCGCTTGCCCTGCGGGCCGCGGCGGGCGTTGGCGATCTCCTTGAGGGACTTGCCGCCGACGTACTCCATGACGATGTACCCGTCCAGCGAACCCGTCCGCTGGTCGAGGTGCTCGACGAAGTTGTAGATCCGCACGATGTTGGCGTGCTCGATCTCCGCGAGGAAACGCCGCTCGGAGATCGCGGCCTCCATCGCGTCCTGGTCGCCGGTGTCGAGCAGGCCCTTGAGCACCACCCAGCGGTCCGACACCGCGCGGTCCACGGCGAGATAGACCCAGCCCAGGCCGCCGTGCGCCAGACAGCCCGCGACCTCGTACTGGCCGTGCACCACGTCGCCGGACTTCAGCTTCGGGACGAAGGAGTACGGGTGGCCGCACTTCGTGCAGAACCCCTCCGTGCGCCCCGGCAGCTCGCCGCGCGAACGCCCCACCGGCGCCCCGCAGTCGGAGCGCGAGCAGAACCGCTTGCGCTCCGGCACCTCCGGGTTCTCCAGGACCATCGCGCGCGGGTCCGGACGCGGCACGCCCGGCACCTCGACCAGGCCCGCGCCCAGCCGGCCCCGGGAGGACGACCCGGCGCCCGCGCCGGAGCTGCGCACCGAGAGCGAGCGGCCCGTGGACCGGCCCGACACCGAGCGCGACAGCCGTCCCGACACCGAGCGCCGCGACTTCGACGACTGCGAGGACGTACGCGAGCTGCTGCGGCCGCTGGCGCGCGAACCGGCGCTGCCGGACGAACCCCGGGAGCCGCGGCCGCCGGCCGTGATCCCGGTGGGCGGTGAGCCGACCATGCCGCTCTTGGAGACGACCGGGGCGAGACCGCACGTGTCGCAGTACAGCTCGCCGCCGCCCACGTCCTCGTACGCCCCCTCGCAGCCGGGCCGCTGGCAGGGCTGTTGTGCCTGACTCATGACGACGCAGTCCCCCTTCTGTCGCTCATGCTCCGGGCCCCCTACGGTCCTCGGGCCCGCCCTGCTGCTCCGGCACCCGAGGGGCGGCGAGCAGTTCGGCGGCCGCGTGCTGGTAGCGCAGCACGGCCTGTTCGGCGACGCGCAGGTCGCAGGGCGCGCTCCACAGCATCCGCCGCGCCGCGTCGTACCGCTCCACCAGGAACGGGTCCTCCGCGAGGCCGTGCCGGGAGACCTTCGCCTTGTACGCGTCGAGGCGGCCGCGCAGCTCCGCGCGGACCGCCAAGGGCTGGGTGACCGCGGTCAACGACTCGCGGGCGCGCAGCAGTTCGTCCTCCGCCTTCTGCTCCAGGGACTCCAGGAGCGGGGAGAGGCGGTGCCACTGGGCGTGTCTGCGGTACTCGGCGGCCGTCGCCAGCTGCTCCTGCAGCACGGTCGGCGGGCCGCTGACCACCGGCACCTCCGTGGCCGCGATCTTCGCGAGGACCTCGCCGCGCGCGATGCGTGCCTCGGCGAGGGTGCGGTCCGCGCGGGACAGCACGTCCCGCAGCTTCACCAGCCGGGCCTCCGCGTCCTGCCGGACCGTCAGCACGGCGTCGATCTCCCGGCGCACGTCCTCCAGGGCGCGCGCCTCACGGTCGTACACCGTGGTGTCGGGCTTGCCGCCGCCGGGTGCCGAACTCCCCGGCGTCGGGACCCAGAACGCCAGCGGGTCGGACACCACCTGCTCGCGCAGGTTCGTCAGGGTGCGCGTGATGCGGTCCAGGTCGTCGCCCGCCGGGTGTTCCCCGGGGCGTACGCCGACGGAGTGCGCCAGCCGGCGGGTGCGCTGGAGCTCCGCGGCCAGTAAATCGATACGGGCGGGCAGCGCCGACCACACGGCGTCGGCGGCGACGACCATGTCCAGCGAGGTCGCGTACAGCTCGTTCATCCGGTCCACGAGCGTGACCAGCGAGAACCGCTCGCTGAGCTTGCCCGGACCACCGTGCAGCGTCGGCGCGTTGGCTGTCGCCGAGGCGGATCCGGCGACCGTGACGGACTCGCCGCGCAGCAGCTCCGTCAGCTCCACCAGGTCCTCGCGGCTGGACCAGCGGCGGCGGGCGCGGATGCCACGGGCGGAGCGCAGCGCGCCGGTGTAGGCGTCGAAGTACGCCCACAGCAGGCTGATCGACGCCTCCGCCGCCTGCCAGCGCTCCTTGGTGACGCCGGTGAGCTCGGCGCCTTCCAGGAGTCTGCGGCCCGCGTGGTCCTGGAGGGCGAACAGCGAGGTCTCGATGGCCTCGTGCTCCGCGCCGAGCCGCGCCAGCGCACGGTCCACCTCGTCCCGGTCCATCACCGGCCCGGCGGGGTCCGTGACGCCCATCGATCACCTCTCGCTGCGTTGTGTGTTGACGGGGTGTGAGTTGACGGGTGTGTGTTGATGGGGTGTGTGTTGATGGGTTGATGGTCTGTCAGCTCTTGCGCAAGTACTCCGCCGGCGTGGGCGGTTCCGCTGTCTTCGGATCCTTGCCCAGTGTCGCCGAAAGCCACCTGCCGTACGACGCCTGCCAGCCGTTCGCCGTGTCCTGGCGGTAGTCCACCAGAACCTGGTTGACCCGGCGTACCAGATCGTCGGCGTCCTTCTTCATCGCCACGCCGTAGTACTCGGCGGTGAAGGGTTCGCCCTTCAGCTCGACCGTCGGGTCCTGGGCGGCCTGGCTCGCGGCGAGCGCGCCGTCGGTCACCACGGCGTCCACCTCGCCGAGTTGGAGGCGCACCAGGCAGTCGAGCTGGTTGGGGACGGTGGTGCTCAGGTCGGCGGACGAGACGAGCTTGCCCGACTTCTGGCCCTCGACCAGCGTGGTGTTGGCGGTGGAGCCCTTCGCCGTGCAGATCCGTTGCTTCGCGAGCGAGCCGTCGTACCCCGTGATCGCCGACGACTTGGGCGCCAGGACCTGCTGGCCGGTCTTGAAGTAGGGCGCGGAGAAGGCGACATCGGCCAGGCGCGTGCAGTTGATCGTCATCGTACGGACGACCATGTCGACCCGGCCGTCCTTGATGGCCGGGATGCGCTGGTCGGTGGGGATCGCCTTGAACTGGACCGCGTTCGGGTCGCCGAGTATGTCCTCGGCGATGCGGTGGACCAGGTCGATGTCGAAGCCCTCGAGGGCCGCGTCCTGGCCGCTGTTCGGATCGCGGTAGCCCCAGCGGTAGCTGTTCTGGTCGACGCCGACGATCAGCTTGCGCTTCTCGCCCTCGCGGTTCTTGATCGCCTCGATGGTCGGGCCGTCCGCGCCGGACGGGGACAGCGTCTGCTTCTCGGGGGCCTTCGCCATCTCGTCCGTGGTGCAGCCCCCTTCGGCACGGGCCCGGCTGCCGTACGCGAGGCCCGGGCCGCCCGTGCCCGTGCTGCCGTCGCCGCCCGACGGGATCAGCGGCAGCAGCAGCGCGAACGTCAACGCCAGGGCGCAGACGACCGCCATCGCGCCCACACCGCCCCAGCCCTTCAGCCCGGCCCGCAGACCTCGCCCTCGCGTCCACCGCCGCATCGTCACGCCCCCTCTCACCGGTACTCCGACAGCCTGCGGCCGATTCCCAGGACGGCGCCGGCCGCGCCCAGGACCGCGAGGACGGCCGCGCCCACGGTGAGCCCCGTCATCGCGTCCAGGCCGTTGCCGGCCGCCTGCTCGAACTCGGCGTTCTCGTGCGTGATCGCCTTGGCGAGGTTCGCGTCGACGCTGTCGAAGCACTCGCCGGTCGCGCCCTTGGGGCCGATCACCCTGTCCAGCGCCGCCTGGTAGTTGCCGTTCTCGTCCTGGGCGCGGGCCGCGGCGTGACGCTTCTTCCACTCGGTCATGTTGCCGACGGCCGCGGTGACCGGCTGCTCGCCCGTCTTGTCGTCGGCGAGCTTCTCCGCCTCGGCCAGGCCCTTGCCGAGGGTGTCCATCTCCTCGCCGAAGTCGTGGTCGTAGGCGTCGTACGTCGTGCCGTTCACCTCCACGGTCTCGGCGCCGCGGGCCACCAGGGTCAGGTTCTCGCTGCCGCGCGCCTTCAGGGAGGCGATGCGGGCGTCGTGCAGGACGTTCAGTGAGCGGACGCCGTGGTCGTAGGAGTCGTCGAGGGCCGCGCGCGCCACGCTGTGGCCGACGACCAGCCAGAGCAGCACCACCGTGGCGGTCGCGGTGGCCGCGACCAGGCCGTGGTTCAGGACGCGGTTCGTACGCCGGTAGTTGCGGTGCTGGGCCCAGGCGAGCGCGGCCAGCGCGAGGACGCCGAGGCCGATCGCCGCCCACGGGTAGGGCGTGGCGTCGCCGTAGTCGGCGCGCAGGCGCTGGTTCTCCTTCTTGTAGAGATCCTCCGCCGCCGGGAGCATCTCCTTCTGCATCTTCTCGTTGGCGTACCGCAGATAGGCGCCGCCGACCGGGAAGCCCTGCCGGTTGTACGTCCGTGCCCGCTCGACCAGGCCCTTGTACTCCGGCAGCAGCTTGTTCAGCCTGGCCACTGTTTCCGCGGCCGGCGAGTCCGGGTCGGAGTTGGCCGCCGCCTGGACCAGGCCCTCGGCGGCGGCGTCGATGTCCTTCTCGTACCGGTCGCGGGAGGCGGCCGTCTCCTGGCCGCCGGCCAGGAAGCCGCTGGAGGCGGCGGTGTTGGCGTCGGCGAGCGAGCGGTAGATGTCGGCCGCGGCGGAGCTCAGCGGCTGGCTGTTGTTCAGCACGTCGTCGGCGGCGGTCGACCGGTCGGCCATCTGCCAGGCGGTGACGGCACCGAAGGCGACGACGAGCAGGGCGAGGACGGCGCCGATGATGCGCAGCCGGCCGGGCTCGGTGGTGGCGGCGCTGCGCAGTCGGTCGACGCCCTCGGCGAAGGCGGTGCGCCGGGGCGGCTCGGGCGGGCTGGGGGGAGTGGCGGGAGCGGGGTTGTTGTGCTGCACCGGCGGCACTGGGCCGCTCGGGTGCGGTTGCGGCTGCGGTGGTACCGCAGGCATCGTGGGCACACCGGAGCCTGGTGGTGCCGCGCTGCTTTTCGGCGGGTGTGTCACTTGACCTCCCCCATGGTCATCCGTCGCCGCAAGTATCGCTGCCGGGACTGACATCCGCACCGGCCTTGGCTGGATCTTGATCGGATCGCAGTGTGCTCTCGCGGTGGTACGGCCGCGGCCCCGCACCACCCCCTGCCCATTCATACGCCGGTGGAATCGGTTCGGTTCCATCCGGGGGCCTTGGGGGCGGGCGTGCGGCGCAGGCGGGCGCGTTGTGGGTCGGGGTCGTGGCGGTACGGCGAGCCCGCCGCGGGTCGCGCCCCTCCGCCCGTTGCCACGGTGGACCGGTACTGGGACCAGCTGAGCGGCGGGCTGCGCCGTACCGCCACGACCCACTCCGGTGCGTCGGCGGCCGCGGGGCCTCCAGGGCGACGGTCACTTCTTGAGCGACCGAGTCGGGTGGTGGGTGGGCATAGGTCGGCGGTCTGGGGGCGGAGCCCCCAGGGGCGTTTGCACCAGCGCCGGGTGCCATGACGAAACCCGGCTCAGTCCTCGAAGTACGCCCGCACCCTCTCCTGTACCTCTCCGGACGCGCCCACCCGGTCCAGCCCCAGCAGCGCCGCGCCGAGCACCGGACTCGCGGTCACCACCTGCGGTACGGCCTTGGGGGCACGGGACGCCAGCAAGTCACGTACGCCGTCGTCCAGTTGGGGATGCCGGGCCGCCAGCACCCCGCCTCCCAGAAGTACCGGTGTCTCCTCCTCCAACAGATCCAGCCGCGTCAGCGCCACCGTCGCCATGGTCACCACCTCGTCGGCCAGGCGGTCGACCAGGCCGCGGGCCACCGCGTCACCGGCGACGGCCGTCGAGAAGAGCACCGGCGTCAGCTCGTGGCGGCGGGCCGTGCCGACGTGCTCCAGATGCAGGGCTTCGACGAGGGCGTACATGGAGGGCAGCCCGAAGTGGGCCGGGAGGGTGTGCGCAAGGGCCGTAGCAGGTCCGCGGCCGTCCTCCGCGCGCGAGGCGTGCCACAGGGCCTCCTCGGCGAGGCCCCAGCCGCCGCCCCAGTCGCCGGAGATACGGCCCAGCGCGGGGAACCGGGCGGTGCGGCCGTCGGGACGCATGCCGACGCAGTTGATGCCGGCGCCGCACACGACGGCGACCCCGCGCGGCTCGGTGACGCCGGCCCGCAGTACCGCGAACGTGTCGTTGCGGACCTCCGTACTCGCCCCCCACGCGCGCGCGTGCAGCGCGGCCGCCAACTGCTCCTCCTCGACGGGGAAGTCGGCGTTGGCGAGGCAGGCGGAGACGTGGTCGACCGACTCGACTCCGGCCGCGGCGAAGGCCTGTCCCACGGCCTGCGCCACCTTGTCCACCGCCGCCTCCACACCCACCACGGGCGGTCGGAACCCGCCGCCGCGGGCCGTGGCGAGGACGGTTCCGTCGGCCGCCACGACCGCGACGTCGGTCTTGCTGTTGCCCGCGTCGACGGCGAGGACACTTGCGGTCAGGCCCACGCGAGATGCTCCCGGTTGTGTGCGATCAGCTGGTCGGTGAGGGTGTCGGCGTACTCGTACTGGCCGATGAGCGGGTGGGCGAGCAGCGTCCGGAACACCCGGTCGCGGCCGCCCCGCAGCGCGGCGTCCAGCGCCAGCTCCTCGTAGGCCGTCACCTGCGCCATCAGGCCCGCGTACAGCGGGTCCACGGCCGGCACGGACAGCGGCGTCGCCCCCTTCTGCCCCACGGCCGCCTGCACCTCGATCACCGCGTCGGGAGGGAGGAAGGGCAGGGTGCCGCGGTTGTGGGTGTTGACCACCTGGTAGGGGCTGCCGCCTCCGCCGAGCAGCCCGGCCGCCAGGTCGACCGCCGCCTCCGAGTAGTAGGCGCCGCCCCGCTTGGCGAGGAGGTCCGGCTTCTCGTCCAGGGCCGGGTCGGCGTACATCTCCAGCAGCTGCTGTTCCATGGCCGCTACTTCGGCCGCCCTGGACGGCTTCGTCTTCAGTTCCCGTACGACCTCGTCGTGCGCGTAGTAGTAGCGCAGGTAGTACGAGGGGACCACGCCGAGGCGGTCCAGGAGCGGGCGGGGCAGGTGAAGGTCGGCGGCGATCGTGTCGCCGTACTCGGACAGGAGCCTGGGCAGGACGTCCTCGCCCTCCGGGCCGCCGAGGCGTACGGCCGTCTCCCAGGTGAGGTGGTTGAGGCCGACGTGGTCCAGGTGGACCTCCCCGGGCGTGACGCCGAGCATTCCGGCGAACTTCCGCTGGAAGCCGATCGCCACGTTGCACAGGCCGACCGCCTTGTGGCCGGCCTCGAGCAGGGCGCGCGTGACGATGCCGACCGGGTTGGTGAAGTCGATGATCCAGGCGTCGGGGTTCGTACGACGGACCCGTTCCGCGATGTCGAGGACCACCGGGACCGTGCGCAGCGCCTTGGCGAGGCCGCCCGCGCCGGTCGTCTCCTGGCCGACGCAGCCGCAGTCCAGGGGCCAGGTCTCGTCCTGCTCGCGGGCCGCCTGGCCGCCGACGCGGAGTTGGAGCAGGACCGCGTCGGCGCCCTCGATGCCCTCCTCCAGCACAGAGGTGGTCACGATCCGGCCCGGGTGGTCCTGCCGGGCGAAGATACGGCGGGCCAGGCCGCCCACCAGGTCCAGGCGGTCCGCCGCCGGGTCCACGAGGACCAGTTCCTCGACGGGCAGGGTGTCCCGCAGACGGGCGAAGCCGTCGACGAGTTCGGGGGTGTAGGTCGATCCTCCGCCGACCACGGTGAGTTTCACTGAGGGGTACCTCGCTTCCGGATGCCGGGAACGGTGATCATCGGCCGGGGGTCCGGGGGTTGCCCCCCGGGGAGATGCTGCATGTGAGGTTCAACCCTTTACTCCGGTGAGCGTGACGCCCTCGACGAACGCCTTCTGGGCGAAGAAGAACACGAGGATCACGGGGGCCATGACCAGTACGGTCGCGGCCATGGTGAGGTTCCAGTCGGTGTGGTGCGCTCCCTTGAACGACTCCAGTCCGTAACTCAGTGTCCAGGCGCCGGGGTTCTCGGAGGCGTAGATCTGGGGGCCGAAGTAGTCGTTCCACGCGTAGAAGAACTGGAAGAGGGCGACCGCCGCGATGCCCGGCCTGGCCATCGGCAGGACGACCCTCACCAGCGTGCGCAGCTCGCCGCAGCCGTCCACCCGGGCCGCGTCGAGGTACTCGTTCGGGATCGTCGTCAGGAACTGCCGCAGCAGGAAGATGGAGAACGCGTCGCCGAACGCCATCGGGATGATCAGCGGCCACAGCGTGCCGGACAGGTCCAGCTGCTTCGCCCAGAACAGGTACATCGGGATGACGACCACCTGCGGCGGCAGCATCATCATCGAGATCACCAGCATCAGGGACAGGTTGCGGCCCCGGAAGCGGAACTTGGCGAGCGCGTACGCCACGGGGATCGACGACACGACGGTGAGGACGGTGCCTGCGCCGGCGTAGAGGAGCGTGTTCTTCCACCAGGTCAGGAAGCCGGGCGTGTCGAAGACCTTGGCGTAGTTGCCCCACTCCCAGGTGTGCGGGATCAGATCGCGGCTGAGGGCCTGGGAGTCGCTCATCAGGGACGTCAGGAAGACGAACACGAAGGGCAGGGTGAAGAAGAGCGCCACCGCGACCCCGAGGGAATGGACGGCGACCCATTCGAGGAACGCCCTGCGGCGGGCCGTGCGTTCGGCCGGGGAGACGGGCGCCGGCAACTCCACCGGCCTGTCCAGTACTTGGGTCATGGTCAGTCACCTGCCTGGATGAGACCGCCCCGGCGCCGCATCAGCAACGCGGTGAACGCCATCGACAGGGCGAAGAGGACGAGGGCGACGACACACGCGGAGCCGTAGTCGAAGCGCTGGAAGCCGAGGTTGTAGACGAGCTGGGGGAGGGTGAGGGTGGACTTGTCGGGATAGCCGGGCTCGAACTGCGTGCCCGCGCCCTGGATCACGCCCGAGGCGACCTTCCCGGCGATCAGTGGCTGGGCGTAGTACTGCATGGTCTGGATCACGCCGGTGACCACGGCGAACATCACGATCGGCGAGATGTTGGGGAGCGTGACGTAGCGGAAGCGCTGCCACGCCGACGCTCCGTCCAGCTCGGCCGCCTCGTACTGCTCCCGGGGTACGTCGAGCAGTGCGGCCATGAAGATGACCATCAGGTCGCCGATGCCCCACAGGGCGAGCAGGGTCAGGGCCGGCTTGGACCAGGAGGGGTCGTTGAACCAGCCGGGGGCCGGGACGCCGATGCCTTCGAGGATCGAGTTGACCGGTCCGGTACCGGGGTTGAGCAGGAAGGCGAAGGCCATGGTGGCCGCCACCGGCGGGGCCAGGTAGGGCAGGTAGAACAGGGTGCGGAAGACACCCGTGCCCGTCCTGATCTTCGTGATGAGCAGGCCGACGCCGAGTCCGAAGGCGACCCGGAGCGTGACCGTGATCAGGACCAGCCACAGGGTGTTGCGCAGGGCGGGCCAGAAGTAGGGGTAGTGCTCGAAGACGTACGTCCAGTTCTTCGTTCCGCTCCACGTCGGCGGCTTGAAGCCGTCGTACTGCATGAACGAGAAATAGACCGTCGAGATCATCGGGTACGCGAAGAAGACCGCGAAGCCGATCAGCCAGGGCGACATGAAGGCGGCGGTTCGAAGTGCTTGTTTCCGCTGCTTCGCAGCGAGGCCGGACCGGCGGCGCTTCGACGCGAGAGTGATCGTGCTCATTACTTGGCCTGTGCGATGTCCGTGTCGATCTGCTTGGCGGTGCTCGCGAGGCCCGCCTTCAGGTCCTTGGCCTTGCCGCTCTCGTACTCGTACCCGAAGTTCTGGATCGTCGCGAGGTACACACCGCCGTTGACGGAGGCCGGAGACGTCGTGGAGTTCGGGTTCGCGGCGATGTCCAGGAAGGTCTTGAAGCGCGGGTCGTACTTCAGGTCCGGCGACTTGAGGGCGGCCAGCGTGGACGGCACGTTGTGGATGGCGTTGGAGAAGGCGACGACGGCGGCCGTGTCGGTCGTCATGTACTTCACCAGTTCCCAGGCCGCGTTCTGCTTCTTGCTGGTCGCGGCGATGCCGGCGATGGTGCCGGTGATGTAGCCCTTGCCGTACTGGTCGGCCTGGTCGTCGGGGACGGGCAGCGGGGCCACGCCGATCTCGAAGTCCGGCTTGGCGTCCAGGGCCATGCCCAGGCGCCACTCGCCGTCGAGCTGCATGGCGACCTGGCCGGTGTGGAAGGGGTGCTTGGGGCCCCACTCGTCGCCGAGCGTGGAGCGGTACTTCTCCAGCCGCTGGTAGCCGCCGAGTTCGTCGACGAGCTTCTTCTGGAGGGTGAAACCGGCCTCGACGGCCGGGTCCGTGGCGATGGTCGACTTGCCGCTGGAGTCGAAGTACGTGGGGGAGAACTGCCCGAGGTAGTGCTCGGTCGTGGTCTCCCAGCCGTGGTAGTTCGGCATGAAGCCGAGCTGCTTGTAGCTGTCCCCGTCGGAGATCGTCAGCTTCTTGGCGTCGGCCTCGAACTCGGACCAGGTCTTCGGCGGGGTCGTGATGCCGGCCTTCTCGAAGGCGGTCTTGTTGTAGTAGAGGCCGTAGGCGTCGCCCAGCAGCGGGACACTGCACCGGTTCCCCTCGAACTCGGTGTACTCGCTCATCGCCTTCGGGAAGGTCTTGGCCGGGTCGATCCCCGACTTCTCGAAGAGGGGGTTGAGGTCGACCAGCGCGCCCGACGAACAGAACTTGCCCACGTTGTTCGTGGTGAACGACGAGATCACGTCCGGCGCCTTGTCACCGCCCGTCCTGAGCGCCTGGTTCATCTTGTCGTCGGTCATGTTGCCGACGACGTTGACGTGGATGGTGGGGTGCGCCTTCTCGAAACCGGCGACCAGCGACTTCACGGCCTTCACCTCGGCGGGCGCGCTCCAGGCGTGCCAGAAGTTGAGGGTCGTGTCCTCGGAGGGGTCGTCGCTCGCGCCGGAGCCGGACTGGCCGGTGCAGGCGGTGGCGAGGAGGGCGACGGAGGCGGCGGCAGCGAGCGCGACTTTCCTGGATATTCCGGGCATGACGAGGTCTCCCAAGGGCAGGGCGGGGCTGAGGGTGATGGACGTGCGCGAGGGGGGTGTGTCGGGTGTGTCGGTGAAAGAGGGGGGTGTGTCGGTGAAAGGGGACTGGAGGGGTCAGCGCGAGGTGTCGAAGACCTCGTCGCGGGTGGCCGCGAGCGCGCTCTCCAACGCGCCGCGCAGCACCGGGTGTTCGCGGACGTCGCCGACGACGAGCCGGGGCCGGGGTGCGGCCAGCTCCTCCAGTTCGGCCTGGACGAGGGCGCGCAGCGGTTCTCCGCCGCAGGTGAGCGAGGCGCCGCTGAGGACGACGAGTTCGGGGTCGAGGACGGAGACGAGGGAGGCGAGACCGGTGGCGAGGTGGGTCGCGTACGCCTCCAGCAGGCGCCGGTGGGGGCCGTCGTCGGCCTCCGCGGCACGCGCGACGAGGGCGGCGGCGACCTCGGCGTACGGGCCCGACGGGATGTCCTCGACGCCGAGGTCCCGGGCCAGCTTGGGGATCGCCTGCGAGCCGGCCAGCTCCTGGTAGCCGCCGCTGCCCGCCTTGCTGACCTGCCGGACCAGGGGGGTGCCCGGCACCGGCAGGAAGCCGACCTCGCCGGCGCCGCCGGTCCAGCCGCGGTGCAGCCGGCCGCCGAGGACCAGGGCGGCACCGAGGCCGCCCTCGTTCCACAGCAGGACGAAGTCGCCGTGCCCGCGGGCCGCGCCGAGCCGCTGCTCGGCCACGGCCACGAGGTTGACGTCGTTCTCGTACTCGACCGGCATCGGCAGGGCGGCGGCGAGTTCGTCGAGGAGGGTCGGGGAGTGCCAGCCGGGCAGGTGGGAGGCGTAGCGCAGTCGGCCGGTGTTGGGGTCGAAGGCGCCGGGGGTGCCGATGACGAGCCGGTGGACGTCGTCACGGGCGAGCCCCGCCGCCTTGACCGCGCCGTCCAGGGCGGCGGTGACCTGCTGGACGACGGGCTGAACGGGCCGCCTCCCCGGGGTCGGGAGTTCGTACGAGCCCACCGTGCGGCCGGTGATGTCGGCGACGGCGGCACGGACCCGCTCGGGGGTGACGTCGAGCCCGGCGGCGTACGCGGCGGCCGGGTTGACCTCGTACAACTGGGCGTTGGGCCCCGGGCGGCCCTCGCTGGTGCCGGTCGCGAGGACCAGCCCGGACGCCTCCAGGCGGGCCAGCAGCTGGGACGCGGTCGGCTTCGAGAGGCCGGTGAGCTTGCCGATCCGCGTGCGGGACAGCGGCCCGTGCTCCAGGAGGAGATCCAGGGCGGCGCGGTCGTTCATGGCGCGCAGGACGCTCGGGGTGCCCGGCGTACCGGCGGTTCCTGCCATGGGGTCGACACCTGCCTCTCGGCTGTCCAGGTTCCCAGTGATCAGGGAGGGAAGTCCATGGAGGGTTTCCGGCCTGATTGTTAGGAAGGTTTCCTGTTGGTGGTCTGGACCATAGGACCGCTGTGGAGAGGGCGTCAATAGGTCGCCGCCGAGGCAACGCAGTCGTTACCGATCGGACACGCGGTCATCTACGGTGAGCTGGTTCGGCTGGGCCGGAAGGGGCGAGGTGGTGAACCGGATGGCGGATCCACGCGACTACGAGGACGCGACGCCCTACATACAGGAGCACGTCGATCGGTACCTGCGTGTCTTCACAGAGGTCCGTCGGACGCACGCCGGCCGTCTGCCGGAACATGTGCGGGAGGCTCTCGTGGCGGGATTCGACGCTGAGGGGCTGACGGTCTGGAGCGAGGTCGTGGACGACGCGGCCCGTCAGATCGCGGGTGGCGCGGCTCCGCCGTCGACAAGCCTGGAGGCCCGGGCAGAACAGTGAGTTCTGCCCGGGCCTCCAGGCTTGTTTCCCCTACTTCGACACGCTCGGCGGCGTCAGCGGCGTGGCCGCCTGGGCCTGTGGGGACGCCGTGTTGCTGTACGCCGACGGGGGCGCCATGCCGGCCGTCGGGTCCGCGTCCGGCTCTGCGTCCGCGGGGAGGACGGGGCCGCCGACGATCGGGATGTCCGCCGCGTCGAAGGCGTGCTTGACGCGCCAGCGCAGTTCGCGTTCGACGGTGAGGGCCTTGCCGGGCGCGGTCTTCGCCGAGACGCGGACGACCATCGAGTCCAGGAGGACACTGTCGAGGCCCAGGACCTCGACCGGGCCCCACAGGAGCTCGTTCCAGGGCTCTTCCTTGCTCATCTTCTCGCCGACCTCGTTCAGGGTCCGCTTCACCTTGTCGAGGTTCTCGTCCGAGCGGACGGTGACGTCGACGCCGGCCGTGGCCCAGCCCTGGGAGAGGTTGCCGATGCGCTTGACCTCGCCGTTGCGGACGTACCAGATCTCGCCGTTGTCGCCGCGGAGCTTCGTGACGCGCAGGCCCACCTCGATGACCTCGCCCGAGGCCACACCCGCGTCGATGGTGTCGCCGACGCCGTACTGGTCCTCCAGGATCATGAAGACGCCCGAGAGGAAGTCCGTCACGAGGTTGCGCGCACCGAAACCGATCGCCACGCCCGCGACACCGGCGGAGGCCAGCAGCGGGGCGAGGTTGATCTCGAAGGTGCCGAGGATCATCAGGGCCGCGGTGCCGAGGATCAGGAAGCTCGCGACCGAACGGAGGACCGAGCCGATCGCCTGGGAGCGCTGGCGGCGCCGCTCCACGTTCACCAGCAGGCCGCCGAGAGCGGTGCCGTCGACCGCCTGCACCGAGCGGTTCATGCGGTCTATCAGCTTGGTGATCGCCCGCCGCACCGCGACTCTCAGCACCGCCGCTATCACCACGATCAGCAGGACCCTCAGGCCGATCGCCAGCCAGGTGGACCAGTTCTGCTCGATCCAGCCGGCGGCGTTCGTCGCGCTCTCCTGGGCATCCTCGAGCGACGGCACCGCCGGAGTGGTCGGCGTCTCGGAGGGAGACGGCGACGGCGACGAACCGGCGGCGAGTAGGACGGCGGACAAGGACACGGCAGGTACCTCCACGGTGCAGCGGTCCGCCCCTCCGGCAGCGGTCAAGGTCATCTGTCGTGTTTCAAGGTCACGAAAAGGTCACCGGTGGGGCAGGTCCACCACACTATCGGGGCAACGTGTGTGGATCGGCGCAATGTTCGAGGGAGAGACCACTCTCACCTGGGGATGAATCCGAGGATGAACAGGTGGGATGAACAGCGCGCGATCCTGGGAATGCTCCCGATGTGGTCGAAAACACTCCCAGCCCGTTACCGGCACATGGTGGCGCTTCCACCAGGCATGAGGAGACACTGACTACGAATCGTCCCGGCGCGAGCCACGCGCCGCCGGCGTCCAAGGAGGCCATCCGTGCCGCATGTCCTGGTCCTGAACGCGTCGTACGAGCCGCTCGGCGTCGTACCGCTCCGCCGCGCGCTCATCCTCGTCCTCGAGAACAAGGCCGTGTGCCTTGAGGAGTCCGGCGCCTTCATGCACAGCGCGACCGTCACAGTCCCCGCACCCAGCGTGGTCCGGCTCAAGCGATTCGTCCGGGTTCCCTATCGGGGGCCCGTTCCTCTGACCCGCCGGGCGCTGTTCGCCCGTGACGGGGGCCGGTGCATGTACTGCGGTGGCGTCGCAACCAGCGTCGACCACGTCATCCCGCGCAGCCGCGGGGGCAAGCACGCCTGGGACAACGTGGTGGCGTCCTGCCGCCGCTGCAACCACACCAAGGCCGACCGCCATCTCGTCGAGATCGGCTGGCGGTTGCGCCACAAACCCGCCCCACCCACCGGCCTGGCCTGGCGCATCATCGGGACCGGCCACAGGGACCCGCGCTGGATGCCGTACTTGCAGCCGTACGGCGCGGACGACGCCCTGGCCCGGATCGAGGGCATTTCAGCCTGAGGATCCGGGCTTTTCTATTGCCGGACAGGGCCTCCGCGGCGCCGGACAGGCCTTGGCCGGCCCCCGGGGGCCCCGTGCCCCCGGGGCCGGCGGTCACGGGCCGGCGGTCACGGGCCGGCGGTCACGGGCCGGCGGTCACGGGCCGGCGGTCACGGGCCGGCGGTCACGGGCCGGCGGTCACGGGCCGGCGGTCACGGGCCGGCGGTCACGGGGTCATGCGTAGCGCAGCTCCGCCGGGTGCAGCGAGCGGCGCAGCAGCGGCAGTGACGTGGCCGCGGCCGGCAGACAGGCCGCGTACACGGCGAGCGGGACCAGGAGAGCCGCGTACGGCACGGACGGGGTGGTGTACTCCGTGGTGATCGTGGCGTACCAGACGCCGGTCGCCATACCGCCGGTGCCCGCCAGCGCGACCGCGGGGAGCAGCGGCAGCGCGGTCTCCAGAAGAAGCGCCCGGCCCAGTACCGCGCGCGGGACCCCGGCCGCGGTCAGCGCGGCCAGACCTCGGCGCCGGGTGGCCAGGGCCTCGGCGGTGCCGACGGCGAGAGCGGACAGGACGATCGCGAGGGCGACGAGGATCGCGGCGGCCGTCAGATCGAGCCCCGTCGCGTAGTAGCCGATTTCCATGCCGAGCCGGCCGTCACGACGCTGGCCGTGCAGATCGGCGAGCATCGCCTGCCGTACGCCCACGAAGCCCGCGGTCTGGGTTGCTCATGCTGAGTCGACCTCCGCGGTCAGGGTGGTGAGCCGGGCCGCCGTGGTGGTCATCCAGCGGAGGTCGGCGTCGAGGTGGTTGAGGGCGTAGTCGGCCGAGAGCACGGTCGCGAAGTCGGCCCCCGTGGCGGTCTTGACCGCCGTGAGCTCCCGCATCCGCTCCATGTGGGCGGCGCGCTGCTCCCGGAGGTAGGCGGCCGGGTCGCCGCCGGCCAGGATCGAGACGACGACCTTGGCGAAGATCTCGTTCGTCACGAAGGGCGCGGGCGGGGCGATGCACCCGGCCCAGTCGGCCAGTTCACGCGCTCCCTCCTCCGTGGAGTGGTACGTCGTCCGTTCCGGACCGCCGTCCGAGTCGGTGCCCTCGACCTCCGCGAGGCCGTCCCGGACCAGGCGTTGCAGGGTCGTGTAGACCTGCCCGTAGGCCAGCGGGCGGGCCTGGGGGAAACGTTCGTCGTGGCGTCGCTTGAGGTCGTAGCCATGGCTCGGCCCTCCGGCGAGCAGCCCCAGCAGGATGTGGCGGGTGCTCATGGCGAGCATTATGTACTGGATATATGTACTGAGTGAATAGTGAGGGAAGGGGAGCTTGGAAGATTGTGATGAGAGGCACGTTGTTCCCTCTGGTACGTCTGCCGCCGCGGCCACTGGGTAGAGCTGCGATGACCGATCGTCGCCCCCGACAAGGAGGCCCCCATGGCCGCATCGGCATACCTTCTGCTCCCCGCCCCCTCCAAACCCGAGGCGGAGCCGTCCGCCCCGACTGCCTCATCCGCCCTGACTGCCTCGTCGGAGGTTCACTTCTGCGTGTTCAGCGCGGAGGGAGCCTGCGCCGAGACCCCCCTCACCAGCGAACCGCCCCTGCCGGACGCCGAACCCCTCACCAGCGAGCCGCCGCTCGCCGACGCCGCCCCCCTGACCAGCGAGTCCGACGTGCACGCGGAGCCCTAGATGACAGCACCCCGGTCGGTCGAGCCGCCCACCGAGGACCTGTCCCGGCTCGCGGCGCTGCACGGCGTCGCGACCTCGTACAGCCCCTCCCCGGACCGCACGGTCGCGGCCTCGGCCGCCGCCGTCACCCGGGTCCTGGCCGCCCTCGACGTCGACGCGGGCACCCCCGCGGCCGTGCGGGGCGCACTCGCCGCCCGTGAACGGGAACTGCGCGAGCGGCTGCTGCCGCCGACGGTGGTGTGCTGGAGCGGCGGCACGTGCGCCGCCCTCGACGCCCTCCCGGCCGGCACTCGCCTGCGCATCGAGACCGAACAGGGCGAGACCCGCGCCGCCGCCGACCAACTCCCGCCCGGCGTCCACCGGGTGACCGCCACCGCGCCCGACGACCGCACCGCCCGCGCCCACCTGATCGTGGCCCCGCCCCGGCTGCCCGCGCCGCCGGGACGCTCGTACGGCCTCCTCGTGCAGCTCTACTCCCTGCTCTCCCGACACTCCTGGGGCATGGGCGACCTCGGCGACCTCGCCGAACTCACCGCCTGGGCCGGCCGCGCGCTCGGCGCCGGCTTCGTCCAGGTCAACCCCCTGCACGCGGCCGTGCCCGGCGCCCCCACCGACCCGTCCCCCTACCGCCCCTCCTCACGCCGCTTCCCCGACCCGGTGCATCTGCGGGTCGCGGACATTCCCGAGTACGCCCAGGTCACCGACCGCGAGCGGCTGCGCGGCCTGCTGGAGCGGGCGGAGCGGCTGCGCGCATCGGTGCTGGAGAAGGGCGCGTTGATCGACCGGGACGCCGTGTGGGAGCTCAAGCGGGAGGCACTGGAGCTGGTCCGGGAGGTGCCGCTCGGGCCGGGCCGGCGCGCCGCCTACGTCGACTACCTCGCCGAGCAGGGCGAGGCCCTGGAGGACCACGCCACCTGGTGCGCCCTCGCCGAGGTGCACGGCTCCGACTGGCACGGCTGGCCGGCCGGCCTGCGCGACCCCCGCTCGGCCGACACCGCCCGCGCCCGCGGCGAGTTGATGGACCGCGTCGACTTCCACACCTACCTCGCCTGGCTCACCGACACCCAGCTCACCGCCGCCCAGCGCGCGGCCCGCGAGGCGGGCATGCCGGTGGGCGTGGTCCACGACCTCGCGGTCGGGGTCCATCCCGAGGGCGCCGACACCTGGGCGCAGCAGGAGTACTTCGCGGCGGGCATGTCGGTGGGCGCGCCCCCGGACGCCTTCAACGCGCGCGGCCAGGACTGGGGCCTGCCGCCCTGGCGGCCCGACCGCCTGGCCGAGTCGGGCTACGAACCCTTCCGGTCCTTGCTGCGGGCCCTGTTCCGCTACGCCGGCGCCCTGCGCATCGACCACGTCATGGGCCTGTTCCGGCTGTGGTGGGTGCCGCTCGGCGAACCGCCCACCGAGGGCACGTACGTCCGCTACGACGCCGAGGCCATGCTCGCCGTACTGCTCCTGGAGGCCTCGCGCGCCGGGGCGGTGGTGATCGGCGAGGACCTGGGCACCGTGGAGCCCGGCGTGCGCGAAACACTGCGCGAGCGGGGCGTGCTCGGCACGTCGGTGCTGTGGTTCGAGCGCGACTGGGACGGCGACGGCCGCCCCCTGCCCCCCGACCACTGGCGCGCCGACTGCCTGGCCACCGCGACCACCCACGACCTCCCGCCCACCGCGTCCCGCCTCACCGGCGAACACGTCGAACTCCGCGACCACCTCGGCCTGTTGACCCGCCCCCTGGACGAAGAGCGGGCGGAGGCGTCGGCCGACACCGCGGAGTGGCTGGCCCTGCTCGCTCGCCTCGGCCTCCTGCAGGGCACCGGCGGCGGCATCGACCCGTCCTCGGAGGAGGCCGAGATCCAGGCCGTCCACCGCTACCTCCTGCACACCCCCGCCCGCATGGTGGGCATCTGGCTCCCCGACACCGTCGGCGACCGCCGCCCCCAGAACCTGCCGGGCACCTGGGACCAGTACCCGAACTGGCGGCTCCCGATCGCGGACACGGAGGGGCGGCCGGTGACGCTGGAGGAACTGGCGGGCTCGCCGCGGCTGCATGCGTTGCTGGACGTCTTCCGGCACACCTCGGGTGGCACTCCGTGAGCGCCGCCCGCCTCATACGGCACCCCGGACGCGCGTCCCTTCCGGCCGTTCGCTACGTTGGCCCTGTGAAGAAGAACGCCCTGCGCGCCGGCGCCCTGGCTGCCGGTACGACGCTGATGATGCTGCTCATGTCGTCCCCCGCGCTCGCGCTGACCCGCGACGACGGTGACGATCCCGGCACCGGCCTGAGCGTCATCGAGACGCTGGGTCTCTTCGTCGTGGCCCCCATCGTCCTGTTCGCGGTCATCGCGGGCCTGGTGATGGTCCTGGACAAGTCGCACGAGGCGCACCGGGTGACGACCCGCAACATCAAGACCAGGCCCAAGGCCGAGGTCGGCTCCAAGGCCTGACCGGGGCGGTTCACTCCGAGCCCGGACCGGGCTCGGACTGCTAGGACCCCTCGGTCCCGATGAGCAACTCTCGCAACAGGTCGGCCAATCGGCCGGCCTGTTCCTCGTCCAGGGCACCCTTCAGGGCGTCCGTCTGGACCGCGAGGCCCGCACCCACCGCCTCGTCGACGAGCGCCAACCCCTTCTCCGTCAGCGTCACCTGCAGGCCCCGGCGGTCGTGCGGGTCGGGGGAGCGGCGCAGCAGGCCCGCCCGCTCCAGTTTGTCGAGGCGGCCGGTCATGCCGCCGGTGGTGAGCATCAGCGTCCCGGAGAGCAGGCGGGGGGAGAGGGTGTACGGCTCTCCGGACCGGCGCAGGGTCGCCAGGACGTCGAACTCGCCGCGGGAGATCCCGAGGGACGCGTACGCCTTCTCCATGCGGTCGCCCATCGCGCGCGAGAGCCGGTAGATCCGGCCGAAGACCTCCATGGCGGCCGTTTCGAGATCGGGCCGCACGTCGGCCCACTGCTCGATGATCGCGTCGACGGCGTCCTTGCGCTCTGCACTCATGGGGCGAGTATCCGCCCGCTTCCGATCACCCGCAAGAAAGTAGCTTGACTGCAAGTAGCTTAGAGATAAGCTACTTTTCATCAAGCTACCTTCGGAGAAGGGTGCCGGTCATGAAACGGCCAGCGACCGTCCTGCTCACCGCCCTCGCGCCCGTCTCCTGGGGCACCACGTACGCCGTGACCACCGAGTTCCTGCCGGCCGACCGCCCTTTGTTCACCGGCCTCATGCGCGCCCTGCCCGCCGGCCTCGTCCTGCTGGCCCTGGCCCGGGTGCTGCCACGCGGCGCTTGGTGGGGGAAGGCGGCGGTGCTCGGGGCGCTGAACATCGGCGCCTTCTTCCCGCTGCTGTTCCTGTCGGCGTACCGGATGCCGGGCGGGATGGCGGCGGTCGTCGGCTCGATCGGGCCGCTGTTCGTCGTGGGTCTGTCGGCGCTGCTGCTGGGGCAGCGGCCGACGGCCCGCAGTGTGATCACCGGGTTCGTCGCCGCGTCCGGGGTGAGCCTGGTCGTCCTGAAGGCGGCCGGGGCGCTCGACACCGTGGGTGTGCTCGCGGCCCTCGCCTCGACCGCCTCGATGTCCGCCGGCACCGTCCTGACCAAGCGGTGGGGCCGCCCGGACGGCGTGGGCCCCCTCGCGCTCACCGCCTGGCAGCTGACCGCGGGCGGCCTGCTCATCGCCCCTCTCGCCCTCCTCGTCGAGGGCGCGCCGCCCGCGCTGGACGGCCGGGCGGTCGGCGGCTACCTCTACCTGGCGCTGGCGAACACGGCGGTCGCGTACTGGCTGTGGTTCCGCGGCATCGGCCGCCTCACCGCCACCCAGGTCACCTTCCTCGGCCCGCTCTCGCCGCTGACCGCCGCGGTGGTCGGCTGGGCGGCGCTCGGGCAGGCGCTCACGCCGGTGCAGCTGGGCGGCATGGCGCTGGCGTTCGGGGCGACGGTCGCGGGGCAGCTGCAACCGGTCCGTCAGCCCGTGGGCTGCGGCTCGCCGGGGGTGGACGGCGCAGCCCGGCGTCACGGGGTGCCGCCTGCGCCCACCCGTGGCGCCCCGGCGGCACGATTGCCCGCAGCTTGACGGGGGCCGGGCGGGGGTGGACGGCGCAGCCCGGCGTCGCGGGGTGCCGCCTGCGCCCACCCGTGCCGCCCCGGCGGCACGATTGCCCGCAGTTTGACGACCGGCGTGCGTGAGCGGGGGCGCCCGGTGGTGTGCCGGGCGCCCCCTGTTGCCGTACGTACGGCGGCCGCTACTCGGTGGCCGCCGCGTCCGCCGCCTGGGCCTTCAGCGCTCGCTCCACGCCCGCGCGGGACTCGGAGACGAGCCGGCGCAGGGAGGCGTTGGGCTCGGCCGAGGCCAGCCACTCGTCGGTCTTGCGCAGGGTCTCCTCGGAGACCTGGATCGTCGGGTAGAGGCCGACCGCGATCTGCTGGGCCATCTCGTGCGAGCGGGACTCCCAGATGTCCTTCAGGACCTCGAAGTACCTGTCCGTGTACGGGGCCAGGAGCTCGCGCTGCCCCGTCTGCACGAAGCCGCCGATGACGGCCTCCTGGACGGCGTTCGGCAGCTTGTCGGACTCGATGACCGACGCCCACGCCTCCGCCTTGGCCTCCGGCGTCGGGCGGGCGGCCCGGGCGGTGGCCGCGTGGCGTTCGCCGGCGGCCGTCTTGTCGCGCGCGTACTCGCCCGCGATCTCCGCCTCGTCGAAGCGGCCCACCGCGGCCAGCCGCTGCACCAGCGCCCAGCGCAGCTCCGTGTCGACGGCCAGGCCCTCGATCGTCTGCGTGCCCTCCAGCAGGGCGTCGAGCAGGTCCAGCTGCTCCGGCGTACGGGCCGCCGCCGCGAACGCGCGCGCCCACGCCAGCTGGTGGTCGCTGCCCGGCGCCGCCGCACGCAGGTGCGCGAGCGTGGCGTCCGTCCAGCGGGTCAGCAGGGCCTCGCGGGCGGTCGGGTCGGCGTACAGCTCGATCGCCAGCTTCACCTGGCGCTGCAGCGACTGCACCAGGCCGATGTCGGACTCCTTGCCGATGCCCGACAGGACCAGGGACAGGTAGTCGCGGGTCGCGAGCTCGGCGTCCCGGGTCATGTCCCACGCCGACGCCCAGCACAGGGCGCGCGGCAGGGACGACTCGAAGTCACCGAGGTGCTCGGTGACGAAGGCGAGGGACTGCTCGTCGAGGCGGACCTTCGCGTACGACAGGTCGTCGTCGTTCAGGAGAATCACCGCCGGTCGGCGCTTGCCCACCAGCTGCGGTACGGCGGTCAGTTCGCCGTCGACGTCCAGCTCGATGCGCTCGTCGCGCACCAGCTTGCCGCTCTCGTCGTCGAGGTCGTACAGGCCGACCGCGATGCGGTGCGGGCGCAGGGTCGGCTCGCCCTTCGCGCCGGCGGGCAGCGCGGGGGCCTCCTGGCGGATCGCGAAGGACGTGACGACACCGTTCGCGTCCGTCTCGATCTGCGGGCGCAGGATGTTGATGCCGGCGGTCTGGAGCCACTTCTCCGACCAGGTCCCCAGGTCACGGCCGGAGGTCTCCTCCAGCGCGCCGAGCAGGTCGGACAGGCGCGTGTTGCCGAACGCGTGCGCCTTGAAGTACGCCTGCACGCCCGCGAAGAACTCGTCCATGCCGACGTACGCGACGAGCTGCTTCAGTACGGAAGCACCCTTGGCGTACGTGATGCCGTCGAAGTTGACGAGGACGTCGTCCAGGTCGCGGATCTCGGCCATGATCGGGTGCGTGGACGGCAGCTGGTCCTGCCGGTACGCCCACGTCTTCATGGAGTTGGCGAAGGTGGTCCAGGAGTGCGGCCAGCGGCTGTCCGGCGCGTGCGCCTGGCAGGCGATGGAGGTGTACGTGGCGAACGACTCGTTCAGCCACAGGTCGTTCCACCACTCCATGGTGACCAGGTCGCCGAACCACATGTGGGCCAGCTCGTGCAGGATCGTCTCGGCCCGCGTCTCGTACGCGGCGTCCGTCACCTTCGACCGGAAGACGTACTGGTCGCGGATGGTGACCGCGCCCGCGTTCTCCATCGCGCCCGCGTTGAACTCGGGCACGAACAGCTGGTCGTACTTCTTGAACGGGTACTGGTAGTCGAACTTCTCCTGGAACCAGTCGAAGCCCTGCCGGGTCACCTCGAAGATGGCGTCCGAGTCGAGGTGCTCGGCGAGCGAGGGGCGGCAGTAGATGCCGAGCGGGACGGTCTGGCCGTCCTTCTCGTACACGCTGTGCACCGAGTGGTACGGGCCGACGATCAGCGCGGTGATGTACGTCGAGATGCGCGGCGTCGGCTCGAAGATCCAGAGGCTGTCCTTCGGCTCCGGGGTGGGCGAGTTGGAGATGACCGTCCAGCCCTCCGGCGCCCGCACGGTGAACTGGAAGGTGGCCTTGAGGTCGGGCTGCTCGAAGGACGCGAACACCCGGCGGGCGTCCGGCACCTCGAACTGGGTGTAGAGGTAGGCCTGGTTGTCGACGGGGTCGACGAACCGGTGCAGCCCCTCACCGGTGTTGGTGTACGCGCAGTCGGCCGCGACCCGCAGGACGTTGCGGCCGTCCAGCAGCCCGGGCAGCGCGATCCGGGAGTCCGCGAAGAGCTCGTCGGGGTCGAGGTGGTCGCCGTTGAGGGTGACCTCGTGGACGGTCGGGGCTACCAGGTCGATGAAGGACTCCGTGCCGCCCTCGGCGACATCGAAGCGCACCGTGGTCACGGACCTGTAGGTGCCGCCCTCCTGCGCGCCGGAGAGGTCGAGATCGATCTCGTACGAGTCAACGGTGAGCAGCTTCGCCCGCTGCTGCGCCTCTTCGCGAGTCAGGTTTGTGCCAGGCACGCGGTCATCTCCTCGTTATGTGTGGGTTGCGCCATCCTTCCACGGGCCTGCACGGAACGCGATGTCCGTATCCCGCCGGTGGGCAGGGCGGATGCGCGCGAGTGTGAGGACATGACGACGTACATCGCACGCCCTGTTCTTCCGACGGTCCTGAAGGAGCTGCGCTCTGCTGACGACTCGGGACGCGAGATGGTTCCCGTGATCGACGAGGAGGGCGGCGCCCCACTCCGCTGCTGCCTGCGCCGCAGCGAGCGGGGGGAGCGGATCGCGCTCGTCTCGTACGCCCCGCTGCGCCGCTGGGCGGCTGAGACGGGGGCCGATCCGGGGGCGTACGACGAGCAGGGCCCCGTCTTCGTCCACGCGGAGGAGTGCGCGGGACCGGACGGCGACGGCCTGCCGTTCACGAACGCGCACCGCACGGTGCGCCGGTACTCGGCCGAGGGGCACATCCTGGGCGGACGGCTCGTCGAGGACGCCGACGGGTTCGACGCGGCCTTCCGGGAGGCATTCGACGACCCGGCCGTGACACTGGTCCACGTCCGGGCCGTCGAGTACGGCTGTTTCCTCTACGAGGTACGCCGCCCCTGACCTTCGCCCGCCGGCCGGCGCGGAAGGCCGGGGGAGTGGCACGGAGCGGACGGGGAACCCGGTTCGGGTCAAGTCACCCATCTATGAACCGAGTTGGGGAGGAAAGTCCCTATGACGGGTAAAAGTGTCTTAGGAGCCGCCACAGCGCTCGTGCTCACCGTGGGACTGGCCGGCTGTTCCGACGGCGACGACAAGAAGGCGGGACAGTCGAAGGACGGGCGTGACAAGGCGTCCGAGTCCCAGACCGTGCGAGCCGCGTACCGCAGGACGGCCGAGGCCGACACCGCGAGGATGACCCTGACCACCAAGGCCGCCGCGGCCGGGGAGTCCGTGACGGCGCGCGGCGACGGTGTGATGGACCTGGAGGAGGGCGACAGCCGCATGACGCTGACCGCCCAGGGCCAGAAGATCGAGCAGCGGGTCCTCGACGGTGTCGTCTACCAGAAGGCGCCCGCCGAGCAGCGCAGCCAGCTCCGGCTGCCGCCCGACAAGACCTGGATGAAGATCGACCTGGCCCGGCTGGACAGCTCCGGCTCCGGCTCCGGCTCCAGCGGCGCGGACGGGCAGGTCAGCGACCCGGCCGAGTCGTTCGAGTACGCCAAGGGCGTGACCGACCGCGACGTCACCAAGGTCGGGACGGACACGATCGACGGGGCGCGCACCACGCACTACCGGGTCAAGGCCGACGTGGAAGCCCTGGCCGAGGGTGATCCGGCCAGGGCGAAGGCGCTGCGCGAGCAGCTGGGCACGTCGTCGCTCCCGCTCGACATGTGGCTCGACGACCAGGGCCGCCTGCGGCAGCAGACCGTCCGGCTCACCCTGCGCCCCGAGTCCGGGGACGCTCCGAAGCAGAGCCGGACGGTCACCAGCACCACCACGCTGAAGTTCAGCGATTTCGGTACCGAGGCCGACGTCGAGGCGCCGGCCGCCGAGGACACCGTGGACGTGACGGGCAAGGTCGCCCAGGCCACGAAGTCCCCGGGTACCGCCTGATCCACCTGGCCGATCAGGTGCCTGATCGGCTCGGGCTCGCTGTTTCCCGCACCGCCCGCCCGCCGGCGGAACTCCCGAGCCGGGCGCCGAGCCGGGCGCCGCTCAGCTGAGTTCCGCCGCCACCAGCTCCGCGATCTGGACCGCGTTCAGGGCCGCGCCCTTGCGCAGGTTGTCGTTGGAGATGAAGAGGGCGATGCCGTGCTCCACGGTCTCGTCGGTGCGGATGCGGCCGACGAAGGACGGGTCCTGGCCGGCGGCCTGGAGAGGGGTCGGAATGTCGGAAAGAGCGACCCCCGGGGCGCCGGCCAGCAGCTCCTTCGCGCGCTCCGCGCTCAGCGGACGCGCGAAACGGGCGTTGACCTGGAGCGAGTGGCCCGAGAAGACCGGGACGCGCACACAGGTGCCGGAGACCTTGAGGGCCGGGATCTCCAGGATCTTGCGGGACTCGTTACGGAGCTTCTGCTCCTCGTCGGTCTCGTTCAGGCCGTCGTCGACGATGGAGCCGGCCAGCGGGATCACGTTGAAGGCGATGGGCCGCTTGTAGACCTGCGGCTCGGGGAAGTCGACCGCCGAACCGTCGTGGGTCAGCTTGTCCGCGTCGGCGATGACTTTCTGCGCCTGGCCGTGCAGCTCGGCGACACCGGCCAGACCCGAGCCGGAGACCGCCTGGTAGGTGGCGACGACGAGCGCTTCGAGGCCGGCCTCCTCGTGGAGCGGCTTCAGTACGGGCATCGCGGCCATCGTGGTGCAGTTCGGGTTGGCGATGATCCCCTTGGGCCGGTCCACGATCGTGTGCGGGTTGACCTCGGCGACGACCAGCGGCACCTCGGGGTCCCTGCGCCAGGCCGAGGAGTTGTCGATCACGACCGCGCCCTGGGAGGCGACCTTCTCGGCGAGGGCCTTCGAGGTGGCGCCGCCCGCGGAGAACAGGACGATGTCGAGGCCGGAGTAGTCGGCCGTGGAGGCGTCCTCCACCGTCACACCGTCGACGACCGTCCCGGCCGAGCGGGCCGAGGCGAACAGACGCAGCTCGGTGACCGGGAAGTCCCGCTCGACCAGCATCCTGCGCATGACCGTGCCGACCTGACCGGTGGCTCCGACGATTCCGACCCTCACGGTGACTCCCTCTGTCTGTCTTTACATGCGTGTTGCCTGGCCGAGACGTTTCCATGATGCGGCCGACACGGGCCTACCTGTCCAATTCTTTGCTCACCATGCCCGAGGACTGGGACACACCAGGGCGGCCGACACCTGCGGAACTCCTGCCCACACCTCCCCTGAGCTGCAGGAATTCACCCTGCGGCCGTTCCGCGCCGCAAGCTGTGCGGCCTGCCGCGCTGGTGTGACGTACGCCTCCGAAGAACTTCCCACCCTTGAGCCGAACGTTTCCGCCCGCTGCGGCGTCGTAGAGGTGACGCGGTGAGGGGAGGGGTGTCTGTGCTGCGCAGAAAGGCCCGCCGCGGCCAGGAGGACGTGCTCGACGATCCGCTGGACGCGGCCCAGGAACGCCGGGTGCGAGCCGTGCTCGCCCTGGGCGGGGTACCGCAGGCGGACCTGCCGGACGGGGTGCAGCAGGTCCGCCTGCGGTTGCTGGAGCGCGCGGCGCGGGGGGACGAGGCGCCGCGCGACGTGTCGGCGTGGGCGGCGGTCGTCGCCTCCAACCTGGCGATGGACTGGCACCGGGCCAAGCGCCGCCAGGAGCGCGTCGGCGAACGCCTGGCCTCCCTGCGCCAGCTGGAGCACCCCTCCGGCGAGGACACCAGCGTGTTGTCCCTCGCCGTGGCCCAGGGTCTGGACGAACTGCCCGACGCCCAGCGCCAGGTCCTCGTCCTGCGGTTCTACGCCGACCTCCCGGTGCGCGGGATCGCCGAGGAGCTCGGTATCCCCGAGGGCACGGTGAAGAGCCGGCTGCACACGGCGGTACGGGCCCTGCGTGCCCGCCTGCACGAGGACGAGGTGGTGTGACATGACCGCCGAACACGACGGACGCGCCGAACACGACGGACGGGCCGAACACGCCGGCATGGACGCGCTGATGGCCGCCATCACCGACGAACCCCTGTCGGACGCCGCCCGCGCGGACGCCGCCTTCATGGCCGAACACCGTTCCGCCGAGGCCGACCTCGCGCTGCTGCGCGAGCAGTTGGGCATCATCGGGCGGACGCTCGCCGAACCCCCCGAGGCCGCCGCGGCTCCCGTACGCGCTCCCGTACGCCCGTCCCGCACCCGGCGCCGCGTGCTCAACCTCGCCTTCGGCGGCCTCGCGGTGGCCGCCGCCGCGGCCGTGCTGTCGGGCATGGCCTGGCTGCTGGCCCAGGCGGAGGGCGGCATGAGCGACCAGACGAGCAGCGACAGCGGTGCCGCCAAGGAGGAATCCAGCGCCGGCACCCTCTTCGGCAGCCCGCGCTACTTCGCCTGCTCCAGCCTGATCGCCGAGGGCAGGGCCACGTCCGTGCAGCAGATCCCCGGCACCGAGTCGGTCCGCCTCACCGTGGACGTGACGCGCTACTACAAGCCGGCGCAGCCCGCCGAGGGCGACGCGAAGGAGCTCACCTACGTGATCGACACGCACGTGATCCCCGGCCTCCGGGAGGGCGACCAGGTGCTGTGGGGCATCCCGGACGGCGAGCGGCAGCCCGACTACTGGCTGGTCGGCGAGAAGCAGATCGCCCAGGACCGGGCCCGGCTCACCGTCTCCGCCGCCCAGTCACGCGGGCTCACCTGCGATTGACGAAGGGCGGGCGCCCGTCGGTACTCCGACGAACGCCCGCCCCGACAGCCGTGACGACTACGGCGTGAGCCGCACCGACTACGGCGTGACCTTCTCGATCGTCACGTTGCCCACGCCCGCGACCGTGCCGCGCGCGTTGAGCAGCTGGACCTGGCCGAAGAACTCCCGGCCCTCCGGGGCGGCCGCGGCGGCGGTGACGCTGCCGGAGACCGTCGTGGAGGCACCCGTGGCGAGCTTCACCGGCGTCGAGTCGTCGACGGTGACGCTGCCGAGGGCGGCGGAGAAGAACACGTCCTGGTAGTCGTACGCGGTGGAACCGGCCGGGACCGCGTAACCGATGACCTCGATGGTGTACGTGCCGGCAGCCGGGTCGGCCACGGACACGGACTCCTCCGAGTCGCCGTCGGCGGAGCTGCCGACTTCCTCGCCCGCCGCGTCGTAGACGACGAGGTCGAGGTCGGCGGCCGGGTCGGAGACGTTGCCGATGGTGACGTCCAGGGACTCGGCGCCCTCGGGCACCGCGACCGTGGTGGTCTGGGTCTCGTCCTCCGCGATGGTCGGACGGGCCGTCTTGGCCGAGCCGAGCGGGCCGCCGGCCAGCTTGCCGTCGATCGCGGCGAAGTTGTTCGTCACCTTCCAGGAGGCGGTGGCCGGGGTGCCGACCTTGGCCTCGGGCACGGTCACGGTCTCCGGGTCGAAGGCCGCGCCGAGGACGGCGACGTCCAGCTTGTACGGGTTGTCGAGCAGCGGCGACGTACGGCGCGACTCGACCTCGATCTCCCAGACACCCGGCACCGGGTCGGCGTACGAACGCACGTCGGGCCTGCAGCCGTTGCCGTCGAGGTAGTTGTTGTAGCAGTTCGGGGTGCTGGTGGTGTCGACCGGAACGCCGTACGGGTGGATGGCGATGAACCGGGTCTGGCTCTTGCCCTTCAGCCCCCCGATGGCGACCTCGAGGGACTTGGCGCCCTCGGGGACGGTGACGAAGTACGACCGGGTGCTGTTGCGCTGGACCGTGTTCGACGCCGAGTAGGTGTAGGCGAGCGGCGCGGAGACCACGGCCGTCGTCATGACCTGCTTGTCGATGCCCTCGGTCCTCGGGTCGTCGACCTCGAGGATCGCGCTCTTGAGACCCGCGGACTTCGGCGCGGCCTGGACCTTGACGGTCACCGGCTGGTTCAGCGGCAGGTTCACCTCGTCGGAGCCGACGATCCTGAAGGTGCTCGCCGCGTTGTTCTCGAAGTGCAGCTCGTGGCGGATCGCCTTGTC
Organism: Streptomyces sp. NBC_01352; assembly: GCF_036237295.1. NCBI lineage: Bacteria > Bacillati > Actinomycetota > Actinomycetes > Kitasatosporales > Streptomycetaceae > Streptomyces > Streptomyces sp. NBC_01352. Next base: position 7,001,477 of record NZ_CP108354.1, read on the forward strand.
GGCGCCGGACGTACGGGTGATCGTGACGTCGTACGTCTTCTTCTGACCGGCCTTGAGGCCGCCCTCACGGTCGTACAGACCCGTGCCGAAGCCCGGGGTCTTCAGGAACTGGTCGATCGCGGTGTCGACCGGGGCCTTCACCGTGTAGGCGTGCGCGGTGGCGCCGTCCAGGATCGAGTCCCAGGCGTCCTCGATGTTGATGAGGCCGGCCCCCTCCTCGTACGCCTGCACACCACTGATGTGGTCGGCGGTCGAGGTGAGCGCGGTGCGCAGGGTGGCGGGGGCGAGGGAGATCTTCTTCGCCTTGGCGGCGCTCAGCAGCAGCGCGGACGCGCCCGCGGCCTGCGGGGACGCCATCGAGGTGCCCTGGAGCATGCCGTAGCCGGCCGGCAGGGTGTAGCCCGCCTCGGCGACCGGGGCGCCCGGCAGCCAGGTCTGGATGGTGTTGATCGCGGCACCCGGGGCGACCAGGGTGGGCGTGAACCCGCCGTCCTCACGCGGACCGCGCGAGGAGAACGGCATCATCGCGTACGACTTCTCCACCACCGAGCCGTAGTTGGCGGCCCAGGTCTGCTTGGAGATGGAAGCGCCGACCGAGATGACCTTGTCGGCCAGGCCGGGGTCGCCGATCGTGTTGGCACCGGGGCCGGAGTTGCCGGCCGAGATCACCAGCTGGACGCCGTAGGTGTCGATGAGGCGCGTGTACAGCTCGGCGCGCGCGTTGTTGCCGTCGTTCAGCGCCGGCAGACCGCCGATCGACATGTTGACGATGTCGACACCGCGGTTGACGACCAGGTCGATCATGCCTTCGGTGAGCGCGACGTTCGTGCAGCTCGGGCCGAACACGCAGGCACGCGAGGAGACGAGCTTCGCGCCCGGCGCGGCACCGTTCATCTCGCCGCCGAACAGGCTGTTCGCGGCGGTGATACCGGCCACGTGGGTGCCGTGCTCGCTGGAGATCATGCCCATGTTGACGTAGTCGGCCTTGGCGCCGGCGGCGTTGTAGACGACGTCCTTGCGGATCTCGACGACGAACGGGATGCGCTCGGCGACCTCGGTCGCCGGGTTGTCCGTGCCGAAGTAGCCGATCTGGTAGCCGTCCTTGTACGGCTTCATCGGCTCTTCGTCACCGAAGTCGTGGTCGTCGTCGAGGTCGACGCGCACCGTGCCGGCCGCGGCGTCGTACAGCACGCCCCAGGCGTCGGTGGTGTCGCCGTCGCGGTTGACGTCGCCCAGCTGGTCGCCGCCCGCGGTCACGGACTCGTAGAAGTAGTTGAACTTGTACGACCCGGCCGGGGCCGTGAACGCCTCGGCGGCGCCGCCGGCGGGGGTCGCGGAGAACGCCGGGCCGGCCACCGAGGTGAGCATGCGGCGCCAGGAGAGGTCGCCGTCGGAGACCGGGTCGGTCGACGTCACCCAGTCGACGATCTTCCGCTCGCCGGTGGTGGTCTTCTTGAGCGCCGGGTGGGCGAGGTCCACACCCGAGTCGAGGATGCCGATGGTGACGCCGCGGCCGTCCGCCTTCGGGTGGTCCTCCACGAAGTCGACGGCGCCCGTCTCGAAGGACGGGTTGTACGGGTTCTCGGCGGGGGTCTTCTTGGTCGGCGCGGAGTAGGCGGCCGTGCCGCCCGTGCCCGCGGCGCCCTTCGCGGCGTCCGCGGCCGGCGTCGGGTCGTCGAGCGGGATGTCCTGCCGCAGGTCGATGCCGTGCACGGAGGTCAGCTTGGCGGCGGCGGCGATGGCCGAGTCCGCCTTGCCGGTCGGGACCGTCGCGCGGACGTAGCCGAGCTTGTCGTAGGTACGGCCGACCAGGCCGCCCTGGACCGCGTCCAGCTGCTCGGCGACCTTCTCGGTCTGCCCGGGAGCGGTCGCGACCATCATCGTAACGGTCTTGTCGCCGGCGGCCTTGGCCTCGGCGAGGAGGTCGGCGTCGTCGGAGCCGAGCTTGTCGTGGGCGGACTTCACGCCCGGGTCGGCCGCGACGGGCGCCTCGGCGTCGGCGAGGGCCATGGGTATCGGCCCCGCCGCGGAGAGCGCGGCCACCAGACCGGCGGCCACGGCAATCCGGGCCACGCGTCTCGCGCCGGTTATCGGTTCACGCTGGGGGGTGAGGGTCATCGGCATCCCTTGTAGGTAAAGGAACGAGCGGGTGGCGGCCGGGACCGATCGGTCCTGGTCGCGGTGGGCCCGGAATGCGATCCCGGACGATCGCACAGCTTTACGCATGGGAAGGATGTTTAGGGAGAGTTGACCGAATCGATATGGGCGGATGGGGAAAACCCCCGATGCCCTTTGGGGAGATGAGCCGCAAACAGGGCAAGTCGCCCAGGGGTGCACTTCAGGGCGCAAGGGGTCGCCGACCCGGGTTAACGTCCTTCGATGCGACGGAAGTTGAGGGTGGCGGCCTACGCCCTGTGCGTCCGGGACGGACAACTCCTGCTCTCCCGCTCCCCGGCACCGGACGGCGGTCCGCCCGAGTGGGTGCTGCCCGGCGGCGGCATGGAGCACGGCGAGGATCCGCACGACACCGTCCTGCGGGAGGTGACCGAGGAGACCGGGTACCGCATCGAGGTCACCGGCCTGCTCGGCGTGCACTCGTCCCGCCGTACCCTCCCGCTCCGTTTCGGCCGGACCGTCGACCACCACGGCGTGCGACTCCTCTACGAGGCCCGGGTCACCGGCGGCGAGCTGCGCTACGAGATCGGCGGCTCCACGGACATGGCGGCCTGGCACCACCTCGACGCCGTACCGGAACTCAACCGGGTGGGGCTGGTCGACATCGGGCTGCGGCTGTGGCGGGAGCGGCCGGGAACTCCTCCCCTACCCGGAAAGATGAACACGGAGTAACCGCTTCCGGGCCACCTGAGGAGCGCTCGCGGACGCGCAGGGTAGTCCAAGATCCACGTACGGTGATCGGCGTTGCGCGTTGCCGCCTCGTTCACGCGCAGGTCATCCCTGGTGCCAACGATCCAGTGAGAGCGGGAAGTTCGCGGCAGTCACGGCCGGCGATCGCCCGCGACCACTGCCGACGCAGTTCGCACTCGGGGAGATCGCGCCATGTCGCGCACACGCTCTGTCGCCAGCTCCGCGCTGGGGGTCAACCGCCGTTCCGTCCTCGCCGCCACCGCGGCCGTGTCCGTCTCCGCGGGCGTCGGCTACGCCCTGCGGCCCACCGACAGCCGGGCCGCCACCTCCGCCTCGGGCGCCGAAGCCGCCGGGGCACCCGTGGCCCAGTCCCGCACCGCGCCGGCCGCGCCCCTGGCGCCGTACACCCGTGGCACCACCCTCGCCACCGTCGCGGCCCCGCGGACGAACTCCGGCTTCCGGCGCCTCGGCAACGGTCCCGGCTGGCGGCGCGGGGTCCGCAACGAGCTCGCCGCCGCCAAGACCGGCCGGGCCGGACGCCGGACCACGCTCGCCGCGTTCGTGCAGCTCACCGATCTGCACCTGATCGACGCCCAGCACCCGATGCGCCTGGAGTACATGCGCGCCACGGACGTCCACGCCTGGCGGCCGCACGAGGCACTGACCGTGCACGGCGCGGTCTCCCTCGTCGAGCGGGTGAACGCGCTGCGGGGCGCCCCCGTCACCGGCGCCCCGCTGCACTTCGCGATGACGACCGGCGACAACACGGACAACAACGCGAGGACCGAGCTGGAGTGGTTCCTGACCGTCATGAGCGGCGGCCGGATCACCCCCAACTCCGGTGACCCGCGCCGCTACGAGGGCGTCCAGAACAGCGGCCTCAAGCAGTACTGGCAGCCCGACACGGCCCTGCGCGACACCGACAAGCAGTACGGCTTCCCGCAGCTGGAGGGCTTCCTGGCCGCCGCCGTACGGGAGCTGAACAGCCCCGGCCTCAACCTGCCCTGGTACTCCACCGTCGGCAACCACGACTCCCTGCCGCTCGGCTGCTACGGCCTGGGCGACTCCTGGCTCGCCGAGTACGCCATCGGCGGCAAGAAGCTGATGAGCCTGTCCGCGTCCGAGGCGAAGAAGCTCCAGGACTCCATCAAGAACGGCAAGGACCCCATGGGGACCGCGTTCCGCGACCTCCTCAAGGCGCACGTCCGTGACATGCGCTCGGTCACGCCGGACGAGAAGCGCGCCCCGTACACCGCCGCCGACTACCTCAAGGCCCACCTCGACCCGGCCTACCGCGGTGTGGGCCCCGTCGGCCACGGCTACTCCTCCGCCAACGTCGACGCCGGCACCCAGTACTACAGCTTCCGCATCGCCGACGACGTCATCGGCATCAGCCTCGACACCACCGACCCCGGCGGCCACTACAACGGCTCCCTCGGGACGGCCCAGTTGAAGTGGCTGGACAAGACCCTGCGCGACAACAAGGACTCGTACGCGGTCGTCTTCAGCCACCACACCAGCACGTCGATGACCAACACCCGCCCCGACCCGGCCCGTCCGGGCGAGAAGCGGCACAACGGCCAGGAGGTCGTCGCCCTCCTCGGCAGCCACGCCAACGTCCTGGCCTGGGTGAACGGCCACATCCACCGCAACGCCATCACCCCGCACTCCGCCCCCGGCGGCCGCTCCTTCTGGGAGATCTCCACCGCCTCCCACGTCGACTATCCCCAGCTCGCCCGCGTCATCGAGCTGGCGGACAACAAGGACGGCACCGTCTCGATCTTCACCACCTGCATCGAGTCCTCGGCCCCCCACCGCACCGACTTCAGCGACCTCTCCCAGACCGGCCTGGCCGCCCTCTACCGCGAGCTCTCCTACAACGCGCCGGGCGCCCGCACGGACCTGGCCGGTGAGGTCAGGGACCGGAACACGGAACTGCTGCTGAAGAAGGGCTGAAACCGGCCCGAGGCGGTGGCGGAGTACTGCGGCACGTAATGAGGAGGGGCCGCCGGTCGTCACCCGGCGGCCCCTCCTCTCCCCTCCTGGTCCCGCCCCGGTCCGTCACTACCGGGGAAGCACCACGACATACGCGGCCGGCTCGCGGTCGCCGGACGCCATGAGTGCCGTGCGGACCACTGCCGCCTGCTGCTCCAGCGCGTCCCTCAGCTTCTTCGGGGTGATGTGGACGACCGTGATGCCGAGGCGCTCCAGGTGCTCGCGCTTGCGGGCGTACTCGGACCAGAGGGCGTCGTCGTCCTGTCGATGGCCTTGGCGGGGGGCGCGGGTGTCGAGTTCCACCGCGACCGCCTGCTCGGGCCAGTACGCGTCGAGGCCGCCGAGGTGCGGGCCGCCGGGGAGGCGCAGGTCCACGTTCCAGACCGGGTCGGGGAGGCCGTACTCACTCACCATCGTGTACAGGCGGTCCTCCGCGATCGCCCGGCCCTCGGCCAGCAGGGAGTCCACCGCGTCGACCACGTGCGGGCGGCTCAGCAGCTTGGCGTTGTTCAACTCCCGTACCACCGCGGCCGGTTCGCAGTGTCCGGCGCGTACCGCCTCGGTCAGCAGCCGGCGTACGGCGCCCCCGTCCGTCAGTTCGGTCACCGCGTCGGCGAGGGCGCGCGGGACGGGGGCGACCGGGACGCCGGTGACCTGCTGCGGGGTGGGCGGGGAAGCCGTACGGACGATGCGGGCGCAGCCCGTCGAGCGGAGCCGGCGCAGGCGGGGGACCAGGACGTCGATGCGGTCCAGGGCCGTCAGCGGGGGTGTGGCGGAGAAGCCGTGCAGGGTGAGGGCCGCCAGGCCCGTGATCATCGCCTCCGCGTACATGGGGCGGTGCGGTTCCTCCGCGCCCGGCTGGGCCGGGACGCCTGCCGTCCGCTCCTTCGCCGCGTACATCAGCACCGCGTGCAGCCGCTCCTCGCTGGTCGGCGGGCCGGGGTGGAGCAGGAAGACGCCGGGGAGCAGTTGTTGCCAGGGGCCGCCGGGGCGGCACTGCTCGTTGGTCTCGGCCGGGGTGACGCCGTGCGAGCGGAGGACCGCGGCCGTCACGACGCGGCGGTGTACCTCGGCGAGGTGGTGCAGGGGGCGGGGGGAGAGCGGCGGGACCGGGGTGTTGTGGTTCATGGCGTGGAGATTGCCGCGGTCCACCGGCCTTCTAACCGCTGTTACACGCTCGTCGACAAATCCGGACAAGGCAGAACTAAAGGACGGGTGTTCGGATGCCGAGTAGGCACGGAAAACCCCTGGTCCGTTCGGGTGGGACCAGGGGTTACGGCTCCTATTGCCTGAATTCCGTAACGGTCACGGACCGCCCGATCACAGGCCAAAGATCGTCAGCCGGCCGCTCCCGCGTCGCACGCCTGTCCCCGCAGCCCCCGCGCCAGGTCGTCCCGCGCCTCCAGCACCAGCCTCCGCAGCGCCGGGGCCGCGTCCTCGTGGGCCGCCAGCCAGGCGTCCGTCGCGTCCAGCGTCGCCCGCGAGTGCTGGAGGGACGGGAACAGGCCCTCGACCACGTGCATCGCGATCTGGATCGACCGCTCCCGCCACACCCGCTCGATCGCCGCGAAGTACTTCTCCGCGTACGGCGCGAGCAGCTCCCGCTGGGAGGGCTGGGCGAAGCCCGCGAGGGTGGCCTCGACCAGGGCGTTGGACAGCGCGTCCGACTCCACGAGCTGCGCCCACGCCTGCGCCTTGACCGCCGCGGACGGGCGGGCGGCGAGGCAGCGGACCTGGTGGCGCTTGCCGGACGCGGTGTTGTCGCGGGCCAGTTCGGCGGCCAGCGTCCCCTCGTCCGCGACCCCGTGGGCCGTCAGCGGCTGGAGGAACGCCCAGCGCAGCTCCTGGTCCACGTCCAGCCCGTCGATCTTCGCCGTGCCGTCCAGCAGGCCGCGCAGCAACCCCAGCTCCTCCGCACCGGACGCCACGGTCGCGAGGAACCGCGCCCACGCCAGCTGGCGCTCGCTGCCCGGCTCGGCGGACCGCAGCTCGCGCAGCGCACCCTCGGCCAGCAGGCGCTCACCGACCGGCCGCCACTCGGGCGCCACGTAGTTGACCAGCGCCGAGTTGGCCCACGCGTGCAGCATCTGCAGGACGCCGATGCCGGACTCACGCCCCGCGAAGCGCAGCACCAGGTCCACGAAGTCCCGCGCCGGCAGCAGCGCGTCCCGGGTCATGTTCCACAGCGCGGACCAGCACAGGGCCCGGGCCAGCGGGTCGGTGAGGTCACCCAGCCCGCCCCGCAGCGTCTCCAGTGACGTCTCGTCGAAGCGGATCTTGCAGTACGTCAGGTCGTCGTCGTTGACCAGCACCAGCTCGGGTGCCTCCGCACCGGCCAGCTCCGCCACGACCGTACGCGGCCCGTCCACGTCCACGTCGGCACGGGCGTACCGGGCCAGGGAACCGTCCGCGGAACGCCGGTACAGGCCCACCGCCACCCGGTGCGGCCGCAGTTCGGGGTGCGACTCGGCCGCCTCCTGCACGACCGCCAGCTCGTCGACCCGGCCGTCCGCCGCCAACAGCACCTGCGGGGTCAGTGAGTTGACCCCGGCCGTCTGCAGCCACGCCCGCGACCAGGTGGCCATGTCCCGCCCGCTGGTCTCCTCCAGCACCGACAGCAGGTCACCGAGGCGCGTGTTGCCGTACGCGTTCCGCTTGAAGTAGCGCCGCGCGCCCTCCAGGAACGCGTCCTGGCCGACGTACGCCACCAGTTGCTTCAGTACGGAAGCCCCCTTGGCGTACGTGATGCCGTCGAAGTTCAGCTTCGCGTCCTGGAGGTCGCGGATGTCGGCGGTGATCGGGTGGGTGGAGGGGAGCTGGTCGGCGCGGTAGGCCCAGGCCTTGCGGCGGTTGGCGAAGGTGATCCAGCCGTCCTTGAAGCGGGTCGCGCCGACCAGGGCGAAGGCGCCCATGAAGTCGGCGAAGGACTCCTTGAGCCACAGGTCGTCCCACCACTCCATGGTGACCAGGTCGCCGAACCACATGTGCGCCATCTCGTGCAGGATCACGTTGGCCCGGCCCTCGTAGGACGCCTGCGTGACCTTGCCCCGGAAGATGAACTCCTCGCGGAAGGTCACCAGGCCCGGGTTCTCCATCGCGCCGAGGTTGTACTCGGGGACGAACGCCTGGTCGTACTTCCCGAAGGGGTACGGGTAGTCGAAGTGGTCGTGGAAGAAGTCCAGGCCCTGCTTGGTGACGAGGAAGACGTCGTCGGAGTCGAAGTGGGGGGCCAGGCCCTTGCGGCACATGGCGCCGAGGGGGATGTCCAGCGTCGTGCCGTCGGCCAGGACGCGGGAGTAGGAGTCCGTCACGTAGTGGTACGGGCCCGCCGCCACACACGTGATGTACGTCGAGATCGGCTTCGTCTCCGCGAACCGCCAGCGGCCCTCGGCCAGTTCACCGGCACCGTTGCTCCACACCGTCCACCCCTCGGGCGCCCGTACCTCGAAGCGGAACGGGGCCTTGAGGTCGGGCTGCTCGAAGTTCGCGAAGACGCGGCGGGAGTCGGCCGGCTCGTACTGGGTGTAGAGGTAGACCTCGCCGTCCTCCGGGTCGACGAAGCGGTGCAGTCCCTCGCCGGTACGGGAGTACGCGCACTGCGCGTCGACCACCAGCTCGTTCTCGGCGGCCAGGTCGTCCAGGGCGATCCGGCAGCCGTCGAAGATCTCGCCCGGGTCGAGGTCCCGGCCGTTGAGGGAGACGGCGGTCACACTCGGCGCGATCAGGTCCGCGAAGCTCGACGCGCCGGGCTCGGCGCAGCGGAAGCGGATCGTGGTGACCGAACGGAAGGTCTTCGGTCCGTCCGCGGTGTCGTCACCGACGGCGGAGCGGACGTCGAGGGACACGTCGTAGCCGTCCACGGACAGGAGGGCGGCCCGCTCCCGGGCCTCGTCGCGGGACAGGTTCTCACCGGGCACGGGCGGTACTCCCTGGGCTGGTGTTCAGTATGCGGACAGGCTGATCCTGCCATGGGCCCCCGGCGCCCGGCAGCCGGGAATGGGCGGGGGCCGGTCGCTGTTGCAGCTCGGAAAGGCCCGCATTGTGAGGAGACCCATGTCCGAGACCGCGACCGCCTCCGGCAAGACCCCCGTCGACTTCTGGTTCGACCCGCTGTGCCCCTGGGCGTGGATGACCTCCCGGTGGGTCCTCGAAGTGGAGAAGGTCCGCGACATCGAGGTGCGCTGGCACATCATGAGCCTCGCGGTGCTGAACGAGGACAAGATCGACGAACTGCCCGAGGAATACCGGGAGATGCTCGCGACCAAGGCGTGGAAGCCGGTGCGGGTGGCGACCGCCGCCTGGCAGAAGCACGGCGCCGACGTCCTCGGCCCCCTCTACACCGCCCTCGGCACCCGCTTCCACAACCAGGGCGAGGGCCCCACCGAAGAGGCGATAGCGGCGGCCCTGGCGGACGCGGGCCTGCCCGCCGACCTGATCGAGTACGCCGACCAGAAGGACTTCGAGTTCGAAGCCGAGCTGCGCGCCTCCCACAAGGAGGGCATCGACAAGGTCGGCCAGGAGGTCGGCACCCCGGTCATCGCCGTCCCCGGCGCCGACGGCGAGCAGATCGCCTTCTTCGGCCCGGTCGTCACCCCGGCACCCAAGGGCGAGGCGGCCGCCAGGCTGTGGGACGGCACGCTCGCGGTGGCCTCGGTCCCCGGTTTCTACGAGATCAAGCGCACCCGGACCAAGGGCCCGGACTTCAGCAACCTGTGAGCGGCCTCCCCGCCGGGGCTCACTCCGGCTCGGGCATCTTCTCCGGAGGGTCGAGCGGTTTGACGTTCCACCGGTGGCGGATGTTGCGGCAGTCCCGTTCGTCGCTGACGCAGATCCAGTAGTCCTCGACGTACGTGTGGGGCTTCAGCTGTTTCAGCGTGCGGATGACCTGCCGCTCCCGGTCGTCCTTCGGCTGCCGGTGCGGCTGGTAGGTCCCGCAGGTGTGGCAGGGCAGCATCTTCTCCTTGGGCATCCCGCCACGATCGCGCGAAACCTCGCATTCCGCTGCCCCCGTGAGCCGCGTGTTCACGGGGGCAGCGAAGTCCGACGGTTCTGCCGCACTTCTCTCACTCGATTAGCCGTGCGAACCCGGACGCGCCGTAGCACCATGGGCACATGACGGAGATCGACACGTCGGTGCCGCATTCGGCCCGGATCTGGAATTACTGGCTCGGCGGCAAGGACAACTACCCGGTCGACGAGTTGGCCGGCGACGCGTACACCGCTGTCTTCCCCGGCATCGTGACCATCGCCCGCAGCAGCCGCGCCTTTCTCGGCCGCAGCATCCGGTACCTGGTGCAGGAGGCGGGCGTACGCCAGTTCCTCGACGTCGGCACCGGCCTTCCCACCGTCGACAACACCCACGAGGTCGCCCAGCGCCTCGCCCCCGAGTCGAGGATCGTCTACGTCGACAACGACCCGTTGGTCCTCGCCCACGCCCGCGCCCTGCTCACGTCCACACCGGAGGGCGCGACGGCGTACGAGGACATCAGTCTCTTCGAGCCGGAGCAGATCCTGCGGGCCGCCGCGAAGACCCTCGACCCCACCCGGCCCACCGCGCTGATCCTCAGCGGCATCCTCGGCCACGTCGCCGACTACGACGCGGCCCGCGACATCGTCCGCCGCCTCCTTGCGGGCCTCCCCTCCGGCAGCTACCTCTCCGTCAACGACGGCTCCCGCGGCACCGACCCCGACTACGAGCAGGCCCAGGACGCCTACAACGAGACCGGTGCGGTCCCCTACTTCCTGCGCCCGGTCGACCGGATCGCCGCCTTCTTCGAGGGCCTGGAACTGGTGGACCCGGGTGTCGTGTCGGTGCCCCTGTGGCGCCCCGAGGGAACCGCCCCCGACCCGATCGGCCAGCACGGCGGCCTGGCCCGCAAGCCCTGATCAGCATCCGCCGTCGAGCTGAGGAAGCCCCCACGAGTCACGTCCTCGCGGGGGCTTCCCCTCTTTCCGCCTGCCAGGTGAAGGGTGAGAAGACGATCACGAGGCAGGACGCTCCACGGAGGCGTCAGGGCGCCAGCAGCAGCACATCCGGGCGGGACTTCGCGGCCTCGTAGCGCCGGGCCACGTCCTGCCAGTTGACGACCTGCCACATCGCCTCGATGAAGTCGACCTTCTGGTTCCTGTACTGGAGGTAGAAGGCGTGCTCCCAGGCGTCGAAGACGAGGATCGGCACCGAACCCTGGCCGACGTTGCCCTGGTGGTCGTAGACCTGCTCGACGACGAGGCGGCCGCTGAGGGGCTCGTAGGCGAGGACGCCCCAGCCGGAGCCCTGGGTCGTGGCGGACGCCTTGGTCAGCTGGGCCTTGAAGCCGGCGAAGGAGCCGAAGGACTCGGTGATCGCGTCCGCCAGCTCGCCCACACCGTCCACCGCGAGGGGCTCGCCGCCGCCCTCGCCCGTCATGTTCTGCCAGTAGATGCTGTGCAGGATGTGCCCGGACAGATGAAAGGCCAGGTTCTTCTCCAGGCCGTTGACCGAGCCCCACGACTCCTTGTCCCGCGCCTCCGCGAGCTGCTCCAGCGTGTCGTTCGCGCCCTTCACATAGGCGGCGTGGTGCTTGTCGTGGTGCAGCTCGATGATCTCGGGGCTGATCACGGGGGCGAGCGCGGAGTAGTCGTAGGGCAGTTCAGGCAGCGTGTACACGGGCATGTCGGGGTCCCCTCCGAACCTCTTATTGCAAGTTACTTGCAACTGCACGGTATCAACAAGAAGAGGCGGGCGGGGAGCGGAGGGGCAAGAAGAAGGCCCCCACGTGTCGCACGTGAGGGCCTTCTGCCGGCGCGGGGGCGGTTACGCCGCCACGGAGGTGTAGTGCGAGGCGTCCCCCTCGATCACATAGCTCTCCTTGCCCTCCACGCCCACCGGCACGTCACCGGCGACGGTCACCCGGTGCAGGCGGCGCGGCAGGCCGTCGTAGTTGTCGATGGCGTAGTGCTGGGTGATGCGGTTGTCGAAGAGGACCAGCTGGTTCTCCGACCAGCGGTGGCGCAGGACGTTCTCCGGCCGGGTGACGTACGACTGGAGCAGGTCGAGGATCTTGCGGGACTCGCCCACCGACAGCCCCACCAGACGCTGCGCGAACCCGCCGATGAACAGGCCGCGTTCGCCGGTCAGCGGGTGGACCCGGACCACCGGGTGGGCCGTGCGGTACTTGATCGAGGTGAACTGGGCGCGGGCGGCGGCCTGTGCCTCGTCGACCGTCTCCTCCGGTACGGCGTAGTCGTAGTCGTTGGTGTGCTCGGCCCACAGGGTGTCGGCCAGCAGTCGCAGCGGCTGCGGCAGGTCGCGGTAGGCGGCCGCGGAGCTGGCGATCAGGGTCTCGCCGCCGTACGGCGGGATCGTGATGCTGCGCAGGGTGCTGGCCTGGGGCGGGTTGAGGACGAAGGTGACGTCCGTGTGCCAGTTGTTGGCGGCGCGGCCCCGCTCGCTGTCGACGGGCAGCACGTTCGGTACGCCCTCGACGGACGGCACGGTCGGGTGGGCGGTGGTGATGTCCCCGAAGTGCCGGACGAAGGCCTGCTGGCCCTCGTCGTCGAGGTTCACGTCGTCGAAGACCAGGGCCTTGTGGGTGTTCAGCGCGTCGCGGAGGGCGACGACCGTCTCCTCGTCGAGGGGCTTGGCGAGGTCGACGCCGGAGATCCGGGCACCGATGTTCGCTGTGACCTTGCGGATCTGGATGTCGGACATGTGCGGGTCCTTTCAGACTCGGGCGAGTGCGGATTCCGGGGCGGTTTCCGGGGCGGATTCCTCGACGGGGCTGACGTACTGGTTGGCGGGGCGTGGAAGGCCGTATCGCTCCCGCAGGGTCCGGCGCGGGCCGTACTCCGTACGGAGCAGGCCGCGGGTGCGCAGGATCGGGACGACGTGGTCGACGAAGGTGTCGAGGCCGGAGGGCAGGACCGCGGGCATGATGTTGAAGCCGTCGGCGGCGCCGTGCGTGAACCACGTCTCGATCGCGTCGGCGACCTGCTCGGGCGTGCCCGCGAAGGTGAGGTGCCCGCGGCCGCCGCCGAGGCGCCCGACCAGCTGCCGCACGGTGAGGCCTTCGCGCCGAGCGAGCTCCACGATGAGCGTGTAGCGGCTCTTGGCGCCCTCGATCGCACTCTCCGGCGGCAGGTCGGCGGGGAGCTGGGCGTCCAACTCCAGGGTGCCCGGCTCCAGTTGCAGCAGGCTCTCCAGCCGGGCCACGCCGTGCGTGTACACGATGTGGTCTTCGAGGAGCCGCTCCTTGGCACGGGCCTCGGCCTGCGTCGACCCGATCACCGGGACGATGCCGGGCAGCACCTTGAGGTGGTCGGGGTCGCGACCGGCCGCCGCCGTACGGGACTTGAGGTCGGCGTAGAAGGCCTGCGCGTCCTCGATGGTCTGCTGGGCGGTGAACACCGCCTCCGCGTACCGCGCCGCGAAGCGCTTCCCGTCCTCGCTCGACCCCGCCTGCACGAGCAGCGGGTAACCCTGCGGGGTGCGCGGCACGTTGAGGGCGCCCTCGACGCTGAAGTACGTCCCCTGGTGCCGGGGCGGATGGATCCTCGTGTCGTCACCCCAGACACCGGACGCCTTGTCGGCGACGATCGCGTCGTCCTCCCAGCTGTCCCAGAGCTTCAGCGCCACGTCGAGGAACTCGGTGGCGCGGGCGTACCGCTCGGCGTGCGCGGGCTCGGCGGCGAGACCGAAGTTGCGGGCGGCCTCGGCACCCGCCGTGGTGACGATGTTCCAGCCCGCCCGGCCGCCACTGATGATGTCGAGCGAGGCGAATTTGCGGGCCAGGTTGTAGGGGGAGTTGTAGGAGGTGGAGGCCGTGGCGATGAGGCCGATGTGCTCGGTGGCCGTCGCCAGCGCGGTCAGCAGGGTGAGCGGCTCCAGGGCGCCGGCGGGGCGCTGGGCCACGCTTCCCCAGAGCTGCGGTCCGTCGGCGAGGAACAGCGAGTCGAAGGTGCCGCGTTCGGCGATCCGGGCGAGGCGGACGTAGTGCGCGAGGTCCACGTGGGCGTACGGGTCGCTCTCCGGCAGCCGCCACGACGCCTCGTGGTGGCCGGTGTTCATCAGGAACGCGTTCAGGTGCAGCTGTCTGGTGGTCACTGGTGGTCCTCCGTCACGCCGAGCGCGGCCAGCAGCCGCTCCCGGTACTCGCCGAGCAGCGGATCGCGGTACGAGCGCGGATGCGGGCGGTCGATGGTCAGGTCGAGGCCGATACGGCCCTGGTCGAGGACGAGGACCCGGTCGGCGAGCACGATCGCCTCGTCCACGTCGTGGGTGACGAGCAGGACGGAGGGCCGGTGGCGTTCCCACAGCTGCCTCAGCAGGACGTGCATCCGGATCCGGGTGAGGGCGTCGAGGGCGCCGAACGGCTCGTCGGCCAGCAGGAGTTCCGGCTCGCGGACGAGGGAGCGGGCCAGGGCGGCGCGCTGGGCCTCGCCGCCGGACAGCTCGTTCGGCCAGGCCCGTTCGCGGCCCTTCAGGCCCACCTCGGCGAGGGCCTCGCGGCCCTTGCGGTCCGCCTCCTTGCCGTCGAGGCCGAGGAGGACGTTGTCGAGGACGCGCTGCCAGGGCAGCAGCCGGGAGTCCTGGAAGACGACCGACACCCTTTCCGGCGCGGTCAGCCGGCCACTCCCCGCCACCTCGTGGTCGAGTCCGGCGACCGCCCGCAGCAGGGTGCTCTTGCCGGAGCCGCTGTGCCCGAGCAGGGCGGTGAACTGTCCGGCGGGGAGGTCGAGGTCGATGTCGTCGAGGACCGTACGTCCGTCGAACGACCTGGTCAGGCCCCGGAGCTGGACGGCCGGGCGGGTCAGTTGCTCAGCGTGCGGCGCCATGACAGCACCCTCCGTTCGATGAGACGGACCGCGCTGTCGGAGATCAGGCCGAAGATGCCGTAGACGACCAGGCCGACGAGGATGACGTCCGTCTGGCCGTAGTTCTGGGCCTGGAACATCATGTAGCCGAGTCCGCTGGTGGCGTTGATCTGCTCCAGCACGACCAGGCCCAGCCAGGATCCGGTCACGCCGAGCCGCAGCCCGACGAAGAAGCCGGGCAAGGCGCCGGGGACCACGATCCGCCGGATGAAGGCGTACCGCGACAGGCCCTGGACCTCGGCGAGTTCGACGTACCGGTGGTCGATGCCTGACAGCGCGGAGTGCGTGTTCAGGTAGATCGGGATGTAGACGACGATCGCGATGATCGCCACCTTGAAGGTCTCGCCGATGCCCAGCCAGAGGATGAACAGCGGGATCAGGCCGAGCGTCGGGATGGCCCGGTTGAGCTGCACGGATCCGTCGATCAGGGCCTCGCCGACGCGGCTGAGCCCGGACGCGAGAGCCAGGGCGATGCCCGCGGTCAGGCCGATCGCGAAGCCGGATGCCGCACGGCGCAGCGAGGTCAGGATGTCGGTGGGCAGCGTGCCGTCGGTCCACAGCCGGACGCCGGTCTCCAGCACCGTCCAGGGCGCCGGGATCGCACCCGGGTCGAGCTGTCCGGCGGCGGAGGCGGCGGCCCACAGGGCGAGGATGAGGGCGGGGCCGAGCAGGCGGGTGGCGGGCAGCCGGTGGCCGGGGGAGAGGCGGCGGCGCCGGCGGACCTGAGGACTGCTGTCCTCGGCCGGCGTGACGGGCGCGGTGGCGGTCGTGGTCACGGTGGCGCTCACCTCCGGTACTCCGCGGGTACGGACTTCGCCGCGATGCCCTCGAAGCGCCGGTCGAAGAGCGAGTCGACCTTGAACCCCTTCACGAAGCCGCCCTCCGCCAGCAGATCGGCGGTCTCCTGCTCCCACTTCACGGCCTCGTCCCAACTGGGCGGGAACAGCGGCTTGTTGGCGAGCTCGGTGATCGACCGCGCCTGCGCGAGGCTCAGGTTCTGCGTCTTGACGTAGAACTCCTCGTTCCAGACGTCCGGATGCTCGTACTGCCACACCTGGCCCTTCGCCCAGTACGGGATGTACGCGGCGACCGCGGCGGCCTTCGCGGGGTCGGACAGCACCGAGGTCGGCGCCCACAGCAGGTTGAGCAGGTCCACGACGTCCGTGGTGATGGCACGGGCGCCCTTGGACTCGTACTGCTGGAGATAGGCGGGCGCCTGCTGGTTGGCGAGCGGCGCGATGTCCACCTGGCCCGACTGCAGCGCCGTGAGGAACTGGTTGCTGGTCAGCGGCACGAGCTTCACGTCGTCGTAGGCGAGCCCGGCCTTCTTCAACGCCCGCAGGAGTACGACGCCTTGCGCCTGGCCCTGCGAGAAGGCGAGCTTCTTCCCCGCGAAGTCCGCGACCGAGCGGATGTCGCTGCCGGGCTTGGTGGCGAAGAGGTAGTTCGGTTTGCGGGTGATGTTGAT
Source organism: Streptomyces sp. NBC_01352 (assembly GCF_036237295.1). NCBI lineage: Bacteria > Bacillati > Actinomycetota > Actinomycetes > Kitasatosporales > Streptomycetaceae > Streptomyces > Streptomyces sp. NBC_01352. Next base: position 7,017,657 of record NZ_CP108354.1, read on the forward strand.
GGCGACGATTTTCGCGTCGTAGCCCTGGAACTGCGCCTGGATCGGCGGAATGCCCGCGTTGTTGGCGACGTCCAGGGATCCCGAGCGGAATGCGTTGATGACGTCGGGGCCGGCGCCGATGTTCGCCCAGCTGCTCACCTTGAAAGGAAGCTCGCCGAACTTCGCGAGCCTGAACTGGAGTTGCTGGACGTTCTGGTACGAGGCGATCTTCAGGCTGGTGCCGGCCGGGACCGTCTTCGCCAGCGGCTCGGAGAGGGACGACTTCGAGGCCGCGGCGCTGCTGCCCGCGCAACCGCTGAGCCCGGCCGCGGCGGCCGAGACGCCGAGCAGGGAGGTGAGAAAGAGCCGTCGGTCGATACCGGGTACGAGTGGAGAGGGCATGGGAGGACTCCGTGAGCCGAAGTGAAAGGAACGCGTGCGTGCGGAATTCCGGGCGGGAGAGAGCCCGGCAAGGGAATTCACGCAGGAAAGAGAGGTGGGCGCGCGCTTCAAGCGCGGCAACGCGTCAGCAACAGAGGGTGCGACAGCTCATGACCAGGATGTTCCTTCCCTCGGGCCGGGCCTGTCAACATTCCGCATTTCTGAATTAATTCGCCTCAGGTGAGGCACCCAACGGATCCCGGTACAGCACGTCGAGAGCCACCGATCCGCCCGCCACAGCAAGCACGGAATCCGCGAAACTCGTCGGCACCACGGCCGCCGCCCGCTCCGCCCCGACCGCCTCCCGCAGCGCGGAGAGGCAGTCCTCCCGGTGCAGGGCACCGATCTCGGTGACGACGACGATCTCCGGGTTGAGCACGTCGAGCAGCAGCCCGACCGCCCGCCCGACCTGACGCGCACGGTCCACCAACAGCCGTACGGCGGCCCGGTCGCCGCCGGCCGCCGCGGCGACCACGTGCATCGGGTTCACGCCGTCGGTGACACCCGCCTCCCGCGCCCGCCGACACAGGGTGCGCTCACTCAACTCGGCCTGGAGGCAGCCGGTGCGCCCGCACGCGCACGTCTCCGTGCCGCCCGGCACGGGCAGATGGGCGATGGCACCCGCCTGGCTGCGCGGACCGTGGTGCACCTCGTCGTGGGTGGCGAACGCCGCGTCGACGACGTTGCCGACGAACAGGTGCAGCATGCTCCCGCTGCCACGGGCCCGCCCGAACAGACGCTCCGCGTTGACCAAGGCCCGCGCATGTCCGTCCACATGCACCGGCAGCCCGGTGTGTGCGGCGACCACATCCCGCACCGGCACATCCCGCCAGTCCAGCAGCGGGTGCGCCACCACGGTCCCGGAGTCCCGGTCCACCCAGCCGCCGACCGCCACACCGACACCCAGCGGCCGGCGCTCCGGAGCCCGTGCGAGGAGCGCGGCCAGCCCGTCGGCGGCCCGCGCCAGCACCTGCCGGGACTCGACAGCCCCGGCCGGGTGCTTCAGCCGCCGCTCGGCGACCACCCGGCCGCGCAGATCCAGCAGCGCGACCGTGGTGTAGGGCACGGCCACATGGACGCCGCCCACTACGAACCGTGAATCGTCCAGGTCGACGGGCACATGGGGCCGGCCCACACCCTTGGACTGCCGGGGCGCGGCGGCCTCACGGATCAGACCGGCCCGCGTGAACCGCGCGCAGTAGTCGGTCACCGAGGCCGGGGACAGCCCGGTCAGCCGCGCGATGGTGCTGCGCGCGACCGGCCCGTGCTCCAGCACGGAACGCAGCACGGCGCTGGCGCTGGTCCGGCGCCGGTCGGGATCGGCGGCGCGCGGAAGGGAAGCAGGCGGAAGGGAAGCAGGCGGAAGGGAAGAAGGAGGAGACGGGGAGGCAGGAAGGTGTGCTGTCGCGGTACGGGGCATGGAGATCATCCTCAGGAACGGTTCCGACGGTGCGCCGACTCATGAGTCGAGGCGCACCGGATCCGCTCCGCCCGCCCCGACCTACCGGAGGCGACAGACGGCCGTGCCCACGCGTCGCAGATCGACGTGGCGACGCGACGAGAAGTTCCGGGCCTGGGCAACCATGCGCCCGAAGCTAGCAAAACGGTCCCGCGCTGCCCAGACGGCGACCGACGGGCGAGACAGCGGGTGTCCACGCCGCGATCCACGCCGCGAGCTCATTGGCGGAATCCGACAGATCCAGCCCACGGCGCCTCCGTATCCCACACCACGTCACCTCAGTGACCAGCATCACCCCGAACACCGTGTAACCCCCACCTTTTGTCCGGAGCCCACCAAGCCCGCGCTCCACCCTTTGTCGAGCGCTGACGGTGATCGGCGCGAGGGCGCTGGGATAGCGTCGCCGTGTCCCCCGTGCCCTTCACCCCGCGGAGTCCCCATGAGCACCGCTGCCGTCGCCCCCGCTCGCCCGGGGCAGGTCCTCGCCGACCTGCTCCCCGCCTCCCGTGTCCGGGACGTGGCCCTCGTGGTCGGCGGCGCCGCGCTCACCGGCCTCGCCGCCCAGATCGCGGTGCCCGTGCCGGGCTCCCCGGTGCCGGTGACCGGCCAGACCTTCGCCGCGCTGCTCGTCGGCACGACGCTCGGCGCGAGCCGCGGCCTCTCCGCGCTCGTCGTCTACGCGCTGGCCGGTCTCGCCGGTGTGCCGTGGTTCGCGAACGGCACCTCAGGAGTCTCCGTCTCCTTCGGCTACATCCTCGGCATGCTGCTCGCGTCCGCCGCCGTGGGCGCCCTGGCCCGCCGCGGCGCCGACCGCTCGATGCTCCGCATGGCGGGCACGATGCTGGTGGGCGAGGCGATCATCTACGCCGTCGGCGTCCCGTACCTCGCCTACGCGGCCGGCCTCTCGGCGTCCGCCGCGATCGCGGCCGGCCTCACCCCGTTCCTGATCGGCGACGCCGTGAAGGCGGCCCTGGCGATGGGCCTGCTGCCCTCCGCCTGGAAGCTCGTCAAGCGCTGACCCGGTAGCTGTTCCGGAAGAGGTTCGCCGGGTCGTACTGCGACTTCACTGCGGCGAGCCTCTTCCGCGTCTCCGCGTCGTACAGATCCCCGGCCCGATCGCCCGCCCCGAACGCGAAGTTGACCGCCCGCCCGAGCGTGACGGGCGCGAGCAGCGCGAAGGCGGGGTCCAGGATCCGGCGGGCCGCCTCCCGGTCGCCCATGGTCAACAACCGCACCAGGAAACGCCCTTCGCGGTACGGCACCGAGTTCGGCGCCGGCCGTGCGAGTGCCCCGCCCAGGTGATTGACCTGGACGACGCACATGGCGCCCGCGTCCGGCCCGGTGCGCGCGAGCAGCTCGGCGGCCCCGTCGACGTCCAGCTCGCTCAGCACCGCGCTGTCCCCGTAGTAGGCGTGCGGGAAGTCCGGGTCGCTGTGGATGGTGTGGCTCTCGGCGTACGGCATCTCGCGCAGCGAGTCGGCGAGCACCGGCCCGATCTTCCGCAGCGGGGCGACGAGTTGATCGCCGTCCTGATCGCCGTCGGCGCCGGTGTGGGCGACCCGTACGGACACCACGTACCGCCCGCGCAGGTGCGGCGGCAACGCCGGCAGGTCCGGATACGGTACGGCGGCGAAGGACGAGGTCAGCCCGTCGGGCACGGTCCGCGTCCACTCCTCGTACGCCCGCAGCACGACCGCCGGACCGACCTCGCGGCCGTCGAAGGCGAGCGAGCCGCCGTAGAGCGTGCGGACGGGGACGAGGCCGATCTCCAGCTCCGTGACGATGCCGATGCCGAGGGCGGCTCCGCCACCGAGCAGCGCCCAGTACAGGTCGGGGTCGGACGCGCGGGTCACGTGCCGCGGCTCGCCGTCGCCGGTGACGACGTCCAGCCCGCGCACATGGTCGGCCGCGTAACCGAACTCGCGGGCCAGGATGCCCAGTCCGCCGCCCAGCGTGTAGGAGACGGCACCGACGGACGGCGCCGAGCCGTTGAGCGGCGCGAGTCCGTACGGCTCGGCGGCCTCGACGACCCGGCCCCAACGGACGCCGGCCTGGAGGCGGGCGGTGCGCGCTTCGGGGTCGATACGGACCGCGTCCATGCGTGCGGTCGTGACGAGGACGCCGCCCTCCGAGGGGCCCGGCATGCCGTGCCCGGTGGCCTGGACGCCTACCGGTAGCTTCCGGTCGGCCGCGTACCGCACGGCGGCGACCACGTCACCCGGGGAGCGGGCGGCGACCACGAGGGCGGGGCGTGGCACGAACCCGGTCTGGAAACCGGCGAGTTCGGCGTCGTAGCCGGGGTCGCCGGGGCGCAGGACGGGCAGAGCGTGCGGGTCTGTCGTGTCGGTCAGGTGATTCATACGGCCGATGGTGGAGGCATAACCTGACAGGTGCCGTCAGGTTATGCCTCGTCCTTGAGGATCCGCGGGGTCAGTTCTCCCGCTGCCGCGGCCGCCGCTGCGACCACCACAGCCCGGCCGCGCCGACGGCCAGCAGTGCCGTGCCCGCCGCCCCCAGCGGCAGGACGTCACGCTCGAAACCGGTGTTCGGCAGCTCGTCGCCGCCCGGCCCGACCGGCTTGTTGTCGGTGCCGAGCAGCAGCGGGGTGGCCGGGGCGTTCGGCGACGGGTTCGTCGTACCGAACGGAACCGGGCCCTGCTGCCAGAACGTCTTCTTCCCGTCGCTGGTCTGCACCGGCAGACAGATCTTTCCGGTCTTGCCGAGATCGAATGTCGCGTCGACGGCGTACGACTCCGACTTACCCGCCGCCAGATTGTCGATGGGGCAGCTGAAACCGCTGTTCGAGCCCTCCGGAAGGTCTTTTTCGTCAATCGGAGAGCAGCCTTGAACGTTTTTGACCGTGAGTCCGTCGAAACCGACGACCAAAAGCCTGATCTCGCCGCTGTCCTTGGTCCCCTCGTTCTTCACCGTGGCGGTGACGTCCGTTTCCTGCGAGCTGTTGTCGACCGAGATCTTCTCCGGCAGCAGCGTGGTCAGCTTCACGCCCGCCGGCGCCTCGTCAACGGCCTTTCCCCCCTTGCTGCTCCCGGGTCCCTGGTCATCCGCACCGGCGGTTCCGGAAAGGATCAACACGGCCGAGAAAGATGCCGTGACCAGCGATCCCGCGATGGTCGTCGCACGACGAGAACTCATGTTCGTCCCCCTTGGCTGCGCCTGAATTCGCAGTACTTGAAGAGGTACCACAAGATTTCTCCGCACTATGCTGGTACGGCGCGAAGTGTGACCATTGTGTTCCAGTCGGGAACGTCCGGAGGTATGTGAGGGGGTGCAGCGGATTGCCGGGGAATACGGGAAATACGAGGAGCGGCGGAGTTCCAGGGCTTCTGGTGACAGGGCGCTATCGCCTGGTCGAAAGTATCGGCCAGGGGGGAATGGGGCGGGTGTGGCGAGCCGCCGACGAAATACTCGACCGACAGGTCGCCGTCAAGGAGATGCGTATAGACGGTCTCGACGCCGAGGACGCCCGCACCCGCCGAGAACGGACCCTGCGCGAGGCCCGGGCCACCGCGAGGATCGACCACCCCAACGTCGTTCGCGTGTATGACGTCGTCGACGAGGGCGAACGCCTGTGGATCGTCATGGAGTTGGTCGCCGGCCGCTCCCTCGAACGCATCATGGACGAGGACGGCCCGCTCGGCCCGCGCGAGACGGCACGGCTCGGACTCGGCCTGGTGGAGGCGCTGCGCCAGGTGCACGACCGGGGCGTCCTGCACCGGGACATCAAACCCGGCAACGTCCTGGTGGAGAACCGCGCAGGGCGCATCGTTCTCACGGACTTCGGCATCGCCGCCATCCAGGACGCCAAGGCGCTCACCATGGTCGGCATGCTGGTCGGCTCGCCCGACTACATGGCCCCCGAGCGGGTCTCCGGCCGCCCGCAGGGCCCGCCGTCCGACGTGTGGTCCCTCGGCGCGACCCTGTGCGCGGCCATGGGCGGCCGCTCCCCCTTCTCCCGCGACACGACACTGGCGACGCTGCACGCCGTCCTGTACGAGGAGCCCGAACTCCCCGCCGCCCAAGGCCCGTTGCGGGACATCCTGGCCGCCCTGCTGGAGAAGGAGCCGACGGTACGGCCGGGGCTGGAGGAACTGGAGGCGTCCCTACGGCCGCTCGCGTATCCGGCGCCGCCGACGATGCCGACCGTGCCGGTGGGCGGGGGAGAGGCGGGGGGCGTTTCTCGGGAGGGGGCGGCTCCGGCGGCTCCGGCGCCCCCGGAAGCTCCGGCGCCTCCAGAAGAACTCTTGGCCGAGGAGCGGCCGGTTGAGGACCGGCCGGTCCAGGGCCGGGACGAGGAGCCGGAACCAGAACTCGAACCAGTACCCGGGCCGGCGGCCGAACCGGAGGCGCCGGACATCCAGGACGCGACGCCACCCCTCCCCTCGGCACCCGAGGAGTCGCCCACGCCGCCGTTCGTGAACACCCGGCATCTGCGCACGCTGCGCGACCCCAGGACACCGGCACCGACGCCGGAGGCCACACCCGTATCGCGGTCGGGACCGGCGCCCGCACCCGAATCCACACCCGAATCCACTCCCGATTCCACCCCTGTCCCCGCTCCCCGACCGGCCAGCGCCTCCACCGAAGCCGCCTCCGAGCTGCGTTCGGACACCCGCTCCCGGACCCCGTCCGGCAACTCCGTGGGCACCGCAGCGGCCGGAGCGGCCGGAGCGGCCGCCCCCACCGTCACCGGCGTCTCACTCCTCCGCGCCCAGGCGCAGACAGAACGCCGCCCCGCACCCGCCACCCCCGCCCCGCTCCCCATGCCGCCGGGCGAACTCCCCGGCCCCGCCGTCCCGGCGGACCCCCGGCACAGGCGGCGCGCGGGACGTCGTACGGGCCTGGTCGCCGCCGTGGGCGTGGTCACCGCCGGTGCGGTCGTCGCGATCGTCCTGGCGGCGACGAGCGGCTCGCCGGACGACAACCGGGCGGGAGGGTCCCCGTCGGCCTCCTCCTCACAGGTCTCGTCACAGGCCCCGTCCACCACCCCGAGCGACAGCCCGTCGCCCACCGTCGAGGGCACGTCGAGGCCGCAGAGCCTGCCGCCGGGGGTGCGCGCGGAGGCGGGCGGGTTCGCGTGGGCGACGCCGGCCGGCTGGCGGCGGGACATCAAGACGGGCGCCGAGGTGCACTACACGTCCCCGGACGGCAAGCAGGAGCTGGCCGCCAAGTCCTCCCTCGCCCGCGGCGACCTGATGGAGAGCTGGCGGACATCCGAACAGAACGCCCGCAAGGGCAGGGACTACCAGAAGATCCGCCTGGAGGAGACGACGTTCCGCGGCAACCCCGCGGTCGTCTGGGAGTACACCTTCACCCTGGAGGGCGTCCCCTGGCACGCCCAGCTGCTGGGCTTCAACGAGAACGGGAAGTCGTACCAGATCAACACCTGGTACCAGCCGGACATCGAGGCGCAGGCCCTCAAGACGTACGGCAAGGTGAGGGACAGCTTTACGGTGTTGTGAGAGGTGTCGTGAGACACGACGGAGGGGCCCGTACCGTACGGGCCCCTCCGTCGTTCACCGCACTGCGATCAGACCTCCGTGACCGCGCGCCCGCCCTTGACCTTCTCCTTCACGAGGGCGATGACGAGAACGCCCGCCGCGACCAGCAGCGACAGCAGCACGGTCTCGCGGCCGTCGTGCTCTGTGTCGGTCAGCATGTAGCCGAGGACGAAGACGATCAGCGCGGCCGTCGCCCAGGTCAGGTACGGGTACAGCCACATCTTCACGACCAGCTTCTCCGGCGCCTCGGCCTGGATGATCTTCCGCATCCGCAGCTGCGAGAAACAGATCACCAGCCACACGAACAGGGCGACCGCACCACTGGAGTTGACCAGGAAGAGGAAGACGGAGTCCGGGAACTTGTAGTTGAAGAACACGGCCACGAACCCGAACGCCACGGAGGCCATGATCGCCGCGAGGGGCACACCCCGACTGGTCGTCCGCGCGAACGCCTTCGGCGCGTCCCCGCGCTGGCCGAGCGAGAAGGCCATCCGGGAGGCGGTGTAGAGGCCGGAGTTGAGACAGGACAGCACCGAGGTCAGCACGATGAAGTTCATGATCTGACCGGCGTGCGCGATACCGAGGGAGTCGAGGGCGGCGACGTAGGAGCCGTCGTCCTGGATGGACTGGGCGTCCCACGGCAGCAGCGTCACGACGACGAAGATCGAGCCGAGGTAGAAGACGCCGATACGCCAGATGATGCTGTTCGTCGACTTGGTGACGGCCCGCTGCGGGTCCTCGGACTCGCCGGCCGCGAGGGTCGCGATCTCGCTGCCCATGAAGGAGAAGACGACGAGCAGGATGCCGGTGAGGATGGCGCCGGGCCCGTTCGGCAGGAACCCGCCGTGGTCGGTGAGGTTGCCGAGGCCGGCCTGGTCGCTGTCGACACCCGGCAGCACCCCGAAGACGGCCAGCCCGCCGATGACGATGAACGCGCCGATCGCCACGACCTTGATCCCGGCGAACCAGAACTCGAACTCGCCGTAGGAGCCGACGGAGATGAGGTTGGTGGCGGTGAGGACCACCATCACGAGGAGGGCCCATCCCCACTGCGGTACGGCGGGTATCCACCCTTCGAGGATCTTGGCTCCGGCGGTCGCCTCGATGGCCAGTACCACCACCCAGAAGAACCAGTACAGCCAGCCGATGGAGAACCCGGCCCATGGCCCGAGCGCCCGGTCGGCGTGCGCGGAGAACGAACCCGAGGTCGGGTTGGCGGCGGACATCTCGCCGAGCATCCGCATCACCAGCACCACGAGCGTGCCGACGAGCGCGTACGACAGGAGGATGCCGGGGCCCGCGGTGGCGATACCGGAGCTGGACCCGACGAACAGTCCGGCCCCGATGACACCCCCGATGGCGATCATCGAGAGATGACGGTTCTTGAGTCCCGCCTGGAGGCCGTTGCCGGGTTCGCCGGGTCGGCCTGAGGCTCCGGGGTCTTGTCCGGCCTTGGGAAGGGTCGGCTGCGAAGTCATAGGAGGGGGTTCCTTTGCGCCGGGTGAGCTCATCCCGCACGGGGGGAGGTGCGGGTTCCCGTACGAGCGGCGTACGGGTCGGTCCAGTGAATCGGAGGCGAAGGGATTGGTGAACCTTTGATTCCGGATCGTTACTTGAGCTTTTCCTGAGGTTCTGTAGTGTTGCCCACAGTTTTCTGGATCGGCCCCCCGGGCTGCTGCCCTGAAACGCCCGTGTCACACTCGTCCCATGCGCGTGTATCTCGGCTCCGACCATGCCGGCTTCGAACTCAAGAACCACCTCGTCGAGTGGCTCAGGGCGGCGGGCCACGACCCGGTCGACTGCGGTCCCCACATCTACGACGCCCAGGACGACTACCCGCCGTTCTGCCTCCGCGCCGCCGAGCGGACGGCCGCGGACCCCGAGGCCCTCGGCGTCGTGATCGGCGGCTCCGGCAACGGCGAGCAGATCGCCGCGAACAAGGTGAAGGGCGTGCGCTCGGCCCTCGCCTGGAGCGAGGAGACGGCGTCCCTCGGCCGCCAGCACAACAACGCGAACGTCGTCGCGGTGGGCGCGCGTATGCACACCCAGGAGGAGGCGACCAAGTTCGTCGAGACCTTCCTGAACACGCCGTTCTCCGGTGACGAGCGTCACATCCGCCGCATCGAGATGCTGGCCGACTACGAGACGACGGGCGACCTGCCGCCGATCCCGGCACACCACCCGCAGCAGTAGGCGCTACGGCACCTTTCGACCCACCGAGTCGGGCGGTGGGTGGGCATAGGTAGGGGGGTCCAGGGGGCGGAGCCCCCTGGCGGGGTCTGGGGCGGAGCCCCAGGGGTCGCGGAAAGGAAACAGCACCGTGCCGGAAGGGCACACGATTCACCGGCTGGCCCAGGACTACGCCGCGGCCTTCAAAAACACCGCACCCCAGGTGACCAGCCCCCAGGGCAAGTTCACCGACTCCGCCGCCCTCCTCACCGGCACGGAACTCACCGCCACCGAGGCCCACGGCAAGCACCTCTTCCTGGGCTTCCGCGACAGTGAGTGGATCCACATCCACCTCGGCCTCTTCGGCAAGGTCACCTTCGGCCACGCCCCCGCGCCCCCGCCCACGGACACCGTCCGTCTCCGGCTCGCGAACAGCACGTCGTACGTCGATCTCCGCGGCCCCACGACCTGCGCCCTGATCACGGACACCGAGAAGGACGCGATACACGACCGCCTCGGCCCCGACCCCCTCCGCGAGGACGCCGACCCGGACACCGCGTACCGACGGATCTCCCGCAGCCGTACGACGATCGCCGCCCTGCTCATGGACCAGAAGGTCGTCGCCGGCGTCGGCAACGTCTACCGCGCCGAGGTCCTCTTCCGGCACCGCGTCGACCCGTACCGCACCGGCCAGAGCCTGACGCCCGCAGAGTGGGACGCGATCTGGCACGACCTCGTCGACCTCATGCGCGAGGGCGTCCGCAACAACCGCATCGACACCGTCCGCCCCGAACACACCCCGGAGGCGATGGGCCGCCCGCCGCGCGTCGACGACCACGGCGGCGAGGTCTACGTGTACCGCAGGGCCAACCTGCCCTGCCACATCTGTGGCGGCGAGATCCGCACCGCCGATCTCGCCGCCCGCAACCTCTTCTGGTGCCCGGCCTGCCAGAAGCCCTGAGGCAGGTCCGGAACCGGCCTAGGGCCTGTCCGGCGGATCATGCCGCAGACGCGGGGCAGCAGTGACATCAGCCGCTCCGCGGCGGGCGCCGATCTGCGGCGTTGTCGTCGGTTGCCGATTCCCCCACTCTCGACTTCGCTCGAGCGGGGGGACCCCCATCGCATCGACGCCCTCCTCCGCCTTGCAGCTCGACGCTCCCCCACGCTCGAACAACCTCGCGCGGGGGGACCCCCATCGCCCCCGCTCACCTGCGTCGATGAGGCGCCGCCGATTTCCTGCGACCTGATCCGCCGGACAGGCCCTAGAACCCGTGGGGCAGCCAGGGCGCGACCGTCGACCCGAACGCCACGGCCGCCTCCGTCAGCGCCCCCTGCCGCAGCTCCCGCACGCGACCGGCCGCGCCCAGCGAGACCAGGCTCACACCGCCGAGGTACGCGGCCCCCAACTCCCGTACCGACAGGGCAAGGTCAGCCGCATCCGTCGTACGAGCGCACGACGCGCCCTTCGCGTCCCCGGTGAGCCGCCAACGCCCCGCGTTCCAGGGGCAGAAGTCGTCCTCGACCTCGAACACCACGTCCACCGGCGCCTGATAGGTCCGCGCCTCCAGCGCGGCGCCGACCTCCACCAGCCGGACGTACAAGGAGTCCCGCACCCGCAACCCGCACCGCCGGATGTCGGACACCATGGATAGCCACGGCTCGTCCGACGGCCGCCCCAGCGCGGTGACCTTCGACGTCAGGTCGATCTCGAACAGGAACCGCCACAGCGCGGCGTGCGCCGCCGCGTCCAGCGCCTCCGTGTCGCGCAGGACCACCACGCCCTTGGGCCCGGCGGCGTCCCACTCCGGCTTGATCCGGAAGCGCGCGTACCCCACGACCTCGCCGCCCCGCTCGGCCACCACGCACTGCAGCGGCGACGCCCCGCCCCGCTCGCTCTCCGGGTCGAGCACCCCGAGCCGCTCCCACCCGGGCAGCCTCGCCAACATCCCCGGCCGACCGGGCACCTTGCGCGCGTACACCGCCTCGCAGGCGTCGAGGACGTCGGCCGGCGCGGCGTACCGCAGGCGTACGTCATCGGTGCCGGGCGGCACGGACAGCCGTACGCGCGTCGTGTCGACCTCGACGTTCACGCAGTGCGTCGCCGCGGCGTACCCGAACCGCCCGTAGATCGGGGGCTCCGAGGCCGTCAGCACGGCGAGCGGCCAGCCCCATTCCCGTACGTCGTCCAGCTGCCGCCGCATCATGGAGCGCAGCACCCCGCGCCGCCGGTGCGTGGCGGCCACGCTGACCATGGTCACGCCGGCGGCCGGCACCGCTGCGCCGCCCGGCACGGACAGCCGGAAGCTGAACGCCCCCGCCGTGCCCACGCACACGTCGCCGTCCCAGGCCCCGATGGAACGGTCGGTCTCGGTGAGCGAGTTCCACAGCTCCCGCTCCTCGGCCGACTCCGGAACCCCGCCGAAGGCGCGGATCAGGTTGTCGTACCACTGGTCCCAGTCGTCCCGCTGAAGTACCCGCATGTCAGTCCCCATGAACCATGCCTACCAGGGCATTGCGGGACGGGCCAGGGAATTTCGCCTTGATGGCGCCACGATGGCTTTCTGTGAAGTTCACTGTGAAGTTGAGCCTCGGACGGGGGACAAGTGGGACCTCCCGTGCCAAGCGCCTGGTCCGATGGATAGGGTCCCGAACTAATGGCAGCAGGACGAGAGCGGCGCGCGGAAGCCGAGACGTTCACGGCCCGGTGGAAGATGCAGTGGCACCGGGCCCGCGTCGGCATGCGCAGAAGCGCCGTCGACTACTTCCGCGGCGACGGCTCGGACTGGGTCGCGATGGTCGGCCTGCTCATCACCGTCCCGCTGATCGCGGCCACGACACTGGCCAACTCGGTGTGGTGCTCCCCGGCCGCGCTGGTCCTGCCGATCGTCGCGGGCGGCCTGCTGCTGCGCCCGGCGAGCCTGCTCGGCCTGTACGCGGCTGCGGCGACGGCGCTGATCGTGGAGTCGGTGCAGCTGGGCCCGTACACGGAGGGACCGTCCAGGGTCACCCCGGGCGTCGTCCTGGTGGTCGCCGCCTGCGGCTTCTTCGGCCTCCTCATCGCCCAGTTCCGCAGCCGGGTCGGCGTGCCCTGGCGGCGCGGCGGCACCATGCTCTTCGACCTGCGCGAACGCATCCGCGTGCAGAGCAAGCTGCCGCAGCTGCCGCAGGGCTGGCACCGGGAGATGGCGCTGCGCCCGGCGGGCGGTCAGTCGTTCTCCGGTGACTTCGTTGTCGCGGCCCGCACCAACGGCGGCCGCACGATGGAGGTCGTCCTGACGGACGTGTCGGGCAAGGGCATGGACGCGGGATCGCGCGCCCTGCTCCTGTCGGGCGCCTTCGGCGGGCTGCTCGGCTCGCTCCCCCCGCACGCGTTCCTGCCGGCCGCCAACGGCTACCTGCTCCGCCAGGACTGGGACGAGGGCTTCGCGACCTCGATCCACCTGGTCCTCGACCTGGACTCGGGTGACTACGAGCTGTACTCCGCGGGCCACCCGCCGGGGCTCCAGCTCAGTGCGGGCAGCGGCCGCTGGGAGGAGAAGGCCGCGGAGGGCCCGCTGCTCGGTGTGTACGACGGTGCGCAGTTCGACCCCGTGAAGGGCTCGCTGCGCCCGGGCGACGTGTTGATGCTGTTCACGGACGGTCTGGTGGAAACGTCAGAACGCGACATCGTCGAGGGCATCGACCGCCTCACCGGCGAGGCCGACCGCTATGTCGCCGGCGGCTTCCACGGAGCGGCGTGGCACTTGATCGAGGCGGTGGCGAAGGACGTCAACGACGACCGGGCGCTGCTGCTGATCTGTCGGGAGGGCCCGACGGCGGCGGCTGCATCGTCCACCCATTGACCATGTGAGCATGTGGGTGTTTGTCCGCATACGCTCCCATGCTTTGGTCATGGGTTTGTGCTGCCTCTGTAACTACCGCCGGTACCCGATTGCATGGGCAATCAGGGAGTTGGTAGAGATGTAATGCACACGATGTGGTGGTCAGGACCCAACGGGGGTGGCGTGATGAAGTTCGACATGGGTGCGCAGACGCTGTCGCAGCTGCAGCGTGATTCGCGGGGGTCGAGTGACGATCTCGGCGCGCTGATCGGGCAGTTGGTGCAGGCGGCGGCGCCGCTCGAGGGTAAGTTCAACGGTACGGGTCGCGTGATGTTCGACGACTTCAAGAACCGTGCGGACGGCATCGCCAAGGAGCTCAACGCCTCGCTGGCGGCGATTCTCGGCGGTCAGTCCGGGATGGACTCGGCGTTCAGCTCGGGTGACCAGGAGCAGGGCGACAACGCCAAGCAGCAGATGGGTGCCGCGAACTTCGACGCGGCGCGCTTTCGCTGAGTAGTGCTTGCCGGGGTGTCGATGGCCCCGGTTTCTTCGGTTCGTCGGTTTCTCAACTGTTTGCTTGGTTTCTCGGGGAGTGGTGTGTGATGGCGCCTTCAGGTGCGGATCGTCGGTCGTACGACACGGGTGCGTCGGCGGATGCGCAGTCGAACATCCAGGCGGTGATCGGTCGCCTTGAGACGGTGATCGCGAACCGTGACAGTCAGGTGAAGGCGGCGATGGCCGACTTCACGGCGGACGGTGTGTCGGACGAGTACCACGGCAAGGAGCAGCGTTGGAACAACGCCTCCAACGAGGTGAAGAGCATCATCGCGCTGCTGAAGTCGACGCTGGAGAAGAACGACAGCACGGCGCAGTCGACGGCCCAGCGGGCGAAGGCCGCAGTCGACAACATCGGCTGAGGGCTTTGTAGGACAGAGGGAACTTCGGGGATACGGGGGCTGTTGTGCCGGGCTGGGATCTGAAGCCGCAAGGCATTTCCAGTGTGTTGAAGACGACGGGGGAGACCGCGTCGGACCTGGAGAAGTACGCGAAGGCGTTCGGTGAGCACCTGACGTCGGCGGCGACCAGCGCGGGCACGATCTCCGCCGAGGGTGGCGGTGGCGGCGAGGGTGGCGAGAAGGCGGCGGGTGGCTTGGTGGCCCTCGCGTTGTCGCAGTTCGCGGAGCGTGCGTCGAAGGATCTTCAGTACGTCGCCGCCCGGGCCGGCAAGTCGTTGCAGGGTGCGGTGGACGCGACCACGGCCTATCTCAACGGTGATCAGGAGATGGCGGCGGAGGCGCAGCGCGCTGCGTTGTCCGAGCCGAAGCTGGATATGCCGGGGGCGGGCAAGGCATGATCCAGCCGGACCAGATTCCCCAGTACACCGGTGACCTGGCCCAGCTGGAGATCGACCACGCGGACCTGAGGAAGGACGCGGGCCATGTCCGCAAGACCGGCGGGGACGTGCACTCCCAGTTCCAGGGCCTGTCGGCGTACTACACGGCTCCGGAGGCGGAGCAGCTCTTCGCGACGACGAAGCCGGTGCAGGACCGGGCGGACGCGTTCGCCGACGACCTCGAGACGGTGTCGTCCGCCCTGTCGTCGTACGCGACGGAGATCCGCCCCCTCGTCGACAAGCTGAAGCAGCTGAAGACGGACGCGACGACGTTCGTCTCGTCCGTGAAGGATGACGACGAGTGGGAGTACGACGGCGACAAGGTCGACGAGCACAACCAGCTCCGGGACGACATCACGGCGACGGTGGCGGCGTTCTGGGCTGCTGAGCGGACGGCCCACAACAAGATCACGGCGTTGTGGGGCGGCACCCAGATGGTCGCCGGTGATGGTTCGGAGCGTAAGGACCAGTACGGGTTCAACGCCGAGGACATGAAGAACGCGCAGCTTCCCTGGGGTGACCCGGTGGAGGAGAAGCATCACTGGTACGAGGTCGGCCACTGGGTGAAGTCGTTCGTGTGGGACGGCCTGATCGTGGACGGCGTCTGGGGCACGATCAAGGGCCTGGGCATGCTGGTGGGCTTCGGCGGCTGGGATGCGATGGGCCAGGCCTGGAAGGGCTTGGCCCAGCTGGCGACCGGCCTGACGCTCAGCATGATGCCAGGCGCGCAGGTGCTGTTCTGGGCGCTGCCGGACGACAAACTTCCCTCTTGGATCCGTGATTCGCGTACCGCGATGAAGGAGACGGGCAAGGCGCTGGTGGCGTGGGACGAGTGGGGGAAGAACCCCGGTCGTGCGGCCGGTGCGGTCACGTTCAACGTGGTGACGACCGTGTTCACGGGCGGTGCGGGTGCCGGCGTGGCCGCCGCGGGCAAGGCGGGCGCGGTCGCGAAGGTCCTGTCCGTGGCGGGCAAGGCGGGCCGGGTCCTCGACCCGATGACGTACATCGCCAAGGGCGCGGGTGCGGGGCTGTCGAAGATCGGCGACATCAGCGCGGCGCTGAAGGGCGTCGGCAACATCGACATCCCCACCCTCCCGGAGAACGCGTTCACTCTCCCCGAAGGCGCGGTCAAGCTCCCCGACGGCACGGTGAACCTGCCCGAGGGCGCCACGATCCCGGACGGCGCGACCCGGCTGCCCGACGGCAACATCAAACTCCCGGACGACACCCCGGTCCTTCCCGCGGGCACGACGAGACTGCCGAGCGTGGACGGCTCCCCGGCCCAGTACATGGACCCGAACGGCAACCTCCTCGACAACCAGGGCAACGTGGTCGACAACGTCGACAACGCGCCCACGGACGTGGTGGACAGGCCGGCGTCGGGCAACCCGGCCGATGGCGCGGACGTGCCGCGAGTGGACTCCCCGGTGAAGGAACCGGCGTTGGTGGGCGCGGGGGCCCATACCGCCGAACAGGCAGGCCAGCCCGTCCGCCTGGGCGACAGCGTGGGCGACAACCTAGGCGACGTCGGCCGCGTGCCCGACAACGCCGCGGTTCACGCGGGCGGGGACAACGTCCCGACGGTGCATGCCGGGGGCGACCTCCCCGGTGGTGGCGTGGGCGGCGACGTCCCCGTCGGCCGGGCCGGGGATCATCTCCCGGGTGGTCACGTGGGCGACGGCCTGCCCGTGGGCAGGGCCGACGACATCGCGCATGGCCCGTCCGCCAGCCACGAACCGCCATCCGGTCACACGGATGGTCATTCGGACGGCCCCAACGGAACTGGCCACGACGGCAACAACCCGCCTCACCACGGCGACACTTCGCCCAACGGCCACGAAGCCGGCGATCATCGCGAGGGCCATGGCGACAGTCACGATGGGGGACATCCCGGTGACAGCCCCTCTGCGGGTCACGGAAGCGGCGATGGCGCTGGGAACCACGATCACGGCACGTCGGACGCGCCTCACAGCCCGGGCTACCCGGACGGGTACGACCCGACGGAGGCACTGGTACGCCAGGGGAACCTGCCTGGAGCCGGCCCCGGAGACAAGCTGTTGGGGCAATTGGACCCGGCCAGGGTCGAGACCTCAAATGGGCTCATCACCCATGTAGATGGTCGCCCGGTCGAGGAATTCATCCAGACCCTTTCCAGGGACCGAGTCGACCTCTACGTCCAGGCCAAGAACGATGGATCCTTCCCGAAGACGCAAACTGGCGCGTGCGTCGGCTCAGTGATCGACAGGCGCACGGGTCTTGTGTACGAGGGGCTCAATGGGCCCGCCGACGCGACGATTCCGCTTGATGACCTTCATCCGACGCTCGCTGAGCGTTACGCAGCAATCAGCGCCGATCCGCCTCACCCTGCCCCGGTCCTGCAGCACGCCGAGGTGAAGGCTGCGAACCGGCTATTGTGGGAGCGTCGGAAACTGGGCCTGCCGGATGACGCGACTGCTCTCGGGGAGCTGCGCGCCTCCGTCTGGTTCCCCTTCAAGAAGGATTTCGACTTGGAAGTACCTGTCCCGCCGAAAGCGGCACCGTTCTGCGCCAACTGCGCCCACATGCTGCACGAAGTGCCGAGCTCTTTCGGGCGATTCACCGGTTGGCCTCCGAACGCTGAGAACAAGCTCCCGTGGTAGTGAATATGCGACGAATTGATATTGACGACGACGAGGTCGACATCGGCTTCGATCACCGACTGCTCTATGCCGGGGATCCCTATACCGGGGAGGCAGAGGAATACCTGGCGGGACGTCTTGTGAGCCGCGTGACTTACACGGACGGGTTCAAGGACGGTCCCTACCGCGAGTGGTACAAGGACGGTACGCTCAGCGCCGAGGGCGTCATGCGCATGGGATTCGTGTCCGGAGAATTCAAGCGCTGGCATCCGAATGGTGTCCTCGCCAAGCGTATGATCAACAGCCAGGACGGCAAGACCCCCCTCGCCGAATTCGAGTGGGACGAGGAGGGCCGCCCCACCCGGACTTGGGAGAACACCACTACGCAGGGATGACGCGCCATCCCGATTGCAGGTGTGGCATTGGTTATGCAGTGCATTGACCTGGATGACCCTGACGTGGACCTCGACTACTCCCAGCGACTCCTGTACCGGGGTGAACTCTTCACCGGGGAGGTCGAGGAGTACCTCGCAGAACATCGTGTAAGTCTCGTGGCCTACACGGATGGTTACCGGGACGGACCGTTCCGTGAGTGGTTCAAGAGCGGAGTCTTTCGCGCAGAGGGAACGATGCGGATGGGCAGCTTGTCCGGGGAGTACAAGAGCTGGCACGAGAATGGCGTTCTCGCCATGAAGAAGCTTCACAGCGCCGACGGTGGGACCCCGCTCTCCCACTATGAGTGGGACGAGGAGGGGAACCCGACCCAGGCGTGGGAGAACACGGGTCCGCAGGGGTGACGCCCCTGTCCGAGAGTCCGACGCGGACGCCCGCAGGGCGGCGCTCCGCAGGGTGCCGGCCGACCAGCACAATTGCAGGGCAGTGGGCCCGGTGTGGCGTACGGCGTTGGAGACCGGCTCCGCCGCGAACAGCTCCGCGACGTCGACCAGGCCGATCGGTCCGTGCATGGCCATGATCAGGCGGAGGGTGCGGTGGCCGACGGTGGCCGCGTGCAGGTCGTTCGGGATGTAGAGACAGGGACCCCATGCGCATACTCCCAGCTTTTACGGAAATCGAGACAGCGGATGCGGCTTGGTTTGAGCAGGTATCCCTGCACCAGCAGGTGGGACGGCTCGCGGACTCCTTGCGTGAGCCGTTGGCTCAGTATCTCGACGGGTCTACGGTCCTGATGTCTGCCGGAAACGTTGCGGATCCTCTCGACGCGGACAAGGGTCCCATCGTCCCCTTCGGATTTTCCATCGACGGCGAGTGGGCGTGGCCGACATACTGGGCGTACTTCGTCCGCGAATACGGCGCCGTGGTGCCACACGATTTCCTGGAGCATGCGCGAACTCGTGCGTTCACCCCAGCAGAGTTGACTGACGGGGAAGTGCAGGAAGCGGCAGACGGTATCCAGAAATTGCTGTACGGATAGACGCAGCACGGGAAGGCTGCTCTGGCTGGACGTCACCCAGCTGGTCGCTCCCGACGTCGAGACAGCGTCGGACGTCGCCACCGAACCGGTGGGACTTCCGGGAGACCCCACGAGTCGCTGCTACTCGTGTACGAGCGGGGCGGAGGGTATTACCTTTCATGAAGATCGCTGATCATTTCCAAGAGCTGTGGCCGCCTGTTTTTGGGGTGCCAAGAGGGAGTATGCGAGATTTCCTCGCCGACTCCGCATATGACGATGAGCGAGAGATCGCCCAGTATTTGCTGGCCGGGCATGGCCTCTTCAGCGTCATGGGTTCCTCCGAGGATGTTCTGGGTTCCGGCCAGACCATCCTGGGCGGCGACTCCATCCACTCGGACGGAGAGTGGGTATGGCGAGGAGACCTCAGGTTCTACGTGAGAACACATCACGTCGCCCTGCCGACTGAATTCCTGGAGCGGGTCAGGGGTTTCAACCACGTCATGCCGGCTGAGGACTTGTCGAGACTCATGGAAATCGCCAAGGACATCCGAGCTCGACTTTGAAACGAATCGACCTGGATGATCCCGAGGTGGACCTCGACTATTCCCAGCGACTCTTCTACCGGGGTGAACTCTTCACCGGGGAGGTGGAGGAGTACCTCGCAGGACATCGTGTGAGTCTGGTGACCTACACGGACGGTTACCGCGACGGCCCGTTCCGTGAGTGGTACAAGAGCGGAGTCCTTCGCGCAGAGGGGGCGATGCGGATGGAGGCCTCCTCCAGGAAGTACAAGAGCTGGCACGAAAACGGAGTGCTAGGCCAGAGGAAGCTCCACGGCACGGACGGCGAGCCTCCGCTGTCCCACCATGAGTGGGATGAGGAAGGACGCCCGACCCGCGCTTGGGAGAACACGACTCCGCAGGGATGACTGCCGGTCCAGTAGAAAGGGATCCCTAGGAGCCGACTGGCAGAGTCGCTGCCCTGCTCTACGTGGACTTGGACGGTAGGCCCTCTGATCCTGACGACCTCATCAGCGAGGTGTTGGACGACGGCCATCACATCGAAGCCCTGCTGTGTCCCGAGCTCGTGGCCGTCGGCCCCTCCGAACATCCAGACGGCGGTGGCCCGCGGCATCGAGAGGCCGGCGAAGGAGTAGCTCTCGTACACCTCGGCCTGGAACTGGTGCTGATGATCGACGCGGCCCAAGGCGCCAAAGTGACATGGGCTTCGGAGACCGCCCGCCGCCTCACTCGCCGTAGAGCCCGGCGACGAGCCCTGAGAAACTGTGGGAGACGCACGAGACATCCCCTGGAGATACCCGTGAGCCGCTTCGACGTATTGCTCGGTACGGATTTCGACGGGCAGCCGGTGTCGGATGTGGACGACGTCATTTACGAGGCGCTCGACGATCCCCGGCACCGCGAACGCGTTCCGGGCCTGGTCGACCTCTTGAACGACCATTCGGCCGAGATCCGTGACCGCTTCCTGGCGTGCGTCGCGCTGACGACCTGGGCGGAACCGGCCGGGTTCGACGCGGTGATGGAAGCTTCCCGCGATCCTGAACGGGTGCCCTGGTACGACGCCCTCATCGACCGCAAGTTCTCCGTCGACAACACCTTCGCGCAACTGTCATCGGCTGTGAGCGACAGCGACCATCTGGCGCTGGAGAAGGGCACCTGGGAGCAGCGGACGGAGGCCTTTCGGGCGCTGGTGAGGATCGCGGACAGGGAGTACTTCGACGAGAAACTCGGAGATCTGCTCGACGTGCGGACTGTTGCCGATGTTCTTCCCGACATCCGGGAAGTCGTGGCGCGAGGAACCGCGGAACTCGCCGCACGCCGGCCGCAGAGGTTCGATCTGGCGACCCAACTCGTCGATCTGGCCGCGGCGATGGCAACGGTGGATGCGGCCACGGCCGTGAGCCTCGCGCAAGATGTACTGAGCCATGACGCCGGTCACCGTCCGCTCAACCACGCGGTGGCGATCGTGCAGCGCGCGAAGACGCTCGAGACTCGCCGGTTCGCCGACTACCTGTCCGCTCTCGGCGACGGTGCGGTACGGGCCCAGATCAGGGAGGCGCTCGCGTGACTGGGTATTCACCTCGGGAGGGGGAGGGGCGCCACAGATCACACGCTCAGCATCGACTTCACAGACGGCATCGAGGACGGACCCCTACGCGAGTGCTATGTGGATGGCACCCTCAGGCGGGCGGCCTGATGCGTGACGCGTTCCCCGTAGACGAATTCAAGCGGTGGCATCCCATCAACTGGCACGGTCTGAATGGGACGCAGACGGGAACCCGACGAAGGAATGGCGCGCGATCGGACAACGACACCTGACCACGCTAGGGCTGACCAGAGAGTCCCTGACTGGCTCACGTCGAATGGTTCGTTCCCTGGCCGCGAGATCGTTGAGCTGCTGCTAGGCCGCCTTCAACTCGCACCACACGTACTTGCCCCGGTTGCCGTGTCTGCTCAGCGGCTGCCAGCCCCAGGTGTCGGCGCAGGACCGGACGAGGGCCAGTCCACGTCCGTCCTCGTGATCGGCGACCTGGTCCAACGTTCGCGGTGGCTCAGGCGGTTCGGGATCCGCATCCCACGCCCCAATCCGCAGTACACCCGCCGACCAGCGCACGCGCAGGGCAGCGGGCCCCTTGGTGTGGCGTACGGCGTTGGAGACCAGTTCGGTCGCGAGCAGCTCCGCGACGTCGACCAGGCCGATCAGGCCGTGCATCGTCAGGATCAGGCGGAGGGTGCGGCGGCTGACGGTGACGGCGCGCAGGTCGTTGGGGATGTAGAGGCTGTACTCCCAGGGTTTGGCTTCGTTTTCGGGCATGGGTGAACTCCGTTCGGGAGGTGGAGGGGGTGAGCTCGCCGGGCGGTGGCAGTGCCGCGGCCGTCATGGCAGGACGGGGCGGTGCGCTTCCGGTCCCCCGGGGGTTCCGCAGCGTGTGCGTCGCGTCACCGAAGGTAGACCTTAGATTTAACCTGAGGCAAGTCGGTCGCGTAATCTGACGCCCGAACGAGTCGATTTTCCAGGGGCGTTGAAACGAAGGAGCGGTCGATGGGGACCAGGCGCGAACCAACAGCACGACAGATGCGTCTGGCGGTCGAAATGCGCAGGCTCCGGGATGCGGCAGGACTCAGCGCCCGCGAGGCGGCAGGGCTGCTTGGAGTGAACTCCGTCCAGATCAGCCAGATCGAGTCCGGCGTTACTGGAGTGAGCGAGGAGCGGCTTCGCCGTCTTGCGGCCCACTACGCGTGCCCGGACGAGACGTTTGTCGACGCCTTGGCCGCGATGGCGACCGACCGGACACGCTGCTGGTGGGAGGAGTACCGAGGCCTCCTGCCCACCTCATTCCTGGATCTGTCCGAGCTGGAGCACCATGCCACCTACCGATGGGATGTGGACTTCCTGCACGTCCCAGGACTCCTTCAGACGGAGGACTACGGCCGTGCCCTCTTTTCGCGCCGCGTCCCCGAACTCCTCACTGAGGAGCTGGAGTTGCGCGTCCGCCATCGAATGCAGCGGCGGGTCATCCTTGAGAAGCCGCAGCCGATCACGTACGAGGCGTTGGTCCACGAGGCAGCGCTGCGGATCAGGGTCGGCGGCAGGGCCACCTCACGTGCTCAGCTTGCCCACATCCTGGAATTCTCCGAAGCCGACCACGTCACCGTACGTGTCATCCCCTTTGACCTGGAAAACTTCGCCGACATCACAGCGGCCATGGTGTACGCCGGTGGCGTCGTCCCAAGGCTGGACACTGTTGTCCGCGATGGCCCTCACGGCACGCTCTTCATCGATTCCGAAGCTCAACTCCGCGTCTTCCGAACACTCTTCCGTAGAGTGGAGGCGGTGTCACTCGACCCCGATCGGTCGCGTGACCTCATCCACAGTCTGGCCAAGGAACTGTGAGGCGCCCGGTGACCACCCCCGAGAACTGGCGGAAGTCGTCCTACTCCGGCAGCGGCGACGGCAATGCCTGCGTAGAGATCGCGAGTGACTTCGCCCGAGTGGCGATACGAGACTCCAAGAACCCCGCCTACGGCACCCTCCTCTTCCCGACCGAAGCCTTCGCCACCTTCGTCGATGCCCTCAAGCCCAACTCTGGCGTGTGATCGCCAGTACGAACGTCGCCCGTTGGACATGGGGACGGGACGACGAGTCCGCCGATGCACTGGTGCTCTGTATGCGCGATCTGCTGGCCGCGTATGGGGTGCTCTCCGCGAACGGGTTCGCTGTGGGGCAACACGCGGTGCGCGTCTCCGTCACGGAAGCGGGCGGCAAACCGCGGAAACCCCTTTTCGAAGGGGAGTTCACGGTCCCTGTCGACGCGTCGAGCTCGACAGAATCGGTGGCCCAATTGGTCGGCCGGGTCAGGGCGGGAATGCGAGCCGGCGAGATCGGATCCGTGGATGCGTTCGTCGAGTGCTCTGGTGCAGTCCGGCTGGGAGCCTCGTCGTTCGCCGACTATGTCGTGGTCGATCTGGTGACGAAGTCCGATGTATGGCTGCCGTACGACCTGAAGGGACGGCCCCAGCCGGACGTGTACGCGGCGAACGGTCCTCGGCTGGCCGCGCTGCTGCGTGAATTCTCCGAGGCCCTGGAGTCGGAAACGGACCCGGACGATCCGACGTACTTCGCGAAGCCGACCGAGACTGGCGCCGAGAACTTCTTCCATGCCGACGGTACTGCGTGGGACGTATGGGGCAGCTTCGAGGAACTGACCCGGTACGGCGTCTTCAGGCACGCTCCCGGGTTCGGGCGCATCGGATATCGGCGTACGGCCGAGGGAGACGTTCGGTACGTGCCGGTTCAGGGTGGGCGTGCTGCAGTGCTCGGCTATTTGTGGGCCTCCGACTCCGAGAATGCGGCGAGCTTCGAGCCACGGAATGTCGGCGACGACGTTACGTACCGTGCCGGGTTGGTCTGGCTGGAGCGTCTGAGGGCTGCGCACGACCGGGGGTTGTCCCCGTCGGCGGCGCTGGCCGAGTTGTCCGCGATGCCGGACGAGCAAGGCGCGGGACGAGTGGATCCGGCGTCCGAACCCCGGATCGTCGGTCTCGACTCGTTGCGGGAATTGGCGAGCGGTGGCCGGTAATCCAAGGAGGCGAAGGGCTGGAACCTCACGAGCCGCACCCAGGTCGAGGAGGCTGCTTCCGAGTGAACCGGCACGACATCCGCGAGGGGCTGGGACGTGACGAGCGCACGCCTCGCATCGACATCGACGGCCCCGACGTCGACTTCGATCTGGGCGCACGGCTGCTGTACCGCGGGGAGCTGCTCACCGGCGAGGTCGAGGAACGGCTCGGTGGCGATGTCGTGAGCCTGCAGTCGTACGTGGACGGGCTGCCGCATGGTCCGTCCTGGGAGTGGTATCGCGACGGCACGCTCGAGGCCGAGGGGACGGTCTACGGGTCGCGTCCTGTCGGCGTCTGGAGGCGATGGCATCCGAACGGCGTGCTGGCCCACGAGAAGACGTTCAGCGAGGACGGGCAGGCCGTCCTGTCGCACCGGGCGTGGGACGAGAGCGGGCGGCTGACGGGGGAGTGAGTGGGACCAGCCCGTGTTTCAGGTCGCTGCGCACCCGCCCTCGGATGCACGAACGGGCGTCGTGCTCGAAGGTGACGGTGACACAACTCACCTGCCCAGCAACGATATTCGGCCGAGTCGTGGTGCTTCTGTGCGTGCTGGGGACCTTGATTGCACAGACAACTATCGGGTTGATAGAGATAGGGCGAGTTACGGGGTGGGTCGGGGATGGACCCGGCGTTCGGCTCGGGTGACCAGGAGCAGGGTGACAACGCGAAGCAGTAGATGTGTGCCGGGCGATGAGGCGACAGCCGCGAGGGCGCAGCGCACCGCGTCGTCCGCGTCGGCGGTGGATCGGCCGGGAGTGGGCAAGGCGTGCTGAAGCCGGATCAGATACCCCAGTTCACGGGTGACTTGGCACAGTTGGAGACGGACCACGCGGACCTGAAGAAGGACGCGGCCAACGTCCGTACGGCCGGCGGAGGTGTGCACTCGCAGTTCCAGGGGCTGTCGGCGTACTACACCGCGCCCGAGGCGGAGCAGCTGTTCGCGACGACCAAGCCGGTGCAGGAGCGGGCGGATGGGTTCGCCGACGACCTGGAGACGGTGTCCGGCGCGCTGTCGTCGTACGCGACGGAGATTCGTCCCCTTGTCGACAAGCTGAAGCAGCTCAAGGCGGACGCGACCGCGTTCCTCGCAATGGCCGCGGAAGACGACGAGTGGCAGTACGACGGCGACAAGGTCGACGAGCACAACCAGATCCGGGACGACATCACCGCGACGGTGGCGGCGTTCTGGGCGGCCGAGCGGACGGCCCACAACAAGATCACGGCGTTGTGGGGCGGCACGCAGATGGTTGCCGGGGACGGCTCCGAGCGCGAGGACCAGTACGGGTTCGCCGCCGAGGACATGAAGGACGCGCAGCTTCCCTGGGGCGACCCGGTGGAGGAGAAGCACCACTGGTGGGAGATCGGCTACTGGCTGAAGTCGTTCTTCTGGGACGGCCTGATCGTCGACGGCATCTGGGGCACCATCAAGGGCATCGGCACCCTGCTCGGGTTCAACGGCCTGGAGGCGATGGGCCAGGCATGGAAGGGCCTTGGGCAGCTGGTCACGGGTCTGGTGGTCTCCGTCATTCCCGGTGCGGGCGCGCTGTTCTGGACGTTGCCGGACGACAAGTTGCCGTCGTGGCTGCGTGATTCGCGTACGGCGATGAAGGAGACCGGCAAGGCGCTGGTGGCATGGGACCAGTGGGGCGAGAACCCTGCCCGTGCGGCAGGCCTGGTCACCTTCAACGTGCTCACCACCGTCTTCACCGGCGGTGCGGGTGCCGCCGCAGCTGGCGTGACCAGGGCCGGCGCGGTGGCCAAGGTGCTGTCGGTGGCGGGCAGGGCGGGCCGGATCATCGACCCGATGACCTACATCGCCAAGGGCGCGGGCGCGGGTCTGTCGAAGATCGGCGACATCATCAGGGGTCTCAGGGGCGTCGGCCACGTCGAGATCCCCACCCTTCCGGACAACGCTGTCACCCTGCCGGAGGGCTCGGTGACGCTCCCGGACGGCACGGTGCGGCTTCCGGAGGGCGCGGCCGTCCCCGAGGGGGCCACCACACTCCCCGACGGGAGCGTGCGGCTGCCGGAGGGGGCGGTGACGCTGCCGGAGGGCACGATCGACCTGGGGACGCCCGAAGGCGCTCCCGCCCAGTACCTGGACGGTGACGGCAACCTCCTGGACAGCCAGGGGAGTGTTGTCCAGCATGCCGACCAAGCGCCCGTGGAGACGGTTGTCGACACGGCCGACGAGGCCACGCCGACGCCAAGTGCCGGGGCGTCGCAGGTCGATGCCCCGCTCAAGGAACCGGCTCTGGTCGGCGCAGGCGCTGGTGACAACGCGGCGAGCAGCGCGGGGCACTCCGCGGGCAGCGAGGGCGTACCGTCGCAGGCCGGCGACGGCTCGCCCGGTGGCTCACACGCCGGGGACTCGCCGGCCGGCGGCCACGGTGACGACGTGCCCCCGCATGGCGATGACGTACCTGCACGTGGCGATGACGCACCCCCGCACGGTGACGGCGCGGACAATCCCACCGAACCCCACGCCGACGACGGCGTGGCCCCGGCCACGGACGAGGCTCCACCCAAGGCCCCGGGCGGAGACGAACCGCCCATCATCCGGCAGGACGACGACTTCAGCGCCACCCACAACCAGTACGGCTTGCGCAAGTCGCGGTTCGATCCGGACACCGGCATCGTGCCGGCCAATCCGGACGGAAAGATCACGCCCCTCGAGCACGTGCTGGGCGGCGCGAACCCCAAGGCCAAGGAATCCAGCCAGTTCACTTCCTTCGCGCCGAAGGACGGCACCGGAAAGGTCTACGGCGCCCAGGAAGTCAGCATCGACTACCGGCGGCTGCAGGCGGACATCGACGCCGGCAAGGTCCAGAACGTGGAGATCCTGCGGCCCGAGCAGATCCAGCAGAGCATCAGCGACGACATCACCAAGACCGCGGGCAAGGACGTGGAGGTGCCGCCGACACTCAAGCCGACGGACACCGACGCCGTGACCAAGTTCGTCAACGACCTCGGTCTGAGCAAGGGCAAGACCAGCAAGGTGCACCGAAGGGTCATGGCGCTGCTCAACACCCGACGCGACGGCGAATGGTTGATCAGTGGGATCGTCCCGAAGGACTACGTGACGGGGCCCTACCCGACGACCAAGACGCCGTGACGAGCCGGATAACGTGATCCAGCGAGCCGACCTGAGCACAGGAGTACCGAGTGTCCGACAGCCATGGTTCGTGGGAGCCGAGCGCCAGAGTCGCCGAACTGCTCTTCACGGACTTCGACGGCACGGCTGCCGCCGATCCCGATGACGTCATCAGCGAAGGGCTCGACGGTGGCTATCGGGAGCGTTCCGAGGCATTGAAGGAAGTCCTGCGGGATCCGGACGAGGATCCGGCAGGGCGCTTCCTGGCCTGTGTCGCGCTCACCCGGTGGGCAGACACGGTCGGGTACGAAGCGGTGGTCCGGGCAGCGCGGTCGCCGGAATCCGCCGTATGGCGTGGAGCCTCGTACGACCGGCTGCACGGCCAGGACGACACCTTCGGGGTGCTCGCCGACGCCGTGGGGGACAGTGCCGACATGGTCGAGGAGCGCGGCACGGCGACCGAGCGACTGCAGGCGGCCGAGGCCCTGCTGAACCTCGCGGGCCAGGTGCAGTTCGACCGGCACATCAGTGCGCTGCTGCGTCGAGAACTCGTCGCTGTTCTTCTGCCCGCGGTCACGGCCGGGGTGGAGCGCGGCATCGCGAGGCTCGCCGAGGAGCAGCCGTCGTACGACCTCGGCCTGCAACTGGCGCTGATGATCGCGGCGGCTCACCGCGTAGACGCGACGTGGGGCCTGGATGCCGCCCGCCGGCTCATCGCCGTCAAGCCCGGCGAACGCGCCGTGACGGAGTTGCACGACGCGATTCCGGAGACTCTGCAGGCGTAGTTGTTCGTTCGGGTAACGACATCCCGGCCGACTTGTGGTGCTTCTGTGCGTGCTGGGGACCTCGATTGCACAGGCGAGCAGCGGGTTGATAGAGATTGAGGAGAGACAGAGGTATGAGGTGGATCGGGCACGGTCCGCCGTAGCAGCCCGACGGGGGAGGCCTAATGAAGTTCGACATGGGTGCGCAGACGCTGTCGCAGCTGCAGCGTGATTCGCGGGGGTCGAGTGACGATCTCGGCGCGCTGATCGGGCAGTTGGTGCAGGCGGCGGCGCCGCTCGAGGGTAAGTTCAACGGTACGGGTCGCGTGATGTTCGACGACTTCAAGAACCGTGCGGACGGCATCGCCAAGGAGCTCAACGCCTCGCTGGCGGCGATTCTCGGCGGTCAGTCCGGGATGGACTCGGCGTTCAGCTCCGGTGACCAGGAGCAGGGCGACAACGCCAAGCAGCAGATGGGTGCCGCGAACTTCGACGCGGCGCGCTTTCGCTGAGTAGTGCTCGCCGGGGCGTAGTTGCCCCGGTTTCATCGTTTTTCTCCAACAGTCTGCTTGGTTTCTCGGGGAGTGGTGTGTGATGGCGCCTTCAGGTGCGGATCGTCGGTCGTACGACACGGGTGCGTCGGCGGACGCGCAGTCCAACATCCAGGCGGTGATCGGTCGCCTTGAGACGGTGATCGGGAACCGTGACAGTCAGGTGAAGGCTGCGATGGCCGACTTCACGGCGGACGGTGTGTCGGACGAGTACCACGGCAAGGAACAGCGTTGGAACAACGCCTCCAACGAGGTGAAGAGCATCATCGCGCTGCTGAAGTCGACGCTGGAGAAGAACGACAGCACGGCGCAGTCGACGGCCCAGCGGGCGAAGGCCGCGGTCGACAACATCGGCTGACAGACGGGTTCGTCTGCCGTAACCATCCGTCCTGGGGCGCATCCTCTCTTCGCTCCAGGGCCGCTTGTTCGGTATCGGTATCGGAAGTTTAGGAAAACGGGGGTTTTCGGTGCCCGGCTGGGATCTGAAACCACAAGGCATTTCCAGTGTGTTGAAGACGACGGGGGAGACCGCGTCGGACCTGGAGAAGTACGCGAAGGCGTTCGGTGAGCACCTGACGTCGGCGGCGACCAGCGCGGGCACGATCTCCGCCGAGGGTGGCGGTGGCGGCGAGGGTGGCGAGAAGGCGGCGGGTGGCTTGGTGGCCCTCGCGTTGTCGCAGTTCGCGGAGCGTGCGTCGAAGGATCTTCAGTACGTCGCCGCCCGGGCCGGCAAGTCGTTGCAGGGTGCCGTGGATGCCACGACGGCCTATCTCAACGGTGATCAGGAGATGGCGGCGGAGGCGCAGCGCGCTGCGTTGTCCGAGCCGAAGCTGGATATGCCGGGGGCGGGCAAGGCATGATCCAGCCGGACCAGATTCCCCAGTACACGGGCGACTTGGCCCAGCTGGAGACGGACTACGCGGACCTGAAGAAGGACGCGGGCCATGTCCGTAAGACCGGCGGGGACGTGCACTCCCAGTTCCAGGGCCTTTCGGCGTATTACACGGCTCCGGAGGCGGAGCAGCTCTTCGCGACGACGAAGCCGGTCCAGGAGCGCGCGGACGAGTTCGGAGACGATCTGGAGACCGTTTCCGGGGCGTTGTCGTCGTACGCCACCGAAATCCGGCCTCTCGTCGACAAGTTGAAGGAACTGAAGACCAAGGCCACGACGTTCGTCGACTCCGTGAAGGATGACGACGAGTGGGAGTACGACGGGGACAAGGTCGAGGAGCACAACCAGATCCGGGACGACATCACCGCGACGGTGGCGGCGTTCTGGGCGGCGGAACGGACGGCCCACAACAAGATCACCGCGTTGTGGGGCGGCACGCAGATGGTCGCCGGTGACGGTTCGGAGCGTAAGGACCAGTACGGGTTCAACGCCGAGGACATGAAGAACGCGAAGCTTCCCTGGGGTGACCCGGTGGAGGAGAAGCATCACTGGTACGAGGTCGGCCACTGGGTGAAGTCGTTCGTGTGGGACGGCCTGATCGTGGACGGTATCTGGGGCACCATCAAGGGCCTGGGCATGCTGGTGGGCTTCGGCGGCTGGGATGCGATGGGCCAGGCCTGGAAGGGCCTCGCGCAGCTGGCGACCGGTCTGGTGATCTCCTCGATCCCGGGTGCGGGGGCGTTGTTCTGGACGCTGCCTGACGACAAGTTGCCGTCCTGGATCCGTGATTCGCGTACCGCGATGAAGGAGACCGGCAAGGCGCTGGTCGCCTGGGACGAGTGGGGGAAGAACCCCGGCCGTGCGGCCGGAGCGGTCACCTTCAACGTGGTGACCACCGTCTTCACGGGCGGCGCGGGTGCCGGTGTGGCGGGTGCGGGCAAGGCCGGCGCGGTCGCCAAGGTGCTGTCGGCGGCTGGCAAGGCGGGCCGGGTCATCGACCCGATGACCTACATCGCCAAGGGCGCGGGTGCGGGCCTGTCGAAGATCGGGGACATCGCCACGAGTCTGAAGGGTGTCGGCAACATCGACATCCCCACCCTCCCCGACGGCGCCATCAGCCTGCCCGACGGCCGCCTCATGGACCCGAACGGCAACCTCATCTCGCCGAACGGCACCATCGACACGACGCCGGTCCACTACGAGACCAACACCCCGACGGTTCCGCACGGCGCCGGGACCACGCCGACGCTGCCGGCCCACTGGACGACCCAGGGCGCCCAGCCGCCGGTGTCCGCCGGGGTTCACACGGGCGCCGACGCGGCCGCGCACACGGTCGACAACGCTGGGCAGTACAACGCGCCGCCGGCCACCGCCGCGAGCCACACCCCGGGCGGCGCCTTCGACGCGACGCCGTCGCCGAGCGCGTACGACCATGCACCGCCGCCGAGTTCGTACGGACAGGCCCCCTCGGGATCCCCGTACGACCACGCGCCTTCGCCGTCCGCGTACGACCAGACGCCGGGGACGAACCCGTACGCCCAGACCCCGTCGGGGGCGCCGTACGGTCATGCGCCGTCGCCGTCCGGCTACGACTACGGGCCGAACCCGTCCGCGTACGACCAGACGCCGACCACCACGCCGCACACGGGCGGTCATGACGTTCCCGGCGGCACGACCCCGTGGTACCACCAGGGCACGGCGACCCCCGCGCACGACGTCCCGACCACCACGCCGCACCCCGACGCCCCCGTCGCCCCGCACGGCACAGGTCACGACGTTCCCGGCGCCGGTCACGTCGACGACGCCTCGCACGGTGCCGGACACGGTGACGACGGTGTCGGTCACGCGGACGACGCCGCGCACGCCGGCGACCATGTGGACGCCGAGGACGCCGCCGCGCACCACGGCACGGATGGTCCGGTCGCTCCGGGGCACCAGGGCGCGGATGTGCCGGGGAGCGGGGCCGGGGAGCCGTTCGAGTACAAGCCGACGATGTCGGACGCGGCCTTCGACGCCCTCAGCGACGCCGAGAAGCACGCGGTGGCCGAGGCGGAACTGGCGCGCGGCACGAACCCCGCGCCCAGCGCCACCAACGAGGCCGGGCTGGCGTACGGCAATGCGTACTGGAACGACTTCCTGGACGACCTGCCCGCCGAGTCGCAGCAGGCGCTGAAGACGTACAGCGGTAATGAGTACACCCTGATCAATGGACATCTGCGCTTCGGCAACGACGTGGACCCCTCGCTCCTGCACACCATCGACGAGATGGACAAGGTCATGGACATGCGCCCCGTGCCCGAGGACATCATGGTCGTCCGCGGCACCGGGGTCGACCACGTCAAGGTCGACGGCCTCCCGATCGATTCACCGCTCGACATGCTCGGCGGGACCTTCGACGACAAGGCGTTCACTTCCACGGCACTCGGCAAGTCGCCGCCACCCCCGTTCGACCAGAATCCCGTGTGGATGCACTTGCGGGTGGCGAAGGACACCCCCGCCCTCTGGATCGACCACCTCTCCAAGTACCCCGGAGAACGTGAGCTGCTGCTGGCCCGGGGCTCCGACTACAAGGTGACGCGTGTCTTCTTCGACGAGGCACACGGCAAGTGGCACATCTACGGAGAGGTCCTGCCGAGGCCGAAGCCGTAGCAGTGGCCGCGTTGAGGATCAGGCAGAGTTAAGGGAACGTGGACTTCATGAGCAGCGAACGACCGATCAACCCGCGCTTCGCCGAGGACGTGCACTTCGACCTCGTGGCGCCGGGTCCGTCGAGGTACCGCACCCGGACCGACAAGCCGGTGCGGTACTTCACAGTGGTCGACAAGGAGGGCGGCGCGGCCCTCGGATATGTGTGGGCAAGTGACGAGGACGACGCCGCCGCGTGGGTGCCACGCAACGCCGCCGGGGGCCGGGCCCTCGCCGAGGGCGGTCATTGGCACGCCCGGCTGCAAGAGGCCAAGGGGCGGGGCATCCTGCCGTCCCAGGCCCTCGCGGAGATGCTGTCCAACCCGGAAGGCAACCGCGGACGGGCCCTGCCCGGCTCCCTCACCGACGCCCCGAACGCCGACGCGGTCAAGTCCCTTGCCAAGGGTGAATGACGGACAGCCGGTCAACCCGCGCCTTGCCGAGGACATGTGGTTCGGGGAGGCGCCGGGCGGTGCGCCGCGCTACCGGGACCGGACGGACAAGCCGGTGCGGTACTTCACGGTGGTCGACAAGGAGGGCGGCGCGGCCCTCGGATATGTGTGGGCGAGTGACGAGGACGACGCCGCCGCGTATCAACCGCGGCAGGCCGCCGGGGGCCGGGGGATCAACGAGGGCATCTCCTGGGTCAGCCGGCTGCGTGAAGCCAAGGCACGGGGAATCCGACCGTCCCAGGCCCTCACCGATTTCCTGGTCGGCCCAGAGCCGCCGGGCAGGGGCCGCCCCCTCCCAGGCTCCCTCACCGACGCCCCGAACGCCGACGCGGTCAAGGCCCTCGCCCGAGCCGATCAGTGAACCCCTGACCAAACGATTACCCGTGGAGGAACAGGCCCCCAGGCCTGACCAGCATGACCAGCCCCGTGCACTACGTCACCGTCACCGCCCCCGACGGCGAAGTCGTCGGATACGCCTGGGGTGATGCCACCGAGGTCGAGTGGATGCACCGGAAGGCCAGCAGCCCCAGTGCCTACAAGGCGGGGTTGGAGTGGTACACCAAGGTCCGTGAGGCTCACGAACGTGGCCTCACCCCCCTCGGCGTCCTTGGCCTGCTCAGCCACGAACCCGGTGTCGGGCCGGTCACCGAGGCCCCCGATGTCGCAGCGCTCGAAGAACTGGCCCGTGTCGTCACCCCGGCCGACGACCGGCGCCTGCTCGCCCAGCTCGACCGTGACGACGCGGAGGCGTGGCAGGAGCTCGCCGACGCCTTCGACGCGCTCACGGACGAGGACCGGGACGTGCAGTGGGGCGGCGGGACCAAGTCACCGAGCGGTGCCATTCACGTGCCGTTCCCCCGCTACAGCGAGGCGCTCCAGCGTGCTGTTCACGCCCTGCGCGGCGTCGGCGCCGTGACCCCCGAGTACCGGTGGAGGCACAGTCCGTTGCCCCAGGCTCCGCCGGAAGGAGGGTTGCGGCCCGCCGACGCCATGCGTGCCGCCACCGCGGTCGTGAGCGCGGAGCGCATGAGCGACGGGGAGATCGCCGAGGCCGTGGCGAACGGCCTCCTGGACGCCATCGCCACCTCGCTCCGCGCCTGGTACGCCGATCCGTCCGCCGAGGAGCACCTCCAGTCCGACGCCCCGCCCACCGACCGGCCCCATGCCGACCCGGGCACCTCCGCCGCCGCGCACCCTCAACCCCCCGCGCACCCTCAACCCCTCGCCCCACCCATGTGCAGATTCTGCGGAGGTTCCCCCGCGGCGGACGTCACCTTCCGCGCCCACCGAGGCCTCGTCATCCTCATGGGCTTCAGGAAGACGGACGGCCCGATGTGCATGACCTGCGGACTGGCCGTGCACCGGGCGTTGACGGCCCACACGCTCGCCTGGGGCTGGTGGAGCCCTCTCTCCCTGTTCCTCTTCGCCCCGTTGACGCTGGTCCGGAACCTCCTCGCCGTACGCAAGGTGAACAGGCTCCCGGCTCCGGGGCCGGGAACGCTCGGGCCGCGGTACGACCCCGGCCTGCCCGTTCACCGCCGCCCGCGCGCCTACGTCGCCCTCGTCCCCGTCCTCTGGGTGCTCTTCATGATCGTGACGGGATTGTCGGGAGGGGTGTGACAGAGCCCGAGAGGCGGCCGTACCCCGGCTGTACGCGTGGCGCGTCCATGTCTTATGTTGCGGAAGCGAAGTAGGGGGGATCCGCATGCCGCAGGAGATGAGTCTCAGCGAGGTCGAGGCCGTGGCCCGTGCCGCGCACGCCGGGCAGACGGACAAGGCCGGACGGCCTTACGCCGAGCATCTGTCGGCCGTCGCGGAGGGCGTGCGTGCCCGGGGTGGCGGCGAGGAACTCGTGGCCGCCGCCTGGCTGCACGACGCCCTGGAGGACGGCGTGCTCAGCGAGGAGTGGCTCGACGCCGCCGCGGTCCCGCAGCGCACCAAGGACGTCGTACGGGCCATGACCAAGCGGCCGGACGAGGAGCCGGAAGGGTACGCGCAACGGATCCTGGACACCCCCGGCGCCCGGCTCGTCAAGGCGGCCGACCTCGCGCACAACGCCGACCCGGTCCGTCTCGCCGTACTCGACGAGCACACCGCCCGGCGGCTCACGCAGAAGTACGCCGCCATGCGGCAGCGTCTCGGCCTGGCCCCGGGCGACTGACCCCCACGTACACACACCCCCACGTACACACACCCCTACACAGGACGACTGAATGGCACGGGACTACGACAGCCAGCTGCTGGAGTCGGTGGCGGTGCGCCGGCGCCGGATGCGCGACGCGCTGCTGTTCGGCGCGCAGCGCGCCCGGCGGACGGCGGACGAGCGGTTCGGCAAGATGTTCGCGGGCATCGCGATCGCGGCCGTGCTGTGCGCCGGGTGCATCGGCTGGTCCTTCATCCAGTCCACCTTGGCGAAGCAGAAGGCCGAGGAGGACAAGCAGCAACAGCAGCAACAGCAGTTGTACGACCCGACCCCCAGCGCCTCTCCCAGCGGCGCCGACGGCCAGGGCGCGGAGAAGCAGTGAGCGCGGAAAAGCAGGAACGCGGAGAAGCAGTGAACACGGTGTGCATGGCCGGGCGTGCTCATGTCAGCGAACGCCGATGGCCGAAACGACGCGATGATAGGTTCCGGTGAGTGGTGAGCACAGCAACGACGTTCCGGACCCAGCTGAGCAGGGTCACTCTGATCGGTGAGCGGCGACGCGCCGACATCGTGCTGCCGTCGGACACTCCGATCGGCCAACTGCTCCCCGACATACTGCAGTTGCTCGACGACCGGGCCGCGTCCCGGCCGACCACCCGGCAGCTGATCACCTCCGACGGCTCCGCGCTGCCGCACGACGCCACGCTGTCGTCGGCGGAGGTCCCCGACGGCGCCGTACTGCGTCTCGTCCGCGCCCACGCCGCACCGCCGGCGCCGGTCGTGCACGACGTCACCGACCAGGTCGCCGACGATCTCGACCTGCGCGCCTGGCGCTGGCGTCCGGCCGTACGCCGTACCGCCGCCGGTGTGGCCACCATCGTGTTCGCCGTGACCGCGGCGCTGCTGGCCCGGCGCGAGTTCGCGCTGGAGTCGGTCGCCGCCGGACTCGCGGCCGTCACCGCGGTGTTCCTGGTCGCCGGTGCGGCGATCGCGAAGATCGGCGAGGGCAACCGGGCCCTGGCCACCGCGCTGTTGCTCGCGTCCGGCGGGCTCGGCCTGCTCACCGCGACGACCGCCGCCGACGCCTACGACTGGTCCGGGACGGCCCGGCTGGCCGGTGTCGCCGCCGCGCTGGTGCTCACGCTCGTGCTGCTCGCCTACTGTTCGCCGCTCGGCCGTGGCGGACTGATCGGGGCCGGGGCGGTCGTCGGTGTGGCCGCCATGTGGGAGGCCGTCGCCCTCGTACAGGACCGGGCGGACCGGATCGGCGCCGTGATGGCCGTGGTCTCCGTCATCCTGCTCGGGCTGCTGCCGCGGTTCGCGCTGATGGCCTCGGGACTCACCGCGCTCGACGACAAGCGTTCCTCGGGCACCTCGGTGAGCCGGCACGAGGTCGCCAACGCCCTCGCCGCCACCCACCGCGGGCTGGCCCTGGCCACCGTCGTCACCGCCGCGTCGGCCGCCGCGGGCGGCTGGCTGCTGACCACCGCGAAGGAGCCGACCGTCTGGACGGTGTCCCTCGCCTCGCTCACAGCCGTCGTCCTGCTGTCGCGGGCGCGGGCCTTCCCGCTGGTCGCCGAGGTCGTGGCGCTGTTCGGGGCGGCGGCGCTGCTGGTCGTACGGCTCGCGGTGCTGTGGCTGGACCACGCGGGAGGTGCCGGTGCGCTCGTGCTGCTGGCCGCGGCGGCACTGCTGCCGCTGCTGGTCCTCGCCGTGGAGCCGCCGGAGCACGTCCAGGTACGGCTGCGGCGGTTCGCCGACCTGATCGAGTCCCTCGGGGTGATCGGGCTGTTCCCGCTCGCCATCGGGGCGTTCGGCATCTATGGGCAACTGCTCAACAAGTTCTGAGGCTTCGAAGACCAGACGCCGCCGCGCCGTCGCTCCGGGCGGGCGGCGAGGCGGCGGCGTAGCAGGAGAGAAGGGCGACATGCCGAGCGGGGACAACTGGCAGAGCGACGTGCTGCGCGACCTGAAGGGCGGCGCGGCCCAGCAGCGTGCCCCACAACCGGGCGCGCAGCCACAGCAGGCGGCGGGCCAGCAGCCGGAAGAACCGCCGGGCGCGCAGAACATCCCGCCGCAGGGCCAGGGCCAGGCTCAGCCCCAGCCGCAGGCCCAACCTCAGGCGTACGCCTATCCGCAACAGGCCGACCCCGCCCAGCCGCGGCAGCCGTACGGTTACCCGCAGCAGGCAGCCCCTGCCCAGCCGCAGCAGCCGTACGGTTACCCGCAGCAGGGACACGGCGACCAGGCCGCCGCGTATCCGCAGCCGGGCTACCCCGCCCAGCCGCAGCAACCGCAGCAGGCGTACTCCCAGCCGCAGCCCCAGCAGGCTCACCCCCAGCAGGCCCCCGCCCCCCGCGCCCGCTCCCCCCGTGCCACCCCCGACTCCCGCCCGGTCGTGGACAAGAAGCTCGCCGCCGCCGGTCGTGGGCCGCGCCGCGGGGAACCGTTCAGCGCGCGCGCCCTGCGGGCCGTACGCCGTACCGTGTCCTCCTCGGCCGCGCGCGAGGTCGCCGAGACCACCGCCACCGCCGAGATACTGCAGCAGCCGGTCACCACCGGGCGGCAGATCGCGGTGACCTCCATCCGCGGCGGCTCCGGCAAGACGACGATCGCCGCCCTGCTCGGCACCACGTACGCCCACTACCGCCAGGACCCGACTCTCGTCATCGAGGCCGATCCGGCGCTCGGCTCGCTGCCGCTCAGGCTCGGCGCGGAGACGCTGCGCTGGACCACCGGTGACCTCGCCGACGTCGTCCAGCCGCAGATGACGCTCCTCGAAGTCACCGGCTACCTGGTCCAACTGCCCGACAACGCCTGGCTGTTGCCCGGCAGCCAGGGGCAGGTCGGGGCCATGCTCGACACCAAGGCCTACGAGCGGGTCATGGTGTCGCTGCGCCGCTACTTCGGGGTGACCGTCGTCGACTGCGAGACGATGCCCGCCGAGGTCGCCCGCACCGCGCTCTCCGCCGCCCAGGCCCGCATCCTCACCGTGCCCGCCACGCTGGAGGGCGTCGCCAGCACGCACGCCGTCCTGCAGTGGATGCGCGGGCTGCCCCGGGACATCACCACCTCGACCGTCGTCGTGCTCACCGAGACCGTCCCGCACACCGGCGTCGACGTCGAGAAGGCCGCCGAGCAGCTGAAGACGACCGGGGCGAGCGTGCGGATCCTCCCGTACGACCGGCATCTGGCGGCCGGCGGCACCATCCGCACCGACCTGCTCGCGCGCGACACCCGGGAGGCCGCCACGCGACTGGCCGCGGAGGTCTTCCAGCTCTCCCAGAAGAGCCGCTGAACCGTCCCCTGCACGAAGGGAACCTGCGGACAACCGAGGACAAGGACGATGAGCACCCGACTGATCCACCGGCCGGCCCGCACCACCCGGCCCCCGGCCTCCCCGGAGTCGCGCACCATAGAGGCGCCGCCCAACCTGCCCGACGGCAAGTCGGGTTCGATCGCGACCTCGCTGCTGCCCGTCGCCGGCGTGATGTCGTCGGTCGTGATGATGACCGTCGTGCGCAACAGCCAGTTCGCCGGGCTGGGCGCGATCATCCTCGTCGTCACGATCGTCGGCTCGATGGTCCTGCTCTTCTCCCAGCGCGGGAAGGCCCAGCGCACCCGCCGCACCCAGCGCGAGGCCTACCTCTCCTACCTGGAGGACACGCGCGAGGAGCTGTCCAAGGAGGAGCGGGAACGGCGCGAGAGCACGGGGGTGCTCAACCCGCCGCCGGACGCGCTGTACGACATCGTGCGCGACCCCGCCCGGCTGTGGGAGCGGCGCCGGACGGACGCCGACTTCCTGCGGGTCCGGGTCGGCACCGGCGAGATGCCCGTGCGCGATCTGAAGGTGGGCCAGCAGACGTCCAATGTGCTGACCCCGCCCGACCAGTTCATGCTGAACGAGGCGTCCGCGCTGGTGTCCCGCTTCAGCATCGGCACCGAACTCCCGCTCACCGTCCCGCTCGACCGGGTCGGCAACATCACCGTCATCGGCAGCCGCGAGGACACCCTCCGCGTCGCCCGCGCGCTGATCGTGCAGGCCGCCGCCACCCACGCGCCCGACGACGTGGCCATGGCGCTCGCCGCCCCCGGCGACCGCATCGCCGACTGGGAGTGGGCCAAGTGGCTGCCGCACCTGCTCGACAGCGAGCAGTTCGACGGCCCCGTCTCCGCCCGCCGCATCGCGCCCTCACTGCCCCAACTGGCCCGCCAGATCGGCCCCGAGCTGCGCCGCCGCGCCTCCTACGCGGCCGAGGTGCGCCGCGGCCTGTCCGGCAAGGACGCCCTCGGCATGACCTCCCGGCTGCTGGTCGTCGCCGACGGGCACGGCGAGGACGCCGTCGACCTGCCGCGCCCCGACGACGCGGTCGGCCTGCGCGACATGAGCGTCACCGTCCTGCACCTTCTGGACCAGCGGATCCAGGAGCCCGGCAGCGTGGGCGTGCGCATCACCGTCGACGGCGAGCGGGTCGTCATCGAGGACCTGCGCATGCCGGAGCCGATCAGCGCCCACGGCACCGTCGACGAGATCGGCATCCCCTTCGCCGAGGGCCTCGCCCGGATGCTCGCCCCGCTCAGGCTGTCCGCCGAGTCGATGGTCGACGCCCCGCTCACCGGCCCGGTCGACTTCGCCGAACTGCTCGGCATCGACGACGTCGCCGGCCTCGACCTGAACCAGATGTGGGCGCCGCGCGGCGAACGCGCCTTCCTGCGCGTGCCCATCGGCATCAGCGACTCCCACGAGCCCGTACTCCTCGACCTGAAGGAGTCCTCCGAGCTGGGCATGGGCCCGCACGGACTGTGTGTCGGCGCCACCGGCTCCGGCAAGTCGGAGCTGCTGCGCACCCTGGTCCTCGCCCTGGTCGCCACCCACCCGCCGGAGGACCTCTCCCTCGTCCTCGTCGACTACAAGGGCGGCGCCACCTTCGCCCCCTTCGCGGACCTCCCGCACGTCGCCGGCGTCATCACCAACCTGGAGAACCAGGCCGGCCTGGTCGAACGCGTCCACGCCTCGCTCGCCGGCGAGGTCAAGCGCCGCCAGCAGGTCCTCAAGAACGCGGGCAACGTCGCCGACATCGGCCACTACGCCGCCCTGCGCGCCGAGAAGCGCCCCGACCTGGACCCGCTGCCGCACCTGTTCGTAGTGATCGACGAGTTCGGCGAACTCCTCACCGCCAAGCCGGACTTCATCGACCTGTTCCTGTCCATCGGCCGCATCGGCCGCTCCATCGGCGTCCACCTGCTGCTGTCCAGCCAGCGCATCGAGGGCGGCAAGCTCAAGGGCCTGGACACCTACCTGTCGTACCGGCTCGGCCTGCGCACCTTCTCCGCCGACGAGTCCCGTACGGTCCTGGACACCACGGACGCCTTCCACCTGCCCCCGCTGCCCGGTTTCGGCTACCTCAAGGTCGACACCAGCCACTACGAGCGGTTCAAGGCCAGCTATGTCTCCGGCGCCTACAGCGGCCCCGTGCAGCGCGACGAGGAGGACACCGGTCCGCTGGCCCTGAAGTACGAGGCGTACAACACCCTCGGCGAGGACGGGAGCAGCGCGCCCGAGGAGCCGAAGATGCGGCGCCGGGAGACCGGCCCCACCCAACTCGGCGTGCTCATCGACCAGTTGGAGAACGCCGGAGCCCGCCCGGTACGCCAGATCTGGCTGCCGCCGCTGCCCGCCGCCGTCCCCCTCGACAAGGTCGCGGGGCCCGTCGAAGTGGGCGCCCGCGGCATGCAGCTCGCCAAGCGACGCGGCCCCCTCCAGGTGCCGCTCGGCATCATCGACGACCCGACCAAGCAGCAGCAGGGCCAGTGGTACCTGGACCTCACGCTGTCCGGCGGCCACGCGGCGGTCATCGGCGGCCCGCAGTCCGGCAAGACCACCCTGCTGCGCTCCCTGGCCCTCTCGCTGGCCCTGACGCACACCCCGCAGGAAGTCGGCATCTACGGCCTCGACCTGGTCGGCGGCGGCCTCCAGGCCCTGTCCGGGCTGCCGCACGTCGGCGGAGTCGCCGGCCGCGCCGACCGCGAGCGCGCCGCCCGCACCATCGACTCCGTACGCGCCATGCTCGACCAGCGTGAGGAGCTCTTCCGCATCCACAACATCGACTCGCTGGAGCAACTGCGCACCCTGCGCGCGGCCGGCCAGGTGCCCGAGCTGGCCTCCACCGAGATCGTGCTGCTCATCGACGGCTTCGGCGCCCTGCGCGACGACTTCGAGAACCTCGACGACGCCGTCATCGACATCCTCAAGCGCGGCGGCGGCTACGGCATCCACGTCGTCGCCGGCATGCTCCGCTGGAACGACGTGCGCATCGCCACCCAGTCGCAGTTCGGCACCCGCGTCGAGCTGCGCCTGAACGACCCGAGCGAGTCCAGCATCGAGCGCAAGCTCGCCCAGACCCTCTCCCCGGAGGAGAAGGGCCGCGTCCTCACCGACGGCAAGCTCTTCGCCCAGGTCGCCCTGCCCCGCACCGACGGCCTCGCCGACACCGCCGACCTCGGCGCGGTCCTGGAGCGCACCGCCCGCCAGCTCCGCGCCACCTGGACCGGCGAGGTCGCCCAGCCGGTGCGCGTACTGCCGCACGTCCTGGAGCCCGAGCTGCTGCCCGGCCCGCAGACCGAGCCGCGACGGGTTCCGATCGGCCTCGACCAGACCCAGCTGGCCCCCGTCCTGCTCGACCTGTTCGAGCACGACCAGCACCTGATGATCATGGGCGACAGCGAGTGCGGCAAGACCAACCTGCTCAGGGCGATCAGCCAGGGCCTGATCGAGCGCTACGGCGACGACGAACTCGTCTTCGGCGTCTTCGACCCTCGGCGCGGCCTGCGCGGAGCCATCCCCGAGGAGTACCGGGGCGGCTACGCCTACAACGCCAAGCTCGCCGCCGGCCTCGCCGCGGGCATCGCCGGCGAACTGGAGAAGCGGCTGCCCGACGAGAGCGCGGACAGCGAGGACCTGGAGCCGGGCAGCTTCTCCGGCCCCCGGATCGTGATCCTCGTCGACGACTACGACGTCCTCAGCACCGCAGGCCAGCAGCCGCTCGCGCCCTTCGTGCCGTACATCCCCTCGGCCGTCGACATCGGCCTGCACTTCATCCTCACCCGACGGGTCGCGGGCGCCTCCCGCGGCCTGTACGAGCCGATGCTGCAGGGCCTGCGCGAGTCCGGTTCCTCGGCGCTGGTGATGTCGGGCGACCGCAGCGAGGGCCAGCTCTTCCCCGGCGTGTACGCCAGCGCGCAGCCGCCCGGCCGCGGGGTGCTGGTCCGCAGGGGACAGCCGAGCCGGCTGATCCAGACCGTCTACACGGGGACCAGGTGAATCCATGACGAAGGACGTCGTCACCCTGACGAAGAAGATGCCCGATCCGCTGAGCGTGATCGCCGGGCTCCTCTCCGGAGGCCCGGACCAGCTGGTGGGCACCGAGGGAGAGGGCGCGGTGGTGCAGCTCTGCGACCAGCAGGGCCGCCCGCTGGTCTCCGTGGAGGCGCCGCTGCTGGTGCAGGTCAGGGGCGAGGCCGAGCGGCTGCTCGGAGCGAGTGCGCCCGAGGTGCCGTACTGGTGGACCGAGGCCCGCGCCACCACCGGCGTCAAGGAGGCCGAGCAGCTCGCCGGCACCTTCGCCGCCCGGCTCGCCACCCTGGTCGGCGGCACCGCCTGGCCGCCCGAGGTCGCCTGGTCGCTGGCCGTGGTCAACACGGAGGGGATGAGCGCGGCGCCGGTCCCGGCCGCCGCCCAGCCCGCCGTGGACGTCCTCACCGACAAGGTCGCGGTCATCATCCAGGACCGCCCGGTGGTCGCGATGACCGCCTGGCTCTCGGACGCCTTCCGAGCCGCCGCGAACGCCGAGCTCGGCCTCCAGATCGTCACCCCCGCCGGCACCCGCCTCTCCCCGGCGGTCCGCGGCAGCCTGCCGGGCTGGCCCTCGCGCTGGGTGGTGCAGGACGAGCGGGACGGCTACTACGACGGCCTGTCCGGAGCCGTCCTGGAGTGGAACAACGGCCTCTTCGCCACCGTCGTGCCCCCGGACGCGACCCGGGAGGACCCGCGCACCCCGGTCGCCGCCACCTTCAAGGAGGGCCTCGCCGCCAAGGGCGACACCGGCGAACGCCAGCTGGCCATCTCCTTCCGCACCGTCCACCCGGCCGACGACCGCCTCGTCCTCGGCGGCGCCGTGGAAGCCGTATGGCGGGAGATCACCGGTGAACCACCGGCCGGCTGGGGCACCGAGGAACCCGCCAACCTCCCGTGGTCCCTGCGGCAGTTGACCGACGTGGCGCACGAACGCTCGCCCGCGCCGACCTGGCTGGTCGTTGTCGGCACCCCGGAGCGCCCGGGTATCGCGACCGTCCGCATCACCCGCACCAAGGGCGGTGTGGAGGAGGACGTCACCATGGCGTTCGGCTACGGCCCCGGCGAGCAGCCGCCGACGGACGCCGTCCAGGCCGCGGCCGAGGCCCTCGCCACCCGGCACGACCTGCAGTCCATGCTGGTCCAGATCCGCCGCGCCCGACGGGACCTGTCCGTCCCGCCGCACTTCGAGGGCCCCGGCGTGCCGTTCGCGTTCGTCCTGGGCGCCGAGGAGGTCCGTCAGCTGCCCGGCGACCGCGCCCGCCGCACGCCCCTCGCCGAGTCCCCGCGCGAACTGGGCCCGAAGACCCGCCCGGCCCTGTACTACCCGCTGCCGGGCGACCCGTCGGACCTGTCCGGCTGGCAGGACTTCGAGCGCCTGATGAGGCATCTGAAGGGCAGCTAGAGCACCCCGCGGAACGACCGGGTCCCCGCTGCTCAGCAGTCGGGGACCCGGTCGTTCGTCGTCTCAGTCTCAGTCTCAGCCGGCCGAGACCTTCTCCTTCTCCTTCTCCCGTACGGGGGTCTGCTCGCGCTGCGCGCGGCCGCGGGCCACCTCGGCGGCGTCCCGCTTGAAGGCCCAGTCCATCGTCGGCTCCATCGCGAACCGGAAGACGCGGCGCACCGGCGCGGTGCACAGCAGCGTGACGGCGACGCCCGCGCAGACGCTCACGAAGATCTCGCCGAGCGGCCGGTGCAGCCAGGCGTGGTCGAACCAGCCCCCGTAGTCGCCGCCCTTGACCAGGAAGCCGTGCAGCAGATAGCCGAACAGCGTGCCCGCGCCGAGCGAGGTGAACCACATCGTGCGGCCCGGCACCCAGGAGAAGAAGAAGGCGGTCAGCAGCAGCGAGCAGCCGAACAGGGCGAGGACCATGACCGGTCCGGTCCACCACGGCGCGCCCAACTGCTGTGCGGAGTCACGGTGGTAGAACCACCCCGTGTTCATGCGCGGCACCGACCACCAGGCGACGACCACCGCACAGGCGAACACCGGCACCGACAGGATCCGCATCGAGCGCCGCCGCACCAGCCGGAAGTGCTCGGGCTTCATCAGCAGGCCGAGCACGAAGAACGGCAGGAACTGCAGCACCCGCTGGAGGTCCAGGTCGTTGCCGATCTCCGGGGTGACGGACGCCAGCATGGCGATGCCGAGCGCCAGCGGCAGCGGCCACCGCACCAGCTTCCAGATCGGCGTGGTCAGCCGCCAGACGAACAACGCGATCAGGAACCAGGTCAGATACCAGGGATCCAGCAGGCTGATCGCCTGGTCCGGCTCGCCGCCGACGTAGCGGTTGAAGAGGGTGTAGGCGGTCTCGAAGAGGACGTACGGCACGACGACGCCGGTGACCAGCCGCTGCAGCCGGTCGGCGCGCATGTCGAAACTGCGGGAGAAGAAGCCGGAGATGATGATGAACGCTGGCATGTGGAAGGCGTACACGAACGTGTACAGGCCCTCCAGGATCCGGCTGTCGCCCTTGATCGGCTCCCAGGAGTGGCCGATCGCCACCAGCACGATCGCCAGGAACTTGGCGTTGTCGAAGAACGCGTCGCGCTGTTTGCCGGGTTTGTCGC
Organism: Streptomyces sp. NBC_01352; assembly: GCF_036237295.1. Lineage (NCBI taxonomy): Bacteria > Bacillati > Actinomycetota > Actinomycetes > Kitasatosporales > Streptomycetaceae > Streptomyces > Streptomyces sp. NBC_01352. The sequence goes on from NZ_CP108354.1 coordinate 7,062,111, forward strand.
CGGACGGGGCGGCCTTGCCGCCCGCGGCGGCTCGGGTGTTCTGCGGCGAACGCGGACTCGGCACTCCGTCCGTCGACGGGTGTGCCGGGGGGAGTGGCGCGCGGTTCTGGCCGTGCGGGCGCAGTGACCTCGCTGCGCTTGCGGGGGACGAGGCGGCGTGGAACATCTGAGGCACCCTAGCCTCGGCTGTGGGTATTCGTAAAACCCTCCACGTCATTCCTGGTTAATTGCTGCGAGTACCCCCGTTTTCCGGGAGTTGACCTCGTCGTCCACGTGATGACCAACACACTGTCCGGGGTTCAACGGTGTGCACCACATGGGCCCTCCTTGTCATAATTCATCCTGACTAAACAGGGCATAAGACGCCTTTGAGGGCCTGCCTGGCAGGGCTGTTGGCGCGCTTGTGGCGTCAATTCGAATTACCTGCGAACACGTTGTGTGGACACGGAAACGAACTCGTTGAATTCCCTGTGTGGGTGCACGGTCGAATTACTGTGCGGACAGGCCGAGTCGGTCCGCCCGCACGCCCGGCCGCGGTCGGCCGCGGGCACGGAAGTAGCCAACGTTCAGTCACGCGCCGCATATGCGGGCCTCTTTGGTGGCACGATGGTTCTGGCGGGGGTGCGCGGGGTCGCGTCCCCGGGCCGGGAGAGCGGACCGACCAAGGGTGTGATCAGTTGTGGCCATTTCTCTGTCAGTGGTGCTGCTGTTGGCGATCATCCTGGTGGTGTTGATCCGGGGAGGTTCCCTGAAGGCCGGCCCAGCCGTCGTCGCGGTGCTCTTCGGCTTCTTCCTCGCCTCGACCGGCATGGCCGACGACATCCAGCGGTTTCTGAACTCGATAGCGGAGACCATCAACTCGATCCAGTTCTAGCCGCGCCCGCCGGTCCGCCGCCGCCCGACCGCCGCAGACCTCGAACGACACTCCCGGCGACACCCCCCGGACAGCGCAAAGACCTCCGGCCCGATCCTCGAAGGACCGGGCCGGAGGCCTGTTGGAGCGGGCGACGGGAATCGAACCCGCGTAGCTAGTTTGGAAGACTAGTGCTCTACCATTGAGCTACGCCCGCACAGCACGCGCCGCAGGTCAGGTGACCGCGGCACTGAAGGCATCGTAGCGGGTCGTCCCCGTTCGTCGCACACCGCGTTTCCGTCCGCCCCGGCGTCGCGGTCCGCTCGTGAAATGCGGCGGCCCCGCTGCCTGCGGGCATGTAGCCTACGTGTCGCACCAGACGGGGTGTGGCGCAGCTTGGTAGCGCGTCCGCTTTGGGAGCGGAAGGCCGTGGGTTCAAATCCCGCCACCCCGACCATGTACCGGCCAACCCGGTCACCGCGCGGTCACCTCGCGTGACCGCCTGACGTGATCGCCTTTGGGGCGTGTCGCCGCTGCCGTTACTATGCAAGCTGCACGCCCGTGTGTCTCTCTCCTCTGAAGTCCTCCGGGCGGCGAATCCGCCGGGGCCGGTCTGGCTCCGGCAGAAACCAAGAAGTCAGCCCCCAAGGAGACCGAACCGTGAAGAGCGCCGTGGAGACCCTGAACCCGACTCGGGTTCGGCTCAGCATTGAGGTGCCCTTCGAGGAGCTCAAGGACAGCCTCGACGCGGCGTACAAGAAGATCAACCAGCAGGTCACGGTGAAGGGCTTCCGCAAGGGCAAGATCCCGGCCCGCGTCATCGACCAGCGGTTCGGCCGCGGTGCGGTCCTGGAGGAGGCGGTCAACGACGCGCTTCCGAAGTTCTACACCGAGGCGGTCAACGAGGCGGAGATCGACGTCCTCGGCCAGCCCGAGGTCGACATCACCGAGCTGAAGGACGGCGAGACGCTGAACTTCACCGCTGAGGTCGACGTCCGCCCGGCCATCGAGATCCCGGACTTCTCCGGCATCGAGGTCGAGGTCGACGCCGTCGAGGTCACCGACGAGGACATCGACAAGTCGGTCGAGCAGCTCCGCGAGCGCTTCGCCTCGACGTCCCCCGTCGAGCGCGCCGCCGAGGACGGCGACGTCGTCACCATCGACCTCGAGGCCAAGGTCGACGGCGAGATCCTCGAGGACGGCGTCGCCAGCGGCGTCTCCTACACCATCGGCTCCGGCGAGCTGCTGGAAGGCATCGACGACGCCGTGAAGGGCCTGGAGGCCGGTGGCGAGGCCACCTTCACCTCCGAGCTCAAGGGCGGCTCGGCGGCCGGCCAGGCGGCCGAGGTCACCGTCAAGGTCACCCAGGTCGCGGCCCGCGAACTGCCCGAGCTGGACGACGACTTCGCGCAGCTCGCCTCCGAGTTCGACACCCTCGAAGAGCTCAAGGCCGACAGCCGCAAGCGTCTCGAGAACATGAAGCAGTACGACCAGGCCACGCAGGCCCAGGAGCGCGTCCTGGAGAAGCTGCTCGAGCTGGTCGAGGTCCCGGTCCCCGAGAAGCTGCTCGAGGACGAGATCAACACCCGCAAGCACAACCTCGAGCACCACCAGCTCGGCCAGATGGGTCTCGACCTCGAGAAGTACCTCGAGATCCAGGGCAAGACGGCCGAGGAGTTCGACGCCGAGACCAAGGAAGCCGCGGTCAAGGGCATCAAGACCCAGTTCGTCCTCGACGAGCTCGTCAAGCAGGAGAAGCTCAACGTCAACCAGGAGGAGCTCACCGAGCACCTCATGCGGCGCGCGGCCTCCTCCAACATGTCCCCCGACCAGTTCGCCCAGGCGGTCGTCGAGGGCGGCCAGGTTCCGCTCCTCGTCGGCGAGGTCGCCCGCGGCAAGGCCCTGGCCGTCGTGGTCGAGAAGGCCACGGTCAAGGACACCAACGGCGAGGTCATCGACCTGGACGACGAGGAGGAGGCCGACGAGGCCACCACCGAGACGCCCGAGGCGGAGGCCGAGACCACCACCGAGGCCGAGACCGAGAAGACCGAGGGCTGACACCCACGGCACCGCTGACGCTCGTACGACAGGCCCCGGGGGGCATCACGCCCCTCGGGGCCTGTCGGCATACGGCTGGGCATCGCCGCAAAGGGGCGCGGGGAACTGCGCGACGAGCCACAGCGGACCCGCACCCGCCCACAGCCCAGTGGCCCCACGGCGAGGAACCCGCCCCACCCAGCGGAGCGACATGCGCTGACAGCGAACAGTCTCTTCTCCGGGATTCTCCGGAGGGACCAGCGCGTTAGGGTCCATGAATACGAGGGCAGGGGAGTCCCCGAATCGGCTCCCGCCCCGCAGGGAAACGTGAGACGGCCCGGCGCCGTCGTAAGACGAGCAGGTGGATACGTGACGAATCTGATGCCCTCCGCCGCCGGCGACCCCTCCATCGGTGGTGGCCTCGGTGACCAGGTCTACAACCGGCTGCTCGGCGAGCGGATCATCTTCCTCGGCCAGGCGGTCGACGACGACATCGCCAACAAGATCACCGCACAGCTCCTGCTCCTTGCCGCTGACCCCGACAAGGACATCTACCTCTACATCAACAGCCCCGGCGGCTCGATCACGGCCGGCATGGCGATCTACGACACCATGCAGTACATCAAGAACGACGTGGTGACCATCGCCATGGGCCTCGCCGCCTCCATGGGCCAGTTCCTGCTCAGCGCGGGCACGCCCGGCAAGCGCTTCGCGCTGCCGAACGCCGAGATCCTGATCCACCAGCCGTCCGCGGGCCTCGCCGGCTCGGCGTCGGACATCAAGATCCACGCCGAGCGGCTGCTGCACACCAAGCGGCGCATGGCCGAGCTGACGGCCTTCCACACCGGTCAGACCATGGAGCAGATCACCCGCGACTCCGACCGGGACCGCTGGTTCGACGCCGACGAGGCCAGGGACTACGGCCTCATCGACGAGGTCATCACCACGGCCGCCAACATGCCGGGCGGCGGCGGCACCGGGGCCTGAGGCCCTCCTGCAAGCCCCCAGCCGACCGCCACAGCCCCTAGGAGAGAGACAGTGAACGACTTCCCCGGCAGCGGCCTGTACGACCGCGCACGCGCCGAGAGCACGGTGCCCGTGGCCGAGTCCCGGTACGTGATCCCGCGCTTCGTCGAGCGCACCTCGCAGGGCATCCGCGAGTACGACCCGTACGCGAAGCTCTTCGAAGAGCGCGTGATCTTCCTCGGTGTCCAGATCGACGACGCCTCCGCCAACGACGTCATGGCGCAGCTGCTGTGCCTGGAGTCGATGGACCCCGACCGGGACATCTCGGTCTACATCAACAGCCCCGGCGGTTCCTTCACGGCGCTGACTGCGATCTACGACACCATGCAGTTCGTGAAGCCCGACGTCCAGACGGTCTGCATGGGCCAGGCCGCCTCGGCCGCCGCCATCCTGCTGGCCGCCGGTACGCCGGGCAAGCGCATGGCGCTCCCGAACGCCCGGGTGCTGATCCACCAGCCCTACAGCGAGACCGGCCGCGGCCAGGTGTCCGACCTGGAGATCGCCGCGAACGAGATCCTCCGGATGCGTGCCCAGCTGGAAGACCTGCTGGCCAAGCACTCCACCACGCCGATCGAGAAGATCCGCGAGGACATCGAGCGCGACAAGATCCTCACGGCCGAGGACGCCCTGTCCTACGGCCTGATCGACCAGATCATCTCCACCCGGAAGATGAACAACGCGAGCGTGCGCTGACGGCGGACGCTGTATCGTCTGCCGCTCCTTGGCACGGTTCAGGACGGTGCACGACAACGTGCACGTCAAAGTGAACCGTGCCAAGGGGGGCCCGAACGAGGGGCCCGGCAAGGTACCGTCGGACATAAGGCAGCACCAGGAGCCGCTGGACCTAGGCGTCTCCCAGGCGAAGGGGAAGCACACCGTGGCACGCATCGGTGACGGCGGCGATCTGCTCAAGTGCTCGTTCTGCGGCAAGAGCCAGAAGCAGGTCAAGAAGCTCATCGCAGGTCCCGGTGTATACATCTGCGACGAGTGCATCGATCTCTGCAACGAGATCATCGAGGAGGAGCTGGCCGAGACCAGCGAGGTCCGCTGGGAGGAGCTCCCCAAACCCCGCGAGATCTACGAGTTCCTCGAGGGGTACGTCGTCGGCCAGGAACCGGCCAAGAAAGCCCTCTCGGTCGCGGTGTACAACCACTACAAGCGGGTCCAGGCCGGCGAGAACGGCGGCGCCCAAGGCCGCGACGACGCCATCGAGTTGGCGAAGTCCAACATCCTCCTGCTGGGCCCCACGGGCTCCGGCAAGACCCTCCTCGCCCAGACCCTGGCCCGCATGCTGAACGTCCCGTTCGCCATCGCCGACGCGACAGCGCTGACGGAGGCCGGCTACGTCGGCGAGGACGTCGAGAACATCCTGCTCAAGTTGATCCAGGCGGCCGACTACGACGTCAAGAAGGCCGAGACCGGGATCATCTACATCGACGAGATCGACAAGGTCGCCCGTAAGAGCGAAAACCCGTCGATCACCCGCGATGTCAGCGGCGAGGGCGTGCAGCAGGCCCTGCTGAAGATCCTGGAGGGCACCACCGCCTCGGTCCCGCCCCAGGGCGGCCGCAAGCACCCCCACCAGGAGTTCATCCAGATCGACACGACGAACGTGCTGTTCATCGTGGGCGGCGCCTTCGCGGGCCTGGAGAAGCTCATCGAGTCGAGGGCCGGCGCCAAGGGCATCGGCTTCGGCGCGACGATCCGCTCCAAGCGCGAGCTGGAGGCCAAGGACCAGTTCGAGTCCGTCATGCCCGAGGACCTGGTCAAGTTCGGCATGATCCCCGAGTTCATCGGCCGGCTCCCGGTCATCACCTCGGTCCACAACCTCGACCGCGAGGCGCTCCTCCAGATCCTGGTCGAGCCGCGCAACGCGCTCGTCAAGCAGTACGAGCGCCTCTTCGAACTCGACGGTGTGGAGCTGGACTTCGAGCGCGAGGCCCTGGAGGCCATCGCCGACCAGGCCATCCTGCGCCAGACCGGCGCCCGCGGCCTGCGCGCCATCATGGAGGAAGTCCTCCAGGGCGTGATGTACGAGATCCCCTCCCGCAAGGACGTGGCGAGGGTCGTCATCACGGCCGACGTCGTCCACTCGAACGTGAACCCGACGCTGATCCCGCGGGACGCGCGCGGCCGGGGACCGGGCGAGCAGAAGACGGCGTAGCGACACAGACGCACGTACCCGAAGGGGCCCCGGTCAACAGACCGGGGCCCCTTCGTAGTTGAGTCCTTGGCTGCGCAGTCGAGCCTCGGCGTCAGGCCTTGACGCGGATCTCCCCGCGGATCTTCTCCGTCAGGTCGATCGCGACGTCCTTGGTGGTGCTCTTGGTGTTGTCACCGGGAGAGACCATGGCGATCGTGCTGTAGTCGGACCAGACGCAGAACCAGTCGGTCGACTCCTTCTTGGTGAGGCTGTTGGTGCTCTTCGCCGACTGGCACTTCATGAGCGCCCCGTCGAGGTCGGCCTCCTCGGGCTGGCCGATCAGCTCGGCGCCGCTGCCGGAGGAGCTGGCGGAGCTGTCCACGATCTGCTTCGTGATGGCGGCGAAGTACGTGTCCAGGGCCTTCTCGGGGTCCGCGATCTTGCCGTAACCGCCCACGACCGTGACGCCCTTGGCGACCAGCAGCTCGGACTGGGGCGGCAAGGTGCTCGGGTCGTTCGGGTCGTAGCCGCTGAAGTCGGCCGTCGAGTACTGCACGACGACGGCCTTGCCGTCCTTCATGCCGCTGGACTCGAGGTACTGGGTGGTCTTCGAGTCGCTGCTCTCGCCGCCGTCGCCGACCCGCTTGTACTCGCTCGCCACGGTCGCCGGAGTGTCCAGCTTGTGCGCGCCGTCGTCCTCCAGGCCGCCCCCGCCGCCGCCGATGACGAAGTACGCGCCCACGCCTATGGCGGCCACGACGGCCACCGCGCCGATGATGATGCCCGTCTTCTTCTTGCCGCCCCCGGCGGCCGGCGGCTGCGGAACCCCGTACGGCGCCTGGCCGTAGGGCGGCTGCTGACCGTACGGCGCCTGCTGCTGGCCGTAGGGGGCCTGCTGGCCGTACGGCTGCTGCTGGGGCGGGACGCCCTGCGGGGGCTGCGGCGGCTGGCCGTAGCCCGGCTGGGCGGGCGGAGTCTGCTGAGGGTACCCGTAGCCGGGCTGGGCGGGCGGAGCCTGCGGCGGCTGGCCGTAGGGACCCGGCTGGCCGTAGGCACCCTGCTGACCGTACGGTCCAGGCTGCTGGGGCTGACCGCCGTACGGGCCCGGCTGGTTGTGACTCATTTCTGGGTTCCCCTCCAGATGCTTATGTGTTCCTGACATCCTGGCGCAGTCACAGGCCACGTAAGGCAGCGGGGGCCCCACCGTTACACAAGAATCGCGTTTCGGGACTGCGCGGTGACACCCCTAAACTGAGCCCGTGACCGAGAACGCTCAGCAGCAGCCACCCGCGCCCGACACCGAACTGCCGACCCAGTACGCGCCGGCCGATGTAGAGGGGCCGCTGTACGAGCGCTGGGTGGAGCGGGGTTACTTCGAGGCGGACGCGAAGAGCGACAAGCCTCCGTACACCGTCGTCATCCCGCCGCCGAACGTCACGGGCTCGCTCCACCTGGGGCACGCCTTCGAGCACACGCTCATCGACACCCTGACGCGCCGCAAGCGGATGCAGGGCTACGAGACGCTGTGGCAGCCCGGCATGGACCACGCCGGTATCGCCACGCAGAACGTCGTCGAGCGCGAGCTGGGCAAGGAGGGCAAGTCCCGGCACGACCTGGGCCGGGAGGCCTTCGTCGAGCGGGTCTGGCAGTGGAAGGCCGAGTCCGGCGGGCAGATCAGCGGACAGATGCGGCGCCTGGGAGACGGCGTCGCCTGGTCGCGTGAGCGGTTCACCATGGACGAGGGCCTGTCCCAGGCCGTCCAGACCATCTTCAAGCGGCTCTACGACGAAGAGCTGATCTACCGCGCCGAGCGCATCATCAACTGGTGTCCGCGCTGTCTGACGGCCATCTCGGACATCGAGGTCGAGTACCAGGACGACGACGGCGAGCTCGTCTCCATGAAGTACGGCGACGGGGACGAGACGATCGTCGTCGCCACGACCCGTGCCGAGACGATGCTCGGTGACACGGCGGTCGCCGTCCACCCCGAGGACGAGCGGTACAAGCACCTGGTCGGCAAGCTCATCAGGCTGCCGCTGACCGACCGTTCCATCCCGGTCGTCGCCGACGAGCACGTCGACCCCGAGTTCGGCACGGGTGCCGTCAAGGTCACCCCGGCCCACGACCCGAACGACTTCGAGATCGGCCAGCGCCACGACCTGCCGGCCATCACGATCATGGACGAGCACGCGGTCATCACCGCCCACGGCCCCTTCCAGGGCCAGGACCGGCTGGAGGCCCGCTCGGCCATCGTCGCCGCGCTGCGCGCCGAGGGCCGGATCGTCGCCGAGAAGCGGCCGTACGTCCACTCGGTCGGCCACTGCTCGCGCTGCAAGACGACCATCGAGCCGCGGCTGTCCATGCAGTGGTGGGTCAAGGTCGGTCCGCTCGCCAAGGCCGCCGGTGACGCCGTCCGGGACGGGCGCGTCAAGATCCATCCGCAGGAGATGGAGAAGCGGTACTTCGACTGGGTCGACAACCTCCACGACTGGTGTATTTCACGCCAGTTGTGGTGGGGACACCGGATCCCGGTCTGGTACGGCCCGGACGGCGAAGTCGTCTGCGTCGGCCCCGACGACGAGGCTCCGACCGGTGAGGGCTGGCGTCAGGACACCGACGTCCTCGACACCTGGTTCTCCTCCGGCCTGTGGCCCTTCTCCACGCTCGGCTGGCCCGAACAGACCGACAGCCTCGCGAAGTTCTACCCGAACTCCGTCCTGGTCACCGGCTACGACATCCTCTTCTTCTGGGTCGCCCGGATGATGATGTTCGGCCTCTACGCGATGGACGGCACCCCGCCGTTCCACACCATCGCCCTGCACGGCATGGTCCGTGACCAGAACGGCAAGAAGATGTCGAAGTCCTTCGGGAACGTCGTCAACCCGCTGGACTGGATGGACAAGTACGGCAGCGACGCGCTCCGGTTCACCCTCGCCCGTGGCGCCAACCCCGGTGTCGACGTTCCGATCGGCGAGGACTGGGTCCAGGGTTCCCGCAACTTCGCCAACAAGATCTGGAACGCGACGCGCTTCGCGCTGATGAACGGCGCGACGGTGGACGGCCCGCTGCCGGAGCCGTCGGCGATGTCGGCGACCGATCGGTGGATCCTGTCCCGGCTCAACTCCGTTGTCGCCGAGGTCGACGCGTTCTACGAGGACTACCAGTTCGCGAAGCTCTCCGACGCGCTGTTCCACTTCGCGTGGGACGAGGTGTTCGACTGGTACGTCGAGCTGTCCAAGACCACGTTCGCCGCCGGCGGTTCGGCGGCGGAGGTCAGCAAGCGCGTCCTCGGTGAGGTCCTGGACGTCACGCTGCGCCTCCTCCACCCGGTCGTCCCGTTCGTCACGGAGACGCTGTGGACCACGCTGACCGGTGGTGAGTCGCTCGTCATCGCCGAGTGGCCCTCGGACAGCGGCTTCCGCGACCCGGGAGCGGAGAAGGAGATCGCGACCCTCCAGTCCGTCATCACGGAGGTCCGCCGCTTCCGTGCCGACCAGGGCCTGCAGCCGGGGCAGCGCGTCCCGGCCCGCCTGTCGCTGGACGGCACGACGCTCGCCCCGCACGAGGCGGCCATCCGCCAGCTGCTGCGGCTCCAGCCGGAGGGCGACGCCTTCACCGCCACGGCGACCCTGCCGGTCGGCGGGGCCGAGGTGGCCCTCGACCTGTCCGGCACGATCGACATCGCGGCCGAGCGGAAGCGGCTGGCCAAGGACCTCGCCGCCGCGGAGAAGGAGAAGGCCCAGGCGAACGCGAAGCTCGGCAACGAGGCGTTCCTGGCGAAGGCTCCGGACCAGGTCGTGGAGAAGATCCGGACACGGTTGACGAAGGCGGACGCGGACATCGCGCGGATCGCCGCGCAGCTGGACCGGTTGCCGCAGGCGTAGGTGCGCCGCCGCGCGAGTGTGACGGCGGCGGGGTCTGGGGGCGCAGCCCCCAGGCCAGGGTCACCTCTTGTCCGACCGAGTCGGGTGGTGGGTGGGCATAGGTCGGGGGTCTGGGGGCGGAGCCCCCAGGGGCAGGCACCCCCGCCGGCCCGCACCCACCCCCCGGCCTCCGTAGACTGGCCCCGTGAGTGAGCAGCCGCAGCCCCCGCACGACAGCAGCGACTTCGACGAGATCATGGCGGCCGAGACCGAACGGGACCCCGATCTCGCGGTGATCGAGGCCGGCAGCCGTACCCTGCGCACGCAGGGCGGTTCGCCGCAGGCCGACGTGCCGACGCGCCCGGCGGACCCCGAGGTCGACAAGGCCCTGAGGGAGGTCGAGACGGAGCTCGCCACCCGCTGGGGCGAGACCAAGCTGGAGCCCTCCGTCAGCCGGATCGCCGCGCTGATGGACGTACTGGGCGAGCCGCAGCGGTCGTACCCCTCCATCCACATCACCGGCACCAACGGCAAGACCTCCACCGCCCGCATGATCGAGGCCCTCCTCGGCGCCTTCGACCTGCGCACCGGCCGGTACACGAGCCCCCACGTGCAGTCGATCACCGAGCGCATCAGCCTGGACGGCGCGCCGATCTCCGCCGAGCGGTTCGTGGAGACGTACGAGGACATCAAGCCGTACGTCGAGATGGTCGACTCCCAGCAGGAGTACCGGCTGTCGTTCTTCGAGGTGCTCACGGGGATGGCGTACGCCGCCTTCGCCGACGCTCCCGTGGACGTCGCCGTCGTCGAGGTCGGCATGGGCGGGTCCTGGGACGCCACCAACGTCATCGACGGGGACGTCGCCGTCGTCACCCCCATCGACCTCGACCACACCGACCGGCTCGGCGAGACCGCCGGGGCGATCGCCACCGAGAAGGCCGGCATCGTCAAGCAGGACGCGACGGTCATCCTGGCGCAGCAGCCGGTGGACGCGGCGCAGGTGCTGCTGAAGAAGGCCGTCGAGGTCGACGCGACCGTGGCCCGCGAGGGGCTCGAGTTCGGGGTGGTGGCGCGGCAGGTCGCCGTCGGCGGGCAGTTGCTCACCCTGCGCGGGCTGGGCGGCGAGTACACCGAGGTGTACCTCCCCCTCCACGGCCCGTACCAGGCGCACAACGCGGCCGTCGCCCTCGCCGCCGTCGAGGCGTTCTTCGGCGTCGGCTCGCAGCGGCCCGAGCCGCTCGACATCGACACGGTCCGCAAGGCCTTCGCGGCGGTGGCCTCGCCGGGCCGGATGGAGGTCGTACGGCGGTCGCCGACCGTCGTCCTGGACGCGGCGCACAATCCGGCCGGCGCCCGCGCCACCGCCGAGGCGGTCGGGGAGGCCTTCGACTTCAGCCGGCTGATCGGGATCGTCGGGGCCAGCGGGGACAAGAACGTGCGGGGGCTGCTGGAGGCCTTCGAGCCGATCTTCGCCGAGGTCGTCGTCACGCAGAACTCCAGCCACCGCGCGATGGACGCCGACGAGCTCGCCGCGATCGCCGTCGAGGTGTTCGGCGACGAGCGGGTGCAGGTCGAGCCGCGGCTGCCGGACGCCCTGGAGGCCGCGATCACGCTGGCCGAGGAGGAGGGCGAGTTCGCGGGCGGCGGTGTGCTCGTCACCGGATCCGTCATCACCGTCGGCGAGGCCCGGCTGCTGCTGGGGAAGGGCTGATACTCCGCATGCGTACGCTCTGTGCTTCGACCCTGATCGGCGAGGTCTTCATCATCGGCTTCGCCGCGCTGGTCGCGATGAAGGACCCCGACCTGTCCATGACCACGGTGTGGACGGTCAGCGGCATCGCCATGTTCCTGTGCCTGCTGCTGTGCGGCATGGTCACCCGCCCCGGCGGCGTCGCCCTCGGCTGGGCCCTGCAGATCGCCCTGATCGCCTCCGGTGTCGTCGTGCCGACGATGTTCTTCCTGGGCGCGATCTTCGCGGCCCTGTGGTGGGCGTCCGTGCACTACGGACGGAAGATCGACGAGGCGAAGGCGAGATTCGCCGCGCAGGCCGGCTCCTCTACACCTGACGCTGCGTAACAAGGGGCCGGACACGCCCTGTAACCTCAGCATCCCGCACAATCCTTGATCCGAAGGAGCCCCGTCGTGAGCCAGCGCACCCTCGTCCTCCTCAAGCCCGACGCCGTCCGTCGTGGCCTGACCGGCGAGATCATCAGCCGTATCGAGCGCAAGGCCGGCTGGCAGATCACCGCGCTGGAACTGCGCACCCTGGACCAGGACACGCTGGAACAGCACTACGGCGAGCACAAGGGCAAGCCCTTCTACGAGCCGCTGGTGGAGTTCATGGCGTCCGGCCCGGTCGTGGCACTGATCGTCGAGGGCGATCGGGTCATCGAGGGCGTGCGCCAGCTGGCCGGTCCGACGGACCCGATCGCCGCGGCCCCCGGCTCCATCCGCGGTGACTACGGCGTGATCGTGCGCGAGAATCTCATCCACGCCTCCGACTCCGAGGAGTCCGCCGAGCGCGAGGTGAAGATCTTCTTCCCCGGTCGCGCGTAGCGTCCGACACGGCCGAGTGAGAGTCTGGGGGCTTTCGTCCCCAGACTTTTGGCATATGCGTGGCGATCGAGGGAACGAGTGCCCCCGAACGCCCGTCTCCAGAAGCGAACCCGCACAGCATCTGCTGACAATGGCGGAGACCCTCACGCAGTGTTCGCGAAGGCGCGTCTACGATGGAAGCCTTCACGTCACCGCACCCGCTCCGCCGACCTGAAAAGCCCTCAAAAGCTATGGGGAAGGCCAGTCGAATCCTGATGGGGAACTCAATGTCGTTCATCGGCCGTGACATGGCTGTCGACCTCGGGACCGCCAACACGCTGGTGTACGTCAGGGGTCGCGGGATCGTACTCAACGAGCCGTCCGTCGTCGCGATCAACACCAACACCGGTGGCATCCTCGCGGTCGGCGCCGAAGCGAAGAAGATGATCGGGCGCACGCCCGGCAACATCGTTGCCGTGCGTCCGCTGAAGGACGGCGTGATCGCCGACTTCGAGATCACCGAGCGGATGCTGCGCTACTTCATCCTGAAGATCCACAAGCGGCGGTATCTGGCTCGTCCGCGGGTCGTCGTCTGTGTGCCGTCGGGCATCACGGGCGTCGAGCGCCGCGCCGTCATCGAGGCGTCGTCCCAGGCCGGCGCCCGTCAGGTGCACATCATCGAGGAGCCCATGGCGGCCGCCATCGGTTCCGGCCTGCCGGTCCACGAGGCCACGGGCAACATGGTGGTGGACATCGGCGGCGGCACCACGGAGGTCGCGGTCATCTCCCTCGGCGGCATCGTCACCGCCCAGTCCATCCGGGTCGCGGGCGACGAACTGGACAACGCGATCATCCAGCACATCAAGAAGGAGTACTCGCTCCTGCTGGGTGAGCGGACGGCCGAGCAGATCAAGATCACGATCGGTTCGGCGTACGACCTCGACGCTGACGAGCACACCGAAATCCGCGGCCGGGATCTCGTCTCCGGGCTGCCCAAGACCGTCGTCATCTCGGCCGCCGAAGTGCGCAAGGCGATCGAGGAGCCCGTCAACGCCATTGTGGACGCCGTGAAGACGACCCTGGACAAGTGCCCGCCGGAGCTGTCCGGCGACATCATGGACCGCGGAATCGTTCTGACCGGTGGCGGCGCGCTGCTGCGCGGCCTGGACGAGCGGCTGCGGCGCGAGACCGGCATGCCGATCCACATCGCCGAGGACCCGCTGGACAGCGTGGCGCTCGGTTCCGGAAAGTGCGTCGAGGAGTTCGAGGCGTTGCAGCAGGTGCTGGACGCCCAGCCGCGCAGATGAAGCAACTCTTCGATTCCGCCGTACGAGATGATCTCCTCTCGTACGGCGGATCGTTGATATAGAGGCATAAGCTCGCGCATAAGTGCCGCACACACAAACGCGCCCATATACGTAAACACTGCACACGAATTCCTATGAGGAAGGGCACGGCCGCCGCACGTGAGGGACACACGAGAGAGCCGGCTGCTCCTGGTGCTGCTGGTCGCCGTCGCGTTCGCGCTGATCACGGTGGACATCCGCGGCGGGGAGGACTCACCGGTCGACGGTGCCCGCCAGGCCGCGGCCACGGTCTTCGGCCCGATCGAGAACGGTGTGTCGGCCGCGGTCGACCCGGTCGGCAACGCCGTATCGGCCATCCGTGACTCCGGCGAACGGCACGACCGGCTCGCCGAGTTGGAGAAGGAGAACGCGGCCCTGGAGGCGAGGCTCGGCAGCGACGACCGCAACCGCAGCCGCCTCGCCCAGCTCGACAAGATGCTGAAGCTCTCCGGCGCCGGCCAGTACGGCATCAAGGGCGCCCAGGTCATCGCGATAGGAGCGGCCCAGGGCTTCTCCTGGACCATCACCATCGACGTCGGTGCCAACGACGGCATCACGCGCGACATGACCGTCCTGAACGGGGACGGGCTGGTGGGGCGCGTGACGACCGTCGGCCCCAACACCGCGACCGTGCTGCTCGCCAGCGACCCCGACTTCACCGTCGGCACCCGCATGGAGGCCGGCGACGAACTCGGCTTCGCCTCCGGGCAGGGCGACCGCCCGCTGCGCGTCGAACTCCTCAACGGCAAGGCCGAGGTCAAGACCGGCGACCGACTGGTCACCTTCGGCTCGCAGGCCGACAAGCCCTTCGTGCCCGGTGTACCGGTCGGCGTTGTCTCCCGCGTCGACCCCTCCGCCGGCGACCTCACCCGCACCCTCTACGTCACGCCGTACGTCAGCTTCACCAAGCTCGACATCGTCGGCGTCGTCGTCCAGGCCCCGAAGAAGGACCCGCGCGACACGGTGCTGCCCGCCAAGCCCAAGCCGACCCCCACGCCGACCGTGACGGTGACCGTCACCCCGTCCGCGAACGCGCCGGTCGACGGCCAGATCCAAGAAGAGCAGTAGGAGCTGTAGCCCATGCGCGTCAACCGGATCCTGCTGTCCACCTCCCTGGTCGTCGTCGCCCTGGTCCTCCAGGTGAGCGTCCTCGCCCGCCTCCACCTCCCGGGCGCCGTCCCCGACCTGCTGCTCCTCACCGTCCTGGGCCTCGCCATGGTGTACGGCCATGTCGGCGGCGCCCTCGTCGGCTTCGGCGCCGGCCTGCTCGCCGACCTCGCCCCGCCCGCCGACCACGCGGCCGGCCGCTACGCCCTCGTGCTGTGCGTCATCGGCTACCTCGCGGGCCTGGCGAAACCGGAGAACGGCCGGCTGAAATCGGCCACCGGCCCCATGGCCGTCGTGGTCGCCGCCGCCGTCGGCACCACCCTGCTGTACGCCGGTGTCGGCGCCCTCGTCGGTGACACCGCCGCCCGCCATGTCGGTCTCGGCAGCCTGCTGTTCACGGCCGCGCTGTACGACCTGCTGCTCGCCCCGTTCGTCGTCCCCGGCATCATGGCGCTGGCCCGGCGCGCGGAGAACGACCCCCTCGCGGACACCAACTCCGCCGCCAAGGCCGCCGACATCTCCTCCGGCTGGCTCTCCTCGGGCACCGGCCTGCGGATCGGCGGCCAGCGCAACGGCCTCGGTGGGCTGAAGGTGAAGGCCGCCCGGGCCCGCACGGCGCGGGCCGGCCGCATCAAGGGGGTCAAGCGGCTGTGAACCCGTACGAGTTCACCCGAACGGGGTCGTTCCGGCGGAACGTGGCCTCACAGGCCCGTCGTTCATCATTCGTACGGGCACACACGTCCGCACACACGTCCGCACACTGAGAGGGGGAGGCGGCCGCAGTGACCAACATCCCCGAGACCGGCCGGACCCCACGGGTCCAGATCCGGCTCGTCGTCATCCAGATCCTCGTCCTCTCCCTGCTCGGCACCCTCGGCGGGCGCCTGTGGTACCTCCAGATCCGCGAGGGCGACGAATACGCCAAGGAGGCGTCCGGCAACCACGTCCAGCAGGTCGTCGAGCCCGCCGTACGCGGCTCGATCCTGGACGCGCGCGGAGTGCCCCTCGCGGACAACGAGACCCGGCTGGTGGTCTCCGCCTCCCGCACCGACCTGCTGAAGATGAAGGACGACGGCAAGGCCGTCCTCACCAGGCTGGCCGCCGTGCTGGGCATGACGCCCCAGGAGGTCATGGAGAAGGTCCGGCTGTGCGACTCCAAGACGCCGCAGCCGTGCTGGAACGGCTCGCCGTACCAGCCGATCCCCATCACCGACGAGGCCACCGCCAAACAGGCCCTGCAGATCCGCGAGCGCGCCGAGGACTTCCCCGGCATCACCGCCGAGCCCGAGGCCGTGCGCCGCTACGCCGCCCCCGGCCAGGCCAACACCGCCCAGGTCCTCGGCTACCTCTCGCCCGTCACCGACGAGGAGATCACCAAGGCCCAGGACACCGACTCGCCGTACCTGCGCTCCGACCAGGTCGGCCGCTCGGGCCTGGAGCGCGAGTACGACAAGGAACTGCGCGGCAAGGCCGGTGTCACCCGCTACGAGGTCGACAACCTCGGCCGCGTCATCGGCGAGGCCGAGGCCGACCCCGCCCAGCCCGGCTCCTCCCTCGTCACCAGCATCGACGCCCGCGTGCAGCGCGTCGCGGAGTACGAACTGAACGACGCCATGAAGGAGGCCCGCAAGACGTACGACAAGAACACCGGCGAGAACTACAAGGCGGACTCCGGCGCCGTCGTGGTGATGGAGGCCAAGACCGGCCGCGTGGTCGCCATGGCGTCCAACCCGACGTACGACCCGAATGCCTGGGTCGGCGGCATCTCCGCCAAGGACTACGCCCAGCTCACCGGCAAGAAGTCCAACTACCCGCTGCTGAACCGCGCGATCCAGGGGCAGTCCGCTCCCGGCTCCGTCTTCAAGGTCGTCCCGACGGCCGCCGCGGTCAACGCGGGCTACTCCTTCGACGGCCCCTACCAGTGCTCCAGCTCGTACTCGATCGGTGGCCAGGTCTTCAAGAACTTCGAGTCCAAGGGATACGGCCCGATCAGCCTCGGCCGCGCCCTGGAGGTCTCCTGCGACACCGTCTTCTACCGCCTCTCGCACCAGGAGTGGCAGAAGGACGGCGGCAACAAGCCCAAGAAGAACCCCGGCGACTGGTTCTACAAGACCGCCCACCAGTTCGGCCTCGGCAAGGAGACCGGCATCGACCTCCCGAACGAGGTCACCGGCCGCATCCCCGACCGCCAGTGGAAGCAGAGCTACTGGAAGGCCAACAAGGACGCCTGGTGCAAGTACGGCAAGAAGGGCGGCACGTACGCCGAGCAGATCGCGTACGAGAACTGCCTGGAGGGCAACAGGCTGCGCGCCGGTGACTCCGTCAACTACTCGATCGGCCAGGGCGACACACTCGTCACCCCGATCCAGATGGCGACGATCTACGGGGCGATCGCCAACGGCGGCACCCTCTACGACCCGACCGTCGGCAAGGCGATCATCAGCCCCGACGGCAAGACCGTCCAGGAGATCGAGCCGAAGGCGCACGGCAAGCTGCCGATGACGCAGAAGACCCTCAGCGAGATAGACGGTGCCCTCGAAGGAGTCGCGACCCGCGGTACCGCCGCCTGGCGGTTCGGCGGCTGGCCGCAGGACAAGATCCCGATGCACGCCAAGACGGGTACGGCCGAGGTCTACGGCAAGCAGACCACCTCGTGGTTCACGACGTACACCAAGGACTACACGGTCGTCATGACCATCTCCCAGGGTGGTACGGGCTCCGGCGCCTCCGGCCCCGCCGTGCGCAAGATCTACAACGCGCTGTACGGCGTCTCGGAGGACGGCGCGATCAATCCCAAGAACGCGCTGCTGCCCACCCCGCAGAAGAGCCTGCCGAAGATCAAGGCGGACGGTTCGATCACCTCCCCGAAGATCTCCAAGGACCCGGCCAAGGACCAGCAGATCAGCCAGAAGGGCACGGAGGAGCCGGACGTACAGCAGCTGGCGGCCACGGTGGCGACAGCCACCACGGGCAACCGGAACGCGCGCCGGCGACGGCGGGCCAGGGGAAGCCGGAGGATGCTCGCATGACCGGAGTGAACAGCTTCCAGGTCTCCGGCTACGGGCCCGAACGCGCGGGCTGGACGCGCCTGCTCGCCCGCGACTCGCTGGCCCGCCGGCTGGACTGGCCGATACTGCTGGCGGCACTGGCCCTCTCGGGCATCGGTGCGATCCTCGTCTTCTCGGCGACCCGCAACCGCACCGAGATCAACCAGGGCGACCCGTACTACTTCCTGCTCCGGCACATCCTGAACACCGGCATCGGGTTCGCCCTGATGATCGGCACGGTCTGGCTCGGCCACCGCACCCTGCGCACGGCGGTCCCGATCCTCTACGGCGCTTCCGTCTTCCTGATCCTGATGGTGCTGACCCCGCTCGGCTCGACGGTCAACGGCGCGCACTCCTGGATCGTGCTGGGCGGCGGCTTCTCGCTCCAGCCCTCCGAGTTCGTGAAGATCACGATCATCCTGGGCATGGCGATGCTGCTGGCGGCCCGTGTGGACGCGGGCGACAAGGCGTACCCCGATCACCGGACCGTGCTCCAGGCCCTCGGCCTGGCCGCCGTACCGATGCTCGTCGTGATGCTGATGCCCGACCTCGGGTCGGTCATGGTCATGGTCATCATCGTGCTGGGCGTGCTGCTCGCCTCCGGCGCGTCGAACCGGTGGGTGTTCGGGCTGCTGGGCGCGGGAGCGGCCGGCGCGATCGCCGGCTGGCAGCTGCACATCCTGGACGACTACCAGATCGCCCGCTTCGCCGCCTTCGCCAACCCGAGCCTCGACCCGGCGGGCGTCGGCTACAACACCAACCAGGCACGCATCGCGATCGGTTCGGGCGGTCTGACCGGCTCGGGCCTCTTCCAAGGCTCGCAGACCACGGGCCAGTTCGTGCCGGAGCAGCAGACCGACTTCGTGTTCACGGTCGCGGGGGAGGAGCTGGGCTTCCTCGGCGGCGGCCTGATCATCGTCCTGCTGGGTGTGGTGCTGTGGCGCGCCTGCCGCATCGCCCGCGAGACGACCGAGCTGTACGGCACGATCGTCGCCGCCGGCATCGTGGCCTGGTTCGCCTTCCAGGCCTTCGAGAACATCGGCATGACCCTCGGCATCATGCCGGTCACGGGCCTGCCGCTGCCGTTCGTGTCGTACGGCGGTTCATCGATGTTCTCGGTGTGGGTGGCGGTGGGGCTGCTGCAGTCGATCCGGGTGCAACGGCCGATGTCGGCATAGACGGCAGGTGGCTCCTGTATGGACGACAGGTGCCCTCTGTCGTACCCGCCGCACTGCGACTAGATTCAGGTCATGGCGGAGACGAAACGCGAGATCGAGCGCAAGTACGAATCCGATGACAGCGGGCTGCCAGATCTGACCGGCGTCGCCGGGGTCGAGACCGTCCTCGACAAGGGCGTCGCGGAACTGGACGCCACCTACTACGACACCGCCGACGAGCGCCTCGCCGCCTCCTCGATCACTCTGCGCCGCCGCACCGGCGGCTCCGACGCGGGCTGGCACCTGAAGGTGCCCGTCGCCCCGGGCGTGCGTGACGAGATCCGGGCCCCGCTCTCCGACACCCTCCCCGACGAGCTCGCCGGGCTGGTCCGCTCCCGGGTCCGCGACACCGAACTGCTGCCAGTGGTCCGACTGCGCTCGGCCCGGGACGTCCGCGACCTCCTCGACACCGAGGGGCGGCTGCTCGCCGAGGTCAGCGTGGACGCCGTCCACGCCGAGCGGCTGACCGGGGGCGCCGGCGTCGCCCAGTGGACCGAGATCGAGGTGGAGCTCGCCGACGGCGGCGATCCGGACTTCCTCGACAAGGTGGAGAAGCGGCTGCGCAAGGCGGGCGTAAGGCCGTCCGGCTCCGCCTCGAAGCTGGCTCGGGCCCTCGCCGAGACGGCCCCCGGGAAGAAGCGCGGGGCCGGGTCTGCCAAGGACCCCGTGACCGCCGGTGACCATGTGCTGGCGTACGTCCGCGCCCAGCGGGACGCGATCGTGGAGCTCGACCCGGCCGTACGCCAGGACGTCGAGGACTCGGTGCACAGCATGCGGGTCGCCACCCGCCGGATGCGCAGCACCTTCAAGTCGTACGGCAAGGTCCTCGACCGGGCCGTCACCGACCCGATCGGCGAGGAACTGAAGTGGCTGGCCGGTGAGCTGGGTGTGGACAGGGACCGCGAGGTGCTCACCGAACGGCTGACGTCGGCTCTCGACGACGTGCCCGGCACGCTGGTCTCCGGGCCGGTCGCCGAGCGGGTGAGCATCTGGGCGGGCGACAAGCCCGGTGGGGCGAGCGGACGGCTGATCGGCGTCCTGGACTCCCGCCGCTACCTCGCCCTGCTCGACACCCTGGACGCGCTGATCTCCGACCCGCCGCTGCTGAAGGCCGCCGGGAAGAAGCCCGGCAAGGTGATCGCCAAGGCCGTGAAGAAGGACTTCGGCAAGGTCTCCGCGCTCGTCGAGGAGGCGGTGGAGCTGGAGCCCGGTACCGACCGGGACGTCGCCATCCACGAGGCCCGCAAGAAGACCAAGCGCACCCGCTACGCGGCGGAGGCGGCGGGCCCCGCGCTCGGCAAGCCCGCCAAGAGCATGGTCAAGTCCATGAAGTCCCTGCAGAACCTGCTCGGGGAGCACCAGGACAGCGTGATGGCCCGGCAGACCCTGCGTGAGCTGTCCGCCGTCGCGCACGCGGCCGGCGAGAGCGCCTTCACGTACGGGCTGCTCTACGGGCGCGAGGAGCAGCGGGCGGCGGCCGTGGAGGCCGGGCTGCCCGGGTTCTGGGCGGGGATCAAGGACGGGGCGGCGGACCTCTGAGTTTCCGGGCGTGCGGGGGTTGGCCGCGATCGCGTTAGGCTAGATGGTCACTCCTGTCCGTTCACCCCTGTCCTGTCCGTTCAGCCCTGTCAGTTCAGCCCAGCTCACGAAGGTTCGCGACATGCCTGCCGAAGTCGCTGCGTCGGTCTTCCCGCAGCTCGAAGCTCTGCTCCCGCATGTGCAGAAGCCGATCCAGTACGTCGGCGGGGAGCTCAACTCCACTGTCAAGCCGTGGGAGTCGACGGACGTCCGCTGGGCGCTGATGTACCCGGACGCCTACGAGGTCGGTCTGCCCAACCAGGGCGTCATGATCCTCTACGAGGTGCTGAACGAGCAGGAGGGCGTCCTCGCCGAGCGCACCTACAGCGTGTGGCCGGACCTCGAGGCGCTGATGCGGGAGCACGACGTCCCGCAGTTCACGGTGGACAGCCACCGCCCGGTCCGCGCCTTCGACGTGTTCGGGCTGAGCTTCTCCACGGAGCTGGGCTACACGAACATGCTGACGGCGCTGGACCTGGCCGGGATCCCCCTGGAATCCAGGGACCGCACGATCGACGACCCGATCGTGCTGGCCGGCGGGCACGCCGCCTTCAACCCCGAGCCGATCGCCGACTTCATCGACGCGGTGATCATCGGCGACGGCGAGCAGGCCGTGCTGGACATGACCCGGATCATCCGGGAGTGGAAGGCGCAGGGGCAGCCGGGCGGCCGCGAGGAGGTCCTCTTCCGCCTCGCGAAGACGGGCTCGGTGTACATCCCGGCCTTCTACGACGTCGAGTACCTCGCGGACGGCCGTATCGCCCGTGTCGTACCGAACAAGTCCGGTGTCCCGTGGCGCGTCTCCAAGCACACGGTGATGGACCTGGACGAGTGGCCGTACCCCAAGCAGCCCCTGGTCCCGCTCGCCGAGACGGTCCACGAGCGCATGTCGGTGGAGATCTTCCGCGGTTGCACGCGCGGCTGCCGTTTCTGCCAGGCGGGCATGATCACGCGCCCGGTGCGCGAGCGGTCGATCACCGGCATCGGCGACATGGTCGAGAAGGGCCTGAAGGCGACGGGCTTCGAGGAGGTCGGCCTGCTGTCCCTGTCCTCGGCGGACCACTCGGAGATCGGCGACATCGCGAAGGGCCTGGCGGACCGCTACGAGGAGGACAAGATCGGCCTGTCCCTCCCGTCGACCCGCGTGGACGCGTTCAACGTCGACCTGGCCAACGAGCTGACGCGCAACGGCCGCCGGTCCGGCCTGACCTTCGCCCCCGAGGGCGGCTCCGAGCGCATGCGCAAGGTCATCAACAAGATGGTCTCGGAAGAGGACCTGATCCGCACGGTCGCCACCGCCTACGGCAACGGCTGGCGCCAGGTGAAGCTGTACTTCATGTGCGGCCTGCCGACGGAGACCGACGAGGACGTCCTCCAGATCGCCGACATGGCGATGAGCGTGATCCAGAAGGGCCGCGAGGTCTCCGGCCAGAACGACATCCGCTGCACGGTGTCCATCGGCGGGTTCGTCCCCAAGCCCCACACCCCGTTCCAGTGGGCCCCGCAGCTGTCGGCGGAGGAGACGGACGCCCGTCTCGGAAAGCTCCGCGACAAGATCCGCGGCGACAAGAAGTACGGCCGCTCGATCGGCTTCCGCTACCACGACGGCAAGCCCGGCATCGTGGAAGGCCTCCTGTCGAGGGGCGACCGCCGCATCGGCGCGGTCATCCGCGCGGTCTACGAGGACGGCGGCCGCTTCGACGGCTGGCGCGAGCACTTCTCCTACGACCGCTGGATGCGGTGCGCGGAGAAGGCTCTCGTCCCCTTCGGCGTGGACGTCGACTGGTACACCACCCGCGAGCGCACCTACGAGGAGGTCCTCCCCTGGGACCACCTCGACTCCGGCCTCGACAAGGACTGGCTCTGGGAGGACTGGCAGGACTCCCTCGACGAGACCGAGGTCGAGGACTGCCGGTGGACGCCGTGCTTCGACTGCGGGGTGTGTCCGCAGATGGACACGCAGATTCAGATCGGGCCGACGGGCAAGAAGCTGCTGCCCCTGACGGTCAAGAACGGTGCGCCGGCGCCCACCGGGCACTCGCACTGACGGCGAGCGAAGTTCAGCCGCCGACCGAGCCCGAGCCCGGGCCGTAGAGCGCGGCGATGTCCTTGGACGTCGTCCACCGGCTGTAGGTGGGCGACTGGGGCCAGCCCTCGGGGGAGTCCTGCCATTCCTCCTGGCGGCCGTACGGCAGGAGGTCGATCAGCGGGAAGGTGTGGCTGAGCTGCTCGGTACCCCGGCCGTTCGTGTGCCAGGTGCGGTAGACGGTGTCGCCGTCGCGCAGGAACACGTTGACCGCGAATCCTCCGTCGGGCGGTGCGCCGACGTCGGTCCCGAACGAGCTGTTCGCGGTCGAGTACCACGTCATCCGGTTGCCGACCCGTTCCTTGTAGGCGAGTGCCTCGTCGATGGGGCCCTGGGTGACGATGACGAATCGCGCGTCGTAGTTGTCCAGGAACTCCAGGCGGGTGTAGTGCGAGGTGAACCCCGTGCAGCCCGGGCACTGCCATTCCTTGCCGGCGAACCACATGTGGTTGTAGACGATCAGTTGCCGCTTGCCTTCGAAGACGTCGGCCAGCCGAACGGGGCCGTCCTCGCCCTCGAGGGTGTAGTCGGCCATCTCGACCATCGGCAGGCGACGACGCTCGGCGGCGATGGCGTCGAGCTCCCGCGTCGCGGCCTTCTCCCGGGCACGGAGGGCTTCGAGCCGGCGCTCCCAGGTTGCGGTGTCGACGACGGGTGGTAGTGCGTGGGTGGTCATGGTCCCTCACAGACTCGTGCGCAGCTTTCGCTTGTGCAGGGACAGACCCCACCCGGCTCCGGAACTCATCGGTCGGCAGCCGGCGGTTGCCGCCGGTGTCGTGCACCGGCGGCGGCCGACGATCGGGTGTTGACGATCGGGTGTTACTGGTTGGCGGCGAAGCGCATCAGGGCGAGTTGGTCGCCCTGCTTGATCTTTCCCGTGGTGTTGATCACCTGGAGCTTCCAGGTGGTGCCGGAGCGCACGGCCTTGGCGACGGCGCAGCCGTTGTCCTGGGTGAGCATGCTGGGCCAGATGTCGGCGACCTGCTGGGTGCTGCCGCCGGTGGCGTCGTAGACCTTGAAGCTGATGTTGCGGGCCTTCTGGAAGGAGCTGCCCTTCTTGTAGGCGGCGGCGACGAAGACGATCGAGGTGATGTGGGGCGGGAGCTTCGCGAACTCGACCGTGACGGTCTCGTCGTCGCCGTCTCCGTGGCCGGTCTGGTTGTCGCCGCTGTGCAGCAGGGAGCCGTTGCCGATGGGGTCGAGGGAGTCGATGCCCGCCAGGCGGACCGGGTCCCCGTCGTGCATGGCGATGGCGATGAGGTCGAGGTCGGTGCCGGTCTTCCGGCGCAGTTTGCCGAGCACTCCGCCGCTGGCGCCGGCGGTGGGGTCCCAGGACACCCCGATGGACAGATGGGTCACCCCGTCGAGATCCGCGGGGCCGTCTTCCTTCGTGAGCGTAATCATGCGCTCATACTGCCTGGGCTTTCGCCGAGGTCCCAGAACAGGCCCGCCATGACGGCCAGAGACTCTCGGGCCACCGAGCCCAGCAGGTGTTCGTCGGGGGCGTGCTGGGCGCAGGACGGGTGGGAGTGGGGGACCCAGACGGTGGGGAGGCCCAGGATGTCGGCGAAGGCGTCGTTGGGGAGGGTGCCGCCGAGGTTGGGGAGGACGGCCGGGGTCTTGCCGGTGGTGCGGTGGAGGGAGGTCGTGGCCCAGCGCACCCAGGGGGAGTCGGGACTGAGGCGGGTGGCCGGGACCGCTTGGAGGAGTTCGACCTCGACGAGGGGGAGGGCATGGGCGTCGAGGTGGGTGCGGACCGTCTCCGCCAGCTTCCGCCAGTCCGTGCCTACGACGAAGCGGAGTTGGACGTCCGCGTGGGCCGTGCCCGGAATCGCGCCGACCGGCTTGGCGGGGTCCCCCGCGGACAGGGCGAGGACTTCGAGGGTGTTCCAGGCGAAGACACGCTCGGCCGGGGTGAGGCCCGGCTCGCCCCAGTCCGCGTCGACCGCGGGGTCGTCCTCGCCGCCGCCGACCGTGAGGTCCGCGAGGGCCGTCTTGACCGGCTCGGGGATCGCGGGCGGTCGTAGGCCTTCGACGAGGATGCGGCCCTGGGCGTCGACCATGGTGGCCAGGGCGGCGGCCAGCACGGTGGCCGGGTTGCGCAGGGCGCCGCCCCAGTTGCCCGAGTGGTGGGCGCCGGCGCGCAGCGGCACGCTCAGGCGGAGGTTGGCGGCGCCGCGGGAGCCGAGGAACAGGGTCGGGCGGTCGGCGGCGAGGCGGGGGCCGTCGGAGGCGATCAGGACGTCGGCGGCGAGGTCGTCCTTGAAACGGTGGCAGAACTCGTGCAGGCCGGGGGAGCCGGACTCCTCGCCTGTCTCTATCAGCAGCTTGAGGTTGAAGCCCAGGGTGCCGCCTCGCGCGGCCATGACCTGTTCCAGCGCGGCCAGGTTGACCGTGTGCTGGCCCTTGTTGTCGGCGGTGCCGCGGCCGTAGAGGCGGTCGCCCTCGACGACGAGGTGCCAGGGGGACAGGCCCGTACGCCAGTGGTCGTCCTGGCCGGGGACGACGTCGGCGTGGCCGTAGACCAGGACGGTCGGCAGGTCGTCGGACTCGTGGCGGTGGGCGAGGAGGAAGGGGCCGGCGGTCGGTACCGGGTTGTCGATGATGCGGGGGGTCGCGCCCAGGCGGCGTGCGGCCGGGGCGAGTTCGTCGGTGAGGTACGCGCGCAGCTTCGTGGTGTCGGCGGGCGGCCGGCTCTCCGTCGGGTACGCGACTCTGCGGCTGAGGTCGGCGAGGAAGGCCCCGGAGTCGAAGTAGGCGGTCGCCCGGTCGATGGCGGTGTCCCGTGTCGTCATGCTCCTCCGTTCTCCGGCTTGTCGTGGGCGGCCAGGCGGCCGTCCTCGCGGTCCAGCCAGTGCCGCCGCAGGGCGTCCAGTACGACGGAGACGTCGAAGGACGTCACCCCGGGCAGGTCGGCCAGGTCCCGGGTGAGGAACTCGGTGAGGCCGTCCTCGTCGCGGAAGACGCCGTGGTGGACGACGCAGGAGGTGCCCGCGGTGGTGGACACGTAGCGGGCCGAGGGGTGCCGGGCGAGCGCGAGGGCCACGTCCCGCATCGCGCTCGGCGACACCGTCAGGGGGATCACGACCTCCAGGGCGTAGCCGAGCAGCCCCGGTTCGATCTCCACCCGGGGGCGGACCAGGCCGCGCTGGAGCAGGGACTGGGTGGTGCGGTAGGCGGTGGACTGTCCGATGCCGAGCTCTCTGGACACCTGGGCGGCGGTCATCCGGCCGTCGGCGGCGAGCAGGCGCAGCGTGCGCAGTTCGTCGTCGGTGAGGGTGCCGTGGCGGCCCGGGCTGCTCACGGCCTCGTCCTGTGCGGCGTGTTCGGTGAGCCGTCGTAGCTGGTCCGGGTCCAGTCGGGGCAGGCGCCAGGAGTCGGACTTGGTGGCGGAGGAGAGGACCAGTTCGGAGCGGGCCGCGCGCACGCCGGGGGTGGCCGGGATGGTCCGGGTCAGCAGGTCGCGGGTGCGGTCGCGCCGGGACGGCTGGACGGTGCAGTAGACGTCCGCCTGTCCGGCGGTGACCGCGACGTGGCTCGCCTCGGGCAGGTCGGCGAGCCGGCGGGCGACCTCCGCGGCCCGCCCGGGCTCGGCCGTCACCCAGACGTGCCAGGGGTTGCCTTCGCCCGAGACCGACCAGGCCTGCTGGCCGATCACCCGCAGCAGCCGGTCGGACTCCAGCCGGGTCAGCCGGCGTCCCGCGGTGCTCGCCGAGACGCCCAGCACCTCCGCCAGCAGGCTCAGCGGGGCCCGCGGGGCGTACTGGAGCGCGGCGACCAGGTCGAGATCGTCGTCGTCCAGAGTGTCCATGTCGTACATCCATCCATAGAACGAATCCGTCAACCAGCGGCTTCACGAGAACGATACGAGCGCAACAAGCTTTTTACTTGCATGATCTCACCGGCCGGGTCGTCAATGGGGAGGTGACCGCCACTTCCTCCCCGCCGTCCCCCGCCCCTTCGAAGCAGCTGACCCGACTGCTCTCCGTGCTCATGCGCATCGAGCGCATGGGCAACAAACTGCCCCACCCCTTCTGGCTGTTCGGCGTGCTCAGCGTCGTCCTCGCGCTGGCCAGCTGGGCGCTGTCCGCGGCCGGGGCCTCCGCGCTGAACCCCGCCACCGACAAGACCGTGGCCGTGCAGAGCCTCGTCTCGGGCGCCGGCCTGCAGATGATGATCAACGACGCGGTCACCAACTACGCCACGTTCCCGCCGCTCGGCACGATCCTCGTGGTCATGCTGGGCGTGGCCGTCGCCGACCGCTCCGGGCTGCTCGCCGCGATGCTCAGAGCCGCGGTCGCCCGGGTCCCGGCCCGCTGGCTGACCTTCACGCTGTCGTTCACCGCGATGGTGGCGCACGTCGCGTCCGATGCCGCGTACGTCGTCCTGGTCCCGCTCGGCGCGATGGCGTTCCGGGCCGTCGGGCGCAGCCCGATGCTGGGCGCCGTGGTGGCGTTCGTGTCGGTGTCCGCCGGGTACGACGCGAGTCCGCTGGTCACCCCGACGGACGCGATTCTCGCCGGGCTCACCACCGCGGCCGCCCAGACCGTCGACCCGGGCTACGTGGTCACCCCGCTGTCCAACTACTTCTTCTCCATCGGGTCCTCGGTGGTCCTGGCCCTCGTCGTCACCGTCGTCACCGAGAAGGTCATCGCCCGTCGGGTGGCGGCGATGCCGGAGGAGGACGAGCCGGAGCCCGAGTCGGGACCGGCCGGCGAGGCGGACACGCTGACCCTGCGCGACGAGGAGCGGCGCGGACTGCGCCACGCGGGCCTCGTGCTCCTGGTCTACGCGGCGCTGATCGTGGCGGCGATGATCCCCTCCGGATCGCCGCTCAGGGGCGAGGGCGGCAGCATCGTGCAGTCGCCGGTGCTCACCGGCATCGCGGTCGTCCTGGCGGTGGCGTTCCTGATCGTCGGTGCCGTGTACGGGCGGGCCGTGGGCACCGTGCGCACCGGCCGGGACATCCCCGACCACATGGCCAAGGGGCTGCGCGAGATGGCGCCGATCCTGGTGCTGTTCTTCGCGATCTCCCAGTTCCTCGCCTACTTCAAGTGGACCGGCGTCGGCGAGGTCCTGGCGATCAACGGCGCCGACCTGCTCAAGACGGCCGGAATCACCGGGCCCCTGGCCTTCCTGGGCATCCTGCTCGTGTGCACGGTGATCAACCTGCTGGTCACCAGCGGATCCGCCCAATGGGCCCTGGTCGGCCCGGTGTTCGTGCCGATGTTCATGCTCCTCGACATCCCGCCGGAGGTGACCCAGGCGGTCTACCGGATCGCCGACTCGTGCACCAACGCGGCCACCCCCATGAGCGCCTACTTCGTGATGACCCTGGGCGTCGTCCAGCGCTACCGCCGCTCGGCCGGCATCGGCACGCTGCTGTCCCTGACCCTGCCGCTGTGCCTGACCATGCTGGCGACCTGGACGCTGCTGTTCTACGCCTGGTGGGCGCTGGGCATCCCGCTCGGGCCGGGGGTGCCCGTCCGCTGACCGCGGCCGCCGACGACGACGAACGACGACGTACGTACGTAGGAGGAGAACTGCCCTGTGTCCCCCCACCGCATCGAGTCCCTCGCCCGCGCCGCCCTGCCCGAGATGACCGACGACCTGCGGATGCTGGTCGAGCACGAAACACCCAGCGACGACAAGGAGTTGCTGAACGCCGGTCTCGCGGCCGTCGAGGCGTGGGCCTACGAACGGCTCGGGCCGCCCGACGAGGCGCGGCGCCACGACGGCGGCCCGCACGGCGACATGCTGGAACTGCTGTACCGCGGCACCTCGCCCGCGACGGTGCTGGTGCTGTGCCACTACGACACGGTGTGGCCGGCCGGCACCCTCGCCAAGTGGCCGTTCCACGTCGCCGAGGACGGCCGGGCGAGCGGGCCGGGCGTCTTCGACATGAAGTCCGGCCTGATGCAGGCGGTGTGGGCGTTGCGCCTGCTGCGCGAACTGGACCTGCCGCGGCCCGCGGTACGGCTGTTCCTCAACGGCGACGAGGAGATCGGCAGCCCCGCCTCCCGCCCGTACGTCGAGCGGCTGAGCGAGGACACGGTGGCCACGCTGGTGTGCGAGGCGGCGGCCGGGCCCGAGGGGGCGCTGAAGACGGCCCGCAAGGGCGGCGGCATCTTCGAGCTGACCGTGGACGGGGTGGAGTCGCACGCCGGCCTCGACCCGGAACGAGGCGCGAGCGCCGTGCACGCCCTCGCCGAACTCGTCCCCCGGATCGTCGCGCTGGGCTCGCCGGAGCTGGGCACCACGGTCAACGTCGGGGTGATCGGCGGCGGTACGGCACGCAACGTCGTGGCCGGGCAGGCCCACTGCGGCATCGACGTACGGATCGCCGTGCCCGCCGAGGAGGAGCGGATCGACACCGCGCTGGCCGCCCTGCGGCCCACCGACACCCGGGTCAGGGCCACCCTCACCGGCGGCTGGAACCGCCCGCCGATGGTGCCGGGCCCGGCCTCCGAGCTCCTGTTCAAGCAGGCGCAGACGATCGCCGCCGACCTGGGCTGGACGGCCCGGGAGACCTCCGTCGGCGGAGCGAGCGACGGCAACTTCGTCGCGGCCCTCGGCCGCCCCGTCCTCGACGGCCTCGGCGGCGTGGGAGACGGCGCCCACGCCCGCCACGAGCACGTCCTGCTCGCCCACATCCCCGCGCGTACGGCACTGATCGCGGGGCTGCTGATGGCCTGCGCGACGAGGTAGACGAGGTAGACGAGGTAACCGAGGTCGACGGTGGAGAGTCCGAGGACAAGAGGGGCGGAAAGTCGCAGGTAGTGCATCCGGACGGGCAGCTGATGCGTCTGTCTCGGTATGGATCTGGAGAAGCCGTCACCGCAGCCGCAGCCGCAGCCCCCCGAGGGGTGTCTTGCTGTCGCGATCCGCATTCCGGTGCGAATCGTCGTGCTCGTGCTGGTCGTGCCCGTGCGGGTGCTGTGGGACGCGCTGGTTGTCGTGGGGCGGTTCCTGAACGACGTGGTGCTGCGGCCGCTCGGCCGGGCGCTGCTCTGGATCGGGCGGGCTGTTTTCGTCTGGCCGTTCGTGGGTCTCTGGCGGTACCTGCTCGTGCCGCTCGCCAAGGGGCTCGGATGGCTCGGGCACGTGCTCGTGGTCGTGCCGCTCGTCTGGCTGTACCGGTACCTGCTGACGCCTCTCGGGCATGCCCTCGCCTGGGGCACGCGGGGGATCGGGGCCGCGCTGGCGTGGGTGTACGCGCGCGTGCTGACGCCGATCGGGCATGGCGTGATGTGGGTGCTCAGGGGAGTGGGAGCTGCGTTCGCCGCCCTCGGGGCCGGCACCTACGCGGTCGTCGCCTGGCTGGTGCGGTACCTCCTCGTCGTGCCCGCGGTGCGGGTGTACGAGTGGGTCCTCGCGCCTGTCGGGCGGGCGATCGCCTGGTGCGGCAAGGGACTCGTGTGGTGTCTGAGCATGCTCGTCACCGGGGTGGGCGTTGCCCTCTACTGGATCACGCGGGTGCTCCTCGTCCTGCCCGCGCTCGCCGTCTGGCGTTGGATCCTGACGCCTGTCGGGCGGGCGATCGCCTGGTGTGCAAGGGGAGCCGTGTGGTGCCTGAGCATGCTCGTCACCGGGGTGGGCGTTGCCCTCTACTGGATCACGCGGGTGCTCCTCGTCCTGCCCGCGCTCGCCGTCTGGCGCTGGATCCTCGCGCCCGTCGGGCGGGCGATCGCCGTTGTCGCGCGGGAGATCGGGGAGGCCCTCGGGCATGCCTGGCGGATCGCGGGACACATCTCGCTCGCCGTCGGGCGGTTCCTCGGCACCCTCTTCCGGTGGATCTTCGTGGAGCCCGTGCGGTGGGTGTACCGGACCGTCCTGACGCCGGTCGGGCATGTCGTCCGGGACGCCGTCCTGCGGCCCGCCGCCGAGGCCGCGCGCAGTGTGGGGCGCGCCACCCGGCAGGCCCTCGCCGCCGCCCGCGAGTCCGTGCGGCAGGCGCGCGCCGACTTCCGGCGGATGGTCTTCGGGGAGCCGCGACAGCCGCAGGTGGTGGAACGGCGGGAACCTGAGGCCCGCGAGACACGTACTCTTGGTAGTAGTACGACCGCTCTCACGAAGGACTGAACGACACTGGGCAAGCGACAGCCCGAAGGCCCGCCGCCCGCACCCGCGGTGCAGCGCATCCGACTGCGCTACACCAAGCGCGGCCGCCTCCGGTTCACCAGCCACCGTGACTTCCAGCGCGCCTTCGAGCGTGCGTTGCGCCGTGCCGAGGTGCCGATGGCGTACTCGGCGGGGTTCACACCGCACCCGAAGGTGTCGTACGCCAATGCCGCACCCACCGGCACGGGCAGTGAGGCGGAATACCTGGAGATCGCCCTCACCGAGACGCGTGACCCGGACAAGCTCAGACTGCTGCTCGACGAGTCACTGCCCGCCGGGCTCGACGTCATCGACGCGGTCGAGGCCCGGACCTCCGGCCTCGCCGACCGGCTCACCGCTTCCGTCTGGGAGCTGCGGCTGGACGGCGTGGACCCGGCGGACGCCGAACGCGCGATCGCGGCCTTCAACACCGCCGAGTCCGTCGAGGTCCGGCGCAAGACCAAGAACGGCGTACGGACCTTCGACGCCCGCCCGGCGGTCGCGCACCTTGAAACGCACGCTCCGCAGGCTGATAGGCCGACCGACCAGCCCTGTGCGATACTGCGGCTGGTTGTTCGGCACGTGACGCCTGCCGTTCGACCCGACGACGTCCTGTCCGGTCTCCACGCCGTGGCCGACCTGGCGCCGCCGGTCCCCGCTGCGGTGACCAGGCTGGCGCAGGGGCTGTTCGATGAGGAAACCGGCACGGTGACCGACCCGCTCGCACCCGACCGCGAGGCAGCGGCGGCCCTCTCGACGGCCGCTTTGGCTGCCGCCGCGACGGCACCGGTGCCGGAAGGTTCCGCGTAGGGACGTACGTCGTAAGCGCCGCCCTGGTACTCGGGAGCCACCTGGGTCGGGCAGCGCACCTACCAGAAGACTTTCGCCAGGCCGTACGCATTCGGCGTACGGAACCGGTGAGACAGGACACAGAGAGCTCCCGTGCGGCGCCCGCGCCCCGGACGGCGGCACCGCGCAACGCGCGAGCCGCGGACGTCACCGGCACATCGCCGGACCAGGCGCGGCGCCCGGGAGCCTGACGGGAGAAATGCCCGCATGCTCGAACCGACCGAACCCACTGAGGGTTCCGAACCCAACACTCCGAGCGACACCCTGCCGCCGCGTCGTCGGCGCCGTGCCGCTTCCCGCCCGGCGGGTCCGCCGGTCGCCTCGTCCGAGGCTCCGGAGGAGACCGTCGCGCCGGCCATACCGGCCGCGGATGCCGAGGATCTCGTAACCGACGAGGAAGAACTCGCCGAGGGCGCCGAAAGCACCGAGACGGTGGAGGCCGAGGCTGTCGAGAGCCCCGCGGTCGAAGAGGCCGCGCCCGCCCCTCGTACGCGTCGGCGTGCCACCCGCCGGGTGTCCGCACCCGCCGGGGCTTCCGCCACTGTCGAGGCCGCGGAGACCGTCGTACCCGTGAGCGCTGCCGGTGACGCCGGTGCGCAGGAGGCGCAGGCGGCCGAGGCTGTCGAGAGCCCCGCGGCCGAAGAGGCCGCGCCCGCTCCTCGTACGCGTCGGCGTGCCACCCGCCGGGTGTCCGCACCCGCTGGGACACCGGATTCCGCCGAGGCAGCCGAGGCTGCCGAGGTCGTCGTGCCCGCCGCTTCCCCGGCCGTCGCCGAGAGCGCCGCCGTCGAGGACGTCGAGGCTCCGGCCGAGGCGCCCGCTCCGCGTACGCGTCGCCGCTCCACGCGCCGGGCCTCCGCGCCCGCCGGGGCGCCGAAGGCGGAGGACGCCGCCGAGAGCCTGGAGGCCGCGCAGGCCGTCGAGACGGCCGAGGCCGTCGGCGAAGCCGTGGACCTCCCCACCGAGACCGACACCGAGCCGGCCGTCGAGGACGCCGCTCCGCGTCGGACGCGTCGCCGTGCCACGCGCCGGGTGACCGCGCCCGCCGGCAGCGACTCCGAGTCGGCCGAGGAGGCCGTGGTGGCCAGCACCTCCGAGCCCGAGGCCCCCGCCGCCGAGAGCGAGCGCGTCGAAAACGAGCCGGTCGAGAGCGAGCCCGCCGAGGACGCCTCCCCGCGTCGGCGTCGTCGGGTCGCCCGCAAGGCCGCCACCGGCTTTGCCGCGCCCGCGCAGCCGGCCGCCGGTCAGGACGAGGAGGCTCCGCGCCGCCCGGCGCGGCCCGCCGTCGCCGTGTTCCAGGCGCCCGTCTTCACCGAGCCGCAGTTCCAGACCCCGCAGCGGGCCGCTGCCGCCGCGGCCGCCGAGGCCGAGACGGAGCCCGAGCCCGAGCCCGAGGTCGAGCCCGCGGCGGTCGAGGAGCCCGAGCAGACCGAGGAGACCTCGGAGGAGCAGGGCGGCCGGCGTCGGCGCCGCCGCCGTGGCTCCGCCCCCGCGCAGGAGCCCGAGGCCCAGGCCGTGCGGGCCGCCGCCCCCGAGACCGCCGTGGAGGAGGAGCCTGACGAGGCCGAGGAGGCCGAGGACTCCGCCGAGGGCGACGAGTCCGAGGACACCGGTTCGCGCCGTCGCCGCCGTCGCGGCGGCCGTCGCCGTCGCCGGGGCGACTCCGCCGACTCCGAGTCGGGCGAGGGCCAGGACTCCGACGGCGACGAGTTCGCCGACGAGCAGGCCGCGCAGGACTCCGAGGACACCGCCGAACAGGCCGAGGAGGACGCGGACGACGCCGCGGACGCGGAGGACCGCGAGGGCGGCTCCGGGTCCAGCAGCAGTCGTCGCCGCCGGCGTCGGCGTCGTCGTGCCGGCGACAGCTCCACCGAGGCCGAGGCCGAGCCCGGTGACGGCGACCCGGAGCGCACCGTCGTCAAGGTCCGCGAGCCGCGTCCCAAGGCCGAGCCGTCCGACGAGGTGCAGTCCATCAAGGGCTCCACCCGTCTGGAGGCCAAGAAGCAGCGCCGCCGGGAAGGCCGTGAGCAGGGCCGCCGACGCGTTCCGATCATCACCGAGGCGGAGTTCCTGGCCCGCCGCGAGGCCGTCGAGCGCGTGATGGTCGTCCGCCAGTACGGCGACCGTACGCAGATCGGCGTCCTGGAGGACGGCGTGCTCGTCGAGCACTACGTCAACAAGGAGCAGTCGACCTCGTACGTCGGCAACGTCTACCTCGGCAAGGTGCAGAACGTGCTGCCGTCGATGGAGGCCGCCTTCATCGACATCGGCAAGGGCCGCAACGCCGTGCTGTACGCCGGTGAGGTCAACTTCGAGGCGCTGGGCATGGGCAACGGCCCGCGGCGCATCGAGAGCGCGCTCAAGTCCGGGCAGCCGGTGCTCGTCCAGGTGACGAAGGACCCGATCGGTCACAAGGGCGCGCGGCTGACCAGCCAGGTCTCGCTGCCGGGCCGCTACCTCGTGTACGTGCCCGAGGGCTCCATGACCGGCATCAGCCGCAAGCTGCCCGACACCGAGCGGGCCCGGCTGAAGACCATCCTCAAGAAGATCGTCCCCGAGGACGCGGGCGTCATCGTGCGCACCGCAGCCGAGGGCGCGAGCGAGGACGAGCTGCGCCGGGACGTCGAGCGGCTGCAGGGCCAGTGGGAGGACATCCAGAAGAAGTCGAAGAACGGCGGCAGCTCGAACGCGCCGACGCTGCTGTACGGCGAGCCGGACATGACCGTCCGGGTCGTCCGCGACATCTTCAACGAGGACTTCACCAAGGTCATCGTGAGTGGTGACGACGCGTGGGAGACCATCCACGGGTACGTCTCGCACGTCGCGCCCGACCTGGCCGAGCGGCTGCAGAGGTGGACCTCCGAGGTCGACGTCTTCGCCACGTACCGGATCGACGAGCAGCTCGCCAAGGCGCTGGACCGCAAGGTCTGGCTGCCGAGCGGTGGTTCGCTGGTGATCGACCGGACTGAGGCGATGGTCGTGGTCGACGTCAACACCGGCAAGTTCACCGGTCAGGGCGGCAACCTCGAGGAGACGGTCACCAGGAACAACCTGGAGGCGGCCGAGGAGATCGTGCGCCAGCTCAGGCTGCGCGACCTCGGCGGCATCATCGTCATCGACTTCATCGACATGGTGCTGGAGTCCAACCGGGACCTGGTGTTGCGGCGCCTGCTGGAGTGCCTGGGCCGCGACCGTACGAAGCACCAGGTCGCCGAGGTGACCTCGCTGGGCCTGGTCCAGATGACCCGCAAGCGGGTCGGCCAGGGCCTGCTGGAGTCGTTCTCCGAGACCTGCGTCCACTGCAACGGCCGTGGCGTCATCGTCCACATGGAGCAGCCGACCTCCGCCGGAGGCGGCGGCAAGCGCCGCAAGCGCGGGCGCGGCGGTGACGGGCACACGCACGAGCACGAGGCGGCCGTGGAGACCGTCGAGGCTCCCGAGGAGATCGAGGCCGAGGTGGCCGCCGAGGTCGCCGAGCCCTTCGTCCTGACCGAGCCCGAGTTCGAGCCGGACGAGGAGCTGTACAGCAGCGTCGCCGAGGCGGAGGCCGCGGCCGGTCGGGGCCGTTCGCGGCGCCGGACGAGCCGGCGGGCGTCGGCTCCGGCGGGCGCGCCGAGGCGGGACGACAGGCGCGCCGAGAGGCGGGACGAGGCCAGGGCCGAGGCTCCGGCCGCGGTGCAGGCCGAGGTTCCCACGGCTCAGGACGTCACGGCCGAGGAAGAGGTCGAGCGTCCGGTGCAGCCGGAGGAGGCCGTCGTCGCGCAGACGGCGCCCGTCGCCGCCGAGGACCCGGTCGTCGAGGCGCCGGCCGCGGAGCCGGTCGCCGAGGAGGCCGCGCCCAAGGGCCGTACGCGCCGCCGGGCGACCCGCAAGGTGTCCGCGCCGGCCGGTTCGCCCGCGGGCGCCGAGGCGGCCGTGGTGACGGTCTCGGAGACGGTGCCCGCGGCCGAGCCGCAGGCGGACCAGGCGCCGGCCGCCGAGGCCGCTGCCGCCGCCGAGGCGCCCGCCGAGAGCGCCGCCCCGGCCCGTCCGAGGCGCCGTGCCGTGCGCAAGGCCACCGCGCCCACCGCGTCCGAGGAGGCGGCCGTCGTGGTCGTCCCGGCGGCCGCGGAGGAGCCGGTGGAGGCGCCGGCCGTGGCCGAGGCCGAGGAAGTGACCGAGGCCGAGGAAGCGGCCCCGGCCAAGAAGACGGCCCGTAAGACGGCCAAGAAGGCCACGGCGAAGAAGGCCGCCACCAAGAAGACGGCGGCCAAGAAGACGGCTGCGAAGAAGACCGCCGCCAAGAAGACGACCGCCAAGAAGGCGGCGTCGAAGAAGACGGCGGCGGCCGAGCAGCAGTCGCTCCGGTCCGTCTCGGCCCCTGCCGACGAGGCCTGACGCTCCGTCGTACGAAGAAGAACGTGATCCGCCCCCGGTCCGACCGATCGGGGGCGGATCTCGTTTTCCGGCCCCGAGGAGGCATCCAATGATCGAGTATGTGAACGATGAGTGAATCAGTGTCTCGACGGCGCGGTTATGATGTGAGCCGAGATTGATGTTAAAAATTCAGACAAACAGGGATTTTGATTCCCGTATGTGCACAGTATTGGGGCGCAATACGTGAAGGCTCTCGTGCTTTCCGGGGGAGCGGGTACCCGACTCCGCCCGATCACCCACACCTCGGCCAAGCAACTGGTGCCGGTAGCCAACAAGCCTGTGCTCTTCTACGGCCTGGAAGCGATCGCCGAAGCCGGGATCAGCGAAGTCGGCATCGTCGTCGGTGACACCGCGGACGAGATCCGCGAGGCGGTGGGCGACGGGTCCCGCTTCGGGACCCAGGTCACCTACATCCCGCAGGAAGCGCCGCTGGGCCTCGCCCATGCCGTGCTCATCGCCCAGGACTTCCTCGGTGACGACGACTTCGTCATGTACCTCGGCGACAACTTCATCGTCGGTGGCATCACCGGTCTGGTGGAGGGGTTCCGGGCCGAGCGGCCCGACGCGCAGATCCTGCTGACCAAGGTGCCCAACCCCACCTCCTTCGGCGTCGCTGAACTCGACGGCGACGGCCGGGTGGTGGGCCT
Source organism: Streptomyces sp. NBC_01352 (assembly GCF_036237295.1). Taxonomy (NCBI): domain Bacteria; kingdom Bacillati; phylum Actinomycetota; class Actinomycetes; order Kitasatosporales; family Streptomycetaceae; genus Streptomyces; species Streptomyces sp. NBC_01352. The sequence goes on from NZ_CP108354.1 coordinate 7,098,961, forward strand.
GGAGGAGAAGCCGAAGGAGCCGAAGAGCGATCTGGCGCTCGTCGGGGTCTATCTGTTCACCCCGGCCATTCACGAGGCCGTCCGCTCCATCGAGCCTTCCTGGCGCGGCGAGTTGGAGATCACGCACGCCATCCAGTGGCTGATCGACGAGAAGCGTGACGTCCGCTCCACCACGATCTCCGGCTACTGGAAGGACACCGGCAACGTCACCGACATGCTGGAGGTCAACCGGTCCGTCCTGGAGACCGTGGAGCCGGTGAACGCGGGCACGGTGGACGAGGGCAGCGAGATCATCGGCCGGGTCCGCATCGAGGCGGGTGCCCGGGTCAGTGGCAGCCGGATCGTCGGACCTGCCATCATCGGAGCCGGCACGGTCGTCAACGACGCGTACATCGGTCCGTTCACCTCCGTGTCCGAGGACTGCCGGATCGAGGACAGCGAAATCGAGTACTCCATCGTGCTGCGCGGCTCGTCCGTGACGGGCGTGCGCCGGGTGGAGGCCTCGCTGATCGGGCGCGATGTCGAGGTCACGCCGGCTCCCCGTAACCCTTCGGCCCACCGGCTCGTGCTCGGTGATCACAGCAAGGTGCAGATCTCTTCATGACGACCCCCGTTACCCGGATCCTGGTGACCGGCGGTGCCGGTTTCATCGGCTCGCACTACGTCCGTACGCTGCTCGGCCCGGAGGGCTCCGGTGATGTCGCGATCACCGTCCTGGACAAGCTGACCTACGCGGGCAACCCGGCCAACCTGGACGAGGTGCGCGCGCACCCCGGATTCGCCTTCGTGCAGGGCGACATCTGCGACCCCGAGCTGGTCGGCAAGCTGATGGCCGAGCACGACCAGGTCGTGCACTTCGCGGCCGAGTCGCACGTCGACCGTTCCATCGACGGCGGCGCGGAGTTCGTCCGTACGAACGTGGTCGGCACGCACACGCTCATCGACGCGGCGCACCGGGCCGGCATCAAGACCTTCGTGCACATCTCCACCGACGAGGTCTACGGCTCGATCGACGAGGGCTCCTGGCCCGAGACCCACCCTCTGGAGCCCAACTCGCCCTACTCCTCGGCGAAGGCGTCCAGCGACCTGATCGCGCTGTCCTACCACCGCACCCACGGCCTGGACGTCCGCGTCACCCGCTGCTCCAACAACTACGGGCACCACCACTTCCCCGAGAAGGTCATCCCGCTCTTCGTGACCAACCTCCTCGACGGCAAGAAGGTCCCGCTGTACGGCGACGGCGGCAACGTCCGCGACTGGCTGCACATCGACGACCACGTCCAGGGCATCGAGCTGGTCCGCACCAAGGGCCGCGCGGGCGAGGTCTACAACATCGGCGGCGGCACCGAACTCTCCAACAGGGAACTCACCGAGCTGCTGCTCAAGGCGTGCGGTGCCGACTGGGAGACCAGCGTCGAGTACGTCGAGGACCGCAAGGGCCACGACCGCCGCTACTCCGTGGACTGCACGAAGATCCGCGAGGAGCTCGGCTACGAGCCCCGCAAGAGCTTCGAGCAGGGCCTGGCGGAGACGGTCGAGTGGTACCGCGAGAACCGCGCCTGGTGGGAGCCGCTGAAGGAGCGGGCGGCGCTGTGACCGGCAACCGGACCTGGCTCGTCACCGGCGCGGGCGGGATGCTCGCGCAGGACGTCCTCGCGCGGCTCGCCGCCGCCGGGATCCCGGCCGTCGCGGCCGCCCGCACCGAGCTGGACATCACCGATCCGGCTTCGGTGGGCGCGGCGCTGGCCGCCCACCACCCGGCCGTGGTCGTCAACTGCGCCGCCTGGACGGCCGTGGACGACGCCGAGTCCCGTGAGGACGAGGCGCTGCGGATCAACGGCGACGGCGCACGCCACCTCGCCGAGGCGTGCGCGGAGAGCGGGACCGTCCTCCTTCAGGTGTCCACGGACTACGTGTTCCCCGGGGACGCCGAGAAGCCGTACGCCGAGGACGCGCCCACCGGGCCGCGCAGCGCGTACGGGCGTACCAAGCTGGCGGGCGAGGAGGCGGTCCTCACCGCGCTCCCGGAGACCGGCTACGTGGTGCGCACGGCCTGGCTGTACGGCGCGGGCGGCGGCAACTTCGTCCGTACGATGATCAAGCTGGAGGGAGTCAAGGACACCCTCGACGTGGTCGACGACCAGCGCGGCCAGCCCACCTGGACCGCCGACCTCGCCGACCGCCTGGTCCGCCTCGGCCAGGGCGCCCTCGCGGGCACCGCACCGGCTGGCGTCTACCACGGCACCAGCGGTGGCGAGACGACGTGGTACGGCTTCACGCGGGCCATCTTCGAGCAGTTGGGCGCCGATCCGGAGCGGGTCCGCCCCACCACCAGCGCGGCCTTCGTGCGGCCGGCGCCCCGGCCCGCGTACAGCGTGCTGGGCCACGACCGGTGGGCGGCGGCGGGCATCGAGCCGATCCGGGACTGGCGCGAGGCGCTGACCGAGGCGTTTCCCGCGCTGCTCGCGGCGGAGCGGGGCTGACGGGAGCCGATCGGACGACTGCGCGGACGACCGCGGTGGCCGGGTCCTGCCTTCGGGCGGGGCCCGGCCACCGGTGTTTGGGGGGCTTCCGTGCAACCGAAGGCGAGGGGCGGTGGTCCCACTCCCATGAAGCAAAGGCTTGTCGTCGGCGCGGTCCTGGTTCTCCTGCTGTCCGCCTGCGGGTCGGGCGGGTCGGACTCGGACGGGGAGGGAGGGACGGGACGGCCTGCCGTCCGGTCGGACTTCGACGGGGACGGGTACGGGGATCTCGTCGCCACTGACGGGAGGGCCACCGTCAACGGGAAATACGCCGCCGGGTACGCGGCCGTGATCCGCGGATCCTCCGAGGGCCCGGTACTCGAAGGGCAACGGGTCGTCACCCAGGACGACTTGGGGCTCGGCAAGGCAGGCGAGGGGGGCGGGTTCGCAAGCCAGGGTGTGACCGCCGACCTCGACGGGGACGGGCGGGCCGACTTCGTCACCCAGGCGGGCAGAAGCACGGTCTTCGTCGTCTGGGGAAGTGCCAAAGGGCTGTCCGAAGGGGCCCGACTGACAGGTGCCGCCCCCGTCACCGGTGACTTCGACGGCGACAAACGGGCCGACCTCGTCGTCACCGGGACCGAGGACAACACCGCACAGGTCCTCCTGGGGCCGTTCAGCCGCGAGGGCGTACCGCGCCGCACGGTTCCTCTCGACCTGAGGCCGAGCGACCCGGCGTACACCGACGCGATGCCCTCCGCCGTGGGCGACGTCACGGGGGACGGCAAGGACGACCTCCTGGTCACCTGGGCCGTCCTGGCGGACGGGTCGTACGTCGCCGGCGCCACCCTCCTGTACCGCGGCGCCGCCGACGGGAAGCTGGCCAAGGGGCCGCGCCTGAAGGACGACCAGGGCAAGGACTTCCACGGCGCGCCGCTGCGGACGGGGGACCTGAACAAGGACGGTTTCGCCGACGTCGTGGCGGGACTCGCCTGCGAGATGCGCGGCGACCCGATGACTCCGGACGGTGGCAGCCGCGTGAGCGTCCTGTACGGCGGCCCCTCGGGGCAGAGCGAGAAGCTCAAGCCCTCGCGCATCACCGAGAAGACCGCCGGACTGCCGGTTGAAGGCCCCTTCTCCTACTGCACCTTCGGCTTCGATGTCGGGGTCGGCGACATGGATGCCGACGGATACGCGGACATGGCGTTCTCGGTCGTGACCGGCACGGAACCGGACGGCGCGACCAGCCTCGTCCTGCTGAAGGGGAGCGCCCGGGGCCTGACGGTCGAAGGGGCGCGGTCCCTGCCCGGCGGCCTTGGCGCGATGCTGGACACGAACGGGGACCGAGCGGCCGACCTCGCCGTGGAGGGCCCGGGAGAGGGCGAGGTCCGGGTGCTGCTCGGCGGGCGGGACGGGGTCGAGCCCACTCCGGCGCTGGTCTTCAGGGAGGCCGACGTCGATCTCGGACCGAACATATCGGGCGGGGGGAACGGCTTCAGGCTGGTCGGATGACGGCCGATTTCCTACCGGTGAGTATGTAAACCTATGGTGAACTTCCGAGAAAGCTTACGCCAGAGCCTTTGAATGAGTAACTTCGCGGGAAACAAGGACAGCCGCAACCCCTCGAAAGGCCGCTTCAGTGGACCGTCATGAACTCCTGCGTGGACTGCACCGTATCTACCGGCCGCGAAACTACCTGGAGATCGGCGTCAACGACGGCCGCAGCCTGGCACTTTCGCGCGTCGCGTCCGTCGCGATCGACCCCGCCTTCAAGGTGGTGACCTCGATCAGCTGCGACGTCCACCTGGTCCAGTCGACCAGTGACGACTTCTTCGCCCGCAAGGACCCGCTGGTCCACCTGCGCCGCGGCCGCAACCCCTTCCGCGCCCTCGCCCGCCGCGACCCGCTGGGGATGCTGGGCGGCGACCCCACCCTCGAGCTGTCCTTCATCGACGGCATGCACCTCTTCGAGTACGCGCTGCGCGACTTCATGAACGTGGAGCGCCACTCCCGCTGGTCCAGCGTGATCGTCCTCGACGACATGCTGCCGCGCGACGTCGACGAGGCGGCCCGCGACCGGCACACCAAGTTCTGGACGGGCGACGTCTACAAGCTGGTGACCGTGCTGCGGAAGTACCGCCCCGACCTGACGGTGCTCGAGATCGACACCGCGCCGACCGGTGTCGCCGTGGTCTTCGGAGCCGACCCGCAGAACACGGTGCTCAAGCAGAACTACGACGACATCATCAAGGAGTACGTCGTCCCGGACCCGCAGGCGGTTCCCGAAGAGGTGCTCGTGCGCAAGAACGCCGTGCAGCCCGAGGCGCTGCTCGGGGCCGACTTCTGGCCCGCCCTGGTCCGCGCCCGGAACCTGCGCCGCCCGCGCGCGGGCTTCGAGAAGCTGCGCGGCCAGATCGCGTCGCTGGGCGGCTGATCTTTCCGTACGACACGAGCAGGGGCCCCGCGGATCCGTCCGCGGGGCCCCTCCTCGTTGTTCTCAGCGTGCTCAGCGTGCTCAGCGTGCTCGGCGTTCTCAGCCGCGCAGCTGCGCCGCGTACGCCTGGCACGCCTCGTACGACGGCAGCAGGCCCTGAGCCTCGGCCTCGGCCAGCGTCGGCGCCGCGGAGTCCTTGTCGGACAGGACGGGCGTCATGCCCGCCGGCCACTCGATGCCCAGGTCGGGGTCGAGCGGGTGGATGCCGTGCTCGCGCTGCGGGGCGTACCCCTCGGAGCACAGGTAGACCACGGTCGCGTCGTCGGTCAGCGCCATGAAGGCGTGCCCGAGCCCCTCGGAGAGATAGACGGAGTGGTGGTCCACGTCGTCCAGCCGTACGGCCTCCCACTGCTTGTACGTGGGCGAGCCCGTGCGGATGTCGACGATGACGTCGAGGACCGCGCCGCGTACGCACTTGACGTACTTGGCCTGGCTGGGCGGCACGTCGGCGAAGTGGATGCCGCGCAGGGTGCCGCGGCTGGAGACCGAGCAGTTGGCCTGGGCCAGGTTCAGGCCGTGGCCGGTGGCCTCCGCGAAGTCCGCCCCCTTGAACCACTCGTGGAAGCTCCCGCGAGCGTCTGGAAAGACCTTCGGTTCGTGCACCCAGGCGCCGGCGATGCCGAGCTCCCGCATGTGATCACATCCTTACTGTGGTGCGTGTACGTACTGAGTGTCCGGGGTGCGGAGCCGGTCAGCCGACCAGCTTCGCCGCGAGTCGGCGGATCTTCTTGCGGGCCGGCGAGGGAAGCCTGCGGACGATCGGACCACCGACGGCGCGCAGCCTGCGCCGCAGGGCCGCCTTGCGCCGCTTGGCCAGCTCCGGCTGTACGACCTCGGGGGACACGACGGGGAGGTCGTCGCCGAGCCGCAGCCGCCCCTTGCCGTCGACGGTCACCTCGCAGAGCGCAAGGGCCGGGTTCTTCTCCCCGTCCAGCGCGGCCGAAAGGTTCCAGCGGCCGGCGGGTACGGCCACCGGGCGCTGGGGGAGGGCTATGTGGGCGCGGCCGGCCACGTGACGGACCTCGGCGGGCAGCGTGTACGTACGGCCGTCCCCGGAGCTCAGGATCAGCTGGGTCTTCATCGGCGCGGTCTTCGGGCGGGCGAACACGTCGAGCCGCAGTTCCGGCCGGCTGCCGGGCATCCGCAGCACGGGGTGGCCTTCGAGGTACGGCACCAGCTTCTTGCCGCGGCGGGCGACGTCGAGGGTGAGGTTGCCGTGCGGGTCGGTGAAGTACGGAATGACCGGGCGGGCGGGGGAGCCGAGCAGCGCGGGGCGGCAGTCGGCGTCGACGTGCGTGGCGCGGTCGGCACCCAGGCGGGCCTTGCGGACCACGCCGAGACCGCGGACCGGAACCCAGATGTCCCAGAAGCCGCGGGAGACGGGCCCGCGGCCCTTGGCGCCCTGCGGGCTGACCTGGCCGGTGCCGCGCAGGACGACCTCGCAGGCGCCGTCGCCCAGGTCCTCGACGGTGGAGGTGTACTCCGCGGGACAGGGCCACTCGACGGCCGTCTCGCGGTTGCGCAGGGACATCTCGCCCTTGAAGCCGTCCATCTCGTCCGTGACGTCGACGAGCTCGCCGTCCTTCAGCACGCCCTCGGTGTACTCGGGGTGCAGGAAGAGCCGGTCGTCGCGGCGCAGCAGCTTGAGCGGCTCGGCGTTCTCGCCGTGGACCAGCCGGGCGCTGACGGTGACGTCCATCTTGCCGTCGGGCCGCCAGGCGACGTCCTCCAGCCGGGCCGCGCCCTTGATGGAGGTGGCGAAGCGGGCGATCCGCACCAGACCCTCACGGTCGTCGCGGCGCAGCAGCGTGGACCGGATGCGGCTGAGCGCACCGAGCCCGTCGTGCACCCCGTCCGTCATGAAGTCCTTGGCGAGCGGCTGCACGGCGTCGACCATCTCGTCGAGGTAGGCCGCGTCGTACTTGAGGACCGAGGGCTCGCTGAGTCGGCCGAGCATTTCGACCCGGTAGAAGCGGCGGAGCAGCAGGTCCCGGAATTCCCCGGGCTCGGTGTTGGCGACGACGACGTCGAGAACCTCGCGGAGGTTTCCGTAATAACCGGAAGGGACGATCTTGGCGGATCCCGCGTTGTTTCCGTCGTCGCGCTTCGAGTAGTAGTAGCAGGTGTAGCTGCCGAGGATGGAGACGACCTTGGCGGGGAAATACGCCTCCATCATGTACAGCTGGTCCTCGAGGCGCCGCTTGCCCTCGGGATAGGCGATGTTGTTCTCGCGGAGGAATTCCGCACGGAACATCTTGTGCGGGGTGAGGCTGTCGTACAGCGGGGCGTTCTGGAGATTGCACTTCTCCCGGTCCACGCGGAAGACGCCGTGCGGGACACCGCGGAAGTTGCTGGCCACCTTGCCGATGACGATGTCGGAGCCGTTGCGGTGGCCCATGTCGTACATCCGGCGCAGCGCGTCGGAGGCGAGGTAGTCGTCCTGGTCGAGGAACTGGACGTACTCACCCGCGGCTTCGCCCACGCCGATGTTCCTCGGTTTTCCGGGCCAGCCGGAATTCGGTATGTGAATCACCCGGAAATGCGGATGTTCCTTGGCGAGGGCGTCCAGCTCTGCAGGAGTGTCATCGGTCGAGCCGTCATTGACGAAGAGAACTTCGAATTCGTCGGCAGGCAGGGTCTGCCTCAAAAGTGAGTCAATGCAAGGCTTTATGTACTTACCCGGGTTGTACACCGGGATGATGACGCTCACCTTGGTCGGCATCTGCTACCTGTCTCCTGTCGGGAAGCCCTGAGGGGGTGGCCGTCGCGTGTATGGCCGGTGGCCATTGTGTGTATGGGCGGAGTCACAGAGTATCCGCAGAGGTTCTGGGTACCTGAAGGGGTTTCCGGCAAACCCGCGTGGCTCCTCCCGTTGGAGCGGGCGGGCCCGGTTTGACCGGGCCTGGGGCGGCCCGTAACCTTGACCCTCGGTGTGTCTCCGTACCCACCCACCCCTGAGCACCCCACCTCCTGCTCTCCGAGCAGGGGAGGCCGCTCGTCCAATCCGGATCATCGGGCCTTCGGGTCCGTGTGAGCGGCTGGCATCAGGGGGTCCGTCCCGAGTGAGAGAGAGATCCGCGTGTACGCCATCGTGCGCAGCGGTGGTCGCCAGCACAAGGTTGCTGTCGGCGACATCGTTGAGGTTGACAAGATTCCCACCGCCAAGGTTGGCGACACCGTAGAGCTCTCTACGCTGCTCGTTGTCGACGGCGAAGCTGTGACCAGCGACCCGTGGGTGCTGGCCGGCATCAAGGTCCAGGCCGAGATCGTGGACCACCACAAGGGTGTGAAGATCGACATCCTTCGCTACAAGAACAAGACCGGCTACCGCCGTCGTCAGGGCCACCGCCAGCAGTACACGGCGATCAAGGTCACTGAGATCCCCGCGGCTGCGAAGTAAGGGACTGAGGAGACATGGCACACAAGAAGGGCGCATCGTCCACCCGGAACGGGCGCGACTCCAATGCCCAGCGGCTCGGCGTGAAGCGCTTCGGCGGTCAGGTCGTCAACGCGGGTGAGATCCTGGTCCGCCAGCGCGGCACCCACTTCCACCCCGGCGCGGGCGTCGGCCGTGGCGGCGACGACACGCTGTTCGCGCTGCAGCCCGGTGCGGTGGAGTTCGGTACGCACCGTGGCCGCAAGGTCGTGAACATCGTTCCGGTCGCCTGATCGGAAGCTTTCGCGAGGCGGACCTCACTTCCCTCACGGGAAGCGGGTCCGCCTTTCGCTTGTTACGCAAGTGACATACCTGTACGTATTTCCAAAGTGCTGGAGGCACCCCCAATGACCACCTTCGTGGACCGCGTCGAGCTGCACGTCGCCGCGGGTAGCGGAGGTCACGGCTGTGCCTCCGTACACCGGGAGAAGTTCAAGCCGCTCGGCGGCCCGGACGGCGGCAACGGCGGGCGCGGCGGCGACGTCATCCTGACCGTCGACCAGTCCGTGACCACGCTGCTCGACTACCACCACTCCCCGCACCGCAAGGCCACCAGCGGCAAGCCCGGCGAGGGCGGCAACCGTTCCGGCAAGGACGGCCAGGACCTGGTCCTGCCGGTGCCGGACGGCACCGTCGTCCTCGACAGGGCGGGCAACGTGCTCGCCGACCTGGTCGGGCACGGCACCTCGTACGTGGCCGCGCAGGGCGGCCGCGGCGGCCTCGGCAACGCGGCGCTGGCGTCCGCGCGGCGCAAGGCGCCCGGTTTCGCGCTCCTCGGCGAGCCCGGGGACATGCAGGACATCGTCCTGGAGCTGAAGACCGTCGCGGACGTGGCGCTGGTCGGCTACCCGAGCGCCGGGAAGTCCTCGCTGATCTCCGTGATGTCGGCCGCCAAGCCGAAGATCGCGGACTACCCGTTCACCACCCTGGTGCCGAACCTGGGCGTGGTCACCGCCGGCTCGACCGTCTACACCGTCGCCGACGTACCGGGCCTCATCCCGGGCGCCAGCCAGGGCAAGGGCCTGGGCCTGGAGTTCCTGCGGCACGTGGAGCGGTGCAGCGTGCTCGTGCACGTGCTGGACACGGCGACGCTGGAGTCCGACCGCGACCCGATCTCCGACCTCGACATCATCGAGGCGGAGCTGCGGGAGTACGGCGGGCTCGACAACCGGCCGCGGATCGTCGTCCTCAACAAGATCGACGTACCGGACGGCAAGGACCTCGCCGAGATGGTGCGGCCGGACCTGGAGGCTCGGGGCTACCGGGTCTTCGCGGTGTCGGCGGTGGCGCACATGGGGCTGAAGGAGCTGTCGTTCGCGCTGGCGGAGATGGTCGGCGCGCACCGGGCCGCGAAGCCGAAGGAAGAGGCCACGCGAATCGTCATCCGGCCGAAGGCCGTCGACGACGCCGGCTTCACCGTGACGCTCGAGGAGGACGGCCTGTTCCGGGTGCGGGGCGAGAAGCCCGAGCGCTGGGTGCGGCAGACCGACTTCAGCAACGACGAGGCCGTGGGCTATCTCGCGGACCGGCTCAACCGCCTCGGCGTGGAGGACCAGCTGATGAAGGCCGGGGCCCGGTCCGGCGACGGCGTCGCCATCGGACCCGAGGACAACGCGGTCGTCTTCGACTGGGAGCCGACGGCGATGGCCGGTGCCGAGATGCTCGGCCGACGCGGTGAGGACCACCGCTTCGAGGCCCCGCGGCCCGCGGCGCAGCGGCGCCGGGACCGGCAGGCGGAGCGGGACGAGGCGACGCAGGAGTTCGAGGACTTCGAGCCGTTCTAGGCCCGCCTGGGCGCCCGGCCGGTGCACAGCACGGGTGACTCCGGGGAAAGTTCCGGCGAACGGCAGGGCAAGGCGAGGCAACCAACGTCCGCTCCGGCGAGTCGTACCGGGTAGTCAACTACCCGTTCGATTCCCGGAGTCGCCGTGCCCCAGCCCCTGCCGCGCAGCCTGCGTCGTACCGTTGTGGTCGCGCTCGCGCTGCTCGCCGCGACCGGCACCGCACTCCCGACGGCCCAGGCGGCCGGCCCCGCCACCACCGAGTCGCGGGACGACTTCAACGGCGACGGCTACCCGGACCTCGCGGTGGCCGCGCCCGAGGCGAGCGTCGGCGGGAGGACGAAGGCCGGCTACGTGGCCGTGCTGTACGGCTCGGCGAAGGGCCTGACCACCTCGTCCAGGCAGGTCTTCAGCCAGAACACCACCGGCATCCCGGGCGCCGCCGAGACCGGCGACGAGTTCGGCAGCGCGCTGGCCACCGCCGACCTCGACCAGGACGGGTACGCGGACCTGGTCGTCGGCGTCGGCGGCGAGGACACGACGACCGGGGGCGTCGACTCCGGCTATGTACAGGTCGTGTGGGGCAGTGCCCAGGGTCTGACGGGGGGCTCCTCGCTGGTCACGAGCAGCGATGCCGCGTACGGCAGGCTCGGCAGCCGGGGGACGCTGACGGTCGGCGATGTCGACGGCGATGGCGCGTCCGACGTGGTGGCCGTGGCGAACGACTGGAGACTCCGGGCCGTCAAGGGCCCCTTCGGGCGGGACGGCGCCTCGCACGGCGGGGAGCAGTTCGTCCGGATCGACGACTCCGACCCCCGCGTCCTGGACCTGGCCGCCGGTGACGTGAACGGCGACGGCGTCGACGACGTCGTGGGGACCACGAACCAGGGCGACGAGTACGACTTCCGCCGCATCGCCTACTGGCAGGGCACCCCGGACGGGCTCGCGCCGCCGTCCCTGGTCCTCGACGGCAACGGCCACTGGCTGCAGGGCGGCGAGTCCGTCGACCTCGGCGACGTGAACGGCGACGGGTACGAGGACATCGTCGTGGGCCGCCTCGACGGCTACGACAGCGACGCCTCCACCCCGCTCGCCAAGGGCGGCCGGGTCGCCGTCGTCCCCGGCGCCGCCTCCGGCCCCGACGGGACGCGGCCGACGTACCTCAACCAGGACAGTGCCTCGGTGCCGGGCGCCGCCGAACTCGGCGACGGCTTCGGCTCCGACGTCTCGATCGCCGACGTCGACGGCGACGGCTACGACGACGTCGCGGCGGGCGTGCCCGGCGAGGACTTCAGCGGGCTGACCGGCGCCGGCAGCGTGGTCGTCCTGCGCGGCGGCGCCAAGGGCCTGACCGGCACCGGCGCCCAGGTGTTCAGCCAGAACACGGCGGGTGTGCCGGGCGCGGCGGAGAACTCCGACGCCTTCGGCCGTACGACTCGTCTCGTGGACGCGAACCACGACGGCCGGGCCGAACTCGCCGTCGGCGCGCCGGGCGAGAACGCGAACGCCGGATCGGTGTGGGTGTTCCGGTCGACGTCCTCCGGTATCACGCCGACCGGTTCGTTCACCTTCGGCGCCGGCACGCTCGGCACGGTGGCGGCGAACGCGCGGCTCGGGTCCGGGTTCGCGTACTGACCGACCGTCATCGCCAGGGCAGGCGTGACCCGTTGCCACCGGACCGCGTTCATCGTGTTGTTTGCGTGTCGTAACGGGTCTCCTGTTGTCTCCCCACCTGTCATGCACGCGAAGGGCTCTGTTCAGCGGGCGGACCGACCGAAGGCGTGAGCTTCCAGTGTCCAAGAGGCCAGCGAGGCAGGGGAGTTCGCCCGATGACCGGAGCAGTATCGCCCGACCGACGCCGCTTTCTGACCGCCGGGGCCGCAGTGCTCGGCGCCGCGGCCTCCGCCCAGCTGTGGCTGCCGAACACCGCCCGAGCAGCCGAAACGCCGCTGCCCGACGGCCTGTTCAGCCTCGGTGTGGCATCCGGCGACCCGCTTCCGGGCGGCATCGTGCTGTGGACGCGGCTCGCCCCGGACCCGCTGAACGGCGGCGGCATGCCGGACCGTGCGGTGCCGGTGGAGTGGCAGCTCGCCGAGGACGCCCGGTTCAGAAAGGTCCTACGCCGGGGTACCGCCCAGGCCCGGCCCGAGTACGGGCACAGCGTTCACGTGGATGTGCGAGGTCTGCGTCCGGGCCGGGCGTACTGGTACCGCTTCCGCGCCGGTGCGCAGCTCTCGCCCACCGGCCGCACCCGCACCGCGCCCCACCCGCTCACCTCCCGCGGCCCCCTGCGCATCGCGCTCGCCTCCTGCCAGAACTGGCAGCAGGGCTACTTCACGCCGTACGCCGACATGCTGGCCCAGGACCCCGACGTGGTCCTCTTCGTCGGCGACTACATCTACGAGTCGACGCCGTCGGCGACGGCCGTACGACGTCACGAGGGCACCGGCGAGCCGTACAGCCTCACCCAGTACCGCAACCGGTACGCCCAGTACCGCACCGACCCCGACCTCGCCGAGATGCACGCGAACGCGCCCTTCGTGGTCACCTTCGACGACCACGAGGTCGACAACGACTTCGCCGGCGAGATCCCGCAGGACCCGGCCAAGCAGCCGCACGACGCGTTCGTGGCCCGGCTGACCGCGGCCTACCAGGCGTACTACGAGCACATGCCGGTGCGCGCGAGCGCCGTACCGAACGGGCCGCACATCCGGATGCACCGCCGCCTGGAGTTCGGGCGGCTGGCGCGGCTCAACGTGCTGGACACCCGGCAGTTCCGCAGCGACCAGGCCACCAGCCAGGCCGGCGCCCAGGACCCGTCGCTGACGATGCTCGGCGCCGACCAGAAGCAGTGGCTGCTCGACGGGCTGCGCGACTCGCCGGCCCGCTGGAACCTGATCGCCTCGCAGATCATGATGGCCGAGACCGACCTCCAGGTCGGCGAGGGCAAGCTCTGGTTCTACGACGCCTGGGACGGCTACCAGGCCGAACGCAACGCGTTCCTCAAGGAGTTCAAGAGCGTCAGTAACCCGGTCGTGCTCACCGGCGACCGGCACCTGACGATGATCAGCGACCTCAAGGAGGACTTCGCGAACCCTGACTCCGCGGTCGTCGGCGCCGAGTTCGTCGGCACCTCCATCTCCAGCAACGGCGACCAGGACCAGGCCGCCTTCCGCAAGGAGTGGGACCCGCGGATGGCGGACAACCCGCACTGGAAGCTGCTCGACGCCCACCGCGGCTACCACCTGCTCGACATCCGCCGCGACGGCATCGACGCGCAGGTGAGAATCGTCGACACGGTGGTGAAGCCGCAGGCCACCCCCAGCACGCTGGCCAAGCTGCGGGTCGAGGCGGGCAGGCCCGGCGTCCGGCTGGTGTGACCTGGACCTGGACCCGAACGGGACGGGAGCCTGGGGCGCGGGGGACTCATCCGGGTCCCAGGTCTCTCTCAGCGCAGTCTCAGGAATCCCTCTTACCGTCCTCTGACTATGGAGACGGACTGTACGAGACACGACGTTCCGGTGAACGCCGGAGTCCCCCCGCTGCCCACCGGCACCCGGCTGCTGCACATAGGCCCGCACAAGACCGGCACGACCTCGATCCAGGGCGCGCTGTTCGCCGCCAAGGACGCGATGCCCGAGCACGGCGTCGTCTTCCCGGCCGACAGCAGGCACCCCATGGAAGCGGTCCTGGCCGCGTGCGCCCGCCCCGGCATGATCGGCAACACCCAGCCCACCGAGCGGCACTGGCAGCGCCTGGTGGACCAGGTGAAGGCCACCGGCAGACGCACCTCGGTGATCAGCAGCGAGTTCTTCGCCGACGCGCCCGACGACGAGACGATCGCCCGGGTCGTCGAGGAACTCGGCGGTGAGCGCGTACACGTCCTGATCACCCTGCGCCCGCTGGCGAGGATCATGCCCTCGCAGTGGCAGCAGTACGTCCAGAACGGCCTGCGCATGGGCTACGAGAACTGGCTCGAGCACATGCTCAAGAAGGCCCCGTACGAGAAGCCCAACCCCAGCTTCTGGCGCCGGCACCGGCACGACCGGCTGGTGGAACGCTGGGCCCGGGTGGCCGGCCCCGAGCGGCTCACCGTCGTCGTGGTCGACGACCGCGACCGGGGCCATCTGATGCGGACCTTCGAGCAGCTCCTCGGACTTCCCGACAATCTCCTGCAGCCCGTGCCGGACGCGGCGAACCGTTCCCTTACTCTCGCCGAGACCGAAATGCTGCGGAAACTTAATATGGAATTCCGCGGCAATGGCCTCCCGGACGAGCTCTATTCGCAGCTCGTCCGATACGGCGCCGTGATGCATATGAAGAACGCGTGCGCTCCCGGTCCCCAGGACGTGAAGATCAGCACTCCGCAGTGGGCGGTGGAGGCCGCCGCCGAGATCGGCGCCGAGATGGCGGGGCGGATCGGCGGAATGGGCGTACGCATCCTGGGTGATCCTGCGCTGTTGTCCGTCGTGCCGCAGCCCGCCAAGGTGCTGCCCGGGGAACCGTTGATCGCGCCCGAGGTGGCGGCGCAGGCCCTGTACGGTGCGCTCGCGGCGGTCGCCGCGGCGCCGGTCAGGCACAGCGCGCCCGCCAAGGCGCGTACGGTTCACCAGACGTCGTCGAAGGAACTCGTGCGGGTACTCGGGCATCGTTGTCTGAAGCGGCTACGGCGCCGCTGAGTCCCTGTGGAGTTACTCACAGCAATTTCGAGGGCTCCGCGGAAGGGGTGTCACTCAAACACCGGGAGTACAAGGTGAATGACAGGTTGCGCGCACATATGCGGTGGACGGCGCTCACCTTGCACTGCGGTAACCACAAGTGGGACCATTTCCAAGTTCCCTGTCGCCCCAAGGTAGGTCACCTGTGTCACAGCGCATAGCCAAGCCCCGTACCACCGCAGTGATCCTGGCCGGTGGCACCGGCCAGCGCGTGGGTCTTTCGATCCCCAAGCAGCTGCTGAAGATCGCCGGCAAGGCAGTCATCGAGCACACCCTGACCACCTTCGAGAAGGCGGACTCGATCGACGACATCATCGTGCTGATGGCGCCGGGCTACGTGCCCGACATCGAGAAGATCGTCGCGAAGGCCGGATTCCGGAAGGTCACGAAGATCATCGAGGGTGGCTCCACGCGGAACGAGACGACCGAGCGCGCCATCGCCGCCCTGGGCGAGGGGCTGGCCGACGGCGAGGACGTGAACGTCCTGTTCCACGACGCCGTACGCCCCCTGCTGTCGCGGCGCGTGATCGACGACTGCGTCACGGCCCTGGAGCGCTTCCAGGCCGTCGACGTCGCCATCCCGTCCGCGGACACCATCATCGTGACCCGCACCCACGGCGAGGACGGCGAGTTCATCACGGAGATCCCGGACCGCTCCCGACTGCGCCGCGGCCAGACCCCGCAGGCCTTCAAGCTGTCCACGATCCGCCGGGCCTACGAGGTCGCCGCCGGCGACCCCAACTTCCAGGCCACGGACGACTGCTCGGTGGTGCTCAAGTACCTGCCCGACGTGCCGATCCACGTCGTCGCGGGCGACGAGTACAACATGAAGGTCACTCAGCCGGTCGACGTCTTCATCGCCGACAAGCTGTTCCAGCTGGCCTCCACCGCCACACCCGAGCAGATGAGTGAGGAGCTCTACCGCGAACTCCTCACCGGCAAGACCGTCGTCGTCTTCGGCGGTTCGTACGGCATCGGCAAGGACATCGCCGAACTCGCCGAGTCCTACGGCTCCAAGGTGTACGCGCTGGGCCGCTCCACCACCGGCACCCACGTCGAGAACCCGGAGGAGGTCGACGACGCGCTGTCCAAGGCGTACGCCGAGACCGGGCGCATCGACTACGTCGTCAACACCGCGGGCGTGCTGCGCATCGGCAAGCTGGCGGAGACCGACAACGCGACCATCGAGGAAGCGCTGAAGGTCAACTACCTGGCCCCGGTGCAGATCGCCCGCTCGTCGTACAAGTACCTCGCCGAGACCAAGGGCC
Organism: Streptomyces sp. NBC_01352; assembly: GCF_036237295.1. Classification (NCBI taxonomy): domain Bacteria; kingdom Bacillati; phylum Actinomycetota; class Actinomycetes; order Kitasatosporales; family Streptomycetaceae; genus Streptomyces; species Streptomyces sp. NBC_01352. The sequence goes on from NZ_CP108354.1 coordinate 7,115,120, forward strand.
AGCTGCTGCTCTACACCTCCAGCAGTTACACCCGCGGCCGCGCCGAGTACAGCCTCTACTCCTCGACCAAGGCCGCCATGGTGAACCTCACCCAGGCCCTGTCCGACGAGTGGGCCGGCGAGGGCATCCGCGTCAACTGTGTCAACCCGGAGCGCACCGCCACGCCGATGCGCACCAAGGCCTTCGGCCAGGAGCCCGCGGGCAGCCTGCTCTCCTCGGAGGCCGTGGCCCGCACCTCGCTCGACGTGCTGCTGTCCGAGCTGACCGGGCATGTCATCGACGTCCGCCAGCAGGACCCGACGGCGTCCGCCGGGCAGGCTTCCGGATTCGAGCAGGCGCTGGCCAGTGTCCTGGATCGTCAGGACGGCGTGGCATAATCACCGACAATTAGTCGTCTGTCATTCAGGCCTCTGTGGCTGCTCGTTCGCGGAGCATTCGCAGGGGCCTGAATCCGTAAAATTACCGGACCGTGCACAAGCTTTTTTCCGGATTTTTTCGACTTTCACAAACCGGCACCCCTCCAAGAGCAGGTTTCTCCGTGATAAGCACCGCTATTCGCGTCGCCCGGGTGGGTAGCGCGGCAGAGCTGGCCGCGGCGGCCCTCATGATTCTGGGCTACCCCACCCTCATGCTGGCCGCGCTCGTCCCGAGCGTTCCCGCCTTCGCGGCCGCGACCGCCGTGACGTACCTGGCGGACCACTTTCTGCACCGCAAGGGCAGCTATCTGATCAACCGCCTCAGCAAGGTGCGGGCCGGTCTGTCGATCCGCTTCCTGATCAGACAGCTTCTGCTGATCCTGCTGCTGGCCCGCCTGTCCCTCTCGGACGACCTGGTCTTCTACGGGGCGACCGCCTGCTTCATCGCGTTCTACGGCCTCCAGGCCCCGCACGGCGCGCTGGTCACCCTGATCCGCAACCGCCGCCGGATGCCGGTCGCCACCCGCAACGTCGACCTGGCCTCGCGCATCCGCATCCCGGACGCCCCGCCGCAGGTCCTGCTGAACCGCTCCGCCGAGAAGATGCTCCACCTCGACCTCGCGGCCGTGGTCGGCATACTCGTCTCCGCCGCCCTGGACTCCGCCCTGGCCGGTTTCATCGGCATCGGCGTCACCCTGGTCCTGGGCTCCCTGTACGTGGCCGCGCTGCTGCCGTACGTCCGCGGCCGACAGACCCCTCCCACCCCGGAGAAGGTGCTGGACGCGGTCGACGACTGGCTGCGCGAGTACCGGCCGGAGACGGTGCTGTACTTCTCCGGCTCCAAGGACTCGGCGTACCAGGTCAACATGTGGCTGGAGACCATGGAGCAGCTGGACTCCAAGCCGCTGATCATCCTGCGCGAGCGCGTCATACTGCAGAACCTGGCACCCAGTACGGTCCCCGTCATCTGCGTACCCGGAGGGGTGCACCTGATGAACATGGACCTGTCCACCGTGCGGGTCGCGCTGTACGCGGCGAACGTCGGCAAGAACATCCACCTGCTGCGCGTCCCGACCATGAAGCACGTCTTCATCGGCCACGGCGACAGCGACAAGCTGGCCAGCGTCAACCCGTTCAGCAAGGTGTACGACGAGGTGTGGACCGCGGGGCGCGCGGGCCGCGACCGGTACGCCATCGCCGACGTCGGCGTCCGCGACGAGGACATCGTCGAGGTCGGCCGCCCGCAGCTGGCGCCCATCCAGACCTGGCAGGGCGTGCCGGAGGGGCCCCGCGGCGGAGCCGCTGACGGACGCTGCCCCACGGTGCTCTACGCGCCGACCTGGGAGGGCTGGGACGACAACCCCGGCAACACCTCCATCCTGCTGGCCGGCGAGAGCATCGTGAAGAAGCTGGTCAAGGCCGACCCGCCGGTCCGTGTGCTGTACAAGCCGCACCCCTTCACCGGCACCGTCAGCGCCCGGGCCAAGGCCGCCCACCAGCGCATCACCGCCCTGGTGGCGAAGGCCGCCGCCCAGCGCGGTGCCGACCCGCGCTTCACGACCGACGCGGCCGCACAGGCCGAGGCCAAGGCGGACCTGGTCCGGATCGAGGCCCGGATCGCCGAGCTGGTCGGCAAGGGCGGCGAGAAGGGCGACGAGGCCGAGGCCACCCGTGACGGCCTGGTCGACGTCAAGAAGCACGAGGAGATCGCCCGGCTGCGGGCCGAGTGGAACGACGCGTACTGGCGTTCCTTCCCCACCTGGGAGCACCGGGTCGTCACCGGCGCCGAGCCGCGCCTGTACGACTGCTTCAACGTCTCCGACGCGATGGTCTCCGACATCTCCAGCGTGGTCTCCGACTTCATCGCGAGCGGCAAGCCGTACGCGGTCACGGACTCCGCCGAGCTGGGCGTGGAGGAGTTCAAGCGGCAGAACACGGCGGTGCGCGCCGCGGTGATCCTGTCCAACAGCGCGGCCGAGCTGGGCGAACTCCTCGGCGCGGTGCGTGACCCGGCCGCCGATCCGCTGGCCGCGGACCGGACCGAGCTGAAGCAGTACCTGCTGGGCCCGGACGAGCCGACCTCCATCGAGCAGTTCAACACCGCGGTGGCCAACCTCGCCATCAAGGCCGAGACGCGCAACGTCGGCCAGGAGTCACGGGCGGCGACCGGTGCCGCCGAGGCCGCGGAGGCCGAGGCGGAGCTCGCGAACGCGGTGCCGGCGCCCGGGGCGGCACCGGCGGGCGAGGCGGACGGGCTGACGGCGTGACGGTGGGCTGAAGCGCCTTCGCTGGAAGGGGCCCGGTTTTCGAGGGAGTGATCCTCGAAAACCGGGCCCTTTTACGTATCCCCTGGTGTGCGCCTCCGTCCACTCGCTGTTCTCCCTCTCCTTACTGTCGATTCACCGTGTGACTCGGCTCACGAAAGCAGGGTGCCAGGGCAACCGCTTGCCCGGACCGTCCGTCTATCAGGTCGCCAATGAGGCGATACGGGGAAATAGTCAGTGACTAGGGGGAAGCGTGACCCTGACGCAGCCTGATGTGAGCGTGATCATCGGGGCGTACGAAGCGATGCCCTACCTGGTCGACTGCCTCGCGTCCGTCGAGGCCCAGACCATCGACCCCGCGCGCATCGAGGTCATCGCGGTCGACGACGGTTCGACGGACGGCACCGGGGAGTACCTGGAGGAGTTCGCGGCCCGCGCGGCCATGCCGGTCACGGTGATCCGGCAGGACAACTCCGGAGGCCCCAGCGGCCCGCGCAACGTCGGCCTCGGCAAGGCCGCAGGCCGCTACGTCTTCTTCCTCGACGCCGACGACCGGCTCGGCCCCGAGGCGCTCCAGCGCATGGTCGCCATGGCCGACGAGAACGGCACGGACGTCGTCCTCGGCAAGGTCGAGGGCGTCAACCGGTCCGCGCCGAAGTCGATGTGGGGCACGTCGGTGGGCCGTACCGACGTCTTCTCCTCCAACATCAAGTTCACGCTGAGCGCGCAGAAGCTCTTCCGCCGCTCCCTGCTGGAACACCACAGCATGCGCTTCGACGAGTCCCTGTTCACGGGCGAGGACGCGCTGTTCACGATGGAGGCCTACCTGCGGGCCGACGGCGTCTCCGTGGTCGCCGACCACACCTGCTACTACCTGGTGGGCCGCGAGGACGGCAAGCACGTGACGAAGAGCGGGAGTTACGTCCTGCGCTTCGACTCCGCACGCGCCCTGATGACCCTGATAGCCGACCTGCTCCCGCCCGGCCCGAAGCGGGACGTGCTGATGGTCCGGCCCTTCCTCGTCACGCTGCTGCCGCAGTTCGGCCCCAGGTACCTCAGGGACACCGAAGAGGTCCGGCGGCACAAGATGGAACTGGCCCGGCCGCTGACGCAGATGTACTGGAACGAGGACGTCGCCCGCCGCCTCAGGGTCCACGAGCGGCTGCGGCTGCACCTGGTCGCCACCGGGCGGCAGGACCTCCTGGAGGACGTCGTGGAGTTCGTCCGGGCGAAGAAGGAGGCGTCGGCCGTCCTGGAGAGGAAGGGCCGCCGCCTCTATCTCGCCTACCCCCACTTCCGCGACGCCCCGGCCGGCATCCCCGACTCGGTCTACCTCGCCGGCCCCCGCGAGGCCCGCACCTTCCCGGGTTACCGCGAGGACATCGTCGGCACGTTCGTGCAGCGGGCGGCGCGCAAGGTACGGCGGGCGCTGCCGGCGCGGGACGGGGCGGCGCGGGGCGGGCGGGCCGCGGCGGCGTGACGCGGCGGGGAACTCACCGGGACGGTGTGGCGGGCTCGGGCTCCGTCTCGGGCCTGCGCTCGGATCCGGGCTTGCGCTTGGGCTCGGTGACGGGGGTCGCCGTTTCCAGCCGCTGCCCGGGAAGTTCCGCCGCCGACCGTTCCGCCATCCGCATCCGATGCCCCCGCGCCGCCGCACACAGTGCCTGCGCGGCCGCGTTGAACCGCTCCTGCGACGTCGGTTCGTCCGGCCCCAGCAGGTGCCGCTTCAACTCGGCCCGCGCCGCGACCAGTTCGTCCTTCTCCGGATGCCGTACCGCCTCCAGCAGCCCCGGCACCCCGCCCGCGTCCGGCGCCAGCACGGTCGCCGCCCGCACCGTCGGGAACATCTCCCGGAACGTCTCCTGAGGCAGCCCGCTGGTGTTGGCCACCGCATAGGGCTTCCCGCTCGCCAGGAAGTCGCTGACCACGCTCGACACATCGCTGATCAGCAGATCGGCCCGGTTGAAGCAGGAGTACAGCGCGGGCCGGACATCCGTCACGACCTGGTGCTCCCACGCCGGCAGCGAGGCCCAGTACGCCTCGTCCCAGGCCCTGGCCGCGCGCGCCACCGCCTCGGCCCGCCCCGGCTCGGGCGTGGACTGCAGCAGCATCCGCTCGACCTGGTCGGCGCCGGACCGGCAGTCGATCGAGGTGAGGGCGTCCAACTCCTTGGTGAGGCCGACGAGTTCGCCGTTCGCTGCGGGCCTCTCGCCGGTTCGCCTCCGGTTCGCCGCCCGGATCAGGTCCCGGATGAGCAGGTCCGCCTCGCCGGCGCGCGGGTCGACGGATCCCGTCAGCGGGTGCGGCTTGTAGAGCAGCCGTACGCCCGGATCCGCCAGCAGCGCCCGCACGAGGTTCTCGCCGGCCTCGATCACCGAGGTGTTGCCGGGGTTGCCGTCCCAGCCCTCCCAGGTGGGCGCGTACAGCACGGTCGTGAAGTGTCCATCAGCGGCTCCGCCGCGGGGCCCGGTCGGCGGGCCCGCGTACGGCCGTACGGCGTCCAGCTGCGGGCGGCCGATCTCCACCACGTCCTTGTCCTCGACGCCGACCTCGGCCAGCGCGTACCGCTCGCGCGCCGCCGGACCGGCCACCCACACCTCGTCGTACGCCTTCGCGTAGGGGTTGCAGGAGGACAGCTTGTCGCTCTCGCCGTGGTTGACGAAGGTGTGCTTGAGGGTGGGGATGCGCAGGATCTGCGAGGTCTTGCCGGAGTTCGAGGGGTGGATCAGGACCTGGAGCGTGGACTGCTCCAGGCGCATCAGGGTGGACACCTTCGGCAGGCAGACGATCGGCACGTCGGTCGCGGCGATCTTCTGCACCATGAAGCGTTCGCGCAGCACGATCAGCGGACGGCCCTCCAGCCCGGCGAGCGGTTCCAGCCACATGTTCGCCTGGTACGCCGAGGAGGCGCCGCCGGAGAAGTAGAGGCCGACGGTCGGCTTGTACTCGGCCAGCCACGCGTCGAACCAGTCGAGGACCTCCTGCTCGCCCGCCGGACGGCGGCTCGGCAGCAGCCACAGGAGCAGGTCGAACAGGCCCATCAGCGCGAGCCCGAGGGACAGCGCGATCCCCAGGGCCGCGCAGCGCAGGTCGCCGGTGGCGGCTGTCGCCAGCAGGCCGGCCGTGGACGGCAGGCCGAAGACCAGCAGGCGGTGGCCGGGGCGGCGCAGCAGGACGGGCGGGGCCGGGGACAGGCGCAGCGCGGAGGCGTCGATGTTCCGGGTGACCACCGGCAGGGTGCGGGTGCGGCGGACCAGGACGGACAGCGCCTGGATCGCGCAGTGCAGCGCGTAGAAGGCGAGCAGACCGGCGACGAGCGGGGCGTAGACCGTCTCCCGGTCCTGCTCGCCCAGCCGCAGCAGCCCGAAGACCAGCAGCAGGTCGCGCAGGACGTGCCGCACGGTCAGGTCGGCGTGCGACTTGGCGAGCACCGTCACCATGCCGCGCTGCCAGCGGTGCAGCACGCCCTCCGCGGCCACCGAGGCGACGGTCGCGGCGAGCAGCAGCGGCAGGTGGGGCAGGAGCGCCCCGACGGCCTGGACGGTGAAGGCGGCCGCGAACAGGGCGGTGAGCAGCGCGCGGGGCGCGTGCCGGCGGAGCAGGAGCCCTGTCGGGTTCGTCCACCGGGCGAGGAAGAGTCCGGCGAGCCGCCGGCGGGGGAGGGGTTCAGACACTGCGGTCACTCCAAGGTCGGCGCAGGACGTCGTGCGCCCGGGTTAACGCCCGCCGACCACCGGACGACACGCACGTGTCCGGCAGCCCCTGGAGTGACCGCTGACCCTCGCTAGCCCCGCCCCGACTGCATCACCTTCCGAATGGGCCGCCCCACCATCCGCCGAGCCCGCCGGTACACCGAGGCCGGGGCCGCGGTCGCCGTCACCTTGACACCGGTTCGGGCCAGCTCCCGCTCCAACCTCGCGTTGTCCTTGGACAGTTCGTCGATACGGCCGTTCAGCCAGCCGAACCGGGAGGTGAGCGAGGCCAGGTCCGTGTCGTTCCAGGGGCGGATGCCGGCCGGGAAGGACAGGGCGCGCATGCGGTCGTCGAAGGCGGCGCCGCCGTCGCCGTGCGTGAAGGTGTTCTCCAGGCCGTTCCGGTCGAGGAAGGCGGTGAACCGCTCGAAGCGCGCGTGGTGGCCGCTGACCAGGCCGGTGAAGTCGGCCTCCTCGTACAGCTGTGCCGGGTCGAGGTCGCCGGGCAGGCCCTTGATGAGGCGGTGCGGGATCTCGAAGTAGCGGCACAGTTCCAGCGTCCGCGAGTCGCCGCACAGGACGGTCGCGGGTGTGCCCGCCAGCAGCGCGGCGATGTTGCCGTGGATGCGGGAGCCGAAGGAGAAGTCGAAGGCGCGCAGGTCGTCGATCCAGGTGACCGGGTCGACGTAGGCGCGGACCTTGTCCTCCCGGTACATCGGGTGGTCGGGGTGCGTGGGCATCGACGTGACCCGGCCGTTGGCGTCCGACAGGTCCCGCCAGTGCAACTGCCGTGCGTCGCTGATGTTCTGGCCTATGAAGCGCAGGTATGGGTAGCGCTCGTGGGTTCGGCGGATGATCCGGTCCAGGCCCTGTTTCTGCACCGCGTTGTGCGAGCCGTTGATCGCGATGCGGGACTCCGCGGTCAGCGCCGGCGCCCGCTTCTCCACGGCGAGTTCCTTGCCGTAGAGGAACAGCGACGGGCAGCCGATCACCTCGACGTCCCGGAACCCCATGTCCTTCAGGTACTTCTCGGTGAACTCGCCCCGCACCCCGATCGAGGCGCTGTGGTCGAGCACCGCCGAGACGAACTCGCGTACCGACTGCTCCATGGGCTTGAGCCGCGCGGGGTTGTAGTCGAGCCCGGACTGCGCGCCGACGCCGACCACCACGACCGGGATGCGCAGCTTGTTGATCAGCCGGGTGAGCCGCTTGAGCCCCGTCTCGAACGACGGCCGGAACGCGTTCGCCAGCGGGACGACGAAGGCGTCGTACTCCTCGTTGATCTGCCCGGCCGCCGACACTTCGGTCCTGACCCTGTTGGAGACGATCTCGGTCCCCGGTGTCTCAAGGATCTTGTGGGTGGCGTCACTGAAGATCAGGTTGCCGGAGTTGGTGGCGATGACGTCCCGGTGGAGGGCTTCCTCGATGGGGACGACGTCGTAGGGGCTCTTCCCCGACCTGAGGAGGATGCGCTTTGAGGGGCGAACGTTGTGCGACACGAACGTCAATCTAAGTTTTGCCAGAGTTTCATTTCTATACGGAACCCGTACAACCTTTTTGCCGTATGCGAAGCGTGAGCAAAGAGTGACGTGGAGCGTGTCCGGGGGGTGGACCGGCGCGCGTCGCACCACCCCGTTCGCGTAGATTGCGAGGCAGCCGAGGTGCGAGGGGACGGAACGCAAGGTGGCAGGGGCAAGGCAGGCCGTGAGCGAGGCCCGCAGGATCGTCGTCAAGGTGGGTTCCTCGTCGCTGACCACGGCCTCCGGCGGACTGGACGCCGACCGGGTCGACGCGCTCGTCGACGTCCTCGCCAAGAGCCGCAGCGGTGGGGAGAAGGAGATCGTCCTCGTCTCCTCCGGTGCCATCGCCGCCGGTCTCGCCCCGCTCGGGCTGCGCCGCCGCCCCAAGGACCTGGCCCGGCAGCAGGCCGCCGCCAGCGTCGGCCAAGGGCTGCTGGTCGCCCGCTACACCGCCTCCTTCGCGCGCTACGGCATCCGCGTCGGCCAGGTGCTGCTGACCTCGGACGACATGAGCCGGCGCGCCCACCACCGCAACGCCTCCCGCACCCTCGACAAACTCCTCGCCATGGGCGCCCTCCCGATCGTCAACGAGAACGACACCGTCGCCACGGACGAGATCCGCTTCGGCGACAACGACCGGCTCGCCGCGCTCGTCGCCCACCTCGTCCACGCCGACCTGCTGGTCCTGCTCTCCGACATCGACGGCGTGTACGACGGCGACCCCAGCAAGCCGGGCACCTCGCGGATAGCGGAGGTGCGCGGGCCCGCCGACCTCTCCGGTGTGGACATCGGCAGCGCCGGCAAGGCCGGCGTCGGCACCGGCGGCATGGTCACCAAGGTCGAGGCCGCCCGGATCGCGGCCGCCGCCGGCATCCCCGTCGTGCTCACCAGCACCATCCACGCCGCCGACGCGCTGACCGGCGGCGACACCGGCACCTACTTCCACCCCGCCGACAAGCGCTCCGCCGACCGGATGCTGTGGCTCCAGCACGCGTCCACCCCGCAGGGCTCGCTGACCCTGGACGACGGGGCGGTGCGGGCGGTCGTGGACCGCCGCAAGTCGCTGCTGCCGGCCGGAATCGCCTCCGTCGAGGGCGAGTTCACCGCGGGCGACCCGGTCGAACTGAGGGACGGCGAGGGGAACGCGGTGGCCCGCGGACTCGTCAATTTCGACGCCAAGGAGATCCCCCGGCTGATCGGCCGCTCCACCCGGGAACTCGCCCGTGAGCTGGGACCGGCGTACGAGCGCGAGGTCGTGCACCGGGACGACCTGGTGATCCTGCACCCCTGAAAATCCCGCCGTCGGGCCCCGGCTCACCCGAAAACGGGGTGAACGACCCGGCAATGGCGTCGCCCTCAGGTGGACGTTCCGCAAAACCGCCCCACGGACGCCCCCGGCCTGCTCAACTTTGTCTCAGGGACACGTTCCGCAGACCACGAGCACGAGCGCTGCTCGGCCATTGGGTAAAGGAGGCCGTCGTGAGACGAGTGCGCCCTGGGGCGTCGGCGGCCCGCGGCGGTACCGGTGGTACCTCCTCGCGCGCGGCCGGCGAGGAGCGTGCCCTGACGAGCGTCGCGGCCGGCGACCGGTACGAGAAGCCGGAGGACCTGCCGCGCCTGTGGCACGTCACCCTCAGCGTCTCCGGCAAGGAGGCCCCGCTGAAGGAGGTGCGGCGCGGCCTCGAACAGCTGGCCCACGACCACCCCTTTCTGCTGACCAGCAGATACGCCAACGACCACGCGGAGATCCGCTACTGGGAAGAGGCCCGCGACCTGCACGACGCGGCCGCCGTGGCCCTGCGCCTGTGGGGCGAGCACCGCCAGACCGCCCAGCTCCCGCCCTGGGAGATCGTCGGCCTGGAGGTCATCGACCGGGAGACCTACCACCAGCGCATCGCCGAGGGTTACGGACCGGCACCGGCGACGCCGGTGGGGGTTCATCCCTTTTGACCCTGTCTCGCGGTGTGGAACGCCCGGTGGACGCACCCGTCCGGCGCACTACGCTTCCCTTATGACCACGCTTTCGCCGTACGACGCCATGTCCCCGGTCACCCAGGCCGCCTACCGCGCCAAAGCCGCCGCCGCCGACCTCGCCCCGCTGCCGCGGGCCGAGAAGGACGACGCGCTGCTCGCCATCGCGGACGCCCTGGAGGTCCGTACGAGCGAGATCGTCGAGGCCAACGCCAAGGACATCGCCAAGGCCCGCGAGGCCGGCACCAGCGAGGCCATCGTCGACCGGCTGACGCTGACGCCGGAGCGGGTGCGGGCCATCGCCTCCGACGTGCGGGACGTCGTCGCGCTGCCCGACCCTGTCGGCGAGATCGTCCGTGGCTCGACCCTGCCGAACGGCATCGACCTGCGCCAGGTCCGCGTCCCGCTCGGCGTGGTCGGCATCATCTACGAGGCCCGCCCGAACGTGACGGTGGACGCGGCGGCGCTGTGCCTGAAGTCCGGCAACGCGGTGCTGCTGCGCGGCTCGGGCTCCGCGTACGAATCGAACAGCGCGCTCGTGCGGGTGCTCCGCGACGCCGTGGGCGGGGCCGGGCTGCCCGCCGACGCCGTGCAGCTGGTGCCCGGCGAGAGCCGCGAGAGCGTGCGCGAGCTGATGCGGGCACGCGGCCTGGTCGACGTGCTCATCCCGCGCGGCGGCGCCTCCCTCATCCAGACCGTCGTCACCGAGTCGATCGTCCCGGTCATCGAGACCGGGACCGGCAACTGCCACGTCTACGTCGACGCGAACGCCGACCTCGACATGGCCATCGACATCCTGATCAACTCCAAGGCGCACCGCGTCAGCGTCTGCAACGCCGCCGAGACGCTCCTCGTCCACCAGGACATCGCCCCCCGGTTCCTGCCGCGCGCCCTGGACGCCCTCGCGGAGGCCGGAGTGACCGTGCACGCCGACGAGCGGGTTCTGGCGTACGCCAAGGACTCCAAGGCGACGGTCGTGGAGGCCACCCCGGAGGACTGGGAGACGGAGTACCTGTCCTACGACATCGCCGCGGCGGTCGTCGACTCCCTCGACAGGGCCGTCGAGCACATCCGTCTGTGGACCTCCGGCCACACCGAGGCCATCGTCACGACCTCGCAGCAGGCGGCCCGCCGATTCACCCAGCTGGTCGACTCCACGACGGTCGCGGTCAACGCCTCCACCCGGTTCACCGACGGCGGCCAGTTCGGTTTCGGCGCGGAGATCGGCATCTCCACGCAGAAGCTGCACGCGCGCGGACCGATGGGTCTGCCGGAGCTGACCAGCACGAAGTACATCGTCACCGGGGACGGGCACGTACGGCGCTGAGGCGCACGACCTGGCGCGCGGCAGGGACATGCCCCCGCCGCGCGCGCCCCTTCCTGGTGCGTGCCGCAGAAGAGCCGTCTCATCCAGCGGATGAATTTCCATACCGTCTGCCCAAATTGACCCCCCAGGTCTACTCTGGATCCGTGCCGGAGGACGTGGGGGGCACGCCGTTCCCTGACGGCTGGGAGCCCGACGACGACCACGACCGCGGGGTGTCGGACGAAGAGTTCGCCTCCGTGGTCTTCGACGAGGACTTCGTACGGGCGGCCGTGGTGCACGAGCCGACCGCCGTCGAGCGCCTCCTTGCCGCCGCGCAGGCGAGAGCGGAGGCCTCCGAGGCCGAGGCCCGCCGGGCGGCCCTCGGCAGGGGCGAGCGCTACGAGGACGGCTACGGCCCCGACGACCCCACCGGATTCGGCCATGATCCGGAACTCGACGACCTGGACGACGCCGACATCCTCGAAGGCCGCTACGGCGCCCCCGGGACGTACGGCAAACAGGTCCGCTGGCACCGTCCCGTCGCCTGGATGCTCGCCCTCGTGATGGGCATCGGCATGGTCGCACTGGCGTTCGCGGCGGTTTACCGCAGCGCCTCCTCGGACGGCGGGGGCCCGGTTCCGCCGCCCGCCTCGACCGGCCTGGAACACGGCACCTCGGCGGCGCCCTCCGCGTCCGCCGACTACTCCCAGCCAGCCGTCTCCGCCGTGCCGCGCACGCCCTGAACGCCGGCCGCCGGCCCGTGCCCGGTCCTGGTGAGAACCTGTCAGAAGTTGTCGCGCAGGGGGGCGTTTACCCGAGGGCCCGGCGACCTACCCTGAAGATATGGGCGGGCCTGGAAACCCACCTGAGGGGACACCCGAGGGCGGCCCCGGAGGTGGAGAGGACGAGTACCGATCCGTCGTCTTCGACGAGTCGTTCGTCCGCGCTGCCCGCCTCCAGGAGTTCTCCGCGCAGGAGCGCATCGCCGACCACGCGCCCGCCGTACGCCGCCGGCCCCCGCTGCGCCGCGGCCTGTCCCGGCAGGCGCTGATCCTCGTCCTGCTGATCGCCGTCGCCTTCGGCACCGCGATCTACATGGGCGTACGGCATCCCTACCAGACCCCCGCCGCGCAGCAGCCCGTCGAGCCCCTGCGGATGACCGTCATCCCGCTCGCCCCGCAGGGCAAGGTGCCCGGGCACACCGACACCGAGTACCTGTACGCGCACAGCCCCGCCGCGCAGTACCGCATCGGCGCCGAGGGCATCCCGCTGCCCGCCTCCCGGCGCACCGCGCACTTCTCGGACAGCCAGGTGGTCGCCGCCCTGACCACCGCCAAGGACTACATCGTCCGGTCCTCGCTCTACCCGGAGGTCCTCACCGGCCGACAGGTCCGTCCGGTGCGCGTCCTGCTCGACGCGGACCAACTCGGCCAGTTCGACGAGAGTTTCGACCGCCCGGCCGCCGACGGACGGCACGCCCCCACGGGATGGCTGGTTCGCTTCGACCCGTCCGGCGCCGAGCTGGCCGACGGCAAGATCAGGGTCCAGGGCACGCTCCAGGCGGCCGAGACCGACTCGTCCACGCTCGAGGTCACCGCGGACCACACCTTCGTGTACGCGCTACGAGCCCCCGGCGCCGGCGACAAGGCCGAGGCGTCCTTGTTCACCGTCCGCCGCGAGCTGCACTTCCGCTTCGACCGCGACGACCTGCGGCTGCACACCACCCAGCTCGTCGTCTCCTATGTGCAGGCGGGCCCGCTGTCCTGCGCCGAGGACTCCACCAACCACCTGCACCCGCTGCTCGCCGGGCAGACCGCCAAGGCGGGCGGCCCCGCGGGCACGGACCCGTACGCGACGGGCGGCGCGACGCCGCTGTGCGGATCGCTGGCGACGAGCGCGCAGCCGAAGGTGTGAGCGGCCGGGAGGTGCGAGTGGCCGTGTGAGCGGCCGGAGCGGCGAGCAGCCGGAGGTGTGAGCAGCCGACGGGTCTCTTTGGTTCCGTCGGCTGCGAGGGCCCTTCGGCCAGTCGTCTCGGCCAGTCGTCTCGGTCAGTTGTCCCGCGGGGGCGTGTCCGTACCGTTCGCCGGGCCCGGCTCGTCCGTCGGGTCCGTCGGCGGCCGGTCCTGCGGTGCCGAGCTCGCGAAGCCGCCGAAGCCGCGCCGCACCCGGCCGCCCAGGTCCCCGGCCCCGCCGGCGAGGTCGCTGACCAGCTTCATCAGCGGGTCCTTGGAGCTCTTGACGTTGCTGGCGTAGCTCGACGCCGACTCGCGGAACGAGTCCGTGACCGAGGTGTCCTTGTCCTCGGCACGCCGCGGGTAGTGGCCGTCCATGATCCGCTGGTGGTCCCGGGACTCGGACCACTTCTTCAGCTCGGCCGCCCGGATGGTGGTGAAGGGGTGGGAGCGCGGCAGCACGTTCAGGATCTTCAGCACGGAGTCGCGCAGGTCGCCGCCGGCCTCGTACTCCTCGGCCTGCTTCAGGAACGAGTCCACGTTCATCTCGTGCAGGTGGTTGCCACCGGCGAGCTTCATCAGACCGCGCATCGAGGCCGTGAGGTCCTGACCGACCAGGAGACCCGCGCGGTCCGCGGACAGCTCCGACTTGCGGAACCACTCGCGCAGCGCCGTCACGATCGCCATGATCGCGAGGTTGCCGAGGGGGATCCACGCCACCTTGAGGGCGAGGCTGGTCAGGAACAGCAGGATGGTGCGGTACACCGAGTGGCCGGACAGGGCGTGGCCCACCTCGTGCCCGATCACCGCCCGCATCTCCTCCTCGTCGAGCAGCTCGACGAGGCCCGTGGTGACGACGATGATCGGCTCGTCCAGGCCGATGCACATGGCGTTGGGCTGCGGGTCCTGGTTGACGTACATCGGCGGGACCTTCTCCAGGTCCAGGATGTAACAGGCGTCCCGCAGCATGTCGTTGAGGTGCGCGAACTGCTGGTCGGAGACGCGCACCGAGTCGGACAGGAACAGCAGCCTGAGGCTGCGCTCGGGCAGCAGACCGCTCAGCGCCTTGAAGACCGTGTCGAAGCCGCTCAGCTTGCGCAGCGCCACCAGGGCGGAGCGGTCGGCCGGGTGCTCGTACGCACGGGAGGAGATCCCCGGGAAGCGCCTGCGTTGCCTGCTCGGCACGTTCTCGTGCCCGTTCTGCTGGTGGCCGTCGGACATGTCTTCCCCCATGTGCGTGTGTGTGGCCCTTTGCGGATCTTTGTGCGGCCCTTTGCTCCCCCGAAGCTGGGCCCAGCCTAGGCGGAGTTACCGTGGACGGGCACTACAGCGAAGGAGTTCCGCGCCATGGAGCACAACCCCCGGGCCGCCTGGCTCGCCGAGGCCGCGCGCGCCGCCGAGCAGCAGGGGGCGGGGAATCTGCTCCGGGTCGTACTGATCGTGATGGTGCTGGGCTGTGTGCTGACCGCGTGGTTCCTGCTGCGGGGGTACAAGCGGAAAGACGACTGAGGCGGGGCGAAGGTTCCCGATGGCGGAGTCGGCGTGATCGGCGTCGGACCGCCCGCTTACCATGGGCCGACGTGTTCATCCCGCCCACACCGGATAGGTCCTGCCGAAGATGAGCTTCCACAGCACCGCTGCCCAGTTGGTCACCCTTGCCGCCGAGGGCGAGGAGCACGGCGGCAACCACGAGAGCCTCGACCCGCTGGTGACCGGCGGGGCCGCCTTCGTCATCCTGATGCTTCTGCTGTGGATCACGACCCGTTTCAACCGCGACCGCTGAGCCCGGCACGAGCCCGGCAGGAATCCGGCAGGGGCGTCCCGCACGGGCCGTCCCGGGGATCTCTCGGCCGGGGCTCTCAGGCCGGGCCGGTAGGGTCTGCACGCATGGGAGAGCAGGACATGCCTACCGGTCCGGCGAACGACACGCCGAACGGCACGGACGACCGCCCGGTGAGCGCCACCGGGAGAGGTCCGGGTCGCGGCGTCGGGAACCGTCTGTCGAGCGGCGCCGGCAACGGACCGTCGAACCCCGGCAAGCGCCGCCTCGGCGTCATGGGCGGGACGTTCGACCCGATCCACCACGGGCACCTCGTGGCGGCCAGCGAGGTCGCCGCGCAGTTCCACCTGGACGAGGTGGTGTTCGTCCCGACCGGCCAGCCGTGGCAGAAGAGCCACCGCACGGTCTCCCCGGCCGAGGACCGCTACCTGATGACGGTCATCGCGACCGCCGAGAACCCCCAGTTCTCGGTCAGCCGCATCGACATCGACCGCGGCGGCGCCACCTACACCGCGGACACCCTGCGTGACCTGCGCGCGCTCAATCCCGACACCGACCTCTTCTTCATCACCGGCGCCGACGCCCTCGGCCAGATCCTGACCTGGCGGGACGCGGAAGAGCTGTTCTCCCTCGCGCACTTCATCGGGGTCACCCGGCCGGGCCACGTCCTGTCCGACCCCGGGCTCCCCGAGGGCGGTGTCTCGCTCGTCGAGGTCCCCGCCCTCGCCATCTCCTCCACCGACTGCCGTGCGAGAGTCGCCAAGGGCGACCCCGTCTGGTATTTGGTGCCGGACGGAGTCGTGCGCTACATCGACAAGCGCGAGCTGTACCGCGGCGAGTGAGCCGAGAGGGGCACCGGTGAACGACCGATACGACGCGGGATACGGCGGCAACCACGACGACCGGTACGAGCTCGTCGGCTACGACGAGTACGGCCGGCCGATGTACCGGCCGGCCCCGCCGCAGCAACAGCCACAGCAGGCCCCCCAGCAGCCGTACGACCCGTACGCGCAGCAGCAGGGCTACGGCTACGACCCGTACGCGACGGGCGGGCAGCAGCCGGCCCCTCCGTACGACCCGTACGACACCGGCCGGCAGGCACCCGTGCCACCGCCCTACGACCCCTACGGCACCGGTGCCCAGCAGACCGGCGGGCAGGCGCCCTCGTACGACCCCTACGGCCGGGAGGCCACCAGCGGTCAGCAGCCCCGCGTCGTCGAGCAGACCGCCTACATCCCCCAGCAGGCCGGCCCGCCCGAGCGGACGGACATCCCTGGGCGGGGCCCCCGCTCCGACGCCGACGGGAACCACCCGGCCGAGGGCGAACGGGACTACCGCACCGAGCAGTTCGCCTTCGTCGAGGAGCCGGACGGCGACTCCGAGGACGTCATCGACTGGCTGAACTTCACCGAGAACCGCACCGAGCGCCGCGAGGAGGCCAAGCGCCGCGCCCGCAGCCGCCTCGTCGCCCTCGTGGTGGTGCTGGCGCTGGTCGCGGTCGGCGGCGCCGGCTACCTCTGGTACGCCGGGAAGCTGCCCGGACTGTCCTCGTCCTCGGACGCGAAGACCGGAACCGCCACCGCCGTCGGGGCACAGAACCGTGACGTGATCGTCGTCCACCTGCACAACACCGCGCAGGGCGGCACGTCCACGGCACTGCTCGTCGACAACACCACCACCAAGCAGGGCACCACCGTCCTGCTGCCCAACTCCCTCGTCCTGACCGACGACGGCGGCACCACGACCACCCTCGCCAAGTCGGTCGAGGACGACGGCTCCTCCGGCACCCGCGACTCCCTCGACGGGGTCCTCGGCACCGACATCGAGGGCACCTGGCGCCTGGACACCCCCTATCTGCAGAACCTGGTCGACCTCGTCGGCAACATCGAGGTCGACACCAACACCGTCGTGGCCGACCCGGACGCCAAGAAGGGCGAGGCGCCCCTGGTGAACAAGGGGAAGAGCCAGACGCTCAGCGGCAAGGCGGCCGTGGCCTACGCCACCTACCGCGCCTCCGGCGAGGCCCAGAACGCCCAGCTGGAGCGGTTCGGCCAGGTCATGCAGAGTGTGCTGCGCAAGCTGTCCTCCGACCCCACGGCGGCGACCACCACCGTGCAGACGCTGGCGCAGATCCTCGACCCGTCGCTCACCGACAAGGACCTCGGCACCTTCCTCGCCAAGCTGGCCGACCGTGCCAAGGGCGGCGATTACAAGACCGCGCTGCTGCCTGTGCAGACCGACGGCACGCTGAGCGCCGAGGCAAGCGACAGCGTCGTCAAGGACGTGCTCGGCGGCACCGCGAAGAGCCCCGACAAGGACGCGGCCGTCAGCGTCTCCGTCCAGAACGCCACCGGCGTCAAGGACAACACCGAGAAGGCCCGCGTCGTCCTCCTCAACGGCGGCTTCAGCTTCCTGGAAGGCGGCACGGCCTCCTCGGCCCAGACCGCCTCCAAGGTCGTCTACGCCGACGCCGCCGACAAGGAGAACGCCATCGAGGTTGCCAAGACCCTGGGCCTGGCCACCAGCTCCGTCAGCAAGGGCAAGGTCTCGGGGAGCGCGAACGTCGCCGTGGTCCTCGGCCAGGACTACGAGCCGAGCTCTTCCTAGGGCCCGTCAAGAGTCTGTCCGTAGGGTCGGCCGGGGGCGGCCCCACGTGATCCACTGATCGCGTGGGGTGGCCTCGGCTGTCCGTGAGACCCTTGGTGTCAAGTGTCCGCCGACCGAAAGCCTTGTAGTGACCGCGACTGACCGCTCTCTCGAGCTCATCACCACCGCCGCCCAGGCGGCCGCCGACAAACTGGCGCACGACGTCATCGCCTACGACGTCAGCGACGTCCTGTCGATCACCGACGCCTTCCTGCTGGCCTCCGCGCCCAACGACCGTCAGGTCAAGTCGATCGTCGACGAGATCGAGGAGCGGCTCTCGAAGGAGCTCGGCGTCAAGCCGGTGCGCCGCGAGGGCGACCGCGAGGCCCGCTGGATCCTGCTCGACTACGTGGACATCGTCGTCCACGTCCAGCACAGCGAGGAGCGCGTCTTCTACGCCCTGGAACGGCTGTGGAAGGACTGCCCCGAGCTCGAGCTGCCCGCCGACGCCAAGGCGACCCGCGGCAAGGGCGAGGAGCACGCCAAGCTGCGGGCCGAGGAGGACGCCGCCGAGTTCGGGGAACCCCGGTGAGCGCCCCCGCGGGAGCCGGCCGGAAGCCGGGCCGTGGCCGCCGTGTCATCCTCTGGCGGCACGGCCAGACCTCGTGGAACGTGGAGCGCCGCTTCCAGGGCACCACGGACGTCTCCCTCACCGAGACCGGCGTTCTCCAGGCCCAGCGTGCCGCCCGGCTGCTGGCTTCCCTGGAGCCCGACGCGATCGTCGCCTCCGACCTTCAGCGGGCCGCCAACACGGCCGCCGAGCTGGCCGCGCTCACCGGCCTGGAGGTGACCCACGACGAGGGCCTGCGCGAGACCTACGCGGGCGTCTGGCAGGGGCTGACGCACGAGGAGATCATCGCCCGGCACGGCGAGGAGTACGCGGCGTGGAAGCGCGGCGAGCCGGTGCGCCGCGGCGGCGGCGAACTGGAGACCGAGGTCGCCGACCGCGCCGCCCCCGTGGTGCTGCGGCATGCCGAGAAGCTCCCCGACGACGGCACGCTCGTCGTCGTCAGCCACGGCGGCACGATCCGGACGACCATCGGGCGCCTCCTCGGCCTGGAGTCCCATCACTGGGAGAGCCTCGGCGGACTCTCCAACTGCTGCTGGTCCGTCCTCGGCGAGGGGGCGCGCGGCTGGCGTCTGCTCGAGCACAACGCCGGCACCCTGCCGGAGCCGGTGCTCGGCGACGACGACTGAGCGGGGCACCAGGGCCCGCGACCCGGATTTCACTTTCCGGCAGGTCGCAGGCTAAAGTTCTTCTTGTTCGCCCCGCCGAGCGGGAAGAACGCAAGGGGCTATAGCTCAGTTGGTAGAGCGCCTGCATGGCATGCAGGAGGTCAGGAGTTCAATTCTCCTTAGCTCCACAGATCGAGAGATCGACAGTCTTGAGTTGGACTCTTGAGTTGTCAAAGATCGTGCGCTGTCGAAGATCGCTTGATGAAGATCCCGTCCCGCTGGGGCGGGATTTCTTTTTATGCCCTCCTCAGAAGGGCCGTGCGCCGAGCCGTCTCCTCGTCGTCCGGCGTGTAGACCACGATCCGGCACTCCGGCATCCCGTTGATCGACAGCGACACCGACGTCATCCGCAGCTCACCCGCCTCCGCGTGCCGGAACGTCTTCACCCGCCGCCCGGGTTCCGCAACGTCGCCGCTCTCCCACAGCCGCGCGAAGAGCGGGCTCGCCGCCGACAGCCTGCGTATGAAGTCCTCCCAGACCGGCTCCCCGGCATGCAGTCCGTACGCGGCGCGCAGGGTCGCCACCATCACCGGCAGCTCCGTCTCCCGGAACACCAGCGGGCAGTCCTTCTCCGGCACCGTGAACAGCGCCCACAGGGCGTTGTGCGGGCGCCGGGCCGGCATCGGATCGGAGAGGAACAGGTCGTGGTAGACGGAGTTGGCGGCCAGGATGTCGTACCGCGAGTTGTAGACCACCGCGGGGCGTGGTTCGAGGGCCTCGATGATGCCCAGGACTTCCGGTCCCACCGTCTGCGCGAAAGTCTCCGGGGCGTGTGCGTACGGCACTTCGGCGAGGTGGTACAGGTGCTCCCGCTCCGGTGGGTCGAGGCGCAGCGTGCGTGCCACGGCGTCCAGGACCTGCGCGGAGGCGTTGATCGGCCGACCCTGCTCCAGCCATGTGTACCAGGTCACACCGACACCCGAGAGCTGGGCCACCTCCTCGCGGCGCAGGCCCGGTGTGCGACGCCGTAAGCCCGGCGGCATGCCCACGTCCGCCGGTGTCACCCGGGCCCGCCGCGTGCGCAGAAAAGTGGCCAGCTCGGGCCGGCGGCGCTGTGTCGTCCCCATCGTCACGTCCCCCATCGTCGATGCCGCACCTGTCCCCTGCCAGGTGCTGTCGGTACCAGCATCAGCGGGCACTCGGCACCCGTACCGGAGGGACGCCAGGCTCGACGGCATGACGACAACTCCCCGGACGGGGCCGGGTCCCGCACCCGTTCCAAGTCCTGCGATCAGTAAAGCGCCCGCCACTGACAATCCGCCCCGTGCGCTGCTCGCGCTGGTCCTCGCCGCCCAGTTCATGGCGCTGCTCGACGTGTTCATCGTGAATGTCGCCGCCCCCACCATCGCCACCGACCTCCACGCGTCCGGCGCGGATGTGCAGCTGGTGATCACCGGATACGCCATCACCTACTCCGTGCTGCTGATCACCGGCGCCCGCCTCGGCGACCGGTTCGGGCACGGCCGGGTCCACCTGGCCGGGCTCGCCCTGTTCACGGCGGCCTCGCTGGCCTGCGGTCTGGCGCAGGGCGCCACCGAACTGATCGTGTTCCGGCTGGTCCAGGGCGCCGGCTCGGCGGTGATGATCCCGCAGGTGCTCAGCCTGATCCAGCGCAACTTCACCGGCGAGGCCAGGATGAAGGCGCTCGGCGCCTACTCGGCGGTCCTCGCCGTCGGCGCCGCCGCCGGGCAGGTCCTCGGTGGAATCCTGGTCAGCGCCGACCTGTTCGGCACCGGCTGGCGGCCGGTGTTCCTGGTCAACGTGCCGGTGGGCCTCGTCCTGCTGGTCCTCGGCAGCCGCCTGCTGCTGCCCGGGGACGGCCCCGCGGCCCCGCGGCCGACGCGCGGCCTCGACCTGCCCGGCCTGGTGCTGCTCGGGGCGGCCGTGTCGCTGTTCACGGTGCCGCTGGTGCTCGGGCAGGAGGAGGACTGGCCGCTGTGGTCCTGGCTGTCGCTGACCGCGGCCGCGATCGCGTTCGGCCTGTTCTGCGCGTACGAGTCCCGGCTGGCCCGGCGCGGCGGCGCCCCGCTGATCGCGCCCAGTGTGCTGCGCCATCCCGGCATGGGCCTCGCCGTCTTCCGGATCCTGGCGGTGATGGCCGTCAACGGCGGCTTCCTGTTCGCGCTCACCCTGCACGTCCAGGGCGGCCTCGGCTACAGCGCGCTGCGGGCCGGCCTCACCTTCGCGCCGACCGCGGTCGTCTTCGGCCTGGTCGGCCTGACCTGGCGCACCTGGCCGGCGTCCTGGCAGCGGGCCCTGACCCCGGCCGGCTTCGTGATCACCGCGCTGGCGGTCGCGGGCGTGGGCCTGGCCCTGAAGGGCGGCGACGAGGGCGGTGCACCGCTGTACGTCGCGTACGCCGGTGTCGGTGTCGGTCTCGCGCTCGCCTTCAGCCCGACGCTCACCCGGGCGCTGGCCACGGTGCCGCCCGAGAACGCGGCGGACGCCAGCGGTCTGCTGGCCACGGTCACCCAGCTCGGCCAGCTGACCGGCGTCGCGGTGTTCGGCACACTGTTCTTGAACCGGCTTGAGTCACTTGGGGCCTCGCAGGCGTATACCTCTGCGGAGGCGCTGTTGGCGTGCATGTTCGCGCTGGCCGGAACGGCCGCGGTGGGTGCCGTGTCCGGACTGGTACTGAGGCGTCGCTGACCGTATTGGCCCGGCCGTGGCAGAATCAAACGGCCGGAAGGGGGCGCGGCCCGACGGGAGGGAGTAGTGATGCCTGCGAGCATCCTCGCGGAGGTCGGCCACCTCCGCGAAGCAGCATCGACACGGGATACGGTCATCCGTCTCAGCTGCCCTTCCTGCGGTTCCGTCCATGTGGCCCAAGTTCTCGGTGACAACGGCGGGATCTCCTACGTGTGCACGGCCTGCGGCCACAGCTGGAGCTGATCGATGGGTGCACACAGGCGAAAGTGCGACTGGTGCGGCAGCGGTACGCCGATCGTCCGTGACATGGAACCGGTCAATCCCGAGTACCAGTACTGGTGCGAGGAGTGCGCGCGGGCGCTGATCATAAAAGGCGACCCGATCGAGACGTACCGGGAACTGGAGGGGGAGCCGATCTACGGCCGGCTCCTCGAAGAGCACTGCACGCTCAAACGGTTCTATTCGTTCGTCACGGCATGAGTGATCACCGCCGGATCGGGCATCGATCCGCGTAACCGGACAGAACGGAAACGATTTGGTGGTCCCCCCGGTGGGCCGGTAATGTTGGCGTCGCCGCCGGGGGAACCGGGCGACACGGTCGATATGCGGCTCCGCCGCATGACCGCGAGGGGCTATAGCTCAGTTGGTAGAGCGCCTGCATGGCATGCAGGAGGTCAGGAGTTCAATTCTCCTTAGCTCCACAACAGTTGAAGGCGGGTCATCCGAGAGGATGACCCGCCTTCGTCGTGTGGTCAGCGACCCAGGGCGCGGCGGCCGCGGCCCTGGGAGAGGACCGGCAGGTTGTTGCGGGTCGCGCCCTGCGAGCGGGTGTCCTCCTCGATGCGCAGGGCCAGCGCCGGGCAGCGCCGCACCGCGCGCAGCGCCTTCGCCTCCGCGTAGCGCGGTACCTGGGCCTGCGCGACGGTCGGGAAGCCGTCGGCGCCCAGTTCGAAGACCTCCGGGAGGATGTCGGCGCACAGGCCGTGGCCCCGGCACAGCGTCCAGTCGACGTAGATCTTCTGACGGCTGGGGCCGTTCTCCTCGGCCTCGCTGCCGCCGGGGATACCCGTGGGCGTCTTGCCGCCCTCGAAGAGCGGCAGAACGCCCTCCACGGGCCTTCCGCAGCCGTTCCCGAGGACGTGCGCGGCCAGGTCGTCCGTGAACGCCTTGATCGTCGACTCCAGGAACATGGCGGACCCGTCGGGGTGCGAGCACGCACCGCGCCGCTTCACGTTCTTGGCGACCTGCTTGAGCGCCTCGAGGGCGGCCGGGCCGCCGCCGTTGATGATGTCCTCCATGCCGCGCGCGGCGGCCGGCAGACCGAGGTAGCAGGGACCGCACTGTCCCGCGCTCTCCTCGGCCAGCCACTGCGCCACGCGCAGCGACTCGCCCAGCGGGCAGGTGTCCTGACTGATCGGCAGGATCGCGCCGGCGCCGAGCGAACCGCCCACCGCGTCCAGGGAGTTGCGCGAGACGATCGCCTCGTTGACCGTCGCCGCGTCGATCCACTTGCCGTGGTAGCCGCCGGTCAGCACACCCTGCGGGACCGGCGGGGCGCCGGCCAGTTGGAGGACGTAGCGCAGCGGCACGCCCGTGGGGACCTCGATGACCATGGGGCGTGCGACCGCGCCGGAGACCGTGAGCATGACGGTGCCCGGCTCGTCGTACAGGCCGGTGTTGCCGTAGCGCTCGGGGCCGATGCGGGCGGCGATCGCGAGCTGGGCGAAGGTCTCGGCGTTCGACAGCAGCGTGGGCGCCCCGCCCACGCCGGTCTGCGAGGCGCTGACCTTGCGGCCCGGCGGGATCGCGGGGCCGCCGTCGATGGAGCGGATCAGCGACGCCGCCGCTCCGGTGACCATCCGGACGGGATTGCGCTGCACGCGCGCGCGTAGAGCCGATCGGCGGCCGTTGCTGAGGCCGCGTTCGGCGAGCGCGGCCTCCATGGAGCGTTGCGTGGACTCCCGGGTGACCCCCACCACGAGCGTGCGGGCACCCAGCGCCTCCGCGACCAGCAGAGCGCCGTCCAGGATGAGGTGCGGGGCACGGTTGATGAGCACCGTGTCCTTGCGGCAGGCCGGTTCGTCCTCGCTGCCGTTGACGACGACGACCGGCCGTACGCCGCGCTTGATCGCCGACTCGGCGACGGAGCGCAGCTTCTTGTGGAAGGGGAAGCCCGCGCCGCCGCGGCCCTTCAGGTTGATGGCCTCCGAGAGCTTCGCGAGCTGCTCGCCGCCCATCGGTTCGAGCGGCCCGTGCACCTTCAGGTGCATGGGCAGGTCGAGTCTCTCGACAAGGTCGAAGCCCGACGTGAGCTGGGGAAGGCCGACCACGCGGACTTCTGGGACGTCGGGCAGGGCCTCGTTCACTTAAAGCCTCCGGAAGGCGTGTTCCAAGGTTCGCCCGAACCCGGTGCGTCGAAGTCGTAGGAAGCACCGGGCGTTGTTTCAGTGGCGGGACCGCTGTTGTACGTGTCGTCCGGGTAGTACGCGCCGTAGAGGTTGTTCGTCTCAGTGGTGTCGTACACGTCACTCGAGCCATAGCCCGAGGCGCCTGAATTGTCATAGGCCGGGATGTTGTATCCGGTGTCCTGGAGCGGGTCGTAGGCCGACGGGGGTGCCTCGCCGACCGGCGGCGGAGAGGGGATCGGCCAGCTGCCCGAGGTGCTGCCGCCGTTGTCGTAGCGCGGGATCGCCTCCGTGGGCTGCATGTCCATCGGCAGGTCCATGCGCGCGGTCTGGTCGGCCGCGTAGGGCTGCTGTTGGCGTGGTGTCGACACGGCCCGGTAGGCGGCCGCGAAGCCGTTCGCGGGCTCCGGGGACGCGGGGGCGCCCAGGGGGGCGTCGTACGGGGGTGCCGTGCCGGGCTGGGCGGCGCGCGGGCCGCGCCGGTTCTCGTAGCCCGGCAGCGCGGCGCCCTCGGCCATCCTGGCCCGGCTGGCGTCGAGCTCATCGCGGCCCGGCCGCTCCTCGCTGGTTCCCAGGAACGCGGTGATCCTGTCGGCGACCTTGCGCTTGACCGGGCGCGGGGCCGCGCGCAGGGCGAGGGCCGCGGTGACGCCGAGCAGGGACAGGCCGTACAGGATCACGAAGATCGGCTTCGCCGTGCGGCCCGCGTACAGGCCGTGGATGAGTGCGGCGCACCAGGCCGGGTAGGCCAGCATGTGCATGGCGCGCCAGCGGGCCGCGATCGGGGCCGGGGAGGCGAAGGCGCTGCGCATGGCGCCGGTGATGCCCACGAAGATCATGAGCAGGCCGGCCAGGGAGCCGAGGCCGATCAGGCCGGCGCTTCCGGTCACGCCGAGCGAGAAGGGGATCAGCGCCGAGATCAGGCTGGTGTGATCAAGCGCGACTTTGGTGGTGATGTGCAACAGCAGGAACGCGATCGAGGCGACCGCGGTCGTCCGGTGCACCGCCTGTCCGATGATCCGTTGGCGCGTGTTCAGGAAGACCCGGTCCTGGGCGACCAGGCCCCAGATCACCGAGCAGCTGAGCGAGACGAGTGACAGGACGCCCGCGCCGAAATTGAGGAAGTCCCGGACCCTGTCACCTCCGACCAGCACGAATACGGGTATGAGGAGCAGGAAGGCAGCCGACGCCATCCCATAGGCCGACCGGCCCGTTTTGGGGAGCGAGCTGTTACTACGACGAGTGTTCATGGGGGCAACTCCGAGCAGTTTCGGGAAAGCGGTCCCGCTGCCGCACTCTAAGTGGCTCCATACCGATGGGTACGAGGTTTGAGTTATTGCGTTGTTACCAAACGACAAGGTCGTCGTTGTGATGTCCCTTAGGGGTTGTTACGCGAAGTAACCTGTGGCGTTGGTTCAGTGGTCGGCGGGTGTGATCAGTGTGCTGGACGGAATCTGGTGGACGGGTCGGTGAGGGCGGCACCCGGTGCCAAGAGGGCATACGTAAGCGCGTCGCATCGTGCTCAACGGCTGCGGTACCCTAACGCCATGCGTGCCGTACGCCTTCTGCTTAGCGAGCCGCGCTGATCAGTCCCGACCACCGGGCGAATCGGATGGTCGGAATCGGCGCGGCGTCCCCTCCTGTGCGAGGGGATTTTTCGTTTCCCGGATGTCACAGCCGCTGGCAGAGACGATCGATGGAGCTTTGAGGATCATGAGCGAGACGAACCCCGCTGCCGCCGCTGCCGTGTCGGCGGAGGCAGCGCCGCACCGCTACACGGCCGCCATGGCGGCCGACATCGAGGCACGCTGGCAGGACTTCTGGGACGCCGAGGGCACCTACGCGGCGCCGAACCCGAGCGGTGACCTGGCCGGCGATCCGGAGCTGAGCGCCAAGCCCAAGAAGTTCATCATGGACATGTTCCCGTACCCGTCCGGTGCGGGCCTGCATGTCGGCCACCCCCTGGGCTACATCGCCACCGACGTCTACGCCCGGTTCCAGCGCATGACCGGCCACAACGTCCTGCACACCCTGGGCTTCGACGCCTTCGGCCTGCCCGCCGAGCAGTACGCCGTGCAGACCGGCACGCACCCGCGGGTGTCCACCGAGGCCAACATCGAGAACATGAAGGTCCAGCTG
Organism: Streptomyces sp. NBC_01352; assembly: GCF_036237295.1. Classification (NCBI taxonomy): domain Bacteria; kingdom Bacillati; phylum Actinomycetota; class Actinomycetes; order Kitasatosporales; family Streptomycetaceae; genus Streptomyces; species Streptomyces sp. NBC_01352. Next base: position 7,141,096 of record NZ_CP108354.1, read on the forward strand.
CGCCAGCTGGGCCTGGGCCACGACAACCGCCGGTCGTTCGCAACGATCGACCCGGACTACTACAAGTGGACCCAGTGGATCTTCCTGCAGATCTTCAACTCCTGGTACGACGACGAGGCCGACAAGGCCCGCCCCATCGCCGAGCTGATCGCCCAGTTCGAGACCGGTGAGCGCGCCGTACCGGGGCACACGCGCGCGTGGCACGAGCTGAGCGCCACCGAGCGCGCCGACGTCCTGGGCGAGTTCCGCCTGGCGTACGCCTCCGACGCGCCGGTCAACTGGTGCCCCGGCCTGGGCACCGTGCTGGCCAACGAGGAGGTCACCGCCGACGGCCGCTCCGAGCGCGGCAACTTCCCCGTCTTCAAGGCCAAGCTGCGCCAGTGGAACATGCGCATCACCGCCTACGCCGACCGGCTGCTGGACGACCTGGACGCGCTGGACTGGCCCGAGGCCATCAAGCTGCAGCAGCGCAACTGGATCGGCCGCTCCGAGGGCGCCCGCGTCGACTTCCCGATCGACGGCGAGCGCATCACGGTCTTCACCACCCGCCCCGACACCCTGTTCGGCGCGACCTACATGGTGCTGGCCCCCGAGCACCCCCTGGTCGAGAAGTTCACCCCGGCCGCCTGGCCCGAGGGCACCCACGACGTGTGGACCGGCGGTCACGCCACCCCCGGGGAGGCCGTCGCCGCGTACCGCGCGCAGGCCGCCTCCAAGTCCGACGTGGAGCGGCAGGCCGAGGCCAAGGACAAGACCGGCGTCTTCATCGGCGCGTACGCGACCAACCCGGTCAACGGCGAGCAGATCCCCGTCTTCATCGCCGACTACGTGCTGATGGGCTACGGCACCGGCGCGATCATGGCCGTCCCGGCGGGCGACCAGCGCGACTTCGAGTTCGCGCGCGCCTTCGAGCTGCCGATCCACTGCATCGTCGAGCCGACCGACGGCCGCGGCACCGACACCTCGACCTGGGAGAACGCCTTCGCGTCGTACGACGCGAAGATCATCAACTCCTCCAACGACGACATCTCGCTGGACGGCCTGGGTGTCGCCGACGCCAAGGCACGCATCACCGAGTGGCTGGCACGCAAGGGCATCGGCGAGGGCACGGTCAACTTCCGGCTGCGGGACTGGCTGTTCAGCCGGCAGCGCTACTGGGGCGAGCCCTTCCCGATCGTCTACGACGAGGACGGCATCGCCCACGCCCTGCCCGAGTCGATGCTGCCGCTGGAGCTGCCGGAGGTCGAGGACTACTCGCCGCGCACCTTCGACCCGGACGACGCCGACACCGTGCCCGAGACCCCCCTGTCGCGCAACCAGGACTGGGTCGACGTCACCCTGGACCTGGGCGACGGACGCGGCCCCCGCCCGTACCGCCGCGAGACCAACACCATGCCCAACTGGGCCGGTTCCTGCTGGTACGAGCTGCGCTACCTGGACCCGCACAACGACCAGAAGCTGGTCGACCCGGAGATCGAGCAGTACTGGATGGGCCCCCGCGAGGGCCAGCCGCACGGCGGCGTCGACCTGTACGTCGGCGGCGCCGAGCACGCCGTGCTGCACCTGCTGTACGCCCGCTTCTGGTCCAAGGTCCTGCACGACCTGGGGCACGTCTCCTCGGCGGAGCCGTTCCACAAGCTGTTCAACCAGGGCATGATCCAGGCCTACGTCTACCGTGACAGCCGGGGCATCGCGGTGCCGGCCGCCGAGGTGGAGGAGCGCGACGGCGCGTACTACTACCAGGGCGAGAAGGTCTCCCGGCTGCTGGGCAAGATGGGCAAGTCCCTGAAGAACGCGGTCACTCCGGACGAGATCTGCGACGAGTACGGCGCCGACACCCTGCGCCTGTACGAGATGGCGATGGGCCCGCTGGACGTTTCCCGGCCGTGGGACACGCGCGCGGTGGTGGGTCAGTTCAGGCTGCTGCAGCGACTGTGGCGCAACGTCGTGGACGAGACGACCGGCGCTCTGTCGGTGGCCGACACGGAGCCCGACGAGGGCACACTGCGTGCCCTGCACAAGGCGATCGACGGGGTGCGCCAGGACCTGGAGGGCATGCGGTTCAACACCGCCATCGCCAAGGTCACCGAGCTGAACAACCACCTGACCAAGGCGGGCGGCGCGGTGCCGAGGTCGGTCGCCGAGCCTCTGGTGCTGCTGGTCGCGCCGCTGGCCCCGCACATCGCCGAGGAGCTGTGGCGCAGGCTGGGCCACACCGACTCGGTCGTCCACCAGGACTTCCCGGTCGCCGACCCGGCCTACGTCGTGGACGAGAGCGTGACCTGCGTCGTGCAGATCAAGGGCAAGGTCAAGGCGCGGCTGGAGGTCTCCCCGTCCATCTCCGACGACGAGCTGGAGAAGGTCGCGCTGGCCGACGAGAAGGTCGTGGCAGCACTGGACGGCGCGGGGATCCGCAAGGTGATCGTGCGGGCGCCGAAGCTGGTGAACATCGTTCCGGCGTAGGTAGGGCGGCGTCCGGCCGCAGCTCGGGGTAGTCCCCTACGGGCAGGTTCGGGGTTCTTCTGGAACTCCGGGCCTGCCCGTAGCGTTTACCGTTGAAGAGCGGCGCGGAGCGTGCCGACGGTCGGAGGAGGAGCTGGTGGAAGCAGTGATCGCAGTAGTCGCCCTGCTTTTCGTGCTCTTTGTGGTGCTCGGCGCCTACGCCACCGTGAAGGTGGTCGGCGCCGCCAAGCGCGGAGTGGACCGCACCATCACCCAGGCCCGTCGTACGGTCGAGGACCACACCCTGCGCGCCAAGTCCTTCGCCCAGCCCGGCCCGGCGGGCGAGATCGCCCAGTTGCGGCTGAAGCTGCGCACGTCGATGCGCGCCACCCAGGAGGCCCTGCACGCGGGCGTGGCCGAGGACGAGTCCCTCAAGGAGTCCATCGGCCTCTTCGAGCGGCTCAGCGCGCACGGGCACGAACTGGACGCCGAGCTCCGGCGCCTGGAGTCCGAGCCCGACAAGTCGACGCTCGGCGAGCGGCTGCCCGGCCTGCGCGAGCGCACCGAGCGGATCACTCAGTCGGCGGACTCGCTGCGCTGGGCGGCCCGCGACCGCGCCCGCCGCTTCGCCGACGACGACCTGGACTCGCTCAGCACGCAGATCGACGTCGAGGCCGGCGCCCTGCGGCACTGGACGACAGCGGAACCCGCCTCCGCCACACCTCCGCCCCCGTGGCCGGAGGCCCCGGCCGCCCCCGACACCGACACGGCCCGGCAGACCTGGCCTCAGACGCCCCAGGCACGCACCGCCGAGGAACCCACGCGGCCCGCCATCACCCCGCCGAGCCCGCGCCCCACCTATCCCTGGCAGAAGAAGACCCGCCCGGAGAGCACGACTTGATCCGGACACGGACGCCCAGGTGAGAGGGGCCGGGCTGCCGCCAGGGCGCTACGCCAGGTAACCTCCAGCTCATGTCCCGCCATGTCGCGATCGTCACCGATTCAACGGCCTACCTGCCGCCGCGGACGATGGAGCGTCACGGCATCACCGCGGTGCCGCTGACCGTGGTCCTCGGCGACCGGGCGTTCGAAGAGGGCACCGAGATCTCGACCCGTTCGCTGGCCCAGGCGTTGCAGAAGCGACGTTCCGTCACCACCTCGCGGCCCAGCCCCCAGGTGTTCGCGGAGACCTACCGCAAGGTCGCCGAGGCCGGCGCCACCGGCATCGTCTCCCTGCACCTGTCCGCCGAACTCTCCGGCACCCATGACGCGGCGGTCGTCGCGGCGCGCGAGGCCCCGGTTCCGGTGCGGGTGGTGGACACCGGGATGGTCGCCATGGCCCTGGGGTTCTGCGCCCTCGCGGCGGCGGAGGCCGCGGAGACGGGCGGCACCGTGGACGAGGCCGTGACGGCCGCGGAGAAGCGGGCCGCGGGCACCTCCGCCTACTTCTACGTCGACACCCTCGACTATCTGCGCCGCGGCGGCCGGATCGGCGCCGCGCAGGCCCTCTTCGGTTCCGCGCTCGCGGTGAAGCCGTTGCTGCAGCTCCAGGGTGGCCGGATCGAGCCCCTGGAGAAGGTGCGGACGGCGTCGAAGGCCATCGCCCGCCTCGAGGAGATCGCGGTGGACCGGGCAGGCGGCGCGCAGGTCGACATCGCCGTGCACCATCTCGCCGCCCCCGAGCGGGCGTCGGCCCTGGCGGACCGGCTGCGGGTGCGGGTGCCGGGGCTGGCAGATCTGCATGTGAGCGAGGTCGGGGCGGTGATCGGGGCGCATACGGGGCCTGGGTTGTTGGGGGTTGTGGTCTCGCCGCGTTGAGGTTGGCGGGGGAGGCGTGTGTGCGGGGTGGATGACTGGCGGGTGCGGGGTGCGGGGTGCGGGGTGCGGGGTGCGGGGTGCGGGGTGCGGGGTGCGGGGTGCGGGATGCCGGGTGTGCGTGGGTGTTGGGCGTGTTTGGGGGCGTCCGCGCTCGTGCGGGTGACGGAGTTATCCACAACCCGGCGGTAATCCCCGGGAATTGACCAAGATCATCGCGGAAGTGTCGAGGTGACCGATCCTCGGCGCATGGCACTTCGATCACACTCACACACAGCGAACGCAACCAGTGGCCCGGGCCGCGGCCCCGCCTCCGACGGGCGCACCCGCCATCGCCGGCGCCCCACCCATGGCCGTGCCCGGCACGCCTCCGCGGACGAGCTCCGGCGACGGGCGGAGGCGTTGTTCGCCGAACGCGCGGGAGAGTGGCGGGAGTCGGGGAAGGGGCCGCCGGGCGCGGGAGCGCGGGTTTCGGAGGGCGGCGACGGGCGTGTCGGGGCGAACCCGGATGCGTCGGGTGCCGGCGTGGTTGTCGGTCGGGTCGACGGTGAGGGCCTCGGCGGTCTTGTGGAAGCGCGCGTTGTTACGGGTGTGGGAGTCGAGGCTGAGTCGGACTGTATGGGGACCGCGGGTTCCGGGGGCGCGGAGGTTGCGGACGTTGGCTTGACCGGTGGGCTGGGTGAGTCGATCCGGCCGGTTGGACCGATTCGGCCGACGGGGCTGGTCGGGACCGCTGGGTCAGTCGCGCCAGTTGGATCAGTCGGGGCTGGGTTGGCTGGGAGGGTCGAGTCTGTCGGGTCGGTCCGATCGGCTGGGTCGGACGGACTGGTCGAGGCTGCTGGGCCAGTCGGGCCGGTCGGGCCAGTCGAGGTCGGGTCGGCTGGGAGGGGCGAGTCTGTTGGCTCGGTCGGATCGATCGGGCCGGACGGACGGGTCGGGCCGGGTGAGACAAACAAGACTGCCGCGACCGGCCTCGGGGTGGGGCTCGGTTCGGTCGGGCGGCGGCGGGGGTGGGCCGGGCTTGCTCTGCGGGAGCGGATGCCGGTGTGGGTGCAGACGAGGTGTGGACTGGAGCGGCGGAGCGTCCTCGCGCTCTCCGTGGTGCTCGTCGTCGCCGCGGTTTTCGCCGTGCAGCACTTCTGGGCGGGCCGCACCGAGGCCGTCCGAGCGCCCGAGGTGGTGCGCGCGGCCGCTCCGTACGAGGAGGGGCAGCAGAGCGGCGAGCCCGCAGAGCCACCGGCAGCCTCGGCCGGGGCGCCGAACGCCGTGGGTGCGGCCGGAGTCGAGATCGTCGTGGACGTCAGCGGCAAGGTTCGTGAGCCGGGTATCCATCGCCTGCCGGCCGGTTCGCGGGTCGCCGACGCGTTGCGCGCGGCCGGTGGGGTGCGGCCCGGTACGGACACCGACGGTCTCAACCGCGCCCGGTTCCTAGTGGACGGAGAACAGGTGATCGTCGGCGGTCCTGCCGGCGCCTCTATGCCGGGCTCGGCCAGTGCGGGGGGCACGGGTCTGGGCGGCGGCCCGGTCGGCTCGATGGCGGGAGCGGCACCGGCTGCTCCCGTCTCCCTCAACACGGCCACCGTCGACCAGCTCGACACGCTGCCGGGCGTCGGCCCCGTGCTGGCGCAGCACATCGTCGACTACCGCACCCAGCGCGGCGGCTTCCGCTCCGTGGACGAGCTGCGTGAGGTCAACGGCATCGGCGATCCGAGATGTCAATGCTAATCTACGAACATGACCCCAAGCCGCGCCGTACTCCTCTTGCGTATCAGCTACCGCAAGCCGGAGGACGAAGACGAGGACCAGCAGACGGAGGCGGAGCGCCGCCGAGCCGAGTTCTCCAAGGGCATCGGCCGCCAGGAGGAAGACGGCCGCGCCCTCGCCAAGCGACTCGGGTGGACCATCGCCAAGGTGATCCCCGAGGACGACACCAGCGCCTACAAGCGCCGCAAGATCAAGCTGCCCGACGGAACGAGCGCCCTGCGGACCGTCCGGCCCGGCTTTCGAGCCGCCCTTGAGGGGCTCGCCTCCGGGGAGTTCGACGGGATGATCGCCGACGACCTCGACCGCGTCGCCCGCGACCCTCGAGACCTGGAAGACCTCATCGACGTTGTCGAGTCCCGCCGGCCGCACATTCCCGTCGAGTCCGTCACGGGCTCGCTCCGGCTGGCCAACGACGCAGACATCACCGTCGCTCGCATCATGTGTGCCGTCGCCAACAAGTCCAGCCGTGACACCGCGCGTCGAGTCGCCCGCAAGCACGAGGAGTTGGCGGCCGAGGGCAAGCCTGGCGGGGGAGGGTTTCGCGGATACGGTTTCACCTTGGACAGCAAGAAGGTCGTAGAGGATGAGGCCAAGATCCTTGTAGAGATCGGAGCCAGGATTCTGGGGGACTGGGACGACTGGACCGAGAAGCAGCGGCAGAAAATCGACCCCGAGGTGGGCGAGAGCCTCAACTCAATCGCCGACGACCTGCAGCGTCGGGGAGTCCCTACAGCCACCGGCGCGCCCTGGTCAGGACGGAGCATAGGCTCCGTCATCTCCAAGCCCTCAGTCGCCGGCCTGCGCGCACACAAAGGCGAGATCGTCGGCGACGCCATCTGGGACGCCATCATCCCCAGGGAGCGCTGGGAACAGATCTGCCTGCGCCTCGCCAGACGGGCCGGTACGACAGACCTCACCTTGCAGCGCTGGCTGAACGGCGCCCTGCACTGCTCCCTCTGCGGGCACATGCCGACGGGCAGCCACGGAAACGGAGGCCCCCGGTACTGGTGCAACCCGAAGGGCGGCGGCTGCGGGAAGTTGGCAGTGAAGGCGTCGTTCGTCGAGGACGAAGTCGAGAGCCAGGTTCTCGAGCTACTGGGAAAGCCGCGGATCCTTGAGCAGCTGCGGAATGCTGCGGACACCGAGGTGAGCGACGAGGCGCGGCGTGAACTCGCAGAGGACGAAGAGCAACTCAAAGAGCTGGCCCGCATGTACGCGCGACGGGAGATCAGCTTCGGCGAGTATCGCGAAGCCCGCAGCATCATTGAGGCTCGCGTAAAGGAGTCCCGCGCCCTGTTGGTGTCCCGGGCCCCGCTGGTCCTGCGGCGGCTGCTGGCCGGTGACGTACAGAGCGGGTGGCGGGACCTGCCGCCGGCCGACAAGCGCGAGGTGCTCCTAGCCTTGCTGCCGGGCGGGTACAGCGTCCTGCCGCACGACCGCCGCTACGGCAACAAGTTCAACCCCGCGCGGCTCGTACCGCGCGGGTGACATGCGGAGGGCCCCGCCAGACGGCGGGGCCCTTCGCCGTTCAGGACGCTCAGCGCGTCCCGGCGTTGGGGTGTGTGCTCTCGGGAGCCAGGCCCTCCTTGCGGGCCCTGTGGAGCCAGCCGCGCACGGTAGCGGCGGAGACCGAATGCTTCTCGGCTAGCACCTGCGCGGGATTCTCAACGCCGGTCTCCTCGGCTCGCTTGTACTCCTCGAACATCATCGCCAGGTGGATCAAGCCGTTGCGCCTACGGAGGGCGTTGCCCCCACTGGCGTCCGCGAGCTCGGGGAACTTCTTGTTGACGATGCTTCGGGCTGCGTCTTCGGGCGCAACATGCTGCCCGTAGGGGCCGCCGGCCATCAGGCGCCGTTCTGCTGCCGCTCGCGCAACTTTCTCCCACCGGGATACGGGCAGATCTTTGAGGCTGGCCTTGAAGCCTTGGTTGGAGAACGCGGTGAACGTGACGATCCGCATGCCAAGGGTGGGGACCATTCCGAACTTGAAGAGCGCCGTCCCGTCATGGTCGGGGTCACGCACTATCACCTCGATGGTCCGACTTCCGTCGACGCCGATCGGCCAGTATTCGGGCTCGTCGGCCTCGACCTCGAGCTGAGTGCGTGCGGGCATGCGGCCATCGTCGTTGACCACAGGACGCGAGTGCAACACCTGGCAGCAAGTGTGCGTTTCATGAGGTCAACACTTCAGTGAGCTTGTTGCAAACACATCGGCAGTAGTGTTGAATTCACTCATGGACATCGAAGCCCTTCAGCGGGTTTCCGAGGTGCGTCGCATGCTTGCTTCCGGGCAGGCCCGCGAACGCCGACTGACTCTTCGGATGTCTCTGCGAGAGGTCGCAACGGCTCTGGATATGACGCCGGGCAGTCTCTCTCGCTGGGAATCCGGACGAGTTCAGCCGCGGCCAGGGGCAGCCCTGAAGCTCGCCGACCTCCTCGGAATCGTCACGGCGGACAGTCGGGAGAAGGTCGCGTGAGGGCGGCGGAAGAGCGTGCACGGGAACACCGGACGCTGGCCGACGTCTACGCGGAACGCGCCTTGACGCCAGCCCAGGTGCGCCGTCTCGTCGCCCTCCTACGCCTCACGGAGCAACCGGCCGAACGCCGCGCAGCAGCAAGCCAAGAGGCCGCGTAGCGACATGAAAGCGGCCCCCACCAGACCGGCGCGTCAACGCCGGCCGACAGGGGCCACACAGCCCGTACATGCCGAAGCCCCGGGCTCATCGCTCGCCAGCGACCCAGGGCCTCAACAACAGATAGGACTCCCAGCATCATGACAGACGTCGTACAGCTCAGCCAGGCAGGCCGACGCTCCCCCTTCCAGGGATTCGCTGAACGCCTCGTCGCCAAGAACGACGACCGGCTCTTCAACTACGGGCCCGAAGAGCAGGTCGCCATGATCCTTCAGCGAATGGACCGGCTCAACCGAATCGCCCCCCTCAGCCCCGTCTCCGACACGGACATCGACCTCGCCGGCTTCGGCAACGCCCCCCTGCTGTACGTCGCCGACGACGGCAACGAAAGCGTCGAGTACCTACTGCTCTCCGACGTCGCCGAAGCCCTCGGCTGGTTCATGCCCCGCGCCCACAGCTTCGCCGAAACGATGGCCAGCTTCGACCTCGAAGACCAGCGCCGCGAAGACGAAGAACGCGGCGACGGCCGCCTCGGCTGGAGGCGGATGCGCGACTACATCCGCCTCGACATCGACCTGATCGTCGACGACCCGGAGGCCAAGCCTGATGCAGACGGCAAGCTCTGGTCCGACTACAGCGACTGGCTCGTCTCCCGCGACCGCCTGCCCGCCCTGATCTCGGCGTCGCCCTGGTCCAAGGAATTCATGAACAACACGCTCCCCGCGTTCGGGTACGCGATGCGGGAGATCTGGGGCGACAAGCTCAAGGGCATCCCCACCTACGGCGCGGACGGCACACCGACCGGCGGCAACGCCTACGACGACATGTTCAGCACCGACGGCCTGACCGAGGACGAGGCCCAACGCCGAGCTCGCCGCGGCCCCGCCCTCGACGCCGACGACCTGTAGGGCCCCAGCCGCGCCCGGCGACGGGCGCGGCCACCAACTCAATATCCCTCGCGAGACCGGCCTCCGCACAGGCACCCGCACCGCCTCGCCGCCGCGAAGGACAACGACATGGCGACACGAGAAAGGGGCCCGGCGCTCATCCCGGACCCCTCCACAGCGCCCGCAACGACGCCGACTTCCTCAACCACCAGTGTAGTCCGGCCCGCCATGCGGCTACCGGGCGAACAGCCCGACATGCCCGACGCCATGCACAGCGACCAGCTGCGCGAACAGTGGGCGCGCGAACGCGGACGCCGTCAGCTCGTCATCGACAGCATCCGGCAGCACCTCGCCGAACAGCCCAGCCCCCGCGCTGTACGAGCCTGCGCCCGCCGCTGGATCAACGACATCAACTACCTCGCCGACGGCGTCATCGCCGTCATGGACCAGGAGCACGAGTGAGCACCGAACAGCCGCCGCTCTCCGCGGACCCCGACGTCATTAAGACGTGGCTGTCGCACGTGTACGCCGACGCCCCGGGCTTCATCAGCGTGTGCTCCGACGCCGACAAGTGGGCCGGCCGGAGGTTCAGCACCGACGAAAGCGGGCTCACGGCTGCGACCGACTACGCGGTCCGCCTCGACACGCGACAGCCGAAGGGCATCTACACCCAGGTCACCACCCTGCGCGAACACCCCGCCAAGGGGCGCGGCGGCGAAGACCTCGCCCACGCTCTCACCCACCTGTGGGCAGACGGGGACTTCGGGACCATCGGCCACAAGCCCGGACCCGACGATCTGCCCGCCCCACCCGACGAGGACGCCGTCACGAAAGTCGTCACGGAATCCGGGCTCCCCGAACCCAGCGGATGGGTCCACTCCGGAGGCGGATACAACCCCGTCTGGCTGCTCTCCGAGTTCCACGTCATCGGCGACGACGAAGACCGCGCCAAGGTCAAAGACCTGACCATGACGTGGCAGGCCACCCTCGCCGCGCAGGCATACCGGCACGGCTGGTCATGGGACACCGAAGTCGGCAACCTCGACCGGCTGATGAAACTGCCCGGCACCGTCAACCGCAAAGAAGGCCTCGAGCGGCCGACCAGCATCGGCCCCGGAAGCGGTGTCATCTACGACCTCAGCGTTCTCGCCGGTGCCGCCGCCGAACTCGCCCACGCTGCCCGCCAGGCGCTCGAGGAAGCCAGCCGCGAGAAGCAGCTGCGCCGCAACCAGCGACTCGGCATCAAGCCCACCCCGCCGCGCCCCCGCCGGGCACCTCGAGCGGTCGTACCGACCGGTGACGGGCCGCTCGACGTCCTCGCCGAACACCTTGAGTTCAGCGACGTCCTCGAGCCCGCCGGCTTCACCTACGAAGGCACCCACAGCGACGGCCGCCAGAAGTGGCTTCGCCCCTCCGCAGGCGGAGAGTCCGCGAGCAGCGCCTACAGCCTGCTCTGCGACGACCACGTCGCCATCAACTGGTCCGAACGCTCAGACCTCCCCGTCGGGGCGCAGCCCGCCGGACGCAAGCTCACCGTCCCCTACCTGTGGGCTCACTACAACTACGGAGGCGACGTCAGCGCAGCCGCCAGCGACATCCTCCGCGCCGCCGCCGGACGCGCAGCCCACGGCCCCGCCGGAGGGCTGTCGGCCGCCGTCCTCGACGAGGTCAAACGGCGCTGCCTGCCCGACGAGAACAACCACCAACGAGCCAAGGAGCGGATCAACTGGGACGACCTCGTCGACCCGCCGGACTCCGACGACCCGCCGCAGGAACCGGAAGGGCCCAGCAAGCCGGCCGGGCTGCTGCCGGAAGAGTTCTACGCGAGGCGCGAAGAACTGCGGCACATCCGTCAGGCCGGACACTCCCGCAACCGATCTGGCGACGTGGCATTCCTTGCCACCCTGACTCGCTTGTCCAGCCTCGTCTCACACCACATCCGGGCGGACACGGGCGTCGCGGGCTACGCCTCGCTCAACCTGTTCGCCGGGATCATCGGCCCGTCCGGCATCGGCAAGTCCACAGGCGTCGACGTCGCCGACTTGCTGCTGCCGGCGCCGGGAGGTCTCGACTTCCGCGACAACCTGCCCATCGGATCCGGCGAAGGTATCGCTGAGATCTTCATGGACACCGTCGAGGAAGAGACCGGAGAGACCCGCAAAGGGCGGGGCGGAACCGAGACGCCCGTTACGGTGCGGGTCCGCCGACAGGTGCGGCACAACGCCTTCTTCTACATCGACGAGGGCGCCTCTCTCACGCGGCTCATGAAGGAGCGCTCCGGGTCGACCCTTGGAGAGACCCTCCGCAGCGCAGCCGTGGGGCAAACCCTCGGCCAGACCAACGCCAGCAAGGACACCAGCCGCTACATCCCCAAGGGCTCGTACAGCATGGGCCTGCTGGTCGGCTTCCAGCCTGAGACGGTCGCACCGCTTTTCGAGGAGATCGCCGAAGGTACCCCGCAACGGTTCCTATGGCTGCAAGTCATCGACCCGTCGATCCCGGACGAGCAGCCGCCCTGGCCGGGCGAGTTGGTCAAGTGGCGGGCGGCGATCGACGCCGAGGTTCCCACGCTGATCACCTTCGACGACGCGATCAAAGCCGAGCTGCGTCGCGTCGACCTCGCAAAGGCACGCGGCGAGATGTCCGTCGCCGACATCAACCCCCTCGATGCGCACGCCCCCTTGATGCTCGCCAAGGTCGCCTCGCTGCTCGCCATCCTCACTGGTCGCCTCCACGTCACCACCGACGACTGGCAACTGGCAGAGATGGTTTGGCAGGCGTCGTGCGCAACTCGCGATGCAGCCCTGCGGAAGATCGAGCAGGAGCGTCGGGAAGACCAGGAGCGGCGGACGCAGGCCCGAATCATCGAGGAAGTTCGCGTAGACCAAGCGAAGGTCGTCGCGGAGAACGAGCGGGCCGACAGGGCGGTCCTGCGGATCGCAACCCGCATCGCCGTGTACGTCCGCGAAAGCGACGCCCTCACCCGCTCGGCGCTGCGAGGGAAGTTCGCAGGCCGCGACAAGAAGCACATCAACGACGCCATCAACTACGCCCAACTTCGCGAGTGGGTTGTGGACCGGGACGGCAAGCTCTCGCGCGGCCCGGTCGAGCCCTCATGAGGGGGGACGGAAGGGGGGACAGGGACAGGCTTTGTCCCCCCCCTCTCTCCCGCAGAACAGCGAAATCCGTTCGCCCACCTAAAGGTCCCATTTTCAACCAAGCTTCTGACCTGCACATATACAGATCAAGATCAAAAACTAACGGACTCGCTACATGCGCGAGAGAGGGGGGGACGAACGGCGTCCCCCCTGTCCCCCCCTTGTCCCCTCACCACCACAACACGAAGGAGAACGTCATGACTGAACGCACCCTCACCCACGGCGCGCCCGCCGCGATCACCGACGACATCCGCGACCACGGATACGCCATCCTCCAGACCCGCGTGGAGCGCATCCCCAAGCTGATCAAGGGCCTGCCCTGCCAGGAGCCCGACGGCTGCACCAAGACCGCGACCCTCGCGACTCTCGCCATCGAGGAGGTCGTCGAGGACGACGGTCCGCTCGGCCTCTGCCTGGTGAAGGAAAACGGGCTGCCGCTCTGCATCGTGACCTGCGACGAGCACCGCTGCGAGGCAAGCCACGACCTGTACCGCGGGCTGACAGGCCGGATGCGACCAGACGGCATCCGAGCCTTCGACGCCCCCGGCCAGTACCTGAGTTGGGCCTGACCCGCACGCAACCGGCCGGCCCGCGGGAACCGGGCCGGCCACCTCCCGAACTTTACGGGACCCCGTAAAGACCCAGCTCACAGCGATAGGCGTGTACGACGCACGCCCATCGCTCACCACAAAGGAGAGCTCATGACCGTCACCGCCCTGGAGTCCTGCCTCACCTCAGCCGAAGCGGAGGCCGTAGCGAACTACCTCGAAGCCACCGAAGGCGTCCTCGACACCTTCGATCAGCTCGACGCCGCCACCCTCCACAACGAGCAGGCCGCCCGCAGCAACGCCGACACCTTCACCGCCCAGCTCTTCCAGACCCTGACCGACTGGCACAACGCCCTCGACCGCCTCCACAGCGAACTCGCCCTCACCACCCGCACCCAGATGATGCTGACCCCCGCCGCCGAGGACTACGTCCGCACAGAAGCCGTCCAGTTCATGCACTGCCTCAACCTCGCCCGCAAAGCCTTCTGCGACTGGCACTTCGCCGACCAGGCCGGACCCCGCTTCCACATCGACGGGACCTCGATCGTCTTCTCCGGCTTCCCGCCCGTGCCGCTCACGGCCGAGATCGCGGCGGAGGCAGCGCCGTGACCTCCCACGTCGAGGCCGAGATACAGGCCCGCATCGCCCGCGTCCGCGCCGAGGAAGAACGCAAGCGCAAGCAGCGGGAAGAACTCGCCCGCCGCCGTAAGGCCGGCGTCGCAGCGAGGAACGCCCGCAAGCTCTTCAACCTCGCCAACGTCATCGACAACACCACCTTCGCCGCATCCGGCGCATAGCCACACAAACCACTCGCGCGTTGATCTGCGCCCACCCCAAGGAGAAAACATGCCCGACGTCACCCACCGGCTCGACTTCGCCGGACGCGCCACCTACCGCCTCAGCCTCCGCCGCGACCATCTGCCCGCCGCCATGCAGAAGCTGCTCAGCAAGCTCGAGGAGGCCACCGACAAGCGCACAGCCGCCGAGCAGGCCACAGCCACCTGCGGGTTCGGCACCGGCCCGGAGCTCGCCAAGTTCCAGCAGGCGGCCAAGAAGACGGAGGCCGCGCAGCTCGAGGCCTACGACGACTTCGCCGGGGCCGCCGCCCGCAACCGTTCGGCGCTGCTCGCCTCCACGGCCGACGCCTACAACGGCGCCCTCGACCGTGCGGCGCGCGCCGAGCGGGAACTGCTGGACGCCCTCGACGAGGCGGCCGAGGCTGCGGCACTGCACGCCTGTGCGGCAGCCGGCGCCACGCTCGATGTCGACAGCCGCATCGGCAGGAACCACCTGGCTCGGATGGCAGTGGGCAATGCCGCCGCGACCATCCGCGGCATCAACCTGCCCGCCCTCGACGAGGAGCGTGCCGCATGACCGGCAAGCCGATCACGTCCGCGCAGAGGATCGCGGCGCGCGCCCTGGGTGTCGACCTGCCGCCCGTCGAGCAGGACCCGCACACCCAAGCCGCGCAGGCCCTCGAGACGGCTGACTCAAAGGCTCCGGCCGGTTGGTCGACCGGCGACGCCGAGGACGTCATCACGGCCTCTCGCTCCGCTGTGCAGGTCCGCCGCGGGCAGCACGAGGCGGCCTGACCATCGGCCGGCCCGCACTCTGCGGGTCGGCCCTTAACTGTGAGGAGGTCGGGCGTGGGCGTTCCCATCGATCCGAAGAAGAAGGAAGAGGCCGCCCGTCTGCTGGCCCTCGGTAAAGGCGCCGAGTTCATCGCCGCCCGACTCAAGATCAGCCCCGCCACCGTGCGGGCATGGCGGCGCACCGACCTCGCGTTCCGGCAACGGCTACAGCAGAACCTCGACTCCCTGCACGGTCAGGGTCTGCTCGCGGTGGCGGAGCGGAGGGCGACCCTGCCGGCTCAGCTCCGGGCCAAGCCGGGCGCATCCGCGCTCGAGACCGCGCAGGACGCGATAACGGAAGTCGGCCGGAGGGCCGCCCGCCGCCAGCTCTGATATTCACCGCCCGCAGAATTCTGCCCGGCCGCACCGCACGGTGGCCGGGCGCAGTCGTGACCGGGCCGCGGGGGCTTTCGGCTACGCCTTGGTGACGCTCCACTCCACCGGCTCAGCCACATCCGACGGCGAGTACAGAATCCGCTCCGGGCGCCCTTCCTTCGGCACCTGGAAGACGATGTTCCCGCGCACGCAGTCCCCGCCCTTCACCTTCGCGTCCATCGGATAGAGCGGCTGCGGCAGGTCCCCGGCGTTCATGCCGGCCGATTCAACCCGCGCCCCGTCCGCGTAGGCCAGGGACCACGGATAGGTGCTGACGGCGATGACCTCGGTGCCCTTGTTGCACACCTTCGCCTCGACCACCGCCCACTTCTGTCCGGCGCCCAGCATCTCCGGCAGGCCCGTGATGCCCTTGTCCTCGTAGTTGAGGACGCCTGCGGAGAAGTTCAGGCCAGCCGTCTCGATGTCGGCGGTGTCACCGATGTTGAACGCCTCCTGGCGGGGCGTGGCTGTCGGCTCCGTGGAGCTGGCCGACGACGGTTCGGGGCTGGCGGCGGTGACTGTGCTTCCCGTTGAGCTGTCGTCGTCCCGGGACTGCACCACAACGATTCCCGTGGTGACGATTGCGGCGATGATCGCGGCTGCGGCCCCGATGATGATCGCGTTGGTGCGGTTCTTCTTCGGCGCGGGTGCCGGCGGGAAGCCGGGTGGCGGTGGCGGCGTACTGTCGGTCATGGTCCCCCCAAGGGCGTGATGTGCCAGAGGGCATCATGCGTTCTCGCGTGAGGCGTGCGACGCGGTGTGTCCGTGTTGTGACCACAGATGAGTGGATCCGCGGATCTTGGTGGACGACGTACAGCGGACGCCCGCTAACCGCATAGAGGATGCGGTGTCGCGGCTCTGACCCCGATCGGAGAAGTCAGACCACGAGCCGCGTCCACTTCTCTCGCCGACCGAGGAATCCTCGCCAGGTGACCACGACGGCCCAGTCCGGCGGGTCACCCATGTCGGGAGAAGCGATAACGGGAATGACCTCGCCAGGGGCGACAGCGGAGACGGCGACCCGCTGGTCGGTGCTTGCCGGCGTACCGGCAGACCCAACCCGCACGTTGACGCTCTTAGCGACAGCCTGGCCTACGTTGCGGACATGCGAGAGGTGCCGTTTCTCGTGATGGAACTCCCATGCCACAGCGTTGCGTCCACGCCACCACACGGCCACCGACGCTACGGCCGCAACGGTGGCCGCGGTCGACCCCACCCAAGTTGCCCAGTCGCCTCCTTGCATCCCGGCACCGTAGCGCCTTATGGAGGCGGTGATGCCCCGCCGAGGTTGCTGTCCATCGGGCGAGGCATCCGAACATCAGCGCCAAGCAGGCAGCAGGCGCGGATGAGTTGGGGCCACGATACGGCTCGGCACTGACAACAGACTTCAGCGAGTCTGACGCCTGCGGATGTACGGGCCAGCCAGTCGGAGGATGTTGTTCGCCGCGATCCGAAGGCGCTCGAGGTCTTCCGGTTTGGCGTCGCGGGCGTTGGGGTCGATGTTCGCCAGCGGCTCGGCCTGGTCGATGATCCTGTTGAGTAGCTGTCGCATCTCAAGCGTCTCGGAGTCTCGCCAGTCCTCGTCATCTCGCCGCCCGCGCACACTCTCCCGCAGTCGGTCTATCTCCCGCTGCTGGTCGACGATCAACTGCATGTTGCCGGCCGCCTCCAACAGGCTGGTGCGCAGACAGCGTTCGGAGCAGTAGACCGTCTCGTCATCGTTGGGCAGGTTGGCGCCTGGTGCTTTGACTGCGCCCTGCTCGTGCACATGCAGCCATCCGCGTCGGCATCTCTGGCCGCAGCGGCGACACTTCCGTTCGGTGCTGGGCATCGCGCCCCTTTCGGTCGTCCTGCCGATCAAGGGTATTGGGGCCCACTGACAGTGCGAGGGGCCTCGCAGCCGCCGTTTCCCTAGGGCAACACTCTGGCTCCTGATAATCTTTATTCTCTGGAGTTAGAACAGGGCTGTACCGAGGGGGAGTTCGTGACCGACATCGAGCGCTACGAAGCACCGGCCCTGCCCGCCCGGCGGCAGCTGTCGCCGGAAGCGCAAGCCGCGCTCGCCGCCGGCCGCGCCGACTCCACCCGCCGCGCCTACCGCGAAGACCGCGAGGCGTTCGTCAAGTGGTGCGCCGAGGAGGGCGAGCAGCCGCTGCCCGCGACGCAGGAGCTGCTCGTCGAGTACGTCACGCACCTGACGCGCACGCCCCGCCCACGCACCGGCCGGCCCTCGGCGCCGAGCTCCCTCGAGCGCATGCTGTCCGCCATCACGACCATGCACGCGGAACTAAATCTGCCGAAGCCGGAGACGAAGGGCGCCCGTACCGTCATCGCTGGCTACAAGCACCAGCTGGCCATCGACAAGAAACCCGGCGGTAAGCAGCGCCAGGCGAAGGCCGCGCTGCCGCCCGCGCTGCGGAAGATGCTGGACACCCTCGACCGGGGCACCCTCGTCGGGAAGCGCGACGCGGCCATGCTGCTGCTCGGCTACGCGGCAGCCACCCGATCCTCCGAGCTCGTCGGCCTGGACATCGGCGACCCAGCCGAGTGCGACGAGGGGTACATGGTGCAGATCTACCGAACGAAGATGAAGAAGTTCACCGACTCCGCCGTGCCCTACGGCAAGAACCCCGCCACCTGCCCCGTCCGGGCTGTTCGCGTACTCGTCGCGGCCATGCGGGAGGCGGGACGTACCGAGGGGCCGCTGTTCGTGCGGATCGACCGGCACGGCCGCATCGCCCCGCCGATGATGCGGCACGGCAAGCCGATCGGGGATCCGTCCGGTCGGCTCACCCCTGACGCGGCGTCCGACGTCATCGAGCGCCTGGCGGAGGCCGCCGGGTTCGAGGGGCGTTGGCGCGGCCACTCCCTGCGGCGTGGCTTCGCTACCGCGGCCCAGCGCGGCGGGGCCCCGATGGTTCGCGTCGCCCGGCAGGGCGGTTGGGCCGACAACTCCACATCCCTCGCCCGGTACTTCGACGAGGGCGACCCGTGGGAGGACAACCCCGTCATGGGGCTGTGAGCCGCAACAGGCTTCCTTGAGGGAAGCAAGTCAGAGGGGTCCTCAACAGTGAGGACCCTTTCGTCATGCTGCGGTGCGGGCGGGGTGGTCGGCTCCCGCGTCCGTGACGGCTGCCGCGTACAGCTGCGCCTGCTCGTCGGCGTCCAGCCCGAGCACTGCGGCGAGCCGCTGGGCGACGGTTCGCGACGGGCAACGGCTCCCGTCCTCGAGGTGGGCCACGTATCCGGAGGACAGCCGAGCCTCCCGCCCCGTCTCCCGCACGCCGAGGCCGGCGCGTTCGCGTGCGGCGCGCAGCATCGGGCCGAGTCCGTCCGGCGGGGTCCGCCGTACCCGTATCTCCACACCCATCACTCCCTGACAATTCGAAGGTGTAACCCATGATGCGCCTTCGAATACATGGTGCCGATGTGGTTGTTGGCGTATCCTGCAAAGGAGGAAGCTAGTCGTAGAGCCGAGGTCCCGGCGGACCGTGATGGTCCGCTCAGGCAGGAAGCCACCAGGGACACAGGCGAGCGGCGTCGGTAGGCCGTGAGCACCGAGATGGTGCGGGCCAGAGCGGATGCGAAGCCGGGCGAACACCTCGGCCCTCCTTGCTGCCCACGCCCCTGGGATGCCCCGTGCCCCGCTCCTTCAGTGGTCCCGCTCTGCGTACCGCCCGCCGCTCCGCCGGCCTGACCGTCCCCCAACTCGCCGCCGCCGTCGGCCGGTCGCAGTGGACCGTCTACAACGTCGAGACCGGCCGCGTGTCCGTGTCCGTCGACCTGGCCGACGCGTTCGCCGAAGCCGTCGCCGTACCCCTCGAACGGCTGCTCTGGTCTGACGAACTGGCGGCCGTCTGATGTCCTTCCTCATCGCCTCCGGGCACGTCGAAGTCACGACCAACACTCGGGAAGCCGAGCAAGGCCTCGAGCGCTTCCTCGACAAGATGCGCCGGATGGGCACCGAGGGCGTCCGCTCCTTTGGCGCCGTCGACGAGCAGGCGCAGGATCTCGCGCGAACCCTCGGCCGCGTCAAAGCACTCGGGAACATCCGGGTCCGGGCCGACCTCGACGACCGGGCCGGATCAGGCATCGCCTCAGTGGTCGCCGCAATCCGTGCCCTCAAGCGGGAAAGCCCCATCCAGCTGCGGGCACGCTTCGACGGGAGCGCCACGCAACTCATCGCCATGACACAGGCGATGCGCGATCTGAACGACAGCACCGCCCGCACCGGCACACCGCTAACCCAGCTAGCCGCCCGCGCGGTAGCCGCAGCCGCGGCCCTGCAACGCCTCGATGCCGCCGCACAGGACGCCTCCCGTTCGCTGACCACCCTGCGCGGCCGTGCCGCCGCCACAGCGGACGCCATGCGCGATCTGAACGGCGCCAACACGCTCGTCAGCAACAGCCTGCGCACCATCAACACCCGTAGCGGCGCGACCATCACCCGCTTCGACGACCTATCGCGGACGACCCGGACTCTGGCCGGGGACATGGACGACTTCGGCGGCAGCACGGACAGCACCGCCGCCGCTCTCGCCGGCCTGCGCGGCGGGCTCGGCCAGCTGACGGCGGCCGGCGGGGAAGCAGGAAGCGCGATCGGTGGCGGCGGAAGCAGCCTGCGCGGAATGTCCATCGGTGCTGCGGGCGCACTCGGCGCCTCGCTGCTCCCGTCGATTGGGGCCGTCGCCCCGATGCTGACTGGCCTCGCGGTCGTCGGCGGCGGCGCAGCCCTGGCCATGGACGACCTGAAGGACAAGGCCAAGCAGCTTAAGAAGCCGTTCGAGGAATGGCAGAAGGTCGCGAACGAGGCGGTCGCCCCGCACACCGAGGAGGCGGTCAAGTCCCTGAAGGGGGCGATGAAGGACCTCAATCCGGTGATCGAGATTGGGGCAGAGTCGTTCGGCCGGATCGTCGAGAAGGCCGCGGCATTCGCCGACAGTCCTGCGTTCAAGGGTGCGTTGGCGAAGAACGCCGAGATGGGCGCCCAGTGGGTCGAGGAGTTCGCCGGATCGGTCGGCAAATTCACGCAGTCGTTCCTCGACTTCGGCACCAAGTCGAAGCCCGCCCTCGATGCGTGGCAGAACCTCCTCGGCGGGATGCTCGACACCGGCCTGCCGTCGATGTTCAAGGAGCTGGAGCAGGGAATCGGCGGATCCTCGGACGTCGTGAACGGCCTGGCGTCGCTGCTGAACGAGTCGCTGCTTCCGAGCCTCGGCAAGATCTCCGGAAGTTTCGCGGACGCCTTCGGCCCGCTGATCGGGGAACTGCTGATCGCGACGGGCGACAACCTGAACAGGCTCGCCACGGTCATCGACAAGACCATGGAGGGCCTGGCCCCGTTCGCTCATGTCGCCGCGGACGGTGTGCGCGCCTTGAACGAGGTCATGGATATCGGCGCTGAGGTCGCCGGGAGCTTCGCGAGCAGCGTCGGCGGCGCCTTGTTCGAGTCGCTGGCGTCGGTCGCAGGTGTCGATACGTCGGGCCTTGGTCGTGGCTTCCGGGGGCTGTCGGACTGGGTGAAGGCGAACGAGGGGACGCTCCGGGCGTCGTTCTACAACATCGCCGAGGGCATCACCACCATGGTCTCGACCGGCATTTCCGCGCTGCCTCATCTCTTCTCTGCGTTCCGCACGATGACCGAGGGGATGCTCACCGGTATCGATGGCCTGGTCAGCACTCTGGCAGCCACGTTCGGTGAGTTGCCCGTCGTCGGTGACACGTTCAAGGACTGGAACAGGGACTTCGACGCGACGTCGGGGAAGTTCCGGGAGGCCCTCGACACGATCGGTGGGGGCATCAACTCTTTGGCCAATGAGGCGATCCCGCGGCTGAACCGGGCGCAGGTCAAGATGAACGTCGACGAGGCCTCGCAGAACCTCGCCTCCATTAAGGAGCAGTTGAAGGATCCCGAACTGACGAAGGAGCGGCGAGCGAAGCTGTCCGCGGACAAGCGGGAGGCTGAGCAGAAGCTGGCGGCGGCGAAGCGGGAGTTGGCGGCGCTGGACCGGAAGAAGGCGACGGTCCTCGTCGGCGCGAACACGAACCAGTTCACCAACGCGGTCGGCGGCCTCGTCGGTCGCACCCTGGGTACGTCGTACATCAACGTGGCATACCGCAAGTCCGAGTCGAACGTGCAGGCCCCGTTCCGGGCCAGTGGCGGTCCGGTGCGCGGCTATGCGGGCGGCGGTGACGTTCAGTACTTCCCGAACGGTGGCTATGTTCAGGGCCCTGGCGGGCCGATGAGCGACAGCATTCATGCACTGATGGGATCCGGGGCAGCTGCGCGCGTCTCGGACACGGAGTATGTGGTGCGGGCCCGCGCGGTCGAGAAGTACGGCGTCCCGTTCATGGATGCCCTGAACGCTGGCAGCCTGCGACTGCCGGGCTTTGCGAAGGGCGGCAAGCTCACCGCCGCGCAGAAGGCCGAACAGCAGCGGCAGAAGGAAGGCCGCGGCGCCCTCACCGGCGACGTGACGTTCTCCACCGCGGGCAAGATGGCCGGGTTCAAGAACGCCGAGATGATGCACAACCTGGGCATGCCCGACTCGGTGAACTCCCTGGCCGGGGCGATCAACAAATATCTGTCGGACATCAAGAAGGCGTTCACCGGCAAGCAGGAATCCCAGCTCGTCTCCCAGATGATGAAGTCCGGCAAGGCCCTCCTCGACAACCAGAAGAAGCTGGAATCGGTCAACAAATCCCTCGACGCGGCAAAAGGCAAGCTCGACGATCTCAAGGGGAAGTTCGACCAGTTGAAGACGAGCGTTTCCTCCTCGCTCGTTTCGTTCGGCAACATCACCAAGGTTGGTAAATACGGCACCTCGCCAGAGACCCTCATCAAGCAGCTGCAGTCGGACACTACGCGGACGACCCAGTTCGCGGGGATGCTCGAGCAGCTCAAGGGCAAGGGCCTGAATGCGACCGCGATCGGGGATATTGCCGCCGGTGGCGTTGCGGGTGGCGGAATGGCTACGGCGCAATCGCTGCTGAATGCGACCCCGGAGCAGATCAAGCACATCAACGAGCTGCAAGCCCAGCTGCAGAAGTCCGCGGACAAGGCGGGCACCGTCACCGCCGACGCCATGTACGGGGCGGGCGTGCGCGCCGCCGAGGGCCTGGTGAAGGGCCTCACCAAGCAGCAGGGCGCCATCGAGGCGGCGATGATGTCGATCGCCAAGTCGATGGAAGCGGCGATCAAGAAGGCGCTCGGGATCAAGAGCCCCGCCAAGGTGATGGAGCCCATCGGCGACTTCGCCTTCCAGGGCGTCGAGCAGGGCTGGGTGAAGCGGGCCGCCGCAGGCAGCACGCTGCTGTCCGGCAGCGCCGCAGGCCTCCGGGTCCGGCCGGCCCTGATGACCGGCGCATCCTCGGCCGCCACGCCTGGCGGGGCGCCGGTGGTCGTCCACTTGACTGCGAACTTCAACTCCATGGCAGTGCCAGGCCCGGCCGAGCGGAAGGCGTTCGTCAGGGAGCTAGGGAAGGACATCAACGACGTCCTCCTCGCCTACCAGAAGCAGCGGAGGCGCTGATGCCCGGTACACCGACAGTCCTGCGCTGGCCGCTGGCCCAGGGCGCGTTCCCGTGCCCCACATGCGGCACCACGGAGGGCGTCACGGTCGCCCTCGACGCCGAGGACGCGAGCCCCGACCCGAGCTACATGCGGTGCGGGAACGGCCACTTCTGGGAAGAGCCGGCGTTCCCGCGGCTCATCGGCGCCGGCATGCTCCGCGGTGCGCTCCGTGAAGACCCGGGCTTTGTGGCTATGGCGCAGCGCCTGTGTGCCGCCCTGGACCGTCCGCGCGTCACCGGCATGGTGCACCTGCCCGATGGGGCGCGCGGGCGCGGAGGGGCGCCCATAGCCTGCCCGCGGTGCCGCGCCAGGAAGGGCCTGGCGGTCGGCTTCGACTCGCACGTCTTCGACCGCGAGCCTTCGACCATGCGCTGCCTCAACGGCCACCAGTGGGACGAGGAGCGGTTCCCGCGCTGGGTCGCCGCCAACCTGTCCCACACGGCCACAGACCTCGACAGCGACTGACCGCTGCGCCTGCTCCCTCGAGTGGCCCCGGCCGGGATGCACCCACCGGCCGGGGCCTGGTCCCGCCCGCCCCCAACAGCTCACGGGGTACGAGGACGGGCGGGCGTCACATGAGGCGGGCCTGGCTGGCTGGCAGGAAAAGGTCCCGCGCGCGGTGCTCTAGCCAGAGATCGCCGATGCCGCGGTTATCTGGCTGCCTCGCGTAGTACGCGCAGCGTGGGCAGTCCTCGTGCGCTGGAGGGACCTCTGCGCGGTGTTCGTGGGCGATGTGCCCGGCGAGGATCATCTGGCTGCGCAGGGCACCGTCGAATAGGTCTTCGCTGGCGGCTATGCCGAGCGCGTCGGCGAGGTCGTCGAGGAGTTCGGCGCAGCGCTGGCAGGTCCACATGAACGGCGGCGGCACAGGCAGGTCAGCGCGCATGCCTGCCGCCGAGATTCTCGTAGTGGTCGCACAGGGCGTTGAGCGCCCGGGCAAGGCGGCGGGCGTGGCCGGCCGGGCCGCCGTACCGGGGGCTCGGCTCCGCTTCCAGCCTGCTCTCTGCCTCCCACACGCTGCTGAGCACGGTGTAGCGGTGGATACTGCCCGCCTTGAGCTTCCTGGCGGCAGCCTCGACTTCGGGGGCGAGTAGCTGAATGTGCCCGCGTACCGTCGCCGTGAGCGTCTCCAGATCTTCCCGAGACAGCGGCAGAGCCTCAGGGACGGCGTCCGGGTCAAGCAGCCGGTTCACCGTCTCGCGCATCAACTCGATGTCGAGCGGGCGTGGATCCCCTGTTTCGGCAGCCGGGGGGTGGGTGATAGTTGTTGCCATGTCGGCGCTCCTCAGCAGCGTTGGCCACGCCCCGGGAGGCCTCACCGCCTCGCCGGGGTTTGAAGGGTCAACCTTGCGAGCGCACACGGCTTCTGACTTCCCTCCGACGGGTACCCATCGTGGGTACCCTCACGTCAGACCACGCCGTCACCAAGCGCGATGGGGCACCTCATGACCGGTCACGAACCGCCAACCGCGCTCCCTCGTGAGCTCCTTGAGCGCCCCGACGTGCGATCCGCGCTCGCCACCCACGACTTCGGCACCGTCTTCCACGTCGCCCGTACCGAGGCGGGCATCAGCTACTCGATGATCGCGGCAGAGTGCGGCATCAAGCCGGAGCGCGTGGGGACGCTCGCCAAGGGGCACGGCAAGGTGACGACGTTCGAGAAGGTCGTCCGTATCGCCGACGCGTTCCGTATCCCTGGCCGCATGGTTGGGCTGGCCTCCCGCCCCTGGGAGGCACCGCCCGAAGACGCTGCACCTCGTCGGGAGTTCCTCAAGACCACTGCTGCCGCGAGCCTTGCGGTGGGCCTCCCCGAGCTCTCCCGCCCCTCGGCCGGAGGACGCGTAGGCAGCGACCTTCCCGAGAAGCTGCGGCAGCGCACCGCCCGGCTGCGGCGCCTCGACGACGTCCTCGGGGGCGGCGACACATTCCGCACGTATCTCGGCGAGTACCAGTCCACCAGGGCGCTCCTGCGCGCCCGCTCATACACGGAGGAGACGGGGCGCGGGCTGCTGTCGGTCCTCGCCGAACAGGCACAGCAGGCCGGATGGGCAGCGTTCGACGGCGGCCGGCACGCCGAGGCGCGAGGGCTGTACGAAGCAAGCCACAAGGCCGCAACGGACGCGAGGGACGCGCCACTCGCAGGCAACGCGCTCGCCTTCCTCGCCTACCAAGAACTGCCGGGCGACCGACAAGCGGGCGTCCAGATCGCTGCCCGATCCTGCGCGACGGCCGGACCGGACGCGGCCCCCGGGGTGCGTGCGCTGCTGTACGAGCGCCTCGCGTGGGCGCACGCGGTGGCGGGCAACGCCGACGAGACGGAACGCGCCCTGGAAGCTGCTCAGGATGCGCTCAACGAGGCTGACGGCGCCCCGCAGCCGGACTGGGCGGCATGGGTCGACGAGACCGAACTGCAGATCATGTCTGGCCGGTGCTGGACGGAACTCCGCCGCCCGCTCCGGGCAGTGCCCGTCCTTGAGACAGCGCTGGCCCGGTACGACGACTCGCACGCCCGGGACAAAGCCTTGTACCTGTCGTGGCTCGCCGACTCCTACCTGGCGGCGGGCGAGGTCGAGCAGGCGGCCACGGTCGCGGGCCGCGCGCTCGCCCTCTCATCTGGGGTGGCGTCGGTACGGCCCCGGGAGCGGCTGGAGCCGGTCCTGCGGCGGCTCGGCGAGCACCAGGCGCTACCTGCGGTCGCCGAGGTTCTGGACATGGCCCGCAGCTGAGCTACTCGGCGGGGGCGGTGTTCGCCGCGATCCAGTCGAGGCAGCCCTTCGACCCGGCCTCGATCGCTACGGCGGCGATCTCCGGGTTCTGCCACGGGTGGTGCTTCAACAGGTGGGCCTCCAGCTCCGGGTAGCGGTTCCGGGTGGTCTTCAGCAGCAGCTGCCACTCTTCGCCGGTGCCGAACTCGCCGTCGTGCCAGAAAGCGGAGGTGACGGGGCCGATGATCTGGGCGCCGGCCGCGAGCCGTTCGGCGACGGCGGACCGGGCGAGACCGAGGGCCTGGTCGCGGGTGGGGGTTGCGGTGGATACCTGGAGGAAGTCAGCCATGCGCGCGAGCGTATGCGGCGCTCCCAAACGCACGAAAGGCCCCCTGCGTGGCCGCGAGGGCCATGCAGAGGGCCTTGCTCAGTTATGGCTGGCGGACCCAGGTGACGAACTCCCGCCAGGCCGGGGCGGACAGACCTACACGGGCCCGCTCCCGGGCCTTGGTGTCCCGCACGAGGACGCCCGCCGAGGGCCGCGCCCACTCCACGCAGGCTCCGCTGTCCGTGTAGGTGGACGTCTTCCAGATCAGGCCGTCTTCAGTCTGCGGCACAGGGTTCCTCGCACTCCGTCGATGAGATCCAGCGACTCGCGCGGCGGCAACGCCAGGCCGTGCAGCCGCTCCCAACTCGCAGAGTAGGCGGCCACATCTTCGGGGCGGGTGGTGATCTCGGAAGACGTCAACGACTCGACGAACACGGCCCGCTTCCCGAACGCCCGATAGACGGTGAAGGGACCGACGAGACCCGGATGGGCCTCGATGCCCTGCGGCAGCACCTGCACGCTCAGGGACGGCTGCAGGGCGGCGAGGGACAGTAGGCGCTCGAGCTGGTCGACGAGCACGCCGTAGCCGCCCACAGGCCGGTGCAGGGCGCTCTCGTCGACGACGACTCGGATGCTGCGGGCGCCGGGCCGGCCGAGGCGGTCGATGCGCTGGCGCCGTTCCTCCGCACGTTGGCTGACTTCCTCGAGCGGCAGGGCGGGCGAGGTCGCGCGGATGGCCTCGACGGCATAGGGGAAGCTCTGCAGCAGCCCGGGGATGAACAGCGGCTGCCACGCCTGCACGCTGTCGGCAGCAGCCTCGACGGCGGCCAGGCGGGCGATGTGGCCGCCGAGCGAATCGGCAGGCGACTCGAAGACGGTGGTCACCGAACCTCCTGCTGCGGCATGGGGCGCGTGCCGGCCTGGTGGGTGCGCCGCCATGCGTTGTGCATGCGGCGGCCGACGCGCAGCCGGAGCCTGTGGCCGTGGCAGCGCGGGCACAGCCGCGGCTTCCCGAAGCGCTGAATCTCCGCCGTGCCGTGGCACTTACGGCACGGGGCGAACGGCTTCACGGCGCACAACACTGCGTAACCGCCAAGCCAGGCGATGAGCGCGGCTATAGCAAGCCACATGGGGTGTCTCCTCCTGCTGAAGTGGGTGTTTCCCGTTTCCCGGGGGCGCCCCTGCTAGACGCTAGATGCGTGGTCAGGGGCGCTTTCTGCTGCTAGCGGGGCTGCTAGACCTAGCGGGGCGGCCTGCTAGGTCTAGCAGCGGTTCTAGGGCTACGCGGCGGCCCGATCTGCGTTACGGCGGGTGACGGCTGCGACCACGTCGGCCCGCTTGATGCCGCGCCGGTTCTTGCCGTCGCCCTCATCGGTGGTGCCCCACACCTGGGTCGTCTCGACGCCCCACGGCTTCAGCGCGCTGGTGACGTTCTCGCCCTTCCAGCCCTCGTACACGTCGGGTCGGAGCTCGCCGAGCCGGGCGGCGACGCGCTCGTTCCACACCTGCTCCTCGTCGGCGCCAACCACCTTGAGGATGTCGCCGAGCAGGTCCATCCCGACGGTCGCGGCGGGCCCCTCGCCGAGGGCGTGGCCGGTGATGTTGCCGTACTCCTCGCGCATCTTGCGGGCCCGGGTGACGACGAGTTCAGCCTTGGGGGCGTCGACGAAGGCGGAGGCGACAATGCGCGGGTCGTCGCCCTCTCCGGCCATGTAGCAGATGCCGAGGTCGCGGCGGCTGAACATGGTGGCGCGGATCCCGCTCTTGTATGCGCCGGTGGACAGCACCATGTCGTTGGCCTGGTGGCCCATGACCTTCAGGCAGAACCGCAGGACGGCGTTGGCGCTGATGCCGGGCGGGAGGCTCTTGGCGTCGGGCCGCTGGGTGGCGTACATGCCGATGATGCCCAGCGCCGGGCCGCGCTTGGTGATGTCGGTGCAGATGGATTCGATCTCGGCACCGTGCTTCTCGTGCTCGAACAACACCTGGCACTCATCAATGCCGATAGCGATGGGGTGCAGGCCAAGCGACTTGTCGTCAGCCAGGGCGGCCGTCACCTTCGACTCGGGGCAGCGGGAGCGCGGCAGAGACTTGATGACCTTCGCACGGCGGCGCAGCTCGGCCTTGATCTCGCGGAGGGCGTGAAGGATGTACTCAACATCCTCGTCTTCCTCGCCGGCCCGGTACCGGTGACAGACGGGCTCGAGGGCGCCCAGGTCACCGGTCCCCTTCAGGTCGAAGGCGAGGATCCACGCCCGCGGGTCAAGGGCGCAGATCAGCAGAAGCAGCCTGAGCAGGAACGTCTTGCCCATGCGCGGGATCGAGCCGATGACGATGGACGCGAACATGAGGGTGACCTCAACCCACCGCATGCGCTGGTCGTTGCCGAAGACGACCGGCCTGAACAGGTCGACCTGCCCGTCCTTCAGCAGCGGCCAGGCCGGCTTCGTGGTCTCGTTCATCGGCTTGTCGCCGACCCACAGCACCAGGCGGCCTTCGTGCTCGTTCTCGTCGCCGGACGGCCACACGCAGCCGACCTTGCGGCGCAGGCCGGAAGCGAGCTGCTCCCGCTTCTCCATGACGTCGTCCGGCGTCACCCCATACGGCAGGTCGAGGTCGGCGCGGTAGCCGGGGCCGTCGCGGGTGATTTCGCTGGTGAAGCGCATCCCGTCCATGCTGCCGCCCTTCTTGATGGCGGCGGAGATCTTCGGGTTGCCGATGGCGTCGAGGGCGCGCAGCACGATCGTGCCGGTGAGCTTCTGCAGCTCGGTGCGCATGACGGCCGGGCCGATGACGGGGGCGTCGGGCTGCTGGCCGAAGTAGCCCATGGTGAGGACCCCGCCGGCGGCGAACGCCCACAGGAATCCGGGGGCCATGACGTACAGCCACAGGGCAAAGCCGGTGCCGAACACCGCGGCGACGACGGTGACCAGGCCGCGCAGCCGGACCCGGTTGCCGCGCAGCCGGGCGAGACGCATGTACTCCTCGACGTCCTCGGTACGCACGGCGTAGTCCCGCAGGGGTGCGGCCTCGCGGTCCCACACCCACCGGTTCGTGTCGGCGACCAGGCGGGCCGTCCCGCGCGGGGCTATGAGGGTGAGCTGCACGCTGTACCAGGGGGCGCGAAGCCCGTGATAGGCCGTGGCGTACCAGGCGTGACCTGCGGCGCGTTCGATCGTGGCGAGCAGGTCGCGGCGGGAGCGCAGCCACGGGGCGACGATCGGCCGGCGCTTCTCGCTGGTGACGCCCGGGTCGGGCAGCTTCGGGTTGTCGACAGGGACCGGGGCGACCGGCGTGCTGTCGGTGGCAGGGGCCTCGGTCGGTGCCGCGGCGGGCGGGGGCTCGGTGGTGGCGTGTAGCGGGTGCTCGACGGTCTCGGTCATGCTGTCTTCTCCGGTCGTTCTGATGGGCGGTCCGGGGCCCGGGGACGGCCGTTGACTTGGCGGTTTGGGGCCGTCCCCGGGGTGGAGCTACCTCTTCTTGGCCTTGGCCTTTGCGGCGGCGGCCTCGCGGGCGGCGGCCTGCTTCTTGACGCGAGCGACACGACGGTCGATGTCGGGCTGGGTGGTGATGCCGGCGGCCGCACGCTTTACGCCGTGCGCCTCGATGGCGACGATGCGGGCCTTCTCCCAGACGGTGAGCTTCGGCTCAGGCATCGGCGGTCTCCGTCTCGGGCAGGGCGGCGGCGATCGCGGCGTGCGCCCTGGCGACATCGGCCCACAGGGAGCCGGCCGCGGCGAGCGGGGCGGCCTTGGAGCGGGCGTCGCTGCTGCGGGCGGCGGTCTCGGCGTCGCGGGCGAGGCTGGCGGCCCTGGTGGCGGCGACATCAGCCATGGTCAGACGCTGTTCGCGGGTCATGGTGTCTCCTGGTCAGTGGTTGTTGGTGGGGCCGAGGTCGCCGCGGTCCTGCAGTTCGTCGAGGTGGTCGTTGATCTGCCGGTGCAGTTCGTTCACGTGGGACTGCGGGCCGGTCGCGGCCTTCTGCTCGGCCTGCTGCGCCATGCTGGTAGCGATGAGCTTCAACTCGCTGCTGCTGAATGCGGCCATGCGCCTGCTCCTCTCGCTGGTCAGGGGTTCTCCCTGGGTTGCGGGCCGGGCTCTCCGGCCCCACCGCACCCCCGCAACCGTTGCCTTCTGAGCAACAGTTGACGGAGGACGGAAGGGCAGGTCAGCGGCGGTGCATGCGGAGGCGGGTCAGGACATGCACGACCTCTTCGCGGGACGTCTTGATGCCGCAGCCCACAGCCAGGTCAATGACCTCGCCGGGGCGTACCTGGCCGTTGACCTGGCGCAGGTGGCGGGCGATCCGGCCGATACGGGTACGGCGCTGGCGGGCGGCACGGGAACGAACACTCATGGCGGAACTCCTTGCAGGTCAGGGGGCTACTTGCCGCGCTGAAAATCGCGCCACATCGAGCGCAGAACGAGGGCGAGGATCGCGACGGAGATCCCGCCGATGGCGATGGCGATCGACGCGAACGCGATGCCGACACCGCCGACACAGACCGCGCATGCGATGGCCAACCACTCGCCAGCGCCGCGGCCCTGCTTGTGCTGGTGGCCGCACGTCTGCGGGTGGGCGGCGGGCTGTTGCTGCGCCATCTTGGCGAGCTCCATCGCGGCGAGCGCCAGCTGCACGGCGGCCGTGTCCGTCGAGGCTTCTCTCACCGCGGCCTCCGCCTTGTCGAGCGGGGTGGGCTCGCTCATCGCGCCCACCTCCGCAGCCGGGGCAGGCGGACGGCGAGGCCGAGGCCGAACGCGACCACGAGGGGCTTCGACAGGATCGCGGCGACCACCGCGGCGAGGATCCCAACGAGGGACGGGTACAGCAGCAGGAGGCCGAGGACGAGGCCGAGC
The DNA here is from genome assembly GCF_036237295.1 of Streptomyces sp. NBC_01352. Classification (NCBI taxonomy): domain Bacteria; kingdom Bacillati; phylum Actinomycetota; class Actinomycetes; order Kitasatosporales; family Streptomycetaceae; genus Streptomyces; species Streptomyces sp. NBC_01352. Next base: position 7,171,812 of record NZ_CP108354.1, read on the forward strand.
AGCAGCCAGCGCATCAGTTGTATCCCTCCGTCATCGGGTCCGCCTCGACGGCGGGCGCAGGCTTCTTCGCGGCCCTCGACAGAGCGGCGCGAACATGGTTCTCAGGGACGATCAGGCGACGGGTCCGCTCGAGGTGCTCGGCAATTTCGCGGGCCGATGCGTCCTCACCGAGGGTTGTTGCGGCTTCCTCGACGGCGCCCTGCACGCCGAGCGCGGGCAGCTCGCTGAGCTGGGGCGCAACGCCCGCATCAGGGCGGTCGACGGTGTACTCCGGGGGCTGCTGACCAAGGACCAGGGCAACCGCCACCGGATCGACGGGAACCCCGTAGGTGCCGAGCAGGTGGGCGAGTTCGGCCGGGGGCGCATCAGGTCGCGCATCATGGGCGAGGCGAATCGCATCCGCCGGATCCATGTCGGCGAACCGGGCGCGCAGCACCTCGGTGGCGGAGGCCGAGCGGGCAGTCGTAGCCGTCTGGGCAACAACTGCCGCAGGCGCTGCGCCGTACATCCCGGCGAGGGCCGCATCAGCCCCATCGCGGACGCGGACGCGCTGGACGTCGACCAGGCCGGCGCCGAGCTCGGCATCCCCTACGCCCACGTACTTCGCGAGCCGCCAGTAACGGCGCACGGCACGCTTGCGCTTGCTCGCGTCGGGGTGGCTGTCGGCGACGGCGCGGTTGAAGGCGAGTTGCCGGGCGGCGTCGGCGTTGCGGCGCATCACTTCGGCGTCCGTGCCGGTGCGGTAGACGACGATTGAGCGGGCGATGAACCCGAGGCCCTCGGCCGCTCCGGACATGGCCAGTGGGGTGACCGCGTACACCGCGGCCTCCGTCACGCTGTCGGCGATCAGCAACCCGAGGACGCTGGCCGACACGGGGGCCAGCCACATGCCGGCGCGGACCACCGCGGGGGAGGCCATGCCCAGCATGGTCCGGCCGAGCATGATCAGGGCGAGGACGAGGGTGAGGCCCTCGCCCGCGGCGACGACACCGGCCGCGGTCGCCTGCCGGTGGAACTGGCCCATGACGTTCGAGTAGGTGCCCCACGCCCCGAAGCCTCCGACGGCGACCATGACGACCGCCGTGGCGCCGAGGACGAGGGCCTGCCCCGTGGACAGCTCTCTGCGAATGGTGCTGGTCATGCGACGACCTCCGGGTCGGCGGCCCGCACGACACGGTGCGCGGCCAGGCACATGCCCTCGCGGTCGCTGCGGTCGACGGCGTCGACCAGGGCGGCCATCAGGGCGGGAACGTGCGGGACTTGGGGGCGGCGGGCACGCTGAGCGGCGCGGTCGAGGTTGCGCAGCGCGGCATGCTCCGTCGGGCGCGGGATGGGCCACTTCTTCACGGCTGAGCCCTCCGGATCCGGTCGAGCTCGTTGGCCTTCGCGTACAGGCGGCCGGCGTGCAGGCCGACCTCAGCGGCCAGCTCGCGCAGCTCGTCAGGCTCCATCGACGGGAACTCGTCGACGTCAGCGAGCGGGTACGGCTCCGGCCGCAGCTCGGCGAACGGGCCCCACGAGATCCTGGCGGGCAGGAACTCGACCCCCTCGAACTCGCCGGCCGTCGTGGCCCCGACGTGCGTGATGTCGACGCGCCGCACGACCTGCTCGCCGTCGTGCCCCCTGCACCAGACCGGCTCCGGGATGGTGATCCGGCCGTGGTCGAGGGTGTCGAGCGTGACCGTGCCGTCGCCGTACTCCGGGCTCTGGACAGGCGGTGCGGGGCGGGGGCGGTAGGCGCGGTCGATGGCGGCGTCGAGCTCGGCGAGGTGGCCCGACTCGTTCACACGCCGGACGACCTCAGCGGTCTCCCGGTACAGGTTGATGGTGGCGCCGGCCGCGAGATGCCCCTCGACCTCGCGGCGAATGTCAGCGACGCTCATCTCGGCGAGCGGGGGCGTGCCGCTCATCTCGGCGTGCCCGATAGCGATCGCCGTGCGCAGCTGGTCGAGGGACACCTCAACGGCGAAGCGGACGACGGCGAACGCCTCACTGTTCTCGTCGCAGGGGAAGACTTCGGTCGGCCCGAACGGGGGCGGCGGGGTGCTCACTTCTCCGCCTCCGTCTGATCGATGACGGTGACGGCCGCGCGCATCGTGGCGCGCAGCGCGCCGTTCTGGTCGGCCAGGTCGCGGATGTACTTCCAGGGGCTGGGCTGCTCCAGCGCCTCCGTGAGGAGACGCCGGATCAGAACCAGCGCGTCGCGCTCGTTCACGCCGCACCACCGAAGTGGTCCTCACGCCAGTCCAGGAGAGCGGTGCGGGTCGCGTCCTCGCGGACGTGCTGAGGCGTGTCCGGGTTGATCAGCAGGAGCATGTCGCCCGGCGTGCCACCGAGGACCAGGCGGGACCGACCCATCGGCTCGTCGCTCTCGACGACCGTCACCCCGAACACCTTCAGCAGGTACGCGATCGGCAGGGACTGCAGGTCGGTGCGGGTGAGCGTCAGCCACGGCTCAGGGTCGGCCTTGGTGTGGCGGGCGTGGTCGACAGCCTGCGCCTCGCCCATCTGGTCGGCCAGTTCCTCCAGCGCACGCAGGTGGGCGCGCACCCGGCGGATCTCGTCATCGAGCTCGAGCCGACTCGTCAAGATCATGCCGACGCCGGAACGGCCCTCGGGAACGAGCTCGACATACGGCCTGTCGTCGTCCGGGGTGAGCGGCCACTGACCGATGCGCGCCTCGAGGACGCTCTGCTCGACGCCCTGCGCCGTGAAGCCGAGGCTGACGACGTCGCCCTGGTGGTACAGGTCGCCCGGGGCGGTGAGGCCAACGGCGACATCGTCCGTGTGATCCGTCGTGCACCAGGCGGGGCAGGTCGAGGTGAGGGAACCACCGGACTTGATCGGGTAGGTGATCGTGCGCGGCTCGACGGCGGCCGGCTCGGGGCCGGTGAATGTGGCGGGCGGGGTCTGTACGGTGTCCTGCATGGTCGTTCTCCCTGCTCGAAGGGGTTCGGCCACAGGCCCCGGCGGGAGTTGCGAGCTCCTGCCGGGGCCGTCCGCTTGTGCGGAGGCCGGTGGAACGGTGGTCTGGGGGTCGCTCAGGCGACGACGAGGGCGGGCTGCTCGACGGCCTCGACCTTGAGGGACGGAGCGCACGCCTTCATCGGGACCGGGCCGAGACCGAGGCGCTTGTACGTCGCCGTGATCTCCGCAAGGTCCGGGGTCTGACGGCTGGACGGGGTGCGGAAGACGCGCCACGTGCCGTAGATGCCGGACGGGAGTCGGTCGAGAACCTTCTTCGCTGCGCGCTTGCCGCGGTCGGCGCGGCGGGCCTGGTCGACGGCGCGCTCGTACTCGCGGGCAGCGGCCTCGATCGTCTCGACGGCGGGAATCTCGCTGGCCTCGTACAGGCCGGCCGGGTCCGGGGCGGTGGCGGGCTCCTTGTCGGCCAGCTGCTCGACGAGCGCGGCCGGGGCGATGACGGAGCGGACTGCGGCGGCGACAGTGCCGAGCAGGCCACGGACGTTGCGGGCGGTACGAGGGGACGTGAGAAACTGCAGCACAGCGGGCTCCTGGTGATGTCAGGTAGTTCCGTCAGGCCCTCGGTCGGTGGTGAGACACCTTCCGGGGGCCGCTTTGCGTCTTTGCTAGATACCCATCTAACTCTCGGCGACCGCCGTTTCGCCGACCTGCGGAATCTCGTACGGCCATGAGGCACACGCCCGATGAGCCGCTCGAGGACGACACCCTCGGCCCTGGCGCTGACGTCGGCCCTGGCTCCGACCTCGACCTTGTCTCCGATCCCGGTCTTATCTCCCATCCCGGTCCTGGCTCTGATCTCGGCTTTGGCTCCGATCTCGACCCCAGCCCCGACCCCGACCCCGACCCCGACCCCGATCCTGGCCCCCGCTCCCCCCTCGCCGTTCACGAGGCCTCCGGCAGACGGCTCGGCGACCCCCACCCCCGGCAGGAAGGACCGACGGATCTACGTCTCGTACCGCCCGCGCTCGCGGCCTGGGCGACGGCCGCGCTGATGCTGGACGCCTCACCGCGGTGGGTCACCGGCCTTGCGGTGGTGTGTCTCGTCGTGGCAGGTGTACTCCTCGTGTCGTTGTGGGCGCGGGTCCGGACCGTGCGCGTCCGCGTCGCCTGGCCGCGCGCCTCCGCTGCCGCCGTGCTGTTGTGTGTCGGGGCGGCCGCCGTGTCGGCCGGACTTCATGGGGCCGATCTGCGGCGGGGCCCGGTGCCTGAGTTGGCACGGGAGTACGCGACCGTGACCGCCGAGGTCGAGGTGACCTCGGATCCGCGGCTCACCCGGCCCCGGATCAGGGGGAACCACGCGGCGCCGGTCTCCGTACTGATCAACGCCGAGGTGCGGCGCGTGGAGGCGGTGCGCGGGGCGCCGGTGGCGACACGTACGCCGGTGTTGCTGATCGTCGACGTGGGTTCAAGGGTCGGCCGAGCTGTCGTCGGGGCGTCGGGGTCGCGGCTCTCCGGGGCGCCGCTCGACGGCACGTCGGCCGGATCACGGCCCGATGGCGAGGGGGCGCAGGCTTCCCCGGACGGGCCGGGCCGGTCGCCCTGGCTAGGGCTGTTGCCGTCCACGCGGCTGCGGGTGACCGCGCGGCTGGCGCCCGCCGCAGTGAGCGGCGACCGGTTCGCGGCCGTGCTGCGGGTGCGGGGTCGGGCCGCGCCGGAGGTGGTGGAGGAGCCGTCGGCGGCGCAGCGCTTCGCGGGCCGGCTGCGCGCGGGGCTGCGGGAGGCCACCGACGGGCTGTCGGCGGACGCGCGGGCCCTGCTGCCCGGGCTGGTCGTCGGGGACACCGCACGGATCACTCCGGAACTGGACGAGGCCTTCAAGGAGACCGACCTCGCGCACACCCTGGCCGTGTCCGGGAGCAACCTCACGATCATCCTCGCCCTGCTCATCGGCCCGCCCGGGCTGGCCCAGCTCGCAGAACGCCGCGGACTCGCGCCCCGCCTGGGCATCTCGCTCCGGACGACCGCGCTGCTCGGCGGGGTGCTCACCCTTGCGTTCGTCGTCGTGTGCCGGCCGGACCCGAGCGTGCTGCGGGCCGCGGCCTGTGGAGCCGTCGCGCTGCTCGCGCTCGCGACCGGGCGGCGAAGGTCGCTGATCCCGGCGCTGGCGACGGCCGTTCTGCTGCTGGTGCTGTACGACCCGTGGCTGGCCAGGAGTTACGGCTTCCTCCTCTCCGTCCTGGCGACCGGTGCCCTGCTCACGCTGGCGCCGCGCTGGAGCCTCGCGCTGCGACGGCGCCGGGTTCCGCCGCGACTGGCCGAGGCGCTGGCGGCCGCGGCTGCCGCACAGGCCTTGTGCGCGCCGGTCGTCGCGGTGCTGTCGGCGCGGGTGAGTCTGGTGGCGGTGCCGTGCAACCTCCTTGTGGAGTTCGCCGTGGCACCGGCCACGGTGCTGGGCTTCGCGGCGCTTGCGACGGCACCCGTGGTGATGCCGGTGGCCAAGGGACTGGCGTGGTGCGCGAGTTGGCCCGCGGAGTGGATCGCGGAGATCGCGCGTACCGGGGCGTCGCTGCCCGGTGGGGGAGTGGACTGGCCGGACACCTGGGCCGGGGCGGCGCTGCTTCTTCTCGTCACCGTGGTCGTCCTGCTCGTCGGCCGGCGGCTGCTGGGACATCCCTGGTTGTGCGCTGCCTGCGGGCTGCTGGCTCTGCTGGCGGTCGTGCAGCCGCCGCCGCTGACCAGGGTGATCACGGGCTGGCCGCCACCGGGATGGCGGATGGCTATGTGCGACGTGGGGCAGGGCGACGCGACGGTGCTCGCGGCGGGCGAGGGCACGGGTGTGGTCGTGGACGCGGGGCCCGATCCCGCGCTCGTCGACCACTGCCTGCGCACGCTCGGCATCACCAGGATCCCGCTGGTCGTGCTGACCCACTTCCACGCCGACCATGTGGCGGGGCTGCCCGGCGTGCTGCGCGGGCGGTCGGTCGGGGCGATCGAGACGACGGCCTACGAAGAGCCGGTGGACCAGGCCGAGTTCGTACGGAGGGAGGCGACGGCGCGGCGGATTCCCGTGACGCGTGGCATGGCCGGTGAGCAGCGGCGTACCGGGGCACTGTCCTGGGAGGTGCTGTGGCCGCCGCCGCGCCCGGCACCGGAGCCGGAGGGGCCGAACGACGCGAGTGTCGCCTTGCTCGTCAGGTCGGCCGGGCTGCGGTTCCTGCTGCTCGGGGATCTCGAACCACCGGCGCAGCAGGCGCTGTTGCGGTCGCCTGCAGGTGCGCGGCTGGGCGGGGTGGATGTGCTCAAGGTCGCCCACCACGGCTCGGCCTACCAGGACCCGGAGCTGATACGCCGGGTGGCACCGCGGCTGGCGCTCATTTCCTGCGGCGCCGACAACCCGTATGGGCACCCGGCTCCGAGTACGGTCGCCGCGCTGCGGGCCGGGGGTGCGGTGGTGCTGCGGACCGACCGGGACGGGGCGCTCGCGGTCGCCGGTACGGGCGGCGGTATGAGCGGCCGTATGGGCGGCGGGGAACTTTGGGTGGGGCGAGACTGAGGCCATGGATTCCACACAGGTCGATGCCTACCTCCGCCGTCTGGGAGTCGAGCCGTCCGAGTGGCCCACGGCCGCGGGCAGCGCCCCGGGCGCCACCCTCGAGGTGCTGCGCGGTCTGCATCTGCGTCACCTGCAGACCGTGCCCTTCGAGAACCTGTCGATCCACCTCGGGGAGGAGATCGTGCTCGAGGAGGAACGGCTGCTGGACAAGGTGGTGGGCTCGCGGAGAGGCGGGTTCTGTTACGAACTCAACGGCGCGTTCGGGGCGTTGCTCACCGCGCTCGGATTCGACGTCACGCTGCTCGCGGGGCGGGTGTACGGGGAGGAGGGGCGGCTCGGGATTCCGTACGACCATCTCGCGCTGCGGGTGCGGACGGTGGACGGGGATGAGTGGCTGGCCGACGTCGGGTTCGGGGCGCACAGTCACTATCCGCTGGCGTTCCGGGAGCGAGGGGAGCAGAAGGATCCCGGCGGCACGTTCCGGATCGCCGAGGCGGGACCGGAGGCGGCCGGGGCGGGGGCGGTGGGGGCGGCGGACCTGGACGTCGTCGTGAACGGCAGGCCTCAGTACCGCCTGGAGCCGCGGCCGCGGGTGCTCGGTGACTTCGTGGCCGGGGCCTGGTGGCACTGCACCTCGCCGGTCTCGCACTTCACGCAGTCGCTGGTCTGCTCGCGGGTGACGGAGGACGGAGGACGGATCACACTCAGTGGCCGCACTTTCAAGACGACGGCTGCCGACGGGACGCGGGAGGAGCGCGAGCTGGACTCGGAAGAGGAGGTGCTGGCGGTGTACCGGGAGCGGTTCGGGATCGAGCTCGACAGTGTGCCGACTGTGCGAGATCCCCACCCGCACGGCTGATTCGGACCACACGAGGTCACCATACGAGGCCACTCGGGCCACTCGTGTTTTGACTCCCGCTTTAGATCCGGCACATGTGCTGGTTTCCCATGATGTGACCTTGTGTTGCCTCGAAAGCCTCATCGGTGGTCGAATGCGTCTTCGGCAGCAGTGATGTCGAGGCGTGCAGGGGTGTCGAAGATGATCGGTCGCTGGCTGGGAAGCCGAACGAACCGGACGCAGCGGACGAGTCCCCTGGCGGCGGTGCGGACACCGCCGAGCGCCGGGGTGCTCAGCTGCCGGGTACTCGACCCGGTCAACGAGCCGGTGGTTCACGCCGAGTTCGCGGTCACCGACGTCGCGGGCCGCAAGGTGGTCGTCGGGGGTATGGATCCCTTCGGGTCGTTCATGACGACGGTGCCGGCGGGTGAGTACCGGCTCGCGGTCTCGGCCGAGGGGTACACGCCGTACCGGGCGACCGCCGTGGTCGGGGAGAACGCGCTCGCCTCGCTCGGTGACGTGACCCTCCAGGTGGCCCGGCCGCCCGAGCTGCCGTCGCCGGGGGACTGGGAGATCGAGCCGACGCATTCCTCGATCGCCTTCACCGCGCGGCACATCGGGCTGGCCCGGATCCACGGGCGGTTCAACTCCTTCGCGGGGGTCATACGGATCGCCGACCAGATGGAGCACTCGGCGATGCATGTGGTGATCGACGCGGCGTCCATCGACACGAACGTCAGGATGCGCGACGACCATCTGCGGTCGGACGACTTCCTCGACGTACAGCGCTTCCCGACGCTGGAGTTCTACAGCGACCGGTTCGTACACAAGGGCGGCAACCGGTGGGCGATCACGGGCGCGCTGTCGTTGCACGGGGTGACGCGCACGGTCACCCTCGACACGGAGTACCTCGGGCTCGGCAACGGCATGGAGGGCGAGGTGCGGGCGGCCTGCCGGGCCACGACCGAGTTGCGCCGGGACGACTTCACGGTGAGCTGGCAGACGATGCTGGCGCGCGGAATCGCGGTCGTCGGGCCCAGCATCCGGATCGACCTCGACGTACAGGTCGTGCGCAAGGGGTGAGCCGGTCGGCCCGGGTGGGGTACCGGACAATGGCTTCGTGAGCGATGTGAGACATGTGCTGGTGCTGCCCGACCGTGACGCCGCGGAAGAGGTGGCACAGGCGCTCGCGGACCGGTTCGGGGTCGACGAGGAACCGCGGCTGGTACGGGACGCGCTGGCCGGTGAGGACGATGCCGAGGACGCCCAGTGGCTCGTCGTGCTGCGCGACGAGGCGCAGCGGCTGGATCCCCGGGAGCTGGACGAGTTCGCCGGCGAGTGGGAAGGGTGGCGGGAGGAGCCGTAGCCCGGCCGGCCGCTGGTGATGCCGCCCGAGCCCAGCACCGGCACCCGGCACCCGTTGTCAGTGGCGCGTGCCATGCTTGGCGCAATGTCCAGGAAGACTGCGAATGACGACCCTCTCGCCCCACTGACTCTTGCCGTGGGCCAGGAGGACCTCCTGCTCGACCGTGCCGTGCGGGACGTGGTGGCCGCCGCCCGGGCCTCCGACGCCGACACGGACGTACGTGACCTGACCTCGGACCAGTTGCAGCCCGGGACGCTTGCCGAGTTGACCAGTCCGTCGCTCTTCGCGGAGCGCAAGGTCGTCGTCGTGCGCAACGCGCAGGATCTGTCGGCGGACACGGTCAAGGACGTGAAGGCGTATCTCGGGGCGCCCGCCGAGGAGATCACGCTCGTGCTGCTGCACGCGGGTGGGGCCAAGGGCAAGTCGCTGCTGGATGCCGCGCGCAAGGCGGGGGCCCGGGAGGTGGCGTGCCCGAAGATGACCAAGCCGGCGGACCGGCTGGCGTTCGTGCGAGGCGAGTTCCGGGCGACCGGGCGGTCCGCGACGCCCGAGGCCTGTCAGGCGCTCGTGGACTCGATCGGCAGTGACCTGCGGGAGCTGGCGTCCGCCGTGTCCCAGCTGGTCGCCGATGTCGAGGGGACCATCGACGAGGCCGTCGTCGGGCGGTACTACACCGGGCGGGCCGAGGCGTCGAGCTTCACCGTCGCCGACCGGGCGGTGGAGGGGCGGGCCGCCGAGGCGCTGGAGGCGCTCCGGTGGTCGCTGGCGACGGGGGTCGCGCCGGTGCTGATCACCAGCGCGCTGGCGCAGGGCGTACGGGCCATCGGCAAGCTGTCCTCCGCGCGAGGGGGACGTCCGGCCGATCTCGCGCGCGAGCTGGGCATGCCGCCCTGGAAGATCGACCGGGTACGGCAGCAGATGCGTGGCTGGACGCCGGACGGGGTGGCCTACGCGCTGCGGGCCGTGGCCGAGGCCGACGCCGGCGTGAAGGGCGGCGGTGACGACCCCGAGTACGCCCTGGAGAAGGCGGTCGTGGCGATCGCGCGGGCGGCGCGGTCCCGGGGGCGCGGATAGGCCCTCCGGGGAGGAGAATCGTGCGTATCAGCCGTATGTCGCCGAACACGGAAAGGTGGCGATCACCATGGCTGAACACCCGCACGCAGCGCTCGTCCGCAAGGGCTACGAAGCCTTCCAGCGCGGGGACATGGACACTCTGCGCGGCCTGATGACCGGGGACGCCACGCACCATGTACCCGGCTCCCACCCGCTCTCGGGTGACTTCAAGGGAGTCGACTCGATCTTCGACGGGTACTACGGCCGGCTCTTCTCGGAGACGGGCGGTTCGTTCCGCGTAGAGCTGCTCAACGTGTTCGTCGACGGCCGCGGGCACGCCGTCTCCGTGCACCGCTTCACAGCCGACCGGGGCGACAAGCACATCGACGAGAGCGGGGGCATCGTCTTCCGGATCGTCGGAGACAAGATCACCGACCTCGACGAGTGCGTCGAGGACATCGAGAAGGGCAACGCCTTCTGGTCGTGACGGTCGGCGGGCCGCGCAGGCATGCCGAAGGCCCCGCCGTCTGCCCTGGGGAAGGGCAGCGGCGGGGCCTTCGGTGCAAAGCAAGGTGAGTCCGTACCCGCGTGGCGAACGCAGGCCGCGTACAGACTCGGGATGCCGGACGGGAGCGGATGAGAGAGGGCCCGCTCGATTCCCTCCGGCGGTCAGATCAAGATGAAGATGTCAGCCCTTGAGGGCCGCGACCTTCGACGCCAGCGCCGACTTCTTGTTGGCGGCCTGGTTCTTGTGGATGACGCCCTTGGAGACGGCCTTGTCGAGCTGACGCGCAGCCGCGCGCTGGTACTCGGTGGCCTTCGCGGCGTCACCCGCGGCAGCGGCCTCGCGGGCCTTGCGGATCGCGGTCTTCAGGGAGGACTTGACGGCCTTGTTGCGCAGCCGGGCCTTCTCGTTGGTCTTGATCCGCTTGATCTGGGACTTGATGTTCGCCACGAATGAGCCTCTACAGGTTCAGGCACGGGTCCTCACGGGTCCCGTACCGATGATTTTCCAGAAGTCGTGTCTCGTGCTGAGAGGGCAGGAGACACAGCCACCCAGACTACCAGCGGGCTACCGAGTGGCCCAAACCGGTCGCCGGTCCCCGCCCGTGGGACCATGGAGGCTACGTATCGATCCGACCCGAGACCGCAGACACTGCGGACGCCTCAAGAATCAGGACCCTGCGTGCCCGCGATCCCCAGCCATGTGCCCGAGCCGAGCCGTACCGACCCGGCACTGCTCCGCAACTTTTGCATCATCGCGCACATCGACCACGGCAAGTCCACGCTCGCCGACCGGATGCTCCAGCTGACCGGTGTGGTGGAGCAACGGCAGATGCGTGCTCAGTACCTCGACCGCATGGACATCGAGCGTGAGCGCGGCATCACGATCAAGTCACAGGCCGTGCGTCTGCCGTGGGCTCCCACCCATGACAAGACCAACACGCACATCCTCAACATGATCGACACCCCGGGGCACGTCGACTTCACCTACGAGGTCTCGCGGTCGCTCGCGGCCTGCGAGGGCACCGTGCTCCTCGTCGACGCCGCCCAGGGCATCGAGGCCCAGACCCTCGCCAACCTCTACCTGGCGATGGAGAACGACCTCAAGATCATCCCCGTACTGAACAAGATCGACCTGCCGGCCGCGCAGCCGGAGAAGTTCTCCGAGGAGCTCGCCAACCTCATCGGTTGCGACCCCGACGACGTGCTCAAGGTCTCGGCGAAGACCGGCATCGGCGTGGACGCGCTTCTGGACCGGGTGGTCCGCGACGTCCCGGCCCCGGTCGGCGTCAAGGACGCCCCCGCCCGCGCGATGATCTTCGACTCGGTCTACGACTCCTACCGGGGCGTGGTCACCTACGTCCGTGTCATCGACGGCCAGCTCAACAAGCGCGAGCGCATCAAGATGATGTCGACCGGCGCCACCCACGAGCTGCTGGAGATCGGCGTCTCTTCCCCCGAGATGACGCCGGCCGACGGCATCGGCGTCGGCGAGGTGGGCTACATCATCACCGGCGTGAAGGACGTCCGTCAGTCCAAGGTCGGTGACACCATCACCAGCAAGGACAAGGGCGCCACCGAGGCCCTCGGCGGGTACAAGGACCCCAAGCCGATGGTCTTCTCCGGCCTCTATCCGCTGGACGGCTCGGACTACCCGGACCTGCGCGAGGCCCTGGACAAGCTCCAGCTCAACGACGCCGCCCTGGTCTACGAGCCGGAGACCTCCGCGGCCCTCGGCTTCGGCTTCCGCGTCGGCTTCCTCGGCCTGCTGCACCTCGACGTCATCCGTGAGCGCCTGGAGCGCGAGTTCAACCTCGAACTCATCGCCACCGCGCCCAACGTGGTCTACCGCGTGATCATGGAGGACGGGAAGGAGCACACGGTCACCAACCCGAGCGAGTTCCCCGAGGGCAAGATCGACAAGGTCTTCGAGCCGGTCGTGAGGGCCACGATCCTCGCTCCCAGCGAGTTCATCGGCTCGATCATGGAGCTCTGCCAGACCCGCCGCGGCACCCTCCTCGGCATGGACTACCTCTCCGAGGACCGCGTCGAGATCCGCTACACGCTCCCCCTCGCCGAGATCGTCTTCGACTTCTTCGACCAGCTGAAGTCCAAGACCCGCGGGTACGCCTCCCTGGACTACGAGCCCACCGGCGAGCAGGACGCCCAGCTGGTGAAGGTCGACATCCTGCTGCACGGCGACCGCGTCGACGCCTTCTCCGCCGTCACCCACAAGGACGCCGCCTACGCGTACGGCGTACGGCTCGTCGCCAAGCTGCGCGAGCTGATCCCGCGCCAGGCCTTCGAGATCCCCATCCAGGCCGCCATCGGCTCCCGGGTCATCGCCCGCGAGACCATCCGCGCCATCCGCAAGGACGTCCTCGCCAAGTGCTACGGCGGTGACATCTCCCGCAAGCGGAAGCTGCTGGAGAAGCAGAAGGAGGGCAAGAAGCGGATGAAGATGGTGGGCTCAGTGGAGGTTCCGCAGGAGGCCTTCATCGCCGTGCTGTCCAGCGACGAGAACGCGGGATCCGGCAAGGGCAAGAAGTAGCCGACGTTTACGGCGAAAATAGGGGCTCACCGCGTGTCGGCGCGGTGAGCCCCTACGCGTAAGTAGCGTCGCTCTCTGTATGAAATGACAGGCCGCCGCCTCTTACGCACCGGCCGGTCGCGCTTTACTCTGATCCCTGCTCGGTAGTTACTCGTGAGTTAAACAACAGCCGCAATGAGCCAGCCGCACAGCCGCGGGCCCCGGAGGATGTCGTGAGCGACACACAGACACTGATCGAGAACCGTCCGCCGAGTGTGGCGGCCGTCTTCCTGGACCGCGTGGCGGCCACGCCGGACGCCGAGGCATACCGCTATCCAGTGCCTCCGGCCTCCGGTGAGGGGCCGGACGACTGGAAGTCGCTGAGCTGGGGGCAGACCGCCGAGCGGGTGTACGCCATCGCCGCCGGTCTGATCGAGCTCGGCGTGCAGCCGGAGCAGCGGGTCGCCCTCTCCTCCTCGACGCGGGTCGAGTGGATCCTCGCGGACCTGGGCATCCTGTGCGCCGGCGCCGCCACGACCACCATCTATCCGCAGACCAACGCCGAAGAGTCCGCGTTCATCCTCTCGGACTCCGGCAGCAAGGTCCTGTTCGCGGAGAACGCCGATCAGCTCGCCAAGGCGCGGGAGAAGCGCGCCGAGCTGCCCGACCTCACCCATGTCGTGGTGATCGACCCGGCCGGCGTCGAGACGGGCGACTGGGTGCTCACGCTCGCCGAGCTGGAGCAGCGCGGTGCCGCGTACCTGGAGAAGAACCCCGACCTGATCAAGGAGAAGGTCGGCGCGATCACCAAGGACCAGCTCGCCACCCTCATCTACACCTCCGGCACCACCGGCCGCCCCAAGGGTGTCCGCCTGCCGCACGGCAACTGGTCGTACATGGCGAAGGCGACCGCCGCGACCGGGCTGATCAGCGCCGACGACGTGCAGTACCTGTGGCTGCCGCTCGCGCACGTCTTCGGCAAGGTCCTCACCTCGGGCCAGATCGAGGTCGGGCACGTCACCGCCGTCGACGGCCGCGTCGACAAGATCATCGAGAACCTGCCGGTCGTCCAGCCGACGTACATGGCGGCCGTCCCGCGCATCTTCGAGAAGGTCTACAACGGGGTCGCCGCCAAGGCCCGGGCGGGCGGCGGCGCCAAGTACAAGATCTTCAAGTGGGCCGCCGAGCTGGCCCGCGAGTACGCCAAGGTCACCCAGGACAACTTCCGGCGCACCGGCACGGCGTCGGCGCCCTTCGGACTCTCCGCCAAGCACAAGGTCGCGGACGCGCTGGTGTACGCCAAGATCCGCGAGGCCTTCGGCGGCAACCTGCGTGCCTGTGTCTCCGGCTCGGCCGCGCTCTCGCCCGAGATCGGCTACTTCTTCTCCGGCGCCGGCATCCACATCCTCGAGGGCTACGGCCTCACCGAGTCCTCGGCCGCGTCCTTCGTGAACCCCGGCGAGGCGTACCGCACCGGCACGGTCGGCAAGCCGCTGCCCGGCACGGAGGTGCGGATCGCGGACGACGGCGAGATCCTGCTGCGCGGTCCCGGCATCATGGAGGGCTACCACGGCCTGCCCGAGAAGACCGCCGAGGTCCTCGAGGCGGACGGCTGGTTCCACACCGGTGACATCGGTGAGCTGTCGCCCGACGGGTACCTGCGGATCACCGACCGCAAGAAGGACCTCATCAAGACGTCCGGCGGCAAGTACATCGCGCCCGCCGAGGTCGAGGGGCAGTTCAAGGCCGTGTGCCCGTACGTGTCCAACATCCTGGTCCACGGGGCCGACCGGAACTTCTGCACGGCGCTGATCGCCTTGGACGAGGTCTCGATCATGGACTGGGCCAAGGAGAACGGGCTGGAGGGCAAGTCGTACGCGGAGGTGGTCGCCGCGCCGGTCACGGTCTCGATGGTCGACGAGTACGTGAAGCAGCTCAACGAGGGGCTTCAGCGGTGGCAGACGATCAAGAAGTTCCGGTTGCTGCCGAGGGATCTCGATGTCGAGCACGGGGAGATCACGCCGAGCCTGAAGCTGAAGCGGCCGGTTGTGGAGCGGGAGTACAAGCACCTCATCGATGAGATGTACGCCGGGGCGCGGGAGGCGTAGCGCGGAAGCGGAGGCGTGGCGGGGACTGCTTGGCGGCTGACGGTCCGTTGTGGCTTGTCGCGCAGTTCCCCGCGCCCCTAAAAGCAGGTCAGTTCGCGCTCCCGCTTGCTATCAGTCGGCGTAGCTCCCTCACCTGCGCGCGCAGTGCTGGTACGTCCAAAGGGGTGTCCCCGTCCAGCTGGGCCTCCAAGGCCGCCAGGCCCGCGCCCACCTCGCCGTAACTGCCCTGTTCCCGCCTCAGCAGCCGCTCCAGCTGCTGGTTCTTGCGGTGCAGGTCCAGGAACACCGTGACCTTGGCGCGGAGGACCCATGGGTCGAACGGCTTGGTCAGGTAGTCGGCCGCTCCGGTGGCGTAGCCACGGAAGGCGTAGCCGTGGTCCTCCTCCGCGCCGGTCAGGAAGATGATCGGGACGTCCTTGGTCTGGTCGAGGCGTTTGATGTTGGCGGCGGTCTCGAAACCGTCCATGCCCGGCATGCGTACGTCGAGGAGGACGAGGGCGAACCGCTGTCGCAGGAGTGCCTTCATCGCTTCCTCGCCGGAACGGGCGCGGACGAGCGGTTCGTTGAGGGATCCCAGGACGGCCTCGAGTGCGATCAGGTTGTCCTCCATGTCGTCGACGAGGAGGATGCCGGCACTCTGGTCGGTCGTTGCCGCAGCGCTCATGTGACTGGCCTCATTCAGTCGTCGGCCGGCGGAACCACAGCCTCCTCGACCTCGGCATGCTCGTCGTCGGCCGCGCTCTCGGGGTCCAGGAGTGCGCAGACGACGGTCAGCAGCTGGTCGACGTCCACCGGCTTCGGTACGTAGTCGTTGGCGCCCCGCGCGATGGACTTCTCGCGGTCTCCCGGCATCGCCTTCGCGGTGAGCGCGACGATGGGCAGGCCCGTCCAGCGGGGGGCGCGGCGGATGGCGGAGATGGTCTCGTAGCCGTCCATCTCCGGCATCATGATGTCCATCAGGACGAGTTCGACGTCCGGGTTGCGTTCCAGCGTCTCGATGCCCTCGCGCCCGTTCTCCGCATAGAGGACGGGCATGCCGACGCGGCCCAGGACATGGGTGAGGGCGAAGACGTTGCGGATGTCGTCGTCGACGATCAACACCCGGCGCCCGGACAGGACCTGGCCCGCACGCCCCGATGTCCAGGCCTCCAGCTTGGTGGGCGTGGGCCAGGAGTCGTCCGCCTCGTGGGCGGTGGGGTAGGGCTCGCTCGACAGCTCGTCCGACACCGCCAGGGGGCGGTCCTCGGGGGTCGGGCCGGTCGCCGAGTGGCCGGGGCTGACGCCGGGGACGTACAGGGTGAAGGTGGAGCCCTTGCCGGGCTCGCTCTCGGCGACGATACGGCCGCCCAGCAGGCCGGCGATCTCACGGCTGATGGACAGACCCAGGCCGGTGCCGCCGTACTTGCGGTTGGTCGTGCCGTCGGCCTGCTGGAACGCCTCGAAGATCACGGGGAGTTTCTCGGGGGCGATGCCGATGCCGGTGTCGGAGACCGCGAAGGCGACCACCTCGTCGCTGCCCTGGACGTACCGGTGCTCGGGGTCCTTCGCGCGGGTCACGCGCAGCTCGACCCGGCCCGTGGCGGTGAACTTGATCGCGTTGGAGAGCAGGTTGCGCAGGATCTGCTGGAGGCGCTGCTCGTCCGAGTACATCTCGCGCGGCACGTCATCGCCGACCGTCACCTCGAAGGCGAGCCCCCGGTCCAGGGTGAGCGGGCGGAAGGTGGCGTGGACGTAGTCGAGCAGTTTGATCAACGGCAGCCTCTTCGGGCGTACGTCCATCCTGCCCGCCTCGATCTTGGACAGGTCGAGGATGTCGTTGATCAGCTGCAGGAGGTCCGAGCCGGAGCGGTGGATCGTCGTCGCGAACTGGACTTCCTGGTCGGTGAGGTGACCGTCCGGGTTGTCCGACAGCAGCCGGGCCAGGATCAGCAGGGAGTTCAGCGGGGTGCGCAGTTCGTGGGACATGTTCGCCAGGAACTCCGACTTGTACTGGGAAGAGGTGGCCAACAGGGCGGCCTTCTCCTCCAGTTCGGCGTTCGAGCGCTGCAACTCCGCCTGCTGCTTCTGGAGTTCGTCCGAGCGTTCCTGGAGCTGCATGGCCAGGCGCTGGGACTCGCCGAGCAGGGACTCGGTGCGGGAGTTGGCGATGATGGTGTTGATGGCGACGCCGATGGTGTTCACGAACTGGTCGAAGAAGGCCAGGTGGACGTCGGAGAAGCGGGAGAAGGACGCCAGCTCGATCACGCCGAGGAGCTTGTCCTCGAAGAGGATCGGGATGATGACGACGCTCGCCGGGGCCGCCTCGCCGAGACCACTGTTGATCTTGATGTAGTCCGGCGGGGCCTCCTCCACCAGGATCCGCTTCTTCTCGCGCGCGGCCTGGCGGACGAGACCGTGCACCGGCATGCTGCCGGTGTCGACGGTCGCGCTCTGCGCCGAGCCGTACCCGGCGATGAACGCGAGCCCCTTCGCCGGAACGGCCGTGTGGAGAGAGGTGCCGTCCTCGTCGGGGTCGGCCAGGAAGAACGCGCCGTACTGCGCGTTCACCAGCGGGGTCAGCTCGCGCAGGATCAGGTCGGCGACCTCCATCAGGTCCCGGTGGCCCTGCATCAGGGCGGCCAGACGGGCCAGGTTCGACTCCAGCCAGTCCTTCGCCCGGGTCGTCTCGCGCAGGTTGGCCACCATCAGGTTGATGTTGTCCTTGAGCTCGGTGACCTCGCCCTGCGTCTCCACGGTGATCGAGCGGGACATGTCGCCCTGGGCCACCGCCGAGGCCACCTCGGCGATCGCGCGGACCTGGGTGGTGAGGTTGAGGGCGAGTTCGTTCACGTTCGTCGTCAGGCGCTTCCAGGTGCCGTAGACGCCCTCCACCCGGGCCTGGCCGCCGAGTTGGCCCTCGCTGCCGACCTCGCGGGCCACCCGGGTGACCTCGGAGGAGAAGGAGGACAGGGTGTCGACCATCGTGTTGATGGTGGTCTTCAGTTCGAGGATCTCGCCGCGGGCGTCCACGTCGATCTTCTTCGACAGGTCGCCCTGCGCCACGGCCGTGGCCACCTGGGCGATGTTCCGCACCTGCGACGTCAGGTTGTCGGCCATGTAGTTGACGTTGTCGGTCAGGTCCCGCCAGACCCCGGAGACGCCCAGCACCTGGGCGCGTCCGCCGAGCCGGCCGTCGGTGCCGACCTCGCGGGCCACGCGGGTCACCTCGTCGGCGAAGGCGCGCAGCTGCTCCACCATCGTGTTGACGGTGTCCTTGAGTTCGAGGATCTCGCCGCGGGCGTCGACCGTGATCTTCTTGGACAGGTCGCCGTTCGCGACGGCCGTGGTGACCTGGGCGATGTTCCGGACCTGTGAGGTCAGGTTCAGGGCCATGAAGTTGACGTTGTCGGTGAGGTCCTTCCAGACCCCCGACACGCCCCGCACCTGCGCCTGGCCGCCGAGGTTGCCTTCGGTGCCGACCTCGCGGGCCACGCGGGTGACCTCGTCGGCGAAGGCGGAGAGCTGGTCGACCATCGTGTTGATCGTCGACTTCAGCTCCAGGATCTCGCCCTTCGCCTCGACCGTGATCTTCTTGCCGAGGTCGCCCTGGGCCACGGCGGTGGAGACGAGGGCGATGTTGCGGACCTGCGACGTCAGGTTGTCCGCCATGAAGTTGACGTTGTCGGTGAGGTCCTTCCAGACGCCGGAGACGCCCCGCACCTGGGCCCGGCCGCCGAGGTTGCCTTCGGTGCCGACCTCGCGGGCCACGCGGGTGACCTCGTCGGCGAAGGCGGAGAGCTGGTCGACCATCGTGTTGATCGTCGACTTCAGCTCCAGGATCTCGCCCTGGGCGGCGACCGTGATCTTCTGGCTCAGGTCGCCGTTGGCGACGGCCGTGGTGACCTGGGCGATGTTCCGGACCTGTGAGGTCAGGTTCGAGGCCATGAAGTTGACGTTGTCGGTGAGGTCCTTCCAGACGCCACTGACCCCCCGCACCTGAGCGCGCCCGCCCAACTGGCCCTCGGTGCCGACCTCGCGGGCCACCCGGGTGACCTCGTCGGCGAAGGCGGAGAGCTGGTCGACCATCGTGTTCACGGTCAGCTTCAGTTCGAGCAGCTCGCCGGTCGCCTCGACGGTGACCGTGCGGGTCAGGTCACCGCGGGCCACCGCCGTGGTCACCAGGGCGATGTCCCGGACCTGGGCGGTCAGCCGGGACGCCATGGTGTTGACCGCCTCGGTCACGTCCCGCCAACTCCCCGACAGGCCCGTCACCTTGGCCCGCCCGCCGAGCCGCCCCTCGGTGCCGACCTCGCGCGCGACCCGGGTCACCTCGCCCGTGAACAGGGACAGTTGGTCCACCATCTTGTTCACGGCACGGCCGAGGCGCCGCAGATCGCCGCGCAACTGCCTGCTGCCGTCGTGCAGATCGACCCGCTGGGTCAGATCGCCGCCGGCCACCGCGTCCAGGACGCGCGTCGCGTTGGCAGCCGGGGCGACGAGCGCGTCGAGCAGCTGGTTCACGTCGTTGACCCGGGAGGTCCAGGCGCCCTGTCCCGGGCTGGCCGAGAGGCGTTCGTCGAGCCGGCCGTACCGCACCAGGTCCCGCTTCACACGCTGTACTTCCGTGTTGAAGTGCGTGCTGCGGTCCATGATCTGGTTGAAGACGGCCGTCACCTCGGCCACCAGACCGTGGCCCGATTCCGGCACCTTCGTGAAGTCACCGTCCCTGGCCGCGGTCATCGCGGCGAGCAGCGGACGCAGATCGGATGCTCGAATCAGGCCATCTTTGTGCCCATCTTCGAGCACAGGCGTAGCACTGTTCTCACTCATGGCGGCCCACTTCGGTAACTCGGCGCTTATGGGCGTGGCCAGTCTGTCACTCTGTCGGCATCGACTGAGGCGTATTCGTCCGAACCGCTCGGGGAGCTGTACATGGGGGCCATTCCGACGCAACGGGAGACCGTTTCCCTTGCCTCTGATGCGCCTGCGCACGAGTGTGCGCCCCCGCGCACCGAGGCGAACCCAGCCGCCGACGTGCTTCCGTGCGCCGAGGCGCACGCCGCCCTGCCCGGCAGTTCCCTCGCGCCGGGCACCGCCCGCGCGGTGTTACGCGACGCGCTCGCCGAATGGGCCGAGCGCGCTCTGCCCGGCACCGAACACCTCACCGACCGCCTGACCGGCGACGCGGTGGTCGTCGTCAGTGAGCTGGTCACCAACGCCGTCGTACACGCCGGCACCGAGGTCGAGCTGGCCTGCCGGCTGGAGCCGATGACCGGCGCCCTGGTCGTCGAGGTCCTGGACCACCATCCCTCGCGCGCCCCGCGCGACGCCTCCGCCGAAGCCTCGTACGAGGCCTCGGAGTACGGGCGGGGCCTGCGGCTGGTCGCCGCGCTCTCCGAATCCTGGGGCGTCACCTACCGCACGGGCGCCAAGACGGTGTGGGCGCGGCTGCCCGCACAGGGGGAGTCGGCGGCCGACGCGCGCGAGGCGTACGTGGGGGAGCGCGCGCTGCGCGTGGCCGAGATACTCGCCCCGGAACCGCAGCGCGTCGAGCAGGACCGGGAGTGGCTCAATCGCGGCGCCCTCTCCTTCCTCGCCGAGGCCTCCGACCTGCTCGCCGGGCAGCTCGACGAGAACCTGGTGGCCGCGCTCGCCGGACAGCTGATCGTGCCGCGGCTGGCCGACTGGTGTGCCGTGTGGCTGGAGGACGAGCTGACGGGCCGCGGCGGCTGGGCGGCCGACGGCACCGGCGGGACCGGGCCGCGCCTCGCCCGGGTGTGGCACAGCAGCGAGAACCGCATCGAGGACCTGCGCCAGGCCCTGGAGAAGGAGCCACCGCGCCCGACCGACCCGGCACGGCCCGGGCCCGCCGCCTTCCCCTGGCCCGGCGACGCGCTGGGCCCGCGCGGCACCCACGGCGCCGCGCTCGCCTACCGGCTGACGGCCGGCGGCCGCCCGCTCGGCACCCTGGTCATCGGCCGGTCCGGGGTGCTGTGCTTCCCGGACGAGATCACCGGCCTGGTCGAGGACCTCAGCCGCCGGGTGGCGCTCGCCATCGGCGCCGCCCGCCAGTACGCCCGGCAGGCCACCATCAGCGCCGTACTGCAGCGCGGACTGCTGCCGGGGGCGGTCGCCGAGATACCCGGGATGCGCAGCGCCCTGGTCTACGAGCCGTGCGACAAGGGCGGCCCCAGCGGCGACTTCTACGACCTCTTCCCGGCCGGCGACGGCCGCTGGTGCTTCGCCGTCGGCGACGTCCAGGGCAAGGGGCCCGAGGCGGCCGTCGTCATCGGCCTCGCCCGGCCCTGGCTGCGGCTGCTGGCCCGCGAGGGCTACCGCGTCGCCGACGTCCTGGACCGCCTCAACCAGCTGCTCCTCGACGACGCGACGGAGGCCGCGGACGCGGCGGCCCGCTCGCTGGCCTCGGCGGGCGGCCGGCCGATGGCCCCCGGAGACGGCCCGCAGACCCGCTTCCTCTCCCTCCTCTACGGCGAGCTGGCCCCCTTCGACGGCGGGGTGCGCTGCACCCTCGCCTCCGCCGGGCATCCGCTGCCACTGCTGCTCGGGTCGGGCGGCGAGGTCCGTACGGCCGCCCATCCGCAGACCCTCCTCGGGGTCGTCGAGGACGCCACGTACACCAGCGAGACCTTCGAGCTGCGGTCCGGCGACAGCCTGCTGTGCGTGACCGACGGGGTCACCGAGCGGCGCAGCGGCTCGCGCCAGTTCGACGACGAGGACGGGCTGGCGGACGCGCTCGCGGGCTGCGCGGGGCTGGACGCGGAGCTGATCGCCGAGCGCATCAAACGGCTGGTGCACGAGTTCGGGGTACGGCCGCCGGAGGACGACCTGGCGCTGCTGGTACTGCAGGCCGAGTAACGGCGTGGGTACGGGACAATGGGGGGCATGCCTTCCGCACTCCCCGACGGCGAGCCCGTCCCCGACGACGGCGCCCTGCCCGCGCCCGCGCTCGCCGGGGCGGCCGACCGCCCCCTCGGGTTCTACCTGCACGTCCCGTACTGCGCGACCCGCTGCGGCTACTGCGACTTCAACACCTACACGGCGACCGAGCTGCGCGGCACCGGCGGCGTCCTCGCCTCCCGCGACAACTACGCGGACACCCTGATCGACGAGATCCGCCTGGCCCGCAAGGTCCTCGGCGACGACCCCCGCGAGGTCCGCACGGTCTTCGTCGGCGGCGGTACGCCCACGCTGCTGGCCGCGGGGGACCTCGTACGGATGCTGGGGGCGATCCGCGACGAGTTCGGGCTCGCGGCGGACGCGGAGGTGACGACGGAGGCGAACCCGGAGTCGGTGGATCCGAGCTACCTGGCGACGCTTCGCCAGGGCGGCTTCAACCGGGTCTCCTTCGGCATGCAGAGCGCCAAGCAGCACGTGCTGCGCGTGCTGGACCGGACGCATACGCCGGGCCGGCCCCAGGCGTGCGTGGCGGAGGCGCGTGCGGCGGGGTTCTCGCACGTCAACCTCGACCTGATCTACGGCACGCCCGGGGAGTCGGACGACGACTGGCGGGCCTCCCTGGAAGCCGCGCTCGGTGCCGGGCCGGACCATGTGTCGGCGTACGCGCTGATCGTCGAGGAGGGCACGCAGCTGGCTCGTCGGATCCGGCGGGGCGAGGTTCCGATGACCGACGACGACGTGCACGCGGACCGGTATCTGATCGCCGAGGAGATGCTCTCGAGGGCCGGGTACGACTGGTACGAGGTGTCGAACTGGGCGACTTCGGACGCGGGGCGCTGCCTGCACAACGAGCTGTACTGGCGTGGTGCCGACTGGTGGGGTGCGGGGCCGGGGGCGCACAGCCACGTGGGGGGTGTGCGCTGGTGGAACGTGAAGCATCCGGGGGCGTATGCGGCGGCGCTGGCGGCGGGGCGCTCCCCGGGCGCCGGTCGGGAACTCCTGTCGGAGGAGGACCGCCGGGTGGAGCGGATTCTGCTGGAGCTGCGGCTGCGGGAGGGGGTGCCGCTGTCGCTGCTGCGGGAGGAGGGGCTCGCGGCCTCACGCCGGGCCCTGTCGGACGGGCTGCTCCAGGAGGGGCCGTACGAGGAGGGGCGTGCGGTGCTGACCCTGCGGGGGCGGTTGCTGGCGGACGCGGTGGTGAGGGACCTGGTGGACTGAGGGGTTTTTTCGCCCCCGCCGCCCCTACCCGTCCCATCCTTCTGGGGCTCCGCCCCAGACCCCGCTCCTCAAACGCCGGAGGGGCTGATTTTCAGCCCGTCCGGCGTTTGAGGACGAGGCCCTTCGGGCCGAAGGCGGGGGTCTGGGGGCGGCAGCCCCCAGGGACGGGACGGGTAGGGGCGGCGGGGGCGAAAACCCTGGCGCGTAGCCCTACTCCGGGGCCGTCACGAAGTCGATCAGTTCCTCCACTCGGCCCAGGAGCTCCGGCTCCAGGTCCCGGTAGGAGCCCACCCGCTTCAGGATCGCCTGCCATACCGCGCCCGTGTTTTCCGGCCAGCCCAGTGCCCGGCACACGCCCGTCTTCCAGTCCTGGCCGTGCGGGACGCGGGGCCACGCCTCGATTCCGACGGCCGACGGCTTCACCGCCTCCCAGATGTCGATGTACGGGTGGCCGACGACGAGGGCGTGCTCGCTGGTCACCGCCGCCGCGATACGGGACTCCTTGCTGCCCGGGACCAAGTGGTCCACCAGGACCCCCAGCCGGGCATCCGGCCCCGGCGCGAAGTCCTCGACGATGGACGGGAGGTCGTCGACGCCCTCCAGGTACTCCACGACCACGCCCTCGATGCGCAGGTCGTCGCCCCACACCTTCTCGACCAGCTCGGCGTCGTGCCGGCCCTCGACGTAGATGCGCCCGGCGCGGGCCACGCGCGCGCGGGCGCCGGGGACGGCGACCGAACCGGAGGCGGTGCGGGCGGGGCGTACCGGAGCCTGGCCGGTGGGGCGTACGAGGGTCACCACCCGGCCCTCCAGGAGGAAGCCGCGCGGCTCCAGGGGGAACACGCGGTGCTTGCCGAAGCGGTCCTCCAGGGTGACCGTGCCCGCCTCGCAGCGGATCACCGCACCGCAGAAGCCCGTCCCCGGCTCCTCGACCACCAGGCCGGGCTCGGCCGGGACCTCTGGGGCCGGCTTGGGCTTCTTCCACGGCGGGGTCAGGTCCGGAGTGTACTGGCGCATTCGGATGACGATAGGAGGAGCTCGGCGGCGGTCACAGCGACACGCCGAAGCGGTCCGCCAGGGCGTCCCGTTGCGCCCGTACGAACGCCGCGTCCACCACCGCTCCGTGACCGGGCACGTACAGCGCGTCCTCGCCGCCCAGGTCCAGCAGCCGGTCCAGGGCGGCCGGCCAGTGGGACGGTACGGCGTCCCGGCCCGCCTGGGGTTCGCCCGACTCCTCGACGAGGTCACCGCAGAAGACCACCTCCGGCGAGCCGGGGACGAGCACCACGAGGTCGTGGGCCGTGTGCGCCGGTCCCACGTTCGCCAGCAGGACCTGGCGGCCGCCGCCCAGGTCGAGGGTCCACTCGCCAAAGACGTGATGGCGGGGCAGGGCCAGGGCGTCGACCGCCTCGTCGGCCAGGTGCGCGTCGAGGCCGTTGCCCACCGCGTCCGCGCGCAGCTCCTCGCGGCCGTGCCGGGCGGTGAACACCGTGTCGATGCCGACCGCGCCGAACACCTCCGCCCCCGCGAACGCCGCCGCCCCGAAGACATGGTCGAAGTGGGGGTGGGTGAGCGCGAGATGGGTCACACGGTGGCCGGCGAGCTCCTCCGCCTGCGCCCGCAGCCGCACCCCCTCCGCCAGGCTCGACCCGGCGTCGATCAGCAGGGCCGCGCCCGCCCCGACGACCAGCCCCACCGTGCAGTCCCAGACCGGAAGCCGGCACCGGCCGACCCCGGGGGCCAGCCGCTCCCACCGCAGCTCTTCCCAAGTCACCGTCATACCGCGACGCTAGCGGGGAAGCCTCCTCGGGCACGACCTCGCAGGCCCGGCCTTGCCCCGGGCGTACCCGACAGCCGTACACTGGCCGGGGTGGGTTGGCACTCGGAAGTGACGAGTGCCAGGCGGGGCGCCGAGGGGTCGACTTTCTGGAGGTGTGCGCGATGCTGAGTGAACGCAGGCTTCAGGTGCTGCGCGCCATCGTCCAGGACTACGTCGGCACCGAGGAGCCGGTCGGCTCCAAGGCGCTCACCGAGCGGCACAACCTCGGTGTCTCCCCGGCGACCGTGCGTAACGACATGGCGGCCCTGGAGGACGAGGGGTTCATCGCCCAGCCGCACACCAGCGCGGGGCGGATCCCGACCGACAAGGGCTATCGGCTGTTCGTCGACAAGCTGGCCGGCGTCAAGCCGATGACCGGGCCCGAGCGGCGCGCGATCCAGAACTTCCTCGACGGCGCCGTCGATCTGGACGACGTCGTGGCGCGGACCGTACGGCTGCTCGCGCAGCTGACGCGGCAGGTCGCCGTCGTGCAGTACCCGTCGCTCACGCGGTCGACGGTGCGGCACGTCGAGCTGCTGTCGCTGGCCCCCGCGCGCGTGATGCTCGTCCTGATCACGGACACCGGGCGGGTCGAGCAGCGGATGGTCGACTGCCCGGCGCCGTTCGGTGAGGCGTCGCTGGCCGATCTGCGGGCACGGCTCAACAGCCGGATCGCAGGTCGCCGCTTCGCCGATGTGCCGCAGCTGGTGGAGGACCTGCCAGAGGGCTTCGACACCGAGGACCGCGGCACCGTCTCGACGGTGCTCTCCACTCTGCTGGAGACGCTCGTCGAGGAGAACGAGGAGCGGCTGATGATCGGCGGCACCGCCAATCTCACCCGCTTCGGACATGACTTTCCCCTCACCATCCGGCCCGTTCTGGAAGCCTTGGAGGAGCAGGTCGTGCTTCTCAAGCTCCTTGGCGAGGCGGGGGATTCGGGCATGACCGTACGCATCGGTCACGAGAACGCCTACGAGGGACTCAACTCCACTTCGGTGGTGTCGGTCGGCTACGGTTCGGGCGGCGAGGCAGTCGCCAAGCTCGGCGTGGTCGGACCGACCCGCATGGATTACCCGGGAACGATGGGAGCGGTACGCGCAGTGGCACGGTACGTCGGACAGATCCTGGCGGAGTCGTAAGTGGCCACGGACTACTACGCCGTTCTCGGCGTGCGCCGCGACGCGTCGCAGGAAGAGATCAAGAAGGCCTTCCGGCGGCTCGCACGCGAGCTGCATCCGGACGTCAACCCCGATCCGAAGACCCAAGAGCGGTTCAAGGAGATCAACGCCGCCTACGAGGTGCTGTCGGACCCGCAGAAGAAGCAGGTCTACGACCTCGGCGGCGACCCGCTCTCGCAGGCCGGCGGCGCCGGTGGCGCGGGCGGCTTCGGCGCGGGCGGCTTCGGGAACTTCTCGGACATCATGGACGCCTTCTTCGGTACGGCGTCCCAGCGGGGTCCGCGCTCGCGCACCCGGCGCGGCCAGGACGCGATGATCCGGCTGGAGGTCGAGCTCGACGAGGCGGCCTTCGGCACCACGAAGGACATCCAGGTCGACACGGCGATCGTCTGCACCACCTGCAGTGGTGAGGGCGCGGCGCCGGGGACCTCCGCGCAGACCTGTGACATGTGCCGCGGCCGCGGTGAGGTGTCGCAGGTGACGCGGTCCTTCCTGGGCCAGGTCATGACCTCGCGCCCCTGCCCGCAGTGCCAGGGCTTCGGCACGGTGGTCCCGACGCCGTGCCCGGAGTGCGCCGGCGACGGGCGGGTACGGTCCCGCCGGACCCTCACCGTCAAGATCCCCGCCGGTGTCGACAACGGCACCCGCATCCAGCTCGCCGGCGAGGGCGAGGTCGGGCCCGGTGGCGGTCCCGCCGGTGACCTGTACGTCGAGATCCACGAGCTGCCGCACTCGCAGTTCCAGCGGCGCGGCGACGATCTGCACTGCACGGTCACGCTGCCGATGACCGCGGCGTCCCTCGGGACCAAGGTCCCGCTGGAGACCCTCGACGGTCTGGAAGAGGTCGACATCCGCCCGGGCACCCAGTCCGGCCAGTCGATCCCGCTGCACGGCCGTGGCGTCACGCACCTGCGCGGCGGCGGGCGCGGCGACCTCATCGTCCACGTCGAGGTCCAGACCCCGAACAAGCTGGATCCCGAGCAGGAGCGGTTGCTGCGTGAGCTGGCCAAGCTGAGGGGCGAGGAGCGGCCTCTGGGGCAGTTCCAGCCGGGGCAGCAGGGGTTGTTCTCGCGGTTGAAGGACGCCTTCAATGGCCGCTGACGCGCGCTGAGGGAGGGCTGCCGGGGGTCCGGGGGTTGTCCCCCGGGCAGACACAGTCAGCCGGGGCAGCAAGGGTTGTTCTCGCGGTTGAAGGATGCGTTCAACGGTCGCTGACGGGGTGGCTGCGGGCGGCATTTTTCGCCCCCGCCGCCCTACCCTTCCCGTCCCTGGGGGGCTGCGCCCCCCAGACCCCCCTGTCGGCCCGAAGGGCCTCGTCCTCAAACGCCGGACGGGCTGGATGCGCGCCGGACGGGCTGGTTGCAGCTGGCGTATGCCAAGGGGAACGCTCGATTCGGACTTGTTCGGGGGACGTGACAACATGCCGTCATGTCCTCCGCACTGACCGATCTCTTCCCCTATCCGATCGTGCAGGCCCCCATGGCGGGCGGCGTCTCCGTGCCGACGCTCGCCGCGGCCGTGTCCGAGGCCGGCGGGCTGGGGTTCCTCGCTGCCGGGTACAAGACGGCCGACGGCCTGTATCAGGAGATCAAGCAGCTGCGGAGCCTCACGGCCCGCCCCTTCGGCGCGAACCTCTTCATGCCGCAGCCGGAGTACGCGGACCCGGCCGCCGTCGACGTGTACGCCCACCAGCTGGCCGGCGAGGCCGCCTGGTACGAGACCGAGCTCGGCGACCCGGAGAGCGGCCGCGACGACGGCTACGAGGCCAAGCTCGCGGTGCTGCTCGACAACCCGGTGCCGGTGGTGTCGTTCCACTTCGGTGTGCCGAGCCCGGACGTCCTGGAGTCGCTGCGCCGGGCCGGCACCTTCACCCTGGTCACCGCGACCACCGCGGAGGAGGCCCTCGCCGTGGAGCGGGCGGGTGCCGACGCGGTGATCGCGCAGGGCGTGGAGGCGGGCGGCCATCAGGGCACGCACCGTGACATCCCGGAGACCGACGGCTCCGGGATAGGCCTGCTCTCCCTGATCGCGCAGGTCCGCGAGACCGTGGCCATCCCGATCGTCGCCGCCGGCGGCATCATGCGCGGCAGCCAGATCGCCGCCGTGCTGGCCGCGGGCGCGAGCGCGGCCCAGCTCGGCACGGCGTTCCTCGCCACCCCCGAGTCCGGCGCGAGCGCCGTGCACAAGCAGGCACTGACCAACCCCCTTTTCGTGCGTACCGAGTTGACCCGCGCCTTCTCCGGCCGCCCGGCCCGCGGGCTGGTCAACCGCTTCCTGCGCGAGCACGGCCCGTACGCCCCCGCGGCCTACCCGGAGATCCACCACCTGACCTCGCCGCTGCGCAAGGCGGCCGCCAAGGCGGGCGACGCGCAGGGCATGGCGCTGTGGGCTGGGCAGGGGTTCCGGATGGCCCGCGAACTGCCCGCCGGGCAGCTGGTGGAGGTGCTGGCGGCCGAACTCGGCGCCGCCAGGACAGCGTTGTCGCGAGGCGGGGCGCTGTGACGGCGCCGGTGTTCGTCGTCGAGCACTTCGACGCGGGCGGCGGCGGACAGTACGTTCTCGACGGCCCCGAGGGGCGGCACGCCGTCTCGGTCAAGCGGCTTCGGGCCGGGGAGAGCCTCGTCCTCACCGACGGTGCCGGGCGCTGGGCCGAGTGCGACGTGGTCGGCACCGAGGGCAAGGACCGGCTGATCGTCCACATGACGGGCGTCGCCGAGGAACCTGCGCCGTCCCCCCGCATCACCGTCGTGCAGGCTCTTCCCAAGGGCGACCGGGGCGAGTTGGCCGTCGAGACGATGACCGAGACCGGCGTCGACGCGATCGTGCCCTGGGCGGCCTCCCGTTGCATCACGCAGTGGAAGGGCGACCGCGGTCTGAAGGCGCTCGGTAAGTGGCGGGCCACCGCCCGCGAGGCCGGCAAGCAGTCCCGCCGGGTCCGCTTCCCCGAGGTCGCGGACGCAGCGACGAGCAAGCAGGTTGCGGCACTTCTCGCCAAAGCCGACTTCGCCGCCGTCCTGCACGAGAGCGGCGCGGAGACCCTGGCCACCGCCGAACTGCCCGCCGAGGGCGAGATCGTGCTCGTCGTCGGCCCCGAAGGCGGGGTCTCCCCCGAGGAGTTGGCGCTCTTCGAGGAGGCGGGCGCGAAGGCGTACCGGCTCGGGCCGACCGTGCTGCGCACGTCGACCGCCGGGACCGCCGCGACCGCCCTGCTCCTCGGCCGCTCCGGCCGCTGGTCCTGACTCTGCCCTCGGGAGAACGGTTCATGGAACTCGCCCAGGTACGCCTGCTCGTCGGCGACTTCGCCGCCTGTTACCGCTTCTACGCCGACGTCCTCGGCCTGAAGCCGCAGTCGGGGGCGACCGAGGGGCCGTACGAGAAGTTCAGCCCGGCCGTCGGCTCCGCGGGAATCGCCCTCCAGGACCGGGACATGATGTCCGCGGTCCTCGGCGACGAGCTGGGCGACGGGGCCACCGGCCACCGCTCCCTGGTGGTGCTGCGCGTCGATGACCTGGACGCATACTGCGCGCAGGTCACCGCTCGCGGGGCGACCCTGCTGTACGGACCGGCCGCGATGACCGACCGGATGCGGGTCGCGCACCTCAAGGACCCGGAGGGCAACCTGGTGGAGCTTCAGGAGTGGCTGCTGCTGCGCGGCTGACGGCCACGGCCGGCAGCAGGTCCCAGCCGTCCAACTCGCCGCCGCCGGACAGCAGTCCGCGCCTCGACGCCTCGTCGACCAGGGCGCGTACGACGCCGGGTTCGTTCAGGTTGGCGTAGTGGCCGTGGGCGTCGCTCACGCCGCCCGAGTGGCCGGGGTAGCCGCCGCCGGCGTCGCGTCCCTCGCCGGACCGGAAGACGATCCGGGTGCGGATGCCGTCGCGGTTCAGGCTGAGGGTCTCGCGGCAGGGCTCGCCGTCGCCGTGCCGGTGGCGGACGGTCCACAGGTAGACGGTCCGCTCGTCCACGACGAGCCTTCGCGGGCTGTGTTGCTTGCGCATCCGTCCACGGTAGAGGTGGGGCGCGCGGGGTGGCCATATGCGCTCTACCGCGACGGCCGGGACGGTGGCAGGCTGCCGCGCATGGGGGCGTTGAGGAGGATTCGGCGTCGGCCGCGCGGGCGGCGGGTGGCGGCTGCGGTGGTGCTGGGCGTGCTCGCCGTGGGCGGGACGGTCGCCTGCGATCCGAGCGGACTGAACTCCGCGACCGTGGCGTACACGACCGACCAGACCGTGACGGACGAGCTGGAGCGGCAGAACGCGGATGTGCGCTGGCTCAACTGCACGGCCTCGTACGGCGACAGCGGCTCGACGCCCACGGCCACCGAGAACGCCGTCGCCGAGGTCGACTGCGAGGGCGAGACCGACGACGGCAAGGACATCACCGTCACCGGCAAGGTCACCCGCGCGGTCAGCGGTGCGTGTGTGCGCGGGGACCTCACCGCGAAGATCGACGGCAAGGAGTGGTTCCACGTGGAGGGGCTGGGGAACTGCAACGCGCGGACCACCCCGCCCGTCAACAACCCCGACCAGCCGGGGCCGACGGTCACGGTGACCGTCACCAAGACCGTCTACTGCCAGAAGGCGCCCCAGTGCTGGCCGGACGGCAAGTGAGCCGCCGTCCGGGGCGGTCGCGTGATCCAAACCTGCTTCAAACCGTCCCTGTGGACTGAGCAGGAGTGAGTCTGCTCAGCCGCACGCCCCGAACGGTCTTGGGCGCACTGGTCCCCGGCGTACTCGACCCCGGGGCAGCGACACGGATCGTGTCCGTGGTCCGATCCCGGGAGGCCGGTTCCCTCACGACCTGGCCAGATGGGTACAGCCAGAGGCGACGGGGAGGCCCTGAACCATCACTCCGGTGGAGCGGGGGCCCCGCACGCTGGCGCCGTACCCGGCGTCCCAGATCACACGATCACCGTAGCCCGAACGGACCAGGACGCCGCAAGCCCGTAAGTCGACCATCATACGATCGAGTTAAACCGTCCTCGTCTACATTCCCCGGCCCCCCTGTCCCCTGTCGCCGGGCGTGCATAGGGTGATCGGGTGACACAGTCAGCGACCGCCGCAGCCTCAGCGTATTTCCGGTTCCCCCACCTGCACGGCGAGTTGGTCGCCTTCACCGCCGAGGACGACGTGTGGCTCGCCCCGCTCGACGGCGGCCGGGCCTGGCGGGTCAGCGCCGACAACGTGCCGGTCACCCACCCCCGCATCTCGCCCGACGGCACCACCGTCGCCTGGACCTCCACCCGCGACGGCGCCCCCGAGGTGCACATCGCCCCGGTGGACGGCGGCCCCGCCAAACGCCTGACCCACTGGGGCAGTTCCCGCACCCAGGTGCGCGGCTGGACCGCGGACGGCGAGGTCCTCGCGCTCAGCACCTACGGCCAGGCGAGCCTGCGCCGCAGCTGGGCCCGCGCGATCCCGCTCGACGGAGGCCCGGCCACGACCCTGCCCTACGGACCCGTAGGCGATGTCGCCCACGGAGGTCCCGGCACGGTCCTGCTGTCCGCGCCGATGGGACGCGAGGCGGCCTGGTGGAAGCGGTACCGGGGCGGTACGGCGGGCAAGCTGTGGATCGACAGGGACGTCCGCGACGGGGAGGGTGTCGGCGAGTTCGTACGGCTGCACGAAGACCTGGACGGGAACATCGAGTACCCCGTGTGGACGGGGGACCGGATCGCCTTCCTGTCCGACCACGAGGGCGTCGGCGCCTTGTACTCCTCCCTCGCCGACGGCTCCGACCTGCGGCGGCACGCCCCACTCGACGGCTACTACGCCCGGCACGCGGCCGGGGACGGCACCCGGGTCGTGTACTCCTCCGCCGGTGAACTGTGGATCCTCGACGACCTCGACGGCGCCGAGCCCCGCCGCCTCGACGTACGGCTCGGCGGGCAGCACACCGACCGGCAGCCGTTCACGGTGAACGCCACCCGCTGGTTCGGGTCGGCCGCCCCCGACCACACCGCGCGCGGCAGCGCGGTCGCCGTGCGCGGAGCCGTGCACTGGGTGACCCACCGCGCCGGACCGGCCCGCGCACTCTCCGCCGAACCCGGCGTACGGGCCCGGCTGCCGCGCACCTTCCGCGCCGAGGGCGAGGAATGGGTGGTGTGGGTGACGGACGCCGAGGGCGACGACGCCCTGGAGTTCGCGCCCGCCACCGGCCACGCGCCCGGCGCCACCCCGCGCCGGCTCGCCGCCGGACAGCTGGGCCGCGTCCTCGGGCTCGCCATGGCACCCGACGGCAGCCGGGCCGCGGTCGCCGCGCACGACGGACGCGTCCTGCTCGTCGAACGCGAGACCGGCGAGGTCCGCGAGGTCGACCGCAGCGAGGAGGGCGACGTCTCCGGGCTGGTCTTCTCGCCCGACTCGGCCTGGCTCGCCTGGTCGCACCCCGGCCCCGGCCCGCTGCGCCAGCTGCGGCTCGCCAACACCACCGACCTGTCCGTCACCGAGGCGACCCCGCTGCGGTTCCGGGACTACGCCCCGGCGTTCACCCTCGACGGCAAGCACCTCGCCTTCCTCTCCAACCGCTCCTTCGACCCGGTCTACGACGAGCACGTCTTCGACCTGGCCTTCGTGGTCGGCGACCGCCCGCACCTGATCACGCTGGCCGCGACCACGCCCTCGCCGTTCGGCCCGCAGCGGCACGGCCGCCCCTTCGAGGCCCCCGACAAGGACGAGACGCCCGACAGCGAGGGCACCCCGGCCACCCGCATCGACCTCGAAGGCCTCGCCGACCGGATCGTGCCGTTCCCGGTGGAGGCGGCCCGCTACTCCAACCTTCGGGCCGCGAAGGACGGCGTGCTGTGGCTGCGGCACCCGGTGCGCGGTGTCCTCGGCTCCTCCCGGGCCACCCCGGACGACCCGGACCCGCACACCGAGCTGGAGCGCTACGACCTCGCCCAGCAGCGCATCGAGCACCTCGCCGCCGACGCCGACCACTTCCAGGTCAGCGGCGACGGCAAGCGGGTCCTGCTGTGGACCGACGGCCGGCTCAAGGTCGTGCCCAGCGACCGGCGCGCCTCGAACGACGACGACAGCGACACGAACATCACCGTCGACCTCACCCGCGTACGGCAGAGGGTCGACCCGGCGGCCGAGTGGCGGCAGATGTACGAGGAGACGGGCCGCGTCATGCGGGACCACTTCTGGCGCCCGGACATGAACGGGGTCGACTGGCCCGGCGTCCTCGACCGCTACCGTCCGGTGCTGGACCGGGTCGCCACCCATGACGACCTCGTCGACCTGCTGTGGGAGGTCCAGGGCGAGCTGGGCACCTCGCACGCCTACGTCGTCCCGCGCGGCGGCCACGGCGGCGGGCCCCGGCAGGGCCTGCTCGGCGCCGACATCTCCCGCCATGCGGACGGCACTTGGGTCATCGACCGCATCCTCCCGACCGAGACCTCCGACCCGGACGCCCGCTCCCCGCTCGCCGCGCCGGGCGTCGCCGTGCGCGCCGGGGACGCGATCGTCGCGGTGGCCGGGATGCCGGTCGACCCGGTGACCGGACCAGGGCCGCTCCTCGTCGGTACGGCGGGCAAGCCGATCGAGCTGACCATCTCGCCGTCCGGCGGGGGCGAGGTACGGCACGCGGTGGTCGTGCCGACGGCGGACGAGGAACCGCTCCGCTACCACGCGTGGGTCGCGGACCGGCGGGCGTACGTCCACGAGAAGTCCGGCGGCCGGCTGGGGTATCTGCACGTGCCGGACATGCAGGCGCCCGGCTGGGCCCAGATCCACCGCGACCTGCGGGTGGAGGTGGCACGGGAAGGGCTGGTCGTGGACGTCCGCGAGAACCGGGGCGGGCACACCTCCCAGCTCGTCGTCGAGAAGCTGGCCCGGCGGATCGTCGGCTGGGCCGTGCCGCGCGGGATGCGGCCGTACAGCTACCCGCACGACGCACCCCGGGGGCCGGTGGTCGCCGTCGCGAACGAGTTCTCCGGGTCGGACGGGGACATCGTCAACGCGGCGATCAAAGCGCTGGGGATCGGGCCGGTGGTCGGTACGCGGACGTGGGGCGGGGTGATCGGGATCGACAGCCGGTACCGACTGGTCGACGGGACGCTGATCACGCAGCCGAAGTACGCGTTCTGGCTGGAGGGATACGAGTGGGGCGTGGAGAACCACGGCGTCGACCCGGACGTCGAGGTCGTGCAGCGGCCTCAGGATCACGCTGCGGGGCGGGACATGCAGTTGGACGAGGCGGTTCGGCTGGCGCTGGAGACGTTGGAGTCGGCGCCTGCCAAGGTTCCGCCCGCGTTGCCGTGACCGTCCCTGGGGGCTCCGCCCCCAGACCCCCGGCCTGTGCCCACCCACCACCCGACTCGGTCGGACAAGAGGTGGACCTCGCCTCGATAGCATGCCCCTTGTAAGAGATCACCGGCGTGAAGGAGGCACACGCATGGCAGGGGAACCGCAAGGCGACTGTCTGTTCTGCAAGATCGTCGCGGGGAGCATCCCGGCGACGATCGTCCGTGAGACCGACACGACCGTCGCGTTCCGGGACATCAACCCCCAGGCGCCCACCCACGTCCTGGTGATCCCGAAGGCCCACCACCGGGACGCCGCCGCGCTCGCCACCGCCGCCCCGGAGCTCGCCGCCGACGTGCTGCGCGAGACCCAGGCCGTCGCCGACGACGAGAAGCTGGAGAGCTACCGCATCATCTTCAACACCGGCAGCGGCGCCGGGCAGACCGTCTGGCACGCCCACGCGCACGTCCTCGGCGGCCGCGGCCTCGAGTGGCCCCCCGGGTAACTCGACGTGTCCGTACGTGAACTGGTGGTCCTC
Organism: Streptomyces sp. NBC_01352; assembly: GCF_036237295.1. Classification (NCBI taxonomy): domain Bacteria; kingdom Bacillati; phylum Actinomycetota; class Actinomycetes; order Kitasatosporales; family Streptomycetaceae; genus Streptomyces; species Streptomyces sp. NBC_01352. Next base: position 7,206,585 of record NZ_CP108354.1, read on the forward strand.
GGCACCGCGAGCCAGGTCCCGACCCGGCACCGCAACCACAACGGCTACCTGCTGCGGTGGGACGGCGAGGGCATCCTGTTCGACCCCGGCGAGGGCACACAGCGGCAGATGCTGCGCGCCGGGGTCGCCGCGCACGACCTGAACCGGATCTGCGTCACGCACTTCCACGGCGACCACTCGCTGGGCCTCGCCGGAGTCATCCAGCGCATCAACCTCGACCGGGTCCCGCACGAGGTGACCGCCCACTATCCGCGCTCCGGGCAGCGGTTCTTCAACCGGCTGCGGTACGCCACCGCCTACCGCGAGACGGTCGAGCTCGTCGAGGCGCCGGTGAGCGCGGACGGGGTGATCGCCGAACCGGGCGGCTACACCCTGGAGGCCCGCAAGCTCTCCCACCCCGTCGAGTCCTACGGCTATCGCCTCATCGAGCCCGACGGCCGCCGCATGCTGCCCGACCGGCTCGCCGCGCACGGCATCAAGGGCCCGGACGTCGGCCGCCTCCAGCGCGAGGGGGTCCTCGGTGGTGTCTCGCTCGACGACGTCAGCGAGACCCGTCGCGGGCAGCGGTTCGCGTTCGTGATGGACACCCGGCTGTGCGACGGCGTGTACGCGCTGGCCGAGGGCTGCGACCTGCTGGTCATCGAGTCGACCTTCCTCGACGAGGACGAGCAACTGGCCGTCGAGCACGGACACCTGACATCAGGTCAGGCGGCCCGGGTCGCCCGGGACGCCGGTGTGCGGCACCTCGTGCTCACCCACTTCAGCCAGCGCTACTCCGAGCCGGACGCGTTCGAGCAGCAGGCGCGGGCCGCCGGGTTCGAGGGGGAGCTGACGGTCGCGCACGATCTGCAGAGGGTGCCGGTTCCGAAGCGTCAGTGAAACCCCCGTACCATGCTTCGATGCCCCTCCCCAAAGCTGAACTGCACCTCCATATCGAAGGCACCCTGGAGCCGGAGCTGGCTTTCGAGCTGGCCGCCCGCAACGGTGTCGAGCTGCCGTACGCCGACACGGACGAGCTGCGCAAGGCGTACCAGTTCGAGGACCTCCAGTCCTTCCTGAACCTGTACTACGAGCTCATGGCCGTGCTCCGCACCGAGCAGGACTTCGCGGACCTGGCGAACGCCTACCTCGCCCGCGCCGCCGCGCAGGGTGTCCGGCACGCGGAGATCTTCTTCGACCCGCAGGCGCACATGGCGCGTGGGGTCGCCATGGGGACGGTCGTCGAAGGGCTGTGGCGGGCGCTGGGAGAGAGCGAGTCCGAGCACGGCGTCTCCACGCAGCTGATCATGTGCTTCCTGCGCGACGAGTCCGCCGAGTCGGCGCTTGAGACCCTGGAGGCGGCGAAGCCGTATCTCGACCGGATCGTCGGCATCGGGCTCGACTCGGCCGAGGTCGGGCATCCGCCGGTGAAGTTCCGCGAGGTGTACGAGTCCGCCGCCGCCCTGGGTCTCCGGCGCGTGGCGCACGCCGGTGAGGAGGGGCCGCCGGAGTACATCACCGAGGCCCTGGACATACTCGGCGTCGAGCGGATCGACCACGGGCTGCGGTGCATGGAGGACGAGACGCTGGTCGCCCGGCTGGTCCGCGACCGGATACCGCTGACCCTCTGCCCCCTCTCCAACGTCCGGCTGCGTGCCGTCGACGTCCTCGCCGAGCACCCGCTGCCCGCGATGCTGGAGGCCGGGCTGCTGTGCACGGTCAACTCCGACGACCCGGCCTACTTCGGCGGCTACGCGGGCGACAACTTCGACGCCATACGCCAGGCGCTGGGCCTCGGTGAGGACCGGCTGCGTGAGCTGGCCCGCAACTCCTTCGTCGCGTCCTTCCTGGAGCACGACGAGGAGCGGCGGGCGCGGTATCTGGCCGAGGTGGAGGCGTACGAGTTCCCGTAGGCCGTCGGTCTGTCAGGACCCCGGTGCGGCGGTGCCCGCCTGCCGGGGTCCTGCCGTGTCGTAGGACTGCCGGGCCGGGACTGCCGGGGCGTCGATCGAGATCTCCACGACCGGCTGTTCGGAGAGCCCCGCCTGCGGGAGCGCGTCCGCCGGGGTGCCGGTCGAGGCGGCGACCACGGCGGCCGGGGTGCCGCCCCGGCGGCGCACCGCGCCGGTGAGCAGGGGGCGCCCGCCGGTGTGCAGGGCCACGGCGGTCATCGGGAGGGTGACGGCCAGGAGCCCGAGGGCGAGGAGCGCGCCCATGGCCGGGAAGCCGGCCTCGGCGGCCAGCAGACTGCCGATGAGCGGACCGGCCGCCGTACCGAGCGAGGACGCGGAGCCGACGAGCACCGCCCAGCGGCCGCGCGGGTCGAGGGAGGCGGCGAGGCCGATGACGTACGACAGGACGATCGGGTAGAGCGTGTTCCAGGCGATCTCGCCGGCCGCGAAGGTCGGCAGGTCGGTGGCGGAGGCGCTCAGCGCGATGCAGCCGGCGATGAGGACGGTGCCCGCGCCGACGGGCAGGGCCCGGCCGAGTCGCGGCCCGAGCGCGCCCGCGCCGATCACCCCGAGGAGCCCGGCGCCCAGCGCGACGGCGAAGACGACGCCGACGGTCGCCTCCGTCAGATGCGCCTGCGTGAGGCCGATCCGGCCGCTGACACCCCACAGGGAGTTCTGCGCGAGCGACCAGAAGAGCATGGCGACGGCGAGGACGAGACCGACGCGCAGGTGGGGCAGCGGGTCCTGGTTCCGGCGGGCCTGCCGGGTGGCGGCCGTACGGACCGGGAGGCGGCTCGTCAGAGGCCAGACGGCCGCCGCGGTCAGGGCGATCGCGGCGAGCGGCAGTCCGTGGGCGGGGCCGAGGTGCGGGACCGTCAGATACACCGTGCCCGCGAGCGCGGAGACGCTCAGCAGGCCCAGTGTGGTCGTGCGGTGCGGATCCCGCTGGGCGGCGATTCCGGTGGCGGCGACCGTGGTGGCCGTACCGGAGCCGAAGCCGCCGAGCAGGGCGCCCGCGACCACGGCCGGGACGGAGGCGGTCAGGGCGGCGGTGCCGTAGCCGACAAAGGCCAGGGCCAGTCCGGCGCGGGCCAGGGTCCGGGCGCCGATCCGCTCGACGCGGGAGGCGAGCACGAAGCCCGCCGACGCCGAACTCAGCAGCAGGGCACTGCCGATGGCGCCCGCCTGCGTGGCGGACAGCGGAAGCCCCGAGTCGAGTCTGCCGACGGTGGTCGGGAGGAGGTAGGGGGCGAGATACCCGGCCGTGAAAAGGGCGACGAGGGGCCAGGGCGTGGTGGTGCGGGCGAACACGGGCGTTCCCAGGGCATGCGAAAGAAGCGGCTCAGAAAGGGGGTGGGCGACGACCGTCGACGGACAGGAACGCGCGGGCAATTTGTATCAAGCACGTGGTTCGGTAAAGAAGCTGGGGGCGTGTGATGTGGCGCACGTTGCGTTTGGGGTGGGTGGGGTCGGGTAGACGAAGGCCTTTTTCCCGGCCTCTGGGTCCCCGCTAACGCCAGTGCGGCGCGCCGCCCGTGCCCGGCGCCGTCGCCTCGATCCTGCCCCTGATCTCCCGCATCACCGCGACGATCCGCTCCTCGTGCCCCGGTGTCAGCCGGGTCACCGGTACCGAGCAGCTGATGGCGTCCTGCGCGGGGGAGTCGTAGCGCAGGGCGAAGCCGAAGCCGACGATGCCGAGGACGCCCTCCTCGCGGTCGATCGCGTGGCCGCGGGCGCGGACCTGTGCCAGATCCGCCGCCAGTGACTCCCGCCCGGTGTGGGAGTTCGGGGTGAGGGCTTCGTACGGTCCCTCGGGCAGCTCGGCGTCGTCCCGCTCGGCCAGCAGGGCCTTGCCCAGGGCGCCGACGTGGGCCGGCAGCCGGCGCCCGACGCGGCTGATGGTCCGCAGGTACTCGTGCGACTCGCGCGTCGCCAGATAGGCCACCCCCCGGCCGTCCAGGCGCCCCATGTGGATCGTCTCGCCCAGCGCCTGGGACGCCTCGTCGAGATACGGCCGTACGACGCGCACGCGCGGGTCGGAGTCGAGGTAGCTGGTGCCGGTGAGCAGGGCGTGGAGGCCGATGCCGTACAGGGAGCCGGTGACGTCCGTGCGGACCCAGCCGCGCGAGATCAGGGTCTGCAGCAGCGCGTACATCGAGCTGCGCGGCACGCCCAGTTCGTCGGCGAGCTCCTGCAGCCGCGCCGGACGGTCGCCCCGCGTGGCGAGCAGTTCCAGCAGCTCGACCGTGCGCGCGGCCGACTTCACCTCGCGGACGCCCCCTGTCTCTGACATGCGTCGATCGTAAGCGGGGGTGCCGGGCCCATTGACGGGGATCGTTCGCGTATCTAATCTTCATCCTCATACGTGGATGTCGTCTACATGGGGAGATGAGTGAGGGTGACTCCTGAGACGGGCACCGTGGTGCGGAGGCTGCGGAAGGGCATGGCGGACGGCGTGCTGTCGTTCCCGCTGACCAGCTTCCACGACGACGGCTCCCTCGACCCGGACGGCTTCCGCGCCTACGTCGCGGAGCGGATCGCCACCGGCCCCGGTGCCGTCTTCCCCGCGTGCGGCACCGGCGAGTTCTTCTCGCTGGACGAGGGCGAGTACCGGCAGGTCGTCACCATCACCGTCGAGGAGGCCGGCGGGCGCGTGCCCGTCGTCGCCGGGATCGGCTACGGCTGGGCGCAGGCCGTCCGGTTCGCGCGCATCGCCGAGGAGGCCGGGGCGGACGCCCTGCTCGTCCTGCCGCACTATCTGGTCACCGCCCCGCAGGACGGGCTGGTCGCGCAGCTGGAGCAGATCGCGGCCCGCACCCGGCTGCCGCTCATCGCCTACCAGCGCGGCCAAGTCGCTTTCTCCGTGGCCTCGGTGAAGCGCATCGCCGACATCCCGACCGTCGTCGGCCTCAAGGACGGCCACAGCGACCTCGACCGGCTCCAGCGCCTCACCCTCGCCGCACCCGAGGACTTCCTCTTCTTCAACGGGGCCGCCACCGCCGAGATCCAGGCCCGGGCGTACGCCACCGTCGGCGTCCCCGCCTACTCCTCCGCCGTGCACGCCTTCGCCCCCGAGATCGCGAACGCCTTCTTCACCGCGTTCCAGGGCGGCGACGACGGCACGGTCGACAAGCTGCTGCGCGACTTCTACGTCCCGCTCGTCGAACTCCGCGACCGGGTGCCCGGATACGCCGTGTCCCTGGTCAAGGCGGCGGCCCGGCTGCGCGGCTGCCCGGTGGGACCCGTACGCGCCCCGCTCACCGATCCCTCGGCCGCCGACCTGGCCGACCTCGAGCTGCTGCTGGCCGCCGGACTCGACCTCGTGGGAGCCGCCCTGTGAACCTCTCCGTCACGGAGGTACGGCTGACGCCGATCCTGGTCGCCGACCCGCCGCTGCTGAACACGCAGGGTGTGCACCAGCCGTACACGCCCCGGCTGATCGTGGAGGTGGTGACGGCCGACGGGGTCACCGGCGTCGGCGAGACGTACGGCGACACCAAGTACCTGGAACTGGCACGGCCGTTCGCCCAGAAGCTGGTCGGACACCAGGTGAGCGACCTGAACGGGCTGTTCGTCCTCGCCGACGAGGTGGTCGTCGACAGCTCCCGCGTCGCCGGTCAGGTCGACGTCGGCGGGCTGCGCGGCGTCCAGACCGCCGACAAACTGCGGCTGTCCGTCGTGTCCGCCTTCGAGGTGGCCTGCCTCGACGCGCTGGGCAAGGCGCTCGGCCTGCCCGTGCACGCGCTGCTGGGCGGCAAGTTGCGGGATGCGGTGGAGTACAGCGCGTACCTCTTCTACAAGTGGGCGGACCATCCCGAGGGCGTGACGGCCGAGAAGGACGACTGGGGTGCCGCCGTCGACCCGGCCGGGATCGTCGAGCAGGCCCGGACGTTCACCGAGCGCTACGGCTTCACCTCCTTCAAGCTCAAGGGCGGTGTCTTCCCGCCGGACGAGGAGATCGCGGCCGTACGGGCGCTCGCCGAGGCGTTCCCCGGGCATCCGCTGCGGCTCGATCCCAACGGGGCGTGGAGTGTTGAGACCTCGCTGAAGGTGGCGAAGGAACTCGGGGACGTCCTCGAGTACCTGGAGGACCCGACGCTCGGTACGCCGGCCATGGCCGAGGTCGCCGCTCGGACCGAGGTTCCCCTCGCCACCAACATGTGCGTGACGACCTTCGCCGAGATCGAGGAAGCCTTCACCCGCGATGCCGTCCAGGTGGTGCTCTCCGACCACCACTACTGGGGCGGGCTGCGCAACACGCAGCAACTCGCCGCCATCTGCCGCACCTTCGGCGTCGGGGTGTCCATGCACTCCAACACCCACCTGGGGATCTCGCTGGCCGCGATGACCCATGTCGCGGCCACCGTCCCGGGCCTCCACCACGCCTGCGACTCCCACTATCCCTGGCAGTCGGAGGACGTGCTGACCGAGCGCCTCACCTTTGAGGGCGGCAAGGTCATCGTCTCGGACGCGCCCGGCCTGGGCGTCGAACTCGACCGGGACCGGCTTCGCTTCCTCCACCGGCGCTGGCTGGACGACGACGGGTCGCTGCGCGAGCGGGACGACGCGGCGGCGATGCGCATCGCCGAGCCGGGGTGGGTCACGCCGACCGTGCCGCGCTGGTAGAGCCCGGCGGCCCGGTCGGCTCCGCCGCGCCGCGGGTCCCGCTCCTGGGGCGGCGGGTGCGGCGAGAGCGCCGGCATCATGTGCGCCCGCGTGCGCGCCCGGCACGACCGGATCCGGACACGGGCGGGGAAGGCTTCGGGGCGGCCGCGGCACCGCCGGCCGCACCGGGCGCGCTCGGGAGGGCGCGGATACGTCCGGTACGGCCGTCCGGCACCTGCGGCGGCCTGCCGCACGGGCCGCACCTGCGGCGACCTGCGTCGGCCTGCCGCACCGGCGCGAAACCTGCCGCAACTGCCGCGACCTGCGGCGGCCCGTGGCAGCCTGTCGCACGGGCCGCACGGGCCGCACGGGCCGCACGGGCCGCACGGGCCGCGCGGGCCGCACGGGCCGCACCGGCGGCGACGTGCCGCACCTGCCGCGACCGGTAGCGACCTGCGGCGGCTTGCCGCACCGGCAGCGACCTGCGTCGGCCTGCCGCACCGGCGCGAAACTTGCCGCAACTGCCGCCCCTGCGGCGGCCTGTGGCAGTCGGCCCCACCGGTAGCGATCTGCCGCACCTGCGGCGGCCGGCAGCGACCTGCGGCGGCCTGCCGCACGGGCCGCATGCGGTGACCTGCGGCGGCTTGCCGCACCTGCCGCGACCTGTGGCGACCTGCCGCCCCTGCGGCGGCCCGTGGCAGTCGGCCCCACCGGCAGCGACCTGCCACAACTGCCGCGCCCGGCGACCTGTGGCGGCCTGCCGCACGGGCCGCGGTCTGCCGCGACCCGCGGCGACCTGCGGTGATGGTGTGACGACGGCGGGTTGTCTGTGGTGTGGTGCAGACTGGCCTGATCGGCACCACGTCAGGGAGCGCACCGTGATCGCGTCCACCGCGTCCACCGGAAAGGGACCGTCGCACTTCGGAGAGGCCGGGCACCCTCGGGCCCAGGTCGACCCGCTCACCGCCCTGCGCACACCCGGCGACCCGTCCTGGGACGTCTACCTCACGGGCACCGTCTTCCTCGACATCGTCTTCACCGGCCTCGACTCCGCCCCGGTGCGCGGGACCGAGTCCTGGGCGCGCGGGATGGGGTCGAGTCCGGGCGGCGTGGCGAACATGGCGACCGCGCTGGCCCGCCTCGGCCTGCGGACCTCCCTCGCGGCCGCGTTCGGCGACGACCACTACGGCGAGTACTGCTGGGACGCGCTGGAGACGGGTGAGGGCATCGACCTCGCACCGTCCCGGACCGTCCCGGGCTGGCACTCGCCGGTCACCGTCTCCATGGCCTACGAGGGGGAGCGCACCATGGTCTCCCACGGCCACGAGCCGCCCCCCGAGGAGCCCGCGCCCGACTGCCCGCCCCGCGCGCGTGCCGCCATCGCCTCCCTCACGCCGGGCAAGCGCGCGCCCTGGATCGCGCAGGCCGCCCGCAAGGGGGCGCGGATCTTCGGCGACGTCGGGTGGGACGACACGGGGGCGTGGGATCTGGCGGGGCTGGCCGACCTGGAGCACTGCGAGGCGTTTCTGCCGAACGCCGAGGAGGCGATGCGGTACACGGGGGCCCGGTGTCCGCGGCAGGCCGCGCATGCGTTGACCGACTACGTTCCGGTGGCTGTCGTCACGCTCGGTGCGGAGGGGGCGTACGCGGTGGACCGGCGGACGGGAGAGACGGCCGAGGTGCCTGCGATCGCGGTGGAGGCCCTCGATCCGACCGGGGCGGGGGACGTGTTCGTGGCGGGGTTCGTCACGGGGACGCTGGCGGGGTGGCCGCTGGCCGACCGGCTGGCCTTCGCGGGGCTGACGGCCGCCTTGTCCGTGCAGGAGTTCGGGGGGTCGTTGTCGGCGCCCGGGTGGTCCGAGATCGGTGCGTGGTGGCGGAGGGTGCAGTCGGTGGACGGGCAGGATCCGGCGGCGCTGGAGCGGTACGGGTTCCTGGCGGGCCTGGTGCCGGAGGCGGCGTCGCGGCCGTGGCCGTTGCGGAGGGCTGTGCCGACGATCGGGTTCGGGCGGTCGGCGTGAGCCTCTGCCACTCACCACCCGACTCGGCCACTCACCACCCGACCCGGTTGGATGAATCGGCAACCATAAAAGCCCTACGGCGTTGTCAGTGCACCGTCGTACCCTTGGTATCGCGAGGCCGCTCTCAGCTACGCGGCCGTGATGAGGAGGAACCGCAGGCCTACAGCGCCGGCCCATGACTCAGACACCCACAGCTCAGACCCTCGCGCAGGGACAGGCGAGAGCACAGTTCACCGTCCCCGCCCAGCACCCCATGGTGACCGTGCTGGGTTCCGGCGACGCCCTCCTACGCGTCATCGAGACGGCCTTCCCGGCGGCCGACATCCACGTCCGGGGCAATGAGATCAGCGTGGTCGGCGACACCGGTGAAGTCGCCCTCATCCAGCGCCTGTTCGCAGAGATGATGCTCGTGCTCCGCACCGGGCAGCCGATGACGGAGGACGCAGTGGAACGCTCGATCGCCATGCTCAGAGCGGGTGGCACCGGCGAGGCCGACGGCCGGGAGACCCCGGCCGAGGTGCTCACGCAGAACATCCTTTCCTCGCGCGGTCGCACCATCCGCCCCAAGACCCTCAACCAGAAGCGGTACGTCGACGCGATCGACAAGCACACGGTCGTCTTCGGTATCGGCCCCGCCGGCACCGGCAAGACCTACCTCGCCATGGCCAAGGCGGTGCAGGCCCTGCAGTCCAAGCAGGTCAACCGCATCATCCTGACCCGTCCGGCGGTCGAGGCGGGAGAGCGGCTCGGATTCCTCCCGGGCACCCTCTACGAGAAGATCGACCCCTACCTGCGCCCGCTGTACGACGCGCTGCACGACATGCTCGACCCCGACTCCATCCCGAGGCTGATGGCCGCGGGCACGATCGAGGTCGCGCCCCTGGCGTACATGCGCGGCCGGACGCTCAACGACGCCTTCATCATTCTGGACGAGGCACAGAACACCAGCCCCGAGCAGATGAAGATGTTCCTCACCCGGCTCGGCTTCGACTCGAAGATCGTGATCACCGGTGACGTGACGCAGGTCGACCTGCCGTCCGGCACCAAGTCGGGTCTGCGCCAGGTGCAGGACATCCTCGAAGGCCTCGACGACGTCCACTTCTCGCGGCTCACGTCCCACGATGTCGTACGGCACAAGCTGGTCGGCCGTATCGTCGACGCGTACGAGAAGTACGACAGCGAGAACGGTACGGAGAACGGCTCCCACAAGGGCGCCCGTAACAAGCGGAAGTAGACCAGCACGACCATGTCGATCGACGTCAACAACGAGTCCGGAACCGAGGTCGACGAGCAGGCGATCCTCGACATCGCCCGCTACGCGCTCGCGCGGATGCGCATCCACCCGCTCTCCGAGCTCTCGGTGATCGCGGTGGACGCCGACGCCATGGAGCAGCTCCACATCCAGTGGATGGACCTGCCGGGGCCGACCGATGTCATGTCCTTCCCCATGGACGAGCTGCGGCCGCCGTCGAAGGACGACGATGAGCCCCCGCAGGGGCTGCTCGGCGACATCGTGCTGTGTCCCGAGGTCGCCGAGAAGCAGGGCAAGGACGCGGACACGCAGCACTCCATGGACGAGGAGCTCCAGCTCCTCACCGTCCACGGAGTGCTGCACCTCCTCGGTTACGACCACGAGGAGGCCGACGAGAAGGCCGAGATGTTCGGTCTGCAGGCGGCCATCGTGGACGGCTGGCGTGCGGAGAAGGGCCTGACCGGTCCGTCCCCGGCCCCGACCGTCTCATGAGCGCGACGCTCGTCTCCGGCGCGATCGCCCTGGTGGTCGTCGCCTGGCTCGCCGCCTGCGCGGAGGCGGGCCTCGCGCGGGTCTCCAGCTTCCGGGCCGAGGAGGCCGTACGGACCGGCCGCCGGGGCAGCGTGAAGCTCGCCCAGGTCGCCGCCGACCCGACCCGCTATCTGAACGTGGCGCTGCTGGTGCGCGTCGCCTGCGAGATGGCGGCGGCCGCCCTCATCACCTACGCCTGTCTGCAGGAGTTCGCCGGAACCACCGAGGCGCTCCTGGTCGCGATCGGCGTGATGGTCCTGGTGTCGTACGTCGCCGTCGGGGTCTCCCCGAGGACCATCGGCCGCCAGCATCCGCTCAACACGGCCACGGCGGCGGCGTACATCCTGGTGCCGCTCGCCCGGATCATGGGCCCGATCCCGTCGCTGCTGATCCTCATCGGCAACGCGCTCACCCCCGGCAAGGGCTTCCGCCGTGGCCCCTTCGCCTCCGAGGCGGAGCTGCGGGCGCTGGTCGACCTCGCCGAGAAGGAGTCGCTGATCGAGGACGAGGAGCGCCGTATGGTGCACTCGGTCTTCGAGCTGGGCGACACGCTCGTGCGGGAGGTCATGGTCCCGAGGACCGACCTCGTCGTCATCGAGCGCTACAAGACGATCCGTCAGGCGCTGACCCTGGCGCTCCGCTCCGGGTTCTCGCGGATTCCCGTCTCCGGGGAGAGCGAGGACGACATCGTCGGGATCGTGTATCTGAAGGATCTGGTCCGCAAGACGCACATCAGCCGGGACGCGGAGAGCGAGCTGGTGTCCACGGCCATGCGGCCGGCCGCCTTCGTGCCGGACACCAAGAACGCCGGTGACCTGCTGCGCGAGATGCAGCAGGACCGCAACCACGTGGCCGTCGTCATCGACGAGTACGGCGGCACGGCCGGCATCGTCACCATCGAGGACATCCTCGAGGAGATCGTCGGCGAGATCACCGACGAGTACGACCGTGAACTCCCGCCCGTCGAGGACCTCGGCGACGACCGGCACCGGGTCACCGCCCGCCTCGACATCACCGACCTGGGCGAGCTGTACGGCCTGGAGGAGTACGACGACGAGGACGTGGAGACCGTCGGCGGGCTGCTGGCCAAGGCGCTGGGCCGGGTCCCGATCGCCGGGGCGTCGGCCGTGGTCGACCTTCCCGACGGGCGCGAGCTGCGGCTGACGGCGGAGGCCGCGGCGGGCCGCCGGAACAAGATCGTGACGGTGCTGGTGGAGCCGGTGGACCCGGTCGGGGCCCCCGCGGACGAGGAGGCGAAGGCGGAGTGACCCCGCGGGAGCTGTGCGCGTTCTGCCTGTCCTTCAACGCGGCCGTGGAGGACTTCCCGTTCAACCCGGAGACGTCCGTCTTCAAGGTGCAGGGCAAGCTGTTCGCCCTGACGAACCTCGACGCGCGGCCCCTCACGGTGAACCTGAAGTGCGACCCGGAGGACGCGATCCGCCTGCGCGGCGAGTACCCGGGGCTCGTCATCCCCGGCTACCACATGAACAAGCGGCACTGGAACACGGTCACCGTCGACGGCGGCCTCCCGGACCGGCTGGTCCGGGAGCTCGTCGAGGACTCGTACGACCTGGTGGTGGCCGGTCTACCGCGCGCCGACCGCCTCCGCCTCGACCGCCCCTGAGCCGCCCCGGCGGACCCGGAGCCCCGCCGCCACCAGGACCGCCGCGGCCAGCACGATCGCCGCGTCGAGTGCCAGCACCGTGTGGACGCCGGACATCAGGTCGCTCGACGTCGTGGCGAGTACGCCGAGGAGCGGGATGCCGATCGTGATGCCGATCTGCTGGGTGGAGGTGACCAGACCGGTGGCCAGGCCCTGTTCCCCGTCGGGGACGCCGGAGGTGACGGTGACGCCGTAGGAGATGATCGCGCCCAGGTGGCACATGCTGGCCAGGGAGACGGCGGCCGTCGCCAGCCACACCGACCAGCTGTTCTCGTCCAGGGCGAGCAGAGTCGCCACCAGTGCGCCCTGGCCCAGCAGCGAGAACACCAGCGTGCGGCGGGCGCCGAGGCGGCCGATCACCCGCGGGGCGTACGAGCCGGCCACCACCGAGAAGGCGCCCTGGACGCCGAAGACCAGGCCCGTCTCGAAGGCCGACAGGTTCAGGATCTCCTGGAGATAGAGGGTCAGCACGAAGACGACCGTCGACATCATCGAGAAGGTGACCAGGCCGCCCAGGTTGCCCCACGCCACCGTGCGGCGGCGCAGCATCGGGAGGGAGACCAGGGGGGACTTCGTCCGGGACTCGACGGCCACGAAGGCCATGAGCAGCAGAACGCCCACGATCAGGGTCACGAGGACGTCCGGACGGCCGAAGCCGTGGTCGGCGGCCGTCGACAGGGCGTAGATGAAGGAGAGCAGGCCGGCCGTGACCGTGATCGCGCCGGGGACGTCCAGGCGGGGGCGGTCCGGGGTGCGGGATTCCGGGAGCAGGGCCGGGGCCAGAGGCAGGACGATCACCGCGAACAGGGCCAGCAGGGCCATGGTGGAGCGCCAGCCGAGGGTGTCGGTGAGGACGCCGCCGGCCACCATGCCGACGGTGAAGCCGAGGGAGAGCAGGGTGCCCGAGATGCCGAGCGCGCGGTCGCGGGCCGGGCCCTCCGGGAACGTCGTCGTCAGCAGGGACATGCCGGTCGGTACGATCGCCGCCGCTCCGACGCCCTGCAGCGCGCGGCCGGCCAGGAACGACGCCGGGTCCCAGGCGAACGTGGCGAGCAGCGAGGCCGCGCCGAACAGGGCGAGCCCCGCCAGGAACAGCCGGCGGCGGCCGTACAGGTCGCCCATGCGGCCGAAGAGGAGCAGGAAGCCGCCGGACGGCAGCGCGAACGCTGTGACCGCCCACTGCAGGGCGGACTGGCTCATGCCGAGGTCCGCGCCGAGCACGGGCAGGGCGACGTTCAGGACGGAGAAGTCGAGCGCCACCATGAACTGGGCGGCGCACAGGACGAAGAGGACGAGTCTGTCGCGCGGCGACAGGCGGGGTGCGGCTGTCGGTCGCAGGTGCTGGGAGGAGGAGGTGTCGATCGCCATGGGCAAGAGCCTGCGGGCCGCGGAATAGCCGTGGGGAGCGGGCAGTTGTCCTGGTGGTGGCACCACCAGACTGGGGGCGTAGGTGGCGGACGTGATCGAGACGGGCGCGGGCAAGGCGCATCGGCTGCGTGAACTGCGCGAGTTCCTGATGAGCCGGCGGGCCCGGGTCTCCCCGACCGAGGCCGGGCTGCCCGACGGCGGGGCGCGGCGCCGGACGCCCGGGCTGCGGCGCGAGGAGGTCGCCGTACTCGCCGGAGTGGGCGCCTCCTGGTACCAGTGGCTGGAACAGGGGCGGGACATCTCCGTCTCCCCGCAGGTCCTCGACTCCGTCGCCCGGGTGCTGCGGCTCAGCAACGCCGAGCGGCGCCATCTGTACGTCCTCGCCGGGCTGAACCCGCCCGCGCCCGAACCGGCGGCGGACCACGGCTGCGAGGGGCTGCGGCGACTGATCGACGCGTGGATGCCGTATCCGGCGCACCTCATGGACGCGTACTACAACTGCGTGATGTACAACGAGGCCGCCGGGTGGGTGCTCGGCATGCGTCCCGAGAACACGCAGAACTGCATCGTCGACTTCTTCACCGACTCCATGTACCGCTCCCGGTCGCACAGTTGGGAGCGGAACGCGCGCACGATCGTCGCCCAGTTCCGGGCGGCCTACTCGTCCCGCCCCGACGACGAGGGCTTCCGGGACGTCCTGAGCCGGCTGCACTCGGCGAGCCCGGAGTTCACCGCGCTGTGGGAGCGGCGGGACATCCAGGACGCCGGGGTGATCCGCAAGGAGCTCGACCATCCGCTGGTCGGGCTGCTGTGCGTGGAGTCCACGGCGCTGAAGGTGCCGGCCCGGCCCGACCTGACGGTCGTCCTGCACACCCCGCTGGACGAGGAGAACACCGCGGGCAAGCTGGAGTGGCTGGCCTCGCCGGAGGGGCGGCGCGGGGCGATGTACCCCGTGGCGGGGTAGCCGCGGCGGTGCTACGTATGCTCGCCTCATGACCGACAGCAGCGCGCTCGACCCCGAGGACCGCAAGATCGTCACCCTGGCCCGTTCGGCGCGGGCCCGCAACGGCGTGCCCGAGGGGGCGGCCGTACGCGACGACACCGGGCGGACGTATGTCGCCGGGACCGTCGACCTCGACTCGCTGAAGCTCAGCGCGTTGCAGACGGCGGTGGCGATGGCGGTGGCCTCGGGCGCCAAGTCCCTGGAGGCGGCCGCGGTGGTGACGGACGCGGAGTCCGCGTCGCCCGAGGACCGGGCGGCCGTACGGGACCTGGGCGGGCCCGGGACGCCGGTGCTGGTGGCGGGGCCGGACGGGGCTGTGCGGGTGACGGTGTCCGCGGGCTGATCACGTCATCGGTCCGGGGGCGTGTTGAGACACCGCCCGAGTGCCGGCGCGAGGAGCCGCACCACGGTGTCCCGGTCGGCCGAGCTGGGAGCCCACGAGGGTGGTCCGGATGGCCGGGTGGGGGGCCTGAGCGGGACGGGGCTGTGCGGGTGACGGTGTCCGCGGGCTGATCACGTCATCGGTCCGGGGACGTGTTGAGACACCGCCCGAGTGCCGGCGCGAGGAGCCGCACCACGGTGTCCCGGTCGGCCGAGCTGGGAGCCCACGAGGGTGGTCCGGATGGCCGGGTGGGGGGCCTGAGCGGGACGGGGCTGTGCGGGTGGCGGTGTCCGCGGGCTGACCATGTCATCGGTCCGGGGGTGTGTTCAGACATTGCCCGAGTGCCGGCGCGAGGAGCCGCACCACGGTGTCGCGGTCGGCCGAGCTGGGAGCCCACGAGGGTGGTCCGGATGGCCGGGTGGGGGGCCTGAGCGGGACGGGGCTGTGCGGGTGGCGGTGTCCGCGGGCTGACCATGTCATCGGTCCGGGGGTGTGTTCAGACATTGCCCGAGTGCCGGCGCGAGCAGCCGCACCACCGTGTCCCGGTCGGCCGAGGCCAAGGGCTCCATCGGGACCACGTGCCGTGCCATCATCAGGCCGATCAGCTGGGAGCCCACCAGGGTGGCCCGGACGGCCGGGTCGGGGCCTGGGCGGGTCCGGGCCAGGGTGTCGTGGAGCTCGGTGGCGACGAAGTGCCGTAGCCGCGCGGCGGCCTGGGCGTGCGAGACCGTGGAGCGGACGACCGCCAGGACGGGGGCGCGGTGCTCCGGGGACTCCCACTGGTCGAGGCAGGACCGCAGGATCCGCTCCGCGGCTTCACCAGGAGCGCCCGGCGGGGGCGGGGCAAGGCGCGGCGCCGGGCCGATCGCGGCCAGGAAGACCTCCTCCTTCGGGCCGAAGAAGTGGTGGATGAGGGAGGCGTCGACCCCCGCGGCGCAGGCGATGGCCCGCAGGGTCGTGCCCTCGTAGCCGTGTTCGGCGAAGGCGGTCCGGGCCGCGTCGAGGATCTCCGCGCGGGCACTGCCGGTGCCCGGGCGCCGGCCCTTGCTGCCACGACTCATGACGGCGCCTCCTCCAGCAGGAATCCGATGTACTGCGACACGGCCGCGGCCGTCCCGGGCCCGGGCGGATCCAGCGAGGGAACCCCGGCGCAGGAGAGCAGCGCCAGGCCCAGCAGGACGCTCGCCGTCGTCGCCGCCCCGAGCTCCGGGTCCCGCGCCCCCGCCGTCCGGCACATCTCACCGAGCGCGGACCCGAGGGCGTCGCTCAGCCGCGCGGCCGAGGGCCGGTGCGTGAGCGCGGCGGCGAGCGCCGCGCGGCCGGCGGAGGGGGAGTCCCAGGGCAGCCGGACGGCCTCGGTGCACAGCTGCTCCTTGCCCGCGAAGTAGTAGCTCACCAGCCGTGCGTCCACCCCCGCCCGGTGCGCCACCGCGCGCAGTGTCGTCCCTTCGAAGCCGTTTCGGCAGAGTTCCTGACGGGCCGCGCTGAGAATTCGGTCCTTGTTCACGGATTCAGAATTACGGCTTCCGCATGTCGGCCACAGTCGAATTCCGGCAAAGTTCCGGTCGGTGTGCGGCGTGGGCGTATGTCCCGGGCGGGTGGGCGTATGTCCCGGTCGGTCCTGGGTGATTGTCACGGATGTGCGGTGACGGGTGCCCGTAGAGGTGTTTCACACGACCGCCCTAGAGTCGCTTTCCGAACGAGATTCCGGATCACAGCTTCCGGGTACCGGCGAGCGAAAGGCGGCCGATGAAACGCGTGCACCGAACCGACGTGAAGGCGGAAATCGTAAGGGAACCGGGAGCGAAGGAAACGACGCACCGCAAACTGATCGACACCCCGGACGGCGCGGACCGCTTCGTACTCACCGAGTTCGAGGTGTCGCCCAATGGTTCCACCCCGCCCCACTTCCACGAGTGGGAGCACGAGATCTACGTCCTCGAAGGCTCCATGGGGCTCGTGCTGCCCGACCAGGGCCGCACCGAGGAGGTCGGGCCGGGCGAGGCCATCTTCATACCCCGGGGCGAGCCGCACGGCTTCGTCACCGGGCCCGAACAGACCTGCCGGTTCCTCGTGGTCGCCCCGTGCGAGCGGCCGCCGGTGCGCAACGTGTTCCTCTCCGAGGACCCCTACGAGTACACGCAGATGCCCGAGTACACCAACCTCCTGGAGAGCAAGTGACCAGCCCTCAGGCCGCGCAGACCTCCGCCGACGGGGACTCGTCCCGGGTCCACTCCATCCTGACCGCCTACCTCCAGTCCAAGGCCGTGTTCACGGCGCTCGACCTCGGCGTCTTCGAGGCGCTGGAGGAGCGCCCGCGCACCCTGGCCGAACTGGCCCGCGGGCTGGAGCTGGAGGAACGTCCCGCCCGTGCCCTCCTGGTCGCGCTCAAGGGCCTCGACCTGGTGCGGACCGAGGGCGGGACGTACCGCAACTCCGACGAGGCGAGCCGCTACCTGGTCGCCGGGCGGCCCGAGTACATGGGCGGGTTCGCCGCGCACCAGAACACCCACTTCGGGCACTTCTCCCGCCTCGACGAGGCCGTACGCACCAACACCTCGCTCAACCAGCGCGTCCTGAAGCGGGGCTACCGCGACCAGGGCGCCGCGGCCGGCGAGGGCCGTGAGGGCACCGGGCGGCTCATCCAGGCCATGCGGGTCAGCTCGCGTCTCCAGGCGGGCAAGCTGGCCGCCGCGGCCCCGCTGGCGGGTGTACGACGCGTCGTCGACCTGGGCTGCGGCTCGGGCGACTACTCGATCGCCCTGGCCACGCACCACCCGGAGTTGAAGGTCACCGCCCTCGACTACCCCGCGGTGACCGACCTGGCCCGCGCCAACGTGCGGGAGGCCGGTCTGGCGGACCGGATCGAGGTCCGGCCCGCCGACATCATGGAGGACCCCTGGCCCGAGACCGACGCGGTCCTCCTGTCCCACGTGCTCGACGGCTACGGCCCCGAGCGCGCCGCGCACCTGGTGAAGCGCATCCACGCCCATCTCCCCGACGGCGGGCTCCTGTTGGTGCACTCGCACATGCCCGCCCTGGCCACCGGGCTCTTCCCGTCGATGTTCGGGCTGATCCTCCTGGTCAACACCGAGGAGGGCGAGGTCCGCGACGTGGACGAGATCCGCGCCTGGGTGGCGGACGCCGGGTTCCGGGAGACCGGGACCCGCACGGTGTCCCTGCTCTCCGGCCTGCTCACGGCCACCAAGTAGGACGCCCCGATGACGGACACCTCGGCGTCGGCCGCGCCCGCCGCTTCCCCCGCCGCGGCCCGCGCCCGCTACACGACCGCCCCCGACCCCGCTCCGCTCCTGGCCCTGAACTTCGGCTTCGCCCGGGCCAGAGCGCTCGGTACGGCCCTGGACCTGGGCCTCTTCACCGAACTGGCCCGCGGCCCGCGCACCTGCGAGGACCTCGCGGCGGCCCTCGGCTGCGACTCCCGGGCGCTGGGCGACCTGCTGGCCGTCCTCACGGAGTTCGGGCTGCTCACCGAGGACGGGCAGGAGCCGACCGAGCTGTCCCGCGCCTACCTCGTCGAGGGCGAACCGGCCTACCTGGGCGACCACTTCGCCGAGGTGCTCGGCCAGTGGGACCGCTGGAGCGCGCTGACCTCGGTCGTCCGCTCCGGCGAACGCTCCGGGGACCTCGGCGCACCGGCCTCGCGCGGCCGGCACCCGGGACTGTTCGGTGGCGGCTTCCCGATCGCCGTACGGGTCGCCTTCGCGGCGGTTCAGGCGCTGGGGCTGCGTGGGGCGGGCCGGGCGGGCCGGGTGCTGGACCTGGCCTGCGGGGGCGGCGAGTGGGGCATCGCCCTGGCCGCCGCCGATCCGCTCGCCGAGGTGACCGCGCACGACGATCCGGTGCTGCTCGGCTCCGCCCGGGCGAGGGCGGCGGAGTTCGGGGTGGCCGGCAGGTTCCGGTTCGTGTCCGCCGACTTCGCCGCCCCGCCGTTCGCCGACGCCGGCTTCGACACCGTGGTGCTGGCACACGCCGGCCGCTTCGCGGGGCCCTCGGCCACGGCCCGGCTGGTCGGGGAGTGCGCCCGGCTGCTGCGCCCAGGGGGCAGCTTGCTGCTGGCGGATGTGATGCGGCCGGAGCCGGGGCGGCCCGCGCTGAGCCGGCCGATGCTCGGACTCAGCCTCCGGGTGAACACCGCGGACGGGGCCGTAATGGCGGCGGAAGAATACCGGGCCCTCATGGAAGAAGCCGGAGTGACGGCGAAGGAATGCGTAACGCGCGGGCTGGTGACGGCCCAGACAGGAGAAAGGCGGTAACCATGCGAGAAGTGGTCGTCACCGGGCTCGGCGTGATCAGCCCGGCGGGAATCGGGAAAGACGCCTTCTGGGACACGGTCTCGGCGGGAAAGAGCGTCACGAAATCCCTTTCCGACATCACGAGTTCCACACTGTTCACGTCCTTCGAATTCACCTCCGACGCGATAGCCGAGGTTCCCGGATTCGAGGATCAGATACCCTCACTGCCCCCGGAGGTCCAACGGCTGGACCGCTATGTGCAGTTCGCGGTCGCGGCGGCCTTGCAGGCCGTACGGGACGCGGGCCTCGACGCGGGCGGCTACGACGCGGAACGCACCGGTATCTCGCTCTCCACGGCGATCTGCGGCACACCCAAGATGGAGGAGGAGTTCCTCGCCGTCACGGACGAGGGCCGAAAGCCCATCGACCCGGCGAAGGCGGGCCGCGACCTGTATCTCGCGTCCATGTCGAACACGCCCGGGACCGTCCTGTCGGCCCTGCTCGGTGCCCAGGGGCCCTGTGTCACCCTGTCCACGGGCTGCATCGGCGGCATCGACGCGGTCGGGCACGCCTTCGAGACGATCGCCCACGGCGACGCGGACGTCATGATCGCCGGCGCCAGCGAGGCCCCCATCACCCCGGTGACCGTGGCCTCCTTCGAGATCATCAACTGCCTCTCCCGCGCCCATCGGGACCACCCCGAGGCCGCCTCCCGCCCCTACGACGCGGACCGCGACGGCTTCGTGCTCGGCGAGGGCTGCGGTGTCGTCGTACTGGAGGAGAAGGAGCACGCGCTGCGCCGCGGCGCCACCGCCTACCTCGAGATCAGCGGCTTCTCGCACACCTCCAACGCCATCCACATGACCGACCTGCTGTCCGACGGCGAGGACCTGACCCGGGCCATGAGCCAGGCCGTCGAGGCGTCCGGGGTGGCCCCCGGGGCGATCGACCACGTCAGTTCGCACGGCAGCTCGACCCGGCAGAACGACACCTGCGAGACCAGCGCGCTCAAACTGGCGCTCGGCGAGCGCGCCCACGAGATCCCGGTGAACTCGGCGAAGTCCATGCTCGGCCACGCCCTGGCCGCCGCCAGCGCCATGGAGATCGTGCTGTGCGCCCTGGCGAGCCGGCACTCCTTCGTGCACCCCACCGCCAACTACGAGACGCCCGACCCCACCTGCGACCTCGACTACGTGCCGGGCACCGGTCGCCCCTGGGACGGCGAGGTCATCCTCAAGGACGCCAGCGGCTTCGCCGGGCTCCATGCGGCGATGGTCCTGCGGGCCGTGCGGGACGGGGGCCGGTCATGAGCATCGTCATCACCGGTGCCGGAGCCGTCACCCCGGCGGGCGACGGCCTCGAACCCCTGTGGAACAGCGCCCGCGAGGGAACCTCGCACCTGGCCACCATCGACCGCTTCGACGCCGGCGACTACGCCTGCCCCGTCGCCGGACAGGCCGATTTCGACGCCGAGGCCGAGCTGCCCTCCCGCTTCGTCAAGCGCACCGACCGCTTCACCCACCTCGCCGTGCACAGCGTCCGCCGCGCCCTCGCGGACGCCGGGGTCACGGTCGGCACCGACGTGGCGCCCGAGCGCACCGGCGTCATGGTGGGCAACATCCTCGGCGGCTGGGAGTTCGCCGAGCGCGAGCTGCGCAAGCTGTGGACCGACGGACCGCGCGCGGTCAGCCCGTACCAGGCGACCGCCTGGTTCCCGGCGGCCCCGCAGGGCAACATCTGCATCGACCAGGGCATCAAGGGCCCCGCCCGCACCTTCGTCGCCGACCGGGCCAGCGGCGCCTACGCGCTGATCGGCGGCGCCGAGACCCTGCTGCGGGACCGGGCCGACGTCGTCCTCGCGGGCGGCGTGGAGGCGCCGCTGTCGCCGTACGGCTGGCTGTGCCTGGAGACCAGCGGGCTCGTCGCCAAGGCCCGCGGCTCCCTCGCCCCGCACGAGCTGTACCGGCCCTTCGACGCCGGGCACGGCGGCAGCGTCTTCGCCGAGGGCTCGGTGTTCCTGGTGCTGGAGCGGCGCGAGCACGCCGAGCGGCGCGGCGCCCGCATCCTCGGCGAACTCGCCGGCTGGGGCGTCAGCACCGACGGCTACATGCCGTACTACACGGTCGAACCGACCGGCCAGGTGCTGGGCCGCGCCATGCGCACCGCCACCGAGCGCGCCGGGATCACCGGCGGCGACCTGGGCGCGGTCTTCGCGCACGGCTCCGGCATCCCCTTCGAGGACGTGACGGAGGGCTACGCACTGCACGAGGCGTTCGGCGAGAACGCGGCCCGACTCCCGGTCACCGCACCCAAGTCCGGCTTCGGCCACCTGCTCGGCGCGGCGGCCCCGGCAGACGCGGCCCTCGCCCTGCGCGCCATGGCGGCGGGCTCGGTGCCGCCCACGGTGAACCTCGACCGCCAGGCGCCGGGCATCGACCTGGACCTCGTGCGCGGCGCGGCTCGGCCGGCCCCGGACTGGGAGCACACGCTGGTCGTGTCCCGAGGCCTGGGGGGTGTGAACGCGTGTCTGCTGCTGAGGCGTTGATCGCGGAAGCCCTCCGGGACGTCCCCGCGGCGGTCCGCGGAATCGGCATCGACGTCGTGGACGTACAGCGGCTGCGGGCCATGCTCGAACGCCGCGGACAGCCCCTGTACGACCGGCTGTTCACGCCCGCCGAACAGGCCCTGTGCGAGGGCGGTTCGCCGCGCCACCGGGCGTACCGCCTGGCCGGGCGGATCGCGGCCAAGGAGGCCGTCCGCAAGACGCTCGGCGAGCACGGCCCGGGCTGCGGCTGGCGGGACATCGAGATCGGCCGCGCGGTGTCCGGGCAGCCGGTGCCGCGGGTCTCCGGGCGGGCCGAAGAAGCGTTTCGGCGGGCCTCGTTCACCGGACTGCACCTGAGCATCACGCACGAGGCGGGGCTCGCGGTGGCGATCGCCCTCGCCGTCTAGACGAAACCACAGAAAGCACAGGAACCACAGAAAGCACACGAACCAAGAGAGGGAAGCAATGGACGTACGAGAGCAGGTGGTCGCCGTCATGCGCGGCGTCGGGTTCGACGGGGACGAACTGGAGGACGGCCGGCGGCTGGCCGAGGACCTCGACATCGACTCGACCGAGCTGGTGGAGATCGTCGTCGCCCTGGAGCAGCACTTCGGGATCGGCATCGACGCCGATGCCGAGGGCGGGTTCACCACGGTGGGCGACCTGGTGGCGTGCGTCGGGCGGCTGCTGTCCGTCGGCACCGGCGCGCGGAGGTGACGGGATGCCGCGGATCGAGAACAGCATCGTGATCGGGGCCGACGCCCGGCTCGTCTTCGACGTCACCAACGACATCGCCCGCTGGTCGGAGATCTTCGACGAGTACAGCGACGCCAAGGTCCTCTCCGAGGAACGGGAGGGCCGCTGGACGGAGATCGTGTTCGAGCTGACCAACGAGGAGGGGGCCAGCTGGCGCTCCTGGCGGATCATGGACCACCGCGAACTCGTCGTGGTCGCCGAACGCCGCGACCCCCTCTACCCGTTCGGCTACATGCACCTGCGGTGGAGCTACCGGGCGGTCCCCGAGGGGACGCGGATGACCTGGATCCAGGACTTCGAGCTCGACGAGAAGTTCGACGTCCCCCTCGCCACGGTCCTGGAGCGGATGAACACCCACACGCGGCAGAACCAGGCCGGGATCAAGAAGAAGATCGAGTCGGGGGCCGTGGGGCCGTGACCCGACCCCCGTCCCCGGCGCGCATCGCCGTCACCGGGTCCATCGCGATGGACCACCTCATGTCCTTCCCGGGCCGTTTCGCCGAGCAGCTCGTCGCCGACCACCTGCACAGCGTCTCCCTGTCGTTCCTCTGCGACCGGCTGGAGATACGGCGTGGCGGCGTCGCGGCCAACATCGCGTACGGCCTCGGGCGGCTCGGGATGGCCCCGGTGCTGGTCGGCGCGGCCGGGGCTGACTTCCCCGACTACCAGGTGTGGCTCAAGCAGCACGGCGTCGACACCGACTCCGTGCTGGTGGTGCCGGGCGAGCACACGGCACGGTTCGTGTGCACGACCGACGCGGACCACAACCAGATCGCCACGTTCCACGCGGGCGCGATGCGGGCTGCGTACACCATCGCCCTGCGGGACGTACGCCAACGCGTCGGGGAGCTAGGCCTGGTGGTGGTGTCGCCGAACGACCCGGCGGCGATGCTGCGGCACACCGAGGAGTGCCGCGGCGCCGGACTGCCGTTCGTCGCCGACCCCTCCCAGCAGCTCGCCCGCATGGACCGGGCGGACGTCCGGTTCCTGCTGGGGGAGGCCCGCTGGCTGTTCACCAACGAGTACGAGGCCGCGCTGCTCCAGGAGTGCACCGGCTGGGGCGCCGCGAGCGTCCTGGACCGGGTCGGTACCTGGGTGACCACGCTCGGCGCGGGCGGCGTACGCCTGCAACGGGCCGGCCACGAAAGCGTCGTCGTGCCCGCAGTGCCGGGCGTCGCGGTGACCGACCCCACGGGGGCGGGGGACGCGCTGCGGGCGGGCATGCTCGCCGCCCTCGCGCTCGACCTACCGGTCGAGGCGGCGGCCCGGCTGGGCTGCGCCCTCGCGTCCTTCGCCCTGGAGTCGATCGGCACGCAGACGTATGCGCCGGGCGCGCGGGCGGTGGCGGGGCGGGTACGAGAGGCGTACGGGGAGCGGACGGCGGCGGCGCTGGCCGCGGTGCCGGGGCTCGCCGCCGTACCGAACAGGGCGAGGATCGCGTGAACCGGGCTCCCGCCAACCAGGCTCCCGTGACCGCGTCGACCAACCCCGGCCGTCGCCGTCTGCGCCCCGGTCCGCTCCTGATCCCCGTGACCGTCGCCGGGATCGTGCCCACGGTGCTGGGGTGGTGGCTGCCCGGCCCCCAACTGCCCCTGTCCCGCGCGCTGTCGCTGCCGATCGGGGTCCTCCTCGTCCTGCTCGGCGGTTGGATGACCGTGGACGCCGTGGACCGCGTCTATCTGCGCCAGCCCACGCCTCTCGGCGACCGGCCGCCCGAACACCTCGTGCGCTCCGGCTGGTACGGCGTGATCAGGAACCCCATGGCCGCCGGGATGACCCTCGTCCTGGCCGCCGAGACCCTGCTGTGGTCCGCGCCGGTCATCGCCCTGTGGGCCGCGTTCGTCCTGGCCGTCTCCTGGACGACCGCCCGCCGGATCGAGGAGCCGGGACTGTCCGAGACCTTCGGTGCCGAGTACGCCGCCTACCGGCGCGCCGTGCCCGCGTGGATACCCGGCACCAGGGCGGGCACGGGGCGCCGGGCCCTTAGCCGCCGGCGGAACGCACGCGAGGAACAGCAGCCGGGACCGACCAGAGAGCAACAGCCGGGACCGACCAAGGAGTAGCCCGTGTTCGTCGATCTGAGCATCCCCGTCAGCCGCCGCGCCCCCGGCGTCGAGTTCGAGCAGTGGCTCCACCGGGACGGCGTCCGCCACCTCTCCCGCAGGATCAGGGCGTTGCCCGGTGACAGCCGCCGGGACCGTTTCGTCAACCACCTGCGCTGGCTCACCGGCAGCCGCCGCCTGCGCGAACGGGACCTGCCCGACGGCTGCTTCATGTCGAACGAGTTCTACCGGATGTCCGTCCACCAGGGCACCCACGTCGACGCCCCCTTCCACTACGGCCCCGAGTGCGAGGGACGCCCCGCGAAGAAGGTCATGGACCTGCCTCTGGAATGGTTCCACGGCCCCGGCGTCGTTCTCGACGTGCGCGGCTGCGGCGGCCGGGTGACGGCGGCTGACGTCAAGGAGGCGCTGCGCACGGCCGGTTCGGAGGTCGGACCCGGCTGGGTGGCGCTGTTCCGCACCGACTCCGATCTGCGGCTGGGCACCCCGGCGTACTACACCGAGTCCACGGCGATCACTCCCGAGGCCGTCGACCTCCTCCTGGACCTCGGCGTCAAGGTGCTCGGCACGGACTGCTGGAGCTTCGACGGGCCGGCCCGCCGGATGGTCGAGGACTTCTTCGCCACGGGCGACTCCGGTGCGCTGTGGCCCACCCATCTGCACGGCAGGCGACGGGAGTTCATCCAGATCGAGGGCCTGGCCAGGCTGCGGACCCTCCCCGACGGCCCGTTCACGTTCATGGCGTTCCCGATCGCCCTCGCCGACGCGGGCGCGGCCTGGTGCCGGGCGGTGGCGCGCACCGGGCCCACAGACCCCGCCCCCAGGTGAAGGGCCTCCCACCATGGCTTACGACCCCTCCGACCCCAACCCCAACCCCTCCGACCCCAACCCCAACCCCTCCGACCCCAACCCCAGCCTTTCCGACCCCAACGCCTCCCGCACCACCCATCTGCTCACCCTCTCCGCCTCCACCCCGGACGCCCTGACCACCACGGCCCGCGACACCGCCGCCCACCTCGCCACGCTCGGCGACGCGTCCCCCGCCCCGCTGTGCTCCAGGGCCGCCGGAGGGCCGCATTCCGGCCACCGGCTCGGCGTCGTGGGCCGTACGGCGGGCGAGTTGGCCGAGCGGATCGGTGCCCACTTGGCGGGCGACCCGGTCCGGGAGGTCTTCGTGGGCCACGCCGACCCGGCCCGTCGGCCGCCGGTAGCCTTCCTCTTCAGCGGCCAGGGAGCGCAGTACGCAGGCATGGCCCAGGGCCTCCACCGCACGGAACCGGTGTTCAGGGACGCCTTCGACCGGTGCGCGGAGGCCGCCCGGCCCTTCGCCGCCGTCCCCCTCCAGGAGCTGCTCGACCCGGGGGCCGGGCCGTCCGTGGTGTACCGGCTCGCCCACGCGGCCCTCGGCACGTTCTGCGTCAACATCGCCCTCGCCGAGCTGTGGCGCAGCTGGGGCGTCGAACCCGCGGCGGTGCTCGGCTTCAGCTCGGGCGAGTACGCCGCCGCCTGCTGGGCGGGGATCCTCGCCCCGGAGGACGCGGTGCGGCTGCTCGGTACGCAGGTCACGCTGGCCGAGCGGGTCACCGACGGCGCGATGGCGGTGGTCGCACTGGGGGAGGAGGACGCGCTCCAACTCCTCGCGGAGGCCGAGCCGTCGGTGGGCCTCGCGGCGGTCATCTCCCCGGGCGAGGTGTCCCTGTCGGGCCGGGCCACGACGCTGGCCCGGATCGTGGACCGGCTCACGGCCTCCGGCGTACGGACCAGCAGCCTGCCGGTGTCGTCGGGCCTGCACTCACCGCTCCAGGAACCGGCACTCGCCGAACTGCGCGCCGTGGCCGCCACGATCCCCACGCGGCCGCCCCGCATCCCCTTCGTCTCCACGGTCACCGGCACCGGGGTCACCGGCCCGCTCGCCCCCGAGCACTGGTGCCGCCAGCTGCGCGGCCCGGTGCGGTTCCTGGACGCGGTCCGCGCCCTCGACGAACTCGGCGTACGCGCCCACCTGGAGGTCGGCCCGGGCCGGGCGCTGGTCGGCCTCGGGGCGCGCTGCCTGCCCGGCGGGGAACGCATGTGGCTGGCCTCGCTCGGCCGGAGCACCGACGGCACCGCCCCCATGCTCATGGCGCTGGGGCGACTGCACACGGCGGGGGTGCCGGTGAGCTGGAACCGCGTCTACCCCGGGTCCCGTTCCGCCGTATAACGGTCTCCGAGCCGCCCCGAACCGCCGCTGAGCCGTCCCTATACTGGGCGCAATGGTTGAAGAAGATATCGCCCGGTCCGCTCCGGGCCGCCCCCGCAGTGCGGAAGTGTCCAGAGGAATCAATCTGGCCGCTCTCGCCCTGCTGCGGGAACGCGGCCCGCAGGGTGTCACGGTGGAGGCGGTGGCCCAGTATTCGGGTTCCGCGAAGACGACCATCTACCGCCGGTACAAGAACCGTTATGAACTTCTTCGGTCCTCGCTCGCTTTCGTCGAGGAGATCCCGGAACCGTCCCCCGGACTTCCGGTGCGTGAGCGGCTCGTCTATTTGCTCAAGCAATTCCGGTACGGTCTCGAAGAGGTCGTCGGGCTCCGGGCCCTGGTCGCCCTGCTGCACGGCGACGAGGACCCGGAATTCACCCAGGTCTTCCGCGAGACCATCCTCGGGCCCCGCCTGGAGGTCATCTTCAGGACCCTTGAGTCCGGCGTGGAGGCCGGCGAGCTGAGGCCGGACGCCGACTACGAGACGGTCGTCAGCATGCTGGCCGGCTCCTTCATCGCCCGGTTCGCCGTACGGGGCGCGCCGCCGCCCGCCGACTGGGCGGAGTCGGTGGTCGACACGATCTGGCCGGCGATCCGGGCCGCCTGAGACCTCGGACTCAGGACACGTGCTCCGGCCGCAGCCCCACCCCGATGAACTGTGCCGTCCACCGGTTCAGGAACGGGAAGCGCCGCACCAGCCGCGCCGCGAACGGCCGCTCCACCACCGACCGCCGGTCCTTCGGATACAGGTCGGCCAGCATGTGCACCTGCGCCAACTGCACGGCCCGCACGGGAAGTTCACGCCGCCGCTGCACCCGGCGCAGCTCGTGCGGTGTCGGCGTACGTCCCGTGCGCAGCACCGGTCCGAGCATCCGGGCGGCGGCCACCGCGTCCTGCACGGCGAGGTTGATGCCGACCCCGCCGGCCGGTGACATGGCGTGCGCGGCGTCCCCGACGCACAGCAGGCCGGGCCGGTGCCAGGTGCGGAGCCGGTCGACCCGGACGCCGAGCAGCTTCACGTCGTCCCAGTCGTGGATCTCCCGTTCGACGCGCTCGGCGAAGGGCGGGTGCACGGAGGAGACGTCGGCCCGGAGGCGGCCCAGGCCCTCCGCGCGTACGGCGTCGTACTGGCCCTGCGGAATGACGTACGCGACCTGCCAGTAGGCGCCGCGGTCGATGGTGATCAGCACGAAGCCCGCCCCTGTGTGCAGGAAGCTCATGGTCTCGCCGGGTTCGCGGGCGAGCCGGAACCACAGCACGTCCATGGGGGCCGCGCTGGCCGACACGGTGAGCCCGGCGGCCTTGCGCATGGCGGAATGGCGGCCGTCGGCGGCGATCACGAGGTCGGCGCGGATCTCCAGCGGGCCCTCCGGGGTGTCCGCGCGCACCCCGCGCACCTGGTCGCCCTCCCGGATCACGGTGGTCGCCTCGGCCTTCTGCATCAGGGTGAAGCCGGGCAGTTCGCCGGCCTTGCGGGCCAGGAAGTCGAGGACGTCCCACTGCGGCATGAAGGCGATGTAGGGGAAGCGGCCGCGGATCTTGGAGAAGTCGGCGAACGTGGTGGGTCCGGCGGGGGTCCGCACGGTGATGTCGGTGACCTTGGTGTGCGGGATCCGCAGGAACTCGTCCAGCAGCCCGAGTTCGTCGATGACCTGGAGGGTCGAGGGGTGGACGGTGTCACCGCGGAAGTCCCGCAGGAAGTCGCCGTGTTTCTCGAGGACGGTCACCCGCACGCCCTGCCGGGCGAGCAGCAGTCCGGCCATCATGCCGGCGGGGCCGCCGCCGACGACACAGCACTGGGCGGTCTCGGTCTTCATGGATCGCTCCTGGGGTGGGTGCGGATCGGGTGCGGGCGGGCACCGGTCAGTGTCCGGCCGCGATCGGCAGGGGCTCGCCGTCGGGCGCGGTCGTGGTGAGGTCGCGGCTGCGAATGAGCGGGATCACGGCGAGCGCGCCCACGAAGGCCACCACCGCCGCCACGGTCAGGATCGAGTTCAGTCCGTCGACGAACGCGGAGTGCGCCGCGTCGGTGAAGATCCCCCGCTGCTGCGGCGGGAGTTCCGCGAGGGCGGGACCGATCTGCCCGGAGGAGACGGCATGGCCCAGCTCGCCCGCCCGTTCCTGGAGCGGGGTGCCCGCGAGCGCCTCGTGCACCGCGTCGCGCACCCGGTCGGCGAAGACCGCGCCCAGGGAGGCGATGCCGACGGCGATGCCCAGCGACCGGCAGGTGTTGCTCAGCCCGGAGGCGACCCCGACCCGGGCCGGTTCCACCGCGCCCATCGCGGCGGCGACCACGTTCGGGTTGACCAGGCCGACGCCGAGGCCGGTGACCAACT
This sequence comes from Streptomyces sp. NBC_01352, assembly GCF_036237295.1. Classification (NCBI taxonomy): domain Bacteria; kingdom Bacillati; phylum Actinomycetota; class Actinomycetes; order Kitasatosporales; family Streptomycetaceae; genus Streptomyces; species Streptomyces sp. NBC_01352. The sequence continues at coordinate 7,235,533 of NZ_CP108354.1, forward strand.
GCCCGGCGAGCAGGGCGGTCCAGTCGTCGGACGCGTCGAGCCCGCCCATGAGCAGCAGGCCCCCGCTGATGCAGGCGAGCCCCGCCGAGACCAGCCAGCGGGCCGGCAGCACCGTGCCCAGCCTGGCCGCGATCGCCGAGGCCGCGAAGATGGAGAGGGTCAGCGGCAGCAGTCGTAGCCCGGCCGCCAGCGGTTCGTGACCGAGGACCGTCTGCAGATACAGCGTCAGATACAGCAGCAGCGCGAACGCCGTGGAACTCATCGCCAGTACGCCGACGGCGGCACCCGTGGTGGTGAGCTTCCGGAACAGGGTGCCGGGGAGCATGGGGTCGCGCCGGGCGCGCTCGACCAGGACGAACGCGGCCATCGCCACGGCGGACAGGACGAAGCCGCTCACCACCTGGGTGCTGCTCCAGCCCTCCTCGTTGGCGCGCAGCAGGGCGAACGACAGGGCGCCCAGCGCGGTGCCGAAGGTGAGGAAGCCGGGCCAGTCGATCCGCCCGGCGCTCTCGGCCCGGGACTCGGCGACGCGCAGTGCGGTGGCGAGCAGGGCGAGGACGCCCACGGGCAGGTTGACCAGGAAGATCCACCGCCAGCCGGCGGCCTCGACCAGGACACCGCCCGCGAGTGGCCCGACAGCGAGCGCGGCACCGCTGACGGCACCCCAGACCGCGAGGGCCACATGCCGGTCGCGGTGGTCGGGGTACGCAGCGGCGAGCAGCGCCAGCGAGGTCGCCAGCAGGGCGGCGCCGCCCACCCCTTGCAGCACCCTGGCCGCGATGAGCGTGAGCGGGTCCTGTGCGATCCCGCACAGCAGGGAGGCGAGCGTGAAGATCCCCATGCCCCAGGAGAAGACGGCCCGCCGGCCGAACCGGTCGGCGAGGGAGCCTGCGGTGAGCAGGGCGGCTGACAGCGCCACGGCGTAGGCCGCGACCACCCATTGCAGGTCCGTGAGTGTGGCGTCCAGGGCCTCCTCGATGTCGGGCAGTGCGATGTTCACGATCGTGACGTCGAGCAGCAGCATGAAGCTGCCCACGGACACCACGGTCAGCGTCCACCACCGGTTGGGCGCCATGCCCCCTCCTCCGGTCGTTCATATGCGAACCATTCAAATACGCTACGAGGAGCGTATCGTATTTGCCCAGGAGAGGGCCAAGCGCACCGAAACGGCAGGTCGGACGGGTGGGTCAGGGCTCGGCGACCGGTTGCGGATCCAGGGAGCGCTTGGCGTACAGCGCCGTCTGCACGCGGTTCTGGGTGCCGAGCTTGGCGTAGATACGGCTGAGGTAGTTGCGGACCGTCTTCGGGCTGATGCCCAGACGCTTGGCTATGCGGTGTGTCGCCTGCTCGTCGGCCACCAGGATCAGGATCTGCCGCTCGCGCTCGGTGAGCTGGGACAGCGGTGAACCGCCGTCCGCCGGACGCCCGGACAGCAGCTCCAGGACCTGACCGGCCGCGACGGTGGACAGCGCGGCGCCCTCGCGGTGCACGGTGAGCAGCGTGTCGCGCAGCTCGTCCGCGCCGATGTTCCGGGAGAGGTAGGCGTTGGCGCCGGCGGCGAACGCCTCGCGCATGTAGACCGGTTGCTGGTTGGTGGCGAGGACGACGATCCGTACGTGCTGGAAGTCCCGGCGGATCGCCCGGGCGACCTGCGCCCCGTCGGACCCGGCGGGACACAGGCCCATGACGACGACATGCGGCCGCTCCCGGCGTACCTCCTGCAAGGCCGACATCCCGTCGCGGGCGACGGAGACCACGGAGAACTCGGAGAAGCCCTCCAGTAACTTCCGGAACCCTTCGGCCACTAGGCGCTCGCTGTCCACGAGCAGGACTCGAATCGATGACATGCGATCCCTTCGTTCGCGTCAAACATTCGCGTGCGTGAAGAGAGTGCGCGGGTGCAGCGGTGGTGCCCCCGTTGATGGCCCGACTTCCTTCGCCGGTGAATTAGTGGGCCGCTGCCAGTCGATGCTACACGTACTCGCTGGTTCGTTTCGGTCAGAATTGGGAGGATCATCCCGACCGTAACGACGGATGTTTATCCGCTGTTCAGCGGGTCGGCCGTGCGGGCGCGGGAATTCCCCTACGACCTGGCAGTTCTCGTGGCGAGACACGAATCCGGACTTTATTGTTCCGCTCTGTTTGTTCGGTCCGCCGTCAATTTGTCGATGCGCCGAAAATACTTAACGTGCACTGTTTGTAGCAGTGCGGGCGTGACCGGCCGAATATCGCTCTTGCCGTCATCAGTCCCCTGCGTATCAATGAAACCAGTAGTTCTGATGGCCCGTCAGATTCGTGGAGATTACGGAAAGGGAGCCGGACCCCATGAGAGGCAAGCGCAAGCGCACAGGAACAGGTACGGCAGTCCTGGTCGGAGCCCTCGCGCTCACCGGCCTCGCCCTCGCACCCACGGCCGTGGCCGTCACCCCGGACACCGCCACCATCACCGCCGACTGCGGCACCTTCGGCGGCGGCGAGGCCACCCTGACGGCGACGCAGGACGGCACCGCCGCCACCGTCACGGTCACGTCCTCGGCGATCACCGCGCCGATCGCCCTCGGGCAGGACTCGATCAGCTCCACCCTCACCCTGGTGAACACCGCGGGCGGCACCACCGCCTTCACCGGCACGAAGAACCCGGCCATGGCGGCCGGCGACCCCGTCACGGTCGGCCCGCTCGACGGCACCGTGGCCTCCGGCGACACCTTGGAGGCCTTCGGCGGTTCCCTCCAGATGACGGTCCTCGGGATCACCATCACCTGCACGGCGGCCGGACCGCAGTCGCCGGGTCCGTTCGTGTTCGACTGAGCCGCGCGCGAACGCGGCCCCCTGCCTACAGCGCGTCGGGGCCGCGCTCGCCCGTCCGTACCCGTACGACCGTCTCCACCGGGAGCGCCCACACCTTCCCGTCGCCGATCTTCCCCGTCTGCGCCGCCTTGACGATCGCGTCGATCACGGCGTCCGAGTCCGCGTCCTCGACGACGACCTCGATGCGCACCTTGGGGACCAGGTCGATCTGGTACTCGGCGCCGCGGTACACCTCGGTGTGGCCGCGCTGACGGCCGTAGCCACTGGCCTCGGTCACGGTCAGACCGTGCACGCCGAGCTCCAGGAGGGCGGTCTTGACCTCGTCGAGGCGGTACGGCTTGACGATCGCGGTGATGAGCTTCATGCCTGGGACTTGACCTTCCGAGGGGAGGGGACGGAGGCGGTGACCGGGGCGGCGTGGCCCGGGACGCCGTGATCGTATGCGGTCTCTGCATGCACCGTAAGGTCCGCACCGGTCTGCCCCCGTTCCTGGCTCGCGCGCGGCCGGCGGTGAGGAGTCCGGCGGTGATGAGTGCGGGCGGACGCTTGTGCGGCGGGGCTCTGTGGATCAGGGAGAATGGGCCGCATGAGCGTTCGCAGCCAGTCATCCGAGCCGTCGGAATCGTCGGAGGCCGCCCACCGCGCGGGCTTCGCCTGTTTCGTGGGCCGCCCCAACGCGGGCAAGTCCACCCTCACGAACGCTCTGGTCGGGCAGAAGGTGGCGATCACCGCCAACCAGCCGCAGACGACGCGGCACACGGTGCGGGGGATCGTGCACCGGCCCGACGCCCAGCTGATCCTGGTGGACACCCCCGGGCTGCACAAGCCGCGCACGCTGCTGGGCGAGCGGCTGAACGACATCGTCCGTACGACCTGGGCCGAGGTCGACGTGATCGGCTTCTGTCTGCCGGCGAACGAGAAGCTCGGTCCCGGTGACCGCTTCATCGCGAAGGAACTGGCGGCCATCAAGAAGACGCCGAAGATCGCGATCGTCACGAAGACCGACCTCGTCGACGGCAAGACGCTGGCCGAGCAGCTCATCGCGATCGACCAGCTCGGGCGGGAGCTGGGGTTCGAGTGGGCGGAGATCGTGCCGGTGTCGGCGGTCGCGGACACGCAGGTGGGTCTGCTGGCTGATCTGATCGTCCCGCTCCTGCCAGAGGGCCCGGCCCTCTACCCCGAGGGTGATCTCACCGACGAGCCCGAGCAGGTCATGATCGCGGAGTTGATCCGTGAGGCCGCGTTGGAGGGTGTGCGGGACGAGCTTCCCCACTCCATCGCTGTCGTGGTGGAGGAGATGCTCCCGCGCGAGGACCGTCCCGCCGACAGGCCCCTCCTCGACATCCACGCGTTCGTGTACATCGAGCGGCCCAGTCAGAAGGGGATCATCATCGGTCCCAAGGGCAAGCGGTTGAAGGAGGTCGGCATCAAGTCGCGCAAGCAGATCGAGGCGCTGCTGGGTACGCCGGTGTTCCTCGACCTCCATGTCAAGGTCGCCAAGGACTGGCAACGGGACCCCCGGCAACTACGCAAGCTCGGCTTCTGAGCGGCCCCCTCTTATCGCACCCCCTGGGGGCTCCGCCCCCTGGACCCCCGGACCTTCGCCCACCCACCACCCGACTCGGTCGGCCAAGAAGTGCGCCTTGCCCTGGGGGCTCCGCCCCCAGACCCCCGGACCTTCGCCCACCCACCACCCGACTCGGTGGGTCGAGGGGTGCGCCTTGCCCGGGGGCTTCGCCCCCAGACCCCGGGCCTTTGCCCACCCACCGCCCGGCTCGGTGGGTCGAGGGGTGCGCCTTGCCCGGGGGCTTCGCCCCAGACCCCGGGCCTTTGCCCACCCACCGCCCGGCTCGGTGGGTCGAGGGGTGCGCCTTGCCCGGGGGCTTCGCCCCCAGACCCCGGGCCTTTGCCCACCCACCGCCTGGCTCGGTGGGTCGAGGAGTGGGCCTTGCCCGGGGGCTTCCCCCCCAGACCCCGGGCCTTTGCCCACCCACCGCCTGGCTCGGTGGGTCGAGCGGTGCGCCTTGCCCGGGGGCTTCGCCCCCAGACCCCCGGCCTTTGCCCGCCCACCACCCGGCTCGCTTGGCCGAACAGCGAGCCGCACCTCGCCCTGCCCGGAGTCAAAGGGCAAGGTGCACCCCTCGGTGGGCAAAGGCACAGGGGCCTCAGTGTTGAGACCTCAGCGTGTTTTGGAACCAGGTGTACGACGCCTTCGGGGTTCTGGTCAGGGTTTCGTAGTCCACGTGGACCAGGCCGAAACGCCGTGCGTAGCCTTCCGCCCACTCGAAGTTGTCGAGCAGGGACCAGACGAAATAGCCGCGTACGTCCACCCCCGCCTCCACCGCCCGGTGCAGCGCGCGGATGTGGCCGTCCAGGTAGGTGATACGGGGCTGGTCGTCGATGCCGTCGTACGAGCAGCCGTTCTCGGTGATGACGATCGGGGGGAGTCGGTCGCCGTAGCGGTCCCGGAAGTCGGTGAGCAGTTCGGTCAGGGCCTCGGGGACCACCGGCCAGCCGAAGTCCGTAAGGGGGACGTTCTCGATCTCGCGGACGGAGAAGGGGAGTTCCGCCGGGATCGTCAGGCCGCCGAACTCGATGTCCTCGCCCTGCGGGGCGCCCACGCGGGTCGGGGCGTAGTAGTTGACGCCGTACCAGTCCAGCGGCTCCCCGATGACCTTCAGGTCGGCCGCCACGTCGCCCGGCATCAACTCGCCCAGGCCCTCCGGGTATTCGCCGAGCAGCACCGGGTCCGCGAACAGGCGGTTGAGGAGGAGGTCGTAGAAGGCGGCCGCCTCCAGGTCCGCGGGGTCCTGCGACGCCGGCCACGTCGGGCCGTGGGAGTTGGCGATGCCGATGTCGGTCGCGCCGGACGCGCGCAGGGCCCGTACCGCCAGACCGTGGGCCAGGAGCTGGTGGTGGGCGGCCGGGAGCGCGTCGAACATCAGCTGCTTGCCGGGGGCGTGGGCGCCCAGCGCATGCCCGAAGAGGGTGTGTTCGGCGGGCTCGTTGATCGTGATCCACTTCCGCACGCGGTCGCCGAGACGGTCGGCCACGAGCGACACGTACTCCGCGAAGTGCGAGGCGGTGTCCCGCTCCAGCCAGTCGAGCGACACCGGCAGGTCCCAGTGGAAGAGGGTCGGGACAGGGCGGATGCCCGCCGCGCACAGCTCGTCGACCAGACGGTCGTAGAAGTCCAGGCCGCCCGCCGCCCGCACCCGCGGCCAGGAGATCGAGAAGCGGTACGCGTCCACGCCCAGGCCGGCCAGCAGGGCCACGTCCTCGCGGTAGCGGTGGTAGTGGTCGCAGGCCACCGCCGCCGTGGAGCCGTCCTTCACCTTTCCCGGCTCGGCCGAGAAGGTGTCCCAGACGGACGGCTCGCGCGCGTCCACCGCTCCCTCGATCTGGTGGGCCGAGGTCGAGACGCCCCACAGGAAGCCGTCGGGGAACGCCGGGAACGCCGGGAACGCCGGGAACGCCGGGAACTGGGGTATCGGGTTCGTCGCCATGCGCCGGATCATCCGTACTCGCGGGTAGGGAAGTCAACGGACAGGCGTGAACAACGAGTTACGCCCTCCCCGAAGAGGACCTACGCGCCTTCCTTGAGCACCCTCGAAATCAGCTTCCGCTGCTCCTCCGTCAGCCGGGGGTCCGAGCAGTACACGGTCTTCCCGTCCACGGTGATCTGGTAGCTGAAGCCGTCCGGCACCCCGACCGGCGGCGTACCCCGACCGGCGGCCACCGCCTTCTCGGCCAGGGCGTGCCATTCGTGGGCATCGGTCCGGCCCGAGGTGTTCACCTCGGCATGCCGCTCGATGCCCGCGAAACCGCCCGTGCGCCTCACCTGAATACGCATGGGTCCCTGTCTAGTACGGAGTCAGAGAATGCGCACCCCGACCTGCTCCCACGCCTTCTCCACGGCCTGGAGTTCCTCACCGCCGTCGCCGAAGCGCTCCCGCGCGGCCTTCACCGTGAGCTTCGCGAAGTCGCCGAAGAACGCGCGCTCCGACAGTTCGCCGCCGGACAGTGCGTCGTACCAGATCTGGCCCGCCTTCTCCCAGGCGTGGCCGCCGAGTGCGGTGGCGGCCAGGTAGAACGCGTGGTTGGGGATGCCGGAATTGATGTGGACGCCGCCGTTGTCGCGGCCGGTGCGGACGTAGTCGTCCATGGTCGCGGGCTGCGGGTCCTTGCCGAGCACGTCGTCGTCGTACGCGCTGCCCGGTTCCTTCATGGAGCGCAGCGCCTTGCCGGTGACGCTCGGGGCGAGCAGGCCCGCGCCGATCAGCCAGTCGGCCTCGGCGGCGGTCTGGCCGAGCGTGTACTGCTTGATGAGTGAGCCGAAGACGTCGGACATCGACTCGTTGAGGGCGCCCGGCTGGCCGAAGTAGGTGAGGTTCGCGGTGTACTGCGTGACGCCGTGGGCCAGTTCGTGGCCGATGACGTCGATCGGGATGGTGAAGTCGAGGAAGATCTCGCCGTCGCCGTCGCCGAACACCATCTGCTCGCCGTTCCAGAAGGCGTTGCCGTAGTTCTCGTCGTAGTGGACGGTGGCGTCCAGGGGCAGGCCGTCGCCGTCGATCGAGTGCCGGCCGTAGGCCTGGAGGAAGAGCTCGAAGGTGGCGCCGAGGCCGGAGTAGGCGCGGTTGACCGTGGCGTCCCGGCCGGGCTCCGAGCCCTCCGCGCGCACCTTGGTGCCGGGCAGGGCGGTCTTGTGCCCGGCGTCGTAGATGGTGCGCAGTGGCTGGTCCGACGGTGCCTTCGCCGTCGGGGCGGCCGCGAGACGGAACTCGGTGGTCACGCGGCGCCTGGCGCGCAGCTCGCTGTCGCGCATCAGGGTGCGCTGGGCGGGACCGGACAGTGCGGGGTCGTCGTTCCGGGCCAGCTTGTCGAGGACATGCGGCGGTACGACAGTGCAGAAGACGGGCTCGAAGCCCCCGTTCGTCGTCATGCCCGGCACCCTTGCACTGAGTTATGACGCTGTCACTACTCGCAACCTTGATTGGTGAAATGTGGGGACAAGAAGCCTCACTCTCTGTGGTCTAGTGGTATGGCGCACTTTTTGTCCCATTGGTCCCCGGGGTCCCGCATACTGATACAGGCCCGCGCGACAGGCGTGGCTCGGCTAGGCTGCGGAGCATCATGCGATTCGGGCTGCTTCTCCTTAGCTGCCGCGGCGAGGGCCTGTAACCGAGGCCGACCCCCTCCCCGCGGAGTTCTGGCGTTGCGCCGTCGGCCGTCCTTCAGGACCCGCCTTCGAGGAGCCCCCGCATCATGGCGAACCGCCAGCAGCCCAGTTCCATGCCGATCCACAAGTACGGCCAGTACGAGCAGGTCGACATCCCGGACCGCACCTGGCCGGACAACCGGATCACCGTCGCCCCCCGCTGGCTCTCCACGGACCTGCGCGACGGCAACCAGGCCCTGATCGACCCGATGTCGCCCGAGCGCAAGCGCCGGATGTTCGACCAGCTGGTCAAGATGGGCTACAAGGAGATCGAGGTCGGCTTCCCGGCCTCCGGCCAGACCGACTTCGACTTCGTGCGCTCCATCGTCGAGGAGCCCGGCGCCATCCCCGACGACGTCACCATCTCCGTACTGACCCAGGCCCGCGAGGACCTGATCGAGCGGACCGTGGAATCGCTGAAGGGCGCCAAGCGCGCCACCGTGCACCTGTACAACGCGACCGCGCCGGTCTTCCGCCGCGTGGTCTTCCGCGGCTCCAAGGAGCAGATCAAGCAGATCGCCGTCGACGGCACGCGGCTGGTCATGGAGTACGCGGAGAAACTGCTGGGCCCGGAGACGGAGTTCGGCTACCAGTACAGCCCCGAGATCTTCACCGACACCGAGCTGGACTTCGCGCTGGAGGTCTGCGAGGCGGTGATGGACGTCTACCAGCCCGGCCCGGGCCGCGAGATCATCCTCAACCTGCCCGCCACCGTGGAGCGTTCGACCCCGTCGACCCACGCGGACCGCTTCGAGTGGATGAGCCGTAACCTCTCCCGCCGCGAGTACGTCTGCGTCTCCGTCCACCCGCACAACGACCGCGGTACGGCCGTCGCCGCCGCCGAGCTGGCGCTGATGGCCGGCGCCGACCGCGTCGAGGGCTGTCTGTTCGGGCAGGGCGAGCGCACCGGCAACGTCGACCTGGTCACGCTGGGCATGAACCTGTTCTCCCAGGGCGTCGACCCGCAGATCGACTTCTCCGACATCGACGAGATCCGTCGTACGTGGGAGTACTGCAACCAGATGGAGGTCCACCCGCGCCACCCGTACGTGGGCGACCTGGTCTACACGTCCTTCTCCGGCTCCCACCAGGACGCCATCAAGAAGGGCTTCGACGCCATGGAGGCCGACGCGGCCGCCAAGGGCGTCACCGTCGACGACATCGAGTGGGCCGTGCCGTACCTGCCGATCGACCCGAAGGACGTCGGCCGCTCCTACGAGGCGGTCATCCGGGTCAACTCGCAGTCCGGCAAGGGCGGAATCGCGTACGTCCTGAAGAACGACCACAAGCTGGACCTGCCGCGCCGGATGCAGATCGAGTTCTCGAAGATCATCCAGGCGAAGACGGACGCCGAGGGCGGCGAGGTCACCGGCGGCGCCATCTGGTCGACCTTCCAGGACGAGTACCTGCCCAACCCCGAGAACCCGTGGGGCCGTATTCAGGTCAAGAACGGCCAGTCGACGACGGACACGGACGGCGTCGACACCCTGACCGTCGAGGCCGAGGTGGACGGTGTCGAGACCACCCTGGTGGGCACCGGCAACGGTCCGATCTCCGCGTTCTTCCACGCCCTGCAGGGCATCGGCATCGACGCCCGGCTGCTCGACTACTCGGAGCACACGATGAGCGAGGGCGCGTCCGCGCAGGCCGCCTCCTACATCGAGTGCGCGATCGACGACAAGGTCCTGTGGGGCATCGGCATCGATGCGAACACGACCCGCGCCTCGCTGAAGGCGGTCGTCTCGGCCGTCAACCGCGCGGCTCGCTGACGGTTCGCTCCGCTGGGTTGGGCCGCGATACGTAGTGCCGCGATGGGCTGTCGGTCGGCTGCAGCGCCGTCGTGGCCGGTCGCGCAGTTCCCCGCGCCCCTGAAAACACTGCCGCACCCGGCGTTTTGAGGCCTCGCCTGCCGTATTTCCGGTGGGCGGGGTCCGTCGCTTTCCGGCCATTGACCTGTGCAGGTCACGGAAAGGTCTCGTCCGGGGTGATGACTCTGCCCCGCCAATGTGGCTAACATCACGCAAGCGCGGCGATGTTGCCGTGGCGTTACGGAGGTGCGACGTGCTGCCAGGACGGGGACGAAACGGCCATGCCGCCAGGCCTGTGCGCCTCCTGGGCACCCGTACCGCGTGGACACCCGCCGGGGACGGGGAGTTCTTCTGCCCCGGCTGCGGGGGCGACCGCAACTTCCAGCGGCTGACCGGCCGACGCCGCTTCACCCTCCTCGGTGTGCCCGTGCTGCCGCGCGGCGAGACCGGTCCCGTCGTGGAGTGCGCGGCCTGCCGCCGCCACTTCGGCACCGACGTCCTCGACCACCCGACGACCACCCGCTTCTCCGCGATGCTCAGGGACGCCGTCCACACGGTCGCCCTCGCGGTGCTGTCGGCGGGCGGCACCTGTTCCCGTACGTCCCTGGAGACCGCCGCGGCCACCGTCCGCGCCGCCGGCTACGACGACTGCACCGAGGAGCAGCTGAACGCCCTGGTCGAGGCGCTGGCCGCGGACACCGGGCGGGTCCACGGCCGCCCCTGCGGAGCAGGTCTGGCCATAGAGTTGCACGAGGCGCTGGACCCGCTGGCCCCGCACCTCGCCCCGGCCGGCCGCGAATCGATCCTGCTGCAGGGCGCCCGGATCGCCCTCGCCGACGGCCCGTACACCCCGGCCGAGCGCGAGGTCCTCGCCACCGTGGGTGCCGCCCTCACCATCTGCGCGGACGACGTGACCCGGCTGCTGGTGTCGGCGCGGACGCCGTCCTGATGCTCCCCATACTCCCTGGGGAGTAGTTTCGCCCGCCCGTCACCCCGGGCAGTACCGCGCAACTCGCCCTCCCGTCCGACGTATCGCCCCCTGTCCGCCGGAAGTCTGGAAGCGACCCAGACACACCGACCGGAGGGAGGCCCGTCCATGGGGGCCGCAAGGACACCTACACGGCGACGGCGCGCAGTGCCCTGGGCGGTGCTCGGCCTGTGGCTGGCCGCGCTCGTGCTCGTCGGACCGCTCGCCGGGAAATTCAGCGACGTCCAGCAGAACCGGGCGGTCGACTACCTGCCCGACAGTGCGGACTCCACCCAAGTAGCCAGGGTCCAGGACCAGTTGCCGGGCGGCGAGGCGACCGACCTGGTGCTCGTCTACCACCGGGACGGCGGGCTCACCGCCGCCGACCGGCAGACCGCGGCCGACCAGGTCACCGAGGTCGGCGGCGCCTACGACCTCTCCGGCACCCCGCAGGGCATCCCGTCCGAGGACGGCTCCACGCTCATGTACCCGGTGTCCAGCAACCAGCCCGGCCAGGACGAGGAGGCCCGCAACGCCTTCGTGGACGGGGTGCGCGACATCGCCGAGAGCGGCGCGGGGCTCAGCGTCGAGGTCGGTGGCCCGGGCGCGCTCAACACCGACATGAGCAAGGTCTTCGAGACCATCGACGGCACCCTGCTGCTGGCCACGCTCGCCGTCGTCACCGTGCTGCTGATCCTCATCTACCGCAGCCCGTTCCTGTGGCTGGTCCCGCTCGCCGTCGCGGGCGTCGCCGCCGCCATGGCGATGGCCGCCGCATACGGCCTGCACGAACTGTTCGACGTCACCATCACCGGCCAGAGCGGCGGCGTGATGACCATCCTGGTCCTCGGCGCCGGCACCGACTACGCGCTCCTCCTGATCGCCCGCTACCGCGAGGAGCTACGACGCCACGAGCGGCCGTACGACGCCATGCGCACCGCCCTGCGCGGCTGCGGACCGGCGATCCTCGCCTCCTCCGGGACCGTCGCGGCCGGCCTGCTGTGCCTGCTCGCCGCCGACCTGAACAGCAGCAGCGGCATGGGGCCGGTCGGCATGGTCGGCGTGCTCGCCGCGCTGGTCGCCATGACCACGCTGCTGCCCGCGGTCCTGGTGCTGCTCGGGCGCCGGGTCTTCTGGCCGCTGATCCCCGCCTTCGGCAGCACGCCCAAGGCCCGCCGCTCCCTCTTCGGCGCCATGGGCACCTCGGCCACCCGCAGGCCGGCCGCCGTGCTCGCGGGCGGTGCCGTCCTCCTCGGCGCGCTCGCCCTCGGCACCCTCAACCTGCCCGGGAGCCTCAAGCAGGAGGACTCCTTCACCGAGAAGCCCGAGTCGATCGCCGCGATGCAGACACTGGCCCAGGAGTACCCCGAGCGCAGCAGCCAGCCGGTCACCGTCATCGCCCCCACCGACAAGGCGGGCGCCGTCCTGGACGAGGCCCGCGCGACCGACGGGGTCGCCGAGGCGGCCGCCGGGCGCAGCGGCGACGGCTGGACCGAGATCGCCGTCTTCACCACCGCGGCCCCCGAGTCGGCGGGCGAGACGAAGACCATCGAGGCGCTGCGCGACAGCCTCGACGGCTCCTACGGCGCCTACGTCGGCGGGCCCAGCGCCCAGCAGATCGACCTGGCCGACAGCCAGTCCCGGGACCGCATGGTGGTCGTGCCGCTGGTGCTCGCCGCCGTGTTCCTGATCCTCGTGTTCCTGCTGCGCAGCCTCGTAGCGCCGCTGATGCTGCTGGTCGCCGTGGTCGCGGTGTGGGGCGCGGCGCTCGGCATCGGCGGCCTGGTCTTCGGACCGGTGCTCGACTTCGGGGGCACCGACCCCGGACTCGGACTGCTGTCCTTCGTCTTCCTGGTGGCGCTGGGCGTCGACTACGGCATCTTCCTGATGCACCGGATGCGCGAGGAGTCCGTGAACGGCGCCGAACCGCAGACCGCGGCGCTCACCGCCCTGCGCACCACCGGCGGGGTCATCGCCTCCGCGGGCGTCGTGCTCGCCGCGACGTTCGCCGTGCTCACCACGCTGCCACTGGTGGGGATGGTGGAGCTCGGGTTCGTCATCGCGGTCGGGGTGCTCCTCGACACCTTCCTCGTCCGGACGTACCTGGTGACCACGGCGAGTGTGCTGCTCGGCCGGAAGGTGTGGTGGCCCGGGAAGCTGTCGCGGATCCCGGAGCCGGAGCCACTGGAACGCCAGCCGGAGCCCGTGTGAGCCGCCGGCACACCCTCAGGGCGTCCCTCCTCTCCCGGAGGGACGCCCTCGTGGCGGAGGATGGGTCCGTGCCGGACACCAGCCGACCCAGCCTCAGCGACCGGATCATCGCGGCGATCCACCGCGACCCGCGCACCGCCCCGCACGCCACCCGCAACGACGCGCTCTTCGCGCTCGTGCTCGCCGTCGGCGCCGTATGCATCGCGCTGTCCACCGACCCCGCCCGCCGCCCGGACGCACTCGGCTGGACGCTGCTGCTCGCCGCCCATGTGCCGATCGTGTGGCGGCGGCGCCACCCCCTGCTCGTCCTCGCGGTGGTGATCGCACTCGTCGCGCCTTACCACGCGCTCGACAACAACCACACCGCCCCGACCCCGGCGGCCTTCACCGCGCTGTACACGGTCGCGGTCACCGGCCGCCCCCTGCGCACGATCCTGACGGGGGTCGTGGTCCTCGCCACCGCCCTGAGCGTGATGCTCACCGTCGACACCAAACAAGCCATCGAACTGCTGCGGATCTCCGGCTGGATCATCGCCGTGCTCTTCTGCGGCGTCGACATCCGCTACTACCGCCAGTACGTCGCCTCGATCGTGGACCGCGCCGAGCGCGCCGAACGCACCCGCGAGGAGGAGGCCCGCCGCAGGGTCGCCGAGGAGCGCCTGCGCATCGCCCGTGACCTGCACGACCTGCTCGCGCACAGCATCACCCTCATCGGCGTCCAGACCTCCGTCGCCGCGCACGTCCTGGCCGCCGACCCCGAGCGCCTCGACCGGGAGACGGTCGCCAAGGCCCTCGACGACATCTCCGAGACCTGCCGGAGCGCGCGCGGGGAACTCCGTACGACGCTGGAGGTGCTGCGGGCCTCCGAACACGGCGACGCGCGCGGCCCGCTGCCCGGCCTCGACGGCGTGCCCGACCTGGTGGAGGCGGCACGGCTCGCGGGCGCCCGCGTCGAGCCCGACGTCCGGGTCCGGCAGGCACCGCCCGCGGTGGGTGCCGCCGTGTACCGGATCGTGCAGGAGGCGTTGACCAACGCGGTACGGCACGCCGGGCCCGGACCCGCCGTACGCGTCGAGATGTACGAGGCGGAGGGCGCCCTGCACCTGTCGGTGACCGACGACGGCACCGGGCCCACGCCGGGCGGCACGCCGGGGTACGGGCTGGTCGGAATGCGGGAGCGGGCCCGCAGCGTCGGTGGCACACTCGACGCCGGGCCGCGGGGGCGGGGCGGCTTCGAGGTGAGCGCGGTACTGCCGCTCGCCGCCGCGCCCGTGATGCCTGTAGGGGGAACCGGATGACCATCCGCGTACTGCTCGCCGACGACCAGACGCTCGTACGGGAGGCCTTCTCGATGCTCGTCGAGTCGGCTCGGGACATGGAGGTGGTCGGACAGGCGGGCACCGGGCGGGAGGCCGTGGAACTCGCGCGCGGCGCGCGGGCCGACCTGGTGGTGATGGACGTCCGGATGCCCGACCTCGACGGCATCGAGGCGACCCGGCTGATCGCCGCGGACGAGGATCTCGCGGGGGTGAAGGTGCTGGTCCTCACCACCTACGACACGGACGAGAACATCGTCGAGGCGCTGCGGGCGGGGGCGTCCGGGTTTCTGGTGAAGGACACGCGGCCGGCCGATCTCCTCGACGCGATCCGTACGGTGGCGGCGGGGGAGGCGCTGCTGTCACCGGGGCCGACGGCCCGGCTGATCGAGCGGTTCCTGCGCAGTCCGTCGGTGTCGGTGTCGGGGTCCGTGAAGGGGGGTGGGCCCGAGTGTCTGTCGGAACGGGAGCGGGAGGTGCTGGTGCTGGTCACGCGGGGCCTCAACAACACGGAGATCGCCGAGGCGTTGGGACTGAGCCCACTGACGGCGAAGACCCACGTCAGCCGCATCATGGGGAAACTGGGCGCGCGGGACCGGGCCCAACTGGTCATCGTGGGGTACGAGTCGGGGATGGTGACGCCGGGGGGCGGCGGGTGACGTGCCCGGTGGGGGCGCGCGTCTCCCCTGGGGGCTCCGCCCCCAGACCCCCGGGCCTGTGCCCACCTTCCCGAGGGGGCGCGGTGACGGGTCGGTGGGGGTGCACGTCCCTGGGGGCTCCGCCCCCAGACCCCCGGCCTGTGCCCTCCCACCACCCGACTCGGTGGGTCGAGAGGTGGAGGTCGAGGGCTGACCTCTCGTCCGACCGAGTCGGCAGGTAGAGGGTCACTTCTTGGCTGACCGAGTCGGGTGGTGGGTGGGCATAGGCCCGGGGGTCCAGGGGGCGGAGCCCCCTGGGACGGGATTGAAGGGGCGGCGCCCCTGGGGCGTGGTCGTTACGGGAGCGTCTTCTGGTAGGTCTTGTCCTTGTCGGAGTCGTAGATGAGCTTGCCGTCGGGGTCGTAGCCCTTGATGTGGGGTGCGACCGTGACTTGCTGGTTCAGGACGCCGGACGCGACGAACCAGCCGTGGTCGAGGGTCGCCTCGCTGGTGGCGCCACCGTAGGAGACGGTCACCTTCGCCACCGAAGGGACCACCGTGCCGATGAACCCCCACCGGAACGGCAACTTCCAGTTCCCCTTGTCGAGGAACGACTGCTGGTACAGCTTGCCGCCGTTGATGTCGGCCAGCACGGGCGGGGAATCCGGCAACCGGTCGCTGCCGCCGCTGGTGTTGAGCCCCGAGGCCTCGCCGTCCTTGACGTTGCAGATCAGCCGGGTCTCCTGAGGTTTGTCCCGCACGGCGACGACGTACATGCCGTCACCGGGTGCGTTGGTGTCGCCGGTGCTGTTCATCGCCAGGATGATCCGGTAGCTGTCGGCCGCCCCCAGGTTCAGCTTGATCCCGCCGCCGTTCTCCTCGCGGTCCCGGTTGTAGGCAAGGCACTTCTCCAGCCCGTCCGCGGCCTGCGCGAACGTGATCCCGTCGAGCAGCTGCCCCGGCGTGGCCGGCCCGGCGGGCCCGGACGGCGTCGGCGAGGGAGAGGGAGTCGGCGTCGACGCCCGCGAGGCGCTGACCGACGACTGCGGCGACGCCGTGACCGACCCCCCGCCCGAACCCCCCACCGCGTACGCCCCCACCGGCACCGCGGCCAGCGTCACCAGCACCGCCCCGGCCGCCGCCACCCGGCGCCGCCGCTCCACCACGCCCCGGCGCCGGATCGTGGGGTACGGCGCGGCCGACGGCCGGATCGTGTAGGCGTCCTCGGCGAGCAACTCACGCAGCTGCTCCTCGAAGCCCGCCTCGACCTCCGCGCCCTCACCTTGGCCCTGACCCAGAGCCTGTTCCTCGCTCACCTGGTTCCTCCCTGCCCGGCGGACGACGTGCGACTCTGCTCGGGCCGGTCCATGACCTGAGCGAGCCCCGGATATGTACGCAACTTCGCCAGCCCCTTGGACGCCTGGCTCTTGACCGTGCCGGGGGAGCAGCCGAGCATCTCGGCGACCTCCGCCTCGGACAGGTCCTCCCAGTACCGCATGACGATCACCGCCCGCTGCTTCGGCGGCAGCCCGGCCAGCGCGCCGAGCAGCACACCGCGCTCGTCGACCCGGGACACGGCCTCGTCGCGCCCCGCCGTCTCCGGCGGCGCCGCGGTCAGCGACTCCCTGACGCGCCGCTTGCGGAACCGGTCGCTGTTGCAGCTGACCAGCATCCGGCGGACGTACGCCTCCGGGCTGTCGCTGCGCGACACGCGCCGCCAGGAGCGGTACGCCTTCGCCAGCGCCGTCTGCGTCAGGTCCTCGGCGTGGTGCACGTCACCGGTGAGCAGATACGCGGTCCGTACGAGCCGGGACCACCGGGCTCTGACGAATTCCTGGAACTGGGCCTCTTGTTCGGCCTGCATCAAGCACCCTCCCTCGCCCTCCAGACCACCGTTCCGCCGGATTCGGTTGCCCGGGATCCGATGCCGCGTTCGAATGGTCTGGTGGCGAGTATGGAGCGGTGGGACGAGCGGGACACCGGGGTGCTGCGGCTGCCGTCCGGGCGGCTGGTGCGGGGCCGTGGCCTACGGCACCCCCTCGCACCGGGGGCGCCGAGCCCGTCGTACGGCATCTATCTGCTCGGCAGGCAGCCGCCCGCCGTGGAGTGGGAGTCCCGCTGGCTGCGCTGGCCCGACTTCCGGCTGCCCGCCGACCACGCGGCCGCCCGCGCGGTCCTCACAGAGGCCTGGGAGCGGGCCGCCGGCGAGCGCGTGGAGCTGGCCTGCGGCGGCGGTCGCGGCCGTACGGGCACGGCGCTGGCGTGTCTGGCGGTGCTGGACGGCGTGCCGGCCGGGGAGGCCGTCGCGTACGTCCGCCGCCACTACGACCGGCACGCGGTGGAGACGCCGTGGCAGCGGCGGTACGTACGGCGGTTCGGGGCGGCGGCGGGTTCAGGGGCGGCGGGCGCGGAAGCGTAGGCCGCCGCTCTGCGGGTGCGTGTCGACGGACACGTCCGTGAAGCCGGCCTCCTTGAGGCGGGTCGGCAGACCCGCCGGGTCGAGGGTGTTCATCGTGTCCCTGAAGTGGAGGATGCGGAAGCGCAGCCCCGGCTGGCTGTCGCTGCCGGCGAAGGTGCCGCCGGGGCGCAGGACTCGGAACGCCTCGGCGAAGATGCGGTCCTGGTGGGCGGCCGTGGGCACGTGGTGGAGCATCGTGAAGCAGACGACGGAGTCGAAGGACGCCCCCGGCAGGGGGAGTTCGGCGCCGTCCGCGAGGAGGACGCGGGCGCGGTCGCCCCACGTGTCCTGGAGCAGCCGGACCGTGTCCGCGTCGATCTCGGCGGCCGTCAGGCGGGGGACCAGGTCGGCGAGGACGCGGAGGTTGGCGCCGTAACCCGGGCCGATCTCCAGTACGTCCGCGCCCAGTTCCACGTGTTCGAGGGCCCAGGGCAGGATGTGGTCCTTCGTCGTCTGCGCCCACTTCTCGGAGCTGCACAGCTTGCGGTGGGCTCGGTTCATCGGCATGGCATCGACGCTAGGCGGGGCGTAGTGCCGTCCGCCACGCGCTAGTGTGCCGTCCCATGTCGCCGAACGGACAGCCGAGCGGACAGCCGAGCGGACAGTACCGCCCGTACGACGCCGCCGGTTCGGGCATCTTCGTCGGTCACTTCAGCATGCCGCGCGGCAGCGCCTTCACCACGCACTGGCATGACTTCCACCAACTCGCCTGGTCGGCCAAGGGATTGCTGCGGGTGCGCAGCGAGCAGGGGGTGTGGCTGCTGCCGCCGTCGCTGGCCCTGTGGATCCCGGCGAGGGTCGTGCACGCCACGGAGTCGGCGGGGGACGCCGTCATGCGCAGTGCGTACGTCGATCCGGAGTGCTGCCCGGACATCGACTGGCGGGAGCCGACCGTGATGGCGGTGACCCCCTTGCTGCGGGCGCTCATCGACCATCTGATCCACCCGGGACTGGCCCCGGACGCCCGGTCGCGCGCCGAGGCCGTGCTCCTCGACGAGCTGCGTCCGGTGCCGGTCACCAGCGTCTCCGCGCCCCTGCCCCGCGACCCGCGCGCCCGCACGGTGGCCGAGGCGCTGCGGGCCGACCCCGCGGACGGCCGGAGCCTCGCCGACTGGGGAGGCCGGGTCGGCGCCAGCGCACGGACCTTGGCCCGGCTCTTCGTCGCGGAGACGGGCCTTTCCTTCGGGCAGTGGCGGGAGCGGGCGCGGATGCAGTCGGCGATGCCGCACCTCGCGGCGGGCCTGCCGATCGAGTCGGTGGCCCACCGCGTCGGCTACGCGACGGCCAGCTCCTTCACCGCCGCGTTCCACCGGCTGGTCGGGGTGACCCCGAGGCAGTACTTCCCGGTCAGCTGAGGGCTTCGGCGAGCAGCGCCGCCGTCTCCGCGACCAGGGCGTCGTCCCAGGCCGCGTCCTGGTCGGGCTTGGTCGACAGGACGGACAGGACGACGGGGGCGCCGGTGTCGGTCCAGGCGATGCCCACGTTGTTGGTGGTGCCGTAGGAGCCGGAGCCCGTCTTGTCGGCGATCGTCCAGGTCGTCGGCAGGCCCGCGCGGAAGCGTTTGCCGCTGGTCGTGTTGTTCAGCAGCCAGTGGGTGAGGAGGGCTCGGTCCTTGCGGTTCAGCGCGTCGCCGAGGACCAGTCGGCCGTACGTGCGGCCGATGGCGTACGGGCTCGTCGTGTCCGTGATCCGCCACGGCTCGGCCGAGTTGAGGTCCGTCTCCCAGCGGTCGAGGCGCGTCACCGGGTCGCCGAGGGAGCGGCAGAAGCGGGTGATCGCGGTGGGGCCGCCGAGTTCGCGCAGGAGGAGGTTGCCCGCGCCGTTGTCGCTGAAGGTGATGGCCACCTCGGCGAGTTCGGCGACGGTCATGCCCTCGGCCAGGTGCTGCCTGGTCGTGTCGGAACCCGCCGCCGGCAGGTCGGCCTCCGTGTAGTGGATACGGCGGGCCAGGAACTCGCCGTTCCGGTCCAGGTCGCGCAGGACGGCCGCGGACGCGAGCGTCTTGAACAGAGAGCACATCGGGAACAGCTCGTCGGCGCGGTGGCGGACGGACCGCTTGGTGGCGAGGTTGTGGGCGAACACGCCCAGCCGGGCGCCGTGCTGTTCCTCCAGGCGGCGGAGGCGGGCGGTGACGCCCGGGTCGCCGGTGGCGTGCGCGGGCCCGCTGGTGAGCAGGGTGGCCGCGGTGGCGGTGCCGGCCGCGAGGAGGGTGCGTCGGGTCATCGGGGAGGTGCCGGAGCCTAAGATCTTGTTCTCCTTCGCTCGCTGTGTGTCGACGATCTCTCCAGTGATCGACGCCGGATCTCATCCCTTGGTTGCGGGGCCGTAGACCATCGGAGGACGGCGGTGCGCGCCCGCGCTCGGCACAGTGACGGCATGGAGAAGACGAAGGGGATCAACCGAGCACAGTTCCTGGCCGGTGCGGCGGTCCTGGGAGTCGCGGCGGCGACACTGCCCGCACGCCCGGCCGCGGCGACCGCACGGGAGGCCGCGGGGAGCGGACGCGGGCTGAGGCACCACGGCGTCGTCTACACCGTCGGGGCCGGCGAGACCCCCGGCACGGCCTTCAGCACCGCCCGCATGCGTGCCGACGTCCGCGCGATCCGCGAGGACCTGCACGCCGACACCCTCGACGTCACCGGCGACGGCGTCGAGCGCCTGACCGCCACCGCCGCCGAGGCCGCCGAGCGCGGGCTGCACGTGTGGCTCCAGCCAACCCTCGGGGACGTCCCGGAGGGGGACATCCTCGAACACCTCGCGGAGACCGGGCGGTTCGCGGAGCGGCTGCGGCGGCAGGGCGCGAGCGTGGATCTCAGTGTGGGCTGCGAGTTCTGGCTGTTCGTGCCCGGGATCGTGCCGGGGGAGAACGTCCTGGAGCGCATCGAGAACCTGCAGAACGGCACGGTCGACTGGGAGCAGATGCAGCGCCGCCTGGACCGCTTCACCGCGAAGGCGGCGCAGGTGGGCCGCTCGGTCTTCCGCGGCCGACTGAGCTACGCGGCCGCCCAGGACGACGAGGTCGACTGGAACCTCTTCGACGTCGTCGGCATCGACTACTACTCGTACTTCCGCGACCGGAGCGCCTACGTACGGGAGCTGAAGAAGTACCTCCGCTGGGGCAAGCCCCTCGCGATCACCGAGTTCGGCACGTGCACGTACGTCGGTGCCCCCGAGGCCGGCGGCATGGGCTGGTCGATCGTCGACTACGAGAAGGACCCGCCGGAGATCAAGGGCGACCTGGTCCGCAGCGAGCGCGTCCAGGCCGCCTATCTGACCGATCTGCTGGACGTCTTCGAGTCCATGGGTCTGTACGCGGCGATGGCCTTCGAGTTCGTCACCGCCGACGCCCCGCACCGCCCCGACGAACCGCGCTACGACCTCGACCTGGCGAGCTACAGCATCACCAAGTCCGTCAAGGACCGTCCGGACGATCCGAATTCGGGGTGGCACTGGGAGCCGAAGGAGGCGTTCCACGCCCTGGCCCGACGCTATGCCGGGGCGTGCCGCTCCCGTCAGCCGCGCTAGACGTCAGTCGCAGTAGACGTCCGTGTCGGGTCGCTCACCCGTGGCGAGGAAGCGGGACACCGTCTCGTCCCCGCAGGCGTTGCCGTGGAGGAGGTAGGCGTCGTGGCCGGTGGAGTTCACGGTCACCATGACGGCACGGTCTCCGAGGGCGCGGCGAAGCTTGAGGGCACCGGCGAGCGGGGTGGCGACGTCCCGTTCGTTCTGCACGAGCAGGATGTTGGACGGCCCGCGGTCGGTGATCCGTACCGGCGCCTGCTTCGGCGGGGTCGGCCAGGCGGCGCACACCATCGCGTTGCGCGGCATGCCCGCGGTCAGCGGGTACTTGACCCGGCTCTCGTCGACGCCCTTCTGGTACTCGGCGGCCGATGCGGGCCACGCGACGTCGTTGCACAGGGTCGCGGCGCCGACCGCGGCGACGTTCTGCAGGACCTGCTCCGGCGGGGCGGCCGGCGCGGGCGGCACGGTGCCGGCCCGGGCGGCCAGGATCAGCTTGGCCAGGGCGGGGAAGCGGCTGGGCGAGTACAGCGTGTCCAGCAGCGTCTGGCGCAGCACGTTGCCGTTCAGCTCCTCGGGGTTGGCGCCGGGCCATGGGATGGGCTCCCGGTCGAGCCGCGCGGCCAGCTTCAGGAACAGCGGCCGCACCTCGGCCGCCGTCCCGGCCAGCCGGTCCGGGTTGTCCGGCGCCGACGCCCACTTCGCGAACTCGGGGAAGACGTCCTCGACGCCCTGCTCGTGCCCGGCGAGCCAGGCGCGGGAGACGCGGGTGGGATCGGGGTCGTCGTTGCTGTCCAGCACGATCCGGTCGGTGCGGTGCGGGAACAGCTGGCTGTAGACCGAGCCGACGTACGTCCCGTACGACACTCCCCACGCGGAGATCTTCCGCTCTCCGAGCGCCGCCCGGATGCGGTCGAGGTCGCGGGCCTCGGTGACCGTGCTGATGTGCCGCATCAACTCGCCGCCATTACGGGCACAGGCGTCCGCCATACGCTGCGCGGTGACCATGTTCTCGGCGACGGAACCGTCCGGGGCGGGCCACGGCCGCAGCTTGGAGAGGGCGAGATCGGCGTGCTCGAGCCCGCAGTCCACGGAGGTGGAGGGGGCGAGCCCGCGCGGCGCGAAGCCGATCAGATCGTGGGCGTCGCGTACGTCCTGGGGCAGCTTCTGCCCCTTGCCGGACGGGTCGTTGAGGCTGGATCCGCCCGGCCCACCGGGAATCAGCATCAGCGCGCCGCGACGGGTGGT
Source organism: Streptomyces sp. NBC_01352 (assembly GCF_036237295.1). Classification (NCBI taxonomy): domain Bacteria; kingdom Bacillati; phylum Actinomycetota; class Actinomycetes; order Kitasatosporales; family Streptomycetaceae; genus Streptomyces; species Streptomyces sp. NBC_01352. The sequence continues at coordinate 7,257,727 of NZ_CP108354.1, forward strand.
GGGGTTCTCTGCGGGGATGCGGGAGATGACGACGTCGATCTTCCGGCCGTCTGGGTGGGCGTAGTCCATCGGCACTTTGACAGTGGCGCACTGTTGCCGGGGGTCGAGGCCGGTGCCCGCGCACTTGGTCCACCCGAGGGAAGGGGTGGCGGCGGAGGCGGACGTGGTGAGGGGGGCGGTGAGACCGAGGAGTACGGCGGAGGTGGCTACGAGGGCGGCGTTTCTCTTGATCTGCGTCATGCGAACGAGCCTCGCGGAACCTGACGGTTCACCACATCCGGGTAACTCCCGTGTTCTTGGGCGGGGTTACCCCCACAGCGTGCTCGGGGTTTCCCTGAGCCCGAGAGTCAACCCAGGTCGCTCGGAGGGTCGACGCTCGTCACCGCGGTGACCAGTCGGTCCTCGAGAGCGGCGCCCCGAACGATGCGACGGGGTCATCGGCTCCAGCAGCGCGCCGGGCTCCGCCCCTCAGGCGACCCCGACGGTACGGACGAACTCCGTCCAGGCGACCGGCCCGAGGAGCAGCACGGGCCCACCGGGCACCTTGCTGTCGCGGACGGGTACGACGCCGGGGACTCCGTCGGCTACCTCGACGCAGTCGCCACCGTTGCCGTCGCTGTACGTGCTCTTGCGCCAGCTGGCAGCGCCAGGGAAGTCGTACGCGACCTCGACGCAGCTGCCTCCGTTGCCGTCGCTGTAGGTGCTCTTGCGCCAGCGTGCGTGGGTCAGGTCGTACTCGCGCATCGTCTGAAGTCCTCCGCCGCCGATTCGACCAGTGCCAGGGACGCCTCCGGCGACAGCGCGGCGGCCCTGAGCTGATCGTATGCCGACTGCGCCCGCATCACCACGGCTGGATCGTCAAGGAGGTTCCCCGAATACACGGCTTCTGTATAGGCCGTTGGGGGCGCGTCCTCGAAGTCCATGAGCGTGATCATCCCGGGCACGGCATACGCCCCCGCCGCGTACGGCAACACCTGCACCAACACCGCCCGCCTGCGCGCCAGCGCGGCCACGTACTCCAGCTGCTCGGCCATCACCGCCGCCCCGCCCACCGGGATCCGCAGCACGTTCTCGTGCACGATCACCCAATACACGGGCCGTGTAGCGTCCTTGAGGATCCTCGACCGCTCCACGCGGCCGGACACCTTCTCCTCGATGTACTCGTCCGGCGCGAACGGGTTCATCGCGAGTGTGATCGCCCGTGCGTACTCCGCCGTCTGCAAGAGGCCCGGCACCAGCGCCGGCGCGAACTCGCAGATCTTCGTCGCCAGCGCCTCCAGCTCGGCCGCCTTCGCGAAGTAATCCGCATACCGCGGATCATCGATGAGCTTCCGGCACAGCCGCTCGAAAATACCGTCGGTTTGTAGTGCCTCGTCAATCCTCTGCGCCACATCCAATTGCGGTTTCCGAATAGCCTGTTCGAACTGTCCGATGTACCCGCCGGACACGAAAACCCGTAACCCAAGCTCCACTTGAGTGATCCCCGCGTCTTCCCTTCGCCGCTTCAGCTCCGCCCCGAAGAACTCCCAGACCGCTTGCCGTGAACCATTGGCCACAGCCAACCACCTTCCGCTGACCCCCACTTGTAGTGCACAGACTCCTGCCGAGTGTAGGCCCCGCAGGGCACCCTGGAGATGAGAAGAGTGAAACTCGAAAAGGAAGGGGAGCACGGTGAAGTCTGTGGAGTCACGGCACTCGGCGCACTGCGTCGAAGAGGCGGAGGAAACGGTGAAAGAATTGCGCTCGGCGCTTCTTATGGCGGGAATTACACTGCCGTCACTGGGGCTCGATCCCGTGAGTCTCGCGCGGGAGGCACCCTGTCCGCTCGTCGAATTGGGGCGGTGTTCCGTGGAGACCGCGCAGCGACTCGCGGCGGTACTGCGGTGAAGCCGCCGGTGGGGGCGTATGTCGTGGACACCCGGAGCGGGCGGATGGGGATCGTCATGGGGCACGAGGGGCCGTATGTGCAACTGAGACCGTACGGAGGGGGGCGGGAGTGGGATGCCGAGCCGGGTGCCGTGCGGCATGCCACGCCTGCCGAGCGGCTGAGCGCGATGACGGCGTACGCCAACGCACGAAGCCGCGGCGAGGTGCCTTGAAGCGACGGGAGAAGCCCGGGGCCGACGGGGGCCAGCCGGCGTAGGCGAGAATGGGCCCCATGAGTCTGTTCCGTGACGACGGCATCGTGCTGCGCACCCAGAAGCTGGGTGAGGCGGACCGGATCATCACCCTGCTCACACGCGGTCACGGGCGGGTACGGGCCGTGGCCCGTGGGGTGCGCAGGACCAAGTCCAAGTTCGGGGCCCGGCTGGAGCCCTTCTCCCACGTCGACGTGCAGTTCTTCGCCCGCGGCAGCGAGCTGATCGGGCGCGGGCTGCCGCTGTGTACGCAGAGCGAGACCATCGCGCCGTACGGGGGCGGGATCGTCGCGGACTACGCGCGCTACACCGCCGGGACGGCCATGCTGGAGACCGCCGAGCGGTTCACCGACCACGAGGGCGAGCCGGCGGTGCAGCAGTACCTGCTGCTCGTCGGGGCCCTGCGGACCCTCGCCCGCGGCGAGCACGCCCCGCACCTCATCCTCGACGCCTTTCTCCTCCGTTCCCTCGCCGTGAACGGCTACGCGCCCACCTTCACCGACTGCGCGAAGTGCGGCATGCCCGGGCCGAACCGGTTCTTCTCGGTGGCGGCCGGGGGCTCGGTCTGCGTCGACTGCCGGGTGCCGGGGAGTGTCGTACCGTCGCCACAGACCCTGGAACTCCTCGGGGCGCTGCTTACGGGAGACTGGGAGACCGCGGACGCGAGCGAGCCGCGGCACGTCCGGGAGGGAAGCGGGCTGGTGTCCGCCTACCTGCACTGGCATCTGGAGCGGGGACTGCGCTCGCTCAGATACGTGGAAAAGTCGTAAGCAGCCCGAGGACAAGGACCCCGAGGACAAGCACCTCCGAGGGCAAGCACCACAGAGGAGACGAGAAGCACATGGCCGTACGCGGGATCCTGGGGCGCCAGCGCCGTGAGTACAAGACGCCGGAGCCGCACCCGTCCGGGGCCCGCCCGCCGAAGCTCCCCGGCGAGCTGGTGCCCACCCATGTGGCGATCGTCATGGACGGGAACGGCCGCTGGGCCAAGGAACGCGGCCTGCCGCGCACCGAGGGGCACAAGGTCGGCGCCGAGCGGGTGCTGGACGTGCTCCAGGGCGCGGTCGAGATGGGCGTGAGGAACATCTCCCTGTACGCCTTCTCCACCGAGAACTGGAAGCGCTCGCCCGACGAGGTGCGCTTCCTGATGAACTTCAACCGCGACTTCATCCGCAAGTCCCGCGACCAGCTCGACGAGCTCGGTGTCCGGGTGCGCTGGGTGGGCCGTATGCCCCGGCTGTGGAAGTCCGTCGCCAAGGAGCTCCAGGTCGCCCAGGAGCAGACCAAGGACAACGACAGGCTGACGCTGTACTTCTGCATGAACTACGGCGGCCGCGCCGAGCTCGCGGACGCGATGCAGGCGATGGCGGAGGACGTGAAGGCGGGGCGCCTGGACCCGTCGAAGGTCTCCGAGAAGACCATCCAGAAGTACCTGTACTACCCGGACATGCCGGACGTGGACCTGTTCCTGCGGCCGAGCGGCGAGCAGCGGACGTCCAACTACCTTCTGTGGCAGAGCGCCTACGCCGAGATGGTCTTCCAGAACGTGCTGTGGCCGGACTTCGACCGGCGCGACCTGTGGCGGGCCTGCGTGGAGTTCGCCTCGCGGGACCGGCGCTTCGGCGGGGCGATTCCGAACGAGGAGCTGCTGGCCATGGAGGGCGACCAGGAGCAGTAGGCCTGACAGGTGCCCGGTGTCGCTGCGGGCCGGGGGGTGGGTGCGCAACCCGGCGCTGCGGGGTGCCGCGCCTCTTTGGGTCGGGAGCCGCCCCAGCGGCACGACTGCCCGCAGCTACGCGGCTGCTACTGCTCGCGGCTGGCCGCTACGCCGTCTTCGCCGCGCAGTCCTCGCACGTTCCGAAGATCTCCACCGTGTGCGCCACGTTCACGAACCCGTGTTCCGACGCGATGGCCTCCGCCCAGGTCTCCACCGCCGGGCCCTCGACCTCCACGGCCTTGCCGCAGACGCGGCAGACGAGGTGGTGGTGGTGCTCGCCGGTGGAGCAGCGGCGGTAGACGGACTCGCCGTCGGAGGTGCGCAGGACGTCGACCTCGCCGGCGTCGGCGAGGGACTGGAGCGTGCGGTAGACCGTGGTCAGCCCGACCGAGTCGCCCTTGTGCTTGAGCATGTCGTGGAGATCCTGGGCACTGCGGAACTCGTCGACCTCATCGAGGGCCGCCGCCACGGCGGCCCGCTGCCGGGTTGCGCGGCCCTTCACGGACGGTCCTGCGGTCGTCACCGGTTGCCTCCCTAACGTCTGCACCTGCCGGGCCATTGTGCCAGTCCGGCCTGTCAGCGGTCAGACGCCGACCTTTCCGTCGGATCCACGGCTGGCCGGAATCGCACACTCCGCCGGATCCCCGGCGGGATGCGCGGCCGCCAGGGCCCGCGCGCGGCGCCGGGCCAGCGGGGCCGCCAGCGCGGTCATGAGGATGAACGCCCCGATGGCCAGCAGCACGATCGTCGCGCCGGGCGGCACGTCCTGGTAGTACGACGTCACGGTGCCGCCGACCGCCACCGAGACCCCGATGGCCACCGCGATCGCGAAAGTGGCCGCGAAGCTGCGGCTCAGCTGCTGCGCCGCCGCCACGGGCACCACCATCAGCGCGGACACCAGCAGCAGGCCGACCACGCGCATCGCGACCGTCACCGTGACCGCGGCCGTGACCGCCGTCAGCAGGTTCAGGGCCCGCACCGGCAGGCCCGTGACCCGCGCGAACTCCTCGTCCTGGCTCACCGCGAACAGCTGGCGGCGCAGGCCGACGGAGACCAGCACCACGAAGGCGGCCAGGATGCAGATCGCCGTGATGTCCGACTCGCTCACCGTCGACAGGGAGCCGAAGAGGTACGACGTCAGGTTCGCGTTCGAGCCCGTCGGCGCGAGGTTGATGAGCATCACGCCGCCGGCCATACCGCCGTAGAAGAGCATGGCGAGGGCGATGTCGCCGCGGGTCTTGCCGTACCAGCGGATCAGCTCCATGGCGACCGCGCCGAGCACGGACACCAGCGTGGCCATCCACACCGGCGACCAGGACAGCAGGAAGCCGAGGCCGACGCCGGTCATCGCCACGTGGCCGATGCCGTCGCCCATGAGGGCCTGGCGGCGCTGGACGAGGTAGATACCGACGGCCGGGGCCGTGATGCCGACCAGGACCGCCGCCAGGAGGGCCCGCTGCATGAAGGCGTAGTTCAGGAGGTCCATCAGCTCAGCAGTCCCGTCCGGATCGGTTCGGCGTCGTGAGCCGCGTGCGGGTGTACGTGGTCGTGGCCGGGCAGCGCGTGCTGGCCGAGGGCCTGCGGGGGCGGGCCGTCGTGGGTGATGCAGCCGTCGCGCAGGACGACCGCCCGGTTGATCAGGGGCTCCAGGGGGCCCAGTTCGTGCAGGACGAGCAGGACGCTCGTACCCTGGGCGACCTGCTCGCGCAGGGTCGAGGCCAGCACCTCCTGGCTCGCCAGGTCCACGCCCGCCATCGGCTCGTCCATGATCAGGAGTTCGGGTTCGGCGGCGAGGGCGCGGGCGATCAGTACGCGCTGGTGCTGGCCGCCGGAGAGGGCGTTGACGGAGTCCTTCGCGCGGTCGGCCAGGCCGACCAGGTCCAGCGCACGGCGTACGGCCTCGTGGTCGGCCTTGCGCAGGATGCCGAAGCGGGCGCGGGAGAGGCGGCCGGAGGAGACGATCTCGGTGACGGTGGCGGGGACGCCGCCCGCGGCCGTGGTGCGCTGCGGGACGTAGCCCACGCGCGCCCAGTCGCGGAAGCGGCGGCGCGGGGTGCCGAACAGCTCGATCTCGCCGGCGCTGACCGGCACCTGGCCGATGACGGTCCGGATCGCGGTCGACTTGCCGGAGCCGTTGGCGCCGAGCAGCGCGACGACCTCACCGCGGGAGACGGTGAGGTCGATGCCGCGCAGGACCGGGCGCGAGCCCAGCTCGGCGCGGACGCCGCGCAGGGATATGACGGGCTCGCTCACGAGGTCCTCCGTAACTCCGTGCTCCGCAGCGGTCACTTGGCGCCGAGAGCGGTTTTCAACGCGGTCAGGTTGGACTCCATGACCTGGAAGTAGTCGTCGCCCTTGGACTTGTCGGTGATGCCCTCGAGCGGGTCGAGGACGTCCGTCTTGAGGCCCGCGTCCTGGGCGAGGGTCTTCGCGGTCTTGTCGGACACCAGTGTCTCGTAGAAGACGGTGGTGACGCCGTCGGCCCTGGCCTCCTCCTGGAGTTCCTTGATCCGGGCCGGGCTGGGCTCGCTCTCCGGGTCGAGGCCGGAGATGGCCTCCATGGTCAGGCCGTAGCGCTCGGCGAGGTAGCCGAAGGCGGCGTGGTTGGTGAAGAAGACCTTGCTGTCGGTGTTCTTCAGGCCGTCCGTGAACGCGGTGTCGAGGTCGCCGAGCTTCTTGGTCAGCGCGGCGGCGTTCTTCTTGTAGTCCGCCGCGTTGTCCGGGTCGGCCTTCTCGAAGGACTTGGCGACGCCCGCGGCGACCTCGGCGTACTTCACCGGGTCGAGCCAGAGGTGCGGGTCGAGGGCGTGCTCCTCCTCCTCGGCGGGCTCCTCCGCGGCGGCCTCCTCGCCCTCGTGCTCGTGCTCCACGGAGCCGTGGTCCTCGAGCGTGGTCAGCGTGGCCGCGTCGATCTTGTTCTTGACCTCGGCCTGCTCGACCGCCTTGTCGACGGCGGGCTGGAGGTCCTTGAGGTAGAGCACCGCGTCGGACTCCTGGAGCTGCGCGGTCTGCTGGGCGCTGATCTCCAGGTCGTGCGGCTCCTGGCCGGGCTCGGTGAGACTGGTGACGTTCACGTGGTCCCCGCCGATCTGCTCGGCGAGGAAGGCCATCGGGTAGAACGAGGCGACGACGTCGAACTTGTCCGTGTTGCCCGCCGCCTCGCTGTCGCTCGAGCAGGCGGAGAGGGTGCCGAGGCCGAGGGCGGTGGCCGCGGCGACCGCGATGCCGGACATGTGCTGTCGTCGTACGTTCATGACAGTCATTTTCAACAAATATGGAAACCGTTGTCAACAAACGTGGTGAGAGGGCTGGTACCGGAACCGATTTGATTGGAGGGGAGCCCACGCCGGTAACCTGAAGCATTCGCTCTGAAGCAATGCTCTGAAGCATCTCGCTTCGTCGCCCGTCGTCGTAATGAAGAGAGCACCGTGGCCGCCGACAAGATCGACACCATCGTCAGCCTGAGCAAGCGCCGTGGCTTCGTATTCCCCAGCAGTGAGATCTACGGCGGCACCAGGGCCGCCTGGGACTACGGGCCCCTCGGTGTCGAGCTCAAGGAGAACCTCAAGCGCCAGTGGTGGCGCTACATGGTGACGTCGCGCGAGGACGTGGTCGGTATCGACTCGTCCGTGATCCTGGCCCCCGAGGTCTGGGTCGCCTCCGGCCACGTCGCCACCTTCACGGACCCGCTCACCGAGTGCACCTCCTGTCACAAGCGGTTCCGTGCCGACCACCTTGAAGAGGCGTACGAGGCCAAGCACAACCGCCCGCCGGCCAACGGCCTGGCGGACGTGAACTGCCCGAACTGCGGCAACAAGGGCCAGTTCACCGAGCCCAAGCAGTTCTCGGGTCTGCTCTCCACCCACCTCGGCCCGACCCAGGACAGCGGCTCCGTCGCCTACCTGCGCCCCGAGACCGCGCAGGGCATCTTCACCAACTTCGCCCAGGTGCAGGTCGCTTCGCGCAAGAAGCCGCCGTTCGGCATCGCGCAGATGGGCAAGTCCTTCCGCAACGAGATCACGCCCGGCAACTTCATCTTCCGCACCCGCGAGTTCGAGCAGATGGAGATGGAGTTCTTCGTCAAGCCGGGCGAGGACGAGAAGTGGCAGGAGTACTGGATGGAGCAGCGCTGGAACTGGTACACCGGCCTGGGCCTGCGCGAGGAGAACATGCGGTGGTACGACCACCCCAAGGAGAAGCTCTCCCACTACTCCAAGCGCACCGCCGACATCGAGTACCGCTTCCAGTTCGGCGGCAACGAGTGGGGTGAGCTGGAGGGCGTCGCCAACCGCACCGACTACGACCTCGGCGCCCACTCCAAGGCCTCCGGCCAGGACCTGTCGTACTTCGACCAGGACGCCCAGGAGCGCTGGACCCCGTACGTCATCGAGCCGGCGGCCGGTGTCGGGCGCGCGATGCTCGCCTTCCTGCTCGACGCCTACATCGAGGACGAGGCGCCCAACGCCAAGGGCAAGCTGGAGAAGCGCACGGTGCTGCGCCTCGACCCGCGGCTGGCCCCGGTGAAGGCCGCGGTGCTGCCCCTGTCGCGGAACGCCGAGCTGTCCCCGAAGGCCAAGGGCCTGGCCCAGGCGCTGCGCCAGAACTGGAACATCGACTTCGACGACGCCGGCGCCATCGGCCGCCGCTACCGCCGCCAGGACGAGATCGGTACGCCGTTCTGCGTGACCGTCGACTTCGACACCCTGGACGACAACGCGGTGACGGTGCGCGAGCGTGACTCGATGAAGCAGGAGCGCGTGTCGCTGGACCAGATCGAGGGGTACCTGGCGAGCCGACTGATCGGCTGCTAGTCGCCGAAGGCGCCAAGGGCACGTCACCAACAGCACACGAAAACCCCGGTTCCGTAACAGACGTAACGGAACCGGGGTTTCGCCCATCCAGGACACGCGCGGCTCCGAAGAGGAGGTCATACGCGGCTCGCAGAGTGCGGGGCGCTGTGACCGACCTACACGGGGGCATCATGCGCAAGCAAGCAGTCATCGGGGCGGCCGTTCTGGCCCTGGCCATCGGTTCCGTCGGCTATGTCGCCGCGAGCGACAGCGGGCAGGGGCAGGGGCAGGGGCAGGAGAGCGACTCCTCGGCGATCAGCACCCAGGGCGGCTCGGTGGCCGGGGCGCAGGGCGTCGCCGGCGACCGGCTCACCGCGATCGGCCTCACGGACGACCGGCGTCTCGTCAGCTTCCGCGTCGACCGGCCGGACCGCGTCCTCCCGCTCGGCAAGGTGGACGGCCTCAAGGGCGACAGCAAGCTCGTCGGCATCGACTACCGGGTGCAGAACGGCAAGCTGTACGGCGTCGGCGACAAGGGTGGCATCTACACGATCCGCGAGATCGGCGCCAAGGCCACCAAGGTCTCGCAGTTGAGCGTGGCCCTGCAGGGCGCGGCCTTCGGCGTCGACTTCAACCCGGCCGCCAACCGGCTCCGGGTCATCAGCGACACCGGCCAGAACCTCCGCCACAACATCGACGACCCGGCCGGCGCGCCCGCCGCCGGCACCACCGCGGTCGACGGCACCCTCACCAACCCGCCCGTGCCGCCCGCGACCACCGGTGCCACGGCGGCCGGCGTGACGGGTGCGGCGTACACGAACAACGACCTCTCCGCGACCACCGCCACCACCCTCTTCGACGTGGACACGGTGAACGACCAGGTCGCCGTCCAGTCCCCGGCCAACGCGGGCAACCTCGCGCCCACCGGGAAGCTCGGCGTCGACGCGGGCCCGGACGCGGGCTTCGACGTCTACACCTCTCGGCGCACCGGCTCGAACACGGCGTACGGCGTCCTGGCGGTCGGCGGCGCCCAGCGCCTCTACCGCGTGGACCTGCTGAACGGCTCGGTCACCCGCACCGGCACCTTCGACGGCGGCCGCAAGGTCGTGGACCTGGCGCTGCCGCTGAAGCAGGGCTGAGCGCGGCTCACGGGGTACCCGTGAATCGGTGAGTTGCCGACACATGACAGCTGACAGATATTGAAATCTGTCAGCTGTCATGTCATGGTGGGTGTCATGACGATGCACACGCGCACTCTCGGAAGCACCGGCCCCCAGGTCTCCGCCCTCGGCCTCGGCTGCATGGGCATGTCCGCGCTGTACGGCGACGCCGACCGCGCCGAGTCGATCGCCACCATCCACGCCGCCCTGGAGGCGGGCGTGACCCTGCTCGACACCGGCGATTTCTACGGCATGGGCCACAACGAACTCCTCATCGGCGAGGCCCTGCGCACCGCGCCCGCCGCCCGCCGCGAACAGGCCCTGGTCAGCGTGAAGTTCGGCGCGCTGCGCGACCCGGCCGGCGGCTGGTCCGGCTACGACGGGCGCCCGGCCGCCGTGAAGAACTTCGCCGCGTACTCGCTCCAGCGCCTCGGCGTCGACCACATCGACGTCTACCGGATCGCCCGGCTCGACCCGGCCGTCCCGATCGAGGAGACGGTCGGCGCGATCGCCGAACTGGTCGAGAAGGGATACGTCCGGCACGTGGGCCTGAGCGAGGTCGGCGCCGACACCATCCGCCGGGCCGCCGCCACCGCCCCCGTCAGCGACCTCCAGATCGAGTACTCGCTGATCTCCCGCGGCATCGAGGACGAGATCCTGCCGACCACCCGCGAACTGGGCATCGGCGTCACGGCGTACGGCGTCCTCTCCCGCGGTCTGATCTCCGGCCACTTCACCGGCGACCGGCAGCTCGCCGCGAACGACTTCCGGGCGATGTCCCCGCGCTTCCAGGGCGAGAACCTCCAGCACAACCTGAACCTCGTCGAGGCGCTGCGGAAGATCGCCGAGCAGAAGGGGGCCTCGGTCGCGCAGATCGCCATCGCCTGGGTGGCCTCCCAGGGCGACGACATCGTGCCGCTGGTCGGCGCCCGTACCCGCGAGCGGCTGACGGAGTCCCTCGGCGCACTCGACGTCACGCTGGACGCGGCCGACCTCGCCGCGATCGAGGAGGCCGTACCGGCCGGAGCCGCCGCGGGCGAGCGCTACCCGGCGGCCCAGATGGCGCACCTCGAGGCCTGAGGCGGGCGCCGGGTACGGTCTGCTCATGCCACCGACCAGCGAGATCCTGACCGCCGAGCGCATCCTCGAAGCGACCGAGGAGGTGCTGCGCCGCCACGGTCCGGCCAAGGCGACCGTGGTGGACGTGGCCCGCGCGCTCGGCGTCAGCCACGGCAGCGTCTACCGCCACTTCCGCACGAAGGCGGCGCTGCGCGAGGCGGTCACCAAGCGGTGGCTGGACCGCACGTCGGAGTCACTGGCCGGGATCGCCACCGACGCGTCCCGTGACCCCCGACAACGCCTCGGCGACTGGCTCGCGGCCCTCTTCGAGGCCAAGCGCCGCAAGGCGGGCGACGACCCCGAGCTCTTCGCCACGTACATGGTGCTGACCGACGAGAACGGCGGGGCGGTCGCCGAGCACATCACCGACCTCACCGGGCAGCTGACCCGGATCGTCCGGGCAGGCGTGGACGCGGGCGTGTTCACGGCCGCCGACCCGGCCGCCACGGCCCGCGCCCTGTTCCAGGCGACCGGCCGCTTCCACGACCCCGGCTACCACCGGGAGTGGGAACTGCCGGGCGTGGAGGACGAGTTCGACGCGGTGGTGGGGCTGCTGCTGCGGGGGCTGGGGGTCTAGGGCGGCGGGAATCGCGCGGCAGATCGCCGGGTTGTCGGGTTCAATACCCGCGATCTTTGAGGAGCCGACATGTCCGAGACAACCTCCGAGAAAACCTCCGGGGAACCCGCTGTCCGCGAACTCCGCCTGGTGGTCACGGCGGCCGACTACGACGCGGCCCTGCACTTCTACCGCGACGTCCTCGGTCTGCCCGAACGCGGCGCGTTCACCTCCGAGGGCGGGCGGGTCACCATCCTCGACGCCGGCCGGGCCACCCTGGAGCTGACCGACCCGAACCACGCCGCCTTCATCGACGAGGTCGAGGTCGGGCGGCGGGTGGCCGGTCACATCCGGGTCGCCTTTCAGGTCGACGACTCCGTCGCCACCACCGGGAAGCTGGCCGCCGCCGGAGCGGAGGTGGTCGCCGAGCCGACCCGCACGCCGTGGAACTCGCTGAACTCCCGGCTGGAGGCACCGGGTGCGCTTCAGCTGACACTCTTCACCGAGCTCGGTGACTAGGGCCTGTCCGGCGGATCAGGTCGCAGACGCGGGGCCGCAGTGACATCAGCCGCTCCGCGGCGGGCGCCGATCTGCGGCGTTGTCGTCGGTTGCCGATTCCCCCACTCTCGACTTCGCTCACCTGCGTCGATGAGGCGCCGCCGATTCCCTGCGACCTGATCTGCCGGACAGGCCCTAGGCCGACCGGTCTGTCGGATCGACCGTCGCCTGATGCGCCTCCGCCAGGTGTTCCTCCGCCTTCAGCCAGGGCAGGAACTGCGCACCCTTGCGCCAGCCGCACGTGTCGCAGCTGATCGTGCGCTGCATTCCCGCCCGCTGGACCCGGACGACGTGCTCGCGCCCGTGCTGGTCCCAGCGGCTCACCTTGCTCGTGTTGATCTCCAGCATGCTGCCTCCAGAGGCCGCGCCCTGCGAGTCCGTTGACGCAGCAAGGAGTGTGCAGCAAGACCAACATCAACGGGGGATCCTTCACAGCTCGTTGGCCAACCCGTGTTCTTGGCCTCAGTCGATCGTCCTCGGCAGCCGCAGGCTCAGCAGACCGGTCAGGGCGATCGCCGCCAGCTGTACGAGAAGCGTGATGACCAGGGCGTCCCGCATGCCCAGACCCGGAGTCAGGGACAGGAAGAGGGTGCCGAGGGTGGCCACGCCCAGCGCCAGCGCCGACTGCTGGGTGGTGGTCATCACACCGCTGCCGACGCCGGCCCGCGCGGGCGGCACCTCGGACAGGACGATCCGGAAGATCACGGGGAGTTGGAGGGCCTGGCCCACCCCGGCGATCGCACCGCCCGGCAGCAGGGCGACGACGCCGAGGTCCGGCCAGGAACGCCACGCGGCCAAGGCGATCAGGCCCACGCCCACGACCTGGAACAGGGAGCCGGCCGTCACCACCCGCGTGCCGTACCGGGCGATGAGCCGGGGACCGGCGAGCGAGGTGAAGAAGAACGTCACCGCCAGCGGGGCGAGGGCCAGGCCCGCCTGGACGGGGCCGAGGCCCGCGCCCTGCTGCAAGGCCACCGCGATCACGAACATGAAGCCGCTGAACCCGATGGAGAACGGCAGGATCATCACCAGCCCGCGCCGCAACGACACCAGCCGGAACAGGCTCGGCGGCACCAGCGGCGTACGGCCCAGACGGTCCGCCCTGCGCTCCACCGCGTAGAACGCCGCCGCCAGGAACGGGAACGCCGCCAGCGACAGCCACGTCCACAGCGGCCAGCCCGCCGCCCTGCCCTCGGTGAGCGGGGCCAGCAGGGCGATCAGCGAGGCGGCCAGCAGGAGCGTGCCGGGGCCGTCCACCGGTTCCGGGCGCTGCGCCCGGGTCTCCGGGATCGCGCGGGCGGCGAGGACGAGGCCGACGAGGACGACTGGCACGTTCACCAGGAACACCGAGCGCCAGCCGGTGCCCGCGATGTCGGCCGAGACGAGTACGCCGCCCAGGATCTGGCCCGCCACCATCGACAGGCCGGCCGTCGCGCCGTACAGGCTCATCGCCTTGGCGCGGCGCGGGCCCGCGGTGGCCGCCTGGATGGTGGCGAGCACCTGCGGCAGCATCGCGGCGGACGCCGCGCCCTGCGCGACCCGGGCCGCGACCAGCGTCCAGGCGGTGGGCGCGAGCCCGCACGCCAGCGAGGTCAGCCCGAAGGCGGCCATGCCGCCCAGGAAGAGGCGGCGCCGGCCGAAGAGGTCGCCGAGCCGGCCGCCGAGGACGAGCAGGACGGCGTACGCCAGGCCGTACCCGGAGACGACGAGCTCCAGGACCGACTCGCTCGCGGCGAGGTCCGAGCCGATGGTCGGCAGGGCGACGTTGACGATGAAGAAGTCGACGAGGGGCAGTGCCGCGGCCAGCAGCACCGTGAACAGGCCGAGCCCGCCGAGCTCCGGTGGGGTGGGGGAGGGGCGGGTCGGGCGTGGGGTGGTCGTGGTTTCCGTCACGGGTATGAGCCTGCGGCCGCTCCGAGACGGGTACCAGAGTCTTCTTATCCTGGTACAAGAAGCACCTGGAAACAGGGTGTGGACGAGGTGCGGGCGGCGGCAGGCTGGAGGCATGACGACCATGACCCAGGAGACGGCGGGGATGGCGGGGACGGCCCTCGCGGAGGTCCGGCGGCATGAACTCGCCGCCTTCCTGCGTCACCGCCGCGAGCACATCGCCCCCGAACGGGTCGGGCTGCCCCGCGGCCGCCGGCGCCGCACCCCGGGACTGCGCCGGGAGGAGGTCGCCCAGCTCTCCGCGGTCGGCGTCACCTGGTACACGTGGCTCGAACAGGCCCGGGACATCCAGGTCTCCGTCCAGGTCCTCGACGCCCTCGCCCGCACCCTGCTGCTCGACCCGACCGAACGCGCCCACCTCTTCCGGCTCGCCGGCGCCGTGGACCCGATGCCGGCCACCGACTGCCCGTCGCTCACCCCGGGGCTGCGGGCGGTCCTGGAGCAGCTGGAGCCGGCGGCGGCCGCCGTGCAGAACAGCCGGTACGACCTCCTCGGCTACAACCGGACCTACAGCCTGCTGCTCTGCGACCTCGACGCCGTGCCGCCCGAGGACCGCAACTGCATGATCCTTTCCTACACGCACCCCGAGTGGCAGTCGTCCATCGTGCACCTGGAGGACGCCCAGCGCATGATGGCCGCCCGCTTCCGCGCCACGATGGCCGGGCATCTGGCCGAGCCCGCCTGGAAGATGCTCCTCAAGCGGCTGCGTGCCGAGTCCCCGGACTTCTGCGAGGCGTGGGACCGCCACGAGGTGATCGCCCACCGCAGCAAGCGCAAGGAGTTCCTGAACAAGTACGTGGGCCGTGTCGTCGTCGACCACACCGACCTGTGGCTCGGCCCGGAGAACGGGCCGCGCATGGTCACGTACACACCGGCGGACGAGGAGTCACGGGCACGGCTTGAGCGGCTGCACGCGATCGCCGTCGAGCGAGCGCGGTCACGCGGATGAGGTAGTCACCGGGAGTCGGGATGACTCTCCGAACTGCGGGAACTCGGGTCACCGAAAGGTGAGGCACCATCCCGAGGAGAGTCATGGCCGAGCAGAAGTCGACAGGGTCGACAGGGTCGACACAGGACCTTCCGCAACCACTGCGGGCGGCAGCCTCGGTACTGAGCCGGGTGCCCGGCGCCGGAACGGTGGGCCGGGCGGCCGAGGGCACGCTGGACAAGATCGGCGCGGTGTCGCCGCGCGGGCGCCGGATCGCCGTGTACACCGGCGCCGGGGTGCTCGGCGTCGCGGGCGTCGTGGAGTGGCCCGTCGCGATCACCGGAGCGGCGGTGGCGTGGCTGACGCAGCCGCGGCGGGAGGAGACGGAGAAGGCGGAGAAGCACGGGGAGACCGCTGAGGGGTCCGGCACGCGGCCCACGCCGCAGGTGCTGGCGTCGTCCTCCGGCAAGCCGTCCGCGGGGGGTACGGCGGCACCCGCCACGCCCTCCGACAGGCTGCCCGCGCACCACACGCCGCCCCCCGCCGGCGGCGGGCCGAGTGGCGCGACGACGGCCCGACCTGCCCGTGCGAACGGCTGAGGGCGAGTGATGAGCGGAGGACTCCTCAGCCGTCCCACGGCGGCCGCCGCCGGACTCGTACTGGCCGGCCCGCGTCTGCTGGCCCGGGGTACGGCACCCGCCGTGGGCGCCGCCGCCGGGGCGGTCGCGGGCACGGCCAAGGCGGGCGTGCACAGCGCGGACTTCGCCCTGCGCGTCGCCCGCGTCACCCGCGCGGCCCTCCCGGGCGCCCCCCGCGACTGGCACGCCGGCACCCGCACCCACCTGGCCCTGCGCGAGGCCACCCCGGAGGAACTCCGGCAGGCGGCCGGCCGCGCGGAACAGACGGCGGAGCGAGCGGAGAAAGCGGGCGACGCGGAACAGACGGCACGACAGGCCGACGGGGCCGACGGGGCTGACCGGGCCGACCGGGCCGACCGGGCCGACGTGACCGACCGGGCCTCCGGGGCTGAGGGGGCAGGCTGGGCGGACGAGGCCACCGGGGCCGACCGGGCCGCCGGGGCTGACGGGGTCGCCGTGGCCGACCAGGCCGGCCGGGCCGGCGGCGAACCGGGCGTGGAGCGTGAGCCGGGGGGCGGAGAGCGGCCGGGTGCCGGTGCGCGGAAACACTCCCGCCGTACCGAACACCTCGCCCGCCGCGTGGCCGCCGCCCTCGCCGAGCATCCGGACGTCGCCTTCGCCTACTGGGACCAGGGGCTGGGGCGGCTGGTCGTGGCGGCGACCGAGGAGGCCGTGAGCGACCGGGTCGTGGAGCGGGCGGCGGCGCTCGCCGAGCGGCACGGTCTGGTGCCCGCCGACGACGACAGTGTCGAGGAGCTCGGTCACCCCGGTGACCCCGCGTCCGTGCGGACCGCCGCCGAGGCGCTCGCCGCCGACGCGGTGGGTGCCGCGGCCGCGCTGGTGGGGTCCGCGATGCGGCTGCCGCCCTCGCCGCGCCTGGTGACCGCCGTGGTCACGCTGCTGCGCGAGAACCCCCGTTTCCGCGCCTGGCTGCGCGCCCGCCTCGGCAACGCCCGTATGGAAGTCTTCCTCGCCGTCGCGAACGCGGCCGTGCACGGCGCCGGGCACACTCCGACCTCGCTGCTGCTCGACGGGATGCTGCGCATCTCCCAGCTGGCGGAGGCGGTGATGCGGACGGCCGCCTTCGAGACCGTGCACGACCAGCTGTGCGCACCGGGCCGGGACAGCGTGCCCGTGGATCCGTCCCTGCGCCCGCCGCTGCGGACCTCCCCGGCCCAGGAGTACGCCGCCCACGCCTCCGCCGGCAGCGTCCTGGGCGCGGCGGCGGCCCTGCTCGTCAAGCACGACATGGCCGAGGCGGCAGAGGCGGTCCTCGCCGGCTCGCCCAAGGCCGCCCGGTACGGGCCCGCCGCCTTCCACGCCGTCCTGAGCGGCGCCCTGTCCGGCTCGGGCGTGCTCGTGCGCGACCCGGGACGGCTGCGGCAGCTGGAGATGGCCGGCACGATCGTGCTGCATCCCAGCGCGCTCAGGAAACCCGGCGCGGGCGCCGACCCGTGGGCCGAGCCCGTCCTGGACGCCGCCCGCCGGGCCGGGCTGCGGGTCGTGGTCGTCGACGACCCCGCACTCGCCGACTTCACCGGCCTGGCCGACCAAGTCGTCGGCGCGGACCGGCCGTTGCGCGAGGTCGTGGACGAACTGCGCGACGAGGGCGGGGTCGTCACCGTCGCCCGCCCCCGCCCGCACGACGACGCGGACGTGACCTCCGGACTCCTCGGCGGTGACGTGGCCGTCGCCCTCACCGACGAGGACGGCCAGGTGGTGTGGGGCGCGGACGTCCTCGCCCCGCACGGCCTCGCCGACGTGTGGCGGCTGCTCGTCGCCATCCCGGCGGAGCGTGGCGTCGGCCGCCGGTCGAAGACCCTGGCCCGGTCCGGCGCCGCGCTGTCCGGCCTGCTCGTGGCCGTAGGCGAGTCCTCCCGCCGGGATCGCGTGTCACTTCTGCCCGGCCTGCGGCACGCGCCGGTCGACATCGGCGCGGCCGCCGCCCTGTTCACCGGAGTACGCGCGGCCCTCGGCGTGGCGGTGGCCCGCGCCCCCCACCCCCGGCCGAGGGTCGCCTGGCACGCCCTGCACCCGGACGACGTACGCGACCGGCTCGAACAGGAGGCGCCCCCGGAGCCGACCCCCCTCGAACAGGCGACGGCCCGGGCACGCACGGCCGCCGGCACGGTCGTACGACAGCCCGTGCTGGCCCCCGCGCGCTGGTCGTGGCAGCTCGCCCGGGCCGTACGCGGCGAACTGGACGACCCCCTCACCCCGGTCCTGGCCGTCGGCTCGGCCGCGTCCGCGATCCTCGGCTCGGCCGTGGACGCCCTGCTGGTCCTCGGCGCCCTCGATTTGAACGCCCTGGTCGGCGGCGTCCAGCGGCTGCGGGCCGAGCGCGCGCTGTCCGGGCTGCTCGCCCAGCAGAAGCAGAAGGCGCGGGTCACGGACGACGGGGACACGGCCCGTGTGGTCGACGCCGCCAAGCTCAGCCCGGGCCATGTCATCGAGCTCAAGACCGACGACGTCGTGCCCGCCGACGCCCGCCTGCTGTGGGAGGACGGTCTCGAGGTCGACGAGTCCGCGCTGACCGGCGAGTCCCTGCCGGTCGACAAGGGCATGGACCCGGCTCCGCGCGCCCCCGTGGCCGAACGGCACTGCATGGTCTTCGAAGGGACGACGGTGGTGGCCGGACGCGCCCAGGCCGTCGTCGTGGACACCGGCGACCGTACCGAGGCCGCCCGGGCCGTCTCCCTCGCCGCCCGCGTCCCGCCGTCCGCCGGAGTGCAGGCCCGCCTCCAGGAACTCACCCGCAAGGCCATGCCGTTGACGATGGCGGGCGGCGCCGCCGTGACCGGCCTGTCGCTGCTGCGGGGGACGCCGATCAAGCAGGCGGTCAGCGGCGGAGTCGCCGTGGCCGTGGCCGCCGTACCCGAAGGGCTGCCGCTGGTGGCCACGGTGGCGCAGCTCGCCGCCGCCCGCCGGCTCAGCAGCCGCGGCCTCCTCGTCCGCACCCCGCGCACGCTGGAGGCGCTGGGCCGCATGGACACGATCTGCTTCGACAAGACCGGCACCCTCACCGAGAACCGGCTGCGCCTGGTCCGGGTGGCCGACACGGACGGCACGGTCCACACCCCCGACCAGCCGGACGCCGCCGAGACGCTGCGGGCGGCGGCCCGCGCCTGCCCGCGCCTCAACGGCGACTCGGTCCGCCCGGTGCACGCCACCGACGAGGCCGTCCTGGACGCCGCCGGGCCCGACCTCGACTGGGAGCAGACCGAGGGCGTCCCCTTCGAGGCCGCCCGCGGCTATGCCGCCGCCGTCGGCCGGGCCGGAGACGGCACCCCGGTCCTGGTCGTCAAGGGCGCCCCCGAGACGGTCCTGCCCACCTGCGCCGACCTCCCCTCCCACCTGTCCGACCGGGCCCAGTCGCTGGCCGGCGACGGGCTGCGCGTCCTGGCGGTCGCCGGACGCCCGCTGCGGGAGGGCGAGAAGGCTGCGGACGTACTCGAAGAGCCCTTGCAGGACCTGGAGTTCACCGGACTGCTCGCGCTCGCCGACGTGGCACGCGAGACGTCCCCGGCCCTGGTCCACGGGCTGCGCGAGGCGGGCGTACGGCCCGTCGTGCTGACCGGCGACCACCCGCAGACCGCCCACGCCATCGCCGTCGACCTCGGCTGGCCGGACGACGCGAACGTGGTCACCGGCGACGAACTCGCCGCCGCCGACCGCACGGTCCGCGCCCGGATGCTCCGGGACGCCGACGTCGTCGCCCGGGTCGCGCCCGAGCAGAAACTCCAGGTCGTCGAGGCCCTCAGGGACGCCGGCCGGGTCGTCGGCATGGTCGGCGACGGCGCCAACGACGCCGCCGCCATCCGCGCCGCCGACATCGGCGTCGGCATCAGCGCCCGCGGCTCGGCCGCCGCCCGCAACGCCGCCGACCTCGTCGTCACCGGCGACGACCTCTCCGTGCTCATCGAGGCGGTCCACGAAGGCCGCGCCCTGTGGCACAGCGTCGCCGACGCCATCGCGATCCTCATCGGCGGCAACGCGGGCGAGGTCGGCTTCGGCATCCTCGGCACCGTCCTGTCGGGCTCCGCACCCCTGTCCACCCGCCAGATGCTGCTGGTCAACCTGTTCACGGACCTGTTCCCGGCGATGGCGGTGGCGGTGACCCCCAAGGAACCCAAGGAAGAGGGCGGCGAGTCCACAGCATCCGACGAACCCCTCGGCACGGCCCTCCTCGGCGCCCCCCTCATCCGCCAGATCCGCCACCGAGCCCTCACCACCTGCCTGGGCGCCACGGTCGCCTGGCTCTTCGGCCGCTTCACCCCCGGCACGACCCGCCGCTCGACCACGATGGCCCTGTGCGCGGTGGTAGGCACCCAACTGGCCCAGACCCTGGCCGACCGCCGCGACAGCCCCCTGGTCCGCCTCACCTCCCTTGGCTCGGCGCTCGTCCTCTTCGCCCTGGTGCAAACCCCGGGCGCGAGCCAACTGTTCGGCTGCACGCCGCTGGGGCCGATGGCGTGGGCGGGTGTACTGGCGGCGATAGCGGTGGCATTGGTGGGCCAGAAGGCTCTGCCGCGGGTGGAGGAGCTACTGCTCAAGCGATGGCCGAACCTGGCCTCGCAGACGGGCTGAGAGGGACGAGCTGCTTCGTGAGACTCCGCCGACCCCGCTGCTCTCCCCTCGCGGAACAGCCGGGTCGGCGGAGCCGGTCGGTCTACGTGTCGGAGATGTCGAGCTTGCTCACCAGGATGGCCGAGGTGTCGTGCTCCCAGACGATGAAGTACTTGCCGGGCGCGTACTCGTCGCCCATCGGGTACGTGTCCCAGCCGGCGCCGGTGCCGGCCGGTGTCGGGTCGGTGGGGCCGGCGGGGTTGGCGAACAGCTTGCCGCTGGACCAGGCCGCGCCGGGGCTCTTGGTCCGGTAGTTCAGGGCCTGCCGGATCAGGCCCGATGGCGCCGGTTCGGTGTTGTAGATGGTCAGATACCGGCCGGTGCTGTCCTTGGTGAAGTAGCTCTTGGAGTCGTTGTTGGGCACGTTGTAGTCCAGGCCGAGGCTGCTCCAGGACTCGCCGCCGTTGTCGCTGATGGCGGTCAGCGCGAACGACGGATCTCCCTTTACGGGGGGAGTGCTGCGGGCGACCATGAGCAGCTTGGTCGGGTCGTCCTGGGAGATGACCAGCTGCGGTTCGCCGGGCAGGTGCTTGGTCGGGTTGGCGGCGGCGGTGCCGGCCGTCCAGTCCTGGAGGTTGGTGGAGTACAGCGCCCCGACCTGCCGGCCCGTCCACCAGACCGGCATGACATATCTTTTTTTGTCGGCCATCCAGACCGGGCGTCCGGCGAGGGCGAGGTTCCCGTGGTCGGCGAGCGGCAGGTTGACGGTGAAGTCGTGCCAGGTGTGCCCCCCGTCGGTGCTCTCCTTGGCGACGATGGCGTTGATCGGCAGGCCCGAGTACTCCGAGGGCGAGGTCCTGCCCATGTACGCGATGATCCTGTTGCCCGTCTTGTAGAGCTCGACGTAGTGCCAGGAGTGCTCGCTGGTCTCCTGCGCCAAGGTCTGCGGGCGGCTCCAGCTCGTACCGCCGTCGGTGGTGTACGAGTACCGGATGTACCCGTGGTCGAAGACCGATTTGTCGGGCGCGGTGATCACCGCGGCGGTGGTGCCCTCCCGCCACACCACGACCGCGTCGTTCGCGCTGGTGCTGATGATGTCGGGGGTGCGGGGCCCGTCGCCCTCGGTCGCCGTGTTCTGGTAGGCGACCTGCGGGGCGGAGATACTCGCGGCGGACGCGCGGTCGGGCGCGATGAGCAGGGTCACCAGCAGCGCGGCGACGAGACCGAGGAGACCTGCCAGGAGGGCCGGCCGGGGCCGGCGCGAGGAACGCTGTTCCGTTACCAGAGCCATTGCTGATCCTTGTTGGTGCCGCAGGTCCACTGAGCGGGGTTGACTCCGTTGGCCGTCTCGGTGCCGAGGACGGCCAGGCAGAACTTGCTGTTGGCGTTCGTCAGCCGGTCGATGGAGTCGTGTGCCCAGACCTGCCCGCCGCCGCCGTCGCACGTCGACTGGACGGAGATGGCGCCCTGCACCTTGCTGCTGTCCGCCACGGCGAGACATCTTCCGCTCGCCAGGTTCTTCACCTGGTAGCCGCCCGTCACGGGGATGAGCGCCCAGTACTGGGTCTCGCTGGTGCTGCACGTCCACTGGATCAGCTCGGCGCCTTCGACGTCCGTGTAGGGGCCCGGCACGGCGAGGCACTTTCCGGTGCCCTGGTTGTAGAGCCGGGCGTAGACGGGGTCCGCGGCGGCCTCGGCGGTGACCGCCGCGGTTGCCGCGGTCGTGGTGGTCGTGGTGGTCTCTGCCGCCGTCGCCGTGCCGGTGAGTGAGGAACCGGTCAGGGCGGGCGCGGTCAGCAGGGCGACGGCCGCCATGGCGAGGGGAATCCGGAAGGGTCTACCCATGGAGGAGTTCTCTCGATTCGGGTGAAACGTACGTGCTCATCACGTCACCAGAATGCGGAGCGGGTCCTGGGGCTGTCGTTACCACTGGGTCCACAGGGATTTGACGCTGCGTCTACTCGCCCTCGAACAGGGCCTGGAACCGGTATTCCGTGGGCGAGATCCCGTACGCGGTGCGGAAGGCGCGGGTGAAGTCGGAGGCGCGGGGGATGCCCCAGCGGGCGGCGATGGTGTGGACGGGCGTGGTGTACAGCGCGGGGTTGGCCAGATCGCGGCGGGCGCTCTCCAGCCGCTGAGCGCGGATCCAGGCCGCCACCGTCTCGCCCGACCCCTCTTCCTGGAAGAGCCGGTGCAGGTAGCTGAGCGAGATGTGGTGTGCGGCGGCGATCACGGGCGGCCGCAGCTCCGGGTCGTGCAGGCGCTGCCGGATGAACGCCCGTATGCGGGTGACCGTGACCCGGCGCTGGGTCTCCGCAGACAGGGCGCTCTCCGCCTCCAGCAGGTGGGCGAACCATGCCGCCAGCAGGTCGACCAGGACCATGCCCAGGCGCGGCGCGTCGGACGGCTGGAGGAAGTCGGACTGCCGGTCCAGGCCGGTGAGGAAGCCCGTCAGCAGGGCGCCCGTCCCCTCCCGCCCCGACAGCCGCCGGCCCAGCAACTCCCGGACCCGGGCCGGCGGCAGGGGCAGCAGCGCCTTGGAGAAGTCCACACCCACCCCGGTGATGAAGGGGATGTCCTGGCCGGCGGACGGCCGCATGCCGTAGGGCTGTACGTCGTACGGGCGTGAGGTGTCGGACAGCCACAGGTCGTGCGGGCCGTACGTGTCGGCCCGCCCCACGTGGTCGAAGCCCATCCCGCCGCCGAGCACCAGCGACAGGTGGTACTCCTCGGGGTCGGACTGCCGCACCAGCCGCGCGTTCCGCTGGAACCGTGTCGGCCGGATCCGGGTCGGCCACACGCGCACCGGCCCCAGTTCGAGCAACCGCTGCTCCGCCCGGAAGTCCGCGGCGTAGTCACTGCTCATCTCGCTGGGTGCGATCGCCAGGCTCATCACCTGCCGCCAGTACTCGAACCTGTCCTCCACCGGTACGTCCACGGTCCGGAACACAGTCCCGATCATCCCGCCCCGACCTCCACCCACGTCCCCCGGCGGTCCTGGTCCGTCACCGCCCGTGCGGAGAGTATTTCAGCCCTCGGGGTCCGGCTCGCGTTGCTCAGGCGCTGACGCTCGCCGCATCCCGGACGTCCGTCGCCTCCAGCCGCTCCGCGGTCCGCTCGGCCGTCCGTCGGGCCCATGTTCCGGTGGTCGCGGCGCCCAGGACGAGGACCACCAGGCCGCAGCCGGCGAGGATCCACCAGCCGGGGAGGGCCGCGGAGACGAAGGTGTCGCGGTACGACGAGACGCTCACGCCCGCCGCCAGGACCGCGCCGACCACCGCGACGCCCAGGGTCTGGCCGAGTTGCCGACTGGTGGAGGCGATGGCCGCCGCGACCCCCGCCTGACTGCGCGGCATGCCCGACACCGCCGTGTTGGTGATCGGCGCGTTCACGAAACCGAAGCCCACCCCGAACAGCACATACCCGAGGAGCAGTGTGACGTCGGACGCCTCCGCGTCGAAGGCGGCGAACAACAGCCCGCTCGTCGTCATCGCGACCCCCGCGATCAGCAGCGGCAGCCGCGGGCCCCGGCTGCCCACCAGACGCCCCGACAGCGGCGCGCACAGGAACGTCGGAACGGCCATCGGCAGCATCCACAGCCCCGCGTGCAGCGCGTCCAGCCCCCGTACGTTCTGCAGATACAGCGTCGACAGGAACAGGAATCCGCCCAGCGCGGCGAACGAGCTGACCGCGATGACGGTCGCTCCGCTGAACGGCGCCGAACGGAAGAACCGCAGATCGATGAGGGGTTCTTCGCGCCGGGGCTCGTACCAGACCAGTCCCGCCAGCGCCCCCAGAGCCACCACCGCGAACGGCAGGACCGCCGTGAACCCGGCGCTCGGCGCCTCGATGATCGCGTACGTCAGGCAGCCGAACAGCGCGATCACCATGACCTGGCCGAGCGGATCGGGCCGACGGGCCTTGGGCGCGCGGGACTCGGGGATGTACCGCAGGGTGAGCAGCAGGGCGGCGAGCCCCACCGGCAGATTGAGCCAGAAGATCGACCGCCAGCCGACGGACTCCACGAGCAGCCCTCCGACCAGCGGCCCGGCGGCCATGGAGATGCCGACCACCGCACCCCACGCACCGATCGCCCGCGCCCGCTCGCGCGGGTCGGTGAAGGTGTTCGTGATGATCGACATGGCGACCGGGTTGAGCATCGAACCGCCCACCGCCTGCACCATGCGGAAGGCGACGAGCATCTCCAGATCGGGCGCGACGGAACACAGCGCGGAGCCGATCGTGAAGACGACCAGCCCCGCCATGAACACCCGCTTGCGCCCGATCCGGTCGGCCGTGGACCCGGCGAGCATCAGCAGCGAGGCAAGTACCAGGGTGTAGGCGTCGATCGTCCACTGGAGGCCCGCCGTACTGGCGTGCAGTTCCTTCTGCATGGAGGGGAGGGCGACGTTCAGAACGGTGTTGTCGAGACTCACGATCAGCAGGCTCATACAGCAGATCGCGAGGACGAGCATGCGTCGGCGATGGCTGAGCTCGGGCATGCGCTCCAGCGTACGCCGACATCGATAGTGTGTCTAACTAATGACCGTCGCCCATTCGCCTGCCGCGGATCACGCTGCCGAGCACCCGTCGCCGTACGCGACAATGGGGGAATGTCCACGCCCGCCTCGCCCCTGCAGATCGGCCCGCACACCGTCGGGCCGCCGGTCGTCCTCGCCCCCATGGCCGGGATCACCAACGCGCCCTTCCGCACCCTGTGCCGGGAGTTCAGCGGCGGCAAGGGCCTGTTCGTCAGCGAGATGATCACGACCCGGGCGCTGGTCGAACGCAACGAGAAGACCATGCAGCTGATCCACTTCGACGCGACCGAGAAGCCGCGCTCGATCCAGCTGTACGGCGTCGACCCGGCGACCGTCGGCAAGGCCGTCCGCATGATCGCGGAGGAGGACCTGGCCGACCACATCGACCTGAACTTCGGCTGCCCGGTCCCGAAGGTGACCCGGAAGGGCGGCGGCTCCGCCCTCCCGTACAAGCGGAACCTGCTGCGGGCGATCCTGCGCGAGGCCGTCAGCGGCGCCGGTGACCTGCCGGTGACGATGAAGATGCGCAAGGGCATCGACGACGACCACATCACCTTCCTCGACGCCGGCCGTATCGCCGTCGAGGAGGGCGTCACCTCCATCGCCCTGCACGGCCGCACCGCCGCCCAGCACTACGGCGGCACGGCCGACTGGGACGCCATCGCGCGGCTCAAGGAGCACGTGCCGGAGATCCCCGTGCTCGGCAACGGCGACATCTGGTCGGCCGAGGACGCGCTGCGGATGGTGCGCGAGACGGGCTGTGACGGGGTCGTCGTCGGGCGTGGGTGCCTCGGGCGGCCGTGGCTGTTCGCGGACCTGGTGGCGGCCTTCGAGGGGCGTACGGAAGACATCGCACGCCCCTCCCTGCGCGAGGTCGCCGACGTCATGGTCCGCCACGCCACCCTGCTCGGCGAGTGGATCGGTGACGAGGCGCGGGGCGTCATCGACTTCCGCAAGCACGTCGCCTGGTACCTGAAGGGCTTCGCGGTCGGCTCCGAGATGCGCAAGCGGCTCGCGATCACCTCCTCGCTGGCCGAACTCCGCTCCGGGCTAGACGAACTGGACCTCGACCAGCCCTGGCCGACCGGCGCCGACGGGCCCCGCGGCCGTACCTCCGGCAACAACCGGGTGGTACTGCCGGACGGCTGGCTGAAGGACCCGTACGACTGCGCCGGGATCGGCGAGGACGCGGAACTGGACACGTCCGGGGGCTGATTCCCCTCTCGTGAAGGGGCTCAGTCCTTGCTGGGGCGCGGCGTCGACCCGTACGCCGTCAGGAACCGGTCCCGGAACGAGCTCATCTTCCACACCGGCGCGTCCTTGGCGGGCTTCAGACCGTCTGTCCAGTTCCAGGCGGCGATCTTGTCGAGGACCTTCGGGTCCTTCGCGACGATCGAGACGGGCACGTCACGGCTGGCGCCCGCGCCGCTGACCCGGGCGATGGGCTGGTGGTCGCCGAGGAAGACGAGGACGGTGTCGTCGGTGCCGTAGCGCTCCAGCCACTGGGTGAGGCTGGTGACGGAGTACTGGATCGACTTGCCGTACTCCTCCTTGGAGCGGTCGGAGTCCGTGAGGAGCTCCGAGGGGTCGACGCCGGCCTTCTGGATCGGGCCGAAGACCGAGCCGTCGCCGAGCTCGTCCCAGTCGACCAGCTTCGGGACGGGCGCCCACGGCTGGTGGCTGGAGGTCAGGATGATCTCCGACATCAGCGGCTTGTCGCGCTTCTTGCCGTGCACCAGACGCTGGAAGGCCTCCAGGGTGTACTGGTCCGGCATGGTCGACCAGCTGAACTTCGGGCCCTTGTAGCCCAGCTGGAAGGCGTTGTAGACCTTGTCGAGGCCGTAGTACTCCTGCTCCGGCCAGCCCTTCTGCACGCCCGGCATGATGCCCACCGTGTCCCAGGCGCCGGTCTTCCCGAACGCCTTGGTCAGGCTGAGGTGGTCGCTGGACATGACGGTCCGGTAGCGCTGCTGGTTGTCGATCCACAGGCCCGACATGGTGGTGGAGTGGCCGAGCCAGCTGCTGCCGCCGTACGTCGCCGAGGTCATCCAGCCGCTCTTCGCGCGGTAACCGGCCTTCTCCAGCGCCTCGGTGCTCGCGTCGAGGGTCTGATCGACGCCGGGTGCGATCTCCGGGTCCTCGAGCGCGCTGCGGCCGTAACTCTCGATGAACGTGAAGATGACGTCCTTGCCGCGCAGGTCGGGGAGCAGCTCGCTGCCCGGGGTGTTGCCGAAGGTGTCGGCCTTCGCCTCCTTCGCGAACGCGGCCTCGTCGCGCAGGGTCTCCTGCACCCGCCGCGCCTGGACCTTCAGCGCCCAGCCGGCCCGGTCGGAGGCGATCGGCATGCCGTTGACCTGGAGGCCGAGGCTGGAGCAGGTGATCCAGACGGTGCCCGCGACCAGGGTGGCCCGGGTGGCGGTCCGGGTGTCACGGACCAGCAGGTTGCTCAGCCGGACCGTCGCCAGCGCCATCACGACCAGCAGCAGCACGACCAGGACGACCGCGCCGACCGCCGCTCCGAGGGCCGTCGCCCGGCCCATCGAGTCCTCGACGTACGCCTGGGCGTCGTCCAGCAGCCCCCAGTCGAGCACCAGGTTGAAGCCGCGGCCGAGGTACTCGATGAACCCCATGTCCAGCAGGTTCAGCACGGTCAGCGCGCCGAGGAGCGTCCCGCACGCCGCCGCCACGACGACCCGCGGCCGGCGCGGCAGCGCGAGCACCAGGACAGCACCGACGATCGCCTCCGCAGGCAGCCGCGTGAACCGGTTGTACTGGAGCGCGTTGACGGTGTTCGGCAGCACCAGGGCGCCGTAGACCAGGACGGCGGCGAGACCGGTGGTCGTCCAGCTCAGGGCGCGGGCGGCGGCGGGGTGCCGGGTGCGCCAGGAACGCCAGTGGGCGAGACGGGCCTTGAGCGTGCCGGGAGTCTTCTCGCCGGGGACGGCCCCATCGGGTACGGCATGTTCCTCGGGTACGGCATCGCCCGTCGCCTCGGTTGTCTCGGTCGCCGCGGTCGCCTCTGCCGACACCCGAAGGTCCTTCCGTACGAAGCCCGGTGATACGGCGGACGTGGGCCCGAAGCAGGGCATCGCGTCCGCCGTACTCCCGTACGGTTCGCCTCCGTCCGGTGTTCAGCCGGTTTGCCCAGGGGTCGGCAAACACCGGGCAAACTCCCGCTACGCGCCCCCGACCGCCGTCAGCAGCGCGAGCGGCGCCGCCGCCGACCGCGACTCCCGCACACACGCGTGCGGGTACGGCACCGGCTCCGCGTGCGTGTCGCGACCGTAGCCCGCGAGGACCTCCGGCAGCCGGTGCCCGGTCGCCGTCGCCGCGTCGACCAGGCCGTGGGCCACCGTACGGGCCTCGTCGTGCAGGCCGTAGCGGGCCAGGCCCAGCGTGATCAGCGCGTTGTCGTGCGGCCACACCGAACCGCGGTGGTACGACAGCGGGTGGTACGCCGGCTGCCCGGCGGCCAGCGTGCGCACGCCCCAGCCGGAGAAGAAGTCGGGTTCGAGCAGGCGCCGGCCGACGACCTCGCCGTACTCCTTGTCCAGGAGCCCCGACCACAGCAGATGCCCGGCGTCCGAGGCCAGCGCGTCCACCTGGTTGCCCTCGCCGTCCAGCGCGAGGGCGGGGAAGGAGTGCTCCGGCATCCAGAAGTCGCGCTGGAAGCGGTCGCGCAGATCGGCGGCGGCCTGCTCCAGCAGGGCCGCGTAGACCTTGTCGTCCCACGCCGTGCGCGCCAGCCAGGCGGTGCGGCGCAGCGCGTCGTACGCGTACCCCTGGGCCCCCGCCGCCATCACCGGGCCGCTCGCGCGGGTGCCGTCGGCCGAGCAGATGGCGCCGGGGGAGTCCTTCCAGTTCTGGTTGGCGAGGCCGCCCTGGTCGGCGCGGTAGACCAGGTAGCCGCGCGAGGTCAGCCCGCCGTGGTCCAGCATCCAGCCGATCGCCGCACGGGCGTGGGGCTGCAGTCGGCGGGCCAGCTCCGCGTCCCCGGTGTGCTCGACGTACGCGCCGAGCAGCACGAGGAACAGCGGGGTGGCGTCGACCGAGCCGTAGTAACGGCCGTACGGCACCTGCCCGAAGTGCGCCAGCTCGCCGTGCCGCACCTCGTGCACGATCTTGCCGGGCTGGGAGACCGACTCCGGGCCGGTCTCCGTCGCCTGTGCCGCGGCCAGCGCCAGCAGCGTGGCGGCGGCCGGGCGGGGCCGGTAGGGCAGCGCGAACATCGAGGTCAGCAGGGCGTCCCGGCCCAGCAACGTCAGGAACCAGGGGGCACCCGCCGCCGGTACGCGCAGCTCCTCGCCGTCCGGACCGGTCGCCGGCACCTGGAGCGAGGCGAGGTCGGCGAGCCCGCGCGCACAGGCCGCCGCCAGCTCCGGCCAGCCGGTCGGGAAGGCCACACCCTCGACGAACTCGCCCTCCAGGGCAAGGAGTTGGTCGTTCAGCGCGGCCGGGGAGCGCGGTACCCGCAGGGTCCGCCTGTCGCCGTGCGGCCGGGCCATCACGCGCAGCATCAGCTCGGCCGTGCCGTGGGGTTCCAGATCCAGGGTCCATACGAGGCGCCGGGCGCCGGTGCCGGTCTCCTCCACGCCCTCCGGGACGGGCTCGGCCGTCACCGTCGTACAGGAGCGCCACTCACCGCGCTGGTAGGCGAACTCCACGCCGCCGTCCAGGATCTGGCGGGAACGGGTCGCTCCTATCTTGGCGTACGTACGGTGGTCGGAGCGCAGTTCGAACTGGTCGGTGAAGTCGGCGTCCGCGGTCACCGCGAGCCGGACCGTGGTCGGCACCGGGCGGTTGCTGGTCACCCGCAGGGACTCGACGAACGAGCCGTCGCCGACGGCCTGTTCCCGGAAGAGCGTGTACGCGGGCGGCTCCTGGCGTCCGCCGCGCGGTACGAGCACACAGCGCGCGGTGTCCCCGTCGGCGACCGGCGACAGCGCCTCCGGCACCGCGCCGTCGACGGTGAGCTGCCACCGGCTGAGGTGCCGGGCGTCCCGTACGAACAACCCGTCCGGGGAACTGCCGCCCCGTACGCCGCTGATGTCCCCGCCGTCGCCCACAGCGGCGAACGTCCCGCCGTGCACGAGCAGATGATGCCGGTCCGTCATCCCCGGTCCCCTCCCCTGTCACTCATCTCGAACGTCCGGATGCCCGTGGGGGACATGTCGTCTCCCGGGCCGTTGTGCAGCAGGTCGAGCGTGAGCGCGGCGGTCCAGCTGAAGCCGGTCGCCCCGCAGGCCTCGCCGGTGTACGGGTCGACGTACTCCGCGAAGTCGGACGTGCCGGCGGTGTCCAGGACGGCCTGGCGCAGTGCGTCGGCCCGCTCCTGTTCGCCGTGCGTGCGCAGCCCGCGCTCCACCAGCCAGCTCGTGTTGAACCAGGCCGGGCCGCGCCAGTAGCGGTGCGGGTCGAAGGCCTCGCCGAGCAGGTCGTAGCTCGGGACCAGGCGGGTCGAGTCGCCGAGTCCGAAGTGCGCCCCGCCCAGCGTGCGGACGAGCGCGTCCGTGATCTTCTGCGGCAGGCCGGGCAGCAGCAGCGGAACGAGCCCGGAGACACTGCGCTCGCGGATCAGCTCCCCGCCCCGCACGTCCCGGCAGAAGAACATCTCCTCCGCCGGGTCCCACAGCCGCTCGATCAGCGCCGCCGTCAGCCGCTCGGCCCGCGCGTGCCGGGCCGTCCCCGTGGCCCCGAGTTCCTGCGCGATCCGCGCGAGGGCGTGCTCGGAGGCGATGAGCAGGGCGTTGAACGCGGGGTCCTCCACCGCGAAGTCACTGGTGCCGTCGGCGTATCCGGCGTCCCGGTAGTCGGTCGCCAGCCGCACGTACCGCCCGTAGTCCAGATCCGTCGGCCGGTCCTCGGGGGCGCCGTGGTCCAGGTCGGCGCGGCGGAAGGAACGGGCCGGGGCCGGTGTGATCCTGCTCAGCGGGGCGTCCCAGCAGGGGCTGTTGTCCATACCCTGTTCCCAGGGGTGCACGACGGACGCCAGCGACCCTCCGCCCAGGTCCCGCCGGTGCAGCAGATACCGGTGCCAGGCCGCGAGCCGCGGATACACCTGGGCGAGGAAGCCGCGCGCCCGCGACAGTCCCGGGTCGGCGCAGTGCACCAGCCACGCGGCCAGCGCGTGCACCGGTGGCTGCACGATGCCCGAGGTCTGTACGGTGCGCGGGGCGCCCGCGGCGTGCCCCGCGGTCGAGGAGCGCCAGAAGTCGGGGCTCGGGAAGTACGCGTCGAGGGGGACGGAGGGGTTGAAGACGATGTGCGGGATCCGCCCGTCCTCCCACTGGCCGCTCAGCAGCGTCTCCAGCTCCGTCTGCGCCCGCAGCGGCGACAGGTGGCGCAGGCCGATCGCGATGAAGGCCGAGTCCCAGGACCACTGGTGCGGATACAGGCCGTGCGAGGGCACGGTGGAGGTGCCGGTCCAGTTGCCTTCGAGGACGCGGGCGGCCCTGACGTGCAGGGAACGGGGCACCGGGACGGAATGTTTCGGGACCGCCGGATCGTATGCAACGGCCTCGGATCCCGGCACCTCACCGTGTCCGGAAAAGGGTGGTGAGGAAATGGTGCGTACGGGGGTCAAGTGCCCGGTGTTGCGGGCGGTGAGCTGCGTTGCGCGATCCACTCAAGGCTCCCCGAAGACGTACTGCCGACCAGTTCGACAGTGGCTACCGTAGGGTTACGTCTATTTAACACGCAAAACTCAATATGTAATGCACGCTTGAGAAACACAAGGGGGTGCGCATGACCGGACGACCCGGCAGGACCGGCAGGGCGGGAAGTCAGGCGAGCGCCGGAGATCTGCTCGAACTGGTGCGCAGCGGCCGCGCCACCACCCGTGGTGCCCTGCAGCACGCCACCGGTCTGTCCCGCGCCACCGTCGGCCAGCGCCTGGACCGCCTCTTCCGCGCGGGCTGGCTGCGCGAGGGCGCCGGCGGCCCCGTCGACTCACCGCTGGGCGGCCGCCCCTCCATCACCCTCGAATTCGACGACGCCCACGCGGTGGTCCTCTCCGCCGACCTGGACACGCGGCACGCGCGCGCCGCCGTACTGACCCTCACCGGCGAGATCCTCGCCGAGCACTCGGGCGTCCTGGTCATCGAGGACGGCCCGGACGCCGTACTCGGCGAACTCGGCCGCTGGTTCGCCGAACTCCTGGAGAAGGCCGGCCACCGGACGGACGAGGTCTGCGGCATCGGCCTCGCGGTACCCGGCCCGGTCGACACCGACACCGGCCGGGTCGTCCAACCGCCGATCATGCCCGGCTGGGACGGCTACGACATAAGAGGCCGCCTGGCGAGGGCCTTCACCGAGCACTCTGGCGCCGGACCGCTGCCGGTCCTGGTCGACAACGACGCCAACCTCATGGCGTACGGCGAACAGCGCACGGCCTACCCGGACTGCTCGGCCTTCGTGCTGGTCAAGGTGTCCACGGGCATCGGCGCCGGCGTCGTGGTCGACGGCTCGGTCTACCGCGGCATCGACGGCGGCGCGGGCGACCTCGGCCACATCCGGGTCCCGGCGGGCGCCGACGCGCTGTGCCGCTGCGGTTCCTACGGCTGTCTCGCCGCCGTCGCCAGTGGAGGCGCCGTGGCCCGGCTGCTGGCGGAGGCCGGGGTGCCGGCGGCGTCCGGCTCGGACGTGCGGGACCTGCTGGCGTCCGGGCACCCGGAGGCGGCGGCGCTCGCGCGGGACGCGGGGCGGCAGGTCGGGGACGTCCTGGCGACCGTCGTCACGCTCCTGAACCCCGGCGTTCTGATGATCGCGGGGGATTTGGCCGGAACCCCCTTCCTCACGGGCGTACGGGAGCTGCTGTACCAGCGGGCACTGCCGCGCTCCACCGCTCATCTGGACGTCGTCACCTCGCGGCTGGGGGAGCGGGCGGGGCTGGTCGGGGCCGGGGCGATGGTCGTGGAGTACCTGTACGCGCCGGAGCGGGTGGAGGAACGGCTGGCGGCGTTGGGGGTGTGACCACTGCGTTTCCGTCCGAATACGTGTCCGCATGGTGAAATTCCGGCGTCTGTGGCAGCGTGATTATCGCCACCCTTGATGAGGGTTGCGCTCAGATGAGCGGATCGTGATCGACTGCACTTCTCCAAGGGGTGGCACTCAGTGCCACCCCTTGATCGTTCATCGATCGAAAACAGAGGGGCTTTCGTGCGCTCATCTGAGCTGAATTTTCGAAATGTGAGCGCGCATTCGTTCAAGAAGTGAAAACATCAGCCTGTCTCCGCTTGCCAAGCTTTGACTTTCGATCCGGTGGCGGACGAGTGGTTACAGGCGCATGACGCGCAAGTGGACGTACCCAGGCGCCTTCGATCTGGGTATGTTCCTGGCCGTCAGGGCAGCCACCGCGTCCTCGAGGAGTCGAGACCCGTGTCGGAAAACAAAGATCCCCAGGTAGCTGAGCACGGCACCAGCGTTGAGGGCGTGAAGTTCGTTTACGACTTCACCGAGGGCAACAAGGAGCTCAAGGACCTCCTCGGCGGCAAGGGCGCGAACCTCGCCGAGATGACCAACCTGGGCCTTCCGGTGCCTCCGGGCTTCACGATCACCACCGAGGCCTGCAAGGTCTACCTCGACAGCGGCGAGGAGCCGGCGGCACTGCGTGACGAGGTGAGTGCGCACCTCGACGCGCTGGAGCAGCGCATGGGCAAGAAGCTCGGCCAGCCCGACGACCCGCTGCTCGTCTCGGTCCGCTCCGGCGCCAAGTTCTCCATGCCCGGCATGATGGACACGGTCCTGAACATCGGCCTCTCCGACAAGTCCGTCCAGGGCCTCGCCAAGCAGGCCGGCGACGAGCGCTTCGCCTGGGACTCCTACCGCCGCCTCATCCAGATGTTCGGCAAGACCGTCCTCGGCGTCGAGGGCGAGCTCTTCGAGGACGCGCTGGAGGCCGCCAAGACCGCCAAGAAGGTCACGGTCGACACCGAGCTGGAAGCCGCGGACCTCAAGAAGCTGGTCACCAAGTTCAAGCGCATCGTCAAGGCCGAGGCCGGCCGGGACTTCCCGCAGGACCCGCGCGAGCAGATGGACCTCGCCATCCACGCGGTCTTCGACTCCTGGAACACCGACCGCGCCAAGCTCTACCGCCGCCAGGAACGCATCCCGGGCGACCTGGGCACCGCGGTCAACGTCTGCTCGATGGTGTTCGGCAACCTGGGCCCGGACTCGGGCACCGGCGTCGCCTTCACCCGCGACCCGGCCAGCGGCCACCAGGGCGTGTACGGCGACTACCTCCAGAACGCCCAGGGCGAGGACGTCGTGGCGGGCATCCGCAACACCGTCCCCCTGGCCGAGCTGGAGACGATCGACAAGAAGTCGTACGACCAGCTCATGCAGATCATGGAGACGCTGGAGAACCACTACAAGGACCTCTGCGACATCGAGTTCACCATCGAGCGCGGTCAGCTGTGGATGCTCCAGACCCGCGTCGGCAAGCGCACGGCGGGAGCGGCGTTCCGCATCGCCACGCAGCTCGTCGACCAGGGCCTGATCGACGAGGCCGAGGCGCTCCAGCGCGTGACGGGCGCCCAGCTCGCGCAGCTGATGTTCCCGCGCTTCGACGAGGACGCGAAGGTGGAGAAGGTCGGCCGGGGCATCGCGGCCTCGCCGGGCGCGGCGGTCGGCAAGGCCGTCTTCGACTCGTACACCGCGGTGAAGTGGTCGCGCTCGGGCGAGAAGGTCATCCTGGTCCGCCGCGAGACCAACCCGGACGACCTCGACGGCATGATCGCGGCGGAGGGCATCCTGACCTCGCGGGGCGGCAAGACGTCCCACGCGGCGGTCGTGGCGCGCGGCATGGGCAAGACGTGCGTGTGCGGCGCGGAGGAACTGGAAGTCGACACCAAGCGGCGTCGGATGACGGTGCCGGGCGGGCACGTGGTGGAGGAGGGCGACCTGATCTCCATCGACGGGTCGTCGGGCAAGGTCTACCTGGGCGAGGTACCGGTCGTCCCGTCCCCGGTGGTGGAGTACTTCGAAGGCCGGATGCACGCGGGCGCCAACGACGCCGACGAACTGGTCGAGGCCGTGCACCGGATCATGGCGTTCGCCGACCGCAAGCGCCGCCTGAGGGTGCGTGCCAACGCGGACAACGCCGAGGACGCGATGCGCGCCCGTCGCTTCGGCGCCCAGGGCATCGGCCTGTGCCGTACCGAGCACATGTTCCTCGGCGACCGCCGTGAGCTGGTCGAGCGGCTCATCCTGGCCGATACGGAGGCCGAGCGCGAGGAGTCGCTGAAGGCGCTGCTCCCCCTCCAGAAGAAGGACTTCGTGGAGCTGTTCTCGGCGATGGACGGCCTTCCGGTGACGGTACGGCTGCTGGACCCGCCGCTGCACGAGTTCCTGCCGGACATCACGGAGCTGTCGGTCCGCGTGGCGCTGGCCGAGTCCCGCCAGGAGCCGCACGAGAACGAACTGCGGCTGCTCCAGGCCGTCCACCGCCTGCACGAGCAGAACCCGATGCTGGGCCTGCGGGGCGTGCGCCTGGGCCTGGTGATCCCCGGCCTCTTCACCATGCAGGTACGGGCGATCGCCGAGGCCGCGGCCGAACGCAAGGCCGCGAAGGGCGACCCGCGCGCGGAGATCATGATCCCGCTCGTCGGCACGGTCCAGGAACTGGAGATCGTCCGCGAGGAGGCCGACCAGGTGGTGGCCGAGGTCGAGGCCGCCACGGGCACCTCACTGAAGCTGGCGATCGGCACCATGATCGAACTGCCGCGCGCCGCCCTGACCGCCGGTCAGATCGCCGAGGCCGCGGAGTTCTTCTCCTTCGGCACGAACGACCTGACCCAGACGGTGTGGGGCTTCAGCCGGGACGACGTGGAGGCCTCGTTCTTCACGGCGTACCTGGAGAAGGGCATCTTCGGCGTCTCCCCCTTCGAGACGATCGACAAGGACGGCGTCGGCTCGCTGGTGAAGCTGGCCGTGGAGGCGGGCCGCGCGACGCGCCCCGACCTGAAGCTCGGCGTCTGCGGCGAGCACGGCGGCGACCCCGAGTCCGTCCACTTCTTCCACGAGGTGGGCCTCGACTACGTCTCCTGCTCGCCGTTCCGGATCCCGGTGGCGCGGCTGGAGGCGGGGCGGGCGGCTTCGCAGTCGGCGGGAAGTGATCACCGGTAGGGCTTGCGGGCACCGGCCTCACGGCCACTGAACCCCGGGACCGCCGGCCGTCCCCGACCGACCCTCACCGATGGGCGGCGGTTCCGGATCACGAAGAGAGGGCGGCACCCTGTGCGGGGGTGCCGCCCTTTCGGTACGTCAGTCCCTCGGCCTGGGCTGTCGGCCAAGTGACAGCTGACGAAGGGACGAACACGTCGTGCCTCTGGGCTATGCGAAGGCCCAGCCGCTCCACTGCTCCACCCGAACGGCGACCACGGGGCCCTTGGGAGGGGAGTCCTTGTACTGCTCGTACTTGTCGCACAGCAATCCCACCGCGCGATCCCGCTCCTGGCCCTCCTCCAGTACGTCGCCGTGTCCGTCGGCGCGAGCCCACCACAGCGTGAACCAGTCCTCGTCGTAGTGGTCCACAAGGACAGCCACCGAGGAGTTCTCCCTGATGTTGCGCAATCGCCGAAGATCCCAGGTGCTCTTGGGCTTGTGGTCGATCGCGAAGTACAGGACGTCGTTCAGGACGATGAAGGTCACCGGAACGACGTGAGGCACGCCGTGGGCGTCGGCTGTCGCCAGCCTGGCGACGGGCGACGCGGCGAAGCGTTCGCGGGCTACGAGCTGCGAGAGCTTCATGCGTTCCACGGTAGCGAGGCTCGGAGACCGGGAACGCAGCGGTGTGCGTGACCGATCGGCTGCTCTGCGCCCCTCTTGTGGGTGATGGCGGCGGGGTGAGTTTCGAAGTAGTTTCAAAGTTGTGAGTACTGAGAATGCTGCCGTGAACTTCTCCGAGCTGGTGAACAAGAACAAGCAGACGCTTGCCCGGCTCAAGGAGTCGCCGAGACTGCTCCTGCATCGCAGAGACGGCGAGGATCTGGTCCTTACCACCGCGGCGCGGGCCGAGCAGGACCAGACCGTGGTGTCGGCCGCCACCCGGATGCTGGCCGCGATGGCGCGCCGGGAGCCCGGAAGCACGGAACTGCTCCTCGACATACTGCCGGACGCGTTCCCTTGGGTCCGTTTCCTTCCCGAGCCCGATCTCCATGCTTTCGCGGTCGAACTGGTCGACACCATGCGCGCCGCCGACTCGATCGGCAACAGCGCGGCCGTCGCCCAGATGCTCATCGCCTGGCAGCACACCGCAGAGGTCCACTCCGACCCCGAACTGCTCACCGCTCTGACCAAGGACCACGGCGAGGACTACGGGCCGGTGCCGGACCCACGGGACGTCGCATGACCGCGGGTCGCGGCGACCGCGCCGCACCACCGGCGTCAGACGGCCACTGGGAAGTCCGCTTCGCTGACGCGGCCTCGGCCAAAGGCTGGGACAGCCTCACCCAACAGGCCCGGGAGAACACCTACCGCGCCTGGATCACCATGAGCACCGGCCCCGGACCGGCCACCGAGACGTCCCGGCACCACCGGCTCAAGGGCAGCTTGGCGCACGGCACCCACCGCGGACAGACCTGCGAGCAGTAGGCAGATCGAGGTGACCGGCGGCGGCCGCATCTGGTACCTCCTGGACGCAGCCCGGGACACCTGCTGGATCACCTTCGTGGGCACGGGGCACCCACGAGCCACGGATCGCCGCTGAACAGGTACGGCGGCTGCTTGAACACCGACATCCGCTTCCCCGGCCTCCTCGACGCCTACCTATCGACGGCTCAGGTGTCGCAGGCCACGCCGTCGTTGTCGCGGTCGAGGTGGGAGGCGTGGCCGGGTTCGCCGCGGCGGATGGGGCGGCGCCGGCGGCTCGGACCGCGGTGCAGTTCTCGTAGTAGACGTCCGTGTCCGCCTCGGAGGAACCGGCGTCGCCCCCTGCCGCCGGCTGCGCTTTGACCGTTCTGGTGACGTCGACCTTGACCTTGACCGTTTCCGTGGCCGTGACGGTGGCCGCAGGCTCCGGTTCGGCCGTCTCCTGCGCGGTGGCCGTTGCCGTCACGGTGACCGTCGGCTGCGGTTCGGCGGCGGCGGGCTTCGCGTCGGTCGACGTCGTGGTGTCGCCGCTGCCGATGCCTACACCGATGAAGAGGGCCAGCGCGAGGGCGGGCAGTACGTACCGCTTCCGGGCCCACTTGGGGGCGGGGCCGGAAGCGGTCGGCGGCATCGGCTGGGTCGGGTGGTTGTACGGGCTGCTCAGTGGTTGGCGCGGCGCCTGCGGGTGGCCGCCACCAGGGCGCCGCCGGCGAGGAGGATGGTGGAGCCCCCGGCCAAGAGGTACGGGGTGCTGTCGTCGCCCCCGGTCTCGGCCAGGTCCGGGTCCTGCGCCGTGCCATCGGCGGACGTGTCCTCGGCCGGAGCGGCCGCGCCCTCCTCGGCTCCCTCGTCCTCGGCGGGGACGAAGTCGCCGGGCGGCTGGTCGCAGCCGACGCCGTCCCCGTCGCGGTCCAGGTGGGAACCGTAGTGCTCGTCGTCCTCGGGGATGTCCGAGTACCCGCTGGCGTACGCCTCGCTGCAGTTCTTGAACGGGTGAGTGCCGTCGTGAGCCGCGGCGGTGGACGGGAGGGCGGCCAGTGCCAGCGCGGCGACGGCGATGGCGCCGGGCTTGCGGAACAGGTTCACGGAGGGGCCTTCCAGGTTCGGGTTCAGGTTCATGGGGATATCCGCTTGTCTGAGCGCTTGTGATCCAAAAGGTGCGATCAGCCGGATATGAAGTGACGAACCTAGTGAGGGGCCACTGGTGTGGTGGAGATATGGAGGACCCGTGATGCGAACGTGACGTGACCGGACGGTAGCTCTCCGCATGCGATCCGCCGGCCCAGGTCGCCGGGCGCACCCTCGGGGCGCCCGGCGACTCGGCGCGCTAGGCCCGGAACGGGCCCTTCACCTCGTACGTGATCCCGCCCGACGAACTCCCGCTCGTCCCCCGCTGGCTGGAGAAGTACAGCCGCGTGCCGTCCGGGGAGAAGGCCGGGCCCGTTATCTCCGAGCCCGACTGGCCGTCGATGCGGAGGAACGGGGCGATCACGTCGGCCGGGGTGATGACGCAGATCTCCATGTTGCCGCCGTCCTCCGCGACGAAGAGGTCGCCCGAGGTGGCGCCGGTGATGTTGTCGACGCCCGTGAGCGGGGCGGTGCCGCCTGTCACCAGGGAGTCGTCGTACGCCAGCTCGTAGGTGTTGGTCGTCAGGTTGAGCTGCCAGACGCGGTTGTCGCCCTTCGTGGTGAACCAGACCGTGTCGTTGGCGTAGTAGCAGCCCTCGCCGCCGTTGAAGGACTTCGAGCCGGAGACCTGGGTGCGGGTCGTGGTGGGGGAGCCGTCCGGGTCGGGGACGTTCGCCCAGGTGAAGGAGCCCGACGTGGCGGTGCCGGCGACCATGACCTGGAGGGTGCCGGAGGAGAGGTTGCCCCAGGTCGTCGGTACGAAGCGGTAGAAGCGGCCGTTCGTCTCGTCCTCGGTCAGGTAGATCACCCTGCGCACCGGGTCCGCGGCGGCCGCCTCGTGCTTGAAGCGGCCCATCGCGTCCCGGCGGGTGGCCGACTGGACGCCCCAGGGGTCCGTCTCGTAGACGTAGCCCAGTGACACCTCCTCGCAGGACAGCCAGGTGTTCCACGGGGTCTTGCCGCCCGCACAGTTCTGGCGGGTGCTGGACAGGATCCGGTACGCCGACGTGATCGCGCCCGTCGACGAGAACTTCACCGCGCTCGCGCCGCCCGACGGGTTGATCTCCGAGTTGGACACGTAGATCCAGCCGGTGCCGTCCGTGTAACAGGCGCCGCCGTCGGGGGCGTTGTGCCAGGTGTACGACGTTCCGGTGACCGTCTGGCCGGAGCGGGCGATGACCCGGCTGGTGAAGCCGCTGGGGAGTCTGATGCCGTTGGCGTCGGGGGAGCCGAGCGCTCCGTAGGGGCCGGCTCCGGGCTGGGCGGGCGCGGCGTAGGCGGCGCCTCGCCACAGGGTTCCGCCGAGGGCGGCGGAGGACCCGCCGAGGACGGCCGCACGCAGGAGGGTACGACGTTCCACGCTTGCTCCAAGGGTGTGTCGTGACCGGCCCGCCACCGGTCGGCGGCGGGGTCGCGCGGTCACGGACCCTAGGTGCGCGGGGTGGAATCGCTGTGCACGGGCTGTGAAGCGGGGGCGCGGTGCAGATGACCAGCGACGTGCAGCGCCAGTACCTCGCGCCCGCCTCGCTGGACCCCCGACGCTGCCTCCGCCGACGGCAGCCGCACCACCGCGTCCACCCCGCCCGTCGCCGCCGCGCGCAGGCTCGCCTCGCCGCCGCTCGCGTGGGCGAGGCGCTGGACGAGGGCGAGGCCGAGGCCCGTGCCGCCCTTGGGGGCGCCCGGTGCGCGCCAGAAGCGGTCGAAGGCGCGGGCGCGTTGCTCGGCCGTCATGCCGGGGCCCTCGTCGGTGATGTGGAGGTCGACCCAGCAGGGGCGGGCGTCGCGCAGGGCGCGGCGGGGCGGGACGTGGAGGCGGAGCTCGATGGTGACGGTGGTGGCGGGCGGGGAGGCCCGCAGGGCGTTGGAGAGGAGGTTGTCCAGGATCTGCTCGACGGACCCCGGCAGGGCCAGCACCGGGCCCACGCTGCCCGCGAACAGGACCAGGGAGACTTTCTGCCGGTCGAAGAGCGGGGCCCAGGTGCGGTGGCGTTCCGCGCAGGCCTCGCCCACGTCGACCGGGCCGGGGGTGGCCGCGTGTTCCTCCAGCCGTGCCATCGCGAGCAGGCCCTCGACCATGCGGGAGAGCCGGTCGGTCTCGGTGACGGCGGCGGTGAGGCTGCCCCGGCCGCGGGCGGCGACATTCGGTTCCAGGTTCTCCAGGCGCAGGCGCAGGGCGGCGAGCGGGGTCTTGAGCTGGTGCGAGGCCTCGCCGGCGAACGCGTGCTGGGAGTCGAGGAGATGGGCGAGACGGGCGGCCGTACGGTTGAACGCGGCGGCCAGTCTGCGGACTTCGGGCGGGCCCTTGGTGA
Source organism: Streptomyces sp. NBC_01352 (assembly GCF_036237295.1). NCBI lineage: Bacteria > Bacillati > Actinomycetota > Actinomycetes > Kitasatosporales > Streptomycetaceae > Streptomyces > Streptomyces sp. NBC_01352. The sequence goes on from NZ_CP108354.1 coordinate 7,298,413, forward strand.
CGGTCACCGGCTCCGCGCGGCCGCCCTCGGCCAACTCATGGGTCGCACGCTCCAGTTCGCGGATGGGGCGGCCCGTCCAGCGGGCGATGCCGAAGCCGACGAAGGTGACCGCGGTGAGGACCCCGAGTCCGCCCGCGGCGAGCAACATCCATACGTGGTGGACGCGTTCGTGCACCATCCGGGTCGGGACCGTGAGCCATACCGCACCCTTGGGCCGTACGCCCTGGCCCACGGGTGCGGCGACCGACAGGTACTCCACTCCGCCGATGGTGGAGGTGCGGACGTCCTCCGTGGAGCTGCCGTGCAGGGCTGCCGCGATCCCCGGGCGGGACATCAGCGCGCGGGACGCGTCGGCGCTCAGGGGGTGCGAGGTGGCGAGGGGCGCGCCCGTGTCGTCGACGACCACCACCTTGCCGCCGATGCGCTCGGCGCAGTGGGCCACTCGGGCGGGCAGGTCCCGCTCGGCGCGGCCGGCGGCGAGGGACAGCGCGGCGTACGCGGAGACCGACTCGGCCTCGTCCTTCGCCGCGTTGACCACCCGATCCCGCTCGCCCCGCGAGTACACGAAGCCGAGCGGTATCTCCAGGCAGAGCAGGACGAGCGCGGCGAGCGTGAGGTAGCTGAACAGGAGGCGGCGGGTCATGTCGGGCCCTGTTGGGGATCGTTCGGCTCCCCGTGCACCGACAGCCGGAAGCCGACGCCGCGAAGTGTCCGGATCCATGCCGGGTGGCCCAACTTCCGTCGTAGTGAGGCGACATGGACGTCGAGGGTCTTGGTCGGGCCCTCGTAGTGCGGGTCCCAGACCCGGTCGAGGATCTGCTGCCGGGAGTAGACCGCGCCCGGATCCTCGGTGAGCAGCGCCAGCAGCTCGAACTCCTTGGGGGTGAGCGCGACCTGGGTCTCGCCGACCCAGACCTGCCGGGTGCGGCGGTCGACGACGAGCGGGCCCGGGTCGGGCGAGGGGGCTGAGGCCGGGTCTGGGCCTGGACCTGGACCTGGGCTTGGACCTGGGGCTGAGACGGGTTGCTCGTACGACGGCGGCGGCACAGGTTCGTACGACGGGGCCGACGCGAAGTCGTACGACGGGCCCGGCGCGCGGTCGTACGACGGGACCGGCACCGTCTCCGCCACCGCCTGCGGCAGCTGCGTCCGCTGCGTCCGCCGGGTCACCGCCCGCACCCGTGCCACCAGCTCCCGCATGCTGAAAGGTTTCGCCAGATAGTCGTCGGCGCCCAGCTCCAGGCCCAGTACCCGGTCCGCCTCCTCCCCGCGGGCGCTGAGGATGACGATGGGGACGTCGGAGACCTGCCGGATGCCGCGGCAGACGTCGATGCCGTCCATGTCCGGCAGTCCGAGGTCGAGCAGGACGACATCGCCGTACGGGCCTCTCAGACCCTCGGTGCCGGTGGCGACGTGGTCGACCGTCAGCCCGAAGTGGCCGAGACCTTCGGCGAGCGGTTCGGCGATTGTCGCGTCGTCCTCGATGAGCAGCACTCGTAGGCCCATGCGTCCCGTCTCTCCGTGAATTCGCATTTCGCGCTCTGGAGTCGACACGTTACAAGATGACAGCGCTTGCACGGGGCCCCGACAAGAAATGTTCAATTCCTGTCCGCGCTCTGGCCGTTACTTAACCTTCCGCTGTTCCGTGCCCCTCTACGGTGTGGTGACCTGGCCGAACTTCCCATCGAGGAGGCATCGTTGAAGGCTCTTCTGGACCGTGCCCGCACGTTCACACAGCGGGTCGAATTCGAGCACGACGAATACCGGAAACTGGCCGAGGGGCAATATCCCGAGGCGCTCTTCATTACCTGCTCGGACTCTCGGGTGATACCCGCGCTCATTACGGGCGCCCGGCCCGGAGAGATATTCGAGCTGCGCAACGCGGGCAATATCGTGCCGTCGTACGGGCAGTACGGGGCCGGTGGTGAGGCGGCCACCATCGAGTACGCACTGGAGGTGCTGGGGGTTCAGGACGTGGTGGTGTGCGGTCACTCACACTGCGGGGCGATGGGCGCGCTGAAGTCCGGCGACGACCTGGCCGCGCTGCCCGGCGTGGGCGCCTGGCTGGAGGTGGCCCGCCCGGAGCTGGCTCCGACGCTCGCCGGCGCGTCCGACGATCCGGCGCTGTCCGAGGTGGCACAGCGCAACGTCGTCAACCAGCTGGCCGCGCTGCGGAGTCACCCGTCGGTGCGGCAGCGGCTGGACGCGGGCGGGCTGCGGCTGCACGGCTGGTACTACGAGGTCGACACCGGGCGGGTGTACGAGCTCGACGAGGACGGTCGTTTCCGGGTGCACGCCGGATGAGCGGGGTGCACGCGCGGGGCCGGGGTGGCGCCTTCCCCAAGTCCCCCGGCCCAAGGAGCACAGGTCCCAGGCCCACCGGCCCGAACGCGGGTCCCAAGCCCACCGGCCCGAAAGCCGACCTCGGCACCGAGATCACCGCCTCCCTCGTCGTCTTCCTCGTCGCCCTGCCCCTGTGCATCGGCGTCGCCGTCGCCTCGGGCGTCCCGGCCGAGCTGGGGATCATCTCCGGGGTGATCGGCGGGCTGGTGGTCGGCGCGGTCCGGGGCAGCACGCTCCAGGTCAGCGGGCCGGCCGCGGGGCTCGCCGCGCTGGTCGCGGAGACCGTCGCCGAGCACGGGGTGGCCATGCTCGGCGTGATCGTGCTGGGATCCGGGATCCTGCAGATCGTCCTCGGCGTCGTACGGCTGGGCCGGATGTTCCAGGCGATCTCCCTCGCCGTCGTCCAGGGCATGCTGGCCGGCATCGGCCTGCCGCTGATGTTCAGCCAGATGTATCCCATGGCCGACGGCAAGGCGCCCGGCACTCCGATCGAGAACATGGCCGGGATCCCGGGGCTGTTCGCCGACATCCTCACCGACCGGCAGGCGATGATCGCGACGCTGCTCGGGGTGGTCACCGTCGTGCTGAGCTTCGTGTGGAAGAAGGTGCCGGGGCCGGTCAAGAAGATCCCGGCCGCGCTGGTCGCCGTGGGCATCGGCATCGCGGTCGCCGCGCTGCCCGGCGTGGACGTGAAGACCCTCCAGGTCGGCAATCTGCTCGCCGCCGTGAGCGTGCCCGGCGGGGAGCAGTTCGCGGGGCTCGCCGACGCGGCGATCATCACGTCGATCCTCACCTTCACGGTCATCGCCTCCGCGGAGAGCCTGTTCACGGCGGCCGCGGTGGACCGTATGCACAGCGGTCCGCGCACCCGGTACAACACCGAACTCATCGCCCAGGGAGCCGGGAACACGGTCGCGGGCGTGCTCGGGGCGTTGCCCATCACGGCCGTCGTCGCGCGCAGTTCGGCGAACGTCCAGGCCGGCGCCAAGACCCGGCTGTCCCGGACCCTGCACGGCCTGTGGCTGCTCGCCTTCGCGCTGCTGCTGCCGCAGGTCCTGGCCCTGATCCCGATCTCGGTGCTGGCCGGAGTGCTGGTGCACAGCGGCTGGAAGCTGTTCGCGCCGGAGGAGTTCCCGAAGATGTGGCGCCAGGACCGGGGCGAGTTCGCGGTGATGACCCTCACCACGCTGGTCATCGTGGCGACCGCGCTGCTGGAGGGCGTACTCGTCGGGCTCGCCGCCGGGATCGTGCTGGCCGCGCTGCGGATGTCGCAGACCGTGATCCGCCAGCACCTCGACGAGGACACCGCCAAGGTCGTCATGGCCGGCAACGCGACCTTCCTGCGCCTGCCGAAGGTCATCGAGGCGCTGGAGGCCGCGGCGGCCTCGGGCAGGCCCCGCATCCGCCTGGACCTGACCGGCGTGACCCATCTGGACCACGCCTGCCGCAACCAGGTGGAGGAGTTCACGGCCCAGCAGCGGGGGAACGGCGTACGGGTGGAGCTCCTGATGCCGGGCCCGGCGAAGCAGCCGGCCACCGAGACCGCGCCCCGGACAGCCGAGACCGCGCCCTGGGCCCCCGAACCGGCGGCGTCCGCCCCAGGCCCCGGCCCCGGCGCCGAATGGTTCTACCTGGACACGCGGCCCCTCCCGGACGATTACCTGGAGCGCCCCCCGCTCGTAGGCTGAACCCGACCCCGTCACCGGAGGGAGGGTCGGCCATGGCCGGCTGGACCGAGAAGGACATCCCCGACCAGGACGGCCGTGTCGCCGTCGTCACCGGGGCCAACAGCGGCCTCGGGTACGTCACCGCGCGCGAGCTGGCCCGCCGGGGAGCCCGGGTGGTGCTCGCCTGCCGGAGCGAGGCGCGCGGCACCGAGGCCGGGGACCGGATCGCCACCGAAGTGCCGGGCGCCGAGGTGGAGTTCGGGCAGCTAGACCTCGGGGACCTCGCCTCCGTACGGCGGTTCGCGGCCGCCTTCCCGCATGACCGGCTCGACCTGCTCGTCAACAACGCGGGCGTGATGGCGCTGCCGTACGGGACGACCGCGGACGGGTTCGAGACGCAGTTCGGCGTCAACCACCTCGGGCACTTCGCGCTCACCGGGCTGCTGCTGCCCGCGCTGCTCGGCACGCCCGGGGCGCGTGTCGTGACCGTCTCCAGCACCATGCACTCGGTGGCCAACATCGACATCACGGACCTCAACAGCGAGCGCCGGTACCGGCGTTGGATCGCCTACGCCCGCTCCAAGACCGCCAACCTGCTCTTCACGCACGAACTCGCGCGCAGGCTCACGGCCCACGGCTCGGACCTCGTCGCGGTGGCGGCGCACCCCGGGTACGCCGCCACCAACCTCCAGACGGAGGGCGCCCGGATGTCCGGCCGCAAGGTGAGCGAGCGGTTCATGCAGATCGGCAACCGCTTCTTCGCCCAGTCCGCCGAGGCGGGCGCCCTGCCCACGCTCTACGCCGCGACCGCACCCGAGGTCCGCCCCGACTCCTTCACCGGGCCCTCGTTCGCCGGCTGGCGCGGCTCGCCCGCCGCGTCCTGGCGAGCACCGTGGACGCTCGACGACCGGGCGGGGGAACGGCTGTGGACCGCCTCGGAGGAGCTGACGGGTATGGCTTACGACCAGCTGAAGGAATGAGGATGTGCAGTCCTCCTCGGACAGCTCGGCCAGCGGGGCGCCGCCGCGGAAGACGCCCGCGTTGTTGACGGCCACGTCGAGCGAGCCGATGGGGGTCCCCCCGCTCGAGCGAAGCCGAGAGTGGGGGAGATCCACGGCGGCGGCCGCGAGGGCCTCCACGGCGGCGGCCGCGAGGGCCTCCACGGCGGCGGCCGCGAGGGCCTCCACGGCGGCGGCACGGGTGACGTCCGCGGTGACGGCCGGCGCCTTGCCGCCCGCAGCCTCGACGAGGCTCACCGTCTCGTCGAGCGGGCCCCGTCGCCGCCCTGCCACGACGACGTTCGCGCCCTCGGCGGCGAAGGCGAGGGCGACGGCCCGTCCGATGCCGGAGCCGGCGCCGGTCAAGAAGACGTCACGCGCTCCGCACCTCGTACGTCGCGATCCGCACCGAATCGTCGTCCAGGCACTGCCCCGACGCCAGGTCGAAGCGCTGCTTCAGCAGGGGTGAGGCGACGAAGGGCCGGCCCTGGTGGGAGCCGATCAGGCCGCGGGAGAGGACCGCCGCGCCGTTGAACGGGTCGCGGTTGTCGACGGCGTAGAGGGTGCCGGCGCGGTCGCGGAAGAGGGCGACCTGGTGGCCGTCGGGCAGCAGGGCGGCTACTCCGCGGCCCGGCAGCAGCATGGTCAGGTCGCAGACCGTGAACCAGCTGTCGGCCAGCCTCAGTTGGACCTTCAGGTCGGTCGTCTCGGGTGCCAGGGTCATCGCTGGGCGCTTCCTTCCAGGACGTCTGCCGGGTTCTCACTGGGGCGCATGCCGATGGACAGCAGAGGCAGGTCGGGCTTGATCTGGTCGCGCTCGGGGACGAAGCCGACGACCGGGTCCGGGGTGTCGGGCGCGTTCACGAAGGAGACGAACCGGGAGAGCTTCTCGGGGTCGTTGATGGTCGTCGCCCACTCGTCGCGGTAGTGCGACACGTGGTCCGCCATCAGGGACTCCAGCTCCTCGCAGATGCCGAGGGAGTCCTCCACCACCACGTCCCGGACGTGGTCCAGGCCGCCGGGGATCCGCTCCAGCCAGGTCGACGTGCGCTCCAGGCGGTCGGCGGTGCGGATGTAGAACATCAGGAACCGGTCGATCAGCTTGATCAGTTCGGCGTCGGTCAGGTCCTGGGCCAGCAGGTCCGCGTGGCGCGGGGTGGCGCCGCCGTTGCCGCCGACGTACAGGTTCCAGCCGTTGGAGGTGGCGATGATGCCGAAGTCCTTCGACTGGGCCTCCGCGCACTCGCGGGCGCAGCCCGACACCGCCGACTTGAGCTTGTGCGGGGAGCGCAGGCCCCGGTAGCGCAGCTCCAGGTCGATCGCCATGCGGACGGAGTCCTGGACGCCGTAGCGGCACCAGGTCTGGCCGACGCAGGACTTCACCGTGCGCAGGGCCTTGCCGTAGGCGTGGCCGGACTCGAAGCCGGCGTCCACCAGCCGGGCCCAGATCAGCGGGAGCTGCTCGACGCGGGCGCCGAACATGTCGATCCGCTGGCCGCCGGTGATCTTCGTGTAGAGGCCGAAGTCGCGGGCGATCTCACCGATGACGATCAGGCCCTCGGGGGTGATCTCGCCGCCGGGGATGCGGGGGACGACCGAGTACGAGCCGTTCTTCTGGAGGTTGGCGAGGAAGTGGTCGTTGCTGTCCTGCAGCGCCGCCTGCTCGCCCTCCAGGACGTAGTTGCTCGCGCCGATCGTCGGGGCGAGGGAGGCGATGATCGAGCCCACCGTCGGCTTGCAGATCTCGCAGCCGTCGCCGCCCTTGGCACCGTCGCGGCCGTAGCGGTCCAGGAGGTCCTGGTAGGTGTTGATGCGCAGGGCGAGGACGATCTCGTACAGCTCCTCGCGGGTCTGCGAGAAGCAGCCGCACAGGCCCTTGTCGACCTCGACGCCGCTGGCCTCCAGCTCGGCGGTGACCAGCTGGCCGAGGACCTTGACGCAGGAGCCGCAGCCCGTGCCGGCCTTGGTGCACTTCTTGACCTCGGGAACGGTCGTGCACTGGTGGTCGGTGACCGCGCCGCGGATCGTGCCCTTGGACACGTTGTGGCAGGAGCAGATGATCGCCTCGTCCGGCAGCGCGGACGGGCCGAGCTGGACGCTCTCACCGGATCCGGCGGGCAGGACCAGCGACTCGGGCGAGACCGGCGGGACCGACCCGGTGAACGCGCGCAGCGTGCCGTACGCCTCCGCGTCGCCGACCAGGATGCCGCCGAGCAGCGTGCCGTCGCGGCCGATGACCAGCTTCTTGTACAGGCCGGCGCGGGAGTCGGAGTAGACGACGTCGAGGCAGTCCTCGGTGGTGCCGTGCGCGTCGCCGAAGGACGCCACGTCCACGCCGAGCAGCTTCAGCTTGGTGGACAGGTCCGCGCCGGTGAAGGAGGCCTCGTCGGCGGCGATGGTCGCGGCGGCCGTCTCGGCCTGCTCGTAGCCGGGGGCGACCAGGCCGTACACCCGGCCGTCGGAGGCCAGCGCGCACTCGCCGATCGCGAAGACGTGCGGGTCGTTCACCGTGCGGCACTGCTCGTCGACGCTGATGCCGCCGCGCTCGCCGACCGTCAGACCGCTCTCGCGGGCCAGCTGGTCGCGGGGGCGGACACCGGCGGAGAACACCACCATGTCGGCGGCGAGTTCGGAGCCGTCGGACAGCTTCATGCCGGTGACCGCGCCGTCCTCGCCGACCACGATCTCCTGGGTGCCGACGCCGGTGTGGACGCTCAGACCCATGTCCGCGATGGTGCGCAGCAGCGCGGCGCCGCCGCCCTCGTCGACCTGCACCGGCATCAGGCGGGGCGCGAACTCCACGATGTGGGCGTTGAGCCCGAGGCCCTTGAGCGCGCCCGCGGCCTCCAGGCCGAGCAGACCGCCGCCGACCACCGCGCCCGTCGTCGCCCTGGACTTGGCGTACTCCTCGATGGCGAGGAGGTCCTCGATGGTGCGGTAGACGAAGCAGCCCTCGGCGTCCTTGTTGGGGACGGGCGGGACGAAGGGGTACGAGCCGGTGGCGAGGACCAGCACGTCGTAGTCGACGACCAGTCCCGAGCGGGCGGTCACCTTCTTCGCCTCGCGGTCGATCGTCTCCGCCGGGTCACCGACGTACAGCTCGATCCCGTGGTCGGCGATGAACCGCATGTCCGTCATGGACAGGTCCTCGGGCGTCTTGCCCGAGAAGTACGAGGTGAGCGCCACACGGTCGTACGCGGGACGCGGCTCCTCGCACAGCACGACCACGCGGTGCGTGGCGGTCAGGCCGCGCTCGGCGAGCGCTTCGAGGAAGCGCTGGCCGACCATGCCATGGCCGACGAGCACGATCGTGGGGCGGGGGCCGTTCCCCACAAGTGCGGTCGTGGACATCAGGAGCCTCCATCGTTGGTGAGCAGGTGGAGCAAGGGGGCACCGTCGGCGGGGAGCGGCTCTGCTCCCTCCCAGGCGCGGGCAAGAGCGCCGACGGTGCCCAGTTCGCCGACGAGGACCCCGCCGACCAGGCGGTCGTCGCGGACGACGACCTTGCGGTACGTGCCTCGGGTCGCGTCGGTGAGCTGCACGACGTCGTCACCGGGGAGTGCCTCGGTCTCGCCGAACGCGGCGAGGTCGAAGGCGGTCTGCCCGGTGAGGGTGAGTCGGGTCAGCGAACGGGTGCCGGTGTAGCGGGCGTTCGCCCGGCCGGCGAGCGACTCGGCCAGCACATCCGCCTGTTCGAGCGCGGGAGTGGCCAGTCCGTACACCGTGCCGTCGTGCTGTGCGCAGTCGCCGATCGCCCGGATGTGCGGGTCGGAGGTGCGCAGTTCGTCGTCGACCACGACGCCCTTGCGGACGTCGAGGCCGGAGATCTGGGCGAGGCCCACGCGCGGGTGGACCCCGCAGGCCAGGACCACGAGGTCGGCGTCGAGGGCGTACCCGTCGGACATCTCCACCGAGCGGACCGCGCCGCCGACGCAGCGCACGTCCCGGACCCGGCACTCGGTGTGGATCTCCACGCCGAGGTCGGTGAGGTGGCGCCGGACCAGCTTGGAGGCGGACGGGTCGAGCTGGCGCTCCATGAGCCGCTCGGACTGCTGGGCGAGGACGACCTGGGCGCCGCGCAGGGCGAGCGCACGGGCCGCGGACACACCGAGCAGCCCGCCGCCGATGACGACCGCCTTCACACCCGGCCGTACCGCCTTGGACAGGCCCAGGCAGTCGTCCATCGTGCGGAAGGCGTGGACGCCCTCGGGCAGCACGTGGTCGGGGCTGAACAGGCCGCGCAGGGGCGGGAGCACGGGGTTGGAGCCGGTGGCCAGGACCAGCGTGTCGTATGCGATCTTCGTGCCGTCCGCGCACTCAACGGTCCGCCCGGCCCGGTCGATGCCGGTGATCCGGGCGCGCGTCAGTTCCGCGGGCGCCGGGAGGGCGATCACGTCGGGGCTGTAGCGGCCGGCCAGCACTTCGGCGAGCAGGACCCGGTTGTAGGGCCGGTGCTCCTCCTCGCCGATGAGCGTCACGGGAACACCGAGCTCACCGAGCCGCCGGGCGAGACGGACGCCCGCGAGCCCGGCGCCGATCACCACCACACGCGTATTCGAGGTCATGCCTAGGAGCGTGCGGTGCCGGTGTTACCCGGCCGCATCACGTCTGTTTCCCGCGGGGAACGCTGCCCTCAGCGGGGGCGGGGGATGGGTGTGAGGGTTCGGGACGGGCGCCGGGGGTGCGCTGTGAGGCCCGGTACGGCGGGGACGGGCCGGGGGCGGCCGCATCCCCGGGGTCCGTGCAGTCGCCATCGTCTACGACCGGGGCCGGCCCGCGCCGGGAGCGGCGGGGTTTCACCAGCTCACGCGCGGGGGGACGGAGGAGGGGAGGTGCCCGGAACGTCCCGGTTCGGCCGCCAGGGCGCCGGCTCGCGGCAGGGCCGTCGTACGGATCCGGAGGCGGCCGGGGAAGCGGTTCGGCGCCGGAGAACCGGCGCCGAACCGCTTACGCGAGGCTCACCGAGCCCGTGGTGTGGCGTGCGTCCCACTGGCAGCCCGCCACCGCACGTGGCGTACGAGCAGGGGGTGGCCTAGGCGCTTTGTGCGGGCGCCAGCAGGTCGACGAGGCCTGTCGTGCCCTCGGCGCCGTGCCCGTCGGCGAGGCGCCGCTCCATCAGGTCCATGTACGGAGTCAGCAGCTCCGCGCTCACGCCCTGCTCCTCGGCCGTGCGCAGCAGGGTCGCGTTGGCCGCGACCTGCATGGCCAGGTTGGAGACGACGTCCTTGCCGTAGTCGCCGCTCTCCAGCTGGTCGGCCGCCTGGTGGGCCATGGGCGCCATCGCGGTGAGCCAGGACACGAGGAGCGGCGCGAAGTCCTTCGGGGCGATGTCCTCCGGGCGGATCAGCGCGAAGGCGTGCGTGATGCCCGCGAACATCCCCGTCATCGCGCTCAGCAGCGCCACGTCGTGCAGCGCCGCGAATCCCGGGTCCGCGCCGACGTAGGTGGTGCCGGCCGGGACGGCGAGGGTGGCCCGGTGCTCCTCGAAGAGGGCCGCGGAACCGCTGTAGAAGACGTACGCCCCGGAGCCCGCGGCACCGATCATCGGCGGTACGGCCATGATCCCGCCGTCCAGGAAGCGGGCCCCGCGAGCCTGTGCCCAAGTGGCGCGGGACCGTCCCTGTGCGGACGTCCCGGTGGTGAGGTTCACCAGGTCCCGGCCGGTCAGGTCGGCCCCGTCGAGGGCCTCGCCCACGGAGGCGTCGTCGAGGAGGCAGGCGACCACGAGCCGGCCCGCGGCCACCGCCTCGGCGGCACTCGCGGCGACGGTCGCACCCTCGGCGGCCAGGGCCTCGGCGCGGGCGGGGGTGCGGTTCCAGACGGTGACGGGATGCCCGGCGGCGAGCCAGGCGCGGGCGAGGGCGGTGCCCATGGCTCCGGTGCCGAGGAGGGTGACGGGAGTACGAGAGGCAACTGCGTTGTCAGTCATGGAAGTTAGGCTCGACGAGGTGAACATCCTGCTCAAGTACGCACTTCGGAGTGGGTGGTTACCGGTGGGAAAGGGTCCAGGCAGGAGGAGGGGGCGGCATGGCGACCGTACGGCGGCCGGGGGCGTACGTCTGCGGGGTCGACGCGGCGATGGACGTGATCGGCGGCAAGTGGAAGGTGCTGATCCTGTGGGCGCTGAGTGTGCGGCCGTGCCGCTTCGGCGAGCTGCGCAGAGAGCTGCCCGGCGTGACGGAGAAGGTCCTCGCGGCACACCTGCGGGAGCTGGAGGCGGACGGCGTCGTGCACCGGGAGGCGTTCGACGAGGTGCCGCCGCGCGTCGAGTACTCGCTGACACCTCGGGGCGCTGCGCTGAACGAGGCGCTGGCGCCCCTGGGCGCGTGGGGACGGGTGAACGTACTGGGCGGCTCAGCGGCTGCCGGTGAGGTGCGCGAAGACGACGACGTTCCCCTGGTAGCCGGTGCTCCGTGAGTAACCGCCGCCGCACGTGATCACCCGCAGCTCCGGCCGCGCCGCCGCCCCGTACACCTTCTCGTCGGGGAAGTCCTGAGCGTCGTAGACCTCGACGGTGTCCACGGTGAAGACGGCGACGTCTCCGTCACGCCGGTCGACCTCGATGACCGCGCCCTTCCTCAGCGCGCCGAGGTGGTAGAAGACGGCGGGGCCGTCGGCGTTGTCGACATGGCCCGCGACGATCGCGGTGCCCCGCTCGCCGGGGGTGGTGCCGGCCTCGTACCAGCCGGCGAGGTTCCCGCGCGCGGCTGGCGGGACGTCGAGGCTGCCGGACGCGGTGAGGCCGAGGCCCATCAGCGGAGCGTTCACGCGGATCGAGGGGATGCGGATCCGGTCGGGCGGGGAGGGCGGCAGCGCGGGCGCGGCGGAGCCCCGGGCGCCCGGGTCGACGCGGGCCTCGGCCGCGGCCGGCTGTGGCGGCGCGTGCGTCTCGGCGCCGCTGCGCAGCAGCCACGCACCGGAGCACAGGGCCGCGGCGGTGACGGTCGCTATCGCGGCGTTGCCGAGTCTGCGCATGGCGATGCTCTCTCTCCTGAACGGGACCCGTTCCCCCTCCGGGCCGCGAGGGGCGTCGGACCCGGAGGGGGAGGGGGCTTGCGGTACCGGCGGACGGACAGCGGAGGGTGTCCGTCAGATCCCGTCGCCTCTCGCCCGGCGATGCAGGAGCCAGGTACCGCCCGCGGCGGCGACGGCGAGAGCCGCCACGCCGGCCGCGGTCTGTACGGGGTCGGGGCCCAGTGCGCCGCCGACCCCCGTCTTCACACTTCCCCGCGGAGCGACCGGCTCGCGCGCGGACGTCAGCGTCACGACCAGGTCGCCCGTGACCCGCCGGCCGTCCTCCGCGCACGTCGCGACGATCTCGTACGTCCCCGGCTGCGCGCTCGGCGGCACCCGGAACTGCCCGATCGCGTCGCCCTCGTGCGTGCTCGGTGCGAGCGTGAACGTACCGGCGCCCACCGCGCTGGCATCGCCCGCCGCCGAACCGCCGTCCCCGCAGTCCGCCGTGTTCACCGTGACCTGTCCGCCCGGCACGACGGAGGACGGGTAGACCTCCAGGCCGCCGGTATCGCCGCTGCCGCCGTACGCGGGCGTGGCGCCGAGGCCTGCGACGGCGACGGCGAACGCGGTACCGGACAGCAGACGGGCGGTACGTCGCATCGGTGCTCCCTCGAGCTCTGCGGTGCACTTCGGTGGGGCGCTGCCCTTCCGAGGTAACTGGCAGCGGGCCGCGACCGCTTCCTGAGGGGGCGTCAGAAATAGGGTGAATGGGTGTCAGGCGGCGCTCGGGCGGAGGTCGGCGGCCGCTGTTTCAGCAGGTCATCGGCGCGAGGCGGGCGCGACGGGAAAAGAACCCGAAGGGTGCAGGGCGGGGGTGTGAACGGGTGACCGGGGCGGTCTCGGCATCCGCCTCGCTGAATTGCCGTGAAAATCGTTGACGATATCTCCGACGTCCGGCACGCTACTACCCGCTCGGCGGCGCATCGCCCGACCCGGGCGCCGCGCCCCACCGAGGAGGAAAACCCATGCGTCGGTCCTTCGCGCGCGGCAGAGCGGTCGCGGCCGCTGTGCTCGCGCTGGTCCTGGTGCCGGTCACAGGCGCCGGTTCCGCCGCCGGCGCGGACGCGTCGCGTCCCTCGTTCACCGCGGCGGGTCTCGCGGACCTGCCCGCGGTGAAACCCGTGCTGGACTGCGCCGACGTGACCGGCCTCGACCTGGACGGGGTCACCGACGCGCCGGTCACGATCCGCTCCGCGACCGTCGTGACGACCGGAGCGGCGGCTCCGTACTGCGAGGTACGGGGCACCGTCGCCCCCGCGAACACCATCGTCCTGCGCCTGCCGGTCGACGGCTGGACGCAGCGCTACGTACAGACCGGCTGCGGCGGCCTGTGCGGCAGCGCCAGCATCAACTACGGCCAGGCGTCCACCTGCCCGGTCGTCAGGGACGGCACGGTGGCCAGTGCCACGACCGACATGGGCCACCAGGGCCAGAACGACGGCTCCTGGGCGCTGGACAACCCGCAGGCGCAGATCGACTTCGCCTACCGGGGCGTGCACGTCACCGCCCAGGTCGCCAAGGCGGTCATCAAGAAGTTCTACGGTCAGCGCCCCGCGTACTCCTACTTCACCGGCTGCTCCGACGGCGGCCGTGAGGCGCTGATGGAGGCCCAGCGCCACCCCGACGACTTCGACGGCATCGCCGCCGGCGCGCCCGCGAACAACATGATCGTCCAGAACACCTTCCACCACGCCTGGAACGTCCTGACGAACAAGGACGCGGACGGAAAGTACATCCTCCTAGCCGACAAACTGCCCCTCGTCCACCGGGCCGTGCTCGACGCCTGCGACGCGCTGGACGGCCTGACCGACGGACTGCTCGACGACCCGCGCCGGTGCGACTTCGACCCGCGGACGCTGGTGTGCGAGGCCGGACAGGATCCGTCGACGTGCCTGACGGCGGCTCAGGCAGGCGTGGTGCAGAGACTGCACGACGGTGCGACGGACGCGCAGGGCCGCAAGCTGGAGGTGCCGGTCTCCCACGAGTGGGGCTCGGAGCCGGAGTGGACGCTGTTCGTGCCGAGCGCCCAGGGCCAGACGGTGGCCAGCGAGAACTTCGTGACGTCCTTCGCGCGCTACCTCGCCCACACCAACGCCCCGGACCCCGGCTTCCAGCTGTCCGACCTGAAGTTCACGGCCGAGTCGTTCTGGAAGACGGTCCAGTCCTCCAGCTACCTCGCCGCGCTCGACCCCGACCTCGGCGCCTTCCGACGCGGGGGAGGCAAGCTGCTGTTGTGGCACGGCTGGAACGACCAGCACATCTCGCCGCAGAGCACGCTCGCGTACTACGACGCGATGCGTACGACGATGGGTGCTCGGGCCGTGGACCGCTTCGCCGAGCTGTACCTCTTCCCCGGCGTCGCCCACTGCGGCGGAGGCGAGGGCCCCAACACCTTCGACGTCCTCACTCCGGTGATGGCATGGGCGGAGAGCGCCACCAAGCCCGCCGCGATCGTCGCGTCCAAGGTCACCGACGACACGGTGACGCGCACGCGACCGGTGTACCCGTACCCCCAGGTCGCCCGCTACGACGGCACCGGCAGCGTCGACGACGCCGCCAACTTCGTCCCCCACACGCCGCCGGCCCGCCCGGACGCGGGTGACTACGACTGGCTCGGCGAGCGCCTCTACTCCAGCGACTACCAGACCTGGTGCAAGGTCGTGGACGGCAGGTTGGAGTGCCGACCGAAACGGACGTGGCTGACGGAACGCGCGTAGGCGTAGGCGTCGGTGGCCGGCGGCCAGTGATCGGCGGGCGGCATGCGGAGGTCAGGTCCGCATGCCGCCCGCGTACTCGGTGAGAACCTCCCGTACCGCCCGCCGCCCCACCGCCGCGAGCACCGGGTTCTTCCCGCCGCGGTAGTAGTGCTCCGCCGTCAGCCCGAAGCACAGGGCCCAGCCCCGCCCCCGGGCCCACGTCAGGTCGTCGACGTCGGCCGCCTCGCGGAACAATCCACGGGTCTCGGCGTCGAAGAGCGTCCACCCGGCCATCACGTCCGCCGCGGGATCCCCGACCCCCAGCCCGCCGAAGTCGATGACCGCGGTGAGCCGGCCGTGCGCGGTCAGCAGGTTGCCGGGCAGCAGGTCGCCGTGGAGCCAGACCGGAGGACCGTCCCACTGGGGCAACCGGAGCGTGTCCTCCCAGACGGCCGTGGCGGCGACCGCGTCCAGCGTCCCGTCGGCGCCCATGTCGTCGATCGCGGCACGGACGGCCTCGTCGTTGCCCGCGACCGGACCGCCCCGCCAGGAGACCGGCCCGCCCGTGGCGTCGACCCGCCGCAGCGCCGCGACGAACCGCCCCAACTCCACGGCCGCCTCCGCGAGTTCGGTGAGCGGCGAGTCGTAGGCGTTGTCGCCGTCCAGCCACCGGTACACCCCCCACGGCAGCGCGTACCCGCGCCCGGGCTCGCCCATCGCCAGCGGCGCCGGTACGGCCAGCGGGAGACGCGGGGCCAGCCGGGGCAGCCACCGCTGCTCGATGCCGACCTGGTGGGCTCCGCCGGGCAACCGCGGCAGCCGTACGACCATCTCGTCGCCCAGCCGGTACATCGCGTTGTCGGTCCCGGCGGACTCGACCCGCGTGACCGGGAGCCCGGCCCACCGCGGGAACTGGTCGCAGAGCAGAGCCTCGACCAGGGTCGCGTCGATGTCGAGTTCGTCGGGGTGCATCTTGGTCGTGGACGGCGGCATACGGCTTCCCGGGAGTGTGGCGGGTGGGCGGCAGGGGAGCGTATCCGGCGGGCGAGGTGCGCCGCCATGGATTTGTTCACCACGTTGGGGTGCTGGCCGCCGCGTTGCGTCGGCGCACGCTTCAGCTCTTACGGGAGCGGGAGCGGGAGCGGGAGCGGGAGCGGGCGTGGGGGTGGGCGTGAGCGTGCGGGTGCGGAATGTGGTGCGGTTCGTGGAGGTACCAGTAGCGGCCGACGAGGGCGCCGCCGAAGACGACGAAGCCGACACCGACCAGCCAGGACGTCACGACCAGGACGGTGCCGACCGAACCGTACGAGACGGCGTTGCTCACGATGAGCGGGGAGAAGACCAGGGAGGAGAACAGCCGCAGACCGCCGAGGCCCACCATCGTGGCGATGGCGCCCGGCAGGAGGGCGCGCCAGGGGATCCGGCCGCCCAGCAGGAAACGCTGCCCCCACCAGAAGAAGAGCACGCCGAGCAACGAGGACAGTCCGATGCGGGCCGATGAGCCCAGGACTCCGGGCTCCAGGACGGTCCCGCTCTGCGCTTCGGCGAAGAGGTAGGCGGTCAGCGCGACGAGCCACGCCGCGCGTCGCCATACGGTGTGCCAGCGTCCGGCCGCCAGGTCCCACACCTTTTCGTAACCGGTCTGGACGCTGCCGGCGAACGGCACGCCGAACAGGGCGAGCAGCACCACGCTCAGGACGCTGGTCGTGCTCAGGACCTCGCGGGGTGCGGCGAAGAGGTCCTGCACGGCGTCGGCGGGACGCCCGGACAGCCCCATGCCGTCCACGACCCACTGGGCGAAGCCGCGTTCCTGGATCGGGGCGGTCGCCGCGACCACGATCAGCAGCGGGGCGATCGTCACCAGTCCCAGCGCCGCGAAGCCCATGGCGCGGTGCAGCAGCTCCACTTCCTTGCCGCGCTGCCATACGCGCGTACTCCTGACGTGGACGAAGCGGCCCAGTGCCCTCCACCGGCCTCCGTGGCTGCGGGGCGGGCCCTGGCCCGGAGAAGCCTCGGGCGGCTCAGGAGTATCCGGAGCGTGCGGTGAGCCGGACCGCTCGGACGCCCCCGGGGCACCCGACGGGCCGAGGGATCCGCCAGGCGGGTCATGCCCGCCGCTCCCCTCCTCGCCGGAAGGGCTCCGACAGGCCTGGCGCACTGGCGGCACGAACCCGTGGCGCATCCATCGTCACCTCGTCCTGTTCCCGTGCACAGGCGTACCCGCGTACGGGCTCGTCACCGGCGTGCCCGTGCAGCGCGAGTGGCTGATTCCAGCGTGCCCCTCCGGCACCGGATGTGCGAGCGAAGGCAGGCCTGGACCGCGGGCCCACCCTGGAGCGGCCTCGACAGGGGAGACGTACGGCCCGGAGCCCTCGGCATATCTTGACGGAGCGGTCATCGCCCGCCGCCTCGCGGCCGACGGACACCCGGTCGCCGTCAACTACTGGGCGGGCGCCGAGGCGGCCCGCGAGCTCGTGGCGGACATCCGCGCGGCGGGCGGGACCGCCGAGGCGTTCGCCGCGGACGTGACCGACGAGGCCGACGTCACGGATCTCGTCACGGACGTCACGGCTCGCCTGGGTCCCGTCGCCACCCTCGTCGTGAACGCCACCGGCCGGCAACCGGGGCCCACCTCGCCCAGCTCACGTTCTTCGTGAAGAGCCCGACGCTGCTGATGCAGGCGGTGCTTCCGGCGATGCGGGAACGCGGCGGCGGCCGGATCATTCAGATCGGCTCGGACGTCCTGGAGCGGGCCCTGCCCGAGATGTCCGCGTACGTGGCCGCCAAGGCCGCCAAGGCCGCCAAGGCCGCCAAGGCCGCCAAGCACGGCCTGACGGAGTGCTGGGCCCGCGCGCCGGGTGTCCCTGGCCGCGTACGCCTCCGACGTACCCCTGGGGCGCATGGGCCGGCCGGAGGACGTCGCCGCCGCCGTGTCCTTCCTCGCCTCCGCCGAGGCCGCCTTCGTCACAGGGGAACGCATCAAGGTCAACGGTGGCCACACACTCGGCTGAGCAACGCAAGCATGCGAGCGATGCAGGCAACGCACATCACGCACGGCCGCCCCGGTCACCCGACCGAGGCGGTCACGTCACGCTGCCACTGCTCGACTCACCCCACGCCCACCGCACTCCACGCCGCGGCCACCGCCCCGTACTCCGCGCTCCCCGCCCCGTACAGATCCTTCGCCGCGCTCAGCGTCGCCGTCCGCGCACCCGCGTAATCCGTCGACGACGTCATGTAGACCGTCAACGCCCGGTACCAGACCGCCCCCAGCTTGGCCCGCCCGATCCCGGTGACCGAAGAACCGTCGCAGGTCGGCGAGTTGTGGCTGACGCCGTTCACCGTCTTGGCGCCGCTGCCCTCGGCCAACAGGTACGCGAAGTGGTTGGCGACGCCCGAGGAGTAGTGGACGTCCAGGTCGCCCACCGCCGGGGTCCAGCAGTCCGCGGAGGCGCCGTCCTTGGACGGCTTGTCCATGTAGCGCAGGGCGTCGCGTCCGAAGCCGGAGCGGACGATCTTCTCGCCGATCAGGTAGTCGCCCGGATCAGACGCGTTGCCGGCGTAGAACTCCACCAGCGTGCCGAAGATGTCGGACGTGGCCTCGTTCAGGCCGCCGGACTCGCCGGAGTACGTCAGCGCCGCCGTCTTGGAGGTGACGCCGTGCGACATCTCGTGGCCCGCCACGTCGAGGGACACCAGCGGGCCGAGCTGCGTGCCGTCACCGTCCCCGTACGTCATGCAGAAGCAACTGTCGTCCCAGAAGGCGTTGTTGTACCGGGTGCCGTAGTGCACGCGGTTGTACGAGCCCTTGCCGTCGCCCGCGATGCCGTTGCGGCCGTGGACGTTCTTGTAGTAGTCCCAGGTCACGTCCGTGCCGTACTGCGCGTCGACCGCCGCCGAGGCGCGGTCGGCGTCCGTGCCGGTGCCCCAGTGGTTGTCGGCGTCGGTGAAGACCGTCGAGGGCGCCCGGCTCAGGCAGATGCCCAGGACGCACAGGTCGTTCTGGTTCGCCGCGTCGCCGGTGTACGTGTTCCCGCGCGTCGCGTCCTTCAGCTGGTACGTCGATCCCGACAGCGTCGTCTCCAGCGGGACCGTGCCGCCGTACAGGGACTTGCCGTCGCCCGACGCCGTCTCGAGGGTGTCCCAGGCGTCGATCTGGGTGCCCGTGGCGGCGTCCGTCAGGATCGTCCGGGCGGTCGGGTTGCCGAGGGAGTCCTGCGCCACGGCGTTCGTCTGCCAGGCCAGCTTCGGGGTGCCGTGCAGGGCGTCGACGACGAGCTGCGGCTTGGCGGTGAGGCTCCGCAGGGTCTCGCCGAGGTGGGCGGCGCGCAGCGCGTTCACCGCGAGGTCGGCGGCCTTCGGCGCGGACAGCTTCGGGGTGACGCTCGCGAGCGTGACCGTGCTCTTCGTGGCGCGGTCGGCGCCGCGGTAGCTGCCGTCGGGCGACAGGTGGACCACGAAGTCGCCGCCCAGGACCGGTATGTGGTGGTACGTACGGTCGTAGCGCACGTGCTGCGTGCCGTCCGCGTCCACCACGACGTCCCGGACGGTCGTGTCCTGTGCGGCGGTGAGCCCCAGCGCCGCGGCCCGGTCCGCGAGCACCGACGCCGCGTTCTCGATCGCGGAGGCCCGGCTCGGCCGGTCGGCCGCGCCGGCGGCGGGGGAGAGCGCGGCCGCGAGCAGGATGGCGGTGGTGGCGGCAGCGCCGGCGGTGGTGAGACGACGGGAACCTCGGACGTACGGCCGTATCCGGCTCATCGGTCTCCTCGGGAAGGCGCCCGAAAGGGCGTTAAGGGGCGCGCGGAACGTGGGGGTGGCGCGGATCTTGACCAAGATTTAAGTGGCCATGACATGTCATGTCTATGGCGCGGATGCGCAGGTGTGTGAGAGGAGAGAATCGTTTCTGTGAGCGCCCCGAAACTGCCCTTCTTCGTCTACGGCACCCTCCGCCCCGGCGAGCCCAACCACGACCGCTTCCTGCGCGGACGTATCCGCTCCGAGGAACCGGGCCGGCTCACCGGCGCGGTGCTGTACGAGGGGCCGGGCTACCCCTATGCCGTGGAGGAGTACGCGGACGACCGCGGGGGAGTGGTGCGCGGCGAGGTCGTCACCGCGCTGCCCGAGGCGTACGGGGAGTTGCTGGTCGCGCTGGACCGGCTGGAGGAGTACACGCCGGGAGACCCGCGCAGCCTCTACGAACGCGTGGCGCGCGAGGTGACCCTCGACGGCGGCGGGCGCACCGTCCGGGCCTGGGTGTACGTCGCCGCGCCCTCCGTGGCCGCCCGCCTGCGCGCCCGCGGGAAGCCCATCGGGAGCGGCGACTGGCTGGTGCGGGGCTGAACCGAGCCGTGCGGGCTAGATGAGCGGGCTAGACGAGCGGGCTAGACAAGCTTCACCAGCGCCATCGACGGTGCGTCGGCCAGCCGTACCCGCAGGCCGCCCGCGCTCCCCTCCCACTGCGCCGACGCCACGCCGGCGGAGTGCAGGACCTCGACCTTCAGCTCCTCGGTCCCCGCCAAGTGCCGTACGGGCAGCACCCGTTCGGCCTCCCCGCCTCTGCGCCACACCATCACGTACGTCGCCCCCTGCACCGGCGCCCGCACCCCCAGAGCCACCCACTCGTCGGTCCACCCCGGCAGCCCGAGCGGCCAGAAGGACACGGCCGACCGCAGATCCCCGCGGATCTCCTTGTACGTCCGCACCGCCTCCCTCACCAGGTCCAGCTGAGCCTCCGTCATGCGGTCGAGGTGCCCGGAGAGATGGATCCGCCCGAGCATCGCCGTACCGAGCGTGAAGGCGATCTGGGCATCGCTGAACTCCGGCTGCGGATACGCCCACACCGCCCCCTGCTCCGGCGGTACGACCGTCGGGGCGGCGGCCGCGATCGGCGGGTAGCCGACCGGATCCTGCTGGTCGGAGGTGGACTGGAGCTGGGTGACCGACAGGGACGCGCCGTCCATGCGCATGCCGCCGGACGCGCAGTTCTCGATCACCAGGTCCGGGTGGCGGTCCAGGACGGACGAGAGCCACGCCCGCCACGCCCGCGTGTGCGCCAGCAGTCCCGGTGCCGACGTCGTGATGTTGTAGTCCAGCTTCAGATAGCCCACGCCCCAGTCGCCGACGATCCGGTCGACCGTCTCGTCCAGGTGCGCGCGGGCCGCCGGATGGGTCAGGTCCAGCTGGTGGCGGCCCTGTTCGGTGACCCGGCCGCCGTCGTCGTGGCGCAGGAAGGCGGCGGCCGGCAACAGGTCGGCCACCGGGCTCCGTACGCCCACCACCTCCGGTTCCAGCCACAGCCCCGGCACCATCCCGCGTTCGCGGATCCGGTCCAGCACCTCCCCGATGCCCCCGGGGAAGCGGCGCGCGGACGCCTGCCAGGCGCCGACGCTGTCCCACCAGCCGCCGTCCGCCGTGTCGTCGTACCAGCCGGCGTCCACGCAGAAGTACTCCGCGCCCGCCCGGGCCGCCGCGTCGACCAGCGGCAGCAGCTTCTCGGTCGTGGGGTCGCCCATCAGGGTGTTCATGTAGTCGTTGAAGACGACCGGGAGCTGTTCGTGGTCCGGATGCGGACGGCGGATGCGGCGGCGGTACGAGGTCAGCGCGGCGAGCGCCCCGTCGAAGCCGTCCCCGAGCGCCACCGCCGCGTACTCCGAGGCGAACTCCTCGCCAGGAGCGAGCACTTGGCGCCAGCCGTGGTCGTCGTACGTCGGCCCGCCCAGCCCGAGGTACGTCCGCCGGGCCGGGGCCTCGCCCGCGTCCCAGCCCCACCCGGCCGCCGACTCGACCTGCCACAGCCAGCAGCGCCCGTCGCCGCGGTCGGTGAGCGCGCCCATCGCCAGATGCCCGTCGGTCGGCCAACTGCCCCGGCCGGTCAGCCGCAGGGCCGCGCGGGCGTCGTGCTCGTGGACGCCGCGGTTGATGTCCGGTACGGCGTCCCGCAGCGGCTCGGTGTACCAACGGCACTCGGCGAGCCAGTTGTTGCGCGCGCGGTGCGCGTCGAGGACGTCGGGGGAGGGCAGCCCGCCGAGCAGCAGACTGCCGACGGCACGTACGGTCAGCCGCTCGCGTCCGTCGTTGCGCAGCCGGACCCGGGAGCGCAGCACCGGCACTCCGTCGGGCGAGGAGTACTCGGCGAAGACGGTCAACCCGCTTGCGGGGTCCCGCAGTTCGACCGTGAGGCGGTGCCAGCCGTCGCCGTACGTGGCGTGGTGGGCCCGGTACACCAGCCGTGGCCCGAGCGCCGTACCCCGGAACCGCGGGCCCGACCACCCCGTGCCCGCGCCCGACAGCGTCACGTCGACGAGCGGGAGGTCTCCCGGCGGCGCCTCGGGGTCACCCGGCCGTGTCACCCGCAGCAGCCGAGGGGTGGTCTCGTCGAGGTCGAAGTCGACGGTGAGCGCGGAATGGCCCCAGCGGTGGCCGTGGATGTGCGTCATGGCCTCCTCACCTGCCCGGCCGGAGGATCACGGCAACGTCATCCTGCTGTTGCGTATGTCACACATAACCTCCTCATTCCGCAGTATGAAACTTCAATCAATCTTGGCAATGATCGCCGCATGAACGAGCGGAAAGCGGTACCCCGTTGGGCGGATCTGGCGAGTCTCGTCCGCGCCCCGGCCGCCCTCAGCGTCCCCGGCGACGTCCTCGTCGGTGCGACGGCGGCCGGACGCCCACTCGGTCTGCGGACGGCCGGAGTGATGGCCTCGTCCGTGTGCCTCTACTGGGCGGGTATGGCCCTCAACGACTACGCGGACGCAGCCGTCGACTCGGTGGAGCGGCCCGAACGCCCCATACCCTCCGGCCGGGTGCCGCGCCGGACCGCCCTGTCCGTCGCCACCGGTCTGACCGCCGCGGGCCTCGGCCTCGCCGGCCTCTCGGGCGGCCGGCGCGGCCTCGCCGCCGCCCTGCCGCTGACCGCGCTGGTGTGGGCGTACGACCTGAAACTGAAGTCGACCCCGGCGGGACCGGCGGCCATGGCCGGGGCACGGGCACTGGACGTGCTCGCGGGGGCGGTGGCGGGCGGCGGGAAGGTGCCGGCGCCCGCGTCCGGCGGAGGAGCCGGCACCGCTCGCGCGCTCGGCCGCGCGGCCGTCCCCGCGCTCCTGACCGGGCTGCACACCTACACGCTCACGCTGCTCAGCCGCCACGAGATCTCCGGGGCCCCGGCGCGGCTGCCCGCGGCGACGCTCGCCGTCTCGTCGGCGACAGCGGTGGCCGGCGCCTGGCCCCTCGGGCGGTCGGCACGCTCGACACCCCGCCGGGCCGCGGCCGGTACCGCCGTCGCCGCCGCCGGAGCCCTCGCCTACCTGGGAACCTACGGCCGGGCCCAGGCGCTCGCCGTACGCGATCCGCGCGGCGGCACCGTACGGCGGGCGGTCGGGGCCGGGATCATGGCCATGGTCCCGTTGCAGACGGCGCTCACCGCGCGCGGCGGCGCGCCCGCTGCCGCCGCCGTCCTCGGCGCCGTACATCCCCTGGCGCTGCGGCTCGCCAGACGGGTGTCGCCGACATGAGCCTCAGATTCGGCTACGGCACCAACGGGTTCGCCCATCACCGGCTGACCGACGCGCTCGGCGTCCTCGCGGACCTGGGCTACGACGGCGTCGCCCTCACCCTCGACCACCACCATCTCGATCCGTACGCCAGGGACCTGGGCCGACAAGTCGCGACGGTGGGCAAGGAGTTGGCCCGCGAAGGGCTCGACGTCACCGTCGAGACCGGGGCGCCGTACTTCCTCGACGCCTGGGCCAAGCACCAGCCGACGCTGATGTCCTCGGAACCGGAACGGCGGATCGACCTGCTGCGGCGCGCCGTGCGCATCGCGGCCGAACTGGGCTCGCCCACCGTCCACCTGTGCAGCGGCCCGGCCCCGGACGGGGTGTCCGAGACGGCGGTGTGGCAGCGCCTGGCGGCGGGCGTCGGGGCGGTGCTGGAGACGGCCGAGGCGTACGGGGTCGCCCTGGCCTTCGAGCCGGAGCCGTACATGTTCGTCGACACCGTCGAACGGTGTCTGCGACTGCGCCGACTGGTCGGCGGACACGAACTCTTCGGCATCACCCTGGACGTCGGGCACGCCCACTGCGTGGAGGAACGGCCGCTGCTGGAGTGCGTGCGGCTCGCCGCGCCGTACCTGCTGAACGTGCAGATCGAGGACATGGTGCGCGGCGTCCACCGGCATCTGGAGTTCGGCCTGGGCGACATCGACTTCCCGCCGGTGCTGGCGGCGCTGCACACCCTCGGACACGAGGGCCTGGTGTCCGTCGAGATCCAGGGCGGTTCCCTGGACGCCCCCGAGGTCGCCCGTCGCTCGCTCGATTTCCTGCGCGCGGCCGAGACCGGGTTACTCGCCTCCTGAGCCTCCCGAAGATCCAGGAGCCCCCCCCACGCATCGAGGTACGACCATGCCCGACCTCCCCCTCACCCCCGACGCCCGCGCCTGGCTCGATGCCGCCGTCGCCCGCGTCGCCACCGACCCGGCCGCCGTCCGCGCCCTGTTCCCGGCCGTGCGCCGCCACTGCGGGCGCCAACCGCTGCCCGACGGCCGGACCGTCGACGAGGCCGCCCGCGCGCTGCTCCTGACCGCCCTGCCGCTGCACGGCGAGGCCCTCGCCGAGGAGGTGGCAGCACTCCACCGGTTCGGCGACCCCGCCGAACAGCGGGCCGTCCTCAGGGCCCTGCCGCTCCTCGACGACCAGGGCCGCTGCCTGGACCTCGTACGGCAGACCCTGCGCGGCAACGACACCACGCTGATCGAGGCGGCCCTCGGCCCGTACGCGGCCGCCCACCTCCCACCGGACGAGTACCGGCAGGCCGTCCTCAAGTGCGTCTTCTACGAGATCCCGCTCGCCCGCGTGGCCGGCCTCGACGACCGCGCGGACGCCGAACTCGCCCGCATGCTCGCCGACTTCGCCGCCGAACGCAGCGCCGCCGCCCGCCCCCTACCCGCGGACATCGGCCCCCTCATCAGCGCCTCCCTCCCCCATGGAGCCCCCTGACCATGCGCATCTTCGACCCCCACATCCACATGACCTCCCGCACCACCGACGACTACGAGGCGATGCACGCGGCCGGGGTCCGGGCCGTCGTCGAGCCCGCGTTCTGGCTCGGCCAGCCCCGCACCTCGCCCGAGTCCTTCTACGACTACTTCGACTCGCTGCTGGGCTGGGAGCCGTACCGGGCCGCCCAGTTCGGCATCCAGCACTTCTGCACGATCGCCCTCAACCCCAAGGAGGCCAACGACCCGCGCTGCCGCCCCGTCCTCGACGAACTGCCGCGCTACCTCGCCAAGGACCGGGTCGTCGCGGTCGGCGAGATCGGCTACGACTCGATGACCAAGGAGGAGGACGAGGCCCTGGCCGCCCAGCTCCAGCTCGCCGTCGAACACGGGCTGCCCGCCCTCGTGCACACCCCGCACCGCGACAAGGCGGCCGGGACGCGGCGCACACTGGACGTCGTCCGGGAGTCCGGCATCGCACCCGAGCTCGTCGTCCTCGACCACCTCAACGAGCTCACCGTCTCCATGGCCCTCGACAGCGGCTGCTGGGCGGGCTTCTCGGTCTACCCGAAGACGAAGATGAGCGAGGAGCGGATGGTCCGCATCCTCCAGGAGCACGGGACGGCCCGCGTCCTCGTCAACTCGGCGGCCGACTGGGGCACTTCGGACCCGCTGAAGACGAGGAAGACGGCCGACGCGATGCTCGCCGCCGGGTTCGGCGAGGACGACGTCGACCTCGTGATGTGGCGCAACCCGGTCGCCTTCTACGGCCAGAGCGGCCGCCTCGACCTGGACGAACCCAAGCCCGACGACGCGTCGAGCTTCGAGGGCAACTCCATCAAACGCGGGGGAGAGTGAACCGCCCGTGCGCTTCCGCCACCCCGACGGCACCCCCGTCCACCTCGCGTACTGCAGCAACGTCCACCAGGCGGAGGACCTGGAGGGCGTCATAGGCCAGCTCTCCCGCCACGCCGAGCCCGTGCGTGAGCGCCTGGGTGTCGACCGCCTCGGCATCGGGCTGTGGCTGGCCCGCCCCGCAGTCACCGAACTCGCCGCCGACGCGGACGCGTTGGCGAGACTCAAGGCAGAGCTGACCGCGCGCGGCCTGGAGACCGTCACCCTCAACGCCTTTCCGTACGAGGGATTCCACCGCGAGGTCGTCAAGAAGGACGTCTACCTCCCCGACTGGGCGGACGAGGCGCGACTCGCCTACACCCTCGACTGCGCTCGCGTCCTCGCCGCCCTCCTCCCCGACGACGCCCGCCGGGGCAGCGTCTCCACCCTGCCGCTCGGCTGGCGCACCCCCTGGTCCCGCGAGCGCTCCGACGCGGCCCGCCGGGCCCTGGACCGGCTGGCCATCGGGCTCGCCGGGCTCGAAGCGTGGACCGGCCGCCCCGTCCGGGTCGGCTTCGAACCGGAGCCGGGCTGCGTCGTGGAGACCACCGAGCAGGCCGTACGGGAGTTCGGCGGCCTCGACCACGAACACCTCGGGATCTGCCTGGACGCCTGCCATCTCGCCGTGCAGTTCGAGGAACCGGACGAGGCCCTTGGCCGGCTCGCCGAGGGCGGCCTGCCGGTCGTCAAGCTCCAGGCGTCCTGCGCGGTGGAGGCACCCGACCCGGCGGACCCGGACGCCCGCACCGCGCTGCGCGAACTCGCCGAGCGCCGCTTCCTGCACCAGACCCGCACGGCAACCCACGGGTCGGTCAAGGGAGTCGACGACCTCCCGGAAGCCCTCGCCGGCGCCCTCCCCGACGACACCGGACCCTGGCGGGTGCACTTCCACGCCCCGCTGCACACCAACCCCGAGCCACCGCTGCGCACCACCGCCGGACAGCTCACCACCGTCCTCGACGGACTCCTCGGCGGACCGACCGCGGTCTGCGACCACATCGAGGTCGAGACCTACACCTGGTCCGTGCTGCCCCGCCCGCCCGCGGACCTCGCCGAGGGCATCGCCGCCGAACTCGCCTGGGCCAGGGACCGGCTGACCGCCCTCGGCCTCAAGGAGGACCACTGATGACCGAAACCCCCCACACGACCGAAACCCCCCACACGACCGAAACCCCTCACACGACCGAAACCCCTCACACGAACCGCCTCGTCGTCCTCGACATCGTCGGCCTCACCCCCACCCTGCTGAAGCACATGCCCGCCGTCGCCGCCCTCGGCGACCGCGGCTTCCGGGCCCGCCTCGGCACCACCCTGCCCGCCGTCACCTGCACCGCCCAGTCCACCTTCCTCACCGGCGAACCCCCGTCCACGCACGGCGCGGTGGCCAACGGCTGGTACTTCCGCGACCTCGGCGAGGTCCTGCTGTGGCGCCAGCACAACGCCCTCGTCGGCGGCGAGAAGATCTGGGACACGGCCCGAAAGACCAAGCCCGGCTACAAGGTCGCCAACATCTGCTGGTGGTACGCCATGGGCGCCGACGTCGACTGGACGGTGACCCCACGCCCCGTCTACTACTCCGACGGCCGCAAGGAACCCGACTGCTACACCTGGCCGCCGTCCCTGCACGACGAACTCACCGACCGGCTGGGCCCGTTCCCCCTGTTCACCTACTGGGGTCCGAACGCCGGCATGCCCTCCACCCAGTGGATCCTCGGCGCCGCCCGCCAGGTCTTCGACGAGCACGACCCCGACCTGACCCTCGTCTACATCCCGCAACTGGACTACGAGCCGCAGCGCACCGGACCGGACTCGCAGGCCACCGCCCGCGAGGCCCGCCGACTCGACGACGCCCTGCGCCCGCTGATCGACCACTTCCTCGCCGCCGGGGCCACCGTCGTGGCGCTCAGCGAGTACGGCATCACCCCGGTCTCCCGGCCCGTCGACCTCAACCGCGCCCTGCGCCGCGCCGGACTCCTGGACGTCTACACCCAGGACGGCATGGAGTACCTGGACCCCTGGACCTCGCGCGCCTTCGCCGTCGCCGACCACCAGGTCGCCCACGTGTACGTGCGCGATCCGGCGGACGAGGCCGAGGTCGCCAAGATCCTCGGCGAACTCGACGGCGTCGACCAGGTCCTGGACGCGGCGGGCAAAGCGGCACACGGCCTGGACCACGAGCGTTCCGGAGAGCTGGTCGCGGTCGCCGAGTCCGACGCCTGGTTCACGTACTACTACTGGCTGGACGACGACCGCGCCCCGGACTTCGCCCGCCAGGTCGAGATCCACCGCAAGCCCGGCTACGACCCGGCCGAGCTGCTCTACGACGAGACGGTCCCGGCGGTGAAGCTGCGGGCCGTGGGCCAGGTCGCCCGCAAGAAGCTCGGCTTCCGCTACCGGCTGCGAACCGTCCCGCTCGACCCGTCCGGCGTACGCGGCAGCCACGGCCGCCTGCCCGAGGACCCGGAGTACAGCCCCGTACTGCTGTGCTCCGAACCCGGCCCGGCGCGGCCCGAGTTCGCCGCGACCGAGATCAAACCCCTGCTCCTGCGCCTCGCGGGGCTCTGAAAAGTTAGGCACCCCCATGCCCACCCCCACCCCCACCACGCTGAACGAGACGGTTCTGAAGAACGCCCACCCCGAAGTGCGCGCATGGCTCGCCGCCTTCGTCGAACGCAACGGCGGCTTCGTCGGGTCGGTCCATCTGTCCGGGCCTGCCGCGACGGAGGGCGAGATCGTGCTCGTCGCCGCGCACAACCTGCCGCCGTCGGTGCAGAACGGCACCGCCGTCATCCCCGTCGGCAAGGGCATGGCCGGAACCGCCGCCGAGCGCCGGGCGCCCGTCGCCGTCTCCGACTTCCAGACCGACACCACGGGAGTCGCCGTCCCGGGCGGCCGCGCCGCGCGGGCGAAGGGCTCCCTCACGCTCCCCGTCTTCGATCCGGCGGACGACACCCGGCTGCTCGCGGTGGTCGGCCTCGGCTTCACGGAAACACGTGACTTCACCGAGGCGGAGATCGCGGCCTACGGGGCGGACGCGGCGACGGTCCTCAAGGCCGTGTAACGGGATTCACCCGCGTACGGTCTCCAGCCGTACCGCGCACACCTTGAACTCCGGCATGCGGGAGGTCGGGTCGAGGGCCGGGTTCGTCAGGGTGTTGGCGCGGCCCTCGCCGGCCCAGTGGAAGGGCATGAAGACGGTGTCGGGGCGGATCGCGGTCGTGATCCGCGCCGGCGCCACCGCCCGGCCCCGCCGGGAGACCACGGCCACCGGGTCGCCCTCGGCCGCGCCGAGCCGCTCCGCCAGCCGCGGGTGCAGCTCCACGAAGGGGCCGGGGGCGGCGGCGTTCAGCTCGTCGACGCGGCGGGTCTGGGCGCCGGACTGGTACTGCGCCACGACCCGCCCGGTCGTCAGCAGCACCGGGTACTCGTCATCGGGCTCCTCTGCGATGGCCCGGTGCGCGACGGCAACGAACCGGGCCCGGCCGTCCGGCGTGGCGAAGCGGTCGAGGAAGAGGCGGGGAGTGCCGGGATGCACGGCGGCGGCGAGGTCGTCGTCCTGCTCCTGCGCCGGGTCGTCGGCTCCGCGGACATCCAGGGAGGCGTCCTCGGAGTCGTCGGTCTCGGCCGCCGGGCACGGCCAGAACACCCCGTTCTCCTCAGCGAGCCTGCGGTAGGTGATCCCGGAGTAGTCGGCCGGCCCGCCCGCGCTCGCCCGGCGCAGCTCCTCGAAGACCTCCTCGGGGTCGGTCGGGAAGCCCTTCTCCACCCCGAGCCGGGCGGCCAGCTCGTGCATCACTTCCAGGTCGCTGCGGATGCCCTCGGGCGGGGTGATCGCCCGCTTGCGCAGCAGCACCCTGCCCTCCAGGTTGGTCATGGTTCCCGTCTCCTCCGCCCACTGCGTGACCGGCAGGACGACGTCCGCGAGGGCGGCCGTCTCCGACAGCACCACATCGCACACCGCCAGGAAGTCCAGCGACTTGATGCGCTCCTCGATGTGGGCGGCGCGCGGCGCCGACACCACCGGGTTCGAGGCCATCAGCAACAGCGACTTGATGTCCGTACCCAGCGCGTCCAGCAGCTCGTACGCACTGCGCCCCGGCCCGGGAAGGCTGTCCGGGTCCACGCCCCACACCTCGGCGACATGCCGACGGGCCGCCGGGTCGTCCAGCTTGCGGTAGCCGGGCAGCTGGTCGGCCTTCTGGCCGTGCTCGCGCCCGCCCTGCCCGTTGCCCTGCCCGGTCAGACAGCCGTACCCGGACAGCGGGCGCCCCGCGCGGCCGGTCGCCAGGCACAGGTTGATCCAGGCGCCCACCGTGTCGGTGCCCTTGGACTGCTGCTCGGGCCCGCGGGCGGTGAGCACCATCGCCGACTCGGGCTCGCAGAACATCCGCACGGTCTCGCGGAGCTGCGGAACGGACACCCCCGTGATCCGTTCCACGTACTCCGGCCAGTGCGCCATGGCCGCGGCTCGCGCCTCCTCCCAGCCGGACGTCCGCTCGCGGACGTACTCCTCGTCGACCCGCCCCTCGGCGACGACCAGGTGCAGCAGCCCGAGCGCAAGCGCCAGGTCCGTCCCCGGCCGGGGCGCCAGGTGCAGGTCCGCCTGCTCGGCGGTCTTCGTGCGGCGCGGATCGATGACGATCAGCGTGCCGCCGTTCTCCCGCAGCTCGTTGAAGAACCTCAGGGACGGCGGCATGGTCTCCGCGAGGTTGGACCCCACGAGGATCACGCAGCCCGTCTTCGGGATGTCCTCCAACGGGAAGGGCAGACCGCGGTCCAGGCCGAAGGCCTTGATGCCGGCCGCCGCCGCGGACGACATGCAGAAGCGCCCGTTGTAGTCGATCTGGGAGGTCCGGAGCACCACGCGCGCGAACTTGCCCAGCGTGTACGCCTTCTCGTTGGTCAGGCCGCCCCCGCCGAAGACCCCGCACGCGTCCGGACCATGTTCCGTACGCGTGCGGGACAGCCCCTCGGCGATCCGGTCCAGCGCCTCGTCCCAGGAGGCGGGCACGAGCGTGCCCTCGGAGCGCACCAACGGGGAGGTCAGCCGCACCCCGGACGAGAGCACCGCGGGCGCGGTACGGCCCTTGCCGCACAGCGCGCCCCGGTTCACCGGGAAATCCGCGCGCTCGCTCACTTCGACGGTCCCCTCCGGGGTGGCCGTCAGATTCATCCCGCACTGCAGGGCGCAGTACGGGCAGTGCGTGGGCGTCGCGGTGTTCTGCATGCCTCTCAGCGTGCTTCCGCCGTGTTACGCGGACGGGGGCTCCCTGTTACGCGCCCGGCACGGCGACCTCCCCGCCGCCGGTCCGCCGCCGTGAGGCGCACACCTGCCCACCGCGCAGTCGCCGCCGGGCGGCACGGAAGTTGCCGTTGTGGTGAAAGAAGCCACATGTGGCGCATTCCGCTCCGTGACTGGCTGAACACGCCTCGTTGAGCGTTGAAGGACCCGAAGCGCAGACTGGCCCCCGCGCGCGACTCCGCACGGCGTTCGACACCCGGGCATGCCCGCCGTTCATTCCGGCTGCATCCACACGCGGCTTGGCCGCCTGTGGCACACCGTCACTCGAAACAGCCAGCCAGGAGGTCCCCCAACCATGCCTCTGCGCCATTTGACCCCCCGAGACCAGCACCTTTTCCGGCAGCACGGCCACGGCCCCACGGTCGCCGTCCCGGACCCCCTCGTCCACCACGCCGTGGAACGGTGGGCCGCGTCCGCCCCCCACTCCGTCGCCGCCGAGCACCTCGGAGCGACGATCACCTACGGCGAGCTCGACCGATACGCCGACGCCCTCGCCGCCCGCCTCGTCCGTGAAGGCGTACGCCCCGGCGACCACGTCGGACTCTTCGTCCGCCGTTCGATCCCGATGATCGTCGGCCTGCTCGGCATCCTGAAGACCGGCGCCGCCTACGTCCCGCAGGACATCGCCCTGGCGCCCCCGGCCCAGCTCGCCCACGTCGTCCGCACGGCCCGTACCCGCGTGGTCCTCACCCTCGCGGAACACGCCCACCGCGTTCCGCTGCCGGACGGCCACCGCGCGATCGCGCTCGACGAACCGCTGCCGTACGTTCCCGGCCCCCGCCGCGCCACCGACAAGGAGCCCGGGGCCCCGCGCCCGCACGTCCGCCCCGACGACGGCTGCTACGTCCTGTTCACCTCCGGCACCACCGGCCGCCCCAACGGCGTGAAGGTCACCCACCGCAACGTCGCCAACCTCCTGCTCACCCAGCCGGGCGGCCTCGGCATCCGCCCCGGTGACCGCGTGGCCCAGCTCCTCAACATCGCCTTCGACATGGCCGCCTGGGAGATCCTCGGCTGCCTCGCGCACGGCGCCACCCTCGTCATCCGCGGCAAGGACATCGCGGCGGCGGCCCGTACGGCCACCGTGCTGATCGCCACCCCGACCGTGCTGTCCGGCATCGACCCCGCCGCCTGCCCGCGCGTCCACACGGTCGCCGTCGCCGGAGAGCCCTGCCCGCGCCCGCTCGCCGACCGCTGGGCCACCCAGGCGGCCTTCTTCAACTGCTGCGGCCCCACCGAGACGACGATCGTCAACACCATGCGCCGGCACGACCCTGCCGACCCGCTGCTGACCATCGGCCGCCCCACCCCCAACAACACGGTCTACGTCCTCGACGCCGACCGCAGGCCGCTGCCGGTCGGCGAGGTCGGCGAGATGTGGGCGGGCGGCGACTGCGTCTCGGCCGGCTACCTGGGCGACGACCGGCTGAACGCCGAGCGCTACGCCCCCGACCCCTTCCTCGGCGGCGACCGCCGGATGTTCCGCACCCGCGACCTGGGCCGCTGGACGGACGACGGCGAACTCGAACACCTCGGCCGCACCGACGACCAGGTCAAGGTGCGCGGCTTCCGTGTCGAACTCGACTCCGTCTCCTCGGTCCTGGAGTCGGTCGAGGGCTGTGCGCGCGCGGTGACCCTGAAGCGGGACGCCCGCAACCTGGTCTCCTTCGTCTGCCCGGCGGACGTCGACCCGGACGAGGCCCGCCGCACGGTGGCGGACGCGCTGCCCTACTACTGCGTGCCCTCGGACGTCCTGCCGCTCGCGTTCCTCCCCGAGACCGACCGCGGCAAGATCGACAAGCAGGCACTGCTGCGGCTGGCCGAGGAGCGGACCGCTCTTCAGGGGGTGGCCCGATGACGACCTCCCTCGACCGCGAGGCCGTCGCGGCCGTCGAGCTGCCCCCACTCCTCCCCGCCGCCCGCCGCCTGCTCAAGCACCCGCGCCTGATGCACCACAACCGCCTGGCGGGGCTGGTGATCCTGGCCAACCTGGTGTTCCTGTACGCCGGTTGGCCACTGTCGACGCCGACCCTGGGGCACGCCTCGATCGCCAACCTCGCGCTCGCGATCGTCGTCCGCCAGCAGCACGTCATCAACCTCTTCTTCCGCCTGGCCACCTGGCCGTCGACCGGCTGGCCGCTGCGGGTCCGCTGGACGCTGGGCAAGGTCTACCACTTCGGCGGACTGCACGTGGGCGGGGCGCTCGCCGGAGCGGGCTGGTTCCTGGCGCTGGCGGTCGCGGTGACGGCGGAGGGCGGCAACCCCGCGCTCATAGCCACCAGTTGGACCTTGGTGGCTCTCCTGGCCGTCATCGTCGCCACCGCCCTGCCCCCCTTCCGTTCCCGCCACCACGACCACTTCGAGAAGATCCACCGCTTCGGCGGCTGGACGGCCCTGGCCCTCTTCTGGACGCACACGCTGCTGTCCACCCCGGGGCCGGTCCCGGTCACGGTCCTCTGCGTGGTCACCTTCAGCGTCGCCCTGCCCTGGCTGCGGCTGCGCAAGGTCGACGTACACGTCGAACGTCCCTCGCCGCACGTGGCCCTGGCCCGCTTCGACCACGGCGAGACCCCCTTCGCCGGCTCCTCCACCGCGGTCAGCCGCAGCCCGCTGAAGGAGTGGCACTCCTTCGCCAACG
The DNA here is from genome assembly GCF_036237295.1 of Streptomyces sp. NBC_01352. Classification (NCBI taxonomy): domain Bacteria; kingdom Bacillati; phylum Actinomycetota; class Actinomycetes; order Kitasatosporales; family Streptomycetaceae; genus Streptomyces; species Streptomyces sp. NBC_01352. Next base: position 7,331,962 of record NZ_CP108354.1, read on the forward strand.
TCCCGTCCCCCGGCGAGCCCGGCTTCCGGCTCACGATCTCCCGGGCCGGCGACTGGACGGGCTCGTTCATCGACGACCTGCCGTCCCGGGTGTGGGTGAAGGGGATCACCACGGCCGGCGTCGCCAACATCGAGACCCTCTTCACGAAGGTCGTCTACGTCGCGACAGGCAGCGGCATCGGCCCCTGCCTGCCCCACCTCCTCGCCGCCGAGGTCCCCTCCCGCCTGGTCTGGGCGACCCGCGACCCCCGCACCACCTACGGCGACGCCCTCGTCGACGAGATCCTCGCCGTCCAGCCGCACGCCCTCGTCTGGGACACCTCCCGCGACGGCAAACCCGACATGGTGCGCCTCGCCTACGAGGCCTACCGCGACTTCGGGGCCGAAGCGGTGATCTGCATCTCCAACAAGAAGCTCACCTGGCAGGTGGTGCACGGACTGGAACGACGCGGAATTCCCGCGTACGGCGCGATCTGGGACTCGTAGACCGAGGAGGGACACCGATGAACACCATCAAGATCGAACGGCACGACCGAGTGGTCACCGTACGCCTGCACCGCCCGCACGTCTGCAACGCCCTGAGCGGCGAACTCCTCGCCGAACTCCTCGACACCCTCCGCCCGTTGGACACGGACCCCGAGGTCGGCTGCTTCGTCGTCACCGGCTCGGAGAGCATCTTCGCGGCGGGTGCCGACATCAAGGAGATGGCGACGAAGACGGCCGTGGAGATGGCGGCGGAGGACTACTTCGCCGCCTGGGAGGAGTTCGCGGACCTCCGCACCCCGAAGATCGCGGCCGTGGGCGGGCACGCCCTGGGCGGCGGATGCGAACTGGCGATGATGTGCGACCTGGTGATCGCCGGAGAATCGGCGGTCTTCGGCCAGCCGGAGATCAAGCTCGGCGTGATCCCGGGCATCGGCGGCACCCAGCGCCTGACCCGTCTGGTGGGCCGGGCCAAGGCGATGGACCTCGTCCTCACCGGCCGCACCATGGACGCCCGCGAGGCGGAGGCCGCCGGCCTGGTCTCCCGGGTCGTCCCCGACGACCGCGTCCTGCCCGACGCCCTCGAAGCGGCGGCGACCATCGCCTCCTACAGCCGTACGGCGGTCAGGGCGGCCCGCGAGTGCGTCGACCGCGCCCTGGAAACCGGCCTGCGCGACGGCGTCCGCTTCGAACGCCGGGTCTTCCACGCCCTGTTCGCGACGGAGGACCAGAAGGAGGGCATGACCGCGTTCCTGGAGAAACGCGCCCCGCGCTTCACCGGCCGCTAGGACCTGTCCGGCGGCCGGGGCGCAGGAAATCGGCGGCGTCTCATCGACGCGGGTGAGCGGGGCCCGGCATGCCGCAGATCGGCGTGCCGGGCCCCGCGTCTGCGGCATGATCCGCCGGACAGGCCCTGGCGAGCGCCTCGGTGACCCCCGGCTCCCGCGGCCCGAGGAACCGCGGATCGGGCCGGAACGCGGCGTCCAGGGCCGCCTTCCCCGCCGCGAAGATCTCCCGGGCACCCCCGTAGTACCAGGTCACGTCGTGCACCGCGTCGACCCCGACGCCGTACGACGTGACCCCCGCCGCCTGGCACAGCGCGACCGCCCGCCGGATGTGGAAGCCCTGGCTGATCAGCACGGCCCGGTCCACGCCGAAGATCTTCTTCGCGCGGACGCAGGAGTCCCAGGTGTCGAAGCCGGCGTAGTCACTGACGATCCGCCCGTCGGGCACCCCGTGTCGCGTGAGATACGTGCGCATCGCGTCCGGCTCGTCGTAGTCCTCGCGGCTGTTGTCACCGGTGACCAGGACGACCTCGATCCGGTTCTCGCGGTACAACTGCGCCGCCGCGTCCAGCCGGTGGGCCAGATACGGCGACGGCTCCCCGTCCCACAGACCGGCCCCGAAAACGACGGCGACCTCGGTGCGCGGCACGTCCGCCGCCGTCCGCAGCCGGTCGCCGGTCACGGCGTACATCCAGGTCGCCGGCAGCAGCGCCAGCACACACCCGGCCATCACGGCCTGCACCAGCCGCCGCTGCCCGGCACGGGTGCGCGGCAGACGCGGTCGGCGCAGCTGTCTGAGCGGCTTCACCAGTCGCATCGGACGGGTCCCTCCCTGGTCGGCCTTCGACAGTCAGAGACGTCCTGTAAGGCCCCCCGGTTCGCCGCGGCCCACGTGACCAGCTTCACTCCGTTCCGCGAACCCGCAGGTCACAACACCTCACAGCCCCCCTGCACCCCACCGTGAACCGCCCGAAAACACCCGTCATTCCCGCGCAACCGGGTGGCAACCTCCCGCCGCCACCATCGGTTCATGACGGCGACGAGCAAAACGAGCAAGTCGAACGTTCCTGGTGAGAAGACCACGACCCGCCCCGTCGGAGCCCTGCCGCTTCCGGGGGCCGACCTCGACAGTACGGCGCACATCATGAACCGGATCAGCAGCCAGCTCGCCACCCAGCTCAGCCTCGTCTCCCTCGACGGCCGCCGACGCCCCGAGCCGCCCGCGCTCGTCCTGGTCGCCCACGGCAGCCGCGACCCGCGCACGCTGAGCACGGTCCACACGCTCGTCGAGCGCGTCCGCGAGCTGCGCCCCGGTCTGCCCGTGCACCTCGGCCACATCGAGCTGAACGAGCCCCTGCTCCCCGACACGCTCGCCTCCCTCGGCACCGGCGAGGCCGTCCTCGTACCGCTGCTCCTGAGCCGCGGCTACCACGTCAAGCGCGACATCCCCGAGATGGCCGCCGCCGCCCGGGCACACACGCGCGTGGCCGCCCCGCTCGGCCCGCACCCCCTCCTCGTCGAGACCCTGCACGCCCGTCTCGTCGAGGCCGGCTGGCGCACCCGCATGGACGACACCACCCGCCGCTCCAGCGCGGTCGTCCTCGCCGCGGCCGGCTCCCGCGACCCGGAGGCGGCCATCGACACGGGCCGCACGGCCCACCTCCTCGCGGAACGCCTGGGCGTACCGGTGGTCCCGGCCTACGCCTCCGCCGCCACTCCGACGGTCGACACGGCGATCCGCGCCCTCGCAGCCCAGGGCCGCGACCGAGTGGCGGTGGCCTCCTACTTCACGGCCCCGGGCCTCTTCGCCACCCAGTGCGCGGAAGCGGCCCCCTGGATAGCCTCGGCCCCCCTGGGCACCCACCCCGCAATGGCCCGCCTGGTACTGCACCGCTACGACCAGTCCCTGGCAACGCAGGTGACAACAGCACCGGCACTGGCCTCGGCTTAAAAGCGCCGGGAGGGGCCGACGCCCCTAAAGGGGCGCGGGACTGTATTTGATATGCGGCTCCGCCGCGTGGGCGCGACAAGCCACATCGCATCCGCAGTCGCGAAACAACAGGACTCGGCAGACGAGAAGGCGCACCCCAATTGTCACCACCTGCGCTTACTGTCGAGACATGGAAGGCACCGACCCCGCACACAAGAACCACATCCCACCCCCCGGCTACGACCCGACGTCAGTCGACCGCTGGGCCACCGAACCGGACAAACGCCCAGGCCGCACCGCCTTCCAACGCGACCGAGCCCGCGTACTCCATTCCTCCGCGCTCAGAAGACTCGCCGGCAAGACCCAAGTGGTAACGCCCGGCACCCGCAGCCAGGTCTGGGACGCCAGCCCCCGCACCCGCCTCACGCACTCCCTGGAGTGTGCCCAGGTGGGCCGCGAACTCGGCGCAGCCCTCGGTTGCGACCCCGACCTGGTGGAGGCCGCCTGCCTCTCCCACGACCTCGGCCACCCCCCGTTCGGCCACAACGGCGAAGTGGCACTGAACGAGTTCGCCGACGACTGCGGCGGCTTCGAGGGCAACGCCCAGTCGCTGAGGCTCCTGACCCGCATCGAGCCCAAGCGCTTCACCGCCGAAGGCTCCGTCGGCCTCAACCTCACCCGGGCCACGTTGGACGCCGCCACCAAGTACCCCTGGCCCCGGGGCGCCCACCCCACCGACCCGAAGTCCCCGAAGTTCGGCGTCTACGACGACGACCGCCCCGTCTTCGACTGGGTCCGCAAGGGCGCCCCCGGCACCCGCACCACCTTCGAGGCCCAGGTCATGGACTGGTCCGACGACGTGGCGTACTCCGTGCACGACGTCGAGGACGGCCTGCACGCCGGCCACATCGACCCCAACTGCCTGCACGCCGAACCGGAACGCCGGGCGGTCTTCGCGGTCGCCATCGGCCGGTACGTCCCCGAGGACACCGACCCCGCCGAACTCGCCGAGGCCCTCGACCGCCTCCAGGACCAGGAGTGGTGGCCGCACGGCTACGACGGCTCGGCCGTCGCCCAGGCCCGTCTCAAGGACGCCACCAGCCAGCTCATCGGCCGCTTCTGCCTCGCCGCCGAGGCCGCCACGCGCGCGGCGTACGGCACCGGGCGGCTCACCCGCTACACCGCCGAACTGGTCGTACCCCACGAGATCCGCCTCGAGTGCGCGGTCCTCAAGGCGGTCGCCGACCGGTACGTCATGCAGCGCGCCGAGCAGGAGAGACTCCGCGCCGACCAGCGGATCGTGGTCGCCGAGCTGGCCGAGGCGCTCACCGTCCGCGCGCCGGACGGCCTGGACCCCCAGTTCCGCGCCCTGTTCGACCGGGCGTCCGACGACCGCGCGCGCAAGCGGGTGATCGTCGACCAGATCGCGTCCCTGACCGACGCCTCGGCCCGTTCGCTTCACGCACACCTGACGGGGCACCTATGAGACTGCCGAGGTAGGAGTGACGTGAAACAAGCCCGAACGTGACCCTCCGTGGCCTGAACGGGGCACTCCCTCTTCCCGCATCACGCTGCGTGCGGGACGCTCGCATGTGGCGGCACCCTTACGAGGAGGCATCAAGTGGTCGACGCGGATCAGACATTCGTCATCGTCGGTGGCGGTCTCGCCGGCGCGAAGGCGGCCGAGACGCTCCGAGCGGAGGGCTTCACCGGCCGCGTGATACTGATCTGCGACGAACGCGACCACCCGTACGAGCGCCCGCCCCTCTCCAAGGGCTACCTCCTCGGCAAGGAGGAGCGCGACAGCGTCTTCGTGCACGAACCGGCCTGGTACGCGCGCAACGACATCGAGCTGCACCTCGGCCAGACCGTCGACGCCGTCGACCGCACCGCGAAGACGGTCCGCTTCGGCGAGGACGGCACCGTCGTCCGCTACGACAAGCTGCTTCTGGCCACCGGCGCCGAGCCGCGCCGCCTGGACATCCCGGGCACCGGCCTCGCGGGCGTCCACCATCTGCGGCGCCTCGCCCACGCCGAGCGCCTCAAGGGCGTGCTGGCCGCCCTCGGCCGGGACAACGGCCACATCGTGATCGCCGGCGCCGGCTGGATCGGCCTGGAGGTCGCGGCGGCGGCCCGCGAGTACGGCGCCGAGGTCACCGTCGTCGAGCCCGAGCCGACCCCGCTGTACGGCGCCCTGGGCCCCGAGCTCGGCAACCTCTTCGCCGAGCTGCACCGCGAGCACGGCGTCCGCTTCCACTTCGGCGCCCGGCTGACCGAGATCGTCGGCCAGGACGGCGTGGTCCTCGCGGCCCGCACCGACGACGGCGAGGAGCACCCCGCGCACGACGTCCTCGCGGCGGTCGGAGCGGCCCCCCGCGTCGGCCTCGCGGAGGCGGCGGGACTGCGGATCGCCGAGCGCGCGCACGGCGGCGGCGTCATGGTCGACGAACAGCTGCGCACCTCCGACCCCGACATCTACGCGGCCGGCGACGTGGCCTCCTTCCACCACGCCCTCTACGGTGCCCGGCTGCGCGTCGAGCACTGGGCCAACGCCCTGAACGGCGGTCCGGCGGCGGCCCGCGCGATGCTCGGCCGCGAGCTCACCTACGACCGCGTGCCCTACTTCTTCTCCGACCAGTACGACATGGGGATGGAGTACAGCGGCTGGGCGCCCCCGGGGTCCTACGACGAAGTGGTGATCCGGGGGGACGCGGGAAAGCGTGAGTTCATCGCTTTCTGGGTGAAGGAGAACCGGGTGCTGGCCGGGATGAACGTGAACGTGTGGGACGTCACAGAGCCCATCCAGCAGCTGATTCGTACCAAGGCTCAGGTGGACACCGAGGCGCTCGCGAACCCGCACGTTCCGCTGGACAGCCTGGCCTCATGACCTGACGAGTGCGATCGACTGTCACACCGCACCCGTAGAATTCACGCGTGGCAGGACGGATCAACGACGAGGACGTGAAGGCGGTACGGGACGCGGTCCCGATCGACGCCGTGGTGTCCGAGTACCTCCAGCTACGGAACGCGGGCGGCGGCAACCTCAAGGGCCTGTGCCCCTTCCACGACGAGAAGTCGCCGTCCTTCCAGGTCAGCCCGAGCAAGGGGCTCTTCCACTGCTTCGGCTGCCAGGAGGGCGGCGACACCATCACGTTCGTGATGAAGGTCGACCACCTCTCCTTCTCCGAGGCGGTCGAGCGCCTCGCCGCCCAGGCCGGCATCACGCTGCGCTACGAGGAGGGCGGGTACAACCCCTCCCACCAGCGCGGCGAACGCATCCGCCTGGTCGAGGCCCACAAGGTCGCCGCCCAGTGGTACGTGGAGCAGCTGGCCACCAGCCCCGAGGCCGAGACCGGCCGCAAGTTCCTCGCCGAGCGCGGCTTCGACCAGTCCGCCGCCGAGTACTTCTCCGTCGGCTACAGCCCCCAGGGCTGGGACCATCTCACCCGCTACCTCCGCGGCAAGGGCTTCACCGACAAGGAGCTCCTCCTCTCCGGCCTCTCCCAGGAGGGCCGCCGCGGCCCCATCGACCGCTTCCGCGGCCGCCTGATGTGGCCCATCCGCGACATCGGCGGGGAAGTGGTCGGCTTCGGCGCCCGCAAGCTCTACGAGACGGACAACGGCCCCAAGTACCTCAACACCCCCGACACGGCGATCTACCGGAAGTCCCAGGTCCTCTACGGCATCGACCTGGCGAAGAAGGACATCGCCAAGTCCAGCCGCGCGGTCGTGGTCGAGGGCTACACGGACGTCATGGCCTGCCACCTGGCAGGAGTGACGACGGCGATCGCGACCTGCGGTACGGCCTTCGGCAGCGACCACATCAAGATCCTCCGCCGTCTGCTGATGGACAACGGCAGCGCCCGCGTGATCTTCACCTTCGACGGCGACGCGGCCGGCCAAAAGGCCGCCCTCCGCGCCTTCGAGGACGACCAGAAGTTCGCCGCCGAGACGTACATCGCGATCGCCCCCGACAACATGGACCCCTGCGACCTGCGCCTGGCCAAGGGCGACGAGGCGGTCGCCGACCTGGTCGAACCCCGCACCCCGCTCTTCGAGTTCGCGCTGCGCCAGATCGTCGTCCGCTACGACCTGGACACCCCGGCGGGCCGCGCGGCGGCGCTGGACGAGGCCGCCCCCATCGTCGCCCGCATCAAGAACACCGGCGCCCAGCACGAGGTCGCCGTGCAGCTCGCCGGCATGCTCGGCATCCTCGACACCCAGTTCGTCGTCAAGCGGGTCGCCCAGCTGGCCCGTTGGGCCCGCGACCGCGGCGGCCAGGGCCCGGCACCCCAGCGGGTCCGCGGGCAGCAGTACGACGCCCCGGCCCGGCCCGCCGTGTCAGGACCGGCGCTCAACCTCCGCAACCCCGTCTACGCCACCGAGCGCGAGCTCCTCAAACTCGCCCTCCAGCACCCCGAGCTGGTCTCCCCGGCCTTCGACGCGTACGGCATCGACGAGTTCACCGCCCCGCCCTACGCGGCCGTACGCCAGGCGATCATGGACGCGGGCGGCGCCGAGTACGGCGTCCAGGACCCCCAGGAGTACCTGGTCCGGGTCCGTGACGCGGCCCCGGACGACGCCGTGCGCGCGATGGTCACGGAGCTCGCGGTCGAGGCGATCATGCGCAAGACGGTCGACGAGAACTACGCGGGCGAACAACTGGTGACCGTACGACGCAGGGCCGTGGCCCGCCGTATCCCCGACCTCCAGAGCGCCCTGACCAGGCTCGGCCACAACGCGGACCCGGCCCAGGTCGCCGCCATCCAGAACGAGATGATGATCCTCACGCGGTACGACAGGGCACTCCAGGAACAGGGCCCCGCCGCACTCTGAGACCGGACGGCGATCGTCACGGTAACCACCCGGTCACGGACCGGACTCAAAAAGTCCCCGCACGCCCCTCGTGGCGGCGATGTGTCGTACTCCACACTGGGTTCCGGTGCCTGAGTCCTCGGAGCGCGGCCGATCCGTCCCCAACGGATCCCACACCCCCGCGGTTCCGCTCATCGCGTACGGGACGGACAGCGGCGAGGCCGTCGACTCCGCTCCCGAAGCAGCGCTGCCGCACACCTCAGCAGCGATCATCCTGGAGGTCGCCCCCGTGCAGACCCAGACCCTCGCCCAGACCGACACGCGTACCGACGGCACGGAACCGGACACGGAGACCGACACGCTCGTCGCGGTCCCGCCGCAGAACCGTGCCGTGCACCACCCCGAGGCGGAGCCCGAGGCCCCGCCGGCCGACGCGCTGGACAGCGCCGAGGCCCCCGAACCCGTCGAGGTTCCCGAGCCGCCCCGCGGCCGCGCCGACAACGGCGCCCCCTCCTCGGACCTGTTCCGCCAGTACCTGCGGGAGATCGGCCGCATCCCGCTGCTCACCGCGGCCGAGGAGGTCGAACTGGCCCGCCGCGTCGAGGCCGGCCTGTTCGCCGAGGAGAAGCTGAGCAACACCCCCGACGTCGAAAGCCAGTTGGCCCTCGACCTGGACAAACTGGTCGTGATGGGCCGCATGGCCAAGCGCCGCCTGATCGAGGCGAACCTGCGGCTGGTCGTGTCCGTCGCCAAGCGGTACGTCGGCCGCGGGCTGACCATGCTCGACCTCGTCCAGGAGGGCAACCTGGGCCTGATCAGGGCCGTCGAGAAGTTCGACTACGCCCGCGGCTACAAGTTCTCCACGTACGCCACCTGGTGGATCCGCCAGGCCATGTCCCGCGCCCTCGCCGACCAGGCCCGCACCATCCGCGTCCCGGTCCACGTCGTCGAGCTGATCAACCGGGTCGTCCGCGTCCAGCGCCGCATGCTCCAGGAACGGGGCTACGAACCGACGCCGGAAGAGGTCGCCGCCCACCTGGACCTGGCCCCGGAGCGGGTCAGCGAGGTCCTGCGCCTGGCCCAGGAACCCGTCTCCCTGCACGCCCCCGTGGGCGAGGAGGACGACGTGGCCCTCGGCGACCTCATAGAGGACGGCGACGCCGCATCCCCCGTCGAGTCCGCCGCGTTCCTGCTGCTCAGGGAGCACCTGGAAGCGGTGCTGTCAACCCTCGGGGAGCGGGAGCGGAAGGTCGTACAACTCCGCTACGGCCTCGCCGACGGCCGCCCGCGCACCCTGGAGGAGATAGGCCGCATCTTCGGCGTGACCCGGGAGCGGATCCGCCAGATCGAGTCGAAGACCTTGAACAAGCTCCGTGACCACGCCTTCGCGGACCAGCTCAGGGGCTACTTGGACTGAGGCAGGAGTCTCTCGCCCCCGCCGCCCCTTCCCCCAGACCCCCGTTTCGCGCTTCGCGCTCGTCCTCAAACGCCGGACGGGCTGAAGTCAGCCCCTCCGGCGTTTGAGGAGCGGGGGTTTGGGGGCGGAGCCCCCAAGGTCGGGAACGGGAAGGGGCGGCGGGGGCGAAAAACCGTCAGTCCACCTCAGCCACCGCTTGCGCGAACTGCGCCTTGTACAGCCGCGCGTACGCCCCGTCGGCCGCCAGCAGATCCGCGTGCGCGCCCTGCTCCACGATCGACCCGTTCTCCATCACCAGAATCGTGTCCGCGTCCCGGATCGTCGACAGCCGGTGCGCGATGACGAACGACGTACGCCCGTGCGCGAGCTTGGCCATCGCCTTCTGGATCAGCACCTCGGTCCGGGTGTCCACCGAACTCGTCGCCTCGTCGAGGACCAGGATCACCGGGTCGGACAGGAACGCCCGCGCGATGGTGATCAGCTGCTTCTCACCGGCGCTGACCCCGCTGCCCTCGTCGTCGATCACGGTGTCGTAGCCGTCGGGCAGCGTCCGCACGAACCGGTCCGCGTGGGCCGCGCGCGCCGCCTCCTCGATCTCCCCGCGCGTGACCTCGCGGGAGGCGCCGTACGCGATGTTCTCGGCGATCGTGCCGCCGAACAGCCAGGTGTCCTGGAGCACCATGCCGATCCCGGAGCGCAGTTCGTCCCGGGACATCTGCGCGATGTCGACGCCGTCGAGGGTGATCCGGCCGCCGGACACCTCGTAGAACCGCATGAGCAGGTTCACCAGGGTCGTCTTGCCGGCTCCCGTCGGTCCGACGATCGCGACCGTGTGACCCGGCTCGACCTTCAGCGACAGATCCTCGATGAGCGGCTTGTCGGGGTCGTACCGGAACGACACGTGCTCCAGCGCCACCCGCCCGCGCAGCTCCTCGGGCTTCGCGCCCGGCATCGGGTCCGCGCCCTGCTCCTCCGCGTCCAGGATCTCGAAGACCCGCTCCGCCGAGGCGACCCCCGACTGCACCAGGTTCGCCATCGAGGCGACCTGCGTCAGCGGCATCGAGAACTGCCGCGAGTACTGGATGAAGGCCTGCACATCGCCGATGGACAGCGCACCGGCCGCCACCCGCAGCCCGCCGATGACCGCGACCAGGACGTACGTCAGGTTCGACACGAACATCATCAGCGGCTGCATGATCCCGCTGTTGAACTGCGCCTTGAACCCGGCCTCGTACAGCGCCTCGTTCTGCTCGGCGAACTGCTGCGCCGACTCCTCCTGACGGCCGAACACCTTCACCAGGGCGTGCCCGGTGTACATCTCCTCGACGTGCGCGTTGAGCTTGCCGGTGGTGCGCCACTGCTGCACGAAGTGCGGCTGCGACCGCTTGCCGACGCGGGTGGCGACGACGTACGACAGCGGCACGGTGACGAGCGCGACCAGCGCCAGCAGCCAGGACACCCAGAACATCATCACGAGCACACCGATGATGGTGAGCAGGGAGTTGATGAGCTGGCCCATCGACTGCTGCAGGGTCTGCCCGATGTTGTCGATGTCGTTGGTGGCCCGGGACAGCACCTCACCGCGCTGCCGCTTGTCGAAGTACGCCAGCGGCAGCCGCGACAGCTTGCTCTGCACGTCCTCGCGCATCCGGTACATCGTCCGGTTGACCGCCCGGTTCACCAGCCGGGTGGCCGCCAGCATCAGCACACCGGCCACCAGGAACACGGCGAGCGCGAGCAGCAGCACCTGGCCGACGGCATCGAAGTCGATGCCCTTGCCCGGGGTGAAGTCGGTGCTGCGGAGCATGTCGGCGACGGAGCCCTCGCCCCGCTCGCGCATCGAGTCGAGGACTTCCTGCTTGCTCGACCCGGCGGGCATCTGCCGGCCGATGATTCCCGCGAAGACCAGGTCGGTGGCCCTGCCGAGGATCTTCGGCCCGACGACCGACAGAGCGACGCTCACCGTCACGCAGATCAGCAGCGCGTAGATGGTCAGCCGCTCGGGCTTGAACTGGGCCATGAGGCGTTTGCCCGACCCCTTGAAGTCCATCGAATGGTGGTCGGGGCCGGTCCCGGCCATCATCCGCCCTGCAGGCCCCGCCATCAGGCAGCCTCCGCTTCCGTCAGCTGGGAGAGCACGATCTCCCGATAGGTCTCGTTGTCCGCCATCAGCTCCTGGTGCCGTCCGGTCCCGACGACCCGGCCCTCGTCGAGGACGACGATCCGGTCGGCGTCCCGGATGGTCGACACCCGCTGGGCGACGATCACGACGGTCGCCTCGGCGGTCTCCTGGGCCAGTGCCGCACGCAGGGCCGCGTCGGTCGCGTAGTCGAGGGCGGAGAAGGAGTCGTCGAAGAGGTAGATCTCCGGCCGCTGCACCAGGGTGCGGGCGATGGCGAGCCGCTGCCGCTGCCCGCCCGACACGTTCGTCCCGCCCTGTGCGATCGGCGCGTCGAGCCCGCCCTCCAGCCGCTCGACGAAGTCCTTGGCCTGCGCCACCTCCAGCGCGTGCCACAGCTCCTCGTCGGTCGCGTCCGGATTGCCGTAGCGCAGGTTGGTGGCGACCGTGCCCGCGAACAGGTAGGGCCGCTGCGGCACCATGCTGACGGTCTTCGCCAGCAGCACCGGGTCGATGGTCGCCACGTCCACGCCGTCGACGAGCACCTCGCCGTCGGTCGCGTCGAACAGCCGCGGCACCAGCCCCAGCAGCGTCGACTTGCCGCTGCCGGTCGACCCGATCACGGCGGTCGTCTCGCCCGGCCGGGCCACCAGGTCGATCGACTTCAGCACCGGCTCCTCGGCCCCCGGATAGCGGAAGCCCGCCCCGCGGAGCTCCAGATGCCCGTGCCGGCGCAGCTCCAGCACCGGTGCCTTCGGCGGCACCACACTCGACGAGGTGCCGAGGACCTCCTCGATGCGCTCGGCGCAGACCTCCGCGCGCGGCACCATCATGAACATGAACGTGGCCATCATCACGGACATCACGATCTGCATCAGATAGGCCAGGAACGCGGTCAGGTCGCCGATCTGCATCTCCCCGCCGTCGATGCGATGCGCGCCGAACCACACCACCGCGATCGACGACAGGTTGACCACCGTCATGACCATCGGGAACATCAGCGCGAGCAGGTTGCCGGAGGCCAGCGCGGTGTCGGTCAGATCGGCGTTGGCCTTGCGGAAGCGTTGCTGCTCGTACTCGTCCCGCACGAAGGCGCGGATGACGCGGTTGCCGGTGATCTGCTCGCGCAGCACCCGGTTCACCGTGTCCAGCTTCACCTGCATGGACCGGAACAGCGGCCGCAGAGCGCGCACGATGAGCGTCAGGCAGATACCCATCACCGGCACCACCGCGACGAGCACTCCGGACAGCGGCACGTCCAGTCCGAGCGCCAGCACGATGCCGCCCACGCACATGATCGGCGCGGACACCATCAGCGTGAACGTCATCAGGGCCAGCATCTGGATCTGCTGGACGTCATTGGTCGTCCGCGTGATCAGCGAGGGCGCGCCGAACTGGCCGACCTCGCGCGCCGAGAAGGACTGCACCTGGTCGAAGATGTCGGCCCGCAGGTCGCGGCCGATCGCCGAGGCGGTCTTCGCGCCGTAGTACACGGCACCGACGTTGCACACGACCTGCACCAGCGAGATACCGATCATCACGGCGCCGAACGAGAGGATGTAGCCGGTGTCGCCCTGCACGACGCCGCTGTCGATGATGTCCGCGTTCAGCGTGGGCAGGTAGAGAGTGGCGCAGGTCTGCAGGAACTGCAGCAGCACCAGCAGGGTGATGGGTTTCTTGTAGGGCCTGATATAGGTCCGCAGAAGTCGTATGAGCACGCTCGGTCTCTCGGAGTCGGCGGTGGGGGCGGGGTGGGTTGGTTGCCCCTGGCCCCTATCGTCGGACACTCCACCCGTGTTACCTCAACCGATTAAGCCGACAGCAGTGTTTCGTACGGCCTTCCGGGCCCGGCTCATACCGGAGTCTTACGTTCCTCCGATGTCCCTCCGACGTCCCTACGACCGTTCCTACGACCGGAACGCCCCCGGATGCGTCTGCTCCCGCACCGACACGAACTGCTGCCGCACGGCCTGCCCGACCGCCAGCTCGTCACCGGGATCCAGGACCTGCGCCGCCGCCCCCTGCCAGGCCGGCGGGGTACGCGGGTCCAGGGTCCCCTGCGACACCCCCAGCGCCCAGGCGGCCTGCCGGGCCGCGCCGATCGCCGCGTAGTCCGCCGGCTGCGGTACGACGACCTGCGCGCCGAACAGCGCGGGCGCCGAGGCCTGCACGGCGGACAGCTCGGCCGCCGCCCCCAGCAGGAAGACCCGCCGCACCTCCACACCCCGGCCGCGCATCACGTCGAGCGCGTCCGCGAGCCCGCACAGCATGCCCTCGAACGCGGCCCGCGCCAGATGCTCCGGCTTCATCGACTCGCGCCGCAGACCCGCCAGCGTCCCGGCGGTGTGCGGCAGATTCGGCGTCCGCTCACCCTCCAGATACGGCAGCAGCACCAGCCCGTGCGCCCCCGGCGTCGACTTCATCGCCAGGTCGGACAGGCTCTCCAGATCGGCGAGCCCCAGCATCTCGGCGGCCCCGCGCAAGGTCCGTACGGCGTTCAGCGTGGTGACGACCGGCAGGTGCATGCCGGTGGCGTCCGCCAACGACGTGATCATCCCGCTCTGGTCGACCAGCGCCTCGGGGTGCACGGCCATCACGGACCCGGAGGCCCCGAGGGACACCACCGCATCCCCCAGGCCGAGCCCAAGACCGAAGGCGGCGGCCATCGTCTCGCCGGTCCCGGCGGAGATCAGCAGCCCCTCCGGGGTCGTACCGGCCGCGTCGGAGGGCCCGATCACCTCGGGCAGCATGACCTGATGACCGAGCGCCAGCTCGACGAGATCGGGCCGGTAGGCGCCGGTGGCGGCCGACCAGTACCCGGTCCCGGAAGCCCCACCACGATCGGTGGTCCGTCTCACCGGACGTCCGAGTAGCTGCCACACCAGCCAGTCGTGGGCCTGCAGCAGGACGGCGGTGCGCTGGGCGGCCTCGGGTTCGGTCCTGGCGAGCCAGCGCAGCTTGGCCACCGGCTGCGCGGCCTGCGGCACACTGCCGACCGCCTGCGCCCACGCCTCGCGCCCGCCGAGCGCGTCGACCAGATCGGCCGCCGCGACCTGCGCCCGCTTGTCCGCGCCGGCCATCGCCGGCCGCACCGTGTTGCCCTGGGAATCCAGCGGCACCACCGCGTTCTGCTGCGCGGACACGCCGATGGCCTGCACGCCCTCCAGCAGCCCGCCGCCGGCGGCTTCACCGAGGGACAGCAGCCAGGCCTGCGGGTCGACATCGGAAGGCCGCGAACCGCCGTCGGCGTTCTCCAACGGATGCGGTGCGTAGCCCTGCCTGAGCACGGCACCCGTGTCAGAGTCACAGACGACGATACGAGTGAAATCGGGCGAACTGTCCAACCCGGCGACTATCCCCATGGCCAAAATTCTGCCGTACCGCCGCACCTGCTGGGGCCATGGGCGCCGCAGGGTGCGTGCGGATGGTCGGGCGAGGGCGCGTTGTGGCTGGTCGCGCGCCCCCACACACTGGTGCGGTCAGGTGTTGCTCGTGCCCCAGTCGTCCTCTGCTGTGCCGTTGGTGTTGCGTTCACGCAGGGAGCGGACCCGCTGGGCCACCGAGTCCGGGACCCGGTCGCCGACCCTCTCGCTCACCACGTGGTACGCCTTGCCCGCGTACTGACGGCCCTGCTGCGCCGCCGTCTCCGCGGTGTTGCGGACGGCGGGGTTCTGCGCGACCTGGCGTGCGGACTTCTTCAGCTGCTCGTAGCGCTCGCGTCCGGCCTTCGTGCCCAGCACGTAACCCAGAGCGAGTCCGACGACGAACGTGAGCCGGTAGCGCATGACGGCCACCCTTCCCTCGTGTAGGTCTCCGGTGCGGCATCGGTGCCAGGGGGGAACCGATTGGCGGAGCACCCCCCTGCTTGCGCTAATGTATGTGTCGCAGCGACCGCCCGCTCCCTGGCGAATACCCAGGGAGGTACGTTCGATGCAACGAGGCAATCCTCCGTAGCTCAATTGGCAGAGCAGCCGGCTGTTAACCGGCAGGTTACTGGTTCGAGTCCAGTCGGGGGAGCTTCGATCTTCCGTAGCTCAATTGGCAGAGCAGCCGGCTGTTAACCGGCAGGTTACTGGTTCGAGTCCAGTCGGGAGAGCATGTTGAGAGAGGACCCCGTAGGGGTCCTTTTTCATGTCCCGGGGAACCGGGCATGGCGTAGCCGCAGTCCTCAGGCGCGTGGACGCCGTGCGAAGCCGACCATGCGAGGCAGGAGATCGTATGAGCGGCTATGCTGCGGCAGACGGCGCGCACACATGTACGCGACACGCCGCGATGGGGCGGTAGCTCAGCCGGTTAGAGCAGCGGACTCATAATCCGTCGGCCGTGGGTTCGAGTCCCACCCGCCCCACCTGCGCAGGCTTTGACCTGCGGAAACGTTCATTTTTGGGTGTCGGATCGTCAACTTTGCCTGGACGGACTGGATCCGCTGCTCGCGGGTTTGGTGTTGTGGCTGTCGGTGGCTCTTCGAACTGGCCTGACCTGCATAGATGTGCTGCCGCCGCGGTCGGGGACGTTGCTGAATATGGCCGGTGTGAGCGGCTGGACGTCGAATTCGGGACGCCGGCAGGACACAGGGAAACGGAAGTGTCCGTTCCGATGCCGTGCCGTCGATGCCGGCCAAGGCTGGGCAGGGGCATCCGAGTGGTGGGGTGGCGCGAGGTTGGGCCTCGGCTTCGCTGATCACCGAGCCGCTGCTGAGGCCGGCCGGAGCGACGGCTTAACGGCCCGTACTGAAGACGGCCGAACTTCTCAAGGAGTCGCATCACGAGGCTGCGAGTCGTGGCCGCGAGCTACTACGAGGCGTTGGTCCGCTACGGGGAAAGCGTTCTCGTGACGGACCTCCAGGGCCGGCATCATCAGGGCCGCTGCTCGGGTTCGGCGGGTGCCGAGGGTGAGGTCGGTGGGGTGGCCCTGATCGCGCAGCGGGGTCGTGATGCCGGTGTGGGGGGCGCGGCGGGTTTCGTCGTGGTTGGAGAGGGCTCGGGTGGCGGGGGCGCCGACCGTCGCCAGGTCGGTGATCGTGCGGGCGATGACCTCCCTCAGCTTGTCTGCCTCCCGGGCGCGCTTGAGGAAGTCGAAGTTGGGTGTGGCTCTGTGGGAGGGATGGCTCCGCCGGCGCGCATCCGGCCAACGGCGCGAACGTATCGGAGGCGGATCAGTGGCTGAGCAGCCAGCCGATTCGGTCGTAGGCGAGGACCTGGTAGCCGACCATGATCACAAGGAGCCGGCGGGCCGCGCGGGGCAGGCCGGCGAAGTTGAGCGCGGCCACCGCGCCGAAGAACACAGTGAGTTCGAGGAGCAGGCGCACTGGTCCGGGGGTGTGGATATCGCTCTCGCCAGAACGGGACGGGTCATCCGGCACGGCGAAGGAACCCCACGCCCAGCCCACAGCCACGGGCAGTGCGACGACCAGCAGCCAGCGCCACGGAGAGGGGACCTTGCGCCAGGACCCTCGACGACGCCCACCGGTACGTCGCCGACATGCTCGCCGGCATGGACGTCCGGTACGACCTGGGCGACGACCACCGGTTCGTCGGCACCCTGTGCCCGGACCTGAAGTTGACGCTGGAGCGGCCCGACCCGGACGTCGTCACCGCGGTGACCCGGTCGGCGGACCTGCTGCGTGAGGGTCGTGGGCTCCTGCTCGACCTCGTCTACCGCGCGGAGGTCCGCGACGCCGCGGCCGCGTGGACCGGACGGGTCAACACCGTCACCGCCCGCACGGACCGGGTGGACGTCGACGCGTTGCTCATCCGGCCCGACGGCTGTGTCGCCTGGGCCTTGCCTACCGGGCAGGACCTCGACGCCACCACGCTGGTGCGTGCGCTGGGCACATGGTTCGCCCAACCGGCCTGAGCACCGTATTAACAGTCGTCTCAGGTTCGCTCGGTAGGAAGCAGGCATCCAGATAAGCGATGCAACCCGTATGTAGGAGGCTAGTGATGGCAGTCAACGCAGCGCCGTCCGGGGAAGCGCCGGCCGGTCGGTTGGCAGGCCGGTGGGTGCCGTGGTTAGTGATTGGCTTGTGGCTGGTGCTGGCGGCGGGCATGGTGCCGCTGAGCGGAAAGTTGAGCTCGGTCACCACCGACAGCGCCGTGGACACCCTGCCGGCCAGTGCCGAGTCCACCAAGGTGGCGGTGCTGGACGACAGTCTCCCCGGCGGTGACGACAACACGTTCGTCTTCGTGTACCACCGCGCCGGCGGCATGACCGACGCCGACCGCGCGACGGTCGAGCGCCACTACGACACCCTTGCCAAGCGGTACCCGCCGAAGGCGACGGCGGCGGCCGGCGAGGACGACGAGGGCTCACCGACGAGCCCCTCCACCGACCGCAAGGCGATGATGTTCACCCTCGAGGTGAGCACGGCCTACGGCGCACCGGAGGACATCGTCGGCCCGTTACGTGACGCCGCGAAGGACCGCCCCTCCGGCCTGGAACTCGACGTGACCGGCCCGGGCGCGATCGACGGCGACATGGACGCCGTCTTCGACGGCATCGACGTGCAGGTCCTCCTCACCACCATCGTCGTCGTCACGCTCCTGCTCATCCTCACCTACCGCAGCCCGGTGTTGTGGATCATCCCGCTGGTGGCCGTCGGCGCGGCCGCACTGACCTCGATGGGGACCGTCTACCTGCTCGTCAAGGGCTTCGGCATCGTGGTCAACGACCAGAACTCGGCGCTGCTGACGATCCTGGTATTCGGCGTCGGCACGGACTACGCGCTGTTGCTCATCGCTCGATATCGGGAGGCACTGCACCACCATGAGAACGTCCGGGTCGCGATGGTCCACGCGCTCCGCGGCGCGGCGCCGGCCATCGTCGCGTCCGCGGCCACCGTGGTCGCCGGCCTGCTCTGCCTGCTCGTCGCGGACCTGAACAGCACCAGCGGGTTGGGCCCGATCGGTGCGGCCGGCATCCTGTGCGCGCTGGTGGCCATGCTGACGCTGTTCCCGGCGGTGCTCGTGGTGCTCGGCAGGCGGATCTTCTGGCCGGCCATCCCGCGGTTCAGCACGGCCGTGGAGGAGAAGCCGGGGCTGTGGGGACGGCTCGGCACCGCCATCAGCCGCCGCCGGTGGGTGGCGACGCTCGGCTCGCTCGGAGTCCTCGGCGTGCTCGCCCTCGGGCTGGCGGGCAACACCGGCGCCCTGCGGGAGCAGGACCAGTTCCTGTCCGCGCCGGAGTCGGTCACCGGCTTCACCGTTGTCCGCCAGCACTTCCCGGAGCTCGGCGGCCAGCCGATGACGATCTTCACGCGGCCGGCGCACCAGGAGCGGGTGCTCGACATCGTCAAGGACACTCGCGGTGTGGCCCTGGCCATTCCGGAGCAGACCAGCGGTGGCTGGGCCAACATCTCCGTGTTCCCGAAGGACGCGCCGGACACCGTCGCGGAGTACGACACGATCAAGCGGGTGCGCACCGCCGTGCACGCGGTGAGCGGGGCGGAGGCGATCGTCGGCGGGCCGAGTGCGGAGAACCTCGACACCGAGGTGACCACCAAGCGCGACGAGAAGCTGGTGATCCCGCTGGTGCTCGCCGTCGTCCTGATCGTCCTCGGGCTGCTGCTGCGCGCGATCCTGGCCCCGCTGATCCTGATGGCCACCGTGATCGTCTCATTCGCCGCAGCCTTCGGCGGCAGCGTGTTCGTCTTCGACACGATCCTCGGGTTCAAGGGGATCGACTATTCGGTGCCGCTGCTGGCATTCCTGTTCCTGGTGGCGCTCGGCGTCGACTACAACATCTTCCTGGCCAGCCGGGCCCGGGAGGAGACCGTGCGTCTCGGCACCAGAGAGGGCATGCTCAAAGCCCTCTCGGCCACCGGTGGCGTCATCACCTCGGCAGGCCTGGTCCTGGCGGCCACGTTCGCGGTCCTCGCCACACTTCCGCTGGTGATGCTGATCGAGGTCGGGTTCCTGGTCGCCTTCGGCGTGCTGCTCGACGCCCTGCTGGTGCGGTCGGTCCTGGTGCCCGCCCTCACCTTGCTGATCGGCCGGCGGATGTGGTGGCCGAGCCGGCTGTCCCGTCCAGCGGCGGAGCTGCCGGACGGCAAACAACCGCTCGCCGACGACGAGGAGCCCGCGCTGCAACGTTGAGCGCGGCAGCACGGACGAGATCCGGGACGGGGACCCAGGCCCGTCCCGGATTTTTTTCATGGGCCCGACGGTCGCCGCCCTTTGGTCCTGCGCCACGCGCCGGGGCTGGGGTCGGCGCACCGTGTCCTGCCCGGTGGCGGGCCGCGCGGGCCATTGCCCGACGGTCGCCGCCCTTGGTCCTGCGCCGTGCGGCCGGGGTTGGGGTCGGCGCATCGCGGTGTCCTGCCCCGACGGTGAGCCGCGCGGGGCCATGCCCGAGGGCCGCCGCCGTCCCTTGTCCCGCGCCGCGCCGCCGGGGCGGGTCAGCGCACCGCGGTGTCCTCCCCGGCGGTGAGCCGCGCGATCGGGGCGGGCGCCGCGGCCGGAAGGTCGACCCGAAGCAGTGCGCCACCGCGTGCGGAGCGGGCGACCGTGGCCCGGCCGCCGTGGGCGTCGACGACCCGCTGCACGATCGACAGCCCCAGACCGGATCCCGGCAACGCCCGGGCGCTGTCGGCACGGTAGAACCGGTCGAACACCCGCGGTACGTCGGCGGCGTCGATGCCCGGCCCGGCGTCGTCGACCTCGAGCACCGCCGACGCGCCCTCGATACGGAGCCGGACCTGGACCGGCTGGTCCGCGGGGGACCACTTGCCGGCGTTGTCGATGAGGTTGAGCACCGCCCGCTCGAGCGCAGCGGGACGCCCGCTCACCCACACAGAGGTCACGTCGAGCGCGACCTCGATGTCGGGCACGCGGGAACCCGCCCGGGTCGCGGCGGCCACCACCACGTCGGCGAGGTCGAGGACCTCGGTGCTCTCGTCGCTGACGTCACCGCGCGCCAGGTCGGTCAGCTCGGCGGCAAGGGTGCTCAACTCGGTCACCTGGGCGCCGAGATCGTTGAGTAGCCGGGTCCGGCTCTCCGCCGGCAGTGCGCTGTCCAGGGTGCCGCGCCGATCGAGCCGGATCAGCAGCTCGACGTTGAGGCGCAGGCTGGTGAGCGGGGTCTTGAGCTCGTGGGCGGCGTCCTCGGCGAGCAGCCGCTGGGCCCGCCGGGAGTCCCGGAGCGCGGCGAGCATGTCGTTGATCGACTGGATCAGCCGCCGGATCTCCCCACCGCCCTCATCCGGGATGTCGGCGTCGAGATCCCGGGTGTGCGCGACACGTACCGCGGCGGCGGTCAGCCGGTCGATCGGTGCCAGCCCGGTCCGCGCCACGGTCCGCCCGACAAGGGCGCCGCCGACCACGCAGAGCAGCCCGATCAGCAGCATGCCGAACCCGAACCGGTTGATCGGGCTGTCGTCGACGACGCGGGCCACCTGGACCGCGCCGTCGCCCGCCCGCAGCGTGTAGATGATGAAGCCGTCCTCGTCGCTGTCGTTCGACTCCATCAGGTCGGCCGACGCGCCCTGCGCCACGCGCCCGGCGTCCTCGCTGACCGGGGGCAGCGCGGGTTGGCCGGCCGGCGTCCGGATCGAGCCGTCGGGCAGGATGACCCGCACCAGCCGACCGGACCCGGGATACGGCGGTAGCTGGACCTGCGCCAGACCGGCGCGCTCCGCGTTCGTCGCCAGGACGCGGGAGTCGGCGCGCAGCTGATTCTCGGCGGTGTCCCGCAGCTCCCAGTCCAGTAGCTGGCTGGCCACCTGGAAGGCCACGAACACGCTGACCGCGATGGCCGTCGCCGCGATCACCGTCAGCCTGGTCCGCAGGGACCGCCGGCGCCACCATCGGGTCAGCCGGCGCGGTTCCCGGCCGGCGGGCCTGCTCACGGAGGAGTCTCCCGCAACGTGTATCCCAGGCCGCGCAGCGTGTAGATCAATCGCGGCTCACCCTCGGCCTCCATCTTGCGGCGCAGGTAGCTCACGTATACCTGGAGGTTGTTGGCGGTGGAGCTCATGCCGAAGCCCCAGATCGCCCCGAACAGCGCGTCGCGGGTCAAGACCCGGGTCGCGTTGCTCACGAGGACCTGCAGGAGGGAGAACTCGGTCCGGGTCAGGTGCAGCGGCCGCCCGCCCCGCCACGCCTCGAATCTGTCCGGATCGAGCCGGACGTCGGCGAACGACAGGATCTGCGACTCCTCGTCGGTCGGCGTGCGCCGGCGCAGCAGGGCCCGCACCCGGGCCAGCAACTCCTCGGTGGCGAACGGCTTGGGCAGGTAGTCGTCGGCGCCCGCGTCCAGCCCCGCGACCCGGTCGGAGACCTGGTCACGGGCGGTCAGCATCAGCACCGGCAGATCCTGGCCCGCGGCCCGCAACCGCCGGCAGGTCTCCAACCCGCCGAGGCGGGGCATCATCACGTCGAGGAGCAGCAGATCCGGCGCGTCGCCACCGACCCCGTCGAGCACGGCGAAACCGTTGGCGACGGTGCTGGTGTCGTAACCCTCGACCTGGAGCACCCGCTCCAGCGAATCCCGGATGGCCGCCTCGTCATCCGCGATCATGATCCGCACGCCGGCCCGCCCCCTTCCAGTCGATGTTTTTTGCCGCTCATTGTCCCCGATCAACCTGAGACCAGGATTAGAGCGTCGCTGGGGACCGCGCTCTTACGGATACCTAGGAAATGGAACCTACTACGAGCATCTGCCCCGCAGTTCGGAGTCGCGGGTGTACTGGGCGATGACCGCGGTGATACTGCGTCGGCTGACCGGGGCGACCACATCGGCCTGGCGCACCGCATGACCGGCGGGGAGCTGACGCTCGGCGCGGTGCCGGCGCGGCTGGAGGAGCGGGAACGCGAGATCACCCCACGGGCCGAGACGGTGCGGGAACAGGTCGCGCAGCTGACCGCACAGCTCGACGAACGCACGGGGCGGGCCCGGACTTGATCACCGGGCCGTTGCGCCTTCGGCCGGGCAGTGTCTGTTCGCTGGCTGTGCCTTGGCGCGCGGCCTATGCAGCTCCGATGCTGTTGCGATGTCGTTCAACTACGTCTGGTGCGGGTTTCGGGGCGGCGGTGGCGAGGAGGAGCGCGGTGAGGGGGAGGACGGCCTCGGTCCACGGGGCGCGGATCGGCCGGTGCACCGCGGTCCGAGGGCGTGCGCGGCGCGGTCGATTTCGTCGGCGGTGGTGTCGCGGCCGATGCCGAGCCTCATGGTGCGCGCGGCCTGCCGCGGGGTACCGGCGGCCGTCAGCACCGGCGACGGCGTGGTGCGGTCGCTGCTGCCCGCGTCGACGAGTGCCTGCTCGCGGGTGGACGGGGCGCTACCCCTGTCCGGACCGGAGTACATAGAGGCTCGGCAGGTTGATGACCACGGCCTCCTGCGTGCTGCGGGCGATCACGACGACGGCCTCGTCGTACGGGTCGGGGTTCTCCTCGCGGTGCGGCACGAAGGGCGGGACGAAGACGTAGTCGCCCGGCCCGGTGCGCAACCGCACCTCCTCGGGTTCCGCTCCGTGTTCGGCGGGGTCGGCGAGGAAGACGAACTCGGGGTGTCCGCTGACGATGTAGATGGCGGTTTCGGAGTCGCCATGGTGGTGGTCGGCCGAGGCGGTCGCGGGCGCAACCGTGGTCTGCCCCATCCACATCCGCTCCGAGCCGACCCTGGCCCCACTGATCGCGGCGAAGCGACGCATACCGCCGGTCTGCGCCGTGCCGCCGTCCAGGTCGTCGGCGCGGATGTGGTGCACCCGCTGGCGTGCCTCAGGCAGCGGGCCGCTCGGACCGTCGGGCAGGTCTGGATGGAAGCCGTCACGGGCGCAGTCCTCCGTCGCGGCGGAGACGGGCGGGGTCGGCAGCGAGGGTTGTGAGGTCATGGGAACCTTCCTGGGGATCGCGGAATCCGTCCTACGTGGCCTGGTGTGGCGCGCTTCTACCTGAGCTCAACTTCGACAAAGCGGAATTCGTACCCGTTCACGTTGACGAGGTTGTGCGCGACACCGGCAGACCGTGCGTAGGAAACGCCGGCGTGCATCTCTACTTCGCGTTCCCCTGCTGAGTCCTCCACGCGCACCGTTCCAGTGATCAAGGGAACGACCACGTAGTCGTGTGCGTGAACGTGATGGCCTGTCTCGGCGCCCGGGGCGAAGCGCCACTGCGTGACAACGACTCGATCCGTATCCATCTGAACAGTTGACCTTGCTTTCACCTGTAACAACCTCCATATTCCATGCGTTCTCGACCGCCTCGGCGCCGGAGTTGCACAGCGCCGACTTCTTGCGTGGTCACCCGGGTCAGATCGGCCGGCCGCTCGGCGACCTCCACGCACTCCTCGTGCGGCACCGTGAAACGGGTGTGGGTGAAGTCCGCCAGATGCGCGGACGCGCGGTGTACTACCGCCGCCGCGCTGTTGCCGGCCGAGGTCGTGGCGATGCCGGACTCGAAATCGATCAGCTAGTTGCCGTCGACTAGTTGCCGTCGACGTCCTCCAGCACGCCGCCTCCGGCACGCGTGACGAACACCGGCAGCGTCACGCAGACGTCGGCGACCGCCGCCGACTTGCCGGCCGGCAACTGCTGCGACTTCGGACGGGGAACGGACGTGATGAGTCGGCGCTCCCGGACAAGTTCGCTCATGACCGGAGCTCTCCCTCTCCGTGCGATGTTCGTGCCGTGAATTTCCCGCAGATTAGGCGGAGTTCCGGTGGATCCGCGCACTCCGACAGGGCGCAGCGGTGACATCGTTTTCGACGCGGCGGACGGTTCCCTTGAGTGCCGGCCCGTGCGGGTACACATGCGAGGGCAAACGGTGAGAGGCCTCGACCTGAGTCTTGGACACGCCTTACGCGCTGCGCGTCCATGGATTTGATGTTGTGTCGGAAGTCGCCTCGAAGGCGATCGGGCTGCGCTGCCCAACCCGGAGTGGCTCGCTTACTGGATCGGGCGGTGCCGTCGAGTACCTGTCGCAACCGCTTGACGACGAAGCGGCGCTGGTGGTCGGCGACGAATTGGAAGCGGTTTGTTTCACCAGCGCGTATCCCCGGCGAAACACTTGGCCGTCTTCCGCAGGATGTCGCGCTTTTCCTCCAGCTCACGGACCTTCTTGTACGGCTCGGACAGCTCCGCCTCCCGCGAGGAACAGTGGACTGCCCCGGCGGGCGCGGCCGGACGGCGAACGTGTCCAAGGCCCGGGGGCAAGGCCCGCAGCCGGCTGGGTCAGCCGCTGGAAACATCGTGCCGAACGCCTTCGGCAGCGACTCTCGACAGCACGTCGGCAACCCCAACTGCCCTGGTTGTCCTGACATTTGACAGACATCAGCCATGCCCAGCGACCGCCTCTTCCGCCACGCACGAACTCCGCCCGGTCCGCAAGCTCCACTTCGGATAATCGGTGGATGGTTGTCATACGCGATGGAGCATGTACGCATTCCACGGCCCGCTCTAGCCTTCCCTGATTTAAGGTGCCCGAGAATTTCCGCACCCTTGATCAGGAAACTCCGAACTTTCTAAAACCGCTGTTGTGCAAAGTGTTTTGGAAATCTACCGTCTGTGCCCACGTAGCCCGGAGTTATCGGCCTACCCGCACAGCGGAGATGCTTCGTTGCCTCCCAGTGTGACCACGTAGAGATACCTGCATGTAGCAGGAACCCCGCTCCAGGAGGCATCCCAGTGATATGTAATCGGTCCAGATTTCTTGGCGCCGGCGTCGCACTGACCAGTGTCGCGCTGGTCTCCGCCTGTGGCGGCAACAGTGCGTCAGGCGGCGACAGCGGGACCGGCGCGATCAAGATAGGTGTGGTCGCGCCGCTGTCCGGGGACTCCGCCTCCGCCGGCACGGACATCGTGAACGCCGCCAAGCTCGCGGCCAAGGAGATCAACAAGGACGGCGGCCTGCTCGGCGGCCGGAAGGTCGAGCTCGTGGTCGTCGACGACGCCTGCGACGCGCAGACCGGCACCGCCGCGATGCAGAAGCTGATGTCGCAGAAGGTGGTGGCCGTGGCGGGCGGCTACTGCTCGGGCGCCGCCATCGCCGAGACCGTGATCACCGACAAGCGCAACGTCCCCTTCATCGCCGACGCGCAGACGAACGTGCAGATCACCGACCGCGGCCTCAAGCACGTCTTCCGCACCATCGGCCGTGACGACAAGCAGGGCGAGTTCGCCGCGAAGTACCTGGTGGAGTCCCTCAAGGCGAAGAACGTCGCGGTCATCCACGACAACACGGCCTACGCGAAGGGACTCGCCGAGGCGGCCAGGAGCAGCCTCGGAAAGCTCGGCGGCAAGGACGTCTTCTTCGACGCCATCACCCCCGGCGCCAAGGACTTCACCTCCTTCCTGACCAAGGTGAAGAGCACCGATCCCCAGGCGATCTACTTCACCGGCTACTTCGCCGACGCCGGCCTGGTGCTCAAGCAGGCGCGTGAGCTGGGCATCACGGTCCCGATCATCGGCGGCGATGCGACCCAGGACGCGACCGTCATCAAGACCGCCGGCTCTGCCTCCGAGGGCTTCGCCACCACGACCGCCCCGCTGCCCTCCTTCATCAGTTCGGCCGCCGGGTTCGTCACCGCGTACAAGGAGGCGTACGACACCGACGCGGGTCCGTTCGCGCCCTACGAGTACGACGCGATCAAGGTGATCGCCGACGCCATCGGGCGGGCGAAGTCCGCTGACTCGCAGAAGATCACCGACGCGCTGCACACCACCAAGGACTACGCGGGCATCACCGGCGCGATCAACTTCGAGCCGAACGGCGACAGGAAGAACGCGGTCTATGTGACCGCCGTCGTGAAGGACTCCAAGTTCGTCCCCGGCAAGACCCTCGACGCCTCGGGCGCGTGGGTCGACGCGGGCTGACCGGGCCGGCGCACAGACCGACATGCACGAATTCCTCCAGTACACGCTCAACGGCCTGACGGTCGGGGCGTTCTACGCGCTGGTCGCGTTGGGCTACACGATGGTGTACGGGATCATCCGGCTCATCAACTTCGCCCACGGCGACTTCTTCATGGTGGGCGGCTTCCTCGCACTGGGAGTGCTCAGCCTGCTGGCCAACGGCGGCATGCCGGCCGGTGTCCTCGTCGTGGTCGCGCTCGTCGCGGCCACGGCGGTCACCGGCGCACTCGGTGTGGCTTCCGCCCGTATCGTCTACCTGCCCCTGCTCAAGGCCCCGCAACTGTCGCTGCTGGTCTCCGCCCTCGGACTGTCGCTCGCCGTCGAGTACGGCACCGCGCTGTCGCAGGGCACCGGCTTCAAGAGCGTCCCGCACATCGGCTTCCTCTCCGCCGAGAACGCGATCCAGCTGACCGACAGCGTCCGGCTGACCTACGCGCAGCTGGGCATCTTCGGTGTCAGCGTGGTGTTGATGGCCGCGCTGTTCTTCTTCGTGCAGCGCACCGTCACCGGCACCACCATGCGCACCCTGGCGATGGACCAGGACGCCGCACGGCTGATGGGCATCAACGTCGAGCGCACCATCCTGCTGACGTTCCTCATCGGCGCCGGGCTCGCCGGCACGGCGGGCACCATGTACGCCCTGTACTACCCGCAGGTCAACTTCCTGATGGGCTTCCTTCTCGGCCTCCGCGCCTTCACCGCCGCTGTTATCGGCGGCATCGGCAACATCCCCGGAGCCATGGTGGGCGGCGTCATCATCGGGCTGCTGGAGTCCTACGCCACCGGCTATGTGTCCGGGCGGTGGACCGACGTGGTGGTCTTCGGCACGCTCATCGCCGTACTCGTCGTGAGACCGAGCGGTCTGCTCGGCGAGCGCGTGGCAGAAAGGGTGTGACAACGATGCGTGGACTTCTGGACTCACCACGGTTCAAACTGCCCTCCCTGGCCGTGTTCGCCGTGATCCTCCTCGCCTTCCCCAATCTCGCGGGTGACTACTGGACCGACGTCGGCGTCAAGGTGCTGCTGTACGTCGTCCTCGGCTTCGGCATCAATGTCGTGGTCGGCTACGCGGGCCTGCTCGACCTCGGCTACTCGGCGTTCTTCGCCATCGGCGGCTACACCACGGCCATCCTGGTCGGCAACTACGACGTCAACTGGTGGCTCACGCTGCCGATAGCGATGCTGGTCGCCGCCATGGGCGGCTTCATCATCGGCTATCCCACGCTGCGGCTGCGCAGCGACTACCTGGCGGTCGTCACCCTCGGTTTCGGCGAGATCGTCCGGGTCACCGCCCAGAACCTGGAGTTCACCGGCGGGCCGGAGGGAGTCATCATCCCCTCCCGCCCGGTGCTCCTCGGCCACTCCTTCGACGACACACTCAGCATGTACTACCTCGTGCTGGCGATCGCCGTCGTCGTGGGTCTTGGCGTCACCAGCCTCACCCGCTCGAAGATCGGCCGGGCCTGGGAGAGCGTCCGTGAGGACGAGAAGGTCGCCGAGGCGGTGGGCGTACCCTCCATCCGGGTCAAGGCGCTCGCCTACATCGTCGGCGGCGTGATCGCCGGCCTGGCGGGGGCCTTCTTCGCCACCTACATCGGCATCGTCAACCCGACCAGCTTCACCTTCCTCACCTCGGTGCTGATCCTGCTGGTGGTCCTCATCGGCGGACGCGGCAGCCTGGTCGGGGTGTTCCTCGGCGCGCTCGTCGTCCAGGGCATGCCGGAAGTGCTGCGGGGCATCGGCGACGAGTGGCGGATCTTCCTGTTCGCCGTGCTCCTCATCATCCTGATGTTCGTACGGCCGCTGGGCCTGTGGCCCGCGCGCACCCGGCGCGGGGCGCGGCTCGCCGACTCCGCGCAGGAACCGCCGCTGCCGCAGACCGCCGTGACACCGGGCGAGCCGCTGCTCGAAGTACGCGGCCTGACCATGCGGTTCGGCGGGCTGATGGCGCTCGACGACGTGGCCTTCACCGTTGGACGCGGCGAGGTCCTCGGCGTCATCGGACCCAACGGCGCGGGCAAGACCACCGTGTTCAACTGCGTGACGGGCGTGGTCGAGCCGACCTCCGGAGAGGTCCTCCTGGGAGGTGAGTCGCTGGTCGGGCGTCGTCCCCACGAGGTCGTACAGCGGGGCATGGCCCGCACCTTCCAGGGGGCGCGGCTCTTCGGCGACATGAGCGTCGTCGAGAACGTTCTCGTCGGCATGACCTCGCGGCTGAAGAGCGGCGTACTGACCTCACTGCTGCGGCTGCCCGCCCAGCGCCAGGAGGAACAGCGCGCCGGTCGCGAGGCCCGCTACTGGCTGGAGTTCGTGGGCCTGTCCGACAAGGCCACGCGCCTCGCACGCGAGCTGTCGTACGGTGATCAACGCCGCCTCGACATCGCCCGCGCGCTGGCGAGCAATCCGCTGGTGCTGCTCCTGGACGAGCCCGCCGCCGGAATGAACCCCAGCGAGAAGACCGACCTCATGGAACTCGTCGCCCGTATCCGGGACCGGGGCGTCACCGTCGTACTCATCGAACACGACATGGCCTTCGTCATGGGACTGTGCGAACGGGTGCTCGTCATCGAGACCGGTACGCGGCTCACCGAGGGACCGCCGGCCGAGGTGCAACAGGACCCCCGGGTGATCGAGGCCTACCTCGGGGTGGACGAGGACGACGATGAAGACGCCGAGGGCGCCGGCATCGGCCCCGACGCGTCCACCGCCCCGACTCTCGCGAAGGGCCACTGAGATGGCATTGCTCGAAGTCACGGACCTGGATGCCTCCTACGGCGCGATCGAGGCTCTGTCCGGGGTCTCCCTCCGGGTGGAGCCGGGAGAGATCGTGGCGATCCTCGGCGCGAACGGCGCGGGCAAGACGACGCTGCTGCGCACCCTCACCGGGCTGCACCGGGCGAAGTCGGGCAAGGTCCTGCTCGACGGCCAGGACATCACCCGTACACCGGCGCATGACGTCGTGGGCATGGGCTTCGGCCATGTGCCGGAAGGACGCCGGGTGTTCGCCGCGCTCGAAGTCGACACGAACCTGACGATGGGCGGCTACCTGTCCCGCAAGGACACCGCGGCGCTGGCTCAGCGACGACAGCAGGTGTACGAGCTGTTCCCGCGTCTCGCCGAGCGGCGCGACCAGCTCGCGGGCACGCTGTCCGGCGGCGAGCAGCAGATGCTCGCGATCGGCAGGGCGTTGATGAACGCACCGCGGTTTCTCGCCCTGGACGAACCCTCGCTCGGCCTGTCCCCGCTGTTCACCCGCAACATCTTCAAGATCGTGCGGCAGATCCGGGACCAGGGCACGGCGGTCCTCCTCGTCGAGCAGAACGCCCGCCAGGCGCTGCGGCTCGCCGACCGGGCCTACGTGCTGGAGACCGGCCGGGTCGCACTGGAGGGTCCGGCCGCCGAACTGGCCGCCGATCCGCGGGTGAAGGCCGCGTACCTCGGCGGCTCCGCGGAAGTCCCGCCGCAGGACGCGGTCGTCGACAGCGCCTGACCAAAAGCGCCGGGAACCCCGACGGGGTTCCCGGCGCCTCTCATACCAGGCCGGCTACTGGCGCTACTGGCACTGCGGAAACCGCAGCTCGCCTGCCTCTACAAGACCATGCAGGTGTGCGCCCGCACCTGACCTGCGGTAGCGCGGCTGGGAGCCGCCAGTCCGCCTGGATCTTCGAACTAGCCCTTCAGCCAAGGATGTTCATGAGTACGACGCACGGCAAGAGAGCCCTGTCGCCCGGCACCCGCGAGCAGACTCATCGCTCGGACGGCCTGCAGGCCGGACTCAAGAACCGCCATCTGTCCATGATCGCCATTGGCGGGATCATCGGTGCCGGCCTCTTCGTGGGCTCCGCCTCGGGCATCGCCAAGGCCGGACCCGGCATTCTGCTGTCGTACGCCCTGGTCGGTGCGTTGGTCGTCTGCGTGATGCGGATGCTCGGCGAGATGTCCGTGGCCAACCCCACGTCCGGTTCCTTCTCCGCCTACGCCGACCGGGCGCTCGGCCGCTGGGCCGGGTTCTCGATCGGCTGGCTGTACTGGTTCTTCTGGGTCGTGGTGCTCGCTGTCGAGGCGACCGCGGGTGCCGTGATCCTGGAAGGGTGGGTGCCGGCCCTCCCGCAGTGGGCCTGGGCACTCGTCGTGATGGTCGTTCTCACCGCCACGAACCTGGCATCGGTCGGCTCCTTCGGCGAATTCGAGTTCTGGTTCGCGGGCATCAAGGTCGTCGCCATAGCGGGTTTCGTCGTCATCGGCGGACTGGCGGCCTTCGGTGTACTGCCCGGCTCGGACAGCCCGGGGGACGGCTTCGCCAACCTCACCGCGCATGGCGGCTTTCTGCCCAACGGCGCCGACGCGATCCTCTCCGGCATGCTGTTGGTGGTCTTCTCGTTCATGGGCAGCGAGATCGTCACCCTCGCCGCCGGTGAGTCCGAGAACCCGCAGCGTGCGGTCACCAGGGCCATCAGCAGCGTGATCCGGCGGGTCGGCTTCTTCTACCTGGGCTCGATCCTCGTCGTGGTCTGTCTGTTGCCGTGGAATGATCCGGCGATCGCCGAGAAGGGCTCGTACGTCGCCGCCCTGGACGCGATCGGTATCCCGCACGCCGGCCAGGTCATGAACGCCGTCGTGCTCACCGCTGTCCTTTCCTGTCTCAACTCCGGTCTCTACACCGCCTCCCGGATGGCCTTCTCGCTCGGCCGGCGCGGCGACGCGCCCAGAGCCTTCGCGCGCACGACCATGCGGGGTGTCCCGCAGGCCGCGATCCTGGCCTCCGTCGCCTTCGGGTTCGTCGCCGTCGCCTTCAACTACCTGTGGCCGGACACGGTCTTCCAGTTCCTGCTGAACTCCTCAGGCGCGATCGCGCTCTTCGTGTGGCTGGTCATCTGCTTCTCGCAACTGAGGATGCGGAGAATCATCCTCCGCGAAAACCCGGAGGGGCTCCTGGTCCGGATGTGGTTCTTCCCGTACCTGACGTGGGCGACCATCACGGTCATCACGTTCGTGCTCGGCTACATGCTCACCGACGACAGTGAGGGCGGTGGACGGATCCAGGTGCTGCTGTCGGTGCTGGTCGCCGTGCTGGTTGTGGCGGTCTCACTGGTCCGGAGCGGTATCGGCCGAAACGCCGACGATGAAGTCGTCAGCCGCTGGTAGATGCCGCCGGCGTGCGTTCAGTGGAGCCCCGGATGCTGCGGCGTCGGTATCCGGAGCCCACCCCAGGAAGAAAGTGATGGCATGTCCGCCTTCAGACGACGCAAAGGCAACTCTCCTCGCCTGGCCCCCGAACTCGACGACGTGGTCCTCGGCCGGGTCCGGCGGCGCCTGGACATCAGCTGGGCCCGCGGCGAACTCGACACCACGGTCATCGCACTGATGGAGAAGGTGATCCTGGACGCAGGGCAGGACTGGGACCGTAAGGCGCACCGCCTCGGAGTGCTCGCCGAGGCAGCCGGGCGGGCACTGCCACAGATCTGGCTGCGTCAGGCCCCGCAGGACCCGGGAGCACTCCTGCTGCACGCCTGGTCGGAGGTGACGCACGCGCGGGCACAGGGAACGCACGTGGACCTGAGCAGCATCCGGGAGGCCTGCTTGCGCGCGGCCGAGCTGATACCCGCCGACCCCACCCCCTGGACCGTGCTCCTGGCCGCGATGAGATGTGGGCAGGAACCTTACGGCGAGGTAAGGCCGGTCTGGCGGGAGATCAAGGCCCGGGATCCGTGGAATCGGGAGGCGCATCTTCAGGCCTTGGGCTATCTGTCACCGGACGAGTGCGGTTCGACCGGGCAGGTGCTGGACCTGCTCGACGGCATCCGTTCCGTGATGCCGGCCAGGGCTCCCACGGTCGGTTTGGAAGTCACCGCGTTCGTCCACGCCTACCAACGCGCCGTTTCCGCCGGCGGCATGGCGGCGCTGAACGCCGGGGACTACTGGAGACGGCCTGATGCGTCCGCGGCGCTGAGCCGAGCGGCGCGCGACTGGCCGCTCCCTGGATTCCTCGGTCACGCGGCGGCACTGGCGGATCTCAACGTGCTGGCCTACGCGTTGGTCAAAGCCGCCCTGATGGACGAGGCCGTTGTCGTGCTGCGCGCCACGGCAGGCATGGCGACGCCTTGGCCATGGAACGCGGAGGGAGACCCCCTGGAACGTTTTCTGTACTGGCACGGTGCGATCTCACGTGCCCGGCCCGCGACCAGCCGACGATGACCGCGCGGCTACCAGGCCTGCTTGTCACTCACAACGGGCCGGAGGCTGTTACGCGTGAAAGCGAAGTCAAAATGCGGTCTCCGAGGTACCGGCCGAGCAGGTCTTCGACGTCATGGAGCAGTTCCGGCAGACACGGCCCGGAGAGGACCGACAGGCGGGGCGGGAACGGCCGGGCTGGGCGGCTCCCGCACATACAGCCGCCGGTCTTCCTGCTCATCCCGTTCCTCCCGGGGCAGCGACGCGTACCGCTGAGGCGAGACAGGGTCCGCTGCCCAGGGCCGCCGAGCGCGTGCTGCTGGTGATCGCCGACGACGTGACGTGGCTCGACGCGGCCGTCGTACGGCGCGTCACGGACGCTCCGATGTCGAGTACGACCTTGCCCTCGGCGGTGAGTTCGGGGCGCCGCAGGCCGTCGTTCGTCACAAACCTCGCCCGGCTCGCGATCGCGGTCAGCCGATGTCCTACAGATCTGGTTCTGTTCAGCGGCTCCCTGAGCCAGGCCGCCCTGACGACCGGCGACAGCCATCCGGGCCAGGGGTGCCGCCTCCTGCGCATCTCCCTCGACCGCCTCAGCAGCCGCGACACCGCACCCCAGGGGGTACAGCTCTCACCGCAGCGGGCGCTGTTCGCGCGAAGATGCCGGATCAAGAAGAGGAGACCGACCTCTTGCGCGAGGTCAGGCTGGCGCCGTTCGCCGACGATCCGGCCGTCGGCCAGGTAGTAGAGGTTCACGGCCTGCATCGGGATCTTGTTGCCGAAGTGTCTCTGGACGACCACCAGGTGACCGCCACTCGCCGGGCGCCTGGTCGGATCCCGGGAAACGATGGGAGACGTCATCGCTCGCAACCAGCCGCCGACTCGCCGCGCGAAACAGCCGAACCGCGCTGGAAGGACATGTCATGACCGCTACCGCGCCCAAGGCTCCGACTGCACCAGGGGTGCGGTCCTGGTGGGGGATCCCGTATGCCACTGCCGAGCGGTATCGCCGCCCCGTGGTCGCCGGCTTCGATCCGGACCGCTCCTATGACCGCAAGGGCGTCGTCTCTGTCCAGCCCGACAGCGGTGACTGGCTGGAAGCGGACAGCGGGATGGGCGAGGACTGCCTGAACCTGAACGTGTGGGCTCCCGAGCAGCCGGCCGGCAAGGCGCTGCCGGTGGCCGTGTACGTCCATGGCGGCGGATTCGAGTACGGCGCGAACACGCAGATCACGTCGAACGCCGCCGGTCTCGCCGCGTCGGGGCGCGTGGTGGGTGTGTCGGTCAACTACCGGCTCGGTGCGCTGGGCGCGCTCTCGCTCTCCCAGTACGGCGGAGCCCTGGCTGAGGCCAGCAACCTCTTCCTCCAGGACGTCATCGCCGCGCTCACCTGGGTCCAGCGGAACATCGCCCACTTCGGCGGCGATCCCGGCAACGTCACCGTCTACGGCCACAGCGCCGGCGCCTATACCACCTTCGGGCTGCTCGGGGCCTCCTCCGCCGACGGTCTGTACCGGCGCCTGGCCGGGTTCTCCGGCGGGCCCGCCCGCAGCGTCCCGGCCTGGTGGGTCGAGGAGCTGGCGCACCGGTTCGTCACCGAACTCGGCGTCGCAGGCAACCCGGAGAAGCTGCTCGACCTCGACACGGCGTCCCTGAGGGATGCTCTGAGCAAGGTCGCGCCGACGGATCTCGGAGTCCGGGGCGGGGTGGACAACAAGGCCACCGGCGTCGTCCTGGACATCGGGCAGCCCGGCGCGGTGGTGCACGCCCATCCCATGGACGTCCTCGCCTCGGGCGCGCACCGGAAGGTCGACGTGCTGCTGAGTATGGCGAGTGACGACATGGGGTGGTGGGTGGCGAACGACCTCGACCGCTACGACCCGCACACCCTCGACCGCGTCGTCGACGAGGTCGCGGGGTGGCGCATTTCCCGCTCCCGCGCCAGGAAGATCGTCGATGCCTACGACCAGGGCGGTCGTACCCCGGCCGAGGTCCGCGCCGCGGTCATGGCGGACTACCTCTTCGCGCTCCCGGCCGCCCGCGGCGCCCTGGCGCACGCCGCCGCGGGCGGCAACGCCCATCTCCTGCTGATCGGGCCCGCCGAGGGCGCGCCCGCGGTGCACGGCACCGAGATGTACGCCCTGGTCGGCCAGGAAAAGCCGGGCCGCAGCCCCGAACAGGCCGAGCGTGACACGCGTATCCGCGACATCGTTCTCGACTTCGCCACCGGTGAGCAGTCCCGTCTGTGGCCCGCCGTCACGGACAAACCCACCTCCGCAAGCGTCGGCAACCCGCCCTTCGAGGCCACCGCCCATTACCAGGCCGCCCTCGACCTGTGGGAGGGCATCGCCCGCCCCTGACAGTGGCGGAACGCCATCCGGAATAGCGCACCAAGGGGGCGAAACAGAGTGAGGAACTCGGTATGAGCCAACCGACAGCAGCCGGCGACGCCGCACCGGCGACGATGCGGGCCGTCGTCGTCACCCGGCCCGGCGGCCTGGACGCACTTCAGATCAAGGATGTGCCGGTGCCGATACGCAAGCCCGGCTGGGTGCGGATCAGGGTGAAGGCGTTCGGCGTCAACGAGTCCGAGGTCACCACCCGCAAGGGCGAGTCGGACGCGGAGGTCACCTACCCGCGCGTCCCCGGCATCGAGGGCGTCGGCGTGGTCGATCAGGCCGACGAGGACAGCGGACTGCGCCCGGGCCGGCAGGTGGCAACCATGATGGGCAACATGGGCCGCTCGTACGACGGCGCGTACGCCCAGTACGTCACCGCCCCCGCGGCACAGGTCATCCCGTTCGAGACCACCCTGCCGTGGGACGTGGTCGGCGCGCTGCCGGA
This sequence comes from Streptomyces sp. NBC_01352, assembly GCF_036237295.1. Lineage (NCBI taxonomy): Bacteria > Bacillati > Actinomycetota > Actinomycetes > Kitasatosporales > Streptomycetaceae > Streptomyces > Streptomyces sp. NBC_01352. Next base: position 7,367,370 of record NZ_CP108354.1, read on the forward strand.
GATGTTCCAGACCGCCTACGGATCCCTGACCCGCGGTCTGGACCTCAAGGCCGGACAGACGCTGCTGATCCGCGGAGGCACCTCCACGGTCGGGCTGAGCGCGGCGGCGATGGCCAAGGACATCGGCGCCACCGTCATCTCCACCACGCGTCACGCCGGGCGTGCCGACGAACTGCGGGCCATGGGCGTCGACCATCCGATCGTGGACGACGGACACATCGCCGAGAAGGTCCGGGACCTCGCACCGCAGGGCGTGGACGCCGCGCTGGAACTGGTGGGCTGCACAGCCCTGCCGGACACCTTCGGATGCGTGCGCGTGCACGGCACCGTCTGCTTCACCGGCGCCCTGGGCGGCGCGTGGACCATCCCCGACTTCACCCCGTTCATGATCCCCAGCGGGGTGCGGCTGACCAGCTACGCGGGCGAGGCCGCCGACCTGCCGGCCGACGTCTTCGCCCACCAGCTCCAGGCCATCGCCGAAGGGCGCCTCAAGGTACCGGTCGCGAAGGTCTACCACGGCCTGGAACAGGTCCGTGATGCCCAGGCCGACCTCGAGTCCGGCACCACGCCGGGCAAGCACGTCGTTGTCCTTACTGACTGATCGTTTGGGTACCTGCGCCTGGAACCCCGGCTCTACCTTCACCTCCGAGGGGGAACAGGGCAGGGAGTTCGGTATGAGCCAACCGGCTGCAGCCGGTGGCTATGTTCCCCGTCTCACCAATAAAGCGAGGCGCCGCTTCGAGGGCTTGGGGCACCTGCTCAGTTCGCAGTCGCGGGAAACAGGCGCTCGACGGCTGCGACGATGGCAGCTCGGCGCGCCGCCAGGAACGTGGCGCGGCCCTCGCCGGACGGGGGCAGCAGGTCAGGTTGTGCAGCCCAGGCGGTGGCGATCTGGTGGACGAAGACCAGGATGTCGACCGGGTCCCAGTTGGCGTCCAGCCGGCCGGCTTCCTGGGCCTGGCGGAGTTGCTCGACCTTGTGAGCCACTGTTTTCCGGAAGGAGTCGTAGGGGAGGGAGTCGCCGGCGTCGAGTTCCAGTTGCCCCCAGCTGATGAGCCGGAAGCGGTCGGGGTGGTCGGTGAAGTAGTCATGGAGGCGGCCGGCGTAACCGGGCAGGTCGGTGGGGTCCATGCGGGTCGCTTCGGTCACGGCCGCGAGCTCCTGCGCGGAGACGAAGCGGTAGAGGGCCACCTTGCTGGAGAAGTAGGCGTAGACGCGTTCCTTGCTGGTCTGGGCGCCCTTGGCGATGCGGTCGATCCGCGCCCCGGCGATCCCGTGCTGGGAGAACTCGGCCTTGGCGGCATTCACGATGCGGTCGTGGACCGAGTCTGCGCGGGTTGAGGCACTCATACTGCCACGCTACCCGACCAAACCGTTTGGTTTGCCGCGGGGCGGTGGTCGGCGTAGGGTAAAACCGAACCGTTTGGTTTGACATAAGGAGATCGACATGCACCAAAGGACACTCGGCACCCAGGGCCTGACCGTCTCGGCGATCGGCTACGGCTCGATGGGCCTGACCATGGGCTACGGCCCCGGTGACGAGGAGGCGGGCATCGCCGCCATCCGCCGCGCCCACGACCTGGGCGTCACCTTCTTCGACACCGCCGAGCTCTACGGCTGGGGCACAGGCAACAACGAAGTTCTGCTCGGCAAGGCGGTGAGCGACTTCCGTGACGAGGTCGTACTGGCCACCAAGTTCGGCTTCGCACAGACCGAGCAGGGCCTGGGCCTCAACAGCCGCCCGGACAACATCCGCACCGTCACCGACAACAGCCTGCGCTACCTCGGCGTCGACCAGATCGACGTCCTCTACCAGCACCGCGTCGACCCGGACGTGCCGATCGAGGACGTCGCGGGCACCGTCAAGGAACTGATCGATGCGGGCAAGGTCAAGTACTTCGGCCTCAGCGAGGCCGGCCCGCAGACCATCCGCAAGGCACACGCCGTCCAGCCGGTCTCGGTCCTGCAGACCGAGTACTCGCTCTTCGAGCGCGACGTCGAGCAGCTCTTCCCGGTCCTTGAGGAGCTCGGCATCGGCTTCGTCCCCTATTCACCCCTCGGCCGCGGCTTCATCACCGGTACCGCGAAGCCCGCGGGACAGTACGACGCCACCGACTTCCGCAACACCAACCCCCGCTGGCAGCCCGGCAACTTCGAGAAGAACGTCGAAGCCGTCGAGCGACTCGGCCAGTTGGCCACCGTCAAGGGCATCACCGTCTCCCAACTCGCCCTGGCCTGGCTGCTCGCCCAGGGCGAACAGATCGTCCCGATCCCGGGCACCCGAAGCGCCGCCCGCATGGAGGAGAACGCCCACGCGGCCGACGTCACCCTCACCGAGGCCGATCTCGCCGCGATCCACGAGATCCTCCCGACCGGCGGATTCGGCGCCCGCTACGCCGAAGAGCACATCCCCAACTGGATCTGACCGGACCTACGAATCGACCACCGGTCCCGCCGCATGAACATCCGGCGCCAGGCCACTGTCACGGGTGGGTCGTGGTGTCGCGGGCCGCGAAGGCGGCGTGCCGAACTGAAGCTCGTACTCCGATGAACATGGCGTACGTGGCGGCCGTTGACATTCACTCCCACAACACCCCCGAGGGAAGAACCCATATGCGAATCCGACTGACCGCCGGAGAGACCGTCCTCAACGCAACCCTCGACGACAACGCGACGGCACGCGACTTCGCCTCTCTGCTTCCGCTGACGCTGCAGATGAACGACCTGTTCAAGCGCGAGAAGTACGGTCACCTGTCCCGGTCTCTCGCCGCAGGAGGCGAGCCGCGCTTCAGCTACGAGATCGGCAACATCGTCTACTGGTCACCCGGTCCCGACATCGCGATCTTCTATGACCACGACGGCCAGTCCATCCCCGACCCCGGCATCGTCATCCTCGGCGAAATCGGCTCGGGGGCCGATGCCTTCAAGAAGTACGACGGCACGGTCGACGTCACTGTCGAGGCCGTCGACTGAGACGCAGCCGGGGACCACCGAGATCGTCAACCAAGGACAGGAGGGGGGACGGTCGTGGCCTCGCCGGCCGCGAAGGCGGCCGGGGTGAGACCGGTGCGGTCGCGGAAGAAGCGGCCGAAGTTCGCGGGGTCGGTGAAGCCGAGGTGGACAGCCACGGTCCGGGCATCCCACCGGGCACCTCCCAGCAGGCGTCGGGCTTCCAGAAGGCGCCGCTCGTCGATGAGTTCGCGCACCCCCTTGCCGGTGACGTCCCGGGCGGCACGGCTGAGGGTGCGGACCGAGCAGCCGAGCAGCTCGGCATAGTCCGCGGCTTGGTGCAGTTCGCGGAAGTGCAGCTCCAAGGCGTCCAGGAAACGCCCGTACCTGTCGGCGCGGCCCGTGCCGGCCGTCGCCGTGCCGATGGGGGCGATGCCCGGGGAGTTGGCCAGGCGCAGCAGCAGCGATTCGAGCAGGCTGCGCCGCAGTGCGTGGTGGATGTCGAGGGGGCGGCGCCCCAGTGCGCGGTGTTCGTCCAGGAGTTGGAGTGCCGTCTGCTGGAGCCAGGCGGTGTCGTCGGGGTGCGGGCTGAGCACGGCAGGGGCCTCGTGCGTGGTGAGCGGGGCCAGGAGACGGGCGAGGTCGGGCCGCAGCACGTCCGGTTCGAACAGGATGAACGTGCCGCGGGCCGTGCCGGGCGGATGCCAGCACTGCGCGTGCCCGGGACGCACCCACAGCCACTGGCCGGGGGCGACGGTCCGCGTGACGTGGTCGACGTCGTGCCGCAGCTCCCCCTCGGTGACCGCGATGAGGTAGTGGAAGGTGGCACGGCCCGGACGGGGCGGGTTCCACGGCCAGTCGTCGTGCTGAGTGAAGAAGTCCTCGACGGTACTCACCTCAAGGCCGTAGGGAGTACCGACCGGGGGCTGGAAACCGTACAGCGGAACCGCAGCTGGTCCGGCCTGCCCGCTCGGCCCGGAGTGTCGCTTGTCGACCATCACGTGTCCGCAGCCTACCGCCCTTCCAGTCGGCTTCGACGTAAGGATGGGACGTGCCACCGCGCCCGCGCGGCGCACCCTGTCGGCAAGGCGGCTCAGTCCGCGGGGCGGGCGCGAGGGTGCGGAACGAGGGCCGTCCGGCAGTGGGGCATCGCCGCGATACCGCCTCGGGTGGGCGGTCGGCGAGAGGCCTGACGCCCCTCCGTGCGACCGCGCGGACTCTACTGCCTGAGGTCGATCATGCGGACCGGCTGCCCCGTCGTGCGGGCAATGGTTTCGAAGTCGCGGTCGAAGTGGAGCAGGGTGAAACCTGCTTCTTCCGCGGCTGCGGCCACCAGGAGATCGACGGGGCCCGCACTGCGGTGTTCCCCTTTGGCGGTCAGTTGTTCCTGGACGATGCGGGAGCGGCGGTAGATGCCGTCAGGCATGGGGCACCACACGTAGTGGGCGTCGAGTGCAGCCTTCAGTCGCGCGCGGTCCGCGGCTGAGCGGGCGGAGTAGAGGACCTCGAGTTCCGTGATGTCGCAGATCGCGACGAGGCCAGCGCCGATCCTGTCGTCCCACTCAGTCGTGGTCTGGCGGAGCAGGACGCGGGCGAGGGCGGAGGTGTCGATGAGGTAGTCGGCGACGGTCACGGCCGGTACTGGTTCTTGTCCAGGAGAATGTCGATGTCCAGGGCTCCGTCGGTCACCAGTTGCCGGGCGTCTTCGAGCGCGCGCAGGCGCCGGTAGCGGGCGGTGACCTCGCGCAGGGCGGTGTTGATGGTGTCGCGCTTGGTGGTGGTGCCGAGTTCCTTGGCGGCTTCTTCCAGTGCCTCGTCGTCGAGGTCGATCACGGTGCGGCTCAAGATGGCCTCCTCATGCACACTGTGGCGTATATCAATATACATGATCGATTGTATATGGATGGGCTCGCGCACCCCTGGGTGGTCTGTTTCTCAGATCTGTGGACTTGCAGCGAGCGCGTCAGGGGCCCGGTGGGCGGCCTGCTCCTGGCGCCCTCCGTAAAGGTCCCTTTGCTTGAAAGCTTCGTGGCTGCTGGCGCCGGAGCGCTCGTGCTACCTGCGTTCCACACTTTGCCCTCTCCGTGACCGATACGACGACAGATTCGCCTGCCGTTCGCTGTCCTTAGAGTCGGGCGTGGTCAGCGCACTCGCGCGCGCTCCGCGGGAGACGACATGGCGAGGAGCGGGACACGCGTGAGCGCCGGAAACCGTCGACCACAGCCGACTCACCGGAGGACCACATGGGCACGTCGCGAAGTAGCTCGCAGCCCGCAGGACACATTGCCGTCGAGGGCCACGCCGGGGTGCTTGTCGCTCGTATCGACGGAGGCCCGCATGCGTTGTTCGATCCCGAGATCGCCAAGCAGCTGAAAGAGTTGGTCGATCGTGCAGACCGAGATCCGGACATCCGCGCGGTCGTCTTCACCGGTACGCATCCTGACCGCTTCTTGAGCCATTCTGATGTGCGCTGGCTGCAAGAGGGGGGCACTGGATTCCCGCCGATCAACACGCGCATCGCCAAGCTCGTAGCGCGCATGGCGCGACTCGTCAACCGAGTGCCGGTTGTCAGAACGCTCGCGGGTATGACCCGGCTCAAGACACTTCTGCAGCTCGACAGCTTCCATGCCACCTTCCTGAAGATGAATGCAAGCGGCACCATCTTCGTCGCGGCACTCAACGGTTCGGCACTTGCCGTCGGTGCGGAGCTGGCATTCGCCTGTGATCTGCGCATCATGGCAGACGGGGAGCATGTCATCGGTCTGACAGAAGTCCTGCTCGCACTGACACCGGGTGGCGGCGGCTCTCAGCGACTGCCTCGTCTGATCGGTACTCAGCAGACGTTGGTCGCCGTCCTCGAAGGCAGGCCGTTCACGCCTGCGGAGGCTCTCTCGCTCGGTGCGGTCGACGAAGTGGTGCCACAGGACGAGGTCCTCGCACGGTCGATCGAGCGCGCAGAGTATCTGAGCTTTCGCTCGAAGAAATCTCTCGGGGCCATCAAGCGATCCATCTACTTCGGCAGTTCCCTGTCGCTCGAGGACGGCTTGCAGCTCGAGCACGCCGAGTTCCTGGTCAGAGATCAATCGAAGGAAGCTCAGGGGCGGATGCTTGAATACATCGCCACTACGGACGCCACTGGCGAGCTCCCTCTGTTGAATCGTGAGACGTACGCGCGAGCACTCGCCGCCGGGCGATTCGGAGGTAGCCCGAGCGAGTAGATCGGGTCGATTGTCGGGACGCGTGAAATGTGGAGCGCCGCCGCCGTCGACAGCAGGTTGTCTCCAGTGAAGGTGACGGTGGAGATGTCGATGGAGACCACGAGGCGGCTGTAGAACGTCGCCGGTACCTGCCGACGACGGCATGCGTGTCAGTCCCGGCAGCTGTGGTTCTTGATGGTCCGCTCTGCACGTCTATTATGATCGTAATGCAATGGGCTTTGGAGGTCACAATGGCTACAACGAACCGACCGGTGGCACTCGTGACAGGTGCCTCCACCGGTATCGGAAAGGCGGCCGCCCTCGCGCTCGTCGCGGCGGGTTTCGAGACGGTGGGAACGAGCCGGAAGACGTCGGGAGCCGACCGTCGTGACGGCGTGACGTTCCTCGCCCTCGACGTGGGCAGCGACGATTCGGTCGCTGCCGCGGTCGAGCAGGTGATCGAGAAGTTCGGGCGGATCGACGTACTCGTCAACAACGCGGGCATCGGCTCGTCGGGCGCCGCCGAGGAAAACTCTCTAGCGCAGGCCGAGCGCCTCTTCAACATCAACGTCTTCGGTGTGATGCGCATGGCCAAGGCGGTTCTCCCGCACATGCGCGCCCAGGGAAGCGGGCGCATCATCAACATCTCGTCCGTCCTCGGGTTCCTCCCCGCGCCCTACATGGCCACCTACTCGGCGTCCAAGCACGCGCTCGAGGGGTACACCGAGTCCCTGGACCACGAGATCCGCGAGCACGGGGTCCGTGCCCTCATCGTCCAGCCGGGCGGCACCAAATCCGCGTTCGAGGCGAACACTGTCGAGCCCGACATGCCCATGCAGATCTACGCGGAGCAGCGGCGCATAGCCGACCAGCTGGCGGTGGCGGTCAACGAGGACGGCGACGACCCCGCCACCGTCGCGAAGGTGATCGTCGCGGCCGCCACCGACTCCAAGCCGAAGGTGCGGTACACCGCCGGCCGGCAAGCCCGGCTCGTCAGCGCGGCGCACCGTATCCTTCCCGCCGGGGTCTTCGACGGACAGATCCGCAAGACCAACAAGCTTGCCGACTGAGATTTGCAGACCGAACCGCCCCGGTTCGCGAGGCGGTGTGACGTACCAGATCACCCAACTGGAGACGTCCTGACCCCCGAACAGCTCGCTGCCCTGGTCGACGTGGCTGTCGGCACAGACTGAGCCAACGGGGGACCTCACCGTTCGGGCGTGAACGCCTTCACTCGTACTCCGGTGTCGCAGATGCGTACCACCTGCTTCTTCCCGTTGGTGTTGGTGAAAGCAGGTGTGAGGGGGCGGGACTCGCCGGGAGGCACGAGGTCGAGTCCGGTGATCGGGTCGCACTCGTCGAGGCCGGTAAAGGTGAGTGCGGCGGAAGCGGAGTCCCCGGGGGCGAGCGTGAGTTTCGCGGCGTCGGCGGCTGATCCGTCCCAGTCCACCGGCAACTCGGTCCGACCTGCCTCGCTGATGAAGAGGAGGGAGGGGAATCCGCGTACCGTGCAGGAGCCGGCCCCCTTGTTGGTGATCACGACCGAGGCCCGGCCCTGACCGGTGCTGCGTGCCACGGCCTTCAGGTTCTTCGTACGGCAGTGGTCTGCTGCGGGGCTGGGGAGGGAGCCGGCTCCGAAGAGCACCCCGGGTGGGGAGGACGCGCTGCCGTTGCCGTTGCCATTGGCGCCACCGCTGCCGCTACCGCCCGGAGTTCCGCTTCCGTCGGGGCTCAGTGACCCGCCGGTCCGCGAACCGCCGGCCTGCGAACCGCCCCCGTCCGCCGCGCTCGACGAGCCCGAGCCCGAGCCCGGGTCCGAATCTGAGGCAGTGCCAGAACCGCTTCCCGAACCGTCCGCAGTCGAGGGAGACGACGAGCACCCCGCCGTGCCGACGGCAAGGACGACAAGCAGGACCGTGCTGCCTACGGACATCAGTGGTCGGCGCATGTCTCCTGCCGGTTGCTCGAACGAATTGACGGACCCGGTCCCACAAGTGTGAGGGTATTGCATAGAATCCACGACGATCACGTTCACCGGCGCTGCGCACGGCACCGCCTTTGGGGGGAAGGCACGGCTGTGCACCCGAGCGACAACAGCATGGACCCGGGAGCGATACGCCGTAGGCGCTTTCTGGGCGCTGGAGCGGTCACGCTGGGAGCCGCGAGCGCGGCGGCCGCCGGTCAACTGCTGTCGGGCAGCGCCTCGGCCTCCGTGGGCGGGGCCACCGCGACGGCCGGTGCCGGTACGTCGGTCAGCGGCACGGTCTTCAAGCTGGGCGTCGCCTCCGGCGACCCGCTGCCCACCGCGATCGTGCTGTGGACCAGGGTGCTGCCCGCGAATCCGGGCAGCTCCGGCATCCTGCCCCCCACGGTCGCGGTGACCTGGGAGCTCGCCTCGGACAGCGGTTTCACGAAGATCGTCAAGAGCGGTACGGCGACGGCGAGCAGCAGCCTCGGCTACAGCGTCCACGTGGACGTCACGGGCCTGACCCCGGCCACCGACTACTGGTACCGGTTCAAGGCCCTGAGCCGCACCTCCCGCACCGGCCGCACCCGCACCGCCCCCGCCGCCGGAAGCACCCCCGAGAAGCTGCGGATCGCTCTCGCCTCCTGCCAGAACTGGGCGCACGGCTACTTCACCGCCTACCAGGACATGCGCGACCAGAAGCCGGACCTCGTGCTGTTCGTCGGCGACTACATCTACGAGAGCCCCGCCTACTCCTACCGCGTACGCCGCCACGACGGCACGGGCTCGCCCGTCACGCTCACCGAGTACCGCGCCCGGCACGAGCAGTACGGCACCGACCCGGACCTGCAGGCGATGCGCGCCGCCGCCCCCTTCGTCGTCGTCTTCGACGACCACGAGGTGGAGCAGGACTGGGCCGGTGACGCGGCGAACGACCCGGTGGCCTGGCCCACCGACAAGTTCCTGGCCCGCCGGAAGGCCGCCTTCCAGGCCTTCTACGAGCACATGCCGATCCGAGCCGCGCAGAAGCCCAGCGGCCCCGACGTCCTGATGTACCGCAAGCTCGACTTCGGCACCCTCGCCCGGCTGCACGTCCTGGACACCCGGCAGTACCGCGACGACCAGGCGACCACCGCCGACGGGGCCACGCAAACCGGCCGTGTCATCATGGGCGACACCCAGCGGAACTGGCTGGTGAACAGCGCACGCAGCTCCGGCAGGCAGTGGAACCTGGTCGCCTCCCAGGTGATGATGGCCGAGACCGACTTCCTCGCCGGCGTCGGCAAGGAGTGGGCGTACGACGCCTGGGACGGCTACCAGAAGGAACGGGCCTCCCTGCTCGCGGAGTTCCAGGACGTCCGCAACCCCGTGGTGCTTTCCGGCGACCGGCACCGCACCATCGTCAGCGACCTCAAACTGGACTTCGACGACGTGAACTCGCCCGTGGTCGGCGCGGAGTTCGTCGGGACGTCCATATCCAGTGCCGGAGACGAGGACCTGGTGGCCTTCGCCGCCGAGTGGGCGCCCAAGCTGGCGGACAACCCCCACTGGAAGATGATCGACGCCCGGCGCGGCTACCTCCTCTTCGACATCACCACGGACCGCATCGAGGCACAACTGAGGACGATCTCCACCGTGTCGACGAAGAACGGGACGACCACCCAGGCCGCGACCTTCCGAGTGGAGGACGGCGTGCCGGGCGTGTACCAGGTCGGGGTCCAGACCGCGTCCTCGCCCTCGTCCTCGGCGAGCACGAGCGCGGAGGAGTCCGCGACGCCGACGGACACGGCCACCCAGACCGACACGGCCGAGACGACGGCCTCCGCGGATCAGACGGATTCGGCCGCATCGGCAGAGCCGTCGGCCACAGCGACCGAGCCCGCGAGCAACAGCTCCGCCACGTCCTCGACGACCCCCTCCGCCACGCCCTCCACCACCCCCTGACCCTCCGGGAGAGAACGTGTTCACCACTCGACCCCGGCTGCGCGACAGGGGTCCCAGACACCGGCGCCCCCTCGCCATGAAGGCATCCGTGCTGGCCGGCACGGCGGCGGTGCTCGCGGCAGGCGTCTTCGCGGTGCTGCCCGGCGACGCGGACGCGATCAACCCGGCGCGCGGCGACTTCGACGGGGACGGCACCTCCGACCTGGTCTACCGCAACGTCGAGGGCCGGCTGTACATCAACACCGGTCCGGCCGAGACCATGGTCGTCGACGCGGACGTCGCGAAGGTGAAGGACGTACTCACCCCGGGCGACCTCGACTCGGACGGCGTCCAGGACGTGCTGACCCTCAGCTCCAGCGGCGTGCTGTCCTTCCATCCCGGCATCTACGCACGCGTCCCCGGCGGCCTGGGTTCACGCCGTACGGTCGCGACCGGCTGGCAGGCCTACAACAAGGTCGCCGCCCCGGGCGACATGAACGCCGACGGCAAGGCCGACCTGCTGGCCCGCACCCCCACCGGCACGCTCTACTACTACCCCGGCAAGGGCACCGGCGCCTTCGGCAGCCGTGTGAAGATCGGCACCGGCTGGCAGCAGTACGACGAACTGATCGGCGCCGGCGACCTGAATGGCGACGGCGTCGGCGACCTCCTGGCCCGCACCCCGGCCGGTGCCCTCTACCGCTACCTGGGCAAGAAGGGCGGCACCTTCAGCGCCAAGGTCAAGGACTCGAAGACCGAGTGGGCCTCGTACAACCAGATCATCGGCGGCGGCGACTGGGACGGCAACGGCAAGACCGACCTGCTGGCCAGGGACTTCTCGGGCAACCTGTGGTTCTACGCGGGCAACGGCAACGGCACCTTCGGCACCCGTTCCCCCCGCAGCAAGGGCTGGGGCAAGGCCACGCAGTTCGCGGGAGCGGGCAACAACCCGCACTTCGGCAAGTTCGGGATCATGGGCCGTACGTCGGCCGGAAACGTCTACAGCTACGAGGTCACCGGCACCGGCACGCTGACGGGCAAGCTCCTGGTCGGTGGGGCGTGGCCGTCCTCGAGCACCCGCCTCGCATACGCCTCCGCACTCCGCGAGAACGGCCTCGCCGACCTGGTCGTCCAGTCGGTCAGCAGCGGGAAGCTGACCAACCCGGCGTTCTACGCCCTCGCGGACCCCCTGCTGGCAGCCGGCTCCACCTCGTACAGACGCATCGTCGGCCCCGGTGACCTGACCGGCGACGGCAAGGGCGACCTCCTCGCCGTGACCAGCACCGGCACGCTCTACCTCTACGCGGGCAACGCCTCCGGCATGTCCGTCGCCGGCGCCGTCAAGCTCGGCACCGGCTGGCAGCAGTACAACGCCCTTGTCGGCGCGGGGGACTTCACGGGCGACGGCCGCCCCGACCTCCTGGCCCGGGACACCTCCGGCACCCTGTGGCGCTACGCGGGCACCGGCTCGGCTTCCGCCCCCTTCTCGGCCCGGGTGAAGATAGGCACCGGCTGGCAGCAGTACAGCAAACTCTTCTCACCCGGCGACGCCAACGGCGACGGCAAGGCCGACCTCATGGCCACGAACTCCTCCGGCGCCCTGTACTTCTACGCGGCCACCGGCACCGGCACCTTCAAATCCCGCGTAGCGAAAGCCACCAGCGGCTGGACGGGCTGGGCAGACCTGCTGTGAGCACGACTGCCGGCAACCCCGCCTCCGCCTCCGCGTCGGACAGGCCGCCTACCCCACGTTCAGTGACACCGATCGGGTAGCTGCCGACCCGGATCGGCGGCCCCCGTCTCGCCGTTCGTGGTCGGGATCGGTACCACGGTTCCATCGGCGCCCACAGCGGCGTACGCCACCGCCCCGTCCGAGGTGTAGGCGATCTGGGTGGGGGCCCGGGAAGAGGGCTGTCGTACTTCGGAACCGTCGCGGGTCTTGTCACCAGTGCCGGCATCGTGCCAGTGTCCGGGCACGCAATGGTTACGTAACCATTGCAGGTTTACGCGGGTCCGAGTGTCCGTATCCGGACCCTGGTTCATCACTGCCTCGGCTCAGGTGGCGAACCCGCACTCCGCCCTCCGCGATTCCCGTCACTGGAGACGACATGACCAAGACCCCGACGCGGTCGAGAAGACTGGCCAGTGTGCTCATGGCCGGCTTCGGCGCGACACTCCTGTTCCTGACCGCCCCTGCCCCCGCCCTCGCCCAGTCGGCAGCCGAGACGTCAGATGCCTCGCAGGCGGCGGTGATGACCGCGTCGAAGGGCGGTACCAGTGACTTCCGCGGGGTGAACTGGGCAGACCCGCGGGACAACTACGCGAGTGACGCCGTGGTGCCCAGCGGGTTGTCGGTGACCGACGACTACCGCACCGTGTACCGCACCACGGGTCACATGGTGCGCGGCTTCAAGAAGAACCTGGGCGCCAACACGCTGCGACTGCCGATCAACCCGGCAAGTGTGGGCACCACTTGGTGGAAGTCGTACCGGGCGACGATCGACGCGGCCACGGCCTACGGTGACAAGGTCATCGTCAGCTACTGGGAGGCCAACACCAGCAAGGACGGCCTGGTCGACGACGCGGCCGCCTGGAAGACGATGTGGAACACCGTGGTGCGGGAGTACAAGCACAACCCACGGGTCTACTTCGAGCCCATGAACGAGCCGCACGGTTACACCCTGGACGAGTGGGTGTCCGTCACCAGTGGTTGGCTCGCCCAGCACAAGGACGTCCCGCGCGGCCGCGTCGTGATCAGCGGTACCGGCTACAACGACAACGTCACCGGTGTCGGCGCGGCACCCGAACTGCGGGGAACGCTGCTGTCGCTGCACTTCTACGGCTTCTGGGCCAGCCACACCCAGCAGGCGGACTGGGTCGCCGACCTCGAAGCCCGGATCGGCGCGTACGCCGGCCGGACCATCATCGACGAGGCAGGCTCTCCGATGACCACCGGTCTGAACTACGGCGCGTGGGACGGCAACATCTACACGTCGTATCTCGCGGCCGTGACCAACACCGCCCGCAGCAAGGGGATGGGCCTGGTGTACTGGCCGGGGCTGAGGTTCGGCGACGCCTACTCGATCGAGTCGCTGGACTCCGAGGGCAACCTGGTGGACAACAACGCCAGCGGAGTCGCGCAGCTGCGCTGGGGCTACGGCTTCGGCACGACCCCGCCCGTCAACGACCTGCCGCCCGCGCCTCCCGGCGAGGTCCTGCGCGGAGTGGCCTCCAACCGCTGCGTCGACGTGCCCGGCTTCAGCACGACCAACGGCACCCAACTCGACCTCTGGGACTGCAACGACGGCGGCAACCAGTCCTGGAACTGGAACGCGGACAAACAACTCACCGTCTACGGCAACAAGTGCATGACGGTGGGAGGCACCGGAGCCACGGCGGGAGACCCCGTGGTCATCTCCGACTGCACCGGCGCGGCGGCACAACAGTGGAACCTGAACGCGGACCTCACCGTGACCAGCGTCGCGAACCCGGAACTCTGCCTGGACGCGGCCGGAGCGGGCACCGGCAACGGCACGGCGGTCGATGTCTGGTACTGCAACGGAAGCGGCAACCAGCAGTGGACCAGAAGCTGATGCCGGCGTCTGTTCCCCTCGACCACTGATCGGGTCGGCGCCGCCGCGCTTCGCCTTCCGGCGAGGGCGGCGGCGCTCCGGTTTCTGGAGACTGAGTCGGCCGACCGGGCGGGCCGTCTGTTGACCAAGGTGGGAGGACGTGGAAAGCTGGTCCTACCAGTTGGTCCTACCGATGGCAGGGTGCGAGGAGTTCATGGCGTCACAGCAGTCGCAGGGCCGTCGGCGCAAGCCGGAGCTCGTCGCGGAGGCGTTGCTGGCGAGGATCCGGGAGGGGGAACTGCCGGTCGGCCGGCGGCTGCCCTCGGAGCGGGATCTGGCGAGCGAGTACGGCGTGAGCCGGAACGCCATTCGTGAGGCGCTCGCCGTGCTGCAGCTCAGCGGCCATGTCGAGACTCGGCTCGGGGACGGCAGCTATATCGCGCAGCCGGAAGGTCCGGCCCGAGACGAGAACGACGCCGGGCTCGTCGCCGCGCTGAACATCACCGAACTGCTGCAGGCGCGCGAGGCGCTGGAGCTTGCGAGTGCCCTGACGGCGATCCGCAGGGCGACCCGGTCGGACCTGCTCAAGATGGATGCTCTCGTGGCGGAGATGGAAGAGCATCTGGAGCAGGACGACTACGAGAGCTATCTGCGCACCACGATGGACCTGCACCGGGCGGTCGCCGCAGCTTCGCGTACGCCGCTGCTGGTCACCCTGGTCAAGGAGCTGACCACCAAGCACCAGAGTCACGAATGGCTGCTGCACACCCGGTACACCCCGGCGATCGGCGCGTATTCGCTGGATGTGCACAGAGCGCTCGTCAGGGCGATCCGCGACAAGGACGTGGTCGCGGTGTACGAGGCGACGAGTCGGCACTATCACGACTATCCCGTGTTGCAGGGGCTGGGCCAGGGGTAGGGAAGGCTCCCGGCCGGGTGGTCTCACCGGTCGGCCGGGGCCACGGGGCGCACCCGGTTCTCCGAGCTGAGAATCTCGGCCGGCGACGCATCGGTCATCGGACGGTCCCGCGGTGCGGAAGGGTCCGCAGTCCCCGGCGCAGGAGGGCGGCCAACCGGTCGACGTCCTCGGCGTTGTTGTACAGGCCGAAGGAGATCCGGATGCCGTCGCGTACGGAGGAGAGCCGGGCGCCCTCGGCGGCGAGGAAGCCCGCCCACCGTGATGCGGGCAGGTCCAGGACGTGGATGTGCGAGCGGTGTTCGCGTTCCCGTGGTCCGACCAGGGCGATGCCCAGGTCGTCCAGGTGTGCGATGAGATGGTCGCCCAGATCCAGTACGTGCCGCTCGATGTCCCGGACGCCCAGGCCTTCGATGAGATCCAGCGCGGCGGCGAGCGCGTGGATCGCCGGGAGGTTGAAGTTGCCGATCTCGAAACGCCGGGCGTCACCGCGTGGCTCCACACGTCCCGCTCCGACGACGACGTGCTCGTCGGGATCGGCGACACCGGCCAGCGCCATGTAGGTCGGTCGCAGCCCCTTTGCCCCGTACGGCGTGCAGAGCAGGCCGAGCCCTTGGGGTACCAGCAGACCCTTGTGGCAGCCGGCGGCGAGCACCGAGGCCCCCAGCGCGCGGGCGTCGACGTCGAGGACGCCGACGGACTGCATGGCGTCGACCACCACCTCGGCCCCGTGTGCACGAGCCAGTCGGGCGATGCCCGCCACGTCGTTGCGCTGACCGTTGTGGAACATCACGTGCGAGAGGGCGATCGCACGGGTCCGGTCGTCGACGTACGCGGCGAAGGTGTCGGCGTCGGCCCACTTCTTCCGCCCGTCCTGCGGGACCATCCGCACCTCGAGCCCGTCCGGTTGCCGGTTGAGCCAGGCGTACGCGACGTTGGGGTGTTCGCCTTCGAGGAGCAGCACATTGTCACCCGGCTCTACGTGGAGGCCGTGGGCGGCGATGTTGATGCCTTCCGAGGTGTTCTTGGTGAAGGCGATCTCGTCGACGTCCACTCCCAGGAAGGCCGCCAGCCGCGCACGTACGTCCGTCAGCCGTGCCAGCCAGCGCTTCTTCGGGCCGGCGGACTCCAGTGCCTCGTCATAGAAGGCGTCGAGGGCGTTACGGACGGGCACTGACAGCGGGGTCTGGTGAGCGGCGTCCAGGTACAGGAACTGCTCCGCCGCCGGGAAGTGGGAACGCGGGGGCGCGCTTGCTGTGGCACTCACTGAGGCGATCTCTTTCCTCTGCTCCGGGCCGGGCACCTCGCTAATTGGCCCAACCGGTAGGACCAATCCTGCCTACGGTCCCCTCGGAGGTCAAGGGCGATCTCCAGGCGTTCGATCGAGTGGTGGGGCGATGACCCCTCGGTTGAGCCTGTTCAGGGCTGCGGCGAAGCGGATCCGCGCGACTGTTGTGCAAAGCGTTTTGGGTCCCTAGCTTGGCTGGACCGGTAGGGCCAACGGCCCTCAATTGACGTCTGCTTCCTGTTGTGGAGAGAGGTGCGTCGTGAGGGTCATCCACATTTGGTCCGCTATGACCGGACCTGTAACACAAGCGTCACGAGCAATTCGACGGCGACTCTTGACAGGGTCGACCGGCGGACCTTCCATTGGTCCGACAGGTTGGACCAATGGCCTTCCGGTCCCACCACTGCTGGTGCCCCGTCCTCCTCACAGCTAGGTAGCAGCCCATGTCTTCCTTGTCCCCACTGCTGTCCCTCCGCGGGGTCAACAAGCACTTCGGGGCGCTTCACGTCCTGGCTGATGTCGATCTGGATGTCGCCAAGGGGGAGGTCGTCGTGGTGATCGGCCCTTCCGGTTCGGGAAAGTCGACGCTGTGTCGCACGATCAACCGACTGGAGACGATCGGGTCGGGGAGCATCACCCTGGATGGGAGTGAACTTCCCAGTGAGGGGCGGGAGTTGGCCGCACTGCGGGCCGACGTGGGCATGGTCTTCCAGTCCTTCAACCTCTTCGCGCACAAGACCGTGCTGGAGAACGTGACGCTCGGTCCCGTCAAGGTCCGCAAGGCGGCGAAGGCCGCGGCGGAGCAGCGTTCCTTCCAGTTGCTGGAGCGCGTCGGGGTGGCCGCCCAGGCCCACAAGTACCCCGCCCAGCTCTCAGGCGGGCAGCAGCAGCGGGTCGCCATCGCTCGCGCGCTGGCCATGGACCCCAAGGTGCTGCTGTTCGACGAGCCCACCTCGGCCCTGGACCCGGAGATGGTCAACGAGGTCCTCGACGTCATGACGGCCCTGGCCCGCGAGGGCATGACCATGGTCGTCGTCACCCACGAGATGGGCTTCGCGCGCCGCGCCGCCGACCGGGTCGTCTTCATGGCCGACGGCCGCATCGTCGAGGAGGCGCGGCCCGACCACTTCTTCTCGGCGCCGAAGAGCGAACGCGCCAGGGACTTCCTGTCGAAAATTCTCAGCCACTGATTCCGGGCCCCCGCCCACCACACCCTCGTACAAGGGAAAACACGATGACCCAGCACAGACACGCCCTCACGATGACGGCAGCGATCGCCGCCCTGGCCCTGGGCCTTTCCGCGTGCGGCGGAAGCGCAGCGGAGAACACCGCAGGCTCGTCCACGGCCGAGCCCACGTTCGCGGCCGGCACCACGATGGCCAAGCTGTCCGCCGCCGGAAAGATGACGATCGGTACGAAGTTCGATGTACCGCTCTTCGGCCTCAAGGGCCTGGACGGCAAACCGGCCGGCTTCGACGTGGAGATAGCCAAGATCATCGCAGGCGAACTCGGCATCGCCCCCGGCGACATCACCTGGGTCGAGACCCCGTCCAAGGTCCGGGAGGAGTATCTGGAGCAGGGCAAGGCCGACCTGATCACCGCGACCTACACGATCAACGACGAGCGCCGCAAGCGGGTGACCTTCGCCGGTCCCTACTACAACGCCGGCTCGACCCTGATGGTCAAGAGCGACAACAAGGACATCACCGGCCCGCAGTCGCTCAAGGACGCGAGCCTCAAGGTGTGTACGGCCACCGGCTCCGTCGACTCCGAGAACATCAAGCAGTACCTCGATGACCCGGGCAAGCAGCTGGTCCTGTTCGACGTCTACAGCAAGTGCGCCGACGCCCTGCGCACCGGCCAGGTCGACGCCGTCACCACCGACAGCGCCATCCTGCTCGGCTTCGTCTCGGCCTCCGAGGGCAAGTTCAAGACCGTCGGTGAGACCTTCTACGACCAGCCGTTCGGCATCGGCATCAAGAAGGGCGACGTCGAGTTCTGCGAGTTCGTCAACGACGTGCTCACCGACGCGGAGAAGGACGGCAGCTACGCGAAGGCCTGGAAGGACTCCGTCGGCGACGCGGCTCCGGAGGTCCCGGCCCTTCCCCGACTCGGCACCTGCGGGTGACCCGCGCCTAGGGCCTGTCCGGCGGATCATGCCGCAGACGCGGGGCCTGGCACGCCCATCTGCGGCGTTGTCGTCGGTCGCCGACTCCCCCACGCTCGAACAACCTCGCGCGGGGGGACCCCCATCGCGTCGACGCCCTCCTCCGCCTTGCAGCTGGACGCACCAGGCCCCGCTCACCGGCGCTGATGAGGCGCCGCCGATTTCCTGCGACCTGATCCGCCGGACAGGCCCTAGCTGTGTGATTCGGAGCAGACACATGAACGTGATCGTCGACAACGCGGGTCTCTTCTGGTCCGGTTGGCTGAAGACCATAGAAATCTGCATCTACGCGGCCATCGGCTCGCTCGTCCTCGGTATGGCCGTCGCCGTGGCCCGGGTCTCCCCGGTACCGCTGCTGCAACGCCTGGGCGCCCTGTGGGTCCAGTGCGTGCGCAACTGCCCGCTCACCGTCGTGCTGTTCTTCATGGCGTTCGGTCTGCCCGAAGTCGGTCTGCACGGCAGCTACTTCTGGTTCGGGGTGGCCGGGCTGACCTGCTACACGTCCGGCTTCGTCTGCGAAGCCGTACGCAGCGGGATCAACGCGGTTCCGGCCGGCCAGGTCGAGGCGGCACGCGCCATCGGCCTGACCTTCGGCGCGGGCCTGCGGCTGGTGGTCATGCCGCAGGCCCTGCGATCGATGGTCCCGCCGCTCGGCAATGCCCTGATCGCCATGATCAAGAACTCGGCGATCGTCGGCGCCTTCGGCGTCGGCGGCGAACTCTTCAGCGTGGCCGACACCCTGACCTCGTCCCGGGGCCTTCCCGCACTGCCCACGCTCACCGGCGTCGTCGCGGGATACCTCCTGCTGATCCTGCCCTTCGGATTTCTCCTCAGCCGTTTGGAGCGCAAGGTGGCGATCGCCCGATGACCACGACCCATGTCCTGTACGACGCCCCGGGTCCGCGCACCCGTCGGCGGATCCGCTGGGGCACCGCCGCGCTGCTCACGGCGCTGGCCGCCGTGCTGGCCCTCGTCGTCGCCAGGCTCTCCCGGCAGGGGCAGCTCGACGAGGCCAAATGGAGTCCCCTGGTCAACCCCTCCGACCCGCAGTTCGGACTGGTCTGGGACTTCCTCGGCGGCGGCCTGAAAGCCACTCTGCAGGCGGCCGCCGTCTCCATCGTGCTGTCCCTCGCCCTGGGCAGCACGCTCGCCGTCACCCGGGTCACGGCCGCGGCGTGGTACCGCTGGGCGGTCGTGGGGTTCATCGAACTCTTTCGCGGTGTCCCCGTGGTGCTGTCCGTCTTCTTCGCCGCCCGCGTACTGCCGGAGATCGGCGTCGACCTGCCGGCCATGTGGTTCCTCGTCATCGGCCTGACGCTCTACAACTCGGTCGTCATCGCCGAGGTCATCCGCGCCGGCATCCAGGCCCTGCCCAAGGGACAGGGGGAGGCCGCGTACGCCATCGGCCTCACCCGGGGCGCCACCCTGCGGCTGATCCTGCTCCCGCAGGCCTTCCGGATCACCCTCCCCGTGCTCATCGGGCAGTTGGTGGTCGTCCTCAAGGACACGTCGCTGGGCTTCATCATCAGCTACGAAGAGCTGCTGCGCCGGGGCCAGATCGCCGTCCAGACGCTGGAGAACCCGCTGCAGATGTTCTTCGTCGTCGGAGCCATCTTCATCCTGGTCAACTTCAGCCTCTCCAAGCTGGCCGAAGCCGTGCAGCGCCGGCTGTCCCGCCCCGGGCGCAGAAGCGATCCGCCCGCCGTGGTGGCCGCCGGGACCGCTGCCTGAGCCGGCGCGGGTTCTCGTAGGGTCTCGTAGGACACGGTGAAGGAGCCGGGATCCTGCGGTCACCCGCCCGCGGGGCTGACGGTGAGCTGATCCGCTCGGGCACGGTGGGCGACGGCGGGTGCCGTCGTCGGCGGACCGGTGTGGTCGGTCACTCGCAGCTCGGCGCCTGAGGGGCGTCCGTCGCGTGCCGCGTCAGATCGCAGACCGTTTGCAGCGCCACCTTCCAGGTGTCGTCCTGGAGGACGGCCGCTCCCGGGCCGCCGGTGTCCAGCCGACGGCCCTCGCGCGTGAGGGTGTAGCGGACGTCGGCGCTCAGGGACGAGGTGTACGACACCGAGGTCACCTCGGCGCGGAGGCGACTGCCGAGCGGGTCCGCGAAGAGGTTCTCGGTCATCAGCGCGTTCTCGTAGCCGTCCTCGATGACGTCGCTTCGCTCGTCGACTGATGACTCCGGGGCGAAGAGGATCCGCCAGGCTTCCCTGATCTCCTTCTCGGCCTCCACCGGGTCCTCCGGTGCCGTGCCGGTCGGCGTGGGGGATCGGGACACCGGCGGTGACGTGGCGGCCGTTGTCGGGTCGGGCGGGGCGGTGGCGGGCGTACGCGTCGAGGGGGCTGTCTCGTCGCCGTCGCCGCTGTCGCAGGCGCTGGTGAGGGCGAGGACAAGGGTGACGGCGGAAGCCGTCGCCCAGGCCCCGCGCCGTGTCGTGGCGGTCATGGGACTGCACCTCCGGGGTCGCCTGTGGCAGGACTACCCGGGGTGGGTGGAATCATCCGGACGGTTCCGAGAGCATGGCCGCCGGGTGCTGCGGAGACGCGGCCGGACAACTGGTCCGGGTGGTCCGGGCAGGCGGTGCGGGGTGGGCGGCGTCGGCTTGCGCCGGGCCGCTGTGGGCCGGGTCGGTGGCCTGGTTGCGCCGCCGTACCGGGCAGCTGACGCCGAAGCCGGTGCCTGTACTCGGTGAGCTGACCCGCCCGCGGTTCAGTGCGTCTCGGCCACGACCGCCGGGGCCTGGGCGGCGTCCCGCAGGCCCATGCGCAGGTGCTCGACGTGGTAGAGGGCCTGCTCCAGGAGTTCGGCGACGTGGTTGTCGTACAGGGCGTAGATGATCGAGCGGCCCCGGCGCTCGCCGGTCACCAGACCGAGGTTGCGCAGCAGACGCAACTGGTGCGAACAGGCGGACTGTTCCATGCCGACGGCGTCGGCGAGTTCGGTCGCCGCGCACGGACCCTCCTGGAGGCGCGCCAGGATCCGGAGCCGGGACGGGGTGGCGAGGGCCTGGAGCGTGGCGGCCACGTCGGCGGCGCCCACGGTCTCCAGGCGTTCGCGTGCGGTGGCGGTGGTCTTGGCGTCAGCTCCGTGGCCCATGCCCTCATCCTACGGAGCGACGTCCATGAACATATGAATGGGTCTTCATGTGGTCCTGTACGGTGGAGTGAGCGGCGCCGGGCGTTCCAGTTGCCGTTGTTTCGTCATGCCGTCATGCCGTCGTGAAGGACTTCCGCTCCGATGACCTCCACCCTCGCTCCGCCCACGGCCGACCGGGCCGCGCCCTCGCGCGCAAGCGACGCCGTCCGGCGTCGTACCAGGGTCCTCGCCCTCCCCGAGGCGCGCTGGGCGACTGCCGCCACCGTCTTCTTCCTGCTGGCGCTGCCCCTCCAGCTGACCGGCGCTCCGGCCTGGGCGTGGGGCCCGCTGTACGCGCTGTCGTACGCGACCGGCGGGTGGGAGCCGGGCTGGACCGGCCTTCAGGCGCTGAAGGAGAAGACCCTCGACGTCGACCTCCTGATGATCGTCGCCGCGCTGGGCGCGGCCTCGATCGGGCAGGTCATGGACGGCGCCCTGCTGATCGTGATCTTCGCGACCTCGGGCGCCCTGGAGGCGCTGGCCACCGCCCGCACCGCCGACTCGGTGCGCGGACTGCTCGACCTGGCACCCGAGACCGCCACCCGCGTCGCGGACGAGGGCAGCGAGGCGACCGTCGCCGTCGAGGACCTGTCCGTCGGCGACACGATCCTCGTACGCCCCGGTGAACGCATCGGCGCCGACGGCCGCGTGCTCGACGGGGCGAGCGACGTCGACCAGGCGACCATCACCGGTGAACCCCTTCCCGTGACCAAGGAGAAGGGCGACGAGGTCTTCGCCGGCACCCTCAACGGCACCGGCGCGCTGCGGGTACGGGTCGAGCGGGACGCCTCCGACACGGTGATCGCACGGATCGTGCGGATGGTGGAGGAGGCGTCCGAGACCAAGGCGCCGACCCAGTTGTTCATCGAGAAGGTCGAACAGCGTTACTCGCTGGGCATGGTGGCCGCGACCCTCGCCGTCTTCCTCGTGCCGCTCGCCTTCGGAGCGAACCTCACGGACTCGCTGCTGCGGGCGATGACCTTCATGATCGTGGCGTCGCCCTGCGCGGTCGTGCTGGCGACGATGCCGCCGCTGCTGTCGGCCATCGCCAACGCCGGCCGCCACGGTGTACTGGTCAAGTCGGCCGTGGTGATGGAGCGGCTCGGGCAGGTCGACGCCGTGGCGCTGGACAAGACGGGCACGCTCACCGAGGGCACCCCGCGGGTCACCGACATCCGGCCGTTCCCCGGATCCGGAAGGGACGAGGGCGAGTTGCTGGCCCTCGCGGCGGCGGCGGAGAACCCGAGCGAGCACCCCCTGGCCAGGGCGGTCGTCGCCGCGGCGCGCGAACGCGGGCTCGCGCTCGCCCCGGCGGAGGACTTCGACTCGACGCCGGGCGTCGGGGTGACGGCCACCGTCGACGGGCGCGCGGTCACGGTCGGCGCCCCGGCCCGGCTGCTGAACGAGGCCACCGACGCCGCCTCCGCCCGCGCGGCGGTGCTCGCCGGTGAACTGGAGGAGGGTGGCAGGACCGCCGTGCTGATCACCGTGGACGGTGCTCCGGCCGGCGTGCTCGGCATCGCCGACCGGCTCCGCCCCAACGCGCGGGAGACCGTGGCCTCGCTCGCCTCCCTCACCGGGACCGCACCCCTGCTCCTGACCGGCGACAACCCTCGCGCCGCCGCCCGCCTCGCCGCCGAGGTCGGCATCGAGGACGTACGGGCCGGACTGCTGCCGGAGCACAAGGTGCGGGCGGTCCGGGAGCTGGAGGACGGCGGCCGCAGGGTGATGGTCGTCGGCGACGGCGTCAACGACGCCCCGGCGCTCGCCGCCGCGCACACCGGTGTCGCCATGGGCCGGGCCGGCTCCGACCTGGCCCTGGAGACCGCCGACGCGGTGATCGTCCGCGACGAACTCGCCACCGTGCCCGCCGTGATCGCCCTGTCCCGCCGGGCCCGCAAGCTCGTCGTGCAGAACCTCGTCGTCGCCGGAGTCTTCATCGCCGTCCTGGTCGTCTGGGACCTGGCCGGCCACCTGCCACTGCCGCTCGGCGTCGCCGGCCACGAGGGCTCCACCGTCATCGTCGGCCTCAACGGACTGCGGCTGCTGCGCGAGTCGGCCTGGCGGCGGGCCGCCGAGTGAGCCGCCGCAGGGCTCCCGCCCAGGCGGTGCACGGTCACCGTATGCCGGGCCGCCGCTGCGGGACGCCCAGGGTCCCCGGCGTCGACCACGCCGCCCGGCTGCCCGGCTGAAGGCGGAGTCGGGATCGGCCGCACAGGTCCGGGCGGTGCACTGCCCGGACGCGTGCGAGCAGGGTCGGCGTCATCGTCGTCAAGGCATGGCTCTTGCCCCGAGGCGACTCGGAGTGCAGGGGCCCGTGCGGCGAACGCCGGGCAACTGCCGGCTACTCGCGCTGGGCGTGCAGGAGCCGCACGCCGCGGCTGGTCACGCCGGAAGTCCGGCATTCGTCGGCGGCACCCGTGGCAGGGAGATTTTCCTCCCCCGACGCCCCGCACCCTCAGGGCGTGAACAGCCCCCGGCGGTCACCCGTACCCCTTGTCGAACGCCCGGCCGCTGGTGCGGGCAGGGACGCCGGATACGGAGAGGCACGTGTCACACGAGCTGGAACAGGCAGAACAGGCAGAACAGGCAGAGCACGCAGTGCAGTTACCGCGAGGGCGCACCGGACGTACGCCACCCGCTGCCCGTCTCGTACGCGGCGCCGCGCTGGCCGCGAGTCTGGCGTTTCTTCCCCTGGTCACGGCCTGCACCGGTGGGGATGCGGACGGCGCATCGGCGAGCGGCAAGCCGTCGGAGATATCCGCGGCCCCCGCGGCCGGTGTCGTGGCCCCGGCGAAGGTCGAGGTGATCGCCAACCTGACCGGCTGCAAACCCAAGATCCGCATCGACGCCGACGAACTGCGCCAGGGCCTCTGCCACACGAAGGAGGTCGACTACCTCATCACCACCTTCCCCGAGGAGAAGTACAAACAGACCTGGCTGGACTCCGCCGCCGTCTACGGAGGCAAGTACCTGGTCGGCACGCGGTGGATCGTCAGCGCGAAGGAGCCGGAGATGCTGGAGCAGTTCCGTACCAAGCTCGGCGGGACCATTCAGCAACTGCGGGGCATCGGGCCGACTCCGGCCCCGAGCACGTCGTAGCGGCTGTCACCCCGTCAAGTCCCCGTGACGGGCGTATTTCTGCGCGACGGAACGCCTATAAGTCGACGCCGTCACCCGGGCGCTGCACGATGGAGGGAGCGGCGCTCGGGCGCGGTCATCGCGTGCGGGGCCGCCGACCGAAGGAGGCCGGCCGTGGCTGACGCCGGTTCCGTGGCAGTACCGGGGGGTGCGGCGCCGGGGGCGGGTGCTCTCCTCGAGGTGGACCACACCCACGGGGAAACCCGCCCCTGGAAGATACGCATCGTCAAGCATCCGGAGCGCTCCGTGTCCGGCCACTTCCGCGCCGCCAAGAAGGTGGCCAAGAAGATCCTCGAGGAGCTGAGCGCCGCCGGGGCCGAGGCCCCGTACGGGCCGGGGCCCTGGGAGATGCACCACGGCGGCAGCCTCTGGGTCATGACGGGGAGCGGCTGGCGGATGTACCGGGCCCGGGTCGGCATCGAGTGGAGCATGCAGTTCTGCGCCGACCCCGCGAAGATCGACCGGCTCCGGCAGGAGGCCGCCGACCTGGTGGCCGCCTTCCCGTTCACGCTGCCCGCGCTGGACGCCCTCGGCTACAAGCGCGCCCGGGACCTCCTGAGCAGGCCCGTCACGGATGCCGACAGCGTCGAGGCCTGGACGGACTCGCTGTTCAACGCGTGCGTGCCGATGAGCAACCCGCACCACTCGGGTGTCCTGCCCAAGGCGGCCGGCGAACACCACTACCCCTGGCCGACCAAGTCCGCGGACTTCTTCAAGTTCGACGACTTCCAGCTGTGGGTCACCCTGTCCGACGACACCCACGTCGGCGTCGCCCCGGTGGGCCGCCGGGGTTCCGGTGACGGCCAGGTGCGCATCGTCCACGCCCGGCACGGCACACCGGCCGGGGACGCCCTGGCGGAGGCACAGCGGCGCCGCATGATGGCGGTCGCCCCGCCGGACAGCCCCATCGCGCTGGCGGCGTTCGAGCAGCAGATACCGCCCGGGGCGGACACCGCATCCACCCCGCCCGTCGGTTAGGCGAGGAGCGATCATGCCGCGCAACATCGTCATCTGCCTCGACGGAACGGGCAACCAGGTCGGCGCCCGCAACCCCACCAACGTGGTCAAGCTGTACGAGATGCTCAGCACCGACGACCCCTCGCACCAGCTCCTCTACTACGACCCCGGCGTCGGCACCATGTCGTCGGCCGGCGCGCGCGGGCCGCTCGGCCACCGGCTCTCCCGGCTCAGCGGCCTCGCCTTCGGGACCGGGCTCAGGGCCAACCTCGCCGAGGCCTACACGTATCTGATGCGGCACTGGGAGCCGGGCGACCGCGTGTACGTCTTCGGATTCAGCCGCGGCGCCTACACGGCCCGCGCACTCGTCGGGATGCTCAACAAACCGGGCCTCATGCGCCCCGGAGCCGAGAACCTCGTCCCGTACGCCGTGGCGAAGTACGCCTTCAACCACGACATCGACCGCAACCAGCAAGAGGTCGCGCGGTTCTCGCGGGCCTTCTGCCGGCACACCCACACGGACCCGCTGTGGGAGACGGTCAAGCGCAACGACTCCAAGCAGGTCTCGCGCTACGCCGTGCCGGTCGCCTACCTGGGGCTCTGGGACACCGTGAAGGCGGCCGGCATCCTCCGCCTGGGCAATCTGCGATGGCCCTACACCCGCTCCCTGCCCAACGCCGCCCGCATCCGGCACGCCGTGTCCCTCGACGAGCGGCGCCGCCCCTACCGCGAGTACCTCGTCAAACCCCGGCCGCAGCCGGCCCGGGACACACTCGAGGAGGTCTGGTTCGCCGGGGTGCACTCCGACGTCGGCGGCACCTTCGACCACGCGAAGGGCGAACCCCTGCTCTCCACCGTCACCCTCAAGTGGATCGTCGACGGCGTCCACGAGGACCTGCTCTTCCGGGCCGGTGCCTACGCCGAGGCGACGGCGCTGACCAAGGAGTTCGCCGGCGCCCCCGTCCACCGCAACGGCCCGCTCTGGTTCCTCGCGGGCAGGCGGTCGCGTGCCGTGCCCGAGGACGCGGTGTTCCACGCGAGCGTCCGGGTCCGGCAGCAGCAGGACCGGGGATACCGCCGCGGCCTCCCCGACCCGGACGACCTGGCCCGCTGGGCGGACCCGGACTGGACGGAACCGGTGATCGGGCCGGGGTGACGGCCGGGGTGACGGCGGCGTTCAGCCGGGGTGACGCGGCGGTCAGCGTCCCAGTGCGCCCAGTACGGCCTTGAGCTGGTCCAGCGGCTCGGGCCCGATGACCCGGAGTACGACCGTGTCCGCTCCCGCCGCTGCCAGTTCCCGGACGTGGGCGGCGGCCTGGGCCGGTCGGCCGGAGACGGTGAACACCTCGTCCTGCGGGCGGCCGAGCCAGGTGCCGTGGCCCTCGGTGACCGGGTGCAGGGTCCGGGCCACCTGGTCGGGGTCCTCGCCGACGCAGCAGAAGGACAGCACGGTCAGCGTGTGGTCGGCGGTCGCTCCGCCCTTGGCGGTCAGCGCCCGGGTGTTCTCCAGGTCGCGCGGGCCGTGCCCCTCGGCGATCAGTGTGCCGTCCGCGACCCGGCCGGACAGCTCCAGCGAGCGGGAACGGACCACGCCCGCGACCACCGGCGGCACTTCGGCGGGCGGGTGCACCAGCTGGATGCCGTCCAGGCGCACCTCCCGGCCCGCCAGTTCGACGCGCTCCCCGCGCAGCAGCGCGCGCACGGAGGTGATCGTCTCCTCCAGCAGGGCCAGCGGTGAACTCGGCGCGACGCCCACCGAGACCATCCACTCCCGTACCCCGTGCCCGATCCCGGCCACCAGCCGTCCCGGGAACACCCGGGCCAGTGTCGCCAGCTCCATGGCCAGCAGGGCCGGGCTGCGCAACGGGGCGGGTGTGATGCCGATACCGACCCGGAGGCGCTCGGTCGCGGCCAGTGCCACGGCCGCCGCCGACACCCCGCCGTTCCAGCCGAGGTCCTCGACCACCCACAGGTCGTCCACACCGAGCGCCTCGGCCTGCCGTGCGAACCCGGGCAGTCCCTCCGGGGCCCAGTCGCGGTCGTACATCACACCGATCCGAAGGTTCGTCATGCGTCGGAACCTATGCCCCGGCCGAGGAACGGATCAACGCCGTATTCGGACGAGGGGATCAACGCCCGGTTCAGGGCCGCCCCGAGCCGTCGCCGGCCGCGCCGTGCCACCGCCGTGCCACCGCCGTGCGCAGGGCCGTGCGGAGCTCCTCCGGGGGCGGCGGGCCGTCGGTGCCGGTGCTGGCGGTGACCGCCGCGGCGACCGTGCGGAGCTTGGTGTTGGACAGCTGGGAGGCCTCGCGGAGGATGGTCCAGGCCTCGTCGGACGTACAGGCATGGGTGGCCATGAGGATGCCGCGCGCCTGGTCGATCACCGGACGGGAGGCGATCGCCTGGCGGAGCTGGTCGACCTCCTGCTGGAGGTGCCGCAGTTGTTCGGCGCGTTCGACGGCCACCGCCGAGGGGGCGGGCGGGTGCGGTGGCTCGGGGGCGGATCCGCCGTCCGCGGGCCGCACCGGGTCCGCGGTGTCCAGGCCGACCAGCTCCAGGATCCGGCGCGGCTGGCCGTCCCAGTTCGCGGTCATGACCGGGATCCCGTGCAGGTGGCCGTAGTCGCCGAGGGTCTCCAGGAACTCCAGTCCCGCCGTGTCCATGAAGCGCACCTCGGTCATGTCCAGCTCCAGCCGGCCGATGCCGTCCGGCAGCTCGGCCAGTGCCTTCGCCAGGACGTCCGCCGATCCGTGGATGAGCTCCCCGCGCGGAACGAGCACCGCTCGGCCCGCGTCCACGCGGCTCTCGATCACCAGGGCCTTCATCCGCCCCGCGAGAGATGTGTGTGCCGCTGAGGTCATGTCCCCGCCTTGTAGATCACCGACAGCCTTCATGACGTTGCGTGCCCCGTGCCTCGTGCCCCCGTGCCTCCGTCCGCCCGGCCGACCAGGTGGTGCCAGGCGGTGCTGACTGAGCGCCTGCCCGCCGTACGGCGTAGTACACACAGACCGTGGGAATGGCCGGTCCGGTCGGGGGTATGTGCGATCGAGTCCGGGAAAAGTGGGGAGGCGGTGTGGGCATCCGGTACCTGACCGTCTCCGGGACCGCGGGCGCGGTCCCGGAGCTGACGGTGTCCCCCCTGGTCGAGCGCAGCGGGCTGCGCGTGGCGGGGGAGGTCGGTCTGGCGACGCACGCGGTGTGGGAACGCGCGCTGGAACGGGCCGTGCGTGAGGACGAAGAGGTCTACTACCTGGAGCTGTCGTCCGTGACCTTCGTCGACGTCGCCGGCGCCGGAGCGCTCGCCGCCGCAGCCCAGCAACTGCGCGACGGCCGGCGGATCGTCCTGGACCGGCCCCCGGACACCCTGCAACGGGTGCTGGAACTGTTCTGGCCCGACCTTTCGGCGATCGAGGTGTCGATGTCATGAGTGCCGCGGCCGAACACTTCGACCCCTTCGTCCACCCCGCCCTCTTCTACGGCGACGAGCAGGAGTACCTCGCGGGCACGGTGTCCTTCGTGCGCGCCGGCCTCGCCGCCGGCGACCCCGTGGCGGTGGCCGTCCCCGGCGAGAACCTCGAGCTCATCCGGGACGGACTCGGTGCCGACGCCGACGCCGTACGGCTCATGGACATGCGGGAGGCCGGGCGCAACCCCGGCCGGATCATCCCCGGCGTGCTGCGCGCCTTCGCCGACGCCCAGCCGCCGGGCAAGCGGGTGCGGATCATCGGCGAGCCCATCTGGGCGGGCCGCTCGGAGACCGAGTACCCCGCCTGCGTCCAGCACGAGGCGCTGATCAACGCGGCCTTCCGGGGCCGCACGGTGAGCATCCTGTGTCCGTACGACGTCCGGCGCCTCGCACCGGAGGTCGTCGCCGACGCGTACGCCACCCACCCGACCGTCATCCAGGCGGGCGCTGGGCAGGAGCGGGACAGCGGGGCGTACGACCCCGACGACGTCGTGGCCCGCTACAACGAGCCGCTGCCGCCCGTCGCAGGCGTGCCGGCCCTCGACTTCGACACGGAGTCCCTCTCGCAGGCCCGGCATGTCGCCACCGACCTGGCCGCGCGGCTCGGTCTGGCCGGCACCCGGCTGCAGGACCTGGCCCTCGTCACCGCCGAACTGACCACCAACAGCGTGGTGCACGGCGGCGGTACGGGCACGCTGCGGGTGTGGGCCGAGGACGAGCGCGTGGTCTGCGAGGTCCACGACAAGGGCCGCCTGGCGGATCCCCTGGCCGGCCGCCGACCCGCCCCCCGCGATCAGCGCGGCGGACGGGGCCTGCTCATGGTCAACCTGCTCGCCGATCTGGTGCGGGTGCACACGGGGGCCGACGGGACGACCGTGCGGTGCTGGTTCGCGCGCTGACGTCAGCGGCTGTGGCCGGACAACCGACGACTAACCGCGGAACACCGCGGCGACGTCCCGGCCCCGCCGCCTGAGCTGGGCCACCTCCTCCTGACGCCAGGAGCAGCCGAAGCGGGTGTCGGCCTCTTGGGCGTGCTTCAGCGCTGTGTCGCAGGCGTGCTCGAAGGCGGCCAGCCGCTGGTCGATCTCGCCGGGAAGGCGGGCGTCCTCGGGACGGGGGAGGACTTGAGGCCTGCGGTAGTAGGAGTCGTCCGCGGGGAGCATTCCGGCGGCATGGCGCACGCCTGCGAGTTCGAGGGCGGCGAGCCGCGAGTACCAGCTGAACCTGAGCCAGAACATGGGTGTTCTGCGCGGTTCCTCATGGGCGAGGCGCACCCGGATGAGGTGGGAGGGACTCGCGGGGTCGCCTTCTGCCGGGTCGAGGAGCAGCGCGGCGATCGCGTCCGCCGTCGCGGCGAGGAACTGGTCCGGTTGCTGAGCGTTGCAGAGGGCGTCGGTGCGTCTCGAAGCCGCCCGCGCGGCCGCCGCGTCGTTGTCGAACAACGCCAGTTCGACCTGGCACGAGGCCAGCTCCCATCGCGCCCAGGCGTTGTCCGGCGGACAGATCGCGTCCTTCCAGCGCTCCGCGTCTGCCCGGCGGCCGAGCTTCAGACTGTGGAGGCAGGCTTCTGCGGCGAGGCTGGAGTTGCTGGCCACCCCGGGCCCGGGCCCGTCCCGGTGGGCCCAGGCGCGCTCCGCGGCCACGAGTGCCTCCTGCCACTGTCCCCGGCAACTCAGCAGCGAGCCCCGATGGGTCAGGGTTTTGGCTCCCTCGTGGCCCCAGACCGACAGCGCGAGTGTCTCCAGGTGCTCGATCCGTTCCTCGAAATCCGTGACGGCCACGTCGTAGTACATCGCGTGATCGAGGAACAGGCTGTGCAGCCAGTACTGTTCCGTGCCGTCGATCCCGGAGCCCGGCTGGTGCAGGGCATCGAGGAGCAGTTGGATGCTGCGGTCGGGCTCCGAGGCATCCACCCAGCATTCCGCGGCGAGCCTCAGGGCCCACAGGGAGTCCGCCTGCCAGCCGAGAGCCAGGCCGGTGTCACGAACCTGCTCATAGAGCAGCGCGGCAGTCCACATGTCGCCGGCGTTCCGAGCCTCATCCGCCCGGTCGGCCAGATCGTCGAACTCGTCCTCGGTCACGCCGAGTCCGTCTGCCGCATGCGCTCGACGATCCATCCCGCCAGCCCCTCATGCTCCTTCCCGAGCAGTCTGCCCACATCGTCCGGTTGCGCGGCCAGCCAGTCCTGCGCGGTCCGGTACCGGGACGACAACTCGTCGAGGGCCGAGGCGGTCAGGTTCAGGGCGGCGATCCGTCGAGCCAGGTGCTCCCGGGAGATGTAGCGGGGGTGGCGGCCGGCGCTGAGCAGTTCGCGCAGTGAGCTCGACTTCGACATCTCGGTACGGAGGTGGTCCGCGAGCGACGCGTCGTCGAGGGAGTACGGAATGTAGAGCAGGCCCTGGAGGTCGGCGGGAAGTACCGTCCCGTTCGCGGACGTGTTCTCCCGCAGCAGTACGACCGGACGCTCCCGGCGATCGGCGAAGGCCGCGCCCAGCTCGAACATGACGTTGGGATTGCTGTCGGTGATCTCCGCGACGAAGCCGTCCGCCGCGTCCATGAGGACCTGGACGTTGTCGAGGAGACGGTGGTCCTCCTGATGGTCGCTGGCGACGACGAGTTCGAATCCCCATCGCTGTTCGACGACCTCGCGGCAGGCGTCGATCAGCGGCCGGTAGCGGGAGGCGAAGGGGGTGATCATGAAGAAGCTGCGGTGTGTGGCGTCGGAGCCCGGGCGGCTGCGGCCCTGAGCGGCCCGCAGCCGGTCGTCCAGGGCCTTGCAGCGTACTTCGAGTTCCAGGGCCTCCAGGCTGCGGCTCATGAGCTGCTGCAACTGGTCGTGGAAGGCGTTCGCCGCGTGGGCGGTGATCAGCTGTCCGTTGGCGAGCACCGCACTGTGGTAGAGCGCCCGCATGAGCTGTTTCACCTCGGGAATGGCACTGTCGTGATAGGCGGCCAGTCGCTGCACGAGGGGGTTCCGGGAGTTGATGGTGAGCCGCTGACCGGTCCCGTGGGACATGCGCTGGACCGCCTCGGCCATCTCCCGGATGCCGGGGGGCGCGTTCGGGTCCAGCAGCACCTCCTCCGCCTTGCTCTGGGCCTCGGTGCGGGCGTCCGTCCGCAGGACCGCCGCGATGTCCGGCGGTTCGAACTCACGGGCCTCGGTACGGATGACATGGCCGTGCGGGGTGCGCAGCACCGCACTCATGCGGTCCGCCAGCTTCTGGGCCGCCATACCCTCCTCCCCGCCGGCCTGCCGGAAGATGGCGTCGCCGGACGGGGCGTCCTCGCGGTCGATGTGGACCAGGCGCAGGTTCACGCCCGGCAACCGGGTGTACGCCTCCAGAAGTTCGGGCTCGAAGACGAAACTGGCGTCCACGACCGTGGTCTTGGCCGCATTGGCGATCTTGAAGTACTGGCGGGCGGCGTCCACCCCGGTGACGCACTGCAGGGTCTTGGTCTGGTCCGCGGGACCGGGCAGCCGGTCCAGGATCTCCGGCAGGGTCCGCAGGGCGACGCCCGTGCCGGTCTCGTTCAGCGGATCGCTGACGGTGGCGTCGTCGGGCTCGTCGGACAGCCGGTTGGTGCGCCACAGCAGCAGGTCGGCGAACTTCGCGAAGAACTCGTCGTAGTAGTAGCTGGCGGCGGCGAAGCTCATCCGGTGGAAACGGGCGATGCCGGCGAACCGCGGCCGCTGAGTGTCGCGCAGGTGCTCGAGGTGCTCGATGACGAGGTTGCCGAGGGCGTCGCGCAGGGCGGCCCACTTGTCGTCGCGCAGGTAGTTGTCCCGGGCCGCGGTCGGCGTGAGGTCCGGGGTGTTGATCACGCCGTTGATGAACCTGGCCCACTGCGGCAGGATGTCCGGCTGGTCCTCGCACAGGAACATACGGCGGTGGAACAGCCGGATCGTGCGGGGCTGGTCCACGGTGTAGAACCGGTCGCGGGTGATGTAGAGGACCCCCTCCGCCTGCACGGGGCCGTGCAGCTGGACCGGGATGACCTCCAGTACCCGGTCGTTGAGGGTGCGCTCCACGTAGAAGCGCAGGTCGTAGCTGAGCTCCTCGGCGGTCAGGCCGCCCTTCTCCCACGGCATGTGCAGGGTGTTCTCCGGCTCGCGGGAGCCGTTGAGGTGGATCGGGATGGTGAGCATGTCCGCGTAGCGGCGGATCAGCGTACGGACCTCCGCCTCCTGGATCATCCCGCGGTCCTCGGCACCCGCCAGGCTGACCGTCACCGTGGTGCCCGGCGAGGCCACCTCGCACTCCGTCAGCCGGTACTCCTTGCTGCCCTCGTTCTCCCAGAGCCAGCCGGTCTCCTCGCCGACCTTGCGGGTCGTGACCCGCACCTTGGAGGCCACCACGAAGGCGGCCAGGAAGCCGATGCCGAACTGCCCGATCAGGGTGCTGTCGTGCTCCCGTTCCTCAAGCGTCAGGCTCTTGCCGATGTTCGCCAGGTAGTCGACGAGATCCTCGCGGTTCATGCCGATCCCGGCGTCCCGGACCGTGATCTCCAGATCCTGGGGCCGGGTCTCCACATCGATGCGGCCGGCCACGCCGTCCAGGGCGATCCGCCTGCGGGTGGCGTCGTGCGCGTTCTGGATGAGTTCGCGAACGAAGACCTTTTTCTCGCTGTAGAGGTTGTTCGCGATCATCTTGATGAGACCTTCGAAGTCGAAGGACATCTCAGGCATGGCGGCCCTCCCTGGTTCCCCCCGAGCCACCGCCGTCACTGTCTGCCTCCGCCGGAGGCCGGAGCACGGGCGGTAGTGATGCCGGTCACACTTTGTGCGTGTAAGGAGGGTAGCGCCGGGAGTGTGTCTCACACGGTCTGTGACTCGAAGTGCCCGTAATGGCTCCCTTCTTGACTGATCGCCAGAACCAGAAGACGCCGGGCGACGCGACGGGTCGTACCGGTGTCGCCGCAGCGGTGGGGGAGGGCGAGGGTGCCGGTCGGGCGGCCCTCGGCTCGCTCAGGGGGAGCATCATGCTGAATACCGGCTGACCGCCCAGGAGTTGTCCGAGGGCCGCGCTGCGGGCTCGATGGTCGTCCCGACGAGGTCGCCCGGATCGTCGTACGTCGACGCCGTCACGATCTCCAGGCCGCCCTCCGCGGTGGGCTGGAGGACGACGCCCGCGGTGGGCTGGAGGACGACGCCCGCGCAGGCGTCGGCGGCACTCTCGCCGGTGAGCAGCGCCGTGGTGGAGGCCGCCGCGCCCTCGATCCAGCGCTCGCGCTGCCGGGCGGCCTCGTACAGCCGGGTATCAGGTGGCCAGCGGGTCCAGGACCAGCGGCTCGATCTTGCCCTCCAGCATGTAGCCCAGGCCCTGGGCGGCACACACGTCCGGCCGTTCTGCGATGTGCACCGGCATGCCCGTCGCGTGCCGCAGCATCTGGTCGAAGCCGGGCAGCAGCGCGCTGCCGCCGACCATCATGATCCCGCGGTCGGCGAGGTCGGCCACCAGGTCGGGCGGGCAGTTGCGCAGCACCCTGCCGATGCCGTCCAGTACGGCGGTCAGCGGGGTCTCGATCGCGTCCCGTACGGCGGCGGTGTCGACCTGGACGGAACGGGCGAGGCCGGTGGCCACGTCCCGCCCGTGGATCTCGGTGGAGGCCGGGCCCTGCGGGGTGAGGCCGTTGCCGGAGAGGGCGAGCTGCAGCGGCCGTACCGACTGGCTGGGCAGCATCAGCTCGTGTTCGTGACGCAGGTGCTGCACGATCGCGTGGTCCACGGCCTCGCCGCCCACCGGGATCCGTTCGGCGGTCACAATCGACCCGAGGGAGAGCACGGCCACCTGGGTCGCCGCCGCTCCGCACACCATGATCATGGTCGCCTCGGGCCGCTCGACGGGCAGCCCGCACCCCACGGCCGCGGCGATGAGCGTGTCGACGAGCTCCACGCGCCGCGCCCCGAGCCCGACGAGCGTCTCGATCGCGGCACGCTGGGCCAGCGGGTCGGCGTCGTGCGGGGTGCAGGCGGCGGCCCGCAGCCGGGGCTTGCGGCGCAGGGCGCGGCGGACCTTGTCGCCGAGCAGGTGCCGCAGCATGCGCTGCGCCATCTCGATGTCGACGACCGTGCCGCCGGACACGGGCCTGACGACGCGGATGTAGTCGGGCGTACGGCCCGTCATCTTCTCCGCGAACTCGCCGACCGCGATCAGCGCGCCGGTACGGGTGTTCACGGCGGCGGCGGACGGCTGGTCGACGACGAGCCCGGCCCCCTTCACGTACACCCGCGTCCTCGCCGCACCCAGGTCCACGGCGAAGTGGCAGCGGCGCAGCTGCTCCAGACTGGCGGTCATGGCAGGTCCTCCCGAGAGCACAGACCGTGAGCCGCCGGGTGGCGGCCTCATAGGCATCGTGCGGGGGCGGGGCAGGGGGCGCGTCTTGTGGTGGGCCGGGTGGGGTGCCGCTGAACGGGCGATGTGTCACAGGGAGCGGGCGGCCTCCAGCACCGGCGCGAGGGACGGGACGGTGATCTCGCAGCCGGCCTCGCGCAGACTCTGGTCGACGGTCGGGTTGCGGGCCAGGCCGATGAAGCGCAGTCCGACCTGCTGGGCGGCGGTGAGTTCGGCGACCGTGGAGCCGATCAGCACGCCCGTGGGAGCGGGTACGGCGGGGGAGCGCAGGGCGCGCAGCAGACAGTCGGGGTGCGGCATCAGCAGGCTGAGATTGTCGTTGCGGCCGTGGACGCCGGCCAGGGGGAGGCGGTACGGCTCCAGGTAGCGGTGCACCGCCTGTTCGCAGACGTCCGTGACCACCAGGACCCGACGGTCGGCGGCGTGCAGCGCACGCACCAGGGCGACGGAGTTGTGGGTCGTGGGCGCGTCCGGGACCGCCCGCAGCTCGATCTCGTCGAGGCGTCGGCGCAGGGCCGGTCCGAGGCGGTCGTGCGCGAAGGCGCGCAGCACGTCCAGAGGGTGGACGAAGACCTCCCGCCCGGGGCCGTCGGCGGTGGGCAAAGGGTGCCGTCCCGCCAGCGCGTCCTCGGGGTCGCGGTGCTCGGCGACGACGGAGAGCAGGTCGAGTGCGGCCTCGCGGGCGGTCTGCGCCGAGTACAGACGGGTGACGGGACCGTCGAAACCGAGCAGCACGGTCTCGGCCTCGCCGAGGACGTCGGACAACGGGCGCCGCGCGGGCGCCGCCCGCCCCGGCACGGGCAACGGCGTCCCCTCCGGAACCAGGTGCACGGAGAACGACACCGACAGTCCCGGCACCGGCCACGACGTCGTGCGCAGCCCCGAGTTCACCGACCGCTGGGCCGCGCCCGCCCGGCGCAGAGGGTGCCGCCGGGTGATCCGGCCGGCCGCGGTGAGCAGGTGCTCGAGCAGTACCCCGGAGACCCGCGGAACCTCGCCGTGCACGAACGCGACCGGATCCTCCACCCGCCAGAACAGCTCCACGGCCGCGGCAAAGGCGCCCTTGCCGGAGCTGGGCAGGGACACCTGGTGGAAGGCCTGCTGGGTGGTGAGGTCGACCTCGTAGTACGTCGTCGCCCGCGGCGGCCCGGAGCCGTGCGGACGGGCCGGGTTGAGGAGCGTGAGCGGCCCGTCGGGCTGGGTGTGGACGATGGCGGTGCGGCCGGGGGCGGGGATGCCGAGGCTGTGCAGGTCGTGGGTGATCAGCGGGCCGTGCACCAGGTCGCGGTCGTCGGTCCGGGGCTGCGACGGGGCGAGCGGGCAGTACCAGGCGACGGGCGGGGTGTCCGGCGCGGTGCTGCCGTACAGCGGCTGGAAGCGCTGGGTGCCGAGCGCCGCGGAGCTGGCCGCGAACTCCTCGTACAGGGCGGGCGGGACGACGACCAGGAGGTCGGAGGGGGTGCGGTCCTGGAGAGTGGCCAGCTCGGGCGGCAGGCCGGGCCGGTCCCAGAACGTCACCTTAAGACGCGGCGGGTCGGCCAGCCTCGCGAAGGCCTCGGGCAGTCCGCGCAGGACGGCCACGAGGAGGGGGAGCAGGTAGGCGTCGGGGTCGGCGAGCACGACATAGCCGTTGTCGCGGACGCGCACCTCGTGCTGGTGGGGGGCGAGGGTGCCGCGGGACAGGAACTCGTGCACCGCGTACTCGAGGGAGATGCGGGCCTCGGGCAGGCCGCTCAGGTCGTCGGCCTCGAAGAGGATCGCGGAGCGCGGGGCGACCGTGGTCCTGTCCAGTTCGGCGAGTTCGCGGGTGAGTTCGTCGCGGAGGGCGCGGAGGCGGGTGCGGGCGGCATGGGCGGCGGGGCCGGGGACGCCGTCGAGGGGGTCGCCGTAGAAGAGGTCGAGGGCCTGGCGGAGTTGGGTGCGTCGGAGGTCGGGGGGCTGGTCGGGGTCGCGGTGGCTGAGCTTTTCCAAGAGGTCCACGTCGATGTGGTGGTCCGCCGCGTGCAGCGCGTAGCCGCCGGAGAGGGCGACGAGGGCGCCGGGGGGGACGAGCGGCCGTACCTGCGCGGCCAGAGCGTCGATGATCCGCTCCGCCTCGGCCGGCGCGGGCGGATCGTCCCAGATGCCCTGCGCCAGTTCGGCGTAGGTCAGGCGTCGGCCGTGCCTGAGGAGCAGCATGCACAGCAGGGCCTGGGCGTCGCGTGAGGGCGGGGCGAGGACGGAGCCCTGGTGGCTGATCCGCGGCTCGCCGAGCAGGGTGAACCGGTTTGGCTCGGTGGGCTCGACGGTCGCGAGTTCCTCGGCCGCTCTGCGGGCGGGGTCGTCGAGGTAGCCATTGGCGATGCGGCGCACCAGACCCTGGTACTCCGGCGGCACCGTCCGAACCAGCCGGGCCGTCTGCTGGAGCATCTCGTCGAATTCGCGGTAGTCCGTGTCCGGGTGCTTGCCCAGGGACTCCTCACCGAGAGCGAACCGGCTGATCAGTACGGTACCGTCCGGCCGCAGCAGCAACCCCAGCAAGCCCCACTGCCCGCGCACCAGGCCGCGGGCGTGCAGGGCCACCAGCCCCGCCACGCCTTGACGGGCCAAGCGCGCGAACACCTCGAAGGACAGCTGGGGCCGGTCCCCCTCGGTCACCTCCCGCAGTGTCACCCCGTCCTCGAACTGGACGACCAGGTAGGGCTTTTCGCCGTCCACCCCGAAGTCCAGCACCCGCACCACGTACGGGCTGTCGACCTCGGCCAGCGCGGCAGCCTCCCTGAGGAACCGCTCCCGATGATGCTCCGCCTGCTGCGGATACAGGTGTACGACCACCCGCTCCCCGGTCCGCACATCAACGGCCTCCCACATCCGCTGACCCGGACCACGCGGCTCGCCGAGCCGGTAGCGCCCCCCGACCAGCCGCTCCGCCCCACCCCCGCCCAGCCGCCGTACCGTCTCCTCGCTCACCGTCGCGAACACCGACCCGGCGTCGCCGGACGCCCCGCCCGTCTCCGCCCGGAACTCTCCGGCCGCCAGCCCCGCCCGCTCGTCGATCAGCCCGCCGACCTGCGCCAGGAACTCCCGCGTCCGCCCCCGGGCCGTACGCGGCAAGGACCGCAGGAGCAACTCCCGTACACCCGGCCGGAATTCATACCTCCCCGTCGGCCCGGGGACGGCCTGGAGCATGCCGCTGAGGATCACCTCGGCCAGGTGCTGCGGGCGTGGATCGCGGTCCACCGTGCGCTGGACGAGGCGCATCACCGGCACGGAGGGGACGGCCAGTGCGAGGTGGCCGGCCAGGCGGAAGGCCTCCGGGGAGGCGGTGGCGCGGAAGCGCAGCACCAGGTCCTCCGGGCCCAACTCGGCTATGTCGGGGGCCGGTTCGGCAGGTGGGCGCGGAGCGTCCGGCAGCCAGGCCGCCGCTCCCGGCATCCGGCTGCCGCCCGGGTCGGCCAGCAGCGCGGCCCAGTTGGCGAGCCAGGGCGCGCCGGGCTCCAGTACGGGGAGGGGGACGGCCGTGGCGGGCGGCGGCGGGGCTTCCGGGTCGTACGGCAGGAAGGAGAGCGCGGCGGACGGGGCCGCCGAGGCCGGAGGTGTCAGCAGGCCCGGTTCGGCGGGCAGTGCCGTGCCGGCCCACAGGTGTTCGGGGAGCGGCTGGACGACCGCCACCGGCATCCGGGCCGCCCAATCGCGCAGCGTGCCGTACCAACGCGCGCCCGCCTCGCCCGGGCGCCACTGGGGGCCCATGCAGTCGCTGACGACCAGGGTGACCGTGCGGCCGTCGTCGAGGGCCGGGACCTGGCGGGCCCGGCCGTCGGGGCCGGCCGGGTGCAGGGTGACCGTGCGGAAGATGCCCGACTGGGCGAGGACGGTGTGCAGTTCGCGGACCAGGGGACGCCACACGGGCATGGTGGGGCCGGTGTCGTGCACGAGGTTGAGGCGCAGCCAGCGGTCGGGGGCGGGACGCAGTACGGGCACCCACACCTCGGGGTGTGCGCCCAGCCGGGCGATCCGGTCGGCCGTCGCCCGCTCGTCCAGGACGCGGGCGCGCGGCGACGGCACCTTGCGCTTGAGGGGACGCAGCGCCCGCTGCAGCGCGAGGGGGCGGTGCAGCATCGGGGGTGCGGGGGCGAGGAAGCGTGTGCCGCCGCCGTTCGGGCCGGGGACGCCGAGTGACGGGGTGGGCAGGAGCAGGGGGACCCGGCCGTCGTGGTGCGGGGCGGGTGCCTGGTCCGGCGGGCGTGGGCGGTCGGCCTCGGGGCGGGGCGGTACCGCGACCGAGGCGTCCGGCGCGGGGGACGCGGTCCGGGGCTCCCCGCCCCCGGACGCCGCCGCTTCCTCCGGACGCGCCAACTGTCCGGCCAGCCACAGCAGTTCGGCCAGCTCGCGCGGGGTCGGCCCGTCCGCCCCCGCCGCGGCCGCCAGGACCGCGGAGAGCCGGGCGACGGGCGAGGCGGAAGCGTCATCGGAGCCCGTACTCGAACCCGCCCGCTCAGAAGCCATCGCCGTCCGCCGCCGCGCTCAGGTACGGCATCAGCTGCTCGGCCAGCTCGTCGCGGGAGGCGGCGTCAAGACCGGCGACCCCGGTGAGGTAGATCGCGTTCAGGAGCTGGTCGGTGGCCAGCTCGCCGCTGCCCGCGCGCTCCAGGAAGCGGGTGATCAGGGGCTCGGCCTCGCCGTCCGGGCTGCCGAGATGGGCGCGGACGATGTCGGTGAGGCGGCTCCGGTCGGGGCGGCGCAGCTTGAGACGGACGCAGCGGCGCAGGAAGGCGGGCGGGAACTCGCGCTCGCCGTTGCTGGTCAGGACGACGAAGGGGAAGGCGCGGCAGCGGACCCGGCCGCGGGTGATCGCCACCGGACTGTCCGTGCCGTCGGCGAGGACCTCGGCGCGGCCGTCGTCGGCGGAGTGGCGGGCGGCGCGGACCAGTTCGGGGATCTCGTACTGGCCCTCTTCGAGGACGTTGAGCAGGTCGTTGGGCAGGTCGAGGTCGCTCTTGTCGATCTCGTCGACGAGCAGGGCGCGCGGGCGCCCGTAGGGGAGCAGGGCGGTGCCGAGGGGGCCGAGGCGGAGGTGGTCCTCCACGCCGCCCCGGCCACCGCGGTCGCTTCCCGGGCCGGGCCGGGAGGCGTACAGCCGGGACAGCGGGTCGTACTGGTAGAGGCCGTCGGCGAGGGTGCTGCGGCTGGTGATGTTCCAGCGCAGGACCGGTCCGAGACGCAGTTCGCGGGCGACGGCGTACGCCAGGGAGGACTTGCCGGTGCCGGGCGGCCCGGTGACCAGCAGCGGGCGGCGCAGACAGAGCGCGGCGTTGACGAGCTGGACGGTCTCCGGCGAGGCGACGTACGTCTTCGCGCGGTGCATGCGGTCCGGGGAGACGGCGGCCTCGTCCTCCCCCTCGGCGGGCGGCGGCAGCGCGGGACCGCCGTCGAAGGCCCGCCACGGGGGCGGGGCGGGCAGCTCGTCGATGCCGTCGTGCGGCTCGCTCTTGCCGGTGTAGACGGACCAGTGCGCCATGAGGTGGTCTCCGGGCTCCTTCTTACTGGGGTTCGTGCCGGGGTGGGGTCACGCCACAGGTGAGCGGACGTGCGCGGTGGTGTCGTGCGGGTCGGTGAAGCAGCGCGGGTCGTCCCACAGCAGCTGGATGTCGCGGGCCCAGTGGCCGTCCTCCGCGTCGGCCTCCTCGCGCAGGGCCAGGATGTGCCGGGGCAGTTCGGCCGGCGGCACGTGGGCGACGTGGGCGTCGAGTTCGTCGAGGAAGGACTTGCCGGTGCAGGGGGCGGTCGTGTCTGAGCAGTCCGTTTCCTGGTCGGCCCGGCCGGCGCCGCAGCCGCTGCGCGACCAGATGATCACCGGGGCCGGAGCGGTGAGCGAGGTGTCGAAGTGCGGGCGGGTGCGCGCGGCGGCCGGCGCG
Source organism: Streptomyces sp. NBC_01352 (assembly GCF_036237295.1). NCBI lineage: Bacteria > Bacillati > Actinomycetota > Actinomycetes > Kitasatosporales > Streptomycetaceae > Streptomyces > Streptomyces sp. NBC_01352. The sequence goes on from NZ_CP108354.1 coordinate 7,408,295, forward strand.
GTGGCGAAGCCGGCCAGACAGGCGTCGGGCTTGCGCAGCCGCAACCGGAGCCGGCCGGGTTCCTCGGGGCCGGAGCACTCGACGCGGTGCACCCGCGCGCCCGGGGAGGAGTCCAGGCGGTTCCAGGCGCGGGTCAGGACGTGCCGGGTGCTGGTCTTGCGGCGGGCGTGGTCGGTGACGACGAGCGGGTAGAGGCAGCCGAGCGGAGTGGCGTCGTCGGGGGCGCTCTCCCAGCGGTCCACCGGCCAGTCCAGCCAGTCCCGGGGCAGCGCGAACGCGATCAACTCGTCGGCACCCGGCGTGAGATGGCGGAACGCCGCCTCGATCCGGTCCTGCACGAAGGCGCGCAGGCGGTTCTGCGGAACCGTGTCCGAGTCGACCGGGTGGCGGTGCCCTCCGCTGTACGCGGACACCTCCACGCGCACCAGGTCGTCACCGGCGCCGCTGTGCGCCAGCTCGACGAGGATCGGCGACCAGTCGGGGGCCGCTTCCGGCTCGGCGGGCGCGGGCGCCCGGAACAGGGCGTGCAGCCGCGCCTCCAGGTGGTCGGCGAACCGGGCGACCGTGCCGGCGGCGCCGGGCCCGTCGAGTTCGCACAGCACGAACAGCGCCGCCGACCACAGCGAGTCGAAGCCCTCCTCGGGCGGCGGCGGGTCGAACCGGTCGGCGGCCGCGGTGTAGAGCCGTACCGGATCGCACTCCAAACCGGTGCGGACCGCCCGCTCCACCAGCGCGCGCAGCCGCGCCCGGTCGGCGCTCGCATGGTCCGAGGTGGGCACCAGGCCCTCCAGGTCGGGCCAGTACCGGACCATGACCTCGGTGGGCATCATCCGCCCGTTGCGCACACCCGGGGCGCCCTCCGCCGTGACCATGCCGACGACCTCGCCGGTGTCGACGAGCGTGACCGCCGAGCCACTGAACCCGGGGGCGAGCGGCTGGCCGCCCTGCTGCCAGGCCTCCAGCTGGATCCACTCCCGGTTGATCAGCTGCGGTGCGGTGATGCGGTATTCGGCGAGGGTGCCCTCGTCGAAGCCGACCGGGAACCCGTACACGACGAGCTTGCGGGGCGCCGTCACGCCGTGTGCCGTGTCGACGGGCGCCAGCGCGGCCGGCGCGATCGGCATGTCCCGCTCCAGCTCCAGGACCGCGAGGTCCCCCGGGTCGGTGTCACCGCCCGCCCAGCCGCCGTGGGCCACGACACGGGCCGGGACAGCGGGGGAGCCGGGACGTTCCGTGAACGTCACGGCCAGCCCCGCGTCCGCGCGCTTCACCACATGGGCGCAGGTCAGCACCTTGTTCGGGGACACGAGGAAGCCTGCTCCGGCCACCTCGCCCCCGCACTCGATCCGGGCGTGCCATTCGGCGCTGTTCATGACGACGGGCTGGGCTCCGGGACGGGCGCGGACAAGGACGAGGACGAGGACGAGGTCGAGGACACGTCGGTCTCCGGGGCCGCCCCCGGTGACCAGCTCAGCTTCACCACCAGGTGGCCCTCCGCCGTCCCCTTCGCGATGATCGCGCCGGTCTCGGCGGACAGCTTCACCCCGAACTCGATCTCGATTCCATCAGGCCGCAGGGAGCCGTCACGGAAGACGCGGAGCGCCGAGGAGGCGGCGGCGCGCACTCCTTCCAGGGCGCCCTCGAAGGTGCGGGCCGCCTGGACGGTGCCGTCCCCGCGGGACACCAGCCGGGAGCCGGACCGCTCCTCGAAGGCCTCGACCGACACCACGGCCCCGTCGGCGGTCTCGAACTCCACTAAGCGTTCCATGGTGCCCCCGTCGTCCCGTCACGCGTTCTCGCAGGTTCTTGCACTGCTCTCGCACGCTCTCGCACCGCTCTCGCAGCACTGAGCATCTCTATTGTTACGGACGGTACTTGAGGTTGTCGCGTGGCGCATGCCGGACCAGTCCGAGTTCGGCCAAGTCCTGTGGTCGGATCCGCAGTTGGTCCGCCGTCGCCTCGACCTCCTCGGCCGGCCGCTTCAGGATCGCCGCCGCCTGCTCGGGTGCGATCACCGAGAAGTAACTGTCCGGCGTGGCCCAGGTGTTGCCGGGTGCCGCCAGGGCCAGCGCGCCGCCCGAGCCGCCCTCGCCGATCAGCAGCGTGGTGACGGGGGTGCGGGCGGCGGCCACGGTGAGGAACAGGTCCGCGATCGCGGCGCCCGCGCCCTGACGTTCGGCCTCGGCGTCGTTGGCCGCGCCGGGGGTGTCCACCAGGGTGAGGACCGGGATGCCGAGGCGGTCCGCGAGGCGGAACAGGCGGGCGGCGGTGCGGTAGCCGGCGGGGCGGGTCGCCGTGCCGGTCTGGGCGGCGTAGGCGACCGTACGGCCCTCGTGCTCGCCGAAGCCGCACAGCATGCCGTCGGGGTCGGTGCCGCCGCAGCGGTCGCCGTTGATGGGGAGACGGTGCGTGAAGTATGCGTCCAAGTAGCGCTCGGCGCGCGGGCGTCGGGGAGCACGGGCGCGCCGCACCGCGTCCCCTCCCGTGGCCGGCAGATCGGTGGCGCCGAGGGGCGGCGGCACCGGCGCCTGCCGTGCCGGTGACGTCAGCAGCCGCAGCCACCGGCCCAGCGTCCCCCGCAGTTCCTCCGGTGGTACGACCGCGTCGGCCGCGCCGGCCGCCACCTGCGCCTCGGCCGTGTACGCCGCCGGGTCCGCGTCCGGCGGCCGGACCCGGGAACCCGCGAAGCCGACCTGAGCGCCGGGCAGGGCGAGGATCACGTCGGCGCCCGCGCCCAGCGTGGCCCAGCCGCCGCCGGTGGTCGGGTCCTGCAGGACCGCGATCTGCGGCAGCCCCGCCTCCCGGGTGAGCGCCGACTGCCGGGCCACGCGCTGGAGTTGGGTCAGCGCGAGCATGCCCTCCTGCATGCGGCTGCCGCCGGTGGCGATCAACGGCACGACCGGGAGCCGGTGTTCGCGGGCATGGGTGTACGCCGCCTCCAGCCGGTCCCCGGTGCGCTCGCCGAGCGAACCGCCCAGGAAGCCGAACTCGAACGCGATCAGCACCGCCCGCGTGCCCTCCACCCGCGCGGTGCCGCAGACCACGGACTCCTGCTCGCCGGTGCGTTCGGCGGCGCGGGCGCGCGAGGCGTCGTAGCCCTGCCAGCCGATCGGGCCGTCCGGCTTGGATTCCCTTGCCGGGTACGGGAGTTCGGTGAAGGTGGACTCGTCGGTGACCGCGGCGATCGTCTCGCGTGCGGTCGGGCGGTCAGTCACGGGTCAGCGCCCGCTTCATGATCTTCCCCATGTCGTTGCGGGGGAGGGAGGCCAGGTGGTGGACCACCCGGGGACGCTTGTGCGGGGCGAGACGGTTCGCCACGTGGTCCGCCAACTCGGCCACGGTGGGCGGCGATTCGGGATCGGCCGGGACGATCCACGCCACGATCCGCTCGCCCAGGTCGGCATCCGGCTCGCCGGTGACGGCGGCCTCCCGCACCCCCGGGTGTTCGAGGAGCGCGTTCTCGATCTCGCCCGCCCCGATCTTGTAACCCCCGCTCTTGATCAGGTCGGTGGCCTTGCGGCCGACGATGCGGACATAGCCGTCGGGGTCGCGCACCGCCATGTCCCCGGTGCGGAACCAGCCGTCGGCGGTGAAGGCGGCGGCCGTGGCGTCCGGCCGGTTGAGGTACTCGGTGAACAGGTTGGGCCCGCGCACCTGGATCTCGCCCACCGTCTCGCCGTCGTACGACGTGATCGCCGACCCGTCCTCCTCCACGAGCCGCAGCTCGACTCCCGGCAGCGGCACGCCGACCGTGCCCGCGCGCGGCTCGCCGTCCGCCCGCACGCTCGTGTTCATCAGCGTCTCGGTCATGCCGTACCGCTCGATCACCCGGCGGCCGGTCGCGGCCGCGATGCGCTCGTGGTCGTGCACCGGCAGGGCGGCCGAACCGGAGACGAGCAGCCGGGCGCGGCCCAGCGCCTTCGCCAGCTCCGGGTCGTCGGGCAGGGTCTGGGCGATCCGGTGGTACATCGTCGGCACGCCGAACAGCATGGTCGCGCCGGCGTTCAGCTCGCGGGCCACGCCCTCCGTGGTGAACCGGCCCAGGTGGCGGACCGAGCCACCGCGCCGCAGGGGGCCCAGGATGCCCAGGACCAGGCCGTGGACGTGGAACAGGGGCAGCCCGTGCACGAGCACGTCGTCGCCGGTCCACTGCCAGGCGTCGGCGAGGGCGTCCAGGGTGGCGGCGACGGCCCGGCGGGGGATGACGGCGCCCTTGGGCGGGCCGGTGGTGCCGGAGGTGTAGACGACGAGGGCGGGGTCGTCGTCCACGGAGGCCTCGCCGTGGCGGACGGGCCCGGTGGCCCGCACGTCGACGTCGACGCGGGTCAGGTCCCGCAGGGGAGGCGGGAGTTCGTCGCCGGGTGCGGCGAGGACCAGGGCAGGTGTGCTGTCGGCCAGGATGTGCCCGAGCTCCTTCTCCCCGGACTTCGGGTTCAGCGGCACGGCGGCGACTCCGGCTTCCAGCGCCGCCACCACCGCCACGGCCGTCTCCAGCGCTGAGGTCGCCCAGACGGCCACCCGGCCCGCCCCGCCGATCCGCGCCGCGAGGGCACCGGAGGCGGCGCCGAGCTCGCCGTACGTCAGGGACCGGTCGCCGAACCGGAGGGCGGGCCGGTCGGTCCGGCCGTCGGTCAGGCAGTCGGTCAGGCCGTCGGTCCGGCCCTCGGTCAGGTCCGGGAAGAGAGAGGACACGCGTCTTGCTCCTTAACTGTTCACTGTCACTGCCTGCTGCCGTCTGTCGGTCCTATCCCCAGCCCGGCACGACCATCACCAGCCACGCCACCGCGGGGACCACCGCCACCACGATCCCTCCGTAGATCATCAACTGCCGGAAGAAACGCTCGCGGTCGACGTCCGGCGCCGCGGCCAGCACCAGCGCGCCGTTCGTCGAGAACGGGCTCACGTCCACCACCGTCGCCGACACCGCCAGCGCCGCCACCATGCCGATCGCCCCGATCTCGCCCTGCGCGAGGAACGGCACGGCGAGCGGGATCAGCGCGCCCATGATCCCCACGGAGGAGGCGAAGGCCGACACGATCGCGCCGATGTAGCAGAGCAGTACGGCGGCCAGCAGCGGGACGCCGATGCCGCTGACGCCCTCGCCGGCCCAGGTGATGGTGCCCATCTCGTCCAGGACACCGACGTACGTCAGGACACCGCAGATCAGCAGCACCGTCGACCAGGCGATCTGTCCGACCGCCTTGCGGCTGTCGTCCGGCCAGGCGGTGCTCAGGAGGACGGCGAGGGTGATCGCGGTCAGACCGGCGTCGAGGTCGAAGGCGAGGACGGCGACGACGAGGGCGACCAGGGCGGTGAGGGTGGCGATCCGGGCGGGGTTGAGGCGGGTGGTGTCCAGGGTGTCCGGCTGGGTTTCGACGAGGGTGGCGGTGCCGGAAGGGCTGGTGCCGGTGCCGGTGCCGGTGCCGGTGCCGACGTCAGCTGTTGTACGGGCCCCCCCGCTGCCCTCCGGCAGGTCGCCCGCGCCGGAGCCGCCGTCCGGCGCGACCGCCCCCCGTGCCCACAGCTTCAGCCCGCCGAACAGGACGAACACGACCCCCGCGATGATCACGTTGGCGATGAGTGACGCGAGGAAGAGGGTGATCTCGTTGCCCGGGAGCTTCTCGCGCTCGACGATGCCGTTGACGATCGTGCCGTAGATGCTGATCGGCGAGAATCCGCCGCCCTGGGCACCGTGCACGACCATCGCACCCATCAGCAGCGGGCTGATCCCGTAGCGGGAGGCGAAGCTCAGCGCGATCGGCGCGACGATCGCGACCGCGGCCGGGCTGACCGCGCCGATCGCGGTGAGCGCGGCGGTGATGGCGAACATCACCCAGGGGATCAGCGCCACGCGCCCCCGGACGAGCCGGATGGACGCGTGCACCAGCCAGTCGGTCGTGCCGTTGGCCCGCGCGATGGCGAAGAGGTAGGTGACGCCGACGAGCACGACGAACAGGTCGCCGGGAAAACCGGCGAAGATGCCGTCCGCGTCGAGGTCGGCGACGAGCTCGCCGACCGCGAAGGCGGCGGCGAAGGCGAGCGCGCCCATGTTGACGGAACGGGTGGTGGCGATGACGAACACCACGACGAGGACGAGGATCGAGATGAGTTCGGGGGACATACGGGCTCCCGTCTTTGGGTCCCGGAGCGGTTGCGTGGGTACTTCGGGTGGGGCGAGGTGGTAGGGCGATCGAGTGGTCGAGTGGCTGAGCCACTTAGGTCGGTTGGCTGGTTAGCGTGGGCGCGCGGCGGAGCCTCGTCAAGGGGTCGCGCAGAAATTGGCTCAGCCACTCGGCCACCCAAAGGCCCGGTGTTACGCTCCCGACGAGAGGGGGAGTCCATGACCGAGCACGCGACCGACGCCCTGCGCCCCATGACGAAACAGCGCCTGTACGAGCAGGTGCTCGACCGGCTGCGCCAGTACGTCGCCGAGGGCGGCCTCAAGGCCGGCGACCGCCTCCCGCCCGAGCGTGACCTGGCCCAGCGGCTGGGTGTCAGCCGGGCCTCGGTCAAGCAGGCGATCGTGGTCCTGGAGGTCCAGGGCCTGGTGGAGGCACGGCACGGCGGCGGAACGTACCTGGTCCGCGACAGCCTGGACGTCGAACCCGTCGAGAGGATGGTCGAGCGCCGCAGGCGCCTCCCGGACGTCCTGGACGCCCGCGAGGCTCTGGAGACGAAGCTCGCCGAACTGGCCGCCGAGCGCCGCACGGAGGACGACCTCGCGGCGATGCGGGCGGCACTCGCCCACATGGCCGAGGAGATCGAGGCGGGCGGTCACGGCATCGAGGGCGACCGGCTCTTCCACGCGGCGGTCACCGCGGCCGCCCACAGCAGCCTCCTCGCCGAGTTCATGCGCTCCATCGCCGACCAGATCGCCGAGAGCCGCACCGAGTCCCTGCGCCAGCCCCACCGACCGCACCGCTCCCTGACCCAGCATCAGGCGATCCTCGACGCCATCGCCGCCGGACAGCCGAAGCAGGCGGCCACCGCGATGCGCCGCCATGTGCGTACGGTCGCGAAGGTCCGCCTGCTCGACTGGGAACCGGACGAGGAACGTTAGGCTGCCGTCTCCACCATGTCCGCCACCACACAGCTCACGTTGTGCTGCCCACCGGCCGTGTTCGCCTCGGCGACCAGGGTGCGTACGGCCTCGTCCGGGGCCGGGGCGGCGCCGAGGCGGGTGCGGATGCGGTCGTCGGGAACGACGGTGGACAGGCCGGCCGTCGGAGCACAGGAGTTGACTTGCTCCTCGGGCTGAAGCCCGAGGATTCTGGCCTCTCGTCCGTTGCTGTGCTGCTACGCGGCACAGGTTTCGGGCGGGGATCCATGGCTTCCTGTTTCTTCGCGCTGTGCCGGGACGAGTCCTGGTCTTACCGGCGCTCCGCAGGCTGTCACCGCCAGTCCGGCGGCCGTTTGCACGTTCTTCGCGGCGTTGTGGTCCCGGTCATGGACCGCACCGCAGGCGGCACAGGTCCAGGTCCGGACGTGCAGGGGCTTGGGGCTGTCCTTGGCCCCGCACTCCGAGCAGACCTGGCTGGTCGGTGTGAACCGGCCGATCTTCACGAGGGTCCGGCCGTACCTGACCGCTTTGTACTCCAGCATGTGCACGAACTGCGCCCAGCCCGCATCGTGAACACTCTTGGCCAGCCTGGTGCGTGCGAGTCCTTTGACCGCCAAGTCTTCCACACCGATCGCTTGGTTGTCGCGGATCAGCTTGGTGGAGAGCTGGTGGTGGAACTCACGGCGGGCGTCGGCCACTTGTGCGTGGGCACGCGCGACCTTGAGGCGGGCCTTCTCGCGGTTCTTGGATCCCTTCTCTTTACGGGACAGCTCGCGTTGGGCTCGCTTGAGTTTCTTCTCGGCGCGGCGCAGGAACCGCGGGGAGTCGATCTTCGTACCGTCGGAGAGGACGGCGAAGTGGGTCAGGCCCAGGTCGATGCCGACCCTCTGGTCGGTGCCGGGCATCCGGGCGGCGTCAGCGGCCGGGTCGGTGTCGATGACGAAGGAGGCGAAGTACCTCCCGGCCGCGTCCTTGATCACAGTGACCGAGGAAGGCCATGCGGGCAGAGTGCGTGACCACTTCACCTTCACCGCGCCGATCTTGGGAAGGTTCAGCCGCCCACTGCCGGTGATCGACCAGCGGGCATTGGCCGTGAACCGGATCGACTGCCGCTTGTCCTTGCGGGACTTGAACCGGGGCGCACCGGTCTTCGGACCCTTTCGGGCCCCTTTGCAGGAGGCGAAGAAGTTCTTGTAGGCGGCCTCCACGTCGCGCAGGGACTGCTGGAGCACGACGGAGGAGACCTCGCCCAGCCAGGATCGTGCAGCGGTCTGTTTCGCCTCGGTGATCAGCTTCTTGGACAGCTCGCCGGCCGCCGGGAATGCCTGGCCCGCTTGGCGGGCGTCCTCTCTGGCTCGTACCGCGTCGTTGAAGACGACGCGGGCGCACCCGAACGCCTTGGCCAGTGCGGTGCGTTGGCCTAAGTTCGGGTACAGGCGGAAGCTGTACCGAAGTTGCATGACGGCCACGCTACCTATGCGGGTTATGGCTGAGATGCAGAAGATCAGGACTGCTCGGCACTGTGTTTTCGTGATGCATGTTCACTTGGTCTTCGTGACCAAGTTCCGGCACAAGGTGTTCACGGACGATCACCTGAGGCGGATGGAGGAGATCATGCGGTCGGTGTGTGCGGACTTCGAGGCGAGCTGGTGGAATTCAACGGCGAGACCAGCCACGTCCACCTCTTGGTGAACTTCCCGCCCAAGGTCGCCGTCACCAAGCTCGTCAACTCCCTCAAGGGAGTCTCCTCCCGCCGTCCGCGCCAGGATTCCCCGACCTGGTACGCCACTACTAGCGCGCCAACAAGCTATGGTCCGGTTCCTACTACGCCGGAACCGTCGGCGGCGCCCCGCTCTCCATGGTTAGGCAGTTGATCGAACAGCAGAACCGGCTCGTGCGAGATCCGGGCCAGCGGCATCCCGAGCCGCAGCAGCCACGCCACCAGCCGCGCCCGCTCCAGCTGTTCGACCGCGTAGTACCGGTAACCCGTGTCGGGGTCGACCCGTGCCGGACGCAGCAGCTCCAGCTCGTCGTACAATCGCAGCGCCTTGGGCGACAGCCGGGACGCCTTCGCGAACGTGCCGATCGTCAGCCATTCCATGCGGGGGCCTCCGTTTCGCTCCGTTCCTCGCCACCGATGCTGGGGCTTCACTGAAGGGGAAGGTCAATGGGTTGCCGCGGTTGCGTGGGCGGCGGTTAGCCTGCCTGGTCGAGCCGTACGAGAATGGAGCCCGCCGTGCCCCGAGTCGCCCTCGTCACCTACGACCCCCGGCCGGAGCCCAGCAAGGACGCCGACCTGCCCGTGCTGCGGGACGCGCTGCGCGCGGCCGGGGCCGAGGCGGACGCCGTCATCTGGGACGACGCCGATGTCGACTGGGGCGCCTACGACCTCGCCGTCATCCGGTCCACCTGGGACTACAGCTGGCGGGCGGCCGAGTTTGTGGCCTGGGCGGAGCGCTGCGCCAAGGTCACGCGGCTGGCGAATCCGGCGGGCGTGGTGCGGTGGAACACCGACAAGCGGTACCTCGGGGACCTGGCGGCGGCCGGGGTGCCCGTCGTCCCCACCCGGTACCTCGCGCCGGGTGACACCGCCGACCTCCCCGACGACCACGAGTACGTCATCAAGCCCACCTCCGGCGCCGGCGCCCGCTACGCCGCGCGCTACACGCCCGAGCAGCACGAGACGGCCGTACGACACCTCAGGCGCATGCACGAGGAAGGGTTCACCGCGATGGTGCAGCCGTACATGAACGGCATAGACGCCCGTGGTGAGCGGGCGGTGCAGTTCTTCGGCGGGCGGTTGCTGCACGCCAGCCGCAAGCGGGCCGTCCTCGCTTCCGGTACGGCCTTCGACGCCGCCAAGGTCGCGCATCCCGGCCTGGAGCCCTGGACCCCGACCCCGGCCGAACTCTCCGTCGCCGAGCGCGCCCTGGCCGTCGTACCGGACGCGCACGAGGTGCTGTACGCCCGCGTCGACCTGGTGGACGGGGAGGACGGGGAGCCGCGGGTCATGGAGCTGGAGCTGGTGGAGCCGAACCTGTTCCTGTTCCTGCATCCGGACTCGATACCCACCGTCGTGGCGGCGATCCTTGCCGCGGCCCGCTGAACGGTCTCGGGGCCGGACGTACCGGGGTGACGCGGCCGTGCGGCGAGGTGCCGTGCCGGGCGGCGGCAGCCCGCGGCGAAGGCGTCACCGGAGCCGACCTGGCCCCGGTCGTGGAGGACCTGGCCTAACTTCCCCCGGTCGACCGGTCGTTGACCGCCACCCGTTGCAACAGCCCCCAGGTGAACTCGGCGGCACACTCCCACCGCCCGCCCCGCGCGTCCGGGGCGGTGAAGGCCAGCCCCCAGCGGGTCGGGGCCGTGCCCTGGAGGGGGCGGGCGGGGGCGAAGGCGCGGGCCGCCTCGTCGACCGTGCAGGACCAGGGAGTGAGGTCGTCGAGGGTCCGCAGCGCGGGTGCCTCGGCTCCCGGGGCGCGGATCAGCCACTCGTTCCAGACGCCGCCGTTCGGCGCGAGGAGCACCTCGAAACGCAGGTCGGGCCAGAGGGGGAGGGGCCAGAGGCGGGCCTCGCACTCCAGGTCGCCGACCTTGCGGGTGAGCACCGATTCCGGCTCGCCGAGGATCGAGCGGTACCGGGAGGCGGCGGACCGGGAGCGCGGGGAGCGGACCATCGCCTGCCAGCGTCGGTTGGCCTCCCTCATGTCCGTGAGGGAGACGCCGAGGCGGTGGCGGGCCTCCTCCACCAGGTCGGGGTTGTGGTCGGCCATGCGGCGCAGCAGCACCAGCTGGAAGTCGAGCGGGGTGAAGGGGCTAGCGGCGGGCTTTCCGGAGGGCATGCGAACCATCGTCCCCCACCTGCTTCTTCGGCGCTCCGCCTCCGAGCGCCTCAGTCGGTGCCGAGGGGACGAGCGTGCTCAACCCTTCGGGCCTCCGCGCGCTCGTCCCCTCGGCACCGACGCGCTCTCCGGCTCCGCGCGGCGGGACCCCGGTCGACGGCCGTCCGGGAGGAACAGCACCGAGTTCACGTAGCGGGGGCGCTTGCGGAACGGCAGGACCCGGCGCAGCAGGCCGTGTGCGACGACGTACGAGGCCACCGACTGATGGGCCTCCAGCGGGAACGCGGCCAGCGGCACCCAGTTGTCGCGGGGCAGCACCCAGCCGTCGTAGCCGAGCATGGCCAGATACGTCACCACCGGCGCGATCGGCTGGATACGGGACTCCAGCTCGACGAAGAGGGCCGGCCGGTCGCGGGCCAGCAGCCCCGTCGCCCCGCGCAGCACCGCCAGCTCGCTGCCGTCCACGTCGACCTTGATGAAGCCGACGTCCTTCAGGGCCAGTTCGTCGAGGGTGACGCAGGGCACCTCCAGCGCGCGGCCGTGGATGTCCCGGCGGACCAGCGACGACACACCCCGGTCGCCCGCGTCGTCCGGCGGCAGCCACAGGCGGGCCGTGCCCGGGCGGTCCGCGGCGGCGGCCTGGACCACCCGGACGTTCGCCGGGGCCGCCGAGGTCAGCAGCCGTGCCAGATGGGGCACCGGCTCGACGGTCACCACCCGGCTGGCCCGTTCGGACAGCCGCCGCGTCCAGGGGCCGTACCAGCCGCCGACGTCCACGGCCGTACCGCAATCGTCCGGGCACAGGTCGGCGAGCCGCGCCAGCTCCGGTTCGAACCGTGGGTACACGGCTCTGGCGGCGGCGGCGACCAGGCGGGTGGGCAGGTGCGGGGCCACTCGGGCCGCCCAGGTGCGCGCGGGGCCCGTCATGGGTTCATCCGTTTCACCAGTGCGTCGTGTTCGTCGTCCGAGACCTGTTCCCCGGAGGCCGGCAGCAGTTGCGGGATGCCGTCGACGATCGGGTAACGCCGGTGCAGACGAGGGTTGTAGAGGGCCTCGGTCCGCGCCGGACCGTCCGGTACGACGAGGTGCAGCGGACCCTTGTCCAGCGGGCACGCCAGTATCTTCAACAGTGGATCGTCGGGTTTCACGGGGGAGTCAACTCCTTGGCACCGAGGGAGGGCTGGGGCGCCCGGTCGTGCTTCGGCATGCTCAGCAGCACCGCGACGGCGAGCACGATGCCCGCGAGGCGCAGCGCGAGTCTGAGCGGGTCCTGGGGCAGCGCCTCGCCGAACGAGAGCGTGCCGAGCACCGCCGTGTACAGGCAGGTCACCGTCGTACACACGGGCACGATCAGCGAGGCCCGGCAGCGTTGCAGGGCCGCCTGTGACATGACGAGACCGAACGCGCCGGTGAACAGCAGAAGATACGGATACGGGGAGCGGAGCACGTCGACGACGGCCCCGCCCAGGCCGCTCGCCGTCAGGTAGCCCGACATGCCCTTGATGGCGAGCGAGCTGACGCCGTAGAGCAGGCCCACCGCCACGCCGTACTCGACGCCCGTGGTCGGGGCGCGGTGGCGGTGCCGGGTGCGGCGCTCGGCGGAGTTGTACAGCCAGACGCCCCCCGCCAGCGAGGGCACGCACACCAGCAGGATCAGCGGATACGGCGCCTCCTCGCTGACCGTGTCGGAGCTCTCGCTCAGCGACAGGACGACCATGAGCAGCGCGGCGAGGATCGCGCCCAGCGCGTACCGCTCGCGCCCGGTGGTCTCCTCCCCCAGCAGCCGGGCGGACAGCAGCACGAGCAGCACCAGGCCGGAGACGAAGATGCCCTGCGCGGCGGCGATCGGCAGCGTCCGGTACACGGCCAGCTGCGCGCCGAAACCGGCGGCGAGCGAGAGCGACCCCCCGATCCACAGCGGGCTGCGCAGCACGAGCCCCAGCAGCCGGGCCGGCTGCCGGATGCTGACCTCGGGCAGGGTGGCCAACGCCCTTTTCTCCAGGACGAATCCGGTGCTGTACAGGACGTTCGCCAGCAGCGCCGCGGCCACTCCCCACCACATCGCCTACGTCCTTCGGGCGTGGAGGAGGAGGATCGACGCGAGGGACGGTCTGGCACAGGCCAGCCGGTCCAGCGGCCGCAGCGGACGCGGTACGCCGTGGAAGGGAGCGCCTTCGACGCGTACGACCTCGAAGCCGGCCGCGCCGACGAACTCCCGCAGCGCGCGGGCGGTGTAGAGACGCAGGTGGCCGACGACTTCCGTGCCCGGCCGGCCGTGGATCGCCCGCAGGCTGACCTCGGAGAACACGGGCTGCACGCCGGCCAACAGCAGGGCGCGGTTGTACCAGGCGGCCAGGTTCGGGGTGGACAGCATGAGGTGGCCTCCCGGGCGCAGGACGCGGCGGATCTCGTCGAGCGCGGCGTCCGGGTCGACGAGGTGCTCGATCACCTCGCTGAACAGGACGGCGTCCGCGGAACCGGTGCCGAACGGCAGGCCCTCGCCGGTGAGTTCGCCGCGGATCGCGTACGTCAGATGGGCGCGGGCACGCTTCAGGGCGTCCTGGGACCAGTCGACGCCGACGATGCGGTGGCCCTTGAGGAGGGGGGCGGCGGTGGCCGCGGCGGTGCCGTCGCCGCAGCCGATGTCGAGGATCGTGTGGGCCTTCCCGGTGCCGAGGGCGGCTGCCAGCATGCGGGCCTGGCGCAGGGACCGGGAGGCGCCGGAGGCGACGGGTACGGCGGGATCCTCGTAGAAGTCCCGGAGTTCCTTGGGGAGTTGCGCGGTGGTGGTCATGCGCCGGCCTCCGTGGTGTGCAGGTAGTGCTCGAAGAGGTCCCGCAGATGGGCTCCGTCGCCGTGGCCGAGCAGGGATCGCGACCAGCGCAGGGCGAGGTGGAGGCGGCCCGCGGTGGAGGCGGTGGTGACGGTGAGGCCGCGGGGCATCCGGGCCGGCGCGGAGAACCACACGGCGTGCGCGCGGCCGGCCTCCTCACCGAAGTCCAGGGGATACGGGATCCGGCCGATGTTGCTCAGCAGGGTCGTCGACGTCCACGGTGCGGCGGCCCTGCGCAGCCCCCTGGTGAGCGCGGCCCGCCACGCCACGGGGGTGACCGGGGCGGTCAGGAGGGAGGCGCCGTGGCCCAGTTGGGGGCGGGGGAGGGACTTGAGGGCACGGGTACGGGTCGCCGTGCGGCGCAGGAGGTCGGGCATCGGGGGGTGGTCCAACTCCTGCGGAGCGAACGGGACTTCGACGAGGCGGGTGCCGTTGCCTATGGGCATGGAGGTGTCGCGGGGGCGGTCGTCCACGGGCATGGTGATGCGCAGCGGGCGGGGGCGGGCGCCGTGTTCCCTGTTCCAGTGGGCGATGGTGAGCGCCGTGGTGACCATGAGCTGGTCGTTCACCGTGTAGGGCGAACCCTTGGGGCGGTGAGGGAGGGGGAGCTCGGTGACGAGGAGGCCGTTGCCGGGGGATGGCTCGGGGGCGCCGGGGGCCACGCGGGCGGGTTTGGACCAGTTGGAGGGGGTGTCCGGAGGGCCCTGCGGGGGTTCGGGCGTGCGGACGGGTGGTGCGGCGGGGGCGTTGTCCTTGCCGCCGTAGAGCTCCGCGGCGGTGGCGAGGACGCGGAGGCAGGCGGGGCCGTCGAGGGCGGTGTGGTTGATGGTGAGGAACAGGACGGTGCCTTGGGGGCGACCCAGCTGCGGGCAGTCGTGCCGCTGGGGCGGCACGGGTGGGCGCAGCGGCACCCCGCCGGCGCCGGCGAGCGAACCCACCCGCGAGCCCCGACTCCCCGCACGTGCTTCACCCACTCCGTCCGTAGCCTCGCTGCCCTCCACGGGCCCCGCCCCCTCCACCACTTCCAACCGCACCGGCGGCGAAGCCGAAAGCGGTGGCGCCTCCACCAGTGCCCGCGTCCGCGCATCCCGGAGCGCGTCCCTGCCCGGTGCCGGGAAGCTGACCACCTCCACGTCCGGTTCGGAGGTCAGTTCCCATTCGTAGCGGCGTCGGTACCACCGCCCCGGCGCTTCCCGCATGAGGATGCGCGGGTGACGGTGCAGGGCCTCCGTGAAGGCCTTCCGCAGGCGTACGGGGTCCAACTGCCCGGGCAGGTGCACCTCGATGTGGACCGTCTCCGGCTCCTCCTCCTGGAGGCAGTGCCGGGCCACCTCGTCCACCACCGGGAACGGGATGCGCAGCGGAGTGCTGGTCATGCGGGCTCGCCCCTCCCCTTGGTCACTTCCACCGGCGGCAGTTGCTGCGTCGGCGCCTCGGGCGCCACGGCCGCAGGCGTCTTTGGCCGCTCCCACACGCTCACCAGTCCCGCGAACAGCCCGATCAACGCCAGTAGTTGGGCCGCGGGCCCGAACGCCCCCTCCTCCGCGCCCACCGGATTCCCGGCCCCCACGGCCGCCGCGATCCCGGCCCCCGCGAGGGCCACGAACGCGATCGGTACGAGGAGCGAATGCCGTCGGTACGCGAGGAGCGCCAGCGCCGGGACCAGCAGCGCGAACCACCCGGCGATCACCGCGCCGACCAGCGTCAGCGCCACCGCGCCGAGCCACACGCCGGGCGCGGGCGGCAGCGGCTGCGGGTCGTCCGGGTTGGGGGACCGGCGCCGCCAGAGCACGAGGCCCGCGAGCCCGACGATCGCCACCCCGCTGCCGATCAGCCCGGCGTCGTAGGTCGTCGAGGGCTCGTACGACAGCTTCACCGTGCCGCCGGCCCCCGCCGGGATCCGCCAGCCCTGCTGCCAGCCGTCCAGCCGTACCGGCGACAGTTCCTTGCCGTTCAGCGTGGCCTTCCAGCCGTCGTTGAAGTTCTCGTAGGTCGTGAAGTAGGACGCCGCGCCCGAGCCGACCGTGACCGCGCGCTGGTCGCCCAGCCAGTCCCGTATCCGCAGGTCACGGGCGACCGGCGTGGGTGCCGTGACCGTGCCGCGGGTCAGTGTCACGTCGGTCAGGGTGAGCGGTCCCGCGTCGCCGCCCTCGACCCGGTGCGAGCCCGCCGTCAGCTCCAGCTCGCTGTCGGCCCGGCCCGACTGGCAGAGCGTCACGTCCACGGGCCGGCGCTCGGTCAGGTCCCGTACCGCCCCCTTGACGCTCGTCTGGTACAGCTCCCCGTCGACCGCCAGGTCCGGTCCGGACCCGCACGGCAGCGAGAAGGTCCGTGAAGCCGCCGGCTGGGGCGTCCGGTAGCGGTCGAGGGCCGGGATGTACGCCTCGGTGAGGCCGACCGGCAGTTGCAGGTCCTCGTCGGCGACCGGGTTGTGCAGGGTCATCGGGGCCGTCTCGGTGATGGTGATGTCGAGGCGGTCCGTGGTGATCGGCGGGAAGCGGACCCAGCCGTTCTCGTCGACACCGGCGATCACCGCGCCGTCGGGAGAGCTGATGTCCACCTCGGTGGGCCGGGCGGACAGGCCGCCCGCGCCGGGCAGGACGAGCTCGCCGACCGGCTGCTTGTCGGGCCAGCGCAGATGGATCGTGGGACGGTCCCCCGCGATCCACGCCGTCGTCAGGTCGCCGTCGGTGAGGTTCCGCGCCGACAGACCCGCGCCGAGAGCGGCCGTGGAGTCGGCGGTCGCCGTGATGCGGCCGGCCTGGTCGGGCGCGATCTCGTACAGCATCCGGTCGAATTCCTCGCCGGTGACCGGGACCGCGCTCGCCTTGACGTCGTACGTCCCCGCCGTCGCCGTCGAGAAGCGGCGGTGCAGGCCCGCCTCCGTGCCGGTCGGGGAGAACCCGGCCGGGTCGGCGGTGCGGTGCAGGGAGATGACCTCGGCGGAGGCGGCCGCGGTCTCGCCCTTCGCGGCGTCGGTGGGGAGCCGGAGCAGGCGGGTGACCTGGACGTCCGGCAGGTCGATCTCGGTGAAGCCCGCGCCCGCGAGCCCGGCCCGCCGGGCCACCGAGTCGATGATCGTCAGTTTCATCCAGTTCGTCGCGCCTTCTGGCGCCTTGACGCTCTGCGTCGAGCCGTCCGGGCGGAGGAAGCTGGTCACCGACCCCTTCTCGGTCTCCACCCGCACCCGCGTCGGCGCCGACCGCACGCTCTCCTGCGGCAACGGCGTGACCTTGAACGACGACGGCATGTCGTAGTTCTCCGTGAAGCCGATCCGCAGCCACTGCCCGTTCGGCGAACCCGCCACGCCCTCCGTCCACGCCGTGTCCGGGTTGCCGTCGAAGGCGTTCACCGGGTCGAACTGCGGGAGATGGAAGAGCCAGTTGCCGTACGAGGACGCCGTGACCTCGCGGGCGCCGCGCAGTTCGGCGACCGTCTGGTGGTCCTGGCCCGTGGTCGGCAGGATCTGGTGCGGTTTGTCACCGGCGTCCTGGGCGGCGCCGGACGCGTTGCGTTCGTCGCGGGTGTACGTGTACGAGGTGTTCGCGTTGACCAGGCCGAAGCGGGTGTCCGCGCGGCGCAGCCCGTCGCCGACCACCTGGAGCGGCGGGGTGCCGAGCCCGGGATGGTTGTCGCCGGTCAGGACGGTCGCCCGGCCCCGCAGCTCGGTCGCCAGCGGCAGCAGCGCCTCCGGGCCGCCGGAGACCACCGCCGTGTCGGCGACCGGCGTCAGCCCGGCCTGCCCGGGCCGTTGCACGTCCTCGCTCGCCGGACGGTAGATCTCCACCGCCCGCTGCCTCGGATACAGGCCCTCCACCTGGAGCGGGGTGTCGGGCTGGATCTTGCCGCCGGTCATGAGCGGGCCGAGGCCCGTCACGCGCTGGTACCCGGACTGCTCCAGGGTCCGTTTCACCGTCGAGGTCGGCACGTTGCCGATCTGGTCGGGGTCGAGGTCGTTGCGGACGACGACGTAATAGACGCCCGCCCGGCTCAAGTAGTCGGCCAGGCCCGGGACTTCGCTGCCGGTCAGCAGCGCCTCCTCCACCGCGTCCATGGCGCGCCGGTTGCCGGGGGTGCCGAAGGGGACGTAGTCCCGTTGTGCCCAGCGGGACTCGGCGAGCACGTCGAGGGGCTGGTCGATGGGGGAGCCCCAGGTGTAGATGCCGTGCGCGGTCGCCGGGACGACCAGGGCACGCGAGTCGGGGGAGTACTTCTCCAGCCAGTCGGCCGTGGACTGCCAGTACTTGGGGAGCTCCTGGAAGGAACCCGGCTGGAGGATCGAGCCGTTGAGGTACGGCCACAGCAGACCGGGCAGGATCAGCACGGCCGCGATCAGCGGGGCGAAACGACGGCCCCGCACCTGACGGGCACCGCGCGGCTCGGCCGCCACGCCCACCAGATGGGCGAGGCCCAGCACCAGCGCGAGGGCCAGACCCACCTGGAACTTGTAGATGTTGCGGAAGGGCGCGAGGCCGCCGTTCAGCCAGTCCTGCACGGCCCCGTGGAAGGGGGCGCCGAACGGGCCGCCGTACCCGGCGAGCAGGACGAGTACGGCCGTCAGCGCGGTCAGCACCAGCCAGCGGCGCTCCGGCAGGTCCCGCCGGGCCAGCCCCGCGAGCCCCAGTCCGGCCGCGAACGCCGAACAGAGGATCACCACGACCGAGGACGCCACCGTCCAGCCCGCCGGCAGCCAGGCGTCCACCAGGTGCAGATAGGCGACCCAGTTGCCGGCGCCGCGCAGCGCCTCCGTCGCCGACATGGTCTCCGTCGTGGTCTGCGAACTCTCCACGTACGGAAGGAAGTTCTCGCCGTAGGCACCGAGCAGGAGGAGCGGGATCCACCACCAGGCCGTCGCGAGGATCACGCCGGGCGTCCACCAGGCGATCAGCTTGCGCTGTCTCGGGCCGGGCGGGCGGGAAAGAAGGTAGAGGCCGACCGGGAGCAGGGCTGCCAGGGTCGAGGCCGCGTTGACGCCGCCCATGAAGGGGATGATCAACGCCGAGCGCAGGGCGGCGATCCGGGCGCTGTAGCGCTCGTCAACGAGCGGGAGCAGGACCCAGGGCAGGAACGCGCCGGGCAGCGCGGCGGCCGACGTGGAGCCGACGACGATCGTGAACACCGGCCACAGCGCGTACGCCACGGCGGCGAGCAGCCGGGAGGCGCCACTGCCGATGCGCAGCCGTTCGGCCAGCCGCAGCGCACCCCAGAAGGCCACCGACACGACCAGCGACAGCCACAGCCGTTCCACCAGCCACACCGGCAGCTGCACGGCGTGGCCGAGCCAGTAGAACGGCAGCATCGGCCACACATAGCCGACGTACTGGTCCTGGATCCCGCCGAACGAGCCCTGGTCGTGCCACAACTGGCCGAGGTCGGCGAGGAAGCGGCCCGGGTCGGTGGTGACGCCGAGCTTGGTGTCGAAGGTCTGGCGGCCCGGCCGCACCGCCAGGAACAGCACGAACACCACGGCCCAGAACCCCAGCAGCCAGCGTCGCGACCTCGGGCCCTCGGGAGGGCGCGACATGATCGCGGTGGTGGGAACGGCTGCCGGGGGAGGAGCCTGGACCGTGGACGTCGTCATGGTGGACACCGCCGGAGGATGAGGAGGAGGTTCCAGGTGGCGACCTCGCGGATCCCGGGGGCTCTGACCACGGTCTCCGCGAGGAACGGCCAGTAGCGGGAGCGCGCCGAGACGATCCTGACGTCGTCACGGGCGCGCACCTGCCGCAGGGTCGGGCCGATGTGCACGGCGAACAGGTTCTCGCCGAGGGTGTGCTTGGCGGCCCTTCCGGTACGGCGCCGGTAGCGGGCGCGGGCCCGCTCGGCACCCAGGTAGTGCCAGGGCGCCCACTCATGGCCGCCCCACGGGGACAGCCAGTTGGTGAACGACACATAGATCAGCCCGTCGGGGCGGGTCACCCGCACCAACTCGCTGATGAAGGTCTGCGGGTCGGCCACGTGCTCAAGGACGTTGGACGAAAAAGTGACATCGGCGACCCCGTCGTACAGGGGCAGCAGATAGCCGTCGGCGATCACGGTCCCCTCGGGCGGCTTCTCGCCCAGCTCCCGTACGTCCGGTTCGAAGAGGTGGGCCTGGGCGCCGCGTCTGCGGAACTCCTCGGTGAAGTGGCCACTGCCACCGCCGACGTCCACGACCGTACGGCCGGCGACCGGACCGTCGTAGGCCTCCACCTGGTCGACGGCGTCCCGGGCGAGCAACGAGTAGCAGGCTTCCGGGTCCTCCTGCTCGCGCAGGAAGGCCCGGAAGAGGGCGAGGGAGCGCCCGAAAGAGGGATCCTTCGTCTTACGGGGCGGTGACGCGCCCCTATAGGGGCGCGGGGAACTGCGCGACCAGCCACGAACGGCGGACACCCGCGCGACGGCCTTCCAGCCACGGCGAGTAGGCGTCACGGCACCCATCCCCGAACCGCCTCCGCGGCCACCGCCCGGAACTGCCGCACCGTCCGGTCCCAGCGATAGCTGGCCGCGCGGTCGCGTGCCGCCTTGCCCATCAGCTCCCGGCGATGTCCCGACAGGGCCAACGTGCACCAGGCCGCCGCGAACGACGACTCGCCCTGGGCGAGGACGCCCGTCTCGCCGTCCACGACCGAGTCGCGCAGCCCCGGTACGTCGAAGGCGATCGACGGGGTCTGCCGGGCGGCGGCCTCCGTGACCACCAGGCCCCACCCCTCCACCGCGGAGGGGTGCAGCAGCAGCCAGGCCTCGCACAGCAGACGGTGTTTCTCGGCCTCGGAGACATGCCCGGTGAACTCCACGCCGGGACCGGCGAGTTGCTCCAGGCGTTCCCGCTCCGGCCCGTCGCCGACGATCAGCAGCCGGCCGCCGGTGACCGGCCGCACCCGCTCCCACAGCCTCAGCAGCAGATCGATCCGCTTGTACTCGACGAGCCGGCCCACCGCGACGAACAGCGGGTCCGGGGAACGGTCGGCCCGGGGGCCGGGCTCCTCCACACCGTTGTGCACGACCCGGATGCGGTCGCGTTCCACGCCGATCGCGCGCAGGGCGTGGGCCGTCGACGGGGAGACGGCGACCAGCAGATTCCGCTGCTGGGCACCGGACAGCGCCCAGTGCTCGAGTCTTCGGCCGATGCGCGCGGCCGGGGCCAGGGGCCCGCCGAAGCGCATCTTCCACAGGTCGGTGTGGACGTGGTTGACGAGGCACAGGGTGGGGCCGCGGTGCCAGAGGGGTGCCAGGTACGGCATGCCGTTGCAGACCTCGACCAGCAGGTCGCAGTCGCCGACCTGACGGGCGAAGGCCGAGCGGGCGCGCAGGTAGTGGCCGAACTCGCCGCCCGCCGACACGACCCGGTAGTCCCGGTAGGAGGCGGGACCGCCGCACAACAGGGTCACCTCGTGACCCAGCCGGGTCAGACCGTCGGCGAGCCGGTCGACCAGCAGCTCGGAGCCGCCGGCGGCCGGGTTGTCCAGATCGCGATGGGCAAGGAAAACGATTCGGCGCGGAGGTGGGGGGAGCGCCGAAGAGTGCTGCGACACCCGCGGGAGCGGGGGGCGCAGCGCCGGTGGTACGTGCTGGGGCATAGGTGCTCCAACTCGTGTCAGGGTGCGGAACTCAGCGTGGGGGAAGAGGGTTTTCGGTTCCTGTGGGGGATCTGAGGGCCTCTTGCGAGGCGGGTGTGGACGGACTGTGTTCGGGGTGGGGTGGACAGTTTTCGCCCAGCCGTTCGCCACGGCTACTCACGGAAGTGACAATTTCCGGCTTTGTTGGAGCTGACGTCACGTCATATCGTGAGGGGGACCCTGGACGTATCGGGTGTTTCATCGGATTCGGGATGCCTGCGCCCCCGTACCACCAAAACGCCCCCCACGACCACCAGAACGAATCCGGCCACAGCAGCACCGATCGGCAAGGTCACGCCCACCGTGCGCAGTTGCCCGCTGTCCTGCTCCGCCTGCCGCACCGCCTCCTTCTGCGTCGCGGTGGTGAAGGCGATCTTCCGGCTGTCCAGCAGGACCGCCGCGTCCCCGTCCGTGCCGGGTGCCCGCAGCGTCCGCTTCGGGCCCGTCTGCGCGTAGATCACGCGGCCGGTGGCCTGGTCGACGATCAGCTCGAAGCCGTGGTTGGAGTACCACTCCTCGGCCAGCACCTGCGGCCGGTCGGGCTGGTCGACGATGGCTCCCGGCACCAGCCGGCTGCCGACCTTCGTCGGCGGGACGTTCCCGGTGAACTTGTAACCCGTGTACCCCTGGACCTTCTCGGTACCCCGGTAGCTCAGCATGACCGTCCCGCCCAGGGTGTTGTCCCACCAGCGGTAAGAGCGCTTCTGCACGTCGAAGGGGAACTTCAGATAGGCCTCGCCCTCGATGTACGGGGTCTCCTTGCAGCAGTGCACCGGCTCGGTGGTCTTCCGGTCCATCACCCAGCGGTGCGGGACGAAGTCCAGCGCGTCGTGCGGATCGGCGGCCGGCAGCGACTTGTCCGTGTCGACCGTGGTCGTCACGTCCCACACGGCGTTGCCGCTGCGTTCGCTCTCCGCGACGTTGCCGCGCACCCGCTGGGTGACGGTGATCCGCTGGTCGGGCACGGTCTCGACGCGCTCGGTGTCGAAGACGCTGCCCGTGCCGCGGTAGACGGCGGTGGTGTCGATGTCGATGGGGTTCACGGCGGCCCGCGGTTCCACGTACCAGGCCAACAGGGGTGCCAGCACCAGCAGAAACGTGCCGAGTCCCAGCAGAATCAAAGAGAGAGGTGAGGCTGTACGGCGCATCCGGACACTCCTGAGGCGTGGGATGACGGAGTTCGGGCCGCTCCGGCCCTGTCGTCGGCTCCTGTCGTCCGCCCGGAGGGCGGGCCCCGCGGCGTCCGGTGCGTGCGACGGCAAGGTGGCGGAGGGAGTTGCCGCGGAGCGTCGGTGACCTGCGACAACGCCGCAGATGCGCGTGCCGGACGCCGCGGGGCTGACGGGAGCGTGACGACAGGGCCCTTGGGCCGGGAACCGTAAGCCCCCCTTGACGGAGTGTCAATGCTTGTCGACACTGGGCCCGACAGGCAGGGCGGAACGCCGGGGTGGGACCTCCGGATCGTGCCGGACAGAGAGGCTGACCCTGCGATGTCCAGACTGCTTGCCGCCGCACTCGCCGTGGCGCTCGGCGCCGCCCTCGCCGTGGGCGCGGCCCTCGGCGTGGTCGCGCTCCTCGAAGCGACGCCCGACCAGCCCAACACCCCTTTGATCACGTATGAGCAAGCGGGCCAGGGGAGTTGACCCGTGACGTCCCGTCCGGCAACCATCACCACTCGCTCGGCCTGGCACGACGTGCCCCGCCTCCAGGTCCGCCGGTTCGCGGCGATCGCCATGGCGGAGGCGCCCGCGCTCGCCGAGGAGATCCTGAGCGAGATCCGCCGCGAGTACCCGCATCTGCCCGAGGTCCTCGACGAGTCGGGCGAGCCGATGGCCCTGATCGGCATCCGCCGCGCCATCGAGGTCTTCGTCCAGCACCTGGAGCACTCCGACCACTCGGCGGGCCGCCCGACCGTACCGCCCGGCGTCTTCCAGGAGTTCGGCCGCGGCGAAGGCCTCGGCGGCCGCAGCCTCGACTCGCTCCAGGCGATCTACCGCATGGGCGTACGGCTGGCCTGGCGCCGTTTCGCCGAGATCGGCCAGCGCGTGGAGATCCCGCCGCCGGCGATGTACGAGCTGGTGGACGCGGGCTACGAGTACCTGGACGGACTGGTCGACCAGTCCGTACGGGGGTACGCCGAGGCGGCGGCACGCCAGGCCGGGGAGCGGCTCAGGCTCCAGCGCCGCCTGATGGAACTGCTGCTGGCCGAACACCACCGGGGCGATCCCAGCGAGGCCCTCACCGAACGCGCCGCCCGCATCGGCTGGCCGCTGCCGTCGAAGGTCGCGGTGGGCGTACTGCTGCGCCCGGCGCGGGAGGCGGTGGCACCGGCCGTGGGGCAGGGGGTGCTGCTCGACATGGAGTACGAGCAGCCCCGCATGGTCGTCCCGGAGCCGGAGGCCGCCGGACGCCATGAATTGCTGCACCGGGCCCTGACCGGATGGGCCGGGGCGATCGGCCCGCCGGTGCCCCTGGCCGACGCGGCGAAGTCGCTGCGCTGGGCCGAGGCGGCCGTACGCCTGATGGAACGCGATCTGCTCCCGGCGGGCGGCGTCCTGTACTGCACCGAGCACACCGAGGCCCTCGTCCTCCTCCAGCCCGAGGAACTCATCGACGACCTCGCCCTGCGCTGCCTCGCCCCCCTGACCCACTGCGGCCCGACCCACCGCCGACGACTCGCGGAGACGTTACTGGCGTGGCTGGAGACCCGAGGCGGGGCACCGGAGGTCGCGGCACGGCTCGGCGTCCACCCGCAGACGGTCCGGTACCGGCTCCGTCAGATCCGCGAACTGTGGGGCGCCGAGATCGACGACCCGGACCGCCGCTTCGAGCTGGAACTGGTACTGCGGGCGCAGCGGCTGCGGGGGACCCTGGGGGAGATGCGGGGGCGGGGCTGAGCAGCGCGTCCGTGCGCGATCGGGGGCGTCCGATCACCCGCGCCCATTGCCCGGGCAAACGCATGTGACTAGCCTGTGTTCGTCATGCCGATCGTCTGTTGAAATTTCGAACACAGACTTCTTAGATACAAGGGAGGGGGCCGGTCATGGGACGTCTTGTACCTGCGGTGACCCGGGCTCTCGACATTCTTGAGCTCTTCCTCGACGGGGACGGGACGCTCTCCGCCCCCGACATAGTGCGCAGGCTCCAGCTGCCGCGCACCACCGTGCACGAACTGGTCACCACGCTCGCCGCCCGGCAGTACATCGTGCAGGTACCCGGCCAGCCCGGACGCTACCGGCTCGGGGTACGGCCGTACCAGCTGGGCAGCCGGTACGCCGAGCAGCTCGACCTCGCCGCCGAGGGCCAGCAGGTGGCCCGCTCGGTCGCCGAGACCTGCGACGAGACCGTGCACGTGGCGATCCTGGAGGGCACCGACGTCATCTACATCGCCAAGGTGGACTCCACGCACGCCGTGCGCATGGTCTCCGCGGCGGGCCGGCGCCTGCCCGCCCACTGCACCTCCGTCGGCAAGATGCTGCTGGCCTCCCTCCCCGAGCACGAGCTCACCGCGCGGGTCCCGGACAACGCGGACCTCCTCGCGATGACACCCAACAGCATCACCGACCCGGACGCGCTGCGCGAGGCCCTCGCCGAGATCCGGCAGCGCGGGATCGCGGTGGAGAGCCGTGAGTCCAACCCGGACGTCTCCTGTGTGGCCGCGCCGGTCCGTGACCGCACCGGCCGGGTCGTCGCCGCGCTGTCCATCTCGGTGCCGATGATCCGCTGGAGCGACGAGCGTCGGATCGAGCTGGAGCAGCTCGCCGCGAAGGGCGCCGCCGAACTGTCCGAGCGGCTCGGCTACCGGAGCGTGGCATGACGGACGCGTACGAGGTGGCGGTCCGGGCGGAGGCGACCCTCGGCGAGGGCCCCACGTGGGACGCGGCGGGCGGCCGGCTCGTCTGGATCGACATCCTGGGCTCGCGGATCAACACGTACGACCCGGTCTCCGGCCGGCGTACGTCCCGCACCACCGAGCAGCACGTGGGCGCGGTCAAGCCGCGGGCGGGCGGCGGGTTCGTCCTCAACCTGCGCGACGGGGTGGGGCTGCTGGACGAGGACGACACCTTCCGCTGGCTGCACCACGACCCCGTCCCCGGCCGCCGCGCCAACGACGCCGCCGTCGCCCCCGACGGCTCCCTGTGGGCCGGCACCATGCGCTACGACGAGGCCGCGGGCGGCGGCGCGCTCTCCCGTGTCACCGGTGACGGCACGGCCGAGGTCGTCCTCGACGACGTGGCCGTGAGCAACGGCACGGGGTGGAGTCCCGACGGGCGGCTGATGTACTACATCGACTCGCCGACCCGCCGTGTCGACGTCTTCGACTTCGTGGACGGAAGGCGGCCGGTCGACAGGCGTCCGCTCGTGGAGATCGAGGAGGGCGCGGGCTTCCCCGACGGCCTCACGGTCGATGCCGACGGCTGTGTGTGGGTCGCGCTGTGGGACGGCGGGGCGGTACGCCGCTACACGCCGGACGGCGAGCTGGACCGCGTGATCGAACTGCCCACACCCCGCGTGACGGCCTGCGCGTTCGGCGGCGCCGACCTGACCGACCTGTACATCACGACAGCCCGGGTCGGGTTGTCCGCGCCGCATCCGGTGGCGGGGTCGCTGCTGGTGGTCCGGGGCGTGGGGAAGGGACTGCAGCAGCCTGCGTTCGAGGGCTGAGGCGTGTCGGCGCGGGGCGGGTCGCGCAGCCCGGCGCCGACGGGGTGCCGCGCCTCTTTGGGTCGGGAGCCGCCCCGGCGGTACGACTGCCCGCAGCTGGACGACTTCGGCTGTCCGCGGTCTGGTGGCATCGCTTGTCCGCAGGTCGGCGGGATTGTGGGCGCCGGGGGTGGGTCGCGCAGCCCGGCGCTGACGGGGTGCCGCCTGCGCCCACCCGTGCCGCCCTAAGCGGCACGACTGCCCGCAGCTGGACGACTTCGGCTGTCCGTCGTGTCCGGTGGCACGACTGCCCGCAGCTGGATGACTTCGGCTGTCCGTCGTGTCCGGTGGCACGGCTGCCCGCAGCTGGATGACTTCGGCTGTCCGTCGTGTCCGGTGGCACGGCTGCCCGCAGCTGGATGACTTCGGCTGTCCGTCGTGTCCGGTGGCACGACTGCCCGCAGCTGGACGACTTCGGCTGTCCGTCGTGTCCGGTGGCACGACTGCCCGCAGCTGGACGACTTCGGCGGTTTGCCGTGTCCGGTGGCATGGCTGTTCGCAGCTTGGCGGCTTTGGCTGTTTGCCGCCTCGGCGGCTCGATTGTTCGCGGGCCGCCGGGCGGGTCACTCCAGCTCTGCTGCCTTTCGCTCCTCTGCGGTCAGTGGTGGGCCGTCCAGGGGTGGCTTGAGTGGGCCCAGGGTCGCTGCCAGCAGGACCGGCGGGGTCAGCAGGACCGCCGCGCCCCGTTCCAGGGACGTCACGTCGGTCACTCGGCGGGCGATGCGGCCGTTGCCCGTGGCCGTGTGCATGAGGCGGCCGACGTAGGCGGCCAGGAGGCGGTCCCTGAGAGTGGGGCCGGTTTCCGTGGCGCCGGGGTAGAAGACGTCCTGGCCTATGGCGAGGTCCCAGGCCGCGGCGGCGGGGCGGGCCACCGCCTTCTGGATACGGCGGGACAGGCCCGGCGCGCCCCAGCCCCGACGCCGGATCACGTTGCGCAGCAGCAGGGCGCTTTGGGCGCCGACCGCGAGGCCGTGGCCGTAGAGCGGGTTGAACGCGGCGAGGGCGTCGCCGAGGACGGTGAAGTTCTCGGGCCAGGCCCGCATCCGCTCATAGAAGTAACGGCGGTTGAGGGTCGTGCGGCTGACGGACACGTCGGTCAACGGCTCGGCCCGCTCCAGCAGTTCGCCGATGACCGGGTGCCGCAGCTCCTCGCGGGCGAACCGCACGAAGTCGTCGTTCGCGGCGGAGGGTTCGCCGCCGCGGGTGCCGTTCAGGGTGACGATCCAGCGGCCGTCCTCGATGGGCAGCAGGAAGCCCGCCCGGGCCGGTCCCTCGTCCCGCGGGTCGGGCTGCACGTTGACGACCGGATAGCCGTCCCGGGCCTGCTCGGGGGCGAGGTAGAGACGGCTGGCGTACACCAGCCCCGAGTCGACCTCGCGCCGCTCCGCCTCGGGCAGTCCGAGGGCCGTCAGCCACCGGGAGGCCCCGGAGCCGCGCCCCGTGGCGTCGACCACCAGGCCCGCCTCGATGACCCGCTCGCCCTCGTCGCGCACCCGTACCCGCACCCCGGTGACCGCGTCCGCCGTACCTTCGAGCCCCAGCACCTCGGCCCCGTCGAGCAGTTCGATCCGCTCGTCGGCGAGGACCTGCGCACGGATCGTCGCGTCCAGCAGGTCCCGGCCGGCCAGGATCACGTGGTGGGACTCGGGCCAGCGCCGGAACCAGCCCCGCGGACCCATGATGACCATGTCCGTGGTGACCGGCGCCCGGCGCGCTCCGGCGTCCCGCAGCACGTCGGTGACGCCCGGCAGCAGTTCCTCCACGGCGTGTACGCCGCCCGACCACAGCATGTGGGCGTGCCGCGCCTGCGGCAGGCCCTTGCGGGGCTCGGGGCCCTCGGGCAGTACGTCGCGTTCGACGACGACGACCCGGTCGGCGGACTCCGCCAGTGCGCGCGCCGCGAGCATGCCCGTGTGGGATCCCCCCAGGACGACGGCGGTTCTGAGGGGGGCGGGTGGTTCAGTCATGCGCGGACACGCTCTCTGCCGGGGCGGCGGCGCGGGCGCGCACCGCCTTGATGTCGTCGGGGCGGCGAAGGGCTTCGGAGACGGCCTGGATCTCCCGCAGCAGATAGGTGGTGTCCGGTTCCGGGGACCGCTCTTCGGAGGTGGCCTCCGAGGCTCCCGCCGAGGACCGCTGTGGTCCGGCGGCGGCGTCCAGGATCGTTACGGCGGCGGCCAGGGCCTGCGCCCGGCCGCGCTCGAAGCCGAGGGCGACGGCGGCCGCGTAGGACCGTACGCGCAGGTTCTCGTCGAGGTGCCGGGACAGGTGGAGCAGTCCGTCGCGGATGAACGTCTCGCGGCGGATCAGGCGCAGTTCGGCGGTGGCGCGCAGGGTGAACGGCTCGCGGCCGCCCGCCGCGGTCCGCATCAGCAGGTAGAGGGGCCGCAGGCGCCGGTGGCGGAGCCGGACGCGCCAGCGTTCCTGCAAATACTGGCCGGCGTGCGGGACGATGAAGCCGATCGCGACCAGCGTGGCGGCGACACCGGCGGCCAGCGGCGCCAGGTCGGTGGACAGCCAGTCCAGGTCGTGGCCGGTCCAGCGGGCGATGATGGCGGTGAGCTTGAACACGGCGAAGAACAGGTTCGTCGTGAAGCCGATACCGAGGAGCCGGAGTCCCCAGCGCAGCCAGGCGTCGAGGCCGTCGGTGCGGATCCAGTTCCACACCAGCCGGGCGGTGACCGTGGAGGCCACCGTGTGCGCGGTCAGGTAGAGCAGGATCTCCTCGCGCATGAACGGCGTGTTGGCGTAGTAGGTGTCCAGGTCCCGCAGCCGCTCCACGGGGGCGTCCGCGAACGCGAAGAGCACCCACAGGGCGACGATCACCCCCGCGTAGACGGCGACGACCCACCGGGTGGCGCGGCGCGTGCGGTCCGTGCGGTCGGTGAGGCCGTTGCGCCAGGCGATGATCAGCAGCAGCCAGGACGCGCAGAGCGTGGTGAGCAGCGAGTACACCCAGGGCGAGGAGATGTTCGGGACACCGGTGACCCGGTTGGTCCAGGCGATGGTGCCGGGGGCCGCGAAGACGAACACCGCGCAGGCGAAGAGCAGCAGGCCGCCGACGGCGCGCAGCAGCGGGTCCCGCCACATCTTGACGATGCTGGGCAGCTTGATCGCCAGCGCGGCGGTCAGGACCGCGGTCGGGACCCAGAAGGTGAGGTTCAGCTCGCCGAGGGACGTGTCCAGGGCCAGGGCCGCCGGACCCGCCACCAGGTGCAGCGCGCTGCCCACTGGTGCGAAGGCGGTGCTCACCGCGCCGTACCTCCGTGTCCGCGGTAGCCCAGGGACCGCTGCACCGGGTCGGGGCGGGTGTCCCGGCCCGAGGAGAGCAGGGGCCGGAAGGCGGCGGCCAGGCGGTGGCCGAAGTCGTCGGCCTCGGCCTCGTCGCGCTCGCGGGAGCCGTCGCGGGCGGCCACGGTCAGCGCCACGTCCTTCCAGCCGGGCTGGTCGGCCAGGGCGTGCGCCGCCGCCGTACCGGCCACGTGGTGGTGGGTGTGCGCGGCGTGCAGGTGCCACAACTCGTGGCCGAGGATGACCAGTTGCTGCACGGCCTCGGCCCGCTCCTCGACGATGACGAGGTCGAAGTCGTGGAACTCCACCCACAGGCCGGTGACTTCGAGCTCGTCGGGGAACCGTTCGAAGCGCAGCTCGAGGGGTCGTCCGCCGCGGCGGACGCTCATCTCCTCGCACAGCGCCGCGCACAACTCGCGGACGTCGGCCGGGGGACGGGGTCTGGCGCGCAGGGCGGTGGCGAGGTCGGCCGCCAGGCCCCGCATCGTGGCGCCGCGCCGCGGGATCCGCAGCGCCGCGGCGATCCGGGACGCAGTCCTCCGCGCGCCCGCGATGTCCATCGTTCCCCCTTCTCACCGCCGTTCGGCGGCTCGTCCGAGATTACGCGCCCACAACTGTCCGCGTCATGCGATCCCGCGACCGTTGTTCAATCAGGAACGATCACTTTTCGAAAGCCTTGCCGACTCTTTTCGGCCGGGTTTTCGGTGCCACCCTGCTGCCCGCCCCATTGACGCGCAAGCGCTTCGAACCTACGGTCCCGTTCGAAGTTACGAGCGTGATCCGGAATATCGAACAGTTAGGGCAGGGAATGGGACAACCTGGCCTGAACCGCAGGCAACTCCTGGCCGCGGCGGGCGGTCTCACGGTCGCGGGCAGCTTCGGCTTCGCCGCACTCGGGACCGGCGCCGACGCCCTCGCCAGCGGCTCACAGACCCGCGTGCGGTACTGGAACCTCTTCAGCGGGGGCGACGGCTACAACATGATCGCGATGCTGGACGCCTTCCGTAAGGAGAATCCCGGCATCGACGTGAAGGACTCCACCCTCCAGTGGGGCAGCCCCTTCTACACCAAACTGGCCATGGCGGCGGCCGGCAACCGCGCGCCGGACCTGGGCGTCATGCACCTGGGCCGGGTCACCGGCTTCTCGCCCGGCCGCCTCCTGGACCCCTGGGACGTCGACCTGCTCGCCAAGTACGGCGTGCGGGAAGCGGACTTCAACCCGGCGCTGTGGAAGCGCGCGGTCATCGACGGCGAGCTCTACGCCCTCCCGCTCGACATCCACGTCCAGCTCTGCTTCTACCGCAAGGACGTGCTGAAGAAGGCGGGCCTGCTCGGCGACGACGGCCGAATGGTCCCGGTCACCTCGGCCGACGAGTGGTTCGACGTGCTCAAGGAGGCCAAGAAAGCCACCAGGAAAGGGCTGCAGACCCTCGGGCTGCACGCCAACGACCAGAACTTCATGTGGTGGTTCTTCGTCGCGTTCTACACCCAGCTCGGCGGCACCTACTTCAACGACGCCGACACCGAGGTCACCTTCGACACCGACAAGGCCACCGAGGTCCTGGAATTCCTGCGCCGGCACGTCACCGACGGCTACTCCACCGCGGGCGCCGCCGACGGCGAACAGTTCATCAACGGCGCGCCCTTCACCTGGGAGGGCAACTGGTCGGTGCCCGTCTTCTCCGGCGCGAAGCTCGACTACGGCGCCACCCCGCTGCCACCCGTCTTCGGCAAGCAGGCCACCCACGCCGAGTCGCACTCCTTCGTCCTGCCGCACCAGTCCGAGCGCGGCGGCGCCACGAACGAGGCCGCCCACCAGCTCGCCGCCTACGTCGTCCAGCACGCCCAGCAGTGGGCGGCCGGCGGTCACATCCCCGCCTACACGCCGACGTTGTCCACGGCCGCGTACAAGAAGCTGAGCCCGCAGAACGAGTACGCCTCGGCGATGGACCACCAGGCCACCGAGCCGAAGGTGTGGTTCGCGGGCTCCACCGGCATCCTCGCCCAGCGCGTCGGCCCGATCGTCGTCTCCTCGACGATGGGCTCCGCCAAGCCGGAGACCGCCGCCCGCCGGATGAAGAGCACGCTCACCGAACTGCTCGCCATGAAGAACCCCATGGACGGCAAGACCGCCGCGCAGGGAGGTGCGGTCGCATGACGACCAGCGCACAGACCGTCCTCGCCCCGGCCCGCGCGAGGACCGCCGCGGCCGGCGCCACCGTCCGCCGCAAGCAGGGCTTCCAGCACGGCGGCTGGTTCGTCGCCCCGTTCCTCGCCCTGTTCGTGCTCTTCGTGATCTGGCCGCTGCTGCGCGGCGTCTACCTCAGCCTCACGGACGCCAACATCTCCGGCGACAGCGCGAACTTCGTCGGCCTCGACAACTACCGCGAGGCCCTGAACGACCCCCTGATGTGGGACGCGCTCGGCCACAGCGCCTACTTCACGCTCCTGGTCGTGCCCTGCATCACCGTCCTCGCCTTCCTCCTCGCGATGCTGGCCCACCACATCGAGCACGCCAAGTGGCTGTGGCGGCTGTGCTTCTTCGCGCCGTTCCTGCTGCCCTCGACCGTCGCGGGCAACCTCTGGCAGTGGCTGTTCAACCCGGGCACGGGCATGGTCAACCACGTCTTCGGCATCGAGACGCCCTGGCTGACCGACAAGTCGTACGCCATGCTCGCCGTCGTCATCACGACCCTGTGGTGGACCGTCGGCTTCAGCTTCCTGCTCTACCTCGCCGCCCTCCAGGGCATCCCCGCGCACCTCTACGAGGCCGCCAAGCTGGACGGCGCGAACGCCTGGCACCGCATGGTCCACATCACGCTGCCCATGCTGCGCAACATCACCGGCCTCGTCGTCGCCCTGCAGATCCTCGCCTCGCTCCAGGTCTTCGACCAGGCCGTCGTGATGATGGACTTCACCCCCGGCCCCGAGGAATCGACCCGCACCTTCGTGCAGTACACCCTCGAACAGGGCTTCACCAGCTACCGCGTGGGCTACGCCTCCGCGATCTCCATCATCTTCTTCGTGCTCATCGCGGCCGTCGCCCTCGCCCGGATGTGGCTGCTGCGCAACCGTGAGGAGGGCGGCCGATGACCACCGCCGCACCGATACGCGTCAAGCCCCGCAAGGTCTGGACGCCCAGCCAGATCCTGCTCACCCTCCTCGGCGCCGCCGTCTCCGCCGTGTTCCTCGCGCCGCTCGTCTGGGCCCTGTTCACGTCCCTCAAGTCCGAGACCGAGGCCGTCGAGGTGCCGCCGCACTGGCTGCCGAAGGTGTGGACCGCCCAGGCCTGGAAGGCCATCTTCGAGACCGGCAACATCACCAACTGGTTCGTGAACTCGCTGGTCGTCTCGGTGTGCGTGACGGCCGTCGTGCTGCTCGTGAGCGCGCTCGCCGGATACGGCTTCGCCCGCACCGAGTTCCGCGGCAAGGGCGCCCTGATGGGCCTCGTGATGACCGGCCTGATGGTCTCGCCCGCGGTCCTCGGCGTCCCCCTCTTCACGACCGTCCAGCAGATGGGGATGGTCGACACCTACTGGGGCATGATCCTGCCGCAGTGCGCGCCCGCCGCGATGGTCTACATCCTCTACAAGTTCTTCCAGGGCATCCCCCGCGAGCTGGAGGAGGCCGCGTTCATCGACGGCGCCGGCCGCTGGCGCGTGTTCTTCACCATCGTCCTGCCCCTGTCCCGCCCCTCCCTCGCGGCGGTCGGCATCTTCACCTTCATCGCCTCCTGGAACAACTTCCTGTGGCCGTACATGGTGACCAACAACCCCGACCTGATGACCATGCCGAACGGCATCGCGACCGTCATGAACTCCTACGGCATCCAGTGGGCCCAGCTCATGGCCGGGGGCCTCATGGCGGGCCTGCCGCTGATCATCGTCTTCGTCTTCTTCCAGCGCCAGATCGTGGCGGGTGTCGCGCACACCGGCCTCGCGGGCCAGTAACTCCCCCGAAGGAGCTGCGCAGTTGAAGCGCCTCAGACTCGCCGCGGTCGTCGCCGCGGCCCTCCTCGCCCTGCTGCCCACCACGGCCACGGCGGACGTCAGCTACCCCGACCCCCAGCCGATCACCGGCCAGCAGATCATCCACGACCCCACCGTCATCCGCCTCAAGTCCGGTGACTACGTGGCCTATTCGACCGGCGGAGTGATCGGCGCCCGCACGTCGAAGGACCGCGTCCACTGGGACGACGCGGGCAACGCCTTCGCCGAGCCGCCGAGCTGGTGGTACGAGTACAACGACACCGGCGACCCGTGGGCCCCCGACATCTCCTACCGCGCCGGCACGTACTGGCTCTACTACGCCGTCTCCTCCTGGGGCACCAACCACTCCGCGATCGGCGTGGCCACCTCCCCGACCGGCCTCCCCGGCACCTGGACCGACCGCGGCAAGGTCTTCACCTCCGAACGAACCGACACCTGGAACGCCATCGACCCCGCCCTCATCAGGGCGGACGGACGGTTGTGGATGTCCTTCGGCTCGTACTGGACGGGCATCCGGATGGTGGAGCTGGACGAGCGGACGGGCAAGGCGGTGCCGGGAGCGACGGTGCATCACCTGGCGACGAGGCCGGACGCGCCGTACGCGGTGGAGGGCCCGTACATCGTGAAGCACGGCCGCCACTACTACCTCTTCGCTTCCTACGACGCCTGTTGCTCCGGCGTGAACTCGACGTACAAGATCAAGGTCGGCAGATCAGCGACGATCACAGGCCCGTATACCGACAGCACGGGCAAGCCCATGCTGGAGGGCGGCGGCGACCTGCTGCTGGCCGGCCACGGTAGGTACGTGGGCACAGGAGGCCAGTCGGTCTTCCGCGACCGAGGCCAGGACTGGCTGGCGTACCACTACTACGACGCAGAGGACCAGGGCACGCCAAAGCTAGGGCTGAATAGGCTGAGCTGGGAAAAAAGCGGCTGGCCAAACGTCCGTTAGGGGCGCGGGGCTGTGCTCGATATGCGGCTACCGCCGCGCGGGCGCGACCAGCCACATCGCACCCGCACTCGCCAACGAAACAGAACCCCGTACCCCGAAAGGCGCACATGCACACCGCCCGCTTCACCCTCGACCCCGCCTTCACCATCGGCGAAGTGAACCCCCGCCTCTTCGGCTCCTTCGTCGAACACCTCGGCCGCTGCGTCTACACCGGCATCTTCGAACCCGGCCACCCCACCGCCGACGAAGACGGCATCCGAACCGACGTCCTGGACCTGGTCCGCGAACTCGGCGCGACAGCCATCCGCTACCCCGGCGGCAACTTCGTCTCCGGCTACAAGTGGGAGGACTCGACGGGCCCCGCCGAAGACCGCCCCCGCCGCCTCGACCTCGCCTGGCACTCGACCGAAACGAACCGCTTCGGCCTCTCCGAGTACATCGCGTTCCTCCGCAAGGTCGGCCCCCAGGCCGAGCCCATGATGGCCGTGAACCTCGGCACCCGAGGCGTCGCCGAGGCCCTGGAACTCCAGGAGTACGCCAACCACACCTCCGGCACGGCACTCGCCGAGAAGCGCATCGCCCACGGCGACAAGGACCCCTTCGGTATCAAGCTGTGGTGTCTCGGCAACGAGATGGACGGCCCCTGGCAGACGGGCCACAAGACGGCCGAGGAGTACGGCAGGGTCGCCGCCGAGACGGCTCGGGCGATGCGCCAGCTCGACCCGACCGTCGAACTGGTCGCCTGCGGTTCCTCCAGCCAGAGCATGCCGACGTTCGCCGAGTGGGAGGCGACGGTCCTCAAGGAGACGTACGACCTCGTCGACTACATCTCGCTGCACGCCTACTACTGGCCGGAGAACGGCGACGTCGACTCCTTCCTCGCCTCCGCCGTCGACATGGAGTCCTTCATCGACAACGTCGTCGCGACCGCGGACCACGTGGGCGCGAGGCTCAAGTCGAAGAAGAAGATCAACCTCTCCTTCGACGAGTGGAACGTCTGGTACCTGCCCGACTGGGAGGAGCACGCGAAGTCGTTCGGGCAGGACGACTGGCCCGAGGCCCCGCGCCTGCTGGAGGACAACTACAGCGTGATGGACGCGGTCGTCTTCGGCTCGCTGCTCATCGCACTGCTGCGGCACGCCGACCGCGTGACCGTCGCCTGCCTCGCGCAGCTCGTCAACGTCATCGCGCCGATCATGACCGAGCCGGGCGGCCCGGCCTGGCGCCAGACGACGTTCTTCCCGTTCGCGCAGGCCTCGAAGTACGGCCGCGGCCAGGTCCTCGACGTCCGCGTCGACTCACCGACGTACGAGACGAAGAAGTACGGCGAGACCGACCTGCTGCACGCCACCGCCGTCCGCGCCGAGGACGGCACGGTCACCGTCTTCGCGGTCAACCGCAGCCAGTCCGACGCGCTGCCCCTCGAGGTCGCCCTGAACGGCCTCGACCTCACCTCGGTCGTCGAGCACAGCGCCCTGGCGGACGCCGACCCCGACGCCCGCAACACCCTCGACGAGCCCGGACGGGTCGCCCCGCACCCGGTCGAGGGCACGGCCCTGACGGACGGCACGCTGACCGCCGTACTGGAGCCGCTGTCCTGGAACGTGATCCGGCTGGCGTAGTAGCGGCGCAAATATCGCGGATCAGCGGCCGGGGGAGTCCACCGGTGTCACCGGGACTCCTCCGGCCGCCACGCCCAGCAGCGTCAGCCGTACGTCCCGCGGGCCCGACGGTGTGGTCCCGTCGGACAGGACCGCCAGGGCCAGTGTGTTGGTACCACGTGTGCGCAGGATCCCGTTCGGCAGGACGAAGGTGTGCTGCGGGCCCACGTCGTTGATGTACTGGCCCATGTTCCAGCCGTTGAGGAAGATCTGGACGCGGTAGGCGCGGGCCGGGTCGTCGTCCAGGACGAGCCCGATCGAGGCGTCGGTCCCGGTGTCGAGGGCCAGCCGGAAGGTCTTCCGGTACCAGGTGACGCCCTGGCCTCGGTCGGCGTGCGGAAGGTCCACCGTCCGCCACTCGCCGTCCGCGAACCCCGGCAGGTGCCAGCCCTCCCGCTCCCCGAACAGCCCGCCGTTGTTCAGCGGCCCGCGCACGGGATCGGGCTCGGCCGCGCCCTGCAGCCGCCACCTCACCTCCGGCTGGGACGAGGCTCCCTCGTCGGCCCCCTTGAAGGTGACCGCCGTCAGCCCGCGGGCCACCTTGTGCGCGTCGTCCGCCCCGCCGTCCTGGTCGTGCTGCATCGGCCGGACGAGGACGGACAGGACGTGCGCGCCACCGGCCCCCTGAGGGAGCACCCTGGGCAGGTCGAAGGTGGCGGTATCCGCCCAACTCCCCTTGCCCACCGTGTCCTTGTCCGGCACCGGCATCCGGTGCGTGCCCAGCGGAGTCCCGTCCAGCCACGCCATCAACAGGCCCTGCGTGCCCGTGCTGTAGGACAGGGCAACCGATTCCGCGCCCGCTGCCTCCGTGACGTGCCCCCGGTACCAGACGTCGCCGTAGTGGAAGCCGTAGTCGTCCGCGAAGAGCACGGGCTGCCCCTCGGGCACGGGCGTGATGCTGAACGACGTCTTCTTGTCGGCGACGGTCCACGCGGAGTCGTCGAAGTCCGGCTCGGATTCCGGGTCCTCCGTCCGCCGCCGCCAGCCCGAGTCCAGCGCGGGCAGCGTCACCGGTTCCACGCCGGGCAGCAGCGGCTCGGCCAGCAGACTGCCGGTGACGCTGATCCTGGTGCGCACCGGGCGCCGGTTCCAGGTGACGCGACCGACGCCCCGCGGAGCCCACACCTCGAGCCCGGTCGCGCCGTACGTGTCGCCGGTCAGGTGCACCGTGTCGCCGCGCACGGTCACCTCGCGCACCAGCGGCGGGCCGTACACCAGCACCGTGCCCGACGGGGTGTCGAACGGCCACAGCCGCAGCGAGGTCGCGTCGTCGGCGAAGAGCAGCAGCAGCGGCCGCTCGGACCCGGCGGCCTCGACCCTGACCCGGGTCAGCCCGCCCACGCCGAGCGGTGCGGTCACGCGCAGCAGCCCGCGGTCGTAGATCCACGCGCCCTCGGGGTCCAGCCGCGTCGCCTCCACGTCCTGTTCGCTCTCCAGCGCGATCTGCGCCATGTCGCCGTACCGCCCCGCGAAGAGGGCGATGTCCTGCCGCCCCGCCGTGACGCAGAACATGGGCGGCACGGTGGCGTACTTCAGCTTCCGCCGCCCGAGGGCCAGATCGGCGGTCAGCAGCAGCGCGTCCCGGGCCGGGACGGTGAACGGCACCGCGAACCCGGCGTCCGGCATGGTCGAGGAGATGTCCTCGTCGGTGTCGTTGCGCACGACGTAGACATGGAAGCCGGTGTCGGGATTGGTGAGGTGGTACACCTTCAGCCGGTCGTCCCTCGCCCGTACCGCCGCTGCCCGGTCCAGCTTCGCGAAGTCCGGCACGCGTTGCAGCAGATGCCCGAGCTGGTGCATCGGCGCCAGCTTGGCGGTGGCGGCCTTGCGCCCCTCGTCGAAGGCCGCCCCGTAGTCGTACGACGTGTAGACGGCCGGCGCGGGCAGCCAGCCCCACGAGGTGCCGCCGAAGGTCATGTAGACGTTGTTCAGCGTGATGCCGTTGGCCAGGTTGGTGAGATGGAAGCGCCGCTCGTACGCCGCGTCCCGGGTCCGGCGGGCCTCCGCGTACCCCTTGCCCTGGAAGGTCGCCCCGCCCCACCCGTCGAACCAGCCTCCGCCGAACTCGGGCAGGAACCCGGGCGTCCGCGGACTGGCCGTGGCCCCGCCCGTCCGGCCGCCGACCCCGAAGTGCCCCCAGTCCGGCGGCGTCCGGGCCGGATCGGGATACCCGTCGAAGCCGTACAGCCAACGCCCCTTCTCGCCCCCGGTGTCGAACGACCCGGGAAGCCACCGGCCGTTTCGGCCCTTGTCGTTGTGGAACAGCGGTACGTCGATCCCGTCGGCCCGCACCTTCTTGTACAGGTGGGACATGTAGTCCCGTGCGGTCGCGCCGAGGCCGGCGCCACCACCGGAGGGGTCGTACTCGTTCTCGATCTGGTAGAGCAGGACCGTGCCCGTGCCCTTGGTGAACTGGTGCCGGGCGGCGATCGCGTTCACCTGGGTCAGCCACTCGTCGACGTGCTTCAGATAGGTCGGGTCGGCGGTGCGGGCCCGTCCCTCGGTCGCCGTGAGCCAGCCGGGGAAGCCGCCGGCGTCGACCTCCGCGTTGATGTACGGACCCGGGCGCAGGATGACGTACAGGCCGGTCTCGGCTGCCGTGCGCAGGAACAGGCCGAGGTCGCGGACGCCCGTGAAGTCGTACGCGCCGGGCGCGGGGGAGTGGTAGTTCCAGGCGACGTACACGCTGACCGCGTTGTGGCCGTGCGCGCGCATCTTCTGCAGGACGTCCCGCCACAGCGACGGGCTCGGCAGCCGGAACGGGTGCATCTCACCCGACCACAGGACCAGTCGCCGGCCGTCGACGATCAGCGAGTACCGGTCGAAGCCGACCGAGTGCCGGCGGCCGTCGGCGGTGGGCGGGCTCGGCGGAGGGCCCGTGGGCACGCTGCGGGACGTGCGGGCGTTCGTCGCAAGGCTGCCGCTGCCGGTCAGCGCGAGGCCGAGCGCCGTGGTGCCGGCGAGGGCGCTGAAAGTACGTCTGCTGAGCCCCAAGGGAGCGCCTCCTGTTGTGCCTGGTCGTCCGCGACCGTGGGTGCTGGGTCATTCTGTACGGTCGGACGCCGCACAATTGTCGTATGAGGATCTCTGCGCGGGCGGACTACGCGGTACGTGCGGTGCTGGAGCTCGCCGTACGACAGGACGACGGGCCGGTGAAGGCGGAGACCGTCGCAGCCGTCCAGGGCATCCCGCACAAGTTCCTGGAGGGCATTCTCGGCGATCTGCGGCGCGGCGGGATCGTCGACAGCCGGCGCGGCGGGGGCGGCGGCTACCGGCTCGCCCGCGAGGCCACCGCGATCACCGTAGCGGACGTCATCCGCGCAGTCGACGGGCCCATCGTGTCGGTGCGCGGCGAGCGCCCAACCGGCCTCGCGTACACCGGATCGGCCCAGCCCCTGCTGCCGCTGTGGGTCGCGCTGCGCGCCAACGTCCGCAGGATCCTGGAGGGCGTCACCATCGCCGACATCGCGGCGGACGCCCTGCCCGAGCCGGTACGGCAGCTGGCGGCGGAGCCGGCGGCCTGGGAGAACCCCTGAGCCTGTGAAGGGCCCTCATCCGGGTCTCAGGTTGCACTCAGAATGACGACCTAGGGTCACGTCCCGTTCATCCCTACTCACTCGGTAGGAAACCCAGGACACGACGGGACGACGACCCATGCGCACGCTGATTCTGCTCGCCCTCGCGGGCCTCGGGGCCCAGCTCGTGGACGGCAGCCTCGGCATGGCCTACGGAGTCACCTCCACCACCCTGCTGCTCGCCCTGGGCACCAACCCGGCCGCCGCCTCGGCCACGGTCCACCTCGCCGAGATCGGCACCACCCTGATGTCGGGCGCCGCGCACTGGCGTTTCGGGAACGTCGACTGGAAGGTCGTCGCGAGGATCGGCGTGCCGGGAGCGGTGGGCTCCTTCCTCGGCGCGACCGTCCTGTCGAAGCTCTCGACCGAGGTCGCCGCGCCCGTGATGTCCCTGATCCTGCTCGGTCTCGGCTTCTACGTCCTGTCCCGCTTCACCTTCCGCGGCCTGCCCGAGGGCAAGCTCGGCAAGCCCCTGCGCCGCCGCTTCCTCACCCCGCTCGGCCCAGGGCCTGTCCGGCGGATCATGCCGCAGACGCGGGGTCTGGCACGCCCATCTGCGGCGTTGTCGTCGGTTGTCGACTCCCCCACGCTCGAACAACCTCGCGCGGGGGGGACCCCCATCGCGTCGACGCCCTCCTCCGCCTTGCAGCTGGACGCATCAGACCCCGCTCACCTGCGTTGATCAGGCGCAGCCGATTTCCTGCGACCTGCTCCGCCGGACAGACCCTGGTCGCCGGCTTCCTCGACGCGACCGGCGGAGGCGGCTGGGGCCCGGTCGGCACGCCCGCGCTGCTGGCCGGCGGCCACATGGAGCCGCGCAAGGTGATCGGCTCCATCGACACCAGTGAGTTCCTCGTCGCCGTCGCCGCGAGCCTCGGCTTTCTCCTCTCCCTAGGCTCCCAGGGCATCGACTCCCTCTGGGTCGCCGCGTTCCTCCTCGGAGGCCTGGCCGCGGCGCCGCTCGCCGCGTGGCTGGTCCGGCTGGTGCCGCCGCGCGTTCTCGGTTCTGCGGTGGGAGGGGTCATCCGCGTCACGAACGCCCGGACGCTGCTCAGGAGCGACTGGCTCGCGGTGTCCGGGACGCTCGCGACGGCGGTGTACGTCGTGCTGTACGCGCTGTGGGCGGGGGCGCTGGCGTACTCGGTCCGGGCGCACCTGAGGGAGACGGCCGCGGAGGTGACGGCGGAGCCGCAGCCGGTGCGGGTGTGACCCGGATGGATGTGACCCGGGTGGATGTGACCCTGGTGGATGTGAACGGGCCGGGGTGAATGGCCGGAGTTTGACCTGTCCATGACGCATCGGGCTTCCTACGATGCGAACGCCTCGATCCTCCACAGCAACTCCACAGTTTCTCCATGGAGCCGGAGTTCGGAGCCGGAGTTCGGAGCCGGGGCGCATCCACCCCCCACCGATCCCACCGAAGGGGAGAGACAGTGACTACTGGCCTGCTCCTGAGCGGCGCCGCGATCACCGCGCTGCTCACCGCCGCACTGCCCGCGCAGGGCCCGTCCTCCGGGTTCGAGGACCCGCCCCCGGACAAGATCGTCATCAAGGTCGCCACGGTGAACGGCTCCGGCTGCCCACAGGGCACGGCCGCGATCGCCGTCTCCGAGGACAACACCGCCTTCACCGTGACCTACAGCGACTACCTCGCCCAGGCCGGCGGCAACTCCGACCCCACGGCCTTCCGCAAGAACTGCCAGCTCAACCTGATCGTCCACGTCCCGCAGGGCTTCACCTACGCCATCGCCAGCGCCGACTACCGCGGCTTCGCCGCACTCCAGCCCGGCGCGAGCGCCGTCCAGAGAGCCTCGTACTACTTCCAGGGCTCGTCGAGCACGGTGTACAAGAACCACCCCTTCACCGGCCCCCACGACGACAACTGGCAGGCCACCGACACGACGGACTGGGCCCAACTGGTCTGGGCGCCCTGCGGAGTCCAGCGCAACTTCAACATCAACACGGAGCTCCGGGTCAGCGCCGGGACGCAGTCCCCCGGCAAGGTCAGCTTCATGACGATGGACTCGACGGACGGGGACATCAGCACGGTCTACCACCTGGCGTGGAAGGAGTGTCCGGAGGCGTAGGGCAGCGGCGCCGGGTCCGGTCGCCCTCGACGGTTCCGCGGCGGCCCCGTGCGTGACGGGGCCGCCGTCGGTCGTTTCGCGACGGACGGAGCGACGATCCGTCAAGTCCCTTGGGGGACGGCCCGTCGGGCGGGCCGGGGCGAGGTAGCGTGGCGTTCCAAAGGGACGAAACGGGTCAAAAGTTTCGGAGGGCTTGCGTATGGGAGTACGAATGAGGCTGACCGGACGCGTCGAACAGCGCATCGCCAAGGACTTCCCCGGACGTGACGGCCA
Organism: Streptomyces sp. NBC_01352; assembly: GCF_036237295.1. NCBI lineage: Bacteria > Bacillati > Actinomycetota > Actinomycetes > Kitasatosporales > Streptomycetaceae > Streptomyces > Streptomyces sp. NBC_01352. Next base: position 7,450,157 of record NZ_CP108354.1, read on the forward strand.
GGTCGTGAGGGAACTCCTCGCCGAACTCGTCCACCACCTGGCCGAACGCGGCGACAAGGAGGACAAGGAGCGCATCGCCGCCGCGACCCTCCTGTGCAGCCGCGGCCGGATGGACCGCCTCCTCGACGCGCTGCAGCTGGCCAAGGAGGACTGGCGTGACGTGCTGGTGGGGGCGGGGCTGGCGGACGCCGGCTGGAGGGAGCGGTTGGAGGCGGACTTCGGGCCGGGGGTCTGACGGAGGTGCGAAGCGGGTCTGAGGGGGCCTCGCCCCAGCCGTAGCCGCGACTACTGGGGCTGCGCGGACCATTGACGCGCAAGGGGTTCGATTCTACGGTCCGTCCGAAGTTCTGATCGGTGATCGAAATACCGAACGAACACCGAACGGACCGTACCCCCACGCAAGGAGGCCCCGCGTGAGCCGCACCTCCCGCACCCCCCGCATGTCCCGCCAGTCCCGCCCGCCCCGTCTCCCCCGCAGAACCGCACTCCTCGCCGTCCCCGCGGCCGTCCTGCTCGCCCTGATCCCGAGCAGCGCGTCGGCGTACCCCAACCCCGGCCGGGTCACCGGCGACGTCGTCGTCCACGACCCGACGATGATCCGCAACTCGTCCGGCCGGTACCTGCTCTACGGCACCGGCGGCGGCCTCGGCTACAAGAGCTCCACCGACCGTGTCGCCTTCACCAACGGCGGCGACGCCTTCGGCACCAAGCCGGGCTGGTGGTCGTCGTACGCCACCGAGGCCTGGGCGCCCGACATCTCGTACCACGGCGGCAAGTACCTGATGTACTACGCCGTCTCGACCTTCGGCTCCAACAAGTCGGCCATCGGCCTCGCGACGTCGAGCACCGGGCTGGCCGGTTCCTGGACGGACCAGGGCACCGTCTACACCTCCACCACCTCCAGCGACTACAACGCCATCGACCCGAACCTCTTCGTGGACGACGACGGCAAGTGGTGGCTCTCCTTCGGGAGTTGGTGGACCGGCCTGAAGATGATCCAGATCAACCCGTCCACCGGCAAGCAGCTCTCCACCAACACGACGCGGTACTCGCTCGCCTCCCGCCCGACCGGCACCAAGGCGGTCGAGGCGCCGTACATCGTGAAACGGGGCGGCTACTACTACCTCTTCGCCTCGTACGACACCTGCTGCGCCGGCACGAGTTCGACGTACAAGGTCAAGGTCGGCCGCGCCACCAGCATCACCGGGCCGTACTACGACAAGAACGGCGTCTCGATGATGAACAACGGCGGGACGCCCGTGCTGGAGTCCCACGGCAGCGTCATCGGCCCGGGCGGACAGTCGGTCATGAACGACGCCGACGGCGACCTGATCGTCTACCACTACTACGACGGCAACGCCAACGGCACACCCAAACTCGGCATCAACCTTCTGAACTGGAGCAGCGGATGGCCCGTCGCATACTGACCCTGCTGGCCGCGCTGCTGCTCGCCCTGTCGCTCGGGCAGCCCTCCGCGAGCGCGGCCTCGTTCGCCAACCCGGTCAAGGCGCAGAAGGGCGCCGACCCCTGGATCTCGTACCACAACGGCAACTACTACATGGTGACGACGAGTTGGACCGACGTCATCACCATGCGCAAGTCCGCGACCCTCGCCGGACTCGCCACCGCTCCCAACATCGAGGTGTGGAAGGGCGACGCGGCGTCCAGATGCTGCAACATCTGGGCTCCCGAGATCCACTTCCTCAACGGCCGCTGGTACCTGTACTACGTCGCCGGGCAGAACGTGTCCGACTACATCCCGACCCAGCGGACGCACGTACTGGAGAGCGCCGGGTCCGATCCCACCGGGCCGTACACGTACCGGAACCAGCTCAACTCCGCCTGGATGCTGGACCCGTCGGTCGCCACCATCAACGGGCAGCTGTATCTGTTCGGCAGCGCGAGCGGCGGCACGCAGAACCTCGTCGCGGCGAGGATGTCCAACCCGTACACCCTCGCCACCGGCTTCTCGACCATCTCCACGCCGACCAACTCCTGGGAGACGTCCGGCGGTACGGTCAACGAGGGGCCGGAGATCCTCCAGCGCGGCGGGAGGACCTTCCTGATCTACTCGGCGAGCGGCTGCTGGACCCCCGACTACAAGCTCGGCCAGCTCACGCTCACCGGCTCCGACCCGCTGGCCGCGTCCTCCTGGACGAAGAAGTCCACGCCGGTGTTCCAGCGCAACGACGCGAACGGTGTCTACGGTCCCGGTCACCACGGCCACTTCAAGTCCCCCGACGGCACCGAGGACTGGATCGTCTACCACGCCAACGACGCCGCCTCCGAGGGCTGCGACAACGGGCGTACGGCACGGGCCCAGAAGATCGCCTGGAACTCCGACGGCACGCCGAACTTCGGTACGCCGGTCAGGCTCGGGGCGAGCGTGACGGGTCCGTCCGGTGAGCCCTCCACCGCCTCGACGACGTACACCATCACCAACCGCAACAGCGGCAAGTGCCTCGACGTCGCCGGGAGTTCGACGGCCGACGGGGCCAATGTGCAGCAGTACGGCTGCAGCGGCGGCAACAACCAGCGGTGGCGGATCGAGGACCAGGGCGACGACACCAGCAGACTGGTGAACGTCGCCACCGGCAAGGTGCTCGACACCGCCGACTGCTCCTCCGCCGACGGTGCCGACCTGCGCCAGTGGTCCTGGCTGAACAACACCTGCCAGCGGTACCGGTTCGTCGCCACCGACAGCGGCTACGTCAGGATCGTGAACCAGGCCACCGGCAAGGTCGCCGACGTCGCGAACTGCTCCACCGCGGACTCCGCCGACGTACGTCAGTGGACGTGGCTGAACAACACCTGCCAGCAGTGGCGGCTGAACCCGGTGTAGGACGGGTGGAGGCCGGGCTACCCGGCCTGGCCCATCCCCGCCGCGTTCGGCCAGCTCTGGGCCTGGGCGTTGGGCCAGCCGGTCGCCGGGGCCGCCGTCAGGTCCTGGGCGGAGCTCGGGGCGGTCATGCCGCGGACCTGGGCCGCGGTGAGGCCGCCGCGGGCCGGGACGCCCGGTGGGGTCTGGCCCATCGCGGCGGCGGGCGCGGCGGCTGCCGCGGGCATCTGAGCGGGCATGGGCGCGGGCATGGGAGTGGGCATCGGCGCCGGTACCGGAGTCGGGGCCGGGTAGCCGACCGGCTGTGGGGCTGCCTGGGCCACCGCCGGCATCGGCATCCCGGCCCCGAACGGCTGACCCGGCTGAGCGGTCTGTGCCGCGGCGGGCATCGGCATGCCGGCGCCGACGGACGGGGCGGACGAGAACCCCGGCGCGGCGGCCATGGCCTGAGCGGCGAGGCCCTGCGTGCCGGCGCCGTTGGTGGCACCGACCAACCGGTCAACTGCCGCCGTACCCGAGCTGTAGCTGGTCCCTGTAGCCAGCTCGGGCACGGCGGCTCCCCTCCTGGTCCCGTAGAGCACCTGTTCCAGGCCGGACACCAGGCGACGCACGTCCACCTGGGGGCGCACCACGAGTCGCAGGAAGCGGCTTGAGGAGCCGATCTTGTTGCCGCACTCGCGGACGAGGATCCGGTGCTCGGTGAGCATCCGGTCCCGGACCACGGTGCCTTCGGCGCCCACGGGCAGGCGTACGAAGAGGAAGTTCCCCTGGGAGGGGTAGACGGTCAGGCCGGGCAGGTTCGCGAGCTGGCCGGCCATGTCCAGCCGGTCGCGGCGGACCTGCTGGAGGCTCTGCGCGTACTCGGCGCCGTGCTCCTTCAGGATGAACACCACGTGCTCGGCGAAGGAGTTGAGGTTCCACTTGGGGAGCATCGAGCGGATCCGGCCCGCCAGGGCCGGGTTGGCGACCAGGTAGCCGAACCGTATGCCGTGCAGGCCGAAGTTCTTGCCGAGGCTGCGCAGGACGACCACGTTGGGCCGCAGCATGGCCTCGTGGACGACGCTCGGCTCGACCTCCGCGTCCGCGAACTCCAGGAACGACTCGTCGATCACGACCAGGTCCAGGTCGGCCATGGCGTCCATGAACTGCACGACCGCGTGCTTGTGCAGGAAGCCGCCGTCGGGGTTGTTCGGGTTGCAGATGACGGCCACCCGGGTGCCGCGGGCGCGGATGAACTCGGCGTACTGGGCGAGGTCCAGGGCGAATCCGCTGGACTCCTGGAGCGGGAACATGTCGACCCGCTTGCCGGTCTCCATCGGCTGGTCGGTCCAGCGGCCGAAGGTGGGGACGGGGATGGCGAGGGACTCGCGCACCATCAGGTGGTCGATCCAGGTGATGAGTTCGGTGGAGCCGTTGCCCATCGCCACGCACTGCGGCGGGAGTTGGAGCAGACTGCACAGCTCGGCCGTGATGGTGTCGGCGCTGCTCGGGTAGTACGTGATGATGTCCCGCAGCCGGGCCGCCATGTCGTCGAACATGGCGGGGGTGGGGAAGTAGGGGTTGCAGGGGATACAGAAGTCGACCGGCCCGGCCCCTTCGCCGCCCTCACGGGTCAGCGCCGCCATCGACGGGCTGTGCGCCGCGGTGCTGCGGAACAGCGAGGTGACGTTGTCAGCCAAGGGAGCCTCCGTATGGGGCGGGCCCGGTGGGGACGACCGGGCCCGTCGTCTTGGGTGGCCCGCGCGGGGGAGCACGGGCCGCCCTTAGATACGGAGTCTGGGGTGGCGCTGTTCAACCGCTGAGAAACGGGTAGGAACTTGTGCGCCACCTGTGAAGAGCGTTACTGGTGAAGAGCGCTACCGGTGAAGAGGACTCACGCGCCGAACGAGTGCACCGTCGTCGTCCGGTAGGTCTGCCCCGGCCGCAGCACGGTGGACGGGAACGACGGGTGGTTCGGAGAGTCGGGGTAGTGCTGCGTCTCCAGGCAGAGGGCGTCGCCCTGGCGGTAGACGGTGCCGCCGCTGCCCACGAGGGTGCCGTCGAGGAAGTTGCCGGAGTAGAACTGCAGGCCCGGCTCGGTCGTCGCGATCTTCATGGTCCGCCCGGAGGACGGGTCCTTCAGCGTCGCGACGTGCTCCGGCTCGCCCGTGATCCCCTTGTCGAGGACGTAGTTGTGGTCGATGCCCTTGCTGTACAGCAGTTGCTGGTGGGCGGCCCGGAGGTCCTCGCCGACCGTCTTGGGGCGCCGGAAGTCGAAGGGGGTGCCCGCCACGTCCGCCATCTCGCCGGTGGGGATCAGCCCCGAGTCGACCGGCGTGTAGCGGGAGGCCGCGATCTCCAGCTCGTGGTCGTGGACGGTGCCGCTGCTCTCGCCGGCCAGGTTCCAGTAGACGTGGCTGGTGAGGTTGACGACGGTGGCCCGGTCGGTGGTGGCCTCGTAGTCGATGCGCCAGTCGCCCTGCCGGGTGAGCGTGTACGTCGCCTTCGTCCTGAGCGTGCCGGGGTAGCCCATCTCGCTGTCGGCGCTCGTGCGGTACAGGTACAGGCCGACGTCGGTGCCCTCGGTGAACGGCTCGACGTCCCACACCCGCTTGTCGAAGCCCTGGGCGCCGCCGTGCAGGCTGTTGGCGCCGTCGTTGACGTCCACCTGGTGGATCTCGCCGTCCAGGGTGAACCGGCCCTCGGCGATGCGGTTGCCGTAGCGGCCGATCAGCGCGCCGAAGTACGGGCTGCCCGCGACGTAGTCCTCGATGGTGTCGAAGCCCAGACAGACGTTGGCGTACCGGCCCGCACGGTCCGGGATCTCCAGGGACCGGACGACGCCGCCCCAGGAGAGGACCTTCAGGCGGGTGCCGCCGTTCTCCAGGGCCCAGCTGTGGACCTCCGTGCCGTCGGCGAGCTTGCCGAAGAGCGACTTCACCGGCTTCCTGCCTCCCGTGGAAGTGGAAGGGGCCCCGCCTGCCGGCGGGGCCCCTGGGCTCTGGCCCGGTCGTCTACGAGCCGACCTTGCGCTTGTTCCATACGTCGAATCCGACCGCCGCCAGCAGTACCAGGCCCTTGATGACCTGCTGCCAGTCGGTGCCGATGCCGACCAGGTTCATGCCGTTGTTCAGCACGCCCAGGACCACACCGCCGATGATCGCGCCGAGGACGGTACCCACACCGCCGCTCATCGACGCGCCGCCGATGTACGCGGCCGCGATCGCCTCGAGTTCGAAGTTGAGGCCGGCCTTGGGCGAGGCCGCGTTGAAGCGGGCGGCGAAGACCAGACCCGCCAGGGCCGCGAGCATGCCCATGTTCAGGAAGAGCAGGAAGGTGACCTTCTTGTCCTTCACGCCCGACAGCTTGGCCGCGGGCAGGTTGCCGCCGATCGCGTAGATGTGCCGGCCGATGATCGCGTTGCGCATGACGTAGCCGAAGCCGACGACCAGCACGCCGAGGATCAGCAGCACGATCGGGGCGCCCTTGTAGCTGGCGAGCAGCATCGTGACGGTGAGCACGGCGGCCACCAGCGCGACGAGCTTGAGCGCGAAGAGCTTGGCGGGCGGCACCTCGAGGGCGAACTCCTGCTGGCGCTTGCGGTCGCGGATCTCCTGGAAGACCACGAACGCGATCACCGCGAGACCGAGCAGCAGGGTGAGGTTGTGGTAGTTGGTGTTGGGGCCGACCTCGGGCAGGAAGCTGTTGGCGACCTTCTGCAGACCCTCCGGGAACGGGCCGATCGTCTGGCCCTCCAGGAAGATCTCCGTGAGCCCGCGGAAGGTCAGCATGCCCGCCAGTGTCACGATGAACGACGGGATGCCGAGATACGCGATGAGGAACCCTTGGGCGGCGCCGGCCGCCCCTCCGATGGCCAGGCACATCACCAGGGCGATGGGCCAGGCGATGTCGTGGTTGACCATCAGCACGGCTCCCACCGCGCCCACGAACGCCGTCAGTGAGCCGACCGACAGGTCGATGTGGCCGGCGATGATGATGAGCATCATGCCGATCGCGAGGATCAGGATGTAGCTGTTCTGCAGCACCAGGTTGGATACGTTGCGCGGCAGCAGCAGGTCACCGTCGGTCCACACGGCGAACAGCACCACGATCAGGCCGAGGGCGAACAGCATGCCGTACTGCCGCATGTTGCGGCGCATGCCGTCCAGCATCAGCTGCAGCAGGCCGTCACCGGTTGCCGAACCGCCCTTGCCGGGCGGCGCGGGGGCCGGCGTCTTGGCGGTCACGTCCGTGCTCATCGGGTTACCTCTTTGTCCTTTGTCATCTGGCGCATCAGTGATTCCTGCGAGGCCTCGGCCCGCGAGAACTCACCGGTCAGCCGCCCCGCGGCCATCGTGTAGATGCGGTCACACATGCCCAGCAGCTCCGGCAGCTCGGAGGAGATGAAGACGACCGCCTTGCCCTGGGCCGCCAGCTGGTCGATGACCGTGTAGATCTCGTACTTGGCGCCGACGTCGATCCCGCGCGTCGGCTCGTCCAGGATCAGCACCTCCGGACCCGCGAAGATCCACTTGCTGAGGACGACCTTCTGCTGGTTGCCGCCGGACAGCTTGCCCACCGGCTCGAAGACGGTCGGCGCCTTGATGTTCATGGACTTGCGGAAGCCCTCGGCGACCTGCCGTTCCCCGTGCTCGTCGACGACACCCCGCTTGGCGACCTTCCCCAGGGCGCTGAGCGAGATGTTCCGGTTGATGTTGTCGATGAGGTTGAGGCCGTAGTGCTTGCGGTCCTCGGTGACGTACGCGATGCCGTGCTTGACCGCCTCGGAGACGGTCTTCGTACGGATCTCCTTGCCGTCCCTGAGGACCGTGCCGCCCGCGTACCGGCCGTAGGTGCGGCCGAAGACGCTCATCGCGAGTTCGGTGCGCCCGGCGCCCATCAGGCCCGCGATGCCGACGATCTCCCCGCGGCGCACCTGGAGCGACACGTCGTCGACCACCTTGCGCTGCTGGTCGATCGGGTGGTGCACGGTCCAGTCCCGGATCTCCAGGGCGGGCGAGGCGCCCTCCTCCGGCTGGTGCGGAGTGCGCTCCGGGAAGCGGTGCTCCAGATCGCGGCCGACCATCCCGCTGATGATCCGGTCCTCGGTCGTCTCCGCGGCCTTCACGTCGAGCGTCTCGATGGTGCGCCCGTCCCGCAGGATCGTCACCGAGTCGGCGACCTTGCGGATCTCGTTCAGCTTGTGGGAGATGATGATCGAGGTGATGCCCTGGTTCTTCAACTCCAGGATGAGATCCAGGAGTTTGCCGCTGTCCTCGTCGTTCAGGGCGGCCGTCGGCTCGTCCAGGATGAGCAGCTTCACCTTCTTGGACAGCGCCTTGGCGATCTCCACGAGCTGCTGCTTGCCCACGCCGATGTCGGCGACGCGGGTCTCCGGGTGGTCGGAGAGACCGACCCGGCGCAGCAGTTCGCTGGCGTGCTTGAGGGTGTCGTTCCAGTTGATGAACCCGCGCTTGGCGTGTTCGTTGCCGAGGAAGATGTTCTCCGCGAGGGAGAGGTAGGGCACCAGGGCCAGTTCCTGGTGAATGATCACGATGCCGTGATGCTCACTGGCCCGGATGTCCTTGAACTCGCAGACGTCACCCTCGAAGAGGATCTCGCCCTCGTACGTGCCGTGCGGGTGGACGCCGGAGAGGACCTTCATCAAGGTCGACTTGCCGGCGCCGTTCTCCCCGCAGATGGCGTGGACCTCGCCCTGCTGGACGGTCAGTGTGACGTCCGACAGCGCTTTGACGCCGGGAAAGGTCTTGACGATCGAGCGCATTTCCAGGACGGGTCCCGCCATGGTCGTGCCTTCCAATCACTAGGGGGTGGCGGTTACTTCAGGTCGCTTTCCTTGATGTAGCCGGAGTCCACGACGACCGTCTGGTAGTTGGCCTTGTCGACGGCGACCGGCTCCAGCAGGAAGGCCGGGACGACCTTCGAGCCGTTGTCGTACGTCTTGGTGTCGTTCGTCTCGGGCTTCTTGTCGTTCAGCAGCGCGTCGACCATGTTCGAGGACACCTTGGCGAGCTCGCGGGTGTCCTTGTAGACGGTCATCGACTGCTGGTCGGCGATGATCGACTTCACCGAGGCGACCTCGGCGTCCTGGCCGGTGACGATCGGCAGCGGCTTGCTCTTGGAGCCGTAGTCGTCCGACTTCAGCGCGGAGAGGATGCCGATGGAGATGCCGTCGTAGGGCGAGAGGACGGCGTCGACCCGCTCGCTCTTGTAGGCCGAGGTCAGGATGTCGTCCATGCGCTTCTGGGCGGTGCCGCCGTCCCAGCGCAGGGTGGTGACCTGGGTCAGCTCGGTCTGGCCGGAGCGGACGACGAGCTGCTTCTTGTCGATGTAGGGCTGCAGGACGTTCATCGCGCCCTGGAAGAAGTAGCGGGTGTTGTTGTCGTCGTTCGAGCCGGCGAAGAGCTCGATGTTGAACGGGCCCTTCTTGGAGCCGTCCTTCAGGCCGAGCTTCTCGACGATGTAGTTGCCCTGGAGCTCGCCGACCTTCTCGTTGTCGAAGGAGGCGTAGTAGTCGACGTTCTCGGTGCCGAGGATCAGGCGGTCGTAGGAGATCACCGGGATGTCGGCGTCCTTGGCCTGCTGGAGGACGTTGTTCATCGACTTGTTGTCGATGGCCGCGACGATCAGGGCCTTGACGCCCTGCGTGATCAGGTTCTCGATCTGCGAGACCTGCTGGTCCGGGTCGTCCTCGCCGTAGACCAGCTTGGTCTTGTAGCCCTTGGACTCCAGGTCCTTCTTGACGTTGTTGCCGTCGGCGATCCAGCGCTCGGAGGACTTGGTGGGCATCGCGATGCCGATGGTGGCGCCCTCGGAGCTGCCGGAGCCCTCCTCGCTGCCACCCTCGCCGCTCTGGCCGCAGGCGGACAGGGTCAGGGCGAGGGAGGCAGCGCCGGCTATGGCGGCGAGTGAGGCTCGGCGAGTACGCATGATCATCATCCTTGATGTGTGGGGCGGGCTCGGTCTGGCGATGCGGGGACGCTGCCTGGCGCGGTGCGAGGTGCTGACCGAAGAAGGGGTGTGTGGGATTGTGTGCGGCTGCGTGGCCTTTTGTGAAGGGGCGTTGTCCGGAACGTTATGAGGGCGTTTCGAACCGACGCAGATCGCCGGGCAGCCGGGAGCCCAGCGGAGCCATGTCGCCGTCCGCTCCGTGCCGCGCCAGCAGGTCCAGGGCGAGCCGGCCGCGCCGCACCCGCTCCCGGGCGCTGTTCAAGGTCACGTCGCGCATGTGATGGCCGTACGGGTAGATCCCCGGGGCCTTCGACAGGCCGAACTTCAGATAGATCGGTGCGCCGCGCCGGATCAGCTCGGCGACCTCGTACATCCGCACGTAGCCGCCGAGGTCGTCGGGAGCCTCGATGTACATGTCCATGGGAGCGGCGGAAACCCGCCGGATCTCGGTGAGGTGATCGAGCGTCAGATCGCTCGGCACGTTGATCGAGTCGCCACCGAGGTTCTCGTACACCGCGTACGCGGCCGGGTTCACGGGCCCGATGAGGGCGCTCACCTTGAGAGTTGTGTCGGCCGGGATGATCCCGGCCAGCCGCGCCCGGTGCAGCGTCCACAGCACGCCCTCGTCGGCGACCAGCAGACACTTGACGCCCAACTCGGTTGCCCGGACGGCGTCTTCGACGCATCCGGCGACCGCGTCGTGGCCGCGGGCACGCAGGCCGCCGCCGCGCGAGTCGGTCCGGGTCGAGCCGCCGATGTCCCAGGTGCCGCGCGGTCCGGTGAACAGACAGAGCTCGATGTCACGCTCGTCGGTCGCCTCGACCATCTCGGTGATCTCGGAGTCGGTCAGCATCCACACACCGCTGCCCTGGCTGATCCGGTGGATCGGCACGTCGAGGCGGGAGGCCTCCTTCAGGACGACGGCCAGCGCTTCGGGACCCTCGCAGGAGGGAACCTCGGTGCGCCAGCTGCCGCCGCCGGGGAAGGTGTGCGGTGAGGCGTCCGCGGGGTCGAGGGCGGGCGCGCCCAGGCCGAGGGTGGTGAGTGCCTGCTCACCGGGCCTGCGGGCCGCCGTGGCGGAAGCGTCGGTCACTGTCTGTCCTTCTGTTCGGTATTTCGGACGAAGTTCGCGGCTCAAGGCGTGGGGGGGCTGGGTGTACGCCGGTACGGAAGCCGTCAGGTCGCCCCCGTACCGGCGTACGTCTAGGGGCGGAGCAGGACTTTGCCCACCTTAGGATCGCCGGATCCCACCAGCTCGATGGCCTCGGGGAACCCGTCGAGCGGCAGCTCGTGCGTGACCAGCGGCAGCGGGTCGAGCAGTCCGGCCCCGAAGACCCGCACCGTGTGCGCCCAGGCGTCCGGCGGCGCACCGAAGACGGTGTGCACCTCCAGCTGCCGTACGACCAGGTCGGTCGGGTCCAGGCCCTCGGCGCCCGGCGCCGGGATGCCCGTCAGGACCAGGCGTCCGCCGCGCCTGAGCAGGGAGGCGGCGGTGCGCGCGGCGGACGCGGACCCGGCGGTCTCGATCACGACGTCGAAGTCGTCCGGGAGCGGCTGGTCCTTCGTACGGAAGTCGCTGGCGCCGAACTGCCTCGACAGGGCCTCGCGGTCGGTGCGTGTGCCGACGACCAGCAGCTCCGCCGGGGAGCCCGCCTTCAGGAACTGCACGGCGAACATGCCGAGGGTGCCGGTGCCGACGACGGCCACCCGCTCACCCGGCCGCGCGTTCGCCTTGATCGCGGCGGCCGCGATGCACGCGGCCGGCTCCAGCAGGGCCGCCGCCGTCAGGTCGGCGTCGTCCGGCAGGGCGTGCAGCAGCCGGGCCGGCAGGGTGAGGGTGGTGGCCATCGCCCCGGGCTGGGTGAACCCGGTCTCCTCGTACCCCGCCGTGCACAGGGTGGTCTCGCCCGCGTGGCAGCGGTCGCAGACCTGGCAGTTGCGGAAACCCTCCCCGACGACCTTCCGGCCGACGAGCGCCTCGGGGACCCCGGCGCCGACCGCTTCGACCGTGCCGGACCACTCGTGGCCCGGGGTCAGCGGGTAGCGGACGTATCCCTCGGGCCGGTTGCCCTGGTACACCTCGCGGTCGCTGCCGCAGATGCCGACGGCGTGGACGCGCACCAGCGCCTCGCCCGCGCCCGGCTCACGGGGCGTGTGCGGGGTGAGGCGGTGCTCGCCGGGCGCCTCGACGACGACGGCCGTGCTCACTTGCTGCCCTTCGGCTTGCGCTGCTCCCAGCCCTCGGCCCACAGGTCGAAGCGGGCCTGCTGCTGGGGGAACTCCGCCGCCGCGTCCACGTCCAGCTCGACACCGAGGCCGGGCTTGTCGGAGAGGTGGAAGTAGCCGTCCACGACCTCCGGTGCCCCCGAGATCACCTTCTTGATCTCCGCGTCCGCGAAGTCGTTGAAGTGCTCGAGGATCTTGAAGTTCGGCGAGGAGAACCCGACCTGGAGGGAGGCGGCGGTCAGGACCGGCCCGCCCACGTTGTGCGGCGCGACCAGCACGTAGTGGGCCTCGGCGGTCGCGGCCAGCTTGCGGGTCTCCCAGATACCGCCGATGTGACCCACGTCCGGCTGGATGATGTCCACGGCCTGGCTCTCGAAGAGCTCCCGGAACTCGATCCGGTCGTGGATCCGCTCACCGGTTGCGACCGGGATGTCCACCTTGGCGGCGACCTTCTCCAGCGCCTTCAGGTTCTCCGGCGGGCAGGGCTCCTCCAGCCACGCGGGCTTGAAGGGCGCCAGCTCGTTGGCGAGGCGGATGGCGGTGGCGGGGGAGAAGCGGCCGTGCATCTCCAGCATCAGCTCGGAGTCCGGCCCGATGGCGTCGCGCACGGCCTCGATCAGGGACACCGAGTACAGGGTCTCCTGGTGGTCCAGTTCGAAGTGCCCGGTCCCGAAGGGGTCGATCTTGAGCGCCTTGTAACCGCGCTCCATGACCTTCTGGGCCGCCTTGTGGTACGCCTCCGGGGTGCGCTCGGTGGTGTACCAGCCGTTGGCGTAGGCCTTGACCTTGTCGGTGACCTTGCCGCCCAGGAGCTGCCACACCGGCACCCCGAGAGCCTTGCCCTTGATGTCCCAGCAGGCCATCTCGATCACGGCGATGCCGGACATCACGATCTCGCCGGCGCGCCCGTAGTCGCCGTACTTCATCCGGCGGACCAGGTCCTCGACAGCGAACGGGTCCGACCCGAGAATGTGGTTCTGCTCCGCCTCGCGCAGATAGCCGAGCAGCGCGTCGGTGTGGCCCAGCATGCGGGTCTCGCCGACGCCGGTGAGTCCCTCGTCGGTGTGCACCTGGACGTAGGTCAGGTTCCGCCACGGCGTCCCGACCACGTGCGTGCTGATTCCCGTGATGCGCACGGTACTCCCTAAGTCCTGGCTTGTTCGAGATATCGTCACTTGTTCGAAATGCTGTCGCGACAGTAAAGACGACCCGGTCGGAGTGTCAATGGTTCGAACCCACAACGGTTCCGGTGCGCCGACCGGCGCGGCCGGCGACGGTCCTGTCGTCCCGGCTTTCACGTCCGCACCCAGGGACGTTACCGGTCACCCGGCGCTCGGGGTGGCCGCTCGGCGCGTTATCCAACCGTGACGACGACCCTGATGCAGCCCTCTTGACCGACGGGAATTGTTAGCGCTCACAATGACCTCCGCATTCACCAGTCGTCGTCCCACGGCATCCGAGGAGGTGTGAGCGTCGTGTCGGCAGTGCCTCAACCCGCTTTCCCGCCCGGTGCCTTGGGGCTCTCCGGAACCCCGGCGTGAAGCCGACGGCGCGGAACCACCCGCCCGGCCCGCAGGACTCACCGGCAGCCGACCACCAAGGAGGTGCGGCCGTGAACCACACTCAGCTCCGGCCGCCCACCATGGCCGACGTGGCACGCCTGGCCGGTGTGTCCCACCAGACCGTGTCCCGCGTACTGGGGGATCACCCCAACGTGCGGGACGAGACACGGGCCCGGGTGCAGCGTGCGATCGAGGAGATGGGCTACCGCCGCAACTCCTCCGCACGGGCCCTGGTGACCCGGCGCACCCGCACCCTGGGTGTCGTCGCCTCCAACACCACGCTCTACGGACCGGCCAGCACGCTGTTCGCGCTGGAGGAGGCGGCGCGCACCGAGGGGTACGTCGTCTCGACGGTCAGTCTGCGCAGACTGACGGTGGAGACACTGTCCGAGGCCCTGGACCACCTCAGCCAGGGTGGGGTGGAGGGAGTGATCGCCCTCGCCCCGCAGCGGTCGGCGGTCGAGGCCCTCGCCGAACTGCGCCAGCCCTTCCCGGTGGTGGCCGTGGGAACCGGGACCGGCGTGGAGATCCCCAGCGTCAACGTGGATCAGCGCCTGGGCGCGCGGCTGGCCACCGGTCATCTGCTGGCCTCCGGTCACCGCACGGTCTGGCATCTCGCCGGACCCGAGGACTGGCAGGAGGCGGTGGACCGGGTCGACGGCTGGCGGGCGACCCTCGAAGAGGCGGGTGTCGAACCGCCGCTGCCGCTGGGGGGTGACTGGAGTCCGCTGTCCGGCTACCGTGCGGGCCAGGAACTGGCCGGCTGGGTGGGCCGTGGCCTGACCGCCGTCTTCGTCGCCAACGACCAGATGGCACTGGGGGTGTTGCGGGCTCTGCGTGAGGCGGGAGTGCGTACTCCCGAGGACGTCGCGGTGGTCGGCTTCGACGACATCCCGGAGTCGGAGTTCTTCGCTCCGCCGCTCACCACCGTCCGGCAGGACTTCGCGACGGTGGGCAAACGGAGCATCGCCCTGCTGCTGGACCTCATCGAGGGCCGGCCCCCCTCCGGGACGTCCCGCGTCGCCATCGAACCGCAACTCGTCGTTCGCGCCAGCACTTTCCCGTACGTCCCGCAGCCGGGGACCGCTCCCGGCTGACGCGGCACCAACCGCACCAACCGCACGAAGCGCACCAACCGCACCAACTGATCGCCTTCCACCACCGGTGCGGACGAAATCTCGAACAATGATCGACAGGCTGGACGCAGTGCGGCCGGTCCCATCGAGTACCAGTGGTCCATCCCCGGACCGGCTCTTCAAAGGAGAAGACGCATGCTCAACAGAAGGAACTTCCTCACCGCGGCGGTCGGCGTGGCGGCTGCGACGGGCCTGGCGGCCTGCGCCAAGGAGGACGACAGCCCCTCGGGCTCCACCTCCGGCGGCAGCAAGGCGCTCGTCCTCGGCTTCTCCCAGGTCGGCTCGGAGAGCGGCTGGCGCAGCGCCAACACCACCTCGGTGAAGGAAGCGGCCAAGACGGCGGGCTACACCCTCAAGTTCTCCGACGCGCAGCAGAAGCAGGAGAACCAGATCTCCGCGATCCGCAGCTACATCACCCAGGGCGTGGACGTCATAGCCTTCTCGCCGGTGGTCGTCACCGGCTGGGACGCGGTGCTGAAGGAGGCCAAGGCCAAGAAGATCCCGGTGGTCCTCACCGACCGCTCCGTCGAGACCTCCGACGAGTCCCTGTACGTCACCCTCGTCGGCTCCGACTTCACGGACGAGGGCCGGCGCGCCGCCAAGATCCTGGAGAAGGTCCTCGAGAAGGCCGGCCACAAGGGCGCCGTCAAGATCGCCCAGCTGGAGGGCACCACCGGTGCCGCCCCGGCGATCGAGCGTGCCAAGGGCTTCAAGGAGGTCATGGAAGCCGACCACGCCGACGACTGGAAGATCGTCGTCAGCCAGACCGGTGACTTCACCCGCGCCGGCGGCAAGCAGGTCATGGCCGCCTTCCTCCAGTCCAACCCGGACATCAACGTGCTCTTCGCGCACAACGACGACATGGGCATCGGCGCCATCCAGGCCATCGAGGCGGCCGGCAAGAAGCCCGGCAAGGACATCCTGATCGTCACGATCGACGGCGTGAAGGACGGCTTCGTGGCCATGTCCGAGGGCAAGATCAACGCCATCGTCGAGTGCAACCCGCTGCTCGGCCCCCAGCTGATGGAGGTCGTGCAGAAGGTCAAGGACGGCGAGACGGTCGAGCGCTGGATCAAGACCAAGGAGGGCGACTTCATGCAGGACCAGGCCAAGGCCGCCCTCCCCACCCGCAAGTACTGACCGACCGCACCCACCGGCAGGGAGCCCGCCCGACCGAACCCCGAGTCGAGGGGGGCTGTTCAGGGGGCTCCCTGCGGGCCTGAACGAAATCGATGAGGAGCGCTGCCATGGCAGAGCCGCTGCCCGTCCTCGAGATGACGGGCATAGTCAAGGAGTTTCCGGGGGTACGGGCTCTGTCGGGTGTCGACTTCCGGCTCTTCCCCGGCGAGATCCACGCCCTGATGGGCGAGAACGGCGCCGGGAAATCCACCCTGATCAAGGTGCTGACCGGCGTCTACTCGCTGGACGGCGGCACGGTCACCCTCGACGGCAAGTCCGTGCGGATCGGCAGCCCGCTGCAGGCGCAGCAGGCCGGCATCAGCACGGTGTACCAGGAGGTGAACCTCTGCCCCAACCTGTCGGTGGCGGAGAACATCTTCATCGGACGTGAACCCACCCGCTTCGGCCGCATCCAGTGGAAGCGCATGCGCCAGGAGGCGGCGGAGCTGGTCGACCGGCTCGGCCTCGACATCGACGTCACCGCGCCCCTGTCCTCGTACCCGCTGGCCGTGCAGCAACTGGTCGCGATCGTACGGTCGGTCGGCACCGGCGACAGCGACGGCTCGGGAACCGGCACCAAGGTGCTGGTCCTGGACGAGCCGACGTCCAGCCTCGACCGCGACGAGGTCCTCGAACTGTTCCGCCTGATGCGGCAGCTGAGGGACGAAGGCGTCGCGATCCTGTTCGTCTCGCACTTCCTCGACCAGATCTACGAGATCTGCGACCGGATGACCGTGCTGCGCAACGGCGCCCTGGTCGGCGAGCACCTGGTCAGCGAGCTCGACCAGGTCGGACTGATCCAGCTCATGATCGGCAAGGCCATGGACCAGCTGGAGGAGCTCCACGAGCACCAGCTGCACGCCGACGTCGGCGAGACGCTCCTCAAGGCGGACGGCCTCGGCAGGGCGGGCGGCGTCGCCCCCTTCGACCTGGAGATCAAGAAGGGCGAGGTCCTCGGCCTGGCCGGCCTGCTCGGCTCGGGCCGCACCGAACTCGCCCGGCTGCTCTTCGGCGCCGACCAGCCCGACAGCGGCAAGGTCACCATCGGCGGCAAGCAGGTCTCGATGAGCGCCCCGAACGACGCGATCTCCGCGGGCGTCGCGTTCTGCTCGGAGAACCGCAAGACCGAGGGCCTGGTACCCGAGCTGACGGTGCGGGAGAACATCATCCTCGCGCTCCAGGCCGCCCGCGGCTGGACCCGGCCCATCCCGGCCGCCCAGCGCGACGAACTCGTCGCCAAGTACATCAAGGCGCTGGACATCCGCCCCGCCAACCCCGAGGCCCGCGTCGGCCGGCTCAGCGGCGGCAACCAGCAGAAGGTGCTGCTCGCCCGCTGGCTCATCACCCAGCCGAAGCTGCTGATCCTGGACGAACCGACGCGCGGCATCGACGTCGGCGCGAAGGCGGAGATCCAGAAACTCGTGGTCTCGCTCTCCGAGGAAGGCATGGCAGTGCTGTACATCGCGGCCGAGCTGGAAGAGGTGCTCCGGCTCAGCCACACCATCGGCGTGCTGCGCGACCGCAAGCTCGTCGCACAGCTCGCCAACGGGCCCGAGATCACCCCCACCCGGATCCTGGAGACCATCGCGAGCGGAGAGCACCAGTGACCACCACTCCCCGATGGCGAGCGCTGACACAGCATCACCTGTTCTGGCCGGTGGCCGTGCTGGTCGTCCTGCTGCTGATCAACGTTCCCTTCACCCCCGACTTCTTCTCGATCAAGATGACGGACGGCCACCTCTACGGCAGCCTCGTCTCGATCGTGCTGTTCGGCTCGCCGCTCATCCTGGTGGCGGTCGGCATGACCCTGGTCATCGCCACCGGCGGCATCGACCTCTCGGTCGGCGCCGTGGTCGCCATCACCGGAGCCCTGACCTGCTCGTACATCAGCGACCAGTCCGACCAGGACGCCCTGTCCGGAGTGTTCCTGGCCATGGGCATCGGCCTGGTGGCCGCGGTGGTCTGCGGCCTGTGGAACGGCTTCCTGGTGGCCCGGATGGGCATCCAGCCCATCATCGCGACCCTCATCATCATGGTCGCCGGACGAGGCGTGGCCCAGCTGATCACCGACGGCCAGATCATCACCATCAACAGCGAGCCGTACAAGCTGATCGGCGGCGGCTACTGGCTGACCCTGCCCTTCTCCATCTTCGTGGTGGCCGCGGTCGTGGCCGTCACCGTGGCACTGACCCGCCGCACCGCCCTCGGCCTGCTGGTCGAGTCGGTCGGCGGCAACGCCGAGGCCAGCCGCCTGGTCGGCATCAGGTCCCGCCGCATCAAGATCATGGTGTACGTGTTCTGCGCGCTGTGCGCCGGCATCGCGGGCCTGATGATCAGCTCCAACACCTCGGCCGCGGACGGCAACAACGCCGGTCTGTGGATCGAGCTCGACGCGATCCTCGCCGTGGTGATCGGCGGCACCTCGCTCCTGGGCGGCCGGTTCTCCATCGGCGGCACGGTGGTGGGCGCCCTCGTCATCCAGACCCTGACCACCACGATCTACACCATCGGCGTGCCGACCCAGACCAACCTGGTCTTCAAGGCCGCCGTCGTCATCGTCGTCTGCCTGCTCCAGTCCCCGAAGTTCCGCGCGAAGGTCTTCGGCGCCAGGTTCGGCTCCGGACCCGGCGCGAACGGAAGCGGCACGTCGGCCGCCACCCCGGCGGACACCACACCGACCACCGCGGCAGCCCCCAAGATGGAGGTGTCGTGATGAGCGCGACCACCCAGACCCCCAAGGCCAAGGCCCCGGACAGTCGTACGACGTCCAAGGGCGCTCGGCTGCTCGGCGACCGGCGCCTGCCCGTCCTGGTGACCGCCACGCTCTTCCTCGCGATGTACGTCGCGGGCCTGAGCCGCTACACGAACTACGGTTTCGGCGAGCCGCAGGTCTTCCTCAACCTCTTCATCGACAACGGCTACCTGCTGGTCGCCGCCGTCGGCGCCACCTTCGTCATCCTGTCCGGCGGTATCGACCTGTCCGTCGGCTCCGTGATCGGCTTCACGACCATGCTCACCGCGTGGCTGGTGGAGAAGCAGGGGCTGCCCATCCTGGTCGTCATCCCCATCGCGCTGGGCGTGGGAGCCTTGGGCGGCTTCCTGATGGGCTATGTGATCCACAACTTCGAGATCCAGCCCTTCATCGTGACCCTCGCCGGCCTCTTCCTCTTCCGGGGCCTGTGCCTGGTCATCAGCAAGGAGTCGATCGCCATCGACGACTCCTCGGTGAGCAGCATGGCCCAGGCACAGGCGTCGCTGGGGATGGGCTTCCTGTCGATCGGCGCCATCGTCGCGCTCGTCGTCCTCGCCGTGGCGTTCTACGTCCTGCACTACACGCGCTTCGGTCGGCGGGTGTACGCCATCGGCGGCAACGAGCAGTCGGCCATGCTGATGGGCCTGCCGCAGGGCGGCACCAAGATCGCCGTGTACACGGTGAGCGGCTTCTGCTCGGCCCTGGCCGGCCTCCTCTTCACCCTGTACATCCAGTCCGGTGACCCGCTGCACGCGACCGGGATGGAACTCGACGCGATCGCCGCGGTCGTCATCGGCGGCACGCTGCTGACGGGCGGCTCCGGCTACGTCCTGGGCACCCTCTTCGGTGTCCTCGTCCTGGGCCTGATCAAGAGCATCATCCAGTTCGAGGGCACGCTCAGCTCCTGGTGGACGAAGATCGCCACCGGTGTGCTGCTGTGCGCGTTCATCCTGATCCAGCGCGCCATGACGACCCGTAGGAAAACCTGAGCCGAGGGACACCGAAAGGGACGGCCGGAAGGGACGCTGTCACGCCGGAGCGGTCCGACGCACGTACGCCGTGCGCCGGACCGCTCCGGTGTGTCGGAAGATAGCGGGGAATGGCCGGGCTTGCCCTCAACTGGGCAAACTCGACTTGCCAGTTCCGCACGGAACCTTCACAGAGATCTCTAGGAGCGCTCCCTGTGCGGAACCTAATATTCCCGCGTCATGGACTACTGCCTCCCGTGCCGACGGCACCTCAACGGCGCCCTCGCCTGCCCGGGGTGCGGCACCTCAGCCGAATCCGTCCGCGCGTACGCGACGCAGCAGCAGCACGCGCCGGCCGAGGCGGTGGCACCGGGCGGGGCCGGGGCGTACCAGGCGTACGGGGCCGACGGGACGTACGGCGGCGGATACGCGGGCGGGTACCCGAGCGGGGGCGCGAGCGCGGCGTACGAAGGCGGCCACGCGGCTGAGGCGTACGGGGGCGGCGGCCAGGCTGCCGGTCCCTACGAGGACGCTGAGGGGGCGGCCGGTGGATACGGGGACTCCTCCCCCGAAAGTGCGAGCACGGCGTACGAAGGCGGCCGCGCGGCTGAGGCGTACGGCGGCGGCGGCCAGGCCGTCGGCCCCTACGAGGACG
The DNA here is from genome assembly GCF_036237295.1 of Streptomyces sp. NBC_01352. Classification (NCBI taxonomy): domain Bacteria; kingdom Bacillati; phylum Actinomycetota; class Actinomycetes; order Kitasatosporales; family Streptomycetaceae; genus Streptomyces; species Streptomyces sp. NBC_01352. The sequence goes on from NZ_CP108354.1 coordinate 7,470,425, forward strand.
CTCAGCGGACGGCTCGGGGGTACGGAGGCGCCTCCTCGGGGGCCGCGAGTGAGAGCGGCGACGGTGCTGACGGCGACACCGGCACGGCCGGGACCGAGGCGGCCGCTCACCGGTCCGAGGCGGTGGCGGAACCCTCGGGCGGCCGGGCGGCACGAAGACGCGCGCGAGGACGTGGCGGCCGGGGCGCGGAAGCCCCCGAGGACGCCGAAGAGTACGACGACCACGACGAAGACGCCGACGACGACACCCAGGACGACGGCCCCGCGGGCGGTGCGAGCCGACGCGACCGAAAGGCCGCCGCGCACCGGCGCCGACGCCGCCGGACCCTCCTGATCGCCGCCGGCTTCGTGCTGGCGGCCGGCGGGCTGAGCCTCGCGGAACTCGGCATGGACGCCCCGGGCTCCAGCCCGAAGCCCGCGGCGGCCGGCGGCGAGTCCGCGGACGGCGCGGCGACGGAGGTGACCGAGTCGGCCAAGGCGCAGGACGGTGCGGCAGGCACCGGAGTGAGCGCGTCGGACTCGCCCTCCCCGACCGCGTCGGCCTCCCCCTCCGCCTCGGAGTCCGCGAAGGACGACGACGCGAAGAAGGACGAGGACGACCCCGACAAGGACGCCCAGTCGGCCACCACGGACCCGGGCACGTCCCCCACCACCGCGGACCCCGCGCCGCCGGCACAGTCCCCGACTCCTACGACGGACCCCACGACGTCGGAACCCACCGCGGATCCGTCACCGTCGGAGTCGTGCAACCGCTTCTTGTGGTGGTGCACCTAGGGCTCAGGGCCCGTCCGGCGGATCATGCCGCGGACGCGGGGCCGCAGTGACATCAGCCGCTCCGCGGCGGGCGCCGATCTGCGGCGTCGCCGTCCGTTCCCCTGCGGGTTGATCCGCCGGACAGGCTCGGCGGCCTTTCGGGCAGTCCGGGGCCCTGCAAGCGGGGTGTGGTGCGCGCCTAGGGCCCCTGCTCCAGCATCCGCCGCAGCAAGTCCCGCAAAGACATCCGCTCCTCGTCCGACAGTCCGGCCATGGGCTCCCGCGCGAAGCGCAGCCCTTCCCGGAGCTCCCGGGCGACCCGCCGCCCCTCATCCGTCGCGGCCGCCACCTTCACCCGGCGGTCCGCCGGAGCCGGCCGGCGCTCGACGAGCCCGCGGGCCTCCAGTCGGTCGACGATGCCCGTCACGTTGGACGGCTCGCACTTCAGCTTCTGGGCCAGCTTCCGCATCGGCAGGGGCTCCAGCGACAGCAGGTTCAGCAGCCGCGCCTGCGCTCCGGTCAGCGCGTGCTCCGCGGCCGCCTCCTCGTAGTCCTCGTAGAAACGCGCCACGACGTCACCGATCAGCTCGACCACCTCCATGGTCAACGCGTCGGGCCGGCGGGTTTTCTCGGGTGTGGCCATGGGATCCAGGGTACCCCGTTACTTGACATCCTGAAATGTTCAGGAGCATGGTTGTTTCAGGCACTGAAGTATTTTGAGGAAGGCCCGGTTCCATGTCCGACACCCGCACACTCCCCGCCGCAAGCCGTGAATGGCGTCTGCTCAGCCGCCCCGTCGGCTGGCCCAAGCCCGAGGACTTCGAGCTGGCCGAGGCGGAGATCCGGCAGCCCGGTCCCGGCCAGGTGCTCGTCCGCAACGCGTACCTCTCCGTCGATCCGTACATGCGTGGCCGGATGAGCGACGCCAAGTCCTACGTGGCCCCCTTCGAGCTGGGCAAGGCCATGCAGGGCGGTGCGGTCGGCGAGGTCGTCGCCTCGCAGGCCGAGGGCATCGCCGTCGGCGACCACGTGCTGCACTTCGGCGGCTGGCGCGAGTACGCCACCTTCGACGCCCAGCAGGCGGTCAAGGTGGACCCCGAGGCCGCCCCGCTCTCCACGTACCTCGGCGTCCTCGGCATGACCGGCCTCACCGCCTACGCGGGCCTGCTGCGCACCGCCGCCTTCAAGGAGGGCGACTCGGTCTTCGTCTCCGGCGCGGCCGGTGCCGTCGGCAGCCAGGTCGGCCAGATCGCCAAGCTCAAGGGTGCCTCCCGGGTCATCGGCTCGGCCGGTTCCGACGAGAAGGTCAAGCTCCTCGTCGAGGAGTACGGCTTCGACGCGGCGTTCAACTACAAGAACGGCTCGGTCGCCCAGCAGCTCCGCGAGGCCGCCCCGGACGGCGTCGACGTCTACTTCGACAACGTCGGCGGCGACCACCTGGAAGCCGCCATCGGGCAGCTCAACCGCGACGGCCGGATCGCGGTCTGCGGAATGATCTCGGTCTACAACAACACCGAGCCTGCCCCCGGCCCGCGCAACCTCGCCCGCCTCATCCAGACCCGCGGCCGCATCGAGGGCTTCCTCGTCAGCGACCACGCGGACCTCCAGCCGCAGTTCGTCCAGGAGGTCGGCCCCTGGGTCGCCTCGGGCGCGCTCAAGTACCGCGAGACGGTCGTCGAGGGCATCGAGAACAACCTGGAGGCGTTCCTCGGCGTCCTGCGCGGCGACAACACCGGAAAGATGATCGTCAAGCTGTAGGAACCCGGCTGCGGGCGGAGGTCTTCCCGGCTGTTTCCGGTATGCGGTAACTTATTTCCGAATTCTGTCGGGATCGTGGGCGCGAGTCCCGGCAGACCGAGGAGGAAGACGACCGCATGCCCATCCAGCAGTCCGACGTCCTGTACACGGCCGTAGCCACCGCCGAGAACGGCCGCGACGGCCGGGTCGCCACCGACGACGGCAGGCTCGACCTCGTCGTCAACCCGCCCGAGGAACTGGGCGGCAGCGGCACCGGCACCAACCCGGAGCAGTTGTTCGCCGCCGGCTACAGCGCCTGCTTCCAGGGCGCCCTCGGCGTCGTGGCCCGCCAGGAGAAGGCCGACATCTCCGGCTCGACCGTCACCGCGAAGGTCGGCCTCGGCAAGAACGGCGACGGATTCGGGATCATCGTCGAGATCTCGGCGCACATCCCCAACGTGGACGCGGAGACCGCGGGTGTCCTGATCAAGAAGGCCCACGAGGTCTGTCCCTACTCCAAGGCAACCCGCGGCAACATCACCGTGACGCTCGCCTGACCACGGTCGTCGCTCACGACGGAGGCCGCACCCCAGGACGTGGGGTGCGGCCTCTTGTCGTACGGCCGTGAAGGCGTCGTACGCCGGTCAGACGGCGAGCGCCGCCGAGTGCACGGCCCGCACGAACCGTTCGTTCTCCGGTGCCGCCCCGCCCGGGAAGGCCATCCGGCGGCGGGTGTAGCCGTACGCCAGCCCGCTGCGCGGATCGGCGAAGGCCTGTGAACCGCCCGCGCCGCTGTGCCCGAACGTCCCGGCACCCAGGAACGGATGCCACATGTCGGCCGTCGCCTGGAAGCCGAGCCCGTACGACTTGTGCGCCCGGGCCACCAGGTCGTACCCGGCCGAGTGGATCTGCCCCACCTCGGCCACGGTGTCCGGCTTCAGCAGCGGCGGCCGCCCGTCCACCTCGCTGATCGCCGCCGCGTACATCCCGGCGAGCCCGCGCGCGGCGGCGACCCCGCCCGCCGAGGCCGGTCCCTTGGCGCGTACGGCACGGGAGTTGGCGTAGTCCACCAGGTCACCCGCGTTCGGCACGTGCTGGTTGAAGGCGATCGAGGACAGCGTGTGCGGACCGGTCTGCACCGAGTCCAGCAGCGCCTGTTGCGTCGCCGTCGGGGCCATGGGCTGGACCGAGCGGTAGCGCGGTTCCAGTGCTTCGGGCAGCCCCAGGAAGAAGTCGAGCCCGTACGGGACGCGGATCCGCTCCTCGTACACCTCCTGGAGCGTCCGGCCGGTGGCGCGCCGTACGACCTCTCCGGCGAGCGCGCCGATGACGAGCGCGTGGTAGCCGAACGCCGTGCCCGGCCGCCAGAACGGCCGCTGGTCGGCGAGCCGTTCGGCGACCAGCCGGTCGTCGGCCAGCTCCTGCGCGGTGAACCCGGCGTCGAGCCCGACCACGCCCGCGCGGTGGGAGACCAGCTCGCGCAGGGTCAGCGCGCCCTTGCCCTCGGCGCTGAACTCCGGCCAGTAGTACGTCACCTTGCGGTCCAGCTCGAGCGTGCCGTCCTGCACGAGGAGCGCGACCACCAGGTGGGCGGCACCCTTGGTCGAGGAGTACACGCCGTAGAGGGATCCGGCGTCGGCGCCGTCCCCCGTCCACAGGTCGACGACTCTGCGGCCGTGCGCGTACGCGCACAACTGCCCCTCGTAGTCCGGGCGTTCCCCCGCCACGAAGGCGGCGAACTCCTCGCGCACCGCCTCGAATCCGTCCGCGACGGTGCCGTGGATCTCCTGTGTCATCCGCTCTCCTCACCTGTACCGCCACGCGCCTGCGCCACTGTGAACAGCGCGCGTGCCACCTGCGCGAACTCCCCCTTCGGATGGTCCCGGAAGAGGGGTTCGGTGCCGAACAGAACGGCCCCCGAGCCACTGACGACCGAGGCCTGCCCCGCCGCCTGGGCGGGACCGCCGGAGCCGTCCTCCAGCGCCCGCCAATGCCCGGAGACGAGCGGGTTACCGGTCCCGTAGGTCTGCTCCACCCGGACCCCGGGGCCGAGGTCGGTGAACCAGACGGGCGCGTACACGAACCCGTGATCCGGCGCACCGGCCGTCACCGGTCCCGTATTCACCACCCGCACCACGCCGTTGGCGTCCCCGTTGCCCTCGACCGGCTTCGCCGCCAGCAGCCCGGCGGCGGTGCTCAGGCCGGCTCCGGCGACCCCGCGCCCGACGAGCCCGTGCCCGCTGTCGAGGAAGGCGTCGAGGGCGGTACGGGCGGCCGTGTTCAGGGCGCCGTGGTCCAGTCCCGCCGACACGAACAGCACGTCCGCCGCCGCCCAGTCGAAGCCCGCGTTCAGCACGGCCGTGGAGACCGGCGTGACGTCGAAGTTCATCTCCCGCAGCGCGAACAGTTCACCGGGCGTGACGGCCGCGGCCACCCGCAGCCGGCGCAGCTCGCTCGTGCCGGTCGCCTTCGTCGCGTCGAAGGCGACGTCGTACGTCCGCGCCGCCGCGGCTGCCTTCGTCCGCGCCGACGCCGGCACGATCGCACTGCCGTCCGCGGACCCCCGTACCGAAACGCCCTGCTGGAGCAGGGCGTTGAGTGCCGCGATCTCCTGCGGGTCGTCGAGCCGCAGCCGCAGGTCGCCGCGCGGAGCGACGTGACCGACCGGCGCGGCCTCGTCCACGGTCCGCAGCGGCAGGCCCGTCAGGCCGCCGGAGGTCACCGGCTCGACCGCGGCGCCCCACAGGCGCCCCAGGCTCCAGCCCGAGATGTCGTACATCACCGAGACCTTGTCGCTGATGTCCGTCCCGTCGGCGAGCAGCACGTTGGCGAGCCCTCGCTTGGGCTGGTGCATGTCGACGACGTAGGAGCCCTTCGCATACGACCGTCCCGCGAGCCGGAAGTCGCGGGCGGCGCGGGTGACCCGGACGTCGTTGGCGAGGAGATGCTCGACGAGGCGCGCGGCGGCGGTGGACCCTCCGGGGATGACATACGCCCGCGGGAAGTCGGTGGTGTACACGTCCTCCGGACCGATGCCCGGAACGCCCGGCACGGTCTCCTCCGAAACCGGCACCTGGGCCGCGCCCGCCGCCCCGCGCCGGAAGACCTCGATCTGGTCGGCGACCAGCGACGTGCGGTTCGTCCGGACGAAGTCGAGGGTGGCCCGGATGGCGGCACCGGCCACGTCCACGTTGATCGCGGACCGGCGGCGCAGTTCGCTCTCCGGCAGGCTGGTGTAGGCGGCGTTGTTCACCGCCAGCGGGATCTCCACGGTGTGCGCGGCGACCGTGCCGTGGAAGGCCGCGTACTGCGGGGTGAAGATCGGCGGCCAGTCGTCCCAGCCCTCCTCCTGGTCCCGGAAGGGGATCTGCGCGGGCCGCACGCCGTCCTTCGCGGGCGTGTAGCCGAGGCCGTTGACGGCGGACTCCATGCGGAGGGCGTTGGCGTAGGTGTTCTTCAGGAACAGGTCGTACTCGTAGTTCTCGCCGTGCGGGGGAGTGGTGGGCTCGATGAGCGTGCCGTTGACGTAGCCGTGCAGGTCGAGCATGACGGCCGGCTGCTTGTCGATCTCGATCTGCCGCATCGCCCGCACCTCGGGCTGCGAGGCGGTGACGAAGTCCCGGTTCATGTCGAAGCCGTTGGCGTTGGCGCGGGTGCCGGCGATACGGCCGTCCGGGTTGGCCGTGATGTTGAAGTACAGGCGGCTGTGCGCGAGGAGGTCCTTCGTCCTCGCGTCGTTCGCGGTCGCGAGCTGCTCGACGATCCTCAGGGAGGCGTCGGTGCCCTCCCACTCGTTGCCGTGGATGTTGTTGTTGAAGAAGACGGGAGTCTTGTAACCCGCTTTGACCGCCGGGTCCTTGGCGGCCCTGCCCGGCGCGCTCTCGATCAGCTCGCGCATCCGCTCCTGGGTGCGGGCCTGCCGGGCGCTCTCCGGGGCGGTCACGGTCACGAGGTAGAGCCGGTGCCCGCCGGCCGAACGGCCCGCGACCTCGACGCTCACCCGGTCACCGAGCCGTTGCAGGGCGTTCAGCTTCGGGGCGATCCCGTGGTACGGGGTGAGGCCGAGCTTGATGGACCTGTCGGCGGGGTTCTCCGGGTCGGGAGTCAGGACCTGTTCGCGGGGATAGCCGCGCCCGGTGCCGGTGGTCGGGCTGCCCTGACCGGTGAGTGCCCGTTCGGCGGCGCTCTCGGGGGCACGGGCGGCGCGCTCGTCGACGGCGGGGCCCTCGCGGGTGACGGGGGGCTCGGGCCTCGCGACGGCGGTGTGGGGGGTGAGCAGGAGTGAGCCCGCCGTGGTGACGGCGAGGGCGGTGATCAGAACAGGTCTCGCAGGAACGGTTCTCGTGGTGCGCACGCGTACCTCCTGTGGGGCTTCCTGTGATCGGTACGGCGAGGTGTACCTGTTCGACTCAACCGCAACAAGAGGGAGTCGGAGTCGCTGACACCCCGGACGGCTCGTCACCGGTGGTCGGCAGGGGGCGCATTGCGGGTGCGGAGTGGGCATGCTGAGGGCGGAACACCCCGGAGTTCGGCGCCGGTCCCGGCGTGTGAGACGAGGAGAGAGCTCGTGGCCACGATCCCTTCGCTCCCCAGCAGGGACGACGTACTGCGCATGGCCCGCAACACCACCGACATCACCGGCCAACTCCTCGACACGGCCGGGAACATCACCAGAATCGCCATCAACACCTTCGACCCTCGCGACGGTTCGGGCAGCGAGGCGCTGCGCGTCCTGCGCGAGACCACCGCGGAACTGGCCGAGGCGAGCGAGTCCCCGCAGGCCCAGGAGGCGTTCTACCGGATCGTCGACACGCTGATGCGGCTGGGCACGTCCGGGGCGCCGCTGGCCGTACACCCCGTGAGCGAACCGGCCCAGGCGCTGCTCGCGGCCCTGGGCGACAGCCTCCTGCCCGTCCTGGACGCCGTGGAGCCGGCCGTGGAGGAGTTCGCGGCGGCGCTCGGCGACCTGGTCGAGGCGGCCTCGCCCCTGCTGCCGGCGGCGGCCGGCCTGGCCGCCGGTGCGCTCCTCGCCCTCACCCCGGTGATCCGGGCGGCGGCGGACGTACTGGAGGAGTCGAACCCCGAACTCCGCCGCATCGCCGATGCCCTGACGGCCGCGCTGGCCCCGCTGTTGCCGTTCCAAGTGGCCCTCGCGGAACGCGCGGCCGCCGCCGGCGCCAACGTGGTCCGCACGACGCTCGCCCCGCTGGCCGACCTCACGGAGGCGGCAGCGGCGACGACGAAGGCGGCCCGCCCGGTCCTGGTCGCCGGCGAGGAAATCCTCGTCTTCGGCCTCGAACACCTCCAGCCGCTCCTCATGACGAGCGCGTCCCGAGCGGGGCGCTTCGCGCGGGCGGCGGCGGTACGGGTGTCGGCGGCGGTGTCTCCGGCGGCGGAGCGGGGGGTCGTGGTGGCGGTGACTCCGGTGTGACCCGGCGCCGGGCGCCACCCGACCCGGTCGGTCAAAAGGTGACCGACAACCTCCCGATAGAGTTTCCCCATGCGCGATCTCGGGGCGGGATTCAAGTACCTCATGGAGGGCCAGCGTTGGGTGGCCCGGCACGGCAAGCAGTTCGGCTTCGGCCTGCTCCCTGGCCTGATCACCCTGGTCCTCTACGCGGCGGCCCTGGTCGCCCTGGCCCTCTGGGGCGAGGACTTCGTGACGTGGGCGACCCCGTTCGCGGACGACTGGTCGAGCCCGTGGCCCGGCCTGTTCCGAGGCTTCCTGACCGCCGTCCTCTTCGCCCTGGCCCTCCTCCTCTCCGTCATCACCTTCACCGCGGTCACCCTCCTGATCGGCCAGCCCTTCTACGAGAACCTCTCCGAGAAGGTCGACCGGGACGTCTCGCCGGACGGCACCGCCCCCGAGTCCGGCCTCCCGCTCTGGCGCGAGCTGTGGATCTCGGCCCGCGACAGCCTCCGCATCCTCGTGCGGGCCCTGCTGTGGGGCGTCCTCCTCTTCGGGCTCGGCTTCATCCCGGTCGTCGGCCAGACGGTCGTCCCCGTGATCGGCTTCATGGTCACCGGCTTCTTCCTCACCCAGGAACTCACCTCCGTCGCCCTCCAACGCCGCCGCGTCGAACTCCGCGACCGCCTCGCCCTCCTCCGCACCCGCAAAACCCTGGTCTGGGGCTTCGGCACCCCCCTCGCCGTGTCCTTCCTGATCCCCTTCGTCGCGGTCTTCCTGATGCCGGGCGCGGTAGCGGGCGCGACGCTGATGGCCCGGGACCTACTGGCCGAGGAGACGCCTCACCTCAGCCCGTCCGAAGGCCCTGTCAGCCCGTCCGGCGTTTGAGGACGAGGCCCTTCGGGCCGAAAGCGGGGGTCTGGGGGCGCAGCCCCCAGGGACGGGAAGGGGCGGAGGGGGCGAAAAACCCCGACGCCCGCCCCCCCCCGACCGGACACCTACTGCGAAGCCGATGTAGCCTCCACAGCCACCCGCACAATCCCCGTCACCTGAGCAATGATGTCCACCCGGTTCCGCACGAACTCCGCATCCGTCACCGCCCCGCCCACCGGATCCGTGTTCCCCGCCCCGAACTGCAGCACAGGCGTATGCACATGCCCACCCGGCAGCACCTCGTGCAACCCCAGCCGGTCCCGCAACAGCGTGGCCCGATAGGCGATCTCGTTGGACAGATAGTTCCCGCCACCCCCGGCCCGCGCGGCAGACCCCGGCGTCGGCCCGTCCGCCCGCACCACGGCCTCCGTACCGCCCGCCGGAATCTCGGTCACACTCGTGTTGTCGTACACGGGGAACCGCCCGGTCTCGGCGCCCACGATCGTCGCGTACGGCAGCGTCGTCGAGGTCCACTGCGGCTGCGAGGCCGGATCGCGGACCGGCACGGTCTCGGTCCTGCCGATGTTGTCGTTGTCGGGGAACCCGCCCCGCCAGGCCCCGTTGGTCCGCTCGACGTCGAACCGCCCCACGCGCCCCTGACTCACGGTGGCGAAGAGATCCACCTGCCGCAGATACGGCCGCAGCGTCCGCTCCACCGTGCCGTCCGCGAAGTCCTGCCAGCGCACGGGGAAGACGACGGTCTCGACCCGCGCCGGCCCCTCAGCGGTCTCGATCACCGTGCCGTCGAGCGCCAGCGCGGTCGCTCCCGACGGGTTGGAGATCCGGATGTCCCGGTCCAGCGTGAACGGATCGAAGCCGGTGACAAGGACCCGCTTGATCCCGTCGCCCCGCGGATACCGCACGGCGGTCTGCCCGCGTGACGTCCGCTCCAACTCACCGAGCAGCGCGGTGCGTCGGTCGTCGGTCAGCCCGAACTCGGGCTCCCATGTCCGTACTTCCCGTGTCATGCCCAGCCGCGCCCAGTACAGCGGCCGGTCGTCGTCCCGACTGAGGTCACCGCCGACCGGTCCCCGCCCCTGCGCCCGCCCGACGGCCCGCCGCCACAGCGCCGACCCCTCGCGTACGACGACCCGCCGCGCGTCGGCGTAGGAGCGCGCCGCGCCGAGCTCCCGGGCGAACTCCGCGGTCACGGCGTCGAATCCGGACCGCCGGAGGATCTCCTGCGGTACGGCCCGGTCGAGCCGCTGCTCCTCGACGGTGGGTGGGAGAGCGGTCTCGGCGGCGGACGCCTGGGTGGGGGCCGCCAGCCCGGCCAGCAGAGCCAGCCCGAGTACGCCGATCCGAACACGTATGGAATTCAAGGAAGTTCAGGTCCTTCCGTCGCTGTGGGGCGCGTGCGGTGCGAACGGCCGCAGTATCGCGTGACGGAAGTGGTCCACGCCATGGGGTGTGGCTCAGGAGGGCGGCATCAGCAGGCCGAGCACGAGCAACGGAGCCAGCTGGAACACCGCGGCTCCGCGCAGCCGGGCCAGCCACAGCAGCACGCCGATGGCCGCCACCACTCCGCAGGTCACGCCCAGTTCGGCCATCGGCGCCTCGTACGGTTCGTCGTCGAAGCCCGCCGCCCACCCGGTCATGCCGACCGCCAGCCACCCGTAGCCCACGGCCAGGGCGTTGACGGGCAGCAGAGCGAGCACCGCGATGATGTTTCTCCCTCTCATACGGCTCATCCTCGTCCCGGGGGCCGGGTGAGCGCCTGAGTACGCATACCTAGGCCGGGATGCGGGCGGCCGCCTCCCGCAGCGCCCCGAGGAAGGCCTCGGCGGCCGGCGCGAGCGAGCGGCCCCGGACGGTCGCCGCGTACACGGCCCGTGCGGGCCCGCCCTCGTCCAGTACCGGCAGCAAGGTGACATCCGGGCGTACGGACCCGGCGGCGAGCGCCGGCACCAGCGTGACGCCGAGTCCGGCGGCGACGTATCCCTGCTTGGCGGTCCACTCGCCCACGACATGCGCGACCCGCGGCCGGAACCCCTGCCGCAGGGCGGCGTCCAGCAGGGTGCCCTCGGGGCGGGGGCCGCCGGAGATCCAGTCGGCGTCGGCTAGTTGACCGAGCCGCACGGGTCCCGGGCCCGCCGTCAGCGGATGGCCGGACGGGACGGCGACGTACAGCGACTCGTCGAGGAGGTGGTGGAGTGCGTACGCCGGCGACGGGATGCCGCCGCCCGTCGTCGAGACGACCGCCAGGTCGAGGTGCCCGGCGGTGAGCCGGTCCAGCAGAGCGGGAGTGAAGCCCTCCTCGCGGCTCACGCCCACCTCGGGGTGGCGGGCGCGGAAGGCCGCGAGGGCGTGCGGCACCAGCGCCGCGTCGGCCGTCGCGAACGCCCCGAACCGCAGCCGCCCGCCCGCCACTTCACGCAGCGCGGCCAGCTCCCGCCCGGCCCCCTGCAGCGCCTCGGCGACCGCCTCCGCGTACGGCACGAGGACCCGCCCGGCCTCGGTCAGCCGTACGCCCCGGGGGAGCCGGTCGAACAACGGGGCACCGCCCAGGGCCCCTTCCAGCGAGGAGATCTGCCGGGAGACCGCCGACTGGGTCCAGCCGAGGGTGCGGGCGGCGACGGTGAAGGACCCCTGCCGGGCCACCTCCAGGAAGACCCGCAGCCACACGGAGGAGAGGTCCGGAACGTCCACAGGGACATGCTGGTTCGGCATGGCAGCCATGCTAGACATTCGCTTGTCGCATCCATGGCCCGGACCTAGCGTCGAGGGCATGCAGATCACCATCGGCAACCCCGCCTCCGCACCCCAGCCCCTGAGCCCGTACTACTCCCAGGTCGCCCGCGTCGAACACGCCGACGGCAGCGCCCTGTTGTTCGTCTCCGGGCAGATCGCCGAGGGCGCCACCCTCGCCGAGCAGAGCCGGGGCGTCTTCGAGGCGCTGGACGCCCTGCTCAGGGCCCACGGGGCGACCCTGGCCGACGTCATCAACATCCGCACCTGCCTCACGGACATCGGCGGGCTGGAGGAATACGGCACCGTACGACGGCAGTTCCTCACCGGGACCCCGCCCACCAGCATGACCTTCGAGGTGCCCCGGCTGTTCCGGCCCGAGGCGCAGGTCGAGGTCGAGGTGGTGGCGGCGGTCAGCCCTCGCCCAGCATCGTGAGGAAGTCCCGGAACGCCCCCGGCATGTCCACCGAGTCCGGGTCCAGCAGCCACTGGTACTGCAGACCGTCCATCACCGCGACCAGCAGGGGAGCGGTGCGTTCCGGGGTGAGTCCGTTCGGCAGCCGGTCGCCGTACTCGGCGCGCAGGACCCGCGCCATGCTCGCCCGGACCTGCGCGTACCGCTCGGTGAAGTAGCCGCGCGCCGGATGCCCCTCCGTGACGCTCTCGCCGAGCAGTGCGGAGAAGGTCTGGACGATGCCGGGGCGCATCGCGTTGTACTCGACGAGCTGGGCGAGGAGGTCGGTGCGCCACTGCCCGGCCGGGACCGCGTCCCACCTGTCCCGCTCCTCGAGGACGGCCACGAGCAGCGCGTCCTTCGTCGGGAAGTAGTGCAGCAGCCCCTGCTGGGTCAGCCCCACCCGCTCGGCCACCGCCGCGAGGCTCGCGCCCCGGTATCCGCGCTCGGCGATCACCTCCAGCGCCGCCGTGACGATCGCGGCCCGCCGCTCCTCGCTCCTGACTCTCGCGCTCATGCCGTCACCGTACGACACCCGAACAAGCCCAATGTAACGGCAGTATAACGAAACCTACCGGTCTACAGGCAATCGATGCACGATGGAGGAACCGCACGGACCCAGGCTTCAACGAGGAGGCACCGCCATGGCGGGAACCCCGACATCGCCGGACACGGAGGCGGCCGTAGAGGCGGCCCTGCGCACACTCGACCTGGACGCCAAGACCCGTCTCCTGGCCGGTCAGGACACGTGGTCCCTGCCCGCCCTGCCGGAGATCGGCCTGGAGTCCCTCGTCATGTCGGACGGCCCGATCGGCGTCCGGGGTGTCCACTGGAGCGCCGACGACCCGTCCATCGCGCTGCCCTCGCCGACCGCGCTGGCCGCCACCTGGGACCCGGAGCTGGCCCGCCGCGCCGGCGTCCTCCTCGCCCAGGAGGCCCGTCGCAAGGGCGTCCACGTCCTGCTCGCCCCCACGGTCAACCTGCACCGCTCCCCGCTCGGCGGCCGCCATTTCGAGGCGTACAGCGAGGACCCGTACCTCACCGGCCGCATCGGCTCCGGCTATGTGACCGGCGTCCAGTCGGGCGGCGTCGGCACCACCGTCAAGCACTTCGTCGCCAACGACGCCGAGACCGAACGCTTCACGGTGAACAACCTGCTGAGCGAGCGCGCCCTGCGCGAGCTGTACCTCGCGCCCTTCGAGGCGATCGTCGAGAACGCCCACCCCTGGGGCATCATGACCGCCTACAACTCGGTCAACGGCACCACGATGACCGAGCACCACCACCTGGTGAACGAGATCCTGCGCGGCGAATGGGGCTTCGACGGCTTCAACGTCTCCGACTGGACCGCCGCCCGCTCCACCACCGGTGCCATCGACGGCGGCCTGGACGTCGCCATGCCCGGCCCGCAGACCGTGTACGGCGACGCGCTCGCGAAGGCCGTGCGGGACGGCGAGGTCGACGAGGCCAAGGTCGACGACGCCGTCCGCAACGTCCTGCGGCTCGCAGCCCGCGTCGGCATCCTGGAGGGCGCCGAGCCGGCCGTCACCGAACTGCCCGACACCGTCGACGGCGAGGCCCTGGCCCGCGAGATCGCCCGCCGCTCCTTCGTCCTCGTGCGCAACGAGAACCAGGCCCTGCCGCTCAAGCCGGGCACGGTCGCCCTCATCGGCGCCGCCGCCCGCGACGCCCGCGTCCTCGGCGGCGGCTCCGCCACCGTCTTCCCGGCCCGGGTCGTCTCCCCGCTCGACGGCCTCACCGCGGCCCTCCCCGAAGGCACCCTCAGCTACGCAGTCGGCGCCGACCCGAACACCGAACTCGCCGTCGCCGACAAGGGCTTCGAGCTGCGGGCCGTCTGCCGGGACGCCGACGGCCAGGTCGTCGGCACCGCCTCCGCGCCGAACGGCCAGCTCCAGTGGATGGGCGACAACCTCCCCGACGGCGTCACCCGCGCCAACCTCCACACCGTCGAACTGACCGGCACCTTCACCCCGCGCGCCACCGGCACCCACACCTTCGGCATCAAGGGCCTCGGCGCCTTCACTCTCCGGGTCGACGGCACCACGTACTTCGACGACGTCCGGCGCCCCGCCAACGACGCCGACCCCTTCGAGGCGTTCTTCGGCGCCCCCACGCCCTGCGCCCGGGCCGAACTCACCGCGGACCGGCCGGTCGACGTCTCCCTCAGCTATGTCGTCCGGCTCCCCGACGACTTCCCGACGAAGGTCGTCTCCTTCGCCCTCGCCCACCAGGAACCGCAGCGCGACCCCGACGAGCTGATCGCCGAGGCCGTGGCGGCCGCCCGCGCCGCCGACACGGCCGTCGTCGTGGTCGCCACCACCGAACGCGTCGAGTCCGAGGGCTTCGACCGCACCGACCTCACCCTCCCCGGCCGCCAGGACGACCTGGTCCGCGCCGTCGCCGCCGCCAACCCCAACACCGTCGTGATCGTCAACGCCGGCTCCCCGGTGGAACTGCCCTGGCGCGAGGAGGTGGCCGCCGTCCTGCTCAGCTGGTTCCCCGGCCAGGAGGGCGGCGACGCCCTCGCCGACGTCCTGACCGGCGCCCACGAGCCCGGCGGCCGCCTCCCCAGCACCTGGGGCAGCCTCGCGGACGCCCCGGTCACCCAGGTCGTCCCGGACAGCGGCGAGCTCCCGTACCGCGAGGGCGTCTTCATCGGCTACACCGCCTGGGAGAAGCAGGGCCGCACCCCCGCCTACCCCTTCGGCCACGGCCTCGGCTACACCGACTGGACCTACGAGTCGGTCGAGGTCCGGGGCACCACCGCCCGGGTCCGCCTCCGCAACTCCGGCCCGCGCCCCGGCCACGAGGTCGTCCAGGTCTATCTGGCCCCCGGCGAGCCCGACGCCGAACGCCCGGCCCGCCGGCTGGCCGGCTTCGCGGGCGTCACGGCCGCCCCCGGCGAGACCGTCGAGGCCACCGTGGAACTCCCGCGCCGGGCCTTCGAGGCCTGGGACGAGAAGGAGGGGGCCTGGTCGTTTGTGAAGGGTTCGTACGAGATCCAGGTGAGCCGCTCCATCACGGACCGTCGGCTCACCGCGACGATTAACGTCTGATCAGGGACGCGTTCCTCCCCATGAACCAGCCCCGGCCCGGGACCTGACCCCTGGGCCGGGGCTCATTACGTCTGACAGAGGGGAAACGGCGTTTATCGGGTGGAAAACCCGTACACCGTCTCCGATCGGTACATCTCCCCCGGACGCAGCACCGTGCTCGGGAACTCGGGGCGGTTCGGGGAGTCGGGGAAGTGCTGCGTCTCCAGCGCGATGCCGTCGCCGGGCGCGAAGGGCTCGCCGAGGTGGTCCGCGGTGTACAGCTGGAGGCCGGGCTCGGTGGTCGCCACGGTCAGCACCCGGCCGGACGCCGGGTCGTACAGCTCGGCGACCTCCACGGGCCCGTCCGTCACCCCCTTGTCGAGCACGAAGTTGTGGTCGTACCCGGAACCCACCTTCCGCGCCTCCCGGAAGTCGAAGCGCGTGTTGGCCACCTCGTCCAGGACGCCGGTCGGGATCAGGTCCGCGTCGACCGGGGTGAACCGGGAGGCGGCGATCCGCAGTTCGTGCCCGCCGGCGTTCCCCGACCCGCCGAGGTTGAAATAGCTGTGGTTGGTCAGGTTCACGACGGTCGGCGCGTCCGTGACCGCCTCGTACGCGATCCGCAGCGCACCGGTCCCGTCCAGCGAGTACGTCGTCGAGACCTCCAGACGCCCCGGGAAGCCCTCCTCGCCATGGGCGCTCACCCGCGTCAGACGCACCCCGTGCTCGACCGGTGCCCCGTCCCACACCCGCTTGTCGAAGCCGCGCTCGCCGCCGTGCAGGGAGTTGGGCGGGTTGTTGAGCGCGAGCGCGTACGTCCGGCCGTCCAGCGGCAAGCGGCCACCCGCGATCCGGTTCGCGTACCGGCCGACCAGGGCGCCGAAGTGCGGGTCCGGGTGCGTCACATAGCCGTCGAGCTCCGGGAACCCGAGCACCACGTCCGCGGCGTGCCCCTCCCGGTCCGGGACCTCCACCGACTGCACGATCCCGCCGTACGACAGGATCCGCACGCGGACGCCGGCCCGCTCCAGGGTCCAGCGGTGAACAGGCGTGCCGTCGGAAAGTGTGCCGAAGAGTTCGTTCATGTGCGGAACTTTAGGTCACGACCTGCCCGTCACCGTGCGATAGGCGATCTCAGCGAGCCGCGCCTGGCCGTTCACACTCGGATGGAACCAGTCCCAGTGGCTCAGCTGGTCGGTCCCGAACCGGAAGTCGTACACCGCGCCCCCGTCGAAGCGGCAGTGGCGGTCCTTGGCGCAGACCTCCTCCAACACCTCGTTGTACTCCTCCACCCGCTGCTGCACGGTGTCCCGGCGCTCGGTCGCCGCCGCGTCCAACACGTTCGGGTCGGCCAGCATCGACGGGCAGATGCCCAGCTGCCACACCCGTGTGCCCATCGGGTTCGTACGACCCTGGGACCACAGCCGCTTCAGGTTCGGCACGCTCGCCACGTACACCTGCGTCTTGGGCGAGGCCGTGCGCAGCCTGCTCAGCGCGTCCTCGAAGTCGGTCCGGAAGTCGGCCACGGACGTCATCGCCGAGATGCTGGCCCGGCAGGCGTCGTTCGCCCCCGTCATCACCGCCACCAGCGCCGGCTTCTGCACGGCCGCCCGCGTCATCTGACCGGGCAGGTCCGCCATCCGCGCCCCGGTCACCGCGTAGTTCCAACTCCGCTCGGCCGCCTTCGCCCTGCCCAGCAGCCGTACGGCGAGACTGTCGACCTTGGCACTGCTGCCGGTCGCCCACGACACCTCGGGGCAGTCCGACAGCACCGAGCACGCGTCGAAACCGCGCGTGATGGAGTCCCCCACGGCGGCGACCGATGCCGGGCTGCTGTCCCAGTCCGGCGTCGGCTTCGGGGACGGCTTCGCCTTCTGCGCCCCGGTGCCGCTGGGCCCCGGCGAGTCGCCCCCGACGGCGTCACAGCCGGCGACGCCCAGAACGGCCGCCGCCAGGACGGCGAGAACGGCGCGCGAGCGGTGGCTCTGCTTCCGCATCCGGTGATGATCCCCTCGGTCGTCGGTGCTGTGCCCGTCGGGTGATGGCATGAAAGGTGAAAAAGCTCGTCCTCCCATAACAACGCGCGAGAGTTCCCGACGCCCCCCGTGCAACGGTTCGCACCCGTACTGGCGTCCTGCCGAGTGAATGGCGGGGGTTTCACGGCACTGGGACCGACGGTACGTCACACTCCTTGCGCCGCCGCACGGTAGCCTCGCCATCAACGTGGCTGCCCGGCCACTGCCGTCAGCCAGTTCGCAAGATGTCCCGCTCTGCCCGGAGGTCCCGGTGACGACACGTGGAGTTCTGTACGTGCACTCCGCGCCGCGCGCGCTGTGCCCGCACGTCGAGTGGGCCGTCGCCGGGGTGCTCGGCACACGCGTCAACCTCGACTGGATCCGGCAGCCCGCCGCGCCCGGCACCTGGCGCTCCGAGTTCTCCTGGCAGGGCCAGGTCGGCACCGCCTCCAAACTGGCCTCCGCGCTGAGAGGCTGGCACCTCCTCCGCTTCGAGGTCACCGCCGAGCCCTGCGCCACCGCCGAGGGCGAGCGCTACAGCTGCACCCCCGAACTCGGCATCTTCCACGCCGTCACCGGCATCCACGGCGACATCCTGATCCCCGAGGACCGCCTGCGGGCGGCCCTGCTCCGCTCCCAGCGCGGCGAGACGGACCTGGAGGCGGAACTGTCCAAGCTCCTGGGCAAGCCGTGGGACGACGAGTTGGAGCCGTTCAGGTACGCGGGCGAGGGAGCCCCGGTCCGCTGGCTACACCAGGTGGTGTGAGGGTTTAGGGGCGCGGGGCTGTATCGATGTGCGGCTCCGCCGCGTGGGCGCGACCAGCCCAAGACGGCCCGCACTCGGCCGCGAACAGACACCAGAACGGCGTGTGGCCCGCCCCCCAACCCGGGGTTCGGGCCACACGCCGTTCACGACAAGCTACGGCCGAAATCAGACCGTACGGAACGCCAGCACCACGTTGTGCCCACCGAACCCGAACGAGTCGTTCAGCGCGGCAATCCGCCCCTCGACCGGCAGCTTCCGAGCCTCACCGCGCACGATGTCCGCGTTGGCCTCGGCCTCAGGGTCGAGGTTCTCGATGTTGATGGTCGGCGGAGCCACCCGGTGGTACAGCGCGAGCACCGTCGCCACGGTCTCGACACCGCCCGCGCCACCGAGCAGGTGACCGGTCATCGACTTGGTCGCGGAGACCGCCATGTGGTCGGCGTCGTCGCCGAACACCTTGCGCAGCGCCTTCAGCTCCGCCACGTCACCGGCCGGCGTCGAGGTGGCATGCGCGTTGACGTGCATGATCTCGGCGGGGTCCAGGTCGGTGCGGTCCAGCAGGTTCTGCAGGGCGTGCGAGATGCCCCGCCCCTCCGGCTCCGGCTGCACGATGTCGTGGCCGTCGGCGGAGATGCCCTGCCCGACCGCCTCGGCGTACACCCGCGCCCCGCGCTTGGCGGCGTGCTCGGCGGACTCCAGGACGATCACGCCGGCGCCCTCGCCGAGGACGAAGCCGTCGCGGGCGAGATCGTAGGGACGTGAGGCGCCCTCGGGGTCGTCGTTGTTCTTGGACATCGCCATCATGTTGCCGAACGCGGCGATCGGCAGCGGATGGATGGCCGCTTCCGTGCCACCCGCGACGACGATGTCGGCGCGGCCGGAGCGGATCATCTCGATGGCGTAGCCGATGGCCTCGGCGCCGGAGGCGCACGCGGAGACCGGCGTGTGCACGCCCGCACGGGCGCCCACGAGCAGACCCACGTTGGCAGAGGGACCGTTCGGCATCAGCATGGGGACGGTGTGCGGGGAGACGCGGCGGACACCCTTCTCCTTGAGCACGTCGTACTGGTCGAGGAGGGTCGTCACGCCACCGATGCCGGAGGCGATCACCGCACCGAGCCGGTCGGGGTCGACGCTGGCGTCTTCCCCGGCCCTGGCTTCGAAGCCGGCGTCCTTCCACGCCTCCTGGGCCGCGATCAGCGCGAACTGCGCCGAACGGTCCAGTCGGCGGGCCTGGGGCCGCGGAATGACCTCGGTCGGTTCCACGGCCACAGGCGCGGCGATGCGGACCGCCTGCTCGGCGGCCCACTCCTGCTCCAGGGCCTTGACACCGGAACGTCCGGCGACCAGGCCCTCCCAGGTAGAAGCTGCGTCGCCACCCAGCGGTGTGGTTGCGCCGATACCGGTGACGACCACGGTGCGATTGGTCGAGCTCACGGGAATTCTTTCTCCAACGGATACGAGGATTAAGCGGCGCCACCGCCGGGTGGCGGGGCCAGGATCCGGGCTGGGATCAGCCCTGGTTCTTGAGGATGTACTCGGTCGCGTCGCCGACCGTCTTGAGGTTCTTGACGTCCTCGTCGGGAATCTTGACGTCGAAGCGCTCCTCGGCGGCGACGACGACCTCGACCATGGACAGCGAGTCGACGTCCAGGTCGTCGGTGAAGGACTTGTCCAGCTGGACGTCCTCAACCGGGATGCCGGCGATCTCGTTCACGATGTCGGCGAGACCGGCGACGATCTCTTCCTGAGTGGCGGCCATGTCAGGCGCTCCTTCGTAGTGATCCAGAGGGTGTGGCGCCCGCCGCGTGAGCGGCAGGTGGTGCATTTCCCGCACCGGACCGCATGATCCGGCACGGAGTGCCTAGGGGAGGGTAACGACCGTCGCGGCGTACACGAGACCCGCCCCGAAACCGATGACGAGCGCGGTGTCGCCGCTCTTCGCCTCGCCGGTCGCCAGAAGCCGCTCCATCGCGAGCGGAATCGAGGCGGCCGAGGTGTTGCCGGTGGTGCGCACGTCACGCGCGACCGTGACGTGCTGCGGCAGCTTGAGAGTCTTCACCATCGAGTCGATGATCCGCTCGTTGGCCTGGTGGGGAATGAAAACGTCCAGGTCGGCCGGGCTGATCCCGGCCGCGTCCAGCGCCTGCTGGGCGACCTTCGCCATCTCGAACACGGCCCAGCGGAAGACCGCCTGGCCCTCCTGCGTGATCGCCGGGAACTTGTCCTTGGAGCTGTCGTACTCGGTCCAGGCCACCGTCTGCTTGATGGTGTCGGACTTGTCACCCTCCGAGCCCCAGACCGTGGGACCGATCGCGGGCTCCGGCGAGGGACCCACCACGACCGCGCCCGCGCCGTCCCCGAACAGGAAGGCCGTGGCCCGGTCCTCCAGGTCGGTCAGGTCGGAGAGCCGCTCCACGCCGATGACGAGTACGTACTCCGCCGAGCCCTCGACGATCATGCCCTTGGCGAGGGTGAGGCCGTAGCCGAAGCCCGCGCAGCCGGCCGAGATGTCGAAGGCGGCGGCCTTGTTCGTGCCCAGCTTGTCGGCGATCTCGGTGGCGACGGCCGGAGTCTGCTTGAAGTGCGACACGGTCGAGACGATCACGCCGCCGATCTGCTCGGCGGAGATCCCGGCGTCGGCGATCGCCTTGCCGGACGCCTCGATCGACATGGCGGCGACGGTCTCCTCGTCGTTCGCCCAGTGCCGGGTCTCGATGCCGGAGCGCGAGCGGATCCACTCGTCGGACGAGTCGATCGTCTCGAGGATCACCTCGTTCGGCACGACCCGGGTGGGACGGTAGCCGCCCACACCGAGGATCCGCGCGTACGGGGCGCCCTTGCTGGGCTTGATCTTCGGCATTGCTCTCCAGGCTCCTTGTCAGGCACCCGCCGCGTCAGCGGCAGATGTAACCGTCTCGGCGATGAGCTCGCGAGCAGCGTCGAGGTCGTCGGGGGTCTTGAGCGCCAGGGTCTTCACACCGGGCAGCGCGCGCTTGGCCAGGCCGGTCAGCGTGCCGCCGGGGCAGACCTCGATCAGCGCGGTCACTCCGAGCGCCTTGAAGGTCTCCATGCACAGGTCCCAGCGGACCGGGTTGGCGACCTGGCCGACCAGCCGCGCGACGATCTCCGCGCCGGTGGCGACGGCCTGGCCGTCCTTGTTCGAGACGTAGGCGACCTTCGGGTCGGCGGGCGTCAGGGCCTCGGCGGCCTTCGCCAGCACGTCGACCGCGGACGCCATGTGGTGCGTGTGGAAGGCGCCGGCCACCTTGAGCGGGACGACCTTGCGGACACCCTCGGGCTTGTCCTCGTTCAGCACCGCGAGCTGCTCCAGCGTGCCCGCGGCCACGATCTGGCCGGCCCCGTTGACGTTCGCCGGGGTCAGGCCGAGCTTCTCCAGGTGCGCGACGCTCACCTCGGGGTCGCCGCCGAGCAGCGCCGACATCCCGGTCTCGGTGACGGCGGCGGCCTCGGCCATCGCCAGCCCGCGCTTGCGTACGAGGGTCAGCGCCGCGGTGTCGTCGAGCACACCCGCGAAGGCGGCGGCGGTGATCTCGCCGACGCTGTGGCCCGCGACGGCGCCGGGCGCGAGGTCGCCGATGTCACCGAGTGCCGCGGCCGACAGGATTCCGGCCGCGACAAGGAGCGGCTGGGCGACAGCCGTGTCCCGGATCTCGTCCGCGTCGGCGTGCGTGCCGTAACGGGCGAGGTCCAGTCCGATGGTGTCGGACCACGCGGCGACGCGGTCCGCGGCACCGGGGAGTTCGAGCCAGGGGGTCAGGAAGCCGGGCGTCTGGGCGCCCTGGCCGGGAGCGACGAGTACGAGCACTCTCACACTCTCTCTTGTGGACGGCCACGACCGCCCGTGGGGACAAGGACGAAGAACACGAGGGGGTTTTGTGGACCCCCGACAAAAGACTAGAGCTGGAGATCCCCGTCGGCCAGACGCCCCAGGATCAGCGCGATGCGCAGCGTGAACGCCGAACGTACATCGGAGGGCGACCAGCCGGTGACGTCAGTCACACGTCGGAGCCGGTAGCGCACGGTGTTGGGATGGACGAAGAGCATACGGGCGGCGCCTTCGAGGCTGCTCGCCTGTTCCAGATAGACGGCGAGCGTCTCCAGGAGCGCCGAGCCGGCCTCCTCCAGCGGTCTGTAGATCTCCTCCACCAACTGGTCGCGGGCCGCGGGGTCCCCGGCCATCGCGCGCTCCGGAAGCAGATCGTCCGCCAGGACCGGGCGCGGGGCGTCCTGCCAGGCAGAACACGCCTTCAGGCCGGCCGCGGCGGCCTGCGCGGACCGGGTCGCGGCCTGCAGATCGGGGACGATGGGCCCCGCCACCACCGGCCCGGCGGCGAACGGCCCGATCAGCGACTTGGCGACGGCGAGCGGGTTGTCGCTGCCACCGGCGATGACCACGAGCCGGGACCCGAGCACCCCGGTCAGCACCTGGAGCTTGGCGTGCCGGGCGGCCCGCCGGATGGCCTCGACGGTCAACTCACTGTCACCGTCGGGAGCGTTGCCCAACACCACGCACACATGCTCGGGCGAGTTCCAGCCAAGGGCGGCGGCCCGGCTGACGGCCCCCTCGTCGGCCTCCCCGCTCAGCACCGCGTTCACGACGAGCGACTCCAGGCGTGCGTCCCAGGCGCCGCGTGCCTCGGCGGCCTGGGCGTACACCTGGGCGGTGGCGAAGGCGATCTCACGGGCGTACACGAGGAGGGCCTCGCGCAGCACGTTCTCGTCGCCCGGGGCCGCCACCTCGTCGATCGCCGACTCCATGACCTCGATCGTGGTGCGCACCATCTCGACGGTCTGCCGCAGGGTGATCGCCCTGGTCAGCTCGCGGGGCGCGGTTCCGAAGACGTCGGTGGAGATGGCCTGCGGGGCGTCCGGGTGCCGGAACCACTCGGTGAAGGCGGCGATACCGGCCTGTGCGACGAGCCCGATCCAGGAACGGTTCTCCGGGGGCATGGCCCGGTACCACGGCAGCGTCTCGTCCATACGCTGGATGGCCTGCGCGGCGAGACGCCCGGACGACTTCTCCAGTCGCTTCAGCGTCGCGGGGTGCGGATGGACATCGGGCGCGGCCGCATTGCCGGCGTGGG
This sequence comes from Streptomyces sp. NBC_01352, assembly GCF_036237295.1. Classification (NCBI taxonomy): domain Bacteria; kingdom Bacillati; phylum Actinomycetota; class Actinomycetes; order Kitasatosporales; family Streptomycetaceae; genus Streptomyces; species Streptomyces sp. NBC_01352. Next base: position 7,493,341 of record NZ_CP108354.1, read on the forward strand.
ATTCGGGTTCGGGCACGGGACAAGACTGCCTTATCCGGACGGGAGTACGCGTGCCCGGGTACCGGTGAGGACTACGGTGGGGTCCGTGATGGACGTACGGCGCGCCACGGAGCGCTACCGAGGCGGTGACCCGGGGACCGGAATCCAGTCCCTGCACGCCTTCTCCTTCGGCCCGCACTACGATCCCGACAACCTCCGCTTCGGCGCGCTGATCGCCTGCAACGAGGAGCGGCTCGCCCCCGGCGCCGGCTTCGACGAGCACCCGCACAGCCACACCGAGATCGTGACCTGGGTCGTCGAGGGCGAACTGACCCACCGCGACTCGACGGGCCACGAGACGCTCGTCCGCCCCGGCGACGTCCAGCACCTGAGCTCGGCGGCGGGCGTCCGCCACATCGAGCGCAACGACGGTCCGACCCCCCTGACCTTCGTCCAGATGTGGCTGGCCCCTCTGGAGCCGGGCGGCGACCCCTCCTACGACATCGTCCACGGCATCGCGGACTCCACCCCCTACGCCGTCCCCGAGGCCGGCGCCATGCTCCACGTACGGCGCCTGGCGGCGGGGGAGCGCACGGCGGTACCGGACGGGCCGTACGCGTACGTCCAGGTCGTACGCGGCGAAGTAGCCCTGGACGGCGAGGAGTTGACCCCGGGCGACGCGGCACGCATCACGGACGCGAAGGATCTGGAGGCGGTGGGAGTGACGCGGGCGGAGCTGCTGATCTGGGAGATGACGGTCTGACCGGCGTGCGGCCCGCTGCCGGGGGCTCCGCCTCCAGACCCGACTCGGTCGGCCAGGAGGCGAGCCCGAAGACCACTTCGCGCCCTGCCGAGCCGGGCAAGGCCCACCCCTCGACCCACCGAGTCGGGTGGTGGGTGGGCAAAGGTTCGGGGGTTCCAGGGGGCGGAGCCCCCTGGGGACGGGACGGGTAGGGGCGGCGGGGGCGAAAGAAGCCCGGCGGAAACCCCGGCCGACCTCAGCCCCGCACCTCCGCCAGCACCGCGTCCGTGAACACCGGCCACGCCTCGACCGCCCAGGGCCCGAACGCACGGTCGGTGAGCGCGACGCACGCCACCCCCGCGTCCGGGTCGAGCCACAGGAACGTACCGGACTGCCCGAAGTGCCCGAAGGCCCGCGGCGAGGACGACGACCCCGTCCAGTGCGGGGACTTGGAGTCCCGGATCTCGAAGCCCAGCCCCCAGTCGTTCGGGTTCTGGTGGCCGTACCCCGGCAGCACACCCTTCGTCCCCGGGTACTGCACCGTCATCGCCTCGGCGACCGTACGGGCATCCAGCAGCCGCGGCGCCTGGACCTCAGCCGCGAACCGTGCGAGGTCGTCCACGGTGGACACGCCGTCCTTGGCCGGGGAACCCTCCAGCGTCGTCGAGGTCATCCCCAGCGGCTCCAGCACCGCCTGGCGCAGATACTCGCCGAACGGGATCTCCGCCGCCTTGGCGATGTGGTCCCCGAGCTGCTCGAACCCGGCGTTGGAGTACAGCCGCCGCTCCCCGGGCGAGGCCGTCACCTTGTGCTCGTCGAAGGCCAGGCCCGCGGTGTGTGCGAGCAGATGACGGACCGTCGCCCCGGGCGGCCCGGCCGGCTCGTCGAGCTCGATCGCCCCCTCCTCGTACGCGACGAGGGCGGCGTACGCGGCGAGCGGCTTGGTCACCGAGGCCAGTGGGAAGCGCTGCCCGACCGGGCCGTGGGTACCCAGCAGGGTCCCGTCCGCCCGTACGACGGCCGCCGCGGCGGTGGGAACCGGCCAGTTCTCGATCAAGGCGAGGCTCTGCAAGGACATGCCGTCGAGCCTAAGCCGCTCAGAGCCTCATCCCCATCGCGGGGTCCGGCTTGCGGGCGAAGCCGAGGGAGGCGTACAGCGGCTCGGCCTCCTTGGACGCGGTCAGCAGGACCTGGCCGGCGCCCCGCTCGCGGAACCAGGCGAGGAGTTCCTCCATGCAGGCCCGCGCGTAGCCGCGGCGGCGGGCGTCCGGGTCGGTGGCGACGCTGAAGACGTAGCCGGCGAGCCCGCGAGGATTGCCCGCCTTGCCGATCCGGTAGTCGATGGTGCCGACCACCAGGGCCGCCAGCGCCCCCGGCCGCTCCGGGTGGTCGACGACGAAGGCCGCGAAGTCCCCGTCGGGCTCGGACAGCCGGGCACGCAGGGCGGGCAGGCCCTCCGCGTGCCACTCGGTGTCCCCGGCGTCCGGACCGGACTGCGAATCGATCATCACCTGGCGCAGACGCAGAACTTCCTCCGCGTCCTCGGTCGTGGCACGGCGTACAAGACTCATGCCCCGCACGCTAGCCAGCCGGCCTGTGCGGCGTCCTGCCGATTTCTTACCGGTACCGCTTGCTTCGAGTGCACTCCAAGGCCATAGCGTTGAGGTCATGACGGTGATGGAAACCACGGGTACCAGTACCGACAGCTGTGCCGCCCCGGAGTATCAACCCGGTCGACGCCCGGACGGCCAGGACAGCTACACGATCAGCGAGGTGGTCGCGATCACCGGCCTGACCGCGCACACCCTGCGCTGGTACGAGCGCATCGGCCTGATGCCGCACATCGACCGCTCGCACACCGGCCAGCGTCGCTACTGCAACCGCGACCTCGACTGGCTCGACCTCGTCGGCAAGCTCCGGCTGACCGGTATGCCGGTGGCGGACATGGTGCGGTACGCGGAACTGGTCCGCGAGGGCGACCACACGTACACGGACCGCTTCGAGCTGCTGAAGGAGACCCGCGAGGACGTCCTCGCGCGGATCGCCGAACTCCAGGACACGCTCGCGGTTCTCGACCGGAAGATCAATTTCTACGCGGACGCCGGGCGGGCCCTGGCGTCGGAGAGGTCCTGATGACGGACGGCAAGATCCCCACGGTCCGACTCGGCGACGACGGCCCCGAGGTCGGTGTACAGGGCCTCGGCTGCATGGGCATGAGCTTCGCCTACGGCCCCACGGACGCCGGCGAGTCCAGGGCCACGCTGGAGCGGGCCCTGGAACTCGGCGTCACCCTGTTCGACACGGCGGACGCGTACGGCGCGGGGGAGAACGAGAAGTTCCTCTCCCCGTTCTTCAAGGCGCACCGCGACGAGGTCGTGATCGCCACCAAGTTCGCCCTGTCCATCCCCCCGGACGACCCGACCCGGCGGGTCATCCGCAACGACCGGCCCTACATACGCCAGGCCGTCGAGGCGAGCCTCAAGCGCCTCGACGTCGACGTCATCGACCTCTACTACATGCACCGGCGCGATGTGAACGTGCCGATGGAGGACACCGTCGCCGCGATGGCGGAGCTGGTGCGCGAGGGCAAGGTCAAGCACCTGGGCCTGAGCGAGGTCACGGCCGACGAGCTGCGCACCGCGCAGTCCGTCCACCCGATCGCCGCCCTGCAGTCGGAGTGGTCGCTGTTCAGCCGGGACATCGAGGCGAACGTGGTGCCGACGGCCCGCGAACTGGGCGTGACCCTGGTGCCGTACTCCCCGCTCGGCCGCGGCTTCCTCACCGGCTCCTTCGCCGACGCGGACAAGGACCTGACGGCCGACGACTTCCGCCGCCACCAGCCTCGCTTCACCGGCGAGAACGCGTCCGCCAACGTGGCCCTGCTGGACCCGATCCGCACGGTGGCCGAGGCGCACGGGGCCTCGCTCGGGCAGATCGCCCTGGCGTGGGTCCAGCAGCAGGCCTCGGTGCACGGCCTCCCGCTCGTCCCGATCCCCGGCACCCGCAAGGTCAGCCGCGTCGAGGAGAACACGGCGGCGACCCGGATCGAGCTGACGAAGGGTGAGCTGGAGCTCCTGGAGCCGATCGCAGCGAAGGTGGCGGGCGACCGCTACGCGGACATGACGTTCACCTCTGCAGGGCGCGAGTAGCTACGACTTCCGCAGGCCGCGAGTAGCTACAGCTCCGCCAGCAACTCCGCCTTCTTCACCGAGAACTCCTCATCCGTCACCAGCCCGGCCTGATGCAGCTCCCCAAGGTGACGGATGCGCTCGGCGATGTCGGCGGGGTCGCGGCGGGGCGCCGTCGTGGCCACGGCCGCGACCGGCCCGCGCTCGCGGACGGCGGCCAGCACGGCCGCCGCGAACGGCAACGACTCGTGCACCGGCCCGTATCCCAACCCGAACACCACAGCCGCCGGGTCCTGGTCCGCCTGGGCTGGCGGCGCCCCCGCGTCCCGCCGCACCAACCGCAGATGTCCCTCGAACACCTCCGGCGACCGCCACTCCACCCCGGTCAGCTCGGAGACCGGGAAACTCTGGTCGCCGGCCTTCCACTTCGCCGACGACGCCCCGGTCCAGAACCACCGGAAGCGCACGGTCCTGCCATCGAAGGACGCCTTGCCGTCGTACGCCTTGAACTGCAGCGGCACTTCGGGGGCCGGCACCAGAAACCTTTCGGCCGGCTCGTCGTCCTGCTTCAGCCGCGCGCGCAACTCGTCGGCGTAGTACTCGGCGAGCGTCTCCTTGCCGGCCGGCAGCACCAGCCGGTACGGATCGCACCCTTCCTTGAGCTGCCCCTCGGCCGCCTCCATCAACGGATCGGCGCCGGGGCGCGGTTGGGCACGCAGGACCACCGTCCCGCGTTTGCCGGGGGTGAGTGTCACCCCGGCCAGCGCGTCGAGGGGGATGCGGCGTTCCCCGAGCGCCTGGAACAGCTTGGGTGTTCGAATCCCCCGTTCGTAGCGGATGAGCACGGAGTCGGAGTCGAACTCCCAGGCGGCATGAAATCCGGCCAGTACGTCACCCATGCGGCTCATCGTATGCGGCACGCGCTCCTTCGTCCCCTCCCCGCGCATCCGTGGATTTCTCCTTCTCTACGCGCGTCCGGCCGACGCCGCCCCGGACAAACCCGCCCGGCAGGCTTCGGTATCTCCCGCACAGTGCACCGAGCGGTATGCGCCAGTGCCGATGTCGGCGAAGTTCGACAGGCTCTCCGTGCCGGGCTCGAAGTAGCCGCTGTGTCCGTCCGCGCCCTGCGAGGACAGCACGCGCGCGCCGAACGCGGCGGACATCGGGTCCGCCCCGTGGCCGAGCCCTCCGACCTCCAGGTACGGCACGTCCTGCACCCAGTCGTCGGCGTCCCGCATCGCCCACACATGCGCGGAGGTGTGCAGGTGGGACGCGTTCGCCACCCGCATCCCGGGGCTGCCGGCCACCGCGATGTCGGCCACCCGGTCCGGCAGCGTCCGCGCGGCGAGGCCGCACACCACCGAGCCGTAGCTGTGGCAGAACAGGGAGACCGGGGTGCCACCGGGCAGGGCCCGCACCAGCGCGTTCAGCCGGACCGCCCCGTCCGCCGCGCGCATCGCGGTGGCCGAGTCGATGCCGAGCCCGCTGGGCGCGGTGTAGTCGGCCCAGGCGATGACGGCCGTACGCGTCGACGGACTCGCCGCGCGCTCGGCCCGGTACAGGGCCTTGGCCATGCCGACCGGCGCGGAGTACTGCCGGGAGGTGCGCTGGAAGGTGAGCAGGTCGGTGTCGACACCGGGGACGACGACCGAGACCCGTTCCGCCCTACGCAGACTGCCGAAGACCTCGGCGACCCGGCCCGAGCCGTCGGGGTCGAAGGCGAGGATGTGGCGGCCCTTGGTCATCAGCGCGACGTAGCGGTGCATGCGCCGCCCGGCCTCCTGCTGCCCGTCAGGGGTGAGCCGTACGTCGTGCATGCGTTTCAGCTCGACCTTGCGGGCCTGGTCGAGCGCGATGCGGTTGGCGCGGTAACGCAGCTCGACGGGGGCGCCGTTCATGTTGCCGACGGCGAGCGGATAGCGCCTCACGAGGCTGCCGCGCTGCTGTGCGGTGAGTGAGGCGAAGAACCGGGCGAGACGGTGGGGGGTCGTCTCCTGCGGGTCGGGCAGCCGGTGCCCGGCGATGCTGCCGTGCTCCCAGTCCGAGAGCGATGCCTGGATCGCGGTGCTGCTCGGCTGACTGCGCAGTGCCGTCCAGCCGGTGGTGGCCAGCATCACGAACACCACGGCCAACGCGAGCAGTGCGCGCCAGACGTTCAGTTGCGGGGAGGTGTCGAAGGAAGTCACTGAAAGGACACACTAGGAGAACGAGAGGGTCTCGCGTTAACCAAGTGGCGTGAATCACGTTTGGACAAAGCGGGGTCTTCGGTGCATAGTGCGGTCGCCTTCAGGCCGTTCGCCAGTTTCCGGTCAACGCCGGTCCCACCTGCTCGAGGTACCTGACCGTCAGGGCGCGGATCGCGTCGAGGCTGAAGTCCTCGCCGGTGCTCCACTGCCGTTCCGTCACCCGTATCACCCCGCTGAACACGGCCACCGTCAGCCGGGGGCGCGGGTCGGTGTCCACGTCGAGGCCCTCGCGCTCGGCGAGCACCCCGGCGATGATCTCCTCGATCTCCGCGGAGCGGCGCAGATGGGCGGCGAGCAGGACGGGCGTCGACTCGATCACCCGGGACATGCGCAGATGCAGCTCCACGGGTACGACGGATTCGACGATCTCGTTGAGCGTGTCCCAGCCCTCCAGTACCGCCTGCCGCAGCGCCTCCATCGGCGCCTCGTGCGCCGGGCGCTGGCGCACCGACTCGACGAAGCGCTCGATCGTCATCTCCTGGACGGCGAGCGCGGCCTCCTCCTTGTTGGCGAAGTAGCGGAAGAAGGTGCGCTGCGAGACGTCGACCGCCTCGGCGATGTCGTCGACGGTCGTCTGTTCGTACCCCCGGCCGACGAACAGTTCGAGGGCGGCCCTGATCAGCGCGTCACGGGTGCGCTGCCTCTTGCGCTCGCGCAGTCCCGGCCGTGCCGCGGTGTCCATGGGGCCTCTCCCTGCGAATAACAATCACTGTCGTGACAGTTACCGACTTGTGAATTGGTTTGTCAATTGTCAGTGGCTGTCATTAGCCTCGAACGCATGACTAGTCAGACCACCATCGACAAGACGGGGCCGGGGGACAAGGCACCATCCGCCTCGTCCGGCGGGTCGCCTGCCTCCGGGCTGCGCGGCCACCCCTGGTTCACGCTCATAACCGTCGCGGTCGGGGTCATGATGGTGGCCCTGGACGGCACCATCGTGGCCATCGCCAACCCGGCCATCCAGTCGGACCTGAAGGCGAGCTTCGCCGACGTCCAGTGGATCACCAACGGCTACTTCCTCGCCCTCGCGGTCTCCCTGATCACCGCGGGCAAGCTCGGTGACCGCTTCGGCCACCGGCAGACCTTCCTGATCGGCGTGGTCGGCTTCGCCGCCGCCTCCGGTGCCATCGGAATGTCCGACAGTATCGCGCTGGTCGTCAGCTTCCGGGTCCTGCAGGGCCTGTTCGGCGCGCTGCTGATGCCGGCCGCGCTCGGCCTGCTGCGCGCGACCTTCCCGGCCGAGAAGCTCAACATGGCCATCGGTATCTGGGGCATGGTCATCGGCGCCTCCACCGCCGGCGGCCCGATCCTCGGCGGCGTCCTGGTCGAGCACGTCAACTGGCAGTCGGTGTTCTTCATCAACGTGCCGGTCGGCATCCTCGCCGTAGCCCTCGGCGTGTTCATCCTGCTCGACCACCGCGCCGAGAACGCCCCGCGCTCCTTCGACATCCTGGGCATCGCGCTGCTGTCGGCCGCCATGTTCTGCCTGGTGTGGGCGCTCATCAAGGCCCCGGAATGGGGCTGGGGCTCCGGCACGACCTGGACCTTCCTCCTCGCGTCCGTCGTCGGCTTCGCGCTCTTCGCCTTCTGGGAGACGAAGGTCAAGGAGCCGCTGATCCCGCTGGCCCTGTTCCGCTCGGTCCCGCTGTCGGCGGGTGTCGTCCTCATGGTCCTCATGGCGATCGCCTTCATGGGCGGCCTGTTCTTCGTCACCTTCTATCTGCAGAACGTGCACGGTATGGGCCCGATCGACGCCGGTCTGCACCTGCTCCCGCTCACCGGGATGATGATCGTGGGCTCCCCGCTCGCAGGCGCGATGATCACCAAGCTGGGCCCGCGCATTCCGCTGGCCGGAGGCATGGCCGCCGTCGCCATCGCCATGTTCGGGATGTCCACCCTGGACGCGGGCACCGGCAGCGGTCTCATGTCGCTCTGGTTCGCCCTGCTGGGCCTCGGCCTCGCACCCGTCATGGTCGGCGCCACCGAGGTCATCGTCGGCAACGCCCCGATGGAGCTCTCCGGCGTCGCCGGCGGACTCCAGCAGGCCGCGATGCAGATCGGCGGCAGCCTCGGTACGGCCGTCCTGGGCGCCGTGATGGCCTCCAAGGTGGACAGCGACCTCGCGGGCAACTGGAAGGACGCGGGACTCCCGCCGCTCTCGCCGGCCCAGCTCGACCAGGCCTCCGAGGCGGTCCAGGTCGGTGTGCCACCGGTCGCCCAGGGCACGCCGGAGGCGGTCGTCGCGAAGATCACCGACGTCGCGCACGACACCTTCGTCTCCGGCATGAGCCTGGCGTCCCTGGTCGCCGCCGGGGTCGCCGTCCTCGCCGTCCTGGTCGCGATGCTCACCAAGCGCGGCGAGAACGCCGAGGCGGGCGCGGGCGTCGGGCACATCTGACCCCGATACACCCCGTCCTTCTCCAACCCCGGGAGGAATACGCGGAGTTCCCCTATCAGGGTGACAACGCTAAAGATTCCTCGCACCCGGTACGCGCCGCAGGTCACAGTGGGTCAAGCCCTCCGGTGCGGCATGTTCCCCAGGCAAGTTCGGGACGTTCGTACGACGAATGAGGGCGACCGGATCTGCGGCGCGCTGCCGGAGGGGGGCGGCGCGCCGCAAGGCCGGAGGATTAGGCACCGCATCGGGGGTACTCGCATCGTCGAACCCGGAACGAACCCAACCAACCGAGGGGTTCAGGGAGTTGATGATGGCGGGCTTCGGACACGGAACGCGCAGGTACCCCCGCTCACGTAGCCGGACGTGGTCACGGAGCGGGCCGGATCGCGCGACGCTCGGAATCATCGGAGTCATCTGTGCGATCGCCGGATTCTTTGTGCTGGGGATCATCCTCGGCCCCGTCGCGATCGTCTGCGGCTGGCTCGCCATGGGCCGCAGCTGGGCGGGTACCCGCCCCGTCACGGCCCTGGTCGCCCTGGTACTGGGCGCCATCGACACGCTCCTGGCGGTCATCTGGATCGCCGGAGCGGCAACCCCGGGCACGGGCATGTTCTGACCCGGGGGCGTGAGGGAAGGGCCCCCGGTGGGACGCCGGGGGCCCACCCGCGTCCGCCGCCGTCAGTCCGCGGGCAGTCGTGCCGCTGGGGCGGCACGGGTGGGCGCGGACGGCACCCCGTCAGCGCCGGGCTGCGCGCCCCCCAGCCGCAGCCCCGCTCACTGCCGAACTGACCCCTCCTGCAACGCCGCGACCTCCGCCCGCAGCGCCCGCACCTCATCGGTCAGCAACCGGATCGCCTCCGTCTGCCGCCGCTCCTCCACGTCGTCCTTCTCGAACCGGGCGATGAACCACGCGGCGATGTTCGCGGTCACCACACCCAGCAGCGCGATCCCGGACAGCATCAGCCCCACGGCGATCATGCGCCCGAGGCCGGTGGTCGGCGCGTGGTCCCCGTACCCCACGGTCGTCATCGTCGTGAACGACCACCACACCGCGTCACCCAGCGTCCTGATGTTCCCGTCCGCCGACTCCCGCTCCACCGACAGCACGGCCAGCGACCCGAACATCAGCAGCCCGACCACCGCCCCCGCGACATACGTCGTCAGCCGGATCTGCGAGGCCATCCGCGCCCGCCGCTGCACCAGCACCAGCGTCGACACCAGCCGCAGCAGCCTGAGCGGCTGGATCAGCGGCAGCACCACCGCGCACAGGTCCAGCCAGTGCGTCCGTACGAACCGCCGGCGATCCTCCGCGAGGACCAGCCGCACCAGGTAGTCGACGGCGAAGGCCCCCCACACCGCCCACTCGACGGCCGTGCAGGCGAGGGTCAGCGACCGGCTCGCCGGGCTGACCACGATGGGCACGGCGTAGGCGACGGCGAACAGCACGGCGAGCGCCAGCAAAGGCCGTTGGGTGCGCCGCTCCCAACGCACCTGCGGCGTCTGTTCCTTCATGCCCGCATCGTAAAGAAGTGGTGAAGCAGTGAGGGCGGTGGGGCCACAGGCCCCACCGCCCTCACTCGGTCATGCGCTCCGCGCTACGCGTCGCCGCCCGCGGCCCCCGGGTCCGCCGCCGACACGTCGAGCAGCTGGTAGCGGTCGATGGCCTGCTTCAGCGCCGACCGGTCGACCTTGCCCTCCTTCGCCAGCTCGGTCAGCACGCCCACCACGATCGACTGCGCGTCGATGTGGAAGTAGCGGCGTGCCGCCCCACGGGTGTCGGCGAAGCCGAAGCCGTCGGCGCCCAGCGACTGGTACGTCCCCGGCACCCACCGCGCGATCTGGTCCGGAACCGACCGCATCCAGTCGGACACGGCCACGAACGGTCCCTCCGCGCCGGACAGCTTCCGCGTCACGTACGGCACCCGCTGCTCCTCCTCGGGGTGCAGCAGGTTGTGCTCCTCGCAGGCCACGGCCTCGCGCCGCAGCTCGTTCCAGGAGGTCGCCGACCAGACGTCGGCCTTCACGTTCCACTCCTCGGCGAGGATCTTCTGCGCCTCGACCGCCCACGGCACCGCGACACCGGACGCCATGATCTGCGCCGGGATCGACCCCGACGTGCCCTGAGCGAAGCGGTGGATGCCCTTGACGATGCCCTCGGCGTCCACGTTCGCCGGCTCGGCCGGGTGCTGGATCGGCTCGTTGTAGACGGTGAGGTAGTAGAAGACGTCCTCGCTGTCGGGGCCGTACATCCGGCGCAGCCCGTCCTGCACGATGTGCGCGATCTCGAAGCCGTAGGCCGGGTCGTACGCCACACAGCCCGGGTTGGTCGAGGCGAGCAGCTGCGAGTGGCCGTCCGCGTGCTGGAGGCCCTCACCGGTCAGGGTCGTACGGCCCGCGGTCGCACCCAGCACGAAGCCGCGCGCCAGCTGGTCGGACATCTGCCAGAACTGGTCGCCGGTGCGCTGGAAACCGAACATCGAGTAGAAGACGTACACCGGGATGAGCGGCTCGCCGTGCGTGGCGTACGACGAACCCGCGGCGATCAGCGAGGCGGTGCAGCCCGCCTCGGAGATGCCGTCGTGCAGCATCTGCCCGGTCGGCGACTCCTTGTACGCGAGGAGCAGGTCCCGGTCCACGGCCTCGTACTGCTGGCCGAGCGGGTTGTAGATCTTCGCGCTCGGGAAGAAGGAGTCCATGCCGAAGGTGCGGTACTCGTCCGGCGCGATCAGCACGAACCGCTTGCCGATCTCCTTGTCCCGCATGAGGTCCTTCAGGAGCCGCACAAAGGCCATGGTCGTCGCGATGGACTGCTGGCCCGAGCCCTTCTTCACGGTCGCGTACGTCTTGTCGTCCGGCAGCGGGAGCGGCTGCGAGCGCACGACGCGCGTCGGGACGTAACCGCCGAGCGAGTTGCGGCGGTCGTGCATGTACTGGATCTCCTCCGAGTCCCGGCCCGGGTGGTAGTAGGGCGGCGCGCCCGACTCCAGCTCCTTGTCGGAGATCGGCAGGTGCAGCCGGTCGCGGAAGCCCTTGAGGTCGGCGACCGTCAGCTTCTTCATCTGGTGCGTGGCGTTGCGGCCCTCGAAGTTCGGCCCCAGCGTCCAGCCCTTGATCGTCTTGGCGAGGATCACGGTCGGCTGGCCCTTGTGCTCCGCGGCCGCCTTGTACGCCGCGAAGATCTTCCGGTGGTCGTGACCGCCGCGCCCCAGGTGCAGGATCTGGTCGTCGGTCATGCCCTCGACCATCGCGCGCAGCCGGTGGTCGTCGCCGAAGAAGTGGTCGCGGATGTACGCGCCGGTCTCGGTGGCGTACGTCTGGAACTGCCCGTCCGGCGTGGTGTTCATCTTGTTGACCAGCACGCCGTCGCGGTCCTGCGCCAGCAGCGGGTCCCAGGTGCGGTCCCACACCAGCTTGATGACGTTCCAGCCGGCGCCGCGGAAGATCGACTCCAGCTCCTGGATGATCTTGCCGTTGCCGCGCACCGGGCCGTCGAGCCGCTGCAGGTTGCAGTTGACCACGAAGGTGAGGTTGTCCAGGCCCTCACGGGCGGCGATGGACAGCTGGCCGAGCGACTCGGGCTCGTCCATCTCGCCGTCGCCGAGGAACGCCCACACCTGCGACTTGGAGGTGTCCGCGATCCCGCGCGCGTGGAGATAGCGGTTCATCCGGGCCTGGTAGATCGCGCCGATCGGGCCGAGGCCCATCGACACGGTCGGGAACTCCCAGAAGTCCGGCATCAGCCGCGGATGCGGGTAGCTGGACAGGCCGTACGGCGCCTTCGACTTCTCCTGCCGGAACGCGTCCAGGTTCTGCTCGCTGAGGCGGTCGAGGAGGAACGCGCGGGCGTAGATGCCCGGGGAGGCATGCCCCTGGAAGAAGACCTGGTCGCCGCCGTCGCCCTCGTCCTTGCCGCGGAAGAAGTGGTTGAAGCCGACGTCGTAGAGGGAGGCCGAGGAGGCGAAGGTGGCGATGTGGCCGCCGACGCCGATGCCGGGCCGCTGGGCGCGCGAGACCATGACCGCGGCGTTCCACCGGGTCGCGTTCAGGATCCGGCGTTCGATCTCCTCGTTGCCCGGGAAGAACGGCTCAGCCCTGGTGGGGATGGTGTTCACGTAGTCCGTGCTGCGCATCTCCGGCACGGCCACGCGCTTCTCGCGGGCGCGCTCGATGAGCCGCAGCATCAGGTAGCGGGCCCGTTCCCGGCCGCGCTCGTCCACAGCGGCGTCGAGGGAGTCGAGCCACTCCTGGGTCTCTTCGGGATCGAAGTCAGGAACCTGACTCGGAAGGCCGCCAATGATGATCGGATTGCGATCGGATCCGGAAGCCACGCTGTTCCTTACCTGTCAGAGGGCTGCTTTGCGAGGGATTCCTCGGGGTTTTCGTATGCCTGCACCGTTCCCCATCGTGTACCTCGGCGTCGCAAACGTCATCTCTACTGTGAGGTAATCAGAGCCTGGTGCGCACGGACGCCCCCAAGTGGGGTTCCCAAACGTACAAACAGGGCACATGGGTGTGGGCTGCATCACCTCGGACTGGGGCGGTGTGCCGTAGGTTGCGGCGACACGGCCGGTATCGTCACCGTTTCGGCGGTCCGAACGGCCGGGTACTTGCGCGATCGGTCCCGCCCGTGTGGACTACGGCCATTGCTTCGCGCACGCGCGTGGCTGAGACATTCACCAAGACATGATCAGGAGGCAACCCGTGAGCGCGACCGCGGACCACGCGGAGGAGCGGACGAACCCTGCCGTCAGGCTGGGGTTCCAGCCCGAGCAGGTGGTCCAGGAGATCGGCTACGACGACGACGTAGACCAGGAACTCCGCGAGGCCATTGAGGAAGTCATCGGCACAGACCTCGTGGATGAGGAATACGACGACGTCGCCGACGCCGTTGTGCTGTGGTTCCGCGACGAGGACGGCGACCTGACCGACGTACTGGTGGATGCCATCACGTACATCGAAGAGGGCGGTTCGATCCTGCTGCTGACGCCGAAGACCGGCCGGGACGGCTACGTGGAGCCGAGCGACATCTCTGAAGCCGCGACCACGGCAGGGCTGTCCGCGTCCAAGAGCGTCAGCGTCGGCAAGGACTGGAGCGGCAGCCGGCTGGTGACGCCGAAGGCCGCGAAGTCCAAGAAGTAGCCCGCAGCGCCGGACGGGCTGGTCAGCACTCGGCAGTGGCCGAGACCCCCAGCCCGTCCGAAGCCCCTCGGTGATCGCTGCGTAGGGTGGTTCTCACCCGAACAGCCCACGAAGGGACATCCGAGGCGATGGCGATCCAGATCGGCGAGAAGGCCCCCGACTTCGAGCTCAAGGACAACCACGGCGCGACCGTGAAGCTGTCCGACTTCCGCGGCAGCAAGAACGTCGTACTGATCTTCTACCCCTTCGCCTTCACGGGCGTGTGCACCGGCGAGCTGTGCGAGCTGCGCGACCACCTGCCGCAGTTCTCCGACCGCGACACCCAGCTGCTCGCCGTCTCGAACGACTCCATCCACACCCTGCGTGTCTTCGCCGAGCAGGAGGGTCTGGAGTACCCGCTGCTCAGCGACTTCTGGCCGCACGGCGAGGTCAGTCGCGCGTACGGCGTCTTCGCCGAGGACAAGGGCTGCGCGGTGCGCGGCACCTTCGTCATCGACAAGGAGGGCCTCGTGCGCTGGACCGTCGTCAACGCCCTGCCGGACGCGCGCGACCTGAACGAGTACGTCAAGGCGCTCGACACCCTGTGATTCTTCGGTTCCATGCCATGCGTGGTACGGGAACCCGTCACTAGGATCGACTCGTTGATCCGACATCGAACGCACGGCGGGGCCTCCCAGCCCCCGGACACCAATGGAGGACTCGTGGGAGTCAGCCTCAGCAAGGGCGGCAACGTATCGCTGACCAAGGAGGCCCCGGGCCTGACCGCGGTCATCGTCGGTCTGGGGTGGGACATCCGCACCACCACCGGCACGGACTTCGACCTGGACGCCAGCGCGCTGCTGCTGGACGCGTCCGGCAAGGTCACCAGTGACGCCAACTTCATCTTCTTCAACAACCTCAAGAGCCCGGACGGCTCGGTCGAGCACACCGGCGACAACCTCACCGGTGAGGGCGAGGGCGACGACGAGCAGATCAAGGTCAACCTCGCCGCCGTCCCGGCCGACGTCGACAAGATCACCTTCCCGGTGTCGATCTATGACGCCGAGAACCGCCAGCAGTCCTTCGGCCAGGTGCGCAACGCGTTCATCCGCGTCGTGAACCAGGCCGGCGGCGCCGAGATCGCGCGGTACGACCTCTCCGAGGACGCCTCCACCGAGACCGCCATGGTCTTCGGCGAGCTCTACCGCAACGGCCCGGAGTGGAAGTTCCGTGCCATCGGCCAGGGCTACGCCTCGGGCCTGCGCGGCATCGCCCAGGACTTCGGCGTGAACGTCTGAGCCCACGGCGGGTCTCACCGTCCGGCGCCGCACGGTTTGCGTGCGGCGCCGGACGTGCAGGACAAGCAGAGAAGGACTGTCTCGGGGAGGGACCAGCATCATGGGCGTCACGCTCGCCAAGGGAGGCAATGTCTCCCTGTCCAAGGCCGCACCCAACCTCACCCAGGTGACGGTCGGGCTCGGCTGGGACGCGCGCTCCACCACCGGCGCGCCCTTCGATCTCGACGCCAGCGCGCTGATGTGCAACAACGGCCGGGTGCTGGGGGACGAGTGGTTCGTCTTCTACAACCAGCTCAAGAGCCCGGACGGCTCGGTCGAGCACACCGGTGACAACCTCACCGGTGAGGGCGAGGGCGACGACGAGTCGCTGCTGATCGACCTCTCCAAGGTGCCGCCGCAGTGCGACAAGATCGTCTTTCCCGTCTCCATCCACCAGGCCGACGAGCGCGGCCAGAGCTTCGGCCAGGTGAGCAACGCCTTCATCCGCGTGGTCAACCAGGCCGACGGCCAGGAACTCGCTCGCTACGACCTCAGCGAGGACGCCTCCACAGAGACCGCGATGATCTTCGGCGAGGTCTATCGCTACCAGGGGGAATGGAAGTTCAGGGCCGTGGGGCAGGGGTACGCGTCGGGGCTGCGGGGCATCGCTCTAGACTTCGGAGTCAATGTTTCGTAAAGCCGAGTACGGCGCGATAGAAATCCGTACTTACAGGATTGGGTAGCCAGTGGTTCTGAAAACCTTCGGCTGGTCGTTCGCGGTCACCGCGCTCGGCCTCGTCGCGGCGGTCTTCTACGGGGGGTGGACCGGCTTCGGCGTCGTGGCGATCCTCTCCGTCCTCGAGATCTCGCTGTCCTTCGACAACGCAGTGGTCAACGCCGGAATCCTGAAGAAGATGTCTGCCTTCTGGCAGAAGATCTTCCTTACCATCGGCGTGCTCATCGCCGTGTTCGGCATGCGACTGGTCTTCCCCGTCGTCATCGTCGCCGTCAGCGCCTCGATGGGTCCGATCGAGGCCGTCGACCTCGCCCTCACCGACAAGGACCGCTACGAGCAGCTGGTGACCGACGCTCACCCGTCGATCGCCGCCTTCGGTGGCATGTTCCTGCTGATGATCTTCCTCGACTTCATCTTCGAGGACCGGGACATCAAGTGGCTGGGCTGGCTCGAGCGGCCGCTCGCCAAGCTCGGCAAGATCGACATGCTCTCGGTCTGCATCGCCCTGATCGTGCTGCTGATCTCCGCGATGACCTTCGCGACCCACGCCCACCAGCACGGCGGCACCCACGTCGACAAGGCGGAGACGGTCCTCCTCTCCGGTGTCGGCGGCCTCATCACCTACATGATCGTCGGCGGTCTCTCCGGCTTCTTCGAGAACAGGCTCGAAGAACAGGAGGAACGCGAGCACGAGGAGGAGGAAGCCGCCGAACGCCAGGGCAAGCCCCGCTCGGCGGTCGTCATGGCCGGCAAGGCCGCGTTCTTCATGTTCCTCTACCTCGAGGTCCTGGACGCGTCCTTCTCCTTCGACGGCGTGATCGGTGCCTTCGCCATCACCAACGACATCGTCCTGATGGCGCTGGGTCTGGGCATCGGCGCGATGTACGTCCGGTCGCTGACCGTGTACCTCGTCCGCCAGGGCACCCTCGACGAGTACGTCTACCTGGAGCACGGCGCGCACTACGCGATCGGCGCCCTCGCCGCGATCCTCCTGATCACCATCCAGTACCAGATCAGCGAGCTCATCACCGGTTCCGTCGGTGTGCTCCTGATCGGCTGGTCCTTCCTGTCCTCCGTGCGCCGCAACAGGGCACTGGCAGCGGCCGAGGGAAAAGCGGGCTCGGACGACAAGACTGAGGTGTCGTCCGGGGTGTGACACCCTCCGGGGTGAGGAACGCTCTGTGCGGGGCGGCGTCGAGGCGAGTCCTCGGCGCCGCCCCGCCGGTCTTTGACGTGAAGGTGGGGCGGGAATGGGTTTCTTCGACGGGCTCCGGCGCGGGCAGGAGTCCGACTTCGACTCGGGCAACGCGGCGACCAACTCCATCGAGCTGACCAAACGGCACGGCCAGGTCTCCCTCACCAAGCAGGGCGCCGCCACCGGGCATCTGCGCATCAACCTGGCCTGGCGCATGCGGACGTCCGACTTCGGCGGCTCCCAGCGGGAGAGCCTGCTGCGGCACCCCTTCAGGGCGCTCAAGCCGCCGGAGGTCCTCGGGCACAGCCAGAGCATGGTCAACGTCGACCTCGACCTGGGGTGCCTGTACGAGCTCCAGGACGGCACCAAGGGCGTTGTGCAGCCGCTCGGGGGCTACCTCGGGGAGATCAACGGGGCGCCGTACGTGAAGCTCAGCGGGGACGACCGGTTCGGGTCGGCCTCCGGGGAGACGATCTACGTCAACCTCGACCATCGGGACGCGATCAAGCGGCTGCTGGTGTTCGTGTACATCTACGACCAGACGCCGGCGTTCGACCGTACGCACGCGATCGTCACGCTGTATCCCAGCAACGGGCCGCGGATCGAGATAGGTCTCGACGAGCGGCATCCCCAGGCTCGGTCGTGCGCGGTGGTGATGATCGAGAACGTGAAGGGGGAGCTGATCGTTCGGCGTGAGGTGAAGTTCGTCTACGGGTTCCAGGCGGAGCTGGACCGGCTGTACGGGTGGGGATTGCAGTGGGGGCGGGGCTACAAGGCGAAGGCGGAGCGGTGAGCGCTCGCCCACTCACAGCCCCGCGCCCCTTCACCGCCCGATGAACTGAGGTCCCTGAGGAGGCAGCCGGAACTCCTGCGCCGGTGCCGCCGTCACCGGCTGCGGGTAGCCGTAGCCGCCCGGGGCTCCCGTCGTCGCCGCGGCCGGGGTCTGCGGGTAGCCGTACGCAGGCTGGACCGTGGGAGCGGGCTGCTGGGGGTAGCCGTAGTCCGGCTGGGCCGGGACCATCGTGGGCTGTTCCGGGGGGAGGGGCTGGGAGGTCTCCGGGGGCGACTGGGCCGCGGGCTCGTCCGGGGTCTGCTGCTCCTCCGACTCGTCCACCGCGATGCCGAAGTCGGTGGCGAGGCCCTGAAGGCCGTTGGAGTAGCCCTCGCCCAGCGCGCGGAACTTCCAGCCCTCGCCGCGGCGGTACAGCTCGCCGCAGATCAGGGCGGTCTCCTCGCCGGTCTCCGGCTTGATGTCGAAGTGCGCCAGCGGCTCGCCGTCGGCCACCGTGGCGTCGTACAGCAGGATGCACAGCCCCTGGACGCGGTCGAAGGTGACGTCGTCCGCGGAAGCGACCAGCAGAATCCGGCTGACATCGGACTCGACACCGGCGAGATCTGTCTGGATCGTGTCCGTGGGCCCCTCGGCGACCCGCTTCTTGCCGAGCAGCCAGACCTTTCCGGAGGGGTGGCGGGGCTGGTTGTAGAAGACGAAGTCCTCGTCGGATCGCACACGACCGTCAGGGCCGAGGAGCAGCGCCGAGGCGTCGACGACAGGGCTCCCCTGCACGGGCGCCCAGCGCAGCACGGCGCGTACCGTGGTGGCTTCGAGCGGGACGTTCGACCCCTTCAGCATCGCGTGCGTCATGCGGTCATCCTGCCCTCTCGGTCCTGCTCACGACAACGCGGGGTCGCAGATCCGTGTGTTTGGCTGTGCATGGGTGTGTGTGTCCGCGTTACCTGAAATTCATGCCCTGCGGGAACCTAGGACATGGATCCCTACGTACTATTACCGGCCACCTGTGGACAGCCCGCAGGAGTCCATCAGCGTCCACGGGGGAGTTCTATGCGTCATTTCGGGCACATCGCCCCTGAGGTGCGGCAGCGCCTCTTCCACCTGGAGCCGTGCGAGTTCACCGCGGACTCCTCGGCCCGGCTGCTCGCCGTGGCCCTGGGCGCCACGCTCTACAGTCCGGCCACCCGGCCACGGCTCGCCGACGACATCGTCAAGCAGACCGGACGTGGCGTCGTCTCGATGGTGCTGTGCCTCGAGGACTCGATCGCCGACGAGGAGGTCGCGGACGCCGAGGAGAACCTCGTCCGGCAGTTCAAGGACCTCGCCGGGTACGACGGCATGGACCTGCCACTGCTGTTCATCCGGGTCCGCACGCCCGAGCAGATCCCCGACCTCGTGAAGCGTCTCGGTACCGCCGCCCGGCTGCTGTCCGGGTTCGTGATGCCGAAGTTCACCGAGGAGCGCGGCATCCCCTTCCTGGAGGCGCTGGCGAGCGCCGAGACCGCGAGCGGGCGGCGGCTCTTCGCGATGCCCGTGCTGGAGTCGCCCGAGCTGCTGTACCGGGAGTCGCGGGTGGAGACCCTGGAGGGCATCTCCCGCGCGGTCGACAAGTACCGCGAGCGCGTCCTGGCGCTGCGCCTCGGCGTGACGGACTTCTGCTCCTCGTACGGCCTGCGCAGAGCGCCCGACATGACCGCCTACGACGTCCAGGTCGTCGCCTCCGTGATCGCCGACGTGGTGAACATGATGGGCCGGGCCGACGGCACCGGGTTCACGGTGACCGGGCCGGTGTGGGAGTACTTCCGCGTCCAGGAGCGCATGTTCAAGCCGCAGCTGCGCCGCAGCCCCTTCCTGGAGGGCAAGGCCGAGGAACTGCGCGAGGCGCTCATCGAGCACGCCATGGACGGCCTGCTGCGCGAGATCACCCTCGACCAGGCCAACGGCCTGCAGGGCAAGACCTGCATCCACCCCTCCCACGTGCTGCCCGTGCACGCACTCTCCGTGGTCAGTCACGAGGAGTTCAGTGACGCCCAGGACATCCTGCGGTCCGAGCGGGGCGGCGGCGGCGTGCTCAGGTCGGCGTACACGAACAAAATGAATGAAGTGAAGCCGCACCGCGCCTGGGCCGAGCGGACCCTGCTGCGCGCCGAGGTGTTCGGTGTGGCGAACGAGGACATCGGCTTCGTCGAGCTGCTCGCGGCCGGAATCCCCGATTGAGACCGCTGACCACCAAGGGACGTATGAACCACGCAGTGAACAAAGCCGTCTGGTCCGGCAGCTGGGTCGCCGAGCGACTCGGCGTCGAACTGGTGGGCGACGACGGGCTGACCGAACTGCTGGGGCTGGCGCTGCGCCGCAACCCCAAGCGGGCGCACCTGCTGGTGTCGAACGTGCTCGGCAAGCACGTCCCGCAGTCGCCGTCCGTCGTCTACGGCCACGGCTTCACCCTCGGCCGCCGCGTCCGCGACCTGCTCGGCACCGACGAGGCCCGCCGGGCGGTCGTCCTCGGCTACGCGGAGACCGCCACCGGCCTCGGCCACTGTGTCGCCGACGGCGTGGGCCTCGCGCCCTACCTGCACTCCACCAGGCGCCCGGTCCCGGGCGTCGCCACGGCCGGCGGCTTCGAGGAGTCCCACTCGCACGCCACCTCCCACCTGCTGCTGCCCGAGGACCCGGCGCTGCTGGTCGGGGACGGGCCGCTGGTCCTGGTCGACGACGAGTTCTCCACCGGCAACACGATCCTCAACACCATCCGTGACCTGCACGAACGCTATCCGCGCGAACGGTATGTGGTGGTCGCCCTCGTCGACATGCGCTCGGCGGCCGACGCCGGCCGCCTGGACGAGTTCGCGCGGGAGATCGGCGCCCGGGTGGACCTGGTGGCGGCCGCCTCGGGGACCGTACGGCTGCCGGAGGGGGTGCTGGAGAAGGGGCAGGAGCTGGTGGCCCGGCACGAGGCCGCGGCCGTCCCCGCCCCGCCGCCGTACGGCCGGATCGCCCGCGTCGACCTGCGCTGGCCCCGCGGCCTGCCCGACGGCGGGCGGCACGGGTTCACGCCGCAGCACCGAATACGCCTGGAGAGCGCACTGCCCGCCATGGCCGCCCGGCTCGCCGAGGCGCTGCCCCCGAAGGCCCGGCGCGTGCTCGTCCTCGGCTTCGAGGAGCTGATGTACGCCCCGCTCAGGCTGGCCCGCGAGCTGGAGCAGCTCGTAGACGCCGTCGACGCCGCCGACACCGGCAGCGCCGAGGTGCGCTACTCCACCACCACCCGCTCACCCGTCCTCGCGGTCGACGACCCCGGTTACGCGATCCGCAGCCGCCTCGTCTTCCCGGCCCACGACGACCCGGCCGACGGCTCCGGCGAGCGCTACGCCTACAACGTCGCCGGCGGCGGCTTCGACGCCGTCATAGCCGTCGTCGACTCGGCCGCCGACACCCCCGAACTGCACGCGTCCGACGGCCTGTTGGCCCGGCTGGCCGCACACACCCCGCACGTGGTCCTCGCGGTCGTACCGTCGTACGTCCCCGAGTCGCTGTACGTTCCCGAAAGGCCCGCCATGCTGCCCGAGCCCCTCCGTGGCCCCGCCTTCTCCTCGTACCCGCCCGAGGAGGTCGGCTGGCTGCTCCAGGATCTCTCGGACGTGACGCTGGAGGCGCCGACCGAGGAGCGCGAGGAGGCCATCCAGAGCGGCGGCGCGCACTACGCGGAGTCGCTGCCGGTGGAGTACCAGCCCAGCGAGCAGTACCAGGAGCTGTTCCACACGGCGCTGGAGGCGTCCGCGGGGCGACTGGCGCTGGCGGTGGGCGCGGTCACCGAGCTCGTGCTCGCCGAGCGCTCTCCCCGGCCGGTGCTCGTCTCGCTGGCCCGCGCGGGCACGCCGATCGGTGTGCTGATGCGCCGCTGGGCCCAGTTCCGGCACGGCCTCGACCTTCCCCACTACGCCGTCTCCATCGTGCGCGGCCGCGGCATCGACGCCAACGCGCTGCGCTGGCTGGCCGCCCACCACGACCCGGCCGACGTCGTCTTCGTCGACGGCTGGACCGGTAAGGGCGCCATCACCCGCGAACTCGCCGACGCGGTCAAGGAGTTCGAGGGCGGGGGCGGTGCGGTGGGCTTCGACCCGGAGATCGCGGTGCTGGCCGACCCCGGCTCGTGCGTGCGGACGTACGGCACCCGCGAGGACTTCCTCATCCCGTCCGCGTGCCTCAACTCGACCGTCTCCGGCCTGATTTCGCGCACCGTCCTGCGCGCCGACCTGGTCGGCCCCAACGACTTCCACGGCGCGAAGTTCTACCGCGAACTCGCCGGCGCCGATGTGTCGGTGGCCTTCCTGGACGCGGTCGCCGCCCGCTTCCCCGAGGTCGGGGACGCGGTGGACGCGCAGGCCAAGGAACTGCTGTCCGGCGACCGCGAACCGACCTGGGAGGGCTGGGCGGCCGTCGAGCGCATCAGCGAGGAGTACGGCATCCACGACGTGAACCTCGTCAAGCCCGGCGTCGGCGAGACCACCCGGGTGCTGCTGCGCCGGGTGCCCTGGAAGATTCTCGCGCGGGCCGGGGCGGGCGCCGACCTCGACCATGTGCGTCTGCTGGCCGAACAGAGAGGTGTCCCGGTGGAAGAGGTCGCCGAACTCCCGTACACCTGCGTGGGGTTGATCCACCCCAAGTACACGCGGGGCGCGACGGGCGCCGACGGCAAGGCGGTGACGGTCTGATGCCGGTGCTGGTGGCGAGCGACCTCGACCGTACGCTGATCTACTCCGCGGCGGCCCTCGCGCTGACCATGCCGGACGCGCGGGCGCCCCGGCTGCTGTGCGTCGAGGTGCACGAGAGCAGGCCGCTGTCGTTCATGACGGAGACCTCGGCGGCCCTGCTCACCGAACTCGGCGACGCGGCGGTCTTCGTCCCGACGACGACCCGGACCCGCAAGCAGTACCAGCGCATCAACCTCCCCGGCCCCACGCCCACGTACGCGATCTGCGCGAACGGCGGGCACCTCCTGGTGGACGGCGTCTCCGACCCCGACTGGCACGCGCGCGTGACGGCCCGCCTCGCCGACGAGTGCGCCCCGCTCGACGAGGTGCGCGAGCACCTGATGACGACGGCCGACCCGCTCTGGGTGCGCAAGCACCGCGACGCCGAGGGCCTCTTCGCCTACCTGGTCGTCGAGCGCGAGCTGCTCCCCGAGGAATGGGTGAAGGAACTCGCCGTCTGGGCGGAGAACCGCGGCTGGACGGTGTCCCTCCAAGGCCGCAAGATCTACGCCGTCCCGAAGCCGCTCACCAAGAGCGCCGCCATGCACGAGGTCGCCCGCCGCACCGGCGCCGAGCTCACCCTCGCCGCCGGGGACTCCCTCCTCGACGCCGACCTGCTCCTGGCGGCGGACCGGGGCTGGCGCCCGGGCCACGGCGAACTCGCCGACGCCGACTGGAGCGCCCCGACGGTCAGCGCGCTGCCGGAGCGGGGCGTGCTGGCGGGGGAGCGGATCCTGCGGGAGTTCCTGCGGGAGGCGCGGCAAGCCTGACCCGTCAGCCGCAGCAGCCCCCGCCGCAGCAGCCGCCCCCGCCACCACCGCCCGACCCGGGCGCGGGGGCGGGCGCGGAGGCCGAGCCGCCCACCGCCACTGTCGACAGGAGCTTGACCGTGTCGTCGTGGCCCGCGGGGCAGTCGGCGGGGGCGGAGGACTCCGCCATCGGACGGCTCAGTTCGAAGGTGTCGCCGCAGGTCCGGCAGCGGTACTCATAGCGAGGCATGCGCACAGGTTAACCGGCGTACGGCCGCCGTCGTAGGGGCACGTCAGTGCCCGGACCCGCGCTCCTCCCGGATCTGGTTCACGACCCGCGCCACCGACTGCCGTACCGCCTCCGTCTCGGTCAGGAAGTGCCAGTAGTCCGGATGGCGGCCCTCCAGCGTGCCGATCGCGCGCTCGAGGCGGGCGACCGCGTCGTCCAGGGGGCGGGCGTGATGCGGGTCGGGGGTGTGGCGGCCGGCCATGGCGAGGCGCTGGGCGTCGCGGATGGCGAAGCGGGTGCGGTCGATCTCCTGCTGCGGGTCCTTCTGCACGGCGTTCAGCCGGCGCAGCCGGTCCCCGGCGGCCGAGACGGACTCGTCGGTCGTGTTCAGCAGCGCCCGGACCGTCGACAGCAGGGCGGTCGCGTCGGGCCAGCGCTGCTCGTCGCGGGCGGCGCGGGCCTCGCGCAGCTTCAGCTCGGCCTGCGCCACGTTCTCCGCGGCCTGGTCCGGCACGTGCTGGAGGTCCTGCCAGCAGGCGGCCACGAAGCGGCGCCGCAGCTCGCTCAGGATCGGGTCGAGCTGCTCCGCGCGGGTGGTGAGGGCCTGGGCGCGGGTGCGCAGGGAGACCAGCCGGTGGTCGATCTCGGCGGCCCGCTCCGGCAGCCGCTCGGCCTCCACCCGCACCGACTCGGCCTCCCGCGCCACGCGCTCGGCGCGCTCCAGGGTCTGGGGGACGCCGTGCGCTCCCGCGCCCTGGTTGAGCTTGGTCAGCTCGGGTCCGAGGGCGGCGAGCCGGCCGGCCAGGTCGTCCGCCTTCAGCCCCGATCCCCGTACGGCGTCGAGCGCGTTGGACGCGGCCAGCAGGCCCTGCCGGGCCCGCTCGACGGCGGGGGCGAGGCGGGCCAGCTGGGTCTCGGCCTTGCCGATCAGAGGTTCGAGCCCGGCCGTGAACCGGTCCAGGTCCTGCTTGACCCGGCCCAGTTCGTCCTTGGCCCGGCCGAGCGCGGTGCGCGCCTGCGCGGCGGCCGAGGTCTCCAGGTCGTCCCGGTCGAGGTCGTGTGCGTCGACGGCGTTGATGTACTGGTGACTGGCCTCGTCGATGCGGTTGCTGATCGCCTGGAAGTCGGCGACCGCGCGCCGGGCGGCCGGGGAGTCGTCGACGGCCGTGATGGTCTCTATCGAGATCCGCAGGTCACGCTGGGCGGTGTCCAGCTCGTAGAACGCGGCCGCGGCGGCGTCCTTCGCGGCCTGCGCCTCGGCCCGCTGGCTCTCGGCGCGCCCGCCGAACCAGCGCCGGGTGCCGCTGCCGCCACCGCTCGCGAAGGCGGCGGGCAGGGTGAGCGCGACGACGAGCGGCAGTCCGAGCAGGGTGAGGGTGTCCCGCAGCACGTGACGCACAGGGTGCTGTGCGCGCGGCACCAACGGCGAGTACGACTGCGAAGGTGTCGCCGTCACATCCCTCTCCCGTGCTGTGAATCGTCCTTGCCCGCTGTCATTCTCCCACCGGTTAAGGACGAACACACGGGCCGGTCAGTTCGCCGTTCGGACCGTTACTTTGCCGTCGCCGGTCTGCGCGGACACCACATGGGAGCTGGAGTCGTCCCGAGGTACCGATATGTCCTCCGCTCCGTCGCCCGTCCTGGCCGTCACCCGGTACGTGGCGTCGGGCAGCGCGATCGTCACGGACCCGTCGCCGGTGCGGGACTCCACCAGGTCGGGTACGGCGTCCAGTTCGAGGTGGACGGAGCCGTCACCGGTCCGGGCGCGTACCTCGCGCGAGGAGACCTCCGCGTGCACCGAGCCGTCGCCGGTACGCAGCTCCAGCGGGCCGCTGGAGTCGGTGACGCGCACGGAGCCGTCGCCGGTACGGATGTTCAGCGCGTCCTCGAAGCCCCGCGCGCGCACGCTGCCGTCCCCGTCCACGACGTTCACCGCTACCCCGCGCGGCACCTCGATCCGGTGCTTGGCCGCGCAGTCGGCGACCACGCCCGAGCACGTCAGCCGCAGCTTCAGCCGGTCGTCCTTCATGGACCAGGTCACCTTGGGATCCTTGCCCATGGCGACCGTGCCCTGGAACCAGCGGGTGACGTCGACCGTGCCCGCCTTGTGCGCGTCGGCGGCGACGATCTCCAGCGCGGAGTCGTCGGAGTCGATCGTGAGCGTGTCGCCGCGCAGCGCGAAGGACCGCTGGTCGGGGTCCTTGTCGTCGCCGGCGGAGGCGCCACACGCGGTGGCACCGGCGACGAGGGCCGCGACGACACCGGCCACGGCGAGGGCACGGACGGGAACGGTACGGGCCATGACGGTCTCCCCCTGGGACGAGCGCCGAAGCCTGTGCTACGACGCTCTTCGACCGTACGGATCCCGGGCGGGCGGGGGCATCCGGGCCGCTCCCGGATTCCGGGTGGGGATAACCCCCGGAGACCCCCGGAGACCCCCGGAGATCGCGGAGGTCCCAGGGAGGGGGCCCTTGCACACAGCTGGGCCGCACACAGCTCCGCGATACGGGTTTGCGGGGCAGTGCCCCGGGCAATGTAGGCTGTCGACTCGTCTCGGGTGCGTAGCTCAGGGGTAGAGCGCCTGCCTTACAAGCAGGATGTCGGCGGTTCGAAACCGTCCGCGCCCACACCGCGAGAAGACCCCAGCCGATCCTGGCCGGGGTCTTCCTGGTTCAGACCCCCTCTTTCTCCGGCTTCTCCGGAGCCTCGTGCGCGTGCTTCAGCTTCGTGCGGGCGTCCACCCGTTCCGCCGCCGTGACCTCCGCCCAGAAGCGGTGGCAGCTCACGAAGACCGCGAGTTCGTGCTCCCGCCGGCGGAGCTTCTCCACCGCGGCCTGTTCGTCCGCCGTCCAGCCGGGGGAGGCGGGCCGCTCCACCTTGCGCCAGCCGCCCGCGTCGCTGAAGCCGTCCAGCGGCTCGACCGACCAGGGAAGCCGCTTGAGCAGGGCCGACAGCTCGGCCCGGACCTGATGCAGCTCCTCCTGACCGGCGAGGAGGTCACTCGGAAAGTCATAGGTCGTTGCCACGGCACAATGCTACGCCTGTTCGAATTTGGGTGGCGAGTTCCTTCGCGTGGTTCATGCGAACGGGTGTGCTGGAGTGCGGCTGGCGTTCGGTGGTCGGCGTGGGTGGTGGACCCGGTAGCGCAGGTGCAGTACGCCGTCGCCCTGGATCACCGTGTGCGGGTCCGCCCGCCGCCACGCCGACCGTGCGGTCCCCGGCGAGTTCCTTGGCCTTCGCGATCGCCCGGGTCACGTCGCCGACGGAGTGGAACGGCGCCTCCGGATGCCACCCTTCGGGCCTGGGCCGGTGCGACACCACGACGATGTGCTCACCCGCCGGGGGCTTGTCCTCCCAGCCGTTGGTGATGTCGAAGACGTGACGCCCGACCGCCAGCGCCCCGATGCTCGCCGGCATCGGCTTGACGTAGTCGGCCGAGGTCCGTGAGACCTTGGCGTACTCGCCGAGCACGACTCAGTCTGTGGGCAGGGCGGCCAGCCAGGCGGTCAGGAGGCGGTTGACCTCGTCCGGGCGCTCCTGCTGGATCCAGTGGCCGCAGCCTTCGAGGAGGTGGGAGGAGCGCAGGCCGGGGAGGGTGACGGGAAAGGCCTCGATCGCGTCCGACAGCCAGGTCGTCGAGGCGTCCAGGGTGCCGCCGAGGAAGAGTGACGGCTGGGGGATCGGGGCGCCGGTGAGGTCGGCGAGGTCCTTCCAGTCCTCGTCCATCGCGCGGTAGCGGTTCAGGGCGCCGGTGAGGCCGGTGCGCTCGAACTCCCCGGCGTAGACGTCGAGTTCCGCCTCGCCGAGCCAGGCGGGCAGACGGTCGGCCGGGAAACGGTCACGGAGGGTGCTGCCGGGGCTCACGAAGTGCGGGTCGGGGGCGCCGGGTCCGGGCATGGTGTCCGCGGAGAGCGCGGCGTAGAAACCGGCGAGCCAGCCGCGGACGTCCGGTTCGATCTCGCGCTCGGCCCGGCCCGGTTCCTGGAAGTAGGAGACGTAGAACTCCTCCTTCCCGCCGCCCAGTTGCGCGAAGATCTCGCTCGGCCGCGGGCCGCCGGGCGGGGTGTACGGCACGCTCAGCAGGCCCACCGCGCGGAAGACGTCGGGCCGCAGCAGGGCGGAGTGCGCGGCGATGGTCGCGCCCCAGTCGTGTCCGACGACCACCGCGGACCGCTCGCCGAGCGCCTCGACCACGGCCGCGTTGTCCGCCACCAGGTCGCGCATCCGGTACGCCGCCACCGCGTCCGGCCGCGAGGAACGCCCGTATCCGCGCACGTCCACCGCGACCGCCCGGTATCCGGCGGCGGCCAGGGCCGGCAGCTGGTGACGCCAGGAGTACCAGGACTCCGGGAAGCCGTGCAGCAGCAGGACCAGCGGTCCCTCGCCGAGTTCCGCGGCGTGGACGCGGCCGGCGGGGGAGGGGAGGAGGCGGTGGGTGACGTCTTCGAGCTGGGGGGCCGGGCGGTGCATGAGTCCTCCGTACGTGCGTCGGGTGCAGCGGCACGCACACGGGCGGCGGCGCTGCGGCTCGTACGTCGATCCTGCGGTTCGGCGGCGGCCGGGCGCGAGGTTTGTTGCCGGTTCGGCAAATCGGTACCCGGTGGGGAGGAGGCGGTCACCGGGGCGGTGAGAACCGGCCGCCCCGGTGTGTCGCTCAGCCCTGGCGGGCCCGCGTCAGTGCCCCGCGTCCCTCAACTCCCGTACCAGGCGGGCCGTTACGGGCACCTCCACCCCGTGGCGCTCGGCCGCGCGCAGCAACGCCCCGCCGATCGCGTCCAGTTCGAGCGGGCGGCCTGCCTCGGCGTCGCGCTGCATCGACGACTTCATCCCGTGCGGGAAGCTGTCGTAGCGGGCGAGCGCCTGGGCGGGGTCCGCCGGGCCGCCGCAGGCGGCACTGACCTCGGCGGTCTCCTCCACCAGGGCCGTCAACTCCTCGCGGTACTTGGTGCGGACGTCGCCGAGGGAGAGCCCGTGGCGTGTCGTCAGGAGCGCGAAGGGGGCCAGGAACGACATCTTCGCCCAGAGCGCCGCCGACTCGTCCGGCAGCACGCGGGTGGTCGGGCCGGCGGCCGTGAGGGCCTCCGCCAGCGCGTCGAGGCGTTCGCGGGGGACGCCTTCGCCGGTGAGATCGACCTCGGCGAAGGGGCTGCCGTGCTCGATCACGCCCGGCGCCACACGGGTCGACTCCACGCGGATGACGGCGGGGGCGACGCGGTCGGGGCGGTAGCGGGTGCGGAGGGCCGCGGGGTGTTCGACGCCGTTCAGGAGCGGTACGACCAGACCGTCGCCGAGCGTCGCGGGCGGGACGCGGTCGAGGGCGGCGTCGAGGGTCGTGTGCTTGACCGCGACCAGGCAGGCGTCGACCGGTTCGCGCAGGGTCGTGTCCGCCTCGACGTGGGCCGTGAAGTCGCCGAACGTCTCACTGCGGACGCGGATTCCGGCCGTACGGAGGGTGTCCGACGTCTCGTCGCCGGCCAGGCAGATCACGCGGTGGCCGGCGCGGGACAGGAGGGCGGCGAGCAGGCCGCCGGTGCCGCCGGGGCCCAGGACGGCCACGGTCAGTTCTTCGTACGCCATGATGCGGGGTTCCTCTCCTCGGTCGGCCCCGGGACGGTGGCCGCCTCGGAACGATCATCGCAGGCGGCGCTTTCGGGGTGGCCTGGTTGGTGGAATCCGGCGGAGGCCCGGCGATATTCCCCGGCGGGGGCGAGACTGGAGGCATGTGCCGCAGTATCAAGACGCTTCGTCCGCCCGTACTGCCCGAGGAGGCGACCGAGGAGGAGATCCGGGCCGCCGCCCTGCAGTACGTCCGCAAGGTCTCCGGGTTCCGCGCGCCCGCCGCGCACAACCAGGAGGTGTTCGACCGCGCCGTGGAGGTGATCGCCGAGGCCACGGCGGAGTTGTTGGCCGGGTTGGAGGTACGGGGGTCCGCTGCGCAGAGGGCGGGGTAGAGCGGGCCGGGGTTTGGCGGGTGGGCCGGCGTTGCCGCCCGGGGGTGGGTCGCGCGGCCCGGCGTTGCGGGGTGCCGCTGCGCCCACCCGTGCCGCCCCTGCGGCACGACTGCCCGCAGCTACGGTGCGATGCGTGCCCGGGGTGCTGCCTGTGTCGGTCCCGCGGCACGGCTGCCCGCGGATTGACGGAGTCGGCCGGCGTTGCTGCCCGGGGGGTGGGTCGCGCGGCCCGGCGTTGCGGGGTGCCGCTGCGCCCACCCGTGCCGCCCCTGCGGCACGACTGCCCGCAGCTACGGTGCGATGCGTGCCCGGGGTGCTGCCTGTGTCGGTCCCGCGGCACGGCTGCCCGCGGATTGGCGGAGTCGGCCGGCGTTGCTGCCCGGGGGGTGGGTCGCGCGGCCCGGCGTTGCGGGGTGCCGCTGCGCCCACCCGTGCCGCCCCTGCGGCACGACTGCCCGCAGCTACGGTGCGACGCGTGTCCGGGGTGCTGCCTGTGTCGGCCCTGCGGCACGACTGCCCGCGGCTGCGGTTGTCGGTCCCGCGGCAAGCTGCCCGCAGTTGCGGTGTCCGGGGCGTTGGCCTTCCGGTGCAGTGGGCGTTGTTACGGTGCCTCCGCCGGTTCCGGGTGGCGGCGCATGATGAAGGCCGCGCCTGCGCCCGCTCCGAACAGGGCCAGTAGCGACACCCCCGTCGCCAGCCAGGTGGTGCCCAGCCACTGGGCGCCGTAGTAGCCGAGGGCGACGCTGTAGGCGGCCCAGGAGAGGCCGGCGAGGGCGGACCAGGGGAGGAAGTCGCGGGCGCGGCGGTGGGCGGCGCCGGCGCCGAGGGAGACGACGGAGCGGCCGGCCGGGGCGAAGCGGGCGAGGACGACCAGGGTGCCGCCGCCGCTGGCGAGGGCCGAGCCGAGACGTTCCTGCGCGACGGTCAGCCGGCGGGAGCGGGCGATGGCGCGGTCCAGGCGGGCCCCGCCGCGCCAGGCCAGGCGGTAGGCCACCAGGTCGCCCAGTACGGACGCGGTCGTGGCGCAGAGGATGAGGGCGAGGATGTCGGGCACCTCGTGCGGAGCGACCTGGCCGGTCGCCGCGCCGGCGGCGGCCGTGGCGGCCGCGATGACGAGGACGCCGCTCGGCAGGACCGGCAGGAACACGTCCAGGAGGACGGATGCGGCGATCACCGCGTAGATCCATGGGCCGCCGGTCAGCAGCCCCACACTCTCCATGCTTTCCAGCACCCGAACTCCCCGTGATCCCCCGTGTTAACAGCCATACAGCGTACGCCCGGGGTCTGACAGGACATTCACCGGGGGCTCGTGTGTTCGGCACGACATGTTCACCCGGCTGCCCCCTCGCGGGGACGGCGCCCGCCCAGCGTGAGCCGCGGGAACGGGCGCCGTCGTGCGTGCAATGCGGCTGCCGAGGATCAGGCCGCCACCGGCGTGTGCTCGGTGGCCGGCTTCTGCGTCGCCGTGGAGCGCTTGGCGAACAGCCGGTCCAGGCCGAAGGCGCCGGAGCCGGTGAAGACCAGCAGGAAGAAGGCCCAGCAGAACATCGCCGCGCCCTCGCCGCTGTTCTCCATCGGCCACAGGGCGTTGGGCTGGTGGACCTTGAAGTACGCGTACGCCATCGCGCCCGAGGAGATGAACGCGGCGGCGCGGGTGCCGAGGCCGATCAGCACGAGCGAGCCGCCGACCAACTCGATCACGGCCGCGTACCAGTTGGGCCAGGCACCGGTCTCGACCGTGCCGCCGCTGCCGTCGGCGCCGCCGAGGACGCCGAAGAGCGAGGAGGCGCCGTGGCAGGCGAAGAGCAGGCCGACGACGATGCGGAAGAGGCCGAGGGCGTACGGCTGGGCGCTGTTGAGGCGTGCCGTCATGTGGGGATTACTCCTTCGGTCGGGCCGGTCCGTGGGGAGAGGACCGGTCTGGGGACGGAACCGAGTGAGTGACCCAGGTTAGGAGCACCTAATCTATTGTTGCAAGTTCAACATTTGGCCATCGGTTTGCCTCCGCTTGCCCTTCCGTTTCGGCCGAGGCCGCACGTAGGGCCGCTCTCGCCACCGCGTCCGCGTCCGAAAGCGTGACCGAATCCACACCAGGGCGGGCGCCCGCCGCGGTCACCCAGTGCACGCCCTCCGTGGGGACCCCGAAGGCCAGCCGCCGTGCGTGCGCCCGGCCCTGACGGTCCAGCAGACGGTACGGCCGCGGTGTCACGTCCAACCCCCCGGTCTCGTAACCGTCCACGGTGTGGGGCCGGCACTGTCCGGTCTTCAGCAGCCGGGCCAGCAGCTCGTCGGCCGTGCGTCGCAGATCCGGTTCCGGTAGCCGCGCCTCTATGAGTGTGGTGACGCGTACGGCGGACCCCGGCACCTCCGGGGAGTGCGCCACCCACGCCCCGTCCTCCTCGCGGACCTCAAGACGCGGTCCGAGCACCTCCACCACGCCCGCCTCCACCAGCGCGGCCAGCTCCTCGATGCGGCGCCGGGGCGGGCCGATGGACAGGAAGGCGTTGAGCGGGGTGTACCAGCGGTCCAGGTGGTCCCGGCGGGAGGCGCCCGCGAGCCCGCCGTGGTCGACGATCTGCCGCAGCTCGTTGCGCAGGTCGCGCAGCACGTCCTGGGCGGCCTTCAGTGGACCGGCGACATTGCCGAGGGCCGCCTGGGCGGCGTCCTCGCGGAGGTGGGTGAGCAGCCAGGCCCGCCAGGCACCGGGGCCGGCGAAGGCGCGTCCCGCGTACGGGCGGGACATCCGGTCCCAGGACCAGCGGTCGGCCGGCGCCACCCCGAACTCCTCGAGTACGGCGGCCTCTTGGGGACTGCCGTGCGCGGTGGCCAGGAAACGGTCCCGGAAGTCCGAGGTCGCGTACCCCGTGGCCGCGAACTCCGTGATGCCGAACTCCATGGCCCCGACCAGCGCTTCGTAGTAGACCGTCTCCACCTCCTTCGCCACCAGCGGCCATATCTCGGCGAGGAAGTCCGGCGCCTCGCCGGAGTCGGCGCGCTTGCGGAAGCCGGCGATCACCTCGTCGGTGAGGACCAGCGGGAGATGACGGCCGTAGGGGCCCTTCGCGTTGTCGCCCCGGGCCTGGTACGGGATGCCGCGCCGCGAACCGGCGTACAGGCGCGGCTCGCGGCCGGAGGGCAGGTACCGCAGTCCGTGCGGACCGGGTACGAAGCGCCCGCCGCGGCCGGTCGTCAACAGGGCCGTGTGGTCGAAGAAGTTGAGGCCCAGACCGCGCAACAGCACCGGTTCGCCGGGGGAGACGGGCGCGAGGTCGACGTCGGCCGGGTTGGCGGGCGGTATGTGGCACAGGCCGTGCTGCTCGGCGTAGGCCGCAGGCCGCCGTACGGCGGTGTCCGCGGCCACCGGCAGATGGCCCTGGGCCAGGACGACGGCGGACAGGCCGGACAGGGCGCGGCCGTCGTCGAGGGTGAGGGTCTGGAGGCCGTCGGGGGCGTCGTCGAGGCGTACCGCGCGGGCCGCGTGCGTCTCGACCCGTACCCCGGGCGGTGCCTCGCGCACCGTCCGCGCGAACACCCACTCCAGGTAACGCCCGTACTGGGCCCGGGTCGGATACGCGTCGGGCCCGAGCGTGCCGCCCGCCCACTCGTGCAGGCTCGGGCCCGGCCGGATCGGTCCCGAGCAGTCCACGCTCTCGTCGGTGAACAGGGTCACCTGCGAGGCCACCGTGTTCATCAGCAGCTCGGGCGACTGCTCGGTCCGCCAGACGCGGCCGGGGCCGGGCGGCGCCGGGTCGACGACGTGGACCGTCAGCCGGGCGCCGGGCGGGAGGAGTTCCGGCGCCGAGGCGCAGAGGCGTTCCAGGACGCTGGTGCCGCGCGGTCCGGCGCCGACCAGGGCGACGGAGACGGGCACGTGGTCCTCGGTCGGTGCGGACAAGAAGGGGACTCCCGGGCGTGGGGGGCGCGTCGAGGCGACCACTGGAAGCGGACGGTCCGCCTCATCATGCCGTCGCGAGCCGAGGGAGCCGAGACCAGGGTGCACGGACTGTGGGATGCATCACGAGCATCACGCGCATCACCGGCCACGGGCACAACAAACGGTCGTAACGGGTTGATTAGTGGGCGAGTTCGGACTCCGTGACCGTCGCCAACTGCGGCCTCCCGCCCCGTACCTCCCGCGCCTGCTCCAGCCGCAGCCGGGCCGAACGGCCGCGCAGGGTCAGGGTCATGAGCTGGTTGCCGAACCACGGGCCGCCCTTCTTGCGCCAGCTGACCGGCGGGACGGGAGTGCCGGCGTGCCAGGCGAAGCGGCGGCCGAGGGCGCGGGCCAGGGCGCTCCAGCCGAAGCGGAAGCCGAGCCTTATGGACAGGGGAATGGAGTTGTGGACCGGGGAGCAGGTCAGCTGGAGGATCCGGGCGTCGGGGGACTCGGCGCGCCAGTGCGGCTCGGCCACGTACGCGTGGTGCACGTCCCCGGACAGGACGAGGATCGTCGCCGGCGCCTCGGGCCCCGAACCGGCCTCGGCGAGCAGCTCCGTCAGCGCGGTGAAGGACTCCGGGAAGGCCGCCCAGTGCTCCAGGTCGGCCCGGCGCCGCAGGTCCTCGCCGAAGCGGGCCCAGCGGGCGCCCTTCTCGCCCCGGCACAGCGCCGCGTTCCACGCCTCGGCGTCGTGCACCAGGTGCGGCAGCAGCCAGGGCAGGGAGGTGCCGACGAGGAGATGGTCGTACGAACCCGGCGCGTCCAGCGCCTGTTCGCGCACCCACTCCGCCTCGCGCGGGTCGAGCATCGCGCGGTGCTCCTCGTCGAGGACGCGGGCCGCCCGGGTGTCCACCATCAGCAGGCGGACGCGGCCGAAGTCGCGGCGGTAGCTCCAGCGCACCGAGGCCGCGTCGGCGTCGGCCTCGGCGGCGAAGGCGCGCAGCACGTCGGTGCCGTCGGGGGTGTCGCGCACCGCCGCGTACAGCGGGTCGGCGGCCAGTTCGGCCGGGGACAGGTTCCCCAGGTGCTGGTGCACCCAGTACGACATGAGGCCGCTCAGCAGCCGCTGCTGCCACCAGCCGGTGGCCCGCATGTCCTCGAGCCAGGCGGCGGAGGTGTTCCAGTCGTCGATGACGTCGTGGTCGTCGAAGATCATGCAACTGGGCACGGTGGACAGCAGCCAGCGCACCTCGGGGTCCAGCCAGGACTCGTAATAGAGGTGGGTGTACTCCTCGTAGTCCGCCACCTCGTTGCCCGGCGGGTCGCTCAGGTCGCGGCGGGCGGCCAGCCAGCGGCGGGTCCTGTCCGAGGTCTCGTCGGCGTACACCTGGTCGCCCAACAGCAGCAGCACGTCCGGACGTTCGCCCTCGGGACTGCTCGCCATCCGGGCCGAGAGGGTGTCCAGGGCGTCCGGGCCGAAGGGGTCCTTCTCTCCGGCCGGGGGCGCGGCCCAGCGGCAGGAGCCGAAGGCGACACGGACGGCCTCGTCCTCGGTGGAGGTGCGGATGACCGAGGGCGGGAACGGGGAGTCGGGCAACGGCCACACGCGCGTGCCGTCGAGGAACACCTCGTACGCGCGTGTCGTGCCGGGGGTGAGGCCGGTCACCGGGACGAGGGCGTAGTGATGGCCCTCGATCTGGAAGGTGCGGGCCTCGCCGCGGGCGCCGTCGGCGCAGCGCACCTCGGCGGTGCACGGGCGGCTCGCCTCGACCCAGACGGTCGCGCACGAGCCGTCGGCATACCTCAGCAGTGGCCCAAGGCGCAGTCCCGCCACGTGATCACCCTCCTCCGTCGCCCCGTACGGTACGGAACGACGGAGGGGAACGGGGAGGTTCCGCAGATCACGGTTTGTCGACCCTTTGCCGAACCTGGTGGATCTTCCGGGATCGGCAAAGGGTCGCGGGATCAGCAGCCCGAGAGGTAGCTCGTGAGCGCGGACTTCTCGGCCGAGTCGACGGAGAGGTCGTAGTAGTACTTCACCTGGACCCAGGCGCGGACGTAGGTGCAGCGGTAGGCCGTGCGCGAGGGCATCCAGGTGGCGGGGTCCTGGTCGCCCTTGGACTGGTTGACGTTGTCCGTGACGGCGATGAGCTGCGGGCGGGTCAGGTCGTTGGCGAAGGACTGGCGGCGGGCGGTGGTCCAGCTGTCGGCGCCGGAGTCCCAGGCCTCGGCGAGCGGGACGAGGTGGTCGATGTCGACGTCGGAGGCGGCGGTCCAGGTCGCGCCCTCGTAGACGGAGTACCAGCTGCCGCTGGTGGCGGCGCAGGCGGAGTCCTGGACGACGTTCGTGCCGTCGCGCTTCAGGACGACCTCACGGGTGTTGCAGGTGCCGGACTGGGTGATCCAGTGCGGGAACAGGTCGCGGTTGTACCCGGTGCGGTCCTCCGTCGCCACGGTGAGCGAGGCGAGGTAGGTGCGGGCGGTGGCGCCGCTGACCGGGGTGGGGAGGGCGGCGGAGGCGGTCGGGCCGTTGAAAAGCCCGACCGAGGCTATGAGACCGGTGAGCGCGGCGAGTATGCTGACGCGTCGACGCGCGTAGAACTTCGACATACGAACTCCCATGGGGTGTGGGGCCGTTGAGGTGCGAGCGAGGGAATGCTCGCGGGGCCGTGTTGCCGGGGGATGTGCGTCGGGTAAGAAGCTAATGACGTGTACATGACGCGTCTATGCCCGCGACGGGACTTTCGGCCCCGGGGGTCGGTTCATGGGTCACGTACTATGGACGGCGCAGAAGGGGAGTAGCTCTTCGCCGGACCGTCGACATACTGCTCAGCTCGTCTGAGCCGGCGCCCGGAGGCGGATCCTTTGCGGTCGGCCAGCGAGACCTTCGGCAAGCAGTGCACATCCGTGCCGTACGGCACGGGTGACGTGTGCGCTGCCGTGCCGAGGTGTCCCGTCCGACGGATGCAGCGCTCTTGGTGGGGCAGCCCCGACCGATTGAGGACCCTTGATCAGCTTCACCGTGACGGCGCTCGTCTTCGGCGTCGTCTTCCTCGCCGAGCTGCCGGACAAGACCGCGCTCGCCGGCCTCGTCCTCGGCACCCGCTACCGCGCGTCCTACGTCTTCGCGGGCGTCGCCGCCGCCTTCGCGCTGCATGTCGCGCTCGCCGTCGCGGCCGGCAGCGTGCTGACGCTCCTGCCGCAGCAGCTCGTGCACGCGCTGACCGGTGTGCTCTTCCTCGGCGGCGCGGCCGTGCTGCTGATGACGAGGGACGGGGCCGATGATGACGCGGAGATCCGCAAGCCGGAGAACCAGTCCTTCTGGAAGGTCTCGGGCGCCGGGTTCATGCTCATCCTGGTCGCCGAGTTCGGCGATCTGACCCAGATCATGACGGCGAACCTCGCGGCCCGTTACGACGACCCGCTCTCCGTCGGCCTCGGTGCGGTGCTCGCGCTGTGGGCGGTGGCCGGACTCGGCATCGTCGGCGGAAAGGCCCTGATGAAGCGGGTTCCGCTACGGCTGATCACCAAGGTCGCGGCGCTGTTGATGCTGGGCCTCGGGGTGTGGTCGCTGTGGGAGGCCGTGGCCGGGTGAACCCGCCGCGTGAGCTGAACTGTGCGTGAACTGTTGCGTCAGACGGTGGCGGGAAGCCGGTTCTGTTTTGTACCGTGGAGAAACAAAGTGGCTCCCGCCCGTTTTCCCTGACCGGCGGGCGGGGCCGCCTTGTTCCCCCCGGGGCTCACCCACCCGCCCCGCTGCCCCGCGTCTTGGAGCTGCCGATGACGGCCACCGCCGTGCTCACCGCCCGCGCCCTCCTGCTGGACATGGACGGCACCCTGGTCAATTCCGACGCCGTGGTCGAACGCATCTGGCGGCGCTGGGCCGACCGGCACGCGCTGGACGGGGACGAGGTCATGAAGGTCGTCCACGGCCGCCAGGGGTACGCCTCGATGGCGCTGCTGCTGCCCGGCCGCCCCATGGAGCAGAACCACGCCGACAACGCGCGCATGCTCGCCGAGGAGACCGCCGACATGGACGGCGTCGTCGCGATCCCGGGCGCCGCCGAGTTCCTCGCCTCGCTGCACGGACTGCCGCACGCCCTGGTCACCTCCGCCGACGTCCCGCTGTCCACCGCGCGGATGGCCGCCGCGGGCCTCGGCCTGCCCGACGTCCGGATCACCGCCGAGTCCGTCGGCGCGAGCAAGCCCGACCCCGAGGGGTTCCTCAAGGGCGCCGCCGAACTGGGCGTCGCCCCGGCCGACTGCATCGTCTTCGAGGACTCCGGCGCCGGCATCCAGGCGGGCCGCGCGGCCGGGATGCGGGTCGTCGGTGTGGGGGCGAGGGCCGGTTTCCACGGGCCGGATGTGCTGGTGCGGGATCTGACGGAGGTGCGGGTGGAGGGCGTGGGTGACGGGACGCTGAGGGTGTGCGTCGGCTGAGAGCCGCGTGCGGGGTTTCCGCGGTGCGTCGGCTGAGGGCTGCCTGGCCGGTTTTCCGCGTGCGTCGGACACGGCGTCCGGGCCGGTTTCCGAGGCGGGCCGCGCGGCCGGGATGCGGGTCGTCGGTGTGGGGGCGAGGGCCGGTTTCCACGGGCCGGATGTGCTGGTGCGGGATCTGACGGAGGTGCGGGTGGAGGGCGTGGGTGACGGGACGCTGAGGGTGTGCGTCGGCTGAGAGCCGCGTGTGGGGTTTCCGCGGTGCGTCGGCTGAGGGCTGCCTGGCCGGTTTTCCGCGTGCGTCGGACACGGCGTCCGGGCCGGTTTCCGAGGCGGGCCGCGCGGCCGGGATGCGGGTCGTCGGTGTGGGGGCGAGGGCCGGTTTCCACGGGCCGGATGTGCTGGTGCGGGATCTGACGGAGGTGCGGGTGGAGGGCGTGGGTGACGGGACGCTGAGGGTGTGCGTCGGCTGAGAGCCGCGTGTGGGGTTTCCGCG
This sequence comes from Streptomyces sp. NBC_01352, assembly GCF_036237295.1. Taxonomy (NCBI): domain Bacteria; kingdom Bacillati; phylum Actinomycetota; class Actinomycetes; order Kitasatosporales; family Streptomycetaceae; genus Streptomyces; species Streptomyces sp. NBC_01352. Next base: position 7,531,446 of record NZ_CP108354.1, read on the forward strand.
GTGCGTCGGCTGAGGGCTGCCTGGCCGGTTTTCCGCGTGCGTCGGACACGGCGTCCGGGCCGGTTTCCGAGGCGGGCCGCGCGGCCGGGATGCGGGTCGTCGGTGTGGGGGCGAGGGCCGGTTTCCACGGGCCGGATGTGCTGGTGCGGGATCTGACGGAGGTGCGGGTGGAGGGCGTGGGTGACGGGACGCTGAGGGTGTGCGTCGGCTGAGAGCCGCGTGTGGGGTTTCCGCGGTGCGTCGGCTGAGGGCTGCCTGGCCGGTTTTCCGCGTGCGTCGGACACGGCGTCCGGGCCGGTTTCCGAGGCGGGCCGCGCGGCCGGGATGCGGGTCGTCGGTGTGGGGGCGAGGGCCGGTTTCCACGGGCCGGATGCGCTGGTGCGGGATCTGACGGAGGTGCGGGTGGAGGGCGTGGGTGACGGTGGGATTCGGCTGTACGTGGGGTAGGAACGGGTGACCTCTTGCCCGAGCGAGTCGGGATGGGGGTCCGCCCGCGCGAGTGAAACCGAGCGTGGGGGAGGGTGGGCACAGGCCGGGGGTCTGGGGGCGGAGCCCCCCGTACGGCCCGCACCGACCTACGGCTCCGCCGTCTCCGACTCCAACCTCTGCCGCGTCACCAGGTCGTAGACGCCGAACTCCTCCGCCTGGATCCCCCGCGTGAGCTGGTACTGGGTGACCGCGTCCTCGACGCCCTCGTTGTAGTTGCCGCTCGCATTCCTCGTGTAGAGGCCGACCTGGGTCAGCCGTCGCTCGAGCTCGGTGACTTCGGGGCCCTGGTCGCCGCGGCGCAGGACAGGGGGGTTGCTGCGATCCTCTCCGGACTCGTCCCCGGAGCTCGACCCCGAGCCCGAGTCGCCGGTCGTTGCCGACCGCGACGGCTCGGCCGACCGGGACGGGCTCGGTGAGGCGCTCGACGCGGATGCCGACGGCGATGCGGTGGGCGACGGGCTGTGGCTGGCGGACGCGGACGGGGAGGCGGACGTCGGCGTCGCGGACGTGGTCCGCGTGGACGGCGACACGGACGCCGCGCTCGGCGAGGTGTCCGGCACGGCCGCCCGTACGTCCTGCGGCGGCGTGCCGTCCCGCGAGGGCGTCTCGTACGCGAACAGCCCGCTCGCGAACCCGGCCGCCGCCACCACCGACACGACGGCTCCGCCGACGCCGAGCAGGACGGTACGAGGCCGGCGGCGGCCCGGCTCCCCCTCGCCGTCGGCTTCGGCGGGGCCCGGGCCGTCGGCCGCTTCGAACAGGTGCAGGTCGGTGGGGCTGGGGTACGAGGCCGGGAGCGCGGAGGTCGCGTCGACGGCCGGGAGCGTGACCGTGGCGTCCTCGGCGCCGGAGGCGGTCGCGGCCGGGGTCACCGCACGCAGCGCCATGGTCGCCTCGACGGAGGGCACCCCGGGAACCCCAGGCATGTCGGGCGCCTCGGGCGTCTCGGACGCGGCCGCCGCCCCCTCCAGCTCGACGTACGGCCGTATGCGCAGCGGATCGAAGTCCTCCGCCGCGGCCGCCTCCGCGGTGCGGGCGTCGCGCAGGGCGTCGGACGCCCGCTGGGTGCAGGCGCAGGACGGGGTGTTGTCGGCGCCTCTGGGGGCACCGCACTCCGGGCACAGGTGCCCCTTCGACTCGGTCACGCGTTCGCCCCTCCCCTCGCGTCTTCCCCTCGCGAACTCCAGAGATTATCCAGACCTCCTCCACACCATCGCTCACGAGCCCCCGGAACAGCGGCTTCCGCCATGACTCAACAGGCCATAACTGGTCACACCGACCACGATGGAAGATGGAACGAGACGGTCGGGAGGTCTTCATGGCCGGGGACGCACACGCAATGACGGGTCAGGTGCCGGACGCACGCGACGAACACGTGCCCGGCAACGTTCTCGTCTCCATCGGCGCCCTGCTCCTCGGGATGCTGCTGGCCGCCCTCGACCAGACGATCGTGTCGACCGCGCTGCCCACGATCGTCAGCGAACTCGGCGGCCTGGAACACCTGTCGTGGGTGGTCACCGCCTATCTGCTGGCGTCGACGGCGGCGACCCCGCTGTGGGGCAAGCTCGGCGATCAATACGGCCGAAAAAGGCTGTTCCAGATCGCCATTGTGATTTTTCTGATCGGTTCGGCGCTGTGCGGCGCGGCACAGGACATGACCCAGCTGATCGCGTTCCGGGCGCTGCAGGGCCTCGGCGGCGGCGGGCTGATGGTGCTGTCGATGGCGATCGTCGGCGACCTCGTCCCACCGCGCGAACGCGGCCGTTACCAGGGGCTGTTCGGCGCCGTCTTCGGGGCGACCAGCGTCCTCGGTCCGCTGCTGGGCGGGTTGTTCACCGAGCACCTGAGCTGGCGCTGGGTGTTCTACATCAACCTGCCGATCGGTGTCGTCGCCCTCGCGGTGATCGCGACCGTGCTGCGCATCCCGGTCAAGTCCACGCGGCACGTCATCGATTACCTCGGTACGTTCCTCATCGCGTCCGTCGCCACCTGCCTGGTGCTGGTGGCCTCGCTCGGCGGCACCACCTGGGGCTGGGGCTCGCCGCAGATCATCGGCCTGGCGGTGCTGGGCGTCGTCCTCGCCTTCGTGTTCGTGGCCGTCGAGCGGCGGGCGGCCGAACCCGTCCTCCCGCTGAAGCTCTTCCGGATCCGCACCTTCACCCTCTCCGCGGTCATCAGCTTCATCGTCGGCTTCGCGATGTTCGGCGCGATGACCTATCTGCCGACGTTCCTCCAGGTCGTCCAGGGCGTCAGCCCGACCATGTCCGGCGTGCACATGCTGCCGATGGTGTTCGGCCTGCTGCTGTCGTCGACCGTCTCCGGGCAGATCGTCAGCCGCACCGGCCGCTGGAAGGTGTTCCCGGTCGCGGGCACCGGTGTCACCGCCCTCGGCCTGCTCCTCCTCCACCAGCTGGACGAGACCAGCTCCACGGCCGAGATGAGCGGCTTCTTCTTCGTCTTCGGCCTGGGGCTCGGCCTGGTCATGCAGGTCCTCGTCCTCATCGTGCAGAACGCGGTCTCGTACGAGGATCTCGGCGTCGCCACCTCCGGCGCGACCTTCTTCCGGTCCATCGGAGCCTCCTTCGGCGTCGCCATCTTCGGCACGGTCTTCGCCAACCGCCTCGGCGACAAGCTCACCGACGCCTTCAGCGGCACCCAGCTCCCGCCCGGCGTCTCGGTGGGCGCGCTGGAGGCCGACCCGCGCGGCATCGAGGCACTGCCGGCCGCGCTGCAACTCCCGGCCGTGCAGGCGTACGCCTCGTCCATCACCGACGTCTTCCTGTACGCCGCGCCCGTCGCCGTCGTCGGCTTCGTACTGGCCTGGTTCCTGAAGGAGGACCGGCTGCGCGGCTCGGTCACCGCGCCGGACGTCACGGAGACGCTCGCCAGCAACCCGGTGGAGCGGTCCTCGTACGACGAGGTCTGCCGGGCGCTGTCCGTCCTCGGCACCCGGGAGGGCCGGCGCGAGATCTACCGCAAGATCACCGCACGGGCGGGCTACGACCTGCTCCCCGCGGCGAGCTGGCTGCTGCTGCGGACCAAGAGGTACGGCACGGTCGAGCCGGGCGTGCTCGCCGAGCGCACCACCGTCCCGCTGACCGTCGTCATCGAGGCCGCCCGCCAGGTCGAGGTGCGCCGCCTCGCCCTCCGCGAGGGTCTCGACCTCGTCCTGACCGACGAGGGCCGCGAGGTCGCCGACCGGCTCGCCGAGGCCCGCGAGGAGTCGCTGGCCGAGCTCCTCGGCGACTGGTGGGGGCCGGACCGGCCGACCGACCTGATCCAGCTGGTCAAGGAGTTGAACGCGGAGCTGTGCGGCTCGGAGGCGGAACGGCCGCACGACGAGCGGACCGTGAACCGTCTTACCTGAGCCGCTTGCGGAACCAGTGCTCGGCGTACTGGCCGTCGTTGTGCGGCTCGGTCTCCTCGTAGCCGAGCCGCGCGTACAGGGCGCGGGCCTCCACCAGGTCGCCGCGCGTGTCGAGGACCATCGACACGGCACCGAGGGCGCGCGCCGCGTCCTCGGCCGCCCGGACCAGGGGCGCGGCGCCGCCCCGGCCGCGCATCCCCGCGTACAGGAACACCCGGGTGAGCTCGGCGCTCCCGCCCTCCAGCAGCCGTACGCCCGCGCCCCCGGCCGGTTCGCCGCCGTACCGGGCGACCAGCAACCGGCCGCTCGGCGGGGCGAGTTCGGCGCCCGTGTGGGCGGCGATCTCCCGTTCCAACTCGTCGGGGTCGGTCCGCCGCCCCTCGTGCAGCAGGTACCAGCGGTCGCTGACCTCCGTGTAGTACGCCCGCCAGAGCGCGACGGCGACGGGCGAGTCGAAGGGTTCAGGGGCGATGGTCCAGGTCGTCATGGCGCCCATTCTCGGGAGCGCGGCTAAGCCGTCCGCAACCGGATATGGGTGGCCTCCGGCGAGTCCAGCACCTGCGTCTTGCGCCACTCGAGCTGCTGGTCGCCGAGGCCGTCGAAGAGGCGGCGGCCGCCGCAGGCGAGGACGGGGACCACGTGCAGCCACAGTTCGTCGAGCCATCCGGCCCGGATGAACTGCTGCACGAGGTCGGCGCCGCCGGCCAGGGAGACGTCCTTGTCGCCGGCCGCCTTCCGGGCGAGGGCGAGGGCGTGCTCCGGGCCCTCGGTGACGAAGTGGAAGGTGGTGCCGCCCTCCTTCACGAGGGGCTCGCGCTCGTGGTGGGTGACGACGTACACCGGCATGTGGAAGGGCGGGTCGTCGCCCCACGGGATCTCGCCGGTGATGTACATGTGGTGGCCCATGACCACCGCGCCCGGACGGGCGATCCACTCGGCGAGCAGCTCGTCCTCCGAGCCGGTCGTCCCGCCCTTCATCCCCTGCATCCGGCGCCACGACCGCAGCCCGAACACCCACTGGTGCAGTCGCTCCCCGCCGATGCCCAGGGGGTGCTCGCGCCCCGATTCCGGACCGGCGATGTACCCGTCCAGCGACATGGACAGCTGTGCGATGACGTCACTCATGACGACCTCCTCCTCGGGGCGCTCTCTCGGTGCCTTCACCCTTGCGTCGATCGGGCGCACACCGGATCGACACGCCGTCGCCACGGATGCGCGGACAGTTTGGACGGGGCCGCCCGGGCTACCCGGTCGTTGAAACCGGCCCGTACGGAGAGCCGGTTGGGTCGAGAACCCGGAAGGCACTCATGTCGACAGGCTTGATCATCGCTCTGATCGTGATCGTGGCGGCCCTCGTGATCGTCGCGGCGGTACTGACCCTGCGGGCCCGGCGCGGACCCGGCGGCCAGAACCTGAAGCGGCGCTTCGGGCCCGAGTACGACCGGGCCGTGGCCCGGCACGACGGGGACGCCACGGCCGCCGAGCACGAGCTCGCCGAGCGCGTGGAGCGGCACGGATCGCTGCGCGAGCGGCCGCTGGAACCCGCACAGCGCGAGCAGTACGAGGCCCGCTGGACGGCCGCGCAGGAGCGGTTCGTCGACTCGCCGCGGGAGGCCGTGGCCGAGGCGGACCGGCTGCTCGCCGAGCTGGCCGGCGCCCGGGGCTTCCCGGACGGCGCGCGGTACGACGAACAGCTCGACGCGCTGTCCGTGCACCACGCTCACCACGTGCACGGCTACCGGCGCGTACACCGCGTCGCCACCGCGGGCGGGACCGGGACGCAGGACGGCGACGGCAGGGCCGGCACCGAGGAGATGCGCGAGGCCATGGTCGAGGCGCGGGCCCTGTTCGAGGACCTGACGCGCCCGACCCGGCACCGGGACGAGTCCCGGAAGACCGTCGAAAGGTCCGACGGCGAGGCGGCGCACGGTCGTGCCCACCACCAGCCGTGGGGATTCACCAGGCGTCATGCGAAGGGGAGTTGAATGACATGACGGATGCGACGAGCGGCCCGGGCGCCGAGGGCGCCCCGCGTGACGGAAAGCCCAGGGGGCGGTCCGCGGTCCCGGCTGCGGCTCCGGGCCGCGACCCGGTGACGGGCGAGAAGGTACCGGGCAACGTGCGGGCGACCGGCGCGGAGACCGGGCGAGGCCGTGAGACGGAGTCGGGCGGCGGGTTCGGTGGCGAGACCGCCACGGGCCGCGACGCCCCGGCCCCGGCGGGTACCCCGGGCGCTCCGGCCCCGGCGGGCACGCCGGCCGGCCACGGCCCCTCCGGTACCTCCTCCGACTCGGCACCGCTGGTCACCGGCTCCGAACAGAGCCACGGATCCGAGCAGGGCCAGGGCAGCCACGGCGGCCGCCTCCTCCCGCGCGACGAGAGCGACAAGCTCTCCTCGCGACTGCAGCACGCGGTCACCGGGTTCGTGGACGCTCCGAAGTCGGCCGTCGAGGAGGCCGACCACGTGCTGGAGGAGGCCGCCGCCCGCTTCACCGACGCGGTGACACAGCGGCGCCGTACCCTGCGCAACTCCTGGCAGGCCACGGACGGCGGCGGCACCGAGGGCAAGCCCGCCACGTCCACCGACACCGAACAACTGCGTCTGGCCCTGCGGGACTACCGCGAACTGGCGGAGCGACTGCTACGCACCTGAGGATTCGGGCCTTCAGGCCTGCGCCGCCCGGCGCTCCCGCCACTGCCGTACGACGTCCTCGACGTCGTACGGCTTCATGCCCAGCGGGGGACCGGGCGGCGGCTTGAACATCATGTCGCTGATCTTGACGTTGACGTCCGTGAGGATCTTCCGGACGATCCGCTCCGAGGGCGCCGCGTACGCAGCCGCGAGCGCGTCCTCGGCCTCCTTGCGCAGCGCGAGGGTGGGCGGCAGGACGGCGAGGCCTTCGCGGGCCATCTTCTGTTTGATCCACCACAGTTCGTCGTACGACGTGTCGGTGCCCTCCGGCAACGGCTTGCCCGCGCCCGGGAGTTGGGCGAACTCACCGCGGCGCTCGGCATCACGGATCTGTTTGTCGACCCAGGACTCGAACGCAACTCCGGGTGGTTTTCGCTCGGTCATGAGTCCATTGTGCCGGACGGGTCGGGGCCGGGCGATTTATCATGCGGCGGCTGCGTAAGGACACTTCAGGAGGAGCGCACGTGCTCGAACTCACCATGGCCGCCGTCTCCGCGGCGGAGGAGGGTGCCACGGCCGGCATGCTCATGGCCGACTCGCCCAGCGAGCCGGGCGCCGTGCTGCGGGTGGGCCGGGACAAGACCGTGTGCCGCCTCGCGACACCCGACGACTGGCTGTTCGTCTCCCGCGTCCACCTGGAGTTCCTCTGCGGCCCGGACGGCACCTGGCACCTGACCTGGCTGCAGGGCTCCCAGCCCGACCCGTCCTCCGAGGTCCGCCTCACCGTCGGCGAGTACGCGCAGCCGCTGTCCTACGGCGGGACCGTGCCGCTGCCCAGGGGCGGCAGCGGCGAGATCATCGTCCAGGACCGCACCGCCCCGCGCAGCGTCAACGTCGGCTTCTATCACGAGGTGTGAGGGAACCGGGGCAGGGGCTACGCGAGAACGCGGGCCAGCGCGAAACCGTCGTAGCCCTTGCTGCCCACCGTCTGGATCGCCGTACCGCTCAGCCTCGGGTGTTTGCCGATCAGTTCGATGGCGGTCCGGGTGCCCTGGATGTCCGGGGCGGTGCTGTCGGTGTCGGCGACCCGGCCGCCCCGCACCACGTTGTCGACGACGATCAGGCTGCCGACGCTGGTGAGTTTGAGCGCCCACTCCACGTAGTGCGGGTTGTTGTTCTTGTCGGCGTCGATGAAGACCAGGTCGAAGGGGGCCGGGTTCTCGTCGGCCAGCTCGGGCAGCGAGTCCAGGGCCGGGCCCACCCGCACCTCGACGAGCTTGTCGAGGCCCGCGCGGGCGATGTTGCGGGTGGCGACCTCCGCGTGCCGGGGGTTGTACTCCAGGGAGATCAGGCGGCCGTCGGCGGGCAGGGCGCGGGCCAGCCAGATGGTGCTGTAGCCGCCGAGGGTGCCGATCTCCAGGATGGTGCGGGCGCCCTGGATCTGGGCGAGAAGCTGGAGGAGCTTGCCCTGGGGCGCCGTGACGCTGACCGGCGGCAGCTCGGCGGCCTCGCTGTCGCGCAGGGCCGCCGCCAGGGCCTCGTCGTCCCGCGCGAGGTGGGTGGTGAAGTAGTCGTCGACGTCGTCCCAGCGCTGCGACTCGCTCATGGACCTGTGCCTTCCGTATGTCTAGTTAGAACAGCTAACTAGCTGTGCTAACGAACATAGTCGCGTGCCGGTTCCCTAGGGACTCCCACGGGGAGGTTTCAGCCGATCGGCCCAGACGCCGCTAGCGCCGCGCCGCCGAGGGCCGCTGCTCCGCCGAGGGCCGCTGCTCCGCCGAGGGTCGCTGCTCCAGCGAGGGCGCCGAGCCCGGCAGGGGTCGTCCGGCCGACTCCGCCATGAACCACACCGCCACGCCGCCGATCACGGCCGCGGCCATCATGTAGTACGCGGGCATCATCATGTTCCCGGTCGCGCCGATCAGCGCCGTCACCACCAGCGGGGTCGTCCCGCCGAAGAGGGACACCGACACGTTGAAGCCGATGGACAGGGAGCCGTAGCGGACCCTCGTCGGGAACAGCGCCGGCAGCGCGGACGGCATCGCCGCCGTGAAGCAGACCAGTAGCAGACCGAGCGCACCCATGCCGAGCGCGACCGCGAACAGGCTGCCCTGACGGATCAGCAGCAGGGCCGGGACGGACAGCAGCAGGAAGCCCGCGCAGCCCGCGGCGATCACGGGACGGCGGCCGATCCGGTCCGTCAGGGCACCCGCGAAGGGCTGGACGACCATCATCAGCGCCATCACGCCCAGCACCACCAGCAGGCCGTGCGTCTCGTCGTACCTGAGTTCACTGGTCAGATAGCTCGGCATGTACGACAGCAGCATGTAGTCGGTGACGTTGAAGACCAGCACCAGGCCGACGCAGAGCAGCAGCGCCCGCCACTGGCCGGTGATCATGTCGCGCAGCGGCACCTTCGGGCGGTCCGCCTCGGCCTTGGCGACCTCGGCCGCGAACGCCGGGGTCTCCTCCAGGCGCATCCGCAGATAGAGGCCGATGATGCCCATCGGGCCCGCGATCAGGAACGGGATCCGCCAGCCCCAGCTCAGCAGGTCGTCGGTGGACAGCAAGGCGGTCATCAGCGTGACCAGACCCGCGCCGCCGATGTACCCGGCGAGGGTCCCGAACTCCAGCCAGCTGCCGAGGAAGCCGCGCCGCTTGTCGGGGGCGTACTCGGCGATGAAGGTGGAGGCGCCCGCGTACTCGCCGCCGGTGGAGAAGCCCTGTACCAGGCGGGCGGCCAGCAGGAGCAGCGGGGCGCCGACGCCGATCGTGGCGTACGACGGGATGAGACCGATGGCGAAGGTGCCCGCGGCCATCATGATCATGGTGACGGCGAGGACCTTCTGGCGCCCGACGCGGTCGCCCAGCGGCCCGAAGACCATGCCGCCGAGCGGGCGGACCAGGAAGGCCGCGGCGAAGGCGCCGAACGTGGAGAGCAGCTGGGCGGTGGGGTTGCCGGACGGGAAGAAGACCTTGCCGAGCGTGACCGCGATGTAGCTGTAGACACCGAAGTCGAACCATTCCATCGCGTTGCCCAGCGCGGCGGCCTTCACGGCGCGCCTCACGAGGGCCGGGTCGGTGACGGTGGCGTTCTTCGGGGCGGTCGGGTCGGCGGTCGGGTTCTTCGCGGGGAGAGCGGCGACTGGGGCAGTCGTCAAGACTTCGCTCGCCTGCCTTTCGACGGGGACATGGACAGGCCTGCGCGACGGCGGCGGCGACGGCGGGCAGGCGGAAAATCGACCATAGGGGTACTTGTCCCGTTCACGTGCCGTGCACGATTAACTGCAGGGTGCACCTAAATGCGGTGTATGCAGGCCCGTATCCCGGCCTCGGAGCGGATGTTCCGGCCTCCCGCTGTGATCCTTCTCGCGCCCTGCGGAGGCAAGTGAACCTTTGGCGCACTATCGTCATCCGGACAAAAGGAGAGCGGACGTCAGGTGAAGCAGGGGTTGCCCGCGTCTCTCTCCGGGGGTGGTGCGAGCCTCATAGGGTTCGCTAAGTATTCCGACGCATGCGACGCGTGGGACGAACGGGGCGGGAGGCCGACGAGGCGTGGCGAATGCGGAGCACAGTGGGCGACCGGCGGAAGCTTTCGGAGCGACAGCCGTCGGCACGACTACGGCTGCCCAGGCCCGCCTGCGCGCGGCCCGGCTCGGCCTGTGGCTGGTCGCCGTGGTCCTCGCCGTACGACAGGTGGCCGTCGTCCTCAGTACGCCCCGGGGGGAGCGGCTGACCGATCTGGAGACCTGGGTCGGTCCGAACGGTGTCCTGCATGTGAAGGGCTCGCTGTACGACTCGACGCGCTTCACCGGCACCCCCTTCGGCGGATGGGTCATGAAGCCGCTCACCCGAGCGGCCGAGCAGGCCCTCGGCTGGGGCTGGACCTTCGGCACCCTCCTGCTGGTCGTCGCGCTCGGCCTGGTCGCCGCCCGATCCCTGCCCCAGCCGGTCAGCCGCCGTACCTCCCTGCTGGCCGCACCCGTCGCGATCAGCCTGCTGATGCTGTCGCTGCCGGTGCGCAACACGCTCTGGCTCGGCCAGACCAGCATCATCCCGGTCCTGCTGGTGCTGCTCGGCTGCTTCTCCGTACGCGGCCAGCGCGCCAGCGGCCTCCTCATCGGCGTCGCTGCCGCACTCCAGCCCACGGTCCTGCTGTTCGCCCCGCTGCTGTGGTTCACCGGCCGCCGCCGGGCCGCCCTGTCCACCGGCGTGACCTTCGCCGGATGCACGGCGCTCGTCTGGGCGGCGATGCCGCACGACTCGTACACCTACTGGGTGCACCACATGGCCGGCGTCGGTCTCGGCGGCAAGGCCGACGACCTCGCCAACCAGTCCCTGCACGGGTTCCTGCTGCGCCTCGGCCTGTCCGGCCCGCTGGAGATCACGCTCTTCCTGCTGCTGGGCGCCGCCGTCGCCACCCTCGGCGTGCGCCGCGCCGTGCGCTACGCGCGGGACGGACAGCTCCTGCTCGCCGTCGCGATCACCGGCTGCGCCGCGATCGCCGTCTCGCCGACCACCTGGCAGCACCAGCTGCTGTGGGTGCTGCTCGCGGTCGTCGGCCGGGTCGGCAAGCGGGCCTCCGACCGGTACGTGTGGCCGGTCGCCGTCGTCGTGGTGATGACGCTGCCCGCGAAGATGATGCTGCCGAACATGCCGGCGCTGTACGCCCTGCGCGACAACGTGGTGCTGCTCGCGGCCGTCGCGGCGGCCACCGTCATCCCGTTCCTGTCCCGCACCTCGGCGCACTACCGGTCACCGATCCCGACGGAGTACGCCGAACCCGTCCCGGCACGCTTCAGGCAGGTCCCGCTGCTGCCCTTCCTGCGCCGGGTCCTCAGCCGCCCGAACCTGCTGCTGGAACTCCTGCTCATCCGCGTCACCTACGCCGCCTACCAGCAGGTCAGACTCGCGGCGACCGGCGGCTCCAACTCGGCCGGCCGGGCCCGCGCGGAGAAGCACGGCCACCAGATCCACGACATGGAGCGCTGGCTCCACATCGACATCGAGCACTGGGCCAACCACGCCGTCGTCAAGGTCGACTGGATCCGGAACTTCTTCGACTTCTACTACACGTCGTTCCACTTCGTCGTCCCGCTGAGCGTCCTCGCCGTCCTGTACTGGCGCCGCCCCGTCGACTACCGCTGGGCCCGCGCCACCCTCGGCTTCACCACCCTGCTCGCCCTGGTCGGCTTCTGGCTCTACCCGCTCGCCCCGCCCCGCCTGATGCCCAACCTCGGCATCATCGACACCGTCCACGGCGTCCAGGACTTCACCAAGCCGGACTACGGCACCCTGACCGCGCTGACGAACCAGTACGCGGCGATGCCGTCGCTCCACTTCGGCTGGTCCCTGTGGTGCGGCCTCGTCATCGCGATCATCGCCCCGAGATGGTGGATGAAGGCGCTGGGCCTGCTGCACCCGCTCTTCACGGTGACGGCGATCGTGGTGACCGGCAACCACTGGGTACTGGACGCGGCGGGCGGTGCGGTGGTCGTGGCGGCGGGGTTCGGGCTGGCCTATCTGTTCCAGGGGCCGCGGGCCAGGAGCGCGCAGGCCGAGCGGGTCAGCAGCGAACCGTCACTGGTGAAGGACCCCGCACCGAGCTGACCCGCCCCGCCCGCGCCCCCGGTGACCTGGTCACGAAGGCGCGGGCCCGCCGGTCCCCCCGCTGGTGCCGCTCTCCGGACTCCCTTCGGGCGCGGACTGGCTGAACACGGAGTCGACGACCGTCAGGTCGTCGTCCGTCCTGTCCCGCGACCGGGACAGCGACCGGGCGAGCCACAGCCCCGCGGCGAGCACGAGCACCGCCCACACGACGGCCGACGCGCTGCCCGCGACCTGCTCCGGGCAGCTCCCGCTGCCACCCGGCAGGTCGCTGTGGTAGGCGGGGGGCAGACACTGCGCCGAGGCGGACGAGGGCCCGCCGAGCACGAGGAGCACGGCGGCCGCGGCCAGAGCCAGCAGCCGCACGGCACGGGAGCCGGTCATGACAGCGCTCCCCGCGCCGGGAGGGCGGGCGGTTCCGGGGCCATGGGCGCTCCCTTCAGTTCCAGTACGCGGTCTCGCAGGGGCCGTTCATCCGGTACGAAGATGTCGGCGCCGGAGTGGTCGCGGTGCATGCGCTGTGTCGCGAGGTCCAGCTGCGCCTGCTGGAGGCGCATGAGGTGGCGTACGCCCGCCACTCCGTCCCGGCGCCACACCCGCAGTTCCAGCAGGAGCCGGCGGCGCGGGGAGAGCAGGAGCCCGATCTCCGGTTCCGTGACGGCGCCGCCGCCCTCCGCGGCCTCCGCGTGCAGCGCGTGGGTCAGGCCCAGCCGCTGCGCCCTGAGTCCCTGCCTGAGGACCAGCACGTACAGGACGACGAACACCCCCGAGGTGAGGGCCGTCATCAACGGCACCCCCACCAGCAGTCCCACCGCGTCGCTGTCGGAGAACCAGTCGTCCCGCTGCTTGGCGAGCTGCCCCAGAGCGATGTCCGTCCAGAAGTGCCCGCCCACCGCGGCCAGCACCCCCGCGCCGACGACCAGTGCCCGGTCCCTGCGCTCCCGCAGCCTGCGGGCCGCGCCGAACCCGGCCCCCACCAGCGCCGTGAAGGCCACGTGCACCGCCATCAGCCCGACCACCTGCCGGGTCCAGAACTCCACGGGCGGCTGGGCCTCGGGGCCGGCCGAGCCGAGCGCGCCCGGGTAGTCGCTCATGTAGGCGACCGTCTCCGTGAGGTTGAATCCGAGCCCGACGGCAGCGCCGAGGACCACCCCGGAGACCACGCCGTCGAAGTGGCGCCGGCAGAGGAAGTACAGGGCGGCGACCACGGCGGCCTTGCCCAGCTCCGTGAAGAGGGCGCTGTTGAAACAGCCGACGGCGAAGAGCGCGCGGACCGTGTCCCGGGGGGTCGACCAGTCGAGAAGATAGCCGGGGGCGTACCACCACGCCCAGACGTTCATGGTGAGGCCGTACCCGGCGGCGATCAGCGCGCCCGAGCCGAACGCGGCCAGCAGCAGCCGGCCGGGCAGCCGGCGGAACAGCTGGAGGCGGTGCACGAGGAGCAGGGCCGCCGCCGTGGTGGGCAGGCAGAGCAGCAGCAGGGGCAGGCTCCGGAACAGGACGTGGAACGCCATCGTCGTGTACGGCAGGGTCAGGGCCGCCAGGATGCCGTACTGGTGGGCGCGGACCGTCCTGGCGTGGGCCTCGGGATCGGCCGGGGGAGCGCCGCGCCGCAGGGCGAGCGACAGGCCCAGGACCGCCGCGAGGCCCCAGCCGACGAGCAGCAGGATCCGCGTCGCCTCGAAGACGCCCGGCAGGGGCTTCAGCCACAGCACCATCAGGGAGGTGGGCGAGGTGACGTCGGGCGTGGCCCAGAAGAGGATCTGCGCGATGCCGTAGGCCGCCGACATCACGAGCGCCACCACGATCGCGGTCGGCAGGCCGTGCCGCGGCACGCGCGCCGGCGGCCGGGGCGGGGGCGGCGGGAGGGCTCCGGGTGCCGTGGTCATGGGGCAGCTCCGTCCTGCGGAAGGTCGAGGCTCGGCCAGTCGCTGGGGAGTTCCGTAAGGGTCGGCAGCTCGGGCAGGGACGGGAAGGAGAAGGTCGGGGTCGGGTAGTCCGGGCCGCCGGTGGGCCAGGAGGTGGGCCACTCGCTCGGGACCCCGGTGAGCCAGTCGCTCGGGTAGCCGCTGGGCAGGGGCATCTCGGTGACACCGGACGGGAGCAGTTCCGTGGGCACGATCGACGCGGGCGGCGGCATGTCGGTCTGCGGCACCGCCGGTTCGGTGGTGGCCCCCATGACCGCGGCGACCACGAGGGCCACGGCGCCGACCCCGCCGATCGCGGCCATCAGCCGTACGTAGGGCCGGGGCCCGCGCTCCGGCTCGGCCGCGTTCGTCGCGGTCTCCTCGTCCGGGAATCCCATGAGTTCCGGGGGAGGGGACGGATCCGGAGGATACGGCGGTGAACCCGGCGGGTACGACGACGATCCCGCCTGCTCTGGTGTCATGGGTGGCGGGCCGGCGTCGCCCGCCGGTAACTCAGGGGCCGGGCCCCTCTCGTCCTCGGACGACATGGTTGTCTCCCTGGGGATGGGGTCGGGTACGGGCGGATCGGAGAGCCGCCTGGCGCAGGGGACTCACGGCGGCCGGGGTGGAGAGGGGACGGCGACGCCACCGCCGGAGCAGCAGTACGGCGAGTGGCAGGAGCAGCACGGCCGCCGCGAAGGGCAGCAGACGCAGCGTCAGGTCCCACGGGGACGAGCCGTCACCGGGCGGGCCGAGGCCGGCCGCCTGACGCGGGGTGGGGGAGCCGAGCCACAGCGTGCCTGACGCGTCGCCGGGCGACGGCCGCTTCAGGGACGCGCCGACGTCCTCGGACAGGGACCCGTACCGCGCCTCGAACGAGCCGTCCGACACCTGCCGCAGCGGCACTTCGGCCAGGTCGACGCCGCCGTAGAAGTAAGTGGCCCGGTAGACCAGCCCGTTGTGGGTCTCCGAGCGGTCGATGTCGAACTCGCCCTCCGTGCGCGACTCGACGTACGCGTCGAACGTGTCCCTGGGCTGCCAGTCCGTCCTGGTCGCCCACGGCCCGACCTCGCCCCGGCCCACCAGGTCGCCGTAGGTGGTCGTCTCGGACCGGCTCAGGTCGCGGTACCACTCGGCGGCCACCCGGGCGAGGTACACACGACGCAGATCGGCGTACTGCGGGGCGGAGTTGACGTCCTTCTTCAGCCGGTCCAGCACCAGGGAGCGGAACAGCTCCTCGTTGTGGCGCTCGGTGGCCTCGTCCTTCTGCGGGCAGTTGAGCGGGTCCTGTCCCATGGGCAGCTGCGAGCGGTGCGCGGACTCCATCTTCACGTCCAGTGGGGCGTCGAGGATGTAGAGCCTGTCGCCGTCGGTGCGGACCTGCGCGGGAGAGGGCACGATCCACACTCGGGTCAGGATGCACCTCCCCTCGAGCCCTGCCCAGAACTGTCGGCCGGTCGTGCTGTCGGGATGGATGAGTCTGCCGGTGTCCTTCTTGAGCTGGAGGTCAGCTTCGAGCAGGACGCGCCCGGCGTCGGTGCGCCCGAGACGGGGGTCGGTGATGCGGTCCGGTTCACTGGGGTTCAGGTTGACCCAGTAGGCCGAGGGATCCAGCTGCAGCCAGGTGAAGAAGGCGTCCGAGGTGAGCCGTGCCGCGTCCACGCCGAGGTCGGGGGAGGTGCCGCCGGTGGTGGAGGCGGGGGCCTGGAAGGAGTACTGGAGTCCGCTGCCGTCGCCCGGATCGGACAGATAGCGCAGTTCGAGGGCGGAGAAGTCGATGCCGCCGGGCGCCTCGGGCACGGGTTCGGAGAGCGCCCTGACCAGCCCGCTGTCGGCGACACCCTTGCCCTCGCCGCACCCCGCCCGCACGGCGGAGGCAAGGGCCGCCATCTGGACGCCGGAGCGCGCCGGTCCGAGGCCGAGGCTGCCGCAGGTGCCGCCCTGGTCCGTCCTGAGGACCTTGTTCGTCTCCCTGGCCTTCTCGTACCTGCGCTCGGTGTTCGCCTCCTTGAGCTGTGCCATCCTCGCCTTTTCCCGCGCCACCTCCTCGTGGATCGCCTTGTCCCCCTTCGTGGCCTTGCCCGCCGCGTCGAGGAGGCCCTTCATCCGGTCCTTGTAACCAGCGGCCCGGTACTGGGCGGCGTACTGCACGTCCGTGCTCTTCGGGATCCTGGGAGCGCACTTCGACTTGCAGGGCGAGAAGTCGCTGTAGAGGTTGAAGAGCCGGCCGATGTCCTGGATGCCCACGTACTGGGCCGCGTGTATCAGCATGCGGAGTTCGGAGTGAGCGCCGTCGACCAGGACCTCGTCTTTGTGGAAGAGCGACCGGTCGTTGGTCTCCCGCATGATCAGGAACCGTTCGATCCCCGGGCGGTGGCGGAGCTTGAGCTCCCGGTAGAGCTGGGGATCGCTCTTCAGCAGCGCGGCGACGTCGACCACCTCGTAGCCCTGGGTGCGCAGGCCGTTCAGGCCCGTGATGTCCCAGAAACCCACGGCCAGGTTCCGCCCCACGTCGCTGGGGCTGGCGATGCCCCTCGCCTTCCTGGCGATGTACGCGATCTCCCCGATACGGCTCTGGAGCCAGTCGTCGAGCCTTCGCCACGATCCGCCGTACGGCTCCGGATCCTCGTCCCGCACGACGTCCTGAGCGACTTCCCGTACGACGCCGGCCTGTGCCCCCGCGACGGATGGAGGCGCAGCCGTGCTCTGCGGCACGGCGAGGAGCCCCAGGAGCAGCCCGACGGCAAGGGCCGCCCCGGTCAACGGCGACAACACCTTCTTCACAGCAGAACCCCCGTAATGCTGTCTTCCTACAGGCTGTCCCCGCCCCGAGGAGTGGTCAACCCGTCGGGAGGACAAAAGGCGGAACGGGCCGACGGCGCCGGGAAGCCGTCGGCCCGAGAACCGCGGGGTGCGCGAGAAGGGCGGGATACGCGGGATACGTCAACTCGTGCTGACCTGAAGCTCCTTGACGCCGTTGATCCAGGCGGAGCGCAGGCGGCGCGGGTCGCCCGTCGGTTTCAGGTTGGGCATGGCGTCGGCGATCGCGTTGAAGATGAGGTCGATCTCCAGGACCGCCAGCGACTTGCCGAGGCAGTAGTGCGGGCCTCCGCCGCCGAAGCCGAGGTGCGGGTTCGGGTCGCGGGTGATGTCGAAGACGTCCGGGTTCTCGAAGACCTCGGGGTCGTGGTTGGCGGCGGCGTAGAAGAGGCCGACGCGGTCGCCCTTCTTGATCTGCTTGCCGCCGAGTTCGGTGTCCTGGGTGGCGGTGCGCTGGAAGGAGTTGACCGGGGTGGCCCAGCGGACGATCTCCTCGGCGGCGGTCGCCGGACGCTCCGCCTTGTACAGCTCCCACTGCTCGGGGTTCGTGAGGAAGGCGTGCATGCCGTGGGTGATGGCGTTGCGCGTGGTCTCGTTGCCCGCCACGGCCAGCATCAGCACGAAGAACCCGAACTCGTCGGAGTTGAGATTGCCCTCGTCCTCGGCCGACACCAGGGTCGTCACGATGTCCTTCGCGGGGCACTGCTTGCGGTCGGCGGCCATGTTCATCGCGTAGGCGATGAGCTCGGTGGCCGACTCCTGGCCGACCTCCTCGGTGATCGCGTACTCCGGATCGTCGTACGAGATCATCTTGTTGGACCAGTCGAAGATCTTGGCCCGGTCGTCCTGCGGGATGCCGATGAGCTCGGCGATGGCCTGCAGGGGCAGTTCGCAGGCGACTTCGGTGACGAAGTCGAAGGACCCGGTGCGGGCGCGTGCGTTCGCCGCGATCGCGAGGGCGCGGGCGCGCAGGTTGTCCTCCAGTGCGCGGATGGCCCTCGGCGTGAACACCCGCTGCACGATCTGGCGGACCCGGGTGTGCTCCGGCGGGTCCATGTTGAGCAGGATCAGCCGCTGGGCGTCGATCGCGTCGCGCTCGATGTGCTCGTTGAAGCGGATGATCGCCGTGTTGAGGTACGAGGAGAACAGCTCCGGGTGCGTCGAGACGTACTTGACGTCCGCGTGCCGGGTGACGGCCCAGTACCCCTCGTCCTGGAAGCCGGCGACGTTCGAGGGCTGAGGGACCCAGTGGACCGGCTCGGCCCGGCGCAGCTCGGCGAACTCCGGGAGAGGGACGCGGTGTTGCAGCAGATCGGGATCGGTGAAGTCGAACCCGTCGGGAAGCGCTGGACAGGGCATCGGCAACTCACTCCAGCCATCTGACGGTCCATCAGGAACAAGGCTGCCGTGAAGGTAGTAACGGGTTCTAGAAGTAGCAAGGGGTGCGGCACTCCGAATTGCCTGCACGCCCCTTGCGGTGGCGGGCGAGGGGTCAGCAGACTGCAGGTGGAACTAGAACACGTACTAGTTCCGCGTGGCGGGCCGGGCCGGGACGCCCCCGCGCCGCGCGGGTACCGGAGGAGAGGAACTCCCCATGGCCGCGGAACCCGTGATCGTCGAGGCCGTACGCACCCCCATCGGCAGGCGCGGCGGTGCGCTCGCCAACCTGCATCCCGCCTATCTCCTGGGCGAGACCTACCGTGAACTCCTCGGCCGCACCGGCATCCCCGCCGACGCGGTCGAACAGATCGTCGGCGGCACGGTCACCCACGCCGGCGAGCAGTCCATGAACCCCGCACGCACCGCCTGGCTGACGGTCGGGCTGCCGTACGAGACGGCGGCGACGACGGTCGACTGTCAGTGTGGCTCCTCGCAGCAGGCCTCGCACATGGTGGCCAACATGGTCGCGGCGGGGGTGATCGACGTGGGCATCAGTTGTGGCGTGGAGTCGATGTCGCGGGTGCCGCTGGGCTCCGGGTCGAAGCACGGGCCGGGCAAGCCGTTCCCGGACGAGTGGAACGTGGATCTGCCGAACCAGTTCGAGGCGGCGGAGCGGATCGCCCGCCATCGTGGCCTCACCAGGGAGAACGTCGACTCGCTGGGCCTGATCTCGCAGGAGCGGGCGGCTGTCGCCTGGGCCGAGGAGCGGTTCAAGCGGGAGACGTTCGCGGTCCAGGTGCCGACGACGGAGGAGGAGCAGCGGGCCGGGCAGGGCATGTGGCGACTGGTCGACCGGGACGAGGGGCTGCGCGACACGTCCATGGAGGCGCTGGCCCGGCTGAAGCCGATCATGCCGACCGCCGTGCACACGGCGGGCAACTCGTCTCAGATCAGCGATGGTTCGGCGGCGATCATGTGGGCCTCGAAGCGGATGGCACGGGCGCTGAAGCTGCGGCCCCGGGCGCGGATCGTGGCCCAGGCGCTGGTGGGTGCCGACCCGCACTTCCATCTGGACGGGCCGATCGACGCGACGCGGGCGGTGCTGGGCAAGGCCGGCATGTCCCTGAAGGACATCGACCTCGTCGAGATCAACGAGGCCTTCGCGTCGGTGGTGCTGAGCTGGGCCCAGGTCTTCGAGCAGGACCTGGAGAAGGTGAACGTCAACGGCGGCGCGATCGCGCTCGGGCATCCGGTGGGGTCCACCGGGGCCCGGCTCATCACGACGGCACTTCATGAACTGGAGCGCGCGGACAAGGAGTTCGCGCTGGTGACGATGTGTGCGGGTGGGGGCTTGGCCACCGGCACGATCATTCAGCGGTTGTAGTCGTCGTCCAATTGACGAAGGTGGTGAACGCGGCGGGGTCGAGGGTGAGGATCGGTCCCGCCGGGGTTTTGGAGTCGCGGATGGCGATGGTGGTGGGGGCCTCGGCGATCTCGACGCACGAGCCGCCCTGGTCACCGCTGTAGCTGGACTTACGCCACTGAAGCGCGTGGTTCTCCATAGCGTTCCTCCATCACTCGCCGGATCAGCTCCGCCGAGTCCTTGAGGGAGAGCGCGGCGGCTCGGAGATGATCGTAACGGAGCGAACAGTCCTTGACGGTGTCCGGGTTCGCGGTTGGATGCCCGCTTCCGTAGCCCTCGGTATAGACGATGGTTGGGTCGCTGGCGAAGCGGAAGAGGTCGAACGAGCCTTGCAGGCCCGCGTGGACGCCGGCTGAGAACGGCAGCACCTGGATGTTGATCCGAGGGTTGTCCTCGAAGGTCAACAGCTGGGCCAGTTGGCCCCGCATGATCTCCGGCCCACCGATTTCCTGGCGGAGTGCGGCCTCGCTGATGACAGCCCAGAAGACCGGCGGCTCTTCCTTCTCGAAGATGCGCTGACGGGCAAGCCGAACCTCGGTGCGGTCGTCGAGGTCGGTCTGGTCCAGCGAGCCGAGCACGGCACGCGCGTACGCCTTCGTCTGCAGAAGGCCGTGGATCAGGTGGGTGTGGAACGTGCAGATCTCGATGGCGCGCGCCTCAAGCTCTGCCACCTGCCTGAACCAGCCCGGCAGTTGACTCCGCATCACCAGCTCGACGAGCCGCGACAACGCCCCGCCCGTCCCCAGCGCCGCATCGGCACGCTCGCTGAAGTCCTGCGTGGGCAGCTTCCTGGCCGTTTCGATCTGCCCGACCATCGAGCCGGTGTAGTTGACGATGTCCCCGAGCTGCCGTTGCGTCAGCTCGGCGGCTTCGCGGTACCGGCGCAGCTCGTAGCCGTAGTAGTCGAGCGGCGAGGCGCCCGGGTCGAGGGTGTTGATGTGGGTCACGCACGGTCCCCTCTGTGCGGCAACTCCGTCCACTTCGGGACTGGTTGTATTCAGTACGTAGCCCACGGTAGTCACGCCAGGTCACCCTCGTCCTGTGAACGCATACATTCCCCAGTACCGCCTGACCCTCACCGCAGGCGAACACTCCGCCCGTCACATCCGCCGCATCGTCCGCTCGCTGCTGGACGAGTGGGAGCTGCAAGAGCTGTCCGACGCCGTGGAGTTGGGCATTACGGAAGTGATCGCCAACGTCGTACGCCATGTCCCGGACCGACGCTGCCAGTTGCTGTTGCTGCGACAGGGGGCGGCGGGGGTACGGGTGGAGGTCGCGGATGACTCGCCCCAACTGCCAGTCGTCCCGACCGAGTTGTCGTGGGAGTCGGAGGGTGGACGCGGGCTCGTCCTGCTCGATGCGATGGCCGCCAAGTGGGGAGTGTGGCCGGAGGCCGGGGGCGGCAAGACGGTGTGGTTCGAGTGCCGGGGTGACGACAGCGGCTGACGGTAGTGCGGGGGCGGGCGAGTCGGGGATGATGTGGGATCTTCGGCAGGGCTCGGGGCGTGGGGCAGGTCAGGGGGTTGCGGTGGAGACGTTCGGGGCGCTGGAAGCGGGGGATCCGGAGCAGGTAGGGCGGTACCGGATCGTGGCGCGGCTGGGTGCGGGCGGAATGGGCCGGGTGTATCTGGGGCGCTCGCCCGGCGGCCGGGCGGTGGCGGTGAAGGTGGTGCGCTCCGAACTGGCCGAGGACGGCGAGTTCCGGCGCCGGTTCGCCCGGGAGGTGGCCGCCGCCCGACGGGTCAACGGGGTGTTCACCGCCGGTGTGGTCGACGCCGATCCGGACGGGTCGCCCGCGTGGCTTGCGGCGGCGTATGTGCCGGGCGTCGCGTTGGGCGATGCCGTGACCGCGCACGGGCCCTGGCCGCAGGGCCCGGTGCTGGCGCTCGGCGCCGGCCTCGCCGAGGCGCTGGAGGCGATCCACGCGGCCGATGTGGTCCACCGGGACCTGAAACCGTCGAACATCCTCCTCGCGGCGGACGGACCACGGGTGATCGATTTCGGGATCTCGGTGGCTCACGAGGCCAGCGCGTTGACCCGAACCGGCATGGTGGTGGGCACGCCGGGGTTCATGTCCCCCGAGCAATTGACCGGTAAGCCGATCGGGCCCGCCAGTGACGTCTTCTCCCTCGGTGCGGTGCTGGCATTCACCGCCACGGGGTCGGGGCCGTTCGGGACCGGCTCGGGGCATGCCCTGAGCTTCCGCGTCGTCTACGAAGAACCCGACCTGGACGAACTCCCGCCCGCTCTGCGGTCCGTGGTGGCCCGCTGTCTGGCCAAGCAACCCGACCAGCGCCCGGCGGTGGCCACGCTGCTGGACCAGCTGGCGGAGGCTGCCGCCGAGGAGGCAGGGGAGGCTGAGGCCGCCGGAGAGGCCGTCACCCACACACTCACCCAGCCCGGCTGGCTTCCCGCACCGGTCGCCGCGACCCTGCACGCACGCACCACCACGCACGGACCCACGGTCCCACCAGCACCAGCACCAGCACCAGCACCAGCACCAGCACCAGCACCAGCACCAGCACCAGCACCAGCACCAGCACCAGCACCGGCACGGCAGCCCGACCCCGCTCCCGTACCGGCTCCGGCACTGACCGAGACACCCGACTCCGAGACACCCGAATCCGAGACACCCGACTCAACGGAATCCGACTCACCCGAATCCGACTCACCCGAATCCGACTCACCCGAATCCGAGCCCTCGCCCAAGAGCCCGGAGGCGGCAGTAACCGGTGCCGGCCCGACCGCGCTCCCGGCCGGCCTGACCCGTCGGCGCGCCCTGCTCGCCCTCGGCGGGGCCGCCGCCGCAGGGCTCGGCTTCGCCGGCTGGAAGTTCAGCGACCGCGACGCCTCCGCCAAGGAATCCGACGCCCCGCCCGGTTCCGGCCGAAGACCCAGCGCATCCCCCACGCCCACTCCCACCGCCCCGTCCGGCGTGGAGCAGTGGAGATTCATCACGGGGGGCCTCGTGTACGCGTCGCCGATCGTCGTCGGCGGCGCCGTCTACATCGGCACCGACACCGACAAGCTGTACGCGGTGGACACCTTTACCGGCCTACAGCGGTGGACGTTCACCACCGGTGCGGACGTGAATTCGGAGCCGGCTGCCGCCCCCGGGATGGTCTACGTGGGCAGTGAGGACAGCAACCTGTACGCGGTGAACGCAGACACCGGCTGGCAACGGTGGAAATTCCGCACTGGCAAGCGCGGAAGCTCGTCGCCGACTGTCGTCGACGGCCTGGTGTACGTCGGCGGCGGGGGCGACGTCACGTACCGCTTCGGCGAAAGCGGCAACGACTACGAAGACGGCTACGTGTACGCGATCGTCGCCGACACCGGCAAGCAGCGGTGGAAATTCACCACCCACAGCCGAGTCGGCGAGTCGCCGACCGTTGTCGACGGGGTGGTCTACGCCTGCAGTTTGAGCGGCACCGCGTATGCGGTGGATGCCGACACCGGCAAGCAGCGGTGGGAATTCACCACCCCTGGCTTTCTGAACTCGGCCGCGGCCGTCGTCGACGGCGTGGTCTACGTCAGCAGCGACAGCAGGGAGGACAGCAACCTGTACGCGCTGGACGCCGCGACCGGCAAGCAGCGATGGAAAATCGCTACCGGCATGTTGAGCGCGCCGACTGTCGTCGATGGAACGGTCTACTTGGGTGACGGGAACGGCGACTTGGCCGCCGTGGACGCCGGCACCGGCAAGCAGCGATGGAAATCCCGCATCGGCAAAGACCGACGCCTGAGCGCGCCGACCGTCGTTGGCGGGATGGCCTACGTGGGCAGCCAGGACGGCAACCTGTATGCCGTGGACGCCGGCACCGGCGAACAGCGGTGGGAATTCCGCACCGGCAGCCCCGTGTACTCGACGCCGGCCTTCGCCGACGGAGTGATCTACATCGCCAGCCTGAACGGCGTCCTGTACGCGGTGACGTAGTAACCGACCGACGTGAGCCTCCGGGCAGCGGGAGGCGCCCGGTGTACTCAAGTCCACCACGGGGGCGGAGGGTTCTCGGATGCCGGGGCGATCTGCGCGTCCGTAGCGTCAGGGGACCGACGCCTCGCGGTCCCGGACCTCCCGCCCACCGGCATGTCCTGCAACTCCCTGCGCGACCGCCGGTAGGCCGAGTGGCGAAACCAGGAGCGATTTACGGCGTGTCGTTGAGGGTGGTCGCTGTGCCATTGGCGATCTTCACTTCAGCGGGGAAGCCCTTCTTGGCGGCACTCTCCAGTTCGGCTTCCGTGCACTGGGTGCCGCCCTGCTGGCCTTCACCCACCCCCGGGCCTCCGCAGACCTGGCCGTAGCCCCAGATGTCGGTGTCCTCGGAGACGAAGAACTGCTGCGCGACGCCGTGCTCCTCGGTGACCGTGTACTTGCCCGGCGCCAGGTAGGAGACGGTGCCGTGCCAGGTTCCGTTGACGCCCTTGCCCTTGTTGATGCCCTCGACGGCCGTGTCACGGGAGCCGGAGCCGGCGTCCGTGTCGGACCCGGTGCCGTTCTCGGACTGGGCGGCACGCCGCTCGGAGACCAGCGTGGCGACTCCGTCCTGCATCCGCACATCGGCGTTGACGGCACCCTTCTTGGTGGCCGTCTCCAACTCGTCCAGCGTGCACGGCGCGTCCACCTTCGACTGCGCGTCCCCGCATAGCGTGCCCACGCCGTAGACCTCGGTGTCCTCGGCGACGAAGAACTGCTGGTCGTCCTTGCCCGGCACGGACACGATGTACTTGCCCGGCGCGAGGTAGGTGACCGTGCCGTTGCCGAACGTCCCGCTGACACCCTTGGACGCGGAACTCTTCGAGCCGCTGGGGGCCTTGGTTGCCGCCGACGAGTCCGCGACGGCGGCGGCTGCCGCGTCCTTGGTTCCCTTGCCGGAAGATGAGCCGCCGCTGGTCGCGGAGTCGTTCTGGCAGGCGGTCATCAACAGGCCGGCGGTGATCGCGGCAGCGACGACGGTGGCCTTGCGCAGGTGGCGGTTCATCACGGGAAACCCTTCGGCTGTGGGGAGTTGGCGGGGTCGACGACGCTCTCGCCGTTACCCGCTGCGTGCTCCATATGACGGCCCGCCAGGCCCGCAGGTCACACCCTTCATCGCAGCAGGACAACGCTGTCGCACAGCCGTGACACAGCAACACATCGGTTGTGGACAGCCGCGACCCGGCGCGCCGACTCCACAGCCATCGGGCGGACGACGTAATGCCGGGCGGAAACTGGGCGGCCTTGGCCTGAGTGAGCGGGCGGACATGGCGAAGGCGGCGGCCCCGGGGATCGGGGGCCGCCGCCTTCGCGTAAGAGGGGCTGGGATCGGTGGAGCGATCAGTACCAGCCGTTGGCCTGCCAGAACGACCAGGCGCCGGTCGGGCTGCCGTAGCGGTCGTTCATGTAGTCGAGGCCCCACTCGATCTGGGTCTCGGCGTTGGTCTTCCAGTCGGAGCCGGCGGAGGCCATCTTGGAGCCGGGGAGTGCCTGGACCAGGCCGTAGGCGCCGGAGGAGGGGTTCATGGCGTCGACGTCCCAGCCGCTCTCGTGCTCGACGATCTTGCTGAAGGCGTTGTACTGAGCGGTGTCCGGGATCAGCTTGTGCGCGATCGCCTTCGCCTCGGTGGCCGAGGCGCCCGTGGTGGCCGCCTGGGCGGGGGCCGCGGTCAGGGCCATGCCGGTGGTGGCGGCGGCCAGCGCTACGGCGGTGAGGGCCTTCCTCGGGGAAGCGATGCGACGAACGATGCGGGTGACGGACACGGAGAACCTTTTCTTCGGGGACTGGGATGTCGTGGCGTGCCGTGACCCCGTGGTGGGGGGCGGTGGCATGCCGCGGCGCCGCGGCCCTGAGGGCACGTCGGCGCCGTGCGACGTCATCCAGAGAAACAGGATCGGGCCGCGCCCGCAATGACCCCTTTTACTAGTTGTGGTCGCATGTGGGTGATTGGTCGTTCCTGTGACCTGGCTCTCAATGCGCAGGTCAGGGGCCTTGCGGGCGCGTACATGCCAGGCCCGCAGGTCTACGGCCCTGCCTCGTAGGTGACCTGCGTCATGTGGGGTGCTTCACTGAGCGGGGGCGTCGAAAGTGACCGGGGTCTCGAAGGCCGCCCTGCGGGTGGCCCGGCGCAGGGCCCTGAGGATCGCCGGGCCGAGCAGTGCCGTCAGGACGACCGTGACCAGCGCCCGGCCCAGGTCCCAGCCCAGTGACGTGGCCAGGCAGTACGCGACGAAGCGGGCCAGGTTGGCGGCGACCGCCCCGTCCGGCTGGAAGGCGATGTTCGAGGCGTTCTGCGTCATGAAGGTCCAGCCCGCGAGGTTGGTGATCGTGCCGTAGGCGAAGGCGGACAGGAAGCCGTAGCCGCCGAGAAGCGCGAGTTCGGCGCGGCCGCGCAGACGGTCGGGGCCCGGCAGCAGACCCGCGCCCATCGTGAACCACCCCATCGCCAGCATCTGGAACGGCATCCACGGGCCCACCCCGCCCGTGAGCAGCGCGGACGCGAACATCGTCACGGAGCCGAGCACGAAACCGAAGCCAGGGCCGAGCACGCGTCCGCTCAGCACCATCAGGAAGAACATCGGCTCGAGACCGGCCGTCCCGGCGCCGATGGGGCGCAGCGCCGCGCCGGTCGCGGCCAGCACGCCGAGCATCGCCACCGCCTTCGGGCCCAGGCCGGACTCCGAGATCGTCGCCGCCAGGACCGCGACGAGAAGGAGCAGCAGTCCGGCGAAGAACCACGGGGCGTCCTGCACGTGTGCCCCGACCCCGGAGGTGGGCGGGGCGAGGAACGGCCAGCCGAGAGCGGCCACGCCGACCGCGCTCACGAGGAGCAGGGCGGCTGTCGAGCGGGGGCCCAGGCGGACGGCCTTGGCCTGGCGCGTATCGGTCATGCCAGCGCCTCCCGCACCTGTGCGACCGTGAGCCACTTCTGCGGCGCCAGGATCTTCGTGACCTGCGGGGCGAAGGAGGGAGAGGCCACCACCACGTCCGCCGTCGGGCCGTCCGCGATCACCTCGCCGTCGGCGAGGAGCACCACCCGGTGGACCAGCTCGGCGGCCAGCTCCACGTCGTGGGTCGCCAGCACGATCGCGTGCCCCTGCGCCGCCAGCCCGCGCAGGACCGCGACCAGGCGGGCCTTCGCCGCGTAGTCCAGGCCCCGGGTCGGCTCGTCGAGGAGCAGGAGGGGAGGGCGGGCCGCCAGGACCACGGCCAGCGCGAGAGCCAGCCGCTGGCCCTCGGAGAGGTCGCGCGGATGGATGTCGTCGGTGACCCCGGGGAGCAGCTCGGTGACCAGCGCCCGGCAGGTCCCCGGCGCCGCGCCCGCGTCCCGGTCGGCGGCCGCGCACTCGGCGGCGACCGTGTCGGCGTACAGCAGGTCGCGCGGTTCCTGCGGTACGAGACCCACGCGGCGTACGAGTTCGGGGGGCGCCGTGCGATGCGGTACGGCACCCCCGACCCGCACCGATCCGGCGGCCGGCTCCACCAGGCCGACCAGCGCGGAGAGCAGCGTCGACTTACCGGCGCCGTTGCGGCCCATGAGGGCGATGGTCTCGCCGGGGGCGACGGTGAGGTCGACGTGGCGCAGGGCCTGGACGCGCTCGCGGCGGACGGCGAGGGCGTGGACCTCGGCCGGAGGTGCGGTAGTTGGGGCCGACGTGGGCTTCCTCCGGAGGCGGAGGCCGAGGCGGAGGCGGGAGGTCGGGGGAGCCTCCGGCTGGGGTGGTGCCGTCGTGACGACGGACACTTCGGGCGTCCCGTCCTGCCCGCCCAGCCGTTCCCGCAGGTCGCCCGCCCGTCGCCGCGCGTCCCGGACCGTCAGCGGCAGCGGGGCCCAGCCCGCGAGGCGGCCCAGGTCCACCACCGGTGGGTACACCGGCGATACGGCCATGATGTCGGCCGGGGTGCCGAGGACCGGGGCCGCGCCGGGCGAGGGGAGGAGGGCGACCTGGTCGGCGTACTGGACGACGCGTTCCAGTCGGTGCTCGGCCATCAGGACCGTCGTGCCGAGGTCGTGGACGAGGCGCTGGAGGACCGCGAGGACCTCCTCCGCGGCCGCCGGGTCGAGTGCGGAGGTCGGTTCGTCGAGGACGAGGACCCTCGGATGCGGGGTGAGGACCGAGCCGATCGCGACGCGCTGCTGCTGCCCGCCGGAGAGCGTGCTGATGGGCCGGTCGCGCAGATCGGCCAGACCCAGCAGGTCCAGAGTCTCCTCGACGCGGCGGCGCATCACGTCCGGGGCGAGGCCCAACGACTCCATGCCATAGGCGAGTTCGTCCTCCACGGTGTCCGTCACGAAGTGGGAGAGCGGGTCCTGGCCGACCGTCCCCACCACGTCGGCGAGTTCCCGCGGCTTGTGCGTACGGGTGTCCCGGCCGGCCACCGTGACCCGGCCGTGCAAAGTCCCGCCGGTGAAGTGCGGGACGAGTCCGCTCACCGCGCCGAGCACCGTGGACTTGCCGACGCCCGACGGGCCCACCAGCAGGACGAGTTCGCCTTCCGGCACCTCGAAGTCCACGCCCTGGACGGTGGCTTCGGCGGCACCGTCGTACGTCACGGAGACGTTCTCGAAGCGGATCACGACGGTTCCTTGGGATCGGGAGTGGGAGCGGGAGCGGGGTCGGGGCTGGGATCGGGGGCGACGAAGGCCGGGAGCAGGCCGAGGAGGACGGCCGCCGCGGGCCAGAGGGGGAGGGCCGGGGCGACCAACGGGACCACGCCCGGGTTCAGGGCCTCGGAGCCGTGGGCGGAGGCGAGCACGAGCAGCGCGGCCACCGCCACGCCGGAGCCGGTGACCAGCCAGGCGCGCACGTCCCAGCGGTCCGGGCGGTACCGGGTGCGCAGCGAACGCCGGCCGCCCAGGCGGAGGCCCGCGAGAGCGGCGGCCAGTCCGGCGAGGAGGACGGGGAGGCCGTACGTGCCGCCCTCGGCCGTCAGCAGTCCGTACGTTCCCGCGCAGACGCCGAGCAGGCCGCCGAGGGTGAGGGCGGTCGTCGTACGGCGGACCGGGGCGGGGACGTCGGCGGTACGGCCGTAGCCGCGGGCGTCCATCGCTGCGGCGAGGGCGACGGAGCGTTCCAGGGCGCCTTCGAGCACCGGGAGCGCGACCTGGAGGAGGCCGCGGATGCCCTTGTCGGGGCGGCCGCGCAGCCGGCGGGCGGCGCGCAGCCGCTGGACGTCGAGGATCAGGTTCGGGGCGAAGGTGAGGGCCACGACCACCGCCACGCCCATCTCGTACAGCGCGCCCGGGAGCGACTTGAGGAGACGGGCCGGGTTCGCGAGGGCGTTCGCGGCGCCCACACAGATGAGGAGGGTGGCCAGGCGCAGGCCGTCGTACAGGGCGAAGAGGAGGCCTTCGGCGGTGACTCTGCCGCCGAGGCGGATGCCCTGGGCCCAGTCGGGGAGGGGGACTTCGGGGAGGGTGGCGAGCACGTGGGTGCCGGGGACGGGGGAGCCGAGTGCTACCGCGAAGGCGAGGCGGATGAGGAGTACGGCCAGGGCCAGTTTGACGAAGGCGGTGTAGGAGCGTGCGGTGGGGGTGTCGGGGCGGCGGGTGGCCACGACGTAGGCGGAGGTGGCGATGAGGAGGGCGAGGAGGAGGGGGTTGGTGGTGCGGGTGGCGGCGGTGCCCAGGCCAAGGGACCAGAGCCACCAGGCGCCGGGGTGCAATGTGGGCCGGCGCTGCTGTGGGCGGGTGGGGTGCGCAGCCCGGCGTTGCGGGGTGCCGCCTGCGCCCACCCGTGCCGCCCCAGCGGCACGACTGCCCGCAGGCTGGGCGGCTGGACACGAGCTATCCATTCCTGCGGCGCCTTGCCTGCCATACCGCGGCCGCGCCCAGTGCTGCCACGGCCGCGGTACCCGCGAGCAGGCCGAGTGATGGGCCGCGGTCCTCGGTGTTCTTCTTCGGCGCAGCCGTCGGTTGCTTACCCTCCACCTGCTCCCCGCACCCCGCCTCCGGATAACCCGCGATCGCGCACAGCAAGGCGTTGGTGCTGTAGCGGAGGGGCTTCGCGACGGCGGCCAGGGCCTCGGCGGTCGTGGCGTCGGGGGCGGTCGGCACGCAGGCCGTGCGGGCCGGGGGCGGGGTTTCGCCGGACGGGGCGTCGGTCGTCGTACCGAAGTCGATGACCAGGGCGATCCGCTTCCTGCCGTCCTGCGCGGGCGTGTTCGCGCAGATCGTCGCGAAGTCGGCCGTGCCGCGTGGCTTCGTCGCGTCGCCGGAGTCCTCGCTGACCGCGAAGCGGAAGCCCTGGACGTCGCCGTCGGAGGGGCGAGCGGTCGAGGGGCCCTGGGTGGCGTACGTCCACTGGTTGCCGTCGCGCTCCCAGAAGGACCAGTAGCGGTAGCCGGCGGCCTGCGCCTGGCCCGCGTTCCCGGAGAACAGGAACGCGGCTAGGAACAGGAGGGTCGCGGTACGGCGGCGGGAGGTCACGGCTGCCGCCTCTTGTTGCGGCTGCTCAGCAGGAAGCCGATGCCCGCCCCGGCGGCGAGGCCGGCGCCGACCATCCACCACACGTCGCCGCTGCCCGAGTCATCCGTTTCGTCGGTCGTTTCGTCGGCCTTCTCGCTCTTGGCCGTCGCCGTCTGCGGAGCCGGCCCCGTCGCGTTGAGCTGCTTGACCAGGTCCGTGCCGCCGAAGTCACGCGGGTCCGTGCCCGTGGCGTGGGCGGCGAAGATCAGCTGGGCGTAGGCGGCCGGGCCGCTCTGCGCCGCCCAGGCGGAGGAGTTCTGCTCGAGCCACTCCAGCGACTTCTTCGCCTGCGCGGCCTGGCCCTGCGCGGCGAGGGCGACGACGGCGTCGGCCGTGTTGCCGTGGTCCGGCTGGTCGGTGGAGCCGGGGAGGGCCGAGTTGAGGTGGCCGTCCTTGGCGAGGGCCTTGGTGAGGTAGGCGGCACCGTTCGCGGCGGCCTGCTGCGGGGACGGCGAGCCGGAGCCGGAGCAGGCGGCGGCCTCCGCCTGCGCGGCTGGCTCGACGACCAGCCCCTTCCCGAGCGCGCCGACGACCCCCGCCGCGGTGGCGTCGGCGTTGGCCACCAGCTTGCCCTTCTTGTCGGGCTGGAAGGCGAAGGCACCAGCGTCGGCAGCGGCTGCGGCGCCCTCGCCCTCGCACGGCAGGGCGAGCTTCATCAGGGCGTCGTACGGCCCCCGGCCCCCCTTGCGTACGTCCGCCGGCTTCTCCCTCACGGCCGTCAGCGCGCCGACGACCACGGACGTCGAGTTGGTGTCGCTGGCGCCGCCGGGGGCGTACCCCCAGCCGCCGTCCTTGTTCTGCACGGACTTCAGCCAGGCGACCGCCTTGTCCGTGGCGGCGTCGTGGCCGCCGAGCGCGGCGAGGGCCTGGACGGCGGCGGCGGTGTTGTTGGTGTCGACCATGAGCTTGGCGTCGCAGGGCGCGGCGGGGTCGGCGCGGTAGGGCGCGAAGGCGCCGTTCGCGCACTGCTGTCCGGTCAGCCAGTCCACGGACGTCGCGGCCGGCTTCACTCCCGCCGTGTGCTGGGCGAGCAGGGCGAGGGACTGACGCCAGACGCCGTCGTACGTCGGGTCCGTGCCGCCGTACAGCTCGGCGGGGAACGCCCGCGAGGCGGAGGGGGACGGGTCGGCGGCGACGGCGGGCACGGCGGCCCCGATCACGGCGGTGGCGGCGGCCAGGACCGCGGCGCTGCGGCGGACGTTCATGATCGGCGGGTGCCTCTCCCTGAAGGGAGCCGGGCAGCACGGGACACCCCGGCGGCTCGGCTCCGTATACCTCGACGGTGCCGCACACCGGCCGGTTGCCGGTGCGCGTGAGCCGGTCACGATCCGTGCGGGGCAGTCCGGCTCGCCGCCTGGACGGGCGGCACACGGTTGCGGGTCAGCGCCGGATTTGCACCGGCTTCCCCCCGTACGGGTGTGATACGACCCGGCCACTCTACCGGCCCGTACGGAGCACCCCGAGGGCCGCCCGCACGGGGGAGGTAGGTTCGGTCCCATGCAGCCGACGGGAAGACTGCTCGGCTCCGGCCGTTCCGCCGACGTGTACGAGATCGACGAGGCGTGGGTGCTGCGCCGCGACCGGGAGGGGCACGGGGACGCGCTGGCCGAGGGCGCGGTGATGGAGTTCGTACGCCGCCACGGCTATCCGGTGCCGCGGGTCCGCCCGGCCGACTCCACGCGCACCGAGTTGGTGATGGAGCGGCTCCACGGCCCGACGATGCTGGACGCGTTCGGCGCGGGGCGGATCGGCGCGCGTGAGGCGGGGGACGTCCTCGCCCGTCTCCTACGGCAGTTGCACACCGTCCCCGCCCGGCACTCGCCCACCGCCCGCGTCCTCCACCTGGACCTCCACCCGGAGAACGTCATCCTCACCGCGGACGGCCCCCGGGTCATCGACTGGACCAACACGGAGGAGGGCGACCCCGGCCTGGACTGGGGCATCTCCGCGATGATCCTCGCCCAGGTCGCCGTGACCGACGAAGCCCTCGCCGCCCCCGCCCGCACGATGCTCACCGCTCTCCTCGCCGACCCGTCCCACCTCACCGAGGCGGGCCTGGCGGAGGCCCGCCGCCGGCGCGCGGCGAACCCGACGATGAGCCGTCGGGAGGTCGAACTGCTGGGTGAGGCCGAGGACTTGATCCGCTCGGTCGTGTCCTAGGGCGCGTACCAGGACCACCCGATGATCACGACTCGATATGCCCCTGGGTGACGCGCTGAGGTGCCGGACGCCAAGGGGCGGGCAGGAGTTGAGTCAACGGTCAACCAGCCGTGGACGCGGGGCCTCACCCGTGGATTCCGCGTCGGTGTCGTCGGTGCCGACCGGGCCGCGGGGAAGCATCCGGTCCAGCCACTTCGGCAGCCACCAGTTGGTCCGGCCGAGGAGTGTCATGGTCGCCGGTACCAGCACCATGCGTACGACCGTGGCGTCGATGAAGATCGCGGTGGCCAGGCCGAGCCCGAACATTTTGGTGGAGGGGTCCTCGGCGACGGCGAAGGACAGGAAGACCGCCACCATGATGAGGGCGGCCGAGGTGATGATCCGGGCGGTGCCCGAGATGCCCTCAACGATCGCCGTGCCGTTGTCGCCGGTGCGCAGGTACTCCTCGCGTACGCGGGAGAGGAGGAACACCTCGTAGTCCATCGACAGGCCGAACAGGATGGCGAAGAGGAACGTCGGGATGAACGACACGATCGGAACCGTCGCTTCCAGCCCGATGAGTGCGCCTCCCCAGCCCCACTGGAAGACCGCGACCATGATGCCGTAGGCCGCGCCGATGCTCAGCAGATTCAGCAGTACCGCCTTGAGCGGTACGAGTATCGAGCGGAAGACCAGCATCAGCAGCAGGAACGACATCGCCAGCACGGCGGCGACGATCACCGGCAGGCGTTGGCTGGTGCGTTGGCCCACGTCGGACAGGCTCGCGGCGGCGCCGCCGACGTGGGCCCTGGCCGGGCCGTGCCCGATCGCCGTGGGCAGCACGTCGGTGCGCAGCCGGGCGATGGTGTCGGCCGTGGCCTTGTCCTGAGGGCTGGTGGTCGGGAACACCACGAGGGTCGCGATGCCGGTGGTCCGATCGATGTGCGTCGGCGCGACGGATGCGATGCCCGGATCCGCCGCGACCGCCCCGACGAGTCGGTCCAGCACTCCCGGATCACGGGCGGGGTCCGCGGCGATGACGAGGGGACCGTTGGTGCCCGGGCCGAACCCCTCGGCGACGAGGTCGTAGGCCCGGCGCTCGGTACGACTGTGGGGCAGTGAGCCGTCGTCGGGCAGGCCGACGCGCAGGCCGAGCACGGGCAGCGTCGCGGTCAGCAGCAGCCCCGCCGCGCCGATCGCGTACGGCACCGGGTGCCGGCTGACATGCCCGATCCAGCGACGCCACCCGGCGGCGGGGGCGGCGCCTGCCGCCGAGTCCCGCCGCCGTGCGAGTCGGGCCGGCTTCCTGGTCTGCAGAGCCCGGCCGATCCGGCCGGCCCGGGCCAGGCGAGGGCCCGCCGCGCCGAGGAAGGCCGGCAGCAGCGTCACCGACGCGAGCACCATCGTCAGGACGACGATCGAGACGGCAACCCCGCCCACCGTCATGAACGGCACGTTCGCGACCGCCAGGCCGAGGATCGACACGACGACGGTGCCGCCGGCGAAGACCACCGGCCGCCCCGCCGTTGCCACCGCTCGCCCGGCCGCCGCCTGCGGATCGAGCCCGCACGCGAGGTACTCCCGGTGCCTGGCGAGCACGAACAGCGCGTAGTCGATGCCCACTCCGAGCCCGACCATGCTGCCCAGGACCGGTGCGAAGGTGGGGACGTCCGTGACCCCCGCCAGTACCGTCATCGTGGCGACCCCGACGGTCAGTCCGAAGACCGCCATGCCGATCGGCAGCGCGGCGGCGACGAGCGAACCGAACGCCAGGAACAGGATCGCGGCCGCGGCGAGGAGGCCGATCAGCTCGCTCGCGCCGCCGTCGGGGTCGGAGAAGGCGTAGAAGAGGTTCCCGCCCATCTCGATGCGCAGGGGCAGTTCGGCGCGCAGTCGGTCGCCGAGATCGACGAGGGCGTCGAGGTCTTCGGCCGACAGCCGGCTCTGGTCGGGGTACTGCACCCGGACGACTGCGATCCGCCCGTCGGCCGAGACAAGGCCGCCGCGCACGGTGGTGTCCCCGCGTGCGTCGAGTGCCCCCGCCGGGTCGCTCGTGCCGAGCACGTGCGGCAGCCGCTTCACCTCGGTCTGCAGCCGCGTGAGAGCGGTGCGCGCGCTGTCGTGGTCGAAGAACGTCGCAGCGCCGTCGAGGGGGGTGACGACCACTTGGGCGGTCATCCCCTCCTGGCCGGTGCCGGCCCGCTCGATCAGTTCCGCGGCCCGTTGGGAGTCCAGTCCCGGAGCGGTCATCGAGTCCGCGGTCCGCCCGCCGAAGGCGACGGCGGCGAGGACGGCGAGCGTGGCGGCGACCAGCCATGCCGCGATCACCCGCCAGGGATGGCGGGCGGCGCTTGCGCCCACGCGCAACAGGGCTTTCGAGAGCATCGGGTCCTCCAACCACCTCGTCGGCCGTCCTTGTACGGCCGCCGATGCCGAGGCTCGTCGCCACGGCGCTCCGCGGCATCGGCCCGCGAGCCGCGGATCCGTCGGCCCCGGGGTGGAGTGACGACCCGTCCTTTCGGCCGATGCGCGGCACGCCGCGGTCCCTAGGCTGAGAACGTGCTCCGAGACGACCTGCGAACCCTGTGGACCGAACCCCGGCCGCCCGACGCGCCCGCCCGGGTGCGGCGGGACTGGGCGCTGCTCGCCGCGGGCCTTGCCGGTGTGGCGCTGGAGGCCACCCTGCGCGAGAACGTCGTGTGGCGGCCGGTGGCGGTGGTGTTCGCCGTATGGCTGTGCCTGCTGCCCCTGTGGCGCCGGACCCGCCCGCTGGCGATGGTGACGCTGGCGTTCGGCTCGGTGATCCTGCTTCAGGTGGCCTCGCTCGTCGCCGCACCAGGCGAGCCCGTCGGCCTGAACACCGGCGCGGTCGTGCTCGTGCTGGTGTACGCGCTGCCCCGGTGGGGATCGGGACGCGAGATCGTGCTGGGCGGCGCGGTGATCCTCGCGGCCGGCGCGCTGTGTTCCGTCACGGACGAGACGCCGGTCGTCGAGAACGTCATGGGCATCGTCTTCCTGCTGCTGCCCGGCGTGGTCGGGGCTGCCGTGCGGTTCCGGGTGACCGCTCGCGAGCGGCAGGTGGAGCAGGTGCGCTCCCGCGAGCGCGAGCAGCTCGCCCGGGAACTGCACGACACGGTGGCCCACCACGTGTCGGCCATGGTGATCATCGCCCAGGCGGGCGGGGTGCTCGCGGGCGCCGACCCGTCCGCCGCCGTCAAGGCGCTGGAGGAGGTCGAGGAGGAAGGGGCGCGCACGCTGGAGGAAATGCGCGCCATGGTCGCCGCGCTGCGCGACCGAGGGGTCGGCGCCGAGCTGGCGCCCCCTGCCGGAGTCGCGGATCTGGAGCGCCTGGTGCGCACCCCGGGTGGCCGCCTCAGGGTCGACCTGGGGCTCGACGGCGAACTGGACGCGCTGCCCCCGGCCGTGGACGCGGCCGTCTACCGCATCGTGCAGGAGTCGGTGACCAACGCGCTGCGCCATGCGGTCGACGCGACCGAGCTCGTCGTTCGGGTCGCCGCGGAACGGCACACGGTACGGGTGAGCGTGCGCGACAACGGCCGGCGCACCGGCCGGGGTCGCGACGGATACGGACTTACCGGACTGCGCGAGCGCGCGACCCTGCTCGGCGGCACACTACGAGCCGGCCCGGGTACCGACCGGGGCTGGCATGTCGAAGCCGAACTGCCGAGAGCGAGGAGCGAGAGCGGTGCCCATTCGCGTCCTCGTCGCTGACGACCAGACGATCATCCGCACCGGGTTGCGGATCATGCTGAACGCCCAGCCCGGCATCGAGGTGGTCGGCGAGGCCGCCGACGGGCGGGAAGCCGTACGTCTGGCCCGCGAACTACGCCCCGACGTCTGCCTGTTCGACATCCGCATGCCCGTACTCGACGGGCTCGAGGCCACCCGGCTGGTCGCCGGCCCTGGCGTCGCCGACCCGCTGGCCGTGGTCGTCATCACCACGTTCGACCTCGACGAGTACGTCTACGGCTCACTGCGTGCCGGCGCCCGCGGATTCCTCCTCAAAGACACGGGACCAGACCTTCTGGCGCAGGCCGTACGGTCGGCGTCCGACGGTGAGGCGCTCATTGCCCCCAGCGTCACCGTCCGTCTGCTCCAGACATTCGCGGACCTGCCCGCCGGCCGGCCCGTGGCCCAGCCGGTCTCCCCCGTCACCGCCCGCGAGGAGCAGGTGCTCCTCGCCGTCGCTCGCGGGCTGACCAACACCGAGATCGCCGATGCACTGCACATCAGCCTCAGCACGGTGAAGACGCATCTGGCCAGCCTGATGGCCAAACTCGGCGCCCGCAACCGGGTCGAGATCGCGATGTGGGCCTACGAAACGCGCCGTATCCTCCCCGGAACCTGAGCCGGGTGCCGGGCCATGTCCCATGAGTCCTCGCCCGGACGTCAGTGCACCGGTCGGCTCACGTCGGCTCCACGTGCCTCACCCGCCCCAGAGCGTGACGTACCAGGAAGCCAGAACTGGGACGGTGAGACACCCGATACGACAAGACTCCCGACAGCTACCTCGCCAGTCTCCACCTGCACGCCTCGATGATCTGGATCAAAGACCTCACCAGGACCACCCGATGATCACGACTCGATACGCGGCCTAGTCGCCGGACGCGCGGCCGGCGTCCAGCACGTCGGTCTCGGCCGGAGGCCGCACGCCCAAGGGGGCGTCGAAGGCGCTGAACGAGGTGGTGCTCCGGTACTCGGTGCCCTTGTAGGCGACCTTGAGAAGGTACGGCTTGCCCTTGGTGGCGACGTAGAACGTGTAGGTGCCGCCCTTGTCCGCCTTGTCGGTCACCGTCAACGCGATCGCCTGCCTGCCGTCGACCTCGGTGCGTTCGCCCTTCGTCGCCTTGCCGAAGGAGGCGAACTCCCTGGTGCAGTTGGCGAGTCCGGCGTTCTCGGTGTCCCATCCCGCCTCGCGGGCCGGTGACTTGACCCAGCGCTTCTGTTCCCCCGCGATGGTCACGTCCTGGCCGGCCCGCTCCAGATAGGCGCGGTTCGGGCGGACGTAGTCCGACTCGCCGATCCGGATCTGTTCGAGGCTCGCACCCGTGCTCCAGGTCACCTTGTACCTGCACGTGCCCTTCAGGTCGGTCGTCAGACGGCTGGAGAAGCCCTCGCCGGTGGCCACGGTGGTGGTCTTCCCGTCCACGGTCACCGACTTGAGAGCCGTCATCGTGTCGTTCGCGTCGTCCAGCAGCTGTTCGGCGGAGGGTTCCTCTCCGGAGGAGCCTCCTGAGCAGCCGGCGACGGCGGCACCGGTCGCCAGGCAGGCGAGCGCAGCCGTCACGACAGTTGATCCTCTTCGCACACGTCCCCCCGGATCCTGGCCGTTCATGCTATCGAACTCGCGTGCGGGGTCGGGCCGCCGAAGGGGAGGTGGAGGACGCGGGCGAAGAGCAGCCAAGTGCCGTCGGGGCGGCGGTGGAAGACGTCCTCGTAGTGGCCGACCTGGACCGGCGGGCCGGACGGGACCGGGGTCGTGCCGCCGTCGTGGCCGTCGATGCGGTACGTCGTGAAGTACGAGGTCGCCGTCGCCGTGTCCGGCGAGGTCACGGTCACGAGGATGTTGGACATCAGGCGGCGCGAGAGGCGGTCGGCGGGACGGGAGGCGAAGTACCGGCGCAGTGCGTTCCGGCCCTTGACCAGACGATCGCCGGCCGGCCACTCCCAGCTGCCGTCCTCGGTGAACAGCTCGGCGACGGAGCCGGGTTCGCCGAGGTCGAGCCGGTGGACGAAGCCGATGATCAGGTGCTCGCAGGCGCGTTCGGCGAGGAGGCGGTCGATGGGATCCATGGGATCCATGGGGTTGTTGGTACCAGTGGTGGCCGGTGAGGGCGACCGCTTTACGCCGCCACGCATGTACGCCGCCGCGTATTTACACCGCCACGTACGTCACCGGCTCGCTCCCGGCCACCGCCTCCGCCCGCCCCAGCTTCACCAGTCGCCGCAGATGGGCCTCCGCCTCCGAGACGGCGATGTTCCGCGAGCCGTACGGGATCTGCGCCCAGGGGCGGTTCCACTCCATGCGTTCGGCGAGCTGCCAGGGCGTGAGGGGCTCGGTGAGGAGGGTGAGCAGGCCGGTGAGGCGGTCCTCGTGGTGGGTGAGCAACTCCCGTACGCGGGAGGCCGCGTCGGTGAAGGCGTGCTGGTGGGCGGGGAGCACCTCGGCGGGGGCGAGGCGGCCGACGCGTTCCAGGGAGTCGAGGTAGTCGCCGAGGGGGTCGGTGACGGTGGCGTCGTCCGGGTCCTCGTACAGGCCGATGTGTGGGGTGATCTCGGGAAGCAGGTGGTCGCCGGAGAACAGGCGGCCGTGGCCCGGGAGACGGCCGGGGTGCGCCTCTTCCAGGTGCAGGCAGACATGGCCTGGAGTGTGGCCCGGCGTCCAGATCGCGCGCAGGCGGCGGCCGGGGAGGGCGAGGAGTTCGCCGGGGACGATCTCGCGGTCGGGCAGGGCGGGGGCCAGGCCGGGGACGGAGCGGGGGCGGGCGGCGCGCAGCGGTGCCAGGTGGTCCTCGGGGGCGCCGGCGGCTGCGAGCTTGGCGCTCATGTAGGTGAGCCAGCGTTCGGGGCGCGTCGAGCGGGCCCGCCGTACGATCGCGCCGTCCGCCTCGTGCATCGCGATCCAGGCGCCGGACGCCTCCCGCACCTGGCCGGACAGGCCGTGGTGGTCGGGGTGGTGATGGGTGATCACGACACCGTGGATCTCCTCCGGCGAGGTGCCGCACGCCGTCAGGCCCTCGGCGAGGGCGTCCCAGGAGGCCGGGTCGTCCCAGCCGGTGTCGATCAGCACCGGTCCGCGGTCGGTGTCGACGACGTACACGAGGGTGTGGCCGAGGGGATTGTCCGGGATGGGGACCTGGAGGGAGCGAACGCCGCCGCCGTGGTCGTACACCTGCGTCATGGGCTCCCCAATCGCCGTGTCCGGCCACTATAACTAGAACGCGTTTCGATGGGAGCCCGAGGTCACCAACAGTCCGGGTCCAGCACTGGACCCCGGAACGGATCCGCGAGGCCGAACCCGCCGAGATGCCGGTCGCCCACCCCTGCGAAGGATCGAAGTCCCGCCGCCGAGACCATCCATGCGGCGCCGCAGGCGAACAGCGTCTTGGACGTCACGCAGAGCGCCCGGGTACGTCTGTGCTCATGGCCGCTCGCCATCTCCCGTGTCCTCTATCCGGCTTGATCACCGTAAGGCGAAGTGGCCGCGGAGTGATGTGCGCAGTGGTGTGCGGCCCGTGGACTCCTCCAGGCGGACCTGGTATCAGTGGCCGTATCTGATGAACCGTCAGAGACGCAGTCGCTCCGGGGAGGCAGTCGCCATGACCGAGCTCGTGGAACACGGACAGCTGTTCATCGGCGGGGAGTTGACCGACCCCCTGGGCAAGGACGTCATCGAGGTGATCTCGCCGCACACCGAGCAGGTCATCGGGCGCGTGCCGCACGCCTCGACGGGCGACGTGGACCGGGCGGTCGCCGCGGCGCGGAAGGCGTTCGACGAGGGGCCCTGGCCGCGGACGACCCTCGACGAGCGGATCGAGGTGGTCGGACGGATCAAGGACGCGATCGCCGTACGGCACGAGGAGATCGCCCGCGTGATCTCGTCCGAGAACGGGTCGCCGTACTCCTGGAGCGTCCTCGCGCAGGCGCTCGGCGCGATGATGGTGTGGGACGCGGCGATCACGGTCGCGCGGAACTTCACCTACGAGGAGACGCGCGACGGAGTGCTGGGCCGGATCCTCGTGCGGCGCGAGCCGGTCGGGGTCGTCGCGGCCGTGGTCCCCTGGAACGTCCCGCAGTTCGTCGCCGCGGCCAAGCTCGCCCCCGCGCTGCTCACCGGCTGCACGGTGGTGCTGAAGCCGTCGCCGGAGTCGCCGCTGGACGCGTACATCCTCGCCGACATCGCCCGCGAGGCCGGGCTGCCGGAGGGCGTCCTGTCCATCCTGCCGGCGGACCGCGAGGTCAGTGAGTACCTGGTCGGGCACCCGGGCGTGGACAAGGTCTCCTTCACCGGCTCGGTGGCGGCCGGCAAGCGCGTGATGGAGGTCGCCGCGCGCAACCTGACCCGCGTGACGCTGGAGCTGGGCGGCAAGTCGGCGGCGGTGGTGCTGCCGGACGCGGACGTGGAGACGGCGGTCGCCGGAATCGTCCCGGCGGCCTGGATGAACAACGGGCAGGCGTGCGTGGCCCAGACCCGCATCCTGCTGCCGCGGGCGCGCTACGACGAGTTCGCCGAGGCCTTCGCGGCGGCGGCCGGCGCGCTGGTGGTCGGCGACCCGCTGGACCCGGCGACCCAGGTGGGCCCGCTGGTGGCGAAGCGGCAGCAGCAGCGCAACCTCGACTACATCCGCATCGGCCAGGAGGAGGGCGCGAAGATCCTCACCGGCGGCGGGCGTCCGCCGGGCCTGGACCGCGGCTGGTACGTCGAGCCGACTCTCTTCGGCGACGTCGACAACTCCATGCGCATCGCCCGCGAGGAGATCTTCGGCCCGGTCATCTGCCTGCTCCCGTACGGCGACGAGTCCGAGGCCGTGAAGATCGCGAACGACTCCGACTACGGGCTCAGCGGCAGCGTGTGGACGGCCGACGTCGGCCACGGCATCGAGGTCGCCCGCCAGGTCCGTACCGGCACGTACTCGGTGAACACCTTCAGCCTCGACATGCTCGGCCCCTTCGGCGGCTACAAGGACTCCGGCCTGGGGCGGGAGTTCGGGCCGGAGGGCTACGGCGAGTACCTCGAGCACAAGATGATCCACCTGCCGGCGGGCTGGGAGGGCTGAGAGACCATGGGCGACCGCTGGCAGATCGAGGTCGACCGCTCCCTGTGCATCGGCTCCGCCCAGTGCGTCCACCTCGCCCCGGACGGCTTCCGCCTCGACACGGGCCGCCAGTCCCACCCCGTCGACCCCGAGACCGACGCCAACGAGAAGATCCTCGCGGCGGCGGAGGGCTGCCCCGTCGAGGCGATCATGATCACGCTGCTGGGGAGCGGGGAGCCGGTATTTCCTCCGGAGGAGTAGGGGTTCCGTGCGACACTCCGCCTCACGTTCGGGACGTGACGAGGTGGGAGAGCGATGCGTGGGGTGGGGGCGGCCGTGGTCGCGTGTGTGGCGGCGGTGGTGCTGACGGCGTGCGGCGGCGGGGGAAGCGGGGGCGCGGCCGAGGAGCCCGAGGGGAGCGGCGGACCGGCCGGGGTCACGGTGACCCTGGCCGCGGTGCGGGGGGACATCCGGGCGGCGGCCGCCGCCGGGGACTTCGGGCGGCCGCGGTTCGTCGACGACACGGGTGCTCCGGGCGCGGGCCGCTGCTCGGTGTTCGCCGAGGTGCGGACCCACGCGAAGCCGGACAGGAAGGCCGTCGCCACACTCGTTGCCGAGCTGAAGGGCCGCGGGTGGCACGAGCTGATGCAGACCGCGGATCCCGCGGGCGAGGGCTGGACGCTGGAGAAGGCGAGCTGGTCCCTCATCGTCCTGGCGGGAGCGATGACGAAGGAACAGGTCGCGGCTGCCCAGCCCCCCGGAGGGGCGGCGGGCGCCGAGGCGTTCAGCGGCCTGTACCTCTCCGGCCTCGGACGGGACTGCGGTGCGGCGGCCGCTACTCCAGCGTCCTGAAAAATCATGGTTCAGGGGGTTCTGTCCCCGGATAAAAGTTCTATTCTAGGAAGTGGCCTACGGGACGAGTGAGGGAGTTCGACCGGAGTAGCCGACTGTGGCGTGACGCTTCGGCATCCGCCAGTGGCCGACGTCGACGGTCGGGCTGAGAGGCCGGAAGGCAGTAGTCGGGCCGGAAGGCGACCCCCAGCACCTGATCCGGGTAATACCGGCGAAGGGAACCCGTCTCGTAGGTTCTTCGCGTGAGTCCAGGTTCTTCGCGTGAGTTCTTCGCGTCCTAGCCCCGGCTGTCGTTCGCCGGGTCCGTCAGGGCGATCAGCCGGCACACCGTCTCGATGTCGATCTTCACCTGGGCGATCGAGGCCCGGCCCGACAGCCAGGTGATCAGCGCCGAGTGCCAGGTGTGCTCGATGACCCGGACCGCGGACAGCTGCTCCGGCGTCGGATTCTCCAGCCCCATCGCGTCCAGGATGATCACCGTGGTCTGGCGGGACACCTGGTCGACCTCGGGGGACACACTGCGGTCCGCGAACGTGAGCGCGCGGACCATCGCGTCCGCCAGATGCGGCTCCCGCTGCAGCGCGCGGAAGGCCCGCATCAGCGTCTGAGCCACCCGCTCCGCCGCCGTCTCGCCGGTCGGCGGCTTCTTGCGCAGCGTGCCGTGCATGTGTTCCAGCTGATCCTGCATCGTGGCGACCAGCAGATGGATCTTGGACGGGAAGTAGCGGTACAGCGTGCCGAGCGCGACCTGCGAGGACTCCGCGACCTCCCGCATCTGCACCGCGTCGAAACCGCCCCGGCTGGCCAGTTGGGCGCTCGCGTGCAGGATGCGCCGACGCCGCGCCTCCTGCCGCTCGGTGAGCGGCGGCGAGTCGGACCGCGGGGTACTGGCATCCACCTTGGCCACCTTGTCCACCTTGGCTTCCGCAGGCATGGGTCCCGTTCCGTGACAGTCGGTGAGGGCAAGTGATCACACAGCATGACAGGGGCGCCGGTCGTGGCGTGAATCACCTGATCCACTGCTCACCGTGCTCCTACCTGCCGGTAGATTCAGAGCCTCCTGAACGATCAAGTCTGAAACTTGTTCTAGATTAGCGTCCCGGCGTAATCTCGCGGGACAGTGCAGGCAGAAGGGGGCCCAGAGTGACCGCTGAGGCCAGTCAGGCGGGGCCCTCGGAGGGACCGGCCACCGACGGCGAGCGACCGCTCCGCATCGCACTCCTCACATACAAAGGGAACCCGTTCTGCGGGGGACAGGGCGTCTACGTACGACACCTCTCGCGCGAGCTGGCCCGCCTCGGCCACACCGTCGAGGTCATCGGTTCCCAGCCCTATCCCGTCCTCGACGAGGGCCACGACGAGCGCCTGAGCCTCACCGAGCTGCCCAGCCTGGACCTGTACCGCCACCCCGATCCCTTTCGCACCCCGAAGTCCGGCGAGTACCGCGACTGGATCGACGCCCTCGAAGTCGGGACGATGTGGACCGGCGGCTTCCCCGAGCCGCTCACCTTCTCGCTCCGCGCCCGCCGCCATCTGCGCGCCCGGCGCGGCGAGTTCGACGTCGTCCACGACAACCAGACGCTCGGATACGGCCTGTTGGGCGACATCGGCGCCCCGCTGATCACCACGATCCACCACCCCATCACCGTGGACCGCCGGTTGGAGCTGGACGCGGCACAGGGTGTGCGGCGCAGGTTCTCCGTACGCCGCTGGTACGGCTTCACGCGCATGCAGAAGCGGGTGGCGCGCCGCCTCTCGTCGGTCCTCACCGTCTCCGCCACCTCCCGCCAGGAGATCGTCGACGATCTCGGCGTACGCGACGACCGCATCCACGTCGTCCACATCGGCGCCGACACGGACCTGTTCTCGCCGGATCCCTCGGTGCCCGTCGTGCCGGGCCGGATCGTGACGACGTCCAGCGCCGACGTGCCGCTCAAGGGCCTGGTCTTCCTCGTCGAGGCGCTGGCGAAGATACGCACCGAGCGCCCGGACGCCCACCTCGTCGTCGTCGGCAAGCGGCCCGAGGAGGGCCCCGTCGCCCAGGCCGTCGAGCGGTACGGCCTCCAGGGTGCCGTCGAGTTCGTCAAGGGCATCACGGACGCCGAACTGGTCGACCTGGTGCGCTCGGCGGAGGTCGCGTGCGTGCCGTCGCTGTACGAGGGCTTCTCGCTCCCGGCGGCCGAAGCCATGGCGACGGGCACCCCGCTGCTGGCCACGACCGGCGGCGCGATCCCCGAGGTCGCCGGCCGGGACGGGGAGACCTGCCTCGCCGTACCGCCGGGAGACTCCGAGGCGCTGGCCGCAGGCCTCAGCCGCCTGCTGTCCGACCCGGACCTGCGCGCCCGGCTCGGCGCGGCCGGCCGCGAGCGCGTACTGGCCCGCTTCACCTGGGCCCGCGCGGCCGAGGGCACGGTGGCCCGCTACCGGGAGGCCATGGCCGTCCCCGACGCCGGCGAAGCCGCTCCCCGCTCCGCCACCACGCCTCCCGGCCGCTCAGCGGCCCCAGAAGTAGCCGACGTTGTATCCGATCGCGAAAGCAGGGCCACGTGCTGACCGTCGACTTCTCCCGGTTCCCGCTCGCCCCGGGCGACCGCGTCCTGGACCTCGGCTGCGGCGCCGGCCGGCACGCGTTCGAGTGCTATCGGCGGGGTGCCCGGGTGGTGGCCCTCGACCAGAACGGCGAGGAGATCCGCGAGGTCGCCAAGTGGTTCGCGGCGATGAAGGAGGCCGGGGAGGCACCGGAGGGCGCCACCGCGACGGCGATGGAGGGCGACGCCCTGGCGCTGCCCTTCCCCGACGAGTCCTTCGACGTCGTCATCATCTCCGAGGTGATGGAGCACATCCCGGACGACAAGGGCGTACTCGCCGAGATGGTACGGGTGTTGAGGCCCGGCGGCCGGATAGCGATCACCGTCCCGCGCTACGGCCCCGAGAAGGTCTGCTGGACGCTCTCCGACGCCTACCACGAG
The DNA here is from genome assembly GCF_036237295.1 of Streptomyces sp. NBC_01352. Lineage (NCBI taxonomy): Bacteria > Bacillati > Actinomycetota > Actinomycetes > Kitasatosporales > Streptomycetaceae > Streptomyces > Streptomyces sp. NBC_01352. Next base: position 7,576,254 of record NZ_CP108354.1, read on the forward strand.
GTCGAGGGCGGCCACATCCGCATCTACAAGGCGGAGGAACTCCTCGCCAGGATCCGCGAGGCCGGCCTCAGGCCGTACGGCACCCACCACGCCCACGCGCTGCACTCGCCGTACTGGTGGCTCAAGTGCGCGTTCGGCGTCGACAACGACAAGGCGCTGCCGGTGCGGGCGTACCACAAGCTGCTGGTCTGGGACATCATGAAGAAGCCACTCGCGACCCGGGTCGCCGAGCAGGCGCTGAACCCGCTGATCGGCAAGAGCTTCGTGGCGTACGCGACCAAGCCCCACCTGCCGGGTCTCGCCGGGACCGAGGTGGCCGCCAAGTGACCACCCCCCGGACAGAACACCTCGTTTTGCCCGGGGTCCTCACCGCCGAGGAGGCCGCCGCGACCGTCGCCGGCATCCTCTCCGTGCAGCGGGAGGACGGGGCGATCCCGTGGTTCCGCGGGCACCACCTGGACCCGTGGGACCACACCGAGGCCGCGATGGCGCTGGACGCGGCGGGCGAGCACGAGGCCGCCGAGCGGGCGTACACGTGGCTGGCCCGACACCAGAACGCGGACGGCTCCTGGTACGCGGCATACGCCGACGGGGCCTTCGACGACGTCAGCGACCGGGGCCGGGAGACGAACTTCGTCGCCTACATAGCCGTCGGCGTCTGGCACCACTACCTCTCCACCGGCGACGACACCTTCCTCGACAGCATGTGGCCCACCGTCTACGCGGCCATCGAGTTCGTCCTCCAACTGCAGCAGCCGGGCGGGCAGATCGGCTGGAAGCGCGAGGACGACGGTACGGACACCGCGGACGCGCTGCTGACCGGCTCCTCCTCGATCCACCACGCGCTGCGCTGCGCGCTCGCGATCGCCGAGCAGCGCGAAGAGCCGCAGCCGGACTGGGAGTTGGCGGCAGGAGCGCTGCGGCACGCGATCCGCCGCCACCCGGAGCGGTTCCTCGACAAGGACCGCTACTCGATGGACTGGTACTACCCGGTGCTGGGCGGCGCGCTCACCGGCACGGAGGCCAAGTCCCGCCTGGAGGCGGACTGGGAGCGCTTCGTCGTCCCCGGCCTGGGAGTGCGCTGCGTCGTGCCCAACCCATGGGTCACGGGCGGCGAGTCGGCCGAACTCGCCCTCACCCTCTGGGTGATGGGCGAGTCCGACCGCGCGCTGGAGATCCTCCAGTCGATACAGCACCTACGGGACTCGGAGACCGGCCTGTACTGGACGGGCTACGTCTTCAAGGACAAGGCCATCTGGCCCCGAGAACTGACCAGTTGGACGGCCGGCTCCCTCCTCCTCGCGGTCGCCGCCCTCGGCGGCCACGAGGCAACCTGCAGAATCTTCAGCGGCGACCACCTACCGAACGGCCTCGACCCGGACTGCTGCGGCTGAGGACTTCTCAGTGCGGTCTGCTTCTCCGCGCGGGCTACTCCTCAGTGCCGGTGTACGCGGTTGGCGATGGCGTGGCCGACGAAGAGGTGGACGACTGCTGCGAGGCCGTAGCCTGCGACGACCCGTGCCCACTGTTCGTCGAACGTGCCGTGTTTTCTGGGGGTGCCCCCAGGCCCCGGGGGCCTGGGACCGGCCGGTGAGCGGGTGGGCGATGGCGTGGCGGGCGGAGGGCTCGTTGGGGGCTGCTGCCCCGGTTGCTCGGTGGGTCGGCCGGGGCGTGGTTGTTGGGTGCGGGCTCAGTGCCGGTGTACGCGGTTGGCGATGGCGTGGCCGACGAAGAGGTAGACGACTGCTGCGAGGCCGTAGCCGGCGACGACCCGTGCCCACTGTTCGTCGAACGTGAACAGGTCGTGGGACCAGCCGGCGAGCCAGCGGGCGACGTCGTGGATGAACTGCACGAAGTCGTTCGCGCGGTTCGCGTCCAGCAGGTACATCAGGATCCACAGGCCCAGGATGAGGGCCATGATGTCGGCGACGACGGCGATGATCGTGCCGGCCTGATTGGCACCGTTGCGATATCGAGGGGACATGCCCATCGGGTTGCCGCTCAATCCCCGATGAAACCTGAACGGGGTTGACAGGGCAGGTCGTACGTGTTCATCGTGCACGCTTCTTTCGTTCAACTGGCCTTCGACCTATGGTCGTTCGGGGGTAAGGGCGGTCACCGACGATCCTGGCCCACCCTGGGGGGAGAACGCCGGTGTCCGCGAACAGACCTGCTCCGCCTGAGCCTCGTTTAGCCGTCACCAGACCCACCCGCGGCCGCCTGCGCAGAGCCCTGGCGGTCGCGCTGCCCGTCCCGGTCGTCGGTCTGGTGCTGCTGATGGCGTCGGGGCATCTGATGCTGCCGTTGCAGAACGTCGTCACCATCGAGGCCAAGATGGCCTCCAAGCGGGACTTCTTCGAGGACCCCGAGGTCGAGCGGCTGCTGCTGAAGCACGGCTTCCGGGTGCACATCACCAGCATGGGGTCCCGGGAGATCGCCAACCAGGACATCAAGGGCTACGACGTCGTCTTCCCGTCCGGACAGCCCGCCGCCGACCTGATCACCCGCGAGCGCGCGGCCGCCGACCGCCCCGCGACGACGTACCGCCCCTTCGTCAGCCCCATCGTGCTCGCGACCTACCGCGAGTACGCGGACGCCCTGCGGGAGAAGGGCGTGGCCGAACGCCAGCCCCGCTCGGGCGACGAACCCCTCTACTACACCCTGGACATGGGAAATTTCCTCGACCTGACCAAGGCGGGGCAGCGCTGGGACGACATCGGCATCTCCCGGCAGGGCGTCCGCAACGGCAACAAGATCCTCGCCCAGTCCTCCGACATCTGCGAGGCCAACTCCGCCGGCACCTACCTCGGCCTGGTCGCCTTCGTGGAGTACGAGAACGACGCCCCGGACACCGAGCCCGAGGCAGAGAAACTCGCCCGCCGCATCAAACCCCTCCTCGTCGAACAGGGCCTGCCCTCCTCGGAGAAGGCCGAGACCTACCTGTCCGCCGACGGCAAGGGCATCTCGCCGATCGCGGTGATCTACGAGCACCAGTTCCTGGCCCACCAGATCCGGTACGAGGCGGAACACGGCACCCCGGACACCGAACGCGTCCTGCTCTATCCGTCCACCCGCTTCGTCACCGAGCCCCAGCTCGTCGCCCTCACCCGGGACGGCGACCGGCTCGGCGACCTCGTCGCCACCGACCCCGAACTCCAGCAAAGAGCCATGGAGTTGGGCTTCCGGGTGCGTGAGTCCGGCAGTGACGCGACCGGCGACCAACTGGCCGACTTCCTCGGCGAGCGGAACATCCCGGCACCCGTCACCTCCGCCGACGACACCAAGGCCGTACTGCCACGGCTGCCCCTGCTGGAGCGGATGATCCAGATCGTCGGCGACTGCCCGCCCTCCGAGGGCACGCAGTGAGGGGCAGAGCAGGGCTCCTGATGGTGTGTTGTACGGCCCTGGTGGCCACCCTGCTCTCCGCCTGCACCGGCGACGGCGACGACGGCGGCGAAAGGGTCCGGCTGCGTGTCCTCGCCGGCCCCGACCTCGCCGTACTCGCCCCGCTCCTCGACGAGTTGGCGGACGAGACCGGCGTCGAACTCGACCTCGACCTCCGGGCCGACGCGGAGACCCGGCCCGCCGCGTCACGCGAGGGGTACGACCTCGCCTGGCTCTCCTCCGACCGCTCTCTGCGGCTGCGCGACAAGCGGCCCGCGCAGGGGATGCAGCGGACGCCGACGATGACGTCCCCGGTCGTCATCGGCCTCGCCCCGGCCACCGCCCGCGCCCTGCGTGCGGGCGTCCCCGGCGGCCGGCTCACCTGGGCGGACATCGCCGACGCCGCCGCGCAGGGCGAGGTCCGCTTCGGCATGGCCGACCCCCGCAACGCGGGCAGCGGGCTCGCCGCCCTGGTCGGCGTCGCCACGGCCGCCGCCGGCACCGGCGCCGCCCTGCGCACCGAGGACGTCTCCTGCGACCGGCTGCGTGGCTTCCGCTCCGGCCAGACCCTCACCGCGGCCACCTCGCCTGCCCTCGTCGACGCCTACGTCGCCCACCAGGACCGGGCCGACGCGCTGATCGCCTACGAGTCCGACCTGCTCGCTCTCAACGCCTCGGGGCGGCTGAAGGAGAAACTGACCGTCGTCCGCCCCGAGGACGGCATGGTCCTCTCCGACTTCCCCCTCCTCCTGCTCGACCCGTCCCGCCGCGCCGCCTACGACAAGGTCGCCGAGTGGCTGCGGCGCGACGCCGTACAGGAGAAGATCATGCACAGCACGCTGCGCCGCCCGGTCAGCCCCACCGTCCCCCGGGACGCCCCGCTGCGCGCACCGATCGGCAACGCCCTCTACTTCCCCGACCAACAGGCCGTCCTCGACCGCCTGTTGGCGGACTACGGCGACCCGGACCGGCGCACCGCCGGCCAGGTCGTCTTCCTCCTCGACTTCTCCGGTTCGATGCGCGGCGCCCGGATGGCCGCGCTGCGCGACGCGTTCGCCGGGCTCAGCGGCGCGGACCCCTCGGCGACGGGCAAGTTCACCCGGTTCTACCAGGGCGAACGCCTCACCGTCGTACGGTTCGCCGGCCGGGTCCTGGAGGAGCGGACCGTCACCGTCGCGGGCCCGGCCGATCTGCGGAAGATCACCGACACCGTCGCCCGCGGCGGCTTCGGCGACGACACCGCCGTCTGGTCCGCCCTCGACCACGGCTACCGCACCGCCGCCGACGCCCTCACCGCCGACCCCGACCGCTCCGTCTCCGTGGTCCTGATGACGGACGGCGAGAACAACGCGGGCCTGCCCTACACGGAGTTCGTACGACACTACGAGGCGCTGCCCGACGCGGCGCGCGAAGTGCCCACCTTCCCCGTCCACTTCGGCGAGGCCGACGCGGGCGAACTGCGGCGCGCGGCGGCGAAGACCGGCGGGCGGATGGTGGACGCCGACGACTCGTCCCTTTCCGAGGCCTTCAAGGAGATCCGTGGCTGTCACTGACGGACTGTGGTGGAGCGTGTGGTGGCCGTGGATGACGGTCTGGCTGGTGACGGCCGCGGGCCTGCTGGTGCTCGCCGCCGTCCTGCTGCACCACGCGCGCGAGGCCCGCCGACGAGCGGCGGCACGCCAGACGGCGTACAGCATCTGCTTCTACCTGGACGGGAAGTCCGTCATGGACCTCTACCAGGTCAGCCACTACAGCGAGGCGCTCGAACAGGCGGTGGAGCACCGCACCAACGTCAACACCAGTGTCGGCTTCCTCGGGAAGGTCATGCCGTGGACCGTCAAGGCCGGCAAGGACGTCACACAGGAGAAGTTCACCAAGTACGTCCAGAAGAACGAACCCATCAACGTCATAGGGATGTTGATGGAGGCCCTCGACCGGGCCGACGCCATCGTCCACGCCGACCTGCGCACGGGCAACGTACGGCCCAACCGGGCCCTGAACGACGCCCTCGACGGCGACACCCGGATCGCGCTGAGCGACATCGACGAGTTCGTGTCGGTGCGGGGCCGCTTCCTGATGGACCCGGACACCTCGCAGGGCATCGTGCTGCGCGCCGCGTACGCCGATCCGCAGACACCGCCGTACGTCAGGGTCGTCGGCGCCCGCGAGGGCCTGCGCCGCGAGACCATCCCGGAGGGCACCTTCACCGCCCGCTGCCTGGGCAAGATGACGGGCTGGCGGCAGGACACCGGCGAGGTGACGCTGGAGGCGATCGCGATCTTCCGCTGACCGCCGGACAGACCTTATGAGTTGAGCTCGGCCAGCACCCGTAGCGTGTGCCGGTCCGGCGCCAGCGCCAGCAGGTCCGTCACCGGGCCCTTGCGCCACAACTCCAGTCGCTCCGCGATGCGTTCGCGCGGTCCGACGAGGGAGATCTCGTCGGCGAACGCGTCCGGCACGGCGAGCACGGCCTCCTCCCGGCGGCCGGCCAGGAACAGTTCCTGGATCCGCCGGGCCTCCTCCTCGTACCCCATGCGCGCCATCAGCTCGGCGTGGAAGTTGCGGGCCGCGTGCCCCATGCCGCCGATGTAGAAACCGAGCATCGCCTTGACGGGGAGGAGGCCCTGGGCGACGTCGTCGCAGACCTTCACCTGTGCCATCGGCGCGACCATGAACCCGTCCGGCAGCTCGGCCACCGCCTCCCCGTACACCTCGGGCCGGCTCGGCGACCAGTACAGCGGCAGCCAGCCGTCGGCGATCCGGACCGTCTGGGCCACGTTCTTCGGCCCCTCGGCGCCCAGCAGCACCGGGAGTCGGGGACGCAGAGGGTGCGTGATGGGCTTGAGCGCCTTGCCGAGACCGGTCCCGTCGGCGCCCCGGTAGGGGTGCGAGTGGAAGCGGCCGTCCAGCTCGACCGGCGCCTCCCGCCTGAGCACCTGCCGTACGACATCGACGTACTCGCGGGTCGCCGTCAGCGGCGACTTCGGGAACGGGCGGCCGTACCAGCCCTCGACCACCTGCGGACCGGAGAGCCCGAGCCCGAGCAGCACGCGGCCACCGGACAGGTGGTCCAGGGTGAGGGCGTGCATGGCCGTCGTGGTCGGGGAGCGGGCCGCCATCTGGGCCACCGCCGTGCCGAGCCTGATACGGGAGGTCTGCGCGGCGATCCAGGTGAGCGGGGTGAAGACGTCCGAGCCCCAGGACTCGGCGGTCCACACGGAGTCGTAGCCGAGCCGCTCGGCCTCCTGCGCCAGCGGAACATGATCCGGGTCGGGGCCGCGGCCCCAGTATCCGAGGGCGAGACCGAGCCGCATACCTGCCTCCTGACGGAGCGTCAGTGAAGTCGGACGAGGGGGTGGTGACGAGGGGGTGGCGACTGTACGACAACGGCCCCCCACCCGGAAGGGCGAGGGGCCGTTGTCGTACGTCGAAGACCGGGGATCAGCCGCGCTGGATCCCCGACGTGTCCTGCAGCACGCCACGACGGCCGTCCTGCGTCTGCGCGACCAGCGCACCGCCGCGCTGCTCGACCGCCAGGTACCAGGTACCGGGGGCGAGTTCGGCGATCGGCGCCTGCGAACCGTCCTCCGCGAACAGCGGACGCGGCACCGGCACGGCGAACCAGAACGGCGAGAACTCCGGGGCCGGCGGCTGGGCCTGGGCCTGCTGCGGCTGGGGCTGCGCCTGCTGGGGCTGCTGGGGCTGCGCGCCGAAGGGCTGCCCGGGCTGCGGCTGACCGCCGTAGGGCGGCTGCGGCTGCTGGGCGCCGGGGGCACCGGGGTAGCCGTAACCACCGGGCTGCTGGGCGCCGTACGGCTGGGGGGCGGCCGGCTTGGGGGCGGGGACGAGTCCCGCCTGCAGGGCCGGGACCAGCGGGGTGGCGACGGCGGCCGCGGCCAGGAGCAGGGTCGCGACGAGCGCGAGGATCAGGCCGATGCCCGCGTCGATTCCGTCGCCGGCGCCCTCCATGTTGTCCAGGGCGCTGGTCGGGTCGAAGATGTTCCCCAGTGCGCTCCATGCGGCGAAGACCGTGAACGCCACGCCGAACTGGCCGAGGTCGAGCCCGGCCACCTTCGGCACCTGCGGAAGGCCACGGGAGACGACGACGAGCGCGGCACCGATGACGCCCGCGAGCACCACGCCCATCAGGACCGGTGCGCTTCCCCAGGCGTTGGGGAAGTCGTAGCTGTCCGGGGCACCGTCGGCCGAGTAGATGTCGAGGAACGACGCGATGAACAGCAACACCGCTGCTCCGATCACCACGCCGTCGCCTCGAGTGAGGGAGCGGATATTCACTTCAGGTCCTTCGTAGGTCGTCTCGTCGTCGGTAGAGGCGTCGCCAGTCACCATGTCGCCGTCAGGCCCCGGTGTGAAGCGCGGGGGTGGCCCCTCATCGTAAGGACGACACTATCGTCCGCCGGAACAGGGTGTCCGCCCGGATCAGCGCGCTGATCACTACCCGCGCAGGAAACTCACGATTCCCTCAGAGATCCCTTGCGCCGCCTTCTGCCGCCAGGCGCCACTGGTCAGCAGCGCCTCGTCCTTGCTATCGCGCATGTTGCCGCACTCGACGAACACCTTGGGAACCGTTGACAGATTGAGACCGCCCAGGTCCGTGCGGGTGTCCAGTCCGGTGCCGTCTCCGATGTAGTTGGAGGGCGCGCTGCCCGTGACGCGTACGAAGTTGCCCGCGATGCGCTCACCGAGGCGGCGGGAGGGGGCGACGATCGGGCGGGTGTCGGCGGCGCCCGCGTGCACGCTGCCCGGCAGGATGACGTGGAAGCCGCGATTGCCGGCCGCCGAACCGTCCGCGTGGACCGAGACGACGGCGTCCGCGTGCGCCGCGTTGCCGATCCGGGCGCGCTCGTCCACGCACGGGCCGTAGGGCCGGTCGCCGTCCTGGGTCAGCTTCACCGTGGCGCCCTGCGCTTGGAGCAGCGTGCGCATCCGGTGGGCGACGTCGAGCGTGAACTTGGCTTCCGTGTAACCGGCGTTGGTGGAAGTCCCCGTTGTGTCGCACTCCTTCCAGTTCGTGCCGATGTTCACCTTTCGGTTGATCTCGGCCGTGTGCTGGAAGTTGCCCGGGTTGTGGCCCGGGTCGATGACGATCACCTTGCCCTTGAGAGGGCCGGATGCGGCGGGCACGGACGTGCCGGGTGAGGAGGTGGCGGGCGCGGTGGTGGCGGGGGTCGGGCTCGGCTGCTTGGCGTCGTCGTTGCCGGAGTCCGTCGGTTCGGATGCCGTCGGGGAGGCGGGCGCGCGCGACGACACGGGCGTCCCGACCGCCCCTGCCGACCCTCCGTCGGGTCCGCCGACCGCCTCGTACACCACCCATCCGAGCAACGCGCCGGGCACGAGCGCGGCGAGCGCGACGGTGAGGGGGCGGCGCCTGGGGCGGCGCGGCGGGGAGGGTTCGAAGTCCGGGCCTACGTACGACACGACAGCCACCTTACGGTCCCGCTACATGCTCCGCCGGGAGCCCCGGCGCGACCCTGCGGCGTGCCGCGGCCGAGCGATCGGATCCCGTGACGAGGTGTCCCGGGATCAGATCCCCGCGCCGGTCCGCCGCAGCACGCGCAGCGAGTCCGTCGCCGAGACCTCCGTGAAGGCGCCGGAGGCGAGGGCCCGCAGATATACGCGGTACGGGGCCTGGCCGGTGAACTCGTCCGCCGGGTCGGGGAACACGTCGTGGATGACGAGCAGGCCGCCCTCGGCGACATGGGGCGCCCAGCCCTCGTAGTCGGCGTTCGCGTGCTCGTCGGTGTGGCCGCCGTCGACGAAGACCAGGGCGAGCGGCGATCCCCAGACCTTCGCGACCTGCGGCGAGCGGCCGACCAGCGCCACGATGTGCTCCTCCAGGCCCGCCTGGTGGAGGGTGCGGCGGAAGGTCGGCAGGGTGTCCATGAGGCCGATCTCCGGGTCGACCGTCTCCGGGTCGTGGAACTCCCAGCCCGGCTGCTGCTCCTCGCTGCCCCGGTGGTGGTCGACGGTCAGCGCGACGACCCCCGCCTCACGGGCCGCGTCGGCGAGCAGGATCGCGGACCGCCCGCAGTAGGTACCGACCTCCAGGAACGGCAGCCCGAGCCGCCCGGCCTCGACGGCAGCCGCGTACAGGGCGAGCCCTTCACCGGCGGGCATGAACCCCTTCGCAGCCTCGAAGGCGGCCAGGATCTCGGGCTTGGGGGCCGCGGGCATGGGGGGCCTTTCGGTCGTACGAATGTCTGGGCGCCCATGATGCACCGCGGCCTCCGGCATGGGGGTGACGGGGGCGGGCTCGGGCTCGGGCGGGAGCGGGGGCGGTGGGACAGACGGGCGTCGGGCGGGGCTCGGCGAGGCCCGGCTTCCCTGGCAGCGCCGGGTCCGGTGGTGCAGGGTGCCCCCGGCCGTGCGTGGCGACGGGGGCGGGGTCGGGCGGGCGCAGGCGGGCCGCAACGCGGAGACCGTCTCGCCTGGCAGCGCCAGGTCCTGTGGTGCAGCGTGCCCCCGGCTGTGTGTGGCGAGGGGAGCGGGCTCGGGTGAGTGCAGGCGGGCGTCGGGCGGGGTTCGGCGGAGACCCGTCTTCCTTGGGCAGCGCCGGGTATCCGGTGGTGCACCGCGTCCGTGCCGTGTGGGTGACGGGGCCGAGCTCGGGCGGGGTGGGCCGGGTTGAGGCGGGCCGCAACGCGGAGACCGTCTCGTCCGGCAGGGCCGGGTCCGGTGGTGCAGCGTGTCCCCGGCTGTGTGTGGCGACGTGGGCGGGGTCGGGCGGGCGCTGGCGGGCCGCAACGCGGAGACCGTCTCGTCCGGCAGGGCCGGGGCCGGTGGTGCAGCGTGTCCCGGTCATGCGTGGCGACGTGGGCGGGGTCGGGCGGGCGCTGGCGGGGCGCAGGCTGAGACCGTCTTTCCCGGCAGCGCCAGGTCCTGTGGTGTACCGCGCCCCCCCGGCCGTGCGTGGCGACGGGGGGGCGTGGTCGGGCGGGTTCAGGCCGGCGCGGGCGTCAGGCGGAGACTGTCTCTCCCGGGAGCGACAGGTCCAGGTCGACCGCGTTGTCGTCGCCCGCGTGGGTCGCCGCGGAGGCGAGCGGGCCGTGGCCGGTGGCGCGGGCGGCCAGGACGTAGGCGCCCTGGGTGGGGACGGCGAGGGTGTAGGTGCCGTCCTCGGAGGAGAGGGTCGCGCCCGCCTGGCGGCCGCGGCGGTCGATCAGGGTGACCTTGGCGCGGGCGACCGGAGTGCCCGTGGCGTCCAGGACCCGGCCCCGGAAGCCGCGCAGCACCTCCTCGGCGTGCGCGAGCACCGCGTCCTCCTCGCTGCTCGCGCGCAGCTGCGGCTTGGCCGCCGGGCGGTTGCGGGGCAACAGGAGGGCCATCAGGAGGCCGACCGCCACCGCGCCCGTCGCGATGAGGAAGGAGACACGGAAGCCGTGCATGGTCGGGATCGCGACGCCGTTCACGTTGTTCGCGGTGTTGGCGAGGACCATGCCGATCACGGCGCTGGAGACCGACGTACCGATGGAACGCATCAGGGTGTTGAGGCCGTTCGCCGCGCCCGTCTCCGAGGCCGGGACCGCGCCGACGATCAGCGCGGGCAGCGAGGAGTAGGCGAGGCCGATGCCCGCGCCCAGGACGACCGCGATGACGAGGCTCTGCCACGCGGCGCTCATCAGGCCGAGGCCGGCGCCGTAGCCGATCGCGATGATCAGCATGCCGAGGATCAGGGTGACCTTGGGGCCGTACTTGGCCGACAGACGGGCGTAGACGGGGGCCGTGACCATCATGGTCAGGCCGAGCGGTGCCACCAGCAGGCCGGCGACGACCATGGACTGGCCGAGTCCGTAGCCGGTGGACTTGGGCAGCTGGAGGAGCTGGGGCAGGACCAGCGAGACGACGTAGAACGAGACGCCGACCATGATCGAGGCGAGGTTGGTGAAGAGCACCGCCGGGCGGGCCGTGGTGCGCAGGTCCACCAGCGGGGCCTTCACCCGCAGCTCCATCACGCCCCACAGGACGAGGACGACCGCCGACGCGCCGAAGAGGCCGAGCGTGGTCCCGGACGTCCAGCCCCAGTCGCTGCCCTTGGTGATCGGCAGGAGGAAGAGGACGAGGCCCGCGGAGAGTCCGATCGCGCCCAGGACGTCGAAGGTGCCCTTGGCGCGCAGCGGCGACTCGGGTACGACGAGGAGGGTGAGGGCGATGGCCAGGACGCCGACACCGGCGGCGCCGTAGAAGAGGGCGTGCCAGTCGGCGTGCTGGGCGACCAGCGCCGCGGCGGGCAGCGCGAGGCCGCCGCCGACGCCGATCGAGGAGCTCATCAGGGCCATCGCCGAGCCGAGCTTCTCGCGGGGCAGCATGTCGCGCATCAGGCCGATGCCGAGCGGTATCGCGCCCATCGCGAAGCCCTGGAGCGTACGGCCCGCGATCATCGTGAGCAGGTCGCTGGTGAGCGCGCTGACCAGCGCACCGACCACCATCACCGAGAGGCTGAAGATCAGCATGCGCCGCTTGCCGTAGAGGTCGCCGAGACGGCCCATGATCGGCGTGGCGACGGCACCGGAGAGCAGGGTCGAGGTCAGCACCCAGGTGGCGTTGCTCGGCTCGGTGTCCAGCAGCTGCGGCAGGTCCTTGATGACCGGGACGAGCAGGGTCTGCATCACCGCGACCACGATGCCCGCGAAGGCGAGCACCGGGACGACGGCCCCGCTCGCTTTGCGTTGGGGCTGGTCGGCGGTCGACGTGTGCGTCATGGAGTGGGGCCTCCAGGCCGGGGAACGAGGAGTTCGGGCGGGATACGTGCACGGTGAACCCCGTGCGCCCGGGCAACTATTCCGATGCTTCGGCTCACTAACGAATTCTTTGTCTTCTCTTGGGAAAGCCGCCCCGGTCTTGGGGAAGCCGCCCCGGCCGGCGGTCCCACCGGCCGGCGGCCTAGGCCGAAATCCCGATGCAAGGACCGTCGGCCGGTTGAGAGCATGACAGTCATGCTCGGAGCCGCTGACGTCACCCGCATGTCCCGCCGCCGTACCGCGCCGCCCACCTGGCTGGTCGTGGCGCTCGCGTGTGCCGGACAGTTCCTGGTCGTGCTGGACGTGTCCGTCGTGAACGTGGCGCTGCCGTCCATGCGTACCGACCTCGGGCTGAGCGAGCAGGGGCTCCAGTGGGTCGTCAACGCCTACGCCATCGCGTTCGCCGGGTTCATGCTGCTGGGCGGACGGGCCGGTGACCTCTACGGCCGCAAGCGGATGTTCCTGGTCGGCCTCGGTCTGTTCACGGTGGCCTCGCTGGCCGGCGGACTCGCCCAGGAGGGCTGGCAACTGCTGGTGGCGCGGGCCGCGCAGGGGCTCGGCGCGGCGGTGCTCGCGCCCTCGACGCTGACCATCCTCACCTCCGCCGTCCCCGAGGGCGCCGCACGCGCGCGTGCCATCGCGACCTGGACGGCGGTCGGCGCGGGCGGCGGCGCGGCCGGCGGGCTCGTCGGCGGGGCGCTGGTGGAGGGGCTGTCGTGGCGGTGGGTGCTGCTGATCAACGTGCCGATCGGCGCGGTCGTGCTCCTGGGCTCCGTGGTGTGGCTCGCCGAGGGCCGGGCCGGGGACGGACGACGGCTCGACCTGCCGGGTGCCGTGCTGGTGACCGCGGGGCTCGCCACCTTGGCCTACGGCATCTCGCAGACCGAGGCCGAGGGGTGGACGGCCGCGGCCACCCTGGTGCCGCTGCTCGCCGGGCTCGCGCTGATCGGCTGCTTCCTCGCCGTAGAGGCCCGTACGGCGGCCCCCTTGATGCCGCTCGGACTGCTCAGGGTGCGGGCGGTGGCGTCGGCGAACGTGGCGATGTTCCTGTGCGGCTCGGCGATGTTCTGCATGTGGTTCTTCATGACGCTGTACGCGCAGAACGTGCTCGGCTACTCGCCGCTGGACGCCGGGCTGGCGCTGGTGCCGACCTCCCTGGCCATCGTCATCGGCTCTAAGCTCGCACCCCGGTTCATGCGGAGGTTCGGGGCGCGGGCCGTGGCGGTGCTCGGGACCCTGGTGGCGGTCGCCGGGTTCGGCTGGCAGTCGACGATGACCGCGGACGGGGCGTATCTCACCACGATCATGATCCCGGGGATCCTGATGATGCTGGGCGCGGGCCTGGCCGCGACGCCGCTCGCCGCGCTGGCCACGGCGGGGGCGGCGCCCGGGGAGGCCGGGCTGGTGTCGGGCCTGGTCAACACCTCGCGCACGATGGGCGGTTCACTGGGCCTCGCGGTCATGTCGACGCTCGCGGCGGCCCGTACGGCGGGGCGCGCCACTCCCGAGGCGCTGACGGAGGGGTACGCGCTGGTGTTCCGGGTGGGCGCCGGGGTGCTGGCCGGTGGGGTGGTGCTGATGCTGCTGTGGCTGCCGCGGAACAACTCGGCGGAGTGAGGCAACGGTCGGGGCGGTCCGTCCACGGACTCAACCCGATCACACCGGTGTGGGGTGCAAGCCCGCCCCGCGCCCGCCCGGGCCCCGGTCCCACAGCCACTCCTACAGCCACCCCTGCTGCCGGGCCTCCCGCATCGCCTCCATGCGGTTGCGGGTGCCTGTCTTGCCGATGGCGGAGGAGAGGTAGTTGCGGACCGTGGACTCCGAGAGGCGGAGCTCGGTGGCGATGTCGGCGACGGTCGCGCCGTCCGTCGAGGCGTTGAGGACCTCGCACTCGCGGGGCGTGAGCGGGTTGGGGCCGGTGCTGAGCGCGGCCGCGGCGAGCGCGGGGTCGATGACGGTCTCGCCGGTCAGGACGCGGCGGATCGCGGCGGCCAGTTCCTCCACGGGGCCGTCCTTGACGAGGAAGCCCGCGGCTCCGGCCTCCATGGCCCGGCGCAGATAGCCGGGCCGGCCGAAGGTGGTGAGGATCAGCACGCGGCAGTCGGGCGCCTCGTCGCGGAGTCGGGCGGCGGCGTCCAGGCCGCTGATGCCGGGCAGTTCGATGTCGAGGAGGGCCACGTCGGGGCGGTGGGTCAGGGCCGCGTCCACGATGGCGTCGCCGGCCGACACCTGGGCCACGACCTGGATGTCCGGCTCCATCCCGAGCAGCAGGGCGAGTGCCCCGCGCAGCATCCCCTGGTCCTCGGCGAGCAGGACTCGGATGGACCTGGCGGGCCGGTGGTCGCGCGGCATCTCGTTCACGGCCCAAGGGTAGGGCGCGGGGTGGGGCCGTGGTCCGTCCCGTGCTCGGCACCGACGTCTGTGCCGACCCTGTGCCGACGCCTGTGCCGACGTCGGTACGGCGGTAGCGGAACGCCTTGCCGCATATGGGCCGGATCGTTGAAAAAGCCGGACGGATTACCCAGTATCGCCACTATCACCGCGGTTCCCGCGTTCAGGACGCTCAGAAGGGCGAGCCCATGACCACCTCAGGTGACCGGCAGGGCAATGGCGAAGTGCCCGGGAACGCCGAGGAGTTGGCCGAGGAGATCTTCCGCGGTCTGCTGTCCACGATGGAGATCTTCAACATCTACGTCGGGGTGCGAGGAGGTCTCTACGAAGCGCTGGCGGCCCACGACACGCTGACACCGGACGAGCTGGCCGAGGCCGCCTCGATCCACCCGAGGTACGCCCGCGAGTGGCTGGAGCAGCAGGCCGTCGCCGGGGTGCTGGAAGCGCCGGACCAGGCCCAGGAGGCCGAGGACGCCGACCCGTACCGCCGGCGTTTCCGGCTGCCGGCCGAGCACCGCCGGGTGCTGACCTCGCCGGACGATCCCCTCTACCTCGCGGCGGGGCCGCTGTTCATGCTCGGGATCGCGGAGGCGGTCCCGCATGTGCTGGCCGCGTTCCGGACCGGCGAAGGCGTGCCGTACGCGCGCTACGGCCGCGACAGCCGGGAGGGCACCGCCGGTCTGAACCGGCCGATGTTCCGCAACGACCTCGTCCGGTCCTGGCTCGGGGCGCTGCCGGACGTGCTGGAGCGGCTCGCCGTGCCCGGGGCCCGGATCGTCGACCTGGGCTGCGGGGTCGGCTGGTCGACCCTCGCCATGGCGGAGGCGTTCCCCGCGGCCCAGGTCACCGGGGTCGACCTGGACCCGGCCTCGATCGAGCAGGCTTTGGCCAACGCCGCCGAGGCGGGGCTCGCCAAGCAGGTGGAGTTCTCCTGCGGCGACGCGGCCCTCCTGAGCTCGGCCGGCGGGGCGGAGCTGGTGACGGTGTTCGAGGCGCTGCACGACATGTCCGATCCGGTAGCGGCCCTCAAGACGGCCCGCGGGCTGCTGGGCCCGACGGGTGTCGTGCTGATCGGCGACGAGAAGGTGGAGGACCGCTTCACCGCACCCGGGCCGACAATGGAGCGGTTCAACTACGCCTTCAGCGTGCTGCACTGCCTGCCCGCGACCCGCGCCGAGAACGCGCAGGTGGAGGCGGGGACGATCCTGCGGGCCGACACGGTGGCGGCGTACGCCCGCGAGGCCGGGTTCGCGGGCTGCGAGGTGCTGGACATCGACCACGACCTGTGGCGTTTCTACCGGCTCGGAGGGTGAGGCACCGCCGCCGGGCGCGGGCGGTCAAGGGCCGGCGTACGCGCCCCGCCGACTGCCCCCGTCATCCGCGGCCATCGACGCATCGACCCGCTCGACAACTCCGCCGACCCCCACCGGAAGTTCCGCCTTCACCACGAACCCGCCCCGCGCCCCCGGACCCGGCCCCGGCCCCGCCTCCAAGGACCCTCCCGCCGCCGCGAGCCGCTCCTTCAGCCCTGTCAGCCCGGTGCCGCCGATCCGCGGGGCGCCGGGGAGCGGCTCCGTGGCGGCGGGCGACCCGCGGCCGTCGTCGGAGATGCACAGGCGGGCCCGTTCCGGCGTGCTCTCCACGGTGATCTCGCACCGCGTCGCCCCGCTGTGCCGTACGGCGTTGGTGACCGCCTCGCGGACGACCCAGCCCAGCAGCACCTCCGTCCGGGCGGCGAGGGGCGGGCCGGACCGGTGGACGACGGGTTCGATGCCCGCGGCCGGCAACACCGAGCGGGCCCGGTCGAGTTCGGTGCCGAGGCTGCCCTCGCGGTAGCCGGTCACCGCCTCGCGGATCTCGGTCAGCGCCTGCCGGCCGACGGACTCGATGTCGGTGATCTGGCCCAGCGCCGACGTCAGGTCGCGGTCGGCCAGCCTGCGGGCCGCCTCCGCCTTCACCACGATCACCGACATGGTGTGCCCGAGCAGGTCGTGCAGATCGCGGGAGAACCGCAGCCGCTCCTCCTCGACGGCACGCCGGGCCAGCTGCTCGCGGGCCGCCGTCAGCTCCCGTACCGCTTCGGACAGGGACAGGATCGCCGCCGTCACCATCGTCGAGATCCAGGTCGCGTACGCGGTGTCGAGGCCGCCCCAGCCCTCGTGGGCGACGGAGGCCGCCCCGGCGAGCAGCGCGACGGCCGTGCCGACCCAGCGCAGCTGCGGCATCCGCACGACCGCGCCCGTCGCGAGGCCGAACAGGGGGAAGAACAGCAGCCAGTTGCCGCCGTACCCGATGGCCAGAGCGCAGGTCACCAGGCCCATCAGCGCCAGCGCCACCCGCGTCGAGGCGGCCTCGCGCGTCTCCTTCACGAAGGCGCGGAACGCCACGTAGACGTAGAGGGAGTTGAAGGCGAGCAGGCCGAGGCCGCCGATCAGGGGATGGGGAGTGTCCCCCTGGAAGAGGTTCGAGAGGGAACCCATCCCCATCAGCAGCCACGGCAGGAGACTGAAGCCGTTGGGGGCGATGCTCCGCGCGGCCTTGCACTCCAACTTGCGTCGGACCGTGCGTCGGACCTCGCGTCGGACCTTGCGGCGGACCTTGTTGTCGGGCATGACCACGACGCTACGCACTCGCCCGCCGGCCCGGCAGATGCGCTTGTACGGACTTCGGCAGGACAAATGTCATGGGATGCCGCTCCGGTGCACTACCGACCTGACACTCCGTCAGGAGCCTTCACAACTGCGGAGCGCTGGGCTATACAGGGGTCGCCGGACTGGAACGCGTTCTAGGTCGGCCCGTGTCGACCTCGGTGCGGCCGACGGTGCGGACGGCCGCACCGAGGTCTCTGAGCCCTCAGGAGCAGGGAGCCCCATGCCCATCGACGCAGCCAAGGCCCTGGCCGCCGAGCCCCGTTCCGGCGAGATCGCCTGGAGCGTGAAGGACGTCCAGCTCTACCACCTCGGCATCGGCGCCGGCATCCCGGCCACGGACCCCGACGAGCTGCGCTACACCCTGGAGTCCCGGCTGCACGTCCTGCCGAGCTTCGCGACCGTCGCGGGCGCCGGCTCGCCCGGGGTGATCAGCGGTCTGTCCATGCCCGGCGTCGAGGTCGACCTGGCCCGTGTCCTGCACGGCGGCCAGAGCCTGGAGATCCACCGCCCGCTCCCCGTCGAGGGCACGGCCACCGCGACCTCCCGCATCGCCGGCGTGTACGACAAGGGCAAGGCGGCGGTCCTCGTGATGCGCACCGAGGTCGCCGACGCCGAGGGCCCGCTGTGGACCAACGACGCCCAGATCTTCGTACGCGGAGAAGGCGGCTGGGGCGGCGACCGCGGCCCCTCCGCCCGCCTGGAACCGACCACCGGCGAGCCCGACAAGGTCGTCGAGCGGCCGATCCGCGAGGACCAGGCCCTCCTCTACCGCCTCTCCGGCGACCGGAACCCGCTGCACGCCGACCCGGAGTTCGCCAAGGTCGCCGGCTTCGAGCGGCCCATCCTGCACGGACTGTGCACGTACGGCATCACGCTCAAGGCGGTCGTCGACACGCTCCTCGCCGGGGACGTGAGTCGGGTGCGCGGGTACGCCACCCGGTTCGCCGGGGTCGTGTATCCGGGGGAGACCCTGCGGATCCGCATGTGGCGAGGAGACGGCGGGATCCGGGTGGCCGTGAGCGCCGTCGAGCGGGACGACGCGCCCGTCCTTGCCGACACCATCGTCCAACACTCCTGAGTCAGCCCGCTGTTGAGGGGAGCCGCACCATGCGCGCAGCCGTACTGCACGAGATCGGCCAGGACAAGCTGGAGGTCCTCGACGACGTCGAGGCGGTGGGCTTCGGCCCCGGCAGGGCGAGGATCCGGGTGCGGGCCACCGGGCTGTGCCACTCGGACCTGTCCGCGATGGGCGGCGTACTGCCGCAGCCCGCGCCGTTCGTACCCGGCCACGAGGGAGCCGGGGAGATCCTCGAAGTGGGCGAGGGCGTGAGCCACTTGAAGCCCGGCGACCGGGTCGTCGTCTGCTGGCTGCCCGCCTGCGGGGTCTGTCCCGCCTGCAAGCGCGGCCAGACCGAGCTGTGCCTGGCCGGGTTCATGAACGCGGGCACCCCCAACTTCAAGCGCCCCGGCGGTGACCTCTTCGGTTTCGCCGGTACCGGCACCTTCGCCGAGGAGGTCGTGGTCGACGCCGGCTGCGCGGTGCCGATACCCGACGACGTGCCCTTCGACATCGCCGCGCTCATCGGCTGCGGGGTGACCACGGGCCTCGGTGCCGCCCTCAACACGGCGGACGTGGAGGCCGGTTCGTCGGTCGCCGTCATCGGCTGCGGCGGCGTCGGCATCTCCGCGATCCAGGGCGCACGCCTCAAGGGCGCCGCCGAGATCGTCGCGGTCGACCCGGTCGCCTCGCGCCGCGAGTCCGCGCTCAAGTTCGGGGCGACCAAGGCCGTCTCACCCGAGGAACTGGCCGACGCCAAGCAACAGGTCACCGGCGGCGAGGGCTTCGACTACGTCTTCGAGGTCGTCGGCCGCTCCGCCACCGCCCGCACGGCGTACGACACCACGCGGCGCGGCGGCACCCTGGTCGTCGTCGGCGCGGGCGCCATGGACGACTTCCTCCAGCTCAACATGTTCGAGCTGTTCTTCGACGAGAAGCGGATCCTGCCGTCCATGTACGGCGGCGGAGACGTCCTGCGCTCCTACGAACGGACCATTGCCCTGTGGCGGGCCGGCCGCGTCGACCTCGACGGCCTGATCACCCACCGGGTGCCGCTGAGCGAGATCAACGAGGCACTCGACCAGATGCGGACGGGGACCGCCCTCCGTACCTGCATCGAGATCTGAGGACCCCGGATGTCACTGCCACTGGAGGGACTCTCCGCGATCGTCACCGGCGCGGGCCGCGGCCTCGGCCGGGCCGAGGCGCTGGAACTGGCCCGGCTCGGCGCGGCCGTCGTCGTCAACGACTACGGGCAGCTCGGCCGCGACGGCTCGGGGGAGGCCTCGGCCGGCCCCGCCGAGCAGGTCGCCGCCGAGATCCGCGCGGCGGGCGGCAAGGCGCTCGCCCACACCGGGGACGTCTCCGACTTCCGACAGGCGGGCGAACTCGTCGAGATGGCGACCGGCGAGTTCGGCCGCCTGGACATCCTCGTCAACAACGCCGGCATCCTGCGCGACCGCATGGTCTTCTCCATGACCGAGGACGAGTGGGACGCCGTGATCCGCGTCCACCTCAAGGGCCACTTCAACACCACCCACTTCGCGGCCGCGCACTGGCGGGAGCGGTCCAAGGCGGTGGGTGGGCCGGTGTACGGGCGGATCGTGAACACCTCGTCGGAGGCCTTCCTCGCGGGGTCGGCCGGGCAGCCCAACTACGCGGCGGCCAAAGGGGGAATCGTCGGCCTCACCACGTCGACGGCCCTCGCGCTCGCCAAGTACGGCGTGACCGCCAACGCCATCTGCCCGCGCGCCCGCACCCGGATGACCGAGGACGTCTTCGCCGGATTCGAGCGCCCCGCCGACGCCCTGGACCCACTCGCCCCCGAACACGTCGCCCCGCTCGTCGGCTACCTGGCCTCGCCGGCTGCCGCCCGCGTCAACGGCCAGCTGATCGTCGTACACGGCGGCATGGTGGCGATCGTCGAACGGCCGCGGGTGCAAGCCAAGTTCGACAGCAAGCAGGACACGTTCACGTACGACGAACTGGACACGCTGCTCACCGCGCACTATGCCGAGCGGCCTGAGGGGGAGACGTTCGCGGCGGCGGAAGTGCTGGGGCTGCGGAGCTCCTGACCCGTGCGGGTGCTGGTTCGGTGCGCGGCCGGCCGCCGAGCACGGTTCGGTGCGGGGCCGGGTTCGGAGGTTCAGGAGTTGAGGGGGCCTCGCACCGTGAGCGACCCGGGCGGGCGGAGTGCGGACCCCTCAGGCGGCCCCGGTGTCCGCGAGCATCCTCAGCATGCCCCGCGCCCCGGCCGGGGACAGCAGTGTCGCCAGGATGTCCGCGGACACCCGGGCGGCAGTCGCCCCCCGCTCGAACATCGCGGTCTCATAGGCGCGGACGGCACCGTCCGGGTCGTCGGGGCGGGCGGCGAGAGCCAGGGCCAGTTCGGCCCCGTCGAGCATGGCCAGGTTGGCGCCCTCGCCGACCGGCGGCATGAGGTGCGCCGCGTCGCCGAGCAGCGTGACGCCGGACGTGGCCGGCCAGCTCAGCCCGACGGGCAGGGCGGTGACCGGGCGTGGTACCACCGTGTCGTCGCACGCGTCGATCAGGGCCGTGACCGAGGGAGCCCAGTCGGTTGAAAAGGTCCTTCAGCGCGGCGCGGGCCGGGGCGGGGCGCTCGAAGGGGATGCCGGAGACCGAGAACCAGTCCTCCGGGGGTACGGAAGGAGAGGTGGATCCGGATACGGCCGTCGCCGTTGCGCTGTGCCGCCAGCGAGCGGTCGCCGCCGATGACCCAGTAGTTTCCCCGCCCGACCATGGCGGCGAGTTCGGGCCGGGTACGGTCCGCGTCCGGGATGCCGATCTCCACCATGTTGACGCCGGTGTGCGCGGGACGGGCGTCCGTCACCAGGGAGCGGACCCGGGAGCCGGCGCCGTCCGCGCCGACGAGCAGAGCGTGGTCGGCGTGGCCGCCGTCCGCGAAGTGCAGCCGGTGGCCGCCCCCGGGCAGCGCGGTGGCGTGCCGGAACGCGCGGCCCCATACGACGGTCTCGGGAGGCAGTGAGTCCAGAAGGAGGTCCCGCAGGTCGCCACGGTCGACCTCGGGGCGGGTGAGCGGGGCGTCGTCCGGGGTGTCCTGGCGCAGCAGGAGCGTGCCGTCCGGTTCCAGCAGCCGCAGGTCCTGGCCCTCGGGGCGGGCGACCGCGCGGAAGGCCGCCTCCAGTCCGGCCTCGCGCAGCGCACGCTGTCCGCCCTCCGGGTGCAGGTCGAGCATGGCGCCCTGGCCGCGGGTCGCGCGGGAGGGTTCCCGTTGGTGGACGACCGCGTCCATGCCGTGGACGTGCAGGACGCGCGCGCAGGTCAGGCCGCCGAGACCGGCGCCGACGACAGCGATACGGGGCCGGCGGGGCGCGTGGAAGGTGGGACTGTTCATGGGGTCGGTGCCCTCTGCCTTCTCGCTGGGGACTGCCGCTGTCTCGATATGGTGGCTACTTCTATACGGCGTATCGATCGACTTGGCGTATCGTTATGGCCTTGGCAAAGGCGGGGGGAGATGAGGTCCGATGGTGGTACGCAAAGATGGCGACAGCGACTCCACGCTGGTCTGGGCGCGCCCGGAGCCGCCGGACCGGCCGGCGCCGGCCCCGCTGAGCCGGGACCGGATCGTCCGGGCGGCGATCGAACTCGCCGACAGGGACGGCCTCGACGCCGTCTCGCTGCGCAAGGTCGCCGCGATGCTCGACGCGGGCCCGATGCGGTTGTACCGCTACCTGTCCACGAAGGAAGAGCTGCTCGACCTCATGGTGGATGCCGTGTACGGGGAGATTCCCCGGCCGGACCCGGCCGACGGGGACTGGCGGACGGCGCTGCGTTCCTTCGCGCACGGCATGCGGCAGGCCGCGCTGCGCCACGAGTGGTTCGCCGACCTGTTGGGGCGTCGGCCGCATCTGGGCCCCGAGGCGCTGGCCAATCTGGAGGCGTCCCTGGCGGCTCTGGACGGGGCGCTGGGAACCGGGGACATCGACTCCGTGATCCAGGCGCGCGACGCGGTCAACGCCTACGTGATCGGCGCGCTGCGCAGTGAGATCACCGAGCGCCGCACCGAGCGTGCCACCGGCCTGGACGAACACCAGTGGCAGGTCGCCTCCAGCTCGTACCTCAACCAGGTGCTGGCCACCGGCCGCTACCCCACGCTGGCCAGGGTCGTCTCCGACGCCGGCGACCGCGACGCGCAGGCCAAGTTCGACACGGGCCTCGACTACCTGCTCGACGGCATCGCGGCCCGCCTCGGCGTCTGACCGCGCCTCTCGGAGTCCGACCGCACCTCCTCTCCGCTCTCCAGGCCAGGAACGCACCGCGTTCCTGGCCGCGTTCGTTTCCCTTTCCTGGACCCAGGCTTGCGAGACGCCGCATCCTCTCGATACGCTGTATTTATCAATACGATGTATCCCCAGTCGACAGGAAGGGGGCTTCGGATCATGTCCACGTCCCAGGCCGAAAAAGCCGAGCCGGAGATACAGGCACCGTGGAGCGCACTCGCCGCTCTGATGGTCGGCTTCTTCATGCTCATGCTCGACACCACCATCGTGGTCGTGGCGATGCCGACCCTCTCCGCCGATCTCCACACGGACGTCAGTACGACGGTCTGGGCGACCAGTTCCTACCTGCTGGCGTACTCCGTACCCCTGCTGCTCGCGGGCCGCCTCGGCGACCGGTTCGGCACGAAGCGGATCTACATGATCGGCATGGCCCTCTTCACCGCCGCCTCACTGCTGTGCGGGCTCGCGTCGGGCATCGGACAGCTGATCGCCTTCCGTGCGCTCCAGGGCCTCGGTGCCGCCACCATGGCTCCCCAGTCCATGGCGACCATCGGCAAGATCTTTCCCAAGGACATGCGCGGCCGGGCCATGTCGTACTGGGGCCTGGTCTCCGGCGCCGCGATTCTCGTCGGACCCATTTCCGGCGGACTGCTCATCGACTCGCTGGGCTGGCGGTCGATCTTCTTCATCAACGTGCCGATCGGGATCGTCGGGCTGGTCGTCGCGCAGCGCTTCGTGCCGTCCCTGCCCGGCAACCCGCACCGCTTCGACTTCTTCGGCGTGGTGCTCAGCGGGCTGTCCCTGTTCTGCCTCGTCTATGCCCTGGAGACCGGCAGCGGCTACGACTGGTCGAAGATCACCGACAACCTGAACGTCCTCGGATTCAGCACCGGGATCCCCCTCTACGTCTACGAGGTCCTCGCCGTGGGCGTGGTTCTCGCGGTCCTCTTCGTCGTGTGGGAACTCGTCAACAGGAATGAGCCCCTGGTGCCCCTCGGGATCTTCCGGGTCAGGACCTTCGCCGCCGCCAACCTGGCGATCGTCACCGCGGGCTTCGCCATCACCGCCGCGAGTTTCCCCGGCACCCTCTACTTCCAGTCGGGGCGCGGCATGTCGCCGAGCCAGGCGGCCCTGATGATGCTGCCGTCGGCGCTGGTGTCGGTGCCGCTCGCGCCCCGGATCGGCAAGCTCGTCGACCGGGTCGGGCCCAAGTGGCCGGCGTTCTCCGGGCTCGTGCTGTTCAGCTCCGCGCTCTTCGTACGGCACTACCTGATGACCCCGGACATGCCCCTGGTCGTCCTTCTCGCGCACGCCGCCTGGATGGGTGCCTCCAGCTCGCTGATGATGAGCCCGCTCGCCGTCGCCGCGATGCAGAGCCTGCCGCCGCAGTACATCGGCACCGGGTCGGGTGTGTTCAACACGTCCCGGCAGATCGGGTCCACGCTCGGCGCCGCGGTCATCGCGACGGTCATGGCCGCCCAGTTCAAGAGCGAGATCGCGGCGCACGCGGCGACCCTGACCGGCAGTCAGCGCGAGAGCCTCGGCGGCATCGACTTCCAGCAGCTGGACTCCGGGCACGACGTGCCGGAGTTCGTCCGCACCGTCGTCTCGGCCGTCATGGCCGACTCCCTGCTGTGGCCGGCGGTGGCGATGGCGATCGGAGCGGCCATGGTGCTGTTCGTCCGCGACCCCGCCCGCAAGGGCTGACCGTCGCCGGGTCCCGCCCGGCCCCCGAAACCGTCCGCTCGAACCGATCCCCCGCGGTGAGCGGCGGTGTGTGGAGCTCCCTGCCGATGGTGGGGAGCTCCACTGGTCGTGGCGCTGGTAGGGCCTCCCGGCGCTGTCCCGGCGCTGTCCCTCGGCGCCGTCCCGGCGTCGGATCAGGCCTCGCCGATCATGAAGCCCACCCCGCGTACGGTCACGATCCAGTCGCTGGAGCCCAGCTTGGTCCGGATGCTGCTGACATGCGTGTCGACCGTGCGCCGGGAGCAGGAGCCGCCCCAGATCTGTTCCATGACGACGTCCCGCGCGATGACCGTACGGGGATGTGACGCCAGGAACTGCAACAGGTCGAACTCCTTGCGCGTCAGCCGGATCCGCTGCCCCGCGTACGTCACCTCGCGCGATCCGGCGTCGATTCTGAGCGGCCCGTGCTCGATGGTGCCGGGCGTGCGGGACTGCGGGTGGACCCGCCGCATCACGGCGTCGATCCGCGCCGTGAGTTCCCGGAACCCGAAGGGCTTGACGACGAAGTCGTCGGCCCCGGCCTGCAGCCCGAGGACCGTGTCCACCTCGGAGGAGCAGGCGGTGACCGCGATGATCGGAACGTCACAGGCGGTCCGGATCGCCCGGCAGATCTCCAGTCCGTCCAGATCGGACAGCTCCAGGCCGAGCACGATCAGGTCGGCGTCCTCGTAGGCGTCCAGCGCGTTCGCGCCGGTCGAGACGCCGCGCACCTCGTGGCCCTGCCGCAGCAGGTTCTTCTCCAGGACGTCCCGGTCCTGGTCGTCGTTGTCCACCAGGAGTATCCGCCAGCTCTCCGGAGCCTTGTGTGGCCGGATGGGGCGTCTCAGTGCCGCCTGGAGGAAGTTGGCCGGGACTGTGGCCGAGGCGGTCAACTCCATCGTGAGGTGCCGGAAATGCTCGATGACCTGCAACATGCTTCCCCCTCACGACGTTGCCCCACGCTCACACGACGCCGTGGCGCAAATCAATGGCCTTGGGATCAGATGGCCGAAATGGTGTTCGCGGCATGGTTAGTTCCCTGGTCACCGACCGGCGGAAAAAGCGGATCGTTCCATTCCGTTAGTGGGAACGCAACATTCCCCATCGCGGAATGGGGAGGTAAAACGGGCACGTCTCGATCGCTGTCGCGAAGGACTCCGCCGCGCGGACCCGGCCCGCTGTGCGTCGCGGTGCGGGTGCGGCCCGAGTGGGGGGCGTTCCGGCCGGTCCTCCGATGGAATGGCTCGTTTTCGACGGTGACGTCTCCCTCCCCGCCCGTCAGGCGTATCGAACGACGACGCCTCTCCGGAAGAGGTGGACTTCGTGACGCTTGTCTCTTCAGGGTCGGGTGATCGGCTTGTCGTCGCAGGTCAGAGATGCTGATGCGAGGGCCGGGGGAGGTGTGAACGGGGTCAGTGGCGGTCCGGGGGGCCTTGCGATCGGCCGCATCGGTCCGTTACAACGTATCTGCCAATACGGTGTAACGACGACTGCCAAAGGGTCGGAGGAGTCCCGGTGATCGGCCGTGGTTGCCGGCGCACCGATCCTTTTCGGGCACATCCCTGCCCGCGGCGATCGCAAAGGAGTGCAATGACACAGGTCGAGCACGTCACCGCCACCGCCACCTTCCCGATACCCCGGACCTGCCCCTTCGGCGTACCCGAGACCTACGACCGGCTGCGCCGTACCGAGCCCGTGAGCCGGGTGAGGATGTCCGACGGCCGCCTCGCCTGGCTGCTCACCCGGCACGCGGACATCCAGGCCGTCCTGGTCGATCCGCGCTTCAGCGCCAACCGCAGCGACCCGGGATTCCCGGCGATGTCCCGCGGAGGAAAGAACGCCTTCACACATTTCGCGCCGTTCATGATCTCGCTGGACGGGAAGGAGCACACCGCCGCCCGCAAGCCGATGATCACGGAGTTCTCCATGCGGCGCGTGGCCGCATTCCGGCCGCGCATTCAGGAAATCGTCGACGACGCCCTCGACAGGATTCTGGAACTTCCCCGCCCGGTCGACCTCGTGCGAGAACTGGCGCTCACCGTGCCGTCCCGGGTGATCACCGAACTGCTCGGTGCGACACCGGCTCACCTGGAACGCTTCTACGAACTGGCCGGCGGCATGCTGAAGCGCTCCACCACCGCCGCCGAGCGCGATGACATCGCCCGCGACATGCGCCTGAACATGGACCGCCTGATCGCCGAGAAGGAGGCGAACCCCGGCGACGACCTGCTCAGCCGCGAGATCGCCCGGCAGCGCGCGGAGCACGGCGACATCGACCGCCCGGCCCTCGCCAGCCTGGCCCAGCTGTTGCTGCTCGCCGGGAACGAGTCCACCAGCGAGATGATCGCGCTCGGTGTGGTCGCCCTGCTCACCCGCCCCGACCAGCTCGCCGCCCTCACCGCCGAACCCGGCCGGACCCCGGGCGCCGTCGACGAGTTGCTGCGCTACTTCTCCGTGGTCGAGATCGGCATGGCCCGCGTCGCCACCGAGGACGTCGAGGTCGGCGGCGTCCTCGTCAAGGCGGGGGAGGGAGTGGTCGCCTCCAACGTGGCCGGCAACCGTGACCCCGAGGTCTTCCCCGGGCCCGACGACCTCGACGTGCTGCGGGACGCCCGCGGGCATCTCGCCCAGGGCTTCGGACCGCACCAGTGCCTGGGCCAGAACCTCGCGCGGGCCGAGCTGGAGATCGTCTTCGACACCCTCTTCCGACGCCTGCCGGACCTGCGCCTCGCCGTCGGCCTCGACGAACTCCCCTTCAAGTACGACGCGTTGGTCTTCGGCCTGCGCCGGCTGCCGGTCACCTGGTGACCGGCCGGCTGCCCGTCACCAGGTGACCGGCGGGCGACCCACCGCCCCGCCCGCCCACCGACTGCCCCGCCCGAGCGGGACCCACGGACCCGAGGAGACACCGATGGACACCGCCCTCTCGCACCACACCCGGAGCGCCGTCACCCCCGACGACACGGCACGGCTGGCCGCCCGCATCGAGCAGCGTCTGCGGGCCGCGGACCGGTTGCTGCTGCCCCTGGACGAGGAGCTGCAACTCCTGTCCGAGCTGCAGGAGTTCGACCTGGGCCGCTTCCTGCTCCACAACGAGGGACTGAACGGCTACTGGACCTCGTACGTCTTCGGACACCAGCCGGGCGACCCGGTGGCGACCGAGCTGGAGCGCTGGATGCTGACCCGGTCGCTGCTGCCGGGCATCAGGGAACGCTTCGGCCGGTTCAAGGCGGCGATCGCGCCCTCCGTCAGGGACGGAGCCGTGCTCGCCTCCGTTCCGTGCGGCCTCATGGACGACCTTCTCCAGCAGGACTACCGGGACACCACCGGCGTCCGCCTCATCGGTGTGGACATCGACCCGGAGTCGGTCGACCTCGCCCGCGAGAACGCCGCCGAACGGGGCCTCGCCGAGCTGTGCGAGTTCCACGTGGGCGACGCGTGGCGGCTCGACCTGGACGCGGAGGCCGACCTGCTCACCAGCAACGGGCTGAACATGTACGAGTCCGACCCGGAGCGCCTGGTCGAGTTGTACCGCAACTTCGCCCGGGCGCTGCGCCCCGGCGGCCGGCTGCTGGTCAGCTTCATCCCCGCGCCCCCGGCACCGCCGTGGGCCGAGGCCGGCCGGCCGGGCGGCTGGGCGAAGTACGGGATCCAGGACGCCGACCTGCTCAGGGACATGGCCATCTTCGGCGACATCCTCCAGGCCAAGTACCTCAACTTCACCGGCGAGCAGGAGATCCGAAGCCAGCTGTCCCGGGCGGGCCTCGTCGTCACCGACGTCTCCCGGAACGCGAGGGGGGCGTTGCCGATCGCGATCGCGGTGCGGTCGAACTGACGGAAGCCCTACGTCCGTTGAGCATGGGGAAGTGTTCTTGATGAGGACCGACGACGGAAGAAACGTACGAGACCCGTTCGGGAGGACACCGTTGCCCTTCCGTTCGTCGGTCTCCTGGCGGATTCTGGTGGCCGGCGAGGACCCGCAGGACCGGGAGGTGCTGCGGCGGCACCTCGAGCGGCACGGTCACGAGGTGAGGTCCGTGGCGAGCGGCACTGAGGCGCTCGCCCACCACGCGGACGCCGATCTGGTGCTCGTGGACCTCGATCTGGTGGATGTGGACGGGCTGGAGGTCTGCCGGTCAGTCCGCGAGACGAGCGCCACGCCGATCATCGCGGTCAGCGAACGGAATTCCGAGCTGGACACGGTACTCAGCCTTCAGGCCGGGGCCGACGGAATCATCGTGAAACCTTACGGAGTACGCGAACTGCTGGCTCGTGTCGAAGCCCTGATGCGCCGTGCCCGGCCCGGGCCCAACAGTTTTTCCCGTATCGAGCACGGGCCTTTGCTCATTGATGTGGAATCACGTGAGGTGACGTTCGAGGGCCGGATAGTCAGCATGACGAAAAAGGAGTTCGATCTCCTGTACATGCTGGCCTCGCAGCCCGGCACCATCGTGTCCCGACGCGTCATCATGCAGCAGATCTGGGGCGACTCCTGGTCCCGGCGGACCGTGGACACCCACGTCAGCAGTCTGCGCGGCAAGCTGGGCGCGAGCGACTGGATCGTGACCGTCAGAGGAGTGGGATTCATGCTGGGCCGGGCAGCCTGAGCCCGCAGGCCCGACCTGCGGTTCCGCCCAGGACCCACCAAGGCCGACCCACCAAGGCCGACGCGGCAGTGCCGCGTCGGCCTTCCGCATGCCCGCACAGCGGGATCTGTAGTAGTTCTGACGTTTCGCCGACCGATTCCTGAAGTACCCGCGCTTTCACCGCAAAAAAATGGGGAGTTCGCGAAAAACTCCGTCTTGAGCTTGTCACCGGATTCGGGGAGCCTGGATTCGCAAGTTCGGAGCGGCAGGCAGGAAGAATCCATGGAAACCAGCGCGAGTCTGAGTCGGATGGATTTCGGCTCCACTTCTGAGATCGAGAAACTGTTCAGTGAATTCGATGCCCGGGCCGGCTCGACGACAGGAATCCGGCGCCGGCAGCTGTTCCGGTACAGCGACCTTGTCGTGCACGTCCAGGACTTCGACCACGACGAGGCCACCGTGGCACCCGGTCAGGCGGACGGCATCCTGCCCGCCCGGTCCGCGGCCCGTTTCTACCAGTGGTCGGCCGGCCCCGCACCGACGCGGGAGCCCCTGTACAGCACGGTGATCGTGAACCGCATGGACCCCGTGCACGTCCCCGAGGTCCGCCGGCTCTTCGAGGAGCTCGACGCCACCGACTTCCCGGAGCAGATGGGCACGCGCCACCGGCAGTTGTTCCTCGACGGCGACGTGTACCTCCACATCCAGCACTTCGTCCAGGCCGACGGCGGCGCACTGATCGACCAGGCGTGGAAGGACGCCGACCCGCGCTTCATCAAGATCTGCGACGCGCTGATGCAGATCATCCCGCCCTACGACCCGGCCGTCTGGCACTCACCGGCCGATTCCGTGGCCACCTCCTGCTACCGCTGGGAGGCGGCGGAATGAGGGACCGACGGGTCGTCATCACCGGGATGGAGGTGCTGGCGCCGGGCGGCGTGGGCACCGGCGAGTTCTGGAAGCTGCTGAGCGAGGGCCGGACCGCGACGCGGAGCATCACCTTCTTCGACCCGGCACCGTTCCGCTCCCGGGTGGCCGCGGAGATCGACTTCGACCCGTACGCCCACGGCCTGACGCCGCACCAGGTGCGGCGCATGGACCGGGCCGCCCAGCTCGCCGTGGTCGCCGCACGCGGCGCCGTCGCCGACAGCGGACTGGAGATCGAGACGCTCGACCCGTACCGCGTCGGCGTCACCATCGGCACCGCCGTCGGCTCCACCATGAGCCTGGACCAGGACTACCGCGTCGTCAGCGACGGCGGCCGGCTCGACCTGGTCGACCTGGAGTACGCCGACCCCCACTTCTACAACTACTTCGTGCCCAGCTCCTTCGCCGCCGAGGTGGCGAGGACCGTGGGAGCGCAGGGACCGAGCGGCGTCGTGTCGGCCGGCTGCACCTCCGGCCTGGACGCCGTCGGCTACGCGGTCGAGCTGATCCGCGAAGGCACCGCGGACGTCATGGTCGCGGGGGCCACCGACGCGCCGATCTCACCGATCACCATGGCCTGCTTCGATGCCATCAAGGCGACCACACCCCGCCACGACGACCCGGAGCACGCCTCCCGGCCGTTCGACGGAACGCGCAACGGGTTCGTCCTCGGCGAGGGCGCCGCCGTCTTCGTCCTGGAGGAGCTGACGGCCGCCCGGCGGCGCGGCGCGCACGTCTACGCCGAGATCGCGGGCTACGCCACCCGCAGCAACGCCTACCACATGACCGGACTGCGGCCCGACGGCGTGGAGATGGCCGAGGCGATCCGGGTGGCGCTGGACGAGGCCCGCATGGACGGCACCGAGATCGACTACATCAACGCCCACGGCTCCGGCACCAAGCAGAACGACCGGCACGAGACCGCCGCCTTCAAGAAGAGCCTCGGCGACCACGCGTACCGCACCCCGGTCAGCTCCATCAAGTCCATGGTCGGGCACTCCCTGGGAGCGATCGGCTCCATCGAGATCGCGGCGTCCGCCCTCGCCATGGAGCACAACGTGGTGCCGCCGACCGCGAACCTGCACACCCCCGACCCCGAATGCGACCTCGACTACGTGCCGCTGACCGCCCGTGACCAGCTGACCGACGCCGTCCTGACGGTCGGCAGCGGCTTCGGCGGGTTCCAGAGCGCCATGGTGCTCGCCCGCCCGGAAAGGAAGGTGCCGTGACCACCTCCGTGGCAGTGACCGGACTCGGCGTGGCCGCGCCCAACGGCCTGGGACTCGAGGACTTCTGGGCCGCGACGCTGGCAGGCAAGAGCGGCATCGGCCCGCTCTCCCGCTTCGACGCCTCGCGCTACCCCGCCCGCCTCGCCGGAGAGATCACCGGCTTCACGGCCGAGGACCACGTCCCGGGCCGGCTGATGCCGCAGACCGACCGGGTCACCCGGCTGTCGCTCGCCGTCGCCGACTGGGCGCTGGCGGACGCCGGCATCAACCCCGCCGCCGTGCCCGCCTTCGACATGGGCGTGATCACCGCCAGTTCGGCGGGCGGCTTCGAGTTCAGCCAGGGCGAACTGAAGAGCCTGTGGAGCAAGGGCAGCCAGTACGTCAGCGCGTACCAGTCGTTCGCCTGGTTCTACGCCGTCAACACCGGCCAGATCTCCATCCGGCACGGCATGAAGGGCCCCAGCGGTGTGGTCGTCACCGACCAGGCCGGCGGGCTGGACGCCGTCGCCCACGCCAGGCGGCAGATCCGACGCGGCACCCCCGTGGTCCTCGCGGGCGCCGTCGATGCCACCCTCTGCCCCTGGGGCCTGGTCGGACTGCACACCAGCGGCCGGCTCAGCACCGCCGACGAACCCTCCACCGCCTACCTGCCCTTCGACGAGCGGGCGAGCGGCCACGTCCCCGGCGAGGGCGGCGCACTCCTCGTACTGGAGCCCACCGAGGCCGCCCGAGCCCGCGGCGCCCGGGTCTACGGGGAGATCAGCGGCTGCGCCGCGACCTTCGACGGACGCGAGCCCGGACTGCGCAGGGCCGTCGAACTCGCCCTCACCGACGCCGGACTCGACGCCGGCGACGTGGACGTCGTGTTCGCGGACGCGGCGGCCGACCCGGAACTCGACCGTGCCGAGGCCGAGGCGCTCGTCGACGTCTTCGGCGCGTACGGCGTCCCGGTCACCGCCCCCAAGACGATGACCGGTCGCCTCTACGCGGGCGCCGCCTCCCTGGACCTGGCCGCCGCCTTCCTGGCCCTGGCCGACGGCCTGGTGCCGCCCACCGTCCACACAGAGCCCGCCGACCGCCACGGGCTCGACCTGGTGCTCTCCCAGCCGCGCCCCGCCGACCTGCGCACCGCGCTGGTCCTGGCGCGCGGGCACGGCGGCTTCAACTCGGCGATGGTCGTCCGCGCCGCGGAACGCTGAGCCTGCCCCACCAGTCCCCAACAGCGAAGGACAGTTCCTCATGCCGCACGCCACGTTCACCTTCACCGACCTCAAGCGCATCCTCCTCGAAGGCTCCGGTGCCCCCGAGGGGATCGAACTCGACGAGAACGTCCTCGACACCGAGTTCGGCCGGCTCGGCTACGACTCGCTGGCCCTGCTGGAGACCGCCGGCCGCGTCGAGCGCGAGTACGGCGTCTCCCTGGAGGAGTCGATCCTCTCCGACGCGCCGACCCCCCGTTCCTTCGTGACCGCCGTCGCCGCCCATCTCGGCGCGACCGCCGCCGCCTGAGCCCCCGGGAGCAGCACATGCAGCAGCAACGGACCGCCCTCGTCACGGGCGCCACCAGTGGCATCGGCCTCGCGGTCGCCCGTCTCCTGGCCGAGCAGGGCCACCGGGTGTTCATCGGGGCGCGTACGGCCGAGAACGTCGTCTCCACCGTCAAGGAACTGGCCGAGCAGGGACTCGATGTCGCCGGCGCCCCCGTCGACGTACGGTCCACCGCGTCGGTGCGCGCCTTCGTCGAGGCGGCCGTCGAGCGGTTCGGGCCGGTCGACGTCCTGGTCAACAACGCCGGCCGGGCGGGCGGCGGCGTGACCGCCGACCTCACCGACGAACTGTGGGAAGACGTCCTCGACACCAACCTGAACAGCGTCTTCCGCGTCACCCGCGAGGTGCTCAACACCGGCGGCATGCGAGCCGCGAGCCGGGGCCGGATCATCAACGTCGCCTCCACCGCGGGCAAGCAGGGCGTGGTGCTCGGAGCCCCGTACTCGGCCTCCAAACACGGCGTCGTCGGCTTCACCAAGGCCCTCGGCAACGAACTGGCCCCCACCGGCATCACGGTCAACGCGGTGTGCCCCGGCTACGTCGAGACACCCATGGCCCAGCACGTCCGCAGGAACTACGCGACCCTGCACGCCACCAGCGAGGACGCGATCCTCGAACGCTTCCAGGCGAAGATCCCGCTCGGCCGCTACTCCACCCCGGAAGAGGTGGCGGGCCTGGTCGGCTACCTGGCGTCCGACACCGCCGCCTCCATCACCTCGCAGGCCCTGAACGTCTGCGGCGGACTCGGCAACTTCTGATCCCCGAAACCGGACGTCTTGACGCGTCCACGAGTACGAGGAGGCCGTCGTGCCGTCCGAACAGCGCGAGGTCGTACACGAGATCAAGGTGTCGGCACCGGCCGAGACCGTCTACCGCATCGTGGCGGACGTGGCGGACTGGCCGCGTGTCTTCCCGCCCACCGTCCACGTCGAACACGTCGAGCGGGGCGAGCGCGAGGAACGCATCCGCATCTGGGCCACCGCCGGCAGCGAGGTGAAGAGCTGGACGTCACGGCGCACCCTCGACCCCGGCGGGCTGCGCGTCGACTTCCGCCAGGAGGTCAGCACACCCCCGGTGGCGGCCATGAGCGGCACGTGGCTGATCGAACCCCTCTCCTCCGGCGAGTCCCTGGTACGCCTGCTGCACTCCTACCGGGCGGTGGACGCGGCCGGACTGGCCTGGATCGACGAGGCCGTCGACCGTAACTCGCGCTCCGAACTCGACGCCCTCAAGGCACACGCCGAACTCGACCCGGCCGACGGCGACCTCGTCTGCTCCTTCGAGGACACCGTCCAGGTGGCCGGCTCGGCACGGGACCTCTACGACTTCGTCGACCAGGCGCACCTGTGGCCCGAGCGGCTGCCGCACGTGGACCTCGTACGGTTCACCGAACAGACGCCCGGCCTCCAGGTCCTGGAGATGGACACCCGGTCCAAGGACGGGTCGACGCACACCACGAAGTCGTACCGGGTGACCTTCCCGGACCGGAAGATCGTGTACAAGCAGGTCACCCTGCCGGCCCTCATGACCCTGCATACCGGCCGCTGGACGTTCCGCCCGACCGCGGACGGGGTCGCCGCCTCCTCCCAGCACACGTTCGTCGTCCACACCGCGAACATCACGAAGGTCCTCGGCCCCGGCACGACCGTGCCGGACGCCGTCCAGTACGTGCGGACAGCCCTCAGCACCAACAGCCTGGCCACCCTGAACGCGGCCAAAACGCATGCCGAGACCCGGAGCCGAGGATGAGCCCGGCCCCGACCGACCGCCCGTCTCCGCCTGCCGACGGGCTCCCCGTCCTGGCAGGCCGGTTGCCCGCCCCCGGTGACCGGAGGCTCGGCCGTGCGGCTCGATCGCCTGCGCCCAGGAACCGTCCGCCCGCGCCCGCCGGCCGACTGCCCACGCCCGCCCCGCCGCCCGCCTCCGCCGACCAACCGCTCGCCCCTGCCGCCCCCTTGTCCGTCCCCACCACGGAGACCCGCTCACCGGGCGTGCGGCGGATCACCCTCGACGCCGACGGTGTCCCGCTGTCCGCCCTGCTCGCGCTCCCGCGGTACGGCACCGCGCGGGCCACGGTCGTCGCCCTGCACGGGGCCGGTATGCGCGCGGCCTACTTCGACGGCCGGGCGTGTCCCGGGCAGTCCCTGCTCGGACTCGCCACGGAGCTGGGCCATGCGGTACTCGCCGTCGACCGGCCAGGATACGGAGCGTCGGCGGCACGGCTGCCGTACGGTCAGTCCGTCGCCGAGCAGGCGGTCACGCTGGGCGCCGCCCTGCGGGACTTCGCCGCCCGGTACGGGACCAGCGAGGGCCTGTTCCTGCTCGCCCACTCCTTCGGCGGCAAGGTGGCGCTGGCGCTCGCCGCGGACGCGCCGGCCGAGCTGCTCGGCGTCGACGTCTCGGGATGCGGCAACGCCTACGCGGCCGACCTCCACGAGCCGGCCGGCCCGGGCGGGCACTGGTCGAGGAACTGGGGCCCGCTGCGGCTGTACCCGCCCGGCACGTTCAGCGCCGGCGCGGCGGTGGTCGCCCCCGTCCCGGAGCGGGAGCTGCGGGACGCGGCCCGCTGGCCCGAGACCTGGCCCGCATTGGCCGACCGCATCCGGGTACCGGTCCGTTTCACCTTCGGAGAGCACGAGTCCTGGTGGCGCCACGACCCACCCACCCTGACCCGCCTGCGACTCCAACTCGCTCGGGCACGACGTGTGACGGCGGAACACCAGCCCGGCGCCGGCCACAACATCAGTCTGGGCTGGGCGGCGCGCGCCTACCACCTGCGCGCCCTCGGCTTCCTGGAGGATTGCCTGCACGACCCCCGCCCGGCCCCCTCGCTCCCGTGCCCGTGAGGAGAACCATGCCGACCGCCCTTCCCCGACCGGAGCACTCCTGGGCCCATCCGCTGCTGGGCGCACTGAGTGTGTTCGCCCCGAGCGTGAACGAACCGGACCCCGGCCCCCTCGTCCCCGGGGCGGTTCCATCCCCGTCCGACGCGGTCCCCGGCCCGGCCGCCGTGTCCGCCGACCTCGGCGCCGGACAGGGCGACCTGCTCACGGCCATCCTGTCCGTGCACCCGACCGCGCGGGCAACCGATGTCTGAGCAGCCCGTCATCGTCACCGGGTCCGTCGCCACGGACTGCCTGATGACCTTCCCCGGGAGCTTCACGGAACAGCTGCTGGCCGATCAACTCGCCCACGTCTCCCTCTCGTTCCTCGTCGACACGCTCGACATCCGCCAGGGCGGGGTCGGCGCCAACATCGCGTACGGACTCGCCCTGCTGGGTCTGCGGCCCGCGCTGGTGAGCGCCGTGGGTGCCGACTTCCAGCCGTACGCCGCGCGGTTGGGCGCGCTCGGCGTGGACCTCGCCTCCGTGCGCACGTCACGGACCCGGCACACCGCCCGCTTCCTGTGCACCACCGACCGGGACGGCAACCAGCTCGCCTCCTTCTACCCGGGCGCGATGGACGAGGCCGTGGAGATCGACCTCGCCGACACCGTGCGGCGCCTCGGCGGCACCGGAATCGTCCACATCGGTGCCGACCAGCCGGCGGCGATGCTGCGGCACACGGACACGGCCCGGGCGCTGGGCGTCCCGTTCGCGGCGGACCCCGCACAGCAACTGGCCCGCCTGGACGGCAGTGCCGTACGACGGCTCGTCGGCGGGGCGCGGTTCCTGTTCACCAACGCGTACGAACACGCGCTGCTCCTCGACAGGACGGGGTGGACCGAGGCGGAGGTACTGGCCGAGACGGACACCTGGATCACCACGTACGGCGCCAAGGGCTGCCGTGTCGACCGCGCCGGCATGCCACCGGTGGAGATCGCCGCCGTCCCCGCCCGGTCCGCCACGGATCCGACCGGCGTGGGGGACGCGTTCCGTGCGGGCTTCCTCGCGGCGACCGTGCGCGGCCTCGACACCGTGCGGGCCGCACAGGCCGGTTCGGCGCTGGCGACGTGCGCGCTGGAGAGCGTCGGCCCGCAGATGTACGGGGACGCCGTCGACCGGGAAACCCTGGAGTCCGCCCTCACCGCGGCCTACGGACCGCAGGCGGCATCGGTGGCCCGGACGCTGACAGAGGCGCGTGGGCGAGGGTCGGACGCGCCCTGACCCGAAGCGACGGTCCCCGGCATCTGTCGATGCCGGGGACCGTCGAAAGGAGCCGGGTGCCTGAGGCTTGGTCAGGCCGCGTTGTCGGCCTTCGTCTGCCCGACCGGCTTGCGGTGACGGCCGCGGGGGGCCGCCTGGGCCGCCTCGCCGTCGTGCTGCACCGAAACCGGACCCCGGTGCCGGCCGTGGCCGGTGGACTCCTGGACGTCGGCAGTGTGCTGGTTCGTGCTGGCGTCACTCATCGGAAAAACTCACCCCGTCAACATGATCTTTTGCTCACAGCCGGGCGAGTTTAACCGGCGGTCCGGGCCCCGAATCCAGGCAGGCACGCCAACCGCCACTACTTCGTTACAAGACGCCCCAACGGCGCTTCCTGAAGCGGCACAGGACGAAGCGCGACCGGGTTCGGAGGGTCCGGTTCCGACGGCTCGCCCGACGCCGTGTCCGACGTCGACCCGGCAGCCGTACCGTCCCGGACCGGACCCTCCGCCCCCGCGTCCCCCGCGTCCCCCGCCCTCCCCGTGTCCCCCGCTTCCCCCGAGGGCGCCGCCACCCGCGCCAACCCGCACGGCGCCTCCGCCGTCGCGTACGGCAGATGCAGCACCCCGTCCCCGGTCCACAGCCCGGCACCCGCCAACCACCCCTCGGGCGCCGGGAGATGATGCATCCGGCGCCGGGCGGGCCGCCACACGCCGACCCAGCTGCCGAGGGGGCCGTCGACCCGCAGCGCCACCGCGCAGCTCTCCGGCGTCAGCACCTGCCCGGGCTGGATGGCGAACGGCGTCACCGTGCAGTCGGGCACTCGCAGGCACTCCGGGAAGCGCACCGGAAGCATGCTGCCCAGCACCCCCCAGCCCAGCCGGTCCTGCCCCGGCGAGGGCGCGTCCGAACGGATCAGCAGCAGCCCGCTGTCCGGGTCGGCGAGCAGCAGCCGGTCGTCGCTGTCCGCCGCGATCTGCAGCAGCGGCGAGACCTCGCCACCACGCTCCAGGTCGACCACGACGGTCTTCGTGCGGCCGCCGACCTCCCGGTCGAGGGCCAGCATCCGCCCGGCGTGGTCCAGCCACACCCCGCCCGAACAGCGCCCCGGGATCTCCGCGAGGTGCTCAGGACCGAAGGCGCCGCCCGCCACCAGCCACACCGCGCTGGAGCGCCGCCCCACGGCGAGGCCGTACGCCCGCTCGCCGCCCGGCGCGGGCGGCAGCAGCCGCAGCCGACTGCCCTCGTCAGGGCACTCGACCGCGCCCAGTGGCAGCTCGCCGGTGCCGGGGCCGGTCGGGTACAGGAGCGAGAAGGTGTGCCGTCCGTCGGCCAGCCGCCGGATGAGGACCCGTCCGTCGCCCATCGGCTGGACCTCGGTGCCGGGCTCCTCCGGCTGGTTGCCGGGCAGCGGCACCGCGTACGGCTCGGGGCCGTCCAGCGTCCAGCGCTCCGGGAACCAGGAGTCGCCGTCCAGCGCGAGGCGGGCCGCGTAGGCGCCGTCCGCCGTGATGGTGCACTCCGGCCGCGCGGCACCATCCGCGTCGTCCGCCGCAGGCTCGATCGCACAGGCCGTCATCGTCTGGTCACCTCCGGCGACGAAGGTAGTTTTCGTACGCACGGACGTGGGACGGGCGGGCAGTCACTTCACACAAAGGTGTGGCCCAGGAACGATTCGCCTGAGGAACCCGGGGCGACTGTGCTGGGCGGGGCCACCGACGGCGGTACCGGTTCAGCGGGGGAGTACAGACAGGTAGCCTTTTGCTCGTGCCCCGTCTGTCTGAAGTCATCACCGCGCTGGAGAACCTGTGGCCCGCCGCGCGGGCCGAGTCCTGGGACGCGGTCGGCACCGTCGTGGGCGACCCCGACCAGGAGGTCACGCGCGTCCTCTTCGCCGTCGACCCGGTCCAGGAGATCGTCGACGAGGCGCTGAAGCTGGGAGCCGACCTGCTGGTCACCCACCACCCCCTCTATCTGCGCGGTACGACGACGGTCGCGGCCTCCACCTTCAGGGGCCGCGTGGTGCACACGCTGATCAAGAACGACATCGCGCTGCACGTCGCCCACACCAACGCGGACAAGGCGGACCCCGGCGTCTCCGACGCCCTCGCCGGCGCGCTCGACCTCCGTGTCGTACGTCCCCTGGTGCCGGACCCGGCCGATCCGTCCGGCCGCCAGGGCCTCGGCCGCATCTGCGAGCTGGACCACCCGCTGTCCCTGAGGGACTTCGCCGCCCGCGCCGCCGAGCGGCTGCCCGCGACCGCGCAGGGCATCCGGGTGGCCGGCGACCCCGAGGCCGTCCTCCGCACGGTCGCCGTGAGCGGCGGCTCCGGCGACAGCCTGTTCGAAGACGTCCGCGCGGCCGGCGTCGACGCCTTCCTCACCGCGGACCTGCGCCACCACCCGGCGTCGGAGTTCATCGCGGATCACGCCCACAGTCCCCTCGCGCTGCTCGACGCCGCGCACTGGGCCACCGAATGGCCCTGGTGCGAGCTGGCCGCCGCCCAGCTCGACGAGATTTCCGACCGCAACGGATGGGACCTTCGCGTCCACGTCTCCAAGACGGTCACCGACCCTTGGACCGCCCACGCGGCGTCCGTCACCACCACCGAAAACCTGGGAGCCCCCAACTGAACGCCGCGCCTGCCGACCAGATCCGCCTGCTCGACCTCCAGGACCTCGACGTCCGTCTCCAGCAGATCGCCCACAAGCGGAGGTCGCTGCCCGAGCACGCCGAGATCGAGGCGCTGACCAAGGACCTGACCCAGCTGCGCGACCTCCTCGTGGCAGCGCAGACCGAGGAGAGCGACACCGCCCGCGAGCAGATCAAGGCCGAGCAGGACGTGGACCAGGTGCGCCAGCGCGCCTCCCGCGACCAGCAGCGCCTGGACTCCGGCGCGGTCACCTCGCCGAAGGACCTGGAGAACCTCCAGCGCGAGATCGCCTCCCTCGCCAAGCGCCAGGGCGACCTGGAGGACGTCGTCCTCGAGATCATGGAGCGCCGCGAGTCCGCGCAGGAGCGGGCCGCCGAGCTGACCGAGCGGGTCGCCTCCGTCGAGTCGAAGATCGACGACGCGACGGCCCGCCGGGACGCCGCTTTCGAGACGCTCGACAGCGAGGCGGCGACCGCGACGAAGGAGCGCGAGGTCCTCGCCGGCGTGATCCCCGCCGACCTGATCAAGCTCTACGACAAGCTGCGTGCGCAGCAGGGCGGCGTCGGCGCGGCCAAGCTGTACCAGCGCACCTGCCAGGGCTGCCGCCAGGAGCTCGCGATCACCGACATCAACGAGATCCGCTCGGCGGCGCCCGACACGGTCGTCCGCTGCGAGAACTGCCGTCGCATCCTGGTGCGTACGTCCGAGTCGGGTCTCTAGGACTTCGGGGCTTCGGGGCGTCGGGGCTTCGGGGATTCGGTAAGGGGTTTTGGGCGTGCGGGAGTTCATCGTCGAGGCCGACGGCGGGTCACGGGGCAACCCGGGGCCCGCGGGCTACGGATCCGTCGTGATCGACGCGGCGACGGGGGAGACCCTCGTCGAGGCGGCCGCGTACTTCGGCGTCGCCACGAACAACGTCGCCGAGTACCGGGGGTTGGTGGCCGGCCTGCGCGCGGCACATGAGCTCGACCCCACGGCCGAGGTCCACGTCCGCATGGACTCCAAGCTCGTCGTCGAGCAGATGTCGGGCCGGTGGAAGATCAAGCACCCTGACATGAGGCCGCTCGCGGCGGAGGCGGCACGCATCTTCCCGGCCTCCCAGCTGACCTACGAGTGGATCCCCAGGGAGCAGAACAAGCACGCCGACCGGCTGGCCAACGAGGCGATGGACGCGGGGAAGCGGGGGGAGCAGTGGTCGGCCGCGGCCTCCACGGCCGAGCTGGACGTGCGTGCGGCGAGGGCGGCGGCGAGGACGGTGGCTGCTCCTGAGCCGTCGGGTCCATCGGGTCCGTCCGGTCCGCCGGGGGACGCGGCTGCGGGGGCGGCGCGGGCGCGTGCCGCGATGGCCGCGCCCACTTCTTCCCGCCGCGGAGCGGCGGACTCTCCGGGCAGCGGAGCAGTGGAGTCTCTTGGCGGCGGAGCAACGAAGGCGGGTGTCGGTGTGGGCGCCGCGAAGGAAGACGCCGATGTGCGGGCCGCGCAGGTCGTCGCCTCGCCCGGGTGGGCGGCCGCCGACATGGGCGCGCCGGCCACCTTCGTGCTGCTCCGGCACGGGGAGACGCCGCTGACGCCCCAGAAGCGGTTCTCGGGGAGCGGCGGCAGCGATCCCTCCCTCTCCGACATCGGGCTGGAGCAGGCCGAGAGGGTTGCCGCGGCGCTCGCCCGGCGCGGCACCATTCAGGACATCGTCGCCTCGCCCCTCGCCCGTACCCGGGAGACCGCCGCGGCCGTCGCCGCCCTCCTCGGGCTCGAGGTGACCATCGAGGACGGGCTTCGCGAGACGGACTTCGGTGCCTGGGAGGGGCTCACCTTCGGCGAGGTGCGCGAGCGTTACCCGGACGACCTGACCAAGTGGCTGGCCGACCCGGACGCGGAACCCACCGGCGGCGGCGAGAGCTTCGCGGCGACCGCCACCCGGATCGCCGCCACCCGGGACAAGCTGGTCGCGGCGTACGCGGGCCGCACGGTCCTGCTCGTCACCCACGTCACGCCCATCAAGACGTTCGTACGGCTCGCCCTCGGCGCTCCGCCCGAGTCCCTGTTCCGCATGGAACTGTCGGCGGCCTCGTTGTCGGCGGTGGCGTACTACGCGGACGGCAACGCCAGCGTCCGGCTCCTCAACGACACGTCCCACCTGCGCTGACTGGAGAGTGCGGCTGACTAGAGGGCGCGAAGGCCCGCCGCCGCGCGGGCCAGCTCCTCGATCCGCCCCCAGTCCCGCGCCGCCACCGCGTCGTCCGGGATCATCCAAGTCCCGCCCACGCACCCCACATTGGGGAGCGACAGGTACTCGGCCGCGTTGGCCGGACCGATCCCGCCGGTCGGGCAGAAGCGGGCCTGGGGAAGCGGCCCGGACAGCGACTTCAGATACGCCGTCCCGCCCGCCGCCTGCGCGGGGAAGAACTTCATCTCCCGCACCCCGCGCTCCAGCAGCGCCACGACCTCGGACGTGGTCGACACCCCCGGCAGGAACGGCACCCCGGACGCCCGCATCGCCTCCAGCAGTACGTCCGTCCAGCCCGGGCTGACGAGAAAACGCGCCCCCGCCGCCACCGACTCCGCCACTTGCTCCGGCGTCAGCACGGTCCCCGCACCCACCACCGCATCCGGCACTTCCCCGGCGATCGCCCGGATCGCGTCCAGCGCGACCGGCGTCCGCAGCGTCACCTCGATCGCGGGCAGCCCTCCGGCGACGAGCGCCCGGGCGAGTGGCACGGCGTCGGAGGCGTCCTCGATGACGACGACGGGCACGACGGGGGCGAGGTCCAGGAGGGAGGGGGCCATGGCGTCATGCTGCACGCGGCGTGCAGCATACGCAAAGACTGTTGCACATGCTGCAACAACCTGCCGCGGCGTCGCGTGGGTGCTCAGTGCACCTCGTCCACCAGCACATCCAGCGCCCGCGCGGCCCCCGCCCTTCCGGGCGCCGCCGCCTCCACCTCGTACCCCAGATCCCGCAGCGCCGTCACCAGCTCCGCCGGCCCCTTGGGCGAGATCCCGGCCGACAGCAGACTCCGTACGATCCGCCCCTTCGTCGCCTTGTTGAAGTGGCTGACGACCTTGCGGGTCGGCGCGTGCAGCACCCGTACCGTCGCCGTCCGCCCGGCGAGCTCGCCCTTCGGCTTCCACGCGGCCGCGTACGCCGAGGACCGCAGGTCCAGCACCAGCCCGGCCCCGGCCGCCTCGGGAAGCGCCGCCGCCATCGCCGTACGCCAGTGCCCGCCCAGCGCCCCGAGTCCGGGCAGCTTCACACCCATCGAGCAGCGGTAGGAGGGGATGCGGTCGGTCACGCGGACGGCCCCCCACAGCCCCGAGAAGACGAGCAGCGAGCGGGCGGCGCGCTTCTTCGCGGCGGCGTCCAGGGTCGCCAGGCCGAGGGCGTCGTACAGCACCCCCGTGTAGACCTCCCCGGCGGGCCGCGCCCCCGCCGTCCGCAGCTCCACGTTCTTCGCGACCTCGCCCCGCAGCCCCTCGCTCAGCCCGAGCACCTCGCGCGCCTTGTCCTCGTCCCCCACGCACAGCTCGACCAGCTCGTCGAGTACGGCCTCACGGGCGGCGGTGAGCCCCGGCAGCGACAGCGACTCCAGCTTCAGCGGGGCGCCGCGGCCGGAGGAGGCCTTGCCTTCGGAGGGCGGCAGCAGGACAAGCACGGGATCGATCTCCTTCGGTTGAACTCCGGAACAGCGTACGGCGTGCCCCTGGGCCGCCCCCGCCCTACGCTCGACACATGCCCCGCCGCCACATCCGCGTGTCCGGCGCCCCCGAAGCCCCCCTCCGGGCCGCCCTCACCGCACTGCGCACCGAACTCGGCGTGCCCGAGATTTTCCCGCCCGAGGTGCTCGCCGGGGCCGAGCGGTCGACGAAGGCGCCCACCCTCCCTTCGTACGACGCCACCGACCTCCCCCTGTTCACCATCGACCCGCCCGCCTCCATCGACCTGGACCAGGCGATGCACCTGTCCCGGCAGGGCACCGGCTACCGCGTCCGGTACGCCATCGCCGACGTAGCCGCCTTCGTCGTACCCGGCAGGGCCGTGGACACGGAGGCCCACCGCCGGGTGACCACCCTCTACTTCCCCGACGAGAAGATCCCCCTGCACCCGCCCGTGCTCAGCGAGGGCGCCGCCAGCCTCCTCCCCGGCCAGATCCGCCCGGCCGCGCTGTGGACGATCGACCTCGACGCGGACGGCCGTACGCTCGCCGTCGACGTCCGCCGGGCCCTGGTCCGCAGCCGCGCCAAGCTCGACTACGCGGGCGTACAGAAGCAGATCGACTCCGGCACCGCCGAGGAACCGCTCGCGCTCCTCAAGGAGATCGGCGAGCTGCGGGAGGGCCTGGAGGTCGACCGCGGCGGGATCTCGCTCAACGTGCCCGAGCAGGAGATCATCGACCGGGACCACACCTACGAGCTGACCTTCCGCGCTCCGCTCCCCGCCGACGGCTGGAACGCGCAGATCTCCCTGCTCACCGGAATGGCGGCGGCGGACCTGATGATCGCCAACGGCACCGGAGTCCTCCGCACCCTCCCCGCCGCCCCCGACGGCGCGGTCGGCCGCCTCCGCCGTACCGCCCACGCCCTGCACATCGACTGGCCGCACCACGTCTCGTACGCCCAGCTCGTCCGCTCCCTCGACCCGCACCGCCCGCACCACGCGGCCTTCCTCCAGGAGTGCACGACCCTCCTGCGCGGCGCCGGCTACACACCCT
The DNA here is from genome assembly GCF_036237295.1 of Streptomyces sp. NBC_01352. Taxonomy (NCBI): domain Bacteria; kingdom Bacillati; phylum Actinomycetota; class Actinomycetes; order Kitasatosporales; family Streptomycetaceae; genus Streptomyces; species Streptomyces sp. NBC_01352. Next base: position 7,620,218 of record NZ_CP108354.1, read on the forward strand.
TCCGGGACGGCCAACTCCCGGACATCACCACCCACGCCGCCGTCGCCGCCCCCTACGCCCACTGCACGGCCCCCCTGCGCCGCCTCGTCGACCGGTACGCGTCGGAGCTCTGCCTCGCGGCCGCCGCCGGCGAGGAACCGCCCGAGTGGGTCCTCGCCTCGCTCGACGTACTGCGCAAGGAAATGGCCGACGGCGCCCGGCGCGCGGGGGCCGTCGAGCGCGGGTGCGTCGACATCGTCGAGGCCGCGCTGCTCAAGGACCGGGTGGGGGAGGTGTTCGACGGCTGCGTGGTGGACGTGGAGGAGCGTCAACCCAGCGTCGGCACCGTGCAGTTGGAGTCCCCGGCGATCATCGGCCGCATCGAGGGCGGCGGAGCCGCGTTGCCGCTGGGGGAGCGGTTGCGGGTACGGCTCACGCGGGCGGATCCGGAACCGCCGGGGGCGAAAGTGCGCTTCGCGCCTGCCTGAACGCTGACGCCGCGGCAGCGTCAAGGACGCGGGCCCGGTGCCTGACGAGGGCGGCGGTCCTGTGCCACGATCGAGGGAACGGTTCCCGATCTCACGGACAGGTGATCAGCCGATGTCCCAGTCTGGCGAGCGACCGAAGGAGGGGCGTGACATGACTGCCATGGCCCATGAGCCGCTCACACAGGCGGAGGTCCTGCTGGAGGGCTTTCTCGCCCTGGACACCCCTGAGGGTTTCCGGGCCGAGTTGATCGAGGGGGAGATCGTTGTGACGCCGCCGCCGGACGGGGAGCACGAGCACTACATCAGCCGGATCGCGAAGCAGGTAATCCGGCGGTCCGGGACCGACATGGACTTCTCCGGGAACAAAGGCCTGAGGCTGAAGAGCGGGGACGCCTGCCCGAAGAACCACGTGATTCCGGACGTCACCTTCGCGCCCGCGCACCTGCTGCTCTTCCGGGGCGCCGATTCTTGGATGCCGTGCGAGGGCGTCGCCATGGTGGTCGAGGTGACATCGACCAAGCCGGTGGCCGACCGCGAGGCCAAGCGCCGCTGCTACGCCCGCGGAGGCGTCCCCTTCTATCTGCTCGTCGACCGCGACGCCTCCTCGATCACGCTGTTCAGCGACCCGGAGAAGGACGACTACCGCCAGCACTGCACCCTCCCCTTTGGCAAGCCGCTCGCCCTCCCCGAGCCCTTCGCCTTCGACCTGGACACAACGGACCTCCTCTGACATGCGTGAGCAGGCCCAGTGGACCAGGGCACGCCTAGGCCGCTGCGGCCCCCCGCTCGACCTGCTCACCGCCCGCTTCGACCGCCACGTCTACGCCTCGCACACGCACGAGCAGTTCAGCATCGGCATCTGCGTCGGCGGCTCCGAGGTCATCGACTACCGCGGCGACCACCTCCGCCCCGGCCCGGGCTCGATCGTCGTACTGGCCCCCGGCGAAATGCACACCGGCCGCCCCGCCGCCTCCGACGGCTACGCCTACCGCGCCCTGTACCCCGACCCCTCCCTCCTCACCGAAGGCACCCTCGGCGACGGCCTCCCGCACTTCCCCGAGCCCCTCCTCGACGACCCCGAACTGGCCGCCGCTCTCAGCCGCGCCCACACCGAACTGAGCGCCTGCCCCGACCCGTTGGAGACGGAGTCCCGCCTCCCCTGGCTGCTCACGGCACTGGCCCGCCGCCACTCCACGGCCCGCGCTTCTGACGACGCCCTCCCAGGCGCCGCCCACATCGCCCACGCCGTACGGGACCGCCTGGCCGACGAGCTCCTCGAACCCCCCTCCCTCGCCCTCCTCGCCGCCGAGCAGGGCCTGTCCCGCTACCAACTCCTCCGAGCCTTCCGTACGACGATGGGGATACCCCCGTACGCCTGGCTGGCGCAGCACCGAGTACACCGAGCCCGCGGACTACTCGACTCCGGACTGAAGCCGGCCGAGGTCGCGGGGTTGGTGGGCTTCGCCGACCAGGCCCACCTCACCCGCTGGTTCCGGCGGGTCCTCGGGGTCACCCCGGCGGCGTACCGCAACAGCGTTCAAGACGGCCGCCGCTGACCTGGCGAACATGGCCGCATGACTGCACGCGGCTGGTTTCTGTTCTCCCTGATGGGAGTGGTCTGGGGCATCCCCTACCTGATGATCAAGGTGGCGGTGGACGCCCCGCTGTCCCCGTCGATGGTGGTGTTCACGCGCTGCGCGCTGGGCGCGGCCTTGCTCCTGCCCTTCGCGATACGCCAGGGCGGCCTGCCCACCACCGTTCGGACCCACTGGCGCCCGATGCTGGCCTTCGCGTGCATCGAGATCATCGGCCCCTGGTGGACCCTGACCGACGCGGAACGCCACCTTTCCAGCTCGACAGCGGGCCTGCTGATCGCCGGCGTCCCGATCGTAGGAGTGGCCCTGGCCCGCTTCTTCGGAGACACGGAGAGGCTGGGGGTCAGGCGGGCAATCGGTCTCGGCCTGGGCCTGACCGGCGTCGGAGTCCTCACGGTCCCGCACCTGACCGGCGGCGACGCCCGCTCCCTGGCGGAGGTCCTGGTGACGGTGATCGGCTACGCGACGGCCCCCCTGATCGCCGCGCGCTACCTGAAGGACGTCCCGACCCTCCAGCTCATCGCCCCCTGCCTGGCCCTCGCGGCCCTGGTCTACGCCCCAGCGGCGGCGGTGACCTGGCCGTCGACGATGCCCACCCCCTCGGTCCTGGCCGCGCTGGCCACCCTGGGCGTGGTCTGCACCGCGGTCGCCTTCGTGGCCTTCCTGGAGCTGATCAAGGAGGTCGGCCCGACCCGCGCGACGGTCTTCACGTACGTCAATCCGGCGGTCGCGGTGGCAGCGGGCGCGATCTTCCTGGACGAGCGACTGACGGCGGGCATCGTGGCGGCGTTCACGCTGATCTTGGCGGGGTCGGTGCTGGCGACTTCGGCCGCGGCGCCGAGGCAGGGCGCGCGCCCTGCGCTGCGCAACCCCAGTGGCGAGCCGCCGGGCGCCCGGCCGGACAGAGGCGAGGCCCGCGCCCGGTAACATGGTCCACACGGCAGACGAGCCGGGCGGACGGCCGCGTGAAGTCCCTCAGGGGGCTTCCCGAGGAACGTCCGGGCTCCACAGGGCAGGGTGATGGCTAACGGCCACCCGGGGTGACCCGCGGGAAAGTGCCACAGAAAACAAACCGCCCAGCGCCTCGGCGCTGGGTAAGGGTGAAACGGTGGTGTAAGAGACCACCAGTGCCCAGGGTGACCTGGGCAGCTAGGTAAACCCCACCCGGAGCAAGGTCAAAAGGAGCGCCGTAAAAAGCGCTCTGCGCGGACGTTCGAGGGCTGCCCGCCCGAGTCCGCGGGTAGACCGCACGAGGCCGGCGGCAACGCCGACCCTAGATGGATGGCCGTCTCCCCGGCCGCCGCGAGGCGGTCGGGCGACAGAACCCGGCGTATAGCCCGACTCGTCTGCCGCTGGGGTTCTGGCCTTGGCTTATGGCCCGGGTGGAACCCTAGCTGTGTCTGGGCGCTTCCCTTCTCTATCTGTAAGCTCCCAGAAGTTCCTACCTGCAACTCGACCCTGTTTATGGCTCTGTAGGGGCGCTTGACTCCACACAACCTATTGTGTCTCGATCTCTTCTGCTGCCTTTGTGCATGTGCCGCTACTGTGCGTTCCCATGGGGAAAGCTGTGCGTCTGTACTGGGGATACATCGCGGTTGCAGCTCTCATCGTCGCGTGGAGCCAGCGGTGGTCGTTACCAATCATTGTTGCTCTGTCGGTCGCAGTCTCGGCCTACGCGTCCTTCCAGGTGCCGGTCTGGTGCGGAGCGGTCAACCGAGACGGGCGCACCTACTGCCGTAATAACGCCTACGGCATTCTGATGGGGTGTCGGAACCGCCAGCATCGTTGGCAAAAGCTGAAGATGATCGTTCTGCGCAGCAAGGTGGGAGACGTGGGCCGTGCGGTCTTCCCGACGCCGAAGGAAAAGTTCAATGCCCTCCTGGCTGTGGGAGGCCTACTTTCGGCTATTGCAGCAGTGATCGTTCCTGCTGTGACGGGCGGGTGAAAGTCAGTCCTACATCCACCACCCACCGCACCCCCAGATCCCACACCGCCTCTGATGAGGCGGCATCGACACCGGACGAGCCTTGCGGGCAGCCGACGATCACACATACCCGGCGTTTCACCGCCCGGCGCCAACGGCTGACCATCCCTCGCCCACGCCGAACTACACGAGTTCCGGCACCTCGGCCCGAGATGTTGGATGAATGAGCGACCGCAGCTTCTCGCGAGTCTCCGCGTCCGTCGAGTACAGAATCGTCCCGACCATCCCCCGCGTCAGCAGCACCTTGTACGTGTTGCGGATGAGCCGGTCGACATCCTCGTCCGGCGTGGCCTTGGTGAAAGACGGGTCCTTCGATGCCGAGCGGTCCACGACCCAGCGGTCCGTTCGCCAGACCAGGTCGGGGCCGATGATCACGCCGGACCAGTCGTACTCGAAGCCCTGTGCCGTATAGACGCAGCCGACCTGGCCGAAGCCGGCCGGGTCGGTGGCCCAGAGAGGGGCGGGTGGTGCGCCGAGGGCGGAGCGGTCGCCGTAGAGGTTCCAGGGGCGGGACCATTGGCCGATCACGACGTCTTCGGGGAGTGTCGTCATGTCAGGGGTGATCTTCGTGGTCCATTTCCAGCAGTAGCCGGCCGACATGCGGGCGCCGTAGCCCTCCTCTCGGCGTGCGACGAGGAAGTCCTCCAGTTCCTGCGGGGTTTCGGCGGTGAGCAGTTGCAGCTTGCCGTCCGGCTCCCACTGGCTGGGGGCGCCGCCGTCCAGGCCGAGCAGGTCGATGACCCACTTCTCGTACGCGTCGCTGCCGCCGCAGCGGAACTGGCCGTCCAGTTCCACCACCGTGCAGTCGAGACCCTCCGCGGCGGCGGCCCGTTCGATCTCCTGTCGGGTTCCCATCTCGCCGGGCCGCACCACCTGGTGCTGGTCGAGCAGGAACACGGGGACCCGGGCCGCGTCGATCAATTCCGCCACCTGAGGGCGTCCGGTACGGAGCGCCGCCTTGGTGTAACGGTTGGCGGAGGTCTTCCGCAGGCGGTGGGCCTCGTCGCAGATGAGTACGTCGAGGTCGTTGGGCTCGGCGTCCATGAAGCTGTTGAAGTACATGAACAGCTGCTGCACTTCACGTTTCTTGTGCCCCGCGACCCTGCGCATCGTCTTGGTGAACGACGCCGACCCGGTCGCGTGCAGCGCGGGTACTCCGCGGCGGTACAGCTCGCCCAGGACCGACAGCGCGATGACGCTCTTGCCGGATCCGGGACCGCCGGTCACCACGATCACCTGCTTGTGGTTGCCGCGCTTGGCCTTGCGGACTGCGGACATCACCTTCTCGTACGCGACCCGCTGCTCGGCGATGAGTACGAACTGCTCGCGGTCGCGGATCTCGGCTGCCGCGACGGACATCAGCTGCTTCGACGGCCGTACCTTGGCGTCGAGCAGTACGTCGGCCACGTGTGCGCCCGGCTTCGCGGCTAGCCGCGAGCGCAGGAATTCGAGGAAGGCGCCGCGCTGTTCCCCGGTGTACATCCGACCGTGCTGGTTCTCCTCGACGCTCCTCAGCCCCGCGATCTGGAACTCGGTCGCGTTGTGCAGGAAGGCCACGCCGGCCAGCGAGTTGGGCATCCGCTCCAACGCCCCGTTGAACGACAGCAGATACTCGCAGTAGCCCCGCACCTGCTCGATCGGGTTGAGCACGGGCTGTGCGTACGCGTCGATTCGGCACAGCAGCGGCTCGTCCTCCTCCGGGTAGGCCGCGCTCCACTGCTTGAGTTCCACGACGACGTACGACGGCTCGCCTGTGGTGGGGTGCACGCCGGCGAGTACGGCGTCCGCGCGCTTGCTGGTGAGCGGCAGGCTGTACTCGACGAGGACCTCCACGTCGTCGAGCCCGACCTCGATCAGCGCGTTGACGAGCGCGGGGAGGCTGCGTTCCCAGGACCGTATTTCCGCTTGTGCGGGGCTACGACCGTGCTGGTGACGGAAGTTCTCGGTCAGATGCAGCGCCAGCGACCCTTCGAGGATGCGGGCGGCCACGGACGCCGCGGACTCACGGAACAGCAAGAAAACGCCCCCATGCAGCACGAAGAAGACTCGTGCGGGTGGGGGCATGTCCTTTGACGTCCGCCGCGCTGGCGGATCAGGAAGCCCGTCGGGCCGCTGAGATGGTGCTTGCCATCCTAGGTGAGCGTGTCGATCACGTGGAGGGGACGGGGAAGGGTTCGGTCAGGTGGAGCGCGGAGGGTGGCGCGGTCTGAGGGGCCGCTACTCCGGCCAATGCCTTGCGTCCGAACTCCTTGCAACGGCGCAGGGGCACGGCAGATGCGTACTCACACCCCCCTACAAGTGAGGGCCTGTCAGTGTGAGCTGATAAACGTACTAACTGATCGCCACTCGGCGCCGTTGGCGGTGCCCGGACCATGAGGGGAACACTTCGTGACCGTCTTTGCTCAACCAGCGAGTCTGAAGCGGCCAGCCGTTCGTGAACACTACGAAGAAACCATCCTGCAACCTGTTCAACTGACGAGCCATGCGGACCTCATCGACACCCAGGTCATGCAGACGCTGAGTGGACTCTTCCCGTCCGGCCAAGCGCAAATATGGGGCGTCACACCAGGCATCGGCGACGCTAATCTGCCGCAGATCCGCAAGATGCAGCCCGGAGACGTCGTCTTCTTCTCTGGCAGTAAACGCCTCTACCTCGTTGGTACCGTGGCTTTGACCTGGCACAACCCGGCTCTTGCACACCGTCTTTGGGGAGTTGACGACAGGACGGAGCAGACGTGGGAGTACATGTACGCCTTGACCGGAGTGCGAGGAATTGACTTCCCGATGGAGGAGATTCGCTCTCTGCTGAGTTGGAACCCCAACCGCAACATTCAAGGATTCGTTGCTCTACGAGAAACGGACGGCGCGATCCTCACAGACCTGGTGGGGTTCGAGGACAGCATCCATGGAAGTCTGCTCCCGGGCTCGGAGGAGCCTACGACGCCTCCCTACGGCCCCTCGGACGCAGCCGCAGACGCTCAACGACGTGCGGAACAGGGGCGGCTGAAGAAGGCGCTTTTGCCCGGCACAGAAGGCGAGTGCGCGCTCTGCGGGCGTACTCTGCCGCGAGCCTTTCTGGTTGCTGCGCACATAAAGAAGCGGTCGGCGTGCAGCGAGGAAGAGCGATGGGACCTCAACAACGTTGCCATGCTTGCGTGCCTTCTCGGCTGCGACAGCCTCTTTGAATACGGCTTCGTCGCTGTCGAGGAAGGAGGGCAGCTCAGGATCAGCCCCGTCGCAGCCAGCGCGCCGCCCGTGGCCAAGTACATAGAGGAGCACCTGGCTGACCGCTCCACTGCGTGGTGGACAACGGAGCGGGAGCAGTACTACGCGTGGCATCGTTCACACACTTTCCAGCTGGGAGCTTTGACGCCGGATCAGGTCAACAACTGACTGCGTTCGCTCTGCGTCGGCAGCACACGGGTCCTTCGAGGCCAACCGGTCCACGACCCAGCGGTCCGTACTCCACAGCTCTGCCGCAGCCACTTGGCTTCAGCTCTGCTTCTCGCCGAGCGCTGTGCGGAGCCAGTCCAGTGAGCCGGTCTTCAGCACTGCGTCCGCCAGCACGTTGGCGGTCTTGGTCGTCAGACGGCCACGGCTGTTGTCAATCCAGCGCTGCGCGTGCTGATAGCCCTGTGACCTGTACTCGATGCCCTGGATCATGCACTCCAACTTGTCCGCGTCCCGCGCGCAGATTGCTTCCGGGGACTCCTTGGCCTCGTACTCGGCGATCAGGTCACGCACAGCCTCGGCCAAGAGTTCGGGCATGCCGACGACTTGGTCGGCGGTGATGCCGCGTGGGTCGGCTTCTCCGGCGGTGTACTTCTTGCCGAGGTGATTGACGTCTCCGGTGCGGGTCTCCTGGGAGTCGTGCCAGACGGCGAGGAATGCGGCCCGGGCCGGGTCTGCGCCCTCCAGTTTCGCGATGATCGTGGCGATGAGGGCGGTGCGCCAGGAGTGTTCGGCGACCGACTCGGGGTGCTTTACGCCGGCCATCCACCATCCGGTGCGAACGGTGTTCTTCAGGGTCCCCGCCTCGTACAGGAAACGGGCAACGGCGGTCAGGTCCTCGGACACCGTGGGGCTCCTCTCACGCCTCGGCGAGGCGGATCGCGTACTGGATGCTTTCCAACTCCCGTCGACCGCGTGGCGAGAGCACACGAACTATCCAACATCACCGAGGCGGTCGCGTAGGGCCTGAGCCACCGTGCCGGATCAGCATTTGGGGCGGATCTGCAGCAGTGACCACATGGTGTGGATGTTGAGGTCGACGTAGCCGTGGTGCGGCACCAAGCCCTGGATGAGGTGCGGCAGGAGTTTGTGGCCGGTCCACGGTCCGGGCGTGCGGTCGGCGATGAATTCGTCGGACAGTCCCAGCCGCTGCGCTCCGCCAACCCAGTACGCCAGTAGTTCAGGTTGGCGGCCTCGACTCCGCGAGAAGTCGACGGCTGGACCCGGCACCCCGCCTGCACGAGAGCCCTACCGTCCGACAGGAACCGGCAGGGCTCTCGCGATCGTACGAGCGTCAGACGCGCCGCCTCGACGAGGCCGGCCCGACGAACCCCTCCCACGCTTTACGCGACACCGTGACGACGGGGCCAGCGTCGGCCTTGGAGTCCCGGACGTGCACAACTGCCGTACTGGCCGCGACCTCTACGCATTCGCCGCCTTCGGTTCCGCTGTAGCTGCTCTTGAACCAGGCGAGGGCGGATGCGGCGGTCGAGGACTCAGCGATGTTCATAGCGATCCCAGCAACCCTTCGATGAACTCCAGTGACTCTCGCGGACTGAGAGCCTGTGAGCGGATAATCCCATAGCGGGCAGCGGCGAGAACCGTCTGTTCCGGGTCGGTCTCAAGAGTGCTGGTTGCGTGGGTCTCGGCGTACACGAACTTCTTGCCGTCCTTCCGCGTGACGACCGTGAACGGACCGTTCACGCCCGCGTTGTCCTCGCAGTCGAGGGGCATGACCTGGATCTCGACGTTCCGCTTCTGGCCGATCAGGAGGAGATGCTCCAGCTGTCCCCGCAACACGTCCTTGCCGCCATACCGGTGCCGCAACACCGCCTCGTCGATTACGAAACTCAGCAGCGGTGCGGGTCGTCGGTCGAAGATGTCCTGTCGAGTCAGCCGCGCGGTCACCCGCTGCTCGATCGTCTCCTGGTCCAGGGGCGGGCGCCGCATGGCGAGCAGGGCCCTCATGTACTCCTCGGTCTGAACCAGGCCGTTGAACACGAGTGCGCTGTACGAAAGCAGCTCGATGGCCTCCTTCTCCAGCGCCGCCATCCCCTGAAAGAACACCGGGTACTGAGCCCGCTCCACCTCCTCCTTCCACAGGCAAAGCAACCCGCTCGCCCTCAGCACCTCGTCCGCCCGCTCGATCGTCCGAGGCGACGGAATCCTCCGCCCCTGCTCGAACGACGCGATCGTGGCCGCCGAATAACCGAGCTGCCTCCCGAACTCCTCCCGCTCCATGCCCTCCCGCACCCGCAGCGTCTTCATGGTCTGCCCGAACGCCGTGACGACGCCCCGCCCGGCATCGCCTTCCGGCCGTTGCCCGCCCCCGTCGTCGTTCTCCCAACCGCCCCCGAGACTTACGACCCTCTCGCCGTCACCGACTGGCGTTACCTCGGCCCCTGCCGCCGTACTCGCCGAAACATCCGTCATCGACCACCGCCTCCCCGGCCCAACGCCCCCGCAGGGAACGTCGTAACGCCGCGCGCCTCGTACTCGTACCGACACCGCGCGTACAGCGGGTACGCGTCGGTGCGTCACCACTGGTCACGCTACGCCACCAAGGGCACCGTTATCGGCATGACGACCAAGCCCGACAGCCCCACCCCCACTCAACTCACCGCTCTCACACCACACTTGATCTCGGCGCCAGAACCCCTCAGCGACCGCACCTTCGAGATGCGCTTCACCTCCACACCCCGCGGTGCCCGACTCGCCCGCCGCCTGACGGCTGTACGCCTGGACGCGTGGGGCATCCCGTACGACGCCACACACCATGACGAGATCGTGCTGATCGTGGCTGAGTTGACCGCGAACGCCGTGCGGCACGGCCATGTTCCCGGTCGCGACTTTCACCTCCGCGTGCACGCCCCGGCCGACGGCTGCACCGTCCGCGTCGAGGTCACCGACACCCGTGCCGAACTCATCCCCCGGCGCCCCGCTGTCCCCGACATCGCTGGTACCGAAGAGACGGGCCGTGGGCTGCTCCTCGTATCGCGTCTGGCTGCGCGCTGGGACTGGCGCCCGCGCTCCGACGGTCCGGGCAAGACCGTCTGGGCGGAGTACGTCCTCCCCGGGAGAACAGCTCCTGAGGCGAACGGGTACGGGACCGACACGGTCGCGGAGCGGCGGCCGCAGCCTCGGTGAGAGCGGGCGTCGCCTGAGCTTGCCGATCACGTGGAGGGGACGGGGGAGGGTTCGGGCAGGTGGAGTGGTGGCGCGGAGAGTTGGGCGGGCTGCGGGATGGGGGACGGTCGCCATTCCGACCTCAACTTACCTGTGACGGATGCCCAGGAGCCGGCCGTGAAGGTTACGGCAGGACCGTGCGGGACCTTCCTGTCACGGACAGGCGCGACGCCGGGAAACCACGAGTCGTTGATCTTGTGTGACAGGAGTTTCACGGACGCGTCCCGGTTGGGTACCGTCCGGCGGCTGGCCGAAATTCGACGGCTAGCCTGACCGGGCTCGAGACGTCCGAGGGGGCGTTGGCGATATCCGGGCGACAACGGGGAAACGGGGAACAGGCATGGATCGACGGGACGAGCACGTGCTGTCGCGCAGGCAGGCGTTCAGGCTGGCCGGGACGGGGCTCGGGTTGGCCGTACTGGGGGCAGGGGCGTGGGGGTGCGGCCCCGAGGGGGAAACGGACGTGTCGGACGGTGGCACAACTGCCGCCGGAGACAAGGGCGGTGACGCGTTTGCCACCCCGTCCCCGGGTGCCGCGCCCAAGGCGCTGTGGCGACAGGAGACAGGCAACGACAACCTGGCCGGGATCCACGCGTTCGCGGTCGTCGGGGACACGGTTGTGGTGTCGGGTGACCCGTTGGTGGGGCGGGACGTCGTCAGTGGCGAGGAGACGTGGTCACGGGCGGGCGTCGCCATTCCCGGTGCCAAGCTGATCATCGGCGGTGGGACGCTCTATCTCGCCAGTGCCGAGTACGACGGTGATGTTGTGGGGCTCGATCCGGCCACGGGGAAGGAGAGTTGGCGCAGCCGCCTGGGCAAGGAGTACGAGCAGCCGCGGCCCATCGCGGCCGACGACCGGCATGTCTACGTCCTCGCCGGGATCTTGGAGGAGGACCTCTCGTCGCCGACCAACGTGATCGCCGCGATCGACACCACCTCCGGCAAGGTCGTCTGGCGTGAGAAGCGTGACACGGGGACCGAGGAGTTCGGCATCACCGCCGCGGTCGTCGGCGGGCGGCTCGCGTACACCGATTTCCGGAAGAACGTGACCGTCCGCGACACGACGACGGGCCGGCAGCTCTGGACGAAGAAGATCGGCAGGTCCAACTACTACCGCTTCGCCGTGCACGAGGACCTGATGATCGTGCCGGACGGGCAGCGGCTGCGGGCGTTCGCGCTGGCCTCGGGCACGGAGCGTTGGTCGCTGGCGAATGAGAAGGCCACCTGGTTCAACGATCCGCAGGTCCTGGACGGGGTGCTCTACGCCTCCGACAGCGCGTACGGCATGTGGGCGGTGGACGCCGGTACGGGCAAAGGGATCTGGCACAACAAGGACCTGGTGGGCTCGGCCGCTGAGGCGTGGCAGTACGCCAAGGTGGGCAGCACGCTGTACGGCGCGACCGAGCACGACAAGAACGGCGGCGTGCACGCCTTCGACACGGCGACCGGGAAGCTGCGCTGGACGTACAACGACAACACCGGTGACAACCAGAAGTGGTATGTGGTCGCGGCGGGCAAGCGGCTGGCCGTGATGCACGGCAAGCGGCTGTACGCGCTGCCGGCCGTCTGAGCCGAGAAACTCCAACCGCACCGCACCGCACCGCACCGCACCGCACCGCACCGCACCGCACCGCACCGCGCCGCCCCGCCCCGGTGACCGCGGCGCGGTGTCACCGACTCGGCCCCCGGGCCGTCGAGCAAGACGTTCGACGCCTCAACTCGCCTGCCCGGGGGCCTCGCAGCGGGCTCGCAGCCGTGCGTGCCGCACGGCGTCAGGTCGACGGGAGGATGTCGGCTCCGAGCAGGAACATGATGAAGAGGCCGAGCACCACCCGGTAGCCGATGAACACGGTGTAGTTGTGCTTCGCCACGAATTTCAGCAGCCAGGACACCGCCAGATAAGCGGTCACGAAACTCACCGCTGTGGCGGTCAACGTCGCGGTCCATCCCACCCCGTGGGATATCGCATCGAATTCGTCGATCGTCTGGAGCGCGCCGGCGGCGGTGAGTGCCGGGATGGACAGCATGAAGGAGAGGCGGGTGACGGTGACCCGGTCCAGGCCACGGAGGAGACCGGCCGACATCGTGGCGCCCGAACGGGAGACACCCGGAATCAGCGCCATGCACTGAACGATGCCGATGATCAGGGTGTCCTTCCAGGTCACATCGTTCTCACCACGGACCTGGGTGCCCTTGCGGTCCGCGTACCACATGACCGCACTCCAGAGCACCAGTGCGGCCGAGACGAACCACAGGGTGCGGAGCGTGGTCTCGATGGTGTCCTTGAACGCGAGCCCGACGACACCGATGGGCAGCGAACCCAGAATAACGGCCCAGGCGAGTTTGTAGTCGGAATTCTTTCGCTGCTCCCGCTGGGCGAGGCCGCGGAACAAAGCAGTGAGGAGACGTCGGATATCCGAGCGAAGGTACAGCAGCGTGGCAAGAACCGCACCGACCTGAATAATGGCGGTGAAGGCGGTGATGTCGGGGTCGTCGGTGGAATACCCGAGCATTCTCTCCAGGATGGTGAGATGCCCGGTGCTGGAAACTGGTAAGAATTCGGTGAATCCCTCAACGGCGCCCAGAAATGTCGCCTCGAAGATATTCATGAAACTCTCTTCCTCGCTGCTGAGCCAGGTCAACTCAGGTGCTGTCGGCCTGAGATGTGGCAGGGAGTGGTCATGGCTGGAGCGGTGAACCGGCTGTCGTGCCAGGCGGCGCCGAGCTCCACTGCGGCTCTGATGCTACAGCCGGGGGCGATGAAATTAGAAACCCGCCAGGTGCCCTGGGTTCAACCGTCCGAATTCCGGAGAAGTGGTGGGGTTCGAGGCTATTGGCCAGTTCCTGAGGCCGTGTCGTACGAATTTAGTTGGGGTGCTGGATTACGAAAGGGTCGTCGCGTACGGAACTTTGGTTGGGTAAATCACTGGCTAATGTCGGTTGACATGTGCGAGGCGAGGGCGCGCAGCAGGCGGGAGCGGTCGCCGAATGGCATGGTGATGAGGGTGTCGGCGCCGGTGGCCGCGTAACGGTCGAGTCCCGCGGCGAGAGTTCCGTCGGTGACCGGCAGCGAGATCAAGTCGATGAGGGCGTCGGAGAGTTCGGCGGCGGCCCCGCGCCGGTCGCCGGCGAGGAAGCGTTCCTGGCAGGCGCGTGCCGACGCGCCGTGGCCGTAGCGTTCGGCGAGGTCGACGTAGAAGTTCTTCTCGGGTGACCCCATTCCGCCGAGGTAGAAGGCGATGAAGGGGCGGATCTGGTTCCGTGCGGTGGGGAGGTCGTCGGCGAGCGCTGCGGGCACGATCGGGGCGATTTCCACGTCCGACCGGCTGCGGCCCGCCTTCTCGATTCCGCGCAACAGGGGCGCGGTCAGCTCTTCGGCGTGTGCGGCACTGAACAGGAACGGCAGCCAGCCGTCGGCGAGGGCGCCGGCCTGCTCGACCGTCCTGGCTCCGGAGACGCCGAGGAAGAGCGGTATGCGGCGGTTGGTCGGCAGCGCCAGCAGCTTGAGCGGCATGCCCTGTCCCAGCCCTTGGCCGTAGGCGGGGATGGTCCACTGCGTGCCCTGGTGATCGACCGGCTTCCCGCTCAAGGCCCCGCGGATCACCTCGATGTACTCACGGGTCCGGGCCAGCGGTTCGCTGAACGGCACGCCGTACCAGCCCTCGGAGATCTGCGGGCCGGACAGGCCCAGACCGAGCATGACCCGCCCGCCGGAGAGGTCGTGCAGGGTCACCGCGGCTGTCGCCACCGTGGTGGGCTGCCGGGCCGGGATCTGAAGGACGGCGGCGCCGAGCCGGATGCGGTGGGTGACCGCCGCAAGGTGGCCCAGCAGGGCGACCGCCTCCTGGCCCCAGGTTTCGGAGACCCACACGGAGTCGAGCCCCAGTTCGTCGGCGAGCCGGGCGACTTCGATCTGCTCCCGGAGTCTGAACCAGGGCCAGTAGGCGACAGCGACGCCAATACGCACGGCTGCTCCTTCGGTGTTGATGTTCCGTCAGCAGGACTTGCCAATTCGACAACGGATCCTCCGCCGAATCAATCGCCAAATTGATGGGGATTTGCCGCGCATACGACTTTGGTTGGGCAGATCGATGACGAAAGTTGCTTGACGGGAAATGGGTTGGCGGGACAAGCCTGGCTCGATTGGTGCCGCGCCAAGCCGATCCGACCAATGGGCGGCCGAACACCTACTGGCGCGATCAATGCCGTCCGTGATTGTCTCGGTCGACTCGCCGCGACGGCGAGGGAGCGCCACCCACCCATGAGAGCAGGGGGAAACCGTGAGGTCTTCTTTTCGTGCCGTGGCCATGGCCGGAGCCGCAGGAGCCCTGATGCTGTTGGCCGCGCCGGATTCCCGGGCCGCGTCGGCCGCTGCGGCATGCGTCACCGCAAGCGGGGCGGAGACCTACGGGCGTGGCGAGATATCGCTGTGCCCGCTGAGTGACGGTTCCACCCACGTCACCGGCTACATCGAGGATCTGCTGCCCGGTGGCGGATGGGGCACGCCGGACGGTTACTGCGCGGCCTGGTACATCGACATGGGCGCGACCGACGGGACGGTCGGGCCGATGGCGTGCCCGCACTTCGGCGGCAACCAGGCGAAGGAGGTGTTCGACTATGTGGTCACCTATCCGTCGCCGGTGACCGGAGCGCACCTCTTCCGGGCCGGCGCATGACGTAGGCTCAGCTCTTCTTTTTACCTCCGCGTCTCGGCGGGGTTCTTACGTGTTCACCCGGAGGGAAATCGTCACGGAATTTGCTGTGGCATGTGCGTTCGCTCGCCGGGTGAAATTGCTTGACGATGACTTGAAGATCCACTTAGGGTGCTGTGTGGAATATTGCAGCCACGGGGGCGGCTCATGGAGGTCCGGCGGATTGTGTCCGTTCTTCCGAGAGGCAAGGAGCTGTAGCCCCCTCATTCGCTTTTCGAAGCGTAGCAATGCGAAGGGGAGGGGCAGATGGCGTGGGCAGCCGTGAACGGGATACGGATGCACTACGACTCGGAGGGCACAGGGCCGCCGGTCCTCATGGTGATGGGCAGCGGTAGCCGGGGGAGGGTGTGGGACCTGCATCAGGTGCCCGCGCTCACGGCCGCGGGATACCGGGTCATCACCTTCGACAATCGAGGGGTCCCGCCCACGGACGAGTGTGCCGAGGGCTTCACCGTCGACGACATGGTGGCGGACACCGCCGCCCTGGTCGAGCACCTGGGGATCGGGCCGTGTCTGTTCGTGGGTACGTCCATGGGCGCCCAGATCGTCCAGGAACTGGCGCTCCAGCGGCCGGAGTTGGTGCGCAGGGCCGTGCTGATGGCGACCCGCGGCCGGTCCGACCGGCTGCGGCGGGCCCTGGCCGAGGCGGAGATCGCGCTGCACGACTCGGGATTGCGGCTGCCTCCCCGGTACACCGCGGTGGTCCGTGCCCTGCAGAACCTCTCGCCGCGGACCCTGGCCGACTCCGGCCAGATCGACGACTGGCTCGACCTGTTCGAGATGTCGGCGCCGACCGGCCGGGGGGACCGCGTCCACATGCGGTTCTCGGCCATGGACGACCGGCTCGCGGCCTACGCCGGGATCAGCCGGCCGTGCCATGTGATCTCCTTCGCCGACGACCTGATCACCCCCGCCCATCTGGGCAGGGAGGTCGCGGACGCCATCCCCGGAGCGACGTACGACCTTGTGCCCGGCTGTGGACACTACGGCTATCTCGAAGACCCGGACGCCACGAACAAGATCATCATCGAGTTCTTCAGGCAGGAAGGATGACCCGCATGACCGACCTGGCCGAACTGTGCGCCTGGCAGCCCTTCGAGATCACCGCCGACGGCGGGCAGGGGACTCCCGAGGCGCTGGCCGAACTGCTCAGGGGCCACGAGGACTTCGCGGGTCTGCTCACCCGTGAGAAGGCCGTAGTGTTCCGTGGCTTCCACCTCACCGAGGAGACCCTGGACCCCGTCCTGAACCTCCTGCTGCCGAACCGGCTCGCCTACGTGCACGGCAACTCGCCCCGCACCAAGGTGGGTTCCAACGTCTACACGTCCACCGAGTACCCCCAGGAACTGACCATCTCGATGCACAACGAGCTGAGCTACGGCCGCCGTTGGCCCTCGCGGCTGGTCTTCTTCTGTGCCACGGCCCCCGCCACCGGTGGTGCCACGCCCATCGTCGACGGGGAGTTGTGGCTCGCCTCGCTCGACCCGGAGGTGCGCGAGGCGTTCGCCGGCGGGGTGCGCTACACGCAGAACCTGCATGACGGCCTGGGGCTCGGCAAGAGCTGGCAGGACACCTTCGAGACGAGCGACCGGGCGGAGGTCGAGGCCTATCTGCGTGGTGCGGAGTGCGACTGGAAGTGGCTCCCCGACGGCACGCTGCGCATCACCCAGGTACGGCACTCCACACTGACCCATCCGGAGACCGGCGCGGAGGTCTGGTTCAACCAGTCCGACCAGTGGCACCCGGCGTCCCTCGGTGACGAGACGGCCGCCGAACTCGCGCAGATCCTGCCGGAGGAGGAACTGCCGCAGTCGGTGACCTTCGCCGACGGCAGCCCCATCCCGGCGGAGCACGTCCTTCAGGTACGGGACCGGGGTCTGGAGAACGCGGTCGACGTCGACTGGCACCAGGGCGACCTGATGGTGATCGACAACGTCGCCGTGGGCCATGGCCGGCGGTCCTTCACCGGTCCCCGCCGGGTCCTGGTCGCCATGACCGACTGACCGGCCTCCGAAGCACGCGAACGGGGCGGGACGCCGGCGGGCGTCCCGCCCCCTTCCGTCCGTCCGGCGACGGGCGCGGCGGCCGGGACGCGGTTCAGCGGGTGAGCGGCCTGCGGAACCCGGCCACCGCCGCCCACACGGCCACGGCCAGGATCAGCAGACTCGTGGCCACCGCCCCCAGTACGTCGCCGCCCAGCGGCCAGTCCAGCGCCAGCGCCCGGGTGGCGTCCACCGCGTACGAGACGGGGTTGACCACAGCCACCGCGCGCAGCCAAGCGGGCAGCGCGTCCAGCGGGACGTACGCGCTGGAGGCGAACATGAGGGGGAAGAGGGCCAGCCCGCTGACACTCTGCATGATCCGCGCGCTGCGCACCCAGGTACCCACGGCGATGAAGACCCACGTCAGCGAGGCGATGACGAGGAGGGACAGGGCCAGCGCCGCGATGACGCCCCACGCACCGCCCGCGGGGTCGAAACCGAAGCACAGCGCGGCGCACACGAGTAGCAGCACGGTCTGGGCGGTGGTGCGCAGCACGTCCGTGACGGCGCGGGCGACCAGGATCCAGTGCAGCCCGACCGGCAGCGAACGGAAGCGGGTCAGCACCCCGTTGTCCATGTCCCGGATCAGCTCCGCGCCGGAGCCGACGGCCGAGGTGATCCCGCTGGTGACCAGGATGGCCGGCATCAGATAGTCGATGTAGCTCACGCCCGCCGGAAAGTGGTCGGGGGAGGCCATGCTGCCGAACACCTGGCTGAAGATGACCAGCAGGATCAGCGGCTGGACCAGCGTGAGCACGACGAGCCTGCGGTCGGCGACCAGTCCGCGCAGGCTGCGCCCGGTCAGCACGGCGAACTGGGCGCGTGCGCTCGCCGGCTGCCAGCGCACGGGAGCCGCGGACCGGGCGCGGTCGGTGGGGACCGTGACAGTCATGATGGTTGCTCCTCGGAGGTCAGCGAGCCGGTAGGTCAGCGAGCCGGAAGGTGAGCGAGCCGGTAGGTCAACGAGCCGGTAGGTCAACGAGCCGCGGCCGCGGCCGGCTTGGCGGCCAGCGAGAGATAGACGTCGTCCAGTGACGGTTCCGACAGAGTGAGCCCGGTGACCGGCACCGCGGCTTCCTCGACGGCACGGACGACCTGTGCGAAGTCCTCGAAGTCGGCGACCGGCACGCTCACCGTGCCCTCCTCCGGGGTCTGGACGGCGGCGAACCCGACCCGGCGCAACGCCTCGGCGACCTTGACGGTGTCCCCGCGCCGGGTGGTCGACAGCTGCGCCCGGCGTTCACCCACCTGGGACTTCAGCTCGTTCGGAGTTCCGGCCGCCACCACGGAGCCCTCGGCGAGGACGGCCACGGTGTCCGCCAGGCGTTCCGCCTCTTCCAGATACTGCGTGGTCAGCAGCACGGTGGTGCCGTCCGCGACCAGTGCCTCGACGGTCTCCCACAGAGAGAGCCGGCTGGCCGGGTCCAGTCCGGTGGACGGCTCGTCGAGGAATATCACCCGCGGCCGGCCGACGAGGCTCGCGGCGAGATCGAGCCGCCGGCGCATCCCGCCCGAGTAGGTACGGCAGAGCCGGCGCGCGGCCCCGGCCAGATCGAACGTGTCGAGCAGTTCGTCGGCCCGCTCCCGTGCCTGCCGCGCGCTGGCACCCAGCAGCCGTCCGATCAGGACGAGGTTGTCGAAGCCGGAGAGTTTCTCGTCCACCGAGGCGAACTGGCCGGTGAGCCCGATGCAGCCACGTACCGCCCGGCTGTCCCGGAGCACGTCGTGACCGGCCACCGCGGCGCTGCCGCCGCTCGGCGGCAGCAGCGTGGCGAGGATGTTCACCAGCGTCGTCTTTCCGGCGCCGTTGTGCCCGAGCAGCCCCAGCACCGTGCCTTCGGCCACGTCGAGGCTCACCCCGCGCAGGGCGTGCACCCTGTCGTACGACTTGGTGAGGTCCCTTGTGCTGATCATCGGTTCGGCCATGGATTCCCCCGTCGGTCAGGCCGGTTCAGCCGCCCGTGCGACCCGGGCGGAGCAGGTTCCGGTCGAAGAAGCCGGTGACGATCGCGCGTTCGCGGTGCACCATGGCCTGCGGAGCGGCGGTGCCGATCAGCTGGGCCGTGCGCGCTCCGGACAGGTCCGCCCGGTCCCGCAGTTGCGGCAACAGCGCCTGGAAGTCGCTGAACGAATAGTGCGCGGTGCCCGCGAGTCGGCGGACCGACACCGACGCCGGAGAGCCGGCGCGCAGCCGTGCCGGCAGCTCCTCGGCGGGGGTCGCGGTGGAACCCACCATCTGGAACGGGCGGTCCAGACCGTCGCGTACCAGGCGGTCCAGCTCCGGCCAGGAGCGCCGCGCGGGCGTGACGTTGAACCCGTCGAGGTCCAGCCCCGCATCGAGTCGCGGGTCCCGTGCCATGGTCTCGGCCGCGGTGATGCCGCCCGCCGAGTGACCGAACATCCCGATCCGGTCCAGGTCCAGCTGCGCGCCGAGTTCCGCGGGCAGTGCACGCCGGGTGCTCGGCCGGGCGAGCGCGTCCAGGACGAACCCGGTGTCCGCGGCGCGGACTCGCATGCGCCGGGCAAGCCCCTCGTCGGTGCCGGAGCCCGCCGTCACGGCTTCGGCGATCCTGCCGTCTCCGAGGTCCACCGCGAGGGCCTCGTAGGTGTGGTCCAGCGTCACGACGACGTAGCCGCGGCTGGCGAGTTCCTCGACCAGTACCGTTCCCCAGGAGCGGGAGGTACCGAGACCGGGCGAGTACAGCACGACCGGCCGGTGCCGGGTGGAGGCGGCCGGCGGTGCGTCGACCGCCGCGTGCGTCGTCACCGCGGACCAGTCGACCAGGCCGGTGGGCAGACCGAGGATGCGGGACGCGTTGGCCGCGAAGCCGCGGGCGACGGCAGGGGGCATCCAGGGGGCCCGGGGCCGCCCCGCCGTGTCGCTCGCCGGGTACCAGACGCTGACCATGAGTTCCCGCGGACCGCGGTGGGTGAAGGGGTCGGTGCGCTGCCGGTCGACCAGCCTGAGATCGGCCCGGCCGATCGCATGGGGCCCCGTGGGTTCCGGTAGCTGCGGCACCACGGCCGCTGCCGGTTCGGGTCGGACCGTACGGGAGGCGGAGGGCGCCGGGGGCCGCAGGCCGAGGCCGACGAGCAGCAGCGCGACGGCCGCCGCCGACAGGCCGACGAGCAGGGGGAGACGACGGAGGTTCATGTGTCCAAGATTCCCGAGGCACGCTCGTCGCACCTCTGCGGAAGGGCATGACCTGACCCCTGCGTCCGGCACCGATGTGGTCTGCCGAACGTGATCCGAACAGGAGACCGTCGAGCCGTCCGGTGTCGGTCATGAGTCGTACGCCCGCTGGACGAACGTAAGGGATTCCAGCAGCCTCGCCGAAGTCATCGCGCGGGCGGTCGGCTGCGGGGCCGTGCGCGGCAGGGGCAGGCCGCCGGTGGACGACCAGCGCAGCCGGCCCTGGTCGTCGATGAGGCTCCGGGTGCGGCCCTGGTTGTCCGGGTGCAGGCAGAACGGGATGTCCAGCAGGCCCCGGGCGAACGCGCGGGCCAGGGCTGTGCCCAGGTCCGGGTGCAGCTCCCTGACGGCGTGCACCAGCGCGCGGGCCTCCGCGTAGACCGCGCCGCCGGACTCGGCCCGCGGTGCGCCCGGCTCGTCCGGGCGGGCCTGCGCCGCGGTGTGTGCGGCCAGCTCCAGCGCGGCCACGTTCTCGGCGATCGTGGGAATGCGATGTGCTTCGGCCGTGGTCTTGACGATCAGCCGGGCGGCGCCGGCCCGCACCGCGAGCGAGGCCGCGGACCGCAGCAGCCGCTCCGCGCCCCGCGCAGTGCCGGGGTAGAGACCCATGTACGCGTAGAGGACGCTGTGCCACCGCACGTCGGGCGGCAACTCCTCGGCAGCCAGCCGGTGCAGCGCCGCCAGCGCCTCCGTGTCCTGCTCGGTGCTGGTCTGCTGGGCGTAGCTGAGGGAGATGCTGCGCAGCCCGTGCTGGGCGAAGAACAGCCCCTCCAGCACGCTCAGCGCCACCAGCAGGCCGGGCGGGCAGAGCTGGCCGAGCATGCAGCCGCCGAACGACTCCAGGTGGGGCACGACGTCCGGCCCGCCCGCCGAGGCCAGCAGCTCGCAGCTCTCCGCCCAGTGCCGTACGGACTCACGCAGCGGCGTACGGCTGTAGGGCAGGCAGTACGAGACGGGGCCGCCCTCGGTGGCGTGCACGCCGGCCGCGACCAGTTCGGCGAACACCGCCTGCGGGCGCGCCGATCCGTGGCGGACCTGGACCGGGAACGACTCGTCCTGGACCCCGTCGAGGAGGGCCCGGGTCGCCTCCGCCCCGTGTGCCAGCAGTGGGTAGCCGTTGAGCGGGGAGTTCCCTCCCACCGCGGCGCGGGCCGCGGCGAAGTCGCCCACACGCGTGTAGCTGTCCAGGGTGATGGTGCCCACGGTGACGCCTTCGGCCTGCTTGGTCCGCTCCAGACCGACCCGCATCCGTGCCCGGCTGCCGAAACCCATCCGAGGCTGTACGACAAGGTGCCCGTGGGACCGGGCCGTTGCCACGAACCCGCCGAAGCCCCGGTCCGGCGGGGCGGTCATGCCGCGGCCGTGCGATGCCGGTTCAGGAAGAGTTCGAAGGCGCCGAGGTCCCCGTTGTCGAACACGGCGTCGAAGCCGGCGTTGAGGAGCCTGCGCGTGCAGCCGGCGTTGCGCAGCCCGTCCGTCCCCAGCTTGCCGCCGATCACCACGGGGACATGGCTCACATCACGCTGTTCCCTGACCGTCCGGATGGCTCGAAGACCATCGGTGAACCCATGGCCGTTGACGCTGCTGAGGACCACGAGGTCCGGCCGCAGTTCGCGACACGAGCGAACAAGAAGGTCATCCGGAACGCAGGAGCCGAGATTGTGGACTGTGTATCCATGCTCTTCAAGGAAGAGATGTACATAGATTAAATTCCAGGTGTGCGCATCTGACGACGTGCCAGACACGAGAACCGTTCCCCCCACGGCTAAACACCCTCTCCAGCGAATGGCAAGTTGGATGATCGATCGGACACTAGACATGCCTCTGTTGAGGTGTCAAGCGAGTATCGACTGACCTTGGTTTTCGTGATTCGCCGGTGCGGACGGGTGGAATCGAGCCAATCGCCGGGGCGTCGAGCGGCGCCTTACCTTCGTTGGGCATGAGCTGACCAAAGTGGGTTGACCCGTCCCTGAGCGGGGGTTTGATACTGACCAAGGAGCATGTCCGGTCCCGGTCCCATGTGGTGAAGGGGGCTTGACTGTGGGTTTGGAGGGTCCTTAGGGTCGAGGAAGTTGACCTTGGTCATCGGTCGAACGACAGGGGATGTCGCACCGATTTGGTTCACGAGATCGACGTATGTCAGCCGCATCAGGGAGATGCGGTGCTACGGGGGAGGATCTTGTTGATGCATGCCAATTTCGCCGAGGCGATCCGAAGAAACGTCGCGGATCGCAGTTCAGCAACCGCCGTCATTTTCTTAACGGATTTCGATGCCGACGACGGCCGAATATCCGTGACCTATGCGGAACTCGACGAAAGAGCCCGCTCGGTCGCCGCGGCACTGCTCGAGCGGTGTGCGCCCGGAGACCGCGCCCTGTTGCTGTACCCAGAAGGACTGGATTTCGTCACAGCCTTTGTCGGCTGTCTCTACGCCGGCGTCGTAGCGGTACCTTCACCGCTTCCCGGCCGATACCGTCACCACCAGCGTCGGGTTTCTGCCATCGCCGCCGACGCCCGGGTCGCCGCGGTTCTCACCGACAGCCGCAGCCTTGCGGAAGTCGGCGACTGGGCCGAGGCCTCCCAACGGAACCGCGACACGCTGCTGGTCACCGACACCCTCGACGTGCCCCCGTTGGCAGAGGAATCACTGCCCCGGCTCGACCGTGACTCGGTAGCCCTGCTGCAGTACACCTCGGGCTCGACGGGCAGTCCCAAGGGCGTCGTGCTCACCCAGGGCAATCTGCTGCACAACGCCGCCAGTTTGTGCCGGACCTTCGCCCTTGACGACGGATCCCGCTTCGGCTCCTGGATTCCGCACTATCACGACATGGGCCTGATGGGCATTCTGCTGCCGCCGCTGTACCTCGGCAGTTCCTGTGTCCTCATGAGCCCCACCACGTTCCTGAAGCGGCCGCACTGGTGGCTGCGCATGATCGACGAGTTCGACATCACCTGGTCCGCCGGCCCCAATTTCGCGTACGAACTCTGCAGCCGTCAGATAACCGATGAACAGCTGGCCGGTCTGGACCTGTCCCGCTGGAAGTACGCCAACAACGGCTCGGAGCCGGTCCAGGCAGCCACACTCACCGCCTTCGCCAAGCGTTTCGCCGCCGCGGGCCTGCGGACCGAAGCCCTCAACCCCTCCTACGGCATGGCCGAGGCCACCGTCTTCGTCAGCGGCTCCGGGCACCGTGAGCCGGTGGTGCTCCGCGTCGACGAGCAGCGTCTGTCGGCCGGCGCCCTCGTGCCCGTCTCCGCGGCCGACCCCGGCAGGGATGTCGTCTCCTGCGGCTTCCCGCACGACTACGACGTGCGCATCGTCGAGCCCGAGAGCCGGCGCGCGCTTCCCGAAGGGAAGATCGGCGAGATCTGGCTGCGGGGCCCGAGCGTCGGCCAAGGCTACTGGGACAACCCGGAGGCCACGGAGCGCACGTTCCACGGCACGGTCGCGGACGCCGCCCCCGACACCGAGAACGGCTATCTGCGTACCGGGGACCTGGGCGCCGTGCTCGACGGCGAGCTGTTCATCACGGGCCGGCTCAAGGAGATGCTCATCCTCCGCGGCCGCAACCTCTACCCGCAGGACATCGAGTACGAGGCGCGCCAGCACCATCCGGAGCTGCACGGCACCTTCGGAGCCGCCTTCACCGTGCCCGTCCGTGACGACGAGGGCCACGAGGAGGAACTCCTCGTCCTGGTCCACGAGCTACGCGGTCGGCACACCGAAACCGAGCTGGAAGCGCTGGCCAGCTCCATCCGCCGCACCGTCTTCACGGAGTTCGGCGCGCACCTGTCAGGACTCGTCCTGGTCCGGCGCGGCGCCGTGCAGCGCACCACGAGCGGCAAGGTCCAGCGCCTGCAGATGCGCGAGCACTTCCGCGATGGAGAGATCTCCGCACTCATCGCCAAGCTCGACCCGCGTCTGGAACGCACCACCGCGTAACCACACCGCACACCGGCCGACCCGCACGCACGACCGGGCACGCCGGATCACGAACAGTTCCCCGAGCGCCGCCAGGGCCGGGGAGCCACACAACGGGGGATTCACCGTGCCGCACAGCTCTGTGCTCAGACTCGACCGGTTCCTGCGACAATCCGACTCCGGCGACGGCGTCTTCGGCCCCGGCGCGATGGCCGCCCTGGACCGCGAGGAGCGGTTTCCCGCCGAAGCCTGCCGCGAGCTCGACGACTTCGGCCTCGCCGCCCACTACGTCGACGCCCGCCACGGCGGCCTCCTGCACGACCATGTCGAACTCGTCCAGCTCCTGCGCACCGTGGCCCGCCGCGACCTGACGGTGGCGGTCGCACACGGCAAGACCTTCCTCGGCACCGCCCCCGTCCAGGTCGCGGGCAGCCCCGCCCAGGCGGCCGGTCTCGCCGCGGACGTACGCGCCGGTGCCGTGGCCTCCTGGGCCCTGACCGAGCGCGACCACGGCAGCGACCTGCTCGCCGGAGAGCTCACCGCCCGTCGAACCGAGGGCGGATGGCGGCTCGACGGGGAGAAGTGGCTCATCAACAACGCGACGCGGAGTCGGTTCCTGTGCGTCCTCGCCCGCACCGACGAGCGGGGCGGCCCCCGTGGCTTCAGTCTCTTCCTGGTCGACAAGGACCGGCTGGCCCCCGGCAGTCACCGGCCGCTGCCCAAGGTGCGAACCCACGGCATCCGGGGGGCCGACATCAGCGGCATCGCCTTCGACGGCGCCGTGGTGCCCGAGGAGGCACTGGTCGATGCGGCCGGAACCGGAGCGGAAACGGTTCTCAAGACCCTTCAGCTGACCCGCACCGTGTGCACCGCCCTGTCGCTCGGCGCACTCGACCACGGGCTGCGGATCGCCACGGAGTACGCGCTCGGCCGCCACCTCTACGGGCGCCGGCTCAGCGACCTGCCGCGCGTACGCCGCATCCTGGGCGAGGCCGGTGCCGGGCTGATCGTCGCCGAGGCCGTCACCACCGTGGCCGCCCGCGCCATCCACACGCTGACCCCCGAGATGAGCGTCATCGCATCCGTCACCAAGGCGCTCGTGCCGACGCTCGCCCAGGACACCCTCGACCAGCTGAGCGAACTCCTCGGCGTCCGAAGCTTCCTGAGCGACACCTACCTCGACGGTGCCTTCGCCAAGCTCGACCGCGACCACCGCATCGTCGCCGTCTTCGACGGCAGCACTGCCGTCAACCGCAGCCTGCTCATCGACCACTTCCCGGTCCTGGCCCGGTCCTGGCACCGCGGCACGGCCGACCGGGACGCCGTCACCGCGACCCTGCCGGGCAGCCCACCACGCCCCTTCGACCCGGGCCGGCTGCGGCTGCTGTCGACCCGGGGCTGCAGCCTCGTACAACTGCTGCCGGAAGCGCTGGACCGGCTCCGCGCCGGAGTCCGCCAGGGGCAACTGCCGCCCGAGGCGGCCCGCATGGCGGACGAGCTCACCGGTCTCGCCGAAGCCGTGCACACCGGCATGGAGCACCAGGAGCGCACGGTCCGGGACGTCCCGCAGTCCGCCTTCGACCTGGCGGCCCAGTACGAGCTGTGCTTCGCCGCCGCGGCCCTGGTGCACCTGTGGCTGGACAGCGCCCGCACCGCGTACGACGGGCTGTGGCTCCAGGCCGGCCTCACCCTCGTCCTCAACCGGCTCGGCATCGCCGTCGACGAGACGCGGGCCACCGCCTTCGACCGGCTGGCCGACCGGCTGCTCGCCACGCCCGACAGCGCGCCGCTGTCGTTGCCGGCCCACCACGCACAGGGGGGCGTCCAGTGACCACGGCACTCGCCACCACCGCCGGGCCCGCGCGACTGCACGCCCTGGAATCCGCGCTCGGCGACCCCTTCGCCGACGACAACCCGCTCGGCCTGCGCGCCGTACTCGAAGCCGACGAGCGCGGCGAGATGTTCGAGGCCGGGGAACAGGCGCTCCACGAGTACGGACTGGGCGCCGAGTTCGTGCCCACGGCGTTCGGCGGCCGCCTCGACCGGCTCGACCACCTCGTGGAGATCATGCGCTCGGTCTACCGGCGCGACCCCTGCCTCGGACTGGGCTACGGCGCCAGCTCGTTCATCGCGGGCGTCAACCTGTGGACCGCGGGCGACCAGGAGCAGTGCCGCCACGCCGCCGAACTGCTGTGCTCCGGCCGCCGGGTGGCCGTCGCCTACCACGAGCTGGCACACGGCAACGACATGGCGGGCACCGAGTTCACCGCGCTGCCCGGACCGGCCGGTCTCGTCCTCAACGGCCGCAAGGAGATCATCACCAACGTCCGGCGCGCCGAGGCGCTGGTGGTCTTCGCCCGCACCGCACAGCGCCCCGGCAGCCGCAGCCACTCCCAGCTGTACGTCGACAAGGCCCGGTTGCCCGGCGGACACCTGACCCACCTGCCCCGCTACCGCACCAGCGGCATGCGCGGAGTGCAACTGGGCGGCATCGAGTTCCGGGACTGCCCGCTGCCCGAGAGCGCCGTCCTCGGCACCATGGGCCACGGGCTGGAGAACGCGCTGCGGTCCTTCCAGGTCACCCGCACCACCCTCGTGTCGATGTTCACCGGGGTCGTCGACTCGGCACTGCGCACCACCCTCAGCCACGTCAGGGGCCGGCGACTGTACGGTCGTACGGCCGCCGATCTCCCGCACATCCGCTCGGTGCTCGCCGCCGCGTACTCGGATCTGCTGACCGCCGACTGCTTCGCGACCGTGGCGACCCGGGCGCTGCACCTGCTGCCGGCGCAGACCCCGATCTACGCGCTGGCCGTGAAGTACTTCGTGTCCAAGACCCTGATGGACGTGATGAACCAGCTCTCGGCCGTGCTGGGCGCTCACTTCTACCTGCGTGAGGGACCGGCCGCGGGCTTCCAGAAACTGCTGCGCGACATCCAGCCCGCGGGCTTCGGGCACGCGGCGCGCGCCGCCTGCCAGGTGTCGCTGCTGCCCCAACTGCCCCTGCTCGCCCGGCGGTCCTGGCTCGGCGAGACCGGCGCACCGGCCGAGCTGTTCCGCCCCGGCGCCGACCTTCCGCCGTTCGACTTCCGGCAGCTCGTCATCAGCGCCGCGGGCCGCGAGAGCCTGAGCACCTCGCTGGCCGCCGGGCTCGCCGCCATGCCGGACGGCACCGGACCGGCGTACACCGCGCTGCGCGCGCACGGCGAGCACTTCGCCGGCGAACTCGTCGCCCTCGCAGAGGAGTGCGTGTCGCTCTCGCCGGCCGAGCTGTCGGTCGGCGCCGGCTCGCACACCTACGACCTCACCGCCCGCTATGTGAAGATCCTCGTCGCCGCCGCCTGCTTCGAGACCTGGCGGCACGCCCGGGGCACCGACGCCGCCTTCCTGGCCGATCCTGCCTGGGCGGCTGCGGCCCTCCACCGGCTGCGCACTCCGCTCGGCACGCCCCGCCCCTCCCTGCCCGGCCACCTCGAACAGCCGCTGTGGGACGAACTGCTGGACCGCTGCGCCCGCTCCAAGGGCCTCGGAATGCTGCCCCGGCCACTCGCCGGCCCCCACGGCTGAACACACCCGACCCACCGGTCTCGGGCCCCGGCCCGAGCACGACCACGGGCCGGCGCCGTCCGGTGTCGCCCGACCGCCGTCCCACCACGTATCGCGACTGGAGACCCCATGTCCGAAAGCACCGCCCTGAGCAGGACCGACTCCGCCGACAACGACGACCTGCAGGACTGGCTGGTGGCCCGGGTCGCCGAGCACCTGAGGATGCCGGCCGCCGACATCCAGCCCGACGTGCCGCTCAGCGACTACGGCCTCGATTCGGTGTACGCGCTGTCCGTCGCCGCCGAGATCGAGGACCACCTCGGCTTCGCGGTCGACCCGACGATGATGTGGGACAACCCCACGATCGAGGCCCTCCTCGCCGCCATCGGCGAGGAGCGTGCCCGCAGCGGCGCTGCCTGAGCCGCGCACCGCACCCGCACGCATTCACGCACCGCAGTTCCACGCAGTCCGCAGCGCCCTGGGGGATGGGAAGCCCGTGTCCGACGTCAGCAACACGCTCCGTACCGTGTCAGCCGCGCAGACCGGCATCTGGGTGGCGCAGCGCATGGCCCCCGACGACCCCTTCTACAACTGCGGCGTCACCTACACGCTCACCGGACGCCTCGACGAGGACGCCCTGCGCCGGGCCGTCACCCAGGCCGTCGCCGAGGCCGAGACCCTGCGCACCCGGTTCCACGACACCGCGGACGGTCCCCGGCTGAGCATCGAGCCGGCCGACGAGGGCGAACTGCACTTCGTCGACCTCACCGGCCGGCCCGACCCGGACGCCGAGATCCAGGCCTGGACGGCCGCCGACCTCGCCACCGCGACCGACCTCACCCGCGAAGCGCCGTACACACACGCGCTGTTCACCATCGGCACGCAGCGCAGCGTCCTGTATTTCCGCTACCACCACATCGTGCTGGACGGCTTCGGCCAGCACCTCTACATGCGGCGGCTCGCGGAGCTGTACACCGCGTTCGAGCAGGGCCTGACCCCTCCCGGATCCACCGCCGCCCCGCTCGCCGACCTCCTGGCCGAGGACGCCGCCTACCTCGCCTCCCCCCGGTACGCCACGGACGCGGCGTACTGGCGTACCGCGTTCGCCGACCACCACGAGGGCACCCCGCTCGCCGGGCGGGTCGCGCCCGCCACGCCCAGCACGATGCGCCTGGTCACCCCCATGCCGTCGGACTTCCTCGCCGGGTTCGCCGACGGCGGCCGCGGCCGCGGCGGCGTCGGCCGGCTGTCCGCCACGATCGTCGCCGCCACCGCGGCATATGTGCACCGCCTGCTCGGCCGGCCCGACGTCATCGTCAACATGCCCATGGCGGCGCGCCGTTCGCGCGGGGAGCTCGGCACGCCCGCGATGCTCGCCAACGAAGTCCCCGTCCGGCTGACCGTCCGCCCGGACACCACCTTCGGCGACCTCGTGGACCAGGCGGAGGAGCAGATCCGCAAGGCCATCCGGCACCAGCGCCACCGGGGCGAGGCCCTGCGCGCGGAACTCGGCCTGTCCGCCGAGGCCGGTGCCCTCTCCGGGCCGCAGGTCAATGTGATGGCCTTCGAGCAGGAGACCCGCTTCGGCGCCTGGACGGCCGTGCGCCGCCAGCTCGCCAACGGCCCGATCGCGGACCTGACGGTCAACGTCTACCGCACGCCCGGCACCGCGGAGACCGAGCTGGAGTTCTGCGGCAACCGCGAGCTCTACACCGAGGACGAACTCGCCCGTCACCAGGAGCGGTTCTGCGCGTTCCTGGACCGCGCCGCCGCTCGCCCAGACCACCCGGTCGCCGCCCTGGACCTGCCCACCGACACCGAACGCCACCTGCTGCTGCGGGAGTGGAACGGCACCGCACGCGAACGGACCGCCGCCACCCTGCCCGAGCTGTTCGAGGCGCAGGCCGCCCGCACCCCGGACGAGCCCGCCCTGCACCACGACGGCGGCACGCTCACCTACGCCGAACTCGACACCCGGGCCAACCGGCTCGCCCACCTGCTCATCGGCCGGGGTACGGGCCCCGACCAGCACGTCGGCCTCGCGCTGCGGCGCTCCGCGGACCTGGTCGTCGCCGTACTCGCCGTGCTGAAGGCGGGCGCCGCCTATCTGCCCGTCGACCCGGACTACCCCGCCGACCGCATCGCCCACATGCTCGGCGACGCCCGCCCGGGTCTGATCCTCACCACCGCCGACGTGGCCGCCGAACTGCCGCCGGACGGCGCGCCGCGGCTGATCGTCGACACCCTCGACACCACGGGGCAGCCCGCGCACAGCCCCACCGACGCCGACCGCAACCGGCCGCTGACCGCAGCCCATCCCGCGTACCTGATCTACACCTCCGGATCGACAGGCGTCCCCAAGGGCGTGATCGGCCTCCACGAAGGGGCCGTCAACCGACTGCTGTGGTTCGGCGAGGAGTTCCCCTTCGACGGACGGCCCGTGCTCGTCAAGAGCTCCCTCAGCTTCGTGGACGGCACCACCGAACTCCTCGGCCCGCTCGTGCACGGCGCGCCCGCCGTGCTCTGCGGCCCCGACGCCGGCCGCAGCGCCGCCGCGATGACGGACCTCGTCGCCCGCCACCGCGTCGGACGCATCACCCTCGTGCCCAGCCTCCTCGCCGAGCTCCTGGACGGCGACGACATCGGTGCCCTGGCGCCGTGCACGTTGTGGGTGACCAGCGGCGAGGCACTGCCGCCGGCGTACGCCGACCGGTTCCGCGCCGCGCTGCCCGAGGCCCGCCTGCTGAACCTGTACGGGTCCTCCGAGGCCAGCGGCGACAGCCTGTACGCCGACGTCACCGCCGGCACCGTGCGGATCGGCCGCCCCATCTCCAACACCCGTGCCTTCGTGCTGGATTCGCACCTGCGCCCGGTGCCGGTGGGCGCCGTCGGCGAGCTGTACGTGGCGGGCGCCGGTCTGGCCCGCGGCTACCTCGGGCGGTCCGGCCTGACCGCCGAGCGATTCGTCGCCTGCCCCTTCGGCATCGCGGGCGAGCGCATGTACCGGACCGGCGACCTGGCCCGCTGGACGGCCGACGGGGAACTCGAGTACCTCGGGCGTGCCGACCAGCAGGTGAAGGTACGCGGCTTCCGCGTCGAACCCGCCGAGATCGAGGCCGCCCTCACCGCCCACCCCGCGGTGGAGCACGCCGCCGTGGTGCTGCGCGAGGACCGCCCCGGCGACAAGCGGCTGGTGGCCTACGTCGTCGGCGGCGCCGACACCGGGGAGCTGCGCGCCCGGGTGGCGGAGAACCTGCCGGACTACATGGTGCCGTCCGCGTTCGTCACGCTCGGCACGCTCCCGCTCAGCCCCAACGGCAAACTGGACCGGGCCGCCCTGCCCGCACCCGTTCACACCTCACGCGGCGGGGCACCGCGCACCGCCGCCGAGACCCGGCTGTGCGCCCTGTTCACCGAGGTCCTCGGCGTGCCCCGGGCAGGAGTCCACGACAGCTTCTTCGATCTGGGCGGCGACAGCGTCCTGGCGCTCCGGCTCGTCTCGCACGCCCGCCGCACAGGCCTCGCGTTCACTGCCCGCGACGTCTTCGTGCATCGCACCGTGGAGGCCCTCGCGGCCATCGCCCGGGCGGCCGCGGACACCACCACGTACACCCTCCCCGACCCGCTGCCGCAGCACGAACTCGCCCTCGTCGACGCCCCCTCCGGGGCCCGAGTGCTGCCGCTGACCCCCCTCCAGGAAGGCCTGCTCTTCCACAGCGTCTTCGACGAGGACCAGCCCGACCTCTACACCGTCCAGGCCGTCCTCGAACTCGGCGGCCCGCTCGACACCGCCGCCCTGCGCACCGCCGCCGCGCGGCTGCTGAAGCGCCACGACGCGCTGCGGGCCGGGTTCCGGCACGAGGGACTCAGCCGCGCCGTCCAGGTCGTGCCGGCCGAGGTACCGCTCGTCTGGCGGGAGGAGACGACCGAGGACCAGGAGGAGCTCGACGCGCTGCTCGCCCGGGAACGCGCCACGCGCTTCGCCCTGGACCGGCCGCCGCTCGTCCGCTTCCTGCTGGTCCGCACGGCGGCCGAGCACCACGTCCTGGCGGTGACCGCCCATCACACCGTCGTCGACGGCTGGTCGCTGCCCATCGTCGTCCGTGACCTGCTCCAGAGCTACACGGACGGGCGTCCCCTGCCCGAAGTGCGGCCCTACGAGGACTACTTGGCGTGGCTCGCGGCACAGGACACCGAGGCGGCCCGGCACGCCTGGACCGCCGCGCTCGACGGCTTCGACGAGCCCGCCCGGCTGGCTCCCTCCGTACCCGGCCGTACCCCGGTGCTCCCCGCGCGCGTGGAGCACGATCTGCCCGCCGCACTCACCGCCCGCCTGGGACAGCGGGCCCGTGACCTGGGCGTCACCCTCAACTCCCTGACCACGGCGGCCTGGTCGCTGGTCCTGGCCCAGGTGCTGGGCCGTACCGACGTGGTGTTCGGCACCACGGTGGCCGGCCGCCCCGCCGAGCTCAGCGGCGTGGAGGACCTGGCGGGCCTGTTCATCAACACGCTGCCCCAGCGCGTACGACTGGACCCCGCCGAACCCCTCGCAGCCCTCGCCGCACGACTTCAGGAGGAGCGGACGGCCCTGCTGGAGCACCAGCACGTGGGCCTCGCCGACATCCAGCGGTGGACCGGTCTCGGTGAACTCTTCGACACCTCCATGGTGTTCGAGAACTACCCCCTGGACCGCACCGCACTCGGCACCCTGGCCGACGAGGCCGGTCTGCGGCTCGTGGACGCCCGCGCACACGAGGGAGCCCACTACCCCCTCAGCCTCGTCGTCCACCCGGGCGAGCGGCTCCGGCTGCGCGTCGACCACCAGCCCGACCTGGTCGACGCCGCCGCGGCCGAGCGGACCGTGGCCCGGCTCGTACGCGTCCTGGAGCAGTTCGCGGCCGACCCGACGACGCCGACGGGACGGGTGGAGGTCCTCGACGACACCGAACGCGAGACACTGCTGGAGCGGTGGAACGCCACCGACCGAGCCGTGCCCCCGGCCGCCCTGCCGCAGCTCTTCGAGGACCGCGCGGCCCTGACTCCGCATGCCACGGCGGTGGTCTGCGGCGGCCACGAACTCACCTACGGGGAGCTCAACGCCCGCGCCAACCGGGTGGCCCGGCTGCTGGTCGAGCAGGGGGCGGGGCCCGGACGCCGGGTCGCGGTCCGGCTGCCGCGCTCCGCCGACCTCGTCACCGTGCTGCTCGCCGTGGCCAAGTCGGGTGCGGCGTACGTGCCGCTCGACCCGGACTTCCCCGCCGACCGCGTCACCTACATGATCGAGGACTCCCGGCCCGTCCTCGTCGTGGACGAGGCCTGGCTCGCCGGGGCCCGCACCGAGGGTCTCGCGGCGAACGACCTCGCCGCGGTCTCGCCGCACAGCCCCGCGTACGTGATCTACACCTCCGGTTCGACCGGCCGCCCCAAGGGCGTGGTCGTCGCACACGCCGCCCTGGTCAACTTCCTCGACTCGATGGCGCGGTCCTTCGCCCTGACCGCCGAGGACCGGCTGCTGGCCGTCACGACGGTGGGCTTCGACATCGCCGCCCTGGAGCTGTACGTGCCGCTGCTGGCCGGCGCGCGGGTGGTGCTCGCCGACAAGGACACCACCCGGGACCCGCAGGCACTGGCCGAGCTGATCGACCAGGCCGGGGTGTCGGTGATGCAGGCGACCCCGAGCCTGTGGCGCGCCCTCGTCGACGAGGTCCCGACGGCTCCGGCCGGGCTGCGGGTCCTCGTCGGCGGCGAGGCACTGCCCGCAGACCTCGCCGACCGCCTGCTGACCACGGCCCGTTCGGTCACCAACCTCTACGGCCCCACCGAGACCACCATCTGGTCCACGGCCGGCGCTGTCGCCGGCGACAGCGCGTCGCGCGGCTCGATCGGCCGCCCCATCGGCAACACCCGGGTGTACGTGCTCGACGCGGCCCTGCGCCCGGCGCCCGCCGAAGTCGCCGGAGAGCTGTACATCGCCGGAGCGGGCCTGGCCCACGGCTACCTGGACCGGGCCGGCCTCACCGCGTGGCGCTTCGTCGCCGACCCCTACGGCGCGTCCGGCACCCGGATGTACCGCACCGGCGACATGGTGCGCTGGTCGGCCGACGGCGAGCTGGAGTACCTCGGCCGCGTCGACCAGCAGGTCAAGGTACGCGGCCATCGCATCGAGCCCGGCGAGATCGAGGCCGTCCTGCTCGGCCACGAGGAGGTGTCCCGGGCGGCGGTCGTGGTGCGCGAGGACCGCCCCGGCGACAAGCGCCTGGTGGCCTACGTCGTCGGCGGCGCCCCCGAAGAGCTGCGTACCCACCTGGCGCGCACCCTGCCGGAGTACATGGTCCCGGCGGCCTTCGTCACGCTGGACGCGCTGCCGCTCACCCCCAACGGCAAGATCGACCGCAAGGTCCTGCCCGCCCCCGACTTCACCGCCGTGGCCTCCGGCCGGGCGCCCCGCACCGCGCGCGAGGAGACGCTGTGCGCCCTGTTCGCCGAGGTGCTCGGCGTGCCCGAGGTCGGCGTCGACGACAGTTTCTTCGCCCTGGGCGGCGACAGCATCGTCGCGGTGCGCCTGGTCGGCCGGGCCCGCCGGGCCGGACTGCGCATCGCCGTGAAGGACGTCTTCGCCCACCGTACGGTCGCCGCGCTCGCCGATGCCCTGCCCGAAGCGCCGAACGACGGCAAGCCCACCCCCGCTGCCGACACGCCCGACGACACCCCCGTCGACGTACCGCTCGGCGACGAGGAACTGGCCGCGCTGCGCACGCGACTGCCCGCGTCGGCCGAGGTGCTGCCGCTCACACCGCTCCAGGAAGGCCTGGTCTTCCACAGCGTCTTCGACCGCGGCGCCCCCGACGTCTACACCGTGCAGGTCGCCGTCGAACTCCTCGGCCGGCTCGACGTGCCCGCCCTGAAGTCGGCGGCCGCCGCCCTGCTCGCCCGGCACGACGCGCTGCGCGCCGGCTTCCGGACGGAGGGGCTCAGCCGCCCCGTCCAGGTCGTCCACGCCGACGTACCCCTGAACTGGCAGGAGACCGAGGCCGTAGGCGAAGAGTCGCTGCACGACCGGCTGGTCCTGGAGCGGGAGCGTCCCTTCGACCTCGCCGCACCCCCGCTGGTCCGCTTCCTGCTCGCCCGCACCGGCACCGAGCGCGCCGTGCTGGCACTCACCGTCCACCACGCCGTACTGGACGGCTGGTCGCTGCCCGTGCTGCTGCGGGAACTGCTGGAGCTGTACCGGAGCGGGGCCGCGCTGCCCGCGGCGCGCCCCTTCCGCGACCATCTGCGGTGGCTCGCGCACCGCGACCGGGACGCGGCCGAACGGGCCTGGCGGGCTGCGTTCGCCGACGTCGAGGAGCCGGCGCGGGTCGCCGCCACGCCGGCCGGCCGGATCCCGGTGCGGCCGGAACGCGTGGAGACCACCCTGCCGGCACCTGCCACCGCGGCGCTGGTCGAACGGTCCCGCGCTCTGGGCGTGACGCTCAACTCGGTGGTCGAGGCGGCCTGGGCGCTGGTGCTGTCACGCACCCTGGGCCGCGACGACGTCACCTTCGGCGTGACCGTCTCCGGACGGCCCGCCGAGATCGACGGCATCGAGGACAGCGTCGGGCTGTACATCAACACCGTTCCGCTGCGGGTGCGCCTGAAGGCGGCCGAGCCGCTCGGCGACCTGCTGCGCCGCGTGCAGGGCGAGCGGCAGCGGCTGCTGGAGCACCAGCACACCGGCCTCGCCGACATCCAGCGCACGGTAGGACTGGGCGAACTCTTCGACACCTCCGTGGTGTTCGAGAACTTCCCGCTGGACGCGGCCGCCTTCACGGAGCTCACCGCGACGGCCGGCCTGCGGGTCGGCGAGGTCCGCGCGCACGACGCGGTGCACTACTCGCTCGGCCTGGTCGTGGTCCCCGGCGACGAACTGCGGTTGCGCCTCGACCACCAGCCCGACCTCGTCGACCACGCCACCGCGCAGGCCGTCGCGGACCGGTTCGTGCACATCCTTCAGGCTCTCGCCGACCGTCCCGAGCTGCCCACCGGGCGACTCGACGTACTGACCCCCGCCGAGCGGCGGCTGACACTCGACACCTTCGCCGACACCGCCCACGAGGTGGCGCCGGCCGCGCACACCTCGGCTTCCTCGCTGGCCGAACTGTTCGAGCGGCGTGCCGCTCTCGTTGCGGACGCGGTCGCCGTCACCTGTGGGACGCGGTCGTTGACGTATGCGGAGCTGGATGAGCGGGCGGACGGGTTGGCGGACCGGCTGGTGGCGCATGGTGCGGGTCCGGAGCGGTTTGTCGCGGTGTGCCTGCCGCGTGGCCTTGATCTGGTCGTGGCTCTGCTGGCGGTTGTGAAGTCGGGGGCTGCGTACGTTCCCGTCGATCCCGGTTATCCGGAGGAGCGGATCGCGTACATCCTCCAGGACACCGATCCGGTCCTTGTCGTCGACGAGGAGTGGCTTGCCTCGGCTGCTACCGGGGAGCCCGTTGCGCGTGGTCGTGGTCGTGGCCGTGTTCGGGTCGATCCGGCCAGTCCGGCGTATGTGATCTATACGTCTGGTTCCACCGGCCGTCCCAAGGGTGTGGTGGTTCCGCATGCCAACGTGGTGCGGTTGTTCACCGCCACCGAGGACGTGTACGGCTTCGGTCCGGACGACGTGTGGACTTTGTTCCACTCCGTCGCGTTCGACTTCTCGGTGTGGGAGCTGTGGGGTCCGCTCCTGCACGGTGGGCGGCTTGTCGTGGTGCCGTTCGACGTCAGCCGGAATCCGGTGGAGTTTCTGCGGCTGCTGGTGCGTGAGCGGGTCACGGTGCTCAACCAGACCCCGTCGGCGTTCTATCAGTTGATGCAGGCGGACCGGGAGCAGCCCGGTCTCGGGGACCGGCTCGCGCTGCGGTGGGTGATCTTCGGTGGCGAGGCGCTCGATCTGGGCCGGCTGGAGAGCTGGGGCCGCCGGCACGGCGACACCGAGCCCGTCCTGGTGAACATGTACGGGATCACGGAAACGACCGTCCATG
The DNA here is from genome assembly GCF_036237295.1 of Streptomyces sp. NBC_01352. Lineage (NCBI taxonomy): Bacteria > Bacillati > Actinomycetota > Actinomycetes > Kitasatosporales > Streptomycetaceae > Streptomyces > Streptomyces sp. NBC_01352. The sequence continues at coordinate 7,657,098 of NZ_CP108354.1, forward strand.
TCAGCGTGCGTGCCCTGGACGCCGCCGCCTGGACCGGTCAGCAGCGCAGCCTGATCGGTGTCGGTATCCGTGATCTGCGGGTGTATGTCCTCGACGGTGGTCTGCGGCCGGCCCCGGTGGGTGTCACGGGTGAGATGTATGTCGCCGGGGCGGGTCTGGCGCGTGGTTATCTGAACCGGCCGGGGCTGACCGCGGAACGGTTCGTGGCCTGTCCGTTCGGAGGGCCGGGGGAGCGGATGTACCGCACGGGTGACCTGGCGCGGTGGACCTCGGACGGTGAACTGGAGTACCTGGGACGGGCCGACGACCAGGTCAAGATCCGCGGCTTCCGCATCGAACTCGGCGAGATCGACACTGCGCTGGCCGGCCACCGGGACGTGGCCTGGGCCCGGACGATGGTGCGCGAGGACCGCCCCGGCGACCGTCGTCTCGTCGCCTACGTCCTGGCCGCGCGGAATCCGGTCGATCACGGCCTGCTGCGGGACCACCTGGCGGCCACGCTGCCCGACTACATGGTGCCGTCCGCCTTCGTCACGCTCGACGAGCTGCCGCTCACCGTCAACGGCAAGCTCGACCGCAAGGCCCTGCCCGCCCCCGAGCTGCCGGCGTCCGGCGGCGGCAGGGCGCCGCGCACCGAGACCGAGCGCATCCTGTGCCTGCTCTTCGGCGAGGTGCTCGGCCTGCCCGAAGTGGCCGTCGACGACGGCTTCTTCGACCTCGGCGGCGACAGCATCATGTCGATCCAGCTGGTCGGCCGGGCCCGGCAGCAGGGGCTCGTCCTCTCCCCGCGGGACGTGTTCGAGCAGCGCACGGTCGAGGGCCTCGCCGCGGTCGCGGCGCAGACCGGCGCCGACGCGGCCGAGGAGCCGGACGTCGCGACCGGCGCGGTTCCGCTGCCGCCCATGGCCCACTGGCTGGCCGAACGCGGCGGCCCCGTCGACGGGTTCGCCCAGTCCCTCGCGGTGCGGGTACCCGCCGGGCTGGACCGCGAGGACCTGCTGACGGCCCTGCAGACCGTCCTCGACCACCACGACGCCCTGCGGATGCGCCTGACCGACGTAGAGCCGTGGTCGCTCGAGATCGGCGAACGCGGCTCGGTGGCGGCCGGTGCGCTGCTGCGCCGGGTGGGCGCCGCGGGGCTCGGGGACGCCGAGTTGGACGACCTCGTGGCCGAGCACGCCGCGGCCGCCCGCGCTCGGCTTGCGCCGCGTGACGGCGTGATGGTCCAGGCGGTGTGGTGCGACCGGGGACCGGACCGGACCGGCCGGCTGGTGCTGGTCGCCCACCACCTGGTGGTCGACGGCGTGTCCTGGCGGATACTGCTGCCCGACCTCGCCGACGCCTGGCGGGCGGCCACCGCCGGCCGTGCCGCCGACCTCGCTCCGACGGGCCTGTCCTACCGTTCCTGGGCCCGCCGTCGGCACACGGCGGCCGCCGAGGGCAGGTACCGGAACCAGCTTCCTTACTGGCGTGAGGTATTGGGCGCATCCGCGGACACGGCGGCCACTCCCGCCCTGGACCCCGCGCTGGACACCCACGGCACCGCCGCCACACTGCGGCTGCGGCTGCCCGCCGAGGTGACCCGGGCCGTGCTGACCACCGCTGCCTCCCGTTACCGGGCCCGCCCCGACGAGGTCCTGCTCGCTGCGTTCGCGGCGGCCGTCACCGCCTGGCGCGGCACGGACGACCCGACCGTACTGGTGGACGCCGAGGGCCACGGCCGCGACCAGCTCGGCGAGGACGACGCCGACCTGTCACGGACCGTGGGCTGGTTCACCAGCCTGTACCCGGTGCGGCTGGACGCCGGCCGGCTCGACGCCGAGGCGCGCGCCGGGCTGCGGGCGGGCGGCCCGGAGGCCGGCCGGCTGCTGAAGCGCACCAAGGAACTGCTTCGCGCGGTGCCGGACCACGGCCTCGGCTTCGGCGCGCTGCGCCACCTCGACGCGCAGACCGCCGCCGAACTCTCCGCGCCGACCTCGCCCGAGCTGGGCTTCAACTACCTCGGCCGGGCCACCACCGGCGACCACGCGGACTGGAGCGTCGTGCCCGGCAGTAACGGCATCGGCGGTTCCGCCGACCCCGGCCTGCCGCTCGCCCACGCCGTGGAACTCAACGCGCTGGCCGAGGACGGCCCCGACGGGCCCGAACTCGTCGCCGCCTGGACCTGGGCGAGCCGCCTGTTCGACGAGGACCGGGTGCGCCTGCTGGCCGAGGAGTGGTTCGAGGTCCTGCGCGGCTTCGCCGCTCATGTGCGCCGGCCGGGCGCGGGCGGTCTCACGCCCTCCGACATCGCCCCCGCGCGGCTCGGCCAGCGCGAGATCGAGGACCTGGAGCGGCGGCTGCCGGACCTGGAGGACGTCCTGCCGCTGTCCCCGCTGCAGGAGGGCCTGCTCTTCCACCACTCCTTCGACGAGGAGTCCGCGGACGTCTACACGGTGCAGCTCGTCGTCGACATCGAGGGCGAGCCGGACACCGCCGCGCTGCGTGCCGCCGCGGCCGCGCTGCTCGACCGGCACCCCAACCTGCGGGCGGCCTTCCTGCACGAGAACCTCAGCACCCCGGTGCAGGCGGTGCTGCGTGAGGTCCCGCTGCCCTGGCAGGAGGCCGACCTCGGTGCGCTGCACGAGGCCGAACGCGAACAGGAGGCCCGGCGCCTGCTCGACGCCGACCGCACCCGGCGCTTCGACCCCGCCCGGCCCCCGCTCGTCCGTTTCACCCTGCTGCGGCTGGGCGACCGGCACCACCGGCTGGCGATCACCTCGCACCACGTGCTGTGGGACGGCTGGTCCCTGCCCGTCATCGTCCGTGAGCTGCTGGAGCTGTACCGGGGCGAGCGCCCGCTGCCGCCGGTCCGGCCCTACCGGGACCACCTGGCGTGGCTCGCCCGGCAGGACCGCGCCGCAGCCGAGGCTGCCTGGCGCGAGGCGTTCGCGGGATTCGAGGAGCCGACGCTGGTCGCCGCGCCCGACGCCGGTCGCACCCCGCTCCTTCCTGAGACTGTGGAGGCTTCGCTGCCCGCCCCGGACACCGCCCGGCTGACCGAGCGGACCCGGGCCCTCGGCGTGACCCTCAACTCGGCGGTCCAGGCCGCCTGGGGACTCGTCCTGGCCGGTGAACTGGGCCGCGACGACGTGGCGTTCGGCGTCACCGTGTCCGGCCGCCCGGCCGAGGCAGACGGAACCTGGGACGCCATCGGCCTGTTCATCAACACCGTGCCGGCGCGGCTGCGCGTCGATCCCGCGGAGTCCGTCGGCGAGCTGCTGCTGCGTGCGCAGCGTGAACAGGCGCGGCTGCTGGAACACCAGCACCTCGGTCTCGCCGACATCCAGCGGGTGACCGATTTCGGTGAACTCTTCGACACCTCCCTGGTGTTCGAGAACTACCCCCTGGACGCCGGGACACTGAACGCCGTCGCGGCCGGAACCGGTCTGCGGCTCACCGGCGCCCGCACCCGCGACGCCGTGCACTACACCTACGGCCTCGTGGCGATGCCCGGCGACGAGCTGCGCTTCCGCCTCGACCATCAGCCCGACCTGGTCGCCCCAAAGACGGCGCGCCTGGTCATGGACCGCCTGCTGCGGATCCTGACGGCCATGGCCGACGCCCCCGAGTTGCCCGTCGGACGGATCGACGCGCTCTGTGCCGACGAACGCCGACTGCTGGTCGACGACTGGAACGCCACCGAACACCCGGTGCCCGCCGGCACGCTGCCCGAGTTGTTCCAGGCACAGGTGGCCCGCACCCCGGACGCCGTGGCCGTGGTCTTCGAGGGCAGCCGACTGAGCTACGCCGACCTCAACGCGCGTGCCAACCGGCTGGCCCTGCTGCTGGCCGAGCACGGCGCGGGCCCGGAGCGGTGCGTCGCGGTGTCCCTGCCGCGCTCGGCCGACCTGGTGGTCACCCTGCTCGCCGTCATGAAGACGGGAGCCGCCCACGTACCCATCGACCCGGACTACCCCGCCGAGCGCATCGCGCACATCCTCGACGACGTCGATCCCGTACTGTTCGTCGACTCGGCCTGGCTGGCGGCGGCCGACACCTCCGCCCACGCCGCCGACGATCCCGCCCCCGTCGACCCCGCGTCCCTCGCCTACGTCATCCACACCTCGGGTTCCACCGGTCGGCCCAAGGGCGTCGCGGTCTCCCACCGGGGCATCGCGAGCCTGGCCACCGGACAGATCGACCGCTTCGCCGTCACCCCCGACAGCCGGGTGCTGCTCTTCGCCTCGCCCAGCTTCGACGCGGCCGTCTCCGAGCTGTGCATGGCGCTGCTCGCCGGCGCGACACTGGTGCTGGCCCCCGCCGAACGGCTGCTGCCCGGCCCCGCGCTGACCGAGCTGGTGCGCGAGCAGGAGATCAGCCACGTCACCCTGCCGCCGTCCGCGCTGGCCGTGCTTCCGGACGACGCGCTGCCCACCGTGACCACCCTGGTCGTGGCCGGCGAGGCCTGTCCGCCGGACCTGGTGGCGCGCTGGTCGCGCGGGCGCCGCATGATCAACGCCTACGGCCCCACCGAGTCCACGGTGTGCGCCAGCATGAGCGCCCCGCTGGCCGGTGCCGCCGTCCCGCCCATCGGCACCCCGCTGATCAACACCCGCCTGTACGTCCTCGACGGCGGTTTGCGGCCGGCACCCGTCGGCACCCCGGGCGAGCTCTACATCGCCGGGGCCGGTCTGGCGCGCGGCTATCTGAACCGGCCGGGGCTGACCGCGGAGCGGTTCGTGGCCTGTCCGTTCGGGGGGCCGGGGGAGCGGATGTACCGCACGGGCGACCTGGCGCGGTGGACCGCGGACGGTGAGCTGGAGTACCTGGGGCGCGCCGACGACCAGGTCAAGATCCGCGGCTTCCGCATCGAGCCCGGCGAGGTGGCCGCCGTCGTCGGCGGCCACCCCACCGTGACCAGAGCCGTGGTGGTCGTACGCGAGGACCAGCCCGGCGACAAACGGCTCGTCGCCTACGTGGTGCCCGCGCCCGGCGCGGACGCGGACCAGGCGCGGCTGCGCCGGTACGCCGCCGGACGGCTCGCCGCCCACATGGTGCCCTCGGCGTTCGTCACCCTGGACAGCCTGCCCGTCACCCCCAACGGAAAGCTGGACCGCAAGGCGCTGCCCGCTCCGGAGTACGGCACCCTGTCCACGGCCGGGTACCGCGGGCCGCGTTCGCCGCGCGAGGAGATCCTGTGCGGCCTGTTCGCCGAGGTGCTCGGCGTGGAGCGGGTCGGCATCGACGACAACTTCTTCGAACTGGGCGGTCACTCCCTGCTGGCCACCCGGCTGGTCAACCGCGTCCGCACGACGCTCGGCGAGGAACTGCCGGTGCGCGGTCTGTTCGAGACACCGACCGTCGCCGGGCTCGCCGCCCGGCAGGGCACCGAGGCCGCCCGTCCCGCCGCGCGGGCGGCCCAGCGGCCCGAGCGGCTGCCGCTGTCGTTCGCGCAGGAACGGCTGTGGTTCCTCGGCCAGTTCGACGAGGCGTCCGCCACGTACAACATCCCCGCCGCACTGCGGCTGACCGGCGACCTCGACCGGACGGCTCTCGAAGCCGCGCTGGCCGACGTGGTGGGCCGGCACGAGTCGCTGCGCACTCTCGTGGCCGAGGACGCCGACGGCCCCCACCAGCGCGTCCTCGACGCCCGCGGGGCTGCCCCGCGGGTCACGGCCGAGCCCGCCGACGAGGCCGGACTCGGCGCGAAACTGGCCGGTGAGACCCGCCGTCCCTTCGATCTCTCGGCCGAACTCCCCCTGCGGGTCCGGCTGTTCGAACTCGCCCCGCAGGAGCATGTGCTCCTGCTCGTCCTGCACCACATCGCCGGCGACGGCTGGTCGGTGGGGCCGCTCGCCCGGGACCTGACCGCCGCCTACGCGGCACGCCGCGCCGGTCACGCTCCGAGCTGGGAGCAACTGCCGCTCCAGTACGCCGACTTCGCCCTGTGGCAGCGCCGGACGCTCGGCTCCGAGACCGATGCGGACAGCCCCCTGGCACGCCGGCTGGCGTTCTGGAAGGACGCACTGTCCGGCCTGCCCGAGGAACTGGACCTGCCGACCGACCACCGGCGTCCGGCCGTGGCCTCGTACACCGGCGGGGTGGTGGAGTTCGAGGTGCCGGCCGCCCTGCACGAGCGGCTCGTGGTCGTGGCCCGCGAGCTGCGGGCGACGCCGTTCATGGTGATGCGCGCGGCCCTGGCGACCCTGCTGTCGCGGCTGGGCGCAGGAACCGACATCCCCGTCGGCACCCCGGTCGCCGGCCGCGCCGACGACGCCCTGGAGGGCCTGGTCGGGTTCTTCGTGAACACGCTGGTGCTGCGCACGGACCTGTCGGGCGACCCGACCTTCCGTGAACTCGTCGGCCGCGTACGGGAGTTCGACCTAGCGGCGTATGCCCACCAGGACGTGCCCTTCGAACGCCTCGTCGACATCCTCAACCCGGCCCGCTCCATGGCCCGCCACCCTCTCTTCCAGACCGCTCTCACCTGGAACGACACCACCGAGCAGGCCCTCGGCGCGCTGCGCGGTCTGCCGGGCCTCGCGGTCCGCCCCGAACCGGTGGACACCACGGCGGCGAAATTCGACCTCTCCCTCGTCTTCGAGGAGCGTCGCGCCGCCGACGGCACGCCCGCGGGACTGCACGGCAGCCTCTCCTACAGCGCCGACCTGTACACCCACGCGGGCGCCGTGGCCCTCACCCGGCGCCTGGCGCGCGTCCTCGACGCGGCGCTGACCGACCCGGACCGACCGGTCACCCGCATCGACGTCACCGACGCGGCCGAGCGCGCCCGGCTGCTGGCCGCGGCCGGCGAAGGAGACACCACCGCCCCGCCCCGGACGCTCGCCGAACTCTTCGCGACCCGTGCCGCTCTCGTTCCGGATGCGGTCGCCGTCACCTGTGGGACGCGCTCGCTGACGTATGCGGAGCTGGATGAGCGGGCGGACCGGTTGGCGGACCGGCTGGTGGCGCATGGTGCGGGTCCGGAGCGGTTTGTCGCGGTGTGCCTGCCGCGTGGCCTTGATCTGGTCGTGGCTCTGCTGGCGGTCGTGAAGTCGGGGGCGGCCTACGTCCCCGTCGATCCCGGCTATCCCGAGGAGCGGATCGCGTACATCCTCCAGGACACCGATCCGGTCCTTGTCGTCGACGAGGAGTGGCTTGCCTCGGCCGCGACCGGGGAGCCCGGCCCGTCCGGACACGGCCGTGTCCCGGCCGGCCCGGCGCACCCGGCGTATGTGATCTACACCTCCGGATCCACCGGCCGTCCCAAGGGTGTGGTGGTTCCGCATGCCAACGTGGTGCGGTTGTTCACCGCCACCGAGGAGGTCTACGGCTTCGGTCCGGACGACGTGTGGACTTTGTTCCACTCCGTCGCGTTCGACTTCTCGGTGTGGGAGCTGTGGGGTCCGCTCCTGCATGGTGGGCGGCTTGTCGTGGTGCCGTTCGACGTCAGCCGGAATCCGGTGGAGTTTCTGCGGTTGCTGGTGCGTGAGCGGGTCACGGTGCTCAACCAGACTCCGTCGGCGTTCTATCAGTTGATGCAGGCGGACCGGGAGCAGCCCGGTCTCGGGGACCGGCTCGCGCTGCGGTGGGTGATCTTCGGTGGCGAGGCGCTCGATCTGGGCCGGCTGGAGAGCTGGGGGCGCCGGCACGGCGACACCGAGCCCGTCCTGGTGAACATGTACGGGATCACGGAGACGACCGTCCACGTCAGCGTGCGTGCCCTGGACGCCGCCGCCTGGACCGGTCAGCAGCGCAGTCTCATCGGTGTCGGTATCCGTGATCTGCGGGTGTATGTCCTCGACGGTGGTCTGCGGCCGGCCCCGGTGGGTGTCACGGGTGAGATGTATGTCGCCGGGGCGGGTCTGGCGCGTGGTTATCTGAACCGGCCGGGGCTGACCGCGGAACGGTTCGTGGCCGACCCCTACGGCGCGTCCGGCACCCGGATGTACCGCACGGGTGACCTGGCGCGGTGGACCGCGGACGGTGAACTGGAGTACCTGGGGCGCGCCGACGACCAGGTCAAGATCCGCGGCTTCCGCATCGAACTCGGCGAGATCGAGACCGCCGTGCTCGGCCACCCCCAGGTCGCCCAGGCAGCCGTGGTCGTCCGCGAGGACCAGCCCGGCGACCAGCGGCTCGTCGCCTACGCGGTGCCCGCCGCCGATGCCCTGGACGTCGCCGCCGTACGCGACCGGCTGGCCGCCGAACTGCCGGAGTACATGGTGCCGTCGGCCGTGGTGCCCCTCACGGCGCTGCCGCTCACCGTCAACGGCAAGCTCGACCGCAAGGCCCTGCCCGCTCCGGAGTACGTCGGCACGGGCACCGCCGGGTACCGCGGGCCGCGTTCGCCGCGCGAGGAGATCCTGTGCGGTCTGTTCGCGGAGGTGCTCGGGGTGGAGCGGGTCGGTATCGACGACGGCTTCTTCGAACTGGGCGGTCACTCGCTGCTGGCTACCCGGCTGGTCAACCGCGTCCGCGCGACGCTCGGCGCGGAACTGTCGGTGCGGGACCTGTTCGAGTCGCCCACCGTCGCCGGCCTGGGCCCGGTCCTGGGCACGGCCGGCACCGGCGCGGGGCGGCCCGTGGCCCGCGTGGAGCGGCCGGAACGGCTCCCGCTGTCGTTCGCGCAGCGCAGGCTCTGGTTCCTGCACCGCTTCGAAGGCCCCGGCGCCACCTACAACATCCCGCTGGCACTGCGCCTGACCGGTGACGTCGACCCGGCGGCACTCGAAGTCGCCCTGGCCGACGTGACGACACGCCACGAGGCGCTGCGCACCGTCTTCGCGGAGGACGACGACGGCCCGTACCAGGTGGTGCTGGACCACGCGCGGCCACGCCTGCACACGGTCGCCGACGAGGCCGAACTGGGCGCGGCGGCACGCCACGCCTTCGACCTCGGCGCCGAACTCCCGCTGCACGCCGCGCTGTTCTCCCGGAGCGGCCGGGAACACGTACTGCTCCTGGTGGTCCATCACATCGCCGGGGACGGCCGGTCGACCGGCGTCCTCGCCCGGGACCTGACCGCCGCCTACCTGGCGCGCCGCGCCGGGCACGCCCCGGCCTGGACCGAACTGCCCGTGCAGTACGCCGACTTCACCCTGTGGCAGAACCAGACGCTCGGCTCCGAGGACGACCCCGACAGCCTCGTCTCGCGCCAGCTCGCGTTCTGGGAGGACCGGCTGAGCGGCCTGCCCGAGGAGCTCAGCCTGCCCACCGACCGGCCCCGTCCGGCCGTGTCCTCGTACACCGGCGGCGTGGTGGAGTTCGAGGTGCCGGCCGGCCTGCACGAGCGGCTGGCTGACCTCGCGCGAGAGCTGCGGGCGACGCCGTTCATGGTGATGCAGGCGGCACTGGCGGCGCTGCTGTCGCGGCTCGGGGCGGGCACGGACATCCCGATCGGGACGCCGATCGCGGGCCGTACCGATGACGCGGTGGAGGACCTGGTCGGGTTCTTCGTGAACACGCTGGTGCTGCGCACCGACCTGTCGGGCGACCCGACCTTCCGTGAACTCGTCGGCCGCGTACGCGAGTTCGACCTGGCGGCATACGCCCACCAGGACGTGCCCTTCGAACGCCTCGTCGACGTGCTCGACGTGACCCGCTCGACATCACGACACCCGCTGTTCCAGACGGTCCTCACCCTGGACGACACCGCCGAACAGGAGGCCCTCGCCCAGGCCGCGCGACTGCCGGGAGTGGACGTCTCCGAGTACCACCTCGACACGGGCGTCGCCAAGTTCGACCTGTCCTTCGGCTTCACCCGCAGCCGTGCGGCCGGCTTCGGTCTCACCGGACGCGTCGAGTACGCCACCGACCTCTACGACCGCTCCACCGCCCAGGTCCTCGCCGCCCGGCTCGTCCGCGTGCTGGAGGCGGTGCTGGCACACCCCGACGCACCGGTCACCCGCGTCGACGTCCTCGGCACCGACGAACGCCGGCTCCTGCTGGAGGGACGCAACGACACGACCGTTCCGGCTCCCGCGACCACCCTCCTCGGTCTCTTCGAGGCGCACACCGCGGCCACCCCCGACAAGACGGCACTCGTCGGCGACGGCACGACCCTCACCTACGCGGAACTCTCGGCCAGGGCACACCGGTTGGCACACCGGCTGCGCCGAGCCGGGATACGCCGCGAGACCCGCGTCGCGCTCCTCATGGAACGCTCCGTCGACCTCGTCGTCGCCGTACTCGCCGTCCTCAAGGCGGGCGGCGCCTACGTGCCGCTCAGCGCGACCTATCCCGACGAGCGGCTGCGCTGGATCGTCGCCGAGACCGGCACACCGCTGCTCATCGCCGACCGCGCCCAGCGGGAACGGGCCGAGAGCGTCGCCGGCCTGCTCGACGTACTCGTCGTCGACGACCCCGCCACCGCCGAGGCCCTCGTCGGCGAGGACGCCTGTGCACCCGGATTCGTCCCCGGGCCCGAGGACCTCGCCTGCCTGATGTTCACCTCCGGCTCGACCGGCCTGCCCAAGGGCGTCGCCGCGACCCACGGGAACATCGCCGACCTCGCACAGGACCGGTGGTGGAGCTCCGGCTGCGCCGAACGCGTCCTGCTGCACTCCCCGCACGCCTGGGACGCGCTCACCCTGGAACTGTGGGTCGCGCTGCTGTGCGGCGGCAGTGTCGTCGTCGCCCCCGCGGGGGACACCAGCGTGGAGGCGCTCGGCGCGCTCATCACCGGGCACGGCGTCACCGGACTGTGGCTCACCGCGGGCCTGTTCGCGGTACTGGCGGAGGAGCAGCCGGACTGCTTCCGCGGCGTGCGCCAGGTGTGGACCGGCGGTGACGCGGTCCCGCCCGCCGCCGTGCGCCGGGTCCTGGAACACTGCCCGCACATCGAGGTCGTCAACGGCTACGGCCCCACCGAGACGACGGTGTTCACCACCCGCAACCCGGTCGGCGCGGACGACGCCCGCCGACTGGCCGGCGTGGTACCCATCGGACGCCCGCTGGACAACATGCGGGTGTACGTCCTCGACGCCGCCCTGCACCCCGTACCGGACGGAGTACCCGGCGAGCTCTACGTGGCCGGCAGCGGCCTCGCCCGCGGTTACTGGGCGCGCCCCGACCTCACCGCCGAACGCTTCGTGCCCTGTCCGTTCGGGGCGCCGGGCGAGCGCATGTACCGCACCGGCGACCTGGTGCGGTGGAACACCGACGGCCTGCTGGAGTTCGTGGGCCGCGCCGACGACCAGGTCAAGGTACGCGGTTTCCGCATCGAACTCGCCGAGATCGAGGCCGCCCTGACCGCCCACCCCGACGTGCGGGCGGGCGCGGTGATCGTGCGCGAGGACCAGCCCGGCGACAAACGCCTCACCGGCTACGTCGTGGCCGCCGGCGACCCGCTCGACCTCGCCGGGCTGCGCGCCCACCTCACCGCACGCCTGCCCGACTACATGGTGCCCGCGGCCCTCATACCCCTGCCCGAGCTGCCGCTGACCAACAACGGAAAACTTGACCGCAGGGCTCTCCCGGCTCCCGCCCGCACACCCCGCGCCACCGGCCGTACCGCCGCCGGACCCGTGGAGGAAACCCTGTGCGCGCTGTTCGCCGACGTGCTCGGTGTGGACGGGATCGGCGTCGAGGACAGCTTCTTCGACCTCGGCGGTGACAGCATCATGTCCATCCAACTGGTCAGCCGTGCCCGCAAAGCAGGCCTCACCCTCAGTCCGCGCGACGTGTTCGACCACCGTACGGTGGCCGCGCTCGCCGAGGCCGTCTCCGGCCGGACCCCCGCCGAGGTGCCGGAGACTGCACAGGAACCCGCCACGGGCCCCGTCCCGCTCACGCCGATCATGCACTGGCTCGCCGAACGCGGCGGGCGCGTCGAGAAGTTCAACCAGTCCGTCGTCCTCCAGGTGCCCGCGGGCATGACGTACGACGACCTGCGCACCGCCCTCCAGGCCGTTCTGGACCGCCACGACGCGTTGCGCATGCGCTGGGCGTCCGACGACGCCGGGCAACCGCACGCGGAGATCCCGGAGCCGGGCACGCTCGACGCCCGTACCTGCCTGGAGCGCGTGGACGCCCGGGGCGCCGACACGCAGACCGTGCAGCGGCTGCTCGCCGACCACGCTCGCGCGGCCCTCGGACGGCTGGCACCCGCGGACGGCATCATGCTCCAGGCCGTCTGGCTGGACCGCGGCCCGCGCACACCGGGACGGCTCGTGCTGCTCGCCGACCACCTGGTCGTCGACGGCGTGTCCTGGCGCCTGATCGTGTCCGACCTGGCCGAGGCCCGGCAGGCGTCGGCCGCGGGCACCGACCCCGCGCTCGCGCCCGTCGGCACCTCCTTCCGGCACTGGGCCACCGCCCTGCAGACGGCGGCGCTGGACCCGGCGCACACCGACCGGCTCGCCCACTGGGCGGACACGCTGCGGGACGCCGGGGCACCGTTCGGCACGGCCCCGCTGGACCCGGCCCGCGACACCCACGCCACCGCCGGCACCCTCACGCTGAGACTGCCCGCCGACGTCACCACGAGCGTGCTCACCACCGTCGGCTCCGTCTTCGGCACCGGCGCGGCCGACGGCCTCCTCGCCGCCCTCACCCTGGCCCTCGCCTCCCGGCGGCCCACGCGCGACAGCGGCGTGGTCGTCGACGTCGAGGGACACGGACGCGAGGAGCAGGTCATTCCCGGGGCCGACCTGTCCCGCACCGTCGGCTGGTTCACCAGCCTCTACCCGGTACGGCTCGACCCGGGCCCGCTGGACCGGGCCGCCCACGAGGACGCCCTCGCCGGCGGCCCCACCGCGGGCCGCGTCCTGAAGACCGTCAAGGAACAACTGCGGGCCGTACCCGACAACGGCGTCGGATACGGCCTGCTGCGCCACCTCAACCCCAGGACCAGGTCCGTGCTCGCCCCGCTCGGCCGCCCCCGGATCGGCTTCAACTACCTGGGCCGGGTCACGGCACAGGAAGCCGTCGACTGGACCCCCGTACCCGACACCGGGGCGCTCGTCCCCGGCGACGACCCGGACGCCCCGCTCACCCACGTACTGGAACTCAACGCCCTCACCCAGGACGGGGACGAGGGACCCGAACTCGTCGCCACCTGGACCTGGGCCGCGCGCCTGCTGTCCGAGGACGAGGTGCGGGAGGTGGCCGAGGCCTGGTTCGCGGCCCTGCGCGGACTCGCCGAACACGCCCGCCAACCCGACGCGGGAGGACTGACCCCGTCGGACGTGTCCCTGCTGTCCCTCAGCCAGGACGAGATCGACGCCTTCGAAGACGACTTCTTCGCAGACCAGGAAGACGAGTGAGGAAAGCCGTGAGCCGTAAGTCCCGCTCCATCGAGGACATCCTGCCCCTGTCGCCGCTGCAGGAAGGTCTCATCTTCCACAGCGTGTACGACGACCGCGGCGCAGACATCTACACCGTTCAGCTCGTCTTCGACGTCGACGGCCCCCTGGACTCCACCGCGCTGCACACGGCCGCCCGGACCCTGGTACAGCGCCACACCAACCTCCGCGCCGGGTTCCGGCAACGCACGTCCGGCGAGTGGGTCCAGGTGGTCCTGCGCGACGCCCCGCCGGACTGGACCGAGACGGACCTCTCCGCACTGCCCGAAGCCGACCGCGAGCGCGAGGCCGAGCGGATCGTCGTCGAGGACCGCGCCCGCCGCTTCGACGTGGGGCGGCCGCCGCTGCTGCGCTTCACCCTGCTGCGCCTCACCCCCGACCGGCACCGCCTCGCGCTCGCCGTGCACCACGCCGTCCTGGACGGCTGGTCCCTGCCCGTCGTGCTGCGCGAACTCCTCACCCTGTACGTCTCGGGCGGCGACGTGTCCGGCCTGCCCCGGATCCGCCCCTACCGCGACTACCTCGCCTGGCTCGCCGACCGCGACCGGGACGCCGCGCTCGCCGCGTGGCACCGGGTCTTCGAGGACTTCGAGGAGCCGGCCCGGATCGCCCCCGCCGCCCCCGGCCGCACCCCGGTCGTCCCGGACAAGATCGAGTTCGGACTGCCCGCCGACACCACCCGTCGGCTCACCGAGCGGGCCCGCGAACTCGGCGTCACACTCAACACCGTGGTCCAGGGCGCCTGGGGCCTCGTACTGTCCCGCCTGCTCGACCGCGACGACGTCGTGTTCGGCGTGACCGTTTCCGGCCGCCCCGCCGACCTGCCGGGCGTCGAGGACATGGTGGGCCTGTTCATCAACACCCTCCCCCTGAGGCTGCGGACGGACCCCGCGGAAACCGTCGGCGACCTGCTGCGGCGCCTCCAGCGCGAGCAGTCCGCACTCCTGGACCATCAGTACATCGGCCTCGCCGACCTCCAACGCGCCATCGGCAAGGGGGAGTTGTTCGACACCTCGATGGTCTTCGAGAACTACCCCCTCGACAGCGCCGGCCTCGACACCTCGGCCGACGAGAGCGACCTGCGCCTGGCCTCCGCCCAGAGCCGCTCCGCGATGCACTACACCTACGGCCTGGTCGCCCACCCCGGCACGGAACTCCGCTTCCGCCTGGACTTCCAGCCCGACCTCGTCGACCGGGAGTCGGCTGAGGGGTTGGCTGAGCGGTTGGTGCGGGTGCTGGGGGTGGTGGTTGCTGATCCGGGGGTGCGGGTTGGTGGTGTGGATGTGCTCTCTGATGCTGAGCGGGGTTTGGTGTTGGGGGAGTGGATCGATACGGGGCGGGAGGTGTCGGTTGTCGGGTTGCCGCAGTTGTTCGAGGCGCAGGTGGAGCGGACGCCGGATGCGGTGGCGGTTGATGGGCTGACGTATGCGCAGGTGAATGCGGGGGCGAATCGGCTGGCGCGGCTGTTGGTGGAGCGGGGCGTTGGTGCGGAGTCGCGGGTGGCGGTGGTGCTGCCTGCGTCGGCGGAGTTGGTGACGGTGTTGTTGGCGGTGGTGAAGGCGGGGGCGGCGTATGTGCCGGTGGACCCGGAGTATCCGGTGGAGCGGATCGCCTTCATCCTTCAGGACGCGGCGCCTGCGCTGGTGATCGACGAGGAGTGGCTGGCGCAGGCGGACACGAGTGGGCTGTCTGGCGAGAACTTGCCTGGGGTGGAGTTGTCGTGGCCGGTGTATGTGATTTATACGTCGGGGTCGACGGGGCGGCCGAAGGGTGTGGTGGTTGAGCACCGGTCGGTGGGGGCGTATCTGGTGCGGGCGCGGGAGGTGTATCCGCAGGCGGCGGGGGTGTCGTTGGTGCACTCGTCGTTCGCGTTCGATCTGACGGTGACGGCGTTGTGGTCGCCGCTGGTCAGTGGTGGCCGGATCGTGGTCGGTGAGCTCGACGAGAGCGTGTCCGGGGTCTCGTTCATGAAGGTCACGCCGTCTCACCTGGGGTTGTTGGAGGCGTTGCCGGAGTCGGCGTCGCCGTCGGGGACGTTGGTGATCGGTGGTGAGGCGTTGCGGGGTGAGGCGCTGGCCGCGTGGCGGCAGGCTCACCCGCAGGTGCAGGTGATCAATGCGTATGGTCCGACGGAGGCGACGGTCAACTGTGCCGAATACCGTCTCGAGCCGGGCGCGGAGACGCCGTCGGGTGCGGTGCCGATCGGCCGTCCGTTCGCCAACACCCGTACGTATGTGCTGGACGGGGCGTTGCGGCCGGTGCCGGTGGGCACGCCGGGCGAGTTGTATGTGGCGGGTGTGGTGCTGGCCCGCGGTTACCTCGACCGTCCTGGTCTGACGGCGGAGCGTTTCGTCGCCGACCCGTTCGGCACCCCGGGCACGCGGATGTATCGCACCGGGGACGTGGTCCGCTGGAACCGCGAGGGCCAGTTGGAGTACGTCGGCCGGGCGGACGACCAGGTCAAGATCCGCGGTTACCGCATCGAACTGGGTGAGGTGCAGTCCGCGTTGGCGGCGCATCCGCTCATCGCGCAGGCCGCGGTCATCGTCCGCGAGGACCGGACCGGGGACAAGCGGCTCGTGGCCTACGCGGTGCCCGAGGCCGGTGGCGAAGTCGATGTGAGGGCCGTGCGCGCCGCCCTGTCCGAGGCCCTGCCGGAGTACATGGTCCCGGCCGCTGTCGTGGTCCTGGACGCGTTGCCGCTGACCTCGCACGGCAAACTCGACCGCCGGGCGCTGCCCGCACCTGAGTACACGGTCAAGTCGCGTGAGCGGAGCCCGCGTTCGCCGCGCGAGGAGATCCTGTGCGGTCTGTTCGCCGAGGTGCTCGGATTGCAGCAGGTCGGTGTCGACGACAACTTCTTCGATCTGGGCGGTCACTCCCTGCTGGCCACGCGCCTGGCGAGCCGGACCCGTTCCGCGCTCGGCGTGGAACTGGCCGTGCGGCAGATCTTCAGCACTCCCACCGTCGCTGCGCTCGCCAAGGCGCTCGACACCGCGCACGAGGGCCGCGAGGCGGTCGTCCGCGCCGCCACCCGCCCGGACCGGGTGCCGCTGTCGTTCGCCCAGCGCGGACTCTGGTTCCTGCACCGGCTGGAGGGCCCGAGCCCGACGTACAACATGCCGGTGTCCTTGCGACTGACGGGCGCACTGGACCACGATGCCCTGCGGACGGCTCTTGGCGCGGTCGTCGCGCGGCACGAGTCCCTGCGGACGGTGTTCGGGGAGGATGCCGAGGGCGCCTTCCAGCAGGTGCTTCCGGTGGCGGAGGCCGTACCGGTCCTGGACGTCGTACCGACCGACGAGGCCGGGCTGCCCGCCGCCCTGGAGGAGGCCGCCCGGTACGGCTTCGACCTGACCGCCGAAATACCCGTGCGGGCCAGGCTGTTCGAACTCGGCCCGGAGCAGCACGTGCTGCTGGTGCTGGTGCATCACATCGTCGGTGACGGCTGGTCCATGCCGCTGCTCGCCCGCGATCTGACCACTGCCTACAGCGCGGGCACCACCGGCGCCGCCCCGCAGTGGCGGGAACTGCCGGTGCAGTATGCGGACTTCACGCTGTGGCAGCGGGAGACGCTCGGCTCCGAGGACGACCCCGACAGCTCGATCTCGCGGCAACTGGACTACTGGCAGCAGGCCTTGGCCGGACTTCCCGAGGAGTTGGAACTCCCCGCCGACCGGCCGCGGTCCGATGCCGTGACCTTCGAAGGCGGATCGCTCCCCTTCGAGATCCCTGCCGCCCTGCACGCGCGGCTCGTGGAGCTGGCCCGTGAGTGCCAGGCCAGCCCCTTCATGGTGGTGCAGGCCGCGCTGGCGACGCTGCTGTCGCGGCTGGGCGCCGGCACGGACATCCCGCTGGGCACCCCGATCGCGGGCCGTACCGACGACGCGGTGGAGGACCTGGTCGGCTTCTTCATCAACACGCTGGTGCTGCGCACCGACCTGTCCGGCAATCCGACCTTCCGGGAACTCGTCGCCCGGGTGCGCGAGACGGACCTGGCGGCGTACGCGCACCAGGACGTGCCGCTCGAGCGGCTGGTGGAGGTCCTCAACCCCGAGCGCCGCGCAGCCCGACACCCGCTTTTCCAGGTGCGCTTCGTCTTCAACAACCTCGACCAGCGGGCCGCGGCCGACGCCGTCCGGAGCCTGCCCGGCCTCACCGTCACACCCGAGCCGGTGGACCTTGGCGCGGCCAAGTTCGATCTGCTCTTCCGGTTCTCCGAGCAGCGCGAGACCGACGGCACGCCGGCCGGCATGCGCGGCGCGGTGGAGTTCAGCACGGCGCTGTTCGATGTGGTGAGTGCTGAGGGGTTGGTTGAGCGGTTGGTGCGGGTGTTGGGGGTGGTGGTTGCTGATCCGGGGGTGCGGGTTGGTGGTGTGGATGTGCTCTCTGATGCTGAGCGGGGTTTGGTGTTGGGGGAGTGGATCGATACGGGGCGGGAGGTGTCGGTTGCGGGGTTGCCGCAGTTGTTCGAGGCGCAGGTGGCCAGGACTCCGGATGCGGTGGCGGTTGATGGGCTGACGTATGCGCAGGTGAATGCGGGGGCGAATCGGCTCGCGCGGTTGCTGGTGGAAGCCGGGGTTGGTGCGGAGTCGCGGGTGGCCGTCGTGCTGCCGCCGTCGGCGGTGTTGGTGACGGTGTTGTTGGCGGTGGTGAAGGCGGGGGCGGCGTATGTGCCCGTCGATCCGGAGTATCCGGCGGAGCGGATCGCCTACATCCTTCAGGACTGTGCGCCCGCGTTGGTGATCGATGAGGCGTGGCTGGCGGCGGCGGACGGTTCCAGGTTTTCGGACGGCAATCTGCCTGGGGTGGAGTTGTCGTGGCCGGTGTATGTGATTTATACGTCGGGGTCGACGGGTCGGCCGAAGGGTGTGGTGGTTGAGCACCGGTCGGTGGCGGCGTATCTGGTGCGGGCGCGGGAGGTGTATCCGCAGGCGGCGGGGGTGTCGTTGGTGCACTCGTCGTTCGCGTTCGATCTGACGGTGACGGCGTTGTGGTCGCCGCTGGTCAGTGGTGGCCGGATCGTGGTCGGGGATCTGGACGAGAGCGTGTCCGGGGTTTCCTTCATGAAGGTCACGCCTTCTCACCTGGGGTTGTTGGAGGCGTTGCCGGAGTCGGCGTCGCCGTCGGGGACGTTGGTGATCGGTGGTGAGGCGTTGCGGGGTGAGGCGCTGGCCGCGTGGCGCCAAGCACATCCCCGCGTTGAGGTGATCAATGCGTATGGTCCGACGGAGGCGACGGTCAACTGTGCCGAATACCGTCTCGAGCCGGGCGCGGAGACGCCGTCGGGTGCGGTGCCGATCGGCCGTCCGTTCGCCAACACCCGTACGTATGTGCTGGACGGGGCGTTGCGGCCGGTGCCGGTGGGCACGCCGGGCGAGTTGTATGTGGCGGGTGTGGTGCTGGCCCGCGGTTACCTCGATCGTCCTGGTCTGACGGCGGAGCGTTTCGTCGCCGACCCGTTCGGCGCGTCCGGCACGCGGATGTATCGCACCGGGGATGTGGTGCGCTGGAACCGCGAGGGTCAGTTGGAGTACGTCGGTCGGGCGGACGACCAGGTCAAGATCCGCGGTTACCGCATCGAACTGGGTGAGGTGCAGTCGGCGTTGGCGGCGCATCCGCTCATCGCGCAGGCCGCGGTCATCGTCCGCGAGGACCGGCTGGTCGGCTATGCCGTTGCGCAGGACGGCACGACGACCGTGCTGGATCCGCAGTTGGTACGCAAGTCATTGGCCGAGTCGCTGCCCGACTACATGGTCCCGGCCGCGGTCGTCGTCGTAGACGCGCTGCCGCTGACCGCACACGGCAAACTCGACCGCAGCGCACTCCCCGACCCGGAGTACGCCACGGACACCTACTCCGACGCGGGTGCGAGCCTCGTGGTGCGGGCGCCGCGGGATCCGCGGGCGGAGATCTTGTGCGGGCTGTACGCGGACGTCCTCGGTGTGCCCGACGTCGGTGTCGACGACGACTTCTTCGAGCTCGGCGGGCACTCCCTGCTCGCCATCCGGCTGGTCAGTCGGGTGCGTGCCGCGCTCGGTTTCGAGCTGACCATCCGGCAGGCCTTCGAGGCCAGGTCCGTGAACAGCATGCTGAAGCTGCTGGACGGGGCGGGCGGCGCCCGGCAGGGTGTCAGAGCGCTGCCCCGGCCGGCCCGTGTGCCGGTCTCGTACGCACAGCGGCGACTGTGGTTCCTCAACAGGCTGGAGGGGCCCAGCCCGACGTACAACATGCCCGTCTCACTGCGGTTGACCGGCGACCTCGACCAGGAGGCGCTGTGTGCGGCCCTGGCCGACGTGGTGGGACGGCACGAATCGCTGCGGACGGTGTTCGGGGAGGATGCCGAGGGCCCGTACCAGCGGGTGCTTCCGGTGGCGGAGGCCGTACCGGTCCTGGACGTCGTACCGACCGACGAGGCCGGGCTGCCCGACGCGTTGGAGAAGGCCGCACGGTACGGCTTCGACCTCTCGGCGGAGCCGCCTCTGCGTGTGACGCTGTTCCGGGCAGGCGAGCGGGACCACGTGCTGCTGGTGCTCGTGCACCACATCTGCGGCGACGGCTGGTCCATGCCGCTGCTCGCCCGTGACCTCACCACCGCGTACGCGGCGCGCCGCGCGGGTGCGGTGCCGTCCTGGCAGCCACTGCCCGCGCAGTACGCGGACTACACCCTGTGGCAGCGCGAGGTGCTGGGCTCCGAGGACGACCCCGACAGCTCGATCGCGCGGCAACTCGCCTACTGGCGGGACCAACTGGCGGACCTGCCGGAGGAGTTGGAGCTGCCTGCCGACCGGCCGCGGCCGACTGTCTCCTCCCACGAGGGCGGGCGGGTGCCCTTCGACATCCCGGGGGACGTGTACGGCAAGGTCGTGGCCGTGGCCCGGGCCCATCAGGCGAGTCCGTTCATGGTGGTGCAGGCCGCACTGGCCGCTCTGCTGTCGCGGCTGGGCGCGGGCACCGACGTTCCACTGGGCACCCCGACCGCGGGCCGCACCGACAGCGCGCTCGAAGACCTCGTCGGCTTCTTCGTCAACACGCTGGTGCTGCGCACCGACACCTCGGGCGACCCCACGTTCGCGGAACTCGTCGGCCGGGTGCGCGGCACCGCCCTCGCCGCGTACGCGCACCAGGACGTGCCGTTCGAGCGGCTGGTGGAGGTCCTCAACCCCGAGCGTTCGATGGCCCGCCACCCCCTGTTCCAGACCATGCTCACCTGGAACGCGGCGGACCAGCACCAGACCTTCGACGCGTCCGCGCACCTCGACGGGCTGACGGTCACGCCGCTGCCCGCGGGCACGGGCATCGCCAAGTTCGACCTGCTGTTCGCCTTCGTCGAGCGGCCCGCCGACGACGGCGGTCAGGGCGGCGGACTCCAGGGCGTGCTGGAGTACAGCGCCGACCTCTACGACCGTGACGGCGCCACGACGCTCGCCGAGCGGTTCGTACGGCTGCTGCGTGCCCTGGTCGACGCACCCGGGGAAGCCATCGGGCGGGCCGGACTGCTCACCCCCGACGAGCGGGCACTCGTCCTCACTGAGTGGAACGACACCTCCGCCCCGGTGCCCGCGGCCTCTCTGGCGGAGCTCTTCGAGGCCCAGGTGGCCCGCACCCCGGACGCACCGGCCGTGCTCGACGGTGACCGCACCCTCGGCTACGCCGAGCTCAACGCACGGGCCAACCGGCTCGCCCGGTTGCTGGCCGGCCGGGGCATCGGCGCCGAGCGGTTCGTGGGCGTGCGGCTGCCGCGCTCCGCCGACCTGCTGGTCGTCCTGCTGGCGGTCCTGAAGACGGGCGCGGCCTACCTGCCCCTGGACCCTCAGCACCCGGCCGACCGCATCGCCGCGCTGATCGAGGACGCCGCACCGGCCCTGGTCGTCGACGAGGCCTGGCTCGCCGCGTCCGACACCTCCGGCCAAGGTGCGGGGAACCTGACGGATGCCGAGCGCGTCACGCCGCCGGCCCCCGAACACCCGGCATACGTGATCTACACCTCCGGCTCCACCGGCCGTCCCAAGGGCGTGGTCATGCCGGCCGGGGCGGTCGTCAACCTGCTGACCTGGCACGAGCGCGCCGTTCCGCCCGCCGACGGCGGAGTGACCGCGCAGTTCACCGCGGTCGGCTTCGACGTGTCGGTTCAGGAGACGCTCTCCGCGCTGTTGTCCGGCAACGCGCTGGCGACCTGCCCCGACGAGGTGCGCCACAGCCCCGACCGGCTGGCCGAGTGGCTTCAGCGGCACCGGGTCCGGGAGCTGTACGCCCCCAACCTGGTCGTCGACGCGCTCGCCGAGGCGGCCCGCCGGCAGGACCTGGACCTGCCGGACCTCGCCCATGTCGCCCAGGCCGGCGAGGCCCTCACCCTCGGTGGTGCCGTACGAGCCCTGTACGAGCGGCAGCCCGGCCGGCGTCTGCACAACCACTACGGGCCCACGGAGACGCACGTCGTCACCGCCTGGACCCTCCCCCCGGACGCCGGCGGATGGCCCGAGCAGGCACCCATCGGCCGGCCGGTCTCCAACATCCGTGTCTATGTGCTGGACGACGGTCTGCGGCCGGTGTCCGCCGGTGTGGCGGGCGAGTTGTACGTCGCCGGTGCCGGGCTCGCCCGCGGCTACCTGAACCGTCCCGGGCCGACCGCGGAACGGTTCGTGGCCTGTCCGTTCGGTGCGCCCGGCGAGCGCATGTACCGCACCGGCGACCGCGTCCGCTGGAACCGCGACGGCCTGCTGGAGTACCTGGGCCGCGCCGATGACCAGGTCAAACTGCGCGGCTTCCGGATCGAGCCGGGAGAGGTCGAGGCCGTGGTGTCGGCCCACACCTCAGTGGCCCGCTGCGCCGTCCTGGTCCGCGAGGACCGGCCGGGCGACAGGCGGCTGGTGGCGTACGTCGTGCCGACCGGTGCCCCCGACCCATCGGCCCTGCGGGCCCACGTCGCGACCGTGCTGCCGGACTACATGGTGCCGTCCGCATTCGTCGAACTGGACGCGCTGCCGCTCACCGCGAACGGCAAGCTGGACCGCCGCGCGCTGCCCGCCCCGCGCTACGCCTCCACCGGGCGCGGGCCCCGGTCCCCGCGCGAGGAGATCCTGTGCGGTCTGTTCGCCGAGGTACTGGGCGTGGAGCGGGTCGGCATCGACGACGGCTTCTTCGAGCTGGGCGGTCACTCGCTGCTGGCCACCCGGCTGGTCAACCGTGTCCGCAGCGCACTCGGCGTGGAACTGCCCGTGCGCCGGCTCTTCGAGACGCCTACGGTCGCCGGGCTCGGGGCGGCGATCGACGAGGCCGGGCACGGCGCCCGCGCCGGCGTCACGCGGGCGGCAGTCCGCCCGGACCGGGTGCCGCTGTCGTTCGCCCAGCGCCGGCTCTGGTTCCTGGACCGCTTCGAGGGGCCCAGCGCCACGTACAACATTCCCACCGCGCTGCGGCTGACCGGCGGCCTGGACCGGACCGCGCTCCAGGCCGCCCTGGCCGACGTGGTGGCGCGGCACGAGGCGCTGCGCACCGTCTTCGGCGAGGACGCCGAGGGGCCGTACCAGCGGGTGCTCCCCGTGCACCGGGCCCGGCCCGCGCTGGACGTGGCACCCGCCGACTCCTCCCGGCTGGACGCCGAGCTGCGCGCCGCGGCCCGGCAGACCTTCGACCTGGAGCGGGAACTCCCGTTCCGCGCCCGGCTCTTCGAGCTGGCGGAAGAAGATCACGTGCTGCTCCTGACGGTGCATCACATCGCGGGCGACGGCTGGTCGATGGGCCCGCTCTCGCGCGACCTGACGGCCGCCTACGCGGCCCGCTGCGCGGGTGCCGCCCCGGACTGGCGGGAACTGCCGGTGCAGTACGCGGACTTCACCCTCTGGCAGCGCCAGACGCTCGGCTCCGAGGACGACCCCGACAGCCCGCTGGCCGGACAGGTGGACTTCTGGCGCGAGGCGCTCACCGGGCTCCCGGAGGAGCTGGACCTGCCCAGGGACCGCACCCGGCCCGCCGTCCCCTCCTACCGGGGCGACGCCGTGGAGTTCGAGATTCCCGACCGGGTGCACGAACGGCTGGTGGCGCTGGCGCGGGAGAGCGGCGCGAGCGTGTTCATGGTGGTGCAGGCCGCGCTGGCCACGCTGTTGTCACGGCTGGGCGCGGGTCCGGACATCCCGATCGGTACGCCGATCGCGGGCCGTGGTGACGAGGCCGTGGAGGATCTGGTCGGGTTCTTCGTGAACACGCTGGTCCTGCGCACCGACCTGTCGGGCGACCCGACCTTCCGTGAACTCGTCGGCCGGACGCGGGAGTTCGACCTGGCCGCCTACACCCACCAGGACGTGCCCTTCGAGCGACTGGTGGAAGTCCTCAACCCCGAGCGCGCGACGGCCCGCCACCCTCTCTTCCAGACCATGCTCACCTGGAACGACGGCACCCTCCAGGGCGCCGACAACACGACCGCGGAGCCGCTGCCCGGCCTCACTGTGACGGGACACCCCGTCGGCACCGGCGTCGCCAAATTCGACCTCTCCTTCGCCCTGGAGGAGCGCACCGGAGACGGCGGCGGACTGCACGGAGCGCTCGGGTTCAGCACCGACCTCTACGACCGCGACTCGGCCGCCCGGATCGCGGAGCGGTTCGTCCGTGTCCTGGAGGCCGTCCTGGCCGCACCGGGCCTCCCGGTGAGCAGGGTCGACGTCATGGCGGACGCCGAGCGCGCCACGGTGCTCGACCGGTGGAACGACACGGCACGCGCCGTACCGGCCAAGGCCCTGCCGCAGTTGTTCGCGGTCCGCGCCGCCCGCGACCCCGAGGCCGTCGCCGTCGTCTGCGGCGACCGGGAACTGACGTACGCGGAGCTCAACGCGCGGGCCAACCGGCTCGCCCGGCTGCTCGTACGGTACGGCGCCGGTCCCGAGCAGCGGGTCGCCGTCCGGCTGCCGCGCTCGGCCGACCTGGTGGCCGTCCTTCTCGCCGTGCTGAAGTCCGGTGCCGCCTACGTGCCGCTCGACCCGGACTTCCCGGAAGAGCGCATCGCCTACATGATCGACGACGCGCGTCCCGTGCTCGTCGTCGACGAGGAGTGGCTCGCCGCGGCGGACCTCACCGGCCTCGACGGAAGCGACCTCCCACCAGTCCCGCTCGCATCCGCCGCCTACGTGATCTACACCTCGGGTTCCACAGGACGGCCCAAGGGTGTCGTCGTCGGACACGCGGCCCTGACCAACTTCCTGCACGCCCTGGGGGAGCGGTGCGCGCTCACACCGGGCGAGCGGCTGCTCGCGGTGACGACCGTCGGCTTCGACATCGCGGCGCTCGAACTGTACGTACCGCTGCTGGCCGGAGCCACCGTGGTGCTCGCCGGCCGGGACACGGTGCGCGATCCGCGGGCCCTGGCCGAGCTGATCGGCCGAGCCGGGATCTCGGTCGTGCAGGCGACCCCCAGCCTGTGGCACGCGATCGTGGACGAGCAGGCCTCCGTGCTCTCGGGCGTCAGGGTGCTCGTCGGAGGTGAGGCGCTGCCCGCCGACCTCGCCGCGTCCCTCACCCGGCACGCGGTCTCCGTGACCAACGTCTACGGCCCGACGGAGACCACGATCTGGTCCACCGCCGGAGCCGTCGGCACCGACAGCGCACGCCGGGGATCGATCGGACGGCCGATCGCCAACACCCGGGTCTACGTGCTCGACGCGGCCCTGCGTCCGGTACCCGCCGGAGTGGCCGGAGAGCTGTACATCGCCGGCGCGGGTCTGGCCCGCGGCTACCTGGACCGTCCGGGGCTGACCGCGGAGCGGTTCGTGGCCGACCCCTACGGCACCCCGGGCACCCGGATGTACCGCACCGGCGACCTGGTGCGCTGGTCGGCCGACGGAGAGCTGGAGTACCTCGGCCGTGTCGACCAGCAGGTCAAGGTGCGCGGTTACCGCATCGAACCCGGCGAGATCGAGGCCGTCCTGCTCGCGCACGAGTCCGTGACGCGCGCCGCGGTCCTGGTCCGGGAGGACACCCCCGGGGACAAGCGACTGGTCGCCTATGTGACCGGCACCGCCGGCCCGGCGGAGCTCCGTGAGCACGCGGCCCGTCAACTGCCGGAGTACATGGTGCCGTCGGCGTTCGTGCCCCTGGACGCGCTGCCACTGACCCCCAACGGCAAGCTCGACCGCAAGGCCCTGCCCGCCCCCGACAGCACGGCACGCCCCACGGGCAGGGCACCGCGTTCGCCGCGCGAGGAGATCCTGTGCGGGCTGTTCGCCGAGGTACTCGGCGTGCCCGAGGTGAGCGTCGACGACGGCTTCTTCGACCTGGGCGGCCACTCGCTGCTCGCCACCCGGCTGGTGAGCCGCATCCGCGCGACGCTCGACGCCGAACTGTCCGTGCGGCAACTGTTCGAACACCCCACCGTGGCGCGACTCGGCGCCGTCCTCGACACGGCGTCCGGGCCGCTCCGCCGGCCGCTGACCAGGACCGGGCGGCCGGCCCGGATCCCGCTCTCCTACGCCCAACAGCGGCTGTGGTTCCTGAACCGGCTGGAAGGCCCCAGCCCCACCTACAACATGCCGACCGCGCTGCGCCTCGACGGCACGCTGGACCGGGCCGCGCTGACCGAGGCGCTGCACGACCTCGTGGCCCGCCACGAGTCGCTGCGTACCCTCTTCGCCGAGGACACCCAGGGCGCCCACCAGGTCGTCCTGCCGTCCGAGGCGGCCCGCCCGGAGCTGCACACCACGCAGACGGACGACGACAGCCTCACGGACGACCTGCTCACGGCGGCCCGCTACGCCTTCGACCTCGCCACCGAACTCCCGCTGCGCACCTGGCTGTTCGAGCTCGCTCCGGAGCGGCACGTGCTACTGGTGCTGGTCCATCACATCGCGGGCGACGGGTGGTCGACGGGCCCGCTGGCCCGGGACCTGACCGCCGCCTACGCGGCCCGCCGCGCGGGTGTCGCCCCACAGTGGCGGGAACTGCCGGTGCAGTACGCGGACTTCACGCTGTGGCAGCGGGAGACGCTCGGCTCCGAGGACGACCCCGACAGCGCCATCGCACGTCAGATCGCCTTCTGGCGGGAGTCGCTGGCCGGGCTTCCGGAGGAACTGGCCCTTCCCACGGACCGTCCACGCCCCGCCGTCGCCTCGCAGCGAGGCGGCCGGGTCGCCTTTACCGTCCCTCGGGAGGTGCACGAGCGGCTGGTCGCGCTGGCGCGGGAGAGCGACGCGAGCGTGTTCATGGTGGTGCAGGCGGCGCTGGCGACGCTGCTGTCGCGGCTGGGCGCGGGCACGGACATCCCGCTGGGCACCCCGATCGCGGGCCGCACCGACGACGCCGTGGAGGACCTGATCGGGTTCTTCGTGAACACGCTGGTGCTGCGCACCGACCTGTCGGGCGACCCGACCTTCCGTGAACTCCTCGGCCAGGTACGCGAGTTCGATCTGGCCGCGTACGCGCACCAGGACGTGCCCTTCGAGCGGCTGGTGGAGGTCCTCAACCCCGAGCGCTCGATGACCCGCCACCCCCTCTTCCAGACCATGCTCACCTGGAACAACCTCGACCAGCGGGCCGCCGCCGACGCAGTCCAGAGCCTGTCCGGCCTCACCGTGCGACAGCAGCCGCTGCCGACCGGCGCGGCCAAGTTCGACCTCCTCTTCCGCATGGTGGAACAGCACACCCCGGACGCACGTCCCGACGGCATCGCGGGTGTCCTCGAATTCAGCATGGATCTGTTCGATGTGGTGAGTGCTGAGGGGTTGGTTGAGCGGTTGGTGCGGGTGTTGGGGGTGGTGGTTGCTGATCCGGGGGTGCGGGTTGGTGGTGTGGATGTGCTCTCTGATGCTGAGCGGGGTTTGGTGTTGGGGGAGTGGATCGATACGGGGCGGGAGGTGTCGGTTGTCGGGTTGCCGCAGTTGTTCGAGGCGCAGGTGGAGCGGACGCCGGATGCGGTGGCGGTTGATGGGCTGACGTATGCGCAGGTGAATGCGGGGGCGAATCGGCTGGCGCGGCTGTTGGTGGAGCGGGGCGTTGGTGCGGAGTCGCGGGTGGCGGTGGTGCTGCCGCCATCGGCGGAGTTGGTGACGGTGTTGTTGGCGGTGGTGAAGGCGGGGGCGGCGTATGTGCCGGTGGACCCGGAGTATCCGGTGGAGCGGATCGCCTTCATCCTTCAGGACGCGGCGCCTGCGCTGGTGATCGACGAGGAGTGGCTGGCGCAGGCGGACACGAGTGGGCTGTCTGATGAGAACTTGCCTGCGGTGGAGTTGTCGTGGCCGGTGTATGTGATTTATACGTCGGGGTCGACGGGGCGGCCGAAGGGTGTGGTGGTTGAGCACCGGTCGGTGGGGGCGTATCTGGTGCGGGCGCGGGAGGTGTATCCGCAGGCGGCGGGGGTGTCGTTGGTGCACTCGTCGTTCGCGTTCGATCTGACCGTGACTGCTTTGTGGTCGCCGCTGGTCAGTGGTGGCCGGATCGTCGTCGGTGAGCTCGACGAGAGCGTGTCCGGGGTCTCGTTCATGAAGGTCACGCCGTCTCACCTGGGGTTGTTGGAGGCGTTGCCGGAGTCGGCGTCGCCGTCGGGGACGTTGGTGATCGGTGGTGAGGCGTTGCGCGGGGAGGCGCTGGCCGCGTGGCGCCAAGCCCATCCCGGTGTTGAGGTGATCAATGCGTATGGTCCGACGGAGGCGACGGTCAACTGTGCCGAATACCGTCTCGAGCCGGGCGCGGAGACGCCGTCGGGTGCGGTGCCGATCGGCCGTCCGTTCGCCAACACCCGTACCTATGTGCTGGATGGGGCGTTGCGGCCGGTGCCGGTGGGCACACCGGGCGAGCTGTATGTGGCCGGGGTCGTGCTGGCCCGCGGATATCTGGACCGTCCCGGTCTGACGGCGGAGCGTTTCGTCGCCGACCCGTTCGGCACCCCGGGCACGCGGATGTATCGCACCGGGGATGTGGTCCGCTGGAACCGCGAGGGCCAGTTGGAGTACGTCGGTCGGGCGGACGACCAGGTCAAGATCCGCGGTTACCGCATCGAACTGGGTGAGGTGCAGTCCGCGTTGGCGGCGCATCCGCTCATCGCGCAGGCCGCCGTCATCGTCCGCGAGGACCGTCTGGTCGGCTATGCCGTTGCGCAGGACGGCACGACGACCGTGCTGGATCCGCAGCTGGTACGCAAGTCGCTCGCCGAGTCGCTGCCCGACTACATGGTCCCGGCCGCGGTCGTCGTCGTAGACGCGCTGCCGCTGACCGCACACGGCAAACTCGACCGCACCGCACTCCCCGACCCGGAGTACACGGCAGGCGCCGGGTCCCGTGGGCCGGCCACGGTCAAGGAAGAACTGCTGTGCGGGCTGTACGCGGATGTCCTCGGCGTGCCCGACGTCGGTGTCGACGACAGCTTCTTCGACCTGGGCGGCGACAGCATCATGTCGATCCAGTTGGTGAGCGCGGCACGCCGGGCCGGACTGCGGTTCTCGCCCCGGGACGTCTTCGAGTGCAAGACGGTGGCCCGCCTCGCCGAGGTCGCCCAGGCCGCCGACGCAGCCGCTCCGGCGGCACCGGACGACGGGGTGGGCGAGGTCCCGCTGACGCCGATCATGAAGGAACTTGCCTCACGCGGCGGCCCGTTCGCGGAGTTCAACCAGTCCACCGTCGTCCAGGTGCCGGCCGCGTTGACCTGCGAGACCCTGACGCGGGCGCTGCAGGCGGTGCTCGACCACCACGACGCCCTGCGGCTGCGGCTCACCGCGGTGGACGGCGACGACTGGTCGCTGGAGGTGACCGCGCCCGGCTCGGTGAGCGCCGGCGACCGTGTCGAGCGGATCGAGGCGGCGGGACTCGACGACGAGGAGCTGCGCACGCTGATGGCCCAGCAGGGGGCACGGGCCCGGACCCGCCTGGCACCACGGGACGGAGTCATGGTGCAGGCGGTCTGGTTCGACCGGGGACGGGACATGCCGGGGCAACTGCTGCTCGTCCTGCACCACTTGGTGGTCGACGGGGTGTCCCTGCGCATCCTCGTCCCGGATCTCGCACAGGCCTGGCGGGACGTGGCGGCCGGCCGGGAAGCGGTACTCGAACCGGTGGGCACCTCACTGCGCCGCTGGGCCCGGCACCTGCAGGAGCTGGCCCACGAGCCGCAGACCACGGCCGAGCTGAGCCACTGGACACAGGTGCTCCGGCATGCCGACGCGCCGCTGGGCGGGCGCCCGCTGGACCCGGTGCGCGACACCGTCGGCACGACCGGTCACCTCACCCAGGAGCTGCCGTCGGACGTGACCGAGTCCCTGCTCACGACGGTGCCGGCCGCTTTCCACGCCGAGATCAACGACGTACTGCTCACCGCCTTCGCGTCGGCGGTCCGGGAGTGGCGGGCCACCGCGGCGGAACACGGCGTGCTGGTGGAGTTGGAGGCCCACGGCCGGGCGGAGGAGGCGCTGCCGGGAGCCGATCTCACCCGTACCGTCGGCTGGTTCACCAGCACCTACCCGGTCCGGCTCGACACGGCCGCGGCCGTCGACGAGGGTGCGGCGCTGAAGCGGGTGAAGGAGCAGCTGCGGGCGGTGCCCGGCAAGGGGCTCGGCCATGGACTGCTGCGCCGGCTCAACTCCAAGACGGCGGACCTCCTCGCGCCGCTCGCCCGCCCCCAGATCAAGTTCAACTATCTGGGCCGGTTCACCTCCCGGGACCAGGCGGCGGCCGACTGGGCGACGGCGCCCGGTACCGCCGGCATCGGCGGCGGCCGGGACACCGGAATGCCGTTGACCCATGCCGTCGAACTGAACGCCATCACCCGGGACGGCGCGGAGGGTCCGGAACTCCTCGCCGCCTGGACCTGGGCCCAGGGGCTGCTCACCGAGCAGGAGGTACGGGAGCTGGCCCAGGCGTGGTTCCGGGCGCTGCGCGCGCTCGCCGACCACGCGGCCGAAGGGACGGCGGGCGGGTTCACCCCGTCCGACGTGCCGCTGGCCCTGTTGAACCAGAGCGACATCGAACAGCTCGAAGCCGAGTGGAGGACGTCGGAATGAAGCGGTCCGCGTTGGAGGACATACTGCCGCTGTCTCCGTTGCAGGAGGGGCTGCTGTTCCACAACGTCTTCGACGAGAAGGCGCTGGACATCTACACGGTCCAGATGGTTCTGGACCTCGAAGGGGCGCTGGACGCCAAGGCGTTGCGGACCGCGGCCGCGGCACTGCTGGCCCGGCACGCCAACCTGCGCACGGCGCTGCGTCACGAGGGCCTGAGCCGGCCTGTGCAGATCGTGCTGAAGGACGTACCCCTGGCATGGCAGGAAGTGGACCTGAGCGGGCTGCCGCAGGACGAGCGGGAACGCGAGGCACGCCGGGTGCTCGACGCGGACCGCGCCCGCCGCTTCGACCTGGCCGAGCCTCCGCTCGTGCGGTTCATCCTGCTCCGGTACGGTCCGGACCGGCACCGGTTCGTGCTGACCAACCACCATGTGCTGTGGGACGGCTGGTCGCGTCCGGTGCTGCTGCGGGAACTGCTGGCCCTGTACCTGAACGGCGGTGACGTCTCGCAGCTGCCGCGGGTCCGCCCGTACCGCGACTACCTGGGCTGGCTCGCCGGACGTGACCGTTCGGCGGGCGAGCGGGCCTGGCAGGAGGCGCTCGCCGGGCTCCAGGAGCCGTTCCGGGTGGCGTCCGCCGCCTCCGGGCGGGTGCCCGTGGTCCCCGGCCAGGTCGAGATGGCACTCACTCCGCTGGAGACGGCGCGGCTGACCGAGCGGGCCCGCGAACTCGGCGTGACACTCAACACCGTGGCCCAGGCGGCGTGGGCGATCGTGCTGTCCCGGCTGGTGGGCCGCACCGACGTGGTGTTCGGCGTGACGGTCTCCGGCCGGCCGCCGGAGCTGGACGGCGTCGAGAACATGGTCGGCCTGTTCATCAACACCCTTCCGCTGCGCCTGAGGCTGGACCCGGCGGAGCCGCTCGCCGAGCTGCTGGACCGGCTCCAGACGGAGCAGGCCCGGCTCCTCGACCACCAGTACCTCGGTCTGACCCGGATCCAGGAACTCGCGGGCGTGGGCGAGCTGTTCGACTCGGCGCTCGTCTTCGAGAACTATCCGCTGGACCCGGCGAGCGCCCCGGCGGCACAGGCGTCGGCGCCGCGCCACGGAGTGCGGGTGACGGGCGTCGAGACCCAGGACGGCATGCACTATCCGCTGGGCCTGATCGTCAAGCCGGGCAGCCGGCTCCGGTTCCGCGTCGACTTCCGTCCCGACGTGTTCACCGAGGAGGCCGCCACGGCCGTCGGCGAGCGGCTGCGCCGGGTCCTGACCGCCGTACTGGACGACCCGCGCAGCCCCGTCGGCACGCTCGACGTGCTGTCGGCCGATGAGCGGCGCCGCGTCCTGGAGGAGTGGAACGACACGGCCCGCGAGGTCCGCGAGGCCGATGTGGTCACCCTGTTCCAGGAGCAGGCGGCCCGTACCCCTGACGCCGAGGCGGTGGTGAGCGGAGCGGAGCGCCTGACCTACGCCGAGCTGAACGCGCGCGCGAACCGGCTGGCGCGGCTGCTCGTCGCCCGGGGCGCGGCGCCCGAACGGTTCGTGGCCCTGGCACTGCCGCGCACCGTGGAGGCGGCGGTCGGCCTGCTGGCCGTGCTCAAGACCGGGGCGGCCTACCTGCCGCTGGACCCGGGATACCCCGCCGACCGCATCGCCTACATGCTGGACAGCGCCGACCCGGCCCTGCTGGTCACCACGCGAGAGCTCGCCCCGGCGCTGCCCGGGCACACCGCGCCGAGGATCGTCCTCGACGACTCCGACCTCACGCCGTACTCCGGTACGGACCTGGACGACGCCGACCGCGCGCTGCCGCTGTCCCTCACCAACCCCGCCTACGTCGTGTTCACCTCGGGCTCGACCGGCCGCCCCAAGGGTGTCGTCATCGAACACCGCTCGCTGGGCGCCTATCTGGTACGGGCCAGGGAGGCCTACCCGACCGCCTCCGGCACCACGCTGCTGCACTCGCCCATCTCGTTCGACCTGACGGTGACCGGCCTGTACACCCCGCTGGTGAGCGGCGGCCGGGTGCACATCGCGGAACTCACCGAGGACGCCGCCGCCGGTCCGCGCGCCACCTTCCTCAAGGGGACCCCCAGCGTCCTCGCGCTCCTCGACGAGCTGCCGGACGAGGTGTCGCCCACCCGGACGCTGATGCTCGGCGGCGAACTACTGGTGGGCGAGACCCTGGACCGCTGGCGGGCCAGGCACCCGGACGCCACCGTCTTCAATGTGTACGGCGCCACGGAAGCCACCGTGAACAGCGTCGAGAACCCCATCGCGCCCGGCGCGAAGGTGCCCGCCGGGGCCATCCCGGTGGGCCGTCCCTTCTGGAACACCAAGATCCACGTCCTCGACGCCGGACTCCAGCCGGCCCCGCCCGGCACCGCGGGCGAGGTGTACATCGCCGGCACCGGGCTCGCCCGTGGCTACCTCGGGCGGCAGGACCTGACCGCTGAGCGCTTCGTGGCCTGCCCCTACGGTGCGCCAGGTGAGCGCATGTACCGCACCGGCGACCTGGCCCGCTGGAACGAGGCGGGCGAGCTGGAGTTCGTGGGCCGGGTCGACGGGCAGGTCAAGATCCGGGGCTACCGCATCGAGCTCGGGGAGATCGAGTCCGTGCTCTTGGGCCACCCGGAGGTGGCGCGCGCCGCCGTGGTGGTGCGCGAGGACGTGCCCGGCGACCGGCGGCTCGTCGCCTACGTCGTCCCCGACCAGGGCGCCGTGCCCGCGCCGGCCGGCGTGCGCGAGCGTGCCGCGGCCACGCTGCCGGAGTACATGGTGCCGGACGCGGTGATCGTGCTCGACGCCCTGCCCCTCACCCCGAACGGCAAGCTGGACCGCCGGGCCCTGCCCGCCCCCGAGTACGAGACCGCTCCCGGCGGGCGCGCGCCCCGTTCACCGCGCGAGGAGATCCTCTGCTCGCTCTTCGCCGAGGTGCTGCGCCGGCCGGCGGTCGGCATCGACGACGACTTCTTCGACCTGGGTGGCCACTCGCTGCTCGCAACGCGTCTGGTGAGCCGTATCCGCGCCACGCTCGACGTCGAACTGTCGGTGCGTCAGCTGTTCGACACACCCACCGTGGCGGGTGTCGCGGAAGCCCTGGACACCGGTGGCGGAGCCCGCCGCGCCGTGACCCGGCCGGCGGTGCGTCCGGCCCGGCTGCCGCTGTCGTACGCGCAGTCACGGCTGTGGTTCCTGCACCGCATGGAGGGACCCAGCCCCACCTACAACATCCCGGTCTCGCGCCGCTTCCACGGCCCTCTGGACGAGGCCGCGCTGCGGCAGGCCCTCGACGACGTCGTGGCCCGCCACGAGTCGCTGCGGACCGTGTTCGCCGAGGACCCCGACAGCCCGGAGGGCGCCCACCAGATCGTGCGCGAACCGGGCGAGGCCCCGGTGCCGTTCACCACCGTCGTCACCGACGAGGACCGGCTGCCGGACGAACTGCGCGCCGCGGCCCGGTACGGCTTCGACCTGGCGCGCGAACTGCCGGTGCGCGCCACCCTGTTCGAGCTCGGCCCCGAGGACCACGTGCTGCTCCTGCTGGTGCACCACATCGCCAGCGACGCCTGGTCGAGGCGACCGCTCGGCAGGGACCTCGCCACCGCCTACGCCGCCCGCTGTGCGGGCGGCGCCCCGCAGTGGCGCGAACCGGCCGTACAGTACGCCGACTACACGCTGTGGCAGCGCGAGACGCTCGGCTCCGAAGAGGACCCCGACAGCCTCATCTCGCGTCAGCTCGCCCACTGGCGGGAGGCGCTCGCGGGACTGCCCGAGGAACTCGACCTGCCCGCCGACCGGCCGCGGCCCGCGGTGTCCAGTCAGACCGGCGCCCGCATCGGCTTCCAGGTGCCGCCGGACCTCCATGCCGGCCTGGTCGAGCTTGCCCGGAAGAACCGGGCGACCGTCTTCATGGTCGTCCAGGCCGCGCTGGCCGTGACCCTGTCCCGGACGGGTGCGGGCGACGACATCCCGATCGGCACCCCGATCGCCGGACGCACCGACGACGCCCTCGAGGACCTGGTCGGCTTCTTCGTCAACACTCTCGTCCTGCGCACCGACACCTCCGGCGACCCGACCTTCGAGGAGCTGGTGCGCCGGGTCCGCGAGAACTCCCTTGCCGCGTACGCCCACCAGGACGTGCCGTTCGAGCGGCTCGTGGAACTGCTCAACCCCGTCCGGTCGATGGCCCGCCACCCCCTGTTCCAGGTGATGCTGGCGTTCAACAACACCGACCAGCAGGCCGCCCACGAGGCCATCGAGCAACTGCCCGGCCTCAAGGTCACCGGCCAGGCCGTCGGCTCCGCGGTCTCCCGCTTCGACCTGCTCTTCGCCTTCGCCGACCTGCACGACGGCGAGGGCAGGCCAGGTGGCCTCAACGCCGTCCTGGAGTACAGCGCAGACCTGTTCGACGCCGCGACCGCCGAGGCACTCGCCGAACGCTTCGTACGGGTGCTGCGCGCGCTGGCCGAAGCGCCCGGGCAGCCGATCGGCGGCGTCGAGGTCCTGACCCCCGACGAGCGCGCACGGCTGCTCGCCCGCCCCGGTGCGCGGGAACTGCCGCGCGCGAGCCTCACCGAGCGGTTCGAGGAGCAGGTGCGCCGCACCCCGACGGCCGTGGCCGTGCAGGACGGGCCACGGGTCCTGACGTACGCACAACTCGACGAGGCCGCGAATCGGCTCGCCGGGCTGCTGGCCCGGGAAGGCGCCGGTCCCGAGCGTCTGGTGGGACTGGCCCTGCGCCGCTCGGCCGACCTCGTCGTGGCGTTGCTCGCCGTGCTCAAGACCGGCGCCGGCTACCTGCCGCTCGACCCGGAGTACCCGGCGCAGCGACTCGCCCACATGACCGGGGACGCACGACCGGTTCTCGTGCTGACGACGGAGGAGGTCGCCGCACGGCTGCCCGGTGAGGTGGGGCCACTGCTGCTCCTCGACGCGCCCGGCACCGTCCGGGACCTGGCCGCGCAGCCCACGGCACCGCCGCACACCGGGCCGCTGTCGTCGCACCGCCCGGTGTACGCGATCTACACCTCGGGATCGACGGGCCGCCCCAAGGGTGTCGTCATGCCGGCCCGGGCCATGGACAACCTGGTCTCCTGGCACCAGGAGGCCATGCCCCCGCGCCGGCCCGGCGCGGCCGTCGCCCAGTTCGCGGCGATCAGCTTCGACGTGTCGGTGCACGAGATCCTCTCCGCGCTGCTCGGCGGGAAGCGTCTCGTGCCCTGCCCGGAGGACGTCCGACGCGATCCCAAGCGTCTGGTGCGCTGGCTGGCGGAGCACGGCATCGAGCAACTGCACGCGCCCAACCTGGTCGTAGAGGCGCTCGCCGAGGCGGCCGCCGAACTCGGCGCGGCGCTGCCCCGCCTGACCGACGTCGCCCAGGCCGGCGATGCGCTCAACCTCACCCCGACCGTGCGCAGGTTCTTCGCCGGGCGGCCGGGCCTGCGGCTGCACAATCACTACGGCCCCAGCGAGACGCACGCGGCGACCGGCGCCACCCTGCCCGCCGACCCGGCCGACTGGCCCGCCACCGCCCCGATCGGCACGGCGATCGACAACACCGGCCTGTACGTGCTCGACGACCGCCTGCGACCGGTACCCCCGGGTGTGGCCGGCGAGCTCTATGTGTCCGGCGCCGGCCTGGCCCGCGGCTACCTGGGCCGTCCGGGGCTGACCGCGGAGCGCTTCGTCGCCTGCCCCTTCGAACCGGGCGAGCGCATGTACCGGAGCGGTGACCGCGTGCGGCTGCGTACCGATGGGCAACTGGAGTTCCTGGGCCGCGCCGACCACCAGATCAAACTGCGCGGCTTCCGTATCGAACCCGGCGAGGTGGAAGCGGCACTCGTCGCGCACCCGGCCGTCGCCCAGGCCGCCGTCGTACTGCGCGAGGACCGGCCCGGAGACCGGCGCCTGGTGGCGTACGCGGTGCCCGCAGGGGAACTGCCCGGCACTGCCGAACTCCGCGTTCACCTCGGCGAACGGCTGCCGGACTACATGATCCCCGCCGTCTTCATGGCCGTGGACGAACTGCCGCTCACCGCGAACGGGAAGCTCGACCGGCGTGCCCTGCCCGTCCCGGACTATGCGGCGCGGTCCGGCCGTGGGCCGAACGGGCCCCGCGAGGAAGTGCTGTGCGCCCTGTTCGCCGAGGTGCTCAAGCTGCCCGACGTGGGTGTCGACGACGACTTCTTCGCCCTCGGCGGGCACTCACTGCTGGTGGCCCGGCTGCTCGGCCGGATCCGGACCGTCCTCGGCGCCGAACTGTCCATCCGGAGCCTGTTCGAGGCCCCGACCGTCGCGCGCCTCGCCGAGGAACTCGACCGGGGCACCCGCCACGATCCGTTCGCCGAACTGCTCCCCCTGCGTGAACGTGGCACGGACACCCCGCTGTTCTGCGTCCACCCGGCCGCCGGCCTCGGCTGGTGCTACGCCGGACTGCTCGCCCACCTCGATCCGGACACCCCGGTGTACGCGCTGCAGGCCCAAGGGATCAGGGACCGTGACGCCCCACTGCCCGGCGACCTGACGGAGATGGCGGACCGGTACGCCGACCTGATCCGCTCCGTCCGGCCCGAGGGGCCGTACCGCGTCCTTGGCTGGTCGTTCGGTGGCCCGGTCGCCCAGGCCGTCGCCACCCGGCTCCAGGCGCTGGGCGCCGAGGTGGAGCTGCTGTGTCTGGTGGACGCCTACCCGTCGAGCAGGCGTGGCCAGGACGCCGCCCAACGTGCCGAGGCGGAGATCGTCGCGAACAGCCTGCGGGCCATCGGATTCGACTTCGAGATGGGCGAGCTGACCGACGACCGCTTCCCCGTGGAGCGTTACCGGGAATTCCTCCGGCGTGAGAACAGGGCGCTCGCCGAGTTGACGGCGGACGAGGTCGTCGCGGTGAAGAACGTGTACGTGAACAACGTACGGATGATGCCCCGTCACGAACCCGAAGTCTTCCGCGGAGATGTGCTGTTCTTCACAGCGACCCGGGTTTCCGAGGAAACCAGGAATCGTCGTGACGTCACTGCCTGGAATCCCTATACGGAAGGGCGGTTGGAAAACTACGATGTGGATGCCGAGCATGAGGAATTGCTGACCGAGCCGGCACCCACCGCCCGGATAGGGCGAGTTGTCGCTGAGAAACTGAACGAGCTGCGGACGAAGTCCGCACCTGTACAGGGGGTCTGAACGATGAGTAATCCGTTCGAGGACGCGGACGGCAAGTACCTGGTCCTTGTCAACGACGAGGGCCAGCACTCGCTGTGGCCGTCCTTCGTCGAGGTGCCGGCCGGGTGGACCGTCGCCGTCGAGGAGACGGACCGGCAGACGTGCCTGGACTACATCAACGAGAACTGGACCGACATGCGGCCGGCCAGCTTGATCGCGGCGATGGACGCCGCGGGCTCCGCGAACTGAGGGGCGGGCACGCGGTGTTCCGGACGATGCTGAAGTCCAAGATCCACCGGGCCACGGTCACCCAGGCCGACCTGAACTACGTGGGGTCGCTGACTTTGGACCCGGACCTGATGGAGGCCGCCGACCTGCTCCCGGGCGAGCTGGTCCACGTCGTCGACATCAACAACGGCTCGCGCCTGGAGACCTACGTCATCGAGGGCGACCGAGGCTCGGGAATGGTCAAGATCAATGGGGCGGCGGCCCGGCTCGTCCACGAGGGCGACCTCGTCATCATCATCGGCTACGGCATGGTGGCCGACGCCGAGGCCCGTGCGTTGAAGCCGCGGGTGGTCTTCGTGGACGAGCACAACCGCATTCTGGAGGAGAGCGACGACCCCGCGCTGGCCGGCGGGGTCGGCGTCCTGGAGCCGGCGGCCCGCTGAGCCGGCCCGGCACAAGACCGCCGGGGTGACCGCGTCGTGGGACGCGGTCACCCCGGCGGGTTTCCGTGCTGGAGGGCCGGTATTTCAGGCCGGTGTTTCAGGAACGGACCGACGGGCTTTCGGGGCCCGCGAGCAGACGGCCCAGCGAGAGGCGGACCGCCGCGTCGAGCGCCTGCTGCACGGTCCGCGGCAGGGCACGGTCGTCCAGCGTGCGCAGCGCGGCCTCTGTCATGCCGCCCGGAGAGGCGACCCGGTCCACGACGGCGTCCGGTGTGGCACCGGGCGCCGTCAGCAGCGCACCCGTGCCCCGGACGGCGTGTGCGGCCAGCGCGCCCGCGGTGTCCGCGGACAGCCCCTGCCCGACGCCCGCCCGGGC
Organism: Streptomyces sp. NBC_01352; assembly: GCF_036237295.1. NCBI lineage: Bacteria > Bacillati > Actinomycetota > Actinomycetes > Kitasatosporales > Streptomycetaceae > Streptomyces > Streptomyces sp. NBC_01352. Next base: position 7,695,561 of record NZ_CP108354.1, read on the forward strand.
CAGCGCCCGGGCGAAGTGGGCGATCAGCGCCGGGCCGGCCCCGGACAGTGCGCTGACCGTTTCCATGAGGTCCTCCTCGGCCGTGAGCACCTCGCCCAGCGGCGCGAACAGCTCCCGGGCGGCGGTGAGTGCCTCCGGTGGGCAGTGCGGGCCGCGCGACAGGACGGTCACCCCGTGCCGCGCGGCCACCGCGACGTTCGGCACGGCGCGCACGACCGCGACCCCCGGCAGGGCCGCGGCCACGGCCTCCGTACGGCACGAGGCCACCAGCGACACCAGTACCGGCCCACTGCCCGCGAGCACACCCGCCAGGGTGCGCAGCGCGTCCGGCGTCTCGTGCGGATGGACGGCGAGTACGACGACGTCCGCGCCGTCGACAGCCTCTCGGACCGACGTCGCGGCACGGATGCCGAACTCCGCGCCCAACGCCCGGGCCCCGGCCCCGGTACGGGAGACGCCCCGGATCGTGTCCGGGGCGGCTCCCCCCGAGACCAGCCCGCCCACCACGGCCCGCGTGATGCGCCCGCAGCCGACGAACGCGACGGCCTCGCTCACCGGGTCTCCTCGATCAGCGAGGCTACCGCCGAGACCCCACGGACCAGCCGTTCCTCACTCTCGGTTCCCACTGACACCCGGACGAACCCGCCGCAGGAGGCCCCGTATCCGACACCCGGGACCACGGCGACCCGGTGCCGGTCGAGCAGTTCCCGGGCGAACTCCTCGGAGTCCAGCCGAGAAGCGCCCAGTGACGTGAACAGATAGAACGTGGCGTCCCCCGGAAGGCATTCCACGCCGCGCTCCGCGAGCATCCGGGCCATCCGGTTGCGCAGCGAGACGACCCGCTGGATCTGCGGCCGCGTGTGTTCGAGGATGTTCTCGAAGTGCTCCGCCAGGTAGTAGCTGAGAATCGTCGGCGCACACGTCACCAGATGCTGCTGCAATTTGATGAGCTGATCGGTGAGCTGCCGGTGGGCAAGCACGTATCCGATGCGCCAACCGGATATCCCGTAGTTCTTCGACATGGAATTGCAGACGATCGTGTGCCGCTTGTCCGGGTCGAGCACGAGGGCCGAGACGAATTCCACGCCCTCCGGCACGAATTCGTGATACGCCTCGTCGGCGATCAGGAACAGGCCGTGCCGGTCGGCCAGTTCGTGCAGCGTCCGCAATTCCTCGGCGCCGAGTCTGCGGCCGCTGGGGTTGTGCGGGTTGTTGACCACGATGGCGCGGGTGCGGGAGGTGATGTAGGAGGCGAAGTCCTCCACCGTGTCGTACCACGGGGTCATCACCGGCACGCCGCGGGCCAGCCGCACCTGGTCGGGGTAACTCACCCACAGCGGTTCGGGGATGATGACCTCGTCACCCGGTTCCAGCAGTGCCGTGAGCACCATGAAGATCGCGGCCTTCGACCCGGCCGTGACCAGAATCTCGTGGTCCGGGTCGACCGGCACTCCCGTAGTGGACGCGTGGTACTTGGCCAGCTTCTCGCGCAGCAGAGGCAGACCGCGCGAGTGCGAGTAGTGGTGGAGCCGGGACGCCGGCAGCCCCTCGAAGGACGGCACGGGGAGGTCGAAGAACGCCTCGCCGAGCGAGAGCGTGACGACGTCGACCCCGGCGGCCTGCATGTCGTAGATCCGGTTGTTGAGCTTGATCGACGAGGCCTCCTGGACCGTGTCCAGCAGACTCGCGTGGTGCAGCGGCGGCATTGCGGTCTCGCCTTTCGCGGGTACCGGGGGTGCGGTCATGGCGCGCACCGGACGCTCATATGACACGGATCTGACCACTGCCCCACACCACGTTCTTGACGCAGGTCAGCGACTCCAGCCCCATCGGGCCGCGGGCGTGCAGCTTCTGCGTGGAGACACCGATCTCGACGCCGTAGCCGAACTCGCCGCCGTCGGAGTAGCGCGTGGACGTGTTGACGAAGACGCTGCCCGAGTCCACCGCCAGGGCGAAGCGGCGGGCCACGTCGTAGTCCTGGGCCACGATCGCCTCGGCGTTACGGGTGCCGTAGCGGTCGATGTGCCGGACGGCCTCGTCGAGGCCGTCCACCACCTTCACCGCCAGGATCAGGTCCAGGTACTCGGTTTCCCAGTCGCTGTCCTGGGCCTCCTTCGCGGCCGGCCACACTTCGCGGGTGCGCTCGTCGCCGCGGATGCTCACGCCGAGGTCCTGCAGGGTGTCCAGCGCCTTGGGCAGCCAGTCCCCGGCCAGGTCCCGGTGGACGAGCAGGGTCTCCACCGCGTTGCACACGCTGGGCCGCGAGGTCTTGCCGTTCACCACGATGTCCGTGGCGCGCGCGGGGTCGGCGCTCGCGTCGACGTAGACATGGCAGTTGCCGTCGCCGTCGATCACGGTCGGCACGGTGGCGTTGTCCTTGACGGTGTTGATCAGGCTCGGACCACCGCGCGGGACCAGCAGGTCGACGTACCCGTCCGCGTGCAGCAGCTCCATGGCCGCCTCGCGTGAGGTGTCCCGGATCAACTGCACGGCGTCGTCCGGCACGTCGTCCCGCGCACGCAGCACCTCGGCCAGTACGTCCGCGATGGCGGCGTTGGTGTGCTGCGCGATCGAGGAGCCGCGCAGCACGGCGGCGTTGCCGGATTTCAGGCACAGCGCCGCAACATCGGCGGTGACGTTCGGACGGGCCTCGTAGATCACCGCGACGACCCCGAGAGGCTCCCGCACATGCTCGATGCGCAGGCCGTTGGGCCGGGTACGGCCGCCCACCACCTGCCCCACCGGGTCGGGCAGGTCGATGATCGTGCGGATCGCCCCGGTCATCCCCGCGATGCGCTTGTCGGTCAGCGTGAGCCGGTCGACCAGGGTGGCCGAGGTCCCCGCCTCGCGCGCCGCCGCCACGTCACGGGCGTTGGCCTCCTTCAGGTCCTCGGCCGCCGTGTCGATCGCGTCGGCCATTTCACGCAGCACCTGGTCCTTGACCTCGGTGGTCAGCTCCCGGATGACGGTGGATGCGGCACGGGCGCGCCGGCAGATGTCGGTAACGGTGGCGGACACTCTCACTCCTCCAACAGGCTGATGTACTCGGTGTGGTGAAGCACGGACAGATCGGCGGCGGCGCCGGGCAGCGCGGCGGAGGCCACCCTGGTACGGCCACGGGCGACGACCCGGCCGTCCGGGTCGAGCACGTCCACGACGTCGTCCGCCTCGAACGGCTCTGCGCCCGGCTTCAGGTGACGGGCAGTCAGTGGTCCGCCGTCGGCCACCAGGCGCCGGGTGTCCGGACCGCCGTGCAGCCGGGCGGCCGGCGGTGCGGACAGGGCGCGCCACAGTCGGCGCAGACCCGGCTGTTTGTCCCGGGCGCGGGCGTGGACGAGGGTGCCGATGTCCTCACCCCGCACCGCGCGGACCACCGCGTCCTCGGCGTCCGCGCCCGCGATCACCGTGGGCACGCCGGCCAGCGTGGCGATCCAGGCGGCGCACAGCTTGGCCTGCATGCCGCCGGTGCCCGGGCCGCGCGCCGCCGCACCCGCGAGCCGTTCGACCTCGGGCGTCATGGCGCGGACTTCCGGGATGCGCCGGGCGTTCGCGTCGCGTCGCGGGTCACTCTCGTACAGCCCGGGGACGTCAGTGAGCAGCACCAGCCGCTCGGCCCCCAGCGCGGCCGCCAACAGCGCGGCGAGAACGTCGTTGTTGCGCACCATGACGGTGTCGTTCTCGTTGACGACGGGCACCAGCCCCGTGTCGAGGCAGGACTCCAGCACCGCACGGGTGCTGTCGTGGTGTTCCGGGCCCGTCACGTCGACCGGAGTCAGCAGGACCTGCGCGGCGGTCAGGCACCGCTGTTCCAGGCTGTGCCGGAACGACTCGAACAGCAGACCCTGGCCCACCGCGGCCGCCAACTGGCGGGCCGCGCCGCCCAGCCGGCCCTCCGGTGGCAGCCGTGCGGCGCCCAGGGCGATGGCCCCCGACGCGACCAACACGGGCTGCCGGCCGTCGTTGCGCAGCCGCAGCAGCGCGTCGGCGAGGGCGGACAGTTTCGCGGGGTCGGGCTCTCCCGCGGAGATGAGCGACGAGGTGCCGATCTTGATGACAACACGTTCCGGACGCATGCCGGAATGCATGGAACTCCCCCTGTTCCTTCAGACCGTGGTGACTGTCGGCCAGACCGTGGTGAACGCCGGCCGTTCGCCGGGGCCGGGCTCCGGCCGTGGCGCTACTTCCGTGAGCCGGCCAGGCTCGCCCGCGAGTGCGGGTCATCGCGTCCCGCGTCCCGGAGGCCGACGGTGCGCAGCCAGCCCTCGGGGGCCGGTGCCCGCCCGGTGTGGATGCCGACCAGCGCATCGCGCAGCGCGAGCGTGACAGGGCCCGCCAGGCCCGTCCCCACCTGCCACGACTCGGCGCCGTCGCGGACGGTGCCGACCGGCGTGACGACGGCGGCCGTGCCGCTGGCGAACGTCTCGTTGATCGTGCCGTCGAGACACTCCGCCTTCCACTGCCCGATCGACAGCGGCTCCTCACGGACGGCGAGTCCGTGCCCTGCGGCCAGGTGCAGCAGCGAGTCCCGGGTGATGCCGGGCAGCAGTGTTCCGGTCGCCGGCGGCGTGATCAGCTGCGCCGAGCGACCACTGCCCCGGACGAAGAAGAGATTCATGCCGCCGAGTTCCTCGACCCACTGGCGCTCCACGGGGTCCAGCCAGACCACCTGGTCGCAGCCGGCGGCGCGTGCCTGCTCCTGGGCGGCGTACGACGGGGAGTAGTTCCCGGCGAACTTGACGCTGCCGGTGCCGCCCGGGGCCGCGCGCGTGTAGTCGCGGCCGACCCACACCGAGACCGGGTCCGGACGGTCGGAGAAGAAGCCTCCCGTGACGAAGGCGATCAACAGGAACGCATACCTGCGGGCGGGGCGCAGCGCCAGGTTCGCCTCGTTCGCGTAGAGCACCGGGCGCAGGTACAGACTCAGCCCGGGCCGATCGGGCAGGCACCCGCCGTCGGCCTGGAGGAGCAGGTCCACGGCCGTGAGCAGGCTGTCCTCGGGCAGTGCGGGAATGGCCAGCCGGTGCGCGGAGCGGCTCAGCCGGGCCGCGTGATCGGCGGGGCGGAAGCAGGCCACCGCGTCGGTGCCCCGGCGGTAGGCCTTCAAGCCCTCGAAGACGACTTGGCCGTAGTGCAGGCCGACCATGGCCGGGGACATGGAGAGGTCGCCGAACGGCTTCAGCCGCGGTGGCGACCAGCCGTCCCGCTCGGTCCACTCGGCAGTGACCATGTGCGGCGTGAACTGCTCTCCGAAAGGAATTCGGTCGAAGTCGGCAGCGGTGGTATCGAATTCACGCATGACAGAAACAATCCCCCGGTGTGTTTCCTCAGTCGATTCATACGAGCGGTGCGTAGAAGAATGTCTGACGCACCGAGAATGCGCCCGCAGTGTTCACGCTGAAGAAATCGGCGAATCGTACGGAAGTCTTCGTTCCGTCATGCAGCACCCCTTCGAAGGTGCCGTGCACCGCCACGTCGCGGTCCTGGCTCACGATCTTGGACAGACGGTGCGTGCCGTCGGCGATGACGCGCTCCTCGCGATAGAAGCGCTCCAGCTCTGCGTGGCCGGTGAGCTTGGTGTATCCGGGTCGGTGGTACTCGGCGTCGGGCGCGAAGAGCCGGACGAGTCCGGGCACGTCGCCGGAGTCGACGAGTCGGTAGTAGGTGCGGACCGCGCTGACCGGGTCGATGTGTGCGGATTCCTCTAAGCCGGGTTCGTTCGTGAGCTGAGACATGGCTCCCCAGATGAGGTTGCGGGTGGTGCGCCTGCCGTTTCCGGGCAGCGCGTAAGAGCCTTTCGATGGGAACGAGAAAAGGTGGGACGAGGGTCGGCCGCTGCGTCTGGCTGGGAACTGCCTTTCCACTTTGCGTCGTCCGACCGGATCAAGGCAAGAGTTGTCGGGCAGTTGCCTAAGGTCTCGGTGAAAGTCCTGACTAAAGTAAGGGTGGATGCCTTCCCATGGACTGATGTGGTCCTCCCCGGCCAGGGCCTACGTTCGGCGTGAGACAGAGAATGCTGGAAGGGCTGGGAGAACTCATCCATGATCACCCTGCAGGGTCTGACAAAGAGGTATGGCGGTCAGGCCGCCGTGGACAACCTGTCCCTCACCATCGCGGCGGGTCGCGTCACCGGTTTCCTGGGCCCCAACGGTGCGGGCAAGTCCACCACCATGCGGATGATCATGGGCCTGGACCACCCGACATCCGGACAGGCACTCGTCGGTGGCCGTCCCTACGCCGAACTGGCGTACCCGCTGCGTGAGATCGGCGCGCTGTTGGACGCCAAGGCCGTGCATCCCGGTCGCAGCGCCCGCGCACATCTGCGGGCCCTCGCCCGCACCAACGGCATCCCCGTCAGCCGGGTCGACGAGGTCCTCGAGACCGTGGGTCTGACGTCGGTGGCCAACCGCCGCGCCGGCTCGTACTCACTCGGCATGGGGCAGCGTCTGGGCATCGCGGGTGCCCTGCTGGGCAACCCGGGTGTCGTCATGTTCGACGAGCCGGTCAACGGCCTCGACCCCGACGGCGTGCGCTGGATCCGCGGCTTGATGCGCGGACTCGCCGCCGAGGGACGCACCGTCTTCGTCTCCAGCCACCTGATGAGCGAGATGCAGCTGACCGCCGATCATCTGGTGATCATCGGCAAGGGGCGGCTGATCACCGAGACGTCCGTCCAGGAGCTCATCGACAGCAGCTCGCTCAACGCGGTGCGGGTGCGCGGCGCCGAGCAGGAGGGGCTCAAGCAGCTGGTGGCCCGGCTGCATGAATGGTCGGTGCCCGTCCGCTGGGAGAGCCACAACGAGCTGTACATCACGGGGCTCACCGTCGACCGGGTGTCTGACGTGGCCTACGAGCTGGGGATCAGGCTGCACGAAGTGCGCAGCGTCGAGGCGTCCCTTGAGCAGGCGTACATGGAACTCACCGCGGACAGCGTCGAGTTCGGGGCCGCGTCCGGCCACCAGCACCCGGGCGCGTGAGCGTGATGCGGCAACCACGCCGTGATCGCTGCCGCCTCCACCAGAACCCCGCCCCGAACCGGCGGCCCCGGAACTCCACGCGACCGTGTCGCCCTGTTGAGAGAGCACAAGGATTTCAGTCATGACGACATCAATGCCCGTGACGACCGCCGGTCAGCCGGTGCGTGCCTCCGGCGGCGGACTGCCCGGCGCCGTGGCATCGGAATGGATCAAACTCTGGTCGGTCAGGTCCACCTGGTGGTGCCTGCTGGGCGGTGCGGGGCTGATGCTGCTCACCACCCCGATCATCGGCGCGACCATGGCCAACAACAAGAAGGAGGGCACCACGGTGCCGGTCGGCGACGTCGCCGTGGCCACCGTGTACGTCGCCCAGTTCGCCCTGATCGCCCTGGCGATGCTGATGATCACAGCCGAATACGCCTCCGGCAGCATCCGCACGACGCTGCAGTCCGTGCCCATGCGCGGCCGGCTGCTGGCGGCCAAGACCGCGGTGGCCGCCGCGGTGAGCCTCCTCGCCGGAATCGTGTTCGGCCTGATCGGGGTCGGGGTCTCCTCGCTGTCGCTGGGCGACAAGGCGGGGACGGCCGGCGGTGAAGCCCTGGGCAGTGCCCTGCGGATCGGGGTCTACCTCGCGCTCGTCGCCGTCCTCACCGTGGCCGTGGCCGTCGCCGTGCGCAGCGCCGCCGGCACGCTCACCATCGTCTTCGTCGGGCTCACGGTCCTGCCGGTGGTCCTCCAGGCCTCCGACATCGACCCGCTGGTGGCGCTGGCGGAGCGGATGCCCAACTCGGCCGGAACCGTCTTCATGAACGCGGACACCACACCGTACGGACCCGGAATGGGGCTCCTGCTCCTGGTCCTGTGGGCCCTCGGGACCCTGGCGGTGGGCTTCTACGCCCTCCGCAAGCGCGACGCCTGACCTCGTGCGACGCCTGACCTCGCGCCACCCCTGAAGCGCGCTCCGGAACCTGACCGGGCGCACGGGGCGTCGCTCCACCGGGAACCCCCGCTCGGTGGGCGACGCCCCGGTTTTCGTCGTCGTATCCGTCAGGGGTACGACGGGTACCCGAGCCGGACGTGCCCCCGGCTCGTGCACCCGCGCGACGTGACGACCGTGTCACTTGTCCCGGTCCGCCACGAGCCCCGCCTCGTACGCGATGATCGCGGCCTGCACCCGGTTGCGCACGCCCAACGCGGTGAAGATGGCGCTGACGTAACTCTTGACGGTGCCCTCGACCACATGGAGCCGCCTGCCGATGTCGGCGTTGGACAGGCCGCTGCCCACCAGCGCCAGCACCTCCTGCTCCCGCTCGGTCAGCGCGCTCACCCGTTTCTGCGCGAGGGCGCTGCGCGCCTCGGCCTGTCCTCCGGAGCTGCGGTTGAGTTCGGAAATGACCCGCTCGGCGACCTTCGCCGACAGGTAGGAGGCACCGGCAGCCGCGGCGTGCACACCCGTCAACAGCTCCCGCGGGTCGCCGGACTTGAGCATGAAGCCGCTGGCTCCGTCGCCCAGCGCACGGGCGACATACGCGTCCTCGGAGAAGGTGGTCAGCACCAGCACCGAGGTCTGCGGCACCTGCCGCTTGATCTCGGCCGTGGCGGCGAGTCCGTCCATGACGGGCATACGGATGTCCATGAGCACCACGTCGGGCCGGTGCTCCAGCGTCAGAGCGATCGCTTCGCGTCCGTTGGCTGCTTCGGCGACGACGTCGATCTCGGGATCCGTTGCCAGGATGGCCTTCACCCCCGCGCGGATCATCGCTTCGTCGTCGGCCAGGACAAGGGTGATGGGAGTGATGGTCGTCTCCTGTTCAGCGGCATGGTGGTGGTGGAGGAGGCGGTCAGGCGTCGTGGTCGACAGGGGCCCGGGACTCGGCGGTGATGACGTCCTTGGCCACCAGGCGCCCGTCGGCGAAGCAGAGCCGGTAGACGTCGACCTGGACGAAGAGCGCCCCACTGGAACGGTAGTAGTGGCAGGATGCCCCGGCCGGGACGGGCAGTTCCTCGGACGGCGGGTCGTTCATGTCGTTCTCGGGAAGCACGCGGTTGACCTCGGCCTTGCTCTGCCCGACCCGGAGCCCGTCGAAGTCCTTGGGAGCCAGCGTGGTGGACGTCGACAGATACGCGTAGTAGCCGATTATTCCCACGACGAGCAGGACGAACAGGCCGAGCGGCAGCGCGACCGCGGTGATGAACCGTCGGCGGACGTGCATGGTCGCGTCGGCGAGACCGCCCTCCGTCGACCCGGCCGACGGCGACAGCCACTCGGGAGCCTCGCCGGCCTTGAGCGCCTCGAGCGCCTCGGGCACCCGAGGCAGCCGGGCCGTCACCTCGAAGCCGCCGTCCGGCAGCGCGGCGGCGTACAGCCGTCCGCCCGCCAGGCGCGCCCGCTCCTGAAGCCCGATCAGCCCACGCCGCCCGCTCGGCCGGTCGTCCGAGGGCGGCTCCGTCGGCGGACCGTTGCGCACCCTCACCATGACCTCGATCGGCCGGTACTCCAGGCATACGGTCACGGCCGCACCGGGGGCGTGTTTGATCGCGTTGGTCAGCGACTCCTGCACCACCCGGTACAGCGCCTTGTCCGTCATGGCGGGCAGCTGCTCCGCCTCGCCCACGTGCTCCAACGTCACCGGCACGCCGGACGCCCGCGTACGGTCGATCAGCGCGCCGATGCCGGACCGCGAGGGATCCAGCGGTGTCTCCGTGTCGTCCTCGCGCAGGACGCCGATGATGTCGCGCAGATGCTCCATCGCCCTCGCGGTGCTCTCCCGCAGTTCACCGGCCCCGCTGCGGAAGCTCTCGCTCACACCGGGAGCCACCTGGAGCGCGCCGGCGCGCAGGGCGATCAGGCTGAGTTCGTGCCCCAGCGAGTCGTGCATGTCCTCGGCTATGCGCGCCCGCTCCCGCAGCCGGGCCTGATCGATCAGGATGCGCTGCTGCGTCTCCATCTGGCGGGCACGCTCCCAGCCCGCGAGCTGCAACTCGTGCCGTTGCTGCCAGTAGCGGCCCGTCAGCCACGGCAGCAGACAAGCGAAGACCAGAACGGTCAGCAGGACGAACCACATCGGCAAGGACAGCTGGACCGCGACCGCGAGACCCGAGCCGACGAGGATCGTGCCGCCGAGGGCCTGCAGGACCAACGGGGTGGCCACCGGCAGCCGTCCCACCATGAAGCTCATGATGAAGACGGCGGGCAGGTACGGGGAGACGACAGTCGACCCCAGGTCGTCGTCCAGCGTGCCCAGGGTCCACCACAGGGCCAGACAGAGGACGAAAGAGACCAAGGGCCGCGACTGGTGCAGCCAGACGGCGACACCGGTGACCACGGCCCCGATCAGGATCTGCCACCACCGGTTCAGCCCCTCCGGAAAACCTGAGGACAGCCCCAGCGCCGAGAGGTTGAGCGCGAGCCAGACGAACAGCGAGGTGATCAGCCTGCGCCTGAGGGGCCGTTGCCGCTCCGCGGGGGGAGTGCCGGGCGGTGCGACGGCCGTGACTGATCCTTTCACGGTGGCCAGGCTAGTTACTTTGGAAACCCGGTGGTACTGACGAAGGTCAGGTGGTCGGCAGGCCCAGTGCGCGCCGCATGCTGTCCGTCACCCAGTGCTCCCGTTCGGAAGTAGTACGCCGCTCACCGTTGCGCGACACGGGACGACCGTTCATTATCAGGATTCCTGTTGGTTTAATGTTGCAGCGTTGCAGCGATGGGCGGACCAGACCATGCCATTCAGTCCCGGAATCCAGGCCAGAGGTATCCAGCTGCTGCTCGGCGGCATGATGTCCCGCGTGCACAAGGACCTGCGCTTCACCGACATCCCGAAGCGCACCGACTCCCTCCAGGTGGAGACCGGCGCCGGACCGGTGACCTGCACCGTCTATCGCCCGCCGGCCACCACCGACGCCACCGACGCCCTCGCCCCCGTGTACGTCAACTTCCACGGCGGCGGCTTCGTCGTCGCCCGTCCCGAGCAGGACGACCACATCTGCCGCTACATAGCCGCCACGGCCGGCTGCGTCGTGATCAACGTGGACTACGCCGTCTCCCCGCAGCGGCCGTTCCCCGCCCCCGTCACGCAGGCGTACGACGTCACCGCGTGGGTCGCCGAGAACGGCCCCGCCAACGGCTGGGACGGCTCGCGACTCGCCGTGGGCGGACACAGCGCCGGGGCCAGCCTGACCGCCGCGGTCTGCCGCACCGCCCGCGACCGCGGCACCTTCACGCCCCGGCTCCAGATCATCGACTCCGCTCCGCTCGACCAGGTCGCCGACCCCGCCGCCAAGCACTCCCCGATCGCCAAGCCGCTGCTCACCCCGCACCTCATGCGGGTCTTCACCGCCGCCTACGTCCCGGACTCCGCCGACCGCGCCCATCCCCTCGTCTCGCCCGGGCTGGCCGACGACCTCGCCGGACTGCCGCCCGCCCTGGTCATCACCGCGGAGCACGACCGCCTGCGCGACGAGGGCGACGCCTACGCCAAGGCCCTGGACGCCGCGGGCGTCCCGGTCACCCACCGCGTCTTCGAGGGCGTCGACCACTACTTCACGCACACCGGCCCGGTACCGGCAGGGAAGGAGGCCATAGAGCTGATGGCCGCCACCCTGCGCACCGCACTCAGCACCTGACACCAGCCAGGAGCGCCCGAGCCTGCTCGTTGGCTCCGACCTGGGCGTACGGCCCGGGCGGAGCCCCTCTCATGCCGCGGCCTCGGGCCACCCGCGCCACCGCGCCTCGTGTGGGCCAGTCCGAAAAGTGCAACCTTGCCCGCCTTTACGCGGTTTGGGGCCGGCAAGTCCTTGCCGTGGCGAACACCTGCCCGTGGTGCAGTGCTCAAGGCCGAGAAGCGGACGGCCCCCACACCGAGTGGACCTTCACGTCCGACACCGTCGACTCGGACTCCTTCGAGCCGTTCTCGGTGCTGAACCTGGACTACCGGCTGGAGTCGGACCTGCACGGCGACATCAAGGCCAACGGGACCCAGAAGATCGCGCTCAAGCCGGTGTCGATGGGCGGCGGCACCGTGCCGGGCAAGGTCACCAGGGTGAAGCTGGACGTCTCGTACGACGACGGCGCCACCTGGCAGAAGGTGACCCTGGCCAAGGGGGCCGACGGCTACTGGACGGGTTCCTTCAGGACGGCCAAGAAGCCCGGCGGCTTCCTCTCGGTCCGCGCGAGCGCCGAGACGAACACAGGCTTCGGCGTCGAGAACGAGATCATCCGGGCGTACGGCCTGCGATGAGCCGCACGGTCGGGCCCCGGGGAGGCGACTCTCCGGGGCCCTTCCCGTCGCCTTTCCCATCGCCCTTCCCGTCACACCTGCTCCCACCAGGGACTATTCAGATTCTGCCGCCATGGCGCATACTCTCCCCGCTGCGGCAAGCGGAAGAGAGTCGGTCGCCGATGCTGGATGTTCTGGGCCTGGAACCCGATGACGAGCGCGTCTACCGGGCGCTGATCGGACGGCCGGACTCCACCGCGACGCTGCTGTCGGATCTGCTCGTCATGTCGCAGGCCCAGGCCGACAAGGCCTTGTCGCGTCTGGTCGGTTGGGGACTGGTGACCAGGGCGGCCGACGAGCGGTTCACCGCCGCGCCGCCGACCATGGCGCTCGGCGCTCTCATCAGCCAGCGCCGGGACGGGCTGCGCGCGGCTGAGCATGCCCTGGTGACCTTCGCCGAGGAACACCGGGCGGCGATGACCGGGAGCAGCATCGTCGATCTGATCGAGGTCGTCACAGGCGTCGACGCCATCCGCCATCACTACCTCCAGGTGCAGCAGGCGGCCCGCACGCAGATCCGCACCTTCATCACCGCGCCGATCGTCGCCGTGCCTCCCGGCGAGAACACGGCCGAAGCCGTGGCCATCGGCCGCGGTGTGCATTTCCGGGCGGTACTGGACCGGGCCGTGCTGGCGGAGCCGGGCATCGTCCACGACGTGATCGAGTCCCTGCGCAACGGCGTGCAGCTGCGTGTCGCCGACCAGTTGCCCATGAAACTCATGCTGGCCGACGCCGAACTCGGCCTCGTCCCGCTCGCGACCACGCCGACCGGAGAGCACGGCGCGGTGCTGCTGCACCGCAGCGGCCTGCTGGACGCGATGGACGCGCTGTTCGAGACGGTATGGCGCACCGCCCACCCGCTGGAGCTGTCGGGCACCGGCGGTGAAGCCGAACCCACCGTCGCATTCGGGGCGGAGGGCCCGACCGACCTCGACCGAAGGATCCTCGCGCTCCTGCTGGCCGGCGTGACCGACCCGACGGCCGCGACACAGCTCGGCCTGTCACCACGCACGCTGCACCGACGCCTGCGCCACCTCATGGACATGGCCGGAGTGCGGACTCGGATGCAGCTCGGCGGCCACGCCGTCCGACACGGCTGGATATGAGCGCGGGCGCTCGCTACTTCACTTAAGCCCGACCTCCGCACAGTCCGCCGCGTACTGCGGGGTGCAGATGTCCTTGACGGTGTAGACGCCGTCCTGGATCACCGTTTCCTCGATGTTGTCCTTCGTGACGGCGACCACCGGGACCAGGTTGGACCGGATGCCCTTATCCGTCGGGCTGTTGACGGAGGCGGGGGTCAGCGCGTCGAACTCGATCGCGTGGCCCTGGACCTTGGCCACGGCCAGCTCCGCGGCGTTGCCGGCCTCCTGCAGGAACGGCTTGTAGACGGTCATGTACTGCTCGCCGGAGACGATCCGCTGCAGCGCGGCCAGATCGGCGTCCTGCCCGGTCACCGGTGGGATCCTGCTCGCTCCCGCCTCCTTCAGCGCGTCGATGACGGCACCCGCCATCCCGTCGTTGGCCGAGTAGACGGCGGCTATGTTGTCGAGGCCGACGGCCTGGATCGCCTTCTCCATGTTCGTCTTGGCGACCGACGGCAGCCATTCCTTCGTGTCGTACTCCTTGGTGATGATGACGTTGCCGTCCAACTCGCTGTGTGCGCCTGTCTTGAACAGCCCTGTGTTCGGGTCGGCGGGTGAGCCGTTCATCATGACGATCTTGCTGGTCTTGGACTCGTCGCCGAGTGCTCCGACGATGGCGCGGCCCTGTACCTGGCCGACGAGTTCGTTGTCGTGCGAGACGTACGCGTCGATCGGCCCCTCGGCGAGCCGGTCGTAGGCGATGACGGGGATGTCCGCGTCCTTCGCTTTCTGGACGTCGGGCGCGATGGCCTTGGCGTCGACCGCGTCGACCAGGATCACGTCCACCTCGGCGTCGATCATCTCGCCGAACTGCCGGCTCTGCTTGGCCGCGCTCGCACCGGCGTTGGCGTAGCGGACCGTGCCCTTCTTCTTGGTGAGGGAGGCAACCCGTTCCTTGATGATGGGGTAGTCGAACTTCTCGAAGCGTCTCGTCTCCTTGTCGGGCAGGAGCAGACCCACCGTGATGTCGTCGCCTTTGCTCGGGCTCACAGAGCTGTCGCTCCCGGCGATGCCCTCGATGGCGCCGCACGAGGTGAGCAACAGGGTCGACGTGGAGACGGCCACGACCAGGGGAAAACGACGCGCGGTGGAGTGAAGGGTGGGTGCAGCGTTCACAACAGGTGCCTTCCGGGGCTAGAGAGCAGCCTGGCGACCAGGTGGTGAAAGCCAACGCGCAGGCGCGTTCAGCGTCAAGGGTTCGAGGCGACGAGATCGCAACAGCAACGACAACGAGCCGCTCGGCGGCGGTGCTGTCGCCCAACTCGTTGCCCAACTTGCCGCCCAACTCCTCGGCCGTCAGCCCGAGTACGTCGTCCCGCTCACGAGGGCGCCATGCCACCGGCCGGGCCACATGAAAGCGGGCCGGGATCGGAGCACTTCCCGGGCGCCGAAATCACCGGCGTACGGGCCGAGTTGTCCGTGTGTTCACCCTTCCTCTTTCCATTGGTTGACTTCGAGATCGAACTGCGTTTCATTTCCCTTGAAGTCTTGACCATGTCCGATCAACGTGAGTAGAACTGGCACCCACTGTGAAGATCGTGTGGCTCGGGGGGCGGTTGTGCTGTCACGCATGTGGTGTTGCCATGTCGGTGGTCGGGCGAGACGTCTGCGCGATGCGACGGTCCTGGTGACGTCGATGGCGGTGCTCGCAGGTATTCCCACCGTGAGCATCTCCGCCATGTCCCCGCCCGCCTATGCGAATTCAGCCGATGAGGCAGGCAAGGGAAACAAGTCCGAGGCTGAAAAGGCCGCCGAAAAGGCCGCGGACACCGGCGAGCGCGTAGAGGTCGTCGGAGAGCGCACCGAATACACGACGACGTACGCCAATCCGGACGGTGTCACTTTCTCCCTCAGCCAATCCACTGTGCCGGTGCGGGTGAAGCAGGCCGACGGCGCGTGGGACGAACCGGACGCGTCGCTGGAGCGCCGGGCCGATGGCACCGTCGGTCCGAAGGCGGCGGTGACGGATGTGTCGTTCTCCGGTGGGGGCGAAGGCGCCGACCTGGTGACCGTCGCCGAGGGCGGTAAGTCGCTGACCGTCGGGTGGCCGGGCCGCCTGCCCCAGCCGACGCTGGACGGCGCCTCGGCCGTGTACGCGGACGTACTGCCCGGAGTGGATCTGCGGATGACCGCGACCCTCGAGGGCTACCGCCAGGTTCTCGTCGTCAAGTCACCCGAGGCGGCGGCGAGCGACGAGTTGAAGAAGCTGGACTTTCCCGTCGAGGCCCAGGGACTGACGTTGCGCGACGGAGTCGGCGGAGGGCTGGACGCCGTCGACGACGACGGCAACGCCGTGTTCCGCAGCCCCGTCGCGCGCCAATGGGACTCGGCGGGCGACTCGGCGGCCGCCGCCGGCGCGTCCACCATGTCGCTCACCGCGTCGGACGCCTCGACCACCGCCGACCAACCCACCTCCCAGAACGGCGACTTCACCCCCGACCCCACCTCCGGCCCCAGCGACGGCGACGCCTCCGCGGTACTGCCCGTCACCGCGGACGCCGACTCGATCACCGTCGTGCCGGACCCCGAACTGCTGACCGGTGACGCGACCGTCTACCCCGTCTATGTCGACCCCGACGTGTCCTGGAGCGAGTCCGAGCGAACCCTGCTCTCCTCGGACGGCGACACCTTCTACAACTTCTCCGGCGGCGACGACGGCGAGGGCGTCGGCTACTGCGGCACCTACATCAGCGGCGGCTACGCCTACCCCTGCGGATCCGGCTACAAGCAGCGGATGTACTTCGAGTTCTCGCCGACCGCCCTGCGCGGCAAGCGGGTCCTGGACGCCACGTTCCGGGTGACCGAGCGCTGGTCGATGTCCTGCGAGAGGACGACCGTGCAGCTCGTCCGGACGCCGAACATCTCCTCCTCGACACGGTGGCCCGGGCCGACCAGCAACTGGGACATCATGGGCGACCGCACCGTCTCCGCCGGGCGGGGCACGGCCTGCGACCCGAGTCAGCCGGACGCGCCCATCGAGTTCAACGACGACCCGGCACAGAACTACGAGAACCTCACCAACACCGTGAAGGCCTTCGCGGCCGGTGACTTCTCCCGGCTCACCCTGATGCTGAAGGCGTACAACGAGTCGGACCCCAACGGCTGGAAGCGGTTCGACGACGACGCCGTCCTCGACGTCACCTACGTGGGCGTCCCGGCCCCGCCGACCAGCCCGGGCGTGCTGTCCGGCGAGATCACCTCCTGCGAGACGGACGCGAGCGACCCCGACGTCCTCTCCGACCCCACGCCCACGTTCACCGCGGTGGCGCAGACCCTCGCCGGCGGGGAGAGCGGGGCGAACCTGCGCACCCACTTCTATGTGCAGAAGAGGGCAAGTGACGGCAGCTGGGCCGTGGCCACCGAGCCCGTGCGGCCGGTCAGCCCCGGTTACATGAACGACGGGCAGCGGGTGTCGGTCAGTTCGCCGGTGACGCTGGCGGACGGGGGGATCTACCGGATGGCGGTGTTCACCCGCTCCTACTACAACGGCGGCGGCAGCTACCTGGAGTCGGGCAGCACCGTGACGACCAAGGGCTGGTGCTACTTCAAGGTCGACACCACCGCCCCGAAGGCGCCGGTGATCACCTTCGGCACGACCTATACGCCGTGCACGGCCAACGCGTGTGTCGCGGCCGGCGGACCCGGCGTCAAGGACGAGTTCGGCTTCTCGCCGGCGTCCGGCGATGCCGCCACCGTCGTCGGATACCGCTACAAGCTGTCGTCCTCCACCTCCTGGTCGGCCACGATCTCCGGGACGAACGTCAAGAAGGCCATCGCACCGGACCTGGCCGGCACGCAGGTCCTCCAGGTGCGGGCCCTGGACAGTGTGGGCAGCGGACGCTGGGGCGCCATCGCCAGTGTGAAGTTCAACGTGCAGGAGAGCCAAGGGGCCACCGGCCGCTGGCGGTTCGACGACAGCACGCCCAACTCCGGCGTGACCACCGCGGCCGACTCCGCGACGACCGCGGGGACGCGGCACCCGGCCACCCTCTACACCACCGGCGCCGGCTGGTCCGGGCTGAGCCGTCGTGGCTCCGCGGACCACTCGCTGTGGCTCAACGACACCTCCGACACCACCCGGCAGTCGGGATACGCGGCGACCTCGGGACCGGCGGTCAACACCCAGTCCTCGTACACCGTTTCCGCCTGGGCGTACCTGACCGACAGCAGCGCCTACCGGACCGTCCTGTCCCAGACCGGCAGCGACAGCTCGGGCTTCTCCCTCTACTACTCGGCGGGCGTCAAGCGGTGGGTGTTCCGCTTCAGCTGGACCGACAGCGGCGGCACCCGGCGCTTCGTCGCCCAGAACGCCGCTGCGGAGGGCGTCGTGCTGAAGACGTGGACGCAGCTGGCGGGCGTGTACAACGCCGAGGACAGGACGATTCAGCTGTACGTCAACGGCCGTGCCCAGGGCAGCCCGGTGGCCGTGCCGGCGGGCGGGGAGAAGCAGACCCCGGACGGGGCCCTGCAGATCGGCCGGGCCAGCTATGTGGCCGGCACCTACGAGCAGTACTGGCGGGGCCGGGTCGACGAGGTCGCCGTGTTCCAGGAGGTCCTGCAGCCCGGTGACGTGGCCAAGGAAGCCAAGCTGCTGGACGGTTCGGAGACCGCGACGGCCACCGAACTGGTCGCCGCCTGGAACCCCGAGGGAGCGAGCGGTACCTCGCTGGCCGACACCCTCACCGGCTACGGGCGCTCCCTGGCGCTGTCCGGGGGTGCCTCGCTGGACGGGGAGGCGATCGTGCTGGACGGCACCGACGACGCGGCCACCACGTCCGGCCCGATCGTCGACGAGACCGGTTCCTTCACCGTCACCACCGAGGTGGAACTCGACCAGGCCGCCCTCAACGCCAAGGGCACCGGATACATCGGCCAGGTGCTGGGCCAGCGCACCGCCGACGGCTCGGCCTGGGGCCTGTGGTACCAGCAGACCGGCACCGAGACCCGGTTCGACGACAACGACAATCCCTACGAAGTACCCCTCGGCTTCTGGCGGTTCGGGCGCCTCGCCGCCAACGGCACCTTCACCGCCGTCGACTCCGACAGCGCGGCCGTGGTCGGCAGCCGGGTGCGGCTGACCGGGGTGTACGACGCGCAGGCCGGGACCATCGCCCTCTACCTGGACTCCACGCAGAACGACACGGACACGCCGTACACGGCCGTCGTCGGCTCCGGTGAACTCGCGGTCGGCAAGGACTTCGTGAGCAGCGCCTGGGGCCACTACCTGCCCGGCCGGATCTCCGACATCCGGATCTGGGTGGGCGCGGCGGCCGACGGCACGCAGCTCGACACCATGATCGGCGGCTGACCGCCGCACACCGCCCCCTTCCTCCCTTCGACTTCCTTCCTCCGTGGCCGCGTCGCGGCCTGCCTTGACAGGGGTATGTCGTGAACACCGGTACGAGAGTGGCTCGTTGGCTGCGCGGCAGACGCGCCGGGATCGTGGTGACGCTCGCCGTCGCGCTGGCCACGGGGGCGCTGCCCGCCGTGCAGCCGGCGACCGCGGCTTCGCAGGCGAACGGCCTCGGCCGACCCGAGGTGCCGAAGCAGCGGGACAGTGACGTACGGGCCGTCACCGGCCTGGGCGCCAAGAAGGCGCGCGCGGCCGTCGCCGCGGCCCGCAAGGAGAACGCGGGCCAGGCCCGCCGGGCGGCAGCCGAACAGCGGACCACCTGGCCCGCGCCCGGCCGCGCCGAGGCCGCCATCCCCGCGGTGCGCTCCCGCAACGCCCCCGTCACCGCGGGCGGCCTCCCGGTCACCGTCGCCCGCGGCAGCGTCGGCAACGTGGCCACCGGTGACGCCACCATCCGCGTACTCGACCGCGAGGCGACCGCGGCGGCCGGGGTGCGGGGCGTCCTGCTCACCGTCTCGGCCACGCAGCCGGGCCGGGCCCGACTCGCCGTCGACTACGGCAGGTTCGCCTCGGCCTACGGCGGCGGCTGGTCCGGCCGGCTCGGTCTGCTGCGCCTGCCGGCCTGTGCCCTGACCACCCCCCAGAAGGCGGAGTGCCGCCGGGGCACCCCGCTGGCCTCCCACAACGACGTCCAGGACCAGACCGTCTCCGCCTCCGTCCCGATGGCCGCGGACGCCACGAGCGCCACCGTCCTCGCCCTCGCCGCCACCTCCACGACCTCCGCCTCCGGCGCCGGCACCTACACCGCCACCCCCCTGTCCTCCTCCTCGACCTGGGAGGCGGGCGGCAGCGCCGGCTCGTTCACCTGGTCGTACCCGATGAGCGTGCCGCCGGCCGCCGCGGGTCCCGCACCGTCGCTGCAGCTGTCGTACGACTCGGGCGGCATCGACGGCCGTACGGCGTCCACCAACAACCAGACCACCCAGATCGGCGAGGGCTTCGACCTGTCGGCGACCTCCTACGTCGAGCGGTCCTACGGCAGTTGCGACAAGGACGGCCAGGACGACAAGCACGACCTGTGCTGGAAGTACGACAACGCCTCCCTCGTCCTGAACGGCAAGTCCAGTGAGCTGGTCAAGGACGACACCACCGGGGTCTGGCGGCTGGCGAACGACGACGCGTCCACCGTGACCCGCTCCACCGGCGCCGACAACGGCGACGGCAACGGCGAGTACTGGACGGTGACGACCGGCGACGGCACCAAGTACGTCTTCGGGCTCGACAAGCTCTCCGGCGCCGGCACCGAACGCACCAACTCGGTGTGGACCGTGCCCGTCTACGGCGACGACTCCGGCGAACCCGGCTACGACCAGGGCTCCGCCTTCGCGAACCGCTCGGCCACCCAGGCCTGGCGCTGGAACCTCGACTACGTCGAGGACCCGAGCGGCAACGCGGCCAGCTACTGGTACACCACGGAGACCAACGCCTACGGCAAGAACGGCGCCGCCACCGCCACCACCGAGTACACCCGCGGCGGCTACCTCACCAAGATCCTCTACGGCCAGAACAAGGACACCCTGTTCACGGGCGTCACCTCCGACAAGGTCACCTTCACCTACGAGGAGCGCTGCACCGCCTCCGACTGCTCCGAACTGAAGGACTCCACCGCGTCCAACTGGCCCGACATCCCCTACGACGCGATCTGCAAGAAGGACGCCGACTGCGACGCGCACAGCCCGGCCTTCTTCACCCGCAAGCGGCTCACCCAGGTCGACACCTGGGCCTGGTCGGTCACCGGCGGCGCGTTCACGCCCGTCGACTCCTGGACCTTCGCCCAGGAGTACCTGGACGGCGGCGACATCGGCGACAGCACCGACCAGACCCTGACCCTGAAGAGCATCAAGCGGACCGGCAAGAACGGCACCGCGATCTCCCTCGACCCGATCACCTTCACCTACCAGATGCGGGAGAACCGGGTCGACGCCACCGACGACATCCTCCCGCTGACCCGCCCCCGCATCGAGAGCATCACCTCGGAGACCGGCTCGATCACCCGCGTCACCCTCTCCGAGCCGGAGTGCGTGCGCGGCTCCAACATGCCGGCCGCCGAGGACGACAACGCCAAGTCCTGCTATCCGCAGTACTGGGGCATCAACGGCGCGAGCGAGTCGAGCATCGACTGGTTCCACAAGTACCGCGCCCTCGCCGTCAACGTCTCCGACCCGACCGGCAAGAACGACGCCGTGGAGACCGCCTACAGCTACTCCGACCCGGCCTGGCACTACAACGACAACCCGCTGGTCGCCGCCGACGAACGCACCTGGTCCATCTGGCGCGGCTACGGCAGGGTGACCACGACCAAGGGCGTCGGCAGCTCCGCGACCAAGACGGTCTCGGTGTACCGGCAGGGCATGAACGGCGACCGGCTCCTCGGCTCCGACGGCAAGCTCGACGCCGACGCCCGCCGCTCGGCGACCGTGCAAGGCATCGGCTTCACCGGACTCGCCGTGCCCGACCAGACCGACAGCGACCAGTACGCCGGCATGCTGCGCGAGCAGATCGCGTACAACGGCTCCACGCCGGTGACCGTCACCGTCAGCGACCCCTGGTCGAAGAAGACCGCCACCCAGCACAAGTCGTACGCCGACACCGAGGCCTACTACGTCCGCACCGCCAAGACGTACACCCACACCTATCTGACGGCCACGGCCGGCTGGCGCACCACCACCAGCGCCACCACCTACGACGACTACGGAATGGCCGCCACCGTCGACGACGCCGGCGACACCGCCAAGACCGGCGACGAGTCCTGCACCCGCACCTGGTACGCCCGCAACGACTCCGTCGGCATCAACTCCCTGGTCTCCCGCACCCGTACGGTCGCCCGCGCCTGCTCGGTCGCCGAGACCTCCCTGTCCCTGCCGGCCTCGGCCGCGAGCCGCGGTGACGTGCTGTCGGACACCGCGACGTACTACGACAACACCTCCGCGACCGCCTGGAGCGCGAACCAGACCCCCACCAAGGGCCTCAAGACGTGGGGCGGCCGCGCCACGGCCTACCCGGCCACGGCGACCGGCGGCGAACGCAGCCCCACCGCCTGGCAGACCACCGGCAGCAGCACCTTCGACAGCCTGGGCCGCGTGCTGACCTCCACGAACGCCGGCGGCCAGACCACGAGCGTCGCCTACACGCCCACCGCGGCCGGCCCGCTGACCCGCATGGTCGTGACCAACCCCAAGACGCAGAAGTCGTACACCTACCACGACCCGGCGAGCGGCCAGATCACCAAGATCTACGACGTCAACACCAAGCTGACCGAGACGTCGTACGACGCGCTGGGCCGCACCACCGCCGTCTGGCTGCCCAGCCGCTCCCGCTCCGGCGGCCAGAGCGCCAACTACACGTACGACTACTCGGTGACCAGCGACAGACCGTCCTGGACCTCGACCGGCTCGCTCAAGGCCGACGGTGACACCTACAACACCAGTTACACCGTGTACGACTCGCTGCTGCGCACCCTGCAGACCCAGTCGCCCACCGCGCTCGGCGGCCGCATGCTGACCGACACCCGCTACGACAACCGGGGCCTGGCCTACGAGACGTACGCGGAGATCTTCGACCAGGACCACACGCCGACCGGCACCTACACCCGCGCCGAGTACGGCGAGGCCCCCAAACAGACGGAGACCGCCTTCGACGCGGCGGGCCGCCCCACCACCAACACCCTCTACATCTACGGCGTCAAGCGCTGGTCGACCACGACCAGCTACACCGGTGACTCCACCGCCACGACCGCCCTGTCCGGCGGCTCCGCGGTCCGTGACATCACCGACGCGCTCGGCCGCACCGTCGAGCGCCGCGAGTACGCCGGCACCGCCCCCTCCGACACCGACTACGGAGCGAGCAGCGGCGCCCCCTACACGAGCACGCAGTTCAGCTTCACCCTCGACGGCAAGGAGAGCACGGTCACCGGCCCCGACAGGACCAGGTGGAGCTACGTCTACGACCTCCACGGCCGCCAGGTGTCCGCGACCGACCCCGACAAGGGCACGACGAGAACCGAGTACACCGCCCTGGACCAGGTCGCCAAGGTCACCGACGCGCGGGGCGCGTCCCTGCTCTACGACTACGACGTCCTCGGCCGCAAGACAGGGGAGTGGACCGGCTCCAAGACCGACGCCAACAAGCTGACCGCCTGGGCGTACGACACCCTCGCCAAGGGCCAGCTGGACTCCACGACCCGCTACACGGGCGGGGTGAGCGGTTCGGCGTACACCAAGAAGGTCACCGCCTACGACGCCCACTACCGCGCCACGGGCACCCAACTGGTGCTGCCGTCGAACGACGCGCTCGTCACCTCCGGCGCGGTCAAGGCCACGCTCGACTTCTCGACGTACTACAACATCGACGGCACCCAGCAGTACATCAACGAACCGGCGGCCGGCGGCCTCGCGAGCGAGAAGGTCAGCTCCGAGTACAACGGGGTCGGCCTGCCCACCAGCCTCTCCGGCACCTCCGGATACGTGCTCGGCGTCACCTACTCCGCGCTGGGCCAGACCGAACAGCTCACGCTGGGCACCTCCGCCGCGACCGGCACCAAGAAGGCCTACCTCACCAACACCTACGAGGAGGGCACGGGCCGGCTCACCCAGGCGGTGCTCACCGACCAGACCCACCCGTACGAGCTCCAGGAGCTCAACTACGCGTACGACGACACCGGCAACGTCACCTCCATCAAGGACCCGACCACCCTCGGCGGTACCTCCGCCGCCGACAACCAGTGCTTCAGCTACGACGGCCACCGCCGCCTGACCGAGGCCTGGACCCCGGCCGACGGCAACTGCGCGGAGTCGGCGCGCACCACGGCCGGCCTGGGCGGACCGAGCCCGTACTGGACGTCGTACACCTACACGGACGCCGGCCTGCGCGCGACGGAGACCACGCACACCACCTCCGCGACCACGAAGAAGTCCTACTGCTACAGCACCACCCAGCCGCACGCCCTCACCGCGACCACCACCGCCGCCTCCTGCACCGGTGTCACCCCCGTCTACGCCTACGACTCCGCGGGCAACACCACGGGCCGCCCCGACGGCACCGCCACCCAGTCCCTCACCTGGTCCCCCGAGGGCAAGCTCGCCGAGCTGAAGGAGGGCACCGCCGCCACCGGCTACGTCTACGACGCCGACGGCAACCTGCTCATCCGCCGCAACGCCGCCGGCGAGACGGTCCTCTACCTGGGCACGACAGAGGTCCACCTGGACAACAACACCGGCAAGTCCTGGGGACAGCGCTACTACGGATTCGACGGCAGCGCGGTCGCCCTGCGCAGCAACAAGACCGGCACCGACACCCTGTCCTGGCTGGCCGCCGACCAGCACGGCACGTCGAGCGTCGCGCTCAACTCCGCGACCCAGGCCGTCACCAAGCGCTACACCACGCCCTTCGGCGCGACCCGCTCCGGCGGGACGGGCAGCTGGCCCGACGACAAGGCGTTCCTCGGCAAGACGGCGGACGCGAGCACCGGCCTGACCCATATCGGGGCTCGCGAGTACGACCCGGCGACGGGCCGCTTCATCAGCGTCGATCCGCTCCTGGAAACCGACAAGCCGCAGACTCTGAACGGCTACACCTACGCCGCCAACAACCCGGTCTCCTTCTCCGACCCGAGCGGTGAGGCGCTCATGGAGTGCATGACCGGCGAGATCAAGTGCCGGGGCGGCATGCCGATCTCCAACCAGAAGGACCCCGACTCCGGCTCCAAGAGCGGAAAGAGCGGTAAGGGCGGCAGCGGCAAGACGGTCGTCCGCAACGGCGGCCAGAGCAACGTCGGTTCCGCCTGCGGCCTGACCTTCCACATGAGCGGACACGACGCGGCCGTCTGCCAGTCCGGCTACGCGGCACAGGTCTGGGTCATGGAGCACAAGATCGAGGGCTATGTGACGGTCGACGTCGGCGACGGCGGCACGACGGCCAACAGCATCCCCGGCGCGAGCGGCAACGACACGGGCAACGACGGAGCCGCCGACGTCATCCTGTGGACGAAGGACAAGGTGTACATCTGGGAGGTCAAGCCGGGCAACGCGTACGGCAAGACCGACGGCCCCAAGGACCTGACCAGGTACGTCGAGGGCATGAAGGACTACCTGGACGACGAGGGCGACGACCGGGACGTCGAGCGCGGCCCAGGCCTGCTGTCCGGCCGGGCGGCATCCCGGGAGGGCATCGTGAACGTCTGGTCCAAGGCGGAGTACCCGGGCATGCGGTTCTACGGCAGGAACGACCGCAAGAATCCCACGCCCAGCCCCAGCCCCGTCCCCAAACCCGGCGCGAGCACCCAGGCTCCGGTCGAGGAACCCGCACCGGGGACGGTCGACGCCCCCGTCCTGGAACCCGCGCCGGGCCCGACCGGAGTGGCCTCCGCCGGCGGACCGGCAGGCGGCTTCGAGATCTCGCCGGGCGCGCAGAAGGCCGGAGCGGGAGCGCTCGTCTTCACCGGCGTGCTGTTCACGGTCGGTTTCTTCTTCAACGGGCTGACCGGAGGGGCCTTCGCCTAGCCCGACCGCCGACATAGGGTCGGTGCCGTACGACGCGCTGGACCAGGGAGGACCCCGAGTGGAAGACGAAGCACCCAGCATGGACGTGACCCTCTGGGCCACGCTCGACGAACAGGCGGGCGCGCCGCGCGGGGACCTCCTCGTCCACTGGTTCCGGACCGCGATCGACTTCTTCTTCTCCGGCGAGGCGAAGGAGCTCACCGACTCGTACGCGGTCGTCACCGAGTCCATGAGCGGCGGGCGTGACCTGCGGCTCAAGGACATCCGGCAGAACTGGCCGGCGCTCGCCGCCGAGCTGCGCTCGCACCCGTTCTACGCGAGTGCCGGCTTCCACGCGACGTCGGTGGACGAGGACGAATGGGTCGACGACGTCGGGCGCATCGGCAGCTCGCACGAGGGCCGCGGCGGAAGCCACACCGGTCTGTCCGCGGCCCTCAAGGCCGGCGACCGGATCGGTGACCCGGAGTTCTGCGCCCGCCTGGTCGACTTCCTGAGCACCGCCCTCGACGGCGCCGACCCGGTCTTCGCGCGCGTGGACCACCTGAACTTCCACGACACCACCGACCTGGAGGCCGCCCTGCGGCGCCCCCAGCGCAGGTCTCTGCGCGAGTCCCGCACCCACCTCCGCGGCTACTCCTGGGTCACCGGCGTGCCGGGCGAGCTCGCCGCCCGGCTGGGCGGCGCACGGCGCCTCGCGGCGACCGGCGCCTTCCACGCCGTACGGGAGCTGCCCGGCGGCGGGCTCCTGCTCCAGGCGACCGAGACGCTCGCCGGGTACGACGACCGGGCCATGCGCGAGGTCTTCCGGGCGCTGGCACCGGTGCTGGCGCCCGGCATCCCGGGCGACGACCCCGCCCGCCCGAACCTGCGGGTCGTCTTCGAGGACGCGAGCGGGGTCTGAGCGCCTGCCATGCCGGAGCCCGCCCAGTGACGAGACACTTCATGACCTCGACCGCGCGACGCGTTCTCGCCATGGCGGCGGTCTCCGCGGCGACACTCGCCCTGTCGTCATGCGTGGACAGCCGTATGGAGCCCCCACCACCGTCCGTCAAGGTGACCGCGCAGGACGTGTACGGCACATGGCGTGGCTGGGAGGGGAGTTCCCTGACGCTGCGACCCGAGGCCGAAGCGTCGACCGTGAAGCTGGACGGCCAGGAGTTCGACTTCGACGACGCCTGGAGAATGACGGGGACGGGCACCTGGCGTCTGCAGAGGCCCGGCACGTACCGAGGCGGGAACACCGTGGGCGACGGGTCGGTGATCCACCTGGAGGTGAACACCGCCGACGGCGCGGAGGGAAGCCGGACGTCGGCGGGAACGACGAGCCAGGCACCACTCGCGTCCGGAACGCCCAACGCGAGGGTCGCGGCCTCCCGCACCGAGCCGCCGCCGGCCCGCTCGACCTGGGACCTCGGCGTCACCAAAGGGAAGCAGGGAGAACTGCTGCTCTTCTTCCTGACGTCGGACCCCGACGTGCGGGACACGTACTACCTGACGAAGGACGGTACCGAGTCGTCGTAGCGGGTACGAATCCGCTTCGGGCGTGGGCTCCATCAACGGCGTTCACGCCTGATCCGGCCGGTACGAGTAGTGGTCCAGGAACATCTCCACCCCGTGTGCGATCAGCCGGTCGGTCAGGTCCGTGTTGATCTCCGTGCCGTACGTGCTGAAGACCAGGTGCGGGAAGAGCAGCAGTGAGTAGAGCTGGAGGATGGCCACCTCGATGTCGGGGATCGTGAGGCGGCCCTTGGACACGAGGTGTTCCAGGGCGCCGGCCATGGCCGGGTGGTGGCTTCCGGGGGCCTGGTGCTGCCAGGCGGCGCCCAGGTCGGGGAAGCGGTGCAGCTCGCGGGCGACCAGGTTGCGCATGGCCAGGACGTCGGGGTTCTCGCGGACTTCCTTGACCCAGGCCTGGGCCGCCTCGGTGAGGGCCTTGCGCAGGTCGTCCGCCTCGGCGAGCTGATCGATGGCGGGGGCCAGCGTGCCGCTGAGCGGGGCGTCCAGTGCGTCGGCGACGACGGCGGTGAACAGGGCTTCCTTGCTGCCGAAGTGGTTGTAGACGGTCACCTTGGACACGCCCGCCTGCGCGGCGATCAGGTCCATGCCGGCCGAGAAGCCCTCCTTGAGGAACGTCTCCCGTGCGGCCGCGATGATCGCCGCCCGCTTCTGCTCGGCCCGCGCTCCGGAAGGGGGGCGCCTGGCGTCGGCTGCCTCGTGGTTCATGGCCGTATCCTATCGCCAACTGAACTGAACAGTTGAGTTCAGTTCTAATGAACTGTACCGTTCAGTTCATGAGTGCTTCTCCTGATTCGCATGCCCACGCACACGCCCGTCCGGCCGACCTGCCGGCCCGACATCCACACCGCTGGCGGCTGCTGGCCCTCCTCTGCCTCGCCCAGTTCATGCTGATCGCGGACGTGACCGTCATCAACGTCGCCCTGCCGACCATCGGCGAGGACCTCGATCTCGACGGCTCGGGACTCACCTGGGTCGTCACCGCGTACACCCTCTTCTTCGGCAGCCTGCTGCTGCTCGGCGGGCGGCTCGCGGACGCGGTCGGCAAGCTGCGGGCCTTCCTCGCCGGGCTGACCGTCTTCACCGCCGCGTCCATAGCGTCCGGGCTCGCCGCGGGCGGCGGGATGCTCATCGCCGCCCGTTCGGCCCAGGGGGTCGGCGCGGCCCTGATGTCACCGGCCGCGATGGCCCTCGTCACGGCCCTGTTCCACGGGCCCGACCGGAACAAGGCCCTCGGCGTCTGGGCCGCGATCGGCGGCGCCGGATCCGCCGTGGGAGTGCTGCTCGGCGGGGTGTTCGTGTCCGGGCCCGGCTGGGAGTGGGTGTTCTTCATCAACGTGCCCGTGGGACTGGTCGCGCTCGTCGGCGTGCCGGCGCTGCTCGGCAACTCCCGTGAGCTCGTGGCTCCTTCCGGTGGGGGCGGCTCGCTCGACCTTCCCGGGGCGCTCACCCTCACGGCCGCGCCCGGCCTGCTCATCTACGGCCTGGTCCAGGCCCGCGACGACGGCTTCGAGGCGCCGGGCGCCTGGCTGCCACTGCTCGGTGCCCTGCTGTCGGCGGCCGCCTTCGTGGTGGTCGAGCGCCGGGTACGCGAACCGCTCGTACGGCTTGCGATCTTCGCGCGGCGCTCGCTGGTCGGCGGGAGCGTGGTCATGCTGGCCGCCTCCGGACTGCTCATCGCGAGCTTCTTCCTCAGCTCGTTCTACGTCCAACACGTCCTGGGATTCAGCGCGTTGAAGACGGGTCTGGTCTTCCTGCCGGTCGCCGTCGCCATCACGATCGGGGCGCACGCGGCCTCGCACCTCGTCGCACGGCTCGGCTGGCGCCCCGTGGGCGTGGTCGCCTTCGCGCTGACCGCGGTGGGCGCCGCCCTCTGACCGGCCTGGACGCGGACAGCGGCGTGTGGACGGAGCTGGTCCCCGGGTTCGTGCTGCTGTCGCTCGCCCTCGGGACCGCCTTCGTCTGCGCCACCACCGCCGCGATGAACGGGCTGCCGCACGAGGACATGGGTCTGGCCTCCGGCCTGGTGAGCACCTCGCACGAGCTCGGCGCGGCGCTCGGTGTCGCCGTGATCTCGACCATCGCCGGGGCGAGCCTGGAGGGCGGTGGCGCGGGGGCAGGCGCGGACGCGGTGGCAGGAACGGGCGGCTTCGACAACGCCTTCACCGCGTGCGCGATCATCGCCGCGGTGGTCGCCGCCCTGGGTGCGCTGCTGTTGCCTGCGGGGCGGCCGGACCCGTCGCAAGGGCCGGTCATGGCCCACTGACCGGCGCGTCACGCCGCCAGGGCGTCCAGGACGGGCCCGGCCGCCAGGCCGAGCCCGACTGAGACCGCCGCGGCGGCGTACGCCACGACGCGAGCCGTCCGTTCCCCCTCGACCGCCGCCGCCTCCGACGACGAGCCACCGCCCCGCGAGACCGCGGGCACGATCCACCGCAGGTAATAGAAGAGCGAGGCCACGGTGTTCGCGGCGGCCAGCGCGGCGAGCCAGGCGTAGCCGCCGTCGAACACGGCACTGAACGCCTCGAGTTTGCCGAGGAAGACGGCGGTGGGCGGGGTGCCGACCAAACCCAGGAGACAGACGACCAGGCTCGCGGCGAGCAGCGGACGCTCCCTGGCCAGTCCTCGATAGTCCTCCAGGCTCTGCGCACGCGGCAGCGCGCAGACGACGGCGAAGGCGCCGAGGTTCGTGACCGTGTACGCCGCGAGGTAGTACAGCAGGGCCTGTTGGGCGAGGTCCGAGCGTCCGGCGACGGCCACCGGCATGAGCAGGTACCCCACCTGGCTGATCGTCGAGTAGGCGAGCAGCCGCTTGACGTCCTGCTGGAAGAACGCTCCGAGATTGCCGAGCGTCATGGACGCGGCCGCGAGGACCGAGACGAGCGCGGCCCACGGCAGCGTGCTGTCCGCGAAGACCGCCTCGCCGAGGCGGAAGAGCGCGGCGAGCGCGCCGATCTTCGGGATGGTGGTGAGGAGCGCCGCCACCGGCGGGCTGCTGCCCTGCACCGCGTCGGGCACCCAGAAGTGCGCGGGCACGCCGCCCGCCTTGAACAGCACGCCCGCCAGCAGCCCGATCGCCCCGGTCGCCAGCAGCGCCTCGGGCGCGTCCCGGAAGGCGTCCCCGAGCATCGGGTAACCGGTGCCGCGCCCGGCCGCGTACAGGACGGTGATCCCGGTCAGCAGGAGTACGCCGAGCAGGGCGCCGATCACGTAGAACTTCAGGGCGGCTTCGGTGCCCGGCCCGTCCTTGCGGAACCCGGCGAGGGTGTAGGAGGGGATGCTGGCCAGCAGGTACGCGGAGGCGAGGAGCAGCAGGTCCTGGGCCCCGGCCATCATCAGCGCGCCGAGCGCGGCCAGTTGCAGCAGGACGTAGAACTCGCTCTCCCGCGGGTCCCCGCGCAGCGGGCCGAAGGAGACGGCGAGGACGAGGAGCGTGCCGGCGAGGACCACGATCCGGGAGGTGCTGGTGACCGGGTCGACGGTGAAGGCCTCGCCGAAGGCGGTCGTGGCGGGCTCGGCGGCGGCCACCGAGGCGGCCACGATCCCGGCCACGCAGGCGAGGACCGCCAGCAGACCGACGCACCACTGCCGGGCGCGCGGCAGCCAGGAGCCGAGCAGCAGGCCGAGGACGGCGGACGCGGCGAGCAGGACCTCGGGGAGGAGGTCGAGCGGGTTCTCGTTCATCTCGGTCATCGGGCGAGCAGCTCCAGGACGGACCGGGAGGCCGGTTCGATGACGTCGAGCAGGAAGCGTGGTGCCACGCCGAGGACGACGGCCAGCACGAGCAGGGGTACGACGGCCAGGGCCTCGTGCACGCGGATGTCGGGGAACACGCGGGGCGTGCCCGGCGCGTCGGGCAGCCGCAGCGGCCCCGTGAAGACCTGCCTCAGCGCGCGCAGGAACAGCCCGGCCGTGAGGAGGATGCCGAGCACCGAGAGCGCCGTGGCCACCGGCCGTGGTCCGAGGCTGCCGGTGAAGATCTGGAACTCGGCGATGAAGCCGGAGAACCCGGGCAGCCCGAGGGAGGCGAAGGCCGCGACGCCGGTCAGGGCCGCGAAGGCCGGGGCCGCGGCGGCGAGTCCGGAGTAGGCGCCCATGTCGTACGTCCGTCCGCGCTCGTACAGCACCCCGGCGAGCAGGAACAGCGCGCCGGTGAGCAGTCCGTGGCTGACCATCTGCGTCACCGCTCCGGTGACGGCGAGGGAGCGGGCCTGCTCGGAGCTGTCCGCCGTGGCCGCCGCGGCGCCGACCGCGAGGACGACGTACCCCATGTGGTTCACGGAGGTGTACGCGACCATCCGCTTGAAGTCGGTCTGGGCGAGGGCGACAAGGGCGCCGTGGAGGATCGAGATGACGCCGATGACGACCAGGACGATCGCGTAGCGCCGCCAGGCCTCCGGGAGCATGGGCATGGCGATGCGGACGAAACCGTACGTGCCCATCTTCAGCAGCACCCCGGCGAGGATGGCCGAACCCGCGGCGGGTGCCTCGACGTGGGCCGGCGGCAGCCAGGTGTGGAAGGGCACCGTCGGGGTCTTCACCGCCAGGCCGACCACGACGGCGAGGAGCACGAACGCGCCGTAGACGGAGCGTCCGGCGAGCGGGTTCTGCTCGGTCAGTTCGACCATGTCGAAGGTGTGCGGCGACGCGGCGAGGTACAGGCCGATGAAGCCGAGCAGCAGGGCGAGCGAACCGACGAAGGTGTAGAGGAAGAACTTCAGCGCGGCCCGGGCCGCCTGCCGGTGCCCCCAGCCCGCGATGACGAAGTACATCGCCACGATGGACAGGTCGAAGAAGACGAAGAACAGGATCAGGTCGAGGGCCACGAACAGGCCCAGGCAGGTGGTCTGGAGGAAGAGGAACAGCGCGGCGAACTCGCGGATACGGCGGTTCTCGCGCAGTGAGTACAGCGCGCAGGCCAGGAAGAGGAGGCAGGTGAGGGCGAGCAGCGGCAGGGAAAGCCCGTCGACGCCGACGTGGTAGCCGACGCCGGCGCTCGGGATCCAGCGGGCGCGCTCCTCGTACTGCATGCCGCCGCCGGTGTCGTACCCGGCCCACAGGGCGACGACCAGAGCGAGCTCGGCGGCGGACACCGCCACCCAGACGGCGCGGAACACCACCGGTGTCGTGCGGCGGGGGAGTGCGAACAGCAGCAGGGCGACGGCCGTGGGCGCGAAGACGAGGGCGGTCAGCAAGTGGGTCACCTCACGAGGACGAGCACGACGGCGAGGACGGTGAAGGCGGCGACGGCCTGGGCGAGGTACTGGTGCAGCTGGCCGGTCTGCGGGCGGCGGGACCAGCGGCCGAGCGCGCGGGTACCGGCGGCGAGGGCGGTGACCGTGCCGTCGAGGGCACGCTCCACGACGCCGTCCGTCCAGCGGGCGCAGCGCAGGGCGGCCGCGGCCGAACCGTCGACGGCACGGTCGACGACCCGGTCGTCGAACGCGGCGGCCAGGTGCGCGAGCCGCATCACGGGGGCGACCAGGAGGGCGTGCGCGGCGCGTTCCAGGTGCAGCCAGTCCGCGAAGAGCGGCTTGGCCAACGGGCGCGTACCCCAAGTCCAGGCGGCCGCGGCCGCGAGCAGAGCCAGACCCCCGGAGACGGCCAGCTCCCAGGCGTGCGGTGTGGGTTGGCCGGAGGCCACGAGGACACGATCGACACTGTCACGCAAGGGAGGGAAGGCCAGCGGTGTCAACGCGACGCAGGCCAGGGCCAGCAGGACCAAGGGCGGCACGGCCCCGCCCGGGATACGGCGGGCATCGGGCCGTGGCACCGGGCGCTGCCACACGTACCAGAGGGCCTTGGTGCTGTAGACCGCCGAGAGGAGGGCGCCGGCCAGCCCGACGGCGTACAGCCAGGGGCTGTGCTCCAGGGCTCCCGCCAGCAGTACGTCCTTGGCGGCCCACAGCGAGAGCGGGGGGAGTCCGGCCAGGGTGAGCGCGGCCACGGTGAAGGCCGCGCCGACCGTCCGGCTGTGGCGGGCGGCGCCGAGCAACTCGCGGAGCCGCTGCGTGCCCAGTGCGGTGAGCCAGGCGCCCGCCGCGAGGAAGAGGAGGCTCTTCGCCGCCGCGTGGGCGATGAGCTGGAGCGTGCCGCCGGAGGTCGCGTCGGTACCGGCGGCCAGCACCATGAAGCCGATCTGGGCACAACTCGACGCGGCCAGCAGCTGCTTGAGGTCGGTCTGTGCCACGGCGACGAGCCCCAGGCACAGCGCGGTGGCGGCGCCCGTCCACGCGACGACGTCGTCGCCCCAGCCGGAGGCGTCCAGCAGCGGTCCGGTGCGCAGCAGCAGATACGCTCCCGCGACGACCATCGTCGCCGAGTGCAGGAGCGCCGAGACCGGGCTCGGGCCCTGCATGGCCTTCGACAGCCAGAAGCTGAAGGGCAGTTGGGCCGACTTCCCGAGGGCCGCGACGATGATGCCCGCCGTGAGGAAGGACAGCCACGGGTCGTCGGCGCGCGCGAGGCCGTCGAGCGAGAGCGTCGGGTCCTGGCCGCCCGCGAGCGCGGCACCTGCCGCCAGGTAGAGGCCGAGGTCGGCGGTGCGGGTGGTGAGGAACGCGGTGTCGGCCGCGCTCGTCCGCTCCGGGTCACGCCACCAGTAGCCGATCAGCGCCCATGACGTGGCGCCCATGACTTCCCAGCCCATGAGCAGGACCGGGAGGGTCGCGGCGGTGACGGTGGCGAGCATGCTCCCGGCGAACAGCAGCATCAGCCCGAAGAAGCGCGCCCGGGCCTCGTCGGCGCCGAACTCCGCCGCGCTGAAGAGGAGGACGGCCAGGGTGACGGCGGTGACCGTGATCACCAGTACCCCCGACAGACCGTCCACCGCGAACCGCATCGGCAGCCCGTCGAGGAACGGCGCCCGCACGGCCGGATGCCGGAAGGCCGCGGTGATGGCGAGCCCCAGGGCGGCGGCCGTCACGGCGAGAGCAACGGCCGGCGCGGCGCGATCGGCCCGGCGCCCCGCCACGAGCAGCAGCACACCGGTGCCGAGCGGCAGGGCGACCAGCGCCCACAGCAGGGCGCTCACTCCTTCAACTCCGCCGCCATGTCGGTCATGTCGACCTCCCGCGAGCGGAACAGAGCGGTGACGACGGCGAACCCGACCGCCATCTCCAGGGCCATCGCCGTGACCGCGAGGACGATCAGCACCTGCCCGTCGGCCGCCGCCGGAGCGACGTAGTGCCAGACGGCCCCGGCGCCCAGGATGACCCCGCCCAGCATCAGTTCGAGGCCCATCATCAGCATCACGATCGACTGCTGGGTGAGGGCTCCGAACAGGCCGACGCAGAACAGCGCGGCGGCCAGCAGGAGAAACAGTTCCAGGCTCACCGGCCGACACCGCCTCGTACGGGATCGTCCGCGCGCCGCGCCCGCAGGTCGTCGCCGAGCCGGTCGTACCGTCCCCGCCGGGTGGCCAGCACCACCGTGGCGACGATCGTCGCGAACAGGGCCATGCCCAGCGTCATCATGGTCAGCATCTGCGGGCCCATGAGGGACATGCCGAGGTCCATGGTCGGATCGGCCGGTGCCTTCCCGCGCCGGGCGGGCCAGGGCGCGAACAGGATTCCGGCGGCGAGGAGCAGGAAGACGAGGCCGCAGACGACGGCGGCACCCTTCTTGTTGTGCATCATCGTCATCGGCATCAGCCCGGCCGGATTCATCATGTACATCACCATGAAGACCGCCATGATGGCCATCTCGATCGTCATCATCAGCACGATGACGATGCCCAGGTAGTCCAGCCCCAGCAGCACGACCAGACCGCCCACGCACAGCAGCGAGGCCAGCAGGGAGAACGTCGCCCGGGCCATGGAGTCGAAGCGGAACACCATCACACCGCTGACGACCGCGAGGACGGCAAGCGTCCAGAAGACCGCGACATCCATTTACGTACGACACCTCGCTCTCGTCATCGGCTTCATCGGCTTCATCGGGTTCAGTGGGTTCAGTGGGTTCAGTGGGTTCAGTGGGGTGGTCATCGGGGTCATCGGTTCAGGACCACGACGGCCACGACCAGCGCCTGCACGATGGCCAGCGGGGTCAGCACGACCCAGGTCAGCTCCAGATAGCGGTCCATGCGCAGGGTCGGGAGCCTGCGGCGGGCCCAGAGCAGGAAGGCCAGTACGGCTGCCGTCTTGAGTACGGTCCACAGCCAGCCGGGCAGCAGCGGTCCGTGCCCGCCGCCCAGGAAGAGCGGCACGCTGAACGCCGCCGCCACGACCAGCAGGAGCCAGCGGCCACCGAGGAAGAGCACCCGGTCCGCACCGGACAGCTCGGAGACCGCGCCGCCCGCCACGTCCTGACCGGCGGGCTGGTCGAACGGCCCCCAGAACGCCATCGCCATCGCGCTCAGCAGATAGATCCCGAAGGCCACCGGCATCCACACCGCGAACCACAACCCGGCCTGGGCGTCGACGACTTCGCCCACCCGCAGCGACTCCGCGCCCAGCGCCGCCGTGGTGATCGCGAGCATGTGCGGCAGCTCGTACGCCAGCCCCTGGGCCAGGAACCGGTACCCGCCGATGAGTGAGAGCGCCGAGTTCGGCCCCCAGCCCGCCAGCCACACCGCCGCCCACGCCAACGCCTCCATCGCGTTGAACCAGACGATCCCCTCCGGCAGATCGCTCACCGACCGGAAGCCGAGCGGCAGGACGACGGCGGCCAGGACCGCCGCGACGGGAAGGAGAGCCGCTCCGATCCGGGCCAGCGGTACGTCGGACGCCCGGGTCCGCCGCGGCTGCTGCACGAGCTGCCGCAGCACCTCACGGCCCGGCCCGGTCGCGCGGCCGGCCGCCTCACGCAGGGACCCCGGCCGCCCGTTCCGCGCCCCGGCCGCGAGTACGGCGTCGAGGCCCGCCGTCACCAGAGCGACCGCGACGAGCAGCGCGGGCAGGACGAAGACCGCCCACAGCGGGGTGCGTTCAGCCATGGGCCACCCCCGCCGACGGAACGTACGCCAACTCGTCGAGGTCCGGGTCCAGGCTCGCGACGACGATCCGCGCGGCCGCGAACTCGGTGCCCTCCAGCAGGCCGGGCAGCGCGTTGAGGAGCGGTCGAGAGGGCGGTGGAGTCGACGTGTCGATATGCCCGCGCGGGCCGATGGTGTCCGCCTGGCCCACGGTGCTGGTGTCGTCGTCGCAGGCGGCCGCACTCCGCCCGACCGCGTCGAGCCACACGAGCATCCGGCTGTACGCGTCCCCGTCCGCGAGCAGGGCGGGACCGGTGACCCCGAGATGCGCCGCGTGCTCGGCAGGCAGCGGTCCGAGTCCGGCGGTCATCCATCGCAGGGCCCGCGAGCGCTCGGCCCGGCGGATCAAGGGGCGGGTGAGAGCGGTGAGTTCGGCGGCGTCCGCCCCTGCCAGTGCGGTGTCCCGTACGCGCCGGGCGCGGGCGGCCATGTCCGCCCACCCCGCCACCGCGAAGAACCTGCCCAGACTGTCCAGATGCGCCGCGCACAGCCGCCGCGCCGCCTCGCCGCGGGTCACCCGCTCGCCCGCGACGGCACGGAGCCAGGGCTCGCTCCAGAAGGGGGGATGCGGGGGTGCGGGAGCCGTCGATTCCGTCGACTCCGCTGATTCGACGCCGACCTGTTGGACGACATCGCCCTGGAGTGTCAGGCGCAGGACCAGCCCCGCGGGCCAGTCGACGAGGCCGGGACCGAGCGGCACGTGCAGCTGGTCGAGCCTCAGCCCGTCCCTGTCGTCGGCGCGATCCGCCATGGGCAGACCGGCGACGAGGCCGCCCATGTCGTGGCCTGCGTGGCCGTGGTGGGCGCTGTGCATGTCGTGGCCGGTGTGTGATTCGGGGCTGTGGGGGCCGACGTGCGATGCGTGGCTGCCGGGGTCGGGGTGTTCGGCGTGCGATGCGTGCTCGTCGTGTCCGGCGTTGGTTTCGTGGCTGCCGTGGCCTTCGTGCCCGCCGTCGCCTTGATGCCCGCCGTGTGCTTCGTGGCCTTCGTGGCCGGTGTGTGCCTCGTGACCTTCATGCCCGCCGTGCGCCTCGTGACCTTCGTCGCCGTCGTGCCCGCTGTGCGCCTCATGGGCTCCGTGGCTTTCGTGCTCGCTGTGCGTCTCAGGGGCCTTGTGGCTTCCATGTCCGGCGTGTGTCTCGTGCCCGCTGCCTCCGCTGTGCCCTTCGTGCCGGTCGGCTGCCTCGTGGCCTTCGTGCGTGCTGTCTTCGCCGTGTTCTTCGTGCCCGCCGTGCGTCTCGTGGCCTTCGTGCCCGCCGCCCTCGTGCCCTTCGTGGCCTTCATGGCCGTTCCGGCCCTCATGTCGCTCATCCGCGTCGCCCTCGCCGGCCTCGGCCTCACCACGCCCGTTGCCGTCGGCAGCGGACATGCCCTCCCCGTGAGCGCCGTGCCCCCGGTGGTCCTCACCCAGGTGGTTCTCGTGCCCCTCCCGCGGAGTTCTCCCGTCCCGGAGCGCGGCCAGCCCTTCGTCGAGGACCGAGGCGACCTGTTCGGCGTCGGTGAGCGGCGCGCGGGCCTTGGGCGCCGGCATGGAACGCCACAGGTTCATGACCCAGTCCTCGTCTGCCGCACGGTCGGTGCCCAGAACCACGAGGAGATCCGCCTCCGCGGGCGTGCTCACACACGGCCACCCCCGCCGCCCCAGTTCCGCTTCCACGGCGAGCCGTGCGCGCGTGGCTCCGGGAGACACCGCGAGCAGAACTCCCGGACGGGACAGGGCCGTTCTCGCGAGCCGGCGTCTCAGCTCCATCGGAACGCCCCCTCCCGCCAGGCGTAACCGACGCCCGCCAGCAGGATGCCGAGGAAGAGGAACATCTCGACGACCGCGGTCGTACCCACCGCAGAGACGACCTTCGTCCACGGATACATGAAGAGCATCTCCATGTCGAAGGCCAGGAAGACCATCGTGACCGGATACCAGCGGACGTGGAACCGGGACAGTGCGTGTTCCTGAGGTTCCAGCCCTCCGCTGAACGGCCCGGTGTGCAGCGGTTCCCGGACCGCCCGTACGGCGAGGGAGAGGGCGTGGAGCAGTATGACGGCTCCGGAAACCAGCACCAGGAGGGCCAGGACCGGCTCCCAGTCCGATGTCTGCACGGGTCCCCTTCCATGGATCGTCCGCACGGCTGCCACGCGAGGGAGCATGGCAGTCCGTGGACGGTTACGGCATCAGCCAAAAGTCGCGCGCCGCGCGGTTCACTTGAAGGACCGCAGGCGCAGGCTGTTGGTGACGACGAACACTGACGAGAACGCCATCGTCGCTCCCGCGATCATCGGGTTGAGCAGGCCGAAGGCGGCGAGTGGCAGGGCGGCGACGTTGTAGCCGAAGGCCCAGAACAGGTTGCCCTTGATGGTGGCCAGGGTCCGGCGGGACAGACGGATGGCGTCGGCGGCCACGCGCAGGTCGCCGCGTACGAGGGTCAGGTCACCGGCCTCGATGGCGGCGTCGGTGCCGGTGCCCATGGCCAGGCCCAGGTCCGCGGTGGCCAGTGCGGCCGCGTCGTTGACGCCGTCGCCGACCATGGCGACCGTACGGCCCTGGCTCTGCAGTCGCTTGACCACGTCGACCTTGTCCTGGGGCAGGACTTCGGCGATGACCTCGTCGATCCCGACGGCCTTGGCGACCGACTCGGCGACGCGTTGGTTGTCGCCGGTCAGCAGGACGGGCGTCAGGCCCAGCCTGCGCAGTTCGGCCACCGCTTCGGCACTGGTCTCCTTGATCGCGTCGGCGACGGTGAGGACGCCGCGCGCCTGGCCGTCCCAGGCGACGGCGACCGCCGTACGTCCCTCGGCCTCCGCGGCGGCCTTCGCCTCTTCCAGCTCGCGGGGCAGCTCGATGGCCCACTCGGCCAGGAGCTTCTCGCGGCCGACGAGCACCGCGTGGCCCTCGACGACGCCCTGGACGCCGAGGCCGGCGACGTTCTCGAAGCTCTCCGGCACGGGAAGGTTCCCCCCGGCCACCCCCGCCCGCTCGGCCGCCCCCGCCGCGATGGCCTGGGCGATGGGGTGTTCCGAGGCGTGCTCCAACGCGCCCGCCAGCCGCAGCAGTTCTGTCTCGTCCACGTCCGGTGCGGTGTGGACGTCCTGGAGCTGCATCCGGCCGGTGGTGACGGTGCCGGTCTTGTCCAGGACGACGGTGTCGACGCGGCGGGTGGACTCCAGGACCTCGGGGCCCTTGATGAGGATGCCGAGCTGGGCGCCGCGTCCGGTGCCGACCATCAGCGCGGTCGGCGTGGCCAGGCCCAGTGCGCACGGGCAGGCGATGATCAGGACGGCGATGGCGGCGGTGAAGGCGGCCACGGTGTCGCCGGTGGCCCCGAGCCAGACGCCGAAGGTGGCGACCGCGAGGAAGAGGACCACGGGCACGAAGATCCCGGAGATCCGGTCGGCGAGGCGCTGCACCTCGGCCTTGCCGTTCTGCGCGTCCTCGACCAGCTTTGCCATCCGCGCGAGCTGGGTGTCCGTGCCGATGCGGGTCGCCTCGACGACGAGCCGGCCCCCGGCGTTCACGGTCGCGCCCGTGACGGCG
Organism: Streptomyces sp. NBC_01352; assembly: GCF_036237295.1. NCBI lineage: Bacteria > Bacillati > Actinomycetota > Actinomycetes > Kitasatosporales > Streptomycetaceae > Streptomyces > Streptomyces sp. NBC_01352. The sequence continues at coordinate 7,734,884 of NZ_CP108354.1, forward strand.
TCGCCTACGGTCACGTCCACCGGCACCGACTCGCCGGTCAGCATGGAGGCGTCCACCGCAGACGCGCCCTCGATGACCGTACCGTCGGTGGCGATCTTCTCCCCGGGCCGTACGACGAAACGGTCACCGACCGCCAACTGGCCCACCGGGATGCGCACTTCCGTGCCGCCGCGCAGCACCGCCACGTCCTTGGCGCCCAACTCCATGAGTGCCCGCAGCGCCGCCCCCGACTTCCTCTTGGCGCGGGCCTCCAGGTAGCGTCCGGCGAGGATGAACGTGGTCACCCCGGCCGCGGCCTCCAGGTAGATGGCGGAGGAGCCGTCCCCGCGGGAGATGGTGAACTCGAAGCCGTGGCGCATGCCCGGCATCCCCGCGTTCCCCCAGAACAGCGCCCACACCGACCAGCCGAGCGCCGCGAGCGTGCCGATCGACACCAGCGTGTCCATGGTGGCGGCGCCGTGCCGGGCGTTCGTCCAGGCGGCCTTGTGGAACGGGAACGCGCCCCAGACGACGACGGGAGCCGCCAGGGTGAGCGACAGCCACTGCCAGTTGTCGAACTGCAGGGCGGGCACCATCGCCATCAGGACGACCGGCACGGTGAGGGCCAGCGACACGTACAGGCGCTCCCGCAGGGACAGCAGCTCACCGTCCGCGGCCGGAGCGGCCGGAGCGGCCCGGGCCTCGCCCTCGTCTCCCGTTTCCGAGGGGGGCGGGGGCGGCTCCTCGGCGGTGTAGCCGGTCTTCTCGACCGTCGCGATGAGGTCGCCGACCTCGACACCTGCCGGGAAGGAGACCTTCGCCTTCTCGGTGGCGTAGTTGACGGTCGCGGTGACACCGTCCATGCGGTTGAGCTTCTTCTCGATACGAGCGGCGCACGAGGCGCAGGTCATGCCGCCGATGGAGAGCTCGACCTCGGAGGCCGGCGCGGACGCCGTGACGGGGAGGGGCTTTTCGGGAGCCGTGCTGGTCATGCGTGTCTCCAGGGGGAGGCCGGGACGTACGGCGTCCGTATCAGCGGAGCGGTACGTCCCGGCGCGGGAGGTATTCGCTTCTTCGGGGTGGTATGGACCCCGAAGAGGGTGTCAGGCGCGGCCGACGAGCTCGTAACCGGCCTCGTCGACGGCGGCGCGGACGGCCTCCTCGTCGAGCGGGGCGGCGGAGCTGACGGTCACCTCGCCGGTGTCGGCGACGGCCTTGACCGCGGTGACGCCGTCCAGGGCGGAGATCTCCTGGGAGACAGCGCCCTCGCAGTGGCCGCAGGTCATGCCGGACACCTTGTAGACCGTGGTGACGCCGACGCCCTGGACGTCGACCGTGGCCTCGGAGCCACAGGAGTGGGAGCCGCAGCAGGAGCCGGTGTTCGTCTCGGTGGTCATGGCTACTTCCTCAGGGTGTGGATGCGTGGGTCGTCTCCGGGAGGCTGGTTCCCTGGCCTCCCGAACACGTCAACACTATACCCCCTAGGGGTATTCCCGATACCTGTGGCGCCACTCACATGACTCGTTCGGTGACCCCTCCGGTGAATTCCTCTATCTCTCAAGCTGCTTAGTGGACACTGTGACCTGTGTGTCGTCCAGTACCGGTCAGCGGTGGTGCCCGGCCCTCACACGGCCATCATCAGCAGCATCGCGGACATGGTCCCGCCCATGCCGATGTGGGCCGCCAGCGCCGCGTCCGGGGCGGCCCCGAGTTTGCGACGCCGCCCGTGACCGGTCGACTGTGCGGACCGGGCCCTGTCCCACACGGAGACCGTCAAGGACGCCAGGAAGACGAACACCGTGTCCGGCATGGCCAGCAGCCAGCGACCCCAGCCGACCCCGGAGCCCGCACTCCGGCCACGCCTGCCGGTGCCCCGGATCCTGGCCCACACGGACGCGCCGATCGACAGCACGAAGTACACGGCGAGCGCCACGATCAGGAGCCGCCACAAGGTGGGGGACCCCGCGGAGGCGTCAGTGCCGGCCGCGGCCTGCGTCATGCCGGGCATGTCCGTCCCGTGCGCGGAACCCATGCCCTCCATGGACTCCATCCCCTCCATGCCCTCCATGCCCTCCATCCCCTCCATACCCTGCATGGAGTCCATGCCCGCCATCTCGTGCGTGTCCGCCGAGCTCGCCGTGTGCTCCATGCCCGGCATGTGCGCCATCGAGGAATGGCCCAGGGCGAGAACAGGTCCGGACGACGTACTCGTCATGGCCAGCGTCATGATCACCATGCCCGCGCTGCCCACGACGAGGTGCACCCAGTGCCGGCCGTGCTTCCACCCGCGCGTGCGCGTGTGCCTGACGGCCATCGCCACGCCTCCCAGCCCGAGCAGCGCGAACGCCCCGGACCACCACATGCCGTAGTCCGCGTACCAGGCGACCGTCGCAGGCAGGGCCATGGCGACCATGCACAGGCCCATCAGGAGATCGCCCCCGGCCACGAACCGGGGTTCACCGCTGGTGGTCACCACCCGGACCGCGCTGACGGCGGCCACCAGGGCGGCGACCGCCGCGATGGCCCAACTGAGCGCCAGGATTCCCATCTTCACCCTCACGATCGTCTGAGCGTCTCTCGGGCTACGATCTGCTAGTGCCCTTAGTACGTTCCGAGGTCGGTGAGCGTTCAGGGGCTCGGGCTCGGCAAGCACAACACCAGGTGGAGCGCATGGCGATACGGTCGGCTCCCAGCGGCGGCGCAGCCGTCCGCTGGACCTACGGGGTGTTCCTCACCCTGTGGGTCGCGCTGGCCGTGCTCGTTCACCACGAGACGTCCGAGACGCGTGTCATCTCGATGCCGATGGCGATGCCGAGCGCAGTTCATACGGCTCATACGGCCCCTGCCGCCATGCCCGGCACGGCCACCGCCGACGACAACGGCGGATGCTCCACGCCTGGAATTCAGCACTGCACCACGGCGAGTGTCGACTCCGTGCAGCTGGCGACACCCACACGAGGCACGTCCGATCCGCTCGCGCACCCGCGGCACGCCGAGGCCGGACGCGCACCCGGCGCCACGGTCGGCCGGGCCCCGCCCGATCTGTCGGTCCTCTCTCAACTGCGCCTGTAGGTCGCGCCGGACGGCGCGCGATGTGCCGTCTCCTCTCCGCGACCACATCAGCAGTTCCGACCAGAGGACCCAATCCCATGAACAGCATCAACCGCCGCTCCGTCCTGCTCGCAGGGCTGGGCGTCGCCGGCACGGGCGCGCTCGCGGCGTGCAGCAGCAGCGGCTCCGACTCCGACTCCGACTCCGGTTCCGGCTCGGGCGGCAACGCCCTGGTCAGCCCCTCGGGCGCGGCGGTCGCCGCCGCCGAGAAGAAGCGGACCGGCACCGGACGGCAGCAGAGGCTCACCCTGACCGCGGCGCCCGCCGTGATCGACCTGGGCGGCGGTGTCACGCCGAGGACCTGGGCCTTCGACGGCCGCACCCCCGGCAAGGAGGTCCGCCTGTCCGTCGGCGACACCCTCGTCGCCGAGGTGTCCAACCAGCTCCCGGACAGGACCGCCACGTCGATCCACTGGCACGGCATCGCCCTGCGCGACGACATGGACGGCGTGCCGCCCACCACCCAGACCGCCGTCCGGGCCGGCTCCACCTTCACGTACCGGTTCATCGCCGACGCCCCGGGCACGTACTTCTTCCACCCGCACGTCGGCGTCCAGCTCGACCGCGGCCTGTACGCCCCGCTGATCGTCGAGGATCCCAAGGAGACCCTCGACCACGACGACGAGTGGGTCGTCCTCCTCGACGACTGGGTCGACGGCGTCACCGGCACCCCCGACGAGGTCTTCGCCGAGCTGAAGCAGGGCATGGGCGGCATGGACATGGGCGGCATGGACATGGGCGGTATGGACATGGGCGGGGCGAAGTTCATGCTCATGGGTGCCGAGAGCGACCTGCTCGGCGGCGACGCGGGTGATGTGAAGTACCCGTACCACCTGGTCAACGGCCGGGTGGCGACCGACCCGGACGTCTACACGGGCAAGCCCGGCACGAAGGTACGGCTGCGGATCGTCAACGCCGGCGGCGACACGGCGTACAGGGTGGCCCTCGGCGGCCACCGGCTGACCGTCACGCACACCGACGGCTTCCCGGTCCGGCACCGGGAAGTGGATGCCCTCCTGGTCGGCATGGGCGAGCGGTACGACGTCCTGGTCACCCTGGGCGACGGCGTCTTCCCGCTCGTCGCCCTGGCCGAGGGCAAGGACGCGAACGGTCTCGCCCTGGTGCGTACGGGCTCGGGGAGTGCCCCGAAGGCGACGGTCCGTCCGAAGGAGCTCGACGGCATGATGATGACGGCGTCCCAGCTGCGGGCGGCCGACGACGTGCGCCTGGAGTCCGCCAAGACCGACGTCACGCACCGGATCGAGCTGACCGGCGGCATGGACAAGTACAACTGGGCCATCAACGGCACGCCGTTCGACATGAACGACACCGAGGCGAACCCGATCCTCGTCGAGGAAGGTCAGCGGGTACGGCTGGACTTCGTCAACGACACCGACATGTGGCACCCGATGCACCTGCACGGTCACACGTACCAGCTCGGCGCCTCGGGGCCGCGCAAGGACACCTCGATCGTGCTGCCCAGGAAGAAGCTGTCCGTCTTCTTCGACGCGGACAACCCGGGCCAGTGGATGCTGCACTGCCACAACGCGTACCACGGCGAGGCCGGGATGATGGCGAACGTGGCCTACCGGGCCTGACGTCCGTCTCGCGCCGCGGATCTAGTGGGCCGACCGCCCCGGGTGGTGGCCGTGCTGCTCATGCCGACGCGTCGGCTTCCGGTCGTCCCGTACGGCACGGTCGACCGGTGCAGCACGGTCGCCCGGTACGGCGTTCCCCTCACGCAGTCCGGACAGGGTGACCGTGACCAGGCGGTCGGCCGCCGCGTCGGAGGGCAGGGCGGCGGCCGCCGTGAGGGCGTGCAGGCAGTACGTCGCGAGTTCGGCGGGCGCGACATCGCCGCGGAAGTCCCCGGTCTCGACGCCTGCCGCCAACAGGTCCCGGATCATGTCGTGGAGCTGCCGCTGGGCGTCGGCCACCCGCTCGTCCCGATGGAGGAGCGCGGCGAGTTCGGTGCCGTGGTGTCCGCGGGAGTGGCGCGAGATGTGCGCGAACGCCCTGAGGACCGCTTCCAGTCGGTCGCCGGCCCCGTCGGTCCGGTCCCGGATCTCGGCCAACTGTCCGAGGTGCTCGGTGATCCGACGGTCGTGCCAGGCGAACAGGATCGCCTCGACGTCCGGGAAGTACTTGTAGAGCGTCGCCCGCCCGATGCCTGCCTGCTCGGCGATCTGCGACATCGTCACCGACCGTACGCCGTGCTCGGCGGCCAGCTCGGCGGTGGAGTCCAGGATCGCGTCGCGCACGGCGCGGCGGTGCGCCTCGATCGTCTCGTTCCACAGCTTCGGCACCGGTTCAGTGTACGGGGCGGCGCCCTCGATACACGCTGCTTGACACCGTAGACACCGTGTCTCGTAAAATGGGCGCAGCGCACCATCCACGCATCGCGCACCGTGAGGGACACGCACATGGCCGACTCGCCCGCTCGCCCCGACGACACCGGTCACGGACCGGCTCCCGCGGCGCATCCCGGCATGCCGCGCTGGGCCAGGACCCTCGCGATCGCCGCCGGCGCGGCCCTGCTCGTGGCGCTCGTGCTCATGCACACGCTCGGCGGCGGCATGAGCGGCCACTGATCGCGATGACCATGAACCCTCGCCTCCGCAGGCTCGCGCTCACCGCGCACGTCACCTCGTCGGTCGGCTGGCTCGGTGCCGTCGCCGTCTTCCTCGTCCTCGCCGTCGCCGGTCTGGCCGACGGGAGTGCCCAGACGGTGCGGGGCGCCTACCTGGCGATGGAGGTGACGGGCTGGTTCGTCCTGGTCCCGCTCAGCTTCGCCTCACTGGTCACGGGGCTCGTCCAGTCCCTGGGGAGCGCGTGGGGGCTGTTCCGCCACTACTGGGTGCTGTTCAAGCTGCTGATCAACGTCGTCGCCTCCGTCCTGCTGCTCGTGCACATGCAGGTGATCGGCCACGTCGCCGACGCCGCGGCCGAGGCGAACCTGTCCGGCGACGACCTCTTCGGGATGAGGGTCCAACTGCTGGCCGATGCCGCCGCGGCCCTGCTGATACTTCTGGTCGCGGTCACGCTGTCGGTGTTCAAGCCGAAGGGGCTGACCCGCTACGGGTGGCGGAAGCGACAGGATTCCCCCTCCTGGCAGGGTTCCCCCTCGCCCGTGGGCGACCTCACGAGGCGATAGGCGCGAGCGCGGTGAAGGTCATGCCGCCGTCGCGGGACTCGTACACCCCGTCCTGCGTCGCGGCGAGCACGTGCTCGGCATTCACCGCGGTCAGTGCCTGGGGCTGTCCGCCGGGCACGGTCGTGAGCCGCTTCCAGGTCCTGCCGCCGTCCGCGCTGCTGCTCAGCTTCCCGGAGGGGTCGATGCCGAACAGCGACTTCTCCAACGGCCAGGACAGGAAGGCCTGGACCCGCCCGGTGCCCTTGCCGAAGGTGCGGCCGCCGTCGGTGCTGACCGCGACACCGTCGGCCGTGGTGGCCAGCAGCCTGTCCCCGGCCGGGCTCACCGCGAGGTCGAGGGCGTCGAGCGGGGCCCGGTCGTCCCAGCTCCTGAGATCGCCGCTGACCCGGACCCGGCCGGCCTCGTACCCGTAGACGGTTCCCCCGGCCGAGTCGAGCGCATGGAAATCGGCCTCCCCGGACAGCGACCGGGACGTCCAGGTGACGCCCGCGTCCTTGCTCTCGATGAGGCCGACGTCGCCCGGACGGCCGCTGCCCTCGGCTCCGTGTCCGCTCGCGACGAAGGTCCTCGCGCCGGTCACGGTGAAGCCCATGAAGTCGTCCCTGCTCTCGCCGACGAGCTTCGGCTTCCCGCCCTCGGCCACGGTGTAGAGACCGTTGTGGGTGGCGACGTACACACGTCCGTCGGCCGGATCGACGCCCAGGCCGTGCACATGGGAGAACGACCCCGACGCCTCCGAAGCCTCGTCCGCTGCCGCGCCCGGCTCGGCGGAGCCGCCTCCGCCTCCGCACGCGGACAGGACCAGGGCGGCGAGCGAGACGCCCGCCGCGCCGAGCAGGGTACGGACGGCCGGGCGTGCGGTCACTGAAGTTCCTTGCGAGATACGGGAGTTGGTGCTCAGGGCCGGGACGCGGCGAAGAACGGCATGGAGTCCAGGGGGACGATCTCGATGTTCTTGCCGGTGCGCGGCGCGTGGATGGCCTTGCCGTTGCCGACGTACATGCCGTTGTGCTGGGTGTCGTTGTACCAGTAGATGATGTCGCCCGGCTGCAGGTCCGACTTGGACACCTTGCGGCCCGCGTCGTACATCTGCTTGACCGTGCGGGGCAGGGACACGCCCGCCGTGCGCCAGGCCGCGCCCACGAGCCCTGAGCAGTCGTAGGAGTTGGGGCCGGTCGAGCCCCACTCGTACGGCTTGCCGAGCTGCGCGTACGCGAAGTCGAGCGCGGTCTTGGCGCGACCGCTCGCGGGCCCGTTGTAGTTGGCGGGGGAGTCGCTGGCGCCCGCGGAGGCGTCGTCGCGCTCCTGGTCGGCCTCCATCCGGGCGCGCTGCTGGGCGGTCAGGCTGTTCAGGAGCTTGCGTGCCTCGGCGAGCTTGCCCTGGACCTCGTTCTTCGTCTCGGCGGCCTCGGCGCGCGTCTCCTCGAGGGCCTTCAGGCGCTTCTGGGCGTCCGTGCGCTCCTGCGTCAGTTCGCGCTGCTTGGTCTGCATCGCCCGCAGCGCGTCGGCCTGTCGGCTGCTCGTACGGTCCAGCATCGCGGCCTGGTCGAGGTAGTTGTCCGGGTCGCCGGACAGGAACAGCTCCACACTCGGGTCGATGCCGCCACCGCGGTACTGCGCGGCCGCCAACGGGCCGATCTTCTCCCGCAGTTCGTTGACCTCCTGCTGCTTGCGGGCCAGCCGGTCCCGCGCGCCGTCCACCTCGCGCTGCAGCTTCGCCTGCTTCTCGCTGATGGCGTTGTACTCCTCCGTGGGAGCCTCGGCCTCCTCGTACAGCGTCTCGACCTGCTTGCGCACGTCTTCCAGCGTGGGCTGGGGAGCCGCCTGGCTCTGGGTCGGCAGGAGGCTGACGGCGCCGGCGGCCATACCGAGCGTGGCTATTCGGGCACGGCTGGGCGGCTTCGGCCGACGGTGGGTTCCCATCGTGGGGTGACTCCTCTGCGCGGTCTGTGTACCAGGCGACGGGCCGGCGGCCGTCGTACCGGCGCCGGGGCGCCGACAGGCAAGCGCGTTAGAACTTAGTAGCTTAGTGGTTGGCATCGCAAGTGAGTACGAGTCACAGGCGTTTCAGGAGAGCTGGGCGGTCGGTGAGCCGGCCAGTCGGTCAGCCGAGCCCGGGCGGGCAGGCCACCAGCAGCGGCAGCAGCGGAACCGCGAGCGCCACGGTGGCGACCGAACCCCACAGGGCCGGATGAGGCGCCTCGTGCGGACCGAGGATCCGCTTCATGCGGATCAGGACGGTGTGACCGCCCGCGGCGAGCGCGCCCTTGGGGGCGCGGGCCGCGGCCATCTCGTACATGGCGGTGGCCAGCACCTCGTGGGAGTGGCTGCGCAGGGCGCGGTCGTCCGCGATCATCTCCAGCAGCAGCGCCGTCTGCTCACGGACGTGGCGGGCCAGCGGGAGTCGGCGGAACACCGAGTGGAAGGCCTCCACGGCGGCCAGGAGCAGGTGGTGGCGGCCCGCGATGTGCGCCTGCTCGTGCTCCAGTACGGCGCCGAGCTGATCCGGCGTCAGCTCGCGCACGGCCGCGTCACTGACCACGATCCGGGGACGGCGGCCGGGCAGGCAGTACGCGGCGGGGACGTCGTACGGCAGGACGGTGGCGCTCAGTCGTGCCGAGTGGCGGCCGACCAGGTCCAGGGCCTGCCGGTGCTCCGTCCGCGCCCGGCGGGCGCGCGTCACATGGAAGGCGAAGCCGGCCAGCAGCGCGACCGCGAAGGCGCCGGGCACACCGGCGGCCAGTCGCTCCGCCGTGCCGGGGTCGGGCGTCACCGCACTCGCCCCCGCCCCCACCCCCGCACCCATGTCGAGCCCGCAGGAGTGCAGCAGGCCCACCAGGCCCGCGTGCAGATGCTCGGTCGGCATGGCCAGGTTGTAGGCGGACAGGGCCGCCCCGATCGAGAACGAGACCGCCAGGGCGTACCACACCGCTGCCGCCAGCGCCGGAGCCCGGTGCGGCCAGCGGGCGCGCAGGATCAGCTGCGGTGCGACGAAACCCACGGCGGCCGTGTAGCCGACCAGAACCGGCGCCGCGTTCACGCCTTCGCCTGACGACCGACGTTCCGCAGGGCCTTCCGCAGGGCGGCCACCTCGTCCTCGGACATGTTCTCGACGAAGTGGACCAGCGCGGCCGGGCGGTCCTTGCTCTCTCCCAGGCCGTCCTCCATGAGCGCGGCGGCGTACGCCTCGCGACTGCGGACGGGCGTGTAGAGCCAGGCGCGGCCCTGCTTGCCCCGGAGCAGCCAGCCCTTGGTGTACAGGATGTTGGTGACGGTCATCACCGTGGTGTACGCAACAGGGCGGGTCTTGTTTATGTCGTCGACGACCTCACGCACCGTGGCCGGACGGTTCCACGTCCAGAGGCGGTCCATGATCTCCGCCTCGAGCTCCCCCAGCCGCCGCATGCCCTGACTCCTTTTTCGCCACCGAATGCGCAAGCGAATACGCAAGGCCATAGTAGTCCGACGGCCTCTCGCGCCTTCTCGCGTGCGTCCGATATGCGACCTGTTCGCGTACGTCCAAGATGCGAGGGCCCAACAGCCTGTGCCTACCATGGCGCCGTGACCCGCCTCGTACAGCCCGCCCCTCGACCGCAACCGGTGTTGCGGTCCTTCGGGCTGCTCGTGGGCGCTCTGCTGCTGGGCCTGCTCGGCATGCACGGTCTCGGACCGGTGCCGGAGGCCGCGGCCGGCCACGGACACGACCGGACAGTGGCGGCCGCGGGCATGGACATGGGTATGGGCACGGGCGTCGTGGCCTCCACGCCCGGCACCTGTGAACACGGCGGCGGCGACTGCCAAGGCCACGCGCAGCACGCGGACCCGACCTGCGCCTCAGCGGCGGTGGCCGGGGCTCCCGGCGTGGTGCCCGTGCTGCTGCCCGATGTGGTGGCCTGCGCCGGAGCACCGCTCGCGCGTACCTCGCCGGGCGGCAGCGGACCGGACGGCGGCCGGGCGCCGCCTTCCCTCTCCGAACTCCAACTCCTGCGGATATAGAGCGGCCCGCGTGACGCCGTACGCCCCTGAGGGCGCGGCGCCGCGCATCGGTACGCCCTTTTCCACCTCCGATCGCAGGAGTTCCACCATGACCGCACGCCGCAAGCTCATCCGCCGTACCGCCCTCGCCGCCACCACTTCGGTGGCCGCCCTCGTGCTCGCCGCCTGTGGGGGCGACGGCCACGACATGGGCTCGATGGGGTCCGACTCCAGCGCGTCCGCGTCTGCCTCCGCCTCCGCGTCCGCCGAGGCCGGTGAGCACAACGACCAGGACGTCGACTTCGCCACGGAGATGATCCAGCACCACCGCCAGGCCATCGAGATGGCCGACATGGCCGCCGACCGCGCCTCCTCGCAGGAGGTCAAGGACCTCGCGACGAAGATCAAGGGGGCGCAGGACCCGGAGATCAAGACGATGTCCGGCTGGCTCACCTCGTGGGGCGAGGAGGTCCCCGCGGACATGTCCGGCATGGAGGGCCACGACATGTCCTCCGGCATGCCCGGCATGATGAGCAGCGAGGACATGGACAAGCTGGACAAGGCCTCCGGCGCCGGGTTCGACACGATGTTCCTCGAGATGATGGTCAAGCACCACGAGGGCGCCGTCGAGATGGCCAGGGCCGAGAAGGCCGACGGCGCGTACGACCCCGCCGTGAAGCTCGCGGACGACGTGATCACGGCCCAGACCGCCGAGATCGAGCAGATGAACAAGATGCTCGACAAGAGCTGACACGGGGCCATGAAGCGGCGGGCCGCCGGGGATCACCCCGGTGGCCCACCGCTGTCGTGTCGCCCGCGAGATGTCGGCGCGAGTGTTTGCAGTCGGTGAAGTGCCGTGCCCTTTCAGGTGGTTGGTTCCGTCCGGAGGCGGCCGTGTCCGCACGATGGCTTGTTCACGCAGTGTTCTCGCCGTTCGGAGCGCGAGGGCTTCTGGGGCGGGTTAGGATCACGGCGTGATTACGGCCTGGTCGCCTTCCGGTGTGCAGCGGAGCCGCTCGACAGCGGTTCTGTGGCGTGTGCTGGGGCTGGGCCTGTTCCTCTTCGGTCTGCTGTATACGCATGCCGTCAGCCCGGATGCCACGGTGCGTCACGTCGCGTCCGAGGAAGGCGTCGCCGTCTCCGGCGTTCATTTCGAGCCCGTCGCGCACAGCGAAAGGGTTGCGAGTGCCACGTCGGCGGTGTCCGCGAGCCAGACCCACGACAGTCCCTCGGGCGACCACCACGACGGTCACGGCCGGCACCACGCCGGTGGGGAGTGCGCGCTGGGGCAGCCTCCGCAAGGGCCCGGTGCCGGCGTGCCCTGCCTGACTCCGCTGAGCTCGCAGAGCGATGACGACGGCCTGCCCCGGGCGGCAAACGCCCGCCACGCCGCGGTCCGCGACGTCGTCGCTCCGATAGCGCATGCGGCGGGTTCCACGATTCTGCGCATCTAGGTCAGCGCTTTTCCGAACCGGTGTGTCCCGGTTGCCGGTTCCTGGCGTCTGACCTCCTCCGCATGCCGTTCTCCGGTGCGGTGCGGGGATGGTCGACGACCCTTTCCACCACCCCCCACTGATCCCTGCCCTGCCGTGATCCCGGATCCCTTCGGCCAGGGCAGCGCCGCGCGGAGGACCTGTGCCGCCCACCCCTGCCAAGAGCGGGACGACCCGACTCGCCCACGCCACGCTGTACGCCCTGCTGCTCGCGACGCTCGCGCTACTGGCGTGCCTCGGTGATCGGCTCCATACGCCGGAGCAGCCCTACGGTCCCTCGGCCGCCGCGTCGAGCGAGATCCCGTCGACCCCGCAGAGGCCCGAGGGCGAGACAGCCGACGGGCCGGACTCTCCCGACCTGTGTCCCGGCGCCCGTTCCCAGGCCGCCGCGGTCTCGAAGTCCTGGGCCCGCGTCCCCCCGTCCGCGACGACCGCCGCGGCACCGACGGACCCGGCAGACCTCCGCGCGCGCGACCCCCGTGGTCCCGCGCGAAGACTCCCGCCCAGCGGTGGCCGGTCCGCTCTCGTCTCCCTCTGCCAGTGGCGCATATAGGCGTCACCCGGGCAGGCCGGCCCCGGCCGGACCGCCGCGCGCCGCGCATCCGCCGGCGCGCGAGACGAGCACCCGCACGCGTCCGCATCGAACGAGAGCGAAAGAGATGCACTCTCCCACCACGAGTGGCTTCACCCCCGCCGGCTCCACCCTCTCCGGGCTGGTCGGCAACACCCCCGTACTGCGCGTGTCCCAGCCCTTCTCCACGCCCGACCGTGGGTTCTGGGCCAAGCTGGAGGGCTTCAACCCCGGCGGCATCAAGGACCGCCCCGCACTGCACATGGTCGAACGGGCCCGGGCCCGCGGCGACCTGCGCCCGGGAGCTCCGGTCATCGAGTCGACCAGCGGCACCCTCGGCCTCGGTCTCGCCCTGGCCGGAATGGTCTACGGGCACCCCGTCACCCTGGTCACCGACCCGGGCCTCGAACCGTCCATGACCCGGCTGCTCACCGCCTACGGCGCCACCGTCGACATGGTGCCCGAGCCGCATCCCACCGGCGGCTGGCAGGAGGCCCGCCGCGACCGGGTGGCCCAACTGCTGGCGCGGAGCCCCGGCGCCTGGTGCCCCGACCAGTACGGCAATCCCGACAACGTCTCCGCCTACACCCCGCTCGCCCTCGAACTCGCCTCGCAGCTGGGCCACATCGACTTACTGGTCTGCAGCGTCGGCACGGGCGGCCACTCCGCGGGCATCTCGCGCGTTCTGCGCCAGCTCTACCCCGACATGCGGCTGGTGGGTGTGGACACCGTGGGCTCGACCATCTTCGGCCAGCCCGCGAAGACCCGCCTGATGCGCGGACTCGGCTCCAGCATCTACCCGCGCAACGTGGCGTACGAGAACTTCAGCGAGGTGCACTGGGTGGCACCGGGCGAATCGGTCTGGGCCTGCAGGCAGTTGGCCGCCTCGCACTACGCCACCGGCGGCTGGAGCGTCGGCGCGGTCGCGCTGGTGGCCGGCTGGCTCGCCCGGACGGCCGCCGCGAGCACCCGCATCGTGGCGATCTTCCCCGACGGGCCCCAGCGGTACCTGGAGACCGTCTACGACGACCAGTACTGCGCCGAGCACGGGCTGCTGGGCGTGACCCCCGCACCCGAACCGGAGCTGGTGGGCCGCCCCGACGAGAAGGAGGTCACCCGCTGGACCCGCTGCACGAGCGTCAGCGATCCCCTCTCCCTGCCGGCCGGAACGGCCGGTGCCGAAGGCAGGGCGGCACGGTGAAGACGACGCTCACACAGGTCCGCTCCTACGAGCGGAGCGTCCAACTGCTCATGGTGAACCAGTTCACCATCAACCTCGGCTTCTACATGCTGATGCCGTACCTGGCCGCCCACCTGTCCGGATCCCTCGGCCTGGCCGGCTGGACCGTCGGACTCATCCTCGGGGTACGGAACTTCAGCCAGCAGGGCATGTTCCTCATCGGCGGTACCCTCGCCGACCGGCTGGGCTACAAGCCGCTGATCGTCGCGGGATGCGTGCTGCGCACGGTGGGCTTCGCCACGCTCGGTCTGGTCGACTCGGTTCCGGCGCTGCTGGCCGCCTCGGCGGCCACCGGCTTCGCCGGAGCGTTGTTCAACCCGGCCGTGCGCGCCTATCTCGCCGCCGACGCGGGGGAGCGCCGGGTCGAGGCCTTCGCCCTCTTCAACGTCTTCTACCAGGCGGGCATCCTGCTCGGCCCGCTCGTGGGGATGCTGCTGACCGGCTTCGACTTCCGGATCACCTGCCTCGTCTCGGCGGCGGTGTTCGCGCTGCTGAGCGTCGTACAGATCCGTGCGCTGCCCGCTCGGCGCGCGGACGACGCGGCGGACGCGAAGGCCGACGGGCACGAACGCGTGCTCGCCCAGTGGCGCGGGATCCTGCGCAACCGCGCCTTCCTGCTCTTCTCGACGGCCATGATCGGCTCGTACGTCCTGTCCTTCCAGGTCTATCTGGCCTTGCCGCTGGAGGTACGACGTCTGGGGGGCGACGGCGAGTTCGGGACCGCGGCCGTCGCCGTGCTCTTCGCGGCCTCGGGCCTGGCCACGATCTTCGGGCAGACCAGGGTGACGGCCTGGTGCAAGGAGCGGCTGGAGCCCGGACAGGCCCTGGCCTGGGGGCTGTTGAGCATGGGGCTGGCCTTCGTCCCGCTGCTCGTGGCGACGGCCGTGCCCGTGCCGGACGGGGGAATGGGACGCCGGCTGCTCGCGGTCGTCCCGCCGACGCTGGCCGCACTGCTGCTGGCGCTGGGCACGATGATCGCGTACCCCTTCGAGATGGACACCATCGTCCGGCTCTCGGGCGACCGCCTCGTCGCCACCCACTACGGCCTCTACAACACCATCTGCGGGGTCGGCATCACCTTGGGCAACCTGCTCACCGGGGCGGCCCTCGACGCCGCGCGGTCGGCCGGCATGTCCGCGCTGCCCTGGCTGGCGCTGCTCGTCCTGGGGCTGGTCTGCGCATGGTCCCTGTACCGGCTGCAGCGTGCGGATCGCGACCACGGTGACGCCGGCCGACCGTCAGGAAGTCAGGAGGGCGGGACGAAGGACGTCCTCGTCGACGCCGACTAGGCCGACGGGGCCGCCGGCCCCAGGGAGCGTTCCGTCACCCGGGCCAGATGCCGGGTGAAGACCTCCCGGGTGTCCGGGGTGAGCGTGCGCAGGGCCACCAGGGCCGTGATCACGACGTCGCACAGCTCACCCTGGACGTCCTCCCAGGTATGGGTGACGCCCTTGCGCGGGTTCTGGCCGGTCGCGCCGATCACCGCCTGGGCGACCTCGCCGACCTCCTCCGACAGCTTCAGCATGCGCAGCAGCAGGCCCTGGTCGCCGTCGACGGGACGGTTCGCCTCCAGCCAGCTCCACAGGTCGTCGACGGAGCCCCAGAGGTCCGCGGTCGTCCCGGTCACCCTCGTGGTCTCGGTCGTCTCGGGGGAGGTGGCCTGATCAGTCATGCGGGCAGCCTGTCACGCGGTCGGGGCCGCGGGACACCGTGCCTCACCGCCTCACTCGTCGAACGTCTCCTCGAACAAGGCGGTCTGCTCGCCCTCCTCCGCCTGCCGCAGCCGCCGGTTGCGGGCGCCCACGACCAGCGCCGTCACCAGACCGGTCGCCGCGAACGCGGCCGGGATCATCCAGTTCCGGTTGACCGCGTGACCGAGCGCGTGGTCCACGGAGAGCCGGCCGGGCCCCGTGACGGCGAGACCGGCCGCCGTCAGGCCCAGGGAGGCGGCGTACTCGTAGCCGCCGCTCGCGTTGAAGAAGCCGTTCGGCGTGTGCACCGCGGCCGCGCCCGCCATCGCCCCGGCCGCAGCCGCACCGGCCGCCGGGGTCGCCAGGCCCAGTGCGAGCAGGGTGCCGCCGCCGGCCTCGGCCAGCCCCGCCGCCGCGGCGCTCGGCTTCCCGGGCGTGTAGCCGACGGACTCGAAGAACTGGCCGGTGCCCGCCAGCCCGTGCCCGCCGAACCACCCGAACAGCTTCTGCGTGCCGTGCGCGGCCAGCACACCGCCGGTCCCCAGCCGGAGCAGCAGCAGGCCCAGATCACGTCGGTCGTAACAGCTCACGATGACTCCCGGAACAGACGGAGAAGAGACAGAGATAGAGACGGAGACAGAGACGGAGACAGAGATGGAGAAGGACAGAGGGCGGAAGGAAGGGGCACCCCGCGCCTTTCCACCGTCCCACCGCTCACACCCACCGGCTCCGCCCGAGGCGCCGTTCGGGTGGCGCTCTCCCGAGCGCGGTGTGAGTCTGACTGCCATGACGATTCAGACAGCGAGACTGAGCGACCCGGCCGTCCGCGCCTTCGTCACCGCCGTCAACGCCCATGACCGCGAGGCCTTTCTGAAGGTCCTCGCGCCCGGCGCGACCATGGCGGACGACGGTTCCGACCGCGACCTCGACGAGTGGATCGACCGGGAGATCTTCGCCTCCCACGGCCACATGGAGGTCGACAACGAGTCCCAGGGCGGCCGCGCCCTCCTCGCCCGCTACAGCAACGACACCTGGGGCGAGATGCGCACCCGGTGGACCTTCACGGTCGAGGGCGACGGCAGGATCTCCCGCTTCGAGACCGGTCAGGCATAACCCGCGTAGAAAACCCTTGCCCTAGAGTGCACTCCAACTCCTACCGTTCATCGGCATGGAGATCACACGCACACTGGGCCGCACCGGCATAGAGGTCAGCGCCCTCGGCTTCGGCTGCTGGGCGATCGGCGGTGAGTGGCAGGACACCGCCGGACAGCCGCTCGGCTGGGGCAAGGTCGACGACGAGGAGTCCGTCCGGGCGATCCGGCGCGCCGTCGATCTGGGCGTCACCTTCTTCGACACCGCGGACACCTACGGGGCCGGGCACAGCGAACGCGTCGTCGGCCGCGCCCTCGGCAAGCGCCGGGACGACGTGGTCCTCGCCACCAAGTGGGGCAACGTCTTCGACGAGGAGACCCGCACACTCACCGGCGGCGACGACACCCCGGCCTACGCCCGCCGCGCGCTGACGGCATCCCTGAAGCGCCTCGGCACCGACCACATCGACCTCTACCAGCTGCACCTCTCGGACGCCGACCCGGAGCGCGCGGCCGAACTGCGCGACACCTGCGAGGAGTTCGTGCGCGAGGGTCTCGTCCGGGCCTACGCCTGGAGCACCGACGACCCGGCCCGCGCCGCCGTCTTCGCGGAGGGGGAGCACTGTGCGGCCGTACAGCACGCGGTCAACGTGTTGCAGGACGCGCCCGACATGCTGGCCCTGTGCGAGGCGTCGGACCTGGCGAGCATCAACCGCAGCCCGCTCGCCATGGGGTTGCTGACGGGGAAACGCCGAGGGGCCCTGGAGGCCGGGGACATCCGCAGCCGTCCGCCGGAGTGGCTGCAGGGATTCGAGGAAGGGGCCGGTGCGGCTTCCGACTGGGTGGCCCGCGTCGACGCGTTGAAGGAGATCCTCACCAGCGGCGGCCGTACGCCCGCCCAGGGTGCCCTCGCCTGGCTGTGGGCGCGCAGCCCGCGCACGATCCCGATCCCCGGGTTCCGTTCGGTCGCGCAGGCGGAGCAGAACGCGGGCGCGATCGAGAAGGGCCCGCTCACCGCCGGGCAGATGGCCGAGGTGGACCGGATCCTCGGGCGCTGAGCGTCCGGTCCGGGGTGCGGTCAGGGGTGCGTGAGGGTCGGCGCCCGGCGCCGGAGCCGACGTACACGGCAGCCGTTCCACCGCACCGGTGCGTACTCCGCGGTCCCGCGCGGAGTCCACCCCCACCCGGTGCGATGGAACGGCTGCCGCCTCCCCCCTCGGGTGTGGTCGGCGGAAGCCCTCTCCTCCAAGTGTGAAGCTCTTGTGGAGGAGGTGAAGAGCATAAGCCCGCTATCGGCCCGAATGCACCGGAGGGTTCCATTCCGCTTGTGCAAGTTGAGTACGTGGCTGCCTGAGCCGGCGGCTCAGCCGCGCCCCACGTACGGCATCGCCGTCGCCAGTACCGTCGCGAACTGCACGTTCGCCTCCAGCGGCAGCTCCGCCATGTGCCGCACGGTCCGCGCCACATCGGCGACGTCCATCACCGGTTCGGGAGCGGTCTCCCCGTTGGCCTGAAGCGCCCCGGTCTGCATCCGCTCGGTCATGTCGGTCGCCGCGTTGCCGATGTCGATCTGCCCGACGGCGATGCGGTGCGGCCGCCCGTCCAGGGACAGGGACTTGGTGAGCCCCGTCAGCGCGTGCTTGGTCGCGGTGTAGGCGACCGAGTGCGGCCTTGGCGTGTGCGCCGAGATGGACCCGTTGTTGATGATCCGTCCGCCCTGCGGGTCCTGCTCCTTCATCTGCCGGTACGCCGCCTGCGCGCACAGGAACGCCCCGTTGAGGTTGGTGTCCACCACGTGCCGCCAGGCGTCGTACGGCAGTTCCTCCACGGGCACCCCACCCGGACCGAATGTCCCGGCGTTGTTGAACAACAGGTCGACGCGCCCGAAGCGGTCCGTGGTGGCGGCGAACAACGCGGCCACGTCCTCGGGCCGCGACACGTCGGTGCGTACGACGATCGAGGCACCCCCGGTGCCTCCGGGCGCCAACGCCGCCGCCGTCGCCTCCAGAGTCTCCGTTCGCCGGCCGGCCAGCGCCACCGACCAGCCCGCGCGGAGCAGCTCCACGGCGACCGCGCGGCCGATGCCGGAGCCCGCGCCGGTCACCACCGCGATCCTCGAAACTTTCGCAGTTTGCATGGCATTCATGGGCCCGCAGCGTACGGGAGGCCTCCGGCGGGGTCCGCCATGCGGAACTCATCCGTCCGCCATCTGAGTGTTGTGTACGTGCCAAGAAGCTGTCGCTCCCGGCCACTCCAATTGCCTCTTGCATCCATCTGTCAGGGGAGGACCGGATGACACTCGACACCCGCCCGTCACAGCACGCCCCCGAACTGCGCGCAGCCGCCCGGCACATCGGCCGCCGCCGCTTCCTGACCGTCACCGGCGCCGCCGCCGCGCTCGCCTTCTCCGTGAACCTGCCGGCCGCCGGCGCGGCGAGCGCCGCCGAGCTCGACGCCGCGAAGATCACCGAGAACCCCTTCACCCTCGGCGTCGCGTCCGGCGACCCGCAGCCCGGCTCCGTGCTCCTGTGGACCCGCCTGGCCCCCGTCCCGTTCCAGCCCGACGGCGGCCTCCCGGCCGAACGCGTCCTGGTCCACTGGGAGTTGGCGTACGACGAGCGATTCCGCCGGATCGCCAGACGCGGCACGGTCATCGCCCACCCCGAGTTCCACCACACCGTGCACGCCGAGATCGGCCATCTCGACTCCGGCCGCGTCTTCTACTACCGCTTCCGCACGGGCAGTTGGATCAGCCCGACCGGCCGCACCCGCACCGCGCCGGCCGCCTTCGACCGCACCTCGGCACTCACCTTCGCCGCGGTCTCCTGCCAGGCGTACACCGACGGCTACTTCACGCCGTACGGCCATCTCGCCACCGAGGACGTCGACGTGGTCTTCCACCTCGGCGACTACCTGTACGAGTACGCGGTCAACTCGGTGGGCGGCTACCGGAACTACACCGACCGCACGCTCCCGGCGGTGTTCAACCGCGAGACGGTGACCCTGGAGGACTACCGCCTGCGCTACGCCCTCTACAAGTCCGACCCGGACCTGATGGCCGTGCACGCCGCGCACCCCTTCGTCGTCACCTGGGACGACCACGAGACCGAGAACAACTACGCCGACGAGACCCCCGAGAACAGCGTCCCGCCGGAGGAGTTCCTGCTGCGCCGCGCCGCCGCCTACCGCGCCTACTGGGAGAACCAGCCGCTGCGCAGCCCGCAGCGGCCCGCGGGACCGGACATGCAGCTCTACCGCCGCCTGCACTGGGGCCGGCTCGCCCAGTTCGACGTCCTCGACACCCGCCAGTACCGCTCCGACCAGGCCTACGGCGACGGCCTGGACCTGCCCGGCCCGGAGATCGACGACCCGGCGCGCACCATGACCGGCGAGACCCAGGAGCGGTGGCTGCTCAACGGCTGGCGCGACTCACGGGCCCTGTGGAACGTCGTACCGCAGCAGGTGAACTTCTCGCAGCGCAAGCTCGACCTCACCGACCCGGCACGGCTGTCGATGGACGCCTGGGACGGCTACCGGGCCTCCCGCCGCCGCATCCTCGACGGCGCCAAGGCGGCCGGCATCGACAACCTGATGGTCCTCACCGGTGACGTGCACGTCGCGTACGCCTACGACATCAAGGACGACTTCGACTACCCGGCCTCCCGCACCCTCGGCACCGAGATCGTCGGATCGTCGATCTCCAGCGGCCGGGACGGCGCCGACAAGCCCGCGACCTGGGACACCTACACCCGGGCCAACCCGCACATGAAGTTCTACAACGGGCTGCGCGGCTACGTGACCGTCGAGCTGGGCCGCGAGCAGGCCCGGGCCGACTTCCGGAGCGTGCCGTACGTGACCAGGCCAGGGGCCCCGATCGCGACGGCCGCGTCCTTCGTGACGGAGGTGGGGGACCAGGGGCTCAAGCCGGCGTGAGCCCGGCCGCGAGGTCCTCTCCCGGATAGCGGACGCCGACGCGTTCCCGTATCGCGTCGAGCGTCCGCATCACGGCCAGGGTGCCGTCGAGCGGGACGAGCGGGGACTCGGTCTCGCCGGCCCGCAGGGCGCGCATGACCTCGCGGGCCTCGTGCCGGAGGCTGCCCCGGGGCCCGTCCGCCGGGTCGGCCGTGAACTCCTGCGGTTCGCGGCCGTCGCGGTGCAGGACGAAACGGTCGGTGTGGAAGAAGCCGTACGGGATGTCGATGCGGCCCAGGGTGCCGGTGACGGACGCCGTGGTGGCCGTACCGCCGACGAGGGAGCAGTGCACCGAGGCGATCGCGCCGCTGTCCCAGGAGAGCAGCGCGCCCGTCTGGAGGTCGACGCCCTCCTCCGACAGGGTCGCGCGCGCCGCGATGTCCGAGGGCTCGCCGAGCAGCAGGTGCGCGAACGACACCGGGTAGACGCCGAGGTCGAGCAGCGCGCCGCCGCCCTGGGCCGGGTCACGCAGCCGGTGACTGGGAGGGAAGGGGCCGGCGAGCCCGAAGTCGGCGTGCACCGTGCGCACTTCGCCGATCGCGCCGTCCCGCACCAGGTCGACGAGGCGCCGGATCAGCGGGTTGCAGTACATCCACATGGCCTCCATCAGGAAGCTCCCGCGCTCCCTCGCCAGCGCGACCAGCTCCTCGGCCTCGCGCGCGTTCAGCGTGAACGCCTTCTCGCACAGCACGTTCCGCCCGGCCGTAAGGCACAGGCCGGCGGCCGCCCGGTGCGCCGAGTGCGGGGTGGCGACGTACACGACATCGATGTCCTCGTCCTGGGCGAGCGCCTCCCAGCCGCCGTACGCCCGGGGGATCCCGAACCGGTCCGCGAACGCCTTCGCGGACGCCTCGGTCCGCGAGGCCACCGCCACCACCTCCGCGTCCGGCAGGTCCACCAGGTCCGCGGTGAACGCCGCCGCGATCCCGCCCGTCGCCAGAATCCCCCAGCGCACGCTCTGCTCCCTCGTCATCCCGGCCCCACCCTCGCTCACGTGACCCTCGGCACTCTGTACGAGCTGAGAGCATAGGTGGCCGGGGGTCCGGGGGTTCCCCCCGGGAGAGTGCAGTACTCGGAGAGGGAGGGGCACATGCCCGAGCACGGGGCAACGACACCGGACGTGTCGCGGGCGGCCGAACCGACCAGGGAACCGGCCGCCCGCGCGCTGCGCCGCACCGGCCTGCTCGTCACGCTCATCCTCGGCGGCCTCACCGCCACGCCCCCGCTGGCGATGGACATGTACCTCCCCGCCCTCCCGGAGGTCACCAGGTCCCTGAACGCGCCCGCCGCGACCGTCCAGCTCACCCTCACCGCCTGCCTCCTCGGCATGGCGCTCGGGCAGCTGGTGGTCGGCCCGATGAGCGACCGCTGGGGCCGCCGGCGCCCGCTGCTCGCCGGCCTCGCCGTCTACGTCGTCGCCACCGCCCTGTGCGCGCTCGCGCCCACCGTTGAGCTCCTGGTCGTCTTCCGGCTGGCGCAGGGCCTCGCGGGCGCGGCCGGGATAGTCATCGCGCGGGCCGTCGTACGCGACCTGCACGACGGCATGGCCATGGCCCGCTTCTTCTCCACCCTGA
Organism: Streptomyces sp. NBC_01352; assembly: GCF_036237295.1. NCBI lineage: Bacteria > Bacillati > Actinomycetota > Actinomycetes > Kitasatosporales > Streptomycetaceae > Streptomyces > Streptomyces sp. NBC_01352. The sequence continues at coordinate 7,756,735 of NZ_CP108354.1, forward strand.
TGCTGATCTCCGGCGTCGCCCCGATCGTCGCGCCGCTCATCGGCGGACAGATCCTGCGGGTGACGGACTGGCGGGGCGTGTTCGTCGTCCTGACGGTCGTCGGAGCGCTGCTGGCCGTGGTCGTGTGGACGAAACTCCCCGAGACCCTCGCGCCCGCCGAACGCCACTCCGGAGGCGTCGGCGAGGCGCTGCGCGCGATGCGCGGCCTGCTCGCCGACCGCGGCTTCTCCGGCTACATGCTCACGGGCGGCTTCTCCTTCGCGGCCCTCTTCGCCTACATCGCGGCCTCGCCGTTCGTGATCCAGGAGATCTACGGCGCCTCCCCGCAGACCTTCAGCCTGCTGTTCGGGGTGAATTCGGTCGGCCTGGTGATCGTCGGCCAGATCAACGGCAAGGTGCTGGTCGGACGGGTCAGCCTGGACCGGGTGCTGGCGGTCGGCCTCGTGATCGTCATCCTCGCGTCGGCCGCCCTGCTGCTGATGGCTCTGGGCGTGTTCGGCGAGGTCGGCCTCGCCCCCGTGGCCGCCGCGCTGTTCGTCCTGATGTCGGCGATGGGCATCACCCTCCCCAACACCCAGGCGCTCGCCCTGATGCGCGTCAAGCACGCCGCCGGCTCCGCGTCCGCCCTGCTCGGCACCTCCTCCTTCCTCATCGGAGCGATCGCCTCCCCGCTCGTCGGCATCGCCGGGGAGCGCACCGCCGTCCCGATGGCCGTCGTCCAACTGGCGGCCGCAGTGGTGGCACTGGGCTGTTTCGTGGGAATGTGCCGTCCTTGGAACACGCGTGCGAGAGCGGAGGAGGAAAGCTGAGCGCACCGAGACTGCGCAGCGACACCCCGGAGCGGGCCGGGCTCGACGCCGAGGAACTCCGACAGCTCGTCCAGCAGGTCCGCGACCTCACCGAGGGCGAGCGCCCCTGGGCGGCGGGCGCCGTCGTGGTCGCCGGGCGCGGTCCCGTGATCGCCGTCGAGGAGGCCGCGGGCTGGGCCGTCCGGTACGCCTCCTACGACCCCGGAAGCGACCTGGGCGTGGAACTGCCGCCCGACGCACGCGTCCCGATGACCGTCGACACCCCCTTCGACCTGGCCTCCCTCACCAAGCTGTTCACCTCGGTCGCCGCCGTGCAGCAGATCGAACGGGGCACGCTCGGCATCGACGCGCGGGTCGGCGCGTACCTCCCGGACTTCCGGGCGGCCGCCGAACACGGCATCACCGTACGAGAGCTGCTCACCCACACCTCCGGCCTGCGGCCCGAACTCCCGCTGTACGACCGCGCCGACGACGCGGAACGCCTGGCGATGCTGCGGGCCGAGCCCCCGATCGGCGTGCCCGGCACCTACACGTACTCGGACCTGAACCTGCTCCTCCTCCAGCACGTCCTGGAACGCATCACCGGCCGCACCCTCGACGTCCTCGTCCACGACGGCATCACCCGGCCGCTGGGCATGACGGCGACCTGCTTCGGCCCGTGTCCCGGGGCGGCGGCCACCGAGTACCAGAAGCGGCCCTGGGCCAAGGCGGACCGGGGCATGCTGCGCGGCGTGGTCCACGACGAGAACGCCTGGGCCCTGGGCGGCGTGGCCGGCCACGCCGGCCTGTTCTCCACCGGCCGGGACCTCGCGGTCTTCTGCCGCGCGCTGCTGGCGGGCGGCGCGTACGGCCCCGCCCGCATCCTCGGCCCCGACTTCGTCGAGCTGCTCATGACCCCACCGGGCCTGGGCTTCGCCCTCGACCAGCCGTGGTTCATGGGGGAACTCGCGGGGCGCGGAGCGGCCGGCCACACCGGCTTCACGGGCACCTCGCTGGTCCTGGACCAGGCGACGGACACGTTCCTGGTCCTGTTGGCGAACACGGTGCACCCCCGAAGACGCGTACCGGACAGCAGACCGCGGGCGGCGGCGGGGACGCGGGTGGCGAGGGCGGTGCGGGGGATGTGACGGGGGAGCGGGGTCCCGGGGCGGAGCCCCCGGCAGGGCCCGCACCCACGCCGAGCACTCGTAGAATCGCCGGGTGAACGACCCCGTACCCCCGGCGGACGCCCTCCGCACCGCCCTCGCCGACCTGCTCGACGGCCTCCCGCCCCGGCAGGCCGCGCAGGCGGTCGACCGGCTGATCGCCACCTACCGGGGCGCCACCCCCACCGACGCCCCCATCCTCCGCGACCGCGCCGACGTGGCCGCCTACGCCGCCTACCGGATGCCCGCGACCTTCGAAGCGGTGCACGCGGCACTGGAGGCGTTCGCGCAGGCCGTCCCGGACTGGGCACCCGGCAGCCACATCGACGTCGGCGGTGGCACCGGCGCCGCGACCTGGGCCGTCACCGCGACCTGGCCCGGCGAGCGCCCCGTCACCGTCCTCGACTGGGCCGAACCCGCCCTCGCCCTCGGCCGCGAGGTCGCCGCCGCCAACCCGGCGCTGCGGGACGCGAACTGGCGGCGTGCCCGCATCGGCTCGGCGCTCACCCTCGACAGCACCGACCTCGTGACCGTGTCGTACGTCCTCAACGAGCTCACCGAACCCGACCGTGCCGCCCTCGTCGACGCCGCCGCGACCGCCGCCCAGGCCGTCGTGATCGTCGAGGCCGGCACCCCGGGCGGCTACGCCCGTGTCATCGAGGCCCGCGACCGTCTGATCGCCGCCGGGTTCCAGGTCGCCGCGCCCTGTCCGCACAGCGGCGCCTGCCCCATCGTGCCGGGCGAGGACTGGTGCCACTTCTCGGCCCGGGTCAGCCGGTCCTCCCTGCACCGCCAGGTCAAGGGCGGCTCCCTCCCCTACGAGGACGAGAAGTTCGCCTACGTGGCGGCCACCCGGCTCCCGGTCACCCCGGCGCCCTCCCGGGTCGTCCGGCGCCCCCAGATCCGCAAGGGGCAGGTGCTCCTCGACCTGTGCGAGCCCGACCAGCACCTGACCCGCCGTACGATCACCAAACGCCACGGCGACCTGTACAAGGCGGCCCGAGACGCGGACTGGGGCGACCCCTGGCCCCCGTGACGCCGAGTTTTCTCGCCCCCGCCGCCCCTTCCCGTTCCCGACCTTGGGGGCTCCGCCCCCAAACCCCCGCTCCTCAAACGCCGGAGGGGCTGAATTTCAGCCCGTCCGGCGTTTGAGGACGAGGCCCTTCGGGCCGAAGCGGGGGTCTGGGGGCGGAGCCCCCAGGGACGGGACGGGTAGGGGCGGCGGGGGCGAGGAAAGCCTGCCGCGAGACGGCCCGTCTCACCCCCCCTGCTACCGTCGCCCCATGGTCAAGAAGCCCGCCCCCGACACCGCTCGCCGCAGCGAGAAGTCCCGCCGTGCCATCTACGACGCCGCCATCGCGCTCGTCGTCGAGGTCGGCTACCCCAAGACCACCATCGAGGGCATCGCCGCCCGCGCAGGCGTCGGCAAGCAGACGATCTACCGGTGGTGGTCGTCGAAGGCGGAGGTGTTGATGGACGCCTTCCTCGATCTGAGCGAACAGGCGGCGCAGGAGGCGACGGCAGGCGGGGATCCGTATGCCTTCCCGGACACCGGCGACCTCGCGGCCGACCTCAAGACCGTCCTGCGGGCGACCGTCGACGAACTGAAGAACCCCCGCTTCGAGGCCCCGTCCCGCGCCCTGGCCGCCGAGGGCGTGGTCAACGAACAGCTCGGCCGCGCCTTCCTGACCAGGCTCCTCGAACCCTCGCTCCAGCTGTACGTCGAGAGGCTGCGCTCGGCGCAGGACGCCGGCCAGGTCCGCCGGGACGTCGACCCGCGCATCGCCCTGGAACTCTTCGTCTCACCCCTGGCCCAGCGCTGGCTCCAGTACACCGGCCCGATCTCCTACGAGTACACCGACACCCTCGTCGACTACGCCCTCAACGGCATCGCACCCCGCTGAGCCGCCCGCGCGGGGTGCCGCGCGAGCCTCCCCGGCGCGTCCGTGATGATCCCGTCGCAGCCCAGCGCCAGCGCCCGGTCCCGTTCGGCGGGCGTGAGCACGGTGTGGGCCCACACCCGCGGGATGCCGGAGCGCACCGCCCGCAGGAGGTCGGCGTCCCGCGCCCGGTGGTCGACGTCGAGCAGATCGACGTAGGACCGCCAGTGCTCGGGGCGGTCCCGGCGCAGTTGTTCCGCCGAGCGCCACAGCTGGGCGAGCAGGCCCAGGCGATGGGCCCGCCGGGCCACCTCGGGGTCGTTGGAGTTGACGAAGACCGAGCGGGCCAGGCCCCGGGCGCGGATCAGCCCGGCCAGCCGGCCCAGGCTGTGCGGGTCCTTCGCCTCCAGCATCAGCACGATCCGCCCGCCGAAGCGGTCCAGGACCTCGGCCACCGTCGGCGGCCGCTCGGACCGCCAGCTGCCGGGCAGCGAGGCTCGCGGCCGCAGCCGTACCCCCTGCCACTCGCGCACGTTCATCCCGCGCACCGCGCCGCCGAGGAACGTCGTCCGGTTCAGGGTCGGATCGTGCAGCACGACGAGCGTGCCGTCGCCCAGCATCTGCGTGTCGAGGTCCAGCACCTGTGCCGTACCGCGCCGGTAGGCGGCCATCAGCCCCGACATGCTGTTCTCGGGCACCTCGCGGGCACCGCCGCGATGGGCGACGTACGTCACGCGCGGCAAGGAGTCCACGGTCAGCGGCCCGGCACCCCACTCCAGCGGGTTCGTCGGCCCCGTCAGCGTCAGCGAGAGCACGGACGCCGCGGAGGCCAGACCGGTCAACGTGATCCATGTGACCATGGCGACCACGGTAGGGGGGTAAATCACAACAAAGGGTGCAATGACACTCGATCCCTGGGACGGACCCGCCTCGCCCCACCCATCCCTGTTGTCTCCTCCGGCCCCCCGGAGTCCAGGAAGGTGGGACCATGGGGCATGCTGTTCCGCACGACAGCGAGGCGAGGGGATAGATGAGCGCGGAGTTCGGCGGTCGCACCGGCCGGCAGGGCAAAATCTCCCAGTGGCTGCGAGGACGCCGCCCGAAGGAGGCCGTCGGCGACGACGGTCGCGAGGCCCTGCTGCTAGCCGCCGCCGGAGTGGGGCTGCCGCTGGCGCCCGCCGCGTATCCCACCGCGGACTTCCGCTGTTCCTGCGACCGCGTCGGCTGTCCCACCCCGGCCCGGCACCCGCTGTCGTTCGCCTGGCAGACCCAGTCGACCACCGACCGCGGCCAGATCGAGCGCTGGGCCCGGCACCAGCCGCAGGCCAACTTCATCACCGCGACCGGCATGGTGCACGACGTCCTCGACGTGCCGCTGGAGGTGGGCCGGGAAGCCCTGGAGCGGCTGCTCGACGCCGGCATCGAGGTCGGCCCGGTCGCCGAGAGCGACGACGGCCGCCTGCTGTTCTTCACCCTCACCCGCGGCACCCCCGAGGACGAGGACGAGTGGTGGCCGTGCGAGCTGGACTGCCACCCCGAGACGATGGACGAGCACCCGGGCCTGCGCTGGCACTGCCGCGGCTCCTACGTCCTCGTCCCGCCCGCCCGGCTCCCCGGTGACAACCAGTCCGTGCACTGGGTCCGCGGCCTCGAGCACCCGCTGCCCGACCCGCTGACCCTCCTGGAAGTCCTCACCGACGCCTGCGCCCGCTACATCGGCGAGGAGCCCGACCACGCGAACGCGGCCTGGCCCTCGCGCCGCTGAGGCGCACCGGCCGTTCTACGACCCCTGCGCCGACGTCAGTCCCTGGATCCGCCCCAGCACGTTCACCTCGCCCGAACCCTTCGCCGGGTCCAGGGCCACCTCGTTGGAGACGAACTCCATGGTGAGCGACTGCTTGATCTCCCCGGTCGTCAGGGCGAGCGCGCCCTGCCCCGGGTCGGGGATCGCGGCACCCTGGGCGGCCGTCTGCTTCACGAAGTGGTGCGTGGTGAAGAACACCAGCGCCCCGCCGTCGGACGTGCGCAGCGCCAGCGGCGCGTAGTCGCCACTGGCCAGCGGCTCGTCGATGTACTGCGTGGCGAGACCCGGCTTCTTGGCGTCCTTCTGGCGCTGCGCACGCCACAGGCTGGTGTGCGCGCCGTCCGCGAAGGTGTCCCCGTCGCCGTTCTCGAGGTAGGACGTGTAGTTCTTGCCCAAGTCCTCGGGGGCGACGGCCAGTTCGGTCGAGTTCACCGGCACGGCCTCGGCGAAGCCGTCCGCGTCCGTCTTGAACTCCGGCACCTTGCCGGGCGCCACCAGCGTCAGGTACGCCACCTGCCACGGCTGGTCGAGGCCGCCCCGCGTGAACACCAGCAGCCAGCGCGAGGTGCCGCCCTTGTTGCCGGCCGCGTCGGCCATGAACCAGCGCGGCCAGCCCGCCTTCTTCGGGATCGTGTACTTCGCGTCCGTCAGCTTCAGCGGGGCGTACGCCGGATTGCCGTCCGGGTTGTTCACCGCGCCCGCCTTCAGGCGGGCCCGGTCGATGTCCTCCAGGGCGCCGGTGACGAAGTCGGCGTCCAGGGAACTGTCGTACGCCTCGTCGGCCTTGTTGTACGCGTTCGTGAACTGCTCGAGCGCCTTGGCGGCCTCCGCCCGGGTCGCCGCGGGGAGCACCTCCCGCTCGCCGTGCACCACCATGCATCCGCTCGCCGTCAACGACAAAGCGGTCATCGAGGCTGCTATCAGTGCGCTCCGGTCAAGACTGCGGAGCCTTCGAGGGCCGCGATCCAGGCTCATCAGGTTCCTTCACCTTCCCCTTCCCGGAGGCGAACCCTACCGGGGCGAGAAAAAGCGCGAGCGTCGGGATCAAGTACAGCAGCCACACCGTGACCTGGAGGACCGTCGGGTCGGGCTGGAAGTTGAGGACGCCCTTGAGGAGGGTGCCGTACCAACTGTCCGGCGGGATGGTGCCGCTGATGTCGAAGGCCTTGTTCGTCAGGCCCGGGACCAGGTCGGCCTCCTGGAGGTCGTGGACGCCGTACGCCAGCACGCCCGCGGCCACCACGACCAGCATGCCGCCGGTCCAGGTGAAGAACTTGGCGAGGTTGATGCGCACCGCGCCCCGGTAGAACAGCCAGCCCAGGAACACCGCCGTGGCGATGCCCAGGCCGACGCCGACCAGCGGGCGCGGGGTGCCGTCGCTCGCCGCGTGCACCGACGCCCACACGAACAGAGCGGTTTCCAGGCCCTCCCGGCCGACCGCGAGGAAGGCGGTGGCGACCAGGGCGCCGGTGCCCATCTGCAGGGCGGCGTCCAGCTTGCCGTGCAGCTCGGACTTCAGGTGCCGGGCCGTGCGCCGCATCCAGAAGACCATCCACGTCACCAGGCCCACCGCGAGGATCGACAGCGTGCCGCCGAGTGCCTCCTGCGCCTCGAACGTCAGCTCCTGGGAGCCGAATTCGAGCGCGGAGCCGAAGCCGAGCGCGAGGGCGACCGCGACGCCGATGCCGATCCAGATGGGCTTCAGCGCGTCCCGGCGGTCCGTCTTGACCAGGTAGGCGATGAGGATGCAGACGACGAGGCTGGCTTCCAGGCCCTCGCGCAGGCCGATCAGGTAGTTGGAGAACACGGCTCAGGCCTCCTCGGTCAGCAGGGTGCTGCCCCACCAGTCGTCCGTGCCGCGGACGCCGGGCGGGACCGCGAACACCGCGGAACCCACGTGCTGGATGTACTCGTTGAGGGTGTCCTTGGCCAGGTTGCGCTGGATCCGGACGAAGCCCTCGCGGACGTCCCGCTGGTAGGCCAGGAAGAACAGGCCCGCGTCGAGGCGGCCGAGACCGTCGGTGCCGTCGGTGAAGGAGTAGCCGCGGCGCAGGATCGTCGCCCCCTGGTTGGAGTCGGGGTGCGCGAGCCGCACGTGCGCGTCGGGCAGCATCGCCTTCAGGAACGGCTCGTCGCGCTCCTTGGCCTTGCCGACCGGGGCGCCCTCGCCCTTGTCGCGGCCGAAGATGTCCTCCTGCTCCTGGAGCGAGGTGCGGTCCCAGGTCTCGATGTGCATGCGGATGCGGCGGGCGACGAGGTAGGAGCCGCCGGCCATCCAGTCGGGTCCGTCCTTCTCGTCCACCCACACGAACTTCTTCAGGCGGTCGGTCTCCGTGCCCGCGATGTTGCGGGTGCCGTCCTTGAAGCCCATCAGGTTGCGAGGCGTCTGCGCCTCGGGCGTGGTGGAGGAGGTCTTGCCGAAGCCGAGCTGCGACCAGCGGATGACGACCTTGCCGAAGCCGATCCGGGCGAGGTTGCGGATCGCGTGCACGGCGACCTGCGGGTCGTCCGCGCACGCCTGGATGCACAGGTCGCCGCCGCTGCGGTTCTTGTCGAGGTTGTCGCCGGCGAACTTGGGCAGGTCGATCAGCGCCTCCGGCCGCTGGTCCTGGAGCCCGAACTTCCCGAACAGCGACGGCCCGAAGCCGATCGTCAGCGTCAGCCGCGACGGCTTCAGCCCCAGCGCCTCGCCGGTGTCGTCCGGCGGGGCCTCGGCGAGACCGCCGTACGCGCCCTCGCCGACCGCGTGCCCGGCGGTCATCTTCCGTGCGGCCTCGGTCCAGTCCTTCAGCATCTGCACGAACGCGGCACGGTCGTCGGTCGTCACGTCGAACGCGGCGAAGTGCAGCCTGTCCTGCACGGGCGTCGAGACGCCCGCCTGATGGTCGCCGTGGAAGGCGATCGCCGCGCCCGTCTCGGCGCCGGCCTGGTCGGCATCGTCGCCGGCGGTGGCCATCGCGACCGTGCCGCCGGCCGCGACGGCACCGAGCGCGAGCCCGGCACCGCCCCAGCCGATCAGCGCACGCCGGGACGGAGCGGCGGCTTCTGCGGAGTTGTCCGTCATGAGTGTCCCTACTTCACGACGACGGCGGCGGCGAGCTTGGACAGCGGCTCCGCGAGCGCGTTGACGCCGTCCGACAGCTCCTTGCGGTCGGCGTCGCCGACCTTGTCGTACGAGGTGAAGTCGTACGACGACGTGTCCGCCCGGTACTTGTCGAGCAGCGTGTTCAGCGCGGCGAACTGCTTGTCCAGCTCGGTGACCAGGGCGGCGTCGTTCTCCCCGGCGACCGGCTTCAGCAGCTCGTACGACTTCTCCGCGCCCTCGACGTTCGCCTTGAAGTCGACGAGGTCGGTGTGCGAGTAGCGCTCCTCCTCGCCGGTGACCTTGCCGGTGGCGACCTCGTCGAGGAGTTCCTTGGCGCCGTTGGCCATGGAGGTCGGGGTGATGTCGGCCTTGCCGACCCGCTTCTGCCAGTCCTTGAGGTCGGTGATCAGCTGGTCGGCGAGGGTCTTCTCCGCGGCGCCGATCTTCTTGTCCTCCCAGAGGGCCTTCTCCAGGCGGTGCCAGCCGGTGAACTCCTGGCCGTCCTCCAGGCCGTCCGCGCGGACGTCGACCTTCGGGTCGATGTCACCGAAGGACTCGGCGACCGGCTCGGTGCGCTCCCAGCCGATGCGGGAGGGCGCGTAGGCCTTCTTGGCGGCTTCCAGGTCGCCGTCCTTGACCGCCTTGGCGAAGGTCTCGGCGAGCGGCAGCGTCTCGTCGGCCTGCGCCTGCACGTACGCGCGGTAGGAGGCGACGGCCTTGTCGAGGCGCGGGTCGCGCTTGGCCACCGTGCCGCCGGTGGCCTTGACGTCCTGGCGTATGCCGTCGCCCACCATGCCGGGCTTGCAGGCGATCTGGTAGTCGCCGGCCTTCACTTCAGCGGTGACCCGCTGCTTGGTGCCGGGGCCGATGTTCTCGCGCTCGGTGACGATCCGGTCGTCCGGGAAGAGGATGTAGACCTCGGTGACCTTGGAGCCCTTGTTCTCGATGGCGAGTTCGACGTGCCCGGCCGGGAACTCGTTGGTGGAGACCTCGCACTTGTCGTCCGTCGCCGTCACGTTGACGACCCGGTCGCCGCTCCCGGAACCGCCCTTCTCGGTGCAGCCCGTGACGGCGGTCAGCGCCGCCGCGGTGGCGACGGCGGTGAGAGCGGAGAATCTGACGGCTCGCATGAAGGGCTCCAGGTAATGGCTGAAAAAGACGCGTGACGAGCCTCACATAAGGTGAGGCTCGCCTAACGTACCGAAGCTTTTCCGGTGCGATACCTGTCCATGCGGTGATTCAGCTCTCATAGACGCTGTATGAGCACGCCCCGGTCACGGCGGCCCAAAACGGACCCCACGGGAGGGTCAAGTACCGGTCAAGCATCCCGGCGTGGGCTCACCAGGATCTCTCCCGTGCGCGGATGCGGGAGCACTTCGACCGGCTGGTCGTAGACCTCCGTCAGCAGCCGGTCGGAGAACACCTCGGCCGGCGCGCCCTCGGCGGCCACCCGACCGGCGTGCAGGACCGCGACCCGGTGCGCGTAGGCCGCCGCGAGCCCCAGGTCGTGCAGCACGACCACCACCGCGTCCCCGGCCCGGGCCCGCTCCCGGCACACCCGCAGCACCAGTTCCTGGTGCTTGAGGTCGAGGGCCGCGGTCGGCTCGTCGAGCAGCAGCAGGGGAGCGCGCTGGGCCAGCACCCGGGCGAGCGCGACCCGGGCCCGCTCGCCGCCGCTGAGCGCGGAGAACGGCCGTACGGCGAAGGCGGTCACCTCGGTCACGGCCATCGCCTCGGCCACGGCCGCGTCGTCGTCCTCCATGCCGAGCGCGGCCCAGGGCGCGCGGCCCATCCGGACGACCTCCTCGACCTTGAAGGGGAAGGAGAGCGTGGCGGACTGGGGGAGGACCGCCCGGCGCAGGGCGAGTTCGGGTGCGGACCACTGCGACGCCGGGCGGCCGTGGATGCGTACGACCCCTGCGGTGGGCGGCAGATCGGCGGACAGGGCGCCCAACAGGGTCGACTTTCCGGCCCCGTTGGGACCGACGAGAGCGAGCACCTCGCCGGCGCGGACCGTCACGGAGACGCCGTCGAGGACGTCCCGGGCGCCGAGGCGGACATGGAGGTCCTCGGCCTCGGCGAGGACGTCTCCGGGCGAGGCGGGGGCGGGAGGTGCGGGACGGGGGCGGAGGAGTCTCATGGGAGGGGTCCTTAAGGGGATATCGCCGGTGGAGGTGACGTACCTAGGGGCGCGGGGCTGTATCGATATGCGGCTCCGCCGCGTGGGCGCGACCAACCCCCACGCACCTGCAGATGACAGACGACCTCTAGGCCCATCCCCCCTGCCTGCGCCGAGTCCTCCGCAGCAGCCAGAAGAAGAACGGACTGCCCAGCAGGGCGGTCAGGACACCCAGCGGCAACTCCGCCGGCGAGGCGACCGTACGGGCCGCGAGGTCGGCGGCGAGCAGCACCACCGCGCCGAGCAGGGCACTGCCCGGGATCAGGAACCGGTGCCCGGGCCCGGCCGACATCCGCAGCAGGTGCGGCACGACGAGGCCGACGAAGCTGATGATCCCCGCGACGCTCACGGCCGCCGCGGTCAGCAGCGCGATGACGACGATGAGCGCGATCCGCATCCGCTCCACGTCCACGCCCAGATGCCGGGCCGGCCGCTCACCGAGCGCCAGCAGGTCCAGCCGGCGGCTGTACAGCGGCGCGACGACCAGCCCGATCACCGCGCACGGCAGGACCGCGAGCACCTTCGGCCAGGTCGCCTGCGCGAGCGAGCCGAGCTGCCAGAAGGTGATCTGCTGGATGGCCGCGGCGTCCGCGAAGAACAGGAACAGCCCGATCACCGCGCCCGCGAACGCGTTCAGCGCGATCCCGGTGAGGATCAGCGTCACGACCTCCGTACGGCCGCCCTCGCGCGACATCGCGTACACGAGCAGCACCGTGGCGAGTCCGGCGACGAAGGCGCAGACGGACACCGTCCACGTACCGAAGAAGCTGAGGCCGAGGGCGATCGCGGCGACCGCACCCACCGCGGCGCCCGCGGAGATCCCGATGACGCCCGGCTCGGCGAGCGGATTGCCGAACACGCCCTGCATCAGCGCGCCCGCGCAGCCCAGCGAGGCGCCGATGAGCAGCGCGAGCACGATCCGCGGGAAGCGGACGTTCCACAGCACCGACTCCGCGACCCGGTCCAACTCCGTACCGCCGAGACCGACTCGGTGCTGCACGGAGGCGAGCACGTCCCCAACTGGCACCGGATAGGCGCCGATCCCGGCCGCGACCGGCACGAGCACCAGCAGGGCGACGACCAGAGAGGCGGTGAGCAGCCAGGCGGCGGAACGCCGTCCGCGCGGCGGTGCCTCGGCGGGCGCCTGTTCGACCGCCTTGTCCAGTACGGTCATTCGCCACCGTCCTTGTAGAGCTGCGCCACGACCGACTTCAGCACCTGGTCGGTGCGCGGCCCGTAGGTGAGCAGGACACCGTCCTCGACGGACACGACCCGGCGGTCCATCCCGGCCGGAGTCTGGGCGACCCCCGGGATCTCCACAAGGCCGTCGATGCCGCCGACCGACTCGAGTCCCTTGCTCATGACGAGAATCGCGTCGGGCGCGGCCTTCACGAGCGCCTCGCTGGTGATGGCGGTGAAGTCCTTGTCCAGCCCCGACTCGGCCCCCGCGTCGAGCGCCCCGGCCGCCTCGATCAGCGAGGTGGCGCCGGAGCCCCGGCCGCCGATGAGGTACACGGACGCGGAGCCGCGCAGGTACAGGAAGGCGACCCGGGGCTCCTCCCGCTCGTGAGGAACGTCCTCGCGTACGGCGGCGATCCGCTGCTCGGACCGCTCGGTCAGCTCCTCGCCGGCCGCCGGTACGCCCAGCGCGTCGGCCACCGCCCGGATGCGCGGGCCGACGTCGTCGAGGTCCTGTGCCGGGTCCACCACGACGATCGGGATGCCCGCGGCCCGGATCTGGTCGACGGCCTCCGCGGGGCCGGTGGTGGTCTCGGCGAGCACCAGGTCGGGCTTGAGCGAGAGCAGGCTCTCCGCGGAGACGTCGTGGTTCCGGGTGACGACGGGCAGCTTCGCCGCCTGCTGGAAGGTGGCGGTGATGTCGCGGGCGACGACCCGGTCACCGAGCCCGAGGGTGAACACGATCTCGCTGAGGCTGCCGGAGAGCGGCACGATCCGTTCGGCCCGCTCGACCGTCACCTTCTTGCCGTCGGCGGACGGGACCGTGACCGGGAGCCTCGGCGTCGGGGTGTCCGCGAGGGGTTCGACCCGGTTGGCGGTGGTCGCGGCGGCGGCCGTCTTCCGCGCCGGGGCCGCCGCCGTGGAGCCCCCGCAGGCCGTCGCCGTCGTCAGGGTGAGCACCGCCAACAGTGCACCCGCCAGTCGTGTGCGCAAGCGTCGCACTGGTGGCCGTTCCTCTCCGCGCACGCCGCTGACGTGCGCTTTCTCCTGTGTGTTCGCTGTGTCCGTTTCGGGCCCTACCCGTGAAGGGCTGGTTTAGCTTAGGTTAGCCTTACCTAGCCTGGCCAGAAATCATCGGATGCTGGCGGGATCATGACCATGACCGGAGGCCGACCATGTCCCCACCCCTGCCACCGCGCCGGTACGGCTGGGTCGCCGCGCTGTGCCTGGCCGTCCTCGGAGCGCTGCTCCCGGCGACCGCCGCACGGGCCGCGGACCGCGGTGTGCAGGGGGGCCGGCTCGACTGGGGCATCAAGTCGTCCTTCCAGAGCTATGTCACCGGGCCCATCGCGCAGGGGAGTTACTCGCTGACGGGCGGCGCGGCCACCGTCGGCGGAAGCAGCTTCCGCTTCCACTCCGCGACGGGCACCTACGACGGCGGCACCGGCACCTTCGCCGCGTCCTTCTCCGGCGGGGTCCACTTCGTCGGCCACCGGACGGACGCCGGCACCTACCAGCTCGACCTCACCATCAGCCGCCCCACCGTCCGTGTCTCCGGCTCCACCGGAACGCTCTACGTGGACGTCACCGGCAAGGCGAAGGACACCGGGACGGTCACGACGTCCGCTCAGGTGCCCTTCGCCACCCTCTCCCTCGGCGGGATCAACATGAAGGGCGACGGCGACGCGGTCGTCCTCAACAACCTCCCCGCCACCCTCACCGCCCAGGGCGCGAAGTCCTTCGCCGGGTACTACACGGCCGGCACCGCACTCGACCCGGTGAGCCTGTCGGCGGACGTGCAGGCGGCGGCCGCCACACCGTCGAGCACCCCCAGTGCCTCCAAGTCCCCGGCGAAGAAGGAGACTCCGGGCGACTCCGTCAAGGACGGCGCCGTCGACTGGGGCGTGCGCCGCACCTTCCGCGAGTACGTCACCGGCGACATCGCCGAGGGCAGGTGGATCCTGTCGGCCGGGGCCGAGGACGGCGGCGCGCTCTTCCGCTTCCCCGGCGGCGAGGGCACGTTCAGGAGCGGTGACCTCCAGGCATCCTTCAACGGAGCGGTCCGCTTCACCGGAGCGCGCGGCCTCGACCTGAAGCTGAGCGGCGTCCGCGCCACCGTCGAGGACGGCGCGGGCACGCTCTACGCCGACGTGAAGAGCCCCGACCACACCGCCAAGAAGGTCCCGCTGGTCACCTTCACCGCGAAGGACCTGACGGCGAAGGACGGCCTCGCCAAGGTCACCGAAGCCCCCGCGAAGCTCACCGCCGAGGGCGCCGAGGCCTTCGGCGGGATGTACCGGGCGGGCACCGAGATGGACCCGGTGTCCCTATCCGTCGCCCTGACCGGCGACGCCGAACTGCCCGCCCTGCCCGACCTGGGCAGCGCCCCCACGGCGAGCGAGACCCCGGACGAGACGTCGGCGTCCCCGGACCCGTCGGCCGAACCCGTCGCGAGCGGGTCCGACGACGACGGTGTCCTCGCCCTGCCCATCGGCCTCACGGCCGGCGCGCTGCTGCTGGCGGCAGCGGCCTGGGTGCTCGTCGTCCGAAGGCGCGGCGCCCGACCGGCCACCGAAGCCTCTGCGTCCGAGGCCCCCACGCCCGAAGCCCCCACGTCCGAAGCCTCCCCGTCCGAAGAGGACTGACCCCCCATACCCCGTCCGTCTGTGCCCTCGCGGTGCGGCGGACCTGCCACCGAATGCAAGGAGAACCCCCGACCATGCCTGCCACCCCGCGCAGACGCCGCCCGATCGCCCTCGCCGCCGCCGTGGCGACGGCCGCGGCCCTGGGCACCACCGCGCTCGCGACCCTCGGCGCGACCACCGCTTCCGCGGCCGAAGTCCCGCTCACCGGATACGAGTTGACCTGGGGCATCAAGGAGTCGTACCGCACGTACGTGACCGGCATGGCGGCCGGCAGCTTCACCGCCACCAACGGCGCGAGCCAGGCCGCCGACAACGGCGCGTTCACCTTCACGGAGGGGACGGGCACGTACGACTCGACCGCGCACACGGTCGACCTCGGCTTCAAGGGCGGCCTGCGGATCGTCTCCGAGGTGCACCGTTTCGACCTCACCCTGTCCGACGTGAAGTTCGACAGCGCCGCCGCCGAGGTCACCGCGGACGTCACCAAGTCCGGTACGACCACCCAGGACGTGCCGCTCGCCGACGTCACCGTGACCCGTGCCATGACGGACATGGAGACCAAGCTGACGAAGGAGGCCGCGGACGTCTTCGGCAGCGCGAGCTACGAGGGCGCGGCGGGCGACCCGCTGACGGTCGTCCAGAAGACGGCGTCCGAGTCGCCGAGCCCGACGGCGTCGGCCTCCGAGAGCGCGTCGCCGTCAGCCTCACCGTCCCAGTCGGCATCGCCATCGGCGTCGCCCTCGCAGAGCGCGTCCCCGTCGGCGTCGGCGTCCGGGACGACGAGCTCGTCGCCCTCGGCCTCCGCCACCTCCTCCCAGGCCCCGGCGAAGGGCGAGATCGCCGACGGCACCCTCGGCTGGGGCGTCAAGGAGTCCTTCCGCACCTACGTCGTGGGCGGCGTCGCCCAGGGCGACATCACGACGTCGGGCGGCGCGACCCAGAGCGCGGACAACGGGATCTTCACGTTCGTCGACGCGACCGGCGCATACGACACCGACGCGGACACCCTCTCGGCCTCCTTCGAGGGAGCGGTCAACTTCAAGGGTCACGAGGAGAACGGCGAGTACGGTCTCGACCTCACCCTCTCCGACGTGCGGGCCATCCTGGACGGCGGCTCCGGCGAGCTGACCGCCGACGTCACCAGCCTCGGCGAGAAGTCCGAGGACGTGGTCCTGGCCGACCTGAAGGCGGCGACGTCCGACCTCACGGCGTCGGACGACCTCATCGCCGTCGACGACGTCGAGGCCACCCTCACCGAGGCCGGCGCGGAGGCCTTCGGCGGCTTCTATCCGGTCGGCACCGCGCTCGACCCGGTCGACCTGTCGGTGGCCCTGACCGACGACGCGCAGCTGCCGGGCGACGACGACAACTCCGGTTCCACCGGCGGCTCGTCCAGCACCTCGGGCGGCCCCACGGGCGGCACCGGCACCACGACCGGCGGTGTCACCGGCGGCCTCGCCAACACCGGCTCCGACACCCCGGTGGCCGCGCTGGGCGGTGCGGCCGCGGTGACCGTGGCGGCGGGCGCGGGCGTGGTGTTCGCGATGCGCAGGCGGCGGACGGCGGAGTAGGACGAGGATCCCCCTCGACCGACCGGGACGGGTGGTGGGCCCGCACCACGCCGGCCCACCACTCAGGGCACAATGCCCGCGTGACTGACTACGACGTGCTCCGTGTCTTCTGCGGAGCGAACGGCGGATACGGCAACGAGCTCGGTGTCGTCCGCGAGGGCTCCGTGCTGCCGGACCCGGAGGAACGGCAGGCGTTCGCCGCGAAGCTGGGCTTCAGCGAGACCGTGTTCGTGGACGATCCCGAGCGCGGTGTCATCGACATCTACACGCCCACCCTGCGCCTGCCCTTCGCCGGCCACCCCTGCGTGGGCACGGCCTGGCTGCTCGACGTACCCGAACTGGTCACGCAGGCCGGGGTGGTGGGCACCCGCCTGGACGGCGAGTTCAGCTGGATCGAGGCGCTCGCGGAGTGGGTCCCGCCGCGCACGCTGCGCCAGTACGCCACGGCGGCGGAGGTCGACGACCTGCCGGTCCCGCCGAAGGGGGAGTGGATCTACGCCTGGGCCTGGGAGGACGAGGCGGCCGGCCGTGTCCGCGCCCGCGCCTTCCCCGGCCGCGACGACGGCATCGACGAGGACGAGGCCACGGGCGCGGCGGCGCTGCTGCTGACGGACCGGCTGGGCCGCGCCCTGAACATCACGCAGGGCGCGGGCTCGCAGATTCTGACGGCTCCGCAGCCGGGGGGCTGGGTGGAGGTGGGCGGCCGCGTGTTCCTGGAGCGTTGAACGCGGCGTTTTCGAGGGCCACTTCTTGCCCAACCGAGTCGGGCGGTGGGTGGGCATAGGCCTGGGGGTCTGGGGGCGGAGCCCCCAGCAGCGCTCACGCGGACAGGCGGAACTCCTCACCCAAGGCCCGGAAAACCCCCGTGTTCAAGGCAAACGCCCGCTTGCACTCCGCCACGATCCGCTGCTTCTCCAGATCATCCGCACGCACCGCGTCCAGCAGCTCCCGGTACCCCCGCTTGAACGCCGCCGGGTTGCCGATCTCCTCGAACACGTAGAAGCGGACCCCGTCGCCCTTCTTCTCGAAGCCCCAGGTCTTCTCCGCCTTGTCGCGGATGATCTGGCCTCCGGACAGGTCGCCGAGGTAGCGCGTGTAGTGGTGGGCGACGTACCCGGCCGGCCACTGCTCGGCGCACTCGCGAACCCGCTCCACGTACGTCCGGGTAGCCGGCAGCGCGGACACCCGGGCACGCCAGTCCGGGCCGCGCAGATGCGCCAGGTCCCGCTCCAGCGCGGGCAGCCGGAACAGCTCGGGCTGGATGAACGGCCCGGCCACCGGGTCCGACGCCAGCTTCTCGGCCCCGCCCTCCAGTGCCTCGTACACGAACCAGAGCTGCTCGGTGTAGCGCGCGTACGCGTCGACGCCGAGCCTGCCGCCGAGCAGGTCGCTCATGAACGTCGAGGTCTCCGCCTCCATGTGCTGCTCGTGGGAGGCGGTGCGGATGACTGTGGAGAAGGAGTCCATGGGCCCGATTTTCTATGGTTAGGCTTACCTAAGTCAATGCTTTATCGACCCTCTGTCGGTAACCTTTCCGACAGCCTGTCGGTAAAAACCTACCCCGGACAACGAAAAGCCCGCCCTTCGGGGAGGGCGGGCTGAGGCGGTGGGGCGCCGCGGCGGGGCGGTGGGTGCTACGGCAGGGTCAGAATCTCCGCTCCCGTCCCCGTCACCACCAGCGTGTGCTCGAACTGGGCCGTCCGCTTCCGGTCCTTCGTCACGACCGTCCACCCGTCGTCCCACATGTCGTACTCGTGGGTCCCCAGCGTCAGCATCGGCTCGATCGTGAACGTCATCCCGGGCTGGATCACGGTCGTCGCGTGCGGGCTGTCGTAGTGCGGGATGATCAGTCCGGAGTGGAACGAGGAGTTGATCCCGTGGCCGGTGAAGTCCCGCACCACCCCGTACCCGAACCTCTTCGCGTACGACTCGATGACCCGCCCGATGATGTTGATCTGCCGGCCCGGCCTGACCGCCTTGATCGCGCGTTCGAGGGACTCCCGGGTCCGCTCCACCAGCAGCCGCGACTCCTCGTCGACGTCCCCGACCAGGTAGGTGGCGTTGTTGTCGCCGTGCACCCCGCCGATGTACGCCGTCACGTCCAGGTTGACGATGTCGCCGTCCTTGAGGACCGTCGAGTCCGGGATGCCGTGGCAGATGACCTCGTTGACGGACGTGCACAGGGACTTGGGGAAGCCGCGGTAGCCCAGCGTCGACGGGTAGGCGCCGTGGTCGCACATGTAGTCGTGCGCCACCTTGTCCAGCTCGTCGGTGGTGACACCCGGCGCGATCAGCTTCGCGGCCTCCGCCATCGCCCGAGCGGCGATCCGGCCGGCGACCCGCATCGCCTCGATCGTCTCGGGAGTCTGCACCTCCGGCCCGGTGTACGGCGTCGGCGCGGGCTTGCCGACGTACTCGGGGCGCCGGATGTTTCCGGGCACGGAACGGATGGGGGACAGCTCCCCTGGGACGAGCAGCGACTGGCCAGACATGCCGAAGAGTCTATCCAGCGGCGATGGGGGAACATGTCGGTGGCGAGAGGAGCTGGTCATGGCCCTGTTCAAGAAGCGGACGGTCGGCAAACCGGGCGAGTGGTACTACTGCCTGCAGCACAAGAAGGTCGAGGAGGGGCCGGAGTGCCCCGCCAAGGACCGGTTCGGCCCGTACGCCACCCGCAAGGAGGCCGAACACGCGATGGCGACGGCCCGCGAGCGCAACCTCGAGTGGGAGAACGACCCGAAGTGGCACGACGCCCCGGCGGCGGGCCGGGACGACGACTGACCGGTCAGGCTTCGACGGGTGCGGCTGCCGCGCGCTGTTCGCGCAGCCGCACCGCGTGCTCGTTCGTCCGCACGTCGTACGTCATCAGCTTCGGCAGGCACAGCGCCAGCAGCCCCACCGCACCCACGCACAGCAGCCCGCCCGACCAGACCGAGGTCCGCACCCCCAGCCAGGCCGCGAAACCACCGGACCGCATCTGACCCACCGTCGGTCCGACCGAGTACGACAGCAGCTCGATCCCGGCGAGCCGCCCGCGCAGCTCGTCCGGGATCGTCTGGTTCCACATGGCCCCGCGGAAGATGCCGCTGACCATGTCGGCGCAGCCGGCCAGGGTCAGGAACAGCAGCACCAGCCATACGTCGCCGACGAGCCCGGCACCCGCGACGGCCAGGCCCCACAACGCGGCCGCCAGCACCACCATCCGCCCGTGCCGCCGGATCCGCGAGGTCCAGCCGCTCGTCAGACTCACCAGCATCGCTCCGGCCGGGACAGTGGCGTACATCAGCCCCAGCGACCACTCGGCGTCCAGCTCGTCCGCGAGGAACGGCAGCACGGCCAGCGGCATCGCCAGGAACATCGCGGCGAGATCGACGGCGTAGGTGCCGAGGAGCTCCTTGCGGTTCCAGGCGTACCGGGCGCCCTCGGCGATGGCCTTCAGCGACGGCTTCGCCGCCTCGTGGGAGGCGGGGGAGGCGGCGATACGGACCACCAGGGCCACGGAGACGACGAAGGTGACGAGGTCGGCGCCGTACGCCCAGCCCAGACCCGCGTAGGCGACCACCACACCCGCCAGCGCCGGGCCCGCGACCCCGCCGACCGTCCAGCGCAGGGCGTTCAGGGAGCCCGCCGCCGTCAGGTGCTCATGGGCCACGATCCGCGGCCACAGTGAGTCGAGCGCGGGCCGCTGCACGGAGACGAGGGCGGAGGAGAGGGCGGCGACGACGTACAGCGGCCAGAGGGCCGGGCCCGGCAGCAGGGCGTTCACCAGCAGCACCGCGCTGAGCAGCCCCTGCCCGGCCTCCGTCCACATGATCAGCTTCCGCTTGTCCCACGCGTCCGCGAGCGCCCCGCTGTACAGCCCGAACACCACCAGCGGCACCAGCTCCACGGCCCCGATGGCCCCCACCGCCGCGGCCGACCCGGTCAGCTCCTTCACCTGCACCGGCAGCGCGACGAAGGTGAGGAAACTCCCGAAGTTCGAGATCAGCCCCGAGTACCACAGCCGCCGGAAGTCACGGGAGGTCCGCCAGGGGGCGAGATCGGGGAGGAGGGCGCGAAGGCCGGAGGGCGGGGCGTCGGCGGGGGAGCGGGGCGTGGGGAGCTCGGCGGCGTCGTCCGTCATGAGGCGTCATGGTCGGGTGCGGGGTGATGCCGGGCAACTGCTTTTCACGGGCGCGGGTGGGTGGACGGGAAGGTCACCAGCGGGCCGGGGGCGGTGCCGTCAGTTCGTCCGCCAGCCTGGACAGCCAGTCCCGGAAACGCCGGCGCCCCCGTGACGGAGACGGCAGCGCGTTCTCGCCGGCCGCCGCGCTGACCAGGTGCTGCACGCTGTCCAGGTCCAGTTCCGCCCCGTCCGGCACGGTCAGCGACTCGTGGGCCATCGCCGTGAGTTCGGCCCCGCCGTCGCCCAGCGCCAGCACCGTCGCCCCGGCCCGCCGGGCATCGTGCACCCGCTCCAGCAGCGGAGCGCCCGGTCCCTGCGGCGAGACGACCAGCAGCGTCTCGCCGCGCCGCGCGGCGGCCAACCGACCCGGCCCGACCGACAGATGCGCGGGGTCGGACGGGCGCGCGTCGTGCCGTACGAGGGTCGGGGCGAGCTCCGGCGTCCCCGACCACGCGGCCTCGTCCACCAGGTGGGCCGCGAGATGCCATGGCTCGTACTCCGCCGTGCCGACGAGCAGCAGTCCGCCGCCGTACGACACCACGGACCCCCGCAGCGCCCCCGCGAACCGGCGCGTCGCCCCCAACCACTCGGTTCCGGCGAGCACTTCGCGCAGCAATGCGACCCGTACGGCATCCATGTGACCGCATCCTGCCTCAACCGGTGCCTCACAGGCAGCGGTTCGGCCCGAATTCGCCCAACTTGGGCAACGGGCAGGGCGGCTGCCCGGCGGGCGGGCACCCACGGTGGCCGGCCTCGCTCCCTCGTGAGCGGCGGCATCAACCCGTGACGCGGCTCACCCGGCCCCTCACCGTGGGCAAGGCGGACGTAAAGTCGGCCCATGACCTCTACCGACAGTGCACAGAAGGCCCCTGCCAAGGACCCCTGGGACCTGCCCGACGTCTCCGGGCTGGTCGTCGGCGTGCTCGGGGGCACCGGCCCGCAGGGCAAGGGCCTCGCCTACCGGCTCGCCAGGGCCGGGCAGAAGGTGATCATCGGCTCGCGCGCCGCGGACCGTGCCCAGGCCGCCGCCGAGGAGCTCGGGCACGGCGTCGAGGGTGCCGACAACGCGGAGACGGCCCGGCGCAGCGACATCGTGATCGTCGCCGTGCCGTGGGAGGGGCACGGCAAGACCCTGGAGTCGCTGCGCGAGGAACTGGCGGGCAAGCTCGTCGTGGACTGCGTCAACCCGCTCGGCTTCGACAAGAAGGGCGCGTACGCGCTGAAGCCGGAGGAGGGCAGCGCCGCCGAGCAGGCCGCCGCGCTGCTGCCGGACTCGCGGGTGACGGCCGCCTTCCACCACCTCTCGGCGGTCCTCCTCCAGGACCCGGAGGTCCAGGAGATCGACACCGACGTGATGGTCCTCGGCGAGGTACGCGAGGACGTGGAGATCGTCCAGGCGCTGGCCGGCCGCATCCCCGGCATGCGCGGCATCTTCTCCGGGCGCCTGCGCAACGCCCATCAGGTCGAGTCGCTGGTCGCCAACCTGATCTCCGTGAACCGCCGCTACAAGGCGCACGCGGGACTCCGTATCACCGACGTGTGAGCGGATGGGGGACACTGTTCGGCGAAGCCGTACAGCAAGCAGTGCAGTGTCCCCCGACAGGAGAATCGCCCGATGCCCCGCCTCGCCCTCTACGCCCTCGTCGTCTGCCTCCTCGCCGTGGCCGCGGCGGTCGTCTCCTTCGTCCAGGGCGACTTTCTGGGGATCATCTGGGTGCTGCTCGCGGGCCTGTCGTCCAACATGTGCTGGTACTACGTGAAGCGCGAGAAGGTCCGCAAGTCGTCCGTCACTGGCTGACCTGGCAGAACTCGTTCGTGCCCTGCCAGAAGCGGTACAGCTCCTGACCGCAGTACGTCTCGAACTCATGGATCCCGAGGCTCTTCAGGACCGAGTCGACCACGTCGAAGAACACGCCGTTGACCGCCGGCAGCCACAGCAGCGCGAACACGAACAGCAGGCCGAAGGGCGCGAAGGGCTCCACCTGGCGCTTGATGTTGTACGACAGCCAGGGCTCGATGACGCCGTAGCCGTCCAGACCCGGGACCGGCAGGAAGTTCAGGATCGCGGCGCTGACCTGGAGCAGGGCGAGGAAGGCGAGGGCCAGGCGGAAGTCGGCCGGCACTCCGTCCAGGGCGTCCAGCCAGAACGGGGCCGTGCAGACGATCGCGAACAGGACGTTCGTCAGCGGACCGGCCGCCGAGATCAGACTGTGCCGCCACCGCCCCTGGATCCGCCCGCGCTCGATGAACACGGCACCGCCGGGCAGACCGATCCCGCCCATGATCACGAAGATCACGGGGAGCACGATGCTCAGCAGGGCGTGCGTGTACTTCAGCGGGTTCAGCGTGAGATAGCCCTTCGCGCCGACCGAGATGTCGCCGCTGTGCAGAGCGGTGCGCGCGTGCGCGTACTCGTGCAGGCACAGCGAGACGATCCACGCGGCCGTCACGAACAGGAACACCGAGAACCCCGGCTGCTCGGCGAACCCGGTCCAGGTGGCCCAGCCGGTCACCGCCGTCACAGCGAGGATCCCGAGGAAGACGGGACTGATCCGCCGTTCACTGTGGCGGGTGGTGGCGGTGGTCATGGGGCTCCCTGGACTCTCGTGCACGCGGTGGGACTGCCCGACGGTACCGGGCGCACGGGGAAAACGTCTCGCGGTCCCCCAGGGGTTCCATGGAAGGTAGGGAACTCGTCCGGCCCGGAACTCGCCGGGCCGGAGCCCGTCGGCCCGCGCGCCGCACCGCACCGCCGGAACCCCGTGACCGGCCCCGACGCCACCGGAGACAATGGACCCCGTGCGCTACCGCATCCTCGGCACCACCCAGGTACTCCGCCCCGACGGCACGACCGTCCCCGTAGGCGGGGCGCGGCTGCGTGCGTTGCTGACCGTGCTGGCGCTGCGGGCCGGACGGACCGTGCCCGCGGGGCTTCTGGTCGAGGAGGTGTGGGGGGACGGCGACCCGCCCGCCGATGCGACGGGCGCGCTGCAGGCGCTGGTCGGGCGGCTGCGGCGGGCGCTGGGCGCGGACGCGGTCGCCTCGGTGGACGGCGGCTACCGCCTCACCGCCGCGCCCGACGACGTCGACCTGCACCGTTTCGAGCGGCTGGCCGACGAGGGCACCCGTGCGCTGGCCGACGGCGACCCCGCGAAGGCGGTCGTCGTCCTCGACGACGCCCTCGGCCTGTGGCGCGGGCCCGCCCTCGCCGACCTGCCCGACCGCACCGCCGAGGCGGCCCGCCGGCAGACCCGCCGCCTCGACGTCCTGCGCGCCCGCCACACCGCCGCCCTCGCCCTCGGCCACGCCGAACAGTCCCTGCCCGAACTCACCGCCCTGTGCGACACCCACCCCCTGGACGAGCCCCTCCAGGCCCTGCGCCTGCGCGCCCTGCGCGACGCCGGCCGCATGGCGGAGGCGCTGGCCGCCTACGAGGCCGTACGACAGTTGCTTGCGGAGCGGCTCGGGGCGGACCCTGGCCCGGAACTGAGGGCGTTGTACGGGGAGTTGCTGCGGCCGGACGGCTCCAGCGCGCCTGCGCCTGCGCGTGGGCGTGCGCCGGGCTACGGCGTGCGGGCGACCGGGCCGTCCCGCGCGGCTGACAGAGGCGCCGGGGGCGGCGCCCACACCCCGGGCGGGCCCCCTGCCACCCCCGTACCCCCGCCCCCGGGCAACCTCCACGCCCGCCTCACCTCCTTCGTCGGCCGGGAGGCCGACATCGATGCCATTCGGGAGGATCTCGCCGTCGCCCGGCTCGTCACCCTGCTCGGGCCCGGTGGAGCCGGGAAGACGCGGCTCTCGCAGGAGGCCGCGGAGGCGGTGGGAGAGTCGGCGCGGGACGGGGTGTGGCTGGCCGAGCTCGCGCCGGTGGACGACCCGCAGGCCGTACCGGAGGCCGTGCTGACCGCCGTGGGGGCGCGGGAGACCGTGCTGTACGGCGCCGGGGCGGAGGCCATGCGGGCCGGGGGCGAGCGGCACGACGATCCCGTCGAGCGGCTCTCCGAACACTGCGGCAGGCGCCGGATGCTGCTGATCCTCGACAACTGCGAGCACGTCGTGGAGGCCGCCGCCCGGCTGGTGGAGGAGTTGCTGGAGCGCTGTCCGGGACTTACGGTGCTGGCCACGAGCCGCGAACCCCTCGGCGTACCGGGGGAGTTGCTGCGGCCCGTGGAGCCGTTGCCGGAGCCCGTCGCGCTCAGGCTGCTCGCCGAGCGCGGGGCCGCGGCCCGGCCCGGCTTCCGGATCGAGGACGACCCCGAGTCCTGCGCCGAGATCTGCCGACGGCTGGACGGTCTGCCGCTGGCCATCGAGCTGGCCGCCGCCCGGCTGCGCCTGCTGACCCCACGTCAGATCGCCGACCGGCTAGACGACCGCTTCCGGCTGCTCACCTCCGGCAGCCGTACGGTCCTGCCCCGCCAGCAGACACTCAGGGCGGTCGTCGACTGGTCCTGGGAACTGCTCGACGAGGGCGAACGGGACGTACTGCGACGGCTGTCCGTCTTCGCCGGCGGCTGCGACCTCGCCGCCGCCGAGGCCGTGTGCGGGCCCGCCGCCTTCGACGCACTCGGCTCGCTCGTCGACAAGTCCCTTGTCGTGGCCGCCCCTTCGGGCGACGAGGGGATGCGCTACCGGCTCCTGGAGACCGTCGCCGAGTACGCGGGCGAACGGCTCGACGAGGCCGGCGCCCGCCAGGAGGCCGAGCGCGCGCATCTGACGTACTACCGCGAACTCGCCCGCACCACCGACCCGTTGCTACGAGGCGCCGGCCAACGCGTGGCCATCGACCGGCTGGAGCGCGAGGGCGAGAACATCCGCGTCGCCCTGACGCACGCCGTCGCGGCGGGCGACGAGCAGGAGGCGCTGTGTCTGGTCCTGTCCATGTGCTGGTACTGGCAGATGCGCGACCTGCGCCTGGCCGCCCGCAACTGGTCGCGCGACGTGCAGGCCCTCGGCCCCGACCCGTTCGCGGCGCCCGTCCGCCCCGCCGCCCCGCTGTGGGAGCCGTGCACGCAGGTGCCGCTCCCGTGGACCGGTGAGGTCCTCCAGGAGGCCCGGCGCGGTGTTCACCTCGTCCACCTCGCCTGCATGGACATGGAGATGGACGCCTGGCAGACCCCGCAGGCGCAGGAGAAGCTGCGGATGATCGCCCGGACCTACCGGCCCGGCATGCCGCAGACCTGCCGCAGCCCCGGCTCCCTCTGGTTCTTCGCCATCATGCTCACCGGCGACATGGACCGGGTGCGCGAGGTGATCGACGCCAATGTCCGTACCTGCCGCGACGCGCCGGACCACGAGTGGGAGCTCGCCGCCAGTCTGCACATGCGCGCCAACCTCCTCGCCAACCGCACCGACTGGGCGGGCGACGCGACCCGCGACGCCGACGAGGCGCTGGAGATCTACCGGCGCCTGGGCGACCTCTGGGGCACCGCCGAGGCGCTCTCCGCCCGCGGCGAGGCCCGGGAACGCAGCGGCGAGTACCGGCTCGCCGCCGCCGACTTCGAGGCGGCGATCGCGCAGGCGGAGCGGCTCGGCGCCCGCGCCCAGACGGCGGTGCTCTCCGCCCGGCTGGGCGGCGCACTGATCGAGGCCGGCGAGGGCGAGCGCGGCGAGCGCCTGCTGCGCGAGGTGATCGACAGCAAGGAGGGCTCGGGCAACGAGGCGATGCCGGCCGCCCGGCTCTTCCTCGCCGGCCGGCTCGGGATGACCGACCGGATCCCCGAGGCGCGTGAGCAACTCCGGCTGCTGCGCGAGGAGTTCAAGCTCGCGGTGTTCGTGGCCTTCGACACCTACATCCTCGGGGCGGAGGCCTGGCTGGACGCCCTGGACGACCGGCACGAGGAGGCCCTGGCCAAGATCCGGCGGGCGCTGGAGCAGGCCGAGGACCCGCTGGTCATGGCCATCGCGCCGTCGATGCGCTCCTCCTACCTGGTCACCGCCGCGACGGCCCTCGCCGGTCTCGACGGCGGACACCGCGCCCGTGACGCCGCCCGCTGCATCGGCGCCGCCGAGACCCTGCTGCCGCCCCGCCACGTCATGCCGGCCATGGAGCGCGAGATCCGCGACCGGGCCGAGCAGCGGACCCGCGCCGTGCTCGACGACCAGACGTACCAGGCGGCGTACGCCGAGGGCGGCGGCCTCTCCTTCGCGGAGGCCGCCGCCCTGGTCTGACGCGCACCCGTCGTGCTGCGGGCGCCGGGTCAGGCCTTGGTCCGGAACTTGTGGATGGCGACCGGCGCCATCACCGCGGTGATGGCCGCCGACCAGGCGAGGGTCAGCCACACGTCGTGCGCGGCCGGACCGCCCACCATCAGCCCGCGCGCGGCGTCCGCGAGCGCGGACAGCGGGTTGTAGTCGGTGAAGTTCTGCAGCCAGCCCGGCATCGACTGGGTCGGCGCGAAGATCGACGAGCCGAACTGCAGCGGCATCAGCACCAGGAAGCCCATGGCCTGCACGGACTGCGCGTTCTTCATCACCACGCCGAGGGTGAGGAACACCCACATCAGGGCCGAGCCGAAGACGGCGGACAGCCCCACGGCGGCGAGCAGACCGGTCCAGTTGGTGATGTCGAAGCCCACCAGCACGCCGACGATCATCAGGACCACGGTCGCGAACAGCATCCGCAGCAGCTCCACCGCGATCTTGGCGAACAGCACCGAGCCGCGCCCGATCGGCAGGGACCGGAAGCGGTCCATGACACCGGTGTTGAAGTCCTGGTTGAAGCCGGTGCCGACCCCCTGGGCCATGTTCATGCCCATCATGGCCATCAGGCCCGGCACGACGTACTGCACGTACGCCTCCTGCCCGCCGCCGAGCGACTGCCCGATGGACCCGCCGAAGACGTACACGAACAGCAGCGTGAAGATGACCGGGAACAGGATGGCGTCGAACATCGACTCCGGGTCCTGGCGGATCCACAGCAGGTTGCGGCGGACCAGCGCACCGGTGTGGCGCAGATGGCCGCGCAGCGGGATCCGGGCGTCCGCCCTGAGGTCGGTCGGGGCGAGTGCGGTGGCGCTCATACGGCGACCTCCTGGCGGTCGTCGGCGGGCGTGGCGTCCTGCGGGGCACTGGCGCGGTGGCCGGTGAGGGACAGGAACACCTCGTCCAGGCTGGGCAGTTCGGTGGTGATGGAGGAGAGCGTGATGCCGCGCGCGGTGACCGCGCCGACCACGGCGGTCAGCTGCTCGTCGCTGAGGATCGGGACGAGGGCGGTACCGCGTTCGGTGTCCACGGTGGTGGACGCGAGGCCGGTGATGCCCAGCTCGTCGAGGTAGGCGGCGAGCGGCCGCAGCTGCAGCGGGTCGAGCGGGCGGATGCGCAGGGTACGGCCGCCGACCTTCGCCTTCAGCTCCTCGATCGCGCCGTTCGCGATCACCTTGCCGCGGTCGACGACCGTCAGCTCCGAGGCGAGCTGCTCGGCCTCCTCCATGTACTGGGTGGTGAGCAGGACGGTGACGCCGTCGCCGACCATCCGCTTCACCTCGTCCCACACCTCGTTGCGGGTACGCGGGTCCAGACCGGTCGTCGGTTCGTCCAGGTAGAGCACGGCCGGGTGTCCGATCAGCGACGCGGCGAGGTCCAGCCGCCGCCGCATGCCGCCCGAGTACGTCGCCGCCGGACGCTTGGCCGCCTCGGTGAGCGAGAACCGCTCCAGCAGTTCGTCGGCCCGCGCGCGGGCGTCCTTGCGGGGCAGGTCCAGGAGCCTGCCGATCATGTACAGGTTCTCCCAGCCGGGGAGCTTCTCGTCCACGGAGGCGTACTGCCCGGTCAGTCCGATCACCCGGCGCAGCTGCCGGGGCTGCCGGACGACGTCGTAGCCGACGACGGTGGCCAGTCCGGCGTCGGGCTGGATCAGGGTGGACAGGATCCGCACGAGCGTGGTCTTCCCGGCCCCGTTCGGCCCGAGCACCCCCATCACGGTGCCCTCCCGCACATCCAGGTCGACCCCGTCCAGCGCCTTGGTCTCGCCGTAGTGCTTGACCAGCCCCCGCACGGTCACGGCGCTGCCGGCGCCACTGGGGTTCTTGTCGATTCGCGTCATGGGGACGACCTTGTCAGTCCCCACCGACAAACGACCGACAGTCCGCCGACAGCCACTTACAGGGCACCGGCACTCGTGCAGCACTCGGTCCTCCAGCGGCAGGCTCCACGGCCGGCCCCTGCGTCTAGGATCTGCCCCCCTCGCGCCGGTGCGCGGTGATCAACTTGCCGAATTGACGGGGTCCCAGGCCGGTGAACGGGGCTATCCGGCATCTCGATGGGCGGTCTTTTCATCGGCCGTACCGTGCGGGCAAGGATCATGGGGGTGGGCTGGTGCGTCCAGTGCTGTTGGTGGATGTGGGCGACCGCTGAATCCGTATGCCGCGAAGCCACATCGACGTCCCGAGGGATACGAGACGCACGGGCTGCCGACATCGCGCTGGGAGACCGCCGAGCGGCGTCGGCTGACAGAGTGAGGGCTGCCGAACAAGCCGGTGAAACCGCTGCGTGTGTGGCTCACCCCGAATCACGGCCCGGCACTGGACGCGCTTCCCTTCGACCTGGTGTGGGCGTGAGAGCACGAATGACTACCACGTCAGCTCCTGCTTTCTGCCGCTGGAGGATGCGTTCCGTTGAGTTGCCGTATGACGAGTTCTTCGCGGCCAGCCTGCGGGCCGTAGAACCGGCGCATCAGAACACGCGACCCGGTCGGGTCAGTCCGTGGCCGGCCAGCGGATCTCCAGTGCTGTGATCTCCGCGGTCGGGTCCGCGTAGCCCTCCCCCTCCGACAGGTCAACCACCGTCTGGGTGAAGAGCTGATGGGCCCGCGGGTCCACCACGTCCGCCAGGGCTGTCGGCCCCCCATAGGCCCCACGCAGCAGCCATCCCGGCCCGTCGCATCCGACGATCCGGGTCGGCTGAAGCACTTGGTGCCCGTCCCTCACGACAGGGATCTGGGCACGGACCTCGGAGCCGAAGCTGCTCTTGGCGTCTTCCGCGCTACCGCCCTCGTCCCGCACGCCCTTGATGATCTTGGGTCGTACCGTGTCCCACACCGGTCCCCGGCGTGCCCGGTAGGCCTGGAGAGAGAAGGCGTGCCCGCCGAACAGCACGATCACACCGACGATGCGCTCACCGGCGTACAGGGGCCGCGTCTCGGCACCTTCGAGGCGCGGGATCCTCATTACGCCGTAGTCGATCCGCTCCGTATCCGCGGGCACCTGAGTCTCGAACGCGTCCCAAGGGCCGCATTCACCATCGCGGACGCGTGGTCGGGTCGCGTCACCGGAGTCGGCTGTCTCCGTCCACGCTTCCTCGGCCTGCTCGAGCAACTCGTCGAGCGCGCCGGGCGACATGCCTCGGCTTTGCCAGAACGTCCAGATCCAGGCCATCCATTGATCCCAGCCCAACTCCACACCGGCGTCGGTCAGAGCCAGTGCTCCCAAAGGATCGTCGTCCTTCAGGATCATGGCCAGCACTTCGTTGCCGGACTCCCGAGTCCGCTCGACCAGGGCGGGATCCTCAAGAGCGGCGAGATAGCCGGTCGCCAGCAGAAGCATTCCGGGGGTTGTCCGGTCCCAGACCCCGAACTCGGCCAGGGCGAGGCTGTCCTCGGACAGTGTCCCGTCCCGGCCGTACTGTTCGACGATCTGCTTGGCACCCGCCCTGATCCTGTTCATCAGTCGCCCTCAGCCGCCCTTCGAGCCCTGCGCGCCAGCCCCTTCTTGAGCGCGTCGATCCCGACAGTAATGGTCACGGCCACCGCGGTGACCGGGTCCGACACCGGCGTGCCACCCCCGACGTGATCGCCGACCTGCTGCGCGAGGCTGGACGTCTCCTCGACCACGCCGGTCTTGAACTCCGCCCGTGCCTGGCCCTCCTCGGACGCGGCCTCGGACTCGGCCGAGGACTCGCCCGACCGGCTGGCCGCCGAGCCTGGTTGATGCCGGGGAATGCCGTTGGGGCTGAAGTCCGGGAGATCGGCCGCCCCACCCGTGGGGCAATTGTGGACCAGCAGGGGGGTGCCACCTGCCAGCACGTAGTACGTGTGCAGGGTGCCGACGGTGAGGTCGTAGGTGATCCCGTGCTGGTGGAAGTTGCGGACGCCCGTCACCGTGACGGTCGTGCCGTCCGTGGTGCGGAGTTCGGTGCCCGCGGTGAGGTAGTGGGCGTCGGTCCAGCGGTGGTGGGTGGCGTCCCAGAAGGGGTGGTGCCAGGTGGTGGTGAGGGTCTGCTCAGGGGAGGAGTGACGTCGTGAATGCTGGGGTGGGCCGCGGACCGGGGACGTGTCCAGGGTCAGGGTCGTGAAGTCCTTGTCCGTCGTGGTGACGATGACGTTCTGGATCTTCTCCGGGGCTGTGACGCCGGTCTGCGGATCGGTGGCCAGGACTGTGTCGCCGGCCTTGACCTTGCTGATCGGTTTCGAGGAGCCGTCGGCCAGGCGGACCGGGGTGCCGGGTGCGAAGCTGTGGACCGCGCAGCTGACCGCGTCCGCGCCCGCGCTCTCCGCATTCGCCGCGTCCACGACCGCACGTTCGGCGGCCACCGCGTCCTCGGCGACCTTCGCGGCCTCTTCCGCGTCCTTGACCGCCGTATAGGCCCGGTCCAGCGCGCGCCAGACCTTGAACGCCTCGACGCCGACCTTGATCGCCTTGAAGACCTTGCCCCAAGGGACAGCCGTCAGGGCCGTGTTGACGCAGCCCATCACGTCGCCCTTGGTGAAGCAGTTGTAGGCGTCGGTCAGGCCGAGGACGTCCGCTACCAGACTCAGCAGGCGGTGTTTGAAGCCTGAAGCCTGTCTCTTCGCCGCGGCGGCGGATGCGTCCGCTGTTGCCTTCTGGCGTTCGAGTGCACGCTGTTCCGACTGTGCGTTGGACGCGGAGTTGCTGACGTCGGCCTTGTACTGCTTGGCGTAGGCCTTGGTGTTGGTGGGCGTGCTGCCCGAGCCTGGGTAGTCGTGCAGCGCCGGTGAGTTGGGGTTGGTGTCGATGGGCGTGCGGTTGAGGCAGCTCGGGCAGTTACGGGTCGGGCAGTCGATGTCCGCGCAGGCGCCGCTGGGGTCGGAGCCGGTGACCGGGGTGTCGTCGGCGTAGTCGTAGGCGTTCCAGGACTGCGGGGCACCCGGGTCGAGCAGCGGGTCGGGACTGAGGAAGCGGCCTATGGACGGGTCGTACTCACGGGCGCCGAGGTTGGTCAGGCCCGTGTTGTCGTCCTGGGCGCCGCCGACGAAGCCGCGTTGCCCGATCCACGTTCCGGACTGGTCGCGCGCCTCGCCGAAGGGCTTGTACTGGCGGCGGGTGACCTGCTGGGTCTGGGAGTCGATCGCCAGGGTGCCGGTGCCCTGCCGGTCGGGGATGAGGTAGGTGAACGTGCCGTCGGAGGAGTGGCTGGCCACGGTCTGGCCGGCGAGGGAGATGTAGCGCACGCCGTCGGCGCTCGCGGCGCCCGTCTTGAGGGTGACCTCCTCGTCGCCGGTGTAGAGGGTGGTGGCGTCGGGGCTGCGGCGGAGCAGCAGGCCGCCGTCGGCGTCGTAGAGGTACTTCGTGTCGCCGCTGGTACCCGTCGAGGCGAGCTCGGACAGGTTGCCCTCGTCGTCGTACGTGAAGCTGTCGGTACCCGCCCGAGTGGTGCGCGTCAGGACGTTGCCGTCCTCGTCGTAGGTGTAGGCGTTGGTGGTATTGGAGGCCGGGTCACCCGAGGTCACCGTGTCCACCTGGGCCACCGCGTGCGCCGGGCCCTGGCCGGCCGCGACGGGCGTGTAGGTGGACGTCGCGTCGTGGGACGTATTGCCCGAGGGGTCGTGGTCCACCTGTATGGACCGGGCGCCCGTGGAGTCGTAGCTCCAGGTCTGCCAGTACGGCGACGGGCCGCCCACCGTGGACGACGCACCGGGCGCCGGGGTGGCCGCGCAGTCGTCGGTCGCCGTCCACGCCGCCTTCAGACGCTGTGCCCAGTCGTAGCCGAAGCACTGGGTGTCGGTCGTGCCCGTCTCCAGGCTGTCGGTGATCTTCGTGACGTTGCCGGTCGGCTGGTAGGCGTAGCTGGTCTTGTCGGCGATCGCGGCGCCGGACTGGCTGACCGTGGTGGAGTTGGTCAGCCGGTGGGTCTGGTCGTCGTAGTTCAGCGTCTGCTGGGCGAAGTTGCCCGACGTGCCGTAGGTGAACTGATACGGCTCGTCGAACTCGGTGTAGCTGAGCTTCTGGACGTATCCCCAGGTGTCGCCTGCGACAGCCGTGGGGCGGTCGAAGGCGTCGTAGGTGTAGCCGACCGTCTCCTGCGGCAGCTTCACCGTGGTCGGTACGGCGTCCGTGTACGAGGAGAGCGTGCCGGTGAGGTTGTAGCGGTTCTGGGTGGTGTACGTCCCCTGCAGCGCGCCCTCGGCCGCCGGGATCACGAGCTGGGTGGCCTGCGGCCAGCCGTGGCTGTCGTAGCCCGCCACCTTCTCGGTGTAGGCGGAGCCGGCGGTCCCACCCGCATAGCGGGTGGAGGAGGTGGGCTTGCCCTTCTTCAGCGTGTCGTACGTCCAGGCGGCCAGCTCGTTGCCGGTGGACGGTGTGGCGCCGCCCGTGGTGTCGTACTGGGCCTTCTTGCGCCCCATTTCGTCGTACTGGTAGCTGATGGTCTTGCCGCGGGCGTCGGTGGTGGACAGCACCTGGCCGGCGTTGTCGTACGTCGAACTGGAGTGACCGGTGTCCGGGTCGGTCTGGGAGGTGCGACGCCCGAGCAGGTCGTAGTGGCTGAACCAGGTGTGTCCCTGGCCGTCGTCCTGTCCGGTCTGGTTGCCCGCCGCGTCGTAGGTGTACGTGGCGGTGTCCGCGGTTCCGGTGGGTGTGCTGCCGTGGTAACGCAGCAGTTTGACCGTCTGGCCGCGCGCGTCGGTGTACGTGGTGGCGGGCGTGGCGCCGGCGGGCGGGGTCACATCGACGCGGTCGGAGCCGGGGTACGCGGTGGTGGTACGCCAGGTCTCGGACGCGAAGTGGTAGGCGATCGACGCCGTCACCCGGCCCGCGCCGTCGTAGACGGTGCCGGTCTGGGACGGGGTCTGGTTGTCGGCCGCGTCGACCAGAGTGCCGGACGGGGCGCCGGTGTTGTAGTACGCGTCGGAGGCGCTGACCACCCAGCCGTGCGAGTCGTAGACCGTGTCGGTGATGACCCGGCCGCCGTCCACCGTGGCCGTCTGCGTCTCACGTGGACGCAGCATCGCGTCGT
This sequence comes from Streptomyces sp. NBC_01352, assembly GCF_036237295.1. Classification (NCBI taxonomy): domain Bacteria; kingdom Bacillati; phylum Actinomycetota; class Actinomycetes; order Kitasatosporales; family Streptomycetaceae; genus Streptomyces; species Streptomyces sp. NBC_01352. The sequence goes on from NZ_CP108354.1 coordinate 7,790,385, forward strand.
AGATCGAGGTGGAGGCGCGGTAGGCGTTGTCGTCGTCGAGGCTCTGGGTCGTGACCGTCGACGGCACCGACTGCGAGAGGTTGTAGGCGTACTTGGTGTTGGGGTTGTTGGCGGTGGAGAAACCAGGGCTCCACACCGCGGTCAGGCGGCCCAGCGGATCGTAGGAGCTGGTCGTGGAGTATCCGGCCGCGTCCGTGGTCCTGAGGTCCAGGCCGCGGGCCGGGTCGAGGGTGGTCGTGGTCGTGAAACCGGCGGTCTGGCCGGTCACCTTCGGCGCGGTGACGGCGATGGCCGTCGGGGAGGCACCGGTCGTGGGCGTGTAGGCCGTGGTCGTGACGCGACCGTCGGCATCCGTCTCGGTGAGTTCGCGGCCGTAGGAGTCGTACGTGTTCTTCAGCGCGGTGATGTAGTGCGGGGTGCCGTCGGCGGCCACCGAGTCGGTCTTCTGCACCATCGTCACATCGCCCTTGGTGGGCGTCGCGGTGTTGTCCGTGGAGTTGTCGAAGAACGTCAGGTCGTCGCTGAGCAGGTCCTGCGGGTAGGCCGGGGTGACCGAGCAGGAGACGGCGACCTCCTGGACCCGGCGCGGGATCGGCAGCAGATCGCCGGCGGCGTCCGTGTCGTACCAGGTACGGGTGCACTTGTCGTCGGCGGACGTCGAGACGTCGCCCCGGTCGTCCACGGACTTGGGCAGACCGGTGGCGTCGTCGAGGGTGTAGTCGGTTTCGGTGGTGCGCTGGGTGCCGTCCGCCTTGGTGGTGACGGTTCGGGTCCGCTTGATGTTGGTGCGGTGCGCGAGCAGCGGGTCCAGGCCCGCCTTCGTACGGGACTGCGTGGCGGTCGCCGCCGAACTCCACGGGTCGGTGATGCCGTCGGACAGGAGGGCGCCGCCGTCACCGTTGAAGGACTGGGCCTCGAAGGTCTGGCCGGCCAGCCAGTCGGAGTCCTTCTGCGCATCGTCGGCGGCGGTGTCGTTGAGGGTGACGCTGCGGGTGCCGGAGGAGGTCTTGTCGCCGTCCATGCCGCGGAAGAACGTCTGCCTCGACAGCGTGATCTTCTCGGGGGACGTACCGGTACGGGTCTCGACCGTGCCGTAGCCGCGCCACTGGTTCCAGGTGCGGTACTTGGCCTGGGTCAGCGGGTCGTCGTTGTAGTGCCACGCGGGATCGCCGACGTACTTGTACGAGGTTTGGACGGGGAGCCCGCCGCCCGTCGAATCCTGTGCGGTGACGGAGTTGACGACGAACTTGTTGAACCAGTCCAGCTGGGGTGACGTCTGGCCCGGCGGTGTCCAGTACTGCGGATAACAGCGGTAGGTGTTGTTGTCCTCGCTCGTCGGCAGCACCTGGGTGCCGGCGCGGTGGCACTGAGGGCCGGTGTAATTGACGGTGATCACTTCGCCGGACTCGGTGGTGACCGTGGTGAGGCGGTAGCGGGTGATCGGCTGGTAGCCGTCCAGGCCATCCACGCGGTTGGCCAGCGCCTGGCCGGCGAACGTCACCGGCGGCATGTCCAGGCTGCCGCCGTCCTTGCCGGTGCGCACGATCTGGCTCAGCCACAGCGACGGCGTGGTGGTGTCCCCGGTCGACGGGAAGGTGTGACTCAGCGTCCAGGCGTCGACGTCCTGGTAGGCGGTGCCGACCAGGACCTGGGTACGGACGGTCGTCAGGCGCTTGGTGGTGAAGAAGGCCGGGCCGTGGTTGTTGCAGGTGCCCGAGGAGGCGCAGACCTGGTCGACGGGGACGTCCGGCCAATGCGAGGCGTTCGCCGTGGTCATGTTCGACGTGGCGCAGTCGAAGCCGGAGTCGGCCAGGCAGCGCTCGGAGGTGTCGAAGAACACCTGGGCGGCGGCCGGGGCGGTGCTGTCGTAGACCCTGCCCGCCAGCTGCCCGTACTGGATCTTGGAGAGGTAGCCGCCGCGGGTGTACGCGGTGGGCGTGGTGGAGTTGTCCAGGCCGTAGTACCCGGTCTCGGGCGTGTACCAGTAACTGATGGCGTTGCCGTGCGGGTCGACCGTGTAGTCGAGGTTCCACCGGTATCCCTGCCGGCACCAGGAGTCGGCGAAGGTGGCCGCGTGGCACGGCTCGCCCGTGTCGTTGCCGTACACGGGCGTGGTGAACACCGAGTTGGTGGCCGCGTTGCCCGACGCCCAGCCGGGCAGCCGGTTCCGGCCGAAGTAGTACTGAGTGCCGTCGGCGGTGGTGACGACGAAGTACTCGTTGTCGTTGTCGCCGTTGACCGTGTCGGTTCGGACCTCGATCTTCTCGCCGTTGTCGCCCTGCGGGTGCCAGGTGCCGGTGGTGTCGTCGTGGACGAGCGTGTTGGACGAGCCGTTCAGCGACAGGGTGAGCGTGTCGACGGCGTCGGACCAGCACTCGTCGGATGTCTTCGGGGTGCCGTTCGCCGTGTCGTCGGCGCAGGAGGCGTAGCTGCGCTCGACGAAGCCGGGCGAGTAGTCCCAGCCGTCACCGATCCAGGAGGACTGCGCGTTTGTCGAGGACGTGCGCCCGTCCACGTTCTGCGAGCTGTAGTCCAAGGACACGTTCGGCGTCAGGCTGCCGGGTACGTCGGGCACGGAGAGGGGGTACGAGTAGCTGAACGCGCCGCTCGAACCGCCTGCCGACCACTGGCCCGAGGAGGCCAGGGACGTGGCTGCGTAGCTTCCGCCGCCACCCGCTGTGGTCGCCTCCGCCGCGAGCACCAACGGCTCGGCGGTGGCGGCCGGTTGCGCGTCGGTCCGGGCGGGGAGGACGACCTCGGCCGAGACCGTCCGGGTCCTGGCGTCGTTGGTCGAGGCCAGCGGGGTCTGCCGGCGGCAAGCGGCGGACTTCGGGGTGGTCAGCGCGCAGGCCGGAAGCCGTACCAGGCGCAGCCGCCCGGCCCAGTCACCGCCGTAGGCGTCCCTGAAGGCCGAGTAGTCCAGGCCGACTTGGGCGGTACCCGAGGTGGCCTGGTCCGGCCGCACGGTGAAGACCACGCCGCGTACGTCGAGCTTCTGAGCGGTCGTCTGTCCGGGCAGTGACACATGCACCCGGGTGCCGGCCTTCGCCCGGCGCCCACCCTTGGCCGCGGCGACGGTCACCGGGACACCGTCGGCCTGTTCGGCGGCGGCGCCGTGCGCGGGCACCGCCACGTCGGCCGCGCCCGCCGCGGGCCAGGTCCGGTGTGCCTGGGCGGCGCTCCAGCGGGCCATCTTCGGTACCTTCGCGGTCCTGCCCCTGACCGGCGACACGGGCACCGGTCGTTCCTTCTCCGCCTTGACGAGGTAGTCCGCGCGGTGTCCGGACGCGAATGCGTCCGACGGCGAAAGGAGCCCGACGAGGAGCCCGAGCGCACTGATTGCGACGATCCACACAGCCGGCGCCCTGCGCATCCGCATGCATTTTCTATAGATCCGCCAACGTGAATTCCGGCGCACTCCGGCCCCCCAATTCCAGCACAGCTGACGAAGAGACATTGGATCAGTCCACGAACTCCCGTCACAGCCCTTTCACATATTCAAAGGGTATAGAAATCCCCATTCCTGGCCCTCTGTTCGGCCAAGGAGCGAGGTCAAATGTGTCAACTCTCCTACGAACAGTACCGATTGCTCATCATTGGGACTCAATCGGCTCACCCGGCAGCAAAGTTGCCTACACCATCTACACGTCCCGTGAATCCATGAGGTAGTGACTGCTTTCCGTGGGCGGTTGTCGCCTCGACGTGATTGCGGGTAGCCTCCCTCGCGCCCATCGGTGTTTTTCCACTGGGACTCAAATTGGGGGGGCAGATGTCCGACCGTTTCCGCCGGAGTTCCTATGGTGGTCCGTTGAAAAAGAGACCCCGAATACCCAGTCGACTCCTGGTCCTCGCCGCGGTCAGTGCGCTCGGCCTGACTCCGCTCTCCGCTCAGCCGGCTGCGGCGGACTCCGCGCCGGGCTCCGTCGCGGACGTCAACGCCGGCAGGCCGGAGCTCACCCCGGCACCGGAGGACGACACGAAGCCGCCGGAGCCGACCGGTTCATTGCGCCCGACCGACGACGGCGGCCTGACGAAGTCCCAGCAGACCGCGCTGTCCAGCGCCCAGAAGCAGGCCACGACGACCGGCGAGCCGGTCCGTGTCGACGCACTGACCACCGAGACCGCCACCACGACGGCGAATGCCTCCGGCACCCTCACCTACGACTCCAGCCTGCTGCCGGTACGGGTGCGCAAGGCACACCACTGGGTTCCGGTGGACGCCACCCTGAAGCGCAACGCCGACGGCACCTGGAGCCCCGAGGCAGCAGCCGAGCCGCTCGCCTTCTCCGGCGGCGGCACGACCCCGATGGCCACCATGACCAAGGGGAAGGCGTCCCTCGCCCTGTCCTGGCCGAAAGCGCTGCCCACCCCGCGAGCCTCCGGTGCCGGCCTGACCTACGCCGAGGTGCTGCCCGGCGTGGACCTCAGGCTCACCGCCGACACCCAGGGCGGCTGGTCGCAGGTCCTCGTCGTGAAGAACGCGAAGGCCGCGACCAACCCCGCGCTCGCTCAACTCGCCCTCACCACCCACGCCGACGGCGTCACCGTCGCAGACGACGGCCACGGCAACCTCGCCGCGACCACACCGGACGGCCGGGCGCTCTTCAGCGCCCCGCAGCCGACGATGTGGGACTCCAGCGGCACAGGCGCACAACACACGGCCCCCGAGGCAGGGCCCGCCTCCAGGGCCCAAGTGGCCAGCGTCCAGGGCCGACTGCAGGGCCACACGCTCTCCCTCGTCCCCGACGCCAAGCTGCTCACCGGCACGCACACCAAGTTCCCGGTGTTCATCGACCCGACCTGGAACCCGCACTACGCCACCGGATCCAAGCAGCACTACGTGGAGACCCAGCAGGGTTGCCCCACCGCGAAGAACTACGACTCCACCCAGTACGGGGACCCCGGCGTCGGCTACAACAGCTGGTCCGGCTGCATCGGCGGTGAGCGCTCCTACTTCCAGCTCGCCGTGCCCTCCAGCATCTACGGCGCGCGCATCGTCGCGGCCACGGTGGACGCCAAGGAGAACTACTCCGCCAGCTGCAGTCTCTCCTCCGACATCTACCTCTACTGGTCCGGCGCGATCAGCTCCTCGACCACCTGGAACACCAAGCCGTCCTTGACCAGCAAGCTCGCCACCAAGAGCTTCGGCCCGGCCTGCACCAGCGAGCCGTCGGGGGGCTTCCCCGTCACCTCCACGATCGCCAAGGGCGCCGCCGCGCACTGGACGAGCTGGACCTTCGCCCTGGTCAACAGCCAAAGCGGCAGCGGGGACGGCAACTACTTCAAGCGCTTCGCCAACAACCCGTCGATGTCCATCACTTACAACCACGTACCCAACAAGCCCGGCACCCTGGCCACCAAGGTCGGCTCCACCTCGCTCGGCTGCGGTACCGCCACCCCGTACCCGATCGTCGGCAAGACCCTGGCCACCACCCCGCCCACGCTGAACGCCACGGTCAGCGACACGGACAAGGACGCCCTGGCTGCCACGTACTCGTACTGGGTCGGCAGCGGCTCGGCCACCACAACCACCAGCGCCATCGTCGCCAGCGGCGCCGGTGCGCCCAAGCAGCTGCCCTCGTCGTTCATGAGCGGCCTCGCCGACGGCAGCGTGATCAGCTGGAAGGCCACCTCCTCCGACGGCGAGGACACCTCCGCGACCTCGGTGACCTGCCACTTCACGGTCGACCTGCACAGCCCAGCGCAGCCGGCCGTCAAGACCGCCGACAACCTCTACCCGGAGGACTCCGCCGGCATCACCGCGGCCGGCACCGCGGGCAAGTTCACAGTCTCCGTGGATCCGGGCAGCAACGGCAACAACGCGTCCAAGTTCCTCTACGGCCTGGACGCCGCACCGCCGACCTCCAACACCCCGTCCTCGCAGACCGTGACGGCGAGCGGCAACGCCGCCACGATCACCGTGACCCCAGTGGCTCCCGGCACGCACACCCTCTACGTCTACGCCGTCGACTCCGCGAGTAACGTCTCCTCCCAGCAGCAGTACGAGTTCACCGCCCTGGGCCACGCCACGAAGACGTACCCCAACCTGCAGGCGGCCTTCGACAACACCGCCACCACCGACGACAGCAACCGCACCACCGCCGACGCGGACGGGGTCGGTGCCACGCTCTCCCTGCAGGACCTCAAGGCGGCGGGCTGGCAGCCGGGCGGCAAGGTCACCGTGGACGGCGCCCCCTTCACCCTGCCGAACTTCGGCTCCACCAGCGGCGACAACGTGATGGCCGCCAACCAGACCATCCAGATGAACGGCACCAGCGGCCAGGCGCTGGTCTTCCTCGGCTTCTCCACCTACGGCTTCGTCGGCTCCCAGCACCAGGAGGGGGACTTCACCAGCCCGGTCGTCCCCGACAACACCAACACGTCCGCCACCAACTGCAGCCTGGGCAACGGAACCTATGAGGACTGCGTCACACCGCAGGGCTCCCTCACCTACGGCGACGGCACCTCACAGCACTACTACCTGACCATGCCCGACTGGGTGTACGGCTCGGACACCCTGGCCGCCGTCACCCTGCCGCATCGCAACACCCCCGGTGCCCAGGAGACGCGCAGCACCAACATCTACGCCTTCGCGGTCCCCCTGAAGGCCGGTGCCACAGTCGACTCGGTGACGCTGCCCGACCTGGCCGACGCCGCGCGCAAGTACGTGCCGGGGCTGCACATCATCGGCATGTCCGTCCGCGACACCACCACCGCGACCAACGGCGCCAGCTGGACCGGCACCTGGAGCGCACCCACCGAAGAGCGGTTTCGCTTCTCGGACATGGGAGCCTTCGGTAACCAGACCTTCCGTGAGGTCACCCAGGCGAGCGCCGGCGGTGACGCGGTGCGGCTGCGGCTGTCCAACGCACTGGGCACCGACCCGCTGACCCTCGACCACGTCACCGTCGCCCCGTACGGCAACGGCGCCACAGTGACCTCCACACCGGTGGACGTGACCTTCGGGGGAACCAAGTCGGTGGTGATCCCGGAGGGCGGCGAGCTCTACAGCGACCCGATCCCGATGGCCGTCGCCCAGGGCGGGGCGATCACGACCAGCATTCACCTGGTGAACCAGGTGAATTACCTGGTCATGCACCCCTGGGCTGCCACCGACACACTCGCCTACGTCAGCGCCGTCGGCAGCGGCGACCACACGACCGACACGACCGACACGGCATTCAGCGGTACCGGCACGACCTCCGGCCGCTTCTCCGACATCCTCACCGCAGTCGACGTCACCACCTCAGACCACCGCCCGGCGGTCTCCGTGCTCGGCGACGGCCTCATCAACACCCGTACCACGGGCAACACGGCGGGTTACACCACACCACGCTTCAACCAGTGGCTGGCGTACCGGCTGCGCACGAACACCGATGGCATACCGGTCTACGGCGTCGTGGCCTCGGGCATCGAGAACAACTACCTCGGAACGGACCAGGGCGCCGGCGCCGGCGGCCGCGCGGCACTCACCCGCCTGGACCGGGACGTCCTCTCGATCCCCGGTATACGCACGGTGGTGGTCACCCAAGGCTTGGAGGACATCATCGCCGGCCACGACGACGTCGACATCGACAGCGCACTCGGCCTGCTGCGCGACCAGCTCAAGGGCTGGGGCATCAAGGTCGTCCTCACGACGCTGACCCCCTGCGACGGTTACAGCGCCTGCACGACGACGGTCGATCAGAACCGCGTGGACACCAACACCTGGATCACCGACCAACTCGACTTCACCACGCCCACGGTGAACCACCTCGACGCGGAAGCGGTCGTGGCGGTCACGGACGCCACGAGCACGTCGGACCCGCAGGCGCTGAAACTGGGCAACGACGCGGCCCCGGCGGACTTCGACGCCGGCGACCACGTCAACCTGACATCGGACGGCTACAGCACCATCAGCAACGCCTACGACCTCGCCTCACTCGGACCGGACACGTAGCGCACGCCGGACAGGCCGAACGGCAGCAGCCCGCCGACGGGGGAAGATCGGCGGGCTGCAGTGGTGCCGCAATGGCTCAGCTCGGGTCAGTGCACCGAGTGCTCCTCCAGCGGGAACGCCCCGCCGACCACGTCCTCCGCGAACGCCTTCGCCGCGTTCCCCATCACCTCACGCAGATTCGCGTACTGCTTCACGAACTTCGGCATCCGCCCCCCGGTCAGCCCGAGCATGTCCGTCCACACCAGTACCTGCGCGTCCGTCTGAGGACCGGCGCCGATCCCGACGGTCGGAATGTGCAGCGTCCGCGTCACCTCGGCCGCCAGCTCCGCCGGAACCAGCTCCAGGACCACCGCGAACGCGCCCGCGTCCTGCACGGCCTTCGCGTCCCGCAGCAGCTGCTGGGCCGCCTCCTCGCCGCGCCCCTGGACGCGGTAGCCCATGGCGTTGACGGACTGGGGGGTCAGCCCGATGTGGGCCATCACGGGGATGCCGGACTCCACCAGCAGCTCGATCTGCCGGTGCGAGCGCTCGCCGCCCTCCAGCTTCACGGCCCCGACCCCGGCCTCCTTCACCAGCCGGGTCGCCGAGCGCAGCGCCTGCACCGGACCCTCCTGGTAGGAGCCGAAGGGCAGGTCGCCGACGATCAGGGCGCGCTGGGTGCCCCGTACGACCGCCGCGGAGAGCATGGTCATCTCGTCGAGGGTGACGGGCACGGTGCTCTCGTACCCGAGGTGACAGTTGCCCGCCGAGTCGCCGACGAGCATGACCGGGATGCCGGCCTCGTCGAAGACGGACGCGGTCATCGCGTCGTACGCGGTGAGCATCGGCCACTTCTCGCCGCGCTCCTTGGCGGCGGCGATGTCGCGGACGGTGATACGGCGCGTGCCCTTGCCTCCGTACAGCGCCTTGCTGCCGTCGGAGGATTTCTGCTGCGCAGGCTGGGCAGCCGAAAGCTGCGTCATTGCAACGGCTCCTTCAGTCATCTCGAGGCGCCCTTACGGCGTCCCCGGATCCCCTCCATGGTGGCACCTCGTGCCAGGGAGGGCTAGGGGAGGGCCCGTGGAGGTCCGTGTGAAGGTTCCGGCACGTAAGAGCTGGGTAAAATATTTACGATACGAGACGGTGCCGTATCGAAATGGACCTACGCTCGAACGCATGACTACCGCAGTTCCTGACTCCCGGTCCCGAATACCGGAAGCGGTGCACCGGCGCCGCTGGCTGATCCTCGGCGTCCTGATGCTGAGCCTGTTGATCGTGGTGCTCGACAACTCGATCCTCAACGTCGCCATCAAGACGATCTCGACACCCGCTCCCACCGGCCTGGGCGCCACCCAGGGCGAGCTGGAGTGGGCGATCAACGCGTACACCCTGGTCTTCGCCGGCCTGCTGTTCAGCGCCGGCCTGCTCGGCGACCGGCTCGGCCGCAAGAAGGTCCTGATGGGCGGGCTCGTCGTGTTCGGCATCGGCTCCGCCCTCGCCGCCTCCTCCGGCTCACCGGGTGAGCTGATCACCTTCCGCGCGCTGATGGGCCTCGGCGCCGCCTTCGTGATGCCGGCCACCCTCGCCGTCCTGATGAACGTCTTCGAGCGCGAGGAGCAGCCGAAGGCCATCGGGATCTGGGCCGGTGGCGTCGGTCTGGCCATCGCCATCGGGCCGATCACCGGCGGTGTGCTGCTCGACCACTTCTGGTGGGGCTCGGTCTTCCTCATCAACGTGCCGATCGTCGTCGTCGCCGTCGCGCTGATGCTGTGGCTGGTGCCCGACTCCCGCGACCCGAACCCCGGCCGGCTCGACCCCGTCGGCGTCGTGCTGTCCGTCGTCGGCCTCGTCCTGCTCGTCTACGGCATCATCGAGGGCGGCCGTCTCGCCGACTTCACCGACCCGACGGTCCTGGCGACCATCGCCGCCGGTGTCCTGGTCCTCGTCGCCTTCGTCCTGTTCGAGAAGCGCAGCGACCACCCGTCCGTCGACGTCACCTACTTCCGCAACAAGGTCTTCTCGGCCGCGATCGCCGCCATCGCGCTGGTCTTCTTCGCGCTGATGGGCGTGACCTTCTTCTCGGTCTTCTACACCCAGAGCGTGCGCGGCTACTCCCCGCTGCAGACCGGTCTGCTGATGCTGCCGCTGGCCGCCGCCCAGATGATCTTCGCGCCGCGCGCCCGGCTGCTCGTCGACCGCTTCGGCCACAAGGCCACCACCACGGTCGGCATGCTGATCATCGCCGCGATGCTGGCCGCGTTCGCCACGCTGGAGGCGGACACCCCGATCTGGATCCTCGAGGTGATCTTCTTCCTCATGGGTACCGGCATGGCCCACATCATGACGCCGGTCAGTGTCGTCATCATGCAGGCGCTGCCCCGTGAGAAGGCCGGCTCCGCCTCCGCGCTCAGCAACACCTTCCGCCAGGTCGGCGGCGCGCTGGGCATCGCCGTACTGGGCTCGGTGCTCTCTACGGCGTACCGCGGCGGCATCGAGGACAAGCTCGGCGCGCTGCCCGCCGGCCTGCGCCACACCGCGGGGGAGTCCATCGAGTCGACCCTGGGTGCCGCCGCGAAGCTCGGCCCCAGGGGTGAGGCACTCGTCGGCTCCGCCAACGACGCGTTCCTGCACGCCATGCACGTCACGGCGCTGTGGGGAGCGGGCGTGGCGGTCGTCGGCGCGGTCGTCGTCGCCCTGTACCTGCCGGGGAAGGTGTCGGCGCCCCGGCGGGACGAGGAGGAGCAGGAGTTGGTGGCGGCGGAGTAGCGGCCGTACACGGGGGAGAATCACCCCAGGCCACAGAAGGGACCAGCGAACGTGAGCAGCCTCGCCGACAGCCGACCCGCGCAGGACGGCCCCGCACGGGGGCGTCCCCGTAGCGAGGCCGTGGAGCGCGCCATCGTCGAGGCGGTGATGAAGCTCCTGGAGGACGGCGTTCCGCTCGCCGAGCTGTCCATCGAGCGCATCGCCCGTACCGCGGGCGTCGGCAAGGCCACCATCTACCGCCGCTGGAGCGGCAAGGAGGAACTCTTCGTCGACGTCGTACGCACGGCGGAGCCGGTGGACCCGGAACTCCCCGGCACGTCGATACGCGACGACCTCGTGGCCCTCCTCGAACAACTGCGCCAACGTGGGCTGATGACCCGCTCGTCCGCGCTTCTGCACAGCGTCTACGCCCAGATGAAGAGCAGCCCGAAGGTCTGGGCCGCCTACCACGCGACCGTCATCGCACCGCGCCGCCGGATCCAGATCGACGTGCTGCGTCGCGGACAGGAGAACGGCGAACTGCGCGGGGACATCGACGTCGAGCTGATGAACGACATGTTCGCGGGCCCCATGCTCGTGCGCACCGTCATGCGCCCGGACGCCGATCTCCCGGCGGGCCTGTCCGAACAGATCGTCGACATGGTGCTGGAAGGGCTACGGCCCGTCAGTTCATCGCCCGTCAGTTCGCCCTCCGCGTAGGGCTGTCCCGCCCCGTGTGCGCGTTTCGTCACAGAGGGCGCTTCCCCCGGCGTGACCGGAACTCGCGGCGCCGACTTGTACGTCCTCGTGCCCGTACGGCCGTCATGGGACGGCAGGAACAGCGGCGATCATCCCCTAGGGTCGTAGGACACGGGGGGCGAACGGTGTGCACGGCAGGCAGTGAGGCGACGGGTATGGCGCAGCAGGCGTACATGACGGAGACGGACAACGGAGGCTCGGGACCCGAGCGCCGGGGAGCCCGGTTCCGGCGCCTGACGGACCGCCTCCTGGCCGGCTGGCGCGGTGACAAGCGCATCTGGCGCCGCGGCCTCGTCGTCGCCACGCTCGCGGTGCTGGTCGCCCTGATCATGCTGCTGCACGCGCAGATCCCCAACCGCTTCGGCAACCTCGGCAGCCTCATCGAGACCTTCCTGCCCTGGCTGGGTCTGGCCGTGCCGGTGCTGCTGGTCCTCGCCCTGGTACGGAAGTCCGCGACCGCCCTGGTCGCGGTGCTGCTCGCGTCGGTCGTCTGGCTGAACCTCTTCGGCGGCCTCCTCAGCGACAAGGCCGCCGGCGGCGGCGACCTGACCGTGGCCACGCACAACGTCAACGCCGACAACTCCGACCCCTCCGGCACCGCCCGCGACGTCGCCGCGTCCGGCGCGGACGTGGTCGCCCTGGAGGAGCTGACGGAGACGGCGGTCCCTACGTACGAGAAGGCGCTGGCGTCGACGTACAAGTACCACTCGGTGCAGGGCACCGTCGGTCTGTGGAGCAAGTACCCGCTCACCGGAGTCAGGCCCGTCGACATCAAGCTGGGCTGGACGCGCGCCATGCGCGCCACGGTGACCACGCCCGCCGGGCAGGTCGCGGTGTACGTCGCCCATCTGCCGTCGGTGCGGGTGAAGGTGGAGGCCGGGTTCACGGCCCACCAGCGCGACAAGAGCGCCGACGCCCTCGGTGAGGCCATCGCCGACGAGAAGCTGACCAGGGTCGTGCTGCTCGGCGACCTGAACGGCACCATGAACGACCGCTCGCTCAACGCCGTGACCGCCCAGATGCGTTCCACGCAGGGCGCGGCGGGCAGCGGCTTCGGGTTCAGCTGGCCGGCGTCGTTCCCGATGGCGCGGATCGACCAGATCATGGTGAAGGGCATCGAGCCGCTGAGCTCCTGGACGCTTCCGCGGACCGGGAGCGACCACCTTCCGGTGGCCGCGCGTGTGAACGTCGACACGTCATCCTGACGTCACCTGCTGGAATACCGGCCGAGGGAGTCTTTGTTCCGTACTTGAACATATGCTTCGTACGGAACTCCGCTCTCCCTCGAAAGGCAATGGTCCCCTCATGCCCCTGGCCCTGCTCGCCCTCGCCGTGGGCGCCTTCGGCATCGGTACGACCGAGTTCGTGATGATGGGCCTGCTGCCCGACGTCGCGGACGACCTGAACATCTCGCTCCCCGAGGCCGGCCATCTGGTCTCCGCGTACGCGCTGGGCGTGGTCGTCGGTGCCCCGTTGCTCGCCGCGGTCACCGCGCGCATGTCCCGCCGCAAGGTCCTGATCGGCCTGATGGTCCTGTTCGTGGCCGGCAACGCGCTCTCCGCCTTCGCCCCCGACTACCACTGGCTCCTGGCGGCCCGCTTCCTCAGCGGCCTCCCGCACGGCGCCTTCTTCGGCGTGGGTGCCGTCGTCGCCACGACGATGGTGGCGCCGGAGCGCAAGGCCCGTTCGGTCTCCCTGATGTTCCTCGGCCTCACCGTCGCCAACATCGCGGGCGTGCCCGTCGCCACCCTCATGGGCCAGCAGCTGGGCTGGCGGGCGACCTTCCTCGGCGTCAGCACGATCGGCGTCGTGGCCATAGCGGCCCTGGCCAAGCTCATCCCCCACGACGACGCCCACGCCCCGCGCGTCGGCGTCCGCGGCGAACTCGCCGCCCTGCGCTCCCTCCCGGTCTGGCTCGCGCTCGGCACGACCGTCGCCGGCTTCGGCGCGCTGTTCGCCGCGTACAGCTACATCACGCCCATGCTCACCGACGCCGCCGGCTTCGCCGACTCCAGCGTGACGCTGCTGCTGGCGCTGTTCGGCGTCGGCGCGACCGCCGGCAACCTGCTGGGCGGACGTCTCGCCGACCACTCGCTGCGGGGCACGCTGTTCGGCGGACTGACCGCTCTGGTGGCCGTGCTGGCGCTGTTCCCGCTGCTCATGAGCGCGGAGTGGAGCGCGGGGACGGCGGTCGTGCTGCTCGGCACGGCGGCGTTCGTGACCGGCTCGCCGTTGCAGCTGATGGTGATGGAGAAGGCCTCGGCCGCCCCGTCCCTGGCGTCCTCCGCGAACCAGGCGGCGTTCAACCTGGCCAATGCCGGGGGCGCGTGGATCGGGGGTGTCGCGCTGGCCGCGGGGTTCGGGGTGACGTCTCCGGCGCTGGCGGGTGCGGGCTTGGCCGTGCTGGGTCTGGCGGTCGCCGGTGCGGCGGCTGTGGTGGACCGGCGGCGAGTTGTCGCCCCTCAGGGGCGGCTGGTCGCGACCCACGTTCCGCGGGACGTCGAGGCGTTGCACCGCTGAGGCCATCGGTGACGGAACAGCACACCCACGGCATGCGGCATGAGAAATCATCAAGCATGCGACCGGATGGCTGGCACCTCACCGAAGACGTCGACGACTTCCTCGCCCGAGCCGGAGACTTCCTGCGCTCTCGGCCCGGCCCGCACGTCATGCAGCTGACCTGGGCCGAGAGAGTGCGAGCGCGTGGGGCGGAGGCGTTCGGCGCCGAAGCCCCCGTCTTCGGCGTGCTGGACCGGGCAGGCGAGGTCCACGCCACCTTCTACCGTCTCCCGCCCCGGGGTTTCGGCCTCTCCCCGCTCACCCCTGAGCAGGCCGACTCCCTCGCCGCCCACCTGGCCGCCGTCGGGCACTCCCTCCCCTCCGTCAGCGCGGACCACGACACGGCCACCGCTTTCGCCGAGGCCTGGCAGCGGCACACCGGCGCGACGCCGGGACTCCGGGACACGCGGCTCCGTCTGTACCGCCTCAGTACCCTCACCCCACCGGAGCCGCTGCCGGCGGGACGGGGCCGCGTCCTGGGCGAGCAGGATCTCGAGCAAGTCATGTTCTGGTGCGGCGAGTTCGCCAAGGCCGTCGGGGAAGACGTCTCCATGGACGCCGACACGTGGGCCGACACCCGCTTCGCCGACAAGCGCTACACGCTCTGGGAGACACCGGACGGCACCCCCGTCTCCATCGCGGGCATGAACCCGATGATCGGCGGCCAGATCCAGGTGGACATCGTCTTCACGCCGGCCCATCTGCGCGGTCGTGGCTACGCGGGCGCCGTGGCGGCGGAGGTGAGCCGGGCGGCGCTGGCCGCGGGCGCGAGGGATGTCGTCCTGTTCGCCGACCTGTCCAACCCGACCAGCAACGCCCTTTACCAACGCCTCGGGTATCGCATGCTCACCGATTGGGCGGCGTACGACTTCGCGTAGGCCGAACCGGAAGCCGGTCGGGGACGCTGGGCAGACGCTGCGGGGCCGACGGTCAACGACCGTTGACCCCGCGGGGCGACTAGACCGACTCCCGCCAGCCATTGGTGATCGGCAGCCGGCGGTCCTTGCCGAAGCCCTTCGCCGAGATCTTCGTACCCGGCGGGTACTGCCGTCGCTTGTACTCCGCCGTGTCGACCATCCGCAGCGTCTTCACGACCAGCTCCCGGTCGTACCCGGCGGCGACGATCGCGTCGGCGCCCTGGTCCCGGTCGACGTACAGCTCGAGGATCCCGTCCAGCACCGGATAGTCCGGCAGGGAGTCCGTGTCGACCTGCCCCGGCCGCAGCTCCGCGCTCGGCGGCTTGGTGATCGAGTTCTCCGGGATCGGCGGGGTCTGACCCCGCTCGGCCGCCGCCTTGTTGCGCCACTGGGCCAGGCGGAAGATCCACGTCTTGTAGACGTCCTTGATGGGCCCGTACGCGCCCACAGAGTCGCCGTACAGCGTCGAATACCCCACCGCCAGCTCCGACTTGTTGCCGGGCGCGAGCACGATGTGGCCCTCCTGGTTGGAGATCGCCATCAGCATGGTGCCGCGCAGGCGTGACTGGAGGTTCTCCTCCGCCAGTCCGGTAAGGCCCAGCGAGCCCATGTACGCGTCGAACATCGGCTCGATCGGCACCGTACGGAAGTTCAGCCCTGTCCGCCGGGCCATCTCCGCCGCGTCCCCCTTCGAGTGCTCGGAGGAGTACTTCGAGGGCATCGACACGCCGTACACGTTCTGTGCGCCCACCGCGTCGCACGCGATCGCCGCGACCAGCGCCGAGTCGATACCGCCGGACATGCCGATCAGGACCGAGCTGAAGCCGTTCTTCGCGACGTACGCCCGCAGGCCCACCACCAGCGCCGAGTAGACCTCCTCGGCGGCGTCGAGACGGTCCGCGTAGGCCCCGCCGAGCTCGGGCTGGTACGCCGGCAGCGGGTCCTCGGACAGGACGACCCGGTCGATGCGCAGACCGTCGTCCACGACACCCGTCGGCGCGTCCACCGAGGCGGCCGGCAGGTCGAGGTCCAGCACCACGCAGCCCTCCGAGAACTGCGGCGCCCGCGCGACGACCTCGCCGTCCTTGTCGACGACGATCGAGTCGCCGTCGAAGACCAGCTCGTCCTGCCCGCCCATCATGGCGA
Organism: Streptomyces sp. NBC_01352; assembly: GCF_036237295.1. Classification (NCBI taxonomy): domain Bacteria; kingdom Bacillati; phylum Actinomycetota; class Actinomycetes; order Kitasatosporales; family Streptomycetaceae; genus Streptomyces; species Streptomyces sp. NBC_01352. The sequence continues at coordinate 7,806,429 of NZ_CP108354.1, forward strand.
GGTAGGCGGTGGTGCAGCCCGCCTCCTGGGCGCGCTTGCGGACCAGCTCCAGCCGGGTGTCGTCCTTGTCGCGCTCGTACGGCGAGGCGTTGATGGACAGCAGCAGCCCGGCCTCGGCGGAGCGCGCCGCCGGCACGCGGCCGCCGTCCTGCCAGAGGTCCTCGCAGATGGCGAGGGCCACGTCGATGCCGTGCACGCGCACGACCGGCATGGTGTCGCCGGGCATGAAGTAGCGGAACTCGTCGAAGACGCCGTAGTTCGGCAGGTGGTGCTTGGCGTAGGTCAGGACGACCTCGCCGCGGTGCAGCACCGCTCCCGCGTTGCGGGGCGCGCCGGGCGGCTGGCCGAACTTCGGCTGCGCGGACTCGGACCGGTCGAGGTAGCCGACGACCACCGGAAGTTCCCCGAAGCCCTCCTCGGCGAGCCGTGCGGCGAGCTCGCGCAGGGCCGCGCGGGACGCCTCCACGAAGGACGAGCGCAGGGCGAGGTCCTCGACGGGATACCCGGTCAGCGCCATCTCCGGGAACGCCACCAGGTGCGCTCCCTGCTCGGCGGAGTGCCGGGTCCAGCGGAGGATCGTCTCGGTGTTCCCGGCGAGGTCACCGACGCGTGAGTCGATCTGGTTCAGGGCGAGACGTAGTTGAGGCACGGGCCCAGTGTAATCGTCAGTGCGACGCGATGGGGTGGCGCGAAGTGTGGGCCACTTCACGGCCACCCCATCCCGTACCGCTGGATCGGAGAGATCCCGTACCGCTCACCGGATCAGCGACGCCGGTACGACTCCACATAGCCGCCCGCCGGCGTACCCACGCCGGTGACGTCGTCGTAGCCCTTCACGGCCTTGAGCGAGCTGTCCGCGCCGAGGGTGCGCACGGAGGTGAGCAGGCCCTGTGACGCGTCGTAGCTGTTGGCGAAGTCGACGCGGGCCACCGCGAGGCCGGAACCCGTGGGGTTGTCCGTGACGTCGTGGTAGGCCTTCGTCCCGTACCTGGCGTAGATCGACGGGTTGGCGAAGCCGATCGCCTTGCCGCCGCGCGCCTGCTGGGCGAGGGCCTGGACGGCCGCGATGACCGGTGAGGCCAGCGAGGTGCCGCCGATGCGGTACTCGCTGTACTGCTGCGACCCGTCCGGGAAGGTCTGCGTCTGGCCGACCTTGAAACCGGTGTTCGGGTCGGCGATCGCCGAGATGTCCGGGACCACGCGGTTGCCGGCGGCGCTGTTGGCCGTGGCGAGCGCGCCGGGGACGACACCCTGCTGGTAGAAGGGCTCGGCGACCGTCGCGCTGGTGCCGCCGCCCGCGCCCGAGGTGAACGCGCCGGGGAAGTCCGTCCAGCTCTTGCCGTCCGCGGACAGCATGGCCTTCTCGGTGCCCCAGCCGGTCTCCCACAGGTACTTGTCGCCCTTGCCGACCGCCAGCGAGGTGCCGCCGACCGCCGTCACCCACGCCGAGTTGGCCGGGGAGTCGACCTGCTTCGTCCCGGTGTTCGCGACCTCGTCGCCGTTGTCGCCGGAGGAGAAGTAGAAGCCGATGCCCTCGACCGCGCCGAACTGGAAGACCTGGTCGTAGGCGGCCTGGAGGTCGGGCGTCTCGGCGGACTCGATGCTGCCCCACGAGTTGGACACGATGTCCGCCAGGTGCCCGTCGACGACCTTGCTCAGCGAGTCGAGCAGATCGTCGTCGTAGCAGGACGCGCCGCCGACGTACGTGATGTCCGCGGCGGGCGCGACCGCGTGCACGGCCTCTACGTCGAGGGTCTCCTCGCCGTACCAGCCGGCCGCCCCGCACTCGTCGGTGTGGGCGTACTTCTTGGGCAGGACCTGGCTCAGCTGTCCGCCCGCGTAGGCCGCGTCGCCGTGCTTCTTCGCGTAGGTGGCCGCGTCGTAGGCGATGGTCGGGGAGGCGTAGGCGTCCGTGATGGCGACCCGCACCCCCTTGCCCGTGTAGCTGCCCGCGCCGTACGCGGCCCGCAGCTGCTTGCCGGTGTAGCCCTCGACGGCGTACGGGATCTTCCCGCCGTACGCGTCCGGCAGCGTGCTCGCCACGTTGGAGCCGTAGTACGAGGAGAACGGCCCGGCGTTCTTGAACACCGCGTCCGGCGGCGGCAGCGTGTCGCTGTGGCTCGCCAGGTGCGGGGCGTTGTCCAGGCCGGTGACGGTCAGGACGGCACCGTTCAGACTGTCCGGCGCGGAGGCCGTCTTGGCGGGCGCGCGGTAGGTCTTGGCACCCTTGGCGTAGTTGTGGAGCTGGGTGCCGAAGGCCTGTTCGGCGGCGGACACGTCACCGGAGACGGACACGTAGTGCTGCGTGACGCCCGTGACCTTGAGACCGGCGGACGTCAGCCAGGACCTGACCGCCGCCACCTGGGCCTCGGTCGCGCCGTAGCGGTCCTGTGCCGCGCGTGTGCTCAGGTACTTGCCGTAGGAGGCGGAGGACGGGTCGGACACGGCCTTCGCGTACGCGGCGAGGCCGGCGGCGTCCCGGCCGGCGAGATAGACGCGGGCGGACACCTTGGAGCTGTCGGCGGTCGCGCCCTTGTCCGCCTTGGCCGTGGCCCACGCGGGCTTGGTCCCGGCCAGCGGGGCCCGGCCCGGGTTGTCCGCCGCGTGCGCCGCGGGTATGCCGAGCGCCAGCGCGCCCGCGAGCATCGGCAGTGTCGCCGCCATGCTCACCCCGGCGCGCATCTTGGCGCGGTTGGATCTCATGGAACCCCCTGTGCGGTTCGTCGCGAGTGGATCACTCGACGGTGGCCACTCTCGCGACGAACCGTTCACGCCAGGGGAATACGCGTGCCAAGAAGAGCCCAATTAACGCAATGACAAAGCCATTTGAGGGTTGCGGCGCTATGAACGGGGCTTGGCGCCCCGCTCCTCGAGCAGGTCCGTCATCAGGTCCATCTCCGACTCCTGCGCGTTGACCATGCCCTGTGCGAGCCGCTTCTCCACGCCGACCGTGCACCGGTCCACACAGCCCTCGGCCATGTGGACCCCGCCCTTGTGATGGTCCGTCATCAGCTGGAGATAGAAGACCTCGGCCTGCTTGCCGTTCAGCGTGCCCAGCTTCTTCAGCTCGGTGTTGGTCGCCATGCCCGGCATCAGCGCCCCGTCCTTGCCGGAGGCCATGCCGCCCATGCCCATCCAGGTCATCGGCGGGTCCGCCGACACCTTCGGCAGCCCCCACAGGTCGAGCCAGCCCAGCATCATGCCGCGCTGGTTGGCCTGCGTCTGCGCGATGTCGTACGCGAGGCGCCGCACGTCCTCGTCGTCGGTGCGGTCGCGCACGATGTACGACATCTCGACGGCCTGCTGATGGTGCACCGCCATGTCCCGCGCGAACCCGGCGTCCGCGGAGTCGGCGGCGGGCACCGTGCTCGAACCCTCGTCCTCGGCGACGGCGTAACTGATGGCGCCGGCCGCGACGAGCACGCCCGCCACGGCTACGGCCACGGACGCGGACCTCACTTCGACAGACCGCCCGTGCACGCCGCGCCCGGCTCGGGTGTCTGCTCGCCCTGCACGAACTTCTCGAAGAACTTGGCGACGTTCGGGTCGTCGGCACTCGTCACCGTGCGCTGGTTCCCCCACGCGGAGAGCATGATCGGGTCGGCCTGCTTCTCGTCCGGGCTCATCAGCGTGTACGGCGTGCTCTTCACCTTCGCCGCCAGCGCCTCCACGTCCGCCTTGGCGGCCTTGCTGGTGTACGTCACCCAGACCGCCCCGTGCTCCAGGGAGTGCACGGCGTTCACGTTGTTGATCGCCTCGGGGTACACGTCGCCGTTGCAGTTCATCCAGACCTGGTTGTGGTCACCGCCGACCGGCGGCTCCATCGGGTACTTCACGTCCTTGGTGACGTGGGTCTGGCTCAGCTTGGTGTCCCAGGTCTTCACCCCGTCCGCGCCGGTGACGAACTTCCCCGTGGTCTTCCCGTCGGCCGCCGTGCTGTCGTCGTCGGACTGCGAGTTCACCAGGACCACCCCGCCGACCACGAGGCCGGTGACGACCACCACACTGGCGGCGATGGTGAGGATCCGGTTGCGGCGGTCCCGGGACTGCTCGGCGCGCCGCATCTCCTCTATCCGGGCCTTGCGGGCGGCGCTGCTGCTGTTCTTGGCGGAGCCCATGCGTGTGTGTCCTTCTGGGGGAAAGGGAGCCGGTCGGTCCGCTGATGGTAATGGGGGAGGAGTGGACTCTCGTAGGGAGGGCACAGGAAATGGCCGAAGATCGGGTACCCGGAGAAGATCGGATACCGGGGGTACCCGGCCCCCGGGAGGTTCCGGACCTCCCGGCATTACGTATACGGGTCCGAGCAGGCAAGATGGGCGGGAGAGCGGTACACCCGCCCTACGTGAGGCGTTCACTCCTGGGTCGGCCGGACGATCAAGGCACGCAACGCGCACGAAATGGTGTTGTGGTGGGATGCTCGGGTGCCCGACCGCCTCCTGTGGTACGGGAGACAGGCGGCCTGACCAGCAAGGATGGGGAAGCGGAAGATGGACAAGCAGCAGGAGTTCGTGCTCCGGACGTTGGAGGAGCGTGACATCCGGTTCGTACGCCTGTGGTTCACGGACGTGCTGGGCTTCCTCAAGTCCGTGGCCGTGGCCCCGGCCGAACTGGAGCAGGCCTTCGACGAGGGCATCGGCTTCGACGGCTCCGCGATCGAGGGCTTCGCCCGGGTCTACGAGTCCGACATGATCGCCAAGCCCGACCCGTCGACCTTCCAGGTCCTGCCGTGGCGCGCCGAGGCCCCCGGCACGGCCCGCATGTTCTGCGACATCCTCATGCCGGACGGCTCCCCGTCCTTCGCGGACCCGCGGTACGTGCTCAAGCGCGCCCTGGCCCGCACCTCCGACCTGGGCTTCACCTTCTACACCCACCCGGAGATCGAGTTCTTCCTGCTGAAGGACAAGCCGCTCGACGGCAGCCGGCCGACCCCGGCCGACAACTCCGGGTACTTCGACCACACCCCGCAGAACATCGGCATGGACTTCCGCCGCCAGGCGATCACCATGCTGGAGTCGATGGGCATCTCGGTCGAGTTCTCCCACCACGAGGGCGCCCCGGGCCAGCAGGAGATCGACCTGCGCTACGCCGACGCGCTCTCCACGGCGGACAACATCATGACGTTCCGCCTGGTCATGAAGCAGGTGGCGCTGGAGCAGGGCGTCCAGGCGACCTTCATGCCGAAGCCGTTCTCCGAGCACCCCGGCAGCGGGATGCACACGCACCTGTCCCTCTTCGAGGGCGACCGCAACGCCTTCTACGAGTCGGGCGCGGAGTACCAGCTCTCCAAGGTCGGCCGTTCCTTCATCGCGGGCCTGCTCAAGCACGCGGCGGAGATCGCGGCGGTCACCAACCAGTGGGTGAACTCCTACAAGCGCATCTGGGGCGGCTCGGAGCGCACCGCGGGCGCCGGCGGCGAGGCCCCCTCCTACATCTGCTGGGGCCACAACAACCGCTCGGCCCTGGTCCGCGTCCCGATGTACAAGCCCGGCAAGACCGGCTCGGCCCGCATCGAGGTCCGCTCCATCGACTCCGGCGCCAACCCGTACCTGGCGTACGCGATGCTCCTGGCCGCCGGCCTCAAGGGCATCGAGGAGGGCTACGAGCTCCCGCCGGGCGCCGAGGACGACGTCTGGGCCCTCTCCGACGCCGAGCGCCGCGCGATGGGCATCGAGCCGCTCCCCCAGAACCTGGGCGAGGCGCTGACGCTGATGGAGCGCAGCGACCTGGTCGCCGAGACGCTGGGCGAGCACGTGTTCGACTTCTTCCTGCGCAACAAGCGCCAGGAGTGGGAGGAGTACCGCAGCGAGGTCACCGCGTTCGAGCTGCGGAAGAACCTGCCGGTGCTTTAAGCACCGGACGAGTGCGGAAGGGCGGGGTTTTCCCGCTTTGGTCGGTCACCGGACCGGCGGCGATGAGCCGCCGGTCCGGTTTCGGAATGGCGATAGGCGCAGGTGCCGCCGTTTGCGCCCTGAGCCTGGGCGGCGCAGGCGTCGCCCGACGCCAAGATCAAGCCGGTCCCCATCGAGTGCACCAACGGCAACAACGCGCCTCCGGGGCAGCAGCCGGCGTGCCAGGGCGAGGGACTCACCCAGGTGTCCGAGAACCAGAACCCCGCGGGCCAGGCCCCGCCAGGACAGAACTGACCGCCACCGGCGGAGCAAAGGACGGGAAGGCCGCGGAACCGAGGTGCCGCGGCCTTCCCGTCCTTTGCTCCGCCGGTGGCGCTAGTCCTGCCCTCCGGCCAGGTCCGCGAGCACCTTGTGCAGCGGCTCCGTCACCCGGCGCCGGTACTCCTGGACAGCCCAGCCGTTGCCGTCCGGGTCCTGGAAGTACATGAAGGTCGCGCCGTCGTCGGGGGCGTACTGGACCGGCTCGGAGACCTCCAGGCCGCGTTCGACCAGCTCGGCGTGGGCCGCCTTGATGTCGGTCACGCAGAGCTGGAGGCCCTGGTAGGAGCCGGGGGCGGGGCGCGGCCCCTGGGCCATCTCCCAGATGCTGTCGCCGAGGGCGATCGAGCAGCCGGAGCCCGGCGGGGTCAGCTGGACGATCCGCATGCCCGGCATGACCTCCTGGTCGATGTCCACGTGGAACCCGACCCGGTCCCGGTAGAAGTCCCTGGCCCGGTCGATGTCGGTCACGGGCAGCGGGATCACTTCCAGGGTGAACTCCATCACTGGTCCTCCATGTCGCCGTTGACGGGAGTGTCAGACGAACCGCCAGCGCGTCTGGCTGAACGGCTCCCCCTTACCGAAGCCGAAAACGGTGTGGGGCGCCACCGCGAAGACCACGGCGTGTCCAGGACCGTGGTGGAAATACCCCTCCCGTACCTCGAAGCGCCAGAATTCGCCGTACTTCGTCTCCCACGCGGCGGCCAGCTCGCGCAGCCTGCCGTCGTCGGACACACGCACCGCCTCGCCCTCCACCACCAGGTCGTAGCCCTTGTCCCAGATGTTGGTGCCGGTCGTCAGCACGACGTGCGGATTGTGCGCGAGGTTCTTCGCCTTGCGCTCGTCGGGCCCGGTGCAGAAGTGCAGCGCGCCGTGCGCCCACACCGCGGGCAGCGGTGTCACATGCGGCCGCCCGTCCGGCCGTACCGTCGAGATCCAGAACAGCTCCGCCGCGGACAGCAGTGCCTCGGCGTCGGGCCAGGGGATCGCGGCGGCGGCCTCGTCGCTGTAGCGGGGGTCGAGCCGGGTCGTGGGTGCCTGCGCGGATTCGTTGTCGGTCATCAGCGGCCCTCCTGAGGTGTCTCTTCCCAGAGTGCCTCGGGGAACACCCGGGCCACAGCGGCGGTGCGGCTCGACACGCCCAGCCTGGCGAAGCTGTTCTCCAGGTGCTTGCGGACGGTGCCGGCGGAGACGACGAGCTGTTCGGCGATCTGCGGGGTGCTCAGTCCCCGGGCCACACAGCGCAGGACGTCCAGCTCGCGGACGGTCAGCTGTACGGGGGGCCGGCGCCGACGGGCGGCCTCGGTGTAGATCGCGTACAGGTGCGGGGCCATCAGGCGCAGAGTGGTCATCTCGTGGTCGGTGAACGGCTTCGGGTCCCTGCGCAGGAACTGGAAGACCCGGGTGCGGTTCGGCGCGGTGGGCAGGGCGACCGCCGCGATGCTCTTGAACGGGCGGAGGAACTCCGTGTAGATCGGCAGCTTCGTCAGCTCGCGCACCGACATGAAGTCGGTCATCTGCGTGACCTCGGGGCTCGTGTGCAGCTGCGAGACCCGCAGGCACTGCAGGTGCTGGTGCCGCCAGCGCCAGTACCCGTCCATCGAGCCGTCGAAGCCCATGTCGCTCCAGTCGTCGTACGGCGTCTCCTGCTCGTTGAGATCGATCCGGGTCGGGATGTCCAGCTCCGAGAAGCAGGCGCAGTCGCAGGGGACCAGCCGCTGCAGGCCGAACAGCAGGGACTGCGGGGGGACGTCGCCCGAGCGATCCTGCCGGGCCTCGTCCAGTACGTCCGCCATGTGCCGCAGCTGGGCCTCGGCCGTCGTCAGGGGTGGTGTCATCGCGGCCTCCCGGGCCGGGCTTCTCACTTGTCGCGAATGTACGCCCCTGCCGGGCCGGGGGCGCGGGGGATTCGTCAAATGCCGAATGGGCTACGGCCGTTGACGCGAGCACTGTCGACACATGCGGCCACTCCGGCCGCCGGACCGGACGGAGTCGTCCCATGCGTTCCCACCGGCGTTCCCACCTGCGTTTCCACCTGCGTTCCGACCCGCGCCCCCAGGACGGGCGCGCCCATCCCCACCGCCCCGCGGCCCTCGCCGCGGGCGCCGCCGCCGTGGCCGCCGGCCTGCTCGCCACCGGGTGCGGCGGAACGGCCCCCACCGCTTCCGCCGGGACGGACGACGACACTGTGTTCTCCACGTTCTCCACCGCGTCCTTCACGCTCGGCTCCCGCGGCGACGTCCAGCTCTCCGGCACCTCCCGTACGGCGGTCAGGCCGGCCGGCGCGTACCCGGTGACCGCCGGCCGTGCCCACGCCTTCCCCCGGCCCGCCGGCAGCCTGCTGGTGGTCCTGCGGCACTGGCCCCAGGCGGTCACGGAGCGGGCTTCGCGCGGGCGGGCCCGCCTGATGCCGCCGCCCGAGGAGCCGGCGGTCGAAACGGGGTACCTCGTCGACACCGGGAGCTGGGTGCGTGCCGACCTTGACGGGCACCCGTTGCAGTGGCTGCGCCGGGACACGATCCGGATCGACACCACGAACAGTGCTCCCGGGGACCGCACCCGGCTCACGCTGTCCGGACCGCACGGGGGTCGGTCCGGACAACCCGCACCGCCGCCCGACGACCGCGCGTGCGCGCACCTCGACCGCTGGACCGACCGACGTGTGGTCCTCCCGGAGGTGGCGGCGGGCACGCCCGTCGGGACCGCGCTGGCGCGGCTGCGGAAGCAGTGCCTCGACGTGCAGTACGCCTCGCTGCCCGGCGGAGGTCGCCCCGGCACCGTACGACAGGTCCTGGTGCCGCTCGCCCTGCCCCCGGGCGAGGGCACGCACCAGCCGGGCGACACCGTGCGGGTGGACCCGCGGCGCCCGTCCACGGTCACCGTGACCCGCTGAAACCGCTCCGGCGCCCCGGCGCTTCCCCCGGCTTCTCCGGTTAGGCTCGGCCTCGTACGACCTTGATCCGACAGGAGGCCGGATATGACGGCGCCGGGGCGCAGGAGCAGTACCTTCACGCGGCTGCTGCGGCACGGCTTCACCGATCCCTCCGCCGCCGAGCGGCTCCTGGACAGCGTGGAGCTCGCGCATGTGCGGGACGACCCGGTCCTGCTGGAGGCGCTGGGTGCGACCGCCGACCCGGACCTGGCCCTGCACGGTCTCGTACGGCTGCTGGAGGCGCAGCCGGCGCCCACCGCCCGCCGGGAACTGCTCGACACGGTGATAGCGGCCAAGCCGCTGCGCGACCGGCTGCTCGGGGTGCTCGGCGCCTCCGCCGCGCTCGCCGACCATCTCGCCCGGCACCCGAGCGACTGGCACGCCCTCGTCATGTACGAGCCGCGGGATCTGCATCCCGGGGTGGAGGAGTTCGAGCGGGGACTGGCCGAGGCGGCCGACCCGGTCGCCCTGCGCGTCGCCTACCGCCGCTGCCTGCTGTCCATCGCCGCCCGGGACGTGTGCGGCACCACCGACCTGGCGCAGACCGCCGCCGAACTCGCCGACCTCGCCACCGCCACCCTGCGCGCCGCCCTCGCCATCGCCCGCGCGGCGGCGCCCGACGACGCGGCGTTGTGCCGGCTCGCCGTCATCGCGATGGGCAAGTGCGGCGGCCACGAGCTGAACTACGTCTCGGACGTCGACGTCATCTTCGTCGGCGAGGCCGCCGAGGGCGCCGACGAGGGCAAGGCCGTCAGGGCCGCCACCAAGCTCGCCTCGCACCTGATGCGGATCTGCTCCGAGACCACCGTCGAGGGTTCGATCTGGCCCGTGGACGCCAATCTGCGGCCCGAGGGCAGAAACGGTCCGCTGGTGCGCACGCTCTCCAGCCACCTCGCCTACTACCAGCGCTGGGCCAAGACCTGGGAGTTCCAGGCCCTGCTCAAGGCCCGCCCGGTGGCCGGCGACATCGAACTCGGCGAGGAGTACGTCGCCGCCCTCGAACCCCTCGTCTGGAAGGCCGCCGAGCGCGACAACTTCGTCACCGACGTGCAGAAGATGCGTCGCCGCGTCGTGGAGAACATCCCCGTCGCCGAGATCGAACGCGAGCTGAAGCTCGGCCCCGGCGGCCTCCGGGACGTCGAATTCGCCGTCCAGCTCCTGCAGTTGGTGCACGGGCGGGCCGACGTCTCGCTCCGCAGCGGCACCACGCTCAAGGCGCTGCAGGCCCTGGCCGCCGGCGGCTACGTCGGCCGGTCCGACGCCGTCCAGCTCGACGACGCCTACCGCTTCCTGCGCTCCATGGAACACCGCATCCAGCTCTACCGGCTGCGCCGCACCCACCTCGTCCCCGAGGACGAGGCCGACCTGCGGCGCCTCGGCCGTTCCCTCGGCCTGCGCGCCGACCCGGTCGCCGAGCTGACCCGCGAGTGGAAGCGGCACACCAGTGTCGTACGGCGGCTGCACGAGAAGCTCTTCTACCGCCCCCTGCTCGACGCGGTCGCCCAACTCGCCCCCGGCGAGACCCGGTTGAGCCCCGAGGCGGCCCGCGAACGGCTGGTCGCGCTCGGGTACGCGGACCCGGCGGCGGCGCTGCGGCACCTGGAGGCGCTGGCGTCCGGGGTCACCCGCAAGGCGGCCATCCAGCGCACGCTCCTGCCGGTCCTGCTCGGCTGGTTCGCCGACTCGGCCGACCCGGACGCCGGGCTGCTCAACTTCCGCAAGGTGTCGGACGCGCTCGGCAAGACACCCTGGTACCTGCGGCTGCTGAGGGACGAGGGCGCCGCCGCCGAGAACCTCGCCCGCGTCCTGTCCGCCGGACGCCTCGCCCCCGACCTGCTGATGCGCGCGCCCGAGGCGGTCGCGCTGCTCGGGGACGGCGCCGCGGGCGGCCTGGAGCCGCGCGACCGGGCGGCCCTGGAGCAGGAGATCCTCGCCGCGGTGGGCCGCGCGGACGGCGCCGTGCAGGCGGTCACCTTCGCGCGCGGTGTCCGCCGCCGCGAGCTGTTCCGGACGGCCGCCGCGGACATCGTCGGCTCCTACGGCACCGAGTCCCAGCCGGTCGAGGCCGACCAGGGCGCCCTCGTGGACCGGGTCGGCGGCGCGGTCTCCGACCTGACGGCGGCCACCCTCTCGGGAACGCTGCGCGCGGTGGTCCGGGACGGCTGGGGGGACACCCTGCCCACCCGGTTCGCCGTCATAGGCATGGGCCGCTTCGGCGGCCACGAACTCGGCTACGGCTCCGACGCCGACGTCCTCTTCGTGCACGAGCCGCGCGACGGCGTCGACGAACGCGAGGCCTCCCAGGCGGCCAACAAGGTCGTCTCCGAGATGCGCCGCCTCCTCCAGATCTCCAGCGCCGACCCGCCCCTGCTGATCGACGCCGACCTGCGACCGGAGGGCAAGTCCGGCCCGCTCGTACGGACGTTGAACTCCTACGAGGCCTACTACCGCCGCTGGTCCCTCGGCTGGGAGTCGCAGGCCCTGCTGCGGGCCGAACCGGTCGCCGGGGACGAAGAGTTGGGCGGCCGCTTCATCGAGCTGATCGATCCGCTGCGCTACCCGGCGGCCGGCCTCGGCGACGACGCCGCACGCGAGATCCGGCGCCTGAAGGCCCGGATGGAGTCCGAGCGGATGCCGCGCGGCGCCGACCCGAAGCTGCACACCAAGCTCGGGCCCGGCGGCCTGTCCGACGTCGAGTGGACGGTGCAGCTCATCCAGATGCGGCACGGCGCGTGGGTCGCGGGCCTGCGCACGACCCGCACCCGTGCCGCCCTCGCCGCCGCCCGCACGGCCGGCCTCCTCTCCGCCGAGGACGCCGGGACCCTCGACGAGGCCTGGGTCCTGGCCACCCGCGTACGCAACGCCGTGATGCTCGTACGCGGCCGCGCCGGCGACACCTTCCCCTCGGACGCCCGCGAACTGGGCGCGGTCGGGCGGTACCTGGGCTACGGCCCCGGGCACGTCGGCGACATGCTCGACGACTACCGGCGTACGGCACGACGGGCGCGGGGCGTGGTGGACGAGCTGTTCTACGGGGCGTAGGCCTTCGGGGCCGGGACGCTCACCACTGTCCCGGCCGCCCGCCGCCCGCGGGTCAGCGCCACCCCCACCAGCACGACCGCCATCCCGGCGAGCACTCGCGGCCCCACGTTCTCGTCCAGGAGCAGCGCGCCCAGCGACACCGAGACGACGGGCAGCAGATAGCCGACCGTCGCGGCCGCCGTCGGACCCTCGTCCGCGATCAGCCGGTAGTTGAGGTAGAAGGTGACGCCCGTGCCGAGGACCCCGAGTGCGGCGATCGCGAGCAGTCCGGTGAGGTCGGTGTCGAGGGGGCCCGCGGCCGGGAGGGCCAGGGCGCTCCAGGCCGTCGCGGTGAGGAGCTGGGCTGCGGAGACGGCGAGCGGATCCCGGCCGGCGGTGAGCTTGCGGGCCATGTACGCGAACGCCACGGCGTAGCTCACGGCGGCGGCCAGGAGCGCCAGGGCGCCCCAGCTCAGCAGCCCGGACCGGTGCCAGGGCGCGAAGATCAGCAGCGTCCCGGCGAACCCGAGGAACAGGCCGGTCAGGCGTACGGGGCGCAGGGCCCGGTCGGTGCCGAGGAGCAGGCCGATCAGGAGTGCCCACAGCGGTGTGGTGGCGTTCAGGACGCCCGCGACACCGGAGTCGACGGTCTGCTCGCCGACGCTGAACAGGGCGAAGGGCAGCGCGTTGCAGAAGAAGGCGGCGACGACCAGGTGCTTCCAGGTCGAGCGGGACCGCGGCAGGCGCTGGCCCGCCGAGCGGGCGAGCAGGAGCAGGACCGCCGCACCGAGGGCGCACCGGGCGATGGTGATCTGGGCCGGGGACAGGCCGTGGTTCAGGGCGACTTTGATCCACAGGAAGCCGGAACCCCACAGGAGGGCGAGCACGGCCATGCGGACGGTGGAGGAGCGCTGCATGCCCCCACGGTCCGCCAACGGGATCGTAAGGACAAGTGAAGTATTGTGCATGCACCGTTAAGCTGTACTGCATGCTGGATGTGAGGCGTATGCAGGTGCTGCGGTCCGTCGTGGCCTGTGGATCGGTGACCGCGGCGGCCGCGCGGCTCGGCTACACGCCGTCCGCGGTCAGTCAGCAGGTCGCCGCGCTGGAGAAGGAGGCCGGGGCCGAGCTCCTCGAACGGGTCGGGCGAGGAGTGCGGCCCACGGCGGCCGGGCTGCTGCTCACGGAGTACGCGGACACGATCGGCCGGCAGGTCGCCGAGGCGGAGACCGCCCTCGCCGACCTGCTGGCGGGGCGCACGGGCCGGCTGTCGGTGCGGTACTTCGCGACCGCCGGTGCCTCGCTGGTCGCCCCGGCGGTGGCGCGGCTGCGGGCCGACCATCCCGGCGTACAGGTCGAGCTGAGGCTGACCGACCCCGAGGACCCGCTGCCGGACGTGCGGGAGGGGCGCGCGGATCTGGCGCTGGTGGTGGGGGAGAGGGCCGGGGGTGACGGCGTACGACTGCTGCACCTGCTGGACGACCCCTACCTCGCCGTCCTCCCCAGGGGGCACCGGCTCGCGGCGCGGCGGTCGGTGGCGCTCACCGAGCTGGCCGAGGAGCCCTGGGTCGGCAGCGAGTGGCCCGGACCGTGCCTGGACGCACAGCTCCACGCCTGCGAGGCCGCCGGGTTCCGGCCGCGGTTCGTGGTCGAGAGCGAGGACTACGTGACCGCGCAGGGCTTCGTGGCGGCGGGCCTGGGAGTCAGCCTGATCCCACGGCTGGGCCTGGGCGGCCGCCATCCCGACGTGGTCGTACGCCCGGTGCGGCGCCCGGAGCCCGTGCGCAGCATCCACGCGGCGGTACGGGAGACGGCCCCGCCGCAGCCGGCCCTGGAGGCGTTCATCGGGGCGCTGCGGGAGGCGGCGGGCCAGGGCCTGTCCGGCGGATCAGGTCGCAGGAAATCGGCGGCGCCTCATCGACGCAGGTGAGCGGGGGCGATGGGGGTCCCCCCGCGCGAGGTTGTTCGAGCGTGGGGGAGCGTCGAGCTGCAAGGCGGAGGAGGGCGTCGATGCGATGGGGGTCCCCCCGCTCGAGCGAAGTCGAGAGTGGGGGAATCGGCAACCGACGACAACGCCGCAGATCGGCGCCCGCCGCGGAGCGGCTGATGTCACTGCCCCCCCCGCGTCTGCGACCTGATCCGCCGGACAGGCCCTAAGAGCCTGCCCAGGCCTTCTTCGGCTTCGGCGGCAAGGGTCCGCCGCGGGCCGGCACCAGCTTCGGCAGCTGGTACGGCAGCGCCCCGTACCAGACCCGCGCCACCGTGAAGCCGAAGGCGAGGCACACCATGCCGCCCACCGCGTCGAGCCAGAAGTGGTTGGCGGTGGCGACGATGACCACCAGCGTGGCCGTCGGGTAGAGCAGGCCCAGCACCCGCACCCACGGCACCGACGCCAGCGCGAAGATCGTCAGACCGCACCACAGGGACCAGCCGATGTGCATCGACGGCATCGCGGCGTACTGGTTCGACATGTTCTTCAGGTCGCCGGAGGCCATCGAGCCCCACGTCTGGTGGACCATGACGGTGTCGACGAAGTCGCCGCCGTTCATCAGCCGCGGCGGGGCGAGCGGATACAGGTAGTAACCGACCAGGGCGACACCGGTGGTCGCGAAGAGCACGAGGCGGGTCGCTGCGTAGCGGCCGGGATGACTGCGGTAGAGCCACACGAGCACACCCAGCGTCACCACGAAGTGCAAGGTCGCGTAGTAGTAGTTCATCCCGACGATGAGCCAAGTCACCGAGTTCACGCCGTGGTTGACGGACTCCTCGACGGCGATGCCGAGCTGGTGCTCGACCTTCCAGATCCAGTCGGCGTTCCGCAGCGCCTCGGCCCGCTGCTCCGGGACCGCGTTGCGGATCAGCGAGTACGTCCAGTAACTCACCGCGATCAAGAGGATCTCGAACCAGAGGCGGGGCCGACGCGGGGCGCGCAGCCGGTTGAGGAGACCCGGCCCGGGCCCGGCCGTGACGGGCTGCGGAACGGCCTCGTCGGGCCCTTCCTGCGTCGTCACGGTCGTCTCAGTCATAGGCACAGAGTCTGCCAGAAAAGCGTTCCCCCGCCGATCATCCCCCGGTCGGGTCCGGGCCGCACGTTCTACGCCCGGAAGACCCCTGGAACCTCCTACCAGCGCACTGCGGAAAGGTCGATTTCTCCACCCTGAGAACGAGCAGCGCCCCGGGCGTCACGAGCCGTGCGACCTCAGTGGCGTCCGCGTTCCCCGGGAGCCGAGGCGGTCGAACCGCGCACCACCAGTTCCGGCATGAACACGAACTCGCTGTGGGGTGCGGGCGTCCCGCCGATCTCCTCCAGGAGGGTGCGGACCGCTGCCTGTCCCATCGCCGGGACCGGCTTGCGGATCGTCGTCAGCGGCGGGTCGGTGAAGGCGATCAGGGGGGAGTCGTCGAAGCCGACGACGGAGATGTCCTTGGGGACGTCCAGGCCGCGCTGCCGGGCCGCCCGTATCGCGCCCAGCGCCATCATGTCGCTCGCGCACACCACCGCCGTACAGTCACGCTCCATGAGCGCGGTGGCCGCGGCCTGGCCACCCTCGAGGGTGTAGAGGGAGTGCTGGACGAACTCCGTCTCGATGGCCTCCGTACCCAGACCCAGCAGGTCCTGCATGGTGCGGACGAAGCCCTCGATCTTGCGCTGCACCGGCACGAACCGCTTGGGACCGAGCGCCAGGCCGATCCGCGTGTGGCCCAGCGACACCAGGTGCGTGACCGCCAGGGTCATCGCCGCCCGGTCGTCGGGGGAGATGAACGGGGCCTGCACCTTCGGCGAGAAGCCGTCCACCAGCACGTACGGCACGCCCTGCGCGCGCAGCTGCTCGTAGCGCTGCATGTCGGCGGAGGTGTCCGCGTGCAGACCGGAGACGAAGATGATGCCGGCCACGCCGCGGTCGACGAGCATCTCCGTCAGCTCGTCCTCCGTGGAACCGCCCGGGGTCTGGGTCGCGAGCACCGGCGTGTAGCCCTGCCGGGTCAGTGCCTGGCCGATGACCTGGGCCAGTGCCGGGAATATCGGGTTCTCCAGCTCGGGGGTTATGAGGCCCACGAGGCCTTCGCTGCGCTGCCGCAGACGCACCGGGCGTTCGTAGCCCAGGACGTCGAGGGCGGCCAGCACGGACTGGCGGGTGGTGGCGGCGACGCCCGGCTTGCCGTTGAGGACGCGGCTGACGGTCGCTTCGCTCACCCCCGCCTGAGCAGCGATGTCGGCAAGCCGTGTGGTCACAGGGGTGGACTGTACCGGCCAGGTCTCGCCTTGCACACCAATCCGGCGCCGTGTGCGACTTGTTGGCCGGCCCGGTCCGGGCTGCTGGGTCATCGCGCTCCCTCGTGAAAGTGATGGCAAGAGCTTGCAGAGTCTTGCACAACCCGTCCCATCTGCTCGACGGCCGCAAACAAGCGTCTCACGGCGGTCGCTCTCGGGTCACGCACGGATAACTTCGGAGCTCTCTTGCACTTTTTTGCTGCAAGGTCTTTCGTACCCGCTTACATCGCTGTTACGTTCGGCGACGCCCGGCGGCGGCAACGGCGCAGTCGGCAAGTCGACAGGGGCGGCAGACGGGGCCGTCTTCTGTGAGCACACGGGCTTTCACCCTCAAGGAGAACTCATGCGGCGTGGCATAGCGGCCACCGCGCTGGTGGCGTCTTTCGCCCTCGCGGCGACGGCCTGCGGCGGAAGTGACGGCGGCGACTCGGCCGACGGTCCGGTCACCATCACCTGGTGGGACACCTCCAACGCCACCAACGAGGCGCCCACGTACCAGGCCCTGATCAAGGAGTTCGAGGCCGCCAACAAGGACGTCAAGGTCAAGTACGTCAACGTGCCCTTCGACCAGGCACAGAACAAGTTCGACACCGCCGCCGG
The DNA here is from genome assembly GCF_036237295.1 of Streptomyces sp. NBC_01352. Taxonomy (NCBI): domain Bacteria; kingdom Bacillati; phylum Actinomycetota; class Actinomycetes; order Kitasatosporales; family Streptomycetaceae; genus Streptomyces; species Streptomyces sp. NBC_01352. Next base: position 7,823,422 of record NZ_CP108354.1, read on the forward strand.
TTCCAAGGGCGCCCCGGACCTCCTGCGCTCCGAGGTCGGCTGGACCCCCGCCTTCGCGAAGAAGGGCTACTTCCTGCCGCTGGACGGCACCGAGGCCCTCGCGGACGAGAGCAAGTTCCAGCCCAACCTGATCGAGCAGGCCAAGTACGACGGCAAGACCTACGGCGTGCCGCTGGTCACCGACACCCTCGCGCTGGTCTACAACAAGGAGCTCTTCGAGAAGGCCGGTGTCGAGGCCCCGAAGACCTGGGACGACCTGAAGAAGGCCGCCGCCACGATCAAGGACAAGACCGGCGTCGACGGCTACTGGGGCTCCACCCAGGCCTACTACGCGCAGACCTTCCTCTACGGCGAGGGCACCGACACCGTCGACGCCGCCGCGAAGAAGATCACCGTCAACTCGGCGCCCGCCAAGAAGGGCTACGAGACCTGGCTGAGCCTGTTCGACGGCAAGGGCCTGCACAAGGCCGACACCACCGCCGACGCCTACGCCCACATCCAGGAGGCGTTCGTCAGCGGCAAGGTCGCCTCGATCATCCAGGGCCCGTGGGAGATCACCAACTTCTACAAGGGCACCGCCTTCAAGGACAAGAACAACCTCGGCATCGCCACCGTCCCGGCCGGCTCCACCGGCAAGGCGGGCGCCCCGACCGGCGGCCACAACCTCTCGGTGTACGCCGGCTCGGACTCCGCCCACCAGAAGGCGGCCCTGAAGTTCGTCAACTTCATGACCTCCGCGAAGTCCCAGGCGAGCATCGCGCTGAAGAACTCCACGCTGCCGACCCGCGACGACGCCTACACCGCCGAGGTCAAGGCCGACCCGGGCATCGCCGGCTTCCAGGGCGTCCTGCCCGCCGCCCAGCCGCGCCCGGCGCTGCCCGAGTACAGCTCCCTGTGGGGCCCGCTGGACACCGAGCTGCCGCAGATCGCCGGGGGCAAGACGTCCCTCGACAAGGGCCTGGGCACCGCCGAGACCGCGATCGCCAAGCTGGTCCCGGACTTCAGCAAGTGACCCCGAGTGGCCGCCGGATCCCCCGCGAACCGGGGGAGGGATCCGGCGGCCACCGGCCTGTGAGCAGGCAGTGCGGGCCGTGCGGGCCGAAGATCTTCCAGAAGGTGTCGAAGAAGTGTTGAAGAAGGTGCCGAAGAAGGTGTCGAAGAAGGTGTCGGACCAATGACAGTCGCCATCGACCGCGCGACCGGCAAGCGCCGCGGTGACCGCGAGCCGAAGTCCGGGCTGGGCCGGCGCCTGCGGCACGGCTATCAGAAGCACTGGTACGCGTACGCGATGATCGCCCCCGTGGTGGTCGTCCTCGGCGTCCTCGTGCTGTACCCCCTGGCGTACGGCCTGTACCTCACGCTCACCGACGCCAACAGCCTCAACACCGCCCGCACGATCGGCGTCAACCACATCGACGCCACCTACAAGTTCATCGGCCTCGACAACTACGCCGACATCCTGTGGGGCGACACGGCCTACGACCGCTTCTGGTCGCACTTCATCTGGACGATCGTCTGGACCGCGCTCTGCGTCACCCTGCACTACACGATCGGCCTGGGCCTCGCCCTGCTGCTCAACCAGAAGCTGCGCGGGCGCACCTTCTACCGGCTGGTCCTGATCCTGCCGTGGGCCGTGCCGACCTTCGTCACCGTCTTCGGCTGGCGGTTCATGCTCGCCGACGGCGGGATCATCAACTCCTTCCTGGAGACCCTCCACCTGCCGACACCGCTGTGGCTGGAGGACACCTTCTGGCAGCGGTTCTCCGCGATCATGGTCAACACCTGGTGCGGGGTGCCCTTCATGATGCTGTCGCTGCTCGGCGGCCTGCAGTCCATCGACACCTCGCTGTACGAGGCCGCCGAGATGGACGGGGCCACCGCCTGGCAGAAGTTCCGGTACGTCACCCTGCCGGGCCTGAGGTCCGTCAGCTCCACCGTCGTCCTCCTCGGCATCATCTGGACCTTCAACCAGTTCGCGATCATCTTCCTGCTGTTCGGCAACACCGCCCCCGACGCGCAGATCCTCGTCACCTGGGCCTACTACCTCGGCTTCGGACAGCAGCCGCGTGACTTCGCGCAGTCGGCGGCCTACGGCATCCTGCTGCTGGCCATCCTGATCGTCTTCACCTCCTTCTACCGCCGCTGGCTGAACCGCAATGACCAGCAGCTCGCGATCTGAGGCAGGAGTCCCCATGAGTACGACCACCGCCGAGACCTCCGCCGCGGCGAACAAGGAGGACTCCATGGCGCCCGCGCCGCGCAGGGCCACCAAGCGCGGCGAGAGCACCCCCGCCGTCCGCCTCGCCTCCCACGGCATCCTGATCACCGCGAGCCTCATCGCGCTCTTCCCGGTCGCCTGGCTGGTGTTCCTGTCCCTCGGCCCGGACAAGGACGACTACCTGCATCCCGGACGCATCTGGGGGAAGATGACGTTCGACAACTACACGTTCGTGCTCCAGGAGACGAAGTTCTTCGACTGGCTGCAGACCACGATGATCGTCACCCTCGGCACCACACTCATCGGTGTGGTCATCTCCGCGACCACCGGTTACGCGGTGTCGCGCATGCGCTTCCCGGGCTACCGGAAGTTCATGTGGGTGCTCCTGGTCACGCAGATGTTCCCGGTGGCCGTACTCATGGTGCCGATGTACCAGATCCTCTCGGAACTGCAGCTCATCGACAGCTACCTTGGGCTCATCCTGGTGTACTGCACGACCACCGTTCCGTACTGCGCATGGCTGATGAAGGGCTATTTCGACACCATCCCGTTCGAGATCGACGAGGCGGGACGGGTCGACGGGCTGACCCCCTTCGGCACGTTCGCGCGACTGATCCTGCCGCTCGCCAAGCCGGGCCTGGCGGTCGCCGCCTTCTACAGCTTCCTCACCGCCTTCGGAGAGGTCGCGTTCGCCGCGACGTTCATGCTGTCCGACACGAAGTACACCTTCGCCGTCGGACTGCAGACCTTCGTCAGCGAACACGACGCGCAGCGCAATCTCATGGCCGCCACCGCGGTGCTGATCGCGATACCCGTCTCCGCGTTCTTCTACTTCGTGCAGAAGAACCTGGTGACCGGCCTCACCGCGGGCGGCACGAAGGGCTAACCCCTTCCGACCGGACTCCCGCGCGCCTGACCGCGCGGGTGGCGGCCGCGGTGACTATCCGACCCCGCTGTCACCGCGGCCGCCTCGTCACCCGCCCTGCCCCACGCACGTAAGCCTCCATGACCGAAACTCCTTTACGTATCAAGGACGCCATGAGCCAGCACTCCGCCGACCCGGCCGAAAACTCCGCCGTCGCCACCGTCGCCAAGCGCCGCGACTGGTGGCGGGACGCGGTGATCTACCAGGTCTATCCGCGCAGCTTCGCCGACAGCAACGGCGACGGCATGGGCGACCTGGAGGGCATCCGCTCCCGACTGCCGTACCTGCGCGACCTCGGCGTGGACGCCGTGTGGCTCAGCCCCTTCTACGCCTCCCCGCAGGCCGACGCCGGCTACGACGTCGCCGACTACCGGGCCGTGGACCCCATGTTCGGCAACCTCCTCGACGCCGACGCGCTGATCCGCTCCGCCCGCGACCTGGACCTCAGGATCATCGTCGACCTGGTTCCCAACCACTCCTCCGACCAGCACGAGTGGTTCAAGCGGGCCGTCGCGGACGGCCCCGGCTCGCCGCTGCGGGACCGCTACCACTTCCGGCCCGGCAAGGGGAAGAACGGCGCGCTCCCGCCCAACGACTGGGAGTCGATCTTCGGCGGCCCGGCGTGGACCCGCGTCACCGAACCGGACGGCTCGCCCGGTGAGTGGTATCTGCACCTCTTCGCCCCCGAGCAGCCCGACTTCAACTGGGATCACCCGGCCGTCGGCGACGAGTTCCGCTCCATCCTGCGCTTCTGGCTCGACATGGGCGTCGACGGCTTCCGTATCGACGTGGCCCACGGCCTGGTGAAGGCGGAGGGCCTCCCCGACCTCGGATCCCACGAGCAACTCAAGCTGCTGGGCAACGATGTCATGCCGTTCTTCGACCAGGACGGCGTGCACGCCATCTACCGGCAGTGGCGCACGATCCTCGACGAGTACGCGGGTGAGCGCATCTTCGTGGCGGAGGCGTGGACCCCGACGGTCGAGCGCACCGCCAACTACGTCCGCCCGGACGAGCTCCACCAGGCCTTCAACTTCCAGTACCTGAGCACCGAGTGGGACGCCGAGGAACTGCGGACGGTCATCGACCGCACCCTGGAGGCGATGCGCCCGGTCGGCGCCCCCGCCACCTGGGTCCTGTCCAACCACGACGTGACCCGCCACGCCACCCGCTTCGCCAACCCGCCCGGCCTCGGCACCCAGATCCGCACGGCGGGCGACCGCGAACTCGGCCTGCGCCGGGCGCGGGCCGCGACCCTCCTCATGCTGGCGCTGCCCGGCTCGGCGTACGTCTACCAGGGCGAGGAACTCGGCCTGCCGGACGTCGTCGACCTGCCCGACGAGGTGCGCCAGGACCCGGCGTACTTCCGGGGCGCCGGCCAGGACGGCTTCCGCGACGGCTGCCGGGTGCCGATCCCGTGGACGCGCGAGGGATCGTCGTACGGCTTCGGCAGCGGCGGCAGCTGGCTCCCGCAGCCGGAGGGCTGGGGCGAGCTGAGCATCGAGGCCCAGACAGGTGTCCCCGGCTCCACCCTGGAGCTGTACCGCGCCGCCTTCGCCGCCCGCCGCGAACAGCCCGACCTCGGCGCGGGCGACTGTGTGGAGTGGCTGAAGGCTCCGGAGGGCGTCCTCGCCTTCCGGCGTGGCGAGTTCGTGTGTGTCGCCAACACCAGCGGCGAGTCGGTCACGACTCCGGCGTACGGCCGTGTGCTCCTCGCCAGCGGCGAGATCGCCGAGACGGACGGCGAGGCGAAGCTGCCGGCGGACACGACCGTGTGGTGGACGGCCAACTGACGTTCCCCGCAAGGATTTTCCGGTTTTTTCAGAGGCCCGCCTTCCGCTTGGGGAGGCGGGCCTCTACGATCTGCGACACCACACGGCTTTGCAAGCTTTCAGCAAGAACCTTCAATGGAGAAGGGGTCCCCACATGGCCAGAAGAGCCCTCGCCGGAGCATGCGCCCTCATGGCAGGCGCCGCCGCGTTCGTCGCCCCCGCCGGCCCCGCACAGGCCGCGCCGCCCGGCACCAAGGACGTCACCGCCGTCCTCTTCGAGTGGAACTTCGCCTCGGTGGCGAAGGAGTGCACCAACACCCTCGGCCCGGCCGGGTACGGCTACGTCCAGGTCTCCCCGCCCGCCGAGCACATACAGGGCTCCCAGTGGTGGACCTCGTACCAGCCGGTCAGCTACCGGATCGCCGGCCGGCTCGGTGACGCCACCGCCTTCAAGAGCATGGTCGACACGTGTCACGCGGCCGGTGTGAAGGTCGTCGTCGACGCGGTCGTCAACCACATGTCGGCGGGCAACGGCACCGGCACGGGCGGCTCGTCGTACTCGAAGTACACCTACCCAGGCCTGTACTCCTCCTACGACTTCGACGACTGCACGGCCACGATCAGCGACTACGGCAACCGCACCAACGTCCAGAACTGCGAACTCGTCGGCCTCGCCGACCTGGACACGGGCGAGACCTACGTCCGCTCGGCGATCGCCGGCTACCTGAACTCCCTGCTCGGGTACGGCGTCGACGGCTTCCGCATCGACGCGGCCAAGCACATCCCGGCGGCCGACCTGGCGAACATCAAGTCGCGCCTCAGCAACCCGTCCGTGTACTGGAAGCAGGAGGTCATTCACGGCAGCGGAGAGGCCGTCCAGCCGACCGAGTACACCGGCAACGGCGACGTCCAGGAGTTCCGCTACGCCTACGACCTCAAGCGGGTCTTCAACAGCGAGAACCTCGCCTACCTGAAGAACTACGGGGAGGGCTGGGGCTACATGAACAGCTCGGTCTCCGGTGTCTTCGTCGACAACCACGACACCGAGCGCAACGGCTCCACGCTCAGCTACAAGGACGGCGCCAACTACACGCTGGCCAACGTCTTCATGCTCGCCCACCCGTACGGCGCCCCGGACATCAACTCCGGCTACGAGTTCTCCGACACCGACGCCGGGCCACCCAACGACGGTGCGGTGAACGCCTGTTGGCAGGACGGCTGGAAGTGCCAGCACGCCTGGCCGGAGCTCCGGCGCATGGTCGCCTTCCGCAACGCTGTGCGCGGCGAGTCGCTCACCAACTGGTGGGACAACGGGGGCGACGCCATCGCCTTCGGGCGGGGAGCCAAGGGCTATGTCGCCATCAACCACGAGTCGGGCAGCCTGAGCCGCACCTACCAGACCTCGCTGCCGGCGGGGACGTACTGCAACGTGCAGAACAACACGGCGGTGACGGTCAGTTCGAGCGGTCAGTTCACCGCGACGCTGGGCGCCAACACGGCCCTGGCGATCTATGCGGGCAAGTCGACCTGCTGAAAGTTCTTACCAGAAGTTTCAGGACTCTTGCTGTAAGCCTTTCCTCGGCGATACGGTCGCGCGGGGTCGGACCCAAGAGAGCCGTCATCGCAAGGAGTCCACGTCCGTGATACCGAGATGGACGGCGCCCAGGCGCCGTACTGCCCAGGCCGGCCGGGTCGCCGCGGTCACCGTGACCGCGTTGGTCGCGGCGCTCGTCCAGCCCCTGGCCGCCCGGGCGGACACCCCGCCCCCACCGCCGTCCGACGCGAAGCTCGCCGCCGAGCCCGCCCGGCACGACGCCACCCGTGAGCAGTTCTACTTCGTCCTGCCGGACCGCTTCGCCAACGGCGACACCGGCAACGACCGTGGCGGCCTGACCGGTTCCCGCCTAAGCACCGGCTACGACCCCACCGACAAGGGCTTCTACCAGGGCGGCGACCTCAAGGGCCTGACCAAGAGGCTCGACTACATCAAGGGCCTCGGCACCACCGCCCTGTGGATGGCCCCCATCTTCAAGAACCGGCCCGTGCAGGGCGAGGGCACGAACGCCTCCGCCGGCTACCACGGGTACTGGATCACCGACTTCACCCAGGTCGACCCGCACTTCGGCACCAACAAGGACCTCGAGACCCTCATCTCCAAGGCGCACGCCAAGGGCATGAAGGTCTTCTTCGACGTCATCACCAACCACACCGCCGACGTCGTCGACTACGAGGAGAAGTCCTACGACTACCTCTCCAAGGGCGCCTTCCCGTACCTGACCAAGGACGGGAAGCCCTTCGACGACGCCGACTACGCGGACGGCACCGAGGACTTCCCCCCGGTCGACGCCGACTCCTTCCCGCGCACCCCGAAGGTCACGAGCAGCGTCAAGGTCCCGTCCTGGCTCAACGACCCGACGATGTACCACAACCGCGGCGACTCCACCTTCGCCGGCGAGAGCTCCACGAACGGCGACTTCTCCGGCCTCGACGACCTGTGGACCGAGCGGCCCGAGGTCGTCAGCGGGATGGAGAAGATCTACCAGCGCTGGGTGCGGGACTTCGACATCGACGGCTTCCGCATCGACACCGTGAAGCACGTCAACACGGAGTTCTGGACCCAGTGGGCCACCGCCCTCGACGCCTACGCCGCCAAACAAGGGCGCGACGACTTCTTCATGTTCGGCGAGGTGTACTCGGCCGACACGTCGATCACCTCGCCGTATGTCACCGAGGGCCGCCTCGACGCCACGCTCGACTTCCCCTTCCAGGAGGCGGCCCGGCAGTACGCCTCCCAGGGCGGCAGCGCGCAAAAGCTCGCCGCGGTCTTCGGCGACGACTACAAGTACACGACGGACAAGGCCAACGCGTACGAGCAGGTCACCTTCCTCGGCAACCACGACATGGGGCGCATCGGGTACTTCCTGAAGCAGGACAATCCGAAGGCCACCGACGCCGAGCTGCTCGCCAAGGACAGGCTCGCCAACGAGCTGATGTTCCTCAGCCGCGGCAACCCCGTCGTCTACTACGGCGACGAACAGGGCTTCACCGGCGCGGGCGGCGACAAGGACGCCCGCCAGACGCTGTTCGCCTCGAAGACCGAGGACTACCTCGACGACGACCAGCTCGGCACCGACCGTACGCACGCGGACGACGCGTACGACACGACGGCACCGCTCTACCGTCAGCTCGCCGCCCTCTCGAAGCTCCGCAAGAACAACCCGGCGCTCGCGGACGGCGTACAGACGCAGCGGTACGCGGCCGACGGCTCCGGCGTCTACGCCTTCTCCCGCACGGACGCGCAGACGGGCGTCGAGTACGTCGTGGCCGTCAACAACGCGGACGAGGCGAAGCAGGCGACCTTCCCGACCGGTTCGGCGGACATGGCGTTCCGCGGGATCCACGGCACCGACAGCACGGTCAGGTCGGACGCCGACAAGAAGATCACCGTCACCGTCCCGGCCGGCTCGGCGATCGTCCTCAAGGCGGCCGGCAGGCTCGCCCGGCCCGCCACCGAGCCGACGATCACCCTCAAGGCCCCCGCCACCGGCGCCACCGGCACGGTCGAGGTCACCGCCGACGTGGACGGCGGTCAGCTCAACCGGGTCGTCTTCGCCGCCCAGGTCGGCAACGGGAAGTGGCAGACCCTCGGCTCCGCCGACCACGCCCCGTACAAGGTCACGCAGACCCTCGGCAAGGACGTCCCGGCCGGAACGGCCCTGCGCTACAAGGCGGTTGTCGTCGACTCGGCCGGCCGCACGGCGAGCGCCACCGCCGACAGCGTCACCGGCACCCCGCCCGCCGAGGAGATCCCCTCCGCCTCCTCCCGCGACTACGCGGTCGTCCACTACAAGCGCACCGACGGCGACTACGCCGACTGGGGCCTGTACGCCTGGGGCGACCTCGCCGACGGCGAGTCGACCGACTGGCCCGACAGCCATCCCTTCATCGGGCGGGACGCGTACGGCGCCTTCGCCTACGTCAAGCTGAAGCCCGGCGCCTCGAACGTCGGCTTCCTCGTCATCGACAAGGACGGAACCAAGGACGTCTCCGCCGACCGCACGATCGATGTCACCAAGACCGGTGAGATCTGGATCGAGCAGGGCAAGGAGGCCGTACAGACCGAGCGGCCCGACTACCCGGCGCAGGACAAGACGAAGGCCGTCCTGCACTACCACCGCGCCGACGGGAACTACGACGGCTGGGGGCTGCACGTCTGGACGGGCGCCGCGAACCCCACCGACTGGTCGAACCCTCTGAAGCCGGTGAAGACCGACCCCTATGGCGCGGTCTTCGAGGTACCGCTCAACGAGGGTGCCGGCAGCCTCAGTTACATCATCCACAAGGGTGACGAGAAGGACCTGCCCACCGACCAGTCCCTCGACCTCACGGCGAACGGCCACGAGGTGTGGCTGGTGAGCGGCCAGGAGAAGTACCTGCTCCCGCAGCCCGCAGGCTCCGCCGCCGCGCTCGACCTGACCACCTCCAAGGCGGTCTGGATCGACCGGAACACGGTTGCCTGGAACGGCTCCGAGGCGGCCGCCTCCACACAGCTGCTGTACTCCCGCGACGGCTCGATCGCCGTCGACAAGGGCACGCTGACCGGAGACGCCAAGTGGCTGCGCCTCTCCAAGGCCGCCCTCACCGACGCCCAGAAGACCAGGTTCCCGCACCTCAAGGACCACACCGCCTGGTCCGTCGACCCGCGCGACCGCGACCGGGTGCGCGGTGCGCTGAGCGGCCAGGTCGTCGCCTCCCAGCGGGCCGCGAACGGCGCCGTGCTCGCCGCGACGGGCGTCCAGATCGCCGGCGTCCTCGACGACCTGTACCCCGCGGCGACGAAGGCGGAGCTCGGGCCGACGTTCCGCAACGGCCGCCCGACACTGGCGGTCTGGGCGCCCACCGCGCAGAAGGTCTCATTGGAACTCGACGGTTCCACGGTCGCCATGAAGCGCGACGCCACCACCGGAGTCTGGTCCGTGACCGGCCCCAAGTCCTGGAAGAACAAGGCCTACCGGTACGCCGTGACGGTCTGGGCGCCCAGTGTCCGCAAGGTCGTCACCAACAAGGTCACCGACCCCTACTCCCTCGCCCTGACCACCGACTCGGAGCGCAGCCTGGTCGTCGACCTCGACGACGGCTCCCTCGCCCCCAAGGGATGGTCCTCGCTGGCCAAGCCCAAGGCCGTGCCCCTCAAGGACGCGCAGATCCAGGAGCTGCACATCCGGGACTTCTCCGTCGCGGACAGGACGGCGGCCGACCCGGGCACCTACCTCGCCTTCACCGACAAGGACAGCGACGGCTCCGAGCACCTGCGTGAGCTGGCGAAGTCGGGCACCTCGTACGTGCACCTCCTGCCCGCCTTCGACATCGCCACCATCCCCGAGAAGAAGTCCGACCAGGTGAGTGTCGACTGCGACCTGGCCTCCTACCCGGCCGACTCGGACCGGCAGCAGGAATGCGTCTCCGCCGTCGCCGCGAAGGACGCCTACAACTGGGGCTACGACCCCTACCACTACACGGTCCCCGAGGGTTCGTACGCGACGGACCCGGACGGCACCCGCCGAACCGTCGAGTTCCGCGAGATGGTCAAGGCGCTGAACGAGGACGGCCTCAGGGTCGTCATGGACGTCGTCTACAACCACACGGCCGCGAGCGGCCAGGCGGACACCAGCGTCCTCGACCGGATCGTCCCCGGCTACTACCAGCGGCTGCTCGCCGACGGCTCGGTCGCCAACAGCACCTGCTGTGCCAACACGGCCACCGAGAACGCCATGATGGGCAAGCTCGTCGTCGACTCGATCGTCACCTGGGCCAAGGAGTACAAGGTCGACGGATTCCGCTTCGACCTGATGGGCCACCACCCGAAGGCCAACATCCTGGCCGTCCGGAAGGCCCTCGACGCGCTCACCCTCGCCGAGGACGGCGTCGACGGCAAGAAGATCATCCTGTACGGCGAGGGCTGGAACTTCGGCGAGGTCGCCGACGACGCCCGCTTCACGCAGGCCACGCAGAAGAACATGGCCGGCACCGGAGTCGCGACCTTCTCCGACCGCGCCCGTGACGCCGTGCGCGGCGGCGGCCCCTTCGACGAGGACCCGGGCGTCCAGGGCTTCGCGTCCGGCCTGTACACCGACCCCAACGCGTCCTCGGACAACGGGACGCCCGAACAGCAGAAGGCCCGCCTCCTGCACTACCAGGACCTGATCAAGGTCGGGCTCTCCGGCAACCTCAAGGGCTTCACCTTCACCGACACCGACGGCAAGGAGGTCACCGGCGCCGAGGTCGACTACAACGGCGCCCCCGCCGGCTACGCGGACGCGCCCGGCGACGCCCTCGCCTACGCGGACGCGCACGACAACGAGACGCTGTTCGACGCGCTGGCCTTCAAGCTGCCCGCGGGCACGTCCGCGGCCGACCGCGCCCGGATGCAGGTCCTCGCCATGGCGACGGCCACCCTCTCGCAGGGCCCGGCCCTCTCCCAGGCGGGCACCGACCTGCTGCGCTCCAAGTCGCTGGACCGCAACTCCTACGACAGCGGCGACTGGTTCAACGCCGTCCACTGGAACTGCGAGGACGGCAACGGCTTCGGGCGCGGGCTGCCGATGGCCGCCGACAACGCGTCCAAGTGGCCGTACGCCAAACCCCTGTTGAGTGCGATCAAGGTCGGCTGCCCGCAGATCGAGGGCGCCTCGGCGGCGTACCGGGACCTCCTGAAGATCCGGACGACGGAGCGGGACTTCTCCCTCGACACGGCCGGTCAGGTGCAGTCGAAGCTCTCCTTCCCGCTGTCCGGGAAGGACGAGACGCCCGGCGTGATCACCATGGAGCTCGGTGACCTGGTCGTCGTGTTCAACGCGACGCCGACAGCGCAGGAGCAGCGGGTCGGTCCGCTCGCCGGGACCGGCTACCGCCTGCACCCGGTGCAGGCGTCGGGTGCCGACTCCGTCGTCAAGTCCTCGTCCTACGACCGGATATCGGGCACCTTCACGGTTCCTGGGCGGACCGTGACGGTATTCTCCCCGGTTTCCTGACAAGGGCATTACCTTTGGTGGGGCAGACCCCGACCCGGGGTCTGCCCCACCGGTGTGTTCCGAGGGGGGGCCGGCAGATGGACGTCAACGGCAAGCAGACAGGTACGACCGTGCTGGTCGTGGACGACGTGGCGGACAGCCGGTACGCCCTGGCCGCCGTACTGAGCCGCGCCGGTCACCGGGTCGTCCAGGTCGCCACCGGCCACGAGGCGCTCACCGAGATCGACACCCGGCTGCGCAAGGGGAACCTGCCCGACGTGGCCCTGATCGACGTGAACCTGCCGGACATGAGCGGCTTCGAACTGTGCCGCCGGCTCAAGGAACGGCCGCGCATGGCCGGCCTGCCCGTCGTGCACTGCTCGGCCGTCGCCGTGATCCCCGGCGACCGCTGCCAGGCGCTGGACGAGGGCGCCGAGGCGTTCCTGGCGATGCCCGCCGAGCCCGAGGCGATCGAGGCGGCGGTCCGGGCCGCGGTGCGCGCCGCCCGGCTGCGGGCCGACGGCCAGGCGCAGGTCCGGCGGCTGACCATGCTCTCCGAGACGATCGTCACCATCCAGGCGGCGCGCTCCCTGCAGGAGCTCGCCGACGCCGCCGCCGACGGCACCGCGCGGCTCATCGGCTCTCCCGCCGCCGTCTTCGTCCTCGGCCAGGACGACGAGCTGTACCGCGGCCTGTCCCGGGACCGCACCTTGATCGCGCTGCCGGACGAGAGCGCCCACCGGACCGTGGCCGGGCTGCTGCGACGGCTCACCCGCGGACAGGCCGGAGTGCAGCTCACCACCGTGCCCGCACCGCTGTGGCCCGCCGGGTTCTTCCGGCCCGGCGTGCAGCACGACGCCCGGCTGGCGCTCGTCGTCACCCAGGACGGCAGGGCCCCGGTGTGCCTGGCCGCGCCCACCCGCGGGCTGCGCCGGGCGGGCCCCGAGGCCGAGGCCCTGCTGGCCCGGCTCGCCCAGGCCACCGCGCTCGCCGCCGAGCCGCTGCTCATGTACCAGGTCGAGCGGCACGTCGCCCTCACCCTCCAGCACAGCTTCCTGCCCCTGCCGCACCGGCTGCCCGAGCTGCCGGGCATGGACGTCGTGGTCCGCTACGTGCCCGCGTCCCGGGAGACCGAGATCGGCGGCGACTTCTACGCCGTACTGCGCACCGGCGACGGCGCGCTCGCCGCGGTCGGTGACGTCGTCGGGCACTCGCTGGAGGCGGCGACCGTCATGGTCGAGATCCGGCACGCGCTGCGCGCCTACTGCCTCGAGGAGAGCGACCCGGCCGTGCTCGCCGAGCGCCTCGACCGGATGCTCCAGGTCTACCACCCCGACGTCACGGCCACCGTCTGCCTGGCCCTGATCGACCCCGGCACCGGCCGCACCCGCATCGCCAACGCGGGGCACATCCCGCCGCTGATCATCCGGGACACCGGCAGCGCCGACTACACCAAGGTCAACGGTCCGCTGCTCGGCGTGGGCCTGCCGCATCCGCCGCCCACCGAGCTGTTCCTGGAGCCCTCCGACCGGCTCCTCATGGTCACCGACGGCCTGATCGAGAACCGGGGCATCGACCTCGAGGTCTCGATGGAGCACCTCCGCGCGGCCGCCACCGGCTCCCTGCCGGGCCTGGACGCCCTGTGCGACACACTCCTCGCCTGCTTCGGCCACGAGCGCGAGGACGACATCGCGATGCTGGCGCTGCAACTGAAGAACTAGGCTGGCTCCTGTTGCCCAGAACAGGAGCCCCCATGCCGCAGATCACCGTCGACTACTCCATGCCCCTCGCCGAGGGCTTCGACCGGCGCGGCTTCGCGCTCGCCCTGCACGACGCGGTGGTGGAGATCGCGGCCGCCAAGCACGAGGCGTGCAAGACCCGGTTCCGGGCGACCGAGGACACGACCGTGGGCCGGGACGAGCACGGTCACGCCATCGTCCATGTCTCCCTCGCCCTGCTGGCCGGCCGCACCGAAGAGACGAAGGCGCAACTCACCGAAGCGGTACTGGAGTTGCTCCGCACCTACGTGAAGCCCGCTGAGGGCCTGGCACTGCACGCCTCGGCCGAGGTGCGCGAACTGGACGCGTCCTACCGCAAGTTCGAGAGCTGAGCGCTCCGCTCCGCGGGAAGTGCCGCGACGGGCGGTCGGCCGACCGCGGCGCCGTCGTGGCTCCGCCGGCAGGGCGGTGATTGCACGCGCGGCCGGCGCGGGCTGGTCACGCAGTTCCCCGCGCCCCTTCGGGGCCTGAGCGCTCGCGCGGCGGAGCCGCATATTGATACAGCCCCCCGCGCCCCTTCACGCCTGTCCGGCCCTAGGAGCCCAGCGCGATCAGCCGGCCGACCAGGTCGGTGAACGGCCCGTCGGTCGGCTCGTCCTTGAACATGTGCCGGATCAGCGCGGCCATCTCCTCGTCGTAGGCGGCGCTCACGGCGGCCAGCGCGGCGAAGTCGTGCACGAGCTGTGCCTCCAGCTCGCGGCGCGGGATGCGCCGGCCGTCCAGCCAGATCAGCGCGGTCGACTCGGCGAGCGAGATCCAGGAACGGACGACCAACTCCAGTCGCGCGGGCGGGTTCTCCACGCGCAGATGCGAAAGAATCTGGTCATACGCGGCCTGCCGTACGGAGTCGATGAGCGCGTTGGTCGTCGAGGAGCCGACGGCCGGGCCGCCGCGCATCAACGCCGAGAAACCGGGCCCGTGATCGTCGACGAAGTCGAAGAACCGGTGCATCACGCGCAGCAGCCGGGCCCCCAGCGGACCCTCCCGCGGTTCGACGAACCGGCTGGCCAGATCCTCCGACGCGCGCTTCAACGCGGCCTCGTACAGGCTGAGTTTGCCGGGGAAGTAGTGGTACACCAGCGGGCGGGAGATGCCGGCGGCCGCGGCTATCTCGTCGATGGAGACCTCGTCGGGCGAGCGACGGCTGAACAGTTCGAGGGCGACGCCGATCAACTGCTGCCGCCGCTCCTCGACACCCATTCTGCGGCGCACCCCGATAGTCATGCGAACACCTTACCGATCGGATCCGGCCCCGAACGGACGGGACCGGCCAGCGGTGTTCACATATCCGACACAAGATGATCACGTCCTCGGCCCGGGCGGCGGCAGGACGCCGGTGCCCGGCTACCGCAGGGCGTTGATCGACCGTCCGTTCTCCAACTCGCCCTGCAGGCCCGCCTGAGCTCCCGCCTTCGTCTTCACGGCCAGCAGGTTGCCCTGTGCGGAACCGTCGACCCCGCCCGTCGCCGTGATCGACGCGGTGCCCCGGCCGCCCGCCGCCAGCAGGTACCAGGACCCCGCCTCCGACTTCCACAGCACGCCGGCCAGCACATGCGGGTCGCGCGGGCCGCACGCCGGCACGTTCTCGGCCTTCGCCGCGACCGCCCCGTACGCCCCGCCCGGAGTGTGGAACTGCGCCAGCACGCGCGTCCCGCCGCCCCGCCAGGTCTCGGCGCGGGTGCACACCCACGAGGCCGACCCGCTCGCGTCGGGCAGCGACTGGGTGGCGTACTCCCAGGCGTTCACGGACCGCACTCCCTGTGAGCGCACGGCGGACAGCGAGCAGGCGAACGGAGCCCAGGCGCGCAGCGCCGCCGCGCCGGTCGCGTCGCGCTCCGAGCCCGGGCGGCCGGTGGTGAGGCGGGCCGGGACCAGTTCGCCGAGGTCGGTCGACAGGCGGGTGCCGGAGGCGTCCGTCAGCTGGAGCACGTTCCACGAGGTGCACGCGCCGGTCTGCAGGGCGGCGCTGGCCAGCGGCGAGGTGACACCGTCGGTCAGGGTGAGGTCCATCGCGCCGGCGCCCGGCTTCAGCAGGTCCCGCTCGGCCGCCTTCTTCACCCAAGGCGCCGTCAGATAACGGACGTTGCCGTCGGCCCGGCCCAGCACCACCGCGTTCGACTCGGCGCCGGTCGCGCCGTCGACCCGCGCGAAGTCGAGGGCGGCGCCCTTGGTGCCGTCCTTCGGTTCGGCGTACCGGGCGATGCGCAGACCGTCGTAGAGGATCACCACCCGCGCGTTGTCGACGTCCCCGGCGTACAGCAGTTGCGGCGGGCCGGCCGGGCCGCCCGAGGGGGTGCCCGGGGTGGCGGAGACCTGGACGGTCTCGCCGGGGCGGGCCCAGACGGCGAGGGCGCGGCGCAGCAGCGCCTTGTCGCCGGTGAGTTCGCCGCGGGCGGGCCAGACGGAGAAGTCGGTGCGCGAGGCGGACTGCCACGCGGTGTCCGGGACCTTGGTCAAGTTGGCCGGGTCGAGGGCCGCCTGGGCCGACGGGTTCTGCGCGTAGGAGGGGGCGGCGGCGCCGTCGGGTGCCCAGCCGTCACCGGGCAGGCCGAGCAGCGCCCCGCACACCGCGACGGCCGCCGCGGCGGCGAGCGCCGCCTTCAGGTGCTGGCGGCGCCGCATCAGGTCGGTGGGCCGGGCCTGCAGCGAACAGGGGTCGAACTCGGGGGAGTCGAGCAGCGCGTACTGCGCGGGGACCTCGTCGGCCTCGTCCAGCGCGTCGTCCACGTCGTCGATGCCCGCCGTGGTGAGCACCTCGCGTACGTCGCCGTCCGGGAGTTTCTCCAGGCCGCGCAGCACGTAGGCGGCGCGGGCCGGTCCGGACAGGGCGGACAGCCGCTGGTCCAGGGCGAGTTCGTCGGCGCCCCCCGAGCGGGGGAAGAGACGCAGGCCCCACACCTGGGGCAGCAGCGGCGGCAGCTGGGACCGCTTGGGCCACGCCCTGAACGTCAGTGGCAGGCCCGCCTCCAGTGCCGTACGCAGCACCTGGAGTCGGACGAAGGCGTATCCCGGGTCGCCCTCGCGGCCGGTCGACTGGGCCGGGATCACGGGCGCCGGTGTCCGGCGCCGGGGCAGGGCACGCTGGGTGAGCGCGTGCGCGGTCACAACGCGCCGGTTGCGGCCGAGGCCCGGTGGCAGCACCAGATAGGCGAGCCGGACGAGCCGGGGGTAGTGCTCGACGAGTGCCGCCTCGGCCTGCTCGACGTCGACGAGCGGGTCGGACGACGAGGAAGCGGCGGCGGAGCCGGAGCCGGGTGCGGGGCGCGGGGCGACATCCTGTGACTGCACGTTCAGCAGAACGAGCGAATCGGTGGTTGGTCACCGCCACCCGGGTGACTCACTCCTGAGGATCGACGAGAGCCCGCGCGTAGTTCGCCATCGACCGCTGGTAGCGCGGCAGATGGGGCGCGAGGGCGCCCAGGACGAGGGAGAGGCCCTCGCGGTCGCGGCCGAGGCTGGACAGACACAGGGCGAGGGTCGCGCGTACCGCGTCGTCCAACTCGTCCGAAGGGGCGCCCAGTTCGGGCGTCAGCAGCTTGACGCCCTCCTCGGCCTGTCCGGTGTTCCGCAGGGAGCTGGACAGCTGGATCTTGGCGCGCCGCCCCTTGTAGCCGTCCAGGCCGCGGGCGAGGGCCTCCCGGTACAGCGGAACGGCCTTGTCCGAGTGGCCCGTCGAGTCCCAGGCGCAGGCCTGCTCGAAGGGGCCGAGCGGGCTGCCGGCCGGCAGCTCGGCGACGAGTGCGTCGATCACCGCGCGGAAGTCGGCCGCGTCCGCCTCCGCGTAGTCGTCGAAGGTGGCCCAAGCGGCGGTCACGCGATCTTCCCAGTCCTGGTTCACCGGGACACTTTCGCACGGGTGTGCCCCGTCATGGCAGCGGATTTGAGCGCGGCGGGCCCGGGAGCCGTATCGAAGGGGACGGGCCCCTTGCCGGGGCCGACCGAGGCATGGTCCGATGCAGGCGACCGGAGGAACAGATGAGGGTGACCCGACCGATGCTCGCGCTGAGCGGCGCGGCGCTGGTGCTTGCGCTGGCGGGCTGCGGATCCGACGGGGACGGCGAGGCGGCCGTTCCGGAGACGGCGACCGGCAGCCTCGAACACCTGGCCGCCGAGGCGAAGTGCAAGCCGAACATGCAGACCGACGCGGACACGATCCGGCAGGCCATCTGCAAGAAGGGCGCCGAGAAGTACGTCCTCGCCACCTTCGCCACCGACCGCGGTCAGCGCGAGTGGCTGAACGGCGCGAAGGACTACGGCGGCTACTACCTCGTCGGCCGCAAGTGGGTCGCCGTCGGCGAGGAGAAGACGGTCACGGCGCTGCGGAGCACGCTCGGCGGGACCATGGAGGAGGGGTCCGAGCACATGAACCCCGGTGGCAGTCACAACAGCGGCAGCCACTAAGACTGACCACGCGGGTCTTTTCGGGGGCGGGCAAACGAAAGCCGGCGGTGGGAAATCCCACCGCCGGCTTCCTACTGCGTCAGGACTACTGGCAGTCCTCGCCGCTGTTGATGCAGTCGACCATCTGGTTCATCACGTCCTCGTCGAAGAAGTTGATGAAGTCGTTGTGGTCGGTGATCGGCTTGTGCAGCTGCTCCGGGAAGGAGTCCACCGCGAACGGGTTCACGACCTGTCCGTTCTCGATCTGCGGGGCCGGCACGTCGTAGACCAGCTTGACCTGCAGCTGGGGGATGGCCTGGAAGCCGTTGGCACAGGTGCCGTCGGCCTGGACGAACGCCACGTGGGTACGGTGGTTGGCGCTGTCGATGTTCTGGCCGTCCCAGCAGCTCTGGAAGGCGGACGTGCGCACCACGGAGCTGCCCTCGGGGCAGATCGGGTACTTGTCCGTCACCTGCCGGTCCTCGAAGCCGGTGCAGCTCCAAGCGGTGTTGGCGTTCGCGAGGCCGTTGGTGAAGGCCTTGGCGTCACCGGTGATGATGCGCAGGGCGGTGGGCATCGCGACGACGTCGCTCGTCTTGTTGCCGACGAACTTCAGCTCCGCCTGGGCGGTCTGCTGGATGGTGCCGACGTTGCTGTCCTGACCGCCACCGGGCGCGTCCGCGTCGATGTCGTTCTGGCCGTCCTGCACCCGCAGCACCGGCCAGAAGTACGACGACTTGTCGCCCTGGTTCTGGCAGGTCGTCTCGCCGTTCGCCAGGTCCTCGTCGCTCGCGAAAGCGTTGTTGGCCTGGTTGCCGACGTAGTCGTGCTGGTGCTGCGCACCGTTGCTGACACCGGGAGCGACGATCACGTTGTCCGAGTTGCGGTTCTCGTTCTCGTTGGTGCCGCAGTTCGTGGTGAAGCTGCCCGTCGAACCGGTGTCCCCGTTCGCGGCGAGGCCGTTCGGCAGGTTGCGGGAGTTGGGCTGGACGTCCTCGATGTTGACGAAGTCGTCGGCCACCGGGCCGTTGCCGGCCTGACCGCCGTTGCCCTGGTCCTGACCATCGCCCTGGTCCTGGCCCTGGTCCTGACCGTCACCTTGGTCCTGGCCCTGGTCCTGACCGTCGCCCTGGTCCTGGCCCTCACCGTCGTTCGTCTCCGGCTGTTCGGCCGGGACGCCCTGACACTCGGCGAGCTGGTCGATCCCCTGCGGAGCCTTACCGCCCACGCGGTTGATGTTGATGCCGATCCGGTCGATGGTGGCGACCCGCTTGGACTTCAGCGGGCCCAGGATGGCGTTGTTGACGTAGCCGGCGTCTCCTGCCTGGGCCTGGCGTGTGTCCGCGAGACGCGTGTAGGCGTCCGTGATCTGCCTGTCGAGCAGCGCCAGCTCCTTGGCGACGCCTTGGCGCGCGCCCTCTGGCACGTCCGTCAGCTTCTGGCCGACGTCCGGGCAGTTGATCGTCGCGACCTGAGCGCCCGTGGCCTTGGTCTGATTCTGCCCCGAGCCTGTCTCATGAGCCGAGGCGTAGAAGTTTGCCCAGATCAGCCCGCCCCCACCGAGCGCTAGGGCTGCCGAAGCGGCAACGGCCTTGGTGGCCAGTGGCATACGGCGTTTTCTTGTGTTGCGTCCCATGGAACTCCTCTGACTTCCTTGCGGGGCTATCGAGGCGCCCGACAGGAGTGAAGCGGCTCCCCTGAATACGCAAGGGGTCCCAGTGGTGTTCAGCCGTCTCAGAAATTGGTGAGAGGTTCCCGAGACAATTCGGTTTCAACTGCCCATGAAATACAAGGAGTTGTTGATCCCTCACAGGAGGTGCCCGGGCGGGGTCCCGATTTCAGCGGCCGTGGTCGAGATACGCGAGAACCGCCAGGACGCGGCGGTTGTCGTCGTCCGACACTTCCAGCCCCAGTTTGGCGAAGATATTGGCGGTGTGTTTCGCGATCGCCCGTTCCGTGACCACCAGCTTGGCGGCGATCGCCGCGTTGGTGCGGCCCTGCGCCATCAGTTCCAGCACCTCGCGCTCCCGGGGCGTGAGCCGGCCGAGCGGCTGGTCGTCGGCCGCCCGGCGGGACAGCAGCTGCTGGATCACCTGCGGGTCCATCGCCGTACCGCCCGCCGCGACCCGCCGTACGGCGTCCACGAACTGCTCCGCGTCGAACACCCGGTCCTTCAGCAGATAGCCGACCCCGCCGCTGCCGTCGGCGAGCAGTTCACGCGCGTACAGCTGCTCCACGTGCTGCGAGAGCACCAGCACCGGCAGCCCGGGTCTGTCCCGGCGGGCGTTCAGCGCGCACTGCAGGCCCTCGTCGGTGTGCGTCGGCGGCAGTCGTACGTCGACCACCGCGACGTCCGGCTCCAGTTCGGCCAGCGCGGCGGCCAGCTCCGGCCCGCTCTCGACGGCCGCCGCGATCTCGAAGTCGTAAGCCTCCAGGAGACGGACGAGTCCGTCGCGCAGCAGGAACAGGTCTTCGGCTAGGACAACGCGCAAGGGATCTCCATGGTGACCATGGTGGGACCGCCCGCGGGACTGCTGACGGCCAGGACGCCGTCGAATGTACCCAGTCGCCGCTCCACCCCGGCCAGACCCGAACCGGCCCCGGTCGCCGCGCCGCCCTTGCCGTTGTCGGTGACCGAGATCCGCAGCATGCCGGCGCCCTGAGCGACGTGATGCAGGTCGACCCAGATCCGGTCGGCGTCCGCGTGCTTGACCGCGTTGGTGAGCACCTCGCTGACCGCGAAGTACGCCGCCGACTCCACGGGCGCCTCCGCCCGGCCGGGCAGGTCCACCTCCACCTCGGTGGTCACCGGCAGCCGCAGCGCCAACGCCCGTACGGCGTCGCCCAGTCCGCGCTCGGCGAGCACCGGCGGGTGGATGCCGCGCACCAGGTCGCGCAGCTCGGTGAGGGCGTCCGCGGACGACTGGCGGGCCTGCGCGAGCAGCTTCCTCGCCTGTTCGGGGTTCTTGTCCAGCAGCACCTCGATGGTGCCGAGGTCCATGCCCATCGCGACCAGCCGGGCCTGCGCCCCGTCGTGCAGGTCCCGCTCGATGCGCCGCAGTTCGGCGGCGGAGGTGTCGACGGCGTCGCGCCGGGTCTCGGTCAGCACCCGCACCCGCTCGGCCAGTTCGCCCTGGTTGGAGGCGAGCACCGCCCGGGTCAGCCGGAAGTGCGCCGCCAGCAGCCGCGGGGTGAGGAAGTGGGCGAAGAACAGCAGGACGAGGCCCAGTGCGGCGGCGCCAAAGGCGGAGGCCTGCCCGGAGACGGGCACGAACCCGTACCAGTACCCGTCCGGGAAGACCCGCCACAGCCCGGCCGCCAGCGCGAACCCCTCCAGCGGGTAGAAGAGCAGCACGGCCGGCAGCAGCGCGGTGAGGAACCCCGCGGTCATGTCGACCGGCAGCCACCTCAGGTCCCGCCAGGTCGCCGGATCACGGAGCATCGCGAAGGTACGTGTCCAGGGGTTGGCGTCCTTGGGGACCGGCCGGTACGCCGACGGGATCCGCACCCCGCACCACTGGGCGGCCAGGACCCGCCGCCAGTCGGCGAACGCCCGCACCCCCGTGAGCACCCACGGCGTGGTGACGATCCCGACCCCGATCGGTATCAGCGCGAGGGACACCAGGGTGAGTGTGAAACAGAGCACCGCCCCCGGCAGCGTCACCAGCGCCAGCCCGAGCCCCCGTACCGCCGCCAGCCCCACGCCTCGCGTCCCGGTGCGGCCGGTGCCGCTCTTCGTCTCGATGGTCGTCATGGCGTCAGTCTGGCCGAGCGGGAGGCGGGGGTCACTGGGGCTGGGCGGCCGGTCAGGAGGTGGTGCCAGATACACCGTTCCTAGAGACTGAGTGGGATTGAGTCCTGTTGCCAGGACTGCTGCTCAGCCGGGTGCGCCGAACGGTGTTGGGCACCCTGGTCGCCCGCTTTCGCTCCACGGCCGGGCGGCGCGCATCGTGTGCGCGGTCCGGGAAGGTGGGGGCGGGTTTCCTCACGCCTGCGGGTGTCCGGTCGGGCCTGGGCGGTCCGATGCCCACCACGATCGCTCTGGTCGGGGTGGGGCGGTGCCGTCCGTCGCCTGATCGGGTGTCCGAGGGCGCGTCGCCCGACCGCGATGCTCGCCGCATCGTGCCGGGACGTCTTGCGTCGTGGGGTGGTCAACGGTTTCTGCCAGTGCTGGGCACCCCAGCGGCTGGTGTAGGCCGGGTCCACTGCGACGATCGCCACGCTTTGCTCGGCGGCCATCGACACCAGCCGGGCCCTGAGTTTCGCGGTGGGGAAGCGGGAGATGAGGCGCCGGAAGCGTTTGTTGCGGCCGTGCTTCTCCCGGCTGGTGCCGTCAGTGAAGTCGAGGTCCTCGATGGCGATGGCGGCGGCGCTGCAGCGGCGGGCGAAATGCAGTAGCCGGGTCAGGGCGTGCCGGATCTGTGCGTCCCGGTGCTCGGCGGTGGCGGTGAGGTCGTAGAAGAACCTTTGTGGTTCGCCGACCGGGTTGCCGTGCACGTCCAACTGCCAGGCGGCGAGGTGGTCGTCGTTCATGTCCACCCCCACCACCCCCCGGGCCAGCGCCGCGTCCAGCGGCAGGACGGGGGCGGCGGTGCGCTGCCAGGATGCGGTGATGTACCAGCGGCCGCGCACCGTGTCGTGGTGGATGCGGTAGGCCACTGCCCGGTTGGCGGTGATCCGGTCAAGCCACTCCTGCCCGCGATGCTTGAACGCCACGGTCGCGTCGAGGACGTAGCGGCCGTGCGGGGCGTTGGCCAGGTGGGCAGCGGGGCCGGGAGCTTGACCGAGACCTGGCCGGTGTCGGTGACGCGGATCGTCTCGTTGCCGAACCGCTTGCCGGACTCTCCGTCGGCGGCCAGGAACATCCGCTCTGCCCGCCACCGCTCCCGCCACGTCTGCTCGCTCAGCCCGGCCGCCGCCAGGTGGTGACGGGCGTTCGCGAAGCGCTTGCCGCCGCGCACCACATGCACCCGGCCCGCCGCCCGGTCCGCCTCCACCACCGTGAGACGGTCCTTGAGGGTCTGTAGGCGGCGGGACTTGGCATGCCACTCGCCTCGCGTGGCATACCCGCGCGCCAGCCCTGCCCGTTTGTCCGCCTTGGCGCCCAGCGGCCGGGCCAGCCGCGCCTCGATCGCGGTGATCTGCCTGTGCAACCAGGCCAGGTGGGCGGCCTGGCCGCGCCTCGCCAGCGCCCACTGGTCGTGGGTGGCCTTGGTGATGCTGCCCGCCCAGCGCGCCGACGACCTCCCCGTTAACTCCCGCTTGCGCACCGCCCACGAGGCCGCATCATGCGCCAGCCTCTTCCGGGAGCGCTCGGCGAGATCCGCCGCGGCCAGCGACCCCAAGTACACGCCGACCTCGGCGAGGACCGCCGCGTCCGACTCGCTCACCCGCAGCCGGTCCCGAACAGCCACCCCGGCCGGGCCGGGCACCACGATCGATGCCGCCAACTTCCGCAGCCCGCCCACCCGTCCACCCCCACCCGGCCGAACATCCCCACCCGGCCGAACATCCCCACCCGGCCGAACATCCCCCGTCACGGCAGTCAACGAGCAGCCTCCGAAAAGGTCACCCATTCGACCCAAGAGCTCATGTTCCCTTCCCGAGCCAAGGGCCACAGCACACCCCAGGCGGGAGGAGGCCCTCCTGACGCAGCGGAACAACCGCATCCAGGTACCGGCACTCACTCACGCTCACCAGAAGTCACTCATGCTCAGTAAACCGGCAGCAGTTCCGATGCCCAGTCGCGGCGAGGACCTTCGCCTCCAGCTCCGGGTCCAGTCCCACCGCGGGCCGGTCCGGGCGCTGCGGCGCCACCCCGCCGATGCCTCGCAACCAGCTCCAGGTGTCGGCGACGGTCTCGGTGACCGGACGGCAGCGCAGGCCCGCCCCGAGCGCCCGGGAGACGTCCGCGCCGTGCAGGGCCGCATGCCCCTCGCTGCCCGGCGGCAGCCACACCGGCAGCTGCTGCCAGGGCTCGATGCCCGCGTCGAGCACGACGTCCGGGTCGGTCCAGCGCAGCTCGGCGGCGGCGCCGGTGACGTCCACGCAGGCGTCGAGGAGCGTGCCCATGGTGGCGTGCCCCGAGGGCCCGACGAGGTTGTACGGTCCGCTCGCCCTCCGCTCCGCCGAGTCGAGGATCCATTCCGCGAGGTCACGGACGTCGACGTACTGGATGGGCAGGTCGTACGGCCCGGGCGCGAGGACGGGGCCGCCACGGGCGATCCGGTTCAGCCACCAGGGCAGCCGGCCGATGTTCTCGTACGGCCCGAGGATCAGCCCGGCCCGTACGAGCACGGAGCGGTCCGCGCCGAAGGCCTCGACGGCGGCCAGCTCGCCGCCCCGCTTGTCCCGGGCGTAGTCGGTCTGGCCTGCGTCGGCCGAGGCTCCCTCGACCAGGGGCGAGTCCTCGGTGCACCCGGCGCCCGGCGGCCACGCGTAGACCGAGCGGCTCGACACGTACACATACCGGTCGGCGCGGCCCCGCAGCAGCCGCGCCGCATCGAGCACCGCCCGGGGCGCCGCCGACCAGGTGTCGACGACCACGTCCCAGTCGCCGTCCGCCGCGGCCAGGGCGGCGAGCCCGTCGGGTGCGGTGCGGTCGCCGTGCAGGGAACGCACGCCGGCCGCAGGCTCGTGGCGTCCCCGGTGGAAGACGGTCACCTCCCAGCCGCGCCCGAGGGCCGCCTCGACTACGGCCCGCCCCGCGAACTCCGTACCGCCCAGCATCAGAAGTCTCATGCCGGTGACTGTGCCCGGTGGAGCCGCGGGACGGAACGGGTATCTGCCGTCAGCAGAGGCTCAGGGGATCCGGGATCAACGTCCGGTCGGCGGCGTGTACTTGTAGCCGACCCGGCGCACGGTCTGGATCGCCCGGCGGTGCTCGGAGCCGAGCTTGCGGCGCAGGCGGGCGATGTGGACGTCGACCGTGCGGCCGTCGCCGACATGGCCGTACCCCCACACCGTCGTCACCAGCTGGTCGCGGGTGTGCACCCGGTGGGGGTGGGTGACCAGATGCGCGAGCAGCTCGAACTCCAGGTAGGTGAGGTCGAGTTCGCGTCCGTCCACCGCGGCCGTGCGCTGCACGGTGTCGACGCGGACGAGCGGGTCGGCGGCGGTCTCGCCCCCCTCCGGCGCCGCGTCGGGCACCGCCGTCGGCGGGAACGGCGGCTGCTGGTCGGCCGGGACGAGCACCAGGTAGCCGATCATCGGCGGCTGCCCCGGCAGGGTGGGGAGGGTGTGCGGGGGAGCGGGCAGCCAGGTGGCGCCCGGCGGCAGGAACTCCGCGACGTCGATCACCTCGTCCCGGTCGACGGCCCGCAGGCGATGACGCGAACCGTTGGGGGAGGAGGGAACGGCGGTGGGCAGGGAACGAGTGGTCGCCATGAGAGGTCAGCTCTTTCGCGCGAGAGGTCCGACGGGAACGTACGTCGTGCGCGCTGGCCGAAGGCCGGGTGTACGGCTTTAGAGGGCCGGCGCGTTCGTCGCGCGGCAACACACCCGGTCGAAGTCGTGGTGCTGACGGGAAGGCCAGAACGGCTCGAGGTCATGGCGACCCGTCGCGGTGTGGTTCTGGAAGCCGGCCATGGGCCCATTGAAGCAGACACGACCCCGTGACAGGAGCCTGCTCTCACTGCTTGGACGCCTGCCTGGCGTGAACTCGCTCTCGTCCGACACGCTCGTCCGACACACGGAAGGGGCGCCCGCCGAGATGGCGGGCGCCCCTTCCGGGAAAGTGCGCGGTGATCAGACCTGGCCGGCCTTCTCCAGGGCGGAGCAGCAGGTGTCGACGATCAGGCGGGTCACCAGGTACGGGTCGACGTTCGCGTTCGGACGGCGGTCCTCGATGTAGCCCTTGCCGTCCTTCTCGACCTGCCACGGGATGCGGACCGAGGCGCCACGGTTGGAGACACCGTAGGAGTACTCGTTCCACGGGGCGGTCTCGTGCAGACCGGTCAGGCGGTCGTCGATGCCGGCGCCGTAGTGCTTGACGTGGTCGAGCGGCTTCGAGCCCTCGCCCAGCGACTCGCACGCGGTGATGATCGCGTCGTAGCCCTCGCGCATCGACTTGGTGGAGAAGTTGGTGTGCGCACCGGCGCCGTTCCAGTCGCCCTTCACCGGCTTCGGGTCCAGCGTCGCGGAGACGCCGAAGTCCTCGGCGGTGCGGTAGAGCAGCCAGCGGGCCACCCACAGGTGGTCGGAGACCTCCAGCGGGGAGACCGGGCCGACCTGGAACTCCCACTGGCCGGGCATGACCTCGGCGTTGATGCCGGAGATCGCGAGGCCCGCCTTCAGGCAGTTCTCCAGGTGCGCCTCGACGACGTCACGGCCGAAGATCTCGTCGGCACCGACACCGCAGTAGTAGCCGCCCTGGGGGGCCGGGAAGCCGCCCTTGGGGAAGCCCAGCGGGTAGCCGTCCTGGAAGAAGGTGTACTCCTGCTCGATGCCGAAGATCGGCTCCTGGGAGGCGAACTTCTCGGCGACCTCGACCAGCGCGGCACGGGTGTTGGACTCGTGCGGCGTCATGTCGATGTTGAGGACCTCGCACAGGACGAGGATGTCGTCGCCGCCGCGGATCGGGTCGGGGCAGGAGAAGACCGGCTTGAGGACACGGTCCGAGGAGTGGCCCTCGGCCTGGTTCGTGGAAGACCCGTCGAAGCCCCAGATTCCCAGCTCGGCACCCTTGGCGTCGTCGGCCAGTATCTTCGTCTTGGAACGGAGCTTGGCCGTCGGCTGGGTGCCGTCGATCCAGATGTACTCAGCCTTGAAGGTCACGGGCCACTTCCTTCGGGGGTGTGTCTAGACGCACTTGCGGGTGCTGCGGCGCTGCGGCACTGGGGCACCGCTTTCGATGCCAGGCAGCCTGTCAACAGGCGATTTCCCGGTCATTGCTCGAATGTGAACCCCGTGTTACCTGGTGGTGCTGTGGCGCGACTCACGCTGTGAGGGTCGGCGCTGCGCGGGGAGTGGTGCGCGGAGCGACAGGGAAAGACGCCCCGAACGGGGCGCGGGGGGCGGCTCGTATGCGATGGGGTTGCGGGCGGGGCCCGGGGGCATGCAAGGTCACGGACATGCCGGTCCCGCTACCCCTGGCCGGGGGCGGCGGGACCGGTGACACGTACGGTCACGGGCGTCGTGGCATCACCCCACTTTCTCGATCACGGCCCGGCGGATCAGGAACTTGCCGGGCTCCCGTACGTCTTCGAAGGCCGCGTTGTTGAGCAGGACGCAGCTGCCGGAGACCGAGGTGACCTCCACCGTCGTGGACTTGTTGTTGTCCAGGTTGGTGACCTTCAGCTTCGTGCCGGCCGGGAACTGGTTGCTGGACGCGGCCGGGGCGCCGTCCTCGCCGGACAGGGTGACGGTCGAGCCGTTGCACACCTGCTGACCGGAGGCGGGCGGCGTGGTCTGCGCCGGCGGCGCGGTCTGCGTGGGTGGTGCGGCCTGCGCCGGGGGTGCGGCCTGGGCCGGCTGGGTCGCCTGGGGGTCCTGAGCCGACTCCCCGACGACGCACCCGGACGCCTCCTGCTGCACCCTGATCTGCGCGATGACGGCCTCGCGGTTGGCGATCCGCGCCTCGGACTGCGCGTCCGGGGCGGCCCGCTGGCCGTCGATGAACCGCTGGTTGTTGCCGAGGGCGGTGGCCAGCCCCTGGCAGACGGTCGACTCGGCGGCCGTCTGCGGGGACTGCGAGGCGTTCGAGGTGGCCGCCATGACGAAGGCGCCGCCTCCCGCCACCGTCGCGGCACTCGCCAGCAGCGCGAGCTTCTTCTTCGTGCTGAGCGTTCTCCTACGCGACATGCGCGGCTCCTGAGAGGTAGGGGAGCGTACGCCGCTATGTACGAGATACCGAACGAAGTTACTCAGCGGTTACAGGAGTCACCAAAGTGGTGCGCGTCACATCGGTGTCAGCTCTGGTCCTGTTCGTACGCCGCCACCGTGTCGTTGACGTGCTGGAGCAACCCCTCGGTACGTGCCGTGAGTTCGGCCTCCCCGGTCTCCGCCCCGTCCCCCCACTGTCCACTGGCGAACACCACCGAGCGCACGGTCATCAGCCGCCGGAAGACCCCCGCCGAACCGGGCGGCACGGTCGGCAGCCCCGCCTCGGGCGGCGGGTCGAGCGCGACCACCTGATACGTCACCGGGTCCATCGAGGCCATCGTGAACACCGCCGAGGCGTCCTCGACGCGCCGGAAACTCAGCACGCTCACCGTCACCTGCGAACGCCGCTCGGTGTCCGTGAACAGCGCCGCCGTCAACCGGACGCATCCCTCGCCCTGTTCGAGCAGCGCGGCCAGCTCCGGAGACATGGCGCGGGCGCAGTCGGTGGTGGTGGCGAGGTCGACACGGTGGTGCCGGGAACCGTCCTGCAGGCGCACGTTCTGCTGCGGGAAGGCCTGCTCGGGCCGGATGACGGGCCGCGCGAGCAGGGAGGACAGGGCGGTCGGGGCGTCGGAGGGGAGGGAGACGTCGACGGACGGGACGGCGGTGCCGGAGCCCGTGGTGGCCGAGGTCAGCGGGGTCGCCGTCGTCCTGTCGTCCCCCTCCCCGCCGCTCACGTACATCACGGCGCCCACGGCGATCGCCGCCACGAGGACGACCGCCGTGCCGGCGGCGACCGCGCGCCGGATGCGACGTCTTCTGCGTATGCGCTCCTGCTCGGCCACCCATTGGGTGTACGGGTCAGGTGTGTACGGGTCGGGGCTGTGCGGGGGCATTCCTTGATCACCGAAGGTCATGGCGGCGGAGGGTAACAGCGCGGGCCCTCCGAACTCCCGCCACCCGACAAACCGTTGACTATCGTGACAGAGCGTCCCGTACGGCCTCGTCGGTGCGGGCCACGACCGCCGTACCGTCGTCCGCGGTGATGATCGGACGCTGGATCAGCTTGGGGTGTTCGGCGAGAGCGGTGATCCAGCGGTCGCGCGAAGTGTCGTCCCGGGCCCAGCCCTTGAGGCCGAGCTCCTTCGCGGCGGCCTCCTGGGTGCGGGTGATGTCCCAGGGTTCGAGGCCGAGGCGGTTCAGGACGTCCCGGATCTCGTCCTCGCTCGGCACGTCCTCCAGATAGCGGCGGACGGTGTAGTCCGCGCCCTCGGCGTCGAGCAGGGTGAGCGCGCTGCGGCACTTCGAACAGGCCGGATTGATCCAGATCTCCATACGGCCCACGGTACGCGAAAACCCGTCCTTCACCTGTGTCACAGCACCCCCGAAAGCCCTTGTGGCCAGGGCCTTTTGTCAGTGGTGGGCAGTAGAATAGAAGCAGTGTTCGAGGGTGTCGCCGGGGTGTCGAGATCTCCGGGGCCGATGCCCTGACCGCGACAGGAGGATGCCTGTGCCCGCTGCCGCACTGAAGCCGAAGCCGTTGTCCACCCAGTCCACCGCGAAGCGTTCCGTGCTGCTCGACATGCCGTACGCGCCCGTGGAGAAGCGCCCGCTGCCGCCGGGGCGTCCGCGTGAGTGGTACGTCAGCCACAACCGCCGCCTCAAGGCGATGCGCCTCGCGATCGCCCTGCTCGACTCGGGCGTCTACATGCCCAACCAGGCCCGCAACGAGACGATCCGGAGCACGGCGGAGACGATCGGCGTCCACCCGCCGTCGGACACGACGTGCCACATGGTGCGGGCGCTGATGCGGTACTCGCGGTAAGCCTTGGCACCGGGTGCCCCGTGTTTGTACGGGCACCCGGCGCCGGTGTTGCCGCCCCTGTGCCCACCCGCCACCCGACTCGGTCGGTGGAGAAGTGGCCCTCGACCTCCACCTCGTGGCCAACCGATCGGGTGGCGGGTGGGCACAGGCCCGGGGGTCCAGGGGGGGCGGAGCCCCCTGGTACGGCGGGAGAAACCCACCCGCACCTAACTCCTACGCCGCCAACTCCTTCTCCACCGGCGTCCGGAACCGCGGTGTCACCCTCGCCGCCCCCACCCACCCCCGCACCCGCTCCGCCTCCACCGCGATCGCCGCCTCCGCATCTCGCCCCACCCCCTCCGTGTCCAGCAACCGCCACACGATCTCCCCGTCCGTCCGCTGGGCCCACGCGCCCACCACCCGGCCGTTCCACCACACCGTCGGCCCCACATTGCCGCTGTAGTCGAACAACGCGGGCCGCAACGCCGGCGCCAGATACCAGTCCCGCTGCTGCCAGCCCATCGCCGTCGGATCGAGCGCCGGCAGCAGCGCGGTCCACGGCTCGGCCGGCCCCGCCACCGGGTCGACGTCGCCGTCGACGACGTACCCCACACCCTCGTCCAGGGACACCGGCCGCGCCCCGATCGCCGCCAACGCCCGGCGGACGTCGGTGACTTTCCACCCCGTCCACCACTTGAGGTCGGCCTCCGTGGCCGGGCCGCACGCGGCGAGCCAGCGCCCCAGCAGGGATGCCTGGGCCTCGGCCGCGTTCAGTTCGGGGTGGGCGGGGGACACCGCCCAGCGGAACTGGCTGGACGTCCAGGAGCCGAGCGGCCGGCCCCGCACGACCTTGCCCTCGACGCCCAGCACCTTCAGCAGCCGGGTCGAGACGGTGTGGACGCCCTGGTAGCTCTTCCCGGCCGCGTACACGAACTGCTCCCGCAGCCGCGGCTCGTCCCCGGCGAGTTCCGCCGCCGTCGCCTGCCCGCGCCGCGCCAGCGCGGCCAGCGCCGACTCCTCGACCTCCTTCAGCCAGGTCGCGTCCGGCGCCCCGGCCTTCGCCATGGCCTTCAGCAGTGCGGCCCGCTCCCGGGCGGCGACCGTGAGGCCGGTCGAGGCGTGCACGACCGCGGTCAGCTCCGTCGGGAACACGAAGACCGTGTGCCGCATGCCGTGCATACGGACCAGCGTGCGGTCCTCGTACAGCGCCCGGCCGGTCTCCGGCACGGTCCCGGCCGGGTCCGCGAGCCGCGCGCCCACCGCCAGGTACACCGTCGCCGGGTCCGATCCGTGCAGGGCGACCAGGGAGCCGGCGACCTCCTCGGGGCTCGCCGCCCGTGCCGCCCCCGCCAGCCGGTGCCGCAGCGCGAGCCGCGCCCGCCGCTCCGCCACGCCGATGTACCGCTCCTCGTCACCCATGCCGGCCTCCACCCGTCACACCCACCGTGAGGGCATCCTCCCGGACACCACTGACAATCGGGCCGCGCCGAGGCCCGGCTGCCGTCACCCGACGTCACCCGATTGCCGTACTCGGCATGCGGACGCCCCGGGGCCGGGCCTTCACTGCGATCAGGAGGTGACGGAAGCCAGGGCACCCGAGGAGGCGTGATGCGGAGACAGCGCAGATGAGCACCCGCGCCGAACCCACCGACCCCGCCCACCGGGCCCAGCCGACCCACCGCTCCGACCCCGCCATCCGCGCCGCCCAGGGCAAGACGGCCCGCAAACGCGTCCCCCGCTCCGCGCACGCCCGCTGGACCCCTTCCGTCGACCGCCCCGACCCCGTCGGCGTACTCGAACGGCAGGGCCGCGACCGGCTCCCGGAACTGCTCCCGGTCCGGTACGGCCGCATGGCCGCCTCCCCCTTCGCCTTCCTGCGCGGCGCGGCCGCCGTGATGGCCGCCGACCTCGCCGCGCAGCCGCACACCGGCCTCACCGTGCAGCTCTGCGGGAACGCCCACCTGCTCAACTTCGGTCTGTACGCCTCCCCGGAACGCCCCCTCGTCTTCGACCTGAACGACTTCGACGAGACCTTCCCCGGCCCCTTCGAATGGGACGTCAAACGGCTCGCCGCCAGCGTCGCCGTCGCCGCCCGCGAGAACGGCCACAGCGAGGCCGGGACCCACCGCGCGGCCCTGGAGGCCACCGCCGGCTACCGCGCCGCCATGCGCCGCCTGGCCGGCATGGGCGAACTCGCCGTCTGGTACGAGCAGCTGGACGCCGACAGCCTGCTGCCCCTGGTCCGCTCCGCCCGCCGTCGCCGCCGCGCCGGGTCCAGCCTCACCCGCGCCCGCCGCCGCACCAGCCTCCAGGCCCTCGGCAAGCTCACGGAGGTCGTCGACGGACGCCGGCGCATCGTCCACGACCCGCCGCTGCTGGAACCCGCCGGCGCCTCCGACACGGCCGCCTTGCGCAAGATCTTCAGCGACTACCGCTCCACCCTCACCGAGGAACGCCGCCGGCTCCTGGACCGCTACCGCTTCGTCGACGCCGCCCGCAAGGCCGTCGGCGTCGGCAGCGTCGGCCTGCGCTGCTTCATCGTGCTGCTCGAGGGACGCGACGCGGACGACCCGCTCTTCCTGCAGCTCAAGGAGGCGCGGATATCCGTACTGGAAGAGCATCTGCCGAACGGGCCGTACGTCCCTCCCGGGCACCGGGTCGTCGCCGGGCAGCGGCTGCTCCAGGCCGCCGGTGACAGCTTCCTGGGGTGGATGAGCGGGCCGCAGGGGCGGGCGTTCTACTGGCGGCAGGTGCGCGACCCGAAGGGCCCGGCGGACGTCGCCGGGATGAGCCCCGCCGACCTCGCGGCGTACGCCCGGCTGTGCGGCACGGCGCTGGCCCGCGCGCACGCCCGTTCCGGCGACCGTGTCGCGATCGCCGGTTACCTGGGCGGCGCGGACACCTTCGAACGGGCCGTCGCCGACTTCGCCCTCGCCTACGCCGACCAGACCACCCACGACCACGCGACCCTGTGCGCGGCCGTCGCGGCGGGCGTGGTGACGGCCGCACCGGGGGTCTGAGAAGCGGTCGGCGCAAGCCCGCATCAGCCGGTCAGGCGTACGCCTCCACCAGCCCGGCCACATACGCCTCCAGCCGCCCGCCCAGCACCTTTGTCGTCAGCTCGGTCCGGCCCAGCTCGCGCCAGGGACGCGCGAGCTTCGCCGCGTCGGGGGCGTAGCCGAGGGCGTCCAGCAGCCGCCAGTACAGGTGGTCGGGTCCGTCGGCGAGGCGCCGGCCGCCGTGCGCCTCGTAGCGTGCCCGGAAGCCGAGGCCGTGCTCCGGGCCGTGCAGCAGGGCCAGGGCCGTCGAGCAGTGGGCGACGTCCAGGTCGGCGGGGCCCCACGACGTCTCGACCCAGTCGACGACTCCGCTGATCCGCAGTCCGTCGCCGCTTCCGTCGAAGAGGACGTTCCCCGGGTGGAAGTCCCGGTGCAGGAAGCAGCCCTCGTAGGACGGGGGTTCGCGGCGGATCACGTCGACCGCCCGCTCCCACAGCGGTCCCGGCGGGGCGATCACCCGCTCCGGTGACGTCCATGCCTGGTACGGGCGCGGGCGTTCGGCCGGTACGACCTCGTGGATCCGGACGAGTTGCGCCGCGAGCAGGTCCAGGCGCCGCTCCAGCTCCTCCTCGTCGACCCGCACCGTGCCCGGGAGCAGGGACATCAACAGCGAGGGATGGTCGCAGAGTTCGCCGGAGGCGTCGACGGCGACCGGCCGCGCCGCCGGGATGCCGTCCTGGCCGGCGAGGAGCGCGAGGACGGAGGCCTCGCGGGCCAGCAGCCCCGGGGCGTGTCGGCGGAAGAAGGGTTTCACGAAGGACCGCAGCACCAGCCCGGTGCCGTCGTCGAGGGTCAGGCGGCGCATCTGGGAGGTCCAGCCGCCGGACAGCGGACGGTTGTCGAGGACCGTCCGCCCCTCCGGGAGCTGCTTGGCCAGCCACGACCGGGTCGCCGCCCACCCCTGGGTGAGTACGGCCGACACGAACTCCCGCCGGTCCTCGGCGTGATCGCGTAGCCACAGCCCCAACTGGTGGTCGGCCTCGGGCAGTTCGAAGCGTGTGAACTGCGCACGGGTGCAGAGCGCGTCCTGCACGGCCTCCGTCACCTCCGGCGGGATCACCGCGTCCGTACCCGGCACGGCGAGCACCGCGCGGCCCTCGTACGCCCGCAGCACGTCGAGCGCGGGCGAGGCCCGCCAGCTCCCGGGCGTCCGGATGATCGCGCTGAAGGAACCGTCGCCCGCCCCGAACGGCACGTCCCACGCCTCGCCCGCGTACACGGCGGGCGCACACAGCCCCAGCGCCGTGACCCGGTCGCCGTAGTGCGCGGCGAGATCCGCCACCGTCTGCCCGCTCATGCTGAACCCGACCAGGATCAGCGGCCCGTTGGCCGGAGCGAACGCGTCGATGACCGAGACCGCCTGCTCGAAGCGGCGGCGCAGGCTCAACTCCCGCAGCGCGCCCGTGCTTTCGCCGTGTCCGGAGAAGTCGAGGGCGAGGCCGCGGCAGCCGTGTGCCACGAAGTCCGCCAGCAGCGGGAGCAACCGCTCCTTGCCGCCGTTGCCCGCTCCGTGCAGCACAACGGCGGTGGCCCGGTCCGGACCACCGCCGTCACCGCCGGACCTCACACCGAGGTGTTCCCCGGCGTGCTCGTGCGTGAAGGAGATCAGCTCACTCATCTCCCCATTCACTCATCTCCCCATTCACTCTTGGCGCCTGCGCCGCCGCGCCGCGCGGGAAAAGGAGATGCACGTCGAGTGACCGCCTCCCTACGCTGGACAAGCGTCGAGGAACTGCCCACCACCGCGTCCCGCAGGACAGGCATCACCCCGCGGACTCGGGGCTACTCTCTACGCACCGACGGACGGCCGCCCACCCCCAGCGCCCCGTCGGGGAACGGATCACCGCTCGGATCAACCCACGCCCACGGAGGCCCGTCATGGGCACCATCGTCATATCCGGGACCGTCGTCCTGGTCGTTCTGGGATTCGACAACCATCTCTACTGGCTCGCCGCCGTCGCCGTGCTCTTCCTGTACGTGCAGTACGGACGCGGCGGGTCCTCGCCCTCGTCGCCGACGGGGGGATCCTCGGCGGGGCCCACGCCCGCGAGCTACCGCGCGTACCGCGACCGCCGTGACAAGCAGGCCAGGTGGGAGCGCCGCTACCGCCGCGAGCGCCCCTTCGAGTCCCGCCGTCAGGAGCGCGAGAAGAGCAAGTGAGACCGGTGAGACGACCAGTGAGACCACTGGTAGTCCCGGTGGTCTCGGTGGTCCCGGTGATCCAGGTGGCCCCGGTCGTCGTCACAGACCGGGGGCGCCCCACACCGGGAACCAGCGGCTCAGGTCGGGCTCGATCCGCAGATCGCCCTCCAGAGCCGCCTTCACCCGCAGTTCCAGTGCGTTGTCGCGCCGCTGTCCCTCGCCGGGCAGCGGCGCGAACGGGTAGAAGCTGCCGCGCTTGTAGAGGTAGACCAGCGCCAGCGACCGGCCCTCCGGATCCTGGAACCCGGCCAGGGAACACAGCAGTTGCGGCCCGAAGCCGTTGACCTCCATCGAACTGTTCACCGCGTGCAGGTCGTTGACCAGGAGCGGCAGCTGGTCCGGAGCGCGCTCCGACACCAGCCACGAATACCCGTAGCCGTCCCGCCGCAGCTCCACCGGCGGCCCGTCCCGGTCGGTGTCCGCGTCGAGCAGGGCCTGCACCTCGCGGTGCGTCTGCTCGAAGGCCGCGCCCTCCACCGTGGCGAAGCACACCGCACCCCGCCCGGTCGGCGTGAAGGAGGCGGCCGCCTCCAGCGTCACCGCCGCCGACGGCAGCGCGAAGAGCTGGTCGAGATCGGGTGCGACCGGCTTCGTACGGCCGAGCAGGATGTCCAGCAGCCCCATCCTCAGCCCGCCCTCCCCGGGGTCGCCGCCTCGCCCAGCTCACCGGAGATCCGCCCCAGCTGCTCCAGCCGCTGCTCCAGGCTCGGGTGGGTCGAGAAGATCCGCGCCACACCCGGCTCGGCGCCCAGCGCGGGGGTGAAGTAGAAGGCGTTGAACGCCTGGGCCGTGCGCAGGTCCTTGCTGGGGATGCGGGCGATGTCGCCGGTGACCTTGGTGAGCGCGGACGCCAGCGCCGAGGGCCGGCCGGTGAGCAGCGCCGCCGCCCGGTCCGCCGCCAGCTCCCGGTACCGGGACAGTGCCCGGATCAGCAGGAAGCTGATCGCGTACACGGCCGCCGACACCCCCATCACGGCGGCGAAGACGACGGCGGTGTTCTGGTCCCTGCGCCCGCCGCCGAACAGCTGCGAGTAGAAGGCGAACCGCACGATCAGCCCCGCTATCACGCCGAGGAAGGACGCGATGGTGATCACGGCGACGTCCTTGTGCGCCACGTGCGACAGCTCGTGCGCGAGGACGCCCTCCAGCTCCGCGGGTTCCAGCCGCCGCAGCAGCCCGGTGGTGACGCAGACGACGGCGTTGTCGGGGTTCCGCCCGGTCGCGAACGCGTTCGGCATGTCCATCTCCGACACGGCGACCACCGGCTTGGGCATGTCCGCGAGGGCACACAGCCGGTCGATCACGGCGTGCAGTTCGGGATACTCCTCCCGCTCCACGACCCGTCCGCGCATCGCGAACAGCGCGATCCGGTCGGAGAACCAGTACTGCGCGCCGAGCATCCCCGCCGCGACCACCACGACCAGTACCCACGACTTCAACAGCACGACCAAGGCCGCGACGAAGGCCACGTACAGCAGCCCGAGTAGAAACATCGTGACCGTCATCCGCACGGTCAACCGCCGGTCGCTCCGAAAGCGGCTCTGCATGGTGCATCACCCTCAGCAGTCAGGCACTCGCCCCACAGCCCAGTGTGCACCCGCCCCGCCCCATGAAGCGGTCGCGATCATCCCTAGGACCAGCAAAGGCTCAGCCCCCGACCCCGGCCTCCCACTTGCGCCTCTTCAGCACGTACTCGCTGAACAGATGCCGCCCCTGGTCGAGCAGTTCGCCCACCTCCACCGACCCGGGCGGCACGTCCGCCGTCGCATGCCAGCCCTGCACGGACTGTCCGGCCCAGTGCCGCAGCCTCACGTCCGGATCATCGAGCAGCGCGACGGCCGCCCGCAGCCGCACCAGCCCACCCCGAGCGTCGAGCAACCGGAAGGCGGCCACCCGCACATGCCGGGGCCGCCCCGCCGCCAGCCGCCCCATCAGCCACGCGTCGTCCAGCGACCGGGCCGAGGCCAGCAGGGCCACGGTCGTCTCCCGCACGACCCCGGGCGCCGGGTCGTCGAGCAAGGCCCGCAGCCGCGGTACGTCCGTGACGTCCAGGGCCCGCAACCCGGCG
Source organism: Streptomyces sp. NBC_01352 (assembly GCF_036237295.1). Taxonomy (NCBI): domain Bacteria; kingdom Bacillati; phylum Actinomycetota; class Actinomycetes; order Kitasatosporales; family Streptomycetaceae; genus Streptomyces; species Streptomyces sp. NBC_01352. Next base: position 7,860,460 of record NZ_CP108354.1, read on the forward strand.
ACCGCCCGTGCCCGCACCCCCGGCGCGGGATGGCCGAGCAGCGCCGACAGCGACTCGGCATCCGTCCGCTCCCCGCACTCCGCCAGCCCGGCGACCGCACCGGGCGGCAGCGCCGGGTCGCCCGGCTCGGCACACCGGCGCCGGTACCAGGCCGACGGATCGCCCCCTGACTGCCGTACGACATACCGCGCACAGGCCCGCACCAGCCCCGACCGGTCCGGGAGAAACCCCTCCGCCCGGCCGGGCTGCCCGGCCCGCCGCAGCGCGGTCACCCCGGCCGACCGCACCCGCGGCCCGCGCGCGCCGAGCAGCGCTTCGAGTACGTCCTCGTCCACCCCGTTCTCCCGCCCGTTCTCCGGTACGGCGGCCAGGGCGGCCTCGGCGCACAGGTCCTGGACGACCGGGTCGGCGTCTCGGGCGGCGGCGCGGGCCAGTTCGGTGGGGGAGAGGTGTCCCTCGGCGACGGCCAGGCGGTGGGCGAACCGGCGTACGGCACGGTCGGGGTGGGTGAAGAGGAGCGCGAGGCGTTCGCGGGGCGCCCGGCGCAGCACCTCGTCGAGCAGGTCGACGCCGAAGTCGCCCCGGCCGCGGCGGCCGACGAGCAGGATCAGCGGAGCGAGCGTGAGGGCGGCGTCCGGGTCGAGGACGGCGCGCAGTACCTCGCGGGCCCGGTCGCGCACAGGGGCGACCCAGTCGGCCGCACGGACGACGACCAGCGGCAACAGAGCCGGGCATCGCGCCGCCGGACCGAGAGCCGCCTCACGCACCCGGCCGTCGCCGTGGCAGAGGGCGAGTGCGAGCCGGGGCTCGGCGAGGGCGTCGGGCCGGCGGAGTGCGGAGAACCACCCGCGCCGGCCCTCGACCTCCGCCCGCGTCGGCAGCATCCGGTGCGCCACCCACGCACGCGTCCCCACATCCAGCGCGAGCCAGGCCCCCGGGTCGGCGGCATCGAGCACGTCCCGCAGCGCCACCCCCTCGGCGAGCCGCCGCGCCGCCTCTCCGCCGGCCCTGATGTCCTCGCGCATCTGTCTAGTACGGCGCCCGGAAGTTCGCGTACCCCAGCAGCAGGATGATCGCCGCCACACTCCCGAGCACGATGACCGTCGATATCCACGACGACCGGCGCGGCCCCGCCGGGTCGGGGTCGGCGCGGAACGGCTGCGGCTCGGGCGGGTTCTCCTTCCAGCGCGCGGCCAGCATCCTGGCCCGTGCGGAGGGCTCCTTGCGCTCGGCGTTGTCGGCCCACTTGAGGTCGAACTCCCGCTCCGCGTCGTCCTGTTCGGGCATCCCCGTAACCCCCGGTCGTCTCCGTCTCGAACAGTTGTACAGAACACGATACGACGACGCCCCCGCCCTGAGAAACCAGGAACGGGGGCGCAGCCGAAGGGCCTACGGGCCGATCACACGTCGAAGTAGAGCTCGAACTCGTGCGGGTGCGGACGCAGCTGCAGCGGCGCGATCTCGTTGGCGCGCTTGTAGTCGATCCACGTCTCGATCAGGTCGGACGTGAAGACGTCACCCGCGAGCAGGAACTCGTGGTCGGCCTCGAGGCGGTCGAGGACGGCCGGGAGCGAGGTCGGGACCTGCGCGACGCCCGCGTGCTCCTCGGGAGCCAGCTCGTACAGGTCCTTGTCGATCGGCTCGGCCGGCTCGATCTTGTTCTTGATGCCGTCCAGACCCGCGAGCAGCAGCGCGGAGAACGCCAGGTACGGGTTGCCGGAGGAGTCGGGCGCCCGGAACTCGACGCGCTTGGCCTTCGGGTTCGAGCCGGTGATCGGGATACGCATGGCCGCGGAGCGGTTGCGCTGCGAGTACACCAGGTTGACCGGCGCCTCGAAGCCCGGCACCAGACGGTGGTACGAGTTCACCGTCGGGTTGGTGAAGGCCAGCAGCGACGGGGCGTGCTTGAGGATGCCGCCGATGTAGAAGCGGGCCATGTCCGACAGGCCCGCGTAACCGGCCTCGTCGTAGAACAGCGGGTCGCCGTTGGCCCACAGCGACTGGTGGACGTGCATGCCCGAGCCGTTGTCGCCGAAGATCGGCTTCGGCATGAAGGTCGCGGTCTTGCCGTTGCGCCAGGCCACGTTCTTCACGATGTACTTGAAGAGCTGGAGGTCGTCGGCCGCGGCGAGCAGCGTGTTGAACTTGTAGTTGATCTCGGCCTGGCCGGCGGTGCCCACCTCGTGGTGCTGGCGCTCGACCTGGAGGCCGGCGTTGGCCAGCTCCAGGGAGATCTCGGCACGCAGGTCGGCGAAGTGGTCGACCGGCGGGACCGGGAAGTAGCCGCCCTTGTAGCGGACCTTGTACCCACGGTTGTCCTCGAGGGCGCCGGTGTTCCAGGCGCCCGCCTCGGAGTCGATGTGGTAGAAGGACTCGTTCGCGGTGGTCGCGAAGCGGACGCTGTCGAACACGTAGAACTCGGCCTCGGGGCCGAAGTACGCGGTGTCGGCGATCCCGGTGGAGGCGAGGTAGGCCTCCGCCTTCTTGGCCACGTTGCGCGGGTCACGGCTGTACTGCTCGCCGGTGATCGGGTCGTGGATGAAGAAGTTGATGTTCAGCGTCTTGTCGCGGCGGAAGGCGTCGACCCGGGCGGTCGACAGGTCCGCGCGCAGCGCCATGTCGGACTCGTGGATGGCCTGGAAGCCACGGATCGACGATCCGTCGAAGGCCAGCTCCTCGTCCGGGTCGAACGCCTCAACGGGCACCGTGAAGTGCTGCATGACGCCCGGCAGGTCGCAGAAGCGGACGTCGATGAACTTGACGCCCTCATCCGCGATGAACTTCTTGGTCTCGTCGGCGTTCTGGAACATCCAGCTCCTCCTACCCCCGACCGTTCCGTGCCGGGGTGGTAGTTCGTTCGTGCGGCCAGTGCGGTGGCACACGCTGACCTCGACCCTAGGGACGGGTGATTTCTCAGACGTGACCCATTTGTTTCGCACAAGTTAACCGGACATCGCTACGCCTACCCCACCTGTCCGTATCGCGAAACGGGCGCAGTACCGTGGACGGGTGGACAACAGGCAGGCAATCGGATCGTGGCTTTCCGGACCGCGCGCGGCCGCGGAGGAAGCCGGTGTCGACTTCGGATACCGCGGTGAGCAGCTCGGCCTGCCGGAAGAGGGACCGGGCTCGATCGCCCGCCCCGGCCGGCGCCTCGGCGCCATCGCCGTCGACTGGGGTCTGAGCCTCTTGATCGCATACGGCCTCATCACGCAGGGCTACGACCAGGCGACCAGCAACTGGGCGCTGCTCGTCTTCTTCCTGCTCGGCGCCTTGACCGTGGGCACCGTCGGCTTCACTCCGGGTAAGCGCCTCTTCGGCCTGCGCGTGGTCACCGTCGACACCGGCCGCGTCAGCCCCGCCCGCGCCCTGCTCCGCACGGCCCTGCTCTGCCTCGCCGTCCCGGCCCTGATCTGGGACCGCGACGGCCGCGGCCTGCACGACAGGTTGGCCCGCACGGTGGAAGTGCGCATCTAGCGTCCGTACGACGCGCCTGTACGACGAAGGGGGCGCCCGGAGTGATCCGGCGCCCCCTTCTTGTGCAAGAGGGAGTCAGCGGGCCTTCGGTCCGCCCTTCGGCAGCTTCATGCCCTTCGGCATCGGGCCCTTCGGGAGCGGCATGTTGCTCATCAGGTCACCGAGGGCGCGCAGCCGGTCGTTGGTGGCCGTCACCTGCGGGCCGGTCAGCACGCGCGGCAGCTTCAGCATGGTCGTGCGCACCTTCTTCAGCGGGACCTGGCCCTCGCCCGTGCCCACCATCACATCGTGCACCGGTACGTCCGCGACGATGCGGTTCATCTTCTTCTTCTCGGCGGCCAGCAGGCTCTTCACCCGGTTCGGGTTGCCCTCGGCGACCAGGACGATGCCGGCCTTGCCGACGGCCCGGTGCACCACGTCCTGGCTGCGGTTCATCGCCACCGCGGGGGTGGTCGTCCAGCCCCGGCCGATGTTGTCGAGTACCGCCGCTGCCGCGCCCGGCTGGCCCTCCATTTGCCCGAAGGCCGCTCGCTCGGCCCGGCGCCCGAACACGATCGCCGACGCGAGGAAGGCGAGCAGGAGGCCCAGAATGCCGAGATAGATGGGGTGACCGATCAAGAAACCGATCGCGAGGAAGACACCGAAGGTGACGATTCCGACCGCCGCGAGTACAAGACCGATCTTCTTGTCGGCCTTGCGGGTCATCTTGTAGGTCAGAGCGATCTGCTTGAGTCGCCCGGGGTTCGCAGCGTCCGCTGCCGTGTCCTTCCTCGCCATGGCACGAAGTCTACGTGTCCCCGGGAGCGCCGACGACGGCAGTGCCCCGAGAAGCGGGGAAGGGGTGCTTCAGAGGCGTGCGGTGGTGAACGTCTGCTCCAGGACGCGCTGGGCCTCGACCCGGTCCTTGGCGCGGCGGCGGTCCTCCAGGACGGACGTCCAGGCGTTGCGGCGTGCGGTGCGCTGGCCACTGCTCAGGAGCAGGGACTCGACGGCGCGGAGTGCGTCGGTGAACGTCGGGATCGGTGTGGCGCGTACGGGCGCGGCCTGCATGATGGAGGTCCCCCCTCGATACCGCTGCGGGTATGGGTGTACGTGGTGTAAGTCCAGCGTCACTGATTGGTGTTACCAGGGCGTGACCGACCGGTCAAACGCCAATGAAGCCTTGATGCGGCGCCCTTGAACGACGACGCGGCCCTGACGTACGCCCTCATCAGCGAGGACGGTCAGGACCGCGTCGTATCGGTCGCTACTGGCGGGTAGCCTCTTGTGCGCGAATTCACACGCTTGCCACACGCCCTGTTGGGAAGGCGGGTGACGGTATGTCAGATCAGACGGCCTGCGAGGCGACGTACGAACCGCGCTTCTCGACGGCCATCTGGTACAGCCGCCCGGCGCGGTACGAGGAACGGACCAGCGGACCGGACATCACACCGGAGAAGCCGATCTGCTCGGCCTCCTCCTTCAGCTCCACGAACTCGTGCGGCTTGACCCAGCGCTCGACGGGGTGGTGGCGCACGGACGGGCGCAGGTACTGCGTGATCGTCACCAGCTCGCAGCCCGCGTCGTGCAGCTGCCGGAGCGCCTCGCTGACCTCCTCGCGGGTCTCGCCCATGCCGAGGATCAGGTTCGACTTGGTGACCAGGCCGTAGTCGCGGGCGTCGGTGATGACCTTCAGCGAGCGCTCGTAGCGGAAGCCGGGGCGGATGCGCTTGAAGATGCGGGGGACCGTCTCGACGTTGTGCGCGAAGACCTCGGGGCGGGAGGCGAAGACCTCGGCCAGGAGCTCCGGTACGGCGTTGAAGTCCGGGGCGAGGAGCTCCACCTTGGTGCGGCCGGCCTCGCGGGAGGCCGTCTGCTCGTGGATCTGGCGGACCGTCTCGGCGTAGAGCCAGGCGCCGCCGTCCTCCAGGTCGTCGCGGGCGACGCCGGTGATCGTGGCGTAGTTCAGGTCCATGGTGACCACGGACTCGCCCACGCGCCGGGGCTCGTCGCGGTCGAGCGCCTCGGGCTTGCCGGTGTCGATCTGGCAGAAGTCACAGCGCCGGGTGCACTGGTCGCCGCCGATGAGGAACGTGGCCTCGCGGTCTTCCCAGCACTCGTAGATGTTGGGACAGCCGGCTTCCTGGCAGACCGTGTGCAGGCCCTCGCTCTTCACGAGGTTCTGCATCTTCGTGTACTCGGGACCCATTTTCGCCCGCGTCTTGATCCACTCGGGCTTGCGCTCGATGGGGGTCTGGGCGTTCCGGACCTCCAGGCGCAGCATCTTGCGTCCGTCGGGTGCGACTGCGGACACATCGGCTCCCTGTAGCTTCGATTCTTCGGCGTACACCAGGGTACGCCCGTGCGTTTTCGGTCCCCGGGGTGGGCAACCTTGCGGAACTGTGGGGCATTCCCGTGCCCGGCGCGGGGTCGGCTGGGGGCTCCGCCCCCAGACCTCCGGCCTCTGCCCACCCACCACCCGTCTCGGTCGGACAGGAAGTGACCCTCGCGCCAGTGGCGCACCTCTCGACCCACCGAGTCGGGTGGTGGGTGGGCAAAGGTCCGGGGGTCCACGGGGCGGAGCCCCCTGGGTGGTCGGGTTACGCCGGTGTCCGCTCCACCAGCCGCGGCTTCAGTTCCGCGTTCTCCAGCACATCCAGAAGGTGCCGCTCCACAACGGGCAGCACCTCCTCGATCGTCACCTCGCGCCCCAGCTCGTTCGCGAGGGAGGCGACCCCCGCGTCCCGGATCCCGCACGGGATGATCCGGTCGAACCACTTGTTGTCGGGGTTCACGTTCAGCGCGAAGCCGTGCATCGTGACGCCCTTGGCGACCCGGATGCCGATCGCGGCGATCTTGCGGTCCTCGCGGCGCTGCCCGGCGTTGGAGGGTGCGTACTCCGGCCCGTTCAGGCGGGCGTCGAACTCCTCGTCGTGCAGCCGCGGGTCGAAGTCCAGGGACAGACCGCCGAGCGTCGGCCGCGTCTCGACCGGGTCGCCGAGCACCCACACCCCGCTGCGGCCCTCGACCCGGGAGGTCTCCAGGCCGAACTCCGCGCAGGTGCGGATCAGGGCCTCTTCCAGGCGCCGTACGTGCGCCACGACGTCCACCGGACGCGGGAGCTTCTGGATGGGGTAGCCGACCAGCTGGCCGGGGCCGTGCCAGGTGATCTTGCCGCCGCGGTCGACGTCGATGACGGGAGTGCCGTCGAGCGGCCGCTCGCTGTCCGCCGTACGCCGGCCGGCCGTGTACACCGGCGGGTGCTCCAGCAGCAGCACGGTGTCGGCGATCTCGTCGGCGAACCGCGCCGCGTGCACCCGGCGTTGCTCGTCCCACGCCTCCTGGTACTCGACGGCGTCCGCACCGAATCCCATACGGACGAACCGCAACTCACTCACGGCAAGCGCCTCCCTAGAAGCCCTGGCGGGTCGTAAGGCACAAACCGTGCCCACGCCACTGTACGACCGAGCGCCGCGCGTCAGCCGTGCGGTCAATCCTCACACGATCGGATGAACGAGCGTCGAAGTGTGCGATCACCTGCTCACTCTCCGCTACATTCGCGCCGTTCACAGAGGCCATAAGGGCTGCTCACAGGCAATCCGGGCAACGCAGGCACCGCAGGCACGAAGCGGCCTCAGCGAGGCCCGAAGGCAGGAGACCGCACCGCAGATGACGGAACGACCCGCGCAGCGCACTCCCAACCGCCAGCTCGCCGCGCTCATCGCAGAAGCGGGGTTCTCCAACGCGGGACTCGCCCGTCGAGTGGACCAGCTCGGACTCGAACACGGGCTGGACCTGAGATACGACAAGACGTCCGTGACCCGGTGGCTGCGCGGCCAGCAGCCCCGCGGCACCACCCCCGCCCTCATCGCCGAGGTCTTCACCCGCCGCCTCGGCCGCAGGCTCACCGCCCAGGACCTCGGACTCGACGCCTGCGCTCCCGTCTACGCGGGCCTGGAGTTCGCCGCCACACCCGAAGAGGCCGTCGACATCATCAGCGGGCTGTGGCGCAAGGACTCCGGCAGTCACGCCGAGCTCCGCAAGATCGCGTTCACCCCGGCCGGCCTGGTCGTCCCCAGCCGGGACTGGCTGATCGGACGGGCCGACGACAAGGTGGCCCGCGGCGAGCCGCTCGCCCGCGTCCCCGCGCAGGGGCGCCCCGGGGTGCCGCGTCAGCGCGGCGCCGCCGAGCGCGGCCCCGGCCAGAAGGTCACCGGCGGCGACATCGCCGCCCTCCGCTCGGTCGGCGAGCTGTTCCGCTCCCTCGACGACATGTACGGCGGCGGCCACGCCCGCCAGGCCCTCGTGCGCTACCTGGAGCACGAGTGCGAGCCGATGCTGCGCGGCACCTACGGCGAGCAGACCGGCCGCCGCCTCTTCGCCGCCGCCGCCGACCTCACGAGGCTCGCGGGCTGGACGTCGTACGACATCGCCGCGCACGGCCTCGCCCAGCGCTACTTCGTGCAGGCGCTGCGGCTCGCGCAGGCGGCCGGGGACCGGGCGTACGGCTCCTATGTGCTGGTCACGATGAGCCGGCAGGCCGTCTACCTCGGGCACGGGCGCGAGGCCGTGCAGCTCGCGCGGGTGGCCCAGCAGGGGGTGGGGACCAACGCCCCGCCCGTCGTGCAGGCGCTGCTGCACGCGGTCGAGGCGCGCGGGCACGGGGTGCTCGGCGAGGTACGCGCCTGCACCGCGTCGCTGGTACGGGCCGAGCGGGCCCTGGAGACGGCCCGGCCCGGTGACGAAGTCCCGCACTGGGCGCGGTTCTTCGACGAGGCGCAGCTCGCCGACGAGTTCGGGCACTGCCACCGGGACCTCCAGCAGTTCCGCTCGGCCGCCCAGCACGCCGAGCGCTCCCTGCAACTGCGCGCCCCCTCCTACGCCCGCAGCCGTCTGTTCTGCCGTGTCGTCCTCGCCTCCGCCCGCCTGGGCCTGGGCGAACTCGACCAGGCCTGCGCGCTGGGCGCGGAGGCGGCCGGCCAGGCGGCGGAGATGCGGTCGGTGCGGGCCGTCGAGTACGTACGGGACTTCGAGCGCAGGCTGGAGCCGTACAAGGACGCGGCACCGGTGCGGGGGTACCGCGACAAGGTCGCGGCGATCGGCTAGGCGGCCCGGGCCGTCGGCAGGGGGTCGGCGGCGTGCAGCGAGCCCGCCACCCCCAGGTCCGCCAGGATCGCCGCCGACGCCCGGTGGGCCGAGTGCAGCGCGCCCTGGACGGTGCTGGTGTCCCGGTGGTCGCCGCACACGTACAGGCCCGCCAGCAGCCGTACCGGACGGCGCAGGTCGTGCGGTGGGCGCATCGCGGGGACCGCCTCGATGGTGTGGTGGACGGCGAGGGTCTCCCAGCGGCGGGTGGAGGTGCCGTAGAGGCGGGACAGGTGCATACGGACGGCGGTGTCCAGGTCGGACGGCGGCGGGCCGAGGACCGTCGAGGAGACGAGGGTGCGGCCCGCGGGGGCGCGGGACGGGTCGACGCGGCTGATCACCGCCGTGTGCGCGACCGGGCCGCCCCGGTCCGCGTCGAGCAGCAGGGCCGCGCCCGTCGCCGGCGGCTCGTCCGTCGTGTGGTGGACCACCGTCACCGGGTGGAAGTCCGGCACCCGCAGGCCGGGCAGCAGCTCGGCGGCGGGCCGGGCGTCGGTCGCGATCAGGACGGCGCGGCAGCGGATCTCGCCGTGCTCGGCCGTCGTCACCGAGGTCGTGGAGATCGAGGTGGCCCGGACGCCGGTGTGCACGGTGCCCGGCGGCAGCGTCTGCGCGAGCAGCTCCGGCAGTACCTCGGCGCCGCCCTCCGGCACGCACAGCCGACCGGCCGCGAACGCCCTGAGCGCGAGGTCCGCGCACCGGCTGGACGTGGTCAGCTCCGGGTCGCACAGCAGGGCCGCGAGCAGCGGACGCAGAAACCCGTCGATCGTGCGGGCCGGCACACCGCGGGCGGCGAGGGCCTGCCCGGCGGGCAGTTCGGGACGGGCCAGCAGGCGCTCGACGGGAGTGTTCGCGATCCGGGTCAGTGCGGCGCCGAGCCGGGCCTGGTCGACGGCGGTGCCCAGCGGGGCGGTCGCCCCGGCCTTGGGCACGGAGGCCGGCCTAAGGGCCGTACGCCCTTTGGCGGGTGCACCTGCCAGGGCGCGTACCGCGTGGAGTGCGCCCCGTGCGCCCCCCGCGTTCGAGGGCGGGCCGGCCCGGTGGTGGCGGCCGTCGCTGTGGAGCAGGACGCCCGGCGCGAAGGGCCGCAGCACGAGCGCGTCCAGCCCTGGGGTCAGCCGTAGTTCGGGATACGCCGTGGACAGCAGCTGTCCGATGCGGTCGAGCCGGAAGCCGTCGACCTTCTCGGTCGTCATCCGGCCGCCCACACACGGGGCGGCCTCCAGCACCGCGGTCGTCACTCCTGCGCTGGTCAGCCGATGCGCCGCGGACAGCCCGGCGACCCCGGCTCCCACGATCACGACGTCCGCCTGGTACGCGGGCTCAAGCACGTGCCCCTCCTCGAGGTTGCGCGGCCGGTGGAGACGTCATGCCCCCAACTGACTCCGGAGATACCCGAGTTCGGGTCGAGAGTAGGGCCGTGATCGGTCCGGGGCAGTCGCGCATCGACAGGGCACGGTCGCACGACGGTCGCATGCGATCGCAAGGGTCACTTCGCCGCCCGGATCGCCTCCTCGATCTCCGGGAACGCGAAGGTGAACCCCGACTCCAACAGCCGCATCGGCAACACCCGTTGGCTGCCCAGCACGTCCCCGGCCATCTCGCCGAGCACCGCCCGCAACACCGGCGCGGGCACCGTGAAAAGGGTCGGCCGGTGCAGCACGCGCCCCATCGCGGCGGTGATCTCGGCGTTCGTCAGCGGGTGCGGGGCGGTGATGTTGAACGGCCCCGACAGGCCGTCGGTGTCGATGAGATGGCGGATCGCGGCCACCTCGTCGTGCAGCGAGACGAACGACCAGTACTGCCGCCCGTCTCCCATCCGCCCGCCCAGCCCGGCCTTGAACAGGGGGAAGAGCCTGCCCCACGCCCCGCCCTCGCGGGACACCACGAGGCCCGTCCGGGTGAACACCGTCCGCACGCCGGCCGCCCGGGCAGGCGCCGCGGCCCCTTCCCACTCCACACACAGCTCGGGCAGGAAGCCCTCGCCGGGCGGGGCGTCCTCGTCGACGGCCCGGTCGCCGGTCTCGCCGTAAATGCCCATCGCGCTGCCGTTGACGAACACCCGCGGCGGCCGGTCCAGGGAGGCGACCGCCTCGGCGAGGGCCGTCGTGCCCAGCACCCGGCTGTCCCGGATCCTCGCCTTGTACGCGTCCGTCCAGCGGCGCGACCCCACGTTCGCCCCGGCCAGGTTGACCACCGCGTCGCACCCGGCGAGCCCGGCCGGGTCGACGTACTTCCGCTCGGGGTCCCAGCGCACCTCGTCCGGCGTCCTGGGCTCCCGGCGCACCAGGCGCACCACCTCGTGTCCGTCGGCGGCCAGGGACCGCACCAGGGCTGCGCCGATGAGACCGGACGCGCCGGCCACCGCGATTCGCGAATGTTCCATGAGGACCATCCTGGCTCAGCCGCCGCGGAAAACCCCGGCGGGGTTCGCGGACCGCCGTCGTAGGGTGACCGGATGCCGGTTCCGTACATACGCCACGCCACCTCCGACGACGAGGAGCCGCTGGGCCGCCTCGACCGCGACACCTGGTCCCCGCTGCACGCCGTCCAGCCCCGCCCGCAGCCGCCGTACGAGCCCTTCTTCAACGAGCGGTTCGGCCCGCTGGACCATCTGGTCGCGGAGCTCGGCGGCAGCCTCGTCGGCTACGTCCGGCTGGCCTATCCGACCTCGCTCGCCTGCAACACCCACGTCCGCCAGATCCAGGGCCTCGCCGTCGCCGACAAGGCACGCGGCACCGGGGTCGGCCGGGCGCTGCTGCGGGCCGCGCAGGACGAGGCCCGGCGGCAGGGGGCGCGCCGCATCACCCTGCGCGTGCTCGGCCACAACACGCCGGCCCGGGGGCTCTACGAGTCCGAGGGCTTCGTCGTGGAGGGCGTGCTGCCCGAGGAGTTCTTCCTGGACGGCCGGTACGTCGACGACGTGCTCATGGGCCGCAGTCTCTGACCTGGTCCGCCGAGGCCGTCGTACGACGCCTGCGCGCCACCAGATACAGCGGCACCCCCGCCACCGCGGCCGCCGTGGCGAAACCGGCGAGCACCCAGCCCTTGCCGCCGGAGTCCGGCGCCGGAGCCGCGGCGGTGAGGGTGAGCAGGGAGACCAGGGCCAGGGCGGCGGGTCGGAGCGCGCCGAGAGCACGAGACATGGCTCAGAGGTACGCCCGGGAGTGCCCCGGCCGAGGGCATTGATCCGTACGAGGGCGACGCGAGGGGCGTCGAGCCAGGAAGTGCCGGGCCCGTCACTCCGTCAACGGCCGCATCCCGGCCATCAGCTCCCGCAGGCACCGTACGGCCAGCTCCGCGGGCGACCCCGGTCCCGTCAGGCCGGCGTCCGTGGCGGCCCACACCTCCAGTGCCACCCGGACGGCGTCGGTGGCCGCGGCGGCGGCCAGGCGGATCCCCAGCTCGTCCGCGTCCGGGCCCGCCAGCCGCGTCAGTACGGGGAGCAGCTGCTCCTCGGACTCCTGGTTCACCCGGTACCAGACGGCCCGCAGGGCCGGGTCGCCGGCGGCCGCCCGCAGCAGCGCCCGGGTCTGCCGGAGACCGTCGGCCGCGTGCGCGTCCGGGGCGGCGAGCGCATCCCGCATCGCCCGCTCCAGCGCCTCGGGCACGGCCGCGCCCGGCTCGATCGCCGCGAGCAGCCCTCGCCAGCGGTCGCCGCCGCCGCGAGCAGGGGGCCCACCGCGTCCTGCTTGTTGCGGAAGTAGCGGTAGAAGGTGCGCAGCGCGACCCCGGCCCGCTCGGCGACGTCCTCCGCCGTCGTGCCGTCCGGGCCGCGCTCGGTGAAGAGCTCGGCGGCGGCACGCGCGATGTCCAGCTGGGTCGCCGCCTTGCGGCGCTCGGTCAGCGAGGGTGGCTTGGCGCTCACCCGGGGAAGCGTACGCAAGCCGGGAGACCGCCAGGAAGCGCTTGCACTCATCTCGGGCGCCCCCGCCGGCCTCCCCCGGGGGCAGCTAGGACGTCACCAACTCGCCCGTGTCCACCGGCGCCGTCGCGTCCGCCGCGCGTTCGGCGTCGGAGGCGACCTCGTCCGCCGTCAGGACGTAACCCGTCTCGGCGTCGGAGGTGGAGCGGGCGAAGACGACGCCGAAGACCTTGCCGTCGGTGGTGAGGAGGGGGCCGCCGGAGTTGCCGGGGCGGACGGTCGAGCGGATCGAGTAGATCTCGCGGGTGACGGTCGCGTCGCTGTAGATGTTCTGCCCGTTCGCCTGGACCCGGCCCGCGACGGTGGCCGCCTGCAGGTTCAGGTCGCCGTCCTGCGGATAGCCCGCGACCACGGCCGAGTCGCCGCGGGCGGCGGTGTCGTCGAAGCTCAGGACGGGGGCGCTCAGGTCGGGCACGTACAGCACGGCCACGTCCTTGTCCGGGTCGAAGAGCACCACGCGTGACTCGTACGACCGCCCGACCCCGCCGATCCGCACGCTCGGGTCGTCGATGCCGGCCACCACGTGGGCGTTGGTCATCACATGCTGCGGCGCGTACACGAACCCGCTGCCCTCGCGGCCCTGGGTGCCCGAGACGCCCTCGATCTTCACCGTGCTGAGCTTGGCGGCGTTGGTGGCGCTCGCGGTGACGCTGTCGCCGGTGGGCTTGGCGACCTCGGCCGTCGACTCGTTCTCGAAGGGGTTGAAGACCTGCGGGAAACCCGCCTCCGTGAGCGCGGACGTGGCCCGTGAGAACCAGGCGGGGGTGGTGTCCGGCATGGTGTTCTGCACGGCGCCGAGCAGGGCCGAGTCCCGGATCGCGGTCGTGACCAGCGACGACGAGGACGCGCCGAGTACGCTCGCGGCCACCCACGCCACGATCAGCACGGCCACCGAGTTGGCCGCGGCGCCGCCGACCCCGTCGGCCACTCTGAGCGGACCGAGACTGGCACGGCCCAGCTCCCGCCGCAGCCGGAGCGCGAGCCGCCCCGCCAGCTCGTGCCCGACCGCGGCCGGGCCGAGCACCGTCAGCACCGCGGTCACCGTCGCCGCGGTCGTGCCCGGTGACGCCAGGTCCATCACCCAGGGCAGCGCCCACACACCGATGACCGCGCCGCCCACGAACCCGGCGAGCGACACGCAGCCGGCGACCAGACCGCGCCGGTAGCCGGCGGCCGCGTAGGCGAGGATCACCAGCAACAGCAGGATGTCGAGCAGGTCCACTGAGCCGCCTTTCTCCAGGAACCCTTAGTACGCACGGGATGCGCCCAGTGATCAGCCACGCGCGCGTGGCGCCCGGAACCGGCCACGCGTGCGTGCACCTGGAAAAACGTCCCGGACCGGGACGATGGTTCCACCGGGTGGCACAGCACACATCGCGGGCGGACCGGATCGGTCGGACAGTGGAAACCATGCGTGTCCGAAGACCGAAGGGTGCCCGGAAAACACGCGCGGTGCACATACCGAGGGCCGCGCAGGTGCTGCTCGGCTGTCTGCCCGGCCTCGCCGCGGCTGTCGCCCTGGTGCTGTGTGCCAACGGCGTCGAGCGCTCGGCCGCCGCCGGTGCCCGGCAGGCCGAGGCCCACCCCGCCGCGGCCCGCTCCGCGACCAGACCGCACATCGTGCCGCGCTCGGTCTGGGCGGGGGAGGACAGCACCCGCACCCGGCCGCCGCCGCGCTACGACGACAAGGTCCTCGCGGTGTTCATCCACCACACGGACTCGCCCAACGCCTACGACTGCGCCGAGGCGCCCCGCATCATCCGCTACCTCGCCGCGGGTATGACCGAATCCCGTCACTGGGACGACATCGGCTACAACTTCCTCGTCGACCGCTGCGGCACCATCTACGAAGGCCGCGCGGGCGGCACCGACCGCCCCGTCACCGGCGCCCACACCCAGGGCTTCAACCACCGCACCACCGGCATCGCCGCCCTTGGCACCTTCACCTCCGGAGTGCCGGTCCCGAAGGTGATGACCGACGCGATCGCCCACCTCGCCGCCTGGAAGCTGGGCCTCGCCGGCATCGACCCCCGGCGGACGGTCCGCCTGGTCTCCAGCAACGGCCACAGCCGCTACGCCGCCGGCACCGCCGCCGTCCTCCCCGCCCTGGCCGGCCACGACGACGGCTACATGACCAGCTGCCCGGGCGCGGCCCTCAGCGCCCGCCTCCCGGAGATCAGAGACCTGGCGGCCCGCCTGCAGGGCATGACGTAGCGGTCCCCGGCTCACAGGCTTCTCCCAGCCGCCTCACCGACTCCCCCGAGGCAGCCGCCATAGCGTCAGTGACACGCACTGACCGGAGGTGGGGATCATGAACAGCAGTCGTATGAACACCAAAGAGACCACAGGTGGTTGGGCCAGGACCGCCCGCGGCCCCTGGGCCGTCGTCTGCGCGGTCGCCGCCGTCGTCCTGGGCCCGGCCGCCGTCACCGCCTCCGCCCTGGACCAGGCCAACGCGGCACCGCTGCACCACGCGGTGAAGGCCGACAACACGCAGGCGTACCTCCCGACGGACACCAACCGCCGCCGGACCACAGCCACTTGATGACGCCGTGGCTCGGACACCCGCGGTAATCGGGCTTGTTTGCAACTTGGCGCACAACTTCGGAGAGCCTAACCTTTCAGGACAAATGTGGGGCAGGAGTGTGTGACCTGCGGTCCGGTTGTGCCGCGCACTGGCCACTCCCGCCGTCATCCTGCGAGGCTTCCGGCGCCTGCGATACGGTGCGCCGAAGCCGGCAAGAGCGGGAAATACGGGGGATTCCAGGCGAGGCGCGGCCCTGTTCCGCACGGTCACCGGCCTGGTGGGGCGAGGGAGTCAGGGGTGGGCGATGGTGACCTGCTCGTACTCGACTGGCGCAAAAGCAGTGCCTGCGATCCGGTCGATTGCGTGGAAGTCGCCCTGATGGCCAGGGGGGTTCGCGTGCGTGAGTCGACTCGTCCGGAGGGGAATGTCATCTCCGTGGGGGCCGTGGCCTGGAGGGATTTTCTCGGGGCGTTATGTGCCAGAACCCTGGAAGGACCGCTGTGATGGGCGGTTTTCGGCCACAGGGACAGAGGGAGCATAGGGGCGGGGGGTGCCTGTGGTTCGATTGAGCCCAGCAGTGACGCGGCGTCCGGATCACCACCAGAGTCACACACAGCCGTCTGGGGACGACATGGGGGATTCCACAGGGCCACAGGCTTCCAACGGCCACGCGCACGGACCTGTTACGAGACCGCTGTTGCCGCTGGCCGCGTTGCTGGGCGCCTACTTCCTGGTGTCCGGAGGAACCGGCACGCTGGTGGGCGTCCTCCTCTCCTTCGCGGTGGCTCCCGCGCTGCGCCCATGGGTGTGGGCCTCGGCCGGCGTGATCGTTGCGAGTGTCGCGGGCCTGCTGCTCGATCGCGGAACTACGGCTGCCGTCCGCCGGTTTCCGAGCCTGGGGCTGGGCCTGCGTCCGGTGTCCGAGGGACGGGTTCGGTCCCCGGAGTAGGGGTGCTGGAGGGGGCGGTGCCACGGCCGGCGGCCGTGGCACGCCCATGTATTCGCATCCAGACAGTGCCGACCAGAATGCTGAGGCTGCCGAGTCCGAACACGCTTGCCGCCAAGACGGGGAACGAGGGAGCGGATTCCGGAGCGAAGTGGTGGAAGAAAAGGTAGAGCGCCGCCGCGAAGCCGGTCGTCCCGCAGAACAACAGGGCCAACGACACGACCAGGTTGCGGAAGTTCTTCAGAGCCGAGTCCGAGTGCATGACCGTGTGCAGTGTGTACATCACCACGTCGAGCACGGTGAGTTGCCGGTCCGGCAGCACCTCCGCCGGAGTCTGCGGCCCGGTCGGTTCGGCCGGCCGATCTACTGGAAGCGCCTCGACGAACACGATCGACGCGTTCGTCGGCCGGGGATTCGCGACAGGATCCGACGCGCCGATCTCGCTCGGCTCGGTGACGGCGGTCGGCTCGGTGACACCGATCGGCTCGACGGCATCGGTCGACGACCCCTGCGTGTCGGGGCGGGCACGTTTCCGTGCCAGCCTGTCGCGTATCCGTGTGAAGACACCCTTCACGGGCCTCTCCCGGTCTCGGTCCGACGTGTCGCCGGTGCGGGGGGCGAAGCTCCTGCTAGGACGGGGCGTCCCGCAGGGCGTTCGACGCGGTCGCAGGGCCGTGCGGGTACTGGGCCAGCACCTCGTCGATGAAGCGGACCGCAGCGCTGCCCGAGAGGGCATCGGTGCGGGACTTGTCGAACTTCGTCAGGTAGCCGACGACACTGTCCTGGTCGTCGCGGGTCGTCAGCGCGCCGTTCGGACCTTCCACGAAGAGAACGTCGCTGTCGTCCTTGAACGTCAGGGCGATCGAGCCGTTGCGCAGCACCGGATGCAGACCGAGGGCGAAGGGGACGACGCCCAGGTCGACGTGGCCGAGTTCCGCGACGGACTTCAGGTGCCGCAACTGCTCGCGCATCACGGCCGGTCCACCGATCCAGCGCCTCAGCGCGGCCTCGTCGACCAGGAAGTTCAGTCGAGGCTCCGATGCCTCGCGCAGCAGCCGGTCCTGGCGCTCCGCGCGCAGCGCCACGATCGCGTCGCCCCTCTCGGCAGAGTGCCGGCTGTTGAGCAGCGCGCGCGTGTAGGCCTCGGTCTGGAGCAGTCCCGGGACGAACGTGGGGTCGTAGGCGTACAACTCGGCGGCCACGCTCTCGAAGCCGAGGTATATGGCGAACTGGGGGTCCACCACGTCCCGGTAGGGGCTCCACCACGGAGGCTTCCGGCTCTCACGGGCGGCCTCCTCGAGCTGTTGCCGGACATCGGACTCCGTAATGCCGTAGAGATCGAGCAGGGCACGCAGATCGGTCACGGACACACCGACCGAGCCGCCTTCGATGCGGATCACCTTGGACGGTGACCAGGACAGGGCCTGCGCCACGTCCGGTTGGTTCAGTCCCGCCTCGTTGCGGAACGTGCGCAGGGCCAGCCGCACCCGGCGCCGCTCCACGGCGGGATCCTTCGAAGCCATCTCCTCGTAGTCCCACCTTCCGAGGGTGACGGAGTGTTCCAGGGTGGTTGCCACCTGGCAGGTTGCCGGTGAGCAGACTGCCAGGTGGCACACTGCCCGGGTACGGCTTGCCACCTGGCTGCCCCGGTGGATTG
The DNA here is from genome assembly GCF_036237295.1 of Streptomyces sp. NBC_01352. NCBI lineage: Bacteria > Bacillati > Actinomycetota > Actinomycetes > Kitasatosporales > Streptomycetaceae > Streptomyces > Streptomyces sp. NBC_01352. The sequence continues at coordinate 7,878,116 of NZ_CP108354.1, forward strand.
CCCTACCCTACCTCCAGAGCACCAGAAAAGGGGAACACGCCCCTACGGCGGGATTTCTGACGGTCCGTCCAGCGCTGAGGGCGAGCGGGTTCCGGGCGCGCGGTCGCCGTTCAGGGCGTCGGCCGGGGTCAGCCTCTGAACCGCTCCCACAGCTTCGGATACCGCCCGGCCAGCACCGACTCGTCCTCGAAGTCGAGCGGTGTGCCCTCCGGCTCGGAGGGGGCGGGCGCGATGCCCAGGTCGGGGGCGACGGTGCCGGTGAGCTGCTCGTAGGCCTCGTCCGCCGCGTAGCCGAGTTCCTCGCCGTCGCCGTCGATCTCCTCGTCGAAGTCGTCCAGGAGGTCGGCGAGCGAGTCGGGGTGGTGCACCGCGCCCTCGTACACCTCGCGGCCCTGGCCGATCAGCCAGCACCGGAAGAAGTCGAAGGCGTCGTCGCTCGCGCCGTCCAGCAGGACCCAGGCGGCGCCCCACAGGTCCCAGGTGTAGGCGCGGTTGTAGCGGGCCTCGAAGTGACGGGCGAAGTCGAGGACCATGTCCGGGTCGAGCTGGAGAAGACGGTCCACGAGCAGGTCCGCCTGCTCCTCCGGGTCGCCCTCGGCGGCCTCGCGGGTGGCGTCCACCAGCTCCCAGAACTCCGTCTCGTCCATCACGGGTCCAGCATCGGCCCTGAAGAGGTGGGACGCACGTGGAGTGGGGCGGATTGTTATGTCCCGTACAGCGCGGCCAGTCTGGCCGCGTCGCCGGCGAAACGCGCCCGCAGGCTCTCCGGTGCCAGCACCTCCGCCTCCGGCCCGAGCGCCGCGAGCTGGGTGTGCGCGACCTCCTCGGACTCCACCGGCAGGGTCACCGTCACCCGCCCTTCGCCGTCCGGGGCACCGGCCGCTGCCAGCGCCTCCCGGGCCGACAGGGGATCGACGGTGTACGGCAGTCTTCGCACCCCGTCCCCGGACAGCCGCACCACCACCTCCGCCCGCAGCAGCGACCGGGCGAACTGCTCGGCCCGCTCGTCCCAGAAGCCCGGCAGATCGAACTCCTCGTCCCGGTCGAACCGCTCCTCGCCGACCGTCACCACGGCGAACCGGTCGATCCGGTACACCCGGTAGGAGTCGCTCTGCCCCGCCACCCGCGCGCACAGGTACCAGACGCCCGCCTTGAGGACGAGCCCGTACGGCTCCAGCTCGCGCACGACGTCCTGCGAGCGCTCCGCTTCCCGGCCGCGATAGCGCGCGGTGATCCGCCGGTCGTCCCACACCGCGTCCGCGACGGCCGGCAGCAGTTCGGGGGTCTTCGGCTCCTTGAACCAGTTCGGCGCGTCCAGGTGGAAGCGCTGCGCGGCGGTCCGGGAGGCGTCGCTCAACGACGGCAGCAGGGCCGCCGACACCTTCAGCCGGGCCGCCGAGGCCGCGTCCTGAAGGCCCATCTCCCGCAGCGCCCCCGGCACCCCGGACAGGAACAGCGCCTCGGCCTCGCCGCGGGCCAGGCCGGTCAGCCGGGTGCGGTACCCGCCGATCAGCCGGTAGCCGCCGGCCCGCCCCCGGTCCGCGTACACCGGCACCCCCGCCTCCGACAGTGCCTGCGCGTCGCGGGTGACGGTCCGCTCGGACACCTCCAGCTCCCGCGCCAGCTCGGCGGCGGTCATGGACGGCCGGGACTGGAGCAGCAGCACCATTTTGATCAGACGGGCAGCACGCATACGGCCATGATGCCGGGCGCCACTGACAACGAAGGGGCACGGCGGCAGCCGTACCCCTTCATCGCTGTCATCGGACCGCAGGTCCTACAGGTCCTACAGGCCGTACTTCGCCCGCGCTTCCTTCACCGCGGTCGCCTTGACCTCGCCGCGCTTCGCGAGCTGGGCCAGGGCGGCGACGACGATCGACTCGGCGTCGACACCGAAGTGGCGGCGGGCCGCGTCACGCGTGTCCGAGAGGCCGAAGCCGTCGGCGCCCAGCGAGGAGTAGTCCTGCTCGACCCACTGCGCGATCTGGTCGGGGACCTGACGCATGTAGTCGGAGACCGCGAGCACCGGGCCCTCGGCGCCGTGCAGCGCCTGACGGACGTACGGCACCCGCTCCTCGCCCTGCAGCAGGGCGGCGTCGGCCTCCAGCGCGTCACGGCGCAGCTCGGTCCAGGAGGTCGCGGACCACACGTCGGCGGCCACGCCCCACTCCTCGGCGAGCAGCTTCTGCGCCTTGATCGCCCAGTGGATCGCCGTGCCGGAGCCCAGCAGCTGGATGCGCGGCGCGTTGGCGACCAGGGACAGCCCCGCCGACTCCGCCGTGCTGAACCGGTACAGGCCCTTGACGATGCCCTCGTCGATGCCGAGGCCCGACGGTTTCGCGGGCTGCGGCAGCGGCTCGTTGTAGACGGTCAGGTAGTAGAAGACGTTCTGGTCCTCACCCGGGGCCGCCTCGCCGTACATCCGGCGCAGACCGTCCTTGACGATCGTCGCGACCTCGTAGGCGAACGCGGGGTCGTACGTCAGCGCGGCGGGGTTGGTCGCCGCGATGACCGGCGAGTGGCCGTCGGCGTGCTGGAGGCCCTCGCCCGTCAGGGTCGTCCGGCCGGCCGTGGCGCCGACGAGGAAGCCGCGGCCGAGCTGGTCGCCGAGCTGCCACATCTGGTCGGCCGTGCGCTGCCAGCCGAACATCGAGTAGAAGATGTAGAACGGGATCATCGCTTCGCCGTGCGTGGCGTACGCGGTGGACGCGGCGATGAAGTCGGCCATCGAACCGGCCTCGGTGATCCCCTCGTTGAGGATCTGGCCGTTCGTGGCCTCCTTGTAGTACATCAGCTGGTCGCGGTCGACCGGCTCGTACGTCTGGCCCTTGGGCGAGTAGATGCCGAGCGACGGGAACAGGCTCTCCATGCCGAAGGTGCGCGCCTCGTCGGGGACGATCGGCACCCAGCGCCTGCCGGACTCCTTGTCGCGGACCAGGTCCTTGACGAGCCGGACGAAGGCCATCGTGGTCGCGACGTTCTGCGTGCCGGAGCCCTTGTCGAAGGAGGCGAACGCCTTCTCCGCCGGGGCCGGCAGCGGGGCCAGCGGGTGCGTACGGCGGGCCGGGGCCGGGCCGCCGAGGGCCGCGCGGCGCTCCTGGAGGTAGCGGACCTCTGGGGAGTCGGCGCCGGGGTGGCCGTAGGGCACGACCCCGTCGACGAACTGGCTGTCCGAGATCGGCAGCTCCAGCAGGTCGCGCATCGTCTTGAACTCGTCCACCGAGAGCTTCTTCATCTGGTGGTTGGCGTTCTTCGACGCGAAGCCCTCACCGAGGGTGTGGCCCTTGACCGTCTGGGCCAGGATGACCGTCGGGGCGCCCTTGAAGTCCACGGCCGCCTTGTACGCCGCGTACACCTTGCGCGCCTCGTGGCCACCGCGGGAGAGGTGGAAGCACTCGAGGATCTTGTCGTCGCTCAGCAGCTTCGCCATCTCGACGAGCGCCGGGTCCTTGCCGAAGAAGTCCTGGCGGATGTAGGCGGCGTCGCGGGTCTGGTACGTCTGCACCTGGGCGTCGGGTACCTCGCGCAGGCGGCGTACGAGCGCGCCGGTGGTGTCCAGCTGGAACAGCTCGTCCCAGGCCGAACCCCACAGCGTCTTGATGACGTTCCAGCCGGCGCCGCGGAACTGGGCCTCCAGCTCCTGCACGATCTTGAAGTTCGCGCGGACCGGGCCGTCGAGGCGCTGCAGGTTGCAGTTGATGACGAAGGTCAGGTTGTCCAGACCCTCGCGGGAGGCCAGTGCGAGGGCCGCCGTCGACTCGGGCTCGTCCATCTCGCCGTCGCCCAGGAAGGCCCAGACGTGCGACTGGGAGACGTCCTTGATGCCGCGGGCGGTCAGGTAGCGGTTGAAGCGCGCCTGGTAGATCGCGGAGAGCGGGCCGAGGCCCATCGACACCGTCGGGAACTCCCACAGCCAGGGCAGGCGGCGGGGGTGCGGATACGACGGGAGGCCGTTGCCGCCGGACTCGCGGCGGAAGTTGTCGAGGTGGTCCTCGTTCAGCCGGCCGTCGAGGAAGGCGCGGGCGTAGATGCCGGGGGAGGCGTGGCCCTGGATGTACAGCTGGTCGCCGGAGCCGGGCGCTTCCTCGGATTCCTTGCCCTTGAAGAAGTGGTTGAAGCCCGTCTCGTACAGCCAGGCCGCGGAGGCGAAGGTGGCGATGTGGCCGCCGACGCCGTACTTGCTGCCCCGGCTGACCATCGCCGCCGCGTTCCAGCGGTTCCAGGCGGTGATCCGGGCTTCCATCGCCTCGTCACCGGGCGCGGACGGCTCGGCGGCGGTCGGGATGGTGTTGACGTAGTCGGTCTCGAGGAGCTTGGGCAGCGCGATGCCGGTGCCCTCGGCCCGCTCCAGCGTGCGCCGCATCAGGTACGCCGCGCGGTGCGGCCCGGCCGCCTTGGCGACCGCGTCCAGTGAGGCCTGCCATTCGGCGGTCTCCTCCGGGTCCCGGTCCGGGAGCTGGTCGAGCGCGCTCGGCTGGATGGCGTTGGGGTCGGTCATGTCGCCGCCTTCCTCAGTCGAAGGGGGTTCCCTCATCGGCAAGGGTTCGGGGGTGCCCTAGGTCTTTGGCAGGACAGGGCTGGGGCCTCGGTGGAAGCCCGTCGAGACTCTAACTCCCTGATCGATGATCGATCAAAGGGTTGAGAGGCAAAACCTCTTGATCACGAGAAAGTAGGCACGGGGTGCCTTCAAGAAAGACACGGCGTGCCGCTTCTGATAAGGGTTTTCGCAGGTCGGGACACGTTTGAGCGCGGTACCGCTCAGGGTTCAGGCCTGCGGTGCGCAGCCCAGGACGTGAGCCTTCACGATCTCGGCGATCCGCGGATCCTGGCGACGGAACGCGGCCACCAGCTCCTCGTGCTCCTCCGCGTACGACTGCTGAACCGTTCCCAGCCAGCGGATCGACAGCGCGGTGAAGACCTCGATGCCCAGGCCCTCCCAGGTGTGCAGCAGCACCGAGTTGCCCGCCGCCCGGACCATCTCGCGGTGGAAGGCCACCGTGTGCCGCACCTGGGCCGTCCCGTCCGACGCGCGGTCGGCCTCGTACAGCGCGGCGACATGCGGCTCCAGGGCCGAGCAGTCGTGCGCCAGCCGCCCCGCCGCCAGCTCCGCCGCGATCGCCTCCAGACCGGCCCGGACCGGGTAGCTCTCCTCCAGGTCGGCCGCGGTCAGGTTCCGCACCCGTACGCCCTTGTTCGGCGCCGACTCGATCAGCCGCAGCGACTCCAGCTCGCGCAACGCCTCCCGCACCGGGGTCTGACTGACCTCCAGCTCGGTGGCGATACGGCGCTCCACGATCCGCTCGCCCGGCTTCCAGCGCCCGCTGACGATCCCCTCCACGATGTGCTCGCGGATCTGCTCGCGCAGCGAGTGGACGACGGGCGCGGTCATGAGGGCTCCTTAGGGAGGGGCCGCCCATCGGCCCCGGGGGCGTTTGACGTTTAGACAATAAGGCCGCGGGCCCATGAGGGAGGGGCGCACGGGGGCGCTTTCGCGCAGGTGAGACGAGGCTTACACGCTCTCAGCTCGACGTCTTCTGTCAATACGGGGAACCCCGGGGGCTCCTTCGGTGTCGCCGTCGGCAGAGGGCTCCCGCGCGGGGCGCCCTCGGCACGAGTGGGGGCGACATGAACATCGGGGGACGGCGTGGAGCAGTGCGCTGGACGGCCGCGGCGGCCGTGATCGGCGCGCTGGTGGGGGTGACGGGCTGCCAGCAGACGCCCACCCGGGCGGAGGCGAAGGCGGGCCGCACGATCACGGCAGAGAGCACGGCAGAGAGCACGGAAGAGAGCACGGAACAGATCACGGGAATGGCGGGCGCAGCCCGGGGACAGGGCGGCGCCTGTGTCTTCGTCAAGCCGGACGGGGCGCAGAAGTTCGGCCACGTCGGCTGGGGCTTCCGGATCACCGGGACCGACCGCTGGGTGTACGGCGCGATCGAGAACCCGAGCGGAAAGCTGTACACCCCGCCGGGCGGCGACATCGGTGCCTGGCAGGCGGAGGGGACGTACGCGCGCATGCTCAGCGAGATGTCCCGGGACGCGCACTATCCCGGCAGGTCCGAGCACCCGTACAGCCGTTACCGCTGCACGTCCTCCTCGACGAGCGACGTGCCGGCGGCGCGGGCGATGATCCGTACCGTCGCCGAACGCGGCTTCCTCGTGGGCGTCGAGCCGAGGACCGGGAAGCTCACCTCGCGGGACTGCCTGGACGCCACGTCCGACGTGCTGAAGGCGTACCGGACGCGGCGCCTGGTGCCCGCGCCGAAGCTCGCGGTCCCCAATGTGTGGGTGGAGTCGCTGGTGGGGTGGTCGGACAAGAGCCTGACGCCCCGGTGACAGCGCGGTGCCCCGCCCGGAGGACTCCGGACGGGGCACCGTACAGGCGAAGAGCCTCAGAGCCCGAGCTCGACCTCGAACTCGCCCGCCTCCAGGATCGCCTTGACCGCGGTCAGGTAACGGGCCGCGTCGGCGCCGTCCACCAGACGGTGGTCGTAGGAGAGGGTCAGGTACGTCATGTCACGGATACCGATGACCGTGCCCTCCTCCGTCTCGATGACGGCCGGACGCTTGACCGTGGCACCGATACCGAGGATCGCGACCTGGCCCGGCGGCACGATGATCGTGTCGAAGAGCGCACCGCGCGACCCGGTGTTGCTGATGGTGAAGGTCGCGCCGGACAGCTCGTCCGGGGTGATCTTGTTGGCGCGGACCTTGCCCGCGAGCTCCGCCGTGGCCTTGGCGATGCCGGCGATGTTGAGGTCACCGGCGTGCTTGATGACCGGGGTCATCAGGCCCTTCTCGGAGTCCACCGCGATACCGATGCTCTCGGTGTCGAAGTAGGTGATCGTGCCCTCGTCCACGTTGATCCGGGCGTTGACCGGCGCGTGCGCCTTCAGTGCCTGGGCCGCCGCCTTGACGAAGAACGGCATCGGGGAGAGCTTGACGCCCTCACGGGCCGCGAACGCGTCCTTGGCCCGGGCGCGCAGCTTCATCAGGCGCGTGACGTCGACCTCGACGACCGAGGACAGCTGCGCCTGCTCGTGCAGCGCCTTGACCATGTTGTCGCCGATGACCTTGCGGATGCGCGGCATCTTGACGGTCTGGCCACGCAGCGGAGAGGCCTCCAGGACGGGGGCCTTCTTCGCGGCGGCGGCCGGTGCGGCGGCGGCCGGAGCCGGAGCAGCGGCGGCGGCCTTCGCGGCCTCGGCGGCGGCGATGACGTCCTGCTTGCGGACGCGGCCGCCGACGCCGGTGCCCTTGACGGTGGCCAGGTCGACGCCGTTCTCGGCGGCGAGCTTGCGCACCAGCGGGGTCACGTAGGCGCCGTCGTCACCGGAGGTGGCGGCGGGCGCGGCGGCCGGGGTGACCGGAGCCGGGGCGGGCGCCGGAGCGGCCGGGGCCGGCTCGGGAGCCGGGGTGACCTGCTGCTGCGGGGCCGGAGCCGTGGGCGCCTGCGGAGCCGGAGCCGGAGCCGGAGCCGCGGGGGCGGGCGCCGGAGCCGGGGCAGGAGCCTCGGCGGCGGGCGCGGGAGCCGGAGCGGCGGGGGCCGGAGCAGCGGCCGGAGCCGCGCCCGGGGCGCCGATGACGGCCAGCTTGGCACCGACCTCGGCGGTCTCGTCCTCGGCGACCGTGATCTCGAGCAGCACACCGGAGGTGGGCGCCGGGATCTCGGTGTCGACCTTGTCCGTGGAGACCTCGAGCAGCGGCTCGTCGGCCTCGACGGAGTCGCCGACCTCCTTGAGCCAGCGGGTGACGGTGCCCTCGGTGACGGACTCGCCGAGCGCGGGCAGGACGACGTCCGTGCCCTCGGCGGAGCCGCCGCCGGTGGCGGCCTCGGCGGTGGGAGCAGGAGCCGGGGCGGCCTGCTCGGTGGACGGGGCGGCCTGAGCCGGCTCGGGAGCGGCAGCAGGGGCCGGCTCGGCGGCCGGGGCCGGGGCGGCAGCGGGCGCGCCGGTGCCGTCGTCGATGACGGCCAGTTCGGCGCCGACCTCGACGGTCTCGTCCTCGGCGACCTTGATGGACGCCAGGACACCGGCGGCGGGCGAGGGGATCTCGGTGTCGACCTTGTCGGTCGACACCTCGAGCAGCGGCTCGTCGGCCTCGACGCGCTCACCCTCGGCCTTCAGCCAGCGGGTGACAGTGCCCTCGGTGACGCTCTCACCGAGCGCAGGAAGGGTTACGGAAACCGCCATGGTTTCGGTTGCTCCTTACAAGTGCGGAAGTCTGGGGGTTCGTCGACCGAGGGGTCAGTCGTGCGAGTGGAGGGGCTTGCCGGCCAGGGCCAGGTGGGCCTCGCCGAGCGCTTCGCTCTGCGTCGGGTGGGCGTGGATGAGCTGCGCGACCTCGGCGGGCAGCGCCTCCCAGTTGTAGATCAGCTGGGCTTCGCCGACCTGCTCGCCCATGCGGTCACCGACCATGTGGACGCCGACCACAGCACCGTCCTTGACCTGGACGAGCTTGATCTCGCCCGAGGTGTTGAGGATCTTGCTCTTGCCGTTGCCCGCGAGGTTGTACTTCAGAGCGACGACCTTGTCCGCACCGTAGATCTCCTTGGCCTTGGCCTCGGTGATGCCCACGGAGGCGACCTCGGGGTGGCAGTACGTCACCCGCGGGACACCGTCGTAGTCGATCGGAACGGTCTTCAGACCGGCCAGACGCTCCGCCACCAGGATGCCCTCGGCGAAGCCGACGTGCGCGAGCTGGAGCGTGGGGACCAGGTCACCGACGGCGGAGATGGTCGGGACGTTGGTGCGCATGTACTCGTCGACCAGGACGTAGCCGCGGTCCATGGCGACGCCCTGCTCCTCGTAGCCGAGACCGGCGGAGACGGGCCCGCGGCCCACCGCGACCAGCAGGAGCTCGGCCTCGAACTCCTTGCCGTCGGCGAGGGTGACCTTGACGCCGTCGGTGGTGTACTCGGCCTTCGAGAAGAAGGTGCCCAGGTTGAACTTGATGCCGCGCTTGCGGAACGCGCGCTCAAGAAGCTTGGAGGAGTTCTCGTCCTCGAGGGGGGCGAGGTGCTTGAGGCCCTCGATGATCGTGATGTCCGTGCCGAAGGACTTCCACGCGGAGGCGAACTCGACGCCGATGACCCCGCCGCCGAGGACGATCGCCGACTTCGGCACCCGGTCCAGGACGAGGGCGTGGTCGGAGGAGATGATCCGGTTGCCGTCGATCTCCAGGCCCGGCAGCGACTTCGGCACGGAGCCGGTCGCCAGCAGGACGTGGCGGCCCTGGACGCGCTGGCCGTTCACGTCGACGGAGGTGGGGGAGGAGAGGCGGCCCTCACCCTCGATGTACGTCACCTTGCGGGAGGCGACAAGTCCCTGCAGGCCCTTGTACAGGCCGGCGATGACGCCGTCCTTGTACTTGTGGACCCCGGCCATGTCGATGCCCTCGAAGGCGGTCTTCACACCGAACTGCTCGCTCTCGCGGGCCTGGTCGGCGATCTCGCCCGCGTGCAGCAGGGCCTTGGTGGGGATGCACCCCCGGTGCAGGCAGGTACCGCCGACCTTGTCCTTCTCGATCAGGGCGACGTCCAGGCCCAGCTGAGCCCCGCGCAGGGCCGCGGCGTAACCACCGCTACCACCGCCGAGGATCACTAGGTCGAAAACGGTGCTGGCGTCGTTCGCCACGTCACGTCCTCCATGCATGTGCGCCACGCCGGTCTGCGGTGACCGGTCGGCGGCTGGTGTCCGGCCGCTCGTTCTTCGGCCCTTCGGTGGGGCCCTGTCCTGCCGAGGCCCATCTTCGCACTTGTCGGCGCGGGAAGAGACGCCGGGCTGGTGTGTGAGACGTCGCACTCTCCTGGGCCGTCACCTGTGCCACGGCAGGGCGACGGGGCCCCGCCCTACCCGCGCGCGGGGCCCCGTCACCGAAAAGGACCTCAGCCCAGGTCGCCCGCGGCCGTCAGTTCGGCCAGCCGGACCAGAGTCCGCACCGCCGTGCCCGTGCCGCCCTTCGGCGTGTATCCGAAGGGCCCGCCCTCGTTGAAGGCCGGTCCCGCGATGTCCAGGTGCGCCCAGGTGATCCCCTCACCCACGAACTCCCGCAGGAACAGACCGGCGACCAGGCCGCCGCCCATCCGCTCACCCATGTTGGCGATGTCGGCCGTGGCGGAGTCCATCCCCTTGCGCAGGTGCTCCGGCAGAGGCATCGGCCAGGCCGGCTCACCGACCTCCTCCGCGGCCTCGTGGATCGCGGAGCGGAACGCCTCGTCGTTCGCCATGATCCCGAACGTCCGGTTGCCCAGCGCCAGCATCATCGCGCCGGTCAGCGTCGCCACGTCCACGATGGCGTCCGGCTTCTCCTGGGAGGCGGCCCACAGCGCGTCGGCGAGGACCAGCCGGCCCTCGGCGTCGGTGTTGAGCACCTCCACGGTCTTGCCGCTGTACATGCGCAGCACGTCACCGGGCCGGGTCGCGGAGCCCGAGGGCATGTTCTCGGCCAGCGCCAGCCAGCCGGTCACGTTGACCTCCAGCCCCAGACGCGCGGCGGCGACCACGGCGGCGAAGACCGCCGCCGCACCGCTCATGTCGCACTTCATGGTCTCGTTGTGGCCTGCTGGCTTGAGCGAGATGCCGCCCGAGTCGTAGGTGATGCCCTTGCCGACGAAGGCGAGGTGCTTGCTCGCCTTCGAGGAGGTGTACGACAGCTTCACCAGCCGCGGGCCCGCCGCCGACCCGGCGCCGACGCCCAGGATGCCGCCGTAGCCGCCCTTGACCAGGGCCTTCTCGTCGAGCACCTGCACCTTGATGCCGTGCTCCTTGGCCGCGGTCTGCGCGACGGCGGCGAACGCCTCGGGGTCGAGGTCGTTCGGCGGCATGTTGATCAGGTCGCGGGCGCGGTTGAGCTCCTCGGCCACCGCGGCGGCCCGCTCGATCGCCGCCTTGTAGGCGCGGTCGCGGGGCTTGCCGCCGAGCAGGGAGGCCTCGGCGAGCGGCGCCTTGCCGTTCTTGGCCTTGGCGTCGCTCTTGCCGTTCTCCTTGTAGGTGTCGAAGGAGTACGCCCCGAGGAGGACGCCCTCGGCCACCACTCCGGCATCCGCGGCGTCCGCGAGCGGCAGCGCGAACGCCGCCTTCTTGGCGCCGGAGAGGGTGCGGGCGGCCACGCCGGCGGCTCGGCGCAGCGCCTCCGCGTCGAAGCCGGAGTCCTTCTCGGGCTCGGCGCCCAGGCCCACCGCCACCACGAGCGGCGCCTTGAAGCCGGCCGGCGCGGGCAGCTTCGTCACCTCGCCCTCGGCACCGGAGGCACCGAGGGTCTCCAGGACGCCGGCGAGCCTGCCGTCGTACGCCTTGTCCACGGCCTCGGCGCCCGGTGCGACGACCGGGCCTTCGGCACCCTTGGCCACACCGATCACGATCGCGTCGGCCCGAAGGCCGGGCGCCGCGGCGGTGCTGAGAGTGAGAGCAGTCACGGTGGTGAAATCTCGCTTCCTTGGAAGTCCTGTGCGGCCGGACAAGGGTGGGTCGGCCGAGCCCGAAAACCGACCCTAGAACTCTCTTGCGGCCTGGTCTTTACCAGGGCAGGTAAACACCCGCCCTGAGCCTACGCTCGGGCCCGCTGTCGATCATTCCTACGGCCATTCACCCATCGGTGGCGTCCTGGCCACTTCTTGATCCCCAGTCCCGGTGAGCTGAGTCACACTCGTCTGGTTCCGGCGAGCGTACGCCTCGCCGCTTTGCATCATTTCCACGGATCCTCCTCTGATCGACCACATGGGGATCCATCGGGGGAATCACTGGGGAGGGGACGACCCATGGCGCATCGCGCGCACGCACACAGATGGAGAACCACGGCCGCTGTACTGACGGCCGCCGGTCTCATGGCGCTGGGACTGGGCATACCCGGCGCGTCGGCGGCCGAGGAGCCGCGCATCGATCTCAGGGTGCTGGTGGTGGACAACGGCGACAGCCCGGTCCAGGCCATCACCGCCCAGCTGAAGAGCACCGGCATCCCGTACACGAGGGTGAACCTGAACGACGCCGACCGTCCGGCCATCACGGACACGTTCCTCAGCGACACGGTGGACGGCACGCCGCGCGCCAAGTACCAGGGCGTGGTGCTGCCCAACGAGGCCCCGTTCGGGGCGGGCTCGGCCGAGCAGACCGCCCTGGAGACCTACGAGCGGACGTACGGCATCCCGCAGGTCGACGCCTACACCTGGGCGCACCCGGGAGTCGGCCTCGACTACACGAGTCAGGGCGGCTGGGCCGGCACCCTCGACGGGCGTGAGGCGGCCGTGACCACGGTCGGCAAGGCGGGGTACTTCGGTTATCTGGACGGCGCCCTCACCTTCGAGGACAACGACGCCTCGACGCAGGAGAGCTACGGCTTCGTCGCCAAGCCCCGTACGGGATTCACCAGTTACGTCGACATCCCGGTGCCCGCCGGGGCGGGCACCGGCAGCCTGATCGGTGAGTACGCGCACGACGGACGCCGTGAACTCGTCGTCACCTTCGCCTACAACCAGTACCAGGAGCAGTTCCGGGTACTCGCCCGTGGCATCGTCGAATGGCTGACCCAGGGCGTACACCTCGGGCAGAGCAGGAACTACTTCGCCGTCCATGTCGACGACGTCTTCGCGCCCGACAGCCGCTGGGACACCGAACGCAACTGCACCCCCGGCGACTTCGACTGCGCGGGTGGTGACGGCGAGGGAACCACACCGATCCGTATGACGGCGGCCGACGCGCAGTACGCGGCGCAGTGGCAGCGGGAGCGCGGCTTCACGCTCGACATGGTCTACAACGCCGGCTCCGGCGAGGAGTGGAAGAGCGAGCACGGCGGCAGCGACCCGCTCACCGACCAGCTGCTCGCCGACAAGGAGCAGTACCGCTGGATCAACCACACCTACACGCACCAGTACCTGGGCTGCGTCCAGGACACCAGCACCGTGCCGTGGAGCTGCGCGAAGAACGCGGATGGCTCGACGCGGTACATGAGCCGCGCCGACATCTCGGCGGAGATCTCCGCCAACTACGACTGGGGGCTCACCCAGGGCCTCCCGATGAACCGCTCCGAGCTGGTCACCGGCGAGCACTCGGGCCTCAGGACGCTGCCGCAGCAGCCCGACGACAACCCGAACCTGGCCGGCGCACTCGCCGACAACGGCATCGCCTGGACCGCCTCGGACAACTCCCGCGAGCCCGAGCAGCGTCCGGTCGGCACCAGCACGCGGACCGTGCCGCGCTATCCGATGAACGTGTACTACAACGTGGGCACCGACGCCGAGATGGTCGACGAGTACAACTGGATCTACACCTCGGCGGCCGACGGCGGCAGCGGCGTCTGCGAGAACAACCCCACGTCCACCTGCCTCGACGAGCCGCTGGACACCACCACCGGCTACGACGAGTACATCGTCCCGCTGGAGGCCCGCACCGCCCTCGGACACGTCGTCGCGGGCGACCCGCGCCCGCACTACGCCCACCAGTCCAACCTGGCCGAGGACCGGACGCTCTACCCGGTCATGGACAAGGTGCTGGCCGACTACGCGGCCCTCTTCGCCGACAACACCCCGGTGCAGAACCTCGCGCAGCGCGCCATCGGCACCGAGCTGCAACGACGCGCCGCCTGGCAGACCGCTGTCACGAACGGCCAGGTCACCGCGTACCGCATCGGGAACGAAGTCACCGTCACCGCACCGTCCGGGACGCAGATCCCGGTGACCGCACCGGAAGGGACGCAGAGGCAGCTCTTGATCGGCACCACCACCTTCGGCACGCCCTACGCGGGAGCGCGCTCGGCCTGGACCACGCCGGCCGCGCTGCAGCCCGGGTTGACGCTGAAGCTGCCGTAGAGAGGCGCCCCTTCAGGGGCGCGGGGCCGCATTCGATATGCGGCTCCGCCGCGGGGCGCGACCGGCCACAACGAGCCCGCAGCCGGGGGCCGAGCCGCAGCTCCCCGAACGTCATCCGCACTACAAGGGGGAACCGCGTAGCGATGCGTACGGGCCGTCATGTCACCATGCTCACCGAAGGCACCTATCCGCATGTCCACGGCGGGGTCAGCACCTGGTGCGACCAGCTCGTCAAGGGCATGCCGGAGGTCGACTTCCACGTCCTGTCGCTCACCGGCAGCGGCCGCGAACCCGTGACCTGGGAGCTGCCGCCCAACGTCTACCGGCACACCTCCGTGCCGACCTGGGGCCCGCGGCCCGGGCGCGCACGGGCGCCGCTCGGCCGGGCCCGCCGCCGCTTCCTCGAGTCGTACGAGCGTTTCCTGCTCTCCTTCCTCGCCCCCGAGGCGAACTGCGACTTCGGCGAGGCGCTGTACGAGCTCGCCGAACTCGCCCGCGACGGGCGCCTGTCGGCGGCGCTGCGCACCGAGTCCGCGCTGCGTTCGCTGATGCGGATATGGACGATGCCGCATCTGGCGACCGCCGCGGCCCGCCCGACCGTCCACGACGCGCTGACCGCGACCGACCTGCTCGAACACGCCCTCAGGCCGCTCGGCGTCCGCATCCCGGAGGACTCCGTCGCCCACGCCGTCAGCAGCGGCCTGGCGACCCTGCCCGCGCTCGCCGCCCGCAAGCTGGACGGCGTGCCCTTCCTGCTCACCGAGCACGGCATCTATCTGCGCGAGCGCTACCTCGGCTACCGCAGCGGCGAACAGCGCTGGCCCGTCAAGGCGTTCATGCTCGGCTTCTACCGCGAGCTCAACTCCCTGGGCTACCGCGCCGCCGACCTGATCACCCCGTGCAACCAGTACAACCGCCGCTGGGAGGAGCGCGGCGGCGCCGACGCCGACAAGATCCGCACGGTCTACAACGGCGTCGACCCGGCCGCCTTCCCGCACGCGGGACCCGAACCCGAGGTGCCCACGCTCACCTGGTGCGGGCGCGTCGACCCGATCAAGGACCTCGAAACGCTTCTCCGCGCCTATGCCATGGTCCGCGCCGAGATCCCCGAGACCCGGCTCAGGCTGTTCGGCCCGGTCCCGGCCGGCGGCGAGGCCTACCACACCAAGCTGGAGAAGCTCGCCGCCGAGCTCGGCGTGCGGGACGGACTGACCTTCGAGGGCCGCATCAGCGAGGTCTGGCGGGCCTACGCGGCCGGTCACGTCGTCATGCTGTCGTCGATCTCCGAGGGCTTCCCGTTCTCCATCATCGAGGCCATGTCCTGCGGCCGTACGACGGTCTCGACGGACGTCGGGGGAGTGCGCGAGGCCGTGGGCGACACGGGTCTGGTGGTGCCCCCGCGCGAGCCGGAGAAGATGGCCGCGGCCGCGCTCACCCTCCTCCGGGACGACGAACGGCGCCTGGAACTGGGCGAACTGTCCCGCCAGCGGGTCATCGACCGTTTCACGCTCCGCCGCAGCGTGGACGCCTTCCGGACGATCTACCAGGAGCTCGCCGGCCTGCCCGAGGTCTACGAGCCCACCCTGGAGACCGTCGCCGACTGGACCCTCGAACTGCGCGACCCGTGGTACGCGGCGGTCGCGACGGACGGAACCGGCTGGTGAGCGGAAGCCTCTGGATGCCCCCGGGCTCCCGCCCCGACACCCTCCCCTACATCCCCCGGCAGCGCACTCCCAGCTGGGCGCAGCCCGACCCGGTCGACGAACTCGCCGAGCGGCTCGACGACGTCATAGCCGCGGCCGTCCACCCGGACGAGATAGCCGCCGTGCTGGAGTCCGACGGCCTCTCGGACGACCAGATACGCGAGCGGTACGGCGTGAAGAACTCCTTCGCGCTCGCCGAGGAGCTGTACGAGCGCGTCGAACGCCGTTACCCCGAGCCGGACGGCCCGCTCCACGACCCCTGGCAGATCGGCCTCCTCGGCTGCCTCCTGCGCGGGGTCGTCTTCGCCCTGCCGGGCTTCGGCTACGTCCTCGGCGCACCCCTGCTCGCCGGCCCCGACGGCGACCTCGGCCTCCCGGCCGGCACGGTCCCGCTGCTGGCCGGCGCCCTGTGCGGCTGGACCTGGAACCAGGGCCTCGCCCACCGGGCCTACTCCTGGCTCGGGCTCGGCGACCGCTTGGCCGCCCGCCGCTCCCTGCTCCTGGGAGCGCCGGCGGGCGCGCTGCTCGGCGCCCTGATCGCCCTCGCCGTCGCCGGTACGGCCCACCCGGCGGCGATCGTCTTCGCCGCCGGCCAGTCCGGCTACCTGGGCGCGGCCACCGTCCTGCTGGTGATGGGACGCGAACGGGCCCTGCTGATCGCCCTGTTGCCGATGGCGGCGGGCGCGGCCGTCACCGTGGCCCAGCCCGTGCCCGACGCGGCGAGACTCGCCCTGCTGCTCGGCTCGCTGGCCGTGGTGGGAGTCCTCGCCCTGCGCGAAGTGGCGCCCGCCCTACGGGACTTGGGTGAGGGCGGCAACTGGACCGCCGGACTGACCGCGCTGCTGCCCTTCGGCACGTTCGGGCCGGTCCCCGAGCACCGGCGCACCGCGGCCCCCCGGCTCGCGGCCTCCCTGCCGTACGCCCTGTTCGGGCTCGGCAGCGGGGTCCTCGTCGTCTACGGGGCGCTCGGGGACGTCCTGGCCGGCGAGGAACAGAGCGCGATCGCCGCGCCCGCCGCGGTGGCGCTCACCCTCAGCATGGGCCCGGCCGAATGGCTGCTGTACCGCTTCCGCAGCGGTGGCCTGGCCGGGCTGCGCTCCAGCAGCACCCCGAAGGCGTTCTGGCGGACCACGGCACGCACCGTCGTCCAGTGCCTGACCGGCTACCTGGCCAGCCTGCTGGCCCTCAGCCTCGCCACCTCGGCCCTGTGGCCGCACGCCCAGGGCCTCACCGGCGTCCGCCTGGCCGGGCTGCTCCTGCTCGGCGTGGTCCTGTGGACGGGCCTGCTGCTCCAGTCCTTCGGCGCGGTCACCGGCGCGGCGGCGGTGTGCTGCGCGGCGGCCCTCGCCCAGACCGCCGCCCTCGTCACGCACACCGGAGACCCGCACTGGGTCGGCCTGATCGTGTACGGCACGGCCGCGGTCATCCAGGCCGGCCTGGTCTGCGCCCTGTTGGGAAGGGCGACCGCCCACCGATGAGCACCCTGCTGGTTCCCTACTACGAGCACCCGTCCGTCCGCCCCGCCGAATGGGACGCGATCGTGGCGGCGGCCCCCCGCCTCCACGGCGTCGTCCTCAACCCGGCCAGCGGCCCCGGCGACCGCCCCGATCCGGCCTTCGCCGAGACCGCCGCCCGGCTGCGGGCGGCGGGGGCGCGGGTGCTCGGCTACACCGACACCGACTACGGCCGCAGACCCCACACCGACGTGGTCCGCGACCTCACGCGGTACCGCGACTGGTACGGCACCGACGGCGTCTTCCTCGACCAAGTCGGCGCGGGTCCCGAGGAGTTCCCGCACTACCAGAAGCTGGCGGTGGCCGCCTGGGGCCTCGGCTGCACCACCCTGGTCCTCAACCACGGCACCCCGCCGCACCCCTCCTACGCCAGGATCGCCGACGTCCTCGTCACCTTCGAGGGCACCTGGGACTCGTACCGCCGCCTCCCACCACAGCCCCGGCCCGGCACCACCGGCGTACGGCTGTGCCACCTCGTGTACGACGTGCCGCCCGGCGTCGACCTGGCGGAGCTCGCCCGCGCGCGGGGCGCGTCGGTGCACTGCGCCGTGCCGGGCGCGGGAGATCATCCTTGGGGTACGTTGCCGCACACCCTGGAGCCCGCCCGGTGAGACACCCGATCCTGCTCGCAGCCCTGCTTCTGCTGCTGGCGGCCTGCACGACCGCGACCGTTCCCGACAAGGACGCCGACGAGCCGAGCGGCGCGCGCTGGCAGCCGCGCCCCGGCCTCGCCTGGCAGTGGCAGCTCAGCGGCCGGATCGACACGAGCGTCGACGTCCCGGTCTACGACATCGACGGCTTCGACCAGTCGAAGTCGACGGTGGCCGCACTGCACCGCGAGGACCGCAAGGTCATCTGCTACCTCTCGACCGGCGCCTGGGAGGACTGGCGCCCGGACGCGGGGAAGTTCCCCAAGTCGGTCCTGGGCCGGGGCAACGGCTGGGAGGGCGAGCGCTGGCTCGACATCCGCCGCACCGACGTCCTGGAACCCCTGATGGCGGCCCGTGTCGACATGTGCCGCGAGAAGGGCTTCGACGCGGTCGAGCCCGACAACATGGACGGCTACCGCAACCGCACCGGCTTCCCCCTGAAGGCCGCCGACCAGCTCCGCTACAACCGCCTGATCGCGAAACTCGCCCACGACCGCGGCTTGGCCGTGGGCCTGAAGAACGACCTGGACCAGATCCCCGAGCTGGTGGACGACTTCGACTTCGCGGTTAACGAACAGTGCGCCCAGTACGACCAATGCGCCGACCTGTTGCCCTTCATCACCGCGGGCAAGGCCGTCTTCCACGTCGAGTACGAACTGCCGACCGGCCGCTTCTGCGCCGAATCCCGCAGCCTGAAGCTGAGTTCGATGCTCAAGAAGTACGAACTGGGGGTGTGGCGCCGGGCCTGCTGAACGGGCCGGCGCCCCCGGGTCAGCACTCCAAGGTCAGCGCCCCAGGGTCAGCGCGACGAGCGCCGCCGTGGCCGCCGTCTCCGCGAGCCCCCCGAACACGTCCCCGGTCACCCCGCCGAACCGCCGGACGCAGTGCCGCAGCAGGAGTTCGGCGACGGTGAGGGCGACGAGGACGGCGAGAGCCGTGCCGACCGCGTCGTACGGCCCGACGAGCGCCCCCGCACCGGCCGCCACCAGCGTGACGGCGATGGCGGCGATCGTCGCACCCCGTACCGGCACCACGCCCGCCACCGCCGCTCCCAACCCCTCCGGCCGCGCCGCCGGTATCCCGGTGCGCGCGGCCAGGGTGAGCGCCAGGCGGGCGGTGGTCGCCGAGACGACGGCGGCCACGGCACCCCGCGTCCAGGAGTCGGCGTAGAGCTGGGACAGTGCGGCCACCTGGGCGAACAGCACGAGGACGAGGGTGATCACCCCGAAGGGCCCGATGTCCGACTGCTTCATGATCCGCAACGCGTCCTCGGCGGGCTTGCCGCTGCCCAGCCCGTCCGCGGTGTCCGCGAGGCCGTCCAGGTGCAGTCCGCGGGTGAGGGCGGCGGGTACGGCGACGGAGGCGACGGCGGCGAGCAGCGGGCCCGCGCCCAGGAACAGCAGGAACCCGCCGAGCACGGCCGCAGCCGCGCCGACCGCCAGCCCGGCCGCAGACGCGCACAGCATGCCGCCCCGGGCGGCCTCCCGGTCCCAGCGGGTCACCTTGACCGGGAGCACGGTGAGGGTGCCGAAGGCGAAGCGGAGGCCGTCGGCCCAGGAGGCGGGCGAGGAGGGCGAGGAGGTCGGGGTCGTGGACACCGGCGCAGGTTACCCGGCGGTCGGGAGAGCGCCCAGGGCCTCCGTGGATAAAGTGCCCATATGGGACATTGGCTGGAGCGGAACATCATCGAGCCGGGCAAACTGCCCCTGCTTCTCGCCCTCACCGCGTTCGTGCTGACGTTCCTGATCACCCGGGTCGTCACGCGGATGATCCGGGCGGGCAAGGGGCCCTTCGGCAACGTCAGCGCAGGAGGAGTGCACGTCCACCACGTGGTCCCCGGAGTCGTCCTCACCGTCCTCGGCGGCTTCGGCGCCGTCGCCAGCACCCGGCACGGCTTCGGCTCGGCCGCGTTCGCCGTCGTCTTCGGCATCGGCGCGGGTCTGGTCCTCGACGAGTTCGCGCTGATCCTGCACCTCGACGACGTCTACTGGACCGAGGCGGGACGCAAGAGCGTCGAGGTCGTGGTGCTCACCGCGGCCCTGGTCGGCCTGGTCCTGTGCGGCTTCGTGCCCTTCGGGGTCAACGACCTCGACGAGGACGAGCTCCAGGACCGCGGCTCCGTCATCGTGAGCGTGGCCGTGAACTTCGTCTTCTCGCTCCTCGCCCTGGCCAAGGGCAAGGCCCGCACCGCGATCTTCGGCGTGATCGTCCCCCTCATCGCACTCGTCGGCGCCATCCGGCTGGCCCGCCCCGGCTCCCCCTGGGCCAAGCGCGTCTACGGCCGCCGCCCGCGCGCCCGCGCCAGATCCACACTGCGCGCCTATCACCACGACCGCCGCTGGGCGGGCCCCAGCCGCACCGTTCAGGACTGGATCGGCGGCAGACCGAACGAGCCCGTCCGCGCCCTCGAACACCGGTGACGCAGCGCCGACACCCCGCACAGCACGAGCACGACCCCGATCGCCGCCAGATGCTCCTTGCCGGCCAGGTTCTCCTTCAGCGCCACCTCGACCACCATGGCCGCGATCACCGCACCCGCCGTGACATGGGCGCCGTAGCGCCAACCGACGAACACGGCGAGGCCCACCACGGCCGCCGACGGCCCGGTGTCCACGACATGCGCGTCCGAGCCGGGCAGACCCAGCGGGCTGTCGGGACCCAGCCAGATCCCCACGCGCGCGTACAGCGTGCCCGCGAGCGTGGCTGCGTACGCGAGGGTGAGCGTCCGCCACCGGCCCAGACAGATCTCGGCGATCCCGAACACCAGCAGGAGCTGCCCCAGGGCGCCCCAGACGGGCAGGTCCAGGGCGGGCACGAACAGGGACAGGGGAGTGCGCAGCAGGGCGAGCCACAGCGGGTCCTCGGCGCGCACGGCGCCGAGGTTCTGCACGAGCTGATAGCCCCAGGACTGGTTGTGCACGAAGTGCAGGACCGCAGTCAGGCAGACCGCCCCGAGGGCCATGGGGACCGCCCGCCATCCGCGCTCGTGCAGCGCGTCGCGCACGGTGACGTACAGCAGTCCCCATTCGGCGCGGGCCCGGCGGGCGAGCGTGTTCATTCGGTGGTCCTCGTCGTTGTACCACCTGCGAAGACCGACCGGGACCGGGCGAAGTTGAGAGAGACCTGAGTGATCTCGATCTCGTGCGCTGTTACTCCTTCTCAAGAACCTCGGCGTCCGTCGGCTTCTCGGCGTCCGTCGGTTTCTCGGAAACCTCCGGCTTCTCGGGGAGTTCGGCGGCCAGTGCCGCCGCGGCCTGTACCAGCGGCAGCGCCAGCAACGCCCCCGCGCCCTCCCCGACCGTCACCCCGTGGTCGAGCAGCGGCTCCAGCGCCATCCGGTCCAGCGCCTTGGCCTGGCCCGGTTCCCCGCTGTTCTGCCCGGCCAGCCACCAGTCCGGCGCCCGGAACGCGATCCGCTGCCCGACCAGCGCGCAGGCGGCCACCACGACGCCGTCCAGGATCACCGGCATCTTCCGCACCGCACTCTGCAACAGGAACCCGGTCAGCGCGGCGAGGTCGGCCCCGCCCACCGTCGCCAGCAGCAGCAACTGGTCCCCGAGCACCGGCCGGGCCCGCCGCAGCGCGTCCCGGATCGCCGCGCACTTGCGCATCCACGCCAGGTCGTCGATCGCCTGCCCGCCCCGCCCGGTCACGACGGACGCGTCGGTTCCGCACAGCGCGGCGATCAGCGTGCCCGCCGCCGTGGTCCCGCCCACGCTCACATCGCCGAGCACCACCAGATCCGTACCGGAGTCGGCCTCCTCGTCGGCCACGGCGACCCCGGCCCGGAAGGCGGCCTCCGCCTCCTCCGGCGTGAGCGCGTCCTCGATGTCGATACGCCCGCTGCCGCGCCGCACCCGGTGCCCCGCGACCTCGGCCGGCAGCGTCTCGGGATCGCAGTCCAGCGCCATGTCGACCACCCGCACCGGCACGCCGAGCCGCCGGGCGAGCACCGACGCCGGCCGGCCGCCCTCCATGACCTCGCGCACCAACTCGGCGGCGCTGCCCGCGGGCCGCCCCGAGACGCCCAGTTCGGCGATGCCGTGGTCACCGGCGAACAGCACGACCTTCGGCCGTTCGATCGGCCGCACCGGTACGGCCGACTGCGCCGCGGCCAGCCACTCACCCAGTTCGTCCAGCCGTCCCAGCGCTCCGGGCGGCACGATCTGACGCTCCCGGCGGGCCTCGGCGTCACGGCGCATCCCGCCGTCCGGGCGCTCGATCAGATCGGTGAAGTCGTCGAGATTAAGCGAGCTCATTCGCCGAACAGTACCGGCCCTGATCGAACACGGCGGCGCCACATCGCCACGACGAGCGTGCGACGTCGTTGCGCTCAAGATCCCCATCCCATACGTTCCGGTTTGCAGCGGAATGTCGTAAGCCCCCGGGAGCCGCCCATGTCCGCGTCCTCAGCATCCTCCGCACCTCTGGCCCGGCGTCTGCGCTCCGTCGCCCGCGCGATACTGCCGTTCCCCGAACCGGAGAGCTGGCTGGACGTGGGCACGGGCGACGCCCGCTTCCCCGAGGCGGCCCGGCAGGTGTTCCCGTACACGTCCTTCGACGGCCTCGACCCCACCCCCCGCGTCGAATGGGCCCGCCGCGCCGAACGCGTCGAGGAGGCCCACCTGGGCCGGCTGACCGACCCGCAGATCACCGCCCGCCTGCGCGCCCGCTACGACGTGGTCAGCATGATCCACCACCTGCCGCGCACCCCGGACCCGCGCGCCGAACTCCGGGCCGCCCTGGCCGTACTCCGCCCGGGCGGCCACCTCCTGCTCGAACTCCCCGACCCGCAGAGCGCGTTCGCCACGCTCCTCGGCAGGCGCTGGCTGCCGCGTCACCGCCGGCTCCACCTGCTGCCGCTGGCCGAGCTGCGCGCGGAACTGGAGTCCCAGGGCTGCGCGATCGTCACCGCGGACCGCCGGGCCGCGCACATCCCCCGGGACCTGCCGGGCGCTCTGTTCCTGATCCTGCCCAAGTCCCTGCCCACCTGGGCGAAGATCCCGCTGCTGGCCGCGGCCAAGGCGGTGGAGCAGGCCCTGGGCCCGCTGCTCGTCCTGACCCGCCGCTCGAACACCTACCGCGTGATCGCCCGCCGCTAGGCCCTGCCGTCAAATTCCCGCCTGCCCCGCGGCGCCATGCGCACACTCTCGTCGCACCGGGCACAGACCCACGTACAACCAGTACGAGGGCCTGTGCCCGGCACGCCGAGAGCACGCGCCTACAGCCACATCAGCCGCTACCGCGGCGGGCGCGGGGCCCGCCCTTCGGGCGGACGACGGGAATGTGACGACAGGGCCCAGGCGTCAGCCCCGTAGCACCAGCGCCTGCCCCGCCACCACCAGCAGCACCTGCTCGCACTGGCCCGCGAAGGCCGCGTTGAGCCGCCCGAGTTCGTCCCGGTAGCGCCGTCCGGACGCCGTGGCCGGGACGATCCCCGACCCCACCTCGTTCGACACGGCGACGACGGTCCGCCGCGTGGCCCGCACCGCCTCCGTCACGTCCCGCACCCGTGCCCGCAGCGCCCGCTCGCCGCCGTCGGCCCACTCCGCGTCGTCCCACGCCCCGACCGCGTCCATCGCGTCCGTCAGCCACAGGGACAGACAGTCGATGAGCAGCGGCGGCCCGTCGTCCTTCAGCAGCGGCACCAGGTCGCAGGTCTCGGCCGTGCGCCACGACCCCGGCCGCCGCTCCCGGTGCGCGCTCACCCGCGCGGCCCACTCGCCGTCCCCGTTGCGGGCGCCGCCCGTCGCCACGTACAGCACGTCGGGGAACGCCTCGAGGCGCCGCTCGGCCTCCACCGACTTCCCGGACCGTGCCCCGCCCAGCACCAGCGTCCGCCGCGGCACATCCGGTACGTCCTCGTAGGCGCCGACGGCCAGCGTCGTGCCGTCCGGCACGGCCCGCGCGCCCGCCGCGGCGAGCCGCCGCCGCACCTCCGCCCCCGGCGGCACCTCGTGGTCGAGATGCACGGCGACGACGTCCGTCGTCGGTCCGATCGCCCGCACCGCCCGCAGCTTGGCGAGCGCGTCCGGCCGCGCCACCACATCGGCGAGCACCAGGTCGTACGTCTCGGCGAACCCGTTCTCCAGCCCGGCGGGCGCACCCCCGGGCGGCAGATACAGCAGCCGCTGCCCGTCCGGCCCGGTCACCGCGTACCCGGTCCCCGGTGCGTCCATCGCCACCGCCCGCACCCGATGCCCTGTCAGCAGCGCCAACTCCCGGCCATCCGGTACCCGCCCGGGCTGCGGCAGCCCGGCCGGCACCTCGACCGCCGGCCCGTCGTGCGGATGGGACAGCAGCACCTGCCGTACGCCCCCCAGCGAACGTCCCGCCCGCGCCGCCGCGAACGCCGCCCCCGGCGTCAGATCGAGCATCAGTGCCCCGTCCACGAGCAACGAGGTCGCCGCCCGGGCATCCGCACCCAGCGCGGCCGCGCAGGCAGCACAGGGGCAGTCGGGGTGAGGGAGCCCCGCGGGGCCGCCGGTGCCGAGCAAAGTAACGTCCACAGCCCCGATTCTCGCCGGTCGCCGTTGGTATCGCGCGTCTGGGACGCCTCCCAAGGGGCGCGACCGGCCCGGACGGCGCGCACTATGACGACGACCCGCAGGTTCTTTTAACAGCCCGCCCAGGGGAACGAATAGGCTCGGGGCAGGAGCCGGACCAAGATCCGGCTTCCGCTGTGCAAGGGCTCACACCAGGGAGGCGTACATGGCGGCATGGACGTGGCGGTTCGAGAAGTCCGACGGCACCGAGGTTCAGCCCGCGGTGGTGCCGGAGGAGTTCACCACGCAGGGGGACGCCGAGTCCTGGATCGGGGAGTACTGGAAGGACCTGCTCGAAGGCGGTGCGGACCAGGTGCACCTCTTCGAGGACGGGACGAAGATCTACGGTCCGATGAGCCTGCACGCCCAGGAGGCGTAGCCGGCCGGGGCGGCCGGACACCGGCCGCCCCTCGTCATGTCACTGTCCGGATGTCACGGTCCGACTCCCTCACTGCTCACCCAGCGTCACCTCCACGGTCTTCGTACGGCCGTCGCGGGTGAACGTCACCGACGTCCTGTCACCCGGCTTCTGCGCCGCCAGGGCCTCGGTCAGCGAGGTGATGGTCGTGATGTCCGTGTCGCCGAACCTGGTGATGATGTCCCCGGCCTCGATGCCGGCCTTGTCGGCGGCCCCGCCGTCCTCGACCTCGACGACGGCGACACCGGCGGCCCGGTAGCTGTCGTCGACGACCGTGCGCGCGGTGATGCCGAGCGCGGCCCGGCCCGAGTCGGTGACCCTGCCGTCCCTGATGATCTGGTCGGCGACCGTCTTCACCATCGACGCGGGGATCGCGAACCCGATTCCGGGCGCGCTGCTCCCGAGGCCGGGATCGATGGCGGCCAGTGTCGGGATGCCGATGACCTGACCGTCGAGGTCGACGAGGGCGCCCCCGCTGTTGCCCGGGTTGATGGCGGCGGACGTCTGCACCATGTTGGCGATCGTCGCGCCCGTACCGCCGTCGGTGCGGCCCTCGCTGACGGTCCGTCCGGTCGCCGACACGATGCCCTGCGTCACGCTGGACGACAGCCCGAGCGGTGAGCCCATGGCGAGGACGATCTGCCCGACCTCGACCTTCGAGGAGTCCCCGAAGGCGGCCGCCTTCAGCCCGTCCGGCACCCTGTCCAGCTTGACGACGGCGAGATCCTGCTCTGGGTAGGAGTGGACCAGCTTCGCGGCGAGCACGTTCTCGCTGTTCGCGGTCGTCACCTCGAAGGTCCTCGCGTCGCCCACCACATGCGCGTTGGTGACGATGTGGCCCTTGTCGTCGTACACCACGCCCGAGCCCAGATCACCGCTCGCCCGGATCTGCACGACCGACGGCAGAACGTCCTTGATCACCTTCTGGTAGTCGCTCTGCAGATCACTGTCCACCGCGGGAACGGCCGCCTGGGTGGTCGATCTCTCCGTCTTCTTCTCCGTCTTCGACGAGGACCCCGAGTCGGAACACCCGCCGACGAGTGCGAGACCGCACGCGAGAGCCACGACGGGGGCGGCCGACCGCAGGGCACGGGTACGAGAGGCGTCCATGCCCCGAGTCTCGCTCCGGGGGTGTACGCCCGCCTTGTGCTGCGCGCCCGAACGGGCTCAGCCCCGCACCCCGCACAGATGCAGCAGCGCCGCGACCCCCCGGTACGGGTCGGTCCGCCCGGCCCGCTCCTCGACCGTCAGCAGCGTCTCGACGTCGGCCGGGATCTCGGCGTCGTCCACCGCGGTGTCCGTGAAGACCCGCACGCCGTACCAGGCGGCGAGCGGCGCACCGATGCCCGCGAGGGTCGCGGTCAGCGTCGCCAGGCGGTCGGCGCGTACGTCGAGGCCGAGCCGGTTCGTGTAGGCGGTGGTGTCGAAGGCGGTCAGTGCCCCGGCCCAGTCGCCCGACAGCCCCGGCCGCATGGCCAGCGCGTCCGCGTTGCGCACGAGCAGCGACAGCAGCCCGCCCTGGGCGAGCATCCGGGCCAGCCCCGCCAGCAGCGGATCGGGCTCCTCGACGTACATGAGCACGCCATGACACAGCACGACGTCGAAACTGCCCGGCAGAAAGTGCACTCCGGTGTCCCGGCCGTCGCTCTGGACGATCCGCACCCGCTCCCGGATCCCCTCCGGCTCGGCGGCGAGCGCCTCCCGCACGGCGGAGATCATCTTCGGGTCCTGCTCGACGCCGGTGACCTGATGCCCGGCCCGGGCCAGCCGCAGCGCCTGCGTGCCCTGGCCCATCCCCACGTCGAGCACCCGCAGGCGCTGTCCCACCGGGAACCGCCCGACTATCTGCTCGTCGAGCTGCCGGGCCACCAGCTCCTGTCGTACGACGTCCCGCAGCCCGCCCAGCTTGCTCAGCCAGGCATCCGCCGCGCCCCCGGTGAACGGCGTAGTGCTCAGGGCCGCTCTCCGCGCTTGACCTGCGGCTTCGGCAGCCGGAGCCGACGCATCTGGAGGGAGCGCATCAGCGCGTAGGCCACGGCGCCACGCCGGTTCTGGTCCGGGAAGCGCTCGGCCAGCCGCTTCTTCAGCCGGAAACCGGTGAGGGCCGAGTCGACCACGATCAGCACGATCACGACCAGCCACAGCAGCAGCGCGATGCTCTGCAGCGCGCCGACCTGCACCATGCTCAGCACGAGGATGACCACGGCCATCGGCAGGAAGAACTCGGCGATGTTGAACCGCGAGTCGATGGTGTCGCGCGCGAACTTGCGCACCGGGCCCTTGTCACGCGCGGGCAGGTACCGCTCGTCACCGCCGGCGAGCGCCTGGCGCTGCTTCTCCAGCTGCGCACGACGCTCGTCGCGCTGACGCTTGGAGGCCTCCTTGCGCGACGTGGGCGTTTGGGCGACGCTGCGGCGCTGGGACTGGGCCTCACTGCGCTTGGGCGTGGGCCTGCCCTTCTTGGCCTCAGGGTCGCGGGTCTGCTTGGAGTCGGTCAGCGGCGCCTTGTCGGCGGCCGGGGCCTTCTCATCCTTGGCACGGCTTCGGAACACAAAACCCAAGGGTACGGGGTCAGGGGGCATGGACCCCAGCCCGGTGGGGAACGATCCGGCAACACCGGTCGTCTGTAGTGGGGAAGAGGGACCCTGATGGTCACCTACTCCTTACGCCGGAGCAGGGCCTTGGCCAGTCGTCCTTGGGGATGAGCGCATCCGTCCCCGAACAGTGCGGTAATGGATGCAGGGCCCGTACTGTGGGTTCTGTTGCAGAGCTGGAGCTGGAAGTCCGTCAGAAGGGGGCGCGCGAAGCCCATGAGCGGTGTCATGAAGCGTATGGGGATGATCTTCCGCGCGAAGGCGAACAAGGCCCTTGACCGGGCCGAGGACCCGCGCGAAACCCTCGATTACTCGTACCAGAAGCAGCTGGAACTGCTGCAGAAGGTGCGCCGAGGCGTGGCCGACGTGGCCACGTCCCGCAAGCGCCTGGAACTCCAGCTGAACCAGCTGCAGTCCCAGTCGTCCAAGCTGGAGGACCAGGGCCGCAAGGCGCTCGCGCTGGGTCGTGAGGATTTGGCCCGCGAGGCGCTCTCCCGCCGCGCCGCACTCCAGCAGCAGGTGACGGACCTCGAGACGCAGCACTCGACCCTCCAGGGCGAGGAGGAGAAGCTCACCCTGGCGGCTCAGCGGCTCCAGGCCAAGGTCGACGCCTTCCGCACCAAGAAGGAGACGATCAAGGCCACGTACACCGCGGCCCAGGCGCAGACCCGCATCGGCGAGGCGTTCTCCGGCATCTCCGAGGAGATGGGCGACGTCGGCCTGGCGATACAGCGTGCCGAGGACAAGACGGCCCAGCTCCAGGCGCGGGCCGGAGCCATCGACGAACTGCTCGCCTCCGGCGCCCTGGACGACCAGTCCGGCATGCACAAGGACGACATCCAGGCCGAGCTGGACCGCCTCTCCGGTGGTACGGATGTAGAGCTGGAGCTGCAGCGCATGAAGGCGGAGCTGGCCGGTGGCACGCCGTCCCAGCAGGCCATCGAAGGTGGCACGAGCCAGCAGCAGTCCCAGCAGCAGCCGCAGGACACCCCGCGCTTCGACAAGCAGTAACGCGGGCCGGGGCCCACGCCTAGGAGGGCGACATGATCGTACGGATCATGGGGGAGGGGCAGGTGAGGCTGGCCGACAGCCACCTCACCGAGCTGAACAAGCTGGACGACGAACTCCTCAGGGAGATGGAGAACGGCGACGGCCCCGGGTTCCGCCGCACCTTGCAGGCCCTGCTGGCCAAGGTGCGCGAACTGGGCGACCCCCTGCCCGACGACTCCCTGGAACCGTCGGAACTGATCCTGCCGTCGCCGGACGCGACGCTGGAGGAGGTACGGGAACTGCTGAGCGACGACGGCCTGATCCCGGGCTGAGGTGAGGGGGAACGTACAGGTAGCCCCCGTTCCGCCGCCCGCGCGGCCCCCGTACCGTTGGCAGACGTGAGCACCCTCGAGCGAGCCCGGCGTCATCTCAAAGCGCACCCCATGACGCTGGACGCGGCCCTCGCGGCCGGCGTGCTCGCCTGCATGGTGGCCGGCTCGTTCGTCGACCCGCGCAGCAAACACGACGTCAGCTGGATCCTGCGCACCCCCGACCCGCTCAGCCTCGTCCTCATCGTGCTCGCCGCCGCCACCCTCGTGTTCCGCCGCCGCGCCCCGATGACGGTCCTCGCCCTCACCGGCGGCTTCGCCCTCGTGGAGGCCGTCACCGGTGACCCCCGCGCCCCCGTCGCCATGTCCGCGGTCATCGCGCTCTACACCGTCGCCTCCACCACCGACCGCCCCACCACCTGGCGCGTCGGCCTGCTCACCATGACCGTCCTCACCGGCGCCTCCATGCTCGCCGGGCCGCTCCCGTGGTACGCCCAGGAGAACCTCGCGATCTTCGCCTGGACCGGCATCGGCGCCACCGCGGGCGACGCCGTCCGCAGCCGCCGCGCCTTCGTCCACGCCATAAGGGAGCGCGCCGAACGGGCCGAGCGCACCCGCGAGGAGGAGGCCCGCCGCAGGGTCGCGGAGGAACGGCTGCGCATCGCCCGCGACCTGCACGACGTGGTCGCCCACCACATCGCCCTGGTCAACGTCCAGGCCGGAGTCGCCGCCCATGTCATGGACAAGCGCCCCGACCAGGCCAAGGAGGCCCTGGCCCACGTACGGGAGGCCAGCCGCTCGGCGCTGAACGAGCTGCGCGCCACCGTCGGGCTGCTCAGACAGTCCGGCGACCCGGAGGCCCCGACCGAACCCGCGCCCGGACTGGACCGGCTCGACGAACTCGTCGGCACCTTCCGAAGCGCGGGGCTGCACGTCGAGGTGGCCCGCGCGGACAACGGGATCGACCTGCCCGCCGCCGTCGGCCTGGCCGCCTACCGCGTGATCCAGGAAGCCCTCACCAACGTGCAGAAGCACGCCGGGACCGAGGCGAAGGCCGAGGTGAGCGTCGTACGCGTGGGACCGAACATCGAGATCACCGTCCTCGACAACGGCGCGGGCGAGGACCACGACCCGCAGACCGCCGGCGGCCACGGCCTGCTCGGCATGCGGGAGCGCGTCACCGCCCTGCGCGGCACCCTCACCACCGGTCCCCGCTACGGGGGCGGCTTCCGCGTCCATGCGATCCTGCCGATCAAGACCCGCACAGCCGTCACCGGAAAGCCGGGGGAACCCGTATGACCATCCGTGTCCTGCTCGCCGACGACCAGGCCCTGCTGCGCAGCGCCTTCCGCGTGCTCGTCGACTCCGAGCCCGACATGGAGGTCGTGGGCGAGGCGTCCGACGGGGCCGAGGCGGTGCGGCTGACCAAGGAGGAGCGGGCCGACGTCGTCCTGATGGACATCCGGATGCCGGGCACCGACGGCCTCGCCGCCACCCGCCTGATCAGCGCCGACCCCTCGCTCACCCATGTCCGGGTGGTCATCCTGACGACCTTCGAGGTCGACGACTACGTCGTGCAGTCGCTGCGCGCGGGCGCCTCCGGCTTCCTCGGCAAGGGCTCCGAGCCCGAGGAACTCCTCAGTGCGATCCGGGTCGCGGCGGGCGGCGAGGCGCTGCTGTCCCCGGCGGCGACGAAGGGGCTCATCGCCCGCTTCCTCGCCCAGGGCGACGCGGGGGACGACGAGCGCGACCCCGCTCGCGCGCAGCGCCTCGCCGCGCTGACCGTGCGGGAGCGCGAGGTCCTGGTCCAGGTCGCCGGGGGGCACTCCAACGACGAGATCGCCGAGCGCCTCGAAGTCAGCCCGCTCACCGTGAAGACGCACGTCAACCGGGCCATGGCCAAGCTGGGCGCGCGGGACCGGGCGCAGCTCGTGGTGATCGCGTACGAGTCGGGGCTGGTACGTCCAAGGGTGGACTGACCGCACTCTCCCGTACTGCGGCCGGAGTAGGGGCCGCATAAGGAAATGGACCTGGGGGCTAGGGATCACCGCCTCTGGATGGCTCAGGGTGTAGGGGCGGGCGCTCATCTGTGCGGCCGTAGCCGCTTACAGAAGCCCGAACTTCTGCCGCTCACAGAAGAGAGATCCCTGACCCATGTCCTGGCTGTCGAGATTCAGCCTCGCGCAACGGGCCCTGATAGGCCT
The DNA here is from genome assembly GCF_036237295.1 of Streptomyces sp. NBC_01352. NCBI lineage: Bacteria > Bacillati > Actinomycetota > Actinomycetes > Kitasatosporales > Streptomycetaceae > Streptomyces > Streptomyces sp. NBC_01352. Next base: position 7,908,864 of record NZ_CP108354.1, read on the forward strand.
GATGTCCGTCATCGCACTCGCGTTCGGCGCGATCGCGATCCCGCAGCTGAAGCAGCAACTCCTGCCCAGCATCGAACTGCCGGTCGTCTCGGTGATCGCGCCCTACCAGGGCGCTTCCCCCGACGTCGTCGAGAAGCAGATCGTCGAGCCCATCGAGGACAACCTCGAGGCCGTGGACGCCATCAGCGGCGTCACCTCCACCGCCGGCGAGGGCAACGCCGTGATCATGGCGTCCTTCGACTACGGCAACGACACCCAGCAGCTCGTCGCCGACGTCCAGCAGGCCGTCAACCGGGCCCGGGTCCAGCTCCCGGACGACGTGGACCCGCAGGTCGTCGCCGGCTCGACGGACGACATCCCGACCGTCGTCCTCGCCGTCACCTCCGACCAGGACCAGCAGGCGCTGGCCGACCGGCTCGACCGGACCGTCGTACCGGATCTGAAGGCCATCGATGGCGTCGGACAGGTGACGGTCGACGGTGTACGGGACCTCCAGGTCGCCGTCACGCCCGACGACGCGAAGCTCGCCGAGGCGGGCCTGAACACGCAGGCCCTCACGCAGGCGCTCCAGGCGGGCGGCGCGACCGTCCCGGCCGGCTCCTTCGACGAGGACGGCAGCAACCGGACCGTCCAGGTCGGCGGCGGCTTCACCTCGCTGCGGCAGATCCAGGACCTGATGGTCACCAGCCAGGGCACGTCGGCGAAGAAGCCGGTCCGCCTCGCCGAGGTGGCCACCGTCGAGGAGCAGCAGGCCACCGCCGACTCCATCACCCGCACCGACGGCAGGCCGAGCCTCGCCGTCAGCGTCACCATGGACCACGACGGCAGCGCGGTCGCCATCTCGAACGCGGTCGAGGACAAGCTGTCCGACATGCGCGAGGACCTCGGAGCGGGCACGTCCGTCACCGTCGTCAGCGACCAGGGCCCCGCGGTCTCCAAGGCCATCGAGGGCCTGACCACCGAAGGCGCCCTCGGCCTGGTCTTCGCGGTCCTCGTCATCCTCGTCTTCCTGGCGTCGATCCGCTCGACGCTGGTCACGGCGGTCAGCATCCCGCTCTCCGTGGTGCTCGCCCTGATCGTGCTGTGGACGCGGGACCTGTCCCTGAACATGCTCACGCTGGGCGCGCTGACCATCGCCATCGGCCGGGTCGTCGACGACTCGATCGTGGTCCTGGAGAACATCAAGCGGCACCTCGGCTACGGCGAGGAGCGCGAGGACGCCATCCTCAAGGCGGTCCGCGAGGTGGCCGGCGCGGTCACCTCCTCGACCCTCACCACGGTGGCCGTGTTCCTGCCGATCGGCCTGGTCGGCGGCATGGTGGGCGAGCTGTTCGGCTCGTTCAGCCTGACCGTGACGGCGGCCCTGCTGGCCTCGCTGCTGGTGTCGCTGACGGTCGTACCGGTCCTGTCGTACTGGTTCCTGCGCGCCCCGAAGGGCACCCCCGAGGACGCGGCGGAAGCCCGCCGCGCGGCGGAGGAGAAGGAGGCGAAGAGCCGCCTCCAGCGCCTCTACGTCCCCGTCCTACGGTTCGCCACCCGCCGCCGGCTGACGAGCGTGGCCCTCGCGGCCGTGGTCCTCGTGGGCACCTTCGGCATGGCCCCGCTGCTGAAGACCAACTTCTTCGACCAGGGCGAGCAGGAAGTCCTCACCGTCAAGCAGGAGTTGAAGCCGGGCACCAGCCTGGCGGCCACCGACGTGCAGGCGAAGAAGGTCGAGAAGCTCCTCGCCGACACCAAGGGCGTCAAGGACTACCAGGTCACCATCGGCTCGTCCGGCTTCCTGGCGGCCTTCGGCGGCGGCACGGACTCCAACCAGGCGTCCTACCAGGTGATGCTGGAGGACTCGGCGTCGTACGAGGACGTCCAGGACAGCATCGAGGACGGCCTGCGCCAGCTGTCCGGCATCGGCACCACGACCGTCGCCGCCGGTGACGGCTTCGGCAACCAGGACCTCAGCGTGGTCGTGAAGTCCGCCGACGCCGAGGTGCTGCGCGAGGCCGCGGAGCAGGTCCGCAAGACCGTCGCCGGCCTGGACGACGTCACGGACGTCACCAGCGACCTGTCACAGAGCGTGCCGCGCATCTCGGTCAGGGCCAACTCCGAGGCGGCCGCCGCCGGTTTCAACGACCAGACCCTCGGCGCGGCCGTCACCCAGGCGGTACGCGGCACCACCGCCGCCAAGGCGGTCCTGGACGACACCGAGCGCGACGTCGTCATCAAGTCGGCGAAGCCGGCCCGGACGCTGGCGGAGCTCAAGGCCCTTCGGCTGGGCCCGGTGAAGCTCGGCGACATCGCCACCGTGGAGCTGGTCGACGGCCCGGTCTCGATGACCCGCATCGACGGTCAGCGCGCGGCCACCATCACCGCGAAGCCGACCGGTGAGAACACGGGCGCGGTGAGCGCGGACCTGACGGCCGAGCTCGACGCCCTGAAGCTCCCGGCGGGTGCCACGGCCGAGATCGGCGGGGTCTCGCAGGACCAGGACGACGCGTTCAAGAACCTGGCCCTGGCGATGCTCGCGGCGATCGCGATCGTCTTCATGCTCCTGGTCGCGACCTTCCGTTCGCTCGCCCAGCCGCTGATCCTGCTGGTCTCCGTCCCGTTCGCGGCGACCGGCGCGATCGGCCTGCTGGTGGTCACGGACACCCCGATGGGCGTCCCCGCGATGATCGGCATGCTGATGCTCATCGGCATCGTGGTGACGAACGCGATCGTCCTGATCGACCTGATCAACCAGTACCGCAAGCAGGGGTACGGCGTCGTCGAAGCGGTCGTCGAGGGCGGCCGCCACCGGCTGCGCCCGATCCTGATGACGGCCCTGGCGACGATCTTCGCCCTGCTCCCGATGGCCCTGGGCGTCACCGGCGAGGGCGGCTTCATCGCCCAGCCCCTCGCGGTGGTCGTGATTGGCGGCCTGATCACGTCGACCCTGCTCACCCTGCTCCTCGTTCCCACGCTCTACGCGATGCTGGAGCTCCGCAAGGAGCGCCGGGCGAAGAAGCGCGAGGAGAAGCGGGCGCGGAAGGCCGGGGAGTCGTCCCGGCAGGCGCCGTCGGACGAGCCGGAGCACGCGTCCGTCTGATCCGTCCGGACAGGCCGGGCGGCGAACCCCCATGGTTCGCCGCCCGGCCTTGCCCGTTTCCCCGTTACGTATCCTGTGGCCCGAACGGCTTTGCGGGGGAAGGGAATTCGGAAGGTGCCACTGCACAAGGACGACCCGAGGTCGGTCGGCGGGTACAAGCTGGTCGACCGCCTCGGCGCCGGCGGCATGGGAGCCGTCTACCGGGGCAGATCGCGGTCGGGCCGCGAGGTCGCCGTCAAGGTGGTGCACGCCCAGTACGCCGAGGACGCCGTCTTCCGCACCAGGTTCCGGCAGGAGATCGAGGCCGTCCGCAAGGTGAGCGGCGCCTTCACCGCCCCGGTCGTGGACGCCGACCCGGACGCGGCCCGGCCCTGGATGGCGACCCAGTACGTGCCCGGAAGCTCGCTCGCCCAGCGGATCCGCGACCGGGGCGCGCTCCGCGGCGGCGAACTGCGGCAGCTGGCGCTGGGTCTGGTGGAGGCACTGAGGGACATCCACCGGGCCGGTGTGGTGCACCGGGACCTGAAGCCGGCGAACGTCCTGATGGCCGAGGGCGGCCCCCGCGTCATCGACTTCGGCATCTCCCGCGCGGCGGAGAACCACAACACGCTCACCGAGACCGGCCAGATGATCGGCACCCCACCGTTCATGTCCCCGGAGCAGCTCACCGACGCCCGTACGGTCGGCCCGGCCTCCGACGTCTTCTCGCTCGGCGCGCTGCTGGTGTACGCCACGACCGGGCGGGGCCCGTTCGACACCGACAGCCCCTATCTGACCGCCTACCGGGTGGTCCACGACGAACCCGTGCTGGACGGGGTGGGGCAGCCGCTGCGCGGGATCCTGGAGCGCTGTCTGGCCAAGGAGGCCACGCAGCGGCCCGGACTCGACGAGCTGGCCCGGGAGTTCGCCACCGCCCTGCCCGAACCGGACGCGGGCGACCTGGCCACCGTGTCGCTGCGCCTGCAGGAGCTGCCGGCCACGCCGGACACCCACCTCGGGACCCTCGCCGACGCGACGGTCGGCACCGGCACCGGCACCGGCCGCCGGAGCCGCCGTGTCCGCCCGCTGCTGGCCGCCACCGGCACGGTCGGCGCGCTCGCCCTCGGACTGACGGCCTATCTGATGCTCGGGCCGGGATGGGCGGAGAGCGGCGGCGGGACGGCCTCGCGGTGGTCGGCGCCGCCCAGCGGCTGGAAGCCGTGGGAGACGACGGTGTTCAAGACGGCGCCGCTCGGCGTCAAGCAGGCGCTGGGAGCGCAGGAGGGCCTGTTGTCGGGCGAGCCCGACTGTCTGCTGCACGAGGACGCCGTCTACTGCGTGGGCGAGAGCATCCTTCCGGTACGCCTGGACGCCCGGACCGGCCGGACCGTCTGGCGCGCCGAGGTCGCACCGTCCCGGATCGGGAGCGGGATGTACTCCGCCTCACTGCTCGGCGTCCAGGACGGCACGCTGCTCCTGCGCCAGTCCATCTCCAGCGAAGCCGCCGAGACCGACCCGGTCGACGTCTTCGCCCTCGACGTCGAGACCGGCGCCGAGCGGTGGCACCGCAGGGTGAACGACGCGGACCTCGAGCTGGTCCTGTCCGGCGACATCGTCCTGACCTCCGAAACCGGCCGGGAGGCGACGGCCCGGTCGCCGCGCACCGGCGCCGAGCGCTGGACCGCCCGGCTGCCCGCCGGCTACTACTGCTCGTTCATGACGGCCGGCGACGGGCTGTACGCGAACTGCAGCCCGGCAGAGGCCGATCAGAAGACCGCCCGGCTCCTGGAGGTGGACCGGACCGACGGTTCGGTGCGGACCCTGAACACCCCGGCCACCAGCGGCATCCTCGGCGCCCTCGACGACCGGCTGCTCCTGATGGAGATGGACGCGGAGGACCTGACGTACACCCGGATCCTGCTGGTGGACCCGAAGACCGGTGCGCGCACCTCGACGAAGCTGGCGGAAGAGTACGGGGACAACGTGACGCTGGCGGACAGCACCTTGTGGTTCACCGAGTCCGACGGACAGGTGACCGCCGTTTCGGCGCGTACGGGCAAGGAGCTGTGGAAGACCAGCACCAGCCTGGAACAACCGGGAGAAGCACGGTACGACCCGCGGGCCGGCGCCCTGTACATGGCCAGTGCCAGCGGCCGCGTCGCAGCCCTCGACGGCCGCCGGGGAACGGTGCTGTGGGAGACACTGCCGCGCACCAAGGCGGAGGTGTCCGGCCTGTACCAGCCCGAGGTGCTGCTCCACGAGGGCGCGCTCGTCGTGTTCACGCCGAACGGCACCGTCTTCAGCCTCGACCCCGCCCACCCCGAGCGGAAACCCGCCGCGGGATGAACGGGGCCGGGCAGCGGGCTACGGCAGCGCCAGCATCCGCTCCAGCGCCAGCTTCGCGAACGCCTCGGTCTCCTTGTCGACCTCGATGCGGTTGACCAGGTTGCCCTCGGCGAGGGACTCCAGGGTCCACACCAGGTGGGGGAGGTCGATGCGGTTCATCGTCGAGCAGAAGCAGACCGTCTTGTCGAGGAAGACGACCTCCTTGCCCTCGGGAGCGAAACGGTTCGCCAGGCGGCGTACGAGATTCAGCTCGGTCCCGATGGCCCACTTGGAACCGGCTGGGGCGGCCTCCAGGGCCTTGATGATGTACTCCGTCGAACCGACGTAGTCCGCCGCTTCCACGACCTCGTGCTTGCACTCCGGGTGGACCAGGACGTTCACGCCCGGGATGCGCTCGCGCACGTCCCGCACCGACTCCAGGCTGAAGCGGCCGTGCACCGAGCAGTGGCCCCGCCACAGGATCATCTTCGCGGCGCGCAGCTGCTCGGCGGTCAGGCCGCCGTTGGGCTTGTGCGGGTTGTAGAGGACGCAGTCCTCCAGCGTCATGCCCATGTCCCGCACGGCGGTGTTGCGGCCCAGGTGCTGGTCGGGCAGGAACAGGACCTTTGTCGAATTGGGCTCCCCCTGCTCGAAGGCCCACTCCAGGGCCCGCTGCGCGTTGGACGAGGTGCAGATCGTGCCGCCGTGCTTGCCGGTGAACGCCTTGATGTCCGCGGAGGAGTTCATGTACGAGACGGGCACGACCTGCTCGGCTATGCCGGCCTCGGTCAGCACGTCCCAGCACTCGGCGACCTGCTCGGCCGTCGCCATGTCGGCCATCGAGCAGCCGGCGGCGAGGTCGGGCAGGACCACCTTCTGGTCGTCGGACGTCAGGATGTCCGCGGACTCGGCCATGAAGTGCACACCGCAGAACACGATGTACTCGGCCTCCGGGCGGGCGGCCGCGTCGCGGGCCAGCTTGAAGGAGTCGCCCGTGACGTCGGCGAACTGGATGACCTCGTCGCGCTGGTAGTGGTGGCCGAGGACGAACACCTTGTCGCCGAGCTTCTCCTTGGCCGCGCGGGCGCGCTCGACCAGGTCAGGGTCGGAGGGCGAGGGCAGGTCGCCGGGACACTCGACGCCCCGCTCGCTCCTCGGGTCGGCCTCGCGGCCGAGCAGCAACAGGGCGAGCGGAGTCGGCTGTACGTCGAGCTCCGTGGTCTGGGCGGTGGTCACGTCACGCACCCTTTCTACTTTTCGTCGAACTGACGTTATCTATCATAACCCGCTTCACGTCACTTTGACGATGGTCATAACGTCGATGTGACGTGAATCCCGAATCCGGCGTTCCGGGCCCACCGGGGTCGCTGTTCGCTTCGGCGCGGGTGTGCGAGCATGAAGGAACAGGCGAAAGAAGTGCCCGGCCCGGAATGAATCCGCGGCCCCGATGGTTGCAACCGTCGGCAAGCAGTCTCCGTACAACCCGGGAGAGATGTAGATGTCCGTATCGGACGAGACCAGCACCGTCACCGACGGCATCATCCTGTCCGACGCCGCCGCGGCGAAGGTCAAGGCCCTGCTCGACCAGGAAGGCCGTGACGACCTGGCCCTGCGCGTCGCCGTTCAGCCCGGCGGCTGCTCCGGCCTGCGCTACCAGCTCTTCTTCGACGAGCGTTCGCTCGACGGCGACGTGCTGAAGGACTTCGGCGGTGTCAAGGTCGTCACCGACCGCATGAGCGCCCCGTACCTGGGCGGCGCCTCCATCGACTTCGTCGACACCATCGAGAAGCAGGGCTTCACGATCGACAACCCGAACGCGACGGGCTCCTGCGCCTGCGGCGACTCCTTCAGCTAAGCCCCACAGCTGAACTGCTGCTGAGTAGCAGGAAGGCGGCGGCCCCCTCCGACAGGGCCGCCGCCTTCGCGCGTCTCCGAGGCCTCTACCGCGCCCCGGACGTCTCCGGGAGCCGCGCCCCGGACTTCTCCAGCGGGATCCCCTTGCCGTCCGCGCCCACGACCTTGCGGGCGCCGAGCGGCTCGTCCAGCTGCACGGTCTGGTGGTACACCTTGGCGATCATGATGCAGACCTTGTCCGGCCAGGGCGTCTCGGTCACCGTGACCGTCACCTCGTCCGTGCCCTCGATCGCCGTCGCCTTGTAGTCGGCGCACACCCCGCCGGTGAAGCTCACGGTCAGCTCCGTCCCCTCGGCCGTGTAGCCCTCCACCCGGACGTCCCGGGTGGCCGGCGCGGCCGTCGGCTCGTCACCGGGCGACGTCGGCCGCGGGCTGGGCTGTGCGGACGCCGTCGTGGACGTCAGGTACTCCGGATCGACCGCCGGATGCGACACCTCGAAGGTGTCCTGCGCGCCCGTCGCCCGCACCTCGAACAGCCAGGACGGCACCAGCGCCTGCCGCCCGTCCACGGACTGCGACGCCAGCCCGAACACGGCCTTCTCGACCGTGATCGTCGCCTTCCGCTCCGCCTTCGGTGCGGTGCCGGACTCTCCGCAGGGGGCTTCCGCCCGGTCCTCCAGCGGTACGGGGCTGGCGCAGCCGCCGATGCCCATGCGGGGGTCGGTCCCCGGCGCCGCGTTCATCAGGCCCAGCGTCTTCTCCGCGCTCAGCACGGGGTACGTGTCGCCCTTCACCGGCGTCCGCAACTGGCCGTTGCCGCCCACCACCTCGCCCTGGGCGCCGACGGTGACGCCGGTCGTCCAGCCGTGGGTGGGCAGCCCGCCGACCACCGGATCGGCGTTCACGATCCGGTGGGCGCCCGCCACCTGACTCGCGTCCAGCTTCGCGTCGTCCTGACCCAAGGCCTTCAGCACGGGCGCGGCCGCCTGCTTCGCGACCGCCTCGCTCACCGGGTCGGCGGACGGGTCCACGGGGTCGCTCGCACACACGGTCTCGCTCTGGCAGGCATCGGGGCCGGCCGCGTACCGGTGGAACGTCCAGGTGCCCGGCGCCTGCCGGTCCACCTGCAGACTCGGCCCCGCCCCGTCCTTCGCCCCGACCTTCCAGGCCTGCCCCTGCAGCACCGGCTTCCCCTCGACGCCGAGCGCCTTCGCCAGCCCGGCCACCTGCTCCTCGCTGACGGTGCCGGCCGACCGGTACACGGGCGCCGAGCCGGGCCCCTTTGGGAGCGTGCCGTCGGCGCGGTAGGTGGCGCCGTACGGGTTGGGCTCGCCGGGCGCGATGCCGTTCGAGCCGGCGCCCTCGGAGTAGCCGTCGAGGGCGAGCGGCGGGGGAGTGCCGTCGCCGCCGGCCCCGGACGTCGCACGGTCGCCGGAACCCCCGGAGGCGGAGGTGGCGAGGTACGCCCCGCCACCCCCGACGAGCAGCACGGCGGCGGCCACGGAGGCGGCGACCAGGGTCGGGCGGCGCCGGGGTCGGTCATCGGCGTGGGGACCGTCGCTGTCGGACGCGGCGGCGTCCGGAGCCGGGGACGCGTGGGACTCAGGGGCGGCGGAGGAGACGTCGGTGTCGGGAGCCGGGGGCGCGTCGGTCTCAGAAGCCGGGGAGGCGCCGGTCTCAGGGGTGTCCGCGGAGGCTTCCTGCTCCGAGGGCGTCTCCTCGGTGGCTTCCGGGGCTTCCTCCGGCTCCGTTGCTGTCGCACCGGTTTCCGGGGCTTCCTCCGGCTCCGTTGCTGTCGCACCGGTTTCCGGGGCTTCCTCCGGCTCCGTTGCTGTCGCACCGGCTTCCGGGGCTTCCTCCGGCTGCGTTGCTGTCGCACCGGCTTCCGGGGCTTCTTCCCGCTCCGTGGCCGTCGCGTCGCCTTCCGGGGCTTCTGCCCGCTCCGGCTCACCCGATTCCCGGGCCTCCGGGGCGCCCTCCTGCGCGGCGGGCCCGGTGATGGCATCGGCGTCCCGCGGCGTACCGGCCTTCTCGGCGGCGCCGTCCTCCGGGCCGACGTCGTCGTTGTCGGGTCGCTCGGTGTTCACCGCATCGCTCCTTCGGCTGTGCATCTGTCCCGTAACCCTGACCCGACCCTGTCAAAGAAGTCGGCCCACGGGTCGTATCCCGCATCCCCTTTACGGGGGACGCCGATGGGACGCAGCGGGGGAGCGCGCGGTTCCCTTAAAAGCGCTGCCTCAGTCTCCGTACTCCGACATCGCGTCCAGCAGCCGCGCCGACGCCGGGGGCACGGTCACGCCGTGGATGAGCGAGGGGGAGACGGGAAGAGCTGTGATCCGGTCGGGAACCGCCCAGTGGGGAGCCATCCGCGCGCAGTCGCCGCGCAGCGACGCCAGGTCTCCGTCCAGGTCGGCCGGGACGGGAGCATGGACCTCGAGGTTCGTCATAACGGCACGGTAGGCACGGTCGAGCCGGCGAAGAAAGATCTACTATCGGGTAGTTTTGACCTCTTCAGTGCCCATCAGTGCCTCGCAGAGCCCCGCACCAACCCGATAGCGTGAACCGTCAACCCGCCCTCCCGTCTCCCCACAGGAGAGTCCACGCCGTGCGCATCGCAGTCACCGGCTCCATCGCCACCGACCACCTCATGACCTTCCCCGGCCGCTTCGCCGACCAGCTCGTCGCGGACCAACTGCACACGGTCTCGCTCTCCTTCCTGGTCGACAACCTCGACGTCCGCCGGGGCGGCGTCGGCGCCAACATCGCCTTCGGCATGGGCCAGCTGGGCACCGCGCCGATCCTGGTCGGGGCCGCGGGCTTCGACTTCGACGAGTACCGCGCCTGGCTGGACCGGCACGGCGTCGACACCGCCTCGGTACGCATCTCCGAGACGCTGCACACCGCCCGCTTCGTGTGCACCACCGACGCCGACCACAACCAGATCGGCTCCTTCTACACCGGCGCGATGAGCGAGGCCCGCCTCATCGAGCTCAAGACCGTCGCCGACCGCGTCGGCGGCCTCGACCTGGTGCTGATCGGCGCCGACGACCCGGAGGGGATGCTCCGCCACACGGAGGAGTGCCGCTCCCGGTCCATCCCCTTCGCCGCCGACTTCTCCCAGCAGATCGCCCGCATGGGCGGCGACGAGATCCGGATACTGCTGGACGGGGCGACGTACCTCTTCTCGAACGAGTACGAAAAGGGCCTCATCGAGTCCAAGACGGGCTGGACGGACGAGGAGATCCTGTCGAAGGTCGGCCACCGCGTCACCACCCTCGGCGCACAGGGCGTGCGCATCGAGCGGGCCGGCGAGGAGCCGATCGTCGTCGGCTGCCCGGAGGAGGAGCGCAAGGCCGACCCCACCGGCGTCGGCGACGCCTTCCGCGCCGGCTTCCTCTCCGGCCTCGCCTGGGGCGTCTCCCTGGAGCGCGCCGCCCAGGTCGGCTGCATGCTCGCCACGCTCGTCATCGAGACGGTCGGCACCCAGGAGTACCAGCTGCGCCGCGGCCACTTCATGGAGCGCTTCACCAAGGCGTACGGCGACGAAGCCGCCGCCGAGGTCCAGAAGCACCTCGCGTAGTCACGAGAGCCGGCGGACCACATAGGCCGAACCCCGGTCCGCCGGCTCCTCACCTACGTACTCCTGGCCCCGCATCTCGCACCACGCCGGGATGTCCAGCCGCGCGGCCTCGTCGTCCGAGAGCACCCGGACGAGGCCGCCCACCGGCACGTCGCCGATGACCTTGGCCAGCTCGATGACCGGGATCGGGCAGCGCTTGCCCAGGGAGTCGACGACCAGGGCGTCGTCACGTACGACCGCCTCGGCGACCGGCGCTCCCAGCTTCTCCCTGACCCCCGCCACCGCCCCCGGCAGCACCTCCAGGAACCGCTCCACGTCCTCCTGCGGTGTCCCCGGAGGCAGCGAGACCCGCACATTCCCCTCACTCAGCACCCCCATCGCCTTCAGCACGTGGCTGGGCGTCAGTGTGCTGCTCGTACAGGACGATCCGGACGAGACGGAGAAACCGGCGCGGTCCAGCTCGTGCAGCAGTGTCTCCCCGTCGACATAGAGACAGGAGAAGGTGACGACTCCGGGCAGCCGCCGCTCCGGATCGCCGACCACCTCCACGTCCGGCACCAGCCGAGGCACCCGGGCCCGGATCCGCTCCGTCAGCTCCCGCAGCCGCGCAGCCTCTTGCGCCGCCTCGGCCCGCACCGCTCGCAGCGAGGCCGCGGCCGCCACGATCGCCGGAATGTTCTCGAACCCGGCCGCCCGCCCCGACTCCCGCTCGTCCACGGGCCCTTGAGCAGCGAACCGCACTCCCTTGCGCACCACGAGCACCCCGACCCCCGACGGCCCGCCCCACTTGTGCGCGCTCGCCGTCAGCAGCGACCAGTCACCCTCGACCCGTCCCCACCCGAGCGACTGGGCCGCGTCCACCAGCAACGGCACCCCGGCCGCCCGGCACACCTCGGCGACGCCCGCCACCGGCTGCTCCGTCCCCACCTCGTGATTGGCCGACTGAAGACAGGCCAGCGCGGTGTCGGGCCGCAGAGCCTCCGCGTACGCCTCCACGGTCACCGCCCCCGACCGCAGCACCGGCACCTCGGTCACCGACCCGCCGTCCGCCTGGTGCACTTCGGCCGAATGGAGCACCGAGGAGTGTTCGACGGCTGACACGATCAGGTGACGCCCGACCCGCCGCCGCCCCGCGAGCGCCCCGGCGATCCCGGAGTGCACGGCCCGTGTACCGGAGGAGGTGAACACCAGCTCGTCCGGCCGACACCCGACGGCCTCGGCCGCGGCCTCCCGCGCCGCGTCCAGCAACATCCGCGCCCGCCGCCCCTCCCGGTAAAGCCGGGCAGGATCTGCCCACCCCTCGTCGAGCGAAGCCATCAGAGCCTGACGGGCGACGGGATGAAGAGGAGCGGAGGAAGCGGCATCAAGGTAGGACATACAGCAACGCTAAGCGCCCCGAAGGGGCGCGGGGAACTGCGCGAGAAACCACGTCGCACCCGTGGCCGCCAACTCACAGAACCTTCCGAGCTACTGGGCGCCCCGCACAACCCACGGCGAGTTGCCGACCCCTCCCCGCGCACCCCCAAATCGCGTCGGCTAGGGTTTGGTCCGCATAAACATCCAAACCCCTGCCCGACGCAGGGCGGCGACCGACCAGCGAGAAGGCCGCAGCTCAATCCGCGCGGGCGAGACTCTCGGGAAGGCGCTACGTGAGTCCCAACGGCTCCGACCGCTCGCCGCGGCGCCCGATGCGGCGGAAGCTGCTGCAGGCGATGACCGCCGGCCTGGTCCTGGCGACCGCGACCGGTTGCACATACAAGGACTTCCCCCGCCTTGGTATGCCCACCCCGACCACGGAAGAGGCTCCGCGGATCCTCTCCCTGTGGCAGGGCTCCTGGGCTGCCGCGCTCGCCGTCGGCGTGCTGGTGTGGGGCCTGATCCTCTGGAGTGCGTTCTTCCACCGGCGCACCCGCACCAAGGTCGAGGTCCCGGCGCAGACCCGGTACAACATGCCCATCGAGGCGCTGTACACGGTGGTCCCGCTCATCATCGTCTCGGTGCTCTTCTACTTCACGGCTCGCGACGAGTCCGAGCTCCTCAGCCTCAAGAAGAAGCCGGACGTCACGATCAACGTGGTCGGCTTCCAGTGGAGCTGGGGCTTCAACTACGTCGAGCCCGTCGAAGGCTCCACGGGTGACGCGAAGACCGACAAGAACCTGGACGCCATTCCGGACCGGTTCAAGGAGGACTTCCCGGCCAACGCGGGCGGCGTCTACGACGTCGGCACGCCCGGCACGCGGAACCCGCAGACCGGAAACCCCGGCCCGACCCTCTGGCTCCCCGAGGGCAAGACGGTCCGCTTCGTCCTCACCTCACGTGACGTCATCCACTCCTTCTGGGTGGTGCCGTTCCTGATGAAGCAGGACGTCATCCCGGGCCACACCAACGCCTTCGAGGTGACTCCCAACAAGGAGGGCACCTTCCTGGGCAAGTGCGCCGAGCTGTGCGGCGTCGACCACTCCCGGATGCTGTTCAACGTGAAGGTCGTCTCCCCCGAGCGCTACGAGCAGCACCTCAAGGACCTCGCCAAGAAGGGGCAGACCGGTTACGTTCCCGCCGGCATCGCGCAGACGAGCCACGAGAAGAACCGGGAGACGAACAACCTGTGAGCATCCTCAACGAACCCCAGGGTGCCGCGGCGGCGGAGCCCCACTACACGGACGAGCTGCCGGTCCGGCGCCAGAACCGTGGCAGCGTCGTGATCAAGTGGCTGACGACCACTGACCACAAGACGATCGGCACGCTGTACCTGGTCACGTCGTTCGCGTTCTTCTGCATCGGTGGCGTGATGGCGCTGTTCATGCGCGCCGAGCTGGCCCGTCCGGGCCTGCAGATCATGTCGAACGAGCAGTTCAACCAGGCGTTCACGATGCACGGCACGATCATGCTGCTGATGTTCGCGACGCCGCTGTTCGCCGGCTTCGCGAACTGGATCATGCCGCTGCAGATCGGCGCGCCGGACGTGGCCTTCCCCCGGCTGAACATGTTCGCCTACTGGCTGTACCTGTTCGGCTCGCTGATCGCGGTCGGCGGCTTCCTCACCCCGCAGGGCGCGGCCGACTTCGGCTGGTTCGCCTACAGCCCGCTGTCGGACGCGGTCCGCTCCCCGGGCATCGGCGCCGACATGTGGATCATGGGCCTGGCCTTCTCCGGCTTCGGCACCATCCTCGGCTCGGTCAACTTCATCACCACCATCATCTGCATGCGCGCTCCGGGCATGACCATGTTCCGCATGCCGATCTTCGTGTGGAACGTGCTGCTGACCGGTGTCCTGGTGCTGCTCGCCTTCCCGGTCCTCGCGGCCGCGCTGTTCGCCCTGGAGGCGGACCGCAAGTTCGGTGCGCACATCTTCGACTCCGCCAACGGCGGCGCTCTACTGTGGCAACACCTCTTCTGGTTCTTCGGCCATCCAGAGGTGTACATCATCGCGCTGCCGTTCTTCGGCATCATTTCCGAAGTCATCCCGGTGTTCTCCCGCAAGCCGATGTTCGGCTACATGGGCCTGATCGCGGCGACGATCTCCATCGCGGGTCTGTCCGTGACGGTGTGGGCGCACCACATGTACGTCACCGGCGGTGTGCTGCTGCCGTTCTTCTCCTTCATGACGTTCCTCATCGCCGTGCCAACGGGCGTGAAGTTCTTCAACTGGATCGGAACGATGTGGAAGGGGTCCTTGAGTTTCGAGACCCCGATGCTCTGGGCCACCGGCTTCCTGATCACCTTCACCTTCGGTGGTCTGACCGGTGTCATCCTGGCCTCGCCGCCGATGGACTTCCACGTCTCCGACTCGTACTTCGTGGTGGCGCACTTCCACTACGTCGTCTTCGGCACCGTCGTCTTCGCGATGTTCTCCGGCTTCCACTTCTGGTGGCCGAAGATGACCGGCAAGCTGCTCGACGAGCGCCTCGGCAAGATCACCTTCTGGACGCTGTTCATCGGCTTCCACGGCACCTTCCTGGTCCAGCACTGGCTGGGTGCCGAGGGCATGCCCCGTCGTTACGCGGACTACCTCGCGGCCGACGGCTTCACCGCCCTGAACACGATCTCGACGATCAGCTCGTTCCTGCTCGGCCTGTCGATCCTGCCGTTCATGTACAACGTCTGGAAGACGGCCAAGTACGGCAAGCCGGTCGGCGTCGACGACCCCTGGGGCTACGGCCGCTCGCTGGAGTGGGCGACCTCCTGCCCGCCCCCGCGGCACAACTTCCTCACCCTGCCGCGGATCCGCAGCGAATCCCCGGCGTTCGACCTGCACCACCCCGAGATCGCCGCTCTCGACCAGCTCGAGAACGCGCCTCACGGTGACAAGGCTCTGGCCGGCAACGGCGGCAAGGAGGCCGGCAAGTGAAGATCCAGGGCAGGATGTTCATCTGGCTGAGCGTCTTCATCCTCGTCATGGCGATCGTCTATGGCTACTGGTCGAAGGAGCCGGCCGGCACCACGGCCCTCTTCCTGGCGTTCGGTCTGTCCATCATGATCGGCTTCTACCTGGGCTTCACGGCCCGGCGGGTCGACGCGGGGGCGCAGGACAACAAGGAAGCGGACGTCGCGGACGACGCCGGCGAGGTCGGGTTCTTCAGCCCGCACAGCTGGCAGCCGCTCTCCCTCGCGGTCGGCGGCGCGCTCGCCTTCCTGTCGGTCGCGATCGGCTGGTGGCTGATGTACTTCTCGGCGCCGCTGATCCTGATCGGCCTGTGGGGCTGGGTCTTCGAGTACTACCGCGGTGAGAACCGCACCCAGTAGCACGAGCTGAGCTCAAAGGAGCCCGGACACTCCGTCAGGAGCGTCCGGGCTCCTGCTTTTGCCGCAATGCTGATCACTCGTACGAGTCACCCAGCGCGCCGCGCTTGACGAAGCTCCCTAGCGTGAAGTCATGAACCATGAACCCCGCACCCGTACCGTCGTCACCTGCACGTTTGTGGTGATCGCCCTCGGCGCGGGCGTCACCGCCTGCGGCAGCGACGACCACCCACTGTCCGCCTCGCCGTACGACGCGACGGACCAGATCGCCTTCAACGGCCCCACCGGAGACGGCAAGAAGGCCGACCCGGACAAGCCCATAGAGATCACCGCCGAGGACGGCGACGGCCGCATCACGGACGTCACGGCCAGGGACTCGGCGGGACGGTACCTGGCGGGCGAACTCTCCGCCGACGGCGGCCGCTGGCACAGCACCACCCCGCTGGCCGCCAACGCCCGCTACACGGTCCGGGTGAGCACCGAGGACGAGGACGGCGCGCCCGGCCGCCGGGTCCTCGACTTCGACACCAGCAAGCCCCTCACCAAGAAGCGCCTGAAGGTGACCTTCGGGCCCAAGGCGGGCACGTACGGCGTCGGCCAGCCCATCACGGCCGAGCTGAGCAGACCCGTCAAGGACAAGGCCCAGCGGGCCGTCGTCGAGCGCGCCCTCAAGGTCGACTCCATGCCCGCCGTGGACGGCGGCTGGCACTGGGTGGACGACAAGGAGCTCCACTACCGCCCCAAGGAGTACTGGCCCGCCCAGGCCACCATCCAGGTCCGCAGCAACCTGGACGGCATCAAGATCAGCGACCGGCTGTGGGGCGGCACGTCGAAACCGCTGAAGATCACCACGGGTGACCGCGTCATCGCGGTGACCGACGCCTCGTCCCACGTGATGACGGTCTACAAGAACGGCGAGGTGATCAAGGAGATCCCCGTCACCACCGGCAAGCCCGGCTTCGAGACCCGCAACGGCGTCAAGGTCGTCCTGGCCAAGGAGTACTTCGTACGGATGCGCGGCACGAGCATCGGCATAGCCGAGGGCTCGGCGGAGTCGTACGACCTACCGGTGTACTACGCCACCCGCGTCACCTGGAGCGGCGAGTACGTCCACGCCGCCCCCTGGTCCGTCGGCTCCCAGGGCTCCGCCAACGTCAGCCACGGCTGCACCGGCATGAGCACCGACAACGCCGCCTGGTTCTTCAAGAACGTCCGCGAGGGAGACCTCGTCGAGGTCGTCAACTCGGACGGCAACACCATGGAGAGCTTCGGCAACGGCTTCGGCGACTGGAACCTCGCCTGGAAGAACTGGCGCGGCGGCAGCGCCCTGCTGGCCGGCAACCCGGAGAGCTCGGGTCCCCAGGAGCAGGCCAGGCTGCGCCCGCAGAGCGTCTGAGACCGCTCCCCTAGGCGCTCAGAGCCTTCCGCTCCCGCAGCAGGGAAGCCAGCGCCGCCGCGAACTCCACCGGATCCACCGGCAGCGTCACAGCCGCCTCCGCACGGCTCCACGTGGCCAGCCACGCGTCCTGCGGCCGCCCGATCAGCAGCAGCACCGGCGGGCAGTTGAAGACCTCGTCCTTGATCTGACGGCACACCCCCATGCCCCCCATGGGCACGGCCTCGCCGTCCAGGACGCAGACATCGATCCCGCCCCTGTCCAGTTCCTTGAGCACAGCCGCCGGAGTGGCGCACTCCAGGAACTCGACGACGGGTACGTCGGGAGCCGGCCGCCTGCCGGTGGCCAACCGCACCTGCTCGCGGGTGTTGGAGTCGTCGCTGTAGACCAGCACCGTGGCGGTCGGCTGCATGCTTCCTCCGTGACGTCAGCGTCGTACGGGCCAAGACGGGCGGAGCCCGATGCGGCGGATGCTACTCCCTTGAACTGCCCGTCAACACCTGTTGGAACACCGCTTCGATGGGCCATACGGGCAGTACACACACTGCGAACGCTCCCAACGGCACCCCCGGGAGTGAGGGCGGGATAAGCGACCGACATAATGTCGGTCGTGGCGACAGCAACGACAGTAGAAACCGGGCACGCGCACCCGTCGGTCAACCGGCCGAACCTCACCAGCGTCGGAACCATCATCTGGCTGAGTTCCGAGCTGATGTTCTTCGCGGCCCTCTTCGCGATGTACTTCACCCTGCGATCGGTGACGGGTCCCGACCACTGGAAGGAGATGGCGCACAGCCTGAACCTTCCGTTCTCGGCGACCAACACCACGATCCTGGTGCTCTCCTCCCTCACCTGCCAGCTCGGCGTGTTCGCCGCCGAGCGCGGTGATGTGAAGAAGCTCCGGATGTGGTTCATCGTCACCTTCGTCATGGGTGCGATCTTCATCGGCGGTCAGGTGTACGAGTACACCGAGCTGGTCAAGAAGGACGGGCTCTCGCTCTCCTCCGACCCGTACGGCTCGGTCTTCTACCTGACCACCGGCTTCCACGGCCTGCACGTGACGGGCGGCCTCATCGCCTTCCTGTTCGTCCTCGGCCGCACCTATGCGGCGAAGAGGTTCACCCACGATCAGGCGACCGCGGCCATTGTCGTGTCCTACTACTGGCACTTCGTCGATGTCGTCTGGATCGGCCTCTTCGCCACGATCTATTTGATCAAGTAGCCGGGCCCGCTCCCGCACCTTCCAGAAGCATCGACGCAGAAGATCCTGACACCGGAGTAATCCGTGAAAAAGCTCTCCGCACGACGACGCCACCCGTTGGCGGCGGTCGTCGTCCTACTCCTCGCGCTGGCATGCACCGGGGGGCTGTACGTCCTGCTCGCGCCCACGAGCGAGGCGAAGGCAGACACAACCGCCCAGTCCCTGGCCATCGACGAGGGCAAGAAGCTCTACGCCGTCGGCTGCGCCAGCTGCCACGGCACCGGTGGTCAGGGCACCACTGACGGTCCGAGCCTCGTGGGCGTGGGCGCCGCGGCCGTCGACTTCCAGGTCGGCACCGGCCGTATGCCGGCCCAGCAGCCGGGCGCGCAGGTCCCGAAGAAGAAGAACATCTACTCGCAGGCCGAGATCGACCAGCTCGCGGCGTACATCTCCTCGCTGGGTGCCGGTCCGAACGTCCCGACCGAGGCGCAGTACGGCCCCGAGGGCGCCGACATCGCCAAGGGCGGCGAGCTGTTCCGCACCAACTGCGCGCAGTGCCACAACTTCACCGGCAAGGGCGGCGCGCTCACGCACGGCAAGTTCGCACCCGACCTCGAGGGCGTCTCCCCGAAGCACATCTACGAGGCCATGCAGACCGGCCCGCAGAACATGCCCTCCTTCCCCGACACCATCCTGTCGGAGCAGAACAAGAAGGACATCATCGCGTACCTCGACGCGGTCAACGGCGAGGACACCGAGAGCCCCGGCGGCCTCGAACTGGGCGGACTCGGTCCGGTCAGCGAGGGCCTGTTCGGCTGGATCTTCGGACTCGGCTCGCTGATCGCGGTCGCCGTCTGGGTCGCCGCTCGGACCGCAAAGGCCAAGAAGTCATGAGTAGCCAAGACATTCCAGAAGAGAACCTGCCCGCTGAGCAGGACCACACGCACGGTGCGGTGGGCGTCGCGGACGAGAAGAACCCGTTCGCCGACCCCGGACTGCCGCCCCACGAGCACCGCATCCAGGACATCGACGAGCGGGCCGCCAGGCGGTCCGAGCGTACGGTCGCCATGATGTTCGTGCTGTCGATGCTGGCCACCGTCGGCTTCATCGCCTCCTATGTGGCGATCCCGCACGACAAGGCGATCTACGTCTTCCCGATCGGGCACATCAACGCGCTGAACTTCGCCCTGGGTCTGACCCTCGGTGCGGCGCTGTTCCTGATCGGCGCGGGCGCGGTCCACTGGGCCCGCACCCTGATGTCCGACGAGGAGATCGCCGACGAGCGGCACCCGATCGAGGCGGAGCCCGAGGTCAAGGCCAAGGTCATGGCCGACTTCAAGCAGGGCGCCAAGGAGTCCGCGCTCGGCCGCCGCAAGCTGATCCGCAACACGATGTTCGGCGCGCTGGCCCTGTTCCCGCTCTCCGGCGTCATGCTGCTGCGCGACCTCGGTCCGCTGCCGGGCACCAAGCTCCGCCACACCCTGTGGTCCAAGGGCAAGCTGCTCGTCAACATGAACACCAACGAGCCGCTGCGGGCCTCCGACGTCGCGGTCGGCTCGCTGACCTTCGCCAAGCCCGAGGGCCTGGAGGAGCACGACCACGAGTTCCAGACCGAGATCGCCAAGGCCGCCCTGATGATCGTCCGGATCCAGCCGGACGACATCAAGGACAAGCGCGAACTCGAGTGGTCGCACGAGGGCATCGTGGCGTACTCGAAGATCTGCACCCACGTCGGCTGCCCGATCTCGCTGTACGAGCAGCAGACGCACCACGTGCTGTGCCCCTGTCACCAGTCCACCTTCGACCTCTCCGACGGCGCCCGGGTGATCTTCGGCCCCGCCGGTCACGCCCTGCCGCAGCTGCGCATCGGTGTGAACGACGAGGGCTACCTCGAGGCGCTCGGCGACTTCGATGAGCCCGTCGGTCCTGCTTTCTGGGAGCGCGGATGAGCACTGAGACCACCGCCAAGGACTCGCGTTCGCGCGAGAAGGCACCGGCCGGCGAGCGCGTCGCCGACTGGGCCGACGGCCGGCTGGGGATCTACTCCCTGGCCAAGGCCAACATGCGCAAGATCTTCCCCGACCACTGGTCGTTCATGTTGGGTGAGGTCTGCCTCTACAGCTTCATCATCATCATCCTCACGGGTGTGTATCTGACGCTGTTCTTCCACCCGTCGATGAACGAGGTGGAGTACCACGGCAGCTACGTCCCGCTGCAGGGACAGCTGATGTCCGAGGCGTTCAACTCGACCATGCACATCTCCTTCGATGTGCGCGGTGGTCTGCTGATCCGGCAGATCCACCACTGGGCGGCGCTGATCTTCCTCGCCGGCATGTTCGTGCACATGATGCGCGTCTTCTTCACGGGTGCGTTCCGCAAGCCCCGTGAGGTCAACTGGCTGTTCGGCTTCCTGCTGTTCGTCCTGGGCATGTTCACCGGCTTCACCGGTTACTCGCTCCCGGACGACCTGCTCTCCGGCACCGGTGTCCGCTTCATGGAGGGCGCGGTCCTGTCCGTGCCGATCGTCGGCACGTACCTGTCGTTCTTCCTCTTCGGAGGCGAGTTCCCGGGCGGCGACTTCGTGGCCCGCTTCTACTCGATCCACGTGCTGTTGCTGCCGGGCATCATGCTCGGTCTGGTGGTCGCCCACCTGATCCTGGTCTTCTACCACAAGCACACCCAGTTCGCGGGCCCCGGAAAGACGAACAAGAACGTCGTCGGCATGCCGCTGCTGCCGGTCTACATGGCCAAGGCCGGAGGCTTCTTCTTCCTGGTCTTCGGTGTCATCGCGGCCATCTCGGCGATCGCCTCGATCAACCCGATCTGGTCCATGGGCCCCTACCGCCCGGACCAGGTGTCCACCGGCGCCCAGCCCGACTGGTACATGGGCTTCTCCGAGGGCCTGATCCGTGTCATGCCCGGCTGGGAGATCAACTTCTGGGGCCACACGCTCGTCCTGGGCGTGTTCATCCCGCTGGTGATCTTCCCGCTGGTCCTGGTCGCGATCGCGGTCTACCCGTTCATCGAGTCCTGGGTCACCGGCGACAAGCGCGAGCACCACATCCTGGACCGCCCGCGCAACGTGCCGACCCGTACGGCCTTCGGCGTCGCGTGGATCACCTGGTACATGGTGCTGCTGATCGGTGGTGGAAACGACCTCTGGGCCACCCACTTCCACCTGTCGATCAACGCCATCACCTGGTTCGTACGGATCGCGTTCTTCGTCGCCCCGGTCCTCGCGTTCGTCATCACCAAGCGGATCTGCCTCGGCCTCCAGCGCCGGGACAAGGACAAGGTGCTGCACGGCCGCGAGTCGGGCATCATCAAGCGCCTGCCGCACGGTGAGTTCATCGAGGTGCACGAGCCGCTCAGCCAGGACGCGCTGCACACGCTCACCGCGCACGAGCAGTACGTGCCGGCGCAGATCGGCCCGACGGTCGACGAGAACGGCGTCGAGCGCAAGGTGAAGGGCTCCGAGAAGCTGCGCGCCAAGCTGAGCGAGGCGTACTACGGCGAAGAGGCCCAGATCCCCAAGCCGACCGTCGAGGAGTACAAGGAGATCACGAGCGGCCACGGCCACCACTGATCGCTGCGCTCGCCACGCGCGGTAGAGCTGGAGAAGGGCCCCGTCCGAAGACCGGACGGGGCCCTTTGCCGTGCCCGTCGCTGGATAGGGTGGACCCCGTCGAGATTCGCGTCCCGTCGGACGGGACTACACCCAGGAGCGGCTTATGAGCGCTGTGACCCCCGCTGGAGGCGACACCGCGGCGGACCGTTCCTGGCCCGAGGTACTGAGCGCACTGCTCGGCGGGCGGGACCTGAGCGCCGGCGACACGGCCTGGGCGATGGACCGCTTCATGAGCGGCGAGGCCTCGGACGCCCAGATCGCGGGCTTCATGGTGGCGCTGCGGGCCAAGGGCGAGACCGTCGAGGAGATCAACGGTCTCGTCGAGGCGATGTACGCGCACGCGCAGCCGCTGGACATCCCGGGTCCCGCCGTCGACATCGTCGGTACGGGCGGCGACCGGGCCAAGACGGTCAACATCTCGACGATGTCCGCCATCGTGATCGCGGGTACCGGGGCGAAGGTCGTCAAGCACGGCAACCGGGCCTCGTCCTCGGCGAGCGGGTCGTCCGACGTGCTGGAGAAGCTCGGCATCAACCTGGACCTGTCGCCCGAAGGGGTCGCGCGGGTGGTGGAGGAGGCCGGGATCACCTTCTGCTTCGCGGCCAAGTTCCACCCCTCGATGCGATTCGTCGGCGCGGTCCGGCGGGACCTCGGCATCCCGACCTCCTTCAACCTCCTCGGGCCGCTGACCAACCCCGCCAAGGTCACCGCCTCGGCGATCGGCTGCTTCGACACCCGGATGGCGGGGCTCATCGCCGGTGTACTGGCCGAGCGCGGCTCCTCCGCACTGGTGTTCCGCGGCGACGACGGCCTGGACGAGCTGACCACCACGGCCACCTCCCGGGTGTGGGTGGTGCGCGACGGCAAGGTCGCCGAGGAGGCCTTCGACCCGCGGGACGTCGGCCTCGAGCTGGTGCCGGTGGAAGCCCTGCGGGGCGCCGACGCGTCGTACAACGCCGAGGTCGCCCGGCGGCTGCTGGACGGCGAGACGGGGCCGGTGCGGGACGCCGTACTGCTGAACTCGGCTGCGGCGCTGGTGGCGTTGGAGCCGACCGGGGCGCCGCTGGCCGAGCAGCTCGGGGTCGGTATGGCCAAGGCAGCCGAGTCGATCGACTCGGGCGCGGCCAAGCGGACGCTGGAGCGGTGGGTGGCGGCCAGCAACGCGTAGCACCGCACGTCGTGTTGTCCCGCGATCCGGACTCGGGTTGCGGGACCGCGATCACTTCGCGTACGTTTTTCAACCAGGTCATGAGTGACAGTCATGAGGCCCCGGCCGACTGTCCGGCAACCCTCCGTCCGTGGCGGGGTGCCCCGGGTGAAGACCAGGTCGTGGGCAGCAAGGCCTACGGCAAGCGCGGACCCCTCGCGGCTCTTGAACGAGCGCAGTACCAGGGGTCCTGGTCGTCGAGGGAGCCTTCCGTGAGCAAGCGAATGCGATAGGGCCGCAGAGCCCCGCCTCCGCACACCCCTTTTCACCTTCTCCAGCGCTGAGCCAGGTCCGCTCGCGCGGTGATTCCACCTGCCTCTCACGGGAGTTCGCCATGTCTGTCTCCAGCGTTGCCGCCGCCCAGTCCGTCTGCAGTGACATTTCGGGGGCGTTGCCCGTTCTGGGCCGGGATGTCACCGTCCCGCTCGTCACCGGCGGCGAGGTCACCTATGCCGCGCTCGACTACGCGGCCAGCGCGCCGGCGCTGCAGCGCGTGTGGGACGACGTGGCGGCCTACGCCCCGTACTACGGCAGCGTCCACCGGGGCGCCGGCTACCTCTCCCAGCTGTCCACCGACCTCTTCGAGAACGCCCGCACGACGGTCGCCGAGTTCCTCGACTGCCGAGCCGACGACCAGGTGGTCTTCACCCGGTCCACCACCGACTCGCTCAACCTGCTGGCCGCCGCGCTCCCGGCCGACTGCCAGGTCTTCGTCTTCGAGACCGAGCACCACGCCTCGCTGCTGCCCTGGCAGGACGCCCGCGTCAGCTACCTCGACGCCCCGCGCACCCCGCGCCAGGCGGTGGCGACCCTGGAGCGCGCCCTCGCCGACCGCGACCCGCACGGCCCGGCCCTGGTCTGCGTGACCGGCGCCTCGAACGTCACCGGTGAGCTGTGGCCCGTACGGGAGCTCGCGGCCGCAGCGCACGCGCACGGCGCCCGGATCGTCCTGGACGCCGCCCAACTGGCCCCGCACCACCCGGTGTCGGTCCAGGACCTCGACGTCGACTGGGTCGCCTTCTCCGGGCACAAGCTGTACGCCCCCTTCGGCTCCGGCGTCCTGGCCGGCCGTGCCGACTGGCTGCGCGCGGCAGAGCCGTACCTCGCGGGCGGCGGAGCCAGCCGCAAGGTCACGCGGCGCCAGGACGGGGGAGTGGACGTGGAGTGGCACGAGAGCGCCGCCCGCCACGAGGCCGGCTCGCCCAACGTCATCGGCGTCTACGCCATCGCCTCCGCCTGCAAGGCCCTCACCGAGGCCGGCTTCGACACGCTGGTGGCCCGGGAACAGCACCTGATCGACACGGTCCGCGCGGGTCTCGCCGAGGTCCCCGAGGTCAGGGTCCTCTCCCTCTTCGGCGACGACGCCCCGCGGGTCGGCGTGATCTCCTTCGTCGTCGAGGGCTGGAACAGCTCCCACTTCGCCGCCGCGCTCTCCGCCGAGTACGGCATCGGCGTCCGCGACG
Organism: Streptomyces sp. NBC_01352; assembly: GCF_036237295.1. Classification (NCBI taxonomy): domain Bacteria; kingdom Bacillati; phylum Actinomycetota; class Actinomycetes; order Kitasatosporales; family Streptomycetaceae; genus Streptomyces; species Streptomyces sp. NBC_01352. Next base: position 7,933,319 of record NZ_CP108354.1, read on the forward strand.
GCCTCTTCTGCGCCCACCCGCTGGTGCGCACGCTGCTCGGCAGTGACCCCCGGAGCCAGGGTGAGTGCGGTGCCCCCGAGGCCGCGCCCGGCGAGAAGTCCCTCAACGCGATCCGGGTGAGCTTCGGCGCGGGCACACCCGACGAGCACGTGGAGCGTTTCGTCGGCGCCGTGAAGGAACTGGTCCGGGACGGCGCGAAGTGGACGTACCGGACGGAGGACGGCCGCTGCGTACCGGCCGTCTGAGGGACTGACGTCCACCAGCGCGTATACGCTCCCTCTCGGCAGCCGTACGACGTAGGGGGACACGGGGTGCAGGAGCTGCGCGAGACGGATCCTCGGGCCATCGGGCCCTATGAGGTCCTGGGCAGACTCGGGTCCGGCGGCATGGGCGAGGTGTATCTCGCCGAGGCGCGGCGCGGGCCGCGGCTGGCCGTGAAGGTGGTGCGGGCCGAGCATGCGGAGGACCGGACCTTCCGGGCGCGGTTCCGGCACGAGGTGCGGGCCGCGCAGACCGTCGGCGGGGCGGGGACGTACACCGCGCGGGTCGTGGACGCGGACACCGAGGCCCCGCGGCCGTGGATGGCCACCGAGTTCGTCGACGGGCCGAACCTGCGGGACGCGGTGTTCGACGGCGGCCCCCTGACGGCAGACGCGGTACGGCTGCTGGCGGCCGCGCTCGCCGAGGCGCTCGCCGCGATCCACGCCAAGGGGCTGGTGCACCGGGACCTCAAGCCCTCCAACATCCTGCTGGCGCAGGACGGACCCCGAGTGATCGACTTCGGGATCGTCCGGGCCCTGGAAGGGACGGCGCTGACCCGGACCGGGGTGGTCGTCGGTTCGGTCGGCTATGTCTCGCCCGAGCAGATCCGCAACGGTGCCCACGTGGGGCCGGCCAGCGACGTCTTCTCGCTGGGCGCGGTGCTCGCCTACGCGTCCGGCGGCAAGGAGCCGTTCGGCGAGGGACAGGACTCGGTCGTCCTGCTGCGGATCCTGACCGGGGACGTCGACCTGTCCGCCGTACCGAAGGACCATCTGCCGCTGGTGGAGGCGTGTCTGCGGGACGATCCGGGCGCCCGGCCGACGCCCGCGGACGTGGTCGCGGCCACGGGGCACGGCGCGCGTTCGCTGCGCGAGGGCCTGCGGTCGGGGTGGTACGCGGCCGGTCCCGGGGGAGGGGCCGCCTCCGTCGGGGGCGGTGAGCGCTGGATCCCGGAGCACGGGTCGAAGGAGCGGGAGAGCCGGGTCGAGTACGTGGCGCCCGTGACCGTCACGGACTTACCGGAGGTCGCACAGGCCCCGCCGCGGCCGCCCTCGCGGCGACGGCTGCTGGGGGCGCTGACCGGTGGCGCGGGAGTGGTGGCGGCCGGTGGCCTCGGCGGCTGGCTGCTGCTGCGGGACTCCTCGGACGGCAAGGCAGGGGCCGCGGGCGGATCCGGCACCCCGGCCCCGTCCTCCGCGGCGGGAACACCTCAGGTGGGCTGGCAGTACAAGGTCGAGGGACTGGGCGGAGGACACGGGCCCTGTGCCGCGCTGTCGCCCGACGGCAGGCGGGTGTACGTCGGGGGCGCGGACCGCTCGCTGCACGCCGTGGACCTGAACGGCCGGAGTGTCTGGCGCACCGCACTGGGCGGCGAGGTCATGTCCCCGCTGGCCACCGCCGACGGCATGTACTGCCTGCTGTTCGACGGACAGGACGGCGCCTTGGAGCTCTGCGCGCTCGGCCGGGGCGGCAAGGTGCGCTGGACCAAGCCGGTCGCCGCGAACAGCCAGGTCCCGGTGGCCGCGGGCGGACTGGTCCTGGTGTCCTACGCCTCTTCGTCGGACGAGGGCGGGGTGCGGGCGTACGCGCCCGACGGCAGCGTGCGCTGGAGCACGCCGACCGGAGCGGCGCCCACCAGCGAACCCACGGTGGCGGACTCGGTGGTCTACGTCGGCACCTTCGGCGACGAGGTGCAGGCCCTGGACGCGAAGACCGGGAAGCGGCTCTGGGCGACGCGGGCAGGCTCGGACACCGGGCGGCCCACGCTGGTCGGGGACACGCTGCTGGTCGGGTCGGGCGGCGAGCGGTCCCTGCACGGCATCAGCCGGTCCGGAAAGGCCCTGTGGCACGTGGCCGACGAGATGCTGTACGGCAGCCGCTACTTCAGCTGTGTCGCCTTCGGCGGTCTCGGTGTCTCCGCGACCGACTACGAGGTCGTCGCCCTGGACCCGGCCGACGGATCCAGGGCGTGGGCCTTCCGGTTCGACGACGAGGGGAACCAGTACAGCGATCCGACGGTCGCCGGCGGCACGCTCTACGCACGCCGGGGCGCGACGCTCTACGGCCTGGACCGTCAGGGCAGGCGGACCTGGCAGAAGCGGGTCGAGGGCGGAGCGTCCGTCGGCACCCAGAGCCCGGTCGTCCGCGACGGACGCGTCTATGCCGCGACCGCCGACGGCATCACCGTCCTCGCGCTGAAGCAGTAAGCAGTCCTAGGGCCGCGGTACCAGTGCCGAGGCCCTAGCTGTCGAGCCCGATCGCGAACGCCGCCTCCAGGTCGTGCTGCGAGTACGTCCGGAACGCCACGTGCGTGTCCGTCCCCTCCACGCCCGGGATCTTGCTGATGTGCCCGGGAATGACCTCCGCGAGATCCTCGTGCCGCTTCACCCGGACCATCGCGATCAGGTCGTACGTGCCGGTCACGGAGAACACCTCACTGACGTTCTCCAGCGCCGCGATCGACTCCGCGATCTCGGGGATCCGGTCCACGCTGGTCTTGATGAGGACGATCGCGGTGATCACGGCTGGTTCTCTCCCTCGGGGGACGGAGCTGGGGCGGCCTTCACTCTAGTCGCACGCCCGAAGCGCACCCACGCGAACGTGAGCCCCAGGCCGAAGCCCACCAGGTGCGCCAGGTAGGCCACGCCGGGGCCCTGGCCGGCCCGGCCCGCGGCCAGCCATTGGAGGGCGGCCCAGAAGGGCAGGACGACCCAGGCCGGGAAGCGCAGCGGGAGGAAGAAGAGGAACGGCAGGAGACTGGTGACACGGGCTCCGGGGAACAGGTACAGGAACGCGCCGAGGACCGCCGAGATCGCCCCGGACGCGCCGACCAGGGACTGCTCGGAGTCGGCGTTGGCGGCCGCGTAGGCCAGCAGGGCCAGGTAGCCGCAGCCCAGATAGAAGAGAGTGAACTGGAAGCGGCCCATCCGTTCCTCGGTCAGCACGCCGAAGACGTAGAGGAAGAGCATGTTGCCCAGCAGATGGACCCAGCTGCCGTGGACGAAGAGGGCCGTGGCGGGGGTGAGCGCGGCCCGCGCCGAGCCCTCGAACAGTTCGGCGGGCACCACGCCCCAGCGGTGGAAATAGGCCCGCTGCCCCGCGAGCAGGGCGTCGCCGGAGCCGTACGACGGATTGAGCCCCGAGGCCGGGCCGGCCAGGAAGAGCAGACAGCACACGGTGATCAGCCCGTACGTCATCGGCGCCGACGGCCGCCGGACCGCCCCGACCGCCCTGCCGACCGTCCCGCTCCAGTTGCCGATCATGAACACAGAGCATGACGCAAGGGGACCGAACGGCACGGACCGCCTCGCCGCTGTGGACGGCGGAGCGGCGAGTACCCGCCAGGCCGTAGGGTAACGAGCCACACGCACCGGGGTGCCCGGCGCGTCACGGACACTAGAAGGAACAAGAAGGAAGGCGAACAGCCACGATGACGGTTCCCCTGCCGACTGCCTCGACGCGGTGGCGCTGCACCCTCTGCGGCAACCTCACGCGCTTCGACGTGACCCGCTCGTCGAAGGTGGTCGAGTACGTCCACCTCGACCTGGCCGGTGAGCCGAAGGTCGAGGAGCGCGACGTGGTCAGTGAGACCATCGAGTCGGTGCGCTGCCGCTGGTGCAACGCCGTGGATCAGGTGGAACTCGTGGACAGGCCGGGCGCCGGCTCCTGAGGGAGCGGGCCCCGCACAGGCGATGGGGTGAGGATGGTGGAGACCGCAGGCGGGGGGCCGGGCGACGGCGCCGCTGAGGTGCTCGACCGTCCGCTGCCCGACGGCGTGCGCCGCAGGGTCGTACAGATCGTCTCGGACGGGTTCGGCGGGCTGACCGTCGGCGAACTGCCCGCGCAGCTACGACAGTACGCCCGGTTCGCGCCGAACCGGCGGGCCAAGTTCGCCGGCAACGCCATGGCGGCCGCCCTGGAGACCGATCCGCTGTTCCGGCAGCGCATCGGGGAGAAGTTCAGAGAGACACAGCCGGAGCTCTCCGGCGCCCTGGACTCCGGCTCGCCGCCCCCGGCCGCGGACCCGCTCGACGTGGCGGCCGCGGCCTACGTACTGCGGCCCACCGGCTGGGTGAAGCTCGTGACCGCGGCCGGCGAGGAGGCCCAGCGGGCCTACGCCGAACGCGCCGACGAGGAGAGCAGGGCCGAACTGGAGCGGCTGCGCGAGGAGCTCGACCGGGCCCGTGAGCAGACCCGGAGCGAGACCGAGCGGCTGCGCACCGAGCTGGATTCGGCCAAGAAGGAAGCGGACTCGCTGCACCGCAAGCTGCGCGCCGCCGTCAGCGACGTCAAGCGCGGCGAGGCGGCCCTGCGCAAGCTGCACGCCGAGATGGAGACCCTGCGCGCGGAGGGGCAGGCCCAGGTGTCCGCCGCGGAGAGCGAGTCCCGGCGGCTCAAGTCACGGCTCGGCGAGGCGGAGGCGGCCTTGGAAGCCACCCGCAAGGCGGCCCGCGAGGGACGCAGCGTCGAGGACATGCGCGTACGGCTGCTGCTCGACACCCTGCTCGACGCGACCCAGGGACTGCGGCGGGAACTCGCCCTGCCGCCGGTGTCCGTACGGCCGGCCGAGACAGTGGACGCGGTCGAACCGGGACGAATGACCCCGAAGGACATCGCGGCGCGGGCGTTGTCCGAGAACGACCCCGCGATCCTCGACCAGCTCCTCGCCCTGCCGCAGGCCCATCTGGTCGTCGACGGCTACAACGTCACCAAGACAGGCTATCCCCAAATGCCCCTGGAGAAGCAGCGGTTGAGGCTCCTCGGGCAGCTCTCCCAGCTCGCCGCGCAGACCGGCGCCGAGGTGACGTGTGTCTTCGACGGGGCCGAGCTGGCCGCGCCGGTGCTCTTGGCGCCGCCGCGCGGGGTGCGGGTGCTGTTCTCCAAACCGGGCGTCACCGCCGACGAGTTGATCCGCCAGCTGGTGCGCGCGGAGCCGCCGGGGCGTCCGGTCATCGTCGCCTCGACCGACCGCGAGGTCGCCGACGGGGTGGCGAAGGTGGGGGCGCGTCCCGTCGCTTCCGCGATGCTTCTCAAGCGATTGTCCTGAAGGTCAATGTACGGGCCTAATGCCCGAATTGACGGAACCGTCACGCAACGTAGCGTCAAGCAAACCTCACTGCATGTGAGTTGAGTGTAAAGAATGACGGGTGTGACGAGATTTTTCTCGTGAGGATTTGAACTGATCACGGGAAGGTCACTAGGGTCTGGCCTCGAACCTCCGAGCGGGTGATCACTCAAAAGAAGGAGTTCACCTCCGTGGCGTCCCACCGTCGACCCAAGCAGCCGAGCCGTGCACGCGTGACCGTGCTGACCACCGCAGCCGCCGCTGCGGTCGCCCTGAGCTCGCAGGCCGCGAATGCCGCGCCGAGCGAGAAGCCCAGCAAGGACGAGGTCAAGGCCAAGGTCGACAAGCTCTACGAAGAGGCCGAGCAGGCCACCGAGAAGCTCAACGGGGCCACGGAGAAGCAGGAGAAGCTCCAGAAGGAGATCTCCACCATCCAGGACAACGTCGCCCGCGGCCAGGACGAGCTCAACGAGCTGCGCGACTCCATAGGCCTGGCGGCCGCGGCCCAGTACCGCACGGGGTCGATCGACTCCTCGGTCCAGCTCTTCCTCTCCTCGGACCCGGACGACTACCTGGACAAGGCGTCGACCATGGACCAGCTGAGCGGTCAGCAGGTCGAGGCGCTGAAGAAGATCCAGGACAAGCAGCGCGAGCTCGCCCAGGACCGTTCCGAGGCCTCCGAGAAGCTCAAGGACCTCGCGAGCACCCGCACCGAACTGGGCAAGAAGAAGAAGGAAGTCCAGGGCAAGCTCGCCGAGGCGCAGAAGCTCCTCAACACGCTGACGGCCGCCGAGAAGGCCGCCCTCGCCGCCGAGGACGCCCGCGCCAGCCGCGACGCCGGCGAGCGCGTGGACCTCGGTGACGCCCCTGCCGGCTCCGGCCGGGCGATGGCCGCCTTCCAGGCCGCGCAGACCCAGATCGGCAAGCCGTACGTCTACGGCGCCACCGGCACCGCCTCCTACGACTGCTCGGGCCTGACCTCCTGGGCGTACGCGCAGGCCGGCGTCGGCATCCCGCGCACCTCGCAGGCCCAGGCCAACGCCGGTACGCGCATCTACTCGCAGAGCGACCTCAAGGTCGGCGACCTGGTCATCTTCTACGGCGACCTGCACCACGTCGCCCTGTACGCGGGCAACGGCCAGGTGCTGCACGCCCCGCGCACCGGCACGGTCGTCCGCTACGAGTCGATCAACAACATGCCGTTCCAGTTCGGCGTCCGGATCTGATCCCTCTCAGGACGGGTCCGATCACCATCAAGATCGGGACGCCGTACCGCCCGTTCGGGCGAATCCCGAGAACCTGAACTGACCCCACGCCCCGCCCATGACCTGCGTCTGTGGCGGGGCGTCACTTTGCGTGCCCACCGAGGTCGTTGGTGGGCCACCCCTCCCGGGGCTACTGTCTGCCGCGTTTCCCTGTCCGCCAGCGGAAGGAGTGCGGCTTCCCGTGGGGTCCCATCGCCGCTTTGCACCGTCCGGGTTCGACCGGGGCGCCAGTACGGCGCTCTGCGTCCTGTCAGTCGCCGCCGCGGCCCTCGGCGTCCTGCCGGCCACGTCGGCCGTCGCCGCACCGCACGACGACACCCGCGCGGAGGTGGACCGCCTCTACGAGGAGGCCGAGCAGGCGACCGAGGCCTACAACAAGGCCGACGAGCGCGCCGACGACCTCCGTGAGGAGGTCGGTACTGCGCAGGACGGGATCGCCCGGCAGCAGGAGCGCATCAACCGCATGCGGGAGGCGCTCGGTGCGCTCGCCGGCGCCCAGTACCGCTCCGGCGGCCTCGACCCCTCCCTCGCGCTGCTGTTCTCCGACGACCCGGACGACTACCTCGACAAGGCCGGCGTCCTCGACCGGATCACCGCGCGCCAGGCGGGCGAGCTCAAGGACCTCCAGGAGGCCATGCGCGAACTCGCCCAGGAGCGTTCCGAGGCGGCCGGGAAGCTCAGCGAACTGGAGAAGAGCCGCAAGGCCGTCGCCACCCACAAGCGGACCGTCGAGAAGAAGCTCGCCAAGGCGCGCGCTCTCCTCAACGCCCTGCCGTCCGACGAGCGGGACGCCTACGACCGGGCCTCCCGGTCCGGCCGCACCGACATGCCCGACCTCGGCAGCGCCGCGCCGCCGTCCGCCCGCGCCGCCGCCGCGATCGCCGCCGCCCGCTCCGCGCTCGGCAAGCCGTACGTCTGGGGCGCCAACGGCCCCTCGGGCTTCGACTGTTCGGGCCTGATGCAGTGGTCGTACGCACAGGCCGGGGTCTCCCTGCCGCGCACCTCGCAGGGCCAGCGCTACGCCGGCCGTCAGGTCCCGCTCTCCCAGGCCCAGCCGGGCGACCTGGTCACCTACCGGTCGGATGCCAGCCATGTGGCGATGTACATGGGCAACGGCCAGGTGATCCACGCGCCTTATCCCGGGGCGCCGGTGCGCTACGACCCGGTGGGCATGATCCCGGGCGCGACCGTCACCAGGGTCTGACCGGGCGGCCGTAGCCACCGTACGATCGGGGACGTGGCCAGGCCCTGTCGTCGAATTCCCGCCTGCCGCGCGGCGCCATGCACGCTCCCCCACTGCCTTAAGGGCGTGGGAGGGGCCCCCACTCGCCGCGCCGGGCACAAACCCACGTACAACCAGTACGAGGGTCTGTGCCCGGCACGCCGAGAGCACGCACCTACAGCGACACAAGCCGTTACCGCGGCGGGCGCGCGGCCCGCCCTCCGGGCGGACGACGGGAATTCGGCGACAGGGCCTGGGGCGGTGGCGGGACGCGGAGTCGTTGCGCTGTGTGTGCTGTTGCTCGTCGCGCTGGTGGGATGCGGCGGGAAGCCCGCCACCGACCGTGCGAAGGCCGATGTGCAGCGGGTCCTGGACCGGCGGGCGACCGCGGTCCTGGACCGCGACCGGGCGGCGTTCGTGAAGACGGGCGCGCTGAGCTGGTTCACGAACCTCAGCGCGGTCCCGCTCGCCGACTGGTCCTACCGCGTCACCGCCCTGCACCGGACCGGCAGCACCGCCACCGCCGACGTCGAACTGCGCTACCGCGTCCAGGGCTACGACCGGGCCCCCGTCACCGTCGGCCGCACGCTGGCCCTCAGCCTGGACGCGGGCGGGCAGTGGTACGTGGACGCCGAGCAGCCCGCGAAGAAGACCGCCCAACAACTGTGGGACCAGGGCGAGGTGATGACCGTACGCGGTCGGCACAGCCTGGTCCTCGGGGTCGGCCGGTCCGGCGAGGAACTGCACTCCTACGCGGATCTGGCGGACCGCGCCGTACCGGCCGTGTCGGACGCGTGGGGCACCGACTGGCCCCGGCACGTCGTCGTGCTCGTACCGAGGTCGCTGGAGGGCATGGCGGGGCTGCTCGGTTCGCCCGCCTCCTCCTACCGCGGGATCGCGGCGGTCACCACCGGCGAGACGGGCGCACCGGCCGAGGCGCCCGCGGACCGGATCATCGTCAACCCCGACGCGTACGGCGTCCTCGGCTCGGTCGGCAAGCAGGTCGTGCTCACCCACGAGACGACCCATGTCGCCACCCGCGCCGACACCACCCCCGCGACGCCCCTGTGGCTGTCCGAGGGGTACGCCGACTGGGTCGGCTACCGCGGCAGCGGGCGTACGCCGGTCCAGGCCGCGCCCGAGCTGTGGGACGCCGTCGCCGAGGGCAGCCTGCCGGCCGCGCTGCCGACCGACGGGGACTTCGGCTTCAGCGGCGACGCGGCCGGGCTCGCGCGGGCCTATGAGGGCGGCTGGATGGCCTGCCGGATGATCGCCGAGCGCTGGGGCGAGGTGCGGCTGCAGGAGTTCTACAAGGCCGTGGGGGCGCACGAGAAGCGGCCGGGGGCGGTCGAGGACGCGATGCGGAAGGTGCTCGACACGACGCCGGGGGAGTTCACCGAGCAGTGGAGGGAGTATCTGCGGGAGCAGCTGGGCTGACCGAGGCGGGTCAGCCGGGCTGATCGAGCTGTGCGAGGGCCTCTTCGAGCCAGGCCCGCTCGGCCCGCCCGGTCGCCCGTGCGACCCGCAGTATGCCCTCCCGGAACAGGTCGCCGGTCTCCTCCGCCCGTACGGGTTTCCCCTCCGCGTAGAAGAGGCTCGCGGGCGTCCGAAGGAACTCCAGCCGGCGGCGCAGCACCGCGGCCTGTTCCCGGCGGTCGGGCAGGTGCCGCAGGAACGCCAGAAGCGTGTTGAAGCGCACGTGGTCCGTGATCTCGGCCTGCTTGGGGTGCCGCAGGCGTTCCAGCAGGTCCTCGCGGCCCTTGTCGGTCAGGGACAGCATCCGGCGCGGGGCCGCGCTCGTGCCCGGCTCGGTGTGCTGGTCCAGCTTGCCCGCGGTCACCAGGCGGGTGATCGCCGGGTAGAGGGCACCGTCGCTGACCGGGCGGACATGGCCGCTGAGTGCCTTGATGCGCTCCTTCAACTCATAGCCGTGCAGCGGTTGTTCGGTCAGGAAGCCCAGGATCGACAGCTCCAGCACCGGTTCCTCCTTGCGGGTGTCGTGGCGCCATGCGACCTCTTATCGAGCTACCTCGTTTCGTGGTAGCTCGAAACGAGGGGAGTCGTGGTGGCCGTGGTGGTCGTGGGGGACGCTCATCGCAAGCAGCTCGTGTCACTCGCCCACCCCGTCTACTTCGGGCTCCTGGCGTCCGTCGCCGCCGGGATCATCAACACCCTGTGGGTCTCCCGGCTCGGCGGTCCGGCCGTCGCCGCCGTGGCCGTGGCGACCAACGCCGAGAACGTGCGGGTGCCTCCGGCGGTTTGGCCGTTGTCGAGTGCGGGCCGTTGGGGGCTGGTCGCGCAGTTCCCCGCGCCCCTTTGGGTTGGACAGCTTCCGTCGCTCGGCATATGACCCTCGGTCACCTCCCCGCCTGAGATCGCCGCTTCTTCGCCCCGTAGCTCGACGATGGCATCCTCAAAGGCACCGGCGACACCAGACGGAACCCCCGCGGCCAACCCTCCTCGCCAACGGACTGATCCTGGTCTGCGACCCGTTTCTCATCCACCTCCACGGTGTCCGGGGCGCCGCCGTCTCCACCGTGCTGTGCCGGTGCGTGGCCCTCGCTGTGGGACTGCTCGCCCTGCGCCGGAACGAGCTGCTCCGGCAGTGCGCGGGCGTACGGCCCTCTGAGGGCACCTGGGCGGCGGCGCGGCGGACGCTGCGGACCGGGCTGCCGATGTCCGCGGACTTCACCGTGCGGCAGGCCGGGGCGCCGGCGCTGGTGGTGATCGTGGCGCGGCTCGGGGTGACGGCGGTCGCCGCCTACTCGATCGCGTACAAGGTCATGTACGTCGCCACCATGGCCTTCTACGCCGTCCGCCAGGCCGCCTCGATCCACACCGCGCACACCCGGGGCGCCGGGCGGGACGCACGCCGGGAGATCGGGCGGCAGGCGGTGCTGGTGTCCGGGGCGGCGGGGCTCGTGGCGGCCGCCCTGCTGTTCGTCACGGCCCCCTGGATCATGGCCGCCTTCGGCGCCGGGCCCGAAGTCGCCCACGACGGCACCCTGTTCCTGCGCTGCGTCGGCCCCTACCTGCTGCTGATGGCCTGCTTCATCGCGGCCGGCGGGGTCTTCGAGGGCAGCGGGGCGCTCCGGCGCTGCTGCGGGTGACGGTGCTCGGTACGGCCGTCCAGCTGCCCCTGGCGTACGGCCTCACGGGCCTCGGCCTGCCGGGGGTGTGCCTGGCGCTGGCGCTGGCCATGGCGGTGCAGTGCGGGGCCCTGGTGGTGCTGTTCCGGCGGGCCCGGAGTCAGGAGGAGGCCGAGGTCTCCTTGGCGCGACCGGCGCCGGCCGCCTGATCGGGCAGCTCGGCCGGGACGGGCTTCGGCACCGTCGAGCGCCACAGCCGGCGGGCCGCGACGACGGCGGCGAGGACCAGCAGGCCGTTGCGGACCACCAACAGGGTGATGCCGAGGGGGTCGCTGGCCACGACGTTCCCGAAATAGAGCGGGAACTCCAGGACCGTCACGAAGCACGCCGCGAGCACCAGGCCGGCCGGCAGGCCCATCAGGGTGGCGCGGAAGCACAGGCAGACGGCCGCGATGCCGACCAGCCACACCATGTACTGCGGGCTGATGACCCGGCTGGTCACGGTGAACATCAGCACCCCGACGAAGGCCGCGTCGGCCGCCGTGTGTGCCTCGAACCGGGTCGCCACCAGCCGCCACAGCAGCAGCCAGCCGAAGGTCATGCCGGTGAGGGCCAGCGCGGCCGTGCTCACGATGTTCACCCATGGGCCGAGGAACTCGACCGAGCCGTAGTTCAGCAGTACCTGGCCGTCCCAGCCGTAGTGCCGGGCCACGTGGAAGACCAGGGCGCCCAGCGACTCCACCTCGGTGCCCCGGTCGCGCTGGAAGGTCAGGAAGGCGAACGCGCCGGGCATCGCGAGGGTGAACAGCGCGGCCAGTCCGGCCATGGTCGCCACCGCCGACATCCAGGCGCCGCGCGTGCGCACGCCCAGGAGCAGCAGCGCCGGCCACACCTTCAGCATCGCCGCGAAACCCGCGAGGGCACCCATCAGGCGGGGACGCCGGGAGCCCGCGAGCAGGGCGGCGACCGCGACCGCGGTGACCATCACGTCGTAGCGGGCGTAGACGGTGGGGCCGAGCAGCGGTACGCCCGCCACCCACACCCAGGCACCGCTCAGCCGTCGGTTCGGGCGGCGGCCCGCGTACACCAGCAGGGACAGGGCGACCAGGTCGGCGAGGAAGGCGAGGACGAAGAAGGCCGACGCGTAGTCGAGGAAGGGCAGCAGACCGGGGGCGAGGATCGGCAGGGCCGCGGCGGGCGGATACTGCCAGGTGACGTCGTCCAGCGGGAAGGTGCCGGTGCGCAGCACCTCGTACCAGCCGTGGTAGATGACGGAGACGTCACTGGTGACGTCCGGGCCCGGGAAGACGTACACCTTGAAGACGAAGAGCAGCAGCAGCAGCCTGGTCACGCCCCAGGCCATGAGCAGCCACGGCAGCGACCGCCTCGCGCCCGTCGTCTCCACGTGATCCCCTGCCCGTTCGATTCCCGCCTTGAGGGGAACATGATGTCGTCCCCTCCTGTGAGCGTGCCACAGGGGCCACCGCGAGCGGCTGTGAGCAGGCGGTTTCGGTAGGGTCTGGGGCGATGCACAAGACCCTGATCGTCACGAACGACTTCCCGCCCCGGCCCGGCGGCATCCAGGCGTTCCTGCACAACATGGCGCTGCGCCTCGACCCCGAGCGGCTCGTCGTGTACGCCTCCACGTGGAAGCGCGGCCGGGAGGGTGCCGAGGCCACCGCCGCCTTCGACGCCGAGCAGCCCTTCACCGTCGTACGGGACTCCACGACGATGCTGCTGCCGACGCCCGCGGCGACCCGGCGGGCGGTCGGGCTGCTGCGCGAGCACGGGTGCACCTCGGTGTGGTTCGGGGCGGCGGCGCCGCTCGGGCTGATGGCGCCGGCGCTGCGGAAGGCGGGCGCCGAGCGGATCGTGGCCACCACCCACGGGCACGAGGCCGGATGGGCCCAGCTGCCCGCCGCGCGACAGCTGCTGCGCCGGATCGGGGAGTCCACGGACACCCTCACCTACCTCGGCGAGTACACGCGCTCGCGGATCGCCGGCGCGCTGACGCCGGACGCGGCCGGGCGGATGGCGCAGCTGCCGCCGGGCGTCGACGAGAAGACCTTCCACCCCGGCTCGGGCGGTGCCGAGGTCCGGGCGCGGCTCGGGCTGAGCGAGCGGCCGGTGATCGTGTGCGTCTCGCGGCTGGTGCCGCGCAAGGGGCAGGACACGCTGATCCTCGCCATGCCGCGGATCCTGGCCGCCGAGCCGGACGCCGTGCTGCTGATCGTGGGCGGCGGGCCGTACGAGAAGGAGCTGCGCCGGCTCGCGCGGGAGACCCGGGTCGCCGACGCCGTCCGCTTCACCGGCGCGGTGCCCTGGGCCGAGCTGCCCGCGCACTACGGCGCCGGTGACGTGTTCGCCATGCCGTGCCGGACCCGGCGGGGCGGACTCGACGTCGAGGGGCTCGGGATCGTCTACCTGGAGGCCTCCGCGACCGGGCTGCCCGTCGTCGCCGGCGACTCCGGCGGCGCCCCGGACGCCGTCCTCGACGGCGAGACCGGCTGGGTCGTCCGGGGCGGCTCGGCCGAGGAGGCCGCCGACCGCATCCTCGTCCTCCTCCAGGACGCCGAGCTGCGCCGCGGGATGGGGGAGCGCGGGCGGGCGTGGGTCGAGGAGAAGTGGCGCTGGGACCTGCTGGCGGAAAAGTTGAAGACGTTGCTGTAGCGGGACTCCCAGTTGCCGGTGCGCGACTCCTAGGCGGAGGGAAATAATCCGCCGATGCTGCGCACATGACAGCAAAACTGATGCAGCGTCAGCTGACGAGACGTCAAATCTTGGGCATGGTGGCCCTGCAGACCGCCGCCGCGTCCGGTCTCACCCGCATCGGTCTCCAGACGGCCTCGGGCGCCGAGCCCGCCGCCGTCGACAACGCCCCCGCCATCGTGGTCGGTTCGGGCTACGGCGGTGCCGTCGCCGCCCTCCGCCTCGGCCAGGCCGGCATCCGCACCCTCGTCCTCGAGATGGGCCGGGCCTGGAACACCCCCGGCGCCGACGGCAAGGTCTTCTGCTCCACGAGCGCCCCGGACCAGCGGTCCATGTGGTTCCGCACCCGCACCGAGGCGCCGCTGGCCACCTTCCTGTGGCTGGACGTCGTCAACAGGGACATCAGCGCCTACCCGGGAGTCCTGGACCGGGTGCACTTCGACGCGATGTCCGTGTACGTCGGCCGGGGCGTCGGGGGCGGCTCCCTCGTCAACGGCGGGATGGCGGTGACGCCGTTGAAGGCGTACTTCGCCGAGCAGTTCCCCACCGTCGACTCCGCCGAGATGTACGGCACCTACTTCCCGCGCGCCCGCTCCATGCTGGGCGTCAACACCGTCGACCCCGCCTGGTTCGAGTCGACGGAGTGGTACCGCTTCACCCGGATCTCCCGCGCCCACGCCCAGAAGACCGGCCTGAAGACCACCTTCGTGCCGAACGTCTACGACTTCGGGTACATGCAGCGCGAGGCGGCCGGTACGGCCACCAGGTCCGCGCTCGCCGGCGAGGTGATCTACGGCAACAACCACGGCAAGCGCAGCCTCGACAAGACGTACCTCGCCTCGGCCCTCGGCACCGGGAACGTCACCATCCACACCATGGAGAAGGTCAGGGCCATCAGCCGCGCCGCCGACGGCTCCTGGCTGCTCACCGCCGACCGCATCGACACCACCGGCACGGTCGTCGAGACCAAGCAGTACGGCTGCGCGTACCTCTTCCTCGGCGGCGGCAGCCTCGGCACCACCGAACTCCTCGTCCGCGCCCGGGAGACGGGCACGTTGCCCGCCCTGGACGCGAGCGTCGGCGCCGGCTGGGGCACCAACGGCAACGTGATGCTCGGCCGCGCCAACCACCTCTGGGACACGGTCGGGGCGAACCAGTCGACCATGCCGGTCATGGGCATCGACGACTGGGCCAACACCGCCAACCCCGTCTTCGCGGAGATCGCCCCGCTGCCGACGGGACTCGAGCACTGGGTCAGTCTGTATCTGGCGATCACCAAGAACCCGTCGCGGGCGTCGTTCTCGTACGACAGCGGGACGGGCGGCGTGCGGCTTGGCTGGACGGCCGCCCACAGCGCGGTCTCCGTGGCCATGGCCAAGAAGCTGTTCGACCGGATCAACTCGGCGAACTCGACGATCTACCGGTACGACCTGTTCGGTTCGTCCAACAAGGTCTTCGCCGACGACTTCACGTACCACCCGCTGGGCGGCTGCGTGTTGGGGAAGGCGACCGACAACTACGGCCGGGTGAAGGGGTATCCCAGGCTGTACGTAACCGATGGCTCGCTCGTGCCCGGGTCGATCGGGGTGAACCCGTTCGTGACGATCACCGCGCTCGCCGAACGGACGATGGCGCGGGTCCTCGCCGAGGACACCGCGCCATGACAGTCCGTCAAGTCCGTCAGGAGCCTTGCTACTTCTGGTAGATGGCCTCGATCTCGGACGCGTAGTCCTTCGCCACCACGTTGCGCTTGAGCTTCAGGGACGGCGTCAGGTGGCCCGACTCCTCCGTGAACTGGGAGGACAGAATGCGGAACTTCCGCACCGATTCCGCCTTCGACACCGCGGCGTTGCCGTCGTCGATCGCCGACTGGATCGCGGCCAGCAGGTCGGGGTCCTCGCGCAGCGACGCCGCGGTGGAACCCTCCGGCTTGCCGTGCTCGGCCGCCCAGCGGCCCAGGAACTCGTCGTCGACGGTGACCAGCGCGCCGACGAACGGCCGTCCGTCGCCGACCACCATGCACTCCGCGACCAGCGCGTGCGCGCGGATGCGGTCCTCGATCACGGCCGGGGCGACGTTCTTGCCGCCCGCGGTGACGATGATCTCCTTCTTGCGGCCGGTGATCCTGAGGTAGCCGTCCTCGTCGAGGGTGCCGATGTCACCGGTGTGGAACCAGCCGTCGGCCAGCGCCTCGGCGGTGGCCGCCTCGTTGTTCCAGTAGCCCTTGAACAGGTGCTCGCCGTGCAGCAGCACCTCGCCGTCGTCCGCGATCCTGACGACCGAGCCGGGCAGCGGCTGGCCGACCGTGCCGATCTTCTGGCGGTCCCAGGGGTTGAAGGCGGTGGCGGCACAGGACTCGGTCAGGCCGTAGCCCTCCAGGACCGTGAAGCCGATGCCGCGGAAGAAGTGACCGAGGCGCTCGCCCAGCGGGGCGCCGCCGGAGATGGCGAACTCGCCCTTGCCGCCGAGCACCGCGCGCAGCTTGCTGTAGACGAGCTTGTCGAAGGTCTTGTGCTTGATCTTCAGGCCGAAGGACGGGCCCGACGGGGTGTCCAGCGCCTTGCTGTACGCGATCGCGGTGTCCGCCGCCTTGTCGAAGATCTTGCCCTTGCCGTCCGCCTGCGCCTTGGCGCGCGCCGAGTTGTAGACCTTCTCGAAGACGCGCGGGACACCGAGGATCAGGGTCGGCCGGAAGGACGCCAGCTCGTCGGTGAGGTTCTTGATGTCCGGCACCAGGCCCAGCTTGATCGGCGCCATCATCGGCGCGACCTGCACGAGCCGCCCGAAGACGTGCGCGAGCGGCAGGAACAGCAGGACGCTGCACTCACCGGTGCGGAACAGGGGGCGCAGGCGCTCCACGATGTTCCCGCACTCGGCGAAGAAGCTGCGGTGGGTCAGCACGCAGCCCTTGGGCCGGCCCGTGGTGCCGGACGTGTAGACGATGGTCGCCGGGTCGTCCGCCTTGGCCTGCGAACTGCGCTCCTCGACGGTCTCGTCGGAGACGTCCTGGCCCAGGCGCCCCAGCTCCTCCAGGCCACCGGCCTCGATCTGCCAGACGTGCTTGAGGGCGGGCAGGCTGTCGCGCACCGACTCGACGGCGGCCGTGTGGTTGTCGAGCTCGACGACGCAGGCGGTGGCGCCCGAGTCGCTGAGGATCCACTGGACCTGCTCGGCCGAGCTGGTCTCGTACACCGGCACGGTGACCGCGCCCGCGCACCAGATCGCGAAGTCGAGCAGCGTCCACTCGTACCGCGTGCGGGACATCAGGCCGACCCGGTCGCCGGGCTCGACGCCGGAGGCGATGAGCCCCTTCGCCGCCGTGTGCACCTCGGCGAGGAAGGCGGTGGCCGTCACGTCCTGCCAGGCACCGTCGACCTTGCGGGCGATCACGGCGACATCCGGATGCTGCGCGGCGTTTCTCCGGACGATGTCGGTGAGATTGCCGTCCGCAGGGACCTCGTACAAAGCCGGAAGGCTGAACTCGCGCAAGACTGCTGCTCCTCATAGGGCGCCGGCGCCACGACGTTGTGTGATGCGACGGTCCGGTCCACGACTCGGGCGGGTGCTCAGAGCCTCGCTCCGGGACTCGGGGACCCGGTGGTTGAAATCCTGAGCACGACTGGACCGACCGGACGTTACCCGCCGGTATGGCTTCTTCGACAGGGGGTCCCGGCGAGATGTTCGCTGCGTCACACAGATTGGTTTTCCTCCGCGCACAGTAGTCCACCCCCTAACTGACTGGCCAGTAACCGCAGGCCCCGCCGCCACTGTTCACGTATGCCGCACACGCTTACGCTTGATCGTCATGGCACCCACACCAGCCGGAAACGGCAGGACACGCGTTCATGTGGTCAGTGACGTGCACGGCAACGCCCGTGACCTGGCCAGAGCCGGGGAGGGCGCGGACGCCCTGATCTGTCTGGGTGACCTCGTCCTCTTCCTCGACTACGCCGACCACTCGCGCGGGATCTTCCCCGACCTCTTCGGCGTGGAGAACGCCGACCGCATCGTCGAGCTGCGCACCGCCCGCCGCTTCGAGGAGGCACGCGAGCTCGGGGCCCGGCTGTGGGCGGGGGTCGGCGAGCATCGCGCCGAGGTGATCGAACAGGCGGTGCGCAAGCAGTACGCCGAGATGTTCGCGGCGTTCCCGACACCGACGTACGCGACCTACGGCAATGTCGACATGCCGCCTCTGTGGCAGGAGTACGCCGGTCCCGGCACGACCGTGCTCGACGGGGAGCGGGTCGAGATCGGCGGCCTGGTCTTCGGCTTCGTGGGCGGCGGACTGCGCACGCCGATGCGGACGCCGTACGAGATCAGCGACGAGGAGTACGCGGCGACGATCGAGGCGGTGGGCGAGGTGGACGTGCTGTGCACGCACATCCCGCCGGAGGTGCCCGAGCTGGTCTACGACACCGTCGCGCGCCGCTTCGAACGGGGCAGCCGGGCGCTGTTGGACGCGATCCGCCGCACCCGGCCCCGCTACGCGCTGTTCGGTCACGTCCACCAGCCGCTGGTGCGCCGGATGCGGATCGGGGCGACCGAATGCGTGAACGTCGGGCACTTCGCGGGATCCGGGAAGCCCTGGGCACTCGAATGGTGAGAGACCGCAGCTGAGGGGGTGAAGGCGGCCGGTCGACCGCGCGGTAGCCTTCACGCTGCACACACGTGCGCAGGCTTGTGCACGGTGGACTTGCCTACCGGCCCGCATCTGGAGGAGCCACAGCGATGGCGGAACACACCAGCTCGAGCATCACGATCGAGGCGGCACCGGCCGATGTCATGGGGGTGATCGCCGACTTCGCCCGCTACCCGGACTGGACCGGAGAGGTGAAGGAGGCGGAGGTCCTGGCGACCGACGCCCAGGGGCGCGCCGAACAGGTCCGCCTGGTCATGGACGCCGGGGCGATCAAGGACGACCAGGTCCTGGGCTACACCTGGACCGGCGAGAACGAGGTCTCCTGGACCCTGGTGAAGTCCCAGATGCTGCGCTCGCTCGACGGCTCGTACCTCCTCAAGTCCGCGGGCGCGGGGGCGACCGAGGTGACGTACCGGCTCACCGTCGACGTCAAGATCCCGATGCTCGGCATGATCAAGCGCAAGGCGGAGAAGGTCATCATCGACCGGGCGCTGGCCGGCCTGAAGAAGCGGGTGGAGTCGGGGGCGAAGTAGCGTCGGGGGCGAAGCCGCCGTCCCCGCCAGGGCGGTGGGCGGAGGTACCGTTCACCCCCATGCGCACCATCCTGATCACGGGCCCGGGCGGCAGCGGCCGTACGACGGTCGCCGCCGCCACCGCACTCGCCGCCGCCGGTGAGGGCACCCGCACCCTCGTCCTCAGTGCGGACCGCACCGACACCCTCGGCGCGGTGCTCGGCACGCCGACGGGTCCGGCGCCGGTGCGGGCCGCGGCGAACCTCACCGCGTGGCGGCCCGACGCGACCGCGGGTTTCCGTGACGACCTGGCCGCCTTCCAGGACCGCGCGTCCTCCGTCCTCGACCTCCTGGGCGCCTCCCGCCTGGACCCCGAGGAGGTCACCCCCCTCCCCGGCGCCGAGGAACTCACCCTGCTGCGCGCCCTGCGGGACGCGGTCCTCGCCGAGGCGCACGACCTGCTCGTGGTCGACCTGCCGCCCACCCCGCAGGCCCTCGCCCTGCTCGCGCTCCCCGAGGAGCTGCGCCGCTATCTGCGCCGCCTGCTCCCGCCCGAGCGGCAGGCGGCCCGTGCCCTGCGTCCCGTCCTCGGCCGGCTGGCCGGCGTGCCCATGCCCGCGCAGTGGCTGTACGAGACCGCCGCCCGCTGGGACGTCGAACTGGCCGCCGTCGAGGCGGTCGTCGCCGACCGGAGCACCTCCGTACGGCTGGTCGCCGACCCCACACCGGCCGGCGCCGACGCCGTCACCAGTGCCGGCCTCGGCCTCGCCCTGCGCGGCCTGCGCCCCGACGTGCTGGTGGCGAACCGGGTGCTGCCGGAGGCGGTGGGGGACAGCTGGCTCGCCGGGCCCGTCGCCCAGCAGCGCAAGATCCTCGCGGAGTGGCAGGAGTCGTACGACGTCCGGCCCGTGGCCCATCTGGGCCGCGACCCGCGCGGCGCCGACGACCTCGCCGAGCTCGCCGCCCCCGGCGTCAAGGCGGAGGCCTCCACGGTCGAGTGGCCCGTCACCGACCACCTCGCCGAGGACGGCGTCCTCATCTGGCACCTCCCGCTGCCCGGCGCGATACGCCACGAACTGGACCTCATCCGGCGCGGCGACGAACTCGTCGTCAGCGCGGGGCGGTTCCGCCGGATCGTCCCGCTGCCGTCGGCCCTGCGCCGCTGCACCGTCGACGGGGCGTCCCTGCGGGAGGGCGAGCTGCGGATCCGGTTCGCGCCCGACCCGGAACTATGGCCCGGGACACGGTGAACCGCATACGGCCGTTCGGGTAACGTCGTAGGGACGAACCGTAGTCAGGAGTCCGTCATGAGCGAAGAGCTCCCCCCGTCCGACTCCGCCGGGCGCGAGGCCGTCGACGAGGTGCGGGCGACCGACGCCGACGCGTGGGCGACGGCGTGTGCCGAGGACCTCGCGGCGGAGAAGGCCCGCCGCCGTGCCGATTACGGCCCGCCGCCGGGCTCGGCCGCCGAGGAACTGCGCAAATTCGTCGACACCGTCGCGGACCGGCTGTCCGGCCTCCAGTCCCCGCTGTTCGGCGCGGTCGCCGGGCCCGCCGCCCAGCAGGTGGTCAAGCAGGTCGTGCAGCAGGCCAAGGCGGCCGTCGAACCTGTCATCGAACGCAACCCGGACGTCTTCGACCACCTGGCCGCCGCGGGCAACGAACTGCTCGCCGCCTACCGCTCCGCCGTCGAGGCCCAGGAGCGACGCTGGACGACCGGCGGCAGCGACCCCCGTGACCTGGACGAGGGCCGCCCCGACAAGGGTGACGAGCCGGGCCCCGGCGAGCGCATCGACCTGGACTGACGGGGCCCCCGCCCGACGGGCGGACGACGGGACCCCGACGGCAGGGCCTCGGGTACGGTTGGCCGTAGCGGGGCTCGACCGAAACTGAGGGATTCATGGGACTCACCATCGGCGTCGATATCGGCGGCACGAAGATCGCGGCCGGCGTGGTCGATGAGGAAGGCAACATCCTCTCGACCTTCAAGGTGCCGACCCCGGGTACGTCCGAGGGCATCGTGGACGCCATCGCCTCCGCGGTGGAGGGTGCGCGCGCCGGTCACGAGATCGTCGGCGTGGGCATCGGTGCCGCCGGATACGTCAACCGTCAGCGCTCCACGGTCTACTTCGCGCCGAACATCGACTGGCGCCAGGAGCCGCTGAAGGAGAAGGTCGAGGCACGCGTCCACCTGCCGGTCGTCGTGGAGAACGACGCCAACGCGGCCGCGTGGGGCGAGTACAAGTTCGGCGGCGGCAAGGGCCACCGCAACGTCATCTGCATCACCCTCGGCACCGGCCTCGGCGGCGGCATCATCATCGGCAACAAGCTGCGCCGCGGGCACTTCGGCGTGGCCGCCGAGTTCGGACACATCCGCATGGTCCCGGACGGGCTGCTGTGCGGCTGCGGCAGCCAGGGCTGCTGGGAGCAGTACGCCTCCGGGCGCGCCCTGGTGAGGTACGCCAAGCAGCGCGCCAACGCGACCCCCGAGAACGCGGAGATCCTGCTCGGCCTCGGCGACGGCAGCCCCGACGGCATCGAGGGCAAGCACATCTCCATGGCCGCCCGCCAGGGCGACCCGGTCGCCGTCGACTCCTACCGCGAGCTCGCCCGCTGGGCCGGCGCCGGCCTCGCCGACCTCGCCTCCCTCTTCGACCCCTCCGCCTTCATCGTCGGCGGCGGCCTCTCGGACGAGGGCGAGCTGGTCCTCGACCCGATCCGCAAGTCGTACAAGCGCTGGCTGGTCGGCGGCAACTGGCGCCCGGTGGCCGATGTCATCGCCGCCCAGCTGGGCAACAAGGCGGGCATGGTCGGCGCGGCGGACCTGGCCCGCGAGCCCGACCCGATCATGTAGCGGTCACTTCTCCAGGTACGTGGGTTCCCCGCGCCCGAAAGGGGCGCGGGGAACGGCGCGAGCAACCACAACGCCCCCGGCAGCCGCAAACGGACAATTGCACCTGGGCTGTCAGGCGTACATTGATCCACATGACGCTGCTCCCCAACTCCCGAACCGAGCCCGACGGTTCCGCCGTCATCCGCGTCCTGAGCTACAACATCCGCTCGATGCGTGACGACCCCGATGCCCTCGCCCGAGTGATCGGCGCCTGCGCCCCCGACCTGGTCCTCGTCCAGGAGGCCCCCCGCTTCTTCCGCTGGCGCAAGAAGCTGGCACGGCTCGCCGCGGCCTCCGGCCAGGTGATCCTCTCCGGCGGCGGCACGGCGGCCGGCCCGGCGATCCTCTGCTCACTCCGGGCCACCGTCGAGCGCACCGAGGACGTGCTGCTGCCCCTCACCCCGGGCCAGCACCGCCGCGGCTTCGCCACCGCGGTCGTACGGTTCGGGGGCGCCCGGGTCGGCGTCCTGAGCTGTCATCTGTCGCTGCGCAAGGACGAGCGGTACGAGCAGGCCGGCCTGCTCCTCGACCGGCTCGCCGGCATGGGCGTGGAGCACGTGATCGCGGGCGGCGACCTGAACGAGCACCCCGGCGGCCGCACCTTCGCCCGCCTCACCGAGAGTCTCCAGGACTGCTGGGCCATGGCCCCCTGGGGCGGCGAACACACCTGGACACGCACCGACCCCCGCCGGCGCATCGACGCGATCTTCGCGACGAAGGGTGTGGAGGTGCTGGGGTGCGGGGTGCCGCTGGGGCATCCCGGGGTGACGGAGACAGACCTGAGGGCGGCCACGGACCACCTTCCGGTGCTGGCCGCCCTCAGAATCCCCGCGTCGGACCCGCGCTGAGCGCTCCGCGGGAAGTGCGTGAGTCTGCGGGGCCGTCGTGGCTGGTCGCGCCCGCGCGGCGGCAGCCGCACATGCAACACAGCCCCGCGTCCCTTCAGGGCGCTGCCTTCAGGGCGCTGAAGAAGCGAACCGGACTTCGCCCGATCCGCTCAGACGACCGCTCCCCGACCGGGGTCGTCGTCGTCCTCGTCGTCCGACCGCATCCGCATCACGAGCGTGGCGAAACCGCCCAGGAAGCCGCCGATGCCGAGGGTGGCGAGCCACCAGGTCATGTCCCAGCCGAGCAGCACGGCGAGCAGGAGCAGCACCGGCCCGCCGAGCAGCCCCAGCCAGGCGAACTTCGCGGTCGCGTCGGCGGCGGGCAGCGGAGGCGGCTCCGGCGGTACGAAGTGGCCCTCGTCGTCCTCCTCGGAGTCCTCTTTGGACCCCTCCTCGGCCGGCTCGGGCATGCTGTAGTCCCGGGGGCCGCCGACCCCGGGGGCGAAGGCGACGGAGCCGCCCAGCGGCTTCGCGGGCTTGTCCTCCTTGGCCTCCGTGGGCCCCTTCGCGTCCTTGGGGCCACCGTCGTTCGTCTCGTTCGTCTCGGACTCCAGCAGGGCCAGGTCCTCGACCGACTTGAAGGGCTTGGAGCCGGGCGGGTCGGACGGTTCCTCGCCGTACCCGGCGACGATGGCCGCCCAGGCGGCCTCCTCGTCGAACGGGACGTGCTGCTCGTCCGGCTCGCGGTCCTCGCGCTCCTCACGGTCCTCGCGATCGGAGTCGTGCTCAGCCACGTGCAGCCGTCCCTTCCTTGCCGATGCTGGGTGCCAGGCGGCCGATGAACGCGTAGCTCTCCTCGAAGATCCGGTCCGCCTCGTGGTCCAACGTCGCGACGTGGTAGCTCTGTTCCAGCACGATCTCCTGTACGTCCGTGGATGACACCCGGCTCAGCACGCGCGCGGAGTCGGCGGCCGGCACCACATGGTCCTGGGCGCTGCGCAAAACCAGCAGCGGCTGGGTGACCTGCGGAAGCTCCCCGTCGACCAGCCGGAAGAAGGTCCGCAGGGAGTGCGCGGAGCGCAGCGGCACCCGGTCGTACCCCAGCTCGACGCTGCCCTCCTTGGCGATGTCGTCGGCGATGCCCTTCGTCGTGCGGACGAGGTGGCGGACCACCGGCAAGGTGTGGGCGGCCAGTCCGTGCATCCGGTTCGCCGGGTTGACGACCACGAGGCCGCTGACCTCGTCACCGTGCTTGGCCGCGAGCCGGAGCGCGAGCGTGGCACCCATCGACAGGCCCGCCACGAACACCCGCGTGCAGCGCTCGCGCAGGGCACGCAGCTCGCGGTCCACCTCGGCGTACCAGTCCTGCCAGCCGGTGAACTGCATGTCCTCCCAGCGGGTGCCGTGGCCGGGCAGCAACGGCAGCGAGACGGTCAGTCCGCGCGCGGCCAGATACTCCGCCCAGGGGCGCAGCGACTGGGGGGAACCGGTGAAGCCGTGACAGAGGAGGACCCCCGTGTCCCCGCCCTCGTGGCGGAACGGCTCGGCTCCAGGGAGGACCGGCACCTTCGGTCTCCTGTTCATGAGAAGGGCGTGAACGAGTCCAGGTGCGGTTAACCGTACGCGACCGCACTGACACCGACCAGGGCCGTCGGTCTGTTCGACAGCGCTCCGGGTTAAGGTCTGACCGACGCACACAGGAGGCACTCGGTTGTTGTACGGCACGATGAAGGTCGCCATCGGAGGGCCGCTGAAGGTCGCCTTCAGGCCCTGGGTGGACGGCTTGGAGAACATTCCCGCCGAGGGCCCCGCCATCCTGGCCAGCAATCACCTGTCGTTCTCCGACTCGTTCTTCCTGCCGGCGGTCCTCGACCGCAAGGTCACCTTCATCGCGAAGGCCGAGTACTTCACCACGCCCGGTGTGAAGGGCCGTCTGACGGCCGCCTTCTTCAAGGGCGTCGGCCAGCTCCCGGTGGACCGTTCGGGGGCGCGCGGAGCGGGCGAGGCGGCCGTCAAGAGCGGCATCGAGGTGCTGGAGCGCGGTGAGCTGTTCGGGATCTACCCGGAGGGCACCCGCTCGCCCGACGGCCGGCTCTACCGGGGCAAGCCCGGCGGCCTCGCGCGCGTGGCGCTCGCCACCGGTGCGCCGGTCGTCCCGGTCGCCATGATCGACACGGAGAAGATCCAGCCGCCCGGAAAGGTGATGCCCAAGCTGATGCGGCCGGGCATCCGCATCGGCGAGCCGCTGGACTTCAGCCGCTACCAGGGCATGGAGCACGACCGTTTCGTGCTCCGCGCGCTGACCGACGAGGTCATGTACGAGATCATGAAGCTCTCCGGCCAGGAGTACGTCGACATCTACGCGACCGCCGCCAAGCGGCAGATCGCGGACGCGGCGAAGGCCGAGAGGGAAGCCGAGAAGGCGGCCAGGGCCGCGCTCGCGCAGGCGGCGAAGGAACAGGCTGCGGCGGATCAGGCGGCGAAGGACCAGGCCGAGAAGGAGAAGACCGAGTCCTAGGCGACAGCCGGGGGTCGGTCGGGGGTGGGGGGACATGGTCAGGCGCGAAAGAGTCATGCGGATGTCGGTCGAGCAGCCAATGTGGCGTGCGCTCGCCGGCTACCGCGTGCTCACCATGCTGTACGCGATCGGGTTCTTCGCCACCGCCTACGACGAGTTCGCGCGCCCCTGGGTCGCCATCGCGTACTACTGCGTCCTGTCCGTCTGGACCGTGGCCACCCTCCCGAAGGTCGCGAACGCGGCCAGCTGCACCAAGCGCTTCCTCGCCGCAGACCTCACCATCGCGCTCACCGGCATCCTGCTCACCCTCGTCGCCGACGAGCACGAGCGCATCCAGGCGGGCGGACCCACCCTGCCGTCGATATGGACCGCGGGCTCCGTACTGGCCTTCGCGATCAAGGGCGGCTGGCGCTGGGCGGCGGTCGCCTCCTCCGCCGTCGCCGTCGCCAACCTGGTCGAGCGCGGCAGCCCGGCCCGCGACACCGTCCACAACGTGGTCCTCGTCTGGGTCGCCTCCATCGCCATCGGATACGTCGTCGAGGTCGCCCGCGCCTCGGAGCGCACCCTCGCCCGCGCCCTGGAGATCGAGGCCGCGACCAGGGAGCGGGAGCGGCTCGCCCGGGACATCCACGACAGCGTGCTGCAGGTGCTGGCGATGGTGCAGCGGCGCGGCGCGGTCCTCGGCGGTGAGGCGGCCGCGCTGGGCCGGATGGCGGGCGAGCAGGAGGTCGCCCTGCGCACGCTGGTCTCCGGCGGCCTGGTGCCGGTCTCCCGCGCGTCGGAGGACGCGGCCGAGGGGGCGGTCGTACGGGCCGTCGAGGAGCCGGACGACTCCACCGGGCCTGTCGACGTGCGCGCACTGCTCGCCCGGTACGCCTCGGCGAACGTCAACCTCGCCGAGCCGGGCGCCCCTGTCCCGCTGCCCCCGGAGGCGGCACGCGAGCTGGCCGCGGCCGTGGGCGCCGCCCTGGACAATGTCCGCAAGCACGTGGGGGAGCACGCGCGTGCGTGGATCCTCGTCGAGGACGAGCCGGACGAGGTGATCGTGACCGTCCGGGACGACGGCCCCGGCATCCCCGAAGGCCGCCTCGCGCAGGCCGAAGGGGAGGGGAGGCTCGGCGTGGCCCTCTCGATCCGGGGCCGGCTGCGTGAACTCGGCGGCAGCGCCGAACTGATCTCGGTGCCCGGCCAGGGCACGGAGGTCGAACTGAAGATACCGAAGGAGACGAAGTCTTCACGGGGGAAGGCGGAGAAGCGATGACGGACAGCAGCGAGGGCAGGCCGGGGCCGATCAGGGTCATGGTGGTCGACGACCACCCCATGTGGCGCGACGCGGTCGCCCGCGACCTGGGTGAGTCGGGCTTCGAGGTGGTCGCCACCGCGGGCGACGGCGAGCAGGCCGTGCGCCGCGCGAAGGCCGCCGCGCCCGACGTACTGGTGCTGGACCTGAACCTGCCCGCCAAGCCCGGCGTCCAGGTCTGCAAGGAACTCGTGGGCGCCAACCCGGCGTTGCGCGTCCTGGTGCTGTCCGCGAGCGGTGAGCACGCCGACGTGCTGGAGGCGGTGAAGTCCGGCGCGACCGGCTATCTGCTGAAGTCCGCCTCGACGGACGAACTGGTGGACGCGGTCCGCCGTACGGCCGTCGGCGACCCGGTGTTCACGCCCGGCCTGGCCGGCCTGGTCCTCGGCGAGTACCGGCGCCTGGCCGCCGAGCCCGCGCCCGCCCCGGACACCGGCGCGCCCGGAGCCCCGCAGCTCACCGACCGGGAGACCGAGGTGCTGCGCCTGGTCGCCAAGGGCCTGAGCTACAAGCAGATCGCCGAACGCCTGGTCATCTCGCACCGCACGGTCCAGAACCACGTCCAGAACACCCTCGGCAAGCTCCAACTGCACAACCGGGTCGAACTGGTGAGGTACGCGATAGAACGCGGACTCGACGACGAGTAGATCAACTACCTGACATTCCAACGGAATTGTCGTTCCCGCCCATCCCTGTGTGACCTGGATCACTACTAGCGTGATCCCCATCAGGCAACCGCGGCGAAGGGACACTTCCATGCGCGTCGGAGTACTGACCGGAGGCGGCGACTGCCCCGGGCTCAACGCCGTCATCCGGGGCATCGTCCGCAAGGGCGTGCAGGAGTACGGATACGACTTCGTCGGCTTCCGGGACGGCTGGCGAGGACCCCTCGAGAACCGCACCGTGCGTCTGGACATCCCCGCGGTGCGCGGGATCCTGCCCCGCGGCGGCACCATCCTCGGCTCCTCGCGCACCAATCCCCTGAAGCAGGAGGACGGCATCCGCCTTATCAAGGAGAACCTCGCCGAGCAGGAGGTCGGGGCGCTCGTCGTGATCGGCGGCGAGGACACCCTCGGCGTCGCCGCCCGGCTGTCCGACGAGTACGACGTGCCCTGCGTCGGCGTGCCCAAGACGATCGACAACGACCTCTCCGGCACCGACTACACCTTCGGCTTCGACACGGCCGTCGGCATCGCCACGGAGGCGATCGACCGGCTGCACACCACCGCCGAGTCCCACATGCGCGTCCTGGTCTGCGAGGTGATGGGCCGGCACGCGGGCTGGATCGCCCTCCACTCCGGCCTGGCCGGCGGCGCCAACGTCATCCTCATCCCCGAACAGCGCTTCGACGTCGAGCAGGTGTGCGCCTGGGTGACCTCCCGCTTCAAGGCCTCGTACGCCCCCATCGTGGTCGTCGCCGAGGGCGCGATGCCCAAGGACGGTGACATGGTCCTCAAGGACGGGTCGCTGGACTCCTTCGGGCACGTGAGGCTGTCCGGCGTCGGCGAGTGGCTGGCCAAGGAGATCGAGCGGCGCACCGGCAAGGAGGCCCGCACCACGGTCCTCGGGCACATCCAGCGCGGCGGCACGCCCAGCGCCTTCGACCGCTGGCTCGCGACCCGCTTCGGCCTGCACGCCATCGAGGCCGTCCGCGACGGCGACTTCGGCAAGATGGTCGCCCTGCGCGGCACGGACATCGTGCGGGTCCCGATCGCGGAGGCGACGGCCCGGCTGAAGACGGTGGATCCGAAGCTGTACGAGGAGGTCGGGGTGTTCTTCGGCTGAGCGGCCGGCGGCACGCGGATGGTGACGCGGCGCGGTCGCCGAACGCTTCGGCATGACGCCCACCAGGGTCTCGTCCGCGCCGCGACCTGCTCCGAGGGCGCCGTCGGCCGGTCGACGGCGCCCTCAATGTCCCGCGTCCTCGACTACACCGCCGGCCGCCGCTGCGAGAACGTGCTGGTGCCGCGCAACTCGCCCACCAGCTCCCGTACGACGGCCGCGCCGTTCAGCGTGAGCACGGACTCCGGGTGGAACTGCACGCCCGCGAAGCCGGGCCCGCGCAGCGCGTGCACCTCGCCGGTGTCACTGCGGCTCACCTCGACGCCGTGCGCCGACAGTTCGACGAGGGCGTCGTCGTCGCAGCGGGCCACGAAGCTGTTGTAGAAGCCGACGGTCTCGCGCCGCCCGAACAGGTCGATCTCCGTCTGCGCCCCCTGGTACGGCACTTCCTTGCGTACGATCTCCAGCCCCAGCTCGGCCGCGATCAGCTCGTGCCCGAGGCAGACGCCGAGCACGCCGTGCCGGTTGTCCCGGATCGCCTCGGCGGTCAGCGCGCGCAGGAACCGCATCTTGGGGTCGGCGGTGTCGCAGGGGTCGCCCGGTCCGGGACCGAGGACGACCGGCCCCTCGTGCGCACGGACCGCCTCCGCCAGTCCGGGCTCGTCGTAACGCCGGACGGTCACCTCCAGGCCGCTGGATCGCAGGACGTGCGCGAGCATCGCCGTGAAGGTGTCCTCCCCGTCGACGACCAGGGCATGTCCGGCCAGTTCCTCCGACCGCTCCTGCATCCGCAGCCAGAACGGCGCCAGCGAGGCCCGGCGCCCGTCCAGCGCGGCCCGCACCCGGGGGTCGTCGGCCAGCGCGGGGCGCGTGTGCTCCGTACGCGGCCTGGACGGCCGTACGCCCAACGCGGCCAGCACCCCCGCCGCCTTCGCGTGCGTCTCCGCGACCTCGGCCGCCGGGTCCGAGCCGCGCACCAGCGTGGCGCCGACCGGCACCCGCAGCCGCCCGGCCGCGTCGATGTCGGCGGTGCGGATGAGGATGGGGGAGTCCAGGGTCTGGGCACCGCCCGAGTCCTGGCCGATGAGGGCCAGGGCACCGGCGTAGTAGCCCCGCCCGCCGACCTCGTGCCGCTCGATGACCCGGCAGGCGTTCTGCACCGGCGAGCCCGTGACGGTCGCCGCGAACATGGTCTCCTTCAGTGCCTCCCGCACATCCAGGGAGGACTTCCCGCGCAGCTCGTACTCGGTGTGCGCGAGGTGCGCCATCTCCTTGAGCCGGGGCCCGATCACGACCCCGCCCATGTCGCCGACCGTGCACATCATCTTGAGCTCCTCGTCGACGACCATCGACAGCTCCTCGATCTCCTTGCCGTCGGCGAGGAAGTCGAGCAGATGCTCGGGGGTGGGGCCTTCGGCTGGATAGCGGTACGTCCCGCTGATCGGGTTCATGACGACGGTCCCGCCGGACATCCGCACATGCACCTCGGGACTGGCCCCGACCAGCGTGCGTTCCCCGGTGTGCACGACGAACGTCCAGTACGCGCCCCGCTCACCCACGAGCAGCCGCCGGAACAGGGCAAGGGCGTCGGCCCGGGAGAATCCGTGGATCTTCCCCTCGTACGTCCGCCGGATCACGAAGTTGGCGCCCTCACCGGCGCCGATCTCCTCCCGCAGCACCCGCCCGACGATCTGCGCGTACTCCTCGTCGGCCACGTCGAAGCCGCCGTCCTCGACCCGCACCTCGTGCGCCGGGAGCTGGGCGAGGGCTTCGGCGAGCGGGATCTCGTACGTCTCCTGCGGCATCAGCACCGACAGGGGCGTCCCGTCGTCGCGCACGTCGAAACCGCGCTCGCGGATCTGCCGGAAGGGGACGAGGGCCAGGCCGTGCTCGGGGAGGTCGGCGAGGCGGTCGTGCGTGCTGACCGGGCCGAGCAGCACCTCGACCGTGTCGTGGTCGTGGCCCGGGGTGCGGCGGCGCAGCAGGGCGAAGGGACGGGGATCGGCCAGCAGGTCGAGCAGGTTCATCGGTCGTGTTCCTTCTGGGAAGGAGAGACGACCTCAGCGCCGGAAACACCGAAGGCCGCCCCTCGGGCGGCCTTCGCGAAGTCTTGCGTACGCGCAGTCAGTGGGCCGCCGGATGAGCGGTCCACCACCAGGTCTGGGTCGAATGCGCGAACATGCGAGGCACCCTACCCCACGCGTACCTGGGCGTGCGGGCGTCTCACCTGTCGAGCCGCACGAAAATCACTCGACACGACCCCGTAATGTTGAGGACGTGACCGTGAACGCTAAGACCAGCGCCAGCGCTGGCAACACCTGGCGAGACCTGCCCGCGGCGCAGCAGCCCGAGTACCCCGACACCGAGGCTCTGCGCGCAGTGATCGCGGACCTCGAGTCGTATCCGCCGCTCGTCTTCGCGGGCGAGTGCGACCAGCTGCGCGCCCGGATGGCGGCCGTCGCCAAGGGAGAGGCGTTCCTGCTCCAGGGCGGCGACTGCGCCGAGGCCTTCGACGCGGTGTCCGCCGACCACATCCGCAACAAGCTCAAGACGCTGCTCCAGATGGGCGCCGTGCTGACGTACGCCGCGTCCGTGCCCGTGGTGAAGGTCGGCCGTATCGCCGGCCAGTACTCGAAGCCGCGCTCCAAGAACACCGAGACCCGTGACGGCGTGACGCTGCCGACGTACCGCGGCGACTCGGTCAACGGCTTCGACTTCAACGAGGCCGCCCGCATCCCGGACCCCGAGCGCCTGAAGCGGATGTACAACGCCTCCGCCTCCACGCTCAACCTGGTCCGCGCCTTCACCACCGGCGGCTACGCCGACCTGCGCCAGGTGCACGCCTGGAACCAGGACTTCGTGAAGTCGTCCCCCTCCGGCCAGCGCTACGAGCAGCTGGCCCGCGAGATCGACCAGGCGCTGAACTTCATGCACGCCTGCGGGGCCGATCCGGAGGAGTTCAAGACCGTCGAGTTCTACTCCTCGCACGAGGCGCTGCTGCTCGACTACGAGTCGGCGCTGACCAGGGTCGACTCCCGCACCGGGCACCTGTACGACGTCTCGGCGCACATGGTGTGGATCGGTGAGCGCACCCGGCAACTGGACCACGCGCACATCGAGTTCGCCTCGCAGATCCGCAACCCGATCGGCATCAAGCTCGGCCCGACGACCACGGCCGAGGAGGCGCTGCAGTACATCGAGCGCCTGGACCCGGACCGCGAGCCGGGCCGGCTGACCTTCATCGTCCGCATGGGCGCCGACAAGGTCCGCGACAAGCTGCCCGAGCTGGTCGAGAAGGTCACCGCCTCGGGCGCGACGGTGGCCTGGATCACCGACCCGATGCACGGCAACACCTACGAGGCGGCCTCCGGCCACAAGACCCGCCGCTTCGACGACGTGCTCGACGAGGTCAAGGGCTTCTTCGAGGTCCACAAGTCCCTCGGCACCCACCCGGGCGGCATCCATGTCGAGCTCACCGGTGACGACGTCACCGAGTGCGTGGGCGGCGGCGACGAGATCTTCGTCGACGACCTGCACCAGCGCTACGAGACGGCCTGCGACCCGCGGCTGAACCGCAGCCAGTCCCTGGACCTGGCGTTCCTCGTCGCGGAGATGTACCGCGACCAGTAGCAGATGACCGGCGGGCGCACCTGTTACAGGAGCGTGAAGTGGGGCGTGGATCACATACGATCCGCGCCCCACGCCACTTTTAAGGCTCCTGTGAGCCGGGTAAGGTTAGGTTAGCCTCACCGATCAACGGGATGGCACCAGTCGAATGATTCCGGGCGGGAGGTGGAACCGCATGTTCGTCTGCAACTGCTTCGGCGTCACCGAGGCGCAGGTGAAGAAGCACGCGGCGGACGGTGCCTGCACCCCCCGCCAGATCGCTTCGGCCTGCAAGGCGGGCACGGACTGCGGCTCGTGCGTCCGTCGTATTCAGGCGCTGCTGGGCCGGGGCGCGTGCCCGAGCCGGGAGCTTCCCGACCAGGGAGCGTCCACGCTCTCGGACCTTGAGGAAGCTGCCTAGCTCTCCGGCTGTTCGATCAGCTGCGCGAGGTAGAGCGCCTCACCGAGCTTCTCCAGCAGTTCCAGCTGGGTGTCGAGGTAGTCGATGTGGTGCTCCTCGTCCTCGAGGATCGACTCGAAGATGTTCGCGGAGGTGATGTCGCCCTTGTTCCGCATCACTTCGACGCCGCGCTTGAGCCGGTCGATGGCCTCGACCTCGACCTGCCGGTCGGCCTCGAACATCTCCTTGACCGTCTGTCCCACGCGGACGTGGAAGAGGCGCTGGTAGTTCGGCAGCCCGTCCAGGAACAGGATCCGGTCGGTGAGCACCTCGGCGTGCTTCATCTCGTCGAAGGACTCGGCCCGCGTGTACTTCGCGAGCTTGGTCCAGCCGAAGTTCTCCTGCATCTTCGCGTGCAGAAAGTACTGGTTGATCGCGGTGAGCTCGGCGGTCAGCTGCTCGTTGAGAAACTCGATGACCTCGGGGTCGCCCTGCATCGCAGAGGCTCCTTCCACACGGTGAACTGGCAGGTGGCTCCGCATCCTTGCACCGGTGACGAAGATCGTCCAGTAAGTCTTCACTTAGTAAGTAAGGGCATGCTTAGTTCCTTTTGCCTGATTTGGGTGGGGGTTGGTCATGTGCACTGCCCCGGGTCTGTCAGGATGGAGTCATGGGTCAGCCGGTGGAACGCGAGTCGGGAGATGCGGCACACTCCGAGCTTCCGCCGGGGCAACGATTGCAGCGTGGCTGGCCGGTCACCCACTACGGACCGGTCCCCAAGTTCCGCCCGGAACGCTGGGAGTTCCGGGTCTTCGGCGCCACCGCGGACGGCGAGAAGCACTGCTGGAACCACGAGGAGTTCACGGCCCTGCCGTACACCAGCGTCGTGGGCGATCTGCACTGCGTCACGAAGTTCAGCATGCTCGGCGCCGAGTGGGGCGGCATCCCCGCCCGGACCATCCTGGACATCGCCCCGCCCGCCCCGGCCGTCACCCATGTGATGGTGTGGGCGGAGTACGGATTCAGCTCGAACCTGCGGCTGTCCGACTTCGCGTCCGACCGCGCGATCTTCGCCACCCACAAGGACGGCGAACTGCTGACGGCGGAGCACGGCTTCCCGCTGCGACTGGTCGTCCCCCATCTGTACGCGTGGAAGGGTCCCAAGTGGGTCCGGGGCGTGGAGTACATGACCGCCGACCGCCGCGGCTTCTGGGAGGAGCGCGGCTACCACAACGTCGGCGACCCCTGGAAGCAGCAGCGCTACTCCTATCAGGAGGGGCCCGGGGAGGGGCCCGAGCTCTGACTCGCTGTCCTGACGTGAGGGCGCGATACCGGCGGGGGTATTCCGGTCGCGGGTCGGCGGCTTCATTCCGGTAACGGGGGCGATTCTCCGTGGCCGTAGCGCTACTCTGGGTCCCCTGCCAGGGCGGGTGCCGTCGGGCTGATGCGGAACCGCGGGGCTCTCCCGGTTCCGCTTGCGGGGCGGTCGGGGGAAACGGTCGGGGGACGACGGTGGGTCTGTTCGGAGAGCGGCATACCTTCATGGAGGGTCTCGGTCCGGCGGACCGCGAGGCCCTGACGGGCTTAGGCACCCGGCACGACTACCCGCCGCACGAGACGGTGCTCGCCGAGGGCGACCGCACCACGTTCGCGGTGGTCCTGCTGCGCGGCTGGTGCACGGTGTGGACACCGACCGAACGCGGCAGCCGGCTGATACTGGCGCTCCGCAGAGCCGGCGAGGTCGTCGGCGACATGGCGGCGCTCGACGGCCGCCCGCGCAGTGCCTCGGTCAGCGCGCTCGGCCCGGTGACCGGACTGGCCGTGGCCGGTGAACGCTTCCGCTGGTTCCTGGCCTCGCGGCCGCACGCGAACGCGCTGATGATGAGCCAGCTCACCGAGCGCCTGCGCAGCGCCGACCACGAGCGCCGGGCGCTGGCCTCCATGACCGTGCTGCAACGGCTCGCGCAGCGCCTGGTCGAACTCGCCGACCGTACCGGCCGAGTGGAGAACGAGGTCGTGACCCTCCGGCTCCCCCTGGCCCAGCACGAGCTGGCCGCGTCCGTGGGATCCACCCGTGAGGCCGTGGCCAAGGCCCTGCGCCTGCTGCGCGAACAGGGCCTGGTGCGGACCGGCCCCGGCACGCTCGCCGTGGCCGACCTGGCCCCGCTCCGCCTGCTCGCCGCCGGACACCACCACGGCACCGACACCTAGAAGCACCGGAGTCCCGCGCTGTGTAAACGGCTACAGCGGTGACGCGTCGACTCCGCGAGCATTCGGGGAGCCCGCGTCCGGCGGGACGGCAGGGAGGAGAAAGCCATGGAGCAGGAAGCCGCGTACGGCTTCATCATCAATGTGGACGCGCAGGGCTCCGGCCTGCTGTCCGACACCGAGAAACCGGAGATGCGCAGCAGACTCTACGAGGTCACGGGCGCCGCCTTCGAGCAGGCGGACATCCGAGCGCCCCGCCTCTACCAGGAGGACCGCGGCGACGGCATCCTCACCGTGCTCGCGCCCGACGTACCGCCGCGCCGGGTGGTGGGGGAGTGGCTGGAGTACCTCCACCAGAACCTGCGGGAGATCAACCGCGGACGTCAGACCCCGCTGCGGCTGCGCGCGGGACTGCACATCGGTCCGGTCACGGCCGACGCCCACGGCCGCTCCGGCCGTGCCGTCGACCTGGCCTGTCGGCTGGGCGACTGCGACACCGCGAAGGCGATCCTCGCGGCCGCGTCCGCCGCCCCCTTGGTGGTGGTCGCCTCCGACCGGCTGTTCGAGGACGTCATCCGGTCCGGTGGCCGCTGGGTGGACCCCGAGCACTACCGCCGTCACGACGTCGACCTCAAGGAGGGCCGCCGTACCGCCTGGTTCATGGTCCCGGGCCTGCCCCGACCGCCCGAACCGGCGTCGCCGCAGGCGGGCGGCGGGGCCCGGCCGGAACCGGAGAGCACCGGCGCCGGCGTGGTCCAGTACAACCACCACCACGGCAGCGGCGAGTTCATCGTCGGCGGTCACATCGACACCATCAACATCGGCCGGTCCGGCGGCGACCGGTGAACGCGCAGAACCCGGCGCCCCCGGGACCGCAGCAGGCCGGCCCCAAGCCGCAGGCCCAGGCCGAGCCCCAGGCCGAGTCGGCCGCTCAGGGGTCGGAACCGGCTCAGCCGGACGTCATCGGCGGTCCCGCCGCCGACCCGCTCGGCCAAGAGACGCTGCCCGGAGCCGCGGCCGCCGCCTCCCGTGTCTACCGCTCCACCCTGTCCTCGCACGGATCCGGCACCGTCATCAGCTCCGGGTCCGTCTCGGCCATCAACTTCTACGGCGAGCGGGCGGGGGAGCGCCTGCTCGCCGGACCGCTCCCCGAGGACGAACTGCGCAGACTGCGCCGGGTCTTCCAGGAACCGGAGGAGTACGGCGCGTACCGGGACCGGTTACGGGCCGGACGGCTCCTGGTGCTGTTCGGACAGCCCGGCACCGGCCGCGCCTACACCGCCCTGTCCCTGCTGGACGACCTGACCCGCGGTCAGGTCTCCCGGCTCGACCCGCGCACCGATCTGGACACGCTGGACGACACCCAGATCGGCGAGGGCCACGGCTACGCGCTGGAACCCGCCGTCGCCGGACTGCCCGACGAGACCGGCCTCGACCGGCTCTGCGAACTGCTCGGCAAGAAGGAGGCGTACGCGGTCCTGCTGGCCGCCCCCGAACCGGGTGACGTGCTCTCCCGGGCCGGCCGCTACCACCGCGCCCACATCCCGGCGCCCGCCGACGCCGTACTGGAGAAACACCTCGCCGCCGAACTCGACGGCGCGCCCGAGGAGTCCCACGACCGCGTCCGCGCGATGGCACTGGACCCCGCGGTGGAGGAGGCGAGGGGCCTCGACGAACTGCTGCCCGCCGAGGCGGCCCGGTTCGCGAAGCTGCTTGCCCGGCACGCCCGGGACGAGCTGTCGTACGACCAACTCCTCGCCGAATGCCGCAAGTTCGCCGAGGACCAGGCAGCCGAGTGGTTCGCCGGGGGCGTCCGCTCCGAGACCCCGGAGCGGCTGCGGGACGCCGCCTACCGCATCGCCCTCGCCGTGCTCGACGGTGCCTCGCTGAGCGCCGTGGCCGAGGCCGCCGAGATCCTGGCCTGGGAACTCGCCGTGACCGTCGATCCGGAGGCAACCCCGGGCCGTCCGCTGTTCAGCGACGGGGTCGACGCCCGGCTGGTCTCCGCCCGCGCGACGGCCGAACTCGGCGTGGAGCAGATCGGCGACGAGGACGTGCCGGTGCGCACGGTGCGATTCAGGGGCGAGGCCCTCGCGCCCGCCGTCCTCGGCCACCTGTGGCAGCACCGGCACAACGTACGCGGGCCCGTGCTGCGCTGGCTGGCCGGGCTGTGCGAGGACCCCCGACCCGAGGTCTGGGTGCGCGCCGCCGTGGCGGCCGGCCAGTTGTGCCGGCTGGACTGCGTGCACACGGTGCACGAACTCGTCCAGCCCATGGGCCAGGCCGCCCAGGCCCGCCGCCGGCTCTTCGCCGCCACCGTGCTCGACGTGGCCCTCGCCTCCCCGGAGGTCGGCACCGCGATCCGGGCCCTGGTCGGCCACTGGGCACGGCAGGGCGACGAGCGGCTGCGCTGGACGGCGGGCGCCGTGCTCGGCCGGGGCCGCGCGACCGCCACGGTCCGCGAGGCGCTGGACCTGCTCGGCGCGATCGGCGTCTGGGACGAGGGGAAACTGCGGGCCGACGCGGCCGTCCAGGTGGCCCACCTGGCCGGTGTCCACGCCGACGCGCTCACCTGCCGCCGGATCCGCGCCTGGCTGTCCGACGAACGACGGCACCAGCAGGACCTCGGCCTGCAGACCACGGTCCTGCTCGCCGCCGTCTCCGTGGTCGACCTGTGGAACCAGCACCCCGACCTGGAGGGCTACGGCGACTGGCCGCTGATGCTGGCCCTCGCCACCGCCCGGCCCGCCCTGGCCCCGGAACTCGCCGGACTGCTGTGGACGGCGCTGCAGACCGGGCGGTCCTACGACGCGGCCATAGAGGCCCTGGCCGACTGGGTGCGGGGATCGGCCGACCAGCCGTGGGCCGACGCGCTGGAGCGGTTCCTGCCGCTGCTCGTGCACAGCCACGACGACCGGCGCCGGCTGCTGTCACTGATCAAGGAACTGTCCGAAGACCCCGACCAACCACTGAACGAACAGCAGGTCCGCCGTCTGTGGGGGGCGGTCCAGGGAGCGAGTACGCCATGACGCACAACCAGTGGGGCCGGCCGTGGCCGCCCCAGGACGAGGAGTTCGTCCTCCCGCACGACCTCAGAGGTCCCTTCATCCGGGAGTTCGCCCCGCAGGCGGCCTACCGGCACCGCAACAGCCAGGTGGCCTCGGTGCTCTACTACAAGAACGGCGGGCACAGCATCATCACCGTGCGGGGCGCCGAGCACAACAACAAGCCGATGATGGGCAAGCCCACCTCGGTGTGCTGGATCGCCCGCGGACAGCACCAGGCCTCCTTCCAGCTGGAACTGCCCACCTACGGCGACCGGTCCAGGTTCAAGGCCGGTGCCGACGTCAACTGGGAGGTCAGCGACTTCTACCTGGCCGCCGAGAAGCGGGTCGTCGACGTGGAGCGGATGCTCCGCCCGCCGCTGGAGGCCCGGCTGCGCGGCGTCAGCCGCCGCTACGGCCTGGACTCGGCGCAGCAGGTCGACGAGGCGATCCAGGACGAGCTGGCCAGCGGCCGGTGGGGCGGCTTCGGCGCCGACCTCGGCCTGGCCACCCAGGTCTTCATCCGGATCGATCTGGGCCAGGCGGCCGCCGACCACCAGGCGCAGATGGTCGCGGTGGAGAAGGGCAGCAAGGTCCAGGAGGCCATCGACACCGCCAACAAGGCGCGCATTGCGGCGAACATCGACGACGCGCAGAAGCTGATCGCGGCGGGCGAGACCTTCCAGTACGCCACGATGCTGGCGCAGGACCCGGGCCGGGCGAACGAGATCCTGGGCGAACTCCAGCGCCAGGCCCGCGAACAGCGGCACGGTGCCCTGGACTACCTGACCAACCTGATCAACCAGGGCGTGGTCCAGCGCCACCAGATCGACGACCAGGTGCAGGCTCTCATCGAGTACAGCCGTTCGGTCTCCACCACGGTCTTTCCGAACGGGCTGCCGCAGGCTCCGACCTCGTTGCCGATACCGCCGATGCCGGCCGTTCCGCCGGGGCCCGCGGACGACGCTCCGGCCATCCCGCCCGCGCCGCCGAACGACACGGTCCCGGGGCAGGGACAGGGGCAGGGGCAGGGCGTGCAGGACGCCCCGAGTCCGGGAGCGCGAGAGTGAGTCCGACGACCGCGAGCGAAACGGACGCCGCCGCGCAGTACGTTGCAGAGCGGCTGCTGCTGACCGTGCGCGAGGACCTGGGCAGGGCGGACGTGAAGGCGTCCGTCCTGCTCTCCGGAGCCGTGGCGGTGCCCGCGCTGATCATCGGCAAGGGGGCGCCGACCGACGTCTCCGGAGTGGCCGCGGTGTTCCTCGCGGCCGGCGGAGCGCTGTGGGCGGCCGGCACGCTGCTGCTGCTCGCGGTGATCGTGCCCCGCACCGGCACGGCCCGTGCGATGGCGGGCCCGACCTTCTACGCCGACGGGCTGGGCAGCCCGGATCTCGAGGCGCTGGGCCGCGCCGCCGCCGAGGCGGGCGCCGACCGGGTGCGCTGGCTGCTGACCCAGTTCCAGGACGTCAGCGTCATCCTCTCGGCGAAGTACCGCTGGCTGCGGTGGTCGATGACGCTGCTCGGCGCCGGACTGGCGCTGGCCGGCGCACCGTTGGCGGCGGGCTGAGACAGGGACGTGGCAGACGGCGGCCGATCGCTCGCCGTCAGCCGTCCCGCAGCTTCTTGAGCCGCTCCACGTCCGCCGCGTGCCCCTCCTTGCCGCCGGGCGTCTCGATGATCAGCGGTACGCCCGCGGTCGCGGGGTGGGTCATCAGCGCCCGGAACGGGTCCTCGCCGATGTGACCGGCGCCGATGTTCTCGTGCCGGTCCTTGTGGGCGCCGACCACGTCCTTGGAGTCGTTGGCGTGGATCAGCTTCAGCCGGCCCTCGCCGACCGTGTCCACCAGCAGGTCCAGCGTCTGGTGCATACCGGCCGGCCCGGTCAGGTCGTGCCCGGCCGCGAAGATGTGGCAGGTGTCCAGGCACACGCCCAGCTTCGGATGGGCGTCCAGCGCCTCGAAGTACGGCCCGAAGTCCCAGGTCCGCGAGCACAGCGAGGCGCCCTGCCCGGCGGTCGACTCCAGGAGCAGGAAAGGGTCGTCGTCGTGGGTGAGCTCGTCGAGCAGCGGCAACAGGTACTGCCGCACCTGCTTCAGCGCCACCGACCGGTCCCGCCCGCCGGTCGCGCTGCCGGTGTGCACGACCACGCCCAGCGCCCCGATCTCCCGCCCCCGCCGCAGCGAATGCCGCAGCGAATCGACCGACTTCTCCACGGTCGCCTCGGTGTGCGAACCGAAGTTGATCAGGTACGGGGCATGCACGTACGCCGGGATCGACTCGGCCGCGCACACCTGGCGGAACTCCTCGTCCTGCCGCGGATTTCCGGCGGGGGTGGCCCAGCCGCGCGGGTTGGCGACGAAGACCTGCACGGTCTCGGCCTTCAGGTCATGGGCGTAGGACAGGCCCACGGAGTGCAGGCCGCCGGCCACGGGGACGTGGCCGCCGACGGGGTTCCGCATGGTGCCGGAGGTGGTGCCGGGCTGTTGACTCTTCACCTTTCCAGGGTGTCATGCGGCCCGGCCCCTCCCGTCAGCGGATCGTGATGGTGATCGTCGATCCCTTGGGGGCCGTCTTCCCGCCCTTTACGGACTGCTTCTTCACGGTGTCGCCGAAGAGCCCGAGCAGCCCGCGGTCCTCGTCGACCTGGAAGCCGGCCCCCTCCAGCGCCGCCTTGGCGTCGTCGACGCCGGCACCGACCACGTCCGGGACCTCTACCATCTCGGGGCCCTTGGACAGCGTCAGCGTCACCGTGTCGCCCTCGGCGGCGGTGCTGCCGTTCTGCGGGGTCTGCAGGGCGACCTGGCCCTGGTCGAACTCGGAGGAGTTGACCTCCTCGGAGGAGACCTTCACCTTCAGGCCCGCCTCCTCCAGGTCCGCCTGGGCGTCTTCCAGAGTCTCGCCGGTGACGTCCGGGACGTCGATCGGGCTGCCCTTGCTGACGGTGAGCGCGATGGCCGAGCCCGCACGCCGCTCGGTGCCCTTCTCCGGGTCCGTGGAGATCACGAAGCCCCTGCGGACGTCCTCGCTGAACGCCCGGCTGACCATGCCCGGCTCCAGCCCGCCGTCCTTCAGCAGGGACCGCGCCTTGTCCAGCCGGTAGCCCTCCACGTCGGGCACCCGCACCGTCTCCGGGCCGTCGGAGATGGTGAGGCCCACCGAGTCGTTGTCCCGGATCCGGGTGCCCTGCTTCGGGTCGGAGCTGATGACGGTGCCGCGCTTCACGGTGTCGCTGTAGGCGTGCTCGACCTTGCCGACCTCGAGGCCGGACTGCTCCAGCCGGTCCCGGGCCTGTGCCTCGGTCTTCGCCAGCAGCGGCGGGACCTGGGTGAACTGGCCGGAGTTGATGTACCAGACGCCCGCCCCGAGGCCGAGTGCCAGCAGCACGGCGGCCACGATCGTGACGAGCCGGCGACGGGACCGGTCGCTACGGCGGCGCGGGGGAAGGGGCGGCGGGCTCTCCAGCCGGCTCGTGCGGTGGAACACGGCCCCTTCCGCTTCCTCCTCCTCGTTCACCGGCAGCGGGCGCGGCACCGTCAGCGAGCGCGGGATCACGCTCGTGAGGTCGGCACCGATGTCACGCTGCTCGTGGTCCGAGGAGAGCGCCTGCGGCGGCACCGCGTCCAGCTGGTCCACGCTGAGCGCGGCACGCGCCTCGCGCGCCTGGGCGAGCAGCGCGACCGCGTCGTACGGGCGGATCGCAGGGGTGCGGGCGGTCGCCGAGGCGACCAGCTCGTCGAGCTCGTACGCCATGCCCGGCACGACGGCCGAGGGCGGCGGGACGTCCTCGTGCAGGTGCTTGTACAGCACCACGGCGGGGGAGTCCCCGTCGTGCGGCTTCTCGCCGGTGAGCATCTCGTAGAGGACGACACCGCACGCGTACACGTCGACGCGGGGGTCTGCGGCGCCCGGCTGCTCGATCTGCTCGGGCGCGAGGTACGAGACGGTGCCGAGAACGGTCCCCGTGGTGCTGGTGACGGTGTCCACGGAACGTACGAGCCCGAAGTCGGCGACCTTCACCCGGCCGTCGTCCCCGATCAGCACGTTCTCCGGCTTCATGTCCCGGTGCACGAACCCGGCGCGGTGCGCGGCGCCGAGCGCGGCGAGCACCGGCTCCAGGATGTCCAGGGCGGCACGCGGCTGCAGGGCCCCGCGGTCGCGCAGCACGTCGCGCAGGGTGCACCCGGCGACGTACTCCATGGCGAGGTAGACGTATGACCCGTCGGTGCCCTGGTCGAAGACCTGCACGACGTTCGGGTGCGCCAGTCGGGCGACCGACTTCGCCTCCCGGATGAACCGCTCGACGAAGGTCCCGTCGGCCGCGAGCGCCGGGTGCATCACCTTGAGCGCGAGCACGCGGTCCAGACGGGTGTCCACGGCCCGGTAGACCGTGGCCATCCCGCCGACCGCGATCCGCGCGTCCACGCGGTATCGCCCGTCGAGCACCTGCCCGACCAACGGGTCCTGAAGGGTCGTATCCACGCAGGTGAGTGTACGAGCCGAGACTGACACGGCCGCCGGTTCGCTCCGGATCGGGGCGGGACTGAAGCGGACCTGTGACGGAGGTCGCACCGGCTTTCCACTCAAGTCGAACGTACGTTCAGAACGCCGGTCGTTCGGGATCCAGCCTTGCCAGCCCCTCTGCCGGGGACGACGCCTGGGCGAAGTGCCTGCGCGGGATCCGTCCCGCCCGGTACGCCAGTCGCCCCGCCTCCACCGCGTGTTTCATGGCCTCGGCCATCAGCTGAGGCTCCTGCGCCCGCGTCACCGCCGAGGCGAGCATCACACCCGCACACCCCAGCTCCATCGCCAAGGCCGCGTCCGACGCCGTACCGGCCCCCGCGTCCAGAATCACCGGCACGCGCGCGTGCTCCACGATCAGCTGGAAGTTGTGCGGGTTGCGAATGCCCAGCCCCGAGCCGATCGGCGACCCGAGCGGCATGATGGCCGCGCACCCGACGTCCTCCAGCTTCCGCGCCAGCACCGGATCGTCGTTCGTGTACGGCAGCACCGTGAACCCGTCGTCCACCAGCGTCTCCGCCGCCTCCAGCGTCTCGATCGGATCCGGCAGCAGGGTCCGCTCGTCGGCGATGACCTCCAGCTTCACCAGGTCGGTCCCGAGCGCCTCGCGCGCGAGACGGGCGGTGAGGACGGCCTCGCCGGCCGTGAAACAGCCCGCGGTGTTCGGCAGCACCCGGATCCCGAGCTTCTCCAGCACCGAGAGCACCGAGCCGTGCACATCCGGATCGACGCGCCGCATCGCGACCGTCGTCAGCTCCGTGCCGGAGGCGACCAGGGCCCGCTCCAGCACCTCCAGGCTGGGTGCCCCGCCGGTGCCCATGATCAGGCGGGAGGTGAAGGACGTGTCTGCGATGACAAAGGGATCGTCGGCCATCGGTCAGCCTCCTTGGACGGCGGTGAGGACTTCGACGCGGTCCCCCTCGGAGAGGGACGTGGCGGACCACTGCGCGCGCGGGACGACGGTTTCGTTGAGGGCGGCGGCGACTCCGGAGGGCGCCGCGGTGAGGGACCGTACGAGCGTGTCGAGGGCGGTGCCGGGAGCGACGTCCTGCCACTCGCCGTTGACCTGGATCTTCATGCGGGCTGCTCCGTGCGGACGGTGCTGAAGCGCTTGGGTGTGAACGGGCGGGCCACGTCCGGGAGTTCGCCGGTGGTCAGGACGTGCGCCATGGAGTCGCCGGTGACCGGCGTCAGCAGCACGCCGTTGCGGTAGTGCCCGGTGGCCAGCAGCAGCCCGTCCAGGCCGCTCGGTCCGAGCAGCGGCGCGTTGTCGGGGGAGCCCGGCCGCAGCCCGGCGCGCGTCTCCGTCAGCGGCAGCTCCGTGATCCCGGGCACCAGCTCGTGCGCGTCGCGCAGCAGCTCGTACACCCCGCCCGCGGTCACCGTCGTGTCCCAGCCCAGTTCCTCGCTGGTCGCGCCGACGACCAGTTCGCCGTTCTCGCGCGGCACCAGGTAGACCTGGCTGCCGCGCACCACGGCCCGCACGGTCCGGCTCAGGAAGGGCGCGTACCGCTCGGGCACGGTCAGCCGCAGCACCTGCCCCTTCACGGGCCGTACGGGCGGCAGCAGGTCGTCCGGGACGCCCGCGAGCCGCCCGCTGAGGCTGCCCGCGGCCAGCACCACCTGCCCGGCGCCCAGGACGACGCCCTCGCGCGTGACGACACCGGCCGCCCGCTCCCGCAGGACCGACAGCCGCTCCGCCCAGGTGCGGTGGAAAGCGACCCCGGCCCGCTCGCACGCGGCCACCAGCGCCGCCGCGAGCCGCCGCGGGTCGATCTGGTGGTCCCCGTCGACCCGCAGACCGCCGCGCACGCCCGGCGCGAGCATCGGTTCCAGGCGCCGGCACTCCCGCCCGGACAACCACTCGGAGTCCAGGCCCGACTGCCGCTGCAGCGCGTGCAGTTCCCGCAGATGGGCGCGGTCGTCGGAGTCCAGCGCGACGGCGAGCGTGCCGCACCTGCGGTAGCCGAGGTCGTGCCCGGTGAGGTCGGTGAGCTCGGCCGCGAAGTCCGGATAGCGGCGGGCCGACTCCACGTTCAGGCCGAGCAGGGTCTGCTCGCCGTAGTGCAGTTCCGTGACGGCGGCCAGCATCCCGGCCGCGACCTGGGCGGCCCCGCCACCCGGTTCGGGATCCACGACGGCCACCGCGAACCCGCGCTGCGCGGCCCGCCAGGCCGTGACCAGGCCGATGATCCCGCCCCCGACGATCAGGACGTCCGAGGTGTGTGAGGTGTCCGACGTACGCGACATGGGCGTCCAGCCCCTCCCTTCGCCGGCATGACCCGGATCAGGTTCGTACGGTCGGAGGCCGCCAGCCTCCCTCTCAGCCCGGTGCGTCCGGGCTCCCGCGTGTGCTTTCGTGGGCCACCCTAGCCAATGCCGTATGTCTCAGTAAGGGAGCCTCCTCCTGTGACTCGTTCGCTCGACGGACTCGTCCTCGCCCCCGTCGCCGACCAGGCCCCAGGTCAGGTGGGTACCCGAACCCGGTTCGCGTACCACGAGAAGGACGGTGAGATCTGGGCCGAGTACGCGGGCGGGGACGTCGTACGCGGGCACCTGGTGGGGACACGGGAGGGCGACCGCCTGGACTTCCGGTACGTACAGCTCAAGGAGGACGGGACGACGTCCTCGGGGCACTGTGTGTCCACGGTCGTCGAGCTGCCCGACGGCCGGGTGCGGCTGGAGGAGACCTGGGAGTGGGAGTCGCAGCAGGGCAGCGGGACGAGCGTTGTGGAGCAGGTCACCGAGCACGCCCGCTGACTGACGGTTTGTCAGTTGTCTATGGTGATCAGGTGAGCGAGCAGACGCAGGAACGGGGCACCTCCACGCCACGGCGTGTTGTCGTCGTCGGGGCGGGCATGGCCGGGGTGCAGACCGCGGTCGCCCTGCGGGAACAGGGCTTCACCGGCAGCGTGACGCTGATCGGCGCGGAGCCCCACCAGCCGTACGACCGGCCGCCGCTGTCGAAGGCCGTGCTGCTCGGCACGGCCGAGGGCTCCGCCTTCGACGTGGACTTCGAGGCACTCGGCATCGAACTGCGGCTCGGGCGCGAGGTCCTGGGCGTCCGCCCCGCC
Organism: Streptomyces sp. NBC_01352; assembly: GCF_036237295.1. NCBI lineage: Bacteria > Bacillati > Actinomycetota > Actinomycetes > Kitasatosporales > Streptomycetaceae > Streptomyces > Streptomyces sp. NBC_01352. The sequence continues at coordinate 7,978,251 of NZ_CP108354.1, forward strand.
GAGCACGAGCTGGCCACCGCCGAGGGGCCGGTGCCGTACGACGTCCTGGTCCTGGCCACCGGCGCCGAACCGATCCGGCTGCCGGGCGCGGAGAGCGTGCCCGGCGTGCATCTGCTGCGCACCCTGGACGACGCCGAGCGGCTGCGCCCGGTGCTCGCCCGGCAGCACGACATCGTGGTCGTCGGCGCGGGCTGGATCGGCGCCGAGTTCGCCACGGCGGCCCGCGAGGCGGGCTGTGCGGTGACGGTCGTGGAGGCGGCCGACCGGCCGCTCGCGGGCGCGCTGCCCGCCGAGGTGGCCGCGCCCATGGCCGCCTGGTACGCCGACGCCGGGGCCACTTTGCGTACCCACGCGCGCGTGCGGAGCGTCGAGCCCGGCGCGGTGCTGCTCGACGACGGCTCCCGGCTGCCCGCGGACGCCGTGGTCGTCGGCATCGGCGCCCGCCCCGCCACGGCCTGGCTCGCCGGCTCCGGCATCGAGCTCGGCAGCCACGGCGAGGTCGTCGCCGACGACCGGCTGTGCACCTCGGCGCCGGACGTCTACGCGGTCGGCGACTGCGCCTCCTTCCCTTCGGGAAGGTATGGCGAGCGCCTGCTGGTCCACCACTGGGACAACGCCCTCCAGGGCCCGCGCACGGTGGCCGCGAACATCCTCGGCGGGGCCACCGGCGAGCCCCCGGCCGTCTACGACCCGGTCCCGTACTTCTGGTCCGAGCAGTTCGGGCGTTTCGTCCAGTACGCCGGCCACCACGCGTCCGCCGACACCACCCTGTGGCGCGGCGACCCGACCGGCCCGTCCTGGACGGTCTGCTGGCTGCGGGAGGGCCGCCTGGTCGCCCTGCTGGCCGTGGGCCGCCCCCGGGACCTGGCGCAGGGACGGCGGCTGATCGAGGCGGGGACGCCCATGGACCCGACGGTGCTGGCCGATCCGGCGCGGCCCTTGAGGGCGGCCACGGCGTAGTGCGAAACCCCAGGTCGGGCGCTCCTGGCTTCCGACTGTCAGTGCGGGATGGCAGGCTTGTCCCGTGACCGAGATTGACGCAAAGATCGATGCTCTCGTCCCCGCCTGGCTCACCCTCCCCGACATCGCGGAAATGCTCGATGTCGAGGTGACGCGTGTGCGGCAGCTGGTCAAGGACGGCCAGCTCATCGCCGTACGCCGTGGTGAGAACCGCGCGCTGCACGTCCCCGCCGCCTTCATCGACGGGGCCGAGCAGAAGGTCGTCAAGGGCCTCACCGGCACTTTGACGCTCCTGCGGGACGACGGCTTCACCGACGAAGAGATGCTCGAGTGGCTCTTCACCCCCGACCCGAGCCTGCCCGGCACCCCCGCGCAGGCACTGAGTGAGAATCGCGGCACGGAGGTGAAGCGCCGGGCCCAGGCGCTCGCCGTCTGATCTGAGCACGCTGATCTGAACATCGCCCGACGTACGGGCCGTGGCCCGCAAGCCGCGGTCACGGTTCACTGCGGCCCGCAGCGGCCGACCGCACCGGCCGGCCACGGCCCGTACGTCATCGACCTCGGGGGACCGACGCATGCCCGACACCACCGCCCGCGCCCAGCTCGCCGACGCCAGGGTCTACCTCTGCACGGACGCCCGCAGGCGGCAGGGTGACCTCGCCGAGTTCCTGGACGCCGTCCTGGCCGGCGGGGTCGACATCGTGCAGCTGCGGGACAAGGGGATGGAGGCGGCTCAGGAGCTGGAACACCTGAAGGTGTTCGCCGAGGCCTGCGCCCGGCACGGCAGGCTCCTCGCGGTCAACGACCGGGCCGACGTCGCTCACGCCGCCGGCGCCGCCGTCCTGCATCTCGGCCAGGGCGACCTCCCGGTCCCCGCGGCCCGCGCCATCCTGGGCGAGGACGTGCTCATCGGCCGCTCCACGCACGCGGAGGCCGAGGCCGCCGCTGCCGCCGTCCAGGAGGGCGTGGACTACTTCTGCACCGGCCCGTGCTGGCCGACCCCCACCAAGCCCGGCCGCCACGCCCCCGGTCTCGACCTGGTCCGGTACACCGCGTCCCTCGGCACCGACCGCCCCTGGTTCGCCATCGGCGGCATCGACCTCGGCAACCTCGACGAGGTGCTGGAGGCGGGTGCCCGCCGGGTCGTGGTCGTACGCGCCATCACGGAGGCGGACGACCCGGGCGCGGCGGCGGCGGAGTTCGCCAAGCGGCTGCGGCAGGCGTGACTCCGGTCACGGCCGGGGTGTCCGAAAGGTGGACAACAAATAGACAAATCGGGCAAAATCCCTGGTTCTGGTTGGGGGACCGCTTCGCCCTGACTAACCTGCGGGTATGGCCCTCGGCACCGCATCCACCAGGTCGGACCACGCCCGCACCGTGCGTGACATGCTCGCGACCGGCAAGACGACGTACTCCTTCGAGTTCTACGCCCCGAAGACCCCGAAGGGCGAGCGGAACCTGTGGAACGCGCTGCGCCGGGTCGAGGCCGTGGCGCCCGACTTCGTCTCCGTGACCTACGGCGCGGGCGGTTCCACCCGCGCGGGCACGGTCAAGGCGACCGAGGCGATCGCCTCCAACACCACGCTCACCCCGATCGCCCACCTCACCGCGGTCGACCACTCGGTGGCCGACCTGCGCAACATCATCGGGCAGTACGCCGACGCCGGGATCCGCAACATGCTGGCCCTGCGCGGCGACCCGCCCGGCGACCCCATGGGCGACTGGGTGCCGCACCCCCGCGGCCTCACCTATGCCGCCGAACTCGTCGAACTCATCAAGGCGTCCGGCGATTTCTGTGTGGGCGTCGCGGCCTTCCCCGCGATGCACCCGCGCTCCTGCGACTGGGACAGCGACGTCCGTCACTTCGTCGACAAGTGCCGCGCAGGCGCGGACTACGCGATCACGCAGATGTTCTTCCACCCGGAGGACTATCTGCGGCTGCGTGACAAGGTCGCGGCCGCCGGCTGTGAGACCCCGATCATTCCCGAGGTCATGCCGATCGCGAGTGTGAAGAGCCTGGACCGGGTGCCGTCCCTCACCAACGCGGCCTTCCCGCCCGCTTTGAAAGAGCGAATCCTCACAGCACAAGACGATCCGGCCGCTGTACGCTCCATTGGCATCGAGTACGCCACGGAGTTCTGCGCCCGGCTGTTGGCCGAGGGAGTGCCCGGACTGCACTTCATCACGCTCAACAACTCCACGGCGACGCTGGAAATCTACGAGAACCTGGGCCTGCACCACCCACCGCAGGCCTAGACCGGTCGCACCGACATACGACACACTGCGTAGCGGCCACTGGGAGAGGGGCGTACATGGGCTGGACGGTCCTCTACATCGCGTTCGGCATCGTCGCGCTGTGGCTGCTCGGCGAGGTGCTGCTGCAGTACAAGGCGCGCCTGCGCTGGCGGTTGCTGGCCTTCGGCGGCTTCCTCGGCGTCGTGCTCGGCGTCCTGATCCCCTCCGTGATCGTCATCGGCCTGGGTGCCGCCGCCTTCGCGGTCGGCCAGACCTACGTCACACTCTCCTTCCGCAGCGGCTTCGCGTCCGGCTGGGCGGTCAGCCGCCCGGGTGCCGACGGCACCAAGCGGCGCCGCGGCAAGGGCGACCGCCAGGACCCGACCCTGGAGGTCACCGACCTCGCAGCGGGCGACGCCGGCTTCGGCGGCGACGCCGACGAGTACGGCCGGAGCACCGGCGCCTACGGCCACGACGACTACGACCGGGACGACGTGTTCACACCCGCGCGCCCCGTCGACCCCCCGGCCGCCGAGAGCACCGCGGTGTACGAGCCGCAGCCCCTGCCCGACGACACCGGTTCGTACGGCATATACGGCAACCCCGGGTACGCGGCGGCCACCGACTCCTCGTACGCCGGCGCGGACCAGCCCCAGGACCAGTACGCGGCAGCCGCCCAGGGCGCCGACCAGACCTACGGGTACGACGGCTACTACCAGCAGCAGTACGGCTACGACACGTCCGGACAGCAGCAGTACGCCGCCTACTCCGACCCCTACATCGGCACCCAGACCTACGGCGGCGGCTCGTACGACGCCTCCTACGGCGGCCAGCAGCAGTACGACCAGCAGGGCTACGGGCAGGACCAGTACGGCAACGCCACCTACGGCGGCGAGACGCCGGCCGGCGGGGTGTGGGTGCCGCAGCAGCGCAGCACCGACGACCCCTACGGCGGCGAACTCCCGCCGGAGCAGCCGTACCCCTACCAGGACAACGGTCAGGGGCAGGGCAACGGCTACGACGAGCAGTACCGGTTCTGAACCGTCCCTCCGCCCGGATGCCGGCGGCCCGGACACCGGGCGTTCACTGAGAACCCCGGAACTCCGGCCCCTCCACGACCAGTCCGGCGACCAGCGCGCCCGACATACCGGCGTGCGGGAGACCGCCGCCCGGGTGCGACCAGCCGCCGACGGCGAACAGGCCCGGTATCGCCGTGCTGTTGGACGGGTGCAGCAGGGTTCCCGCGGCCGAGGCCAGGGAGGGTGCGGGCACGCCACCGCCCTCGGCGCCCGTCTCCTCACGGGTGTGCAGGGGCGTACGCACCTCCTGCCACAGCGTCCGCTCGCGCAGCCCCGGGATCGCCCGCTCCGCGGCGGCGACCATCCGGTCGGCGAAGGCGTCGGCAGCGCCGGCGGCCGTCCAGTCGTAGTGCGTCTGTGACGGCACCGTCGACGTGAGCACCACGGCCTCGTGTCCGTCGTCGGGGCGCAGGGCCGGATCGTCCGGCCGGTCGATGCGCACGGTCGGCTGCTCGGGCGGCACGCCGTGCGCGAAGAAATCCAGTTCGCTCTCCGAGTCCGGGCTGTGCACGACGGTGCGGTGGGCGGCGTCCGCCGCCCGGGCGCCGCGCAGCGCCAGGCAGACGACGACCCGGCCGGCGGCCATGCCCTCGGGACCGGGCTCGACCGCCTTGGCGTCGTACAGCGCACGGCCCCGCACCAGGCCACGCAGCCGCCAGGGCCCGGTGCCGACCACCGTGTCCGCCTCCGCGACCCCGCCGTCCGCGAGTTCCACGCCCGCCGCCCGGCCGTCCTTCTCCAGCACCGCGGTGACCTCGGCGCCGAAGACGAACTCGACCTTCCTGGCCAGGCACCGCTCGTACACCGCGCGCGCCAACTCCCGCATCCCGCCGCGCACATACCAGGTGCCGAAGGCGTGCTCCATGTACGGCAGCACGGACGCGCTCGCGGGTGCGTCGCCCGGGTCCAGGCCGTACGTGAGGGCGTAGTTGTCCAGCAGGGCGGCGAGCCGGGGGTCGCGCAGCTCCCAGGCGCCGATCTCGGCGAGGGTGCCGGCCCGGCGGGTGCGCAGCAGGCGCTTGTGGGGGACCGCCGGATAGGGCTCGCGCCCGGCCAGCACCGACCAGTTCGGCCACAGCGGCTCCTCCAGGAGGGGCCTGCGTGTCCGGTCCCAGGCCTCCCGGGCCCGGACCAGGAAGTCGCCCCAGCGCTGCCCCGCGCCCGACCCGAGCGCCTCGTCCAGAGCCGCGACGGCGCCCGCGCGCGAGGCGTTCGGCAGCGACACCCGGGTGCCGTCCGCGAAGAGGTGGTGCGAGGACGGGTCGACCTGGACCAGTTCGACGCAGGACTCCAGCGGCTCCTTGCCGGTCTTGACGAACAGGTCGCGGTAGACCGCGGGCAGGGACAGGAGCCCCGGGCCCGTGTCGAAGGAGAAGCCGTCCCGCTCGAAGCGGCGCACCGCTCCGCCGTACGTCTCCGTACGCTCGTACACCGCCACCCGGTGGCCCGCGACGGCCAGCCGGGCAGCGGCCGCCATCGCGCCCATCCCGGCGCCGATCACCGCAATCCGTGCCATGCCTGCGACTTTATCGGCCGCCACTGACAACCAGGCCACGGCCACCGGCTGTCGGTCCGGGGCGAGGGGAGTACGGACGCGGACGCGATCGTGACCAGTCGGCGACCCGGCGTCCTGGGGCTGAGTGCGCAGTGCTGAGTATCCGTACCTAGCCGGTGAGTTGAGTACGCGTGCGGATGGGCCGCGACCTGCATCAACGAGAGAGTGGGGGCACGGAGAAGGGGCAAGGCTCCGGCACCGGCGACACGGGGCGCCGGAACGGAGCCGCCCCCGATCCGCTCCTTCCGCCGGCCGATGCCGGCGGGAGCGAGGCACGGGGGAACCCGGGGGACGACCGTACGGGGGCCCGACGGGGGAGTACGGGGGTACGGGGAAACGGGGGAAACGGGGGAAACGGGGGAGCAGAAGGCGCCGGTTCGAGGTGGCCCGCGGGGGACGCGGCCACATCGGACCGGCGCTTTCCTGTGTCTGCGGTAGCCGTGTCGCGGTGACGAGGTCGCGACGGCCACGCTGGGCGGCCGTGCTCAGCCGCGCCCGCTGACCCGCCCCTGGAGCAGCCGGGACAGCGCCGCGTGCACGTCGTCCAGGGAGCGCTCCGGCTGGAAGGCCTGCCAGTCCAGGGCGGCCACCAGGACCATGCCGACCAGCGCGGCCGAGGTCAGCTGGATGTCGATCTCCTCGCTGAACTCGCCGTTGTCCACGCCCTCGCGCAGCACGCCCTCCACGACCGCGACGGCCTCCTGCCGGACCACCATCAGCGTGGACTGCCAGGCCCGGTTGGTACGCCACAGCTCCGCCACGTACAGCTGCGTGAAGGACGGGTAGGCCTGGATGAAGACGAGACCCGCGCGGATCATCGCGTCCAGGGCGTCGACCTTGCTGCCGCCCTGCCGTGCCGTCCGCTCGGCCGCCTCCCGAAGGGAGGCGGCGAGGAGCCGCACACCGTGCCGCAGCAGTTCCTCGAAGAGGACGGACTTGCTCGCGAAGTTGTAGTAGACGGTGCCCTTGGCGACCCCGGCCCGCTCGGCGATCTCGTCCACCGTGGTGGCGGAGAAGCCCTGCTCGGCGATGAGCGTGACGGCTGCCTCGTAGAGTTTTTGCCGGGTGGCCTCGCGGCGCGTGCTGACACCCTGCGGGGCGCTGCTGCTTTCCATGGTCCTGATTGTCACAGGAGCGCTGCCTCCGGGAGTCATCGGAGGAGTCACCGGACGTGTCACCGCGGGGCTCACAGGGTCAGCTCCGGGTGCAGCCGGTCGAGCGTCCACACCTGCCGGCGGCGGGCCGACACGGCGGTCAGCGCCAGGGCGCCCGCGGTGAAGGCCGCCAGCACGGCACACGCCTGCCACACCGGACCCAGGCCGCCGCCGGTGATGAGCCTCCTGAGGGCCTCGACGACGTAACTCATCGGCAGGAAGGGGTGCAGCGCGTTGAAGAAGTCCGGACTGGTCTGCACGGGGTAGGTGCCGCCCGCGGAGGTCAGCTGGAGCATCAGCAGGGCCAGGACGAGGATCCGGCCCGCCGCCCCGAAGCGCGCGTTCAGCCATTGCACGATCGCCGCGAAGCACGCCGTCACCAGGAACAGGAAGCCCACCGTCCCGGCCGCCCGCGCCATCTCCAGGCCGACCGCCCAGTGCAGCACCGACATCAGGGCGACCGTCTGCAGCACCCCGATCGCCACCACCGGGAGCCAGCCCGCCAGCGCGATCCGCCAGGCGGAGGTGCCCGCGGCGAGGGCACGCCGGTTCATCGGCGTGATCAGCATGTAGGCCACCATCGCGCCCACCCACAGGGACAGCGGGATGAAGTACGGGGCGAACCCGGTGCCGTAGTTGGGCGCCTTGTGCAGGTCCCTGGAGACGAGCTGGACCGGGTCCGCCATCACCTCGGTGCGCCGGTCGCGGTCCCGCTTGTCGTAGTCGGGGATCTGCTCGGCGCCGTCGTGCAGTCCGTCGGACAGCTCGCCCGAGCCGTCGACGAGCTTGTACATGCCGCCGCTCAGGTCCTCGGCACCCGTCTTGAGGTCGCCGACGCCCTCGTCCAGGTCGGTGGCGCCGGTCTCGGCCGTGCCGAGCCCCGAGTGCAGCTTCTCGGCGCCCACGGCGACCTTCCCGGCGCCCGTGTTCAGCTCGTTGACCTTCTTCGCGGCGTCGGCAAGGTCCTCGGAGAGGTGCGGGGCGTGGTCGGCGAGCGCCTGGGCCTGCTTCTGGAGCGTGCCGAGGTGGCCGTCGAGCTTCGCCAGGTCGCCGTCCTGGTCGGCGATGAGCGTGTTGACGTCGTCGGCGACCTTCGCCACGTCGGCCGCGGCCTGCCTGGCCTTCTTCAGGTCGGCGCAGGCGGCGTCCGGCAGCACGGGGTCCGCGCAGCGCGCCTTGTAGACGGCGTCCAGGGTGTCGGAGGCCGCGTGGGCCCCCTCGGCGGCCGTCGGGGCCGCCTTCACCAGCGTGTCGAGGTTGTGGCGGATCGCCGCCGCCGAGTCGGCGACCAGCCGGGCGGTGTCGCCGATGGTCTTCTCGTTGTCCTCGAGGAAGGGCCCCACCGTGTCCGCGACCCCGTTGACCTTGTCGGCGAGGGCCTGCGTGCCCTTGGCGACCTGCTTCGAACCGTCCTCCAGGTCGCCCGCTCCGCTGTCGAGCTTCGTCAGCCCCTCGGACAGCTCGCCGCTGCCCTTCTTGGCGTCCTTCAGACCGTCGGCGAGGTCCTGCGAACCCTTCTCCGCCTTGCCGATGCCACCTTCCAGGTCATCGGCCCCCTCGGCGGCCTTCACCGTCTCGCCGTGGATGTCCGAGAACGAGACGAAGATCCGGTCCAGGAACGACCGCGACGCCTTGGTGGACGCGGCCGTGCGCACCTCGCTGAACACCGTCCGCGAGATCTGCCCGACGATGTAGTTGTTGGCGTCGTTCGTACGGACCTGGAGCGCGCCGGTCTCCGGAGAGTCGCCCGAGCTGGAGGCGATCCGCCGGCTGAATTCGGCCGGCATGGTCAGCGACAGGTAGTACCTGCCGTCCTCCACGCCCGCGCGTGCCTCGGCGGCGCTCACCTCGCGCCAGTCGAAGACCTCGCTCTCGCGCAGCCCCTCGGTGATGTCGTCGCCCGCCGCGAGCTTCTTCCCGTCGGCGCGCGCCCCCTTGTCGTCGTTCACGAGCGCCACGGGAATGCGGTCCAGGCGGCCGTACGGGTCCCAGAACGACCACAGGTACAGGGCGCCGTACAGCAGCGGCAGCACCAGCAGCGCGACCAGGGCGGCGCGCGGCAGCTTCCCCCTCCCGAAGCGGCGCAGCTCAAGCGTGGCCAGTCTCGGTGAGCGCATCGGCCTTCTCCTCCCCTTGGTTCTCCCCTTGGGTCTCCTGCGACTGCCGGGTGGAGACCTTCACCGTGTCGTCGGGCGCCTCGCTGCACACCGCCACGACCGTCGTGCCGGCGTCGGCGAGGGACCTGAACAGCGCCCAGACCTCGGCCCGTTCGGCCTCGGACAGCTTCAGATCGATGTCGTCGACCCCCAGCAGGCCCGGGCGCCCGATCAGCGCCAGCGCGACGGACAGCCGCAGCGCCTCCAGCCGTTCCAGATCGCGTACGGCGGTCCGCGAGCCCTTGGGCAGCGACTCCAGGTCGAGACCGGCGGCCGACAGCGCGGTGTCGATCCGCAGCCGCGCCTCGGTCGCCCGCTCGGAGCGCGGCCGCAGCAGCCCACGCAGGGAGTCGCCGAAGTGCCGCTGCAGCAACGCCCGTTCGTGCAGGTGCTCCCCGACGGTCAGCGCCGGGTCGAGGTCGGTGAGCCCGGCGACATGGGCCAGAGCACTGACGCGGCGCACCGCCGCCAGGTGCTTCGGCAGCCGCGCCCCGCCCACCGCCGCCGTGCCCTCCGTCGCCTTCATCCGCCCGGTGAGCGCGAGCAGCAGGCACGTACGCCCGGACCCGGACGGCCCCTCGACGGCGATCAGCGAGCCGGGCTCCGCGTCGACCCGGACCCCGCGGAACGCCCAGCCGCGTGGGCCCTTGAGCCCGAAGCCCTCGGCTGTGACACCGACTGCGCCCACAGCTCCCCCTGTTGATGAACCCATAGTTTTTGAACTGACTGGTCAGTGCAAAAACTAACCCGAACTTCAGATCGAAGCAAAAGCCCAGGTCAGAACGGATTGTCAGTGGCATACCTCACGATGGGCACATACGGCACCCCGTTTCGGGGCGAAGCCGTCACACAGACGACAGGAGGTTCGTCATGGCCACCTACAACGCAGCCGCCGCCCGCCGGCGCCGCGCCACCGGCCCTGCCCCCTCACTGACCGGCCCGGCGAGTGACGTGCACCCCGTGCTCCGCCGGACAACCGCCCCACCGGCCGCCCTCGATCTGCTCGCCCAGGCCCGCGCCGGTCTCGACGAGGCGGCGACCCTGGAGACGTCGAACGAGCGCTATGCGACAGCCCACTTGGCCGCCCTGCGCACCGCCGCCGCCGTGCTCGCCGCGCGGGGGCGCCCCGAGCCCACCCCCCGACGCCGGGCCCGCATCCGGAGTGCCTGGGAAGTGCTCCCCGAGATAGCGCCCGAACTCGCCGAGTGGAGCGCGCTCTTCGCCTCCGGAGCCCGGCGCCGCGCCCGGGCGGAGGCGGGCATCCAGGGCGCGGCCAGCCGTCGGGACGCCGACGACCTGATACGCGACGTGGCGATGTTCCTGCGCCTCGTCGAGCGCATGCTGGTACTCCAGCCCGTCCTGCCCCAGCCACGCCAGGACGCGGAGCAGCCGGAGGACCAGGACACCACCGACCGCGACTTCCCGGACGCGGGCTGAGAGCCCGGTCGGCCGCCTGTGATGGACGTGTCACCGTGTCCTCGTCTCGCCGTCACCGATCGCGCGGACCACCGCTGCGGCACAGCGGAAAGGCCCCGAGTCCGCCGTGTGAGACGGCCCGGAGGCGCGAGACCGCGGTGACCGGCCAGGGCACCGGAGGCAATAGGGTGGGAAGCGCCTGAAGCTTCCCTTTCCCGCAGCCGGGGCAGGGAGGCGCCCCGTTCGCGCCGCCGTGCCAGAGGCGGTGCCGCGCCGAGGAGTCAACTGCCGTGCCGGACCCGATGCGCCCCCGCGCCTCTCTCCGTACCGCCGTGGTCTGGGAGGTCCTCCAGGACGCCCTCGACCGCCGGGTCAAGGCCACGGGTCGCCAGGCGCTGGACGTCCTCGACACCGGAGGCGGCAGCGGCAACTTCGCCGTGCCGGTGGCCCGCCTCGGCCACCGGGTCACCGTCGTCGACCCCAGCCCGAACGCTCTGTTCGCGCTGGAGCGCCGCGCCGCCGAAGCCGGCGTCGCCGACCGTGTCCAGGGCGTTCAGGGCGACGCCCACGGCCTCTTCGACGTGGTCGAGCGCGGCGGCTACGACGTGGTGCTGTGCCACGGCGTGCTGGAGTACGTGGACGACCCCGCCGAGGGCGTCCGCAACGCGGTGGCCGCGCTGCGGACCGAGGGCGTCCTCAGCCTGCTCGCCGCCGGCCTCGGCGGCGCCGTGCTCGCGCGGGCCCTCGCCGGCCACTTCAAGGAGGCCAAGCAGGCCCTCGACGACCCGAACGGCCGCTGGGGCGAGGGCGACCCCGTACCGCACCGCTTCACCGCCGAGCAGCTCACCGAACTGGTCCAGGGTGCGGGCCTCACGGTCGGCGCCGTGCACGGCGTACGAGTCTTCGCCGACCTCGTTCCCGGGGTGCTGGTCGACACCGAGCCCGGGGCGGTGGAGGCGCTGCTGAAGCTGGAGGAGGCGGCCGCCGAGCTGCCCGCCTTCCACTCCGTGGCCACGCAGCTTCATGTGCTTGGCGTGACGTCAGGGGCCACCGAGGGCTGAGCCCCACTTGTGCTGTGCTGCTGATCAGGGACTTGGGCGCACATGGAGTACGCCACAGGCCCCCCGATCTGACGCTCTGCGCCGTATGATCGAGGGAGACCGCCCGGCATGACGGGTCGGCTCCTGGGGAATGGAAGCCTCAGCGGGCCGAGACGCTCATGGCGGATTCGGTTGGCTAATTGGCGTAGAGGGGCGGGTTTCACGGGGGCGATTCCCTGCCTATCCTGAAGGGACCCCCGGGTCGCCCCGGCGACTGCACGATGAGGAGGACTCCGTGCCGCTCTCGGAGCACGAGCAGCGAATGCTCGAGCAGATGGAGCGAGCGCTGTACGCCGAAGATCCCAAGTTCGCGACAGCGCTCGAGGGAAGCGGGCTGCGTACGTACACCCGGCGACGGGTCTACCAAGCGGTCGCTGGCTTCCTCGTGGGTATCGCGCTCCTCATGGCCGGTATGGTCGCCAAGCAGGTCTGGCTCAGCGTGGTGGGCTTCCTGGTCATGCTGGGCTGTGCGGTGCTCGCGGTAACCGGCTGGCGCAAGGCCCCCAAGCCGGGCGAACAGCCCGCCGGTGGCCCGCAGCCCCGTGATCAGGGACGGCAGCGGCGCTCCATGATGGACCGCATCGAGCAGCGCTGGCAGCGGCGCCGCGACGAACAACAGGGCCAGTAGCTCGACGAACAGCTCTCGCCTGTTGCGTGAGGGGGTGACCACCACCCAGGTGGTGGTCACCCCCTCACGCATGCCCTCATCCGGGCGCCTGGCAGTCGGCCGGCAGCCGGCTGGTCGCCACGGCTCCCAACGGCTACGGCTGCCGCCTGACCGTGATCCCGCTGCCGGCACAGTGCACTGCGGGCCCCGAGTCGTGTCACGACTCGGGGCCCGCAGTCTGCTGAACCGTATTCCGCCGGACCCGCCGGCCCTGCCTCAGCCCTGCTGACCCGAGGGCCTGCGCAGGTTGGGACGGGCCGCCGCCGCGCGGGACCTCACGTCCGTCCACCAGTCCGACAGCGCCCACACCACCCGTGCGGTGGAACGCGGGGCGACGACCGCACGCAGCTTGGTTCCCCGGCCGACCGTGCTCCGCAGTCCGTCGATCGCCAGGCGGACGTCCTGCGCGAGCCCCGCGGTCGGGCGTGGCCGTGGCGCGTAGAGGACCTGTTCCACGGCGTCCGCCACCCGGTGCACCGCGGCCGCCGCCGTGGGGTCGAGATGCCCGAGCCGGACGATCCTGGCGGCCGCCTTGCGCGGGGTCTGCGACTCGTCCGGCAGGATCCCGTGGTCCCACGCCGTGTCGGTCAGCTCCAGCCAGACCGCCAGGGTGTGCCGTGCCGCGTCCGCCTCCGTACGGCCGTGCGCGCCCAGTCGTACGGACCGGTTGCGCAGTCGCCACAGCATCGGCGCCGAGGGGATCGCCAGGGCCAAGGCCAGGCCTCCGAGGGCCAGGAGCAACGCCCAGTACCACTTCAGGCCGTCGTCACCACCGCCCAGCGCGGCCGCCGGGGTCTCGCTCTCGCAGGCCTCCAGCTTCTTCTGCTCCGCCGTGCAGCTCTCGCTCGTCGAGGGCGCCGCGGAGGGTGCCGTGGACGTCTCGAGGGACGGCTGGGTCACGTCCGGGAGCGTGCTTCCGGTCGCGTCCGGCACGGTGTACGAGGGCACCGAGCCGCGGTTCGGAGTCGGCTCGAAGCGGGTCCAGCCCACGCCCTCGAAGTACAGCTCGGGCCAGGCGTGGGCGTCCTTCAGCCCCACCGACACCGAACCGTCCGCCTGCGGGGACCCCGGCGCGAAGCCCACCGCGACCCTGGCCGGTATGCCCAGGGACCGGGCCATCGCCGCCATCGCGAAGGAGAAGTGGACGCAGAAGCCCTGCTTGTCCCGCAGGAAGCGGGCGATCGCCTGCGAGCCGCTGCCGACGTCCACCTGGGTGTCGTACTCGAAGCCGCCGGTGACGGCGAAGTAGTCCTGGAGCGCGACCGCCTGCTCATAGGGGTTCTTGGCGTCCGCCGTGATCTCGCGGGCGGTGCGGGCCACCACGCCCGGCAGGGAGTCCGGCAGCTCGGTGTAATCGCGTTCCAGGGCCGGGGGCGGCGGCGGAGCGGCGATGAGCTGCTCCGCGGTCGGGCGCACGTCCAGGCTCTTCACCTCGTACGTCGCACCGCGCGTGGTCTGGCCCTTGTCGCCGACCAGCGTCATGCCCTCGGGTTCGTAGCGCCAGTCGCCGTTGATCTGCACGCCGCTGGGCGGGTACGGCATCGGCAGCCACGTCTGCGCGTATGTGCCCGACGCCGAGATGGTGGTCTCGATCTCCGCGCGCTTGACGTCCGCGCCCAGGCCGCGGGGCGTCGGGAACGCGCCGTCCGGAACGGCGGTGATGGACCGCTTGGACGGCTTCCAACTGGTGCCGTCGAAGGTGTCCAGCGACACGATGCGCAGGTAGAGGTTCGAGAGGTCCGTGTTGTCGTCGGTCTTCAGGGACAGGACCTGGCGGTCCTCGTCCACGTTCAGATCGTCCCGCAGGGTCACCAGCGGGTTCACCGCGGAGATCGTGCCCCCGCCGCCGCTGCCGGAGCCCACGCCCGTCCCGGTGGCGTCCAGCAGGCCGCCGTTCATCGCGGGCAGGGCGAGCGGGACCACGAGGGCGACGCCCAGCGCGACCACGCCGATGCGGCGGCCGGTGCGGACGGGGGCCACCGGGCCGCCGGACTCAGCGCCCGGAGTGCGCGATGCCCCGCCGAAGACCCGGCCCCACTGCGAGAGCCGCTCCCGTCCCTCGGCCAGGAGCAGCAGCAGATAACCGGCCGCCGCGACCAGGAACCACAGCCAGTCGGCGCCGCCGTCGGACAGCCCCGCGGCGACGGAGTACAGCGCGAGCAGCGGCAGGCCGGCCGGGGCCGCGCTGCGGAAGGTCACCGCGAGCGTGTCCACCACGAGCCCGATCACCAGCACCCCGCCGATGATCATCAGCCGGATGCCGTCGGACGTCAGCGGCGCCGGAATCGCGTACCGGGCGATGTCGTCGCTGCCCTGTTGCAGCAGGTCGGAGAAGCGCACGAAGGCTTCGGGTCCCGGGAACAGCCCCAGGAAGGCCTGCTGCCGGGCGAAGACGAGACTCAGCAGCATCAGCGTGACCAGGGCCTGCGCCGCCACGGTCAGCGGCCGGGCCAGCGGCACCCGCCGGGTCGCCGCACCCACGCCCGTCTGTATCCCGAGCAGCAGCGCGGCCTGCAGGATCCAGGTGGCCGGCTCGACCAGCGGAAGCAGGGCGCACGCCGCCATCAGCGTGGCCGCCCAGGCGCACAGCGCCAGTCGTGCCCGCCCGCTCATGCCGACCCCTCCCCGCCGCCGGCCGCACCGACACCCGTACGGTCCCGGTCGGCCTGACGCCACAGTTCGTTCAGGGAAGCGCCCCGCGGCACGCTCAGCGCCGTCCAGCCCGCCTCGCGCAGCATCCGCAGTCGCTCCCCGCTCCTGTCCAACGGGCCGGGCACGTCGCTCGGTTCCCGCACCCAGGTTTCGCTGTCCAGCAGGAACGCGACCGCTCCGCCGCTGCGCTGCCGCATCTTGGCGGCCACCGCGGCCTGTTCCTCGTCGAGGTCGCCGAAGAAGGCCACCAGCAGCCCCTCGTTCCCGCCGCGCAGCACGTCGTACGCCCGCGACAGGCCCGTGCCGTCCGAGTGGTCGATCACCGCGAGGGTGTCCATCATCAGCCCGGCGGCGTCCGCTGACTCCTGGCTCGCGCCCGCGAAGCCGTCGGCGCCCTCGCTGGGCACCGAGTTGCCGGTGTCCGTCAACAGTCGCACGGAAAAGCCCCGTTCGAGCATGTGGACCAGGGTGGACGCGGTGCCCGACACGGCCCACTCGAAGGCCGATTCGGGGCCCGCGCCCTGGAAGGCGAGGCCCCGGGTGTCGAGGAGCACCGTGCAGCGGGAGCGCTGGGGCTGCTCCTCGCGGCGCACCATCAGCTCGCCGTAGCGCGCGGTGGAGCGCCAGTGCACCCGGCGCAGGTCGTCGCCGTAGCGGTACCCGCGCGGGATGATGTCGTCGTCGCCGGCCAGGGCGAGTGAGCGCAGCCGTCCGTCGCCGTAGCCCTTCGCCTCGCCGGTCAGCCGTACCGGCGGGAGCGGCTCCACGCGCGGGATCACCGTCAGGTTGTCGTACGTCGAGAAGGACCGGGTCAGCTCGCACATGCCGAACGGGTCGGTCAGGCGCAGCTGCAGCGGGCCCAGCGGGTAGCGGCCGCGCAGGTCCGAGCGGACGCGGTAGGACACCTCGCGGCGGCCGCCCGGCTCCACCCGGTCCAGCACGAAGCGGGGACGGGGGCCGAGGACGTAGGGCACCCGGTCCTGGAGCATCAGCAGGCCCGTGGGCAGCCGCGAGACGTTGTCCATCCGCAGATGGACGCGGGCCTCGCTGCCGGCCGGCACGCGCGCGGGGGAGAGCCGGCGGCTGCCGGCCACCCGGTAACGCGTGCGGTAGAGCACGGTGGCGCAGATCAGGGGCAGCACGGCCAGCAGCAGTCCGACCCGCAGCAGGTCGCTCTGCCCGAGGACGTACGCGCAGATGGCCGCGGCTATCCCGGCCGCGAAGAAGGAGCGGCCACGGGTGGTCAGACCCGCCAGGGCCGTGCGCACACCGCCCTGGTCGCCCCGGTCGGGCTCCGCGTGCCCGGTCGCCCCGGTGCTCATCACAGCCTCCGCGGCGGCTGCTGGCCGTAGGGCGTAGCGGGACGGCCCACGCCGATGCCGCCCTGCTGGGGTGCCGCGGGCACCGGGGTGTGCTGGAGGATCTCCTGCACGACCTGCTCCGCCGTACGCCGGTTCAGCTGGGCCTGCGCGGTGGGCAGCAGCCGGTGGGCCAGCACCGCGACGGCGAGTGCCTGCACGTCGTCCGGCAGCGCGTACTCCCGGCCGCTGAGAGCGGCGGACGCCTTCGCCGCGCGCAGCAGGTGCAGCGTCGCGCGCGGGGAGGCGCCGAGTCTCAGGTCGGGGTGCGTGCGGGTGGCGGCGACCAGGTCCACCGCGTACCGCCGGACCGTTTCGGCGACGTGGACGCCGCGGACGGCGTCGATCAGTTTCACCACGTCGTGTGCGTGCGCCACCGGCTGGAGGTCCTCCAGAGGGCTCGCCCCGCCGTGGATGTCGAGCATCTGCAGCTCGGCCTCCGCGCTCGGGTAGCCGATGGAGACGCGGGCCATGAAGCGGTCGCGCTGGGCCTCCGGCAGCGGGTAGGTGCCCTCCATCTCGACCGGGTTCTGGGTCGCCACCACCATGAAGGGGCTGGGCAGCTCGTAGGTCTGCCCGTCGATGGTGACCTGCCGCTCCTCCATGGACTCCAGAAGGGCGGACTGGGTCTTCGGCGAGGCACGGTTGATCTCGTCGCCGATCACGATCTGCGCGAAGATCGCCCCCGGCTTGAACTCGAAGTCCCGGCGCTGCTGGTCCCAGATGGACACACCCGTGATGTCCGAGGGCAGCAGGTCGGGCGTGAACTGGATACGCCGCACCGAACAGTCGATGGAGCGCGCCAACGCTTTGGCGAGCATGGTCTTGCCCACGCCGGGGACGTCTTCGATCAGAAGATGCCCCTCGGCGAGCAGTACGGTCAGCGAAAGCCGTACGACCTCGGGCTTGCCCTCGATCACACCCTCCACGGAACTGCGGACACGCTCCACAGTGGCGGTCAGATCAGTGAGGCTCGCTCGATCGTCATAGGTCGTCACCCGGCCCTCCTCGGCCCGTTCTTTCCGGGCCGACGCGCTCGATGCGTGACCGGCCCACCCCGAAACACGGACACCACGCGTGAATAGTTCCGCGTGACGCCACACCCGCATTCTTGCTGCCGTTACCGATTCGTGTCACTCGCCTGTGGACAACTGCCCGCACTATGTCGGGTCTTACGCCGTTTTGGGCACCCTGTGGCTCGAAATCAACAGCGAAACGACAGCTGCGGTGGACGGTTACGGGTGTTTTACGCGGGGTCGATCTCGCGCAGCAGGCCGGTCTTCACGTCGAAAACGAAGCCGCGGACGTCGTCGGTGTGCAGCAGAAAGGGCGAGGTGCGCACCCGCTGCATCGACTGCCGTACGTCCTGGTCGACGTCCCGGAAGGCCTCCACCGCCCAGGCGGGACGCTGGCCGACCTCCATCTCCAGGTCGGTGCGGAAGTCCTCGGTGATCGCCTCCAGGCCGCAGCCGGTGTGGTGGATGAGGACCACGCTGCGCGTGCCGAGCTTGCGCTGGCTGATGGTGAGCGAGCGGATCACGTCGTCGGTGACGACCCCGCCCGCGTTGCGGATCGTGTGGCAGTCGCCGAGTTCCAGACCGAGGGCGTCGTGCAGGTCGAGACGTGCGTCCATGCAGGCCACGACGGCGACGCCCAGCACGGGACGGGCGTCCATCCCGGGGTCGGCGAACGCGGCCGCGTACCGTTCGTTGGCGTCCACGAGGCGGTCGGTGACGGTGCCGCGGCGGGCTATGGCGCCTTCGGGGCTTGTGGGAACCGATGCAGAAGTCGTCATACCCATGACGGTACTGGTCACGCTGTTTCCGGTCCTGTCGTGAGAAAGGAAAAAGAGCGTTATCACGTGCTCACTGTGAGGTAACCCACAGGAGTGAGACCGATACGTCCGTGCGAGGGATTTCTCCCGGTTTGCCGCATCGAGCTCACGCCGGAGCGCGACGCGCAGGCCGGTTGATTGACCGCGCGACACCGTGGACTAAAGTGACGCGAAGCGGGAGGCGAGGTCTCCCTGCGGACTGTTTTCCCCGGAGACCCCGGCGATTTTCCGGAGATCTCCCCACGTGCGCGGCGCGTACGTACGGCTCGGCCTCCTCCCGCTCCCGGTCGGCTGACGCTTTCGGCGCCGGCAGGCCTCCCCTTCATGAGCGGGCGGGGACCCGGCGGTGCGTACGGCGCCCGCGTCGGACCTGAGAGGCCCAGTTGAGCCAGAGTCGACACGTCCCGGTGATGCTCCAGCGGTGCCTGGACCTGTTGGCCCCCGCCCTTCAGGAGCGGCCGGGAGCGGTCGTCGTCGACTGCACCCTCGGTCTCGGCGGCCACAGCGAGGCTCTCCTGGCGCGGTTCCCCGAGGCCCGGCTCGTCGCCCTCGACCGCGACAAGGAGGCGCTGCGCCTGTCCGGCGAGCGCCTCGCCCCGTACGGGGAGCGCGCCACCCTCGTGCACGCCGTGTACGACGAGCTGCCCGAGGTACTGGACAGGCTCGGCATCGCGCGCGTGCAGGGCGTTCTGTTCGACCTCGGTGTGTCCTCCATGCAGCTCGACGAGGCCGACCGCGGCTTCGCCTACGCGCAGGACGCCCCGCTCGACATGCGCATGGACCAGACGACCGGCATGAGCGCCGCCGAGGTCCTGAACACCTACCCGCCCGGCGAGCTCGTCCGGATCCTCAGGGCGTACGGCGAGGAGAAGCAGGCCAAGCGGATCGTGTCCGCGATCGTGCGCGAGCGGGAGAAGGAGCCGTTCTCCAACAGCGCGCGGCTGGTGGAGCTGATCCGGGACAGCCTGCCGCAGGCCGCCAAGCGGACCGGCGGCAACCCGGCCAAGCGCACCTTCCAGGCCCTGCGCATCGAGGTCAACGGCGAACTCTCCGTCCTGGAGCGGGCGATCCCGGCCGCCGTGCAGGCCCTCGACGTCGGCGGACGCATCGCCGTCCTGTCGTACCACTCGCTGGAGGACCGGCTGGTCAAGCAGGTGTTCGCGGCGGGCGCCGCCACCACCGCGCCGCCCGGCCTGCCCGTGGTCCCCGAGCGCTACCAGCCCCGGCTCAAGCTGCTCACACGCGGTGCCGAACTTCCCACCGAGGAAGAGGTCGCCGAGAACCGGCGGGCGGCACCGGCGCGACTGCGCGGGGCCGAACGCATCAGGGAATCCATCGAGTGAGGGGCGTGAGGGGCGTGAGGGGCGTGAGCGAGTTGGGGAACCGGACTCCGGGGGAGGGCGCATGGGCAGGAAACCCCAGCTGAGGGGCAGGGCCGCCCGTCTCGCGCGGCTCTTCCCGGTATCGGCTGGCTCCGGACAGGCGGCCCGCACTCCCTTCGTCCTCCTCGTCGTCCTGCTCCTCGGCGGCGGTCTCATCGGGCTGCTCGTGCTGAACTCGGCGCTCAGCGAAGGGTCCTTCAAGCTGGACGACCTCCAGAAGGAGACCCAGAGCCTCACCGACGAGGAACAGTCGCTCCAGCGGGACATCGACGCCTACTCCGCTCCCGAGGCCCTCCAGCGCCGCGCCCGCGAGCTCGGCATGGTGCCCGGCGGCGACCCGGCCTTCCTGAACCCCGACGGCACCGTCAAGGGCGTACCGAGCCCCGCCTCCGGCGCCGAGCCGGCCTCGATGGGCGTCCCCCTCGTCCTCGCCCCCGAGGCGATGGACACCGCGACCGCCCCGCCCCCGACGACGGACACCGCCCAGCCGGTCCAGCCGACCGACGCGCCCCCCTTCTCCCCGTCCCTCACGACCCCGACAGTGACCCCGACCCCGACCTCGACCCCCGGCAGGTGACGGAAGTGTCCGACAGGGAACCACCGCGCCGCCGCGTGCCCGGGCCCGCCCGCCCCGCCGCCCAGCGCCGCCCGGGCCCCGGCGCCCGCCCGGCCCGCCGCCCGGCGGCGCCCCGCCCCGCGGCCCCCCGCGTCATCCGGCTGGGCAGCCCCCGCCCCCGGCTGCGCATGGTCGGCCTCGCGCTGACCCTCGTACTGATCGCCTTCGTCGTACGACTGCTCCAGGTGCAGGCCGTCGACGCGAGCACGTACGCCGCCAAGGCCGAGCAGAACCGGTACGTCGGCTACACCCTGGCCGCCGAGCGCGGCGGGATCACCGACCGCGACGGTGTGGCCCTGGCGACCAGCGTGGACGCGTACAACATCACCGCGGACCCCACGCTGTTCAACCGGAAGCAGCTGAAGATCGACGACGGACCCGAGCAGGCGGCCGCCCTGCTCGCCCCGATCCTCGGCCAGGAGCAGGACGCGATCGTCAAGAAGCTCAGGCCGGCCGACAGGAACAGCCGCTACGCCGTGCTCGCCAACCGCCAGACCCCGCAGGTCTGGAAGCAGATCAAGGACCTGAAGACCGCGCTGGCCACCAAGGCCGAGACCGACCCGAGCGCGGTCAACGTCCTCGCGGGCGTCCTGGCCGTCCCCACCAGCAAGCGCGTGTACCCGAACGGCGATCTCGCCGCTGGGATACTGGGCTGGGTCAACGCCGAGGGCAAGGGCGGCGGCGGGGTCGAGCAGCAGCTGAACGGCCTGCTCGCCGGCAAGGACGGCAAGATCCGCTACGCCCAGTCCGGCGGCCGCCAGGTGCCGACCGCGGGCTCCGCCGAGACCCCCGCGGTGCCCGGCAGCGATGTCGAGCTCACCATCGACCGGGACATCCAGTGGGCCGCGCAGAACGCGATCACCCAGCAGGTCGAGGCGTCCAAGGCGGACCGCGGCTATGTGATCGTGCAGGACACGCAGACCGGCCAGGTCCTCGCCATGGCCAACTCGCCCGGCTTCGACCCGAACGACCTGTCCACGGCCAGCTCCGTGAACATGGGCAACGCGGCACTCCAGGACGCGTACGAGCCCGGCTCCACCGCGAAGGTCATGTCGATGGCCGCCGTACTGCAGGAGAACGTCGCCACGCCCGACACGCAGGTCGTCGTGCCCAACCGGCTGCACCGCGGCGACCGGCTCTTCAAGGACGACATCGACCACCCCACCTGGTACCTGACCCTCAACGGCGTGCTCGCCAAGTCCAGCAACATCGGCACGATCCTCGCGACCGGCCAGCTCGGCAAGACCCAGCCCGAGGCCAACCAGGTCCTGTACTCCTACCTGCGCAAGTTCGGTCTCGGCAGTTACACCGGGCTCGGCTTCCCGGGCGAGACGCCGGGCATCCTCGCCGCGCCGGACAAGTGGTCGACCTCGCAGCAGTACACGATTCCTTTCGGCCAGGGCGTGTCCATCAACGCGATGCAGGCGGCGTCCGTCTACTCGACCATCGCCAACGGCGGCGTACGCGTCGAGCCCACGCTCGTGCGCGGCACGAAGGGCCCCGACGGACGCTTCACGCCGGCAGCGCAGCCAAAGGAGACAAGGGTCGTCAGTGCCAAGACGGCCAAGACCCTCGCCCGGATGCTGGAGTCCGTCGTGGACGACGTGGAGGGCACCGGCACCAAGGCCCGCATCCCCGGCTACCGGGTGGCGGGCAAGACGGGCACGGCCAACCGTGTGGATCCGGCCACCGGCAAGTACAAGGGCTACACCTCGTCGTTCGCCGGATTCGCCCCCGCGGACAAGCCCCGCATCACCGTCTACTGCGCGATCCAGAACGCCACCGAGGGCAGCTACTTCGGCGGCCAGATCTGCGGTCCCGTCTACAAGCAGGTGATGGAGTTCGCCCTGAAGACCCTCCAGGTACCGCCCACCGGGGCCAAGGCCGCGAACCTACCGGTCACCTTCAAACCCTGACCAGTCCTGTTCAGCACGGAACCCCCAGGAACCAGCTCGTGACGACGATCACCCCCGATTCCGGCAACCAGGGCGCCCCCGGCGCCTCACTTCGCCCCGAGGCGGGTGAGCCCGGTACGCTCACCGCCGTGCCACACGCTGATCAGTCCCAAACCACCCAGAAGGGCGCACCCGTGACATATCCGGGGCCGCCCAGGCCGGTCCAGGTCTCCGCCACACCCCTCGCGGAACTCGCCGATCAGCTGGGTGTCACCGCACCGGAAAGTACCGCCGAGGTCACGGGCATCACCCACGACTCCCGCGCGGTCCGCCCCGGCGACCTGTACGCCGCCCTCCCGGGCGCCCGCCTGCACGGCGCCGACTTCGTCACCCAGGCCGCGGGCCTCGGCGCGGTCGCCGTGCTGACCGACCCGACGGGCGCCGAGCGCGCCGCGGCGACCGGGCTTCCGGTCCTGGTCGTCGACCACCCGCGCGCGGAGATGGGCGAACTGGCGGCCACGATCTACGGCCATCCGGGCCCCGATCTGCTCCAGATCGGCATCACCGGCACCTCCGGCAAGACCACCACCGCCTATCTCGTCGAGGGTGGCCTCAAGACGGCCAGGTCCACCGGACTGATCGGCACGGTGGAGACGCGCATCGGCGACGAGCGCATCAAGTCCGAGCGCACCACCCCCGAAGCCACCGACCTCCAGGCCCTGTTCGCCGTCATGCGCGAGCGCGGCGTCGAAGCGGTCGCCATGGAGGTATCCAGCCATGCCCTGGTCCTCGGCCGGGTCGACGGCTGCATCTTCGACATCGGCGTCTTCACCAACCTCAGCCCGGAACACATGGAGTTCCACTCCGACATGGAGGACTACTTCCGGGCCAAGGCACAGCTGTTCACGCCGAAACGCAGCAGGCTCGGCGTGGTCAACTTCGACGACGAGTACGGACGCAGGCTGGCCAAGGAGGCCACCGTCCCGGTCGTCACCTTCTCCGCCGAGGGCCACCCGGACGCCGACTGGCGCGCCGAGGAGGTCCAAGTCGGCCCCATGGACTCGACGTTCACGGTGATCGGCCCCAAGGGGGAGCGGATCACCGCCAGGGCGCCGCTCCCCGGGACCTTCAACGTGGCCAACACCCTCACCGCGATCGTCGCCCTCGCCGCCGCCGGCCTCGACCCGCAGACGGCCGCCGACGGCATCGCCGCCGTGCCGGGCGTGCCGGGGCGCCTGGAGCGGGTGGACGCGGGGCAGCCGTACCTCGCGGTCGTGGACTACGCCCACAAGACGGACGCCGTCGAATCGGTGCTGCGTGCGCTGCGCAAGGTCACCGAGGGCCGGCTGCACCTCGTGCTCGGCTGCGGCGGCGACCGTGACAGGACCAAGCGCGGGCCGATGGGCGCCGCCGCGGCCCGGGGCGCCGACACCGCCGTACTGACCTCCGACAACCCCCGCTCCGAGGACCCCCTCGCGATCCTCGCAACCATGCTCGAGGGCGCGGCGTCCGTACCAGCACACGAGCGCGGCGAGGTCCAGGTCTTCGAGGACCGGGCCGCCGCGATCGCCGCCGCCGTGTCCCGCGCACGGCCCGGAGACACCGTGCTGGTCGCGGGCAAGGGCCACGAGCAGGGCCAGGACATCGCCGGGGTGGTACGTCCGTTCGACGACCGCCAGGTGCTTCGCGAAGCTATCCAGAAGACCCAGGGATGAACTTGTGATCGCCCTCTCTCTCGCCGAGATCGCCTCAGTCGTCGGCGGGCAGACGCACGACATACCGGATCCGTCCGTCCAGGTCACCGGACCGGTCGTCCGGGACTCCCGGGAGGCCGGGCCCGGCACCCTCTTCGTCGCCTTCGTCGGCGAGCGGGTGGACGGCCACGACTTCGCCCAGGCGGTCGTACAGGCGGGCGCGGTCGCCGTACTGGCGTCCCGCCCCGTCGGCGTGCCCGCGATCGTCGTCGAGGACGTCCAGACGGCTCTGGGCGCCCTCGCGCGTCATGTCGTACGACGGCTCGGCGCGACCCTCGTCGCCCTCACCGGCTCCGCCGGGAAGACCAGCACCAAGGACCTGATCGCCCAGGTGCTCCGGCACAAGGCGCCGACGGTGTTCACGCCCGGCTCGCTCAACAACGAGATCGGGCTGCCGCTGACCGCGCTCAGCGCCACCGAGGAGACGAGGTTCCTCGTCCTGGAGATGGGCGCCCGCGGCATCGGCCACATCCGCTACCTCGCCGACCTGACCCCGCCGAAGATCGGCCTCGTACTCAACGTCGGGACCGCCCACATCGGCGAGTTCGGCGGCCGCGAGCAGATCGCGCAGGCCAAGGGCGAGCTCGTGGAGGCCCTCCCTTCGGCGAGCGAGGGCGGCGCGGCGGTCCTCAACGCCGACGATCCCCTCGTACGGGCCATGGCATCCCGTACGAAGGCGAAGGTGATCCTTTTCGGAGAGTCCGGCGAAGCGGACGTACGCGCCGAGAACGTGAGACTCACGGACAGCGGACAGCCCGCCTTCCTGCTTCGAACACCCTCCGGTGCAAGCGAAGTGACCATGCGCCTGTACGGTGAGCACCACGTGTCGAACGCGCTCGCCGCGGCCGCCGTCGCCCATGAGCTGGGCATGTCCGCGGAAGAGATCGCCACCGCGCTCTCCGAGGCGGGCTCCCTCTCCCGCTGGCGTATGGAGGTCACCGAGCGCCCGGACGGCGTGACGGTCGTCAACGACGCCTACAACGCGAACCCCGAGTCCATGCGAGCCGCCTTGCGCGCGCTCGCGGCCATGGGCAGGGGGCGGCGGACCTGGGCGGTGCTCGGCAAGATGGCCGAGCTCGGGGACGAGGCGCTCGCCGAGCACGACGCGGTCGGACGGCTCGCCGTCCGGCTCAATGTCGGCAAGCTCGTCGCGGTCGGGGGCAGGGAAGCGTCCTGGCTGCAACTGGGCGCATATAACGAGGGTTCGTGGGGTGAGGAGTCGGTGCACGTGTCCGACGCACAGGCGGCGGTCGACCTGTTGCGCAGCGAGTTGCGCCCGGGAGACGTCGTACTCGTGAAGGCGTCCCGTTCGGTCGGCCTGGAAAGCATCGCCGAGGCGTTGCTGGCAACCGGTGCCGAGGGTGAGGTTTCCGCCCGATGATGAAGCAGATCCTGTTCGCAGGAGTCATTGGCCTCTTTCTGACCCTGGTCGGCACCCCGCTGCTGATCAAACTCCTTGCCCGCAAGGGCTACGGCCAGTACATCCGCGACGACGGCCCGCGCACGCACGGCAGCAAGCGCGGTACGCCGACCATGGGCGGCATCGCCTTCATCTTCGCGACGGTCGCCGCGTACTTCCTGTCGAAGGTCATCACCGGCTACACCCCGACCTACTCCGGTCTGCTCGTGCTCGGCCTGATGGTCGGCATGGGCCTGGTCGGCTTCCTCGACGACTACATCAAGATCGTCAAGAGGCGTTCGCTGGGCCTGCGGGCCAAGGCGAAGATGGCCGGCCAGCTGATCGTCGGCATCAGTTTCGCGGTGCTCTCGCTGCAGTTCGCGGACGTCCGCGGCAACACCCCGGCCTCCACCAAGCTGTCGTTCATCACGGACTTCGGCTGGACGATCGGCCCGGTGCTGTTCGTCGTCTGGGCGCTGTTCATGATCCTCGCGATGTCGAACGGCGTGAACCTGACGGACGGTCTGGACGGCCTCGCCACCGGCGCCTCCGTCCTGGTCTTCGGCGCCTACACCTTCATCGGCGTCTGGCAGTTCCAGGAGTCCTGCGCCAACGGTGAGAGCCTGACCAACCCGGGCGCCTGTTACGAGGTGCGAGATCCGCTCGACCTCGCGGTGATCGCCTCCGCGCTGATGGGCGCCTGTCTCGGCTTCCTGTGGTGGAACACCTCGCCCGCCAAGATCTTCATGGGGGACACCGGTTCGCTGGCGCTCGGCGGTGTGCTCGCCGGTCTCGCGATCTGCTCCCGCACCGAGCTGCTGATCGCCCTCCTCGGCGGCCTGTTCGTCCTGATCACCATGTCGGTGGTCATCCAGGTCGGCTCCTTCCGCATGACCGGGAAGCGCGTCTTCCGAATGGCGCCGCTGCAGCACCACTTCGAACTCAAGGGGTGGTCCGAAGTCCTTGTGGTGGTCCGCTTCTGGATCATCCAGGGCATCTGTGTGATCGTCGGCCTGGGCATCTTCTACGCGGGATGGGCGGCGGAGAAGTGACCGACTGGCAGGGCAAGCGCGTCACCGTCGCCGGGCTCGGCGTCTCCGGCGTCCCGGCCGCCAAGGTGCTGCACGAACGCGGCGCTCTCGTCACGGTCGTCAACGACGGCGACGACGAGCGGGCCCGCGCCCAGGCGGCCGAACTGGAGGCGCTGGGCATCACCGTGCGCCTCGGCGACGGCGCGACCCTGCCACCGGGCACCGAACTCATCGTCACGGCCCCCGGCTGGAAGCCGGACAAGCCGCTGTTCGCGGCCGCTCACGAGGCCGGCGTGCCGGTCTGGGGCGACGTCGAACTCGCCTGGCGGCTGCGCGGCCCCGACGCCGCGCCCTGGCTCGCCGTCACCGGCACCAACGGCAAGACCACGACCGTCCAGATGCTCGCCTCCATCCTGAAGGCGGCGGGCCTGCGCACGGCCGCCGTGGGCAACATCGGCGTCTCGCTCCTCGACGCGGTCCTCGGCGAGGAGCACTACGACGTCCTCGCGGTGGAGCTGTCGAGCTACCAGCTCCACTGGGCGCCCTCGCTGCGCGCCCACTCCGCCGCCGTACTGAACCTGGCGCCCGACCACCTCGACTGGCACGGCTCCATGGAGGCCTACGCCGCCGACAAGGGCCGTGTCTACGAAGGCAATCGCGTCGCCTGTGTCTACAACGTCGCCGACAAGGCCACCGAGGACCTGGTGCGCGCGGCGGACGTCGAGGAGGGGTGCCGGGCCGTCGGCTTCACCCTCGGTGCGCCCGCGCCCTCCCAACTCGGCGTGGTGGACGGCATTCTGGTCGACCGGGCCTTCGTGGAGGACCGGCAGAAGAACGCCCAGGAGCTCGCCGAGGTCTCCGACGTCAACCCGCCGGCCCCGCACAACATCGCCAACGCCCTTGCGGCGGCCGCCCTCGCGCGTGCCTTCGGGGTGCCCGCGGCGGCCGTACGGGACGGTCTGAGGGCCTTCACGCCGGACGCCCACCGGATCGCGCACGTGGCCGACATCGACCAGGTCGCCTACATCGACGACTCCAAGGCGACCAACACCCACGCGGCACAAGCCTCGTTGGCGGCCTACGAGTCGATCGTGTGGATCGCCGGCGGCCTGGCGAAGGGCGCGACCTTCGACGAACTGGTGGCGGGGGCGGCGAAGCGGCTGCGGGGCGTCGTCCTCATCGGGGCGGACCGTGCCCTCGTCCGCGAAGCGCTGGCCCGACACGCGCCGGAAGTACCCGTCGTCGACCTCGACCGGACCGACACTGGGGCGATGCTCCAGGCAGTCCAGGAGGCGCAGCGCCTCGCTGCCGCAGGCGACACGGTCCTGCTGGCCCCGGCCTGTGCCTCCATGGACATGTTCACCAACTACAACCAGCGCGGTGACGCGTTCGCGGAGGCGGTTCGCGAACTCGGCGCCTGACCCGGCCGCCTGCCGGGCGGACCTTGGGAGGGACGCGTGGGACCGTCGACGTACAGTGAGGTCTGCGATGCCCGGTAGCCGAACCGGGCGGCCGCCCGTGCAGCGGGCCGTCAGACGTCCCGCCGCCCCCCGGGCACCGCGCGAGAACCCGCTCCTCGGCCTGTACCTGCGCGCCCGCCGCGCCTGGGACCGGCCGCTGACCGCGTACTACCTGATCCTCGGCGGCAGTCTGCTGATCACCGTGCTCGGGCTGGTGATGGTCTACTCGGCCTCCCAGATCACGGCCCTGCAGATGTCCCTGCCGGGCTCGTACTTCTTCCGCAAGCAGCTCCTCGCGGCCGTCATCGGCGGGGTGCTGCTGCTGATCGCCTCCCGGATGCCGGTGAAGCTGCACCGGGCGCTCGCCTACCCGATCCTGGCCGGTGCCGTCTTCCTGATGGCCCTGGTACAGATCCCGGGGATAGGGATGTCGGTCAACGGCAACCAGAACTGGATCTCCCTCGGCGGTTCCTTCCAGATCCAGCCCAGCGAGTTCGGCAAGCTCGCGCTCGTGCTCTGGGGCGCCGACCTGCTCGCCCGCAAGCAGGACAAGAAGCTGCTGACCCAGTGGAAGCACATGCTGGTGCCGCTCGTGCCGGTCGCCTTCATGCTGCTCGGGCTGATCATGCTCGGCGGCGACATGGGTACGGCGATCATCCTCACCGCGATCCTGTTCGGCCTGCTGTGGCTGGCGGGCGCACCGACCCGGCTGTTCGTCGGCGTGCTGTCGATCGCCGCCACGCTCGGTGTGATCCTTATCAAGACCAGCCCCAACCGCATGGCCCGGCTCCAGTGCATCGGCGCCACCGAACCGAGGTCCGGGGGAGCCGACTGCTGGCAGGCCGTGCACGGCATCTACGCGCTGGCCTCCGGCGGCCTCTTCGGTTCCGGGCTCGGCGCGAGTGTGGAAAAATGGGGCCAACTCCCGGAAGCGCACACGGACTTCATCTTCGCCGTGACCGGTGAGGAACTGGGCCTGGCGGGGACGCTGTCCGTGCTCGCCCTCTTCGCGGCTCTAGGCTATGCGGGTATCCGCGTGGCCGGACGCACGGAGGACCCCTTCGTGAGGTATGCCGCGGGAGGTGTGACCACCTGGATCACCGCTCAGGCGGTGATCAACATGGGTGCGGTGCTCGGCCTGCTGCCGATCGCCGGTGTCCCCCTCCCGCTGTTCTCCTACGGGGGTTCCGCCCTGTTGCCGACCATGTTCGCCATCGGGTTGCTGATCGCGTTCGCGCGTGAGGATCCCGCTGCGCGGATGGCGCTTTCGATGCGGCAACCCCGCTTTGGTAGAAAGCGGGCGGGAGGCCCTGTGCGGGGGCCTCGGAGATGGAACACGATGCGACGGCGTGCCCCGGCACGTACGTCCGGAGAGCGGTGAATTTCGGTGCATGTCGTACTCGCCGGTGGGGGGACCGCCGGCCACATCGAGCCCGCGCTCGCCCTCGCGGACGCCCTGCGCAGGCAGGACCCCACCGTGGGAATCACGGCCCTGGGCACGGAGCGGGGCCTTGAGACCCGGCTCGTACCGGAGCGGGGTTATGACCTCGCGCTGATCCCCGCGGTACCGCTGCCACGCCGGCCCACTCCCGAGCTGATCACCGTCCCGGGCCGGCTGCGCGGCACGATCAAGGCCGCCGAGCAGATCCTGGAGCGCACCAAGGCGGACGCCGTCGTCGGCTTCGGCGGCTACGTGGCGCTGCCCGGCTACCTCGCCGCCAAGCGCCTCGGCGTGCCGATCATCATCCACGAGGCCAACGCCCGGCCCGGCCTCGCCAACAAGATCGGCTCGCGGTACGCGGCCAAGGTCGCCGTCTCCACCCCGGACAGCAAGCTGCGTGACGCCCGCTACATCGGCATCCCGCTGCGCCGCTCCATCGCCATCCTGGACCGGGCGGCCGTGCGCCCCGAGGCGCGCGCCGCCTTCGGGCTCGACCCGAACCTGCCGACGCTGCTGGTCTCCGGCGGCTCGCAGGGCGCACGCCGGCTCAACGAGGTGGTCCAGCAGGTCGCGCCGTACCTCCAGCAGGCCGGGATCCAGATCCTGCACGCGGTCGGCCCGAAGAACGAACTGCCGCAGGTGCAGCAGATGCCGGGGATGCCCCCGTACATCCCGGTACCGTACGTGGACCGGATGGACCTCGCGTACGCCGCGGCCGACATGATGCTCTGCCGTGCGGGCGCGATGACCGTCGCCGAACTCTCCGCCGTCGGGCTCCCGGCCGCCTATGTCCCGCTGCCCATCGGCAACGGCGAACAGCGGCTGAACGCCCAGCCGGTGGTCAAGGCCGGCGGCGGACTCCTGGTCGACGACGCGGACCTGACGCCCGAGTGGGTGCAGCAGAACGTCCTGCCCGTGCTCGCCGACCCGCACCGGCTGTTCCAGATGTCCCGCGCAGCCGGTGAGTTCGGCCGCCGGGACGCCGACGAGCTGCTCGTCGGCATGGTGTACGAGGCGATCGCCGCCAGTCGTGCACACCGATAGGACTGTATACGGGCCCGTATGACCGGAAGGCAGGGAGCGTGGCCGGATCGACGACCGCCGAACGCGGTGAACGCCAACAGGAGTCGTCCGGCCCGCCGCCCGCCCGAAGGCTCATCCCGCCGCGACTTCGTACGATCATCATCCTCGCCGTCGCGCTGGTGCTCGTCGGCGCCGGTTCCGTCTGGGTGCTGTACGGCTCGAACTGGCTGCGCGTGGAACGCGTATCGGTCTCCGGAACCAGGATTCTGACGCCCGCCGAGGTGCGCGAGGCCGCCGACGTCCCGGTCGGCG
Organism: Streptomyces sp. NBC_01352; assembly: GCF_036237295.1. NCBI lineage: Bacteria > Bacillati > Actinomycetota > Actinomycetes > Kitasatosporales > Streptomycetaceae > Streptomyces > Streptomyces sp. NBC_01352. The sequence goes on from NZ_CP108354.1 coordinate 8,008,730, forward strand.
CTCCGCTGATTTCCGTCGACACCGATGCGATTGAGGCGCGTCTGCGGCGGAAATTGCCCCGAATTGACGTGGTTGACGTAGTGCGTTCCTGGCCCCATGGAATCGGACTGAAAGTGACGGAGCGCACTCCGGTTCTGCTTGTCCAAAAGGGCGGAAACTTTGTCGAAGTGGACGATGAAGGTGTCCGATTCGCCACGGTTTCCGAAGCCCCGAAAGGCGTCCCCGCACTCGAATTGACACTGTCCCAGCCAGGCTCCCGCGCCGCGAGCCTGCGCCGTTTCGGCGAGGACCGATTGGTGCGGGAGGCGGTCCGTGTCGCCGGTGCCATTCCGGCCGCCGTCGCGCAGCGGACCCAGGCCCTCAAGGTGCGTTCGTACGACGAAATCTCGCTGGAGTTGAGCGGCGGCCGGACCGTCTCCTGGGGAAGTGGCGAGAAGGGTGCCGCGAAGGCCCGTACGCTCACGGCTCTGATGAAAGCCTCTCCCGAAGCTCGGTACTTCGACGTCAGCGTTCCCACCGCGCCCGCGTCATCAGGGAGTTGACGCACATCCGCGCAGGCCAGCACCCTGGTTGGGCAGCGCTACGCCTGATCACATAGGGTGAAAAGAAAAACGGGAGGTTCGGCGTGTTCGTTGAACGTGCGCCACTTGTCGACTTAGTGTCCTGTTCAGAAGACTCCAGGGAACAGACACACTGGTAACCCTAAACTTCAACGTTAGGGTTCGGGTCGGCGATACGGACCGTCCCAATCGGCATCAGTCGTCGGACCGCGGCAAGGCCGCGAGGCGGCGACACGTAACTCGAGGCGAGAGGCCTTCGACGTGGCAGCACCGCAGAACTACCTCGCAGTCATCAAAGTCATCGGTGTCGGCGGCGGTGGTGTCAATGCCATCAACCGGATGATCGAGGTCGGTCTCAAGGGCGTCGAGTTCATCGCCATCAACACCGACGCGCAGGCGCTGTTGATGAGCGACGCCGACGTCAAACTCGACGTCGGCCGCGAACTCACCCGCGGACTCGGCGCCGGAGCCAACCCGGCTGTCGGCCGCAAGGCCGCCGAGGACCACCGCGAGGAGATCGAGGAGGTCCTCAAGGGGGCCGACATGGTCTTCGTGACGGCCGGTGAAGGCGGCGGCACCGGTACCGGCGGCGCGCCCGTCGTGGCCAACATCGCACGCACGCTCGGCGCCCTCACCATCGGCGTGGTCACGCGCCCGTTCACTTTCGAGGGACGGCGCCGCGCGAACCAGGCCGAGGACGGCATCGCCGAACTCCGCGAAGAGGTCGACACCCTCATCGTCATCCCGAACGACCGGCTGCTGTCCATCTCGGACCGCCAGGTCTCGGTCCTCGACGCCTTCAAGTCGGCGGACCAGGTCCTGCTCTCCGGTGTTCAGGGCATCACCGACCTCATCACCACGCCCGGCCTGATCAACCTCGACTTCGCCGACGTCAAGTCGGTCATGTCCGAGGCCGGTTCGGCCCTCATGGGCATCGGCTCGGCCCGCGGCGACGACCGCGCGGTGGCCGCCGCCGAGATGGCGATCTCCTCGCCGCTGCTCGAGGCGTCCATCGACGGCGCCCGGGGGGTCCTGCTCTCCATCTCCGGCGGCTCCGACCTCGGCCTGTTCGAGATCAACGAGGCCGCCCAGCTGGTGAGCGAGGCCGCCCACCCCGAGGCCAACATCATCTTCGGCGCGGTCATCGACGACGCCCTCGGCGACGAGGTCCGGGTCACCGTGATCGCGGCCGGCTTCGACGGCGGCCAGCCGCCGGCCCGCCGGGACACCGTCCTCGGTTCGTCCTCGTCGTCCTCGTCCTCGGGCCGCCGCGAGGAGCCCACTCCGGTACGGCAGACCGAGAGCCGCCCGTCCTTCGGCTCGCTCGGCAGCGTCACGCCGAAGGAGGAGGAGTCGGCCCCCGAGCCGGTGGCCGACCTTCCGGTCTCCCCGCCGGTCCCGCCGTCGCGCTCCTACTCGGACAGCGCGGCCGAGGAACTGGACGTGCCGGACTTCCTGAAGTGATAGGGCAGCGCGAGAGCGTGAGCGGCGCGCACTTCGCCTTCACCGACCGGTGGGGCGGGGTGGGCGCCGCTCCGTATGAGGAGCTCAACCTCGGCGGTGCGGTCGGTGACGACCCCGAGGTCGTGGGGACCAACCGCGAACTGGCCGCCAAGTCCCTGGGGCTCGACCCCGCTCAGGTGGTCTGGATGAACCAGGTGCACGGGGCCGACGTGGCGGTGGTGGACGGACCCTGGGGTTCCGCTTCGGAGATCCCCTCGGTCGACGCGGTCGTCACCGCCCGGCGCGGACTCGCCCTCGCCGTTCTGACCGCCGACTGCACGCCCGTCCTGCTGGCCGACCCGGTCGCGGGGATCGCCGCCGCGGCCCACGCGGGCCGGCCCGGCATGATCGCCGGGGTCGTCCCCGCCGCCGTGCGGGCCATGGCGGAGCTCGGCGCCGAGCCGTCCCGGATCGTCGCCCGCACCGGACCCGCCGTCTGCGGCCGGTGCTACGAAGTGCCGGACGCCATGCGCGCCGAGGTCGCGGCCGTCGAACCGGCGGCACACGCCGAGACGAGCTGGGGTACCCCCGCGGTCGACGTGACCGCCGGGGTGCACGCTCAGCTCGAGCGGCTCGGGGTGCGCGACCGGGAGCAGTCGCCGGTGTGCACGCTGGAGTCGGGCGATCACTTCTCATACCGCCGCGAGCGCACCACGGGGCGACTCGCGGGATATGTCTGGCTGGACTGATGGGGCATGACGGACCGTAAGGGCGAACTCGCCGGAAACCTGGCGAAAGTGGAGGAGCGCATCGCCGCCGCGTGTGCGGCCGCGGGGCGCAAGCGTGAGGAAGTCACGCTGATCGTGGTCACCAAGACCTATCCCGCGAGCGATGTGCGCATGCTGGCGGAACTCGGTGTGCGTCACGTCGCCGAGAACCGCGACCAGGACGCGGCGCCCAAGGCTGCGGAATGTACGGATCTGCCCCTTCACTGGCATTTCGTCGGTCAGTTGCAGACCAACAAGGTGCGATCCGTGGTCGGTTACGCGGATCATGTGCAGTCTGTCGATCGTTCCAAGCTCGTCACGGCTCTGTCCAAAGAGGCCGTGCGGGTCGGGCGTGAGGTGGGATGTCTGTTGCAGGTCGCACTCGACGCGGACGAGAGCGGCAGGGGGGAGCGGGGTGGCGTAGGACCTGGTGGAATCGAGGAGTTGGCCGACCTCGTCGCCGACGCTCCGGGGCTGCGACTCGACGGGCTGATGACCGTCGCTCCGCTCACCGGGGAGTACGCGGGGCGCCAACAGGCGGCGTTCGAGCGGTTGATGGATTTGTCGACCGACCTGCGCCGAGCGCATCCGGCTGCGAACATGGTCTCGGCAGGGATGAGTGCGGACCTCGAACAGGCCGTGGCGGCCGGAGCGACACATGTACGCGTCGGCACCGCGGTACTCGGAGTACGCCCCAGGCTCGGGTAACGTCGCCAGGAAGTCGGACCACAGCAGAAAATATGGTCATTACCGCAGTACGGCGGGCATAACGACCTAGTGGATCGCGGGCACTTGGCAGTCGTCAGCCGATCCACCACAGAGCGGAGGACTCAGAGAATGGCCGGCGCGATGCGCAAGATGGCGGTCTACCTCGGCCTCGTGGAGGACGATGGGTACGACGGCCGCGGTTTCGACCCCGACGACGACTTCGAACCCGAACTGGACCCGGAGCCCGAGCGGGACCGTCGACGGCATGAGCTGTCGCACCAGTCGCATGGTTCGCACCAGCCCCACCAGGCGCATCAGCCTGAAAGGGACGAATCGGTAAGAGTGGTGCAGGCTCCGGCGCCGCGCGACCCGTTGCCCCGTTCCGCTTCGCTAGGCGCGGAATCCGGGCGTCCGGCGCGCATCGCGCCCGTGGCATCCATCACACAAGAACGCGCAAGCCTGGAGAAGAACGCACCGGTGATCATGCCCAAGGTCGTGTCGGAACGAGAGCCTTACCGGATCACCACGCTTCACCCGCGGACCTACAACGAGGCCCGTACTATCGGGGAACACTTCCGTGAGGGCACCCCGGTGATCATGAATCTGACTGAGATGGATGACACAGACGCGAAGCGACTTGTCGACTTTGCGGCCGGTTTGGTGTTTGGTCTTCACGGCAGCATCGAGCGGGTGACGCAGAAGGTGTTCCTGTTGTCGCCTGCTAACGTCGATGTCACGGCGGAGGACAAGGCCCGTATCGCAGAGGGCGGGTTCTTCAACCAGAGCTGAGACACTCGACCGGAAACAGCAGTACAAGTAGTACCCGGCAGCACGGAACAGGGGAGAGGGAAGCACAGCCAATGAGCGTGGTCCTGGATGTCATCTACATCGCGCTGATGTGCTTTCTCATCGTGCTGATCTTCCGGTTGGTCATGGACTACGTCTTCCAGTTCGCCCGCTCGTGGCAGCCCGGCAAGGCGATGGTGGTCGTTCTGGAGGCCACTTACACGGTCACTGATCCACCGCTCAAGCTTCTGCGGCGGGTCATTCCGCCGCTGCGTCTCGGGGGCGTGGCGCTCGACCTGTCCTTCTTCGTACTGATGATCATCGTCTACATCCTGATCTCCGTCGTGAGCCGGCTGTGAACGATACGGTCTTGCCGAATGCCGACGACTACGTTGAGGTGAAGAGATGCCGTTGACCCCCGAGGACGTGCGGAACAAGCAGTTCACGACCGTCCGCCTCCGAGAAGGCTATGACGAGGACGAGGTCGATGCCTTCCTCGACGAGGTCGAAGCCGAACTGACTCGCCTGCTCCGCGAGAACGAGGACCTGCGTGCCAAGCTGGCCGCGGCCACGCGCGCTGCTGCCCAGAACCAGCAGAACATGCGCAAGCCGCCGGAGCAGGACCAGCAGCAGGGGATGCCGCAGCAGGGCGGTATGCCCCAGCAAGGCGGCATGCCTCAGCAGGGCGGGATGCCCCAGCAGGGCGGGATGCCCCAGCAGGGAATGCCGCAGCAGGGCATGCGTGGGCCCGGCGGCCCGGTGCCCGCCGGCATATCTGGCCCGCCGCAGCAGCAGATGGGTGGCCCCATGGGTGGCCCGCCCCAGCTGCCGAGCGGCGCCCCGCAGCTGCCTGCCGGTCCCAGTGGCGGCCAGGGCGGCCCGCAGGGTCCCGGTCCGATGGGCCAGGGTCCGATGGGTCAGGGCCCCATGGGCGGTCAGCCGCCCATGCAGCAGCAGATGGGCGGCCCGATGGGTGGCCCCATGGGCGGTCCGATGGGCGGCCCCGGTCAGGGACCCGGTGGCGACAGCGCTGCCCGTGTCCTCTCGCTGGCCCAGCAGACCGCCGACCAGGCGATCGCCGAGGCTCGTTCCGAGGCCAACAAGATCGTCGGCGAGGCGCGTTCGCGTGCCGAGGGTCTCGAGCGTGACGCCCGTGCCAAGGCCGACGCCCTGGAGCGGGACGCGCAGGAGAAGCACCGCGTCGCGATGGGCTCCCTGGAGTCCGCCCGCGCCACGCTGGAGCGCAAGGTCGAGGATCTGCGCGGCTTCGAGCGCGAGTACCGCACGCGTCTGAAGTCCTACCTGGAGTCGCAGCTGCGTCAGCTGGAGACCCAGGCGGATGACTCGCTGGCCCCGCCGCGCACTCCGGCGACTGCGTCGCTGCCGCCGTCCCCGGCGCCTTCCATGGCTCCGGCCGGCGCGAGCGCCCCGTCGTACGGCGGTGGCAACCAGGGCATGGGCGGTGGCCCGGCTCCGGCCCCCCCGTCCTACGGCGGCCAGCAGCAGATGTCCCCGGCGATGACCCAGCCGATGGCGCCGGTACGGCCGCAGGGCCCGTCGCCGATGGGCCAGGCTCCCTCGCCGATGCGCGGCTTCCTCATCGACGAGGACGACAACTGACGGTTATGAGTACGCCGTAGGCGTCGGCAGCGTTCAGGGCGGGGCCCCGGATTTTGATCCGGGGCCCCGCCCTTTTGCCGTGCGCGTGCCGGGTTCTTGCCGTGCGTGTTCGGGTGCCGGTGCACTTGTCCTGCGTACGCAACGCCGAAGGCCCGGGTGCACCAAGATCTTCTCGGTGTACCCGGGCCTTCGTGCCGTTGGTTACGCCTTGCGGAGGCGGAACGTCAGGGACAGGCCCTCGTCCGTGAACGGGGAGCCGTAGGTGTCGTCCGCCTCGCCCTGGGCGAAGTCGGTGGCGAGGACCTCGTCGGCGATCAGGGCCGAGTGCTCGCCGAGCGCCGCGATCACCGCCGGGTCCGTCGCCGTCCAGCGCAGCGCGATGCGGTCGGCCACGTCCAGGCCGCTGTTCTTGCGGGCCTCCTGGATCAGACGGATCGCGTCACGGGCCAGGCCCGCCTGACGCAGCTTCTCGGTGATCTCCAGGTCGAGCGCGACCGTGGCGCCCGAGTCGGAGGCCACCGACCAGCCCTCGCGCGGGGTCTCCGTGATGATGACCTCGTCCGGGGCGAGCGTGATCGTCTCGCCGTCGAGCTCCACCGACGCCGTGCCCTCGCGCAGTGCCAGGGACAGGGCGGCGGCGTCCGCGTTCGCGACGGCCTTCGCCACGTCCTGGACCCGCTTGCCGAACCGCTTGCCGAGGGCACGGAAGTTGGCCTTCGCCGTCGTGTCGACCAGCGAGCCGCCGACCTCGGACAGCGACGCCAGCGACTCGACGTTCAGCTCCTCCGTGATCTGCGCGTGCAGCTCGGGGTCGAGCGAGGCGAAGCCCGTCGCCGCGACCAGTGCGCGCCGCAGCGGCTGACGCGTCTTCACGCCCGACTCCGCGCGCGTGGCACGGCCCAGCTCCACCAGGCGTCGTACCAGAACCATCTGCTTCGACAGCTCCGGGTCGATGGCGGACAGGTCCGCCTCGGGCCAGGACGTCAGGTGCACCGACTCGGGGGCGCCCGGCGTGACGGGCACCACCAGGTCCTGCCAGACCCGCTCGGTGATGAACGGGGTCAGCGGGGCCAGCAGCTTGGTGACCGTCTCGACGACCTCGTGCAGGGTGCGCAGCGCCGCCTTGTCGCCCTGCCAGAAGCGGCGACGGGAGCGGCGTACGTACCAGTTGGACAGGTCGTCGACGAACGCCGAGAGGAGCTTTCCGGCGCGCTGGGTGTCGTACGCCTCCATGGCCTGCGTCACCTGGTCGGTGAGCGCGTGGAGTTCGGACAGGAGCCAGCGGTCGAGGACGGGCCGGTCCGCGGGGGCCGGGTCGGCCTCGCTGGGGGCCCAGTCGGACGTACGGGCGTACAGGGCCTGGAAGGCGACCGTGTTCCAGTACGTGAGGAGCGTCTTGCGGACGACCTCCTGGATGGTGCCGTGGCCGACGCGGCGGGCCGCCCACGGCGAGCCGCCGGCCGCCATGAACCAGCGGACCGCGTCCGCGCCGTGCTGGTCCATCAGCGGGATCGGCTCCAGGGTGTTGCCCAGGTGCTTGGACATCTTGCGGCCGTCCTCGGCGAGGATGTGGCCGAGGCACACCACGTTCTCGAAGGACGACTTGTCGAAGACCAGGGTGCCGACCGCCATCAGCGTGTAGAACCAGCCGCGGGTCTGGTCGATGGCCTCGCTGATGAACTGCGCGGGGTACCGGGACTCGAAGAGTTCCTTGTTCTTGTGCGGGTAGCCCCACTGCGCGAAGGGCATCGAACCCGAGTCGTACCAGGCGTCGATGACCTCCGGGACGCGTGTGGCCGTCTTCTGGCACTTCGGGCAGGCGAAGGTGACCTCGTCGATGTACGGGCGGTGCGGGTCGAGGCCGGACTGGTCGGTGCCGGTCAGCTCGGAGAGCTCCGCCAGGGAGCCGACGCAGGTGAGATGGCCGTCCTCGCAGGTCCAGATCGGCAGCGGCGTGCCCCAGTAACGGCTGCGGGAGAGCGCCCAGTCGATGTTGTTGTTCAGCCAGTCGCCGAAGCGGCCGTGCTTGACGGTGTCCGGGAACCAGTTGGTCTTCTCGTTCTCCTGAAGGAGGCGGTCCTTGACGGCCGTGGTGCGGATGTACCAGGACGGCTGCGCGTAGTAGAGGAGCGCGGTGTGGCAGCGCCAGCAGTGCGGGTAGCTGTGCTCGTACGGGATGTGCTTGAAGAGGAGACCGCGGTTGTGGAGGTCCTCGGTGAGCTTTTCGTCCGCCTTCTTGAAGAAGACGCCGCCCACGAGGGGGACGTCCGCCTCGAAGGTGCCGTCACGGCGGACGGGGTTCACGACGGGCAGGCCGTACGCGCGGCAGACCTTGAGGTCGTCCTCACCGAAAGCGGGGGACTGGTGGACCAGACCCGTACCGTCCTCGGTCGTCACGTACTCGGCGTTGACCACGTAATGGGCCGGTGCTGGGAACTCGACGAGCTCGAACGGACGTTGATAGGTCCAGCGCTCCATCTCGGCGCCGGTGAAGGTCTCGCCCGTGACCTCCCAGCCCTCGCCGAGGGCCTTCTCGACGAGCGGCGCGGCGACGACGAGCTTCTCCCCTCCGTCCGTGCCGTTCGTCGCGACCACGTAGGTGACGTCGGGGTGGGCGGCGACGGCGGTGTTGGAGACCAGCGTCCAAGGGGTCGTCGTCCACACCAGGAGCGCTGCCTGGCCGGCGAGCGGGCCGGAGGTGAGCGGGAAACGGACGTACACGGACGGGTCGACGATCGTCTCGTAGCCCTGCGCCAGCTCGTGGTCCGACAGACCCGTCTCGTCGCGCGGGCACCAGGGGGCGACGCGGTAGTCCTGGACCAGCAGGCCCTTGTCGAAGATCTCCTTCAGCGACCACCAGACGGACTCCACGTACTCGGGGTCCATCGTGCGGTACGCGTCGTCCAGGTCGACCCAGTAGCCCATGCGGTTCGTGAGCTCGGTGAAGGCGTCGGTGTGGCGGGTCACGGACTCGCGGCACTTGGCGTTGAACGCCGCGATGCCGTACGTCTCGATGTCCTTCTTGCCGTTGAAGCCGAGTTCCTTCTCCACGGCGATCTCCACCGGCAGGCCGTGGCAGTCCCAGCCGGCCTTGCGGGCCACGTGGTAGCCGCGCATGGTGCGGAAGCGGGGGAAGACGTCCTTGAAGACGCGTGCCTCGATGTGGTGGGCGCCCGGCATGCCGTTGGCGGTGGGCGGGCCCTCGTAGAACACCCACTCGGGGCGGCCCTCGGACTGCTCCAGGGTCTTGGCGAAGATCTTCTGTTCGCGCCAGAAGTCGAGCACGGCGTGCTCGAGCGCGGGCAGGTCGACCTGGGCGGGCACCTGGCGGTACGTCGGCGTTGTCATCAGCGAGCTTCCTCCGGCGGACTTGCTGCCTTCCGTCCGGAGGGACGAGAGCTGTGTCATTCCCTGCGCCGCCTTCGGCGCGCTCCCGCGGTACCACCCTCCTTGGCTCCCGGGTGCGCCGTACGCACCAGTGAGCCCCCTCATTGGGGTCGCGAGGCCGGGTCTACTGGCCGCGGCTGGTTCGCTGCGGCTTTCTTCCGGCGGCTCCGGGGTGATCTTCACGTCGCGCTCGCCCCCGGGCTTCCACCGTCCCCGGGTCGCTCTGGGCTGCGTACGTCGCTACTCGTCCCCATCCACGCTTTTCGCTCCGCCCAGTGTACGGCGCCGCGGGGACAGCGGCCGACCGCTTTTACGGCGGCCGGGGCCGGGGCCTGGCGGGGGCCGGGCGTGACCCGAATGGCGAAGTGCGCGTGTTCGATTCTCGGGACGCCCGGCTCGGCGGATTACCCGGCGGGGAGTTGGGCACAACGCATGCAGGTTTGCCGCGCGGCATGCGCGAGGCGGGCGAATCGGGCGGTGCGCCCCGTTGCCGCGGGACTCAAGTCGATTTATCGTCCCAGCACGATTCGCGTGCAAGATCACAATATGTGAAGGGGCCGCGGCCATGGTGGCGAAGAAGACCGCCGTACAGCAGTCGGCGTCCGGGTCCACGGGTGCCTCCGGCGGTCCGGCCAAGAACGTCGGCGGGAAGAAGAGCACGCAGGGGGGCGCGGCCGAGCGGGAGGCCAAGGCCGTGAAGAGCACGGCGGCGGGGGCGCGGGCGGGTGCGGGTGCGGGTGAGCGTGTGGCGGCCAAGAAGGCCGTTTCGGAGAAGGCTGCGGCGAAGGACACGGGGCCGGTGAAGAAGGTCGCCGCTTCCAAGGCTGCTCCTGCCAAGGCCGCGGTCGCGGAGGGGGCGGAGACACCGGCGGGCAAGAGGGCGACGGGCAAGAAGGCGTCGGGCGGCGAGGAGGTGGCGGGAGGCAAGAGGGCGGCGGGCAAGAAAGCGGCGGCGAAGCAGCCCGTAGCGAAGAAGCCCGCAGCGAAGAATGCCGTGGCGAAGAAGGCGGCGGCCATGAAGGAAACGGGTACGAAGGCGGCGGGGGCGAAGAAAACCGCCGCCCAGAAGAGCACCTCCGATAGGGACGCGGACGAGAGGACTGCGGCCAAGAAAGGCGCGGTCGAGAAGGGCGCAGTGGGGAAGGTCGCGGCCGAAAGGACTGTGGCCGAGACGACTGCAACCAAGAAGGGTGCAGCCGAGATGACTGCGGCCGAGAAGAGCACGGCTAAGACGACTGCGGCTGAGAAGGGCGCAGCTGAGACGACGGCGGCCAAGACGACGGCGGCCGGAAAAGGCGCGGCCAAGAGGAGCACGGCTAAGAAAAGCGTCGTCGAGAAGGGTTCAGCCGAGACGACGGCGGCTAAGAAGGGCGCGACGACTGCGGCCAAGAAGGGCGCGGCCGAGACGACTGTGGCCGAGAAGAACGTGGCTGAGAAGGGTGTAGCCGTGACGACCCCGGCCAAGACGAGGGCGGCCGAAAAAGGCGCGGCTAAGACGACCGCCGGCGAGAAAGGGGCGGCCAGAGCGACTGCGGCCAAGAAGGGCGTGGCCGAGAAGGGCTCAGCTGAGACGACCGTGGCCAAGACGACCGCGGGCGAGAAGAGCACGGCCGGAAGCATGGCCAAGAAGGCGGGCGCGGCGCAGGCCGCGGAGCAGACGGGAGCCACGACAGTGGTTGCGAAGAAGACTCCTGGCACGGCCACGGCGGCGAAGACCGCAGTTCCCAAGGCACGGGTCGCAGCGGCGGAGCCCGGCGAGCTCGCGGTGCGCCCCGGCGAGGACCCCTGGACGCCGGAAGAGGTCGGGGAGGCGCGGGCCGAGCTGTCGTCCGAGGCGACGCGGCTGCGCGACGAGATCGCCTCGTCCGAGGCCTCCCTCGTAGGTCTGATGCGGGACTCCGGGGACGGCGCCGGCGACGACCAGGCGGACACCGGCACCAAGAACATCACGCGGGAGCACGAGATGGCCCTCGCGGCCAACGCGCGCGAGATGCTCATCCAGTTCGAGCGCGCCCTGGAGCGGCTCGACGCGGGCACCTACGGCCTCTGCGAGAACTGCGGCAACCCCATCGGCAAGGCCCGCATGCAGGCCTTCCCGAGGGCCACCCTGTGCGTGGAGTGCAAGCAGAAGCAGGAACGACGGTACTGATCACGTGACTGATCACATGGGCGCCGGGGGGTGTGACGTACCCTCGTCCTCAGTCAGGTATCTAGGTTGAGGGACTCACGTGGCAGAGGCGGAGCGCATCATCGGTACGCCGGACACTCCAGCGGACGCGTCGGAGGACGCCGCCGAGGCGGAGCGGCCCCGGGGCAAGCGGCGGATCGCCGTGCTGTTCGCCGTCGCGGCCGTCGCGTACGCCCTCGACCTGATCAGCAAGATGATCGTGGTCGCCAAGCTGGAGCACCACGCGCCGATCGAGATCATCGGGGACTGGCTGAGGTTCGAGGCCATCCGCAACGCGGGCGCGGCCTTCGGCTTCGGCGAGGCGTTCACCGTGATCTTCACGGTGATCGCGGCGGCCGTGATCGTGGTCATCGCCCGCCTCGCCCGCAAGCTCTACAGCCTGCCCTGGGCGATCGCCCTCGGCCTGCTGCTCGGCGGCGCGCTCGGCAACCTCACCGACCGGATCTTCCGGTCGCCGGGGGTGTTCGAGGGCGCGGTCGTCGACTTCATCGCGCCCAAGCACTTCGCGGTCTTCAACCTCGCCGACTCGGCGATCGTCTGCGGCGGCATCCTGATCGTGCTGCTGTCGTTCAAGGGGCTCGACCCGGACGGCACCGTCCACAAGGACTGAGGAGCCCGGACTCTCGTACGAGAGTGTCGGACCTGTCCGGCATACTCGACGGGTGAGCACCATTCCCGAGATCCGAACCCTGCCCGTGCCCGACGGCCTGGAGGGCGAGCGTGTCGACGCCGCCATCTCCCGCATGTTCGGCTTCTCCCGTACCAAGGCCGCGGAGCTCGCCGCCGCGGGGAAGGTCATGGTCGACGGATCGGTGGTCGGGAAGTCCGAGCGGGTGCACGGCGGCGCCTGGCTGGAGGTCGAGATGCCACAGGCCCCCGCGCCCGTGCAGATCGTCGCCGAACCGGTCGAGGGCATGGAGATCGTGCACGACGACGACGACGTGGTCGTGATCGTCAAGCCGGTCGGCGTGGCCGCACACCCCAGCCCCGGCTGGTCCGGGCCGACCGTGATCGGCGGGCTCGCCGCCGCCGGGTACCGCATCTCGACCTCGGGCGCCGCCGAGCGCCAGGGCATCGTGCACCGCCTCGACGTGGGCACCTCCGGCCTGATGGTGGTCGCCAAGTCCGAGTACGCGTACACCTCGCTCAAGCGCCAGTTCAAGGAGCGCACGGTCGACAAGCGGTACCACGCGCTCGTCCAGGGCCACCCGGACCCGACCAGCGGCACCATCGACGCGCCGATCGGCCGTCACCCCACCCATGACTACAAGTGGGCGGTCACGGCCGAGGGCAAGCCCTCGGTGACCCACTACGACCTCATCGAGGCGTTCCGCGCGGCCTCCCTGCTCGACGTGAAGCTGGAGACCGGCCGCACCCACCAGATCCGCGTCCACATGGCCGCCCACCGCCACCCGTGCGTCGGCGACCTGACCTACGGCGCCGATCCCACGCTCGCCAAGCGGCTCGGCCTGACCCGCCAGTGGCTGCACGCCGTACGGCTGGGCTTCGAGCACCCCGGCGACGGGCAGTGGGCGGAGTTCTCCTGCGACTACCCGGACGACCTGCAGAAGGCGCTCGACCAGGTTCGCGAGGAGACCTACGCATGAGCCCGGCGTCGTACGTCGTGCGGGTCGCCGAGGACCTCGCCGACCGTGAGGCGTGCTTCGCGGTGCGCAAGGAGGTCTTCGTCGGCGAGCAGGGCGTGCCCGCGGACCTGGAGTACGACGCGTACGACGCCGGTGCCGTGCACGTGCTGGCGGTCCGCGAGGACGGGACACCGCTCGGGACCGGGCGGCTGCTGTACGGCGACGCGGCCGCGGACAGGACCGACGGCGACCCGGCGGTGGGATCGCTGGGGCGGCTAGCCGTGACGAAGGACGCGCGGGGGCTCGGCGTCGGGGCCGCCCTCGTCCGGGCGGTCGAGGACGCGGCACGCGCGCGTGGGCTCGCGGCGGTGGACCTGCACGCGCAGACGCACGCGCTGGGGTTCTACGAGCGGCTGGGGTACGTGGCGTACGGCCCGGAGTTCCCGGACGCCGGGATGCCGCACCGGGCGATGCGGCGCGTGCTGTAGCCGGCCGTGCCTGCTGGGGCGGGGTGATGCGACGAGGGGCGTCGACGGCCGGTGAACACGGTGGCGTGGCAGGCTTGAGGTCTGCTGTGTGAACGCCGAGACGACCACCGAGACGACCCCGGAGCGCTGACCGTGGATCAGTTGGCCCTGCTGTTCGTGCTGTTGCTCGGGGCCGTGCTGAGCGTTCCGGTCGGGGACCGGCTGGGGCTGCCGGCGCCGGTGCTGATGACGCTTCTCGGGATCGTCCTCGCCCTGCTCGACTTCGTGCCGAACGTCAACATCCCGCCGGATCTCATCCTGCCCCTGCTGTTGCCGCCGCTGCTGTACGCGGCCGTACGGCGCACGTCCTGGCGGCAGTTCGCCGCCAATGTACGGCCGATCTTCCTGCTGGCCGTGGCGTTGGTGTTCGTCACCACGGTGTGTGTGGCCGTCGTCGCGAACGCGATCGTGCCGGGGCTGCCGGTCGCGGCCGCGGTGGCGCTCGGCGCGCTGGTGGCGCCGCCCGATCCGGTCGCCGCGACCGCCGTCGCCGGACAACTCGGGCTGCCGAGGCGGCTGGTGTCCATCCTGGAGGGCGAGGGGCTCTTCAACGACGTGACGGCCATCGTGCTGTACCACGTGGCGATCGCCGCGGCCGTCAGCGGGACCTTCTCACCGTGGCGGGCGGGGCTGGACCTGGTGCTGTCCGCCGTGGTGGCGGTGGCCGTCGGGATCGTGCTGGGCTGGGGCGCCAACAAGCTGATGGATCTGCTCGGGGACGCGACCCTGCAGATCGGGATGACGCTGCTGGTGCCGTTCGCCTCGTACGTGCTGGCCGAGGAGTTCCGCGGGTCCGGGGTGCTCGCCGTGCTCACCACCGCGCTGTTCCTCGCCGAGTACGCCACCGATCCCGACGACGTGATGACACGGCTCGCCGGGCACACCTTCTGGGACATCGTCGACACGCTGGTCACCGGGGTCGCGTTCGGGCTGATCGGCCTGGAGCTGCACAACGCGATCCGGACGGCGTCCGGGCGGTGGGGCGAGATGCTCGGGTGGGCGGCGGCGATCGTGGGTGTGGTCGTGTTCGTACGGCTGGTGTGGCTGTTGCCGGCCACCTGGCTCACCAAGCGGCTGCACGCGAGGCGGGACCACGACGAGGACATCCCGATGAGCGTGCGGGAGACCGTCGTCATGTGGTGGTCGGGGATGCGGGGGGTGGCGTCCGTCGCGCTGGTGCTGGCGATTCCCCTGGAGACCGATGACGGGTCGGCCTTCCCCGACCGGGACGAGATCGTGTTCATCGCCTTCGGGGTGATCATGGCCACGCTGGTGCTTCAGGGGCTGACCCTGCCGTGGCTGGTGAAACGGCTGGGCGTGCAGGCGGACACGGACCGGGAGAAGGAGTTCGAGAAGGCGCTGGCGGTACGGGCGGCGAAGGCGGCGAAGCGGAGGCTCAGGGAGATCGAGGCCGTGGAGGAGCTGCCGGAGGAGTTGTCCGAGCAGATGCTGCGGCGGGCGTACGACATCGGGGTGCGGATCAGTCCCGAGGTGGGGGAGGACGAGCGGCGGGAGGCGCATGAGCAGCGGGTGCGGAGGCTGAAGCGGGTGCGCCGGATTCAGGGGGAGATGTTGAGCGCGGCTCGGCATGAGGTGTTGGCGGCGCGGAGTGAGCCGGGGGCCGATCCTGAGGTGGTGGATCGGGTGCTGCGGCATCTGGATGTGCGTAGTTTGCGGTGAGTTGTCGGGTGTGGGCGGATGGGGGTTGCTGTGTTGGTTTCCCACCCGCCCACCCGAGCGTGCTGCGCTGTGTCAGGCGCCCCCGCGCGGTGACTCGTGGCCGCGGCTTGCGGCCGCGCCGTCGCGTGAGACGTCGTCCCGGAGGCGGCCGTTCGTGCGGTTCGGGGGCAGGGCCGCGTCCGCCGTGTTGACGCGGGGGAGGGCGTACGGGTGTTCCGCGGCCAGCCAGCGGATCATGCCCTCGCGGACCGTGACGCGTACCGTCCAGATGTCGTCGGCGTCCTTGGCGGTCATCAGGGCCCGTACTTCCATGGTGTTCGGGGTGGTGTCGGTGACGTCCAGGCCGTAGGCGCGGCCGTCCCACGCCGGGCACTCACGCAGGATGTCGCGGAGCTTCTCGCGCATCGCGTCCACCGGCGCGGCGTGGTCGACGTGCCAGAAGACGATGCCGGTCATCTGCGGAGTGCCGCGCGACCAGTTCTCGAAGGGCTTGGACGTGAAGTACGAGACGGGCATGGTGATCCGGCGCTCGTCCCAGGTCCGTACGGTCAGGAACGTCAGCGTGATCTCCTCGACCGTGCCCCACTCGCCGTCCACCACGACCGTGTCGCCCATGCGCACCATGTCGCCGAAGGCGATCTGGAACCCCGCGAACATGTTGCTGAGCGTGGACTGGGCGGCGACACCGGCGACGATGCCGAGGATTCCGGCCGAGGCCAGCAGTGAGGCGCCCGCCGCGCGGAACGCGGGGAACGTCAGCAGCATCGTGGCCACGGCCACCACGCCGACGGTCGCGGAGACCACCCGCATGATCAGGGACACCTGGGTACGGACGCGCCGGACCCGGGCCGGGTCGCGGTGGGCGCGCGCATAGCGGGTGTACGTCGTCTCCACTATCGCGGCGGCGATCCGGATCACCAGCCACGCCGCGGCCCCGATGAGCACAAGTGTGAGGGTCCGGCCGATGCCGACGCGGTGCTGCTCCAGCAGCTGCGCCTCGTCGAACGACCCTCTCAGCATGGCCGCGCAGAGCACGAGCTGGTAGGGGATGCGGCCGCGGCGCAGCAGACCCCACAGGGGGGTCTCGTGATGCCGTGCGTCGGCCTTGCGCAGCAGCAGGTCGGTGGCCCAGCCGATGAGCAGCGTGAGCGCGACCGACCCGCCGACCACGATGAGTGGGCGGAGCAGATTCTCCATGCCCACGAACGTAACCGGCCCCGGGCGCACATGAACATGTGACTTCGCGCTCAAGGTGGGTACGGCCGTGGCCGCACGCGGGGAGCGCCGCCGTGACCTGCGTTGTCGTGCCCGGCTGGCACCATGTCCTCATGAACATCGTGCTCTTTCACTCGACCTTCGGCCTCAGGCCCGCGGTGCGCGCGGCGGCGGACCGGCTGCGCGCGGCCGGACACGAGGTGTGGACGCCGGACCTCTTCGAGGGGCGTACGTTCGAGACGGTCGAGGAGGGCATGGCCTTCAACGACGGGATCGGCAAGGACGAGCTGCTCAAGCGGGCCGTCCTGGCCGCCGCGCCCTACTCGGAACGCGGGCTGGTCTACGCCGGGTTCTCGCTCGGCGCCTCCATCGCGCAGACCCTCGCGCTCGGCGACGACAAGGCCCGCGGGCTGCTGCTCCTGCACGGCACGTCGGACATCGCGCCGAACGCGGCCGTGGACGAGCTGCCCGTCCAACTGCACGTCGCCGAGCCGGACCCCTTCGAGACCGACGACTGGCTGAGCGCCTGGTATCTCCAGATGGGCAGAGCGGGTGCGGATGTGGAGGTGTACCGGTACGCCGGGGCCGGCCATCTGTACACCGACCCCGACCTGCCCGACTACGACGAGGAGGCCGCCGAGGCCACCTGGCGGGTGGCGCTCGGCTTCCTGGAGAGCCTCTGAACAGGTCCTCTAGACCGGGTTAGACCGGGTCGTAGGTCCGCTCCACCTTCTGCGTGCCGCTGCGGGTGCGGTACGAGCGGGCCCAGGACGAGGTCGCGTCCGGCTTGGTGCGGTCGGACAGGACGTAGTAGTCCATCTGCGCGCGGGCGGCGGTGATGTCCAGGACGCCGTATCCGTGGCGGTCGGTGTCGACCCAGTGGACGTGCCGGTTGGCGGCCTTGATGATCGGCGCGGCGATCGCGGAGATCGTGCCCTCGGGGGCCTTCACGATGTCGTCGAGGTTGTCGGAGGTGACCGAGGTGACCACGAACTCCGTGGCGGCCGAGGCGGACAGCGGGTACGTCCCGGCGTCCACCGGCACGTCGTTGGCCCACGCCATGTGGATGTCGCCGGTCAGGAAGACCGTGTTGCGGACGGCGTTCGCGCGCAGGTGGGCCAGCAGCTCGCGGCGGTCGTCCGTGTAGCCGTCCCACTGGTCGGTGTTGAGGGCGAGGCCCTCCTTCGGCAGCCCGAGCAGCTCGGCGAGCGGCCGCAGCAGGTCGGCGGTGAGGGAGCCGATCGCGAACGGCGAGATCATCACCGAGTTGCCGATCAGCCGCCAGGTGGTGTCGGACGCCTTCAGCCCGGCCTTCAGCCAGTCGAGTTGGGCGCGGCCGGTGAGCGTGCGGTCCGGGTCGTCGACCGAGCCGTTGCCGACGGCGACCTGCTGCGAGCGGAAGGAGCGCAGGTCCAGGAGGGAGAGGTCGACGAGCTTGCCGAAGCGCAGCCGCCGGTAGGTGGTGCCCGCGACCGCGGTGCGCACCGGCATCCACTCGAAGTAGGCCTGCTTGGCGGCGGCCTGACGCGCGCTCCAGGCACCCTCCGCGCCCTCGGTGTGGTTCTCGGCCCCGCCCGACCACGCGTCGTTGGCGAACTCGTGGTCGTCCCAGATGGCGATGACGGGCGCGGCCGCGTGCAGGGCCTGGAGGTCGGCGTCGGTCTTGTAACGGCCGTGCCGGGTGCGGTAGTCGGCCAGCGTGAGGATCTCGTGGGTGGGCGCGTGCGGCCGTACGACGGTGTCGCGCGTGCCGTACTCGCCGGTGCCGTACTCGTAGATGTAGTCGCCCAGGTGCAGCCAGGCGTCCAGGTCGCCGCGGGCCGCGAGATGGCGGTACGAGGAGAAGTAGCCGGCCTCCCAGTTGGCGCAGGAGACCACGCCGAAGCGAAGGTTCGGGACGGCCGCGTCGGCGGCGGGGGCGGTGCGGGTGCGGGCCACGGGGGAGTCGGTGCCGCCGGCGGAGAAGCGGAACCAGTAGTCGGTGGCGGGTTCCAGGCCGCGTATGTCCGCCTTGACGGTGTGGTCGGTGGCGGCGGTCGCGGTGACGGAGCCCTTGGCGACGATGTTCGTCAGCGCTTTGTCCCTGGCGACGACCCAGTCGACCGGGGTGTCCGGGCCGAGCCCGGAGCCGGGTTCCGCCTCGGCGGTGGGCGTCACCCGCGTCCACAGCAGGATGCCGTCGGGGAGCGGGTCGCCGGAGGCGACGCCGTGCAGGAAGGCGGGGGAGTCCGTGGCGGCCCGGGCGGGCAGGGCGGCGGCCAGCGGGCCGGCCAGGACAGCGGTCGCCGCCGCGGCCTTGACGACCGTACGGCGGCGCGGGGACAGGGAGTTGAGTTGCTCGGATGCTCTGTATCGACTCGTCACGGCCGATCAGGTTACTGATCGGTATGAACGAGAGCGGGCGAACTCGCAAAAGTTCGCCCGCTCTTTGGCCGACGGTCGCTCTTCGAGCGGCGATCGGGGTCAGGCCTTGAGGGCCGCCTCGATCGCCGTGTTGAAGTCGGCGACCGTCATCGGCGCGTTCTTGCCGTCCGAGCCGGTCAGCGTCTTGCCGTCCATCTTCAGGGTCGGGGTGCCCGACACGCCGCTGTCGTCGAACTTCGCCGACATCTCCAGCGCCCACTTGTCGAAGGTGCCGTTCTTCACGGCGTTCTGGAACTTCGCGTTGCCCTTGAGGGCGGGGACCGTGTCGGCCACCTCGATCAGGTAGGAGTCGTCCTTGAACTTGTCGTCGGACTCCTCCGGGTGCCACTTCGCCGAGTACATCGCGGTCTTGTACTCGAGGAAGGCCTCGGGGCTGACGTTCAGCGCGGCGCCCAGGGCGCTGAGCGCGTTCTTGGAGCCCTCGCCGCCCAGGCCGTTGTCGAGGAAGGTGGCACCGACGTACTCGATCTTGTACTTGCCGTCCTCGACGCCCTTGTCCACCGTCGCGCCGACGGTCTGCTCGAACTGGGCGCAGACCGGGCAGCGCGGGTCCTCGTACATGACCAGGGTCTTCTTGGCGCCGCTCTCGCCGATGACCACGTTCGTGCCGTTCGTGCCCGTGGTGTTGGCAGGCTTGACGAGCTTGTCGTCCTTCGCGGCGTCCCAGTAACCGGGCTTGTTGCCCTGGACGACCGCGTAGCTGATGCCGCCGGCTATCGCCAGGACGCCGACTATGGAGCCGGCCACGATGACCTGCCGCTTGATCTTGGCGCGCTTGGCCTGGCGCTCGCGCTCCTGGCGCAGGCGCTCGCGGGCGGCGCTCTTCGCGGCCTGGCTGTTCCTCTTTGCCATGGGTGATCTCCGTAAGGGGACGCGCACACGTCGTGTGCGGGATACGTATGGGGGACTGGTGGTGCTCAGGTGCGGTCGGCGCTCTTCGGCGCTGTTCGGGCGAAGCAGACGCTCGTCGCCGAAGCAGACGCTCGGGCCGAAGCAGACGCTCAGGCGAAAGCGACCGAGCACGGCGGTCCACGCCGTCCCAGGGAGTGCACGAGGATCCGCTCGCGCGCGGTGGTCGTACGGGGGCCGGGCCGCTGCGGGCGGCGCACGGAGGGCGACGGCACCACCGTCACCGCCGCGACCGCCAGCAGCAGCGGCCGGAAGGTGGTCGCGGTCACCGCGCGCAGCAGCTGGGCCAGCGCGTGCTCGCCGCGGCGCAGCCAGGCGGCCGCGAGGAGGCCCACGCCGATGTGCGCGCCGAGCAGCAGCCAGGCGGTCGCCGGGTCGGCGTGGGCGAGCAGACCCCCGAGCCGCTCGGGGCCGGAGCCCGTCACCCGGGCCAGCGGGGCGCCGACACTGGTGCCGTCGCCGCACAGCACGTCGAAGCCGACGGAGCGCAGCGGGCCGGTGACCGGGCCGCCCGCGGCGCCGTAACAGACGTGTTGGCCGGTGGTGAACACGGTGTCGGCGGCCAGCTCCAGCGGGATCAGCAGGGCGGCGATCCGGCCGAAGCCGCGCTCGCGGCCGGCCAGGGCGTAGGCGATCACGAACACGGCGGCGGCGACCACCACCACCGTGTTCAGCGGCAGCGGGGCCCGGGACAGCAGGACGTGCGACGCGGTGCTGAGCGTCACGACGAGTGCCGTGAACAGCGCCGCGCGCACGGCTCTGAGCTGGGTCCCGGATATGTCCATAGCGGAGGAGAGTCTGTCACGCGGGCCTGTAAGGGACCCCTAAAGGATCCCTGTGCGCGGCCGTTCCGTCACAGACCCGGAATCCGGCCGTTGCGGAACAGGTCCACGAAGATCTGGTGGTCGGCCCGCGCGCGTGCGCCGTATTCGTGCGCGAAGTCGACCAGGAGGCCCTCGAAGCCGGCGCCGTCGTCGGAGTCCGCCGCGAGCGCCGCGTCGATGGCCCGCTCGGTGGAGAAGGGCACCAGGGACTCGCCGGACTGGTCGTCCGCCGCCCCGTGCATGGTGGCGGTGGCCCGGCCCAGGTCGGCGACGACCGCGGCGATCTCCTCCGGGTCGTCGATGTCGCCCCAGTCCAGGTCCACGGCGTACGGCGACACCTCGGCGACCAGCTGGCCGATGCCGCCGAGCTCGGTCCAGCCGAGCCACGGGTCGGCGTGCGCCTGGAGGGCGCGCTGCGAGATCACTGTGCGGTGGCCCTCGTGCTGGAAGTAGTCCCGGATCGCCGAGTCCGTGATGTGCCGGGAGACGGCCGGGGTCTGGGCCTGCTTGATGTAGATCACGACGTCGTTCTCCAGGGCGTCGCTGTGGCCCTCCAGGAGGATGTTGTACGACGGCAGACCGGCCGATCCGATGCCGATGCCGCGGCGGCCGACGACGTCCTTCACGCGGTACGAGTCCGGGCGGGCCAGGGACGAGTCCGGCAGCGTCTCCAGGTAGCCGTCGAAGGCGGCGAGGACCTTGTAGCGGGTGGCCGCGTCCAGCTCGATGGAGCCGCCGCCCGGGGCGAAGCGGCGCTCGAAGTCACGGATCTCCGTCATCGAGTCGAGCAGGCCGAAGCGGGTCAGCGAGCGGGCGTCCCGCAGCGCGTCCAGGAGCGGGCCCTGGGCGGTGTCCAGGGTGAAGGGCGGCACCTCGTCCCTCTTGGCGCCGGTGGCCAGGGCGTGGATCCGCTCGCGGTAGGCGCCCGCGTACACCTGCACCAGATCGGTGATCTGCTCGTCGCCGAGCGCCTTCGCGTACCCGATCAGGGCGATGGAGGCGGCGAAGCGCTTGAGGTCCCAGGTGAAGGGGCCGACGTACGCCTCGTCGAAGTCGTTGACGTTGAAGATCAGCCGGCCGGTGGAGTCCATGTACGTGCCGAAGTTCTCCGCGTGCAGGTCGCCGTGGATCCACACGCGCGAGGTGCGCTCGTCCAGGTACGGGCCACTGAGCACCTTCCCAGCACCCTGCCCGGCGTTCTCGGCCTCGAGGTCGTGGTAGAAGAGGCACGCCGTGCCGCGGTAGAACGCGAAGGCCGAGGCCGCCATCTTCCGGAACTTGACGCGGAACGCGGCCGGGTCGGCGGCCAGGAGCTGGCCGAATGCGGTGTCGAAGACGGCGAGGATCTCCTCGCCGCGGTGCTCGTCGTTGAGCTGTGGAACCGACATCGCTGGGTGCCTCCTGGTGCAGGTGGTGCGTGACTTGGGGGACGGACCGCCCGTCCTCTTGCAACGTGCGACGGTACGCGGGAGTGCCCGCGACTCCTCCATGAAGGTACGGGGGAGACGCCTCCCGGTGTCAGTGCCGAGGCATAGACTTCGACGCTGTCCCCCCAGACTGTCCGCAGCCTGTCGCCGAGTGTTTTCCATGGAGGCCACGCCGTGTCAAAGCCGCCGTTCACGCACCTGCACGTCCACACCCAGTACTCGCTGCTGGACGGTGCCGCGCGGCTCAAGGACATGTTCGACGCGTGCAACGAGATGGGCATGACCCACATCGCCATGTCGGACCACGGCAACCTCCACGGGGCGTACGACTTCTTCCACACCGCGAAGAAGGCCGGGGTCACCCCGATCATCGGCATCGAGGCCTATGTCGCGCCCGAGTCCCGGCGCAACAAGCGCAAGATCCAGTGGGGCCAGCCGCACCAGAAGCGGGACGACGTCTCCGGTTCGGGTGGTTACACCCACAAGACGATCTGGGCGGCCAACGCGACGGGCCTGCACAACCTCTTCAAGCTCTCCTCGGACGCGTACGCGGAAGGCTGGCTGCAGAAGTGGCCCCGGATGGACAAGGAGACCATCTCCCAGTGGTCCGAGGGGCTCATCGCCTCCACCGGCTGCCCCTCCGGCGAGCTCCAGACCCGGCTGCGCCTCGGCCAGTTCGACGAGGCGCTGAAGTCCGCGGCCGAGTACCAGGACATCTTCGGCAAGGACCGCTACTTCCTGGAACTGATGGACCACGGCATCGACATCGAGCACCGGGTCCGCGACGGCCTCCTGGAGATCGGCAAGAAGCTCGGCATCCCGCCGCTGGTCACCAACGACTCGCACTACACGTACGCGCACGAGGCGACCGCCCATGACGCGCTGCTGTGCATCCAGACCGGCAAGAACCTCTCCGACCCGGACCGCTTCCGCTTCGACGGCACCGGCTACTACCTCAAGTCCACCGACGAGATGTACGCCATCGACTCCTCGGACGCCTGGCAGGAGGGCTGCGCCAACACCCTCCTGGTGGCCGAGCAGATCGACACGGCCGGCATGTTCGAGGCGAAGAACCTCATGCCGAAGTTCGACATCCCCGAGGGCTACACCGAGGTCAGCTGGTTCAAGGAGGAGGTCCGCCGCGGCATGGAGCGCCGCTTCCCGGGCGGCATCCCCGAGGACCGCCAGAAGCAGGTCGAGTACGAGATGGACGTCATCATCCAGATGGGGTTCCCGGGCTACTTCCTCGTCGTCGCCGACTTCATCATGTGGGCCAAGAACCAGGGCATCGCGGTCGGTCCGGGCCGTGGTTCCGCGGCCGGCTCGATCGTCGCGTACGCGATGGGCATCACCGACCTCGACCCGATCCCGCACGGCCTGATCTTCGAGCGGTTCCTCAACCCCGAGCGCGTCTCCATGCCCGACGTCGACATCGACTTCGACGAGCGTCGGCGCGTCGAGGTGATCAGGTACGTGACGGAGAAGTACGGCGCCGACAAGGTCGCCATGATCGGCACCTACGGCAAGATCAAGGCGAAGAACGCCATCAAGGACTCCGCGCGCGTGCTGGGCTACCCGTACGCGATGGGCGACCGCCTCACCAAGGCGATGCCCGCCGACGTCCTCGGCAAGGGCATCGACCTCAACGGCATCACCGACCCCTCGCACCCGCGCTACAGCGAGGCCGGCGAGATCCGCGCGATGTACGAGAACGAGCCGGACGTGAAGAAGGTCATCGACACCGCCAAGGGCGTCGAGGGCCTCGTCCGCCAGATGGGCGTGCACGCCGCCGGCGTGATCATGTCCAGCGAGCCCATCGTCGACCACGCCCCGATCTGGGTGCGGCACACCGACGGCGTGACCATCACGCAGTGGGACTACCCGCAGTGCGAGTCGCTCGGCCTGCTGAAGATGGACTTCCTCGGCCTGCGCAACCTGACGATCATGGACGACGCCGTCAAGATGGTGAAGTCCAACAAGGGCATCGACCTCGACCTGTTGGCCCTTCCGCTCGACGATCCGACGACCTTCGAACTCCTCCAGCGCGGCGAGACCCTCGGCGTCTTCCAGTTCGACGGCGGCCCCATGCGCTCGCTGCTGCGCCTGATGAAGCCCGACAACTTCGAGGACATCTCCGCCGTCTCCGCGCTCTACCGTCCCGGCCCGATGGGCATGGACTCGCACACCAACTACGCGCTGCGCAAGAACGGCCTGCAGGAGATCACGCCGATCCACAAGGAGCTGGAGGAGCCCCTCCAGGAGGTCCTGGCGGTCACCTACGGCCTGATCGTCTACCAGGAGCAGGTACAGAAGGCCGCCCAGATCATCGCCGGCTACTCGCTCGGCGAGGCCGACATCCTCCGCCGCGTGATGGGCAAGAAGAAGCCCGACGAGCTGGCGAAGAACTTCGTCCTCTTCCAGGAGGGCGCCCAGAAGAAGGGGTACAGCGAGGAGGCCATCAAGGCCCTGTGGGACGTGCTGGTCCCCTTCGCCGGCTACGCCTTCAACAAGGCGCACTCCGCCGCGTACGGCCTGGTCTCCTACTGGACCGCCTACCTCAAGGCGAACCACCCCGCCGAGTACATGGCCGCGCTGCTGACCTCCGTCAAGGACGACAAGGACAAGTCGGCGGTCTACCTCAACGAGTGCCGGCGCATGGGCATCAAGGTGCTCCCGCCGAACGTCAACGAGTCGGTGCACAACTTCGCCGCGCAGGGCGACGACGTGATCCTCTTCGGCCTCGAAGCCGTGCGGAACGTCGGTACGAACGTGGTCGAGTCGATCATCAAGAGCCGCAAGGCCAAGGGCAAGTACGCCTCCTTCCCCGACTACCTCGACAAGGTCGAGGCGGTCGCGTGCAACAAGCGCACCACGGAGTCGCTGATCAAGGCGGGCGCGTTCGACACCCTGGGGCACACCCGCAAGGGGCTGACCGCGCATTTCGAGCCGATGATCGACAACGTGGTGGCGGTCAAGCGCAAGGAGGCCGAGGGGCAGTTCGACCTCTTCGGCGGCATGGGCGAGGAGGACACCAGCGAACCCGGCTTCGGCCTCGACGTGGAGTTCACCCCCGAGGAGTGGGACAAGACCTACCTCCTCGCGCAGGAGCGGGAGATGCTCGGTCTGTACGTCTCCGACCACCCCCTCTTCGGCCTGGAGCACGTGCTGTCCGACAAGGCCGACGCGGGCATCGCCCAGCTCACCGGAGGTGAGCACTCCGACGGCGCGGTGGTCACCATCGGCGGCATCATCTCCGGCCTCCAGCGCAAGATGACCAAGCAGGGCAACGCCTGGGCCATCGCCACCGTCGAGGACCTCGCCGGCTCCATCGAGTGCATGTTCTTCCCGGCGACCTACCAGCTCGTCTCGACCCAACTCGTCGAGGACGCCGTGGTGTTCGTCAAGGGACGCCTGGACAAGCGCGAGGACGTGCCCCGCCTCGTCGCGATGGAACTCCAGGTGCCGGACCTGTCGAACGCGGGCACCAACGCGCCCGTGATCCTCACCATCCCGGCCACCCGGATCACCCCGCCGATGGTGAGCCGGCTCGGTGAGATCCTCAGCCACCACAAGGGCGAGAGCGAGGTCCGGATCAAGCTCCAGGGCCCGCGCAAGACGACCGTGCTGCGCCTCGACCGGCATCGCGTGAAGCCGGACCCGGCGCTCTTCGGCGATCTGAAGGTGCTGCTGGGCCCGTCCTGCCTGGCCGGCTGAGCGGCCGGCCGACGGGCAACTGACGTACGCGAGGGGCGCATCCGCAGCCGGGTGCGCCCCTCGGTGTGTGCCTGGGCTTCAACAGCCCGTTATGAAGATGTCAGTTGTGACCGAAGCGCTTCTTGCGCCCTTTGGGGGTCATGTCGCCGGGAGTCACCTGGGTGGTGCGGTGCTCGCTCGGCGTGTCCATCGACGGCTGCTCGGCCGTCTGCTGACCACGCTCGGACTGCGACTGCTTGCGTTCACGGTTCTTGTTCTTGGCCACGGTGATCTACCTCCTGAGGGGGATCTAGGGACCAGGGCCGGAACCAGATTCACATAGGCTGACAACAAGTGCATGTCGGATAATTACCGTCTGTGACACGGCTTGTCGGGGCGCGCAGCCCCGAAACGCCACGCCGAAGATCGAGTTCGGGCCGTTAACCCTCGCGTGGTCGGGCAGACTCGAAGCAAGCCCGAAGCAAACCTCCCGGAAAGAGGGTGGATCGCGTGGACCGCTGCATCGTCCTGGTGGACGCCGGGTATCTGCTGGGGGCCGCCGCCAGTCTCCTCGCCGGGGAGCCCTCGCGGTCCCGCATCACCGTCGACCACACCGCCCTCATCCAGGGCCTGCGCGAACGCGCCGAGTCCGACACGGAACGGCCCCTGCTGCGCATCTACTGGTTCGACGGCGCCCCCGACCGTGTCCCGCAGCCCGAGCACCGCAGACTGCGCGTGATGCCCCGGGTCACCGTCCGGCTCGGCGCCCTGACCCGCAGCGACGGACGCTGGGCCCAGAAGGGCGTGGACGCCGCGATGCACGCCGAGCTGACCGAGCTTGCCCGCAACCGCGCCTGCTCCGACATCGTCCTGGTGACCGGCGACGGGGATCTGCTGCCGGGCATGATGGCCGCCAAGGAGCACGGCGTCGCCGTACACCTGTGGGCCGTGCAGGCCGCCGACGGGGACTACAACCAGTCCGAGGACCTGGTCGCCGAGGCCGACGAGCGGCGCGTGCTCGACCGTACGTGGATCACCAAGGCCGTGCGCGCCAAGGACCTCGGCGGGATCTGCGCGCCGCCGCCCGCGCCGCGGCCCGAGATCGCCGCGATCCTCTCCGCCCCGCTGCCCGAGTCCGCGCACCGCCCGGCAGCCGAGCGGTCGGTCGAGGAGGAGCACGCCCCGGCGGCCACCGCCTCGGAGAACGGCACGCAGGAGCGGGGGCCCGCGACCGCCCCCAAGGCCGGGGTGCCCACGCCGAAGGACCTGGCCGCGCTGCGCGCGCCCGGCGTCCAGCAGCCCGCCCAGCCCCCGCAGACCGCGACCCTGCGCTGGTCCTCCGACAAAGGGTGGGTCGACCGGCCCGGCGGCGCGGCCGAGCCGCCCGAGGTCGCCTCGATGCCCACGCTGGCGCAGCTGACCACGGCGGAGCAGCGGTGGGCGGACCGGGAGGAGGACATCACGACCGTCGGCGGTGATCCGTACGAGGTCGGACAGGTGTTCGCGCGTCGGTGGATGGAGCGGCTCGGAGACCCGAGCCATCTGCAGAAGCTCTCCGGGATGTACCCGCGGGTCCCGCACCGGATCGACGGGGAGCTGCTGCGGTACGCCGCCCGGTTCGGGCTGCTCGCACACAAGGACGACCAGATCGACGAGCACGACCGCTACGCGATCCGTGCCGGGTTCTGGCGGGAGATCGATGTGCGGACGGCCGCCGAGCACGCGCCCGCGGGGGAATGAGATCCTTAACCCCGGATGTGCCGCAATGGGCCGCCCCGGGAGCGGACCGGGGCCGCGGACCCCGTAGTCTCGTCCCTTGTGAGTACGCGCGCGGCACAGGCACTTCGGCACGGTGACGATGTCGTGTGCGCGGTGCGCGGGCTCGCCAAGACCTATCCGGCGGTACGGGGGCGGCGCGGCGTTCCGGCGACACCCGAGGTCAGGGCCACCGACGACGTACGGCTGGACATCCGGCGCGGGGAGATCTTCGGGCTCCTCGGGCCGAACGGCGCCGGGAAGACCACCCTCGTGCGGCAGCTGACCGGACTGATGCGGCCCGACCGCGGCAGCGTCGAGATCCTCGGGCACGACATCGTGCGCCACCCGGAGCGGGCCTCGCGGATCCTCGCCTACCTCGGGCAGGAGTCCACCGCCCTCGACGACCTGACCGTGTCGCTCGCCGCCGAGACCACCGGACGGCTGCGCGGGCTGGAGGCGGGACAGGCACGCGCCGAGCGGGACGCCGTACTCGACGAGCTGGGCCTCACGCCGCTCGCCGGGCGGCCGCTCAGGAAACTGTCCGGCGGGCAGCGCCGCCTGGCCTGCTTCGCCGCCGCGCTGGTGGGGGCACGGCCGTTCCTCGTCCTCGACGAGCCGACCAGCGGCATGGACCCGGTGGCGCGGCGCGCGGTCTGGGGCGCCGTGGACCGGCGCCGGGCCGAGCACGGCACGACCGTGCTGCTCGTCACCCACAACGTCATCGAGGCCGAGACCGTCCTGGACCGGGTCGCCGTCCTGGACCGGGGACGGGTGATCGCCTGTGACACTCCCACCGGCCTCAAGGAGCAGGTCGCCGGCGAGGTGCGGGTCGACCTGGTGTGGCGCGAGTCCGCCCCGCTGCACGTCCCCGAGGTGGCCGCGCTGCGGGACCGGGCCGTGGAGTCCGGACGCCGCTGGACGCTGCGGCTCGCCCCCGAGGAGGCCCGTACGGTCGTCGCCACCGTCACCGGCGGGTCCGCGTTCGCCGCACTGGACGACTTCACGCTGACCACACCGAGCCTGGAGGACGTGTACCTGGCGCTGGGCGGCGCCGCACGGCAGGGACTGGTGAAGGCGTGAGCACGTTGAGCACCCGGACCGCCGTATCCGTACCGGACTGGACGACTGCCGGAGTGAAACCGAGAGAGGGGAGCCGCGCGACGTGAGTGTCGTACCCGCCGAGGTTCTGCCGGGCAGTGCCCTGGCCGTGGAGGAGACGGTCCGGGAGGCGGCCGAGCTCGGACCGCGTGCGCGGCTGTGGCCGGCGCTCGCGGCCGTGTACCGGGCGCAGCTGTCCCGTGCGCGGGTGGCGCGGATCCCGCTGCTGTTCGTGGCGACCTTCCAGTCGATCGGGATCATGATCCTGATGCGCGGGGTCGTGGACGGCGGAGGCGAGGCACAGGCCGTGGTCGCCGGGTCGTCGGTGCTCGTCGTGGCCTTCGTCGCGCTCAACCTGCTCGCCCAGTACTTCGGCCAGCTGCGCGCCAGCGGCGGGCTCGACCACTACGCCACGCTGCCCGTGCCGCCGGCGGCCGTGGTACTGGGAGCGGCGGGCGCCTACGCGTCCTTCACCGTGCCGGGGACCGTGGTGACCGCGGTCTTCGGATGCGTGCTGTTCGGGCTGCCGTTCGCGCACCTGTGGGTGCTGATCGCCGTCATCCCGCTCGCGGGCGCCGCGCTCGCCGGGCTCGGGGCCGCGCTCGGGCTGCTCGCGCCGCGTCCTGAGCTGGCCACGCTGCTGGGGCAGCTGGGCATGTCCGCGGCGCTGCTGCTCGGCGTTCTGCCGGCGGACCGGATGCCGGAGGCCGTGCGCTTCGCGCGGGACCTGCTGCCGTCGACGTACGGCGTCGAGGCCTTCGCGCGGACCTTCGGGCCGGACCCCGACTGGGCGTTCGTGCTCGGCGACCTCGCCGTGTGCGGCGTGGTCGGCGTGGTCTCGCTGGCCGTCGCGACCTGGGCCTATCGCCGGGCGGCCGTCCGATGACGCGCCGCACAGGCGGGCCTGGCACGATGTCAGGGTGACCGCACCGTTGACTCCTCCTCCGCCGCCGCATGAACAGCCCGCACACAGTGCGTGGCAGGCTTCGCCTCCCGGGTACGTGGCTCCTGCGCCGGACGCGTCGGACGGCGCGCACGGTTCGTACGGACAGGACGGTCCCGGGATGAAGACCGAAGTGCGGGAGGCCGCCGTCATCACGGTGGCGGTGGCGCTCGGCGGGGTGCTGCTCGGGCTGCTGTGGTGGTGGCTGGCGCCGCACGTGCCGCTGGTCGGTGGCCTGGACGAGCAGGGCAGCTGGGTCGTCTACCTCAAGGACACCGAGGGCGAACAGGCGGTCGGTGTCGACGGAACGTTCACTCTGCTGGCGCTGGCCTTCGGCGTGGTGAGCGCGTTCGCCGTGTTCCTCGTGCGCAGGCGTGGGGGAGTGCCGCTGGTCGTGGCGCTCACCGTCGGCGGGCTGCTCGGGTCGCTGCTGGCGTGGCGGCTCGGCGTGTGGCTCGGGCCGTCCCAGGACGTCCTCGCGCATGCCAAGGACGTCGGCAAGGGGGTCACGTTCTCGGCGCCGCTGAAGCTGGGCGCGAAGGGGGCGCTGCTGGCCTGGTCGCTGGCCGCGCTGGTCGTGCATCTGGGGCTGACGGCACTGTTCGGGCCCCGGGATCCGGACCCGTACGCCCACCAGCAGGGACCGGTCCCGAAGGACGGGTACGGGACCCCGCCGGCGTGACGACGGCCTAGGCAGGCCGCCTTCCGTGGTTCGCCTTCTTCTTGCGCCACTTGCGTTTGCGCGTCTTCTTCGACATGTCCCTCGTACTTAACCGAGGAACGGACCCGCGTCGAGGGGTCAGGCACGCCCGATGGGGGCCACCACCGCTTCCGTGAGCTTCGCCAGGTCGTCGGGGGCGAGTTCGACCTCCAGGCCGCGGCGGCCCGCCGAGACGCAGACCGTCGGGTGGGCGGCGGCCGACTCGTCCAGGACCGTGGGCAGCTTCTTGCGCTGGCCGAGCGGGGAGATGCCGCCGCGGACGTACCCCGTGGTGCGTTCGGCGAGCGCCGGGTCGGCCATCGCGGCCCGCTTGCCGCCGACGGCCGCCGCGAGCGCCTTGAGGTCCAGTTGGCCGGCCACCGGGACGACGGCGACGGTCAGCGTGCCGTCGACGTCCGCGACCAGCGTCTTGAAGACCCGCTCCGGCGAGACGCCCATCGCCTCGGCCGCCTCCTCGCCGTACGAGGGGTGGGCGGGATCGTGGTCGTAGGAGTGCACCGTGTACGGCACTCCCGCGGCCGTCAGGGCCACCGTCGCGGGCGTGCCGCCCGACTGCTGCTGCTTCTTCGACTTCTTCGCCATCGCGGCCTGATCCCGCCCGTTCCCCAGTGGTCGTACGTCAGTTGAGACTTCTCGGGGCCCGCGTCAGCTCCGCCGCGGGCAACGACGGCAGGTTACGGATGATCGCCGTCTCCGTGCGAAGGAGTTTCAGTTCGTCGCGCAGCCGGGACGCGGTGTCCGGGGCCTGGAGCAGGCGCTGCTTGGTCGGGATGTCCAGCATCATCGCGGCGGCCACGAGGTACGAGACGACCGACGGCTCGTCCGGCAGGTCGGCGCCGGTGGACAGGGACCGCTCGCGCGCGCCCGCCAGGCGCTTCTGGTACTGACGGAACGCCCGCAGCACGCCCTCCGCCAGCGCCCCCGCCTCCTCGCCCGGATCCTCCTCCAGCTCCTCCAGCTCCGCCGTCAGGAACGGGCCGGACGCGTCGACCGACAGCAGCCGCACCCGGGCCGTGCCCGTCGCCAGTACCTCGAAGGTGCCGTCGGCCCGCTCCCGGACCGTCGCGGCGTCGGCGATGCAGCCGACCGAGTGGAACGCCTTGACCGGGTCGTCGCCGAAGCCGGCGGCGGCGCCCTGCTCGGGTACGGCGGTCTGGTCCGGCAGGCCGGGTGAGCTCGGTGCCACCTCGTGGCCGTCGCGGATCGCCACGACGGCGAACCGGCGCGGCTCGTCCTCGGGCGTCTTCAGCAACTCGCGCATCATGGCGCGATAGCGCTCCTCGAAAATGTTCAGCGGAAGGACGAGCCCCGGAAGCAGCACGGAGTTCAGAGGAAAGAGCGGCAGCCGGACGGTGGTCACGACGCGAAAGCCTAATGGTCGCCGGAGTGGGCGCGTCCGCCGTGCTCACTCCGTGGATGGCGGGGGACCGGGTTCCGGCCGACCTCGTTGCGGACCGCGTCGCGACGCGCGTCGCGGATCTCCTCGCGGATCTCGTCGCGGATCTCCAGGAACCGGCCGAGCGGGTCGTCCGAGATCCGGTCCCAGGGGAAGGAGGTGGCGTACGGACCGATCAGGCGCAGTTGCTCCGCGGCGTCCGTCCAGCGGTCCAGCCGTACCAGGACGTACATCAGCTTGTTCCGCACCTGGGCGGGCCACGGATCGGCCGCCGGGAACCGGGCGGAGAGCGCGATCGCCCGGTCGGCCGCCGCGTCCAGCCGCTCGCCCGGCACCTCGGGGCCGCAGCCGTCGGTCAGATAGGAGAAGGCCGCCCGCGCCGGGAGCGCCTGGACGAGGGAGTCGGCCGGAGCGTCCTGCGCGGCCGGCTCGGCGAAGTCGAAGCACGCGTGGTGGGAGCCGTGCCAGGAGGCGGCGAGGTAGCGCAGGGCCGCCACATGGCAGCCGTAGTGGTGCGGGTCGCGGCGGACCGCGGCCGCCCACAGCTCCTCGACGTACCTGGGCCCGGCCTGCGCGCCGCGCGCGTGGTCCAGCGCGATCCGCCACGGCACCGGGTCGCGGTCGTCGCCGTGCGCGGCAGCCGTGATCAAGGGGGTCGCCTGGCGCAGCAGCTCCGCCCGGGCCGGTGACTGCCAGGAGCGCTCCAGCACGAGCTGGGCGCCGACGAGCAGCGCGTCCGGGTCGTGCGGGGCGGCCTTGCGCCAGTCCTCGTACCACTCGTCGCGCGAGCGGGCGAAGGCCGCGAGTCTTCGCGCGTAGCGGTCGCGGTACTCCCAGTCGGCGCCGGTTCGGGTGGCGGCGAGCAGGTCCGCGGCGGGCCGGTACTCGCCCTGCGCGGCCGCGACCAGGGCGGGGCCGAGCCGGTCGTCGGGCGCGTCGAGAAGCGCCTCGTCGGCGGCGGGGTCGGCGGGCGGTCCGACGGCGAGGCGCGAGGGCTTCCGGGGCATCCGCGAGGAGCGGATGAAGGGGGGCAGGAGAGCCATGGTGTCGACCATTGAAAGACCGCAGGTCAACAGAGCGCCAGAGCGAACGTACAACTCGTGAAAAGTTGTACGCGCTACAGTCAAGGACAAGTAAAAAGGTGAGCATTCAACAACTTGTCCGGCGTAGGGCCCACAAGCCCGCTAGCTGCGCCGCAGCAGTCGCGTGGCCCCCGCCGCCACCGTCGTCGCCAGGATCCAGCCCAGCAGGACGATCGCGGCGGCCAGCCACTGCCAGCCGCCGCTCAGCTGCCAGAACCCGACCTGACCGAGGTCGATGACCGGCAGGAGCAGGTCGAGCGCGAACAGGGCGGGGTTCCAGTCCGGATGCTCGCCGCGCTTGAGCGGTGGATGACTGGCGTGCGCGAAGGCCACCGAGCTCGCCGCCCACAGCACCGCCATCCATACGGCGGCCCGGCCCGGCCGGTATCCGTAGGCGACCGTCCAGTCCTGCACGTACCCCCACAGCTTGGCTGCGACCGGCAGGCTCTCGCGGCGGCGGCGCTGCTTGGCGAGCAGCACCTCGCGGGCGTCCTCGTCCTCGCCGCCGGTCCGCAGCACGGCGGCCAGCCGCTCGTACGGCTCCGGGTTGTACTCGGCGGTCGCGGCCGCCACCCACTCCAGCCGCTCGTTCAGCGGGAACGGGCCGCGCGGCACCAGGTTCTCGTAGCTGAAGCCGCCCATGTGCAGCCGGCCCGGGCCCGGCCAGGCGTCCGCCCGGTCCATCAGGTTGACGACCCGCGCCCCCGACAGCACCACCGTGCCCCGCGCCGGCCGCTCCCCGAGGAAGCGCAGCTCGGGCGTCTGCAGGCGGCGCAGCGACAGCTCCTGCTCGTCGGTGAGGGTGAACCGGGCCCGCTCCAGGTCGACCGCGTCCCCGAACCGCCCGTCGTCCAGGCGCAGCCCGCCCTGGCACTCGAACCGCTGGATGCGCGTCCCGCGCGCGGGTGTCGTGCCGCTCAGCAGGACGTTGCCGACGCCCGCCGGGGTCAGGTACAGCGAGCGCTCCACGGTCAGCTGCGGGGCGTTCAGGGCGAGCCGCGAGTACGGGTTGACCAGCCGGGCGCCGCGCAGGCTCAGCGAGACGCCGATCTTGGCGCTGCGCAGGCTCAGCTCGCCGTGCGACTCCAGCATCTCGGCCTGGAGGTCCTGGCCGACGGTCATACCGTCCGCGGCGATCGAGCGTCCGCTGCGGTCGCGGTAGACGATCGCCTGGTTGAGCAGCAGATCCGTGCCGATCTGCGCGTCGGTGAGCCGTATGCCGTTCTGGAAGCGGCAGCGCGGCAGGTGCAGATCGCCCTCGGTGTGCACCCGGGCCGCCTCCAGGCGCGGCACCGAGCACTCCACCATCCGTACGGTCGTGAAGTGGGCCTCCGGCAGCAGGACGTCCCGCTCGAAGCGGCAGCCGCGCATCTCCACGTACGGCACCACCGTGCCGCCCGCGAGGTCCAGGGTGCCGCTGATCTGCACCCCGACGAGCTTCAGGGAGGACACGCGGCCGGCGAGCGCGGGCGGTCCGTCCAGGAGCAGCCAGCACACGATGCGGGCCCGCACGGTCCGCTCGGGCCCCCAGGGGTGCCCGCCGTGCGGATCGTCGACAACTGTGTCGCCGCTGCTCAGGTCGTACACGCTGCCGTTGCGGAAGGCCTGCCACATTCCGGCCTCGGCGGCGGTCAGATCGTCCGGCAGGTCTCCGTCGTCCCGGATGCCGGCCCCCTCGGTCACGTGTCTTCCTTCCCCCTCATCTACTCGCGGGTTCGTACAAGTGTTCATGCCCGCTGAGTGACGCCCGGAACACTGGACGTGAAGGCGATCCTGCCGGTTCCTTCCGGGTTCCTGTCAGGTTCCTTCCGGGGTGTGTATCAGCCACTGGAACGCGCGGTCAGCCTCTGACGAGCGTCTGAGAGAATTGGCACCGTGATCTCCCGAATCGATCTGCGCGGCGACGCCCTTCCCGAGGGCCCCGCCCTGCGCGACCTGCTGCCCCGAGCCGACTTCGACGTCTCGGCCGCCCTGGAGAAGGTGCGTCCGATCTGCGAGGCCGTGCATCATCGGGGCGACGCGGCGCTGATCGACTTCGCCGAGAAGTTCGACGGGGTCAGGCTCGACCAGGTGCGGGTGCCCGCCGCCGCACTCACCCGCGCCCTCGAGGAACTCGACCCCGCCGTGCGCGCGGCCCTTGAGGAGTCCATCCGCCGCGCCCGTCTCGTCCACCGCGAGCAGCGCCGTACGACGCACACGACCCAGGTCGTGCCCGGCGGTTCCGTCACCGAGAAGTGGGTGCCGGTCGACCGGGTCGGGCTGTACGCGCCCGGCGGCCGGTCGGTCTACCCCTCCTCCGTGATCATGAACGTGGTGCCCGCGCAGGAGGCCGGCGTCGAGTCGATCGCCCTCGCCTCCCCGGCGCAGGCCGACTTCGGCGGCCTGCCGCACCCGACGATCCTCGCCGCCTGCGCGCTGCTCGGGATCGACGAGGTGTACGCGGCCGGCGGCGCGACCGCCGTCGCGATGTTCGCGTACGGCACCGAGTCCTGCCCGCCCGCCAACATGGTCACCGGCCCCGGCAACATCTGGGTCGCCGCCGCCAAGCGCTACTTCACCGGCAAGATCGGCATCGACGCCGAGGCCGGCCCGACCGAGATCGCGGTCCTCGCGGACGACACCGCCGACCCGGTGCACGTCGCCTCCGACCTGATCAGCCAGGCCGAGCACGACCCGCTGGCGGCCGCCGTGCTCGTCACCGACTCCGTGGACCTCGCGGACGCGGTGGCGAAGGAACTGGAGCCGCAGGTCGCGGCCAGCAAGCACGCCGAGGACCGGATCGTTCCGGCCCTGGGCGGCAAGCAGTCCGCGATCGTGCTGGTCGACGGCATCGACGAGGGACTCAGGGTGGTCGACGCGTACGGCGCCGAGCACCTGGAGATCCAGACGGCCGACGCGGCCGCCGTGGCCGACCGGGTCCGCAACGCCGGCGCGATCTTCATCGGCCCCTGGGCGCCGGTCTCGCTCGGCGACTACGCGGCCGGGTCCAACCACGTGCTCCCGACCGGCGGTTGCGCCTGTCACTCCTCCGGGCTGTCCGTGCAGTCCTTCCTCCGGGGCATCCACATCGTCGACTACACCAAGGACGCGCTGGCCGACGTGGCGCATCACGTGGTGACGCTGGCTGAGGCGGAGGACCTGCCCGCGCACGGCGCGGCGATCAAGGCCAGGTTCGGGTGGAAGGTGCCTGAGAACAAGTGAGCTTCGGAATCGACGATCTCCCGGTACGGGACGAGCTGCGCGGCAAGTCGCCCTATGGCGCGCCCCAGTTGGACGTCCCCGTACGGCTGAACACCAACGAGAACCCCTACCCGCTGCCCGAGCCGCTGGTCGAGCGGATCGCCGAGCGCGTCCGCGAGGCGGCCCGCAACCTCAACCGCTACCCGGACCGGGACGCCGTGGAGCTGCGCACGCGCCTCGCCGAGTACCTGACGGACACCTCCGGTCACCAGGTCGGCCTGGCCAACGTCTGGGCGGCCAACGGCTCCAACGAGGTCATCCAGCAGCTGCTGCAGACCTTCGGCGGACCGGGCCGTACGGCGATCGGCTTCGAGCCGTCGTACTCGATGCACGGTCTCATCGCGCGCGGCACGGGCACGGGCTGGATCTCCGGCCCGCGCAACGAGGACTTCACGATCGACCTCGCCGCCGCCGAGAAGGCGATCGCCGAGAACCGGCCGGACGTCGTCTTCGTCACGACCCCCAACAACCCCACGGGCACGGCGGTCCCGCCGGAGACCGTCCTCGCCCTCTACGAGGCAGCGCAGGCCGCGAAGCCCTCGATGGTCGTGGTCGACGAGGCGTACATCGAGTTCAGCCACGGCGACTCGCTGCTGCCGCTCATCGAGGGGCGGCCGAACCTCGTCGTCTCGCGGACGATGTCGAAGGCGTTCGGCGCGGCGGGCCTGCGCCTCGGCTATCTCGCCGCGCACCCGGCGGTCGTGGACGCCGTCCAGCTCGTACGGCTGCCCTACCACCTGTCGGCGATCACGCAGGCGACCGCGCTGGCCGCACTGGAGCACACCAAGACGCTGCTCGGCTATGTCGAGCAGCTGAAGGCCGAGCGGGACCGGCTGGTCTCCGAACTGCTGGCGACCGGCTACGAGGTCACCGCGTCGGACGCCAACTTCGTGCAGTTCGGGCGGTTCGACGACGCCCATGCGGTGTGGCAGCAGATCCTTGACCGGGGCGTCCTGGTCCGGGACAACGGCGTACCCGGCTGGCTGCGGGTGACCGCCGGAACCCCCGAAGAGAACGACGCGTTCCTCGACGCGGTCCGTCAGTTGAAGAAGGAGCAGAGCGCATGAGCCGCGTTGGACGTGTGGAACGGGTGACCAAGGAGACCTCGGTCCTCGTCGAGATCGATCTCGACGGGTCCGGCAAGGTCGACGTGTCGACAGGGGTCGGTTTCTACGACCACATGCTCGACCAGCTCGGCCGGCACGGTCTGTTCGACCTGACCGTGAAGACCGAGGGCGACCTGCACATCGACTCGCACCACACCATCGAGGACTCCGCCCTCGCGCTGGGCGCCGCCTTCAAGCAGGCCCTCGGCGACAAGGTGGGCATCTACCGCTTCGGCAACTGCACGGTCCCGCTGGACGAGTCCCTCGCCCAGGTCACCGTCGACCTGTCCGGCCGCCCCTACCTCGTGCACACCGAGCCCGAGAAGATGGCGCCGATGATCGGCGAGTACGACACCACGATGACCCGGCACATCCTGGAGTCCTTCGTCGCCCAGGCGCAGATCGCCCTGCACGTGCACGTGCCCTACGGCCGCAACGCGCACCACATCGTGGAGTGCCAGTTCAAGGCCCTGGCCAGGGCCCTGCGCTACGCCAGCGAGCGCGACCCGCGCGCGGCCGGCATCCTGCCTTCGACGAAGGGCGCGCTCTAGCCATGAACGGCACCTCGACCGTCCTGATCGTCGTCGGCCTCTTCCTCCTCGGCGGCATCTACTCCTTCGTCAAGCAGCAGATGCCGAAGAACCTCATCGTGCTGCTGTCCATCGGCGCCGCGATGTGTCTCGTCGCGGGCGTCATGAGGCTGGAGGTGTGGAATTGAGCGCAGGATCGAAAAAGGTCGTCGTCTTCGACTACGGCTTCGGCAACGTCCGCTCCGCCGAACGCGCCCTCGCCCGTACCGGTGTCGACGTCGAGATAACCCGTGACTTCGACCGGGCCATGAACGCCGACGGCCTGCTGGTGCCGGGCGTCGGCGCCTTCGCCGCCTGCATGAAGGGCCTCAGGGAGGCGCGCGGCGACTGGATCGTCGACCGGCGCCTGTCCGGCGGACGCCCGGTGATGGGCATCTGCGTCGGCATGCAGATCCTCTTCGCGCGCGGCATCGAGCACGGCGTGGAGACCGAGGGCCTGGACGAGTGGCCCGGCTCGGTCGAGCCGCTGCAGGCCGAGATCGTGCCCCACATGGGCTGGAACACCGTCGACGCCCCGGCCGACTCGCAGCTCTTCGCCGGGCTGGACCCGGACGCGCGCTTCTACTTCGTGCACTCCTACGCCGTCCACGACTGGAGCCTCCAGACGCACAACGCGGCGATCCGGGCCCCCAAGGTCACCTGGTCGACCCACGGCAAGCCCTTCGTGGCCGCCGTGGAGAACGGCGCCCTGTGGGCCACTCAGTTCCACCCCGAAAAGTCCGGCGACGCCGGAGCGCAGCTGCTGAACAACTGGATCGGAACCCTCTGATGTCTTCCAACCCCTCGGGACGGCTCGAACTCCTGCCCGCCGTGGACGTCCGCGACGGCCAGGCGGTCCGGCTCGTCCACGGCGAGTCCGGCTCGGAGACCTCGTACGGCTCCCCCTTGGAGGCGGCCCTCGCCTGGCAGCGCTCCGGCGCCGAGTGGCTGCACCTGGTCGACCTGGACGCCGCGTTCGGCACCGGCGACAACCGGGCCGTGATCGGCGAGGTCGCCGAGCGCATGAAGGATCTGCACGTCAAGGTGGAGCTGTCCGGCGGCATCCGCGACGACGCCGCGCTCGCCGCCGCCCTGGCCACCGGCTGCACCCGGGTGAACCTCGGCACGGCCGCCCTGGAGACGCCTCAGTGGGTCGCCAAGGTCATCTCCGAGCACGGCGACAAGATCGCGGTCGGGCTCGACGTCCGCGGCACGACCCTGCGCGGGCGCGGCTGGACCAGCGACGGCGGAGACCTCTACGAGACGCTGGAGCGCCTCGACAAGGAGGGCTGCGCGCGGTACGTGGTGACGGACATCGCCAAGGACGGCACGCTGCAGGGCCCGAACCTGGAGCTGCTGCGCAACGTGTGCGCGGCGACCGATCGGCCGGTCGTGGCCTCCGGTGGCGTGTCGTCGCTCGACGACCTGCGGGCCATCGCCGAGCTGGTACCCCTCGGTGTCGAGGGCGCCATCGTCGGGAAGGCCCTGTACGCGAAGGCGTTCACCCTCGAAGAGGCCTTGGAGGCGGTAGACCGGTGAGCGATCTGCGACGCGTCACGACCGGCGCGCCCTGGGAGGAGACCTTCGGGTACTCCCGTGCGGTGGAACTGCCGAACGGCCTGGTGCTGGTCTCCGGCTGCACGTCGATAGTGGACGGCCAGATCGCCGGGGGCGACCCGCACGAGCAGACGGTCAACGCCTTCAACGTCGCGTTCGCGGCGCTCGGGGAGCTGGGCCTCGGCCGCGAGGACGTCGTACGGACCCGCATGTACATCACCCATGCCCGGGACGTGGAGGACGTCGGACGCGCTCACAAGGAGCTGTTCGACGACGTCCGGCCCGCCGCATCCATGATCATCGTCTCCGGCTTCGTGGACCCCAGCCTGGTCGTCGAGGTCGAGGTGGAGGCATTCCGCTCCGGCGGAGAACACGGAGCACCCGCATGACCCTGGCCGTACGAGTCATCCCCTGCCTGGACGTGGACAACGGCCGGGTCGTCAAGGGCGTCAACTTCCAGAACCTGCGCGACGCGGGCGACCCCGTCGAGATGGCCAAGGTGTACGACGCCGAGGGTGCCGACGAGCTGACGTTCCTCGACATCACCGCCTCGTCGGGCAACCGCGAGACGACGTACGACGTGGTGCGCCGCACCGCCGAGCAGGTCTTCATCCCGCTCA
This sequence comes from Streptomyces sp. NBC_01352, assembly GCF_036237295.1. Taxonomy (NCBI): domain Bacteria; kingdom Bacillati; phylum Actinomycetota; class Actinomycetes; order Kitasatosporales; family Streptomycetaceae; genus Streptomyces; species Streptomyces sp. NBC_01352. Next base: position 8,048,564 of record NZ_CP108354.1, read on the forward strand.
CGGTCGGCGGCGGCGTCCGTACGGCCGAGGACGTGGACAAGCTGCTGCGGGCGGGCGCGGACAAGGTCGGGGTGAACACCGCCGCCATCGCACGGCCCGAGCTGATCCGTGAGATCGCGGAGCGGTTCGGCCGGCAGGTGCTGGTGCTGTCGGTCGACGCGCGCCGGACCGAGAGCGGGTCCTTCGAGGTGACGACCCACGGCGGCCGCCGTGGCACCGGCATCGACGCCGTCGAATGGGCGCACCGGGCGGCGGAGTTGGGCGCGGGCGAGATCCTGCTCAACTCGATGGACGCGGACGGCACGAAGGACGGCTACGACATCGAGATGATCGAGGCCGTCCGCAAGCACGTGACCGTGCCGCTGATCGCCAGCGGGGGAGCGGGGCAGCTGCCCCACTTCCCGCCGGCCATCGCCGCGGGCGCGGACGCCGTACTCGCCGCGTCCGTCTTCCACTTCGGGGATCTGCGGATCGGTGAGGTGAAGGAGACGCTGCGGAGGGCTGGGCATCCCGTGCGGTAGCGCTCCGCTGGGTTGGGCTGGTGGGTGGGGTCGGGGTCGGGTTTCGGCTGCGGGTTGTGGGGGGCTGGTCGCGCAGTTCCCCGCGCCCCTTGGTGGGTTTCCGTGAAGCGGGCGATGGTCCGGCGGACGTCCACGATGCCCCGGTTCACTCCGAGCGAGGAGTGGACGATGACGCCGTCCAGCGCCGTGAGCAGCTGCCAGGCCAGCGGGTCGGGATCGTGCGGGGCGAAGGGGTCCTCGCGCAGGCCCCGTTCCAGGACCGCGACCAGCAGGCCGTGAGTGGTGCGCATGGCGTGGTCGACGGCCGCGTGGACCCGCGGTTTGCGGGCCGCCAGGTACCAGGCGTCGAGCCACACCGTCTTGTGCGGCTCCGGGCTCTCCGAGACCCAGACGCGCAGGATGTGCCGTAGACCGGCCACCGCGTCGCCGAGTTCCTCGGCCTCCTCGAAGGTGCCCTCGAAGTCGGTGGTGACGGCGTGCGTGAACGCCTCGGCCTCCAGTGCCTCCACCACGTCGAAGTAGTGGTGGACCAGGCCCGGCGCACAGCCGAGCCGGGCGGCGACGCCGCGGTACGTCACGGCCGCGAGCCCCTCCTCGAGCGCGAGGGCCGCCGCCGCCTCGATGATCTCCTGTCGCCGCTCGGCGGGGGACAGACGTCGGCTCCTGGCGGTGAGCTGCGTTGCGCTCATACGGGACTTCCTACGTCAGGCGACACGGTGCGGGGAGGGGGCCCGGGAGACCGCGGTCGCCCGAGCCGTCGCGGCGGGCGCGGATCCCGTCGGCACGGTCGTCGTCCGCATCCGGGAGGTTCCGCTCAGCTACGGAGGCCGGCGTTCGATCCGTGTCGCTGTGAAGGCGGTCGGGCCTCTGACTGCTCCGCGCTGATCTCCGGACCAGTGCGAAAGGAAAGTTGCGCAAAATATATTGCGCAAGTTTTCTTTCGTACCTACGGTGGGGACATGGCAAGCAAGGAGAACCGCCCGATCAAGGACGTGGGGACGCTGAAGGCGCTGGCGCATCCCTTGCGGGCGAATCTGTACCGGGTCCTGTCCGTGGCGCAGGTCGCGACTGCCTCGCAGCTCGCCGACCAGGTGGACGAGGCCGTGTCGCTGGTCAGCTACCACCTGCGCAAGCTCGCCGACCACGGGCTGATCGAGGAGGCCGAGCCGCAGCGCAAGGACGGCCGAGAGCGCTGGTGGCGGCCGTCGTCCGACGGTGTGAGCATCCGCGACGCGGACTTCCGGGACGCCCCGGAGAAGGCCGCGGCGCACACGGCGGCCGCGCGCCTGTTCCACGACCAGCGCGCCGACCTGTACCACCGCTACCTGGACGAGCGTGCGGCCTGGGGCCCCGAGTGGAACACCGCCTCCCAGGACACCGAGTCCTGGCTGCGCCTGACCCCGGCCGAACTGACCGAGCTGAACGAGGAGTTGCTCGCCCTCGCCAGGAAGTACGACGAGAAGGGCCGGGCCGCCGAAGCAGCCGGCGACACCGAAGGGCGCGCGCACGTCGCGCTGCACCTGTACGCCTTCCCGTTCCGCGTCTGACCGCGACTGATCCGAGTCCGATTCGCGAACGATTCGCGACTGATCCGCGACTGCTCCGCGACCGAGAGGACCCCTTCCCGTGAGCGCGACACTCACCGCCCCGCGCCCCGCCACCGACAGACCGGCCCACCGCGACCCCAACGTCGTGCGCTGGCTGGCCGCCTACACCTCCTCGATGGTCGGCGACAGCGTGTACTACCTCGCCCTGTCCTGGGCGGCCGTACAGGCCGGGACGCCCTCGCAGGCCGGCGTGGTCATGGCGGTGAGCGCCGTGCCGCGGGCGCTGCTGATGCTGGGCGGGGGAGTGATCGCCGACCGGTTCGGGCCGCGCAGGGTCGTCATCGGCAGTGACGCGGTGCGGTGCGCGGCCGCGCTCGCGGTGGCGGCGCTGCTGTTCTTCACCAGCCCCGGACTGTGGCCGCTGGCCCTGCTCGCCCTGGTCTTCGGCACCGTCGACGCCGTGTTCATGCCGGCCGTGGGTGCCCTCCCCGCGCGCGTGACGAGCCGCGACCAGCTCGCGCGCGTGCAGGGCATGCGGGGCCTCGGCATCCGCTTCGCGAGCGTCGTCGGCGCCCCGCTCGGCGGTCTCGCGGTGGCGGTCGGCGGCGCGTCGGCGGCCTTCGGGCTGGCCGGCCTGCTGATCGCCGTGTCGGTGCCGCTGCTGGTCTCCGTACGGCTGCGGAACCTGCCCCCGGACGACAAGGCGGCCGCCCGCGCCGACACCGCCTGGCGCGACCTGGTGGCCGGACTGCGCTACATACGCCGGCACCGCGTGCTCGCCCCGCTGATGCTGGCCATCGCCCTCGGGGACCTCGGCTTCGTCGGCCCCCTCAACGTGGGCCTGACCCTGCTCGCCGAAGAACGAGGCTGGGGCGCCTCCGGCATGGGCTGGGTGCTCGCCGGGTTCGGCACCGGCGCGGGCGCCGCCTCCCTGCTGCTGACCGTGCGCGGGCGCCTGCCGTACGCCGGGCAGGTCGCGGCGTACACCATCCTCGCGGGCTCGGTCGCGATCGGCGCCCTCGCCTTCGTCCCGGGCGTCCTCGCGGCCGTCGCAGTGGCCCTGCTCATCGGGCTGCTCGCCGGGCTCAGCGGCGCCATGTGCGGCGCGCTGCTGCAGACCCAGGCCGACCCCGCCTATCTGGGCCGGGTCACCGCCGTCTCCGGCCTGGTGAGCCTCGGCTTCGCCCCGCTGAGCATGCCTCTGTCCGCCGCGGCCATCGGCGCCTGGGGGACCGGCCCGGTCTTCGTCGTCAGCGCTGTGGTCTGCGGGCTCGGCGGGCTCGTCGCCCTGGGCGTACGGGACCTGCGGCGCGCGGAACTGCCCCGCTGAGGCCCGTCCGCCCCTTCTCGGCTCGGATACCGATTCTCAGATACCGAGCTGCTTCGACCCGTGCAGCTTGTCGATGGCCTCCTTGTCGCCGTCCAGCTCGACCTTGGCCTCGTTCTGGCGGCCGTACAGGAACAGCAGCAGCTCCGAGGGCTCGCCGGTCGCCGTCACGACCGGCGCGCCCCGGTGGGCGACCGCCGTCTGGCCGTCCGGGCGGCGCAGCACCAGGCCCGTCGGAACGCTGCGGCCAAGGACGCGGGCGGTGCGCTCCAGGCGGGACCACAGGGTGTCCTGGAAGACCGGGTCGAGCTCGCGCGGGGACCAGTCGGGCTGGGCGCGGCGGACGTCCTCGGTGTGGACGTAGAACTCGATGGTGTTGGCGGCCTCGTCGAGCTGCTTGAGGGAGAAGGGCGAGAACCGGGGCGGGCCGGTCCGGATCAGCTGGATCAGCTCTTCGTACGGCTTGGCCGCGAACTCGTCCATCACCTTCTCCAGGCGCGGCCCGAGCTGCTTGATCAGCATCCCGCCGGCCGCGTCGGGGCGGCGCTCGCGCACCACCACGTGCGCGGCCAGGTCACGGGTGAGCCAGCCCTCACACAGGGTCGGGGCCTCCGGGCCCGCGGCCTCCAACAGGTCGGCGAGGAGAAGTCGTTCACGCTTGGCGAAAGTCGACATGACGTCAGCCTACGGCCGTCCCCGCGGTCCGCACAGTGGACACCCCACCGTGACTGTCAGTGGCGGGCGGCACAATGGCATCCATGAGCAGCAGCACGCCCGGCCCCACCAGCCGACTCGACCCCGAGATCGCCGCCCGCCTCAAGCGCAGCGCCGACGGCCTCGTGCCCGCCATCGCCCAGCAGTACGACACCGGAGAGGTGCTGATGCTCGGCTGGATGGACGACGAGGCGCTGCACCGCACCCTGACGACGGGCCGCTGCACCTACTGGTCGCGCAGCCGCCGGGAGTACTGGGTCAAGGGCGACACCTCCGGCCACTTCCAGTGGGTCAAGTCCGTCGCCCTGGACTGCGACGCGGACACCGTGCTGGTCAAGGTCGACCAGGTCGGCGCCGCCTGCCACACCGGCGCCCGCACCTGCTTCGACGCCGACGTGCTGGTCAAGGACGCCGGTTCCGGCGTACCGGCCGCGGATCAGTAAGGTCAGCCGCCATGGACCTCGAGACCTTCCGCAAGCTGGCCACCGACCGCCGGGTCATCCCTGTCAGCCGCAAGCTCCTCGCCGACGGCGACACCCCGGTCGCGCTCTACCGCAAGCTCGCCGGCGAGCGCCCCGGCACCTTCCTGCTGGAGTCCGCGGAGAACGGCCGCTCGTGGTCCCGGTACTCCTTCGTCGGCGTCCGGTCGGCGACCACCCTCACCGCGCGCGACGGACAGGCCCACTGGCTCGGCACCCCGCCCGTCGGCGTCCCGGTCGACGGCGACCCGCTGGCCGCCCTGCGCGCCACCATCGAGGCCCTGCACACCCCCCACCAGGAGGGCATGCCGCCCTTCACCGGCGGCATGGTCGGCTACCTCGGCTACGACATCGTGCGCCGCCTGGAGAAGATCGGCCCCGGCGAGCGCGACGACCTGAAGCTGCCCGAGCTGACCATGCTCCTCACCAGCGACCTCGCCGTGATGGACCACTGGGAGGGCTCGGTCCTGCTGATCGCCAACGCGATCAACCACAACGACCTCGACACGGGCGTCGACGAGGCCTACGCGGACGCGGTGGCCCGCCTGGACGCGATGGAGGCGGACCTCTCGCGCGCGGTGGCCCAGCCGCCCGCCGTCCTGCCCCCCTCCGAACTCCCCGAGTACACCGCCCTGTGGGGCGGCCCCGACTTCCAGGAGGCCGTCGAGGACATCAAGGAGCGCATCCGCGCCGGTGAGGCCTTCCAGGTCGTCCCCTCCCAGCGCTTCGAAACACCCTGCACGGCAAGCGCGTTGGACGTGTACCGGGTGCTGCGGGCCACCAACCCCTCCCCGTACATGTACCTGTTCCGCTTCGACGGCTTCGATGTCGTCGGCTCCTCCCCCGAGGCCCTGGTCAAGGTCGAGGACGGGCAGGCCATGGTCCACCCCATCGCCGGCACCCGGCACCGCGGCGCCACCCCGCAGGAGGACCAGGCCCTCGCCGACGAACTGCTCGCCGACCCCAAGGAGCGCGCCGAGCACCTCATGCTGGTCGACCTGGGGCGCAACGACCTGGGACGCGTCTGCGAACCGGGCTCGGTCGAGGTCGTCGACTTCATGTCCGTCGAGCGGTACTCGCACGTCATGCACATCGTCTCGACGGTCACCGGCAAGATCGCCGCGGGCCGTACGGCCTTTGACGTCCTGACGGCCTGTTTCCCCGCGGGCACCCTCTCCGGCGCCCCCAAGCCCCGCGCCATGCAGATCATCGACGAACTCGAGCCGTCGCGGCGCGGTCTGTACGGCGGCTGTGTGGGCTACCTGGACTTCGCCGGAGACTCCGACACCGCCATCGCCATCCGCACGGCCCTGCTGCGGGGCGGCACGGCCTACGTCCAGGCGGGCGCCGGCATCGTCGCCGACTCCGACCCGCTCGCCGAGGACCAGGAGTGCCGCAACAAGGCGGCGGCGGTCCTGCGCGCGGTCCACACGGCCAACCGGCTCGCAAAGTAGGACGGGTGTCACTCAACCCCGAGTGAGGATTCGCCCGGGGTTCAGGCGATAGTGGGGTACGTGACTGCCGTACCTCCCCCCCGTTCCGAAGCCGCAGGCCCCGCCCGGGCCGGCCGCCGAAGTCTTGCCGTGGCCCTGCTCAGCGGGGCGCTCGGCGCGGCCGTGGCGTTGCTCGCCACCCGGCAGCAGTGGTCGGAGGGCACCGCGACGGTGGCCGGCGGCAACTTCCCGCTGACCGCGAAGGGCAGCGACGTCACGGGTGTGCCCGCGTCCCTCGCCATAGTGGGCCTCGCCGCGCTCGTCGCCGTCTTCGCCGTCCGCCGGGCCGGCCGCTTCCTGGTCGCCGCCCTGCTCGCGCTCTCCGGCGTCGGTACCATCGCGGCGGCCCTCCTCGGTGTCAACGACAGCTCCGCGCTCGACGAGCAGGCCGCGAAGGCCTCCGGCGACACCTCGGCCACCGTCGACACGCTCTCCCACACCGCCTGGCCCTACGTCGCGGTCGCCGGCGGTGTCCTGCTGCTCCTGGCCGGTCTGCTCGCCCTGCGCTACGGCCGTCTGTGGCCCGCGATGTCCGGCCGCTACGAGCGCTCCGGCACCCCCCGTCCCCGCCGCCAGGCGCCCGTGGTCGACCCCGACCGCCCCGAGGACATGTGGAAGGCCCTGGACCGGGGCGAGGACCCGACCGGCGCGTAGGCCTCCGGCGGTGGCGCGGTCAAGCGGCTACGGGGGGTGGGGGGTTCGGTGATGTGCCGAGTGCGGGTGCTTGGGGGCTGGTCGCGCAGTTCCCCGCGCCCCTGAGGGGCGTAGGGCTCACGGCCCCTTGTCAGGAACCGTACCCCTCCCGCACGGACGGGCTCCGGCCGCCGCTCGGTCGGCCCCCGACGCGCGAGGGGTGACCCCCGGGGACCCGGCACGTGCGCGTGCGGAACAATGGGCTTGAGCGTCCGGCTCAGACAGGTACACAGCAACGAGGAGCAAGTCATGGCGGGCAGCAGCCACGGTCACACCCCGGCCGCCTGGACCGGTGTCATCATCGCCTTCATCGGTTTCACCGTCTCCGGCGCCTTCATGGTGCTGGCCCAGCCGGCGGGCTTCTGGGGCGGCCTGGTGATCGTGGTCCTCGGTGGCGTGGTCGGCTGGATCATGCGGGCGATGGGCATGGGCCAGCCGAAGAACACCCACACGCCGCACCAGGTCACGGACGAGCGCGAGCCGGCCAGCGTCGAGCGCTGATCGCGTACGGCTTCGTGGAGGGGCGGCCCGGCGTACTGCCGGGGCCGCCCCTCACGCGCGCCCGGCGGCCCGCGCAGGGCACAATGCCAGCGTGAACGCCGACAGCCAGAGGACCCCGGGCACCCCTGGGACACAGCCCTCCGACGGGGGGACCGTGCTGGGGCGGCTGGCCGTGCCCGCGGGAGTGCTCGCGGCGGTCGTCGGGGCCTTCGCGTACGTGGGGACCGTCGACCCCAACCAGCCCGGCCACTACCCGGTCTGCCCCCTGTTGCGCCTCACGGGCATCTACTGCCCCGGCTGCGGCGGGCTGCGCAGCGCGCACGCCTTCGTCCACGGGGACTTCGTCACGGCGCTCGGCGACAACGCGCTGGCCGTCGTCGGCTACTTCGCCTTCGCGGTGGTGTGGACCGTCTGGGTGGTCCGTGCGGTGCGCGGGCGGCCGGCGAGGATCGTTCTCGGGCCGGTGCAGCTGTGGAGTCTCGGCGCGTTGGTGCTGGTCTTCACGGTTGTCCGGAACCTGCCCTTCGGTGGCTGGCTACACCCTTGATCAATTCACGAAGGTCCAGGTAGTGGGACCGGCGTCAACTGGATGCGAGGCCTACGCCCTCCTCCGGATACCATCGGAGTGACCACCGGTTTCGTCTGCTGAGCCGGTCCGGTGACAGAAGCTCAACCGCTTGAACAGTCAACCGTCTGGAAGGGGGCCGCTCGCGTGAGTGTGCTCGACGAGATCATCGACGGAGTCCGTGCCGACCTCGCGGAACGGCAGGCGCGCGTCAGCCTCGACGAGCTCAAGGAGCGCGCTGCGAAGGCTCCCGCGGCCAAGGACGGACTGGCCGCCCTCAGGGGCGACGGCGTCAAGGTCATCTGCGAGGTCAAGCGCTCCAGCCCGTCCAAGGGCGCGCTGGCCGCGATCGCCGACCCGGCCGGCCTGGCCGCGGACTACGAGGCGGGCGGCGCGGCCGTCATCTCCGTACTGACCGAGGAGCGCCGCTTCGGCGGCTCGCTGGCCGACCTGGAGGCGGTCCGCGCGCGGGTGGACATCCCCGTCCTGCGCAAGGACTTCGTCGTCACCTCGTACCAGCTGTGGGAGGCCCGGGCCTACGGCGCCGACCTCGTGCTGCTCATCGTCGCCGCCCTGGACCAGCCGGCCCTGGAGTCCCTCATCGAGCGCGCCGAGTCCATCGGGCTCACCCCGCTCGTCGAGGTGCACGACGAGGACGAGGTGGAGCGCGCGGTGGACGCGGGCGCCAAGGTGATCGGCGTCAACGCCCGCAACCTGAAGACCCTGGAGGTCGACCGCACGACCTTCGAGCGGGTGGCGCCGGAGATCCCGGACCACCTCGTCAAGATCGCCGAGTCCGGCATCCGCGGCCCGCACGACCTCATCGCGTACGCCAACGCCGGCGCCGACGCGGTCCTGGTGGGCGAGTCCCTGGTGACCGGCAAGGACCCCAAGACGGCGGTCGCCGACCTGGTGGCGGCGGGCGAACACCCGGCACTCCGGCACGGCCGCAGCTGACGGTTCGCTAGGCTGACCCCGATGACGCTCCCGATCACCCTGACGACCCCGGACCGGTACGCCCGCCTGGCGCGCGGCTGCCGCCCCCGGGGCTGCCGCGCGCCCGCGCGCAGGGTGCACGGGCGCCGGGTTCGGTACGTCATCGGCGACGAGCCGGGCCAGGTGAACGGCATGCGATGGCAGCGCCCCTTTTAGGGGCGCGGGGCAGTTCTGAACATGCGGCTCCGCCGCGTGCGCGCGACAAGCCACGGACGGCCTGCAGCCGCCCGACAACCCCGCCCCCACGGCGAATAGGTGTTTTTCCGCACTCACCGTGAGGTTTCCGCATGCCCAGCGAGTTCTTCATCCCCGACCCCGAGGGTCGCATCCCCAGCGCCGAAGGCTACTTCGGCGCGTTCGGCGGCAAGTTCATCCCGGAGGCGCTCGTCGCCGCCGTGGACGAGGTCGCCGTCGAGTACGAGAAGGCGAAGGGTGACCCCGAGTTCGCGCGCGAGCTCGACGACCTCCTCGTCCACTACACCGGCCGGCCCAGCTCCCTCACCGAGGTGCGGCGGTTCGCCGAACACGCCGGTGGCGCCCGGGTGTTCCTCAAGCGCGAGGACCTCAACCACACCGGCTCGCACAAGATCAACAACGTGCTCGGCCAGGCGCTGCTCACCAAGCGCATGGGCAAGACGCGCGTCATCGCGGAGACCGGCGCCGGTCAGCACGGCGTCGCGACCGCCACCGCCTGCGCGCTGTTCGGGCTCGAGTGCACCATCTACATGGGCGAGATCGACACCAAGCGCCAGGCCCTCAACGTGGCCCGGATGCGCATGCTCGGCGCCGAGGTCATCGCTGTGAAGTCCGGCAGCCGCACGCTGAAGGACGCGATCAACGAGGCGTTCCGCGACTGGGTCGCCAACGTCGACCACACCCACTACCTGTTCGGGACCGTGGCCGGACCGCACCCCTTCCCGGCCATGGTGCGCGACTTCCACCGGGTGATCGGCGTCGAGGCCCGCCGCCAGATCCTGGAGCGCGCCGGCCGTCTCCCCGACGCCGCCATCGCCTGTGTCGGCGGCGGCTCCAACGCCATCGGCCTGTTCCACGCCTTCATCCCGGACGCGGACGTACGCCTCGTCGGCTGCGAGCCCGCCGGGCACGGCGTGGAGACCGGCGAGCACGCGGCGACCCTGACCGCCGGCGAGCCCGGCATCCTGCACGGGTCGCGGTCGTACGTCCTCCAGGACGAGGAGGGCCAGATCACCGAGCCGTACTCGATCTCGGCCGGTCTGGACTACCCGGGCATCGGCCCGGAGCACTCCTACCTCAAGGACAGCGGCCGCGGCGAGTACCGCGCGGTCACCGACGACGCGGCCATGCAGGCCCTGCGCCTGCTGTCGCGAACCGAGGGCATCATCCCGGCCATCGAGAGCGCCCACGCGCTGGCCGGTGCCCTGGAGGTCGGCCGGGAGCTGGGCAAGGACGGGCTGATCGTGGTCAACCTGTCCGGCCGCGGCGACAAGGACATGGACACGGCTGCCCGCTACTTCGACCTGTACGACACCGACGCCGAGGTCGCCGCCGACCAGGACAGCGACACCGCCGAGATCGAGGGGGACGCCAAGTGAGCGGCAACATCCAACTGCTGGCCGACACCCTCGCCACCGCCAAGGCGGAAGGGCGTTCCGCTCTCATCGCCTACCTCCCGGCCGGGTTCCCGACCGTGGACGGCGGCATCGAGGCGATCAAGGCCGTCTTCGACGGCGGCGCGGACATCGTCGAGGTGGGCCTGCCGCACAGCGACCCCGTCCTCGACGGCCCCGTCATCCAGACCGCGGACGACATCGCCCTGCGTGGCGGCGTCAAGATCGCGGACGTCATGCGGACGGTCCGTGAGGCGCACGCGGCGACCGGCAAGCCGGTGCTCGTGATGACGTACTGGAACCCGATCGACCGCTACGGCGTCGAGCGCTTCACCGCCGAGCTCGCCGAGGCGGGCGGCGCCGGGTGCATCCTGCCCGACCTGCCGGTGCAGGAGTCGGCGCTGTGGAGGGAGCATGCGGAGAAGCACGGGCTCGCGACGGTCTTCGTGGTGGCGCCCAGCAGCAAGGACGAGCGGCTCGCCAAGATCACCGCGGCGGGCAGCGGGTTCGTCTACGCCGCCTCGCTCATGGGCGTCACCGGCACCCGCGCCTCGGTCGGCGCACAGGCCCAGGACCTGGTCGAGCGCACCCGCGCCACCGGCACCGACCTGCCCGTCTGCGTCGGCCTCGGTGTCTCCGACGCCAAGCAGGCCGCCGAGGTCGCAGGCTTCGCCGACGGTGTGATCGTCGGCTCGGCCTTCGTCAAGCGGATGCTGGACGCGCCCGACGACGCGGCCGGCGTCGAGGCGGTCCGCGCGCTCGCCGGGGAACTCGCCAAGGGCGTGCGCGGAAAGGCGTAACAAGGCAGGACATTCCGTACGGGTCACTCGAACGGGTGGACCTGGGACCGGGGAGGCGCGGTGCGCCTTCCCGGTTCGTTCTGCGGGATGTGAGCGAGAAGAATCGAGAGGGAAAGCGCACCGCCCGGGAGCGGCTGGCGGAGGAGCGCGAGAAACAGAAGTCCGCGGAGAAGCGGCGCCGGGTGCTGATCGTGGGCGCGAGCGTGGTCTGCGTCCTGGGTCTCGCGGCGGTGATCGGCGTGGTCGCGGCGAACGCGGGCAAGGACGACGACAGCGACTCCGCGGGCCCGGTCGTGGTGCCCTCGGGGGCGCAGGGCAAGGACAGCCTCGCCATCCCGGCCGGCAAGGAGAGCGCCAAGTCGACGCTCACCGTCTGGGAGGACTTCCGCTGCCCGGCCTGCAAGGCCTTCGAGACGGCGTACCGGCCGGTGATCCACGAGCTGACCAACTCCGGCCAGTTGAAGGTGGAGTACCACCTGGCGACGATCATCGACGGCAACATGGGCGGCACCGGCTCCCGCAACGCGGCCAACGCGGCGGCCTGCGCCCAGGACGTCGGCAAGTTCACGGCCTACCACGACGTGCTGTTCGACAACCAGCCCCCGGAGACCGACGACGCCTTCGCCGAGAACAGCAAGCTCATCGAGCTGGCCGGCAAGGTCGACGGCCTCGACACCACCGCGTTCCGTACGTGTGTCGAGAAGGGCACCCACAACAGCTGGGTCGACAAGTCCGCCGCGGCCTTCCGCAACGGCGGCTTCAGCGGCACACCGACCGTGATCCTGAACGGCAAGAACATCTACCAGGACCAGACGATGACCCCGGCGAAGCTGAAGCAGCTGGTGCAGGAGGCCGACCAGGCGTGACCAGGGGATGAGGGGGTTCCGCACCCGCCCGTTACGGACCCGTAGCCGGGCTGCCTGCCGTGGGCCCGGTCCGGCAGGGTAGCGTCGACCCTGCCATGGAACTTGCCTACATTCCCAGCCCGTCGCGCGGGGTGCTGTACATCGGCCCTATTCCGCTGCGCGGCTACGCGTTCTGCATCATCATCGGCGTCTTCGTAGCCGTCTGGCTCGGCAACAAGCGCTGGCTCGCCCGGGGCGGGCGGGCCGGCACGGTCGCCGACATCGCGGTCTGGGCCGTGCCGTTCGGTCTCGTCGGCGGCCGGCTCTACCACGTGATCACGGACTACGAGCTGTACTTCAGCGAGGGCCGTGACTGGGTGGACGCCTTCAAGATCTGGGAGGGCGGCCTCGGCATCTGGGGCGCGATCGCGCTCGGCGCGGTGGGTGCGTGGATCGGCTGCCGGCGCCGGGGCATCCCGCTGCCCGCCTGGGCCGACGCCCTCGCCCCCGGTATCGCCCTCGCCCAGGCGATCGGCCGCTGGGGCAACTGGTTCAACCAGGAGCTGTACGGCAAGGAGACCGACCTCCCCTGGGCCCTGCACATCACGTCCTCCGCGGACGGCCGGGTGCCCGGCTACTACCACCCGACGTTCCTGTACGAGTCGCTGTGGTGCATCGGCGTCGCCCTCCTCGTCATCTGGGCCGACCGCCGCTTCAAGCTGGGCCACGGGCGGGCGTTCGCGCTGTACGTCGCCGCGTACTGCGCGGGCCGGTTCTGGATCGAGTACATGCGCGTCGACGACGCCCACCACATCCTGGGCCTGCGCCTGAACAACTGGACCGCGATGGTCGTGTTCGTGCTCGCGGTGGTCTACCTCGTGGTGTCGGCGAAGAAGCGGCCGGGACGCGAGACGGTGGTCGAGCCGGGTGCCTCCGACGACGGAACCGACGGAACCGACGGTGACGGCGCCTCCGGCGCCGGGGCCGAGGACGACAGCGGCGGTGAGACCGAGGCGTCCGACGCCAAGGCCGAGGAGAAGGCCGACGCCAAGGCCGAGGAGGCCGCGGAGAAGGACGAGGCCGGGTCGGGGAAGAAGACCTGACGGTCGTTGTACGTCGATGAGGGCGCCCGGGATCTTCCTGGGCGCCCTCATCGCGTGTGGGGCTAGGTCCGGCGGGCCAGTGAGAGGGTTCGCTGCGCGGCCGCCACCACCGCCGCGTCGATGAATGTTCCGTCCGGCAGGGCCTGGGCGCCCTGGTCCGTGACGGCCGCCTTGACGATCGTCTCCGCTTCCTCGATCTCCCGGGCCGTGGGGAGATAGGCCCGCTCGATGACCGGGAGCTGGCGGGGGTGGAGGGCGCCGCGGCCGAGGAAGCCGAGGGTGCGGCCGTGGGTGCAGGAGGCGGCGAGGGTGTCCAGGTCGCGGATGTCGGGGTGGACGGACTGGGGCGGTGGGGCCAGGCCCGCCGCGCGGGCGGCGACGACCACGCGGGAGCGGGACCAGTCGAGGCCCGCGTCCTCGCGTACGCCCAGGTCGGCGCGGAGGTCCGTCTCGCCGAGGGCGATGCCCCGCAGGGCGGGGTGTGCGGAGGCGATGGCGTGGGCGCGTTCGATGCCCAGGGCCGTTTCGAGGAGGGCGTGGAGCGGGGGTGCGCTTCTGTCGGCGAGGGCTGTCGCTTCGGCGACGCGGACGATCTGCTCGGGGGAGGTCACCTTGGGGAGGCGGAGGCCCCAGACGCCCGGGAGGGCCGCGACCGCCGTCAGGTCCGCCGCGGCGAGCGGGCCGTCCAGGGCGTTCACGCGGACGTGGACCGGTACCGGCTGCCGTTCACTGAGGCGTTCGGCGGTGGCCTGGCGGGCGTACTCCTTGCGGTCGGGGGCGACCGCGTCCTCCAGGTCGACCACCACCACGTCGGCGCCGGCGGTCAGGGCCTTCGTGACGAGGTGCGGGCGGTCGCCGGGGACGTAGAGCCAGGTGAGTGGGGTCATACCGTGCCCTCCTCGCGCAGGGCCGCCAGGTCCGCCGGGGTAAGGCCCAGTTCGGTCAGGACCTCCACCGTGTCCGCGCCGTGCGGGCGGCCCGTCCAGCGGATCGCGCCGGGGGTGGCGGAGAGGCGGAACAGGACGTTCTGCATGCGCAGGGGGCCGAGCTCCGGGTCGTCGACCGTGGTGACGGTGTCGAGGGCCTGGTACTGCGGGTCGGCCATCACGTCCCGTACGTCCTGGATCGGGGCGACGGCCGCCTCCGCCTTCTCGAAGGCCGCGAGGACCTCGGTGCGGGTGCGCTCGGCGATCCAGCTGCCGACCGCCTCGTCGAGGACGTCGGAGTGGGCCGCCCGTTCGGCTCCGGTGGCGAACCACGGCTCGTCGATCAGCTCCGGGCGGCCGACCAGCCGCATCACGCGCTCGGCGATCGACTGGGCGGAGGTGGAGACGGCCACCCAACTGCCGTCCGCCGTGCGGTAGGTGTTGCGCGGGGCGTTGTTGGCGGATCGGTTGCCGGTGCGTTCCTGTACGTAGCCCAGCTGGTCGTACCAGGTCGGCTGCGGGCCCAGCACGGTCAGGATCGGCTCGATGATCGCCATGTCGACGACCTGGCCCTCGCCGGTGCGGTCGCGGGCGGCGAGCGCGGTCATGACGGCGTAGGCCGTCGCCAGTCCCGCGATCGAGTCGGCCAGGCCGAAGGGCGGCAGCGTCGGGGACGCGTCCGGTTCGCCGGTGATCGCGGCGAAGCCGCTCATCGCCTCGGCGAGGGTGCCGAAGCCGGGGCGGTGGGCGTAGGGGCCGAACTGGCCGAAGCCGGTGACGCGGGTGAGGACCAGACGGGGGTTGGCGGCCGACAGTTCCTCCCAGCCGAGGTCCCATTTCTCCAGGGTGCCGGGGCGGAAGTTCTCGATGACGACGTCGGCGGTGGCGGCGAGGCGGAGGAGGGTGTCACGGCCGCCCGGGGTGGAGAGGTTCAGCGTGATCGTGCGCTTGTTGCGGCCGAGCAGCTTCCACCACAGGCCCACCCCGTTCTTCGACGGGCCGTGGCCTCGGGAGGGGTCGGGTCTGGTCGGGTGCTCGACCTTGATGACCTCCGCCCCGAAGTCGCCGAGCATCGTGGCGGCGAGCGGGCCGGCGAAGAGGGTGGCGAGGTCGAGGACGCGCAGGCCGGTCAGGGGAGTCTGGGTCATGACGTGAACCGCGCTTCGATCTCGGAGCGGTACGGCATCGACGCCGAGGCGCCCGGCCGCTGCACGGAGAGGGCGGCAGCCGTGGCCGCCCACTGAAGGGCCTCGCGCATCGGGCGGCCCTCGCCGAGTGCCACCGCCAGGGTGCCGACGAAGGTGTCGCCCGCGCCGGTCGAGTCGACGGCGGTGACCTGCGGTGCCGGGACGGTGAACGGCTCGGTGCCGCGGGCCGCGTGCAGGCTGCCGGCCGCGCCCAGGGTGACGACCACCTCCGGGACCTGTTCCAGCAGGGCGGTGGCCGCGCTGTGCGGGTCGGTCAGACCGGTGAGGGCGGCGGCCTCGTGTTCGTTGGGCACCAACAGGTCGACGGTGGTGAGGAGTTCGGGGGGCAGGGGTTGGGCGGGCGCGGGGGTGAGGACCGTACGGACTCCGTGGCCGCGGGCCGTCCGCGCGCCCGCGAGGACCGCGGCCAGGGGGATCTCCAGCTGGAGGAGCAGGGCGTCGGCGGAGGCGATGAGGCCCTCGTCGCCGGGGACCAGGTGGTCGACGGTGCCGTTGGCGCCGGGGATCACGACGATCGCGTTGCCGCCCTCGTCGTCCACGACGATGTGTGCGGTGCCGGACGGGCCCTCGGTGGTGCGCAGGTGGTCGGTGGTCACACCGGAGTGCTCCAGGGTGGAGCGCAGGCGGGCCCCGAAGGAGTCGTTGCCGACCGCGCCGATCAACGAGACGGTGGCGCCCGCGCGGGCCGCGGCGATCGCCTGGTTGGCGCCCTTGCCGCCGGGGATCGTACGGAACTCCCGTCCCGTCACGGTCTCTCCGCGCTGCGGGGCCTTCTCGACGTACGCGACGAGATCCATGTTCGTGCTGCCGAGCACGGCGATGTGGGTCATGGGCGCGGTGCCTCCAGGTGGGTGAGGGTGTGGGTGAGGTGGGCGAGGGTGTCGAAGCCGGTGCCGTTGAAGTCGCCGATCGTGGTGGCGAGC
Organism: Streptomyces sp. NBC_01352; assembly: GCF_036237295.1. Taxonomy (NCBI): domain Bacteria; kingdom Bacillati; phylum Actinomycetota; class Actinomycetes; order Kitasatosporales; family Streptomycetaceae; genus Streptomyces; species Streptomyces sp. NBC_01352. Next base: position 8,064,794 of record NZ_CP108354.1, read on the forward strand.
CGGTTCTTCAGCGGGGTCGTCCAGTGGTCGGGAAGGGCGGCGGGGGAACCGGCGAGGAGGGCGGCGATGCTGCCGGCCGTGGCGCCGTTGGAGTCGGTGTCCCAGCCTCCGGACACGGCACGGCAGATGGAGCCGGTGAAGTCGCCGTCCGCGTGGGTGAGGGCGGCGGCGATCAGGGCGGTGTTGGGGATGGCGTGGACCCAGTGGTGGGTGGGCGCGTGGGTGGCGTGGAGTTCGTCGACGACCGTGTCGAAGTCGTCGTGGGTTCGGGCCAGTTGGATGGCGTGGGTGAGGGCCTTCGCGAGGCGGGAGGCCGGCGGGATCACCGTCAGGCCCGTGCGGAGGGCTGTGTGGATGTCGGCTGTGCCGGTGGCTGCCTGCGCGATGGTGGCCGCCGTGAACATCGCCGCGTAGACGCCGTTGGCGGTGTGCGTGAGGGTGGCGTCGCGGTGGGCCTGTTCCGCGGCGGCCGCGGGGTCGCCGGGGTTGGTCCAGCCGTGGACGTCCGCTCGGATCAGGGCACCGATCCATTCGCGGAAGGGGTTGCGGTGGCGGGCCGTGCGTGGGGGTTCCAGGCCGGTGAGGAGGTTGCGGTAGGCGATGCGTTCGGCGGTGAAGGTACGGCCGGCCGGGAGTTCGTCGAGCCAGAGGGTGGCTACGTCCGTGGTGGTGAAGGTCTTGCCGTGGCGTTGGAGCAGGAGAAGGTTGAGGAGGGGGTAGTTGAGGTCGTCGTCCTCGGGCATGCCGTCGATGTTCTCGGCGAGGGAGGTGCTTGCCGATCGGCGGTTCCAGGGGTGTTGGGTCAGGAGTTGGGTGGGGACTCCTCGGGCTGTGAAGTATGTGTTCAGGGGCCAGTTGCCGGTGGATTGGGCCAGTGCGCGGATGGCCTGGAGGGGGAGCTTTTCGACGGGCTTGCCGAGGAGGCAGCCGACGGCTCGGCCGAGCCAGGCGGCTTCCAGGCGGGCCTGGGTGGGGGTTGCCGCGGGGGTGGGATCGCTCGCCAGCGCTTGCGGGGTGCCGCCGCCCTTCTTTGGGTCGGGAGCCGCCCCAGCGGCACGACTGCCCGCAGGCTGGGCGGGTCCGGTGGCACGAGTGCCCGCAGGTTGTGTGGGTCCGGCGGGGCCGCTGCCCGCAGGCTGGGCGGGTCCGGTGGCACGAGTGCCCGCAGGTTGTGTGGGTCCGGCGGGGCCGCTGCCCGCAGGCTGGGTGGGTCCGGTGGCACGAGTGCCCGCAGGTTGTGTGGGTCCGGCGGGGCCGCTGCCCGCAGGCTGGGTGGGTCCGGTGGCACGAGTGCCCGCAGGTTGTGTGGGCCAAGCCGGGCAGCTGGCCTTGATCTTGGCGAGGCTCGTGGGCTCGCTGTCGGCCAACCTGCTTGGCAGGTCCGCGAGTTCGTCCAGCAGGTCTTCTGCGAGCTGGCGTAGGTATCTTGACGCCGGCTCCGGGGATGCGCCCGCTCGCAGGGGGGCTTCCTTGCCGCCCGCTGCTTTCCATCTCGCCTTGACCGCCGACGGCTCGCGGCCGTCCTGGGTTGCCTGGTGGAGTTCGTGGCCGATCAGGTCCTCGGGCTGGACCCAGGTGAGGCGGAGCATGTCAGGCTCCGAGTTCGGTGAGGGCCGCCTCGTGGGATCGGCGGCGGGTGACGTCCCGTTGGAAGATCTCGCGGGTGACGGTCGTGAGGGTGGTCGCCGGTTCCCAGAGGTCGAGGCGGCTGGCACCGGAGACCTGCTTCGCCCAGTCCTCCGGGACCGGGGAGCCGAGGGCGCCGGCCATCGCGCCCGCCATCGTGGCGATGGAGTCGCAGTCGCGGCCGTAGTTCACCGCGCCCAGGACCGCGTGGCGGTAGTCGCCGCGGGAGACCAGCAGCATGCCCAGGGCGATGGGGAGTTCCTCGATGGTGTGCAGCCGGGAGGGGCGGCGGGCGCCCAGGGAGGGCTGTCGGTAGTCGGGGCCGACCGTGTCGTACGGGGCGACCGCGGTCCGGAGAGGGGTCAGCGCGGACTCGAAGTCCGAGTGCCGGGAGGCCGTTTCGCAGACCTGCTCGATCGCCGCCCGGGTGCCGTCCTTCGCCAGGGAGAGGCAGGCGGACACGACGGAGTCGGGGGTCGCGCCGGGCGTGCTCGCCGCCGCGACCGCCGCCGCGAAGACGGCCGCCGCCTCACGGCCGTACGACGACTGGTGGGCGCCCGCGATGTCCAGCGCCTCGGCGTACGCGCCCGCCGGGTTGGCCGCGTTGACCAGGCCGACCGGGGCCATGTACATCGCGGCGCCGCAGTTGACGATGTTGCCGACGCCGGCCTCGCGGGGGTCGACGTGCCCGTAGTGGAGGCGGGTCACCAGCCACTTCTCCGCCAGGAAGAGGCGCTGGAGGGGGAGGGCCTCGGCCTCCAGTTCCGGGATCCAGCGCGGGTTCGTCATCAGGTCCGGGACCAGGTGGTCCGCGATCGCGTACGCGTCGAGGTGGTCGCGGACCTGCGCGTACACGCGTACCAGCGCGTGGGTCATCAAGGTGTCGTCGGTGACGTGGCCGTCGCCCTTGTGGTACGGCGCGATGGGGCGGGCCGTGCGCCAGTCGTCGCCGTTCCAGGGGCCGACGATGCCGTGGACGCGGCCTGCGTGGCGCTGCAGGATCTGCTCGGGGGAGTAGCCCTCGACGGGGCCGCCGAGCGCGTCGCCGATGGCAGCGCCGACCAGGGCGCCGGTGATGCGTTCGTCCAGACTCGAGGCGTGGCCGCTTTTTGCTCCTTTGGGTGTCATGCCCCGAATCATCCCTCCGGTGGGGCCGGTTGCGCGGCTTCCAGGAGTTCGGCGAGTTCCACCAGGTCGGTGTCGGTGAGGCGGGGGAGGACGCAGCCGGAGAGGGTGCGGCAGGTGTCGCGCCAGGAGGCGGGGATCGACGCGCCGCCGCCCAGGGCGCCGGTGAGGGCGCCCGCGAGGGCGGGGGCCGAGTCGGCAACACGGGAGAGACAGGCCGCGGCGGGTACCGCCTCCGCGATCCGGCCGTGCGCCGCGGCGGCCAGGGCCAGGGCGACCGGGACCGTTTCGGCGGCGGCGATGCCGTAGCTGTAGACGTGGTCGACGATCTGGTGTTCCAGGAGCGGGATCAGGGCGAAGGCGCTCTCGGCGTCCCGGGCGAGCTTGAGGGCGTGGCGGGCGTTGCGGCCGATCTCGGTGGATTCGGGGAGTTCGGCGAGTGCGGCGGTGACGCATGCCTGTACGTCGGCTCCCGCCAGGGCGAGGGCGAGTGCCGCGGCCATCGCGCGGGCGCCGTGCACTCCGTCGCCGTCCTGGGTGTAGCGCGCGTCGAACTCGGCCAGCTCCGCGGCGAGTCGGGGGTCGCCGGGGTGGGCGACGGCGAGTACGCAGGCCCGTACGCAGGCGGCGTCGTCGAAGTAGTGCGGGTTGTCGTGGCCGGTGGCGGGCGGGCGGAGGCCGGTGGCGAGGTTGCCGAGGCCGGCGCGGACGGAGATGCGGGCGCGCAGGGGGAGCACCGCGGACTCGACCTCGGGGGCGCGGTCCGCCGCGGCGGCGACTTCGCTCGCCAGGGCGTTCCAGGTCAGGTCGATGGCGGCGCGGGTGCGGCGTTCTCGGCTCAGGTCGCCGAGGACGGTGTCGTCGCCGGCGCGCAGGACTGCTTCCGCTGCGAAGACTGCCCATTCGGCGTCGTCGGACGGGCCCAGGCGGAGGGGTTCGGGGGGTTGGTTCAGGGCGATGGGGACGGGGAGGGTGGTCGTCGCGTTCTGTTCGGCGAAGGTGTCGAGTTCGCGGGTGAGGCGGCGGGTCCAGTCGGGCATGCGGGCGGCTCGGTGGCGGGCGGCGGGCCAGCCGGCGGCGTCGCCTGCCGCTAGGCCCAGCAGGAGGCCCTCGATGCGGCGGAGCTGCTTGACGGCCTCGGCTTCGCCTTCGGCCTTTGTGTTCCCACCCGTACCACCCGTGCGGCTTTCGTCGTCGGGTGCGGGTGGCCCCTGTGGGGGTTCCTCGACGTCGGCGGGTGCGGGTGCGAGCAGCTCCCGTGCGGTTCCCTCGTCCCATGGGGCGGGCGGTGTCATGAGAGGGCCTCCGTCTCTTCGGTCGCGCTCGGTACGAAGCCCCCCGTGCTCCATCTCCCGTCCTCGCTCGGCGTCAGCAGCTCCGCCACGTCGAGGACGTGGTGGCCCGCCATGGACGGCAGGCAGCTGCCGCGCGCCGGGCCGATCGCCGCCGCCCAGTCCGGCGGGATCGAGGAGGCGCCGTGGGTCGCGCCGGCCAACGCGCCGGCCACCGCCGCCGTGGTGTCGGCGTCGCGGCCCATGTTGACGGCGGTCAGGACCGCCTGGACGAAGTCGCCGTCGGCGGCCGCGTAGGCGCCGAAGGCGAGGGCGACGGCCTCGGGGGCGAGGTCGGTCCAGGGGTAGCCGCCGACGACGACCGCCGAGCGGACCGCCCGCTCCCCCCGGTGGGCGACCGCCACCGCACGGCGTAGCGAGCGGGCCGTCCAGGAGTCGTCCGGTACGACTGCCAGGGCGGAGGCGACCACGGCGACGGTCGGTGCTCCGGCCATCGCCGCCGCCACGCCCGCGGCCACTGCCTGGCCGCCGTAGATGCCTTCGCCGTCGTGGCTCACCGAGCCGTCGATCGCCACCAGGCGGGCCGCTTCGGCGGGGCGGCCGGACGCGAAGACGCCGAAGGGAGCCGCGCGCATGGCCAGGCCGTCGCTCCAGGCGTGGCGGTGCTGGGCGGAGATGGGGGCCGCGAGGCCGCGGCGCAGGTTCTCCAGCGTGCCGCGTTCGCTGAAGCCGGCGCCTCGGAAGGGACCCTCGTCGCGGTCGGCGATCCACTCGTGCCAGGCCGCCTCCACGTGGGCCGGGGTGAGGGCCGAGCCGTGCCGGGCCAGCAGGAGGCCCGAGAAGATCGCGTACTCCGTGTCGTCCGTGCCGGAGGGGCGGTCCGCGACGTAGCCGGTGATACGGCCCCAGCGGGCCCGGATCTCGGAGGGCTTCATGTTCTCCGCCGGGGCCCCGAGGGCGTCTCCCACGGCCAGGCCGAGCAGGGCGCCGCGGGCCCGCTCGCGGAGGTCGGCGGCGTCCCCGGGCGCCGGGACCGAGGGAATGCAGGCGATCGATGCCATACGCGGCCTCTCCTTGGGGGGCTGCGCGCAGGGGGCGGAGCCCTTTGCGGATGTGTCCCACCGGAGCGGTTCGCAAGAGCCTCGGTCGCCTCAGCATCACCCGGTCGACATCTGTGCGACCCCTTGATCGAATGAGCGTCCGACGACAAACCCGCAGGTTAGCCCAGCCTTTCCTTGCTGGCGAGGGGGAATTCGACGGCGTATTCTCGATGTTGTCGAAAAATAGAAGAAGTCCAAAGAAGCTCCCTGGGGGACTGTATGGCCATCATCGAAACCGAGGCGTCGCTGCACGAGGCGCACCGCGACAACCACACGCACCGCGATGTGAACGGCGGCTGGCTGCGGCCCGCCGTCTTCGGTGCGATGGACGGGCTGGTCTCCAACCTCGCCCTGATGACCGGTGTCGCGGGCGGTTCAGTCGGCCATCAGACCATCGTCATCACCGGACTCGCGGGGCTCGCCGCCGGTGCCTTCTCCATGGCCGCCGGCGAGTACACCTCCGTCGCCTCGCAGCGCGAGCTGGTCGAGGCCGAGCTGGACGTGGAGCGCAGGGAGCTGAAGAAGCACCCGAAGGACGAGGAGGCGGAGCTCGCGGCCCTGTACGAAGGGCGGGGCGTCGAGCCGGGGCTGGCCCGCGAGGTGGCCCGGCAGCTGTCCCGGGATCCCGAGCAGGCGCTGGAGATACACGCCCGCGAGGAACTCGGCATCGACCCCGGTGACCTGCCCTCGCCGCTGGTCGCCGCGGTGTCCTCCTTCGGGGCGTTCGCGCTGGGCGCCCTGCTTCCCGTACTGCCCTATCTGCTCGGCGCCACCGACCTGTGGCCCGCCGTGCTGCTCGCACTCTTCGGGCTCTTCGCGTGCGGCGCGGTCGTGGCCAAGGTGACGGCGCGGAGCTGGTGGTTCAGTGGGCTGCGGCAGCTCGCTCTGGGGGGTGCTGCGGCCGGTGTGACGTACGCCCTGGGCAGCTTGTTCGGAACGGCCGTAGGATAGGTCGGCTGCAACTTATGCGTTGGGCCGCATAAGTAGCCGTTACTCGCTGGTTTCGAATGGTTAACCACCGGGCATGAGCCGTAAGCGCTGTGGGCAAGGGAGCCTGCGGCGCACTCGCGGGGTGAGCGACGTCGCCCCCTCCGCCCCCCGGGCCGACGGACACCGATCTGTCCCGTTCGGTCCCACATACTTCAAGCCACGTGCGCGGTACCCCCGCCGTAAGCCCGTGGCGTCCGCATGTTGGAACGAAGTATCCGGTTCCCGAGAACCGCTCCATCATGTAACCTGCACGAAATTTTGCACTCACGCAGAGGGCCAACGTCGTCCCTCGGCAATCTGCATATGCCACTTGACGACGACGGGAGAGCCGATGCGTACGCCGCGCCAGCCGTCCCAGCACTCCACGAATGGCCAGAAGTGGTCCTTCATGGATGCTCGCCCTGCTGCGCAGGGTATGTACGACCCCCGCAACGAGCACGACGCCTGTGGCGTCGGCTTCGTGGCCACCCTCACCGGCGAGGCGAGCCACGCGCTGGTCGAGCAGGCGCTCACGGTGCTGCGCAACCTGGAGCACCGCGGTGCCACCGGCTCCGAGCCCGACTCGGGCGACGGCGCGGGCATCCTGTCCCAGGTGCCGGACGCCTTCTTCCGTGAGGTGGCCGCGTTCGAGCTGCCCGCGGCCGGTGCGTACGCGGTCGGTACCGCTTTCCTGCCCGAGGACGGGCCGGAGGACGCCGTCTCACGCATTGAGACGATCGCCGCCGAGGAGGGCCTGACGGTCCTCGGCTGGCGCGAGGTGCCGGTCGCCCCCGAACTGCTCGGCGCCACCGCCCGCTCGACGATGCCCGCCTTCCGGCAGATCTTCGTCGCGGACGGTTCCTCGACCGACATCACCCTCGACCGCAAGGCGTTCGTGCTGCGCAAGCGCGCCGAGCGCGAGGTCGACGTCTACTTCCCGTCGCTGTCCGCGCGGACGATCGTCTACAAGGGCATGCTGACCACCGGCCAGCTGGAGCCCTTCTTCCCGGACCTGTCCGACCGCCGCTTCGCGTCGGCCATCGCGCTGGTCCACTCGCGCTTCTCGACGAACACCTTCCCGAGCTGGCCGCTCGCGCACCCCTACCGCTTCGTCGCGCACAACGGTGAGATCAACACCGTCAAGGGCAACCGCAACTGGATGGTGGCCCGCGAGTCGCAGCTGGTCTCCGACCTGTTCGGTGACAAGGGTCTGGACCGGGTCTTCCCGATCTGTACGCCCGACGCCTCCGACTCGGCGTCCTTCGACGAGGTGCTCGAACTCCTGCACCTGGGCGGCCGTTCGCTGCCGCACTCCGTGCTGATGATGATCCCGGAGGCGTGGGAGAACCACGACTCCATGGACCCGGCCCGGCGCGCCTTCTACCAGTTCCACTCCACGATGATGGAGCCCTGGGACGGCCCGGCCTGTGTCACCTTCACCGACGGCAAGCAGGTCGGCGCGGTCCTCGACCGCAACGGACTGCGCCCCGGCCGCTACTGGGTCACCGACGACGGCCTCGTCGTCCTCGGCTCCGAGGTCGGCGTCCTCGACATCGAGCCCTCCAAGGTCGTCCGCAAGGGCCGCCTGCAGCCGGGCCGGATGTTCCTCGTCGACACCGTCGAGCACCGCATCATCGAGGACGACGAGATCAAGGCGCAGCTCGCCACCGAGGCGCCGTACGCCGAGTGGCTGGAAGCCGGCGAGATCGAGCTGTCCGACCTGCCCGAGCGTGAGCACATCGTGCACACGCACGCCTCGGTCACCCGCCGTCAGCAGACCTTCGGCTACACCGAGGAGGAGCTGCGCGTCATCGTGGCGCCGATGGCCAAGGCCGGTGCCGAGCCGATCGGTTCGATGGGCACGGACTCGCCGATCGCCGCGCTGTCCGACCGCCCGCGCCTGCTCTTCGACTACTTCACCCAGCTGTTCGCGCAGGTCACCAACCCGCCGCTGGACGCGATCCGCGAGGAACTCGTCACCTCCCTGCGCTCGTCGCTGGGCCCGGCGGGCAACCTGCTCGAACCGAGCGCCGCCTCCTGCCGCAGCGTCGTCCTGCCCTTCCCGGTCATCGACAACGACGAGCTGGCCAAGCTCATACACATCAACGCCGACGGCGACATGCCCGGCATGAAGGCCGCGACCCTGTCCGGCCTGTACCGGGTCTCCGGCGGCGGCGACGCCCTCGCCGCGCGCCTGGAGGAGATCTGCGCCGAGGCCGACGCCGCGATCGAGAACGGCGCCCGGCTGATCGTCCTGTCGGACCGCCACTCGGACGCCGAGCACGCGCCGATCCCGTCGCTGCTCCTCACCGCGGCCGTCCACCACCACCTCATCGGCACCAAGCAGCGCACCCAGGTGGGCCTGCTGGTCGAGGCCGGGGACGTCCGCGAGGTCCACCACGTCGCCCTGCTCATCGGCTTCGGCGCCGCGGCCGTGAACCCGTACCTGGCCATGGAGTCCGTCGAGGACCTGGTCCGCGCGGGCACCTTCCTGTCGGACATCGAGGCCGAGCAGGCCATCCGCAACCTGATCTACGCCCTCGGCAAGGGCGTCCTGAAGGTCATGTCCAAGATGGGCATCTCGACCGTCGCGTCCTACCGCGGCGCCCAGGTCTTCGAAGCGGTCGGCCTGGACGAGCAGTTCGTCGCCAAGTACTTCCGCGGCACGGCCACCAAGATCGGCGGCGTCGGCATCGACGTCATCGCCAAGGAGGTCGCCGCCCGGCACGCCAAGGCGTACCCGGCGAGCGGCATCGCGCCCGCGCACCGCGCCCTCGACATAGGCGGCGAGTACCAGTGGCGCCGCGAGGGCGAGCCGCACCTGTTCGACCCGGAGACGGTCTTCCGCCTCCAGCACTCCACGCGCAGCGGCCGGTACGACATCTTCAAGAAGTACACCGAGCGCGTGAACGAGCAGTCCGAGCGCCTGATGACGCTGCGCGGCCTGTTCGGTCTCAAGAGCGACCGGCAGCCGATCTCCGTCGACGAGGTCGAGCCGGTCAGCGAGATCGTCAAGCGGTTCTCGACGGGCGCCATGTCGTACGGCTCCATCTCGAAGGAAGCCCACGAGACGCTCGCCATCGCCATGAACCAGCTGGGCGGCAAGTCCAACACCGGCGAGGGCGGCGAGGACGCGGACCGCCTGTACGACCCGGCGCGCCGCTCCTCGATCAAGCAGGTCGCCTCCGGCCGCTTCGGTGTGACCTCGGAGTACCTGGTCAACGCCGACGACATCCAGATCAAGATGGCCCAGGGCGCCAAGCCCGGCGAGGGCGGCCAGCTGCCCGGCCACAAGGTCTACCCGTGGGTCGCCAAGACCCGTCACTCGACTCCGGGTGTCGGTCTGATCTCCCCGCCGCCGCACCACGACATCTACTCCATCGAGGACCTGGCCCAGCTGATCCACGACCTGAAGAACGCGAACCCGCAGGCGCGGGTCCACGTGAAGCTGGTCTCCGAGGTCGGCGTCGGCACGGTCGCCGCGGGTGTGTCCAAGGCGCACGCGGACGTGGTGCTCATCTCCGGCCACGACGGCGGTACGGGTGCCTCCCCGCTCACCTCGCTCAAGCACGCGGGCGGTCCCTGGGAGCTCGGTCTCGCCGAGACCCAGCAGACCCTGCTGCTCAACGGCCTGCGCGACCGCATCGTCGTGCAGACCGACGGTCAGCTCAAGACCGGCCGTGACGTCGTCATCGCCGCGCTGCTCGGCGCCGAGGAGTTCGGTTTCGCGACCGCGCCGCTCGTCGTCTCCGGCTGCGTCATGATGCGCGTCTGCCACCTGGACACCTGCCCGGTCGGCATCGCCACCCAGAACCCGGTCCTGCGCGACCGGTTCACCGGCAAGGCCGAGTACATCGTCAACTTCTTCCGGTTCATCGCCGAAGAGGTCCGCGAGATCCTCGCCGAGCTGGGCTTCCGCTCCATCGAGGAGGCCGTCGGCCACGCCGAGACGCTCGACGTCACGCGTGCCGTCGACCACTGGAAGGCGCAGGGCCTGGACCTGTCCCCGCTGTTCTACGTGCCGGAGCTGCCCGAGGGCACCCCGCTCCACCGGGTGATCGCGCAGGACCACGGCCTGGAGAAGGCGCTCGACAACGAGCTGATCAAGCTCGCCGGCGACGCCCTGGCCGCGGACTCCGCGACCGACGCCCAGCCGGTGCGCGCCCAGGTCGCCATCCGCAACATCAACCGCACGGTCGGCACCATGCTCGGCCACGAGGTGACCAAGAAGTTCGGTGGCGCGGGCCTGCCCGACGACACCATCGACATCACCTTCACGGGCTCAGCCGGCCAGTCCTTCGGCGCCTTCCTGCCGCGCGGCGTCACGCTGCGCCTGGAGGGCGACGCCAACGACTACGTAGGCAAGGGCCTCTCCGGCGGCCGGGTGATCGTCCGTCCCGACCGGGGCGCCGACCACCTCGCCGAGTTCTCCACGATCGCGGGCAACACCATCGCGTACGGCGCGACCGGCGGCGAGCTGTTCCTGCGCGGTCGCAGCGGCGAGCGGTTCTGCGTCCGCAACTCCGGCGCGACGGTCGTCTCCGAGGGCGTGGGCGACCACGGCTGCGAGTACATGACCGGCGGTCACGCGGTGGTCCTCGGCGAGACGGGCCGCAACTTCGCGGCCGGCATGTCCGGCGGTGTCGCGTACGTCATCGACCTGAACCGCGACAACGTCAACGTCGGCAACGTGGGTGCCGTCGAGGCGCTGGACGACACGGACAGGCAGTGGCTGCACGACGTGGTGCGCCGCCACGCCGAGGAGACCGGCTCGACGGTCGCCGAGAAGCTGCTCGCCAACTGGGACGTGTCCGTGGAGCGCTTCAGCAAGATCATCCCCAGTACGTACAAGGCAGTGCTCGCCGCCAAGGACGCCGCCGAGCGAGCGGGTCTCACCGAGACCGAGATCACCGAGAAGATGATGGAGGCGGCGATCAATGGCTGACCCGAAGGGCTTTCTGAACCACGGGCGCGAGGTCGCCAGGTCCCGCCCCGTAGACGTACGTCTCAAGGACTGGAACGAGGTCTACGTCCCCGGCTCGCTGCTGCCGATCATCAGCAAGCAGGCCAGCCGGTGCATGGACTGCGGCATCCCGTTCTGCCACAACGGCTGTCCGCTGGGGAACCTGATCCCCGAGTGGAACGACTTCGCCTACCGCGAGGACTGGAGCGCCGCCTCCGAGCGTCTGCACGCGACGAACAACTTCCCGGAGTTCACCGGGCGGCTGTGCCCGGCCCCCTGCGAGTCGGCGTGCGTGCTCGGCATCAACCAGCCGCCGGTCACCATCAAGAACGTCGAGGTCTCGATCATCGACAAGGCGTGGGAGACCGGTGACGTCGCCCCGCAGGCGCCCGAGCGCCTGTCCGGCAAGACGGTCGCGGTCATCGGCTCGGGCCCGGCCGGCCTGGCCGCCGCGCAGCAGCTGACCCGGGCCGGCCACACCGTCGCCGTCTACGAGCGCGCGGACCGCATCGGAGGCCTCCTCCGGTACGGCATCCCCGAGTTCAAGATGGAGAAGCGGCACATCAACCGCCGTATCGAGCAGATGCGCGCGGAGGGCACCCGCTTCCGTACGGGCATCGAGATCGGCCGCGACCTCAAGGCGACCGACCTGAAGAAGCGGTACGACGCGATCGTCATCACCGCCGGTGCGACGACCGCGCGTGACCTCCCGGTCCCGGGCCGCGAGCTCAAGGGCATCCACCAGGCCATGGAGTACCTGCCGCTGGCCAACAAGGTGCAGGAGGGCGACTTCGTGGCGCCCCCCATCACGGCCGAGGGCAAGCACGTGATCGTGATCGGCGGCGGTGACACCGGCGCCGACTGCGTGGGCACGGCCCACCGCCAGGGCGCGGCCTCGGTCACGCAGCTGGAGATCATGCCCCGCCCGAACGAGGACCGGAACCCGGTCTCCCAGCCCTGGCCGACCTTCCCGATGCTCTACAAGGTCACCTCCGCGCACGAGGAGGGCGGCGAGCGGATCTACTCCGTCTCCACCACCCACTTCGAGGGCGACGAGGACGGCAACGTCCAGTGGCTGCACCTCACCGAGGTCGAGTTCGTCGAGGGCAAGCTGACCCCGAAGCCTGGCACGGAGCGCAAGATCCCCGCCCAGCTGGTCACCCTCGCCATGGGCTTCACCGGCACCGACCGCGAGAACGGCCTGGTCGACCAGTTCGGCCTGGAGCTGGACGAGCGCGGCAACATCGCCCGCGACGCCGACTTCCAGACCAACGTGCCGGGCGTCTACGTGGCCGGCGACGCCGGCCGCGGCCAGTCGCTCATCGTGTGGGCGATCGCGGAGGGCCGCTCGGCCGCGCGCGGCGTCGACCGCTTCCTGACCGGTGGCAGCGAACTGCACGCCCCGATCCGCCCGACGGACCGCTCGCTGATGGTCTGATCCCGCCGGATCACACAGACGTCCCGTACAAAGGCGTACGGAACACCAGACGGCGCCTGCCCCACAGTCCCCGACCGGACGACCGGGCAGGCGCCGCCGCATGTGTGTGACAGGGTGGGGCCCATGGTCGCGATCAGTCTCAGCAAGGTGGAGGAGACCGCGCCCGCGCTGGTCAGCCTGTACAAGAGCGCCGGGGTGTCCCTCACGAAGCACGGGCTGGACGCGCTGCGGGCCGCGGTCTATCTCGTGGTCGACTACTCCGGGTCCATGAAGCCGTACTACAAGGACGGCAGCGTGCAGGCGCTCGCCGACCGGGTGCTGGGGCTGTCGGCTCATCTCGACGACGACGGCCGGGTGCCGGTGGTGTTCTTCTCCACCGACGTGGACGCCGTCACGGACATCGCGCTGGCCGACCACCAGGGGCGCATCGAGCGGATCGTGGCCGGGCTCGGGCACATGGGCAAGACCGGCTACCACCTGGCGATGGACGCCGTCATCGACCACTACCTCGACAGCGGGTCCACCGCACCCGCCCTCGTCGTCTTCCAGACCGACGGCGGCCCGATCAACAAGCTCGCCGCGGAACGCTACGTGTGCAAGGCCGCCAGGCTGCCCCTGTTCTGGCAGTTCGTCGGCTTCGGCGATCCGGACAGCCGCCAGTTCGACTTCCTGCGCAGGCTCGACGAGCTGGCGGTGCCCGACAAGCGGGTCGTCGACAACGCCGGGTTCTTCCACGCCGGTGCGGACCCGCGGCAGGTGTCCGACGCCGAGTTGTACGACCGTCTCGTGGGCGAGTTCCCGAAGTGGCTGGTGGCGGCGCGGGCGCTGGGGATCGTACGGCCGTCCTGAGTCACCCGGCTGCTCGCCCCGTTGGCTCACCCGTGACCGCCGTGCCACCCTGAATGGGATCCGACGGGGAGGCGACGACGCATGGACGGCGCACGATCGGTGGACGAGACGGCGGGGTCCGCCCGCTCCCGCAGGGAGCCCCCGGGCAAGGGCGAGAAACTCGCGGACTGGGCCGACGGGCGGCTCGGGCTCTACGCGCTGGCCAAGGCCAACATGCGCAAGGTCTTCCCGGACCATCCGTCCTTCATGCTGGGCGAGGTCGCTCTCTACAGCTTCGTCGTCCTGATCCTCACCGGCGTCTACCTCACCCTGTTCTTCGAGCCGAGCATGGCCGAGGTCGTGTACCACGGCTCGTACGAACCGCTCAACGGCGTCCTGATGACGAGGGCGTTCGAGTCCACGCTCGACATCAGCTTCGAGGTGCGCGGCGGGCTGCTGATCCGGCAGATCCACCACTGGGCGGCGCTGATCTTCGTCGGCGCCATGATCGTGCACATGATGCGGGTCTTCTTCACCGGCGCGTTCCGCAAGCCGCGCGAGCTCAACTGGGTCTTCGGCTGGACGCTGCTGATGCTCGGCATCATCACCGGCCTGACCGGCTACTCGCTCCCCGACGACCTGCTGTCCGGCACCGGCATCCGCTTCGCCCAGGGCGCGATCCTGTCCGTCCCGATCGTCGGGACGTACCTGTCCTTCTTCCTTTTCGGCGGGGAGTTCCCAGGCCACGACATCATCGCGAGACTCTTCCCGATCCATGTACTGCTGCTGCCGGGGATCATGCTGGGCCTGGTGGCCGCCCACCTGATCCTGGTCTTCTACCACAAGCACACGCAGTATCCGGGCCCCGGCCGCGACAACAGGTCGGTGGTCGGCATGCCCTTCCTGCCGGTGTACATGGCGAAGGCGGGCGGCTTCTTCTTCCTGGTCTTCGGCGTGCTGACGGTCCTGGGTGGCATCGCCCAGATCAACCCCGTGTGGGCCTTCGGCCCCTATCGCCCGGACCTCGTCACCACGGGCGCCCAGCCCGACTGGTACCTCGGCTTCTCCGAGGGGCTGATCCGGGTGATGCCGGGATGGGAGATCAACTTCTGGGGCCACACGCTGGCGCTGGGCGTCTTCATCCCCTTCGCGCTGTTCCCGCTGGTCATGCTGGCCATCGCGGTGTACCCCTTCATCGAGGCGTGGATCACCGGCGACAAGCGCGAGCACCACATCCTGGAGCGGCCGCGCAACGCACCCGTGCGCACCGGCCTCGGCGTGGCCTGGCTCAGCCTGTACGTGGTGCTGCTGATCGGCGGCGGCAACGACATCGTGGCCACCCATCTGCACCTGTCCATCAACGACATCACCTGGTTCGTGCGGATCGCGGTCTTCGTGGTGCCGGTCCTCGCGTTCACCGTCACCAAGCGGATCTGTCTCGGCCTCCAGCGCCGTGACCGGAACAAGGTGCTGCACGGCAGGGAGACGGGCACCATCAAGAGGCTGCCGAACGGCGAGTACATCGAGGTCCACGAACCCCTCTCGCAGGCCCATCTGTTCACTCTCACCCAGCACGAGCAGGAGCCGCCGTACGAGGTCGGGCCGCTCGTCGACGCGGGCGGTGTCCACCGTCGGGTGAAGCCGTCCCAGCGGCTGCGGGCCCGGCTGGCGAAGGCCGTGTTCGGCCCCGGGAAGCGGATCGAGAAGCCGACGGTGGAGGAGTACCGGGAGCTCACCAGGGGCGATCACCACTGAGCCCCCGGAGGACGGCGGCCCGGCACTCGTCCGGGCTGCCCCAGGCGGTGCGCAGCGCGCGGGCCTTCGTGAGCCACAGGGACAGGTCGGACTCCGCCGTGTAGCCGATCGCGCCGTGCAGTTGGAGGGCCGTGCGAGCGGTGGTGTACGCCGCCTCGCAGGCCATGACCTTGGCGGCGGCGACGTCCCGCTCGGTCATCGTCAGGGCGGCGCCGAGGAGCAGGGGGCGTGCGAACTCAAGCGCGATCTTCGCGTCGGCCAGTCGGTGCTTGACCGCCTGGAAGGAGCCTATGGGGACGCCGAACTGGGTGCGCTGCTTGACGTGGGCGACGGTTCTGTCGAGGAGCGCGAGACCTGTGCCGAGGGCTTGCGCGGCGGTGGCCAGGCGGGCCCAGGTGAGGGCGAGGGCGGTGGCCGTGGTGACCTGCGGGCCGGTGGCGAGGAGTTCCCCTCCGGGCGGGGGAGAAAAGAGCCGACGGGCGGGGTCGAGGGAGGGGCGGGGGCCACCGGGCGCAGGGAGCAGGCGCAGCTCGCCCGCACCCGACACCGCCAGCCGTACGTCGGCCATGTCCGCGTCCAGCGCGTACGGTCCCACGACCAGGGTCGCCGTCGACTCGCCCGAAGCCAGCGCGGGCAGCAGGCGTTTGGCGGGGCCCGTGTCGTCCAGGGCGGTGAGGAGCGCGGCTGTCGTCACCGTCTCCACCACGGGGCCCGGCACCGCGTGCCGCCCCAACTCCACGAAGGCGACGGCGAGTTCCACGGGACGGGGGCCCAGCCCCTCGCACGCCTCCGGCACCGCCAGCGCGAACACGCCCGCCTCCGCGATACGGCGCCACAGCGCACGGCCGCTCGTGTGCTCGCCGCGGCTCCAGTCCCGTACCACCGCCGGTGTGTCCGAGGCCCTCAGCATGGTGTCCAGGGTGTCCGCGAACGCGCGCTGTTCGGTGTCCAGGAGGAAGCGCATCAACGGCGTCCCTTCGGCAGGCCCAGCAGGCGCTCGGCGATGATGTCGCGCTGGATCTCGTTGGTGCCGGCGTAGATGGGGCCGGCGAGGGAGAAGACGTAGCCCTCCGCCCAGTCGGTGTCGGCCGGCTCGCCCTCCGGGCCGAGGAGATCGAGGGCCGTCTCGTGCAGGGCGATGTCGTACTCGGACCAGAAGACCTTGTTCAGGCTGGACTCGGGGCCGATCGAAGCGCCGTCGAGGAAACGGGAGGCGGCGGCGTAGGTGAAGAGCTGGTAGGCGCGGGCGCCGATGAGGGCGTCGGCCACGCGGTCGCTCGTGCTGTGCGGGCGGCCCTGGGCCTGCCAGAGCTCGGACAGCCGGGCGGCGCTCGCCAGGAAGCGGCCGGGGGAGCGGAGGGTCAGGCCCCGTTCGTTGCCCGCTGTCGACATGGCGACCCGCCAGCCCTGTCCGGGCTCGCCGATCACGTCCTCGTCGGGCACGAACACCTCGTCCAGGAAGAGCTCCGCGAAGGCCGGTTTTCCGTCGAGGCGGCCGATCGGGCGGACCGTGACCCCCGGGGCGCGCAGGTCGAACATCAGGTAGGTGAGGCCCTGGTGCGGCTTCGGGGTGTCGGGCTCGCTGCGGAACAGGCCGAACGCGCGGTCCGCGAAGGCCGCGCGCGACGACCAGGTCTTCTGGCCGCTCAGCAGCCAGCCGCCGTCCGTACGGACCGCCCTGGACCTCAGGGACGCCAGGTCCGAACCCGCCTCCGGCTCCGACCAGGCCTGCGCCCAGACCACCTCTCCCGAGGCCATGGGCGGGAGCACCCGCGCGCGTTGCTCCTCCGTGCCGTGGTCGAAGAGGGTCGGGGCGAGGAGGCTGATGCCGTTCTGGCTCACCCGCCCCGGGGAGCCCGCCGCGTAGTACTCCTCCTCGAACAGCAGCCACCGGATCAGGCCCGCGTCCCGGCCGCCGTAGGCCGTCGGCCAGCTCACCACCGACCAGCGGTCCGCGGCGAGTCCGGCCTCCCACGCGCGGTGCGCCGCGAAGCCCTCCTCCGTCTCCAGGGAGGGGAGCGGGACGGCCGGCACGTGCGCGCGCAGCCAGGTCCGGGCCTCGGCGCGGAACGCCTCGTCGGCGGGGGAGTGGGCCAGGTCCACGGTCATCCTCCTTCCCTCGTTCTTCCCTAACAAGTGTTTGGTAGGTTAGCGTGCTGTCATGAAGAACGTCGAGGCTCCGGCGTACGTTCCCGGGCACGGGCTGCTCGGCGGGCGCACGGCCGTCATCACCGCGGCAGCCGGCGCCGGGATCGGCGGGGCGACCGCGCGCCGCTTCCTGGAGGAGGGCGCGCGCGTGCTGATCAGTGACGCGCACGCGCGGCGGCTGAAGGAACACGAGGCCGAGCTGAGCCGGGAATTCCCGGGGGCGGTGGCGGCCCAGCCCTGCGATGTCACCGACGAGGCGCAGGTGCGGGCCCTGTTCGACGCCGCCGTCCAGGAACACGGACGGCTGGACATCGTCGTCAACAACGCGGGACTCGGCGGGACTTCACGACTTGTCGACATGAGTGACGAGCAGTGGTCCAAGGTGCTGGACGTGACGTTGAACGGCACGTTCCGGTGCCTGCGGGCAGCCCTTCGCCGGATGAAGGACACCGGCGGCGTGATCGTCAACAACGCCTCCGTGGTCGGCTGGCGGGCCCAGGCCGAGCAGGCGCACTACGCCGCCGCGAAGGCGGGCGTGATGGCGCTGACCCGGTGCGCGGCGATGGAGGCCGCCGAGTTCGGGGTGCGGGTCAACGCCGTGTCGCCGAGCCTCGCCATGCATCCGCACCTGGTGAAGGTGACGTCGGCGGACCTGCTGGAGGAGCTGACCGAGTCAGAGGCCTTCGGTCGGTACGCCGAGCCGTGGGAGGTGGCCAACGTGATCGTGTTCCTGGCGTCGGGCTACTCCTCGTACATGACGGGCGAGGTCGTCTCCGTCAGCAGTCAGCACGCCTAGTTCACGCCTAGGACGAGAATGGATCCGTGCCTCCTACGAAGAAGAAGCCCCAGGTGACCGCCACAGAGCCCGTCGCAGCCACCGCCGCTCGCGACCGCCGCCGCGAACTCCTCGACACCGCCGCCGAGGTCTTCGCCGAGCAGGGCTACAACGCCACCACCGTCCGCAAGATCGCGGACCACGCGGGCATGCTCGCGGGCAGCCTCTACTACCACTTCGACTCCAAGGAGTCGATGCTCGAAGAGATCCTGCGGACCTTCCTCGACGAGCTCTGGGACGGCTACGACACCGTCCTCGGCGGTGAACTCGGGCCGCGCGAGACCCTCGAAGCGCTGGTCACCGAGTCGTTCCGGGAGATCGACCGGCACCGCGCCGCCGTCGCGATCTACCAGAAGGAGAGCAAACAGCTCGTCGCGCAGGAGCGGTTCACGTTCCTCGCCGAGTCGCAGCGCAAGTTCGAGAAGACGTGGCTGTCCACGCTGGAACGCGGGGTCGCCGCCGAGGTGTTCCGCGCCGACCTCGACGTCCGCCTCACCTACCGGTTCGTGCGCGACACCGTGTGGGTCGCCGCCTCCTGGTACCGGCCCGGCGGACAGCACAGCCCCGAGGAGATCGCCCGGCAGTACCTGTCGATGGTGCTGGACGGGATCGCCGTACGCGAATAGCCCCCATCTGTGAGGGAGTTGCCATGGCCGAGGCCTACATCGTCGAAGCGGTCCGTACGCCCGTCGGGCGACGCGGGGGAGGACTGAGCGCGGTCCACCCGGCCGATCTCGGCGCGCACGTGCTGAAGGAGCTGGTCGCGCGGGCCGGGGTCGACCCGGCCGCCGTCGAGGACGTCGTCTTCGGCTGCCTCGACGCCGTGGGGCCGCAGGCCGGGGACATCGCGCGGACCTGCTGGCTGGCGGCGGGGCTGCCCGAGGAGGTGCCGGGGGTGACGGTGGACCGGCAGTGCGGCTCCTCGCAGCAGGCCGTGCACTTCGCGGCGCAGGCCGTGCTGTCCGGGACACAAGACCTCGTCGTCGCCGGCGGTGTGCAGAACATGTCGCAGATCCCGATCGCCTTCGCGACCCGGCAGGCCGCCGAGCCCCTCGGGTTCACGGAGGGCCCCTTCGCGGGCAGCGAGGGCTGGCGGGCCCGGTACGGGGACCGGGCGGTGAACCAGTTCGTCGGCGCCGAGATGATCGCCGGCAAGTGGGGCATCAGCAGGCAGGACCAGGAGGAGTTCGCGCTGCGCTCGCACCGGCGGGCGCTGCGGGCCATCGACGAGGGACGCTTCGAGCGGGAGATCGTGGCGTGCGGCCAGGCCGCCGTCGACGAGGGCCCGCGCCGGGACACCTCCCTGGAGAAGATGGCCGCGCTGAAGCCGGTCATCGACGGCGGCACCGTCACCGCGGCCTGCTCCTCGCAGGTCTCCGACGGCGCGGCCGCCATGCTGCTCGCCTCGGAGCGGGCCGTGCACGAGCACGGGCTGCGGCCCCGCGCGCGCGTGCACCATCTCTCCGTGCGCGGCGAGGACCCCATCCGCATGCTGACCGCACCCATCCCGGCCACCGCGCACGCCCTGAAGAAGACCGGCCTGTCCCTCGACGACATCGACCTCGTCGAGATCAACGAGGCCTTCGCCCCGGTCGTCCTGGCCTGGCTGAAGGAGACCGGCGCGGACCCCGACAAGGTCAACGTCAACGGCGGCGCGATAGCCCTCGGGCATCCACTGGGCGCGACGGGCGTCAAGCTCATGACGACCCTGCTGCACGAACTGGAGCGCACCGGCGGCCGGTTCGGGCTCCAGACGATGTGCGAGGGCGGCGGGCAGGCCAACGTGACGATCATTGAGAGGCTGTGAGGAGAGCGGCGAAGGCTCGACTTTCTTCGCCCCCGCCGCCCCTTCCCGTCCCGTCCCTGGGGGCTGCGCCCCCAGACCCCCGCTTTCGGCCCGAAGGGCCTCGTCCTCAAACGCCGGACGGGCTAGAAGAATCAGCCCCTCCGGCCCAGGTCCGAGGAGTGCGAGGGTGGTGGCTGTGACGTTCACGGAGACGTGTTCAGCCGCTCCCGTACCTCCTCCGCCTCCTTCATGATCCGCTCCACCAGCTCCGCGCACGACGGCAGGTCGTCGATCACCCCGGCGACCTGCCCGGACGCCATCACCCCGAGGTCCGTACGGCCGTCCACCATCGCCGACTTCAGCAGCATCGGCGTGTTCGCGGCGAGCAGGACCTGGCTCCAGGTCAGGTCCTTGCCGTGTTTCATGGCGAGCCCGTCCTGGACCATCCGGCGCCAGGTCAGCCCGGACAGCTTGCGGAAGCCGGCCGCTCTTCGCGCGGCTTGGAACAGGGCCTTCGTGCGGCCGGCGTGCTCCAGGGCGTCGACGAGTTCGGTACGGAGCATGCGGTGCGGCAGGCCGTCGACCGCCCGGGTCACCGTCACGTCCTTCACCGTCGCCGCCAGGTACCGCGCCTTCACCGCGTCCGGCACCGTCGAGTCCGAGGTGAGCAGGAACCGCGTGCCCATGGCGACGCCCGCCGCGCCGTACGCCAGCGCCGCGACCAGTCCCCGTCCGTCGTGGAAGCCGCCCGCGGCCACGACCGGTATGCCGACGGCGTCCACCACCTGCGGCAGCAGCACGGTCGTCGCCACCTCGCCGGTGTGCCCGCCGCCCTCCCCACCCTGCACGATCACCGCGTCCGCGCCCCACGCCGCGACCTTCTCGGCATGCCGCCGGGCGCCCACGGAGGGGATGACCACGACACCCGCCTCCTTGAGCTCGGCGATCAGTTCGGGGGAGGGCGCGAGGGCGAAGGACGCGACCCGGACGCCCTCGTCGACGATGATCCGCACCCGGTCGCCCGCGTCCCCGGCGTCCGCGCGCAGATTCACCCCGAACGGCTCGCTCGTACGGGACTTGACCTCCCGTACG
Organism: Streptomyces sp. NBC_01352; assembly: GCF_036237295.1. Taxonomy (NCBI): domain Bacteria; kingdom Bacillati; phylum Actinomycetota; class Actinomycetes; order Kitasatosporales; family Streptomycetaceae; genus Streptomyces; species Streptomyces sp. NBC_01352. The sequence goes on from NZ_CP108354.1 coordinate 8,085,751, forward strand.
GCGTCCCGCAGCCGGTCGAGTGTCATCGTCGCGGAGGCCAGGATGCCCAGCGCGCCCGCCTCGGCCGACGCCGAGACCAGGCGCGGGCCCGCCACCCAGCCCATGCCGGTCTGCACGATGGGGTGGCGGACTCCCACGAGCCTGGTCAGCGCGGTCTCCATCAGCCGTCGACCTCGCGCCGCCTCGCGCCTTGCGGATCGATGACCGAGCGGATCAACTCCAGCTCCTCACTGGTCGGTTCGCGGGTGTACGGCACCTCGTGGGGCACATGCAGGGCGAAGCCCGTGGCTTCCCGGACCTGCTCGACGGTGACGCCCGGGTGGAGGGAGGCGAGGCGCATCGCGTGGTCCGGGGTGGCGAAGTCGAAGACGCCCAGGTCACTGACCACGCGCGGGATGCGGTGGAAGCGGGTGGCGCCGGGTCCCGCGGCGGCGGCACGGTCGTAGCCCACTCCGCACACCATGTCGACCTTCTCGACGAAGACCCGCGCGGAGTGCTTCGGCACCCAGTAACTGGTCGGGTTGTTCAGGGTGTTGACCGGGCCGCCGCGCACGCCCAGCAGCTGCCGCTTCGGCCTGGCCCAGTCGCCGATGCACGAGATGTTCTGGTTGCCGAAGCGGTCGATCTGGCTCGCGCCCATCATCACGTGCCGGCGCCCGCCGGTGACCATGGTCAGGTGCTGCCGGTACGGCAGCCAGCCCTCCACCGTGCCGTCGAGACCGACGAGCATCGCCTCGCCGTCGGTCAGCAGCAGGTCGGGGGAGAAGGTGCGCTTGGCGAGGCGGGCGCCCAGGGCCGGGATCAGGCCCATGGGGCTCGCGAGCACCTCCCCGTTGTCCCGCCAGGCCTCGGCGCAGGCGATCACGCAGTACTCGGCACGAGTGACGGTCACCGGCCCCGCTCCTTCCGCCAGTCCTGAACGGCGTGTTGGTAGTCCTGCTCGTCCCCGCCGAGGAACCGCTCGGCGAACTCCCCGTACGGCGTGGTGGCGTACAGCTTCTGGAAGGCCTCGTCCCGGCCGTAGTCGGGGGCGCACGAGGTGAAGTGGGCGCCGTTCGGCGTCTCGATCACGCCGGTCACGCTCGACCGCTTGAGGAGCAGCGTCTGCGGCGCGGCCTCCTTGGCCAGCTCTGCCGTGCCGATGTTGTCGACGAGCCGTTCGCACGACACGTACGCCGCGTCCGCCGCCTCGCACAGCAGGTCGTCGAAGTAGGGGTCCGGGCCCAGGTACTGGCCGTTGCCCAGGCGGTCCGCGCGGTTCATGTGGACGAGGGCGGCGTCCAGGCGCAGCGCGGGCATGGCGACGAACGTCTCCGCGTCCTCGTACGGCGAAGTGACCGTCCGCAGCGCGGGGTTGACCCGCATCACGTCCGAGCCGAGACCGGCCCGCACCGGCAGGAACGGCAGGCGGTTGGCGGCCGCGTGCAGCCCCCACATGAACATCGCCTCGTCGACTTCCGTCAACTCGAAGGCGCCACGCTCGCGTGCCGCCCGGTAGTGCGGTTCCAGCGGGATCGAGTCGAGGGTCACGAAGGCGGTGACGAGCTTGCGGATCCGTCCGGCGGCGGCGAGCAGACCGACGTCCGGGCCGCCGTACGAGACGACGGTGAGATCGGTGATCCCGGTCCGCAGCAGGGCTCGGACCAGCGCCATCGGCTTGCGGCGCGAGCCCCAGCCGCCTATGCCGAGCGTCATCCCGCTCTCCAGGCGGCCGACGGCTTCCTCGGCCGACATGGTCTTGTCGCTCACTGGACGGCCTCCTTGCCGAAGCTGTCGCGGACCCGGTCCGCCACCCCGGCGAGGTTGGCCTCGAAGGTGAAGCCCTGCTCGAAGCGGTAGCTGCGGCGCACGTCGACGGGGTCGATGCCGTTGATGGCGGACTTGGCCAGCCGGATGAGCCGGCCGTCCTTGGCGGCGATCTCACGGGCCAACTCCAGGGCGGCCTCGCGCAGTTCCGCGCGCGGGACGACCCGCCACACCGAGCCGTGCGCGTGCAGCTCGGCCGCGGTCGCGGTGCGCGAGGTGTAGTAGAGGGCGCGCATCAGGTGCTGCGGGACCAGTCGGGCCAGGTGGGTGGCCGCGCCGAGCGCGCCGCGGTCCAGCTCGGGCAGGCCGAAGGTCGCGTCCTCGCTCGCCACGATCGCGTCCGCGTTCCCCACCAGACCGATCCCGCCGCCCAGACAGAAACCCTGCACGGCGGCGACTACGGGCACTTCGCACTCGTAGACCGCCGCGAAGGCCTCGAAGCAGCCGCGGTTCGCGCCGATCAGCGCCTGCTGCCCCTGGGCCTGGATCTCCTTGATGTCCACGCCCGCGTTGAACCCCCGCCCCTCGGCGGCCAGCACCACGCACCGGACCCCGGGGTCGTGGCCGGCCGCGCGCACGGCGTCGGCCAGCGCGAACCAGCCGTGCACGGGCAGGGCGTTCACCGGCGGGAAGCCGACCGTGACGACGGCTATGCCTTTTTCGGGCCCCTTTTCCGGGGACGAGGTGGAGACACCCATGGCCGCATCAGCTACCTTTCCACCAAACGTTTGTTAGGTGAAGGGTAGCGGTGAATGGAGCTGGACGGGAAGGTCGCGGTCGTCACCGGCGGTACCCGCGGCGTCGGCGCCGGGATCGCGCGGGCCTTCGTCCGGGCGGGCGCCGAGGTCGTGGTCTGTGCCCGCAGGCCGCCGGACGTGCCGGTGCCGAAGACCGAGTTCGTGCCGCTGGACGTACGGGACACCGAAGCCGTGGGGCACTTCTTCGCCGGGCTGCCCCGTCTCGACGTCCTGGTCAACAACGCGGGCGGCGCCCCGTACCGGCCGCTCACGCAGGCCGGGGCCGAACGGCACGTCCGGGTCGTGGAGTTGAACCTCCTGGCACCGCTGACCGTGTCCCTCGCCGCGTACGACCACCTCAGGCGTGCCCACGGCTCGATCGTGATGATCGGCAGCGTCAGCGGCAGCCGCCCCTCGCCCGGTACGGCGGCGTACGGGGCGGCCAAGGCCGGCCTCGACCACCTGGCCCGCTCGATGGCCGTCGAGTGGGCGCCCGAGGTCCGCGTCAACACCCTCGTCGTCGGCATGGTCCGCACCGAGCTGTCCCACCTCCACTACGGCGGCCCGGACGCCGTCGCCGCCGTCGCCCAAACCGTCCCCCTGGGGCGGCTGGCCGAGCCGTCCGACGTCGGCGCGGCCGCGGTCTTCCTCGCGTCCGACGCCGCCGCCTATGTCACCGGCGCGAGCCTGCTCGTGCACGGCGGCGGCGAGCGGCCCGCGTTCCTGGACGCGGCAACGGCCCACAAGGAGAAGTGACCACACGGAGAAGTGACCACAAGGAGAAGTGAGATGAGCGGAATCTGCGAGGGCCGGGTCGTCGTCGTCACCGGCGCCGGCCGCGGACTCGGCCGCGCCCACGCGCTCGCGTTCGCCGCGGAGGGCGCCCGGCTCGTCGTCAACGACCTCGGTGTCGACCTCGACGGCACACCGGGCGCCGACAGCCCGGCCCGCCGGGTCGCCGACGAGATCCGCGCCGCGGGCGGCGAGGCCGTGCCCCACGGCGGCGACATCGCCACGACCGAGGGCGCCGCCTCTCTCGTACACACCGCGCTGGAGACGTACGGCCGTCTCGACACCCTCGTCAACAACGCCGGGTTCCTGCGCGACCGCATGCTCGTCAACCTCGACGAGGACGACTGGGACGCGGTCGTACGCGTCCACCTGAAGGGTCACTTCCTGCCGCTGAAGCACGCGGCGGCGCACTGGCGGGCGGAGGCGAAGGCGGGGCGGACGCCGGTGGCGCGGGTCGTGAACACAAGTAGCGGGGCAGGGTTGTTGGGGTCGGTCGGGCAGGGGAACTACAGCGCCGCGAAGGCCGGGATCGTCGCCTTGACGCTGGTCGCGGCGGCCGAGATGGGGCGGTACGGAGTCCAGGTCAACGCGATCGCCCCGGCCGCCCGGACCCGGATGACCGAGGAGACCTTCGCGCGGACGATGGCGGCGCCCGCGGGGGGCTTCGACGCCATGGCCCCCGAGAACGTGTCGCCGCTGGTGGTGTGGCTGGGCTCGGCCGCGAGCGCGGGCGTCACCGGGCGGGTCTTCGAGGCCGAGGGCGGACGGATCACCGTCATGGAGGGCTGGCGGCCGGGGCCGAGCGCCGACAAGGGCACGCGGTGGACACCGGCGGAGGCGGGGGACGCCACGCTGAAACTCCTGGCGGAGGGGGAGGCTCCGGGGGCGGTGTACGGGGCGGGGTAGCCGAAGCCGTGTCCAGCCGTGTCCAGCCGTATTCACCCCTATTCACCCGTCTTTAGCCGTCCCCCGCCGGATCCCCCGGCGCCACCAGCCCCGACTCATACGCGAGGACCACGGCCTGCACACGGTCGCGGAGGTCCAGTTTCGACAGGATGCGGCCGATGTGGGTCTTGACCGTGGTGGGGCTGAGGAACAGCCGGTCGGCGAGCTCGGCGTTGCTCAGGCCCGTCGCGAGCAGCCGCAGCACCTCCAGTTCGCGCGGAGTGAGGCCGGACAGGTCGCGGTGCAGGGCGGCCGGACGTGCCTCCTCGCGGTGGGCGAAGCGCTCGATGAGGCGGCGGGTGATGGCGGGCGCGAGCAGGGCGTCACCCGACTGCACGAGCCGTACGGCGGCCACCAGATGCTCGGGGGTGACGTCCTTGAGCAGGAAGCCGCTGGCCCCGGCCGTGAGCGCGGCGTAGACGTAGTGGTCGAGGTCGTAGGTGGTCAGGATGATGACACGGAGGGCGGCCGGGTCGCTGTCGGCGAGGATCCGCCGGGTGGCCTCGATGCCGTCCATCCGCGGCATCCGGATGTCCATGAGGACCACGTCGGGCCGGGTGCGCCGGACCGCGTCGACCGCCTCCGCCCCGTCGGCCGCCTCGGCCGTGACCTCGATGCCGTCCGCGGCCAGGATCATCCCGAAGCCGGTCCGTACGAGGGCCTGGTCGTCGGCGATGACTGCGCGTAGCGCGGGTGGCCGGTTCATGGGGTCCGCCAGGGGATTCGGGCGGTGATGCGGTAGCCGCCGGTGGGGGTCGGGCCGGTCGTCGGTTCGCCGCCGTGGGCGGCGAGGCCGTTGCGCAGTCCGATCAGCTGGAAGCCGGTCCGTAGGAGGGTGTGGTCGTCGGCGATGACCGCGCGTAGCGCGGGTGGCCGGTTCATGGGGTCCGCCAGGGGATTCGGGCGGTGATGCGGTAGCCGCCGGTGGGGGTCGGGCCGGCCGTCAGCTCGCCGCCGTAGACCGCGAGGCGCTCGCGCAGGCCGATCAGCCCGCGGCCGTTGCCGTCCGCGGGCGCGGAGTCGCGGACGGCGCCGGTGTCGGTGACCTCGATCTCCAGCCAGTGCTCGGCGTAGCCGATCGTCACGCAGGCGTCGGCGCCGGGTGCGTGCTTGATCGTGTTGGTCAGCGCCTCCTGCACCACGCGGTACGCCGCCAGGTCCACCCCGGTTGGCAGCGGCTGGGGCGGCAGCGACACCGCCACACCGACCGGCGTCCCGGCGGCCCGCACCCGCTCGATCAGCGCGTCGAGCTGTCCGAGGCCGGGCTGCGGCTCCAGGCCGTCGGCCGGACTGTCGGCGCGGCCGGGGTCCGTGGCCGCCGCCAGCAGGCCCATCACATGGCGCAGTTCGGCCATCGCGGCCCTGCCTCCGGCCTCCACCGCCAGCAGCGCCGCCTTCGACCGCTCGGGGGCCGCGTCCATCACCTTGCGGGCCGCCCCCGCCTGGATGACCATCACGCTCACATTGTGGGTCACGACATCGTGCAACTCGGCCGCGATCCGCGCACGTTCCTCCTCGACGGCCCGGCGCATGCTCTCCTCCTGCTCCTGCTGCAACTGCGCGAACCGGTCCCGGCCGGCCGCGAGCCGCCGCCGCCAGTAGCGGACGGTCCCGGCCAGCACTCCGGCGGCCAGCAGGACGACCACGGGACTCGACCACCCCGGCAGCACGGGATCCGTCCGCCGGAACGCCAGGCCGGCCGGCACCGCGGCGACGACCAGCACGACCGGCGCCAGCGTCCGGTACCGGCTGTGCTTCACCGCGCTGTAGGCGCCGATGACACAGGTCAGCACAGTGATCCAGCCGGCCCGGTCCCCGATGCCCAGCGCCGCGGCCAGCACCACCCCGAACACGGCCAGCGGATACCGGCGCCGGGCCGCGAGCGGCAGCGCCGACAGCAGCACGAGGGGCCAGGGCGGCCCGGAGGTCTGGTCCGGCACGATCCGCGCACCCGGCGTCGGGGGGTAGGGCGGGACAGGCACCCCGTACTCGTCCCTCGGCACGACGAACACCGGCCCGTCGCTGGGATACCGCGCCGCCACCACCAGCGCGACCAGCGTCAGGACGACCGCCAGCACCACGTCCACGCGCACCGCCCGCCGGGACAGCGGGGGCCCCTTCGCCTCCGGCCGCAGCGCCTCCCGCAGCTGCCGGCGCCATCCGGGCCGCTCCTCCGTCTCCATCGGCTCATTGTGTGGCCGATGCGCCCGGGCTGCGTCCGCCTTGACGACCAGGACGGCCAGGACGACCAAGAGACCGTCCCGCAGGCGTACTTCGCAGGGATGACCCCGCGGCCGGGTCCTCCGCGGGGAGGGCCGCATGTCGGTGCCCCGGCCGACGCGCCCGAGGAGCGCCCGCCCCTACGTTCGCCGGGACCGGAACACCTTCGCCGGGACCCCTCCGCAGCGACCCGGACTTCGCCGGTATCCGACCGGGCACGAGCGACCGTAAGGACGGACCACTCCCATGACTTCCCCGACCACCACGACCCACGTGATCCAACTGGCGGGCGTGGCCAAGCGCTACGACAGCGCCGGCGCGCCCGCCCTCGGACCGCTCGACCTCGCCGTCGCCCAGGGAGAGGCCCTCGCCGTCACGGGACCCTCGGGCAGCGGCAAGTCCACGCTGCTGAACCTCGTCGCCGGCCTGGACCGGCCGACCGAGGGCACGGTGACCGTCGACGGGCGGCGCATCGACCGGCTGAGCGAGCACGCGCTGGCCCGCTTCCGCCGCGAACGGATCGGCATGGTCTTCCAGTTCTTCAACCTGCTCGACGACCTCACCGTCGCCGACAACATCCAGCTCCCCGCCCAGCTGACCGGCACCGCGCGACGCCAGGCCGCGGCGCGCGCCGGCGAGCTCATGGAGCTGCTCGGCATCCAGAAGCACGCCCGCGCCTACCCCGGCCGGCTCTCCGGCGGCGAACGCCAGCGGGTCGCGGTCGCCCGCGCCCTGGTCAACCGGCCCGCGCTGCTGCTGGCCGACGAGCCGACCGGAGCCCTCGACACCGCGTCGGGCCAGGACGTACGGGACCTGCTGGTCGAGCTGCACCGCGGCGGCCAGACCATCGTGCTGGTCACCCACGACCTCGCGCTGGCCGAGGCCTGCGCGAGCCGCTCGATCCATCTGGTGGACGGTCATCTCGCCCTCGACACCACGGTGGAGGCCGTCCGATGAGCGGCTTCGGCACCGGCGCGCTCGGCCGGGTCGTCCGCTCCGGGGTGGGCCGGCGGCGGGTGCAGACCGTGGTGATCGCGGTGGCCGTGATGATGGCCGTGGCCTCGGCCGTGGTCGCCGGTTCGCTGATGGTCGCCGCGGACGCGCCCTTCGACAAGGCCTTCGCCCGGCAGAACGGGGCGCACCTCACCGCGGAGTACGACCCGGCGAAGGCGAGCACGGCCCAGCTCGAGGCGACCGGCCGCGTGGACGGCGTCACCGCGACCGCGGGACCGTACCCCGTCACGTCGATCCGCCCGGTGGACGGCGGCGGCGGCCACCTGCGGCCCATCACCCTGGCCGGGCGGACCGCCCCGCACGCCGACGTGGACGACCTGGAGCTCTCCTTGGGCCGGTGGGCGGAGAAGCCGGGCGAGATCGTGCTCACCACGCAGGTCGCGGGCCCCGCCTTCCAGCCCGGCTCGACACTGAGGTCCTCGGACGCGGCCGACGCCCCCACCCTGACGGTCGTCGGCATCGCCGTCTCGGCCGGCAGGTCCGCCGACGCCTGGGCAACCCCCGCCCAGGTCACGGCCCTCGCCTCGAAGGACACCCCGGTCACCAGCCAGATGCTCTACCGCCTCGACTCCGCGGACACAGGCGGCCAGATCGCCGCCGCCCGCAAGAAACTCACCGCCGCCGTACCGCAAGGGGCGCTCCTGGGCACCCAGTCCTACCTGGACACCAAGCGCGCCGCCGACACGAGCGCGGCGGTCACCATCCCGTTCCTCATCGCGTTCGGCGTGCTCGGCATCGCCATGTCGCTGATCATCGTCGGCAGTGTGGTCAGCGGCGCGGTCGGCACCAGCCTGCGCAGGATCGGCATCCTCAAGGCCATCGGCTTCACCCCGCGCGAGGTCGTGCGCGCCTACGTCGCCCAGGCGCTCATCCCGGCGGGCGCGGGCATCGCCCTGGGCGTCGTCCTCGGAAACCTGCTGGCCGTACCGCTGCTGAACGACACCGAGCAGGTGTACGGCACTGCTTCGCTGACGGTGGCCTGGTGGGTGGACGTCGTCGTGGTGGTCGCCGCGCTGCTCGTCGTGGGGATCGCGGCGCTGGTCCCCGCACTGCGGGCCGGACGGCTGCGCACCGTCGAGGCCATCGCGGTCGGCCGCGCGCCCCGCACCGGACGCGGCCAGTGGGCGCACCGGGCGGCGGGCCGGCTGCCGCTGCCCCGCGCGGTGACCTACGGCCTCGCCGCGCCCTTCGCCCACCCCGTCCGCACGGCCGCGATGCTGCTGGCGGTGGCCTTCGGGACGGTCGCGGCGACCTTCGCGCTGGGCCTGACCTCGTCCCTGACCGCGGTCGCCGAGGCGGGGGACCCCGAGAACCGCGCGGCGGTCACCGTCTTCACCGGCACCGGCGGACCGACCGTCACACGCGGGCCCGCCCCCGCGGCGGGCACGGCCGAGCCCCCGGCCGCCGCCGACCCGGCACGCGTGCGTGCCGCCGTCGAGGCGCAGGCCGGCACGGCCTCGTACTACGGCAAGACCCAGGCGGACGTCACCGTGGGCGGGGTCTCCGGCACCGCCCGGGCAAGCCTCTACGAGGGCGACTCCCGCTCCGGCGCCTACGAGATGATCTCCGGGCACTGGATCACCGGCCGGGGGCAGGTCGTCGTGCCCTCGCGCTTCCTGGAGAAGACCGGCACCGAGCTAGGCGACACCGTACGGGTGACCCATCAGGGGCGCACGCAGACCCTGCGCATCGTCGGCGAGGCCTTCGACACCTCGGACGACGAACTGGAGATCCACGCGAACCTCGCCGACTTCCCGGCGGCCGAAACCGGCGTGCTCCTCGTCGAGGTGAAGCCGGGCGTCTTGGCCACCGAGTACGCCCGGGAACTCGCCGCCGAGATCCAGCCCTTGGGCGGCGACGCACACGCCAACTCCCCCTCGGAGCAGGACGGCCTGCTCCTCGTCGTGCAGGCGATGGCCGCGCTGCTCACCCTCATGCTGGTCTCCGTGGCCGGACTCGGCGTGCTCAACTCCGTCGTCCTCGACACCCGCGAGCGCGTCCACGACCTCGGCGTGTGCAAGGCGCTCGGCATGTCGCCCCGCCAGACCGTGGGCCTCGTCCTCGCCTCGGTGGCCGGGATCGGCGTACTCGGGGGACTGGTCGGCGTCCCGGCCGGATTCGCGCTGCACGCCTATGTGCTGCCGGTGATGGGGGACGCGGCGGGCACCGACCTGCCGCCGTCGGTCCTCGACGTGTACGGCACTCCGCGGCTGGTGCTCCTGGGGCTGGCCGGCCTCACCATCGCCCTGCTGGGCGCGCTGCTTCCGGCGGGGTGGGCGGCGAGGGCCCGGACGGCGACGGCGCTGCGCACGGAGTAGGAACTCCGTCGGCTACGTGTCGCACTCCGGCACCATGTCGGCTACGTGTCGCACTCCAGCACCGTCCGGCACAGCGAACACCGCGCCCGCATCCTGCCCCGCACCGGCACCCGGATCCGCTGGTGGCAGGTCGGGCAGGGGAAGGAGACCCGCAGGCGGCCGCCGCTGTCGGGGGAGAAGGCGTACGGGACGCCCGGTCCCGGTCCCGTCCCGGGCGCGTGCCGCCGGTCGCGGGCGTAGCGGCGCCGCCCCGCCCAGCCGGCCGCCGTCAGCGGGGGCTGCTGCTCGTCCTGGCGGGCCCGGGTCATGCCCTTGACGTACGCCGTGTAGGCCTGCGGGCTGGTGAACCACACCGACGGGTCCTCGCCGAAGACCAGGGCCCGCTTGGCGAGGACGTAACCGAACTCCTCCGGGGTGAGATAGCCGAGCTTCTGGGAGGACGCCGCGTCCTCCCGGTACGCGTCGAGGAGCAACCAGCCCGCCCCCAGGTAGGTCGCCGCGGTGTCGGTGAGGATCTCGTTCTCCCGGGTGCCGGGGAAGCTCAGGTCCAGGCGGTGCAGATAGACGTGCATCACCTCGTGGGCGAGGGCCGCGCCGATGTCCCGGCGGTGGGTGCGGAAACGGTCGTTCAGCTCGACGAAGTACTCGGGCCCGGCGGTGAGTTCGACGTTCGCCGCCTGCTTCATCTCCCGGAAGCTGACGACCATCCGGGCATCCGGCAGCCGGTAGTGCCGCACCAGCTCACGCGCCACCCGCTGCGCCCCCAGATACAGGTCGTCGGTGTCGCAGAACGCCACGTCGGCGGGGACCACGCTGGTCCCGAACATCTGGACGGTGTCGTACGACAACCGCTTGTACAACGCGGTGACGGCGGCCCGCACCGTCTCCAGATGCGGATAGCCGTGCTCGACCGGTCCGTCGTTCGCCACGCCCGTACCCCCAAGAGGCCGTGAACCCGGTTCCACTCTACGGCGACGCGGGTGGATTTTCCCCGGCCGGATTCGCCGGTACGGGCCGCAGGACGGGCGGCGTCACCGACGCCTGATCCAACTCCAGCACCCATACCTCGTTGGTCCCTTCCCGCAGCACCGGCCCGGGTACGTACAGTGACCGCTGCGGCCCCGCGGACCAGTAACGGCCCAGGTTGAAGCCGTTGATCCACACGAAGCCACGGGTCCAGCCCGGCAGGTCCAGGCAGGCGTCCCCGGCGCCGCGGACCGTGACGCCGGCCCGGTACAGACCGGGGGAGGCGTCGCCGGGGAGGGCCCGGAAGGCGAGGCCCTCGATGTCGTCCAGGGCGTCCAGGCGCAGCCCGCGCGCGCGTACGCCGTGCAGATACTGGCGCTCGTGCAGCAGGCCTCCGGTGATGCCCTTGGGCTCGCCCGTCAGCGGACCGTAGTTGACCCTCCCCAGGGACTCCACCCACAGCTGCACGCGCGCGTGCCCCGCGACGGGCTCCTTGAGCCGGTCCTCGTCCTCGGTGAGCACCCCGGCCCGCTCCCCGTCGACGTACACCACCGCCAGGTCCCGCAGCCCACGCGCGGTCAGCGGGTAGGGCTGCCGCGGCCCCGGCACCGTCACCTCGTAGCGCACCACACCCCGGTCGACGTCCAGCTCCTCGAAGGTCGGCGGCACGGGATACGTGCCCTCCGGGCCCCCGCGCGCCTCGAGTACGGCGGACAGGGACGCCCAGCCGTCCAGCCGCACCTCAGCCGGCTCACCCAACGGCGCGGGCGCGGGCGGGACTTCAGGCAGCGGCCCGTCGGCGTACTCGGCGAACACCTCGCGCAGACGCCAGAACTTCTCCGTGGGCCGGCCGTACTCGTCGACGGGCGCGTCGTAGTCGTACGAGGTCACGTCCGGCTGAAGCGGCCCGTCGTGCATCCAGCCGCCACCCCGGTTGGCGCCCGCCCAGCCCGCGAAACTGGTGCCGCCGTGCGCCATGTACAGATTGACCGAGGCCCCGCACTCCAGGATCTCCCGCAGCGTCGCCGCCGCCTCCGCGGGATCCCGCACGACATGCTCACCGCCCCAGTGGTCGAACCAGCCGCACCAGAACTCCATGCACATCAGCGGCCCGTCGCCGCGATGCCGGCGCAGCGACGCGAACGCCCCGCGCGCGTGGGAGCCGAAGTTCACCGTGGCGAGCACCCCGGGGACCGAACCGCCGCCGAGCATGTGGTCCTCCGGGCCGTCCGACGTGCACAGCGGCACCGTCACGCCCTCGGACCGCAGCAGATCCGCGAGCCGGCCCAGATACTCGGCGTCCGAGCCGAAGCTGCCGTACTCGTTCTCCACCTGCACCATGATCACCGGGCCGCCCCGGTCGGCCTGCCGGGACACCACCTCCGGCAGCAGCCGACGGAACCAGTCCTCCACAGGTCGCAGAAAACGCTCGTCACGCGTGCGCGGGTGCCCCGTCAGCCAGTGCGGCAGCCCGCCGTTCTCCCACTCGGCACAGATGTACGGACCCGGCCGCACGATTGCCCACAGACCCTCCCGGTGGGCCGCGTCCAGGAACCGGCCCAGCGCCTCCACGTCCCGGAACTCGCCCGGCCGCGGCTCGTGCAGGTTCCACGGCACATACGTCTCCACGCAGTTGAGGCCCATCGCCCGCAGCATCGCCAGCCGGTGCCCCCACTGCGCCTCATGCACCCGGAAGTAGTGCAGCGCACCGGACAGCAGCCGCACCGGCCGCCCGTCCAGCAGGAAATCCGCGTCCCCCACCGTGAACTCGCTCATACGCCCCACCCTCACCCCTGGCGTGGATCACGTCCATGGACAAAGATCGGCGCTGCTTGGACACAAGTACGACCGTCGGAGGACCGCCGATGTACCACACCTGGATGCGGTTCTTCACGCCCGGCCCCGCCCACCACCGGCTCGGCCTCGTCTGCCTCGGCGTCGGCCTCCAGTACGGCGCGCTGCCCACCGTCGGCCCCCGCACCCTCGACAGCCACGTCGCCGTCGTCATCAGCACCGGCAACGGCTGGTACCAGGCACCCGACGGCCGCCGCACCACCGTCACCGCGCCCGCCCTCCTGTGGCTCACCCCCGGCATCCCCCACCACTACGCGCCCGACCCCGCCGCCGGCTGGGACGAGGGCTTCGTCGGCTTCACCGGCCCCGCCACCGCCACCTACACCGAACTCGGCTACATCGAACCCGACCGCCCCGTCGTCCCCCTGTCCGACGCCACCGGCCCACGCGCCGTCATCACCCGCATCGCCCGCGCCGCCCGCCGCGACAACCCCCTCCTGGAAGTGGAGACCGGCGCCGCCGTCCACGAACTCCTCGTCGCCCTGCGCCGCGCCCGCGCCGACCTCGCCCCCGACGGCGACCCGGTCCTCAAGGCCCTCGCCCGCGACGCCTTCAAACCCCTGTCGGTCGCCGACCACGCCGCCCGGCACGGCATGACCACCGCCGAACTGCGCACCGCCGTCCGCCGCGGCGCCGGCTGCAGCCCCAAGGACTACCTCCTCGGCATCCGCCTCGGCCGCGCCAAGGAACTCCTCGCCGCCACCGAACTGCCCGTCGCCGCCGTCGCCCGCCGCGTCGGCTACGACGACCCCGCCTACTTCTCCCGCCTGTTCACCCGCCGCGTCGGCATGGCCCCCGTCCGCTTCCGCGCCCAGGAGAGCCGCGTCGTTCCCGGCGGCTGGAGCAACCAGGTACCGGATCCGGACGATCCACCCATGATCGAGCGCGCGCCCGCCCCGTAATGTGGACGCCCATGACCACCAGCAACAACGGAACCGGCGACGTCGACCCCGCCGTCCGCGAGGAACTCGCCCGGCTCCGCGACAGCATCGACAACATCGACGCGGCCGTCGTCCACATGCTCGCCGAACGCTTCAAGTGCACCCAGCAGGTCGGCCACCTCAAGGCCAGACACCAGCTGCCGCCCGCCGACGCGGCCCGCGAGTCCCGGCAGATCGAACGCCTGCGCACCCTCGCCGAGAACGCCAAACTCGACCCGGCCTTCGCTGAGAAGTTCCTGAATTTCATCATCGCCGAAGTGATCAGGCACCACGAGCGCATCGCCGAGGACGCCGTCAACGCAACCGCACACCTGGCGAATTGACCTCCCCCGATGCCCCCAGGGGCGTGACACGGGGCCCCGCGAGGGGCATGCTGCGCTGTGCACTCCTTGTCAGCCGACGAGCACTCCGCGTCAGTGCGCGGTCGTAGGCTGGTCTGTCCACGAGGGAGGGACGTCGGGCCATGCCGTCGGATGCCAGGATCCTCATCGTCGACGACCACGAGGACACGCTGTACGCCCTGGAGAGCGCCCTCGCCCCGCTGGGCTACCGGCTGGGCCGCGCCACCAGCGGAGACGAGGCCCTCAAACAGGTACTGCGCGGCCAGGTCGGTCTCCTCCTCCTCGACGTACGCATGCCCGGCGTCAGCGGCCTCGACGTGGTGCGCTACATGCGCCGCGTCGAACAGACCCAGCACATACCCGTCGTCCTCCTCACCGGCTTCGGCGCCGACCTCGAACTGAGCTCCACCGCCTTCGGCCTCGGCGTCGCCGACCTCGTCATGAAACCCATCGACCCCTGGGCCCTGCGCACCAAGGTCCGCTACCTCTTCGACACCCACCAACGCCACCTCGCCCTCCAACACGAGGTCCGCGAACTCCGCGCCCTCGTCAAGGACCACACCGAAGCCGGCGAACACCCCCCACGCCCCGCCCTGCCCCACCCGGACGCCCGCGTCCCCACCCAACGCGGCCAGGGGGCGCACACGGGGGAACTCGAACAGGACCGGACATAGGGCGCGTACCGATCCGCCCCTGTGCCAGGTCAGCGCCATCAGGCAGCATGTCCTGCATGTCCGTACTGACGCGCGACGAAGCGCAGACCCGTGCCAAGCTCCTCGACGTCCACCGCTACACGATCGACCTCGACCTGACCACCGGGGACGACACGTTCGACTCCCGCACCGTCATCAGGTTCACCGTCCGCGCGGACCAGGACGCCACGGACACCTTCGTCGAGGTCAAGCCGGCCCAACTGCGCTCCGTCACCCTCGACGGACACCCCCTCGACCCGGAAACCCTGGACGAGAACCGGCTCGCCCTGAAGAACCTCACCCCCGGCGAACACGAACTGCGCGTCGACGCCGCCATGCGCTACTCCCGCACCGGCGAGGGCATGCACCGCTTCACCGACCCCACCGACGGCGAAACCTACCTGTACACCCAGCTGTTCATGGACGACGTCCAACGCGTCTTCGCCGCCTTCGACCAGCCGGACCTCAAGTCCGTCTTCGACCTGTCCCTCAAGGCCCCCGAAGACTGGACCGTCCTCGCCAACAGCATCACCGAACACCTCGGCGAGGGCCGCTGGCAGGCCGCCCCCACCCCCCTGATCTCCACCTACCTCGTCGCCGTCGCCGCCGGCCCCTGGCACTCCGTACGCACCGAACACCGCGGCCTGCCCTTCGGCATCCACTGCCGCCGCTCCCTCGCCCCCCACCTGGACGCGGACGCCGACGAGCTCTTCGAGATCACCAAGCAGTGCTACGACCGCTACCACGAGAAGTTCGAGGAGCCCTACCCCTTCGACTCCTACGACCAGGCGTTCGTCCCCGAGTTCAACGCCGGCGCCATGGAGAACCCCGGCCTCGTCACCTTCCGCGACGACTTCGTCTACCGCTCCGCCGTCACCGACACCGAACGCCAGACCCGCGCCATGGTCATCGCCCACGAGATGGCCCACATGTGGTTCGGCGACCTCGTCACCCTCCGATGGTGGGACGACATCTGGCTCAACGAGTCCTTCGCCGAGTACATGGGCTACCAGACCCTCACCGAAGCCACCCGCTTCGCAGACACCTGGACCGACTTCGGCGTCAGCCGCAAAGCCTGGGGCTACGAAGCCGACCAGCGCCCCTCCACCCACCCCGTCGCCCCGGAGGCCGTCGACGACACCGCCTCCGCCCTGCTCAACTTCGACGGCATCTCCTACGCCAAGGGCGCCTCCGCCCTGCGGCAACTCGTCGCCTGGCTCGGAGAGAAGGACTTCCTCACCGGCATCAACACCCACTTCGCCCGCCACAGGTTCGCCAACGCCACCCTCGCCGACTTCATCGACTCCCTCGCCGCCGGCACCGACCGCGACGTCCACGCCTGGGCCGACACCTGGCTGCGCACCACCGGCGTCGACACCCTCACCCCCCGCATCACCCCCGGCGACGACGGCACCTGCACCCTCACCGTCGACCGCACCGGCAGCCGCCCCCACCGCATCGCCGTCGGCCTCTACGACCAGGACGTCGCCGACGAAGGCCGCCACCTCGTCCTGCGCGAACGCCTCGACCTCGACCTCCCCCACACCACCCCCCACCCCATCGGCAAACGCCCCGCACTGCTCCTCCTCAACGACGGCGACCTCACCTACGCCAAGATCCGCTTCGACACCCAGTCCTTCCAGAGCGTCCAATCCGGCCTCTCCGGCCTGCCCGACCCCCTCACCCGCGCCGTCGTGTGGAACGCCCTGCGCGACTCCGTACGCGACGGCGAACTGGCCCCCGGCGCCTACCTGGAAGCCGCCCGCACCCACCTCCCGCAGGAGACCGACCTCGCCATCGTGCAAGGCGTCCTCGCCTTCGCCGCCGCCCAGGTCACCGACCGCTACCTCAACCCCGACCAGCGGCCCGCCGCACTCGCCTCCCTCACCGCCCTGTGCCGCGACCTCATCCGCCGCACCGAGGACGGCGACCACCCCGGCCTGCGCCTCATCGCCGTACGCCACTTCATCGACGTCGCCGCCCACCCCGACACCATCGCCGCCTGGCTCGCCGACGGCACCGCACCCGGCGGCCCCGAACTCGACCCCGAACTGCGCTGGCGCGTCCTGGGCCGCCTCGCCGTCCTCGGCGCCACCGACGAGACCGCCATCGCCGCCGAACTCGAGCGCGACCCCAGCGCCACCGGCCGCGAAGGCGCCGCCCGCTGCCGCGCCGCCCTGCCCGACGAAGCAGCCAAGCAACAGGCCTGGGAGGCGATGTTCACCGACGACACCCTCTCCAACTACCTCTTCACCGCCACCGCCCAAGGCTTCTGGCAACCCGAACAGGCCGACCTCGTACGGCAGTACGTCCCCCGCTACTTCCAGGACGTCGGCACCCTCGCCGCCCGCCGCGGCCCCGCCATCGCCGAAGCCGCCGGCCGCTGGGCCTTCCCGGCCCACGCCGTCGACACCGAGACCCTCCGCCTCGGCGAGGCATGCCTGAGCGACGACGCACCGATCCCGGCACTGCGCCGCAAGCTGGCCGACCAACTCGACGACCTGGCACGCGCCTTGCGGGTACGCGAGGCCTAGACCGCACCACCCCCGGGGCACGGCCGACTCCAACGGATCGGCCGTGCCCCGACACGTTCTCCCCGCACGGACGTACCTTCTTTCGGGTTCTGTTCGTTGGGCTTTTCGGGCACGATCACGCATTCGCGTACAAGCTGGAACTCCCTCTGCCCAGCGCCCGGAGGACCACCCATGAGCACACCGAGCCTCGCCTCGGGCCCCCAAGGCCCCGACGCCCTACGGCCCCTGCTCGACACCGTGCTCGACGCCCTGCGCGACGGCACCCACGCCCGCCGCGGCCCCCTCCCCGCCGGCGGCCCGCACGCCGTCGCCGCACGCGTACGCGACGCCGTGGGAAACGTACTGCCGGACCAGGGCGACCCCGACGCCCTACGCCGCCTCGTCCACGCACTCGCCGAAGGCGCCGCCGACCCCGCCCACCCCCACTGCGCAGCCCACCTCCACTGCCCACCCCTCGCCGTCGCCACCGCCGCCGACCTCGCCGCCAGCGCCCTCAACCCGTCCCTCGACTCCTGGGACCAAGCACCGGCCGCATCCGAACTCGAAGCACTGGTCACACAGGCCCTCGCCCAAGAGGCCGGCGCCGCCGACGCCCTCATCACCACCGGCGGCACCGAATCCAACCAACTCGCCCTCCTCCTCGCCCGCGAAACCCACGGCCCCGGCATCCGCCTCCTCCACGGCGCCAACGCCCACCACTCCCTGCCCCGCGCCGCCTGGCTGCTCGGCCTGCCCGACCCCGTCGTCGTCCCCGCCCCCGCCGGCACCCTCGACCCCGCCGCCCTCGCCGACGCCCTCAGCACCCTCCCCGGACCCGTCGTCGTAGCCGCCACCGCAGGCACCACCGACGCCGGACTCATCGACCCCCTCCCCGACATCGCCGCCCTGTGCCACGCCCACCACGCCCGCCTGCACATCGACGCCGCCTACGGCTCAGGCCTCCTCTTCAGCGACCGCCACCGCACCAAACTCGCCGGCCTCGACGCCGCCCACACCATCACCCTCGACCTGCACAAACTCGGCTGGCAGCCCATCGCCGCAGGCCTCCTCGCCGTCAAACACCCCCACGACCTCGCCGCACTCCACCAACACGCCGACTACCTCAACGCCGACGACGACACCGAAGCCGGCCTGCCCGACCTCCTCGGCCGCTCCCCGCGCACCAGCCGCCGCGCCGACGCCCTCAAGATCGCCGTCACTCTCAAGACCCTCGGCCGCACCGGCCTCGGCGCCCTCGTCGACCAGGTCTGCGACCACGCCCGCACCTTCGCCGCCCTCGTCGACAACCACCCCGCCTTCGAACTCCACGACCGGCCCACCATCAGCACCGTCCTGTTCCGCCCCGCAGGAGCCACCGACGACACCGTCGCCGCCGTACGCCGACACCTCCTCACCCGCGGCCGAGCCGTCCTCGGCCGCGCCCGCCTCGACGGCCGCCTCTGGCTTAAGGCCACCCTCCTCAACCCCCACACCCGGCCCGCCGACCTGGCCGGGCTCCTGCAACTCGTCGAGGAACTCCTCGACGAACCCGTCGAAGAACTCGTGGAAGGAACCACACCCCGATGAGCCGGACGCCCCACCCCCCACACCACGAGCCCGACGCACCCCGCGACCTCGTCGGCATCGGCATCGGCCCCTTCAACCTCTCCCTCGCCGCCCTCGCCCACCCCCTCACCGAACTCGACACCGTCTTCTACGACCAACGGCCCACCTTCGACTGGCACCCCGGCCTCCTCATCGAAGGCGCCACCATCCAAGTCCCCTTCCTCGCCGACCTCGTCACCCTCGCCGACCCCACCAGCCCCTGGAGCTTCCTCAACTACCTCAAGACCCGCGAGAGACTCTTCCCCTTCTACTTCGCCGAGCGCTTCCACATCCAACGCGCCGAATACGACGCCTACTGCCGCTGGGTCTCGGAGAACCTCCCCGGACTCCGCTTCGGCCACCAGATCGACGCCGTCCGCTGGAACCCCGAACGCGACCTCTTCGAAGTCGACCACACCCAACTCGACACCGACGGCGAAGCCGAAGCCCTAGGACGGACCTACACACGCAACATCGTCCTCGGCGTCGGCACCGAGCCGTACGTCCCCGACCCCTTGAAACCCCTCGTCGACGCCCCCGCCGTACCCGTCATCCACGCCGCCGACTACCTCACCCACCGCGACACGATCCGCGCCGCCGACCACGTCACCGTCATCGGCTCAGGACAGTCCGGCGCCGAAATCTTCCTCGACCTGCTCCGGGCCCGCCCCGCAGGCCACGAGAAACTCCACTGGCTCGGCCGCACCGAAGCCTTCGCCCCCATGGAGTACTCCAAACTCGGCCTCGAACACTTCACCCCCGACTACACCCGCTACTTCCACGCCCTCACCGAAAGCGTCCGCGACCGCCTCGTCACCACCCAATGGCAGCTCCACAAAGGCATCGACACCGACACCATCGCCGCCATCCACGACGAGCTCTACCGCCGCACCCTGCACGGCGGCTGGCCCGACGCCGTCCTCACCCCCGGCGTCCGCGTCCGCACCGCCGGCCGCATCGCCACCACCAAAATCGAACTCCACCTCGAACACATCCAGCAGAACACCCGCACCCGCCTCACCACCGACGCCGTCGTCCTCGCCACCGGCTACCGCGAACGCCCCCTCGACCGCATCCTCGCCGGCCTCGACCCCTACCTGCGCCGCGACAGCCGCGAACGCCCCCGCGTCGACGAACAGTTCCGCCTCGTCCTCGACCCCTCCGTCACCGGCACCGCCTACGTACAGAACGCCGAACGCCACACCCACGGCAACGGCACCCCCGACCTCGGCCTCGCCGCCTGGCGCAGCGCCACCATCCTCAACTCCCTGACCGGAAAAGAGCCCTACCCACTCCCGACCCGCACCGCCTTCACCACCTTCGGCCTGGAAAACCGACCCCACATCCCCCCGGCCCGACAACCACAGACCCTCACCCCCCTGATCGAAGCCCGGTAGAACGACAAAGGGCGGCGGGAGAAAACCCTCCCACCGCCCCTCGGACACACAGTCCCGCAGCCCCGCAGCCCTAGAAGACCGGCGTACCGCCCCGCGTCAGCTTCCAGTCCACCGACGCGAAGTCCTTCGGATCCAGCACACCCTTCGCCGTCACCCACTCCGCGATCCGCGTCCGGATCTCCGTCGACTCCGCCCACACCTCCGTCGCCGACGCCACATGCGGGAACGCACCACCGCCATTGGCACGGTAGTTGTTCACCGCCAGCACGAACTGCTGCGCGTCATCCAGCGCCGCACCGTTGTACGACACGTTCCTGATCCGCGAACCCGCCGCCTGAGCGATGTCGATCTCGTACGTCAGACCCGACACATAGTCGTAGTTGTAGTCCGGACGACCACCGGCGTTCGTCAACTTCTCCACATCGACCGCCGCGTCCGCCGCCGTCTGCACGAAGTACTGCGCCGAGTACTCCAGGTACGCCTTGAGCTGCGCACCCGTCATCAACTTCGCGACCAGCGTGTTGTCGTACACATACAGACTCGACAGATCCCGGATCGTCACATCACCGGCCGGAATCTCCGACGTACGCGAGAACGGCGACGCCTGCGCGATCACCGGCACCGACGCGTACTCCGTACCCGCCAGCGCCGCCTTGACGACGTCCTCCTGCACCTTCGTGATCAGGTCGATGATCGGCGCGTCCCTGTACCGCGCGTCCACCGTCGTCAGCGGCTCCGTGGCCGTACCGACCACCTGGTTCACGTACTCCACCACGACATCGTGGTCGTCCTTCAGCAACTTCGTGATCTTCGGATCGTCGGCCACCGCGTTCGAGTTCAGCACCGACGCCGACACCGACTCGACCGCCCAACGACCCTTCGCGAAAACCAGCTCGAAGTCGAACAAAGACAACCGCTCCGCGTACGCCAACGGCTCCGACAGCACCACCGTCTTACCGGTCTTCTCGTTCGTGACCAGCAGCTCCGGAATCTCCACATGCGCGTGCCCGACCAGAATCGCGTCGATCCCCGGCACCTGCTGCGCCACCAGCGCCGCCGAGTTCTCGACGTACGGCAACTGGTCACCGTACGACGACGTACCCGACGAACCCGAGTGCGCCGACACGACCACCACGTCCGCACCCATCGACCGCAGCTTCGGCACCCACTTCGCCGCCTGCTCCTCAAGCCCCGGGAACGTCAACCTCCCCTGCACATACGCCTTGTCCCAGATCGCGATACCCGGGTTCGTCAGCCCCAGCACCGCCACCTTCACCGGCGGCGCGCCCTTCACCCGGAACGTCTTCATGAAGAACGGCGGAAAAGCCGGCTTCAGCGTCTTCGCGTCCAGCGCGTTCGCACCCAGCAGCGGAAAATCGCACTGCTCCTCGAACTTGCGCAGCGTCTCGATGCCGTAGTTGAACTCGTGGTTGCCGAGCGCCACCGCGTCATACCCGATCGCGTTCATCGCCGCCGCCATCGGGTGCACCGGACCACCCTCCGCGGTGATCGGGTCGACCTTCGCGTAGTAGTACGTCAGCGGAGTGCCCTGGATCGTGTCACCCGCGTCCAGCAGCAGCGTGTTGCCACGGCCCTTCTCCTTGCGGACCTGGTTCACCAGCGTCGACACCCGGGCCAGACCCTGCGCGTTGCCCTTCGCGTCGGTGTACTCCGCGTCCTTGAAGTAGTCCCAGTTGAAGATGTGACCATGCAGGTCCGTCGTGCCCATCACCGTCAGCGAGTACCGCTTCACAGGCCTGGAGCCCTTCTTCGCCTCCGCAGCCTGCGCCGCCGGAGCCGCCACCGAACTCGCCAGCGCGACACCCGCACCGGTCACAGCGGACTTCTTCAGGAACTTCCGACGGTTCAACGGCATGTCTGGTACTCCTCGGGGAAAGGTCAACAACGCGCGTAGATTCTGACCCGGACATGCCGCACCACAACAGACCCCGCAGGTTTCGATCTGATGACCAGCCGGGGCGCCAACCAGGTAACCAGTGACAGAGTGGGGCGTATGACCACCCCACCATCAGAGGAGCCCCAACCCGCCGTCCCCTACGGCACCCCCGACGCACCCCGCATCGCCGTCCGCGGCGAAGCACACCTCGAAGTCGACCCCGAGATCGCCCGCATCGGCGTCACCGTCGCCTCCCGCGGCAAAGACCGCCGCTCTGCCCTCGACGACCTCACCCGCCGCAACACCGCCGCCCTCGACCTCATCAAGACCTACGGCGACGCAGTGGAACGACTGGAGACCGGCTCCTTCTCCATCACCCCACAACTCAAAGAACACGGCCGAGGCGAACGCATCCACGCCTACCACGGCCGCGTCCACATCACCGCCGAACTGACCGACTTCACCGCCCTCGGCGAACTCACCACCCGCCTCGCCGACTCGGACCTCACACGGGTCGACGGCCCCTGGTGGGCGCTGCGCCCCGACTCACCCGCCCACCGCCAGGCCCGCCAGCAGGCGGTACGGGAAGCCGTCCAGCGTGCGAGGGAGTACGCGGAGGCACTCGGGACGACCCTGGCGGCCCTCGTGGAGCTGGCCGACATCGGCGCCGAAAACGCCGCGCCTGCCTACCCCGCCGCCTCCGGCAGCCGCATGCGCTCCGCCGCCTACGCCGCCGAGGACACCGCCGCCGCGCCCCTCGACCTCGAACCCCAGCGCCAACGCGTCCACGCCCAGGTCAACGCCCGCTTCACCATGGCCCCACCGCAATTGTCATAAAAGAATGCCGGGGCGCTCCGAAATGCTCATCGGAGCAACCCGGCGCACAATTCAACACTTGTCAAGAGCGCTTCACCCAAAGGTTGTTGAGAAGACACGCACCACCAATTCCCTACCCACCGGTAAGCTCTACGCTCGAAACATGCGCCGAGCAAAAATCGTCTGCACCCTGGGCCCCGCCACCGACTCGTACGACCAGATCAAAGGACTGGTCGACGCCGGAATGGACCTCGCCCGATTCAACCTCAGCCACGGCACCTACGCCGAACACGACGAGCGCTACCACCGCGTACGCAAGGCCTCCGACGAGACCGGCCGCAGCGTCGGCATCCTCGCCGACCTTCAAGGCCCGAAGATCCGCCTCGGCCACTTCACCGAAGGCCCCGTACTCCTTGAACGCGGCGACACCTTCACCATCACCGTCGAAGAAGGCATCGAAGGCGACCGCCAGACCTGCGGAACCACCTACCCCGGCCTCGCCACCGACGTCACCCCCGGCGAACACATCCTCGTCGACGACGGCAAAGTCTGCCTCCAAGTCACCGACGTCGACGGCCCCCGCGTCCACACCACCGTCGTCGAAGGCGGCATCGTCTCCGACCACAAGGGCCTCAACCTCCCCGGCGTCGCCATCTCCGTCCCCGCCCTCTCCGACAAGGACGAAGCCGACCTCCGCTGGGCCCTGCGCACCGGCTTCGACGTCATCGCCCTCTCCTTCGTCCGCAGCGGCCACGACATCGACGACGTCCACCGCATCATGGACGAAGAAGGCCGCCGCCTCCCCGTCATCGCCAAGGTCGAAAAGCCCCAGGCCGTCGACGCCATCGACGACATCGTCGCCGCCTTCGACGGCATCATGGTCGCGCGCGGCGACCTCGGCGTCGAAATGCCGCTCGAACAAGTCCCGATCGTCCAAAAGCGCGCGATCAAGCTGGCCAAACGCAACGCCAAACCGGTCATCGTCGCGACTCAAATGCTCGACTCGATGATCGAGAACTCGCGCCCGACAAGGGCGGAGGCCAGCGACGTGGCGAACGCGGTCATCGACGGCACGGACGCCGTGATGCTGTCCGGCGAGACCAGCGTCGGCAAATACCCCATCGAGACCGTCACGACCATGGCGAAGATCGTCGAAGCGGCCGAGGAAGACATCCTCGCCAAGGGCCTCTCGCCCCTGACCGAAAGCAACAAGCCACGCACGCAGGGCGGCGCGGTAGCCCGAGCGGCAGCGGAAATGGGCGACTTCCTGGGCGCCAAGTTCCTCGTCGCCTTCACCCAGTCCGGCGACACGGTCCGCCGCCTGTCCCGCTACCGCTCGCCCATCCCGCTGCTCGCCTTCACCCCGGAACCGGCGACGCGCTCCCAGCTCAGCCTGACGTGGGGCGTGGAGACCTTCCTCGGCCCCCACGCCGACTCCACCGACGCGATGGTCAACCAGGTGGACGAGCTGTTGTTGAAGTACGGCCGCTGCGAGAAGGGCGACACGGTCGTCATCACCGCCGGCTCCCCGCCCGGCGTCTCGGGCTCGACGAACCTGGTGCGGGTGCACCACATCGGGGAGGACGACAGCCCCAAGTAGCGCCGTTTTAGTGCTTGGGGCCGACGTGGGTGTCCATGAGGGCGACCGAGGCTTTGCGGGCGACGGAGATGTTGAAGGGGTCGCTGCCGCGAGCAAGGGTTGTCCATTCGACGCCCACCCTGTCGAGGGCATTGGTGAAGAGCTTCCGGATGTCGTCCGACTTGTTGGAGAAGAAGTACCGGGGGTATTCGTAGCGCTTACGTTCACCGGCGACGAGGCGGGTCGTCCAGTTGGTGATGCGGCAGCCGTCCGAGTGGATGAGGCCGCGGATGAATTCCCACGGATGAGCGTCGACGATGGCTTGCTGCCAGGGTTCCAGAGCGATGGTGCGGTCGTGCTTCTTGCCGGGGCCGTGCTGGGGGAACAGGCAGTGAAGGTGCTTGGAGTAGACCTTTACGTTGCGGCAGCCGATTTTGCGGACGCGGCAGACGGAGTTGTCGGGGAAGACTGCGCGCATCGCCTGTTCGCAGTCGTCCATCAGGCCGGGCCATGACTCGGCACAGGTGATCATGAAGTTGGGAACTCGGTGCTCGGAGTAGTGACTGATGTGGCCATCGCCGAGGTAGAGGCCCAGTAGGTAGCTGTACGCGGGCTCGTCGAGGTCCCGTCCGTCGCACCGGGGACACTTGGGGTCGTGCTTGCCTGGACACTCGCCGCGTTTCGCTCGGTCGAGGTGCTTCCAGTAGCCGACTGTCCCCAGCGGGACGTTGAGTTTCCGGGCGACATCCGCGTTCTTCGTGCCGTTGCGCAGCAGTGTGAGCGCCTTCTGTCGAACCTCAGTGCCGTGAAAGTTCATGCGGAAACTCTGTGTCACTGATCGTGACGGCACGCAGCAAAAAGCGGATGTTCACGAGAACGTGAGCATCCGCTTCTTCCTGAAGGTGCCCGGTGTGGGATTCGAACCCACATGCCCTAAGGCACGGTGGTTTGAGCACCGCGAGTCTGACCAGTTCCTCCAACCGGGCAAGCTGTTCAGCTGTCCGGAAGTGTACCGGGTCACCGCAGGTCCTTGCCTCTAGGTAGGCTTCGAAGCAGCAGCACTGCCCGGCCCGCAACAAGGAGCCCCCGTGACCGCCCCCGAGTCGCCCCAGCCCGTAGACGCGCCCGACGACGACAAGTCGCACGTGCCTCCGCTGACGACCCGTGTCGTCATCGCCGAGGACGAGGCGCTGATTCGCCTCGACCTCAAAGAGATGCTGGAGGAAGAGGGCTACAGCGTCGTAGGCGAGGCCGGTGACGGCGAGCAGGCCGTCGAGCTTGCCCGCGAGCACAAGCCGGACCTCGTGATCCTTGACGTGAAGATGCCCAAGCTCGATGGAATCTCCGCGGCGGAGAAGATCGCCGAGGAGCGTATCGCCCCGGTGCTCATGTTGACCGCCTTCTCGCAGCGCGACCTCGTCGAGCGTGCCCGGGACGCCGGTGCGATGGCGTATCTCGTGAAGCCGTTCAGCAAGAGTGATGTCGTGCCGGCGATCGAGATGGCCGTGTCCCGGTTCACGGAGCTCAGGGAGCTGGAGAACGAGGTCGCGGACCTCACTCTGCGTCTGGAGACCCGCAAGCTGGTGGACCGTGCGAAGTCGATCCTGCAGACGGAGTACGGGCTGACCGAGCCGGCCGCGTTCCGGTGGATCCAGAAGACGTCGATGGACCGTCGGATGTCGATGCAGCAGGTGGCCGAGGCGGTCATCCAGGATGCCGACGAGAAGAAGAACGGCAAGGGCTGACACCCGGGACCCGTTCCAGAACACGAGTGAGGCCCGCGTCCCTGGTTCAGGGGCGCGGGCCTCGTCGTGCGACCAAGGGCGCGTTCTAGTCCTCGCCGAGGTATGCCTTCCGTACCGACTCGTCGGTCAGCAGGTCCTGTCCGGTGCCGGAGACGACGATGCTGCCGACCTCCATGACGTGGCCTTGGTCGGCCAGGGAGAGGGCTGCCTGGGCGTTCTGTTCGACGAGGAGGATCGTCGTGCCCTGGGACTTGAGTTCGGAGATGGTGGCCATGATCTTCTGCATCATGATGGGGGAGAGGCCCATGGAGGGCTCGTCCAGCATGAGGAGCTTGGGCTGGGACATCAGGGCCCTGCCCATGGCGAGCATCTGCTGTTCGCCGCCCGAGAGGGTTCCGGCGGCCTGCTTGCGGCGTTCTCCCAGGATGGGGAAGAGGTCGTAGGCGCGCTGGATGTCCTTTTCGATGCCTGCCTTGTCGTTCCTCAGGAAGGCGCCGAGTTGGAGGTTTTCGGCGATGGTGAGGCGGGGGAAGATGTGCCGGCCTTCGGGGGAGTGGGCGAGGCCGAGGGCGACGATCTTGTGGGCGGGGACGCCGGTGAGGGGCTTGCCGTCGAAGATGATCTTGCCGCTGGTCGGCTTCAGGAGTCCCGAGAGGGTGCGCAGGGTGGTTGTCTTGCCGGCGCCGTTGGTGCCGATGAGGGTGACGACCTGGCCGGCTTCGACGCTGAAGGAGATGCCTTTGACGGCTTCGATCTTGCCGTAGGACACCCGGAGGTCTTCGACCTCTAGCAGTGTGCTCACTGGGCTTCTCCCTTGGTGCTGGTGGTGCTCTGCGCTTCGGCTCCTGCCTCGGCCGCGGCGACTTCGGCGGCCTCCGCGGCTCCGGGGTCGCCTTCGAAGGGTTCGCCCAGGTAGGCGGCGATGACGCGTTCGTCGGCCTGGACGACTTCGGAGGTGCCTTCGACGAGTTTTTCGCCCTGGACGAGGACGGCGACGCGGTCGCACAGGTTGAAGATGAAGCGCATGTCGTGCTCGATGACGAGGACGGCGACGCCCATGTCGCGGATGGCGAAGACCAGTTCTTCGGTGGCCCTCGTCTCCTGGGGGTTCATGCCGGCGGTCGGCTCGTCGAGGAGGAGCAGGCCGGGTTCGGAGGCGAGTGCGCGGGCGATTTCGAGCTTGCGCTGTTCGCCGTAGGGGAGGTTGCGGGCCAGGTGGTCGCGTTTGGCGGCGAGGCCGATGAACTCGAGGAGTTCCATGGCTCGTTCTTCGCTGGCCTTTTCGGCCTTCTTGAAGCCGGGGCCGCGCAGGAGTGCCGACCAGAGGCCTTCCTTGGTCCGCGTGTGGCGGCCGACGAGGACGTTCTCGAGGACCGTCATGTTGGCGAACAGGCGGATGTTCTGGAAGGTGCGGGCGATGCCGGCCTGGGTGACCAGGTGGGGCTTGGGCGGGAGGACCGTGCCCTTGTAGGAGACGGTGCCTTCCGTCGGGATGTAGAGGCCGGTGAGGCAGTTGAAGAAGGTTGTCTTGCCGGCGCCGTTGGGGCCGATGAGGCCGACGATCTCGCCTGCGTTGACCGTGAAGTCGACCGAGCGGACGGCGGTGAGGCCGCCGAAGCGCATGGTGACGTCGCGGGCTTCGAGTACTGGTGTCGTCATGGTGGTCACGCCCCCGCCTTGGTCACGGTGGCCGGTTCGTCGGTCAACGTCGTTTGTTCTGGTATGTCGAGTTGGCCGGTTTCGTGGAACTCGAGTTGGTTGCGCCGGTTGGCGATGATGCCTTCGGGGCGGAAGCGCATCAGGAGGATGAGCGCGATGCCGAAGGCGAGCAGCGACTTGTCCTGGAGGAACACGAGCTTCTCGGGCAGCAGGTAGAGCAGTGCGGCGCCGAGGATGGGGCCCGCGACCGTGCCCATGCCGCCGAGGACGACTGCGGCGAGGAGGAAGGCCGAGTTGGGCGGGGTGGAGCCGGCGAACTGGTACGGCGTCGGGACGACGCTGTAGGTGACGTGGGCGCTGACGGTGCCGGCGAGGCCGGCGAGGGAGGCGCCGAGGGCGAAGGCGATGAGCTTGACGCGGAAGCCGTTGATGCCCATGGCGGTGGCGGCGACTTCGTCCTCGCGGATGGCGATCCAGGAGCGGCCGATGCGGGAGTCGGCGGCGCGGGTGTAGACGAGGACGACGATGGCCATGATGAGGACCATGAGCAGGTAGTAGTTGGCGAAGCGGCCGAGGGTGAAGCCGCCGATGTCGTGCGCCTGGCCCATGTTGAACCCGAAGAAGTTCAGGTCGGGGATGGCGGGGATGCCGTTGGGGCCGTTGGTGATGTCGGGGCCGGAGTCGCCGTCCATGTTGTTGACGGCGATGCGGAAGATCTCTCCGAAGCCGAGGGTGACGATGGCGAGGTAGTCGCCGCGCAGTCGCAGGGTGGGGGCGCCGATGAGGACGCCGAAGATGAGGCTGGCGGCGGCGCCGGTGAGGGCGGAGGCCCAGAAGGGGAACTGGACGCCGGAGAAGCGGGAGAACTCGGAGCCGGAGACGAGGGCGGCGGTGTAGGCGCCGACGCCGAGGAAGGCGACGTATCCGAGGTCGAGGAGTCCGGCGAGGCCGACGACGATGTTGAGGCCGAGGGCGACGGTTCCGAAGATCAGGATGTTGACGCCGATGTTGGCGTAGTGGTCGTCGGTCTGGGTGAAGGGGAACGCGATGGCCGCGAGGAAGCCCATGGCGAGCGTGAAGCTGCGGTTGTGGGCGACGAGGCGGGAGAAGCGGTCCATGACACCTGCGGTGTGCAGGGCCCAGGTGAAGAAGACGACGACGAAGAGGTAGCCGATGAAGAGTTCGCCGTACTCGGTGTCGATGCCGTAGGTGAAGACGGCGAGGCCGAGGATGGTGGCGAGGGTGATGACGGCGCGTTCCAGCCAGGGGGTGAGGGGCTGGGGGGCGGGGATCGCGTCGGGCTTGGTGATGTACGCCTTGATGCTTTCCTTGGTGCTGTCCTTGCCGACTCCTTCTTGGGGGAGGGCGAAGGCGCCGAGGACGGGCAGCAGGGAGGCGATGGCTGCGATCCAGCCGCCGGGTTCGAGGTTGACGACGCCGCCGAGGTTGTTGGCGATGGCGATGACGGTGAACCAGGTGGTGCCCAGGCCGCCGAGGGCTGCGAGGGCGAGGGGTGCGTTGTTGCGGGCGGGCAGGAGCCAGCCGAGGCCGCGGACGCCGTAGAGGGCGAGGGCGAAGAGGGTGGTGAGGAGGCCGGCGGTGAAGGTGAGCCATTGCAGGCCGCCGGGGTAGCCGTTGATGGTGAGGTCGCCGGGGAACTCGGAGGTCCAGGTCCAGGCGAGGAAGGCGGAGGCGGCGGTGGCTATGCCGCCGGCGAGGAGGAGGCCGCGGGCGGCGGCTTCCGGCAGCGGGATGAGGCCGCGGGTGGCGGGGGTGGCTTTGGTGATGTCTGTCATCGTGATCACGCCCTGTCCGCGACGCGTTCGCCGAGTAGGCCTTGTGGCCTCACGAGGAGGACGATGATGAGGAGGGCGAAGGCCCAGACGTTGGCCCAGCTCTGGCCGCCGAGCTGCTGCATGCCGGGGATGCCGTCGATGTAGGCGGAGGCGAGGGTTTCGGCGATGCCGAGGACGATGCCGCCGAGCATGGCGCCGTAGATGTTGCCGATGCCGCCGAGGACGGCGGCGGTGAACGCCTTGAGGCCCATGAGGAAGCCCATGCGGTAGTCGACGTTGCCGTACTTCAGGCCGTACGCGACTGCTGCGACGGCGGCGAAGAAGCCGCCGATGGCGAAGGCGATGACGATGATGCGGTTGGTGTCGATGCCCATGAGCTGTGCGGTGTCCGGGTCCTGCGCGGTGGCCTGCATGGCGCGGCCGGTGCGGCTCTTGCGGACGAAGAAGGCGAGGCCGGACATGCAGATGATCGCGGCGGCGACCAGGAAGATGTCGGCGTCCTTGATGGTGATGGAGCCGATGTCGTGGGTGGCGTCGAGGCCGGGGAAGGCGCGGGCGCGGTCGGCACCGGGGTAGAAGTTTCGGACGACCTCCTGGAGCGCGAGGGAGAGGCCGATGGCGGTGATGAGCGGTGCTAGCCGTGGTGCTCCGCGCAGTGGTCGGTAGGCGAATCGTTCCGCTCCGACGGCGATGAGGACGGCGACGATTGCGCCACCTATCAGCATGAGGGGGACGGCGATGGCCATCGCCGTGCCGTCGGGGAGGACGTAGAAGTAGACCGTGAGCGCGCCGAAGGCGCCGGTCATGAAGATCTCGCCGTGCGCGAAGTTGATGAGCTGGACGATGCCGTACACCATCGTGTAGCCGATGGCGATGAGCCCGTACATCGAGCCTAGGAGCAGCCCGTTGGCCAGCTGCTGCGGCAGGGTGTTCACCGCATGGCCTCCATGTCGCTGGTGGTCGTGTGCACTGGATGCGTGCCGGGTGGGGGTTGTCTGGGTGTGGAAACGGGCCGCGCGGTCGGGGTCCCCTTCCGCGCGGCCCGTGGTGAGGTGTGCTGGGGCCTTGGGTCAGCCGAGGTCGGCGGTGCCGGTCTCGACAGCCTTCCAGGCACCCTTTTCGACCTGGTAAACGGTGAGCTGCTTGTTCGTGGTGTCGCCGTACTCGTCGAAGGCGACCTTGCCGCTGATGCCTTCGAAGTCGGACTTCTGGACCTCGTCGACGACGCTGGAGCGCAGCTTGTTGATGTCGCTGGGGACATCGCCGTTGTTGGCGTCCACGGCGGCCTTCACGGCCTTGATGATGGCGGTGGTGGCGTCGTAGGCGTAGGCACCGTAGGCGCCGTAGTCACCCTTGTAGCCCTTGGCCTTGTACGTCTCGATGAACGTCTTGGCGGCGGGCAGGGTGTCGGCGGGGACGCCGACGGAGGTGACGAGGTCGCCCTCGGCGGAGGCGCCGGCGGTCTCGATGTAGGTGGAGGCGAACATGCCGTCGCCGCCGAACAGCGGGGCCTTGACGCCGCCGTCCTTCAGCTGCTTGGTGATCAGCGCGGACTCGTCGTACTGGCCGCCGTAGTAGACCAGGTCGGCGCCGGAGTTCTTGATCTTGGTGACGAGGGAGCCGAAGTCCTTGTCGCCGGTGTTGACGTGGTCGGTCTGGACGACCGTGCCGCCGAGCTTCTTGAACTGCTCGTTGAAGATCTTCGCCAGGCCGGCGCCGTAGGTCTGCTTGTCGTCGACGACAAACGCCTTCTTCTTCTTGAGCTTGTTGTAGGCGTAGCCGGCGGCGAAGCTGCCCTGCAGCTCGTCGGTGGTGGCGGTGCGGAAGTACGTGGGGTACGGCCGCTTCTTGTCCGTCTGCCAGTTCTTGCCCTGGGTCAGCTCGGGGTTGGTGTTCGAGGGGGAGATCTGGACCATGTCGGCCGAGGCGAACACCTGCTGCATGGTCTGGGCGACGCCGGAGTTCAGGGGGCCGACGGCGCCGACGGCGGTCTTGTCGCCGGTGATGGCGGTGGCGTTCGACTGGCCGGTGGCGGGCTGCGCCTTGTCGTCGTAGGCCTTCAGCTTGAAGGTGACGCCGGGGACGAGCTTGTTCTTGTTGGCGTCGTCGACGGCGATCTGGGCGCCGTACTGGATGCCGAGGCCGGTGGTGGAGTTCTCGCCGGAGAGCGGGGCGTCCACGCCGATGGTCAGGGTGGTGCCCTCTGCGTTGTCGCCGTCGCCGCTGTCGTCACGGGAGCCGCAAGCGGTGAGCGTCAGAGCTCCAGTCGCGAGGACGGAGGTAAGTATCACCAAGGAACGTCGCACAATCAGTCCTTTCCGCAGTCACAGCCACCCCTGTGGGGGTGGCGGGTGCCGCGCTGGTACCGAACTCCCGATGGAGCGGTGACTGGCCGTGACTCTAAGCCCGTCTGTACGCAGGGGCATCGCCCGCAGCTCGCTTGTGACTTTCTTGTTATGACGTGATGGAGGGATCGCTTCCCGGAAGTGGGCTCTCGGACGGTTTGGCGGAGTTTCCGCCTGGTCCGCATTCTGAGAACCCGCACTTCCGGTTGGGAGTGGGGCCGGTCGTGCGGTGGGCTGGGCGCAGGCGGTGTGGAGGAGCTCGGAGAGATCGCGGGAGAACGCGCCGTCGAAGATGAAACTGTGGCGCTGTATTGCACGCGTGTTACGCAGCGTTACGTCAAGAAAGGGAAGATCGGCATTCAGGGGCAGGCCCGAACAGTCGGAAACGTTGATTTTGATGGTGATTGTGTGAGTTGTCCCGGTATGAACGGTGAATTCCGGTTCGGGGGTGGGGCGTTGCGGGGAGGGCTCCGGCTGTGGCGAGGGCGGCTCTGCGGGTGCGTGGGGGGCGTGTTCCAGCGCGCGCTCAAGTGGTCGCTGAGGCGTGGTGCGTCGACGCCGAGGACGTCGTAACTGCCGTCTGCGGCGGGAGAGTTGCCGGGTTCTACGGTGCCGGTGCCGGTCATGCTGGGCAAGGTATCGGGCTGGGGCGATGCCTGCGGCGGGTTGGGTGGTGGGTCGGGGACGTGTCGGGGGGTGTCCGTCCTCGGAACGGCGCGGAATCGGTCGGCCAGGGAGGTACCGGCGTTGACGCGCCAACCGCTGCGGGCGGACACCCCCCGACACGTCCCCTTGCCGCCGTACGCGACCGCGGGAGCGTGCGGCTTTCGGCTGTTCTCTCAGCCCACCGGTCAGTTGTCCACGCGCCACGTTTCGACCGCCGAGTGGGGCCCCTCACCTCTCAACCGACTGAGTCGGGCGATGAGTTGAGTCCGTCCCTAGCTCTCGCCCACCCGCTGGGGGCGAAGCCCTGCCCCCAGGGGCTGGTTCACCTCTCGACCGACCGAGTCGGGTGGTGGGTGGGCATAGGTCGGGGGTCTGTGGGCGGAGCCCCCAGGGGCGTCCGTGCCTGGACTCCGCCCGCGTCAGCCCGCCGCGCGCATGTTGGCCTCGTCGGTCGGTGAGACGTCCCGCAGGAGGCAGGTGAGGCGGGCGGTGCAGACGCGTCGGTCTGTCTCGTCGGTGATCACGATCTCGTACGTTGCCGTGGAGCGTCCGCGATGGACAGGCGTGGCGACGCCGGTCACCAGTCCCGACCGCGCCCCCCGGTGGTGCGTGCAGTTGAGGTCGACGCCGACCGCGATCTTCGTACTGCCGCCGTGCAGCATCGACCCCACCGACCCGAGCGTCTCGGCGAGCACGGCGGAGGCGCCTCCGTGGAGCAGTCCGTACGGCTGGGTGTTCCCCTCGACCGGCATCGTGCCGACGACCCGTTCCGCCGACGCCTCGACGATCTGCACGCCCATCCGCGTCCCGAGGTGCCCCGCGGAGAACAGCGCGAGAAGGTCCACTCCGAGCGCGGCGTACTCGTCGATGACCTCTTGCGGGAACTTCACGTGCTGCTGCTCGCCCATGGCGCCCGGCTCCGTTCGTGGTGATCGGTACGGCTGTCTCCGGCTGAGCAAACGCTCAGTCGGTTGCCGATTGTTCCAGACGTACGACGACGGACTTGCTGGCCGGGGTGTTGCTGGTGTCTGCGGTGGCGTCCAGGGGGACGAGGACGTTGGTCTCGGGGTAGTAGGCGGCCGCACATCCCCGTGCGGTGGGGTAGTGCACGACCCGGAATCCGGGGGCGCGTCGCTCGATGCCGTCCTTCCACTCGCTGACGAGGTCGACGTACGTCCCGTCGGTGACGCCGAGTGTGCGTGCGTCCTCGGGGTTCACCAGGACCACTCGGCGGCCGTTCTTGATGCCGCGGTAGCGGTCGTCGAGGCCGTAGATCGTGGTGTTGTACTGGTCGTGCGAGCGGAGGGTCTGGAGCAGGAGGCGGCCTTCGGGCAGCTTCGGGTACTCGACCGGTGCCGCGGTGAAGTTGGCCTTGCCGGTGGCCGTGGGGAAGCGGCGCTCGTCTCGGGGGGCGTGCGGGAGGGCGAAGCCTTCGGGGCGGGCCACGCGTGCGTTGAAGTTCTCGAAGCCGGGGATGACGCGGGCGATGCGGTCGCGGACGGTGGCGTAGTCCTTCTCGAACTCCTCCCACGGCACCTTGCTGTTCTCGCCGAGCACTCGGCGGGCGAGGCGGCACACGATCGCCGGTTCGGACAGCAGGTGGGTGCTCGCGGGTTCCAGGCGGCCGCGGGAGGCGTGCACCATGCCCATGGAGTCCTCGACGGTCACGAACTGCTCGCCACTGCCCTGGAGGTCGCGCTCGGTGCGGCCGAGGGTGGGGAGGATGAGGGCCCGTGCGCCGGTGATCGCGTGCGAGCGGTTGAGCTTCGTCGACACGTGCACGGTGAGGCGTGCGCGTCGCATGGCCGCTTCGGTGACCTCGGTGTCGGGGGAGGCGGAGACGAAGTTGCCGCCCATGGCGAAGAAGACCTTCGCGTCGCCGTCGCGCAGGGCGCGGATGGCCCGTACGACGTCGTAGCCGTGCTCGCGGGGCGGCGCGAACCCGAACTCCTTCTCCAGGGCGTCCAGGAAGGCGGGCGCGGGGCGTTCGAAGATGCCCATGGTGCGGTCGCCCTGCACGTTCGAGTGGCCGCGCACCGGGCAGACGCCCGCGCCGGGGCGGCCGATGTTGCCGCGCAGGAGGAGGAAGTTGACGACCTCGCGGATGGTCGGCACGGAGTGCTTGTGCTGGGTGAGGCCCATCGCCCAGCACACGATGGTGCGCTTGGAGGCGAGGACCATGCCGAGGGCTTGTTCGATGTCCTGCTGGGAGAGGCCGGTGGCGGTGAGCGTCTCGTCCCAGTCGGCTGCCCGGGCCTCGGCTGCGAAGTCCTCGTATCCGTGGGTGTGTTCGCGGACGAACTCCTGGTCGACCGCGCCCTCCGTCTCGAGGATGAGCTTGTTGAGGAGGCGGAAGAGGGCCTGGTCGCCGCCGATGCGGATCTGCAGGAAGAGATCGGTGAGCGCGGCGCCCTTGAGCATGCCCTGGGGGGTCTGCGGGTTCTTGAAGCGCTCCAGGCCGGCCTCGGGCAGCGGGTTGACGCTGATGATCTTCGCGCCGTTGGCCTTGGCCTTCTCCAGGGCGGAGAGCATGCGCGGGTGGTTGGTGCCGGGGTTCTGTCCGGCGACGACGATCAGGTCGGCCTTGTAGAGGTCTTCGAGCAGGACGCTGCCCTTGCCGACGCCGATCGTCTCCGACAGGGCCGAACCGGAGGACTCGTGGCACATGTTGGAGCAGTCCGGCAGGTTGTTGGTGCCGAGCTCGCGCGCGAAGAGCTGGTAGAGGAACGCGGCCTCGTTGCTGGTGCGCCCGGAGGTGTAGAAGAGGGCCTCGTCGGGGGAGGCGAGGGCGTTGATCTCCTCGGCGACGATGTCGAAGGCGCGCTCCCAGGTCACCGGCTCGTAGTGGGTTCCGCCCTCGGGGAGATACATGGGGTGTGTCAGCCGGCCCTGCTGGCCGAGCCAGTAGCCGCTCCTGGTCGCGAGGTCGGCGACGGGGTGCGCGGTGAAGAACTCCGGGGCGACCCGGCGCAGGGTGGCCTCCTCGGCGACCGCCTTCGCGCCGTTCTCGCAGAACTCCGCCGCGTGCCGGTGCTCGGGCTCCGGCCAGGCGCAGCCCGGGCAGTCGAAGCCGTCCTTCTGGTTGACGCGCAGGAGGGTCAGCGCGGTGCGCTTGACGCCCATCTGCTGCTGCGCGATGCGCAGGGTGTGCCCGATGGCCGGGATCCCCGCGGCCGCGTGCTTCGGCTCGGCGACCTGCGGCGCGTCCTGAACCGGATCTGCCTTGGGCGGCTTGCTGGCCATCGCGCGCTCTCCTTCGCATGTGAAGTACCACTCCGATCCTCGCACGCGCCGGTGACAACGATCGTGTCCGGGCGGGCGGTGGAACGTGAGCATTGCTTGCGCCGGACCGGCGGGAACGTCCGATGGCGGTCGACTGTCAGTGGGGCGTGGCAGGATCGGGGGCGTGGCAGAAACAGCATCGAAGACGACCGCAAACTCCTCCGGCGGCGACCGGCCCCGCCTGATGCTCATGGACGGGCACTCGCTGGCGTACCGCGCGTTCTTCGCGCTGCCCGCGGAGAACTTCACGACGGCGACGGGCCAGCCGACGAACGCGATCTACGGCTTCGCGTCGATGCTGGCCAACACCCTGCGCGACGAGTCGCCCACGCACTTCGCGGTGGCCTTCGACGTGTCCCGCAAGACCTGGCGCTCCGAGGAGTTCACGGAGTACAAGGCGAACCGCTCCAAGACCCCGGACGAGTTCAAGGGCCAGGTCGAGCTGATCGGCGAAATGCTCGACGCGATGCACGCGCACCGCTTCGCGGTGGACGGTTTCGAGGCGGACGACGTCATCGCCACCCTGGCCACGCAGGCCGAGGCCGAGGGCTTCGAGGTGCTGATCGTCACCGGCGACCGTGACTCCTTCCAGCTGGTCAGCGAGCACACCACGGTGCTGTACCCGACGAAGGGCGTCTCCGAGCTGACCCGGTTCACCCCGGAGAAGGTCGTCGAGAAGTACGGGCTGACGCCCGCGCAGTACCCGGACTTCGCGGCCCTGCGCGGCGACCCGTCCGACAACCTGCCCGGCATCCCGGGTGTCGGCGAGAAGACCGCCGCGAAGTGGATCAACCAGTTCGGGTCGTTCGCGGACCTGGTCGAGCGCGTCGACGAGGTCAAGGGCAAGGCCGGGCAGAACCTCCGCGACCACCTGGAGGCCGTCAAGCTCAACCGGCGGCTGACCGAGATGGTGCGCACAGTGGAGCTGCCGAAGACGGTCGCCGACCTGGAGCGCGCGCCGTACGACCGCAAGGCGCTCGCGATGGTTCTCGACACCCTGGAGATCCGTAACCCCTCGCTGCGGGAGCGGCTGCTCGCCGTCGACCCGGGCGCAGAGGAGGCCGAGACGACTCCGGTCGTCGAGGGCGGCGTGGAGCTGGACGGCACCGTGCTGGGCACCGGCGAGCTGGCCCCGTGGCTCACCGAACACGCCACCGAGGTCCTCGGTATGGCCACGGTCGACACCTGGGCGCTCGGCACCGGCTCGGTCGCCGAGGTCGCGCTCGCCGCGGGCGGGGGAGCGGCGGCCTGGTTCGACCCGTCGCAGGTGGACGAGGCCGACGAGACGGCGTTCGCGGCCTGGCTCGCCGACCCGGACCGCCCGAAGATCCTCCACAACGCCAAGGGCGTGATGCGCGTCTTCGCCGAGCACGGCTGGACGGTCGAAGGCGTGCGCATGGACACGGCGCTCGCCGCCTACCTGGTCAAGCCGGGCCGTCGCTCCTTCGACCTGGACGCGCTGTCCATGGAGTACCTGCACCGGGAGCTGGCGCCCGCCGCGGCGGCCGACGGGCAACTGGCCTTCGGTACGGACGACGGTGCCGAGGCCGAGGCCCTGATGGTCCAGGCCCGCGCGATCCTCGACCTGGGCGAGGCCTTCGAGAGCCGCCTGAAGGAGGTCGGCGCCGCGGAACTGCTGCGGGACGTGGAGCTGCCCACCTCCGCCCTGCTGGCCCGGATGGAGCGGCACGGCATCGCGGCCGACCGGGCCCACCTGGAGGCCATGGAGCAGATGTTCGCGGGCGCCGTCCAGCAGGCCGTGAAGGAGGCCCACGCGGCGGCCGGGCACGAGTTCAACCTCGGCTCGCCCAAGCAGCTCCAGGAGGTCCTCTTCGGCGAGCTCGCCCTGCCGAAGACGAAGAAGACCAAGACCGGCTACACCACCGACGCCGACGCCCTGGCCTGGCTCGCGACCCAGACGGACAACGAACTGCCGGTGATCATGCTCCGGCACCGCGAGCAGGCCAAGCTGCGCGTCACCGTCGAGGGCCTCATCAAGACGGTCGCGACGGACGGCCGTATCCACACCACCTTCAACCAGACGGTGGCGGCGACCGGCCGGCTCTCCTCGACGGACCCGAACCTGCAGAACATCCCCGTCCGCACGGACGAGGGCCGGGCCATCCGCCGCGGCTTCGTGGTGGGCGAGGGCTTCGAGTCCCTCATGACGGCCGACTACAGCCAGATCGAACTGCGCGTGATGGCCCACCTGTCCGAGGACGCGGGCCTCATCGAGGCGTTCACCTCCGGGGAGGACCTGCACACGACGGCCGCCGCGCAGGTGTTCGCGGTCGAGCCCGCCGCGGTCGACGCGGAGATGCGGCGCAAGATCAAGGCGATGTCGTACGGCCTGGCGTACGGCCTGTCGGCCTTCGGCCTCTCCCAGCAGCTGAACATCGAGGCGGCCGAGGCCCGTGGCCTGATGGACGCGTACTTCGAGCGTTTCGGCGGCGTACGGGACTATCTGCGCCGGGCCGTGGACGAGGCGAGGGCGACGGGTTACACGGCAACGCTCTTCGGGCGCCGCCGCTATCTGCCCGACCTCAACAGCGACAACCGCCAGCGCCGCGAGGCGGCCGAGCGCATGGCCCTCAACGCGCCCATCCAGGGCACGGCCGCGGACATCGTCAAGATCGCCATGCTGAAGGTGGGCCAGGCGCTGGAGAAGGCGGACCTACGGTCCCGCATGCTCCTCCAGGTCCACGACGAAATCGTCCTGGAAATCGCCCCCGGCGAGCGAGCCGCCACCGAGGAGCTCCTCCGCCACGAAATGGCCAACGCCGTCCACCTCCGAGCTCCCCTCGACGTCTCGGTCGGCGTCGGCCCGGACTGGGAATCGGCAGCGCACTAGGCTCCGGCGGTCGTGCGGAGGGCCCGCTCCCGGCAGACGCCGCGAGAGCGTGCCCTCCGCGCCGTGTCGAGGGGCGAGGACCCTCGCCCCAGGCCCGCCACCCACCTGGATGTCCCCCGCCGCGCACCCCACCCTCAGCTCACCCCACCCGCGCAGCCCCCGCCCGTCCCGGGAGGGCCCCGTCACTCACGTGGCTCCCGCGAAGACGCCCCCCGGCGCCCCCGCCCGTAAGGATGCGGGCATGGGTATACGCATGCTCCACCGCCGGACGGCCCACGCACGGGC
Organism: Streptomyces sp. NBC_01352; assembly: GCF_036237295.1. Lineage (NCBI taxonomy): Bacteria > Bacillati > Actinomycetota > Actinomycetes > Kitasatosporales > Streptomycetaceae > Streptomyces > Streptomyces sp. NBC_01352. Next base: position 8,124,813 of record NZ_CP108354.1, read on the forward strand.
GCAGGCAAAGGCGCACGTCAAGACGGCCCCGCCTGCACCGCCCCCGCCGGTCCCGCCCTTCTCGGCCACCGCAAGTACCGTCCGCGTCCCCACCGACCCGGCCACGGTCCTGCGCCGCGCGACCGCCGCCGTCCCCACCGACCTGGCCGCAACCCTCCGCCGCGCGACCGCCGCCGGCACCGCCCGCATCCCCACCGGCCTCGCGGCGGCCCTCCGCCAAGCGGCCCTCCACCACGCAGCGCTGCGTCACGCAGCCCTGCGCCACGCCGCCGCGAGCACCCGGCGCCGGCTCGACCGCCGCGAGCGGGACGCCGTACGGCGTCACAAGCGCGAGGCATCCGTCTGGCGGCTGTGGGTGGATCTGGGCCGCGGCTATCTGGCGCTGGGTCTCACACTGCTGCCCCGGTCGCGTCCGATGCCCACGTTCACGGTGTTCACCGCTGTCAACGAGTGGCCGATCGACGCTCCGCCTCGCCGACACCCGAACCGTCGGACACCGGGGCCGGACGCCACACCCTGACCCCGGCGGCGTAGAGCACGACCCCCAGGACGAGCCCCGCGCCCGCTCCGAAGCACAGCGTCGGAATCAGTTCCCAGGGCTTCGCGGTGGACCCCGAGTACTCCCACCACCGCGTCGTCCGCTCCACCGCCCCGACGAGCACGCAGCCGCCGATCACGACGCCGGCCCACCACCGGTCCCGTACCGACAGTGCCGGAACCCCCACCGGCTCGGCCGCGGGCGTCCGCCGTAGCGCGTACGCGACGAACACGGCGATCACGACCGCGGCCACGGCGGAACCGCCGTACTGCAGGTACCAGTACAAAGGGGAACCCGCCACCTTCTCGCCCAGGACGGGAAACAGCCGCATCCCCCACCGGTCGAGGTGCGTGAACGCGTCCCACACGACGTGGGTCAGCGCACCGAGCGCGGCGGACACGTACCACCACGCCACCGAAGCGGGCCGTACGCGCGCGCGTGGCGCCCCGCAGCGCGACAGCGTCGCCACTCGCCCCTGCCGGGCCGGCGACAGCAGCGCCACCAGCGGCTCGCGCACCAGCAGCCACAGCCCGACCAGCGCCCAGGCGACCAGTACGTCGAATGTGAGAACGCCAGGGAATGAGTGCGTGAACTCGCCGAACTCCATGGCCCCGGACAGGACACTCGCCGTGTAGTAGGTCATGTCGGGCGCGAAGGAGCCCGCCACTAGCACGGCCGGCACGAGTCGGCCCCGGCCGGTTCCGTCGGTGCGAACGGCGGGCAGTACGGCTGCCGCATGGCTCAGAGTGAACGGCAACGAGGCTCCTTGGACGTGGATTCGAACCGACCGATCACGCCACGATCCCACATGGCCAACCGGTGAAAATCGGGCACGAACGGGTGCCCGAGGAAAGGAAGTTGTCGTAGGGTCACCTGGGTCACCCTGCTGGGGACACGGCCGGACCCGACATGAACCTCGCCACGGGGGGCAACCCTCACGGCGGGTCGACAGTCACACCAGGTCGAGCAGGACAGACGGACACGCAGGACAGACGGACACGACAGACAGAGACGGGCGCTCGGGCGTCCACGGGAGGGGTTCACTTTATGGCGGCGCAATTCGGCAGGAGGCTGCGCAAGGGTGCGGCAACCACCGCCGTGGCCGCGCTCGCGGTCGCGGCCCTGTCCGCCTCGCAGGGACCGGGCGCGACGGCCGACGACCAGGGCGGCAGACCGGCCACCACCGGCGCCGAGACCTCGCCCGAAGCGGCCGCCGGCACCGGCGGCGCGACCGGCAACTCGCCGTACTACACGGACCTGCCGCCCCTGAACAGCCCGAGCCCCTCGCCGACCATCGGCACGCCCGCCTCCCGGGGCGACACCGCGACCGAGGCCGGCATCCCCGCGACCGTCCTCGACGCCTACAAGAAGGCCGCGTCCGAACTGCGGTCGGCCAAGCCCGGCTGCAACCTGCCTTGGGAACTCCTCGCCGCCATCGGCAAGGTGGAGTCGGGCCAGGCCCGCGGCGGCCAGGTCGACGCGAACGGCGACACGACCTCCGCGATCCTCGGGCCGCAGCTCGACGGCAACGGCTTCGCGCTCATCAAGGACACCGACAACGGCGCGTACGACGGCAACAGCACGTACGACCAGGCCGTCGGCCCCATGCAGTTCATCCCCTCCACCTGGGCGTGGGCTGCCCGCGACGGCAACGGTGACGGCGAGAAGAACCCCAACAACATCTACGACGCCGCGCTCGCGGCCGGCCACTACCTGTGCCGCTTCGGCTGGGACCTGTCCACCCAGGCCGATCTCAACAGCGCGATCCTCAGCTACAACCACTCGCAGGACTACCTGAACACGGTCCTGTCGTGGCTGGAGTACTACCGCAAGGGCACCCACGAGATCCCGGACGGCACCGGCAGCCTGCCCGGCAACCGCAGCGACGACAACGACAGCGCGACCGTCACGCCGTCGCCAACGCCGCCGCCCTCGGTCAAGCCCAGCCCCAAGCCGCAGAAGCCCGAAACCGGCACCCCGAGCCCGAAGCCGCCCTCGACGACCCCGCCGAGCACCACGCCGCCGTCCACGCCCGCCACCCCCACCGACACGGTGGACCACCTGGAGGACGCGGGCACCGCGAAGCTCACCGCGCAGGCGGGCGACGCGTTCACGGAGAGGGTCAGCACCCGGGCCGAGACCAAGGCCGGCGCGGCCGTCGCCAAGGTCCGCATCCGGTTCACGATCGTCGGTACCACCGACGCCACCTTCACCGGCGGCGAGAGCGTCGCCACGGTCGTCACCAACAGCACCGGCGTGGCCGTCGCGCCCGCGCTGCAGGCGGGCGAGAAGACGGGAACCTTCACCGTCCGCGCGACCGTCGTGGGCCGTTCCATCAGCGGCCTCGACTACACGGCCACCGTCGCCGAACGTGCCGCCGACACCCTCGCCCGCACCAGCGACACCGCGCTGACCTGCGTGCCGGGCGGCGAGTTCGCCGAGCAGGTCGAGGTGAAGGCGACGTACGACGGCGAGGTCGCCGACAAGGTGGCCGCCACCGCGACGCTGATCAAGTCGGCGCTCGACCCGACCGCGAACGACAAGGGCCCCTACTTCAAGGACGCGGACGGCACGACCGTACGCACCCTGACCGGCCTGGAGACGGACGCGAACGGCGTACTGAAGCTGCCGAAGCTGTACGCGGACGACACCACCGGCACGTTCATGCTCCGCATCACCACCGCGGGCGGCGCGGCGCTGAACGTCACGCTGACCGTGGCGGCGGCGGAGGCCTCGTCCCCGAGCCCGTCGGCCAGTCCTTCCGCATAGCGGTACTTCGTCACAGCGGTACTCCGTAACGGCGGCGCCCTCCCGAAGGGGGGGGCGCCGCCGTTGTGTGTGCAACGTGTTCTCATCTCACCCGCCCGTTGCTACGGTGCCGGACCTGACGATGTATCAGTTCCAGCTCGCCCGGAGGCAGGCATGCGTGCCCTGATCGCCGCCGCGACCGGTCTCGCCGTCGCGCTCGCCCTGGTCCTGACCATCACCGCCATGGGCGCACCGTCGGGCGACACGTCCCCGAAACCGCTGTTGACGACGGTGCCCGCACACCCGTAACGACTCGCGAGGGAGACCGAGATGCGCCGAAAGTCCAGTCTCGTCCTGCTCGCCCTCGCCGTGCTCTTCGCGGCGCTGTCCCCGCTGGTGCGCTGGTACGCCTTCCCGCGTCTGGCCAAGATCCCGGCGAACCAGTACCAGGACATGGTCCTGGAGGCGAAGGACGCCACCCTCCTCGACTACGGCACGATGAAGGCGAAGAAGGTCCCCAAGGTCACCATCGTGCAGACCCTCAAGGGCAACGTGGAGGCCTCCGAGAAGATCGAGGAGACGGCCGGAAAGGACGTCGTCGTCTGGGACGGCCTGTCCTACGTCCAGGGCCCCGACGGCAAGATGGTCTCCAGGATCCCCGAGCGCTACATCTTCGACGCCCACACCCAGGAACCCGTCCACGCCACCGGCGAGATGGTCGACGGCGACCCGGTCAGGCGCGAGGGCATCGAGTTCAAGTGGCCGTTCCTGACGGAGAAACGGGACTACGAGTACTTCGACGCGCAGGCCCGCATCACGGCCCCGATCCACTACAAGGGCACCCAGGACTTCCGGGGCGTCGAGGTCTACTACTTCGAGCAGACCATCCCCTGGACCAAGGTGCCCTTCCCCAAGACCATGCCCGTCGCGGGCATCACGCCCGAGTCGGTCGCCGAGACCGGCACCACCCGCTGGTACACCACGGTCCGCAAGTTCTGGGTCGAACCGCTGACCGGCGCCCCCGTGTACGGCGAGGAGATCCACAAGGAGGAACTGCGCGGCGGCACCCTGCTCGGCGGCCGCGAGAAGGTGACGGCGTTCGCCGGCCACGTGAAGATGCGCGAGGACTACATCGAGCACACCGTCGACCTGGTCAAGTCCAACCGCACGCTGGTCCTGCTGATGACCTCGTACCTGCCCTGGGGCTTCCTGGTCCTGGGCGTCCTGCTCCTGTCCCTGTCCTTGTATCTGGAGGCCCGCGCCCGCCGCCCGGCCGACCCCGCTCCGACGGACGCCACGGAACCGGAACCGGTCACCGCCTGAGCCGCGCGTTGGTGTACCGCGTCGGCTCCGCGCCGGCCGGATCCTCGGGCCATGGATGCTTCGGATACCGGCCGCGCAGCTCCGCCCGTACGCCCTTGTAGCCGTCCTTCCAGAAGGAGGCGAGGTCGGCGGTGACGGCGGCGGGCCGCCCGGCGGGGGAGAGGAGATGGACGAGGAGGGGAATCCCGGCCACGGCGGGCGACTCCTGCAGACCGAACATCTCCTGCAACTTCACGGCGAGAACCGGCTGTTCGGGATTGCCGTAGTCGACCCTGATCCGGGACCCACTGGGTACGGTGATCCGCTCGGGCGCCAGCTCGTCGAGCCGCCCGGCGTCCCCGGAGGCCCACGGAAGCAGCCGGGTGAGCCCCTGTCCGGCCTCGATCCGCCCGAGGTCGGCCCGCCGCCGCGCCCGCCCCAGCTCGGGTTCCAGCCACTCGTCCACGCGCGCGTGCAGAGCGTCGTCCGAGACATCGGGCCACGGCTCCCCGAGACGCAGACGCAGAAAGGCGAGCCGCTGCCGCAGTACGAGGGCGTCGGCCGACCACCGCAGCAACCCGAACCCGTCTTGCCGCAACCCTTCGAGGAGCGCTTCGCGTACGAGCCCGGCGTCGGCGTTCTTGAGCGGGCGCACCGCCAACTCGACGGCCCCCAGCCGCTCGACCCGCCGCGCGACGACGTCCCCGTCGGACCAGTGGACCTCGTCCCGGGTCTGGGCCAGCGTGCCTGCCGCAAGCCGGGCAACGCCCTCGTCCACAGCCGCCCCGAGCCGCACGCGCGCGTGCCCCTTGCCGAGAGGACGGTCGGCGACGGCGACGGCGATCCAGGGAGCGCCCCGCAGGCCGCTGCCCTCACCGGTCTCGGCGCGGGTTCCGGAGACCATCAGGTAGGAACCGCCGTCGGCCTTGGCGACCCGCTCAGGGAAGGCGAGAGCGGCGACGAGCCCTACGAGACCGTCCTCACCGGCGGACGCCGGCCGACCCTCGACACCTGCGGGCGGCCGGGAGATCTCCGTGGCGACGCCCCGCAGCCGCCGAACCTCCGCACGCCACCGGGCCCCATAGGCGTCACCTCCACGCCGCGCGGCCCGCAAGGCAGCCGCCAGGTCGTCCCCGTACTCCCGAGGCGGCTCCTCGCTCAGCAACGCGACCACCTCGGCGGCCCGCTCCCCGCCCACCACCGCGGCGGAGTCCAGCAGCGCCCTCCCCAACCGGGGATGCAGCCCCAGCCGCGTCAGACGCACACCCCGCTCCGTGGCTCGTCCGGCGGAGTCGACCGCCCCGACGGCCGCCAGTACCGACCGCGCGGCCGCCATCGCCCCACTCGGCGGCGGATCCAGCAACGCCAGCCCAGTGGCCCCAGGATCGCCCCAGCAGGCCGTCTGCAGGGCGAACGCCGTCAGGTCGGCCACTTTGATCTCGGGGGCCGGGAAACGCGGCAGACGCGCGTCCTCGGCCTCCGTCCAGCACCGGTACACCGCACCCGGTGCCTCACGCCCGGCCCGCCCCGCCCGCTGCCGCCCCGCCGCCAGCGAGGCCCGTACCGTCGCCAGCGCGCTCAGCCCGCGCGCGTGGTCGACCCGCGGCTCCCGGGCCAGGCCCGAGTCGACGACCACCCGCACCCCGGGAACCGTCAGCGAGGACTCGGCCACCGAGGTCGCCAGCACCACCCGGCGCCGCGCCGCAGGAGCCAGCACCGCGTCCTGCACGGCCGCGGGCGCCCGGCCGTGCACCTGGAGCACGTCCACACCACCCAGATCGCCCAGCTGCCCGGCGACCCGCGCGATCTCGCCCACGCCCGGCAGGAAACACAGCACGTCCCCCGCCCGCTCGGCCAGCGCCCGCCGCACCACCGACGCCACGTGCGCCAGCAGCGCGGGATCGACCCGCATGCCGTGCGGCGGCCGTACGGGACGCGCCGGCGGCGCCCACACCACCTCCACCGGATACGAGACCCCCGTCGCCTCGACGACCGGCGCCCCGCCCAGCAGCCGCGCCCACCCCTCGGCGTCGGTCGTCGCGGACGCGGCCACCAGCCGCAGCTCCGGCCGCAGCGTCTCGCGTACGTCCCACAGGAACGCCGCCACCGTGTCCGCGTCCAGATGCCGCTCGTGGCACTCGTCGAGCACCACCACGTCGACCCCGGACAGCTCCTGGTCGCGCTGCAACCGCTGCAACAGCACACCGGTCGTGACGACCTCCACGCGCGCGTGGCGCCCGACGACCCGCTCGCCGCGCACCGTGTAGCCGACGCTCCCGCCGACCTTCTCGCCGAGCAGCCACGCCATCCGCCGGGCCGCCGCCCGCGCCGCGATCCGCCGCGGCTCGGCCACGACCACCCGCCGCGCGGCCCCCTCGCCCAGCAGACCGGCCAGAGCCAGCGGCACCAGGGTCGTCTTGCCGGTACCGGGCGGCGCGACGAGCACGGCGGTGCCGTGGCCCTCCAGGGCGTCGTTCAGACCGGGCAGGGCACCGCGTACGGGAAGGGCGTCCAGAGCGTCGTAACGGATCACGCCCCCAGTGTCGTACGCCCGCGGGAAGGCTCCCCGCGCGCGTGGGCCCTTGTTTCGGGACCGTTCGCAGTTGTTCAGTCCCGTTCGCACACGAAGATCGCCGTACCCGGGATCAGGTTCCCGCGCAGCGGGGACCAGCCGCCCCACTCGGTGGTGTTCCAGGCCGGCCACTCCGGCTCGACCAGGTCCACCAGGCGGAAGCCCCCGGCCACCACGTCGCGCACCCGGTCGCCGATCGTCCGGTGGTGCTCGACGTACACCGCCTGACCGTCGTCGTCCTGCTCGACGTACGGCGTGCGGTCGAAGTACGAGGCGGCGACGGACAGCCCCTCGGGGCCCGGCTCGTCCGGGAACGCCCAGCGGATCGGGTGCGTCACCGAGAACACGAAGCGGCCGCCCGGGCGCAGCACCCGGCGCACCTCCTTCAGGACCAGCACCGGGTCGGCGACGAAGGGCAGCGCGCCGTACGCCGAGCAGGCCACGTCGAAGGAGCCGTCCGCGAAGGGCAGCGCGCCGGCGTCGGCGCACACCACAGGGAACGGCGCGCCGATGCGCAGCGCGTGCTGGAGCTGGCGGTGGGAGAGGTCCAGGGCGACCGGGCGGGCGCCCTGCGCGGCCAGCCAGCGCGCGCACTGGGCCGCGCCGGCGCCGATCTCCAGGACGTCCTTGCCCTTCAGCTCCTCCGGCGGGCCGAGCAGCTCGGCCTCCACCTCGTCCAGGCCCTCGGGGCACCACACGAAGCGGTCGTCGCCCAGGAACGTGCCGTGCTCGATCTGGTACTCGTCCGCGTTGCGGTCCCACCAGCCCCGGTTGGCCCGGGAACTCTCGGTGACACCGGCCGTGCGCCGGGTGGCTTCCGGCTCGGACGTTTCGGGCTCTTGGATGATCGGCTCCCTCGTATTAGTCTGCGGCCACTTCCGTCCGGCCTGTCGCGACGGGCGTCACGCAGGGGACCTCATCGGGCCCGCGTGGCCTCGTGAGACAGGTTTTGTGCCGGGTATGCGGCGATCCGCCCCGGGTGTGCGGCTTCGCGCATTGACCCTGTCCGGCTGCCCCCGTATGCTACAAGTTGCGCTGCGGGCCTGCGCTCCTCAGACGTAGCAGGCTGCGCTCGCATCTGTTGTATGTCCCCTCGGTTGTCGAGGCGCCATCACCAGCTTTTGGTGGGGCGCTTCCTTGGCTGTCCGGCTTCTTCAGAGCGAAACGGGCTCCCGGCGTAAGCAGTACCTACGACTCACTGTCCGTACCGGAGCCCTTTCCCACATGACGAGCAGCACCGAGACCACCTCTACCACTCCGCAGGTAGCGGTCAACGACATCGGTAACGAGGAAGCTTTCCTCGCCGCGATCGACGAGACGATCAAGTACTTCAACGACGGCGACATCGTCGACGGCGTCATCGTGAAGGTCGACCGGGACGAGGTCCTGCTCGACATCGGTTACAAGACCGAAGGTGTCATCCCGAGCCGCGAGCTCTCGATCAAGCACGACGTCGACCCCAACGAGGTCGTCGCCGTCGGTGACGAGATCGAAGCCCTTGTTCTCCAGAAGGAGGACAAGGAAGGCCGCCTGATCCTCTCGAAGAAGCGCGCCCAGTACGAGCGCGCCTGGGGCACCATCGAGAAGATCAAGGAAGAGGACGGCATCGTCACCGGTACCGTCATCGAGGTCGTCAAGGGTGGTCTCATCCTCGACATCGGCCTCCGTGGCTTCCTGCCGGCTTCCCTCGTCGAGATGCGCCGTGTCCGCGACCTCCAGCCCTACGTGGGCAAGGAGCTCGAGGCCAAGATCATCGAGCTGGACAAGAACCGCAACAACGTGGTCCTGTCCCGCCGTGCCTGGCTGGAGCAGACCCAGTCCGAGGTCCGCCAGACGTTCCTCACCACCCTGCAGAAGGGTCAGGTCCGTTCCGGCGTCGTCTCCTCGATCGTCAACTTCGGTGCCTTCGTGGACCTGGGCGGCGTCGACGGTCTGGTGCACGTCTCGGAGCTCTCCTGGAAGCACATCGACCACCCCTCCGAGGTTGTCGAGGTCGGCCAGGAAGTCACCGTCGAGGTCCTCGACGTCGACATGGACCGCGAGCGCGTCTCCCTGTCGCTGAAGGCGACCCAGGAAGACCCGTGGCAGCAGTTCGCCCGCACGCACCAGATCGGCCAGGTCGTGCCCGGCAAGGTCACGAAGCTGGTTCCGTTCGGCGCGTTCGTCCGCGTGGACGAGGGCATCGAGGGTCTGGTCCACATCTCCGAGCTGGCCGAGCGCCACGTGGAGATCCCGGAGCAGGTCGTCCAGGTCAACGACGAGATCTTCGTCAAGGTCATCGACATCGACCTCGAGCGTCGTCGCATCAGCCTCTCGCTGAAGCAGGCCAACGAGTCCTTCGGTGCCGACCCGGCCTCGGTCGAGTTCGACCCGACGCTGTACGGCATGGCCGCGTCGTACGACGACCAGGGCAACTACATCTACCCCGAGGGCTTCGACCCCGAGACCAACGACTGGCTCGAGGGCTACGAGACCCAGCGCGAGGCCTGGGAGCACCAGTACGCCGAGGCGCAGCAGCGCTTCGAGCAGCACCAGGCTCAGGTCATCAAGTCCCGCGAGGCCGACGCCGCCGCCGAGGCCGAGGGTGGCGAGACCGCCGCTCCGGCTCCGTCCGGTGGTGGCGGTGGCGGTGGCGGTTCGTACTCCTCCGAGGGCCCGGACAACTCCGGCGCGCTGGCCTCGGACGAGGCGCTTGCCGCTCTGCGGGAGAAGCTGGCCGGCGGCCAGAGCTGATCTTGAGCGGTAGCTCTTGAGCAGTAGCTCGTGAACTGAGGGCCCGTATCCCGGTGGGGTACGGGCCCTCGGCGTGTCCGGCATCGTCACCCTTGCAGAAACGTGCGGGATACACGAATAACTGATGGGCCGTAACCGGCCATTGGGAGGCTTCCCCGGTCATTCATGATCGGAAAGGGAGCCGAACGCATGGCACAGACTCACAGCGGACCCGGCACCAGTCGGCGTTCGTTCCTGCGGAACGTCGGTCTCACCGGTGGGGCCGGCGCCATGTTCGCCACCATGGGAGCCATCGGCCTCGCTCCCACCGCACAGGCCGCCCGGCGCGAACAGCCCTTCCGCGCCCTGAACGCGAGCGACTTCACCCTCACCGGGCGCGGCGCCGCCAAGGTGGTCGTCATCGGCGGCGGCATCGCCGGACTGACCACCGCGTACGAACTCGGCAAGGCCGGCTACGACTGCACGGTCCTCGAGGCCAGGGACCGCACCGGTGGCCGCAACTTCACCGTGCGCGGCGGCGACACCACGACCGACCTCTACGGCAACCGGCAGACCGCCCGCTTCAGCGACGGCCAGTACATGAACGCGGGCCCCGCCCGCATCCCGCAGTGGATGGTCACCCTCGACTACTGCCGTGAACTCGGCGTCCCCCTCGAGGTGTTCACCAACGTCAACGCGGACGCGTACCTCTACAACGAATCGGCCGGGATGACGAGGCCCGAGCGGTACCGCACCGCCAAGGCCGATGTCTACGGCTATGTCTCGGAGTTGCTCGCCAAGGCCACGAACAAGGGTGCCCTGGACGGGGAACTGACGGCCGATGACAAGGAGCGCCTCGTCGACTTCCTGGAGGACTGGGGCGCACTCGGCGACAAGCTGACCTACGAGGGCGGGGAGCGGCGCGGGTACACGACCGTCCCGGCCGCCGCAGGCACCCCGGGAGTGCTCCTCGGGGACGTTCCCACCGCCTCCGAGGTCTTCGCCAGCGGCGTCGGACGCTACTTCTCCTTCGAGTTCGGCTTCGACCAGGCCATGCTGATGTTCCAGCCCGTCGGCGGCATGGACCAGATACCCAAGGCGCTCACGCGTGCGGTCGGCGCCCACCGGGTACGTACAGGGGCGGTGGTCTCGAAGGTCACCGACACCGGAAGCGGTGTCTTTGTCGCCTACACCCAGGGCGGTCGTACGAAGGTCGTTCAGGCCGACTACTGCGTCGCCGCCCTGCCGCCCAACATCCTCGCCAAGGTGCCGCACAACCTCGGCTCCGGAGTCCAGTCCGCCCTGGAGGCCATCACCCCGTCGTCCGCGGCCAAGATCGGCCTCGAATACACGTCCCGCTGGTGGGAGCTGGACCACCGCATCTACGGCGGCATCACCGAGACCGACCAGGACGTCACCCACATCTGGCATCCGTCGCACGGCTTCCACGACGAACGCGGCCTTCTCATCGGCTACTACAACTACGACGACGACGCCGACACGTACGCCAAGCTCAGCCCCAAGGGGCGCGAGGAACGGGCGGTGGCCGCCGGCGTGAAGATCTACGGCGAGAAGTACCGCACCCGACTCGCCTCCTCCTTCTCCCACCACTGGCGCCAGACACCCCACCTCGAAGCAGCCTGGCACGACACGCCCGGCGGCCCCGACGACATCCGCTACAAGCCGCTCAACGAGCCCACCGGACGCGTCTACTTCGCCGGCGACTGGCTCAGCTACACCGACGCCTGGCAGCACGGGGCGTTCACCTCCGCACAGAAGGCGGTGACGGCCCTGCACGCGCGCGTGCTGTCGTCGTAAAGCCGGTGACACCGCGCAGCAGGGCACGAAAAGGACGGTGCATGAAAAGGCTGTAAGAGGTGCCTGATCAGGAGCGTGGGCGGGAATGCCCACGCCCCGCACCGCGTTGTGCAGTACGAACACGAGGAGGAGCGGTCACAGTGCTTGATCCGCAGGGTTTGTACGCATGGGAGCCGAAGGGCCTCGCCGTGGTGGACATGGCGCTCGCCCAGGAGTCGGCCGGCCTTGTCATGCTCTACCACTTCGACGGATACATCGACGCGGGTGAGACCGGCGACCAGATCGCCGACCGGATCCTCGACTCGCTGCCCCACCAGGTCGTCGCCCGCTTCGACCACGACCGGTTGGTGGACTACCGTGCCCGCCGCCCGTTGCTGACGTTCAAGCGCGACCGCTGGGTCGAGTACGAGGAGCCCACCATCGAGGTGCGCCTCGTCCAGGACGCCACCGGAGCGCCCTTCCTGCTGCTGTCCGGCCCCGAGCCGGACGTGGAGTGGGAGCGCTTCGCCGCGGCCGTCCAGCAGATCGTGGAGCGTCTCGGCGTCCGCCTGTCGGTGAACTTCCACGGCATCCCCATGGGCGTCCCGCACACCCGCCCGGTGGGCCTCACCCCGCACGGCAATCGCAACGACCTCGTCCCGGGCCACCGCAGCCCCTTCGACGAGGCCCAGGTGCCCGGCAGCGCGGAGGCGCTGGTCGAGTACCGCCTCATGGAGGCCGGACACGACGTCCTGGGCGTCGCGGCGCACGTCCCGCACTACATCGCCCGCTCCCCGTACCCGGACGCGGCGCTGACCGTCCTGGAGGCCATCACGGCGGCGACCGGGCTGGTCCTGCCGGGCATCGCGCACGCGCTGCGCACGGACGCGCACCGTACGCAGACCGAGATCGACCGCCAGATCCAGGAGGGCGACGAGGACCTCGTCGCCCTCGTGCAGGGCCTTGAGCACCAGTTCGACGCCGCCGCGGGCGCCGAGACCCGCGGCAACATGCTCGCCGAGCCGGTCGAGATCCCGTCGGCGGACGAGATCGGCCTCGAGTTCGAGCGGTTCCTGGCGGAGCGGGAGGGCGACAGCTAGGGCTGTCCCGGCTCCCGCCGGGTGCGGTGTCGGTGGCAGGCCCTAAGCTTCGGCTCATGCTGAAGGTGGGCCTGACCGGCGGCATCGGTGCCGGTAAGAGTGAGGTGTCGCGGCTGCTGGTCGCGTGCGGTGCCGTGCTGGTCGACGCGGACCGGATCGCGCGCGAGGTCGTCGCGCCGGGTACGCCCGGGCTCGCCGCGGTCGTCGAGGCCTTCGGCGAGGACGTGCTCACCGCCGACGGCGCCCTGGACCGGCCCAAGCTCGGCTCCATCGTCTTCGCCGACCCCGGGAAACTCGCCGTCCTGAACTCGATCGTGCACCCCCTGGTGGGCGCCCGCTCCCACGAGCTCGAGTCCGCCGCCGCCGAGGACGCCGTCGTCGTCCATGACGTCCCGCTCCTCACCGAGAACGGCCTCGCCCCGCTGTACGACGTCGTGATCGTCGTCGACGCGAGCCCCGAGACCCAGCTCGACCGCCTCGTCAGGCTGCGCGGGATGACCGAGGCGGACGCACGCGCGCGTATGGCCGCTCAGGCGACCCGCGAGAAGCGCCTGGAGATCGCGGACGTCGTCATCGACAACGACGTACCGCTGCCGGAGCTGGAGCGCCGCGTGAAGGACGTATGGGCCGATCTCCTGCGCAGAGCCCACGCGCGCGGGACGGCGCCTCGGCCGCCTGAGGAATAGTCGTCCCTGTTCAGGCGTTGAACCGCCCGAGTGAGGGAAGGACTTTGCCGTGCCCGAGACCAGCGGATCGACCGGACGTACTCCGGAGACGCATGTCATCGACTTCCGTGCCGCGGAGCAACTGCTCGCCGCACGGGACCCGCGGGGCGCGGTGAAGCTGCTCGACGCCGTGATCGCCGTACACCCGGAGAACACCGCCGCCCGGCTGCTGCGCGCCCGCGCCTTCTTCGCGGCCGCGCAACTGCGGCCCGCCGAGCTGGAGTTCACCATCGTCCTGGAGCGTGAGCCGGACAACGCGTTCGCGCACTTCGCGCTCGCCCGGACCTACGAGCGCCAGGCCCGGCCCGACCAGGCCAGGCGCCACTTCCGCCTGGCGGCCGCCCTTGACCCGAACCCGCGGTACCTGCGGGCGGCGCGCTTCGAGTCGTGAGCGCCGGATCGCCGGACAGCCGCTAACGGCGGCGGCCTTCCGGCGGCCGGTACGGCGGGATGTCGGGGCCCGGCTGGTAGTGCGGGCCCTGTCGGATGTGCCTGAGGATCATCGCCATGTCGACGGTGATCACCAGCCACAGCAGCCCGCAGGCGATCGCCCACCCGGGCCGTCCCGCGAGTGCGAAGGCGACGGTCCCGAAGACCGCCCAGACCAGCCCCCACACGGTCAGCCAGAAGCGCACCCGCAGAGCACTGCGCGCTGTCGTCGGTTCACTGCCCGTACGCATCGGAATCACTACTCCTTTAGGGAAAGTACCCTTCGGGGCGGACGTTCACCCAGCGGTCCGAACAGAGGGGGCAGGCGTGCTTCCGGACGCCGATGAGCTGGCCGAGGTGCTGCTGGACCTCGGCGTACCGCACGATGACATCAACGAACTCGTACGGATGGGCCGACGGGTCACGGACGACCCGGAGCTGCTGAGACTGCTGGAGGCGTCGGTCGAGGAGCTGGTCCGCGGAATGGGGGAGGCGGGCGGCGCCGTCGACCTGCTCGAACTCGACTGGGCGTCGGGCGCCCTGCAGCGCTGTTACCCCGTGTTCGTGTTCGTGGCGGCGTTGCCGCACACCCGCGCGTACCACCGCGAGCGCGGTATACCGGCCGATGTCTCCCGGCGCACCCTCGCCGACCTGGGGCGGAACATGGCCGTGCACCGCAGGCGTCACGGCAGGACGGAGGTGCAGTCCCCGCGCTGGCTCACCCACCACTTCCGGGGCGAGCTGTACCAGCTGGGCAGGCTGCAGTTCGAGCGGACGCGGCTCGGGCAGCGGACGGGAGGGGCGCTCGCGGCGGCCGGGCTGGACCTGGCCCTCGGTACGCCCTGTCTGGACCTTCACATTCCCGACTTCCTCGGCCCGCTGTCACCGGCCGCCTGCGACCGCTCGTTGGCGCTGGCCGGCGAGTTCTTCGCCCGGTACTTCCCCGAGGAGAAGCACCGGGCCGCACTCTGTCACTCCTGGCTGCTGGACCCGCAGCTCGAGCGGTATCTGTCGGCGGACTCCAACATCATCCGGTTCCAGGAGCGGTTCCGGGTCGCCCGCGAGGACACGGAACCGGCCGACACCGAGCCGATCCAATTCGTGTTCGGTGACCCGGACCTGGACGTGGAGGCGCTCCCGCGGCGCACCTCGGTGGAGCGGGCGGTCGGGGATCATCTGCGGGCCGGGGGCCACTGGTACATCGGGCACGGCTGGTTTCCGCTGTAACTCGAACGGGTGAACCCATATCGGGTGGGAACGGGCGTGCGGATGCGGGCCGTTGGACGGGCATGGAGCTGAAAATGCGAACGGGACATCAGGGAACGGGACCGGGACCCATCACCCCGGACGGTTGTGCGGTCGAGCTCTACTCGCGGCTGCCTGTGGGGGACGCACCGGACGTCATCAGCGCCGCCGTGCCGGCGGGTGCGCACATCCTGGAACTGGGCAGCGGTGTGGGCCGCATGACCCATCCGCTGCTGGAGCGGGGATTCACCGTCACGGCGGTCGACGAGTCCGCGGAGATGCTGGAGCGCGTCCGCGGGGCGCGCACCATACGCAGCACCATCGAGGGCCTCGACCTCGGCGAGCGGTTCGACGTCGTGATGCTCGCGTCGTTCCTCGTGCACACCGGCGATCCCGAGGAGCGGCAGGCGCTGCTGCGCTCCTGCGTGCGGCATGTCGAGAAGGACGGCTGCGTGCTCATGCAGCGCGAGGGCGCGGATTACCACACCAACGTGCCGCGCGAGCGAGTGGATCCAAGTGGCTTCACCATCCGCATCATGTCCTCGGAACCGGTCGGGGACGGCGTCAACTCGGTGCACGCGGAGTACGAGTTCCCGGACGCGACATGGACCCAGACGTTCCTGGCCCGGCCACTGACGAAGGAGCAGTTCGAGGAGGCGCTGGCGGAGGCCGGTCTGGAGGTGGACAGCTATCTGACGGAGGACGGGGTCTGGGTGCGCGCCGTTCCCGCGAAGTAGGCGATGGGGGTCAACTCGCCCGGCGGCGATGAGTTTTGGGGCGGGGGCCGGTCTACCTCTGTGAAAACACCACGGACCGCTTCACACAGGAGACCCCGATGTCCGACACCACCGTCCCCGTCACCGCTGCCACCTCCGCCTCCACTTCCGCCTCCGCCGCAGCGTCCCGCCGCCCCGTCGTCGGCGAGTCCGCGACCGCCCGTGGTCGCCGCGCCCGGATCGCCCTGCGCGGCCTCCAGGCGTTCCTCGCCCTCTTCTACGTGATCGCGAGCGCACTCCCGAAGCTGATCGCGCACCCCTCGGCCGCCGAGGGCTTCGACGACATGGGATGGGGCAGCGCGGGGATGTACACCATCGGTGTCCTCGAACTGGCCGGAGGGATCGCGCTGTTGATCCCGGTCCTGCAGTCGGTGGCGGCGATGGCGCTGAGCGGGCTGATGGTGGGGGCGTTCGTCGTCACGCTCACGTACTTCAACGGGGAGAACGCGGCGACACCGCTCATCCTCATCGTGCCGCTCGCCCTCATCGCCTGGGCCCGGCGTGGCCACAACGAGCAGCTGCTGGCGCTGGTGCGGCGCCGGGCGTGAGGGAGTGCGTCGTGCCGCGCCGGTGACGGTGGTGGTGTCCGGGTCGGTTCTTCGCCCCGGGCGCCACCGCCGTCACCGGCCTGTCCGCGGTCAGTGCCCCTCCGGTGAGCCTCCCGGCATCCCGCGCAGGCGTTCCAGCTCGCGGCGGTCGCGCTTGGTCGGGCGGCCCGTGCCGCGGTCGCGGATGCCGGCGGGGGCGACGGCCTCGCGGGGCGGGGGCGGGGGGCTGTTGTCGACGTAACACTGGGCGGCCACGGGGGCGCCGACGCGCTTGCGGATCAGCCGCTTGACGACGACGATCCGCTCCCAGCCCTCCTGGCGCACGCGCACCTCGTCGCCGACGCGCAGGGAGTGCGCGGGCTTCACGCGCTCGCCGTTCACCCGCACGTGGCCGCCCCGGCAGGCGGTGGCACCCATGGAACGCGTCTTGACCAGGCGGACCGACCAGATCCAGCTGTCGATGCGCACGGTCTCGCCGCTTTGCGGACCGGCCGCCTCGGCGGCGGCCACAGCGGCGGCGATCTTGGGGTCCGTGTCGTCGGAGTCGGTGTGCTGGGGGCCCGGGTCCTTGGGGTCCGTGTCCTGGGCGTGCTCGCCCATCGGGGCGGACCCCGCAGGACCCTCGGTCCCGCCTGTCCGGCCCCTCCCGCCCGTCCTGATGTCGTCCGTGTGCTCGGCAGCCATGCCCTCGACTTTAGTGCCCCGTGCCGGGCGGGCCGGGTGGGTTTTCCGGCGGACCCGGGTCGCGGCGCACAGCCCGGGCGGATGCCGGGCGCGGTGCTTGCGTACCGGGTCCGTACCGTGGAGGGATGGACACCAGCCCTCGTGCCGGTCTGGCCGCCCTCGATGCGCGGATCGCGGGCTGTCGGGCCTGTCCGCGGCTGGTCGACTGGCGCGAGGAGGTCGCCCGCACCAAGCGCGCCGCCTTCGCCGACTGGACGTACTGGGGCCGGCCGGTGCCCGGTTTCGGCCCGCCGGACGCCCGGCTGCTGATCATCGGCCTCGCCCCGGCCGCGCACGGCGGCAACCGCACCGGACGGATGTTCACCGGCGACCGCTCCGGAGACGTCCTGTACGAGGCGCTGTACGACCTGGGGCTCGCCTCGCAGCCCACCTCGGTCTCGGCCGACGACGGCCTGGAACTGTACGGCGTCCGCGTCACCTCGCCGGTGCACTGCGCCCCGCCCGCCAACAAGCCCACCCCTGAGGAGCGGGACACCTGCCGGCCCTGGCTCGTCCAGGAGCTGAACCTGCTGCGGCCGACGTTACGGGCCGTGGTCGTCCTCGGCGCCTTCGGCTGGCAGGCCGCGCTGCCCGCGTTCACGGCGGCGGGGTGGCACGTGCCCCGACCGCGCCCGCCCTTCGCGCACGGCACGCACGTGCCGCTCGACGGTCTGGAACTCTTCGGCTGCTTCCACGTCAGCCAGCGCAACACCTTCACCGGCCGGCTCACCCCCGTGATGCTGCGGGACGTGCTGCGCACGGCGGCGAAGTCGGCGGGGCTGCCGACACGTTCGCAGGACGGCTAGGGTCGTCCGATGGTCCTCCACCCTGAGACAGAACCGTACGACCGCGGCATGCTCGATGTCGGTGACGGCAATCGCGTCTACTGGGAGACCTGCGGGAACCCGCGGGGCAAGCCCGCGCTGGTGCTGCACGGTGGGCCGGGGTCCGGCTGCACGCCGTACTTCCGGCGGTTGTTCGATCCGGCCGCGTACCGGATCGTCCTGCTCGACCAGCGCGGTTGCGGGCGGTCGACGCCGCACGCGAGTGCGTACGACACCGACATGAGCGTCAATACGACCGCTCACCTCATCGCCGACCTGGAGCTGCTGCGGCGGCACCTCGGGATCGAGCGATGGCTGGTGTGGGGTGTGTCGTTCGGGTCGGTGCTGGGGCTGCGGTACGCGCAGACGCATCCGGGAGCCGTGTCGGAGCTGGTGCTGACGGGGGTCGCGACCGGATCGAATGCCGAAGTCGCCTTGCTGACCTGGGGACTTGGCAAGATCTTCCCGGAGGCGTTCGAGAGGTTCCTGGCCGAGCTGCCGGAGGGTGAGCGGTCCGGCAACCTTGCCGCCGCGTACAACCGGCTGCTCGAGTCGCCCGATCCCGAGGTGCGGGCGAGGGCGGCGCGCGCCTGGACGGACTGGGAGACGGCGATGATTCCCGCGCCGCCGCGGTCGGTCGAGCGCTTCGAGGACCCGGTGTTCCGCATGGGCTTCGCCCGCACCGTCACGCACTACTTCGGCAACGACCACTTCCTGGGCGAGGGCAACGACGAGGGTGTCGTCCTGCGGGACGCGGCCCTCCTGAAGGACATCCCCGGCACCCTGGTACAGGGCGGCCTCGACTTCGGCAACCTCCTCGGCATCGTCTGGCGGCTGCAGCACGCCTGGCAGGGCAGCGAGTTGGTGGTCGTGGACGACGTGGGCCACAACGCGGGTGCGCCGGGCGTGGCGGAGGCACTGGTGGCGGCGACGGACAGATACGCGGCCCGCTAGCGGAGTTCGGCGGTGTCCCCGAACAACTGCCGTACCGTCGAGCGGTAGTTGGTCCGCACGTGGGTGAGGGCGTGCGCCCGCGCCCGCTCGGGATCGCCGGAGGCGATCGCCTCGTACAACTCGCGGTGCTCGACGAGGAGTTGGGGCCACTCCTCGTTCCGCCGGGTCATCCAGCGCAGGCGGCCGGCGACCGGTTCGAGGGCCTCTATCAGCAGGCTGTTGCCCGCCATCGCCACGATGCGGTCGTGGAGACGGCTGTTGATCTCGGTGATGGCCTCGGCGTCCTCCGCCTCGGTCGCGACGGCCGCGCGGTCCAGGAGCTCCTCGACCTCGGCCAGGTCCGCGGGTGTCGCCTTCGCGGCGGCGAGTCCGGCGGCGTAGACCTCCAGCGCCTCGCGCAGTTCGAACAGCTCCTTGACGTCGTTCGGGTTCAGCCGCCGTACGACCGTGCGGCGTGGCGTCTCGAAGTGGACGAAGCCCTCGGCGACCAGTGCGCGGATCGCCTCCCGGACCGGCACCCGGGAGACCCCGAAGCGGTCGGCGAGCTCCCGCTCGACCAGTCGGTCGCCCGGGAGGAGGCGGCCCGCGATGATCTCCTGCCGCAGGGTGGCCAGGACGCGCTCGCGGACGGCGCCCAGGGGTTCGATCTTCGTCGTGGAGCTCATGGAGCCATCTTCGCCGACTCCGGGTGTGTTTTACGGAGCGTTAACAGAGGTGACATCGGTCGGAACGGTTGACGGAGGGACCATGTGCGCTGTTTGGTATACCAAACGGCCAGTCCTCCTCCGTCCCCCTGGCTCCTGGAGGCCCCGTGTCCCTCGCCGACCGTGCCGAAGCCACCGGCACAGCAGCGTTCGTCCCCGACCCCCGGCTCACCAACGAAGACCTCGCGCCCGCGGGCAAGCGCAACTGGAAGGTCTTCGACCTCTTCGCCATGTGGATGTCCGACGTCCACAACCTCGGCAACTACACGTTCGCGGCCGGCCTGCTCTTCCTCGGCATGAACGTCTGGCAGATCTTCACGTCCCTGCTGGTCGGCTTCGTGATCATCTACATCGGGATGAACATGATGGGCCGCATCGGGCAGCGCACCGGCGTCCCCTTCCCGGTCGTCAGCCGCATCGCCTTCGGTGTCTGGGGCGCCAACATCCCCGCCCTGATCAGGGCCGTCATCGCCATCATGTGGTACGGCATCCAGACCTACCTCGCCTCCGTCGCCGTCAACGTGATGCTGCTGGCGGCCTGGCCCGGTCTGGAGTCCTGGACGCACAACTCCTTCCTCGGACTCGACGCGCTCGGCTGGGTGTCGTTCGTGGCGCTGTGGCTGATCCAGGCGGCGATCATCAGCCAGGGCATGGAGTCCGTGCGGAAGTTCCAGGACTTCTGCGGACCGGCCATCTGGGTCGTGATGATCGCGCTGGCCGTGTGGATCCTCGCCAAGGCGGGCTGGACCATCTCGCTCACCACCACCCCGAACCCGGTCTCGGTCGGCGAGCAGTGGCGGCAGTGGTTCGGCGCGGTCGGTCTGATCCTCGCCACCTACGGCACGCTGATGCTCAACTTCTGCGACTTCTCCCGCTTCGCGCCCGACTACAAGACGGTCCGCCGCGGCAACTTCTGGGGCCTGCCGGTCAACTCGACCGCCTTCGTGATCCTGTCGGTCGTCGTCACGGCGGGCGCCTTCGAGGTGTTCGGCAAGCAGATCACCGAGCCCGCCTACCTCGTCGCCGAGATCGGCAACACCTGGGTGCTGGTACTGGGCGCGCTGGCGTTCGCCATCGCCACCATGGGCGTCAACATCGTCGCCAACTTCGTCTCACCGGCGTACGACCTCGCCAACGTCTGGCCGCAGAAGATCACCTTCAAGGTCGGCGGCATGATCAGCACGGTCGTGGCGCTGCTGGTGACCCCGTGGAACCTCTTCTCCAACCCCACGGTCGTCAACTACTTCCTCGGCGGACTGGGCGCCTTCCTCGGCCCGCTGTTCGGCGTGATCATGGTCGACTACTACTGGGTCAAGCGCGGCCGCATCGACGTGGACGAGCTGTTCAACGCCCAGCCCGGTTCCCGCTACCGCTACCGCAAGGGCGTCAACCCCAAGGCGCTGTGGGCGTTCGTGCCGTCGGCGGCGGTCGCGGCGGTGCTCGCCCTGGTGAAGACGTTCAGCGAGGTCGCGCCGTACTCCTGGTTCATCGGCACGGCGCTGGCCGCCGGACTGTACGTGGTGCTGTGCCGCGCCGAGCGCGCCGCCGACGCCGGGGCCGTGCCCGAGAAGGCCGTGGAGGTCTGAGGAACGTGCGAATCGTCGTCACCAACTGCAACACCACGCAGGAGATGACCGAGGAGATCGTACGAGGTGCCCGGGCCGCGGCAGGCCCGGGCACCACCGTGACCGGACTGACCCCGGCCTGGGGACCCGAGTCCGCGGAGGGCTGGCTCGACAGCTACCTCTCGGCCGCGGCGGTCATCGATCTGCTGCGCACGTACGACGGTCCGCCGTACGACGCCGTGGTCATGGCGGGCTTCGGGGAGCACGGGCGTGAGGGCGTGCGCGAGCTCGTGGACGTGCCGGTCGTCGACATCACCGAGGCCGCGGCCCATCTGGCCTGTCTGCTGGGACGCCGGTACGGGGTCGTCACCACCCTGGAGCGGTCGTGCGGCCAGATCGAGGACAGCCTGGAGCTGGCGGGCGTGGGCCGCAACTGCGCCGCCGTCGTCGGGACGGGGCTCAGCGTTCTCGATCTCGGGGACGGGGACCGCGAGCGCACGGAAGAGGCGTTTCTCGCGGCCGCCGAGCAGGCGGGCCGGGCCGGGGCGGAGGTCCTGGTACTGGGCTGTGCCGGGATGACGGGCCTGGAGCGGGTGGTGGGGGAGAAGCTCGGCCTTCCGGTGGTCGACGGGGTCGCGGCGGCGGTGAAGCTGGCGGAGTCGCTGGTGGCCCTGGGACTGACGACGAGCCGGGCGGGGAGCTATGCGAAGCCGGTGCCGAAGAGGCGGGTGTGGGGGAGAGGGACTGCCTGACATCGGCGCCGCCGCGATGCCGGGCCCCAGGGCCGGTCCACCGCGGCCGCAGTGCCGCGCCCAAGGCGCCGCCCACCGTGGGGTTCACGGCCGCCACTCGTACCGCACATCCGGCTCGCGCTCCTCGTTCCCGCTGCCGTCCGTGTACTCGACGGCGACGAAGCCGTGCCGCTCGTAGAACCGGTGGGCGGGCTTGTTGACCTGGAAGGTCCACAGGCTCAGCCCTTGAGGGCTGCGCTCCTTGGCGAGGGCGACGAAGCGGTCGCCGATGCCGCGTCCGCGCCAGTCGGGGTCGAGGTAGAGCTGGGACAGCAGGCTGCCGTTGAGCACCATCACCCCCACCGTGCCACCCCCGTCCGCGGCCTCGGCCATCCACGTCTCGCGCAGCGGCACCACGACTTCCCGGAAGTAGGCGCGCACGTCGTCGCCGGAGCGGGGGCTGACGACCGTCGGCAGAGCGGCGGCGAAGGAACGCAGCCAGACGTCGGCCACCGCGGCCGCGTCCGGGGCGGTGGCGCGACGCAGGGTGACGAGGGCTTCGGGACGGCTCACGGGCGTACGGCCCCCTGCTCGCGGCCTTCCGGGACGACGGCCGTCGCCGTGATCTCCACCAACTGCCCCGTGTACCCGAGGCAGGCCACTCCGAGGAGGGTCGACGCATGCGGACCGACGCTCAGCCCGGACGCCTCGACGACCTCCCAGACGGCGGAGAGCACCGCGGGTTCGCCGCTCACGACGTACACATCGGTCACGAGGACGTGCTCCAAGTCGCTCCCGACAGCCCGCAGTTGCTCACGGAGGTTCGCGATCACCTGCTCGGCCTGCCGCACCGGGTCTCCCGCACCGACCAACTCCCCGTCGGCATCGAGAGGTACCGACCCGGCGAGAAAGGCGAGCCTCGTGCCGGCCTCGACAACGGAGGCGTGGGAGTAGGTGGGCGGTGGGAAGAGTGCGGGGGAGGTGACGCGCTGGATCATGACTCTCCTGGGTCGGTCGCCGGCAACCTGCCGATCATCCGGGCCCACGGCCGCGCCCGCATCCGAATTTCCCGGCGTCAGGCCGCTACGACTCTCCGCCCACGGCCGCACCTCATTGCTCCGCTCGGCCGCCTCGACCCGCTCCAGCCGGTACAGCCGAACCTGCGGCGCGCCCCGGACCCGGGGATCGAGACTGAGCCGGTCCGGCGCCCCGAGCAGCCGGCGCACCGAGTCCCCGGTCCACCCCCGCAGACGCAGCCCGGCCAACGAGACGTACCGCCGCCCGTCCTCCTCGTGCATCCCGCAACCCACCAACACGGCCTCCCCCTGTGGCACGCGCAGCCCTTCGACCGCGACACCTTGTAACGCTCTGTGACGACAACTCCCATTGAAGCGGACCCCACTGACAATCGCCCTGAGCGGAGGACCGGCGGCGGAGGGAGGCGAAGGGGAGGCGGGGGGCCTCGATTCCGGAGACCGGGGCGACCGGCCAATTGCGTGGAGGGACGGCACCCGGCTACGTACGCTGCGACCATGCCCCCGCTGCCCGACCCCTCCCTCCCCGACCCCTCCCTCCCCGACCCCGCCTTCCTCGACACCACCGCCGACCGCCTCGCCGCCCTCCCCACCGTCCGGGCGGTCGCCCTCGGCGGCTCCCGCGCCCAGGGCAGCCACAAGCCCGACAGCGACTGGGACCTGGCCGTCTACTACCGCGGGCCCTTCGACCCCGACGACCTGCGCGCCCTCGGCTGGCAGGGCGAGGTCTCCGAGGTCGGCGGCTGGGGTGGCGGGGTGTTCAACGGGGGTGCGTGGCTGACGATCGACGGGCGGCGCGTGGACGTGCACTACCGCGATCTCGACGTGGTGGAGCACGAGGTGGCGGAGGCGGAGCAGGGGCGGTTCCGGGTGGAGCCCCTGCTGTTCCATCTGGCGGGGATTCCGAGCTACTTGGTCGTCGCCGAACTGGCGATCAACCGCGTGCTGCGCGGCGAACTCCCGCGGCCGGCCGGCTATCCGGAGAAGCTGCGCACCGCCGCGGCCGAGCGCTGGCACGGGACCGCCCTCGCCACCCTCGCGTACGCCGGGGCCAACCATGCCCCGGCAGGCCGGCTCGCGGAGGTCGCCGGCGCCATCGCCACGGCCGCCATGCAGGCCGGGCACGGGGTGCTCGCGGGGCGGGGGGAGTGGGTGACGAACGAGAAGCGGTTGCTGGAGCGGGCCGGGCTGCGGGGCGTCGACGAGATCCTCGGGCGCTTGCGTCCGGAGCCGGACGTGTTGGCCGCGGCCGTTGCCGACGCCGAGAGGCTCTTCACCTCGTCGAGAAAGGGCGGCAGCGAGGCCGGTATACCCGGCCCACCCCCGTTGCGTTCATAAAGAACACGCCTCTCCGGCCGATCGTCACATCCCCGAAATACGGCCGTCCCGTTCTCTCCAAGAACGCGATCTACCGTGGACACCACATCCCACAGCCACTGCCCGGCCACCGTCGCCCGAAGGCACACCCCCGCCTCGCACAGACGACAGGAGCCCCGTGTCACGCCCCGCCGCCCTGACCCTTCCGCCCTGGCTCGCCCACGCCCTGCGCGCCCAGCGCGGGCCCGTGCCCTGGAACGCGGTCCTGCGGGGGGCGCTGTCGGCCGGGCCGTTGCTCCTTGTGGCCGTCCTGGTCGACCGTACGCACCTCGGTGTCGTCGCCGCCATCGCCGCCATGCTCGCCGGGATCAACGACCGGCCCGGCAGCCGGCGGGCCTCCGTCAGGCGGCTAGGGGTGCCCGCGCTCGCGGGGGCGGGCGGGCTGCTCGTCGGGACGTATGCCGGGGAGCACGTCGGGGCGGTGACGCTGACCCTGCTGCTCACGCTGGTCGGGCTGGTCGCCGGGAGTGTCAGTGCCGTCGGGCCGGTCGCCTCCGGGGCCGGCACGCAGTTGCTGGTGGCCTCCGCGATCGGGGCCGGGATGCCGTTGCCCGAGCCGGGCTGGCAGCGCGCTCTGGCCTTCGTGGTGGGGGCCGGGTGGCTGCTCGGGCTGCGGCTGGTCCTGCCGACGCCCGGCGCCTTCGCCGGTGACTTCCGCTTCGACGGGGAGCGCGCCGCCGTCGCCGCCGTCTACGACGCCGTGGCGGAGCTGCTCGACGCCGCGGGCAGCCCGGAGTCCACCTCCCGGCGCGCCGCGCTGACCGCCGCGCTCGATCACGCGCAGGACGCCCTCGCCGGGCCACGGCTGCGGCGCTACGCCAGCTCTTCGGCCGAGCGGCGGCTGCACGCCCAGTACGCCGCCGCGTTGCCGCTGGCCGAGGCCGCCACCGCGCTCGCGTGGACCGGGGAGGCCCTCTCCGGGCGGGCGTCCGAGGGGCCGCGGCGCCTCGCCGAGGCCGTGCGCGCCGGCACCCACACCGGGCCGCTGCCCGCGCCCTCCCGTTCGGCGGCCGGGCTGCGCGCGCTCGACGACGCCCTCCTGCACGCCGCCGAGGCCTTCGACCGGGGCAAGGGGAGCGACCTGCACACGCGTCGGCGTGGGGTCCGGGATGTGCTGCGCACCGCATTCGGGGCCGGCGGACGGGAGTACGGCCTGCGGGTCGCCCTCTGCTTCGGGGCCAGTGTCGGCGTGGCGCAGGCACTGCACCACGCCCGCTGGTACGGGGATCACCCGCACTGGTACTGGCTGCCCGCAACTGCCGTCTTCCTCGTCAAGCCCGACCTCGGGCCGCTCGCCTCGCGCGTGCTGAACCGGGCGGCCGGCACCGTTCTGGGCGCTCTCCTCTTCGCCGGGTTCGCCGCGGTGCTGCCCCGGCCGGAGGGGCTCATCGCGCTGGTGGCCCTCAGCGGTGCCCTGATACCCGTCGCCACCCGGCACTTCGCCGCGCAGACCGCCGTCGTCACCCTGCTCGTCCTGTCGCTCGTGATGGTGGGCGGCGAGCCGCAGGCGTCCGCCGGGCGGATCGGCGAGACGCTGCTGGCCTGCGCGATCGTGCTGATCGTGGGGCATCTGCCGATGCCGGGGCAGCGCGGCGGGGGAGTCCGTACCCGGCTCGTCGCGGCGAGCGATGCCGCGCACGCCTACCTCGCGCACGTGCTGCGGGAATCCGACGCGCACGTCCTGAGGGTCGGTGTCGGCGGCGACTCGGACGCCCGAGCCGTCCGCTGGACCCTGCGCCGCGAGGCCTACCGCACCCTCGCCGAGGCCCGTACGGCCATCGCCCTCGCCGCGGCCGAACTGCCCGCGCTCGCCCGGCACTCGGAAGGCACGGACGAGGTCGTCGCCCTCCTCGAACGGCTCGTCGACACGACCACCGCGTGCGCCGTCCACCTCGACGACTCCGGGCGGCTCACGCGTCGGCACACCGAGCGGCTCAACGAACTGCTCGACGAGCTCGCCAAGGAACGCGAGCGCGTGGGGCTACGGCTGCCCGAGCTGCCCCTCGCCGTGTAGCCTGCCGAGCTGCCCGGCGCCGTGTAGCCCGGCGCCGTCCAGCACCGTGTGCACCAACGCCGTCCCCGGCTCCGTCCGCCCGCCCGGTCCCGGTGTGTGCCTGACCTCCCCCGGGCGCAGTTCGTCCCCGCAGTGCGAGCACGTCACCCGCGCCTGGGCCGCGTGCCCGCACGTCTCGTGGACCAGCACCAACGGCGGTCCCGCCACCGCCCGGTGCCGGTCGCCCCACGTCAGCAGCGTCAGTACGGTGCCGTACAACTCCCGGCCCGCATCCGTCAGTTCGTACGTGTACCGCACCGGACGCTCCTGGTACGCCACCCGCTCCACGACCCCTTCGGCGACCAGGTGGTCAAGACGGTCCGCCAGCACGTTGGTCGCGATGCCCAGGTCGGCGCGCAGGTCCTCGTAGCGGTTCAGGCCGAGGAAGAGATCGCGCAGGATGACGACGGTCCACTGGTCCGCGACGACGGCCGCGGCCCGGGCGACCGAGCAGTGCATCCGTGCGAAACGTTCACCTTTCATGGCGCCACGGTATCCCTTGCAAACCGCAAGTGACCCGCCTAGCCTCTTTGGGGAGAGTCACTTGCACATAACAAGTCGCTTCCGAGTGGGTGCCTTCATGTACCACGCCATCGTCCGCCGCAAGGTCCGCAACCTCTGGCGCACTGTCGGCAGCGGGGAGGGCGGCTGGCGCAAGGCCGTCGCCCTGGCCGCTCCCGACGTGCATTTCCGCTTCGTCGGCGACACCCCGATGGGCGCCGATCTGCGGGGCCGGGAGGGCTTCGCCGACTGGTTCGAACGGTTCGAGCGGACGTTTCCCGGACTACGGCTGACCCTTCAGGACGTCGTCGTCCAGGGCCCGCCCTGGAACACGAGCGTGGTGACCCGACTGACCGTCCGGGGCACCCTCGCGGACGGCGGCGCGTACGAGAACGAGGCCGTGCAGTGGGTACGGCTGCGCTGGGGCCGCATGGTCGAGGACACGGTCCTGGAGGACACCCTGCGGCTCGACCAGGCATGCCGGCGCCAGGAAGCGGCTCGCGCCGCGTAGCACCCCGGACCTATCCCACCCGCACCCACACCGGCGCGTGATCCGACCCCGGCTCCTCGCGCCGCTGGGCCGGGTCAGGCCCCATCGACGGCAGTCGCGGCGCGCCGGTGCCCGGCAGGCCCGTCCCCGCCTCCGTCACCCGGTGGACCAGACGGTGGCTGACCAGGACGTGGTCGATGAGCTCGCGGCGCCCGGAGTTGATGCGGGAGAAGCGCTGCTCGGCGGGGATGAGAGGGACCACGTTCCACAGGCGGGTCGCATCTCCCCGGTCGGCCGCCTCGAAGCCGGGGGTGCCGATCTCGGAGCCGGGCGGGCCGAGCAGGATCTGGGTGGTGGCCGCCTGCACCTCGTCGTTGAGGTCCCCGACGACGGCCACGTCCCGCTCGCGACCCTCGCCGGACAGCAACTCGTCGGCCAGCGCGCGCAGCGTCGCCGCCTCGGCCGCCCGCCGGTACAGGGCGTATGCGCCGTACCGCGCCCGCTCGCCCTCGTCACGCGGCTGGAACCGGCCGCCGGGATACGACAGCAGCTTCGACTTGAGATGGGCGACCGCCACCCGCAGTGGCCCGTCGCCGGTCGCCGCCTCCACCGCCAGGAAGCCCCGCCCCGCCTCCGTCACCGACACGCCCTCGTCGTCCGCCTGCACCTGCCGCAGCTTGGCCGGGAACGCGCTCGTGTCGGACAGCACCTCGAAGGGCGTACGACCGATGAAGCCGACCCGGATGCCCCGGCTGTCCGGGCGCCGGGAGAGCGCGAGATGCCACTCGCCGTCCAGCATCCCCGCCAGATCCCGCAGCGCCTCGGGTTCGCCGACCTCCTGCAGGCCCAGCAGCGCCGGGTCCAGCTCCGTGATCACGGAGGCGAGCGCGGCGAGCTTCGTCTCGTACGCGGCCTTGTCCTTGGGACCGAACGGCCCGCCGGGACGGTAGAGGTTCTCCAGGTTCCAGGTGCCGAGGAGCATGCGGGGCCCCTTCCAGAAGCCGTCGGGCGGCGGGCGGTGCTGAGGTCAGGGTGCCCGCCCGGCGGGCCCCGGGACAGAGCGGCGACGGGATGCGCGGTTCGGCTCACGCGGGGCGACTACGGCGTCGTACGTTGGCGTAATGAGTGACTCTCCCGCCGATCTCCTCATCACCGGCTGCACCGTCCTCGTGCACGACGAGCAGGAGCGGATCGGGTTCGAGGAGGACGCCGCGATCGTCGTACGGGACGGGGTCGTCGAGTCCGTGACGAGCGCCGCCGCGGCCGCGGACCGGCCCGCCGCCGAACGCCTCGACGCCCGCGGCCAGGTCGCCCTGCCCGGGCTGGTCAACTGCCACACCCACGCCCCGATGGTCGCGTTGCGCGGTCTCGCCGAGGACCTGCCCACCGAGGAGTGGTTCAACGACGTCGTCTGGCCGGTGGAGTCCAACCTCACCGAGCGGGACGTGGAGCTGGGAGCGCGGCTCGCCTGCGCCGAGATGATCCGCGGCGGCGTCACCTGCTTCGCGGACCACTACTTCAGCATGGACGCGGTCGCATCGGTCGTCACCGAGTGCGGGATGCGGGCGCATCTCGGCGAGGCGTACTTCTCCTCCCAGGGCCCGCAAGGGCGGGAGAAGTCCCTGGAGTTCGCGCTCCGGCACCGTGGCGCCGCCGCCGGCCGCATCACCACCGCCCTCGCCCCGCACGCCCCCTACACCGTGGACGACGCCGACCTCGCCGCCACCGCCGACCTCGCCCGCGAGCACGGCCTCCCCGTGCACATCCACGCCTCCGAGAACCGCGACCAGACCGACACCAGCCTCGCCCGGCACGGCGTCACCCCGATTGAGGTCCTCAAGCGCACCGGCATCCTCGACACGGACGTCCTGCTCGCACACGGCAGCGGCATCATCGAACGCGACCTGCCCGTCCTCGAAGCCGCCAGGGGCCGTACGGCCGTCGCCACCGCACCCCGCGGATACCTCAAGTTCGCCTGGCCCACCACCACACCGGTGCGCGCCCTGCACGACATCGGCATCCCCGTCGGACTCGCCACCGACGGCGCCGCCTCCAACAACTCCCTCGACGTGTGGGAGTCGATGGCCCTCACCGCCCTGATCCAGAAGTCCACGACCGGGGACCCGCGCTGGCTGACGTCCCGCCAGGCCCTGCACCACGCCACGCTGCAGAGCGCCCGGGCGGTCGGCCTCGGCGAGACCGTCGGGAGCATCGCGCCCGGGCGGCGGGCCGACATCGTCCTCGTCGACCTCACCGGCCCGCACACCCAGCCCGTCCACGACCTCGCCGCGACCCTCGTGCACAGCGCCCGTTCCTCCGACGTCCGTACGACGATCGTCGACGGCCGGATCCTCATGCGGGACCGCGAGCTGCTGACGATCGACGTCCCCTCCGTGGTCGCGGAGCTGGGGGAGCGGCTGCCCGCACTGGTCGACCGGAGTCACGGCAAGCGGATCCAGGACTACGACACCTGAGCAGGCCAGGAAGACCGGAAGGCCCGAAGCCCCGAAGCCCCGAAGCCCCGAAGCCCCGAAGCCCCGAAGCCCCGAAGAAAAATCTCCGGGCGGCGATGAGTTCCGCGCTTCCGGGCGGTCATCCCTCGGAACGGATCGCTGCCCAGGAGGAGCCATGTCGCTTCCGGAGATCGTCTCGCGTGCCGAGTGGCGCGCGGCGCGTACGGAGTTACTGCTGAAGGAGAAGGCCCTCACGCGCGCGCGGGACGCGCTGAACGCCGAGCGGCGCGGGCTGCCGATGGTCGAGGTCGACACGGAGTACGTCTTCGAGGGCGGCGACGGCAAGGCAACGCTGCTCGACCTCTTCGAGGGACGCCACCAACTCGTGGTCCACCACTTCATGTTCGCGCCCGAGTGGGACGCCGGCTGCCGCGGCTGCTCGGCCTTCCTGGACCAGATCGGGCACCTCGCGCACCTGAAGGCACGCGGTACGACCTTCGTCGCCGTGTCCAGAGCGCCGTACCCGAAGATCCTGCCCTTCAAGGCGCGGATGGGATGGACGGTGCCCTGGTACTCGTCGTACGCGAGCGACTTCAACCACGACTTCGAGGTGACCCTGGAACAGGAGGGGCAGTTCGTCGAGCGGCCGGGCGTCAGCTGCTTCCTGCGGGACCGGGAGAGCGTCTTCCACACCTACTCGACGTACGAAGGCGGCCTCGACGGGCTCGGTTCGACCGCCACCCTGCTGGATCTCACCGCGCTGGGACGGCAGGAGGAGTGGGAGGAACCCGAGGGACGCGCGTCGGCTCTCGGGGCACCGGCGGGCAGTGAGCGCGTCCGGTATCACGATGAGTACGAGGACTGACACGTTCCGTAGCGAAAGTGACCGTTGGGTAACCAATTCCTCACGCTGCGCGCTGAATACGTGTCAGCTACGTCTCAGTCCCGCAACTGAGCGAGGCGATCGGCCTCCGGAGAGCGTTAACTCCTAACAAGTACGACGCTTTCTGGAGGTGCAGGGTGGTGAACGGGCGAACAGTGCTCGAACGCTTTCCCGCAGGTGGGCCGCGAGGCTCGTGGCCGGCGGAGGAGTTCGCGCAAGCGCGGCGACTTGAAGGGATGCCCGCCGAGGTCGTCATGGATCTCGCGACGGACATGTTCCTGGTGATCGTGCGTAGCGGGGAGGTGGCGGTCGACGCCGCCGCGTGAGGTCAGCCCGCCTTCGGGGCGGGCACCTTCGCCGTGAACTGCTCCGCCTGGAGCGAGTACAGCTCCGCGTAGACCCCACCGGTCGCCAGCAGCTCGTCGGGCGTACCGGACTCCACGAGCCGGCCCTGGTCCAGGACGTGCACCAGGTCCGCGTGGCGTACGGACGCCAGCCGGTGGGTGATGAGGATGACCGTCTGGCCGGTGCCGGCCAGGGCCCGGATCTTCTCGAAGACCTCCAGCTCGGCCCGGGCGTCCAGGGCCGCCGTCGGCTCGTCCACGATCAGGATGCGGCCGCGCCGGTACGCGGCCCGGGCGATCCCCAGCCGCTGCCACTGACCGCCCGACAGCTCGTGCCCGCCGCTGAAGTTGCGGGCCAGCAGCGTGTCCAGGCCGCGCGGCAGGTCCGCCAGCACGTCCTCGGCGCCGGCCTCCCCGACCGCGCCGGACACGCGCTCGTCGGTGAGCGGCGCCGAGGAGCGGCCGACCGCCACGTTGACGCGGGCCGTGAACGGCCACCGCTTGAAGTCCTGGGCCACCATCGCGACGCGCTCCGCGAGCAGCTGCCGGTCCGCGCCCGCCGCGTCCACGTCGTCCCACAGGATCCGGCCCCGGTCGGGGGCGTACAGCCCGGCCAGCAGCTTGACCAGAGTGGTCTTGCCGGAGCCGTTCTCGCCGACCAGCGCGACGATCCTGCCGATCGGGACACTGAGCGACACGTCGTCGAGGGCAGGACGGGCCGCGTCACCCGGATAGGTGAAGCTGACGTTCTCGAACCGGATCTCGCGCGGATCGTCCGGCAGCACGGCCCCACCCACCGGAATCGCCCGCTCGGCCGCCTCCACGTAGAGCCGCTGCAGGTCGCCGACGAAGAGCGCCTCCTCGTGCAGGGCGTTCATCTCCACGACGAGGGTGCCCAGGCTCTGCGAGCCGGTGCGGATGGCTATCACGGCCGTGCCCGCCACCGACAGTGCCATCGCGCCGGCCAGCAGCAGCCCGCCCAGCGTCGCGTACGTCGCCGCCGTCGCCAGACCGGTCCAGGCCGCCGCGATCAGGCCCGTGCGGGCCGCGAGCCGGGCCAGGCGGGCCTGCTCCGCCTCCGCCGTCTCGGACATCTCGCGGAAATGGCGGAGCAGGAAGGGGCCCACTCCGTGCACGCGGATCTCGGGAGCCGCCTCGGGTTCGATCAGCAGGGCGCCCAGCAGCCGTCCCGCGCGCGCGTGCTGCACCCAGGTGTGGAAGGACTCGTAGCGGCGGCGCGCGTTCGTCAGCGCGCTCCAGGCGCTCGGGATGGTCATCGTCACCAGCAGCGGCAGCAGTGCCGGGTGCAGCACGGTCAGTACGCCCGCCGCCGCGATCAGCGAGATCATCGCGTTCACCACGCGCGTGGCGTACGAGATCATCCGCCGGGCGGAGGTGGCACCGTACTGCGCGGTGTCCAGCAGCTTGTGGAAGGCGTGGTCCTCGATCGCGGACAGCTCCACGGTCGCCGCCCGCTCCAGATACCGCTCGGTCGCCACCCGCTCCACCTTGGGCTCCAGGCGCCCGGTGGCGTAGATCGACGCGGCCCGCAGGAGCGCCCCGACCAGCATCACGGCGGCCATCACGACCAGCGCGGGCGCGGCGCCGCGCAGTCGGTCCTCCATGGCGCCGCCGCCGATCAGCCGGCCCAGCACGCTGTTCACCGCGAGCAGGCTCACCGCCTGGGCCAGGCCCCGGCCCACCTCGGCGGCCACCACGGTCCGGGCGGCGCGCCGGTCGGCCTGCCAGGCGAGCCGGAAGCTGGCCGTCAGCAGGGACGGGAGGCGGGTGATCATGGCCCGGAAGTTCAGCTCCAGGAACGCGTCCGCGTGCGAGTTCCAGCCCATGTCGTAGCGCAACGGGCCACCGAAGAGCAGCTGCTCCGACTCGGAGACCTCGGGTTTGTCGGGCTTGGCCCCGTCGCCCTCGTCGCGCCTCGTTCCCACCGTCGACCTCCCGCGCTCGTGGACGGAGGGCCACTATCGCGGGGCGGACATCTGTGGGGGCAGGGCGCAGGCCGAAGAGACGGGTGCGCGCGGGCGCACGACCGGTGGCCTACGCGCTGACGGGCCGGGACCAGGTGGGAGTGGTGCCGGTGAGCCGGCACAGGGCGAGGAAGAGCGGTATCGGCGGGGTGTACGGCAGCGAGCCGTCCGGCCTGTGGATCAGGTCGGGGACGGTCGGCGCGGCGGGGATCGTCGCTCCGGTGGCGTACCGCGCCGGGGCGGGCCACTCCAGGGCGTAGTCCGAGTCGGACGGAACGATCCACCACCAGTGCGTCTCGTCGGCGTAGACGCACCCCACCTGCGGCAACCGGGATCTCAGCAGCGGGCCGAAGCGGGCGGGCACCGCCACCGCGTCACAGCCCAGCGGGGCCGCCATGCCCTCGGGCAGGGGCAGCCGCAGCGGGTCTCCCGGCGTGCGGAACCCGCGTCGGAGGCGGACCAGCGAGTCCAGGGTCAGCACCTGGCCGCCGGAGCCGGGCCTCACATCCGCCCCCGATCCCGGCTCTGCTCGATCGGAGGGAAGGCCGGGGACTCCGTCCCGTGGTGACGTGCTTCGGTGTCGGGCAGCGCGCGGTGATGTGCCGTTTCTTCGGACGCCGGGGGTGTGGCTTCCTCTGACGTCGGGCGTGCGGCTTCTTCAGGCGTCGGGCGTGCCGCGTCTTCGGACGCCGGATGTGCCGCCCGGTGGTGCGCCGCCGGCTCGTCCTCCTCGCCCGAACCGCCGGACGGCTCCGGCTTCGGGCGGGCTCCCCAGCCCAGGTCGTTGCGCGGGACGGCGGAGTCGTCGCGCGGGGTGTCGCCCTTGTGCGGGAGCTCCGCCCAGACCAGCAGGCCGGGGCCGTGCTCGTGGGCGCCCCAGCTGTGACACAGGGCGTCGACGAGGAGCAGTCCCCTCCCGTGCTCCTCCTCGGGCCGCTGCGGGGACGGGTGTGGCTCACCGGGCGCGCAGCCCTCGTCACGCACGGCTATGCGCACCAGGTCGTCCCCTTCGTGCAGCTCGCAGACGACGCGGCGGCTCGCGGTGTGCATGATGGCGTTGGTGACCAGCTCGGAGACCACCAGGGCCGCCGAGTCACAGGTGTCCTCGCCGACCGCCCAGTGGGTCAGCCGGGCCCGCGCCAGCCGTCTGGCCTGCGCGGGAGAAGCCGGATGTGCGGCCAGCTCGAATCGGAACCGGCGCGCGGCGCCGGCCCTGTCAGGGCCCGCTTCGGCGGCGGCGCCGAGACCGGTGGGGCGGTCCGCAGCGGCGTCTGTTCCTAAGGGCGGGGACGGAATCACGCTTGCCACTATCGCCCCGCCGTGAACACTTGGCAAGTGTCACTCTGAAAAATGCAGAGTGCTGTATGACGCCGTGAAGTGCCGTGGCACACTGCTCGCAACAGCACGTCGAGCGGCGCCAGTTGAGATCAGCGAAGATCCGTACAGATCTTCGAATAGGTCTTCGAATGGCGCCGTAAGGCTGTCAGCATGCTGTGTGGCCGGCCCGATGTGTGGAGGTGGAGGGTGAGCGAACCGCGGTCCGCGCCGACGGTCGGCCAGGTCGTCCTCGGTCGGCGCCTGCTGGACCTGCGGGAACGCGCCGGCCTCAAGCGCGAGGAGGCCGCCCGCATCCTCCGTGTCGCCCCGGCCACCGTCCGCCGTATGGAGATGGCCGAGGTCGGACTCAAGATCCCGTACCTCCAACTCCTCCTGAAGGCCTACGGAGTCACCGACCTGGAGGCCGAGGGCTTCGTCCAACTGGCCGAGGAGGCCAACCAGCCCGGGTGGTGGCAGCGCTTCCACGACGTCCTGCCCGGCTGGTTCTCGATGCACGTCAGCCTGGAGGGCGCGGCCGCCCTCATTCGCCAGTATGAGCCGCACTTCGTTCCGGGCCTGCTGCAGACCGAGGACTACGCCCGTGGCGTCCTGCGGTCCGGGGCCATCGGCCAGACCAGCCCCGACGACATCGAGCGCCATGTCGACCTGCGCATGCAACGCCAGGAACTGCTCACCCGTCAGGATGCCCCCCGGCTGTGGGTCGTGATGGACGAGACCGTGCTGCGCCGCCCCGTCGGCGGCCCGGAGGTGATGCGTGCCCAGATCGACAAACTGCTCGACGCCACGAAGCTGCCCAACGTCGCGTTGCAGGTCGCCCCGTTCGCCAACGGGCCGCACCCCGGCACGTACGGGCCCTTCGTGCTGTTCCGATTCGCCGTGCCGGAACTCCCGGACATGGTTTACAGCGAGTACCTGACCGGCGCCGTCTATCTGGACGCGCGCGCAGAGGTGGCGACCCATCTCGAGGTCATGGACCGCATGGCGGCGCAGGCCGCTACGGCACATCGCACGAAGGAGATCCTCCGGGATCTCCGCAAGGAGTTGTGAATGGATCGCATCAAGCCGCGCATACGGGTCTACAACGGCATGCCCGCGCGGGAGTTGGGCAGCGAGGGCTGGCACAAGCCGTGGAGCGGCGGCAACGGCGGGAACTGCCTGGAGGCGATGAAGCTCGCCGACGGCCGGATCGCCGTCCGCCAGTCCACCGACCCGGACGGTCCGGCGCTGATCTACACCCCGGACGAGATGACCGCGTTCATCGAAGGTGCGAAAGCGGGGGAGGCCGACTTCCTGTTGTCGTGACGTGATTGGCTGACGCTCACTCAACTTTCTTGTTAACGCACTGATTTGATGGAAATTGATGGACATTGAATGGGTACTGAATTAATGGTTGAGACCGACACCGGCAAGCCCCACCCGGCCCGGATGTACGACTGGTACCTCGGCGGCAAGGACAACTACCCCGTCGACGAGGCCATGGGCAGGCAGATGCTCACCCTCGACCCGCGGGTCCCGGTCATGGCCCGGGTCAACCGGGCGTTCATGCACCGGTCCACGCGCTGGCTCGCCGGGCACGGCGTACGCCAGTTCCTGGACATCGGCACCGGCATTCCCACCGAGCCGAACCTCCACCAGGTCGCCCAGCGGGTCGCGCCCGATGCGCGGGTCGTGTACTGCGACAACGACCCGATCGTCCTCGCCCACGCGGGCGCCCTGCTGCGCGGCACGGACGAGGGGGTGACCGAGTACCTCCAGGCCGACGTGCGGGATCCGGGCGCCATCATCGAAGGCGCCCGGAAGATCCTGGACTTCGGCCGGCCGGTGGCCCTCTCGCTCGTCGCGCTGCTGCACTTCGTCCCCGACGAGGACGGCGCGCACGAACTGGTCGGCCGGCTGCTGTCCGAACTGTCCTCGGGCAGCTACCTGGTGCTCAGCCACGCGACCGCCGACTTCACGCCCGAGGAGTCGGCGGCGGCCACCGAGAAGCTCAAGGCCGCCGGCGTCACCCTGGCGCTGCGCTCCCGCGAGGAGTTCAGCCGCTTCTTCGGCGGCCTGGAACTCGTCGAGCCGGGTGTCGAGGTGCCGCACCGGTGGCATCCCGAGCTGGGGGAGCCGGTCCCCGGGCAGGACGACGGGGTGATTCCCGGGTACGGGGCGGTGGGGCGGAAGCCCTGATCGCAGGGTCTTGCGGCAGCGTTGCAGGGCCTCGCCCTTGGAGCGCGCCCTTAGAGCGAGGACCAGATCCGCCGGGGCGCGTCCACGAGACGGCTCACGACCACCACCGGCAGCGGCGGCTGCTCGGCCTTGCTGGGGCTGAGGTTCAGCCCGTAGTAGATCTGCTCGATCGACGGCGGTCCGACCGCGAGATTGCGCCGGACCGCCGAAGACGACGACTGCTCTCCGGTCTGCACGAGATACGCCGCGGCCATCGCACCCGTACGGCCGACTCCCGCACCGCAGTGCACGAACACCGGCCCGGTCGACTTGGCGACGACGTCGAAGAAGCGCTGTACCTGCTCGGGCTTCGGCGTCTGCCCGTCGCGAATGGGCAGGTGTACGACGTTCAGTCCGGCGTTTCCGGGTCCGGCCAACTGGGACTTGCTCAGGTCCTCGGCGCGCAGGTCGACCACCGTGGTGATGCCCATCCCGGCGAGCGCCTGGTACCCGGCGGGAGAGGGCGCGGCGCCGCGCCACAGCCGTCCCTCGGCGTCGACCGGCTGGAAGTGGTGCACACCCTGCACAGTACGGGTCCCGGCGGGCGCCGGGGTCCCCTCGCGTGCCATGTACGACAGGCCCAGGATGCCCAGGGCGCCCGTGGCCCACAGGGCGAGGTAGCCGATGACCACGAAGAGGAGGATCCGCAGCGCACGCCGTGACAGCGGGCGCGGGCGGAGGGCAGGAGGAGGCAGGGTGGCGCTGAGGGCAGCCATGGGTGACCCGGGGTACTGGGGGACGGGGTGTACTTCGATGCTAGCCCGGGTGGGCTATGGCGGTCTTGTCCGTGTACGCGTCGCTATGTGATCGCGGATGGTGTGGGTGGGCGTCGATGCCTGTCATTTGGGGCGGTGTCGGTGTCTTTTGTGACGCTCGTCACTATCGGGGTGGGCGTCTGAGTGTGCCGTCGCTGTCGGGGCAGGTGTCTGTATCCCTGTAACGGCTCTGTCGATCTGTCGATCTGTCGCATTGTGGCTGCGTCGGCCGTCGGGTTCAGTCGTCGTCCTTGTCCGCGTCGCCGATGCCGACGACCGTGAGGTGGGCGCGTTCGAGGGTCGCGTCCTCGAGGCAGCCGCGCAGCCGCAGCCGGTCGTGGTCGGTGAGGGCGGGCCGGACGACTCCGGCGTACAGGCCGTCTCCCAGATCGCCGAGGGCCGCGTGGCTCAGCGGCACGGCCGTGGAGTCCCGGCAGCGCTCCCAGACCTGCTGCGCGGCGAGCGACCGCCGCCCGGCGGTCATGTCCGTACCCCGCATGTCGACCTGGACGACCACGGAGGTCGCCGCGCTGTCGTTCGCGTCCTCGTCCCGGGTCTGGGTGAGATCGGCGAGCCCCACCACGAGCGCGCCGACCAGGGCGGCACCGAGCACGCCGACGGCGGTCACGCCCGCGGTACGACCCCGGGAGGCGCCCGCGCCGGGCGGCGGCAGGTCGTCCAGGTCGTCGTGGGCGGCCGGGTCGGGTGCGGCGAGGATCGCCAGCCGTCCGGCGAGCCGCCGCTCGGCGGGCCTGCCCGTGGCCGACGCGATCCGCTGTACCAGCCAGGCGAGGCCCGACAGCAGTACACCGGTGACCATGAGGACCGGCACGAAGACGTACGTGCGTTCCGCGGGGTCCTCCAGCCAGCGGAACCGTCCGCCGCCGCTGAGCTCCGGCTCCGGTTCCCCGCGCAGGCGTGCCAGCACGTCCTCCTGCCGGGCGGCCAGCTCCCGCTGCCGCCGGTCGGAGTCGCGCACCCGCTCCTCGATCCGCGCGAGCCGCCCCACCAGCACGAGGCCGAGCAGCAGCACCTCGACGACCACCAGCAGCACCCCGCACAGCAGGGCCCGCTGCCACTGCCAGCGGTACAGGTAGACGACGAGATACGACCCCGCGCCGACAGCGGCGAGGCTTCCGAAGACGAAGGCGATCTTCCTCATGGCGCCTCCCCCAGCTCCACGTCGCCGGTCGTGCCGTCGACGGTGAGACGGGACCCGGGCGGGAACCGGCGTACGGCGTCCGTGGCGCCGACGACCGCGGGGAGCCCGAACTCCCTCGCCAGCACCGCGAGATGGGACAGCGGACTGCCGGTCTGGGCGACCAGCGCGGTGAGGCCGGGCAGCAACGGGGCGAGCGCCGGGTCCAGCGTGCGCACGACGAGCACCGCGCCCGACGGCGGGGTGCCCGTCCCGTCCCAGACCGTCCCTGCCGCGCGCCCGCCGGACACGCCCCGCACCCCGTCACCGCGCCCGCGGTCGCGCTCGGCGACGACCACGCCGCCCTCCGCGAGCCGGAAGGTGTCCGGCAGCGGAGGCGACTGGGGCTGCGGCACGCGCGCGTGCAGATCGCCCGGCAGCGGGCCTCCTTCGAGGACGACGATCAGCTCCCGCCAGCTCAGCAGCCCGACGCGCTCCATGCCCCGACCCATCCGCCGCGCGGTCTCGCGTACGAGCCGGACCTGGAGTTCCTGCACCCAGCGAATGCGGAGTCGGAGGGCTTCGCGGGGCCGGAGGGCTTCGCGCGGCTGGAGGGCGGCGGCGGTCGCTGAAGCGGATGCCGCGTTGGGGGACCGGGGGACAGACCGTTCGGTGAGGGGGAGGGCGAGGGTGAGGGCGGCGGTGGTGCGGGGAGAGGGGCGGTCGGGGGTGGTGGCCGTCGACCGTTCGTGGGTGAGGGTGGTGACTCGAATCGGGTCGGCGGCTACCTGAGCAGGCGGCGGCGCTGTTTCCCACCGGCCGGTTGCGGCATCCTCCTGGCTCGGTACGACCGGCCGCGGCAGCCGCTCGGGGCCCCGCAGGCTCGGTGCGGTGAGGGCCAGGACCACGGGGTCCGCGGCGACCACCCGGTCGTCGGGCACGCCCTGGGCGCGGGCCTCGGCCAGGGCGGTGAGGGCCGTGCCCGCCGCCGTACGGCTCCTGGGCGGCTCGCTCAGCAAGGCACCCGCGAGCGTCTCCTGCGCGTGCAGGGAGACCAGGACCCGGCGGGTCCAGCGGAGCTCCGCCGCCAGGTCGTGACCGGAGAGGGTGGCCGGCGACGGGATCTCCGTGAGCCGGCGGTCGACGTCCGCGATCAGGTCCGTCGCGAGGCCCGGCAGCGCCGCGGTGAGCCGGCCCATCCGCCACGCCGCACCGAGCCTGCGCGCACCCGGCGCCGGGTTGAGCAGCGCGAGCCAGCGGTGCCGGGGCGTGGCGGTGCCGAGGAGGCGCAGGTCGGCGGCGGCCCGCCCGTCGACCGTCGTGACCACCGGCACCGTCCGCAGCAGCCGGCGCGGCGCGGTGCCCCCGATGTCGAGCGCGGTGGCGAGCCCACGGGACATGGGCGCCACCCACAGGTCCTCCTCCAGCGGCAGCAGCTGTCCCGGCAGTGTCTCCGCGACCGGGCCGGGTCCGAGCAGCCGCGCCCGGCGCGCCGGCCGCGGCGCCATCGCCGTGATCGGCCGGCTCTGGAACAGCCACAGCCGCCCGTCCTCGTCGAACCCGAACTCGATGTCCTGCGGCCCACCGAAGACCCGCCGCGCACGCCGCGCGAGCCGCGCGAGCCGGAACAGTTCGGAGCGGGTGAGCGGCGAGTCCGTGAATTGGGGAGTGGGGTGGGTGGGCGGTGAATCGGTTCCTTGGGGAGCGGAGCGCGTGGGCGGCGAGTCCGTCTCCGGGGGAGCGGAGCGGGTGAGCGGCGCATCGGTTTCGGAGACGTCGGAACGGACGACCAGTGGCTCGGTGTCCGCGAGGCGGAAGCGGGAAGGCGGCCTCCCGTTGGTGTCCGCGGGGTGGGTCTGGGGCGGCGGCCCGTCGGTGTCCGGTCGTTCCGTCCGCAGGATCCGGCCGCGCCTGCTCAGCCAGTAGTTCGCCCCGCCCTGCTCGCCGCTGACCAGGCTGTCCGGGCCGCCGCGCACCGCGCTCACCAGCATGCGGTCGGCGCGCCCCTCGACGGGGTCGGCGCCGAACAGCACCCCGCCGACCCGGGCCGGGAGCATCGGCTGCACCAGCACCGCCATGGGCGCCGTGGATCCGTCGGACCGGCGCGCCGAGTCGAGCACGGTCTGTACGGCCGTACGGAAGTCCGGCCAGTCGCGCACGTCGAGTACGGAGGCGAACTGGCCCGCGAGCGACGACTCCTCCGTGTCCTCCTGCGGCGACGAGGAGCGCACGACGAGCGGGCGGGAGCCCCCCTCCGAGAGTTCGTGCCAGGCTCGCCGCAGGGCGACGGTGTCGCCACCCCCTCTGGGCGGAATGACGAAGCCGGGAAGCACCGGCAGTCCGGCGCGGGCCGCGCGGGCGAGGTTCGCGGCCTTGGACCCTGTGAGCCACGGGAGCGCGGCGCTGGGCCGGTCCAGCGGGACGGCGGCCGGGACGACGGCCCCGACCAGGCCGAACACGTTCCGGCCCCGGACCTCTTCCCCGTCTCGCGCGCCTTCTCCGTGACGTTCGTCGAGTGTCGTCATCGATCACCCTCCAGGACCGACCGCCAACAGGGGGGACGCGCTGGGGTGGCCCTGCGCCTGACGGCGGAACGAAGGATGGGGCGGGCCGCCGCCGACCGGGAATCCGGCACGAAGACAGCACACCTCCTGATTCGATGATCCCACCACAGTTCCGATCCATGTAGCCCGTAAGCCACTTGTCGGACACCTGAGGGGAAATTCAGTGCGGCGGTACGACGGCACCCCGACCGGCTCGTCCGCCGGCAGCAGCCCTCGGCTCCTCCGCAGGCAGGACACCGCGGGGGCCCGCTCATCCGGAGGCAGGAGCCCTCCGATCACTCACCCGGTACTCACTCGGTCACTCACCCGGCGGCAGCACCCCGCACAGCGCCTCCAGCGCCGCCCCGTACGCGTGCTCCGAGGGCGTCGCGTACCCCACGACCAGACCGTCGCGGGCCGCCATGTCGGTGTCCGGGTGCCGGAACTCGGCGAGGCCGTCCAGGGCGACGCCCTGCCAGGTGGCGGCCTTCACCGTGGACCGCTCGGTGCCGGGCGGCAGCCGCAGCACGGCGTGCAGTCCGGCCGCTACGCCGGTGACCTCGACGTGCGGCGCGTGTGCGGCGAGCGCCGCGGCGAGACGGTCCCGGCGACTCCGGTACCGCTGCCGCATCCGCCGTACATGACGGTCGTAGGACCCGCGCGAGATGAAGTCGGCGAGGCTCAGCTGGTCCAGGACGCTCGCCCAGGCCTCCCGCTCGCCCTTGGCCGCGAGCACGTCGTCGACGTACCGCTCCGGAAGGACCATCCAGCCCAGCCGCACCGCCGGGGACAGGCTCTTGCTGACCGAGCCGACGAAGATCACACGCTCGGGATCGAGCCCCTGGACCGCGCCGACCGGCTTGCGGTCGTAGCGGAACTCCCCGTCGTAGTCGTCCTCGACGATCACACCCCCACGCGCGCGTGCCCAGTCGACCACCGCGGCCCGGCGCGCGGGATCCAGCGGACCGCCGGTCGGGAACTGGTGCGCGGGCGTGAGCAGCACGGCCCGCTCGCGCCCCAACCGCTCGATCCGCGCGCCGTGTTCGTCCAGGGGGAGCGGCACGGTCCGCACACCGGCGGCGGCGAGCAGCTCCCGGTGGAATCCCAGCCCGTACGCCTCCACCGCCAGCGGACCGCGCAGCACCCCGCCTCCCCCGCCGTCCCCGCCGCCGTCCTGGCCGAACAGCAGCCGCAGCGCGTGCGCGAAGCCGGAGCAGATCACGATCCGACCCGGCTCGGTACGTACGCCACGCGCGCGTGCCAGGTATTCGGTCAGTGCCTCCCGCAGCTCGACGCGGCCGGCGGGATCGCCCGGCCCGAACACCTCGTTCGGCGCCTGCTGGAGCGCCCGTCGGTAGGAGGCGAGCCATGCCGCGCGCGGGAACGACGACGCGTCCGGGGTGCCCTGCCGCAGGTCGTGCCGTGGTCCACGCGCGCGTGGAGGTGCCTTACGAGGCACCCGCGCGGCGTGTCGCAGCGGCTCGGCCCTCCCCCACTGCCTCAAGGGCGTGGGAGGTACCCCCATCGCGACGCGCGTGCCCGAGCCCTGCCGGGCGGTGAGCCAGCCCTCCGCGACCAGCTCCGCGTACGCGTCGGCCACCGTGTTGCGGGCCACGCCGAGGTCGGCGGCGAGCGAGCGGTACGGCGGCAGGCGGGTGCCGGGAGCGAGCCGCCCACCCCGCACGGCCTCACGCAGCGACCGGATCAGCGCGGCCCGTCGACCGCCGGGTCCGGACAGTTCCAGATGCAGGTCGGCACCGATCCGCTCCGCGTAATTGACCCACGATTCATCCACGGAAATGCACCCTACAGAGGGTCTATCCGGCTCGTAGGTTGATGCACATGACGACGACGCACATGACGACGAACACGACCGACACCACGACCGACACCACGACGACCACTGGCCCCGCCGCCACGATCGCCGAGGCGGAGGCCCGACGGACCCGCCTGGACTTCGCGAAGTCCGCCCCGAAGGTCTTCCGCGCCATCGTCGGCTTCGACGCCGCCGCCCGTGACGGCCTCGACCCCGCCCTCGTCGAGCTGATCCAGATCCGCGCCTCGCACCTCAACCACTGCGCGTACTGCCTGCACATGCACACGAACGACGCGCGCAAGGCCGGCGAGAGCGAGGACCGGCTGCACCTGGTCGCCGTGTGGCGCGAGGCCCGCCACTTCTTCACCGAGAAGGAGCAGGCGGCCCTCGCCCTCACGGAAGCGGTGACCCTGGTGGCCGACGGCGGAGTTCCCGACGAGGTCTACGCCCGCGCCGCGGCCCACTTCGACGAGGCCGAACTGGCTCACGTCCTCGCCCTGATCCTCACGATCAACACGTGGAACCGGGTGGCACTG
Organism: Streptomyces sp. NBC_01352; assembly: GCF_036237295.1. Lineage (NCBI taxonomy): Bacteria > Bacillati > Actinomycetota > Actinomycetes > Kitasatosporales > Streptomycetaceae > Streptomyces > Streptomyces sp. NBC_01352. Next base: position 8,168,266 of record NZ_CP108354.1, read on the forward strand.
GCGACGGGCAAGGTGGCGGGGACGGACGAGCGCCGCTAGTCCGCCCGTGGCCTATACAACCATGGGGCGGTCGTACGGCCCGATCGGCGCGGGCAGTCGTGAACTCCCCGTCAGATGACGGTCGACGGCCGCCGCCACCGCCCGCCCCTCGGCGATGGCCCACACGATCAGTGACTGACCGCGCGCGGCGTCCCCGGCGGCGAACACGCCGGGGACGTTCGTCGCGAAGCGGGCGTCCCGCGTGAGCGTCCCACGGGGCTCCAGCTCCAGTCCCAGCTGGTCGATGAGCCCGTCCTCCTTGTCGGGGCCCGAGAAGCCGAGGGCGAGCAGCACGAGCTCGGCGGGCAGCGTCCGCCCGGTGTCCGGCACGGGCCGTCGCTGCGCGTCCACCTCGACGAGGTGCAGCGACCGTACGTGCCCGTCGGCGTCCCCGGTGAAGCGGAGCGTGGACGCGGCGAACAGCCGGGCGTCGGCGTTCGCCGCCGGGGCCGTCCGCAGCTCGCCGGCCTCCTCGTGCGCGGCCGACAGCCGGTAGATCTTCGGGTACGTCGGCCAGGGATCGACGTCCTCGTCCCGCTCGCCACCCGGCTGCGCGTAGATGTCCAACTGCGTCACGGACGCGGGGCCTTCCCGTACCGCCGTGCCCAGACAGTCGGCCCCGGTGTCACCGCCGCCGACGATGACGACGTGCTTCCCGGCGGCGGACAGCGGGGAGACCGCGAGGTCCCCCTCGCGCACCCGGTTGGCCAGCGGCAGGTACTCCATCGCCTGGTGGATGCCGGTCAACTCCCGCCCCGGTACGTCCAGTTCACGCCACGCCGTAGCTCCGGTGGCGACCACGACGGCGTCGTAGCGCGAACGCAGCTCGGCGGCACCGATGTCCCGTCCGACCGCGGTCGACGTCCGGAACTTCGTGCCCTCGGCCCGCATCTGCTCGATCCGCCGCTCCAGATGGTGTTTCTCCATCTTGAACTCGGGGATGCCGTACCGCATCAGCCCGCCGAGCCGGTCGTCCTTCTCGTACACGGCGACCGTGTGCCCCGCGCGGGTCAACTGCTGTGCTGCCGCAAGCCCGGTGGGCCCCGACCCGATCACCGCGACCGTCCGCCCGGACAGCCGATCCGGCGGCCGTGGCGGCGTGAACCCGAGTTCCCACGCCCGGTCGGCGATGGCGACCTCGACGTTCTTGATGGTCACCGCGGGCTGGTTGATGGCCAGCACACACCCCGACTCGCAGGGTGCCGGGCACAACCGGCCGGTGTACTCGGGGAAGTTGTTCGTGGCGTGCAACCGGTCGGCGGCCGCACGCCAGTCCTCCCGGGACACCAGGTCGTTCCACTCGGGGATCAGGTTGCCGAGTGGACAGGCCTCGTGGCAGAAGGGGATGCCGCAGTCCATGCAACGGTCGGCCTGCTTGCTGATGATCGGCAGCAGCGCCCCGGGGACGTACACCTCGTCCCAGTCCCGGACCCGCTCCTCGACCGGCCTGCGCGGCCAGTCCTGGCGCGGCGTGGTCATGAATCCCTTGGGATCGGCCATGGGCGTCTTCCTTGCTTACGCGTGCGACGCTTGCGCGTCTGACGTGGCCGTGCGTCATCGGGCGGCACTCTTGCGGACTCCTTCCGGCCACGATACGTCCCGCCGGTCACTCGCGCAGAGCGTCGGACAGCGCTTTCTCAGCGGCCCGATTCCGTCAGGTGAGGGCCAGGAGGTACGTCACCGCCGCGGCGGCCGAGGCGACCGTGCGGACGTGGTTCCACAGCGTCCACTCGCGCACGTACGTCGGCCAATAGGCGGCCGCCTCCCGGGTGCCCGGATCCAGCCTCGCCAACGCGTCGTTGCGCGGCACGTTAGCCATCATGGTGAGCCCGAACACGCCGAACAGGTACAGCCCGCTGCCGACCAGCAGCTCCACCGTCCCCTCGTCCGGCCACAGCACGAACGTCACCACCGCGATCACCGCGCTCAGCACCGCCTGCCCGGCGAACACGAGCATGAACGGCGGCCGCACCGCGCTCACATTGATCGCGTTCATCGCGGCCACACCCTGCGCGGGCGGCAACGCGGCGAGCCCCTGCATCACGAAGGTCGAGAAGCCGCAGAAGACCCCGGCCACCAGCCCGGTCCCCAGCACACCCAGCACCGTCAGCACAAAATACGGTCCCTCGATCATCCCGACACCCACTCCCGCATCCGGCCGAGCTCCCACCCGGCACCACCGTCACCCCAAGTGAATCTCCGCCCAGCCCCTCGAACCATGCCCGAACCGCGCGGGGGCATACGTGAGCGTCCAGGTCGGGCGGGGTGAGGGGCGGGGCACGGGGACGGGGGAGGGGACGCGTGACGTCGAGGCGAGTGCGGGTGGTGCGTGCGAACGCCGGGTGCGAACGTCGGGTGCGAACGCCAGGTGGGAACGCCGCGTGCCGGTTCGCTTGCTCGGTGCCTCACCTCACGATGAGGGTGCCGCCCGGCAGGTCGGCAGCTCGGTGGCGTCGAACAACCGCCCTCAGCCGACCTCCGCCTCAGCCCCCTCCGCCCGCCATTCCCGCAGCACCGTCTCCACCCCGGCCGAGATCCGCCGTCGCGCCTCGTGCCGTGCCACCCCGTTCATCAGCAACTGGTCGTACCGCGTGTCCACATGCCGTACGGAGGCCACGACCGCCGAGATCACCGCTCCCTCGGACAGCGCCCGCCCCGCCGCGCTCCGCCCCACCCGTCCGCTGCCCCGAACCGAGGCATGCTCGGCGATCGCCCGTGCCCGGTCCGCCGGGCACCCGGGGAAGAGCCGCCGTATCTCGGCCGCGAAGGCGTCGGCGAACCGCATGTCCTGAGCCGCCCGCCGCGCCGCGTCCCGTACCCGGCGCCGCCGGCGCACCTCCGCGTCCAGGAGGCACCGCGCCTCGGCCCGGGCGAGCCCCGCCTCCTCGACGAGGACGCCCTGCCGCTCGTAACGGCCCCTGCGCCGGTTGAACCGTACGACCACCGCCGACAACGCGCTCTCCTCCCGCGACCGGCGCGTCAGCGCCGTGTCGCCGCGCGGCAGGAACACCAGGTGCCCGAGATCCGCGCAGTCGAGGCACCGCGGCGCTCCGTCCTCCAGCACGAGCAGCGACAACGGCCCGCCGCAGCACTCGGCGCAGTGCCGTCGCCGCAGCGGCTGGATGACGAGAAGTCCGGTCCGGAGCGGGGGAGTTGCGAGCGACGCCATACGGGGTTCATTCCCGCTGCCGACATGCCCGAACTCCGCCTTCCGGCCTCTGGACCAACCCGCCCGCAGCGTCGGCAGCGACCATCGAGACCCTGCGCGCGATGGAACGCGACGGTCTCCTCACCCGCACCGCGTACGACGAGAACCCGCCCCGCGTCGAATACGCTCTCACTCCTCTCGGCCGCACCCTGATCCCCCTTCCCCGTCTGCTCGCCGCCCGCCATGCCCACCGGCGGAACGCGGCCTGACCCGGGCCTGACGCATCATGGGCCGTGTGCGACTCGAAGCGATCACCTGGGACCGGCTCGGCGACCTCCTTGCCGAGCGACTGCTCGACCTGAAGCCGGCCGACGGCAGCCCCTGGCCGCGCATCGCCTTCGACGGCGCCCCGGCCGCCCGCCCGGGCGACCTCGCCGACCGCGTCTGTGAGGCCCTGCGCATACGCGGCCGCCCCTCGCTGGTTGTCGGCACGGACGGCTTCCTGCGCCCCGCCTCGCTCCGACTCGAGTACGGCCATCAGGACGTGGAGGCCTACTACGACGGCTGGTTCGACACCGGTTCCCTCTGGCGCGAGGTCTTCGGCCCCCTCGAACCCGGCGGCGACGGCCGCGTCCTGCCCGACCTCTGGGACCCCACCACCGACCGCGCCACCCGCAGCCCCTACGTCCAACTCCCGCCCGGTGGCTTCCTGTTGCTGCACGGCCCCCTCCTGCTGCGCCACTGGTTCCCCTTCGACCTGACCGTCCACGTCCTCCTCTCACCCGGTGCCCTGCGCCGCCGCACCCCCGAGGCCGAGCACTGGACCCTCCCCGCCTTCGAACGCTACGAGGACGAGACCGACCCGGCCGGCACGGCCGACGTCCTGGTACGCGCCGACGATCCCCGCCACCCGGCGTGGAACGGCTGATCCGAACCGGCGTCCGAGCGATCCGGCAAACCGCTGTACCTCGGTCGAGGTCCGCGTCGCCGAGATCCTCCCCGAGAAGAGCCCGAGAAGAGCCCGGCAAGAGCCCGGCAAGGGCAAGCGGCTCCCGTACGGCCTCTCGGGCAAGCGCCTACCTCGGCATCGACCCGCCCGCGGAGAAGGACGACGAGGTCCGCATGATCATCCGCGTCGTCCCGCGGAAGATCGTGGGCTTCTCGGCGGGATCCGCCGGACAGGCTCGGAGCCCGGGGTGCGTGCGTACGGCCGCGCGGCGAGAATGTAGGGCGCCGGGACTTGCGGTGCTCTTCCTCGCGCCGCGCCGGCCGCCCGGCACCGGGAGGCACTTATGACCACCGCCGGAGACATCATGCACCGGGGCGCCCAGTGGATCCCCGCCCACGAGACCCTGGACCGCGCCGCCCAGCTGATGCGCGAGCTCAACGTCGGAGCCCTGCCCATCAGTGACGAGAACGAGCGGCTCTGCGGCATTCTCACCGACCGTGACATCGTCGTCGGCTGTGTCGCCCTGGGGCACGACCCGGCCAAGGTCACCGCGGGCGAGATGGCCCATGGCACCCCCCGCTGGATCGACGCGAACGCCGATGTCAGCGAGGTGCTCCACGAGATGCAGGAGCACCAGATCCGCCGGCTCCCCGTCATCGAGAACAAGCGCCTGGTCGGCATGATCAGCGAGGCAGACCTGGCCCAGCACCTGCCGGAGGACCAGATCGGGACCTGGGCCGAGAGCGTCTACGCCAGGACCCCGGGCCGCCACTGACTCCGTCGAACCCGGCGGCCTCGGACCTCAGAGCCAGCCGTTGCGCCGGAAGCCGCGGTACAGCGCCAGACACGCGACGGATATCACCGCGATCACCATGCCGTAGCCGTACCGCCAGTGCAGCTCCGGCATGTGGTCGAAGTTCATGCCGTACACCCCGCAGACCATCGTCGGTACCGCCACTATCGCGGCCCACGCCGTGATCTTCCGCATGTCCTCGTTCTGTGCGACCGTCACCTGAGCGAGGTGCGCCTGCAGAATCGAGTTGAGCAGCTCGTCGAACGCGGTGAGCTGTTCCTTTGCCCGCAGCAGATGGTCGGAGACGTCACGGAAGTAGGCCTGTATCTCCGGATCGACCACCCGGATCGGCCGGGTGGCGAGTTCCTCGAGCGGGCGGGCGAGCGGGACCAGGGCCCGCTTCAGCTCCAGGAGTTCACGCTTGAGCTGGTAGATGTGTCCCGCGTCGACTCGCGCGCCGTTGTCCGCGAACACGGCCATCTCGACCAGATCGATGTCCGCCTGCACGGCGTCGGTGACGTTCAGATAGTCGTCGACCACATGGTCCGCGATCGCGTGCAGCACCGCGGCCGGTCCCTTGGCCAGTTGCTGGGGAGCGGCCTCCAGCTCCTCGCGCAGCGGGCCCAGTGAGCCGTGCCGCCCGTGTCGTACCGTGATGACGAAGTCGTGGCCGACGAACACCATGATCTCGCCGGTGTTGACCACCTCGCTGGTCGCCGTGAGTTCCTCGTGCTCGACGTAGCAGACCGTCTTGAACACCGCGAACAGCGTCTCGCCGTAGTGCTCCAGCTTGGGACGCTGGTGGGCCTCGACCGCGTCCTCGACCGCCAGCGGATGCAGGTCGAAGAGCTCCGCGATCCCCGCGAACTCCTGGTCGGTCGGCTCATGGAGGCCGAGCCAGACGAAACCGTCGCGGTTCTTGCGCACCCGTTCCACGGAGTCGACCAGGTCGACACCGGCCGGGAGCCGGACGCCGTCGCGGTACGTCACGCAGTTCACCACCGAGGAGCCCAGCGGGGACCGGGCCGGGTGGCTCAGGTCGACGCGCGGGCGCCGCCGTGCCAGCCGTGCCACTTTGCGGAGGCCGCCGACCCTGCCGAGGCTCGTGACCTTCCGCAGATTCCCTGCCATGGACATCTGGATCTCCTTGCGTGGATCTCCCTCGCGCCGCGTTTCCGCGCCCTGGCGAGCCAGTTTGCCAGTTCGCGGTGAGAGTCGTGCAAGCCTGTGGGAACAGGCCGTTCCGCTTTGTTCCCGGCTGTGGACAACGGATGCGGCCGTGGAGGCGGGGATCCGCCGGGCGGGGAGTGCGCCATCTCGTCGTAGGCGCCGCGTCAACCGCTCCGGACAAGGAAGACAACTGGGATGATCGCGGCATGACGCGAAGTGACGGGTATCTCCTCGACAACCGGCGGACCGAGGCGGCGGAGCGTTTCGACGCCTTCGCCACCCTCTTCGACCCCACGACGTTCCGGCACCTCGAACGGTTCGGCATCGGACCCGGCTGGCGCTGCTGGGAGGTCGGTGCCGGCGGAACCTCCGTGGTGTCCTGGCTGGCCAAGAAGGTCGGCCCGACCGGACGGGTCGTCGCGACCGACATCGAGACCTCGCGCCTCGCCGCGGTCGCCCGCCCGCCGGTCCAGGTACGCGTCCACGACGTGGCCGCCCAGGAGCCGCCCGCGGACGGGTTCGACCTGGTCCACGCACGGCTCGTACTCGTTCATGTGCCCGACCGGGAAAGGGCGTTGCGATCGATGGTCAAGGCCCTGCGGCCCGGCGGACGGATCCTGGTCGAGGACGCCGATCCCGCCCTGCAGCCCCTGCTCTGTCCCGACGACCACGGCCCCGAACAGCAGCTGGCCAACCGGCTGCGGCAGGGCTTCCGTCAACTGCTCGCCGACCGGGGCGCCGACCTCGCCTACGGCCGCAAGCTGCCGCGCCTGCTTCGCGAGGCCGGCCTGCGCCGGGTGGAGGCCGACGCGTACTTCCCGCTCACCTCGCCCGCCTGCGCCGCCCTGGAATCCGCCACGATCCGCCAGATCCGCGACCAGCTCGTCACCGCGGGCCTCGCCACGGACCAGGACATCGACCGCCACCTCGCGAACGTGGCCTCCGGCGGCATGGACCTCGCCACGGCACCGATGATCTCGGCGTGGGGGCGTAAGGCGTAAGCCGTAAGCCGTCGGAAGGGAGCGGGAGTTGACGCGGGACGCCCGGCACGGCGATACGACACCGCCGTCCGCCGTCAGCCGCTCACCAGGGGTCGACCGGGGCCGACCCCCTGTCAGCCGGCCACCGGCGGTCGGCCTCCCACCCGCTCCACCGCCGCCGCCCCCGCCCGGCACCCTTCCGCCGCCGCGGCCACGGGACCGGTGCCCGTGAGGAGGGCGGCGAGGAAGGCGCCCGTGAAGGCGTCGCCGGCCCCGGTGGTGTCCCGAGGAGTGGCGGGTACGGCGGGGACGTGGGCGACCACAATGCCGGAGCGGGCCACCAGCGCACCCTGCGCGCCCTGCTTGGCGACCACCAGCGGGACGTGGCGGCTCAGTTTGGCCGCCGCGTCCGCCGCGTCGGGCAGCCCCGTGAGCAGGCAGGCCTCGTCACGGCTGGGCAGCAGCACGTCCACACCCTCGAGGAGCGTCAGGAAACGGTCGACCCCCAGCTCCACGAGGAACCCGGCCGACGCCGGGTCCATGCTCACCGGCACTCCACGCGCGCGTGCCGCCGCCAGCGCGACCGCCACCAGCGCGCGGCTCGGCTCGGAGAACAGCAGGTAGCCCGACAGATGCAGCCGCGCCACCCCGTCGAGCAGCGCGTCCGACCAGTCCTCGGGCGCGAACCGCAGCGCCGCGCCGCTGTCCGTGAGGAACGTCCGCTCGGCAGCCGCACCCGTGTCGACGAGGCAGATCACCGTCCCGGTCGGCGCCTCGGGGTCGACGACCAGCCGGGGCCGTACGCCGCACGCGACCAGCTCCCGCTCGTGCCAGGCAGCCGAGTCCGAGCCCACCCGTCCGAGCAACCGCACCTCCGTGCCACTCCGGTGAGCGGCCCAGCAGGCCACATTGGCGCCCGCGCCGCCCGGCACCGTCCGGATCGTCGCCGCCGTGTCCGTACCCGCCGCGAGCGGCCCCCGGTGCCGGGCGACGACGTCCGTGATGACGTCCCCGACGACCAGCAGCGCGCCGTCCGGGCGCACTCCGCCGTGCCGGTGCTCCGCCTGGGCGGCCGCACCGAGCCCAGGCCGCTGGGGCGTCACGCCCCGGCCCAGGCCGCCGCGATCCGCGCAGCCAGCCGTACGTTGCCGCGGACCGCCGCGAGATTGGCGGTCAGCGAGGCGCCGTCGGTGTGCTGCACCAGGTAGTTCAGCAGGAACGGCGTGACGCCCTGCCCCGTCACCCCCGCCTCCTCGCACGCGTACAGCGCGTCGGCGAGCACGCGCGCGTGCAGCTCGGGATCCAGCTGCTCCTCCTCGGGCACGGGGTTGGCGACGATCAGCGCCGACTCGGGCCCGCCGACCGCGTCCTGCGCCCGCATGACGTCCGCCACCTGCCCGGGGCTGTCCATCGTCCAGTCCACGGGGTGTCCCGAGTCGGACAGGTAGAAGCCGGGGAAGCGGTCCGTGCCGTACCCGGCCACCGCGACGCCCAGCGTCTCCAGCCGCTGCAGGGTCGCCGGCACGTCCAGGATCGACTTCACGCCCGCGCACACCACGGTGATCCGGGTCCGGGCCAGCAGACCGATGTCGGCCGACTCGTCCTGCGTCACCGTCCACTCCCGGTGCACCCCGCCGAGCCCACCCGTGGCGAACACGCGTACCCCCGCCAGGGCCGCCAGCAACGCGGTCGCCGACACCGTGGTCGCCCCGCTCGCCCCGGAGGCCACCGCGAGCGGCAGGTCGCGGTGGCCCAGCTTGCGGATGCCGTCCTCGTTCGCGACCCGCTCCAACTGCTGCTTGTCCAGGCCGATATGGGGCCGCCCGTTCAGCACGGCGATCGTCGCGGGCACGGCACCCTCCTGCCGTACGACGTCCTCCAGCTCCAGCCCCACCTGCAGATTGCGCGGGCGCGGCAGCCCGTGCGCGATGATCGTGGACTCCAGGGCCACCACGGGTCGACGCGCGTCGATCGCCTCGCGCACTTCCTCGGACACCACCAGCACCACGGGCCTGCCTCCTGTCGGTTCGGTCTTCCCTCATGTCTGGCGGGCCGCGCGGCCGGTCAAACACTTGCGGCCTGTGGGGGAGGACACCAGCCTGGGGTGCATGACGGACAACACGACACGTCTCGATCATGTCGTTCTCTGGGTGCGGGACCCGGTGGCGGCGGCCGACTTCTACGAGAAGGCACTTGGCATGGCGCCCCTGAGGCTCACCGAATTCGCCGCGGGGACGGAGCCCTTTCCCTCCGTACGGCTCAACGACGAGACCATCTTCGACCTCATGCCGCTCTCCATGGCGGAGCGCATGAAGATGCTGCCCGGCTCCGCCGACAGCGCGGGCCACCCGGTCAACCACGTCTGCCTGGCCCTGCCCGGCGACGACTTCGAGACACTGCGCGCCCGCCTGGAGGAACGGGCGGTTCCCGTCTCGGACATCTCCTACGACTCCTTCGGCGCCCGCGGACTGGCCCGGCGAAGCTTCTACTTCCGCGACCCGGACGGGAACGTCTTCGAGGCGCGGCACTACGACTAGCGTGCACGGGGGCCACGGCCACGCGCGCGTGGCCGTGGCCCCCTGAGCGACGTCAGACCGGACGTACGCCGTCCAGCGCCCCGTGCGGATTCAGCACGTACTTGCGGCTCGCGCCCTGGTCGAACTCGGCGTAACCGCGCGGAGCGTCCTCCATCCCGATGACGGTCGCGTTGACGGCCTTGGCGATGTGTACGCGGCCGTGCAGGATCGCCATCATCAGGCTCCGGTTGTACGTCATCACCGGGCACTGTCCGGTGGTGAAGCGGTGGCTCTTGGCCCAGCCGAGCCCCAACCGCACCTTCAACGTGCCGCTCCTGGCGTCCTCGTCGACGCCTCCCGGGTCGTCCGTGACGTACAACCCGGGGATGCCCAGGGCGCCACCCGCGCGCGTGAGGCCCATCAGCGAGTTGAGGACGGTCGCGGGCGCCTCCGGGGCGTCCTTGCCGTGGGCCCGTGCCTCGAAGCCGACCGCGTCGACCGCGGCATCCACCTCGGGCTCTCCGAGGATCTCGGCGATCTGCTCCTCCACGCTTCCGCGCGACACGTCGACGGTCTCGCAGCCGAAGCTGCGCGCCTGGGCGAGACGCTCGGCGTTGAGATCACCCACGATGACCACGGCGGCGCCCAGGAGCTGCGCCGACGCGGCAGCGGCCAGGCCCACCGGTCCGGCCCCGGCGACGTACACCGTCGAGCCGACGCCCGCGCCGGCGGTGACCGCGCCGTGGAAGCCGGTCGGGAAGATGTCCGACAGCATGGTCAGGTCGAGCAGCTTCTCGCGCGCCTCGTCCCGGTCGGGGAACTTCAGCAGGTTGAAGTCCGCGTACGGGATCAGCGCGTACTCGGCCTGACCGCCGACCCAGCCGCCCATGTCGACATAGCCATAAGCCGCCCCCGGGCGGGCGGGGTTGACGTTCAGACAGATGCCGGTCTTGCGCTCCTTGCAGTTGCGGCATCGCCCGCAGGCGATGTTGAACGGTACGGAGACGATGTCGCCGACCTCGATGAACTCGACGTCCGGCCCCCGTTCGACGACCTCTCCGGTGATCTCGTGTCCGAGGACCAGCCCCTCCGGCGCGGTCGTCCGCCCGCGCACCATGTGCTGGTCGCTTCCGCAGATGTTGCTGGCGAGCACCTTGAGGATCACCCCGTGCCGGCATTTTCGGCCGACGTTCGCGGTGGCGACTCCCGGCCCGTCCTGGAGTTCCAGCGTCGGGTGGTCGATGGTCCTTACTTCCACCGCGCCCGGCTTGAGATATGCGACTGCCCTGTTTCCGCTCATGCGTGATCGCCGTCCCTTCGGCTCCGCGTCTTGCGGATGCCAGTCGGATGCCAGCGGCTGTGCGCATGGCGGAGTCTGCTACCGCCTCGGCCTTCCGGCCAGCCGTCGCGCGCGGGCCGTGCCGCCCGACCGCTCAGAACAGCGGCTCGGGCAGCACGCCCTCCAGTGCCAGCAGCTTCCGCTTGGTCTCCAGGCCGCCCCCGAACCCGCCGATACCGCCGTCGCTCTCCACGACCCGGTGACAGGGCACGACGACCGGCAGCGGATTGGACCCCATCGCCACGCCCACCGCCTGGGCAGCGCCCGGCTGACCCACGCGCCCGGCCAGATCGCCGTACCCGACCACCTTGCCGAACGGGACGCCGGAGGCCAGCTCGCGCAGCACCTGCCGGTTGAAGCCCGAGATCAGCGACCAGTCCAGCGGCAGCTCGAAGTCGTGCCGCTCACCCGCGAAGTACGCCTCCACCTGGCGTATCGCCTCCGCCAGCAGCGGGGAGCCGGGCGCCTCGACGGGCTCGCCGCCCAGCCGGGACGCGAGCCGGTCCAGCGCCTTGTCGCGGACCGCGTCCGTGGCGTGGAACACCACGTTGACCAGACCCTCGCGGGTCGCGGCCAGCAGCAGCGGACCGATGTCGGTGGCGACGACGGCCCACACGACCTGCTGCTCGTCCTGCCCATGGCTGTTCATGCGACCCACCGTACGACCCGCCACTGACAACGCCCGGGGAAGTGGCCGGGGGTCCGAGGCCCCCGGCCGGCCGGGGTTCAGAACCCGCGCAGCGCGGCGCGCACCACGTCCGGCTTGTTGGTGATGACCCCGTCGACGCCGTACCCGGCGACCAGACGGGCCGTGGCCGCGGTGTCCACGGTCCAGGTGAAGACCTCCAGCGGCCTGCCGTGCGGACCTGTGAAGGCGTGGACGGCGGAGACGTATCCCTTGGAGAGGGAGCCGTACGAGGGGTTGATCTGGTCGGCGAAGGCCGCGTACGCGGACAGGTCCGCCACCGGCGGCGTACCGAGGAAGCCCGTCTTGACGCCGGGCTTCAGTTCGTGGACCGCTCGCACGCTGGCGGCATTGAAACTCTGCACGATCAGGCGACCCGCCAGGTGTCGCCGGTCGAGCCAGCCCTCGTTGCCGAGGACCTTGAGGGTCTGGCCCTCGATGCCCGGGTACAGGTCCGGGTTCTTGATCTCCAGGAGCAGCTTCTGGTGGTGGACCTCGACACGGCGCACGTACTGCTTGAGCGTGGGCACGCGCGCGTCCGCGTACGCGTGGCCGAACCAGCTACCCGCGTCGAGCCGCGCGATCTCCGCGGAGGTGAAGTCCCGCACCTTCCATGGCGCCCGGTCCGGGAAGACCTCCTCGACGTCGGTGGTGCGCCGCAGATTGTCGTCGTGGAGGACGACGAGCTCGCCGTCCTTGGTGCGCTGAACGTCGTTCTCGACCCAGTCGATGCCCAGCTCGGCGGCCTTGTCGACGGCTGCCAGGGTGTTCTCGGGCGCGTAGGCGGAGGCGCCCCGATGGGCGATGACCGTGGGCTGCTTGCCGTCCTCGTCGGCCCGGACGTCGGAAGGGGGAAGCAGGAAGGCGGCGGTTCCCAGGAGTGCGGTGGTCGTGGCGGCAAGTGCGCGCGCGTGCATGCGTACTCCTAACGTCGAGCGATCACGGACAGCACAACTGTGACAGCAGAGGGTCAACAGCAGGCGGGTGCAGAATGGCCACAAGTTGAATGAGGTTGTCCCGAGTCCGCTCACTGATGCCGCACAACTGGGGCAAGGGCGTGTTTCTTTGCCGGAAAATCGTTCGACCATTCCGGTGGGAGTCATACTCTCTGCGTCAGCCCTGACCGCTCGGGCGGTCCTGGGAAGCGGCGCACATCAGGAATTCCGGGAAGCAAGAGGGCGGAAGGGTAGCCGCGCATGCAAGGCACGGTCGACGGATTCAGCTACGGACTCGTCACACCGCTGGTGGCCTACCTCATGGCCTGCCTGGGCGGGGCCCTCGGCCTGCGCTGCACCACCAGATCCATGCTGGTCAGCAACTCCTGGCGGCCCGGCTGGCTCGCCCTCGGCGCGGCCGCGATCGGTTCGGGCATCTGGACCATGCACTTCATCGCGATGATGGGCTTCAAGGTCGAGCAGGCACCGATCCACTACGACCGGGCGATGACGTTCGCGAGTCTGGGCGTCGCCATCGTCATGGTGGGCATCGGGATCTTCATCGTCGGCTACCGGGGGGCGAAGGGAACGGCCCTGATGACCGGTGGTGCCATCACCGGCCTGGGCATCGCCTCGATGCACTACCTGGGCATGGCCGGCATGCGTCTCAACGGCAAGCTGGAGTACAACACCCTCACCGTGGCCGCTTCCGTCGTCATAGCCGTCGTCGCCGCCACCCTCGCTCTGTGGGCCGCCGGACAGGTGCGGGGCTTCCTGTGGAGCGTGGGCGCGAGCCTCGTCATGGGGCTCGCCGTGACCGGTATGCACTACATGGGCATGGCCGCCCTCAGCGTCCATCTGCACAGGTCCACGGCCCCCACCGGGGGCGACTCGGCAGCCTCCCTGCTGGCGCCCATGATGATCGGTCCGCTCGCCTTCCTGCTCCTCGCGGCAGTCGTCGTGATGTTCGACCCGCTGATGGTCATGGGGAAGCCCGTCTGGACCCAGGTCGAGAACAAGCCGGGTGTCCCCGCCCGCGAGCTGGTCTCCCACCCCGCCGCCCGCCGCCCCTCCCTCCGCACCCGCCGGAATCCGGCCCACCAGGACTCCCGCACCCCGCAGAACCGCTGATCCGCCCCTGGCCACCGGGGCCCCGCACCCTGCAAAACCGCTGATCGGGCCGCGTTGTCAGTGGGGGGTCGTACGGTTGATGGCATGCGGCCCGTTTCCCACATCGAACGCACGGTGGCGCCCTTCGAGGTCGTCAGCCCGTACCAGCCCAGCGGCGACCAGCCCGCGGCCATCGCCGAGCTCGCCCGGCGCATCGAGGCCGGTGAGAAGGACGTCGTTCTGCTCGGCGCGACCGGCACCGGCAAGTCCGCCACCACCGCGTGGATGATCGAGAAGCTCCAGCGCCCCACCCTCGTGATGGCACCGAACAAGACGCTGGCCGCCCAGCTGGCCAACGAGTTCCGGGAGCTGCTGCCGAACAACGCCGTCGAGTACTTCGTCTCGTACTACGACTACTACCAGCCCGAAGCGTACGTCCCGCAGTCGGACACCTACATCGAGAAGGACTCCTCGGTCAACGAGGAAGTCGAGCGGCTGCGCCACTCCGCGACCAACTCGCTCCTCACCCGCCGCGACGTCGTCGTGGTCGCCTCGGTCTCCTGCATCTACGGCCTCGGTACTCCGCAGGAGTACGTGGACCGCATGGTCCCCCTCAAGGTCGGCGAGGAGATCGACCGCGACCAGCTGCTGCGCCGCTTCGTGGACATCCAGTACACGCGCAACGACATGGCGTTCAGCCGCGGCACCTTCCGCGTCCGCGGCGACACCATCGAGATCTTCCCGGTCTACGAGGAGCTCGCCGTCCGCATCGAGATGTTCGGCGACGAGATCGAGGCCCTGTCCACCCTCCACCCGCTCACCGGCGAGATCATCAGCGACGACGAGCAGCTGTACGTCTTCCCGGCCTCCCACTACATCGCGGGCCCCGAGCGCCTGGAGCGGGCCGTCAACGACATCGAGAAGGAGCTCGGCGAGCGCCTGGCCGAGCTGGAGAAGCAGGGCAAGCTCCTGGAGGCCCAGCGGCTGCGCATGCGCACGACGTACGACCTCGAGATGCTCCGCCAGATCGGCTCCTGCTCCGGAGTCGAGAACTACTCGATGCACTTCGACGGCCGCGAGCCCGGCTCCCCGCCGAACACCCTGCTGGACTACTTCCCGGACGACTTCCTGCTCGTCATCGACGAGTCCCATGTCACCGTCCCGCAGATCGGCGCCATGTACGAGGGCGACGCCGCCCGCAAGCGCACCCTCGTCGACCACGGCTTCCGGCTGCCCTCCGCGCTGGACAACCGCCCGCTGAAGTGGGAGGAGTTCCAAAAGCGCATCGGCCAGACCGTCTACCTGTCCGCGACCCCGGGCAAGTACGAGCTCTCGCGCGGTGACGGCGCCGTCGAACAGATCATCCGCCCCACCGGTCTGATCGACCCCGAGGTCATCGTCAAGCCCACCGAGGGTCAGATCGACGACCTGGTGCACGAGATCCGCAAGCGCACCGAGAAGGACGAGCGCGTCCTGGTCACCACCCTCACCAAGAAGATGTCCGAGGACCTCACCGACTACTTCCTGGAGCTCGGCATCCAGGTGCGCTACCTGCACAGCGACGTCGACACCCTGCGCCGGGTCGAGCTGCTGCGCGAGCTGCGGTCCGGCGAGTTCGACGTCCTGGTCGGCATCAACCTCCTCCGCGAGGGCCTCGACCTGCCCGAGGTGTCCCTGGTGGCGATCCTCGATGCCGACAAGGAGGGCTTCCTGCGCTCGGGCACCTCCCTCATCCAGACAATCGGCCGCGCGGCGCGCAATGTCTCCGGCCAGGTCCACATGTACGCCGACAAGATCACCCCGGCGATGGAGAAGGCCATCGAGGAGACCAACCGCCGCCGGGAGAAGCAGGTCGCGTACAACACGGAGCGGGGCATCGATCCCCAGCCGCTCCGCAAGAAGATCAACGACATCGTCGCGCAGATCGCCCGCGAGGACGTCGACACCGAGCAGCTGCTCGGTTCCGGCTACCGCAAGCTGAAGGAGGGCAAGGGTGCCAAGGCTCCCGTGCCCGCTCTGGGAAGCAAGGCGG
Source organism: Streptomyces sp. NBC_01352 (assembly GCF_036237295.1). Classification (NCBI taxonomy): domain Bacteria; kingdom Bacillati; phylum Actinomycetota; class Actinomycetes; order Kitasatosporales; family Streptomycetaceae; genus Streptomyces; species Streptomyces sp. NBC_01352. The sequence goes on from NZ_CP108354.1 coordinate 8,183,962, forward strand.
CCAAGGCCGCCAAGGGCAAGGCCAAGGAGACGGTGCCGACCGACCGTCCCGCGGCCGAGCTCGCCGAGCAGATCGAGGAGATGACCGAGCGGATGCGCGCAGCCGCCGCCGACCTCCAGTTCGAGATCGCCGCCCGACTGCGCGACGAGGTCTCCGAAATGAAGAAGGAACTCCGCCAGATGAAGGAGGCCGGCCTGGCCTGACGCTCGCGCATACGCGCTGTGTTGCAAGACCGACACAAAGTGCGGACCGGGGTACGGCACTGTCAGTGGCCGTGCGTAGGGTTCTGCTCATCCGCGCATCCCGCGGCAACAGGGGAAATACGAGAGGGGACCAGCCCGTGGTGGACGTATCCAAGGGCGGCGCGCCCGGCGGCGGCGTCAATCTGACCAAGGGTCAGGCCATCAGTCTGCAGAAGCGTGACGGCGGCACGCTGACGGCGGTGCGCATGGGTCTCGGCTGGCAGGCGGCCCCCCGGCGCGGTCTGTTCGGCTCGCGGACCCGGGAGGTCGACCTCGATGCCTCGGCCGTTCTGTTCGCGGACAAGCAGCCGGTCGACGTCGTCTTCTTCCGCCACCTGGTGAGCGACGACGGCTCGGTGCGCCACACCGGCGACAACCTGGTCGGCGGTGTGGGCCAGGGCGGCGACGACGAGTCGATCCTTGTCGACCTGGGGCGGGTGCCGGTCCACATCGACCAGATCGTCTTCACCGTGAACTCCTTCACGGGCCAGACCTTCCAGGAGGTGCAGAACGCGTTCTGCCGCCTGGTCGACGAGACCAACGGCCAGGAACTCGCCCGCTACACACTCGCGGGCGGCGGCGCGTACACGGCCCAGATCATGGCCAAGGTGCACCGCACGGGCCCGGGCTGGACGATGACGGCCCTCGGCACTCCGGCCAACGGCCGCACGTTCCAGGACCTGATGCCGGCGATCCTGCCGCACCTGTAGGACAGCGCGGCGGGCAGCACGCGACACATCGACACAGGGGGAGAAGGCGATGACGGCCGAGCTGGTGCGAGGGCAGAATCACCCGCTCTCCCAGGCCCGTCTCGAGGTTCGGATCGCGGCCGGCACGCCGATCGTGGTGGGGGCCACGCTCGGCGACGAGCACGGCAGGGTGCCCGGCGTCGAGTGGGTCGTCCACCCGGGCGCCCCCACGCTGCCGGGGCTCGAGGTCTCCCGTCAGGCGGCCGCCGACCACCGCCTCGCGGTCGACCTCGGCGCCGTGCCGGAGGCCGTGCACCGGGTCGATGTGCTGCTCGCCCTGCCCGCGGCGGGCGGGGGAGGACCGGCGAGCTTCGGCGCCGTCGCCGCCCCGTTCGTCGCGGTCACCGACCTCGACGGCACCGAACTCGCCAGCTACACGATCACCGGTCTGGATGCCGAGTCGGCCGTCGTCGCCCTGGAGTTCTATCGCCGCCAGGGTGCCTGGAAGGTGCGTGCGGTCGGCCAGGGGTACGGCGGCGGACTCGCCGAGCTCCTCACCGACCAGGGCCTGCCCGAGGCCCACCACCTGGCGACCGGCATCAACGAGGCGGTGGCCCAGGGCCTGGCCCGCTCGCTCCCGGCCCCGTCACGTCCCACCGACCCCGACCGCTCCCGTCGGCCGGCCGCACCGGCCCTCGGCGGCGACCAGGGCGGCCCCGCGTCCCAGGGCGCCTCCGGCGGCGTACCGCCCCAGCCGGTGCCCCCGTATGGCGCCCAGGCTCCGGGTGTCTCGCCGCAGCCCACGTCTCCGTACGGCGCGCAGGCTCCCGGCGTCCCGTCGCAACCCGCCTCTCCGTACGATCCGCAGGGCACGTCGGCGGCCGGTGCTCCCCAGCAGTCCACCCCGCCCTACGGCACACCGGGCACCCCCGCGACCGGCACACCGCGACCACCCATCTCCCCCTACGACCCGCAGAGCACCCCGGCAGCCGCCGCTCCGCAGCCCGGCCAGTCCCAGGGGGCCGTACCCGCGGACGCCTCGTCCGCGGCCCGGCCGCCCGGCGCCCCGATCGACTACGCCCACCCGCGTCGGCAGAGCGCGGCTCCGCAGCCGCCCCCGCCCGGGCAGGCCAAGCCGCCGGTCGCGGGGGACGCCGCCGGGTGGTCCATGGACGAGCGGCTCTACAACCAGGTGTGGGGCATGTTCGAGGACCTGGCCCGCACCATGGCCGCGTACCGCAGTGCCGTCGACTTCGCCGACTCGCGGAGGGAGAAGGAACTCGACCAGGTTCTCTCCGACCCGCGCAGCCGGCTCGGCGGACAGGGCGACGCCGCGCGGGAGGCCGCCCGGGCCAAGTACGCCCAGCTCGTCGACCAGGCCAGAGCGGTCCTCGACCGGGACCTCGCCCAGCTCACCGCCGAGGCCGAGGTCGTCGAGCCCGCGCTGCCGCCGGCTTATGCGCGCTGGGACAACCCCGTGTGGCACGGCTACCGCGTGCCGATGGAGGTTCCCATGGCCCTGCGCATGGGCGATCTTCACCTGTCGGAGGCCCCCGAGCTGCGCATACCGTTGCTGGTCCGCCTGCCGCTGGAGCGCGGTCTGTGGATCGACAGCGGGCGCGCCGGATCACTCGACGGCTCGTTCACCGACTCCCACGACCTGGGACGCCTCGCGATGGAGACGGCGGTGGCGCACGCGGCGCGGCTGCTCGCCGTCCACCCGGCGGGCGAGTTCACCGTGCACGTCATCGACCCCGCCGGTTCGGCGGCGCAGGCGCTCGCCCCGCTGGTGCGGACGGGCGTGCTCGCCGCCCCGCCCGCCATGGGGGCGCCAGGCGTGGCGGACGTCCTGACGCGGCTCACCGAGCGCGTCGACCTGGTGCAGATGGCGGTGCGCGCGGGCGCGGCCGACTCACTGCCGCCCGGCCTCGACACCGCCGAGCAGCTGCTGATCGTGAACGACTTCCCGCACGGCTTCGACGACCGCGCCGTGACCCAGCTCCGCTACCTCGCGGACGAGGGCCCGGCCGTCGGCGTCCACCTGATGATGGTCGCGGACCGTGAGGAAGCCGCCGGGTACGGCCCGTTGCTCGACCCGCTGTGGCGATCGCTGCTGCGGCTCACCCCGGTGCCCGACGACCACCTCGCCGACCCGTGGGTCGGGCATGCCTGGACGTACGAGCCCTCGCTCGTGCCGCGCGGCAGCGAGGTGCTCCAGCAGGTGCTCAGCCAGGTCGCGAGGGCTCGCACCAAGTACTCGTAAAGTCGCCTGACCAGGCATTTTGACCCTTCTTTTGCCAAGTGCTTTACCTTTCCTTGGTGATTGGGTACGGTTGTTCCCACGGAGGGGAGTACTCCCTGTCGACTGCGGCGTACCCGTCAATACGGATCTGGCCAGATCCCGGGGCGTCGGCCCATCCTGGGTGGAAGAGACCTCCGGCAGCGCGACGACGCTGGTTACTTGCCGTTACGTACTGCCGGAGGCGCAGTGGATGTTTCCCTGACCCTGTGGGTCTCGACGATCGTGGGCCTTGCCGCCCTCATCGCGGTCGACTTCTTCATCGGCCGCAAGCCGCACGACGTGTCCATCAAGGAAGCCGGAATCTGGACGATCGTCTGGATCGTCCTGGCCGGACTCTTCGGACTCGGCCTTCTCGTCTTCGCCGGCGGCCAGCCCTCCGGCGAGTTCTTCGCGGGCTTCATCACCGAGAAGTCCCTGAGTGTCGACAACCTCTTCGTCTTCGTCCTGATCATGGCGAAGTTCGCGGTGCCCTCGCAGTACCAGCAGCGGGTGCTGCTCATCGGTGTGCTGATAGCCCTCGTCCTGCGCGCGATCTTCATCGCAGCGGGCGCCGCGATCCTCGCGAGCTTCGCGTGGGTCTTCTACATCTTCGGCGCGTTCCTCATCTACACCGCCTGGAAGCTGATCCAGGAGGCCCGGGCCGACGAGGAGGACGAGGACTGGGAGGAGAACAAACTGCTCAAGGCGGCCGAGCGCCGCTTCGGCGTCGCCGACCGCTACCACGGCACCAAGCTGTGGATCCAGGAGAACGGCAAGCGGGTCATGACCCCGATGCTGGTCGTGATGCTCGCGATCGGTACGACGGACGTGCTCTTCGCCCTCGACTCCATCCCGGCGATCTTCGGCCTGACCCAGGACCCGTACATCGTGTTCACGGCCAACGCGTTCGCGCTGATGGGCCTGAGGCAGCTGTACTTCCTGATCGGCGGTCTGCTCAGGAAGCTGGTCCACCTCAGCTACGGCCTGTCGATCATCCTGGGCTTCATCGGCGTCAAGCTGGTGCTGCACGCCCTGCACGAGTCCGGGGTCCACGTCCCGGAGATCAGCATCCCGGTCTCCCTCGGCGTGATCTGCCTGGTCCTGATCGTCACCACGATCACCAGCTTGCGGGCGTCCAAGAAGCAGGCGGCGGCCGAGGCGGCGCAGGAACCGAACGAAGGCGCTCCGAAGGACAGCATCGAGGCCTGACCACCTCGGACGTAGGACAACCACCCGGGAGCGGTGGTCGGCGAATTGCCGACCACCGCTCCCGGTGCTTCGTCGGGACTGAGCGTTCCCCGCCCGGGGACGCCCCAGGTCCGGGTGGGACGGGCCCCGCACTCCTGGAATGCGGGGCCCGTTCGCCTCTGCGACGATCACTGCATGATCGCTCGGCTCGGGTCGCTCACGAGACAGTGGACGTCTGCGGTGCCGGTGCTCGCGATCGTCATGCTGCTGTTCACGTGGGGTCGAGACCTGCCCGGCGCGGTCGTCGCGCTGGTGACGGTGATCCTCGCCGGGGCCGTCCTGGCCGCCGTGCACCACGCGGAAGTGGTCGCCCACCGGGTCGGGGAACCCTTCGGCTCCCTCGTCCTGGCCGTCGCCGTCACGATCATCGAGGTCGCGCTGATCGTCACCCTGATGGCCGACGGCGGCGACAAGAGCTCAACGCTGGCCAGGGACACGGTCTTCGCGGCCGTGATGATCACCTGCAACGGCATCGTCGGCCTGAGTCTCCTGGTCGCCTCCCTCCGCCACGGCACGGCGGTCTTCAACCCCGAGGGCACCGGCGCCGCCCTCGCGACCGTCGCCACCCTGGCCACGCTCAGCCTGGTGCTGCCGACGTTCACCACGAGCAAGCCGGGCCCGGAGTTCTCGGGCGTGCAGCTGACCTTCGCGGCGATCTCCTCGCTGGTCCTGTACGGCCTGTTCGTGGCGACCCAGACCGTGCGGCACCGCGACTACTTCCTCCCGATCACCCGCCAGGGCGAGGTGATCACCGTCGAGGAACACGCCGGCGTGCCGTCCGCGCGCACCGCCCTGGTCAGCCTCGGACTGCTGGGCCTGGCCCTGATCGGCGTGGTCGGCCTGGCCAAAGGCGTGTCGCCGACCATCGAGTCCGGTGTGGAGGCGGCCGACCTGCCGCACGCGGTCGTCGGCGTGATCATCGCCCTGCTGGTGCTGCTCCCGGAGACCATCGCCGCACTGCGCTCCGCGCGCCGCGACCGGGTGCAGACCAGCCTCAACCTCGCGCTCGGCTCCGCGATGGCCAGCATCGGCCTAACCATCCCGGCGGTCGCTCTCGCCTCGATCTGGCTCTCCGGCCCACTCGTCCTCGGCCTCGGCTCCACCCACATGGTGCTGCTCGCGCTGACCGTGGTGGTGAGCTCCCTGACGGTGGTGCCGGGGCGGGCCACGCCGCTTCAGGGAGGGGTCCACCTGGTGGTGTTCGCGGCGTATCTGGAGCTGGCGATCAATCCCTAGCGGGACGATCCTCAAGCCGTGCGTAAACGCTTACGCGAGCGCTTACGCACTGCGTGCGGGTTCAGCCAGTGGCCGGCTCCGCCGCCACCACCGGCACGGGCCGCGTCTCGGGCAACAGCGCGAAACACCCCAGGCTGAGCAGCGCGATCCCGGTCAGATACGCGCCCACACCCCATGGCACCCGGCCGCCCTGCTCGACGAGCGCGGTCGCCACGAGGGGCGTGAGTGCGCCCCCGACAACCCCGCCGAGGTTGTAGCCGACCGCGGCGCCCGTGCAGCGCACCCGGGGTTCGTACAGCTCCGGCAGATACGCGGCGATCACGGCGAACATGGTGATGAACGCGAGCATCGCCCCCAGGAAGCCGAGGAACATCAGCAACGGCTCTCCCGTGGCGAGGAGCGCGACCATCGGGAACATCCACACGGCGGCCCCCGCACACCCGGCCAGACACAACGGCCGCCGCCCGTAACGGTCGCCGAGCAGCGCCGCCACCGGCGTCAGCGAACCCTTCACCAGCACCGCGGCCATGATGCAGGTCAGCATGACGGTACGGCTCACTCCGAGCCGCTCCGTGGCGTACGCGAGGGACCAGGTCGTCACGGCGTAGAAGATCGCGTACCCGATGGCGAGTGCCCCGGCGGTCAGCAGGACGAGCCGCCAGTGGTCACGCGCCACCTCGGCGAGCGGCACGCGCGCGTGGTCGTCGATCTCGAGGAAACTGGGGCTCTCGACAAGCGAGGAACGCAGCCACAGCCCCACCACTGCCAGGACCCCGGCCGCCCAGAACGGCACCCGCCAGCCCCACTGCGCGAACTGCGCCTCGGTCAGCGTCGCGGACAGTGCCAGCACCACGCCGTTGGCGAGCAGGAAGCCCAGCGCGGGCCCGACCTGCGGGAAGCTCGACCACAGACCCCGCCGTTCGGGGGGCGCGTGTTCCGCGGTCAGCAGGACGGCCCCGCCCCACTCCCCGCCGAGCCCGAGCCCCTGCAGAAAGCGCAGCACGAGCAGCAGTACGGGAGCGGCGACACCGATGGTCTCGTACGTCGGTACACAGCCGACCGCGACCGTGGAGGCGCCGGTCAGCAGCAGTGAGGCGACCAGGACCGGCCTGCGCCCGTGCCGGTCGCCGATGTGCCCGAACAGCACCGATCCCAGCGGCCGCGCGATGAACCCCACGCCGAACGTCCCGAAGGCGGCCAGCGTCCCCGCCACCGGTGAGAACGTCGGGAAGAACAACGGCCCCAGGACCAGCGCCGCCGCGGTCCCGTAGACGAAGAAGTCGTAGAACTCGATGGCCGTCCCGGCGAGCGAGGCGGCCGCGAGCCGCAGCATGGAGGGCGCCCTTACGGTGCGTACGTCGTGCATGCCGCGTCAACTACCCACGGTGATCGCGAGTTACGGGGGCGTGCGGGCGCGCGAACCGCGTCAGTACGTGACGGTGATGCGCCGGTCAGGGCCGTCGACGCGGACGATGCCGCCGTAGGGGATGACGAGTTGTGGGTCGGTGTGTCCGAAGTCGACGTCGAGGACGATCGGGGTGTCGGGAGCGTACGCCTCCATGGCGCGCAGCACGGCGTCGCGCTGCCCGGCGGCGTAACGGGCAGCCTCCTGCGGGCTGTTGGGGCGCTCGAGGGACCAGGTCCTCGCTCGGCCCATCAGCAGGGCGGAGAAGCGCTGGAGAAGGCCGCGCTCGCCCATGTTGCGCAGGGTGCAAAAGACCTCCGTGGCACTCGGCATGTCCTCCGAGGTCTCCAGGAGCAGCACTCCGCCGTCGTACTCCGTCAGGTCGTGCGCGATCTCGCGGTCGGCCATCAGCAGCCAGCCGACGATCTCCAGGCAGCCACCCCAGCTGCGGCCCTCGACCACCCGGTCGGCGTTCACCCAGGTCCATCCGGTGCCGGGCCGGGTCGCGGGCTCCGCGTCGAAGGTCGCCGGGTCCGCCCAGTCGCCGTTGACGTCGTTCCAGCGCTCGGCGGGCTTCAACTCGTACGCACCCGAGGTGAACAGCGCCGCGCGCAGCGACTCGGCGGTCTGCGGGTGCATGGCACCGGGGCGGCCCAGTTCGCACATCACGGTCGCGCCGTGGTAACCCACGATTCCGGCGTTGCGCAGGAAGGCGAGCAGGTTCGTGTTGTCGCTCATCCCGAAGAACGGCTTCGGGTTCGCGGCGATCAACTCCCGGTCCAGCAGCGGCAGTACGGTGATCTGATCGTCACCGCCGATCGAAGCGATCACCGCCTTGATGTCCGGATCGGCGAACGCGGCGTGGATGTCGGCGGCCCGCTCCCGCGGCGTGGAGCCCATGGTGCGCGTCGCCGGATACTCGACCGGTTCGAGCCCGTACTCCTTGCGCAGCCGCTCAAGACCCAGTTCGTAGGGGCGCGGGAAGAGGCCGGGCAGACCGGCCGACGGCGAGATCACGGCTATACGGTCGCCGGGCGACGGCTTGGGCGGGTAGGAGATCGTCGTCATGCGGGGAGGGTACGGGCCGTGGGTCCAGCCGTGCACCGTGATAAACCGGGTCCGAGCAGCGGTCCTCACAGGATCGCCCACCCTGAACGGACCGGAGGAACCGTGCCCCGCACCCTGGCCAACGCCCCGATCATGATCCTCAACGGCCCCAACCTGAACCTGCTCGGCCAGCGCCAGCCGGAGATCTACGGCTCCGACACGCTCGCCGACGTCGAGGCCCTGTGCGCCAAGGCGGCGGCCGCGCACGGCGGCACGGTGGACTTCCGCCAGTCCAACCACGAGGGCGAGCTGGTCGACTGGATCCACGAGGCGCGGCTGAACCACTGCGGGATCGTGATCAACCCCGGTGCCTACTCGCACACCTCGGTGGCGATCCTGGATGCGCTCAACACCTGTGACGGTCTACCGGTGTTGGAGGTCCACATCTCCAACATCCACCAGCGCGAGACGTTCCGGCACCACTCCTACGTCTCGCTGCGTGCCGACGGGGTCATCGCGGGGTGCGGAGTGCAGGGGTACGTGTTCGGGGTGGAGCGGGTCGCGGCGCTGGTGGGGGCGGGGCAGGCCGAGGCGTAAGTCCCGCTGTCCAGGCGGACGCCCCTTACAGCCGCCCCGCTTCCACGATCCGCCGCAGAAAGCGCTGCGTGCGCTCCTGCTGCGGGTCGCCGAAGATCTGCTCGGAGCTGCCGCGCTCCAGGACCACGCCGCCGTCCAGGAAGCACACTTGGTCGGCCACCTCGCGGGCGAAGCTCATCTCGTGCGTGGCCAGCACCATGGTCATGCCGTCGTCCTTCAGATCGCGCACGACGGCCAGGACCTCGCCCACCAGCTCCGGGTCGAGGGCGGCGGTGACCTCGTCGAGCAGCAGCAGCCGGGGACGTACGGCCAGGGCGCGCACGATCGCGACCCGCTGCTGCTGTCCGCCGCTCAGCCGGTCCGGGTACTCGCCCGCCCTGTCGCCGAGGCCGAGCCGCTCCAGCAGCTCACGCGCGCGTGCCTCGGCCTCCGCACGGGGCACCCCGTGCACGCGGCGCGGGGCCAGGGTGATGTTCTCGAGGACCGTCATGTGCGGAAACAGGTTGTACGCCTGGAAGACCACGCCGATACGGCGGCGCACCGCGTCCTGGTCGGCACGCGGATCGGTGATCTCCTCGTCGTCCAGCCAGATCGCACCGTCGTCGATGTCCTCCAGGAGGTTCGCGCACCGCAGCAACGTCGACTTGCCGGAGCCGGAGGCACCGATCAGCGCGGTCACCGTGTGCGGAGCGACCTCCAGATCGACGTCCCGCAGTACGACCGTCTCACCGAAGGTCTTGCGGACCGACTCCATGCGCAGCACGGGGGCGTCGCTCATAGGGATCCTCCCTGGGCCCGCTTACGGTCCATCCGGGCCGTCACCCAGTCCGTGAACCGTGTCATGGGGATGGTCAGCGCCACGAAGACCAGGCCCGCGACGATGTACGGCGTGTAGTTGAGGCTGCGGCCGACGATGATGTCGGCGGCCCGTACGGCGTCCACGGCGCCGCCGATCGACACCAGCCCGGTGTCCTTCTGGAGCGACACCAGGTCGTTGAGCAGGGGCGGCACCTGGCGGCGTACCGCCTGGGGCAGGACGACGTACCGCAGCGCCTGTCGGTTGTTGAGGCCCAGCGAGCGGGCCGCGGCGCGCTGCGAGGGGTGGACGGACTCGATGCCGGCCCGGAACACCTCGGCGACGTACGCCGAGTAGGTCAGCGTCAGCGCCGTACCGCCCAGCAGCACCGGGTCGACGGTCACGCCCTGCAGCCGCAGTGCGGGGACGCCGAGGACCACGATCATCAGGTTGATGATGAGCGGCAGGCCCCGGAAGAAGTCCGTGTACGCGGCGGCCAGCACGCGCAGCGGGAAGAACACCGGGCCGCGCAGCGTGCGCGCGACGGCGATGAGCATCCCGAGGACGAGGACGGCAGCGCCGCAGATCAGCAGCAGCCGGACGTTGAGCCAGAGCCCTTCGAGGACCTTGGGCAACGCCTCGCGCGCGTACTCGGCGCTGAAGAACGTCTCCTTGGTGCGCGACCAGCCGGGCGCGTTGACGACGACCAGGTAGAGGACGACGCCCGTGACCAGGGTCGAGAGGGCGGCGATCGCGGTGGCGCGGCGGGAGCGGGCCCGCTTGTAGGCCTCGCGGTCGATCCGCCGCTGCGAGGGGACGTACCCCTCGCCGGCTCCCGGGCGGTCCGGCTCACCGGAGCCGGTCAGGTCGCCCTTGCCGTCCGCGTCCTCCTGGCCGGACTCGTCCTTGCTGAGCGTCACTTGAGTACCGGCGCGTCGACGGCGTCGGACAGCCACTGCTGTTCGATCTTGGCCAGCGTGCCGTTCTCGCGGAGGGTGTCGACGGCGTCCGTCACACACGCGGTGAGCGCGCTGCCCTTGTCGAGCACGAGCCCGAACTGCTCCGGCGTACCGCCCTGGTTCTCGAACTGCCCCACGATCGTCGCGTCCGTCACCTCGGCCGCCGTGATGTAGAACGCGGTCGGCAGGTCGACGACGATGGCGTCGACCTGGCCGTTCTTCAGCGCGGACTTGGCCTGGTCGTTCTTGGCGTAGGCGGCGGGGTCCTGCGTCGGCTTCACCACGTCGTCGATGTAGTTGAGGCTGGTCGTGCCGACCTGGGCGCCCAGCTTGAGGCCCTTGAGGCCGGCGAGGCTGGTCGCCTTCGCGGCCTTGCCGTCCTTGAGGGCGATGACGGCCTGGCGCACGTCGTAGTAGCCGGAGGAGAAGTCCACGGCCTTCTTGCGCTCGTCGCTGATCGACACCTGGTTGATGTCGAAGTCGAAGGTCTTCTCACCGGGCGCGAAGGCCTTGTTGAAGGGGACGCTCTGCCAGACGACGGCACTCTTGTCGTAGCCCAGCTCGTTCGCCACGGCGTACGCGACCGCCGACTCGAAGCCCTGGCCGTTCGTGGGCTCGTCGTCCTTGAACCACGGCTCGTAGGCGGGCTCGTCGGTGGCGATGGTCAGTTTGCCGGAGGTCTCGGTGGCCAACTTGCCCTTGGCGCAGGTGGTCCCGGCCGACCCCGACGGCGTGTCGGCGGCCTTCTCCTCCGGCTGCGGGGCGCAGCCGACGGCGGTGGCGAGCAGGGCTGTGGTCGCGGCGGCGAGGGCGCGGTGCAGCGCGCGCGAGGCAAGATGCATGGCGGGAGAGTGACAGTCCGCCGACCCGTTTGTCGAGGTCACGGCATGAATCGTCCGCATGGTGGGAACGGGTGTTGCATTCTTGTGAACGCGTCCCACGACGCGCCGTTCGCCGGGGCCGCCGGCCGAGGGCGGGGATCGAAAGGCCGGCGGCCCGTACCGCGCAGGAGCCGTCATCCTGCTGCGGGGCTGCTGCCAGTTGACCGCGCAACCACGTGCGCCGGGAGCGCGCGCGTGGCACCGGCGTGTGTGAAGGGTTCACACGGGGTGCGTACACGCCCGCGTGCGATGGAGAGTGTGCGCGGGGCGCGCACTCATCGGCGGGCGCCCCTGATTCACCACCTTGTTCACCACCGCTCGGCGGCGCTCACCACCCTCGCGCGCGCCACTCCGGAAGATGCGGTCGCTCCGCGCCCAGGCTCGTGTCGTTGCCGTGCCCGGGATAGACCCAGGTCTCGTCCGGGAGCACGTCGAAGATCTTCGTCTCGACGTCGTGGATCAGGCTGGCGAACGCCTTCGGGTCCTTGCGGGTGTTGCCCACGCCGCCCGGGAACAGACAGTCGCCGGTGAACACATGGGGATGCCCGTGCGGGTCGTCGTAGACGAGGGCGATCGAACCCGGCGTGTGGCCGACCAGATGGCGCGCGGTGAGCTCCACGCGCCCCACGCGGATGGTGTCGCCGTCGTCGACCAGGACGTCGGTCGGTACGGGGATGCCGTCGGCGTCGTCCCGTCCCGCGTAGGTGCGCGCGCCCGTGGCGGCGACGACCTCGGCGAGCGCCTGCCAGTGGTCGCCGTGCTGATGCGTGGTGACGACCGAGGCGATGCCGTCGTCGCCGATGCTGCCGAGCAGGGTGCCCGCGTCGTTGGCGGCGTCGATCAGCAGCTGCTCGTCCGTGGCCCGGCAGCGCAGCAGATAGGCGTTGTTGTCCATCGGGCCGACCGCGATCTTCGAGATGATCAGGTCCGGCAGCTCATGCACGTCGGCCGGGCCGCCGACCTTCACCGCTCCGCTGTACGTCATGACGTTCAGCCTATAGCGGGGGCGGGGCCCGGCCGAGGCGGAGCGGACTACAGCGGGGGAAGGGCCGGCAGCGGGCCGCCGTCCACGCTCAGACCGGATCCGTCGCGGCGGCCGGCGAGCCAGCCCAGCAGGTCGGCCCCGCGGCCCGTGACGGTGACCTCCACCGCACCCTCGCGGCCGGTCGGGGCCCGGCGTCGGTCGTCCTGCTCGATCAGCACGGCGGGTACGTCGGGATGCCCCCGGAAGCGGTCGGCGAGGAAGTCGATCTCGCGCTGGGCGAACTCCTCGGGGAGGTCCTCCAGCTCATACCCGATCCCGAGGTCCACATGGTGCAGCTCCACCTCGATCCACCGCCGGAAGGGCACCCGGGACGCCGAGTCGGTGACCCCGCCCCGCAGCTCCACCGTGCGCGACCAGTCCGCCGGGGCCGCCCCCGCCTCCTGGAAGCGCACCGCGCTGTCGCGCAGGTCGGCGAGGTGGACGGCGAGGGGGCGCGGGGCGTCCCGCTCGATGTCGGTGTCCCGGGCGTCCGCCGAGACGTACATGGGACGGCCTTCGAGGACGTTCACCAGGGCGTCCGCGTTGCGGGCGAGATGGGCGAGGACGTGGCCGCGGGTCCAGCCGGGCAGTCGTGACGGCTCGGTCACAGCCGCGTCGTCCAGTTTGGCGACTGCGATGAGCAAGCGGTCGGTCGCGTCACGTACAGACGCCAGGTCATGCGCGTGATCAATCATGGTGCTGACCCTAGCTCCGCCACACCTTCGGGTGAAGGTGGTGAAGGCGTGCCGTAAATCGAATGCACGTGCTATATGGTCGGGCGTGGCGTCGGGCATGCTGGATGGTCGGGGATTGTTATGCACTCCGGGAATCCGACCGGCGTTGTCAGTGGCTCCCCCTAGTCTGAGAAAGTACGGGGGCCTCGCCCCTGTCACTTCTCTCAAGAAAGGTGCGGACCGGCGTGGCCGACCGTCTCATCGTCCGTGGCGCGCGCGAGCACAACCTGAAGAACGTCTCGCTCGACCTGCCTCGCGACTCGCTCATCGTCTTCACGGGCCTGTCCGGGTCGGGCAAGTCCTCCCTGGCCTTCGACACCATCTTCGCCGAGGGCCAGCGGCGCTATGTGGAATCGCTCTCCTCGTACGCCCGCCAGTTCCTCGGCCAGATGGACAAGCCGGACGTCGACTTCATCGAGGGACTCTCGCCCGCGGTCTCCATCGACCAGAAGTCGACCTCGCGCAACCCGCGCTCGACGGTCGGCACCATCACCGAGGTCTACGACTATCTGCGCCTGCTCTTCGCGCGCATCGGCAAGCCGCACTGCCCCGAGTGCGGCCGCCCGATCTCGCGCCAGTCGCCGCAGGCCATCGTCGACAGAGTCCTGGAGCTGCCGGAGGGGAGCCGCTTCCAGGTGCTGTCGCCGCTGGTGCGCGAGCGCAAGGGCGAGTTCGTCGACCTTTTCGCCGACCTGCAGACCAAGGGCTACTCCCGCGCGCGGGTGGACGGCGAGACGATCCAGCTCTCCAACCCGCCCGTCCTCAAGAAGCAGGAGAAGCACACCATCGAGGTGGTCGTCGACCGCCTCACGGTGAAGGACTCCGCCAAGCGCCGCCTCACCGACTCCGTCGAGACCGCGCTCGGCCTGTCCGCCGGCATGGTCGTGCTCGACTTCGTCGACCTCCCGGAGGACGACCCCGAGCGCGAGCGCATGTTCTCGGAGCACCTGTACTGCGCGTACGACGACCTCTCCTTCGAAGAGCTGGAGCCCCGCTCCTTCTCCTTCAACTCGCCCTTCGGCGCCTGCCCCGAGTGCACCGGCATCGGCACGCGCATGGAGGTCGACCCCGAGCTGATCGTCCCGGACGAGGACAAGTCCCTCGACGAGGGCGCCATCCACCCCTGGTCGCACGGCCACACCAAGGACTACTTCGGCCGCCTGATCGGCGCCCTCGCGGACGCGCTGGGATTCCGTACGGACATCCCCTTCGCCGGTCTGCCGCAGCGCGCCAAGAAGGCCCTCATGTACGGCCACAAGACGCAGATCGAGGTCCGCTACCGCAACCGGTACGGCCGCGAGCGCGTCTACACGACCCCGTTCGAAGGCGCCGTCCCCTTCGTCAAGCGCCGACACAGCGAGTCCGAGAGCGACGCCGGCCGGGAGCGCTTCGAGGGCTACATGCGCGAGGTGCCCTGCCCCACCTGTGAGGGCACGCGCCTCAAGCCGGTCGTCCTCGCGGTCACCGTCATGGGGAAGTCGATCGCCGAGGTCGCCGCGATGTCCATCAGCGACTGCGCGGACTTCCTGGGCGAGCTGAAGCTGACCGCCCGCGACAAGAAGATCGCCGAGCGCGTGCTGAAGGAGGTCAACGAGCGGCTCAAGTTCCTGGTCGACGTCGGCCTGGACTACCTCTCGCTGAACCGCGCGGCCGGCACGCTCTCCGGCGGCGAGGCCCAGCGCATCCGCCTCGCCACCCAGATCGGCTCCGGCCTCGTCGGCGTCCTGTACGTCCTGGACGAGCCGTCCATCGGCCTGCACCAGCGCGACAACCACCGGCTCATCGAGACCCTGGTCCGGCTGCGCGACATGGGCAACACGCTGATCGTCGTCGAGCACGACGAGGACACCATCAAGGTCGCCGACTGGATCGTCGACATCGGCCCCGGCGCTGGCGAGCACGGCGGCAAGGTCGTGCACAGCGGCTCCCTCAAGGAGCTGCTCGACAACGCCGAGTCGATGACCGGCCAGTACCTGTCCGGCAAGAAGGCCATCCCGCTGCCCGACATCAGGCGCCCGCAGGACCCGTCCCGCCGGCTCACGGTGCACGGCGCCCGCGAGAACAACCTCCAGGACATCGACGTGTCCTTCCCGCTGGGCGTGTTCACCGCGGTCACGGGCGTGTCCGGCTCCGGCAAGTCGACGCTGGTCAACGACATCCTGTACACCCACCTGGCCCGCGAGCTCAACGGCGCCCGGAGCGTCCCGGGACGCCACACGCGCGTGGACGGCGACGACCTCGTCGACAAGGTCGTGCACGTCGACCAGTCGCCCATCGGCCGCACGCCCCGGTCGAACCCGGCGACGTACACCGGCGTCTTCGACCACGTCCGCAAGCTGTTCGCCGAGACCACCGAGGCGAAGGTCCGCGGCTACATGCCCGGCCGCTTCTCCTTCAACGTCAAGGGCGGTCGCTGCGAGAACTGCGCGGGCGACGGCACGATCAAGATCGAGATGAACTTCCTCCCGGACGTGTACGTCCCGTGCGAGGTCTGCCACGGCGCCCGCTACAACCGGGAGACGCTGGACGTCCATTACAAGGGCAAGTCCATCGCCGACGTCCTGAACATGCCGATCGAGGAGGCCATGCACTTCTTCGAGGCCGTGCCGGCGATCTCCCGCCACCTCAGGACGCTGAACGACGTCGGTCTCGGCTACGTCCGCCTCGGGCAGTCCGCGACCACCCTGTCCGGCGGCGAGGCCCAGCGGGTGAAGCTCGCCAGCGAGCTCCAGAAGCGCTCCACCGGACGCACCGTCTACGTCCTGGACGAGCCGACCACCGGCCTGCACTTCGAGGACATCAGCAAGCTGCTCACGGTCCTGGCCGGGCTCGTCGACAAGGGCAACACGGTCATCGTCATCGAGCACAACCTCGACGTGATCAAGACCGCCGACTGGGTCGTCGACATGGGCCCCGAGGGCGGCGCGGGCGGCGGCCTGGTCGTCGCCGAGGGCACGCCCGAGCAGGTCGCGGGCGTACCGGCCAGCCACACCGGCAAGTTCCTCCGGGAGGTCCTCGGCGCCGACCGGATCAGCGACGCGAACCCGGTGAGCGCCCCGCGCAAGACGGCGGCCAAGAAGGCGGTGGCGGCCGCGTCGGCGGCGAAGAAGACGGCAACGGCGAGGACGACCACCGCGAAGACGGCCAAGGCCGTCAACAACACGGCGGCGAAGAAGGCGACGGGAGCCACCAAGAAGGCCACGCCCGCGAAGAAGACGACCCGGGCCCCCAAGGCCTGACGAGGGAGCACCGAGCTAGGGAGCACTGAGCCAGGGGCCGCTGCGGGCCGATCACAAGAGCCCGCGGCGGCCCAGGCTTCTCCCAAGGACCGCCCCGTGCGTTCTTGCCCCGTCCGTGCGCTTACGTCATCGTGACCGTGGCGGAACAGCCCGTGACGACGCGGGCACGCACCGCCGACGACCACGGAGGGGGAGCCGGTGGTGGAACCTGACATTCCGGCAGCTCGGGGCGGCCCGGCGGAACCACGTTCGGCGAGGCCCGCCGATGTCACCTGGGACCGGCTCCAGAACCAGCTGGACTGGTTCGACCGGAAGAGTGCTCTCGCCCAACGGCGTTTCAAACAGCTGAAGTTGGCCACGCTGATGCTGGCGGCCGGGCTCCCGGTGACCGTCGCCGCCTCCGCGCCCAACTGGATCCCGGCGTTGATGGGTGCTCTCGTCGCGGTCATCGAGGGCGCGCAGCAGCTGTTCAAGTTCCAGGAGAACTGGATCAACTACCGGTCCGTGTGCGAGAGCCTGCGCCGCGAGCAGTACCTGTACCTGGCGCGTGCCGGGCACTACGGCGACACGGCCGACGTCGACACCCTGCTCGCCGAGATGGTGGAGCGGATCATCGGCCAGGAGACCACCCACTGGGTGGAAAGGGAGGCCACATGATCGTCGTCTTCACCGGCAGGCGTCCCTCAGGGCCGGACGGGGTGTTCCCCGAGGCCGCCGTGGACTGGCTCGAGGAGCGCCTGAAGCTCCTCTTCGGCGGACTGCGGCCGCGGCTCGCCGTGGGATCCGCCGCCGCGGGCACGGACCTGCTGGCTGCCGGGGCGGCACTGAGCGCCGGTATCCCGGTCGACCTCGTGGTCACCGAGAACCCCGAGGAGTTCGTGGGTGCTTCCGTCGCCGACAAGGGGCCCCAGTGGGAGGAGCGCTTTCGCACGCTGACGTCACACACCAAGGCATCCCTCGTTCCTGTGCCGGGAGCCAAGGCCGACGACGACGGATTCCGTGCCGTCAACCAGGCGCTTTTGAACCACGCCCGCGACAGCCTCCACACCACGGGCGAGGAAGCGGACGAACCCGAGGAACTCGTGATGGTCGCGGTCACCGAGGGGCGCCGTGCGGGAGAGGACCACACCGAGTCCCTGGCCCTGTCGGCCAAGGCGCTCGGCCACCTCGTGCTGCGCCTGAACCCCTCGCAGAGCCGGTCCGCGGCACAGACGGCGTTCGTCGCCATGCCGTACGGCGGCAAGGCCGACTCCACCCGGGAACTCAAGCGGTTCGAGGCGGACGAGTCCTGGCACCGGGTGCTCGTGCCCGCCCTGCTCGACAGCGGATACCGGCCGATCCGCACGGACCTGGAAGCAGGCCTGAAGAGCATCGACGCCCGCATGCTGCACAGCATCAACACCGCCGATCTCTTCGTGGCGGATCTCGCCACGCTCAACCCCAACGTCCTGTGGGAACTGGGCGTGCGGCACGCCTGGCGGCCCTCCGCCACGCTCCTCATGGCGCCGCACTGGGTCACACCGCCCTTCGACCTGGGGCACTCGACCATCCAGCGCTACGAGCGGGGGATGAAGAAGGTCAGCGACCGGCAGGCGGTCGCGGCCATCGGCAAGCTCAAGGACGCCCTGAACGCGACGCAACGGGGGGTCGACAGCCCGGTGTGGGCGGTCTTCCCCACGCTGGAGCCCGTAGAGCTGCCTCCCGACGCCGACGGGGAGCTCTACTCGCGGCTGACGCGCTACAGCGAGGAGATCTCCCTGGCGGCGGCCCTGCGCGACGCCGGGAAACTGCTCGACATCGCCGATCGGGTACGGCAGGACGGACTGTCCGTCGGCAACTGCCACACCCAGTTGGAGCAGATCGGTCTGGCCCTCGTGACGCTGGGCGACTTCGACGAGGGGCGGGAACTGATCGAGCCGCTGGCCGCGGCCGACGTCTCCTTCGGCCGGGTCCATATGCAGCAGCGGTACGCCCTCACGCTGATCCATCGTGACGGGACGCCCGAGAAGCGGCTGACGTACCTGAAAGAGGCCGAACGCAGATTACTGCTGCTCGACGGCCGCCGGCCGGGCTCCTCCGAGACCCTGGGACTGCTCGGCAGCGCCGCCAAACGAGCCTTCGAACTCGCCCTCCGGCTCGGACAGAAGAACGCCTTGCCCCATCTGGACCGCGCCATCGAGGCCTACCACAGCGGCATGGTGGCCGACCCCGGCGACTACTACCCGGGGATCAACGCGCTCGCCCTCGTGAGAGTGAGAGGACAGTACTTCGGCGGCGGTCAGGGCGACTTGGCGCTGGCGGAGTCCCTGCTTCCGGTGGTCCGCTTCGCCGTCGAGCGCCGAAAGATCGGCCCGAACGACACCTGGGAGCACGCCACCGTGGCCGAACTCGCCCTGCATCAGCACCTGCTGGACAAGGACATGGCTCCCGTGCCGCCCGTCGAAGCACTGCACCACTACACCGTGGCGGCCCACTCCGCCGACGGCGCCGAACTCTCCTCCATGCGCCGCCAACTCGAGTTCCTCCTGGCCGTGGGAGACCGGCCCGAGGTGATCGGACCACTGCTCGCGGCCCTCGCAGCACCCGCCGAAGGGAACACGATGTGACATCCGCCGTACGTGACTGCGGCCCGGCGTCTCTCAGACCAGTTCCGCCGCGTACGGCGGCTCCGCGCCCGCGCGTGAGCAGGTGATCGCCGCGGCGCGCGCGGCGAACCCCAGCAACTGGGACCAGCCGTCCGGGCCCAGGCCGGCGAGGGCTTCCACGGACAGGGCGGCACGGGCGGACAGGCCGTGCAGCAGGGCCGCGTTCACGGTGTCGCCGGCGCCGATCGTGTCGACGACGTCGACCTTCTCGCCCGGCACGGAGTGCACCGCGCCGTCCCGGGTGAAGGCGGTCAGCCCGTCGCCGCCGTGGGTGATCACGACGGCGGAGGGCCCCGCGGCCAGCCACTCCCGCGGGGTGCCGCCCAGCCACAGCGCGTCCTCCTCGGAGAGCTTGAGCAGGGACACCGACGGCAGCCAGCTCTTGAAGCGGGCCCGGTAGGCGTCCGCGTCGAGGATCAGTCCGGCCCGGATGTTCGGGTCGAGCAGGGTGAACACGCCCTGCTCGGCCGCGGTCCGCATCAGCTCCTCGTAGGCGCTCGCGCCCGGCTCCAGGACGAGCGAGCAGGTGCCGAAGGAGACCGCCCGGGCGCCCGCGGGAAGTTCCGTGGGCGCCGTGAACAGCCGGTCCGCGGTGCCGTCGACGTAGAAGGAGTAGGCGGCCGAGCCGTGCGTGTCGATCGTGGCGACCGCGAGGGTGGTCGGCTCCTTGCCCCGCTGTACGGCCGTCACGTCCACCCCCGCCTCCCGCAGCCCGTCGAGCAGCGCCTCGCCGAAGGCGTCGTACGAGACGCGGGAGCAGAAGGCCGTGGGGGAGCCGAGGCGGCCGAGGGCCAGGGCCGTGTTGTACGGGCCGCCGCCGAGCGCCGGCTTGAGGCCCGCGAGGGCGCCCGTGCCCTGCGGTACCAGGTCGATCAGGGCCTCTCCGGCGACGACGATCACGAGACGGTTCCTCTCTCGGACTGCGAAAGTTGCGAGGGTTGCGAGATCTGCGACGGCTGCAAGGAGCCAGGTGGCTGCAAGGGCTGAGGGCGCTGCGAGGCCTGAGGGCGCTGCGAGCGCTCCGGCTCGTCGGCGCAGCCGCAGGAGGCACGGTGGACGAAGGCACAGGGGAGCCGCACGGTCCGGGCGGGCCGGTCCGGCGCGGCTAGACGCTCCAGGAGCACCCCGACGGCCTGGGCGCCGATCTCCCTGCTGGGCTGGGCGATCGCGGTGAGCCGAGGCGTGAACAGGTCCGCCCAGGCGAAGTCGTCGAAGCAGCACAGCGCGATGTCGTCCGGTACGGACAGGCCGTGCTCGCGCAGCGCGCGCAGGGCGCCGATGGTCATCGCGTTGTTGGCGGTGACGAGCGCGGTGGGTGGCGCGGCGAGCGACAGCAGGGCCGTCGTGGCCCGTTCACCGCCGGCCGACTCGGAGTCGCCGTGCACGACGAGGCGTTCGTCGTAGGGGAACCCGGCGGCGGCGAGGCCGTGCCGGTAACCGGTGATCCGCTCGCCGGTGGTGCTCAGCCCGGGCCGGCCCGCGACCAGGGCGATCCGCCGGTGGCCGAGCCCGGCGAGATGCGTGACCAGCCGGGCCGTCGGTTCCGCACTGTCGGCGCAGACCTGGTCGAAGCGCGGTGCGCGGTCCTCGTCGGAGTCGATCACCCGGTCGAGGAACACGGCCGGTACCTCGTGACGCGTGAGGTAGGCGACGAGTTCGCGCGGGTCGGCGGAGGGCGCGACGATCATGCCGTCCACCCGCCGTTCGTGCAGGAGCTGGACGACCTTGCGCTCGTGCTCCGGATCGTCGTGCGGGTCGGCGATCAGCAGGCTGTAGCCGTGCTCCAGAGCGGCGGCCTCGACTCCCTGGAGGATCTCCGTGAAGTAGGGGTTACTGATCGCCGACACCGCGAGGCCGATGGACCTGGTGCGGGAGGTCACCAAGGAGCGGGCGAGGGTGTTGGGCGTGTAGCCGAGCTCCTCGACGGCTTCCAGCACGGCCTGACGGGTGTGCGGCAGGACCGGCCGGGTGTCGTTCAGCACGTGGGAGACGGTCGCCACGGACACGCCGGCACTGCGTGCGACGTCGGCCATGGTCGGCATGAGGGCTCCTCCGGAACGACACCGGGATCGAACACCGGGATCGGATTCCCTCCCGGAACGGCACGGGGAACGTATCGCATGCGGCGGCGGACGTAAACGTTTGCGCAAGCGTTTACGTGCAGTCACCTGCCGAGGAACGCTGCCAGGATCACGCTGCAGGAGTACGCCCAGGAGCATGCGGAGGTACAGGTCAGGAACTGTGTGTCACTCCCAGTCCCACCCGATCCCCACGACCCCCGACCGCACCCGCGGCTCGACGAGGTGCACCGAGTGGTGCCGGCCGGTCAGCGCCAGCTCCTGGCGCCCGCTGCGCGGCGCCGCCGCCGAGTGCTGGGCGAACCGGTGGCAGCGCACCGGCAGCGCGTTCTCGTCGAAGCGCACCTGGAGCGCGTACTGGCCGCCGGCCGGCCCGAATCCGCGGACGTACTCCCGTGACGCGCCGGCCGTGCCGTCCTCGACGCCGTAGCGGAAGAGGAACGTGTCGCCGGCCCGCAGCCGCGTGTCGAAAAGCAGCTCGGCCACGAACACCCCGGTGTCGTGGTCCGAGCGAACGCGTCCCGTGCGGCAGTTCTCCAAGGCGTGGACGCTCATGCGCTCCGGCGCGCACCCCGGGTCGCCGTGGTGGACGGCCACGAAGCGGTCGACGCCGTCCCGGTGGGCCCGCACGATGTGGTGCGACTCGCGTCCGGCCAGCTCGCGGCGCGCGCCGATCCGTACCCGCTCGTGGTGGCCGAGGGTGTGCAGCCCGCCGTCGAGCGGCGAGTCCAGCTCGGCCAGCAGCTGCTCCAGGACGCCGGAGGCCTCGACGAGGGAGCGGTAGGAGCGGGCCGCGGGCCGGTGCGAGGCCGGGTCCTCGTCGGCCTGGGTGAGCAGCCGGATCAGCGACTCCTGCGGCAACTGGAGGATCTCCTCCAGAGCCCGTACGGCCCGCAGCGACTCGGGGCGCTGCGGGCGCCGGGCGCCCTGCTGCCAGTAACTCAGGCTGGTCACACCGACCTTGACCCCGTGGCGCGACAGATGGTGCTGCACGCGCTGCAACGGCAGTCCGCGGGCGGCGATCGCGGCCCGCAGCGCGACGTGGAAGGGGCCGCCGCGCAGGGCCGAGTCCAGTTCCGCGGTGGCGACGGTGGCGACGTCCGCGTGCTGTGTGGCGTTCGGCATGCAGGGGCCTTTCTGTGAATGTTCACAACGGCTGGTCAGACCGTTCGCGGGAGACTCGGGGGCCCGCGTCGGCGCCGTGGGTCTTCACATCCGTACGCCGTCGTTCAGGGCCCCGAGCTCCCCCGCATTGAAGCGTGTTGACCAAG
Organism: Streptomyces sp. NBC_01352; assembly: GCF_036237295.1. NCBI lineage: Bacteria > Bacillati > Actinomycetota > Actinomycetes > Kitasatosporales > Streptomycetaceae > Streptomyces > Streptomyces sp. NBC_01352. The sequence goes on from NZ_CP108354.1 coordinate 8,206,334, forward strand.
CCCCGACAACACCTGTTGCCCAACCGTGGCGGACTCCCGGCCGACTTCACATCCCTCAGCCGGGGCGGTGGGCCCGTCCTCGCCCAGCGCCTCCCGGATCGCGCGGACAGGGCCTGGGGCGCCGCCGTCGCGACCGCCGCCCCGGAACCGCTGCGCCCGGGGCGCCGAGTCCCGGCTCGCCGACTTCACGCAACTCGTCGCCGACGCTGCCGTCGCTGCCATCGCCAACGCCGACAGCCGGGCGCAGCTCACGGCGTCCCGCGCGCGATCCTCTCCAAGGGCGGCCTCGGCCCCGCCCTGCGCGCTCGACGGAGGGGGACGTGGCGGGCCAGGGCGCTGACTGAGGTCGCCGTCTTCTACGGCACCTCGGAGTGCCTCACCAATGCTGTGAAGCACGCCCGGGTCGGCGTCGTCGCGGTCACGGCCGGTATCGAGGGCGACATCCTGGAGGTGACCATCACCGAAGACGGCACAGGGAGCGCCGAACCGGGCCGCGGCTCCGGGCTGGGCGGACTCGTCGACCGGGTGGAGGCGATCGGCGGGAGGCTGACCATCAGCAGCCCGCCGGACCGGGGCACGACACTCACCGTACGGCTGCCGCTGAGCGGTCCGAGCCCGGACATGTGACCGCCCGGGGCGCACGCCAGGGGAGTCTGCCCAGGCGGGGGAACCTGGACTCGGTGACGTCGCGTACGTCCGGGCGGTCGGGTCGGACGGAGAGGCGTGCCGTCCGCCTCGCGGGGCGGCGCAGTGCCGCCGTGTCGTGCCTGTTCTAGAGGCGGCGAGCCGCGCCGCGTCGTGCCTTCGGTACGCGCTTGGCACGCACGATGTCGGCATCACGCGGGTCGAGGGCGTCGTACGGCGCGTATCTGTCGTCCGTGGTCCGGCCGGTACGACCCGACCGCCGTGGCTTCTCGATCCGTTTCTGCCGCATGTCCGCAGCCCTTCGACCGACGATCCGCCGTTCCTCACGTCTCCGAGGACGGCCGGTCTTTTCGTGTCCGCTTGTGTCCGCAGTGACTCCAGCATCCCTCGGATACGACCGCGTGTCGTCACGGCAAGCCCCCGGTTCCGCTTTTGCCAGCCGTACCTCCTGGACTCCGGCAGGCTGTGGGGGCGCACTTTCAGGGGTCGCAAGGGGGGCGGGAACCATGGACGCACCGCGGCAGCCCGCACCATCCGCGCGCCACCCGGGCACCGGCATCCTCGTCCTGTCGGCGTACGTCGAGGTCGAGGACGCCCTGGAACTGCCGGCGAGCGGCCGCAAGGTCGGTTATCTCCTCGAGAGCCGGTCACGGATGTCGACGAGTTCATCGAGGCCCTGGAACGGATCGGCAGGGGCGGCTCGGTCGTCGACCCGTCCCTCGTGCAGGAGCTGTTCTCGGCCCAGCGCCGCGCCGCGCCCTGTCCCACCTCGGCGGCCGTGAGCGCGAGGTCCTCGCCCTCACGGAGGACACCGACGACCACCGCCGGGTACCGGCGGTTCTCACCTTCCTGGAGTCCCGCTGACGGTGGCGGACCGTTGTCCACAGGCCCGCCGCGCTGTCAGTTCCCGCCAGTAGGGTGTGAGACATGGCCGACCCCTCCAGCTACCGCCCCAAGCCGGGACAGATCCCGGACTCTCCCGGGGTGTACAGGTTCCGCGACGAGCACCGCCGGGTGATCTACGTCGGAAAGGCGAAGAGCCTGCGCCAGCGCCTGGCGAACTACTTCCAGGACCTGGCGGGCCTGCACCCCCGCACCCGCACCATGGTCACCACGGCCGCGTCCGTGGAATGGACGGTGGTGTCCACGGAGGTCGAGGCCCTGCAGCTGGAGTACTCCTGGATCAAGGAGTACGACCCCCGGTTCAACGTCAAGTACCGCGACGACAAGAGCTACCCGTACCTCGCGGTGACGATGAACGAGGAGTTCCCGCGCGTCCAGGTGATGCGCGGTCACAAGAAGAAGGGCGTGCGCTACTTCGGGCCGTACGGCCACGCGTGGGCGATCCGCGACACCGTCGACCTCCTGCTGCGCGTCTTCCCCGTCCGCACCTGCTCGGCCGGCGTCTTCAAGAACGCCGCCCGCACCGGCCGCCCCTGCCTGCTCGGCTACATCGGCAAGTGCTCCGCGCCCTGCGTGGGCCGCGTCTCCGCCGAGGAGCACCGCGAACTCGCCGACGAGTTCAGCGACTTCATGGCCGGCCGCACGGGCACGTATCTGCGCCGCCTGGAGAAGCAGATGACGGCGGCGGCCGAGGAGATGGAGTACGAGCGGGCGGCCCGCCTGCGGGACGACATCGGGGCCCTGAAGAAGGCCATGGAGAAGAGCGCGGTCGTGCTCGCCGACGCGACCGACGCCGACCTCATCGCGGTCGCCGAGGACGAGCTGGAAGCGGCCGTGCAGATCTTCCACGTCCGGGGCGGACGCGTGCGCGGTCAGCGCGGCTGGGTCACCGACAAGGTCGAGGAGATCACCACCGGCGCCCTGGTGGAACACGCCCTCCAGCAGCTCTACGGCGAGGAGACCGGCGACTCCGTCCCCAAGGAGGTTCTCGTCCCGGCCCTGCCCGACCCGGTGGAGCCCGTCCAGGAGTGGCTCACCGAGCGGCGCGGGTCGAACGTGTCGCTGCGCATCCCCCAGCGCGGCGACAAGAAGGCCCTCATGGAGACCGTGGAGCGCAACGCCCAGCAGTCGCTCGTGCTGCACAAGACCAAACGCGCCTCCGACCTCACCACGCGCTCGCGCGCGCTGGAGGAGATCGCCGACGCCCTCGACCTGGACAGCGCCCCGCTCCGGATCGAGTGCTACGACATCTCGCACCTCCAGGGCGACGACGTGGTTGCCTCCATGGTCGTCTTCGAGGACGGACTCCAGCGCAAGAGCGAGTACCGCCGCTTCCAGATCAAGGGCTTCGAGGGCCAGGACGACGTCCGCTCCATGCACGAGGTGCTCACCCGCCGCTTCAGGCGCTACCTCGCCGAGAAGGAACGGACAGGGGAGTGGGCCGACGGCGAGACCACCGACGCCGACGGCCTCGGCAACGGCCTCACCGAGGAGGACGGCCGCCCCAAGCGCTTCGCCTACCCGCCCCAGCTCGTCGTCGTCGACGGCGGCCGGCCCCAGGTCGCCGCCGCCAAGAAGGCTCTCGACGAACTGGGCATCGACGACATCGCCGTCTGCGGCCTCGCCAAGCGCCTGGAGGAGGTCTGGCTGCCGGACGACGACGACCCGGTGGTCCTGCCCCGCACCAGCGAGGGCCTCTACCTCCTCCAGCGCGTCCGCGACGAGGCCCACCGCTTCGCGATCACCTACCAGCGCACCAAGCGCGCCAAGCGCTTCCGCGCCGGCCCCCTGGACGAGGTGCCGGGCCTGGGCGAGACACGCAAACAGGCACTCCTCAAGCACTTCGGTTCGGTGAAAAAGCTGAGGTCAGCGACAATCGACCAGATCTGCGAGGTTCCCGGCATAGGCCGCAAGACAGCCGAGACGATCGCCGTGGCCCTCGCCCAGGCGGCTCCGGCCGCACCCGCCGTGAACACGGCGACCGGAGAGATCATGGAAGAGGAATCCGACACCATGGGTTCCAGTGGGGAGTCCGTGACGATGGGCGCCCCGGACGAACGACGGGGGCAGGAGACATGAATGTGAACGAGCACGACGAGCACGACGAGCAACGGGACCAAGCCGGAGACGGAGCACAGGTGAGTACGGGCACGCCCAACGACACGGCTGCGGTCCCGGACGCGGCCATCCCCGAGCTGGTGATCATCTCCGGCATGTCCGGGGCCGGCCGCTCGACGGCCGCCAAGTGTCTGGAGGACCTCGGCTGGTTCGTCGTCGACAACCTCCCGCCCGCGCTGATCCCCACCATGGTGGAGCTCGGCGCCCGCTCCCAGGGCAACGTGGCGCGGATCGCGGTCGTCGTCGACGTACGCGGCCGGCGCTTCTTCGACAACCTCCGCGAGTCCCTCGCCGACCTGGACGGCAAGAACGTCACCCGGCGGATCGTCTTCCTGGAGTCCTCGGACGAGGCCCTGGTGCGGCGCTTCGAGTCGGTGCGCCGCCCGCACCCCCTCCAGGGCGACGGCCGCATCGTCGACGGCATCGCCGCCGAACGCGAGCTGCTGCGCGAGCTGCGCGGCGACGCCGACCTGGTGATCGACACCTCCAGCCTGAACGTGCACGAGCTGCGCGCCAAGATGGACGCCCAGTTCGCCGGCGAGGAGGAACCCGAGCTGCGGGCCACCGTCATGTCCTTCGGCTTCAAGTACGGCCTCCCGGTCGACGCCGACCTGGTCGCGGACATGCGCTTCCTGCCCAACCCGCACTGGGTCCCGGAGCTGCGCCCCTTCACCGGCCTCAACGAGGAGGTCGCCGCGTACATCTTCAACCAGCCCGGCGCCAAGGAGTTCCTCGACCGGTACTCCGAACTGCTCAGGCTCATCGCGGCCGGCTACCGCCGCGAGGGCAAGCGGTACGTGACGATCGCCATCGGCTGCACCGGCGGCAAGCACCGATCGGTCGCCACCTCGGAGAAGCTCGCCGCGCGCCTCGCGGCCGAGGGCGTGGAGACGGTGGTCGTGCACCGGGACATGGGACGGGAATGACAGGACGTACTCCGCGGCTGAGCAGGCTGCGCCGGGCCGTGCCCGAAGGGCGCGCGAGCCGGCCCGTAGAGGCCCGCGGTGCCAAACCGCGCCGCCGCGGCGCCCAGCCCAAGGTGGTCGCCCTCGGCGGCGGCATGGGCCTGTCCGCCTCGCTCGCCGCACTGCGCCGGATCACCGGCGACCTCACCGCCGTCGTCACCGTGGCCGACGACGGCGGCTCCAGCGGACGCCTGCGCGACGAACTGGGCGTACTGCCGCCCGGCGACCTGCGCAAGGCGCTGGCCGCGCTGTGCGGCGACGACGAGTGGGGCCAGACCTGGGCCCGCGTCATCCAGCACCGCTTCCAGTCCAAGGGCGACCTGCACGAACACGCGGTCGGCAATCTGCTGATCGTCGCTCTGTGGGAGCAACTCGGCGACCACGTCCAGGCCCTCGACCTGGTCGGCAGGCTGCTGGGCGCGCACGGGCGCGTGCTGCCCATGTCCGCCGTACCGCTGGAGCTGCAGGCCCTGGTCAAGGGCCACGACCCGGACCGCCCGGAGGACGTCGACACCGTACGGGGACAGGCGACCGTCGCCCTCACGCCCGGCGAGGTGCAGTCCGTGCACGTGGTGCCGCACGACCCGCCCGCGGTGCCGGAGGCGGTGGCGGCCGTCCTCGACGCGGACTGGGTGGTCCTCGGTCCCGGCTCCTGGTTCTCCTCGGTGATCCCGCACCTGCTCGTGCCCGACCTCCTGGACGCGCTCACCCAGACGAAGGCGCGCCGGGTCCTCTCCCTGAACCTCGCCCCGCAGCCCGGAGAAACCGATGGCTTCTCCCCGCAGCGTCATTTGGAGGTTTTGGGACGACACGCCCCTAAACTCGCCCTGGACGTGGTGCTGGCCGACGAGGCCGCCGTGCCCGACCGTGAAGTGCTCACCGAGGCCGCCAAGCGGCTCGGTGCCGCGGTCGAGCTGGCCCCGGTCGCCCGGAGGGACGGAACTCCTCGGCACGACCCGGAGCTGTTGGCCGCCGCGTACGACCGTATTTTTCGGATGCATGGAAGGATCGGCCCATGGCGATGACGGCAGCGGTGAAGGACGAGATCTCCCGACTCCCCGTCACCCGTACCTGCTGCAGGAAGGCGGAGGTCTCTGCCATTCTGCGGTTCGCCGGCGGCCTCCACCTGGTGAGCGGGCGCATCGTGATCGAGGCGGAGCTGGACACCGCGATGGCGGCCCGCCGCCTCAAGCGGGACATCCTGGAGATCTTCGGCCACAGCTCCGAGCTGATCGTGATGGCACCGGGCGGACTGCGCCGCGGCTCGCGCTACGTCGTACGGGTGGTCGCCGGCGGCGACCAGCTGGCCCGGCAGACCGGCCTGGTCGACGGCCGGGGCCGCCCGATCCGCGGCCTGCCCCCGCAGGTCGTCTCCGGTGCCACCTGTGACGCGGAGGCGGCCTGGCGCGGCGCGTTCCTGGCGCACGGCTCGCTCACCGAGCCGGGCCGCTCCTCCTCCCTGGAGGTGACCTGCCCCGGCCCCGAGGCGGCGCTCGCCCTGGTCGGCGCCGCCCGCCGGCTGTCGATCGCCGCGAAGGCCCGCGAGGTGCGGGGAGTGGACCGGGTCGTGGTCCGTGACGGTGACGCGATCGGTGCGCTGTTGACCCGGCTCGGTGCTCACGAGTCCGTGCTGGCCTGGGAGGAGCGCCGGATGCGCCGCGAGGTGCGGGCCACGGCGAACCGTCTCGCCAACTTCGACGACGCCAACCTGCGCCGCTCCGCGCGTGCGGCCGTCGCGGCCGGCGCCCGTGTCCAGCGCGCCCTGGAGATCCTCGGCGACGACGTGCCCGAGCACCTCGCGGCCGCCGGCCGGCTGCGCATGGATCACAAGCAGGCCTCCCTGGAGGAGCTGGGCGCGCTCGCCGACCCGCCGCTGACCAAGGACGCCGTCGCGGGCCGTATCCGCCGCCTGCTGGCGATGGCCGACAAGCGGGCCCAGGACCTCGGCATCCCGGGCACCGAGTCCAGCATCACCGAGGAGATGGCGGACAACCTCGTGGGGTGAGCCCCGCCTTCAGCGCAACACGCCGGTGCCGACGCCCACTTGGGTGATCGGCACCGGCGTTTGCGTGTCGTTGAGGCACCCTTGACTGGATCATGGAGTGACATGAGCCTGGCATCTGTTCGCCGAGTGGCGAACCACTGCTAGGGGGGTTCATGAGACGAAAAGCGAGACCGATCCTCGCTGTTGGCGCGCTCCTGCTGGGCGGTGCGGGAATCGCACCCATCGCCCAGGCCGCAGGGAACGAAGGTTCTCCCGATCCGAACGAGGTCAAGGTCTTCCGCGCCGACGTCACGCAGAAGCAGGTACCCCTGCTGCTGGCAGCCGGCCAGGACGGCCACGAACTCGGCGAGCAGGTACCCGAGAAGGGCGAGGCCACGGTCGAGGTCTACCTCACCGACCAGCAGGCCGAGAAGCTCGAGGACCAGGGCGTCGACCTCACCGAGCACAAGCTGTCCGCCAAGGCCTCGAATCGCGTCGAGGCAGCCGCCGAGGGCGTGTTCCGCCCGTACAGCGGAAAGGGCGGCCTGAAGGAGGAGATCGTCAAGGCCGGGCAGGAGAACCCCGACCTCACCAAGGTCGTCTCCATCGGCAGAACGGTCAGCGGCCAGGACATCCTGGCGCTGAAGATGACCAAGGGCGCCAAGAAGTCCAAGGACGGCTCCAAGCCGTCCGTCCTGTACCTGTCCAACCAGCACGCGCGCGAGTGGATCACGCCGGAGATGACCCGCCGGCTGATGCACCACTACCTGGACAACTACAAGACGGACAAGAAGATCAAGAAGCTCGTCGACTCGACCGAGCTGTGGTTCGTGCTGTCGGCCAACCCCGACGGCTACGACTACACCTTCCAGAACTCCGACAACCGCCTGTGGCGCAAGAACCTGCGCGACAACAACGCCGACGGCGCCATCACCACCGGCGACGGTGTCGACCTCAACCGCAACTTCGCCTACAAGTGGGGCTACGACGACGAGGGCTCGTCCCCCAACCCCACCAGCCAGACCTACCGCGGCGCGGCCCCCGGATCCGAGCCCGAGACCAAGGCGCTGGACGCCTTCGAGCGGCGCATCGGCTTCGAGTACGGCATCAACTACCACTCCGCCGCCGAACTCCTCCTCTACGGAGTCGGCTGGCAGGTCGCCACGCCCACCCCGGACGACGTCCTCTACGAGGCACTCGCCGGCACCCCGGAGAACTCCGCGATCCCGGGTTACCACCCGCAGGTCTCCTCGGAGCTGTACACCACCAACGGCGAGGCCGACGGCCACGCGGCGAACGTCAACGGCATGGCGATGTTCACCCCCGAGATGTCGACCTGCCAGACCGCCTCGAACGTCGACCCGAACGACGCCTGGGAGCCGGCCGACTGCCTGTCGATCTTCACCTTCCCGGACGACGAGACGCTGATCCAGCAGGAGTTCGCCAAGAACATCCCGTTCGCGCTCTCCCTCGCCGAGTCCGCCGCCAAGCCCGACCAGCCGAAGTCCGCGGCCGGCCTGAGCGCCGCCGACTTCACCCCGGCCGCGTTCTCGACCTCGTACTCGCGCGGAGCGGACCAGGAGGTCTCGGTCGTCGTACGGAAGTCCGTGCGCGACAAGGAGCTCAAGTACCGCGTCAACGGCGGACGTACGGAGGACATGGCGCTCAGGGCGTGGAAGGGCGGCGAGACGTACGGCGGTGACGACAACCTCCACTTCGACGAGTACCGGGCCAAGGTCCAGGACGGCGATCCGGGCGACAAGGTCGAGGTGTGGTTCACCGGCGAGACGAAGAGCGGCAAGAAGGTCTCCAGTGAGCGCTTCACCTACACCGTGGCCGAACGGCCCCGCGCGGACGTCCTCGTCGTCGCCGAGGAGGGTGCGACCGCCACACAGGCGCAGACGTACGTCGACGCGCTGAAGGCGAACGGCCGCAAGGCGCTGGTGTGGGACGTCGCCACCCAGGGCGCGCCCGACGCGCTCGGCGTGCTGAGCCACTTCGACACGGTCGTCCACTACACCGGCGCGAGCACCCCGGGCGTCGCCACCCAGCTGCAGCTGCGCGCCTTCCTGAACGAGGGCGGCAAGCTGGTCGAGGCGGGCGAGCTGGCCGGCGGCAGCGTCGACCTCGGCGGCGGCACCCTGTCGAACGACTTCAGCCAGTACTACCTGGGCGCCTACACACGTACGTCGACCCCCGGGGCCACCGGCTTCACCGGCTCCGGCGCACTCGCCGGCTTCACGGGCGCACTCGGCCCCGCGGCCGGCAACCCGCTGGACCGGGCCGGGACGTACGGCGTGACGTCCGACGAGTTGCCGGCGGCCACGTACCCGCAGTTCGCGAGTGCGGGCGCGGGCCAGTTCGCCGGGACGGTCAACCCGTACGGGCCCTACGCGGGCTCCTCCATGGCCGCGGCCGTCCACACCGACGACGCGTACAAGCGGCTCACCCGGACCGTCGACCTCACCGGGGTGAGCGCGGCCGACAAGCCCACGCTCCGCACCCAGCTGCTGTGGGACACCGAGCCCGGCTACGACAACGTGTTGGTCGAGGCCCACGCCACCGGGGCCGACGACTGGACCACGCTCCCGGAGGCGGGCGGTGCCACCCGCGCCACCGTGCCCGCGGAGTGCGAGGCCGGGTACTACGTAGGGGAGCACCCCCAGCTCGAGCACTATCTGACCGTGGCGTCCGACGGCTGCACCGCGACCGGCACCACCGGTGCGTGGAACGCCCTCACCGGCGCCTCCAGCGGCTGGCAGCAGGTGAACTTCGACCTGAGCGCGTACGCCGGAAAGTCGGTCGAGGTCTCGATCAGCTACGTCACCGACCCGGGCAGCGGCGGCCACGGCGTCCTCGCCGACGACGCCTCGCTGGTCGTCGGCGGCACACCCACCGGGACCGAGGGCTTCGAGACGTCGCTGGGCGTCTGGAGCGTGGCCGGACCGCCCTCGGGCAGCCCGGCCGTCCTCAAGGACTGGGTGCGCACCGGGGCGCTCTTCCAGACCTACGGAGCGGTCACCACGGACGACACCGTACTGCTGGGTTTCGGCCTGGAGCACGTCGCCTCGGCGGCCGAACGGAGGGCTCTGGTGAAGAAGGCACTCGCGGCCCTCGACGGGTGAATCTGCCTGGTCAACCGCGTGTGATCCGTCGTGATCACATCGGGTGATCCGGCTTCGGGCCCGGGCGGTCCGTACCCCTACTGGCGGGTACGGGCCGCCCTGCCGTGTATGGGGCGTCTCGATGTCACTCCGGAGCCGTCAGGGAGGTAGGGTCGTAGGCGGTCGGGGACATCCCATACAGCTCGCCGGTCTCGAACCGGCGTACCAACGAGGAGATCGGTTTCGTGACGATCCGCGTAGGCATCAACGGCTTTGGCCGCATCGGTCGTAACTACTTCCGCGCGCTGCTGGAGCAGGGTGCTGACATCGAGATCGTGGCTGTCAACGACCTGGGTGACACCGCGACCACCGCTCACCTGCTCAAGTACGACACCATCCTGGGCCGCCTAAAGGCCGAGGTGTCGCACACCGCCGACACGATCACTGTCGACGGCAAGACGATCAAGGTTCTCTCCGAGCGCAACCCCGCCGACATCCCGTGGGGTGACCTGGGCGTCGACATCGTCATCGAGTCGACCGGCATCTTCACCAAGAAGGCCGACGCCGAGAAGCACATCACCGGCGGCGCCAAGAAGGTCCTCATCTCGGCTCCGGCCAAGGACGAGGACATCACCATCGTGATGGGCGTCAACCAGGACAAGTACGACGCGGCGAACCACCACGTCATCTCCAACGCCTCCTGCACCACCAACTGTGTGGCGCCGATGGCGAAGGTCCTCGACGAGAACTTCGGCATCGTCAAGGGTCTGATGACGACCGTCCACGCGTACACGAACGACCAGCGCATCCTGGACTTCCCGCACTCGGACCTGCGCCGCGCCCGCGCCGCCGCCGAGAACATCATCCCGACCACGACCGGTGCCGCCAAGGCCACCGCGCTGGTCCTGCCGCAGCTCAAGGGCAAGCTGGACGGCATCGCGATGCGCGTCCCGGTCCCGACCGGCTCGGCCACCGACCTGGTCGTGACGCTGCAGCGCGAGGTCACCAAGGACGAGGTCAACGCCGCGTTCAAGAAGGCCTCCGACGACGGCGACCTCAAGGGCTACCTGACCTACACCGAGGACCCGATCGTCTCCTCGGACATCGTCGGCGACCCGGCCTCCTGCACCTTCGACTCCTCCCTGACCATGGTCCAGGAGGGCAACTCGGTGAAGATCCTCGGCTGGTACGACAACGAGTGGGGCTACTCCAACCGCCTCGTCGACCTGACGGTCTTCGTCGGCAACCAGCTCTGATCAACAGAGCAGGCACTTTGATGTGAGTCAGGGCTCGGGCAGCGCAGGGACGCGCTGCCCGAGCCCTGACTCACGTACCGGACCAGCCCTCTTACGATCACGAGCATCACGAGCCCTCCTCAGGAGTCCCCTCAATGAAGACGATCGACGAACTTCTCGCCGAAGGCGTCGCCGGCCAGCGGGTCTTCGTCCGCGCCGACCTGAACGTGCCGTTGGACGGCACGACCATCACCGACGACGGCCGCATCCGCGCCGTCCTGCCCACCGTCAAGGCCCTCGCGGAGGCGGGCGCCCGGGTGGTCGTCGCCTCGCACCTGGGCCGCCCCAAGGGAGCCCCGGACCCGGCCTTCTCGCTCGGCCCGGCCGCCGCGCGTCTCGGTGAACTCCTGGGCGCGGAGGTCAAGTTCGCCACGGACACCGTGGGTGAGTCCGCCACCTCCACGGTCGCGGGCCTCGCCGACGGCCAGGTCGCCGTCATCGAGAACCTGCGCTTCAACGCCGGCGAGACGAGCAAGGACGACGCCGAGCGCGGCGCCTTCGCCGACCAGCTCGCCGCCCTCGCGGACGTGTACGTCGGTGACGGCTTCGGCGCGGTGCACCGCAAGCACGCCTCGGTCTTCGACCTCCCGGCCCGCCTGCCGCACGCGGCCGGCTACCTCATCGCCACCGAGGTCGGCGTCCTGAAGAAGCTCACCGAGGACGTCAAGCGCCCGTACGTCGTCGCCCTCGGCGGCTCCAAGGTCTCCGACAAACTCGCCGTCATCGACCAGCTGCTCGGCAAGGCGGACCGCCTTCTCATCGGCGGCGGCATGGTGTTCACCTTCCTCAAGGCCAAGGGGTACGAGGTCGGCGCCTCCCTCCTCCAGGAGGACCAGATCCCGGTCGTCCAGGAGTACATCGAGCGGGCGGAGAAGAACGGCGTCGAACTGGTCCTGCCCGTCGACGTGCTGACCTCCACCGACTTCCCGGACCTGAAGACCAAGGCGCCGGCGAATCCCAACACCGTCGCCGCGGACGCCATCCCCGCCGACCAGCTGGGCCTGGACATCGGTCCGCAGACCCGCAAGCTGTACGCCTCGAAGCTCGCCGACGCCGCCACCGTCTTCTGGAACGGCCCCATGGGCGTCTTCGAGCACCCCGACTACGCCGAGGGCACCAAGGCGGTCGCCCAGGCCCTCCTCGACTCCCCGGGCTTCACGGTCGTCGGCGGTGGCGACTCCGCCGCGGCCGTCCGCATCCTGGGCTTCGACGAGAACGCATTCGGCCACATCTCGACCGGCGGCGGCGCCTCCCTCGAATACCTCGAGGGCAAGACGCTCCCCGGCCTCGCCGCACTGGAGGACTGACCCTTAATGGCTGCATCTATTTCTTCGGGGCGCACGCCGCTGATGGCCGGCAACTGGAAGATGAACCTCAACCACCTCGAGGCCATCGCGCACGTCCAGAAGCTCGCCTTCGCCCTGGCCGACAAGGACTACGACGCCGTCGAGGTCGCCGTCCTGCCGCCCTTCACCGACCTGCGCTCCGTGCAGACCCTGGTCGACGGCGACAAGCTCAAGATCAAATACGGCGCCCAGGACATCTCGGCGCACGACTCCGGTGCCTACACCGGCGAGATCTCCGGCTCGATGCTGGCCAAGCTGAAGTGCACGTACGTGGCGATCGGCCACTCCGAGCGCCGCCAGTACCACAACGAGACCGACGAGCTCGTGAACGCCAAGGTCAAGGCCGCCTACAAGCACGGCCTGACCCCGATCCTGTGCGTCGGCGAGGAGCTGGAGATCCGCGAGGCGGGCAACCACGTCACGCACACGCTCGCCCAGGTCGAGGGCGGCCTGACGGACATCCCGGCCGAGCAGGCCGAGTCGATCGTGATCGCCTACGAGCCCGTGTGGGCCATCGGCACCGGCAAGGTCTGCGGCGCCGAGGACGCGCAGGAGGTCTGCGCGGCCATCCGCGGCAAGCTCGCCGAGCTGTACACGCAGGAGCTGGCCGACAAGGTCCGCATCCAGTACGGCGGCTCCGTGAAGTCCGGCAACGTCGCCGAGATCATGGCCCAGGCCGACATCGACGGCGCCCTGGTCGGCGGTGCCTCGCTGGACGCGGAGGAGTTCGTCAAGATCGCGCGCTTCCGCGACCAGTGAGTATGCGGTAGCAGCGGAACGTCGTACTCTTGCGGGGCACAGCGCTGTCGCTGTGCCCCGTCGTCTGTCCAGATCCGAGGAAGTTGGTCCAGCCGTGGTTATGGGGTTCTCGATCGCCCTGATCGTCTTCAGCCTGCTGATGATGCTGCTGGTGCTGATGCACAAGGGCAAGGGCGGCGGCCTCTCCGACATGTTCGGTGGCGGCATGCAGTCGTCCGTCGGTGGCTCCTCGGTCGCCGAGCGCAACCTCGACCGCATCACCGTGGTGGTCGGTCTGCTGTGGTTCGCGTGCATTGTCGTGCTCGGCCTGCTGATGAAGGCGAACAACTGATCAGCGTCGCACACGCAGCACGCCCGATCCGCACGTAAGGCCCCATGTTCGGTACGCGCACCTGAGCGCGGCCTATCATGGGGCTTGCGTCTGTGTGTATGGGAGCTGTAACTCGAATCACTGGACGCGCGTTGGGCCTTACGTAGACTGAGGCGCTCGCAGCGAAGCGAAACGCCGACTCGCTTTGCGGCACCATCACGCAGGGAGTTACGACCGTGGCAAGTGGCAACGCGATCCGAGGAAGCCGGGTCGGGGCGGGGCCGATGGGCGAGGCCGAGCGGGGCGAGTCCGCGCCCCGGCTGCGCATCTCCTTCTGGTGCTCCAACGGGCACGAAACGGTGCCCAGCTTCGCCAGCGACGCGCAGGTTCCCGAAACCTGGGACTGCCCGCGCTGCGGCTTTCCAGCAGGCCAGGACCGGGACAACCCGCCGGACCCACCGCGCACCGAGCCCTACAAGACGCACCTCGCCTATGTGCGGGAGCGGCGCAGCGACGCGGACGGCGAGGCGATCCTCGCCGAAGCGCTCGCCAAACTGCGGGGCGAGATCTAGGAGTTGAGAGACGGCCGGGCATCCGTGGATGCCCGGCCGGACTTGTTCGGCGCCCTGAGCCGGCTGTCGCGCCGAGGCCGATTGTCAGTGGTGCCCTCTACGGTTTGTGAACAGGCGAATCGTGAGGGGGAACGGTGGCGACGGCTGATGCAACGGGCGTGCGTGCGCCCGCGTGGCGTGGGGGATTCGGGCGGCTATGGAGTGCCGCCGTGCTCTCCAGCTTCGGTGACGCACTGCGCGGCGCCGCGCTCCCCCTGCTCGCGGTGTCCCTGACCGACGAGCCGCTGCTCGTCGCGTCCGTGACCGCCTGCGGTTATCTGCCGTGGATCGTTTTCGGGCTGCTCGGCGGTGCCGTCGCCGACCGGGTGGACCAGCGGCGGGCCATGTGGATGGTGGATGCGGTACGAGGGCTGCTCGTCGCCTGCTTCGCGGTGGCCGTCGCGTTCGGGCACGCCTCGATCGGCCTGCTGATCGCGCTGGCCTTCGCCCTGACCACCCTGCAGACGCTCTTCGACAACGCCGCCACGGCCCTGCTGCCCGCCCTGGTGGACCGCGAGGCGCTCGGCAGCGCCAACGCCCGCCTGATGACCGGCCAGCAGATCGCGGGCGGACTCGTGGCCGCACCCGTCGTGCCGCTGTTGCTGGTGGTCGGCGCCGCGATGCCCTTCGGGGTCGACGCGGTGACCTTCCTGTTGGCGGCCGCCCTGGTCGCGTCGCTGCCGACCGCCGTGCCCGAGCGGACGCCGAGACCGACGGGCAGCACCCTGCGCCGCGAGATCGCCGAAGGGCTGCGCACCCTGCGGCGCGACCGGGCCCTGCGCGCGCTGTGCGCAGCGACGGCCCTCTGCAACATCGGCGTCGGTGCCCTCATCGCTGGTCTGGTCTTCCTGGTGACCGGCTGGCTGGGCGCCGGTGCGGCGGGGTACGCGGCGGCCACGACCGCGTACGCGGTCGGCGGCCTGACCGGGGGAACGGCGAGCGGCCGGATCGTCGCCCGCCTCGGACGCGTGCGTGCGGTGCTGCTCGCCGGGACGGTGCAGACCGGCGCGCTCGTCGTCATGGGCTCGGTGCGCAGCATGGTCGCGCTGGCGGCCGCCATGGCCGTCTTCGGGTTCATGGGCATGGTGTGGAACGTCAACACGCGGACGCTGATGCAGGAGCGCAGCCCCGCCGAGCTGCTGGGCCGGGTCAGTTCGGCCTTCCGGACCCTGGCGGTCGCCGGTGCGCCCCTGGGCGCGCTGCTGGGCGGTGCCGTGGCCACCGCCTGGGGCCTGAACGCTCCGGCCCTGCTGGCGGCCGGCTTCTTCATTCTGGCCGTCGCCTCGCTGATACCCACGCTTGGGACGGACGTATCTGTAGTCGCGCCCGACGACGGCGTCACGACAGCTCACGCCCCACGCTGATCAACTAGGGCTGATCAACTAGGTTGGGACCGGCAGGGACAGGTAGGAAAGAGGCTGAAGTCCGACATGAACGCAGACGGCCGTACCAGGCTCAACCAGACGCCCGAGTGGACCGCTCTGGCCAAGCACCGCGAGGAGCTCGGCGAGGTGCAGCTGCGGGAGCTGTTCGCCGCCGACCCCGGGCGCGGCAGGGGGTACACGGTGCAGGTCGGTGACCTGCACATCGACTACTCCAAGCACCTCGTCACCGACGAGACCCTGCGGCTGCTGCGCGAGCTGGCCGCCGCGACCGACGTCTTCGGCCTCAGGGACGCCATGTTCCGCGGGGAGAAGATCAACACCACCGAGAACCGGGCCGTGCTGCACACCGCGTTGCGGGCGTCGCGCGACGCGGTGACCGAGGTCGACGGGGAGAACGTCGTGCCGGGGGTGCACGCCGTCCTCGACAGGATGGCCGACTTCGCGGAGCGGGTTCGCTCCGGTGCCTGGACCGGCCACACCGGCAAGCGCATCAGGAACGTGGTCAACGTCGGCATCGGCGGCTCCGACCTGGGCCCTGCGATGGCCTACGAGGCGCTGCGCGGATACACCGACCGCGACCTCACGGTCCGCTTCGTGTCGAACGTGGACGGCGCCGACCTGCACGAGGCCGTCCGCGACCTGGACGCGGCCGAGACGCTGTTCGTCATCGCCTCCAAGACCTTCACCACCATCGAGACGATCACGAACGCGACATCGGCGCGCAACTGGCTGCTCACCGAGCTCAAGGCGGGGCAGGAGGCCGTCGCCCGGCACTTCGTGGCGCTGTCGACGAACGCCGAGAAGGTGTCGGAGTTCGGCATCGACACGGCGAACATGTTCGAGTTCTGGGACTGGGTCGGCGGCCGGTACTCCTTCGACTCGGCGATCGGCCTCGCGCTGATGACCGCCATCGGCCCCGACCGCTTCCGGGAGATGCTCGACGGCTTCCGACTCGTCGACGAGCACTTCCGCACCGCGCCCGCCGAGTCCAACGTGCCGTTGCTGCTGGGCCTGTTGGGCATCTGGTACGGCAACTTCCACGACGCCCAGTCGCACGCGGTGCTGCCCTACAGCCACTACCTGTCCAAGTTCACCGCCTACCTCCAGCAGCTGGACATGGAGTCCAACGGCAAGTCGGTGGACCGGGACGGGAAGCCCGTCGACTGGCAGACCGGGCCGGTCGTGTGGGGCACCCCGGGCACCAACGGGCAGCACGCCTACTACCAGTTGATCCACCAGGGCACGAAGCTGATCCCGGCGGACTTCATCGGCTTCGCCGAGCCGGTCGCCGGTCTTCTGCCCGGGCTGGTGGCCCAGCACGACCTGCTGATGGCCAACTTCTTCGCCCAGACGCAGGCGTTGGCGTTCGGCAAGACGCCCGACGAGGTGCGCGCGGAGGGCGTTCCCGAGGAACTGGTCCCGCACAAGACCTTCAAGGGGAACCACCCCACGACCACCATCCTCGCCCGCGAACTGACCCCGTCGGTCCTCGGCCAGCTCATCGCGCTCTACGAACACAAGGTCTTCGTCCAGGGAGCGGTGTGGAACATCGACTCCTTCGACCAGTGGGGCGTCGAACTCGGCAAGGTCCTCGCCAAGCGCCTGGAGCCGGCGCTCACCGAGGGCGCCGACGTGCCGGGCCTGGACGCGTCCACGAAGGCTCTGGTGTCGACGTACCGGGAGCTGCGCGGCCGGCAGTGAGCGCGGGTAGGGGAGCGGACGGGTACGGCTGTCCGCTTCCCTGCCTCGTGGCGTTCGCGGGCGGAGCTCCGTCCGGTCGTCCTGCCTATCCTGGTAAGGGGTGATCCGGCTCACTGGGAGCGCGGAAGGAGCCGGCCGTGGCTGACCAGACCACCGGCACCGGGCAGCGGCTCGGCCGGACGAGGGAGCAGACGTCGGAGCAGGCGGCGGACGCCAGCGCCGCGACGGCCGCCCCGGAGGCCCTGCGGCAGGCGCGCGAAGCCGTCGCCCGAGAGGCCTGGGCCGACGCGTACCGCCTCCTCGGCGGTATCGATCCCGCCCGCCTCGCCCCGGACGACTTCGCCGCCCTCGCCGACGCCGCCTGGTGGACGAGCCGCGTGGAGGAGTCGATCACCGCGCGGATGAGGGCGTACTCCGGCTATGCCGCTGCGGGCGCGGACCGGCAGGCCGGGTACTGCGCCTGGATGCTCTTCTACGAGCACCAGCTGGCGGGACGTACGGCCGTGGCGGCCGGCTGGCTGCGCCGGGCACGCCAGCATCTCCAGGACCGGACCGAGTGCGCCGAACAGTGCTATCTCGCGTGGATGGAGGCGGAGGCCGCACAGGAGCGCGGCGCCTTCGACGAGGCCATGGCCTCGGCACGGCGCATGGCCGGCATCGCGCGCCGCTGCGCCGACCCGGACCTGTACGCCATGAGCGTCCAGGTGCAGGCGGGCATCCTGCTGGCTCAGGGGCGGGTCGCCGTCGGGCTCGATCTGCTGGACGACGCCATGTGCTCGGCGATGGCGGGCGAGCTCAGCTCCTTCTTCACCGGGTGGATCTACTGCCTGGGCCTCCAGCGCTGCATGGCCTGCGCCGACCTCGAACGCGCCGCCGAATGGACCGACGCGGCCATGCGGTGGTGCGCGTCGATGCCGGCGGAGAACAACTTCCGGGGCCTGTGCCGGGTGCACCGCGTGGAGGTGCTGGAGCTGCGCGGCGCCTGGCCCCAGGCGCTGACCGAGGCCACGCGGACCTGTGAGGAGCTGCTGCCCTACGAGGGCCGGATCGCCGCCGAGGCGTTCTACCTCGCCGGGGACATCCAGCGGCGGCGCGGCGACCTGGCCGCGGCCGAGGCGGCCTACGACCGGGCGCATGGACTCGGCCGCGACCCGCAGCCCGGCCTCGCCCTGCTGCGCCTGGCGCAGGGCAAGGCCGATGCCGCGGCCGCCGCGCTGCGGCTCGCCCTGGCGAGCGAGGCAGGCGAGGCAGGCGAAGCAGGTGTGGCCGCCCCTGCGGGCGAGCCCGGTGAGGCCGATCGTCCGGGACCGGACGACGGGAACAGCCGCCTCGGGCGCAGCCGGCTGCTCGCCGCCCAGGCGGAGGTCTCCCTCGCCCTCGGCCGGCTCGACCAGGCCCGGGCGGCGGCGGAGGAGTTGCAGGTCCTGGCCCGCGACTGGCAGCGGCGGTGCGGTTCGGAGGCGACCGTGTTGCACGCCCTGGCGGCGTCGGCGGGCGGCGCCCTGGCGTTCGCCGCCCATGACGTCGACGGAGCGCTGCCTCTGCTGCGTCGCGCACTGGAGCTGTGGCTGGCCCTCGGGGTCCCCTACGAGGCGGCGCAGGTCCGGATGACCCTGGCCGCCGCCGACCGGAGCGCCGGTGACGAGGACGGCGCCCGGATGGAACTGCGGGCCGCGCGGGACACCTTCGCACGGCTGGGTGCCGCGCCGGACGCCCGCCGGGCCGCCGCGCTCCTGGACAGCGTGCGCCCGCACCGGCCCGGCGCGCTCACCGAGCGGGAGGTCCAGGTGTTGCGGCTGGTCGCCGCGGGCTGGACGAACCGGTCGATCGCCGCCGAACTCGTGATCAGCGAGCACACCGTCGCCCGCCACCTCAACAACATCTTCGCCAAGCTCGACGTGTCCTCACGGGCCGCGGCGACGGCGTACGCGTACACGCACGGTCTCGTGTGACATAGGCCGGGATGCCACGGGCTGTGCGCTGTTCCGGGGCGCCATGGGCCGTTCCGCCCACGCCCGTTCCGGCGAAATGGGCGGTTTCCGCGATGCGCGCCGCCCGGCCCCGCGCGTACACAGGTGGTGCAACGGTTCTCCGGCCCGACGGACAGCAGAAAGCAGGCGGCGGCCATGACCACCTACACCCCACTGGCCCTCGACGAGCAGCTGCTGGGACGGCTGCGCGGAGCGGTACGCGGCGATGTCGTCCGGCCCGGCGACCCCGACTACGACGAGGCCCGCAAGGTCTACAACGCCATGCACGACAAGCGGCCGGCGATCGTCGTCCGGGCCGTCGACGCGGGCGATGTCATCGCCACCGTCGACCTCGCCCGCGAGACGGGGCTGCCGCTCGCGGTGCGCGGCGGCAGCCACAGCGTCCCCGGCTACGGGACCTGCGACGGCGGGGTCGTGCTCGACCTCGGACGGATGCGCGGGATCCGCGTCGACCCCGAGACCCGCACGGCGCGGGTCGAGGGTGGCTGCACCTGGGCCGACGTCAACCACGCCACGCACGCCTTCGGCCTGGCCACCACGGGCGGGATCGTCTCCACCACTGGAGTCGGCGGTCTGACGACCGGCGGCGGCATGGGCTACCTGGCCCGCGAGTTCGGCCTGGCCTGCGACAACCTCGTCTCGGTCGACCTGGTGACGGCCGACGGGTCCTTCCTGACCTGCACGGACGAGCACAACGCCGACCTGATGTGGGCGGTGCGCGGGGGCGGGGGGAACTTCGGAGTCGTCACGTCCTTCGTCTACCGGCTGCACCCCGTGGCCGACATCCTCGGCGGTCCGACGTTCTACCCGCTCGACGGTGATGTGATCCGCCGCTACCGGGACCTGGTCGCCGCATCCGAGGAACGACTCGGCGCCGTGCTCGTCGTAGGACTCGGCCCGCCGCTCCCGTTCCTCCCCGAGCGGTGGCACGGGCGGCCGGTCTGCGGAGTGGTCGCCTGCTGGACCGGGCCCGAGGACCAGGACGACCGGATCCGCGCCCGGCTCGGCGAACTCGGTCCGGTGCTGGGGCAGCACCTGGAGCGCATGCCCTACCCGGTGATCAACACGCTCTTCGACGAGCTGGTCCCCGCCGGCCTGTTCCACTACTGGAAGGGCGCCTTCAGCCACGGACTGCCGGACGGTGCCATCGACGCGTACGTCGCACACGGCGCCTCCACCCCGTCCATCCAGAGCGTGACGGTCGTCTTCCCCATCGACGGCGCCTGCCACCGGGTCGGACCGGAGGACACCGCCTTCTCCTACCGGGACGCCGACTTCTCGACCGCCCTCAGCCCCACCCTGACCACCCGGGAGGACTGCGAGGCCCAGAAGGACTGGGTGCGCGGCTTCTACGCGGCCCTCGAACCGCATTCCTCCGGGGGCGGCTACGTCAACTTCATGGACGGCGACGACCAGGACCGGGTCCGCGCCAACTATCGAAGCAACTACGCCCGGTTGACCGACATCAAGCGCCGCTACGACCCGGGAAACCTGTTCCGCCTCAATCACAACATCGCCCCGTGAGACATCAGGACGGCAGGAAATCCGAGGACAGCAGAAAGTCCGAGGACAGCAGAAAGCCCCAGGCCGGCCATCCGGCGCTGGGGCTTTCCGAAGAGCCGGCAGAGCTCAGGGTGAGGCTGCCGGATACAGCGACCGGGGCAGCTGTGAGGCCGCCGCCGAGTCCAGCAGCCACAGCGTGCGCTGCCTGCCGTACGCGCCCGCCGCCGGGGCCTGGATCTCGCCCGCGCCCGACAGGGCGATCGCCGCGGCCTGTGCCTTGTCCTCGCCGGCTGCCAGGAGCCAGACCTCGCGAGCGGCGCGGATCGCGGGGAGGGTGAGGGTGATACGGGTCGGCGGCGGCTTCGGGGCGCCGTGGACGCCGACGACCGTGCGCTCGGTCTCCCGTACCGCGGGGAGTTCCGGGAACAGGGACGCCACATGGGTGTCCGGGCCGACGCCCAGCATCAGGACGTCGAAGGTCGGCGCGGCCCCATGGTTCTCGGGGCCCGCCGCCCGGGCCAGCTCCTCCGCGTAGGCGGCGGCAGCCGCGTCCGCGTCGGCGCCGTACGGACCGTCCGACGCGGGCATGGCGTGCACGCGCTTCGGGTCCAGGGGCACGGAGTCCAGCAGGGCCTCGCGGGCCTGCGTGACATTGCGTTCCGGGTCGCCCTCGGGCAGGAACCGCTCGTCGCCCCACCACAGGTCCAGCCGGGCCCAGTCGACGGCGTCCCGGGCGGGGGCGGCGGCGAGCGCGGCCAGCAGGCCGTTGCCGTTGCGGCCGCCTGTGAGGACCACGGACGCCGAGCCCCGGGAGGCCTGCGCGTCCACGATCTTGGTGATCAGGCGGGCCGCGGCGGCCTGGGCCATCAGCTCCTTGTCGTGGTGCACGACCAGCTGCGGAGTGCTCACTTCGCCGCCGCCTTCTTCACCGGGGCCGGCGCCGCCGCTTCCTTCGCGGGTGCTTTCGCAGCCGTTTCGACGGGAGCAGGGACCGCGACCGCTTCTCCTTTGGCCACCGGTCCCTCGGCAGGGTCGGACTTCTCCGTGGCGTTCTCGGTGGCCTTCTCCGTCCCGGACACCTTGGCGCCCTTGGCGTGCGAGACGTTCAGGCGGTCGACCCCGAACCGCAGCGCGGACGCGTACGTGTCGTCCGGGTCCAGCCGCCGCAGCTCCTCCCCGATCAGCTCGGCCGTCTCGCGCCGCTTGAGCGCCACCGCACGGTCCGGCTGACCTTGGATCGAGAGGGTGGCGAGGGAGCCGTCGGCGCGGTCCAGGACGATCGGGCCGCAGTCGGTGTTCATCCGGACCGCCGTGAGGCCGGGGCCCGACGACAGCGACCGCTTCACCGGCACGTCCAGCCGGTCCGCGAGCCACATCGCCAGCAGCTCGCAGCTCGGGTTGAACTCCTCGCCCTCCACCTCGACGGCCTCGACCTCGCAGGTGACCTGGTCGAGGGCGGCGGCCAGCATCGAACGCCAGGGCGTGATGCGGGTCCAGGAGAGGTCGGTGTCGCCGGGCGTGTAGGTGTCGGCGCGGGCGCCGAGCTCCCGTACCGGCTGCTCGGAGGCGTAGGTGTCGGTGACCCGGCGCTGGGCCAGCGCGCCCAGCGGGTCGTTCGCCGGGTCCAGCGGCGCGTTCACCGGCCACCAGACCACCACCGGGGCGTCCGGCAGCAGCAGCGGCAGGACGACCGACTGGGCGTGGTTCACGACCTCGCCGTACAGCCGCAGGACGACCGTCTCGCCGGTGCCCGCCTCCACGCCCACCCGCACCTCGGCGTCGAGGCGGGACTGCGTACGGTCGCGGGGCGAACGAGAGACGCGCCTGATGACCACGAGCGTGCGCGAGGGGTGCTCGTGCGAGGCGTCGTTGGCGGCCTTCAGGGCGTCGTACGCGTTCTCCTCGTCCGTGACGATGACCAGGGTGAGCACCATGCCGACGGCCGGTGTGCCGATGGCCCGGCGGCCCTGCACCAGCGCCTTGTTGATCTTGCTGGCCGTGGTGTCCGTGAGGTCTATCTTCATGGCCGGCGCCAGCTCCGTCCGTCTCGCTCGAGCATGTCGTCCGCCTCACCGGGGCCCCAGGTGCCGGCCTGGTACTGGGCGGGCTTGCCGTGCCGGTCCCAGTACTCCTCGATCGGGTCGAGGATCTTCCAGGACAGCTCGACCTCCTCCGTGCGCGGGAAGAGGTTCGAGTCGCCGAGCAGCACGTCGAGGATGAGCCGCTCGTACGCCTCGGGGCTGGACTCCGTGAAGGACTCGCCGTACGCGAAGTCCATGGACACGTCCCGGATCTCCATCGAGGTGCCCGGCACCTTGGAGCCGAACCGGACCGTGACGCCCTCGTCGGGCTGGACGCGGATGACGATCGCGTTCTTGCCGAGCTCCTCCGTCGCCGTGTGGTCGAAGGGGGAGTGCGGGGCCCGCTGGAAGACCACCGCGATCTCGGTGACGCGGCGGCCGAGGCGCTTGCCGGTGCGCAGGTAGAAGGGGACGCCCGCCCAACGGCGGTTGTCGACCTCCAGCTTGATGGCCGCGTAGGTGTCGGTCTTGGACTGGGCGTTGATGCCGTCTTCCTGGAGGTAGCCGATGACCTTCTCGCCGCCCTGCCAGCCGGCCGCGTACTGTCCGCGGACGGTGTCCCGGCCCAGGTCCTTCGGCAGTCTCACCGCGCCGAGCACCTTGGTCTTCTCCGCGGCCAGCGCGTCCGCGTCGAAGGAGGCGGGCTCCTCCATGGCGGTGAGGGCCATCAGCTGGAGCAGGTGGTTCTGGATGACGTCACGGGCGGCGCCGATGCCGTCGTAGTAGCCGGCCCGGCCGCCGATGCCGATGTCCTCGGCCATGGTGATCTGCACGTGGTCCACGAAGGACCGGTTCCAGATCGGCTCGAACATCGTGTTGGCGAAGCGGAGCGCCAGGATGTTCTGGACGGTCTCCTTGCCCAGGTAGTGGTCGATACGGAAGACCTGGTCCGGGGCGAAGACCTCCTCGACCGTCGTGTTGAGCTCCTCGGCCGACTTCAGGTCGTGACCGAAGGGCTTCTCGATGACCGCGCGCCGCCAGGAGCCGCTCGACTGGTCGGCCAGTCCGTGCTTCTTCAGCTGCTGGATGACCACCGGGAAGGCGCCCGGCGGCACGGACAGGTAGAAGGCGAAGTTGCCGCCCGTGCCCTGCGCCTTGTCGAGTTCCTCGATGGTGCCGCGCAGCCGCTCGAACGCCTCGTCGTCGTCGAAGGTGCCCTGAACGAAGCGCATCCCCTGGATGAGCTGCTGCCAGACCTCCTCACGGAACGGCGTACGGGCGTGCTCCTTGACGGCGTCGTGGACCTCCTGGGCGAAGTCCTCGTTCTGCCACTCGCGCCGCGCGAAGCCGACCAGCGAGAAACCCGGCGGCAGCAGACCCCGGTTCGCGAGGTCGTACACCGCGGGCATGAGCTTCTTTCGTGACAAATCGCCCGTGACGCCGAAGATGACCAGGCCCGACGGCCCCGCGATACGCGGGAGCCGTCGGTCGGCGGGGTCACGCAGCGGATTGCTGCTCGACAAGGTGTCAGCCCTCCGAGGGGGCGAGGCGCTTGAGTTCCGCCTCGGTCGACTTGAGCAGGTCGTTCCAGGACGCCTCGAACTTCTCGACGCCCTCGTCCTCCAGGAGCTGGACCACGTCGTCGTAGCCGATCCCGAGCTTCTCGACCGCGTCGAGGTCGGCGCGGGCCTGCTCGTACGTGCCGGCGATGGTGTTGCCGGTGATCTGGCCGTGGTCCTCGGTGGCGAACAGGGTCGCCTCCGGCATGGTGTTGACCGTGTTCGGCGCCACCAGGTCGTCGACGTACATCGTGTCCTTGTACGCCGGGTCCTTCACGCCGGTCGACGCCCACAGCGGACGCTGCTTGTTCGCGCCCGCGTTCTCCAGGGTGCTCCAGCGGTCGGTCGAGAAGACCTCCTCGTACGCCTGGTAGGCCAGACGCGCGTTGGCGACGCCGGCCTTGCCGCGGGCCGACTTGGCCTCGGGGGTGCCGAGCGCGTCGAGCCGCTTGTCGATCTCGGTGTCCACGCGGGACACGAAGAAGGACGCCACGGAGTGGATCTTCGAGAGGTCGAGACCCGCCGCCTTGGCCTTCTCCAGGCCGGACAGGTAGGCGTCCATGACCTCGCGGTAGCGCTCCAGCGAGAAGATCAACGTCACGTTGACGCTGATCCCGCGACCGATGGTCTCGGTGATCGCCGGCAGACCCGCCTTGGTGGCCGGGATCTTGATGAGGGTGTTGGGGCGGTCCACCAGCCAGGCGAGCTGCTTGGCCTCGGCCACCGTGGCCTTGGTGTTGTGGGCCAGGCGCGGGTCGACCTCGATCGACACCCGCCCGTCCTGGCCGCCGGTGGCGTCGAAGACCGGGCGCAGGATGTCGGCGGCGTCACGGACGTCCGCCGTGGTGATCATGCGGATGGCTTCCTCGACCGTGACCTTGCGGGCGGCGAGGTCGGAGACCTGCTGGTCGTAGCCGTCCCCCTGCGAGATCGCCTTCTGGAAGATCGACGGGTTGGTGGTGACGCCCACGACGTGCTGCTGGTCGATCAGCTCGGCGAGGTTGCCGGACGTGATCCGCTTGCGCGACAGGTCGTCCAGCCAGATCGCCACGCCTTCCTCGGAGAGGCGCTTGAGTGCGTCTGTCATGGAAATTGCATCTCCTACGTGTCGTATATGAGCGTCAGCGCTGGGCGGCGGCGATGGATTCCCGGGCCTTGGCGGCCACGTTCTCGGCAGTGAAGCCGAACTCCTGGAAGAGGACCTTGCCGTCGGCCGAAGCACCGAAGTGCTCCAGGGAAACGATGCGACCGGCGTCGCCCACGTACTTGTGCCAGGTGAGACCGATGCCGGCCTCGACCGCGACTCGCGCCTTGACCGCCGGCGGCAGGACGCTGTCCCGGTACCCCTGGTCCTGCTCCTCGAACCACTCCACGGACGGCATGGACACGACCCGCGTCGGCACACCGTCGGCCTCGAGCTGCTCGCGCGCCTCGACGGCGACGTGCACCTCGGAACCGGTGGCGATCAGCACCACCTCGGGCGTGCCCGTGGAGGCCTCGAACAGGACGTAACCGCCCTTGGCCGCGTCCTCGTTGGGCTCGTACGTCGGCACGCCCTGACGGGTCAGCGCCAGGCCGTGCGGGGCGCCCTTGCCGAACACCTTGGTGTAGCGCTTGAGGATCTCGCGCCAGGCGATCGCGGTCTCGTTCGCGTCCGCGGGACGGACCACGTTCAAGCCCGGGATCGCGCGCAGGGACGCGATGTGCTCGACCGGCTGGTGGGTCGGGCCGTCCTCGCCCAGGCCGATGGAGTCGTGCGTCCACACGTACGTCACCGGCAGGTGCATCAGGGCCGACAGGCGCACCGCGTTGCGCATGTAGTCGGAGAACACCAGGAAGGTGCCGCCGTAGATACGGGTGTTGCCGTGCAGCGCGATGCCGTTCATCTCCGCGGCCATCGAGTGCTCACGGATACCGAAGTGGATCGTGCGGCCGTACGGCTTCGCCTCCGGCAGCGGGTTGTCCGCCGGGAGGAACGACGAGGTCTTGTCGATCGTCGTGTTGTTCGAACCGGCCAGGTCGGCGGAGCCGCCCCACAGCTCGGGGATGACCGCACCGAGCGCCTGGAGCACCTTGCCGGACGCGGCACGGGTGGCGACACCCTTGCCCGCCTCGAAGACCGGGATCTTCTCCTCCCAGCCGGCCGGCAGCTCGCCCGCGGCGACGCGGTCGAACTCGGCGGCGCGCTCGGCGTTGTTGTTGCGCCACTCCTGGAAGGACTTCTCCCACTCGGCCTTGGCCTGACGGCCCCGCTCGCCCAGCGCGCGGGTGTGGCCCAGGACCTCGTCCGCGACCTCGAAGCTCTGCTCCGGGTCGAAGCCGAGGACCCGCTTGGTGGCCGCGACCTCGTCGTCACCGAGCGCCGAGCCGTGCGCGGCCTCGGTGTTCTGCGCGTTCGGCGCGGGCCAGGCGATGATCGAGCGCATCGCGATGAAGGACGGCTTGTCCGTCACCTGCTTCGCGGCCTCGATCGCGTTGTAGATGGCGTGCGGGTCGAGGTCGCCGTCCGGCTTCGGGGCGATCCGCTGCACGTGCCAGCCGTACGCCTCGTAGCGCTTGGCGGTGTCCTCGGAGACGGCTGTCTCGGTGTCGCCCTCGATGGAGATGTGGTTGTCGTCCCACAGGAGGACGAGGTTGCCGAGCTTCTGGTGGCCGGCCAGGGAGGACGCCTCCGCGGAGATGCCCTCCTGGAGGCAGCCGTCACCGGCGATCGCGAAGATGTAGTGGTCGAAGGGGCTCTCGCCGGCAGGCGCGTCCGGGTCGAACAGACCGCGCTCGTAGCGGGCGGCCATCGCCATGCCCACCGCGTTGGCGACACCCTGGCCCAGCGGGCCGGTGGTCGTCTCCACACCGGTGGTGTGGCCGTACTCGGGGTGACCGGGGGTCTTCGAACCCCACGTCCTGAAGGCCTTCAGGTCGTCCAGCTCCAGGCCGAAGCCGGCCAGGTACAGCTGGGTGTAGAGGGTCAGGGACGAGTGGCCCGCGGACAGCACGAAGCGGTCGCGGCCGACCCAGTCGGGGTCCGCCGGGTCGTGCCGCATCACCTTCTGGAAGAGGGTGTACGCGGCGGGTGCCAGGCTCATCGCCGTACCGGGATGGCCGTTGCCGACCTTCTGTACGGCATCGGCGGCCAGGACACGGGCGGTGTCGACGGCCCGCTGGTCCAACTCGGTCCACTCGAGGTCTGTGGTGGTCGGCTTGGTGCTCACCCTGGGTCAGGGCTCCTCTCCACATGTCACGCATGTCGAATGCCGGTGTGCTGAACGCTCCGGCCGTTGTCGAGCCTACCCCCGTAAGAACGTGCGTTTTTTCGAGTCATTACAGACTGCCGGGACTCTTCGGGATCCGCCTCCCGACTGGGCCGTTCCGCATTCGGCATGTGAATACGGAACCGCTCGTCCGAGTGCTCAATCGAGTGCCGCGCGGCTCTTCCGACGGCGCTGCTCAAACACGACCCCACCCCCGCGAATGTCGGGGTATGGGCAACGTCTACAGTGGCGTGGTACGCGCGAGCCTTTACCGGGACTTCACACGGCTGGGCTTGCTGGGATGTCTCTGTAGGGGTGTGCGTGACGGCCGTCGAATCCCGTCCAGCGGGGGTGCTCGGTGCGAGCCAGAGCCCGAGCCACCGGCCGTTCGGGGCCCGTGTCAAGGCGTTCGTAGCTCTGACCAAGCCTCGGATCATCGAGCTGTTGCTCATCACCACGGTTCCGGTGATGTTCCTGGCCCAGCAGGGCGTTCCTGATCTGGAGCTGGTCCTGCTGACCTGCATCGGCGGGTATCTCTCCGCGGGCGGCGCCAACGCGCTGAACATGTACATCGACCGCGACATCGACGCGCTGATGGACCGCACCTCGCAGCGTCCGCTGGTCACCGGCATGGTCAGCCCCCGCGAGTGTCTCGCCTTCGGCATCACCCTCGCCGTCGTCTCCACGCTGCTGTTCGGCCTCGCCGTCAACTGGCTCTCCGCCTGGCTGTCGCTCGGAGCGCTCCTCTTCTATGTCGTCGTCTACACGATGATCCTCAAGCGCCGCACGTCGCAGAACATCGTGTGGGGCGGCATCGCCGGCTGCCTCCCGGTGCTCATCGGCTGGTCCGCCGTCACGAACTCGATGTCGTGGGCGCCGATCATCCTCTTCCTCGTCATGTTCTTCTGGACGCCGCCGCACTACTGGCCGCTGTCCATGAAGGTCAGGGAGGACTACGCGCGCGTGGGCGTGCCGATGCTCCCGGTCGTCGCCTCCAACAAGGTCGTCGCCCGGCAGATCGTGCTCTACAGCTGGGTGATGGTCGCCGTGTCGCTGCTGCTGACCCCGCTCGGCTACACCGGCTGGTTCTACACGGTGGTCGCGCTGCTGGCCGGCGGCTTCTGGCTGTGGGAGGCGCACGGCCTGCAGAACCGGGCCAGGGCCGAGGTGACCGGCGTCAAGCTCAAGGAGATGCGGCTGTTCCACTGGTCGATCACCTACGTGTCGCTCCTGTTCGTGGCGGTCGCGGTGGATCCCTTCCTGCGGTAGATCCCCTTGTCGCTCCCGGCGGCCGGGGTGCGTGGTCAAGGCCACTCACCCCGGCCGTCGCCGTTTGATCTACCCGTCGGTAGCATCCTGGCCATGGCAGACACGCAGCAGGTGGACCCGAAGGCCGAGCGCAAAGTGACCCGGCTCGCCAAGCAGATCAGCAGCTTCTCCAAGGAGCATGGCGGGGCCGAGGGCCAGATCGCGTACCTCGGGGACCGCGGCGCCCGCATCGTCCTCGTCGGAGAGGACGGCGCCTGGGGCGACCTGGTGGCCCCCTCGACCGCCCTCGCCGAGCAGGCGGTGGCGAAGGCCGGCATCACCGTCCACGAGGACTTCGACGGCGAGTTCGCGGCCAAGGTAAAGACGGGCCCGTACGAGTGGAGCCGCATGGCGGGCATCCAGGTGGGCGGCCCGAGCAACGGCTGAACAACACCCTCAAGGGGCGCGGGACTGTATTGGTGTGCGGCTCCGCCGCGCGGGCGCGACCAGCCACATACGGCCCCGCAGCCGCCGGATCATCAGCACCCCCGAGACAGTTGCGCGTTCGGCTCTCCCGCGGAGCGCTTTCGCACGGGGTGTGTGACTGCAACACCTAGTGCCCGGTTCACCCGTTAGGACCTGAGAAGGACAGAGTCCGAGCGCGGGGAGTCCGGGATGATCGAAACGCCGTCCCTCGTGGACCAGTACTGTCACGGCGTCCTGAGAACGGAGCTGGGCCTCGGTACCTTCGAGGCCCAGTTGGCCCGGACCGAGGGGCCGCCCGCGCCGGGTACGACGCTCTTCGACACGCAGACCGGGTTCGCGGTACGCCGTTGGTGCCCGCCGTTACTCGGTCTGGAGCCGCACTGCCCGCCCGCCCGCTACCTCGCCCGGCGCCGTGAACTCGGCGTACTGGAGTCGGGCCGTCGGCTGCTGCGCGGCAGCGGGATCACGACGTATCTGGTCGACACCGGGCTGCCCGGCGACCTGACCGGCCCCGGCGAGATGGCCTCCGCCGCGGCCGCCGAGGCCCGCGAGGTCGTGCGCCTCGAACTCCTCGCCGAACAGGCCGCCGACACCTCCGGCACCGTCGAGTCCTTCCTCGCCAACCTCGCCGAGTCGGTGCACGGCGCCGCCTCGGGCGCCGTGGCCTTCACCTCCGTGGCGGGCGTCCGGCACGGACTCGCGCTCGCGCCCGAACCGCCGGGGCCGGGAGAGGTCCGCGGCGCCGCCGGCCGCTGGCTCGCCGGACGCCGGGTGGGCGGGGAGCTGAGCGACCCGGTGCTGCTGCGGCACCTGCTGTGGATCGCGGTCGCCTCGGGCCTGCCACTGCAACTGCACGCCGGGCTCGGCGAACCGGGGCTGCGGATCGACCGTACGGATCCCGTGCTGCTCACGGACTTCGTGCGGGCCACGGCCGGCCTTGGCACAGACCTCGTGCTGCTGCACGGCTACCCCTACCACCGGCACGCCGCCCATCTCGCCGGGGTCTTCCCGCACGTGTACGCCGACTCGGGCGCCGCGCTCGTACGGACCGGGGCCCGTGCCGCCACCGTCCTCGCGGAGATCCTGGAGCTGGCCCCCTTCGGCAAGATCCTTTTCTCCAGCGGCGCCCAGGGCCTGCCCGAGCTGCACGTGGTTGGCGCGCGGCTGTTCCGGGAGGCGCTGGGCCGGGTGCTGGGCACCTGGGTCGCCGAGGGGGCGTGGTCGCTGGCGGACGCGCAGCGGGTGGCGGGGCTGATCGCGGCGGGGAACGCCAGGCGGGTGTACGGGCTGGAGTGAGCTACGGCCCCGTGCTCGTTCCCTACGCCCGCGTCAGCGTCGCCTCGCTCGAAGGGCCCGGCACATCGGCCACGACCTCCGCCCGCTCCCGCAGGGACAGCAGCACACGCAGCACCGCGATCCATACCAGGGCCGAGCCGAACATGTGCAGGCCGACCAGGATCTCGGGAAGGTCGGTGAAGTACTGGACGTAGCCGATGACGCCCTGGGCGAGCAGGATCAGGAACAGCTCGCGGGTGCGCGCCAGAGTCCCCTTCGGGGCGTCGACCGCCTTGAGGACGAACCACAGGGCGAACGTCAGCGACACCACGATCCAGGCCAGCACGGCGTGCACCTTGCTGACGGTCTCCCAGTCGAGCGGCATCCGCTCGACCTCGCTGGAGTCGCCCGCGTGCGGCCCCGCACCGGTCACGACCGTGCCGACCAGGATCAGCAGGACGGAGGCGGCGACCAGGAACCACACCAGTTGCTGCACCGACTTGCCG
Source organism: Streptomyces sp. NBC_01352 (assembly GCF_036237295.1). NCBI lineage: Bacteria > Bacillati > Actinomycetota > Actinomycetes > Kitasatosporales > Streptomycetaceae > Streptomyces > Streptomyces sp. NBC_01352. Next base: position 8,237,297 of record NZ_CP108354.1, read on the forward strand.
ACCAGTGGGCGGGGCGTCCCGTCGCCCTCCCGGGTGCGGTGCCACATCACGGTGGCGACCGCGATCAGGGCGGAGGTCGCCACGAAGTGGGCCGCGACCGTATACGGGTTGAGGCCGACCAGGACGACGATGCCACCGAGGATCGCGTTGCTCATCACGACCCAGAACTGAGCCCAGCCCAGCCGGGTCAGGCCGCGCCGGTACGGCTTCTCGGAGCGCGCGGCGATGATCGCCCAGCCGACGGCCGCGCACAGCACGTACGTCAGCATGCGGTTGCCGAACTCGATGGCGCCGTGGAAGCCCATCGCGCTGGTGGCGGTCAGCGAGTCGTCGGTGCACTTGGGCCAGGTCGGACAGCCGAGCCCGGATCCGGTGAGCCGCACCGCCCCGCCGGTGACCACGATGAGCACCGACATGACGAGCGCGGCGAGGGCCGCCCGCCGGACCGTCCGTGGGGTCGGGGTCCAGCGTTCGGCGATGAAGGCGAGCGGGTTGCGGACGGCCGCTACGGCGTCGGCGCGGGTCACTTTTGGCACGCGTCCCATCGTAGGGGGCCGCTTGTGCACGAATTCACTTGGGTGGGTTCCCACGACCGTGTCGGCGAGGTCGGACGCGGCGACCAGCTCCACCCGCAGGCGGCGTCCCAGCGTGCCGATGTTGCGCAGCGTGATGGTCTCTCCGTCGCCCGCGGTTCGGACGCGTTCGACGATCAGGGTCGGGTCGTCGGTGCGGTCCCGGGGGTAGCGGTGGACGGCGGTGAATCTCACCTGGTGGGGACCGAGGGGCTGCACACCGATGGGTTCCGGCTCGCGGTCGTCGAGGAGCAGACACAGGGTGTGCAGCAGCCGTCGGTCGTGGTCGTAGAACCCCTCCGCCCGCTCGCCCCTCAGTTGTCCGTCACGGGACGAGGCCGCGAAAGCGGGAGCGGCCACGCAGATGACCACGTCGTGCAGGAGCGGTTGTAAGGCGCGTGGTGCTGAAGAATCCGCAGATTCGAACACGGGGCGGGTCTTCCCCGTTCGCGCACCTCCCATTCACATCGCTCACTCCCAGCGGAAGAACTTCCCCGCCGCCGCCAACCCCACGACCGCCCACACGCCCAGAATCCCCAGGTTCCCCCAAGGCATCCCGGCCCCGTGCTGCAACACGTCCCGCAGTCCGTCCGACAGCGCCGAGATCGGCAGCAGCCCGAGCACGTCCTGGGCGCCGGCCGGGAACTTGTCCAGCGGCACGATCACCCCGCCGCCCACCAGGAGCAGCAGGAAGACCAGGTTGGCGGCGCCCAGCGTGGCCTCCGCCTTCAGCGTGCCCGCCATCAGCAGGCCGAGCCCCGAGAACGCGGCCGTCCCGAGGACCAGCAGAAGCAGTACGGCGAAGGGGTTCCCGTGCGGCGACCAGCCCAGGGCGAAGGCGATCACCGTCAGCAGGACGATCTGGAGGACCTCCGTGACCAGCACCGCCAGCGTCTTCGCGGCCATCAGGCCCCAGCGGGGGAGGGGGGAGGAGGCGAGGCGCTTCAGGACGCCGTACCGCCGCTCGAAGCCCGTCGCGATGGCCTGCCCGGTGAACGCCGTCGACATCACGGCGAGGGCGAGGACGCCCGGCGTCAGGAAGTCGACGGCCTCGCCGGCTCCGGTGTCGACGATGTCCACCGAGCTGAAGAGAACGAGGAGCAGTGTCGGGATGACGACCGTCAGCAGCAGCTGCTCGCCGTTGCGCAGGAGCATCTTCGTCTCCAGCGCGGCCTGCGCCCCGATCATGCGGGGGAGCGGCGCGGCACCCGGCCGCGGTGCGTAGATGCCGGTCGTGCCGGTGGTGCCGGTGGTGCCGCTAGTCATGAACGCAGCTCCTTGCCCGTGAGCTCCAAAAAGACGTCTTCGAGAGTGTGCCGTTCGACCGAGATCTTCTCCGGCATCACCCCGTGCTGCGCGCACCACGAGGTCACCGTCGCGAGCAGCTGCGGGTCGACCTTGCCGCCGACCCGGTACGAGCCCGGCGTCAGCTCCGCGGCCGTGCAGTCGGCGGGGAGCGCCTTGAGCAGGGACCCGACGTCCAGTCCCGGACGGCCCGAGAAGCGCAGGGTGTTCTCGGCGCCGCCGCGGCACAGCTGCTCCGGGGAGCCCTGGGCGACGACCCGGCCCGCGTCGATGATCGCGACGTCGTCGGCGAGCTGCTCGGCCTCGTCCATGTGGTGGGTCGTGAGGATCACGGAGACGCCGTCGGCGCGCAGGTCCCGTACGAGGTCCCAGGTGGCGTGGCGGGCCTGCGGATCGAGGCCGGCGGTGGGCTCGTCCAGGAAGACGAGTTCCGGGCGGCCGACGACCGCCATGGCGAGCGCGAGCCGCTGCTGCTGGCCTCCCGACAGGCGCCGGTACGTCGTCCGGCCGCAACTGCCCAGCCCCAGACGCTCGATGAGCGCGTCCACGTCCAGCGGGTGGGCGTGCAGTTGGGCGACATGCCGGAGCATCTCGTCGGCCCGGGCGCCCGAGTAGACGCCCCCGGACTGCAGCATCACGCCGATGCGAGGGTTCAGCTGTCGCGACTGTCGCACCGGGTCGAGGCCCAGGACGCGCACCGTGCCGGAGTCCGGCTTCCGGTACCCCTCGCAGGTCTCGACCGTCGTCGTCTTGCCCGCGCCGTTGGGGCCGAGTACGGCCGTCACGCCCGCCTTGGCCACCAGGTCGAGGCCGTCCACCGCGGTCTTCGTGCCGTACCGCTTCACCAGGGCCTGGACCTGGACCACGGGCTCACTTCGCATGGGTCCAGAGTCTAGGTTCGCGAACCGGAGCCCAGACCGGCGGGTGCGAGATCTCCACCCGGCCCGGGCGGACGGGCCTCAGACCTCCTCCTCGCGCGACCGGTGCACCGCCAGCCACCGCTCCGCGTACGCCACCGCCTCCGCCACCGGGAACAGCCGTACGTCGGCCGCGCCCACCTGTCCGCGTACGACGGGACGGTCCCGCTCGAAGTCGTGCCCCAGCTCGTCGAACCGGTCCGAGTCGATCGACACCTCGGTCACCACCTCCCAGCCCACCGGTCCGGGCCGGCCGACCTTCACGCGCGGCGCCGGTATGCGGTACTCGGCCAGGTGGAAGCTGGTGCACGCGTCGTAGCCGGCCCCGAGCAGCAGCACGCGCGCGTGGAGCGTTTCCAGCCGGGCCAGGGGGCTGTGCTCGCCGAGTCGGCAGTCCGGCGCGTGCCCCTCGATGATCTCCGCCGCGCGCGGGCCGACGGCGGCGAACGAGGTCTGCGGATGCGCGCTGCGCAGGGCGCCCGGCCAGGTCCGTACGGTCTCCGGGATCACGCCGACCCCGCGGCTGGGCGTGACGAGGGGGTCGAACGCGGGCATGGTGGCCCGGATCGTGTCCCACCACGCCTCGGGGACCGGCGGGTTTGCCCACAGAGCCGGGTCCGAGAGGCTGCCGGTCTGGGTGGGGACGACCAGTGTGCCGTCCGGACCGAGCGTGTCGAAAAGTCCTTGGACGACCGCCACGGCCCCTCCGCAGACCCATCCGAGGGAGCTGAGGGAGGAGTGCATCAGGAGGGTTTCGCCCGGTTCGACACCCAGGGCGCGCAGCTGGGTCGCGAGGGTGTCCCGGGTGACAAGAGGGCCGGTGGGAGGGGGTGTGGGCATGGTTGTGGAGTGTCCCGGACGGGGCTCGCCGACGCCACCGATTTGATCGATCAAAGATCGTTTGCCCAGGTCAGATTAGGTAAGCCTAAGTGACGCAGGGCACCGTCCGCCGTTTCGGACGCCGCTTGCCTGCCTCAGAGGAATTACGCAACAATGGCGTTGTGAAAAACGTCGGCGAGGCTCGGGAGACCCCCACGGGGGCCCCGCAGGAGGAGCTAGCGACCGGTGAGCGCTCGACGCGCAACCGGGTCGCTCGGTCCATCCTGGACCACGGGCCGTCGACCGCGACCGAGCTGGCCGGGCGGCTGGGGCTCACCCAGGCGGCCGTACGCCGGCATCTGGACGCGCTGGTCGCCGACGACGTCGTGGAGGCCCGGGAGCAGCGGGTGTACGGGGCGCGGACGCGCGGTCGGCCCGCCAAGGTCTTCGCCCTCACGGACTGCGGCCGCGACGCGTTCGACCAGTCCTACGACAAGCTCGCCACGGACGCCCTGCGCTGGATCCAGGAGCGGTTCGGCGGGGACGAGGCGGTCGTCGCCTTCGCCCGCGCCAGGATCGCCGAACAGGCCACCGCCTACCGCAAGGCCATCGAGGCGGCCGCCCCCGAAGAGCGGACCGAAGCCCTGGCCAAGGCCCTGAGCGCGGACGGGTACGCTGCTACGGCGCGAAGCGCACCGGTCGGCGAGCAGCTCTGCCAGCACCACTGCCCGGTGGCCCACGTCGCGGAAAAGTTCCCGCAGCTCTGCGAGGCTGAGACCGAGATCTTCTCCCAGCTGCTCGGCACCCACGTCCAGCGACTGGCGACCATCGCGCACGGCGACGGCGTCTGCACGACGTTCATCCCCAAGATTTCCCACACGACTGACAACGCATCTGCAAGCACGGCCGGGAGGAACCCCGCATGACGCTCCCCACGGAGACTGCCCACCCCGAGCTCGAGGGCCTGGGCAAGTACGAATACGGCTGGGCCGACTCCGACACGGCCGGCGCCTCTGCCAAGCGCGGCATCAACGAGGACGTCGTCCGCGACATCTCCGCGAAGAAGAGCGAGCCGGAGTGGATGACCAAGCTCCGTCTCAAGGGCCTGCGCCTGTTCGGCAAGAAGCCCATGCCGAACTGGGGCTCGGACCTGTCGGGCATCGACTTCGACAACATCAAGTACTTCGTGCGCTCTACGGAGAAGCAGGCGGAGTCCTGGGAGGACCTGCCCGAGGACATCAAGAACACGTACGACAAGCTCGGCATCCCGGAGGCGGAGAAGCAGCGCCTCGTCGCCGGTGTCGCGGCCCAGTACGAGTCCGAGGTCGTCTACCACCAGATCCGCGAGGACCTGGAGGAGCAGGGCGTCATCTTCCTCGACACCGACACGGCCCTGAAGCAGCACCCGGAGCTCTTCAAGGAGTACTTCGGGACCGTCATCCCGGTCGGTGACAACAAGTTCGCCTCCCTGAACACCGCCGTCTGGTCGGGCGGCTCGTTCATCTACGTGCCGCCGGGCGTGCACGTCGAGATCCCGCTGCAGGCCTACTTCCGTATCAACACGGAGAACATGGGCCAGTTCGAGCGGACCCTGATCATCGTCGACGAGGGTGCCTACGTGCACTACGTCGAGGGTTGTACGGCTCCGATCTACAAGTCGGACTCGCTGCACTCCGCGGTCGTCGAGATCATCGTCAAGAAGAACGCCCGCTGCCGTTACACGACCATCCAGAACTGGTCGAACAACGTCTACAACCTGGTCACCAAGCGCGCCGTGGCGTACGAGGGCGCGACCATGGAGTGGATCGACGGCAACATCGGCTCCAAGGTGACGATGAAGTACCCGGCCGTCTACCTGATGGGCGAGCACGCCAAGGGCGAGACCCTCTCCATCGCCTTCGCGGGCGAGGGCCAGCACCAGGACGCCGGCTCCAAGATGGTCCACATGGCGCCGAACACCTCCTCCAACATCGTCTCCAAGTCGGTGGCGCGCGGTGGCGGTCGTACGTCCTACCGTGGTCTCGTCGAGATCGGCGAGGGCGCCCACGGCTCCAAGTCGAACGTGCTGTGCGACGCGCTGCTCGTCGACACCATCTCCCGCTCCGACACGTACCCCTACGTGGACGTCCGCGAGGACGACGTGTCCATGGGCCACGAGGCGACCGTCTCCAAGGTCTCCGAGGACCAGCTCTTCTACCTGATGAGCCGTGGTCTGACCGAGTTCGAGGCGATGGCCATGATCGTGCGCGGCTTCGTCGAGCCGATCGCGAAGGAACTCCCCATGGAGTACGCCCTCGAACTCAACCGGCTGATCGAGCTGCAGATGGAAGGCGCGGTCGGCTGAGGCCGCCTCTCCACAACCAGCTAGCGAAATCTGACGTAGGAAGAGAGCAGACCGACAGCCATGGCTGAGGCTCAGAACATCCCGGTGGGGTCCACCACCGCCGGCCAGATCGCGGTGGCCGCCGAGTCGACCGTCGCCACGCGCATGAGCGCGCCCCCGTCCTTCGACGTGCGGGACTTCCCGGTCCCGCACGGCCGTGAGGAGGAGTGGCGGTTCACCCCGCTGGAGCGGCTGCGCGGGCTGCACGACGGCACCGCGGTCGCCACCGGCGACGGCCTGAAGGTCGACATCGACGCGCCCGAGGGCGTCGTCATCGAGACCGTCGGCCGTGACGACGCCCGCCTTGGCAAGGCGGGCGTCCCGGTGGACCGCGTCGCCGCCCAGGCGTACTCGGCGTTCGAGAAGGCCGGCGTGATCACCGTCCCCAAGGAGACGGTCCTCACCGAGCCGATCCGAATCACCGTGCACGGCGAGGGCGGGACCTCCTTCGCCCACCAGGTCATCGAGCTGGGAGCCTTCGCCGAGGCCGTCGTCGTCCTCGACCACACCGGTGACGCCGTGCTCGCCGCCAACGTCGACTACCTCCTCGGGGACGGCGCCAAGCTGACCGTCGTCTCCGTCCAGGACTGGGACGACAAGGCCGTGCACGTGGCCCAGCACAACGCGCTGATCGGCCGCGACGCCACCTTCAAGTCGTTCGTGGTCACCTTCGGCGGCGACCTGGTCCGCCTGCACCCGCGTGTCACGTACGCCGGCCCCGGCGGTGAGGCCGAACTCTTCGGCCTCTACTTCACGGACGCCGGCCAGCACCAGGAGCACCGCCTCCTGGTCGACCACAACACCCCGCACTGCAAGTCGAACGTGGCCTACAAGGGCGCGCTCCAGGGCGAGGGCGCCCACGCGGTGTGGATCGGCGACGTCCTCATCGAGGCCAAGGCCGAGGGCACGGACACGTACGAGATGAACCGCAACCTGGTTCTGACCGACGGCGCCCGTGTCGACTCCGTGCCGAACCTCGAGATCGAGACCGGCGAGATCGTCGGCGCCGGCCACGCCAGCGCCACCGGCCGTTTCGACGACGAGCAGCTCTTCTACCTGATGGCCCGCGGCATCCCGGCCGACGAGGCCCGCCGGCTGGTGGTCCGCGGCTTCTTCGCCGAGCTGGTCCAGCAGATCGGCGTCGACGACATCGAAGAGCGCCTTCTCGTGAAGATCGACGAGGAGCTGGAGGCGTCGGTCTGATGGCCGCCTTCGTACGCGCCTGTGGGCTGAGCGAGCTGGAGGAGGACACCCCCAAGCGGGTGGAACTCGACGGCACGCCGGTCTCGGTCGTGCAGACCGAGGGGGAGGTGTTCGCGATCCACGACATCTGCTCGCACGCGAACGTCTCGCTCTCCGAGGGCGAGGTGGAGGACTGCCAGATCGAGTGCTGGCTGCACGGCTCCAGCTTCGACCTCCGCACCGGCAAACCGTCCGGCCTGCCCGCGACGCGCCCCGTCCCCGTATATCCCGTAAAGATCGAAGGGGACGATGTGCTCGTCTCCCTTTCCCAGGAGTCCTGAGGCAACCCATGGCAACGCTTGAAATCCGAGACCTGCACGTCACCGTCGAGGCCGACAACTCCACCAAGGAGATCCTCAAGGGCGTCGACCTCACCGTGAAGCAGGGCGAGACGCACGCCATCATGGGCCCGAACGGCTCCGGCAAGTCGACACTCGCCTACTCGCTCGCGGGTCACCCGAAGTACACGATCACCAGCGGCACCGTCACCCTCGACGGCGAGGACGTCCTGGAGATGTCCGTCGACGAGCGCGCCCGCGCGGGCCTGTTCCTGGCGATGCAGTACCCGGTCGAGGTCCCCGGCGTCTCGGTCTCCAACTTCCTCCGTACGTCCGCCACCGCCATCCGTGGCGAGGCCCCCAAGCTGCGGACGTGGGTGAAGGAGGTCAAGGAGACCATGCAGCGTCTCAACATGGACCCGGCCTTCGCCGAGCGCAACGTGAACGAGGGCTTCTCCGGCGGTGAGAAGAAGCGCCACGAGATCCTCCAGCTGGAGCTCCTCAAGCCGAAGGTCGCGATCCTCGACGAGACGGACTCCGGTCTGGACGTCGACGCGCTCCGGGTCGTCTCCGAGGGCGTCAACCGCGTCCGTGAGAGCGGCGAGGTGGGCACCATGCTCATCACGCACTACACGCGCATCCTGCGCTACATCAAGCCCGACTTCGTCCACGTCTTCTCCGCGGGCCGGATCGTCGAGTCCGGCGGCGCCGAACTCGCCGACAAGCTGGAGAACGAGGGCTACGAGGCTTACACGAAGGGTGGAGTATCCGCGTGACACAGCTGCCGGGCCTCCTCGACGCCGAGGCGATCCGTAAGGACTTCCCCATCCTGGACCGCCTGGTCCACGACGACCGGAAGCTCGTCTACCTGGACAACGCGGCGACCTCGCAGAAGCCGCGCCAGGTACTGGACGCCCTGAGTGAGTACTACGAGCGCCACAACGCCAACGTCCATCGCGGTGTGCATGTGCTCGCCGAGGAGGCCACGGCGCTGTACGAGGGCGCGCGCGACAAGGTCGCCGCGTTCATCAACGCGCCGAGCCGCGACGAGGTGATCTTCACCAAGAACGCCTCCGAGTCGCTCAACCTCGTGGCGAACATGCTGGGCTGGGCCGACGAGCCCTACCGCGTGGACCACGAGACCGAGATCGTCATCACGGAGATGGAGCACCACTCCAACATCGTGCCGTGGCAGCTGCTGGCGCAGCGCACGGGCGCGAAGCTGAAGTGGTTCGGGCTGACCGACGACGGCCGCCTCGACCTCTCCAACATCGACGAGATCATCACGGAGAAGACGAAGATCGTCTCCTTCGTCCTGGTGTCCAACATCCTGGGCACCGTGAACCCCGTCGAGGCGATAGTGCGCCGTGCGCAGGAGGTCGGCGCGCTGGTGTGCATCGACGCCTCGCAGGCCGCTCCGCACATGCCGATGGACGTACAGGCCCTCCAGGCCGACTTCGTGGCCTTCACCGGCCACAAGATGTGCGGCCCGACCGGCATCGGCGTCCTCTGGGGCCGCCAGGAGCTGCTGGAGGACCTGCCTCCGTTCCTCGGCGGCGGCGAGATGATCGAGACGGTGTCGATGCACTCGTCGACGTACGCCCCGGCGCCCCACAAGTTCGAGGCGGGCACCCCGCCGATCGCGCAGGCGGTCGGGCTGGGAGCGGCGATCGACTACCTGTCGGCGATCGGCATGGACAAGATCCTCGCCCACGAGCACGCGCTCACCGAGTACGCGGTCAAGCGCCTCGCGGAGGTCCCGGGCCTCAGGATCATCGGCCCGACCACGGCCGAGGACCGGGGCGCGGCGATCTCCTTCACGCTCGGTGACATCCACCCGCACGACGTGGGCCAGGTCCTCGACGAGCAGGGCATCGCGGTACGCGTGGGTCATCACTGCGCACGCCCGGTCTGCCTGCGGTACGGAATTCCTGCGACCACGCGAGCGTCGTTCTATCTGTACTCCACGCCGGCCGAGATCGACGCACTGGTCGACGGCCTGGAGCACGTACGGAACTTCTTCGGCTGAGGGGCGTGCTGAAATCGTGCTGTGCTATCCCGGGGGACAACCCCCGGACCCCCGGCCGACGGGCCACGCAAGGGAAGACGGGACGCGAGGGCGGTCGCTGTGAAGCTGGATTCGATGTACCAGGAAGTCATCCTGGACCACTACAAGCACCCGCACGGGCGCGGTCTTCGGGATGGCGACGCCGAGGTGCACCACGTCAACCCGACGTGCGGCGACGAGATCACGCTGCGCGTGAAGTACGACGGCACGACCATCAGCGACGTCTCGTACGAGGGGCAGGGCTGCTCGATCAGCCAGGCCTCGGCCTCCGTGCTGAACGACCTGCTGGTCGGCAAGGACCTGGCGGACGCGCAGAAGATCCAGGAGACCTTCCTGGAGCTGATGCAGTCCAAGGGCCGGATCGAGCCCGACGACGCGATGGAGGAGGTGCTGGAGGACGCGGTCGCGTTCGCCGGTGTCTCCAAGTACCCGGCGCGGGTGAAGTGCGCCCTCCTGAGCTGGATGGCGTGGAAGGACGCGACGGCCCAGGCCCTGGGCGGAGCCGACGCCGAAAGGAAGACCGCATGAGCGAGACCGTTGAGATGAAGCCGGCCTCGGAGGAAGAACTCCGCGAGGCCCTGTACGACGTCGTCGACCCCGAACTGGGCATCGACGTCGTCAACCTCGGCCTGATCTACGGCATCCACATCGACGACGCGAACATCGCGACCATCGACATGACCCTGACCTCGGCGGCCTGTCCGCTGACGGACGTCATCGAGGACCAGGCCAAGTCCGCCACGGACGGCCTCGTCAACGAGCTCCGCATCAACTGGGTCTGGATGCCCCCGTGGGGCCCCGACAAGATCACGGACGACGGGCGCGAGCAGCTGCGGGCGCTCGGGTTCAACGTCTGAGTTCCACGAGCTGATGCGAACGGCGACGCCCTCGGGCGTCGCCGTTTCTCGTGCTCAGGCCAGCCCGCCCACCAGCCGGAACGCCGAGTCCACCTGGTACCCGCCGCTGTGCTGGTACGACTCCAGGCGGAGTACGAAGTCCTTGTGGCGCAGGAAGCGGCCCGGGTAGTTGACCGACTCCAGCATGATCGCGCCGGACATCGGTGAGCTGCGGGGGCAGAACGTGGCGTCCTGCTTGAAGAGGGACGAGCCGTCGTTCCGGTCCGCGCGGAGGATGAAGTCGCGGTGGCGGAGGTACTTGCCGTCGGCCGTGGCGAAGGACTGGCAGGAGCTGTCGGCCAGGCCCTTGACCAGCTTGAAGGTGGAGTCCTCGCGGGACTCCGAGCCGCCGACCGGGTCGAGCTTCACCAGGCCGCCGCTGATGTGCCAGTAGCGGTCGGGGTAGTTCACCGAGCGGACCGAGCGCCAGGTCGTCGACGGCTTCGGGGTGGACGAACCGGGCTGCGAGGTGGGCGGCTTGGGCGGAGCGGCGGGCGGGGTCGCGGAGGCCGAGCCCTGTGGTTCGGAGGCGCTCGTCGTCGTCCGGGCGGACGGGGAGGCGCTCTTCTTGCCGGGCGTCGGAGAGGGCGTCGCGGAGGGGGTGCCGTAGGAGATCAGGCCGGGGCCGCTCGGGTCCGCGACGGCCGCCTGGTCCGGGGCGGGTGACGGATAGTCAGGCTGTTGCTCCGTCACGACGATCGCCGTCACACAGGCGGCGACCGTGGCTATCGCCAGCGCGCCGGCCAGCCACAGGCGTCGCGTTCCCGGCACCCGGGAGGTGTCCGGAGCCCAGCCGCTCTCCCATGGCTGGTTCTGAGGGGGCCGGGACTTGCTTTCTGGCATGCGCGATTCCTCCGGCGGGCGCCTTGGGCGACGGCTGCGGCCGAGACGGGGAAGTAGGTGAACGGTGAAACACTAGTGGAGGCGGTGCACTCCTGGGAGCTGTTTGAGTGAGCGGTTTCCGGCCGCTCCGGTTCCGCATCCCGCTCGCGCACCCGAGGTTCGCGCTGCCCCCGGAGACCCGTTTTGTGCTGCCTGCCCATGAAAGGCGGTCGCGCTTCGGGGACTTGCGGGACCCGGGCAGCCGGGCCGGGCTCGCCGCCTGGATCACGCTCCCTACGCCGGTGGCCCACCCGGAGCCGCGACTGCGGGCGCCGTGCGGCTACTTGGGCGAGGAGTACGCCCCCGAGACGGCCGAGCCGCACCGGCCGGCCCGCACGACCGTGCCCGCCCGCGAGACCCGAGCCCGCCTGCAAGACCCGAGCCCGCCTGCAAAGCCCGAGCCCGGCTCTGTGCCGGCGCCGTTATGTACACTCGTACACATGGGATACCTGTTGCTCGCCGGCGCCATCGCCGCCGAGGTGGCCGCCACGACCTCCATGAAGTACAGCGACGGCTTCAGCAGGCTCTGGCCCTCCCTGCTGACCGCCCTGGGGTACGTCGTCGCCTTCGCGCTGCTCGCGCAGACGCTGAAGACCGTCTCGGTCGGCACGGCGTACGCGATCTGGGCCGGGGTCGGCACCGCGGTCGTCGCGGGCATCGGCATGGTGTTCCTGGGGGAGGGGATGAACCTGGCCAAGGCCGCCGGTATCGCGCTGATCATCGTCGGCGTGGTGGTGCTGAACCTGGGCGGTGCGCACTGATGGCCCGCCGCTACGACCCCGAGCGACGCCAGCGGATCATCGACGCGGCGATCCGGGTCGCCGGGCAGAAGGGCCTCGCCGGGCTGAGCCACCGTTCCGTCGCCGCCGAGGCCGATGTGCCGCTCGGCTCCACGACGTACCACTTCAAGACCCTGGACGAGCTGATGGTCGCGGCGCTCCGCCAGGCCAACGAGGGCTTCGACAAGGTGATCGCCTCCCGCGGCGGCCTCGCCGGACCGCGCACCGAGCTGGCCGCCGAACTCGCCGGACTGCTGGGCGAGTGGCTGGCCGGCGAGCGCACCGGCGTCGAGCTGGAGTACGAGCTCTACCTCGCCGCCCTGCGCCGCCCCGCCCTGCGCCCGGTCGCCGCCGAGTGGGCCGACGACCTCGCCGCCCGGCTCACCGCGCGCACCGACCCGGTCACCGCGCGGGCGTTGGTCGCGCTGATGGACGGGATCTGTCTGCAGGTGCTGCTGACGGGGACGTCGTACGACGAGGAGTACGCGCGGCAGATGCTGGCGAGGATCATCGACGGCGCCGCGTGAGCCCGGGCGGCCGCGGTCCGTGAACGCCGGGCGTGAACGCCGGTCCGTGAACTCCGGTCCGTGAACTCTGGTCCGTGAACTCCGGGCCGTGAACCGCTTCGCCGACGTCGGGGAACAGCGGGTGACATCCTCACCCCGAACACACCCACGGAGGCCGCCACGTGACCGGACCACCGGATCCGTCCTCGCCCGAGGACGCCCAGGTCGTCGCCCAGTCCCTGGAGGAACCGGAGCTCTTCGCCCGCCTCTACGACCGGTACGCCCCCGACATCCACCGCTATGTGGCACGCCGGCTGGGCGTGGGCGCCGCCGACGACATCACCGCGGAGACCTTCCTCATCGCGTTCCGCATCCGGTCCCGCTACGACACCGCCCGCCCCAGCGCCCGCCCCTGGCTCTACGGCATCGCCGGCAACCTCGTCGGCAAGCACCGCCGGGCCGAGGTGCGGGCCCTGCGGGCGCTGGCCCGCACCGGGCACGACCCGGTCGCCGAGACCTGGTCCGAGCGCGCCGACGACCGGGTCACCGCGCAGGCCGCCCAGGCCCCGCTCGCCGGGGCGCTGGCCGCGTTGTCCGTGGGCGACCGGCACGTGCTGCTGCTCGTGGCCTGGGCCGACCTGACGTACACCGAGGTCGGTGAGGCGTTGGGGATCCCCGTCGGCACCGTGCGCTCCCGGCTCAACCGCGCCCGCCGCAAGGTCCGTTCGGCCCTCGGCGCCGACCCCGCATTCACGCTCGACGCCACGGAGGTGTTCTGACATGGACGAGATGACGGCGGTCCGCGAACTGCGGGCCGAGGCCCCGGCGGCCGAGCGCGCACCCTTTCTCGCCGGACGCGACCGGCTGCTGCGGGAGGCGACGGGCCGCAGCCGGGCCCGCCGGCTGCGCGCCGACTGGCGGCTGATGGCCGCGGCGACGGCGGCCCTGATCACGGCGGTCGCCCTGATCGGGACGCAGGTGATCGACCGCGGCCCGGACGGGGTGCGGCCGGGCGCACGCCCCGGGTACACCCTCGAACTCGGCAGCGCCAAGGACCTCCTGAACGACGCCGCCGACGCCATCGCCGCCGGTCCCGCGGTCACCGCACGCGACGGCCAGTGGATCTACGTGAAGTCCGTCGAGACGAACCTGACGGACGACGAGAAGCCGGGGCCGCAGACCGACGAGGACTGGTACGCGTACGCCGATCCGAAGATGGAGGACGGCAAGGCCGGCGACGACCACTCGCCCAGGGAGGAGTACGCGTTCCTCAAGAACCTGCCGGACGACCCGGCGCAGGTGCGTGCCAAGGCCCGGGCGTTCTTCTACGCCACCGACAAGTCCGAGTCCCGCACCCGGCACGAGTACCGCGCCCTCACGGCCGTCCTCAGCCGGGCCTACGCCTACGACCCCGCGGGCCTCGCCAAGGTCTACCGGGCCCTCGCCACGATCCCCGGCGTACAGGCCGCCGAGGTCCAGGACGAGGCGGGGCGCAGCGCCTACGCGCTGTACCGGACGAACGCCGCCGACACCTACCGGGACGAGGTCCTCCTCGACCCGGCCACCTACCTCTACGCCGGGTACCGGCACGTGGCGCGGACCGGCGACCTGCAGTGGGACAAGGGCGACGTCGTGCTCAGCGGGGCGCGGCTCGTGACGGCGGTAGTGGACGAGAAGGGGGAGCGGCCCTGATCCGGGCCGTCGGCACGGCCTGAGCCCGGTCCGATCCGCGAGCGATCCGCGAGCGGTCCGGGCCGGATCCCGGACGGTGCGCCCGGCACCTGAGACGCCGTGCGCACCGGTTCGCCCGGGCGCCCCCTGCCACGTTAGGTTGCCCTTATGACCGACACGACTGCTCCTCGCACCACCGGCGCCGTTGCCGCCGGCCTCGCCACGATCGCCGCCGACGGCACCGTCCTCGACACCTGGTTCCCCGCTCCCGAGCTCACCGCGGAGGCCGGCCCGTCCGGCACCGAGCGACTGACGGCCGAACGCGCCGCGGAGCTGCTCGGCGGCGGCGCGACCGCGGCGATCGGTCCGGACGCCCGCCGGGGCGTCGAGGTGGTCGCGGTCCGCACGGTCATCGGCTCGCTCGACGACAAGCCGATCGACGCGCACGACGTCTACCTGCGTCTGCACCTGCTCTCGCACCGCCTGGTCCAGCCGCACGGCCAGAGCCTGGACGGCATCTTCGGCCACCTCGCCAACGTCGCCTGGACCTCGCTCGGCCCGGTCGCCGTGGACGACGTCGAGAAGGTGCGGCTGAACGCCCGCGCCGAGGGCCTGCACCTCCAGGTCACCTCGATCGACAAGTTCCCCCGCATGACGGACTACGTGGCCCCGAAGGGCGTCCGCATCGCCGACGCCGACCGGGTCCGCCTGGGCGCGCACCTCGCCGACGGCACGACCGTCATGCACGAGGGCTTCGTGAACTTCAACGCCGGCACGCTCGGCACGTCGATGGTCGAGGGCCGTATCTCCGCCGGTGTCGTGATCGGCGACGGCTCGGACATCGGCGGCGGCGCCTCCACCATGGGCACCCTCTCCGGCGGCGGCAACGTCCGCATCACCATCGGCGAGCGCTGCCTGATCGGCGCCGAGGCGGGCGTCGGCATCGCGCTCGGCGACGAGTGCGTGGTCGAGGCGGGGCTGTACGTCACGGCGGGCACCCGCGTCACCATGCCCGACGGGCAGATCGTCAAGGCGCGCGAGCTGTCCGGCGCCTCCAACATCCTCTTCCGCCGCAACTCGGTCACCGGCACCGTCGAGGCCCGCCCGAACAACGCGGTCTGGGGCGGGCTGAACGAGATCCTCCACAGCCACAACTGATCATCTCAAGATCTCGTACGGGTTACTCAGCGTGACCTTCTTGTGGTTTCGGCAGATGAACGGGTGGACGCAGTGTCCGATCAGAGGCCGAAACGACGAACGAGGGATCGCGCAATGACGAACGAGCGGGCGAGGACCGTGGCCCGGTGGCTGTCCGGGGCGCTGACCCTGACAGTGGTGTGCGGGCTGCCGGCACAGGCCGCGCACGCGGACGAGACCAACAGCGCCTCGCACAACGGCCCGCGGATCGGACTGGTCAACGTGGGCCAGGTGGACGATCCGATGGAGGACGTACTGGAGCACGTGCTGCTGATCGGCGACGGGTACACCTGGCGCTGATCACGAACGCCGAGGGCCGGGGCCCGTACCGCACACCTGTGCGGTACGGGCCCCGGCCCTTTCCGCCGGACACGATCCTCCGGAGAGACCCTCCAGAAAATTCTTCGGCGGGGTGGCATAGCGGCGGGCGGTCGCACGCGTCACAAGGACTACAGGGGGCGGAGCGCAGGGACCGCCGGGGAAGAGAAGGTGACGATGAATGCCGAAGGGCTGGAGAGCTTCCGGGAGTTCGTGGACAACCGGTCGTCGGCGCTGCTGAAGACGGCCGTGCTGCTCTGCGGGGGAGACCAGCACGCCGGTGAGGACCTGCTGCAGACGGCGCTCGCCAAGGCGGCCGGGAAGTGGCAGCGGATCGACGAGCCCGAGGCCTATGTACGCCGGATCCTCTACCGCCAGCAGGTCAGCCGCTGGCGGCTGAAGTGGCGCAGACGGGAGGTCAGCGTCGCCGAGCCGCCCGAGGCGGGCGCGGGAAGCGTCGACGCGGCGGCCGCGGCCGAACTGCGGGTCGTGATGCGCGAGGCGCTGGCCCGGCTCACCGCGCGCCAGCGGACCGTGCTCGTGCTTCGCTACTTCGAGGACCTGCCGGAGGCCGACGTGGCCCGGCTCCTCGGCTGCACCGTCGGCACCGTACGGTCCACCACCCACCGCTCCCTCGCCCGGCTGCGCTCGCTGGCGCCCGAACTGGCCGCCCTGGGACCGGCCGACGCCGAGCGGCAGCCGTCCCGTGACTACTCGCCTCTGGAGGTGCGGCCGTGAACGTCGAGGAACTCGTGCGCGACGCGCTGCGGGAGCAGGCCGCCGAACAGTCCCCGGCGCGGCCGGGGTTCGCCGACCGGGTGCTGGCGTTCCGCCGGCGCCGCCGTACGCGCCGGATCGCGGCCGCCGCCGTCGCCACGGCCGCCGTGCTCGCCGTCGCGGTGGGGGTGCCGATGCTGGACTCGGGCCGGGGCGCCGACGTACGCCCCGCGGACGTCGTACCGAAGACCGAGGTGAACGCGCATCCGGACCAGTCGCCGCCACGCGAGCTGATCTCCGCCGGGAACACCCGACTGGCCGCGTACTTCGTCCCGAAGACCGTCAGGAAGACAGCCGACACCGCCGTCCACGAGCGCACCTACTGGCTGCTCGACCACAAGACCGGCAGGTACGAGAAGACCACGAAGTGGTCCTGGGTGGCCGTCGCCCCCGGCATGAAGACCGCCGCCGTCCTGGAGCAGGACCTGCCCGCCTCACGCATCGGCCTGCTCGACCTGACCACCGGCAAGGTCGCGCGGTGGATCCCCGTCGACCACCCCGTCGGCGGACTCGCGTTCTCGCGCGACGGCCGCAAGCTGGTCGCGACGACCTACGGCGAGAACCCCGACCTGCTGGTCAAGACGGAGGGCTCCGACGACTGGGGCCAGGCATGGACGTCGAGCCGCACCGGCTTCCACGTCCTCGACGTGGCATCCGGGAAGGGTGCCTGGACCGAGGTCAAGCTCGCGAGCGACTCCGACGACCCCATGGGCGGCACCTTCCTCAACACCCGCCAGGACTTCGCTCTCACCGATGACGGCCGGCACGTCTGGTCGGGCCACCCCATGGGCGACATCGGCAAGCAGTTCTACGACTTCACGGGCAAGGAGGTTCCCGCGCCGGCGGGCGACAAGCACCTGTCGTGGTACGTCGACGCGGGGAAGTCGCCCGACGGCAGGCTCGTCGCCGGTGACTTCGCGGGCGAGAAGTGGAAGACCTCCTCCTGGGTCCTCGACGCCACGACCGGCAAGAAGACCGAGGTCCACGGGCAGCAGCTGCTCGCCTGGGTCGGCAACACGTCTCTCATCGCCTGGGACATCGCCAAGGGCGGCAAGAACGAGTTCCACCAGCGGCTCGTGCTGGTCACCATCGGCAGCGACAAGGTCGTACCGCTCAGCGGCTTCCGCAAGGGCAACGACGGGGACGCCGGACGCTGGGAGCCCGTCTTCGCCGAAGGCTGATCAGGAGGCGCTGGTCAGGTGGCGCTGATCAGGCGGCCACGAACTGTTCGTACGCCGTCAGCAGCTCGTCGACCGTCTCGCGGTCGGCGGGTCGCAGCGGTGCGCGGACCGGGCCCGCGGGCAGGCCGAGCGCGTTGAGGAGGGCCTTGGCAGTGACCGTGCCGGGCAGGCCCGCCGACATCATCGGCTCGATCAGCCGCGTGGCTCGTCGTTGGAGGCGGGCGGCCACGGGGGTGTCGCCCGCCTCGAACGCGTCGAGGACCGCACGGAGCTGGGCCGGGACCACGTTGGCGACGGTGCTGACGTATCCGGCGGCCCCCACCGCGTACAGGGCGAGGTTGTGTTCGTCGCAGCCCGCGTAGTACGCCAACTCCGTGCGGTCCAGGACCTTCTGGGCGCCGAGGAAGTCGTAGGAACAGTCCTTGACCGCGACGATCCGGGGATGCCCGGCGAGACGGATCAGGGTGTCCGGCTCGATCCGGGTGCCGGTGCGCCCCGGGATGTCGTACAGCACGAGCGGCAGCCCGGAGGCGTCCGCGACCTCGCGGAAATGCGCCTCCAGCGCGTCCTGCGGGGGCCTGCTGTAGTACGGGCTGACCACCAACAGGCCGTCCGCGCCCGCCTTTTCGGCCGCCAGGGCCAGCTCAATGGTGTGCCGGGTGTCGAAGGTGCCCACACCCGCGACGACCGACGCCCGCCCGCCCACCGCCTCCCGGACGGCCGTGACGAGCGCGGCCTTCTCCGCGTCCGTCGTGGTCGGCGACTCACCCGTCGTCCCGGACAGGACCAGACCGTCGCAGCCTTCCGTCACCAGCCGGTCGGCCAGCCGCTGCGCGCCGTCGAGATCGAGCGCGCCCGCGTCGGTGAAGGGCGTGATCATGGCGCAGAGGGCGCGGCCGAAGGGGCGAGGTGTCGTCATGAGGGTAGTCTCGGCCCGCCGACAGTGAAGCTCCACTTAAATCTCCTACGAGATATTGATAAGGGATGCTGAGGGATCCTCGGTCTGTGCGCAGGTGCCAGGCCCTATGTCCAAGTCGGCCCCTCATGGGTCACCATGGCCAGGACGGTCATCGACCCCTGGTCATTGGGAGGCGTCATGAAGCTCGGCAAGGCACTCGCCACCGGAGTCGCGGAAGAGCGGCCGCAGGTCCACGATGAAGATCTCGAGCTCCCTGAGGAGCTCAAGGAACTGAAGGCGCCCGAAGAGGTCCCGGCCGCCCGATGAGGCTGCGGCTCCCCGAGGAACGTCCGACGGAGCCGCCGACCGGATACAAGATCGCCCACCCGGTGCTGTCCCAGGACGGCACCCGGGCCGGGTTCACCGGTGTGTCGCTGGGCGGCGCGCTGCCGTACGGAGTCCTGGCCGACGCGTCCTGCGTCTACGGCCTGCGGCACCAGGCACCGCACCGCCGCTGCGACTGCGGCTTCCACTGCGTGCACGACCGTACGACCGCCGAGGCCCTGCTGTGCACGGCCGAGCACCGTACGGCCGTCCTGCTCGAGGTCTTGGTACTCGGCCGCTACATCCGCTTCGAGCGGGGCTTCCGGTACGCCCGTCAGCGCGTCCGCACGGCCACCGTCGGCCCGTGCGCCTGCGGCACGGTCGCGGCGGC
Source organism: Streptomyces sp. NBC_01352 (assembly GCF_036237295.1). Classification (NCBI taxonomy): domain Bacteria; kingdom Bacillati; phylum Actinomycetota; class Actinomycetes; order Kitasatosporales; family Streptomycetaceae; genus Streptomyces; species Streptomyces sp. NBC_01352. The sequence goes on from NZ_CP108354.1 coordinate 8,256,701, forward strand.
ACTGGCCGACGCCGGCTGGGGCCGACCGGGCTGGCACGCGCTGGCCCCCTCCTGCGCGGGGTGCCTGCGCGGTCGTACGTCCGTCTCGTTGGCCGGGTTCGCCCGGCTGGCCGGGGACCGGCTGCGGGTGGTGGCGGGGGACGGTCTGCGGGTGGCGGGGGACGAGCTGCTGCCGGCCGCCGGTCCGGGTGCGCCCGGCGGGCTCGGGGTGCCCGAACTCGTCGCGGAGGCCGCCCTGTTGCAGGCCCGGCTCGACTGGTTCCAGAGCCAGCTGGCCCGGCTCGGCGAGCGCGGGCCCGGAGGCGCGCCGCAGGGGTAGCGAGGGCCGGTCAGGGTACCCGGGGGTTCCGATACCGAGAGGAGGCGGAACCGTGACCGGGACCATGGCCCCCAGGCCCGTACATGACGAACATCATTCGGTCGGCGACCTCGTCGGACAGGCCACCGAACAGGTCTCCCGGCTGGTACGACAGGAAGTGGCCCTCGCCAAGGAGGAGCTTGCGCAGAAGGGCCGTCGCGCGGGGCGCGGCGGTGGGCTGCTCGGCGCCGCGGGCGCTGTCGCCTACGCCGGCTTCCTCGCCCTGGCCGCCACGGGTGCCGCCGCACTCTCGCTGGTACTGCCCGTCTGGGCGGCGGCGCTCATCGTGACGGCCGTCCTGTTCGTGCTCGCGGGCGTGCTCGCGGCGACCGGACGCGCCCAGCTGCGCCGTGCCACACCGCCCACGCCCGAGGAAGCACTCGGCAGCGTCAGGGCCGACGTCCAGGAGATCAGGGGAAGGGCACACCGATGACGGACAAGACAGCGCACGAGGTCGGCGCCAAGGGGCCCGACGAGCTGCGTCGGCAGATCGAGCGGACGCGGAGCGAACTCGGCGACACCGTGGAGGAGCTGGCCGGCAAGGTCGACGTCAAGGGGCGTGCGCGGGCACGGGCCGCGGACCTCCGGGACAAGGCGGGCGCGATGACGGTGCAGCTGCGCAGCAGTGCGGCGCAGGCCGGGCATACGGTCCAGGACCGGGCGAGTCATGCGGGGCATGCCGTTGAGCACAGCCTGCCCGGGCCGGTTCGCTCCGCCGTGCAGGTCGGGGTGCGGCATCCGCGGCCGGTGCTGGTTGTGGGGGCGGCGGCGGTGGGTGTGGTGGTCGTCGGAGAGGTGGTGCGGCGGCGTCACGGGCGGTGACGGTGCGGGTGCGGGTGCGGGCGCCGGGGTTGTCCTTGAGGTGGGTGACTTCGGCGCCCGGCGTCTGCGTGACCGACGCTGGGGGCTCCGCCCCCAGACCCCCGGCCTTCGCCCACCCACCACCCGACTCGGTCGGCTGTGGGGTTAGGCCTTGGTCCGACTCGGTCGGCTGAGTGGTGAGGTGGTGCCCCGCCGCCCCCGTCACTTCCCCCGTGCCGCCCGCAGCCTCGCCGGCCACTTCCTCGTGTCCCTCGGCTCCACGTACGGCTCCTCCGTCGGCGGGCGGCCGCCCGTGATCGCTCGCTCGCGTGCCAGCTCCGCGTCGAACTCCAGGCCCAGGAGGATCGCCATGTTGGTCAGCCAGAGCCAGACGAGGAAGACGATGGCGCCCGCGAGTGTGCCGTAAGTCTTGTTGTACGAGCCGAAGTTGGACGCGTACACGGCGAAACCGGCGGACGCGGCCAGCCAGATCAGGGTGGCGAGGACGCTGCCGGGGGAGATCCAACGGAAGCCGCGGCCACGGACGTTGGGGGCGGCCCAGTACAGCAGGGCGATCATCAGGACCACCAGTAGCAGCAGTACCGGCCACTTGGCGATGTCCCACACCGCGATCGCCTCGTCACCGAGCCCGATCGTCGTGCCGGCCCGCTCGGCCAGCGGCCCCGTGAACACCACAATCAGCGCGCTCGCGGCCAGCATCAGCATCAGCACCACGGTCAGCGCCAGCCTCAGCGGCGTGAGCTTCCACACCGGGCGGCCCTCCGGAAGGTCGTACACCGCGTTGGACGCGCGGATGAACGCGGCGACATACCCGGACGCCGACCACAGGGCGAAGAGCAGGCCGAGAACGGCCAGCACACTGCCGGTGCCGCCGCTGTCGCCGAGCTGGACCACCGCGTCCTGCAGGATGTCCCGGGCGGGGCCGGGGGCGAGGTCCCCGATGTTGTCGAGGATCTTGTCCGTGGCGCGCTGGCCGACCACACCCAGCAGGGACACCATCACCAGCAGCGCCGGGAAGAGCGACAGCACGCCGTAGTACGTCAACGCGGCCGCACGGTCGGAGAGTTCGTCGTCCAGCAACTCCTTGAACGTGCGCCCCACCACCGCCCGCCACGACCGTGCGGGCAACTCGGAGGGGCTGTCCGTCCCAGCGGTCTCGGATGTCTCGCCCTGCTCCACCGTCTCGGCCCTCTGGGCCTTCTCGTCCATGACCAGCCGGGTCTCCCGAATTCGCCGCCCGAATCGGCTACTTGACCTGAATCTTGGTTGAGGTTGAAGGGTGGGCGGTGCACGCATCCCGTACCGACCGACGGAGGCCCGCCATGACCCGCCGCACCGACACCCGCCGCACCGACACCCACCCCGACCTCACCCAGCCCGAGGTCGGCGCCGCCCTCTTCAGCACCTGGCGCATGGGCACCCCCGAGCGGCAGAAGCAGGCCGTCGAGGCGATCGCGCACACCTGGGAGCGCCGGCCCTGGCCCGCCGACGACCTGCTCGGCTACCACGTCTACACCGGGCACGACGGCGAGACGCTGATGCACCACTCGCAGTGGGCGAGCGAGTTGGCCTACGAGGCCTTCGTGAAGACCCGCCGGCAGGAACGAAACGACGAGATCGACACCGCCGTCCCGGACATCGAGCGCGTCGCACTCGACCGGTACCGGTACTACCGCGGGGAAGAGCGTGCCGCCTGCGACCAGCGTGTGCCGGGGCTGATCGTGACCGTGCGGATCGACTTCGAGCCCGGTGCGGCCGAGCGGCGCCGGGACTGGATCGACCTCCTGCTGCGCACCGCCCCCGGGCCGGTCGCCCACCGCGGACTGATCGCCGCCCACTTCCATCTGTCCACCGACGGCACCCACGTCCTCAACTACGCGGAGTGGGAGACCCCTCAGGCCTACGACAAGGCCCTCACCGTCCCCGTCGACGAGGAGCGGGAGCGGGTGCGGACTTACCCGGGTGTGCGGGGCTTCACGGGCAGGCGCTACGACCACGCCCTCGGTCTCGTGCCCCAGTGAGATCACCCCGGCTCCATCCGACAACTGAATGAGTCTGGACAAAAAAAGTTTTCGGTGAGAGGGTGGACCCATGCTGGACGTGACCGTGATCGAGGACCCCGAGGCCGCAGCCGCCTCCCTGGACCCCATAAGGGCCCGGCTGCTCGCCGAGCTGGCCGCAGGCCCCGCCTCGGCGGCCATGCTGGCCGGCAACGTCGGACTGCCCCGGCAGAAGGTCAACTACCACCTGAAGACCCTGGAGCGGCACGGCCTGGTCGAGCTGGCCGGGGAGCGCCGCAAGGGCAACGTCACCGAGCGGCTGATGCGGGCGACCGCCGCGTCGTACGTCATCTCACCGCTCGCGCTCGCCGCCGTGCAGCCGGACCCGGACCGCTTCCGGGACCAGCTCTCCGCGCGCTGGCTGCTCGCGCTCGGCGCCCGGCTCGTCCGGGACGTCGGCTCGCTGATCACCGGCGCGACGAAGGCCCGCAAGCGGCTGGCGACGTACGCGCTCGACGGCGAGGTCCGCTTCGCCTCGGCCGCCGACCGGGCCGCGTTCATCCAGGAGCTGACGGCGGGGATCACCGCGCTGATCCGCAAGTACGACGCTCCGGACACCGAGGACGGTCGGGATCACCGGATCGTCGTGGCCGTCCACCCCACGCTCAAGCCCACGCTCAAGCCCACGCTCAATCCCACGGTCGAGGACCGGCCGGTCCAGGAACCCGTCCCGGACACCGTCCCGGAACTCGACAGCTAGACCAGTCCGTACTCAGGAGCCCACCATGTCCAAGGAATTCGAGATCGCCCGCGAGTTTGAGGTCGATGCCTCACCGGAGGAGGTCTGGGAGGCCGTCACCGCCCAGACCGGCGGTTGGCTGTGGCCGATGGAGCCCCCCGAGCCGCGCGAGGGCGGCAAGGGCCCCTTCGGGTCCACGGTCACCGCCTGGGACCCGCCGCACCGCTACACCAACCGCGTCGAGAACGTCGAGGGCATCTCCGAACAGACCCTCAACCAGCTCGACTACACCATCGAGCCGCGCGACGAGGGCCGGCGTGCCTGGGTGCGGTACGTGCACAGCGGGATCTTCGTCGACGACTGGGACAACCAGTACGACGGCGCCGCCAAGCACACCGACTTCTACATGGCGACCCTGCGCCAGTATCTGATCCACTTCGCGCCCCGCACGGCCGCCTTCGCCACCTTCGACGGACCCGACGCCTCCAAGGCCACCGGTTCCTTCGCCGCCGTCGGCCGGGCGCTCGGCCTCGCGGACGACACCGCCGAGGGGGCGCGGGTGCGGGTCCGCGGCCCCGAGGACCAACTCCTCGACGCCGAGGTCGACTTCCGCAACCCGTACTTCCTCGGGCTGCGCACCGAGGGTGCCCTGATCCGCGTCTTCGGGCGCGACCACTGGGGTTACCCGGTCGGGATCAGCGTCCACGACTTCGCGCCGGGCGCGGACGCGGAGGCGGTCGAAACCGCCTGGAAGGGCTGGCTGAACGGAGTGTTCAGCCAGCCCCGGTAGAGCAACTGCGACCGACGGTCGGCGACTACGGCTTGAACCGCAGCACCTGCGGGTCGTGGTCGCTGATCTGGTCGTTGAACTCCGCGTTGACGTGCACGCTGTCGTACTCGAAGTCGCAGGAACGCCGGATCGACGGACTGATCAGGATCTGGTCGAGGACCTGGGCGTTGCCCTGGTAGACGTACGAGTAACGCTCGCTCTTCGGCAGCGACTTGATCGCCGACCAGAGCGCGCCGTCGCTCTCCAGGATCTCGGTGGTGCCGGAGAACTCGAAGTCGTTGATGTCACCGAGGGTGATGACGTCCGCGTTCTTCTGGGCGGCCAGGATGTCCTTGACGAACGCGTTCACCGCGGTCGCCTGGAGGGCGCGCTGGGTCTCCGAGCTGCGCGCCGGCGGCTGGTACTGCGAGGTCAGAGCCTGGTCGCCGCCCTTGGAGTTGAAGTGGTTGGCGATCACGAAGACCGTCCGGCCACGGAAGGAGAACTCGCCGGCCAGCGGCTTGCGGCTGCTCGTCCAGGCGGTGTTCGCCGGGTCGATGCGGCCCGGGGAGACCGTCAGCGCGGCCTTGCCGTGCTCCTTGGTGACGCCGGCGGCGGTGGTGGCGTCGCCGCCCGCGCGGTCGGTGAAGGAGACCCGCTCCGGGTTGAACAGGAACACCTGGCGGATGTTGCCGCCCGGCTCGCCGCCGTCGGTGTTGTTCGCCGGGTCGATGGAGCGCCAGTCGTACGTCGGGCCGCCGGCCGCGACGATGGCGTCGATCAGCTTGGTCACCGTCAGGTCGGCGGCGACCGTGCCGTCGTTCTTCGCGCCGTTGTTGTCCTGGATCTCCTCCAGGGACACGATGTCGGGCGACTTCAGGTTGTTCACGATCGCGGCGGCGTGCTCCTCGAAGGAGGCGTCGGACGGGTCGAGGTTCTCGACGTTGTACGTCGCGACCGCGAGCTCGCCGTTCTTCTGCTTCTCGGTGGTCTCGCGGGCCAGGCCGGCGCTCTTCAGCGTGCCGATCTTGTTGGCCACCAGGGTGTAGCCGCCGAACTGGTTGTAGTCCAGCGGGCCCGCGGTGCTGCCGGTGAGGACGTCGCCGACGTTCGCCTTCGGGAAGTCGGCGGTCGCGCCCAGGGACTGGATCTGGAGCCGGCCGGTGTTCTGCGACTCGTAGGAGCCGTAGACCGTGCCGCCGCGGCGGTTGCTGTTCTCGCGCGGCTTCACCGTGACCCACAGCTCGGTGAACGGGTCGGTGGCGCCGACCACGCGGGTGTCGGAGACCTGGACGTTCATGCCCTCCAGGGACTCGTAGTAGTCCAGGGCGTACTTCGACGGACGCAGGGTCAGAGCGTTGACCGAGCCGCTCGCGGCGGTGTCGCCGGCCGGGGCGTAGGCGCTCGGCACCGACCTGGCGTCGACGACGGTGGCGGCCGGGACCGCGTTGCCGCTGGAGACGACCGTCACCGTCGGGCGGACGATCTCCGTCACCGCCTGGTTGCCGGAGGCGGCGCCGCCCGGGACGAACTCCGTGATCGTGCCGGACACGGTCACCGCGTCACCGACCGCGACCTTCGGGGTGGAGCTGGTGAAGACGAAGACGCCCTCGCTGGTGGCGGGGTCGGCGTCCGGGTTCGGGTCCTGGATCCAGAAGCCTCTGGAGGAGCCGTAGGTGCGCACGCCGGTGACGATTCCGGCCACATCCGTGACCGCCTGGCCGGCGTACGGGGATATCCGGGTCGTGCCCTGGATGTCATGGATGCTCACGGCCGCCGCGTGCGCGGGCGAGGTGAGTACGACGGTGGAGGCCGCGGAACAGACGGCGGCGACGGTGAGCGCGGCGAGACGCACGGAAGACTTGCTCGGCAACGGGATCCCTCCGGGGACGTACATGGGCGCCGGGACGAGGGTGGAGCGAAAGGCGCGTATGACGCGCGTAGAAGCGAGTGAACACCTGTCCGCCCGGCTTCTACGCGCGTCAATCTCGTGCCTGCTCAGGCCACTTGTCAAGGTTTCAGCCATGTACGGCCCCGGACCGGGAGATGAACCGGGCGGCATGGGTGGAAAGCGGTCTAGGCTGAGCGGCTGAGTGGTACGACGCGCCTCTAGGAGAACCAGCCGATGTCAGACAGCGCCCCACTGCCGCCGGTGCGGCTGCACCCCGAAGCGGAGCTGGCGCGGGACGCCCTGTCCACGCCCCTGCTGTCACGGGCCGCGCGGCTCGCCCGCTGGGCCGGGCCGACGACGCGGATCGACGCCGGGGGCGGGCTCGTCGAAGAGCAGCTGCCCGAGGCGGCCGAGGTGCTCGGGCTGAGCGGGGACGACGCGGCGGCGTACGCGAGCGAGGCCTGGCGGGTCGCCGTCGACACTGGGCTCGTCGAGGTCGTCGACGAGGAAGCCGGCACCGTCACCGCGGGCGAGGAGCTGGCCGTGCTCACCGGCGGCGCCCCGCACGATGTGCTCGGTGTGTGGCTGGCGGCGCTGGAGACCGTGCTCGCCGACGCGAGCGTGCCGGACCTGGACGACCTGGTCGGCGCGATGGACGCGGGTGGCGAGGTCGACCTCTCGTCCCTGGACTGGGACCCGGAGGCCGAGGCCGAGTTCCTGGACGGCGTGCTCGGCAACCTCTACCTCCTCACCGCCGGCGAGGAGCGGCCCGGCACGGCATTCGTGCCACTGCCCGCGCTGGCCGCCTCGATGATCGTCCCCAGCGACATGGGCGAGCCCACCAACGACGTGCTGGAGCAGGTCTCCGACGCGATGATGCGGCTCGACGACCAGTTCCGGCTCCTCGAGCTGGTCGGGCTCGTGGCGTACCAGCCCGTCGACGAGGCGCTGATGGCAGACACCGACGAGGAGCCCGCCTCCCCGGTCGACGAGACCGACGTCTCCCGCTACGGCATGGTCCGGCTCACCCCGCTCGGCCTCTACGGACTCAGGGCCCGGCTCCTGGAGGCCGGGTTCGAGGCACCCGCGGTCGGCGACCTCGCCGACAAGGGCGCCGACGCGCTGCTCGACGGCACGGCCGCCTTCCCGCCCACCGCCGCCCAGGCCGAGACCGAGCAGTGGCTGGCGCGCCGCGAATCCCTCGCCGCCGCACGGGAGTTGCTGGCGGCAGCGCGGGGCCTGGACGCCGGGGCGCCGCTCAGGCGACTGCGCTGCCAGCAGGCGCTGTCCCTGGTGGGCGACGAGGCCGAGCCGGCCCTGCGCGAGGTCCTCGACGACCCCGAGCTCGGCGGACTGGCCCGGGTCTGGCTGGCCGAGCGGGGCGCCTCCGAGGTGCCCGCACCCTCCGAGGACCTGGTGTTCTGGCTGACCGTCGACACGCTCGCCGCGCAGCTCGCGGCCGAGGGCAACTCCGACGAGCTGAGGGGGCTGGTCGAGGGACTGGCCCAGCAGCACAGCGGGTTCTTCGCGGCGGCCTGGCGGGTCGACCACCCCGCCACGGCGGACGTGCTGGAGGCCATGGGGCGGCTGCACCCCGACAAGAGGATCGCGAAGGAAGCACGGAAGGCCGCGTTCAAGGCGCGGTCGCAGCAAGGGGGTTGAGCTGCGGGACCGCTCGGCGGTCCATGCTCGGCCGGAGGCGGCCGGGGCCCGCGCATCGGGGCCCCGGCCGCCTCTTCCGCGTCCTGACGCCCGGACATACGGTCCGGAGAGACGGCTCGGACATAGGGCTCGGACATAGGGCTCGGACATGCGGCTCGGAAACACGGCCCGACGCTCTCGGGAACTCGCACCTGCCGCAATTGCGACCTATATCTGATTAGCATTCAGAAATCCGCTTCCTGCGACTTTGTCGTACGTGGCGCACAGGTCCTGCGTGCAATCAACCGCGAGAGGAGGCCACATGGCCTCATCAGGCCGTCGTAGATCGCTGCTGCACCACACTTCTTCCCGACATGACCTCGAACTGCGTGCCGCGGCACCGCACTTCGGGCGGCGCCGCTTCTTCACGATCACCGCGGCGGCCGCCGCCCTCGCCTTCACCACCAACCTGCCGGCCCGGGGCGCGGCAGGTTCCTCCGAGCTCGACGCGGCGAGGATCCCCAGCGACCCGTTCACGCTCGGCATCGCCTCCGGAGACCCGCTGCCCCACTCCGTACTGCTGTGGACGCGGCTCGCCCCCGCCCCGTACCAGGCGGACGGCGGTCTGCCCGGGCAGTACGTCGCCGTCCAGTGGGAGGTGGCCACCGACGAACGCTTCGCCCTGACCGTCCGCACCGGCGTCGCCATCGCCTACCCCGAGTACAACCACAGCCTGCACGTCGAGGTCGACGGCCTCGACCCCGACCGCGTCTACTACTACCGGTTCAAGGCCGGAACCTGGATCAGCGAGACGGGCCGCACCCGCACGGCGCCCGCCACCACGGCCGCCGCCGCGACGCTCACCTACGCCGCCGTCGCCTGCCAGGCCTACTTCGACGGGTACTACACGGTGCACCGCCATCTCGCCCAGGACGACGTCGACGTGGTGTTCCATCTCGGCGACTACCTGTACGAGTACGCCGTGAACTCCGTGGGCGGCCACCGGAACTACACCGACCGCAAGCTGCCCGACCTCTTCAACCACGAGGCCACGACCCTGGAGGACTACCGGCTGCGCTACGCCCTCTACAAGAGCGACCCGGACCTGCGGGCGGTCCACGCGGCCCACCCCTTCGTCATCACCTGGGACGACCACGAGACCGAGAACAACTACGCGGGCGTCATCAGCGAGAACAACGACCCGCCGGAGACGTTCCTGCTGCGCCGCGCCGCCGCCTACCGGGCGCACTGGGAGAACCATCCGCTGCGCAACGCACAACTGCCCAGCGGCCCGGACATGCGGCTCTACCGCAGGCTCCACTGGGGCACGCTCGCCCAGTTCGACGTCCTCGACACCCGCCAGTACCGTTCCGACCAGTTGTACAACGACACCAAACACGTCGTCGTCGGCCCCGAGGTGGACGACCCGAGCCGCACCATGACGGGGGCGGCGCAGGAGAGCTGGCTGATCGACGGCTGGCACGCCTCCGAGGCCCTGTGGAACGTGATGCCGCAACAGGTCTGCTTCTCCCAGCGCAAACTCGACCTCAACGCGGAGGCGAAGATGTCCATGGACGCCTGGGACGGCTACCGGGCCTCGCGCCGGCGGATCCTCGACGGCGCGAAATCGGCCGGGGTCGAGAACCTGGTGGTGATGACCGGGGACGTGCACGTCGGGTACGCCTTCGACATCAAGGACGACTTCGACGATCCGGCGTCCACGACCCTGGGCACGGAGATCGTCGCCACGTCGGTGGCGAGCGGCCGGGACGGCGCCGAGAGGCCACCCACCTGGGACACGTACCTCAAGGCCAACCCGCATCTGAAGTTCTACGACGGGCGGCGCGGCTATGTGAGGGTCACGCTGGACCGTCAGAAGGCGCGGGCCGACTTCAGGACCGTGTCCGCCGTGACGACGCCGGGCGCGCCGATCACGACCGCCGCGTCCTTCGTGACCGAGGCCGGCAACCCCGGACTCAAGCCCGCGTGACACCCGTACTGGTGCGTCGACACCCGTACCGGTGCGTCGACACCCGTACTGGGCTGTCGGCCCGTCAGCATCCGATACTCCGCCGGGCGGGCCCTTCATGTCGTCCAATGCGCGGAACGGGCGGGAACCGGACATCTTCTGAGCCCTCTTCGGCAAAACCTAGGGTTTCGAGGCCCTTCTGCCACCGAAACCCGAGGAGACGCCTGATGGTCCACAGACACGCCGGAGCCTGCTGTGCCGCCTTGACGGTGCTCGGCGCGCTCGTGCTCGCGGGGCTGCCCCACGCCGCGGCCGCCGAGCCCCCCGCGCCGACACCGGCACCCTCCGCCGCCGAGACGCTCGGCGCCGACAAGCCGTCGCCCGCAGTCTTGCGCGCGCTGGTGCGCGACCTGGGCCTGACGGACACGCAGGCCAGGACGCGCCTGGTGAACGAGGCCGAGGCGGGCACGCGCGCCGGCCGGCTCCAGAACGCGCTGGGCAAGCACTTCGCGGGAGCATGGGTGAGCGGCGCGACCTCCGCCGACCTGACCGTCGCGACCACCGACGCCGCGGACGTCCCCGCCATCGAGGCCGACGGGGCGAAGGCGGCGGTCGTCAAGACCGCGCTGGAGGACCTGAGGAAGACCAAGACGAAGCTGGACGGCGCCGTGACCGGCAAGGCCCTCGACACGCCGGTGCGGTACGTCGACGTACGGACCAACCGGGTGACGGTCCAGGCGACGAGCCGTGCCGCCGCGGACACGCTCATCGCCGCCGCCGGAGTCACCGCCGGGCTCGTGGACGTCAAGGTGTCGGCGGAGCAGCCTCGCGCCCTGCACGACGTACGGGGCGGTGACGCCTTCTACATCGACGACCAGGCCCGCTGCTCCGTGGGATTCTCCGTCACCAAGGGCGAGCAGCAGGGCTTCGCCACGGCCGGTCACTGCGGCAAGGCGGGCGCCACGACCACCGGCTTCAACAAGGTCGCCCAGGGCACCTTCCAGAACTCCGTCTTCCCCGGCCAGGACATGGCGTGGGTGGGTGTCAACAGCGACTGGACCGCAACACCCGCCGTCAAGGGGGAGGGTGACGAGAACGTGCAGACCGCCGGCTCGGTGCAGGCCCTGGCGGGCGCCGCGGTCTGCCGGTCCGGGTCGACCACCGGCTGGCACTGCGGAACGATCGAGCAGCACGACACCAGCGTCAGCTATTCCGAGGGCACCGTCGACGGCGTGACCCGCACCACGGTGTGCGCCGAGCCGGGTGACTCCGGCGGCTCCTACATCTCCGGCACCCAGGCCCAGGGCGTCACGTCGGGGGGCTCCGGCGACTGCACGAGCGGCGGAACGACCTACTACCAGCCGATCAACCCGGTGCTCAGCGCCTACGGCCTCACTCTCAAGACCGGCGCGGCCGAGAGCGGTACCCCGGCCCCCCAGGACGGCCAGGCGGGCGGCTGGGCCGTGGGCCAGGTCTACGAGGTCGGCGCGCGGGTCACGTACGACGGCGTCTCCTACCAGTGCCTGCAGGCGCATCAGGCGCAGGGCGCGTGGCAGCCCGCCCTCACTCCGGCCCTGTGGCAGCGCGTCTGACGACCACGACGATGCCGCGGCGCGAGGCCCGGGTCCGCGGACCCGGGCCTCGCGCCGCGACATCGGCCGCGTCCGGCAGGTCTCCTAGGCCTCGGCCAGCACCGCGTACGCGGTCGACACGAAGGTGTCGCGGGCGCGGAAGCGGCGGGTGCACAGGGCGGCCAGCGCCGTTCCGGTGTCGGGCCGGAAGCCCAGGAAGGCCTGTTGCCCGAGGGTGGCCCCGCAGTGGAAGTACATCGGGCCGTGCTCCATGGGGTGCTGGAACCAGGCCACCGTGTGCACATGCCGGTGCCCGAGACCGCGTCGCAGCACGGGGCGGCGCACCGCCCGCAGCGCAGCGGTGAGGGACCGGCCCGCCGGATCCAGATGTGCTTCGAGGAACGTGAGCAGGTCGTGCGGGGTGGCGCGGACGGCGCCGGCCGCCTGGAAGCCGCCGATGGTCAGCCCGGGCGTGGGGGTCGTGCCGTCCCTGCGGTGTCCGGTGGCGTCGGTGTCCGGGCCGCCGGGCGACAGGGCGGTGTCGCCCAGCCCGAGGGGCCGCAACACGTGAGCGGTGAGCAGGTCGTCCCACGGGGTCGCGGTGGCCGCCGCCAGGGCGTGACCGAGCACGGCGACGCCGAAGTTGGAGTAGTGCCAGCGGGTGCCGGGCCGGCGGCGCTGCCGATGGCGCAGAAAGGCGTCGACCACCCGTTCCGCGGGATAGCGGGCGTAGGGGTCGGTACGCCACGCGGGCAGCGCCCGGACGAAGAAGTCGGCGGGCAGGGCGGGCAGTCCGGAGGTGTGGGTGATCAGGTGGGCGAGCGTGATGGGCTCGTCCTGGCGGGCGCGCCGGGCCGGGTCGAGAAGGGCGGCGGCCGGCTCTCCGGCGGACAGCAGACCCGTCCGCGTCAGGTGGGCCAGCAGCAGTCCGGTGAACGTCTTGGACGCCGACCCCAGTTCGTAGCGCAGTCGATGGCGCGGAACGGGCGGGGCCGGCGCGGTGCCGCCGCAGCGTACGGTGCGGTGACCGTGCCGGGAGAGCGCGAAGACTACGTCGGGCGCGTCCACGGCGCCGACGGCCGCGTCCAGCCGCCGCACCGTCTCGCCGTCCGGAGCGGCGTCCGTCGGCGGCCCGTCGAACGGGAACGGTCCGGTGACGCCGAGCGGATCGCCCGGCCAGGGGGCGGGCCGCGTGGTCATGCGGGTGCGTGCGCCAGCCGCGTCATGGCGCGGGAGGTGGCCAGTACGGAGGCGAAGGCGGCGACCAGTGTCGGGTGGTAGACGATGTCGAACACCTCGTCGGGGTCGCCCTCGGGCATGGTGCGGATGGCGGGCATCGCGCCGTCGGGCTGTTGGGCGGCGGCGAAGCCCTCCCAGGCCCGCTCGTCCCAGGTGGGGCGAGGCAGGCAGGCGTCGACGACGAGCAGTTCGCCGAGCAGGTCCCAGCGTTGCAGGTCCAGCCAGTCGTCCAGCCAGGCCGGCAGCCAGGTCGCGAGATAGTCGGCGATCTGCGGCGGCAGACCGTCGGGGTGCTCTCCCCAGTTGGTCAGGTGGAAGACGGTGTGGGTGATGTCGTAGGCGGTGTGCCCTTCGACCGTCCAGGGTTCGGGTGTGCGCCCCAGCCACGTCTCGGGGACGATGTCGGCTTCCGGCGGTCGGGGCGGCAGGCCGAAACGGCGCTGGTACGCGGACAGTCCGAGGCGGCGGACCGGCGCCATCTCGAGGGCGGCGTGGCTCTCCAGACGCTGGTTGAGCAGGAAGGCCTGCTCGGCCTCGGGATGGCTGTAGCCCAGTTCCTTGAACGGGAGGTACACCTCGAAGGGAACGGGCGACAGGGGCTCGGTCGCCTGGCCGAGCACCAGCATCCGGCCGCCGTCCAGTGTGTGACGCCAGGCGTGGTCGACCAACTGCCGTGCCAGCTGGGCCTGTCGCGATCCGGCGACCCCTTCGCGGAACAACACCTTGCAGATCAGGGCCAGTTCGGCGACCGGTTTGAAGCGCTCCAGAAAGCCCACCTCGGGATCGACGTCCGGCTCCAGCCGGAACCCGTCGCGGTGGGCGTACAGCCACTCGAGGGCGCCGGCCCCGACGTTGTGGATGAGACGGGTGCTGGTCATCTCGCCACTCCTTGTCCACTCCGCACCGCCGCGCCGTCCGCGCCGTCCTCCGCGGCCTCGCGCAGACGGTTGATGGTCAGCACGGCGGCGAAGACCGTCATCAGTGTCGAGTGGTAGCAGTCGATGAAGTCGTGCGCGCCGGTACGGCCGCCGCGGCCGGCGCCGACCTCCGGGACGGCCCCGGAGTCGTCCTGCGCCACCGCGAGCCTCGCCCAGGAGTCCTGGGACAGGGCGCGCTCCGGCGGGCCCGGCAGACTGCTCGCCACGGCCAGTAGTTCGCAGCTCAGATCCCACTGCTCGTCCTCCAGGCAGGTGTCGAGCCAGGGCGGCAGCCACTGCCGGAGGTAGGCCGCAACAGGCGGGGGGACGGCCTGCGGGGTCAGGCCCCAGTCGGTGAGATGGAAGACCACATGGGTGAGCGTGTAGCCGGCGGCTCGCTCGAAGGTCCATGGCTCCGGCAGACCGGCGAGCCACGTGCGTCGCAAGGCCTCCGGCATGTCCCCGTGTTCCGGGATGCCGCTGCGGCGCTCGGAGTTGAGCACGCTCAGGCGCCGGTTCGGTTGCTGCTCCGTCACCTGCCAGCCTCGGGTGAGGGCCACCGTCGCGGTGGCGCTCTCGTAGCCGGCGTGGCGCAGGCCCGCCGACGCGAACGCCGCGTAGACCTCCAGCGGGTACGTCGCGAAGGGCTCCAGGCGCTGCAACTCGACGAAGAGGGCGCCGCGCCCGGTCTGTTGCCACGCGAACGCCAACAGGTCGGAGGCGGTCACATGGAGCGGGTCGGCCGGATCGGTGTGCCGACGTACGCAGACGCACACCTGGGCCAGTTCGCCGAGGGGCTTCCAGGTGCGGTTCACATCGCCACGTTCGGCCAGCGCGTCCTCGCCGAGCCGGAATCCGTCGCGGTGGGCGGACACCCAGGCCAGCGCGGCCTCGGCCATCCTCCGGACCTGGCGCGCCTCCTGGACCTCATGCGCCGTCACACCCGCACTCCGGCCCGCATCAGCTGCGCGGCCTGGACCTGCAGCGCCACGCGTGCGTCGTCGCGGCCCATCTGCGCCACGAACTCCAGGCCGGTGTCCAGCCCCAGCGTTTCGGGCACGCCGTCGAGGAGGACCAGCCAGCGTCCCGCTCCGGCCGCCTGGAGCCAGTCGCGGCGGCGGACCGCCCGGACGAATCCCCGGGAGACGTCGACGGGACGCCCGCGTGCCACGCGGGCCACCGCGCAGTCCTCGTCGGGGAGCGCGAGCGGGGCGAGCACGGCGAGTTGGTGGGTCAGGAACTGCCAGGGGGCATCGTCGAGCCACGCCGCGTCGGGCTCGGCGTCGAGGTCCCAGTCGCCGTCGAGGGACGCGTCCAGCCGCAGGAGCGCCCGTCTCATGGCCCAGTGGCTCCACACCGAGGTGGGAGAGGCGCCCGCGGGTGGCGGGTAGGCGTGTACGGCTTTGCTGAACATGCTGAGATCGTCGGACTCGCAGGGCGCGTGGCGCAGAACGCTCGGCAGGACGGCATCCGCTCCCACCACCCGTACGGCGGCAAGGGCCAGACCGGCGGTCACCTCGGGGTCGTCCCCCTCCGCGACGCTGCCCGCGAGCCGAAACGGGTCCCCGCTCCGAAGAGCGGAGACCAGTTCCGACGTAAGGCCCTGCACCGCGCCCGCGAGGCGGGTCGAAGTGCCTGACTTCTCCATTCGGTTTCTCCCGTCAGCCCTTCTTCGGACGTGGCGTCGGAGGCGACAGCAGGATGTTGCTCGACGCGCCCGTCAGGGCGAGCGCCGCGCACTGGCGGCTGTCGCGGTAGTAGCCGTCGGCCTCGACCGGGTCGAGAGCCGCTTCCACGTCGATCCCTTGGACCTCGGTGAGGTCGTCGAGCAGAAACTCGGTGGCAGACATACCACCATCTCCTTTGTGAGAGATGTGCGTGTCTTCTCCCATGTCACCGCATCTGGCCGACTTATGCAAAAAGGATTGATATGTCCCGGTTGGTCTGGGCTTCAAATTCCTGCGCGCGAGTAGTTGAACGACTGACGTCGCCGGGTGTTCAACCGGCGTTCAGGCCTGGGCGGGACGGTGGCGCGGACCGAGGTCCGCCACCCTCCACGGCATACCCCCCGTCACAGGAGACAGCATGTCGCTCACCCGCAGGGACTTCGCCAGAACATCCGCGATCACCGGTGCCGGTGTCGCGCTGGCGGGCAGCGTCGGCGCCCTCGCCACCGCTCCGAACGCCCTCGCGTCCACGGAGACCGAGAACACACAGGAGTCGGCGGACATCCACGGCGGTGTCGGTTACGGGCCGTTGGTCCCCGACCCGAAGGGCATCCTCGCGCTGCCCGCCGGGTTCAAGTACCGCGTCATCACCTACAGCGGGAAGACCAAGCTCGAGTCGGGCGAGTTCACCCCGTCCAACCACGACGGCACGGCCACCTTCGCCGGCCCGCGCGGCACCACCCTCCTCGTCAACAACCACGAGCTGAAGGGCCCGCGCGCCAACTGGAAGTACCCGGTGCCCCTCACCGAGGGCCTCGTCTACGACCCGGCCGCCTCCGGCGGCTGCACCGTCGTCGAGGTGCGCCCCGACGGACGCGTCGCCGAATGGGTCGGCATCGCCGGCACCTCCACCAACTGCGCGGGCGGCAGCACCCCTTGGGGTACCTGGCTCACCTGCGAGGAGAACTCCGACAAGGCCGGCGTCAACGGCATGACCAAGGACCACGGCTACGTCTTCGAGGTCGACCCGGGCGACCGGCGCGCCAACCAGAACCCCAAGCCCCTGAAGTTCTTCGGCCGTTACGACCACGAGGCCGTCGTCATCGACCCCAAGCGCGGCCACGCCTACCTCACCGAGGACGCCTCGAACCCCAACGGCCTCTTCTTCCGCTGGACCCCGCCCCAGGGCTTCGAGTACGGCCGCGGCAAGTTCCGCACCCTCGCCGACGACGCCGGCGTCCTCCAGGCCCCGAAGTGCTACGACTCCGGCGGCACGTTCGTCGACGACCTCTCCCGCGCCACCAGGATCGGCACGGTGTACGGCGTCGACTGGGTCGACGTCCCCGACCGCGACGCCAGGACCGTAGCCGTGCGCAAGCAGTTCGGCGCCGGTGAGATCACCCGCGCCCGCAAGCTGGAGGGTATGTGGTGGGGCGACGGCGGCGCCTACATCGTCTCCTCGTACGCCCGCGCGGAGAGCCCCGCCCAGCACGACGGCCAGGTCTGGTTCTACGACCCCAGGCGCCGCACCCTGACGCTGAAGGTCCTGCTCGGCGTGAACCCCGACCCGTCCGTCGACGGCGCCTTCGACGGCCCCGACAACATCACCGTCTCCCCGTACGGCGGCCTGGTCCTCGCGGAGGACGGCGAGGGAATCTCCCACCTCTTCGGCGCGACGGACAGCGGCCGCACGTACCCCATCGCCCGCAATGACCTGAACGTCGGCACCGAAGAGGAGCCGGAATACAGCGAGTTCGCCGGCGTCACCTTCTCGCCCGACGGCAAGACCCTGTACGCGAACATCCAGAGTCCGGGCATCCTGCTCGCCATCACCGGGCCGTGGAAGCGCCAGAAGCGGTAGAACGCAGGGTCACTCGGGTGGGCCCGCAGCAACCGGTGCAGCCTCGCGGGGACTGCGAACCAGCGGGCCGAGGCAAGGAGACGGCGGCACGGCGAGGGCTCCCCGAGCCGTGCCTCCGTCGTGCATGGCAGGAGCGGCGCCCCCGCTGCGGTGAGCGCGATGGCGGTGACCCGGAATCTGCGGAACTTCGACCAGGTCGGTGTCCCGGCCGAGGTCGCGCGCTCGCGGAGCCCGTCCGGACATTGGTGCTCGTCGTCCGTTCGGGCTCGATGTCCTGCTCGCGGCTGTCCGACCGCTCGGAGCTCAACCGGGCCGACGCGGCGGCGATCTTCGGTACGCGGACGCGGATCTCGTCGAGTTCGGCACGAGCAGCAACGAGGTGCCGCTGAGAACCCCGGCCGGGCACCGGGCGGGTACCGGACGGGCAACGGCCCGTCGGGCAAGGCGAACCGGCATGCCTTCGGGGGACTTTCGGACGCCGCTTTCCGGATGGTTCCGCTGCTCGGGGCGGTGCGGGACGCCGACCGGCCGTGGGTGGCCGGACGCCGGCCCTGGACGGATCGTGCACTGACATCTAACATTTCAGTTCATGGAGGCCATGCGACCGGTGCCGCGCACCCTGCTCAGGGACCGCGCCTATGAAGCCATCAGGGACGCCATCGTCGCGGGGGAGATCGAACCCGGCGCGGTGGTGCGGGACGCCGAGCTCGCCGAGCGGCTCGGGCTGTCCCGGGCGCCGGTGCGGGAGGCGTTCTCCCGGCTGGTCGACGAGGGGCTGCTGGAGAGCAAACCGCAGAGCTACACGCGGGTGACGCCGGTGGTGGCCTCCGACGTACGGGACGCCGCCGCCGTGGTCGGCGCCATGCACGAGTTGGTCACGCGGGTCGCCGTGCCCCGGCTCTTCGCCGCGGACGTCGAGGCGATGCGCGCGGCCAACGAGCGGTTCGCGGCCGCCGTGAGCGCGGGCGACGTGGACAACGCCCTGCGCGCAGACGACGAACTGCACGACGTTCTCGTCCGCGTCAGCGGCAATCGTGCCGCCGCGGCCACCGCCGCCCGCTACACCCCCCTCATCCGCCGCCTGGAGCGACGACGCTTCGGCGAGGGCGGCAACTGTCTTTCGGCCGGTCTGCACGAGCGGCTGATCGAGTCCTGTGCGGCCGGCGACGTGGACACCGCGGTCCGTGTCACCGCGGAGATCTGGCGAGGGCTGGCCGAACTCGCCGACAGCGACTGATCCAGAACCCGGGAGGACCCATGTCCCTTTCCCCCTCTTCCCCCTCTTCCTCTGCCTCTTCTTCCCTTTCTCTTTCTTCCTACGACCGCTACCCCCTCCTCTTCGGGCCGTCGCCCGTGCACCCCCTGGAGCGGCTCACCGCGCACCTCGGCGGTGCCGCCCTGTGGGCCAAGCGCGAGGACTGCAACTCCGGTGTCGCGTACGGCGGCAACAAGACGCGCAAGCTGGAGTACCTGGTCGCCGACGCGCTCGCCAAGGGGTGCGACACGCTGGTCTCGATCGGCGGGGTGCAGTCGAACCACACCCGGCAGGTCGCCGCCTGTGCCGCCCGTGCCGGGCTCAAGTGCGTTCTGGTGCAGGAGAGTTGGGTGGAGTGGCCCGACGCCGTGTACGACAAGGTCGGCAACATCCTGATCAGCCGCCTCGCCGGAGCCGACGTGCGGCTGGTGAAGGCCGGCTTCGGCATCGGCTTCAAGGAGAGCTGGGAGCAGGCGCTCAGGGAGGTCGAGGAGGGCGGCGGAAAGCCGTACGCCATCCCCGCCGGCGCCTCCGACCACCCGCTCGGCGGCCTCGGCTTCGCCGGATGGGCGTACGAAGTCGCCGAGCAGGAACAGGAGTTGGGCGTCTTCTTCGACACCGTCGTGGTGTGCTCGGTGACCGGGTCCACCCAGGCCGGCATGGTCGCCGGGTTCCGTGCGCTGGAGCAGGCGGGCGGGCGGCAGCGGCGCGTCATCGGCATCGACGCGTCGGCGGCGCCCGCCCGCACCCGGGAGCAGATCGCCCGGATCGCCCACAACACCGGCCAACTCATCGGCGTACAGAAGGAGTTGACCGAGGCGGACGTCGAGCTGGACGACCGGTATCACGCGGGCACGTACGGCATCCCCGACGAGACCACACTGGACGCGATGCGCCTCGCGGCCCGCACCGAGGGGATGGTCACCGACCCCGTGTACGAGGGGAAGTCGATGGCCGGGATGGTGGACCTGGTGGCGCGGGGCGAGATCGCCCGTGAATCCACCGTGCTCTACGCCCACCTGGGCGGGCAGCCCGCGCTCAACGCCTACAGCGCGCTCTTCTAGCCGGGGGTGCCGCCGAGCAGCAGCAGGTCACCGCTACGTTGACGACGGTGGAGTCGACGCCGACCATCAGGTAGGGAGAGTGCGTCGCAGGTCGGGGACGTTTGCAAGGAGATGCTGGATGCCGCAGGTCAGACCCATGCGCGCGGATGCCCGTCGCAACTACGAGCGGTTGCTGAAGGTGGCCGCCGAGGCCTTCGCCGAGCACGGGGAGGGCGCGTCGCTCGACGACATCGCGAAGCGGGCGGGGGTCGGGTCCGGCACGCTGTACCGGCACTTTCCGACGCGGCAGGCGCTGCTGGAGGCGGCCTACGTCGAGCGCATCGAGGCGATCGCGGCGCGTGCGGACGAGCTCGCCGGGCACCTGCCGCCCGGCGAGGCGCTGATGGAGTGGCTGAACGAACTCGGCGTCGGGATGATCCAGGTCCGAGGCCTGAAGGCGCTGCTCGGCTCGACCGTCACGGACGGCAGCTCGGCCGCGGCCACGCTGTGCGCCGACACGATGAGGTCGGCGGTGACGCGGCTGGTGGAGGCGGCGCAGCGGGAGGGCACGCTGCGGCCGGACGTCGAGCCGATCGAGGTGCTGCGGCTGGCGCACGGCGTGGCGACGGCGTCGGAGCTGGCGGACGGGGAGGGGAAGGCGATCCGGCGGTATCTGGCGTTGCTGACGGAAGGGCTGCGGCCGGGGACGTGAGGTCGGCGGGCGCCCCGACGAGGGGGCGCCCCCGAAGCCGTACCGGAAACTACAGCGACTGCGCGCCCGGCTTCACCATGTTGCGGACCGTGCGGGCCTTCACGAAGTCGCCCATCGCTGTCATCTCCCACTCGCCGGAGAACTGCTTGATCAGCTTGGCCATCAGGACGCCGGTCTGCGGTTCGGCGGTGGTGAGGTCGAAGCGGACCAGTTCCTCGCCGCTCGCGGCGTCCAGGAGGCGGCAGTACGCCTTGGCGACCTCGGTGAACTTCTGGCCGGAGAAGGAGTTGACGGTGAAGACCAGGCCGGTGACCTCCTGCGGGAGCCGGCCGAGGTCGACGACGATCACCTCGTCGTCACCGCCGCCCTCACCGGTGAGGTTGTCGCCGGAGTGCTTGATCGCGCCGCCCACGATGGACAGCTTGCCGAAGTAGCAGCTGTCGATGTGGTTGCGCTGCGGGCCGTAGGCGATGACCGAGGCGTCCAGGTCGATGTCCTTGCCGCGGTAGGCCGGTTCCCAGCCGAGGCCCATCTTGACCTGGGAGAGGAGCGGGCGGCCGCCCTTGACCAGGGAGACGGTCTGGTTCTTCTGGAGGCTGACCCGGCCCTTGTCGAGGTTGATCTTCCCGGTGCCGGGGGCGGCGGCGGGCGGGGCCGGGGGAGCGGCCGGCGGCGGGGGCGTGGTGACGCGCGGGTCCAGCGGCGGGGCCGGCGGTGCCACCGGGGTCTGCATGGCCGGCGCCGGCGGGGCGACCGGCTGGGCGGCCGGCGCGGCGGGCTCCTCGACCGAGACGCCGAAGTCGGTGGCGATGCCGGCCAGGCCGTTCGAGTAGCCCTGGCCGACGGCGCGGGCCTTCCAGGCGCCGTTGCGCAGATACACCTCGACGATGACCAGGGCGGTCTCGGTGCCGAGCTGCGGGGGCGTGAACGTGGCCAGGACGCTGTTGTCGTCCGCGTTGCGGATGGTGGCCGTCGGTTCGATGCCCTGGAAGGTCTGGCCGGCCGCGTCCGGGCTGGCGGTGACCACGATCTTCTCGATGCCCGGGGGGACGGCGCCGGTGTCGACGATGATCGCGTCGGGGGCCGTACCGCCGCCGGAGCGGTAGGTCACGCCGGGGCCCGTGGGCTGGTTGTAGAAGATGAAGTCGTCGTCGGAGCGCACCTTGCCGTCGGCGGTGAGCAGCAGGCTCGATACGTCGAGCCGCACCGGGGCGGCGACGTCCACCGTCACGCGGGCGGCGGGCAGAGGGATGTTCGAGCCGGGGGTCATAGCTGTCATGCCCGGTTGAACGAGCGAGGGCGTTTTACCGTTCCCTTACCCGAGGCCAATCGGGTAGGTGTCCGTCGCCCGGGGGCCGAGCCCGACGAGAGGGCCCTGCCCCCGGGTGACGGATCAGGCACCTACTTGAGGTACACGATGCCGTCCGTGGTGACCGCCGGACGTCCCGAGGTGCCGACGACCACGATCTTGACCGTGTGCTTGGCACTGGTGGACCAGCTCTTGGTCCAGATCGCGTCGCGGTACTTCGTGGTCGACGACTTCAGGTCGACGGTCGCCGTCTTGACACCGTCGACGTAGACGTACGCCTGGCCGGAGGTGGCCGCCCGGGACACCACCCACGCGACCGAGCGACCGGTGAAGGTCCAGGTCAGCGCGGCGTTCTTGGAGGAGCTGGAGTACGACCTGCCGCCCAGGTAGCTGGTGGAGGACTTGCTCGCCCAGGTGCCGGACTTCACGGCCGAGGTCTCCTGGAGGACGACCGGCGTGCGGGCGACGGACGCCGTGGCGGTGTTGCCCGCCTGGTCGGTGGCGGTCATGGACCAGGTGGTCGCCACGCCGGACTTGGCCGTGTGGTTCGCGGTGGTCACCGTCGGGCCGTAGGTCGCGGTGACCGGGGCGGTCAGCCTGACCTGCTTCAGCGCGGCACTGTCGGTCGCCTTCCAGGTCAGCTTCAGCGGCACGGCCGTGGTGTTCACCGTGCCGGTGCGCAGGACGAGGCTCGGCTTGGTGGTGAAGGACGGGGCGGTCGTCTCGGCGACGACGGTGGCGGCCGAGGAAAGGGCCGTCCTGCCTGACTGGTGGGTGGCACGCACCTGGACCTTGTGCGTGCCCACCGCCAGCGTGGCCTTCGCGGAGGTGGCGGTGCCCGCGGTCGTGGCCGCGGTCTTGCCGTCGACGAGGAGCTCGTACTTCGTGATCAGCGACGACGGGGTGGTGGCCGCCCAGCCCACGGTGACGCCGGCCTTGGTGTAGTACGTCGTGCCCGAGACGCCGCCGCTGACCGACTTGATCGTCAGCCCGGCGACGGGTCCGGCGGCCCAGGCGCGGAGGGTGGGCAGCTTGGCGTAGAGCGAGTCGCCGGGGCACTGCGTGTTGTAGCCGTCACGGTGACCGTGGATGGTCGGGAAGCTCAACTGCGCGCCTGCAGCCCAGGACTTGCGGAAGTAGTTGGTGCCGTCCGCCCCCGCGGTGAGGGTGGTGGTGCCGTTCGGGTTGACGCCGTACTGGCCGAGCTTCCAGGCTGCGATCTTGGCGACCGAGACCATGGCGGCCTGGCTCGGCGCCACGTCCGTGTAGGTGCCGAGCACCGAGATGCCGGTGGTCTCGGAGTTGAAGCCGAAGGCGTGGGCGCCCATGACGGGCCTGTCGACACCGCCCTTGCGGCCCTCGTAGACGGTGCCGCACTTGTCGACGAGGAAGTTGTAGCCGATGTCTTTCCACTTCAGGTCCAGGCTGGTGACGTGATACGCGTAGATGCCGCGTACGACGGCCGGCGCCTCGGCGCAGGTGTAGGCGTTGCTCTCTGCGGTGTGGTGGACCACCACCGCCTTGATCTTCCCGCCCGGCAGATAGCCCGGTTCCTCGGGGCTGATCGACTCGTCCGCGCCCCATCCGGCACGTGAGGTGATCGCGGGACGGGGCGCGGTGGACGGCGGGGCCGTGGGCGCCGTGGCCCTCGGGCTCGCGGAGGTCGAGGTCGGCGCGGAGGTCGTCGGCGTCTGGGTGGCGCCAGTCGGGGCCGAGGTCGTGGGAGCCGTCGTCGTCGGGGTCGACGAGTCGCTGGGCTCGGTGGTGGTCGCGGTCTCGCTCGCCGCGGTGTCCGAAGGAGTGGGCTCGCCCGGGTCGGCCGTCGCCGACGAGGTCTCGGTCGGGTCGGCGACGAAGGCCGCCGGTTCCATCCCGCCCGTCGCGCCCTCACCCGGGTCGATCATGTCCAGCCGCAGCCCCGCGGGCAGCCGGCCGGAGCTGCGTCCGCCCGCGGTGACCCGTACCTCGACGCCGTCGGACGGTCCCACCCACGCCGGTTCGGTGCCGCCGCGCCGGGCCGTGCTCTCGCCCTGCCCGCTGTCGCCGTCGAGCCGCAGCCACGTCGACCACTGTCCGCTCCCGGTGGCCCGGGTGCGTGCCTCGATGGTGCCGGTGACCCGGACCGAGGGGTCGGCCCAGGTGATGCCGAGCATGCTGAACGGCTTGGTGTCCTGCTGCTTCAAGGCCGCCCGGGTGCCGCGCTCCGCCGTCGGCAGCGCGACCGTACGGGACTGGGTCGTGACCGGGCCCGGCTTGCCGTCGCTCCGCGCGCTGTCGGCGGACTCGCCCGGGACGCCCTGGAACACGAGAGCTGCGGAGAGCGCGGCCACGGCCGCGGCGGCCGCACCCCAGAGGTATCTAGGTCTACCCATAGTGGTCTTGTGCCGTCCTTCGTGAAGATGTGAGGCGAACGAGGTCAGTGGGGCGGGCCGCAGCCAAAGGGAAAGGGGCGCCGGGAGGGAGACTCCCGACACCCCTGAATAGTTGTGTGTCCGTCAGATCTTCGCGCGGTGTGGCATCCATTCGGCCGTAAGCCAGGATGCGCGGTATGAATCCCAGTCCGTTCCTGGTCGTCCCCGCCATGCTGTGGACCGCCGTCGCCGCCCTCGCGGTGCTCGCGGTGCTCGTGCTCTTCGTCCGGTCGGTCCGCCGGGAGCCGGAGCCGGCGTCCGATGCGTGGGACCCGTTCGGCACGGGCTTCCCGGTCATCGCCCTCGCGGCGGTCGCCGCGTTCACGGTCGCCGCCGCCGTCCAGGGCCACTTCTCTCTCGGGGACACCGGGTTGGGCATCCTGTGGCCGGTGATGGCGGCGACGGCCCTCGTGCACGCGGCAGGCCGGCGCGGTCGCTCCTGGCCCCGGTGGTCGGGCGCGGCCTTCGCCGCCGTGGGCGCCGCCCTCTACGGTTCGCTGCCGTTATGACGTCCTGCCCGACGCTGCCGATATGACCTCCTGCCCGACGCATGCCGCCGGGCAGGACGACCGGCTACGGCACCACCACGATCTTCCGCCCCACCCCCGCGGCGAACTGCTCCAGCGCCTGCGGATACCGGTCCAGCGGGATGCGGTCGCTGATGAACACGTCGGGGTCGAGCACCCCGTTGGCGAACAGTTCGGCCGCCCGCTCGAAGCTGTGCAGCACCGCCATCGACCCGGTGATGGTGATCTCCTGGTTGTAGATGCGGTACGGGTCGATCTCCACGCGGGTCGCGTAGTCGGCGACGCCGAACTGCAGGAAGGTGCCGGCCTTCGCGACCCGCCCCAGACCGTCCTGGATCGCCGCCGCGTTGCCCGTGGCGTCGACCACGACGTCCCAGCCCTGCGGCCGCTCCAGCTCGTCCGCGTTCGCCGCCGACCCGGAGACGCCGAGCAGCCGTGCCGTCTCCAGCCGCGCCGGGTTCAGGTCCACCATGTCCACGCTGGCCGCGCCCGTGCGCTTGGCCAGTTCCAGCATCATCAGGCCCATCGTGCCGGAGCCGTAGATCAGGACGTGGGCGCCGAGGCGGGACTGCAGGACGTCGTAGCCGCGCACCGCGCACGACAGCGGCTCCACCAGCGCCGCGTCCTCGGTACGGACGTGCTCGGGCAGCTTCACGCAGTTCGCCACCGGCGCCACCGCGTACTGCGCCGCACCGCCCGCCGTGGTCACGCCGATCGCGGCCCACCGCTCGCAGAGGTTGTTGTGGCCCGTACGGCAGTACCGGCACTCGTAGCAGTAGAGCGAGGGGTCCACCGCGACCCGGTCGCCCACCGACACCTCCGTGACCTGGGTGCCGACCCCGACCACCGCGCCCGCGAACTCGTGTCCGGGCACGATCGGCAGCTTGGGCGCGAACTCGCCCTGGAGGATGTGCAGATCGGTCCCGCACAGCCCGCACGCGGCGACCTCGACGACGACCTCGCGCGGCCCGGGCGTCGGGTCCGGGACCTCGGTGACGACGGCACGGCCCACGGACTCGATGACGGCGGCCTTCATTTCACGGCTCCCAACGACAGGCCCTGGACCAGCTTGTCCTGGGCGGCGAACCCCGCGGCGAGCACCGGCAGGGAGATCACGAGCGACGCGGCGCACACCTTCGCCAGGAACAGGCCCTGGCTGGTGATGAAGCCGGTCAGGAAGACGGGGGCGGTCTCGGCGACCACGCCGGTCAGTACCCGGGCGAACAACAGCTCGTTCCAGCTGAAGATGAAGCAGATCAGGGCCGTCGCCGCGATTCCGGGGAGGGCGATCGGGGCCACCACGCGCGCGAGGATCGTGGGCAGCCGCGCCCCGTCCACGCGGGCCGCCTCGATGATCGCCACCGGGACCTCGGCCAGGAAGGACTGCATCATCCAGACCGCGATCGGCAGGTTCATGGACGTGTAGAGGATGACCAGGAGCCAGATGTTGTCGAGCATCCCCGTGTTCTTGGCGAACAGGTAGATCGGCAGCAGGCCCGCCACCGCCGGCAGCATCTTGGTCGACAGGAAGAAGAACAGGACGTCCGTCCACTTCTTCACCGGGCGGATCGACAGCGCGTACGCGGCGGGCAGGGCCAGCAGCAGGACGAAGAGCGTGGACGCCACCGATGCCACGGTCGAGTTGATCAGGGCGGGCCACGGGCTGGCGCCGCCGCCGGTGCCGAAGAACTCGCGGTAGCCGTCCAGGGTCAGGGCGGCGGTGAAGGACGGGGGGTTGGTGGCCGCGTCCTGCTCCGAGTGGAAGGAGGTCAGCGCCATCCAGGCGATGGGAAGGAAGAAGACGATCCCGGCCAGCCAGGCCACCAGGCCGAGGCCGGCACCCTTGCGACGGACGCGCACGGTCGCGTTCGTGGTCGTGGTCGTGGTTGTGGTCGTGGCACTCATGCGCGCCCCACCTCCTCGCGGAACAGCGACGACACCACGCGCAGCGCGAAGGTCGCGATGATGATCGAGCCGATGACCACCAGGACGCCGGCGGCCGAGGCGAGGCCGTTCTCGTGGGCCTGGTAGAAGCTCTGGTAGACGGTGTAGGGGAGGTTGGCCGTGCCCAGGCCGCCGGACGTGATCGTGAAGACCGCGTCGAAGTTCTGGACGATGTAGATCGAGCCGAGCAGCGCGCCCAGTTCGAGGTAGCGGCGCAGGTGCGGGAGCGTCAGATAGCGGAAGATCTGCCAGTCGCTGGCGCCGTCCACCCGCGCGGCTTCCATCTGCTGCTGGTCGCGGCTCTGTAGTCCCGCCAGCAGGATCAGCATCATGAACGGGGTCCACTGCCAGACCAGGGAGGCCTCGACCGCGAGCAGCGGGGTGTTGGAGATCCAGTCGGGCTGTGGGCCGCCCACATAGTGCAACAACCCATTGAACAGGCCGTATTCGGGGTTGTAGAGCACATGCTTCCAGAGCAGGGCCGCCGCCACGGGCACCACCAGGAAGGGGGCGATCAGCAGGGTGCGGACCAGGCCCCGGCCCCGGAACTTCCGGTCCAGGAGCAGGGCCAGGGCGAGGCCCAGGATCAGGCTGGCCAGCACCACCGCGACCGTCAGCAGGACCGTGGTCCACACCGACTGGCGCAGGTCGGCGTCGCTCAGCACCTGCTGGTAGTTGTCGAAGCCGGTGAACTCCCGGGCGTCGGGATAGAGGGAGTTCCAGTCGAAGAAGGAGATCACCACCGTGGCCACGAACGGGAGCTGGGTCACGGCGATCATGAAGATCAGGGCCGGCAGCAGTGGGCCCCGGGTCGCCCAGGCACGCAGGCGGTCGGAGGGCTGTCGCACGGTGGGTACGGGAGTGGCGGCTACGGGAGCCGTGGTCGTCGCGGTCATCGTCCCTCGTACTCCTCGGAGATCCGCTCGGCGAGCTGCTGGGACTTCTTCAGGGCCGACTCGACGGACTGGCGTCCGGCGATGGCCGCGCTGATCTCCTGGGAGACCTTGGTGCCGAGGTCGGTGAACTCGGGGATGCCGACGAACTGGATGCCGGGCGCGGGGCGCGGCTGCACGCCGGGGTCGTTCGGCCGGGCGCCCTCGATGGCCTCCTTGGTCATCTCCTGGAAGGAGGCGGCCTCCTTGATGTAGGCCGGGTTCGTGTACGTCGAGGCGCGCTTGCCGGCGGGCACGTTGGACCAGCCGATCTCGTCGCCGACCAGCTGCTCGTACTCCTTGCTCGACGCCCAGGAGACGAACTTCCAGGCCTTGTCGGGGTTGCGGGACGCGTCCTGGATGCCCCAGGCCCAGGTGTAGAGCCAGCCGGCGGACCTCGTCTCCTCGACGGGCGCGGGGGCGTAGCCGAGCTTGCCCTTGACCGGGGAGTTGGACGCCTCCAGGGAACCGGCCGCGGAGGTGGCGTCGTACCACATGGCGACCTTGCCCTGGGTCATGTTGTTCAGGCATTCGGCGAAGCCGGACTGCGCGGCGCCGGACTCGCCGTGCTCGCGGACCAGGTCGACGTAGAACTTCACCGCCTTCTCGAACTCGGGGGAGTCGAGCCGCGCCTTCCAGTCCTTGTCGAACCAGGTGCCGCCGAAGGTGTTCACCACGGTCGTCAGGGGTGCCATCACCTCGCCCCAGCCGGGCAGGCCGCGCAGGCAGATGCCGTTCATGCCCGGCTCGGCGCCGTCGACCTTCGCGGCGAGGTCCGCGACCTGGGTCCAGGTGGGGTGCGCGGGCATCGTCAGGCCCTCCTTCTCGAAGATGTCCTTGCGGTACATCAGGAAGGACGACTCGCCGTAGAAGGGCTGGCCGTAGAGCTTGCCGTCGTCGCCGGTCAGGGACTGGCGCATCGGCTTGAGGACGTCCTGCTCGTCGTACGCCGGGTCCTTGGCGACGTAGGAGTTCATCTCGTGCAGCCAGCCGTTGCGGGCGTAGATCGGGATCTCGTAGTTGGAGAGGGTCGCCACGTCGTACTGGCCCGCCTGGTTGGCGAAGTCCTGGCTGATCTTGTCGCGGACGTCGTTCTCGGGCAGGACGGTGAAGTTGACC
The DNA here is from genome assembly GCF_036237295.1 of Streptomyces sp. NBC_01352. Classification (NCBI taxonomy): domain Bacteria; kingdom Bacillati; phylum Actinomycetota; class Actinomycetes; order Kitasatosporales; family Streptomycetaceae; genus Streptomyces; species Streptomyces sp. NBC_01352. Next base: position 8,285,397 of record NZ_CP108354.1, read on the forward strand.
TTGATGCCGGTCTCTTCGGTGAAGCGGGGGGCGAGCTTTTGCAGCTCTGTCATCTGGGGGTTGTTGACCATGAGGACGTTGATGGAATTGCCGCCGGAACCGGACCCGCCCGCTCCGGCCCAGCAGCCGGAGAGCAGCGGGGCGAGCAGCGTCCCTGCGGCGGCCATGGCGAGCGTGGCTCGCGGCGGCCGTCGTCGGCTCTGGGTTCGCATGGATCGCTCCTGGACGTATGGGGAGATAAGGGGCGCCGCTGGGTACAGAAGTGCCCTGAAAGGGGAGGGAGTTGTTTTCACACGCTGTTTTCAGACGCGGATGACCTGGGGCCCCAGCAGTGAGTAGCGGTGAGCCTCGGCCGTAGGGAGAAGGGTGCTGGTCACGATCGTCTCCAGTACGCCGATCTCGGCGAACCGGCAGAAGCTGACCGCGCCGAACTTGGTGTGCACGCCGGCGAACACCGTGCGGCGCGCGGCCCGGATCGCCTGTGCCTTGACCTCGCTGACCGCGGGGTCGGGGGTGGTCAGACCGTGTTCACGGGAGATGCCGTTGGCGCCGATGTAGGCGAGGTCGACGACGAAGCCGGCCAGCATCTTCGTCGTCCAGTGGTCGACGGTGGCGAGGGTGCCGGAGCGGACCCGCCCGCCCAGCAGCAGTACCGAGATGCCGTCCGCCTCGGCCAGCGCGCCCGCGACCGGAAGGGACGCGGTGACCACGGTCAGCGGCCGGTCCCTGGGCAGTGCCTCGGCGATGAGCTGCGGGGTGAAGCCCTCGTCGACGAAGACCGTTTCGGCGTCCCCGAGCAGCTCGGCCGCGGCGGCCGCGATCCGGCGCTTCTCGGGAACATGGCTGGTGGCACGGAACGCGAGCGTCGTCTCAAACCCGGCGCTCTCCACGGGATAGGCGCCGCCGTGGGTACGGCGGACCAGACCGTGGTCCTCCAGGGCGCGCAGATCCCGTCGTACGGTCTCCTTGGCCACGCCCAGTTCGGCGGCGAGCGCGGTGACGTCGACCTGACCGGTGGCGCGCGCGGCCCGGACGATCTCCCGCTGACGCTCTTCTGCCGTCCTGATGTGCATGGCCGACACCTGCCTCCGTGCTGCCGCGTTGCCCGTTCGGGCCCGGTGAGGCCCATGGGGGAAGTTCTACAGCGACCGTGCGGCACTGACCAGGTCTGTTGCGGGCTCGATACTGCCCGGGTGTGCCCGTTTACCGCGGGTCCTGCCCGTCCCGGACCTGCACGGCTGTGTCCCGGCGCGTGGGATCGGGCAGCGCGGCTGCCCGAACACGTCGGCGGGCGGGCCCGTTCGGTGCCCGCCCGCCGTCATCCGCTGTTTTCAAGTACGAGTACGGCCAGATCTATACGAGTACGGCCAGATCTACTAGTACGGCCAGATCGGCGGGTCGCTCACGAAGTGGCCGCCGAGGTAGGCGTGCGCCACGTTCTCCGGGTCCAGCTCGCCCTGTTCGGCGATCAGCTTCTCGGCGTACGGCTCGGAGTCGTCCTGCGGTTCGTAGCCGAGGGACCGCGCGGTGGTCAGGTCCCACCACAGGCGGGTGTTGGCGGAGGAGCCGTAGACGACGGTGTGGCCCACGTTCTCGGCGGTCAGGGCCGCGTGGAAGAGTCGGGCGCCGTCGGCGGGGCTCATCCACATCGAGAGCATGCGCACGCTGGTCGGCTCGGGGAAGCACGAGCCGATGCGGACGGAGACCGTCTCCATGCCGTGCTTGTCCCAGTAGAACTGCGCGAGGTCCTCGCCGAAGGACTTCGACAGGCCGTAGAAGGTGTCAGGGCGGCGCGGGGTGTCGATGGGGATCAGGGCGTCCGGGTCAAGAGGCGTGTCGCCCTGGGGGCGCGGGGTGAAGCCGACCGCGTGGTTGGAGGAGGCGAAGACGATTCGCTCGATGCCCTCCTCGCGGGCGGCCTCGTACAGGTTGTACGTGCCCACGATGTTCGCGCTGAGGATCTTCTCGAAGGGAGCTTCCAGGGAGATGCCCGCGAGGTGGATGATCGCGTCGACCCCCCGCACGGCCTCACGCACGGCGTCCTTGTCGGCGAGGTCCGCGACGATCGCGTCCGGCTCGCCGTCGATGGGACGCAGGTCGAGCAGGCGCAGTTCGTAGCCGAAGGCCGGGAGCAGGTTCTGCATCAGGGAGCCGAGCCCGCCGGCCGCGCCGGTGAGCAGAACGATGCGGGGAGCGGGCATCCTCGGGTCTCCTTGGGTCCGCCGCCTGTGACAGGTGGACGTGTGACAGGTGGACGTATGTGTGGACTGCATTCACATGCGTGGACACGCTAAGGAGCCCCGGCGCATCCCGTCAAGTATCGCGCGGACCTGGGAAATTCGCTTCTGGGATGGCGGTTTGCGCGCTTGACCGGCCCTGAAGGGGCTCCTTAGGGTGGAGGCGTTCATAAATATGGATGCGAATCATAAGCGTGAGCGCCTGTTCTAGGGAGAGCCCGTGACGTCAGCCCCCCTCGCCGCTCGACTCGGCATCCCCGGCGGGCCCCTGTTCTTCCCCGTCACCGCCTACGGCCCCGACGGCTCCGTCGACCTCGACGTCTTCCGCGCGCATGTGCGCCGCGGGGTGGAGGCCGGCGCCGCCGCCGTCTTCGCCTGCTGCGGCACCGGGGAGTTCCACGCGCTCGCGCCCGAGGAGTTCGAGGCGTGCGTGCGGGCGGCCGTGGAGGAGACGGCGGGCCGGGTGCCGGTGGTCGCGGGCGCCGGATACGGCACCGCGCTCGCCGTGCGGTACGCGCGCCTGGCCGAGGCCGCCGGGGCGGACGGGCTGCTCGCCATGCCGCCGTACCTCGTGGTCGCCGGACAGGAAGGCCTGCTGCGGCACTACCGGGAGGTGGCCGCGGCGACCGGGCTGCCGGTGATCGTCTACCAGCGCGACAACGCCGTGTTCACCCCGGAGAGCGTCGTCGGGCTGGCCCGCACGGACGGGATCATCGGCTTCAAGGACGGCCTCGGCGACCTGGACCTGATGCAGCGGATCGTGAGCGCCGTACGCACCGAGGTCCCCGGCGACTTCCTCTACTTCAACGGCCTGCCGACGGCCGAGCAGACCCAGCTCGCCTACCGCGGCCTCGGCATCACCCTCTACTCCTCCGCCGTCTTCTGCTTCGCGCCGGAGATCGCCCTCGCCTTCTACGAGGCCCACAAGACCGGCGACGACGCCACCGCCAACCGCCTCCTCGACGGCTTCTACCGTCCCTTCGTCGAACTGCGCGCCCAGGGCCGCGGCTACGCCGTCGCCCTCGTCAAGGCCGGGGTGAGGATGCGCGGGCTCGACGTGGGGGAGGTGCGGCCGCCGCTGCACGAGCCGAGCGAGGATCATGTCAAGCAGCTCGCTCAGGTGATCGAGCGTGGGTACGCACTGCTCGACGAGAACCAGTGATCGCTAAGAACACGGCGGAGGACAAGTGAAGGCGTCTACGTTCGTCTACCCCTGGGATGTCAACGGGGACCCCGAGGCCGCCGAGCGCATCGCCGCCCTCGGCGTACGGCAGGCGACCCTCGCCGCCGCCTACCACTCCACCCGCGCCCTCACCCCCCGCCACCCGCGCCACCGCATCGTCACCGCCGAGCACGCGGCGGTGCTGTACCCGACGGACGACCGCTGGGAGGGGCGGACCCTGCGCCCGTACGCCGCCGGTGACTGGGCCCCCGGCGACGCCTTCGGCGAGGCCGCCGCCGCGCTCGCGGCCGCCGGGCTCGAGGTGCACACCTGGGTCGTCCTCGCGCACAACTCCCGTCTGGGCGCCGACCACCCGGACACCTCGGTCGTCAACGCCTACGGCGACCGCTACCCGTGGGCCCCCTGCATCGCACAGCCCGCCACGCGCGCGTACCTCGTCGACCTGGCCGCCGAGGCCGCCGTACGGCCCGGGGCGCGCGGCACCGAACTGGAGTCCCTCGGCTGGTACGGCCTCCAGCACCTGCACGCCCACGACAAGACCGGCGGCGTCGGCCTCGGGGACGCCGGACAGTACCTGATGGCCCTCTGCTTCTGCCCGGCCTGCCAGGAGGGCTACGGCCGACAGGGCCTGGACGCCGACGAGTTGGCGGCCGCCGTACGCACGGCGCTGGAGCCGGTGTGGCAGGGGGCGCCCGACGACGGAGGCTGGGCGGGGGTCGAGAAACTCCTCGGGGAGGAGACGGCGGCCGCCACGCGCGCGTGGCGCGACGACACCGCCCGCACGCTCCAGGAGACGGCCGTCACCGCGGTCCGCGCCGCCGCGCCCGAGGGCTTCCAGGTCCTGCTGCACGCCGACCCCGTGACCTACCACGTCGGCGCCAACCCCGGCGTCGACCCCGCGCACATCCTGTCCGTCGCGGACGGGGTGGTCGTGCCGTGCGCGGGCGGACCGGGTCTCCTGACGCCCTTCGCGGAGCATCGGCGGGACGACACCGTGGTCGCGGCCAACTTCGGTGTGGTCTCCGGCATGGGCGGCAGCCCGGGCACGCTCGCGGCGGACGCGGCGCGGGCCCGGGAACTGGGGGCCACGGAAGTGCGGCTGTATCACGCCGGGTTGGCGTCGGACGGGGACCTGGAGACGGTGCGGTCGGAGTTCGCCGGGCTCGGAGACAGGTGAGCAGCGCGAGACCCAGGGCGACCAACAGCGGGCAATGATCGGCCGGTTCGACCAGCGCCGCCCCGGCGGCCGGCCCGAGGACGTTCGGTGCGGAGACGAGGCTGCCGGCCGTGGCGGCCGTACAGCCCAGCAGCGCGTGGGGGGTCTCGCGCTGTACGGCGGTGAACGCGGCGATCAGCACACGGGGCAGGCCCACACCGCCCGCCGCGAAACGGTGCTTGCCGCGGCGGCGCAGGGCGGGGCCGGAGACCAGCCCGATCGCTATGGAACCGGAGCCCTGGACGGCGGCAGCGACACCGGCGTACGCGGGGGAGTGCCCGAGGCTGCCGACGCCGGCGTAGCGCAGCGACCCGCTGACACCGGCGCCGCGCATGGTCGCGCCGCCGGCCAGGACGAGGGGCGCAGCCGCGGGTGGGCCCACAGGTGGCGGGCGCCCTCGGCGGTCCGCGCACGCCGGTCGCCCGCTCAGGCAGGGGGCGCGGGCGCGGATCCGGCGGCCTCGGCGGCTGGGGCGTTCCGGGTCCACCTTCCGGTCGGCGCGCGATCTCCTGCGCAGGGCGGGGCCGACGTGGTCGGCCACGCCCTGGAGGGCCGGCGCGCCTGATCCGGGCGGGCCGATGAGTTCCGGGTCCGGCGTCGGTCTACCTCTCAAGACGACCTGTGTGAGGAGCAGCGATGACCGACACCACCCTCGACCTCGGACCCCAGGCCCGGACCGTGGCGCGCCTGGCGGAGGGCGTGACCGACGAGCAGCTCTCGGGCCCGACGCCCTGCCCGGACTACGCGGTGCGCAACCTGCTGGGGCACCTGGCCGGCCTGGCCGTCGCCTTCCGTGACGCCGGGCGCAAGGATCTGGGTGCCACGACGGACACCAGCCCCACCTCCGCGCTGCCCGACATCGGGCCGGGCTGGCGCCAGGAGCTGCCCAAGGTGCTCGAGGAACTCGGCGACGCGTGGCGCGACCCGGCCGCCTGGACCGGCATGACCCGCGCGGGCGGCGTGGACCTGCCCGGTCCCGTCGCCGGCCTCGTCGCGGTCGACGAGATCATGATCCACGGCTGGGACCTGGCCCGGGCGACCGGCCAGCCGTACGAGGCCGACCCCGCCGCACTGCAGGCCGTGCACGACTTCCTCCTCGCATCGGTCGGCGACCCGACCCGCGACAGCATCTTCGGCCCCGTCGTCCCCGTCCCGGCCGACGCCCCGCTGCTCGACCGGGCTGTGGGGCTGAGCGGGCGGGACCCGGGCTGGACGCCGTAAATCCCGGGGCGGGCGCCCACCGGGCACGTACGCTCCCCCCATGCCCGGCCCTCTCACCCTCACCGTCCTCGGCACCGCCTCCCCGCACCCGCGGCCGGACCGGCCCTGCTCCGGCTATCTGGTGCGCGGTGGCGGTGCCGAGGTGTGGGTGGACGCCGGGCCGGGAAGCTTCGCGGAGTTGCAGCGGCACACCGATCCGGCGGGGCTCAGCGCGATCTGGATCTCGCATCTGCACGCCGATCACAACGCCGACCTGCTCTCCGCCGTCTACGGGCTCGCCTACGGCGGACTCACCCCGGCCGCCCCCATCCCCGTCTACGCCCCGGCCGGCTGCGCACAGCGGCTCGCCGGCTTCTTCGGGCGGCCGGACGCCGGGTTCCTGAGCGGCGTCTTCGACTTCCGGACCTTGTACGACGGCCACACCGCCCGGCACGGCGAACTGCTCATCACCGCGCACACGGTCCAGCACGACGTCGAGGCCTACGGGCTGCGCGTCGAGACCGGCGGACGCGCACTCGCGTACTCCGGTGACAGCGGACCCTGCGCCGCGCTCACCGAACTCGCCCTCGACGCCGACCTCTTCCTCTGCGAGGCAGACATCGACGCGCATCGCGAAGGCGAACAGGTTCATCTGACACCCGAGGACGCCGGCGCCACGGCCCGTGCGGCCGGCGTACGGCAGCTGCTCGTCACGCATGTCGGGCCCACGCTCACCACCGAGGCGGCGACCGCGCGTGCCGCCTCCGTCTTCGGCGGGCCGACCGCCGCCGCCCGCGTCGGCGAGACCCGGACCGTCTGACCCGCGGTCTTTACCGCAACCTCAACTTCCTTTGTCAGAAGCATTGACGAAACACAGGCCCCCTCCTACCTTCAACCGCGTCGTACTTCGTACGTCATATATGAGACGCGATACGTGAGATCCGATACGCGATTCGCCGAGACGCGAGATCCGAGAGGCGCGCATGACCTCTGTGCCCACGCCGATCCCCTCCCGCACGCAGTACGTGCTGGAAGGGATCAAACACCGCATCCTCACCGGGCAGTTGACCCCGGGGCAGGCTCTGGTCGAGACCGAGCTCGCCGCACAGTTCGGGGTGTCCAAGACCCCGGTGCGCGAGGCGCTCAAGACCCTGGCCGGCACCGGGCTCGTCGTGATGAACCAGTACAAGGGCGTCACGGTGCGCATGGTGGACGCGGACATGGCGCGCGAGGTGTACGACGTCCGACTGCTCCTGGAGCCCGAGGCGCTGAAGCGTGCCGTGCAGCGCGGGGCGTCCCTCGACGCCGCGCGGGACGCGCTGACCCGTGCCGACGGGGCCACGGACACCGCCGAACGGTCGCTCGCCAACCGTGAGTTCCACCGCGCCCTGTACCTGCCCTGCGGCAACCCGCTGCTCGGCCGGATGCTCGACGAGGTCCGCGACCAGGCGGCCCTGGTCTCCGCGGTCGCCTGGGCGGCCTCGCCGTCCTGGGACCGGGAGGCCGGCGAGCACCGCGAGATCCTGCGGCTCGCCCTCGCCGGTGACGCCGACGGCGCGGCCCGCGCCCTGCACGCGCACATCGGGTCGTTCGTGCAACGGGCCTTCCCGCAGGCGGAGTCCGGAGCCCAGGGAGAGGACGGTCAGGCATGACAACGACGTTCGAGACCCAGCGGACGGCCCTGGCCGACGTGGTGGCGATCCCGGTGACGCCGTTCGCCGAGGACGGCACCATCGACCAGGCCACCCACCGGGCCCTGCTGCGTCGTCTCCTCGACGGAGGGGTCAGGACCCTCACCCCCAACGGCAACACCGGGGAGTTCTACGCCCTCACGCCCCGGGAGCGGCAGCTCGTCACCGAGTGGACCATCGACGAGACCGGCGACCGTGCCGTGATCCTCGTCGGGGTCGGGCACGACGTGCCGACCGCCGTCGCCTCCGCCCGGCACGCCCGTGAGCAGGGCGCCCAGATGGTGATGGTCCACCAGCCCGTCCACCCGTACGTCTCGCAGAGCGGCTGGGTCGACTACCACCGTGCGATCGCCGAGGCGGTGCCCGAGCTGGGTGTCGTCCCGTACATCCGCAACGCCCAGCTGCACGGCTTCAGGCTCGCCGAACTCGCCGACGCCTGCCCGAACGTGATCGGCGTGAAGTACGCCGTCCCGGACGCGGCCAGGTTCGCCGCGTTCGCCCGCGACGCGGGGCTCGACCGCTTCGTATGGGTCGCCGGTCTCGCCGAGCCGTACGCCCCCTCGTACTTCTCCGCGGGCGCCACCGGCTTCACCTCGGGGCTCGTGAACGTCGCCCCGGCCGTTTCGCTGAACATGATCGAAGCGCTTCGATCCGGTGACTTCCCGGCCGCCATGAAGGTCTGGGAGCAGATCCGCCGCTTCGAGGAGCTCCGCGCCGCCAACGGCTCCGCCAACAACGTCACCGTCGTCAAGGAGGCCCTCGCCTCCCTCGGCCTGTGCCGCCGCGACGTCCGGCCGCCGAGCCGGCAGCTGCCCGAGGACGAGCGGGCGGAAGTCGCCGCCATAGCCGCGGGGTGGTCCATGTGAACGCGATGAACGAGCCGATCAGAAGGCGCCCCGAAGACCTCAGAAGCCACCAGTGGTACGGCACGGACGGTCTGCGCTCCTTCAGCCACCGCGCCCGCACCCGCCAGCTCGGCTACCTGCCCGAGGAGCACCTGGGCAAGCCGGTCATCGCGATCCTCAACACCTGGTCCGACATCAACCCGTGCCACGTCCATCTGCGCGACCGCGCGCAGGCGGTGAAGCGGGGGGTGTGGCAGGCCGGTGGCTTCCCGCTCGAGTTCCCGGTCTCCACCCTCTCGGAGACCTTCCAGAAGCCGACCCCGATGCTCTACCGCAACATGCTCGCGATGGAGACCGAGGAACTGCTGCGGTCCTACCCGGTCGACGGGGCCGTACTGATGGGCGGCTGCGACAAGTCCACGCCCGCCCTGCTGATGGGCGCCGCGACCGCCGACCTGCCCGCGGTCTTCGTGCCGGCCGGGCCGATGCTGCCGGGCCACTGGCGCAACGAGATCCTCGGTTCCGGCACCGACATGTGGAAGTACTGGGACGACAAGCGGGCCGGCCTCATCGGCGACTGCGAGATGACCGAGCTGGAGTCCGGGCTCGCCCGCTCGCCCGGGCACTGCATGACGATGGGTACGGCGTCCACGCTGACCGCCGCCGCCGAGGCCCTCGGTGTCACGGTCCCGGGCGCCTCCAGCATCCCGGCCGTCGACTCGGGTCACGACCGGATGGCGGCCAAAGCCGGCATGACCATCGTCGAGCTGGTCCACAAGGACCGGAAACTGAGCGAGATCCTCACCCGCGACGCCTTCGAGGACGCCGTCACCACCGTCCTCGGCCTCGGCGGCTCCACCAACGCCGTGATCCACCTGATCGCCATGGCGGGCCGGGCGGGCGTCAAGCTCACCCTCGACGACTTCGACCGCATCGCCCGCACGGTCCCGGTGCTCGCCAACGTACGGCCCGGCGGACAGACGTACCTGATGGAGGACTTCCACTTCGCCGGGGGTCTGCCCGCCTTCCTCTCCCGGATCCCGGACCTGCTCCACCTGGAGCGGCCCACCGTCTCGTACGACACCATGCGCGAGCAGATCACCGGCGCGCAGGTGCACAACGACGACGTCATCCGGCCCCGGGACAACCCGGTCGCGAACGAGGGCGGGGTGGCCGTCCTGCGCGGCAACCTCTGCCCGGACGGCGCGGTCATCAAGCACATCTCGGCCGAGCCGCACCTGCTCAAGCACACCGGTACCGCCGTCGTCTTCGACGACTACCGGACGATGCAGCGCACCATCAACGACCCGGCGCTGAACATCACCGCCGACAGCGTACTGGTGCTGCGCAACGCCGGGCCCAAGGGCGGACCGGGCATGCCCGAGTACGGCATGCTGCCCATCCCCGACCACCTGCTCAAGCAGGGCGTGCGGGACATGGTCCGGATCTCCGACGCCCGGATGAGCGGCACGAGTTACGGCGCCTGTGTGCTGCACGTGGCACCCGAGTCGTACATCGGCGGACCGCTGGCCCTGGTACGGACCGGCGACAGCATCACCCTCGACGTCGAGGCCCGTGCTCTTCAACTCAACGTGGACGACGAGGAGTTGGAGCGCAGGCGGGCCGAGTGGACGCCGCCGCCGGTGCGGTACGAGCGTGGCTACGGCGCGCTCTACAACGAACAGATCACCCAGGCCGACACGGGCTGCGACTTCGAGTTCCTGGCCCGCCCCGGCAAGGTGCAGGACCCGTACGCGGGCTGAACCACAGCAGTACCCCCTCGCACACCCATGCACATGCAGAAAGCGCTTCACCCGCACCAGAACGCACGACGTACCAGAAACGGAGAACAGTCGTGGCCCAAGCCGCAGCCGTGGCGAAACCGCCCGCGCCACCCCGGCGACGCCGTGCCTCCGCCACGCCGCGCAGGCTCCCTTACCTGCTGATCGCGCCGGCGGCCCTGCTCATGCTGGGCTTCATCGCCTACCCGGTCATCAGCGTCTTCTACTACAGCCTGCAGAACTACAACCCCACCAAGCCGTGGCGGAACGGCTACGCGGGCTTCGACAACTTCGTCCACGCCTTCACCGAGGACCCGATCTTCTGGGACACGCTGGTCTTCAGCGCCAAGTGGGTCGTCGTCGAGGTCGGGCTCCAGCTGCTGTTCGGTCTGGCGCTGGCACTGATCGTCAACCAGACCTTCGTGGGCCGGGGCCTGGGCCGTGCCATGGTCTTCTCCCCCTGGGCCGTCTCCGGCGTGCTCACCTCCGCGATCTGGGTGTTGCTCTACAACTCCCAGACGGGCATCACCCGTTACCTCGCGGACATGGGCATCGGCAGCTACGGCACCAGCTGGCTGTCGGACACCTCGACCGTGTTCCCGGCGGCGATCGTCGCCGACCTGTGGCGCGGTGTCCCCTTCTTCGCGATCCTCATCCTCGCCGACCTGCAGTCCGTCTCGAAGGACCTGTACGAGGCCGCCGAGGTCGACGGGGCGAGCCGCATCCAGCAGTTCTGGCACATCACGCTGCCGCACCTGAAGGACGCGATCATCCTGTCCACGCTGCTGCGCGCGGTGTGGGAGTTCAACAACGTCGACCTCCTCTACACCCTCACGGGCGGCGGACCGGCCGGCGAGACGACGACACTCCCGCTCTACATCGCCAACACCAGCGTCGACGCACACAACTTCGGCTACGCGTCCGCCCTGACCACGGTCGCGTTCGTCATCCTGCTCTTCTGCTCGATGGTCTATCTGCGCCTGAGCAAGTTCGGAGGTGGGGACAAGTGAGCACCAAGGAGGCCACCGCGGTCGCACCGGCCCCCCGGCGCACGGTTCCCGAACCGCAGCGCCCGGTCAAGAAGCGTCCCGCCTGGGACGAGGCACCCCGCTGGCAGATCTACCTGCCGCTGTCGATCTACCTCGTCTTCACGCTCATCCCCTTCTACTGGATCCTGCTGTTCGCGCTGCGCCCGGCCGGCTCGACCTCGCTCGTGCCCTGGCCGATCACCTTCGACCACTTCGAGAAGGTGTGGACGGAGCGCGCCTTCGCCACCTACTTCCAGAACAGCCTACTCGTCGGTCTCGCCACCCTGGTGATGACGACCCTCGTCGCGCTGGCCGGCGGCTACGCGCTCGCCCGCTTCAACTTCAAGATCAAGCAGGCCTTCATGCTGGCCCTGCTGTGCTCCCAGTTCGTGCCGGGCGCGCTGCTCCTGGTGCCGCTGTTCGAGATCTTCGCCGAGCTCCAGATGATCAACTCGCTGGGCAGCGTCATCATCGCGGAGACCGTGTTCCAGCTGCCGCTGTCGATGATCCTGATCAGCAACTTCATCAAGAACGTGCCGTACTCGCTGGAGGAGGCGGCCTGGGTCGACGGCTGCAACCGGTTCACCGCGTTCCGGATCGTCGTCCTGCCGCTGCTGCGGCCCGGTCTGATCGCCGTCGGCTCCTTCGCCTTCGTGCACTCCTGGAACCACTTCCTGTTCGCCCTGATGTTCCTCAACAACCAGAGCAAGCAGACCATCCCGGTCGGCCTCAACACCCTGATGAGCGCGGACAGCGTCGACCTCGGCGCGCTCGCCGCGGGCGGCATCATCGCGGCCGTCCCCGTCGTGATCGTGTTCGCCTTCATCCAGAAGTGGCTGATCACGGGCTTCAGCGCGGGGGCGGTGAAGGGATGAGGAAGCGTCACCTCGTCGTCGCCCTGGGCCTGTTGGGGATGCTCTGTGTCCCCGCCCACGCCGAGGCCCGTGACATCAGCCGCGAGACCCTGCCCCCGAACGACGGCTGGGCGGCCGCCGCCGGCGGCACCACCGGGGGCGCGGCGGCCGACGACGCCCATGTGTACACGGTCACCGACCGCGCCGGACTGGTCCGCGCCCTGGACGGCGGCAGCGACACCCCGAAGATCATCAAGATCGCCGGGACCATCGACGCCAACACCGACGACGACGGCGACCGCCTGGACTGCGCCGACTACACAACCGACGGCTACAGCCTCAGGAAGTACCTGGCCGCCTACGATCCCCGTACGTGGGGTGCGGCCAAGCCCAGCGGCCCGCAGGAAGAGGCCCGCCAGGCGTCGGCGGCCAGGCAGGCCGAGCGGGTCGTCCTGCCCGTCGGCTCCAACACCACGATCGTCGGCCTCGGCTCCAAGGCCGTCCTCAAGGGCGGCAGCCTCCAGGTCAGCGACGCGGACAACGTGATCATCCGCAACCTCGAACTCCGCGACGCCTACGACTGCTTCCCCGTCTGGCAGCCCAACACCGGCGGCCTCGGCGACTGGAAGACGGCGTACGACACCCTCTGGCTGCGCGGTGCCACCCATGTCTGGGTCGACCACATCACGGCCTCCGACAAGGGCCACCCGGACGAGAAGGAACCCACCTACTTCGCCCGCAACTACCTGCGCCACGACGGCCTGCTCGACATCACCAACGGCTCCGACCTGGTCACCGTCTCCTGGAGCCGGTTCGCCGACCACGACAAGGCGATGCTCATCGGCAACGGCGACACGGCCACCGGCGACCGCGGCAAACTCCGGGTGACCCTGCACCACAACGAGTTCGAGTCCGTCGTCCAGCGCGCACCCCGCGTCCGCTTCGGGCAGGTGCACCTCTACAACAACCGGTACGTCGTCCCTGACGACGCCCACGACTACCGCTACTCCGTCGGAGTGTCCACCGAGTCGGCGATCCACGCCGAGAACAACGCCTTCCACACCCCCGGCCACATCGAGGCCGCCGACCTGGTCAAGAGCTGGAACGGCACCGCCCTGCACCAGAGCGGCACCCTCTTCAACGGCTATCCGGTGGACCTGCTCGCCATACACAACGCCTACAACTCGGGCAGCGAGCGTGACCTCACGGCCGACGTCGGCTGGACACCTACCCTGCACACAAAGATCGACAGCGCCGAGGCGGCCGACCGAGAGGTGGCACGCGGCGCGGGCGCAGGGAGGACCCCATGACCGTAGACATCGTCCTGGCGGGCGCGCGAGGCCACGGCCGCTGGCACCTGGACAATATCCGCAGGCTCCAGGACAAGGGGATCGTCCGGCTCGTCGGTATCTGCGAGCTGACCCCGCTGACCGCGGACGAACTCCCCGAGGGCCTAGGGCCTGTGTCGGAAGTGGCGCCTGCCGGCCGACGCCCGGCACGCACTCTCGCCGCACCGGGCGAAAGCCCACGTACAACCAGTACGAGGGCTTCCGCCGGGCACGCCGAGAGCACGCACCAGACGCCGCCCGGCCCGCCCTCCGGGCGGACGACGCCACTTCCGACACAGGCCCTGGGCACGCCCGAGCAGTCCGCGGACTTCGGCGCCCTCCTCGACTCGACCGGCGCCCGGATCGCGGTGATCTGCACGCCGATCCCGACCCACACGGACCTGGCGCTGACGGCCGCGCGAAGGGGCGTGCACCTCCTGCTGGAGAAGCCGCCCGCCCCCTCGTACGCCGAGTTCCGCCGCATGGCGGACGGGGTCGCCGAGGCCGGGGTGGTCTGCCAGATCGGCTTCCAGTCGCTGGGCTCGCACGCCGTGCCCGCGATCCGTGAGCTGATCGGCGAGGGTGCCATCGGCGACCTGGTCGGCGTCGGCGGGGCCGGCGCCTGGGCGCGCCCCGAGGCGTACTACCGGCGGGCGCCCTGGGCCGGCAAGCGGCGGCTGAACGGCGTCGACGTGATCGACGGGGCGCTGACCAACCCGCTGGCGCACGCCGTCGCCACCTCCCTCGCGCTGGCCGGTGCCCCGCGCGCCGAGGACGTCGCCGGGATCGAGACCGAGCTGCTGCGCGCCAACGACATCGAGTCCGACGACACCTCCTGCGTCCGCGTCACCACCACACGGGGCTTCCCGGTCACCGTCGCCGCGACCCTGTGCGCCGAGGACCCCGACGAGCCGTACGTCGTCGCGCACGGCAGCAGCGGCCGGATCACCTTCTGGTACAAGCAGGACCGCGTGCTGCTCCAGCGGGCCGACCACGGCCCCGAGGAGTACGAGTACGGCCGCACCGACCTGCTGGAGAACCTCGTCGAGCACCTTACCGACGGTGTCGACCTGCTGGTCGCCCCGGACGCCACCGGCGCCTTCATGAAGGTCGTCGAGGCGATCCGGCAAGCGCCCGACCCGGCCCCGCTGCCCGACAGCGCCTGGCAGCTGCTCCCCGGCGAGCGGCGCAGGGTCGTCCCCGGCATCGACGGCCTGGTCGCGGCCGCCGCCGACACTCTCGCCCTCTACTCAGAGCTGGGCGCCTCGTGGGCGCCAGGAAACGAGGTGAGTACCTGATGACGACCAACGACTCGCCGGTGCTGCGTGTCGCGGGCCGACCGGTCGGCCGGTACGTCACCCGGCCCGAGCTGCCACCCCGGTTCTCCCCGCGCCCGTATCTGCACCCCGTCACCACCCTGGCCGGCACGGCTGTCACCGAGCTCAGCCCCGCCGACCACACACACCACCTCGGCGTCGGTGTCGCCGTTCCCGACGTCGAGGGGTTCAACTTCTGGGGCGGCCGCACCTACGTCCGCGACCAGGGCCCGACCGAGCTCGACAATCACGGCGCCCAGCGGCACACCGCGTTCCAGCTGCGCGACCCCGACGGGCTCGTGGAGGAACTGCGCTGGGTGGCCGCGGGCGGTGAGCTGCTGCGCGAGCGCCGTACGGTCGCCGCCACCGAACTCACCGACGCCGCCTGGGCGTTGGACTTCACCTTCTCCCTCACCAACGTCACCCCCACCCCGCTGTCGATCGGCAGCCCGGCGACCAACGGGCGCCCCGGCGCGGCCTACGGCGGCTTCTTCTGGCGGGCCCGCAAGGAACAGGAGACCCCGCGGGTCTTCACCGCCGGCGCCGAGGGCGAGGCCGAGATCCACGGCACCCGTGCCGACTGGCTCGCCCTGGCCGGCGCCGACTGGACCCTGGTCTTCGCGGGCGCCACCGAAGAGACCCGCCGGGACCCGTGGTTCGTGCGCACCGCCGAGTACCCGGGCGTCGGCTCGTCCCTGGCGTACGACGAGCGGCTGCCGATCGAGCCGGGCGACACCGTCGTACGCCGGATCGTCACCGTGGTCGCCGACGGCCTCCTCGACCGGGACGGCGCCGCCGCCCTCATCCGCAAGGCGGTGAGCCTGTGACCGCCGAGACGAACCCGAACCCGAGCCCGAGCCCCGTTCCGGCCGCAGAGACGTATACGAACCCCGTCCTGAACGCCGACTGGTCCGACCCGGACGTCGTCCGCGTCGGCGACGACTTCTACCTCACGGCGTCCAGCTTCGGCCGCGCCCCCGGCCTGCCGCTGCTGCACTCCCGCGACCTGGTCAACTGGACGCTCGTCGGCCACGCCCTCGAACGCCTGGAACCGGCGGGCGAGTTCAGGGCACCGCGGCACGACTGCGGAGTCTGGGCCCCGTCGCTCAGGCACCACGACGACCGCTTCTGGATCTTCTGGGGCGATCCCGACCAGGGCATCTTCCAGATCAACGCCCCCGAGATACGCGGCCCTTGGACCCGCCCCCACCTGCTCAAGGAGGGCAAGGGGCTCATCGACGCCTGCCCCCTGTGGGACGACGAGACCGGCGAGGCCTACCTGGTGCACGCCTGGGCCAAGTCCCGCTCGGGCATCAAGAACCGCCTCACCGGCCACCGCATGCACCCTGACGGCACGTCACTTCTCGACGAGGGCAAGGTGATTGTCGACGGGGACCGCATCCCCGGCTGGTTCACCCTCGAGGGCCCCAAGGTCTACCGGCACGACGGCTGGTTCTGGATCTTCGCCCCCGCCGGGAGCGTGGAGACCGGCTGGCAGGGCGCCTTCCGCTCGCGCGGCTTCTTCGGGCCGTACGAGGAGAAGATCGTCCTGGAGCAGAAGGACACCGACGTCAACGGCCCCCACCAGGGCGGCTGGGTGCGCACCCCGTCCGGCGAGGACTGGTTCCTGCACTTTCAGCAGCGCGGTGCCTACGGCCGGGTCGTCCACCTCCAGCCGATGCGCTGGACCGCGGACGGCTGGCCGGTGCTCGGGGACGACGGCGCCCCCGTGGCCGTATACAGGAAGCCCGACCTGCCGCCGCAGCAGGCGGCCGCGCCCGCCACCGACGACGACTTCCCCGGCGGACGCTTCGGCCGTCAGTGGCAGTGGACGGCCAACCCGCAGGACGGCTGGGCCACCCAGCACTCCGGGGACGGCCTCCGCCTCGCCTGTGTCCGCTCGGCCGACGCGCACGACCTGCGCAAAGTGCCGAGCGTCCTCACCCAGCGGCTGCCGGGCGTCCCGTCCGCCGTCGAGGTCGAACTGACCCTGCACGGCGAGGAACCGGGGGCGCGGGCCGGGCTCGCGGTTCTCGGGGACGCCTTCAGCTGGATCGGACTGCAGCGGGGGGCCGACGGGACGGTCCACCTGGTGCACCGGTTCGCCGAGGCCGTCGCGGAGAAGGAACGCGACGCCGACCACCCGCGACTCGCGCCTGAGGGCCGGGCCAGGCTGCGGATCGAGATCGGCACGGGAGCACGCTGCCGCTTCTTCTACGACGTCGGGGACGGCCCGCGTCCCTCCGGCCAGGTCTTCGCCGCCACCCCCTGGCGCTGGGTCGGCGCCCTGCTCGGCCTGTTCGCCCTCGCACCCGCCGGCCCGGGACAGGCCGGTGCGGCGAGTTTCACGCAGTTCAGGATCAGCCCGCTGTAAGCACCCGCTGTAGAGAACCGCTCGCGTACGTCTGTTGATCGCACGTAGAACGCCTGTTGGGAGCCGCAATGACGCACCTCCGTAGCAAGCGCTTGCCGAGACCGGGTCACGGCAGAGTCGTGGCCGCCGTGATCGGTCTGGTGGCCGCCCTGTCTCTCGGGGCGGTCGGCGAGGCGAAGGCCGCGGCCCCGTCCTCGGCCGCTTCGGTGCCGGCCGACCGCTTCACCGACCGGGCCCACGGTTTCGCCTCCCTCGCCGGCGGCACGACCGGCGGGGCGGGCGGCAAGGTGGTGACCGTCACCGACCAGGCCTCGCTGGCGAGGTACGCGGCGGCCGAAGAGCCGTACGTCATCAGGGTGTCCGGGGCGATAGCCGTCGAGCCGTTCGGCTCGGACATCGTCGTGACCTCGAACAAGACGATCATCGGTGTCGGCGACACGGGTGAGATCGTCCACGGGGAACTCCATCTGAACCCCGGCACGAGCAACGTCATCATCCGGAACCTGACGATCCGTGACTCGGCGGTCGAGGGCAACTGGGACTGCAAGGACACCGACTTCGACGGCATCCAGATGGACACCGTCCATCACGTGTGGGTCGATCACAACCGCTTCTCGAACATCTGCGACGGGCAGCTGGACGTCCGCAAGGACAGCGAGTACGTGACCGTCTCGTACAACCGGTTCGAGAACAACAACAAGACGTTCGGGCTCGGCTGGACGACCAACGTCAAGACGCAGATCACGATCGACCACAACCTGTTCGCCCACACCAAGCAGCGCAACCCGTCCGTGGACAACGCCGCCTACGCGCACCTGTACAACAACTACCTGACGGCACAGGTGGATCCGGGCGACCCCGTGTGGACGTACGGCAACTGGTCGCGCGGCCGGACCAGGATGGTCATCGAGAACAGCTACTACCGTGACGTCCAGCACCCCTACCAGGCGGACGCCACCGCCGAGTTGGTCGAGCGCGGGTCGATCCTGCGGAACACGACCGGACGGACCGACGAGTGGGGCGCCGCCTTCGATCCACGGGAGTTCTACGACTACCGGCTGGATCCGGCTGCCGCCGTGCCGGCTCTGGTCGAGCGTTTCTCCGGGCCGCAGAAGCGCATCGGCACCACCCTTCACGTCCCGGCCGACTACCCGACCGTGCAGGCCGCCGTCGACGCCGTGCCCGACGGCAACGCCGTGCCGGTGACGATCGCCATCGCGCCGGGCACGTACCGGGCGAAGGTCTTCGTCCCCGCGACGAAGCCGAACATCGTGTTGCAGGGGACTGGACAGGACCGGTCCGACGCCGTCATCGTCTACGACACGCCCGCCGCGTACGGCGGCTCCACCGGGAGCGCGACCGTACGGATCGCCGCGAACGACGTCACGGCCCGCAACCTCACCTTCAGCAACGACTTCGACGAGGCCGCGCACGAGCTCAGCGGCGAGCAGGCCCTCGCCATGAAGACGACCGGCGACCGGATCGTCTTCGAGGACACCGCCTTCCTGGGCAACCAGGACACCCTGATGACCGACAGCCCCAAGCTGGACGTGATCAGCCGCGTCTACATCCGCGACTCGTACATCGAGGGCGATGTCGACTTCGTCTACGGACGCGCGACCACCGTGATCGAGCGGTCCGTCATCAAGGCGCTCAGCCGGGGCTCCGCCACCAACAACGGCTACATCACGGCGGCTTCGACATGGACGGGCAACCCGTACGGGTTCCTGATCACGAAGTCGAAGGTCGTGAGTGACGCGCCCGCCGGCAGCTTCCATCTCGGCCGGCCCTGGCACCCGGGCGGGGAACCGAACGCCGTCGCCCAAGTGCTGTTCCGTGACACCGAGTTGCCCGCCGCGATCAAGGCCTCGCCGTGGACCGACATGAGCGGGTTCTCCTGGAAGGACGCCCGGTTCGCCGAGTACCGGACCTACGGGCCGGGAGCGGAAGTCACCGCGGACCGGCCGCAGATGAGCGACGCCGACGCGAAGACGCACACCGTCGCGCACTACCTCAAGGGCACGGACGACTGGGCTCCGCACGCCCGCCGCTGACCTCACACGGTGACCACTGACCCCCACAACTTCACATCTCCGCTGGATCCAGAAGAAGAGAGCCGACCAATGAAGATCAGCATCCGTAGAAGCAGGCGCGCGGCCATAGCCGTCGCCCTGGGCTCCGTGCTCGCGCTGACCGCCACCGCCTGTGGTGACGACGGCGGCGGCGCCGGCGGTGACAAGGGCGCCGAGGGCAGCGGCAAGGGCAAGGTCCTCTTCTGGGACAACAACGGCGGTGTCCGCACCGACATCTGGAAGGAGATCATCGCCGACTTCGAGAAGGCGAACCCGGACATCGACGTCGAGTACGTCGGAATCGCCTCCACCGAGTACCAGTCCAAGGTCGACACCGCCATCCAGGGCGGCGGGCTGCCGGACGTCGGCGGTGTCGGCGCGGCCATGATCGCGGCGATCTCCGCGCAGAACGCGCTGGACCCGCTGGACGACCGTCTCGCCAAGTCCTCCCTCAACGGCAAGCTCAACGAGGACATGGTCAAGTCGCTGAAGGCGGCCGGCGGCGGTGACGGCACCCTGTACTCGATCCCGACCTCCGCCAACAACGGTGTCCTCTACTACCGCACCGACCTGTTCGACAAGGCGGGGCTGGAGGCGCCGACCACCTGGGACACGTTCTACGAGGCCGCGGACAAGCTCACCAACGCGGGCAAGAACGAGTTCGGCTACACCATCCGCGGTGGCGCCGGCTCCATCGCCCAGGCGCTGGACGCGATGTACGGGCAGTCCGGCATCACGTCCTTCTGGGACGCGAGCGGGGAGAAGACCACGGTCAACGACCCGAAGAACGTGGCGGCGCTGGAGAAGTACACGGCCCTCTTCAAGAAGACCACTCCGGCCGCCGACCTCAACAACGACTTCACCAAGATGGTCGCCCAGTGGGATTCCGGCACGATCGGAATGCTGAACCACAACCTGGGCTCCTACCAGGACCACGTGAAGGCGTTCGGGACCGACAAGTTCCGCGGTATTCCGCAGCCGATCGGGCCTTCCGGCAAGCGGGTCCAGGTGTCCAACCCCGTTGACGGGCTCGGGCTGTTCAAGACCTCCAAGAACAAGGAGGCCGCCTGGAAGTTCATCGAGTTCGCCACCTCGCACGCGGAGAACTCGAAGTTCAACGAGTCGGCCGGTCAGGTGCCGGCGAACAACGACGCCGCGAAGGACGCGTGGGTTCAGAAGGCCGAGCCCACGAAGCTGGCGGCCGAGGCGCTGAGTGACGATTCCACGACCATTGTCCAGCTGCCGTACTACCTGCCTGACTGGGGCACGATCTCGAAGTCGGACAACGAGCCGAACTTCCAGAAGGTGCTGCTCGGGAAGATGAGTGAGAAGGACTTCCTGGACACGCTGGCTGAGCAGTTGAACACGGCTCAGGCGGAGTGGAACGAGCAGAAGGGCTAAGAGCTCGGCTGGTTCGGTATTGCGGCCGGCTGCGGGTTGTTCGTGGCTGGTCGCGCCCACGCGGCGGTAGCCGCATATAGGGCACAGCCCCCGCGCCCCTGAAAGGGGCGCGGGGCGTACCCCCCATTTTGAAAGGCACCGCCATTTCGTAAGACCGTCGAGAAAGGCACATCGTCGTGTCGCTCACCCGCAGACAGGTCACCACCGCGGCCCTTGCCGCCGCTCCTCTCGCTCTTGCCACGACCGGTACCGCGCAGGCCTCGGGTCGCCGTACCCGGACGCTCTATATCGCCGGTGATTCCACCGCCGCCCAGAAATACTCGGACGCCGCCCCCGAGACCGGGTGGGGCATGGCGCTTCCGTTCTTCCTGCACAAGGATCGGCCCGTCGCCAATCACGCGGTGAACGGGCGCAGTTCGAAGAGCTTCGTCGACGAGGGACGTCTCGACGTCATTCTCTCCGCGATCCGGCCCGGGGACTTCCTGCTCGTCCAGTTCGCGCACAACGACGAGAAGACCACGGACCCCACGCGTTACACCGAGCCCTGGACGACGTACCAGGACTATCTGCGCCTGTACATCGAGGGTGCCCGGGCCCGAGGTGCCCGGCCCGTGCTCGCCACGGCCGTCGAGCGTCGCAGGTTCGACGCGAGCGGCAACGCCGTGCCGAGTCACGGCGACTATCCGGCGGCGATGCGTGCGCTCGCCGAGGAGGAGCGCGTGGCGCTGCTCGATCTCCAGGCCCTGTCGCTCGCGCTGTGGCAGAAGCTCGGCGTCGAGGAGACGAAGAAGTACTTCAACTGGACCGCCACCGAGCAGGACAACACGCACTTCAACCCGCCGGGCGCGATCGCGGTGGCCCGGCTGGTCGCCGCCGAGCTGCTGCACCACCGGGTGCTGGCGCCCCAGGACGCGCGCCGGCTCGACGCGGAGATCCCGGAGTCCTGGATCACCTGGCCGACGGCCACCGCGTAACCACCCCGACCTCAGAAAAGAGAGCCGCACCATGAACACACGTGTATGGCATGGGCATGTCACCACGAAGGCCGTCGTGCTGATCGGCTGCACCGCGCTCGTCCTCGGTGTCACCGGCACCACCGCCCAGGCCGGGTCCCGTGACCTCGGCCGCCAGGTCCTCGGGGCGAACGACGGCTGGGGCTCCGAGGGGGCGGGGACGACCGGCGGTTCGGCCGCGGACGCCGAGCACGTCTACACCGTCAGCAGTTGGGCGGAGTTCAAGGCCGCCCTGAAGGCCGGCGGCACCGCACCCAAGATCATCAAGGTGAAGGGGATGATCGACGCCGTCTCGGAGGGCTGCGAGGCCTTCACCACCGGCGGCTACGACCTCCAGCAGTACCTGAAGGACTACGACCCGGCCGTCTGGGGCAACGACGAGGTGGCCAGCGGTCCGCAGGAGGACGCGCGGGTCGCGTCCGCCGCCAACCAGGACACGGCCATCAAGGCCAACGTGCCCAGCAACACCACCATCGTCGGCGTCGGCAGGAACTCCGGCATTCTCGGCGGCAGCCTCCAGATCAAGGGGGTCTCGAACGTCATCCTGCGCAACCTCACCGTCGAGGCCCCGCTCGACTGCTTCCCGAAGTGGGACCCGACCGACGACAACAACACCGGCAACTGGAACTCCGAGTACGACGCCGTGGTCGTCTACGGCACCGACCACGTGTGGATCGACCACAACACGTTCACCGACGGGCGCTACCCCGACAGCGAGCGGCCGTCCTACTTCGGCAAGGTCTTCCAGCAGCACGACGGGCTGACGGACATCGTGCGCGGCTCCAACCACGTGACCGTGTCCTGGAACCGCTTCCAGGACCACGACAAGAACATGCTGATCGGCAACAGCGACAGCACCGCCGCCCTCGACTCCGGCAAGCTCAAGGTCACCATGCACCACAACCTCTTCGACGGGATCCTGCAGCGCTCCCCGCGTGTGCGGTTCGGACAGGTCGACGTCTACAACAACCACTACGTGGTGTCCGAGGAACAGAAGTCCGACTACTACATCTTCGGCGTCGGCATCTCCTCACAGCTCCACGCCACCCACAACGCGATCTCGCTGCCGGCCGGCACCAGCGTCGGCAAGGCCCTGAAGAAGTGGAACGACTCGCCACTGACCGCCGAGAACAACCACGTCAACGGCAAGCTCACCGACCTGATCGCCGTCCACAACGCGGAGATCCCCGCCGAGACCCTGCGGTCCGGCGCGGGCTGGACACCGACCCTGCGCACCAAGGTCGACTCCCCCAGGGCGGTCCCGGGGATCGTCGACCACCGCGCGGGCGCCGGCCGGCTGGGCTGACGCACACCGGAGCGGCGCACGCCGGACGGTCGTAGCGCCGACCGTCCGCGCCGAGACACCCGCCGGGCCGGGCGGGGCCGGGGCCGCACCGAGCGGGCGACCAACGCGCGGGGCGTCGGCTGGCTGCGCTGATGCGCACCGGAGCGGCGCACGCCGGACGGTCGTAGCTTCGGCCGTCCGCGCCGAGGCCGCCCGTCGGCCGGCCGGGGTCGGCACCGCACCGCGCGGGCGCCCATCGCGCGGAGTGCCAGCTGGCTGCGCCGAGGCCACTCGCCGGGCGGGGCCGGGGCCGCACCGGGCGGGTGACCACCGGGCGGGCGCCGGTCGGTTGCGCCGACGCACCGCGGAGTGGCGTAGCGGTCTGCGCCGACGCGTGTCGGGATCTTGGCGCTGGCCGTCTGCGCCGAGGTCACCCGCCGGGCCGGGCGGGGCCGGGGCCGTGCCGGGCGGGCGACCAACGCGCGGGGCGTCGGCTGGCTGCGCTGATGCGCACCGGAGCGGCGCACGCCGGACGGTCGTAGCTTCGGCCGTCCGCGCCGAGGCCGCCCGCCGGCCGGCCGGGGTCGGCACCGCACCGCGCGGGCGCCCATCGCGCGGGGCACCAGCTGGCTGCGGCGAGGCCACTCGCCGGGCCGGGCGGGGCCGGGGCCGCACCGCGCGGTCGACCACCGGGCGGGCGCCGGTCGGTTGCGCCGACGCACCGCGGAGTGGCGTAGCGGTCTGCGCCGACGCGTGTCGGGATCTTGGCGCCGGCCGTCCGCGCCGAGGTCACCCGCCGGGCCGGCCGGGGCGGGACCGCACCGCACCTCGATCAGGGGGCGCCCGCCCCGGCCCCCGCACGCCCCCACGTGAGGAAGCACCGCACCGCACCGCACCGCACCGAACCACCCTGCCGAGCCGCACATCCAAGGAGCCCCCGCATGCCCTCTCCCCACCTCCAACTGCCCCTGTCCAGAAGGGGTTTCCTGATGGCGAGCGCCGGAGCGGGCGCCGCGCTCGGGCTGGCCGCCCTGCCCGCCGAGGCCGCGCCCGCCGAGGCGCCCGCCCGGTCCCGCCCGTTCGGCCGGTACGGGTCACCGGCCGCCCGCCTCACCCCGAAGACGCTGTACGTCGACGGGCAAGGCCGCGGCGACCACACCACCGTCCAGGCCGCCGTGAGAGCAGCCACCACCGCCGGACACACCCTGGTCATCGCGCCCGGCGTGTACCGCGAGACCGTGTCCGCCGGGGTCGTCGACCCCGCCACCGGGCAGCGCACCGAGGCCGCCGCCGAGATGACCTGGATCGGTGCGAGCGAGAACCCGCGCGACGTCGTCATCGTCTACGACAACGCGGCCGGCACGAAGAAGCCCGACGGCTCCGGCACCTACGGCACCACCGGCTCCGCCACCACCCTGATCCGCACCGACGGCTTCACCGCCCGCTGGATCACCTTCGCCAACGACTGGCTGCGCGCCGACCACCCCGAGATCACCGGCACCCAGGCCGTCGCCATCAAGGTCCTCGGCGACCGCTCGGCCTTCCACCACTGCCGTTTCCTCGGCCACCAGGACACCCTGTACGCCGACTCCTTCGCGCTGTCCGTCTTCGCCCGCCAGTACTACGCGCACTGCTACGTCGAGGGCGACGTCGACTTCGTCTTCGGCCGGGGCACGGCGGTCTACGAGAACTGCCACTTCCGCACCCTGAACCGCACCGACCTGTCCTCCGCCCCGTACGGCTTCGTCTTCGCGCCCTCCACGGCGGGCGCCAACCCGCTCGGCCACCTGGTGCTGCGCAGCCGGATCAGCAGCGCGGCCCCGGACGCGTACTACAAGCTGGCCCGCCCCTGGGTGCCCAGCTCGGACACGACCGCCCGCCCGTCGCTCACCGTGCGGAACACCTGGCTCGGCCCGGGCATCGACGCGGTCGCGCCCTACACCAACATGTCGGACGCCTTCCCGTGGCAGAACCAGCGGTTCGCCGAGTACCGCAACACAGGGCCGGGCGCGGAGATCACGGCGCCCGCCAACCGTCCCCAACTCACCGACGAGCAGGCCGAGTCGGCGACGCGTGCGGCCTACCTCGGTGACTGGACGCCGTGGAAGGGGGAGCGCTGATGCGCAGGCGCACGGTCCTCACGGGGATCGCCGGGGGGCTGGTGGCGGCCGGTGCCGGTGCCGGTCCCGCCCTCGCCGTCGGCCGCCGCGTCCTGCACGTCCGCCCCGGCGACTCCGTCCAGGCGGCCGTCGACGCGGTGGACGGCCCCGGCCGGACGATCGTCGTGCACCCGGGCACGTATCGCGAGGTCGTCGACATCCCTGTCGCCAAGGCGGAGTTGACCCTGCGCGGCGCCACCCGCGACCCGCGTGACGTCGTCATCGTGTACGACAACGCGAACGGCACGCAGAAGCCGGACGGTTCGGGCACGTACGGCACCGCGGGCTCCGCCACCTTCACCTCGGCGGCCCCCGGTCTCACCGTCCGCGACCTCACCCTCGCCAACGACTGGCTGCGCGCCGACCACCCCGAGATCACCGGAACGCAGGCGGTGGCGGCGTACACGTACGGCGACCGCACCCACTTCGAGAACGTCCGCCTCCTGGCCCATCAGGACACCCTCTTCGTCGAGACGAGCGCGCTGGACGTCTTCGACCGGCAGTACTTCCACCGCTGTTACATCGAGGGCGACGTCGACTTCGTCTTCGGCCGGGCGACCGCGGTGTTCGAGGACTGCCATTTCCGCACGCTGCGACGGGACGTGGCCTTCACCCCGAAGGGCATGGTCTTCGCCCCGTCCACCGCCCGTGCCAACCCGCACGGCATCCTCGCCGTCCGCTCCCGGATCACCTCCGCGGCCGAGGACGGGGCGTACAAGCTGGCACGGCCGTGGGTGCCGTCGTACGAGACGACCGCCTGGCCCTCCCTCGTGGTGCGGGACAGCCGGATCGGTCCGGGGATCGACGCGGTGGCGCCGTACACCAACATGCGGGAGGCCTATCCCTGGCAGTCCATGCGGTTCCGGGAGTACCGCAACACGGGCCCGGGCGCGGCCGTCACGGTGCCGGAGAACCGGCCCCAACTGACCGGCGCAGAGGCCGAGAAGCACACCAGGTCGGCCTACCTCGGCGACTGGAGGCCCCGTGCGTAGGGCCGTGGCAGCAGCTCTCCTGGCCTGCGCGTTCCTGCTCGTGCCGACGACGGCCTCCGCCGCCGACCGCGCACCTGTCGGCTGGGCCTCCGCCGGCGCCGGCACCACCGGCGGCGCGGGCGGCACGACCTGGACGGTGCACACCCGCGCCGAGCTGAAGGAGGCCCTGGCCAACGAGGGCGAGCCCACCGCACCCAAGGTGATCCGGGTCGTCGGCGACATCGACGGCCACGAGGCGGCGGACGGTTCGCTGCTCGGCGAGCAGGACTACGCGCCCGGCTACGACCTCGGGAAGTACATGTCCTGCTTCGGCGAGGACGGAGCCGTCTGGTCCGACACCCGATACGACTACTGCAAGCAGCAGCGCACGCTGAGGCAGAACGGATCGAACCGGGAAAAGGCGCAGGTCCAGCTGACCGTGCCGAGCAACACCACCCTGGTCGGCGTGGGCGGCACCGCCCGGCTCCTCGGCGTCTTCCTGACCGTCAACACGGGCACGAACATCATCGTCCGGAACCTGCACCTGGAAGCGCCCGTCGACCACTTCACCAGCTGGTCGCCGGGCGACGGGACGCGGGGCAGCTGGAACGCCCGCTTCGACGCGATGACCGTGATCACCGGCAAGAACATCTGGGTCGACCACTGCACCTTCACCGACGGCCGCTTCCCGGACCGCGAGGCACCCCTCGGCTTCCACGGGGAGCACGTCCAGCGGCACGACGGTCTCCTCGACATCGAGGACGGCTCCGACTTCGTCACGGTGTCCGACAGCCGGTTCACCGACCATGACAAGGCGATCCTCATCGGGTCCGGCGACGGGCGCGGCGACCGGGACCGCGGGCACCTCAAGGTCACCTTCGTGCGCAACCTCTTCACCGACATCGTGCAGCGCGGCCCCCGCGTCCGCTTCGGACAGGTGCACGTCGTCAACAACGTCTACCGGGGCCGGGCCGCCGACACCCTGTACGCGCTCGGTGCCGGCCTGGAGTCCGCGATCTTCTCCGAGCGCAACGTCTTCGTGTATCCGCGCGGCAACCCGGCGCTGGCGGTCGCGGACTATGGCGGCGAGCACTTCCGGGACACCGGCTCCTGGTTCAACGGCCGCCCGGCCCGCCTCGACGCCGTGGCGAGCGGCCTGGGACTGAGCGGCGAGGTCGGCTGGGACCCCGCCGACGTCTACGACTACCGGCCTCTCAGGTCCCCGTCCGCGGTCGAGCACCACGTCCTGCGTCACGCAGGCACCGGGAGGCAGTATGAGTGAGCCGTTCGGTCGCCGTACGTTCGTCGCGGGAGCCGCCGCGGCGGCGTTCCTCGGCGGTACACCCGGCCAGGCACAGGCCGCCGAGCTCGTCGGCAGCAACCTCCCCGACTTCTACCCGGCGCTGAAGGACGGCCTGCGCTTCCCGCTCGCCTGGGGCACGTCACCCGTCCGCGACTTCAAGGCCTGGCGCCGCGCCGCCCGCGCCAAGGTCGAGGAGCACCTCCTCGTCGGCCGGCAGGACGGGACGCCGTACGCCCCGGAGTTCATGGAAGGGCCCCAAGGCGAGGGACACACGCGGGAGTTGGTGACCCTCTCCCTCACCTCGTACGAGCGTGTCCGCGGCACTCTGCTCACCCCGCACGGCACCGGACCCTTCCCCGCCGTCCTCGTCCTCCACGACCACGGAGCCAAGTTCGACATCGGGAAGGAGAAACTCGTCCGGCCCTGGTACGACGACACGCGCCTCGCCTCCGCGCAGGCGTGGGCGGACAAGTACTTCAGTGGACGTTTCCTCGGCGACGAACTGGCCCGGCGCGGCTACGTCGTCCTGTGCCTGGACGCGCTCGGCTGGGGCGACCGCGGCCCCCTCACCTACGAGCAGCAGCAGGCCCTCGCCTCCAACCTCTACAACCTCGGCTCCTCGCTCGCCGGGCTCATGGCCCGCGAGGACGCCCGCGCCGCCGCCTTCCTGGCCGGTCTCGACCGCGTGGACGCACGCCGGGTCGCGGCCGTCGGGTTCTCCATGGGCGCCTACCGCGCCTGGCAGACGGCAGCGCTCAGCGACCACATCGCCGCCGCGGCGAGCGTGTGCTGGATGACCGGACTGAAGGAAATGATGGTGCCCGGCAACAACACGCTGCGCGGGCAGTCGTCGTACTACATGCTCCACCCCGGGCTTCCCCGGTTCCTCGACTTCCCCGACGTGGCGGGCATCGCCGCACCCCGGCCGATGCTCTTCTTCAGCGGCGCCCTGGACACCCTCTTCCCCGCCGACGGCGTCCGGGTGGCCCACGACAAGCTGCGCGCCGTCTGGCGTTCGCGCCACGCCGAGGAGCGGTTGCACCTCAAGACCTGGCCCGACCTCGGCCATGTCTTCGTCGACCGCATGCAGGACGACGTCTTCACCTGGCTGGACCGCGTCCTGTAACCCCCCTCCCCATCCCAGCGACGTCAAAGGATCCGCACTCCATGACTCGTCGTACCGCTCTCACCACGCTCGGCACGGCCCTCGCCCTCGGCGCCGGCCTCGCCCTGCTCCCCACCCAGGCTCAGGCCGCGACCGTGGTCGTCAGCAACTCGACCGACCTGTCCAACGCCATCAAGAACGCCACCGCCGGCACCGTCATCCAGGTCCGCGGCGGCACCTACTACCCGACGGCCACGCTCCAGTCCACGGCCAACGGCACCTCGTCGGCGCCGGTCACGCTCACCGCGTACGGCTCGGAGACGGTGAAGATCGACGGTTCCTCGCTGCCCTCCGGCGGCTGGATCTTCAAGCTCACCGCGGACTACTGGAACGTCTCCAACCTGACCTTCCAGAACTCCCCGGACAGCGCGGTCGTCTGCCAGTCCTGCACCGGCACCACCTGGAACAACATCAAGACCATCAACGGGGGCGACTCCGGCTTCACGCTGACCGGCGACGGCACGGTCAACAACACCGTGAAGAACATCGACAGTTACGGCCACTACGACGCCGCCACCCACGGCGAGAACGCCGACGGCATCGCCGTGAAGTTCGGCTCCGGCTCCGGCAACCTCATCACCGGGGCCCGCCTCTACAACAACTCCGACGACGGCCTGGACTTCTGGTCGTTCTCCTCGCCCGTCACGGTCGAGCACACCTGGGCCATGGGCAACGGCAAGAACCGCTGGTCGGACTCCGCCTTCGCGGGCGACGGCAACGGCTACAAGCTGGGCGGCGACGGCGAGGTCGTCGCGCACGTCATCAACAACTCGGCCGCCTGGGACAACGCCGGCAACGGCTTCACCGAGAACTCCAACAAGGGCGCGATCGTCATCAACCGCACCACCGCCTACGCCAACGCCAAGTGGGGCTACTACTTCGCCACCGGCGCGGCCAAGCTCGGCAAGAACCTGGCCGTGAGCAACGGCGGCGGCTCGGTGAGCAAGAGCTCCTCGGTGGCCTCCTCCGGCAACAACTGGGACAGCGGCATCTCGACACCCGCCTTCAGGTCGACGGACGCGAGCAGCACGTACAACGCCCGCAGTTCGAGCGGCACCCTGCCCGCCACGACCTTCCTGACGACGGGTTCGACCACCATCGGCGCGACGATGAACTGACCACTGTGAAGCGGGCCGGTCCTCCGGCCCGCTTCAGCGTCAGCGAAACGCGGTCAGCCGGTGCGCACGGGCCCGATCGACTCCAGCGTCGGCACCACCGGCTTGATCGTCCCGTCGGCCGCGAACTCCATGCGGTCGATGGTCGTCTCGCGGTGCATGCCGTCGCCGCCCGGCCTGCCGGGGCCGTTCAGGGCGAACCGGTGGTAGACGACGTACCAGTCGTCGGTGCCGGGGGCGTTCACCACGGAGTGGTGGCCGGTGCCGAGGATGCCGTACTCGGGACGCTTGGACAGGATCGTCCCCTGCTTGGTCCACGGGCCGAGCGGGGACGGTCCCGTCGCGTAGGCGACGTGGTAGTTCTCGCTGCGGGTGTCGTCCTCGGACCACATGAAGTAGTACGTGCCGTTCCGCTTGATCACGAAGGACCCCTCGCGGAAGTTGTCCGGGGTGATGTCCTTCACCCGCGTGGCGTCGAAGGACACCATGTCGTCGTTCAGCGGTGCCACGTACCCGCGCCCGTTGCCCCAGTACAGGTACGCCTGACCGTCGTCGTCCGTGAAGACCGCCGGGTCGATCATCTGGCCGCTCAGTGAACCGCCCTTCGCCACCAGGGGTTTGCCGAGCGCGTCCTTGAACGGGCCGGCCGGGGAGTCCGCCACCGCCACGCCGATCTGCTGCTCCGCGCAGAAGTAGAAGTAGTACTTCCCGTCGCGCTCGGCGATCGCCGGCGCCCACGCGTACTTGTCCGCCCAGGCCACGTCGGGGCCGAGGTCCAGGATGACGCCGTGGTCCTTCCAGTGGACCAGGTCCTTCGACGAGTACGCCTTGAACCGCGTCCCGCCCCAGCCGGGGAAGCCGTCCGTCGTCGGGTAGATCCAGTACTCGCCGTCCAGATAGTGCACGTCCGGGTCGGCGTTGAGGCCGGGCAGGGTCGGGCTGCCGGTGCGGACCGCCTCGACCGTCCAGGTGCGGGTCGTGCCGTCGGCGGCTCTCACGGTGTACGTCTGCGGCTTGCGGAAGTCCCGCCGTGTGCCCGACCTCGGGCTCAGCGTCGCGCCCGCACCCAGGTGGATCCGCGGGGCGAGACGCGCCACATCCGCGCCCGGCTCCATCGGCAGCACGACCTTCGAGGCGGCCTCGGTCACGACCGCGTACCCCTTCTGGCCCGTCGCCGTCGCGTCCACGACCGACGTCGGCGTCGACGGGTACGCGGCAAGGAGCCGGTCGTACTCGGCCTGCGTGACGGGCAGCACCGTGCCGTGCCGCGGGCTCGCGGGCAACTGGTAGTTCGTGGACATCGTCCACTTCCCCGAGTCGAGGTCGGTGGTCTCGAAGGGGACGTAGCCGCGGCCGCCGTACTCGTCGATGAACAGGTACCACTTCTTCTCGGTGTTGGACTTGAAGACCGTCGGCCCCTCGCCGCGGTCGATCGAGCCGCTGCCGATGCACTCGGAGACGAAGTCGTACGACGTGTCCGTCAGGCTCGTCGACTTCTCCCCGGTGATGAACTTCGAGCAGGGGGAGCTGGAGGACGGGTCCCGCTCGTCCTTGGTGTAGCGGTAGTAGGTGTCCTTGTGCTTCACGACCGTCGAGTCGATGACCGAGTAGCCGGGGTCGTCCCAGACCTTCGGCTCGCTGAAGGTGCGGAAGTCCTTGGTGGTCGCGTAGAGCATCTTGTTGTACGTCGATCCCGTGTGGTCGGGATCGTCGTCGGCGTACAGCTTCGACGCCCAGAAGACGACGAACTCACTCAGCGAGTCGTCCCAGTAGGCCTCCGGCGCCCAGGTGTTGCCCGCGTTGTCCGGGGAGACCTTCACCAGCCGCTGGTCGGTCCAGTGGACCAGGTCGGTGGACTCCCACACCATGATCGACTTGCTGCCGTGCCGCTGGACCTGGTCCCAACTGCCGCTGGAGTTGCGGTACATCCTCAGGTCGGTGGCGATCATGTAGAACTTGTCGCCCTCGGGGGAGCGGATCACGAACGGGTCCCGCAGCCCCTTCTCGCCGATCGTGGACGTCAGGACCGGCTTGCCCGCGTTCAGCTCCCGCCAGTGCAGCGGGTCGTTGCCGCGGCTGAGGGCGTAGCGGATCTGTTCGCCGTCGGCGGTGCCCTCGCCGGTGAAGTAGGCGAAGAGGTAACCGGCGTACTTGGACTGCTTCACGGGTGGTGCTCCTGATTGCGCGGTGCCGGCAGGGGCGGCGAGGAGGGAGAGGAGAAGGGCGAGAACAGGGACCAGGAGCGTGCGGGCGGTGCGGCGTCTGGCGGGTCGCATGACACATCCTGTGTGACTGTGGGGGTTTCTGTGGGGTCGGTTCGCCTTCGGAGTGTCACCGGCGGGGGACAGCTGGTCAATCGGTGCGGTTGGGGCCGAGGGGAGCGAAAGTTTCGATCGTTTTCGCGGGGCGGCAACCTTTTCGGCCGGGGCGGCGACCGGATGTCAGAAGCGGGCCGGGGCGGCCCCTCCGGCCCGCTTCGTCCCCCAACGTCTAGGAAAGGAACGCCCCGTGCGTCTTGGCACCGGACGTCACCGCAGGACGCGGACCCTCTCGATCGCCGCGGCGGTGGCCGTCACCGCGTGCGCGAGCGGCGTCTACCTCGGCCTCTCGAACGGTGGTGCCCAGGCCGCCTCGACGACGGTCACCGTCTCCACCACCGCCCAGCTGGAGTCGGCCGTCAAGAACGCGTCCGCCGGTACCGTCATCCAGGTCCGCGCCGGCACGTACACCCCGAAGGCCAGTCTCAAGTCCGCGGCCAACGGCACGAGTTCGGCGCGGATCACGCTGCAGGCGTACGGCAGTGAGAAGGTGAGGATCGACGGTTCCAAGCTGGCCGACGGCTCCTGGCTCGCCGGGATCTACGGCGACTACTGGACCGTCCAGAACCTCACCTTCCAGAACTCCCCGGCCCAGGGCTTCGTCGTCACCTCCTCGGTCGGCGGCGTCTTCAAGAACCTCGTCACCGCGAACAACGGCGACTCCGGTTTCACCCTGCGCGGCGACGGCACGACCGACAACCTCGTGCAGAACCTGGACAGTCACGGCAACTTCGACCCGGCCGGGCACGGGCAGAACGCCGACGGCATCGCGGTGAAGTTCGGCTCCGGCACCGGCAACCGGATCACGGGCGCGCGGCTGTACAACAACTCCGACGACGGCCTCGACCTGTGGCAGTTCTCCTCGCGCGTCACCATCGAGCGCACCTGGGCCTTCGGCAACGGCAGGAACCGGTGGGGCGACTCGGCGTTCGAGGGCAACGGCAACGGGTTCAAGCTGGGCGGCGGGGGAGTCACGGTCGCGCATGTCGTCAAGAACAACGCGGCGTGGGACAACACGGCGAACGGGTTCACGGAGAACTCCAACCGCGGTGCGATCGTGTTGAACCGGAACACCGCGTACGCCAATGCCAAGGCCGGGTTCTACTTCGCGACCGGCAAGGCGCGGCTGGCCCGCAATCTCGCGGTGGGCGACAAGGGCGGGCCGTGCAAGCCGGGTTCGTCGACGGTGTCCGCGGCGAACAACTGGGACGGTGGGGTCAGTACGCCGTCCTTCAGGTCGACGGACGCGACGACGGCGTACGCCTCTCGGCAGTCGAGCGGGGCGTTGCCCTCGACCGCGTTTCTGACAACGGGGTCTATGGCGATCGGTTCGTCGATGAACTGACTGGTGGTTCGCGGGCTTGCGGGCCGGCCGTGGCTGGTCGCGCCCACGCGGCGGAGCCGCAGATTGATACAGCCCCGCGCCCCTAGGTGAGCGAACGCCCCGCCAGTTGTCACTGGCGGGGCGTTCCTGTTGCCGGCCGAGGGGGGCTCTGACCGGCGCTGCTGGCCGAGGGGGGCCTAGGCCAGCAGGTCCACGCAGTCGAACGAGGTGCCGGCGCTGAGGTAGGCCGAGCCGCCCGAACCACTGACGATGTTGAGCTTCAGGACGTTGTACTGCGAGGTGTCCGTCTTCCACGCACTGGTAGGGACGTTGAAAGTGAAGGTGTGGTTGTTTCCCCGGTACGAACCCGTGGTGAGGGAGCGCGTGGAGGGCTGCGTGGGGGCCGAGGGAAGCGGCGAGACCCAGTCGTTGACGGTCACCCGCGGCCGCCCGTTGGCGAACGCGTCCGTCACCCCGACCCGCAGCGTGTGCGCGGCGGCTGCCTGGGCCTCGGTCAGCTTGAAGTAGACCAGGATCCCGTCGTTGACGTCCTTCCACATGTAGGCGGGGAAGGACGCGGCCTCGCCGCCGCTGCCGATCGTGACGTTCCCCGTCCACTTCGCGGCGCGGCCGTCGGACGGATGCGCGTACGTCATCAGCTCGGCGTTCTTGAACCCGCCGGGCGTGCCGTCCCAGTCGCCGAGCCGCCAGAGGGTCCGGGCGGCGGACGGGTCGCCGGTGACGGTGATGGTGTGCAGGGAGGTCGTACCGCCCGCGGTCACCTTCACCGAGCCGGTGTGCACGGCGAGTTCGCCCTTGTACACCGTCATCGTGTACGTCCCCGGCAGCATCCCCTTGCAGGAGAAGGCGCCCGTGCCGGCCGCGGCCCTGGCCCAGTACTGGGCGTCGGCGTTGGCGAAGCCGACGGTGTAGGCGTACTCGGCGTTCATGCCCTTGAGGCCGACGCCCGCCACCCGGCCGCGGCCGGCCTTGCCGACCCAGCCGGTGATGCCGAGGCCGTCCACCCACGAGGAGTCGAGGTTCGCGTGGGAGAGGGACGAGGCGGGGGTGCCGCCGTCGGTGAAGGCCAGTACGTACGGGCCCTGGAGGCCGAAGCGCTCGGGCTCCGTCTGGGCCTGGTTGTAGTGCAGGATCTCGTAGAGCCCGGCCCCGAGGTCGTTCGAGTGGCGCAGCAGGGAGCGGTAGAAGGGGCCGCCGGAGGCCTTCTCGTGGTTCGAGCGGACCAGCCACAGGCCGACCGAGCCGGTGGTGAAGCCGACGTGGTCGTAGTCGATCGTCCGCTTGCCCGAGTAGTGCTTGGAGTGCGTGGTGCCGTCCGCGCGCTGCCAGACGTCCCCGGCCTCGATGACCTTGTCGGAGGCCTCGATCCAGGTGTCGGGGCCCGTGTTGGGGAACATCCCGGGCTTGAGGCGGACCAGGAACCGGGTCGCGGTGAAGGAGGCGTCCTTCTTGTCCGTCCACAGGTAGACGTTGTTCTCGCCGCTGCGGGCCGCGTACCACTGGGTGATCGCGCCGTGCACGACCTTCACGAGGATGATCGACCCGGACTGCTTGATGGTGACGGTGGAGGCACCGAGCCCCGATTCGACGTGCGAGTGCTTGCCGCCGTATCCCTCGTACTCCTTGCCCTTGTAGGCCAGGGACGTGATGTCGCCGGTCGTCTTGGAGACCTTGAAGACCAGGGAGGCGCCGGTGTCGACGACGAAGTTCTTGCCGTCGTCCGAGTGGCCGAACGCGGCGGCGGACGCGGAGGAGAGGAGGCCGGTGCCTCCCGCGACGGCGGCGCCGGTGGCGGCGACGCCGATCGCGGAGGCCCCGAGCACACGTCTGCGCGTGAGGTGCTTCTTGTGCGTGCTCAAGGAGTGTGCTCCGTCATACTTGAATGTTCACTCACTGATAGGTGATGTCAGATGACGTGAACTTGCAGGAGGTTCCGTCCGGGCCGACACCGAGCTGGGTGGGTTCCTTGCCGGTGTTGTTGCCCTGGAAGCGGACGCAGGTCTTGATCTTCTTGCCGCTGTCGCCGTGGATGCGCACGTTGCGCAGGGCGGCGGTGTCCCCGTAGTTGGAGTTGATGCCGACGATCGAGTTCATCGGCGCGGTGACGTCCACGTCGTTGATGATGATCGTGCGCTTGTACTGCGTGGAGCAGTTGCCGCAGGAGCGCACCAGCTTGCCGGAGTTCTCGACCTGGAACTTGCTGACGACGAGCTTGCCGGCGCCGTTGAACTGGAGGACCTTGTCCGACCCGTTCCTCGCGCCGCCGCCGTGGACCGTGTACACGGACGAGGACGACTTGCCCTTGAAGGTGGCGGCGTCCTCGCCGACGTCCAGCCACCACACGTTCTGCAGGGTGCAGCTGCCCAGGCAGTGCACGCCGTCGGCGGCCGGAGTGCCGATGATCACGTTCTTGAGGACCGCTCCGTCGGCGAGCTGGAAGACCGGGTCCTGGCCCTCCTCCTGGCCGCTGCCGCCGAGGGCGCCGGAGCCGTAGAACTTCGTGAGCTTGCCGTCGTACGTGCCGGACACCTTGATCGTCGACGGGACGGCCTTGCTGCCGTTGGCGGTGGGCCATGTGGAGGCGGCGCCGGCGGAGGACAGCATCGTCGTGGTGACGATGGCCGCGCCGGTGATGCCTAACGCGGCGGTGGAGGCGATCGCCGCCCGCTTCGTGGTGACCCGGCGGCGGTGGCGGACGCGCTGTTCGGCTCGTGCAGTCATGCCCATTCCTTGCGTGGGAGAGGAACTTTGCGCTTCCTGGTCGCCACGGGGTGAGGAAAGGGTTGCCGCCGCTTCAGAATTTTTCTACGAGTCGTCCTCGTCGTCTTCGACGGCGGCGAAGTCGCCCGCCACGGCACGCTGCTGGCCGCCGGTGGTGGCGGTGATCTCGTAGTCGTCGTCCCTCGCGTCCCGGCCGCCGCGGTCGTGGTCGTACTGGCCCGCGAACACCCACTCGCCCTCCCGCACCGAACGGTCGGGCTTGAGCACCCAGGTGTAGACGAGGAAGCCCTCCTCCTCGACGACGGTCGTCGTGAAGTCGTCCTCGGGAGCGGAGCGCCAGGCACCCGCCGAGGTGAGCCCGCCGGTCTGCCTGACCTTCAGCCGGACGGTGAGCGCGGTGAGTTTCTCGCTCGTCTTGAGGGTGACGTTGCTCTGCCCCCAGAACTCGTTGCTGTGCGGGTCCACCGAGCCGTCCGACCACAGCGGGCCGTCCTCGGTGCCGGAGGCGACGGGCGCCTCGGTGGTGGCGGACGCGCTCGGCGTCCGCGACGGCGGCGTGTCGGTCTCGCGGGTCTCCTTCGGGGCGCTCGGCGTCGGGTCCGGCGGCGGGGCGGGCGCGCGGCTCGTGGCGTCCGGGGACGGTGTCGCCGTGACCGCGACGTTCCGCTGCGGGGGAGTGTCCTCCTTCACCGCGGACGCCACCGCGTAACCGCCGACGCCGAGTACGCCCGCGACCGCGGTCGTGGCCGCGACCACCCGTACCCAGCCGAACACCGGCGGGCGGGTCGCCCGGTGGTCGGAGCGGGTCTGCTCGGTCATGCCGCGCTCGACCCTGGCCAGGATG
The DNA here is from genome assembly GCF_036237295.1 of Streptomyces sp. NBC_01352. NCBI lineage: Bacteria > Bacillati > Actinomycetota > Actinomycetes > Kitasatosporales > Streptomycetaceae > Streptomyces > Streptomyces sp. NBC_01352. The sequence goes on from NZ_CP108354.1 coordinate 8,322,162, forward strand.
CGCGCGCGGTCGGGCTGGTGCGTTCCGGCCGCCTCGTGCAGCCGGGCGCGCAGCTTGTCGTGCACGTCCCGCTGCATGGTCATCGGTCCCTTCCCGCGGCGTCACCGGTTCGCGCCATCGCCGCATGCACTCTAAGCGGTGCCGCCTGCGTGCCGAGCAGCCGCTGCAGCTCCGCCATGCCCTTCGAGGTCTGGCTCTTCACCGTACCGACCGAGATCCCGAGGGCGAGTGCCGTGTCCTTCTCCGAGAGGTCGAAGGCGTGCCGCAGCACCACGCAGGCCCGCTTGCGGAACGGCAGTCTGCGCAGCGCCTCCTGGACGTCCACCACGCCGGCGACGTCCGGGTTCTCGGTCTTCTCCTCGCGCTGCGACCAGAACAGCGCGATGCGCCGCCGCTCCCGGACCGCGCTGCGGATGCGGGTGCGGGCCAGGTTGGCCACGACTCCGCGCGCGTACGCCGCCGGATGGTCGGCCGCGCGGACCCGGTCCCAGCGGTGCCACAGCGCCAGCAACGCGTCGGCCGCCAGGTCGTCGGCGGCGTCGGCCTCGCCGGTCAGCAGATGGGCGAGGCGGGCCAGTTCGGCGTAGTGACGCTCGAAGAAGGCGTGGAACTCCGCGGAGGCGGCGTCGTCGACGACTGTGCCCACGGGCGACCTCTCCTCACGGCGACTCGGGCACCCTCGGGCGCGTGTGCGTGTCATGTGAATGACATGTGATCGTCCGGCGTCCGCCGGGACGAGATCCGGAAGCGTAGCAGTGATCGACTACCTGGTTCGTACGGGCCTTCGAACGCTGTATGGTCCCTCGACTCCGATTCCGTAACACGGAGAAAACCTGAAAACCGTTCAACGCAGGAACAATCCAGCCAGCATCCGCACACAGATCATTCAGGCAACAAGGAGCAACAACCATGTCCCAACCGCAGAAGGCGGCCGACCGGCCGAGCGGCCCGCCACCGGCGACGAACAGCGTCGACCGGTTCTTCAAGATCTCCGAGCGGGGTTCCACCTTCGCCCGTGAGATACGCGGCGGCTTCGCCACGTTCTTCACGATGGCCTACATCCTTGTCCTGAATCCCATCATCCTCGGCAGCGCCAAGGACAAGTTCGGCGACCAGCTGGACCCGGTCCAACTCACCACCGCCACCGCCCTGGTGGCCGCCGTCATGACGATCATCATGGGCGTCGGCGGCAACCTGCCCCTCGCGCTCGCCGCCGGACTCGGCCTCAACGCGGTCGTCGCCTTCCAGATAGCCCCGCTGATGAGCTGGGACGACGCGATGGGCCTCGTCGTCCTCGAAGGCCTGCTGATCTGCGTCCTGGTGGTGACCGGGCTGCGCGAAGCGGTGATGCACGCCATCCCGCAACCCCTCAAGCAGGCGATCAGTGTCGGCATCGGCCTGTTCATCGCCTTCATCGGCTTCGTCGACGCCGGATTCGTCACCCGTATCCCGGACATCGCGAACACCACGGTCCCGGTCCAGCTCGGCGGCACCGGCACCCTCACCGGGTGGCCGATTCTCGTCTTCTGCCTCGGCGTGCTGCTGACGATCGGACTGCTCGCCCGCAAGGTCAAGGGCGCCATCCTGATCAGCATCGTGACCATGACGATCATCGCGATGATCATCAACTCCGTCGCCGACATCAAGTCCTGGGGCCTCACCTCGCCCGAGTGGCCCGACAAGCTGGTCGACACCCCCGACTTCGGGCTGATCGGACACTTCAGCCTGTTCGGCGCCTTCGGCGCGGCCGACGTCGGCGTCATCACCGTCGTCCTGCTGATCTTCACGCTGATCCTGTCCGACTTCTTCGACACCATGGGCACGGTCGTCGGCATCAGCGCCGAGGCCGGCCTGCTCGACGAGGAGGGCAAGGTCCCCAACCTGGGCCGGGTCCTGCTCATCGACGGTGCCGCGGCGGTCGCGGGCGGCGCGGCCTCGTCCTCCTCCGCCACCTCCTACATCGAGTCGGCGGCCGGCGTCGGCGAGGGCTCGCGCACCGGCTTCTCCAACCTGGTCACCGGCGGCATGTTCACCCTCGCCCTGTTCCTGACCCCGCTGCTGACCATCGTCCCGCTCCAGGCGGCCGCCCCGGCCCTCGTCGCCGTCGGCTTCCTGATGATGACCCAGGTCAAGAACATCGACTGGGACAAGTACGAGATCGCCATCCCGGCGTTCCTGACCATCGCCGTGATGCCCTTCACGTACTCCATCACCAACGGCATCGGCGCCGGCTTCCTCGCCTACGTGGTGATCAAGGCGGTCCTCGGCAAGGCCAAGGAGATCCACTGGCTGCTGTGGGCGACCTCGGCGCTGTTCCTGGTGTACTTCGCGATCGACCCGATCGAGCAGATCCTGGGCGCGAAGTAGTGCGGTAGTCGGGTCCGGGGGCAGCCTCCGCAGAGACTGCCCCCGGTTTTCCGGTTCCGCTAGTTGTTCAGTGCCGCTTCCATCACGGCCTTGGCCACCGGCGCGGCCAGCCCGTTGCCGCTGACCTCCGAGCGGGCCGCGTTCGACTGCTCCACGACCACCGCCACGGCGACCTCCTTGCCGTCGGCCTTGGCGTACGAGGTGAACCAGGCGTACGGCGTCTGGCTGTTGTTCTCGCCGTGCTGGGCCGTACCGGTCTTGCCGCCCACCGTCGCGCCGGAAATCTGCGCGTTGGTACCGGTACCGTCCTCGACCACCGTCTGCATCGCCGACTGCAACTGCTCGGCGGTGGAGGAACTGACGATCTCCTTGGTGTCCGTGTTGTCGTCGTAGTTCTCCAGGACGTCACCGCCGCTGTCGGTGATCTGCGAGACCATGTGCGGGGTGACCAGCTTGCCGCCGTTGGCGATGGCAGCCGACACCATGGCCATCTGCAGCGGCGTCGCCGTCACGTCGAACTGGCCGATGCCCGTCAGGGCCGTCTGCGCCTTGTCCATGTCCTTCGGGTACACGCTCTCGTACGCCCGCACGGGCACGTCCTGCGAGGCGTCGTTGAACCCGAACTTGTCCGCCTGCGCCCGGACCTTGTCCTGGCCCAGGTCGACGGCCATCTTCGCGAAGACGTTGTTGCAGGAGTACTGCAGGGCCACCCGGATCGAGGCGTTCTCGCAGGGCGCCGACGGGTTCTCGTTCGACAGCACGTCGGTGGAGAGCGGCAGTTTGTACGGGTCCGGGCTGTCCGTCTTCTCGTCCACCGAGGAGTACAGCCCGTCCTCCAGCGCGGCCGCCGCGACGACCAGCTTGAACGTCGAGCCCGGCGGCAGCGGCTGGCGCAGCGCCCGGTTCGTCATCGGCTTCTCGGGGTCCTTGGTCAGCTGCGTCCACGCGTCGCCGGTTCCCGTGGCGAGCGTCGAGGGGTCGTACGACGGCGTGGAGACGACCGCGAGGATCTTGCCCGTGGCCGGGTCGATCGCGACGGCGGCGCCCTTCTTGTCACCGAGCGCGTCGTATGCCGCCTTCTGCACGGACGGGTCGATCGTCGTGATCACGTTGCCCGGGTCGGCCCGCTTGCCGGTGACCGTGTCCATCACGGTCTTCAGACGGGTGTCCGTCCCGTCGAGCAGGTTCTGGTAGATGCCCTCCAACTGCGTCGCCCCGTACACCTGCGAGCTGTAGCCCGTGACGGCCGAGTACAGCTCGCCGTCCGTGTACGTCCGCTTGTACTTGAGGTCGCTGCCGGTCGTGGGCGCCGAGCCGGTGACCGACTTTCCGCCCACGACGATGTCGCCGAGCGGCTCGCTGTACAGCTCGATCGCGTTGCGCCGGTTGTCCTTGTCGTCTGCGAGCGCCTTGGCCTCGTAGAACTGCACCCAGGTCGCCCTGATCAGCAGAGCGAACACCAGTAGCAGCGTGAAGACGGAGGCGCGCCTGATCGTTTTGTTCATCCCGCTCAGAAGGACGAGCGGGAGCGAGCGGAACGTTCCCTTCCGCCGGATTTCTCATCGGGAGTTCATGAAGCCCGCCCCCGGCGCGGAACGGCTCGGCCGCCCTCAGCCCTCCAGCTTCAGCACGACCTCGTCGATCTCCTCGCCGCGGGCGTTCGCGTACCCCGTGGCGTGCGCGGTCGGGCGGAAGCCGCACTTCGTGAGGACCCGCAGGGACCCCTCGTTGTCGGCGGCGGCGCGGGCGTACAGCGGGCGCTCCGGTACCTCGGCCAGCAGATCGCTCAGGGCGGCGGTGGCGATGCCCCGGCCCCAGTACATGCGGTCGATCCAGTACGTCACCTCGCGCTCGCCCGGATCCCCGTAGACCGCCGCGCTGCCCACCACGTCACCGTCCGCGAGGACGGTCCGCACCACCAGGTCGGCCGACGACCTCTGGTGTTTCCACCGGGCCTCGAAGGCGTCCCAGTCGGCCGGATCCCGCGGGGTGAAGGCCGCCATGTGCAGGGCCTCGGGGTCGTTGAACTGCCGGAAGAAGACCGGCAGGTCGCTGTCGTGGACGTCGCGGAGTGCGACCTGCATGGTTCAGAGCCTCCGGGTGGCGAGTGTGAGCCGGTCACGGGCGTCGAACAGCGCGTCCTTCACCATCTGCTCGTGCGCGGGCGTGAGCCGCGCCACCGGCACCGAGCAGCTGATCGCGTCGCGCGCGGGAGTGCGGTAGGGGATCGCCACGCCGAAGCAGCGCAGCCCCAGGGTGTTCTCCTCGCGGTCCACCGCGAAGCCCTGCTCGCGCACCTGGTGCAGCTCCTCGATGAGCTTCTCCCGGTCGGTGATGGTGTGCTCGGTCAGGGCCGGCAGCGTCTCGGGCAGCATCTTGCGGACCTGCTCGTCCGAGTAGGTGCTCAGCAGCGCCTTGCCCAGCGACGTGGAGTGCGCGGGCAGCCGGCGGCCGACCCGGGTGAAGGGGCGCAGATAGTGCTGCGACTGGCGGGTGGCGAGATAGACGACGTTCGTGCCGTCCAGACGGGCCAGGTGGATCGTCTCCGTCGTGTCGTCCGACAGCCGGTCCAGCGTCGGACGGGCCACCGCGACCACCTCGTCGCCGTCGATGTACGAGGTGCCGACCAGCAGCGCCCGGACCCCGATGCCGTACCGCGTGCCCGTCGCGTCCGTCTCCACCCAGCCCAATTCCACCAGCGTGCGCAATAGCATGTACAGACTGGACTTGGGGTACCCGACGGCCTCCTGGACCGCCGCGAGGGAGTGCATACCAGGGCGTCCGGCGAAGTACTCCAGCAGCTCAACGGTCCGTACCGCGGACTTGACCTGTGCCCCGCCGCCTGTCTCGGCTGCCGACATCGCCCTTGACCCCTTCGTTCGACGGGAAATAGTCTCCGACAGCATATTCATCATCAGAGACAGCGTTCAGCATATCGAACGACCCTGGTGGATGACCTTAGATACTGCGGCAATAAGCGGCAATAGGCCGACAGCAAATCAATGTGGAGGGACCCGCGGTGGCAGCAGCACCAGTCTGGAGTGTCGACCCCCGAACCGGGAAGCAGCGTGAGCAGGTTGCGGTGGAGGCCACAGCCCAGGAGGTGGACACCACCGTCCGCGCCGCGCACGCCGCGCGGAGCGCACTCGCCGACCGCGCGGTCCGCTCGGCGTTCCTGCGCGCCGCCGCCGACGGCCTCGAGGTGTCCAAGGACCACCTCGTCGAGGCCGCCGACGCCGAGACCGCGCTCGGTCCGGTCCGGCTGACCGGCGAACTCGCCCGCACCTGCTACCAGCTGCGGGCCTTCGCGGACATCGTCGACGAGGGCGCCTTCCTCGACGTCGTCATCAACCACCCCGACGACACCGCGACCCCGCCGATCCCGGACCTGCGCCGCTACAAGGTGCCGCTCGGTGTCGTCGCCGTCTACTCGGCCTCCAACTTCCCCTTCGCCTTCTCGGTCGCCGGCGGCGACACCGCGAGCGCGCTGGGCGCGGGCTGCCCGGTCGTCGTCAAGGCCCACCCGGACCACCCGGGCCTGTCCGAGCTGGTCGCGTCCGTCCTTCGCCGGGCGGCCGCCACGCAGGGCATCCCCGAGGGTGTCATCGGCCTCGTCCACGGCTTCGAGGCGGGCATCGAGCTGATCAAGCACCCGCTGGTCACCGCCGCGGGCTTCACCGGTTCCATCCCGGGCGGACGGGCCCTCTTCGACGCGGCGGCCGCGCGGCCGGTGCCGATCCCGTTCCACGGCGAGCTGGGCTCGCTGAACCCCGTCGTGATCACGGAGGCGGCCGCGGCCGAACGTGCCGAGGCGATCGGTGCGGGCCTCGCCGGTTCCATGACGCTGGGTGTCGGCCAGTTCTGCGTGAAGCCGGGCCTGGTACTGGCTCCGGCCGGTGCGTCGGGCGACCGTCTGCTGAAGTCCCTGACCGACGCCGTCAGCGACACCGAGGCCGGGGTGCTCCTCGACCACCGCATGCGGGACAACTTCGTCGCGGGCGTCGCCGAGCGGGCCGAACTCCCCGACGTCGACACCCCGGTGACGCCGGGCGCGGGCGGTGAGCACACGGTGAGCGCGGGCTTCCTGACGGTGGCCGCGGAGAAGCTGACCAGCGAGGGGGCGTACGACCTTCTCCTCGAGGAGTGCTTCGGTCCGGTCACGGTCGTTGCCCGCTACGAGGACGACGCCGAGGCGCAGGCCGTGCTGTCCCGTCTGCCGGGCAACCTCACGGCGACGGTTCATCTGTCGACGGAGGAGTCGGCCGGAGAGGGTCGTGGCGCGGAGATCCTGGCGGAGCTGACGCCGCTCGCCGGTCGTGTGCTGGTCAATGGCTGGCCCACGGGTGTCGCTGTGGCTCCGGCCCAGCATCACGGGGGGCCGTACCCGGCCACGACGTCGACGTCCACGTCTGTCGGCGGTACGGCCATCGAGCGGTGGCTGCGGCCGGTGGCGTATCAGAATGCGCCGGCTGCGCTGCTTCCCGCGGAGCTTCGGGACGAGAATCCGCTGGGGCTGCCTCGTCGGTTCAACGGGCGGCTGGAGCGGTAACGCCGTAGGGGTGCGGTGGATTTCGGGCTGCAGGTCCGTTGTGGCTCGTCGCGCAGTTCCCCGCGCCCCTGAGGCGTGCACTTCCCCTGAGATGAATAGGTACTGGACGTGGAGATTCCCGAACTGCCCTTTCCCCTCCGTACCTATGGGCCTGACGGCAGCTGGTCCCACGAGGACGGTGTGCTCACCGGGTGGGCGGGGCCCCGTCAGGACCGGTTCGTGCCGCCCACCGGTGAAGGGCTGGACCCCGCCTCCGACGCACCGCGTCTGCTGGGGGCGCCCGAAGGGGATTTCCAGCTGATCGCTCGCGTCACCGTGGGGTTCGGCGGGGCCTTCGACGCGGGGGTGTTGTACGTCCATGTCGGTGAGCGGGCCTGGGCCAAGCTGTGTCTGGAGTACTCCCCGGATGTGCCCACCGTCTGCACGGTGGTCACCCGGGGGCACTCCGACGACGCCAACGCCTGGACGGTGGAGGGCAGTTCCGTCTGGCTCCGGGTGAGCCGGACCGGCCGCGCCTTCGCCTTTCACGCCTCCCGGGACGGGAAGCGCTGGACATTCGTCCGGCTCTTCACGCTGGGGGACGAGAAGGAGACCGGGGCGGCCCTGGTCGGGTTCATGGCGCAGTCGCCGATGGGGGAGGGGTGCGTGGTGACGTACGACCACATCGAGTTCCGGCCTAGCTGGCCGCGCGACCTGCGAGACGGAAGCTGAGCCCACCCGTCACCACGAGCAGGGCCGCGCCGATGCCGAGGCTCACCCGCATCCCCGCCTCGAAACCGCCGGAGACCAGCGCCCCGAACACGGCGATGCCGAGCCCTCCGGCCACCTGCCGCGCAGCGTTGAGCACCCCCGCCGCCAGGCCCGCCCGCTCGGCCGGCACCGCGTCCAGCATCATGGCCGTCAGCGGCGGCACCGTGAGGGCGCAGCCGAGGGCCATGGGGACGAGCAGCGCGGCCACCAGGGCGAGGGACGTGGCGGTGTCGACGTACAGGAGAACGAGCAGTCCGGCCGCCGCCAGGCCCTGGCCCGCCAGCATCGGCACCCGCGGCCCGTACCGGTCCGCCAGCTTCCCCGACAGTACGTTCGTCACCGCGATCAGCCCGGTCATGGGCAGGAACATGAGGCCGGCGTAGAGCGCTGAGCGGCCCTGGACCTGCTGGAAGAAGAGGGAGAAGAGGAACACCACGCCGTAGAAGGCCACGTTGCACGCCGCCCCCGCCGCGACGGCCACCGACACGGCCCGGTCGCGGAACAGGCCGAGCGGTACGACGGGATGCGGCTGCCGTGCCTCGACGCGGAAGAAGGCCACGCCTGCCGCGACGGCCACCACCAGGGCCACCAGACCCGTCCGCCCGCCCTCGATCACCGCGAACGTCAGCGCCGTGAGGGCGACGACCGCCGTCAGCTGGCCGGGCAGGTCGAGGGGTGCCGGGCGCCGTTCCGACCGCGGTGCGCGCACCAGCAGGGCGAGGGCCACCGCGCCCAGCGGCAGGTTGATGAAGAAGATGCCCCGCCAGTCCCAGGCGGTCGTCAGCACACCGCCCGCCACCGGGCCCAGCGCCACCGCCACGGCACCGCCCGCCGCCCACGTGGCCACCGCACGCGCCCGCCGCGCGGGATCCCCGTACGCCTGCCGCACCAGCGCCAGCGAGGCCGGCAGCACCACGGCCGCCGCCACGCCCTGCAGCACGCGCGCACCGATCAGCGTCGGCAGGGTCGGCGCGAGACCGCAGGCCGCGGAGGCCAGCGTGAACACCGTGATGCCGATCGCGTACGCCCGGCTCGCCCCGGCCCGGTCCGAGAAGGCGCCGGTGGACAGCATCAGGGCGGCGAAGGCCAGCGTGTAGGCGTCCACCACCCACTGGAGGCCGGACATCCCGCCGCCGAGGGCGGAGCCGATGGACGGCAGCGCCACGTTCACCACGGACGCGTCCAGGGTGATCAGCGCGAAGCCGAGAAGGGCGGCGGCGAGGGTGAGAGAGGGAGAAGGGGCAGGGGAGGGTTTCCTGGGCATCAACTCCCCATTGTCACTCCCGCGTTCATCGCTCCAGGTGAGGTGATTCCTTGACATGCCCTCCATGCTGCTGATCTCCGGCGGCGTACAGTAGTGGCCTGAACGCCATACGTCCGGAGGTTCTGGCCATGGCCCGTCCGCGTGGTCCCCGCCGGGTCGCCGTCATCGCGGCGACGCCCGTCTCGATGTTCAACCTGGCCATCCCGGAGCTCCTCTTCGAGCGGGTGGAGATCGACGGCGGTCCGGGCTACGAGGTGGTCATCTGCGCCCCCGAGCCGGGCCCCGTCCCCACCACCGGAGGCCTCGACCTCCAGGTACGGCACGGGCTGGAGGCGGTACGGGCGGCGGACATGGCCGTCGTCGTGGGCACCGGGCAGCGGTACGTGCCCGACCCGCGCACGGTGGCCGCCGTGCGCGAGGCCGCCGCCGCGGGCAAGCGGATCGCGTCCATCTGCAGCGGCGCGTTCGTCCTGGCCGAGGCGGGGCTGCTGGACGGCCGCCGGGCCACCACGTACTGGAACCAGGCCGACGAGCTGCGCGAGCGGTACCCGGCGGTCGACGTCACCGGCGACGTCCTCTACGTGCAGGACGGCCGGATCATGACGTCCTCCGGGTACGCCGCCGGTATCGACCTGTGCCTGCACATCATCCGCACCGACTACGGCGCCGCCGCGGCCAACCAGGTCGCCCGCCTCGCCCTGGTCGCCCCCGTCCGCCCCGGCGGCCAGACCCAGTTCACGCAGACCCCGCTGCCGCCCGAGCGCGGCACCGCCTGCGCCGACACCCGCGGCTGGGCCATGCGCAACCTCGACAAGCCGCTCACCCTGACCGATCTGGCCCGCCACGCGGGAGTCTCCGTACGCACCCTCACGCGCCGCTTCCACGCCGAGAGCGGGGTCAGCCCCCTCCAGTGGCTGCTCCACCAGCGCATCGAGCGCGCGAAGGAGCTCCTGGAGACCACCGGCCTGCCCATGGACCAGGTGGCCCACGCCAGCGGCCTCGGCACGGCCGACTCGCTGCGGGCGCACCTGGTCCGGCGCACCGGGTTGACGCCGACCGCGTACCGGGCACAGTTCAGCCGCCTGGGAGCCCCCGCCGCCTGAAGACAACCCGGCGCGGGTGCGGGCGTCTGCCGGGGGCTCCGCCCGCGGAATGAACCACGCTGCTTGAACGTTCATACACTCGCCGGAGGGGAACCTCCGCCCCCGCACACCCTGGAGAAAGCCGAGAACATGCGCGTCGAGATCTGGTCGGACATCGCCTGCCCCTGGTGCTACGTGGGCAAGGCCCGCTTCGAGAAGGCGCTGGAGGCCTTCCCGCACCGCGAGCAGGTCGAGGTGGTGCACCGGTCCTTCGAGCTGGACCCCGGCCGCGCCAAGCAGGACATCCAGCCCGTGATCACCATGCTCACCAAGAAGTACGGCATGAGCGAGGCGCAGGCCCAGGCAGGCGAGGAGAACCTCGGTGCGCAGGCCGCAGCCGAGGGACTGGAGTACCGCACCCACGGCCGTGACCACGGCAGCACCTTCGACATGCACCGCCTCCTCCACCTCGCCAAGGAGCAGGGCCGCCAGGACGAGCTCCTCGCCCGGCTCTACAAGGCCAACTTCGCCGAAGAGCGGTCCGTGTACTCCGAGGGCGACGAGCGGCTGGTCGAGCTGGCCGTCACCGCCGGCCTCGACGCCGACGACGTACGCAAGGTGCTCGCCGACCCCACCGCCTACGCCGACGAGGTCCGCGCCGACGAGCGCGAGGCAGCCGAGCTCGGTGCCAACGGCGTGCCCTTCTTCGTCCTCGACCGCAAGTACGGCGTCTCCGGCGCCCAGCCCGCCGAGGTCTTCGCGCAGGCGCTGACGCAGGCATGGGGCGAGCGCCCGCCGCTGCAGCTGATCGACCAGGGGGACGCGGACGCCTGCGGTCCCGACGGGTGCGCGGTGCCGCAGCACTGAGGAACCGCGCAGGTGGGGACCGATGTATAAGCATCCCTAAGGGGATTCACGTAAAGATTCGCAATGGACGACAGGTTGTCGGAGCCTCACAGTGAGGACATGGAGACCTTCGAGAGCCTGATCCGTTCCGAGTTCGCCCCGAAGCGCACCTTCCTGAACACCGCGAGCAGCGGCCTGCTGCCCGCCCGCACCGTGGCCGCCCTTCAGGAGGCCGCGCTGATGCGGGCCGACGGCAGGCCGCTGGACGCGCTGTACGGCGACGTGGAGACCGCCCGGGCCGCCTTCGCCCGGCTGGCCGGCGTCCCGGCCGGACGGGTGGCGGCGGGCTCCTCGGTCGCCGCCCACACCGGGCTGGTCGCCGCCTCGCTGCCCGCGGGCGCCGAAGTCCTCACCGCCGAGGACGACTTCACCTCCGTCGTGAACCCCTTCCACGCCCGCGGCGACCTCAAGGTGCGAGCCGTGCCGCTGGAGCGGATCGCCGAGTCCGTCCGCCCGGGCACCGCGCTCGTCGCGGTCAGCTCCGCGCAGTCCGCCGACGGACGGATCGCCGACCTGCCGGCGCTCCGGGAGGCGGCCCGGGAGCACGGCGCCCGCACGTACGTCGACGTCTCCCAGTCCGCCGGCTGGCTGCCGATGGAGGCCGACGCGTACGACTACACCGTCGCCGTCGGATACAAGTGGCTGCTCGGGCCGCACGGGGTGGGCTTCCTCGTCGTGCCGGAGGACTTCGAAGAGCTGACGCCGATCCTGGCGGGCTGGGTGGCCGGGGAGAACCCCTGGGACAGCTGCTACGGACCCGTCACCGAACTCGCCCACTCCGCCCGGCGCTTCGACCTGCCCCCTGCACTCTTCTCGTACGCCGGCCTGCGCCGCTCCCTCGAACTCGTCGAGGAACTCGGCGTCGACGCCATCCACGCCCACGACCTCGCCCTCGCCGACCGCTTCCGTACGGGCCTCGCCACCCTCGGGCACGAACCGGTCCCCGCCCCCGGCTCGGCGATCGTCTCCGTCCCCGGACTCGGACACCGCCAGGCCGACCTGAGCAGCGCCGGGATCGAGGTCTCCAACCGCGCGGGCAACCTGCGCGCCTCCTTCCACCTCTACAACACGACGGCGGACGTGGACCGGCTGCTGAACGTCCTGTCCGGCTGAACCGGTGGCGCGGACCCGTCGGGGACGCTAGGAAGGGGCACAGGGGTGGTGGTGCCGTTGGAGTCCACGGGCAAGACGTCCGTCGAACCGTCCGCCGACACGGAGCTGCACCGGCGGCTGGTCTACGGCGACGAGTCCGCGCTGGCCGAGGTGTACACGGCGTACGGCGGGCTGGTGCGGCGGGTCGCCCTGCGCGTCACCCGGAGCCCGGCCGCCGCCGAGGACGTGGCGCAGGAGGTCTTCGCCCAGCTGTGGAGCAGGCCGTACGCCTTCGACGCGGGCCGCGGCACCCTGCGCACCTGGCTGTCCGTGCTCGCCCACCGGCGGGCCGTCGACTGGGTGCGCAGCGAGGCCCGGCACCGCAAGGACGCCCGCGCCGACGACGCCGCGCTGCACACGATCCCGGACGCCGCTCCCGGCCCCGACGAGGCGGTCGTCGACCGGGAACGGTCCCTGCTCCTGCACTCCGCGCTCGCCGAACTCCCGCAGCCGCAACGGGAGGTGGTCCACCTCGCCTACTTCGCGGGCCGCACCTACCGGCAGGCCGCCGTCGAACTGGGCATCCCCGAGGGCACCGCCAAGACCCGCCTGCGCACGGCGCTGCGCACCTTGGCCGAGACTTTGGCCGACCCACCCGATCCGGCGTGGGAAAGAGGCGCATGATGGCGAGCAGGGGACTGCGAAAACTGCGGGAACGGCGGGAACTGCGAGAACTGCGGGCACTCGGGGAAGGAGGTGTGCGATGACCAAGGACCACGACGAGGTACGGGACCTGCTGGCCGCCTGGGCCTTCGGTGCCCTGGAACCGGCGGACGAGAAGAAGGTTCCCCTGCACCTGGCCGAGTGCGAGGACTGCGCGGTGGAGGCGGAACGGCTGCGGGAGACGGTACGACTGCTGGACGGACCCCAGGGACCCCAAGGACCTCAGGGACCCCAGGCGCGCCCCGCCGCCGAGACGCTCCCGCTCGCCCTGCGTAGCCGCCGCGCCACAGCCCGTGTCGCCGCGCACGCCGCCCCCTACGCCGCCGCCGTCGCCGGACTGAAGGCGCTGCTGCCCGAGGCGGCCGGCCGCTGGTCCACCCCGGTGGTGCACGACTGGGACGTGCACGCGACCCTCGCCCACCTCCTCGCCGCCGACGAGCCACTGGCCGACCGACTGGGCATCGACACACGGGTACGGCCGCCTCTGGACATCGATGCGGACACGCCCTGGGAGGACGCCTGGAACCGGCGTACCGCCGACGTCATCGCCCACGAGTACGGCCGTACGCCCGAGAAGACCGTCGCCGACTGGGCGGCGCAGGCGGACGCGCTGCTGGCCACCCCCGAGGCGCACGACCCCGAACTGGCCGCCCACGCCGTGACGTTGATGGGGATGCGGCTGCCGGTCGCCGAACACTTCGTGGTGCGGGCCTTCGAGACCTGGGTCCACACCGACGACATCGGCCGCGCTCTTGGCCTGTCCGTCCCGCCGCCGCCCGAGGCGCACCTGTGGCAGCTGGTCCGGCTGGCCGTCCGCATCCTCGGCCTGTCCCTCGGACCCACCGCACCGCCGGTGCTGTTCGCGGTCACCGGCGGCGACGAATGGGTGCTGGGCTCCGAGGACGAGCCCGTACGCGCCGAACTCACCCTGAACCCCGTCGACTTCTGCCTCCTCGTCGGCGGACGGTACGCACCCGACGAGGTGCCGCGGGGCACCAACGGCGACGAGGGAGCCGTACGGAACGTGCTGGAGCGGGCGGCGTCACTCGCTTGGCTGTGACACCGCCCGCTCCAAGGCGCGTACTTCAAGGCTTACTTCACCGGCGTGAAGTCCCTTGCCCCAATGCTGCATTCTCCGGGGGACAACCCCCGGACCCCCGGCAGGGCTCGACTCACCGTACGGGAGTGAAGTCCCTTGCTCCGATGCTGCATTCTCCGGGGGACAACCCCCGGACCCCCGGCAGGGCTCGACTCACCGTACGGGAGTGAAGTCCCTTGCTCCGATGCTGCATTCTCCGGGGGACAACCCCCGGACCCCCGGCAGGGCTCGACTCACCGTACGGGAGTGAAGTCCCTTGCTCCGATGAACGTCGGCCGCCGCACCGGCGCCGCGAACGGCTCGACCGCCTCGTTCTCCACGCTGTTGAACACGATGAAGACGTTGCTGCGGGGGAAGGGCGTGATGTTGTCGCCCGAGCCGTGCATGCAGTTGCAGTCGAACCAGGTCGCCGAACCGGCCTTGCCGGTGAACAACTTGATGCCGTACTCGCTCGCCATGGCGGTCAGCGCCTCGTCGGACGGCGTGCCCGCGTCCTGCATCTGGAGCGACTTCTTGTAGTTGTCCTTCGGCGTGGCCCCCGCGCACCCGAGGAACGTCTGATGCGACCCCGGCATGATCATGAGACCGCCGTTGGTGTCGTAGTTCTCGGTGAGCGCGATCGAGACCGACACCGTGCGCATGTTCGGCAGACCGTCCTCGGCGTGCCAGGTCTCGAAGTCGGAGTGCCAGTAGAAGCCGCTGGCGCCGAAACCGGGCTTGACGTTGATCCGCGACTGGTGGACGTACACGTCCGAGCCGAGGATCTGACGGGCCCGGCCGACGACCCGCTCGTCGCGCACGAGGTTCGCGAAGACCTCGCTGATCTTGTGCACCTCGAAGACGGAGCGGATCTCCTGGGTTTTCGGCTCGACGATGGAACGCTCGTCGGCCCGGATCGCGGGATCCGTGACGAGCCGCTCCAACTCCCGGTGGTAGAGGGGTACTTCGTCCGAGCCGATGAGCTGGTCGATGGCGAGGAAGCCGTCCCGCTCGAACGACTGGAGCTCGCTGCCGGCGATCGGCCCGGGCGTGCCCGGCGCGGACCACACGACCGGGTCCTTGCGCGGGGTGGCCACCTCGGTGGCGCCACGGCTGGGATAGAGATCGGGGATCCTGGTAGCGGTGGTCATGGTGACGTCACACCTCCTCGGGTTCGGTGAGCAACGGGTAGACCCCGTTCTCGTCGTGGTCCTCCCGGCCGGTCACGGGCGGGTTGAACACACAGATGCAGCGGAAGTCCTCCTTGATCCGCATCGTGTGCCGCTCGTGGCCGTCCAGCAGGTACATGGTCCCGGGCGTGATCGTGTACTTCTGCCCGGTCTCGTCGTCGGTGAGCTCGGCCTCGCCCTCGACGCAGACGACGGCCTCGACGTGGTTCGCGTACCACATCGACGTCTCCGTACCCGCGTACAGGATCGTCTCGTGCAGCGAGAAGCCGACCTTCTCCTTGGCGAGGACGATGCGTTTGCTCTCCCAGGTGCCCGACTCGGCCTTCACGTGTCGGTCGGTGCCTTCGATGTCCTTGAACGAACGGACGATCACGGTGGTGCGATGCCTCCTAGGTGGATGTGCTGATGGGTAGGGCCCGAAGGGTTCAGGCGGTCTCGCGGACGGCACGGGCGAGGATGCTCAGCCCGGCGTCCAGCTCCTCCGGCGTGATCGTGAGCGCCGGCAGCAGCTTCACGACCTCGCTCTCCGGGCCCGACGTCTCGATGAGCAGCCCGAGTTCGAAGGCGCGCTGTGCGATCTTCCCGGCGCGCTGCTTGTCGTGGAACTCCATGCCCCACACGAGCCCGCGGCCCCGGTACTCCTTCACGTCGGCGAGGTTCTCCTCGGTGATGGAGATGAACGCCTGCTCGACCTGCTCGCCCCGGGCGCGGGTCTGCTTCTCCATCACGGAGCCGTCCGCCCAGTACGCCTCCAGCGTGGCGGTGGCCGTGACGAAGGCGGGGTTGTTGCCGCGGAAGGTGCCGTTGTGCTCGCCCGGCTCCCAGATGTCCAGCTCGGGCTTGAACAGGCACAGCGACATGGGCATGCCGTAGCCGCTGATGGACTTGGACACGGTGACGATGTCGGGCGTGATGCCGGCCTCCTCGAAGGAGAAGAAGGCGCCGGTCCGTCCGCAGCCCATCTGGATGTCGTCGACGATGAGCAGCATGTCCTGCCGCTCGCACAGCTCGGCGAGCGCGCGCAGCCACTCCGGGCGGGCGACGTTGATGCCGCCCTCGCCCTGCACGGTCTCCACGATCACGGCGGCGGGCTTGTTGAGCCCGGAGCCCTGGTCCTCGAGCAGCCGCTCGAACCAGAGGAAGTCCGGGACCTTGCCCTCGAAGTAGTTGTCGAACGGCATCGGCGTCCCGTGCACGAGCGGAATGCCCGCGCCGGCCCGCTTGAAGGCGTTGCCGGTCACGGCGAGCGAGCCGAGCGACATGCCGTGGAAGGCGTTGGTGAACGACACGATCGCCTCGCGCCCCTTCACCTTCCGCGCCAGCTTCAGCGCGGCCTCCACGGCGTTGGTGCCCGTCGGACCGGGGAACATGACCTTGTACGGCAGGTCGCGCGGCCGCAGCACCAGGTTCTGGAAGGACTCCAGGAAGGCCCGCTTGGCGGTGGTCGACATGTCGAGACCGTGCGTGACGCCGTCCCGCTCCAGGTAGTCGATCAGAGCCCGTTTCAGCACGGGGTTGTTGTGGCCGTAGTTCAGTGAGCCGGCTCCGGCGAAGAAGTCGAGGTACTCGTGTCCGTCCTCGTCGTACATGCGGCTGCCCTGGGCACGGTCGAAGACGGCGGGCCAGCCGCGGCAGTAGCTGCGCACCTCGGACTCGAGGGTCTCGAAGACGCTGAGGTCGGGCTGGGTGATGGTCACGACGAATCGCTCCTCGTTGCGTGGGGGTTGCACGGGGGTGGCGTAGGGGGATTCAGGCGGCGGGCGTGCGGGACAGGGGGCCGATGCGGTACAGGACCTCCGGGTCGTGCGGCCCGTCCGGGAACAGACCCGTGTCGAACAGCACCTCGCGCTCCAGCCGGGCGCCGTGGCGCTCGGCGAACGACGTGAACAGGCGCTCGGAGGCGGTGTTGCCCGGCGTGACGGTGGTCTCGACGTACTCCGGGGCGGTCCGCGCGACCAGCCCGTCCAGCAGTGCGGCGGCGAGCCCGCGGCCGCGCTGCGCCTCGTCCACCGCCACCTGCCAGACGAGCAGGGTGCCGGGGCGGTCCGGGCGTACGTAACCGGTGACGAAGCCGACCGGCTCGCCGTGCTCGTCGCGCGCGACGGCCGACGTGGCGGCGAAGTCGCGACACCACAGCAGATAGCTGTAGGACGAGTTCAGGTCGAGGACCTTCGAGTCCCTTGCCATCCGCCACAGCGCGGCTCCGTCCGCCACCGCCGGGCGGTCGATTTGCAGGTCTGCTTGTGCGGCAGTCATGCGGATTGAATTTACCGAGGGAAATTCAAAAATGCATCGCTGCTCGGGGTTACGTGCGAGCGCGGTCCGTGTTATCACGCGGGTGCGTGCGAGGTAATGTGCGCGTTTGACCGGATAATCTGGTGCAAAGCAGACGGGATGTGTAACGCGTCACAGCCATGTAACCTGCACGAGATCTGCCCGAATTTCACCGGTTGACGTTCGCAGAATCTTTGCGTTTAGGTCGATGAAAAGCGGGCAGAAGAATACGGGAAGCTACGCACATATAGTTTCCCAGAATTACCTCGGAATTATGCTCCGATTACCCCGTCGATTCGCTCCCGCAGAATGTCCGCGTGCCCGTTGTGCCGCGCGTACTCCTCGATCATGTGGACGTAGGCCCAGCGCAGACTGACCTCGAGCCCGGTCATCGGCCCGTCGGCGATCCGCCCGACGTCGTCCAGCGACAGCCCGGCGCACACCTCCTCGCCGCGGGCGATCTCCCGCTTCCACACGGCCAGCGCCTCGCCCATCCCGCGCTCGGGGTCGAGGACGTACCCGTTCCCGTTCCCCTTGCCGTACACCGGCGGTACGTCGATCCCCGCGGCCACCCGCTGGAACCAGTTCCGCTCGACCTCCGCGAGATGCTGCACCAGCCCGAGCAGCGTGAGCGACGACGGCTCCGCGGACGCGACCCGCACCTGCGCGTCGTCCAGCCCCGCGCACTTCAACTCCAGCGTGGCCCGATGGAAGGCGAGCCAGCTCTCGAGCATGGGGCGTTCATCGCCGGTCATGAGAGGAACAGGGCGGCCGTCGGGAAGAGTGAGGGCGGTCATGCGACCGAGCATGCCACGGGCTTTTTCAGCCCGTCCGGCGTTTGAGGACGAGGCCCTTCGGGCCGAAAGCGGGGGTCTGGGGGCGCAGCCCCCAGAGACGGGACGGGAAAGGGCGGAGGGGGCGACTGCAGTACCTCAGCCACCCACCACGGCCACCGCCACCACTACCGCCACGCGCCCTCCGCCGCCCCCAACGCCCCCTCCACATCCACGCCCAACCCCGCCGCCGCCAGCGCAGCGCCAAGCGCCGACAGACTCGCCCGCACCGCCCCCCGCGTCGCATCCACCCCGTAGTGGTTGACCCGGATCATCTCCTTGGCCAGCGCACCCCCGCCCGCCACCAGCGGCACGGCCGGGTCCGACTCCAGCGCCCGGGCCACCAACTCCGACGCCACCACGCCCGACGGCGCCCTCAGCGTCGTGGCGACCGGCGCGGCCTCCCGGTCCTCGTACACATACGGCTCCAGACCCCCGCCCAGCGCCCGCGCCCCCGCCCGAGTCGCCTCCGCGGCCCGCCGGTGCCGCTCCATCACGGCGGCCGGCCCCACCGCCTCGATCCGCTCGACACACGCCTCCAACGCCAGCATCTCCAACTGCGCCGGCGCGTGCAGCAGCGTCTTCCGCCCGCCGTCGATCCACCGCTCCTTCCAGTCCAGCAAGGAGAGGTACGACCGGCGCGGCGCCCCCGGATTCGCCGCCATCCGCGCCCACGCCCGCTCGCTCACCGACACGGCCGAGACACCCGCGGGCCCGCCCATCGCCTTCTGCGCCCCGATCACGCACAGGTCGACGCCCCACGCGTCCGGCAGCACCGGCTCCGCGCCGATGGAGGCGACGGCGTCGAGATAGAACAGGGCGCCGTGCCGCCGTACGACCTCGCCGATCTCCCCGACCGGGTTGGTGTTGCCGGTCGCGGCCTCCGCGTGCACCAGGGACACGAAGTCGATCTCCGGGTGCTGGGCGAAGGCGTCCTGGATCTGCTCGGCGGTGACGGCGGTGTGGAAGGGCACCGCCAGGTCGATCACCCTCGCGCCGCAGTCGCGCAGCCAGTCGCCGAAGGTCTGCCCGTACGGGCCGGTGATGACGTTGAGCGCCGTGGTGCCCGGTCCGGCGGTGGAACGGATCGCACCCTCCAGCGGCAGCAGCGCCTCGCCCTGCGTGATCACCACGTCCTGTTCGGTGCTCAGCAGCCGCGCCACACGGTCCTCGATCGACGCGAAGTGCGCGGCGGTCAGCGGGGCCAGATCCAGAAACGGGTGTGTCACGGGGGTGCCCTCTTCACTCACGGGGTAACGAGACTCACGCGGTAACGAGTCTCACTCACGGGGTAGACGTGACGAGCGTAACCGTCACCCGCCGCCCTCCCTCGACCGACGACTTCTTAGGCCGGACAGCCCCGAAGCCATCGGTTTGGTTTGAGAGCCTCAAACTTCTCCTTATAATCGGAAGCCACAGTTTCCCCAAAGGAAGGCCCGCCGTGAACACGCTCCTCGGGCGCCGGACCCGCGTCCTGGCCGCCACCACCGCGACGGCCGGGCTGGTGCTCGTGTCCGCTTGTACCTCCACCGACGACGGGGGCAGCGGCACGAAGACCGCCGCCGGCGGGGTCGAACTGGTCAAGGCCGGTCAGCTCACCACCTGCACGCACCTGCCGTACCCGCCCTTCCAGTCGGAGATCGACGGCAAGGTGCAGGGCTTCGACGTCTCGCTGATCGACCTGGTCGCCGAGGACCTGGGCGTGAAGCAGGACATCCTCGACCAGCCCTTCGAGAACTTCAAGACCGGCGGATCCCTCAACGCCGGCCAGTGCGACCTCGCCGCGGCCGGCATGACCATCACCGAGGAGCGCAAGAAGAACGTCGACTTCTCGGACCCGTACTTCGACGCCACCCAGGCCGTCCTCGTCGACAAGAAGGCCGGGGTCACCTCCCTCGCCGACGTGAAGTCCAAGAACGTGAAGCTCGGCGCCCAGGCGCAGACCACCGGCGAGGACTACGCGAAGAGCCAGGGCTTCGACCCGGTCTCCTTCGAGTCCTCCGACGCGGTCCTCAACGGCCTGCGCTCCGGCCAGGTCAAGGCCGTCGTCATCGACTACCCGGTCGTCCAGGGCTGGCTGAAGAACAAGGCCAACGCGGACGCCTTCGAGGTCGCCGACAACATCAACACCGGTGAGCAGTACGGCTTCACGGTGAAGAAGGGCAACACCAAGCTGCTCGCCGCCATCAACAAGGCGCTCGCGGACGCCAGGGCCGACGGCACGTACAAGAAGCTCTACGAGCAGTGGATCGGCCCGTACGACGAGTCCGCGGCATCCGCTTCGCCGTCCGCCTCATGAGTGATACCAAGCTCGAAGCACCGCTCCGCAAAAAGGGCCTGACCCGGCGTCAGAAGCGCCGTCTGTCACAGGGCATCCAGTACGCCGTCTTCGTCGCCGCCGTGATCGCCTTCGCGGTCTCGGCGGACTGGGACCGGCTGCAGAACCAGTTCGCGCAGGCCGACATCGCCGAGCAGATGTTCCCGGACGTCATCACGCTGGCGCTGAAGAACACCGTGCTCTACACCCTGTCCGGCTTCGTCGTCGGCCTGGTGCTGGGCATGGTCATCGCGCTGATGCGGCTGTCGTCGGTCGGGCCGTACCGCTGGTTCGCCGGGGTGTACATCGAGATCTTCCGCGGTCTGCCGGCCCTGCTGATCTTCATCTTCATCGGCGTCGCCGTCCCGCTCGCCTTCCCGGGCACGGAGATCGTCGGCGGCACCTACGGCAAGGTCGCTCTCGCACTGGGTCTGGTCGCCGCCGCCTACATGGCGGAGACGATCCGCGCGGGCATCCAGGCCGTGCCCAAGGGCCAGATGGAAGCGGCCCGTTCACTGGGGTTCTCGCCCGCCCGCGCGATGATCTCGATCATCATCCCGCAGGCGTTCCGGATCATCCTCCCGCCGCTCACCAACGAGTTGGTCCTGCTCTTCAAGGACTCCTCGCTGGTGCTGTTCCTCGGCGTCACCCTGGAGGAGCGCGAACTGTCCAAGTACGGCCGGGATCTGGCGAGTACGACCGCCAACTCCACGCCGATCCTCGTCGCCGGCCTGTGCTATCTGCTGGTCACGATCCCGCTCGGCTTCGTCGTGCGCCGTATGGAGACGAAGGCTCAGGAGGCCGTGAAATGAGCGAGAAGACTCCTGGGACGCACCCGGAGATCGAAGTCCGCGGCCTGCACAAGTCGTTCGGCGACAACGAGGTGCTGCGCGGCATCGACCTGGAGGTCGACCAGGGCGAGGTCGTGTGCGTGATCGGCCCGTCGGGCTCGGGCAAGTCGACGCTGCTGAGGTGCGTGAACCTCCTCGAGGAACCCACCAAGGGCCAGGTCTTCGTCGGTGGCACCGAGTTGACGGACCCCGACGTCGACATCGACGCCGTACGCCGCCGTATCGGCATGGTCTTCCAGCAGTTCAACCTCTTCCCGCACCTGTCCGTGACGGAGAACCTCACGCTGCCGCAGCGGCGAGTGCTCAGGCGGAACAAGGCGCAGGCCGCCCAGGTGGCCGCCGAGAACCTGGAGCGGGTGGGCCTGGCGGAGAAGGCGGACGCCTACCCGGCCTCCCTCTCCGGCGGGCAGCAGCAGCGCGTGGCGATCGCCCGCGCCCTTGCCATGGGCCCCGAGGTGATGCTGTTCGACGAACCGACGTCGGCGCTCGACCCGGAGCTGGTGGGGGACGTACTGGCGGTGATGCGCATGCTGGCGAACGAGGGCATGACGATGATGGTCGTCACCCACGAGATGACCTTCGCCCGCGAGGTCGCCGACCGGGTCGTCTTCATGGACGGCGGAGTGATCGTCGAGGACGGCACCCCGGAACAGGTCATCGCCAACCCCCGCCACGAACGCACCCGGCACTTCCTCTCCCGGCTCCTCGACCCCGCGATGGCGGAGGTGGAGGAGGAGACGTCGGACCAGGTGGGCACAAGCGACTGAAGAGGACATACGTTCCCCTGTCGGACGGAGCCTGCGGACCGCCATCATTCGGGGCATGACGACTCTCGACGACGCGGGCGGCTTCGGAGCCGGCACCGCGCTGCCCCGGCTGCCGGAGGACTGGGACCGCTGCCTGGCCGTGGCCTCCCACCCGGACGACATCGAGTACGGGACGGCGTCCGCCGTGGCCCGGTGGACGGCCCAGGGCAAGCAGATCGCGTACCTGCTGGCCACGCGCGGCGAGGCCGGCATCGACGGGCTGCACCCCGACGAGGCGGGCCCGCTGCGCGAGGCGGAGGAACGGGCCGGGGCCCGCGTAGTGGGCGTGGACACGGTCGAGTTCCTCGACCATCGGGACGGGGTGATCGAGTACGGCCCGGACCTGCGCCGCGACATCGTGCGGGCCATCCGCCGGCACCGGCCCGAGGTCGTGGTGACCGGGGCGTACACCGTGCGGATGGTCGCCGGAGTGGTCAACCAGGCCGACCACCGCGTGGTGGGTCTCGCCGCGCTCGACGCGGCGCGGGACGCGGGCAACCGGTGGATCTTCCCCGAACTCATCGACGAGGGCCTCGAACCCTGGGGCGGGGTCCGCTTCGTGTGCTTCGCCGGCGCCGAGCGCCCCACCCACGGCGTGGACGTGTCCGGCGAACCGCTGGAGCGGGGCATCGCCTCCCTCGCCGCCCACGCCGAGTACACCAAGGGCCTCGGGGCTACGGCCTTCGAACCCCGCCCCTTCCTGACCTGGGCGGCCCGCCAGGCCGGCCCCGCGCTCGGCGTCGAGTCCGCGGTCCTGTTCGACGTGTACCAGCTCGCCTTCGAGGGGCCACCGCCCTGGGAGCAGTGACGCCGGGCTGACTAAGGTGCGGTGCATGAGTGATCGCACGGTGCTGCACGTGAAGGGCCGGATCCTGGTCGGCCCGGACGACGTCCGGGACGAGCTGTGGATCGTCGACGGCCGGATCTCCTACGACCGCCCCCTCGCGGCCCGTGACATCCGCACGATGTCGGGCTGGGTGCTGCCCGGTCTGGTCGACGCCCACTGCCACGTCGGCCTGGGCCCGCACGGCCCGGTACCGCAGGACGTCGCCGAGAAGCAGGCGCTGACCGACCGCGAGGCGGGCACCCTGCTGATCCGCGACGCGGGTTCGCCCTCCGACACCCGCTGGATCGACGACCGCCAGGACCTCCCGAAGATCATCCGCGCGGGCCGCCACATCGCCCGCACCCGCCGCTACATCCGTGACTTCGCGTGGGAGATCGAGCCGGAGGACCTCGTCGCCTACGTCGCCCAGGAGGCCCGGCGCGGCGACGGCTGGGTGAAGCTGGTGGGCGACTGGATCGACCGCGAGGCGGGCGACCTGGCTCCCAGCTGGCCGCGGGACGCGATCGAGGCGGCCATCGCGGAGGCCCATCGCCTGGGCGCGCGGGTGACGGCACACTGCTTCGCGGAGTCGTCCTTGCGCGACCTGGTGGAGTCGGGCATCGACTGCATCGAACACGCGACGGGTCTGACGGACGACCTGATCCCGCTCTTCGTCTCCCGCGGCGTCGCGATCGTCCCGACCCTGGTCAACATCGCCACGTTCCCGATGCTGGCCGACGGCGGCGAATCCAGGTTCCCCCGCTGGTCGGCCCACATGCGCCGCCTCCACGAACGCCGCTACGACACGGTCCGCAACGCCTACGGCGCCGGCATCCCGGTGTTCGTCGGCACGGACGCGGGCGGCACCCTGCCCCACGGCCTGGTGGCGGCGGAGGTCGCCGAACTGGTGACGGCCGGCATCCCTCCGCTGGAGGCCCTGTCGGCGACGACCTGGGGCGCCCGCAAGTGGCTCGGCCGCCCCGGCCTGGAGGAGGGGGCGGCCGCGGACCTGGTGGTGTACGAACGGGACCCCCGCACGGATGTGCGTGTGCTGGGGGCCCCGCTTCGGGTGGTGCTGAACGGGCGGGTCCTGGGTTGAGAAGGGGACGTCAGTCCTCGGCGTAGTCCCCGATGGCCACGTCGTGCAGGAGGGAGTGCCAGAATCCCGGGTCCTCGCTCAGCGTCGTGCGGTCAATTCGGCTGAGCGCTTCTCCGAGTTGGCCCGCCAGTTCCTCCCATACTTCCGGTTCGGTTTCTTCGTCGCCGTACGGAAACCGGGTGGCGAATTCTTCGAGGCATTGGAGGAAAGTGCTCGCGGATTCGTTCACGTGCCAGACGCTTGAATCTTCCGTGTTGAGGGAGACGATTTCACCGGAGTCGATGTCGATGCAGTACTCGTCGTAGTCACCGCCCTGCCCCAACTTGAGGAGACGCCTCTCGGAGCCGTTCGCTCGCACCGTCCGTTCGGCCGGACTTGTCGCGGTGAAGAGCAAGTGGTCTTCGGGCAGGCCGACTTCGGTGAGAAGGCGGCGGGCGTTCGCGTCGCGCACGGACGAGAGGGATTCCGGCGTGTACCTGTGATGCGGCGACATGGTGAGGACTCTTTCCCAACGTCAGGCCGGTGACATGATCGAGAGGCCGACCGATGAATATCGGTCGGCCTCTCGCGGCGAGACTACCAGATTCCCGCCTTGGCGTCGGCGAACAATTGCCGTACTGCGCCTAGTTGGGCTTTACGGGACTGTGCTCCCTGGGCGGACGTCGTCCAGTTCCAGGACCACGAGGTCGGAATTCCCTGCAATGCCGGGGCGCAGGAATTCCGGCAGGGCTGGAGTTCCGAGTAGACCTCGGTGACGTTTCCCTTCCCCAGCTGCCGGAGCAGCTTCGCCTCCGCGTGGTTGCCCCGTCCCTTGGAGGAGAAGGCGACCGCGATCTGCGACACGCCGTTGGCGTCGGTGTAGCGCGCCGCGGCGAAGTTGTTGCCGGTCTTGCCCAGTCGCAGGCGCTCCTGCATGACCGCCTGGCTGAGGTCGGTACTGCCGTAGTCGACCTGGCAGTTGTGGACCAGGACCGGCGTCGTGCCTGCCAGGACCTCATAGGTGTGGAGACCCGCGACCGAGAAGTTGTGGACGGTCGCCTTCGCCGTCCGGTGTGCGACCGCCGTGATCCGGATCCAGCTGCCGCTGCCCGTGCTGAGCCACTGGCCGGGTTCGAGTTCGCCGGCCTTCACCCAGCGGCCCACGTCCGGCAGCCAGAACGGGTGGCCGTCGGTGGCGGTGAGCTTGGAGGTCTTGGCGCCTTCCCTGCCGTCGGTGTCGACGGTGACGGTGACCAGATGCCTGGTCCCTTCACCCTTGACGGTCTCGGTGACCGTACGGGTCTGAGCGTCGTCCGTCTCCACGTCCGACGCGGTGACCTTGTCGCCGCTCTCGACGTCCTCGATCGCCTTCGTCGTTCCGTCGGCCATCAGGACCTTGGTGCCGGGCACGAAGCTGTTGCCCAGCTTGCAGGCCGCGCCGCTGGCCGGCGGTGCTTCCGGGACCTTCGGTGCGGCCGGAGCCGGGGCCGCGGGAGCGGGCGCCGGGTCGGCGGCCGGCGGGTTGGCGCCGCCCGTCGGGGGTGCGTCGGCAGCCCCCGCGGACGGGGGATTCGCCCCGCCCGTCGGCGGTGTCGCCGCGCTCGGCGGTGTCGCCGCGCCGGACGGGACATTGCGGCCCACGTCGCTCGCCGTGTCCAGCGCCTCCAGCGCCTCGTCCCCGTACTTCGCGGCCTTCGCCGCCGTCGCCCCGTACCCCGCGAACGGGATCGCGGAGGCACAGGACAGGGCCGCGTCCACGTACTCGCCCTCGGCCGCGTACCAGCCGCAGTTGGCCAGGTCCGCCGCCTCGCCGACGACCGGGATCAGGCCGACCACGTCCAGGGCGATGTGGCCGATGTCGGACCAGGACATCCCGAACAGGTGGCCGTCGATCTCGATGAAGGAGATCGGGTTGCCGCCCGCGAAGGCGTAGCGGTTGCCGGTGAACGGGTCGGTCGACAGGCCCATGTCGGCAAGTGCGCCGCCGTACATGTCCCGGGTCAGGAAGCGGTTCAGACCCGGGTCGTAGGTCCGGAAGCCCATGTCGTACGTGCCCGACGTGGTGTCGTAACGCTTGCCGTTGAAGCGGTACGAGTTGTACGGATCCTCCGATTCCCCGCCGCCCGCTCCCGGCTTGTCGGCGCCCGTGAACTGGGCCGCGTCGTTCTTGCCGTACGCCGTGTATCCGTACGTCGTCTTGGTGTTGCCGTCCTTGTCGGTCAGCGCCTCGACGTCGCCGTGCGGGTGGTAGAGGTACTGGGTCGTCTCCGGGGCCGCGCCCTCATCGTCTTCCTCGTCCTTGATCTGGGTCAGCTTCTGGCCCCAGGACGCGTACTGGAAGGATGTGACTCCCTCGTCCGTCACCTCCTCCTTCAAGGAGTGCGACGTGATGCCCAGGTAGGTGAAGAGGGTCGTCTTGGCGTCCTCGCCGCTGCCCACCGCCTCCTTCACCGTGCGGTCGAAGGCGTCGTAGGTCATGCGGGTCGTCTTCGCCGACTCGCCGCTGCCCGCGGTGATCGAGGCTGGGCGGTCGAAGCCGTCGTAGCGGTACTTCTGGATCGTCTCGCCACCGAAGGAGACGGTGTCGAGGCGGCCCAGGGGGTCGTAGTTGTAGGTCGAGGACGCGCCGTCCGCCGTCGAGGTCAGGAGGCGGTTGCGGTCGTAGCGGTGGGTGGTGGTCGTGTCGTCCACGTTCTGCCAGACCACGTTGCCGGCCGCGTCGTGCCGGTACTCCTCCGTCGTCTCGTCGTCGCCGGTCTTGGCGACCTTGGCGATGCGGTCCTGCGGGTCGTAGGTGTAGGCGTAGGTGTTGTCGACGGTGTCGCCGTGGTCGTCGGCGTCCATGAGCTTCAGGACGTCTTCCAGCTTGTGACCGTTGGCGTTGTACTTCAGCGCGTGCTCGGCGACGAGGGTGCCGTCCGACTGCTTCTCGGTGGTCTTCTTCGTCGAACCGTCGAGGTAGTAGTCGACGGTGAGGACGTTGCCGTTGGGCTTGGTCTGCTTCTCCAACTCGCCGCGGGCCGTGTACTCCAGCGTGGTGACCTGCTGGTCACCGGCCGTCGGGGACGCCGCGTTGGTGATGCGTTCGACCTGGTCGAGGACGTCGTAGTCCAGCTTGCTCCAGGTCAGGTCGTGGGTGGTGGTGAGCGTGTTGCCGTTGGCGTCGTAGGTCAGCGCGGTGGTGTTGCGGACGCTGTCACCGTCGTGCTCGACGACCTTGCCGAGCTGGTTGAGCTCGTCGTACTCCAGGGTGTAGCGGTCGGTCCGGACGCCGGGGCTGCGGTCGGTGATCTCGATCTGGTTGCCGTTGGCGTCGTACCGGTAGGAGAAGTCCTTCTCCTCGTTGTCCGTGTCCCCGGAGTTGTCGCGGACCAGCCGGACCGCGTCCGCGACCACCGTGCCGGTCGCCTTGTCGGTGAGGGTGACGGCCTGGCCGGTGTCCTCGCCGAAGGCGAACTTGCCCAACGACCGCCACTCGCCCGGGAGTTCGGTCTGGTCGAGGGTCTTGGTCCCGGTGCCGTCCTTGTGCTTGATCTCGTAGGTGGCGTCCTTCGCCGCCCCGTCGACCTTCGGGTACTGGACGTAGACCGTGTAGTCGCCCTCCTGGGGGATCGTCAACTGCCAGACGAAACGGTCCTCGCCCGAACCGGCCGGGTGGGTCTGTGCGTTGTAGCCGTACGACCCCTCGGCGGCCGTCTCCTCCCACGTGCCCTGGGTGGCCGTGTTGTTGACGTCGGAGTTGTCGACCAGAGCGACCTGGAGGCCGACCGGGACTCCGTCGTCCGAGCGGGACTTCAGGGCACCGCTCGGGTAGAAGGCGGAGTCGAGAGTGCGGGTGACCGAACCGCCGCCGCTGCTCAGGGTGTTCTGGATCTGCTGGCCGAGGTCGTTGTACTGGTAGGTGTTCCTGATGTCGAAGGCGTCGGTGGATGTCTTGATCCAGCCGGTGTCGAAGTAGGTGTACTCCGTCTCGTTGCGGACGCTCTGGCCCTCGGACGGCGGGGCACTGACCTTCTTCACCCGGCTCAGCGCGTCGTACTCGTACGTCGTCCGGTCCGGCGTGTTGTAGCGGGCGTCGTCCGGGTCGAAGGGGCTGAGGGTCTCCTTGACCCGGTTCAGCTCGTCGTAGACGGTCTCGGCGGCGAAGTCCTTCGGGTCGTCGCCGGTCTCGATGCCGCGCGGGGTGATGACCCGGGTCTGGTTGCCGACCTCGTCGTACTCGAAGCGGGTGGTGCGCACGACCGCGTCGTCGCCGTCGCCGTCGTACGGGACGCGCGCCTCGACCAGGGCGGCGCGGGCGTCCAGGACCAACTCGGTGCGGTTGCCCTCGGCGTCCGTGGTCGCGGTGGTCAGACCGTCCCAGTCGTACGTGCTGGTCGTCGAGTTGCCGGCCGCGTCGGTGGTCTCCAGCAGGCGGTGGTCGAGGTCGTAGCGGAACTTGCTGGTGTAGTCGTCCGGGTTCTCGGTCTCGTTCTTGCGAGCGTCGACGACCTTCACCAGGTCACCGACGTCGTTGTAGACCGCGCTCGCGCGCTTGCCCGCCGCGTTGACCGCTTCGATGGGCTGGTAGATCTCGTCGTACTTCGTCGTCGAGGTGAAGTCCCCGGGTGCCTCGGTGAGGTTGCCCTTCGGCTCGGTCGAGGTGAGCTGGTTGCCGACCTTGTCGTAGGTGAAGGTCGACACCCTCTCCGGCGAGCCCTCCTCGTCGCCCGGCTGGACGGACTTCAGCAGCTGATCGGCCGCGTCGAACACACTGGTGCTCGCCACCCCGTTAGGAGCGGTGAAGACAAGGGTGTTGTCGTTCGCGTCGTACTCCGGCGCGGGCGTGACGATGAACTCGCCGGCCTCCTGGTCCTTCGGCCTGCGGTTCTCCAGCGGACGGGCGAACAGGTCGTACGTCTGCGTGGTCGTCGCCCCGTCGGCCTCCTCGACCTCGGTGACGTTCCCGCGCACGTCGTACGTCGTCAGCGTGCGGTTGCCGAGTGCGTCGACGATGACCTGCGGATAGCCGGACGGGTCGTAGTCCTCGAACTTCGTGGTGTGCTCGTTGGCGTCGGTGGCGGAGGTGAGCCTGCCCCGGGCGTCGTAGGCGTGGAGGGAGGTGTAGTCACCTGCGGGCTCGCTCGCGACGCCCTTCGGGTCGGTGACCGAGGTCATGTTGCCGCGCGCGTCGTAGCCGAACTGCCAGCCGCGGCCCTCGGGGGAGACGCGGCGCACCAGGTCGGCGATGTAGCCGTTCTCGCCGGTGGCGTAGGCGAGGGTGGCCGCGGGGCGGTCGTTCTCGATGCTCTCCGCGTCCCTCGTCTCCAGCGGGTAGCCGGTCTTCGGGTCGTACTTCCAGGTGCGGGCCGCGCCGTTGTTCTCCTCCAGACGCATGACGTTGTTGTCGGCGTCCCAACCCAGCTTCGTGGTCTGCTTCTTGGCGTCGGTGAGCTCCACCGGGCGGCCGTAGCCGTCGAACAGTTCGGTGGCCGGGTTGCCCTCGGCGTCCGTGACGACGGTCCGGATCGCCTTGCCGTCGTGGCCGTCGGCGTCTTCGTAGCGGTACTCGGTCAGGCCGCCGAGGCGGTCCGTGACCGTCTTGGTGTGGCCCAGGTAGTGCAGCTGGTCCTTGTCGTCGTGCGGGCCGACGTAGTCCAGTTTCGTGGCGTTGCCGCGCGGGTCGGTGACCTTGACCAGCTTCACGCCCGGGTGGTCGAACTCCTTGCCGTACCCGAACCTGAAGACCTTGCGCAGATCCTGGTCCGCGGAGTTCGCGCCGTCCGTGAGCAGCGCGAGCAGGCCCTTCTCGGTGAACGTGAAGTCGATCCGCCGCCCAGAGATGTCGGTGACGGAGCGGACCTTGCCGATGATGAACGGGTTCAGCAGGTGCTTGCCCTCACGGACCTTCCCGTCCTCGTCGACGTAGGTGTACGCCTCGCCCTTCTCCCAGTAGTCGACGGTGAGCGTGCGCCGGCCCTCGGCGTCGGTGACGTACTTCAGCAGCTTGGACGGGTGCCCGAGCAGCCGCTCCTCGTACGTGAACTCCATCCGGTTGCCGTTCTTGTCCACCTGGGCGCTCGGATAGCCCTGGCAGTCGAAGAGGAACCGGGTGCGGTCCGGGCGCAGGAACTCCCAGGCCTCCCGCTGGTGGGGCTTGAGCAGACAGTCCTTCTCGAGCTGCTTGACCCGGAAGTGGACTCCGGCGGGGGAGTCCCACTCGCCCTTCTTGTTCTTGCTGAAGACGTGGCTGGTGCCGTCGCCGTCGGTCAGCGTGAGCTGCTTGGGCAGCAGCGCGGACGGGTGGAAGTCCAGCGGGGTGCCGAGCCGCACGGGCGACGAGGCCTGCAGCGACCAGCCCGGACCGGCCGGAGTGTTGGACGCGTCCTGCGAGTTGTAGGCGAGGCGCAGGAAGGTCGAGAAGCCGAGCGACGGGTTCGAGAAGGCGTTGTACGACCACACCGCGTTGCCGGCGTAGAGGTTGCTCATCAGGGCGGAGCCCGCGCCGGTGTTCTTGCCCGCGTACGAGTAGAAGTCCTCCAGACCGAGCTGGTCGGAGGTCGGGTACTCGGCGGTGACCTCGTGCTTCGACGGCGGGACCCCGTCCGTCTCGGACAGCCAGTCGCCGGTCGCCTTCTCCCTCAGGTCCCACTCCAGGCCGAAGGTCAGCCGCTTGTCGAGCGGGTCGACCAGCACCGGGGCCTTCAACTGGGCGTCGAAGGTGACGGTCTCGCCGGGCGCCACGTCCTTCGGCAGCCCGGTGGCGTCCTTGTTGAGGAGGCTGGTGATGTCCTTGCCGTCCAGCGTCCAGCGGTACGACAGGACGCGCTCACCCTTCTTCCACACCGTGTCCGTGGTGTTGGTGAGCGTCGCCTCGACGGTGGCGGTCTCGCCGGGGACCATCCGGGCCGGCGTGAACGGCAGGAAGTAGGTCTCGCCCTCGGGAGCGGCGAGCAGCTTGCCGCCCCGGGCGACCTGGCCGACGGCGGGCAGTTCGACGGCGCGGGCAGGGCCGGCCACGAGCTTGCCCTGCTTCGTCCGTACGGCGATCCGGTAGTGGTAGGTGCGGCCGTCGCCATCGAGGGCGGGCGGCACGGTGCGGTCCGTGAAGGTGCGGGTGCCGCGGTCGACCGGAGCGACCAATGTCTCGTCGGTCGGCGTGAAGTCCTTCGACGTCGAGCGGTGGACCTCGTACTCGAGGAGGCCCTTGCCGTCGTACGCCGTCCAGGCGAGGTCGGCGCCGGTGGCGTGCGCGGTGCGGGGCGCGGCGATGCGGACGCCGTCGGCCCCGCCCGCGACGCGCGGGTGGGTGAGGGAGGCGGCGCCGCGGGTGCGGTCGAGGGTGATGCGGGGCGGTTTCTTGTCGCCCTCGCCCTCGCCCTCGCCCCCGCCCCCGCCGTCGTCCCGGTCGCCCTCGGCGTCGTCGCTGCCGAAGAGGCTGTCCCAGAAGCCGCGGTCGTCCTCGTCGTCGACGAGTTCGCTGGCGGGGCGCCAGCCGTCGCGTGGATCGGTGGTGTCGGGCTCGGAGGCGGCCGCGGGTCTCGCCTCGCCCGTGCGGGCGGGGGTCGATGGAGCGGTTCCGATGATCAACGCCGTGGCGACGGCGCCGACGAGGGCGGCGCGCAGACGGAGACGGCGGAGGCGGTTGCGGGTGGGGCGGAGGCGGGTGCGGATGCGGGTGTGGCCTAAGCCTGCCATGTAAGGCTCCTTGTCCCGGTGGACACAGGGATCGCACAGGAATCGCGGGCAGACATGTGTACCAAGGCCCTTCAAAGGCGTGTCAATGACATGTCAAATGCAAGGACGAGTTCCGGACTGTGAACGATTGCTCGAAAGCATGCACGGATGCGCCACGATCGTGTGAACTCCCGTGGGATCACTGTCGAACGCGCGGTGGTGCGACATCCTTTCGACGTCCCAAGCTTGATCTCTCTGGGGGTCCCACCACCTTGAACGGCACCGACTTCCGCATGCCCGCACGCCGTCTCGCCACCGTCGCGACGGCCACGGCCCTGGCCGCGGGCCCCGCGGCCCTCGCCGGCGCGGCCTCCGCCCACGCGACCCCCGACCAGGGCCGCGCGAGCGCCGTCGTCCTGCGCACCGGGCTCGACGTCTCCCTGCTCGACAAGACCGTGAACGTCCCGCTCGCGGTCGCCCTGAACGAGGTCCAGGCACCGCAGAGTGCCCAGAAGGCCGCGCTGACCGCCCGGTTGGACGGTGTCGACGGCGGCCAGCCCTTCAACGTGCTGCGCGCCGACGTGGCGGACGCGAAGGCCACGGTCACCGCGGAGAAGGCCGAGGGGTACACCAACCTCGCCCATGCCCGGCTCCACGTCCCCGGCCTGCCGCTGCTCTCCCTCGTCGAACTCGGCACGGTCACCTCCAAGGCGACCTGCGAGGCCGGCAAGCCCCCGGTCGCCGCCTCGAACCTGCTCGGCGCGGTGACGGTTCTCGGCAAGAAGGTCACCCTCACCGTCGGCGGCACGACGGAGGTGAAGGTGCCCGGCGTCGGCGAGGTCCGCCTCGACTTCTCGAAGACGGAGACGACGACCCGTACGGCGGCCGCCACGGCCCTCGAACTCGCGGTCACCGTCAACCCGTTGAACCTGAACGTCGCCGAGGTCACCGGCACCCTGACCCTGGCGAAAGCGACCTGCGAGGCACCGGCACCGGCACCGGCACAGCAGCAGTCCGCGCCGAGCACCGCTCCCGCCGACGTGAAGCCCCAAGGTGCCCCGGACGACACGGGATTGGCCGCCACCGGTGGCAGCTCGACCACGCCGTATCTCGTCGGCGGCGCGATCGCGCTGGTCGTGGCGGGCGGGGGAGCGGTGGCGCTGGCGCGGCGCGGCAGGAGCTGACCGAGTCGGTCGCAAGGTCAACGGCCTTTGTGTGTCAGGAGTGTTGACCGAGCAATGAAAACGTTTTAATTTCCCCTCACGCCGACTTCGAGACGTGAGGGGGACCCGTGGCCGCAGTACTGCGGGAACGCGCAGGTACAGAGGAGGTGAGGGCGGCGCGCCGTCGAGCGGACGGTGCGCCCCCGCGACGAAAAGGTTTTCAGAGCCGGGGGTCGCGTTCCCTGGTTCTGCTCATGCTGCCCGGCCTCGCCTACTTCCTGCTGTTCCACTACGGCGCCCTCGTCGGCAACGTCATCGCCTTCAAGGAGTACGTCCCCTTCGACGGCCTCTGGGGCAGCCCCTGGGTCGGCGTGGGCAACTTCCAGCGGATGTTCGAGGACGGCGCCTTCTGGGACGCGGTGCTCAACACCGTCTGGATCGCCGTCCTGCAACTGGCCTTCTACTTCCCGGTGCCGCTCGGCCTCGCCCTGCTCCTGCACAGCCTCACCTGGAGCTCGGTGCGCCGGTTCGTGCAGTCGGTGGCGTATCTGCCGCACTTCATCTCGTGGGTGATCGTCGTCGCCCTGTTCCAGCAGCTGCTCGGCGACACCGGACTGCTCAACTCCTCGCTGGACGGCATGGGACTGAGCACCGTCGACATCATCGGCAACCCCGATGCCTTCAAGCCGCTCACCGTCGCCCAGGTCATCTGGAAGGACGCCGGCTGGGGCACGATCATCTTCCTCGCCGCGCTGGCCCAGGTCGACGAGCAGCAGTACGAGGCCGCCGCGATCGACGGGGCCGGGCCCTGGCGGCGCTTCTGGCACGTCACGCTGCCCGCGATCCGCCCGGTGATCGTGCTGCTGCTCATCATGCGGCTCGGCGACATCCTCTCCGTCGGCTTCGAGCAGATGCTGCTCCAGCGCGACGCGGTCGGTCCCGAGGCCGCCGAGATCATCGACACCTTCGTCTACTACCAGGGCATCGTCGGCGGCGACTACGGATTCGCCGCCGCCGCGGGCCTGTTCAAGGGCGTGATCGGCGCTCTCCTCGTCTACGCCGCCAACAAGGTCGCCCACCGCCTCGGTGAACAGGGGGTCTACAAGTGAGTGCCCGTACTCGGACCGCCGTCCGGCCCGGCTGGATGGAGACGCCGAAGCCGCTCACCCAGGCCGCGAAGGCCCTCGCGCTGGTCGCCGTCGTCCTGCTGGTCTGCGTGCCGTTCCTGGTCATCGTCTCGACCTCGCTGGCCTCCACCGACGAGGTCGTCGAGGGCGGCGGCTGGGTGCTGTGGCCGACCGAGCCGACGCTCGACGCCTACCGCGACATCCTCGACGGCGGCATCGTCACCCACGCCCTCGGTGTCAGCGCCGGCGTCACGATCGTGGGCACCCTGCTCAGCCTCGCCTGCACGGTGACCCTCGCCTACGCCCTGTCCCGCCCCGGTGTCTTCGGCGGCAAACCGGTGCTGCTCCTCATCCTGTTCACGTTCCTGTTCCCGCCCGGCATGATCCCGAGCTTCCTGCTGGTCAAGGAGCTGGGCCTGCTGGACAACTACGCCTCGCTGGTCCTGCCGGTCCTGGTGAACGTCTTCAACCTCGTCGTCCTGCGCGGCTTCTTCCAGGGCATCCCCGAGGAGCTCTACGAGGCCGCCCGGCTCGACGGGGCGGGGGACTGGCGGGTGCTGGTCTCCGTCGTCCTGCCGCTGTCCAAGGCCGCGCTGGCCGTCGTCGGACTCTTCTACGCGGTGGCGTACTGGAACTCCTGGTTCTACGCCTCGCTCTACCTGGAGAGCGACCACTGGCCCCTCCAGCAGGTGCTGCGCACCTATGTGGTGTCCGGTTCCGGACTCACCGACGCGACGACCGGCGAGGGCACGATCACCGCCCCGCAGACCGTGCAGATGGCGGTGCTGGTGATCGCCACCGTGCCGATCCTGCTCGTCTACCCGTTCCTGCAGAAGTACTTCACGAAGGGCGTGCTCACCGGCGCCGTCAAGAGCTGACCGGCCGTCATCGGCTGACGTTCCCTCAAGAGCCGCTTGTAGAAAGGTGACTTGCCCATGCCCAGCATGTCCCGACGTACCCTGCTGCGTTCCGTGGCCGCGGGTGGCGCCGCCGTCTCCGTTCCCGGTCTGCTGACCGCCTGCTCCACGAGCTCCGGCGACAGCGACGTATCCAACGCAGGCAAGAAACTCGCCCCCTGGCCCGCGTACAAGCCCGCGAGCGGTCCCAAGCCGGACCTTGCTCCCACCGACGCCGGCGTCCAGGCCGGCTACACCGCCTACCCCTCCGATCTGGTGAAGTCCGTCCCCCGCACCCCCGGCGACGGGTCCACCGTCAAGGTGATGTCGGTGTCGTTCGGCACCCCGCCCAAGCCCGCCTCCGCCAACCGGTTCTGGGCGGCCGTCGAGAAGGCCCTCGGCGTGAAGATCGAGTACACGATCATCTCCCAGGCCGACTACCAGAAGAAGATGGCGACGGTGATGGCCGGCGACGCCGACGGCCTGCCCGACATCATCAACATGTTCTCCGGGGTCGTGCTGCCCCGCGAGGGCCAGTTCGTGCAGCGTCGCGCAGAGGACCTCACACCGTTCCTGTCCGGCGAGGCGATCGCCGACTACCCGAACCTCGCCAACATCCCCACGCACGCCTGGCGTGACATGGGCCGCATCGGCGGCCGTATCCACGGCATCCCGCTGGAGCGCCCGCTGCCCGGCTCCACGCTCTGGATCAACCAGGGCACGTTCACTGACGCGGGCATGAAGGAAGGCTGGACCTCCGACGACTTCGCCGCCGTCGCGAAGCAGGCCACCAGCGGCAGAACGTACGCCCTCGGCGCCGCGCAGGGCTCCGGGTTCTGCAACGGCTTCCACTCCGCCGCGCACAACGCGCCCCAGGGCTGGGCCGTCTCCAAGGACGGCATATTCCTGCCGGGCTGCGCCGACGAACGCTACAAGGCGTCCATCGCCTTCCGGGCCCAGTTGCGCAAGGAGGGCTCGTTCTACCCGGACTCCACGTCCGTCTCCCAGATCGACCTGACCACCCTCTACTACAACGGCACCGTCGGCTCGATGCAGGACGGCTTCGGCGCGTACCTGCCCAAGTACCGGGAGGCCCCGGACGGGATGACACCGGCTGCCGCGCTGCCGTACAGCGTGGGCGGCACGTCCGGCGGCATCGTCGCCGCCCGCCGCTCCTTCGGCTACACCGTGCTGAAGAAGGCGAAGAAGGAGCGCATCCAGCTCCTCCTGCGCATCCTCGACTACCTCGCCGCCCCCTTCGGCAGCAAGGAGTGGGAGCTCGTCCACTACGGCGTCGAGGGCACCCACTTCACCCGCGGCAAGGACGGTTCGCCCCAGCCGACCAAGCTCGGCGAAGTCGAGAACAACACCAACCTGCCGCTGAAGTACCTCGCCGAGGGCCCGCAGGTGCTGTTCGTGCCGGGCATGCCCGACGCCGTACGGGCCCTGCACGCCTGGCAGCAGAAGGTGGTGCCGCACGCCGTCCGCAACGCCTCCTTCGGTCTGCAGTCCACCACGAACAACGCCAAGGGCGCGACGCTGCAGGCGCTGCTCGACGACACCGTCACCGGGATCGTCGCGGGACGGATCCCGCTGTCGGAGTGGGACGCGACGGTGAAGAAGTGGCGGGCCGGGGGCGGCGACAGAATGGCCGAGGAGCTTGCGAAGGACTACGCGGCCAACGCGTGAGCGGCCGTCGGCGGAAGAGGGGACGCGGGGGATGGGGAACGACATGGGGTCCAAGCGGATCACGATCAGGGACGTCGCCGAGCGGGCGGGCGTCTCGACGGCCACCGCCTCCCGCGCCCTGAGCGGCAACCACCCGGTGCCCGCCGCGACCAGGGCCCGCGTCCTGCGCGCGGCCCGCGACCTCGACTACGTCGCCAACGCGCACGCCCGCGCCCTGGTCGGCGGCGGCCGCAAGATGGCCGCCGTCGTCGTCCGCCAGGTCACCAGCCCCTTCTACGCCCAGGTCGCCGAGGGCGTCGAGGCGGAGGCCGCCGACCGGGGCTGGCTGTGCGTGGTCGGCGCGACCGGCGGGGACCCACAGCGCGAGATGGAGTTCGTGCAGCTCATGCGGGAGGAGGGGGCCAGGCTGGTGATCCTGGTCGGCGGGGTCGTCGAGGACGACGCGTACCGCTCGCGCGTGGCGCATTACGCGCAGGCCCTCGACGCCACCGGCGCGCGGCTCGTGCTGTGCGGGCGGCCCGCCCCGGACCCCGAAATCCCCGCGCTGGTCGTCGAGTTCGACAACGAGGCGGGGGCGCGGGCGATCACCGGGTACCTGCTGTCGGCCGGCCATCGCCGGATCGTCTTCCTCGGCGGGCTGCCCGGGAACACCGCGCTCGACGCGCGGGTCGCGGGGTACCGGGGCGCGCTCGCCGAGCATGCGCTGCCGCCGGGTGCCGCGCACGTCGTCGACTGCGGACTGGGCCGTGCGGCCGGGCTGCGTGCTATGGCCGAACTCCTCAAGGAGACGCGGGAGTTCACGGCCGTCGTCGCCGGGGACGACATGGTCGCCGCGGGGGCGCTGCGCGCGATCGCCGACGCCGGTCTGCGCGTCCCCGATGACATCTCCGTCGTCGGCTACAACGACATCCCGCTCGCCGAGGACTTCAACCCGCCGCTCACCACCGTGCGTACGCCTGCGGAGGAACTTGGGCGTGCCGCTGTGCGGATCGCTCTGCGTGATCCCGACAGCGCCGCAGGGAGCCATCATCTGCTGGGCACGCACATCGTCGTGCGCCGCAGCGTTGGGGCTCCGCCGGAAGGGTCGTACTGAATCTGCGGGTGCGTCGTGGCTTGTCGCGCCCACGCGGCGGAGCCGCATATCGATGCAGCCCCGCGCCCCTGAAGGGGCGCTGTACTCGCCCCCCGACTCATGGAGGACCGAACCCCGTATGACCGCGCCGCACGTGTCGCTTCCCGGTGACCCGACGCAACTGCTTCCGCCCCTCGACCACCTCTCGTCTCCCGTCACCGGCTGGACCCGCGCCCACTGGGAGGCGATGGCTGACCGGTTGCTCAACGGGCTGCTGCCGTACGCCTCCCCGGGCTTCGCCCAGTACCGGCTGCCCGGGCCGGCCAGTCACTCCGGGCCCTGGTCGGACGGGCTGGAGGGCTTCGCGCGTTCGTTCCTGCTGGCCGCCTTCCGTATCGCGGGCGCGGGCGGCCGTGTCGACCCGGCGCTGATCGAGCGGTACGCCGTCGGACTCGCCGCCGGCACCGACCCGCACGGCGAGGAGCGCTGGCCGCCCATCACCGACCGCGCGCAGCCGATGGTCGAGGCCGCGTCGATCGCGATCGCCCTGCACGAGTCCCGCCCGTGGCTGTGGGACCAGCTCGACGACGGTGCGCGCGGACGGGTCGCCGACTGGCTGGGCGGTTTCGTGGGCGCCGACGTCAACGACTCCAACTGGCGCCTGTTCCAGGTCATCACGGAGGAGTTCCTGGCCTCCGTCGGCGCCCCGCACAGCCGTGCCGAGATCGACGCCGGACTGGCCCGTCTGAACGACTGGTACCGGGGCGGCGGCTGGTACACGGACGGCGACGGGCGCAAGTTCGACTACTACAACGCCTGGGCGCTGCACCTGTACCCCGTGCTGTGGGCGCGCATCGCGGGTCCGCGCGCCGACCCGGCGACGGTGGCCCTGCACCGCACCCGGCTGCGTGAATTCCTCGCCGTCCACCAGTACTTCTTCGGTTCCGACGGCGCCCCGGTCCACCAGGGCCGCTCCCTCACCTACCGGTTCGCGACCGCCGCCCCGCTGTGGGCGGGCGCCCTCGCAGACGCGACCCCGCTGCCGCCCGGCCGCACGCGCCGGCTCGCCTCGGGGGCCCTGAAGCACTTCGCCGATCGCGGGGTGCCCGACGAGCGGGGGCTGCTCACCCTCGGCTGGTACCGGCCCTTCGGCCCCGTCACCCAGCGCTACTCGGGCCCCGCCTCCCCGTACTGGGCCAGCAAGGCCTTCCTCGGGCTGCTCCTGCCCGAGAGCCACCCCGTGTGGACGGCCGCCGAAGAGCCCGGCCCTGTCGACACCGCCGACACCGCCCTCGCCCTGCCCGCGCCCGGCTGGCTGCTGCACTCCACCGCGGCCGACGGGATCGTACGGCTCGTCAACCACGGCAGCGACCGGCTCCCGCCGCCGCCCGCCACGGCCGACGACAGCCCCCACTACGCCCGGTTCGCCTACGCCAGCGCCGCCGCCCCCGAGACACCCACGGGCCCCGACAACCACCTCGCCCTGCTCGCCCCCGACGGCACCCCGTCCCCGCGCGGCCGCATCCACCCGCTGTACGCCGACGGCCGGCGGGCCGCCTCCTGGCACCGGGCGCGAGGGCACCGCATCGAGACGGTGAGCGTGGTGCGGGGGCCGTGGGAGGTGCGCGTGCACCGCCTCGACGTACCGGCCGGCACTCCGGTGCCTCCGGTGCGCGAAGGCGGCTGGGCCGTCGCGGACGACGGTGCGCCCCCGGTCGCCCGGACGGGTCCCGGCCGGGCCACGGCCCGCCGCGCGGACGGCCTGACCAGCGCGATCGTCGGACTGTACGGCTGGGGCGGCGCCGCGGCGACGGTCGCGCGGGCCGACGGCGCCAATGCCGTCGGCCGCCACTCGGCGACGCCCTGCCTCGAACTCGGCGAGGGTGCCCCGCTGTTGGTGACGCTGGTGGTGCTCAGCGCCGACCCGGACGTGTCGCTCACCGGGGCGTGCGCGTCGGTCCTCGACGACGAGACCGTGGAGATCCGCTTCCCGGACGGGGCTCGGGAGCGGGTGCCTCGCGTCAGCTCCGGGCCAGTGTCACCGCCCGGTCCAGCGCCTGAAGGAAGGAGTTGACGGTCGTCCGGTCCCGCACCGCCAGCCGCAGCCACTCCTCGCCCAGCCCGGGGAAGGTGTCCCCGCGCCGGACCGCGAACCCCAGGTCACGCAGGTGACGGCGGACCCGGGCGGCACGCGGCAGCCGTACGAGGACGAAGGAACCCTCGGCCGGTCCGGCCACCCGGAGTCCGTCCGAGGCGAACTCCTCCAGTCCCGCCACCAGATGGGCCCGGTCCGCGGCGATGCGGTGGGCCGCGTGGGCCGCCTCCGCCAGGGCCCGCGGGGACACGCACGCCTCCGCCGCCGCGAGGGCGGGGGTGGAGACGGGCCACAGGGGCTGGGCCCGCTCCAGGTCCGCGATGGTCTCCGGGGCCGCCAGCACGTACCCGATGCGCAGCCCGGCCAGCCCCCAGGTCTTGGTCAGGCTGCGCAGGACCACAAGACCGGGGACGTCCGTCCGGCCGGCCAGGGCCTCCCGCTCGCCCGGCACCGCGTCCATGAACGCCTCGTCGACGACCAACGTCCGCCCGGGACGGGCCAGTCGGGCGATGGTGGCGGCCGGGTGCAGCATCGACGTCGGGTTGGTCGGGTTGCCGATCACCACCAGGTCCGCGTCCTCGGGGACGGCCGCCGCATCCAGCCGGAAGCCGTCCGCCTCGCGCAGCAGCACCCGGTCGACGGTGTGGCCCGCGTCCCGCAGCGCCGCCTCCGGCTCCGTGAACTGCGGATGCACGACGACCGGCTGACGCACCTTCAGGGCGCGGGCGAGCAGCACGAAGGCCTCCGCGGCGCCCGCCGTCAGCAGCACCCGCTCCACCGGCAGGCGGTGCCGTGCCGCGACCGCCGCCCGCGCGGCCCGACCGTCCGGATACGCGGCCAGGTCGCCGAGCGAGCCGGCGATGTGCTCCCGCAGCCACGCCGGAGGCGTGTCCGCGCGAACGTTCACCGCGAGGTCGATCAGCTTCGCACCGTCGTCCCGCACTTCGGCGTCGCCGTGGTGCCGCAGGTCGTGTCCCTCAGTGGGCCTGTCAGTGGGCCTGTCAGTGGGCATGGGAGTGCGCGCCATGGTGGTGTCCGTGGTGACCGTGGTGGTCGCTGTCGTCGTCCGGGTGGAAGTGCGGCTGCTGCGGCAGTCCCACCTTGTCCTCGAAGCCGGGCAGCGCGATCCGGTACACACAGGAGTCGCAGTTCATCCGCAGGTCGCCCTTGACGGCTTCCTCGTACCGCTCCATCACCAGGTCGAGCAGCTCCGGCTCCGGGCCGATCACATCGGCGGACCGCACCTCGACCTCGGGGTGCGCGGCCGCCCAGCCCTCCGTCTGCTGCCGCACGCGGTCCGGGAGGATGCCGGTGAAGAGGAAGTAGGGGAGGACGACGATCCGCCGCGCCCCCAGCTTCACGCACCGGTCGAGCCCGCTCGGCACGTCCGGCGCCGCCAGCGACACGAACGCCGTCTCCACGCCCGCGTACCCGCGCCCCTCCCACAGCAGCCGGGCCGCCTTGTGCACCTCGGCGTTGGCGTCGGGATCGGTCGACCCGCGCCCGACCAGCAGCACGGTCACGTCCGCCCGGTCCTCGGGGGTGCGGGCCGTGCCGCCGAGGACCTCGTCCAGCCGCCGCTCCAGCACGGCCAGCAGCGACGGATGCGGGCCCAGCGGACGGCCGTACGTGTACGAGATCCCGGGGTGCCGCTCCTTCTCGCGGGCCAGCGCCGCCGGGATGTCCCCCTTGGCGTGTCCGGCGGACACCAGCATCAGCGGTACGGCGGCGAACCGGCGTACGCCCCGCTCCACCAGCTCGGCGACCGCGTCCCCCAGCGGCGGCGGGGACAGCTCGATGAAGCCGCCCGCGACGGGCAGTTCGGGGTGGCGGCTGCCCAGCTCCCGGACGAAGTCGCGGAACGCCTCGGCTCCGGCATCGTCCCGGGTGCCATGACCGGCGATGAGCAGGGCGGGCGGCGGGGTGGTCACGATTTCTCCTCGGGATGTGCATCTGGGTGTGAAGTGCGGTGGTACAGCAGGGCGTTGAGCGCGGCGGCGGCGACCGCCGAGCCGCCCTTCTCGGACACGTTGCTCACGGCGGGCAGTCCGCTCTCGCGCAACGCGGCCTTGGACTCGGCCGCGCCGACGAAACCGACGGGCAGACCGATCACGAGCGCGGGGGAGGCGTCCAGGGTCAGCAGCTCCTCCAGGGCGGTCGGCGCGTTGCCGATCACCCAGAGGGCGCCGGGCCCGACCTGCTCGTAGGCGAGCCGGACGGCGTGCGCGGAGCGGGTCAGCTCCGGACCGGCCACGGCGTCCCTGAGCCGGCAGACGGTCTCGCGCCGGGTGATCCCGGCGGCCACCATCTCCACGTCCACGACGACGGGCGCCCCGGCGTCCAGGGCGGCATGCGCCTTCTCCAACTCGCCCTCGTCCATGACGAGATCGCTCGCGTACTCGAGGTCGGCGGCGGAGTGGATGACCCGCTCCACCACGGCCCGGGTCAGCGGCGGGAAGTGCGAGGTGTCCAGGCGGGCGCGCAGCCGCCGGTAGGACTCCTGCTCGATCGGATGAACCACACGGTTCACTTGTCGCCCTCCTGCCAGCGGTAGCCGCGCGGCGTCACCATGCGCCCCGCGATGTCCCGGGTCGCCGTGTTGCCCACGGTCACGACCGTCATCATGTCGACCGTCGCCGGATCGAGGGCGGCCAGTGTCGTCAGCCGGCTCGACCCGTCCGGCCGGGAGGCGTTGCGTACGACACCGACCGGCGTCGTCGGCTCCCGGTGCTCGGCGAGGATCGCGAGGGCCTTCGGCAGCTGCCAGTCCCGGCCCCGGCTGCGCGGGTTGTAGAACGTCACGACGATGTCCGCCTCGGCCGCCGCCCGCACCCGCCGCTCGATGACCTCCCAGGGGGTGTGGAGATCGGAGAGGCTGATGGACACGTGGTCGTGGCCCAGCGGTGCACCGAGGATGGCGGCCGCGGCGAGCGCCGCGGTCACACCGGGCACGCCGATCACGTCGATGTCGTCGGACGCCTCGGCCAGCGCCGGGGAGGCCATGGCGTACACCCCGGCGTCCCCGCTGCCGATCAGCGCGACGGCCTGGCCCTTCCGCGCCTCCTCGACCGCCGTCCGAGCCCGCTCCTCCTCGGCCCCGAGCCCCGACTCCAGGATCCGGGTGCCCGGCCGCAGCAGGTCGCGGATCTGGTCGACGTACTGGTCGAGTCCGACCAGCACGGAAGCGCGCCGCAGCTCCGCCTTCGCGCGGGGCGTGAGCAGGTCCCGGGCGCCGGGACCGAGCCCGACGACCGCGAGCCGACCGCGCGCGGGCCGCCGTACGACGGCACAGGTCGCCATGGCGGGCTGACCGTCCGTACGGTCCGACTTGCGCTTGGGGACGAGGAGTTCGCCTCCGCGTACGAGTGCGGCGGCCTCCGCGACGGAGGGGGTGCCGACGGCCGCGAGGGGCGCGTCGGACGGGTTGGGCACGTCCACCTGCGCCAACTCCTCGGCGGAGTAGGTCACCAGAGGCACTCCCAGGCTCTCGGCCGCCTCGACGATCCCGGGTTCCCCGGCCTTGGCGTCGACGGTGGCGAGTTCGGCGATGCTACGAGCGGACAGTCCCGCATCCCGCAACGCCGCCTCGACCAGCCCGAGCACCTCCTCGACCGGGGCACCCTTGGAGGCGCCGACGCCGACGACGAGGGACGGCGGGCGCAGGACGACCTCGTGCGCGGCGGGCTCGACGAGGCGGTCCGTCAGCCTGATCGCGTACGACCCCTCCGAGGTGACCCGGAGCGGCGGCAGGGGCCAGGCGAAGTCCGCCTTCAGAGCCACCGGTTCGCCGTCGAGCACGGCGCGCGAGACGCCCGCGACATCCCCCTCCACGGGGAACCCGAGGGTGTCCAGGCCCGGCACCCCCACCGCATCCGTCGCCGTGGTCACCACGGGCCGCGCCCCCAGCAACTCCCCGACCTCACCGGCGAGTTCGTTGGCGCCACCGCCATGCCCGCCGACCAGCGACACGGCGAACCGCCCGCCCTCGTCGACGCACACCACACCCGGGTCGGACGCCTTGTCGCCGAGCAGCGGCGCGACCAGCCGTACGACCGCTCCCGTCGCCAGAAAACACACGAGCTGCTCGCACTCCGCGAACGCGGCCCGTACGGCGTCCCCGACGGGACCCTCGTACACGCGCGTACGGTCCGGCCACGCCGCGGCCAGCCGGTCCCGCGCAGCCGCCCCCGCCGAGGTGGCGGAAATGAGGCCGATCACAGAGCAACTCCTTCACTGTCGAGCGCTTGAGGCCGAACGCCCCACAGCAGAAAAACCGGATTGGTCGCCGCTAGCCGGGTCACGTCCCCCGGCAGCGGTGCGAGCCGCGACGACTGCAGCAGCACCCCGTCGCAGTCGAACCCGGCGCCGGTGAGCGCCGCGCGCGCGGCCGGTACCCGGTCGAGCGCGGCCATCGCGACGACGACCGTCCGCCGCGCCCGCCGCGCGCACGCCGTGACGACGGCGGGCAGTTCGCGCCCCCCGCCGCCGACGAACACGGCGTCGGGATCGTCCAGGTCGGACAGCACGGTCGGCGCCGCACCGTGCACGACCCGTACGTCGACCCCGTGCGCGGCCGCGTTCGCTCGGATCCGCCCGACCCCGTCCAGGGTCTTCTCGACCGCGGTGACGGCGGCGCCGAACCGCGCGCACTCCACGGCGACCGAACCGGAGCCCGCGCCGATGTCCCACACCAGGTCACCGAGGCGCGGACCGAGCCGGGCCAGCGCCAGCGCGCGTACCTCG
Organism: Streptomyces sp. NBC_01352; assembly: GCF_036237295.1. Taxonomy (NCBI): domain Bacteria; kingdom Bacillati; phylum Actinomycetota; class Actinomycetes; order Kitasatosporales; family Streptomycetaceae; genus Streptomyces; species Streptomyces sp. NBC_01352. The sequence goes on from NZ_CP108354.1 coordinate 8,366,589, forward strand.
AACTTGGTGATCATCGAGTCCCGATGGGTGAACTCGCCCTCGTCCAGGGCCCATCGGGCGGGCCCGGCGGACGGTCCCGCGACCGTGCGCACGGCACCGAGCGCCCGTGACTCGTCCAGGCACAGCACCACGCTGACCGCCGTACCCCAGTCGCGGGCGGCGGCCTCGGTCGGTGTCACCCGCTCCAGACGCTCCTGAGGGGAACCCAGCGCGGAGGCGACGACCAGGACCCGCGCGTCGGCCCTGAGGGCGGCGCCGAGTTCCGCCGGCCCGGCCCCCGGCCCGGTCAGCACGGCGACCTTGGGCCGCGCCCGGCACACGTTCACCGCCGTACGCAGATCACGCCCGTGCGCGCTGACCACGACCGCGTCGTCCCACGGCAGCCCGACCCGCGAGAAGGCGGCGGCCACGGACGAGACCCCCGGCCGGACATCGAGCGCCTGAGCCCCGAACCGCTCGGCCAGCACCCGCACGATCCCGAAGAACCCCGGATCCCCGGAGGCCAGCACGACGACGGGGTTCCGCTTCTCCACGTGCCGCTCGATGACGTCCAGCGCCGGCGCCAGCGCACCGAGGACCACCTGCTCGGCGTCCGCCGGGACCGGCGCGGCGGCCAGATGCCGGCGGCCGCCCACGACGAGCCGCGCCCCGGTCAGCACCTGGACCGGAACCGGCGCCCCCGTCCCCGTACCGACAACGGTGATCAGGCGGTTCACGTGCTCGCACCCCGTGCCCGCAGCGCCCTGCGCGCCTCCGGGTCGGCCTTGCGGTAACCGTGGAAGTGGCCGGGGTGGTAGAGGTGCGAGCGGGTGCCCTCGGCGCCGAGGGCCGGGCCGACGAGGAAGAGCGTGTGCTTCCAGAGCTTGTGCTCCTTGACCGTCTCCTCCAGCGTCTCGATCGTGCACCGCACGATCAGCTCTTCCGGCCAGGTCGCCTGGTACGCCACCACGACCGGAGTGGAGGTCGGATATCCGCCCTCCAGCAGCTCCCGCACGAGCTGCCCGCTGCGGGCCGCCGACAGGAAGATCGCCATGGTCGTGCCGTGCTTGGCGAACTCCCGTACCTCCTCCCCGGGCGGCATCGGCGTCTTGCCGCCGCCGAGCCGGGTGAGCACCACGGACTGCGCGACCTCGGGGATGGTCAGCTCGCGCTGCGCGAGCGCGGCGACGGCGGAGAAGGCGGAGACACCCGGGACCACCTCGGTGTCTATGCCGATCCGGGCACACCGGTCCAGCTGCTCCTGCGTACCGCCCCACAGGGCCGGGTCGCCGGAGTGGATACGGGCCACGCGCAGGCCCTGCGCCGACGCCCGCTCGTACACGGCGACCACGTCCTCCAGGGACATCGTCGCCGAGTCGAGGATCTCCGCGCCCTCACGCGCGTGCTCGAGGACCTCCGCCTGCACCAGGCTGGCCGCCCAGATCACGACGTCGGCCTCGGCGATGGCACGCGCGGCCCGGAACGTCAGCAGATCGGCGGCGCCGGGCCCGGCACCGACGAAGGTCACCTTGCCGGTGGGGGCTTCGGCCATGGGAACAGGTCCTCTCTCTTCTCTGAGCATTCACATTCATGGCGGTGCTTGCCGCGCTCGGCGCGTTCCTGATGACGCCGGCCGGCGACCTGGTGCCGGCGTGGTCGGCCTGGCCCTGCTGCCGGAGGCGCTGGACGAGGAGACCGACGGCCGTGTTCCCGAGGTGGGCCTCACGGCCGCGGCGGCGATGGTCGGCCACAGTGCCATGGACGGCACGGCGGTCGCGCCGCCCGTCGTCGCCGACGACGTCGCGGACGGCTTCGACACGCACACGATCACGAGCCTGTTCGCGGACGCCGCCGCCCTGCTCAGCGGCTACCTCGGCCTCTTCGGCGGCGCGCTCCTCCATCTCGCGGCGGCCGAGATCCTGCCCGAGGCCCACCACGAACACCCCGCCCGCTCGACCGTGCTGTGCACGATCGCGGGCGCGGCGTTCATCTGGCTGGTGGTGGGCATAGCCGAGTGATGTCCACAGTGATGTCCACAGCGAGGCTCTGTGGGGCGTCACAGCTTGCCGCCCCGCCCGCCCTCGCGCCGCGCGGGCGCGATGAGCGTCGAGAGGTAGGGCAGGGGCTCCCCGTCCAGTTCGGCGGCGGGCCGGATGGACTCCTCCGGCAGCCCGAGCGCCGACCCCCACACGGCGTCGCCGATCCGCCCGCTCTCCCGCAAGGCCTCGGCCACCTCCCGCGCCTGCCGCCCGAACTTGTAGGCGACGACGGTCCCGGGCCCGTTCAACGCGTCCTTGAGCACGGCGGCCCCGGCGGTGACCGGCACGAGCGTCAACGGCTCGGTGCCTTCGGTGAGAACCGCTCCCGACCGCGCCGCGAGGTCCTGCATGGCGGTGATCCCGGGCACGGTCTCCACGACGACGCCCGGTACCAGCTCGCCGATGGTCTGCGCGAGATAGGTGAAGGTGGAGTACACGTTCGGGTCGCCGATGGTCGCGAACGCCACGGAGCCATGGTCCGCCAGCAACCGCGCAACCCGCTCCCCGGCCGCGTCCCAGGCGGCTTCCCGCCGCGTGCGGTCACTGCGCTCGTTGAGCGCGAACACGACCCGTACGACCTTCTCCTCGGGCACGTAGTGCAGCACGGTCGCTTCGGCGCGCCCCCGCTCACCCGTGTCCATGACGGGTACGACGACGACCTCGGCGGCCCGCAGAGCGTTGACGCCCTTGACGGTCACCAGCTCCGGATCCCCGGGCCCTACCCCGACTCCGATCAGCCTGCTGCTCATGACGTCCGGCACCTCTCCACGAACCGACGGGCCACACCGGGCTCGGACGCCCAGTGCGTGTGCAGATAACTCGCGTGCACACCGCGCTCCACAAAACCTTCGACCCGCCGCTCCGGAGCCCGCACCCCCCAGGCGGGAGCGCCCCCCGCCCCCGGCTCCACGACCGTCCGATGAAACTCGTGCCCCCGCATCCGCGTCCCCGCGACGGCAAGCACACTGTCACTGAGGGCCACGGCGTCCCGATAGCCGAGGGTGAGCCGCTCGCCCATCCGCGCGGTGGCATCGAGCACCCCGCACATGGGCTGCCCGTCGAGCTCACGACAGAGATAGAGCAGCCCGGCACACTCGGCGGCGACCGGAACACCACTGAGGGCGAGTTCGCCGACGGCCTTGCGCAGCCGCTCGTTGGCGGACAGCTCGGAGGCGTACACCTCGGGGAACCCACCACCGATGACCAACCCGCGTGTCCCGTCGGGCAGTTGCTCATCCCGGAGAGGATCGAAGACAACGACCTCGGCCCCGGCGGCGGCGAGCAACTCGGAGTGCTCGGCATAGGAGAAGGTGAAGGCGGCCCCACCGGCGACAGCGATCCGCACTTTGGAGCTCAGGCCGGCCGTACTCAGCCCGTCCGGCGCTTGAGGACGAGGCCCTTCGGGCCGAAAGCGGGGGTCTGGGGGCGCAGCCCCCAGGGACGGGACGGGAAGGGGCGGAGGGGGCGAAGAACCCAAAACCTCACCCGCATCCCAAGCCGCACACGACAACGCACCGGCACTCCGCGCCAGCGCACCCAACGCCTCCAGATCACACCCGACCCGAACCTGCTCCGCCATCGCGGCAACAGCCTCGACCGCTGCTCCCTGCCGCTCGGCAACCGGCACCAACCCCAAATGCCGCGACGGGGTAGAGACCTGATCCACCCGCCGCAACACGCCCAGCACCGGCACCCCCGCCGACTCCAACGCCTCCCGCAGCAACGCCTCGTGCCGATCCGACCCGACCTTGTTGAGAATCACGCCCCCGACCCGAACCTCCGGATCCCACGACGCGAACCCGTGCACCAACGCCGCCACCGACCGGGACTGCGAGGAGGCGTCGACGACCAGCACCACCGGCGCCCGCAGCAACTTCGCCACATGAGCGGTGGACGCGAGCTCACCCTCCCCGGCGGCCCCGTCGTACAGCCCCATCACACCCTCGACGACGGCGATGTCACACCCGCGCGCCCCATGCAGGAACAACGGCCCGACCAACTCAGGCCCGCACAGGTACGCGTCGAGATTCCGCCCCACCCGCCCGGTGGCGAGCGCGTGATAACCGGGGTCGATGTAGTCCGGCCCGACCTTGTGCGGGGACACGGCAAGCCCCCGCGCGGCGAACGCGGCCATCAGCCCCGTGGCGACGGTGGTCTTGCCGCTGCCCGAGGAGGGCGCGGCGATGACCAGCCGAGGGACGGAGGAAGTCACCACTCGATGCCCCTCTGCCCCTTCTGCCCAGCGTCCATCGGGTGCTTGACCTTGGACATGTCGGTGACGAGATCGGCGAACTCGACGAGCTTCTCGGGAGCGTTGCGCCCGGTGATCACGACATGCTGGGTGCCGGGCCGGTCCCGCAGCACGGAGACGACCTCGTCGGTGTCGATCCAGCCCCAGTGCATGGGGTAGGCGAACTCGTCCAGCACGTACAGCTTGTAGGTCTCGGCCGCCAGATCCCGCTTGACCTGCTCCCAGCCCTCCCGGGCCTTCTCCTCGTTGTCCATCTGGGAGTCCCGCTGAACCCAGGACCACCCCTCGCCCATCTTGTGCCAGTCGACGGAGCCGCCTTCACCGCTCGCACCCAGCACCCGCAGCGCGTTCTCCTCGCCGACCTTCCACTTCGCCGACTTGACGAACTGGAACACCCCGATCGGCCACCCCTGGTTCCAGGCCCGCAGAGCGAGCCCGAACGCCGCGGTCGACTTCCCCTTGCCCACCCCGGTGTGCACGATCACCAGCGGCCTGTTGCGCCGCTGACGTGTCGTCAGTCCGTCCTCCGGCACGACACTCGGCTGTCCCTGCGGCATTACGCGGCCCTCCTCGAAGTCCCCTGCACATCCCTGACCAGCCCGGCGATCGAGTCCGCCCGCAGCTCGTCGAGTGTCACCGCCGTACCGCCCAGCTCACCCGCGAGCTGCCCGGCAAGACCCAGCCGTACAGGTCCCGACTCGCAGTCCACGACCACGGACGCGACCCCGTCGGCCGCGAACAACCGGGCCGCGCGCGAAGCCAGCGCAACCGGCTCGGGACCGCCGGTGGCCCGCCCGTCGGTCACGACCACGACCAGCGCCCGCCGCGCGGGATCCCGCAGCCGCTCCACCCGCAGCACCTCGTGCGCCCGCAGCAGGCCCGCAGCGAGCGGCGTGCGCCCACCGGTGGGCAGCGACTCCAGCCGTACCGCCGCCGCGTCCACGGACGAGGTCGGGGGTAGCGCGACCTCGGCGGCCGACCCCCGGAAGGTCACCAGCCCCACCTTGTCCCGCCGCTGATAGGCATCGAGCAGCAGCGACAGCACGGCACCCTTCACCGCACTCATCCGCTGCCGGGCGGCCATGGACCCGGACGCGTCGACGACGAACAGCACGAGGTTTCCCTCGCGGCCTTCCCGCGTCGCCTGCCGAAGATCGTCCCGCCGTACGACGAGACCGCGTCCCGACCGCCCCCGGGCCCGCTGATGCGGCGCGGCCGCCTGCACGGTCGCCGCCAAGTGCAGCTTGGTCAGCGCCCCGCGAGGCCGCCGGGCACCCGTCGTCCGCCCGTGCTCGGTCCGCGCCCGCGAACGCCGCCCCGCGGCACCCTCACCGAGACCGGGCACGCTCAGCACCTTGGTACGGAAGGGCTCCGAGGCCCGCGCCGGCTGCTGCTCGCCCGAGCCCCCACCGGAGGCCTGCGGCTCGCCGCCGTCCTCCCCGGCCTCGGGCCGTGCACCGGAGTCGTCTGCCTGGGGACCGTCCTCCGACGGCGGCTGTCCGCCACCTCCACCGGGCCCGTCCGGATCCGGATCGGGGTCCTCCTCCTCGGACCCGCCCCCGAACTCCTCAAGGGTCTCGTCGAGCTTGTCCTCGTCAAGTCCCGGAGCGTCAAAGGGATTACGGCGCCTGCGGTGCGGCAGCGCGAGCAGCGCGGCCTGCCGGACGTCCTCCGCGAGCACCTCGGTGCGTCCGGCCCACGCGGCCAGCGCGACCGCCGTACGCGCCATCACGATGTCGGCCCGCATGCCGTCCACCTCGAAGGCCGCGCAGGTCGCCGCGATCTGCCGCAGCGCCCCGTCGCCCAGCAGCACCGACGGCAGCAGCTTGCGCGCCGCCACGATCCGCGCCCGTACGGCGCTCTCCTCGTCCGCCCACCGCGCGGAGAAGCCGGCCGGGTCGTCGTCGTAGGCGAGCCGCCGCCGTACGACCTCCACCCGCTGGTCCGGCTCCCGCGAGGCCGCGACCTCGACGGTCAGCCCGAACCGGTCGAGCAACTGCGGCCGCAGCTCGCCCTCTTCGGGGTTCATGGTCCCGACGAGCAGGAACTTCGACGCGTGCCGTACGGAGACACCCTCGCGTTCGACGTACGACGCGCCCATCGCCGCCGCGTCGAGGAGCAGGTCGACGAGGTGGTCGTGGAGGAGGTTGACCTCGTCGACGTAGAGGATCCCGCGGTGCGCGTCGGCGAGCAGCCCGGGCTCGAAGGCCTTCACGCCCTCCGAGAGCGCCCGCTCGATGTCCAGCGCGCCCACCAGCCGGTCCTCGGAGGCGCCGACCGGCAACTCGACCATCCGCGCGGGCCGTCCGACCCCCGCCCCCGGCTCGTGCGGGCCGTCCGGACACTGTGCGTCCGGCTTGACGGGGTCGCAGGAGAAACGGCAGCCGGGGACGACGGACACCTCCGGCAGCAGCGCCGAAAGTGCCCGCACCGCCGTCGACTTGGCCGTGCCCTTCTCGCCGCGCACCAGCACACCGCCGACCGCCGGGGACACTGCGTTGAGCAGCAGCGCGAGGCGCAGGTCGTCCTGGCCGACGAGGGCCGTGAACGGGAACGGGGTACTCACTTGTCGTCGCCCTCCAAGTCGCCTTCCAGCTCCAGGTAGGTGGCCCGCAGCCGCTCGATCGTCTCGGCGTCCGGCTCGGCCCACAGCCCGCGGTCGGCGGCCTCCAGGAGACGTTCCGTGATGCCGCGCAGCGCCCAGGGGTTGGACTTCTTCATGAAGTCCCGGTTCTCCTGGTCGAAGACGTACTCCGCGCTGAGCTTCTCGTACATCCAGTCGTCCACGACCCCGGCCGTGGCGTCGTACCCGAAGAGGTAGTCGACGGTCGCCGCCATCTCGAAGGCGCCCTTGTAGCCGTGCCGCCGCATGGCCGCCATCCAGCGCGGGTTGACCACCCGGGCGCGGAACACGCGGTGCGTCTCCTCGCCCAGCGTGCGGGTCTTGACCTGGTCCGGTGTGGCGGAGTCACCGACGTACGCCTCGGGGGAGGCGCCCGTCAGGTGGCGGACCATGGCGACCATGCCGCCGTGGTACTGGAAGTAGTCGTCGGCGTCGACGAGGTCGTGCTCGCGGGTGTCGACGTTCTTCGCGGCCACGGCGATCCGCTTGAACGCCGTCTCCATGTCCCCGCGCGCCGCCCGCCCGCCGAGCCCGCGCCCGTAGGCGTAACCGCCCCACACCGCGTACACCTCGGCCAGGTCGGCGTCCGAGCGCCAGTTGCGGGCGTCGATGAGCGGCAGCAACCCCGCCCCGTACGCGCCCGGCTTGGAGCCGAAGATACGGGCCGTGGCGCGCCGCCGGTCGCCGTGCTCGGCGGTGTCCTCGTCGGCGTGCGCCTTCACGAAGTTCCGGTCGGCCGGCTCGTCCAGCTCGGCCACCGCGCGCACGGCGTCGTCGATCAGCCCGACGACGTGCGGGAACGCGTCCCGGAAGAACCCGGAGATCCGGACCGTGACGTCGATGCGAGGCCGTCCCAGCTCGCTCAGCGGCACCACCTCGAACCCGGTCACCCGGCGCGAGGCGTCGTCCCACACCGGCCGGCAGCCCAGCAGCGCCAGGATCTCGGCGATGTCGTCGCCCTGGGTGCGCATCGCGGACGTGCCCCACACCGTCAGGCCGACGGACTTCGGGTAGTCGCCGGTGTCCTGGAGGTACCGCTGCACCAGCGAGTCCGCGAGGGACTGCCCGACCTCCCAACTCAGCCTGGACGGAATGGCCTTGGGGTCGACGGAGTAGAAGTTGCGGCCGGTCGGGAGGACGTTGACCAGGCCGCGCGTCGGCGAACCGGACGGGCCCGCCGGGACGTAACCCCCGTTCAGCGCCTTGAGGATGTGGCCGATCTCGTCGGTGGTCTTCTCCAGGCGAGGCACGACCTCGTCGCAGGCGAACTCCAGCACGGCGACGGCGTCGGGCAGTTCGGTGCCGATGACCTCCCGTACGAGAGGTGCGCACTCGGCCGCGGCCCACCCGCGTGCCTCCATGCCCTCGGCGAACCGCCGGCACAGCTGCTCCAGCAGATCGATGGCGTCGGCGGCCGAGCGGGACGGGCCCTCGACGAGATCCGTCAGCTCCACCGGGACCTTGACCGGCGCCCCGGGCTCGGCCAGCAACTCCTTCTCCGTGAGCCCGAAATGAGTCGCGAGGCAGGCCCGCAGCCCCGGCAGCGCGTTCGCCTGCCCGCCCCACACCTGCGAGGCGCGCAGCACGGCGAGCACCAGGTTCACCCGCGGCTCGCCGACCGGGCCGCCGCCGAGGATGTGCAGCCCGTCCCGGATCTGCACGTCCTTGATCTCGCACAGATAGCCGTCGATGTGCATGACGAACTCGTCGAACGCGTCGTCGTCCGGCTGGTCGTCGACGTGCAGGTCGTGATGCAGCTCGGCCGCCTTGACCAGCGTCCAGATCTGCGCGCGCACGGCCGGCGCCTTCGTCGGGTCCAGGTCGGAGACGAGCGCGTACTCGTCGAGCAGCTGCTCCAGCTTGGCCAGGTCGCCGTACGTGTCCGCGCGTGCCATGGGCGGCACCAGGTGGTCGACGACGGTGGCGTGCCCGCGGCGCTTGGCCTGGGTGCCCTCGCCGGGGTCGTTGACGATGAACGGGTAGATGAGCGGCAGCTCCCCGAGGACGGCGTCCGGAGCGCACCCCCCGCTGAGCCCGAGCCCCTTGCCCGGCAGCCACTCCATCGTGCCGTGCTTGCCCATGTGCACGACGGCGTCGGCGCCGAAGCTGTTCTCCAGCCACCGGTAGGCCGCCATGTAGTGGTGCGAGGGCGGCATGTCCGGGTCGTGGTAGATCGCGATCGGGTTCTCGCCGAAGCCGCGCGGCGGCTGGATCATCACGACGACGTTCCCGAACTGGAGGGAGGCGAGCACGATGTCGTCCCCGTCGACGTACAGGCTGCCCGGCGGCTCGCCCCAGGCCTCCAGCATCCCGTCCCGCAGCTTGGGGTCGAGCGTGTCGAACCACGCCCGGTAGTCGGCCAGCGGCACTCGCGCGGGCGCGGCGGCGAGCTGCTCCTCGGTGAGCCATTCGACGTCGTGGCCACCGGCGTTGATCAGCCGGTGGATCAACTCGTCGCCGTTGTCGGGGTGTCCCTCCACGACGTACCCGGCGTCCCGGAGCGCGTCCAGGACGCGGATCGCCGAGGCGGGCGTGTCCAGCCCCACGGCGTTGCCGACCCGCGAGTGCTTGGTCGGATAGGCGGTGAAGACGAGCGCGAGCTTCTTGTCCCGGTTCGGCTTGTGCTTCAGCACCGCGTGCCGTACGGCGATTCCGGCGACCCGAGCGGCCCGCTCGGGGTCGGCGACGTACACGGGTACGTCGTCCGGGCCCTGTTCCTTGAAGGAGAAGGGGACCGTGATCAGGCGCCCGTCGAACTCGGGGATCGCGACCTGCATCGCCGCGTCCATGGGGGAGAGGGCGGCGTCGGACGCCTCCCAGGCGCTCTTCGAGGAGGTCAGGCACAGACCCTGCAGCACGGGGATGTCGAGGTCGGCGAGCGCCCCGATGTCCCAGGCCTCCTCGTCGCCGCCGGCCGACGCCTGCGAGGCGTGCGTACCGCCGGCGGCGAGGACGGTGGCGACGAGGGCATCGGCCTTCCCGAGGAGCTCGTACAGCCCGGAGTCGGCACCGCGCAGCGAACCGCAGTAGACGGGCAGGGCGTTGGCGCCCTTCGCCTCGATCGCGTCGCACAGCGTGTCCACGAAGGCGGTGTTGCCGCTGAGCTGGTGGGCGCGGTAGAAGAGCACGCCGATGCTGGGGCGGCCCTCGACGAAGGCGCGCTCCCCATGGACGCCGTACTCCGGCATCTTCTGCGGCTCGACGAACCCCTCACCCGTCAGCAGCACGGTGTCCGAGAGGAACCGCGCGAGCTCGGTGAGGTTGGCGGGCCCGCCCTCGACGAGATACCGCAGCGCCTCGGCCACCACACCGGCAGGCACCGACGACTCGGCCATGAGCTCCGCGTCGGGCACGGTCTCTCCGCCGAGCAGCACGGTGGGGATCCCCGAGGCCTTGAGAGCCGCGAGCCCGTCCTCCCAGGCCCGCTTGCCGCCGAGCAGCCGTACGACGGCGATGTCCGAGCCCTCGACGAGCCCCGGCAGTTCCTCCGCGACATCCACCCGGGTCGGATTGCCGATCCGGTACGAGGCGTCGGAAGCGGCCCGGGCCGCCAGCAGATCCGTGTCGGCGGTCGACAACAACAACACTGTGCTCATGCGGGCGCTCCCGGTGGAATGAAAGGCAGTCCTTGCGGCGCGCCGGACTCGATGAGCCGCCACAGCGCGTCCGTGTCCGCGTGCTGTTCGATCAGGTCGCCGAGCCGGTCGAGCTGCTCCTCGCGCAGCGCGGCGAACGAGGTGTCGGCGGCCGGCACGAAACGGCGGCCCGCGGCGGCCGCCACCTCGCGCAGGAACGCCCGCCGGAACCCGTCCGACTCCAGCGAGCCGTGCCAGTGGGTGCCCCAGGTGCCCCCGACCCGGCAGCCGTCGAGGAACGGGTCACCGCCCTCGATCTCGGCGACCCCGTGATGGATCTCGTACCCCTCGACCTGCTCGCCGAGGGCCTCGCCGACGGGCCGGGTGAGGGTCTTCTCGCGGGCGAACCGCACCCGCACGGGAAGGAGCCCGAGCCCCTCGACATGCCCGCGCCGGCTCTCGACCTCGTCCTCGATGTGCTCGCCGAGGACCTGGAAGCCACCGCAGATACCGAGGATCGGCCGTCCTTGAGCGGCCCTCCTCATGATCGCCTCGGCCAGTCCCCGCTCCCGCAGCCACTCCAGGGCCCGGACGGTCCCCCGGGTCCCCGGAATGACGACGAGGTCGGCGTCGGCCAACTCCTCCGGCCGGTCCACGAACCGCACGACGACACCCGGCTCGGCGGCCAGTGCGTCGACATCGGTGAAGTTGGACATCAGCGGGACCGCACAGACGGCGACCCGCAGCACGTCCTCCCCGACGGGCGGGGCGACGACCGACTCCCTGACCGTCCCCCGCAGGGAGACCCGCAGCCCGTCCTCTTCGTCGATCCCGAGCCCGTGCCGGAACGGCAGGACGCCGTACGTGCGCCGCCCGGTGAGCGAGTGCAGCATGTCGAGCCCGGGCTCCAGCAGGGACACGTCCCCCCGGAACTTGTTGACGAGGAACCCGGCGACGAGCGCCTGATCCTCGGGCGACAGCAGCGCGACGGTCCCGAAGAACGAGGCGAAGACACCCCCACGATCGATGTCACCGACGACGAGCACGGGCAGCCCGGCATTCCGGGCGATCCCCATGTTGACGATGTCGGTCCGCCGGAGATTGATCTCGGCGGGGCTGCCGGCCCCCTCACAGATCACCGCGTCATACGTGCCCCGCAACTCCGCGAGACAGTCGAGAACGGTCCCCAGAAGCTGCTGCTGCCGCCCCCCGTGCAGCCTTTTCCCGGGGGCCGACCCCCCAGACCCCCCGAAGAACCCCCGCGCACTGAGCTCCCCGACAGGCTTCCCGAGCAGCACGACCTGGCTGCTCTGCTCACCGCCCGGCTTCAGCAGCACGGGATTCATGAGCGCGGTCGGCTCGACCCGACAGGCCTGGGCCTGCATGGCCTGGGCCCGCCCGATCTCGGCGCCCTCGCGCGTCACGAACGAATTGAGGGACATGTTCTGCGCCTTGAAGGGCGCCACCTTGACCCCCTGCCGCACCAGCCACCGACAGATCCCGGCGGTGACGACACTCTTGCCGGCGTCGGAGGTGGTGCCGGCGACGAGGAGACCCCCACCCGTCATGACGTACGCCCCTTTGCTACGAGCCGTGCGGCGACACTGACACCGAGCGCGAGCCAACCGACGCGCTGCGAGAGTCGTACGGACCGTTCGACGTCGGGCGTGGCGACCGCGCGCCCCTGTGTGTTGAGCACGGGCCGATGCTCCACCCGCCCCGCATAGGACAAGGTGCCGCCGAGCCGCACCCCGAGCGCCCCCGCGAAGGCCGCCTCCACGGGCCCGGCGTTGGGACTCGGATGCTTCGCGGCATCGGTCCGCCAGGCGCGTACGGCCCCCCGTGGATCCGGCCCGGCCACCGCGGCCAGTACGGCGGTCAGCCGCGCCCCCGGCCACCCCGCGAGATCGTCGAGCCGGGCGGAAGCCCACCCGTACCGCCGATACCTGGGCGACTTGTGCCCCACCATGGCGTCAAGGGTGTTCACGGCCCGGAACCCGAGCAGCCCGGGCACCCCGGCCACGGCCCCCCACACCAGCGCCCCGACCACCGCGTCGGACGTGTTCTCGGCAACGGACTCCACCACGGCCCGGGCGATCCCGTCGGCGTCGAGAGCCTGCGGATCCCGCCCGCACAGATGCGGCAGCCGAGCCCGCGCGGCGTCGACGTCCCCGGCCTCCAGCGCCCGCCCGATGACCCGGGCCTCCCGCGCCAGCGAAGTCCCCCCGACGACGGCCCAGGTGGCGGCACCGGTCAGCGCGACGGAAGCGGCAGGTGACGTACGGACGGCCCGAACAGCAACGCTCCCCAGGGCGACAGCACCCCCGGCACACACGACGGCATGCAGCGCGCCCCACCCCCGGTGGTCCCGCCACAGCACCCGTTCCACGGCACCCGCGGCCCGTCCGAACACGGCGACCGGATGCCCACGGCGCGGATCGCCGAGCAGGAGGTCGCCGAGAAGGCCGGCGGCGGCGCCGTACGCGAAAACGCGATCGGCACGCATCGACTCAGCCGACCGCTGTCACAGACAGGACGCTGGTGTTGAACCTCAAACGGCAGCCGCGCATGGCGATATGTCCTCACTCAGGGTGTCCACGCCCTGGTTCGACGAGATCGGCGGTGAGAGTTCCTGGCTCCCGGGGCTTCCTACCCCGGTGACAGTGGCGGGACCGCGCCGGACTCACACCGGCTTCCTCTCCTACCGCCGTACATGGCTCCGGCAGTCCACCACGGGGTTGGAAGGGCCGTCAACTTGCTGTTGACCTGCGGGAGCGGAGTGTGCAGAAGCCCACACGGGTCACACCGGCTAGCACTCCGCCGGGGCCCCGTGGACCGACTCCGGGCGAATTTCCCTGTGATGAGTGGCGTTCCGTGAAGCCGGTTGCGGCAGGAGGCCGCGGCACCTCCAATACCTGGTACGAAGTGCTACCAGATATAGGGAAATTCATAAACATTTATGAGTATTGACGAAGTGGGTGCATGGGGAGAATCGGCGCGTTTCCTGGAGGATCTCGGCACCACGGTGATACGGGTGTGCGGCGGCGACGGGCGGCCCGTCGGGACCGGGTTCCTGCTGGCGCCCGGCACGGTGGCCACCTGCGCCCATGTCGTCGCCGACGCGTTGGGAACCGACGCGAGGTCGTCGACGCCGCCTGCCTCACCGGTGACCGTGGAGTTCGCCCTGCTGCCGGGAGCGGTGAGGTACGAGGCGTCGGTGTCGGCCTGGCGGCCGGTGGCCGACGACGGCACCGGTGACATCGCACTGCTCCGGCTACCGGAAGGCGCGCCCGCCGGCGCGGTCCCCCTCGCGGACGCCGGCGACGTCTGGCACCACCGTTTCCGCCTCCTCGGCTTCCCTGCCGGCGCCGAACACGGCGCTTGGATCGGTGGACGGCTGCTCGGTGCGGTAGGCCAGGGCTGGATCTCGATGGAGACGGACGGCCCGGCCCACCGCATCGGCCCCGGATGCAGCGGAGCCCCGGTCTGGGACGAGGACCTGGGTGCGGTCGTCGGCATGACGGTCGCGACCGACCGCGGTGCCTCGGCCGTGACGTCGTATCTGATCCCGGCCGCCGCCATCCTGGAGCTCCAGCCCGGGGCGCGTCGCTGCCCCTACAGAGGACTCGATGCCTTCCGCGAGGAGGACGCCGAGTACTTCTTCGGCCGCGAGGAGGAGACCCGCCGGCTCCTCGACGCGGTCGAGCGGCACCTGGTGGTGCCGGTCGTCGGCCCGTCCGGCAGCGGGAAGACCTCCCTGGTACGGGCGGGGGTCCTGCCCCGCCTGAGGGCCGAGGGGTTCACCGTCTCCGAGATCCGCCCCCTGCCGGGCACCCGGGCGTCGCTGACGGTGGCTCGCGCGGTGGTGGGAGTACTGGAGACGGGGGCAGCCGCATCCGCGGGGCCGGGCGGAGAGGCTTGCGCGGGGCCGGGCGGGGACGCATCTGCTGCGCCTGGTTCTGCTTCTGGGCCTTGGGCGGTGCCCGACCCTCGTCCCGAGCAGGGCTCGGCGTCTGCGTCCGGTTCGGGGCCCCCGCCCGCTCCTGACTCCGCGTCGGCGGATCCCGCGCCCGCGGCGTCCGCCGCGCCCGGCACCGCTCTGGCCGTCGTCGAGCACGAGCGCGCCGCGCTCGTCCTGGCCGATCTGCTGGACTCTGCCGACGGCATGACCCCCGCCGAACTCGGACGACGTCTGCTCGATCACTGCGGCCCGCGCGGCCACGTCTTCTTCCTCAACCAACTGGAGGAGACCGTCGCCGCCGAACCGGCCACCGCCCGCGCCCTGCTGGCCCTGATGGTCGGTATGGTCTCGGTTCCGGCCGAAGGGCGACGGCTGCGCGTCCTGGCCACCCTGCGCTCGTCCTGCCTGGACGACCTCGCCGACCCCGCCACCGCCCGCGTCCTGAGCGACTGTGCCCAAGTGGTGGCGCCCCTGGGCCGATCGAGCCTGCTGCGTGCCGTCGAGAGCCCCGCGGCCCGCGTCCCCGGCCTCACCCTCGACACCGGGCTGGCCGAACGCATCGTCGACGACGCCGAGGACGAACCGGGCCGTCTGCCTCTGGTGGAGTTCACTCTCACGGAACTCTGGGCGCACGAGAAGGGCATCCGTCTCACCCACTCCGGCTACGAGGCCCTGGGCGGGGTCGCCGGCGCCCTGTCCAACCACGCGGAGGAGCGCGTCGGCAACGTCATCGCCGCGCACGGCGAGGCCCCGGTCCGCCGCCTGTTCACCCAACTCGCCCGCCCCGACGACACGGGCGGCTTCACCCGCAAGCCGGTACGCCTCGCGCCCCTGCCGCCCGAACTCCGGACCGTGGCCGAGGCCCTGGCCACCCACACGCGCTTCATCCGCATCACCCACGGCCCCGACGACGACCCCATCGTCGACCTCGCCCACGAGGAACTGGTCCGCGCCTGGGGCCCCCTGAAGAAGTGGCTGGACGATTCCCGCGATTTCCGGGCCTGGCAGGAACGGCTGTTGCAGGCACTCGCCCACTGGAAGGAGACGGGGGAGGAACCGGGCGCGCTGCTGCGGGGGACGATGCTGGCCACGTCGCTGGAGCGGCTCGGGGAGCCGGACCACCGGGACGACATCACCCAGGCTGAGCGGGAGTACGTCGAACTGAGCCGCCGGCACCAGCAACGCGCACTGCGGCGCTGGCGGGCGGCCACAGCGGTGGTGCTCGTACTGGCGCTGCTGACCGGCTATCTCGCGGTGCAGATGCGGCGCGGGGAGCTCGCCCTGGAGGAACGAGTACGGGCCATGGCGTCCCGGCGGCTGACGGAGGAGGCTGTCCGGCTGGCGGCGACCGATCCGGGCACGGCCGCGCGGCTGTCCGTGGCCGCATGGCACAACCATCCCGACAAGGAGGCTCGGCAGGCGCTGCTTCAGGCCTACCTCGGTGGCATGTCGGTGATCTCCGCGCATGCGGGGCAGGGATCCGAGCCCATCCGGAGCATCGACGTCACCCCGGACGGCTCCACGGTCGTGACCGCCTCCGTCAGCCGGGACGGCGTCGCGCACGCCCGGGTGTGGACAGGCCTCGCCGACGGGCGGGCGAGCTGGTGGCAGGTGCCGGGTCTGACCGGCAGAGGAGCTCCCGAACGCGCCGAGCTCAGCGATGACGGCGGGTTGCTGGCCATCGTGTCCGCCGACGGGTCGATCCACTGTTACGACGTGCGCGCCCGTGAGTCGCTGTGGACCAGGCCGCCGCCGGTGCTGGGCACCGAGCACAAGCCAGAGACGGTGGCCCTCGACTTCTCGGACAGCGGCCGACTGCTCCTCCACGTCGCGGCTGACAGTCTCGCCGCCGAAGAGACTGCGCACAGTTCTCTCGTCCAGGTCTGGCAGAGCCGCACAAGAAGGGCGGAGAAGGTGTCGCAGCGCGGGTTGCCGAGCGGCCCGGAGGCAGCCGACGCCGCGCTGGTCGGGGAGGGCCGGGAGGTGGTCTATCTCAGTCAGTACGAGGACGGTGCGGAAGCACGGGTGCAGAAGCTGGCGACCGGCGGGAACCCGCGCAGGGTCGCGGACGCCGGTTGGCTCTCCCACCGGGGCGCCGGTGTTGTGGTCGACCGGGGGCACGGGTGGCATCAGCTGATCCGGCTGACGGGCTCCGGCAGTGCCGGCGGACGGCGGTTCCTGGCCGTTGAGCCGAGCGGTTCGGACCTCACCGGGCGCTATGCGGAGGTGAGGAACGGCACACAGGTCAGCCCGTACGAGGTGGTCGACGTGGAGACCGGCAGGAGGTACCGCGTGCCGGGCCTCGCCTCGCCCGACACGGGCGAGGAGCAGCCCGTCGGTGTCCTCCCGGGCAAGAAGCATGAGGCAGCCCCGCGCATCCTGGCGGCTGTCGGATCGGACCTGCTTGTGCTGCGGACGCAGCAGGAGCGCAGCATGCCGCTGCCGGACCTCGAGCCCAGTATCGGAGGCGGAGCCTCGTATGTGAGAAGCCCAGGAGGCGAGTACCGCGCGCACATCCAGAACATCAGCAGCAACGACACGTCGACCGTGACGCTGGTCGTGGGTCGCCGGGACGAGGAATGGCGAGCGGCACAGGTGACGATCGAGGAACTCGAAGGGGAGACGGCCACGGGATTCTTCACCGCGGACGGCAAGCACTTGGTCGTTTGGGGCCAGGACAAGGTCGCTGTCGCACCTCCGGACAATCCGCAGGACGCGCGGGCGCGGCCGTTTCCGGACATCGTCGAGGTTGCTCCCCTCCACGGCAGCGAGGTGGTCGTCCTGACGTCCCGTCAACTGATCCGGTATGACGTCGCATCGGGCGACTACACGGTGCTGGGTGACGATCCCTGCGGTGAGCTGGGACAACCTTGCCGGGGCTTCGCCGTCCGGCCAGGACGCCGTGACGAAGTGGCAGTCGGGCACAGCAACGGCGAACTGGTCATCTGGAGCACCGAGACCGAGCAGGCGCGCAGAGACACCGGCATCACGTTGGCGGACACGGAAGCTCTCAGCACGTTGGTGTTCGACCCGCAGGGCCAGACCGTCGCCACCCAGCTGGACGCCGGCACCATCCAGCTATGGGAGGTGGAGACCGGCAAGCGAGTGGGTAAAGCCGTCGAGGGGGACGAGGACCTCTCGGCGGTGACGTTGGCCGATGACGGGACTCTCCTGGCCGGCACCGATGGCGGGAGCCTGTCCCTGTGGCGACCTGGAAACGGGGACGACCCCTATGTCACGTTCCCCTTCATCGCCCTCCCGGACGAGCTCCACCCGACGGCCGACCATCTCACCTACCGCCACGGCAACTCCGAGCTGACCATCCCCCTGAACCCGGAGGCCTGGCACAAGACCCTGTGCCGTCACTGGACCCCGTACACGCCGGAAGAGCTGAGGATCCTCCACGACTCCGGAGCGGCCACGGACTCGCCCTGCCCGTAGCAGCCCGAAAACGCAGACCGGGCGGGTGAGAGGAACACAGTCCCCGCACCCGCCCGGTGCCGTGCCGTACGTCAGAGAACGCCGGCTCAGGCCACGATCAGATAGATCCCGTACGCCACAGCCGCCGCACACGCCGCGAAGCACGCGTACGCCCCGGTGACCGCGAGGGCGGCGGAGCCGCCCTGTGTCGTGGCCCGTTCCTGGCGGGACAGGCCCATGATGCCGAGGGTGAACAGGGCCACGAGGGCCACGGTGACCACGAGGCTGATGCCGAAGACGGAGCCCAGGGCCGCCCAGTCGATCTTCATGGTGATGCTTCCTTCTCAGCCGGGTGCGCGGGACTCAGACCGTGGTGGCGGTCGACGGGGCGGGTTCGCCCGCCGGGGCCGGGATCGTGGCCGTGAGGTCCTCGGTCACCGTGCCCACGGGCGGCGGCGTCACGGCGGCCATCGCCGTGGTCACCACGCCGGCCGGCTCCCCGGCCTCGTGGGGCTCGTTGACGTTCGTGTGGTCGACGACCTCGCGGCGCGAGATCTTCCAGATCGCGGCGCTCGAGCCGATCAGGAAGACGGCGACGACGGCCGTGCCCCAGGTACCGAAGCCGGTCACGTACTCCGCGAGCGCGCCCACCAGGGCGGCGGCGGGGAGCGTGAGACCCCAGGCGACGAACATCCGGGTCGCCGTCGACCAGCGGACGACCCCGCCCTTGCGGCCGAGGCCCGCGCCCATCACCGCGCCGGAGACGGAGTGCGTGGTGGAGAGGGAGAAACCGAGGTGGGAGGAGGCCAGGATGACCGTGGCCGCGCTGGTCTGGGCGGCGAAGCCCTGCTGCGGCTGGAGGTCGGTCAGGCCCTTGCCCATGGTGCGGATGATGCGCCAGCCGCCGAGGTAGGTGCCGAGCGCGATGGCGAGGCCCGCGGAGAGGATGACCCACATGGGCGGGTCGGAGTCGGGGGCGACGGCACCGCCGGCGACCAGGGCGAGGGTGATGATGCCCATGGTCTTCTGCGCGTCGTTGGTGCCGTGGGCCAGGGAGACCAGGCCGGCGGAGGCGATCTGGCCGGTGCGGTAGCCCTTCGCGGCGGCCTTGCCGTCGGCCTTCTTGCCGAGGGAGTAGGACAGGCGCGTCGCGAACATCGCCGCCAGGCCCGCCACGAGCGGAGCCGCGATCGCCGGGATCAGGACCTTGGTGACCAGGGCGTCACCGTGCACCGCGCCGACGCCCGCCGAGGCGACGGTGGCGCCGATGAGGCCGCCCATGAGGGCGTGCGAGGAGCTGGAGGGGAGCCCGACCAGCCAGGTCAGCAGGTTCCAGAGGATCGCGCCGACCAGGGCCGCGAAGATGACCTCGGGACGGATGCCGGTCTCGTCGACGAGACCTTTGGAGATCGTGTTGGCGACCTCCACGGAGAGGAAGGCGCCTACAAGGTTCAGCACGGCGGACATGGCCACCGCGACCTTGGGCTTGAGCGCACCGGTCGAGATGGTGGTGGCCATCGCGTTGGCGGTGTCGTGGAAACCGTTCGTGAAATCGAACGCGAGTGCGGTTACCACCACAATCGCGAGGATCAGCGAGAAGTTTTCCATTTACCCAGGCAATCGTTCGAGGTCATTGGCCGGACGAACGTAGGTAACCTGAGTGAACGGAAGATGAACTGGGGCAGGCCGCACGGTGTCCGGAGGGGGCGATTCTCGCACCGCCGTACCCCGTCCGCTCCGTGCGGCCCAGGCGCCGCACGGTCAGTTGCCTCTGGCGAACTTCCTCAGCTGGGTCAGGGAGCCGTTGAAGAGATTCTGATCACCCGGCAGACCGCCGCTGTTGTCGTACTGCCAGATCGTCCAGAACGACCAGCCGGCCGGCAGCGCTCCCGGGTTCGCCGAGTCGTAGCGAGCGACCCACAGCGCGTGGTCGGAGCCGAAGGCGCGGCTGCTGCCGGTGCACGTGTTCCACCAGTGGGCGGTCGTGTAGATCACCGGACGGCGGCCGGTGAGCCGCTTCACCTCGCCGCTGAACGATTTGATCCAGCTGACCATCTTCGCTTTGGTCAGGCCGTAGCACTTGTGCTTCTTGTCGTACGGGTTGTACTCGATGTCGAGTGCGGGCGGCAGTGTCCAGCCGTCCGCGGTCCAGCTGCCGCCGTTGCGCACGAAGTGCGCCGCCTGTGCCTTGCCGGACGACTTGTTCGGCAGGGCGAAGTGGTACGCCCCGCGGATGATGCCCGCGTTGCGTGCGCCGTTGTACTGCTGGCTGAAGTAGGGGTTGCGGTAGGTGGTGGACTCGGTCGCCTTGACGTAGACGAACGTGGCGCCCTTCGTCCTGGCCTTCTGCCAGTCGACGTTCTTCTGATGGGACGAGACGTCGTGCCCCTTCGGCAGGCTGGCTGCCGTGGCGGGCGTCTCGGCGAGGGCGATTCCCCCGACGGTGAGTGCCGCCACGGACACCGCTAAGGCGCGGGCGCGGCGGCAGGATGGATTGCGATCACGAGCCATATGTCCCCCCGGAATGGCGACGTGCACGACAAATCCCCCAGAGAGTACTGGAAGATCATCGGATGCTCGCTGATCTCCGGCCAAGTGATCGAAGAAGCCTGTGTATGCCCATATGTGCCCTTTCGGAGGCGCGGGTTCCGGCCTAAAGTGCCCCCGCCCGGCAGCGGGTCGACGCCGTGCCTGGCAGGATCGCCGCATGGCTGAGGAGCAGCGTGATCCGGGAGGCGTGCGGGGCGTTCGGGAGGGCGCACAGGATGTGCGGGAGTCGCGGGGGCGGAGTGTGCGCCCCGAGGAGGCGCACGCCTGGGAGGCGCTCGTCGCGACGGCCCGCCGGACGGTGTCCGACGGACTGGTCGTCGGCACCTCCGGCAACGTCTCGGTCCGCGTCGAGGACACCGTCCTGGTCACACCGTCGGGCGTCCCCTACGACCGGCTCGCGCCGGACGACGTCACCGGCGTCGACCTCGACGGCCGGCAGGTCCTGGGCGCCCTCGTCCCCACCAGCGAACTGCCCATGCACCTCGCGGTCTACCGCGCCACGGACGCCGGCGCCGTCGTGCACACCCACGCCGTGCACGCCACGGCCGTCTCGACGCTCGTCCCCGAGCTCCCGGCGATCCATTACATGGCAGCCGCGCTCGGCGGAGCCGTCCGGGTTGCCCCGTATGCCACATACGGCACCGACGAGTTGGCCGAGAACATGCTGCACGCCCTCGCCGATCGCTCCGCCTGCCTCCTCCAGAACCACGGCACCCTCACCTACGGCACCACCCTGGACCAGGCCTACGACCGCACGGCCCAGCTGGAATGGATGTGCCGCCTGTGGCTGACGGCGTCCTCGGTGCCGGGGCTGTCGCCGGCCCTGCTGTCCGAGGCCCAGATGGCGGAGGTGGGGGAGCGGCTGCGGGGGTACGGCCAGCGAGGCTGAGCCGCCCCACGCCGCACGTCGCACGCCGCACGTCGCACGCCCGGTCACCTGACCGCCTCGCCGCACGCCGTACGCCCGGTCGCGTGCCCCGCCCGGCCCGCCGCACGCCGCCCACCACCCCGGCCCGCCCCACCGGGAAGGGCCACCCCGAGCCGCCCTCCCACTGGCCGTCGGCGAGGTACGCCACGACACTGGACGGGTGCGCACTGTCACCGCAACGGCCGCCGCCGTCACCGCAGCCCTGGCTGCCGGCGCCGCCGGGATCGCCGCCGGCCGGCTCGCCAGCGATGCCGCGCTCAAGGCGCCCCCGGGCCGCCCGCTGCCGACCGAACCCCGGCTCACCGTGCACGCGACAGCGGCCGGCCGTATCGCCCTCACCCGCGACCTGGCCGCCCTGCGCCCCGGCACGTACGGCCTCGGCGGCGACGGCTCGCACGCGGTCGTCGGCCCCGTCCTCGGCATGGAGTCCCACTCCGCCGACACCGTCGTACGCCGCCTGGAACGCGTCTCGCACGGCACCCTGAAGCCCGGCGACAAGGTCTGGCTCACGCCGAACGTGTACGCCGGCGACCCCGGCTCGGCACTGGACCTGGACCACGCCGACGTCGACGTCCCCGGTGAACTCGGCAGCCTGCCCGCCTGGTTCGTGCCCGGCACACGCGGCACCTGGGTGATCGCGGTGCACGGCCTCGGCACCACCCGCGAACACTCCATGAACACGATGGCGTTCCTGCACCGTCACCGCTTCCCGGTGCTCGCCCTCGCCTACCGCGGCGACCTCGGCGCCCCCCGCTCGCCGGACGGTCTCAACCACCTCGGCGAGACCGAGTGGCGCGACCTGGACGCGGCCATCCGCTACGCCGTGAGCCACGGCGCCCGGCGGATCGTCCTGCACGGCTGGTCCACCGGCGCCGCGATGGCGCTGCGCGCCGCCGCGCACTCGGGACTGCGCGAGCGGATCTCGGGGCTCGTCCTGGACTCCCCGGTGCTCAGCTGGGAGGCGACCCTGCGCGCTCTCGCCTCGGCCCGCCGCACACCCGGCGCCCTCCTCCCGCTCGCGGTACGCGCCGCGCAGGGCCGCGCCGGCCTGTCCGGCGACCGCCTCGACGCCGCCGCGGCGCCCGAGCGGCGCGATCTGCCGCCGACCCTGATCTTCCACGGCCCGGACGACACGGTGGCCCCCTGGGACCACTCCCGCCGCCTCGCCGCGACCCACTCCGGCCGGGTCGCCCTCCACACGGTCCGCCACGCGCCCCACGCGGCCATGTGGAACGCCGACCCCACGGCCTACGAAGAGACCATGCGTCGCTTCCTGACACCCTTGATGTGACACGACGCCCCTCTGCCGCCCCTCTGCCAACCTCTTCGACGGGGCACGACGCCTCCGTCCATCCGTCCGCACCATCCCCGTCCCCGCCCGGTCGCACTG
The DNA here is from genome assembly GCF_036237295.1 of Streptomyces sp. NBC_01352. Lineage (NCBI taxonomy): Bacteria > Bacillati > Actinomycetota > Actinomycetes > Kitasatosporales > Streptomycetaceae > Streptomyces > Streptomyces sp. NBC_01352. Next base: position 8,389,305 of record NZ_CP108354.1, read on the forward strand.
GTTCCGTTTAACGCCGTACCAGTGGCCTGATCTCGGCCTCCGGCCGCCCGCGAGGGCCCGGCGTCGGCCCTCCCCGTCGCCCGCCGTGCCATTCCGTTTGGGTTTTCGGACCGTCAACCGGAAGACTGCACCCGTGACGTCCCGTATCCCGCGCGACTCCAGGCTTCGACTCGTCCGCCCGCGACCCCTGGCCGCCGCCCCCACAGCTGTGAACCAGCGGCGCCTGCGCCGCCCCGCACCCCGCCCGCCGGAAGGCACACCGGCCCCCGCGGAGCTGGCCAGAATGGCGCGCTCCGGCCTGGCCCCGGCGGCCCGCGTCGCCCACTGGGCGGACGTCGCGCTGCGCCCCGGCCGGGACGGCGCGAACCCCGACAACAAGGGCACCCTCGCCGACGAGACCGCCGAACGGGCCGCCCTGGACCTGGGCCTGACCGTGACTCAGGTCCGCGCCGACTGGGACACCGCCCGGCTCGCCGGTCTCGTCGAGGTGCACGGCGGCACCGCCCGCCCCGGCTGGCGGCTACGTGCCTGGGACCGTGACGACAGTGCCGTGCTGCGCGGCTGGGTCGCCCTCTTCGACGCCTGGTCGCTCGCCTCCCCGGAACCCACCGACCACGAGCCGTCCGCCGTCGCCGAGGTCGTCTCGGCGATGCCCCAGGTGCTCTCCTTCCTCCAGCTGTCCGCCGGCCCCGTCCCCGTGGACCAGCTCCTCGACCTCCTCCAGCAGCGGGTCACCGAACTGCGCACCGAGCGCTGCGAGATCCCGTACGGCCCGCAGCCGGTACCGGCACTGTCGCCCCCGGCCCAGCCGGAGCCCGCCGACGCCCCGCTCTCCCCCCTCCTCGACTGGGCGCTGCGCGCCCTCGCCTCCGTCGGTGCCCTCACCTACGGCGACGGGCAGGCCACGCTCACCCCGCTCGGCAGCTGGGCGGTCTGGGTCAAGCTGGAGCAGATCTGCGTGGCCGCGCAGAGCCCCGCCGGGAACATCGAGCAGGCGGCCGAGGACATGCTCCGCGGCTGCGCCCAACTGCGCCCGAACGCGGCCCGCGCCGAGTACCGCGCCTGGCTCGCCGCCCGCACCGTCGGCAGCGCCGTCACCGAGCTGCTCGGCGCCGCCCGCGGCGAGGACGCCCTGCTGCGCGGCCTCGCCTTCGAGGCGCTGCGCGTCGTAGGCGCCCCCGCCGAGCCCGACGTGCGCTCCGTGGCCGACGAGCCCACGCTGCGGCCGTACGCCCTGCTGTGGCTGGCCGAGCACGACGGCATCGACCCGGAGGACGCCCACGAAGTCCTCACCCGGGAGGAGGCGACCTGGCTGTGGGTGGACACCGCCGCCGCGGTCGCCGACCACGGCGAGGCCCCGATGCTCGTGCGTCACCTGGAGTCAGCGGTGCAGCCGACCGTCCCCATGCTGCTCGACGAGGTGCGTGCCGTCGGTCACCCCCGCACCGTGCAGGTCCTGGTCGCGCTCGCCGCCGCGCATCCCGACCCGGCCCTGGCCAAGGCGGTCCGCCGGGCGGCCTTCCAGGTGCACACCGGGGGAAGCTGAGGCGGGACGGTCAGCCCGTCGGCTGCCCCCTGTGGGCCATCACGCCTCTATCTCCGGGGCGTACGTACCGAAACTCCAGATATTGCCCTCGGCGTCCCGGGCCATGTAGTCGCGCGAGCCGTAGTCCTGGTCCGTCGGGGGCATCAGGATCTCCGCGCCGTGGTCCACGGCCCGCCGGTGGTGGGCGTCGACGTCGTCCACCACGACGTACACCCCGCAGGGGCCCGCGCCCTTCATGGCGGTGTCGAACACCCCGCCGCGGCCCTTGGAGCCGATCATCACCCCGCCGTTGCCCTGCACCAGCTCGGCGTGCAGCACCGAGCCGTCCTCGCCCTCGTACACCGACAGTTCCGTGAAGCCCAAGGCCTCCGTGAGCTGCCGGATCGCCGTCTTGGCGTCCGCGTACAGCAGGGTCGGGTAGATGCTGGGCCGCCCGCCGTTCGTTCCTGCCATGCCGATCACTCCTTTGTGATCCCGTGTGCTCCCGTGTGATCCCGCTGTCATTTCCGCCGGGAATCTCACCTGGTGCCCAGTCTGGCAGCGACCACTGACAACGCCCGGTGAGCAGCGTCCGCCGCCGAAGTCGCCGTGCTTTCCCCGGCCCCCCTCCCGGCCCTCTCAGCCCTCTCGGCCGGCTCGAACACCCGAACGCAGAAAAAGTGGTTGCACGGCCCCGTTAGACTGGCCCCATGGCCATTCTCCTCGCGCATTAGACGGCGGGAACGTCCTCAGCCGCCCTTCCCGTCACCCCATCCGCCCTGGAGTCTGTCCGTGATCTCCGCCTCCGGTATCGAGCTGCGCGCCGGTTCCCGCATCCTCATCGAGTCCGCCACCTTCCGCATCGCCAAGGGCGACCGCATCGGCCTGGTCGGTCGCAACGGCGCCGGCAAGACCACGCTCACCAAGGTCCTCGCGGGCCAGGGCATCCCCGCAGGGGGCACCGTCACCCGCTCCGGCGAGGTCGGCTACCTCCCGCAGGACCCGCGTACCGGCGACCTCGACCAGCTCGCCGGTGACCGCATCCTGTCCGCCCGCGGCCTGGACACCCTGATCCGCAAGATGCGCGAGAACGAGCAGCGCATCGCCAACGGCAGCGGCGCGACGCGCGAGAAGGCGTTGCGGCAGTACGAGCGCCAGGAGACCGAGTTCCTCACCAAGGGCGGGTACTCCGCCGAGGCCGAGGCCGCCACCATCGCCGCCGCGCTCAACCTGCCCGACCGCGTGCTCGGCCAGCCCCTCCATACGCTCTCCGGCGGTCAGCGCCGCCGTATCGAGCTGGCCCGCATCCTCTTCTCGGACGCGGACACCCTGCTCCTCGACGAGCCCACGAACCACCTCGACGCCGACTCGATCGTCTGGCTGCGCGACTACCTGAAGACCTACCGCGGCGGCTTCATCGTGATCTCCCACGACGTCGACCTGGTCGAGACGGTCGTCAACAAGGTCTTCTACCTGGACGCCAACCGAGCCCAGATCGACGTCTACAACATGGGCTGGAAGCTCTACCAGCAGCAGCGCGAGGCCGACGAGAAGCGCCGCAAGCGCGAGCGGCAGAACGCCGAGAAGAAGGCCGCCACGCTGCATTCCCAGGCCGACAAGATGCGCGCCAAGGCCACCAAGACCGTCGCCGCGCAGAACATGGCCCGGCGCGCCGACAAGCTGTTGGCCGGCCTGGAGGCCGAGCGGAAGTCCGACAAGGTCGCCAAGCTGCGCTTCCCCGAGCCCTCCCCATGCGGCAAGACCCCGCTCATGGCTGAGGGCCTGTCGAAGTCGTACGGCTCCCTGGAGATCTTCACCGACGTCGACCTGGCCATCGACAAGGGCTCGCGCGTCGTCATCCTCGGCCTCAACGGCGCCGGAAAGACAACCCTCCTGAAGCTGCTCGGCGGCGTCGAGAAGCCGGACACCGGAAACATCATCGAGGGGCACGGCCTCAAACTCGGCTACTACGCGCAGGAGCACGAGACCCTCGACCCGGAGCGCACGGTCCTGGAGAACATGCGCTCCGCCGCCCCCGACCTGGACCTGGTGCAGGTCCGCAAGACGCTCGGCTCGTTCCTGTTCTCCGGCGACGACGTCGACAAGCCGGCCGGTGTCCTCTCCGGCGGTGAGAAGACCCGCCTGGCGCTCGCGACCCTGGTCGTCTCGTCGGCGAACGTCCTCCTCCTGGACGAGCCGACGAACAACCTCGACCCGGCCAGCCGCGAGGAGATCCTCGGCGCCCTGCAGACCTACAAGGGCGCCGTCGTCCTCGTCACCCACGACGAGGGCGCCGTCGAGGCGCTCCAGCCGGAGCGGATCATCCTGCTGCCCGACGGCGTCGAGGACCTCTGGGGTGCGGACTACGCGGACCTCGTCGCCCTCGCCTGAGCCCTCGCCCGCGTGCCGGGACGGGTCCGGGGCGGTCGGGAACGCTTGATCGAAGGCGTGATCCACTGCGTCTGGATCATTCGGCCCATCGGTGATCCATCATCTGTGTGAGATCTCCTCGTACCGAGGTGTGTCCTACATCGATTTCACGGCCGAGCCCTTTATCGACAAGGGCTCGGCCGTCGTACGTCCCTGACCTGGCACTTCACGAAAGAACCCGTTCGGCGGTACGAACGCCATCACGTTGAATTACATATTCCGCTTGTGGGGACACGCTCCTGTCGTCAAAACCATGTCTCACGGACCTTGCCGAATGGGTGGCCATGACGGCCCGGAGGGGTGATCATGAGGAGACCAGAGCGCACTTCCCATGAGGAGGCACGGGTGGCCGAGACTCTGAAGAAGGGCAGCCGGGTAACCGGCGCCGCGCGCGACAAGCTCGCGGCAGACCTGAAGAAGAAGTACGACTCCGGTGCGAGCATTCGAGCGCTGGCCGAGGAAACCGGCCGCTCGTATGGCTTCGTGCACCGGATGCTCAGCGAGTCGGGCGTCACGCTTCGTGGGCGTGGCGGGGCGACGCGGGGCAAGAAGGCCGCCTCGTCCTGAACCCCGGCGGATCATCGGCTTCGATGATGACCACCCGGTCGGTCGGCTGATCGGCCGGGTGGTTACTGTGCAGTCACTTAGCATCTAGCGACATCGCTCTGCTGACCGCACTCATCGGAGGCGCCCCATGGCTTCGCCCGACCAGGAACTCGTTCCCCTGCTCGACAAGGACGGCGTACGACTCACCGTGGACGACGCGCTCGCCACGGTGACGCTGACCAACCCGGCCAAGCGCAACGCCCAAAGTCCCGCTCTGTGGCGGGCGTTGGCCGAAGCCGGGAGGCAGCTGCCGGGCTCCGTCCGCGTGGTCGTGCTGCGCGGTGAGGGCAAGTCCTTCTCCGCCGGGCTCGACCGGCAGATGTTCACGCCCGAGGGGATCGAGGGCGAGCCGTCCTTCATGGATCTCGCGCGCGGTGGCGACGCCGAACTCGACGGCGCCATCGCGGAGTTCCAGGAGGGCTTCACCTGGTGGCGGCGTCATGACGTCGTGTCCATCGCCGCCGTCCAGGGCCACGCCATCGGCGCGGGCTTCCAGCTCGCGCTCGCCTGTGACCTGCGCGTCGTCGCCGACGACGTGCAGTTCGCCATGCGCGAGACCAGTCTGGGGCTGGTGCCGGACCTGACCGGTACGCACCCGCTCGTGAGCCTGGTCGGCTATGCCCGGGCGCTGGAGATCTGCGCGACCGGGCGGTTCGTGCATGCCGAGGAGGCCGTGAGCACCGGGCTGGCGAACGTCGCGGTGCCCGTGGACCAGCTCGACGGCGCGGTACGCGACCTGGCGGCGGCCCTGCTGGCCGCGCCCCGGGACGCGGTCATCGAGACCAAGGCGCTGCTGCTCGGCGCCCAGGACCGGGACTACGAGGCCCAGCGCGCCGCCGAACGGGCCGCGCAGGCACGCCGGCTGCGCGACCTGGCCGGCGTCGGCGAATGAGCCGTCAGCCGCTGCAGCCGGCTCAGCCGACCGCGGTCACCAGCACCGCCACCGTCGGATGATCCGCTAGCGCCTGCTCCACCTTCGCGCGGACCTCCAGGACCACGTCCAGGGCCCGGTGGTCCGCGCGTACCGCCAGCTCGACCCGTACATGGCGGCGCGGCAGCGCGTTCTCGCCCTGCCTGTCCTCGACATGCACCGGCCGGCCCAGCAGGTCCGTCAGCCGGGCCACGCCCGGGACAGCCAGGACGGCGGCCGCCGCACGGCCCTCGTCACCGCCGCCGGCCTCCGCGGGGCGCGCCGCGTCGGACCGCCGTACCGGAGCAGGCTCGGACTCCTCGTCCAGCAGGTCCGTCACCCGCAGGTCCACCTCCGCCACCGCCAGGCCGAGCCCGTCCGCCGCGGCCGCCAGAAGCGCCCGCAGCCGGTGCGCCGTCGTGGGCAGCGGCTCGGACAGCGCGGCCGCGAACTCCGCCGTCACCCGCAGCGGACCGGGCGGCAGAGCGCTCGGCGGCGGTGGCACGGCCGGCTCGTGCGCGTCCGCCGGGTCGGCGAGCCCGATCCGCAGCGGGCCCAGCCGTACGCCGGGCAGATCCTTTGCAGCGCGCAGGAGCACCGCCTCCGCGGCCTCCTCGGAGATCCACGCGCCGTCGCGCGGGCCGCCCAAGGGCAGGAGCCTGCCGAGCCGCAGCCGCTGTCGTACCGCCTGTGTGAACCGGTCCGCCGTCATTACTCCAGCCTGCCGCATCCCCGGCGCGCGATCGCGCAACCCGGCTTACGGTGGTCGAAGAGCGACGACCGGAAGGGACGTACGGTGATGAGCGACATGACGGAGCGCAACCGGACACGAAGCCCCGAGGGCGAGACCGAGCCGCCGGTGCAGACCCGCAAGGCCGTCAAGCGCGGCGGCGGGGACCCGGCCGGACGGGGGCGGACCACCATCGCCGACGGAGTTGTGGAGAAGATCGCAGGGATGGCCGCCCGGGACGTCCTCGGCGTACATGCGATGGGCAGTGGGCTGAGCCGTACCTTCGGGGCCGTGCGGGACCGGGTTCCCGGCGGGACCAAGGCCGTGACGCGCGGGGTCAAGGTCGAGGTCGGCGAGGTGCAGACCGCGCTCGACCTGGAGATCGTCGTCGAGTACGGCGTGGCGATCGCCGATGTGGCCCAGGCGGTGCGGGAGAACGTCATCGCGGCGGTGGAGCGGATGACCGGCCTCGAAGTCGTCGAGGTCAACATCGCGGTGAGCGACGTGAAGCTGCCGGACGAAGAGGACGAGGAGCCGGAGTCGCGGCTCCAGTGACGGACCGACGACCGGCAACCGAACGGAGGGCACCATGAGCATGGCCGTGGTCGGCATGATCGCCGGCATGGCGCTGGGATTCGCCGGGTACTTCGGCGGGTTCGGCGCCTTCCTGCTGGTGGCTGCCCTGGGCGCCATCGGGTTCGTCGTCGGCCGGTTCCTCGAGGGGGACCTGGACCTCGGCGACTTCTTCCGCACCCGTGACCACCGGCGTGACGGGCGGCGGTGACGTCCGTGAGCGGAGGAGCCGCCGAGCTCCGCAGACCTGCGGCGGTCGTCCCGCCGGGCGAGCGCGGGGCGACCAGGATCGCCGACCGGGTCGTCGCGAAGATCGCGGGACAGGCGGCACGCGAGGCGCTCGGCGAGCTGCCCGAGGACGCCGCACGCCCGTACGCCACCGTTGTCGTCCGCCATGAAACGGCCCGCATCCGTCTGCACCTCGAACTCGAATACCCCAGCGACATCGGTGCCCGCTGCGGTCGGGTGCGTCGTCATGTCGTGGAGCGGGTAAGCGCGTTGGTGGGCATGGAGGTGCCGGAGGTCGCCGTTCAGGTGGAGCGGCTGCACCCGGCAACGGCGTACGGCGCGGCACAGGGGAGGACGCGATGAGCGAGCCCCAGGGCTCCGAGGGCACCACGCAACGACTGCCGGTCATCGAGAAGGAGACCGGCACGGGCGGGGAGTACGAGGCTCCACCCGTGCCGGCCGGCGAACGGGCCGAGGCCGGCGACAGCGGGCGGTTCTGGTCGGCGCGCAGAGTACCGGCCGGCATCGTGGCGCTGCTGCTCCTGGTCGTCGCGGGGGCCTTCCTGTACGACGTCGCCGCCGTGCGGGCCGACCGGGACGCGCTGGCCTGGCGCCGCGACCTGGCCCGGCAGCTCGCCGAACGGCCCCTCGACGACACCTGGGTGCTCGTCGGCGCGGGCGTCGCCGCGACCCTCGGCCTGTGGCTGATCGTGCTGGCGGTGACACCCGGCCTGCGCGCGGTGCTGCCGATGCGGCGCACCCACCCCGACGTACGCGCCGGACTGCACCGGGAGGCGGCGGCCATGGTGCTGCGCGACCGGGCCATGGAGGTCGCCGGAGTGCAGTCGGTCCGGGTGCGGATGCGCCGTACCCGCGCCGACGTCCGCGCGGTCTCCCACTTCCGCGAACCGGACGACGTACAGGCCGACCTGGACGCCACACTCGCCGATGCCGTGCGGGGGTTCGGGCTGACCCGGCCGCCCACGCTGTCGGTGCACGTGACGCGACCCGTACGGAAGAGGTGAGTACGGTGCTCAGGACCGTCAATCGTGTACTGCTCGGCGTCGTCGGCCTCGTCCTGGTCGTCGTCGGAGGTTCCGTGCTCGCCGTCGGACTGGGCGCCCCGGCGCCCTCGTGGTGGATCCACCACGATCAGCACGACGTGCTGCTCAGTGACGCCGAGCGCACCCGGTGGCGGGACGCCGGCTGGTGGTGGCCGGCCGTCCTCGCCGTGCTCGCCGTCCTCGTGCTGCTCGCCCTGTGGTGGCTGACCGCGGTCCTGCGCAGGCACCGGCTCAGGGAGGTCCTCGTCGACACCGGTGACGGCGAGGGCGCGCTGCTGCGGGGGCGCGCCCTGCAGGGCGTACTCGCAGGCCAGGCGGGCGACCTGAACGGCGTCGCCCACGCCCATGCCCTGCTCACGGGCCGCCCGAGCGCCCCGGAGGCCCGCGTACGCCTCCAGCTGGAGCCGCATGTGGATCCGGGGGCTGCCCTCGACGACCTCACGGCCGTGGCTTTGACGAACGCCCGCAATTCGGCGGGCCTCGCGTCACTCCCGGCGGAGGTCAGGCTGACCGGCGTCAAGCACCGTGCGGAGAGGGTCAGTTGAGGACGGCTCAGAAGCCGTGCCGCATCCCTCCGTCGACCGGCAACATGATCCCCGTCAGATAGGAAGCCGCCGGCGACAGCAAGAACGCTGCCGCCCGCCCGAACTCGTCCGGCTTGCCGTACCTCCGCAACGGAATCCGCGACTCGTTCGCCGCCCGCGTCGCCTCCGGGTCGGCGGACAGCCCGTCCAGCTCGCGCACGCGATCCGTGTCGATCCGGGCCGGCAACAGCCCCACGACCCGAATCCCGCGCGGCCCCAGCTCATCCGACAGCGACTTGGCGAACCCGGCCAGCCCCGGCCGCAGCCCGTTCGAGATCGTCAGCCCCGGAATCGGCTCGTGCACCGAACCGGACAGCACGAACCCGATCACACCGCCCGCGTCCAGCTCACCCGCCGCCGCCCGCGCGAGCCGCACCGCGCCGAGGAACACCGACTCGAACGCCGCCTGCCACTGCTCGTCCGTGTTGTCGGCGACGAACCCCGGCGCCGGCCCGCCGACGCTGACGAGAATGCCGTCGAAGCCCCCGAAGTGCTCGCGCGCGGCGGCGATCAGCCGTGCGGCCACGTCCGGCTCGGCGTTGTCCGCGGCCACGCCGAGCGCGTTCGGGCCGAGGGCGGACGCCGCGTCGGCGACGCTCTTGTCGTCCCGGCCGGTGATGACCACCTTCGCGCCGTCGGCGACCAGCTCGCGCGCGGCGGCGTTGCCGAGGCCGCGGGTGGCCCCGGTGACTACGTACACCCGGTCCTTCAGTCCAAGATCCATGGTCCCTATCCTGCCCGCTCGTCCCCGGACAGGGCGAGGGCGGTGTTCACCAGACCGATGTGACTGAACGCCTGCGGGAAGTTGCCGAGCTGCATTCCCGCCACCGGGTCGTACTCCTCGGACAGCAGCCCCACGTCGTTGGCGACGCCCACCAGCCGCTCGAACAGCTCCCGGGCCTCCTTCGTACGGCCCGTCATGTGCAGCGCGTCCGCGAGCCAGAAGGAGCACGCCAGGAAGACGCCCTCGCCGCCCGGCTGTCCGTCGACGGGCGACTCCTCGACGCTGTAGCGGCGTACGAAGCCGCTGTGGCCCAGCTCGTCGCGGACCGCGTCGATGGTGCCGACCACCCGCGGGTCGTCGGGCGGCAGGAAGCCGACGCGCGGGATGAGCAGCAGCGCGGCGTCGAGTTCGCGCGAGCCGTAGTACTGCGTGAAGGTGTTGCGATCGGCGTCGTAGCCCTTCTCGCACACCTCGCGGTGGACCTCGTCGCGCAGCGCCCGCCAGCCGTCCAGGTCACCGCTCAGCGCCGAGTAGGACTCCAGGGCGCGCACGGCACGGTCGGCGGCCACCCACACCATCACCTTCGAGTGGACGAAGTGGCGGCGGCCGCCGCGCACCTCCCACAGCCCCTCGTCCGGCTGCCGCCACGACGACCGCAGGAACTCCAGCAGGACGCTCTGCATGGACCATATGTGGGGCTTGGCGGGCAGACCCGCCCGCCGGGCCAGCGACAGCGTGTCCATGACCTCGCCGTACACGTCCAGCTGCAGCTGCTTCACGGCCTCGTTGCCGATCCGTACGGGCCTGGAGCCGGCGAAACCGGACAGCCACGGCAGCTCCAGCTCGGGCAGCCGCCGCTCGCCCGCGAGGCCGTACATGATCTGGAGGTCCGCCGGGTCGCCGGCGACCGCCCGCACCAGCCAGTTCCGCCAGGCCTCGGCCTCCTCCTGGTAGCCGCACGACAGCAGGGCGCCCAGGGTGAGGGTGGAGTCGCGCAGCCAGCAGTAGCGGTAGTCCCAGTTGCGCACCCCGCCCAGCTCCTCGGGCAGCGAGGTCGTGGCCGCGGCCACGATGCCGCCGGTCGGCGCGTAGGTGAGCGCCTTCAGGGTGATCAGGGAGCGGACCACGGCGTCCCGGTGCGGACCGTCGTAACGGCAGCGGGCCGCCCACGCCCGCCAGTCGGCGACGCTGTGCTCCAGTGCCTCGTACGGGTCGACGAGCGGCGGGCGCGGCTCGTGCGAGGGGTGCCAGGTGAGGACTAAGGCGACCTTCTCGCCCTCCTCGACGGTGAACTCGGAGTGCGTACCGAACGCCTCGCCCCAGGTGCGCACCTCGGGTTCGCTGCGCAACCACGCCGAGTCGGGTCCGGCGACGGCCACCCGATGGCCGTCGGACCGGCGCATCCACGGCACGACCGAGCCGTAGTCGAAGCGCAGCCGCAGGGTGCTGCGCACGGTGACCCGGCCGCCGAGGCCCTCCACGACGCGTACGAGGTCGGGGGCGCGGTGGCGCTGTGGCATCAGGTCGGTGACGCGCACGCTGCCCTCGGCGGTCTCCCACTCGGTGTCGAGGACGAGGGTGCCGGGGCGGTAGGCACGTCTCGTGCACCGGTCCGCGTCTTTGGGAGCGATCCGCCAGTGGCCGTTGTCCTCGTCGCCCAGGAGCTTGGCGAAGCAGGCGGCCGAGTCGAAGCGGGGCAGGCACAGCCAGTCGACGGAGCCGTCCAGCCCGACCAGTGCGGCGGTCTGTTCGTCGCCGATGAGGGCGTAGTCCTCGATACGGGGGTGCACGCAGTGCGGGTTCCCGGAGCAGCGGGGTGGCAATCCGGGGCGGGGGCCGGGTGGGTGACGCGGGGCGGCTGGACCGGTGCGGCGGGTGTACCGGTGCCGGTCGGCTGTTCCGGTACTGGTCAGCTGTTCCGGTGTCTGTTCCGGGTGCTCACACCGGTGCCGGTTCCGTCTCGGCCGTGGTCTGCTCGGCCTCCGCCGCCCGCCGGTCGCGCCGTTCCCGGCGGACCAGGACCACCCAGCCGATCGGCACGCCCGCGGCGAACAGCCACCACTGGATCGCGTACGCGTAGTTCAGTGCCGCGTCCTCGTCGCCGGGCGGGCCGAGCAGCTCCGGGATGTCGCCCTTCGGCTCGGGAGACGTCTGCGCGATGTAGCCGCCGAGCACCTGGGCGTCGAGACGCTGCGCCTGCTGCTCGCTGTTGATCAGCATGATCTGCCGGTCCGGCAGTCCCTTGAGGTTCTTGATGCCGCTCGCCGCGGTCGTCTCGTCGGGCATCAGCCGACCGGTGACGGTGATCTCGCCGCCGGGCGGGGCGGGGATCTTGGGGAACGCGGTCTGGCTCGGGCCGTTCGCGGGGATCCAGCCGCGGTTGACGAGCAGCACCTTGCCGTCCCTGAGGACGAACGGGGTCAGGACGTGGTAGCCGACCTCGTCGTCGGAGTTGGTGCGGCGGCGGACGACGACCTCGTCGTCGGTGTCGAAGCGGCCCTTCGCCGTCACGCGGTGGTACCGCTCGTCGGTGGTGACCGTGTGTCCGGGTGAGGTCAGCCGCTCCACGGGCACCGCGTCGGCGGACAGCGCGTCGGAGACCAGCTGGTTGCGGGCGGTGCGCTCCTCGTAGCGGTGCATCTGCCAGATACCCAGCCTGATCATCGTGGGGATGAGGAGGAGGGCGACCAGCGTGAGGATCACCCACTGCCGGGACAACAGGAAGCGGTACACCCCACGACCGTACAACTCGGTCGTGGGGTGCATGGAGGCGGGTACCGGAAGCAGGGCTTCCGGGGGTCGGCCTCACACCTTGTCGACGATGCCCGCCTTTCCCTCCGCGCGGGCGCAGTGGGCGCCGCAGAACCATTGGCCCTCGACCTCGACGCCCTGGCCGATGATCTGCACTCTGCAGTGCTCGCAGATGGGTGCCATGCGGTGGATCGCACAGGAGAAGCAGTCGAAGACGTGCACCGCGCCCTGGGCGTGCACTTCGAAGGTCATTCCGTAGTTGTTGCCGCAAACTTCGCAAGTCGCCATGCGCCACAGGGTGAGCGCTCGGCGCGTCCCGGGCGAGCGGGTGCCGGGCGAGTCGCCCGGCAATCACCCGTCCGTACGGTCATCCCTGCGACGCCGGCTCCACGTCCCCGAGGAGTTGTCCGAACGCGGCCTCGTCCACCACCGGTGTTCCGAACTGCCGGGCCTTGACGACCTTCGACGTGCCCGAGTCCGGGTCGTTGGTGACGAGCAGGCTGGTCAGCCGGGACAGGCTCGTCGCGACATGCAGCCCGGCCTCGGTCGCGCGGTCCTCCAGCAGGTCGCGCTCGATGGACGTGTCCCCGGAGAAGGCGACCCGCATGCCCTGCTTGAGCTGCTTGCCCTCTTCGTACCGTCCTGGATTGGGATAGGGGCATGCGGGCCTTTTGCGGGCAGGGCGCCAACTGGTCTGCCGATAGCTTCCGTAGCCCGCCGCCTGCTGTCGGGGTACGGCCCGGTCGGTCCACTCGGTCAGCGGCCGGCACTCGTGCAGCGGCAGCCGTACGCCGCCCGCCGCCGCGGCCCTCAGGCTCGGCCGGAACGCCTCCGCAAGGACGCGCGCGTCATCGAGGGCATGGTGCGCCCGCTGCTGGACGACCCCGAAGTGCGCCGCCAGGGCCTCCAGCTTGTAGTTGGGCAGCGGCAGGGCCAGCTCCTTGGAGAGCGCGATGGTGCACAGCCGCTGCCGCACCGGCGCCTCGCGCTCCGCGCGCGCGTACTCCCGGGCGATCATCTGCCAGTCGAAGACCGCGTTGTGCGCGACGAGCACCCGGCCGTCCAGGCGGGCCGAGAACTCCTCGGCGATCTCGTGGAAGAGGGGCGCGCTCTCCAGCACGTCGCTCGTCAGGCCGTGGATCCACACCGGGCCCGGGTCCCGTTCCGGGTTGACCAGTGTGTACCAGTGGTCCTCGACCTCGCCGCGTGCGTCCAGACGGTAGACGCCCGCGGAGATTATCCGGTCGTCCCGGGCCAGGCCGGTGGTCTCCACGTCAACGACCGCGTATCCCTTCGGATACGCGGCCGGCCAGGCGGTGGGGGAGGACGCTGCCCTCATGCGGTCTTCGAGCATGGTCCCTGAGGATACGGGTCGCGACTGACAGTCCCCTTCCCCAGGTGCGCTGTTGGGTTCGACAGGCGTGTTGTCGGGTTCGTCTGTTCGGGCCCGGCTTGTTTGTGCTGCGAGTTCGGGAGCTGTTGCGTGCGGAAGTCCCGGCTCTTCCGGTCCTCGACGGCGGCCCGCGTCGGTACGGGGCTCGTCTCGCCTGGAGTGCGATCCTCCGACTGTGACCGAACCCACCCATGACGAGGCCCACGGCGGAGGGCTCGCCTCCCGCCTCAACTGGCTGCGCGCGGCGGTCCTGGGTGCGAACGACGGCATCGTCTCCACCGCGGGCCTCGTCGTCGGCGTGGCCGGCGCCACGGACGACCGCGCCGCCCTGCTCACCGCCGGCCTCGCGGGCCTGCTCGCCGGATCCATGTCGATGGCGGCCGGCGAGTACGTGTCCGTGTCCACGCAGCGCGACTCCGAGAAGGCCGCTCTTGCGCTGGAGAAACGGGAGTTGCGCGAGCAGCCGGAGGCCGAGCTGGAGGAGCTGGCCGACCTGCTGGAGGGACGCGGGCTGAGCCGGGAGGTGGCCAGGGAGGCGGCCGTCCAGCTGACGGAGCGGGATGCGCTGAGGGCCCACGCGCGCGTGGAGCTCGGCATCGACCCCGACGAGCTCGCCAACCCCTGGCACGCGGCCGGCGCGAGCTTCCTGGCCTTCACGGTGGGGGCGCTGCTGCCCCTGCTGGCGATCGTGCTGCCGCCGGCGGACTGGCGGCTGGGGGTGACGGTGGGGTCGGTGCTGGTTGCGTTGGCGGTTACCGGGTGGAGCAGCGCGCGACTGGGGGCGGCGCGACCGGGCGGCGCTGTCCTGCGGAACATGGCGGGCGGGGCGTTGGCGATGGGGGTTACGTATGCGGCGGGGGCTTTGTTGGGGGCGGCGGGGGTTTGAGGGTCAGATGGGGAGGAGCTTGAGGCGCTCTGAGGGCAGGAGGTCGGCGCCTCGTAGATCCGTGTTGGGGGTCACGTGGATCGTGAGGTCCTCCATGTCGGCCAGGGGAGTCAGATCGATCGTCCCGGGGCAGCGGTTCAGGGAGAGTCTGCGTAGTTCCGGCAGCTCCTTCAAGGCGTCGAGGCCTGTGAAGAGTTCACAGGCGAAGAGGGAGAGTTCCGTCAGCTGTCGGTGGCGCGTCAGGTCCTGCGGGGCCACCGAGGAGCTGCGGATGATCTGTAACCTCTCGACTTTCGGTGGCTCGTCCAATCGGGCCAACTCCTCGGTGTGCTTTGCTCCCGAGATGGTCAGCGACTTGAGCCGGGGCCAGCGGGAGAGCCCGTCCAGCGTGATGTGACGAGCCTTCAAGAACAGTTGGAAACCGGTGAGCACTTGGTCCGTCGGAATGTCGGCCACCGACCGCACCCCCTCAGGCGCGTAGCCCAAAGACAGCATCTTCAGGTCGGTGAGCTCGCCGATCGGAGCCAGATGCAACTCAGGGGAGAGGCTGTCGAGGTAGAGCGTCTCGATGGACAGGCCCTCCAGGGGCGAGAGGTCGCGCACGCGCGCGCAGCTGTCGATGCCGAGCAGCTCGAGCCGGGCCATTCGGGAGAGGGGTGAGAGGTCCTCCAGCTCTTCGTCGTGGTTGAGGAACAACCACTTCGTCCGACCGCTCCGGACAATCGCCTCGGGGATGCCGAGGTTCCCCTTGAGGTGGAACCTTTCGACTTGCGGGAGCCGTTCGAGTACATCGACCTGGGCGGGCGAGACGACATGGAGGTACTGCTCGGGGAGCGACGCCCTGGCCAGCACCGCATCCGCGTACTCCTCCGCGTCGAAGAACCGCCAACCGGTCGAAAGCTGGTAGGCCACAGGGAACCTGGTGTCCTCCCGGAACCGAGCGATGACGGCGAGAGCCGCCGGCCCGCCCGCCAGCGCCGCAGTCCGTACCACCGCCGCCGCCGTCTCCTCGTCCAACCCCTCCGGTCCCGGCAACAGCTCCACCACCAGCTCGCCCACCTTCGCGAGCTCCTCCGCCTCCTTCAGGGACCGCGGCGGCATCAACTCCTCCGCCCGCGCCTCCACTTCCCGCCGCACCCCGGGGTCCAGCTCCGGCGCGTGCTCCAGACTCGCCGCCGCGAGCAGCACCAACCGGTGCCGATACCGCTGCACCTTGTCCGCCCGCCGCAGCAACTGCCGTAGCAGCCGCCCCCGTTCCTCCACGCGCGCGTGCCCCACCGCCATCCGCACGACGTCGTCCCACTGGTCGTCGTGCGCGTTGCGCACCAGCACCCCGAAGTCGCGGGCCTCCACGGCCGCCTTCGCACCCAGGTAGTCCTGGAAGGTGCGGTGGACGAAGTCCACATCACCGGGCACCGGTTCGCGCAGCAGCCCGCTGCGGATCAGGAGGTGGGTGAAGACCTGCTCGGCGTCGCCCTGCTCGCCGACCTGAGGCATGGCTGCCAGCCACTCGTGCAGCATTGCGATGACGTCTCGCCGGTCCGCCTCCACCTGCCCGTTGCGGATCATCCAGTAGGCCAGCCGCTGAAGCAGGGCCGTCTGTTCCTCGCGGGAGAGGACGACACCCTCGACCGAGGAGATCTCCCGTTCGGTGTCCCGGCGGATCAGCAGCATGTCCAGGGCGGCGTCGTACAACTCCTTGCGGGCGCGCGGGAGGTGCATGCGCCGGTCGCGGTTCAGGGCGCACAGCAGCGCGCACATCAGCGGGTTGGTGGCGAGTCGGCCGAGGTCGCGGCGGGTGGTGACGGCCTCGCCCAGGCTGGCCTCGTAGCGGTCGAGCAGCGCCCGTTCGCCGTCCGGGGCGCACTCCTGGCGGGCCGCGTCGTGCCAGTGCCGTACGAACGCCCGGATGTCCTCGCGTTCCATCGGCAGCAGGGTGTGCGCCGTGAAGCCTTGGGGCGCCAGCCAGTCCTCCGGGACGGCGGACGGGCGGGTCGTGACCACGTACCTGGCCTGCGGGAAGGCCGTGAGCAGCGACTTCAGCCACTTCTCCGTGCGGGCACGCAGCCGCGGCGGAACCTCGTCGACACCGTCCACCAGAACCAAGGCACGGCCGCTGCCCAGGAGTTCCTCGACCCAGCCCCGCGGCGCGCGCAGCGGCACGCCCGAGGCGGGCAGGAAGTCCTCCGGCAGCGGGAGGCCGTCCGGCGTGTTGAAGGACCGCAGACGCAGCACGAACGGCACGCAGCGGTTCCAGTCCGCCAGCTCCGGGCCGAAGCTCCGCCGGGCCGCGTTCAGTGCCAGCCACTGCATCAGCGTCGACTTCCCCGACCCGGCCGGGCCGCGCAGCAGCAGCCTGCGGCGGTCCGCGAGCGCCTGCTCCACCTTCATCGGCGTCTGCGCCCCGCCCGGCGCCCCGTGCCCCTCGCCGTGCGGCGCGTAGCGGGGCTCCCCGGTCACCGCGAGGCTCAGGTACGCCGTGTCCAGCGGCCACTCGGCACGGCGCCGGCCGCCGAGCGTGACGCCGAACAGCTCCAGCCGGGAGTGCGTCTCGGCCACGAAGTCGGCGTACCGCTGCTCGAAGGCAAGGCCCTCCGAGGGCTTAAGGCCTTTCTGGTCCTGCAGCAGCGCCCCGGTCCGCCGCGTCTGCTCCACCGCCGCGCGGGCCGCGAACGACGGGTGCGCGGTGAGCTGTTCGAGGACGTGCGCACAGCACAGCCGCAGCAGCTCGTCGTAGAGGCCTTGGGCGGGCTCCGCCAGGTCCGGGACGGGGCGCCGCAGTTCGTCGGCCAGCCGTCCGGGGTCTAGGTCCACCGCGAACAACCGGTCCGGGGTCAGATCGCCCGCCGCCGCGAAGGTGTCCTGGACCGCCGCCACCGCCGCCAGCCGCTCGTGCTCCGGCAGTGACGCGTACCCGCCGGCGATCCGCCCGCCCAGCACCCGCGCCAGCTTCTCCGGACCCGGCGGTTTCGGCAGGGGCCGCACCGGATCCGGCACCAGACCCGCGCCCGGACTCGGCCTGAGCATCGACTTCGCGACCGTCGACAGCACCGTCGACGCCAGTCGTACGACCACGACCTCGAGCCCCTGCATCCCCCGGCCTCCCCGTCTCCTGTCCACGGCATCGTAGGCAGGGGCGGTAAGCCCCTTGGCGGAGATCGCCAAGAAGCAAGCGCGTACCGTCGGTAATACTTGTGGGTAACAACGTCTAGCCGCGGCCGACCAGCGGTTCTACGGTGCCCACATGCCGAACCTGCCCGATGTCGTGCTGTGGTCGATACCCGCCTTCGTCCTGCTCACCGTGGTCGAGATGATCAGCGTCCGCCTCCATCCCGACGAGGACGCGGCCGGCTACGAGGCCAAGGACGCGGCCACGAGCGTCGGCATGGGGCTCGGGAGCCTCGCCTTCGACTTCCTGTGGAAGATCCCGATCGTCGCCGTCTACACGGCGGTCCACGAACTCACCCCGCTGCGGGTGCCCGTGCTGTGGTGGACCGTCCCCCTGATGCTGCTCGCGCAGGACTTCTTCTACTACTGGTCCCACCGCGGCCACCACGTCATCCGCATCCTGTGGGCCTGCCACGTCGTCCACCACTCCAGCCGCCGGTTCAACCTCACCACCGCGCTGCGCCAGCCCTGGACCTCGCTGACCGTCTGGCCGTTCTACGTCCCCCTCGTGGCCGCCGGCGTGCATCCGGCCGCCCTCGCGTTCTGCTCCTCCGCGAACCTCGTCTACCAGTTCTGGATCCACACCGAGCGGATCGACAGGATGCCCCACTGGTTCGAGTACGTCTTCAACACGCCGTCGCACCACCGGGTCCACCACGCCTCTCAAGGCGGCTACCTGGACCGCAACTTCGGCGGCATCCTCATCGTCTGGGACCGGCTCTTCGGATCATTCGTTGCCGAGACCGTGCGGCCCGTCTATGGGTTGACGAAGAACATCAACACCTTCAACCCCATCAAGGTGGCCACTCATGAGTACGTCGCCATCGTCAAGGACGTGAGGGCGGCGGCCGGTTGGCGTGAGCGCGCGGGGCGAGTGTTCCGGGGGCCCGGATGGCAGCCGACGCCCGCGCCGGCGCCGGAAGCGGCCGAGGAAACCGTGGTCGTGTGACCGCTCGCCGCGCCCTCCTCGCCGCCTTCGCCCTTCTCGCTGCGACGGACCTGATCAGCCTCGCCGTCGGGTTCGGCACCGGGCACACCGTGAGCAAGCCGCTCCTGATGCCCCTCCTGGCCGCGTACGCGGCGGCGCACGGTGCTCCCCGTCTCCTCCTCGCCGCCCTTCTCTTCGGCTGGGGCGGCGACGTCCTGCTCCTTTTCGACGCCGAGCCGGCCTTCCTCGCGGGCATGGCCTCCTTCGCCGCGGGGCACATCTGCTATCTCGGCCTCTTCAAGGCGTACGGCAAGGCACGTGCGCGTTGCGGCCTCCTCGCCCCCGCCTACACCACCGCCCTGCTCACCACCGTCGTCCTGCTCTGGCCGGACCTGCCGCCCGGCCTGCGCGTCCCCGTCGTCGGCTACAGCCTCCTGCTCACGGCCATGGCGTACGCGGCCGGGGCCCGGCTCGGCCTCGTCGCCGGCCTCGGCGGTGCGCTCTTCCTGCTGTCCGACACCCTGATCGCGACCGGCGTCGCCGACTGGCCCCAGCCGCCTCGGCCCGACCTCTGGATCATGCTCACTTACATCGCCGCGCAGTTCCTGCTCACCGTTGGCACACTCGGTGCCCTCGAAGCGAGGGACGAGCGCACCGCCCTCAAGGTGATGGTCACCGACTGAAGGCTCGGCGGCCTCACCAGCGGATCGGCACCGGCAGCGCCGTCAGCAGCCCCGACACCGCGACCACCACGCCCAGCGCGACGACCTCCGCGCGCGCGGGCGAACAGGCGGTCAGCGGGTCGGCGGCCCGGCCGAGCCGGATCCGCGCCCACAGGGCGAGCACGGCGACGACGGCCACCAGGAGCACCTTGGCCAGCAGGACGCGCCCGTACGCCGTCGTCGTCAGCTGCTCCAGGACCGTGTCCGACGGCATCCGGCGCAGCGAACTCCACACCCCGGTCGCCGTGATGGCGGCGAGCAGAACCGCCGCCACGCGCGCGTAGAGCCCCAACAACGCCACCCCCGCTTCCGAGGGACCCCAGCGCCGCAGCGTCCGCAGCGCGTACAGCAGGCCGCCCGCCCACAGCGCCGCGCACGTCAGATGCACCAGCGTCAGCCCGGAGCCGATCAGCGGGCTCTGCTCGGTCGTGGGATGCGCGCGCAGGGCCTCCGCCACGACCACCGCGGCCAGCGGCCACCCCTGCGTCGCGGGCCGCGCGGAGAGGGCGCAGAGCCCGGCCGCGAGGAACGCGTTGACCTCCACCAGCGCGAGCTTGCCGTCGCGGGACTCGTAGAGGCCGCCGACGTCGATCTCGGCGACGCTGCCCGGCACGAGGTTCCCTGTCGCCACGAACGACGCGAGTCCCAGCGCGGCGACGAAACCGGCGGCGGCCGCGTACGGCGCCCAGCCGCGGGGCACGGCCTCGGGAGCGCCGGGCACGGAACGCACCAGCCGGCGCACGAACAACTCGCCCACCGGCACGCACAGCGCCGCGAACAGCACCGCACGCAGCAGCGCGACACCGCCGGCGCCGGGCGCTGCGGCCTCCCCGGTGTCGTGCAGTGCCGCGGACGGCCCGAACAGCGGTATCAGCGCGGCCAGCACCGCCAGGAGCAGGACGGCGACGGCCCGGCCGGTGCCGGGACGCCGTACCGGGCCGCTCGCGTCGGACACCCCGGGGGTGGGTCTTATCAAGGTCACCTCGAGATCTTCACCAGCCGTCACAGAACCGGGCAAGTACAGGGAAACAACTGGCGGTGCGGCATTCCGCCCATCGGTACGTTTGCGGCCCGACCGTGACTCAGCTCCAGCGCGGCGCGTCCGCTCCCCACGGCCCCGGCGGCCGCGCCCAGTCCACCGGGCCGCCCTCGAAGAAGACCGGCGACAGGGCGTACCGCAGCCGCCCGAGCCCACTGTCCGTCTCCGCCAGCCAGGAGCCGGGCCCGTCGTACGGCGCACCTTCGACGCCGCCCGCGTCGCTCCCGGCGTCCGGGACACCCTCGGGGCCGCCCGTCCCGACCCCGTCCATGAGCCACCGGGCCGTCCGGGCCAGCGCCAGCCGCACGACCCGACTGCCGCCCTCGTCCGACTGCTCGGCCAGCGCCCGCAGCACGGCCGCCGCCAGCAGGTATCCCGTCCCGTGGTCCAGGGCCTGCGCCGGCAGCGCGCCGGGCTCCTCCACCGATCCCTCGACCGCGGCGATCCCCGTGGCCACCTGGACCAGGCTGTCGAAGCCCCGCCGCCCGCCCCACGGCCCGTACCCGCCCCACGCCGACAACTGCGCCACGACCACCCCGGGCCGCCGCTCGGCCAGCGCCTGTGCCGACAGGCCGAACCGGTCCAGGGCGCCCGGCCGGTAGCCGGTGACGACGACGTCCGCCGCCGCGAGCAGCTCCTCGAAGGCACGCCGGTCGGCCACGAGATCGAGGGTCGTCGACCGCTTCCCGAAGCCCGTGTCGGCGTGCTGGTCGGGGAGTTCGGGCAGCCGCGGTGCGTCCACGCGCAGCACCTCCGCACCCAGCAGGGCGAGCGTGCGGGTGGCGACCGGGCCCGCGATGACCCGGGTCAGGTCGAGGACGCGCAGTCCGGCGGCGGGCAACAAGGCGGACGTTGAGGCGGGCGCCGAGGGTGTCGTGTCGATCGGGGGCAGGGCACGCGCGCGTGCGGAATCCAGCCGCTCCCGCTCCACCAACGGCCGCCCGGCCACCGCGGCCCCCTGCTCGTGCGCGGCCCACTCCTCGGGCGTGCGCAGCGCGACGGCGAGGCCTCCGGCCGCGTACACGGCCTCCTCGGCCTCCAGGGCGGACCGCTCGGCCAGCGCCGCCTCGACGGCCGTCACGGCTCGCTCGTCCTCCCGCACTCCCAACGCGGCCAGCAGCCGCGCCCGGTGATGCGGATAGTTCGCGTGCGTACGCACCCACCCGTCCGCCGTCCGCCAGAACCGCGACAGCGGAGCGAAGGTGACCGGAGCCCGCCCGTCGACCAGCAGATGCCGCTCACTGACGAACGCCGTCGCCACGGCCCCGTCGTCCACCCGAATCCCGGGCACCTTCGCGAGCCCGGCCCGCCTCGCCCCCAGCTCGGCGGCGGCCAGCGCGCACGCGCCGACACAGGACCGCGCCAACTCCCGTACGGGAAGCCGCCCCTCAAGAGCGCCCTTCCGCACCACGTACGTGATGTCAGTCATGACTGCACTATGCAGTATTGATCCGATCAAGATGAGACAGGTTCGGGCCGGACGGATCAATCCGTCCGGCCCGAAGCGTCAATCTGTCTGCGCTACTCGCTGCGCTACTTGGTGACCGCGTCCAGCGCGTCCGCGGTACCCCAGCCGTAGAAGCCGTTGCGGTTCTTCGACCCCTCGCAGACGGCGTCGATCTTGCCGTCGCTGTTGATGTCGTACGGGTCCGTGCACGGCGTGGCGTCGGCCTCGGCGTACAGCAGTGCCTTCACCAGGGCCGGTGAGGCGTACGGGTGCGTCGACTTGATCAGGGCGGCGACGGCCGCGACGTGCGGGCTCGCCATCGACGTACCCGCCATGTAGCCCCACTTGCCGCCGGGCAGCGTGCCCAGGATCAGACCGCTGGTCGCGGGCGCCTCCGGCTTCTGGTAGGCCGTCGAGTCGCCGCCGGGCGCGGCGATGTCGATCACTCCCAGACCGTGGTTGGAGAAGGACGACTTGATGCCCTTGGCGCCGGTCGAGGCCACCGTCACGACACCCGGCAGCTGGGTCGGTATGTCGAGGCACTCGGACGGGTCGATCACCCGGTCCGAGGGCGTGGCGTCGTTCGGTGAGACCGGGTCGGTGATCTCGTCGGCCGCGAGGTCGTAGTTCTCGTTGCCGGCCGCCGCGACGTTGACCGCGCCCTTCTTCTCCGCATACCGCGAGGCCCGGGTGATGGCGTCGACGAGCGCCTTCTGGTCCGGGTCGTCCGTGCAGTTGAAGTACCACGGGTCGGTG
The DNA here is from genome assembly GCF_036237295.1 of Streptomyces sp. NBC_01352. Taxonomy (NCBI): domain Bacteria; kingdom Bacillati; phylum Actinomycetota; class Actinomycetes; order Kitasatosporales; family Streptomycetaceae; genus Streptomyces; species Streptomyces sp. NBC_01352. The sequence continues at coordinate 8,411,769 of NZ_CP108354.1, forward strand.
TAATAGCTGTTGTTCGTGACGTCGACGCCGTGCTCGGCCGCCCACACGAAGCCGCAGACCACGGCCTCGGTGTAGAAGTAGCCGGCGGTGGTCGACACCTTGATGCCGGAGACCTTCACGCCGGGCGCGACACCCGTCATGCCGACGCCGTTCTTGGCGGCCGCGATCTCACCGGCCACGTGCGTGCCGTGCGGGCTCTCCGACGCGCTCGGCCGCCACGCCCCGTCGGTCGTGTCCGGCTTGCCCGTCACACAGTTGACCGACGCGGCACGGTCGAAGTTCGGCGCGATGTCCGGGTGCGTGTCGTCGACGCCGGTGTCGATCACGGCGACGGTCACCTTGCTGCTGCCGAGGGACTTCTCGTGCGCCTTGTCCGCCTTGATGGCGGGCAGGTCCCACTGCAACGGCTGCAACGGGTCCTGCCCGGCGGCGGCCTCGGCCTCGGCGGCGGCGACCTCCGCCGCGCTGAGCGCCTTCGGCGTGCCCAGGTCGGTCGTCGACTGGGCGGGCAGCGGGGCGTTGCGGGTGTTGCCGGCCGACTCGACGCCCTTGACCTTGCGGATCGTCTTGGCGAAGTCGGCGTTCGACGAGTGGACGACGATCACGCCGATCTGGGCGTACGACGTCACGATCGTGCCGCCGGCCTCGGCGATGGCCTTCTTGATGTGCGCGGAAGGGCCGTGCCCGGGGCGGACGTTGACGACGTAGCTGAGCGCGGTGGCGTCCTCCGTGGCCACGGAGCCCAGGACGTCGTTCACGGCGCCGGTGACGCCGGCCACGGTGCCGGGCACGTCGGCCGCGGACGCCGTGGCGCCCGGCAGAAAGGCCAGGGCCGTCGTCAGGGCCATGCCGAGCGGGATGGCGACCGCGCGGCGGTAGCGCGGGTGAGGCGCTGTCATATGTCAGTGTCTCCAGTTCGTTCGCGGTGTGGGACGGACCGTGCGGGGAGTCCCAAGGGGCGAGATGCCCCGGTGGTACGGGAGTACGGCGGTACGGGTCACTTCACCGCGCGCAGGGCGTTGACGATGCCGTACCCGTAGAAGCCGTTGACGTGTTTGCCGCCCTTGCACACCGCGTCCTGCGTGCCGTTGCCGTCCTGGTCGTACGACTCCGGGCAGGCGGTGGCGTCCGCCTGCGCCTTGAGCAGCGCCTGGAGCTGGGCCGAGGTCGCCTTCGGGTGCGTCGACTTCAACAGCGCGGCGACACCCGCGGCGTGCGGGGAAGCCATCGACGTGCCCTGGAGGAAGGCGTACTGGCCGTTCGGCATGGTGGACAGGATGCGGCCGTTCTTCGACGGCGTGTCCGGGATCTGGTAGAGCCGGTCGCCGCCCGGCGCGGCGACGTCGATGACGCCCTTGCCGTACGTGGAGTAGTACGACTTGAGGTTCTGGACGCCCGTCGCGCTGACCGTGACGACACCCGGCAGCTGCGTCGGCACGTCGAAGCACTCGTGCGGGTCGATGGTCCGCTCGACCGGCGTGGAGTCGTCGGGGCTGGAGTCGTCGACGATCGCGTCGGAGTCCAGGTCGTGGTTGGAGTTGCCCGCCGACGCGAGGTTGAGCAGACCCTTCTTCTGGGCGTACAACTGTGCCCTGTTGACCGCATCGACGATGGCCCGCTGGTCGGGGTCGTCCATGCAGTTGTACAGCCACGGATCAACGTAGTAGCTGTTGTTGGTGATCTCGACACCGTGGTCGGCGGCGAACACGAAGGCGCACACGACGCTCTCCGGGTAGAAGAGGCCGTTGTCCGGGTCGCTCACCTTGATGCCCGAAACCTTGACGCCCGGAGCGACACCGGCGACACCGATGCCGTTGCGGGCCGCGGCTATCTCACCGGCCACGTGCGTGCCGTGGTAGTCGTCCGCGGTGTACGGACGCCAGGCGCCCTCACTGGTGTCCGCCACGCCGCCGACGCAGTTGGCCGACTGGGAGGCGGAGAAGTTCGGGGCGAGGTCCGGGTGGGTGTCGTCGACGCCGGTGTCGATCACGGCGACCGTCACCTTGCTGCTGCCAGGGTTGATCTTCGCGGCCTTGTCGGCGCCGATCGCCCGCAGGTCCCACTGGTCGGCCTCAAGAGGCTCGCTGTCGGGCGTCGCCGCCGACGCGCTCTCGACCTTCGCGGCCTGCTCCTTCGACAGGAACTGCGCCGACCCCTCGTCGGTCGAGCCCGCGGCGGTCAGCGGCGTGGTGCGCGTGGCACCCGCCGACTGCACCCCGCGCACCTGGCGAATCTCCTTGCCGAAGTCCGGGTTCGACGAGTGGACGACGATGACGCCGATCTTCTCGTACGTGGTCACGACAGTGCCGCCGGCCGCGGGCACCGCCTTCTTCACCGCTTCGATCGTGCGGCGGTCCAGCTTGGTGTTGACGACGTACGCCAGGTTGGGCGCGTCCACCGCCTGGGCGGAGGTCTCCGCCTGCGGCGCGGCCGACGCGGCCGCGGGCAGGAAGCCCAGCGAGGCCGTCAACGACAGGACGACGGGCACGGCAAGGGCGAGGCGGCGTCTGGAACGCAGATGAGGCATGGGGTCTCCACATCATCCGGAAAACGAAACCGGCCCGAGGCACAGGTGGCGCTCGGGCAGGTACATGACGGGTGTTGCAGGCCCGAAGCTATCTCCCGAAGTCACTGGCCAGCAATGACTTACCAGAGGTGACTTCGGAAAGAAGCCCGCGTTGTTGAACCGGGGCTTGCGCGCCGCCGTGACCTTGGGCAGGGAACGCGAGGACACTCGCCCCCGATCCCCGTAACAACCGCATCCGCAACGCGAGGAGACTCCGTGGCCACCGACGCACCGCCCCCCTCGAAAGAGCAACACAAACTCCCCTCACCCGAGGAGTTCACCGAGGTGGCGGAGAGCGCGGAGTTCGGTGAACTGCGCCGCTCCTACCGCTCCTTCGCCTTTCCGCTGACCGTCGGCTTCATCGCCTGGTACCTGCTGTACGTCCTGCTGTCGAACTATGCGGGCGACTTCATGGGCACCAAGCTCTTCGGCAACATCAATGTCGCCTTCGTCTTCGGCATCGCCCAGTTCCTCACCACCTTCCTCATCGCCTGGTGGTACTCGCGGCACGCCGCCGCGAAGCTCGACCCCAAGGCCGAGGCCATCAAGTCCCGAATGGAGGGCGGCGCATGAGCCCCGCGATCACCCTGGCAGCCGGCGAGGCCAGCGAGCACCGGCCACTGATCATCTCCCTGTTCGCGGTGTTCGTCGTCGCGACCCTGGTCATCACCGTCTGGGCGGGCCGCCAGACCAAGGACGCCGCCGACTTCTACGCCGGCGGACGCCAGTTCAGCGCCTTCCAGAACGGCCTCGCCGTCTCCGGCGACTACATGTCGGCCGCGTCCTTCCTCGGCATCGCCGGCGCCATCGCCCTCTTCGGGTACGACGGCTTCCTGTACTCCATCGGCTTCCTGGTCGCCTGGCTGGTGGCGCTGCTCCTCGTCGCGGAACCCCTGCGCAACTCCGGCCGCTACACCATGGGTGACGTCCTGGCGTACCGCATGCGCCAGCGCCCGGTCCGTACCGCGGCCGGCACCTCCACCATCGTCGTCTCGATCTTCTACCTGCTGGCCCAGATGGCGGGCGCGGGCGTCCTCGTGTCGCTGCTGCTCGGCATCACCTCCGACGCCGGCAAGATCCTCATCGTCGCCCTCGTCGGCGTCCTGATGATCGTGTACGTCTCCATCGGCGGCATGAAGGGCACCACCTGGGTCCAGATGGTCAAGGCCGTGCTGCTCATCAGCGGCACCATCCTGATCACCTTCCTGGTGCTGCTGAAGTTCAACTTCAACATCTCCGACCTGCTGGGCACGGCCGCCGAGAACAGCGGCAAGGGCACCGCCTTCCTGGAGCCCGGTCTCCAGTACGGCGCGACCGGCACCACCAAGCTGGACTTCATCTCCCTCGGCATCGCCCTGGTGCTCGGCACCGCCGGCCTGCCGCACATCCTGATCCGCTTCTACACGGTGCCCAACGCCAAGGCCGCCCGGAAGTCCGTGAACTGGGCCATCGGCATCATCGGCGGCTTCTACCTGATGACCATCGCCCTCGGCTTCGGCGCCGCGGCGCTGATCTCCCAGGAAGAGATCATCGAGTCCAACCCGTCCGGCAACACGGCGGCACCCCTGCTCGCCCTCCACCTCGGCGGCGTCGACTCCGCCTGGGGCGCCATCCTGCTCGCCGTGATCTCGGCGGTGGCCTTCGCGACGATCCTCGCCGTGGTCGCCGGCCTCACCCTGGCCTCGTCGTCGTCCTTCGCGCACGACATCTACGCGAACGTCATCAAGAAGGGCAAGGCCACCGAGAAGCAGGAGATGAGGGCGGCCAAGCTGGCGACCATCGGCATCGGTGCCGCCTCCATCCTCCTGGGCGCCCTCGCCCGCGACCTGAACGTCGCCGGCCTCGTCGCCCTGGCCTTCGCGGTCGCGGCCTCCGCCAACCTGCCGACGATCCTCTACAGCCTGTTCTGGAAGCGGTTCACCACGCAGGGCGCCCTGTGGTCGATCTACGGCGGTCTGATCGTCGCCGTCGGCCTGGTGCTGTTCTCGCCTGTCGTCTCCGGCGACCCCAAGGCGATGTTCCCCGACGTCGACTTCGCCTGGTTCCCGCTGAAGAACCCCGGCATCATCTCGATCCCGTTCGGCTTCCTGATGGGCTGGCTCGGCACGATCCTCTCCAAGGAGGAGCCGGACACCGCCAAGTTCGCGGAACTGGAGGTCCGGTCCCTGACCGGAACCGGCGCGCACTGAGTCCCACCCGGGTTCGCCCCCTGAGCGGCCGCGTCGTAGATCCCTACGACGCGGCCGCGTCTTACGTCGTGGGATCGGGGTCTGTTGATGTCAGTGGGGTCGCGTAGGCTCGCAGGTGTCGGAAAACTTGTGATCCGCGAGGGAGGGGGCCCACGTGCTCATCGACACCTACGGCCGAGTGGCCACCGACCTGAGGGTCTCGCTGACCGACAGGTGCAATCTACGTTGCACCTACTGCATGCCCGAGGAGGGCCTGCAGTGGCTCGCCAAGCCCGATCTGCTCACCGACGACGAGATCGTGCGGCTCATCGACATCGCCGTCACCTCCCTCGGTATCCGGGAAGTCCGCTTCACCGGCGGTGAGCCCCTGCTGCGCCCCGGCCTGGTCGGCATCGTCGAGCGCGTCGCGGCCCTCGAGCCGCGCCCCCAGATGTCCCTCACCACCAACGGCATCGGCCTCAAGCGCACCGCGGCGGCCCTGAAGGCGGCCGGCCTGGACCGGGTCAACGTCTCGCTGGACACGCTGCGCCCGGACGTCTTCAAGACCCTCACCCGCCGGGACCGGCACAAGGACGTCATCGAGGGCCTGCACGCCGCCCGTGAGGCGGGCCTGACCCCCGTCAAGGTCAACTCGGTCCTGATGCCGGGACTGAACGAGGACGAGGCCCCGGACCTGCTGGCCTGGGCCGTGGAGCACGACTACGAACTGCGCTTCATCGAGCAGATGCCCCTGGACGCCCAGCACGGCTGGAAGCGCGACGGCATGATCACCGCGGGAGACATCCTGACGTCCCTGCGCACCCGCTTCGACCTCACCGAAGAGGGCTCCGGCGAGCGCGGCTCGGCCCCCGCCGAGCGCTGGCTCGTCGACGGCGGACCGCAGCGCGTCGGCGTCATCGCCTCCGTCACCCGCCCGTTCTGCTCGGCCTGCGACCGCACCCGCCTCACGGCCGACGGCCAGATACGCACCTGTCTGTTCGCCACGGAGGAGACCGACCTGCGCGCCGCCCTGCGCTCGGACGCCCCTGACGAGGAGATCGCCCGCATCTGGCGCCTGGCCATGTGGGGCAAGAAGGCGGGCGCGGGCCTGGACGACCCGACGTTCATCCAGCCGGACCGGCCGATGTCGGCGATCGGCGGCTAGTCGGCCGGGGCCGTCCGGCGGACGGGGGCCCAGGAGCGGCCCAGGCGGCTTCGTAGCGGCCTGGGAAGCATGGGAGGACTACCCAGGCTCAGGAAGCTTCGGAGGACTCCCACTCCGACAGGAGGACCACGTCCTTCAAGAACCCCCGCACGCCGAGGAACTGCGACAGGTGCTCCCGGTGCTCCTCGCACGCGAGCCACGTCTTGCGCCGCTCCGGCGTGTGGATCTTCGGGTTGTTCCATGCCAGCACCCACAGGGCGTCGGCGCGGCAGCCCTTGGCTGAACAGATCGGGGTTTCGTCACTCACCGGTTCGTCTCACAGATGCATCAAAAAGGCGACGCCGAGCAGCCACGGGGGGAGCTGCCCGGCGTCGGTCCGTCGCTCCGACGGGGGATGCGGAGCGCCTACGAAGTATGTCACGGGTAACCCGCCGCCCGGGACCGGAACAACATGATTGATCTGAGCTTTTCTTGAGCTTGGCGAGGGCCTGACTTCCGGTTGTGACCCAGCCGTCGACGCCGCGTCACGACTCCTCGGCGACGCACATGATCATGCTCGTTCGTGCGGCTCGTTCCGTGCGCCCGAGGCCGGATCGGACACCACGTCTTCCGGGACGGGTTCCGCGAAACCGTCCTCCGCACGGGGCGGAGTGATCATCGGCCGGGTGGGCGCGGCCACGAACGTCGACGGGAGCGACGGCGCGTTCTCCCGCCCCGCGTTGGCGATCACCACGGCGACATAAGGGAGGACCGCCCCGAGCACCAGGGCGACGATCGCGACGTGCCGTTCGACGTTCCACAGCGCCACCGCGAGGATCACAGACAGCGTACGAACGGTCATCGAGATGACGTACCGGCGCTGCCGTCCGCGCACGTCCTCCTGGAGGCTCGTACGGGCTCCGGTGATCCGGAACACCTCGACGCTGCCGCCATGCTGCTTCCGCATCACATTCCACCATCCGCCCGTATCGGACTCTCCCCGTCCCCAACCCGGTCCGCCCCCGGTCGGGGAACGGGACCCGGACAGCTCCCACGTTACGCCCGGCCTGCGCCGCCTACGAGACCGGGGCACCTCCAACCTGGACCAACGTCCCTGGCCCCGGCGCGTACGGCCGTACCCGACATGCGCCGTACAGCGACCGGACCGACACTGGGCGTAATGCTCGCGTAGAGCCGTACAGGAGGCAGCCATGGGCTGGTTGTGGGCCATCATTGTGGGATTCGTACTGGGCCTGATCGCCAAGGCGATCATCCCGGGCAAGCAGCACAGCCCTCTCTGGCTGACCACGATCTTCGGCATCCTCGGCGCGATCGTCGGCAACGCGGTCGCCCGAGCGGCCGGCGTCGACGCCACCTCCGGCATCGACTGGACGCGGCACATCTTCCAGCTCATCGCCGCGGTCGTCATCGTCCTCCTGGGCGACATGGCGTACATGGCGACGCTCGGCCGCAACAAGCACCGGACCTGAGGACAGGCACCGGCGAAGGGGGCGGCCTCCCGTACGGGAAGCCGCCCCCTTCGATGTACCTGAGAACCCTTCGATGTGCCTAGGAGCCCGTGACCTCGACGGCCGCCAGGTTCTTCTTGCCGCGGCGCAGCACCAGCCAGCGCCCCTGCAGCAGGTCCTCCTTGGCAGGAACGGCGTCCTCCGCGGCGACCTTCGCGTTGTTCACGTAGGCGCCGCCCTCCTTGACCGTGCGACGCGCGGCCGACTTGCTGGCCACGAGGCCGACCTCGGCGAACAGGTCGACGACCGGACCGAGCTCGGCGACCCGGATGTGCGGCACCTCGGACAGGGCCGCGGCCAGCGTCCTCTCGTCGAGATCCGCCAGCTCGCCCTGGCCGAAGAGGGCCTTGGACGCGGCGATCACGGCGGCCGTCTGGTCGGCGCCGTGCACCAGCGTCGTCAGCTCCTCGGCGAGCGCGCGCTGCGCGGCCCGCGCCTGCGGACGCTCCTCGGTCTGCGTCTCCAGCTCCTCGATCTCCTCGCGGGACCGGAAACTGAAGATGCGCAGGTACTTGGAGACGTCCCGGTCGTCCGCGTTCAGCCAGAACTGGTAGAAGGCGTACGGCGTGGTCATCTCGGGGTCGAGCCAGACCGTGCCGGACTCCGTCTTGCCGAACTTGGTGCCGTCCGCCTTGGTGATCAGCGGTGTGCCCAGGGCGTGCACCACGGCGTCGGGCTCGACCCGGTGGATCAGGTCGGTGCCGGAGGTGAGGTTGCCCCACTGGTCGCTGCCGCCGGTCTGCAGCGTGCAGCCGTACCTCCGGTACAGCTCCAGGAAGTCCATGCTCTGCAGGATCTGGTAACTGAACTCCGTGTAGCTGATGCCGGCGTCGGAGTTGAGCCGCCGGGAGACGGCCTCCTTCGCGATCATCTTGTTGACCCGGAAGTGCTTGCCCACGTCACGCAGGAACTCGATGGCCGACAGACCGGACGTCCAGTCCAGGTTGTTGACCATGATCGCCGCGTTCGGCCCCTCGAAGTCGAGGAGCGGCGCGATCTGGGCGCGCAGCCGCTCGACCCACTGGCCCACGACCTCCGGCGCGTTCAGCGTGCGCTCCGAGTCCGGCTTCGGGTCGCCGATCAGGCCGGTGGCGCCTCCGACCAGGCCCAGCGGACGGTTGCCCGCCTGCTGGATCCGGCGCATCGTGAGGATCTGCACGAGGTTGCCGAGGTGCAGGCTGGGCGCGGTCGGGTCGAAGCCGCAATAGAACGTGACGGGACCGTCCGCGAACGCCTTGCGCAATGCGTCCTCGTCAGTGGAGAGGGCGAGCAGCCCGCGCCACTTCAGTTCGTCGACGATGTCCGTCACGGTTCTCGTATCTCCTTGGGTTCGCTCGTAATCAGGTACGAGGTTATACGCCCTGACTGACAGAGCTCATATTGAAGTCCGGCACCCTCAGGGCCGGCATCGCAGCCCTAGTGAACCAGTCGCTCCATTCCCTCGGCAGCGTCTTTTCGGTGCGCCCGGCCTCGGCGGCCCGGCCCAGCAGGTCGACCGGTGACTCGTTGAACCGGAAGTTGTTGACCTCGCCGCTCACCTCGCCGTTCTCGACGAGATAGACGCCGTCCCGGGTCAGACCGGTGAGCAGCAGCGTGGCCGGGTCGACCTCGCGGATGTACCAGAGGCAGGTCAGCAGCAGACCGCGTTCGGTGTTCGCGACCATCTCCTCCAGGGAGCGGTCCTCGCCCCCGTCCAGGATCAGGTTGTCGATGCCCGGCGCCACCGGCAGCCCGGTCAGCCCGGCGCTGTGCCGGCTGGTCAGCAGATTGCTCAGCTCGCCCTCGCGCACCCAGTCGGTGGCGGTCAGCGGCAGCCCGTTGTCGAACACCGACTGGTCGCCGCCGGAGGAGTGCGCGAGCACGAAGGGGGCCGACTCCAGGCCCGGCGCGTTCGGGTCGCTGCGCAGGGTCAGCGGCAGGTCGGTGAGCTTGTCGCCCACGCGGGTGCCGCCGCCCGGCTTGGAGAACACCGTGCGGCCCTCCGCCGCGTCCCGGCCCGACGCCGACCACATCTGGTAGATCAGCAGGTCCGCGACGGCGGTCGGCGGCAGCAGCGTCTCGTACCGCCCGGCGGGCAGCGCGATCCGCCGCTGGGCCCACCCGAGGCGTACGGCCAGCTCGGCGTCCAGCGCCGCCGGGTCGACGTCCTTGAAGTCCCGGGTGGAGCGGCCCGCCCACGCCGAGCGGGTACGGTCCGGCGACTTGGCGTTCAGCTCCAGCGTCCCGTTGGGCTGGTCGTGCCGCAGCCGCAGTCCCGTCGACGTACCGAGGTAGCTGGAGACCAGCTCGTGGTTGGCGAAGCCGTACAACTCGCGTCCGCCGGCACGCGCGCGTGCGAACGCCTCACCGAGCGCCGGCGCGAAGTCGGCGAACACGGCGGAGGAGGTCTCGGCGGGCGCGTCCGTGAAGTCGGGCGACTCGGGCACGCCGGTGACCAGCGGCCGGGCGTCCTCGGCGGGCTGGGCACCGCGCGCGGCGGCCTCGGCGGCCCGCACCAGGGGCTCCAGCTCGTCCGGTGTCACGGCCGACCGCGAGACGACACCGGAGGCCGTGCCCTCCTTGCCGTCGACGGTCGCGATCACGGTGAGCGTACGGCCGCGGGTCACACCGTTCGTGGTGAGCGCGTTGCCCGCCCAGCGCAGGTTGGCGGTCGACTGCTCGTCGGCGATGACCACGCAGCCGTCGGCCCGGGACAGCCCGAGGGCCCGCTCGACGATCTCGTGCGGCTTGTTCGTACGAGGACTCATCGACCGGCCTCCTGCGTGGTGTTCAGACTGTGCTGTCCCGGGGGCTGTGACATCAGCGACTGCCGCCGCGGGCCCCCGGACCCCCGGCCGATTCCTGACCTGACGCTCATCGACCGGCCTCCTGGGTCGTGTTGAGACTGTGCTGTCCCGGGGGACGACCCCCGGACCCCCGGCCGATTCCGGACCTGACGCTCATCGACCGGCCTCCTGGGTCGTGTTGAGACTGTGCTGTCCCGGGGGACGACCCCCGGACCCCCGGCCGATTCCGGACCTGACGCTCATCGACCGGCCTCCTGGGTCGTGTTGAGACTGTGCTGTCCCGGGGGACGACCCCCGGACCCCCGGCCGATTCCGGACCTGACGCTCATCGACCGGCCTCCTGGGTCGTGTTGAGGATATTGACGCCCTTGAAGAGGGCCGACGGGCAGCCGTGCGAGACCGCCGCGACCTGGCCCGGCTGGGCCTTGCCGCAGTTGAAGGCACCGCCCAGGACGTAGGTCTGCGGGCCGCCCACCGCGGCCATCGAGCCCCAGAAGTCGGTGGTGGTCGCCTGGTAGGCGACGTCCCGCAGCTGTCCGGTGATCCGCCCGTTCTCGATCTTGAAGAACCGCTGCCCGGTGAACTGGAAGTTGTAGCGCTGCATGTCGATCGACCAGGAGCGGTCGCCGACGACGTAGATCCCGCGGTCCACGCTCCCGATGAGGTCCTCGGTCGACATCCCGGCCGGGTCCGGCTGCAGGGACACGTTGGCCATGCGCTGCACGGGCACGTGCCCGGGGGAGTCGGCGAAGGCGCACCCGTTGGATCGCTCGAAGCCGGTCAGCCGGGCGATCCGCCGGTCCAGCTGGTACCCGACCAGGGTGCCGCTGCGCACCAGGTCCCAGGACTGTCCCGCGACGCCCTCGTCGTCGTACCCGACGGTCGCCAGGCCGTGCTCGGCGGTGCGGTCACCGGTGACGTTCATCAGCTCGGAGCCGTACCTGAGCTTGCCCAGCTGGTCGAAGGTGGCGAAGGAGGTGCCGGCGTAGGCGGCCTCGTAGCCGAGCGCCCGGTCCAGCTCGGTGGCGTGCCCGATGGACTCGTGGATGGTCAGCCACAGGTTGGAGGGATCGACGACGAGGTCGTAGACGCCCGACTCGACGCTGGGCGCCCGCATCTTCTCGGCGAGCAGCTCCGGGATCCGCGCCAGCTCCGCGTCCCAGTCCCAGCCGGTGCCGGTGAGGTACTCCCAGCCGCGCCCGACGGGCGGCGCGATGGTCCGCATGGAGTCGAACTCGCCGCTCGACTCGTCGACGGACACGGCGGTCAGCTGCGGGTGCAGCCGAACCCGCTGCTGCGTCGTCACGGTCCCGGCCGTATCGGCGTAGAACTTGTTCTCATGGACGGTGAGCAGCGAGGCGTCCACGTGATTGACGCCGTCCGCCGCCAGCAGCCGCGCGCTCCACTCGGCCAGCAGCGCCGACTTCTCCTCGTCGGGCACGGAGAACGGATCGATCTCGTACGACGAGATCCACTCCTTCTCGGTGTGCACGGGCTCGTCCGCGAGCTCGACCCGCTCGTCCGACCCGGCCGCCTTGATCACCTGGGCGGACAGTTTCGCCATCTGCACCGCCTGGGAGGCGACCTTGGCGGCGGCGTCCAGTGTCAGATCCACCCCCGAGGCGAACCCCCACGTCCCACCGTGCACGACCCGCACCGCGTACCCGAGATCAGTGGTGTCCGAGGTCCCGGAGGGCTTCGCGTCCCGCAGCCGCCAGGACGCACTGCGCACCCGCTCGAACCGGAAGTCCGCGTGCTCCGCGCCCAGCGCACGCGCGCGTGCCAGGGCGGCGTCGGCCAAAGGGCGTAGCGGAAGCGCCGTGAAGGCTTCGTCGATCGTATGAGGCACGGAGGTCTCCCTGGTGTCGTGGCCTGTCGGCTCCGATCATGTCGCGCGGGCGGGGCCGCCGACCATACGTTTCCGACGGAGTTCCGCAGCTTTCTGTAGGGACCCGACAGTCGGTGCCGTAAGCCACTGTCGGTGCCCGATTGTCCGCGGGCGGTCCGGGACCGATAGGTTTTCGAGGAAGCCGCCTGTCATCCAGGTGTTCGGGCGGGTGTGTCAGACCGCTATCGAAAGGGTGATCCGTTGAGCCGCTCGGTTCTCGTCACCGGAGGCAACCGAGGCATCGGCCTCGCCATCGCCCGCGCATTCGCCGAGGCCGGCGACAAGGTTGCCATCACGTACCGCTCGGGCGAGCCGCCGGCCGCCCTCACGGAACTGGGCTGCCTGGCCGTCAAGTGCGACATCACCGACACCGAGCAGGTGGAGCAGGCCTACAAGGAGATCGAGGCCGAGCACGGCCCGGTCGAGGTGCTGATCGCCAACGCCGGCATCACCAAGGACCAGCTCCTGATGCGCATGTCCGAGGAGGACTTCACCTCGGTCATCGACACCAACCTCACGGGCACCTTCCGGGTCGTCAAGCGCGCCAACCGCGGCATGCTGCGCGCCAAGAAGGGCCGCGTCGTGCTGATCTCGTCGGTCGTCGGGCTGTACGGCGGCCCCGGGCAGGCGAACTACGCCGCCTCCAAGGCCGCGCTGGTCGGCTTCGCGCGCTCGCTCGCCCGTGAGCTGGGTTCGCGCAACATCACGTTCAACGTGGTGGCGCCCGGCTTCGTGGACACCGACATGACCAAGGTGCTCACCGACGAGCAGCGCGAGGGCATCGTGAAGCAGGTGCCGCTCGGGCGGTACGCGCAGCCCGAGGAGATCGCCGCGACGGTGCGGTTCCTCGCCTCGGACGACGCCTCGTACATCACTGGAGCCGTCATCCCCGTTGACGGCGGACTGGGAATGGGTCACTGAACACCATGAGCGGAATTCTCGAGGGCAAGCGCGTCCTGATCACCGGTGTGCTGATGGAGTCCTCCATCGCCTTCCACACCGCGAAGCTGGCCCAGGAGCAGGGCGCGGAGATCATCCTGACCGCGTTCCCGCGGCCCACGCTGACCGAGCGCATCGCCAGGAAGCTTCCCAAGCCCACCAAGGTCCTGGAGCTCGACGTCACGAACGAGGAGCACCTGGGCCGCCTGGCCGACCTCGTCGGCGAGGAGCTCGGCGGCCTCGACGGCGTCGTCCACTCCATCGGCTTCGCGCCCCAGGACGCGATGGGCGGCAACTTCCTCAACACCCCGTTCGAGTCCGTGGCCACCGCCATGCACGTCTCGGCGTACTCCCTGAAGTCGCTGACGATGGCCTGCCTGCCGCTGATGCAGAACGGCGGCTCGGTCGTCGGCCTGACCTTCGACGCACAGTTCGCCTGGCCGCAGTACGACTGGATGGGCCCGGCCAAGGCCGCCCTGGAGGCCACCAGCCGCTACATGGCACGCGACCTGGGCAAGCAGAACATCCGCTGCAACCTCGTCTCCGCCGGCCCGATCGCCTCGATGGCCGCCAAGTCCATCCCGGGCTTCAGCGACCTGGCCTCCGTGTGGGACACCCGCTCGCCCCTGGAGTGGGACCTCAAGGACCCGGAGCCGGCCGGCAAGGGCGTCGTCGCGCTGCTGAGCGACTGGTTCCCGAAGACCACCGGCGAGATCGTCCACGTGGACGGCGGTCTGCACGCCATCGGTGCGTGACGCTGCCGCTGTGGCTCCATTGAAGTGAAGGGTGTGGGCCCGCGTTCCTTCCGGACGCGGGCCCACACCCTTCACTCGTTCGGCCTATCCGGTCGGGCGGCCCGGGGCCACAACTGCGCACTCTGGAGTACGCGTTCACCACACGCTCCCCTCCCCAGCACGGCCGAGGAGGTCCCCTTGTGCGCCTGTCCCGCAGCCTGGCCTCAGCGACCGTAGCCGTCTGTCTCGTGCTGTCCCTGCCGTACGACGCGAAGCCGTACGCGCGCGTGGAGGTGCGGCAGACCGCCGCACCGGAGCCGTTCGGGGCGGAGTGCCGCAGCAGCGTCACCGGCTCCCATGTGATCGCGTACTGCCACAACCCGTATCCGCGGCCCGACCGGGTCAGCCTGCACATCGAGTGCGTCCGCTGGTGGGACGTCGACAGCGACGGCACCCCGGTCGAGGCCGGGCCCGCGCAGACCGTGCGCCTGGCCGGCCGCTGCTGGAAAGAGGTCCGCTCGGTGTGGGTCAGCCACCGGAAGGGGCGTTGAACCGCCCCGGACGGCACAGGAACGGATAGCTGGCGGCCTCCTGGGCGGCCGCCGCCGCATCACCCGTGCGGATCGCGTCGACGAGCCGCGCGTGGTCCATGTGCGTCTCCGGAGTCAGCTCCTCGCCGACGTCCTCGCGCAGCCAGTCCCGCAGCACCTCGCCCAGGTCGGCGTACATCGCGGTCATCACGTCGTTGTGCGAGGCGGCCACCACCGCCAGGTGGAAGGTCGCGTCCGCCGTCACGAACGCCTCGGTGTCGCCCGACTCCCACGCCTCCTCGCGTCGCACCAGGAGCGCGTCCAGCTGCTTGAGGTCCTTCTCCGTGCGCCGCTCGGCGGCCAGCCTGGCGGCGGCCGACTCCAGCGTGGAACGCAGCTCGGCGATGTGCCGGGGGTCCGCGTCGGCGAAACGGCGGTGCATCACGCCGGCCAGCTCGCTCGTCGCCACGACGTACGTGCCGGAGCCCTGCCGGATGTCCAGCAGGCCGTTGTGCGCGAGCGCGCGGACGGCCTCGCGGACGGTGTTGCGGGCGACGCCGAGCTGCTCGACCAACTCGGGCTCCGTCGGGATCCGGGCGCCGACCGGCCACTCGCCCGAGGTGATCTGGTTGCGCAGAGCGGTGATGACCTGCTCGGACAGTGCCGACCGGCGGGGATGGCTCAGGGGCATGGCACACCTTCGCACGGGCGGGGCCGGAACGGGCGACCCGGGGATGGACAACCAATCATCCCATGATTCTATGATGGGCCTCATGGCACGCGAGGAAACCCGGACGAGGAAGTCCACGACCGTACGCGGTCCGGCCGCGACCGACGCCCCGGCAGGCGATGCGCCCACAGGGGCCGCCACGCGCGCGTGGGCGACGCGTCTGGTCGTCGTCGGCATCGTGCTGTCCGCCGTCAACCTCCGCCCCGCCATCACCAGCCTCGGCGCCCTCCTCGAAGAGGTCCGCGACGGCCTCGGCATGAGCGGCAGCGTGGCCGGGCTGCTCACCTCCGTGCCCCCGCTCTGCTTCGCCGTCTTCGGCGTCATGGCCCCCAGGCTCGCCCGCCGCTTCGGGCCGGGCGCGGTGGTGTGCGCGGGCATGGTCGCCATCACCGCGGGCCTGCTGATACGGCCGTACGCGGGCGGTACGGCGGGCTTCCTGGCGGGCAGCGCGCTCGCCCTCATGGGGATCGCGGTCAGCAACGTCCTGATGCCGGTCATCGTCAAGCGCTGGTTCCCCGACCGGGTCGGTTCCATGACCGGCCTCTACTCGATGGCCCTCGCCCTCGGCACCGCTGCCGCCGCGGCGGTGACCGTGCCGGTGACGCGGACGCTGGGCGGGAACTGGCAGTCCGGGCTCGCCGTGTGGTCGGTCCTGGCGGCGGCCGCCGTGCTCCCGTGGATCCCGCTCGTACGGGACCGGGGGACCGCGTCGGCCGAGCGGGCCTCCGCGCGCGGGGAGCCGTCGCCCCCGCTGCGGATCACCCGGAGCCGTACCGCCTGGGCGCTCGCCGTCTTCTTCGGGCTCCAGGCCACTGCCGCGTACATCACCATGGGCTGGATGGCGCAGATCTTCCGGGACGCGGGCGTGTCCGCGGGCACCGCGGGGCTGCTGCTCGCGGTCACGATGGTGATGGGCGTGCCGCTCGCCTTCGTCATCCCGCGCGTCGCCACCCGGCTGCCGCACCAGGGCCCGATCGTGATCGCCCTCGGCGTCTGCGGCCTGGCCGGCTACGCGGGCCTGTACTTCGCGCCGGCCGGCGGCGCCTGGGCCTGGGCCGTCCTGCTCGGCGTCTCCAACTGCGCCTTCCCGCTGGCCCTCACCATGGTCGGGATGCGGGCCAGGACCGGCGCGGGCGTCGCCCAGCTGTCGGCCTTCGCGCAGAGCACCGGCTACCTCATCTCCATCCCGGGACCGCTCCTGGTCGGCGTGCTCTACCAGCACAGCGGCGGCTGGGGGCTGCCGATCGCCCTCATGACCGGCCTGATGCTCCCGCAGATGGCGGTGGGCGTCCTGGCGGGGCGCAACCGTACGGTGGAGGACGAGGCGGCGCGCTGATCCGGTGGGCGGGCCCCCGGGGCCTCACCCCGGGGGAGTGCTGGTGACCGACGGGTGCGAGACTTGCCGTATGCCAGTGCTCGATCCGAATCCCCAGAACGGCCAGAAGAAGATGCTCCTGGTCTTCGGCTCGTTCTTCGCCATCTTCGTGATCATCGCCATCATCGCGACGATCGCCTCGCCGTGATCGTGTCCTCGTGATCGTGTCCCGCGTGACCGTCCGGCGGGCCCGATGGTGGGGCTAACCCCCCTGTCCCCTAGGGGGCGAGTGTCAGGGTCAACTGGGTGGATCACCGGATGGGTTGAAGGCCAAAGATTCCGTAGCTTCGAGTTGTGACCGCGAGAGGCGGACACGGACGACTCGAAGACGGCGGAGGCACCCATGTCGGCTCCTACGCACACCCGGCCCCACCCCGCGCCCCGCGGCGGCGTCGACAGCCGGCTGCCCTGGTGGGCCCTCGCGCTGCCGACGCTCGCGTTCATCGTGCTCCTGGTGCTGATCCTGAACCCGACGAACGCGCACGCGGCGTCCGGCGACCCCGCCGTCCCTCACCTCGTCGAGCGAGTACAGCAGCTGATAGCGCGCTGAACACGGCCGGAGCCGCCGGTCAACTACCCGCGCCCCATGGCCTGTTTCATGCGAAGCTGGATCCCATGAGCGTCGCAGAACCCCGCAAGATCGTCCTCTTCCGGCATGCGAAAGCCGACTGGCCACAGGTGACCGACCACGAGCGGCCGCTCGCTGAGCGGGGCCGCATGGACGCCGCAGTCGCCGGACGCAAGCTGGCCGACACCGGCCTCGCCTTCGACCTGGCCCTGTGCTCCACCGCGACCCGGACCCGCGAGACCTGGAAGCTCGCCGTCCACGAACTCCCGCACCGGCCGAAAACGGTCTACGAGGAGCGGATCTACGAGGCCTCGCCCGGCGAGCTGATCGCCCTGCTCAACGAGACCCCCGACGACGCACGGGATGTCCTGCTCATCGGCCACAACCCGGGCATCCAGGGCCTCGCCGACATCCTGGCCGGCGCGGCCGAGGGCGACGCCCGAGAGCGGATGAGCGGCCGCGGCTTCCCGGCCGCCGCCTTCGCCGTCCTGTCCTTCGACGGCTCCTGGAAGTCCCTGGAGCCGGGCGTGGCCACGCTGGTCGACTACTGGGCGCCGTCCGACTGAACCGTTCTCGCGCCGAAGGGCCCGGCACCGCACGGTTCCGGGCCCTTCGGAGCCCTGCTTGCGCAGACGGGCTCAGATCTCCTCGTGCATGTCCGCGGCCTCGACCTCTTCGCGGGTGACGCCCAGCAGGTACAGGACCGTGTCGAGGAACGGCACGTTCACCGCGGTGTGCGCGGCCTCCCGCACCATCGGCTTGGCGTTGAAGGCCACCCCCAGGCCGGCCGCGTTGAGCATGTCCAGGTCATTGGCGCCGTCGCCGATCGCCACCGTCTGCGCCAGCGGTACGCCCGCCTCCGCGGCGAACCGGCGCAGCAGCCGCGCCTTGCCCGCCCGGTCCACGATCTCTCCGGTGACCTTGCCGGTCAGCTTCCCGTCGACGATCTCCAGCGTGTTGGCCTGCGCGAAGTCGAGCCCGAGCCGCTCCCGCAGATCGTCCGTGACCTGCGTGAACCCGCCCGAGACGACGCCCACTTGGTAGCCGAGGCGCTTCAGCGTACGGATCAGCGTGCGCGCGCCCGGCGTCAGCCGGACCTCGCTGCGCACCTTGTCCACCACCGAGGCGTCCAGCCCCTCGAGGAGCGCCACGCGCGCGTGCAGAGACTGCTCGAAGTCCAGCTCGCCGCGCATCGCGGCCGCCGTCACCTCGGCGACCTCGTCCTCGCAGCCGGCGTGCGCGGCGAAGAGCTCGATCACCTCGTCCTGGATCAGCGTCGAGTCCACGTCCATGACGATCAGGCGCTGGGCACGGCGGTGCAGTCCGGCCGCGACGACCGCGACATCGACGCCGAGCGCCGCCGCGTCGGTCACCAGGGCGGTGCGCAGCGGCGAGGTCTCCACGCCGGACACCGCGAACTCGACCGCGGTCACCGGGTACTTGGCGAGCCGGAAGATGCGGTCGATGTTGCCGCCGACCTTGGTGATCTTCGCGGCGACCGCCGCCGTCGCCTCCGCGGTGAGCGGATGCCCGAGCACGGTGACCAGGGAGCGCCCCAGCCCGCGCGGACGGTTGTCGCCGAGGCCCGAGATGATCTCGGCCTGCATCTTGATCGACTCCGCCCAGCTGTGGACGGTCGCCCGCAGATCCCCCTCCAGCCCGCTGGGCGGCGCGGTCACGAGCGCGCACAGCACCATCCGGCCACGGGTGACGACCTGCTCGATGTCGACCACGTCGACGGAGTAGGCGGCGAGGGTGTCGAAGAGTCCGGCCGTGATGCCCGGCTTGTCCTTCCCGAAGATCTTGACGAGAAGGGTGGGGACGTCAGAGGTCGAGGTCTGCGAAGCGCTCATGGTGTTCCCACCGTATCCGGCACGCAGTGCCTTCCGCGCCCGAGGTCCGCCTGACGGACACGGAACACTGGGTGTCGGGCCGGTGGCGCCGACCTTACGCGCCGACCACGTCTTCGCTGCACACGGCCCTGCGACCGCGTGGGGTCACCGGCGCCCCTTCGGCCTCCCAGGAGGCGGGGGAGGCGGTGGTGGGGGAGGCGGTGGCGGCGGTGGCCGCTCGCCCGAACCGGACGACGGCCGCTCCCCGGGCGGCTTCCGGGGCGACCGAGGCGGCGGCCCGATCGGCCGGGCCACCGTGGGCGCGCCGTACACGTCGTCGCCGGGCGAGCGCGGACCGTCCGGCCGGCGCGGCTCGTCGGGCGGCCGCGCGTCCTCCGGTTCCCGTAATGCGTCCGGCATGCGCAGATACGGATTGGTCGCCGGGTTCGGCGGCCGGTACGACGAGCTGGGGACGTACGGCCCGGACTCGCGCCCGGACCCGCCCGCGTAGGGATCCCGTGGCTGTTCCTCGCGAGGACCACGGGTCTCACCTGCGGACGGCCCCGTCGGCTGCCCCGCGTACGAGGCACGCCCAGCACCCGCGACCGTCGCAGAAGGCCCGGCATCCCCGGCCACGTCCCGCCACCGCCCGTCACCCAGTGCCAGCGGCGCCGCCTGTCGCCCCGCCGCCCCGGTCGCCCGGGCGAGCAGCGCACCGGCAGCTCCCGCGCCGGCACCCCACAGGGCACCGAGGAGCAACGCCATGCCGAGATTCCCGCTCAGGTTGATTCCCGCGCCGAACGCGTCGAAGCCGAGCACGGACAGCGAAGCGTCCACGGACACGCCCGTCAGCCAGGCGAGCAACGGCAGGGTCAGCGCCGTGGCGATGCCCAGCCGCAGCGCACACCGCCCGGCGAAACCGAGGGCACCCTGATCCCGTACACCTGGATCCCGTACGACCGCGGAACCGCCGCCACCCCCGGCGGTCACCGGCGTCCGCACCGCCGTCAGCACCCCGGCCAGCAGCATCATCAGCGCCGCCGCGACCCCCAGCAGCCACACCCGCCCGTCGAGGTCCGCCAGCCGCCCCAGGGACACGGACTGGTCGGACCCGGAGTTCAGCAGCTCGTCCATCGGAGCCGGCAGGAAATTCGTCAGCACCCCCGTCGCCCGGCCGTCGAACGGCACGAACAGGCCGATCGGGATGCCCAGCCACACCCCGTTCGGCGCCCCCAGCAGCGCCGCCCCCGCGATCCGCTTGGGATGGTCGTCGCCGATCGCCGCGTACCCCGCGGCCGCGAACCCGGCCGCCACCGCCACCAGCAGTACCGTGACCAGGGCGGACGCGGCCGGCCGTACGACTCGGTGCACGCTCTCCCAGCCGCGCGGCAGGGGAGTACGACGGGACGCCAGCAGGGCGATCAGCAGGATCCCGGCCGACCAGCCGAGCCCGCCGAGCAGGGTCGGCGCGGTGTCTACGGTGAAGCCGACCGCCGCCTGCGCGTCGACGAGGTCGCCGATCTGGTCGGGCAGTAGCCCTCCGATGTCCCCTACGTCGCCCACCCCGGGGATCTCGATGCCGCCCCCGCCTCCGCCCGGCAGGTCGTCGAGTCCCAGTGCGCTTCCGTCGATCGTGATGACATCGTGTCCCGCCCAGGCCAGCCCTCCCAGCATCGCCACGAACAGCGCGACCACCGCGCCCGCGCGAGCGAGGAGTTCGGCGGGCGCGATCACAACTCCCGCTCCACGCAAGGACCTTAGGAAGAACCACGACAGCAGCAGCGCTCCGACCAGGCTCACGCCCAGTGGCGTGATCTCGATGGCGGTCGCTGCCTCCGCGCCCGTCAGGCCGAACGCGGACACGTCGCCGGACGGTGTGACGGAACCACCCGCCCCAAGAGCCACCACCGCCGCGGTCATGGGCCCGAGCGAGCCCGCCGTATCGGCTTCGAGCAGGTGCAGCCCGAGCGCCGCCGTGCCCGCCATCCCGATCAATGCCCAGCTCACAGCGGCGATCGCGGACAGCAGGATGTCTCCCCAGGGCAGCCTCGTGCCCGGCTTCGTGGTCTCGACGCTCATGGACGCACTCATGGCAGACCCCCCGATCCGCGGCGCGGCCGAGTCGCCGCGCATGTCCCCCTCGCGTGGATTACCACTCTCCGGTCCGGTTTCAACCCCGTCAACGGAAACGGCCGAAGCGGGCGTGTGTCGTCTTCACAAGGCCCGACTTTCGGTCAGGGGGCCGAGCCTGAAATAGTTCCCGACGATGTTCGACATCCCTAGACTCCCTGTGTTGGGGGTAACTCGGGGGACTACTCAGTGGGGCATGGAGTGCCGGAACTCGTACTGGAATTGAATGGACGGACCTGGACGCTCGACCCGTCCAGGCCATACACACTCGGCCGTGATCCGCAGGGGGACGTGGTGCTCGACGATGCCAGGGTCTCCTGGCGTCACGCCACGATCAGCTGGAGCGGCCGCAGTTGGGTCATCGAAGACCACGGCAGCACCAACGGCACGTTCGTGCAGGGGCAGCGGATCCATCAGCTGGAGATCGGCCCGGGCTCGGCCGTGCACCTGGGCAACGCGACCGACGGTCCGCTGCTCAGCCTCTCCGGATCCGCGGCCGCCGTGGCGTCGCCGCAGGCCCAGCCCCAGCAGCAGCCGTACGCGGCGCAGGGCGCGAATCCCGGCTGGGCGGCGGCACCACAGGCACCGCAGCAGCAGGCCCCGCAGGCCGGCTGGCAGCAGCCGCAGCAGGCCGCGCCGCAGATCCCTCAGCAGCAGGGCCCCGGTGGTGGCGCGGGGGCGCCGCCGGTCTACGGCGACCGCAGCCCGACCACGTTCCACCAGTTCTCGCTCGGCCGCGTCATGCGCATCGGCCGCGCCCTGGAGAACGACCTGGTGGTCTCCGACCTCCAGGTCTCCCGCAACCACGCGGAGTTCCACGCCACGCCCGACGGCCGCTACGAGATCCGCGACCTGGGCTCGCACAACGGCACGTACGTCAACGGCCAGCCCATCACCAAGGGCGGCACGCAACTGCTGGGCCCGAACGACATCGTCGGCGTCGGCCACTCCACGTTCCGCCTGGTCGGCGACCGCCTCGAGGAGTTCGTCGACACCGGTGAGGTCTCCTTCTCGGCCCGCCACCTGACCGTCACGGTCGACGGCGGCAAGCAGATCCTGAAGGACGTCTCCTTCGGCGTCCCGGAGAAGTCGCTGATCGCGGTCATCGGCCCGTCCGGCTCCGGCAAGTCGACCCTGCTCAAGGCGCTGACGGGCTACCGGCCCGCCAACCAGGGCGACATCCTCTACGACAACCGGAACCTGTACAAGCAGTTCGCCGAGCTGCGCCAGCGCATCGGTCTGGTCCCGCAGGACGACATCCTGCACAAGGAACTGACCGTCAAGAAGGCCCTCAAGTACGCGGCCAAGCTGCGCTTCCCCGCGGACACCAGCACGCAGGAGCGCGACCAGCGCATAGACGAGGTGCTGCGCGAGCTCAAGCTGGACATCCACAAGGAGAAGAAGGTCACCTCCCTCTCCGGCGGCCAGCGCAAGCGCGTCTCCGTGGCCCTGGAGCTGCTCACCAAGCCGTCGCTGATCTTCCTGGACGAGCCGACCTCCGGCCTCGACCCGGGCATGGACCGTGACGTCATGCAGCTGCTGCGCGGCCTCGCCGACGACGGCCGTACGGTCCTCGTCGTCACGCACTCCGTGGCCGAACTGGCGATCTGCGACAAGCTCCTGGTGATGGCGCCGGGCGGCGCGGTCGCCTACTTCGGCCCGCCCGAGGAAGCCCTGAACTTCTTCGGCTACGACACCTGGGCCGACGTCTTCTCCGCCTTCGAGAACTACCGCGACTACGACTGGGCGGGCCGTTGGAGGGGCTCGCAGCACTACCAGATGTACGCCGCGGACATCGACGCCGTCGCCCCACAGTCCGTACAGATGCCGCCGATGCAGGCGATGAAGCCGCCGAAGCCGCAGGGCTGGATGTCCCAGTTCGTCACCCTCGTGCGCCGCTACACGTCGGTGATCGCCTCCGACAAGGGCTTCCTGGCACTGATGGTGATCCTGCCGGCCGTCCTGGGCGCGGTGAGCCTGCTCATCGACTCGGGCAACAGCCTGCTGCCCAACCCGGCCAACCCGAAGACCGGCCGGATCATCCCGAACGGCACGGCCACCACGGTCCTGCTCATCCTCGCGGTCGGCGCCTGCTTCGCGGGCGCCGCGAACTCCGTGCGTGAGCTGATCAAGGAACGGGTCATCTACGAGCGGGAGCGCGCCACCGGCCTGTCCCGGTCGGCGTACCTGATGTCCAAGGTGTTCGTGCTCGGCGTGATCACCGTGTTCCAGGGCCTGCTGGTCGGCGTCATCGGGTTCGCCAGCCGGGAGATCCCCGAGCAGGGCCTGATCCTCGGCAGCTCCACCATGATCGAGCTCTCCATCCCGATCATGGCGCTGGGCTTCGCCTCGATGATGTTCGGCCTGGTCATCTCGTCGCTGGTGAAGACGGCCGAGAAGACCATGCCGCTGCTGGTCATGTTCGCGATCATCCAGGTCGTGTTCACCGGCTGCCTGTTCACCCTGAACGGCGCCGTCGGCGTCAACGAGTTCTCGTACCTGATGCCGTCCCGCTGGGCGGTCGCCGCCGCGGGCGCCACGCTGGACTTCAACAAGATCAGCCCGCCCAAGGAGGGCGGTGACATCGACCCGCTGTGGGAGCACACGGTCGGCGCCTGGGGCATGGACATGGCCGCTCTGATCATCCTCGGAGTGATCTGCGGCTTCTTCGTGGCCCGCTTCCTGCGCCGCCACGAGCCCGAGGTCATGCGCAAGTGATCACTGCCGTACGAGCGATCACTTTCGTACGACGGTGAAGGGCGGCACCCCGACCGGGGTGCCGCCCTTCGGCGTTCGAGAGGTCCGCGCGGCCTCAGTACGCGCCGTTGACGTTGTCCATCGAGCCGTACTTGTCGGCCGCGTAGTTGGCGGCGGCGGTGATGTTGGCGACCGGGTCGTAGATGTTCCAGGACGTGCCCGGGACGTGGTACGCCTCGAAGGTCGGCGGGATGACCTGCAGCAGCCCCTTCGACGGGATGCCGTTGATGGCGTTGATGTCCCAGTTGTTGATCGCGTTCGGGTTGCCCGAGGACTCCCGGAGGATGTTGCGGTGCAGGCCGTTGTACGAGCCCGGGATGCCCTTGGACTTCATGATGTCCAGGGACTCCCTGATCCAGCCGTCGAGGTTGTTGGGGTACGTCTTGGCGGCGGCGGCCTTGACCGCGGCGCGCTTGGCGGACCGGCTGGCGGCCTCCTTCGCCTTGCGGGCCTGCTCGGCCTTCTTCGCGGCTGCGGCTGCGGCGGCCTTCTTCTTCGCGGCGGCCTCGGCGGCCTTCTTCTTGGCTGCGGCGTCGGCCTTCGCCTTGGCTGCGGCTTCCGCCGCGGCCTTCTCCTTCGCCGCAGCGGGCTTGCTCTGCAGGCTGCCGCCGGCGAGCTGCTCGGTGACACCCGACTGCAGGCCGTTGAGCTGCTCGGAGCTGTAGGCCACACGCGCCGGGGCGGCAGCCGCCTCGTCGGTGGTCGTCTGCCCGCCGGGAACCGTCGTGAACACGATGGCGGCAGCGCCGAGCGCGGCGGTACCGGCGATCGCGATGCGGTGCGTACGGGTCAGGGCACGACTTCGAGACTTGATGTTCAGGGGCATGCGAATGGACCTCTTCGAATAGCGCGGAGGTCGCTCAGCGTCCGGTGTCGGACCGGCGTGCTTCCGGCACAAACGCCGCGGGAGGAACCCACGGCGCTGAGCGACGGGTGCCATTCTTAGCGGCCGCAAAATGCCCAGGCAAAGGTGTGACGTACGAAGCCGGGTAGTGGATCAGGGAAGGGCAAAACGGGACAGACCAGAACGTCTGCCCCGTTCACGCCGGAGGCCTTTGTCTCCTATTTCACCTAGTACGTGATCTGCGCCCTATGTGCGGGCTCACATCGGCGACGCAGCGGTCTCACCAACAGTTGCTGACGCAATGCTCTGCGTGAGGCCTCTCCTCCGGCAGGACGAGGTGCACGTCCCCGAACTCGTGCCACAGGTACCGCCCCCGCAGCGCCTCCTCATAACCGCGGTCGACCGCCGCCCGCCCCGCGACCGCCTCCAGCATCAGCAGATGCGACGCCTCGGGCTCGTGCAGCCCCGTCAGCAGTCCGTCCACCACCCGCACCCCGCGCTCCGGAGTCACCACGAGACCGGTCCACCCCGCACGCGCGCGTACGACCCCGCCGGGCCCGGCGGCCGACTCCACGGCCCGCACGGCGGTCGTCCCCACGGCCACGACCCTGCCGTCCCCCGCCTTCACCGCGTTGATCAGCCGCGCCGAGGCCTCGGGCACCGCGAACCGTTCCGGGTACGGCGGCTCGTGCGCCTCCGCCGAAGCCACCCCGGTGTGCAGCGTGACCGGAGCGAACTGCACCCCCCGGCTCACCAGCTCCGCCACCAGCCGCGCGGTGAAGGGCCGCGCCGCACTCGGCATCTCCGCGCTGCCCGCACCGTCGGGCGACGGCAGCGCGAACACCGTCTGGTACACGGACAGCGGCTGGTCCCGCTCCGTATAGGAGTAACGAATGGGCCGCCCGCGCTCCCGCAGCAGAGAGAGGATCTCCGCCCCCGCCACCCGCGCCCACCACAACCGCTCGCTGTGCGCGCTCAGCGGCTCCTCCAGGACGAGCCGCCCATCCCCGGGCAGCCGCACCTCGGTACCAGCCGGCCCTCCCGCACGCGCGCGCGTGGTCCCTTTCTCGTCGGGCTCCCGCAGCTCGACCGCCCACCGTCCGTCGTCCCCGCGGGTGGAGAAGTGCACCACCACGCGCGCGTGCCCGATCCGCCCGTCGACAGCGGCGGCCAGCGTGGGTGAGGTGTTCACGACGAGCAGGTCCCCGGCCCGCAGCAGCCGGGGCAGCTCCACGAACGCGTGGTGCGACACCTCGGTGCCCCGCGACACGAGCAGCCGTACGGCATCCCGGTCGAGCCCCGGCCCCCGCTGCTCTGTCGGCACCCGTGCCGACAGCTCCTCCGGCACATGTACCGCCAGCGTCATCGCTCCTCCAGCAGAGCGGGGGCCCCGTAGCGCCCGCTCACGGGGCGCTCGTCCAGCAGCCGCAGGAACGCCGGCACCACACCGGCCGGCTCCGGCCGCGGATCCCTGTCCTCCGGTACGGCGGCCGCGTACAGGTCCGTCGCCATGTCGCCGGGGTCGACCGCCCAGACCCGCAGTCCGGGTTCCTCCTCGCTCAGCACCGCCGCCAGATGGTCCAGGGCCGCCTTGGACGCCCCGTAGCCGCCCCACGTCTCGTACGCCTCGGCGGCCGCGTCCGAGCTGACCGCGATCACCGTTCCCGCCTCGGAGGCCCGCAACAGCGGCAGCGCCTCCTGGACGAGCCCCAGCGCGGCGACCACGTTGACCTCCAGTGCCCGCCGCAGCCCCTCAAGGGGCAGCTTCTCCAGCCGTACCAGCGGCTCGGCGCCCAGCGCGCTCGCGTTGTTCACCAGCAGGTCGACCCCGCCGAACTTCCACGCGGCCGCCACCAGCTCGCTCCGGTGCCCGGCGTCCGTGACGTCCCCGGGCAGGGCGGTCACCCGCGTCCCGTGCCTGGAGACGGCCTGCGCCGCCTCCGTGAGGGCCCCGGCGCCTCTGGCGTCGAGCACCAGATCCCAGCCCCGGGCGGCCAGAGCGTCGGCCAGCGCCCGCCCCAGTCCCTTCGAGGCCCCCGTGATGATCGCTACCGGCATGACACACGTCCCCTCGTCCTCGACGCCTTCTGATCGGCGTGCCCCCAACGTAGGAACCGGGCCGCGGTCGCCGCCTCGGACGCGGGCCGCAAGCCGCGAGGCCCTTCGCCCTAGGTCTCCCGGCCTAGGAAGCGGCCACCACAGGTCGGATACGGACTGTCACACCCCGCCGGTACCGTGAGGACATGAGTCAAGGCCCCCGGTCCGGCCTCGCCGCGGTGAGCTCCGCGCTGCTGGCCATGAGCAGGCACCTCGAGGTGCGCGACGTCCTCAAGACGATCGTCGCCTCGGCCCGCGAGCTGCTCGACGCGCAGTACGCCGCCCTGGGAGTGCCCGACGACCACGGCGGCTTCGCCCAGTTCGTGGTCGACGGCGTCAGCGACGCCCAGTGGAAGGCCATCGGGCCCCTCCCGCGCCAGCACGGCATCCTCGCCGCGATGCTGCGCGAGGCCAAGCCCGAGCGCCTCGCCGACGTGCGCAAGGACCCCCGCTTCGAGGGCTGGCCGTCCGCCCACCCCGACATGTCCGACTTCCTGGGCCTGCCGATCCGCGACGGCGACGAGGTCATCGGCGCGCTGTTCCTCGCCAACAAGCTGGGCCCTGTGGGGGGAAACCCCCCACACCCCCCGCGCCCGAAGCCACAAGGCAGTTGTGGCTTCACCGAGGAGGACGAGGAACTCCTGTCGATCCTCGCCCAGCACGCCGCGATCGCCCTCACCAACGCCCGCTTGTACGAACGCAGCCGCGAGCTCACGATCGCCGAGGAGCGCTCCCGGCTCGCCCACGAACTGCACGACGCGGTCAGCCAGAAACTGTTCTCACTGCGCCTGACCGCCCAGGCGGCCGCCGCCCTGGTCGACCGGGACCCGTCCCGCGCCAAGGGCGAGCTGCAACAGGTGGCCGTACTCGCCGCGGAGGCCGCCGACGAACTGCGCGCGGCGGTCGTCGAGCTGCGCCCCGCGGCACTGGACGAGGACGGTCTGGTCGCGACCCTGCGCACCCACATCCAGGTCCTGGACCGCGCCCACGCCGCGCGCGTGACCTTCGTCGGCCGCGGTGTGCGCGCCCTGCCCGCCGCCCAGGAGGAGGCCGTGCTGCGCGTCGCCCAGGAGGCCCTGCACAATGCCCTGCGGCACTCCGGCGCCGAGCACGTCGACGTGACCTTGGACCGGCGCGGTGGCGGAGCCGTCCTGCGGGTGACGGACGACGGCGGCGGCTTCGACCCGCAGGGGATACGCCGTGCGGGACGCCACCTGGGCCTGGTCTCCATGCGGGACCGGGCGAGTGGGGTCGGCGGCGCGCTGACCGTGGAATCGGCGCCCGGCAAGGGCACGACGATCGAGCTGGAGGTCCCTGGTGGCTGACGCAATCAAGGTGCTGCTCGTCGACGACCACCAGGTGGTCCGCCGGGGCCTGCGCACGTTCCTCGAAGTGCAGGACGACATCGAGGTCGTGGGCGAGGCGGCCGACGGCGCCGAAGGCGTCGCCCGCGCCGAGGAGCTGAAACCCGACGTCGTCCTCATGGACGTCAAGATGCCGGGCATGGACGGCGTCGACGCGCTGCGCAAGCTCCGCGAACTGAACAACCCCGCGCGCGTGCTGATCGTCACCAGCTTCACCGAACAGCGCACGGTCGTCCCGGCCCTGCGCGCGGGCGCCGCGGGGTACGTCTACAAGGACGTCGACCCCGAAGCCCTGGCCGGCGCGATCCGCTCCGTCCACGCGGGACACATCCTGCTCCAACCCGAGGTCGCGGGCGCGCTGTTGTCCCAGGACGAGAACAACTCCGGCCAGGGAAGAGGCGGTTCGCTCACCGAGCGGGAGCGCGAGGTACTCGGGCTGATAGCGGACGGCCGCTCCAACCGGGAGATCGCCCGCGCACTGGTGCTCTCCGAGAAAACCGTCAAGACGCACGTCTCCAACATCCTGATGAAGCTCGACCTGGCGGACCGCACACAGGCCGCCCTGTGGGCCGTACGCCATGGTGCGGCCGGCTGAATTACTGTTCGGATGGCAATGCGGAGCGTTCCGCTCCGGACTGAGATTCATACCGTCGTGGGAATGTCCCCCGGATGGCGCATCCTTTGCGGATCTCCGCCGTTCTCCAGTGCGTGCTGCGGCGACTGCCGCGGCAATCGCTAGGGAGGGCTCAGAAGTGAAGAACCTGAAGAAGGCAGCGGCCGTGACGATGGTGGCCGGCGGACTGATCGCCGCCGGTGCCGGTATGGCCTCCGCCACCGACGGTGCGATCGCCGACGGCAAGGCCGTGGGCTCGCCGGGCGTCGCCTCGGGCAACCTCGTTCAGGCTCCGGTGCACGTCCCGGTGAACGCGGTCGGCAACAGCGTGAACGTCATCGGTGTGCTGAACCCCGCCTTCGGCAACCTGGGCGTCAACCACTGACGCCAGTGGCCGAGCAGGTCATGACTTCGGCCTCCCGGGGGTTCCCCCGGGAGGCCGGTCAGCTTTTCGTGCGAATGATCCGAACGGGCCGTTGCCTTGAAATCCCGTGCCGTCCCGGAGCTCTCCGGCGTTGATCAGCGCACGACCCGCGGCCGGGTCGGACACGCAAACGCAGGAGGAACGCTGCTCATGAACATCGCCAAGAAGGCTGCCGTGGCCCTGACCGTCGCAGGTATCGCCGCCGGCGCCTCCGCCGGAGCCGCTGTCGCCGACGCGGGGGGCGACGCCGTGGCCGTGGCGTCGCCTGGCGTCGGTTCGGGCAACGTCGTCCAGGTCCCGGTGCACGTCCCGGTGAACGTGGTCGGCAACACCGCCAACCTGATCGCTCTGCTGAACCCGGCGTTCGGCAACGAGGGCGTGAACGACTGACGTCGCCCACCGACGAGAAGCCCCGCGAGTCGACGACGACGCGCGGGGCTTTCGTACGTCGCCATCCAGCCCGCGCCGGTCACCAGCGCGGCCGACGCTCAGCGAACGCCCCGCTCCCGCTCCTCCACATACGCGTTGTACGCCGCCACGGTCGCCCGCCGAGCCGTCCGCTCCACCGGCCGCAGCGCAACCCCCCGCGCCGCCATCTCGGACGCGCTCACCGCACCCCCGGGACCGTTCTCGTACGCCAGATCAACCAGCAACCCCACCCGCTGCGCCAGCTCCAGCACCCGCACCGCCCGCGGCGGATACCCCGGCGCCAACACCTCCCGGCCCCGCTCGGCCCGCGCCCGATACGCACTGATCGCAGCTTCGGCCACCGGCCCCGATCCGGCCACATCCAGCCGCGTCAGCACCTCGGTCGCATCCCGCAGCGCCTCCGCCAGCTCCCGCTCGGCCTCCCCGAGCGACGGCACATCGGCGGGCGGCGCCTCCCGCACGGCCAGGCAGTGCCACACGACCTCGACATGGACATCGCCGTCGGGACCGGCCGCGTACACCTCCGGCACCAACCCGAGCGCGGCGCCGTAACAGATCACCGCCTCCTCGGCCTCCAACGCCCGCGCGTTGAAATCCGGCGGTCCGCTCAGCCCCAGCGGATGCCCGGGCGCGGGCAGCGCGACCCGTAGCCCCATCACGCCGAGCGACCGCAGCCGCCCCAGCGCCAGCGTGAGACCGACGGGCGCCGACTCACCCGGCAGCCCCTCCACCCGGTGCACCGCGTCCTCGCCGACAATGGCGAGTACGGAGTCGTCCGGTGAGACAAGTCCGGCCAACAGGGCATTTCCCCAAGCGGCAAGGCGTCCTGATCGTGGTTCCGAAAGCATGCCTCCACCCTAAGGACCGGACCGATGGAATGGAGCGGACGACCGGTGGCGTAGATTTCTTCGAGGGCTGCGCCCACCGGCGCGGCGGACCGCGCCACAGGCGAACGCGACAGCCGAGACCGGCCACACTGCAAGGGGAGACAACGCGCTCATGAGCGATGTTCTGGAGCTTCAGGACGTATCCGTGGTCCGCGAGGGCCGGGCTCTGGTGGACCAGGTCTCCTGGTCGGTGAAGGAGGGCGAGCGCTGGGTCATCCTCGGCCCGAACGGCGCCGGCAAGACCACCCTCCTGAACGTCGCGTCCAGCTACCTCTACCCCAGCAAGGGCACCGCCACGATCCTCGGCGAGACCCTGGGCACGCCCGGCACCGACGTCTTCGAGCTTCGCCCGCGCATCGGCATGGCCGGCATCGCCATGGCCGACAAGCTGCCCAAGCGCCAGACCGTCCTGCAGACCGTGCTGACCGCCGCGTACGGCATGACCGCCGGCTGGCAGGAGGAGTACGAGGAGATCGACGAGCAGCGCGCCCGCGCCTTCCTCGACCGCCTCGGCATGAGCGACTACCTGGAGCGCAAGTTCGGCACGCTCTCCGAAGGCGAGCGCAAGCGCACCCTCATCGCCCGCGCCCTGATGACCGACCCCGAGCTGCTGCTCCTCGACGAGCCCGCCGCCGGCCTCGACCTCGGCGGCCGCGAGGACCTCGTACGCCGTCTCGGCCGTCTCGCGCGCGACCCGATCGCCCCCTCGATGCTCATGGTCACCCACCATGTCGAGGAGATCGCCCCCGGCTTCACCCACGTCCTCATGATCCGCCAGGGCAAGGTCCTCGCCGCCGGACCGCTGGAGCTCGAACTCACCTCCCGCAACCTCTCGCTCTGCTTCGGCCTCCCGCTCGTCGTCGAACAGGTCGGCGAGCGCTGGACCGCTCAGGGCCTCCCGATGGCCTGATCCTGCGAACTCCCCGGGTAATAAGGGTGTTCCGACGCTCCGGCGCCCTGTCGGTGGCAGGTGTCCCGGACCTACCATGACCATGTGAACGACATCGATGCATGGGTGTGGTGGCTCGTCGGCGCGGTAGCGCTCGGAATCCCGCTCGTGGTGACCGCGATGCCGGAACTCGGCATGCTCGCCGTGGGCGCCACCGCCGCGGCGGTCACGGCCGGAGTCGGCGGGGGTATCACCGTCCAAGTACTCGTCTTCGCCGCCGTATCGGTCGCCCTGATCGCGGTCGTACGGCCCATCGCCGCCCGGCACCGCTCACAGCGACCCCAATACGCCACCGGCGTGGACGCGTTGAAGGGGAGACAGGCCGTAGTGCTGGAGCGCGTCGACGGCTCCGGCGGCCGCATCAAGCTCGCCGGGGAGGTCTGGTCCGCCCGCTCCCTCGCCACCGACCGCGCCTACGAAGTGGGCGAGGAAGTGGACGTCGTGGAGATCGAGGGCGCAACGGCGATCGTCATGTGACCTCGCAGGACGCAGGCATGACGTAACTGAACCGAACGCCCCACGAGGCACACGACGGTCTGTCACACTCGACCAGCAAGATCTTCAACAGGCATAAGATCTTCCGAAAGCGCCGAGGCAGAGAAGGGCACGGGGAGCACGATGGAACCGGTCATCATCGTCTTGATCATCTTGGTGGTGTTGGTCTTCATCGCCCTCATCAAGACGATCCAGGTCATCCCGCAGGCGAGCGCCGCCATCGTGGAGCGCTTCGGCCGCTACACGCGGACGCTCAACGCGGGCCTCAACATCGTCGTCCCGTTCATCGACACCATCCGCAACCGCATCGACCTGCGTGAACAGGTCGTGCCGTTCCCGCCACAGCCGGTGATCACCCAGGACAACCTGGTCGTCAACATCGACACCGTCATCTACTACCAGGTGACCGACGCCCGGGCCGCGACCTACGAAGTCGCCAGCTACATCCAGGCGATCGAGCAGCTCACCGTCACCACGCTCCGCAACATCATCGGCGGCATGGACCTGGAGCGGACCCTGACCTCCCGCGAGGAGATCAACGCGGCCCTGCGCGGGGTCCTCGACGAGGCCACCGGTAAGTGGGGCATCCGCGTCAACCGCGTGGAACTGAAGGCCATCGAGCCCCCGACCTCCATCCAGGACTCGATGGAGAAGCAGATGCGCGCCGACCGCGACAAGCGCGCCGCGATCCTCACCGCCGAAGGTACGCGCCAGGCCGCCATCCTCACCGCCGAAGGCGAGAAGCAGTCCCAGATCCTGCGCGCCGAAGGTGAGGCCAAGGCCGCCGCCCTGCGCGCCGAGGGCGAAGCCCAGGCCGTCCGTACGGTCTTCGAGGCGATCCACGCCGGCGACGCGGACCAGAAGCTCCTCTCCTACCAGTACCTCCAGATGCTCCCGAAGATCGCCGAGGGCGACGCCAACAAGCTCTGGATCGTCCCCAGCGAAATCGGCGACGCCCTCAAGGGCCTGTCAGGGGCCATGGGCAACTTCGGCCCCTTCGGCGGCGATTCGGGCGGCGGAGGCAACTCCGGCAACGGCGGCGGCTCGGGTACGGAGCGCCGCGAGAAGCCGTCGATCGACTGACAACTGTCGTACGAGACCGGGGCCCACCTCCCGACGGAGGTGGGCCCCAGCTCTACGACAGGGTGCGGCCTAGGCCGCCGGCTGAGCCAGCCACTCCGGCAGTGCCCCGAAGTCCTCGTTGCCCAGCGACAACAGCATCGCGTCCGCCGGACTCGGCTCGAACGGCAGCCGCAACAGCGGCATGCCCGCCTCGTCCGGAGTCCGGTTCGCCTTGCGGTGGTTGTCCTGCGCGCACGAGGCCACCGTGTTCAGCCAGGTGTCCTGACCGCCCTGCGACCGCGGCACCACGTGGTCCACGGTCGTCGCCCGCCTGCCGCAGTACGCGCACCTGTGCCGGTCCCGTACCAGGACACCCCGCCTCGACCACGGTGCTTGTCTTCGGAAGGGCACCCGTACGTACCTGCACAGCCTGATCACCCGGGGCGCCGGTATGTCGACCGCGGCTCCCCGCATACGCAGTTCGGGGTGGGACTGCTCCACGACGGCCTTGTCCTGAAGCACCAGAACGACGGCTCGGTTCAACGTCACCGTCGACAGCGGCTCGAAGCTCGCGTTCAGTACCAGCGTGTCCCGCATGACCAGCCCACCTCCCGTATGCACCCGCCCACCCCTCGGCGGACTGGGATCAACTCTGGCCGGGCACGCCGAGATGGACAACGAAATAAAAAGTGCCCGCCCCTGATCACTTCCAAGACCAGGGGCGGGCAAACGTTCCATGAACGTCAGGCTTCGGCGGGCACCTCGTACTCACCGATCAGCTGCGCACGCGCGATCGTGTGGAACCGCAGATTGAAGCCCACGAAGGCGGGAGTGGCATCCGCGTCCGGACCCAGCTTCTCCTGGTCCACGGCATACACGGTGAACACGTACCGGTGCGGCCCGTCCCCGGGCGGCGGCGCGGCACCACCGAAGTCCTTCGACCCGTAGTCGTTGCGCACCTGCACGGCGCCCTCCGGCAGCCCTTCGAACTTGCCGCTGCCCGCGCCCGCCGGCAACTCGGTGACCGAGGCCGGGAGGTCGAACACCACCCAGTGCCAGAAGCCGCTGCCCGTAGGGGCATCGGGGTCGTAGCAGGTCACGGCGAAGCTCTTGGTCTCAGGCGGAAAGCCCTCCCACCGCAGCTGCGGCGAGGAGTTGCCGGCCGCGTAGACCTGAGCGTCCTTGAGTGTCGCACCCTCCTCGACGTCCTCGCTCGTCACCGTGAACGACGGGACGGGCGGATGGAAGTCATGGGGGAGCGGCCGCCGCTTGAGCTCGGTCACCTCGGTACCTCCTGAATCGGATCTGGAGCCAGAGGTTCCGAGCCTAGAACCAGTTGCGCTTGCTGCCGACCTCGGACAGCCACTGGTTGAGGTACGCGACCCAGTCCGTTCCCTGGTAGTCGTTCAGACCCACCTGGAACGAGCGGAACGTGTCGCTGCTCTCGCTGAAGAGGCCGGGCTTCTTGTCCATCTCCAGGACGACGTCCATCGCGTTCTGGTCGGCGACGAAGCTCAACTCGACCTGGTTCAGACCACGGTACTGCTGCGGCGGCAGGAACTCGATCTCCTGGTAGAACGGCAGCTTCTGCCGCGTACCCCGGATGAGACCGCGCTCCATGTCCGCGTTCTTGAAGCGGAAGCCCAGCTGGATGAAGGCGTCCAGGATCGCCTTCTGCGCCGGCAGCGGGTGCACGTTGACCGGGTCCAGGTCACCGGAGTCCACCGCACGCGCGATCTCCAGCTCCGTGGTCACCCCGATGTGCATCGAGGGCAGGGCACGCCCGTCGATCATCGTGATCGGCGTCTCCCACGGGATCTCCAGCCCGAAGGGAACGACGTGCACGGCCTGCGCCTTCAGCTCGAAGGCACCTCCGAGCCGCTGCTTCGTGAACTCGATGTCCTGCTTGTACTCCTGGTCGCCGCTCTCGACCTCGACCTTGGCCTGCAGCCCGACCGACAGTGCCTCGATCTGCTGGTCGACCGACCCGCCCTGGATCCGCACCTCGCCCTGGACGACACCACCCGGCACGACGTTGACCTCGGTCAGCACCGTCTCCACCGAAGCCCCGCCGGCCCCCAGGCTCGCGAGCAGCTTCTTGAACGCCATGTCTCTCCCTCTCCAGGCGGCCCCTAGGGCACCACCTGTTCCATCGGTTCCGTCGTCCTGCTTCTTGCGCTTCCGGCGCCTCACGCGCGCGGGTCCTTGATCCATACAAACGCGATCCGACCGCACCCGGTTCCGGCCTCTCACCCTGGCAAGGCCAACGCCCCCTGACCACCCCATCGCATGCACGCGTCTGCACTACCCTCGGACGGCATGATCGCGACCCCCGACCGTACGCCCCTGCCCAGAGAGTTCTTCGACCGACCCGTACTCGAGGTCGCCCCCGACCTCCTGGGCCGCATCCTCGTACGCACCACGTCGGACGGTCCGATCCACCTGCGCCTCACGGAGGTCGAGGCCTACGACGGCCAGAACGACCCCGGCTCCCACGCCTATCGCGGTCGCACGGCCCGCAACGGCGTGATGTTCGGTCCGCCCGGGCATGTGTACGTCTACTTCACCTACGGCATGTGGTTCTGCATGAACCTGGTCTGCGGTCCGGAGGGGGAGTCGAGCGCCGTCCTCCTGCGCGCTGGCGAGATCGTCGAAGGCACCGAGCTGGCCCGCAAACGTCGGCTATCGGCCCGAAACGACAAGGAACTGGCCAAAGGCCCGGCTCGCCTGGCCACGGCCCTGGGCGTGGACCGCGCGCTGGACGGCACGGACGCGTGCGCCGCCGGGGACACACCCCTGCGTGTCCTGGCCGGCACCCTCGTGACCCCCGACCAGGTAAGCAACGGCCCGCGCACCGGAGTGGCCGGCGACGGTGGCGTTCATCCCTGGCGCTTCTGGATCGCCAACGACCCGACGGTGAGCCCGTATCGGGCCCATGCGCCCAGGCGTCGCCGAAGTTGACTCGCCCTCGGCAGGCGCGTAACGTAGCCCGAGCCGCTTGAACCGGGTACGGCGATCGCCTGCAGCCGGAAGCGGCCAAACCACTACCTACGACTCCCCTTCGCTGGGGGCCAATTCGGCGTGCTTACATGCCTGAATTCGGAACTCGCGGGACTCGATTATGAGTTGGCGGGGGAGTCGGCTAACGTAGTGAATGTCGAAAGGCCGACAGGCGAAAGCCGAAGCCTTACGGCGAATCCCACCAACAGGGAATCGGATCCGAAAGGATCTGGTAGAGTTGGAAACGCAAGACCGAAGGGAAGCGCCCGGAGGAAAGCCCGAGAGGGTGAGTACAAAGGAAGCGTCCGTTCCTTGAGAACTCAACAGCGTGCCAAAAGTCAACGCCAGATATGTTGATACCCCGTCCATCGGATTCTTCCGGTGGCGAGGTTCCTTTGAAGAATACACAGCGAGGACGCTGTGAACGGCCGGGCTTATTCCGCCTGGCTGTTCCGCTCTCGTGTGTGTCGACCGGATTACCGGTAAACATTCACGGAGAGTTTGATCCTGGCTCAGGACGAACGCTGGCGGCGTGCTTAACACATGCAAGTCGAACGATGAACCACTTCGGTGGGGATTAGTGGCGAACGGGTGAGTAACACGTGGGCAATCTGCCCTTCACTCTGGGACAAGCCCTGGAAACGGGGTCTAATACCGGATAACACTCCCTCCCTCCTGGGTGGGGGTTGAAAGCTCCGGCGGTGAAGGATGAGCCCGCGGCCTATCAGCTTGTTGGTGAGGTAATGGCTCACCAAGGCGACGACGGGTAGCCGGCCTGAGAGGGCGACCGGCCACACTGGGACTGAGACACGGCCCAGACTCCTACGGGAGGCAGCAGTGGGGAATATTGCACAATGGGCGAAAGCCTGATGCAGCGACGCCGCGTGAGGGATGACGGCCTTCGGGTTGTAAACCTCTTTCAGCAGGGAAGAAGCGAAAGTGACGGTACCTGCAGAAGAAGCGCCGGCTAACTACGTGCCAGCAGCCGCGGTAATACGTAGGGCGCAAGCGTTGTCCGGAATTATTGGGCGTAAAGAGCTCGTAGGCGGCTTGTCACGTCGGGTGTGAAAGCCCGGGGCTTAACCCCGGGTCTGCATTCGATACGGGCTAGCTAGAGTGTGGTAGGGGAGATCGGAATTCCTGGTGTAGCGGTGAAATGCGCAGATATCAGGAGGAACACCGGTGGCGAAGGCGGATCTCTGGGCCATTACTGACGCTGAGGAGCGAAAGCGTGGGGAGCGAACAGGATTAGATACCCTGGTAGTCCACGCCGTAAACGGTGGGAACTAGGTGTTGGCGACATTCCACGTCGTCGGTGCCGCAGCTAACGCATTAAGTTCCCCGCCTGGGGAGTACGGCCGCAAGGCTAAAACTCAAAGGAATTGACGGGGGCCCGCACAAGCAGCGGAGCATGTGGCTTAATTCGACGCAACGCGAAGAACCTTACCAAGGCTTGACATCGCCCGGAAAGCATCAGAGATGGTGCCCCCCTTGTGGCCGGGTGACAGGTGGTGCATGGCTGTCGTCAGCTCGTGTCGTGAGATGTTGGGTTAAGTCCCGCAACGAGCGCAACCCTTGTTCTGTGTTGCCAGCATGCCCTTCGGGGTGATGGGGACTCACAGGAGACCGCCGGGGTCAACTCGGAGGAAGGTGGGGACGACGTCAAGTCATCATGCCCCTTATGTCTTGGGCTGCACACGTGCTACAATGGCAGGTACAATGAGCTGCGATACCGTGAGGTGGAGCGAATCTCAAAAAGCCTGTCTCAGTTCGGATTGGGGTCTGCAACTCGACCCCATGAAGTCGGAGTTGCTAGTAATCGCAGATCAGCATTGCTGCGGTGAATACGTTCCCGGGCCTTGTACACACCGCCCGTCACGTCACGAAAGTCGGTAACACCCGAAGCCGGTGGCCCAACCCCCTTGTGGGGAGGGAGCTGTCGAAGGTGGGACTGGCGATTGGGACGAAGTCGTAACAAGGTAGCCGTACCGGAAGGTGCGGCTGGATCACCTCCTTTCTAAGGAGCACTTCTTGGCAGCCGGGCTTGCCTGGTTGTCCAGAGGCCAGTTCATCGGCGAACGTCCGGTGCTGGTTGCTCAAGGGTGGAACGTTGACTACTCGGCACACTTGATCGTCTTCTCCTTCCAGTACTGCTCGTAAGAGCGTGGACCGTTGAGGGGAGCGGGAAGGGTGTCGGGCACGCTGTTGGGTATCTGAGGGTGCGGGCTTTCGAGTCTGGATCTTCGGTGCCGGCCCCAGTGAACTTGTCCGTGAGGGCAGGGTGATGGGTGGCTGGTCGTTGTTTGAGAACTGCACAGTGGACGCGAGCATCTGTGGCCAAGTTTTTAAGGGCGCACGGTGGATGCCTTGGCACCAGGAACCGATGAAGGACGTGGGAGGCCACGATAGTCCCCGGGGAGTCGTCAACCAGGCTTTGATCCGGGGGTTTCCGAATGGGGAAACCCGGCAGTCGTCATGGGCTGTCACCCATACCTGAACACATAGGGTATGTGGAGGGAACGCGGGGAAGTGAAACATCTCAGTACCCGCAGGAAGAGAAAACAACCGTGATTCCGGGAGTAGTGGCGAGCGAAACCGGATGAGGCCAAACCGTATACGTGTGAGACCCGGCAGGGGTTGCGTATGCGGGGTTGTGGGATCTCTCTTTTACGGTCTGCCGGCCGTGAGACGAGTCAGAAACCGTTGATGTAGGCGAAGGACATGCGAAAGGTCCGGCGTAGAGGGTAAGACCCCCGTAGTCGAAACATCAGCGGCTCGTTTGAGAGACACCCAAGTAGCACGGGGCCCGAGAAATCCCGTGTGAATCTGGCGGGACCACCCGCTAAGCCTAAATATTCCCTGGTGACCGATAGCGGATAGTACCGTGAGGGAATGGTGAAAAGTACCGCGGGAGCGGAGTGAAATAGTACCTGAAACCGTGTGCCTACAAGCCGTGGGAGCGTCGCTGTATGTGCTTGCACATGCAGTCGTGACTGCGTGCCTTTTGAAGAATGAGCCTGCGAGTTTGCGGTGTGTTGCGAGGTTAACCCGGGTGGGGTAGCCGTAGCGAAAGCGAGTCCGAATAGGGCGTTTCAGTAGCACGCTCAAGACCCGAAGCGGAGTGATCTAGCCATGGGCAGGTTGAAGCGGAGGTAAGACTTCGTGGAGGACCGAACCCACCAGGGTTGAAAACCTGGGGGATGACCTGTGGTTAGGGGTGAAAGGCCAATCAAACTCCGTGATAGCTGGTTCTCCCCGAAATGCATTTAGGTGCAGCGTCGTGTGTTTCTTGCCGGAGGTAGAGCACTGGATAGGCGATGGGCCCTACCGGGTTACTGACCTTAGCCAAACTCCGAATGCCGGTAAGTGAGAGCGCGGCAGTGAGACTGTGGGGGATAAGCTCCATGGTCGAGAGGGAAACAGCCCAGAGCATCGACTAAGGCCCCTAAGCGTACGCTAAGTGGGAAAGGATGTGGAGTCGCACAGACAACCAGGAGGTTGGCTTAGAAGCAGCCACCCTTGAAAGAGTGCGTAATAGCTCACTGGTCTAGTGATTCCGCGCCGACAATGTAGCGGGGCTCAAGCGTACCGCCGAAGTCGTGTCATTGCAGCAATAGCCCCAACGGGTGCTGTGATGGGTAGGGGAGCGTCGTGTGCCGGGTGAAGCAGCCGCGGAAGCGAGTTGTGGACGGTTCACGAGTGAGAATGCAGGCATGAGTAGCGATACACACGTGAGAAACGTGTGCGCCGATTGACTAAGGGTTCCTGGGTCAAGCTGATCTGCCCAGGGTAAGTCGGGACCTAAGGCGAGGCCGACAGGCGTAGTCGATGGATAACCGGTTGATATTCCGGTACCCGCTGTGAAGCGTCAAACATTGAATCAGGCGATGCTAAGTCCGTGAAGCCGCCCTGGAGCCTTCGGGCAAAGGGGAGTGGTGGAGCCGACGGACCAGACTTGTAGTAGGTGAGTGATGGGGTGACGCAGGAAGGTAGTCCATCCCGGGCGGTGGTTGTCCCGGGGTAAGGGTGTAGCCCGTCATCTAGGTAAATCCGGATGACATGAGGGTGAGACCTGATGCCGAGCCGATTGTGGTGAAGTGGATGATCCTATGCTGTCGAGAAAAGCCTCTAGCGAGTTTCATGGCGGCCCGTACCCTAAACCGACTCAGGTGGTCAGGTAGAGAATACCGAGGCGTTCGGGTGAACTATGGTTAAGGAACTCGGCAAAATGCCCCCGTAACTTCGGGAGAAGGGGGCCATCACTGGTGATCCGTTTTACACGGTGAGCTGGGGGTGGCCGCAGAGACCAGCGAGAAGCGACTGTTTACTAAAAACACAGGTCCGTGCGAAGCCGTAAGGCGATGTATACGGACTGACGCCTGCCCGGTGCTGGAACGTTAAGGGGACCGGTTAGTCACTCTTCGGGGTGGCGAAGCTGAGAACTTAAGCGCCAGTAAACGGCGGTGGTAACTATAACCATCCTAAGGTAGCGAAATTCCTTGTCGGGTAAGTTCCGACCTGCACGAATGGCGTAACGACTTCTCGACTGTCTCAACCATAGGCCCGGTGAAATTGCACTACGAGTAAAGATGCTCGTTTCGCGCAGCAGGACGGAAAGACCCCGGGACCTTTACTACAGTTTGATATTGGTGTTCGGTTCGGCTTGTGTAGGATAGCTGGGAGACTGTGAAGCTTGGACGCCAGTTCAGGTGGAGTCGTCGTTGAAATACCAGTCTGGTCGTGCTGGATGTCTAACCTGGGTCCGTGATCCGGATCAGGGACAGTGTCTGATGGGTAGTTTAACTGGGGCGGTTGCCTCCTAAAGAGTAACGGAGGCGCCCAAAGGTTCCCTCAGCCTGGTTGGCAATCAGGTGTTGAGTGTAAGTGCACAAGGGAGCTTGACTGTGAGACCGACGGGTCGAGCAGGGACGAAAGTCGGGACTAGTGATCCGGCGGTGGCTTGTGGAAGCGCCGTCGCTCAACGGATAAAAGGTACCCCGGGGATAACAGGCTGATCTTCCCCAAGAGTCCATATCGACGGGATGGTTTGGCACCTCGATGTCGGCTCGTCGCATCCTGGGGCTGGAGTCGGTCCCAAGGGTTGGGCTGTTCGCCCATTAAAGCGGTACGCGAGCTGGGTTTAGAACGTCGTGAGACAGTTCGGTCCCTATCCGCTGCGCGCGCAGGAATATTGAGAAGGGCTGTCCCTAGTACGAGAGGACCGGGACGGACGAACCTCTGGTGTGCCAGTTGTCCTGCCAAGGGCATGGCTGGTTGGCTACGTTCGGGAGGGATAACCGCTGAAAGCATCTAAGCGGGAAGCCTGCTTCGAGATGAGTATTCCCACCCCCTTTGAGGGGTTAAGGCTCCCAGTAGACGACTGGGTTGATAGGCCGGATCTGGAAGCCCAGTAATGGGTGGAGGTGACCGGTACTAATAGGCCGAGGGCTTGTCCTCAGTTGCTCGCGTCCACTGTGTTAGTTCTGAGACAACGAACAGTTGTCGGCTTTGAGCTTGAACATCTAACTGAAGAGTGTGCTTGTTCGCTCGAAACCAATAGGGTTTCGGTGGTTATAGCGTGAGGGAAACGCCCGGTTACATTCCGAACCCGGAAGCTAAGCCTTACAGCGCCGATGGTACTGCAGGGGGGACCCTGTGGGAGAGTAGGACGCCGCCGAACAATCTTTGGAAGGACCCCTGGTCCCCAGCGTTCAGCTGGGGACCAGGGGTCCTTTTTGTTTTTCCGGAGCGCGCCGGGTACTCGGCTGCGCGAGAATGAACTTGCAGTACCGAAGACAGGAGTCACCGATGTCCACCAACTCTCCCGACGACCGACCGGAGCGCGACCAGCGGCGACGGGACAGTGGTGACCGCGGCGACCGCGGCGGTTACCGCGGAGACCGTGGCGGTTCCGACCGCGGCGGTAACGACCGCGGTAGTTATGTCCGTCGCGATGATCGCCGTGATGACCGGCGAGGCGATGACCGTGGGGACCGCGGTGGTTTCCGCCGTGACGACAATCGCGGAGCGTCTCCGCGCCGTGACGACCGTCCCGCGGGACCGCGCCGCGATGACCGTGGGGACCGCGGTGGCTTCCGGCGTGATGACAACCGTGGCGGGTACAGCGGTGGCCGGCGCGATGACCGTCGAGAGGGCGACCGTGGGCCACGTCCGGCGTTCCGTCGTGATGACCGTCCGGCCGGACCGCGCCGTGACGATCGTCCCGCGGCGCCGCGTCGGGACGACCGTTCGGCCGGGCCGCGTCGGGATGACCGTTCGGCCGGGCCGCGCCGGGATGACCGTCCCGCCGGGCCGCGGCGTGACGACCGTGGGGACCGCGGTGGCTTCAGGCGTGACAGTGACCGTCCGCCCTTCCGGCGTGACGACCGTGGCGAGCGTGGGGAGCGCGTAGAGCGTCGGGACGACAATCGCGGTGGCTTCCGGCGCGATGACAATCGTGGTGGGTTCGCTGGTCGGCGTGACGATCGGCGGGGCGATGACCGTGGTGGTTTCGCTCGCCGTGACGACCGTCGGGATGATCGCCGTGATGGCGGTGACCGGGGCGGCTTCCGTCGAGACGACCGCGGCGACCGTCCCTCCTTCCGCAGCGATGACCGTGATCGTGGAGTCCGCCGGGACGACCGAGGTGACCGTGGCGATCGCGGTGGCTTCCGCAGTGATGAGCGGCGGGACGACCGCCGTGATGATCGTCGGGGCGACGACCGTGGTGGTTTCCGGCGTGACGACCGGCGCGACGACAACCGCGGTGGAGTCCGTCGTGACGACAGTCGCGGTGGTTTCCGTCGTGACGACAGCCGCGGTCAGCAGGGTGGAGACCGCGGCGGGTACCGGGGCCGGGACGACCGTGGCGGCGGCCCCCGTGGACCGCGTCGTGACGACCGGCGTGACGACCGTGGCGGACGTCCCGGCGGCTTCCGTGGCGGTGACGACCGGCGTGGTGGCGGGCGTTTCCGGGACGAGCGCGACCGCGACCGGGAGCCCATCAAGCGGCTGCCGATCCCGGAGGACGTCACGGGCGAGGAGATCGACAAGGACGTACGGCAGGAGCTGCAGAGTCTGCCGAAGGGGCTTGCCGAGGACGTCGCCAAGAACCTGGTGATGGTGGCGCGGCTCATCGACGAGGACCCCGAGGCGGCGTACGCCTACTCGAAGGTGGCCCTGCGGCTGGCGTCGCGGGTCGCTGCCGTACGCGAGGCCGGCGGGTTCGCGGCGTACGCGAACCAGAAGTACAGCGAGGCGCTGGCGGAGTTCAGGGCCGCGCGGCGGATGACCGGCGGTGTCGACCTGTGGCCCGTCATGGCGGACTGCGAGCGTGGGCTCGGGCGGCCGGAGAAGGCGCTGGACATGGCCGGGGCGCCCGAGGTGCACAAGCTGGACAAGGCCGGGCAGGTCGAGATGCGGCTCGTCGCGGCCGGCGCTCGGCGTGACATGGATCAGCTCGACGCGGCCATCGTGACGCTGCAGAGCCCGGAGCTGGCCTCCAACTCCGTCCAGCCGTGGACCGCGCGGCTGCGGTACGCGTACGCGGACGCGCTGCTGGCGGCCGGTCGTGAGGGCGAGGCTCGGGAGTGGTTCGCGAAGGCCGCGGAGGCCGACAAGGACGGCAGCACGGACGCGTCGGACCGGCTTGCCGAGATGGACGGTGTGGAGTTCGTCGACGCCTTCGACGAGAGCGAGGCGGAGGCTGAAGCTGAGGCGGAGGCTCAGGCTGAGGACGACGCTGTGTCCCAGGACGCGCCCGCGCAGGCCGTCGAGGTCGCTGAGGACTTCGAGGCTGACAGCGACGACGACAACGACGCCAAGGACGACCACAAGGACTGACGTCGCTGAGTGAAAGGGCGGGGCCCCTGACCGGGGTCCCGCCCTTTCGCATGTTCAGACGTCCAGCGCGCGCAGCACCAGACCCGAGGCCGGCTTCGGGCCGAACGACGTCGACTTGCGGGGCATGGTGACGCCCTGGCGGGCGAGGTCGCGTACGACATCCTCGCGGACCGGGTGCATCAGAACCGCCGTTCCGCCGTCGCGTTCCGCCTTCGCGACCGTGGCGGCCGTGTCGTGTATGTAGGCGATGTGGGCGGGGGAGTCCTCGGGGATGCGCCAGACGTGGTCGAGGAGGGTGGCGTGCAGGACCGTCGCGTCCAGGGTGCGCCAGGCCGCCGGGCGGTCCGTGGGGATCGTGCGGGCCAGCAGGGCCGGGTCGGGGCGGTCGACGAGGTGGAAGGCGCCGTCGCCGGCCAGCAGGAAGGCGTTGCCTGCGCGAGCGGCGCCGGCCAGGGCGTTCAGGGCCTCGGCCAACGGCAGTTCCAGGCGATGGATGCGGAAGTGGCCCTCCATGGCCGCCAGGGCCTCCGCGACCGGCAGGCCGTGCAGTAGGCGGTGGATGGCGCGGACGCGCAAGGGATAGCGGGCCGTGTCGACGAGGAGGACCAGGCCGTAGTCCCAGGGGCTGGGAGAGGGGTGCTCCGCGCGTAGCCGCCGGTAGGTGGCCCAGCGGTGGTGGCCGTCGGCGATCAGGGCCTGGCGATCGGCCAGGTCGGAGCGGATGCGGGCCAGGTCGGCGGGGTCGGTGACCGACCACAGGCGGTGGCTGAAGCCGTCCTCTGTGGTGGTGGCGAGCAGCGGGGGCTGTGCGGCGGTGCGTTCGACGGCCTCGGCGGTGGCGGACGCCGAACCATTTCCGCGGTACGTCAGGAGCAGCGGCTCCAGGTTGGCGGAGGTGGCGCGCATCAGGGCGGCGCGG
Organism: Streptomyces sp. NBC_01352; assembly: GCF_036237295.1. Taxonomy (NCBI): domain Bacteria; kingdom Bacillati; phylum Actinomycetota; class Actinomycetes; order Kitasatosporales; family Streptomycetaceae; genus Streptomyces; species Streptomyces sp. NBC_01352. The sequence goes on from NZ_CP108354.1 coordinate 8,456,370, forward strand.
TCGGCGACCACGTGCGGTATGACGTCCTCGTGGGGCAGGACGACGCCCTCCGAGGGCTCCGACAGGCGCAGGGCGCCGATGATGCCGCGCTGGAGCATGCCGTCGCCGTCGCGCTGCTCGTAGACGTACAGACCCGGTTCGGTGTCGGTCGTCAGGATGCCTTCGGAGAGCCAGCGGCGCAGGGTGTCGGCGGCTTGTTCGTTGCGGACGCTGGGGGTGGCGGCCTGGGGCAGGATCAGCCTGACGATGTTGTACGGGTCGGCGGACTGGAGATGGTGCAGGCCGTCGGGGCGGACCACGACGTCGTACGGCGGGGAGGTCACGGCGGCAAGGCTGCCGACTCGGTCGGGGTCGTAGCGCAGGCCTCGGAACGGGGTGAGTTCCAGGCCTCGGCGCGTCGTTGCTTCCGAGTGGCCTGCTGTGTTCATCCCGGCATCGTACGGGTGTCAGTGGCATGAGGGATGATCGGGGGAAAGCGAGCCACACCAAGGAGCGATGCGGAATGAGCCAGGGCGTCAGGACGAAGCCCGAGGGCAGTGGGCAGGCCCTGAGCGAGGCGTACGACACGGCGCTGCTCGACCTGGACGGGGTGGTGTACGCGGGCGGGAACGCGATCGCGTACGCCGTCGAGTCGCTCGCCACCGCCCGCGCGGGCGGGATGCATCTCGCGTACGTCACCAACAACGCGCTGCGGACGCCTGACACCGTGGCCGGGCACCTCACCGAGCTGGGCATACCGACGGAGGCGTCGGACGTCATCACCTCCGCGCAGGCGGTCGCCCGGCTGATCGCCGAGCAGGTCCCGGCAGGGGCGCGGGTGCTGGTGATCGGCGGGGAGGGGCTGCGGGTGGCGCTGCGGGAGCGCGGCCTCGAGCCGGTGGAGTCGGCGGACGACGATCCGGTGGCGGTCGTGCAGGGGTACGGCGGGCCCGAACTGCCCTGGGGGCGTTTCGCGGAGGCGTGTTACGCCATCGCGCGCGGGGTGCCGTGGTTCGCGTCCAACACCGACCTGACGATTCCCAGCGCACGCGGGATCGCGCCGGGCAACGGCGCGGCGGTGGAGGTGGTGCGGATCGCCACGGGTGCCGAGCCGCAGGTGGCGGGCAAGCCGTTGCCGCCCATGCACCGGGAGACCGTTCTGCGGACCGGTGCCCGGCGGCCGCTGGTGGTGGGGGACCGGCTGGACACGGACATCGAGGGCGCGTTCAACGGGGAGGTCGACTCGTTGCTCGTCCTGACCGGGGTGACGGACGGCCCGCAGTTGCTCGCCGCGCCGCCGCAGCACCGGCCGACGTATGTCGACGCCGATCTGCGGGGGATGCTCACCGGGCAGCCCGAAGTCACCGAGGAGGGCGACGGGTTCCGGTGCGGTGGGTGGACGGCGGTGGCCGGTGCCGAGCGGCTGGAACTCGACGGTGACGGTGAGCCTCTGGACGGCTTGCGCGCGCTGTGCGCGGCGGCCTGGACGGCGGCCGGGGAAGGTGTATGCGCACTGGACGGGGGGAAGGCGCTGGCACGACTGGGTTTGTGAGCCGTCGGGGTGCCGCGTCACGAACGCTTCCACCCAAGGGGAATCGTGGCTGAATGCGAGGGTAGGCTAACCTAACTGCGTGTTGGTAGACAGTCCTCCCGAACAGCGCGCGGAGACCGCCCCCGCGCCCCCAAGCCGCCGGGCGATACGAGCCGTTGGGCTGCTCGTATCCGTGGCGATCCTGGTGCTGGTCGCGCTGGCCAGCATCGCGATCGGCGCGAAGGCGCTGTCCATGGGGCAGGTCTGGCACGGCCTGTTCCAGGACACGGGGACGTACGGCGACGTCGTGGTCGCCGACCGGATCTCGCGGACGGTGCTGGGGCTGCTCGCCGGTGCCGCGCTCGGCCTGGCCGGGGCCGTGCTCCAGGCACTCACGCGCAATCCGCTGGCCGATCCCGGACTGCTCGGCATCAACGCCGGTGCGTCCGCCGCGGTCGTCACCGCCATCACGTTCTTCGGCGTCACCTCGCTGAGCGGCTATGTCTGGTTCGCGTTCGCCGGCGCGGCGGTGGTCGGGGCGCTGGTCTGGTTCCTCGGGGGCAGCCGGGGAGCGACACCGGTGCGGCTGGCGCTCGCCGGCACCGCGATCAGCGCCGCGCTCTACGGCTATCTCCAGGCCGTGATGATCCTGGACGACGTGGCGCTGTCCAGGATGCGCTTCTGGACCGTCGGTTCGCTGTCCTCGGCGAGCGACTCGGCCATCCTCCAGGTCCTGCCGTTCATCGCGGTGGGCACACTCCTCGCGCTCTCGCTGGCCCGGCCGCTGAACGCCATGGAGATGGGCGACGACACCGCCAAGGCCCTCGGCGCCAACCTGAACCGCACCCGGGCGCTGGCCATGCTCTCCGCGACCGTGCTGTGCGGGGCGGCGACCGCCGCATGCGGGCCGATCATGTTCGTCGGGCTGATGGTGCCGCACGTCGTCCGGTCCTTCACCGGGCCCGACCTGCGCTGGATCCTGCCGTACGCGACCATCCTGTCGCCGGTGCTGCTGCTCGGTGCCGATGTCATCGGCCGGATCATCGCCCGGCCCTCGGAGCTCCAGGTCGGCATCGTCACCGCGATCATCGGCGGCCCGGTCTTCATCTATCTCGTACGACGGCGGAGGACGGCGCAGCTGTGAAGACCAACCGTGCCATCAGGACGCCGGGCGGGCTCTCGCTCCGTGTGGACGTCCGTGCCGTCAGCGTCGTGGCCCTGCTGCTGCTCGGCGCGCTCGCCGCGAGCGTCGTGCTGATCGGCACCGGCGACTTCCCGATCCCGGCCGCCGACGTGCTCAGAACGCTCGCCGGCGACGGCAACGCGGGCCAGGAGTTCATCGTCAACGAACTGCGGTTGCCGCGGGTCCTCGTCGGGCTCCTGGTCGGCGCCTCGCTGGGGGTCGGAGGTGCGCTGTTCCAGGCCATCTCCCGCAATCCGCTGGGCAGTCCGGACGTGCTCGGGCTCGGGCAGGGGGCCACGGCCGGTGCGCTCGTGATGATCGTGCTGTTCTCCGGCAGTGCGGCGCAGGTCACCCTCGGCGCGCTCGTGGGCGGTCTCGCGACCGGGTTCGCCATCTATCTGCTCGCCTGGAAGCGGGGTGTGCACGGTTACCGACTGGTCCTGGTCGGTATCGGTGTCTCCGCGATCGTCACCGCGATCAACGGCTATCTGCTCACCGTGTCCGACATCGTGGACGCCGCCCGTGCGGTCGTCTGGATGACGGGGTCGCTCAACGGGCGTGACTGGGACCAGGTCTGGCCGCTGCTCATGCTGTGCGGCGTGCTCGTGCCGTTCGTCCTCGCCAATGCGCGCGGGCTGCGGATGATGGAGATGGGCGACGACGTGTCGTACGCCCTCGGGGTGCGTGTCGAGCGCGTACGGCTGCTCCTGTTGGTCGCCGCCGTTCTGCTCACCGCGACCGCCACCGCGGCCGCCGGTCCCGTCAGCTTCGTGGCGCTCACCGCACCGCAGCTGGCCCGCCGGCTGACCCGCTCGCCCGGCCCGAACCTGCTGCCGTCCCTGTGCATGGGCGCCGCCCTCCTGGTCACCGCCGACTGGATCTCGCAGCGCACCTTCGGCGCCGACCAGGTGCCCGTGGGCGTGGTCACCGGTGTCCTCGGCGGCGTCTACCTGCTGTGGCTGCTGGTCACCGAGCGAAAGGCGGGCCGGATATGAGCCCGCAGAAGGAATCCCGGCCCGAGACGCGCGGCACGGCGAACGAGAACACCCGAAGGAGCACTGTGAACCGCCTGTCCGCCGAGAACGTGACCCTCGCCTACGACCAGCGGGTCATCGCCGAGGAGTTGTCGGTCGAGATACCCGACAACTCCTTCACCGTGATCGTCGGCCCGAACGCGTGCGGCAAGTCCACGCTGCTGCGGGCGCTGTCGCGGATGCTGAAGCCGAACCAGGGGCGGGTGCTCCTCGACGGCGACGTCATCCAGTCGATGCCGGTGAAGAAGGTCGCGCGCACCCTCGGGCTGCTCCCGCAGTCGTCGATCGCGCCCGACGGCATCACCGTCGCCGACCTCGTCGGCCGCGGCCGCTACCCGCACCAGGGCATCCTGCGCCAGTGGTCCACCGAGGACGAGCGGGTCGTACAGGAGTCGATGACCCAGACCGGGGTGGCCGAACTCGCCGACCGGTATGTCGACGAGCTGTCCGGCGGTCAGCGGCAGCGGGTGTGGATCGCGATGGCGCTCGCCCAGCAGACACCGCTGCTGCTGCTCGACGAGCCGACGACCTACCTCGACATCCAGCACCAGATCGACGTCCTCGACCTGTGCGCCGAACTGCACGAGGAGCAGGGCCGCACGCTGGTCGCCGTGCTGCACGACCTCAACCACGCCGCCCGGTACGCCACGCACCTGATCGCCCTGAAGGACGGCAGGATCATCGCCGAGGGGGCGCCGAACGACATCGTCACCGCGGACCTGGTCCAGGAGGTCTTCGGGCTGCGCTGCCAGGTCATCGACGACCCGGAGACGGGGACGCCGCTGGTGGTGCCGGCGGCGCGGAAGGCGCGTACGGACGCGAAGGCGGACCTGGCGAAGACCGACGCCGAGCAGACCGACGCCGAGAAGGTGGCCGCTACAGAAGCTTCCTGAGGCGGAGCAGGTCCCTGAGGCCCGCCTCCAGCTTCACCCGGCCCGAGCCCCAGGCCTTCGCGAAGTTCAGTTCGCCGTTCACCATGGCGACCAGGTCGTCGCCGGCCAGGATCAGTCTGATCTGGGCCTTTTCCGGCGGCGGGCCCTGCAGTGTGTCCTGGACCACGATCCGGCCGCCCGTCATACGGCCGACGCACGTGACGTCCAGGTCGGTGATGCGGCAGCTGACCGATCGGTCCAGAGCGGCGGCAGCGCCGACGTCGCCTTCGGCGGTCTGCATGTTGTCGGAGAGCTTCTCGAGTGCGGCGCGGCACTCCTCGATCGTGGCCATCGCGATCGACGGTACCGCAGCGGTTCGGGGTAGCGTCTGGGCATGAGCGACTCGGTTCCGGAGACGGAGACCCCGCAGGAGACGGCGGAGACACAGGAGACGCGGGAAACGGTGGAGACGGTGGAGGCGCAGGCCGATCACGACCCCGCCGCCCCCGCCCCGCTGAACGTGCCCCGCACTCCCACCGGCAACGCCGAGGTCGACGCCCAGCTGGAGCGGCTCGCCGATGCCGACCACCTCGCCACCGACGGACACGTCGAGGTGTACGAGGATGTACACCGGGGGCTGCGTGACGCGCTCACCGCGCTCGACGCCCGCCCGGGACCTCCGGTGCCCCCATCGCCGTACGCAAGCAGGAGCTGAACCGAACGTGGCAGGAGTCGCACGCCGTCGTCTCGACGCGGAGCTGGTCCGCCGGAAGCTGGCGCGCTCGCGCGAGCACGCGAGCCAGCTGATCGCCGCGGGGCGGGTCACCGTCGGCAAGGCCGTCGCGACCAAGCCGGCCACGCAGGTGGAGACCGCCGCGGCGATCGTGGTCGCGGTCGACGACGGCGATCCCGACTACGTCTCGCGCGGCGGCCACAAGCTCGCCGGCGCGCTCGAGGCGTTCGTACCGCAGGGCCTGGTCGTCGAGGGACGGCGGGCCCTGGACGCAGGCGCGTCCACCGGCGGTTTCACGGATGTGCTGCTGCGGTCGGGGGCCGCGCACGTCGTCGCCGTCGACGTCGGCTACGGACAACTCGCCTGGTCTCTTCAGAGCGATGAACGCGTCACCGTCAAGGACCGTACGAACGTACGCGAGTTGACTCTTGAAGTGATCGATGGGGAGCCTGTGGATCTTGTCGTGGGGGATCTGTCCTTCATCCCGCTCGGGCTGGTGCTGCCCGCCCTGGTGCGGTGCGTGAAGCCGGACGCCGATCTGGTGATGATGGTCAAGCCGCAGTTCGAGGTGGGGAAGGAGCGGCTGGGCAGTGGGGGAGTCGTACGGAGTCCGCAGCTGCGCGCCGAGGCCGTGCGCGCGGTGGCCCGGCGGGCGTGGGAACTGGGGCTCGGCGTGAAGGGTGTCACCGCCAGCCCCTTGCCCGGCCCGTCCGGGAATGTCGAGTATTTTCTGTGGCTGCGGTCGGGTGCACCCGAACTGGACCCGGCCGACGTTGATCGTGCAGTGGCGGAGGGGCCGCGTTGACACAGAACCGAGCTCGTACTGTTTTCCTGCTGGCCCACACCGGGCGGCCCGCGGCGATCCGCAGCGCCGAACTGGTGGTGAAGGGGCTGCTGCGCGAAGGTATCGGCGTGCGTGTGCTGGAGGCGGAGGCGCTGGATCTGCCGCTGCCGGAAGAGGTGGAGCTGGTCAAGGAGGCGACTCCGCAGTGCCTCGACGGCTGCGAGTTGCTGATCGTCCTCGGGGGTGACGGGACGCTGCTGCGGGGGGCCGAGTTCGCGCGGGCTTCCGGAGTGCCGATGCTGGGCGTCAACCTGGGGCGCGTCGGGTTCCTCGCGGAGGCCGAGCGGGACGATCTCGACAAGGTCGTCGAGCGGGTGGCGACGAAGGCGTACGAGGTCGAGGAGCGGATGACCGTCGATGTCGTCGTGCATCGCAACGGCGACATCGTGCATACGGACTGGGCCTTGAACGAGGCGGCCGTGCAGAAGGCCGGTGCGGAAAAGTTGCTCGAGGTCGTGCTGGAGATCGATGGGCGGCCGGTGACGGGATTCGGGTGCGACGGGATTGTGCTGTCGACGCCCACCGGATCGACCGCGTATGCCTTCTCCGCGGGTGGGCCTGTGGTGTGGCCCGAGGTCGAGGCGTTGTTGATGGTGCCGATCAGTGCGCATGCGTTGTTCGCGAAGCCGTTGGTGACGTCGCCGGATTCCGTGCTGGCGGTGGAGGTGCTGCCGCACATTCCGCCGGGTGTGCTGTGGTGTGACGGGCGGCGGACCGTGGAGTTGCCGCCGGGGGCGCGGGTCGAGGTGCGGCGGGGGGCTGTGCCGGTTCGGTTGGCTCGGCTGCACCATGCTTCGTTCACGGATCGATTGGTGGCGAAGTTTGCGTTGCCGGTGTCCGGATGGCGAGGGGCGCCTCATTAGCGCTCTGTAGGGGGTGGCTTGGGGAATGAGCGCGGCTGTAGGCCGTCTGTGGCTGGTCGCGCAGTTCCCCGCGCCCCTGGGCAGCTCCACTCGCCTGGGTGACAAGTGCCGACTGTGCGCATTCGTTACCTGCACCTTCACATGTCAGGGTCGGGGGGCGTCGCACTTCCCCTCCCTGACCTCGTAAGGTCGTGTCCGTGCTGGAGGAAATGCGGATACGGTCGCTCGGAGTCATCGACGACGCGGTCGTCGAGTTGTCGCCCGGGTTCACCGCTGTCACGGGTGAGACGGGTGCCGGCAAGACCATGGTGGTCACCAGCCTGGGGCTGTTGCTCGGTGGTCGTGCCGACGCGGCGCTCGTGCGGATCGGGGCCAAGAACGCGGTCGTGGAGGGGCGGATCACTGTGTCCGCCGGCGACACGGCCGCCGTACGGGCCGAGGAGGCCGGCGCGGAGCTCGACGACGGGGCACTGCTGATCAGCCGTACCGTTTCCGCCGAAGGGCGGTCCCGGGCGCACCTGGGCGGGCGCAGCGTACCCGTGGGGGTGCTCGCCGAGCTCGCCGACGAGCTGGTGGCCGTGCACGGGCAGACCGACCAGCAGGGGCTGCTGAAGCTGTCCCGGCAGCGGCAGGCGCTGGACCGGTACGCGGGGGGTGCGGTGGCCGGGCCGCTGGCCAAGTACACCGAGGCCTACCGGCGGCTGCGGGCGGTCTCCGTCGAGCTCGACGAGATCACCACGCGCGCGCGTGAGCGGGCCCAGGAGGCCGACATGCTGCGTTACGGCCTCGACGAGATCGCCGGCGTCGAGCCGCGCGCCGGCGAGGACGTGGAGCTGGCGGAGGAGGCGGAGCGGCTCGGGCACGCGGAGGCCCTGTCGTCCGCCGCCACGGCCGCTCACGCCGCGGTGGCCGGCAACCCGGAGGACCCCGAGGGGATCGACGCCGCCACGCTCGTCGCGGGCGCGCAGCGGGCCCTGGACGCCGTGCGCTCGTACGACCCGGCGCTGGCCCAGCTCGCCGACCGGATCGGGGAGATCGGCATCCTGCTCGGTGACGTGGCGGGGGAACTCGCCGGGTACGCCGACGACCTGGACGCCGATCCGCTGCGGCTGGCGGCCGTCGAGGAGCGGCGGGCCGCGCTGACCGCGCTGACGCGGAAGTACGGCGAGAACGTCGCCTCGGTGCTGGACTGGGCCGAGCGCAGTGCCGCGCGGCTCACCGAACTGGACGGCGACGACGAGCGGATCGGGGAGCTGACCGCCGAGCGGGACGCGCTGCGGACCGAACTGGGCGGGCTGGCGCAGGCGTTGACGGACGCGCGGACGGAAGCCGCCGAGCGGTTCGCGGCCGCCGTGACCGCCGAGCTGGCCTCGCTGGCCATGCCCCACGCGCGCGTGTCCTTCGACATCCGGCAGACCGAGGATCCGGAGGGCGTCGAGGTCGGCGGGCGTGCGGTCGCGTACGGGCCGGCCGGTGTCGACGAGGTCGAGCTGCTGCTGGCCCCGCATCCGGGGGCGCCGCCCCGGCCGATCGCCAAGGGCGCGTCCGGTGGTGAGCTGTCGCGCGTGATGCTGGCGGTGGAGGTCGTCTTCGCCGGGACCGATCCCGTACCGACCTATCTCTTCGACGAGGTCGACGCCGGTGTCGGCGGCAAGGCCGCGGTGGAGATCGGGCGACGGCTGGCCCGGCTCGCGAAGACCGCGCAGGTCGTCGTCGTGACGCACCTGCCGCAGGTGGCCGCCTTCGCCGACCGGCAGTTGCTGGTGGAGAAGACCAACGACGGGTCCGTGACCCGGTCCGGTGTGAAGGTGCTGGAGGGCGAGGAGCGGGTCCGGGAGCTGTCCCGGATGCTCGCCGGGCAGGAGGACTCCCAGACGGCCCGGGCCCATGCGGAGGAGTTGCTGGCCACGGCCAGGGCGGACTTGTGAGGAGCTGACGCCGGTCGCCCCTCCCACGGCCGTCGCGCCCGGCCGTACGACCCAACCGAGCTGACGGAGGCTGCCGTGTCCTGGTCCGACCACGCCATCTGGTGGCACCTCCAGCCGCTGGGCTTCCTCGGCGCGGAGCGCACCGCCCTGCCCCCGGGCGAGCCTCCGCGCCACCGGCTGCCCGCTCTCGCCGACTGGCTGGACCACCTGATCGCGCTGGGCTGCAACGGCCTCGCCCTGGGCCCGGTCTTCGCCTCCGAGACGCACGGCTACGACACGACCGACCACTTCCGGATCGATCCCCGGCTGGGCACCGAGAAGGACCTGACCGAGCTCGTCGAGCGCGCCGCCTCCCGTGGCGTGCGGGTCCTGCTGGACGGCGTCTTCAACCATGTGGGCCGGTCCTTCGGCCCCTTCGCCGACGTGGCACGACACGGCACGGCCTCGGCGTACGCCGACTGGTTCGTCCCCGAAGGCGACGACTTCCGCACCTTCGAGGGCCACCGGCATCTGGTGGCCCTGAACCACGCTTCCCCCGCCGTCGCCGACCACGTCGTCGCCGTCCTCGACCACTGGCTCGACCGGGGTGTCTCCGGCTGGCGGCTGGACGCCGCGTACGCCGTTCCCCCGGCCTTCTGGCGCACCGTCACCGACCGGGTCCGGGCCCGGCATCCCGAGGCCTGGTTCAGCGGCGAGGTGATCCACGGCGACTACGCCGGGTACGTCACCGAGGGCGGGCTGGACTCCGTGACGCAGTACGAACTGTGGAAGGCGATCTGGAGCTCGCTGAACGACGCCAACCCGCACGAGCTCGCCTGGACGCTCCGGCGCCACAACGCCATGCTGGACGTCTTCGCGCCGCAGACGTTCGTCGGCAATCACGACGTCACCCGCATCGCCAGCCGCCTGCGTGAGCCCGGCCATCTGGCGCACGCCCTCACGGTGCTGTTCACCGTCGGCGGGATCCCGTCCGTCTACGCCGGCGACGAACGCGCCTGGCAGGGCGTCAAGGAGGACCGCGAGGGCGGGGACGACGCGATCCGGCCGGCCTTTCCCGCCGACCCGTCGGGTCTCGGCGCCGAAGGGCTGTCCGTCCAGCGGCTCCACCAGAGCCTTGTGGGCATCCGGCGACGCCACTCGTGGCTCGTACGCGCCCGGACCCAGGTCCACACCCTCGGCAACGCGGTGCTCACCTACACCGCCGACGATCCCGGCACCGGCGCGGCCGTCGCCGTCGCACTCAACTTCGGTACGGAGCCCGCCGCGGGCAGCGTTCCCCCCGCTCACTGGACGCACGCGGCGGGCGATCCCGTCATCGACCCCGCCACCGGATCCGTGTCCCTGCCGCCGCTCGGCTGGTCCGTCGCCACGGCGGCGGGGACCTGACGCGCCCGCGGGCCGACTGGTCGCCGAGCGCGGCGCGGTGAGGCGACTGCGGAGGCGACCCGGCCGGTGTCCGGGACCATGACCGTTCTCATCGGCCCGGGCGGCGGGCGAAGGTCTGGGTCGCCGACATCAACGGCCCCGACCAGGCGATGGTCTCCGGTGTGCAGCGACCGGTTCCGCCGCCGCCCCGGCCAACTGGACGCCCCCGTCGCCGACCGGTGGCCTGACGGAATGGCCGCCCCGCCCGCTTCCTAAGGTGGGCGCATGATCACGCGGATGAGGAGAAGCGCCGCCTTCGCCCTGGCGGCCGGGCTGGCACGGGCGACCACGGCGGGACTGCGGGCCGGCGCCCCCGGCGGCCGGGACCGGTGGGAGCGGACGAACTACGCGGGCCGGACCGTCGAGTTGTACGCGGGCCCCGCCTGCGCCGTGGCGGCCGCGCTGGGGACGGCCCGGGTCCGTCCCGCCGCCGGATTCGCCGTGCTCGCCGCCGGTGTCTGCGGTGCCTACGACGATGTCGCCGGAGCCGATGACCCCCGGCGCGGATTCCGGGCCCACCTGTCCGCTCTCCGGCACGGGGAGGTCACCAGCGGGGCCGTGAAGCTGTTCGGGATCTGTGCGGCCGGGCTCGTCGCGGGAGCCCTGCTGAAGGAGCGGGCCGTCGACAAGGTGCTCGCGGGGGTCGTGATCGCCGGGGCCGCGCATGTCGTGAACCTCGTGGACGTACGGCCGGGGAGGGCCACCGTGGCCGTTGTCGCCCTCGGCGCTCCCGGTCTGCTGCGGGAGGGGCCCGGGGCGGAGCCGGCCGCGGCCGCCATGGGGGCCGCGGTGGCCGTACTGCCCGACGACCTCGGTGAGCGCACGATGATCGGCGACACGGGCGCGCACGCGCTGGGTGCGGCTCTGGGTGCCGCCGTGGTGCTGGGCAACGGGCGGGCCGGGCTGCTCGCGCACGCCGCCGCGGTGGTCGCCGCGGCCGTGTACGGGGACAGGGTGAGTGAGGTGGCGCGTTCGGTGGGCGGGCGGTGACGCGCGCGCGATCCCGGGGCCGGCCGGGGCGGGCACATACGTGCGGAACCGGCCCTTCCCTCACTCGTGTGGGTGACCAGACCCACCGTGCCGGCGGGCCGACCGCCTCTCGGCGTTCTCGGAACAGTCGTACGTACTGGCATCCTTGGCGGAGAACGCAGTAACGCGTAGGAAGCGCGCGGTACACCCCTCCGCTCGACACCTTCTGTACGTTTCCTCGTGACCGCCCGACGCCGAACCAGGAGCCCCGGCCACGTGACCCCCGTGAGCAGCCACTCACCGCACGGCCAGTCGCAGCTGCGCACCGTACAGGTGCTGGGCGGAGGCAACGCCGGCAGCAGCGCACATGTGCGCTCCCTGACCTCGGGGCTGGTCGCACGGGGCGTGCGAGTCACGGTGTGCGCCCCCGCCGAGGCCGATCGCGCCTACGACTTCACCGGGGCCGGTGCCGAACACGTGCACGTGCCGCGCAGCAGCGACCCGGGCTCGGTGGCCGCGCTCCGGATGGCCTGCACCAACGCCGACCTGGTGCACGCGCACGGACTGCACGCCTCCTTCCGCGCGGTGCTCGCGCTCAGCGGACGGCGCACCCCGCTCATCGTCACCTGGCACGACCGGGCCTACACCGAGGGCGCGCGCGCCCATTTCCTGCGCCTGTTGGAGCGGCGGGTGGTGAAGGCCGCCGCCGTGGTGCTCGGTACCACCTCGGCCCTCGTCGACCGGGCCCGCCGCACGGGCGCACGGGACGCCCGGCTCGCCGCCGTCGCGCTGCCCGGGCCCCGGGATGCCGTCGAGCAGGAGGATCCCGACCGGCTGCGCCCCAAGGTCCGGGCCGAACTCGGTGCCATCGGACGCCCGTTGCTGATGGCGGTCGGCTCCCTCGACCGGCACCGGGGCTACGACCTGCTGCTGGACGCCACGCGCGCGTGGCGCCGCCTCGACCCCGTGCCGCTGGTGGTGATCGCGGGAGAGGGGCCGCTGCGCGCGGAGTTGCAGCGGCGGATCGAGGACGAGGGGCTGCCCGTCCGGCTCATCGGCCGTCGGGACGACGTCACCGAGCTGCTCGCCGCCGCCGACCTCGCGCTGCTGCCGAGCAGTGGGGAGTCGCGGGACGTCCTCGCCCAGGAGGCCCTCCACGCGCGCGTGCCGCTCGTCGCCACCCACGCGGGCGGCATCCCCGAACTCGTCGGCGACGCGGCCGAACTCGTCCCGGACGGTGACGCGGAGGCCTTCGCGGACGCCGTCGTACGGCTGCTCGGTGATCCCGAGCGGCAGGAGCTGCTCAGGGAGAAGGGCCTCAGGCAGGCGGCCACTTGGCCGACCGAGGACGAGACGGTCGCCCAGGTCCTCAGTGTCTACGACGAGTTGACCCAGCCGCGGCCGCTGATCTAGGAAGCTAGGGCAGGAGTCTGCGGGCTCTCAGCGCCAGGCTCAACGCCAGTACCGTCTGCGGGTCGTCGAGGTCGGTGCCCAGCAACTCGCCGATGCGGGCGAGGCGGTTGTACAGGGTCTGCCGGTTCAGGTGGAGTTCGCGAGCCGTCTCCGCCTTGCGGCCCGCGTGGGCCAGGTACGTCTGCAGGGTAGGCAGCAGCGGCGGCTTGGAGCGGTCGTCGTGGTCGCGGACCGGGCCGATCGCGCGGTCCACGAAGGCCGCCAGGTCCGGATGGTCGCGCAGCCGCCACAGCAGCAGGTCGATGTCCAGGCGGCGGGCGTCGTACCAGGGCCGGTCCGACAGCCCCTGGGCCGCCGTCGCCGTCTCCGCCGCGTGCCTGAGGCCCGCAGAGGCCGCCGCCCAGCCGCCCGCCACCCCGACGACCACCACCGGCGGCTGGGCCCCGGGCCGCTGCATCCCGGCCCGCTCCACGCCCGCCCTGAGCGCCGCCGCGACCCGGTCCGCGACCGCCGACCGCTCCGACTCCGAACGCAGGCCCAGCAGCAGCGGCACACGGCCCTCGACGGGTCGTACGCCCAACAGGACCGGCACCCCCACGGCGGCCAGCTCCTCCGCGACCGCACGGGCCAGGACCGCCCAGCGGCCGCCGGTGGAGAGCGCGTCGCCCAGCCCCATCACCACGGGGAGCAGCGGGCTGTCGCCCGGCTTGAAGCCCAGCACGCGCGCCTGCGCGGGCGCGTCCTGAGCGGCGATCCGGCCCTCGGCGAGGTCGGTGAGGAAGTCGCCGCGCCCGCGTGCCGCCAGCTCCTCCTCCTGCCGGGCCTGCATGAGCACCACGGCCAGGATGCCCGCGGCCCGTTCGGCGGCCATCCGGTGCACCGGCGCGAGCGGAGCCCGTACCGGCAGCAGGACGAGGCGGGCCCGGACCGAGCCCGTCCCGGCCCCGCCGCCCGGCACGTCCACCAGGACCGAGCCCGCCGGCGGCCCGTCCTTGTCCCGGCCGCGCAGCCCGTCCCACACCTGGAGCGGATCGGCGCCCTCGGGGCCGGCCCCTGCGGCGTACAGCAGCCGCCCGTCCGTCGTCTCCAGGAAGACGGGGTTGCCGCCGAAGTCGGCCAGGATCCCGAGCACCTGGGGGATCCCGCCGCCGCCCAGCAGGGCCTCGGTGCAGCGGCGGTGCACCTCCTCCGCCCGCTGGAGCAGGGCGTAGTGGCCGTTGACGATCTCGGTGTGGATCTCCTCGGTGACCGCCACGAAGGGCACCTCGCGGTGCAGCTGGACCAGTGGCAGACCGGCCGCGCGCGCCGTGTCGACGAGGGCCGCGGGCAGCCGGGTGAAGCGCGGGCCGAGCTCCACGACGAGGGCCGCGATCCCGCGCTCGGCGAGGGTGCGCACGAACGCGCGCTGTTCGGCCGGACGGGTGCCGAGGCCGTAGCCCGTGGTCAGCAACAGCTCACCGCCCTTGAGCAGCGAGGCGATGTGGGGCACCTCGCCCGCGTGCACCCAGCGCACGGTGCGCCCCAGCCGGTCCGCGCCCGCGAGGATCTCGGGCAGCCCGCTGCGCAGGCCGGGCAGCTCCAGAGCACGCTGAACGGTGATCCCGGCGTCCTGGGTCTCGAATCCGTGGTCCGTGCGGCTCTCCATGCAGCGGACGCTACCTGCGGCGCGCCCGGTTAGGGAGATCACCGCCGGGTAGCGGCGGGAGCATGGACATCAGTGTGGTCGCCGTGGGGCGGGAGGACGACAGTCCGGTCGACGAGCCGTTGCGGGTCGCGGTGCTCGCCGACCGGCTCGGATATCGCGAGGTGTGGGCCGGTGAGGGGCCCACCTGGGACTCCTTCGTCCTGGCCACCGCGATCGGCCGGGCCACCGAACGGGTCGCGCTGACCGCCGGCCCGGTCCCGGTGTCGGTGCGCGACCCGTTCACGATCGCCCGGGGTGCCGCGGGCGTCGCGGCCGTCACCGGCCGCCCGGCCGGGGTGGCGCTGGGCACCTCCAGCAAGCGCGTGGTCGAGGGCGTGCACGGGCGGCCCCGGATCCGGCCCGCGGCCGCGCTGGAGGACAGCGCGGCGGCCGTACGGCGCTTTCTGCACGCCGTGCCGGGGGAGCCGGTCGTGCCGGACAGTCCCTTCCGGCGCCGGCTCCCGCCGCCCGGCGGCCGGCTCACCGTGGCGGCGTTCGGGGACCGCGCGATCGCCACGGCCGCCGCGCACGCCGACCGCATGCTGCTGGACATCGTCTCGCCGGAACAGGTGCGGGTCCTGCGGGGCAAACTGCTCGCGGCGGCCGTGAAGGCCGACCGCACCCCGCCCACGCTGGCCGCCTGGCTGCCCGCGGCCGTCGATCCGGAGCCGGAGTCCCTCGCCCAGGTCCTCGCAAGCATCGCCGGATATCTGACCGTGCCGGGCTACAGCGACATGTTCACCGCGGCGGGCCTCGGCGAGGCGGTTCAGCTGGCCGCGGCCGGCGCCGACCGGGACACCCTGCTGCGCGCGCTCCCGCCGAAGGCCGCGGGCGCGGTCGGTCTGGTCGGGGACCTCGACGCCGTACGGGCCCGGATCGACGCCTATGCCGAGGCCGGGCTCGACGAGATCGCGCTGGTGCCGGCCACGGCGGGCGATCCGGCGGGGGAGCGGACACTGATGGCGCTCAGGCCGGTCTGACGCTCAGGCCGGCTTGATGTTGTGGTTGAAGCGGAACACGTTGTCCGGGTCGTACTGCCGCTTCACCATCGCCATCCGCCGGGCGTTCTCGGCACCCAGACCGGCCACCACGCGCTCCGCGCCCTCGTCGCCGATGAAGTTGAGGTAGACCGCGCCGGTGCTCCACGGCCGCACGTCGGCGCGCACGTCCCGGACCCACTGGACGGCGCGCTCGTCGTCGGCCGGGTCCTCCCAGGCCGCGAAGGGGTGCACCGCCCACGGCGCGTCCCGGTACGGCACCGGATACTCGCGCGGCCCGTCGGCGATCGCGCCGCCCTGCGGGAACAGCACGTGCTGGGTGCTGGACGGCACGGGCATGGAGCGCGCGCGGTCGCAGAAGACGTCCACGAAGTCGTCGGGCGCCTGAGAGACGTACTCCGCCGACCAGTAGTTCCGCATCCCGGGCGGATCGTCGATCATGCACTGGACGTCGGCGTACGGCATCGCCCCGACGACCTCCGCCTCGTGCGGCAGCGCCAGCAGCGGCTCGGCGAGCTTGCGCAGGTCCTCCTCGCCGCCGGCGTACGTCAGCAGCACCCCGCACAGCAGCGTGCCGACCAGATGCGGCGGGACGAACTCCTCGGGCGGGCCGGTGAGATAGATGACACCTCCGGCCGCCTCGACCGGGCCGACCGAGATCAGGTCGCGGTAGGTGCGGACGACCTCGGGGCCGTGCTCCGGCAGGTACAGGACCAGGGCGATGGAGAACTCGGGCAGCTCGTGCAGCTTCAGGGTGATCGCGGTGGCGATGCCGAAGTTGCCGCCGCCGCCGTGCAGGGCCCAGAACAGCTCGGGGTTCTCGTCGGCGCTCGCGGTGACCCGGTCGCCGTCGGCGGTGACCAGCTCGACGCCGAGCAGATTGTCGACGGCGAGCCCGCAGCAGCGGTCCAGCCAGCCGGTGCCGCCACCGAGGACGAAGCCGCCGACGCCGGTGGTGGAGGCCCGGCCGCCGGTGGTCGCGAGGCCGTACGGCTGGGTGGCGCGGTCCAGGTGGCTCATCGTGGCCCCGCCCCCGACCCGTACCGCCTCGGCCCCCGGGTGGACGGTCACCCCGTGCATCCGCCGCAGGTCGACGACCAGCCCGTTGTCGTTCAGCGCCATGCCTGCCACGCTGTGCCCGCCACCGCGGACCGCGATCTTCAGGTCCAGCTCCCGCCCGAAGCGCACGGCCCGTACGACGTCGTCCTCGTCCGCGCACTGCGCGATCACCGCGGGCCGCCGGTCGATCATGCCGTTGTGAACGGTCCGGGCCTCGTCGTAGCCCGGATCTCCGGGTGCGAACACCTCACCGGTCAGATCCTCGCGCAACGCGGCAAGAGCCGCGCCCGCCTTCGAGAGGGAAGCCATGGCCGCCCCCTTCCGTGCAGGGGGTTGGTGGCTTCCAGCCTAGGCCCTGTCGTCACCTTCCCGTCTGCCGTGCGGCGTCATGCACGCACTCTCGCCGCGCCGGGCACAGACCTCCGTACAACCAGTACGAGGGCCTGTGCCCGGCACGCCGAGAGCACGCACCTACAGCTACATCAGCCGCCCGAAGGGCGGGCACGGCCCGCCCTTCGGGCGGACGACGGGAAGGTGACGACAGGGCCTAGGCGGGCGCGGTGGGTCGGTCCTGTTCAGCCGCCGTACGCACCCGACGCCGTCAGACGCAGGGCCGTGTCGATCAGCGGGACGTGGCTGAACGCCTGCGGGAAGTTGCCGACCTGGCGTTGCAGGCGTGAGTCCCACTCCTCGGCCAGCAGCCCGAGGTCGTTGCGCAGGGACAGCAGCTTCTCGAACAGCTTGCGGGCCTCGTCCACGCGGCCGATCATCGCGAGGTCGTCCGCCATCCAGAACGAGCAGGCGAGGAAGGCGCCCTCGTCGCCCGCCAGGCCGTCCACGCCCGCGTCCTCGCCGGCCGTCGGGTAGCGCAGGATGAAGCCGTCCGACGTGGACAGCTCGCGCTGGATCGCCTCGATCGTGCCGATCACGCGCTTGTCGTCGGGGGGCAGGAAGCCCATCTGGGGGATGAGGAGCAGCGAGGCGTCCAGCTCCTTCGAGCCGTACGACTGCGTGAAGGTGTTGCGCTCCTTGTCGTAACCCTTCTCACACACGTCCCGGTGGATGTCGTCGCGCAGTTCGCGCCACTTCTCCAGCGGGCCGTCCGCGTCACCGGACTCGATCAGCTTGATGGTGCGGTCGACGGCGACCCAGGCCATCACCTTGGAGTGCACGAAGTGGCGGCGCGGGCCGCGCACCTCCCAGATGCCCTCGTCCGGCTCGTCCCAGTGGTCCTCCAGGTAGCGGATCAGCTTCAGCTGGAGCAGGGACGCGTAGTCGTTGCGGGCCAGGCCCGTCATGTGGGCCAGGTGCAGGGCCTCGGTCACCTCGCCGTACACGTCCAGCTGGAGCTGGTGCGCGGCGCCGTTGCCGACCCGGACCGGCCCGGAGTTCTCGTAGCCGGGCAGCCAGTCCAGCTCGGCCTCGCCCAGCTCGCGCTCGCCCGCGATGCCGTACATGATCTGCAGGTTCTCCGGGTCGCCGGCGACGGCCCGCAGCAGCCACTCGCGCCAGGCGCGGGCCTCCTCGCGGTAGCCGGTGCGCAGCAGCGAGGACAGGGTGATCGCCGCGTCCCGCAGCCAGGTGTAGCGGTAGTCCCAGTTGCGGACGCCGCCGATCTCCTCCGGCAGGGAGGTGGTGGGGGCGGCGACGATGCCGCCCGTCGGGGCGTACGTCAGCGCCTTCAGCGTGATCAGCGAGCGGACCACCGCCTCGCGGTACGGGCCGTGGTAGGTGCAGTGCTCCACCCAGTCCCGCCAGAAGTCCTCCGTCGCCTCCAGGGACTGCTCGGGCTCCGGCAGCGGCGGCGGCTGCTTGTGCGAGGGCTCCCAGGAGATGGTGAACGCGATCCGCTCACCCGGCGCGACCGTGAAGTCCGCGTAGGTCGTCAGCGACTTGCCGTAGGTCTCGGCCTCCGTGTCGAACCACACGGAGTCCGGACCGGCGACGGCCACCGTACGGCCCTCGTGCTTGTGCACCCACGGGACGACCCGGCCGTAGGAGAAACGCATCCGGAGCGCCGAGCGCATCGGGACGCGGCCCGAGACGCCCTCCACGATCCGGATCAGCTGCGGGGCGCCGTCACGCGGTGGCATGAAGTCCGTCACACGGACCGTGCCGCGGGGGGTGTCCCACTCGGATTCCAGGATCAGGGAGTCGCCGCGGTAGCTGCGCCGGGCCGCCGTGGGCGGTTCGGCGTCGGCCGCGTGCGCGGGACCGAGCCGCCAGAAGCCGTGCTCCTCGGTGCCCAGCAGACCGGCGAAGATGGCATGCGAGTCGAAGCGGGGCAGGCACAGCCAGTCCACTGTGCCGTCCCGGCAGACCAGGGCGGCGGTCTGCATGTCTCCGATGAGTGCGTAATCTTCGATGCGCCCGGCCACGTGCAACTCCAGTCGAACGGCCACGTCGCCCCCGGGAAATACGGGGGCTGTCGCTAGTGCGGTCAAGGGGTCTTTGTCATGCGTCGTTGAGTGGTGAAGCAAAACAGTCCGTGCTGCTGTGAGGCAAAACGACATCTGTTGCTCAACGAACTGACGAGCTCTCGTTGTTCCGGTGCTTACGGGCGGGGGTGGTGCCGTGTTGCCGGCCTGGCTCGGTCAGCGAGTGTCCGAGCAGGATACGACGCACGTAGATGATCTGCGTGCCGCTCCCGGCAACGTGGGTGAGCCGAACGGGTGAGCACCGGGTGAGAAACACGTGCGGTTGTGCGGGTCCGTGTCGACGCGTGTGCGGAGCGTGGCCGGAAGCCATCTCGCCCGGGCGCTGATACCCTGGTAGCCCGTGGACCGGTGGGCAAGAAACCCCCGAACCGCAGCGACGGCACCTCCAGTAAAACCCGGGTTCTCCGGGCCGGACGAGCCGCCCCGCACCCCCAGACCGCGACCACGGGAGCCCCCTCTTGGCCATGCCGCCCGCTGCTTTTCGAAACAGCACAGCCACGACGACCAAGCACATCTTCGTCACCGGGGGTGTCGCCTCCTCGCTCGGCAAGGGCCTCACCGCCTCCAGCCTCGGCATGCTGCTCAAGGCCCGCGGCCTGCGGGTGGTCATGCAGAAGCTCGACCCCTACCTGAACGTCGACCCGGGCACGATGAACCCCTTCCAGCACGGTGAGGTGTTCGTCACCAACGACGGCGCCGAGACCGACCTGGACATCGGCCACTACGAGCGCTTCCTCGACCGCGACCTGGACGGCTCGGCCAACGTCACCACCGGCCAGATCTACTCGACGGTGATCGCCAAGGAGCGGCGCGGCGAGTACCTGGGCGACACCGTCCAGGTCATCCCGCACATCACCAACGAGATCAAGCACCGCATCCGCCGCATGGCGACGGACGAGGTGGACGTCGTGATCACCGAGGTCGGCGGCACGGTCGGCGACATCGAGTCGCTGCCGTTCCTGGAGACCGTGCGTCAGGTCCGTCACGAGGTCGGCCGCGACAACGTCTTTGTGGTGCATATCTCGCTCCTGCCGTACATCGGCCCCTCGGGGGAGCTGAAGACGAAGCCGACCCAGCACTCGGTTGCGGCTCTGCGGAACATCGGTATCCAGCCGGACGCGATCGTGCTGCGCTGCGACCGCGAGGTGCCGACCGCGATCAAGCGCAAGATCTCGCTGATGTGCGACGTCGACGAGGCCGCCGTGGTCGCCTGCCCCGACGCCCGCTCGATCTACGACATCCCCAAGACCGTGCACGGCGAGGGCCTGGACGCCTACGTCGTCCGCAAGCTGGACCTGGCCTTCCGCGACGTGGACTGGACCACCTGGGACGACCTGCTCGACCGCGTCCACAACCCCGACCACGAGATCACGCTCGCCCTGGTCGGCAAGTACATCGACCTGCCCGACGCCTACCTCTCGGTCACCGAGGCGCTGCGTGCCGGCGGGTTCGCCAACAAGGCCCGCGTGAAGATCAAGTGGGTCACCTCGGACGACTGCAAGACCCAGGCCGGCGCCGCCCAGCAGCTCGGTGACGTCGACGGCATCTGCATCCCCGGCGGCTTCGGCGACCGCGGTGTGCTCGGCAAGGTCGGCGCCATCCGCTACGCCCGCGAGCACAAGCTCCCGCTGCTCGGCCTGTGCCTGGGCCTGCAGTGCATCGTGATCGAGGCCGCGCGCAACCTGGCCGACATCCCGGACGCCAACTCCACCGAGTTCGACGCCGCCACCGGCCACCCGGTCATCTCCACCATGGCCGAGCAGCTCGACATCGTCGCCGGTGAGGGTGACATGGGCGGCACCATGCGCCTGGGCATGTACCCGGCCAAGCTGGCCGAGGGCTCGATCGTGCGCGAGGTGTACGACGGCAAGGAGTACGTCGAGGAGCGCCACCGGCACCGCTACGAGGTGAACAACGCCTACCGCGCGGAGCTGGAGAAGAAGGCGGGCATCCTGTTCTCCGGCACCTCGCCGGACGGCAAGCTCGTCGAGTACGTGGAGTACCCGCGCGAGGTCCACCCGTATCTGGTCGCGACCCAGGCGCACCCGGAGCTGCGCTCGCGTCCGACGCGTCCGCACCCGCTGTTCGCCGGGCTCGTGAAGGCGGCGGTCGAGCGGCAGAATTCGTAGCTGCACGACAGTTGTACGGTGGCCGGGGCGCGCGCATTCAAAAGGTGTGTGCCCCGGCCTCTTTTTCGTATCGGGAAGGACAGGGCATGACGATCAAGGACACCCCCGAAGCGTGGGAGATCCGGGCGACCGAGACCCCCTTCGTGGGCAACAAGACCTCGGTCCGCACGGACGAGGTGGTCATGCCCGACGGTTCGGTGGTCAAGCGCGACTACCAGGTCCACCCCGGCTCCGTGGCCGTCGTCGCCCTCGACGGCGAGGACCGTGTCCTGCTCATCAAGCAGTACCGGCACCCGGTGCGGCAGAAGCTGTGGGAGATCCCGGCCGGCCTGCTCGACGTCCCCGGCGAGAACCCGCTGCACGCCGCCCAGCGCGAGCTGTACGAGGAAGCACACGTCAAGGCCGAGGACTGGCGGGTGCTGACCGACGTGTACACGACGGCCGGCGGCTGTGACGAGGCCGTACGGATCTTCCTCGCCCGCGATCTGTCCGAGGCCGAAGGAGAGCGCTTCGAGGTGGAGGACGAGGAGGCCGACATGGAGCACGCGCGTGTGCCGGTCGACGAGCTCGTCCGGGGCGTGCTCGCGGGGGAGCTGCACAACAACTGCCTCGTCGTGGGCGTGCTTTCGCTGGTCGCCGCGCGCGCCGGGGAAGGGCTCGACGCCCTGCGCCCGGCCGAGGCCCCCTGGCCCGCGCGCCCCTTCGAGTCCTGAACGCACACCCCGTGCCGCTGATGTGACCATCTGCTGATCCGATCGGGGGACGTGTCCGCCGCGCTCCACACGGAACGTAGCAGAGCGTGAACTAGGCTCTGGAAACGCCCGAACCGGAGTCCCGGCGGGCTTGCGTGTGCGGTGGGACGGGAGTGTGGCCCGTGACGGACCAGGCGGTGGACACAGGCGGCGTGCAGCTGTCCCAAGACGCTGCTGCGGAGACTCGATTCCTGGGCCGTACAAGAGAGTTGAAAGAGCTCCGCGCCGACATCGAGCGCGCCGGCCTGGACACCATCTCGGGCCGCAAGGCCCCACGCGCGCGCGTGCTGCTCATCGCGGGCAAATCCGGCTCGGGGCGCACGGCGCTGGCCGAGGAACTCGTACGGCAGGTCGCGGACGGTTACCGGGACGGGGTGCTCCGGGCCCGCCTCAGCGAGCCCGACGGCACGCCCGTACCGACCGAGCGCGTCGCCCGCGAACTGCTGACCGCGCTGGAGCTGCCGACGCCCGCCGGAGCCGCCGAGGACGACCTCACGGCGGCGCTACGCGAGGCCCTCGCCGACCGCCGGACGCTGCTTCTGCTCGACGACGCGGCCTCCGCCGAGCAGGTCGACGCGCTCCTGCCGGACACCCCGGAATGCCTGGTCGTGGCCGTCTCCGGGGGCCCGCTGACCGGCATCGCGGACGTCCGCCCGTGCACCCTGGGCGGCCTCGACACCAAGTCCGCCGTCGAACTGCTGTCCCGGCACACCGGCTCGGTCCGCATCACCGTCGACCCCCGTGCGGCCGAGGGGCTGGTCGAGGAGTGCCAGGGCCAGCCAGCCGCGCTGATGCTGGCCGGCGGCTGGCTCGCCGCCCGCCCCAAGGCGGCCGTCGCCGACCTCGCCAAGCACCTGCACGCCGACGGCGACGAAGGGACCACTCCGCTCGGCAGGGTCTTCCGGCTCGCCTGCACGTCCCTGCCCGCCCCGGCCGCCCGGATACTGCGACTGCTCTCCCTCGCCCCGGCCGGCCTGGTCGACCCGCACACCGCCGCCGCCCTCGCCGGCTGCTCGGTGGGCGGCGCCCGCACCACCCTGGACGACTTCGTCGCCCTCGGCCTGCTGCACGCCGTGGAGTCGCCACTGCCGCAGTACGAGGTCCCCGGCTGCCTCCAGCCGCTGCTGAAGGCCCTCGCCGAGGCCCAGGACCGCCCCGCCGAGCTTCAGCTGGCCCGTGCCCGGATGCTGGAGCGGACCGTACGGCTGCTGCAGTCGTGCCGGGCGATCACCGAGACCGACAGCCCGGAGGCCCGCGAGAAGCTCCAGGGCATGCCGCGCTCCCTGCGCTTCCCGAGCCCGAGGGCGGCCGCCGACTGGCTGAGCATCCGCAGGCCCGCCCTGCTGGCCGCGGCCCGCCTCGCGGTCGCCGACGGCGAGCTGGACACCCTCGCCCGGCGCCTGATGTCCCAGCTCGTGCGGGCGATGGTCGCCCACTTCGGCACCCAGGCCGCCGCGCCCGACCTGTACGACATCCACCGCCTCGTCCTGGATGTGGCCGAGCGCCGTGAACTGCCTCGCGAGAAGGCCGCCGCCCTGTTGAACCTCGCCGACCTGGACGCCCGGACCGGCCGCGCCCAGGAGGCCCTGGCGCGCTACCGGGCGGCTCTGGACGCCGGACGGGAGGCAAATGATCCGTACGCGACCGGCCGCGCGATGGAATCCGTAGGCGGCGCCCATCTGGAGCTCGGGGACTACGACCGGGCCGCCGACTGGTACGGCCGGGCCCTCGTCCAGCGGCTCGCCCGGGACGAGCGCGCGGACGCCGCGCGGCTGTACGGCCGTATCGCCGCGGCCCACACCTATGCGGGCCGGTACGGCGAGGCGCAGCGCAACTGGCGGGCCGCGGTCGCGGGGCACCGCAAGAACGGCGATGTGGCCGCCCACGCAAGGGCGTTGAGCGAACTCGCGCGCGTCCAGGAGTACGCCGGACGGCTCGAGGAGTCGATGGAGACCTGCCTCGAGGCGGTCGAGTGGGCGCGCCGCGCCGAGGACGTCCGGCTCCAGGCCGCGCTTCAACTGCGGCTCGCCGACACGCTGGAACACCTCGGTGATCCGGCGGCCGCCTCGCTGCACCGCGGTGCCGCCGAGAGACTGCTGGCCGAGGAGCCTCAGGAGCCCGAAACGCAGGCCGAGCCGGGGCCGGAACAGCCCGATCTACCGGAACATGACGCTAACGCCTGCGAAATCCGTAGTACATCCGCTGAAGATTGATGCAATGAAAGGCTAGACAGCGGGAACACCTTCATTAGACTGGCTCTGCCGCACCTTCTCCTGCGGTGTCTCCCGGTGTGCCCTCGCATGCCTGGGTATGTCTTGTAATGCCCCACACTCACTGAGCCAAGGACCGTGATCGACGTGAAGGTCGGCATCCCCCGCGAGGTCAAGAACAACGAGTTCCGGGTGGCCATCACCCCCGCCGGCGTGCACGAGCTGGTGCGCCACGGCCACCAGGTCGTCGTCGAGCGGGGCGCCGGCCTCGGTTCCTCGATCACGGACGACGAGTACGTCGCCGCCGGCGCCGGGATCCTGGACACCGCCGACGAGGTCTGGGCCACCGCCGACCTGCTGCTGAAGGTCAAGGAGCCCATCGCCGAGGAGTACCACCGCCTCCGCAAGGACCAGACGCTCTTCACCTACCTGCACCTGGCCGCCTCCAAGGAGTGCACGGACGCGCTCGTCGAGTCCGGCACCACCGCGATCGCATACGAGACGGTCGAGCTGCCCAGCCGCGCGCTCCCGCTGCTCGCCCCCATGTCGGAGGTCGCGGGCCGGCTGGCCCCCCAGGTCGGCGCCTACCACCTGATGCGCGCCAACGGTGGCCGCGGTGTGCTGCCCGGCGGTGTCCCGGGCGTGCTGGCCGCCAAGGCCGTCGTCATCGGCGGCGGTGTCTCCGGCTGGAACGCCGCGCAGATCGCCATCGGCATGGGCTTCCACGTGACCCTGCTCGACAAGGACATCAACAAGCTCAAGGAGGCCGACAAGGTCTTCGGTACGAAGATCCAGACCGTCGTCTCCAACGCCTTCGAGCTCGAGAAGGCCTGCCTCGAGGCCGACCTCGTCATCGGCGCCGTCCTCATCCCGGGCGCCAAGGCCCCGAAGCTGGTCACCAACGAGCTCGTGTCGCGCATGAAGCCGGGAAGTGTCCTTGTCGACATCGCGATCGATCAGGGCGGCTGCTTCGAGGACTCCCGCCCGACCACCCACGCCGAGCCGACCTTCCCGGTCCACAACTCGGTCTTCTACTGCGTCGCCAACATGCCCGGCGCGGTGCCCAACACCTCCACCTACGCGCTCACCAACGCGACGCTGCCGTACATCGTCGAACTCGCCGACCACGGCTGGGTGGAGGCGCTGCGCCGCGATTCCGCGCTGGCGAAGGGTCTCAACGCCCATGACGGCAAGGTCGTTTACCGCGAGGTCGCCGAGGCGCACGGCCTGGAGCACGTGGAGCTGGAGACGCTCCTCGGCTGACCGCCGACAGCGTGCAGCGGCAGGTCGCCGTCGCTAAGTCACCATTGGGCAAAAGGCGATACGTCAACACAGGTCGTCAACACCGCGCACCCGGCCGGACCTTGCCCGACAAGGTCCGGCCGGGTGTGTGTATGGTCACTTTGCGGCTCAAGGTCAACTCGCCTCGAACGTAACCCTTGAACCGATTCGTACACCGGTGAAACCCACCGTGCGACGGCCGTACGCCCTTGACAGAGGGATGTTTCATTGCCGACACATCCTGCCGGGTCCGGCGGATTGTGTTGCTGCGAACGCCCGACACGCCATAGAGTCGCCAACCGTCGGCATGGTGCCACGCTGACCTGTCTAGAAGTTTCCTGGTCACCAAGGAGGTAAGACGACTTGTGAATGAGTCGACATTTTCTCCCGGGGGTGGTCAACCAGGAATGCCTGCACGGGCCGAGGGCCCCGCGGGGTTCGAGGCTGTCGGCTCCGTCGCGGTGCGCACCTTCGCAGCCCACCGGAGTCACCGGATCTCAGGGGTGACTCAGCCAGCACACCAGAGCATGGATGGCCATCACGTGAACGCCATGGCCGGCGAGGGAAGTGGCGCGCCCCACAACCACTTCGCCGACTACGACGAACTGCCCGACGGGCACTTCTACGATCCCGACGCCGAGTACGAGCCCGACCCCGAGTACGCGGCCACGCTCGCGCCCGACGCTGCCCGTCAGCGCCGTGAGCGGATCGGCCCGACCGGTCGTCCGCTGCCGTACTTCCCGATCCCGGGTCCGCTGACCGATCACGGACCCGCGAAGATCATCGCGATGTGCAACCAGAAGGGCGGCGTCGGCAAGACGACGTCGACCATCAACCTGGGTGCCGCTCTCGCGGAGTACGGCCGTCGTGTGCTGCTCGTGGACTTCGACCCGCAGGGCGCGCTGTCGGTGGGTCTCGGTGTCAACCCGATGGAGCTCGACCTCACGGTCTACAACCTGCTCATGGAGCGGGGCATGGCGGCCGACGAGGTGCTCCTGAAGACGGCGGTCCCCAACATGGACCTGCTGCCCAGCAACATCGACCTGTCCGCCGCCGAGGTCCAGCTGGTCTCCGAGGTCGCGCGCGAGTCGACGCTGCAACGCGCCCTGAAGCCGCTCATGGCCGACTACGACTACATCGTCATCGACTGTCAGCCCTCGCTCGGCCTGCTCACGGTGAACGCCCTGACGGCCGCGCACAAGGTGATCGTGCCCCTGGAGTGCGAGTTCTTCGCCCTCCGCGGGGTCGCGCTGCTGACGGAGACCATCGAGAAGGTCCAGGAACGGCTCAACCCGGATCTGGAGCTCGACGGCATCCTCGCCACGATGTACGACTCGCGCACGGTGCACAGCCGTGAGGTGCTCGCACGGGTCGTCGAGGCCTTCGACGACCACGTTTACCACACGGTCATCGGGCGTACGGTCCGCTTCCCGGAGACCACGGTCGCCGGTGAGCCGATCACCACGTACGCCTCCAACTCCGTCGGGGCCGCCGCCTATCGCCAGCTCGCCAGGGAGGTGCTCGCCCGGTGTCACGCCGAGTGAGTCTGCCGGGGGCCGACGAACTGTTCCGTACGACAGGGGGAATGGCGCTCCAGGCGTCCTCTCCCCGGCGGGGGACCAACGGCGAGGCCCGGGTGCCGGCTCCCGCGGGGGAGCCCGACGGGGCCGCCGGCGGGTCGTCCTCCGGTGAGGACGCACCGCAGTCGGTGCCGGCCCAGGGCGGTGACGGCGACGGCGCGGAGCATGTGGCGACCGACGCCGAGCCGACCGAGGCCGGCGAGTCCCGCAACCGGGGCGCGGACCGCTCCGGGCGTCGTCAGGGCCCGCAGGAAGGTTCTGCCTCGGGTGCCGCGGCCGCCGCGCCGCGCGGCAAGCGCGGACGGGCGGCCTCGCGCCGGCCCAGCGGGCGGGAGCGGCACGACGAGAAGATCACGGTGTACGTCTCCGCCGAGGAGCTCATGGACCTGGAGCACGCGCGTCTGGTGCTGCGGGGCGAGCACGGGCTGGCCGTCGACCGTGGGCGGATCGTGCGGGAGGCCGTGGCCGTCGTGCTGGCCGATCTGGAGTCGCGCGGGGACGCGAGCATCCTCGTACGACGGCTGCGTGGGCGGTAGCGGTAGCCTGCGGGGGCCATGACCTCGAACGACCTTCCCCCCGGCTCCGGCGCAGCTGCCGGTCGTCGGCGTGCGCTGGGGAGGGGGCCGGGGTCTGATCCGGTGGCCGAGGCCGAGGCTCCGACGCCTGCGCCTGAGCCTGCCCACGCTGCCGACGGCGATCATGAGGAGCCGCCTGCGGCTCGGCCCGAGACGTCTGCCCAGTCCGAGACGCCGCGCAGCGAGCCTGAGCCCGTCCAGCCCCAAGAACCCGACGACGGTGTCTTCAAGGTCCGCCTCTCCAACTTCGAGGGGCCCTTCGACCTGCTCCTCCAGTTGATCTCCCGGCACAAGCTGGACGTCACCGAGGTCGCGCTGTCGAAGGTCACCGACGAGTTCATGGCGCACATCAGGGCGATGGGGCCGGACTGGGACCTCGACCAGACGACCGAGTTCCTGGTCGTCGCGGCGACGCTGCTGGACCTGAAGGCGGCCCGCCTGCTGCCCGCCGCCGAGGTGGAGGACGAGGCCGACCTGGCGTTGCTGGAGGCCCGGGACCTGCTGTTCGCGCGGCTCCTGCAGTACCGCGCGTACAAGCAGATCGCCGACATCTTCAGCGGACGGCTCGACGAGGAGGCCCGCCGCTACCCCCGTACCGTCGGACTCGAACCGCACCACGCCGAGCTGCTGCCCGAGGTGGTCATCAGCATCGGCGCGGAGGGGTTCGCGAGGCTCGCCGTCAAGGCGATGCAGCCCAGGCCCAAGCCGCAGGTGTACGTCGACCACATCCACGCGCCGCTGGTGAGCGTGCAGGAGCAGGCCGGGATCGTCGTCGCCCGGCTCAAGGAGCTGGGAGAGGCCAGCTTCCGGGTACTGGTCGAGGACACCGACGACACCCTGACCGTCGTGGCGCGCTTCCTGGCCCTGCTGGAG
The DNA here is from genome assembly GCF_036237295.1 of Streptomyces sp. NBC_01352. Taxonomy (NCBI): domain Bacteria; kingdom Bacillati; phylum Actinomycetota; class Actinomycetes; order Kitasatosporales; family Streptomycetaceae; genus Streptomyces; species Streptomyces sp. NBC_01352. Next base: position 8,484,723 of record NZ_CP108354.1, read on the forward strand.
CTCTACCGGGAGAAGGCCGTCGCCCTCGACCAGGAGACCGCCCTCGGGGAGCTGCTGGTGCGCTGGACCGGTGGGGACGGAGACGCCCAGCCCGTCGTCACCGACGAGTTCGACCGGCCGCCCGAGGTGCCCACGGCGTCCACGGCGCCCAAGGAGGAGAAGAAGGCGTGAGCGAGGAGATGACCGACGTTCCGGCCGGGCAGCGCACCGTCGCCGACCTCGACCTCAAGCCGGCCCTGGAGGCCGTCCTAATGGTCGTCGACGAGCCCGCGACCGAGGAGCACCTGGCGAAGATCCTCCAGCGGCCCAAGCGGCAGATCGGGGACGCGCTGCGGGAGCTGGCCGACGACTACACCGTGCAGGGGCGTGGCTTCGAGCTGCGGCTGATCGCCGGCGGCTGGCGTTTCTACAGCCGCCCCGAGTACGCGGCGGCGGTCGAGGGCTTCGTCCTGGACGGCCAGCAGGCCCGGCTCACCCAGGCCGCCCTGGAGACGCTGGCGGTGGTCGCCTACCGCCAGCCGGTCAGCCGCAGCAGGGTCTCGGCGGTCCGCGGAGTCAACTGTGACGGCGTGATGCGCACCCTTCTCCAGCGCGGTCTGGTCGAGGAGGCGGGCACGGAACCCGAAACAGGTGCGATCCTGTACACGACGACGAACTACTTCCTGGAGCGGATGGGCCTGCGCGGTCTGGACGAGCTCCCGGAGCTCGCGCCCTTCCTCCCGGAGGCGGAGGCGATCGAGGCCGAGACCCAGGAAGCCGTACCGTCGTTCGATCCGGATGCTCCGGACTCGGACGACGGGCCCGGGATGAACATGCCTATTTCGACAACGACGGACATTTGATGCGAAGCAGCGGTAGCGGCAAGAGCGGCGGGCGCGGCAACCCCCGCGGGGCCGGCAACAACAGGGGCCAGAAGCAGGGCCAGGGTCCGGGCAAGGGACAGGGCCAGGCCAAGGGGCAGAGCCAGGGTCAGGGCCAGGCCAAGGGCCAGGGCCGTCCCAGCAAGCCCCGCCCCGAGGAGCGCCGCTACGACGTGGGCCCCAGCGCGTCTCACGAGGGCCCGAAGGCGGGGCGCGGCGGCGCGGCCCGCGGCGGCGCCAAGGGCGGGCCGAAGAAGCCCCAGCAGCGCGGGCGGAGTGCGCCGGCGACCTCGCGTGAGTACGAGACGCGGGCCGAGGAGCGCAACCGCGAGCGGTACGCGGACAAGAAGGACGTCAAGCTGCCCAAGACCTTCCCGGGCGCCGAGGAGGAGGGCGAGCGGCTGCAGAAGGTCCTCGCGCGCGCGGGCTACGGCTCCCGGCGGGCCTGCGAGGAGCTGATCGAGCAGGCGCGGGTCGAGGTCAACGGCGAGATCGTCATGGAGCAGGGCAAGCGGGTCGACCCGGAGAAGGACGAGGTCAAGGTCGACGGCCTGACGGTCGCGACGCAGTCGTACCAGTTCTTCTCGCTGAACAAGCCCGCCGGTGTCGTCTCGACGATGGAGGACACCGAGGGCCGTCAGTGCCTCGGCGACTACGTCACCAACCGCGAGACCCGGCTCTTCCACGTCGGCCGGCTCGACACCGAGACCGAGGGCGTCATCCTGCTCACCAACCACGGCGAGCTGGCACACCGGCTGACCCACCCCAAGTACGGCGTGAAGAAGGTCTACCTCGCGCACATCGTGGGCCCGATCCCGCGCGACCTGGGCAAGCAGCTGAAGAACGGCATCCAGCTGGAGGACGGGTACGCGAAGGCGGACCACTTCCGGGTCGTCGAGCAGACCGGCAAGAACTACCTCGTCGAGGTCACCCTCCACGAGGGCCGCAAGCACATCGTCCGCCGCATGCTGGCGGAAGCGGGCTTCCCGGTCGACAAGCTGGTGCGGGTCGCCTTCGGGCCGATCACCCTGGGCGACCAGAAGTCGGGCTGGCTGCGGCGGCTGTCGAACACCGAGGTCGGGATGCTGATGAAGGAAGTCGACCTGTAGATCGCCGTTCACGGTGGCCGGTTCCGAAATCGACTCGGGACCGGCCGATTCGTTTTCGCCCTCCCGCCGGTCTGTACCGGGGACGGAGGGAGCGGGGATGACCACGACGACGGACCGCGACGAGTTCGTGCGGCTGACCGACCCGTACCGGCGGGAGCTGCTCGCGCACTGCTACCGGATGCTCGGCTCGGTGGACGAGGCCGAGGACCTGGTGCAGGAGACGTATCTGCGGGCGTGGCGGTCCTACGCCGGCTACGAGGGCCGGGCGTCGCTGCGCACCTGGCTCCACCGGATCGCCACCAACACGTGTCTGACGGCGCTGGAGAGCCGTGTGCGGCGTCCGCTGCCCACGGGACTGGGCGGGCCCTCGGACGGGCCCGAGGAGCCGCTGGGCGCCCCGGCGACGGACGTTCCGTGGCTTCAGCCGCTGCCCGACGCCCTCGTCGACCCCGCGACGGTCGTGGCGGCACGCGGCAGTCTGCGGCTCGCGCTCGTCGCCGCGCTGCAGCACCTGCCCGCGCGGCAGCGGGCGGTGCTCATCCTGCGGGACGTGCTGGCCTGGCGGGCGCCCGAGGTCGCCTCGCTCCTCGGCACCTCCACGGCGGCCGTCAAAAGCAGCCTCCAACGCGCGCGTGCCCGTCTCGACGAGGTCGCCCCCGAGGAGGACCTCGTCGTCGAACCCGACGGCGCGGCCGATCGCGAGGTGCTCGACCGGTACATGGCCGCCTTCGAGAACGCCGACATGGAGGCGCTGCTCGGGCTCCTCCAGGACGGGATCGAGCTGGAGATGCCGCCTCACCTGGAGTGGTTCGTCGGCAAGAAGGACGTCCTGCGGTTCCTGCGGCCGCGCGTGCACGAGAAGGGCGGCATCCGCATGTTCCCCACGCGCGCGAACGGGCAGCCCGCCGTCGTCATGTACGAGCGCGGGACGGACGGCGTCTTCAGGGCGCACGCCGTGCAGGTCCTCACCGTCGAGGAGGGGGCCGTCGCCCGCATCACGGCCTTCCTGGACCTGGCACCGCTCGGCCGCTTCGGGATGCCGAAGGTGCTGTCATGAACCCCGGGGAGCTGCTGGAGCGTTCGCTCGCCTATGCACTCGGCAGCGTGGCCGGGGTTGCCCCCGGCGGCCTGGGGCGGCGGACGCCGTGCGTCCAGTGGGATCTGGGGGAACTGCTCGGGCATCTCGACGACTCGCTGGACGCGCTCCACGAGGGGCTGACCGGCGGGCGGATCGGGCTCTTTCCCGGTGAGCCGTCGGTGGATCCCGCGTGCGGCTTCCGCCGGCGTGCGGGTGCGGTGCTCGGCGCCTGGGCGGCGGGGCCGGTGGAGCGGGTGCTGGTCGGCCAACGGCCGCTGGAGATACGGCTGATGGTCGCCGTGGGCGCCGTCGAGATCGCCGTGCACGGTTGGGACGTCGCCCAGGCCTGCGGGCGCGGGCGACCCATTCCTGAGGCCCTCGCGGCCGAGCTGCTGCCCGTCGTGCGGTGTGTGGTCGAGGAGGCCGACCGGGGGGTGCGGTTCGCCGAGCCGGTCGCCGTGTCGTCGTGCGCCCCGCCCGAGGCCCGGCTGCTGGGCTTCCTGGGGCGCCGCGATTCCTTTCCGGGGTGACGTGGGTCTGCCTTCCGTGAGTGACCTCAAGGACCTCACGGAAGGCACCTTCATGACCGACACCACTGTGCGTGTCCCCGTCCCCGAGCCGCCGGGCGAACAGGCGCCCCCGCGGCGCGTGTGGACCGTGACGCTCGCCGGGCTCGGGGCGCTGCTGTGCTCCCTGGACGTCGTGGTCGTCGCGACCGCGCTGCCCGCGCTGCGGGCCGACTTCGGGGCGAGCCTGTCCCAACTGGAATGGACGATCAACGCCTACAACCTCGTCTTCGCCTGCCTGACCCTGACCGGCGCCGCGCTCGGCGACCGGTTCGGGCGGCGGCGCATGTACGTCGTCGGCCTCGCCGTCTTCACCCTGGCCTCCGCCGCCGCGGCCCTCGCGGGCGGCCCGGGACAGCTCATCACCGCCCGTGTGGTGCAGGGCGCGGGGGCCGCCGTACTCCTGCCGCTCACCCTGACCTTGATCAGCGAGGCGTTCCCGGCCGAGAAGCGGGGCATGGCCATCGGGGTGTGGGGCGGGGTGACCGGCCTCGGCGTGGCGGCCGGGCCCGTGCTCGGCGGGGCGGTCACCGAAGGACTGTCCTGGCAGTGGATCTTCTGGCTGAACGTGCCCATCGGCATCGCGATGATGCCCCTGGCCGCCACGAAACTCCGCGAGAGCTACGGCACCAGGCCCCAACTCGACCTGGTCGGACTGGTGTTGGCGGCCGTGGGGCTGACGGGCCTGGCCTGGGCGCCGGTGCGGGCTCCCGAAGCGGGCTGGGGGAGCGTCGAGGTGCTGGCCGCGCTGGTCGTCGGGACCGTGTCCGTGGCGGCCTTCCTGGGGTGGGAGCAACGCGGCGCCCGGTATCCGATGCTGCCACTCGGATACTTCCGGCGGCGTGCCTTCTCCACCGCCAACGCCGCCGCCTTTCTCCTCTTCGGCTCGCTGCTCGGCGCCCTCTTCATGATCACGCAGCTCCTCTAGTTCGGGCTCGGCTACTCCCCGCTGGAGGCGGGCGTGCGCATCCTCGTGTGGAACGCCATGCCCCTGCTGGTGGCACCGGTCGCGGGCGCGCTCGCGGACCGGTTCGGCACCCGCCCGTTCATGCTGACCGGCCTGGCGTTGCAGGCGACGGGGCTCGGGCTGCTGGCCTGGCAGATCGAACCCGGCGTCGGATACGGGCAGATGGTGGTCCCGCTGATCATCGCGGGCATCGGCATCTCCATGGTGTTCCCCAGCGTCGCGAACGCCGTGACCTCGTCCGTTCCGCTGAGCGACGCGGGCGTCGCCGCCGGCGTCAACAACGCGCTGCGCGAGCTGGGCGGGGTCTTCGGGGTGGCCGTCGCCGCGGCCGTGTTCATGACCTACGGCGGCTACGGCTCACCGGCCGCCTTCCTGGACGGGTGCGCACCAGCGCTCTGGGTCTCCGCGGGGGCCGCGGCGGCGGGGGCGGTGGTGGCGGTGTTCGCACCGGGCCGCGAGTAGGGGGTTGTGGAGAGGCACCCACCCTCTTTATAGTCGTACTGACTATAAAGAGGGTGGGTGCGGATGGACGGCGACGACGAGGCCTACGACAAGTACGCCCACGAACCCTTCGCGGTCACCGTCGACCTCGCCGTGCTCACCCTTCGCGCGGGAGCGCTGCACGTCCTGCTCGTCGAGCGCGGGCAGGAGCCGTACGCCGGGCACTGGGCGCTGCCCGGCGGGTTCGTGCAGCCGGACGAGTCGGCGGAGACGGCCGCCCGGCGGGAGCTCGCCGAGGAGACCGGCCTCGCGGACGTGTCCGGGCTGCACCTGGAACAGCTGTGGACCTACAGCGAGCCCGACCGGGACCCCCGCATGCGGGTCGTGTCCGTCGCGTTCGCCGCGCTGCTCCCGGACCCGCCCGAACCGCACGGCGGCAGTGACGCGGCGCAGGCGCGCTGGGTGCCCTACGACTCGGCCCGGCCGCTCGCCTTCGACCACGACCGCATCCTGGCCGACGCCCATGAACGCGTCGGCGCCAAGCTCGAGCACACCCGCCTCGCCACCGCCTTCTGCCCGCCCGAGTTCACGCTCGGCGAGTTGCAGCAGGTCTACGAGACCGTGTGGGGCACCACGCTCGACCGGCCCAACTTCCGGCGCAAGGTGCTCGCCACACCCGGGTTCGTCGAGCCGGTGCCCGGTGCCGCCCGGCTGACCGGCGGCCGGGGCAAACCGGCCGCGCTGTACCGGGCGGGTCCGGCCACCGCCCTGCATCCGCCCCTCCTCCGACCGTCCCGGGAAGGACGCCCCGCATGACCACCACCCTCACCAAGCGCGCCGCCACGGGCTCGCTCATCGGGCTCGCCCTCGGTGACGCGCTCGGAAACCCGACCGAGTTCCACAGCGTGTCGTCGATCACCGACAGGTTCGGGCCGTGGCGGGACATGTCGCTGCCGACCCCTGCCCTCGTCACCGACGACACGCAGATGACGCTGGCGCTGGGGAAGGGGCTGCGGACGGCCATGGACCGGGGAGTGCTCGGGCCCGACATGGCCGAGCCCGTGCGGCGGGAGTTCATCGCCTGGAACCGCTCCCCGGAGAACAACCGGGCCCCGGGCAACACATGCCTGCGGGCCTGCGCCCTCCTGGAGCGTCCCGATCTGCCCTGGCAGGACGCCAGCCAGATCGGCTCCAAGGGCTGCGGAGCCAACATGCGGGTCGCGCCCGTCGGGCTGATCCCCGGCCTGAGCGACGAGCAGCGTGCGGGCGCGGCCCAGTTGCAGTCCGCCCTCACACACGGGCATCCGACGGCACTCGCCGCCTCCGACCTCACCGCGCACGCCGTACGGCTGCTCGCGCACGGGACCGAGCCGGGCGAACTGGTCGGGCTGCTGCGGTCGTACGCCGAGGAGAACCGGAGCCGGTACCACGAGCGCTGGCTCGGGGACCTGTGGGCGCGCAGCCAGGATCCCGGCCCCGAGCACTTCATCGCCCGCGGGTGGGACGAGTGCCTGGCGATCCTGGACCGCCTCGAGGCCGCCCTGCGCTCGCCCTCGCCCGAGTCCGACCCGTGCCTGGCCACCGGCGAGGGGTGGATCGCCGAAGAGGCCATGGCGACCGGGCTGCTGAGCTTCCTGCTCTTCGCGGACGAGCCGGTGACGGCCCTGCGCCGGGCCGCCTGCACCGCCGGTGACTCGGACTCCATCGCGTGTCTGGCGGGTGCCTTCGCGGGCGCGTACCTGGGCGCGGAGGTCTGGCCGGCCGAGTGGGCGGACCGGATCGAGTACCAGGGCGAGCTGGTGACCCTCGGGGCGCTCTGGGACGCCTGACGGGGCTGCCGAACCGGTCCGCGGCGGTCAGGCCACGGTGATCGAGTCCCCTGACACCTTGATCTGCTTCTCGGGCAGGGGCTTGGTCGCCGGCGGGTTCTGCACCGCGCCGTCCGTGATGCTGAACTTGCTGCCGTGGCAGGTGCAGTTGATGGTGCCGTCGGTGACGTTGGCGACCGGGCACTGCTGGTGGGTGCAGATGTTCGAGAAGGCCTTGAAGTCGCCTTCCGTCGGCTGGGTGACGACGATCTTCTCGTCCGGGAAGATCTTGCCGCCGCCGACCGGGATGTCGCCCGTCTTCGCCAGTTCCTGCCCGGCGGAGGCCTCGACCGAGGACGAACCGGAGTCGCTGTCGTCGCCGTACTCGCTGCATCCGACGGTGAGCGCCGCCGCGCCCGTCGCGAGGAGAACCGTGCGCCGCGTCGGGCCTTGAGTCATGTCGTCACTCCGAAGGTGCGGAAGAACCAGAGGGCTGAGGTGAGCCAGATGATCGTGAGGGTGGTGAAGACCAGGCCGCCGACGATGGGCAGCAGCCAGCCGGGGAGTCGCTCCGAACGGAGCAGCAGCATCTTGGCACTGAAGGCACCGAAGAAGAAGCAACCCAGGAGAGAGTGCCACAAAACGCGCGTTTCGTACGTCTGATACCCCAGCGCGTACAGACAGTGCACCGCGACCGGCACCGCCACCAGGAACGCCACCCGGCCCGACCAGCGGTGCAGGGCCGGAGACCAGCGAGGTCCGGGCAGCCTGCCGTAGACCATCGCCGCCGAGACCACCTGGACGAGGGCGAAGAAGAACGCGACGGTGCCCAGCCACGACTTCACCGCCCCGGTGCTGCTGAAGCCGGCCAGGTTGAAGGCGGTCCCCGCCGGATCGTGGACCTTGCCGTACACACCCAGGCCCACCGCCACCGCGGCGGCCACGAGCGCCGGGACCAGATAGCGGGCCGGGTGCGGGCGACGGTGGTCGGGCTCCGGGGACGGGAAGTTCTGGGTGGCGGCGTTCGGGTCGACGGTCATCAACGACTCCGGGAAGGGTCAGGGGGTGACGGGGCGTGCCGTGAGCTGCTGTCCGTCGATCGTCACCGCGCCGGTCTCCGGGTCGATCCGCGGTGCTGGTGAGGATTCGCCGTCGCGGGTGAGGATGCCGACCTGCCGGCCGTCCGGCAGGACGATCCAGCCGCCGTCGACCTTCGCGCCGCGCACCGTCGCCGTGGCCCGGTACAGCCCGGACGGCTTCTTCGCCTTGTCGGCGGTGAACGCGTACTGCCCGCCGTCGATGTCGACGGTGCCGCTGATCCGCTTGCCCTCCTTGAGGGTGCCGTTCAGCTCGGCGCCGTGCTTCCCGGTGAGCTTCATGGTGCCGTCGTCCTCGACGTCGCCCTTCAGCCAGGACTCCTTGGCGCGGCCGTCGCAGAAGTACGCGATCGCCTTGCCGTCGCGCAGCGTCACGGCGACGGACGCGGAGTCGTCGGTGGTACGGCCCGCGTAGTCGGCGTCGGGAATCTGGGTGAGGGACGGGGACGGCGAGGGGGACGCGGTCGTCCGGGTGGGCGTCGGAGAGGCCGTGGCCGCCTCCGGTGACTCCTCGGCGTACGAGGTGGAGGCGCTCTTCGTGCCCGTCGTCGAGTTCATCGACAGCATGAACAGGCCGAGCAGCAGTCCCGCGAGCAGAGTGACGACAGGTCCCGAACGCTTCATGAAAGGCCTCCCCCGAGGCGAGCTTCCTGCCATCAGAGCGGACCGGGGGCCCCGCGTCCAGAGGCGCACGGGGGCGTTCTCGCCCCAAGTAGCGGATTTGCGCGTTACGGGTGACCTTGGCGGGGTTCGCCGTGAGAGACGGGCACCGTCTCAGCGGGCGGGCGCCGCGCACCGGCTCCACACGGGCTGACTAGGCTGGATGAACCAAGAGCCGACAGATACATCAGCAAGGAGCATGATCGTGGCGGTACGAGCGGTGAGGGGCGCCGTCCAGCTCGAGCGGGACGAGGCCGGCCACATGGACGAGCAGGTCGGGGCCCTGCTCACCGCGGTCCTGGAGCGCAACGGCCTCACCCCGGACGACCTGATCAGCATCTGGTTCACGGCCACGCCCGACCTGCACAGCGACTTCCCGGCCGCCGCGGCCCGCAAGCTCGGCATCGTCGACGTGCCGCTGATCTGCGCCCAGGAACTGGACATCGAGGGCGCCATGCCCCGCGTCGTCCGCGTCCTCGCGCACATCGAGTCGGACCGGCCCCGCGCCGACATCGCGCATGTCTACCTCGGCGCCGCGGCCGCCCTGCGCAAGGACATCGCCCAGTGAGAACCGCCCTCGTCATCGGCACCGGCCTCATCGGTACGTCCGTCGCCCTGGCCCTGTCCCAGCGGGGCGTCGTCGTCCACCTCGCCGACCACGACCCGGAGCAGGCCCGTACGGCGGCCGCGCTCGGCGCCGGCACCGACGAGGCGCCCGAGCAGCCCGTCGACCTCGCGATCGTCGCCGCCCCGCCCGCCCACGTGGCCGCGGTACTCGCCGACGCGATGCACCGGGGCGTCGCCCGCGGCTACCTCGACGTGGCCAGCGTCAAGGGCGGTCCGCGCCGCGAGCTGGAGGCACTCGGTCTCGACCTGTCGGCGTACATCGGCAGCCACCCGATGTCGGGCCGCGAGAAGTCGGGCCCGCTGGCCGCCACCGGCGACCTCTTCGAGGGCCGCCCCTGGGTGCTGACGCCGACCCGGGACACCGACACCGAGGTGCTGAACCTCGCCCTGGAACTGGTCTCGCACTGCCGTGCCGTGCCGGTGGTGATGGACGCCGACGCCCACGACCGTGCCGTCGCCCTCGTCTCCCACATGCCCCACCTGGTCTCCAGCATGGTCGCCGCGCGCCTGGAGCACGCCGAGGAGGCCGCCGTACGGCTGTGCGGGCAGGGCATCCGGGACGTGACCCGGATCGCCGCGTCCGACCCCGGGATGTGGATCGACATCCTGTCCGCGAACCCGGGGCCGGTCGCCGACCTCCTCGCGGACGTCTCCGCCGACCTCGACGAGACGGTCCGGGCGCTCAGGGCCCTGCAGGCCTCCGACGAGGACAAGCGGCGCGAGGGCACCATCGGCATCGAGAGCGTCCTGCGGCGCGGCAACGCGGGCCAGGTCCGGGTGCCCGGCAAGCACGGATCCGCTCCCCGGGCGTACGAGGTCGTGGCCGTCCTCATCGACGACCAGCCCGGCCAGCTGGCCCGCATCTTCGCGGACGCGGGGATGGCCGGGGTCAACATCGAGGACGTACGGATCGAGCACGCGACCGGGCAGCAGGCCGGTCTGGTGCAGCTGATGGTGGAGCCCAAGGCGGCGCCGGTCCTGACGGCGGCACTGCGGGAGCGGGGCTGGGCCATCCGTCAGTAAGGAGGCCTCTGGCGAGCCAGTAACCTTGTGCGGGGCGCTTTTGCGTCCCCGCACACTCCCACCACGCACCAGGAAGGTGTCCCCCCGTGGAAAACGGCGCCGCCCAGCCCGTGATTGTCGCCATTGACGGCCCCTCCGGCACGGGCAAGTCGAGCACGTCGAAGGCCGTGGCCTCCCAGCTCGGCCTGAGCTACCTCGACACCGGCGCCCAGTACCGGGCGATCACCTGGTGGATGGTGAACAACGGGATCGACACCGACGACCCGTCGGCGATCGCCGCGGCGGCCGGCAAGCCCGACATCGTCTCCGGCACCGACCCGTCCAACCCCACGATCACGGTCGACGGCGCCGACGTGGCCGCCCCGATCCGCACCCAGGAGGTCACCTCCAAGGTCAGCGCGGTCAGCGCGGTGGCCGAGGTGCGCGCCCGGATCACCGAGCTGCAGCGCTCCATCGCGGCCACCGCCGAGCAGGGCATCGTCGTCGAGGGCCGCGACATCGGTACGACCGTGCTGCCCGACGCCGACCTGAAGATCTTCCTCACCGCCTCGCCGGAGGCGCGCGCCGCCCGCCGCAGCGGTGAGCTGAAGGGCGCCGACGTCAACGCCACCCGCGAGGCCCTGATCAAGCGGGACGCGGCCGACTCCACCCGCAAGACCTCGCCGCTGGCCAAGGCCGACGACGCGGTCGAGGTGGACACCACCGAGCTCACGCTGGCGCAGGTCATCGAGTGCGTCGTCACGCTTGTCGAGGAGAAGCGGGCCGCGAAGTGAGCGTTGTGTCCGTGCCCTCGGAGAAGGGCGCCGAAGTAGGGCGGCGCATCGGCGTCGGCCTGATGTACGGGCTGTGGAGGCCGCGCGTGCTGGGCGCCTGGAAGGTCCCCGCGACCGGCCCGGTGATCTTCGCGGTCAACCACTCCCACGTCGTCGACGGTCCGATGGTCATCGGCGTGGCGCCCCGGCCCTCGCACTTCCTGGTCAAGAAGGAGGCGTTCGTCGGCCTGCTCGGCCCGTTCATGACCCGCGTCGGCCAGATCAAGGTCGACCGCCACACCACCGACCGGACGGCCATCACGCACGCGCTGGGCGTGCTGGAGAACGGTGGCGTCCTCGGGATCTTCCCGGAGGGCACCCGCGGCGAGGGGGACTTCGCCGCACTGCGCGCCGGGCTCGCGTACTTCGCCGTACGTAGCGGCGCCCCGATCGTCCCGGTCGCCGTACTGGGAAGTTCCGAGAGGCGCGGACGGTTGATAAAGGGGCTGCCCCCGCTGCGCAGCCGCGTCGACGTGGTCTTCGGCGACCCGTTCGAGGCCGGCGACGGCAGCGGACGGCGTACGCGCAAGGCGCTCGACGAGGCGACCGAACGCATCCAGAAGCAGCTCACCGCACACCTGGAAAACGCCAGACGCCTGACCGGGCGCTAGGCGACACTGAGTAGTGGACCAACCGGACAAACGAACCGGGTGTTCCACCGATCACCACGATGAACGAGGTACGGACTTCATGAACGACCACATCCACTCCGACGGCTCGGGCGAGGAGCACGACCACGGAGCGCTTGGCGACGCCGAGTACGCGGAGTTCATGGAGCTCGCCGCGGAAGAGGGCTTCGACGTCGAGGACGTCGAGGGCGCCATCGAGGCGGCGGGCCACGGGCCGCTGCCCATTCTCGCCGTCGTCGGCCGGCCGAACGTCGGCAAGTCGACTCTGGTGAACCGCATCATCGGCCGCCGCGAGGCCGTCGTCGAGGACAAGCCCGGTGTCACCCGCGACCGCGTGACCTACGAGGCCGAGTGGGCGGGCCGCCGCTTCAAGCTCGTCGACACCGGCGGCTGGGAGCAGGACGTCCTCGGCATCGACGCCTCCGTGGCCGCGCAGGCCGAGTACGCGATCGAGGCGGCCGACGCGGTCGTGTTCGTCGTGGACGCCAAGGTGGGCGCGACCGACACCGACGAGGCGGTCGTACGACTGCTGCGCAAGGCCGGCAAGCCCGTCGTGCTGGCCGCCAACAAGGTCGACGGCCAGAGCGGCGAGGCCGACGCGGCCTACCTGTGGGCCCTCGGTCTCGGCGAGCCGCACCCCATCTCCGCGCTGCACGGCCGCGGCACCGGCGACATGCTGGACGCCGTCCTGGAGGCCCTGCCGGAGGCGCCCGAGCAGACCTTCGGCACCGCGGTCGGCGGCCCGCGCCGCATCGCCCTCATCGGCCGGCCGAACGTCGGCAAGTCCTCGCTGCTGAACAAGGTGGCGAACGAGGAGCGCGTCGTCGTCAACGAGGTCGCGGGCACCACGCGCGACCCGGTCGACGAGCTGATCGAACTCGGCGGCGTCACCTGGAAGTTCGTCGACACGGCGGGCATCCGCAAGCGCGTCCACCTCCAGCAGGGCGCCGACTACTACGCCTCGCTGCGCACCGCGGCCGCCGTCGAGAAGGCCGAGGTGGCGGTCATCCTGATCGACGCCTGCGAGTCCATCTCGGTCCAGGACCAGCGCATCGTCTCCATGGCCGTGGACGCGGGCCGCGCGATCGTCCTCGCGTTCAACAAGTGGGACACCCTCGACGAGGAGCGCCGCTACTACCTGGAGCGCGAGATCGAGACCGAGCTCGCCCAGGTCGCCTGGGCGCCGCGGGTGAACGTCTCGGCGCGCACCGGGCGCCACATGGAGAAGCTGGTCCCGGCGATCGAGACGGCGCTGGCCGGCTGGGAGACCCGCGTCCCCACGGGCCGCCTGAACGCCTTCCTCGGCGAGCTGGTCGCCGCCCACCCGCACCCCGTCCGGGGCGGCAAGCAGCCGCGCATCCTGTTCGGCACGCAGGCCGGCACCAAGCCCCCGCGGTTCGTGCTCTTCGCCTCCGGCTTCATCGAGGCGGGCTACCGGCGCTTCATCGAGCGCCGCCTGCGCGAGGAGTTCGCCTTCGAGGGCACCCCGATCCACATCTCGGTGCGGGTGCGCGAGAAGCGCGGCAAGAAGAAGTGACGCACGCATGAGGAAGGGCGGCCCCCACCGGGGCCGCCCTTCCTCATCTCTCAGACGCCTCTGCGCGGCCCCGGCGGCAGCGCCGCCGGAACGTGCTGCATCCCGGTGCTGTGCTGCTGCCCGATCTGGCCGATCTGCCCGACGCGCTGCCACTGCGACTGCTGGCGGGCGCTGTAGGCCCCCGCGCTGTAGGCGCTGTACGAGTTGCTGAACGAGCCCGTGCTGTGCGGGATGTTCCCGAAGGCGGTGAAACCCAGTTCGTCCTCGCCGCTGCGATCACCCGGCAGCGAACGGAACGACTTGACGTACTCGGCGTAGAGCGCGTCGTAGATCGGCGTGGCCGAGGGGCCGCCCGAAGGATCCTGAGCCACTCGCGCGGAGGGGAGCGACGGGAACTGGCGGCGGGGAACATCGTAGGTGTGCACGTATGTCCAAACGACCCCGCACTTGAAGAGATGCGGTTGTGCATCAGGCCTTCAGAGGCGCGGGGCCGCATCGATGTGCGGCTGCGCCGCGTGGGCTCACGTCCCCGCAAGCGGCATCGCGGCCGCGACCAACTTCCCGTTGGCCGCCGCCTTGTCCAGCGCGTCCCGCAGCAGGTCCTCCCGGGGCTGCCGCCCGATGGACCCCACCGGCGCGGCGAACATCAGCACCTGCTGGTGCTTGTTGGCGGCGGCCCGCCAGCTCTCCGTGACCTGAAGCGGCTGGTGCGCCTGCCACCACGCCACCGGCTGCCCGCCGTTCGGCGACGGCTGGAGCACCGCGTGCAGCTGCCCCACGGCCAGCAGCACCGACCACCCGTGCAGCACGGACGGCGTGGAGTCGATCGTCGTCAGCGGCATGAACCCCTGCTCGATGAGCAGCGGCAGGAAGTCGTCGCCGGCCCCCGTCGCCCCGGGCCGCACGATCGGCGCGGTCGGCTCGACCACCAGCGCCGGATGCAACTCCCCGGCGATCAGGACGAGTCCGCTGGTCACGCCGAGCACCGCCTGCTCGGGTGCGATCTTGTCGGGCTCCAGGTCGACCGTGTCGCCGGTGATGGACTTCACCGCGCCCTGGAGCTGTTCCTCGGTGACCTGGACGACCTGGGAGGGCAGACAGGTGGCGTGGGCGAAGGCGAGGACGGCGGTCTCGTCGCCGATGAACAGGACGGTGCTGGTGCGCTCCTGCTCGGAGTCGCCCTGGGTACGGCAGGACGTGCAGTCGTAACTGCCGGGGGCGTTCTCTCCGGCGAGCAGCCGGTCGGCCTCTTCGTCGCCGATCTCGGCGCGTACCTCGTCGCTGACGTCGAGCATGCGCGGCACGGTGGCTCCCTCGGGATGTGGTGCGTGGCGGGGCCGGGTGGCTCCCGGCCCGTGAACCGGGTGGGTCCCGGGCTCATGAAGAAGACAACGGGCGATCTGTGGCGGGAGTCACGCCCCAGGGCGAACGGAATCGAACCATCCACAGCGCAGGGTCACCTTTGGTGCGCAATCCGGCACTCACCGTCAATTCCTCGGATATCCAAGGAAGTTGGTTCGGTGAAGTGGGTCACAGATCATAGAGGCGACTGGTCGACAAATCAGGAAATCGGCGAATGAAGTGGGTGGCCGAAAGTCGCCGATACCCAAGGTAACGGCGAACTGGCCTGGAGTGACAGGCAGTTGGTTGATACCGGGCGGTCACCCTCTCTACATTCCTCCGCCGTGTGCAACGAGCACCGCTCGGGTTCGTCCGCCGGCCGCACGCGTCCTCGACGCCTGCTCGCTTCACAGCCTCCGGCGGACGGGGCGGAGCACGACGACGGCGTACGACACGCAGGCGTCGCGCCCCGCCTTGGGGGACCCCGGGTCCGTGGAGGGGGAACTTCATGTCCGAATGTGCCGATACCACTCGCGACAACGTTCGTAAGACCCGTACGACGGCGGTCCTCGCCGGGGCGGCACTGCTCGCCCCGCTCGGGCTGCTGGCCGCGACCGGCAACGCCGCGGCGGCCGACGGCGGGGTGTGGGACCGCATCGCCCAGTGCGAGAGCGGCGGCAACTGGCACATCAACACCGGAAACGGCTACTACGGAGGACTCCAGTTCTCCGCCTCCACCTGGCGCGGGTACGGCGGCACGGCCTACGCCCCGACCGCCGACCAGGCGACCAGGTCCCAGCAGATCACCGTCGCCACCAAGGTCCAGCAGGCCCAGGGCTGGGGCGCGTGGCCCACCTGCTCGGCGCGGGCCGGAGCGTCCGGGAGCGCACCGGCGGCTCCCGCGGCCGGCTCGGCCTCCGGGTCGGAATCGGGATCCGGGTCGACCTCGAAGTCGGCCTCGGGGTCGGCCGCCACCGATTCGGCTTCGTCGAAGGCGCCGGAGCGCTCGACGCCGAGCACGTCCCGCGGCTCGTCCCGCGGTGACTACACCGTCCGCGCGGGCGACACGCTCAGTGGCATCGCCGCCCGGCACGGGACCACCTGGCAGCGGCTCTTCGCCGCCAACAAGGCCGTCGTCGGCGGCGATCCCGACGTGATCGTGCCCGGGCAGCGCCTCGACCTCTGAGCCGCTCCCCCTCCCCGGGTACGGGGCCCCGCCCGGTCCGCCGACCGGGTGGGGCTCCTGGGCGCACCGGACGCGCCGCGACGGGCGTACGGCACGGGCCGCCTAGCGTGGGCCGATGCACCCGAAGCCGATCAAGCTCGCTCTGGCCACGGCCCTGCTCGCCGCCCTCGTCTCCACCCTCGCTTGCGGGGTCGCGTACGCGGCACCGCCGTCACCGGCTCCCGGACCGCTCCTGAAGCGCGCGCCCTACGAGTGCGCCGCGGACCAGTGGCCCTGGGGCTGCATCGCCGAGTGCGAGAGCGGCGGACGCTGGAACGCCAACACCGGAAACGGCCACTACGGAGGGCTCCAGTTCGGGCAGCCCACCTGGAAGGAGTTCGGCGGCCTGAAGTACGCCCCGCGCGCGGATCTCGCCACCCGGAAGGAACAGATCGCCGTCGCCCAGAAGGTGGTGGCCGTGCAGGGCTGGGGGGCCTGGCCGGTCTGCTCCAAGAAGTACGGGCTCAGGGGCCGTATGCACACGGTGAAGACCAACGACACCCTCTCCGCGATCGCCCGCCAGTACGGCGTCGAGGGCGGCTGGCGGGCGCTGTACCGGGCCACCAAGGACTGATCGGCCGCTCTCCGGACCGGCTGGAGGTCGGCACGCCGCTGGTCATCCCGAAGGGCTCGGCCCGCGTCGCCGCGCTGTTCGGTCCGCCGCTTCCCGCCTCCGGAACTCCGCTGCCTCTCCGCTGAACAGCACGCTCCCGCGACGCAGTTCGTACACGACCGCCGCCCGGTCGTGCAGGACGGGCGGCAGCCGCTGCTCGGCGACGACCACGCACGCGTCGAGCGAGGCCAGCAGCGCGTAGGTGCGGGCCGCGACCGCGGGGGACATGCCCTGCGCGGGCTCGTCGACGAGCACCACGCGCGCGCGTGCCAGCAGGGCGCGGGAGAGCGCGAGCATGCGCTGCTCGCCGCCGGAGAGGGTGCCGGCGCGACGATCGAGCAGGGGTGCGAGCTGCGGATAGGCGTCCAGGGCGGTGTCGTGGGCCGGTGCCGCGAGCTCCAGGTTCTCGCGCACGGTGAGGGAGGCGAACACCGCCTGCCGTTCGGGGACCAGACAGAGGCCGCGGCGGGCCCGCTCGAACGCCGGTACACGGGTCACGTCGGTGCCGTCCCAGAGCACCGCGCCACCGGACAGCGGCACGGTTCCGGCCAGCGCGCGCAGGACGGTCGTACGGCCGGAGCCGTTGCGGCCCAGCAGGACGGTGAGGCCGGGGCCCGGGGCGGCGAGGGTGACGCCGTGCAGGGCCTCCAAGGGGCCGTAGCGCACGCGCGCGTGGCGCAGTTCCAGGGCCACCGTCATGCGGGGGCCTCCTGGGCGCCGAGGGCGTCGAGGACGCGGGCGGGCGGGCCCGAGGCGACGATCCGGCCCGCCGTCATCACGTGCACGACGTCGGCGAGGTCGGCGACCAGGTCCAGGTCGTGCTCGACGACGAGCAGGGCGGTGCCGTCGGAGGCGAGAGCCTTCAGGACCTTGGTGAGCGCGGCGACTTCGGCGGTGTCCAGGCCGGCGGCGGGTTCGTCGAGCAGCAGCACGCGGGGAGCGCCCGCCAGGGCCCTGGCCAGTTCGACGCGGCGCAGGGTGCCGGTCGGCAGGTCGGCGGCGGGCAGCGCGCGGACCGGTCCGTCGAGTCCGAGCAGCCTGAGTGCCCGCTCCGCGGCGCCGGCATCGGTGACACGTCCCTGCTCCGCACCCACTTGAACGTTCTCGGCCACGGTCAGCGACGGGAACACGGCCAGTTGCTGGAAGGTGCGGGCGATGCCGAGCCGGGTGCGTGCGTGTGCGGTGAGCCGGGTGATGTCCCGCCCGCCCAGCAGGACCTGGCCGTGCGAGGGGCGGTGCGTTCCGGCGAGGCAGTGGAACAGGGTGCTCTTTCCGGCGCCGTTGGGACCGACGATCGCGGTGATCCGGCCGTGGGGGACGTCGAGGTCGACGCCGTCGAGGGCGGTGAAGCCGTCGTAGCGGGCGTGGAGGTGGCGGGCGGTGAGGGTGGGTGCGGGTGCGTGGGTGGGCACGCGGCCTGCGACCGCGTTGGGGTTCCCACCCGCA
Source organism: Streptomyces sp. NBC_01352 (assembly GCF_036237295.1). Taxonomy (NCBI): domain Bacteria; kingdom Bacillati; phylum Actinomycetota; class Actinomycetes; order Kitasatosporales; family Streptomycetaceae; genus Streptomyces; species Streptomyces sp. NBC_01352. The sequence goes on from NZ_CP108354.1 coordinate 8,502,562, forward strand.
CCACCCGTGCGGCTTTCGTGGTCGGGTGCGGGTGGCCCTGGTGGGGGCGGAGCGCCGTCGGCGGCCGCGGCCCGTCGCTCCACGGGCCGCAGCCGCGCCCGTACCCGCTCCCCGAGCGGGGTCAGCGCCGCCCCCCGCCGCAGCCGCAGCCGCTCCGCCGCCGTCCGCAGCGCCTCGTACGGTCCCCCGGGGAAGCGGCCGACCAGGACCGCCAGTACCCCGATCAGCGCCGCCGCCACCCCGCCCCGGGCGCCCGCGTCGAGGCCCACCAGCAGCGCCGCCGCGGCCAGGGCGCCCAGGGTGCTGTCGGCGCCCAGGACGACGACCGCGGCGAACCAGAGCAGGCCCCGGACGGGGTCGTAGGCACCGGGGTCGAAGGCGCGCAGGCCCATGCCGAGCATGCCGCCGCCGAGCGCGGCGAGCGCGGCGCCCGCGACGAAGGCGAGGAGCTTCAGGGACGGCACCCGGACGCCCGCAGCCGACGCACCCGCCTCGTGGTCGCGCATGGCGGCGAGGGCCCGGCCCGTGCGGCCCCTGCGCAGGGCGTGCGTCGCGAGCAGCGCGGCCGCCAGCAGGAGCAGTTCCAGGACGTAGTACGCGCGGTCGCCGTCGAAGCCGGCCGGGCGGCCCAGCGACAGCCCGGAGACGGCGTACGGCTGGGCGAAGACGAAGCGGCTCACCCCGACGCCCACCGCGAAGGTCGCGAGCGCCAGGGCCAGGCCCCGGCGGCTGATCGCCGGCCAGCCCGTCAGCAGGCCCAGGGGGGCGACCAGGACCACCGCCACGGCCAGCGCGGCCAGTTCGGGGAGCCGGGGCAGTCCCGGGAAGCGCCCGGCCGCCAGCAGGGCCGTGAAGAGCGCGCCCAGGCCCGCGTACGCCGCCTGCCCCAGCGAGATCTGGCCGCCGCGGCCGGTGACCACCACCAGGGACAGCAGCACCACGCCCAGCGCCGGCACCTGGACCGCCGTATGGAGGTCCGAGCCCGCGAAGCCGAGCGGCAGCAGGAACAGCACGGCGGCCACTGTCCAGACGCCCGGCGGCGTCGGCACGCGCGCGGTGGCCGTGCGCGGCAGCGCGTCGCGCGTGCCGATGCGGGGGAGCGCCAGCGCCGCGATCAGCAGGGCCACCACGAAGAGGTTCGCGCCGACCGCCTGAAGCAGCGGTTCGAGCCGGCCCGAGGGGTGCAGTCGCGTCAGCTGGCTCTGCGCCACCCCGATGCCGAGGGCCACCACGACCGCGACCGGCAGGCTGCGCATCCGCGCGGCCACCGCGACCGCCACCACCTCCATGACCAGCAGCGGCAGACCGTACGGGTCCAGGCGTACGTAGGGCGCCAGCAGCACGCCCGTCAGACCCGCCGTGAACGAGCCGAACGCCCAGCCCGCGGCGGCCACCCGGTCCGCGTCGATCCCGCCGAGCACGGCGAGCCGCCGGTCGTCCACCACGGCCCGCAGCTCCCGCCCGAAGCGCGTCCAGCGGATCACCGTACCCACGCCGACGGCCAGCACCAGAACCACCGCCAGCTGCCCCCACGGGTCCGCCGACACCAGCTCCGGAGCGTCGTCCCGCGCGCCCTGCCCCCACACCAGCGCGGCCCCACCCACCAGCAGCACGAACACGCCGATGGAGGCGACCAGCGTCTGCGCCGGGTCGCTCCCCAGCACCGCCAGCGGCCGGAAGACGAAACGCTCCAACGCCATGCCCAGGGCAGGCGCCAGCACCAGCAGCGTGGCCGCCGCCCCCGCCCACAGCGGCCAGCCCCACTCGACCACGCACTGCCGCAGCACGTACGCGCACACCATCGCGATCGCGCCGTGCGCGAAGTTGAGCACGCCGGTCGCGCGGTACGTCACGATCAGGCCGATCCCGGTGAGGGCGGCGGCGCTGCCGACCGAGAGACCGGCGAGTGTGAGGTCGTACGTCAGGGAGGACATCAGTCGGTTTCTTCGGCGGGCTCGCAGATGGGGCAGGGGCCCAGCTCGCCGCTCGCCACCAGCTTGGAGTCGACCGGCACGGCCTCCGCCTTCCCCGCCACCAGCGGGCAGTCCGCGCGGTGCCACAGCGTGCCGCCGGGCACCATCAGGAGGTCCCCGCTGACCGCCAGGGGCGCCGTCACGGTCTGCCCGGACTCCTCGGGGCCGGCGGGCTCGGCGGTCACCAGGAGGCCGTACAGCTCCTCCACGCGGGCCGCGGCCAGGGCGTTGCGGCCGTGGGTGAGGAGGACCGCCCCCGCGATGATCAGGGCGGCGCCGGGGACCGTGCAGGAGGCGAGATAGGGCAGTTGGCGTTCGGCGTACCGCTCGCCCGAGACGCCGTACCAGCCGAGGACGCACAGCACCGCGCCCGCGGCGAGCGCGGCCCAGCCGGCCCACAGGACGGGGTGAACGGTCCGCAGTCGGGCTGTCCGCATCTCAGGCTCCCACGTCATGTGTCTGTCCATGTCAGCCGATGGCTTGCACTATGCCTTCTGGAAGCTGACCCTGAAAGCACCGGGCGCCCACGGCCCGGACCGACACCCGGTGGTGAGCCAGATGGTTCTCGGGAGCGACCTCAGGCGGGGGAACGTCAGCCGAGGGCTGGTGGCGGTGGTGTTCCTCCTCGCCTCGGCCCTCACAGCGTGCTCGGACGACAGCGGCGGCGACGACACCGCTCCGCCCTCGCCCTCGGTGGAGACCTCCACCAGTGCGGAGCCGAGCCCGACCGCGCCGGACGACCCCGCGGCGGCCGAGCGGGAGATCAAGCAGAACTGGGTGAAGTTCTTCGATCCGGCCGTCCCGGTCGCGGACAAGCGGGCCGTCCTGGAGAACGGCGACCGGATGACCCAGGTCCTCGACAGCTTCAGCGGCGACGAGCGCGGCGGGCAGGTGGAGGCCAAGGTCGGCAAGGTCGAGTTCACCTCGCCGACCGAGGCGAACGTGACGTACACCCTCACCCTGAAGGGCGCCACGGTCATGCCCGACGCCGCCGGCACGGCCGTCGAGCAGGACGACGTGTGGAAGGTCTCCGTCAAGACGCTGTGCGGGCTGGTCGGCCTGAGCGGCAATGCCTCGCCGGGCCCGGGCTGCTGAGACGGCCGTCGCGGGCCTGCTGCTCCTCCTGAGTACGGCCTGCGGCAGCCGCCTCCCGGAGAGCGACTTCGAGCACGGCGGCCGGACGCCGACGCCCGCGCAGCGGGACGGCAGCCCCCTCCGCGTCGGCATCATCACCAGCGCCACCAGCCCGGTCGGCGGCAACGCCTTCACCGGCCCGCGCGACGGCGCCAAGGCCTACTTCGACCGCCTCAACGCGCGCGGGGGCATCGACGGCCGCCCGGTCGAGGTACGGCTGTGCGACGACGGCGGCAGCGGCGTCGGCAACAACACCTGCGTGCACAAGCTGATCGACGAGGACAAGGTCGTCGCCCTGGTCGCCACCACCGCCCTCGACTACGCGGGCGCCTCCCGCGTCGCACGCGCGCGCGTGCCCGACATCGGGGGCCAGCCCATCGGCGCCGCCTACGACACCTGGCCGCACCTCTACGGCATCTACGGCAGCCTCGCGCCCCGCGACGGCACGACCGGCTGGGACGGCGAGCAGTACGGCGGCACCGAGGTCTACCGCTACTTCAAGCGCGAGCACGGCGCCCGGACGGCCGCCGTCGTCTCCTACAACCAGGCCGCGTCCGCCGCCTACGCCTCGCTCGTCGAGCGGGGGCTGAAGACCGAGGGCTACCAGGTGGTGACCGAGCAGGTCGACTTCGCGCTGCCCAACTTCCGTGCCGTGGCGGCCGACTTGAAGGAGCAGGGCGTCGACCTCGTCTTCGACGCCATCGACAGCCACGGCAACGCCCGGCTGTGCGAGGCGATGGACGACGCGGGCGTTGAGGTCACCGCCAAGGTCACGAACGTACAGAACTGGACGTCCACCGTCCCCGAGGACTACAAGGACGCCCCGCGCTGCCGCAACGCCCTCTGGGCGACCGCGTCCAGCCGCAACCACGAGGACACCGGCCATGAGGCCGTACGGGAGTTCAGGGACGCCACGAAGGGCCTCAAGACGCACTCGCAGTGGCAGCTGGAGGGCTGGGCGGCCGCGATGTGGTTCACGGACGCGGCACGGTCCTGCCCCGAAACCGGCGTCACGCGCGCGTGCGTGGACGCTTTCATGAACCGCGGCGAGGAGTACACCGCGGACGGGCTGCTCGCCCCCGTGGTGTTCGAGCGGCGTGCCGAGCCGCCGAAGACCCGCCGGACCTGTCTGTCGGTGGCCAGCTGGGAGGACGGCCGGGGATGGGTGTCCCAGGGGGACATGGACAGCACGTGTTTCGACGTTCCGCAGCTGCCGTATCGGCCGTGACAGGCAACCAAAGTGTCCGTTCGGTGGTCTAACCGGGCAGTACTGATCCAAAGGAGGATCGCCGTCGCATGACGATGCCCGCTCCTCGGGTCGCACCGCTGTGTGCCGACTGCGTCGCCGACTCCGCGGGCGGACTGACCTTCGACGTCACCGCGCGTGGAGCGAGTGGTGTGGCGCATCTGGTGCTGCGTCGGCGCGACGCGGACGAGGAGATCGGTCTGCCGCTGACGCCGGTCGCGGACGGCCGGCTGCGGGCCGCCCTGCCCAGCACCGTCGCCCTGCCCGAGGGCCGCTGGGACGCCTACGCCCGCGTGACCGGGAGCGAGCCGCAGCGCCTTGCTCCGGGCGCCACCGACCTGAGCTCGCTCGCCGCCCGCATCCCGAGCGCCTCCCGCGGCCACGTCGCCGTCCGCATCCCGTACGCCACCCGGCAGGGCAACCTCACGGTCCGCAGCTGGCTGCGCGCCCCGCACGCCGAGGTGGGCGAACTGCGCGTCTCCAGCGCCGCGTTGACGGTCCAGGGGCGGGTGTACGGCACGGACTTCGCCCCAAACGCGTACGCCGAACTGCGCGGCCGGCACCGCCCGGACCCCGCCCGGCGTACCGAAGTCTCCGTCGACCGGACCAAGTTCGGCTTCTCGGTGGCGTACGCGCGTCTGGAGCCCGGCGTCTGGGACCTGTGGCTCAGGCCCGGCGGCGAGGCCGGGCCCCGGGTACGGATCGCACGGCTGCTCGACGACGTCGCCGACAAGAAGCCCGTGTTCACCTATCCACGCGCGCGCGTGCAGACGCCGGACGGGCCGGTGGAGGCGGGGCCGTACTACACGCGGGACAACGACCTGTCGGTGTCCGTGAGCCCGGTCGGTTCCTGAGGCACTTGCGGACAGCAGCTGTCCGCGATCGCTGGCAGACTCGGCCCCATGTTGGAGACCTCGGCACGACTGCTGCGCCTGCTCTCGCTGCTCCAGGCCCACCGCGAATGGTCCGGCCCCGATCTGGCCGACCGCCTCGGCGTCACCCCGCGCACCGTGCGCCGGGACGTGGACCGGCTGCGTGAGCTGGGCTATCCCGTCAACGCCAGCCCCGGCACCGGTGGCGGCTACCAGCTGGGCGCGGGCGCCGAGCTGCCGCCGCTGCTCCTGGACGACGACGAGGCCGTGGCGGTCGCCGTGGGGCTGCGCACGGCCGCCGGGCAGGGCATCGACGGCATCGGCGAGACCTCGGTCCGCGCCCTCGCCAAGCTGGAGCAGGTCCTGCCGGGCAGGCTGCGCCGCCGGGTGAGCGCCCTGAACGCCTTCACCGTGCCGATGCTGCGCGGCCCCCTGCCCTCGTCCGTCGACCCGGCCGTCCTCACCGAACTCGCCAACCTCTGCCGGGACACCGAGCGGCTGCGCTTCGAGTACCGCGATCACGAGGGCGCCCCGACCCGCCGCAGCGTCGAACCGCACCGCCTGGTGTGCAGCGAGCGCCGCTGGTACCTGGTCGCCTGGGACCTCGACCGCGAGGACTGGCGTACGTTCCGCGTCGACCGCATCACCCCCAAGCCGCCGCACGGCCCGCGCTTCGAGCCACGCGAGCCGCCCGCGGAGGACCTGGCCGCCTACGTCTCCACAGGCGTCTCCACGCGCGCGTACGCCTCGCACGCGGTCATCCGGCTGCTCGTGCCGATGGAGGAGGCCGCCGAGCGGATCTCGCCCTCCGCGGGGACGCTGGAGGCCTCCGACGAAGCCAGCTGCGTCCTGCGCACCGGAGCCGCGAGCCTCGACGTGATGGTGCTCCACCTGATGATGCTGGGTTTCGAGTTCGAGGTGCTGGAGCCCTCGGAGCTGACCGAGGCGATCAGGACGGCTCGCGACCGGCTTGCTCGCTCTTTGGCTCGGGCTGCGGAGTCAGGGCCGCGTACTCCGGATGATGCAGATCGAACGCCGGGGACTCGGAGCGGATCCGGGGCAGCGTGTTGAAGTTGTGCCGGGGCGGCGGGCAGGAGGTCGCCCACTCCAGGGAGCGGCCGAAGCCCCAGGGGTCGTCGACCTCGACCTTCCGGCCGTACTTGGCGGTCTTCCAGACGTTGTAGAGGAACGGCAGCGTGGAGATGCCGAGCAGGAAGGCGCCGATCGTCGAGAGCGTGTTGAGCGCGGTGAAGCCGTCTGCGGCGAGGTAGTCGGCGTACCGGCGGGGCATGCCCTCCGCGCCCAGCCAGTGCTGCACCAGGAACGTGGTGTGGAAGCCGACGAACAGCGTCCAGAACTGGATCTTGCCGAGCCGTTCGTCGAGCAGCTTGCCGGTGAACTTCGGCCACCAGAAGTAGAAGCCGGCGAAGGTCGCGAAGACGACCGTGCCGAAGACGACGTAGTGGAAGTGCGCGACCACGAAGTACGTGTCCGTGACGTGGAAGTCCAGCGGCGGCGAGGCCAGGATCACTCCGGTCAGGCCGCCGAACAGGAACGACACCAGGAAGCCGGTCGCCCACAGCATCGGCGTCTCGAAGGACAGCGAGCCCTTGAGCATGGTCCCGGTCCAGTTGAAGAACTTCACGCCGGTCGGCACCGCGATCAGGAAGCTCATGAACGAGAAGAAGGGCAGCAGCACCGCGCCGGTGGCGAACATGTGGTGCGCCCACACCACCATCGACAGACCGGTGATCGACATCGTGGCCGCGACCAGCGTCAGGTAACCGAACATCGGCTTGCGGCTGAAGACCGGGATGATCTCCGTGATGATGCCGAAGAACGGCAGCGCGATGATGTAGACCTCGGGATGTCCGAAGAACCAGAACAGGTGCTGCCACAGGAGCGCCCCGCCGTTGCCCGCGTCGAAGACCTGCGAGCCGAACCGCCGGTCCGCCTCCAGGACCAGCAGCGCGGCAGCGAGTACGGGGAACGCCATCAGGATCAGGATCGACGTGAACAGGGTGTTCCAGACGAAGATCGGCATCCGGAACATCGTCATGCCGGGGGCCCGCATCCCGATGATCGTGGTGATGAAGTTGACCGCGCCGAGGATCGTGCCGAAACCGGCCAGCGCCAGGCCCATGATCCACAGGTCGGGACCGATGCCGGGGGAGTGCACGGAGTCGTTGAGCGGCGCGTAGGCGAACCAGCCGAAGGCGGCCGGACCGGACGGCACCGCGAGCGAGCCGAGCACGATCAGGCCGCCGAAGAGGAACAGCCAGTACGACAGCATGTTCAGCCGCGGGAAGGCGACGTCGGGCGCGCCGATCTGCAACGGCATCAGCTCATTGGCGAAGCCCGCGAAGCTGGGGGTCGCGAACAGCAGCAGCATGATCGTGCCGTGCATCGTGAAGAGCTGGTTGAACTGCTGGTTGTCCACGATCTGCAGACCGGGCCGGGCGAGTTCGGCACGCATCAGCAGCGCCATCACGCCGGCGATCAGAAAGAACGCGAACGACGTGATCAGGTAGAGATGGCCGATCTTCTTGTGGTCGGTGGTGGTCAGCCAGTCGACGACCACCTGGCCGTGCCGCTCGCTCCGCACGGGTCGTGCCGTCGCCTGCGCGGTCTGCGTCCCCATCGCTCGCTCGCCCCTTCGCTCGCCCTGCCCCGGGCCCGCTGAAGCCCGCGCCACGCGTACCCGCGAGCTCACGTCATGATGCTCGCGCCGTCGCGTGCTCCGACAGGGGGCGTGCGGGGGTTCTGTGCTGGAACCGTGTATTTCTTATGTGGTGTCAGCACCCGCGGGCCCCTGCGGAATCGAGCGGGGGAAAGGGGTCGGGAACGGTACTTCCGGAACTTTCCACGGGTCTTTTCCCGCGTCCCTCGCGACACGCGGGAATTGCGTTCGATTACCTGCGGAAGGACCAGGAAACCGCTCGTACGTGTGACGGAGTTGGGCCAAAACGAGTGTCGTGATTCTGTGACAGAAGCGTGACCGGAGAGGGACGCGTGACGCCGGTGCTCAGCCCGGACTTCCCCGGTCGTCGGACAGGGCCTAGCGTGGCCGTATGGCACAGATTCCGACTCCTCCCGCCGAACCCGAAGACAGTCCGGACGCCTATGTCGGCCTCGACGCCGACCGGGCCGAACGGCTCGCGCGCGAGCGCGGGTGGTCGACGGTGCGCTCGCTGCCGCCGGGGGCGATCATCACCATGGAGTACCGCGTGGGGCGGCTGAACTTCGAGGTGAAGGACGGGCAGGTGGCCCGGGCCTGGAAGGGCTGACCCCTCGACTCGACGACGACGGCCTCGGCTCCTTCTCCGGAGCCGAGGCCGTCGCCGTGCGGGGTGGGGCGTGCGTACCGGCCCCGCTGCTGTCGCGGGTCAGCCGCCTGTCAGGGGACGGGCTGTGGAGGCCGTACCGCGTGCGGTGCGGTCCGTCTGGGGCGGGCGGCGGCTGCCGACCGGGGTGACCGGGGTGCGTTCCGAGCGGGTCGTGTGCGGGCCGGGGGCCAGGTAGACGGGCGCTCGGGGTGCCGCGGCGCGGGCCGCGGTCTCGTTCTGGGAGGCCGGGCGCGGCTTGAGCCGTACGGGGGTCTCGACGGGCGACAGGGGCGCCGGTGCCGTCCTGCTGCCGCGGGCCCGCCAGCGGTCGCGCAGGTCGAAGATCTGGTCCTCGGCGCGGGCGATCAGCGGCTCGAACCACGGCAGCGCCAGCAGGACCAGCAGGCCCGCGACCCAGCCGAGGAGTACGTCGCTCAGCCAGTGCGTACCGAGGTAGACCGTGGCCATGCCGACGCCCAGCGAGGTCACCGCGGACAGGGCGGACAACCAGCGGCGCGCTCTCGGGGTGGAAGCCAGATAGGCCAGGATTCCCCAGGTCACCACGGCGTTGGCGGTGTGGCCGCTGGGAAATATATCGCCGCCCAGACCCATCTCGTTCGAGCCGATGGTGGTCGCGTAGTGCGGCCCGAGTCTTCCCATGCCGATCTTGGCGGCGCCGACCGTGATGTTCAGCAGCAGCAGGGAGGTGGCCAGGGTCAGCATCGGGCGCAGGGTGTGCTGCCGCCAGGAGCGCCAGGCCAGCCAGGACGCGATCATCACCGCGGTCGGGCCGCGCTGGCCGAGTACGACGTAGTAGTCGACGAACCAGTGGATCTCGGCCCACTGCTGGTACGGGCGGAAGAACATGACCTGCCAGTCGAGACGGACCAGCCAGGACGTGATCACGACGAGCCACACGATCGCCAGGTAGAAGGCCAGGGTTCCGGCGAGCAGCGCGACCCGGTGACGGCTCATCTTCGGCACGTCGATATGAGCCGGCCGTTCCGGCTCCCGGTCCAGCCTCGCGAACACCCGGTCCAGACGGGTGAGGTTTCGTTCGGTACGCACCCAATCGACGTTACAGCGAGTGAGCTCAGTTCCCCGGCGAATCAGCGGCTTTGTGATGACGATGTGATGTGGGATTCCTCTCAGCGAGAGGTTTATTTCCAGGGATTCCGCAATGTCGACGGGCGGCGCCCTTCAATTCCTTTGATCATTCTGGGTTGCGGTTTTATTCAGCTTATGAATTCGTTCACCAAATCATGGGGTGGAATTCTCCGGACGCTCATCGCGCTCCGGAGTCGGTCACGGCGGACCGGAGCCGTTCAGCCAGAAGGCCCCGTACAGGGACGACGCCACGGCGATCGTCCCGAGCACCACGGCTGACCTGGGCGTACGCAGCCGGGCCAGGGCCAGGGCGAGGGGCAGCAGCAGGGGGAAGGCGGGCATCAGCAGGCGCGGTTTCGAGCCGAAGTAGCTCGACGCGCACAGGGCGAGGGCGGTGACGATCCCCGCGTACACCAGGAGCGGGAGCGGTTGGCGCTGTCGTACACAGACGACGTACAGCCAAACGAGCAGCCCGACCCCGACGATCAGCCCCACGCCCGCCAGGGCCGAGGGAAACGACGTGAACTTGTCGGCGACGAAGCGGGCGAAGGCCTGGCCGCCGTCGAAGCCGTTGCGCCACCCGGCCTGGACGTCGAGGTAACCGAGGGGGCCCTTGCCCGTGTGGTGGCCGACCCACAGGACGTAGCCGGCGGCGCCGAGGGGGGCGAGGAGCATGCCGAGGGCTCGGCGCGCGCTCGGGGCGCGTTCTTCGGGGTGGGCGCCGTCCGGTCGCGCCGGGCCGCGTTCCCGGACGTACGAGGCGACGGCGGCCGCCCACACCGCCGCGACGACCGCGAGGCCCACCGGGCGGGTCAGGCCCGCCAGCAGCGCCAGGGTGCCGGCCGTCACCCAGCGGCCGGTCAGGACCGCGTACAGCGACCAGGCGGCCAGGGCCGTGAACAGTGACTCGCTGTACGCCATCGACTGCACGATCCCGACGGGGAGGACGGCCCACACGAGCACCGCACAGACCCCCGCCCGGCGGCCGTGGACATGATCGGCGACCGCGAAGATGCCCCAGGCCGCCGCCACCGAGGCGAGCAACGCGACGGCGAAGCCCGCGTCGGCGTACGACAGCGGGGTCGCGGCGGCCAGCAGCCGCTCCAGCCACGGCAGCAGCGGGAAGAACGCGAGGTTCGAGTGGACGTCGCCGTTCGGCAGGCGTACCTCGTAGCCGTAGCCCAGCTCGGCCACCCTCGTGTACCACAGGGCGTCCCAGCGGGCCGTCAGCAGCGTGTACGCGCTCTTGTCGCGCGCCGCGCTCCACAGGGCCAGCGTGAGCAGCCCCAGGGCGCGTACGGCCGCGTAGCCGAGCAGCGCCGGAGCCGCCCGGCGCAGGCTCGGGGCGACGGGCGGGGCCGCGCGCGTTTCAAGATCGGTCACGGGCTCGATTATCGACGGCGTGCGGAACCGGGGGTCCGGCCGGGGCGTGGTCGATAGGGGAGTGAGGGGGAGAGAAGTGGTGCACGCCACACGCGTTCCGTGCAACCTCTGAGAGGTCCGCCACTTGGTACCGGCACGAACTCGCGTACGCTGACGTGTCACTCGCCACCGTTGCGCGGGCCGGAGACCACCGCTCCTCTCCGGCCGAGTCATGGGGAGTCCCCACCCCGTGAGCCCGCCGAAGCGAGGAACATCTGGGAGGTACGTACATGTCCGGGACGACCACGGCCGCTGCGCTGCGCCGTCGGGCGGCCGGGGCCGGTGCCAACCGCTGGGTCGTCCTTGTGGTGCTGTGTGCCAGCCTGCTCCTCGTCGCTCTCGACGCGACCGTGCTGCACGTGGCGGTCCCCGCCGTCACCGAGGACCTCAAGCCCGGCGCGATAGAGCTGCTCTGGATCGTCGACATCTATCCCCTCGTCTGCGCCTCGCTGCTGATCCTCTTCGGCACGCTCGGCGACCGCGTCGGCCGCAGACGGATCCTGCTCCTCGGATACGCGCTCTTCGGCGTCGCCTCCGCCATGGCAGCCCTCGCCGACACCGCCCAGGTGCTGATCGTGGCGCGGGCGCTGCTCGGCGTCGGCGGCGCGATGATCATGCCGGCGACGCTCTCGATCCTCCGCCAGGTCTTTCCCGACCGGCGTGAGCGGGCGCTCGCGATCGGCATCTGGAGTGCGGTGGCGGCGGTCGGTGCGGCGGTGGGTCCGCTGCTCGGCGGCTTCCTGCTCGAGCACTTCTGGTGGGGTTCGGTGTTCCTCGTCAACATCCCGCTGATGCTGGTCAGCCTGCCGATCGGGCGATTGTTCCTGCCCGAGTCGAAGGGCGACGGGCGCGGGCCCTGGGACGTGGTCGGCGCGCTGACGGCGGCGGCCGGGCTGTTCTGCCTGGTGCTGGGCGTGAAGCGGCTCGGGAGCGGGGAGCTCGGCCCGTTCACGGTGGTGCCGGTGGTCGTGGGCGCGGCGCTGATCGTTCTTTTCGTACGGCGTCAGCGGCGCCGGGCGCATCCGCTGGTGGACCTGCGGATGTTCGCCCGGCCGGCGTTCAGCACGTCGGTGGGCTGCATCGTGCTGGCGATGCTCGCGCTGGTCGGCCTCGAGCTGATCGCGGCGCAGTATCTGCAGCTGGTGCTGGGCCTGTCTCCGCTGGAGACCGGGCTGCGGCTGCTGCCGCTGACCGTCGCCGCGATGGCGGCGGGGCTTGCGGGTGCGCGGCTGCTACGGCGGTTCGGACCGCGTCGGATGGTGAGCTGCGGTTTCCTGCTGACGGCGGTGGCCGTGGTGCTGCTGACGGCGATGGGCGGCGAGGACAACCCGCCTCTGATGCTGTTCGGGTTCGTGCTGCTGGGCTTCGGCCTGGAGACGACTCTCTTCGGGGCGTACGAGTCGATGCTCAGCGAGGCTCCGCCGGAGCAGGCGGGTGGGGCGGCGGCGATCGGGGAGACCTCGTACCAGCTCGGTGCCGGCATCGGGATCGCGCTGCTCGGCAGCGTGATGAACGCGGCGTACGCGCCCGGGCTGTCGTCGGTGCCGGGTGTTCCGGCGTCGGCGGCGGCGTCTGCGGGGCATTCGCTGGGCGAGGCGTACGAGGTGTCCGAGCGGCTCGGGGGGTCGGCCGGGGTGGCCCTGCGTCGGACGGCTCAGGACTGTTTCGTGTTCGGGCTGCATGTGACGTTGCTGGTGAGCGCGGGGTTGTTGCTGCTGGGCGCGGTGATGGCGTTGCGGTTGCCGCGGGTCATGCAGTGCGGGGAGGTCGGGGCCGGGGCCGTGGAGGTACCTGCGCCTCGGGAGGTTGCGGACTCCCGCGTCTCCGCCTGACGAAGTGCTTCTCCCACCCACGCACCGCCCGTGACTGTCACCTTGAGAGGTGAGCTCTCCCGTGGGGGTGGACCGCCGTCGGCGGCCGCGGGTCGCCTGCCGTAGTACCCCCACTGGCGACGTTCACCATTTCAGCTGGCTGTCACGGGTGGTGCGTGGGTGGGGGATGTCCTGGACGTGCGGGACACTGCGTCGTAACGTCAGGGTCGGATATGTAACTAGCGGTGCTAGTTTTGAGAGGACGTGCTCATGGCTTCGTTCGACCCCGCCGACCCCCTCGGTATCGATGACCTGCTCGCGCCCGAGGACCTGGCGATCAGGGAGACCGTGCGGGCGTGGGCCGGTGATCGTGTGCTGCCGTATGTCGCCGAGTGGTTCGAGAGCGGGGAGCTGCCCGGGATCCGGGAGCTCGCGCGGGAGCTGGGCGGGATCGGGGCGCTCGGGATGTCGCTCAGCGGGTACGGGTGCGCCGGTGCGAGCGCCGTGCAGTACGGGCTGGCCTGTCTGGAGCTGGAGGCCGCCGATTCCGGGATCCGGTCGCTGGTGTCGGTGCAGGGGTCCCTCGCCATGTACGCCGTTCACCGGTTCGGGAGCGAGGAGCAGAAGCAGGGCTGGCTCCCGCGCATGGCCTCCGGTGAGGTCATCGGGTGCTTCGGACTGACCGAGCCCGACCACGGCTCCGACCCCGCCTCGATGCGGACGTACGCCAAGCGCGACGGCAGCGACTGGGTGCTCAACGGCCGCAAGATGTGGATCACCAACGGGTCCGTGGCCGGGGTGGCCGTGGTGTGGGCGCAGACCGAGGACGGGATCCGGGGGTTCGTCGTCCCGACCGACAGCGCCGGGTTCGCCGCCCCGGAGATCAAGCACAAGTGGTCGCTGCGCGCCTCCGTCACCAGTGAGCTCCTGCTCGACGACGTACGGCTGCCCGCCGACGCCGTACTGCCGGAGGGGGCAGGGCTCAAGGGCCCGCTCAGCTGTCTGTCCCACGCCCGCTACGGCATCGTCTGGGGAGCCATGGGCGCGGCCCGCAGCTGCTTCGAGACCGCGGTCGACTACGCGAAGACGCGGGAGCAGTTCGGGCGGCCGATCGGCGGCTTCCAGCTGACCCAGGCCAAGCTGGCCGACATGGCGGTCGAGCTGCACAAGGGGATTCTGCTCGCCCATCACCTGGGGCGTCGTATGGATGCCGGCCGCCTGCGTCCCGAGCAGGTCAGCTTCGGCAAGCTCAACAACGTCCGCGAGGCCATCGACATCTGCCGTACGGCCCGGACCATCCTCGGTGCCAACGGGATCTCGCTGGAATACCCCGTGATGCGGCACGCGACGAACCTCGAGTCGGTGCTCACCTACGAGGGCACCGTCGAGATGCACCAGCTCGTGCTGGGCAAGGCGCTCACCGGGCTCGACGCCTTCCGCTGAATTCCCCCAGCAGCGGCAGGGCCGGTGAGCGGCCCTGCCTCAGCTCTGGTTGAAGAAGCCGTCCGTGCGGTGCGCGGCCGGGTCGCCGTTCACGATCTCCGTGTTGGCGGGGGTCAGCAGGAACACTCTGGTGGACACGCGCTCGATCGAACCACGCAGGCCGAAGATCAGCCCGGCCGCGAAGTCGACGACGCGCTTGGCGTCGGCGGCCTCCATGGCCGTGAGGTTCATGATGACCGGGACGCCTTCGCGGAACAGTTCGCCGATGGCGCGGGCATCCCGGAAGCTGTCCGGGGTGACCGTACCGATCCGGCGGCCCTTCTCCTCGGCGACGTCCGAGGCCACCTTGACCCGCGGGTCGGTGACCCAGGCATCCCCGGGCTGCTCGGTCCCTTCGGAGTAGTCGTCGTCGTAGTAACGCTCGTCATCGTTGTCGTCGACGAGGCCAAGCCAGGCACTTGCCTTGCGTACCGATCCCATGGACGCCTCCTCTCACAGCGGTCTTTTCTGCTTTCCGCATCCCTATGGTCATCCATGATGCGGACGTCGCGCCAAGTGGATAGACGCCGCGCGGGGGGTTTGTGACGGTACTGGTGCACAGCGAATCCGTCGAGAGTCCGTGTGTCCCAAGGGTCGTTCCGCAAACGGCTGCTGACTGTGAGTGAAATATGATTCTTCACGGCGTATGGGTGATGGGCGGTGCGTACGGGTGAACGCGGCGATCGGTACGATGCCGCAGCTCACCGCAGTTCAACGTCGTACGTACCACGGGGGATCGTCGTGTTCGGAATCGTCAGGCCGTGCCGTCACAGGCTCTCGGAGAGTCTCAAAACCCAGTGGATGGCGCATTTGTGCGGGCTGTGCCTCGCGCTGCGCAAGGACCACGGACAGTTCGCGAGGGTCGTCACGAACTACGACGGCTTGCTGATATCCGTTCTGACGGAGGCTCAGGCCGAGAAGGCCGGTGGCGGGCGGCGCACGGCGGGGCCGTGTCCGCTGCGCGGAATGCGTAGCGCTTCCGTCGCGCACGGTGAGGGGGCGCGGCTCGCGGCCGCCGTCTCGCTGGTGCTCGCCTCGGCCAAGGTGCGCGACCATGTCGCCGACAAGGACGGGCTGCTGGCCCGCAAACCGGTGGCGCTCGCCGCGCGCCGGGTCGCCGCGAGCTGGGGGCGGGCCGGGGAGCGGACCGGCTCGGACGTCGGGTTCGACACCGCCCTGCTCGTCGACGCCGTGGACCGGCAGGTCGGCATCGAGGCGCTGGCCGGGCTCGGAACACCCTTGCTCACGGTCACCGAACCCACCGAGACCGCGACCGCCGCCGCCTTCGCCCACACCGCGGTCCTCGCCGGCCGGCCGGGCAACGCCGAACCGCTCGCCGAGGCCGGGCGGCTCTTCGGGCGGCTCGCGCATCTCCTGGACGCCGTGGAGGACAAGGAGGCTGACGCCGCGTCGGGTGCCTGGAACCCGCTCACCGCGACCGGGACGCCCCTCACCGAGGCCCGGCGGCTCGCCGACGACGCCGTGCACGGGATACGGCTCGCGCTGCGGGAGGCCGACTTCACGGACCCGAGGCTCGCGCACCGGCTGCTCGTGCACGAGCTGCGCACCTCCGTGGACCGGGCCTTCGGCACCGCCTCCTGCGCGCACGGGCCCGCGCCGACGGGAGCGATGCCGGGCGGCCCGTACGCCCCGCCCGGCGGCCCGTGGGCCCCGCTGCCCCCGGAGCCGCCCCGCCGCGACCGGCGCGGGCTGCTCGCCGGGTGCGCGGTGTGGATGGGGCTCGCCTGTACCTGCCAGATGTGCTGCGGAGGGTTCGACGACCCGTGGAGCCGGGAGCGCCGGGAAGGACTGTGCTCCAACACCGACTGCAGTGGCTGCGGTGACTGCTGCAGCTGCTGTGAGTGCTGCGGGAACTGCTGCGGCGACGACGGCTGCGGCTGCGACGGGTGCGACTGCGGCTGCAGTTGCTGAGGCGCTCCGGTCAGTCCTTGAGCTCCGGCGGTGAGATCTCCGACTTGGTGATCGCCGAGCCTGTCGTCCCCCACTTCTTCAGGATCCTGTCGTACGTCCCGTCCGCGATGAGCCTGTTCACCGCGGCCTGGAAGGCGGGGGCCAGCTCGGTGCCCTTCTTGAAGGCGAAGCCGACGTCCAGGCGGTGGAACTCGTTGAGGAACTTCACGCCCTCCTGGCGGGCGACCGCGTACCGCAGGCCGTTGATCGTGGACATCACGACGTCGCTGCGGCCCTGCTGGAGCGAGGACCAGATGGCGCCCTGCTCGTTGTAGGTCTGCACCTCGTACGCCTTCTCGCCCGCGTCGGCGCACAGGTGCCTGCTGTCCTCCAGGGTGGCCTCGAAGGTGGTGCCCGCGCCGGTCGCGATGTTCAGGCCGCACAGCTGCTTGAGGTCGGTGACCTGGGAGAGCTTGCTGTCCTTGCGGGCGGCGAAGCCCTGGCCGTCGTTGATGTAGGTGACGAAGTCGATGGTCTTGCGGCGTTCGTCGGTCACGCCGAAGTTGCCGACGCCGAGGTCGTACTTGCCGCTGTCGAGGGCCGGCAGGATCGCCTCGAAGCTCGCCTGCTCGGTCCTGAGCCTGACGCCGAGGACCTTGGCGACGGCATGCGCGAAGTCGACGTCCTGGCCGGCCAGGGTCTTCCCGTCGTCCAGGATCGAGGTGCCGGGCGGCTGGCCGGAGACGCTGACGGCGAGGGTGAGGCTCGACGCACCGGACGGCAGGAGCCTGGCGGCCGCCTCGTCCTTCTTGACGGCCGAGACGACGTCCGCGGTCGGGACCTGGTCGGACCGGGCGGAGGTGCTGACGGTGTCGTCCGTGCCGGAACCGCATGCGGTGAGGAGCAGGGTCGCCGCGGTGATCAGGGCAAAGGGGATGATGAACGTGTTTCGGGCATGCGTGGGCGTGCGCATCGGGAAGCGGTCTCCTGGGAGCGGGAAGCGCTGGGTGAGGGGAAGGCGCGCGTGTGAAGGCGAACGCGTGTGAACGCGAAGGGGAGAACGCGAGAGCGCCCGGCCGGATCGGTGATCAGCGGATCAGGGCGCGCAGTGGGTCAGCTCAACAGGAAGAGGACCACACGCGACCGAAGTCGATGTGGGAGCGCTTGACCAGCCACTGCTGTGGATGCATGGGCCAAGTGGAACAGGCATCCGGTGGAGCGTCAACCGACTTGAGACGTACGGCTCACAGTCCGGACAGCCTTGACAGAGAGGGGAAACGCACCCGTACTCTCGAAGGGCGGCCCTGCTGAGGGGCTCGGCCGCAACCGTGTGAAGGCACGCCCGAGTTCGACCGACTCGCTGCCACGGAGCCTTCGCATGTCCTCCGACACCCTCGTCACATCCCCCGCCGCACCGGACATCCCGGAGCCCGCGGACTCCCTGCGGATCGTCCCGCAACGCCGGTTCGGCCAGTGGACGGCCGCCGTCGCCGTCATGGCGCTGCTGGCGCTCGCCGTCAACTCCGTCCTGCGCAACCGGGCCTTCCAGTGGGACGTCGTCGCCGACTACTTCACCACGGACGCCGTGCTGCGCGGCCTGTGGCTCACCCTGTGGCTCACCGCGGTCGTCATGGTGCTCGGCTTCGCGCTGGGCACGCTGCTCGCCGCGTTCCGGCTGTCGGCCAACCCCGTGCTCAGAACCGTCAGTTGGGGATACGTCTGGCTGTTCCGGTCCATCCCGATCCTGGTGCAGCTGCTGCTGTGGTTCAACATCGGGGCGCTGTACCCGCAGATCCTCGGCGTGAGGACGGTCGACCTGCTCGGCCCGGTCACCGTCGCGGTCATCGGCCTCACCCTGCACGAGGCCGCGTACGCCGCCGAGGTCGTGCGCGGCGGCATCCTCTCCGTCGACCGCGGGCAGATCGAGGCCGCGCAGGCGCTCGGCCTGAGCCGATGGCGCCGCTGGTGGCGGATCGTGCTCCCGCAGGCGATGCGCTCCATCGTGCCGCCGGCCGGCAACATGCTGATCGGCACCCTCAAGGGCACCTCCATCGTCAGCGTCATCGCGGTCCACGACCTGCTCTACTCGGTGCAGCTCGTCTACCACCGCACCTACCAGGTCATCCCGCTGCTGATGGTGGCCACCGTCTGGTACACCGTCGTCACCTCGGTGCTCAGCGTCGGCCAGCACTACGTCGAGCGGCACTACGCACGGGGCACCGACTCGGGGAGCATCCGATGAGGCCCGCTCTCGTGATCGTCGGGGCCGGGCCGCGGGGGACCGGTCTGATCGAGCGGATCGCCGCCAACGCGCCCGAGCTGTACGCCGGTTCGGGCCTCGACATCCACCTGGTCGACCCGCATCCGCCGGGCGCCGGACGCATCTGGCGCCCGGCCCAGTCGCCGCTGCTGTGGATGAACTCGCACGCCGAGGACGTCACCATGTTCACCGACGACACGGTCGACATGGCCGGGCCCGTGCGGGAGGGCCCCACCCTGCACGAGTGGGCCGGCATCGACGGCCGTACCTTCGCGGACCGGCGGCTCCAGGGCGCCTACCTGAGCTGGGTGCACGAGCGGGCGGTGGCCGCGCTGCCGCCGGGTGTCGTCGTCCACCACCATCCACGCCGTGCCCTGCGGGTCGGCGGGCCGTCGAAGGGGCGCCAGCAGGTGTGGCTGGAGGGCCGCGCGCGCCCGCTCCTCGCCGACCTCGTGGTGCTCGCCCTCGGCCACCTGGACGCCGAACTCGACGACGAGCAACGTGCGTTGGCGGCGTACGCCCGCGAGCACGGCCTCGTCCACCTCCCGCCGGACTTCACCGCCGACAGCGACCTGTCCCCGCTCGCACCCGGCGAACCCGTCCTCGTCCGCGGCTTCGGGCTCGCCTTCGTCGACCTGATGGCACTGCTCACCGAGGGCCGGGGCGGGCGGTACGCCGGGGACACGTACGTGCCTTCGGGGCAGGAGCCGGTCCTGTACGTCGGGTCGCGGCGCGGAGTGCCGTACCACTCGAAGATCGGGTACGACTGGACCGGTGAACGGCCGCCGCTGCCCAGGTTCTTCGGGCCCGCCGAGGTGGACGGGCTGCTCGCCCGGCCGGGGGGCTTCGACTTCCGGCGGGACGTGTGGCCGCTGGTGGAGAAGGAGCTGGGCTTCGCGCACTACCACCGGCTCTTCACGGTCCACCCCGAGCGGACCACCGAGGTCTGGAGCGTCTTCGAGGAGAAGTACGCGGCCGTCGACGACCCGGCCGGGCGGGCGGCCCTGGTCGCGTCCGCCGTGCCCGATCCCGCCGACCGGCTCGACCTCGCGGCGCTCGACCATCCGCTGGAGGGGGTGCGGTACGGGTCGTACGAGGAGCTCCAGGAGGGGTTGCGCGGGTATGTCGAGGGTGACCTGAGCCGCCGTCACGATCCGTCCCGCAGCCCTGACCTGGCGGTCTTCCTCGGGCTGCTCTCCGTCTACGGCCAGCTGGTCCGGCTCGGGGACATCGGGCCCTGGTGGCACGGGTTCTTCAGCTATCTGGCCTCCGGGCCGCCCGGGCCCCGGCTGCGGCAGCTGCTCGCCCTGTCCCGCGCGGGCGTGGTGAGGTTCCTCGGCGCCGACATGACCGTCAGCGCCGAGGGCGGGGTGTTCCGGGCGTCGAGCGCCACCGTGCCGGACTCCGTCGTCGAGGCCCGGGCGCTGGTCGAGGCGCGGCTGCCCGGGCCGACTCTCGCGCGGGCCCGCGACCCGCTGCTGCGCGAGCTGCACGCCGACGGGGTGGCCGAGACGCCGGACGGGCTGCTCCGGGTGGACCCGGCCGACGGGCGGATCCTCGACCTGGCCGGCCGTCCGCATCCCCGGCGCTTCGCCCTCGGGCCGCACACCGACGCCCGCGCCCCCGGCGCCTTCACCCGGCCGCGCACCGGCGGGCCCGCGTTCCGGCAGAACGACGCGACGGCCCGGGCCGCGCTGACGTTCCTGAGCGCGCTCTACGGGCGTGCGGCCGCGTGAGACACCCCAGCTTCTACCGTGAGGAATCCGCCATGACCGTCATGGTCGACATCAGGTCCGTCCACAAGAGTTTCGGCTCGCTGGACGTGCTCAAGGGCATCGACCTCGCCGTGCGCGCGGGCGAGGTCACCGTGATCCTCGGCCCGTCCGGCTCCGGCAAGTCGACGCTGCTGCGCACCATCAACCACCTGGAGAAGGTGGACCGGGGCGCGATCAGCGTGGACGGGGTGCTGGTCGGCTACCGGCGCTCCGGCGACCGGCTGTACGAGGTGCGCGAGCGCGAGGTGCTGAGGCAGCGCACCCGGATCGGGTTCGTCTTCCAGAACTTCAACCTCTTCCCGCACCTCACCGTGCTGGACAACATCACCGAAGCGCCGGTGTCCGCGCTGAAGCGGCCCCGCAAGGACGCCGTCGAGCGCGCGCGCCGCCTGCTCGACCGGGTGGGACTCGCCGAGAAGGCCGACGCCTATCCCCGGCACCTCTCCGGCGGACAGCAGCAGCGGGTGGCGATCGCCCGGGCGCTCGCGCTGGAGCCCAGGCTGCTCCTCTTCGACGAACCGACCTCCGCGCTCGACCCCGAGCTGGTCGGTGAAGTCCTCGACGTCATCAAGGATCTGGCCCACCAGGGCACCACGATGATCGTCGTCACCCACGAGATCGGGTTCGCCCGCGAGGTCGCCGACACCGTGGTGTTCATGGACGACGGGCGGATCGTCGAGCAGGGCGCGCCCGGTGACGTGCTGGACGCGCCGCGCCACGAGCGGACCCGAGCCTTCCTCTCCAAGGTCCTCTGAGACTCCAAGGACCTCTGAGACTCCAAGGGCCTCTGGGGCCTGCCAAGAAGGGTTTCTTTCCCATGACCTCATCGCACGGCCGGCGCCTGCTGCACCTGGCCGCCGCCGTCGACCAGCAGAGCGTGTACGACGCCGACTCCTACGTCGCTCTGGCGCGACTGGCCGAACGCGGCGGCCTCGACTTCGTGACCCTGGACGACGCCTTCGCCCGCCCGGGCCCCGACGCGCTCTCCGTGCTGTCCCGGGTGGCGCCCGCGACCGGCAGGGTCGGCCTGGTGCCCACCGTGACGACCACGCACACCGAGCCCTTCCACGTCCAGGCGTCCGTCGCGACCCTCGACTGGGTCAGCCGCGGCCGGGCCGGCTGGCGGATCGACGTGTCGGCCACCGAGGGCGAGGCCCGTCTCTTCGGCCGGCGGAACGCGGCCCCGCCCGACGCGCTGTGGCAGGAGGCCGGTGAAGTCGCCGAGGTGGCGGCCAGGCTGTGGGACAGCCGGGAGGACGACGCCGGGACACGGGACGCGGCGACCGGCCGTTTCAACCGCCGGGGCACGCTGCACCACGTCGACTTCACCGGCTCCACCTTCTCGGTCCAGGGTCCCTCGACCGTGCCGAGACCCCCGCAGGGCCACCCGGTGCGCGTGGTCGACGCCACCGAGAAGCACGCCCGGGGGACCGCCGCCCGGTACGCCGACGTGGCGCTCGTCCGCGCCGTGAGCCCGGCGCAGCTCGCCGCCGTACGGAACGAACTCCGGGAGACCGCCTCGGCGTTCGGACGGAACCCGGACGACCTGCGGGTCCTCGCGAGTCTCGTCGTCGACCTCGGCGGCGGCGAGTACGCGGCCGAGCCCGGCCACGGCGGGGGCGGCCCGCGGCCCACCGCCCGGGGCCCGCTGTACCGGGGCGGTCCCGTCGACCTCGCCGAGCTGATCGCCGCCTGGTACACGGACGGCGCCACCGACGGCTTCCACCTCACGCCCGCCGAGCCCCGCCGCGACCTGGAGCGGCTCGTCAACGGCACGGTGGCGCTGCTGCAACACCGGGGACTGTTCCGCACGTTCTACCCGGGCAGCACGCTCAGGGAGCACCTGGGGCTCGCCCGGCCCGCCAACCAGTACGCCGTGGCAGGGGGAACGTCATGACCGCACGGCAACGCCCAAGGCGGAAGCGGATCCACCTCGCCGCGCAGGTTCCCGGCGTCGACAACACCTCCCGGCCCGGGATCGAGTTCGCCTCCTTCGAGCATCTCGCCCGCACCGCCGAACGCGGCCTGTTCGACTTCCTCCTCCTCGCGGACGGGCTGCGGCCGCGTGAACACGAGGGCCGGATCGACGGCGTGGACGTGGTCGGACGCCCCGAGCCGCTCACGGTGCTGGGCGCCCTCGCCGCCGTGACCGACCGGCTCGGACTCGCCGCGACCGTCGACGCCACCTTCAACGAGCCGTACGAACTCGCCCGCAGACTCGCCACCTTGGACCATCTCAGCGGCGGGCGGGCCGGCTGGAACGTGGTGACCTCCTCCGACGCCTTCACCGGCGAGAACTTCCGGCGCGGGGGACATCCGGACCGCTCCGAACGCTTCTCACGCGCTGCCGAGTTCGTCGCCGTCGCCAGGGAGTTGTGGGACTCCTGGACCCCGGACGGAGTCTCCCGGCCCTTCGCACACCGGGGGCGGCACTTCGACATCGCGGGCGAGTTCACCGTCCCGCGCCCGCCGCAGGGGCACCCGGTCGTCCTCCAGGCGGGGGACTCGGAGGAGGGGCGGGAGTCCGCCGCCGCCACGGCCGACGTGATGTTCACGCGGCACGGGACCCTGGAGGGCGGGCGTGCCTTCTACGCCGATGTCAAGAAGCGCCTGGAGAAGTACGGCCGTACCCCCGACGACCTGAGGATCATGCCCGCCGTCACCGTCGTCCTCGGCGACACCGTCGCCGAGGCGCGGGAGCGGGCGGCCGGGATCCGGCGGCAGCAGATCTCCCCGCAGCAAGCCCTGCGCACGCTGGAGCGGATCTGGGGCGTCGACCTGTCGTCGTACGACCCGGACGGGCCGGTGCCCGAGATCGACCCGGTGCCGGAACCGGCGATCGCGCAGGGGCGGCCGCGGCACGGTGACTCGGTGGCGGTGGCCGAGAAGTGGCGGGCGCTGTCGAAGGAGAAGGGGCTGTCCATCCGGCAGACAGTGATCGAGGCGGGCTGCGGCCGGCCGTCCTTCATCGGCACTCCGGAGGCGGTCGCGGCCGAACTCGACGCGTGCGTACGGCGGGACGCGGCCGACGGCTTCGTCCTCGTCCCGCACCTCACACCGGGCGGGCTCGACGAGTTCGTGGACCGGGTGGTGCCGCTGCTGCAGGAGCGCGGCGCCTTCCGTACGGAATACGAGGGCGCCACCCTGCGCTCTCACCTCGGGCTTTCCGGCCCGGCAGGGAAGGGTTGAGCACATGACGACGGACGCGTCCGAGGCGTGGAAGCAGTGGCACGAGCACCGCACCGAGACGGTGGCGGCGCCCTACGGGCCGCTCGCGCTGACCGGCACCCACTGGCTGGCGGACTATCCGGACGGGCGACTTCCGGACATCACCGGGTCATGGACCGTCGAGGACGAGGCGGTCGTCCTCACGGCCGCCGACCGGGACGGCCTGACCGTGGACGGGCAGCCCTTCGCCGGTGCGGTGCGGCTCACCGCCGACCGGGGCCCGGCCGGCGCCTCCCGGGTGGCGTACGGCGAGCGGCGGCTGGTCGTGCTGTGCGTGAAGGCGTGTGGGGCGTGCGCGACTTCGACCCCGCCTCCGCCGCCCGCCGGGCGTTCCGGGGCATCGAGGCCACGCCGTACGATCCGCGCTGGGCGGTGCCGGGGCGCTTCACGCCGTACGGCGAGGACCGCACCGTACGGGTCGAGAACGCGGACGGACGCGCGCGCGGTCTCGGCCTCGGCGGGGAACTGGCCTTCCGTCTGGACGGGCGGGAGCTGACGCTTCAGGTGACGGTCCAGGGCGACGGTTCGCTGTGGGCGGTTTTCGGCGATGCCACGAGCGGGAACGGCAGTTACCGCTTCCGGTTCCTGCGGCCCGCCGCGCCCGATGCCGACGGGCGTACGACGGTCGACCTCAACCGGGCGCTGCTGCCGCCGTGCGCGTTCGCCGACCATTTCATCTGCCCTTTCCCGCCACCGGGGAACACGCTGGAGCTCGCGGTCGAGGCGGGGGAGCGGCACCTGCTCTGAAAAGCAGTCATCTCGCGTAGACCGTAGAGATCGTTCAAAGCTTGACGGCCGAAAGGCGCCCTTGCGTCGACCGGTCGTTCGGCCGAATACTCCCCCTCAGCGCTTGTCAGGAGCACGGCGTGTTCGGAATCCGGGCACCCTGCACCCTGGCTGCGCCTCACGGGCCCGACCCCACGAGGGCCCCCGACTTCCCA
Organism: Streptomyces sp. NBC_01352; assembly: GCF_036237295.1. Taxonomy (NCBI): domain Bacteria; kingdom Bacillati; phylum Actinomycetota; class Actinomycetes; order Kitasatosporales; family Streptomycetaceae; genus Streptomyces; species Streptomyces sp. NBC_01352. Next base: position 8,527,050 of record NZ_CP108354.1, read on the forward strand.
TGTGGAGGAACGAAAAGTGAGGATCAAGCGCACCACCCCCCGCAGTGGCATCACGAGACGGACCCGGCTGATCGCCGTGACCGCCGGACTCGCCGCCGCCGCAGCCGTCGCGATCCCCAGCGCGAACGCGTCCGACGCCCCCACCACGTTCAGCGCCACCGCCCTCAAGAGCGCCAGCAGTTCGGTGCTCAAGGCCGACATCCCGGGCACCGCCTGGGCGGTCGACAGCAAGACCAACCGTGTCGTCGTCACCGTCGACAGCACGGTCTCCCAGGCCGAGATCGCGAAGATCAAGGAGCAGGCGGGCACCACCGCCGACGCGCTCACGATCAAGCGGACCCCCGGCAAGTTCAACAAGCTGATCCAGGGCGGCGACGCCATCTATGCGAGTAGCTGGCGCTGCTCCCTCGGCTTCAACGTCCAGAACAGCAGTGGCGTCCAGTACTTCCTGACCGCCGGTCACTGCACCGACGGCGCGGGCAGCTGGTACTCCAACTCCGCCCGCACCACGGTCATCGGCTCGACCACGGGCTCCAGCTTCCCGGGCAACGACTACGGCATCGTGCGGTACTCCGGGTCCGTCAGCAGGCCCGGCACCGCCAACGGTGTGGACATCACCCGCGCGGCCACGCCCGCCGTGGGCACCACCGTCATCCGCGACGGCTCCACCACCGGTACGCACAGCGGTCGTGTCACCGCCCTCAACGCGACCGTCAACTACGGCGGCGGCGACATCGTCTCGGGTCTGATCCAGACCAACGTCTGCGCCGAGCCCGGCGACTCCGGCGGTTCGCTGTACGGCAGCAACGGCACCGCCTACGGTCTCACCTCCGGCGGCAGCGGCAACTGCAGCTCCGGCGGCACGACCTTCTTCCAGCCTGTCACCGAGGCGCTCAGCGCCTACGGCGTCAGCGTCTACTAGGCCCCGGCCGAACTCCGGCACCCGTACGGCCTGGCCTGCAGCCAGCAGCAGACGAGCCCCCGCACGCAACTCTCGTGCGGGGGCTCGCCCTTGTCCGGCACCGGCGTTACCGTCGACATACAGGCGGTCACATCGGACCCTGGGGGCCGTGATGGTCGAGGAGCTGGTGGCGGCGGGAGTGACGCTCGCGTCTGCCGGAGCGGTGTACGTGATGGCCGCGGCGCGGGTCGTCAAACAGTACGAACGGGGTGTGGTCTTCCGGCTCGGCAAACTCCGGTCGGAGGTGCGCGGACCGGGCTTCACCATGATCGTTCCGGGCATCGACAAGCTCCGGAAGGTCAACATGCAGATCGTGACGATGCCGGTGCCCGGTCAGGAGGGCATCACCCGGGACAACGTCACCGTGCGGGTCGACGCCGTCGTCTACTTCAAGGTGACCGGGCCGGCCGAGGCGGTCGTCCGGGTGGAGGACTACCGGTTCGCGGTCGCGCAGATGGCGCAGACCTCGCTGCGGTCCATCATCGGCAAGAGCGAGCTGGACGATCTGCTCTCCAACCGCGAAAAGCTGAACCAGGGGCTGGAGTTGATGATCGACAGCCCGGCCGTGGAGTGGGGCGTGACCATCGACCGGGTCGAGATCAAGGACGTGTCGCTGCCCGAGACCATGAAGCGGTCCATGGCCCGCCAGGCCGAGGCGGACCGGGAGCGGCGGGCCCGGGTCATCAACGCCGACGCCGAGCTCCAGGCGTCGAAGAAGCTGGCCGAGGCCGCCAAGGAGATGTCGGATCAGCCCGCCGCGCTGCAACTGCGGCTGCTGCAGACGGTGGTGGCGGTCGCCGCCGAGAAGAACTCGACGCTGGTGCTGCCGTTCCCGGTGGAGCTGCTGCGGTTCCTGGAGAGGGCGCAACAGCCGGTGCAGCAGGCGCCGCCCGTGGCGCAGCAACCGGTGCAGGAGCAACGTCCGTCCGTTGAGCCCCGGCCGAACTCCGATGTGCAGGGGTCGATTTCAAGACAGGACTAGACCTCACAGGCTGATGAAGGTTACTCGCACGTAGTGTTTGCAGCGCGAAGGGCCTGGGGTGACCGTGGACAGTCAAAATCGGAGGGGGCGCGCAATCGCGTTCTACGCGCGTCCGGAAGTCGACCTTGTGCGCCCCCTGTGGGGTTCGGAAGAGTAGGCGCTCGTCAACCAGCCTTCCGGTCCGCGAGATCCCCACATCCTCCGGACCGACCCCCCACAGGAGGACGCGAGTTGAAGCACCGACGCATACCCAGGCGGCGGGCCGCCGTGGCAGGTGCGGGCATCGCCGCACTGGTCGCCGCGGGAGTCACCTTCCAGACTGCGAACGCCAGCGAGCCGGCGAACACCCCTGAGCTCCAGGTCCTTTCGGCCCTGTCGGCCGGAAAGCTCGCCTCGACGCTCGGCCAGGACCTCGGCTCCGACGCCGCGGGTACGTTCTACGACGCGAAGACCAAGAGCCTCGTGGTCAACGTGCTCGACGAGGCCGCGGCCAAGACCGTCGAGGAGGCCGGCGCCCAGGCGAGAATCGTCGAGAACTCCCTCGCCGAGCTGAAGAGCGCCCGCAGCACCCTCACCCAGGACGCGACCATCCCCGGCACCTCCTGGGCGACCGACCCGACGACCAACAAGGTCGTGGTCACCGCCGACCGCACGGTCTCCAAGGCCGAGCTGGCCAAGCTGACCAAGGTCGTCGACGAACTCGGCGCCACGGCCGAACTCAAGACCACCAAGGGGGAGTTCAAGCCCTTCATCGCGGGCGGCGACGCCATCACCGGAGGCGGCGGGCGTTGCTCGCTCGGCTTCAACGTGGTCAAGGGCGGCGAGCCGTACTTCCTCACCGCCGGGCACTGCACCGAGTCCATCTCCACCTGGTCGGACTCCAGCGGCACCGAGATCGGCACCAACGAGGTCTCCAGCTTCCCGGACAACGACTACGGCCTCGTCAAGTACACCGCCGACGTGGACCACCCGAGCGAGGTGGACCTGTACGACGGCTCCGCCCAGCAGATCACCGGCGCGGCCGAGGCCACCGTCGGTATGCAGGTGACCCGCAGCGGCTCGACCACCCAGGTGCACGACGGCACGGTCACCGGCCTGGACGCCACCGTGAACTACGGCAGCGGCGACATCGTCAACGGCCTGATCCAGACCGACGTCTGCGCCGAACCCGGCGACAGCGGCGGCTCGCTCTTCTCGGGCAGCAGCGCGATCGGCCTCACCTCCGGCGGCAGCGGCGACTGCACCTCGGGCGGGGAGACCTTCTTCCAGCCGGTGACGGAGGCGCTGTCCGCGACCGGTACGCAGATCGGCTGACGCACGACGGTCCGGTTTCGTGAAAGTCCCGCCCCGCGCGCGAGGGGCGGGACTTTCACGTCGTGCGGGACCGACCCGCCGCCACGCGTGGGTCGAGTCGGTGCCCCGTCGACGGCCGCTGCGCCGAGCACGAGCAGCGTCGCCCGCGGGGTGACGGTGTCCCTCGCCTCGCCGAGGAAGGAGGTGCGCGAAGGGTCGGCACCGGTGGGCTGCGTCATGCCCCCACGGTCCGGTCCGTGGGGTGTTTGCGCAGGTGGGACGGGCCCGAACGGATGTCGCACACACATTCGAAAATTGGTCTATGGTGGGGGTGAGGTGGTTGGGAACAGATGTTCGAGAGCCCGTCGGGCTCACGAGTGCGGGAGGTGCGTGTGCCGGGTTTCACGCATCTGCACACCGTCTCCGGGTTCTCCCTGCGATACGGAGCCTCGCACCCGGAGCGTCTGGCCGAGCGCGCCTCCGAACGGGGCATGGACGCCCTCGCCCTCACTGATCGCGACACCCTCGCCGGCACGGTCCGCTTCGCCAAGGCGTGCGCGAAGGAAGGGGTCCGCCCGCTGTTCGGCGTGGACCTCGCGGTGGAGGTGCCGGGGCGCGGACGGCAGGAGCGGCGCCGCACCCCCGTGCGCGGAGGTGCCTTCATCGACGAGTCGACACCCCGCGTCACCTTCCTCGCCCGGGACGGCGCCCGCGGTTGGGCCGACCTGTGCCGGCTCGTCACGGCCTCGCACGCGGGGGAGGGCACGCCCCTGCTGCCCTGGGCCGACAACATGGCGGACGGTCTGACCGTCCTGCTCGGCCCCGCCTCCGACGTCGGCCGCGCCCTCGCCGCGGGACGCCCCGACCGCGCCGCCAAGCTGCTCGCCCCCTGGCGGGAGGTCTACGGCGACGCCCTGCGCCTCGAAGCCGTCTGGCACGGCCGCAAAGGTACGGGACCCGGCTCCTTGCGCCTCGCCGCCCGCACCGTCGGCTTCGCCGCCGAACAGCGGATCCGGCCCGTGCTCAGCAACGCCGTCCGGTACGCCGATCCCGGGCTCGGCCCGGTCGCCGACGTCCTGGACGCCGCCCGCCGCCTGGTGCCCGTCGACGCGACCAAGGAACTGGACTCCGGCGAGGCCTGGCTCAAGGGCGAGGGTGCCATGGTCCATGCCGCCGAGCGGGTCGTCGAAGCCGCCGGCTACCGCCGCGACACCGCCCACCGCCTGCTGGAACAGACCCGGGCGACGGCCGCCGAGTGCCTGGTCGACGCGGAGGACGACCTCGGCATCGGCACCGTCCACTTCCCCGAACCGCACCTGGTCGGCGCGGGCCGCCGCACCGCGCAGCGGGCGCTGGCCTCCCGGGCGGCGGCGGGGATGGTGCAGCGCGGTTACGCCGGGAAGCGCTCCTACTGGGAGCGGATGCACCAGGAACTGGACATCATCGCCCACCACGGCTTCGCCTCCTACTTCCTGACGGTCACTCAAGTGGTGGACGACGTACGGCACATGGGCATCCGCGTGGCCGCCCGCGGCTCCGGCGCCGGATCCCTCGTCAACCACCTCCTCGGCATCGCGCACGCCGACCCGGTCGCGCACGGGCTGCTGATGGAGCGCTTCCTGTCCAAGGAACGGATCGCCCTGCCGGACATCGACATCGACGTGGAGTCCGCGCGCCGCCTGGAGGTCTACCGCGCGATCATCGGCCGGTTCGGCGCCGAGCGGGTCGCGACGGTAGCGATGCCGGAGACCTACCGGGTGCGGCACGCGATCCGTGACGTCGGCGCCGCCCTGTCCATGGACCCGGCCGACATCGACCGCATCGCCAAGTCCTTCCCGCACATCCGCGCCCGTGACGCCCGCGCGGCCCTGGAGGAGCTGCCCGAACTGCGGCAGCTGGCGGGGGAGAAGGAGCGGTACGGACGCCTCTGGGAGCTGGTCGAGTCCCTCGACGCCCTCCCGCGCGGAGTCGCCATGCACCCCTGCGGGGTCCTGCTCTCCGACGCCTCCCTGCTCTCCCGTACGCCGGTCATGCCGACCAGCGGCGAGGGGCTGCCCATGGCGCAGTTCGACAAGGACGACGTCGAGGACCTCGGGCTGCTCAAGCTCGACGTGCTGGGCGTGCGGATGCAGTCGGCGATGGCGCACGCGGTCGCGGAGGTGGAGCGGGCGACGGGGGAGCGGCTCGACCTGGACGCGGTGCCGGACGGCGACCCGGCCACGTACCGACTCATCCGTTCCACCGAGACCCTGGGCTGCTTCCAGATCGAGTCGCCGGGCCAGCGGGACCTGGTGGGGCGGCTCCAGCCGGCCACCTTCCACGACCTCGTCGTCGACATCTCGCTCTTCAGGCCCGGTCCGGTCGCCGCCGACATGGTGCGGCCGTTCATCGAGGCGCGGCACGGACGGGCGCCGGTGCGTTATCCGCACCAGGATCTGGAAGGGCCGCTGAAGGAGACGTACGGAGTCGTCGTCTTCCACGAGCAGATCATCGACATCGTCGCCATCATGACCGGCTGCGGGCGCGGGGTGGCGGACCAGGTGCGGCGCGGGCTGTCCGACCCGGAGTCGCAGGGGCGGATCAGGACCTGGTTCGCGCAGCACGCGGCGGCCGAGGGCTACGACGCAGAAACGATTCAGCGGACCTGGGAGATCGTCGAGGCCTTCGGGTCGTACGGCTTCTGCAAGGCGCACGCGGTCGCCTTCGCCGTACCCACGTACCAGTCGGCGTGGCTGAAGGCGCACCACCCGGCCGCCTTCTATGCCGGGCTGCTCACGCACGACCCCGGGATGTATCCGAAGCGGCTGCTGCTGGCGGACGCGCGGCGGCGCGGGGTGCCGATCCTGCCGTTGGACGTGAACAGGTCGGCGGTCGCCCACCGTATCGAACTGGTGTCTGAATCGAAGGTGTGGGGGCTGCGGTTGGCCCTCTCCGACGTCCACGGCATCAGCGAGGCCGAGGCGGCGCGGGTCGCGGACGGGCAGCCGTACGCCTCGCTGCTCGACTTCTGGGAACGGGCCCGCCCGAGCCGTCCGCTCGCCCAGCGACTCGCGCAGGTGGGCGCGTTGGATGCCTTCGGCGCCAACCGCCGTGATCTGCAACTGCACTTGACCGAGCTGCACCGGGGAGCCCGGGGCAGTGGCAGCGGCGGGGGCCAACTCCCGCTGGCTGGCGGCCGCAAGACGGCCCCGGCCGGGCTGCCCGACCTCTCCTCGGCGGAGAAGCTGAGCGCCGAGCTGGGTGTGCTGTCCATGGACGCCTCGCGCAATCTGATGGACGACCACCGGGCGTTCCTCGACGAGCTGGGCGTGGTGTCGGCGCGGCGGCTGCGGGAGGCGCGGCACGGGGAGACGGTGCTGGTCGCGGGCGCCAAGGCGGCCACCCAGACGCCGCCGATCCGGTCCGGCAAGCGGGTCATCTTCTCCACCCTGGACGACGGCACCGGCCTGGTCGACCTCGCCTTCTTCGACGACTCCCACGACGCCTGCGCGCACACCGTCTTCCACTCCTGGCTGCTGCTGGTGCGCGGGGTGGTGCAGCGCCGCGGCCCGCGCAGCCTCAGCGTGGTGGGCTCCGCCGCCTGGAACCTCGCCGAACTGGTCGAACTGCGCGCCGAGGGCGGGCTCGACGTGGTGGCGGCACGGCTGGCGGAGCCCGTGCCGGAAGGGGGCGGGGATTCGACAGGGGGCAGGCGAATCCAGATGCCCACCGGATACGAACTGCATCCGTGGGCCGATCTGCGCCCTGCGGGCGAAGAGCCCGCGAAGGTACGGAAGTTGTGGCATCAGAGTCCGGGGAGTGCGGGATGACCATCCTCTGCGTACGTTTCCAGCTGCCGCCGACGCACGAGGCGGCCCTGCCGGGGCTGCTCGGGTTGCTCGAGGAGTTCACGCCCGTCGTCGAGGCGCTGCCGCCGGACGGGGCGCTGGCCGATCTGCGGGGCGCCGAACGGTACTTCGGGCGCAGCGCCGTGGAGCTGGCGTCGGTGATCCGGGTCCGGTCGCTCGCCCTGCACGGCGTCGACTGCGTGATCGGCGCCGGGCCCGGCCCGATGCTGGCCCGCATCGCGCTGCGCGACGCCGAGCCGGGGGTGACCTGTGCGGTGCCCGAGGACGCCGTCGCCGCGTTCCTCGCCGGCCGGCCCGTCGCCGCGCTCCCCGGCGTCGGCGCCGCGACCGCCCGCACCCTGGGCGAGTACGGCCTCGACACCCTCGGCCTGGTCGCCGCCGCACCCCTGTCCACGCTCCAGCGTCTGGTCGGCGCGAAGGCCGGCCGTGAGCTGCGCGAGAAGGCGAACGGCATCGATCGCGGCCGGGTCGTGCCGAACGCCGTGTCCCGTTCGCTGGCCGCCGAACGCCCCTTCCACCGCGACGAGTTGGACGCCGACCGGCACCGCCGCGCCCTGCTCTCGGCCGCTGAGGAACTGGGCGCCCGGCTGCGCGCCCTCGACAAGGTCTGCGGCACCCTGACCCTCACCGTGCGCTACGCCGACCGCTCCTCGACGAACCGCACCCGCACCCTCAAGGAACCGACCGCACACTCGGCCGCGCTGACGAAGGCGGCCTACGGCCTGTACGAGGCCCTCGGCCTCCAGCGCGCCCGGGTCCGCTCGGTCACCCTGCGCGCCGAGGCCCTCGGCCCCGCCGAACAGGCCTCCTACCAGCTCGCCTTCGACCCCGTGGACGAGAAGCTCCGCCGCATCGAGGAGGTCGCGGACCGCGCGCGAGCGAAGTTCGGGCCACGGGCGGTGATGCCGGGGACGCTGGCCGCGTAGCGCCTGGCCGGCGGATCGGCGCGCAGGAAACCGGCGGGGCCTCATCAACGCTGGTGGCACGCGGCAGCTGGGCGTGCCTGACCCCGCGTCCGCGGCCTGATCCGCCGGACGGGCCCGAGGAGTCAGTTGGCCCACGGGGGCGTGATCCGCGTGCCGTCGGCGAGTTCTGCCTCCAGGCCGATGGACGTGGTGACCCAGGAGACCGCGACCTCGGTCGTCGGGTTCTCGACGGCGAGGGTCGACCCGGCGTTGATGATCACCGTGTCGCCCGCGGTGACGTGGTGGGTGTGGCCGTCGAGGGTCATCAGGAGTTCGCCGCCGAGCACATGGAAGATCTCCTCCCGGTTGACGGTGTGTGCGGGCGCCTTGGTCCCCGCCGGGATCTCCCCTCGCCAGGCGCAGAGCTCCCTGCTGCCGGTGCGGGGAGTGGCGTACGAGACGAAGCGGGCGCCGTGGATCTCGTGGGTGACGGCTTCGGACGGGCGTATGACGGGCAAGGGGCTCTCCAATGTCGGACGGGCCAAATGGTCAAGTAGCTTGACTATATTGCTCCATGGTCAAGCTGCTTGACCAGTTCGTCAAGAGTGTTTCAATGCCTCCGTGGAGAACTCCGAAGCCATGGCCCTGTCCGCCGCCCTGCTCGCCGTCGCCGGTGAGCTCACGCAGCGCATCAACGAGGGTGTCGTGGCCCGTGGCTTCGAGGGGATCAGGCCCGCGCACGGCTTCGCGTTCGTCCGGCTCGCTCCGGACGGGGCCACGGTCACCGAACTCGCGGCCCACCTCGGGGTGACCAAGCAGGCCGCGAGCCAGCTGGTCGAGGAGATCGTGCGCAAGGGATACGCCGAGCGTCGGCCCCATCCCGACGACGCCAGGGCCCGGCTGGTCGTGCTGACCGGGCGGGGGTGGGCGTGTACTCGTGCGGCGGAGGAGGCGGCCGCGGAGGCCGTGGGGGCGTGGGTGGCGCTGCTCGGTGAGGGTGGAGTGCGCGCGTTGCGCGACCAATTGGGGCGCATTGCGCCCTATGGTCCCATCAGGCCCGCCTGGTGACGATCCGTCAGTGGTTCACCCAGCGGCTCCAGCCGTCCACGGTTACCACTGGAAGTTTTTTACTGACGCGTAACTTCACAAGCGCACTACTCGTCCGTAACTTGACAGTGAACAGCATCCTCGTGATCCGGGTCACAGGGCGTAGAGCCGTCGCAACTCCCTTGAGCCGCAAGGAGATCACCCGATGCTGCCCTGGAAACGAGTGCTCAGACCCCTGACCGCGCTGCTGCTGACCGCCGCGGTCACCATCCTCCCCGCCACCACCACCGCCCAGGCGGCCGACGCCCCCAGCAGAGGCTGGAACGACTACTCCTGCAAGCCGTCCGCCGCCCATCCCCGCCCCGTCGTCCTCGTCCACGGAACCTTCGCCAACTCCGTCGACAACTGGCTGGGCCTCGCGCCCTACCTGAAGAACCGCGGATACTGCGTCTTCTCGCTCGACTACGGACAGCTCCCCGGCGTCCCCCTAGTCCACGGCCTCGGCCCGGTCGACAAGTCGGCCGAGCAGCTGAAGACCTACGTCGACAAGGTGCTCGCCGCGACCGGCGCCGCGAAGACCGACCTCGTCGGCCACTCGCAGGGCGGCATGATGCCCCGCTACTACCTGAAGTTCCTCGGCGGAGCCGCCAAGGTGAACGCCCTCGTCGGCATCGCGCCCAGCAACCACGGCACCACACTCGCCGGGTTCACCCACCTCCTGCCGTACTTCCCCGGCATCGAGGACCTGCTCACCACCAACACCCCCGCCCTCGCCGACCAGGTCGCCGGCTCCGCCTTCCTCACCAAGCTCAACGAGGGCGGCGACACCGTGCCCGGCGTCCGGTACACGGTGCTCGCCACCAAGTACGACGAGGTGGTCACGCCGTACCGGACCCAGTTCCTCAGCGGACCCGGCGTACGCAACGTCCTGCTCCAGGACCTGTGCCCCGTCGACCTGTCCGAGCACGCCCTGATCGGACTGCTCGACCGGATCGCCTTCCATGAGGTGGCCAACGCCCTCGACCCGGCGCATGCCACCCCGACCACCTGCGCGTCGGCGGTCGGCTGAGTGCCGCCGGGGCCTGTCCGGCCTGAGCCGCCGGTCAGGCCCCGGAACCCCTCGGATCAGCGACCGTGCCGGCCGCCGCTCACCGCCCGCCGGCGGACCGAGGCGAACAGGACCGCCGCACCGAGCGCCAGCGTCGCCGCACCGCCCATGGCGAGGTACGGCGTGCTGCTGTCGCCGCCGGTCTCGGCGAGGTTCTCGGTGCTGCCGGCCGCCTTCGGCTCGTTGGGCACGGAGCTCTGGGTCTGCGCGACGGGCTCCGCTTCCGCGTCCGACTTCGCTTCCAGCTCCGCTTCCGGCTCCGCCGACGTGCCGGCGTCCTGGTCACCGTGGCCGTCGTGCTCGACCGTCGACTGGTCGCCGCCGTCCTCGATCTGCTCCTCGGAGGGAGCGGAGGCGGTCGGGGCGGGGGACGGGCTGCTCGTCGTACCGCCGTCACCGCTGCTGCTGCCGCCGCCGAACGCCACGTCCGAGCAGGAGTAGAAGGCCTCCGGGCTGTCCGAGCGCTGCCAGACCGCGTACAGCAGCTGCTTGCCGGAGCGCTCGGGAAGGGTGCCGGAGAAGGTGTAGAAACCGCCGGACGCGGCCGGGTCGGTGACCGTCGCCACCGGGTCGGACAGATCCAGGTCGTCCCAGGCGAGCGGCTGCGAAGGGTCGTAACCGGGCTTGGTGATGTACACCTTGAAGGTGCCCTTGTGGGGGGCCGTCACGCGGTATTTGAAGGTGTACGACCCGCTGCTCACGCTCGTCGCCGGCCAGTCGGCGCGGGCCAGGTCGAGTCCCTTGAACGCGTCGTTGTTCGCGCTGCACAGCTTGCCGTCCGGGATCAGCGCCTGGTGCTGTCCGTCCGCGTTGCCGATGCGGATGCCGTTCCAGTCGTAGAGCGCCTGCGTGCCGCCGGCCGCGACCGCCGCCCTGCACGCGTCCGACGCCGGGCTCTCGGGACCCTCCGCGTAACACTGCGAGACCCGGCTGACCGGGTCCCCCATCGAACCGTGCGCGGACGCGGGGGCGGCCGACAGCGCGGTCAGGGCGAGCGGGGTCAGGCCGAGAGCGGTGACGGCGGCGGCCTTGCGGCGTGCGGGCATGGGGGATCTCCTCGAAACCGGAACTGATGCGTGCCGGATCAAAGAAACCGTGAAAACGCCTGCTGGGGGCGGTCGGCGACGATCTTTATGGCCGCCTTAAGGGAGTGCTGAGACTCAGATGAGGTAGGTAGCGTGCGCCTCATGACGAACGAGGAGATCCGGCCCGCGACGCCGGCCGACGTGCCCGCCGTGAAAGCCGTCACCGACGCCGCGTTCCACCCCTACATCGAGCGCATCGGGGTGGTGCCGCATCCCATGGAGGCGGACCACGCGGCGAACGTGGCCGAGGGGAAGGTGTTCGTCACGGGGGAGCCCGTGAGCGGGCTCGTGGTGGTCGAGGCGTACGAGGACCACCTGTACCTGGACAGCATCGCCGTCCACCCCGACGCGCACGGGACGGGCGTGGGCGGACGGCTGCTGCGTTTCGTGGAGGCACGCGCGCGTGCGCTGCGTCTCCCCGAGGTCAGGCTCTGTACGAACGCGATGATGTGGGAGAACCAGAAGATCTACCCGAAGTACGGGTACGAGGTCGTGGAGCGGCGCGTCGATGGGCCGTACGACCGTATTCACTATCGCAAGCGGCTGGGCTGAGCGAACTCGGACTGACTGGACTCGGACTGACTGGACTCGGACTGACTGGACTCGGACTGAGTCAACTCGGACTGAGGGAGCTTGGGCTCCTCACCCGTCCGGCCACCACGTGCGTGCGATGTCCTTTCGGACCTCCGGGCGTCCCGAAGGGCGCTCGTCGGCCTCCTCGCGGACCTGGCGGGAGTCCGTCTTCTTCAGGGGCTTCTGCACGGTCACACGGCGCATGGCTGCCTCCTTCACGGTCTACGTGTTCCGCGTTCTCACGGAGGTAGACCCGTTCAGGGAGAGTTCCTCATCGGTTGGCGTTCTGTCAGTGGCCGCTGTCACGATTCGACTGTCAGTGGCGGGTGTCACTCTTGGGCACATGACGAACGAGAGTGACGGCACGACCTCGGCGGATGTCGACTGGGACGCACAGGCCGCCGTCTTCGACGACGAGCCGGACCACGGCCTGCGCGACCCGGAAGTGCGCCAGGCCTGGGCCGGACGGTTGCGCGGCTGGCTGCCCGAGCGCCCTTCCGACGTCCTCGACCTTGGCTGCGGCACCGGCAGCCTGTCGCTCCTCGCCGCCGAACAGGGACACCGTGTCACCGGCGTGGACAGTTCCCCGGCCATGATCGACCTCGCGCGAGCGAAGCTGGCCGGGCGTGACGCCGTGTTCCTGGCCGGTGACGCGGCGGCACCACCGGTGGGGGAGCAGCGCTTCGACGTCGTGCTCGTACGGCATGTGCTGTGGGCGCTGCCCGACCCCGGCCGTGCCCTGCGGCACTGGCGGGAGCTGCTGCGTCCGGGCGGGCGGCTGGTGCTGGTCGAGGGTGTGTGGGGCGCGGTGAGTCCGGTGGGGCTGCCCGCCGACCGGCTCACCGCACTCCTCGCGCCGCTCGCCGGACAGGTGCGCGTGGACCGGTTGTCGGGCGACGCGCTGCTGTGGGGGAGAGACGTGGCGGACGAGCGGTATGCGGTGGTGGCGACGGTGTGAGGTGCCGGGCCGCTCACATCAGCAGCGGCCCGCCGTTCACACCAGCGGCTCAAGGCCCCTCACGCGAGCAGCGACTCCAGGCCGCCCTCGACGGTGGCGAACGCCTCCAGCTCGTCGAGGGCGGCGACGGCCGCCGCCGCGGCCTGAGGGTCCCTCTCCGAGAGTCCGCTCTCCTCGAACTCGTCCTCGTCCAGCCGCCGTACGTCATCGCCGCCGGCGGAGCGCCACAGGTCCAGGTCGAGATCCTCGACGATCAGCTCGGTTCCGACGAGCGTCGCGGGACGGGTGATGTCGCAGTACCAGCCCTTCAGGGCACCGGACGCGTCGCGGACCTCCTTCACCGAGTACCAGCGGTCCCGCCAGTAGTACTCGGTGAACACGTCGCCGGGCTCGAAGCGGACGAAGCCGAAGTCGCGGACGCCCTCGCCGGCCCAGGGGGCGCGGACGGCGAGCCGCGTGCCGTCGTCGCCGAGGAGCTCGGCCTCGTAACGGATCTTCGTACGGCCCGCCTTGACGAGGACGACGTCCAGGAGGACCGAGGGGTCAGCCGAGTTCGCGGACATACCGCACCTCCGTAGCGCAGATCTCGTACCCGAACCACTTGTTGATCGCGATCATCGGGCCGTTGCCGGTGTCGTTGCCCGTGAACGCCTCCGTGAATCCGGCGGCACGGGCGCGGTGCAGGGAGTCGTTCTTGGCGAGCTTGGCCAGGCCCCGGCCGCGGAAGGCGCGGGCGGTGCCGGTCATGACGGTGCCGTAGCGGGTGCCGCCGTCCGTGCGGGCCATGCTGAAGGCGGCGGGGCGGCCGTCGGCCACGGCGACCGAGGTCAGCTCGGGGCTGAAGAGAGGGTTGTACCAGGTCTCCGCCAGCCAGGCCTCGTAGTCGGTGAACTCGTAGGCGATGTCGCTCGGTTCGTCCGACATCGTCTCCGAGTCCAGCTCGAACAGCGGGCGCGGGTCGGCCGCGAAGTCGGCTCCCGTGCGCAGTTCGACGCCCGGCGGAAGCGGCTGGAGCGGCGGCAGGTCGCCCGTCAGGTCCAGGCGGAGGAAGTGGGCGGAGCGGCTGCCGCGGTAGCCGTGCCGCTCGGCGAAGGCGAGGTTGCCCGGCTCGTCCAGCACCCAGGCGAAGAGTTTCGTCGCGCCCCGGTCGGCCAGGTGCCGCTCGGCGGCGTGGACCAGCAGCGAGCCGGCGCCGCGGCGTGTCCGCCCGGGGTGCACGTACACGTTGACGTAGCCCAGGCCGGGCTCCGGACTGTCGTGGACGAGCCCCACCTGGGCCGTGCCGATGACCTCGCCGTCCTCCTCCGCGACCAGGGGCCGGTAGTGGGCCTCGGGGCGGGCGTGTGCGAGGTCGTAGGCGAGGGAGTCCGGGGTGACGAGGAAGAAGGGAAGCGCGAGATGGCGGACGCGGGCGAAACCCTCGACGTCGGCTCGGACCTCGGGGACGAGGTCGCGGACGGTCACAGTCATGTACGCGCACGCTACGGGGGAGATGCACCGCGGTGCCTCTCATTTTCTGGCGGGTGCGGGACAATCACCCCGTGACCTTGAAGATCCACATCGATGACAGCGCCCCGCCGTACGAGCAGGTGCGGGCGCAGATCTCCGAGCAGGCGCGGTCGGGGGTGCTGCCGGTCGGGTACCGGCTGCCCACGGTGCGCGGGCTGGCCGAGTCCCTCGGGCTCGCCGCGAACACGGTCGCCAAGGCGTACCGGGCACTGGAGTCGGACGGGGTGATCGAGACGCGGGGCCGCAACGGAACGTACGTCGCCGCCGCGGGCTCGGCGGCGGAACGCGAGCTGGCGTCGGCCGCCCAGTCCTACGTGGAGCGGGCCAGGCGGCTGGGACTCACGGAGGCGGATGCGCTGGCGGCGGTGCGGGATGCCCTGCGGGCGGCTTACGGGGAGGGGTGAGCGGGGCTCGGCGGGAGGGTGAGCGGGGCTCGGCGGGAGGGTGAGCGGGGCTCGACGGGAGGGGTGAGCAGCGCTCGGCGGGAGGGTGAGCGGGGCTCGGCGGGAGGGTGAGCGGGGCTCGGCCGGGAGGGGCGAGCGGGCCCGGCGGGAGGGGTGAGCGGGGCTCGGCTTTGGAGGGTTGGGCGGGTTTCGGAGGAGGGCTGAGCGGGGTTCGGCACCGCCGGAATGCGCCGTTGTGGCTAAGCGCCGTTGCGGTGGAGAAGGAGCTGGGCGCCGTTGCGGTGGAGAAGGAGCTGGGCGCCGTTGCGGTGGAGAAGGAGCTGAGCGCCGTTGCGGTGGAGAAGGAGCTGGGCGCCGTTGCGGTGGGGAAAGAGCTGAGCACGACGTTGGGGGCGCGCAACGATCGGGACCTCATGCCCGTTCCAGGTGCTCCGGTACTCGAGTGACGTCCAGGCCCTCCGCCCGCGCCGCCCTCGCGAAGGTCATCGCGTCCTCCACCGCCGCCCCCGTCGGGTCGTTGTTGAAGTAGGCGTACACGTCCTGCCGCGCGGACCACGCCTGGGCGATCCGCTCGGCCCACGTCTTCAGGGACTGCCGGCCGTAGTGCGGCCAGGCGCGGGCGCGTCCGACGTGGAAGCGGACGTAGCCCCAGTCGGTGGTGCGCCACAGCGGGGTCGCCGGGCGGGACCGCACGTCGGCCCAGCACAGGGCCGCCCCTCGGGCTTCCAGCACCTCGCGCACCTCGTCCGTCCACCACGAGTCGTGGCGCGGCTCGACCGCGACCCTCGTGCCGGCCGGGAAGCAGGACAGGCAGGCGTCCAGCAGCCCCGCGTCCGCGCGCAGGGTCGGCGGCAGCTGGAGCAGGACCGGGCCCAGACGGTCGCCCAGGCCCGCCGCGTGGCTCAGCAGGCGGTCCAGCGGCTCCTCGGGGTCCCGCAGCCGCTTGATGTGGGTGAGGAAGCGGCTGGCCTTGACGGCGACGACGAAGTCCGGCGGGGTGCGCTCCCGCCAGGCCTCGAAGGTCTCCCGGGACGGCAGCCGGTAGAAGGCGTTGTTGCTCTCCACCGTCGAGAAGCGCGTCGCGTACTCCTCCAGCCACAGCCGGGTGGGGCACCCGGCGGGGTAGAGAACACCCCGCCAGTCCTTGTACTGCCACCCCGACGTGCCGACGAACAGGGTCATACCTCCATCAAAGCACTACAGGTACAGCCCTGCGTCCGCCCCCGGCCGGGGCTCCGGTACCGAGGTCGGCGAGGTGCCCCGGCGCAGCGCGTACAGCTCCGCCAGCGTCGCGCCCTCGCGGCCCACGCCCTCCTCGGTGCCCAGCCAGTTCACCGCCTCCCGGTGGGTCAGCCGACCCACCTCGATGCGGGCCAGACAGCGGCCGGGGCGGACCACGGCCGGGTGCAGGCGCTCCAGGTCCTCGTTGGTCGTGACGCCGACGAGGACGTTGCGGCCCTGGCCGAGCAGACCGTCGGTCAGATTGAGCAGCCGGGACAGGGCCTGGCCCGCCGTGTGCTTCGCCTCCCCGCGGATCAGCTCGTCGCAGTCCTCGAGGAGGAGCAGCCGCCAGCGGCCCTTCCCCGTGCCGTCCTCCTCGCCGATCGCGATGTCCATCAGATAGCCGACGTCGGAGAAGAGGCGCTCCGGGTCCAGGACGCAGTCCACCTGGCACCAGTCCCGCCAGGACCGGGCCAGTGTCCGCAGCGCCGAGGTCTTGCCGGTGCCGGGCGGGCCGTGCAGGAGCAGCAGACGGCCCGCGATGTCCTGCGGGGTCGTCTTCATCAGGCGGTCCATCGCGTCCGCGACCGGCGCGGTGTAGTTGTCCCGCACCTCGTCCCAGGTGCCCGCGGAGATCTGCCGGGTGGTGCGGTGCGGGCCGCGCCTCGGGGAGACGTACCAGAAGCCCATGGTGACGTTCTCCGGCTGTGGCTCGGGCTCGTCCGCCGCGCCGTCGGTGGCCTGGTCGAGGACCTTCTCGGCCAGTTCGGGGCTGGTCGCCGTCACGGTGACGTCGGCGCCGCGGTTCCAGCGGGAGATCAGCAGCGTCCAGCCCTCGCCCTCGGCGAGGGTCGCGCTGCGGTCGTCGTCGCGGGCCACGCGCAGCACCCGCGAGCCCGCCGGCAGCAGCGTGGCCCCGGAGCGGACGCGGTCGATGTTGGCCGCGTGCGAGTACGGCTGCTCGCCCGTCGCGAAGCGGCCGAGGAACAGCGCGTCGACGACATCGGACGGTGAGTCGCTGTCGTCGACGTTGAGCCGGATCGGCAGAGCGTCGTGTGGGTTCGCAGACATGCCGCCATGATCCGGCACCCAGGCGTCCCACGCACCGGATTTCCGCTGGGCACCCACGACATCTGCCGCAAAGACCATCAAGGCGGCTACCGTTGCCCTCGATGGGACGTCATGGGTGGAATTCGGGGGTGGGGCGGTGGCGGCTCACCGCGCTGCTCGGTGTGGGTGTGGCCGCTCTGGCCCTGGTGGTGACCCTCCTCAACACGCTTCCCGGAGGCGGCTCGGGCACCGAGGGCACCTCGCGCGACGGCGACAAGGTGCACGGCACGCCCACCGCCGCGCCGGCCGTGACCGGGCCGGACGTGGGCTGGGGCTTCACCCACACCCAGTTCAGCGCCGACGAGGGCAGTGCCGCCGCCGTCGAGCGCGTCGAGGGGCGGCTGTCCGAGGCCGGGGGCCTGCCGCAGATCCAGCACCTCATGGGCTGGGGCGCCGACAACCCCGAGCCGGTGAAGGGGCGTTACGACTTCGAGGCGATGGACCTCCGCGTCGACTTCATGCGCGCGTCCGGCGGCACGCCCGTGATCACCCTGTGCTGCGCCCCCGA
Organism: Streptomyces sp. NBC_01352; assembly: GCF_036237295.1. Taxonomy (NCBI): domain Bacteria; kingdom Bacillati; phylum Actinomycetota; class Actinomycetes; order Kitasatosporales; family Streptomycetaceae; genus Streptomyces; species Streptomyces sp. NBC_01352. The sequence continues at coordinate 8,544,562 of NZ_CP108354.1, forward strand.
CTGGATGAAGGGCGGCAAGGCCGGCGTCGACAACACGGACTGGAGCCAGGCCGCCCTGGAGACCGCCCCGGAGCCCGAGCACTACCAGGACTTCGCCGACCTGGCAGCGACCGTCGCCAAGCGCTATCCGGACGTACGCCACTTCATCGTCTGGAACGAGTTCAAGGGCTTCTGGAACGACGCGAAGGCCCGCTGGGACTACGAGGGGTACACCGAGCTCTACAACCTCGTTCACAAAGCCCTGAAGAAGGTCGACGAGGACATCATGGTCGGCGGGCCCTACCTGGTCATGGACAGCCTCGACCCGCGGTCGGAGGACGCCTCGGCGACCTTCAGGGGCCCCTGGGGTGCCATGGACCAGCGGGTCCTCGACGCCTTCGACCACTGGAACAAGCACAAGGTGGGCGCCGAGTTCGTGGTCGTGGACGGGTCCAGCTACACCCAGGACGACGAGCTGCTGCCCGACGAGTTCGCGGCCACCGACAAGTTCACCGCGGTGGGCGACTGGGTGCGGGCGCGCACCGGCGAACTGCCGCTGTGGTGGGCCGAGTACTACGTCGAGCCGGCCGACGGCAAGGACGAGCGCAAGGGCTGGTCCGAGACCCGCCGGGTCGCCGTCCAGGCCGCCGGGATGATCGCCATGGTCAAGGGCGGCGCCTCCTCCGGCTTCTACTGGAACCCGGAGAAGGAGAAGGGCACCGACTGCCCCGGCTGCCTGTGGACGCCGACCCACGCCGGCAGCGGCGGCGAGAAGCTGCCCATGTACGACCTGGTCGCGCGCTTCAGCCGCGAGTTCCCGCCGGACACCGCCTACCGGACGGTGCCGGTCGACTCGCCCGACGTCCGGGTCCTGGCGACCGACAAGGTGATCCTGGTCGTCAACACCCTCGACCGGACGATCAGCACGAAGGTCGACGGCCAGGAGGTCGTGCTGCAGGCGTACCAGGTCAAGTGGCTCACGCGCTGAGCCACTTGACCGTCACCTCCGCCACTTCTTCCGGCGCCCGCGTCACTTCATCGTCAGGAACCGCTGCACCAACGCGGCCAGCAGCACCGCCAGCAACGGCAGCGAGAACCAGAAGGTGCTCTGCATCCACCGCAGTTGCCGCACACTCGGCCGCACGGCGACCCGGACGACCTCCCGGGCCGAGAGCAGCACGATCAGCGCGAGCGCCGCGAGCGCCCCGACGACCGACCACGGCGTCCAGGTCACCAGCGGCCCGACCGGACCGGGGTCCGCGGCCGGGACCTTGCCCTCGGGCTGCTTGGCCAGCGCGTACATCGTCACGTCCTCGTTGACGAAGACCTTCTTCAGTTCCTTCCGCGCGTCCAGGTTCTTGATCAGCCGCGGCTCCCAGCTGGCCGAGTAGCCCACGTCCAGCTGGAGGTAGACGACCTGACTGCGGTTGATCATCAGGTAGGAGTTCGGGCCCGCGTCCTTGAGCGCCTTGACCAGGCCGGACACCAGCACCGGGTCGGTCGGCGCCAGCGTGGGCACGTACTCGACCTTCTCCATGTCCTTCGAACCCCACGGCAGCGACGGCGTCACCACGTTCACCGTGTCGTTGCTCAACCACAGCAGACGAGCCGTCGGATCGTCGTGCGCGTACACGTACTCCATGGCGGCGATCTCGCCGCTGCGGGTCCGCTCGAACGGCTCGTTGCCCCAGCGTGCCACCAGGAAGCCGCCGATGAGCACCAGGCCCGCCATCAGCGCGGCCAGCGGAGCGAGGCTCACCCGGTCCTTGTCGCGCTCCTCGACGGTGACGCCGGTGCGCGGGAAGAGGGCGAGGCCCGCGAGGAGGGCCGCGCCGGGCAGGGCGAACATGAAGACCCGCAGGGCCATCTCGCCGCCGTACGACTGCATGCCGAAGCCCAGGAACGGCACGAAGGTGAGGACCAGCAGCGACCGCTCGCGGTACTTGTGCTCGCGCCGCCGCCACCAGCCGTAACAGGCGAAGGCCATCACCCCGCCGGCGAGCAGTACCCGCACGTACAGCACGAGCTTGTGGGTCGAACTGCCGCCCTCGATCCGGCCGGACACCGAGGACGACACATTGCCGCCGACGCCGCCGACCCCGCCGAACATCTCGTTGAAGTGTCCTGACCAGTACGGCTCGGCCATGAAGCCGATCCACACGGTCACCAGGACGCCGAACAGGACAGGCAGCCCGCGCAGTTCGCTGCGCCCGATCAGGACGAGCACCGTCAGCACGCCCAGCATCACGAACGGGGTGAGCTGGTGGGCCGGGACGCTCGCCGCGAACAGGCCGATCACCACCATCAGCAGCACGGCCCGCTGCCGCCGGTTGGTCGGCTCGACCTCGATCTCGCCGGGGCGCCGCTTCGTCCAGATCACGCCCGGTGCCCGGAACCAGACGAGCAGCACCGCCACGAAGACCAGGTAGAGGAGATAGGTGAAGCCCTGCGGGGAGAAGTAGTCCTGGCCGACCCAGCCGCTGAGCACGAAGATCCAGATGCCGGTCCACTTGGCCCGCCAGCTCGCCCGCATCGAGCGGACGAGGAGGAACATCGGCGCGAGATACAGCAGTTGGATCGCGAGCGGCCACCAGCGGATGACCTCGGTGAAGTCGCTGACCCCGCAGGCCTTCAGCACGAACGCGGCGGCCGCGAAGAAGCCCGGCCAGCTCCAGCGGGCGTCCAGGTCGGGCACCGCGGTCCCGGTCCGGTCGATGTAGTCGAGGAAGCCGAGGTGCTGCCAGGCGGTCGCGAAGCGCGGCTCGGTCTCGATCACGGCGGGCAGCGCGTGCAGCGAGACCAGCGTCGCCAGCAGCGTGACCAGCAGCAGTGTCCGGTGCTCGCGGCCCAGCCACAGCAGCGAGGCGAAGACCACCACCAGCAGCCCGGCGCCGACGAGCGTGGCCGTCGGCAGCACGGAGATCAGCCCGAGCCCGCCCATCTCGTCCAGGTCGGCCTCGCCGAGCCGCAGCGCGGGCACCCAGTACAGCAGGAGCGCGGCGGTCAGCAGGCAGCCGAGGACCACACCGAGACGGGTGGGCAGCAGACGCGCATGCCAGGCCAGGGGCGGTACCTCCGCCGGCTCCCGTACCTCTTCGGTCTCCGGTGCCTCTTCCTGTACGACCTTCTCCTGTTCCTCGCGGTTCTCCGGCTCCTCGAACGGCGCGTCCACCTCCGCCTCGACCGGCCCCAAGGACGCCTCGGAGCCCGGTTCGCGCGCCTCGACCGGCAGCCCCAGCTCCCGCTTGCGCGCCCAGGTGGGCCGATGGTCCTCGTGCACCGCGGGCGTGCCGGCGGGCGGGGTGCCGGGGCCCGGGCGTACGTCGGGCCGGCGCTCCAGGTGGTCGAAGTCGACGTGGATGCCCAGGGCGAGCGTGTCCTGGTCGAGCGCCCAGGCGGGCCCGCGCTTGTGCGCCGCCGGGGCGGGGACCTCGCGCGCCCCCAGGTCGGCGAGGTCCCCGTCGGGTGCCGCGCCGTCGGAGGCGGCACCCGACGCACCCCGGACGATCTTGTACAGCTTGGGTGCGGCGATCGCGACGATCAACGTGAGGGCCGAGATCTCCGCCACGCCCGCGCCGACGAGCCCCATGCGGGGAAGCAGCAGCAGCGTCAGACCGAGGACCAGGACGCACAGCAGGCCCTGCAGCCAGGCGAGTCCGGCGGTGCGGCTCTGCGCCCGCAGCACCGCGAAGTACGTCTCGATGACGACCCGCAGGAGCCCGCCGACCGCGAACCACCGCAGCAGCCCGGTGGCCGCGTCCGCGTAGCCCGCGCCGAAGACGCCGAGGATCCACGGCGCTCCGAAGAACAGCACCGCGGCCACCGGCAGCATGATCCGGGTCATCCGCTTGAGCGCGGCCCGGGTGTTGCCGGCCAGCCGCCGCGGATCGTGCGAGCCCTCGACGGTCAGGGAGGCGCCCATGTTGATGGCGAGCAGGTTGACCGTGCCGCCGATGGTGGCGGTGATGTAGAAGTACGCGTTGTCCTCGGAGCTGACCTGCGAGGCGATGATCACCGGGATCAGGTACACCACGGCGAGCGAGAACAGCGAGCCGGTGTAGTCTCCGGCCAGGAACCGCCCGATCTCCTTCCAGCTCGGCGGATGCGCGTGCTCCTCGGTCGCCTTCACCTGCCGGGGCACCAGACGCCGGAACACCAGCCAGCCCAGCGGCAGCACCGAGAAGGCGATCGCCGCGACCCACGACACGAACACGCCGGTCGTGGGGATGGCCACCGCGAACGCGACCAGCAGCCCCAGCTTCACCACGGAGAACACGGTGTTGCCGACCGGCACCCACAGCGCGCTGCGCAGCCCGGTCAGCACCCCGTCCTGGAGCGTGAGCAGGTTCCAGGCGACCACCGCCACCACGAAGCCGAGCCCGTTGATGGGCGGGTTCAGGAAGCGGTACGACGGCCCCCACATGTCCAGGGTCAGCAGGAAGACGCCCGCCGCCAGCGCCACGACCACCGAACTGCCCGCGTACGTACGGAAGATCAGCCGCCCGGTGGCACGGCCCGCGACCGGTATGAAGCGGGCCAGCGCCCCCGTCAGGGTCACCGCGGTCAGACCGGCGAGCAGCTTCATCGCGGCGATCGCGGCGGAGCCCTGGCCGACGGCCGCCTCCGAGTAGTAGCGGGCCGCGGCCAGCCAGAACCCGAGGCCGAGCACCGCGGAGATGCCGGTGTTGAGCATCAGGGCGTAGGCGTTGCGGAACAGCTGGCTGCCCCCCGGCGACCGGCCGAGGCCGGGCAGCCGGAGCCGGCGCCCCGGCCGCTGCGGCGCCCCGGTCGCGGGCGAGGTGTCCTCGGTCGTGGTCGTGGTCGTGTCAGACACGGGAACGGATGGCCTTCCGGCGGACCTGGCGTGCTCTGCGGACCAGGGCGTACCCCTTGGTGAGGGCACGGTCCCGGGCGAAGTTCCGGGCGATCGCACGGCCCTGGACGAGCCGCTCGAACTCCTCGATGCCCGTGCTGCGGCGCACGGTGACGCGTCGCAGGGCGTACGGCCCCTGGCGGCGGCGCGCGAGGCCGTTGCCCACGGCGAGCGCCTGGCCGTAGCCCGTCTCGCGCACCGCCTGCCGCACCCGGCGGCTGGAGTAGCCGTAGGGGTAGGCGAAGGAGGTCGGGACGGTGCCGAGTTCGTCGGTGACGATCTCCTTGCAGTGGATCAGCTCGTGCCGCAGCCTGTCGTCGTCGAGCTGGTCCAACTGCGGGTGGGTGTGGCTGTGCCCGCCGATCTCGACGTCCGCCGCGGCCAGTTCGCGGACCTGGTCCCAGTCGAGCATGGTGTCGAGGCCGGCGCCGGTGTCGTACGGGCCGCGGATCCAGCCGGTGGAGACGAACAGGGTGGCCGCGAAGCCGTGCTTGGCGAGCACGGGCAGGGCGTGCCGGTGCACGCCCTCGTAGCCGTCGTCGAAGGTGATCAGGACGGGCCGCGCGGGCAGCGGGCGGCCGGTGCGCCAGCGGGCGGCGAGACCGGCGGTGGTGACCGGGGTCAGGCCCAGGTCACCGATCAGCGCCAGCTGGGCCGCGAAGTCGTCGGGTGTGACCGACAGTTCGCGGGTCGCCTCGCTCGGGTCGGTGTCGATCGCGTGGTACATGAGGATCGGCACGGATGCCTCAGTCATGTCTTCCCCCCTCGCTGTCCGACAGCGGAGCCACCGAAAAGGTTGCCCCGCCCCGGCGGGCCCGGACACTGCCCACCACGTACCCGCCCGCCGCCGTGAACACCCCGGCGACGATCGCGCCCGCCCGGCCCGCGCCGCCCGGCCGGGCCAGCAGGGCGTCCCGCAGCCCGCGCGCCACCCCGGCAGGCAGGACCCGGGTGGCGTACCGGCGCTCCGACTCCAGCCCCTTGTCGGCGCCGACGCTTCGCGCCACCAGGGCCTTGGACAGGCCCTCGGCGTACGCGCGCGTACGGAAGTACCCGAAGTGCTCGCGCGCCTCGGGCACCCGGTGGTGGATCACCGCCCGGTCGTCGATCAGGAGGACCGCGTCCGGCCGGGCCCGGGTGAGACGGATGCACAGCTCCGTCTCCTCGCAGCCCAGCGGGCGTTTGTCGCCGTCGCGCCCGATGCCGGTGGCGAAGCCGCCCGCCGCGTCGAAGGCGCTGCGCCGGAAGGACGCGTTGCCGCCGAGCACGTTGCGCACCCGCACCAGGCCGGGCGGCAGCCCCTTGTACGTGCAGCCCACCACCCAGTCGAACTCCTCGGGAAACCAGGCAGGCCGGCGGCCCGAGGCCCAGATGGGCTCCGTACGGCCGCCGACGGCCATCACCCGCGGATCGGCGTACGCCTCGGCGAAATGCCGCAGCCAGTCCCGCTCGGCGACGGCGTCGTCGTCCAGGAAGGCGACGACCTCGCCGCGCGAGGCGGCGATGCCGGTGTTGCGGCCGGCGGACAGGCCGCGAGGGCCCGCGTTGGCGAGCACCCGCACGACCGATCCGTTCCCGGACTCCTTGTACTCCTTGTACTCCTTGTACTCCTTCGTGAGCCGGTCCAGGAGAGCCGCGTTGTGGTCGACGACCAGCAGGGTCTCCAGGGCCGGCCGGGACTGCGCCCGCACCGAGGAGACCGCCGCGAGGATGTCCTCCCAGCGGTCCTCGGTGTAGACGCAGATCACGACGGAGATGTCGGGACCGCTCAAGACACCTCTCCCCGGACCGAGTCGAGCATGGGGGAGTGGTGCTTACGGCTGCGCAGGGCACGCCGGTTGGAGCGCTCCCGCAGGATCACCTTGAGCACCCTGATCCCGTCCCGCACGGCCCGCAGATTGCTGGTGCCGTGGATCCGGAGGTACTCGTGGCTCGGTATCTCCTGCACCTTGAGCCCCGCCTTGACCACCCGGATGTTCATCAGGGTCTCGACCTCGAATCCGGTGCAGTCGAGGTCGATCTTGTCGAGGCAGTGCCGCCAGAACGCGTTGTAGCCGTAGCAGAGATCCGTGTAGCGGGCGCCGAACTTGCGGTTCACGGTGGTGCACAGCGCCCAGTTGCCGAGCTTGCGGATGAAGGTCATGTCGTCGGTGCCGCCGCCGTTGGCGAAGCGGGACCCCTTGGCGAAGTCCGCGCCCGAGACGAGGGCGGAGACGTACGACACGATCTCGTTGCCGTCGGCCGAGCCGTCCGCGTCGACCATCACGATGATGTCGCCGGTGCAGGCGTTGAACCCGGTGATCAGGGCGTCGCCCTTGCCCTTGCCGCGCTGCTCGACGACCTTGACGTCCGGCCACAGCTCCCGGGCGACGTCGACGGTGTTGTCGGTGGAATTGCCGTCCACCAGGACCACTTCATGGATCCAGTTCGGAAGGGTCTTGAAGACGTAGGGGAGATTCTCCGCCTCATTCATGGCGGGAATCACCACGCTCACCGGCGGTGTGATGGCCAGGTGAGAGGAGATCGGTCGGTATTGGCCGGCCAGTAAGGCGTCCTGGCCTGAAGTGGCCGGGCGCAGATCGAAGCTCATGAGTCTGGTCCCTCTCGTCCGGTGGACCGCCCGCCCCTGGGCGGTCCGGTTTCTGTGTCCGGTTCGAAAGGGGGGTTTCTCACGCATGGCAGCACGGAATTGAGCTCCGCACCTGCCGGGTGAGCTGGCAAAGCTGGCCGGCCGCCGAAAACGGCTGTCGACCGCGCGGCACGACTCGGTCACCAGTACGGTCACCGAGCACGGCACCCCCCTACCGCGCCCCGCGCCGGGCCATCGCGGTCCTTGAGCCCTCCCCTAGAGCCGCGTAGTGATGGACCGATGCGGGTGAGATGTACGACGGTATTGACGATTGAACCCGTATGGCAAGACCTGGAACGAGCCCTCACGTTTTTGTTGGTTTGACCGTTACCGACGGAACGAGCGGATCTTTCCCGCCCGCTTGAGCAGTTTGTCGGCCGGCTCGAACAACTCCGGACGGGACACCACCGCGTTGCGCAGTGCCCTGACCGGAGCGCGGCGGACACGATGTCCCACCGCGACCGGGTGACGCCGGGTCACCCACCCCTCGGACACCTGCAGCTCACGTGTCTTCAGGGAGTCCTTGTATTCCTTCTGGCCCCGTCCCAGGTCCAGATAGGCGATGCCGTCGGCGGCGGCCGCCTCGGCCATCCGCAGATGCAGCACCAGGCCGGGAGAGTACTTCGAGTACGCCGGGTCGTACGCCGGGAACCAGCACGCGAGCACCCGCTCGGTGCGCAGCCCGAAGTGCGCGGCGATCGGCTTGCCGTCCGCGTACAGCACGGACAGGATCCCCGCGAACGACTCGGAGCGGGTGTGGAACAGGTGCTCCACGAGCCGGGTGATCCAGTCGTGCGCGAAGCGGTCGCTGCGCCCGGTCCTGCGGTACTGCGCGGACTTCCAGTTCATCAGGGTGCGCAGGGCGGCCGGGTCGCGCTCGTCGTGCACGTACGTCACCTCGCCCGCGTCCCGGCCGAGCTTGCGCTCCTTGGCGAGCGTGGTACGCGTGAACTTCGGTGACCGGGCGCGGAGTTGGCCGAGATAGGCCTCGTAGCCCTGGTCCACGTCCATGACCGGCGAGGGGAAGGTCCCGGTGGCCGCGGCCTCGAACGCGGGCTGGCCCTCCACCAGGTGGTCGAACTCCCACAGGGCGAGCCCGCAGGCCCGCAGCAGCTCCCGGGCGTCCCAGGCGAACCCGGGCCGGTGCACCACGCCCTGGGCGTCGGAGATGCCGAGCCCGATCGCCCGGCCGACGCCGGTGGCGGTCCGCTGGTACGGGAAGAACGCGGCGGGCTCGCCGGCCTCCCGCACGACCGCGATCCGCACTCCGCGCCGGTAGCGGCCCACCGCGAGCGCGAACTCGGGGGACAGGAACGGGTTCGCCAGCTCCGGCGAGCCGAGCAGATGGGCCTTGGACTGCATCGCCGTCCACGCCGTCCGGTCGGCCGCGCTCAGCTCGCCCGGGCGGTACACGCTGATGTCCACGTCAGATGCCCTGCCTTGTCGTCGTACGGCCACGTGGTCGTCGTAGCAGAACCAGCAGGAGAAGCACACCGCTGATCGCGGTCACGGCCACGATCCCGCCGCGCACCGACCAGCTGTGCAGGGCCAGCATGCCCTGGGCCACCAGCATGTTGACGACGACCGAGCCCGCGAGCGCGGCGATGGTCCGGCCGAAGGGTTCGAGGCCGCGCAGCGCGGCGGCGATGGCCGCGGCGGGTGCCGCGAGCAGGTAGAACAGCGTGAGCGGGCCGCGCAGGGGTGAGTCCGAGCCGGCGAGTGCGAGGACCGCGCCGAACCCCCCGACGGCCGTCGCGGCGCCCGCGAGCAGCGGCGCCAGGTCCCTCCCCGGTCCTGGTCGCGCCCCCTCGGCGCCGTCCGCCGTTGAAGATGTTGTGCCACGTATGGTCTGCATTGGCGACTTTGCCCCCCGAAGCGCCGGATGCCGGGCTTCAATGTCGCGCAGTCGCCCGGGCATCGTCAAGACTGCGAAGCCGGACAACGGCAGTTCCCCGTGCCCGGTACCGGGCACGGGGAACTGGTTTGCGGTTGCTTACGGCACGATCTTCAGCAGGCGGTTCGGGGAACCGGTGCCCGCGCTGGTGACCTTGCCGGTGGTCGAGCCGTTGATGAGGGCCGTGGCGACCTGGGCCGGGGTGGCCGAGGTGTGGCCCGCCAGGTAGACCGCGGCCGCGCCCGCGACGTGCGGGGTCGCCATCGACGTACCGGAGATGGTGTTCGTCGCGGTGTCGCTGGTGTACCAGCCGGCCGTGATGGAGGAGCCGGGGGCGAAGATGTCCAGAACCGAGCCGTAGTTCGAGTAGCTGGCCTTGGCGTCGGTGCTGGTGGTGGCGCCGACCGTGATCGCCGAGGCGACGCGGGCCGGGGAGTACGAGGAGGCGTTGGCGCTGCTGTTGCCGGCCGCGACCGCGTAGGTCACGCCGCTGGCGATGGAGTTCGCCACGGCGTTGTCCAGCGTGGTGGAGGCGCCGCCGCCGAGCGACATGTTGGCGACCGAGGGGCCGGAGTGGTTGTTGGTCACCCAGTTGATGCCCGCGATCACACCCGCGGTGGTGCCGGAGCCGGCGTTGTCGAGCACGCGGACCGCCACGATCTTCGCCTTCTTGGCGATGCCGTAGGTCGAGCCCGCGATCGTGGTGGCCACATGGGTGCCGTGGCCGTTGCCGTCGGAGGCGGTGGTGTCGCCGTCGACCGCGTCGTAGCCGTACGAGGCACGGCCGCTGATCTGGGAGTGCGTGATCCGTACGCCGGTGTCGATGACGTACGCCGTCACACCGGTGCCCGCGGTGTCCGGGTAGGTGTAGGTGCCGGACAGGGGCAGCGAGGTCTGGTCGCTGCGGTCCAGGCCCCAGGGCGCGCTGGACTGGGTGGTGTCGGTGAGCTGGACGCGCTGGTTCTGCTCGACCACGGCCACCGACGGGTCGGCGGCGAGTCTCTTGGCCTCGGTGGCGGAGAGGGTGGCGGTGTAGCCGTTCAGCGCGGCGCCGAACGTCTTTTTGACCGAGCCGCCGTACTCCTTGATCAGGCTCTTGCCTTCGCTGGAGGACGCCTTGAAGCCGGCGTCCTTCTTGAGCGTGATGATGTAGCTGTCCTTGATGGCCGTGGGGGATCCGGCGGCCAGGACCTTGCCCTGGGCGGGGGCGGCCTGGGCGGGGAGGGTGGTGAGTCCGCCCACGAGGGCGGCGGTCGCCAGGCTGGTTATCGCGGCGAGCCGGATTTTGTTGCTACGCAGTTGTGCCATTACGAGGGAGTCCTCCTCATAGGCGACGCATGCCTGGGTGGGGCGCGCGTCTGTGGGGGGTGCGCGCGTTGTCGCACGCACGGCCGTGGAGCGTCGCGTTCCGCCCCGCGGCTGTGTAAAGAATCAGTGGTCTACGGGCGTAGATCAAGGGACTTGAGGACCTGTCACATGTTTGTCATGGACGCGTAATCCAACGCGCCGTCAGCGCGCCCGAAAAGTCTTGGCATGAACACTTCCCGTCAACACGCGTAGTTGCTACGACGGTTGTGGCAGAGATCCTGCTAAAGGGAGGTTCCATGAGACGTTCCCGATTTGCCGCTTACGTCGGCTCGCTCCTCCTCGCCGCCGTCACCGCCCTCACCGGGGCCACGACCGCGCAGGCATCCCAACTCGCCGCCCCCGGCGGCTATGTGGCCCTCGGCGACTCCTACTCCTCCGGGGTCGGCGCGGGCAGCTACCTCTCCGCGAGCGGCGACTGCAAGCGCAGCACGAAGGCCTATCCCTACCTCTGGGCCGCCGCCCATTCACCCTCGTCGTTCCATTTCACCGCTTGCTCGGGCGCCCGAACGGGTGATGTTCTGGCGAGTCAGCTCACCCCGCTCAGCGCCACCACCGGCCTCGTCTCGATCAGCGTCGGCGGCAACGACGCGGGGTTCGCCGACGTCATGACGACCTGTGTGCTCCAGTCCGACAGCGCCTGCCTGTCCCGGATCAACACCGCGAAGGCGTACGTCGACTCGACGCTGCCCGGAAAGCTCGACGGCGTCTACTCGGCGATCCGCTCCAAGGCGCCCAACGCCCGCGTGGTCGTGCTCGGTTACCCCCGCTTCTACAAGCTCGGCACCGCCTGCCTCGGCCTCTCCGAGACCAAACGGAAGGCGATCAACGACGCGGCCGACTATCTCGACACCGCCATCGCCAAGCGCGCCGCGAACTTCGGCTACGTCTTCGGCGACGTCCGCACCACCTTCACCGGCCACGAGCTCTGCTCCGGAAGCTCCTGGCTGCACAGCCTCAACCTGCTGAACATCGGCGAGTCGTACCACCCCACGGCGGCCGGCCAGTCCGGCGGCTACCTGCCGGTCCTCAACGGCCTGGCCTAGGGCCTGGCCGGCGGATCGGGGCGCAGGAAATCGGCGGCGCCTGATGAACGCCGGTGAGCGGGGGCTGGTGCGCGCACCAGCCCCCGCGTCTGCGGCATGATCCGCCGGCCAGGCCCTGACCGTCAGGAGGAAGGCGAAGCGGAAGCGGAGGCCCCGTCCGGCGGGGTCTCCGTCACGCAGGTCACCGAGAACGGCACCGAGTTGGACGTCGTCTCCACCGGAGAGCGGACCTCGACACTGATCTCGTTCTCCAGGCTGCCGTTCTCGTCGTTCGTCGTCACGAACGCCGTGTCCTGCTTGGTCAGGCCGCCGCCCGCCGGGAACGAGAGGGTCTTCCACCCCTGGTCCATGATCTCGCCGTCCTTGGACACCCAGCGGTAGGTCACCTCCGACGGCAGGCTGCCCACCGTGAGGGTCGCCGTGAAGGCGGGCGCCTCGTCCTGCGGGGGCGGGCAGGTGCCGGTGTACTCCGTGTGCGCGCCGGCCAGCGTGACCTTCACCGACGCGGGCGGAGCGGAGGTCGTGGCGCTGCTGCTGGGGCTCGGGCTCGGGGAGCGGCTCGGCTCCGCCGTGTCACTGCGGTCGGGGTCGCTCACCGAGGGGGAACTCAGGCCTGTCGTCTCGCTCTTGGGGCCTCCGGCCTCCTTGCCGTCGTCATCGCGGTTCAGCAGCGCGTACGTCAGCCCGGCGACCGCCAGCGCGAGGGCGACGATCCCGGCGATCAGGACGACGGCGGCTCGGCGGTTGCGACGGGGCTCCTCGGTCGTGGTTGTGGCCGTGCCTCCGGAGTGGGTCCACGGAGGCGGTGGTGGGACGGGCGCCGTCGCTGACGACTGGGCGTGCGTCGGCGGGGGCTGGGGCGGCTGCTGGTAGGCGGCGATCGTCGGCGTGTAGGGCGAGGCCTGGACGGCGTCCGAGCGGAGGGTGCCTCCCGCGCCGATCACCCGCAGATCCTGCTCGGCCCGGTCGGCGGGCAGCCGCTCGGCCGGGTCCTTGCGCAACAGTCCCTCGATCACGGGGGCGAGCGGACCGGCCCGGTGCGCCGGCGGCAGCTCCTCGTCGACGATCGCGCGCAGGGTGCTGAGCGGGGTGTTCTGCCGAAAGGGGGAGTTGCCCTCGACCGCCGCGTACAGCAGCACGCCGAGCGACCACAGGTCCGACTCCGGGCCGGGCGTGCGGCCCAGCGCCCGCTCCGGCGCCAGGAACTCCGGCGAGCCGATGACCTCGCCGGTCATCGTCAGCGCGGAGCTGCCCTCGACCATCGCGATGCCGAAGTCGGTCAGCACCACGCGTCCGTCGTTCGACAGCAGGACGTTGGCCGGCTTCACGTCCCGGTGCAGCACCCCCGCCTCGTGCGCGGCCCGCAGCGCGGCCAGCACCTCCGCGCCGATGTGCGCGGCGCGCTGCGGTGTGAGCGGGCCCTCGGCCTCCAGGAGCTCGGCCAGCGAGATGCCCCGGACCAGCTCCATGACGATCCAGGGGCGGTGGTCCTGGGTGGCCACGTCGTACACCGTCACCACGTTGCGGTTGGAGATCCGGGCCGCCGCCCATGCCTCCCGCTCCAGCCGCGCGTACATCCGCTCGATGTCCGCGCCGGGCAGTCCGGAGGGCGCGCGCACCTCCTTGACGGCGACCTCGCGGCTGAGCAACTCGTCGCGGGCGCGCCACACCGTTCCCATGCCGCCCTCGCCGAGCGGGGACAGCAGACGGTAGCGGCCCGCGATCAGACGTTCACTGCCCGGTTCTTCGGACACGTGCGCCCCCTCTTCGCATCCGCGAGATTTCTCCCCAAAAGTAACTCAGCCGAGTGCGGATGCCGCCCCCTTGAGCACCAGTCCGGCCCCAAGAGCCACGACGACGAGTGCGGACCCCAGCGGTGCGGTCCGGCGGACCAGGGCCGTCAGCGGGCTGCTCGACCAGCGCGGGCGTTTGTCCAGCACCCGGGTGACTCCGGTACCCAGTTTGACGACCGCGAAGCCGGCCGCGGTGAGGGTGAGGGCGAGCCCGACGCCGTACGCGACGACGAGCAGCAGCCCGAACCAGGCCTGCCCGAGCGCCGCGGCGCCGACGAGTACGACGACGGCGGACGGACTGGGCACGAGGCCGCCGGCGAAGCCGAGGAGGATCGTGCCGCGGAGGGTGGGGGCGGTGGCGTGGGTGTGGGTGAAGCCGCCGTGGGTGTGTTCGACGGTGTGGGGGTGGGCGTGGGGGTGGTCGCCTTCGTGGCTGTGCCCGTGGTCGTGACTGTGGTCGTGGTCGTGGTCGTGGTCGTGGTGGGGGTGGGGGTGGGCGTGCGGGTGAGGGGCTTCGTGGGTGTGGCCCGTGGGAGTGGCGTGGCTGTGGGCGCCGACCAGGACCGGCGTGCGCTCGTGGGCGTGCGGGTGCGGGTGTCCGTGGTCGTGGTCGTGCGGGTGGGGGTGGTCGTGTCCGTGTGGCGGTCGGCGGCTTCGCCAGGCCCGTCGTACGAGGGTCGCGCCCGCCACCGTCACCAGGGCGCCGCTCGCGATGCCCAGCCAGGCGATCACCGAGGGTGCCGCCGCCGAGCCGGCCGTGACCAGGAGGCCGAGGGCGACCACGCCGAGGGTGTGGGTGACCGTCACGGAGGCGGCGAGGGGCAGGACGTCCTTCATCCGGGCCCGCCCTCCGCGTGCCGCGGCCACCGCCGCCATCAGGGTCTTGCCGTGGCCCGGTGCGAGGGCGTGCATCGCGCCGAGAGCGACGGCGATGAGCAGGGCGAGCGCGGCGAAGCCGACGGTGAGGTCGTTGCGGGCGACCAGGGAGTCCAGGGCCCGGGTCCAGCGGTCGGCGCCGCGGGGCAGGACGGAGGCGGCGGGGGCGTCCGTCTGCTCCTCGACGAGGGCCGGGCCGCCGGGCCGGACGCGCAGGGCGGCCGTGCTGGTGTCGGCGGGGGAGGAGAGCAACTCCTCGGGATAGGCGGTCAGTTCGCGGGACGGCGACGTCGTCGGTACGTCCGACTCGGTGAGCGTCGTGCGGTCGCCGCGCGCGGTGATCTCCCGCCAGCCGGGGCCGGAGTCCGTGGCCGCGCTGCGGAAGCCGAGGGTGACGGCGTCGCCCTCGGGGAGCGGGGCCGTGAGGCGGCACTCCACGCGGAGGGTGTCGAGGCCGGCCTGGCCGGGGCGCAGGCGTGCCGTGCTGCTCTCCGGGGTGAGGGCGACCCCCCGGCCGTCGACGGTGACCCTGCTGCCCTCAGCGGCCCGGGCGCACCGCTGCCGGGCCCACTCGGTCATGCCCAGCCGCTCGATCTCCGGACCGGCCTGCGTCGCCGGGATCTCGGCGAGGTCCTCGACGTGGTCGACGCGCAGTTCGCCGGGGGCGGTGACGAGGCCGTCGTAGTGGTTGACGGTGAAGTTACCGAGGGGATGGGCGCCGGCCGTCCCCGAGGGCACGAGCACGAGCGCACAGGCCGCCGTGAGGACGGCCGCGGCGGAGGCGAGGACGCGGCGACGGGGCCGGGACTGATGGTGGGGCTGGAGCTGGGGCCGGGTCTTCACTTGGCCGCCTCCAGCGTCTTACGGGCCTCACGGGCGCCCAGGGGCGAGAAGCCGGGGTTGCGATCCAGGGCCGCCTTCAGGTGGGTGCGGGCCTCCTTCTCGTCGCCCGCGGCGTGTTCGATCACACCGCGGTGGTAGAGGAAGGCGGCGTTGCGGTAGCCGGTGGCCGTGGCCCGGCGGGCGTACGGCAGGGCCTCCTCGTCGCGGCCGTTGACGTGCAGGGCCCAGGCGAGGGCGTCCGCGGTGTGCACGGTGTGGCGGCGGGCCCATTCGGCGCGGGCCGCGCGCAGGGCCTCGGCCCGGTCGCCGTGGTCGGCGGCGGCGAGCGCGGTGTCGAGGTCGGCGTTGACGCCGCCCGCCCGGGCGAGTGCCGTCCAGGCGTCCACGAGGGCGTACTGGTCGCCGGCCTTCGCCCGGTCGCCCTCGGCGCCGCGGGCCTCGTACAGCTCGCCGAGTGCGACGAGCGGGCCGGGCAGCGGGTAGCGGGCGACGACGGTCTCCATGCCCTTGATCGCGGCCGCCCGGTCGCCG
The DNA here is from genome assembly GCF_036237295.1 of Streptomyces sp. NBC_01352. NCBI lineage: Bacteria > Bacillati > Actinomycetota > Actinomycetes > Kitasatosporales > Streptomycetaceae > Streptomyces > Streptomyces sp. NBC_01352. The sequence goes on from NZ_CP108354.1 coordinate 8,560,391, forward strand.
TTCGCGGCCTGCGTGCGGGCGCGGCCCTCCAGGGCGGGCAGATAGGTGTCGTCGGCGGCGAGGGCGCGGGCGTAGTGGTCCAGGGCCGTCTCGTACTCGCCCTGGTTCCAGGCGAGTTGGCCGAGGGCGGTGGCCACGTACGCCACGTCTCCGGGGGCCGTGGCGGACGCGAGCGCCTGCTCCAGCACCCGGCGCGCGGTGCGCACGTCGCCGCGCAGCTCGTGCACGTACGCGTACCGCGTGAAGACGGGAATGCCCGGCCGCCGCTCGTCCGCGAGCTCGGCGGCCTTCAACGCGTCGTCGTAGCGGCCGAGTTCGACGAGCGCGTCGACACGGGAGGACAGGGCGCGCTCGCTGTACGGGTTCTGCTCCAGCGCCTGGTCGGCGTAGGCGAGCGCGTCCTCGAAGTCGTGCCGTGCCGCGGCGAGGGCGGCGCGGCCGGCGAGCGCCTGGACGTTGTCCGGCTCCAGGCCGAGGGAGCGCTTCAGCGCCCGCTCCGCCTGCGGATAGCGCGACGGGTCGCCCTTCGTCCGGGCTTGCTCGACATAGGCGAGACCGAGCGTGGCCCAGCCGCCGAAGTCCCTCGGCTGGGCGCGCAGATGAGCCTGCAGGGCGGTGATGCTCGCGTCGAGGTCACCGCCGGTGAGCAGTTCGGGCGACACGGCGGCGGGTGCGGAAACGACCTCCGCCGTGCCGCCGTCCCGCACGGCACCGACCGCGATGGAACCGGCGGTGAACGCGATGGCCAACAGCACGGCACAACCGGCCAGTTGAGCGGCCCGCCAACGCCGCCCGGCAGCCCCCACCCGCCGCACGGCGGCAACGCGCTGATCGGTCACGGCGATTTCGGAGCCCTGAGCGGGACGGGCCGCCTCCGGCGTGGCTTGGGTATCGGGCCGAGGGTCCGCTGACGCGGTGTCGGCCTCCGGCGGGGTTGCGTTCTGGGGTGGGGATGCTTTCGAGTCGGGCCCCGGCTTGGGCTGAGCGGTCTTAGGGGTAGCTCGGCCGCCGGTCCGAGGATCCGCTGACGCGGCCTTCGTCCCCGCCCCCGCCCGGGACGCGCTCCGCGGCTGGGGTGATTTCGAGTCGGCCCTCGGCTTGGGCCGAGTCGTCTCCGGGGTGCCCTTGGCCTCCGGCGCGACCGGCTCCGGGGCGGAGGTGGTTGGCGCAGCCGAAGAATCCGGGCCCGCCCCCGTCCCCGTCCCCGCCCCCGGCACGGCGGTTGTGCTCGCCCCGTCCACGGGCACCGCAGCCGCAGCCGCAGCCGCAGCCGCAGCCGCGCCGCCTTCGTGTCCCGGCCCCGCGGCCACGGCCATACCCGCACCGCCCTCGTGTCCCGGCCCCGCGTCCATGCCCGGGCCACGCCCGCGCTCCGGCGGCGCCGTCGGCTCTGCGCCCTGGTCGTTCTCCGGTGCGCTGTCGTTCGTACGCCGGGCCATGCCCTCTCCTCGGTCGGCTCGCTGTGCAGGGAAGCTGCGGCGCGGCCCGCGCCGTGGGGGAATGGGAAGGTGCGGGCCGCGCCAGTCAATGGGGAGTACGGATCAGTACGCCCGGCCCCTCATCCGGCGCCACCACATCAGGCCGGTGCCGATCAGGAGGATGCCGGCCGCGCCGGCGCCCGCGGAGGCGGCGATCAGCGTGGTGTCGTCGGTCCCGCCCGCACCGGTCGGCTGCAGCGCGTCGCCGATCTGGCTGCGGACGTCGTTGCCGTCGGTGGTGCCCTTGGCGAGCGGGCCGCGGGAACCCTCGGTGGGCAGAGCGACGTACGGGAAGGCCTTCTCGAAGTCCTTGTCGTTCTTGTCGACGGCGTCGCCCAGGTCGTTCTTGGCACCCAGCAGTTCACCCTCGACGACCTGGAGCGAGGCGTCGATCACGTCGTCGGTGAGGCGGCGTCCGTTCGGGAAGCCCGCGTTGTCGCCGTCGAGGACACCGAGCCGCTTGGGGTCGGCGACCGGCTGGATCGAGGTGTTGAGGCGCAGTTGCTCCGACGCGCGCACGTGCGGCGGCTGGTTGAGGCCCTTGACGCCCTTCAGGAAGACGTCGACGAGGTCGTTGCGCGGCTCGTCGGGCGCGTCGATCTTGTAGATCGCCTCGATGAGCTTCGGCAGCTCCGGGTTGGTCACGTTCTCGAGGAACTGGGCGTCGTCCCAGGGCGCGGACGCGTTGAACTTGTCCTTGTCCTTGATCGGGTTGACGACCTCGTTGACCAGCGGCATGCCGAGGCGCGAGACCTGGGAGTAGTAGCCCTGCGCGTTCTTGCGCTGGGTCGTCGACCAGATACCGACGATCGGCTGCTCGGCCGACTCGGTGATCATGTGGGTCGGGACCTGGAGGGCGATGGAGTTGACGTTGTAGCCCTTGAGGGTGTCGTTGCCGACCTCGGTGAGGTTCCCGCCGTACAGCAGGTCGAAGACCCGCAGGTCCAGGAAGAACGGGTCGTCGGCCTGGCCGGCGAACGTCGTCGAGCCGCCGGGCAGTTCGTGCACCGCCTGGTCGCGCAGCTTGGCGTAGTCCGGCATGGACGCCTTGCCCACGTTCGACGGCGCCACCGGCACGTCGTCGGCGACCTTCGTCTTCGACACCAGCTTCTGCTTCTTGAGCTTCAGCAGCTCGATGTCGTACGTCTGGGTGACGTTCAGGTCCGGGTCGTCCAGGCTCTCGACCGGCCCGGTGTTGTACAGGAACGACTTGTCGTTCTTGACGTGCGTCTTGAAGGTGAAGCGGTACAGCAGTTCGCCCTGCGCGTCCCCGTTGTTGTCGATGTGGAGGTCGTACTGCGCGTCCTCGGCGAACGGGAAGAAGTTCGGACCGCCGGCCGGCTCCTCGAAGGGGATCCAGTTCGCCACGATCGTCGTCGTGTCGGGCTTGTCCGGGCTGACGAACGCGTACACGTCCGTGTTGTCGTACTGGGGCTGCCCCGATATCAGCGGGGCCTCCCGGTGGCTGGAGGCGGCGGCCGCCCCCGGTTCCAGCGCGGTCACGCCGGCGGCTGCGAGCCCCCCGGCGGCCAGCGCACCACATACGAGGGTCGCGAGGTGCTTGCGTCCCGAACCGCTCCTGGAGATAGGTGTCATGCCGTCCGTCCTCAGTCCAACTTGCCTGACGCCGGGGGATTCGGAGCGGGGGGCCGGCCGGATTGGTCGAATCTGAAAACTCTTTTTCTCCCTGCCCGGCCCGCGTTTTCGGCCCGCTGATCCGTACCCCATCCGGAGGTGGGTTCGTTGCGAATACCTCGTGGGACGGGGCGGGCCGGGTGCGGTGTGCGGAGAGGGGGAGCCGGGGTGGAGGCGGACGAGCTGCTGGTGCTCGTGGCGGGTGGTGACCAGAGGGCGTTCGAAGAGTTGTACGGACTGGTGTCCGGGCCCGTGTTCGGGCTGGTGAGACGGGTCGTACGGGATCCGGCGCAGTCGGAGGAGGTGTCGCAGGAAGTGTTGCTCGAACTCTGGCGGTCGGCGGGGCGGTTCGACCCGGGGCGGGGCAGCGCCCTGTCCTGGATCCTCACCCTGGCCCATCGCCGGGCCGTCGACCGGGTGCGCAGCGCCCGCGCGGCCGGCGAACGCGAGCAGCGCGAGGCGAGGCGGTCCCACAACCCCGCCTTCGACCAGGTCACCGAGGAGGTGGAGGCCGGCCTCGAACGCGAGTGGGTGCGCCGCTGCCTGGACCGCCTCACGACTCTGCAGCGCCAGTCGGTCACCCTCGCTTATTACGAGGGGTACACCTACCGTGAAGTGGCCGAGCGACTCTCCTTGCCGCTCGGCACGGTGAAGACGAGGATGCGTGACGGACTGACCCGCCTGCGCGAGTGCCTGGGAGGTGTGGCGTGAGCCTGTTCCGCCGCGAGAACCTCCACTCCCTGGCCGCGCCCTACGCCCTGGACGCCCTGGAACCCGACGAGCGCCGCCGCTTCGAGAAGCACCTGAAGAAGTGCGACAGCTGCCCCGCCGAGGTGCGCGCCCTGGCCGAGGACGCCGTCCGGCTCGCCTGGTCGGCGGCCGCCCCGGCGCCGGCCGCGATGCGCGAACGGGTCCTGGCCGCCGTACGCACCACTCCGCAGGAGAACGCCCCGCGGGAGGCGGCACGCGCGCGTACGCCCCAGTTGCCGCCGCACGTGTGGGGGGTGCAGCCGCCGCCCCGTGAGCGGCGGCGGATCCCTCTGTTCGTGCCCTTCGCGACGGCGACCGCCGCCGCGGCCCTCGTGGTGGCGTCCCTGTTCGCCGTCCAGGCCGGGCAGACGGAGGACCAACTGAACGCCGAGCGGGCCCAGGCGCGTGAGATCGCCCACGTTCTCGCGGCTCCCGACGCGCGTGCGACGAGGGGCCAGGACACCGAGGGCCGCAGTATCGGAGTGGTCGCCTCCGCTTCGGAGGGGAGCGCGGTCGTCACCCTGAGCGGATACGACGACCTGCCGAGCGACCGTGTGCGCCAACTGTGGCTCATGCGCCCCGACGCGCAACCGCGCTCCCTGGGGCTCTTCGACGACGACACGCCCTTGGTGGCGTCCGGTCTCGACACCTCCGCCACCTCACTCGCTGTGACCGTCGAGCCCGACGGGGGATCACCGCAGCCCACTACCCAGCCGGTTGTCCAACTCGCCCTGAAATCGGTTGGATTCGGAGAGTGATCAAAGAGGAGTCGTCAACCTCCTTACAGGGAAGGTGAATCCTGTGACCGCGATACACGAGTGCCCCAAGGGGGCGATAGGGTTACCCTGCCCGGGCCGGGTGGACTCGTACGGGTGGGGAGTGACATGGAACAGATAACAGTGCGCAGCAGGGCGAGGGTCCCTGCGATCACCTGCGGGAGCAGCGCGACCAGTTCGCGTCTCGACCGCCATCTCTCGGTGCTGGGCGGTCCTGCCGTCCCCCAACGGGAGACGGTCGAGGCGACCTCGTTGATGCGTGAGCTGACCGCACGTGACGCGCGCGAGCGCAGCCCCAGGGGTGCGCGAGTGAGGCGGCTCTCGCTGTTCGCGCCACTGCGCCGACTGAGCCGTTCGCTGTTCGGCGGGCGCTGAGCCCTCGCGTTCGGAGTTCCTGACCCGCGCTCAGGCGGCCACACCGTCCCGGCGTAGTGCTGCGATCCCGTCGTCCGTCATCCCCACGGCATGCAGCGGCGTCCAGGTGTGTCCGCCGAGCGCGGGTACGTCTCCTCACCCTCCCGTCTCCCGTTGCCCCCGCGCGTAACACCTTTGTCATGCACGCATGTTGACCCGGCAACGTTGCCGGTCCAGGGTTGTTGATCGTTTACACGTTTCACGTGGCTGATGCACCGATCCTCAACCGCCGGAGGCGCGCGTGTGTGACCTGCACGATCAGCATGAACACGAGACGATGTCCGCGAACGGCCAGGCGCTGAGCCGCCGCCGCATCATGCAGCTGCTGGGCGCGGCCGGTGTCACGACCGCCGTGATGGCCGCCGAGACCGACCCCGCGATGGCGGCCTCCGCCGACGACACCCCGTCCGCCTACCAGGCACCCACCGGTCTCGCCCAGGACAGCCCCGCCAAGACGACCGCCCTGGACTGGATCAAGGGCAACTCGGGCCGGATCACCGCTCTCAACTCCGAGATCTGGGAGAACGCCGAGCTCAGCCTGCGCGAGTGGAACTCCTCCCTCGCCGAGGCGGGCTTCCTCGAGAAGGCCGGATTCGACGTCGAGTTCGGCACCGCCGGCTTCCCGACCGCGTTCACCGCGACCTTCTCGTACGGCAGCGGCGGCCCCGTCCTCGGCTTCAGCGGCGAGTACGACGCCCTGCCCGGCCTCTCGCAGCACAAGGGCGTCGGCCACCACGACCCGCGCGAGTACGTCCACGACCCCTTCGCCCCCAGCTACGGCCCCGGCCACGGCTGCGGCCACAGCGCCCTCGGCACGGCGGCGGCAGCGGCCGCGGCGGCCGTCGCGCAGGCCGCCAAGAAGCACAGACTTCCGGTCACCGTGAAGTTCTTCGGCTCCACCGCCGAGGAGGCCCTGATCGGCAAGACGTACGCGGTCAGCAAGGGCGTGTACGAGGGCCTCGACGCGTTCCTCGACTGGCACCCGTCGACCTCCAACGCCACCGGGTGGGGCTCCTCGACCGCGATGACGGCCGTGACCTTCACCTTCCTCGGCGTCGCCGGTCACGGCGGTACCCCGCTCGGCAACAAGAGCGCGCTGGACGCGGCCGTGATGATGGCGACCATGTCGGAGTTCCTGCGCGAGGAGAACCTGGCCCCGTCCGGCCGCCTGCACTGGGTGATCAACAACGGCGGGGACATCCCCAACGTCACCCCGGAGATCGCCGAGATCTCCTACTACGTACGGGAGGGCAGCCCCGCCCGCGTCCAGGTCCTCCTCGACAAGGTGATCGCCGTCTCGGAGGCCGCCGCCAAGGCCTCGCAGACGAAGGTGCGGCACCGCATCACCTCCGCCTGCTGGAACCAGCTGCCCTCCAAGGCCTTCGCCGAGCTGATGCACGACAACATGCGGCAGATAGGTCCGCCCGAGTACTCCGACGAGGCCCACCAGCTGGCCAAGGAGCTGCAGGAGTCCCTCGGGCTGCCGCAGAAGGGCATGCACGCCGAGGTCGCCGCGCTCACCGCCCCCAACCCGGTGTTCATGGGCGGCGGTTCCACGGACGTGGCCGACATCAGCTGGAACGTGCCGACCGTCTCCATGGGCGCGGCGCTCGCCCCGATCGGCACCAAGATGCACACCTGGTCCACCGCCTCCTGCGCGGCGGCCGCCCCCGGCCAGGCGGCCCTGCTCGCCGCCGCGCGCTATCTCGCGGCCACGGCCGTCGACCTGATCACCCAGCCCGAACGGCTGAAGGCGATCAAGGCCGAGTTCACGGAGCGGACGAAGGGCGTCGAGTGGAAGACGTCCCTCCCCGACGGCTACGAGCCGCCGATGTACGAGCCGCCCCAGTGGTTCCTGAAGAAGACCGGCCAGAGCTGGCCGCCGGACAACATCACCTGGCCGCCGAAGCGGGTCGTCTCCCAGGAGAAGTTCTCCTCGCTCGGGCCCGAACTGGCCCCGCAGACCTAGGGCCGCGACAGGCGGTCAGCGCTCGCCGTGCGCGTACCGTCGCACGGCGAGTGGCACGAACACCGCGAGGAGGACCGCGCACCAGGCCAGTGACCCGGCGACGGGATGGGCCACCGGCCAGGCCGCACCCTCCGGCACGGGGGCGTTGCCGAAGAGGTCCCGCAGGGCCGTCGTCACCGCGCTGATGGGGTTCCACTCGGCGACCGTCCGGAGCCAGCCCGGCAGCCCTTCGGCCGGGATGTACGCGTTGGACAGCAGCGGCAGCAGGAAGGTCGCGCCGCCGAGCTGGCCCGCGGCCTCCTCGTTGCGGGTGAGCAGGCCCAGGAAGATCCCGATCCAGGTGGTGGCGAACCGGAACAGCAGCAACAGACCGAAGGCACCCACCGCCTCCAGAGCGCTCCCCTCCACGCGCCAGCCCACCGCGAGGCCGACCAGCAGCAGCGGAACCGTACCGGCCGCCGTGACGACCAGGTCCGCCACCGCCTGCCCCAGCGGCACGGCCGCCCGGCTCATCGGCAGGGTGCGGAAGCGGTCCATCACGCCGCGGTGGGTGTCCCCGGCCGCCTGGAACATCCCGGTCATGATCCCGTTCGCGGCGGTCGCCACCAGCAGGCCCGGGAGCAGGAACGCGCGGTACTGCTCGCCCGGCATCGCGAGCGCGCTGCCGAAGACGTAGCCGAAGAACAGCAGCATGCTGATCGGCATCGTCTGGGTCAGGATCAGCAGCCCCGGGTTGTTCCGCATCCGCCGCAGCTGACGGCCGAGCATCGCGCCGCCGTCGTAGGCCAGTGTGGTCATGCCGCACGCTCCTGGTGGTCGTCGGTGAGCCGGAGGAACACGTCGTCGAGGGTCGGCGGACGCAGGCTCGCGTCCAGCAACGGCACGCCCGCCGCGTCGAGTTCGCGCACCAGGCGGGGGATGGTGAGCGTCGAGTCCCGGCTGACCGCGCCGACGGCGTTGCGCTCATGGTCGAACGAGGGTTGCGTACCGGTGAGTTGGTCCAGCACGGCCGCCGCCTTCGCCAGCACGTCCGCGTCCGCGACGACGACCTCGACATGGGTCCCGATGAGTGACTTGAGCTGGGCCGGCGAACCCGTGTGCGCGACCCGCCCGCGGTCCACCAGGGCGATGTCGTGGGCGAGTTGGTCGGCCTCCTCCAGGTACTGCGTGGTCAGCAGCACGGTCGTGCCCTCCGCGGTGAGGTCGCGCACGGCGGACCAGATCAGGTTCCGGCTGGCCGGGTCGAGCCCGGTGGTCGGCTCGTCCAGGAACAGCACCTCGGGACGGCGTATCAGACTCGCCGCCAGGTCCAGCCGGCGGCGCATCCCGCCCGAGTAGGTGGACGCGGCCCGGTCGGCGGCCTCGGCCAGCCCGAAGCGGTCCAGGAGCTCGCCGGCCCGCTCGGCCGGCCCCCGCACCCGGTGCAGCCGGGCGAACAGGCGCAGGTTCTCGCGCCCGGTCAGGTCCCCGTCGACCGACGCGTACTGCCCGGTGACGCCGATGCTGCGCCGTACGGCCGCCGCCTCCCGGACGAGGTCGTGGCCGGCGATCCGCGCCGAGCCCGCGTCCGGTCGCAGCAGCGTGGTGAGCAGGCGTACGGCCGTGGTCTTGCCCGCCCCGTTCGGGCCGAGGATGCCGCAGACCGTGCCGGTCGCCACCGCGAGATCCAGGCCACGCAGGGCGTGCACGGCACCGAACCGCTTCTCCAGACCTTCACTAAGTACAGCGTACGTAGAAGTCATGGGTCGACCATAGCGCACTACGTACGCTGTACGTAACTAGGATGGTGGCCGAGGTGATGATCGATGGCTGGCCGAGCGGCCGTACCCGAAGTGATCTGGGCCCGTCCCGAGCGGACGGGCCGGGGGCCGAAGCCGGCGTTCACGCGCGCGGACGTCGCGGCGGCGGCCGTGCGCATCGCGGACGCGCAGGGGCTGGACGGTGTCTCCATGCGGCACGTCGCGGCCGAACTGGGCTGCGGAACGATGTCGCTGTACAACTACGTCCCGCGCAAGGAGGACCTGTACGAGCTGATGCTCGACGCCATCGGTGCCGAGCACGAGATGGGCGAGCCCTCGGGCGACTGGCGCGCCGACATGCTCCGCAACGCCTATGAGACCCGCACCATCATGCGCCGCCACCCGTGGGTGCCGCGCCTGATGGCGGGGATCTACGGCTTCAGCCCCAACACCCTGCGCTACCTGGAGCACTGCCTGGCCTGCCTCGAACCGCTCGACCAGCCGTACGGCATCAAGATGGAGCTGGTCGCGCTGCTCAACGGCGTCGTGACGACGTACACCGCCAACGAGCTCGCCACCGCCGAGCGCACCCGCTCCACGCCCTGGTCCGAGGAGGAGGAGAACGCGGTCCGGATCGCCTACCTCGGCAGCCAGGTGGCCACCGGCGCCTATCCGCGGGTGGCGGCGGCCTTCATGGAGGCCTCCGGGCCGATCGATCTGGAGGAGGTGTTCGAACGGGCGCTCCAGCGGGTCATGGACGCCTTCGAACCCAGGGCCTAGAGCAAGGCGACTTGGCCTTCCGGGCCTTCCTCGTGGTGGTCCAGCACCGACGCGGGCCGGCGTGCCGCCTCCGGCACCGGCAGCACGCCGGCCTTGCGCAGCTCCTGCGTGGTGATCGGCGCCGTCACCGTCAGTTCCTCCTGCCGCGGCCTCAGCTCCGCCAGCAGCGCCAGCACCGTGATCAGCTCCAGCAGCTCCGACGTCCACACCTGCGGCCAGGTCGGCGGGCGGATCGCCTCCAGGGTGCCCGGCTCGGGGTCGGTGGTGCGGGCCGTGAACCACTGTTCCAGTACGCGTGTTCCGCCCACCTCGAAGTCCCAGGACTCCGGGGGCACCGGGGAGATCCGGCCCTCGTCGAGGTGGAGGGCCTCCTCGTCGCGGTCGTAGTGCACGGAGAGGGGGCGGGAGGGCAGGGGCGCGCGGACGTACGGGCGGCGGCCGCCCGGCAGCTTCGGGCGGCTGCCGTCGCGGCGCATCAGCCACAGGACGCGGTGGCCGAGTTCGACGCCGTGCGCCCAGAGTCCGGGGTCCTCGGTGAGGGGGACGGTGAGTCCGGGGCGGACCGCCGTCACGGTCCACGCCAGGAGGTCCGCCGGGGTGGGGGAGAGGCCGAGACGGGCGGCCAGGTGGTCCAACAGGCCCGGCGCGAGATTGGGTTCCGCGCCCCCGGGGCGGCGGTACAGGGGGCGGATCCGGCCGGGGCGGTGGAGCGGGAGCAGGGAGGTGGCGAGGAGGAGCGGGCCGGGGGTCTCGGGGCTCTCCGTGACGAAGATCTGGTGCTCGTCCGCCACCCGCCACAGTTCGGGCCGGGCCGCGTCGATCAGCCGGTGGTCGGGGATCAGCCACTGTTCGTCGAAGGGCGCGTTCAGCACCCGTACGGGCTCCGGGCAGGGCCCCGAGGCGCGGATCAGCTTCTCCGTGCTGCCCGCCTGGCCCGGCAGCTGGCCGACCGCCGAGCGCAGGGTGCGCGAGCGGGTCGGCTCGAACAGGGCCTCCCGGTCCGGGCCCTCGGCCTTCATCAGGGCGTCCCAGCGGGCCTTCAGGGATGCCGCGTCGGGGCCCGTCGGCCACCCCCGGCCGAGCCGCGGCGGTGCGACGGACCACGGCATGAGGTCCGCCAGCGGCGGGGCATCGTCGTGCGTCACGCTCGGCATCGTACGACCTGCCACGGACAGCCGGCTCAGGTGGCGTCCAACGTCACCGTGAAGGAGAAGCGGTCGCCCCGGTAGTGGATGACGGCCACGTCCAGGGGGCGGCCGTCCGTGTCGTAGGTGACGCCCGTGTAGTGCAGGATCGGGCTGAGCAGCGGGACTTGGAGGAGGCGGGAGGTCTCCGGGTCCGCCAGGCGGGCCTCCACGGTGTCCGTGATGCGGCTGATGTCCGCCCCGACGACATCCCTGAGCACCTTGGTCATCGGCCAGCGGACCAGGTCCTCCGGGTCGATCCGCGCGGCGAGTTCGGGACGGACGTAGTTGCGGGCGTGGTTGGTCGGCTCGCCGGTCTTCTCGTCGCCGCGCAGGCGGTGGTACGTCGCCACCTCGGCGAGATCCGGGAAGAACTCGGCGAGTTCGGGCGGCACGGGCGCCCTGCCGTGCTCCAGCAGCTGCGTCGCCATGCCGGACTGCTGGGCCACGATCGCGTCCACCGAGCCGAGCAGCCGCACCGGGGCGCCCCTCAGGGCGTCCGGCTCGATGAACGTGCCGCGCCTGCGGTGGCGCGTGATCAGGCCCTCGTCCTCCAGCTCCTTCAGCGCCTGCCGCATGGTCAGCACGCTCACCCCGTAGTGCCCCGCCAACTGCTCCTCGGTGGGCAGCCGCAGCGGGTCCTGCGGCGAGCGGCCCAGTATCGAGGCGCGCAGCGACTGCGACACCTGGTACCAGAGCGGCAGTTTGCGGTTCAGGACGATCGAGTCCGGGGCGAAGGAGGTCACGGGGCCATCCGTACCGGTAGGGAATCTTCAGTGCAAGGGGCGGAAATGCCGCTCCAGGCCCTGCCACACGTCGTCGTAGCCCTGCTGCAGGTGCTCCGCCCGGGCCGCGTCCGGTGTCAGGGTCACCGGCCAGCGGGTCTCGAACATGAACGCCAGCCCGTCGTCGACCTTCTGGGGTCGCAGCTCGGCGGCGCTCGCCCGGTCGAAGGTGTCCCGGTCCGGGCCGTGCGCCGACATCATGTTGTGCAGCGAGCCCCCGCCGGCCACGAAGCCCCCCGGGCCGGAGGTCTTCGCGTCGTAGGCGCCCTCGATGAGCCCCATGTACTCGCTCATCACGTTCCGGTGGAAGTACGGCGGCCGGAAGGTGTCCTCGCCCACCAGCCAGCGTGGCGCGAAGACCACGAAGTCGACACCGGCCAGGCCGGGAGTGTCCGACGGCGACGTCAGCACCGTGAAGATCGACGGGTCGGGATGGTCGTACGAGATGGTCCCGACCACATTGAAACGGCGCAGGTCATAGACGTAGGGCACATGGTTGCCGTGCCAGGCGACGACATCGAGCGGCGAGTGGTCGTAGGTGGCCGTCCAGAGGTTGCCGCAGAACTTGTTGACCACCTCCACCGGGCCCTCCACGTCCTCGTAGGCGGCCACCGGCGCCCGGAAGTCCCGGGGGTTGGCGAGGCCGTTGGCGCCGATGGGGCCGAGGTCGGGGAGGCGGAACGGCGACCCGTAGTTCTCGCACACATAGCCGCGGGCCGACGCATCCAGCAGCTCCACACGGAAGCGGACGCCACGAGGGATCAGGGCCACATGTCCCGGCTCCACATGGAGCAGCCCGAACTCCGTGCGCAGCAGCAGCCCGCCGCGCTCCGGCACGATCAGCAGCTCGCCGTCCGCGTCGCTGAAGACGCGGTCCATCGAGGCGTCGGCGTGGTACAGGTGCACGGCCATGCCGGTGCGCTGGGTCGCGTCGCCGTTGCCGCCGAGGGTCCACAGCCCGGCGAGGAAGTCGGTGCCCGGGGTGGGCTCCGGCAGGGGGTCCCAGCGCAGCCGGTTCGGGTCCGGCACGCACTCCGTGAAGGGAGCCGTACGGATCCGGCCGTTCTCCGTGCGCGTGAACGCCGGGTGGGCGGCCGACGGGCGGACGCGGTACAGCCAGGAACGGCGGTTGTGCGACCGGGGCTCGGTGAACGCCGTACCGCTGAGCTGCTCCGCGTACAGCCCGAGAGGGGCCCGCTGGGGCGAGTTGCGGCCCTCGGGCAGTGCGCCCGGGACGGCCTGCGAGCTGTGCTCATTGCCGAAGCCGGAGAGGTAGGTGAGGCCCTCGGCGGTCTTCCGCGCGTCCCCGTTCATGATCGCTCCTTTGCGGTCTGATTCCTATGTATCACCGTAGGATTGCGTTTTCCCCGGCGCAAGAGGACAGGGAGACCTCCTCACGGAGGAGGTCGGAGCGCGGGAACCAGACTCCAGGGGGATACGGGGTGTCGTACCGGTGTTCTACGCTCCCCGACATGGCGTGGACGCGGGCACTTCTTGCTGCGCTCGCGGTCTGTGTCCTGTTGCTGACAGGATCCGCGGGCTGTGGCACCAGCGGTGCGGACGAGCAACAGAACCGGAGGAACGACCCCTCACCCTCACCGGTGGGCAAACTCCTCGACGAGACCGACAAAGAGGGGCATCGCTACCGTGAGGTCGAGGAAGAGGGCGCACCCGACGTCGGCATCGAGGTGCAGCCCGCCGCCGGCAACAGCTGGAACGTCCGCCTGACCCTCGAGGACTTCCGCTTCTCGCCCGCCGGCGCGAAGCCGGAGGCGGTGGCCGGCCGCGGCACCGTCCGGCTCTTCGTGAACGGTCACCTCGTCGCCGAGTTGCGCACCTCCGAGTACCGCCTCTCCGCCCGCTACGTCCCGCACGGCACCCACCACGTCACCGCCCGCCTGTACGCCGACGACGGCACGGTGTGGGCCGTCGACGGCGAGCCGGTCGAGAGCACGGCGGACGTCACGGCGTCGGCGCAGTCGGAGTCGGAAGGGACTGAGACGTCGCCGGAAGCGGCCGGGACCGCGAACGGCGCGCTGAGCGCACCGGGCTCCGTGCTCCGTACTGAGGGGCGAGGTTTCCCGGACCGCGGCGGAAAGGCATCATGAAGCCCGTGCCCCCAGCGACATCGCTCCGCCGAGCGCCCGTGCAGCGGCGCAGCGCCGAACGGCTGACGAGGATCCTCGACGCCTGCGCCGACCTCCTCGACGAGGTCGGCTACGACGCGCTCAGCACCCGGGCCGTCGCCCTGCGCGCCGGCGTTCCGATCGGGTCGGTCTACCGCTTCTTCGGCAACAAGCGCGCGATGGCCGACGCCCTCGCCCAGCGCAACCTGGAGCGCTACACCGAGCGCGTCACCGAGCGCCTGCGCGGGACCGGCGAGGGTGGCTGGCGGGCGGCGGTGGACGCCGTACTAGACGAGTACCTCGCCATGAAGCGCACCGCCCCCGGCTTCACCCTCGTCGACTTCGGCAACCAGATCCCGGTCGGCTCCCGCTACGCCGAACCCAACCACCGCGTCGCCGACCGCCTCACCGACCTCCTCTCCGGCTACCTCGACCGCGCCCCGGACGAGGACCTGCGCCGCACCTTCCTGGTCGCCGTGGAAACCGCCGACACCCTTGTCCACCTTGCCTTCCGGGTGGCTCCGGAGGGCGACGAGAAGATCATCGAGGAGACCCGGGAGCTGCTGCGGGCGTATTTGGCGCGGGTACTGGACTAGGGCCTGTCCGGCGGATCAGGTCGCAGGAAATCGGCGGCGCCTGATCAACGCAGGTGAGCGGGGTCTGGTGCGTCCAGCTGCAAGGCGGAGGAGGGCGTCGACGCGATGGGGGAGTCGGCAACCGACGACAACGCCGCAGATGGGCGCACCAGACCCCGCGTCTGCGGCACGATCCGCCGGACAGGCCCTAGGGCGTCCGCGCCCGGGTCCGCCGGACCGGCGCTGTAACGGTTCGTGAATTTCCGACCTCGTCCCCCGCTGCCCCTCCCCTCCGTGCATACCGGTCGGTATGCTCACTCTCGTCCGCGCGTCACCGAAGCCGCCGCCCCGGGAGGACCCGTGTCCCGCACCGCCCTGCGAATCTGCCCCCTGTGCGAGGCCACCTGCGGGCTCACGCTCACCATCGAGGGCACCCGCGTCACCGGTGCCCGCGGTGACCGGGACGATGTGTTCAGCCGGGGGTTCATCTGTCCCAAGGGCGCCTCCTTCGGGGCCGTCGACGGTGACCCCGACCGGCTGCGCGGACCCCTCGTCCGCAAGGACGGCGAACTGCGCGAGGCCACCTGGGAGGAGGCCTTCGACGCCGTCGCCGCCGGGATCCGGACCGTCGTCGAGCGGTACGGCGCGAACTCCGTCGGCGTCGTCCTCGGCAACCCCAACGTGCACACCATGGCCGGCGCGCTCTACCCGCCGGTGCTCCTCGCCGGGCTCGGCACCCGCAGCATCTTCACCGCGTCCACGGTCGACCAGATGCCCAAGCACGTCTCCAGCGGCCTGCTGTACGGCGACGCCAACGCCATCCCGGTACCCGACCTCGACCACACCGACCACCTGCTGCTCCTGGGTGCCAATCCCCTGGAGTCCAACGGGAGTCTGTGCACCGCCCCCGACTTCCCCGGCAAGCTCAAGGCGCTCAAGGCCCGCGGCGGCACGCTCACGGTGGTCGATCCCCGCCGTACCCGTACCGCCAAGCTCGCCGACCGCCACATCGCCATCCGGCCCGGCACCGACGCCCTGCTGCTCGCGGCGATGGCACACGTCCTCTTCGAGGAGGGCCTCGTGGAGCTCGCAGACCTGGCCGCCCACGTGCAGGGGCTCGACGAACTCGCGGCGTCCGTACGGGACTTCACCCCCGAAGCCGTGGCCGACGCCTGTGACGTGGACGCCGTCACGATCCGCGCCCTCGCCCGCGAACTCGCCGCCGCCCCCACCGCCGCCGTATACGGCCGCATCGGCAGCTGCACCGTGCCCCACGGCACCCTCGCCAGCTGGCTCGTCGACGTCCTCAACATCCTCACCGGCAACCTCGACCGGCCCGGCGGCGCCCTCTTCCCGCAGGCGGCCACCGACAGGACGCCACGCCCCGCCGGGCCCGGCCACGGCTTCGCGCTCGGCCGCTGGCGCTCCCGGGTCAGCGGGCACCCCGAGGCGAAGGGGGAGCTGCCGCTCTCCGCGCTCGCCGAGGAGATCGACACGGCCACCGAGCAGGGCGAACCGGTCCGCGCGCTCATCGTGGTCGCCGCCAACCCGGTGCTGTCCGCCCCTGACGGGAACCGACTCGACAAGGCCCTCGACTCCCTCGACTTCATGGTCAGCGTCGACCCGTACCTGAACGAGACCTCGCGCCACGCCCACGTCGTGCTGCCGCCGCCCCCGCCCTCCCAGAGCCCGCACCACGACTTCGCCTTCAACACCCTCGCCGTCCGCAACCAGGTCCGCTACACCCGCCCCGCCGTGCCCCTGGAGCCCGGCAGGATGGCCGAGACCGAGATCCTGGCCCGGCTGGTCCTGGCCGCGACCGGCATGCACGGCGCCGACCCGGCCGCCGTCGACGCGATGGTGATCGACCAGACCCTCGGCAAGGCGGTGAAGGAGCCGCACTCCCCGGTCCACGGCCGGGATCCCCGCGAGCTCGCCACACAGCTCACCGGCGAGACCGGCCCCGAGCGGCGCCTCGACCTGATGCTGCGCCTCGGCCCCTACGGCGAGGGCTTCGGCGTACGCCCGGACGGGCTGAGCCTTGAGAAGCTGCTCGCGCATCCGCACGGCATCGACCTCGGCCCGCTGAGCCGGCGCCTGCCGCAGCCGCTGAAGACCCGCAGCGGCAAGGTCGAGCTGCTCCCGCAGCCGATCGCCGGCGACCTGCCCCGCCTCCGTCAGGCCCTGCACGAGCGGCCCGCCGGGCTCGTCCTGGTCGGCCGCCGTCATCTGCGCTCCAACAACAGCTGGATGCACAACGTGCCCGCCCTCACCGGCGGCACCAACCGCTGCACCCTGCACATCCACCCCGAGGACGCCGAACGCCTGGGCGTACGGGACGGGGCGCCCGTGCGGGTCAAGGGCGCCGGGGGAGAGGTGACCGCCCCCGCGGAGGTCACCGACGGCGTGCGCCGGGGTGTGGTGAGCCTGCCGCACGGCTGGGGCCACGACCGGCCCGGAACCCGGCTCAGCCACGCCTCCGCCGACCCCGGAGTCAACGTCAACCAGATCCTCGACGGCAGCCTGCTCGACCCGCTCTCGGGCAACGCCGTTCTCAACGGAGTGCCCGTCGAGGTGGCCGCCGTGACCGAAAAGTTCCCTGCTCTGACCTGAGCAAAGCTGTGACCAGGAGTTTTGCGCTTATTGCTCGCGTGTCAACGTCTTGTTAACGCCACTTGACGAGTCCTAACGTCGTCGCCACCGCCGGCCCTGGTGGGAGTTCAAGGGCGAACGTTAGGTATCCACTCATGCTGACCATCCTCGGCTTCGCCATGATCGCGACCTTCCTGGTCCTGATCATGATGAAGAAGATGTCGCCGATCGCGGCGCTCGTACTGATCCCCGCACTGTTCTGTGTGTTCGTGGGAAAGGGCGCCAAGCTCGGTGACTACGTCATCGACGGCGTCACCAGCCTCGCCCCCACCGCGGCGATGCTCATGTTCGCGATCGTCTACTTCGGTGTGATGATCGACGTCGGCCTCTTCGACCCGGTCGTCCGCGGGATCCTGAAGTTCGCGAAGGCCGACCCGATGCGGATCGTCGTCGGCACCGCGGTCCTCGCCGCGATCGTCTCGCTCGACGGCGACGGCTCGACCACCTTCATGATCACGGTCTCGGCGATGTACCCGCTGTACAAGCGCCTCAAGATGAGCCTGGTCGTGATGACCGGTGTCGCCGCCATGGCCAACGGCGTCATGAACACCCTGCCGTGGGGCGGCCCCACCGCCCGCGCCGCCACCGCCCTCAAGCTGGACGCCAGCGACATCTTCGTCCCGATGATCCCGGCCCTGCTGGTCGGCCTCCTCGGCGTCTTCATCCTGTCGTACGTCCTCGGTGTGCGTGAGCGCAGGCGGCTGGGCGTGCTGACGCTGGGCGAGATCCTGGCGGACGAGAAGGTCGAGGAGAAGGAGACCGAGACGGTCCTGGTCGGCGCGGGCGGTTCCGGCGACGGCAAGACCCCGGCCCGCACCGGCGGCGCGGGCTTCGGCACCGACGCCGGTGCCGACGGCGACGCCGACGACTTCCAGGGCCTCGACCAGAACCGGGCCACCCTGCGTCCCAAGCTCCTGTGGTTCAACTTCCTCCTCACGGTCGTGCTGCTCACCGCCATGATCATGGAGTACCTGCCGATCCCGGTGCTGTTCCTGATCGGCGCCGCGCTCGCGCTCACCGTGAACTTCCCGCACATCCCCGACCAGAAGGCCCGCCTCGCCGCCCACGCGGACAACGTCCTCAACGTCTCCGGCATGGTCTTCGCCGCCGCCGTCTTCACCGGCGTCCTCCAGGGCACCGGCATGGTCGACAGCATGGCCAAGTGGATGGTGGACGTCATCCCCGAGGGCATGGGCCCGCACATGGCCCTCGTCACCGGCGTGTTGAGCCTTCCGCTCACCTACTTCATGTCCAACGACGGCTTCTACTTCGGCGTCCTCCCGGTCCTCGCCGAGGCCGGCGCGGCGCACGGCGTCTCGCCGCTGGAGATGGCCCGCGCCTCGCTGGTCGGCCAGCCGCTGCACATGTCGAGCCCGCTCGTCCCGGCCGTCTACGTCCTGGTCGGCATGGCCAAGGTCGAGTTCGGCGACCACACCCGGTTCGTGGTCAAGTGGGCCGCGCTGACATCTCTGATCATCCTCGGGGCAGGAATCCTCTTCGGGATCATCTGACAGACCCGTCGGCCAGACCCGTCGGCCAACTCGCCATGGAGGAAACGACCGTGAGGCCCGGTGCGCACCGCGGCTGGCTGCTCCGCCTCGTCATCGCCTTCAGCTTCGCGCAGGGGGCGGTGTCGATGGCCCGGCCCGCCGTGTCCTACCGGGCCCTCGCGCTGGGCGCCGACGAGCGGGCGATCGGCGTCATCGCGGGCGTGTACGCCCTGCTCCCGCTCTTCGTCGCGGTACCGCTGGGCCGACGCACCGACCACGGCCGCTGCGCGCCCCTGCTGCCGGCCGGGGTGGTCCTGATATCCGGCGGCTGCGCACTCAGCGGCATCGCCAACTCCCTCTGGGCCATGGCGGTCTGGAGCGGGGTGATGGGCCTCGGCCACCTCTGCTTCGTGATCGGCGCCCAGTCGCTGGTGGCCCGCCAGTCCGCCCCGCACGAACAGGACCGCAACTTCGGCCACTTCACCATCGGCGCCTCCCTCGGCCAGCTGGTCGGCCCGATCGCGGCGGGCGCCCTGATCGGCGGCCGGGACATGGCGGGCACCAGCGCGCTCGCCCTGGTCGTCGCGGGCGCGGGAGCCGCGGTCGCGTTCACGTCGCTGTGGCGCATAGAGGACCGTACGACGGTCAAGTCCCGTACGGGCCAGGGCGACCGCGTCCCCGTCCAGCGCATCCTGCGCGCCCGGGGCGTACCCGCCGGCATCTTCATCAGCCTCTCCGTGCTCTCCGCGACCGACATCCTCACCGCCTACCTCCCGGTGGTCGGCGAGCACCGGGGCATCGCCCCCTCCGTGATCGGCCTCCTGCTCAGCCTGCGGGCCGCGGCCACGATCGCCTGCCGCCTGGTACTGACGCCGCTGCTGCGGCTGTTGGGCCGGGCGCTGCTGCTCACCGTCACCTGTCTGCTGGCGGCGGTGCTGTGCGCCGGCATCGCGCTGCCGGTGCCGGTGTGGGGCCTGGCCGTGATGCTCGCGGCCCTCGGCTTCTGCCTCGGCGTGGGCCAGCCGCTGTCCATGACGACCGTCGTCCAGGCCGCCCCCGACGGCGCCCGCTCCACCGCCCTCGCCCTGCGTCTGACCGGCAACCGCCTCGGCCAGGTCGCCGCCCCCGCCGCGGCCGGTCTGATCGCCGGGGTCGCGGGCGTGGCGGCGCCGTTCGTGATGCTCGGCGCGCTGCTGCTGGTGTCCTCGGGGGTCGCGCTGCGGTCCCCTTCGCCGGGCGGGCCGGCCGGAGAACGGGCGCCGGACTCCGAGCCCCGCAGCGCGGGGCTGGCACTGGACCGGAAGAGGGATGCCTGACGGGACGTAGGGCGCTGCTCCCACCATCCGCGGCGCGGATGTGAAAGAGAGTCAGATCAACTGCGATTTGTACGAAAATCGTCTGACTCCGAGGGACCCGCATGTCCACCACGCTTCTTCCGCGCCGCGCCGGAATGCGCTCCGCCGCCCTCGCGGCGCTCACCGTCACCGTAGGCGCGCTGGCGGGGACGACGACGGCAGTCGCCGTGCCGGCGGCCCCCAGTGACCCCGACACCGTCAAGATCCACAGCGTGGAGGCGACCCGCACGACGCCCCCCGGTGACCCGAAGGACGAGTCGAAGGTCTGCAAGTTCTACCTGGACGCCAACGGGTTCGACCTCAACCAGACGGTCAGATGGTCCATCGTGACGCAGCCTCTGGTGCCGGGCGGCGCGACCCGCGACGGTCTCCTCAACCTCCCGGACGGCACGGGCAGCAGCGAGATCGTGTCGCTGCCCGACGGCATGTACAAGCTCACCTGGAACATCGTCGGCGCGGCCGGCGCGGGCAAGACCAAGGTGTTCACCGTCGAGTGCAAGGACACGCCCGCCGCCGGCGTCCCGAACGGTGGTCCGCCCGCCGGTGGCGGCGGCCTCGCCCGCGCCGACGCCTTCACCCCGGTCGCCGGTGCCGCCGCCGTGGGACTGGCCGCCGTCGGTGGGGTGGCCTGGTTCCGGCTCCGTCGCCGCTCGCATGGCGCCGCGTAGACGGACCCGCAGGCCCTGGTACCGGACGCGCGCCTACCGCCTGGCGAGGACGGCCGTACTGACCGTCCTGCTGGTGGTGGGCGGCGTCTGGTGGGCCCAGGACGAGGAGCCCGCCGAGGCCGCCACCGCTGCCCCGCTCGCCCCCGCCGAAGCGCCCGCGGTGTCACAGCAGGGGCGCGCGACCGGCACCGGACTGCACGGGGGCCGCCCCGAGCCGTTCGGCGCTCGCCGCGAGCCGCCCGAGGGCCGAGCCGACGCCAGGACGGCGAGGCCGCAGCGACCGCGACCGGCCGTCGACGCAACCCGGGCGAAGCCACCGCGGCCCGGGGCCGGTGCGGGTGCGGGTGCGGCGAAGTCCTCACCACCCGGGGCCGGCACCGGCCGTGCCCGGCCCGAGCCGCCCAGGGCGGGCAGCGCCGCGAGCAGGCCGAAACCGCGGCCGCCCGGGGCCCGGGCCGGCGCGCGCACGGCGCAGCCCCGCCGCCCGGCACCACGGCCCAAGTTCGTCCGCCGCCCCCCGGCACCGTCGCCGCAGCGCTCCCTGCCCCGCTCCCGCGCGACCCGGCTGGCCATCCCGTACCTGAAGGTCGACGCCCCGGTCATGGCCCTCCGCCTCGACCGCGAGCGGCGCCTGCCCGCACCGCCGGACGATCGTCCGAACCTGGTGGGCTGGTACGACGGCGGACCGACGCCCGGCGAGCAGGGGACCGCCGTCGCCGTCGGCCACCTCGACACCGACACCGGCCCCGCCGTCTTCGCGGGCCTCACCGAACTGAAACCGGGCCGCACCGTCGAGATCAGGCGCGCCGACGGACGGACCGCCGTCTACACCGTCGACGCCATCAAGAAGTACGAGAAGAAGGACTTCCCCGACCGGGAGGTGTACGGCGCCCGGGGCCGCCCCGAGCTCCGGCTGATCACCTGCGGCGGCACCTACGACCGCAGGAACGGCTACTCGGGCAATGTCGTCGTCTTCGCCCACCTCACCCAGGTCCGCGAACCCGGCAGGGCCGCCCGCACTCGCTGAATCCGGTCGTCCGCTTTCTCACCGACTGGACGGGAGCGCCCGATCCGGCCCCTTCCCTTCCCCCGGCCGGGCACGGTCCGTTAACTTCCGTGACTCACAAGCCCGTACGACCCGCACGGGACATCCGACCGCGGAGCACCAGCGCCCAAGTGAGCCCCCGGGGGCACTGCCATGACACGCGCCATCTCTCTGCACGACGTGAGCAAGACCTACACGCGAGGCGTCCGCGTGGTGGACCGGCTGTCGCTGGACATCGCGCCCGGCGAGTTCCTCGTGCTGCTCGGCCCCTCGGGCTGCGGCAAGTCCACGGTGCTCAGAATGATCGCCGGCCTGGAGGAGATCACCGAGGGGCAGCTGCTGCTCGACGGCGAGTACGCCAACAACCTGCTCCCCGCCGACCGGCGCATGGCAATGGTGTTCCAGAACTTCGCCCTCTACCCGAACATGACGAGCCGCGGCAACATCGGCTTCCCGCTGCGCATCGAGGCACCCGGCGAGGACCCGAGCCCGCGGGTGGACGCCACCGCCCGCATGCTGGGCATCGAGGACCTCCTCGACCGCCTCCCCGGCCAGCTCTCCGGCGGCGAACGCCAGCGCGTCGCCATGGGCCGGGCGATCGCCCGCCACCCCTCCGCCTTCCTGATGGACGAACCGCTGTCCAACCTGGACGCCAAGCTCCGCAACCACCTGCGGGCCGAAATAGCCGCCCTCACCCGCCAGTTGGGCGTCACCACGGTCTACGTCACCCACGACCAGGCCGAGGCCATGTCGCTCGGCGACCGGGTGGCCGTCATGCGCGGCGGCGTCCTCCAGCAGGTAGGCACCCCGCGCTCGGTGTACGCCCTGCCGCGCAACGTCTTCGTCGCCGCCTTCATCGGCACCCCGCGGATCAACCTGCTGCGCGGCCTGGTCCGCGCCCCGCTGGACGGCGCGATGACCATCAGCCTCGGCAAGCAGTACCTGCGGCTGCCCGAACCCCTCTGCCTGGACCACCAGTTGCTCCGCGTCCAGCAGGGCCGCGAGGTCATCGTCGGCCTGCGCTCGGAGGCCGTCCGCCTCGCCAAGCCGGCCGACGCCCGCCCCGGCGAGGTGGCGATCAGCGGCCTCGTGGAACACGTCGAGTTCCAGGGCCACGAGGTCCTCGTCCACTTCAACACCGGCTCCCGCCCCGCCCTCGTACCGGAGCTGGAGGCCCCACGCCCCACCGCCCCCACGGACCGGCGCCGCCGCCGCGAGGGCACGGTCCTGAACCGCTTCCGGGAGCGGGCGGGTGCCCTGCGCGCCGGCCCGGTGGTGGTCCTGGACGACCCGACGGACCCCGCCCCCGAACCCGCCCCGGCCGACGGCCGCCTCCCCGGCGACCTCGTCGTCCGCACCACTCCCGACATCGACCTCCGCCGGGGCATGCACGTCCCCCTCCTCGTCGACATCGCCCACCTGTTCGTCTTCGACCAGCACGGCGAGCGCATTTCCCCGGCCCCGGCGCGGCTGCCGGATCTGGACGAGTGACGCCTCGGCTCCCGTGGGATCTCGCCCCCGCCGCCCCTTCCCGTCCCGTCCTGGGGGCTGCCGCCCCCAGACCCCCGCTTCGGCCCGAAGGGCCTCGTCCTCAAACGCCGGACGGGCTGAAATTCAGCCCCTCCGGCGTTTGAGGAGCGGGGGTCTGGGGGCGGAGCCCTCAAGGTCGGGAACGGGAAGGGGCGGCGGGGGCGAGACAACCGCTCCCGGCTCGCTGATCCTGTGACGGACCGGCCGATCCCCTGAACTGGCGGACAAAAACTAACGCCGCTAGTTTATGTGGTGGACGACGCAGCCCCGCCCGGGAGGACGCACGATGAAGGCACACGACGGCATGTACATCGACGGCGAGTGGCGCCCCGCCGCCGGCCCGGACGTGATCGAGGTCGTGAACCCGGTCGACGAACAGGTCGTCGGCCGGGTCCCGGCGGGTACCGCCGAGGACGTCGACGCCGCCGTACGGGCCGCCCGCGCCGCCCTCCCGGCCTGGGCCGCGACCGGCCCCGCCGAGCGGGCCGCGCGTCTGGCCGCCCTCCGGGACGCCCTCGCGGCCCGCAAGGACGAGATCGCCGAGACAGTCACCGCCGAACTCGGCTCGCCCCTGAAGTTCTCCCAGGCCGTCCACGCGGCCGTGCCGATCGCCGTCGCCGGTTCCTACGCCGAGCTGGCGGCGACGTACGCCTTCGAGGAGAAGGTCGGCAACTCGACCGTCTTCCACGAGCCCATCGGCGTGGTCGGCGCGATCACGCCGTGGAACTACCCCCTGCACCAGATCGTCGCCAAGGTCGCCCCGGCGCTGGCGGCGGGCTGCACGGTGGTCGTGAAGCCCGCAGAGGACACCCCGCTCGTCGCCCAGCTCTTCGCCGAGGCGGTCCATGAGGCCGGCGTACCGGCGGGTGTCTTCAACCTCGTCACCGGCCTCGGCCCGGTCGCCGGACAGGCCCTCGCCGAGCATCCGGGCGTCGACCTGGTCTCCTTCACCGGCTCCACCGCCGTCGGCAGACAGATCGGCGCGACGGCGAGCGCCGCCGTGAAGAAGGTCGCCCTCGAACTGGGCGGCAAGTCCGCCAACGTCATCCTCCCGAGCGCCGACCTGGCCAGGGCGGTCAACGTCGGCGTCGCCAACGTCATGTCCAACTCTGGCCAGACCTGCAGCGCCTGGACGCGGATGCTGGTGCACCGGGAGCAGTACGACGAGGCGGTCGAGCTGGCCGCCGCGGCCGCCGCGAAGTACGGCGACCGCATCGGCCCGGTCGTCAACGCCAAGCAGCGGGAACGCGTGCGGAGTTACATCGAGAAGGGTGTGGCGGAAGGCGCCCGTCTGGTCGCGGGCGGTCCCGAATCCCCGCGCGAGCAGGGGTACTTCGTCAGCCCCACCGTCTTCGCCGACGTCACCCCCGACATGACCATCGCGCAGGAGGAGATCTTCGGCCCGGTCCTGTCGATCCTCCGCTACGAGGACGAGGAGGACGCCCTGCGCATCGCCAACGGCACGGTCTACGGCCTCGCGGGCGCCGTCTGGGCCGGTGACGAGGAGGAGGCGGTGGCCTTCGCGCGCCGCCTGGAGACCGGGCAGGTCGACATCAACGGCGGCCGCTTCAACCCCCTTGCCCCCTTCGGGGGTTACAAGCAGTCGGGGGTCGGCCGGGAACTCGGCGCGCACGGTCTCGCCGAATACCTCCAGACCAAGTCCCTGCAGTTCTGAGGAGCGTTCACGTGGTCCGTGCCGCCGTACTCCCCGCCGTCGGCGCTCCTCTGGAGATCGCCGAGATCGACCTCCCGGACCCCGGCCCCGGCCAGGTCCGCGTCCGCCTCGCCGCCGCCGGCGTCTGCCACTCCGACCTGTCCCTCTCCAACGGCACCATGCGCGTCCCCGTCCCCGCCGTCCTCGGCCACGAGGGTGCCGGCACGGTCGTCGCCGTCGGCGAAGGGGTCGCGGACTTCCGGCCCGGTGCCGCCGTGGTCCTCAACTGGGCCCCGTCCTGCGGCAGTTGCCACGCCTGTTCGCTCGGCGAGGTCTGGCTGTGCGCCAACGCCCTCAACGGGGCCGCCGACGTGTACGCCCGTCGCGCGTCCGACGGCAGGGACCTCCACCCCGGCCTGAACGTCGCCGCCTTCGCCGAGGAGACGGTGGTGCCGGCGAACTGTGTGCTCCCTCTCCCCGAAGGCATCCCGCTCACCGACGCGGCCCTCCTCGGCTGCGCGGTCCTCACCGGCTACGGCGCCGTTCACCACGCGGCGCGGGTCCGCACGGGGGAGACCGTCGCGGTGTACGGCGTCGGCGGAGTGGGCCTCGCCGCCCTCCAGGCGGCCCGGATCGCGGGCGCGTCCAGGATCGTCGCGGTCGACGTCTCCCCGGCGAAGGAGGAACTGGCGAGGGGCGCCGGCGCCACCGACTACGTCGTGGCCTCCGACACCACCGCCCGTGAGATCCGCGCCCTCACCGCCAAGCAGGGCGTCGACGTGGCCGTCGAGTGCGTCGGCCGCGCGGCCACGATCCGCACGGCCTGGGACTCCACCCGCCGCGGCGGCCGTACGACGGTCGTCGGCATCGGCGGCAAGGACCAGCAGGTCACCTTCAACGCCCTGGAGCTCTTCCACTGGGGCCGGACCCTCGCGGGCTGCGTCTACGGCAACTCCGACCCCGCCCGGGACCTGCCGGTGCTCGCCGAACACGTCCGGGCGGGCCGCCTGGACCTGGGCGCGCTGGTGACCGAACGGATCGGCCTGGAGGGCATCCCGGCGGCGTTCGAGAACATGCTGGCGGGCAAGGGCGGCAGGGCGCTGGTCGTGTTCTGAGGCCTGTGGGTCGCCCGGAGCCCTCGGGTGCTCCGGGCAACCTTCGTGCACACCCGTTGACCCCATACCGTCCGGTCAGTATGTTCCCGGGAACGTCCCCACCGCACCCACCGGAGTGTGCACACATGGACACCGCACCACCCGCTCACCCCCTCCCCACCACGGCCCTCCCCAAGGCCGGCCACCGCCGCGTGGCCACCGCGGCGGCGCTCGCCTCCGCCGTCGAGTGGTACGACTACTTCGTCTTCGGCATCGCCGCCGCCCTCGTCCTCGGAGACCTGTACTTCCCGGCGGGCAGCTCCAGCGCCGGAGTCCTCGCCTCCTTCGCCACCTTCGCGGTCGGCTTCCTCGCCCGCCCGCTCGGCGGCATCGTCGCCGGCCACCTCGGCGACAAGCGCGGCCGCAAGCCGATGCTGGTCCTCGCCCTCACGCTCATGGGCCTCGCCACCACCGGCATCGGCCTCCTCCCCACGTACGACACCATCGGCGTCGCCGCCCCGATCCTGCTGGTGGCCCTGCGCGTCCTCCAGGGCGTCGCGGTCGGCGCGCAGTGGGGCGGCGCCATGCTGCTGGCCACCGAGTACGCCCCCGAGGGCAAGCGCGGTGTCTACGGCAGCGTCGTCCAGCTCGGCGTCCCCATCGGCGTGGTGACGGCCAACTCGGTCTTCCTGCTGGCCGGCGCGTTCACCACGGACAGCGAGTTCGCCGCGTGGGCCTGGCGGGTCCCGTTCCTGATCGGCCTGTTCGTGCTCGTCCTCGCCTGGTACATCCACACCAGGGTCGAGGAGACCCCCGCATTCCGCGAGGCCGAGAAGGCGTTGACGCAGAAGGAGAAGGCCGAGCGGAACTCCCCGCTGCGCACGATCCTGCGCGGCCACCTCGGCACGGTGCTCCTGGCCGGCGGCTCCTTCGCCGTGAACACCGCGACGTTCTACATCATCATCACCGGCGTTCTCGACTACACGACCCGCGAACTCGACATGAAGCGCAGTGCGGTGCTCACGGTCTCGCTCTGCGTCAGTCTCACCCAGCTGGTGCTGATCCCCGCCTCCGCGGCGCTCTCCGACCGCGTCGGCCGCATCCGGATCTACGCGTTCGGAGCGGCCGGCATCGGGCTGTGGGCCGTACCGATGTTCCTGCTGATCGACACCGGCTCGCTGCTGTGGCTCGCGGTCGGCACCTTCGTCGCCAGCTGCTTCCTCAGCATCATGTACGGCCCCCAGGCCGCCCTGTTCGCCGAGCTGTTCACCGCCGAGATGCGCTACACGGGCGCCTCCCTCGGCTACCAGATCGCGGCGGTGTTCGGCGGCGGGCTCGCGCCCTTCCTGATGGTGCTGCTCCTGGAGGCCACGGGTACCTCGATGGCGGTGTCCGGCTACATCATCGGGCTCGCGGTCATCGCGCTGCTCTCCATCAAGGTCCTCGCGGACCGGGCCCGTTCACGCTGACGGCCCCGCCGCCCTCTCGGGCCGCGGCTCCGGAACCGCTCCCGGAGCCGCGGCCTTCCGCGTGCGCGAGCGCGACACCGCGACCCCGGCCAGGCACAGCAGGCCGCCCGCCAGCGTGAGCAGCCCCGGCACCTCGCCGAGCGCCACCCACGACATCAGGACGACCAGGGCGGGCACGGCGTACGTGGTCGCGCCCATGCGGCTCGCGGTCGTACGGGACAGGGCGTACGCCCACGTCGTGAAGGCCAGCGCGGTCGGGAACACGCCCAGGTAGACCATGTTGAGGGTCGCCGAGACGGGCGCGTCGGCGGCCTCCTGGACGAGCTGACCGGCGAACGGCAGACACACCACCGCCCCGACCAGGCACCCGAACGTCGTCACCTGCAACACGCTCGCCCGGCCGAGGGCGGGCTTCTGCGCCACGACACCGGCCGCGTAGCCGACCGCGGCGAGCAGGCACAGCACCACACCGAGCAGCGACGACCCGCCGCCGCCCGACATCGACAGCCCGACCGTGACCGCGCCCGCGAACGACACCGCCATCCCCGCCAGCAGCCGCGGCGGCATGGCGTCGCCCAGAAACCGCGCGCCGAGCAGGGCGATCAGGATCGGCCCGATGTTCACGACCAGGGCCGCCGTACCGGCGTCCACCTGCTGCTCGCCCCAGTTCAGGGCCACCATGTAGAACCCGAACCACAACACCCCGGATATCGCGATCCCCCGCCACGCCGAGCGTGGCGGCAGCCCCTCCCGCCGTACGAGACAGATCACCCCCAGCGTCAGCGCCCCCGCGAGCAACCGCCCGAGCGCCAGGGCACCCGGCGAGTACTCGGCCCCCGCACTGCGGATCGACACGAACGCGGAAGCCCACAGCACCACGGTGACGGTGGCGGCACCGGCGGCGAGCAGCTGGGAACGACGGGCGGTGTGGGTCGGGGAGGCGTTCATCATGCTCCTGAGGCTAGGCGGCGCCGCGTAAGCAGCGCTGGCGGATTTCGGACGGTGGGCCCAAGGGCCGGCACCCGACAAACGGGCGTCTGCCGCACCCCCTTAGGGGCGCGGGGAACTGCGCGACCAGCCCCCACGCACCCGCACCCGGCACATCACACAACCCCCCACCCCCTAAGCCGCCCGGCTCACTGAAGCGCCCTCGCCGGGATTCCCAGCAGCTCCGACAGAATCCTCTCCCCAGTCGCCGTCACCTTCACCGCCCGCTCGGAGCCGATCCGCACACACCAGCCCGCGTCCAGGGCGTGCCGGCACAGCGCCGCACCCGCCACGCCCGCGAGATGGGGTCGGCGTTCGGTCCAGTCGAGGCAGGCGCGGGCCAGCGGGCGGCGGCTCGTACGGTCGAGGCGGATCCCGGCGGAGTCGAACCAGGCGACGCCCGCGTCCGTCAGTGCGAACCCGGTGTCCTGGCGCAGCAGTTCGCGTGCGGTCAGGGCGTCGGTGACCGCGATGCCGAGCCGCCCCGCGAGGTGGTCGTAGCAGGTGCGGCCGCGGGCCATCGCCGACCCGGCGGTGGACTCGCGCAGGTTCCGGGGCCGTACGGCATCACCGCCCGGAGCGACCTGTGCGGCGAGGTCCTCCACCAGCTGGGCGACCCGCGCGTCGGCCAGCCGTACGTACCGGTGCCGCCCCTGACGCTCCTCGGTGAGCAGCCCGCCCGCGACGAGCTTGCCCAGGTGTTCGCTCAGGGTCGACGCGGCGACGCCCGCGTGCCGCGCCAGCTCACCGGCGGTCCAGGCCCGCCCGTCGAGCAGCGCGAGCAGACAGGCGGCCCGGGTCTCGTCGGCGACGAGGCCGGCGAGACGGGCCAGCGGGTGCGCTCGTGGGTCCTTCGTGGTCATGTGATCCAGCATGGAACACGGACGGTTCGGCATCGGCCGAACTATGCGGTGCGCCGCACCTGCTCGTACTGCTGCACCAGCCCGTCCAGCAGCGCGGTCAGCCCGGTCTCGAAGGCCCGCTCGTCGATCTTCTCCTGCTGTTCGGCGAGGAGGTGGGCCTGCCCGAGGTGCGGGTAGTCCGCGGGGTCGTACGCGCTCGCGTCGTCCACGAAACCCCCGGCGAAGGAACCGAGCGCGGAGCCCATGACGAAGTACCGCATCAGCGCGCCGATGGAGGTGGCCTGGGCCGGTGGCCAGCCCGCCTCGACCATCGCGCCGTAGACGGCGTCGGCGAGACGGAGCCCGGCCGGGCGGCGGCCGGGGCCGCGGGCCAGCACCGGGACGATGTTCGGATGGTCGCGCAGGGCGGCCCGGTAGGAGACCGCCCAGTCGTGCAGCGAGGTCCGCCAGTCCCGCCCGTCCTCGAACATCGACAGGTCGACCTGCGCGCTCACCGAGTCGGCGACCGCCTCCAGGATCTCGTCCTTGGTGCGGAAGTGGTTGTAGAGCGAGGGCCCGCTGACCCCCAGCTCGGCGGCGAGCCGGCGCGTGGAGACGGCCGCCAGGCCCTCCGCGTCCACGAGCACCCGGGCGGTCGCGACGATCCGGTCGGTGCTCAGGAGGGGCTTGCGCGGTCGGGCCATGGCGCACATAGTAGGGCTGCGCCCGTAAACTAGCAGTGCTAATTTAAAGGTGCGGCTGACGGTGCTGCCGAAGGTGCAACTTTCACACTGGGGTGACACGCCATGAACCTTGAGCTCAGCGAGGAGCAGACCGCGGTCCGGCAGCTGGCCCGGGACTTCGTGGACCGCGAGATCGCCCCGCACGTCATCGCCTGGGACCGCGCCGAGGAGGTCGACAGGTCGATCGTCAAGAAGCTCGGGGAGGTCGGCTTCCTGGGGCTGACCATCGACGAGGAGTACGGCGGCTCGGGTGGCGACCATCTCGCGTACTGCCTGGTCACGGAGGAACTCGGCCGCGGCGACTCGTCCGTGCGCGGGATCGTCTCCGTCTCGCTGGGGCTGGTCGCCAAGACCGTCGCCGCCCGGGGGAGCGAGGAGCAGAAGCGGCGCTGGCTGCCGGGCCTCACCTCCGGCGCGTACGTCGGCTGCTTCGGCCTCACCGAACCGGGCACCGGTTCCGACGCCGGCAACCTCGCCACGCGCGCGGTGCGCGACGGCGACGACTACGTCATCAACGGCACCAAGATGTTCATCACGAACGGCACCTGGGCCGACGTCGTGCTCCTGTTCGCCCGCTCCACCGACGCCCCCGGCCACAAGGGCGTCTCCGCCTTCCTCGTGCCGACCGACACCCCCGGCCTGACCCGCCGCGCCATCCACGGCAAGCTGGGCCTGCGCGGCCAGGCGACCGCGGAGCTGGTCCTCGAGGACGTCCGCGTGCCCGCCTCCGCGATGCTGGGCGAAGAAGGCAAGGGATTCTCGGTCGCCATGTCGGCCCTGGCGAAGGGGCGGATGTCGGTGGCGGCGGGCTGCGTCGGCATCGCCCAGGCCGCGCTGGACGTGGCCGTCCGGTACGCGGGCGAGCGCGAGCAGTTCGGCAGGACGATCGCCCACCACCAGCTCGTCCAGGAACTGATCAGCGACATCGCCGTCGACGTGGACGCCGCCCGCCTGCTGACCTGGCGGGTCGCCGACCTGATCGACCGCGGCCTGCCCTTCGCCACCGAGTCCTCCAAGGCCAAGCTCTTCGCCTCGGAGGCGGCCGTCCGCGCCGCGAACAACGCCCTCCAGGTCTTCGGCGGCTACGGCTACATCGACGAGTACCCGGCGGGCAAGCTGCTGCGGGACGCCCGCGTGATGACTCTGTACGAGGGCACCAGCCAGATCCAGAAGCTGGTGATCGGGCGGGCACTGACGGGGGTTTCGGCGTTCTGAGGACTTACGAGGGCTTCCGAGGCCTTCTGAGTACGTTCTCTGAGTACTTCGGCGGATGTGGCACGGGCCACGTCCGCCGATCCTTGTCCCCATGAGTGACACACAGGGCAAGCAGCAGAACACGGCCGCGTTCTACGGGCAGGCCGTCGCGTCCTTCTCCGTGGCCATGGCGGCCACCGGCATCGGCATCTACAACCTTCAGGGCGACGCCTGGGTGCGCGGCTTCCTCGCGATCGCCGTCCTGTACCTGGTGACCTCCACCTTCACCCTGTCCAAGGTGATCCGGGACCGCCAGGAGGCGGCGAGCGGGGCGTACAACCCGTTCGAGAAGCTCTGAACCCGTTTCGCGCAGCGCTGAGCGGCCACGCTAAGCGCCCGCTCACCTTCGGCGGTATGGTGTGGGTCGTGCCAGTCGAGAGGGGCCAGTGATGAATACGGCGGAGGAGACGGCCGGCGGCGAGACGTCGGCGTGGGGCGAGGTCACGCCCGACGCGGCCCGGCGGCTGCTCGTCGCCGCGGTGGAGGCCTTCGCCGAGCGCGGCTACCACGCCACGACGACCCGTGACATCGCGGGCCGCGCAGGCATGAGCCCGGCCGCGCTCTACATCCACTACAAGACCAAGGAAGAACTCCTCCACCGGATCAGCAGGATCGGCCACGAGAAGGCCGTGGAGATCCTGCGCGTGGCGGCCGGGGGCAAGGGCAGCGCGGCCGAGCGGCTCGCCGACGCGGTCAGCTCCTTCGTCCGCTGGCACGCGGGTGGCCGTACCACCGCGCGGGTCGTGCAGTACGAACTCGACTCCCTCGGCCCGGACGCCCGCGCCGAGATCCTCGCCCTGCGCCGGCAGTGCGACGCCGCGGTGCGCGGCATCATCGAGGACGGCGTGGCGGCGGGCGAGTTCGACGTCCTGGACGTCCAGGGGACCACGCTCGCCGTGCTCTCCCTGTGCGTCGACGTGGCCCGCTGGTTCAGCGTCAACGGTCCCCGCACACCCGAGGAGGTCGGCGCGCTCTACGCCGACCTCGTGCTGCGGATGGTGGGGGCGAAGTAAGCCCGGCGGTGTGCCGGCGGTGTGTCAGAGGTAGTACCGGGACACGGACTCCGCGACGCACACCGGCTTGTCCCCGCCCTCGCGCTCCACGGTGAAGGCGACGGTCACCTGGACCCCGCCCTGCACATCGTCGACGCCGGTGATCGTGGCGGTCGAGCGTAGCCGGGAGCCGACCGGGACCGGGGCGGGGAAACGGACCTTGTTCGACCCGTAGTTGACGCCCATCTTCATGCCCTCGACCTTGATCAGCTGAGGCCCGAAGAGTGGGAGCAGGGACAGGGTCAGGTACCCGTGCGCGATGGTCGTCCCGAACGGCCCCGAGGCGGCGCGCTCCGGATCGACGTGGATCCACTGGTGATCACCGGTGGCCTCCGCGAACAGGTCGATCCGCTTCTGGTCGATCTCCAGCCAGTCGGTGTACCCCAGCTGCTCGCCCACCGCCCCCTTCAGGTCGTCGACGGACGCGAAGATCCTCGGCTCTGCCATGTCCCGGCCTCTCGTGTGATGTCTAAGCGACTGCTTAGCATGGTCGGCCGCGAACCCCATGTCAACGGACCGGCGCGAGGAGGGGGTGGGTAGGCTCCGAGGAGTGCCCCAGATTCACGAGAAGATCCATGAGCTCACGGTCGGCCAGCTCGCCGCCCGCAGCGGCGCCGCCGTCTCCGCCCTGCACTTCTACGAGTCGAAGGGCCTGATCAGCAGCCGCCGCACCGCGGGCAACCAACGCCGCTACTCACGTGACGCCCTGCGCCGGGTCGCATTCGTCCGTGCCGCCCAGCGCGTCGGCATCCCGCTCGCCACGATCCGCGAGGCCCTCGCCGAGCTCCCCGAGGAACGCACCCCCACCCACGAGGACTGGGCCCGCCTCTCCGAGGCTTGGCGCTCCGAACTCGACGAACGCATCAAGCAGCTCAACCGCCTCCGCGACCACTTGACCGACTGCATCGGCTGCGGCTGCCTCTCCCTGGACACCTGCGTCCTGTCCAACCCGGACGACGTGTTCGGCGAACGCTTGACGGGTTCGAGACTGCTGGTCGAGCAGCGGAGGGACCGACAGGCGTAGCGGCGGGTCCGTCCGCGGGGCAGCGGCCGGGGAGACTGGCGCCGCCCCCAGCCGTGCCTGCCCGCGCCGCCGTAGGCTGGGGTCTGCACCCGTCCCAGCCGCAGGTCCACCCGCGCCGTCGCAGCTGCGGGCGGTCGTGCCGCTGGGGCGCTCCCGGGCCACAGATGCCAGCACCTCGCAAGCGCGGGTACGCCCGGTCAGCCCCAACTCCTTGATCCGCCCGGCCGGGCACGGACTGCTCGGAGATGTACCGGCGGCCTCACCAGTGCGGTATGCGCGCTTGGTGACGATGGCCCGGTAGAGGCCCACCTCCGCCAGTTCGAGAGCGTCGGCTTGGGAGGTTCGTGGACGGTGAGCACTTCGGCGGTGACGCGGAGCGTCGACATCGGGACTCCTCCAGTTCCTCAGGGGTTTGGACCTGTTGGCGATGGAGTGCGTTCAAGAGCGTTCTGGTGAGCGGGAATGAGTGGGGGTGGTCTGTGTCGTGGCGTGCCTCGGCGGTGAGGTCGGTTTGTGGGGAACTGGCGTTCTCGCATCGAATGCGTGACCTTCATGGGTGGCGCTCGTTTGCCATGGCGACGGGATCTTCTGGTGGGCTCGGGTCGGGAGTGACGGGTGGGTGAGCTGAGGAGCATGGCGGCGCCGTTCGTCGCGTCCGGTCCGAGTGGTGTGGCTGTGCGGACCCGCCTCAAGCACCTGACAGCCGGCGATGAGAAGGTGCTGCGTCTGGTGGGCGCGCATCTGGGATCGCTGGCCTCGAAGGACCTCAAGGCGCGCTGCCGGGACGGACTGGAGCACTCCGGCGGGACGTGGGCGGTGCGCAAACGGGAGCTGACACCGTTCTCGTCGTCGCGGTGGGCGGGCAGTATCACCAAGGCCACGCACGACCAGTGGGCGTTGGCCCGCCGCTGCCAGCTCGCGCACATCCACAACCTGGAAGCGGGCATCCACACCATCGAGCACCGGCTGTCCCAGCCGGTCGGCCAGAAGGGAACGAAGAAGGCGCCCGGGGGTTACCGGTCCCAGCGGGAGTGGCATGCCAAGTCGAGGCGGCTGCGGGTGCTGCAGGACCGGCTGACTACCGCGCGGGCCGACCGCGAGGCCGGCCTCGTGCAGGTCGTACGGGGCGGCAAACATCTGGCCCGCACCCGGCACCACCTGGACGCCGCCGGACTCACGGAGTCGGCGTGGCGCGGGCGTTGGGAGGCGGAGCGCTGGTTCTGCCAGGCGGACGGGGAGTCCGGCAAGCGGTACGGCAACGAGACGATCCGGGTCAGCCCGGACGGCGAGGTGAGCATCAAGCTGCCCGCACCGCTGACCCATCTGGCCAACGCCCCGCACGGACGGTACGTCCTGGCCTGCCGGGTCACGTTCGCGCACCGGGGTGAGGAGTGGGCGGATCGCGTCGCGGCCAACCGGGCGATCGCCTACCGCATCCACCTCGATACGGGCCGGGACCGCTGGTACCTGACCGCGTCCTGGCAGATCCCGCCCACCCCCACCCTCCCGATCGAGACGGTGCTCGCCCACGGCGTGATCGGTGTCGACATGAACGCCGACCACCTCGCCGCCTGGCGCCTGGACGCCCACGGCAACCCGACCGGCGGCCCGCGCCGTTTCTTCTACGACCTGTCCGGCACCGCGCCCCATCGTGACGCCCAGGTCCGCCACGCCCTCACCCGCCTCCTGCACTGGGCCAGCACCTGCGGCGTCAAGGCGATCGCGGTCGAGGACCTGGACTTCGCCGCGGAGAAGACCCGCGAGAAGCACGGGCGCCACAAACGGTTCCGGCAACTGGTCTCCGGCATGCCTACCGGGAAGCTCCGCGTCCGGCTGTCTTCGATGGCCGACCAGACGGGGATCACGGTCATCGCCGTCGACCCGGCCTACACCAGCCGCTGGGGCGCCCAGCACTGGCAGAAGCCCCTCACTAGCACGACTCGTAAGACCACTCGCCACGATGCTGCCGCTGTGGCGATCGGAAGGCGCGCCCAGGGACACCCGATCCGGCGGCGGACGGCACCGCCCCCACAGCACCGGAGCGATGCGGTGGGGCATCGGACCGTCCAGGCCCGACCGGGGGTCCCTGGGCGTGAGGGAACCCGCCCCCGCATTCCCGGACCACGGACACGATCCGTGCCGCCCGGGCGCGGAGTGAACGCGGGCCACCAGAACGCCCAACACCGTCCGGGGCGTTCGGCCGAGCATGAGACCTGGCAACAGGAATCACTCCCGCTCAGTCCCTAGGAACGGTGTCTCATCGCCTCCCAATGTCCAACGCGAAAGCGCTGGAGCGAGCGGATTATCGCCTGGTAGGGTCCCGGCCTTCGGCGGACGGCGACACCCGACCTGCCCGGTCCCATCCGTACTCGACCAGCCCCTCCGCCACCAACTGAGCGTTGGACAGGGCCCGTTGCCCGTCGGGAAGGGTCAGCGTGTCCTCCAGGCCCACTCGGGTCGCGAGGCCGAGGCGTCCGGCCAGCCGCAGCACCGGCCACGCGCCGCCGTCCTCGCCGTGCAGCAGCACCGGGCGGCCGTGCGCGGAACCGAGGTCGGCCAGGAGTGCACGCGCGGTGTCCTCGGCGGTCTCGGACGAAGGGTCCGTCACCTCCGCCAGCACCCGCAGCACCTTCGGGCCGAGTGGCGAGACGGCGAACCGCGCGGCCCCGTCCGTACCCGACCAGATGCCGGCCTCGACGCCCACGCCGAGGTCGATCAGCGCGGTGGCCACCTCCTCGGCGCCCGGTTCGTGCCAGTTGACCGAGGCGTGGTCGGGCAGCACGGTC
Organism: Streptomyces sp. NBC_01352; assembly: GCF_036237295.1. Classification (NCBI taxonomy): domain Bacteria; kingdom Bacillati; phylum Actinomycetota; class Actinomycetes; order Kitasatosporales; family Streptomycetaceae; genus Streptomyces; species Streptomyces sp. NBC_01352. The sequence continues at coordinate 8,596,247 of NZ_CP108354.1, forward strand.
CAGCTCCGGACTCGCCCCAGCCGGGCCACCGGATCGGGCTCCGCCCAGGCGCCCGTGGTCACACCGACCGGCACCGACACCCGCGCTCGGATCGCCTCGAGCGTCGCCGCGAGCACGCGCGGCGACAGACTGTCCTGCCCGCACGGCGTCTTGGGATGGACATGCACGTCCGTGGCACCGGCCGCGACGGCCTCGGCCGCGGACTCGGCCAGCGCCTGCGGCGTGAGCGGCACCACCGCACCGTCGGCGGCCCCGCGGGGCCCGTTCAGACACACCTGCACCATGACTCGATGGTGCCAGCCACCACTGACAAAACAGGGGGTGCGGCATCCCCGGCGCACCCCCGCACGCACGGTTCCTAGGTTCGTTCCGGTCAGTCGAGTCAGTCGGGTCAGTCGGGTCAGTCGGTCAGTCTGGTCAGGCCGACACGAGCAACCGTCCGCGCCTGGCGTCCGCCAGGGCCTCGGGTGTGAGCACGGGACGCGGTACGAGAATTCCGCAGTCCGTGCAGACCGGACCCGTAGAGGGTTCGTGGTCCAGTTCGTACTTCCAGAGGAGGCGCTCCCCGCCGCACACCGGGCATTCCGCGCCCGGCTCCCGCTCCAGCGCGGAGATCAGCCGGCGCAGCACCTCCGCCAGCGGTTCGTGCGGGTGGACCCGTGGGTCGTCGCACCAGGCGACCCCGAAACCGCCCCAGGTCAGGCGGTGCCAGTCGTCCACGGTGCCGGGCCTGCGCAGCCCGTCGTGCTTCTCCTTCTTGCGTCGCTCGGCGAATCCGGCCTCGTAGGCCAGCCAGACCGAACGCGCCTCTTCCAACTCCTCCAGTGCGGCCACGAGCCGCGCTGGGTCGGGGGACCGGTCCTCGGGACCGAACCCGGCTCGCGAGCACAAATGGTCCCAGGTCGCCCTGTGGCCGTAAGGGGCGAACCGCTCAAGGCACTTGCGCAGCGAATAACGCCGGAGCGCCAGATCGCATCGCGGATCGCGCACCTGTCTCGCCAAACTCCGGAAACCGGCCATCGCCCTGCACCTCCGTCACACCTGCACCTGTACTTCGGTCACTTCGGCGTCGTCGTACGGACTTCGCGCGACGTTGCCGAATAGACGTATCGACAAGCGATTCGGCTCCATCCGATTTCCGATGACCCCCATAAGCGATGCCAACGACTCCGAAAAGTGACGCATGTTCATCTTCAATCCCGGGGATACCGGCGGTAACGTCCGGCCCGCCCCCGTCGGTAGGAGCTGTCATGCCTCGGCGCACCTCACGCACCGCACTCGACAGACTGAGAACTCCCGGCAGATTCCCCGGGTTCCTGAAGTCCGCCTCCGTATGCGTCCTGATTGCCGGTCTTTTGTCCCCGCTTTCCCAAGCGGCCGCGGCGGCGGACACTGCGACCGTCGAGGCCGTGGTGGCGAACGACTACTGCGGGGGCGGGTGTTCCGACATCCTGCCGCCCGGTCAGAACGGCAACGCCACCCTCGCGCAGATCCTGCTCAACCAGGCCTTCGGTGCCCAGCCCGCGCACGCCGAGGACCAACTCGGCCCGTACGCCGACCTGGCGAAGGGCTATCCCGCGCTCACCGACGCCACGATCAACACCTTCTTCAACGACGCGTCTTTCGGGGTCCCTGCCGATCAAGTCGCCTCCACGCTCCAGCCCGCCGGTCGCAGCGACGTGACGATCGTCCGCGACAAGAAGACGGGCGTACCGCACATCACCGGTACCACCAGATACGGCACGGAGTTCGGTGCGGGCTATGCGGCGGCTGAGGATCGGCTGTGGCTCATGGATGTCTTCCGTCACGTCGGACGCGGTCAGCTGACTCCCTTCGCGGGCGGCGACCCGTCCAACCAGGGCCTGGAGCAGCAGTTCTGGCGCACCGCCCCGTACACCGAGGCCGATCTCCAGGCGCAGATCGACAACGCGGTCGCCACCAACGGAGCCCGCGGGCAGCAGGCCCTCGCCGACGTGAACGCCTACGTCGCCGGCATCAACGCCTACATCGACGCCTCCGACAGCGGCCGCTACTTCCCCGGCGAGTACGTCCTGACCGGCCACAAGGACTCCGTCACCAACGCCGGCACGATCGACCGCTTCAAGCCCACCGACCTGGTCGCGCTGGCCTCCGTGATCGGCGCGCTCTTCGGCTCCGGGGGCGGCGGCGAGGTGAACAACGCGCTGTCGCTGCTCGCCGCCCAGCAGAAGTACGGCGTGAGCGAGGGCACCAAGGTGTGGGAGTCCTTCCGCGAGCGCAACGACCCCGAGGCGGTCCTGACCCTCCACGACGGCAGCTTCCCCTACGCCTCGAAGCCCGACGACGCCCAGGGCGAGGCCCTGCCCGACGCCGGCTCGGTGGCCGCGGAGCAGCTGGTCTACGACCGTACGGGCAGCGCGGCCACGTCGAGCGCCACCGGCGCCTCCACCACGGCCGCGAAGACGGCCGTCACCTCGGCCAAGCGCGGCATGTCCAACGCCCTCGTGGTGAGCGGCGAGCACACCGCGAGCGGCAACCCCGTTGCCGTCTTCGGACCGCAGACCGGCTACTTCGCGCCGCAGCTGCTCATGCTCCAGGAGATCCAGGGCCCCGGCCTCAGCGCCCGCGGCGCCTCCTTCGCGGGCCTGAGCATGTACGTCGAGCTCGGCCGCGGCCAGGACTACGCGTGGAGTGCCACCACCTCGGGCCAGGACATCATCGACTCCTACGCCGTCGAGCTGTGCCAGGACGACTACCACTACCTCTACCGCGGCACCTGCACGGCGATGGAGAAGGTCGAGCGGAAGAACGCCTGGACCCCGACCACGGCCGACGGCACCGCGGCCGGCTCGTACACGATGCGGGTGTGGCGTACGAAGTACGGCCCCGTGGAGTACCGGGCGACCGTGGGCGGAAAGAAGGTCGCCTACACCACCCTGCGCTCGTCCTTCATGCACGAGGCCGACTCGATCATCGGCTTCCAGATGCTGAACGACCCGGACTACGTCAACGGCCCGGAGACCTTCCAGAGCGCGGCGCAGCACATCAACTACACCTTCAACTGGTTCTACGCCGACTCCGAGCACACCGCGTACTACAACAGCGGCGACAACCCGGTGCGGGCCCCCGGCGTCGACGCCGAGTTCCCGGTGTGGGCGCAGCCGGCGTACGAGTGGCGGAACTGGGACCCGACGACGAACACGGCGCAGTACACGCCGGCCTCGGCCCACCCCAACTCGATCGACCAGGACTACTACATCTCATGGAACAACAAGCAGGCCAAGGACTACACGACCGCCTCCTGGGGCGACGGTTCGGTCCATCGCGGCAATCTCCTCGACGACCGGGTCAAGAGACTGGTCGCCGCGGGCGGGGTCACCCGGGCCTCACTGGTGAAGGCGATGGCGGACGCCGGGCTGGCCGACCTGAGGGCACAGGACGTGCTGCCGGACCTCCTCAAGGTGGTCACCAGCTCGCCGGTGACCGACTCGACGGCCGCGGCGGCGGTGAGCAGGCTCCAGGCGTGGGTGACGGCGGGCGCCAAGCGCACGGAGGCGACGGCCGGTTCGAAGACGTACGCCGACGCCGACGCGATCCGCATCCTGGACGCGTGGTGGCCGCTGCTGGTGAAGGCCGAGTTCGAACCCGGCCTCGGCAGCGACCTGTACACGGCCTTCACCGCCAACCTGCCCGTCGACGAGACCCCGTCGGCCGCCCACGGCCCGACCGGCGCGCACGCGGGCAGCGCCTTCCAGTACGGCTGGTGGAGCTATGTCGACAAGGACATCCGGGCCGTACTGGGCGAGTCGGTCCAGGGGCCGCTCGCACGGAAGTACTGCGGCGGCGGCAGCCTCACCGCCTGCCGGGACGTCCTGATCAGCACCCTGAAGGAGGCGGCCGGCAGGACCGCCGCCCAGGTCTACCCCGGTGACGACCTGTGCTCGGCGGGCAACCAGTGGTGCGCCGACTCGATCGTCCAGCGCACGCTGGGCGGCATCAAGCACGGCAACATCAGCTGGCAGAACCGGCCGACGTTCCAGCAGGTCGTGGAGTTCACCTCGCACCGGTAGGGCGATCGCGCCGGTGGGGCGCGGGTGGCGGCGGGTCAGCGGATGCGGCCCGCCGCCACCACCAGCTGGGCCAGCTCCCGGTGCACGATGTCGCTGTGCGCGCCGGACGGCGCTCCGCCGCGCCTGACCACCTCGGCCGCGTCGACGTTCACGCACCCCGAGGCCGGCAGCTTCGCCTTCAACGCGGCGGCGAGCTTGAACGACTGGGTGCCCGGCACCGCCTGCACGCCGCCGTAGCCCATCGCCCCCCACTTGGCACCGAGGCCGCGTGCCAGGGCCAGTTCGGCGGCGGCTCCCTGCGCATCGCCCGCCATCCGCGAGGCCAGCGGATAGATGGTCCCGAGCGCCGAGTCGTGCCGGGAGTGGCAGCACACCAAGGGCCCGTCGATCCGTAGGTGCTGCCCCTGGAGCACCCCTCCCGCGCGCGGGTCGTGCGGCAGCCGCGCCGCGAACGCGTAGTGGGAGAAGGCCCCTTGGAGCAACGTCACCGACTTCACCGTGCGCACGCCCTGCGGCAGCCCGCGCAGCGCGAACGACACCAGCCGGGCGCCGAAGCTGTGCCCCACCAGGTGCACCCGCGTGTTCGGTGCCTTCGCGGCCAACTGCCCGACCACCCGCCCGAGTCCGCGCTCGCCGACGGTCCCCGCGCGCCGCTTCATGGCGTAGTACGTCGCCTGGCGCAGCAGTTCGTGCGCGCCGTCCCACGGATTGGGCAGCGAGAACCCGGCCCTACCGCCCGGGGACTCGAGTTCCGCCAGCGCCCGCGCGAACTCCTCGCAGATCTCCGCCGTGGACCCCGAGAACATCAGGGGCTCACTCTGCTGCACCCCTTCGGCCATCGTGTCCGCCGCGAACAGCACCTGCGGTCCCGGCGGCACGACGTCCACCAGCAGGCGCACCAGCCGCCCGAACTCCTCCAACTCCCGCTCCTCGCGCGGCTGCTGGTCCAGCATGCGCGCGATCTGGTCGATCACGGTCGCCCGCCCGGGGAAGGTCTCCAGCAGCGCGTGCCGGGTGTCCTTGTCGAGCGCCGGGCGCGGCGGCAGCTCGGCGGCCAGGGCCCGCGGGAAGTCCGGGATCGGCTCGTCGGAGAACCGCATCGACGGCCACACGACACCGACGTACCCGAGTCGGGCCGCCGGGGCGAGCGCCGGGATCGGCGCGAAGAAGCGGCTGTAGAGCCGGGTCGCACCCGAGCGGTCGCTGTTCCAGCCGTGCGAGAAGACCACGAGATCGCGCACGTCGTGTTGCGCGACGCCGGCCAGCAGCCGGTCCCGCTTCCCGCCGTCCGTGTCCCCGTCCGCGTCGAAAGTGAGCTCCCAGTACGGACTCACGCTCATTGCCGGCTCTGCCATGACGGGCCCCCTCGTCCCCGGAACGGTGCGATGTGCGCGCATCGTCCCGCTACCGGTCGGAGTTGGCCATACGTCGTGACTCATCCGGGTGAATCACCGGCTCACCGGTAGACGAGGTACTCCCGCCGCACCCTCCGGAAGGCCGCCAGCTCCTCCTCCCAGCCCGCCACCACCTCGTCGGTACCCGCCCCCGCGTTGATCATCGTGCGCACCAGCGTGGAACCCGTGAGCTTGTCGATCCAGTTGTCCGCACGCCAGGCGAAGCCGCTCCACACCTTCTTGGCGGTCACCAGGAGCGCGATCCCGGTGCGTACGGGGTCGTAGGCGTCCCGGTCGTGCACATGAACCTGCACGCCCCCGATCGTCTTCCCCTGGAACTTGGAGAAGGTGGGCGCGAAGTACGCTTCCCTGAAGCGCACCCCGGGCAGCCCGAGTCCGTTCGCCGCCTCGGCCCACCGCCCGTCGACGCCCTCCGCGCCGAGCAGTTCGAAGGGGCGGGTCGTGCCACGCCCCTCCGAGAGGTTCGTCCCCTCGAAGAGGCACGTCCCCGAGTACACCAGGGCGGTTTCCGGCGTCGGCATGTTCGGGCTCGGCGGCACCCAGGGCAGCCCCGAGTCGTCGTACCACTCGGACCGCTTCCACCCGCTCATCAGTACGGCGTCCAGCTCCACCGGCGCGGCCAGGAACTCCCCGTTGAACAACCGCGCCAGCTCCACGACCGTCATCCCGTGCGCCTGCGAGATCGGCTGCCGCCCGACGAAGGTCGCGAACTCCTTGTGCAGTACGGGGCCCAGGGCCGCCCGTCCGGTCACCGGGTTGGGCCGGTCCAGGACCACGAACCGCTTGCCCGCGAGCTGGGCGGCCTCCATGCAGTCGTACAGCGTCCAGATGTACGTGTAGAAGCGCGCGCCCACGTCCTGGATGTCGAAGACCACGGTGTCCACGCCGGACGCGGTGAAGATGTCGGCGAGCGGCCGGCCGCTCTTCAGGTACGTGTCGTAGACGGGCAGGCCGGTCGCCGGGTCGTCGTAGCGGCCTTCGGAGCCGCCCGCCTGCGCGGTGCCCCGGAAGCCGTGCTCGGGGCCGAAGACGGCGGTGAGGTTCACCCGGTCGTCCGCGTGCATGACGTCGACGATGTGGCGTACGTCCCTGGTGACGCCGGTGGGGTTGGTGACGATGCCGGTGCGCTGGCCGCTGAGCTGGGCGTAGCCGTGCTCTGCGAGGCGCTCGAAGCCGGTTTGCCTGCGGCGGGTGGCCGCGGAAGCGGGGGACGCCGTGGGGAGTGCTGCTGCTGCCGTGGTCGCGGCGAGCAGGCTGCGTCTGGTCAGGCGCATGTGACCTCCTTGAATCTGGACGTCGGCATGGGCACGGTATGTGCTTCCGCGGGTTGTGTGGAAGGTGCGGGCCGTCTGTGGCTGGTCGCGCCGTTCCCCGCGCCCCTAGGGCGTCGAAGTCCCCTTCCTTTGCTACATACCGACCGGTTAGTCTGGGCGTCACGGGGTGGATCCGATTCTCGTCGCGTCGAAGGAGACCGATGGTGGAAGCCGTGCAGGGTGCTGGTGTGGTCGTGACGGGGGCCGGGGGTGGCATCGGGGCCGCGCTTGCCCGGCGTTTCGCCGCTGAGGGGGCCCGGGTCGTCGTCAACGACCTGGACGCCGAGCGGGCGAAGGCCGTCGCCGAGGAGATCGGCGGCATCGCCGTTCCGGGTGACGCCTCGGCGATCGTCGGCGAGGCCCGTGAGGCGCTGGGCGGCACGGTCGACGTGTACTGCGCCAACGCGGGCGTCGCCTTCGAGGGCGGGGAGACCGGCGAGGCGTTCGACGAGCGGCCCTGGGCGCTGTCCTGGGACGTGAACGTCATGGCACACGTCCGCGCGGCCCACGAACTGCTCCCGGGCTGGCTGGAGCGCGGCAGCGGCCGTTTCGTCTCCACCGTGTCCGCCGCCGGACTGCTCACCATGATCGGCGCCGCGCCCTACAGCGTCACCAAGCACGGTGCGTACGCCTTCGCCGAGTGGCTGTCGCTGACGTATCGGCACCGCGGTCTGAAGGTCCACGCGATCTGTCCGCAGGGCGTGCGCACCGACATGCTGGCGGCCACCGGCAGTGCGGGCGACCTGGTCCTCCAGCCGACCGCGATCGCCCCTGCGGAGGTGGCGGACGCCCTCTTCAAGGGCATCGAGGAGGACCGTTTCCTGATCCTGCCGCACCCCGAGGTCGCCGGGTACTACCAGGCCAGGGCCGCCCACCCCGACCGCTGGCTGACCAACATGAACCACCTCCAGCAGAAGTGGGAGGCGAGCCGGTGACCGACTCCCGTTACGCGGCCAAGCCCTGGCTCGGCCTGCTCAACGACGCCCAGCGCGCCCCGATCGACCCCGCCGACTCGCTGGTGCATGCCCTGCGCCGGGCCGTCGCCGACACCCCGGACCGCGCCTTCCTCACCTACTTCGACGGCCGTCTGACCTACCGCGAGGCCGACGAGCTGAGCGACTCCGTCGCCGGGCACCTCGCCGCCCGTGGCCTGGAGCGCGGCGACCGGGTGGCGATCCTGCTGCAGAACTCCCCGCACTTCGTGCTCGCCCTGCTCGGCGCCTGGAAGGCGGGCGCGACCGTGGTGCCCGTCAACCCGATGTACAAGTCGGGGGAGGTCGGGCACGTCCTGCGGGACGGTGAGGTGGCCGCGCTGGTCTGCTCGGACCGGGCCTGGGAGTCGTATCTGCGCGAGACGGCGGCCGACTCGCCCGTACGCATCGTGCTGACCGGCTGCGAGCTGGACTTCCAGAACCGCCAGGACGCGCGCGTGCTGACCTTCGAGCGGCTGCCTCCGGCCGCCGACGCCGACGACCTGACGGCCGTCGCCCGCGCAGGTCACAAGGCGCCCGAGGACCGCGACGCGGGTCCGGCCGACATCGCCCTGATCAGCTACACCTCGGGCACCAGTGGTGCACCCAAGGGCGCCACCAACACGCACGGCAACATCATGCACAACGCCGAGCGGCAGCGGACCGGCCTGGCTCTGCCCGAGGCGCCCGTCTACTTCGCGATGGCGCCGCTGTTCCACATCACCGGCATGGTCTGCCAGCTCGGCGCCTGTCTGAACAGCGCGGGCACGCTCGTCCTGGCGTACCGCTTCGAGGCCGGTGCCGTGCTGGACGCCTTCGCCGAGCACCGGCCGCACTACACGGTCGGCCCCTCCACCGCCTTCATGGCGCTGGCCGCCCATCCCGACGTCACCCCGGACCACTTCTCGTCCTTCGTGAACATCTCCTCCGGCGGCGCCCCCCTGCCGCCCGCCCTGGTGGAGAAGTTCCGGGCCGGCTTCGGGCCGTACATCCGCAACGGCTACGGGCTCACCGAGTGCACCGCGCCCTGCGCCTCCGTACCGCCGGACGTGGAGGCACCCGTCGACCCGGCCTCCGGGACACTGGCCGTGGGCGCGCCCGGCCCCGACACGGTGGTCCGCATCGTCGACGACCAGGGCGCCGAGGTCCCCTTCGGGGAGCAGGGCGAGATCCTCGTACGGGGGCCGCAGGTCGTCCCCGGCTACTGGCGGCGCCCCGAGGCCACCGCCGAGACCTTCCCGGACGGCGAGCTGCGCACCGGGGACATCGGCTTCATGGACGAGCAGGGCTGGCTGTACGTCGTCGACCGCAAGAAGGACATGATCAACGCGTCCGGCTTCAAGGTGTGGCCGCGCGAGGTCGAGGACGTGCTCTACACCCACCCGGCGGTGCGCGAGGCGGCCGTCGTCGGGGTGCCCGACGGCTACCGCGGGGAGACCGTCAAGGCGTACATCAGCCTCCGTCCGGGCTCCGACACGGACCCGGCTGCACTCGCCGCGTACTGCAAGGAGAGACTGGCCGCCTACAAATACCCGCGTCAGGTGGAGATCCTGCCCGACCTGCCGAAGACGGCGAGTGGGAAGATCCTCCGGCGGGAACTGCGTTCTCGCCCGTACGGCTAGAAACAGCAACAGAAGAAAGTCTCGGAAGGCAGGTGGCGGCAGTGCCCAGGACTACGGACGGTGACGGTACCCCCGTGCCGCAGCGGCTCCTCGCCGCCGCCACCCGGCTCTTCGCCGAGCAGGGCTACGACCGCACCTCGGTGCAGGAGATCGTCGAGGCGGCCGGTGTCACCAAGGGGGCGCTGTACCACTACTTCGGCTCCAAGGACGACCTCCTGCACGAGGTGTACGCGCGCGTGCTGCGCGTCCAGCAGGAGAGACTCGACGCCGTCGCGGCCTCCGGAGAGCCGGTGGAGAAGAGGCTGCGGGCCGCGGCCGCGGACGTCGTGGTGACGACCATCGACAACCTCGACGACGCGATGATCTTCTGGCGGTCCATGCACCACCTGAGCCCCGAGAAGAACAAGCAGGTCCGTGCCGAGCGCCGCCGTTACCACGAGCGCTTCCGCGCGCTGGTCGAGGAGGGCCAGCAGTCGGGCGTCTTCTCCAAGGCGACTCCGGCGGACCTGGTGGTCGACTACCACTTCGGCTCGGTCCACCACCTGTCCACCTGGTACCGCCCCGAAGGCCCGATGAGCCCCCAGGAGGTCGCCGACCACCTCGCGGACCTCCTGCTGCGGGCGCTGCGGCCGTAGCCACGCGCGCGTACGGGGCGGCTGCCACCCAGGCGGCCGCCCCGCATCCTTCACGTCACACGTACTTCTTCAGCTCGCGCCGCGCCAGCGACCGCTGGTGCACCTCGTCCGGACCGTCCGCGATCATCAGCGTGCGCGCGCCGGCGTAGAGCTCGGCGAGGGGGAAGTCCTGGCTGACGCCGCCCGCGCCGTGCAACTGGATGGCCCGGTCGATGATGTCGACGACCGCGCGGGGCGTGGCGATCTTGATCGCCTGGATCTCCGCATGGGCGCCCCGGTTGCCGACCGTGTCCATCAGCCAGGCCGTCTTCAGCACCAGCAGCCGCAGCTGCTCGACGGTGACCCGCGCGTCGGCGATCCAGTTGTGGACGACGCCCTGCTGGGCCAGCGCCTTGCCGAAGGCGCTACGGGACACGGCCCGCCGGCACATCAGCTCGATCGCCCGCTCGGCCATGCCGATCAGCCGCATGCAGTGGTGGATCCGGCCGGGACCCAGCCGGGCCTGGGCGATGGCGAAGCCGCCGCCCTCCTCGCCGATCAGATTGGACACCGGCACGCGCGCGTGGTCGAAGACCACCTCGGCGTGGCCGCCGTGGGAGTGGTCCTCGTAGCCGAACACCTGCATGGCGCGCTCGACCGTGACACCCGGGGTGTCGCGGGAGACGAGGATCATGGACTGCTGGCGGCGGATGTCGGACCCGTCCGGGTCCGTCTTGCCCATCACGATGAAGATTTTGCAGTCCGGGTTCATCGCCCCGGAGATGTACCACTTGCGGCCCGTGATGACGTACTCGTCGCCATCCCGCTCTATGTGCGTGGTGATGTTCGTGGCGTCCGAGGAGGCCACCTCCGGCTCGGTCATCGCGAACGCCGAGCGGATCTCACCCGCCAGCAGCGGCTCCAGCCACTGCTTCTTCTGCTGCTCGTCGCCGAACTGCGTCAGCACCTCCATGTTCCCGGTGTCCGGGGCCGCGCAGTTCAGCGCGGTGGGCGCCAGCTGCGGGGAACGGCCGGTGATCTCGGCGAGCGGCGCGTACTGGAGGTTGGTGAGGCCGGCGCCGTACTCGGTGCCGGGAAGGAAGAGGTTCCACAGGCCCTGCCTGCGCGCCTCGGCCTTCAGTTCCTCGACGACGGCCGGGGTGTCCCACGGCGAGGCCAGCAGGGCGCGCTGCTCCTCCGCGACCGCCTCGGCCGGGTAGACGTACTCGTCCATGAAGGCGAGCAGCTTGGCGCGCAGCTCCTCGGTGCGTGCGTCGAACGCGAAGTCCATGTTGCGTCAGCCTTCCTGAAGAGTGGTCAGGCCGTGCCCGATGAAGACCGGGACCAGGTCACCGATGCGGTCGAAGCCCGGGCCGACCGTCTGGCCCAGGGTGTAGCGGTAGTGGATGCCCTCCAGGATCACGGCGAGCTTGAACCAGGCGAAGGCCGTGTACCAGGCGACCGCGGAGACATCGCGCCCCGAACGCGCCGCGTACCGCTCGATCAGCTCGGCGGGGCTCGGGTGCCCGGCGGCCTCGGCGGTGGTGGACACGGGGGAGTCGGGCATGCCGAGCGGCAGGCTGTACATCACCAGCAGGCCGAGGTCGGTGAGCGGGTCGCCGAGCGTCGACATCTCCCAGTCGAGGATCGCCTTGATCTTGTCGTCGTCGCCGATCAGGACGTTGTCGAGCCGGTAGTCGCCGTGCACGACGGTCGGGGCGGGGGAGTGCGGCAGCCGCCGGCCGAGGGTTGCGTGCAGCTCGTCGATGCCGGCCAGCTCGCGGTTGCGGGAGGCGTCCAGCTGCTTGCCCCAGCGCCGCAACTGGCGGTCCAGGAAGCCCTCCGGGCGGCCGAAGTCGGCGAGACCGACCTCGGCGGGGTCCACCGCGTGCAGCTCCACGAGCGTGTCCACCAGGGCCAGCACGGCACCCCGGGTGCGCTCCGGGCCGAGCGGGGCGAGCTGGTCGGCGGTGCGGTACGGCGTGCCCTCGACGAACTCCATGACGTAGAAGGGCGCCCCGCACACCTTCTCGTCCTCGCACAGCAGCACCGGACGCGGCACCGGCACGTTCGTCGGGTACAGCGCGCTGATCACCCGGTGCTCGCGCTTCATGTCGTGCGCGGTGGCCAGGACATGGCCCAGCGGGGGCCGCCGTACCACCCACTTCGAGGTGCCGTCGGAGACCGCGTAGGTGAGGTTCGACCGTCCGCCCTCGATCAGCCGGCCGGTCAGCGGGCCGTGCACCAGGCCGGGCCGCTCACGGTCGAGCAGGCCGCGCAGCCGGTCGAGATCGAGACCGGGCGGATGGTCGAGACTCATCAATGCTCCTACGGACGGGTGAACGCGACATGACCATGATGCCGACCGGTCGGTATGTCGTCCAGTAGGTGGGCGGAACGTGATCGGGGCCACGATAGGCCTGCAGCTCCCCGCGCAGGGCGCTGGGGAGCTGCCAGGTGGTGACTTCTCGGCCAGGTCGGCTCAGTGGTCGTCCCAGTGGCCCTCGTGCTCGGCGTGCCGGTGGCCGTCGTGCAGATAGTCCACGTGGTCGCCGTGCAGGACGCTCGGGTGCCCGCAGTCCTGGCCGTGCCGGTGATCGTGACTCTCGTGCGAGACGTGCTCGGAGGGTTCGCACTCGTCCCAGTGGCCGCCGTGCTCGCGGTGCATGTGCCCGTCGTGCGCGTAGTCGACGTGGTCGCCGTGCGGCACCGTGGCGTGGCCGCAGTCCGGGCCGTGCGTGTGCGTGTGGGAGGCGTGTTCCTGGTGGAGGGTGGTCATGGTGCTCACCTTCGAAGGTGCGGGTGATGACGTCGGACAGGCTGCCACGCGAACGCCGCGTATCCGGCGATTCGGACCTGGCGTGGCGTCCGGGCACCCCTGAGGAGCGGGCGGGCCCACGAAGCCCGTCGTCTCCGACGGTAAGGCGGCGCCAGAGGGCTCGCTCCCCAAGAGCGGTCCAAGAACGGACCAAGGTCGTGTACGAGGTTCCCTGCCGGGGGCGTACGAGATCCGCGCCGGGGCGCGCGGGAGGGCCCGCGCCGGATTTCCCATGAGGCCCGCGCCGGTTGGGCTGCGAGGTCCGTGTCGGTTGGCGTACGAGTCCGTGCCGGGGCGCGTATGGGATCCGCGCTGGATCGCCTAGGAGGGCCCGTGGCCGGATTGCCGGCGAGAGGCCCGCGCCGGTTTGGCATGCGAGGTCTGTGCCGGGGCGCGTACGGGATCCGCGCCGGATCGCCTACGGGGCCGTCGCCGGTTGGCCTGCAGGGCCCACGCCGGTGCGCTACGAATCCCGTGCCGGTTCGCTGGCAGGGCCGCGCCCGGCTTCCGGGCAGTGCGTCGCCTAGAAGACCAGTGCCGCCGCGCACACCGCGAGCCCTACCGTGAGGAGTGCGCCCGCCGTCGCGTGCCGGGGGGTGAGTGCCGCCGGGCTGGTCGTGGCGGACAGGGCGCGGATGCGGTGGTGGGCGATGAGCAGGAAGGCCAGCCAGAGGGCGCAGCACAGGGCGCAGACGACGATCCCGGGTGCCGAGACTCCTCCGTGCAGCGTGGTCTTCATGGCGAGGATGGCGGCGGCGGTGCTGGACAGGGTCGTACGCCGCCAGGCCAGCCGGGTCCGCTCGGGCTGGAGCCCGGGGTCCCGGTCCGAGGCCGGACGGGCGGCCGTCCCGCTCATCCCTCCCACCCGACGAGCACCACGACGACCATCGCGAGGGCCACGACCGCGACCGCGAGGCTCAGCAGCGCCGGGAACCGGGACACCGGCAGGTCCTCGCCGCGGCGCATCGCCCGCTCGCAGCGCACCCAGTGGTTGACCGCCCGCAGCGAGCACAGCACGCCCGCAGCGAGCAGCGCGAGCGCGAGCCCCACCCGCCAGCCCCAGCGCAGGTCCGGCAGGAACTGGTCCACGGCGAAGCCGCCGCCGATCAGCGCGAGCGCGGTGCGCAGCCAGGCCAGGAAGGTGCGCTCGTTCGCCAGCGAGAAGCGGTAGTCGGGGGTGACGCCCTCCTGCCGGATCTCCCGGGGGTCGAACCAGAGCCGGACGGTGCGTGCGAAACCGATCACGTGCAGGACCCTACCGGGGGCACTGTCACGGGGCGTTGTCAGTGCCGCCCGCTACCGTTCGGGGGCATGGATGTTCCCACGTCACTGGCCCAGTACGCGCAGGCCGGGCACGGCATCGCCCCCGCCGAGCGGCTGCTCGACCTGCCCGGGTTCTGGCCCGCCTACTTCGGCCCCACCTGGGACGGATTCGCCGACGAGCCAGAGGCGTTCGGCGCCGACACGGCGGACGTGGACGCGGCGGGCGAGGCGTTGTACGGGGCGACGGAGGTCTGGCCCGCGTACCGCATACCTCTGCCCGGCGGGCACCTGCTCTGGATCGTGCACCGGAACTTCCCCGACGACCCGGGCACGGACTACCTGCTCACCCACCCCGACCAGGCCCGGGAAACCTCCCTGGCATCCATCGAGGGCCACTTCACCGGGCCGGGGCTGTCCTGGCCGGATCTGGTCGCCGTCGCCGACTCGGCCCCGGCGGACGCCGAGGGCGTACGCGATCCCGGCCTGCGGCTGCTCCTGCTGCTCCCGGCGTTCGGCGACGCGGAGACACCCGTGGAGGAGGCAGTGGAAGGGATCGCCGCCGCGCTCGTCGCCGTGGGCATGACGGCGGAGGCGGCCCCTGAGGTGGCCGAGGGGATCCCTTCTGGGAGAGCCCCTACTGGGCCGCTCCGGGCAACAGCCCACTGAGCGGCGGTAGAAGTACCCGCGGACCGGTCGGCTCTGCGGCTCAGCCCATCGAGCGGTAGGCCCGCAGCCGCTCGTACGCGTCCAGCCCGTCCGGCACCCACTCCCACTCCCTCAGCCGGCGCAGCACCTCGTCCTCCGGCAGGAAGTCGTGCCAGGCCACCTCCTCGACCTGCGGGCTGACCGGGAGATCGCAGCGGACCTCGTACACCGAGGACCACCAGGTCCGGCCGGCACCGTCGTCGTAGAGGAACTTGAAGAGGTACTCGGGGCGCGGCAGCCCGCTCACGCCCAGTTCCTCCTCGGCCTCCCGCAGGGCCGCGTCGTCGTAGGACTCGCCCGCGCCGACCACTCCGCCGACGAACATGTCGTACAGGGAGGGGAAGACCAGCTTGGCCGGTGTGCGGCGGTGGACGAAGATCCGGCCCTCTGCGTCCCGGGCCTGGATGAAGACGCAGCGGTGGCGCAGGCCCTTCGCGTACGCCTCGCCCCGCGGCGACTGTCCGATGACCGTGTCGTTCTCGTCGACGATGTCGAGGATCTCGTCAGCAGCGCTCATGACCCCATCCAAGCAGGGGCCGGATCAGGCCCTGGCGTCGGTGCGCTGAAGGTCCCGCGCCCGCTCGGTCTGCGTGCACGGCATCGCCGGATGCATGCCGAGGACCACGATGCCCACGACGATCGCCGCGAGTCCCGCCGCCTCCCAGGCCAGCGCGCCCGTGTCGGTGCGCAGCCGGTCGCCGAGGAAGCCGACGCCGCAGATGATCCCGGCCAGCGGCTGGGCCGCGGTCAGGGCGGGCAGCGACATCCGCAGGGGAGCGGTCTCGAACGCGCTCTGCACGAGGATGAGCCCGGTGACGCCGAGCAGCAGCACGGCGTACGGCTGCCAGCCGGTCAGCAGCTCCACCAGGCCGCCCTCGGAGAAACGCTGGCCGCTGACCCGGGTCAGCGCGTCCTGGACGCCGTACAGCAGACCGGCGGCCAGGGCGAGCAGGACCGGGCCGGAGCTCAGCCGGGAGCGCTTGGCGTAGGTCGTGAGCAGCAGGGCGAGGCCGACCATGGCTCCGATGATCAGCCAGTGGCGCAGGGGTTCGGTGAGCGCGGTGCCGCCGCGTGGCTCGCCCGCCACGATGAACGTGGTCACCCCGCCCGCGAGCAGCACGAGGCCCGCCCAGCCCTGGCGGCCCAGCGGCTGCTTGCTCTGCTTGCGGGACAGGGCGAGGGCGAACACCAGGTTGGTGGCGAGGAGGGGCTCCACCAGGGAGATCTCGCCCTGGCCCAGCGCGATCGCGCCGAGGGCCATGCCGGCCACCATCAGCCCGATGCCGCCGAGCCAGCGCGGCACCTTCATCAGGTCGAGCAGCAGGCGGGGGGAGAGGAAGTCGCTCAGCGGGGCCTGGCGGGCGGCGTTCTGCTGGAGCACGAATCCGAAGCCCAGACAGCAGGCCGCGCTCAGGGCGAGAACCAGGACCAGAACCGACACGCTGCGTACCTCGAGATCATCCGGCGGGGCCACGGGGAGCGTAGGCGGCCGACTGTAGCGTCCCAGGGTCCGCCATGCCCCTGGGAGTGCCCGAGAACCCGGGCGGTTGACTCGATCCCGGCGCCCCGTTCGACGGGGCGGGCGCGCGACCGTGCCGACCATCGTGCGGGGTCCTGGCGGGTCCGCGCCATGGCGTGGGCCACAACAGAACCGGTGATCCGTGCCCGGTCTCGCCCGCCGCTCCACAAGTGCCTTTCAGGTCACGGAAGTTGACGCGTGTAACGCCCGTATCCCCCTTGACGGAAAGCGTTGGCTGAGGATTGGCTGTGAGTGATCAGCTGATGGCAAGCCGAAACGTCCAGACCAGAAGGCCGGCCGCCACGTCGGCCGCATACCGACGACGAGCCGCGTCGCGTGAGGAAGTCCCCGCGGTGTCCCCACCCCCGCCACCCCTCGGGCGCAGTCGCAAGCGCGCCGCCGCCCAGATCCTCGACGCCGCCCTCGACGACAGCGAACTCGTCGCCGCCCGGGCCGCCCTGGCGCAGGGGCGATGGCAGGCCGCCCGTGCGCTGCTCGCCCGGACGGGGGACGACTGGGACCGGCGGGGGCACCGGGTGACGGTGCTCGCCCTGGAGCCCTACAGCGCCGCGTGGGCCGGCGACTGGCTGCTCGCCGAGCCGGAGTCGGCCGACGCGGCCGTCCTGCTCGCCCTCGCCCAGGTCCGGCGGACCCTGCGGGGCAAGGAGAAACCGGTCATGGCCCGCGAGGCCTGCCGGACCGCCGCCGCCCTCGCCCCCGCCGACCCCACCCCCTGGCTCGGCCTGCTCATGCTGGAGCGGGACCTCGGCGCCGGCGAGGAGATCGTCCGGCTGTTCGGCGAGGTCCGGGCGCGGTACGCCGACCACCACCACGCCCATCACCTGATGGTCGCCCACCTCGCCGAGCGCCGCTCCGAGGCCGGCCCGGACCCCCTGCACGAGGTGTACGACTTCGCCCACTGGGCCGCCGAGCAGGCCCCCGCCGACTCCCCGCTCGCGATCCTCCCGGTCGTCGCGCACGCCGAGCGCTACCGCGTGCTGGCCGCCGCCGGGCACGAGCCCCCGGACCCAGCCGCCTGCGGGCACTGGGCCGGGCGCCGGGCCCGGCAGGTGATGAAGGCCGCCTTCGACTGGTGGCTGGAGTGGGAGCACGAGGGCCACCCGCGCCGACTGGTCGACCTCAACTTCCTCGCCCACGCCAAGGTCTGCGAGGGCCGGGGCGCCGAGGCGGCCGCCCTCTTCCACCGCATCGGCGACCACGTGACCCCGGCACCGTGGTCGTACCCGGACCGCGACCCCTGCCCCGCCTTCCGTGCCGCCCGCGCCGGCGCGCTCGGCACGGCGTAACGCCCCATCTCCCGGAAAAGGACGGTCTCCCCGTGACCACGGACAGTTCGCGCAGCACCACCACCCCGGGCGGCATCAGTACGTTCAAGGGGCAGGAGCGCGCCCTGCGCTCCGACCGCCTCGGCACCGGCGGCCTGCTGCTCTCCGTCCTCGCCGCGACCGCCCCCCTCATGGTGGTCGCGGGTGTCATGCCCACCACATTCGCGGTGATGGGCATCGTCGGGCAACCGCTCCTCTTCGTCGTCCTCGGCGTCGTCCTGGTCCTCTTCGGCATCGGTTACGCGGAGATGAGCCGGCACGTCCACAACGCCGGCGCCTTCTACGCCTACATCTCCCGCGGCCTCGGCGGCACCGCCGGCGCGAGCGCCGCCCTGGTCGCCCTCGTCGCGTACAGCGCACTCCAGGTCGGCATCTACGGCATCTTCGGCTTCGAGGTCGCCGGCCTGTTCGCCACCTACGCCGACCTGGAGATCGCCTGGTGGATACCGGCACTGGCGGCCGCCCTCGTGGTCGGCGCGCTGGGCCGGCTGAAGATCGACGTCAACGCGCGCGTGCTGGGCGTTCTGCTGATCGTGGAGGTCGCCCTGGTCGTCATCTTCGACGTGGCGGCCGTCGCCGACCCCGGCCCGCAGGGCCTGTCCCTGCACGCCTTCAACCCGGACACGCTCACCGGCGCCGGCCTCGGCACCGCCCTGTGCTTCTGCATCGCCGCCTTCCTCGGTTTCGAGCAGGCGCCCGTGTACGCCGAGGAGACCAGCCGCCCGCACATCCTGGTGCCGCGCGTGATGTTCCTGGCGGTCGGCGGAGTCGCCGTCTTCTTCGCGCTCAGCAGCTGGGCCCTCACCGTCGCCACCGGCCCCGCGGCGATCGTCGGCGAGGCGCGGCAGCAGAGCGCCGGACTCCTCTTCACCCTCACCGAGGACCGGCTCGGCGGCACCTTCACGGACGTCCTGCACATCCTGTTCGTGACCGGCATGTTCGCGGCCCTGCTCAGCTTCCACAACGTCGTCGCCCGGTACGCCTTCGCCATGGGCCGCGAGGGCCTGCTGCCCGCCGCCTTCGGCCGGACCACCGGCGCGAGCGGCGCCCCCGGCACCGGCTCGCTGCTCCAGACGGCCGTGTCCGTGCTGGTCGTGGCCGCCTTCGCGGTCGCCGACGACAAGCCGGCCGGCGACCCCACCGCCCCCGTCCTGCACCTGTTCACCTGGTGCGGCAACCTCGGCGCGCTCGGCGTGATCGTGCTGATGGCGGCGGCCTCCCTCTCGGTCGTCGTGTTCTTCGTCCGCCGCGGCGCCGCGGGCGCCCAGGCCTGGCGCCTGGTCACCTCCGCCCTCGCGGGCATCGCCCTCCTGGTGATCGCCGGCTACACGGTCAGGGACTTCGACGTCCTGGTCGGCGCCGGGCCCGGCTCCGCCCTGAGCTGGGCGCTGCCCGGCATCATCGGCCTCGCCCTGGTGATCGGCCTGCTCCAGGGCCTGGTCCTGCGCTCCAGGGCACCCGAGGCGCACGCCCGCATCGGGCTCGGCAACGAGGCGTTCCAGCTGGAGAAGGCGGCGGAGAAGACGCCGTGACCACCGTCGTGACCGTTGTGATCACCGTCGCCACCGCCTGAGATTCGCGTAAGAAGTGATTACGGAACCCTGACGAGCACCCGCGACCCCTGGCCGCCCCCGGGTCGTGGGTGTTCGAATGAACCTGTGAACTCCGATGAACCCGTGAACACCGAACGGCCCGAGGAATCGGGCGGAACGGGCACGGACCAGCCCGAGGCACGCGGCACCCCCGTCGGCCGCCGCGTCTTCCTCGGCACCCTCGGCCTGGGCGCGCTGGGCGTCGTCGCCGCGCCCACCCTGCAACGCGGCCTGGAGGCCTTCCTCGGCAGCGCCGCCGACAAGGACCCCACCGGCCTGACGGGCCTGCTCCCGAACGGCGGCGGCTTCCGCTACTACTCGGTCACGTCCTCCGTGCCCCGCAAGAACGCCGAGAACTACCGGCTCACCATCGACGGCCTGGTCGACCGCCCGCAGACCTACACGCTGGCCGACCTCCGAGCGCTGCCCCAGACCCGCATGGTCAAGGACGTCCAGTGCGTCACCGGCTGGCGGGTCCCCGACACCCCCTTCGAGGGGGTACGCCTGTCCCGGCTCCTGGACGCCGCGGGAGTGCGCCCCTCGGCCGGGGCGGTGCGTTTCACCTGCTTCGACGGCGCCTACAGCGAGAGCCTCACCCTCGACCAGGCCCGTCGCGCGGACGTCCTGGTCGCGCTGCGCATGCAGGACAAGGACCTCAGCCACTCCCACGGCGGCCCGGTCCGCCTCTATGTGGCACCCATGTACTTCTACAAGTCCGCCAAGTGGCTCTCCGGCATCACCGTCACCGAGGACGTGAAGCCGGGCTACTGGGAGAAGCGGGGATACGACATCGACGCCTGGGTGGGCCGTTCGAACGGGCGGGACGATGAGCCTACGAGCTGACACCCCGCCGACCACGCGGGTGCGCCGCTTCACCCGGGCCGAACGGTGGGTGCACCGCACGACGGCCGTCCTGATGGGCGTGTGCGTGGTGACGGCGGCCTGTCTGTACGTCCCCCAGCTCGCCGAACTCGTCGGCCGCCGCGAACTGGTCGTCCGCGTCCACGAGTGGGCCGGCCTCGCCCTGCCGGTGCCGGTCCTGGCGGGCCTCGTCTCCCGCGCGTTCCGCGCCGACCTGCGCTTCCTCAACCGTTTCGGCCCCCACGACCGCCTCTGGCTGCGCGCCGCCCTGCGCCGCGACAAGCGGCGCGCAGCCCGCCCGGCGGGCAAGTTCAACGCCGGCCAGAAGGTGTACACGGCCTGGGTCGCCGGCGCCACCCTGGTCATGCTCGGCACGGGCCTGATCATGTGGTTCACCCACCTCACCCCGCTGATGTGGCGCACCAGCGCGACCTTCGTCCACGACTGGCTGGCGCTGACCATCGGCATCGTCCTCGCCGGGCACATCGGCATGGCGCTGGGCGATCCGGAGGCGCGGCGGGGGATGCGGACGGGGGCGGTGAGCCGGGAGTGGGCGGAGCGGGAACATCCGCTGTGGCGCCTCTGAGCCGGCCGCTCACCAAGGACACTCCCTCGCCCGGTACGCGCTCCCGCTGACGTACTCCACCCGAACCCCGGCCTCCTGCTCCCGCAGTACGTACAGCGTTCCGTCCCAGGGAGCCCAGTTCCGCGGCACCAGGAACAACCGGTCACCGGACACGTGGAACAGCCGCAGCCCGGCGTACCGGTAGCGGTACGGGCTGCCCTTCTCGGCGACGGCGGCGACACAGCTGCCGCCGCCGCGGATCAGCAGGTCCCGCTCGCTGAACACGACCACGGCCGGGAAGCCCGAGGCGACCTCCGCCGTCGTCGTGACGGCCCGGCCGCGCCCGACGATCCCGGCGTACGCGTACACCGCCCAGAACAGCGACACCAGCGTGACCAGAAGGGCCGGCGTCCATATCCGCGCGGGCCGTCGCAGCAACGTTTCGCCGGGCTCGGGGCGGGTGCGGGCGTACGCGCTGAGCAGCACGCCCACCAGCGCCACGAGCGGGATCACGAGATTCAGGACGCCCTGCGCGACGTAGTACAGCGGCAGCAGCACGACGGCCGGCACCCACGCGTGCCGCAGCACCCGCAACACGCGCGCGGCCCGCGCCGGATCGTCCTGCACCCGGTGGTGCGCCGCCGCTGCCGCCATGGCCGCGGCGGCCGTCGCGAGGACCGGCAGATAGAGCGCGTCCACGCTCCGCAGCAGGTAGTCGGCGGTGGAGAACCGGAAGAGGGTGTCCCGCAGGCCGAGCGCCCGGGTCTCTGCGTCGGTGCTCGCCCAGCCGAAGTAGAAGAGGACCGCGGTGAAGAGGGAGACGAGTGAACCGACGGTGCCGAGGAGTTCGAGCCATCTCGGAGGGCCAGGTGGGGGAGGAGGGGACGGCGGGTCCGGAGGTGGGACCGGTGGTGGGACCGGTGGTAGGTCCGGTGGGGGAGACGGCTCGGGATCCGGGGCGGGCGTAGGCGTAGGTGGTGGAGGCGTACGGCGGAGTCTGTCCCGGGCGCGGGTCAGTACCGTGCGCACGCGGCGCGGGCGGTCGGGGTCGCTCACGGGGTGACCGAGGGCGTGGCGGATGACGAGGAGTCGGTCGGGCCGGTGGGGTCGGGGGCGAGGACGGTGAAGGCGCTGTTCAGGGTGGCCGACGGGCCGTACGTGGCCGTGATGCTGACCGTCTTCGGGTAGGGGCCCGTCTTCAGCTTCGGAACGACGACGTCGAGCAACACGGGCCCGCCCGGCTCGAGCTCGGGCTGGTCGCCGAGGTGCTCCGCCTCCTGGTCCCCGTCCGTGATCGTGACGTCGATCTGCTCCACCTCCTGCTTCGTCAGGCCGAAGTGGATGCCCTCGAACGTGATCCTGATCGTGTCGCCGGGTTTCGCTTTCTCCACGTTCACCGAGGCGACCCGGAAGGCACAGGCGGCCCCGCCGCCGGCGCCCTTCGAACCCTTCAACCGCACGGTGGCTGAAGGGTGCCGGCGATGGAACTCCAGGAGGTTGCCGAGTACCTCATAGGCGGCCAGGCCCTTGCAGGAGGTCAACTCGCCCTGCGTGCGGGAGTAGTCGGCAGTCGCCGTGTCCCAGCTGCCGCCCTGGCCCTGGACAGCCGCGCACGCCGAGGCCAGACCGCGGAGCACCTGCCACTCCGGTTCCTTCGCTTTCGCGTACTCCTTCGCCGTGCCCGCGCACGCGGACGGGGCCTCGCCGATCGTGTCGTACACACTAGCGGGGTCGGGCGCCACGTCGGTGTTGGGCGAACGCGGCCCGGGCGGAAGCCACGCGGGCCCCTCTACCTTCTCCGGTCCGCCGCTCGAGCCTCCGGAATCACTGCTTCCGGAACCCGGCCCCTGCCCGGACCCGGAGCCGGACCCGCCGGAACCCCCCGACCCGTTGGTACCACCGGACCCACCCGAAGCGGAGCCACCCGAACCGGAGCCACCCGAACCGGAGCCACCTGAACCGGAGCCACCTGAACCGGAGCCACCCGAACCGGAGCCACCCGAACCGGAGTCACCTGATCCCCCGGACCCACCGTCACCGTTCTCCTCCGGCGGCACCCAGGTAGGCGTACCCCCGCCCGACCCGCCGTCCTTCTGACCACCACCGCCACCGTCGGCGACCCCGCCGGAGACACTCGTACCGCCCCCGCCGCTCCCCGACGCGTCGTCCCCGCCGCCGCTGCCGCAGGCCGCCGCCGTCGCGATGGCGAGCGCTCCCGCGACGAGTAAGCCCGATATGCGCATCCCGAGTGAGACCGCCATGACGCCCCCGTTGCCTCAAGTCCCCTTGGCGAGGGGACCGTCCGCTCATGATGGGACCGTCAGGCCCATGGCGGGAAGCGGTTTCTCCCAGGCTGCGAAGGCAGGGGCCAAAGGGTGCTCAAGAGGCG
The DNA here is from genome assembly GCF_036237295.1 of Streptomyces sp. NBC_01352. Classification (NCBI taxonomy): domain Bacteria; kingdom Bacillati; phylum Actinomycetota; class Actinomycetes; order Kitasatosporales; family Streptomycetaceae; genus Streptomyces; species Streptomyces sp. NBC_01352. The sequence continues at coordinate 8,619,289 of NZ_CP108354.1, forward strand.
AAGTCCAGGAGGACCTTGCAGGATTGCCCCCGGTCCGCCGCCAGCGCGAAGGCCGCCTCGGCCTGCGCCACCGGCAGCACCGCGCTGACCAGTCCGTCGAACGAGGCCTCGGCGGCGAGCAGTCGCAGTGCCTCGTCGAACTCGCCGTCGAACCGGAACGCGCCGCGCAGTTCGATCTCGCGGCTGACGACGAGGTTCCCGGCGAAGGGCGACTGCCCCGGCGGCAGCATCCCGAGCTGCACGACCACGCCCCCGCGCCGCACCAGCCGCAGCCCGGTGTCCAGCCCGGCGGCCACCCCCGACGCCTCGATCACCACGTCCACCTCCGCCGGCCACCCGGCGTCGTCCGGATCATCGGCCCGTACGACGGTGTCGGCACCGGCGACCCGTGCGTACTCGAGCGCCCGCGGCACCAGGTCCGTCACCGTCACGCGCGCCGCCCCGGCGGCCTTCGCCGCCGCGACGACCAGGCAGCCGATGGGCCCGGCGCCGGTGACGAGGACATGCTTCCCGGCGACCGTCCCGGCCCGTCGCACCGCGTGCAGTGCGACGGACAGGGGCTCGGCGAGCGCGGCCCGGCGCAGCTCCAGGCCGGCCGGGAGCGCCCTGACCTGCTCGGCGGGTACGACCATGTGAGCCGCGAACCCGCCCTGCACGTGCGGAAACCGTGCCGCGCTGCCCAGGTAACGCGTGTCCCGGCAGACGTTCCGGCGCCCGTCCGCGCACTCCGGGCAGACCCCGCAGGGTGTGGCCGGGTGCACGGCGACTGCCGTACCGGCAACCGGCCCTGACGCGCCGGCACCGTACGAGACGACCGTTCCGACCACCTCGTGGCCGAGCACCATCGGCTCCTTGAGCCGGAAGTCGCCGACTCCGCCGTGCCGCCAGTAGTGCAGGTCGGACCCGCACACCCCGCCGTACCGCACGGCCACCAGCGCCTGGCCGGGGCCGGGGTCCGGTACCGCCAACTCCTCGACCCGCAGGTCACCCTGTCCGTGGATCACGCAACCCAGCATCAAAGCCTCCCGGAGGTCACAGCACGCTCGTCATGCCGCCGTCGACGTACAGCACCTGTCCGCCGACGAAGTCCGCGGCGGGCGAGGCGAGGAACAGCACCCCGCCCACCAGGTCCTCCGTACGGCCCCAGCGGCCGGCCGGGGTGCGGCGCCGTACCCACGCGCTGAACTCCTCGTCCTGGACCAGGGGTTGGGTCAGCTCGGTCTCGATGTAGCCGGGGCCGAGGCCGTTGACCTGGACGCCGTACGGGCCCCAGTCCGCGCACATGCCCTTGGTGAGCATCTTCAGGGCGCCCTTGGTGGCCGCGTAGGGCGCGATGCCGGGGCGGGCCACCTCGCTCTGCAGCGAGCAGATGTTGATGATCTTGCCGTGGCCGCGTTCCGTCATCCGGCGGGCGGCTTCCCTGCCGACCAGGAAGGCGCTGGTCAGGTTGGTGTCCAGGATCCGGTGCCAGTCGGAGTCGGTGAACTCCAGGAGCGGGGCGCGCAGTTGCATGCCCGCGTTGTTGACCAGGATGTCGAGCGGGCCGACCCGCTCCTCCACCTCCGCTATGCCGTCCGCCACCGACGGCCCGTCGGTGACGTCGAACACGGCCGTGTGCACCTCGCCGGGCAGCTCGGCGGCGGCCTTGGTGAGCCGCTCGCCGTCCCGCCCGTTGAGGACGACCCGGCAGCCCGCCTGAGCCAGGCCGCGGGCCAGCGCGAGTCCGATGCCCCGGCTGGAGCCGGTGACCAGGGCGGTCCGCCCGCCGATGTCGAACAAGGGGTGACTCATCGCCGTACTCCTAGATGATCAGCGAGAGGAGGAGGACCACACCGCCCGCGACCACGGAGATGATCGTCTCCATGACGGACCAGGTCTTGAGGGTCTGGCCGACGGTCAGGCCGAAGTACTCCTTCACCAGCCAGAATCCGGCGTCGTTGACATGGCTGAAGAAGAGCGAGCCGGCGCCGATGGCCAGGACGAGCAGGGCCGTGTGGGTCGTCGACATGTCGGCCGCGAGCGGGGCGACCAGGCCGGCCGCCGAGATCGTCGCCACGGTCGCCGAACCGGTCGCCAGCCGGATCGCCACCGCGATCAGCCAGGCCAGGAGCAGGGCGGGGATCGACCAGTCCTTGGAGATGTCCAGGATCATCTGGCCGACGCCGGAGTCGATCAGCGTCTGCTTGAAGCCGCCGCCCGCGCCGACGATGAGCAGGATGCCCGCGATGGGCGCGAGGCCCTTCTCGACGAGTTGCGAGACCCGGTCCTTGGCGAACCCGGCGGGCCGCAGAAGCGTGAATATGCCCACCAACACGGCGGCGAGCAGGGCGATCAGCGGAGAGCCGATGACGTCGAAGGTGCGCTGCACGTCGTGCGTCGGGTCGTCGATGACGATGTCGACCAGTGCCTTGGACAGCATCAGGACGACCGGCAGGAGGATCGTGGCGAGGGTCGCGCCGAAGCCGGGACGCCTCTCCAGTTCCTCGGAGGCGCGCTGCGGGATCATCCGCTCGGGGGCCGGGACGTCGACCCAGCGGGCCGCGTACCGGGCGAACAGCGGACCGGCGATGACCACCGTCGGTATGGCGACGAGTACGCCGAGCGCCAGCGTGACGCCCAGGTTGGCCTTGACCGCGTCGATCGCTACCAGCGGGCCGGGGTGCGGCGGGACCAGACCGTGCATCACGGACAGGCCGGCGAGCGCCGGGATGCCGATGCGCATGAGCGAGTAGTTGCCGCGCTTGGCGACCATCAGCACGACCGGGATCAGCAGCACCACGCCGACCTCGAAGAACAGCGGCAGTCCGATCACCGAGGCGATCAGCACCATCGCCCACGGCATGGTGCGGCCGCTCGCCTTCGCCAGGATGGTGTCGACGATCTGGTCGGCGCCCCCGGAGTCGGCGAGCATCTTGCCGAGGATCGCGCCGAGGGCGATCAGCACGCCCACGCCGGCCACGGTCGACCCGAGCCCGGTGGTGAAGCTGGTGATCGCCTTGTCGAGCGGCGCTCCGGCGAACGCGCCGAGCGCCAGTGACCCGATGGTCAGCGACAGAAACGCGTGGAGCTTGAACTTGGTGATGAGCAGGACGATGACGGCAATGCCCGCCAGAACGGCGATACCCAGCTGAGCGTGGCCGGCCGAGGTGATCGGCTCGGGTGCGTCCGCTGCCAGCATCTCGACACTGAGTCTGGTCACAGGGGATTCCCTTGCAAGTACGGGGAGGGGGGAGGGGTGTTACTGGGGGGAGTTGGGGAGGGGTGCTACTGGGGCACGTCGGGGAGGACGCTCAGTGCCTCGGCGGCCCGCTCGGTGATCTCCTCGGGGCTTCCGGAGACGTCCACGGCGACTCCCGCCTCGTCCGCCTGGAGCGGCTGGAGCGTGGCGAACTGGGAGTCCAGCAGCGCGGTCGGCATGAAGTGGCCCTGACGGTGCGTCATGCGGTCCTCGATGAGCTTCCGGTCGCCCGCGAGGTGCACGAACACGACACCGGGAGCGGCGGCCCTGAGCCGGTCGCGGTACGACCTCTTCAGCGCGGAGCAGCTGACCACCCCGCCGAGCCCGGCCCGCTCGTGCGCCCAGGCGCCGATGGCGTCGAGCCACGGCCACCGGTCAGCGTCCCCGAGAGGGGTGCCGGCCGACATCTTGTCGATGTTGGCCTGGGGGTGGAAGTCGTCGCCCTCGGCGTAGGGAACGTCCAGCCGGGCCGCGAGCAGGGGACCGATCGTGGTCTTGCCCGTGCCGGCGACGCCCATCACCACGACGACGTGAGGGGTACGCATCACTGCCTCGCTGTCTTCCTCGACATCCGACGTCGACATCTGACGTCGGCCACACTGAAACCTATTAGGTACGACGAATTCAAGAGTCTGTGACAAATAAGTCTGACTTTTTGTTCCTGTGATCTGCCCCGTACGCTGAGTGCATGAGCACATCGGGCCGGGGGCTGCACGGCCGCGTACTGGAAACCCTCGGCCCCGCGATCACCGCGGGCGAGTACCCGCCCGGCAGTGTCCTGCGGACCGACGAGCTGGCCCAGCGTTTCGACGTCTCACGCTCCGTGATGCGGGAGGCGGTCCGCGTCCTGGAGTCCATGCACCTCGTCGAGTCCCGCCGCCGCGTGGGTGTGACGGTCCGTCCCGCGAACGAGTGGAACGTCTTCGACCCCCAGGTCATCCGCTGGCGCCTGGCCGGCGCCGACCGGCCCCGCCAGCTGCGCTCCCTCACCGTCCTGCGCTCCGCGATCGAACCGGTCGCCGCGGGGCTCGCCGCCAAGTACGCCACGGCCGACCAGTGCGCCGAACTCACCGAGTGCGCCCTGGGCATGGTGGCCCACTCGCGAGGCCATCAGCTCGAGGGCTACCTGGTCCACGACATCGCCTTCCACCGCGTCATCCTCAACGCCTGTGGCAACGAGATGTTCGCGCGTCTCGGCGACGTCGTCGCCGAGGTCCTCGCCGGCCGCACCCACCACGAGGTCATGTTCGACGACCCCGACCCGGCCGCCGTCACCCTGCACGTCCAGGTCGCGGAAGCGGTCCGCGCGGGCGACGCCGTCCGCGCGGAGGCACTGACCCGCGAGATCACGGTGGGCGCGCTTCAGGAGCTGGACATCCTGGCGCCGTAACCGGGTCCGGACAGGCCCTGGTCGAGGGCCCGGACAGGCCTGGCCCTAGTCGAGGAAGGTCCCGTCCACGTACACCCACGCGCCGTCCACCCGCTCGAACCGGCTCCGCTCGTGCAGCGAACCGCCCCGGTACGAGGCGCGGAAGGTCACGGTTCCGGTGGTGTGGAACGCCGATCCCTCGCTCGTGGCGAGGATCTCCAGACCGGTCCAGCGCATGCCGGGATCGAACTCGACCCGGGGCGGCCGGGTCCGGGGGTGCCAGGTGCGCAGCAGGTATCCCTCGTCGCGCTTCACGAAAGCGCTGTAGCGCGAACGCATCAGCGATTCCGCGGTCGGTGCCGCGGTCTCACCCCGGTGGAATCGGCCACAGCACTCTGCGTACGTCTCCCCAAGATCGCAAGGGCATGAGGGCTTGTGAGCAGGGGCGGAAGGGCTCTGGGACCGGAGATGCGGGGTACGTCGGGGCATGACCGCCATTCTGCTAGAACATCGCCTGTGGGAAACCTGTGAAGCACCTGTTGCGGCTTGCGCACATCGTGTGCGAGTCATGCGCGGCACCCTCCATCGAACCCACCTGAGGCGTGGCGTGAAGACGCCTTGTTGTCCAACTCTTCGCACTCCACCGTGGGTTGAGCACTTGAGCATCAGGAGTCACAAGCGTGTGCGCTTGACCCGGGCGGCCGTCCGTCCGGGCACTGACGGGGGAAGCTGATGCGGTGTCCGCGGCCCGGCGCGCCTTCGCGCGTCGGGGACCTTCCGCCTGCACCGTGACGAAACCTCTCCTTTCTGCCGTCTCTTGGTGCCTGTCGATCGGTGCCCGAAAAGGGATTGGAGGGGGAATGCCGACGAATGCAGTGAACGCCGCCAGGCCGACGTATCCCGGCGTCTATGTCGAAGAGCTTCCCAGCAGCACCCGCACCATCTCCGCCGTGACCACGTCGGTGACCGCCTTCGTGGGACACACCCGGCGGGGTCCGCTGAACGAGCCGGTGCGCGTCACCGGCTTCACCGAGTTCGAGCGGCGCTTCGGCGGGCTCGGCTCGAAGAGTGCCCTCGCCTACGCGGTGCACCAGTTCTTCGGCAACGGCGGCACCGTCGCCGTGATCGTCCGGGTGGCCAAGGCCGGCAGCGGCAAGGCCGCCTGCGTCGTCCTGGAGTCCACCGAGGGCCACAGCGAGAGCCGCGTGCTCGAAGTCCACGCCAAGGAACCCGGCGTGTGGGGCAACGGCCTGCGCGTCGCCGTCGACTACGACACCCCCGACCCCGACGCGACCTTCAACCTGCGGGTCTACGACGCCAAGGGCGACGCCCGCGAGAGCTTCACCGGGCTGTCCATGGACGCCTCTGGGGGAGGGCGGTACGCGCCGACCGTGATCAACGCGGGGTCGCGGCTCATCCGCGTCGAGGCCGTCGGCGAGGGGCGCCCCGACCCGTCGGGCACCGTCTCCAAGCCGTTCGGGCACGAACTGCCCGACCTGGCCGTCGACCTGACCGTCAAGATCGGCGACGTGGAGCGCGAGTTCACCCTCTACGACCCCGACTGCGACGGCGAAGCCCCGTCCGGCGTGGCCGAGTTGGCGCTGCTGCTCGAACGCAAGCTGCGGGCGCTGCCCGACGCCCCGGGCAAGCACGCCTTCGCGGGCGCCGAGGTCACCTCCTTCGGCCGGCGCGTCCAGGTCGTCGCGGGCTCCACCGACCCCGAGGACGTCGTCCGCTTCGTCGGCGAGTGCGCCAACGACCTGGGCCTGGAGGCCTCGGTCAACCCGCCGGTCTTCCCGCTGGAGGGCGGCGAGGACGGCGAGGCGCCCGGACCGCGCGACCTCATCGGCTCCGAGGCCGACAAGACCGGCATCCAGGCCCTGCGCGGCGTCGCCGACGTCAACCTGCTGGCGCTGCCCGAGCTCGCCTCGTACGAGAAGACCGAGGACATGCTCACGGTCGTCTCGGCGGCCCAGCGGCTGTGCCAGGAGCGACGGATCTTCCTGCTGGTCGACGCGCCCAGCACCTGGGTGAGCGTCGACACGGCACGGGCCGGCCTCTCGGCCTTCGACGCCGTCCGCGGCAACCACGCCGGCCTGTACTTCCCGCACCTGCAGCTCACCGACCCGCTCACCGGGCGGCTGCGCTCCTTCCCGCCGTCCGGCGCGGTCGCGGGCGTCATCGCGCGCACCGACTCCGAGCGCGGCGTGTGGAAGGCGCCGGCCGGCACCGAGGCGCGGCTCGCGGGCGTGCACTCGCTCACCGTCGACCTGACCGACCGCGAGACCGGGCTGCTCAACCCGCTCGGCGTCAACTGCCTGCGGACCTTCCCGGTGACCGGGCCGCTGGTGTGGGGCGCACGCACCCTCGAAGGCTCCGACGCGCTGGACAGCGAGTGGAAGTATGTGCCCGTGCGGCGGCTCGCGCTGCACGTCGAGGAGAGCCTCCAACGGGGCCTGCAGTGGGTCGTGTTCGAGCCCAACGACGAGAGCCTGTGGCAGCAGATCCGGCTCGGCGCCTCCTCGTACCTGCACACGCTGTTCCGCCAGGGCGCCTTCAAGGGCAGCACCCCGCGCGAGGCGTACTTCGTCAAGTGCGACCACGAGACCACGACCGACGAGGACGTCGCGAACGGCGTCGTCAACGTCCTGGTGGGCATCGCGCCGGTCCGGCCGGCCGAGTTCGTCGTCGTCAAGATCCAGCAGACGTCGGGCCAGTTCGAGCTCTAGGGGCCATCCCCGTCCAGGGGCCACTCCCCGACGCCGCAGAATCATGGAAAGCTGAAGGAATCCGATGGCTGAGTTCACGGTCAACGCGCATCGATTCGACCCCTACAAGAACTTCAAGTTCCTGGTCCTGTGGGACGGTCGTACGGTCGCCGGCATCAGCAAGATCAGTCCGCTGAAGCGGACCACGGAGGTCGTCAAGCACCGCCACGGCGGCGATCCCTCCTCCCCGCGCAAGTCGCCGGGCCGCTCCGAGTTCGAGGGCGTCACCCTGGAGCGCGGAGTCACCCACGACCCCGAGTTCGACCGCTGGGCCAACAAGGTCTGGCAGGTCGGCGCGGGGCTCGGCTCCGAGGTGTCCCTGGCCGACTTCCGCAAGGACCTCGTGATCCAGGTCCTCAACGAGGCCGGACAGGTCGCCGTCTCGCACAAGCTCTACCGGACCTGGCCCAGCGAGTACCAGGTCCTCGGCGAACTCGACGCCAACGCCAACGCGGTGGCCATCCAGTCGCTGAAGCTCGAGTGCGAGGGCTGGGAGCGGGACTACGAGGTGCCCGAACCGGAGGAACCGTCGTTCCTCAACCCGGCATGAACCGGGCGTAGTCGATCTGATCGGGGGAGGACATGGCGATCACCGGGGCGGCCGAACTGCTGGCCGCCTGGGAGGCGGGACTGGCCGAGGCACCGGTCGGGCGCGCGCTGCTGCTGCACCGTGCGGCCCGGCCCGACGTCGACGCCGGACGGCTGCCCTCGGTGCCCGTCGGCGAGCGCGAGGCGGACCTGTTCGCGCTGCGCCGGGCGCTGTTCGGCGAGCGGATGCAGGTACGGCTGGAGTGCGCGGCGTGCGGCGCGGACATGGAGTTCGAGCTGGACGCCGGGCAGCTGGCCGGTTCGCTCGGCGGGCGCGGCGAGCACGTCGTGCGGGTTCAACAGGGCGGCTGGGACGTCGAGTTCAGGCTGCCCGGCGCTGCCGACCTGGCGGCGGTGGCCCGTGCGGCGGACCCGCGTACGGCGCTGCTCGCGCGGTGCCTGGTCTCGGCGACGCACGACGGGAGCGCGGTGCCGGCCGGGGAGCCGGCGGCGCGGGAGTTGCCCGCGGCGGTGCAGCGCCGGATCGCCGAGGCGGTCGAGGCGGCCGATCCGGGCGCCGACCTCACGCTCAACGTGGCCTGCCCCGAGTGCGGGCAGGCCACCCGGGCCGAGCTCGACATCGCCTCCTACCTGTGGACCGAACTGGACGCCTGGGCGCGCGACGTGCTCCTCGACGTCCATCTGCTCGCCACCGCGTACGGCTGGAGCGAGCCGGAGATCCTGGCGCTCAGCCCGCTGCGGCGCCGCTACTACCTGGAGCTGTGTGCGGATGTCTGACTCCTCTGCCGAGCGGTCCGGGCCCGACTTCCTCGACCGGCTGATCGCCCGGCACGCCGCACCGGCCGCCACCCCGCGCCCCGGCGCCGGGCGGGTGCGGCCCCGGCTGCCCGGCCCCTTCGAACGGGTCGAGGCGGTACGGGCCCAGGCGGCGACGCCGGACGAGGACGGGCTGCTGTGGCCCTCCACCACGCCGACGGTCCTGCCGCCACCGGACGCGCCGCGCCCGGCCGCGACCGGCGAGGCCCGGGTGTACACGGAACGGGAGCGGACCGTCGTACGCACCGAACGGGCGCCCGCCGAACCGGCCTCGCGTCCTGCCGCGCAGGCCGCCCCGGAGATCCCCCTGCTGCGGCCCGCCGCGCCCCTCGTACCGCGGCAGGTGCCCTCCGCCGCCGGGCGGCGCGCGGCGGGACAAGGGCGCTCCGACCGGGGTGCCGACCGGCCCGCGGCGTCCGTGCCCACCCTCCCGGGTGCGGACGCCGCTCCCCCCGCCGTCGTGTCCGCGGCGCTGCGCCCCGCCGCCGCGGACACGACGGCCGCACGGGACGCCGTACGCCAGGCCGCGGCCCGGCGACCCGCGCGGGCGGCCGAGCAGGTGGTGCAGGTGCAGATCGGCCGGCTGGAAGTGACGGCGGCCGAGTCGCCGTCCGGCGGCGCGCGGCAGCGGCGGACGCCGCAGGCGGGGCGGGCGGGGGCGACCGTGAGCCTCGCGGAGTACCTGGCACGGGGGCGCGAGTGAGCCGCGCACAGGCAGCAGTGGGACGAATTCGGCTGGATGGAACCGAGGGACTGACGTCATGAGCAACGCACTGGCCATCGCCCATGTCACCCAGGCCCTCGCCCTGCTGATCGAGAACAACGTGGGGCCGGAGTTCGGCGAAGCCGTCAAGGTCGAGCCGCGCAAACCGCCGGCCGACGCGCAGGCCGAGCCGACCATCTCCGTGTTCCTCTACCAGGTCACGCCCAACACCTCGCAGCGCAACAACGACCTGCCGACGCGCGCGTCGGACGGCACCCTGGTCAAGCGGCCCGCCGCGGCACTCGACCTGCACTACCTGATCAGCGCGTACGGCGAGGAGACGGAACTGGTCGGGCAACGGCTGATCGGCTCCGTGGTGCGCACCCTGCACGAGACACCGATCCTGCCGAAGGACGTCGTCGAACAGGCCGGTGAGCGGCCCTACCTGGCCGGGAGCGACCTCGCCGGGGCGGCACAGCGCGTGCGGCTCACGCCGACGGTGATGGACATCGACGAGACGTCGAAGCTCTGGGGGATGCTCCACCAGACCCCGTACTCGCTGTCCGTGGTCTACCAGGCGGCCCTCGTCTTCATCGACGGGCGCGAGACGCCGGTGCCGGCGAAGCCGGTGGAACGGTCCGACGTCCGAGTGGTGCCGTTCGTGGCGCCGGTCCCGGAGACGGAGACCGAGGATCCCGTCTCAAGGCCCGCGCCTGCGTCTGAGTCTGCGCCTGCGCCTGCGTCCCCGTCTGCAAAACAGGCCGCGAAAGCCCCTGCGAAGACCGCGGCCAAGACGGTGGCCAAGGCGCCGGCCGCCCGGACCCGGAAGGCCGCCCAGGCGGGCAAGTCCGCGCAGCCGGAACCCCGCAAGCGCACCGCTCGCCGGGCCGACGGCGAAGGCACGGAGAACTGAGACCAGATGGGGACGACGGGGGCAGGTGAGGACATGGGGACGAACGAGCCGGGTACGCCGGGCGCGACGGGCGCGACGGGAACGGCCGACGGCGCGGGCGCGCGGGACGGCGGCGTGGCGCTGATGGCGGAGATCCGGCGTGTGCTGTCCCGCGTCGACGCCCACGCGGCGGGGGAGGACGGCCGGGGAACCGAGGCCCCGGTGCCTACGGCCCCGTCCGTCACCGAGCCCTCGGCCGACCCGCTCGACGCACTGGTCGCCTGCTTCGGCCTCACCCCCTTCGAGCGCGACCTGATCCTCCTCACCGCCGCCGACGAACTGGACCCCACGACCGCCGCCCGCTGCGCCGCGGCCTCGGGCGACCCGCAACGGGCGTTCCCCACCTTCGCGCTCGCCCTGGCCGCGCTGGCCGAGCCGCACTGGAGCGCCCTCACCCCCGTCGCGCCGCTGCGCCGCTGGCGAATCGTCGAACTGGACGACGAGTCACGGCTGACCACGTCCCGGCTGCGGCTCGACGAGCGCGTCCTGCACTTCCTGCTGGGCTCGCCCTACCTGGACGCCCGGCTGCACGGCCGCCTGCGCCGCACCCCCGCGCCGGACCGCCTGCCGCCGTCGTACGACCTGGCCGCGGGCCGGGTCGCCGAGGGATGGGTGACGGGGAACGACGTACCGGTGGTCGAGGTGACCGGCGGTGACCTGCGCAGCCGCGCCGACATCGCCGCCGCGGCGGCCGCCCGGTCCGGGCTCGGGATGTACACCATGGGCGCCGAGGACATCCCGGCGGACCCCGCCGAACGTGACGCGCTCGCCCGGCTGTGGCAGCGCGAGGCGATCCTGCTGCCCGCCGCGCTGCTGGTGGAGGCGGGCGAACTGGACCGTGACCAGCGGGCGGCCGCCGAGGCGTTCCTGGCCGGGGCCGCCGTACCCGTCGTGGTGTCGAGCGAGGACCCGCTGCGCACGGACCGTCCGCACGGCGCGCGGGTGTCCGTGCCGCGTCTCGACGACGAGGAGCAACTCGCCCTGTGGGCCGACGCGTTCCACCCCGTCGCGGACCTGGACGACACCGAACTGCGGTCCCTGATAGCCCAGTTCCAGCTGCCGCCGCACGTCGTACGGTCCGCGGCCGCCACCGTAGGCCGTCGGCTGCCGTACGAGGACCGGCTCGACCCCGCCCAACTCGCCTGGCGGGCCGGCCTGGAGGAGGCCCGCATCGGCATGGACGAGCTGGGCCGCCGCATTGAACCGCAGGCCGGCTGGGACGACCTCGTCCTGCACGAGCGGCAGACCGGCGTGCTGCGCGAGATCGTCGCCCACGTCCGGCAGCGGGCCACCGTCCACCAGGAGTGGGGATTCGCGGCGACCCTGCGCCGCGGTCTCGGCGTCACCGCGATGTTCGCGGGCGGCTCCGGCACCGGCAAGACGCTGGCCGCCGAGGTGATGGCGAAGGAGCTCGGCCTCGACCTGTTCGTCATCGACCTCTCACAGGTCGTGAGCAAGTACATCGGCGAGACGGAGAAGAACCTCCGCCGCGTCTTCGACGCCGCCGAACGCGGCGGCGCGCTCCTCCTGTTCGACGAGGCCGACGCCCTCTTCGGCAAGCGCAGCGAGGTCAAGGACAGCCACGACCGGTACGCCAACCTCGAGGTCAGCTACCTGCTGATGCGGATGGAGGCCTACCGGGGCCTCGCCATTCTCACCACCAACATGAAGAAGTCCCTCGACACGGCCTTCCTGCGCCGCATCCGCTTCGTCGTCGACTTCCCCTTCCCGGCGGAGGACGAACGCGCGGAGATCTGGCGCCGGGTGCTGCCGTCCCAGGCTCCCGTGAAGGACATCGACCCCGCGCTGCTGGCCCGGCTCACCGTCGCGGGCGGCTCGATCCGCAACATCGCGCTGTCCGGCGCGTTCCTGGCCGCCGAGGAGGGCGATCGCCTCCAGATGCGGCACATGCTGGCGGCGGCCCGCACGGAGTATCTGAAGCTGGAGCGCTCCCTGACGCCTACGGAGGTCCGGGGATGGGTGTGACCAGGGAACCGGGCGAGATCCGGGTGGAGATCGGTGAACTCGCCCTGCATGGCTTCCGTGTGGATCCGGAGCGGGTCTCGGACGCCTTCGAACGCGAGCTGACCCGGCTCATCCGCACCCACGGCGTGCCGGTGGCGGCCCACGGCCCCCTGACCGCCGACACACTCGCCGGCCTGCCGCCCCTGCCCGCCGGCCTGTCCGCCCGCCGCCTCGGCCAGGAGCTGGCGCGGGCCGTGCACGAGGGCCTGAGCGGTCACGGGGAGGTGACCCGGTGAACGCCAACGCCCAGTCCCAGGACGACCGTTCCGAGCAGTCGGCCGAACAGCGCCGCCGTAAGCGCAAGGAACGTGCCGCCAAGTCCCGTACCCCTGAGCCCAAGAACATCGTCAGCGGTGCCGGGCAGCCTCTCGATCCCGGCGTACGACGCGAGTTGGAGGAACGCCTCGGCCACGACCTGAGCCGGGTACGCCTGCACACCGGCCGGGACGCGGGACACCTGACGGACCTGCTCGGCGCGGACGCGGTCGCCGTCGGCCAGGACATCTTCTTCGCCGAGGGCACCTTCAAGCCCGGCACCGACGAGGGCCGCCGCCTCCTCGCCCACGAACTCCTGCACACCGTCCAGAACCCGCACGGCCTCGGCACCCTGCGCGCCGGCCGCGAACTGGGCGCGGTGAGCCTGCCGCAGCAGGCGATCGAGCGGGAGGCGGAGTCGGCGGCGCGGGATCTCGTACAGCAGCCGGAGTCCGGCGCGGACGTCGCTCAGGTCGAGCAGGGTCAGGCCACGCCAGGCTGGCTGCGGTACGCGACCGTCGACGCCGACCGTCGCCGCATGGAGCAACTGGACCCGGCGACCCTCGTCGACCGCCTGGCCAACGGCCTGCTCCGCTCCCTGCGCGGCGATCCGGAGGACCGGTCGGGGCGGGTGCGGCTGCAGCTGGCGCGGATGGCGCCGCAGGTGCAGGACATCGTGCTGGACCGGTTGGAGCTGCGGCTGCCCACGCCCGTGCTCGACCGGCTGCTGGCGGCCGTGGAGGAGACGGAGCAGGCCGGACCGCTGCCGTCTCAGGCCGCGGCGGCGCCGCTGGCCGTGCCCGGGGCGGGGGAGGAGATCGAGGAGGAGCGTCGGCGGGCCTCGGCCGAGGAGCAGCAGGAGGCGGGGGAGCGGGCAGACGGGTCTCGGGAGGGGGACGGCCGGCAGGAGGGCGACGGGCGGACCAAGCCCGGCGGCGACCGGGACGAGGAGGCCGAGGACGCTGCGGACGCTGCGGACCAGGAGGGCGCACCCGGCGAGAAGGGCGCTGCCCGGGATCGCGAGGCCTCGGCGGGGCAGCAGCAGGAGAGGTCCCAGGAGCAGCAGGAGGACCGGAACGCCTCCGTCCAGGACGCGCAGAAGGACGCGGCGGACGAGCGCCAGGGCGCGGCGAACGCCGAGACGGAACAGAAGGAACAGGACCAGAACGACGAGCGGGAGGCCCAGGAGGAGTCCGAGAGCGCGCGGGACGAGGCCACGCCGGAGCCGGAGAAGCAGGCCGGTGAGCAGGAGCCGCCGCAGTCCGAGGGCGCGGGCGGCAGTGAGGTCCCCGCCCGGCAGGCCGCCGCCCCGGGGGCGGTGGACCGGAGCGGGGCCGAGCCCGGCGAGCGGACCAGGACGGGTGGGGGCACCGCTCCGGCCCGTGCCGTGGGCGACCCGTCGAACGAGGAGGACGCCGACGACGAGCCGTTGGGGCTGGAATCGGTGGCGGAGGACGACACCGAGGCGTCGGACGCGGAGCCCGACGAGCAGGGCGGCACCGGCTCGGTGCCCGACATCGAGCTGGTCGGCGCCACTCCGGCCGCGAAGAACCCGACGCTCGTCGAGCAGCGCAAGAAGGATCCCGCACGTCCGATGAGTCCCGCGGCCGTCGAGACACCGGCCGTTCCGAGCGGCCCGGAGCAGGGCGCGACCGCAACCGGCGCCGCAAGGGGCGCCGACTCGGACGCCGCGGAGAACGACTCCGAGGACCAGGACCTCTTCGCGGCGCTGTCCGTCGAGCAGGACTCCGGGGCAGGTGAAGACAGTGGTGCCGACTCGGAGTCGCGGGCCGGCGACGCCACCGCGGCACCCTTGGCGGAGTCCGCCGACCGGGACTGGGACCGGAAGCAGACGGAGGCTCAGCGGGAGGGCGCCGACGCCCGTCGCCGTGACGAGGAGGCCCGAACCGCCGACGGTGCGCCGGGCGGCGGCACGGCCCCCGGCCCCGGGGAGACGGCACCGCCCGGACAGTTGGACAAGGCGGGCGAGGACGCCCGTAAGCAGGAGCCCGGGACGTCCCCTTCCGGTTCCGCCCCCTCCGGGGGAGACAGTCGAAAGGGCGGAACCGAGGAGCAGGGTGGCGGTCGCGGCACCGACACCGCCGGTGCGCAGCAGAAGCAGAGCAAGGAGACCGGGGCAGGCCCTCAGGAGAGCGCCGGGCGCGACGACAACCGCCCCGAGCAGGGCGACCCGGCGCAAGCGTCCGTGTCCGCACCCGCCCCCGCCCCCGAGCCCGGAGCGCGGGACGTCACCGAGGGCCGTGGTCCCGCGACCTCGGCGGGACCGGAGACCGGGCCGGACCGGGTCTCGACCCCGGGCCCGGCCGCAGCGCCCAGGCTCGCCCCCGGAAACGGCCCTTCCCCCCTGTCCGCCGGGCCGGAGGCGGCGACCAACACGCCCAAGGCCGCCCAGGCTCCGGCATCCGGCGCCTCGTCCGGCGCGCGTGCCCGGCCCACGGGAAGCAAGCGAGCGGCGGCACGCCAGGTGGCGAAGAACGCCCGCCGCGGCGGAGGAGGCGGCGGCCGTACGGCGTCCGCGCCCGCACCCGTACGGTCAGGCGGCCGCAGCGGCGGCCGTTCCGCCCCGGCCGGAGGCGCGGGGCCCAAGAAGGCGGCGCCCGCCCCGGACGTCTCCAACGCCACGCCCGAGTCGGGCCTGGCGACGGCGGGATCGCTCAAGCCGCACCAGGCGCTGGAGACGCTGAAGGGCGTCGACGGCGCGGTGGGCCGCTCCGTCGAGAAGGAGCGCTCGACGCTGCGCAAGGCGCCGCCGACCACGCAGCGACCGTCCGGTTCGCCGCGCACGGTCCCCGGCGGCCCGACGCCCGCGGCCCCCGGCACCTACACCAACGCCAAGGTCGCCCGCACCGAGGCGACCCCCGGCAAGACCCCCGAGATCACCGGCGACCAGAAGCCGGAGGGCGAGGTGCCGGGGGCGAACGTGCCGGAACCGAGCTGGTGGGACATCGCCGTCACCATCGGCGCCCAGCTCTTCGGCAAGCTGCTGAAAGAGATCCTGCCGCTCGACGACCTGATCGACTCGATCCTCGGACTGCCCACCAAGGACGAGGGCCTGCAGAACGCCCGTGTGGGCGACGCCCCCCGCCTGCCGCTGGAGAACGACTCCGACCCGCAGCGCACCGACGAGCAGAGCGGCAAGCTCGACGAGCGGAAGACCGAACTGCACCGGGCCGGGCGGGACGACGCGGCCCGCCCCATGGGCGAGGACCAGCTCTACCCGGACGTCCCCAAGGAGACCCTGACCGGCAAGGTGGCCGGCGGGAAGAAGGGCGGGAAGTCGAGCGGACCGCGCTCGGTGTCCGGTGGTGTGCCCATCGAGTCCGCCTCCGCCGTCGCCGAACACGACCGCGGCCCGCAGATCCAGGCCGGCTTCGCCGAGGGCCGGAACAAGATGGGCCAGGAGCGTCAGGCCAAGGACAAGAAGGCCACGGACGACCGCAAGCAGCACGACGAGGACCTCAAGCGCGAGGTCGACGCCAGCGGCAAGAAGCAGGCCGACGCCCGGGACAAGGGCCGCTCCGACATCTCCGACTCCCGCGACCGGTGGCGCAAGGAGCAGGACGACAAGGTCGCGGAGATCGACGACAAGAAGGGCAAGAAGTACGACAAGGTCCGCGAAGACGTCAGGAAGAAGGAAGAGGACACCGACAAGGACGTCGACAAGCGCACCGAGGACGACAACAAGAAGATCGAGACGGAGCAGACCACCGCCGAGCAGGACGCGGAGAAGAAGCAGAACGAGGGCAAGGACGACGCCGACAACTGGCTCGAAGACGCCATCGAGAAGCTGAAGGAGTTCTTCGAGGGCCTCAAGAACGCCATCAAGGGCATCTTCGAGAAGGCCCGCAAGGCCGTCACCGACCTCATCGACCAGTTCAAGCAGCAGGTCTTCAAGCTCATCGACGACGCCCGCAACTGGGTCATCGACCAGATCAACACCTTCGCGGACGCCCTGATCGCCCTCGGCGACGAACTCCTCGCCGACTACCCGGCGATGCGCGACAAGTGGCGCAACACCATCGACGATGCCCGCGACTGGGCCGTGCAGAAGGTCAACGAGTTCGCCGACGCCCTCAAGGAGGTCGCCGGGAAGCTGCTCGACGGCCTGTGCGGCGCGCTGCTCGCAGGCCTCGACCTGCTGGAGACCGGGCTGCTGGCGGCCGTCGACGTCGCCGAGTCCGTCACGGTCAGCGCGCTGGAGTTCGGTGCGGCCGTCGTGTCGGGTCTCGGCGAGTGGGCGGCCATCTTCAACGACATCGTCTCCGACCCCGGCGACTGGATCAGCAAGGCGGGCGCCGCGGCCGAGACCGGCGCCAAGGAACACCTCTTCAACGAGATCAGGACCGCGGTCAAGGCCTGGTTCAACCAGAAGGTCCAGGAGATCATCGGCATCCCGATGGAGGACTTCCAGGAGCTGGTCTCCGGCGGCGTCACGGTCGACCAGATGGCCCAGATGGCCTGGGACGAGGCCGTCCCCCAACTTCCCTTCATCATCGGCGTCATGGTCGTCGAGAAGGTCGTCGCCAAGCTCATCCCCGGCGCCGGCTGGGTGATGGCGGTCATCGACGCCCTACGGACGGCGTGGGGCGCGCTGAGCGAAATCCTCGCCGCCTTCGGCCTGTTCATGGACTTCCTGAAGTCGGTCAAGAGCGGCAACGGCGCGCTGCCGTTCGCGAAGGCGGTGGCGGCCGGGGTCGTGGCCCTCCTCGAGCTCATCTACGAGTTCCTGATCGAGGGCGTCAGCAGGTTCATGGGCAAGGTCGCCGAGCGGCTCGGCGGCATGCTGAAGAACCTCCGCACGAAGAAGGACAAGCCCGGGCAGCCGGACACCCCCGACCAGCCGTCCACACCGAACAAGCCGAAGGACGAGAAGCCGAAGGACGAGCAGCGCCAGGACGAGAAGCCCAAGGACGACGACCCCTCGGCCACGGACAAGCCGGCCGATCGCCGCCCGGTCCCGCGCAAGCCGTCCCCGAACAAGACCTCGCGCCCCCAGTCAAAGCCCCGCCCCGGCAAGCGCTCCTCCCCGGAGAAGAAGTCGCGCCCCGCCCACACCACCCGCCCGAAGAAGCGCCGCGACGACGACGAACGCCGCGAGGACGGCCGCGACGTCAACGCGGCCAGGCGGCGAGCCAAGGACGCGGAGCGGCGGACGCGCGACGAGGACAGGAAGGACCGCACCGACCGCCCCACCCGCCGCGGCCCGGCCCGCGACACACTCCGCCCCGACCGCCGCCGCGACGACGACCGGGACCGCGATCCCAGGACCAGCCGCCCCGACGAGCGTCGGCGCGCTACGGACGACCGTCGCAGGGATGCCGACCGCAGGGACGACCGGCCTCGCGACACCGACAGGGGCCGTCGTCCCGGTGACCGCCCCCGCCGCCGTCCGCTCCGCCGCGCCCGCCAGACCGTCAAGTCGGCCGTCAGCAGAGCCCGTCGTGCCGTCGGCAGGCTCTTCGGCAAGACCCGCCGCAGGATCGGCGGACGCCTGAACGACCGGCTGCGGCGTCTGCGGGACCAGTGGCGTCGTCAACAGGACGGCAGTCGGGACCGGCTCCGGAACCGCCGTGATCGGCGGAGGGAGAAGGACAGGGAGCAACAGCAGGAGCCGACACGTCAGTACAAGATGCCAGAGGTGCAATTCCGCGCCATGGACGGGGAACCGCACACCTTGATGTATCGGGGACGTGGCAGGGGCGCGAATTTGGTGGTCCGTAGTGCCGCGAGAGAGATTCGCGACTACCTGGATTCCTGGGAACGCGACGTGGAGCCGCTGAAGAACACGCCGCGAGGCCGTCTGCAGGACGAGCGTCAGAGCGATGCAGAAGACGCTCTGCGAGAGGTGGACGCCCGACAGGGAAGCCTGCCTCCGCGAGTGACCAACGCGAACTACAGGCAGGCGATGGCCACGCGTGACGACCTGCACGGCGAGTTGCAGCGTCTCGCCGCACTGTTGGAGTACCGGGAGTCCGACGACCCGAAGCCGCCGCTCCTGCCCACGATCATCCCGCCTTTCCAGGACGGCATCCGGGCTCGCGGATTCGAGGCCACGGGGATCAACAAGGACATTCCCCGCGGACAGGTGTCCACCCAGGCAAGCCCAGGCAATCCTTTGGGCTGGGACTCCCTGCCGCCCAGGGACATCACATGGGTACGCATGCACCTTCTGACCGAGCGGCTCAATGGGCCGGCCAAGGGCTCCAACCTGGTCCCCGCGCCGGGCTCCGAAGTCAACACCAAGTTCCACTACCGGTTGGAGGGGCCCGCCCACCGGGCCGTCGCGGTCAACAAGACCGAGGACATGATCTGGTACCAGGTCGATGTTTCCTTCCATTCCGACAACCGGACGGACCCGAACTACGGCTACCCGAAGGTGATCGGTATGAAATGGGGGGGCTACGAACCCAAGAACAAACGGTGGGTCCGAAAGCCCGCAGCGATGTCCTATGCACGTGACAACATCGAGAAGCCAGGCATTCACCAGCTTTTCAACATCAACGGGCGGAGTCCGGCAAGAATCGCCAAGAAGTTCAATGTGACACCCGGGTTCGCGAAGGCCGTCGTCCTGCAGGCGCCCTTCCGTGACTGGGCTTCTCTCTCACTGAGAATGAAGAATTACAAGAGAAGCCTCCCCGCCGGGCAGCTCACCAGCTTCCAGGCGGACCTTCAGACCCTTGATAACAGGAAAGCGGAACTCCGCTTCAACTGACTTCGGAGAGACCTGTGTCCGATCTGAGTGACTACGAGCGGCGCTACCTGTCGATGCTCGACGAACTGCAGCACACTCCCGCCGTGGAAGTGCTGTACGAGGAAAGGGGACCGGTCGAGGAGGAGATCGGGGACGCCGCCGAAGCCTTCACGTTGATCGCAGAAGAGGAAGGTGTGGTGCTGAACACGTCGTTGCACCGTAGTTTTCTGCGATTCGAAGGTCTGTCGAGCCACTGGGGGGTCGAGCGCGCAGGCGTGTATCTGACGGGCGAGTTCTCTGTTCGTCATCTCGCCGCCGCCATGCTCAGCCCGGGCGTGGAACCCGCCACGGACGAACCCTCCGACCAGGAGCTCGCGCTCTACGCCGAACTCCGTCCGTTCGACGAGCAGCCGCGTGGCGGTGGCGGGATGCTGTCCGCGCTGCGCATCGATCCCGGGATGAGCATGCCTGAGGTCTGGTACTACCACGCCACGCGCGGTGTCTTCCAAATGGACCTCGAGTATCCCGAATATCTGGACGCGTTGCTCGTCACCAAAGGTGTGTACGGCTGGCAGTACCTCTATACCGACGTCTCCATGCGCGAAATCGACTTTCAGGGCGCTGCCGAGAGCATCCAGAACATGCTGCGGATCTTCCCGGACATCTTTCCCGACCACGACTACGCGCCTTTCGCGGAGCGACTCGCAGAGCGCCTCCGCTAGGTACACGGACAGGACACCATGACCCGCTACGCCGACATCCCCAAACCCATCCGCTCCGGAATAGTCGTAGTCAACCCCGACACCGGCACCCCCCAGCGGATCATCGTCCTGCAGTTCAACCCGGACACCCTGGAGCGCAGCGTCTCTCCGCAGACCGCCGGTGACAGCGGCGACGCCGGAGGCGGCGGTACCGGCAGTGGTGACCGCAACGAGGCGCTCCGTCTCAAGGGTCCCGCCCAGGAGACCTGGAAGTTCACCGCCGAGATCGACGCCACCGACCAGTTCGAGATCGCCGCGCCCGACGGCATCCACCCGCAGCTCGCGACCCTCGAGATGCTCGTGCAGCCGACGACCGCCCAACTGCGCGCGGCGAGCCGGCTGTCGCAGCAGGGGACCATCGAGATCAGTCCGATCGAGATGCCGTTGACGCTGTTCACCTGGGGCAGTAAGCGGGTCATGCCGGTCCGGTTGACCGAACTCTCCGTCAACGAGTCCGCGTTCGACGTGAACCTCAACCCGATCCGGGCCTCGCTGAGCATCGGCATGAAGATCCTCACCGTCAGCGACCTGCCCGCCGGACACCGCGGCGCCGACCTCTACATGGCGCACCTCGCACAGAAGGAGCGGCTCGCCGCGGCGGCCCGGGGCGGCAGCCTCGGCTCGCTCGGGCTCGCCGGAACGAACGCCGTGATCGGAAGGGGCTGAGCACACCGCCATGGCCGACATCGAGCCTTACGAGAACGCCCTCGACGCCATCCCGGGCGCCCACCCCTACCCCCGCACCAGCCGCTACCACGACGCCGAGATCGGCATCCACCGGCAGCCCGACGGGACCGAAGTCCGGTACACCAAGCGCCGGTTGCTGCCTCCACTGGAGCAGTTGGAGGAGCAGGAGACCCAGGAGCACACCGTCGGCGCCGGCGAGCGCCCCGACCTGCTCGCCCAGCGCTACCTCGGCGACGTCGGCCAGTGGTGGCAGATCGCCGACGCCAACCCCGTACTCGACCCACGGGAGCTGACGGACGAGGCCGGACGCGTCATCGACATCCCGCTCACCGGTGGCTTCCCCGGCGGCAGGGGAGACCGGCGTGTTTGATCTGCCCGTCGGGCAGGGCCCCGTCCACATCACGCTCCTCATGGGGCCCAAACTCGCCCGGCCCGTTCCCGCCGAGGTCACCGAGGCGCTGCTGTCCGCCCAGATCACCGCCACGGCGGGGGAGCGCAGCGGCTTCCAGCTCGCCTTCGACCTCACCAAGACCGGCATGATCAGCCGGCGGCTGCTGCCCGAGGGGTTCTTCGATCCCAAGACCCGGATCATCGTCACGGTCGCGGTCAAGGGCACCCCCGACGTGCTCTTCGACGGCCTGATCGTCCGGCACGAGGTCGGTGCCAGCAACCAGCCCGGCCACTCCACCCTCACCGTCACAGGCGAGGACCTCACCCTCCTGATGGACTTGGAGGAACGCACCGCCCGCTATCCCAACCTGCCGCCGTCCGAACGGGTCCTCGCCATCCTGCGCCGGTACTCGGACTACGGCATCCGGCCCGACGTCTACACCGAGAAGATCGCCCAGCCCCCGCACCAGGACCTCCGCGTGCACTACCAGACGGGCACCGACCTCCAGTACGTCACCGAGCTCGCCCGCGCCAACGGCTACACGTTCTACCTGGAGCCCGGCCCCAACCCCGGCCAGTCCGCGGCCCGTTGGGGCCCGGAGGTCCGCCTCGGCATCCGCCAGCACGCCCTCAACGTCAACATGGACGCCAACACGACCGTGGACCAGCTGACGTTCGCGTACGACGGGACGGCCAGGGAGGAGCCCCAGGCCCGTTGGCAGGACCCGGGCACCCGGCAGTCCACCCTCCTCCCGCAACCGCCGATCAGCCCCCTGCGCCCGCCTCTGGGCAGGCGGCCCACCCCGGCCCTCAAGCGCAGGACCCTGTCCGGCACCGCCAAGCAGCAGCGCGAGCAGGCCGAGGCCGAGCTCCTCGCCCGCGCGGCGGTCTCCGCCGACGTCGTCTCCGGCTCCGGCTCGCTCGACGTCAACCGGCACGGCTACATCCTGCAGCCGCGCCAGCTCGTCGGCGTCCGCGGCTCGGGACGGGCGTACGACGGCGACTACTACGTCAAGTCCGTCACGCACAACCTGCGCCCGGGCTCGTACCAGCAGAACTTCACCCTCTCCAGGGAAGGCCTGGAAGCCCGCAGCGACCACGTCCGGCCGTAGCGCAGCCGACGAGACAACTCAACCGATCACCAGGAGCAGTTCAGCATGGCGGCACCCAGCAATCGCTACCTCGGCAAGTTCCGCGGCCGGGTCGTCAGCAACGACGACCCGCTGCGCATCGGCCGTGTCACCGTCGAGGTCCCGGACGTCCTCGGCGACGAGCCGTCGACCTGGGCGCTGCCCTGCCTGCCGTTCACCGGGCCCGAGTCGGGGCAGTTCGTGGTGCCACCCCCCGGCGCGGGCGTCTGGGTGGAGTTCGAGCAGGGAGATCCGAGCTTCCCGGTGTGGACGGGGTGCTGGTACGGCGCAGCCGAGGAGCTGCCGCCCGACGCGCGTCGCGAGCTGCAGGCGAACTCGCCGAACAAGCCGGTCGTCGTACAGACACCGCAGGCGCACAAGATCGTCATGAACGACACCGCCGGCGCCGAGCAGGGAATCCTGCTCCAGGCCCAGGGCGGCGCCTACATCCGCATCACCAAGGAAGCCGTGGTCATCGCGACCGGCGCGGGCGCCGAGATCGTCCTGCGCGGCCGGGAAGTGACCATCAACGAGGGCCAGTTGACCGTGCTCTCGAAGCGATAGAGGCGCGACAGACGCGCGATGGACGAGCGATGGACGCGCGCGACAGACGCGCGACAGCAGAGTGAAAGAAGACGGGGAGAAAAGAAGTTGCCCGGGAGTCTGCTCGATGCCGGCGCCGTGATCGGCTGCCCGCACGGCGGCCGTGTCACCGCCGCCACCACGCCCTCTGGCGGCGTGCTCAGCCAAGGGGTCGCCGTCGCCACGGCCACGCACGGTTACGTCGTCACCGGCTGCCCCCACACCGTCGGCGGTGTGCCCACGCCGTGCGCCTCGGTCCGCTGGACGGCCGACGGCACCGGCGTCACGGTCGACGGCGCACCCGTGCTGCTCGACACCTCCGCGGCCCAGTGCCTCACGGCGGCCTTCGTGCCGCAGGGCCCGCCCGTCGTCCAGGCCGCACAGCGAAAGGTCACCATCCGATGAGCCGCCAGACGAGCGCGCGTGGCACCCGCCCACGCTCCGACCTCGCGTTCCCCTTCCACGCCGACCGCCGGGGCCGTACCGCGCACGCCGGCCACGCCGAGCACGTCCACGACCTGGTCGAACAACTGCTGTTCACCAGCCCCGGCGAGCGTGTGATGCGTCCCGACTTCGGCTGCGGACTCCTCGACCTGGTCTTCGCCCCGAACAGCCCCGAGCTCGTCAGCACCCTCGAACTCTCCGTGCAGGCGGCGCTGCAGCGCTGGCTCGGCGACCTCATCGAGGTGATCGCCCTCGACATCGAGAGCGCGGACAACGCGGTACGCGTCCACCTGTCGTACGCCGTCCGCGCCACCGGCACCGTGCGCGAGGACGTCTTCGAAGGGCGGGCCGCCGCATGACGAACGCGACCACCTCCCGGCGGGCCAAGGTGAGAGCCGCACAGCTCAACGGGGTCGACGCCGTCGAGGTGAGCGACGACGGGCTGCTGCTCACCGTCACCTTCCTCGGCAAGGCCCCGCACGGCCTGGGCCCCGAGAACATCCGTGTCGACGGCGGCCGCCGCGTCACCGGCATCACCGCCGTCGACGTCAGCATCGAGCGCGAGGAGGACCCGGAGCTCGACGACCGGCTCTACGTCACCCTCGACCGGGCCGGCGACACCTCCCGCTACCGGCTCTCGCTCGTGGAGACCGACCCGTACGGACGCCCGGGCACCGCCCCCTTCCGCGGCTTCGACCAGCGCTACCACAGCGCGTCCTTCGCCTTCCGGCCCGACTGCCCGACTCCCTTCGACTGCGCGGACGAGCACGCCGAGAAGCCGGACTTCCCGGACGCGCCGGTCATCGACTACACGGCCCGCGACTACGACACCATCCGCAAGCTGCTCCTGGACCGACTCGCGCTCACCACCCCCGACTGGGTCGAGCGCAACCCGGCCGACCTGGGCACGACCCTCGTCGAGCTGCTCGCGTACACCGGCGACCAGATCAGCTACCAGCAGGACGCGGTCGCCACCGAGGCCTACCTGGACACCGCGCGCCGCCGGGTCTCCGTACGACGGCACGTGCGGCTCATCGACTACGCGATGCACGACGGCTGCACCGCGCGGGCGTACGTCGCCGTCGAGACCGCCGGCGACCACACGCTCGCCGCGGGCACCTACCGCTTCGCCTCCGTCGACGTCCGCAGCCTCGACCCGCACGACCGCCCCGAACCCGGCACGGTCGTCGACGAGAACGACCTCGCCGACCTCGACGAGCGCGGCTCGGTGGAGGTCTTCGAACCGGTCGTCGCCGCCGACCCGTTGGAGCTGAAGGTCGCGCACAACGCGATCCGGCTGTGGACCTGGGGCGGCGAGGTGTGCACCCTGCCCGCCGGGGCCACCTCCGCCACCCTGCGCGACGAGTGGGACGACCCGGAGACCTGCCGGGACCGCCAACTCGCGCTCCGGCCCGGCGACTTGCTGATCCTGGAGGAGGTGAAGGGCCCGCGCACCGGCACCCCCGGCGACGCCGACCCCGCCCACCGTCAGGTCGTACGCCTCACCTCCGTCGCCCCCGCCCTCGACCGCATCGAGGACCAGCCGGTCCTCGAGGTCACCTGGGCCGCCGAGGACGCACTCCGCTTCCCGCTCTGCCTCACCACGCGCGGCGGACGCGACTGCCTGCCCGTCGAGGACGTGACGCTGGCCCGCGGGAACGTCGTCCTCGTCGACCACGGCCGCACCCTCACCGGGCTCCCCGAGACGGTCACCGTGCCGCCCGAGCCCGCCGTCGTCGCCCCCTGCGACCAGCCCGCCTTCGGCTGCCACGACCGCGAGGAAGGCAACGCGCCGGCCCGGCTCATCGGCTCCCTCACGGACAAGACCGAGTCGGGCGAGGCGCTCGTACCGGACGACGTCCGCGAGCTGTTCACCACCGTGGGCGAGGCGGCCACCGTCCGCGCCGGACTCGGCCTGGAGCGGGCCGGACAGCGGCACGTGGGGGCACCCCCGGCCGGAGGCTGGGGGAGTGTCGTGCCCGGCAGGGCGGCCGCCCAGGCGGCCGCCCTGCGGACCCTGCTCGCGCAGTCCGTCTACCCGGGGATCCGGCCCCGCTTCCGGCCCGTCCTCGGCCGCTCGCCGGTCGTGCAGGCGGTGCCGTTCCCCGATCCGGCCATCGTCGCCGCGGGGCAGGCCGAGCGGATCGCGGCGATCCCGGGACGCGTCCGGCAGCGGCTCGTCGACCTGTGGCGCAGCGCCCGCGACCGCGACGGACTCGGCGAGGAGGAGATCGCCGAACTCGCCGTCGTCTACGGTCTGAAGGTCCTGGAGCGCCTCGAACTGCGCCGCCACCCGGTGCGCGGCCTGCGCGAACTCCTGTACCGCAGCGACCAGTTGCTCGACGGCAAGCTGCGCCGCGTGGAGATCCTCACCGCACGGGCCCGCGCGGGCGCGGTCCTAGACGGTCACATCGCCTGGGAGATCGCCCACAGCTGGGGCCCGGCGTACGCGGCCGGACTGCACCCCGACGAGCCGGTGCTCCGCGGCTCCGCGACCGCCGCGCTGACCCAGGACCCGCGCCGGGCGCTGCCCGCCGTACGGCTCCACCGGGACGACCTGGTCTGGGAGCCGCGCCGGGACCTCCTCGACAGCGCCTCCCGTGACCGGCACTTCGTCGGCGAACTGGAGGACGACGGCCGTCTCGCCCTGCGCTTCGGCGACGGCCGGCACGGCGCGAAGCCGGCCCCGGGATCCCGGCTCGCCCCGCGCTACCGCCTCGGCGGCGGCATCGCGGGCAACGTCGGCGCGGAGGCCGTCAACCACCTGGTCATCCAGAGCGACTGCGAACAGCCGCCGGCCGCCGTGGTCCGCAACCCGCTGCCCGCCACCGGCGGCACCGAGCCCGAACCCGTCGAGCAGGCACGCCAGTTGGCCCCCCTCGACCTGCGCCGCACCCGGCTGCGCGCGGTCACCGCCGAGGACTACGCGGCCCTCGCCTCCGCCCTGCCGGGCGTCCAGCGGGCGGCCGCCGACATCCGCTGGACCGGCAGCACGCAGGAGGCCCACCTCGCGATCGACGCGTACGGCAGCGCACAGCCGTCGGCCGAGCTGCTCGCCCGGGTCGAGCAGTCCCTGGAGGCGTACCGGCGCATCGGCCACGACCTCGTGGTCGGTCCCGCCCGCCTGATACCGCTGGACATCGCGCTCACCGTGTGCGCCGCGCCGGGTCACCAGCACGGACAGATCCTGGCCGAGCTGTACCGGGTCCTGGGCACCGGACGCAACGGCTTCTTCCACCCGGACGCGCTGACCTTCGGCGAACCCGTGCGGCTCAGTCGCCTGGTCGCCGTCGCCGCGGCCGTACCGGGCGTGGAGAGCGTCCAGGTGACGCGGCTGCGGCGGCTGTTCGAGGAAGACCGAGGAGAGAGGGAGGACGGAGTGCTGCGGCTCGGCCCGCTGGAGATCGCCACCTGCGACAACGACCCGGACCGGCCGGAGAACGGCCTGCTGGCGATATCCCTGGGAGGTGCCCGATGACGGCCATCGACTCCACCGTCGAGGGGTGCGCCTGCGGCGGTGCCTGCCGCGGCGGCCACGACGAGCGCCTCGCGCCCGCCCCGCCGCACAACCCGCCCGGCCGCACCGCCCTCGACTACCGCGTCGGCGAGTACGGCTCCTTCCTGGCCGCCCTCCTGGACCGGCTCGCCTCACCGGCGTACCCGGCCCTGAGCGGCCTCACCGTCCGCACCCCCGACGACCCGGCGATCGGCCTGCTCGACGCCACCGCGGTCCTCGGCGACCTGCTGACCTTCCACTCCGAGCGGATCGCCGACGAGGCCTACATCCGTACGGCCAACGAGCACCGCTCGCTGGTCCTGCTCGGCCGGCTCGTCGGCCACCGGCCGCGCCCGGGCGTCGCCGCGAGCACGTACCTGGCGTACACCCTCGAACGCGATCCGCGCGCCGAGGCCCTGCCCGTGCGGATCCCGCGCGGCGCGCGCAGCCACAGCGTGCCCGCCTCCGCCGACGAGCAGTCGCTGACCTTCGAGACGAGCCGTGACCTGACGGCCCGCTGGGACTGGAACGAGCTGAAGGTACGCAGGCGCCGGCCCTCCCTGGTGACCCCCGCGGACCTGGAGCGCCGCTCCGAACTCTTCGTCGAGGGGACCGCCAACTCCCTGCAGACCGGGGACCAGCTGCTCTTCGTCTTCGGTGAACAGGCGGGCGGTGAGCGGAAGTTGCTACCGGTCGCCCGGACGCGGATCGACCGCGACGACGAGATCACGGCGATCTCCCTGCCGAAGTCGGCCCCGCCGACGCTGAAGGAACTCCTCGACGAGGTGCGGCGCTGGACCGCCGAGCCCGCGGTTCCGGGTGAACCGGGTGACGAGCCGCCGACCCCTGAGGTGCCCAACCCGCGCCCGGTGAGCCGGCTGGTCGACGACATCGACGACCAGGTCCTCGACCCGCTGCGGACGGATCTGGACGGGATCAAGACACCCGAGCAGCTCGCGACCCGGCTCGCGGAGCCCGTCGCCCGTCTCGGCGAGGCGCAGGTGCTGGCCGAGGCGTATGAGGATGTGGCTGCGTGGTTCGAGCAGCTGGAGGCGGTGCTGGCGGAACTTGCCGAGCGGGCGTTGGGGTTGGCGCCGGCGCAGACGGTGGGTGCCGGGATCGGTGGTCGAGCGGCTGCGGCGGCGTCGGGGCTGGTCGCGCAGTTCCCCGCGCCGCTGCCCGGCGATTCGCGCGCCGCCGCTCTCCAGGCCCTCGGCGCAGTCCTCCCCGCCCTGCGCACCTCAGCCCCCGCAGCGGGCACTGGCACGCAGCGCCCCGCCACCGACCCCGCCCGCCTCCTCGCCGCCCTCAACCCCGCCCTCGGCAGCCTCTACCCCGCCTGGCGCACGGTCGCCGCCCCCGGCGCCCCGCAGCTGCTGCGGGAACTGCTCGCGATGCGGGTCACCGCGGCCCCCTTCGGCGCCACGGCCCCGCTCAAGCCGGTCCAGGACAACCGGGGCCGGGTCATCCGCACCGCGGACTGGCCGCTCACGGGCGCGGTGCTGGTGAGCATGCGGGTGGTGTACGACACCGGCGGCAAGGTCCCGGTCCGGGCGGAGTTCCAGTACGTCGAGGGCAGCAGCTCCGACCAGCGCGCCGAGAACCTGCCGGTCCCGCAGTTCGCCACGTTCCCGCTGGGCACGGGCCAGGTCGACCTGTCCGTACGCTCCGGCCAGGACCGCGAGCTGAGCTGGCTCAACCGCCGCCCGGCCGACTCCCAGGAGCCCGGCGTCACCGCCCGCCTCCACTCGGGCCTGCCCGAGCGCACCCTGTTCGTGTCGCGGCCCGGGGACGACGGCCTGGTCCAGGTGGGCGTCCACAACGGTACGGCGCAGCAGATCGCCCTGCGGCCGGGCGCCTCGGAGCAGTTCACCCACGGCGACTACGAGGTGAGCCTCAGGTACACGGTGGGCAGCGCCGAACCCCACGTCGAGATCGTCATCGCCAGCAAGCCGCAGCCCGTCAACCGCACCGTGCTGCAACTCGACACCGTGCACGACGGGATCACCGTCGGCAGCTGGGTCGCGGTCCGGCGCCCCGCCAAGGGCGCCGAGGAGGGCGTACCCGGCGACGCCAAGCTCGCCTTCGTCACCACGCAGGTCGTGGCCGCGCGCACGGCGGCGTACACCAACTACGGCATCACCGGCCGCGGCACCGAACTCACCCTCGCCGACCCCTGGCTGGACGAGTTCGACGTGCTGCTGTCGCACATCCGCGACACCACCGTGCACGCGGCGGGCGAGCCGCTGCGCCTCGCCGACGAGCCCCTCGGCGAGGACGTCCACGGCAACGAGATCGAACTCGCCGAGCTGCACGACGGGTTGGGCCCCGGACGAACGCTCGTCGTCACCGGTGAGCGCAGCGACATCCCGGGGGCCGTCGCCGCCACCGAGGTCGTCACGATCGCCGGCGCCGACCCGGCCGTCGACCCCCAGCTGCCCGGCGACCGCGTGCAGACCCGGCTCACCCTGACCACCGATCTCGCCCACCGCTACCGCCGCGAGACCGTCCGCATCCTCGGCAACGTGGTCGAGGCCACCCACGGCGAGAGCCGGGACGAGGCGATCGGCAGCGGCGACTCGGACCGGGTCAACCAGACCTTCGCGCTCTGGCAGTCGCCGCTCACCTGGCTGGCCGACGACAACCCCCTCGGTGCCACAGCGGTGTTGGAGGTCCGGGTCGACGGCGTCCTCTGGCACGAGGTCGACAGCCTCGCCGGACGCGGCCCGCGCGAGCGCGTCTACATCACCGGCTCCACCGCCGACGGCCGTACGACGGTGACCTTCGGCGACGGCGTCCACGGCGCCCGGCTGCCCACCGGCCACGACAACGTCCACGCCCGCTACCGCTTCGGCACCGGCAGGGCCGCCAACGTCCCCGCCGACCGGATCAGCCAGCCGCTCACCCGCCCGCTGGGCGTCACCGCGGTCACCAACCCCCGCCCGGCCGGCGGCGGCGCGGACGCGGACGGGCCCGGCCTGACCCGCCGTACGATCCCCCTCGCGGTCTCCGCCCTGGACCGGCTCGTCTCCCCGTCCGACTACGAGGACTTCGCCCGCTCTCGGGCCGGCATCGGCCGGGCCGCCGCGCGCGAGCTCTTCGACGGCCGGCGGCGCGTGCTGCACGTGACCGTCGCGGGCACGGACGACGTGCCGGTCGGCGAGGAGACCCTGCGCCCCCTGCGCGGAGCGCTCACCGAGTACGGCGACCCCGGCCTCCCCGTCCGCGTCGACGCCCGCGAACTGGTCCTGCTGCTCGTCGCCGCCAAGGTGAAGGTGGCCCCGGACCACGCCTGGGAGACGGTGGAACCACGCCTTCGCCAGGCCCTGCTGCGCCGGCTCGGCTACGAGGGACGGGAGTTGGCGCGGCCCGCCCGCCTCTCCGAGCTCCTGGCCGCGGCCCACACCGTGCCCGGCGTCGACTACGTGGACGTGGACGTGTTCACGGGTGTCCCCGCGTCCGCCACTCCGCAGGAACTGACCGAGCTGCTCACCGACCCCGGCGCGCCGAAAGCGTCCGTCCCCGCGCACCCCGCGACGTACGACGAGAGGGTCCACACGGTTCGCGCCGAGAACGGCGAGACGCTGACGGAGGTCTGCGCCCGCTACGGCATCCCGCTCGCCGAACTCCTGCGCCTCAACCCCGACGTCACCGACACCCGACGCCTGCCCAAGGGCCGGTCGGTGTTCGTCTTCCGTGGCATCCGCCCCGCCCAGCTGGCCCTGCTGTCGCCGCGCGCCGCGGACACCCTGATTCTGACGGAGGTCAAGTGATGTCCCCGGACGTCCAGTTGGACACCCCAACCCCGGCGACGACCCGGGAACCCGACGGCCTCGCCGCCCTGCTGCCCCGCTGGCACCTCCTGCGCGACGCCGAGGAGGGCGAACCCCTGCGCGCGCTGCTCGCCGTGATCGCCGAGCAGCTCGACCGGGTCCGCGACGGCGTCGAGCAGGGCTACGAGGACCTGTTCGTGGAGACGGCGGCGCCCTGGGTGCTGCCGTACCTCGGCGATCTCGTCGGCTACCGCACCCTGCCCGGCTACGAGCGCGTCCTCACCGAGGGCCTGCACGACGGCGGCCGCGACGCGCTGGCCGAGGCGATCGCCCCGCGCGCCGACGTGGCGGCCACCGTCGCCAACCGCCGCCGCAAGGGCACGCTGCACCTGCTGGAGGAGATCTCCGAGCAGGTGGCGGGCTGGCCGGCGCGGGCCGTCGAGCTGTCCCGGCTGGTCGCCCACAACCAGCCGGTGAAGCTCTACCGGGACACGGGCAGGGGACGTCTCGCCGACCTCCGGGACGGCTCCGCGCTCGCTCTCGCGGGCGGCCCCTTCGACACCGGAGCTCGAACGGTGGATGTACGCCGGTCCAACTCGACCAAGAAGCAAGGCGGTCGGACCCCCGCCGGAGTCGGTCTCTTCGTCTGGCGCCTCAGGCCGTACTCGCTGACCGCGTCCCCGGCGTACTGCATCGACCGCGCCCGCAACCTGTACACCTTCTCCATCCTCGGCAACGACACCCCCCTGGCCACCAAGCCGGTCCCGGAGCCGTCGCCCACGCACCTCGCCACCGTCGACAACGTGCCCGCCCTCATCACCCGCCGCCTGCTCCACGACCGGCTCGCCGACTACTACGGCCCCGGCAAGAGCCTGGTCATCCGGCGCGACGGCGAGGACCAGCCCGTACCGCCGTCCGACATCGTGGTCGCCGACCTGTCCGACTGGCGCTACCGGCCAAAGCGCGGGCAGATCGCCGTCGACCCCGAGCTCGGGCGGATCGCGTTCGGCTCCCGGTCCGCGCCCCGGCAGGGTGTGTGGGTCGACTACCACTACGCGTCCGGCGCCGACCTGGGCGGCGGCGAGTACGAGCGGCCCGACCGCGTGGCGCGTCCGGACGCCGCCTTCTACCGGGTCGGGCCGGGACAGCCGTACCGCCAGATCATGGACGCCTACCGGGCCTGGCAGCACGACCGCCGGGCCGACCGGACCAGGCCCGAGGGCATCATCGAGATCACGCACAGCGGCGCCTACCAGGAGCAGCTGGACTTCGACCTCGACCCCGGCGACAGGCTGGAAATACGGGCGGCCGAGGGCACCCGGCCGGTGATCCGTCTGCTCGACTGGTACAGCAACCGCCCGGACGCCCTGAACATCCGTGGCATCTCGGAGGACTGCGCCCCGCACGAGCGGCCCCGCCTCGTCCTCGACGGGCTCCTCGTCGCCGGGCGCGGCATCAACGTCACCGGCCCGATGGGCGCCGTCGTCGTACGCCACAGCACCCTCGTGCCCGGCTGGTCCCTGGAGCCCGAGTGCGCACCGCACTCACCGGAGGAGCCCAGCATCGTCCTGGAACGCACCACCGCCTGCCTCCAGGTCGAGCACAGCATCCTCGGCACCGTCGAGGTCATCGGCGACGAGGTGAGCGAGGACCCCCTCGACATCCACCTGAGGGACAGCATCCTCGACGCCACCGGCCACGACCGCGAGGCCCTGTCCGCACCGGACTGCCGCCACGCCCACGCCGTGCTCCACCTGCACCGGACGACCGTCATCGGCGAGATCCACACCCACGCCGTCCAGATCGCCGAGAACTCGATCCTCACCGGGAAACTGCACGTGGCCCGGCGCGGCATCGGCTGCCTGCGGTACTCGTACGTCCCGGCCGGCTCGCGTACGCCCCGCAGGCACCGATGCCCCACTGGCGTACGCCCGTTGTTCACCTCCGAGCGCTACGGGACCCCGTGGTACGGCCAGTTGGCCGACCTCCCCCACTCTCGGCTTCGCTCGAGCGGGGGGACCCCCATCCCCGAGGAGATCCGGCGCGGCTCGGACGACGGCGCCGAGCTGGGCGCCTTCCACGACCTGTACCGGCCGCAGCGCGAGGACGGCCTCCGGGCGCGGCTCGCGGAGTACACGCCCGCGGGCACGGACGCCGGGATCTTCTTCGTGACGTGATGCGTGACGTGATGCGTGACGTGAGCAGTGCCGCCGTACGACAACCCGCAGAATCCTGAACCAGGGGGACCCCCTTCATGCACGCTGACCTCTCCCGCTCCACGTTCCGCCCGGAGCGGCACTACACCGCGGTCATCGCCCAGCAGGGCCGCGTCCAGCTCGACGCCGACGCCAACGAGCAGACCGCGATCCAGCTCCACCAGTCCCGCACCCTCGCCGCGGACCTCATCGGCCGGCACGGCGGGCCGCGCGACGCGCCGGGCTTCCGCATCGAGTACGTGGGCGGCCGGCACGACATCGACACCCTTCACATCCACGGCGGCCGCTACTACGTCGACGGCATCCTCCTCGACGCCGACCGGCCGGCCCCCGGCACGCCCGTCCCCGACGAGGACGCCGAGGAGCAGGACACCGCGGCCCCGCCCGCGTACTGGACCTACTGGGACCAGCCCGACGGCCACCGCGACCCGGAGAAGCCCGGCGACCGGCTGCCCTCGCCCGCGCAGTCGCCGTTCCTCGTCTACCTCAAGGTGTGGGAGCGGTCGGTGACCGCGGCCGAGGACCCGGCGCTGCGCGAGGTCGCCCTCGGCGCGGCGATGCCGGACACGGCCGCCCGCGTCAAGGTCGTATGGCAGGTACTGCCGCTGTCGCTGGCGGAGTTGGCGATCGAGGAGACCGACCCGTCGAGGGAGGTCGTCCGCGCCGCCTTCGACAAGTGGGCCAAGGGACAGTCGGCGCCCTCCGCCCGCCTCGCCGCCCGCAGCGAACGGCCCGACCACGCCGACGAGGACCCGTGCCTGGTCAAGCCCGACGCCCGCTACCGCGGCCCGGAGAACCAGCTCTACCGCGTCGAGGTCCACGCCGCCGGCGAGGCCGGGGATGCCACCTTCAAGTGGTCCCGCGAGAACGGCTCGGTGGTCTTCCCGGTCGACGAACTCGACGGCACCTGGGTGCAGTTGGCCTCCCTCGGCCACGACGACAAGCTGGACCTGGACGTCGGTGACCTCGTCGAGTTCACCGACACCGCCTACGCCTCCCGGCTGGAGGCGCTGCCCCTGCTGCGGGTCGAGGAACTGGACCTGCCCGGCCGCCGGGTCCGCCTGTCCGCCGAGCCGGAGCCGGGCGTCGGCCGGCTGCCCCACCTCAACCCCTTCCTGCGCCGCTGGGACCACCGCGAGGGACCGAAGCGCAAGGGCCGTACCGCCGCCCTGCACGGTGGCGCGCCGAAGGTCGAGGAGGGCGAGTGGCTCCCCTTGGAGGACGGCGTCGAGGTCTACTTCGCCAAGGGCGGCACCTACCGCACCGGCGATCACTGGATCATCCCCGCCCGTACCGCCACCGGCAGCGTCGAGTGGCCGGCCGACCCGGCCCGCCGTCCGCTGCTCCGGGCACCGGCCGGCATCGCCCGTCACTTCGCCCCGCTCGCCCTGGTCAAGGGCGAGGCCGGTGCCGTCGACCTGCGTCTCGCCTTCGCCCCGCTGGCCAGCAGCATCCCGGCGGCGGACGAGGCGACGCTCGCGGCGGAGGAACAGGCACGCCGCCAGGAACAGGAGGCGGAGGCCGACCCGTCCGGTGGCCGGTCGCAGACCACAGCGGAAGCCGAGGCAGCCGCGGAAGGAGACGAGTGATGGCCAAGCCGATCAGCGCGTCCAAGATGGTGGAGATCCTGCGCGCCGAGGGCCTCACGGTCCACGAGGTGCGCAACTGGCGCTCCCACAACCGCAACACCAAGGGGCCCTGGGGCCCGGTGAACGGCGTGATGATCCACCACACCGTCACCTCCGGCACCGACGCCTCCGTGAACATCTGCTACAACGGCTACTCCGGCCTGCCCGGCCCGCTGTGCCACGGGGTCATCGACAAGAAGGGCCACATCCACCTCGTCGGCAACGGCCGCGCCAACCACGCCGGACTCGGCGACAGCGACGTCCTGCGCGCCGTCGTCAACGAGGCGAAGCTGCCGCACGACAACGAGGCCGACACCGACGGCAACCGGCACTTCTACGGCTTCGAGTGCGTCAACCTCGGCGACGGCAAGGACCCCTGGCCCGAGGTCCAGAAGGAGGCCATCGAGAAGGTGGCCGCCGCGCTCTGCCGCCACCACGGCTGGAGCGAGCGGTCCGTCATCGGCCACAAGGAGTGGCGGCCCGGCAAGACGGACCCGCGCGGCTTCACGATGGACGGCATGCGAAAGCGCATAGCCGACCGGCTGGGCGGCAAGGCACAGCCCCCCGATCCCAAGCCCACGCCGTCGAAGCCGTCGTACGAGCCGTTCCCGGGCAGTGGCTTCTTCCACGTCGGGCAGAAGTCCCCGGTCATCACGGCGATGGGCCGCCGCCTGGTCGACGAGGGCTGCGGCCGGTACGAGGAGGGCCCCGGCCCCGAGTGGACCGAGGCCGACCGCCTCTCCTACCAGGCCTGGCAGCAGAAGCTCCGTTTCAAGGGCAAGGACGCCGACGGCATCCCGGGCAAGGTCAGCTGGGACAAGCTGATGGTGCCCAACTCCTGACCCCGCGCTGCCGCTCCTACCCGGCCATCCGCGTGTCGGCCGTGGGCAGGGGCGGCAGCGCCGTGTCGTACACCCACGCCTGGAACACCTCGTCCAGCGGCTCGGCCGCGAACCGCGCCACATGCGCCGTGAACGTCGTCGTGCTCACCGATCCGCCCCGGTGCAGCCCGGCCCAGCCGCGCAGCATTCGGAAGAAGGCGTCGTCGCCCATCGCGCACCGCACCGCGTGCAGGGTCAGCCCGCCGCGTTCGTAGAGCCGGTCGTCGAACATCGACTTGCGGCCCGGGTCGGCCAGCCGGAGGTCCTGGGGGAGGGAGGACAGCAACCGGTGTGCGGCGGCGGCGTGCCGATGGGCCGGGCGCCCGCCCGACCGCTCCGACCACAGCCACTCCGCGTACTTCGCGAAGCCCTCGTTCAGCCAGATGTGCCGCCAGTCGGCGATGGACACGCTGTTGCCGAACCACTGGTGCGCCAGCTCGTGCGCGACGAGCCGCTCCGAACCCCGCGCCCCGTCCACGTGGTTGGCGCCGAACAGCGACAAGCCCTGGGCCTCGACGGGGACATCGAGTGCCTCCTCGGTCACCACGACCGCGTACTCGGCGAACGGGTAGGGCCCGAAGAGCTGTTGGAAGACGTGCATCATCTGCGGCTGCCGCGCGAAGTCCCGCGAGAACTCCGGGAGCAGGTGCGCCGGAATGTGCCCGTGCTGCGGCACCCCGCCCAGCCCCGGGTCGGCCAGCACCACCGTCTGGTACTTGCCGATCGCCAGCCCCACCAGATAGCTGGACGTCGGCGCGGACTGCTCGTACACCCAGGTCGTCGTCGACGCCTTCGTGGTCCGGGTCAGCAGGCGCCCGCCCGCCACCACCGCGTACGCCGACGGCGTGGTGATGGAGATCTGGTACGAGGCCTTGTCGGCCGGCCGGTCGTTGCACGGGTACCAGGACGGCGCCCCGACGGGCTGGCTCGCCACCAGCGCCCCGTCCTCCAGCTCCTCCCAGCCGAGCCCGCCCCAGGGGCTGGTGACCGGCTTGGGGTTGCCCGACCAGTGGACCTCGACAGTGAAGGCGGCCCCGGCGCGGATCGGCTTCGCGGGGCGGACCCGCAGCCGCCCGCCCCGGTGCGTGTAGTGCGGCTGCCGCCCGTCCACCCGGACCCGGCCGATCTTGAAGTCGGCGAGGTTCAGCACGAACTCCGCGAGCGGCGACCGTCCCGCTATGCCGTTGATGCGGGCCGTCCCGGACAGCCGGTTGGGACCCGGGCGGTAGTCCAGCGCGAGCTCGTAGCGGTGCACCCGGTACCGGGGATCGCCGTTGGCCGGAAAGTACGGGTCCGGACTTACTGCCTGCTGAACGGTCACTGCTGCGTCTGCTCCCTGCGCTGTGCTCGAACGTCGTGCCGGTGCACCGTCCTGTGGGCCTGTCCGGCGGATCATGCCGCAGACGCGGGGGGTGGTGCGCACATCACCCCCCGCTCACCGGCGTTCATCAGGCGCCGCCGATTTCCTGCGACCTGATCCGCCGGACAGGCCCCGGACCCGACCCGAACGAGCCGCGCAGCGCTTTCAGGAGCGCCATGACTCGATCGGATTGCCCAGCCAGCGGGTGTCGTCGGGAACGGACTCCGCCGCCATCACCAGCGACGCCGGACCCAGAGTGGTACGGGCGCCGACCGTGCTGCCGGGCAGGACGATTCCGCCAGGACCCAGCGTCGCGCCCTCACGGAGGACCACAGTATCCGTCCGCAAGATCCGGTCGTGGAAGAGGTGCGTCTGGAGCACACAGCCCCGGTTCACCGTCGCCGCGTCCCCCAGCGTCACCAGGTCGGTCTCGGGCAGCCAGTAGCTCTCCACCCACACACCCCGTCCGATCTTCGCGCCCAGCCCGCGCAGCCACGCCGTCATCACCGGCGTACCCGGCACCGAACCGGCCAGCCACGGCACCGCCACCACCTCGACGAAGGTGTCCGCCAGCTCGTTGCGCCACACGAACCCGCTCCACAGCGGATGCTCCCCGCTGCGGTGCCGCCCCACGAGCGACCACTTCGCCACGACGGACACGACACCCGCCGTGACCCCGGCCCCGAGCAGCACCAGCCCCGACACCAGGGGCGCCCAGGCACCGAGCGAACCCAGCGCGCACAACGCCGCCACCGTCAGCACGGCGATCCCCGCCGAGCAGAACACCGGCACGATCCGGCACAGCTCCACCAGGCCGCGCGCCCACAGCAGCCCCGCCGGCGGGTCGTACGTCCGGCTCTGGTCACCGCCGGCCGCCGCGCGCGGCAGCTTCACCGGCGGCAGCCCCAGATAGGAGCTGCCCTTCTTAGCCTTCTTCGGCGTCGCCGACAGCACACCCACCAGCCCGCCGTCCGGCACCGACCGCCCCGGCCCGGTCATCCCCGAGTTCCCGAGGAAGGCCCGCCGCCCGATCTCGGCCCGCCCGATCCGCATCCAGCCACCGCCGAGCTCGTACGGCGCGGTCAGCGTGTCGTCGGCCAGGAACGCGCCCTCGCCGACCGTCGTCAGGCTCGGCAGCGCGAGCACGGTCGACACCTCGGCGCCCCGCCCGATCCGCATCCCGAGCAGCCGCAGCCACACCGGCGTGACCAGCCCGGCGTACAGCGGGAACAGCGTCTCCCGCGAGCGGTCCATCAGCTGCGTGACCGTCCAGGCCTGCCAGCCGATCCGGCTGTGCGTGGGGTGCGTACCCTCCCGCAGGCCCAGGCTGAGCAGCCGTACGGCGATCAGGAGCAGCAGCGCGTACGCCAGCCCGAAGGCCAGCGTCGCCGGGACGAGGGCGAGCGCGGCACCCTGGAGCGCCTCGCCGAGCCCGGCTCCGGATTCCACGAACACGCGCGCCACCAGCAGCGCCGCCAGGCCCGCCAGCACCGGCAGCAGCGTCAGCGCGAAGCCCGCCATGCCGTACATGACACGCCAGTACGTGCCCCGCACCGGCCGCTCCTTCGGCCAGTTCCGCTTGGCCTTGCCGAGCTTGACCGCGGGCGCGCCCGCCCAGCGCTGCCCGGTCGGGATCTGGCCGGTGACGGCCGAACCGGGTGCCACCTCGGCCCGCTTGCCGACCCGGGCGCCCGGGAAGAGCATGCTGCGCGTGCCGACGACGGCGTGCCCGCCGACCCTGACCGCGCCGATCTCCAGCCGGTCGCCGTCCAGCCACCAGCCGGACAGGTCCACCTCGGACTCCACGGCCGCGCCCCGGCCCAGCCTGAGCATGCCGGTGACCGGCGGCAGCGAGTGCAGGTCCACGTCGGGACCGACCTTGGCGCCCAGCGCCCGCGCGTACCGCTCCAGCCATGACCCGGTCAGCGAGGTCGCCCCGCTGAACTCGGCCAGCCGCTCGGCGGTCCACAGCCGCAGATGCACGCTGCCACCGCGCGCGTACCGCCCCGGCTGCACACCGCGCAGCAGCAGCCGCGCCCCGCCCGCGGCGATCGCGAGCCGCCCCGGCGGGCTGAAGAACAGCAGCGCCCCGGCCCCGACGGCCCACCAAGGGGCGGTCGGCAGCCAGGAGTAGGCGGGCAGCACGTTCCCGAGCGCGGCCAGTACCACACTCCAGCGCAGTCCGAGCAGCGTGAACAGGGGGAGCAGTACGAGGAGTTGGATCGCCTGGGCGCGGACCGGAACCGGAGCGACGGTCCGCTCGGCACCGTCGTCCTGCGAGGACTCCTCCAGGTGCCGCGCGAGCTTGCGCAGCACGGGCTGCTGGTAGATGTCGAGGACGGCCGCGCTCGGGTAGCGGGTCCGCAGCCGTGTGGTCAGCTGGGCGGCGGCGAGGCTGCTGCCGCCGATCGCGAAGAAGTCGTCCCGCGCACTCGACACGGGGATGCCGAGAACCCCGCTCCACTGCTCGGCGAGCCAGGCCTCGGTGCCGTACAGCTGCTCGGCCGGACCACCGGTCGTGAGCCCCTCCAACGGCCAGGGAAGGGCGCCCCGGTCCACCTTGCCGCTCGTCCGGGTCGGCAGGTCGTCGACCGGCGCGAGCAGCGGGACGAGCGCGGCCGGCAGTTCCGCCCGCAGCTTCTCCACGGCCGCCGTGTGGTCCCAGCCGTCCTGGGTGACGACGTAGCCGACGAGGAGCTGGTTGCCGCTGCGGGCGGTGCGCACCGCGGCCGCGGCCCCCGCCACGCCGGGCAAGGCCTGGAGCGCCGCGTCCACCTCGCCGAGCTCGATGCGCCGGCCGCCGAGCTTGATCTGCTCGTCGGCCCGCCCGAGGAAGACCAGCCCCTGAGGCTCCGCCTTGACGAGGTCACCGCTGCGGTACGCCCGCTCCCAGCCGAGGGACTCCAGCGGCGCGTACTTCTCCGCGTCCTTCTCGGCGTCGAGATACCGCGCGAGCCCGACCCCGCCGATCACCAGCTGCCCGGTGCCGCCCATCGGCACGGGCTCCCCGGCCTCGTCCACGACGGCCAGCTCCCAGCCGTCCAGCGGCAGCCCGATGCGGATCGGCTCCTCGCCGCTCATCAGTGACGCGCAGGCCACGACGGTCGCCTCGGTCGGGCCGTAGGTGTTCCAGACCTCGCGCCCTTCCGTCACCAGCCGCTGCACCAGCTCGGGCGGGCAGGCCTCACCGCCGAAGATCAGCAGCCGTACGTCGTTCAGGTGCTCGGGCTCCCACAGTGAGGCCAGCGTCGGCACGGTCGACACCACGCTGATCTCCTGATCGGCCAGCCAGGGACCGAGATCGGCACCGCTCCTGACCTGCGAGCGCGGCACCGGCACCAGGCACGCCCCGTACCGCCACGCCAGCCACATCTCCTCGCAGGACGCGTCGAACGCGACCGACAGACCCGCCATGACCCGGTCCCCGGGCCCGATCGGATCCTCCGTGAGGAACAGCGCCGCCTCGGCGTCCACGAACGCGGCGGCACTGCGATGGCTGACGGCGACGCCCTTGGGCTTCCCGGTGGATCCGGAGGTGAAGATGATCCAGGCGTCGTGCTCCGTGCCGGGCCGCGCCGCGGGCAGGTCGCTGCGCGAGAACACGGTGAGCTCGTGCCCGCCCCCGACGACGGCCCGCACCTGCGCCTCCCCGAACACCAACTCGGCCCGCTCGTCCGGGTCCTCGGCGTCCACCGGCACATAGGCGGCCCCGGCGGCCAGTACGGCGAGAATCGCGACGTACAGCTCGTTGGTGCCGGACGGCACCCGGACCCCCACCCGGTCCCCGAGCCCGACCCCGGCACCGGCCAGCGCGCGCCGCAGCTCCTCCACCGCGGCGGCCAGCTGCCGGTAGGTCAGGCGCGTGGTGCCGTCGTCCAGGGCGAGTTCGTCGGGATACGACCGCACCGACGCGTCGAAGATGTCGACGAGGGTGCGCGGCGAGGCCGCCGGCCCCCCGGAGAAGCGTGCCGTGTCGCCGAACCGTTCTCGGAGCTCTTCGTCGAGCAGGCCGAGAGCACTGCTCTCGTGTATCGCTGCCATCGGGCCCTCGCGTCTCGATCCCGGAAGCCTCCGGGGCGCTGGCGGGGCCCGCAGGTCTGCCTGGGGTTGTCCGTTTCCAGCTCCGTTCCGTAACAAGCCGGAAATTTTAGTACGACGCTAGGCTCGGGCCCCTTGTCCGGCCACTCGGGACGGCCTTTCGAGGGCCTGCACGCGCCCCGCGCAGGGGCGTTGACCTGGTGATCTTCGGGCCGAGGAGAGATGGCCCACACAACGAGCGAGGGTCGCGATCCAGTGATCGCGACCCTCGCTCATCTCGAGTGTCCGAGGGGGGACTTGAACCCCCACGCCCGATAAAGGGCACTAGCACCTCAAGCTAGCGCGTCTGCCATTCCGCCACCCGGACAAGGTGTCTGTCGTGCGGGGTTTCCCTCGCGGCGACGGAGAAAACATTACCAGGCTTTCGAGTGCCCCCTGGTCACCCCCCGTCGCACCACCGGAGCGCCCCCCGGCCGGGCGTGAACGACGTGTGACGGGGCGGGACCGGCCTTGGGGGTGAGCGGTAGGAGAGGGAGGATGAGGGGGACCACCAGCAGCGACGGCCCGGGAGGAAGCAGCGTGAGCGAGACGGACACGGCCAGGAGCGTCACCGGCGAGGACGAGGTCGTGGACCTCTGCCGCGAGCTGATCCAGATCGACACCAGCAACTACGGCGACCACTCGGGCCCCGGGGAGCGCAAGGCGGCCGAGTACGTCGCCGAGAAGCTCGCCGAGGTGGGGCTCGAACCGCGGATCTTCGAGTCGCACCCGGGCCGCGCGTCCACCGTGGCCCGCATCGAGGGCGCGGACCCGACCCGGCCCGCGCTGCTCATCCACGGCCACACCGACGTCGTACCGGCCAACGCGAGCGACTGGACCCACCACCCCTTCTCCGGCGAGGTCGCGGACGGGTGCGTGTGGGGCCGTGGCGCCGTCGACATGAAGGACATGGACGCGATGACCCTCGCGGTCGTACGGGACCGGCTGCGCAGCGGGCGCAAGCCGCCCCGGGACATCGTCCTGGCGTTCCTCGCGGACGAGGAGGCGGGCGGCACGTACGGCGCCAAGCACCTCGTCAAGAACCACCCCGATCTCTTCGAGGGCGTCACGGAGGCGATCAGCGAGGTGGGCGGATTCTCGTTCACCGTGAGCGAGGAGCGGCGCCTCTATCTGATCCAGACGGCCGAGAAGGGCATGCACTGGATGAAGCTGACCGTGGCCGGCACCGCGGGCCACGGGTCGATGATCCACCGGGACAACGCCATCACCGAGCTGTCGGAGGCCGTCGCGCGGCTCGGCCGGCACACCTTCCCGGTGAGGGTCACCAAGACAACCCGGGCATTCCTCGACGAACTCGGCGACGCGTTGGGCCTCGAGCTCGACCCGGAGGACATGGAGTCGACCCTCGTCCGGCTCGGCGGCATCGCCAAGCTCATCGGCGCCACCCTGAGCAACACGGCCAATCCCACCCAGCTGGGCGCCGGCTACAAGGTCAACGTCATCCCGGGCGAGGCCACCGCGCACGTGGACGGGCGGTTCCTGCCGGGGCACGAGGAGGAGTTCCTCGCCGACCTCGACCGGATCCTCGGACCGAACGTGCGGCGCGAGGACGTGCACGCCGACAAGGCCGTCGAGACCACCTTCGACGGGGCGCTGGTGGCGGCCATGCAGTCCGCGCTGGTCGCCGAGGACCCGGCCGCCAAGGCGATCCCCTACATGCTCTCCGGCGGGACCGACGCCAAGTCCTTCGACGACCTCGGCATCCGGGGCTTCGGCTTCGCCCCGCTCAAGCTGCCGCCGGAGCTGGACTTCGCCGGGATGTTCCACGGCGTGGACGAGCGGGTGCCGGTGGACGGGCTGCAGTTCGGCGTACGGGTGCTCGACCGGTTCATTGATGCGTCCTGATTTGCCTCACTGAAACGACACTTCAGTATTCGCTCGAACGTACGGAACCTACTGGGAAGAGTGAATGCGACGATAAGCTCGTAGCTCCAATACCCCCTCCTCGTTACTGGTGATGCGATCCGCTACTTGGGATCGCATTGCCAACAAGGAGAGAATAATGATCAAGAAGATCGTCGCCGCTGCCGTTGCCACTGGTGGTCTGGTTCTCGCGGGCGCGGGCATGGCCGTCGCCGACTCGGGTGCCCAGGGTGCGGCCGTGCACTCCCCGGGTGTCCTTTCCGGGAACGTCGTCCAGGTTCCCGTTCACATCCCGGTGAACGTCTGCGGCAACACGGTCTCCGTGATCGGGCTGCTGAACCCCGCCTTCGGCAACACCTGCATCAACAAGTGACGTTGTGCCTCGCCCCGTGAGGGGCTGAGCCCGTCGGCCCCGGAGCGCGCGCCATGCGCTCCGGGGCCGACCGGCCTTTTCGGAACGATTCTTTTCGAACGGCGAGAACCCGAACGTCGGAACTCGAATGCCGGAACCCGGACTTCGAAAACTTGAGAATCGGGAACCCGACCGTCGAGAATGCGAACTTCGGGAATTCGGGACAAGGTCGAAGGCAGGGATTCAGCAATGCGACAGGTCACCCGCAAAGGCTTGATGACCGTGGCCGCCGCCACCGGCGTGATCGCCGCCACCGGTGGTGCGGCACACGCGGACTCGGGGGCGAGCGGATCGAGCACGAACTCGCCCGGCGTGCTGTCGGGCAACTCGGTGCAGGCGCCGGTGAACGCGCCGGTCAACGTCTGCGGCAACACGGTCAACGTCGTCGGGCTCCTCAACCCGGCGATGGGCAACAAGTGCGTCAACACCGGCGTCAAGAGCGGTGGTGGCAGCGGCTCCTCCGGTGGGTACGGCGACTCCGGCTCCGGGGGCTCGGAGGCGGG
Organism: Streptomyces sp. NBC_01352; assembly: GCF_036237295.1. Taxonomy (NCBI): domain Bacteria; kingdom Bacillati; phylum Actinomycetota; class Actinomycetes; order Kitasatosporales; family Streptomycetaceae; genus Streptomyces; species Streptomyces sp. NBC_01352. The sequence goes on from NZ_CP108354.1 coordinate 8,662,900, forward strand.
CGGGCACACCGGCGGCTCGCCGGGCGTCGGCTCCGGCAACCACGTCGAGGCGCCGATCGACGCACCGGTGAACGTCTGCGGCAACAGCGTCGACGTCATCGGGATCGGCAACTCCACCACGGCCAACGACTGTGCGAACGAGGGCGGTTCCGGCGGGACCGAGCCTGATGAAGGCGGTCAGGAGACGCCGCCCGGCAGCCCCGAGCAGCCGGGCAACCCGGTGGAGCCGGGCCGCCCCGGCGCCCCGAACACACCGCCGCCCGGCCCGGGCGTCGAGACGCCGGTCGGCTCGCACCCCAACCAGCCGGGTGCCCAGTCGTTCACCCAGCCGCGAGCGGCCGCACAGCTCGCGCACACCGGCAGTGACCTGCCGATGGGTCTCGCGCTCCCCGTGGGCGCGGGGGCGCTGCTGGCGGGAGTGACGCTCTACCGCAAGGCGCGCGCCTCGGCGTAAACCGGGGCAAGAAAGTCACGTCACCGCGAATCTCCCCCGCGGTGCGTGCTACGGAGCGGGCCCTGCCGCGGTGGGGCCCGCTCCGTTTCGGTCGCCTCAGATCACCACGTGGCGCGGACCTGGCGGATGATCCGCCGGCGCAGCCGCACCCTGCGGCTGCCGTCGCGCAGCAGGCTCAGGCGGTCCAACTCCCAGTGTCCGTACTCGGCATGGTCCGTCAGCAGGCGTGTCGCGTCCTTGCGGGAAACCCCGCGCGGTACGTACACGTCGACAAATTCGTATTCCGGCATCGCATCTATTGTGCGGTCTGGGGCCCGGTACGGATAGCGTCTGCACTATGTCTGATGCTGCGCAGCCCACGGCTGCCGAGGTACGCGCCGCCGCCGAGGCGGTCAAGACCGCGCTCGACCGCCACCTGGCCGCGGTCGAACGCCGGTCCGGGGAGGACGACCCGGCCGTATACGAGGCGTTCAACGAGCTGGCCGCGGCCGCGGAGGCGTACGACGAGCTCCTTTACGACCGCTATGACGAGGTCACGCCCTTCGAGATCCCCGGCGCGGAAGACTCACTGCCCCCGTACGTCGGCCCGGAGGAGCCGAACGCCCTCAGCGTGCTGATCCGCCGCGACTACGCCGTGGTGGAGCCCCAGCGGCTGCTGGCGCAGGCCCAGCGGGTCGAGGCGGCGGACTACGACGAGAGCGGGGAGGCCTCGAGCACGGTGCACGGGGCGCTCGGCATCCTGTTCGGCGAGTTCGAGGCGGACGAGATCGCCTCCCGGCACAAGGAGTTCGGCCTGGAGGAGGGCGACTCCACGCTCTGGGTGACGGCGGCGGACGAGACGGCGGAGCCCGGGGAGTGGCTGGAGGCACCGTTCGAGCAGATCGATCCGCAGCGGGTGGTGTGCCGCTTCGACGTCAGCGCGGTCTTCGACGAGGACGTGGACGACATCGACGACGAGGACGACGCCGACGACGCTGACGACGCGGACGTGCGGGAGATCGACGACGCGGAGGACGAGGACCTGGAGCGGCTGGACGCGGATCGGTGAGCTGACCCGCACCGCGCACCGGCTGTGACCGCGGCGGCGGTCCCGGAGGCCACGCAGGCTCTCCGGGACCGCCGCCGTCCTCGTGTGCGGGGCCGCCCGGTCAGCCGGCCGTCGGGATCTGCGGAGCGAGCAGCGCGGGCAGGCGGGTCGTGCGCGGCTTCGCCGGGATCTCGGCCACGGCACGGGCCAGTGCCTGGTCCACGCCGTGGACCACGGACAGGTGGCGGTCCGCCCGGCCGAACGCCGTGTACACCCAGGGCCGGCTGAGCACCTGCACGGCGTCGCCGGGCAGCACCACGACCACCGCGGGCCACCGCGAGCCCACCGCCTGGTGCGCGGTCAGCGCCCACCCGTGCCGCACGGACTGCTCCACCCGATCCTGCGGTACGACGACGGCCTCGCCGGCGCACGACAGGTGCAGCCCGTCGGCGTCGGCCTTGACCACACGGCCCGGCAGCGTACGGCCCGGCGCGGGGGAGTAGGCGATCCGGTCGCCGGGGTCGAAGCCGCCGAAACGCCCGGGGCCGGGGTTGAGCCGCTCCTTGAGGACCACGTTCAGCGCCCGGGTGCCGACCGCGCCGCCGTGACCCGGCGTGATCACCTGGGTCTCCTCGGCGGGCACCCCGATCGCCCGGGGCACCGAGTCCGCGACGAGCTGCACGGTCCGGTGCACGGCCTCGCCCGCGTCCCGCACCGGGACGATCACGACCTCCTTGCCGGGGGCCTCGACCTGGTTGAGCTCGCCGATGCCGATGCCGGAGACCAGCTCGCCCAGCGGACCCGGGTCCGGGCGCCGGGAGGCGATCTGCGGGCAGATCCGCGCGGCCAGCAGATCCGCGAACACCCGCCCGGGACCCACCGACCACAGCACCGCCGGATCCCCGGCCAGCACCAGCCGGGCGCCGTCCGCCAACGACTCGGTGAGGAGTGCCGCCGTCTCGACGTCCAGCTGCGGCGCGTCGAGCACCACGAGCAGGTCGAGATCCAGCGCCCCGTCGGCGTCCCGGCCGGGCCCTTCGGCACCGGACAGCAGCCCGGCGACGGTGGCGACAGCGGGCTCATCGGATTCCGGTACCTCGGCACGGGCGACCTGCGCCGCGAAGCGGTCGCGGCCGACCGGGCCGTGCGCGGCGGCCCAGGCACGCAGCCCGAGCCCACGGGCCGCGCCCAGCAGCAGGGCCGGCTCGGCCAGGGAGGCCTCGCCGCCCGTGTGCAGGACCAGACCGTGGCCCGCGACCGCCCGGATCAGCTCGGCGGCGGAGCCCCCGGCCGCGGCGGCCGCCTGCTCCCAGTCCGCGGCCGAACCATCCTCCTTCGGCACCGAGTTGACCAGCCGGGCCAGGCCGTCGGCGAGGCTCTCCTCCGCGAGGGCGTACCGCTCCAGACCGACGAGGACACGCACCGGGCGCTCCTCGACCTCATCGTCCCCCTCCGCCTCCGCCTTCGGGTCCCGCTCCCGCTGGGCCGGCGCCCCGGGCTCGTCCAGGGCGTCCTGGAAGACCAGGGCGTCGCCCTCGGCGATCGTGTCCTGCACGGCCGCATCCGGATCCGGCACGGCCCGCTGGGCCAGCGCGGCGGTGAGCGCCGGCATCTCCAGGGCGGTGTGCCCGGCGAGGGCGGCCTGCTCCAGCAGCCAGACGGTGACCGCACGGCCGCGCCGCTCGTCGTCCGGAGCGCACTCCGCGCCGAGCAGTGCCCGCGCGAACCCGTCGGCCTGCTCGGGCCGCACGCCCGCGACCCGCAGCAACTGCCAGGGGTCCGCCCGCAACTGCTCGTCGGCACCCTCCCCGAGGGCCGCGGCGACCTGCGGTGCGAGCGCGTCAGGTGCACCGCCCTCGGTCAGCACCCGGGTGACGGACTCGATGTTCTCCGGCGCGGGGGCCGCGGGGGCCACCACCGGGCCGGCCGACACCGGCTGCTGCCTAGGCTGCGGTGCGGTGCGGCGCGGTGCGGGTTCGGGCTCGCTGAAGACGGCGGCCACCGGCTTCTCACCGCTCTCCACCGCCCGTACGGCCGCCAGGAGGTCCGCGGCCTTCCCACTGAGCTTGGTCCCGGCGGGAATGGGCCCCTGCTTCTCGGCCTTCCGCCTCTCGATCCGCTCCCGCTCCAGCCGCTGGGCGGCCAGCTCGGCCTCGGCCTCGGACAGCTTCTTCGCCTCTTCGGCGTCGCCCTCGCCGGTCGCGGGCTCCGGGGCGGTCGCGCCCTCGGCGACAGCTGCCTCGGGGGCGGTGCCCTCCGCCGCGGCGCCCGGCGTCCTGGGCTCGGCGACCTCTGTGGCCTCTGCGTCCTCAGCGGGCTCCGGCTCCGTGCTCACAGCGTGCTCCAGTCGTGATCGGGATAGCGGTGCACGGGCGCCGACACATCGTCGAGCGCCCGGCAGATCTCGTCAGGAAGACTAAGGGCCTCCACTGACAATGCCGCCGTGAGCTGCTGCGCGTTGCGCGCGCCGACGATCGGCGCGGCCACGCCCGGCCGGTCGCGCACCCATGCCAGGGCCACCTGTATCGGGGTCACCGCGAGCCCGTCCGCCGCCGTCGTCACGGCGTCCACGATGCGGCTCGCCGTGTCGTCGAGGTACGGCGCGACGAACGGCGCCAGATGCTCCGAGGCGCCCCGCGAGTCGGCCGGCGTGGAGTGCCGGTACTTGCCGGTGAGCACGCCCCGGCCGAGCGGCGACGAGGGCAGCATGCCGATGCCCAGGTCCAGGGCGGCCGGCAGCACCTCGCGCTCGACGCCGCGCTGGAGCAGCGAGTACTCCAGCTGCGTGCTCGCCAGCCGGGTCCGCGTGCCCGGCGCGGAGATCTGCCAGGTCGCGGCCTTGGCGAGCTGCCAGCCACAGAAGTTCGAGACCCCGGCATACCGGGCCCGTCCGCTGCTGACCGCCAGGTCGAGCGCCTGGAGGGTCTCCTCAAGCGGGGTGTCCGGGTCGAAGGCGTGGATGTGCCACACGTCGACGTAGTCCGTGCCGAGCCGGGCCAGCGAGGCGTCCAGCGCGGAGAGCAGGTGCCCGCGCGAGCCGTCGAACCGGCGGTCGGGATCCGGCACGCTGCCGGCCTTCGTCGAGATGACCAGGTCCCGGCGCGGCACGAGGCCTTCTATGAGACGTCCGAGCAGATACTCCGCCTCCCCGTCGCCGTACACGTCCGCCGTGTCGACGAGGCTCCCACCCGCTTCCCAGAACGTCTTCAAGAGGTCCGCGGCGTCGTGCTCGTCGGTGTCCCGGCCCCAAGTGAGAGTGCCGAGCCCGATCCGGGACACACGCAGGCCGGTGCGGCCGAGATGCCTCTGCTCCATGAACGCCGAGATTACTGGCCAGAACCTGTCGCGTGGGGGCCTGTGGATAACCAGTTTCCGCCGAGGACACGGGCGTTGATCCGGGCGTCCCCGAGGGCTCGGCCGGGACACACCCCCAGGCGCCCGCCCCCGCCCGCACGCTAAGGTCTCCCGGCAAGGGACGTTACTGATCGGTAAGGGGATTCGGCATGCAGCTCGGGATCAACCTCGGCTACTGGGGTGCCGGCATGGACGCGGACAATCTGGCCGTCGCCCAGGAGGCCGACCGGCTCGGATACGCCGTCTGCTGGGCCGCCGAGGCCTACGGCTCGGATGCGGCCACCGTACTCAGCTGGGTCGCCGCGAAGACCGAGCGCATCGACGTGGGCTCGGCCATCTTCCAGATCCCGGCCCGCCAGCCGGCGATGACCGCGATGACCGCCGCCACCCTCGACTCGCTCTCCGGCGGCCGCTTCCGCCTCGGCCTCGGCGTCTCGGGCCCGCAGGTCTCGGAGGGCTGGTACGGCGTCAAGTTCGACAAGCCGCTGTCCCGCACCCGCGAGTACGTCGAGATCGTACGGAAGGCGATGACCCGCGAGCGGCTGTCGTTCGAGGGCGAGCACTGGACGCTGCCCCTGCCCGGCGGCCCCGGCAAGCCCCTCAAGCTCACCGTGCACCCGGAGCGCGAGCACATCCCGCTGTACATCGCCGCCATCGGCCCGAAGAACCTCGAGCAGACCGGCGAGATCGCGGACGGCGCGCTGCTGATCTTCCCCTCGGCCGACCACCTCGAGGACACGGCGATCAAGTACCTGCGCGCGGGACGCGAGAAGGCCGGCAAGACCCTCGACGGCTTCGACATCTGCCCGACCGTGCCCCTCGCCGTGGGCGAGGACAAGGACGTGACCACGCTCGCCGACACCTTCCGCCCGTACACCGCGCTGTACGTCGGCGGCATGGGCAGCAGCAAGCAGAACTTCTACAACCAGCTCGCCCGGCGCATGGGCTACGAGCAGGAGGCCGCCGAGATCCAGGACAAGTACCTGTCCGGCGACAAACAGGGCGCGGCCGCCGCCATTCCGCACGACCTGATCGACCGGACGACACTGCTGGGCTCGGTCGACCGCATCGCGGACCGGATGCAGGCGTACGCCGCGGTCGGAGTCACCACGCTCACCCTCGCCCCCGCGGGCTTCACCCTCGACGAGCGGATCGCGTCCCTGCGCGCGGGCACCGAGGCCCTGGAGCGAGCCGGCCTCGCGTAGGAGCAGCCGGTTCGACCACCGGAGGTTTCCGCGGCCGTGGTGGGGGCTCGGGGGTCTTCCCCGCCACGGCCGTCACGCGGAACAACGCGCCCGGACCCTCCCGGTTACGCCCCAGGAGCGACCCCGGAGGTCCTCCTTTTGGCGGAGTTGTCCGACACAGCTGTTGCAGCACCCCTCTCGCCGCATTTGACTCGTTCTTTGCGGAACCTGCGGAGAGTCCTGCGGAGAGGTGCTGACGATGCTTTCGGCCAAGAGTCTGTTCCAGGAGATCCTCGACAACGACGAGTCCTACCGGCTGTTCTGCTCCATCGCGGCGAGCGGGGAGTCGCAGGGCGGCTGGGAGAACGCCCGTATCGCGGCGCTCGTCCCCGCGAGCGAGCGCGAACTGGCCCCCAAGATCACCCGGCACGGAGCGGACGAGGACAAGCACGGGCGGATCTTCAACGCCCTGATGAAGAAACGCGCTCTCGAACCCGTCCCCGTCCCGCCCGAGACCGACTACACGATGCTTCTGGAGAAGCACGGCATCGGACTCGCCCACGAGAAGCTGAAGAGCGACGAGCCGCTGACCGTGCAGGACATCGTCACCTACCTCGCCCACAGCAGGGTCACCGAGCAGCGCGCCTCGGAGCAGATGGACCTGCTGCGCAAGCACTTCGCCGACCATCCCGACCTCGGCCGCGCGGTCAGGATGATCTCCAGCGACGAGGACAACCACCTCGCCTACTGCCATGAGGAGCTCCTGCGCTTCGCGGCCGCCGGGCACGGCCGCGCGATCCAGCGGACACTGCGGGAGAGCGCGCTCGCGGAGATCCGCATCTACCGGGACGTCAGCCTCGCCGTCATGTCCCACATGGGCCGCATCCTCGGCTGGTCGAGGACGAAGTCGGCGGTGCTCGCGGCGGGCATCCACGCGGTGTACGCGTACGAACGCGTGGCGGGCTGGCGCCGGATGGTGTCCCTGCGGATGCCGGAACGCCGAAACGCCCTGGGCGGCCCCGCGCCCTCGGCCCCCGAGTTCGCCTGAACCGGACCCGCTACATCCACCCCCGGCTCTTGAACAGCCGGTACAGCAGCACCTCCAGGGCGGCCATCAGCCCGATCACCGCCGGATACGCCCACACCCACCGCAGCTCCGGCATGTGCTCGAAGTTCATGCCGTAGATCCCCGCGATCATCGTGGGGACCGCGGCCATGGCCGCCCACGCGGAGATCTTCCGCATGTCGTCGTTCTGCCGGACGCTCATCTGCGCCAGATGCGCGGACAGGACGTCCGAGACCAGCCGGTCCAGGCCCTCCACGGACTCGTTCACGCGCGTGAGGTGGTCGCTGACGTCACGGAAGAAGGGCTGCGCCCTGTCGTTCACGAAGGGCACCGTCCCGCCGAACTGCCCCACGCCCGCGAGGCGGGTCAGCGGCAGCGCGAGCGGGCCGCTCGCCCGGCGGAACTCGAGGATCTGGCGCTTGAACGTGTAGATCCGGGACGCGGTGTGGCGCGAGCCGCCGCCGTCGGGCGAGAACACCTCCGTCTCCAGCTCCTCCAGGTCGGTCTGCAACTCGGTCGCCACGTCCAGGTAGTGGTCGACGACGGCGTCGGCGACCGCGTACATCACGGCGGTGGGGCCCTTGCCGAGCAGCTCGGGCTCCTGCTCCATGCGATGCCGTACGGCACCCAGCGGGGAGCCCTCGCCGTGCCGGACGGTCACCACGAACGAGTCGCCGAGGAAGAGCATGACCTCGCCGGTGGACACGGCGTCGCTCTGCGGCTCGTACACGACCGGCTTGAGGACCAGGAACAGCGAGTCGTCGTAGACCTCCAGCTTGGGCCGCTGGTGGGCCTTCAGGGCGTCCTCGACCGCCAGCGGATGCAGGCCGAACTCCTGGGTGACGTGGTCGAACTCCTTCTCGGACGGCTCGTGCAGACCGATCCAGACGAAGCCGTGCGCCGCCCGGGCCTCGGCCAGGGCGTCGGACAGATCCTCGGGGCCCTCCGTGCGGTGTCCGTCCCGGTAAATGGCACAGTCGACGATCACGCGGCGCATTCTCCTTCGGCCCCCGGGCCCTCGCACTCGGGCGTACGCCTACGCTGGGCCGCATGCCCACGTTGATCCTCGTCCGGCACGGACGTTCCACCGCCAACACCGAGGGACTGCTCGCCGGCTGGACGCCCGGTGTCGCCCTCGACGAGCGTGGCGCCGCGCAGGCCGCCGCGCTGCCCGGGCGGCTCGCCGAGCTGCCGATCTCCGAGGTCGTCAGCAGCCCGCTGCAGCGCTGCCAGGAGACGATCCGGCCGCTGCTCGACGCCCGCCCCGGCCTCACCGCGCACACCGACGAGCGGATCGGGGAGTGCCACTACGGCGACTGGTCCGGCCGTAAGCTCGCCGAACTCGCGGACGAGCCGCTGATGGAGGTCGTGCAGGCGCACCCGTCGGCGGCCGCCTTCCCCGGTGGCGAGTCGATGCGGTCGATGCAGACCCGCGCCGCCGAAGCGGTGCGCGAGTGGAACGCGCGCGTGGAGCGCGACCACGGCGGGGACGCCGTCTACCTCATGTGCTCCCACGGCGACATCATCAAGTCGTTGGTGGCGGACGCACTCGGACTTCATCTCGACCTCTTCCAGCGGATCTCCGTTGAACCGTGTTCCATCACCGCGATCCGTTACACCCGCTTGAGGCCGTTTCTCGTCCGCCTCGGCGACACCGGCGATTTCCGGTCCCTGGCGCCGCGCGAGGAGCCTCCGGCCGACGAGGCCACCGTCGGGGGTGGTGCGGGCGCACCGTGATCGTCGGGCGCAGTAGGGTGAAGCGGTTCACACCCACGATTTCAATGGAGACAGGACGTGTCCCGTCAGGTGTTCCTCTACGACCCCCCGGAGCGCTTCGTGGCCGGTACGGTCGGACTGCCCGGACGCCGTACGTTCTTCCTCCAGGCCACGGCCGGCCCCCGGGTGACCAGCGTGGCCCTGGAGAAGACCCAGGTGGCCGCGCTCGCCGAGCGCATGGACGAGCTGCTGGACGAGGTCGTACGCCGTAGTGGCGGCAGCGCCGCCGTCCCGGCGGTGGTACCCACCGAAGTCGCCGACACCCGCCCTCTCGACACCCCCGTCGAGGAGGAGTTCCGGGTCGGCACCATGGCCCTCGCCTGGGACGGCGAGGAACAGCGCATGATCGTCGAGGCGCAGGCCCTCGTGGAGCTCGACGCCGACTCCGAGGAGGACCTCGCCGAGGCCGAGGAGCGTCTCCTCCAGGACGAGGAGAACGGTCCCCCGATGCTGCGGGTCCGGCTCACCGGCGCGCAGGCGAGAGCCTTCGCCAAGCGGGCCCTGGACGTCGTCAACGCCGGGCGGCCGCCGTGCCCGCTGTGCAGCCTCCCGCTCGACCCGGAAGGACACGTATGTCCGCGCCAGAACGGATACCGCCGCGGAGCGTGACGACCGGGGCGACACCTGCCGAACTCCTCGCCGAGGGCGAGCTCACCGTGCGCGGCCGCATCCGCGAGGCGTCCAACGCGGCGCTCTACTGCACGGTCACGCGCGACGGGCAGGAGGCCGCCTGCATCTACAAGCCGGTCGCCGGCGAGCAGCCCCTGTGGGACTTCCCCGACGGGACCCTCGCCCAGCGTGAGGTCGCCGCGTACGAGGTCTCCGAGGCGACCGGCTGGGGGCTCGTACCGCACACCGTGCTGCGGGACGGGCCGTACGGCGAGGGCATGTGCCAGCTGTGGATCGAGGTGACGCCCGGGGCCGAGCTGCTCGCGCTCGTGGACGCTCAGGAGCCGGAGCCCGGCTGGAAGGCGATCGGCTTCGCCGAGGTCGGGGAGGGACGGACCGCGCTGCTCGTGCACGCCGACGACGAGCGGCTGCGCCGGCTCGCCGTGCTGGACGCCGTGATCAACAACGCGGACCGCAAGGGCGGCCACCTCCTGCCCGCCGCCGGGGACCGGCTGTACGGCATCGACCACGGGGTCACCTTCAACGCCGAGAACAAGTTGCGGACGCTGCTGTGGGGGTGGGCCGGGGAGCCGCTGACGGGTGAGGCGGTCGACGTCCTCAAAGGCCTCAAGGAGGCGCTGGCGGAGGGCGGGACCCTGGCCACCACGCTGACCCGCCTGATCACAGCCGTGGAACTCGACGCCACGCGCGCGCGGGTGGACGCGCTGCTGGCGTCGGGGAAGCATCCGGAGCCGAGCGGGGAGTGGCCGGCCATTCCCTGGCCGCCGGTATAGCTGCACAATGGCCCGTAGCGCGCAAGAACGCCTTACCGGCCATCCGGCCCGGTCCGGTTCGTATACGGAACATCCGTCCGGTTAGGCTCATGACATGCATGCCTGGCCCGCTTCCGAGGTCCCCGCCCTGCCTGGTCAGGGCCGCGACCTGAGGATCCACGACACCGCGACCGGCGGTTCGGTCCTCCTCGACCCCGGTCCCGTCGCCCGTATCTACGTCTGCGGCATCACGCCGTACGACGCGACCCATCTGGGTCACGCGGCGACCTACAACGCGTTCGACCTCGTCCAGCGCGTGTGGCTCGACAACAAGCGGCAGGTTCACTACGTCCAGAACGTCACCGACGTCGACGATCCGCTGCTCGAGCGGGCGGAGCGCGACGGTATCGACTGGGTCGCCCTCGCCGAGAAGGAGACGGCCCTCTTCCGCGAGGACATGACCGCCCTGCGGATGCTGCCCCCGCGGCAGTACATCGGCGCGGTCGAGGCGATACCCGGCATCGTGCCGCTCGTCGAGCGGCTGCGGGACGCGGGTGCCGCCTACGAACTCGAGGGGGACGTCTACTTCTCCGTCGAGTCCGACCCGAACTTCGGCAGGGTGTCCAACCTGGACGCCGCCGCCATGCGGCTGCTGTCCGCCGAGCGCGGGGGCGACCCCGACCGGCCGGGCAAGAAGAACCCGCTCGACCCGATGCTGTGGATGGCCGCGCGTGAGGGCGAGCCCAGCTGGGACGGCGCCTCGCTCGGGCGCGGCCGGCCCGGCTGGCACATCGAGTGCGTCGCCATCGCCCTCGACCACCTCGGGATGGGCTTCGACGTCCAGGGCGGCGGCTCCGACCTCGCCTTCCCGCACCACGAGATGGGCGCCTCGCACGCCCAGGTGCTGACCGGCGAGTTCCCCATGGCCAAGGCGTACGTCCACGCCGGCATGGTCGCGCTGCACGGCGAGAAGATGTCCAAGTCCAAGGGGAACCTGGTCTTCGTCTCGCAGCTCAGGCGTGAGGGCGTCGACCCCGCCGGCATCCGGCTCGCGCTGCTCGCCCATCACTACCGGGCCGACTGGGAGTGGACCGACCAGGTCCTCCAGGACGCCCTCGACCGGCTCGGCCGCTGGCGTGCCGCCGTCTCCCGGCCCGACGGTCCGCCCGCCGAGGCGCTCGTCGAGGAGATCCGGGAGGCCCTCGCCGCGGACCTGGACGCGCCGGCCGCGCTGACCGCCGTGGACCGGTGGGTGACGCTCCAGAGCGAGCGGGGCGGTACGGACGAAGGCGCGCCGGGTGTGGTGTCGCGTGCGGTCGACGCGCTGCTGGGCGTGGCGTTGTAGCGCCGCAGGACACACGACCCGAGGAACACGAGAGAGGGGCGCTTCCCCCGCGGGGGAAGCGCCCCTCCCGTTCTTCCGGGTGGGTCCCTTCAGGAGCCGGTCAGATCCGCTGGATCCGCACGCTCCGCAGGACGTTCGGCGACTGGGTGTCCCAGACGCCGATCACCTGGTGGCCGAAGGCGAAGGCCTCCTGGATCTGCTGGTGGATCTGCGGGGTCGGATTGTTGAGGACCCGGAACTGGCCGTCGATGCGCAGGAAGATCTGCTGGGGCTGGCCCTGCAGCGGGTGGACGACGTCGATGAAGCCGCCCGCCGCGCCGGAGGCGAGGGACTGCGCCTGGACCTGCTGGATCACCTGCTGGACCACGGTCTGCGCGAGCTGCTGCAACTGCTGTTGCATCTGCTGCTCGGCCTGCCGTGACTGCTGCTCCTGCTGCCCCTGGCCGAACTGGGTCTGGGCGAGCTGCTGCAGCAACTGCTGGAACGGCTGCTGCTGGCCCAGCTGCTGGAGCTGCTCGAGCGTGCCGCCGCCCATGCCGCCGCCCATGCCGAACGGCTGGTTCTGCTGCTGGTACGGGGACGTGCTCGGGAACTGCCCCTGCTGCTGTCCCTGTTGGCCCTGCTGTCCCTGCTGACTCATCTGCGGGTTGATGCTCATGCGTGTGCCACCTTCCATGGATGGAACGGGTGGAATGAGTGGAACGGGTGGACCGGGTGGACCGGGTGGACCGGGTGGACCGGATGGAAGAGGAACCGTCAGCCTGCGATGACGAGGCCGACGATCTCGTCGTCCGAGAACCAGACCTGGACGTCCGGCCGTCCCCCCGCGAAGGCGGTGTGCACCGCCTGGCGGATCTCGGGGGACGGGTGGTTGAGGCTGCGCCAGCCGCCGGCCACGAACAGCCGGAGCCGGGGCGGGAGTTCGCGCGGATACGGCAGCAGTTCGTCCCAGTACCGTTCGGCCCGGCCCGAGCCGACCGCCTCGGGCAGCAGCCGGGTGACCGCCGCCCTGATGTCGGGCCGGTTGCCGATCCGCTGGGAGGCGGGCCGGCCCGGCGCGTCCTGCTGCGGGGAGCCGGTGGCCCGCAGCACCGAACGGGCGCGTTCGGGGGACATCGGCGGCTGGCCGGCCGCCTTCAGCATGCCCTGCAGCGCCGCCAGCGCGCCGACCACCACCGGGGAGGCGGAGGAGGTCCCGGAGAACGTGTCCGTGTACCAGGCGATCTCCTCGGGCCCGCCCTGCAGGTCGCCGGGCCGGTCCCAGGAGCCGCCGGTGGTCGTGACCTCGCGGCCCCAGCCCTGGGCGTCCACGCGGGCGCCGTAGTTCGAGAACGCCAGCCGGGAGCGGTCCGGGCCGTGGTCGCGGCCGTGCGTGCCGGGCGGCGGGGCGCCCGCGCCGACCAGGACGGCGCCGGAGGACTGGTTGGACGGGTTGAACGGGCCCCGCCACCACTGGGGGAACTCGTCCGGGCGGCGCTCGTACACCCCGTCGTCGAGGGACTCGCCGCCGTTGCCCGCGGCCGCCACCACGAGGACACCCTTGGCGGTCGCGTACCGGACGGCCGCGAAGTCGTCCGGCCACCACTCCAGCGCGATGTACCCGCGCTGGTCGTCGCGCTCCTCGAAGTCGAACCGCGGTCCGGGCCGCTGCAGTTCGACCAGCACGACGTCGCCGGGGGCGAGCCGGTCGGCCGCCGCGTGGATCGCGGCCGCGGTGCCGATGTCCTGGAAGGACGCCGCCGCGGTCACCGCGTCCGGCGCGATGCCGGTGACGCCGTGCTCACCCCGGTCGCCGCCGATCACGCCGATCACGGCGGTGCCGTGGTTGCGCCAGGCGAGGTCGGTCAGCGGGGTGCCGACGACCACGCCGGCGAGCTTGGCGGCCAGGTCCTCGTGGCCCAGCTGCCAGGCGCCCTCGACGTCGATCACCGTCACGCCCTGGCCGGTGCCGCCGGGCCGCTGCCAGGCCCAGTAGGCGTCGATGCCCTCGGGCGCGGGCCGCAGATACCCCTGACGGCCGGTGAAGTCGGGGGTGACCGGCGCCCCTTCCTTCAGCCGCCGGGTGTCCTCCCCGATCTGCCCGAGGGAGGCCGGTACGGCGCGCGGCTTCACGTACGCCGTGTCGACGCCCGGCAGCGCGGCGATCCGGGCCCGCAACTCCTGGGCGCGGTTCTGCCCGCCGCGCACCCGGTAGAAGAGCGCCAGGTCGGGCACGTCCTCCGGGCCCGCTGCGGCGGACTGCTGGAGCCGCTCCTCGCTGCCGAACAGCGGTTCCAAAGCGAGCTGTTCATCACTGAGGAACATGTTGAGGGCCGACACGTCGGCGCCCGCCGCCGAGCGGACGCCCTCGGCGCCGGCCCGCAGCCGGGCCTCGGGACGTGCGACGACGACCAGTTCCTGCTCGGCTCCTCGATAATTGAATCCCGATCCGTCGGGCCCCGGGCCGGACGCTCCCGGGCCCTGCGGCGGCTGTCCCTGCTCGGTCATGGGGTGCTCCCTTCGTCCGTGCGGGTGCGCCTTCGGGCCCCAACCAAGCACTCCCACGGCGGCCCGTCCACCCCTGTGTTGGCCAACTCGGTTTGAGGTAAGTTGAATTGGGTACCGTGTGCAATCCGTCCTGAAACAGATGTCACGTCACAATCCGGCCGTAGCCTGCGGAGGCGAGGGGCATGTGATGGGGTGGGAGCGTCTGTTGACCGCACGGCCGGCCACGGGCCGGCCCTCACGCAGAAGGACGTCCAGTGGCACCCGCAGACCATTCCTTCGCACGTCGAAGACTGCTCACCACGGCCGCCGCCCTCTCGGGCGCGGCCCTCCTCCCGGGCACCGCGCACGCGGCCGGAACCCGGCAGTCCAGCTGGCCCGCACAGTTCCCGCTGCCCGACGGCTTCCAGCCCGAGGGCATCACGATCGGCGCGCAGCCCTTCGCATACTTCGGCTCGCTGGCCAACGGCGACATCTACCGGGCGAGCCTCGCCACCGGCCGGGGCTCCGTCATCAGCAAGGGCCTCGGCCCGGGACACCCCACCGTCGGCCTGAAGACCGACCGGCACGGCACGATCTTCCTGGCCGGTGGCGTCAGCGGCGAGATCCGCACGGTCGACGTCCGCACCGGCGAGATCAAGAAGGTGTACGCCACCGGCGGCACCTTCGTGAACGACGTGATCCTCACCCCGGGCGCCGCCTGGTTCACGGACTCCTTCAAACCCCAGCTCTACCGGCTGGCCCGCGGTGCCGTGGACACCCTGCCACTGACCGGCGACTGGCAGCAGGGCCCGGACTTCACCGCCAACGGCATCGAGCGCACCCCCGACGGCAGCGCCCTGCTCGTGGTCAACGCCTTCGCGAACGGCGGTGGCCTGATGCGGGTCGACCCGCGCACCGGCGTCGCCCGCGTCGTCGACCTCGGCGCGGCGAAGCTGCCCAACGGGGACGGCCTGCTGCTGCTCGGCCGGATCCTCTACGCCGTCCAGCAGCAGCAGAACGCGATCGACGTGTTCCGGCTGAACGACGCCGGCACCAGGGGCACCGCGATCGCCCGCATCACCGACCCGCGCTTCCGCATCCCGACGACGGTGGCGGCTTGGGGCGAGCGGCTGTACCTGCCGAACGCGCGCTTCGACGTGGAGCCGACACCGGACACCGAGTACGACGCGGTGGCGGTGAAGCGGGTCTGATCACAGCAGGGGCGGTGCGCGATGCGCACCGCCCTCACTGGTTCAGTCCTCCGATGAAGAGTCCTCGTCGTCCGCCCCCGGCTTCGGGGGCTTCGGCGGCTTCGCACGACCGCCGGGGTTGTCCCTCAGATACGACGTGCTGTCGCTGCCGTCGGCCGTGGCATGCCCGCCCGGACCGCCCGGACCTCCCGGTCCGCCGTCCCGGCGCCGCAGGTACCGCTCGAACTCGCGGGCGATCGCCTCGCCCGACGCCTCCGGCAGCTCCGCGGTGTCCCGGGCCTCCTCCAGCGTCTGGACGTACTCGGCGACCTCGCTGTCCTCCGCGGCCAGCTGGTCCACGCCCACCTGCCAGGCGCGCGCGTCCTCGGGCAGTTCGCCCAGCGGGATGCGCACGTCGATCAGGTCCTCCAGACGGTTGAGGAGGGCCAGCGTCGCCTTCGGGTTCGGCGGCTGCGAGACGTAGTGCGGCACCGCGGCCCACAGCGACACGGCCGGTACGCCCGCGTGCGTGCAGGCCTCCTGGAGGATGCCGACGATGCCCGTGGGGCCCTCGTACTTGGTCTCCTCCAGGTCCATCCGCTGCGCGAGGTCGGCGTCGGACGTGACACCACTGACCGGAACCGGACGGGTGTGCGGGGTGTCGCCCAGCAGGGCGCCCAGGATCACCACCAGCTCCACGCCCAGCTCGTGGGCGAAGCCGAGGATCTCGTTGCAGAACGAGCGCCATCGCATCGACGGTTCGATACCTCGGACGAGTACGAGGTCGCGCGGCTTGTCGCCGCCGACCCGGACGACCGAGAGCCGGGTCGTGGGCCACGTGATCTTTCGCACGCCGCCGTCCAGCCACACCGTGGGACGGTTCACCTGGAAGTCGTAGTAGTCCTCGGCGTCCAGCGCCGCGAACACCTCGCCCTTCCACTCCCGGTCCAGGTGTGCGACCGCGGTGGAGGCGGCGTCGCCGGCATCGTTCCAGCCCTCGAACGCGGCCACCATGACTGGGTCGATCAGCTCGGGAACTCCCTCCAGCTCGATCACCCAGCGCCTCCTTCCGATGTGCCCTCGCTTGACCACCCAACCTTACGGCGTGCGGCGGGGGCGCCCGCAGCCCCCTTGCACGGGGGAGTGAACGCATCACTGCCCCGATCGTCACCCCCGGACACCCCGAGCCGTCCGAGCTCTCCGGCGTCGACCGCGGCACCGGCGGGCGCTGCTGACCGGAGCCGCGGCCGCGCTCTGCTACGTGGCGGCGTTCGGCAACGCGTGCGGCACGGCCAGCGCGCTCCTCTACGGGGTGACCGCCGCGGCGGTCGGCACGGACGGCGTGCTCGCGGACCCGGCCCGTCCGGTCGCCCGGGTGCGCTGGCACTGGACCACCCGGGGCGTGTGCCGGGGACTGCTGGTCGGGACACTGCTCGGCGGGAGCATTGTGCTGGAGGGCCTGCTCTCGCCCGTACTGTCGGGGGACCCGGACAAGGAGTACATCGCACCGCCCGATCCGCTCGCGGCCCTGGGGGCCGGCGCCCAGGTCGGTGCGGTGTTCACCGTGTCCTGCCTGCTGGTGCACGCCCTGCGGGCCGTCCCCGTCGACCTCGGCGCCTCGGTCGACGGCCGGGCACTGCTCGCCAACGACCGGCGCACGCTCGGCACCTGCGTCCTGACGGCGGCCGTCATCGGCGCCGTGGTGATCGGCATCCAGGGCTGGTGTGCGGTGCTGGGGGGTTCGACGCGGGTGTGGGGAGCGCAGGCCACCGGCGGCCACCTGTGGATGTTCGCCGTGGGACTGATCCCCGCGCTGCTGACCGGACTCGCCATCGGGATCCGGCAGTCGGAATGGGGCCACTACCTCGTCGCTCGCTGCTACCTCGCACTCCGGCCGAGACTCCCGTACGACCTCATGACCTTCCTCGCCGACGCCCACGAACGGGGCGTGCTGCGCCGGGTCGGGGCCGTCCACCAGTTCCGGCACATCGAACTCCAGCACCGCCTCGCCGGGGCCGGGACCCGATCCGAGGGGTCCGGGGGGTGACGCACCGCTCCACGGGACGACTCAGAGGGTGGAGCGCAGCCACTGTTCGACGCTCGCGATGTGCACGGTCGCCCAGGACCGTGCCGCCTCCGCGTCCCGGTCGCGCAGTGCCGCCAGGATCGCCCGGTGCTCGCGCAGGGTGCCGGCGACGGCGTCCTCCTGGGTCAGCCCGCGCCAGATGCGGGCCCGGGTGGTGGGCCCGGACAGGCCGTCCAGCAGGGAACACAGCACCGAGTTCCCGGAGCTCTGCACGATCCCCCGATGGAAGTCCAGGTCGCAGGCGACCAGTTCCTCCACCGACGGGCTGTCGCCGAGCTTGTCCAACTGCGCCGAGAGCGCGTCCACTTGCTGCTCACTGATCCGCAGCGCCGCCATCGCCGTGGCGGCCGGCTCCAGGATGCGGCGTACGGCCAGGAACTCCAGCACCGTGTCGTCGCGGTGGAAGTCGACGACGAAGCTCAGTGCCTCCAGGAGGAGCTGCGGGTCGAGGCTGGTGACGTACGTGCCGTCGCCCTGCCGTACGTCCAGGATCCGGATGAGTGACAGGGCGCGCACGGCCTCCCGCAGGGAGTTGCGGGACAGTCCCAGTTCGGAGGCGAGTTCGCTCTCCTTGGGCAGCCGGTCGCCGGGGCGCAGCGCGCCGGAGACGATCATGCCCTTGATCTTCTCGATCGCCTCGTCGGTGACTGCCATGACCGGCCTCCCTTGCGCCCCGTACCATGCCGAGACATCCGATGTCTCAGCCACATTATGCGGCCTGTTCAGACGAGCGCCTCCAGATCGGCGATCACGGCGGCCGCACCGCCCGCTACGACGGTTCGGCCAGCAGCCGCAGCGCCTCCAGTGAGACGACCGCGCCCCTCTCGACGCCCGCCGCGACCACCTCCCGGTGCGGGTCGTACCCGCCGGTGGTCTCCTCGTCGACGAGTTCGTCGGCGTTCGCCCCGTCGACGACGAGCACGCCACCCGCGACGAGCCCGCGCAGCGAGGCGGTCACCAGCAGCGCCGACAGCTCCATCTCGATGGCCGCGAGCCCCGCACCGGCGTACGAGAACAGCGGAATCAGCCCCGGCTGGAAGGCCGCCCGCGTCCACACGATCCCCCGGTGGTGCGGGGCGCCCGCCTCGCGGGCCGCGCGCTGGAGCGCGATCACCGCTTCCGGCGCCGACACGGCCGGGTACTCCGGCGGCAGCAACTGCTGCGTCACCCCGTCGTCCCGTACGGCCGCCTCCGCGATGACGAGGTCGCCGTCCCCGATGCCGGGCTTCATCGAGCCCGCCGTCCCGAACCGGATGAAGGTGCGGACCCCCGCGTCCGCCAGCTCCCGGAACAGCAGGATCGCACCCGGCCCGCCCACCCCGTGCGAGGCCACGACGACCGGCACGCCCTTCCAACTGCCGCTGAACACACGGTACTCGCGGTGGTATGAGACCTCCTCGGCACCGTCGAGGAGCGCCGCGACGGCCGCCGCACGCGCCGGGTCGCCGACGACGACCGCGTGCGCCGGGAGCCCGGTGCGGGGTATGCGGGTGATGGGCAGCAGGTCCAGCGTCATGAGGCGGCTCCGGAAGGAGGGGTACGGCGACGGCGGCGGGCGGTCGTGAGGAGTCACCGGGTTGTTTCCGGGCGCTCTTGTGACGGTGTCAGGCAGCGTCGAACCACTTCTTGCCCGTCAGTCCTTGCCCGGGGCGCCCGATCCCCGTCGTCCGCCCGGTCGTCGGGCAGTTTGGCGACCCCCACGAGCCCGGACTCCGGGGCCCCTGGAACGACCCTCGGGATTCGCCTGATCGATGTCCATGCGCTCATGAAAGCACCCGGCACTGACAGCCGGGCACACGCCCGAGGGGGCGGCTCCGTCGGCGCGGAGCCGCCCCCTCGGCGTCGTACCGCCTACTTCTTGTCGAGCAGGTCCTGCACCTTCGCGCGGACGTCGTCCGTCGCCAGGCCCCGGATCGTCAGCGTCGTACGGCGGCGCAGCACGTCGTCCGTCGTCTCGGCCCACTCGTTGTCGCGGGCGTAGACGACCTGCGCCCAGATCTCCGGGGCGTCCGGGTGGACGCGCTCGGCGAGTTCAGGGTTGTCATTGGCGATGCGGGCGATGTCGAAGGCCAGCGAACCGTAGTGCGTGGCCAGGTGCCTGGCCGTGTCGGCGGCCATGCGCGGACCCGGCGCGGGGTGGTCGACCAGCAGACGGTGGGCGACCGCGCGCGGGTTGGCGACCCCCGGCAGCGGCAGCTTCTTCGGCAGCGAGGAGATCGGCTCGAAGTCGTCACCCAGGGGGTGACCCGGCAGCGCCTCCAGCTTCTGCATGACCGTACGGCCGATGTGCCGGAAGGTCGTCCACTTGCCGCCCGCGACGGACAGCATCCCGCCCTTGCCCTCGGTCACCACGGTCTCGCGCTTGGCCTTCGCCGTGCTGCCGGGGCCACCCGGAAGCACGCGCAGACCCGCGAACGCGTACGTGATGAGGTCACGGTCGAGTTGCTGGTCGCGGATGGAGAACGCGGCCTCGTCGAGTATCTGGGCGGTGTCCTTCTCGGTGACCGAGACGTCCGCCGGGTCGCCCTCGAACTCCTCGTCGGTCGTGCCGAGCAGCAGCATGTCCTCCCAGGGCAGGGCGAAGGTGATGCGGTACTTGTCGATCGGGGTGGCGAGCGCGGCCCGCCAGGGGGAGGTGCGCTTCAGGACCAGGTGCGCGCCCTTGGACAGGCGGATGGACGGCGCCGCGTTCGGGTCCTCCAGCTTGCGCAGGTGGTCGACCCACGGACCGGTCGCGTTCAGGACGAGCCGGGCGTTCACGCCGAACTCGTCGCCGGACTGCCGGTCGCGCAGGTCGGCGCCCGTGACCCGGCCCTTGGTGAAGCGCAGGCCGGTGACCTCGGCGTGGTTCAGCACGACCGCGCCCGCCTCGACGGCCGCGCGGACCGTCATCAGCGCCATCCGCGAGTCGTTCATCTGGTCGTCGCCGTACACGGCCACGGCCTTGAGGTTGTCGGTGCGCAGTTCGGGCACGTCCCGCGCGGCCTTCGAGGGGCTGAGCAGGTGGCCCACGCCGTCACCGAAGGCGGACAGGGCGGAGTAGGCGAACACGCCCGCTCCGAGCTTCGCCGCGCCGTGCGGCCCGCCCTTGTACACGGGGAGGTAGAAGGTGAGCGGGTTCGCCAGGTGGGGGGCCACCTGGCGGGAGACCGCACGGCGCTCGAAGTGGTTCTCCGCCACCAGCCGCACCGCGCCGGTCTGCAGGTAGCGCAGACCGCCGTGGAGCAGCTTGGAGGAGGCGGAGGAGGTGGCGCCGGCGAAGTCGCCGGCGTCGACCAGAGCCACCCTGAGGCCGGACTGCGCGGCGTGCCAGGCGGTGGAGATGCCCAGGATGCCGCCGCCGATGACGAGGAGGTCGTACGACGCCTTGGAGAGTTGCTCCCGGGTCTCGGCTCGGCTCGGATTCGAGCCGAAGGCCGGGTGCGTACCGAGGGCGGGCACGGACTGCAGGGTGGACTGACTGGTCATTCGGGTTCTTACTCCTCGTCCTCGAGCCAGCCCATGGTCCGCTCGACGGCCTTGAGCCAGCTCTTGTACTCACGGTCGCGGATCTCCGCGTCCATGCGGGGGGTCCACTCGGCGGCCCGGCGCCAGTTGGCGCGCAGGTCGTCGGTGCTGGTCCAGAAGCCGACGGCGAGGCCGGCGGCGTAGGCGGCGCCGAGGCAGGTGGTCTCGGCGACCATCGGGCGCACCACGGGGGCGTCCAGGAAGTCCGAGAGCGTCTGCATCAGCAGGTTGTTGGAGGTCATGCCGCCGTCGACCTTGAGGGCCGTGAGCTCGACGCCGGAGTCCTTCGTCATGGCGTCGCTGATCTCACGGGTCTGCCAGGCGGTGGCCTCCAGGACGGCGCGCGCGAGGTGCGCCTTGGTGACGTACCGGGTGAGGCCGGCGATCACACCGCGGGCGTCCGGACGCCAGTACGGGGCGAACAGGCCGGAGAAGGCCGGCACGAAGTACGCGCCGCCGTTGTCCTCGACCGACAGCGCGAGCGTCTCGATCTCGGCGGCGGTGCTGATCAGGCCCATCTGGTCGCGCATCCACTGCACCAGCGAACCGGTGACGGCGATCGAGCCCTCCAGGGCGTAGACCGGCTTGTCGTCGCCGATCCGGTAGCCCACGGTGGTCAGCAGTCCGCTGTACGAGTTGATGATCTTCTCGCCGGTGTTCATCAGCATGAACGTGCCGGTGCCGTACGTGGACTTGGCCTCGCCCTCGGAGAAACAGGTCTGGCCGAACAGGGCCGCCTGCTGGTCACCGAGCGCGGAGGCGACCGGGATGCCGCCGAGCAGGTCGCCCAGCTTGCCGCCGGTGATCTCGCCGTAGACCTCGGCGGAGGACCGGATCTCCGGCAGCATCGCCAGCGGGACGCCGATGGACTCGGCGATCTTCGGGTCCCACTCCAGCGTGTGCAGGTTCATCAGCATGGTGCGGGAGGCGTTGGTGACGTCGGTGACGTGCCTGCCGCCGTTGACACCACCGGTCAGGTTCCAGATGACCCAGCTGTCCATGGTGCCGAAGAGGATGTCGCCGGCCTCGGCGCGCTCCCGCAGGCCCTCGACGTTGTCGAGCAGCCAGCGGGCCTTGGGCCCGGCGAAGTACGAGGCCAGCGGCAGGCCGGTCTCACGGCGGAAGCGGTCCTGGCCGACGTTGCGGCCGAGCTCCCTGCAGAGCGCGTCGGTGCGGGTGTCCTGCCAGACGATGGCGTTGTGGACGGGCTCACCGGTGTTCTTGTCCCAGAGCAGCGTGGTCTCGCGCTGGTTGGTGATGCCGATGGCCTTGATGTCGTCGCGGGTGATGCCGGCCTTCTCGATGGCGGAGGCGACGACCTCCTCGACGTTGGTCCAGATCTCGGTGGCGTTGTGTTCGACCCAGCCCGGCTTCGGGAAGATCTGCTCGTGCTCCTTCTGGTCGACGGAGACGATACGGCCGTCCCGGTCGAAGACGATGCAGCGGCTGGAGGTGGTGCCCTGGTCGATCGCGGCGATGAACGGGCCGTGCCCGTGGGATGCGATGCCGGCGGTGTGGGCGTCGGTCACTGTGTGCTCCTGGGAGTCCGTGGTTGAGGGGCTGTACGTACGGCGCGTGCTGTGCGGCTCGGCGCTCCGTGCTCGAACGGATGAGACACCGTGCTCCTAAGCGAATGCGACGTTGTAGATGCCTGCGGCGATGGCGGCGCCGATCAGCGGACCGACCACCGGGATCCAGGCGTAGCCCCAGTCGGAGCCGCCCTTGTTGGGGAGGGGCAGGAGGGCGTGCACGATACGCGGACCGAGGTCACGCGCCGGGTTGATCGCATAGCCGGTCGGGCCGCCGAGGGACAGACCGATCGAGACGACCACGAACGCGGTGATCAGGGCGCCCAGGGTGCCGAGACCGTCGCCGTTCGCGTTCAGGCCCTGCGTGAGGATGGCCAGCACCAGCACCACGGTGCCCACGATCTCCGTGGCGAGGTTCTGCCACACGACCGGGATCTCGGGACCGGTGGAGAAGATGCCGAGGACCGGGCCCGCGCCCTTCTCCTGGGCCTCGACGGCCTTGGCCTTGGTGGCCTGGGCCCCCGGGCCGCCGACGATCTCTCTGTCGGTGAGGTGGGCGTGGAACTGGCCGTAGTAGGCGACCCAGACCAGGGCCGCGCCGATCATGGCGCCGAGCAGCTGTCCGGCCCAGTAGACCGGGACGTCGCTCCAGTCGCCGTCCTTGATGGCGAGGGCGAGCGTCACTGCCGGGTTGAGGTGGGCGCCGGAGAGCGGCGCCGAGATGTACACGGCCGTCATGACGGCGAAACCCCACCCGAAGGCGATGGCGAGCCAGCCGGCGTTGCGTGCCTTGGAGGCCTTCAGCGTGACAGCGGCGCAGACGCCGCCGCCGAGCAGGATGAGTATGGCGGTACCGATGGTCTCGCCGATGAAGATGTCGGAGCTGGACACCCGCGACTCCTTTGTCCTTCGTCCAGGGGAAGAGCTGCCGGCCCTTGGCGTTGTCTCACTGTAACGCCTATTGCCGGTCGGTGTTCGACAATGTCGACCGATGGACGGGAGTCTTGCTCTGGCGTTACAGGCACGTCAAGAGTTCTGTTGTCGAAAACACGATCGTTACTGATTGCCCTGTGCTATCGATCTTCCGCCGCCCGGGGGACCAGGGCACCTCGGCGCATGACGAGGGCCGGAACGCCCAAGGCGTCCCGGCCCTTTTCGCTGTCGGCTGCGCTGTCGGCTTCGCTCAGAAGCGCGCGGCGCCCAGATCCCGCGACACCGCGCGTGCGCAGTCCCGAACCGCCGCGATCAGCTCGGCACGCAGCTCGCCGTCCCGGCACAGCCGCTCCACGGCGCCGGTGATGCCGACCGCGCCCACGGGCATGCGCCGGCGGTCGTGGATGGGCGCGGCGACGGAGGCGACGCCCTCCCAGGTCTCCTCGACGTCGGCCGCGTACCCACGCGCGCGCGTCATGTCCAGGATCTGTTCGAAGGCGTCCAGATCGCATACGGTCCGGTCTGTGAACGCCTTGCGGTCGCTCTCCAGCGCCTCGCTGTGCGCGACCGGATCGTAGGCCGAGAGGACCTTGCCCAGCGCCGTACAGTGCAGAGGCTGCATGGCCCCGATCTCCAGGACCTGCCGGCTGTCGTCGGGCCGGAAGACGTGGTGCACGATCAGTACGCCCTGCTGGTGCAGGACGCCCAGATGGACGCTCTCACCGCTGGAGCGGGCCAGGTCGTCCGTCCACACCAGGGCGCGCGCCCGCAGCTCGTGAACGTCCAGGTAGGTGGTGCCCAGGCGCAGCAGTTCGGCGCCCAACTGGTAGCGGCCCGAGGCGTCGTCCTGCTCCACGAAGCCCTCCTGCTGGAGGGTGCGCAGGATGCCGTGCGCGGTGCCTTTGGCGAGGCCCAACGACGAGGCGATGTCCGAGAGGCCGAGCCGACGTTCGCCGCCCGCGAGGAGCCGCAGCATCGCGGCCGCCCGTTCGAGCGACTGGATGTTCCGTGCCATCGCCGTACTGCCTCCGTCCCCTTCGACCGCCGACCGCGGCGCCCGCTGCCGCCGTTCGGCAATGTCGAACACTACCGGTCCATGCCGACCTCCCGCTAATGGTCGGTCCGGATCCGTTGCGTCACTCGTATCCCGTGCGTGACCTCGCCGCCATCCTCGTCCGCCCCGTGGACGCCCCGACCGGCAGGTCGGCGACCGGTTACCCTGGCGGCGTGCGCCCCCGGGGAGAGTGCCACGGGTGACGCAAAGCCGACAGCCGTCGCACCTTGAGGGAGCCCTTTCATGGCCTCTGTGCCGCCGACCCCTTCCGCCGACAGCCGGACTCGTGTGTCCGCGCTTCGAGACGCGCTCGCCTCCCGTGTGGTGGTGGCCGACGGAGCGATGGGCACCATGCTCCAGGCGCAGGACCCCACGCTGGAGGACTTCGAGAACCTCGAGGGCTGCAACGAGATCCTGAACCTGACCCGCCCCGACATCGTGCGCTCCGTCCACGAGGCGTACTTCGCCGTGGGCGTCGACTGCGTCGAGACCAACACCTTCGGCGCCAACCACTCGGCCGCGACCGAGTACGAGATCGCCGACCGCGTGCATGAACTGTCGGAGGCGGGTGCCCGCATCGCCCGCGAGGTGGCCGACGAGTTCACCGCCTCGACCGGGCAGCAGCGCTGGGTGCTGGGCTCGGTGGGCCCGGGCACCAAGCTGCCCACGCTCGGCCACATCTCCTACGCGACGATCCGCGACGGCTACCAGGCCAACGCCGAGGGCCTGCTGGCCGGCGGATCCGACGCCCTCATCGTCGAGACGACCCAGGACCTGCTCCAGACCAAGGCCTCGGTGCTCGGCGCCCGCCGTGCGATGGAGGCGACCGGCGTCGAGGTGCCCCTCCTGGTCTCGATGGCCTTCGAGACGACCGGGACGATGCTGCTGGGTTCGGAGATCGGTGCCGCGCTGACCGCGCTGGAGCCGCTGGGCATCGACATGATCGGCCTCAACTGCTCGACCGGCCCCGCCGAGATGAGCGAGCACCTGCGCTATCTCACCCGCCACTCCCGCATCCCGCTGCTGTGCATGCCGAACGCGGGCCTGCCGATCCTCACGAAGGACGGCGCCCACTTCCCGCTGGACCCGGAGGGACTGGCGGACGCTCAGGAGACCTTCGTACGCGACTACGGCCTGAGCCTGATCGGCGGCTGCTGCGGCACCACCCCCGAACACCTGCGCCAGGTCGTCGAGCGCGCCCGCGAACTCAGGCCCGGTGCGCGTGATCCGCGTCCGGAGCCGGGTGCGGCGTCGTTGTATCAGACGGTGCCGTTCCGTCAGGACACCGCCTATATGGCGATCGGGGAGCGGACGAACGCGAACGGGTCGAAGAAGTTCCGTCAGGCGATGCTGGAGGGCCGCTGGGACGACTGTGTGGAGATCGCCCGCGAGCAGATCCGCGAGGGCGCCCACATGCTCGACCTGTGCGTGGACTACGTCGGCCGGGACGGGGTCGCGGACATGGAGGAGCTGGCCGGCCGGTTCGCGACCGCCTCCACGCTGCCGATCGTGCTGGACTCCACCGAGGTCGACGTCCTTGCGGCCGGACTGGAGAAACTCGGCGGACGCGCGGTGATCAACTCGGTCAACTACGAGGACGGCGACGGCCCCGACTCCCGCTTCGCCAAGGTCACCCGGCTCGCCCGGGAACACGGCGCGGCACTGATCGCGCTGACCATCGACGAACAGGGCCAGGCCCGCACCGTCGAGCACAAGGTCGCCATCGCCGAACGCCTCATCGAGGACCTGACGACGAACTGGGGCATCCACGAGTCCGACATCCTCATCGACACCCTGACCTTCACCATCTGCACCGGCCAGGAGGAATCCCGCGGCGACGGCATCGCCACCATCGGGGCGATCCGCGAACTCAAGGCCCGCCACCCGGACGTGCAGACCACCCTGGGACTGTCGAACATCTCCTTCGGTCTCAACCCGGCCGCCCGGATGCTCCTCAACTCCGTGTTCCTGGACGAGTGCGTCAAGGCCGGCCTGGACTCGGCGATCGTCCACGCGAGCAAGATTCTCCCCATCGCCCGCTTCACCGAGGAGGAAGTCACCACCGCCCTGGACCTGATCTACGACCGGCGGGCGGAGGGCTATGACCCGCTGCAGAAGCTGATGGCCCTGTTCGAGGGCGCCACCACCAAGTCGCTGAAGGCCGGGCGGGCCGAGGAGCTGGCCGCGCTGCCGCTGGAGGAGCGCCTCAAGCGGCGCATCATCGACGGCGAGAAGAACGGCCTGGAGCAGGATCTGGACGCCGCCCTGCAGACCCGTCCGGCGCTGGACATCGTCAACGAGACGCTGCTGGACGGCATGAAGGTGGTCGGGGAGCTGTTCGGGTCGGGGCAGATGCAGCTGCCGTTCGTGCTGCAGTCCGCCGAGGTGATGAAGACCGCGGTCGCCTACCTGGAACCGCACATGGAAAAGGTCGAGGGCGACGAGGCCGGCAAGGGCACCATCGTGCTGGCCACGGTGCGCGGCGACGTCCACGACATCGGCAAGAACCTGGTCGACATCATCCTGTCGAACAACGGCTACAACGTGATCAACCTGGGCATCAAGCAGCCCGTCTCCGCGATCCTGGAGGCCGCCGAGGAACACAGGGCGGACGTGATCGGCATGTCCGGGCTGCTGGTCAAATCCACGGTGATCATGAAGGAGAACCTGCAGGAACTCAACCAGCGCGGCCTGGCCGCCGACTTTCCCGTCATCCTGGGCGGCGCCGCCCTGACAAGGGCCTACGTCGAGCAGGACCTGCACGAGATCTACCAGGGCGAAGTCCGCTACGCCCGGGACGCCTTCGAGGGCCTGCGCCTGATGGACGCCCTGATCGGCGTCAAACGCGGCGTGCCCGGCGCGGTGCTGCCCGAACTCAAACAACGCCGCGTGCGCCCCGCCGCCGCGGTCGAGGTCGAGGAGCGCCCCGCCGAGGGCGCGGTCCGCTCCGATGTGGCCGTCGACAACCCGGTCCCCGCCCCGCCGTTCTGGGGCAGCCGCGTCATCAAGGGCATCCAGCTCAAGGAATACGCCGCCTGGCTCGATGAGGGCGCCCTGTTCAAGGGCCAGTGGGGACTGAAGCAGGCCCGCACCGGCGACGGACCCACCTATGAGGAACTCGTCGAGAGTGAGGGCCGGCCCCGGCTGCGCGGCCTGCTCGACCTGCTGCAGCGGGACAACCTCCTGGAGGCCGCCGTGGTCTACGGCTACTACCGCTGCGTGTCCAAGGACGACGACCTGATCCTGCTGGACGAGCAGGGCAACGAGACCACCCGCTTCACCTTCCCCCGCCAGCGCCGCGGCCGCCGGCTGTGTCTGGCCGACTTCTTCCGCCCCGAGGAATCCGGCGACACCGACGTGGTCGGCCTGCAGGTCGTCACCGTCGGCTCAAAGATCGGCGAGCAGACCGCGAAACTCTTCGAGGCCAACGCCTACCGCGACTACCTCGAACTGCACGGCCTGTCCGTCCAGCTCGCCGAGGCCCTCGCCGAGTACTGGCACGCCCGGGTCCGCTCCGAACTCGGCTTCGCCGGCCAGGACCCCGACGCCATGGAAGACATGTTCGCCCTCAAATACCGCGGCGCCCGCTTCTCCCTGGGCTACGGCGCCTGCCCCAACCTCGAAGACCGCGCCAAGATCGCCGACCTCCTGAAACCCGAACGGATCGGCGTCCACCTCTCCGAGGAATTCCAGCTCCACCCCGAACAGTCCACCGACGCCATCGTCATCCACCACCCCGAAGCCAAATACTTCAACGCACGCTGAGACGAGTCTCACCGAGCACACTGATCGGATAAGTCGTAGACTGGTCGGTCCATCGCAGGCCGGTTCCCCATGTGGGAACCGGCCTGATCGTCCCTCAAGGAGGTGCGCCCGGATGACCAGTACGGTCCCTGCGCCAGACACTCGTACGGCCGAAGGCTCTGCCTTGCAGGCCGTGCTCCTCGACATGGACGGAACCCTGGTGGACACCGAGGGATTCTGGTGGGACGTCGAGGTCGAGATCTTCGCCGGCCTCGGCCACGCCCTCGACGACTCCTGGCGCCATGTCGTGGTCGGCGGCCCCATGAGCCGCAGCGCGGGGTTCCTGATCGAGGCCACCGGAGCCGACATCGCCCTCGCGGAGCTCACCGTGCTGCTGAACCAGGGCTTCGAGGACCGGATCGACCGTGCCCTGCCGCTGATGCCGGGAGCGACCCGGCTGCTGGCCGAGCTGGCCGCGCACGACATTCCCACGGCCCTGGTCTCCGCCTCGCACCGGCGCATCATCGACCGGGTGCTCACCTCGCTGGGTCCCCAGTACTTCGCCCTGACGGTCGCCGGTGACGAGGTGGGGCGTACCAAACCGCACCCCGATCCGTATCTCTTCGCCGCCGCCGGGCTGGGCGTGGATCCGGCCAGATGCGCGGTCGTCGAGGACACCTCGACCGGCGTCGCGTCGGCGGAGGCCGCGGGCTGCCATGTGGTGGTGGTGCCCTCGGTGGTGCCCATCGCCCCGGCCGCCCGGCGCACCGTCGTGACCTCGCTCGAAGAGGTGGACCTGGCATTTCTGCGCGGCCTGATGACGGAAATGCGCTAGGCGTTCACCCAGCGTGCAGCGCCGATAGGGCATGAATTCCGCGAGAGGAATTGGACCGCGGCGGATGGCTGAATTCCGGCATGGGATCAGACCGTTGGTTATGTGACGTTCCCCACTCGCGCAGTGGTCGACAGGGGGTGGGGTGTGTGGTCGCCGCTCTCTGTCGAGGGGTTGAGGCGTGCCCTTGTGTCCCGATTCATGAAAGCCTGCACTAATCCTTCCGGCCTTGGGTTTTCGGTCTGTCCGCAGCCGGTTTCGCTGCGTGATGGGGCCTCAACTCCGGTGGCTGCGAGCTGTCCTGCGGGTCCGGACTAACCTCCTAGCGAGAACATCGGCTTACCCCGTGATCCGCTGCGACACCCCATGCATGCCGGGTACACGGACTCGACAGCTCTGGAGAAACTCGAGCATGAACCGCAAGACTTTGGTGCTGCCGGCCGTGATCGGGCTGCTCGCGCCGGTGCTCGCTGCCTGTGGCGGGTCCGACAGCGGGAGTGACGGCGGCAGCTCGATCGTCGTCGGCACCACGGACCGGTTCACCGCCTCGAAGGACGCCCCCGCGCCCCTCGATCCGGCGTACGCCTACGACGTCGGCTCCTGGAACATCCTGCGCCAGACCGTGCAGACCCTGATGATCCAGCCCAAGGGCGAGGGCGACCCCGTACCCGAGGCCGCCCAGAGCTGTGGTTTCACCGACTCCGGCAACGAGCGCTACGCCTGCAAGCTCCGTGACGGTCTGAAGTTCGCCAACGGCGACGCCGTCACCGCCGAGGACGTGAAGTTCTCGATCGACCGTGCCCGCGCCATCAAGGCGGACAGCGGTGTGTTCGCCCTGCTGTCCACCATCGACACCGTCGAGACGCAGGGTGACAACGAAGTCATCTTCCACCTCAAGACCGCCGACGCCACCTTCCCGTTCAAGCTGTCGACCCCCGTCGCCGGCATCGTCAACCCCGACGACTACGAGAAGGACAAGCTGCGCGACGGCTTCGACGTGGACGGCTCGGGTCCGTACACCCTGCAGGCCGAGGTCAAGAACGACGAGCTCGTCGACGCCGTGTTCACCAAGAACCCCGACTACAAGGGGACGCTGCAGGTGAACAACGAGAAGATCAGCATGCGCTCCTTCGAGGACGCCGATGCCATGGGCGCCGCGCTCGAAAAGGGCGACATCAACGTGATGACCCGCACCATGTCGCCGAAGCAGATCGACAAGCTCACCAACGCCACCGACGGCGACATCGACGTCGTGGAGACGGCCGGCCTGGAGATCCGCTACCTGGGCTTCGACACCGACGCTCCGTCGGTGAAGTCCAAGGCGGTCCGCCAGGCGATGGCCCAGATCATCAACCGCAGCGAACTCGTCGCCAAGGTCTACGGCTCCCAGGCCGAGCCGCTGTACTCGATGGTCCCGGCCAGCATCACGGGCCACTCCAACGCGTTCTTCAACAAGTACGGCGACCCGAACGTCACCAAGGCCAAGGCCATGCTGAGCGCGGCCAACGTCACCACGCCGGTGAAGCTGACACTGCACTACACGACCGACCACTACGGCCCGGCCACCAAGCAGGAGTTCGAGGTGCTGCAGAAGCAGCTCAACGACACCGGCCTGTTCGACGTCGGCATCGAGGGCACCCCCTGGGACACCTTCCGTCCTGCCGAGCAGAAGGGCGAGTACGACGTCTACGGCATGGGCTGGTTCCCTGACTTCCCGGACGCCGACAACTACCTCGCGCCGTTCCTCGACAAGGACAACACCATCGGCTCGCCGTATGTGAACAGCGAGATCCGCAACACCCTGATCCCGGACTCCCGCCGCGAGGCGGACCGGTTGGCCGCGTCGGCCGACCTGACGGACATTCAGGACATCGTCGCCGACGACGTTCCCGTTCTCCCGCTGTGGCAGGGCAAGCAGTACGTCGCCGCCCGCGACGACGTCACGGGAACCGCGTACGCGCTCAACTCCTCCTCGACGCTTCAGCTGTGGGAGCTCGGCCGTGGTGTGAGCGGCTGACACTGCCCGCACCCGGGGGCCCGGGAGGGTGGCCCCGGGTTCCCGACATCTACGACAAGGCACCTGCACGTGAACATGCGTAACCAGTGGCCGGTCCTGCCCATCGTGGCGGGGCTGGCCTCCGGCCTGTTGACCGGCTGTGGAACGGAGTCCGGCGGCTCCGGAAGCAGCGGTTCCACGGTGGTGATGGGGATGTCCGACGACGTCCTGGCCACCGACCCCGCCTCCGGCTACGACCCCGGCTCCTGGCTGATGTTCAACAACGTCTTCCAGTCGCTGCTGAGCTTCCCCAGGGGCGCCACGGAACCGCAGCCGGAGGCCGCCGAGGAGTGCTCCTTCACGGACACGCGGACCCAGGTCTACGAGTGCACGCTGAAGGACGGTCTCAAGTTCAGCAACGGTGACTCGCTCACCTCCGAGGACGTCAAGTTCTCCTTCGACCGCATGCTGAAGATCAACGACGACGCCGGTCCCGCGATCATGTTCCCCATGCTGGAGAAGGTCGAGACCCCGGACGAGAAGACGGTGGTCTTCCGCCTCAACACGCCCGACGCCACCTTCCCCAGCAAGATCGCCTCGGGTGCCGGCTCCATCGTCGACCACACCCAGTACGACGCCGACGGGCTGCGCGAGGACGGCGAAGCGGTCGGCTCAGGGCCGTACAAGCTGGACTCCTTCGGCGAGAACGAGGCCGTCTTCTCGGTCAACGAGAACTACAAGGGCACCGCCGACGTGCAGAACACCGGCGTGACGCTGAGGTTCTTCCACGGCGACCAGGCCGCGCTGAAGAAGTCCCTGCTCGACAACAAGGTCGACATCGCCTACCGAGGCCTGTCCGCGAGCGACGTGGCCGACATCGAGCAGGCCGACGACAGCTCCGGTGTCGAGATCGTCGAGGGCAGCAGCGCCGAGGTCCAGCACCTGGTCTTCAACATGGACGACCCGGTCGCCGGCCAGCTCGGCGTCCGCAAGGCCATCGCCCACCTGCTCGACCGCGACGCCCTCATCGAGGACGTCTACCAGGGCACGGCCACCCCGCTGTACTCGATCATCCCGGCGGGCATCTCCGGCCACAACACGGCCTACTTCGACACCTACGGCGCCCGCCCCTCCAAGGCCAAGGCGGCCGCCGCCCTCCAGGCGGACGGCATCACCGGCAAGGTGAAGCTGACCCTCTGGTCGACCCCGTCCCGCTACGGCCCCGCCACCGACGACGAGTTGAAGGCGATCGCCGAACAGCTCAACGCCAGCGGCCTGTTCGACGCCGATGTGCAGTCCGTGGCCTTCGGTCAGTACGAACAGGACATCGCGGACGGCAAGTACGGCGTCTACGTCAAGGGCTGGGTGCCCGACTACCCGGACGCCGACAACTTCACGGCCCCCTTCTTCGGCAAGGGCAACGTGCTGAGCAACAACTACGCCAACGACACCATCACCGGCACGCTCATCCCGCAGACCGCCGCCCAGAGCGACCGCGGGGCGACCGACGACGCCTACGGCAAGCTCCAGGACATCGTCGCCGACGAACTCCCGATCCTGCCCGTCTGGCAGGCCAAGCAGTACGCCGTCACCCGCGAGGACGTCTACGGCCTGGAGTACTGCCTCGACGCCTCGACCGTGTTCCGGTTCTGGGAGCTCAGCAAGGCCTGAGCCAGGTCGTACGACGCCGAGGGCGCCCCCTGCTTGTGTGCGGGGGGCGCCCTCGGCGTCGTACGACTGCTTACTGCGACTGCTTACTGTGCGCCGGGGCGCACCAGCCCGCTCTCGTACGCGTACACCGCCGCCTGTACGCGGTCGCGCAGCCCCAGCTTGGTCAGGACGTGACCGACGTGCGTCTTGACGGTGGTCTCGCTGACGAAGAGGTCGGCGGCGATCTCGGCGTTGGACAGCCCGCGCGCCACCAGCTTCAGTACCTCCACCTCGCGCTCGGTGAGAGTGTGCAGCGTGTCCGGCACCGGTTCCTCGCCGGACGGCAGATGCGTGGCGTACTTGTCGAGGAGCCGGCGCGTGATGCTCGGCGCGAGCATCGCCTCGCCCGCGGCCACCACCCGGATCGCCTGGACCAGCTCGTTGGCCGGGGCGTCCTTGAGCAGGAACCCGCTGGCTCCCGCGCGCAGCGCCTCCACCACGTACTCGTCGAGATCGAACGTGGTCAGCACGAGCACCTTGGCCGGTCCGTCCCGACCGGGCCCGGTGATCTGCCGGGTCGCCTCCACACCGTCCATCCGCGGCATGCGGATGTCCATCAGAACCACATCGGGCTGCAGTGCCCGCACCTGGTCGAGAGCCTGGAGGCCGTCTCCGGCCTCGCCGACGACCGCTAGATCCTGCTCGGCCTCCAGAATCATCCGGAAGCCGGTGCGCAGCAGCGGCTGGTCGTCGACCAGTAGGACGCGGATGGCCACGTAAGTCTCCTTCGCTAGTCCGGCCCCATTCTGCCCTGCGCAGGGTCCCCGGACTCCGGCGCCCTCACCGGCAACGGATAGGGCGGGGGAGTGCCGCCGAACTCCGGGCAGTGGGCCTGGTGGTCGCACCAGCCGCACAGCTTGGTGGGGCGGGGCCGCCAGTCGCCCGATTCCGTGGCCTCCCGGATCGCCTCCCACAGCGCGTGCAGCTTGCGCTCGACGCGCTCCAGGTCGGCGAGGACCGGGTCGTACGTCAGCACGTCACCGCTGCCGAGGTAGACGAGCTGGAGCCGGCGTGGGATCACGTTCTTCAGGCGCCACACCACCAGGGCGTAGAACTTCATCTGGAAGAGGGCGCCCTCGGCGTACTCCGGTCGGGGCGCCTTGCCCGTCTTGTAGTCGACGATCCGCACCTCACCGGTGGGCGCCACGTCGACCCGGTCGATGATCCCGCGCAGCTTCAGCCCGGAGTCCAGCCGGGCCTCGATGAACAGTTCGCGCTCGGCGGGTTCGAGCCGGGTCGGATCCTCCAGCGTGAACCAGCGCTCCACCAGCCGCTCCGCCTCGCCGAGCCAGCGCGCCAGCCGCTCGCCGTCCGGATCGTCGGCGAACAGCTCGACGACCTCGGGCCGGGTCTCCCTGAGCCGGTCCCACTGGCCCGGGATGAGCGACTTGGCACGGGGAGCGGTCCGCTCCGCCGCCGGGGCGTCGAACAGCCGCTCCAGGACCGCGTGCACCAGCGTGCCCCGGGTCGCCGCCTCGCTCGGCTTCTCGGGCAGCCGGTCGATCACCCGGAACCGGTACAGCAGCGGGCACTGCATGAAGTCACCGGCACGGGAGGGGGACAGGGAGGCCGGCGCCACGGCCGTGGACGCGGCTATGGCCGTCGTGGCCATGGTGTCCACTGCCGCTTCCACTGCCGCTTCCGCTGTCGCCGCCGTCGGCTCGGCCGTGACCGGCTGCTCCACCTCTGCGGTGTCGCCGCCGGTGGCCGCCATGACGCCCTCGGTGCTCGTCTCCATGACCACAGACCATACGGCCCGCCACTGACAGTGACCCAGTCACGGTCGCGGCCCCTGCACCGACGGAGGAAACACAGGGGGTGCCGGGGCGAACGCGTCGCGACGGCCGCATACCATCGACCCGAGACCCTCCCGTCCGGCAGGCGCGGGAGACGCTTCGAACGAGGGGACACCGTGGACGAGAGCGGCGGTAGCGGGCAGCCGCGGCCCGGCAACGACGAATCGGCCGAGCACCACGCAGCACCTGCGACCCCGGCCCCCGACCCCGCACACCCCGACGATGCCACCCCGACCGACGAACCGACCATGGTCGTACGCCGGTTGGATCTTCCCGCCGACGACAGCACCGGGGACGACGCCACGGGCGACGACGGCACGGATCGCGAAGTCACGGGTCGCGAGGGGAACGGGCCCGAGGGTACCGGGCCCGCGGAGCACGGCACCGAAGCCGAAGCCAAGGGCACCGAAACCCACGCCACCGAAACCCACGCCACCGAAACCCACGGCACCGCAGAGCAGGGGCGGAACCCGCAGACCACCCCCGACCGCGCCCCCACGCCCGCCCCCGACGACCACCCCCACGCCGACACCCCCGCCGGCGACCGCACCCTCGCGCACTCCGGTCTCGCCAAGGGCCGTCCGCCCAAGCGCCCCAGGGAACCCGGACCCGGCGGCGGGCTGCTGATGGGGCGGCCGTTCGGGGTGCCGGTGTACGTGGCGCCCAGCTGGTTCCTCGTCGCTGCCCTGATCACCTGGGTGTTCGGCGGCCAGCTCGACCGTGTGCTGCCGGAACTCGGCGCCGCCCGCTACCTGGTCTCCCTCTTCTTCGCGGTCGCCTTCTACGCCTCCGTCCTCGTCCACGAACTGGCCCACACGGTCGCGGCCCTGCGCTTCAAGCTGCCCGTCCGCCGCATCCAGCTCCAGTTCTTCGGAGGAGTCTCCGAGATCGAGAAGGAGGCCGAGACCCCGGGCCGGGAGTTCTGGCTGGCCTTCGTCGGCCCGCTCCTCTCCCTGGTCCTCTCCGGCCTCTTCTACCTCGCCCTGCAGCCCGTCGAGCCCGGCACGGTCCCCGGCGTCCTGCTGGCCGGCCTGATGATCTCCAACCTGATCGTGGCCGCCTTCAACCTTCTGCCCGGCCTGCCCCTCGACGGTGGCCGGATGCTCCGCGCGGTCGTCTGGAAGATCACCGGCAGGCCGATGACCGGCACCATCGCCGCCGCCTGGGTCGGCCGCGCCCTCGCCGTCTCCGTCCTGATCGGCCTGCCGCTGCTCACCCAGTCCGGGGCGCTCGGCTCCAATGCCGAGGACAACGTCGGCATGGACACGGTCATGGACGCCCTGCTGGCCGCGATCCTCGCCGCGATCATCTGGACCGGCGCCGGCAACAGCCTGCGCATGGCCCGCCTGCGCGAGCACCTGCCCGAGCTGCGCGCCCGCAACCTCACCCGCCGCGCCGTCCCGGTCGAGACGGACACCCCGCTCTCCGAGGCCCTGCGCCGCGCCAACGCCGCCGGCGCCCGCGCCCTGGTCGTCGTCGACGCCGACGGCCAGCCCATCTCCCTCGTCCGCGAGGCCGCCATCGTGGGCGTACCGGAACACCGCCGCCCCTGGGTCGCCGTCAGCGGCCTCGCCCAGGACCTCACCGACGGCATGCGCGTCTCCGCGGAGCTGGCCGGCGAGGACCTCCTGGACGCCCTGCGCGCCACCCCCGCCACCGAATACCTGGTGGTCGAGGAGACCGGCGAGATCTACGGCGTGCTGTCCGCGGCGGACGTGGAGCGGGCCTTCGTGAAGGCCATGGCCCGCCCCTCCTAGTGGTCGGCACCCCTCACAAACGCCGGTAGGCTGTTCACATGTCCGAACCGACCGGTGCCGCCCGCAGGCGCGGGCCCTTCAAGGTCGGGGACCAGGTTCAGCTGACCGACCCCAAGGGCCGCCACTACACGTTCACGCTCGAGGCCGGGAAGAACTTCCACACCCACAAGGGTTCCTTCCCGCACGACGAACTGATCGGTGCTCCCGAGGGCAGCGTTGTCCGCACCACCGGGAACGTCGCCTACCTCGCTCTGCGCCCCCTGCTCCCCGACTACGTCCTGTCCATGCCCCGTGGGGCAGCCGTCGTCTACCCGAAGGACGCGGGACAGATCCTCGCCTTCGCCGACATCTTCCCCGGCGCACGCGTCGTCGAGGCCGGCGTCGGCTCCGGCTCGCTCAGCAGCTTCCTGCTGCGCGCCATCGGCGACCAGGGCATGCTGCACTCCTACGAGCGCCGCGAGGACTTCGCCGAGATCGCCCAGCAGAACGTGGAGCGCTACTTCGGCGGCCCGCACCCGGCCTGGCAGCTCACCGTCGGCGACCTCCAGGACAACCTGAGCGACCCCGACGTCGACCGCGTCATCCTCGACATGCTCGCCCCCTGGGAGTGCCTGGAGGCCGTCTCCAAGGCGCTCGTGCCCGGCGGCATCCTGTGCTGCTACGTGGCGACCACCACCCAGCTCGCCCGGACCGTCGAGTCCATCCGCGAGATCGGCTGCTTCAACGAGCCGACCTCCTGGGAGTCGATGATCCGCAACTGGCACGTCGAGGGCCTGGCCGTCCGCCCGGACCACCGGATGATCGGCCACACCGGCTTCCTGCTCACCGCCCGCCGCCTCGCCGACGGCGTCGAGCCGCCCATGCGCCGCCGCCGCCCCGCCAAGGGCGCCTACGGCGAGGACTACACCGGTCCCAACGCCGACGCGGGCGCCGGCCGCTAGAGCCTGCCCCCAGGGCGGCCTCGTGCCGCGACAACGTACAAGCGCCGTGGCCCAGTTCCCCCGGACACCCGGGAACTGGGCCACGGCGCACTCACGTTGACACGGCGCCAGAATCCGTAGCACCGGCAGCCCTGTCCACACCCCTGGAACCGGCAGCGCCCCGCACAACCGCAGAGCCGGCGGCCCCGTCCACGCGGAACCCGCAACACCAGCCATAGAGCCGGGACGCCTGAACTCCCACCCCGCCGTTCCCTCGCACTGTGACGTATGGCACCATGCAGGCCACCCCCACCGGCACAGCCCTCACGGGAGACCTTCCTAGTGCAGCAATCCGCCGTCCCGGAACTGGCACACACTCACACCCGTCCGATCCACTGGGTCGCCACCGCGACGGCGGTCGCCGGTGTCATGGCCCTCTCCTCGGTTCTGCAACCCAACCCGGCCACGGCCGCCCAGGCGGCCGGCACTCAGGCCAAAGGCGCCCCGGCCGTCACCGCGCCCCCTGATCCCGCGGGCGTGGACTTCCCGATCGAGTGCGGCCGGGTCAGGGAACTCGTGCAGAAGAAGGCTTCCGGAGACCTTGACGGCGACGGCAGTCCGGAGACGGTCGTCGTGGTGCACTGCGACGCGCCGATGGGAACTCCGCCCGACGGCGTGTACGTCCTCACTCGGGCCGCGGAGACCGGCAAGCCGCGGGTCGTCGCCACTCTGATCGATCCCAAGGACCGCCTCACCGTGACCGACTTCGCCCTCCGGGACGGAGCCGTCCTCGCGACACTCCTCGGCTACTCGTCCGCCGACGTGCCCAGTTGCTGTCCCGACGTGAAGGACAGCGCGAAGTGGCAGTGGAAGAACGACGCGTTCGTCCGCTCGACACCCGCCGGAACACAGACCGTCTGAGCCGCGCAACGTGAGTGTGTGAGAAATCCGACAGTGGTAACGCCGCGTAGCGGCAAGATCACTCGGCGTCCGGGCCGTAGATCTCGACCCTGTCCGAAACCCGACGGACGTGGATGCAGTCGCCCGGGCACTCCTTCGCGGAGTCCACCACATCCGTGAGAAGCGGCAGCGGTACGGGCGTTGTGGCGCCCTTGGCCTGGAGCAGCTCGTCGTCGGAGCCCTTCACATAGGCCAGGCCGTCGATGTCCAGCTCGAACACCTCTGGCGCGTACTGGGCGCAGATGCCGTCGCCAGTACAGAGATCCTGGTCGATCCAGACCTCCAGATCCTCGCCACCGGCCCCGGCCTCCTGCTGCACGCCCATGTCTCCTGCCGTTTCTGCGTCGAGCCGAACGGGAATCCGGCCAGCTCTGACGGGTGTTGAACGCTTCGACCCTACCTCCGGCAGCTTTCCAATCATGTTCGGTGGGTATTCACCTGGCGTGAGGGAGAGCGCAAGGGTGAAGATCGGACACACCCCGACAGTCTTTGTGATCTAGGGGTTTCAATCGACACCCACCCAGGTAGGGTCTGGAAGCGTCCAGCTCCCCTTGGAGGAGGTGAGGACCGTGGCAGCCCACGACGACGACATGAACCGCGGCATCCGCCCGGGACGAGGGTCCGAAGACCCCGCCGGGCAGGTTGCCTACCTTGAGCAGGAGATCGCCGTCCTGCGACGCAAGCTCGCCGACTCTCCGCGACACACGAGGATTCTCGAAGAGCGGATCGTCGAGCTGCAGACCAATCTGGCCGGCGTGTCCGCCCAGAACGAGCGACTCGCCAACACGCTCCGTGAGGCCCGCGACCAGATCGTGGCCCTCAAGGAGGAGGTCGACCGGCTCGCACAGCCGCCGGCCGGCTTCGGTGTCTTCCTCGTAGCGAATGAGGACGGCACGGCGGACATCTTCACCGGCGGCCGCAAGCTGCGGGTGAACGTCAGCCCGAGCGTGGAACTCGAGGAGCTCCGGCGCGGCCAGGAAGTGATGCTCAACGAGGCTCTCAACGTGGTCGAGGCCATGGAGTACGAGAGCGTCGGCGACATCGTCACCCTCAAGGAGATCCTCGAGGACGGCGAGCGCGCCCTCGTGGTGGGGCACACCGACGAGGAACGGGTGGTACGGCTCGCCGAGCCGCTGCTGGACGTGGTCATCCGCCCCGGCGACGCCCTGCTGCTCGAACCGCGCTCCGGATATGTCTACGAGGTCGTT
The DNA here is from genome assembly GCF_036237295.1 of Streptomyces sp. NBC_01352. Classification (NCBI taxonomy): domain Bacteria; kingdom Bacillati; phylum Actinomycetota; class Actinomycetes; order Kitasatosporales; family Streptomycetaceae; genus Streptomyces; species Streptomyces sp. NBC_01352. Next base: position 8,702,176 of record NZ_CP108354.1, read on the forward strand.
CCCAAGAGTGAGGTCGAGGAACTCGTCCTCGAAGAGGTCCCGGACATCGGCTACGAGCAGATCGGTGGTCTCGGCGGCCAGATCGAGGCCATCCGCGACGCGGTCGAGCTCCCGTACCTCTATCCCGATCTGTTTAAGGAGCACGAACTGCGGCCGCCCAAGGGCGTCCTGCTCTACGGGCCTCCTGGATGCGGCAAGACGCTCATCGCCAAGGCCGTCGCCAACTCGCTGGCCAAGAAGGTCGCCGAGGTGACCGGACAGGCCACGGGCAAGAGCTTCTTCCTCAACATCAAGGGTCCCGAGCTCCTGAACAAGTACGTCGGCGAGACCGAGCGGCAGATCCGCCTGGTCTTCCAGCGTGCTCGTGAGAAGGCCAGCGAGGGCACTCCCGTCATCGTCTTCTTCGACGAGATGGAGTCCCTCTTCCGCACCCGTGGCTCCGGTGTCAGCTCGGACGTGGAGAACACCATCGTCCCGCAGCTGCTCGCCGAGATCGACGGCGTGGAGGGCCTGCAGAACGTGGTCGTGATCGGTGCCTCCAACCGTGAGGACATGATCGACCCCGCCATCCTGCGGCCCGGCCGGCTGGACGTGAAGATCAAGATCGAGCGTCCGGACGCCGAGGCGGCCAAGGACATCTTCGGCAAGTACCTCACCGAGCGTCTGCCGCTGCACTCCGACGACGTCGGCGAGCACAGTGGCAGCAAGGCCTCCACGGTCCAGAGCATGATCCAGACGGCCGTGGAACATATGTACGCCGAATCCGAGGAGAACCGCTTCCTGGAGGTCACCTACGCCAATGGCGACAAGGAAGTCCTTTACTTCAAGGACTTCAATTCCGGCGCCATGATCGAGAACATCGTGGGCCGCGCCAAGAAAATGGCGATCAAGGACTTCCTGGAGCACAACCAGAAGGGCCTGAGGGTCTCCCACCTCCTCCAGGCCTGCGTGGACGAGTTCAAGGAGAACGAGGACCTGCCCAACACCACCAACCCGGACGACTGGGCCCGCATCTCCGGCAAGAAGGGCGAGCGGATCGTTTACATCCGTACGCTCATCACCGGAAAGCAGGGTGCGGACACCGGACGCTCCATCGACACGGTGGCGAACACCGGTCAGTACCTGTAAAAGACAGGGCGGCTGCGGGTGCCCCTCACCGGGTACCCGCAGCCGACTGTTTTTCGGGCGAGCTGGAGCAAGGCAATGACGCAAATGATCTCCCCACCAGCGCAGAGGCGTTCTAGGCTCTTCGGTACCGCCGAGTCGCGCAGTGCGGGGACGGGCACCGCACACGCACCGGAGCGCCAGCGGTACTTGAGCGGCGCCCCCGACCGAGGGCGCCGCCGGGCAAGGAGGGCCGCATGACCGTACGGCGAGTAATGGGCATCGAGACGGAGTACGGGATCTCCGTCCCCGGTCACCCCAACGCCAATGCCATGCTCACCTCGTCCCAGATCGTCAACGCCTACGCGGCGGCGATGCACCGGGCCCGCCGGGCCCGCTGGGATTTCGAGGAGGAGAATCCGCTGCGGGACGCGCGAGGCTTCGACCTCGCCCGCGAGGCCGCCGACTCGAGCCAGCTCACCGACGAGGACATCGGCCTGGCCAACGTGATCCTCACCAACGGCGCGCGGCTCTACGTCGACCACGCACACCCCGAGTACAGCGCCCCCGAGGTCACCAACCCGCGCGACGCCGTCCTGTGGGACAAGGCCGGCGAGCGCATCATGGCCGAGGCGGCGGAGCGGGCGGCCCAGCTCCCCGGCGCCCAGCCGATCCACCTCTACAAGAACAACACCGACAACAAGGGCGCGTCCTACGGCACGCACGAGAACTACCTGATGAAGCGGGAGACCCCCTTCTCGGACATCGTGCGCCACCTGACGCCGTTCTTCGTCTCCCGCCAGGTCGTCACCGGCGCCGGCCGCGTCGGCGTCGGCCAGGACGGGCACGAGCACGGCTTCCAGCTCAGCCAGCGCGCCGACTACTTCGAGGTCGAGGTGGGCCTGGAGACCACCCTCAAGCGCCCGATCATCAACACCCGGGACGAGCCGCACGCCGACGCCGAGAAGTACCGCCGCCTGCACGTGATCATCGGCGACGCGAACCTCTCGGAGATCTCGACGTACCTGAAGCTGGGCACGACGGCCCTGGTCCTGTCCATGATCGAGGACGGCTTCATCGCCGTCGACCTGGCGGTGGACCAGCCCGTACGCACCCTCCACCAGGTCTCCCACGATCCGACGCTCAAGCGTCTGGTCACGCTCCGCAGCGGCCGGACACTCACCGCGGTCCAGTTGCAGATGGAGTACTTCGAGCTGTCGCGCAAGTACGTGGAGGAGCGGTACGGCGCGGACGCCGACGACCAGACCAAGGACGTCCTGGCCCGTTGGGAGGACACCCTCAACCGGCTGGAGAACGACCCCATGAGCCTGGCCGGCGAGCTGGACTGGGTCGCCAAGCGGGAGCTCATGGAGGGCTACCGGCGCCGCGACAACCTTGACTGGGACGCCGCCCGGCTGCACCTGGTCGACCTGCAGTACGCCGACGTGCGCCCCGAGAAGGGCCTCTACAACCGTCTGGCGGCCCGCGGCCGCATCAAGCGGCTGCTGACCGACGACGAGGTCGAGCGGGCCCGTACGAAGCCGCCGGAGGACACGCGTGCGTACTTCCGCGGCCGCTGCCTGGAGCAGTACGCCGACGACGTCGCCGCGGCCTCCTGGGACTCCGTGATCTTCGACCTGCCGGGCCGGGACTCGCTCCAGCGCGTTCCAACCCTGGAACCGCTTCGCGGAACGCGAAATCACGTAAAGGAGCTCCTGGACCGTTGCCGGACGGCAGAAGACCTGGTCAGGGTACTGTCGGGCAACTGAGGGGTACCCGGGGCCGACTCGGCCCCACAGGGTGGAATCCCCGCCGTACGGGAATCATCGAGGTGGTCCCCGGACGTTGAGGGAACTGCGGGGCCGATGTCGGACCCTGCTTGTAGGGTCTGATCAAGAACGTCGAACCGAGCGGGGTGAGGGTTATGGCGACCAAGGACACCGGCGGCGGACAGCAGAAGGCGACGCGCAACACCGAGGAGGTCGAGGAGGCGCCCGAGGCGCAGGCATCCGAAGACCTCAAGGAGCGCCAGGAGAAGCTGAGCGACGACGTCGACTCGGTACTGGACGAGATCGACGACGTCCTCGAGGAGAACGCTGAGGACTTCGTGCGTTCCTTCGTGCAAAAGGGCGGTCAGTAACGCCCGTTGTCCGTCCCGGAGTCGGCTTGCGCACAGCAGGTCGTCGCCGGGACGGATGACCGGCGTGGGCACGGGTATGGTCCGTGCACAGATTTGATGATCGGCTCGGCCGTCCCCGGCTGGCCGCCGCCTTACGTGGAAGGAATCGCGTGGAAGCCAACCCTCGTAGCACCGGGCGTCTGCCGGCTGCCTTCCTGACGCCCGGCTCGTCCTCCTTCATGGACTTCCTGTCCGAACACCAGCCGGAGATTCTTCCGGGCAACCGGCAGCTCCCGCCCACCCAGGGCGTGATCGAGGCGCCGCACGGCACCACGATCGTGGCCGTGACGTTCCCCGGCGGTGTCGTGCTCGCCGGTGACCGGCGCGCCACGATGGGCAACGTCATCGCACAGCGCGACATCGAGAAGGTCTTCCCGGCCGACGAGTACTCGGCCGTCGGCATCGCCGGCACCGCCGGTCTCGCGGTCGAGATGGTCAAGCTCTTCCAGCTGGAGCTGGAGCACTTCGAGAAGGTCGAGGGTGCACAGCTCTCCCTGGAGGGCAAGGCGAACCGCCTGTCGACCATGATCCGTTCCAACCTCGCCATGGCCATGCAGGGCCTGGCCGTGGTCCCGCTCTTCGCCGGGTTCGACGTGGACCGCGGCAAGGGCCGCATCTTCTCCTACGACGTCACCGGCGGCCGCTCCGAGGAGCACAACTTCGCCGCCACCGGCTCCGGGTCGGTCTTCGCCCGCGGTGCCATGAAGAAGTTCTTCCATGACGGCCTGACCGAGGCCGAGGCCACCATGCTCGTGGTGCAGGCCCTCTACGACGCGGCAGACGACGACTCGGCGACCGGCGGTCCCGATGTCGCGCGCCGGATCTACCCCATCGTCACCGTGATCACCGAGGACGGCTTCCGCCGGCTCGACGAGGACGAGTCCTCCGAGATCGCCCGCTCGATCCTGGAGCGGCGCCTGGAGCAGCCCGACGGCCCGCGCGCCGCGCTGCTCTAGCCGGCGGGCCGGTACTTACCAAGGTGATCCAGGGAATTCGACGGAACTCAGAAGAGAGGGACGGATAACCGGTGTCGACGCCGTTCTATGTCTCACCCCAGCAGGCCATGGCCGACCGGGCGGAGTACGCCCGCAAGGGCATCGCCCGTGGCCGCAGCCTGGTCGTGCTGCAGTACGCCGACGGCATCGTCTTCGTCGGCGAGAACCCGTCCCGCGCGCTGCACAAGTTCAGCGAGATCTACGACCGGATCGGCTTCGCGGCCGCCGGCAAGTACAACGAGTACGAGAACCTCCGCATCGGCGGCGTCCGGTACGCCGACCTGCGGGGCTACACCTACGACCGTGACGACGTGACGGCCCGAGGCCTGGCCAACGTCTACGCACAGACCTTGGGCACGATCTTCTCGTCCGCGGCCGAGAAGCCGTACGAGGTGGAGCTGGTCGTCGCCGAGGTCGGGGAGACGCCCGAGGGCGACCAGATCTACCGGCTGCCGCACGACGGTTCGATCGTGGACGAGCACGGCTCGGTCGCGGTCGGCGGCAACGCCGAGACGATCAGCAGCTACCTGGACCAGCGTCACGAGGACGGCATGTCGCTCGCCGGGGCGCTGAAGCTGGCCGTCCAGGCGCTGTCCCGGGACACCAACGGCAGCGAGCGGGAGATCCCCGCCGAGCGCCTGGAGGTCGCGGTGCTGGACCGTACGCGTCCGCAGAAGCGCAAGTTCAAGCGCATCGTCGGAGGGCAGCTGGGCCGGCTGCTGGAGGCCGGCGGAGCGACCACCGAGGCGGAGAGCGCCGAGGAACCCGACGAGAAGTAGCCCGTCCCGCTTCCGATGTGCCCCGGCCGACCCTCGGCCGGGGCACAGGCGCGTCAGGAGGCGCTCGGCGGCCCCGTGGAGCCCCGCACGACCAGCTCGACGGGAATGTCCCCCGCCTCGGGAGTACGGCCCTCCAGGACCGCCAGCAGGGCCTGCATGCCGCGCTCGCCGAACAGCTCGGCGTCCAGCCGTACGGTCGTCAGCTCCGGGTCGATGGCCGTGGCCAGGGCGAGGTCGTCGAGCCCGGTGACGGACACGTCGTCGGGGACGCGCAGACCCAGGCGCCGCAGCGCCTTGTAGGCGCCGGCGGCGAGCTTGTCGTCGTCGCAGACCAGCGCCGTCGGTCGCGGGCCCGGGGCGGCGAGAGCGGCCTCGGCGGCGGCCAGGGCGCCCTCGATGGAGATCGGCGCGTGGGCCGCGCGCAGCGAGGTGCCGGGCACCTCGCCGACCCGGGCGGCCAGCTCGCGGGCGCGCACCTCGAAGGTCCAGGACGGCACGTCCGCCGCCAGGTGCAGGAAGCGGCGGTGTCCCAGGCCCAGGAGGTGCTCGGCGACCTGTCGCACGCCGTCGGTGATGTCCAGGTTGACCGTGGCCACGCCGAGGCTCCCCGACGGGTCGCTGTCCAGCATCACCAACGGCAGCTGGTCGCCGCGGATCGCGGAGAGGGCGTCGGCGGCCATGGAGGAGGCGATGACGCCGTCCAGGGCGGCCTGCGCGGAGGCGAAGGGGTCCCGGGCGGGGCCGATGCCTTCGGGGGAGGGGTACAGGACCACCCCGAAGCCGTGTTCGGCGGCGACCCGGGCCGCGCCCGTGTAGACGCCGGCGAAGAACTCGGTCGTCAGCGCGGGGACCACCAGCAGCACCGTGCGGGTACGGCCCAGGCGCAGGTTGCGGGCGGCCAGATTGGGCCGGTAGCCCAGCTCGCGGGCGGCCTCCCGGACGCGTTCGGCGGTGGTCTCCGACACCCGCCCGCGCCACTTGTCGCCCAGGACCAGGGAGACCGCGGCCTGGGAGACGCCGGCGGCCTGGGCGACGTCACGGCTCGTGGGGCGGGTGCTGCCTCGTGCCACCGGCTGCCTGCTCCTTCGTCTGGACGCGTGGACAGCGCACATGGTACGTATGACAGAGGACGTTATACGTAACACGCGAAGTGTGATCGGCAAGCGTCAACCGCGAGGGAAGGACGGGACAGGGCCGTGGGATACCTGGAGATCCTCAGGGCGAGGCACGCCGCCCGGCTGCTCGTCGGCACCCTCGTGGGGAGGCTGCCGAACGCCACCGCCGCGATCGCGATCGTGCTGTTCGTCCGCGCGGAGGGCGGCTCCTACAGCCTGGCCGGGGCACTCGTGGCCGTGTACGGCGTGGCCAACGCGGTGGGTCAGCCGGTGCTGGGGCGGCTCGTGGATCTCCACGGCCAGCCGCGCGTCCAGTTGTCCGCCGCCGTCCTGTCGGCCCTCGCGATGGCCGCCTTCGCCTTCACCGGCACCGAGCCGCTGCCCCTGGCCTACGCCGCAGTGGCGGCCGCCGGGCTGTTCACACCGCCCCTGGAGGGCGGTCTGCGCGCGCTGTGGTCCAGCGTCCTGCGCAAGGAGGGCCAGGTGCACACGGCGTACGCCATGGACGCCGTGGCGCAGGAAGTCATGTTCACCGCGGGCCCCTTGCTCGTGACCCTGTGCACCTCGCTGTGGTCGGCGCAGGCCGCGCTGCTCGTCCTGAACGTCATCGGGGTGCTCGGCGCGCTCTCCGTGTCCGTCTCGCCGCCCTCGCGCGCGTGGCGGTCGGCGCCCCGCGAGGCGCACTGGCTCGGCGCACTGCGCTCGCCGGGACTCCTCGCCCTGCTGGGCGCGCTCTTCTTCGTCGGCATCGCGCTCGGCTCGATCACCGTGGCCTCCGTCTCCTACGCCGACGACAACGGCGGCGACGTGGTGTACGGCTGGCTGATGGCGGGCATCGGCCTCGGAGCGCTCATCGGCGGCCTGTCCTACGGGGCGCGGCAGTGGACCGGCGAACCGGTGCGGCGACTGCAGGCCCTGGTGGCCCTTCTGGCGGTGTGTTACCTGCCACTGATGCTGATACCGGGCGCGGTGGCCATGACGCTGCTCACGGTCCTCGCGGGCGTCTTCCTCGCGCCCGTCATCGCCTGCGCGTTCGTCCTCGTCGACCGGCACGCACCGCGCGGGACGGTCACCGAGGCGTTCTCCTGGCTGGTGACGACGTTCACCGTGGGCACGTCCGTCGGAACGGGCCTCACGGGGCCGGTCGTCGAGGCCGGCGGCGCCCTGTGGGGGTTCGCCGTACCGGGCGCCGCGGGAGCCGTGTCGCTGCTCGTTCTGCTGGCCACGCGGCGGGTCCTCGCAGCTTCCGCCGGGGGCACGGTGGTTGCGGCTTCATCGGAAAATGATCCAAACCGTGCTGTCGAACCCCGTTTCAGCTCGGGGGATCGGGCGTAATGTTCACTCATGGACCGCCGCATTTTCGGGCTGGAGAACGAGTACGGCGTCACGTGTACGTTCAGGGGACAGCGACGCCTGTCTCCCGACGAGGTGGCGCGGTACCTCTTCCGCCGTGTCGTGTCATGGGGCCGCAGCAGCAATGTCTTTCTGCGGAACGGTGCCCGCCTCTATCTCGATGTCGGGTCACATCCGGAATACGCGACACCCGAATGTGACAACGTGACCGAACTGGTCACCCACGACAAAGCAGGCGAGCGCATTCTGGAAGGACTCCTGGTAGACGCCGAACGACGCCTGCACGAGGAAGGAATCGCGGGCGACGTCTACCTCTTCAAGAACAACACCGACTCGGCGGGCAACTCCTACGGTTGTCACGAGAACTATCTGGTGGCCCGGCACGGGGAGTTCTCCCGGCTCGCCGACATCCTGATTCCGTTCCTCGTCACGAGGCAGCTTCTCTGCGGCGCCGGCAAGGTGCTGCAGACCCCGCGGGGCGCGGTGTACTGCGTCAGCCAGCGGGCCGAGCACATCTGGGAGGGCGTCTCCTCGGCGACGACCCGCTCCCGGCCGATCATCAACACCCGCGACGAACCGCACGCCGACGCCGAGCGCTACCGCCGCCTGCACGTGATCGTGGGCGACTCCAACATGTCCGAGACGACCATGCTGCTCAAGGTCGGCGCCACCGACCTGGTACTGCGCATGATCGAGGCCGGCACCGTGATGCGCGACCTGACCCTGGAGAACCCGATCCGGGCGATCCGCGAGGTCAGCCACGACATCACCGGCCGCCGCAAGGTCCGCCTGGCCAGCGGCCGCGAGGCCTCCGCCCTGGAGGTGCAGCGCGAGTACTTCGAGAAGGCCGTGGACTTCTGCGAGCGCCGCGGCATCCGCACCGGCACCGTGGAGCAGGTCCTGGAGCTGTGGGGCCGTACGCTCGACGCGATCGAGGCCGAGGACCTCGACCGGATCGGCACCGAGATCGACTGGGTCATGAAGTACAAGCTCATCGAGCGGTACCGGGCCAAGCACAACATGACCATGTCCCACCCGCGGGTCGCGCAGATAGACCTCGCCTACCACGACATCCACCGCCGTCGTGGCCTGTACTACCTGCTGGAGAAGAAGGGCCAAGCCGCCCGGATCTGCAACGACTTGAAGATCTTCGAAGGCAAGTCGGTGCCACCGCAGACCACTCGGGCGCGCCTGCGCGGCGACTTCATCCGGCGGGCGCAGGAACAGCGCCGTGACTTCACGGTCGACTGGGTCCACCTCAAGCTCAACGACCAGGCTCAGCGCACAGTGTTGTGCAAGGACCCGTTCCGTTCGGTGGACGACCGGGTCGAGAAGCTGATCGCCGGAATGTGAGCAACCCGTTCCGAAGGAACATTCGGAACGCAACACGGGCGCCGTACGTTTCACGTACGGCGCCCTTCTCACGCCGTAGAGTTGCGCGCACGCCATCAACAAGATCGACCGATTACGAGGCCCCCACCGTGCGCCGACGCTCACTTCTCATCGCCGTACCCACAGGACTGGTCGCACTCGCCGGATGTGGTGACGACGAGTCCGGATCGAGCGGGGCGAGCGACACAGCGTCGCCCTCGCCGTCGGGCTCGGCGTCCGTTCCGGCGCCGAAGATCGTCGACGGTCCCCTTCCGGCGATCACCGCGGGCACGAAGTTCGGCGAGAAGCCCACCGTCGCCAAGGGCAGCGGCGACCCCTCCAAGGACCTCGCGGTGAAGACGGTCATCGCGGGCAGCGGCACCACCGTGGCCGAGAACGACTACATCCAGGCGAACTACCTCGGGCAGATCTGGGACACGGCGAAGGTCTTCGACAACTCCTACGACCGCAAGACGCCCCTGCTCATCCAGCTCGCCTCGGGCAGCATCATCGACGGCTGGCGGTATGGCCTGACCGGCAAGAAGACCGGCAGCCGCGTCCAGCTCGCGGTCCCGCCGACCTGGGGGTACGGCAAGCAGGGCTACGCGGAGGGCGGCATCAAGGGCACCGACACGCTGGTCTTCGTCGTCGACCTGGTGGAGTCGTTCAACGCCAAGAGCTCCGCCAAGGGCACGGACGTCGCCCAGGACAACGTGGACCTGCCGAAGGTCGGCACCAACACCGACGGCAAGGCGCCCTCCGTCGAGGTCCCCAAGAGCGCCGCGCCGACGAAGCTGGTCGCGAACTACGTCATCGAGGGTGACGGCGACGAGGTCGCCGCCGAGAACACCGTCCTCGTGCAGTACAAGGGCGTCCTGTGGGACACCGGCAAGGAGTTCGACTCGACGTACGGCCGCAAGGCGCTGACGTCGTTCTCGCTCCAGCAGGTCGTCAAGGGCTGGTCGCAGGGCCTGACCGGCAAGAAGGTCGGCAGCCGGGTCCTCATCGTCGTCCCGCCGGACCTGGGCTACGGCGACAGCCCGCCGGCCGGCAGCGAGATCAAGAAGGACTCCACGCTGGTCTTCACGGTCGACATCCTCGCGAAGATGTGACCCCACCGAGATGTAAGACTGTGCCTGTTGCCTTTCCGTACAACGCACTTTCCGTACACACGCAGGAGCTAGAGACGTGAGCATCGACAAGCCCGAGATCGACTTCCCGGGCGGCGAGCCCCCGGCGGACCTGGAGATCAAGGACATCTGGGAGGGCGACGGCGAGGTGGCGCAGGCGGGCCAGACCGTCACCGTCCACTACGTGGGCGTTGCCTTCAGCACCGGCGAGGAGTTCGACGCCAGCTGGAACCGCGGCACTCCCTTCCGCTTCCCGCTGGGCGGCGGCCGGGTCATCAAGGGCTGGGACCAGGGCGTGCAGGGCATGAAGGTCGGCGGCCGCCGCCAGCTGACCATCCCCGCCCACCTCGCCTACGGCAACCAGAGCCCGACCCCGGCGATCAAGCCCGGCGAGACCCTGATCTTCGTGGTCGACCTCCTCGGCGTCTGACTCCTCGGGGTCTGATCGTCGTACGACCGGTCTCGATCACCTGGGGCCCATGCCTGTCCGGGCATGGGCCCTCGGCTTTTGCCCCGCCACTTCGGGGCGGTACGGTCATCGTCCGTAAGCACCATAGGGAGGCGAAGGGCGTCGATGGCCATTGCCAAGGCCGAGCGACTGATGAACCTGGCGCTGTGTCTGCTCGGGACGCGGCGGCCGCTGAGCAAACGCGAGCTGCGTGAGTCCATCGAGGCCTATCTGGAAGCCGGCTCGGACGACTCCTTCAACCGGATGTTCGAGCGCGACAAGGACGATCTGCGCGAACTCGGCCTGGTCATCGAGACCGTCGAGAACCTGGACGGCGAGGTCGGCTACCTCGCCCGCCGCGACAGCAACCGCCTCCCGCCCGTCACCCTGGACGCCGAGGAGGCCGCCGCCCTCGGGCTGGCCGCCAAGGTCTGGCAGCAGGCCCGGCTCGCCGGCGCGGCCAGCGGCGCCCTGCAGAAGCTGCGCGCCGCGGGACTCCCTGAGGACTTCGACCCGTACGAGACCCATGGCGCCCTCGAGCCGCGCATCCCGGTGCACGAGGCCGCCTTCGAGCCCCTGATGCTGGCCTGCCGCGACCGCCGCCCGGTCGTCTTCGACTACCGCAAGGCCACCGCCGCCCACCCCGAGCCCCGGCACGTCGAGCCGTGGGCGCTGGAGTGCTGGCGCGGCCACTGGTACCTGGCGGGCTGGGACCGCGACCGCAGTGCCGAGCGGGTGTTCCGGCTGTCCCGGATCACCGGCAAGGTGCGCACCCGTGGCGCCCGGTTCACCGCCCCCGTGCCCGATGTCGTCACCGTCCGGGAGACCGTCGCGAGCTGGGCCGGCGAGACCGCCGACCGCTCCGCGCTGATCCGGCTGCGCGCCGGTGCGGGCTACCCCCTGCGGGCCAAGGCCGCCTCGGTACGGGAACTGGGGGACGGCTGGGACGAGCTGGAGATTCCGTACGGCCATGGGCTGGATGCCTGGCTGGTGGAGTTCGGGCCGGACGTGGTGGTCCTGGAACCCGCCGAACTACGGGCCGACGTGGTGGACCGGCTGCGTGCCGTGGCCAAGGGCTGAGGGGGGCGTACGAGAGTGGTGGGAAAACCGGCCAGGCCGGCCAATGCCATCGACCAGACCCGGCGGATGCTCTCCCTGATGACGTATCTGAGGGAGCGTCCCGGCGCCCGGGTCGAGGACGTCGCCCGGGCCTTCGGGATCACCGAGGACGAGCTGGTCTCCGACCTCGACGTGCTGCCCATGTGCGGCACCAGCTTCCGCGGCGGCGATCTGCTCGACATCGACACCGACGGCGAGCGCATCTGGTGGCACAACCCCGATGACGTCGCCGAGCCGCTCCGGCTCGCCTCCGACGAGGCCACCGCGCTGCTGGTCGCCGCCCGCGCCGTGTCCACGCTGCCCGGCCTGCGCGAGAGCGACCGGCAGGCACTGCTGCGGGCCACCGCCAAGGTGGAGGCCGCGGCCGGCGAGCAGGCGGGGGCGAGCTCCCGGCTGTCCGTGACCTTCGAATCGGAGGGCGGCGTCTTCGCGGACGTCGACCGGGCCATCTCCGAGCGCCGCCGCCTGTGGATCCGCTACTACTCGCCCGCCCGCGACGAGGTCACCGAGCGCGAGATCGACCCGATCCGCCTGGTCAGCGTCGGTCACACCTACGTCGAGGCCTGGTGCCGCCGCTCGGAGGCGCGCCGTACCTTCCGGCTCGACCGGGTCGCCGAGATCAAGATCCTCGACGAGCCGTCCGCACCGCCCGAGATCGAGCTGCGGGACCTGTCCGAGGGGCTGGTGCAGCCCGCCGCCGAGGACCCGGAGGTCGTCGTCGAGGTCGGACCCGGCGGGCGCTGGGTCGCCGAGTACTACCCGCACGACAGTGCGGATGAGCTTCCGGACGGCGGGCTGCGTATCACTCTGCGCACCCCGGAACCCGCCTCGCTCAAGCGGCTGGCCCTGCGGCTCGGGCGCGAGGGCCGGATCGTCTCGCCGCGAGACCTCGCCGACAGCGCCCGCGAGGCGGCCCGCGAGGCGCTGGCGGCGTACGACGGGGTCGAGGCGCACGGCGCTCATGGCGCCCACGCGGTTCAGGACGGTCAGCACGGCAGGCAGGAGCAGGAGCTTTGAGCGAGTCGTCGATGTCAGGCATGGGAATGTCGGTGGCCGCCGCGTTCGCCGGAATGAAGAGTGTGACGCCGGTGACGTTCAGGGCCGGCTGCCCGGACTGCCGGGGCCGCTTCGAGCTCACCGCGAACGCCCTGCGCCTGGCCATCGGCGCCAGCAGCCGCACCACCTTCTACTCCTTCACCTGCCCCGACTGCGGAGCGGCCGTCCGCAAGCCCGCGGGCGAGCGGATCGTCGAGCTGCTGACGGGCGGCGGGGTCAGGACCCTGCGCCTGCACTCCACCCTCTAGGCTCGGCCCATGTTCTGGCCGATGTTCGCGGTAGCAGTGGGTTTTCTGGGTCTCGCCGTTCTCGGTGTGCTCGCCGTACGCGTCTTCCTGGAGGCGCAGCGTCTGGGCAGGCAGGTCACGGACTCGGCGCGGCGCATCAACCGGGCCGCGGAGGATCTGGAGCGGGCCTCCATGAGCGCGGCCCGCTCCGTGGATTCGCTGTGAGTCGTCCAGAGTGTCCCCTGTGAGTCGTGGGTGTGAGTCGCGGGTGTGATGCGCTTTGGGCCACTTCGCCCTGTCAACTTGGTGGTTCCGGCAGGTACTCTGCATGTCGCGGTCCGGAGAACGAGGCCCGGGCCGCGGACCGGGAGTACGCACAGGGATTGCCAGGCGTTTACCCCTGAGCGTTACGATCGCTGTCAAGCACGGTCGGTCGGACACATGTCCGACCGGTCGGACAGCACCCCACCCCAGCCGCCTCGGTGAGAAGGTAAAGACTTATGTTCGGAAGGCTCGGCGCCCCCGAGATCATTCTCATCCTCGTCGTCATCATCCTGCTGTTCGGCGCCAAGAAGCTTCCGGACATGGCGCGCTCGCTCGGCAAGTCCGCGCGGATCCTCAAGAGCGAGGCCAAGGCGATGAAGACCGAGGGTCAGGACAACGCGTCCGCTCCCGCTGCGCCGCCGCACGACGACCAGCAGCCCCCCGTCCAGCGCACCATCCAGGCCGCCCCCGGTGACGTGACCAGCTCCCGCCCGGTCACCGAGCCGACGGACACGACCAAGCGCTGACGCAGGGCCGGTGACCTCCGGCCCTCCGCACGAGATGGGAACGTGGGTTGCTGAAGTCTGCCCGCCAAGAGGAGAAGGATCCCGAGGGGCGGATGCCCCTCGCGGAGCACCTTCGTGAGCTTCGCAACCGGCTCGCGAAGGCGATGCTGGCCATCGTCGCCGTCACTGTCGTTGCCGCCTTCTTCTACAACGACATCATCAATCTCATCACCAGGCCGATCCTGGACTCGGTCGGCTGTGAGCAGACCTTCGAGCAGCTGTCCAAGTCGAAGTCCAGCGAGCCGTGCGCGCAGATCACCATCAACGGTCTGCTCACCCCCTTCACCCTGGCGTTGAAGGTGTCGCTGATGGCCGGTGTGGTCCTGGCCTCGCCGGTGTGGCTCTACCAGCTGTGGGCGTTCGTCGCGCCCGGCCTGCACCGCCACGAGAAGAAGTACGCCTACGCGTTCGTCGGCACCGGGGCCCCCCTGTTCCTGGGCGGCGCCTACTTCGCCTACACGGTGCTGCCCACCACGGCGAAGGTGCTGCTCGAGTTCACACCGGCCGACGCTTCCAACCTGCTGCCGCTGGACGACCTGCTCGATCTCGTCATCCGCATGGTGCTCGTCTTCGGTCTCTCCTTCGAGCTGCCCCTGCTGCTGGTCTTCCTCAACCTCACCGGGGCGATCACCGGTAAGCGGATGGTCGGCTGGTGGCGCGGCATGATCATGGGCATCACGGTGTTCGCGGCTGTCGCCACGCCCAGCACCGACCCGCTGACGATGCTGGCGCTGGCCGGACCGATCTGGATCCTGTACTTCGGTGCGGTCGCCTTCTCCCTGGTCAACGACCGCCGCAGGCGCCGCCGTGACGCGCTCGGCCCCGCCGACGACGAGGCCTCAGAGCTGGACCTCACCCCTGAGGACATCGGGGACGTGGAGACCGTCTCGGCCAGCCGGGCGCTGCCCGAGCAGGCGAGCACGGAGCGGGTCAACGGTTATGACGACGTGACCTGACCGAGCGGCCCGCCCTTGTAACGTCCGGGGCGTGACCAGCGAGATCACCCTCTTCGTCAACCCCACCGCGGGTCGCGGCCGGGGCGCCCACGCGGCGCAGCCGGCCGCTTCCGCTGTGCGGGCGGCCGGATTCTCCGTGCGTACGGTCCTCGGTGCGAACGCCGAGGACGCCCTCACGCGCGCGCGTGCCGCCGTCGCGGACGGCACCGGCGCGCTGATCGCCGTCGGCGGCGACGGCATGGCGAACCTGGCCCTCCAGGCGGTCGCCGGCACCCGCACCCCCTTCGGCCTGGTCGCCGTCGGTACCGGCAACGACTTCGCGCGCGCCCTCGGCCTGCCGGTGCGCGACCCGGCCGCCGCGGGCCGGCTGATCGCCGACGCCCTCAAGGGCGCCCGGCTGCGTGACATCGACCTCGGTCAGGTGGACGGCCGCTGGTTCGGCACGGTCCTCGCCTCCGGCTTCGACTCCCGGGTCAACGACCGCGGCAACCGCATGCGATGGCCGACGGGGCGCCTCAAGTACGACCTGGCGATGCTCGCCGAACTCGCCGCGTTCAAGCCCTTCCCGTACCGGATCACGCTGGACGACGGTGACGTACGGGAGGTCGAGGCGACCCTGGTGGCCGTCGGCAACGGGTCGTCGTACGGCGGCGGCATGCGGATCTGTCCCGGCGCCGACCTCACCGACGGACTGTTCGACATCACGGTGGTCGGCGACTGCAGCCGTACGACGCTGCTCAGGGTGTTTCCGAGCGTGTACCGCGGCCGGCACGTCGACCATCCCAAGGTCACGGTGGTGCGGGCGGCCAAGGTCGAGATCGCCGCCCGGGGGATCAGCGGGTACGCCGACGGCGAGCCGTTCGGGCCGCTGCCGCTGACCGCGCGCTGTGTACCGGGTGCGGTGCGGGTCATAGGGCCGTGAGCTGCGCGGATTCGATGTTTATCGTCATCGGATCCGGATAATGATCGTCCTGTTGTCAGTGGGGCCCGGTAGTCTCGAAAGCACGATGACAGAGGACCTCTCACCGGCCGAGCGGTATGCGGCAGCACGTAGGCGCGCTGTCGACCAGGCCACCGCGCTCGCCGGTTTCCGCGAGATGTACGACTTCGGCCTCGACCCCTTCCAGATCGAGTCCTGTCAGGCACTCGAGGCGGGCAAGGGCGTCCTGGTGGCCGCGCCCACCGGCTCCGGCAAGACGATCGTCGGCGAGTTCGCCGTCCACCTCGCCCTCCAGCAGGGCAAGAAGTGCTTCTACACGACACCGATCAAGGCGCTGTCGAACCAGAAGTACGCCGACCTGTGCCGCCGTTACGGCGCGGACAAGGTCGGCCTGCTCACCGGCGACAACAGCGTCAACTCCGATGCCCCGGTGGTCGTGATGACCACCGAGGTGCTGCGGAACATGCTGTACGCGGGCTCGCAGACCCTCCTCGGCCTCGGATACGTGGTCATGGACGAGGTGCACTACCTCTCCGACCGCTTCCGGGGAGCCGTCTGGGAGGAAGTGATCATCCACCTCCCGGAGTCGGTCACCCTCGTCTCGCTGTCGGCCACCGTGTCGAACGCCGAGGAGTTCGGCGACTGGCTCGACACCGTTCGCGGCGACACCGAGGTGATCGTCTCCGAGCACCGGCCCGTGCCGCTGTTCCAGCACGTGCTCGCCGGGCGGCGGATGTACGACCTGTTCGAGGAGGGCGAGGGCCACAAGAAGGCCGTCAACCCCGACCTCACGCGGCTGGCCCGCATGGAGGCGAGCCGGCCGTCGTACCAGGACCGCAAGCGCGGCCGTGCGATGCGGGAGGCGGACCGTGAGCGCGAGCGCCGGCAGCGCTCCCGCGTCTGGACGCCGAGCCGGCCCGAGGTCATCGAACGGCTCGACGCCGAGGGCCTGCTGCCCGCCATCACCTTCATCTTCAGCCGCGCCGCCTGCGAGGCCGCCGTGCAGCAGTGTCTGTACGCGGGCCTGAGGCTCAACGACGACGAGGCGCGGGAGAAGGTGCGCGCCCTGGTCGAGGAGCGCACGGCCTCCATCCCGACCGAGGACCTGCACGTCCTCGGCTACTACGAGTGGCTGGAGGGCCTGGAGCGCGGCATCGCGGCCCATCACGCGGGCATGCTGCCGACGTTCAAGGAGGTCGTCGAGGAGCTCTTCGTACGCGGCCTGGTCAAGGCGGTGTTCGCGACCGAGACGCTCGCGCTGGGCATCAACATGCCCGCGCGGTCGGTGGTGTTGGAGAAGCTCGTCAAGTGGAACGGCGAGCAGCATGCCGACATCACACCGGGCGAGTACACGCAGTTGACGGGGCGTGCGGGCCGGCGCGGCATCGACGTCGAGGGTCACGCGGTCGTGCTGTGGCAGCGCGGCACCAGCCCCGACCACCTGGCGGGACTGGCAGGCACGCGCACCTATCCGCTGCGCTCCAGCTTCAAGCCGTCGTACAACATGGCGGTCAATCTGGTGGAGCAGTTCGGCCGGCATCGTTCGCGGGAGCTGCTGGAGACGTCCTTCGCGCAGTTCCAGGCCGACAAGTCGGTCGTCGGGATCTCGCGGCAGGTGCAGCGCAACGAGGAGGGGCTGGACGGCTACAAGGAGTCCATGACCTGCCACCTCGGGGACTTCGAGGAGTACGCGCGGCTGCGCCGCGAACTCAAGGACCGCGAGACCGAGCTGGCCCGGGAAGGCGTCAACCAGCGGCGTGCCGAGGCGGCCGTCGCGCTGGAGAAGCTCAAGCCGGGGGACGTCATTCACGTCCCCACGGGCAAGTACGCGGGGCTGGCCCTGGTGCTGGACCCGGGACTGCCGGCCGGGCGGTCGAACGGCCACCGGGGCTTCGAGCAGCACGACGGTCCGCGCCCGCTGGTGCTGACCGCCGAGCGGCAGGTCAAGCGGCTCGCGTCGATGGACTTCCCGGTGCCCGTCGAGGCGCTGGAGCGGATGCGGATCCCGAAGTCCTTCAACCCGCGCTCCCCGCAGTCCCGTCGGGACCTCGCCTCCGCGCTGCGTACCAAGGCCGGGCACATTCCGCCGGAGCGGGCCCGCAAGAAGCGGTCGCAGGCCGCCGACGACCGGGAGATCGCCCGGCTGCGCACCGCCCTGCGCGCGCACCCCTGCCACGGCTGCAACGACCGTGAGGACCATGCCCGTTGGGCCGAGCGCTACCACCGGCTGCTGCGTGACACGTCGCAGCTGGAGCGGCGTATCGAGGGACGCACGAACACCATCGCCCGGACGTTCGACCGGATCGTCGCGCTGCTGACCGAGCTGGACTACCTGCGGGCCAACGAGGTCACCGAGCACGGCAAGCGGCTGGCCCGGCTGTACGGCGAACTCGACCTGCTGGCCAGCGAATGCCTGCGGGCCGGTGTCTGGGAGGGCCTTTCCCCCGCGGAACTGGCCGCCTGCGTCTCGGCGTTGGTGTACGAGTCCCGGGTCGCCGACGATGCCATGGCGCCCAAGGTGCCCTCGGGCAAGGCGAAGGCCGCGCTCGGTGAGATGGTCCGGATCTGGGGGCGTCTGGACGCCCTGGAGGAGGAGTTCCGGATCAACCAGACCGAAGGTGTCGGCCAGCGCGAGCCGGACCTCGGTTTTGCCTGGGCCGCGTACATGTGGGCCTCCGGGAAGGGGCTCGACGAGGTGCTGCGCGAGGTGGAGATGCCGGCCGGTGATTTCGTGCGCTGGTGCAAGCAGGTCATCGACGTGCTCGGGCAGATCTCGGCCGCGGCGCATGCCGAGGGGTCGACGGTCGCGAAGAACGCGCGCAAGGCGGTCGATGAGTTGCTGCGGGGTGTGGTGGCGTACTCGTCGGTGGGCTGAGCCGCGCCGCTGCGCTGGGCTGGGGGCGGATGCCTGTGCGGTCTTGTGGGGGTGCGCGTAGCGCCCTCGGTTGGGTGGTGGGTCGGGGACGTGTCGGGGGGTGTCCGTCCTCGGAACGGCGCGGAATCGGTTTCTCATCGAGGTGCCGGTGTTGACGCGCCAACCGCTGCGGGCGGACACCCCCCGACACGTCCCCTTTCCGCCGTGGGCGAGTGCGGGTGCGTGGGGGCGAACTGGACCTCAGCGGTTCAGATACGGGCGCCAGCCGCCGTACGACGTGATGTCCTCGGCGTCCTTGAGGGCGCTCGGTTCGCACAGGAAGCCCGGGAGTCGGGTGCCGTCCGCCAGTTCCACGCTGCCCAGTGTCATTGGTCGGGGGAGGGACGTGAGGAGTGTGCCGAGGGACTCCGCGGGGAGGCGCCATACCTCTGCCTCGATCGCTGACCCGCCTTCACCGACATGGACGAGACCCGGTTTGGGCGGTTCTGTGGCCAGTGCGTGCAGGTGGTAGACGGGTGCGGTGGTGGTCGTACGGTCGAGGCGGGCGCCCAGGGACAGGAGTTGGGGGTTGAGCGGCTGGCCGGTGAGGTGGGCGCCCAGCACCGCGAGGTGGGTCTCCGGTCGGAGCAGGGCGGCGATGCGGGCCAGGCGTTCGTCCGTGAACGCCGGGCCGATCAGCATCACGCCGAAGGGCAGGCCGTCGACCTCGCCGGCGGGGGCGGCGACCGCGGCCAGGTCGAAGAGGTTCGTGGAGTTGGTGAAGCGGCCCAGGCGGGCGTTGGCGCCCAGGGGGTCGGCGGCCACCTCGGCGAGGGTGGGATGGCCGGGGGCGGTGGGGAGGAGGAGGGCGTCCGCGTCGGCGAGTTCCGCGAGGGCGCGGGTGCGCAGGGCGGCCAGGCGGTCGGTGTCGGCGTAGAGCTGGTGGGCCGGGATGTCTCGGGCGCGGGTGATGATGCCTGCGACCGTGGGGTCGAGGGATGTGTCCTCTTCGGCCATCGCCTTGTCGACAAAGGTGCCCACTGCTGTGTAGCGCTCGGCTACGAACGCACCCTGGTAGAGCATCGCGGCGGCCTCGGTGAAGGGTGCGAGGTCGATCTCCCGCACCGAGGCGCCCGCCTGGATGAGCTGGGCGACCGTGGTCTCGTACGCCTGCGCCCAGCCCTCGTCCAGTTCGCCCAGCTGGTCGCGTGGGGGCACCGCGATCCGCCACGGGCCCGGCGTGCGCTGGGGGAGCGGTGGGAGGTCGCGGTCGGGTGGGGACGCCATGTACGACAGGGCCTGCTCGGCCTCCGGGAGGGTGCGGGCGAACACCGTCACGCAGTCGAGGGAGGCGCAGGCCGGGACCACGCCCGTGGTCGGGACGAGGCCTCGGGTGGGCTTGATGCCGACGATGCCGTTGAAGGCGGCCGGTACGCGGCCCGAGCCGGCGGTGTCGGTGCCGAGGGCGAAGTCGACGATGCCCAGGGCCACCGCGACGGCAGAGCCGGAGCTGGAGCCGCCGCTGATCCTGGCCGGGTCGTACGCGTTGCGGACGGCGCCGTGCGGGGAGCGGGTGCCGACCAGGCCCGTCGCGAACTGGTCCAGGTTCGTGGTGCCCAGCACGATCGCGCCCGCGGCGCGGAGGCGGGCGACGACCGGTGCGTCGGTGTGGGGGTTGTACGCGTACGACGGGCAGCCCGCGGTGGTGGGCAGGCCGGCCACGTCGATGTTGCCCTTGGCGGCGAACAGGCGACCGGCGAGGGGGAGTGGTTCGAGGGAGGCGACCCGTTCGTCGATCGTGCGGGCCTCCGCCTCGACCTCCGGCTGCGGACGCAGGTCGATCCAGATCTCGGGGCGGTCAACGGCGGCGATGCGGGCGTAGGCGGCGCGGACGCGGGCGAGGGTGGTGGCCATTTCTTGTTCCTCTTTCACTGTGCGGCGGGGGCCAGGACCAGCAGTGCCGTCCCCGCCTCCACCTGGTCCCCGGGCCTGGCCAGGATCTGAGCGACCACGCCGTCCATCGGCGCGTGCACCCTGGACTCCATCTTCATCGCCTCCAGGGCGAGCAGTGGCTGTCCGGCCGTCACCGCGTCCCCCGGTTCGACGTTCAGCTGCCATACGGACGCGGCGAACTCGGCCTCCACCAGACGGCCGCCCGCGGGGACGGTCACCTCGGCCGGGGGAGCGGCCGGAGCGGCCGCCGCCTCGGCCCGGGTGAACTCGCCCGCCGCCTCCCACGCGTCCCGCTCCGCCGAGAACGCGGTCTGCTGGCGGGACCTGAACTCGGCGATCGACTCGGCGTTCTCGGCCAGGAACGCCTGGTACTCGGCCAGCGAGAAGGTGCCCTCCTCGATGCGGGGCACGAAGCGGCCGGAGGTGATGTCGGCGCGCAGGTCGAGGAGTTCGTCGGCGTCCACCGGGTACCACTTGATCCGGTCGAAGAAGCGCAGGAGCCAGGGGGAGCCGGGCTCGAAGGCGCCGCGTTGCTGCCAGCCCGACCAGACCTGGGTCGTCCGGCCCACGAACTGGTAGCCGCCGGGGCCCTCCATGCCGTAGATGCACAGGTAGGCGCCGCCGATGCCGACCGAGTTCTCGGCCGTCCAGGTGCGGGCCGGGTTGTACTTGGTGGTCACCAGGCGGTGGCGGGGGTCGAGGGGCGTGGCCACCGGGGCGCCCAGGTAGACGTCGCCGAGGCCCAGGACTAGGTATTCGGCGTCGAAGACCGTGTCGTAGACGTCGTTCACCGAGTCCAGGCCGTTGACGCGGCGGATGAACTCGATGTTCCACGGGCACCAGGGCGCGTCGTCGCGCACGCCCGCCATGTAGCGGGCGATCGCCTCGCGGGTCGCCGGGTCGTCCCAGGACAGGGGGAGGTGGACCGTGCGGGAGGGCACCACCAGTTCGTCGCTCGGCGGGAGCGATGCCGTGATCTCCCGTACGACGGTGAGGAGTTCGGGCTGCGGGAGGCGGTGCGGGTCGGTGCGGATCTGGAGGGAGCGGATGCCCGGTGTCAGGTCGGTGATCCCCTCCGGGACCTGCTCGGCCACCGCCTCCATGAGAGCGTGGACCCGGATGCGGTGCGCCAGGTCGAGCTGCATCGGGCCGAACTCGACCAGCAGGTTGTCGTCACCGCTGCGGCGGTACGTGACGTCGCCGTCCCGGGCGAGGATGCCGCCGTCCACGATGTCGTCGCGGGGCGAGCCGTCCGCGTCCACCGGCAGGAACCGCACCGTGTCGCCCGGGCGCAGTTGGCCGAGCTTCCAGCGCTCGGTGCTGATCACCGTCGCCGGGCACACGAACCCGCCGAGGGAGGGGCCGTCCGGGCCCAGTAGCACCGGCATGTCGCCCGTGTAGTCGACGGCGCCGACGGAGTACGGGGTGTCGTGGATGTTGGACGGGTGCAGGCCCGCCTCGCCGCCGTCGGTGCGGGCCCAGCGCGGCTTCGGGCCGACCAGGCGGACGCCCGTGCGTGCCGAGTTGAAGTGGACCTTCCAGTCGGCGGCGTAGAAGTCGTGGATGTCGTCCTCGGTGAAGAACTCCGGGGCGGCATGGGGGCCTTCGACGGCCTTGACGTGCCAGACGGCAGCGAAGTCCGGGCGGTCCGTCTGCGTGACCGGTGTTCCCTGGACGACCGTTCCGCCGTGCAGGACGTCTCCCGTGCGCAGCGCCCGTCCGCCGTGCCCGCCGAACCGGCCCAGCGTGAAGGTGCTCGCGCTGCCCAGGAAGGCGGGCACGTCGAGGCCCCCGGCGAACAGCACGTAGGTCCGCAGGCCGTGTTCGGAGGGTGCGCCGATCTCCAGTACGGCCCCCGGGGGCACCGTCACCGGCTCCCACTGCGCGACCGGCGTACCGTCGACGGTGACCGGGGCCGGTGCGCCCGTCACGCACACGGTCGTGGGGTGGGTGAACCTCAAGGTCGGGCCCTGGAGGGTGCATTCGAGGCCGGGGGCGCTCTCCGCATTGCCGAGCGCCTGGTTGCCGAGCCGGAAGGACAGGTCGTCCATCGGGCCGCACGGAGGGACGCCGACCTGCCAGTACCCGGTGCGGCCAGGCCAGTCCTGCACGGTGGTGAGGGTGCCGCCGGAGACGACCTCGATGCGCGGAGTCGGGTCGCTGATGGCGGCGAGTGTGGCCGTGGAGTGCGCGGCGGTCGTGACGTCGCGGTGCGCGAGCGCCGCCCGCACCAGGCCCAGGTTCGTCTCGATGCCGTCGACGCGGGTGCGGGCCAGTGCCTCGTCCAGCCGCCGCAGCGCGTGCGCCCGGTCCGGGCCGTACGCGATGACCTTCGCGAGCATCGGGTCGTACGACGTGGTCACCTCGGTGCCGGTCTCCACCCAGCTGTCGACGCGCACGCCCGGCGGGAACTCGACCCGCGTCAACAGGCCCGCGCTGGGCCGGTGTTCGCGCGAGGGGTTCTCGGCGTAGACCCGGGCCTCGACGGCGTGGCCGCGCGGGGTGCCCGGGTCGCGGACGACGTCCTGTTCGCCGCGCGCCAGGCGGAGCATCCAGGCGACCAGGTCGACGCCGTAGATCTCCTCGGTGACCGGGTGCTCCACCTGGAGACGGGTGTTGACCTCCAGGAAGTACGCCTCCTCGCGGGCGGCGTCGTAGACGAACTCGACGGTACCGGCGGAGCGGTAGCCGACGGAGGCGCACAAGTCACGGGCGTTGGAGGCGAGTTGGTCCCTCACGTGGTCCGGCAGTCCCGGTGCCGGGGCCTCCTCCAGCACCTTCTGGTTGCGGCGCTGGAGGGAGCAGTCGCGGTCGCCGAAGGAGACGACCCTGCCCTCGCCGTCACCGAAGACCTGCACCTCGACATGGCGGGCGTGCTCGACGAGGCGTTCCAGGAAGACGCCGGCCAAGGAGAAGGAGGCGGCGGCGACGCGCTGCACGCTCTCCCAGGCGTCGGCCAGGGCCTCGGCGGAGTGACACGCCGACATGCCGATACCGCCGCCACCGCCGGTCGCCTTGAGCATGACCGGATAGCCGATCTCGGCGGCGTGTGCGAGCGCTTCGTCCAGCGACGCCAGCAGTCCCGTGCCCGGAGCCAGCGGCACCCCGGCCGCCTGGGCCGCCGCGCGGGCCGTGTGCTTCGCGCCGAACAGGTCCAGCTGCTCCGGCGTCGGGCCCACGAACACGATCCCGGCGTCCTCGCAGCGCCGGGCGAAGGCCGCGTCCTCGGACAGAAAGCCGTAGCCGGGGTGGATCGCGCCCGCGCCGGAGTCCTTCGCCGCCCTCAGCACCAGGTCGGCGTCGAGGTACGACTCCTTCGCGGGCGCCGGGCCGAGTCGCACCGCCTCGTCGGCGAGCCGTACGTGCGGGGCCGAGCGGTCCGCGTCGGAGTAGACCGCGACCGTACGCAGGCCGAGTTCGCGGGCGGTACGGATGATGCGGACCGCGATCTCGCCCCGGTTGGCGACGAGCAGGGTGTCGAAGGTCATGCGGCGCCCGCCTCGGTGATCGTCATCTCCACCGCCGTCGGCTCGAAGCCGTTGCACGGGTTGTTGATCTGGGGGCAGTTGGAGACCATGACGAGGACGTCGCGCTCGGCGCGCAGGGTCAGCGCCAGGCCGGGAGCGGACAGCCCGTCGACGATGCCGAGGGTGCCGTCCTTCTCGACCGGCACGTTCATGTACCAGTTGATGTTGGAGACCAGGTCCCTCTTGCCGAGGCCGTGCCGGGCGCCCTCGGCGAGGAAGTTGTCCACGCACGCGTGCTGGGACCAGGTGTGATGGCCGTACCGGAGGGTGTTCGACTCCTTGGAGCAGGCGCCGCCGACCGTGTCGTGGCGGCCCACGTCGTCCGCGACCACCGTCATGAGGGGGGTGTACTCGTTCGACATCAGCACACTGCCGGTGGTGAGGAAGATGTTCCCCTGCGCATGAATCGTGTCGGGGGCGCTGTAACGGACCGACGTGTCGTGGGCGTCGTAGACCAGGAAGTCGACGGCCTGGTTGCCGTGCAGGTCGGTGACGGTGAGGGTCTGGCCGGTGCGTATGACGGCGGACCACGCGGCGCGTGCGGGAACGACGGTGGTGCTCATGCGATCCCCCTGGCGGCAAGGAACTCGGCGGTGTTCAGGAAGGCTCGGCGGCCCTCGGGTGTGGCGTCCCACAGCGGGTCGTCGGGGCCGGTGGCCGCGGCGCGCCAGGCGAGCACCTCCAGCGGGGTGCTGACGTACTCGGCGCGGGGGTCGGCCGGGTGCGGGACGTTGGCGATCAGGACCGTCAGGTCCTGCTCGGCGCGCAGCGTCACGCTGAGGCCGGGGCCGGCCGAGCCGGCGAAGTCCAGGGCGCCGTCCTCGCGGACCTCCACGCTCTGGAAGAAGGAGAGCGACGGCGGCAGGTCGCGGGGCTCCAGGCCGTTCTTCGCGGCGGCCAGCTTGAACAGCTCCCGGCCGGCGGGGGAGGGGCTCTGCGGGGTGCCGTCGCCGTAGCGCTCGGTGTTGCGGACGAGGGTGGAGGTGCCGCACAGGGCGTCGTGCCGCCCGGAGGTGTCGGCGATCACCGAGGCGAGGACCCGGCCCTGGTCGGACAGGAGCAGCTGGCCCTCGCCGAGGTAGGCGTTCCACTGGACCTTCACCGTGTCGGCCACGTTGAGCCGCTCCCAGGGCCGGTCGGCGACGAACAGCAGCAGGTGGGCGCAGGCGTCGCCGTGCGTGTCGGTCAGGCGCAGTTCGGTGCCGCGGGCCAGCACCCGGTGCGTGTAGTTGCCGCCCGCCACGGTCTCCGCCCACACCAGGTGGCCCGCCTCGCAGGGCGGGTTCGGCCAGGTGCCGGCCGGTACGACGGGCATGGCCTCGGTGCGCGTGCCCTCCTGGGCGCGTGCGTGGGCGCGGGCTCCGTATGTGGTCGCTGTCGCCATACCGGCACCTCCGGCTGTGGGTCTCGGGGCTGATTTCTGTCGCTTGACAGAAATTAGGGGCGGGCCGGGTCACGGGCGTTGCCGCACTGTTGCCGCTCGGTTACCGGGCCCTCACGAAGATCGCCACGGAAGGGCGTGTGCGAGGATCGACCCATGGGGACAGCAGGCGCAGACCGGAGCCGACGGGTGGGCAGGCCGCGGGCCGCGCAGCGGCCGGACAGCGGACTCGAACCGCGCGAGGAGCTCCTCTTGGCCGCCGCGGAGTTGTTCACCACGCTCGGCTACGCGGCCACCTCCACCCGGGTCGTCGCCGAGCGGGCCGGGATGCGGCAGGCGTCCATGTACCACTACGTCTCCGGCAAGGAGGAGCTGCTCGCCGAGCTCCTGGAGTCCACGGTCACGCCCTCGCTGGCGTACGCCCGGGAACTCCTCGCCGACGACGCCACCCCGGCCGAGGACCGGCTGTGGGAGCTGTGCCGCGCCGACGTGGAGGTGCTGTGCGGCGGACCGCACAACCTCGGCGTCCTCTACCTGCTGCCCGAGGTGCGCGCCGAGCGGTTCGCCGGCTTCCATGCCGTGCGCGCCGAACTCAAGGACGCCTACCGGCAGTTGCTCGCCGCCACCGAGGCGGGCGGCGCGCTCGCCAAGAGTGAGCTCGACCTGCGCACGGACCTCGTGTTCGGGCTGATCGAGGGTGTCATCCTCGTGCACCGCTCCGATCCGGAGCGACCCGTGTCGGCGTTCGCGGAGGCCACGGCCGACGCCGCGCTGCGCATCGCGGGGGTCTGAGGCTCCTCGCGCCGCTCCTTCAGGGGCACTTCACCCGTCACGGTGAGTGTTTTCGCATGCCCGTACGCCGTGACGCACCGTGTGCGAACGGAATCGCAGCGTGTAAATGGAGCCGAGAGTACTCCTCTCCGCGGGCCCATTTCAGGTGCTTGCTGAATATGACACGGCGATGATCCGGTCGGACTAAGCTCGCCCGCAGCACACCGAGTTGAGATGTATTCGTGCGTTTGTTCCCGAAAATACCGAAGATCCCGACAGGTCCATGACGTACCCCCCTGCAAGCTCCCCCGACCCCCAGCCGATTTGTTTCAGAGGGCCCACATGGTGAGTGTTCAATCTCCTCCCAGTCGCCGTGAACTTCCGTACGCGCGCGTGCTGTTGCTGCCCGCCATACTGATGGCCGCGGCGACCGGGGCCGCCGTCGCCGTGGTGACGGAACCGGCCCGGGTGGCCGTCGGCTCGTGCGGAGCCGTCGCCACGCTGCTGGTGATCGCGATGGCGGCCGAAGCGATGCGGCGCCGCCGCGACCTACGGGACGTGCGCGCGGAGCACGCCCGTCACACCGCGTATCTGGAACGGCGGATCGCCGCCCACGACGAGGAGATGACCCGCCTCGCCAAGGAGATCGCGCCGGCCGCGCTGGACCGGCTGCGCCGTGGAAGTACCCCCGGAGAGGTGATTCGTCACCTCGGCGACATGGACCCCGCCTGGCGCGATCTCCCCGAGGCGCAGGTGTCCTTGATCAAGACGGTGCTCAAGATCGTCGACCAGGAAGAAGTCCTGCGCGACTCCACCCAGCGCTCCTTCGTCAACATCGCCCGCCGCGTCCAGGCGATCGTCCACCAGCAGGCCAGTGAACTCCGCGAGATGGAGGAGGACCACGGCCGCAACCCCGAGGTCTTCGACGACCTGCTGCGCATCGACCACGGCACCGCGCTGATCGGGCGGCTCGCCGACTCCATCTCCGTCCTCGGCGGCGGCCGCCCCGGCCGTCAGTGGCCCGAGCCCGTCGCGCTGTACAGCGTGCTGCGCGGCGCCATGTCCCGGATCCTGGAGTACGGGCGCATCGACCTCTCCTCGATCGCCAAGGTCAACGTCAAGGGCACCGCCGTCGAGCCCGTCATCCACGCCGCGGCCGAACTCCTCGACAACGCCACCCGCTACTCCCCGCCGCAGACCAAGGTGCACGTCACCGCCACCGAGGTGCAGACCGGCGTCGCCATCGAGATCGAGGACGCCGGCGTCAGCCTCAGCGAGGAGACCCGCGCCCGGGCCGAGGGCATGCTGGAGCGCGCCAAGGCGGGCGTCGACTTCCAGGACCTCGGCGAGTCGCCGCGCCTCGGCCTCGCCGTCGTCGGCCGGCTCTGCAAGACCTACGACATGCAGGTCTCGCTGCGCGCCTCCGCGTACGGCGGGGTCCGCGCGATCCTCGTCGTGCCCAGCGACATGCTCACCTCCGAGCCCGGCGTCGGACTCGCCCACGGCATCGGCGCCACCGCCGTCCCCCAGGTCGACCTCGGTGCCCTCCCCGGTCCCAAGCGCACGATCAAGAAGCGCCGCCCCACCAGCCCCAAGATCACGGCCGCGCTCGCCCTGGAGGACGACGTCCCCGAGGTCACCGAGTGGACCGCGAACGGACTGCCGCAGCGCCGCAGCCGCGTCAAGACCTCGCTCACCCAGCGGTACGCCGAACAGGCCGCCATCGAACAGGCGGAACGGGAGGGCCGGCCCACCATCTGGTCGACCGCCAAGCGGGACCCCGAGCCCGAACCCGAGCCAGAGCCCGAGAAGGCGCCCGAACCCCCACCGGGCCTGTGGGTCCAGGCGTTCTTCGACGGACTCAAGCGCCCCGGCTCCACCGCAGTCACCCAGCCGACCAATGAACCGGCCCACGTCGAGGCCGACGACGAGGGGAACCTCAAGTGATCCAGCAGCGAGGCAACTTCGACTGGATGCTCACGGACCTCGCCAAAGGCGTACCGGGCATTCAGATGATCGTGGTGCTCTCCGCCGACGGCCTGCGCATCGCCCGCCACGGCGGCGACCCGGACACCGCCGACCGCGTCGCCGCGGCCTGCGCCGGCCTGCAGAGCCTGGCGACCGCCGTCGCCCAGGAGATCCCGGGCAGCGACGGCGAGATGAAGATGGTCCTCATCGAGATCAACGGCGGCTACTTCTATCTGATGGCCGCCGGTGCCAACGCCTACCTCGCGGTGCTCTCCGACGTGCGTGCCGAGCCCGGCTTCATGAGCGCCCGCATGAGCGACCTGGTCGTCCGGATCGGCGCGCACCTCACCAGCCCGCCCAGGCGCAACGGCCAGACCGTATGACTCCTCCGCAACGCCAGCGGCGATTCCCCAAGCCAGAACCCGTTCCGCAACCGCCCCCGCGGGAGGAACAGGAACCGCCCGAGGGACAGAAGAAGAACCCCGAGCGGCTGTACGTGATCACGGGACCGGACGGCGTCGAGCGCGTCGAGCTCGACCTGGTCACGTTAATCGTGGCGCGCGCCGACCCACCGCCCTCCGCCACGCCCGAGCAGGCGGCGCTGCTCCGGCTGTGCACGGCTCCCCTGTCCGTGGCCGAACTGTCGGCCTACCTCAGTCTGCCGTTCAGCGTGGTGACCGTCCTGCTCACCGAGCTGGTGACGGCCGAACTGGTGACGGTCCGCGCCCCGATCATCCGCCAGGCGCTGGCCGACCGTTCCCTCCTCGAAGCGGTGATGCATGGACTTCAAAAGCTCTGACACCATCACGGGTCCACGAACAGAGGACCACCTCCCGCAGACCGCCGAGGCCGCGGTGAAGATCGTCATCGTCGGCGGCTTCGGGGTCGGCAAGACGACCATGGTCGGCTCGGTCAGCGAGATCAAACCGTTGACCACCGAGGAGACCATGACGCAGGCCGGCGTCGGGGTCGACGACAACTACGGTTCCGAGACCAAGACGGCCACCACCGTGGCGATGGACTTCGGCCGCATCAGCATCACCGACCAGCTGGTGCTCTACCTCTTCGGCACCCCCGGCCAGGAACGCTTCTGGTTCCTGTGGAACGGCCTGTTCGAGGGCGCGCTCGGCGCGGTCGTGCTGATCGACACCCGCCGCCTCGAGGTCAGCTTCGACGTCATGGGACGCCTGGAGGAGCGCGGGGTGCCGTTCGTGGTCGCCGTCAACTCCTTCCCGGACGCGCCTCGTTACCCCGTCGAGGACCTGCGTACGGCGCTCGACCTGAGCGAGGACATCCCCATCATCGAGTGCGACGCGCGCCGCCGCGCCTCCAGCCGGGACACGCTGATGACCCTCATGCGCTTCCTGCACTCCCTCGCGATGACGGGCGCGCTACGACGATGACCGCGCACCCGCCGCGACGCGCCGGCCCCGGCCGGACACGGCTCCCCAGCCCAAGACAGCCCCGCAGACAGACACGGCAACCGGATCCACTTCGGAGCGACCACTGTGACGCCTGAATCCCACTCCCTGACCGGTACGGACCCCTCCCTCGCCCCGCCGCCCGG
This sequence comes from Streptomyces sp. NBC_01352, assembly GCF_036237295.1. Lineage (NCBI taxonomy): Bacteria > Bacillati > Actinomycetota > Actinomycetes > Kitasatosporales > Streptomycetaceae > Streptomyces > Streptomyces sp. NBC_01352. Next base: position 8,731,799 of record NZ_CP108354.1, read on the forward strand.
CTGCCCAGCCCACGGCCGCGGACCCGGCGGGCTGCACCGGCTCTACGGACCCGAGGCGGAGGACCTCGGCTCCCTGTACGAGCAACTCCGGGACGAGCACGGCCCGGTGGCGCCCGTGCTGCTGCACGACGACGTACCGATGTGGGTGGTGCTCGGGCACACCGAGAACCTGCACATGCTGCGCACGCCCTCGCAGTTCTGCCGGGACAGCCGCATCTGGACCCCGCTCCAGGAGGGCATGGTCAAGCCCGACCACCCCCTCATGCCGCACATCGCCTGGCAGCCCATCGCCTCGCACGCCGAGGGCGACGAGCACCTCAGGCTGCGCGGCGCGGTCACCGGCGCCATGTCGACCATCGACCACCGGGGCACCCGCCGCCACATCAACCGCCACACCCAGCGGCTCGTCAACCGCTTCTGCGAGGAGGGCACGGCCGACCTCGTCAGCGAGTTCGCCGAGCACCTCCCGATGGCCGTGATGTGCGAGATCCTCGGCATGCCCGACGAGTACAGCGACCGGCTCGTGCAGGCGGCCCGCGACGCGCTCAAGGGCACCGAGACCGCGATCGCCAGCCATGGCTACGTCATGGACGCGCTGAGCCGGCTCACCGCCCGCCGCCGCGCCCAGCCCGAGGAGGACTTCACCAGCCACCTCATCACCCACCCGGCGCGACTGACCGACGACGAGGTCAGGGAGCACCTGCGCCTCGTGCTCTTCGCCGCCTACGAGGCCACGGTCAACCTGCTCTCCAACGTGCTGCGCATGGTGATCACCGACCCGCGCTTCCGCGCCCAGCTCAGCGGTGGGCAGATGACGGTGCCGGAGGCGGTCGAGCAGTCCCTGTGGGACGAGCCGCCGTTCAGCTCGGTCTTCGCCTATTTCGCCAAGCAGGACACGGAGTTGGGCGGCCAGCGCATCCGCAAGGGCGACGGACTGCTGCTCGGCATCGCGCCGGGCAACATCGACCCGCGGGTACGTCCCGACCTGACCGCCAACATGCAGGGCAACCGCTCCCACCTCGCCTTCGGCGGCGGACCGCACGAGTGCCCCGGCCAGGACATCGGCCGTGCGATCGCGGACACCGGTGTCGACGCGCTGCTGATGCGGCTGCCGGACGTGGAACTCGACTGTGACGAGGAAGAGTTGGGCTGGGCCGAGTCGATCGCCTCGCGCCACCTGGTGGAACTGCCGGTCCGGTTCGACCCCAAGCCGCAGCAGGACGTGATGGAGAAGCCCGGCCACGCCGCGGTCCCCTCGCAGCGATCCACCTGGCAGGTCGGCACCCACCCGCCGCAGCCGGCCCCCGCGGCCGTGGCGCAGCCCCAGCCGGCCGCGGTCCCGCCGCAGCCCGCCGCCCCCGCGCCCGAACCGGTCCGGCCGATGGGCGCCTGGCGGCGCTTCCTGCGCTGGTGGCGCGGTTACTGACCGGCCCACTCGTCGTAGGCGGCCCACGCCCGAAGAGTCCTCGGACTCCGGAACCGGTGCGTCACCCCCGTGACCGGATCGGTGAACTCAAGGCTCCGCGCCAGCAGTTGGAGCGGACGCCGGAAGTCACCGGCCGGCACGGGGCCGGTCACCACCGGGTAGAGCGGGTCGCCGAGGATGGGTACGCCGAGGCGATTCATGTGGACCCGCAGCTGGTGGGTCTGCCCGGTCGCGGGAGTGAGCCGGTAGCGGCCGAGGCCCGGACCGCCGTGCTCGGCCAGCTCGACATGGCTGACCGCGTTCGGCTCGCCCTCGACCTCGTACGCGGCCAGCACCCCGCGTTCCTTCACGATCCGGCTGCGCACGGTCCGGGGCAGGGCGAGCGCGGGATCGTACGGCGCCACCGCCTCGTACTCCTTGCGCACCAGCCGGTCCCGGAACAGCGACTGGTACGCGCCGCGTTCTTCGGGCCGTACGGTGAACAGCACCAGCCCGGCGGTGAGCCGGTCGAGCCGGTGTGCGGCGCCGAGGGTGGGGATGTCCAGTTCCCGGCGCAGCCGGGCCAGTGCGGTCTCGGTGACATGGCTGCCGCGCGGGGTGGTGGCCAGGAAGTGCGGTTTGTCGGCGACGACGATGTGCTCGTCGCGGTGCACGACCTCGATCGGGAACGGCACGGGCACCTCGGCCGGCAGGTCCCGGTGGAACCACACGAACATCCCCGGCACATACGCCGCGTCTGCGGACACCGCCCGCCCGTCCGCCCCGACGACCCGTCCCGCGTCGAACATCCCGTCGACCACACCGGCGCCCGCTCCGGAGAGCCGTTCCGCCAGGTGATCGCGCACGGTGACCCACGGCCCCTCGACGGGCAGCCGCACCCGCACCGGATCCACCCCCTCGCGCTGCGGCAGGGGAGAGGGCGGGATCCGGTGGTTGCGTGTCATCACGGGCAAGCGTAAGCGGGTACGCCGTGGCCCCGGCCTTTACGCCGCGACCGCCTCGGGTGCCTCGGGTGCCTCCGCGACCGGCGTACGGGCCCGGTACGCCCGGAAAGCCAGGCCGATCGCCACGGTCACGGTGAGGAACAGCACGGTGAACCACTGGAAGTACCAGTGCCCGCCCGCCGGGTCGTACACCGCTGCCCGTGGCCAGGCGAGGTTGACGGTCATGAACAGGCCGTACAGGAGGGCGAGCGCGTTGACGGGGACGCCCCAGCGGCCGAGGGAGAAGAGGCGGGCGCCCGTCTCGTCGGTGCCTTCGACGGTGAACTCGCCGCGCAGGCGGCGCACCAGGAGCGGGCCGGTGACCATCGCGTAGGCCAGGTACAGCATCACGATGCAGGTGGTGCCGATGGCCAGGAACGCCTCCGGGGAGACGAAGTTGAGGAGCAGCACGGCCGCCGCCAGGACGCCGACCACCAGGGCCGGGGCGCTCGGCATGCCGGTGCGCGGGTTGACCTTGGCGAGGCGGCGGGAGAAGGGGAGCTGGCCGTCGCGGGCCATGGAGAACAGCATCCGGCAGGCGGCCGTCTGGATCGCCAGGGTCGCCACGGCGATCGCCACCACCACGTCGACCAGCAGCGCGCGGCCGACGCCGTCGCCCAGGCTGCTGGTGAGGACGTAGCTCAGGCCCTCGACGGCCAGGCGGCCGTCGGTGAGGCTGGGGGCGGCGAGCAGGCCGCCGAGGACGATCAGGGTGGCGAGCAGACCGGCCGCGCCGAGCGCGACCAGGATCGTGCGGGGCGCGGTGCGGCGGGGACCGCGGGTCTCCTCGCTCATCTCGCCCGCGCTGTCGAAGCCGATCATCACGTACGCCGCCGCGAACGAGCCCACCAGCAGGGCTCCGAGCAGGCCGGACTGGGCGGCGCCCTCGGTGTGGAAGGTGATGCCGGGGGTGCGCTCGGAGTGGGTGAGCAGCAGGACGATGATCAGGACCGCGCCGATGATCTCGGCGGTGACGCCGACGCGGTTGATCACGGACATCACGCGGTTGTCGAGGACGTTCACCAGCGTGGTCAGGGCCAGCAGGATCACGCCGAGGACGGCCGCGTTGGCCGCGCCGTCCGCCGAGGTGGGCGCCGGGTCGGTGCCGATCAGCTGGAAGCCGGACCAGATCGCGGGCAGCACGATCTGCAGGGCCAGCGCGGCCGCCGCGACGACCACGATCTGCCCGATCACCATGATCCAGCCGGCGAACCAGCCGAAGGTGAGGTTGGAGAGCCGGGACGACCACTGGTAGATGGCGCCGGAGATCGGGTAGCGGGCGGCCAGTTCGGCGAAGCAGGCGGCCACCAGGAGCTGCCCGATCAGTACCGCCGGCCAGGTCCAGAAGAAGACGGGGCCGCCGAACGCGTACCCGAAGGCGAAGAACTGGAAGACGGTCGTGAGAACGGAGATGAAGGAGAACCCGGCTGCGAAGGACGCGTACCGGCCCAGGCTGCGGTGCAGTTCCTGGGGGTAGCCGAACTCGGTGAGGGAACGGTCGTCGGGGGAGTGCGGTGGATCGGGGCGTACGTCGGACGGAGTGGTTGTCGTCACGGCGGCACCTGCCTTCGCGCTGAATTCCTGTCGAGCGACAGAAATTAGGCAGAAGCTGTTTCCGCTGCGTCACGTCGCCGTGTCCGGTGCGGGCCCAAGTGCTCACGCTCGCGCGGCGCGCGGTAAGTCGCGATATGTCGCGCCTGTTTTCCGTGGTCGAGACAGTGAAGCGGCGGCACCTCGCAGGTGCCGCCGCTTCAGTGGTTCCTGGGTGACCGGCCGGCTACGCGGCGGGCGTCGCCCCCTCCTGCTCCGCCTCGATGCGCGCGTTCCACTCCCGCTTGGAGGCCTGCCAGCCGTCCTCGTTGTGGCCGAGCCGCCAGTAGCCGGAGATCGACAGGTCCTCGCGGGTGACACCGCGCTCGACCCGCAGGAGATGGCGCAGCTGCTTCACGAAGTGCGCCTCGCCGTGCACGAACGCGTGCACGCGGCCCTCGGGGAACTCCAGCGCCCGTACGGCCTCGGTCAGTGCGTCGCCGATGCGGCCCTCGCCGCGGTGCAGCCAGACGACCTCCACGTCGGAGTCGATCTTCTGCTCCTCCTCCGGCCCGGCGACCTCGATGAAGGCGTGGGCGCGGGCGCCGGCGGGCAGTGCCTCCAGGGAGCGGGCGATCGCGGGCAGCGCGCTCTCGTCACCCACGAGCAGGTGCCAGTCGGCGGTCGGGTCGGGGGTGTAGGCGCCGCCCGGGCCCATGAACCAGACGTTCTCACCCGGCTGGGCGCGCAGGGCCCAGGGTCCGGCGAGGCCCTCGTCGCCGTGGATCACGAAGTCCAGCGTCAGTTCGCGGTGTTGCGGATCCCAGTGGCGGACCGTGTACGTCCGGGTCACGGGCCACTGCTCGCGCGGGAACTCCTCGCGGATCCGCTGCATGTCGAAGGGCTCGGGATAGGTCACGCCCTCGGCGGGGAACAGGATCTTCACGTAGTGGTCCGTGCAGGTGTCCGCCGAGAAGTCGGCCAGACTTTCGCCGCCGAGCACCACGCGCTGCATGTGCGGGGTCAGCCGCTCGGTGCGGAGGACCTGCGCGAAGTGGGGCCTGCGCGGCTGTCGTCCCGGTCGTTCTGCCATGGCGGCCTCCCAGTTCCCTTTGCTTAGGCTTACCTAAGTTAACACCTTCCCCCAGTGAATACCCCCCACATGAGAGGTCCATGAACCTCTCTGTAGGGACTTTTAACCCAGCGCGGCGCCTGCGCCGCCTACGCGACGAGCGTCGCGAGCAGCCGCTGCAATGATCCACCCAATCCCCAGTGGGCGGCCAACTCGTTCAGCGCCACGGCATCGCGCGGCACTCGCGGCAGTGTCGTGTCGACATCCGGCAGCGGAACGTCGTCCGCGACCTTGACGACCTTGGGCGCCACCGCCAGATACGGCCGCGACTCGTCCAGTCGCCTGCGCTGTGCCGGCGTGAGCTTCGCCTTCGGGTCGTCGACCGCGGCAAGGATGCCGGCCAGGTCGCCGAACTCGGCGAGCAGCTTCGCCGCCGTCTTCTCGCCGACGCCGGGCACCCCCGGCAGGCCGTCGCTCGGGTCGCCGCGCAGCAGCGCGAGATCCGCGTACCCCTTGCCGTCGACCCCATACTTCTCGCGCAGCCAGGCCTCGTCGGTCAGCTGCAGCGAGCCGACGCCCTTGAGCGGGTACAGCACCCGCACCTCGCGCTCGTCGTCCACCAGCTGGTACAGGTCCCGGTCGCCGGTGACGATGTCGACCGGGCTCTTGGCCCGTGCGGTGAACGTGCCGATCACGTCGTCCGCCTCGTACTCCGCGACGCCCACGCGTGCGATGCCCAGCGCGTCGAGGACGGCCTCGATGATCGGCACCTGCGGGGAGAGCGTGTCGGGCACCTCCTCCTCGTCGGGCCCGGCCTCGCGCTCCTCCGCGACGCGGTGTGCCTTGTAGGAGGGGATCAGCTCGACCCGCCATTGGGGGCGCCAGTCGGCGTCCATGCAGGCCACCAGGTGGTCGGGGCGGTGGTCCTTGACAAGGCGGTCGATGAATTCCAGGAGCCCGCGCACGGCGTTCACCGGTGTGCCGTCCGGGGCCTTCACGGATTCCGGCATGCCGAAGTAGGCGCGGAAGTAGAGCGAGGCGGTGTCGAGGAGCATCAGTCGTCCGGTCACGCCACGCATCATGCCGTACGGCACTGACAGAGACCCGTCGGTGACGCACAGCTTCTCGCGCGTAAACGTCCTGTGAACTGCACCACCTGGGCGTTTGGCCCCTGAGGGCCAGGGCAGGTGCGGCTTCCGGAGCGATGCCGGTTGCACATTCAAACTGTTGGCGGCCCTTCGCCCCGTCCCTGGCCGCCGAGACAAGAGGTACGTGTGTCATCCAGACTTGAGGCCGAAGCGCTGTACAAAGTGTTCGGCAGACGACCGAACGAGGCAGTCGAACGGCTCCAACAGGGTGCCGACCGCGAGGAGCTGCGTGCCGACGGCACCACCGCGGCGGTGATCGACGCCTCCTTCACCGTGGAACCGGGGCAGATCTTCGTGGTGATGGGTCTGTCCGGATCCGGCAAGTCCACGCTGCTGCGCATGCTCAACGGCCTCCTGGAGCCGACCTCGGGCAGCGTCCGCTTCGACGACGATGACCTGACCTCGCTCTCCGACCGCGAACTGCGCAAGGTCCGCGCGAAGAAGATCAGCATGGTCTTCCAGCACTTCGCGCTCTTCCCGCACCGCAGCGTCCTGGAGAACGCCGCCTACGGCCTGGCCGTCCAGGGCGTGCCCCGCCGCGAGCGCGAGGCGCGTGCCGCCGAGGCACTCGCCCTGTGCGGTCTGGCCGGCTGGGAGAAGTCCTGGCCCGACGAGCTGTCCGGCGGCATGCAGCAGCGTGTGGGCCTGGCCCGCGCCCTCGCCACCGACGCCGACCTGCTGCTCATGGACGAGTCCTTCAGCGCGCTGGACCCGCTGATCCGCCGCGACATGCAGGACCAGCTCCTGCAGCTCCAGGACTCCCTGAAGAAGACGATCGTGTTCATCACCCATGACCTCAACGAGGCCATGCGCCTGGGCGACCGCATCGCCGTCATGCGCGACGGCCGCATCGTCCAGATCGGCACCGCCGAGGACATCCTCATCCGGCCCGCCGACGACTACGTCGCCTCCTTCACCAAGGACGTCGACCGCTCCCGCGTGCTGACCGCCTCGTCCGTCATGGACACGGACATCGTCGGCGACGAGGTCAGCTGCGGCTGCGAGACCGCGACGCCGGACACCCCGTTCGCCGAACTCTGCGCGATCAGCGCCCGCCTGACGCATCCCGTGGCCGTCCTGGACGCGAAACGCAAACTCGTCGGTCGCGTACCCAGGCAGCGCCTCGTCGGCTTCATGGGCGACGAGCAGGGTGAGCCCGAAGCCTGCGACTCCCCGCGGGACAAGGACGGGGACAAGGTGGTGTCCCGTGCCTAGGATTCCGCTCGGCGACTGGGTCAACGACGCCGTCGACTGGCTGCTCAGCCACATGGGCTGGCTCTTCGACTTCCTCAAGTCCGTCTTCACCGGCACCTACGACGCCATCGACGCCGTCCTCCAGGCGCCCGAACCCCTGATCCTCGCGGGCATCTTCGCGGTGCTCGCCTTCTGGCTGCGCGGCACGCTCGCCGGTCTCCTCACCTTCGCGGGATTCGCCTTCATCGACTCCCTCGAACTGTGGGAGGACGCGATGGTGACCCTGTCGCTGGTCCTCGTCGCCACGATCATCGCCCTCGTCATATCGGTGCCCGTGGGCATCTGGGCGGCGCGCTCCAACCGGGTCAGCGGCCTGGTCCGGCCGGTGCTGGACTTCATGCAGACGCTGCCCGCGATGATCTACCTCATCCCGGCGATCCTGTTCTTCGGCACCGGCGCCTCCGCGGGCATCGTCGCCACCCTGATCTTCGCGCTCGCCCCCGGCGTGCGCATGACGGAGCTGGGCATCCGGCAGGTCGACAAGGAACTGGTCGAGGCCGCCGAGGCGTTCGGCACCACTCCGCGCGACACTCTGCTGCGCGTCCAGTTGCCGCTCGCGCTGCCCACCGTCATGGCCGGCGTGAACCAGGTCATCATGCTCGGCCTGTCCATGGCGGCCATCGCCGGCATGGTCGGCACCGGCGGTCTCGGCGGCGACGTCAACGAGGCCATCGGCCAGCTCAACGTCGGCCTCGGCTCCGAGGCCGGTGTCGCCATCGTGATCCTCGCGATCTACCTCGACCGCATGACCAGCGCCCTGGGCGTCCACGTCTCCCCGCTGGGCCGCCGCGCCGCGGCCAAGGCACGCGCCGCGCAGGGCCTGAAGGTCTGGTCGTACCGGCCGCGCCCGCAGATCGCCGTGGTCGGTGTCGTCGTCCTCGCCCTGGTGGCGGGCGGCATGGGCATCTTCGGCGGCAACGGCGGCTCCACCACGGTGGCCGACTCCAAGGACGTCGGCCAGGGCAAGAAGATCAGCATCGGCTACATCCCCTGGGACGAGGGCGTCGCCTCCACCTACCTGTGGAAGGAGATCCTGGAGGAGCGCGGCTTCCAGGTGGACGCCAAGCAGTTCGACGCCGGACCGCTCTACACCTCCCTCGCGCAGGGCACCGTCGACTTCCAGACCGACGCCTGGCTGCCGACCACCCACGAGCAGTACTGGAAGAAGTACGGCAGCAAGCTCGAGGACCTCGGTGCCTGGTACGGCCAGACCTCCCTGGAGCTGAGCGTGCCCTCCTACATGAAGGGCATCGACTCCCTGGAGGACCTCAAGGGCAAGGGCGCCACCTTCGGCGGGAAGATCACCGGCATCGAGTCCAGCGCCGGCATGATGAGCCTGCTCAAGAGCAAGGTCCTCAAGGAGTACGGCCTCGACACCGAGTACAAGGTCGTCGACAGCTCCACGCCGGCGATGCTGGCCGAGCTCAAGCGGGCCTACAGCAAGAAGGAACCGATCGTCGTCACGCTCTGGTCGCCGCACTGGGCGTACAGCGACTACGACCTGAAGAAGCTCAAGGACCCCAAGGGCGCCTGGGGCAAGGGCGACGGCGTGCACACGGTCGCCCGCAAGGGCTTCGCGGACCAGAACCCGGTCGTCGGTGAGTGGCTGAAGAACTTCAAGATGGACGAGAAGCAGCTCACCAGCCTGGAAGCCGAGATCAACAAGGCGGGCAAGGGCAAGCAGCAGGACGCCGTGCGCGCCTGGCTGAAGAAGAACCCCGGCGTCGTCGACAAGCTGGCCCCGGTGGCGAGCGGCTCCGGCTCGACCCCCGCCGAGGCCAAGCGGCCCATCGACGTGGCGTGGTTCCCCTGGGACGAGGACATCGCCGTCACCTACCTGTGGAAGAACGTCCTGGAGCGGCGCGGCTACAAGCTGAACCTCAAGCAGATGGACGTCGGCCCGGTCTACACCGGCCTCGCCTCCGGGGACCTCGACCTCAACTTCGACGCCTGGCTGCCCTACGCGCAGAAGAACTACTGGGACAAGAGCAAGGACAAACTCGCGGACCTGGGCACCTGGTACGAACCGACCTCGCTGGAGGTCGCGGTGCCCTCGTACGTCAAGGACGTCAAGTCCTACGAGGACCTCAAGGGCAAGGCCGACCTCTTCGACGGGAAGATCATCGGCATCGAGCCGGGCACCGGTGAGATGAACCTGCTCAAGACGAAGGTCCTGCCCGGCTACGGCCTGGACAAGGAGTACGACGTCGTCGACGGCTCCACGCCGGCGATGCTGGCCGAGCTCAAGCGCGCCTACGCCAAGAAGGAGCCCGTCGCGGTCGTCCTGTGGTCGCCGCACTGGGCGTACAGCCAGTACGACCTGACCAAGCTGAAGGACGACAAGAAGCTCTTCGGCGAGGGCAACACGATCCGCACGATCTCCAACAAGGAGTTCCCCGGGCAGTATCCGCAGCTCACGAAGTGGATCAAGAACTTCAAGATGAGCGAGGAAGAACTCGGCACGCTGGAGGCCGAGATCAACAAGGGCGGCCAGGGCCACGAGGAGGAATCGGTCGCCACGTGGCTGAAGGAACACCCGGACTTGGTCGGCCGGATGACCCCGCAGTAACCGCCGTACCGAAGCCGCCCGAGGGGTGGGCCTCCCCACGCGTCCTGACAGCGTGTGGCGAGGCCCGCCCCTCGGGTCGTGTCCGGGAGTCCCGTCCAGGGGTACTCGGGGGGTACTCGTCGAGGTACTCCTCCCGTTACTCTCCAGGTACTTGTCCACGAGAAGGATCCGGCCAATCACACAGAGCACGCACCCATGGCCCCGACCGCTGCCCGGCCTGCTGCCGGCCCCTTGGTCGCGCAGAGGAAAACCGCGCCCGCCGACTCCGGGGAGCCGATCCGCTGGCGCGATCTGTGAGGTCCGGTGACACCCCGTGTGTCGTCGATGTGACGGGCGCATGAAACGGTTTGCCGAACCTGCGTAGGGTGCAGAGAACTCATCAAGAGCAGTGCGCCGAGCCGTGGCGCACGGGATGCGCACCGACGAGCGAAGGAGGGAGCCGGAGCGATGGGCGACCACAAAGAACAGCCCCTTCGGGTGGGCGCGGCAGTACGACGCCGGCGCCGGGCACTGGAGCTCACCCTCGCCGTCGTGGCGGAGCGCAGCGGCCTGTCGGTGCCCTTCCTGAGCCAGATCGAGAACGAGCGCGCGCGCCCCAGCCAGACCTCCCTGGAGAAGGTCGCCGACGCCCTGCGCACCACCGCCGTCGAACTCCTCGCGGCCGCCGACCCGGCGTGCAGTGTCGACGTCGTTCGCTCCGAAGGGGTCGAGTCGGTGTACGAGCCGCGGGTGCGGTCCCTGGTGCGCGGTCACCACCAGATGCACGCCTCGGAGTTCACCGGCGACCATGACGCGGGCCGTGAATTCCAGTTCCGCAACGACCAGTTGATGTACGTCGCCGACGGTGCCGTGGAGATCGAGGCCGAGGGCCGCGCCTACCGGCTGGGCCGTGGCGACACGCTCTACCTGACCGGCGGTGTCCGGCACCGCTGGCGGGCGACGGTGGCCGACACCCGGGTGGTCGTCGTCGCCGTCGCCGAGCACATCGAGGCGGTCCGGGACCGGCCACGCCGGTGAGGGTCGTCTCGCTCGTGCCGTCCCTGACGGAGGCCGTGGCCGGGACCGGCACCCTGGTCGGCGTCACCGACTGGTGCACGCATCCGGCCGACCTCGACGTCACGCGCGTCGGCGGCACCAAGAACCCGAAGGTCGACCGGATCCTCGCCCTCGCCCCCGACCTGGTGATCGCCAACGAGGAGGAGAACCGCGCCCCCGACCTGGCCGACCTGCGGGAGGCGGGCGTCGAGGTGCTGGTGACCGAGGTGCGGGACGTGCCCGAGGCCTTCGTGGAGCTCCAGCGAGTGCTTCAGGCGTGCGGAGCCAGGACCCGCCCGCGCTGGCTCGACGAGGCCGAGGAGGCCTGGTCGGCGCTGCGGCCGCCCGAGCGCCGTACGACAGCGGTCGTACCCATCTGGCGCCGGCCGTGGATGGTCCTGGGCCGGGACACCTTCGCGGGCGACGTGCTGGCCCGTCTCGGCGTCGACCACCTCTACGCGGGACACGCGGAACGCTATCCGCGGATCCCCGTCGAGGAACTGCGGGCCGCCGCGCCGGACGTCGTCGTCCTCCCCGACGAGCCCTACCGCTTCACACCCGAGGACGGCCCCGAGGCCTTCCCCGGGCTGCCCTGCGCGCTGGTCAGCGGGCGGCACCTGACGTGGTACGGACCCTCGCTGGCCGAGGCGCCGCGGGTCCTTGGCGAGGCGCTGCGAGCAGCGAGCCGCTGAGCAGACCGCGCGCGGTGTGCACGGCGGCCGTGGTCCAGGCGGCGACGAGGACGACGTACAGGCCGACCGCGAGCCCGTCGAAGGCGAGGAGCCCCGTGTGCCGGGCCAGGGCCTCCGCGCCCGTGACGCAGGTGCCCACCGGGAAGGTGAACGCCCACCAGGTCATCGCGAAGCCCATGCCCTGCCGCCGTGCGCGCAGGACATGCGCGGTCGCGAGCCCGAACCACAGCAGTGCGAAGCCCAGGACGGGAACGCCGTACAGGACCGCGAAGACACCGAAGCCCTCGCTGTAGGAAGCCGGTACGACCCCGGGCGCCACGTCCGCGAAGTTGCCGACGGCGGTCGTGGACTGGCCGAGCGGGCCGAGCACCAGGAACAGGGTCGGGGTGAGGGCGAGGGGCAGGGGCCCGCCGGTGATCAGCCGCGCGAAGACCATCGGGAGCATGGCGAAAGTGGCGAGCAGACTCAGCCCGAACAGGGCGAAGCAGGCGAGAAGCAGGGTTTCCCGCGGCTGTCCGGGCGGCAGATGCGGCACGAGCAGCGGCCCGAGCGCCGCGGACACCATGGGCGCGACGACCGGCAACAGCCACACAGGGGTGGCCTGTCCGGGCTCCACACGATGGCGTACGGCCATCAGGTACGGCACGGCCACAGCGGCCGCCAGCCCCACGACCGTCCCGGCGGTGAACAGCACGGCGTCGAGGGCCACCGCCGCCTCGATGCCGATCCAGTCCCGGCCGACGGTGAGGGTGGCGCCGCCGACGGCGAGCAGGGCCATGGCGAGGCAGCCGTAGAAGGGAGCCACCGCCGGGTCGAGGAGGTGGGCGCGGGCCTGGTCGCGGTGGTGCCTCCAGTGCAGGGCGCGGGCGCAGAGCAGGGCGAGGAGCAGTGTCAGGGAGAGGGCCCAGACCGTGGTGCAGGCCGTGCGCAGGCCGGGGACCTGCCCGGGAAGGCCCGCTCCGGCGGTGGCGACGATGGCGGTGCCCATGACGGAGGCGTACCAGTTCGGTCCGAGGTGACGGACGGCGAGGGCGCGCGGCGGGTGTGCGGTGGCACGGGGCAAAGGCCGAGCTGCGGTGACCATGTGTCCACGGTCTCGCCGGAGGAGGGACGCGACCAGGGAGTATGGGTCTATGAGGACATAAGCTGTCTTTATGAGCGGCGATGCGGAACAGGACAACTCCCGGTTCGGGACGGGCGGCTCGCTCTCGCACCGGGTGCCGGATCTCGGAGCACTGGAACTGCTGCTGGCGGTGGCGCGGCTCGGCAGTCTGGGCGGCGCGGCGCGCGAGCTGGGCATCACCCAGCCGGCCGCCAGCAGCCGGGTCCGCTCGATGGAACGCCAGCTGGGCGTGGCGCTGGTGGACCGTTCGCCGCGCGGCTCCCGGCTCACCGACGCCGGGGCGCTGGTCACCGACTGGGCGCGGCGGATCGTGGAGGCGTCGGAGGCCTTCGACGCGGGGGCGCAGGCGCTGCGGGACCGGCGGGACTCGCGGCTGCGCGTGGCGGCGAGCATGACGATCGCCGAGTACCTGCTGCCGGGCTGGCTGCTCGCGCTGCGCGCCCAGCGGCCGGACACCGCGGTGTCGCTGCTCGCGGGCAACTCGGCGGCGGTCGCGGAGCGGCTGCTGTCTGACGAGGCCGATCTGGGGTTCGTGGAGGGGCTCAGCGTCCCGACCGGCCTGGACTCGGTGGTCATCGCCCACGACCGCCTGATCGTGGTGACGGCGCCGGGGCATCCGTGGGCACGGCGTCGCCGACCTCTGGAGGGCTCCGAACTGGCCGCGACACCACTGATCCTGCGCGAGAAGGGCTCGGGCACGCGTCAGGTCCTCGACACGGCCCTGGGCGGCCTGGCGCGGCCGCTGATCGAGCTGTCGTCCACTACGGCGGTGAAGGCGGCGGTGGTCAGCGGGGCGGGGCCGGCGGTGCTCAGCGAGCTGGCCGTGCGGGAGGAGTTGGCGATGCGGAGGTTGGTGAGCGTGCCGGTGGAGGGGGTTTCACTGGCCCGGGACCTTCGAGCGGTATGGCCTACGGGGCACCGACCGGTCGGACCGGCCAGGGACCTGTTGTCGCTGACGCGCGGATAGGCGACCGTTGTCGGGGGCTCGGCGCCCAGTTCCCGGGTCTGTGCCGGCCCGTTGCCTGACTCGGTGGGTCGAGAGGTGCTGTCTAGGAGGGCGCTGCCTTCATCTCGGCGCCCAGTTCCCGGGTCTGTGCCGGCCCGTTGCCTGACTCGGTGGGTCGAGAGGTGCTGTCTAGGAGGGCGCTGCCTTCATCTCGGCGCCCAGTTCCCGGGTCTGTGCCGGCCCGTTGCCTGACTCGGTGGGTCGAGAGGTGCTGTCTAGGAGGGCGCTGCCTTCATCTCGGCGCCCAGTTCCCGGGTCTGTGCCGGCCCGTTGCCTGACTCGGTGGGTCGAGAGGTGCTGTCTAGGAGGGCGCTGCCTTCATCTCGGCGCCCAGTTCCCGGGTCTGTGCCGGCCCGTTGCCTGACTCGGTGGGTCGAGAGGTGCTGTCTAGGAGGGCGCTGCCTTCATCTCGGCGCCCAGTTCCCGGGTCTGTGCCGGCCCGTTGCCTGACTCGGTGGGTCGAGAGGTGCTGTCTAGGAGGGCGCTGCCTTCATCTCGGCCCCCAGTTCCCGGGTCTGTGCCCGCCCGCCGCCCGACTCGGTCGGTGGAGAGGTGCGGTCTACGAGGACGCCGCCGCGACCAGCGCCCGCATCACCCGCACGTCCTCGCCCATCTCCGGATGCCACTGCACGCCCACCACCCAGTGCGGGCCGGGCAGCTCGACCGCCTCCACCGTCCCGTCCGTCGCGTGCGCCGAGGCGATCAGGCCCGTGCCGAGGCGGTCCACCGCCTGGTGGTGGAAGGTGGGCACCGAGGTCTCCTCCGGGACGGCATCGGCGTACGACGTGCCCGGCACGGGCTTCACGGGGTGCCGGCCGAAGACCCCGGGCACCTCCGCGTGCCCGTCGATGTGCTGGACGAGGGTGCCGCCCAGGGCGACGTTCAGCAATTGCATGCCCCGGCAGATGCCCAGCAGCGGGATCCGTGCGGCCAGGGCCGCCTCGATCAGGGCGAGCTCCCAGGCGTCCCGGGCGCGGGCGGGCGGTCCGGTGCGGGGGTCGGGCCGCGCGCCGTAGCGGACAGGCTCGACGTCCGGGCCGCCCGCGATCACCAGACCGTCGAGGCGGGCCACGGTCGCGGCGGCGTGCTCCGGCGCGTCCGGCGGGAGCATGGCGGCCAGCCCGCCCGCGCGCTGCACGAGCCGCGGGTACCCGGCGGGCAGCAGCGCGGCCTCCAGCTCCCACACACCCCAGCGCGCCCCGGCCTCCAGGTACGTACTGACACCGATCAGCGGCCTGCCCGCCATGCGACCTCCCGCAATGGAATACCTCTATACCTTTGCCGAGCGCCACCCCGGACGGCAAGGCCTCCTCACGCCAGGAACCCCCGCAGCAGGGCCGCCGTCCCCGCACAGTGCTCCCGCATCATCTCCCGCGCCCCGTCCGCGTCCCCGTCGAGCACCGCCTCGACCAGCGCGGTGTGCTGGCGCTGCGAGTGCTCGAGGTTGCGCACCAGGAGGGGGATGCAGTCGAGGAGGTCGCTCACCGAGGCCCGTACCGCCGCGTACTGCGCGGTCAGCGTCGGCGAGCCGCACAGCTCGGCGAGGGTGAGGTGGAGCAGGGTGTCCAGGCGGCGGTACTCGGACAGCGGGGCGTCCTGCGTGGCGGCCAGGGCGTCCCGCAGCCGCCCCGCCTGCTCCGCCGAGAGGCCGTGCGTCGCGCACAGCCCCGCCGCCCCCACCTCAAGAACCTCCCGGAAGCGAAGGACGTCCTCGATGTCGACCTCGGCGATCCGCCGCCGCAGCTCGTCCTCGCCGCCCGCGTCCGTGCGCGGCAGCACGAACGTTCCGCCGTACCGCCCGCGCCGCGACTCCACCAGCCCCTGGTCCTGGAGCACCTTCAGCACCTCGCGCAGCGTCACCCGGCTGATGCCGAGCCGCTCCGCCAGTTCCCGCTCCGCGGGCAGCCGCTCCCCGCCCGGCACCAGACCGAGTCGTACGACCTGGAGGATCTGCTCCAGGGCCTCCTCGAAGCCGTTGCCCGCCCGCACCGGCCGCAGCACCGGCGTCAGCCGGTCGTCCGGACCGCCGTCAGCCTCCAGCGACATGTGGCCGTGCCCCCTTCCCAAGCAATGGTTCTCCGCAATACCTTATGGCTTCCGGCTGACCGAAGAAGCCGAAGGAGGCTTTCCAGTGGCAGACCGCACACCCCCGCTGAGCGTCGAGGAGCTGCACACCCTCGTCGCCGGCGGTGAGATCGACACTGTCGTCCTGGCCTTTCCCGACATGCAAGGGCGGCTCCAGGGCAAGCGGTTCGCCGCCCGTTTCTTCCTCGACGAGGTCCTCCACCACGGCACCGAGGGCTGCAACTACCTCCTCGCCGTCGACACCGAGATGAACACCGTCGACGGCTACGCGATGTCCTCCTGGGACCGCGGCTACGGCGACTTCGCGATGCACCCCGACCTCAGCACGCTGCGCCGCGTCCCCTGGAACGCCGGTACGGCGATGCTGATCGCCGACCTCGCCTGGACCGACGGCTCGCCCGTCGTCGCAGCCCCCCGCCAGATCCTGCGCCGCCAGCTGGAACGCCTCGCCGAGCACGGCTTCACCGCGAACGTCGGCACCGAGCTGGAGTTCATCGTCTTCAAGGACAGCTACGAGCAGGCCTGGGACGCGAACTACCGGGGGCTGACCCCGGCCAACCAGTACAACATCGACTACTCGGTGCTCGGCACCGGCCGCATCGAACCCCTGCTGCGCCGCATCCGCAACGAGATGGCCGCCGCCGGCCTCACCGTCGAGTCCGCCAAGGGCGAGTGCAACCCCGGCCAGCACGAGATCGCCTTCCGCTACGACGACGCCCTGGTCACCTGCGACCAGCACGCCGTCTACAAGACCGGCACCAAGGAGATCGCCGCCCAGGAGGGCGTCTCGATCACCTTCATGGCCAAGTACAACGAGCGCGAGGGCAACTCCTGCCACATCCACCTCTCCCTCGCGGACGCGGCCGGAAACAACGCCATGGCCGGTTCCCCGCAGGACGAGGGCGGCATGTCCGACGTCATGCGCCACTTCCTCGCCGGGCAGCTGGCCGCCCTGAGGGACTTCTCCCTCCTCTACGCCCCCAACATCAACTCCTACAAGCGGTTCCAGCCGGGCTCCTTCGCGCCGACCGCCGTCGCCTGGGGCTACGACAACCGCACCTGCTCGCTGCGCGTGGTCGGCCACGGCCGCTCGATGCGCTTCGAGAACCGGCTGCCCGGGGGCGACGTCAACCCGTACCTCGCGGTGGCCGGGCTGGTCGCGGCCGGCCTGCACGGCATCGAGCAGAAGCTGGAGCTTCCCGAGGCATGCTCGGGCAACGCCTACACGGCCGGCTTCGAGCACGTGCCGACCACCCTGCGCGAGGCCGCCGAGCTCTGGGAGAACAGCCCGATCGCCCGGGCCGCCTTCGGAGACGAGGTCGTCGCGCACTACCGCAACATGGCGCGCGTCGAACTGGACGCCTTCGACGCCGCGGTGACCGACTGGGAGCTGCGCCGCTCCTTCGAACGCTTGTGAGGCCCCTGTTGTCTGCCGAGTACACCCTGGACCTGGACGTACTGAACCCCGCGACCGAGGAGGTCGTCGCCACCGTCCCGGCCGCCACCGCCGCCGACGTGGACACGGCCGTCGTACGCGCCACCAAGGCACAGGTCCGCTGGGCCGCCCTCGCGCCCGGCGACCGGGCCCGGCTGCTGCGCCGGTTCGCCGTCACCGTCGACGAACACCTCGAGGAGCTGGCCCGGCTGGAGGTCCGGGAGGCGGGTCACACCATCGGCAACGCCCGTTGGGAGGCGGGCAACGTACGCGATCTGCTCGACTACGCGGCCGGGGGAGTGGAACGGCTGACCGGACGCCAGATCCCGGTCCCCGGCGGCCTCGACGTCACGATCCTCGAACCGCTGGGAGTCGTCGGCGTCATCGCCCCCTGGAACTTCCCGATGCCGATCGCGGCCTGGGGCACCGCCCCGGCGCTCGCCGCGGGCAACGCGGTGATCCTCAAGCCCGCCGAGACGACCCCGCTGACCGCTCTGCGGCTGGCCGAACTCGCCCTGGAAGCGGGCCTGCCCGAGGGGCTCTTCCAGGTGCTGCCCGGCCACGGTCCCGTCGCGGGCAACGCGCTCGTCGAGCACCCCGGCGTGGCGAAGATCGTCTTCACCGGATCGACGGCCGTGGGCAAACAGGTGCTGGCCAAGGGCTCCGCGCTGCTCAAGCGCGTCACCCTCGAACTCGGCGGCAAGAGCCCCAACATCGTCTTCGCCGACGCCGACCTCGAAGCCGCCGCCGCGGCGGCTCCCATGGCCTTCCTCGACAACTCCGGCCAGGACTGCTGCGCCCGCACCCGCATCCTGGTCCAGCGCTCCGCCTACGACCGCTTCCTCGACCTGCTGGCCCCGGGGATCGAGTCGGTCCGCGTCGGCGACCCGGCCGACGAGCAGACCCAGATGGGGCCACTGATCTCCAAGGTCCAGCTGGAACGGGTGCGTTCCTACGTGAGCGACGATCTGACCGGCATCCGCGGCAAGGCCCCCGAAGGCCCCGGATTCTGGTTCCCGCCCACCCTCCTCACCGGCGTCGACCCGCACGCGCGCGTGGCCGTCGAGGAGGTCTTCGGCCCGGTCGCCGTCGTCCTGCCCTTCGAGGACGAGGCGGAGGCCGTGGCCCTGGCCAACGCCACCGACTACGGCCTCGCCGGCTCCATCTGGAGCCGGGACGTCGGCCGCGCCCTGCGCGTCTCCCAGGCGGTCCGCGCGGGCAACCTGTCCGTCAACTCGCACTCCAGCGTCCGCTACTGGACGCCCTTCGGCGGCTTCAAGCAGTCCGGCATCGGCCGCGAACTCGGCCCGGACGCCCTGACCGCCTTCACCGAAACCAAGAACGTCTTCATCAGTACGGAGGGCCCCGCACAGTGACCGCATCGACTGACGACATTGTCTGCCGCCGCCTCGTCGGCCGTACCGCCGTCATCACCGGAGCCGGCAGCGGCATCGGCCTCGCCACCGCCCGCCGGCTCGCTTCCGAGGGCGCCCACGTCGTTTGCGGCGACGTCGACGAGGCCCGCGGCAAGGCGGCCGCCGACGAGATCGGCGGGATCTTCGTGAAGGTCGACGTCACCGACCCCGAGCAGGTCGAGGCGCTGTTCAAGACGGCGTACGACACCTACGGCAGCGTCGACATCGCCTTCAACAACGCGGGCATCTCCCCGCCCGACGACGACTCCATCCTGGAGACCGGCCTGGAGGCCTGGAAGCGCGTCCAGGAGGTCAACCTGACCTCCGTCTACCTGTGCTGCAAGGCCGCGATCCCGTACATGCGGCGCCAGGGCAAGGGCTCCATCATCAACACGGCGTCCTTCGTGGCCCGGATGGGCGCGGCGACCTCGCAGATCTCGTACACGGCGTCCAAGGGTGGTGTCCTGGCCATGTCCCGGGAACTGGGCGTGCAGTTCG
Source organism: Streptomyces sp. NBC_01352 (assembly GCF_036237295.1). Classification (NCBI taxonomy): domain Bacteria; kingdom Bacillati; phylum Actinomycetota; class Actinomycetes; order Kitasatosporales; family Streptomycetaceae; genus Streptomyces; species Streptomyces sp. NBC_01352. The sequence continues at coordinate 8,751,070 of NZ_CP108354.1, forward strand.
CGCGGGAGGGCATCCGCGTCAACGCCCTCTGCCCCGGACCGGTCAACACCCCCCTGCTCCAGGAGCTGTTCGCCAAGGACCCGGAGCGGGCCGCCCGCCGTCTCGTCCACATCCCACTCGGCCGGTTCGCCGAGGCCGACGAGATCGCCGCCGCCGTCGCCTTCCTGGCCAGCGACGACTCCTCCTTCGTGAACGCCACCGACTTCCTGGTGGACGGCGGAATCTCGGGGGCGTACGTCACGCCGCTCTAGCCCGCGCCCTACAGTGCCGGGATGAGCATGACGCCCCCGCCCGGCTGGTACCCCGACCCCCAGGCTCCCCACCTGGAGCGCTGGTGGGACGGGGCGGTATGGACCGAACACCTGCGCGCACCCGAGGTGCCCGGACCGCCGCAGCCCGCCGGCGGGGTGTCCGGGCGGGCCAAGGCGGTCGCCCTCACGAGCGCCGCCGTCGTCCTGGTCGCCGCGATCGTCACCGGGGTGGCCGTACTCGGCGAGGACGACGACGGCGGCGGCCCGGCGACGGGCGCCCTGCCGACGTCCGTCCCGTCCACCGACCTCCCCACGCCCACGCCGACGCGGACCACCTCCGAACCGCCCGCCGACCCGGACGCCGTGCCGGACATCGTGGTGGACGAACTCAACGGCATCACCCTGCCGTTGCCCGACGGCTGGACCCCGCCGAAGAACGTGCCCGAGGACGACGTCGTCATGACCACGGACGACGGGACGTACGAGTGCCCGGCCGGCGTCGGCCTGTGCCGGCACGGCCTCGTCCTCACCCGCACGGTCACCGAGAACGACGAGAAGTCCCCCGAGACCCTCGCCGAGCAGGACATCCCGGACGCGGCCGACGCGGCATACGACCGTGACACCCTCGACCGGCGCGTCTACGGCGGCATCGAATCGCACCGGACCGTCAAGTCCGGACCGGTCGCGGTGGCCGGACGCGCCGGGTACTTCGTGCGCTGGCGGGTCAAGACGGCCGACGGGCCCGGCGGTTACGTGCAGTCCCTGGCCTTCCCGTCCAGCGTCGGCAGCGAGTCCCCGGTGATCGTGCGGTTCGTCTTCGACGCCGGCCCGGACGGCCCGCCGCTCGCCGACATGGACCGGATCACCAAGGGGATCCGGTCGATCGGCGACGCGGACACGGGCGGCGGCGTGGGCAGCAGCATCGGTCCGACCGGCTGACCTACAGGAACGTCCGGCCCTCGCCCCGATACGTCGGGACGGTCGCCGTCACCGCCTCCCCCTCGATCAGGTGCAGCATGTCGAACCGTTCGCACAGCTCACCGGCCTTGGCGTGCCGGAACCACACCTTGTCGCCGAGCAGGAGGTCGTCGGCCGGGGAGCCGAGCAGGGGCGTCTGGACCTCGCCGGGCCCCTCCTGCGGGTCGTACTTCAGCCCCTCCGGCAGGTACGGCACCGGCAGCCGGTCGGGGCCGGCCGCGCCGGAGGCGGGATAGCCGCCGCCGAGGACGGTCACGATCCCGACGCCCGGCCGCCGGACGACGGGCTGGGCGAACAGTGCCGCCGGACGACCGCTGAAGGACGTGTAGTTGTCGAACAGCCGCGGTACGTACAGCCCCGACCCGGCGCCGATCTCGGTGACCGCGTCCTCCGCGGCGGTGTGCTGCACACTGCCCGTCCCGCCGCCGTTGACGAACTCCAGGTCCGGCACGACGGCCCGGACCGCGCGCACCACGTCGCCGCGCCGCTCGACGAGTTCCTTGCGGGCGGTGGCCTGCATCAGCCGCACGGCACGCGACCGCAGCGGCCGCCCGGCGACCGCGTCACCGACACCGGCGATGTGCCCCTCGTACGCCATGATCCCGACGACCTTGAACCCCGGCCGCCGGACCACGGCCCGGGCCATGTCGGCGACCTGGGCGGGGGAGTGCAGCGGGGAGCGCAGGGCGCCGACCCGAACCCGGCCCCCGAGCAGCTTCAGCGAGGTGTCCAACTCCAGGCAGACCCGCACCACTTCGCGCCCGCCGTCGCGCGCCTCGTCGATGAACCCGAGCTGCGCCGGGTCGTCGACCATCACCGTCACGGCGGCGGCGAGCTTGGGATCGGCGGCCAGTTCGGCGAAGCCGGCGCGGTCGGCGGAGGGATAGGCGAGCAGGATGTCGTCGAATCCGCTCCGCGCCAGCCACAGGGACTCGGCGAGCGTGAACGACATGATTCCCGCGAACCCGTCCTTCGCGAGCACCCGCTCCAGCAGGGCCCGGCAGCGTACGGACTTGCTGGCGACCCGGACCGGCTTGCCCCCGGCGCGGCGGACGAGATCGTCCGCGTTCGCGTCGAAGGCATCGAGGTCCACGATCGCGAGGGGGGCGTCGAAATGGGCGGTGGCCCGGTCGTAACGGGCCCGGTCGGCGGCGCGCGCAGTCATGAACGCAGCCTGCCAGACTGGATTACCGCAGGGTAGGGGGACGTTCCGGGCAGATGCCCCGGGCTCGTGGACTGGTTCCCGTTCGCCCAGGAACAACCCGTAGAGTGACGCGCACGCACGGAGGACGTCCCGCCCCCGGTCGCAGGCCCGCGCCGGGATGCCGGAACCCCCGTGCGGGTATGCGTGTCCGGACGGCAAAGGCCGCTCCGGGCGGGCCACGAGGACAACGGCCCGCGTACGAGGAGACGGCCCGGGCACGAGGAAACGGGGGGTGGCCCGCATGAGCACGGAAGCACGCCGCCCCGCCGTCCCCCCACGCCCCACCGAACCGCCTACGGCGGGCGATGGCGAGGGCGACGATCCGGGCCGACAGGAGCTCGCCGACGTGAGCGGAGACCGAACCGACGGCTTGCTCCGGCAGGGGACCGGTGACACGGACCGGGAACACCCGGACACGACGGGCCGATCGGAGGCCGGGGACCGGGGCGTGAGCTGGGCCGGGGACGATGGTCGGGTTGGGTTGGACGGGTTGGGTCGGTCGGGGTTCGAGGGATCGGGTCGGTCTGGTTTCGATGGCTCGGGTCGGTCGGAGTTCGACGCGTCGGGCCGGTCGGGGGACGATGGCTCGGGTCGGTCCGGGTTCGATGGGGCGGGTTGGTCGGCGTTCGACAGGCCGAGCCGGTCGGAGTTCGACGGATCGGGACGATCCGGTGCCGGTGAAGCGGGTCGACCGGCATCCGGTGAGGCGGGCCAAGGGCCGTCCGAGAGGCCGGGACGAGAGCGGTTCGGAGAAGCGGGTACCTCCGGGTCCCAGGACATCCGGTCCCGCTTCCCGAACCTGCGCACCCCGTCTCCCCGTGGCGCCGCCCCCGCGAGCCCGCCGCCGCCCAAAGCCTCCGCCCGTTTCCCGGACATCCCACCGACGGCGTCCACGTCGGGTTCCGTGCCGTCCCGACCTGGTGCCGAGCCCCCCGCGTCGGGCTCGGTACCGCCGCCGCGCCCGAACGCCGCGACACCTGCGCCGGGTCCCGTGCCGCCCCGTCCCAGCCACCGCCCCCCGATACCGCCGCGCCGTACCGGCCCACCCGCCGAGACCGCGGCGGAGACGACCTCCCGGCTGCGTCCGATCTCCGCGGAGCTGCCCCCCGAGGTGAACACCCGCCGGGGTGCGAACCCCGCCGAGCCCGTACGCCGCCCCGGCTTCCCCCCGCGGCCCGCCCACGAGCCGCCGGCCCCGGGCCGCACCGACCCGCCCCGCACTTCCCCGGCATCCACCGGCCAGGAAAGCGACGCGCGCACGCCTTCGCCGACCTCCGGTCCCGGAAGCGACCGGCGCACGTCTTTGCCGGCCTCCGGTCCCGGAAGCGACCGGCGCACGTCTTTGCCGACCTCCGGTCCCGGAAGCGACCGGCGCACGCCTTCGTCGACCTCCGGTCCCGGAAGCGACCGGCGCACGTCTTTGCCGACCTCCGGTCCCGGAAGCGACCGGCGCACGTCTTCGTCCGCCCCCGGCCCCGGAAACGGCCCGCGTACCCTTTCGGCATCGAACGGTCCCGCGAACTCCTCCCGCATCCCTTCGGCGCCCACGGTTCCGCCGAGCGCGTTTATCCCGCTGCCCCCCACCGCGCCCGCGAGCGCCTCCCGCATCCCCGCGCCGCCCACCGGTCCCGCGAGCGCGTCCCGCATCCCGCCGCCACCCACCGCTCCGCCAAGCACCCCAAGTGCCCCGCGCATCCCTTCGGCGCCCACCAGCCCGCCCCCGGACACCACCACCCTGAACCCGGACCCGTCCTTCTCCTGGAGCGCCCCCATGGCGCCGGGCGGAGCGCCCGGTTCGGAGCGGCCCGTGATTTCGTTCGGGGAGCCGGAGGGGTACGACGACAGGGCGCGGCCCCGGTCGCTCAGGGGGCGCTCGCGGATCGCCGTCGTGGCCGCCTGTGTCGTGCTGGGGCTGGGGCTCATCGGTGGTGCCGTGACCGGGAGTTGGCTCAGCGGGGAGTCGGGGGAGGCCGGGTCCGACGACACCTTCGCCACGGCCCGCGATCTCTGGCACAGCATCCCGGTCGATCAGCTGTTCCCGCCCACGGTCGAGGGCCAGGGCGCCGGCCCGGGCGGCGCCGACCGGACGTGGACACGTATCGCCGTCGCGCCCGACAGCGGCTGCCAGAACGCCTTCGACCCGCTGCTGCGCAAGGCGCTCTCGACCGTCGGCTGTGCCCGTCTCCTGCGCGCCACCTACACCGACGCCACCCAGAGCTACGTCACCACCGTCGGCCTCCTCTTCACCAAGGCCGACGCCGCCGCCATGAGTGCCCTCGGCAAGCGGTTCAAGGACGAGGGCCTCGACAGCCGCACCGACCTCATGCCCCGGCCGTACGCCGCCAAGGACACCGTCGCCGCAGGCTTCGGCACGGAGCAGCGCGCTTCCTGGACCGTCTCCGTCCTCACCGACGCCCCCGTCGTCGTCTACGCGGTCTCGGGCTGGGCGGACGGCCGTACCGTCGACACCCCGCAGCCCGCCGCCGAGGCCATGAAGTCCGGCGCGACCACCGCGCCCGCCCAGGCCGGCCTCGGCAACGAGGCGCAGGGCCTCGCCGACCGCGTCGAACGCGGGCTGCGCAAGACCGTCAGCTCGCCCTCGGAGAAGCCTTCATGAGCCGCACGAGCCGCACGAGCATCAGGACCCGCAGGGCCGGCCTCCTCAGCGTCCTGCTCGCCGCCTCGGTCGCCCTCGTCCCGCCCACCGCCGCGCACGCCGACGGCATACGCGCCAAGCAATGGGCCCTGGACGCCATGCACACCCAGGAGGCCTGGCGCACCACCAAGGGCGCGGGCGTCACCGTCGCCGTCCTGGACACCGGCGTCGAGGCCGACCACCCCGACCTCGACGGCAACGTCCTCACCGGCAAGGACATGATCGGCTTCGGCGCGAAGGACGGCGACCGCGCCTGGGCCCGCCACGGCACCGCGATGGCCGGCATCATCGCGGGTCACGGACACGGCGTGGGCAACGGCGACGGCGTCCTGGGTATCGCCCCCGAGGCCAAGATCCTCCCCGTCCGCGTGATCCTCGAGGACGGCGACCCGGCCCGCACCAAGGCCCGCAACACCCGCGGCAACGCCCTCGCCGAAGGCATCCGCTGGGCCGCCGACCACGGCGCCGACGTCATCAACCTCTCCCTCGGCGACGACTCCGCCTCCGCCCACCCCGAACCCGCCGAGGACGAGGCCGTCCAGTACGCCTTGAAGAAGGGCTCCGTCGTCGTCGCCTCGGCCGGCAACGGCGGCGAGAAGGGCGACCACATCTCCTACCCGGCCGCCTACCCGGGTGTGATCGCCGCGACCGCCGTCGACCGCTTCGGCACCCGCGCCTCCTTCTCCACCCGCCGCTGGTACGCCACGGTCAGCGCCCCCGGCGTCGACGTCGTCATCGCCGACCCCGACCACAAGTACTACGAGGGCTGGGGGACGAGCGCCGCCTCCGCCTTCGTCTCCGGCGCGGTCGCGCTCATCAGGGCCGCCCACCCGGACCTGACCCCCGCCCAGGTCAAGAAGCTCCTGGAGGACACGGCCCGCAACGCCCCGACCGACGGCCGCGACGACTCCCGCGGCTTCGGCTTCATCGACCCCGCGGCCGCCCTGTCCGAGGCCGACCGTCTCAAGCCGGAGGGCCTCCAGGCCGCCGCCTACGGCGACAGGTACTTCGGCTCCGGCCCCGACGCCGCCAAGTCCGACAACGACACCGCCGACTGGGCCGCCCCCCTCGCGGGCGGCCTCGGCGGAGTACTCCTCATCGCGGCGGTGGTCGTGTGGCGCGGCCGCCGTGAGCGGTACGAGGACTTCTAGGATCCACGCACGGCGTACGGCCTTCTGAACGCCTTCTGCGCGCTACGGGGAGACAGTCGCCGAAGCCGATGCGCCGTCCCCCGCGAACACCGACACCGCCGCCCTCGCCACCGCCTCCGCCAGCGAAATCCCCTTCGCCTGCGTCGAGTTGCCCTTCGACAGCACCGCGACCAGATAGTCGTGGCCGGCCACCGTCACCCGCCCGATGCTGTTGATGTCCCACAGCCCGGTCCTGCTGCGCGGCAGCCAGCCGTTCTTCAGGGCCCACCCGGAACCGTCCGCCGCGGCCGACACCCCCCAGTGCTGGTCGACGGCTATCTGCCCCATCAGGCCCTGCAGATACGTCCGCGAGGCCTCGCTCAGCTCCGAATCGTCCCCGAACACCTGCTGGAGCAGGGTGAGTTGGTCGGCGGCGGTGGTCTGGGTCAGCCCCCACAGCATGTCGTCGCCGCCCTCGGTGTCCGTGAGCCCGAGCCGCTCGTTCGCGGCGTCGAGACCGTCCGCCTTCCCGATGATCCGCCACAGGGCCGACGCGGAGGCGTTGTCGCTGTTCTCGATCATCGAGGTGGCGTACGACTTCTCCCGCGCGGTGAGATGCCGGTCCGCGTCCTGCGCCTGAAGCAGCAGCGTCGCCAGGATGTCGACCTTGACGATGCTCGCCGTGTCGAAGGCGCCGTCGCCGTACGAGGCGCTCTCGCCGGAGTCCGGGTCGAGCACGGCCGCGGACACGACTGCGCTGTCCTCCACGCTCACCGACTTCATGGCGTCGGCCAGCACGTCGTCGTGGTCGACGGTCGGTTTCGCCACAGGTTCCACGGATGTCTCCCCGTTCGCCGCAGCCGACGCCGCGGCCAGGCCCGACGGCGAGGAAGACGACGAGACCGATGGCGAGGCCGATGACGAGGCCGACGGCGTCGCCGACGATACGGCGCTCGTACCGGAGTGCGCCTGAGCCTTCACGTACACGGTCCCGGCCGCCGTACCGCCGAGGACGGCGATGGAGGCGAGCGCGGTGTACATCAGGGTCCGACGCCGCAACGGCCGGGAGGGGCGGCTGAGGTCGGCTCTGGAAGACTCCATGCCCGCGATGCTCGCGGCCCCGACTGTGCGGGCCGTTAGACGAACGTTAGATGTGTGTCAGGGATATCTGAGAAACCCGTGAAAGTTGTCACGGTCAGGTTTCCGGGCCCGCACAAGCCCAGCAGTATCCCCCCTATAGGGTCGGTGACCGTGGCGAACAAGAACATTCCCGACCCCGGCTTCTCCGACGACGACGGCTCGGCCGACCCCCGGCTGAGTGCGGCGCTCGCCGTCTGGGCCGAGGACCGCACCGCCGCGGGCCCCGTCCTGGAGGCCCTCAAGGGCGCCCGGCTCCTCGTCCCGGTGGTGGCCGTCCTCGGCGAGGCCGAGGAGGACGAGAACGGGCTGCGCCGCGAGAAGACCAGCGACATGGCCGTACCCACCCTGAAGGCCGGCACCCGCACCGCCCTGCCCGCCTTCACCTCCACCGAGTCGCTGGCCCGCTGGGACCCGGCGGCCCGCCCCGTCGCCGTACCGCTGCACCAGGCGCTCCAGGCCGCCGCGCACGAGAAGGCGGACACGGTCCTGCTGGACCTGGCCGGCCCGGTGCCGTTCGAGCTGACGGGGGCCGCGCTGCTGGCGCTGGCGGAGGGCCGTACGACCACGGATCCGCTCGCCGACCCGGCCGTCGTCGAGGCCGTACGGGCCGCCGTGGCCGCCGAGCCCGCCGTACTGCGCGCCCACCTCGGGCCGGGACAGGCCGACGGCACCCTCGCCCTCGTGCTGGACGCGTCCACACCGCCCGCCGATGCCGCCCGGGCTCTCGCGCAGCGGCTCGCCGCCGACGAAACGCTGAGGGCCCGCCTGGTGCGCGGCCTCGACCTGGCACTGCTGCCGGCCGGGGCGACGCCGCCGGGCGAGCCCTTGTACGTACGTCCCTGAGTCAGCCGTAGATCGGGCCGGTGTACTTCTCGCCGGGGCCCTGGCCCGGCTCGTCCCGGACGAGCGACGCCTCGCGGAACGCCAGCTGCAGGGACTTGAGTCCGTCGCGCAGCGGGGACGCGTGGAAGGAGCTGATCTCGGTCGCGCTCGCGTCCAGCAGGCCGGCGAGGGCGTGCACCAGCTTGCGGGCCTCGTCCAGGTCCTTGTACTTGTCGCCCTCCTCCGTCAGCCCGAGCTTCACGGCGGCGGCGCTCATCAGGTTGACGGCGACCGTCACGATCACCTCGACGGCGGGGACCTCGGCGATGTCGCGGGTCATGTCGTCGAAGTCGGGGCCCGCGGCGGACTCGGCGGACTCGGCAGGGGTGTCACTCATGCCCCAACGATAGGCCCCGGTGTACGGCGGTTCGCACCACCCCCGGGTTGCTGCTAACCTTGTGTGACGACCGGCCGGATACACGTGTGTAAGTGTGACTGGCCCACAAGTGGAGGCTCCGATCTCCCACCTGACCGTCCCCCGGGACGGCGGGTCACCCCGGTCAGGCGGCCACCATCGTTCCGTACGGACGATGGAGTCGCCCGAATGTGCGCCCCGCGGCATCACCGCGGCGGTGCTCCGGTAGTGCTTGGAGCCCCGCCTGTGATCGTCCGGGGCATTTTTTGTGCTTCGGCGCGGTTAGGTCTGTCTACCAGAGACAAACGCGGCCGTCCGCCAGATGGCCGTGTGGTGCTAACCGAGGAGGATCCATCAGCGCCGAGCCCCGCATCAACGACCGGATTCGCGTTCCAGAGGTGCGACTTGTCGGTCCCAGTGGCGAGCAGGTGGGCATTGTCCCCCTGGCCAAGGCACTGGAGCTTGCGCAGGAGTACGACCTGGACCTGGTCGAGGTGGCGGCGACCGCCCGTCCGCCTGTGTGCAAGCTCATGGACTACGGGAAGTTCAAGTACGAGTCGGCCATGAAGGCCCGTGAGGCGCGCAAGAACCAGGCGCACACGGTCATCAAGGAGATGAAGCTCCGGCCGAAGATCGACCCGCACGACTATGACACCAAGAAGGGTCACGTCGTTCGGTTCCTCAAGCAGGGCGACAAGGTCAAGATCACGATCATGTTCCGTGGTCGCGAGCAGTCCCGGCCGGAACTCGGCTACCGACTGCTGCAGCGTCTCGCGGAGGACGTGGCCGACCTCGGGTTCGTGGAGTCGAACCCGAAGCAGGACGGCCGAAACATGATCATGGTCCTCGGTCCGCACAAGAAGAAGACCGAGGCGATGGCCGAGGCCCGCCAGGCCCAGGAAGCCCGCAAGGCAGAAGCGAAGGCCAACCCCGGCAAGTCGCAGAACGCCGCGGAGTCCGAGGATGCCGAGGGTGCCGAGGAAGAAGTCGAGGCTCAGGCCGAGGCTCCCGCCGAGGCGTGATCCCGGGGGACGCGAGTCCCCAAGGACGTAACCGATACAAGAGCGACGCTCCACAGTGCCCGGTTTTCGTGACCGGGCACCGGAGCGCCACCGACGAGGAGAGAACGGCGCTATGCCGAAGAACAAGTCGCACAGCGGTGCCAGCAAGCGCTTCAAGATCACCGGCTCCGGCAAGGTGCTCCGCGAGCGCGCCGGCAAGCGCCACCTGCTCGAGCACAAGTCGTCCCGCGTTACGCGTCGCCTCACCGGCAACGCCGAGATGGCCCCGGGCGACGCCAAGAAGATCAAGAAGCTTCTCGGCAAGTGACGCGGCGGCGCGGTTGATCCTCCGATCACCCAGCGCCGTACGTCTGGACCGGGACCCAATCGATTTCGGGCCGTGTGAAGACCACCACGGCCCCGCTACAAGGAGTTAACAAGTGGCACGCGTCAAGCGGGCAGTCAACGCCCACAAGAAGCGCCGGGCGATCCTCGAGGCGGCCTCCGGCTACCGCGGTCAGCGTTCGCGCCTGTACCGCAAGGCCAAGGAGCAGGTCACCCACTCGCTGGTCTACAACTACAACGACCGCAAGAAGCGCAAGGGTGACTTCCGCCAGCTGTGGATCCAGCGCATCAACGCCGCTGCCCGCGCCAACGGCATCACGTACAACCGCTTCATCCAGGGCCTGAAGGCGGCGAACGTCGAGGTCGACCGCAAGATCCTGGCCGAGCTGGCCGTGAACGACGCGGGCGCCTTCGCGGCCCTCGTCGAGGTGGCCCAGAAGGCGCTGCCGAGCGACGTCAACGCGCCGAAGGCTGCGTGACGCCAGCGCTGGCTTTGGCCGACGTGACTTTCGGACCCGTAGGCTTTGAGGCCTGCGGGTCCGTTGCGTTCCCTGGTGTACCGGTGGGTTCGGCACCGCCGAATTCCGCCGTCGTGGTCGATCGCCGTTGCGGCGGAAAGTAGTTGCTGAAGGTGAGTCCCGTGCCCGCCAGCCCCGAGCTGATCTCCCCGCGTTCCCCCCGTGTCCTCGCCGCCCGGCGGCTTGCCAAGCGGAACTTCCGGGGGAAGGAGCGGCTGTTTCTCGCGGAGGGGCCGCAGGCTGTGCGGGAGGCGGCGGCGTACGCGGACACGCTGGTCGAGCTCTTCGCCACGCCCGACGCGGCGGAGCGGTACGCCGACATCATCGGTGAGGCCCGTGACACCGGGGCCCGGGTGCACCTCGCCGACGAGCAGGTCATCGCCGACATCTCCACCACCGTCACGCCGCAGGGCCTCGTCGGGATCTGCCGGTTCCTCGACACGCCATTCGAGGACATCCTCGACGCCCGGCCCAAGCTGGTCGCCGTGCTCGCGCACGTGCGCGACCCCGGGAACGCCGGCACCGTCCTGCGGTGCGCCGACGCCGCCGGTGCCGAGGCCGTCGTCCTGACCGACGCCTCCGTCGATCTGTACAACCCCAAGGCCGTACGGGCCTCCGTGGGCTCCCTCTTCCACCTCCCCGTCGCCGTCGGCGTGCCCGTCGAGCGGGCCGTGGCCGGTCTGAAGGACGCCGGGGTGCGCATCCTCGCCGCCGACGGCGCCGGGACGGACGACCTCGACGACGAGCTCGACAAGGGGACCATGGGAGGGCCGACCGCCTGGGTGTTCGGGAACGAGGCCTGGGGGCTCCCCGAGGAGACCCGCGCCCTCGCGGACGCCGTGGTGCGCGTCCCGATCCACGGGAAGGCCGAGAGCCTGAACCTGGCCACCGCCGCCGCCGTATGTCTCTATGCGTCAGCCCGTGCACAGCGCGCCTCCGGAGGGTGCCGCTCCGTCACCGAGAGCTAGTAGGGTGACCAGCTCGGGAGCCCCTCAGACGCCTGAGAGGTGGGGTACGGGGATGAGCGTCGGCACGAGCAGCGCACCGGAAGCACGGGACGTACGGCGCCCGCCCGCGTCCCGGCCCGGTGATCTCGCCGAGCTCGGCATCGATCCCGACCAGCTGCCTGACGGACTGGTCGTCGCGGACGAGCACGGGCACGTGATCTGTTTCAACGCCGCCGCGGCCAGGATCACCGACCTGCCCGCCGAGGAAGCCCTCGGCCGGCGGCTGGAGAAGGCCCTGCCGTTAGAGGACCTGGAGGGCCGGCGCTGGTGGCAGCTGACCGATCCGTACGGCGGGCTCGCCATCAGGGTGGGGCAGCCCGAGTGCAATCTGCTGCTGCCCGGGGGGCGTGAGGTGCTGGTCTCCGCGAAGTACGTGCGCACCCGTCCCACCGGACCCGTCCGCCGGGTCGTCGTCTCCCTCCGCGACACCGAGGCCCGCCGCCGCACCGAACGCAGCCACGCCGAACTGATCGCCACCGTCGCGCACGAACTGCGCTCGCCGCTCACCTCGGTCAAGGGGTTCACGGCCACCCTGCTCGCCAAGTGGGAACGCTTCACCGACGACCAGAAGCGGCTGATGCTGGAGACCGTCGACGCCGACGCCGACCGGGTCACCCGGCTCATCGCCGAGCTGCTCGACATCTCCCGGATCGACTCCGGGCGACTGGAACTCAGGCGCCAGCCCGTCGACATCGGCGCGGCCGTCGGACGGCACATCCAGGCGTACGTCGCCGCGGGCCTGGCCGCCGACCGGTTCCTGCTGCGCCTCGAACAGCCGCTGCCCGACCTGTGGGCCGACCCCGACAAGATCGACCAGGTGCTCAGCAACCTGCTGGAAAATGCGGTGCGGCACGGCGAGGGAACCGTCACGATTGACATCACGGCCACGGCGTCTCCCCGTGAGGGGGAAGGCCACGAAAACGCTGCTACGTCGGTCACGGTGAGCGACGAGGGGTCCGGCATCCCGGAGGAGTCCATGAACCGCGTCTTCACCCGCTTCTGGCGGGGCAGCAAGCGCGGTGGCACGGGCCTCGGGCTCTACATCGTCAAGGGCATCGTCGAGGCCCACGGCGGCACCATCACGGTCGGCCGCGCCCCCGGCGGCGGCGCCGAGTTCCGATTTACGTTGCCCGTGAGCGCTCCGGCCTACCTGACCTGAGCAGCCCGCGGGCGCATTCGTACATCCCCACCCCGTTAGACTCGGCCTTTGGCACCTTTGTGTCCCGAAGCCGGCGACGATTCGTCCATGGATCGGTGACGGGGACCTCCAGCCAGCCAATCGGAAGCACGGGAAGAGATGTCGGCACCGAACAAGTCGTACGACCCTGTCGAGGTCGAGGCGTTGAAACCGGAAGAGATCGAGCGCATGCGGGACGAGGCGCTCGCCGCCTTCACCGCCGCCGATTCCCTCGACGCGCTCCAGGAGGCCAAGGTCGCCCACACCGGCGGAACCTCACCGCTGGCGCTCGCCAACCGCGAGATCGGCGCCCTGCCCCCGCACGCCAAGGCCGAGGCCGGCAAGCGCGTGGGCCAGGCCCGCGGCGCGGTGAACAAGGCCCTCGCCGCCCGCCAGGTGGAGCTGGAGGCCGAGCGCGACCAGCGGGTGCTGGTCGAGGAGGCGGTGGACGTCACGCTGCCGTACGACCGCGTACCGGCCGGCGCCCGCCACCCGCTCACCACGCTCTCCGAGCGCATCGAGGACGTCTTCGTGGCCATGGGCTACGAGGTCGCCGAGGGCCCGCAGGTCGAGGCCGAGTGGTTCAACTTCGACGCGCTCAACATCGGCCCGGACCACCCGGCCCGCGGCGAGGCCGACACGTTCTTCGTGCAGGGCCAGGGCGGCGGCACCGAGTCCGGCGTCGTGCTGCGCACCCACACCTCGCCCGTGCAGATCCGCTCCCTGCTGGAGCGCGAGCTGCCGGTGTACGTGATCTGCCCCGGTCGCGTGTACCGCACCGACGAGCTGGACGCCACGCACACGCCCGTCTTCCACCAGGTCGAGCTCCTCGCCATCGACGAGGGCCTGACCATGGCCGACCTCAAGGGCACCCTGGACCACATGGTCCAGTCGCTGTTCGGCGAGGGCATGAAGACGCGGCTGCGGCCCAACTTCTTCCCGTTCACCGAGCCGTCCGCCGAGATGGACATGGTGTGCTACGTGTGCCGCGGCGAGTCCGTCGGCAACCCCGACCGGCCCTGCCGCACCTGCTCCAGCGAGGGCTGGATCGAGCTCGGCGGCTGCGGCATGGTCAACCCCAAGGTGCTGACCGCCTGCGGCGTGGACCCCGAGAAGTACAGCGGCTTCGCCTTCGGGTTCGGCATCGAGCGGATGCTGATGTTCCGCCACAACGTCGAGGACATGCGAGACATGGTCGAGGGTGACGTCCGGTTCACCCGGCCGTTCGGGATGGAGATCTGATGCGGGTCCCGCTTTCTTGGCTGCGGGAGTACGTCGACCTGCCGGCGACTCAGACCGGTCGTGACGTCCAGGCCAAGCTCATTTCGGCCGGTCTCGAGGTCGAGACCGTCGAGCACCTCGGCGCCGACCTCAAGGGCCCCCTCGTCGTCGGCCAGGTGCTGACCATCGAGGAGCTGACGGAGTTCAAGAAGCCGATCCGCTTCTGCACGGTCGACGTCGGCCAGGCCAACGGCACCGGCGAGCCCCAGGAGATCGTCTGCGGCGCCCGCAACTTCGCCGTCGGCGACAAGGTCGTCGTGGTGCTGCCCGGCGCCACACTGCCGGGCGGCTTCTCGATCTCCGCCCGCAAGACGTACGGCAAGACGTCCCACGGCATGATCTGCTCCAGCGGCGAGCTGGGCATGGGCGACGACGGCAGCCACGGCATCATCGTGCTGCCGCCGGAGACCGAGGTCGGCAAGGACGCCATCGAGCTGCTCGAACTGGTCGACGAGGTCCTGGACATCGCCGTCACCGCCAACCGCGGCGACTGCCTGTCCATCCGCGGCGTCGCCCGCGAGACCGCCATCGCGTACGGCCTGCCGCTGCGCGACCCGGCCCTGCTCGACGTGCCCGCACCGAACGCCTTCGGCTACCCGGTCCAGGTCTCCGAGCCCGTCGGCTGCGACCGCTTCACGGCCCGCACCGTCACCGGGCTGAGTCCCGAGGCCCGCTCCCCGATCTGGCTCCAGCGTCGGCTGCAGAAGGTCGGCATGCGCCCGATCTCGCTCGCCGTCGACGTCACCAACTACGTGATGATGGAGCTCGGCCAGCCGCTGCACGCCTACGACCGCTCCCTCGTCCAGGGCACCGTCGGCGTCCGCCGGGCCGAGGAGGGCGAGAAGATCGTCACCCTCGACGGCGTCACCCGCACCCTGCACGCCGAGGACCTGGTGATCACCGACGAGCGCGGTCCGATCGGCCTCGCCGGTGTCATGGGCGGCGCCAACACGGAGATCGCCGACCACACCGAGGCCGAAGGCACGACCGACATCGTGATCGAGGCCGCGCACTTCAACGCGGTCTCCATCGCCCGTACGGCCCGCCGCCACAAGCTGTCCTCCGAGGCGTCCAAGCGCTTCGAGCGCGGCGTCGACCCGCAGGCCGCCTCCGCGGCCGCCCAGCGCACCGTCGACCTGCTGGTGCTGCTCGCGGGCGGCACCGCCGAGGCCGGCGTCACCGAGGTCATCTCGCCGTCCGCGCCGCACACCATCGCCGTCGCGGCCGACCACCCGGACAAGGTCGCGGGTGTCGTGTACGGCCGCGAGACCGTCGTACGCCGCCTCCAGGAGGTCGGCTGCGACGTGTACGGGCAGGACGAGCTGATCGTCACCGTGCCGTCCTGGCGGCCCGACCTCGCCGAGGTCAACGACCTGGCCGAAGAGGTCATCCGGCTGGAGGGCTACGAGAACCTGCCCTCCACGCTGCCCAAGCCGCCGTCCGGCCGCGGTCTGACCCACCGGCAGCGGCTGCACCGCCGCGTCGGCCGGGTGCTGGCCGGTGCCGGGTACGTCGAGGCGCCCAACTACCCGTTCGTCAGCGAGCAGGTCTTCGACCAGCTCGGCCTCGCGGCCGACGACCCGGCCCGCCGGGTCGTCAAGCTGGTCAACCCCCTCAACGACGAGGAGCCGGCCCTTCGTACGTCGCTGCTGCCCGGCCTGCTCGGTGCCTTGCGGCGCAACGACGGCCGGGGTTCGCACGACACGGCCCTGTTCGAGACCGGTCTGGTCTTCCTCCCGCGCGAGGAGCAGCGGGTGGCCGTCTCGCCGCCCGTCGACCGGCGTCCGACCGACGAGGAGATCGCGGAGCTGAACGCCGCGCTGCCCGACCAGCCGCGGCACGTCGCCGCCGTCCTGGCGGGCTCCCGCGAGCAGGCCGGCTGGTGGGGCAAGGGCCGGCCGGCCGACTGGGCCGACGCGATCGAGGCGGCGCGCACGGTGGCGCGGGAGGCCGGTGCCGAACTGGTCGTCCGCAGCGGGCAGTACGGCCCCTGGCACCCCGGCCGGTGCGCCGAGCTGGCGGTCGTCTCCGACGGTGCCGAGCGGGTTGTCGGTCACGCGGGTGAGCTGCACCCCCGGGTGCTGAAGGCGCTGGGCCTGCCCGCGCGCACCTGCGCGATGGAGCTGGACCTGGACGCGGTGGAGCGGGTGGGCGACGCGATTCCGCAGGCGCCGAGCATCTCGACGTTCCCCGTCGCCACGCAGGATGTCGCGCTGGTGGTCGACAAGTTCGTACCGCACGCCGATGTGGAGGCCTCGCTGCGTGACGGTGCGGGCGAACTGCTGGAGGCGATCCGGCTGTTCGACGTGTACGAGAACGCCGAGCAGCTCGGTGAGGGCAAGAAGTCGCTGGCCTATGCGTTGCGGTTCCGGGCGGCCGACCGGACGCTGACCGTGGATGAGGCGTCGGCGGCCCGGGATGCGGCGGTGGCGCTGGCGGGTGAGCGTACGGGAGCGGTTCTGCGGAGTTAGCCGCGTCGCGCAGTTCCCCGCCCCCCTGGTGGGGGCGTAGCCCCCACACCCCCCATCTCACTCAATCGGGTGAGTTCTCCCAGTGATGTGGCCCTACCGGGTCATATGGTCGACAGAATCGGACCGGCCTTTCGGGGTCGGTCCGATTGCGCTGGCAGGCCTAATTGGGGGGCCATCGGCATGATCCGCATCAAGGCTGGGGCGCCCCGCAGGGCTGGGCGGGCCCGGACGGACTCACGGGGGCCCGGTCACCGCTGCCTTCCCGGGTGGCTCCGTACCAGTGCCCGTCGGCCGCTGCGGCGGGCGATCTCACTCGGGTTGCCCACGGCCTGGGGCGCCGTCGCGATCACGTACAAGCTGGTGTGTCCGCTCGCCCAGCAGAACGGCCTGGGCGCGCGCGTCGTCACCAGCGCGGTCTTCTTCGCCGTCGGCACCGGGCTGATCCTCCATGTCCGGCGCACCTTGCTGCGCGAACTCCGGCAGGCCCGGCAGGCCGCGGGCGCCGCCCAGCGCGTGCTGTTGCGACCGCTGCCGCCGCGCGTCGAGGGGCTGAACATCGCCGCCGCCCAGCTGTCCGCGGACCGTGGGGCGATCATCGGCGGCGATCTGTACGAGGTGGTCGCCACCGAGCACGGCGTACGGGTGGTGATGGGTGACGTCCGCGGACACGGGCTCGGGGCGATCGGCACCGCCGCCGCCGTGCTCGGCAGTTTCCGCGAGGCCGTCCACGACGAGGCCCAACTCGACGGTGTGCTGCGCCGGCTGGAACGCGCCCTGGCCCGGCACCTGCGCGAGCGCGCCCGCGCCGAGCACCCGTCGGCCGGACCGGCACCCGACAACCCGGTCGCCGAGGAGTTCGTGACCGTACTGCTGCTGGAGATCGGCCGGGACGGCGAGGTCCGGGCGCTGAACTGCGGTCACCCGTGGCCGTATCTGCTGAGCGGTACCCGGGTCGAGCAGCTCGCCCGTGCGGATCCCCTGCCGCCCCTCGGTCCGTTCCCGCTGCCGGCCGAACTGCCCGCGCTGCACTGCGGCCACCTGCTGCCGGGAGAGGCCCTGGTCCTGCACACGGACGGCGCCGAGGACGCGAGGGACGCGTGTGGCCGGTTCTTTTCCCTGTCCGAAGCACTGTCCCGGGCCGTCCACGGCAGCCCCGTCGTCGCCCCTCAGGTCGTCCTGGGCTCGGTCTTCACCGCGCTCCTGCGCCATGCCGGGGGCACACCGGCGGATGACGTCGCCTTACTGGTACTTCACAACGACCGCCAAGTACGCCATGCCTTGGGAAACGCACGACCCGCCACCACAAATCCACAGCCGACGACACACGGTTAGCCGCCCGGACGCCGGGCCGCCGCACTGTACGAGGGGGAGCCGGCGGCCCGGCCGGCCTCTTGCGAGGCATTTCAGTCAACCGGCTGGAAACTCTCCGCGACAGTGTGCACACGGTACGGATTCGAGTACTCCGTTCACACCCCGTGTGAAGGCCGACCCACTACTCTGACGGCACCGAGCCACCCGGGGGGCATCCCATGCAGCCCAACACTCTGCTCGACGCGATCCTGGACGAGGCGGGCATCTCGCACGCGGGACTCGCCGCTCATGTGAACCAGGCGGGCCGGGCGCGCGGTCTCGCGCTCAGATACGAACACACCGCCGTGGCGCGGTGGTTGAAGGGGCAGCGGCCCCGCGGACAGGTTCCCGACCTGATCTGCGAGGTGCTCGCCCGCCGACTGCACCGCCCCGTCACCCTCGACGACATCGGGCTCGGGGTGCCCGGCGAGCCGTCCGCCCCGCACGGCACGTCGTTGTCCGGGTTCGTGGAGCGGGCCACCGCCCTGTGGCGCTCCGACGAGCAGCAGCGGCCGCACATCCTGGGCGCTCCCGCCGTCACCGGCACGCCCGCCGTGATGCCGGTGTGGGAGTGGGAGAACCCGCCCGAGGACGTCGACGTCTCGCGGGGCGGCCGGCACCGGGTCACCTCGGCCGACATCGAGATGCTGCGCGCGGCCCGCACGCACTACGAGCAGATGTACCGCAAGGCCGGCGGCGTCGCGACCCGCACCCGGATCGTGGGTTTCCTGAACGCCGAGGCCGCCCCGCTGCTGCGCGGCAGTTACACCGACGAGACGGGCCGTCAACTGCACCGGGCCACCGGCGGGTTGGTGGCGGTCGCCGGGATCTGCGCGTACGACTCGGACGCGCACGGTCTCGCCCAGCGCTACTTCCACCAGGCGCTCAGGCTCGCGAAGGCCAGCGGGGACCGCGGGCTCGGCGCCTACGTGATCGCGCTCCTCGTCAACCAGGCGCTGTTCATGCGGGAGTACCGGCAGGCCGTGGCCTTCGCAGAGGCCGCGCTGCGCGCCGCCGGACGGCACATCACCCCGGCGCTCGCCTCCGACCTGTACGCGATGCAGGCGAAGGCGTACGCCCACCTCGGCGACGGCACGAGCGCGCTGTCCTGCATCCGGCGGGCCGAGCAGGCCGCCGAACGCATCCGGCGCGGATACGAGCCGGACGAGACGGGCTATGTCCAGCCGGGACTCGTCAACGTCCAGGTGGCGGAGGCGCTGTTGAGCCTCGGCGAGGTGGCGGCGGCACGGGAGCACGCCATGGCCGCCGTCGACAACCCCGCCCACGACCGGGGCCGGGTGCACCGGCTCGCCATGCTCAGCACGATCGAACTGCGTCAGGGCAACGCCGACAAGGCGGTGGCCATCGCGGTGCAGATGGCAGAACAGGCCCGGGGAATGGAGTCCCAGCGCCTGCGCGACAGACTCAGGGCGGTGCGCGAACACCTCGTGCGCAGCGGCTGCGCGGGCACGGCTGAGGCCGCCGCACTCATCGACGGTGCACTGCGCGTACCGCTGTAGACGGGCGCACGACCACCGACACTCATCGTTCCTGCTGCGATATTGCCACTTACTCGACGGAAGGTGGCAGAACCGTGCAGTGGACGAAACAGAACGAACAAACTGTCTATGCGAACCGCTGGTTCAGCGTCAATCTCGCGGATGTCGAGTTGCCGGACGGTCGGCACCTCGATCACTTTCTGATACGGCTGCGGCCCGTTGCCGTGGCCACGGTGGTGAACCAGGCCAATGAGGTCCTCCTCCTGTGGCGCCACCGCTTCATCACCGACAGTTGGGGGTGGGAACTCGCGGCGGGTGTGGTCGAGGACGGCGAGGACATCGCCGTCGCGGCCGCCAGGGAACTCGAGGAAGAGACCGGCTGGCGGCCGGGACCCCTGCGCCACCTGATGAGCGTGGAGCCGTCCAACGGGCTCACCGACGCCCGGCACCACATCTACTGGGCCGACGAGGGCGAGTACCTCGGACACCCCGTGGACGACTTCGAGTCGGACCGCCGGGAGTGGGTCCCCCTCAAACTCGTCCCCGACATGGTCGCCCGCGGCGAGGTCCCGGCCGCGAACATGGCGGCCGCGTTACTGCTGCTGCATCATCTCCGGCTCGGGCAGGACGCCATGCCCTGATATCCCCCCGCGTCCTGGAGCCGTCCTAGCGACCCAGGGCCTGCCAGACCGTCACGACGAGCGCGCCCACGGCGGTGAGTACCGCTACCGCGGGCAACGGCCAGCGGGCGTGCTCCAGGGCGACGATCCGGCTGCTCAGGTCGTCGACTTCCTTGTCCGTCTCCTCCGTGCGATGACTCAGCAGAGCCAGTCCGCCCTCGACCCTCGCGTAGGCGACGTCGAGGCGGCGCCGTAACTCTGCGAGTTCGCCGTGGACCACAGGATGCTCGGGGTCGGTGGTCACGAGTCCGTTCCTTTCTGTAGTCGTCTCATCCCTTGCATGCGCATGAAGAGTCAACTCGCCTGGTGGACACGTGGGGAGAGTGTGCGAGGGGCATATGCGGGCCCGGTGCGCACACGGCGTGTGAATGCGGTGGGCCCGGCGCTCCGAAGAGTGCCGGGCCTTTTGAGCCACCGTGCGTAATCAGCCGTAGGTGTAGAAGCCCGAGCCCGACTTCCGGCCCAGCCGGCCCGCGTCGACCATGCGCTGCAGCAGCGGGGGAGCGGCGTACAGCGGCTCCTTGTACTCCTCGTACATCGAGAACGCCACGGAGGCGACCGTGTCCAGACCGATCAGGTCGGCCAGCTTCAGCGGGCCCATCGGGTGGGCGCAGCCGAGCTCCATGCCGTTGTCGATGTCCTCGCGGCTGGCGATGCCCGACTCGAACATCCGGATCGCGGAGAGGAGATACGGGATCAGCAGCGCGTTGACCACGAATCCGGAGCGGTCCTGGGCGCGGATGGCGTGCTTGCCGAGCACCTTCTCGGCGAAGACCTGGGCGCGGCCGAGCGTGCCCTCGGAGGTGGTGAGCGCCGGGATCAGCTCGACGAGCTTCTGCACCGGGGCGGGGTTGAAGAAGTGGATGCCGATGACGTGGTCGGGCCGCGAGGTGGCGACCGCCAGCCTCACCAGGGGGATGGAGGAGGTGTTGGAGGCGAGGATCGCGTCGGGCCGGGTCACGACCTGGTCGAGCACCTGGAAGATCTCGGTCTTGACCAGCTCGTTCTCCACGACGGCCTCGATCACCAGGTCGCGGTCCGCGAACTCGCCGAGGTCGGTGGTGAAGCTGAGGCGCGCCAGCGTGGCGTCCCGCTCCTCCTCGGAGATCTTGCCGCGCTCGGCGGCCTTCGCCAGGGAGTTGAACAGCCGGGTCCGGCCGATCTCCAGGGCCTCGCCGGTGGTCTCGGCGACCATCACGTCCAGGCCGGCACGGGCGCACACCTCGGCGATGCCCGCTCCCATCTGGCCGCAGCCGACCACTCCGACGCGCTCGATGTCGGTCACATCGTCCCTTTCGCTGGTCTACGGACGTGAGCAGAACCCGTGGGTCCGGTGCCTGCTCCGTTCGTGCACGTTACCGCCAAGTATCGATGATCGATCGCCGGGGGTGCGGCATCCGTCGGGCATCCTGGGGCGCGGAGACGGTCCGTGACCGCGCGGATCCGTGGTGTTCGGGGGTGTGCAGATGGGACGAGTGTCACGTCGGGCGTTCGCACTGGCCGCGCTGGCGACGCTCACGACGGGCTCGGCCGGCGCGAAGGCCGCGCCGGGCAGGCGGTCGGAGCGGCCGCGGAAGGCCGCCGAGATGCGGGGCGTGTGGCTGGCGACCGTGCAGAACCGGGACTGGCCCTCGCGGCCGGGCCTGAGCGCGGCGGCCCAGCGGGCCGAACTGGTCGCCCACCTCGACAAGGCCGCCGAGACCGGCCTCAACACGGTGATCTTCCAGGTGCGGCCCACCGCCGACGCCCTGTGGCCCTCGCCGTACGAGCCCTGGTCGCAGTACCTCACCGGAACCCAGGGCAAGCACCCGGGCTGGGACCCGCTGGGCACGGCCGTCGAGGAGGCGCACGCCCGTGGCCTGGAACTGCACGCCTGGTTCAACCCGTACCGGATCGCGGGCCACGCGGACCCGGACAGGCTCGTCAGGACCCACCCCGCCCGCCGGCACCCGAACTGGGTGGTGACGTACGGCGGGAAGCTCTACTACAACCCGGGACTGCCCGAGGTCCGCGCCTTCGTCCAGGACGCGATGCTCGACGCGGTGGCCAAGTACCCCGTCGATGCCGTGCACTTCGACGACTACTTCTACCCGTACCCCGTGGCGGGCCAGACCTTCGACGACGACGCGGCCTACGACGCTCACGGCGGCGGATTCCCCAGCCGGGCCGCCTGGCGGCGCGACAACATCAACCTGCTGGTGCGCGAGACCTCGGCCCGGATCAAGGCGCTCCGGCCCGCCGCGCGCTTCGGCATCAGCCCCTTCGGGGTGTGGCGCAACGACACCACCGACCCGCGCGGCTCCCAGACCCGGGCGCTGCAGGCGTACGACGACCTGTACGCGGACACCCGCCAGTGGGTCCGCAAGAACTGGATCGACTACATCGTCCCGCAGCTCTACTGGAACATCGGCTTCGCGGCCGCCGACTACGCGAAGCTGCTGCCCTGGTGGGCGGAGGTGGCCCGGGGCACCGGGACGCAGTTGTACGCCGGTGAGGCGCTGTACAAGGCGGGCGACCCGGCGCAGCCCGAGGCCTGGCAGGACCCCGCCGAACTGTCCCGGCACCTCACCCTCGCCCAGGACCACCCCGAGGTGCGCGGGCATGTCTTCTTCGCCGCCAAGGAAGTGCAGACGGACCCCATCGGCGCCATGGCGCGGGTGGTCGCCGACCACTACGCGCGGCCGGCGAGGATCCCGGGGGAGTAGGGCCTGCCGTACGGCCCTAGCGGTCTAGCGGTTCATTTCCTTGTGGCGGATCTCGGTGTCGGGGCCCGGGGAACACACTCCCTCGTGCCCGTCCTCGAAGCGCACGCGGTACGGGGGGTTGCCCTCCTGACCCATCACTTCGACGATCTCGCCGATCTTGTCCTGCTGTCCGACCACCCTGCCGTGCTGGACAAGTTGGTCACCCACGGTTGCACGCATCTTTCGGGCCTCCTCACCATCTGCGGAAGCAGCGGTCCGTGTGGCCTTGAGTTTACGACGCAGGGGCCCGGTCGGGACCGGTGCGTGCGCGCCGTTCAGCCTCGCGCCCGCTGGGTCACGGCGATGCACACGAGCACCGCCGCGGCCGTCAGCGGTGCGGCCACCGTCAGGTGCTCACCGAGGAGCAGCACCGACCACACCAGTGTGAGCAGCGGCTGGGCCAACTGCAACTGGCTGGCCTTGGGGATGCCGATGACGGCCATGCCCCGGTACCAGACGACGAGCCCCAGGAACTGCGAGCCCGCCGAGACCCACAGCAGCCCGGCCACGCTGTGCGCGGTGAGGTGGACGGGTTCGTGCGACAGCGCCACCGCGGCGGCGGGCACCGCGAGCGGCAGACACAGCACCAGCGCCCAGCCGATGACCTGCCAGCCCGGCATGAGCCGGGCCAGCCGGCCGCCCTCGGTGTAGCCGGCCGCGCACACCAGCAGGGCCCCGAAGAGGTAGAGGTCGGCGGTGGTGAGGGCGCCGCCGCTCTGCTGCACGGTGAAGGCGGCCACCGCGGCCGCGCCCGCGAGCGCCGCCGCCCAGAACGTGCGGGAGGGACGCGTGCCCATGCGCAGGGCCGAGAAGAGGGCGGTGGTCAGTGGGAGCAGGCCGACCACGACGGCGGCGTGCGCGGTGGTCGAGGTCTCCAGGGCGAGGGTGCTCAGCAGCGGGAAACCGACGACGACACCGGCGGCGACCACCGCGAGGCCCGGCCAGTGGCGCCGGGCGGGCACCGGTACGCGGAGCGCGAGCAGACAGCCGCCCGCGATCAGCGCCGCGAGGACGCTGCGCACGGCGACCAGGGACCAGGCACCGAAGCCCTCCAGGCCCCAGGCGGTGGCGGGGAAGGTGAGGGAGAAGGCGACGACGCCGAGGGCGGCCTGGAGGGTGCCGGCGGTGGCCGTGCCGGTCGTGCCGCTCGTGCGGCTCGTTCCGCTCGTTCCGTTCGGGGTGGCGACCGCTATCGGGGTGGGCGCAGTAGCGCTACTCTGTGCTCTCATGCATGAGCGTAGCAGTGTGGGTGATCTGGCCAATCAGTTGCGTCGAGAGCTGGACCGCTACTCTCACGGTGGAAAGCTCCCGTCGAGCCGGGCCCTCGTCGAACGCTTCCGGGTCAGCCCGGTGACCGTCTCCCGGGCCCTCGCTCAACTGGCCGCCGAGGGGCTCGTGGTCACCCGCCCCGGTGCCGGCGCCTTCCGGGCCCGGCCGCGCCCGGAAGGCGCCGCGGTGGGCGACACGTCCTGGCAGGAGGTCGCCCTCAGCGCGGATGGCGCCGCCGAGCTCGTACCGCGCTCGGTGGACGCCTCCGGTGTGCTGGTCTCGCTGGCCGCCCCGGCAGCAGGGGTGATCGAGTTCAACGGTGGCTATCTGCATCCGTCCTTGCAGCCGGAGCGGGCGATGGCCGCGGCGCTGTCCCGCGCGGGACGCCGCCCCGGAGCGTGGGGACGGCCGCCGGTGGAGGGGCTGCCGGAGCTGCGTGAGTGGTTCGCGCGGAGCATCGGCGGGCCAGGTGGGGGAGTCACGGCCGCGGAGGTGCTGGTCACCTCGGGCGGCCAGTCGGCGCTGACCACCGCGCTGCGCGCCCTCGCCCCGCCCGGAGCGCCCGTGCTCGTCGAGTCGCCCACCTACCCGGGCATGCTGGCGATCGCCCGCGCGGCCGGTCTGCGCCCGGTGCCGGTCCCGGTCGACGCGGACGGCGTACGGCCGTCCCTGCTCGCCGACGCGTTCCGGGCCACCGGCGCCCGGGTGTTCGTCTGCCAGCCGCTGTTCCAGAACCCGACCGGTGCCGTGCTCGCCCCCGAGCGGCGCGGCGAGGTGCTGCGCATCGCGCGCGCGGCGGGCGCGTTCGTCGTCGAGGACGACTTCGTACGACGGCTCGTGCACGAGGACGCGGCAGAGCTGCCGCGTCCGCTGGCCGCCGACGACCCCGACGGCGTCGTCGTCCACGTCGGCTCGCTGACCAAGGCGACCTCGCCCAGCTTCCGGGTGAGCGCGCTCGCCGCGCGCGGGCCGGTGCTGGAGCGGCTGCGCGCCATCCAGGTCGTCGACACCTTCTTCGTGCCCCGGCCCCTGCAGGAGGCGGCCCTCGAGCTGGTCGGCTCGCCCGCCTGGCCGCGCCATCTGCGCACGCTCTCGGCGGAGTTGAAGGCCCGCCGGGACACGATGACGGCCGCGCTGCGGCTCGGCCTCCCCGAACTCGCCCTCCCGCACATCCCGTCCGGCGGCTACCACCTGTGGCTCCGCCTCCCCGACGGGACGGACGAGGTCGCCCTGGTGGCGGCCGCCCTGCGCGCGGGCGTCGCGATCACCCCCGGCCGCCCCTACTTCAGCGCCGAACCGCCCGCCGGACACGTGCGGTTGAGTTTCGCGGCGGTGGCGGGGACAGGGGAGATCACGGAAGGGGTGCGGCGGCTTCGTGCGGCCTGTGACGAGGTGCTTCCGTCGAAAACCGCTCGACGCGGCCCTCCGCCGGCTGCGAATCTCCCCGCATGACCGATGTCGACACCCCGCCCCTCGCCGAGGGCTACGAGATCTCCACCGACCCCGACCGCATCGACGCCGAGCGGGTGCACCGCTGGCTGTCCACCGACGCGTACTGGGCGATCGGGCGGTCCCGCGAGAAGCAGGACCGGGCGATCGACGGCTCGCTCAACTTCGGAGTGTACGAGACGGTTTCGGGCGAACAGGTGGCGTATGCCCGTATTATCACCGACCGGGCGACCTTCGCGTGGCTGTGCGATGTGTACGTCGACCCGTCGGTGCGCGGCAAGGGGATCGGGACGGCGCTCGTCGGGGAGGTGCGGGAGCGGCTGCGGCCGTACGGGCTGCGGCGGATCCTGCTCGCCACGCACGACGCCCACGGGGTGTACGAGCGGCTCGGGTTCGCGCCGCTGGAGAAGCCGGACCAGTGGATGGCGCTGACGCTGTAGCGGGCCCCCTCTGATAACTCCCAGGTAACACCTCTTGACCTGCGGACTTCCGCGTCTCACCATCGCCGCATGCAACTACGGGTCACGTTCGTCGCCGCCGCGCGCAGCTCCCCGCTGCTCGCCGAGCGGTTCGAGGACGACCGTCCGCTGGACCAGGCCGGCTGGGACGAGGTGCTGCGCGTGGCCCAGGACCTGATCCCGTTGGCGGCGGCCGAGCTGCGCTACTGCTCGCCGACCCCGCGCAGCCGCGCCACCGGGGATGCCCTCGGGTACGCGCCGCTGGTGCAACTGGCCCTGCGGGACTGTGCCATGGGGCGTTGGCGCGGGCTGACGCTCGGCGAGGCGATGGCCCGAGAGCCGGCGGCCGTGGACGCCTGGCTCGCCGACCCGAACGGCACGCCGCACGGCGGTGAATCGCTGCGCGAGTTCATCGCCCGGGTCGGGAACTGGCTGGACACCCGGCCCGTCGAGGACGGTGGCCGGGTCGTGGCCGTG
The DNA here is from genome assembly GCF_036237295.1 of Streptomyces sp. NBC_01352. Classification (NCBI taxonomy): domain Bacteria; kingdom Bacillati; phylum Actinomycetota; class Actinomycetes; order Kitasatosporales; family Streptomycetaceae; genus Streptomyces; species Streptomyces sp. NBC_01352. The sequence continues at coordinate 8,777,392 of NZ_CP108354.1, forward strand.
GCCGAGCCCTCGGTGATCCGCGCCGCCCTGGTGTACGCGCTGAAGGCGCCGCCCTCGTCGTACTGGAACATCGACGTCCGCCCGCTGTCGACGACCGTCGTCACGGGCCGGGCGGGACGCTGGAACCTCCGCCTCGACGGGGTGTCGGCTCAGCCCTCGCGGGCGTAGTCGGTGGTCAGGACCAGGTCCTTCGCGGGGCCGCCCACGCGCCACACGGTCCGCCAGTGGTCCTGGCCGCGGACGGTGAACTCCCCGCGGTAGAGGTCGGCCGAGCACGGATGGTCGGCGACGTGGTGTCCCGAGGTCAGGTCCAGGTCGTGGAAGGGCCGCCCGTCGGCGAAGCGCACGTCCGCCGAACCGCGTGAGCGCCCCGGCGCCGGCAGGAAGCGCAGGGTGCGTTCGGCGGGGCGGGGGGCGCCCTGCCAGGTGAAGGTGCCGGACTCGTGGTGCAGCAGTCCGCCGTCGTCCAGCGGGCTGAAAGTCGTCGTACCGGAGAAGTGGCCCTCCGCGCCGCTCGTCAGATCCCGCACGGACCGCTCCACGCGCCAGCTCCCGGACAGGTACGCCAGTACGTCCGGCACTGGCCAGAACTCGCCCATCCCCTGCTGACCTCCGTCACATCCGTTGTTGTGCGATCCATTGACGCGTCCCAGCCCCCTCCCTATCTTGCCGTTCGAAGTGCTGATCATTGTCCGGTATTTCGAACGCATCCCTGCATGTATCACCGCACACACAACTCCACACCCCTGAGCCGCGGAGTATCCATGTCACGCACCCGCACCCGCTGGAGACTCGGTCTCACGGCCACCGCCCTGCTGGTGGCCGCCGGTCTGGTCCCGGCACCCGCGCACGCCGAGGACGTCACCGACTACGCGATCACCGTCGACCCGACTGCCAAGGGCGCGAAGATCGACGACACGATGTACGGCGTGTTCTTCGAGGACATCAACCGGGCCGCCGACGGCGGTCTGTACGCCGAGCTCGTGCAGAACCGGTCCTTCGAGTACTCCACCGCCGACAACACCTCGTACACGCCCCTCACCTCCTGGACGGTGGACGGCACCGCGCAGGTCGTGAACGACGGCGGACGCCTCAACGAGCGCAACCGCAACTACCTCTCCGTGGGCGCCGGTTCGTCGGTCACGAACGCCGGCTACAACACCGGCATCCACGTGGACGAGGGCAAGAGGTACGACTTCTCGGTGTGGGCCCGCGCCACCGGCGGCAGCACCCTCACCGTGGCCCTCCAGGACGCGGACGGCACGCTGGCCACCGCCCGCACGGTGGCCGTGACGAAGAGCGGCTGGGCCAAGTACACCGCCACCCTCACCGCGACCCGCACCAGCAGCAACGGCCGGCTCGCCGTCGCCTCCTCCGCCGCGGCCGCCCTCGACATGGTGTCCCTCTTCCCGCGCGACACCTACAAGCACCAGCCGAACGGCCTGCGCAAGGACCTCGCCGAGAAGGTCGCCGCCCTGAATCCGGGCTTCCTGCGCTTCCCCGGCGGCTGCCTGGTCAACACCGGTTCCATGGAGGACTACAGCGAGGCCTCCGGCTACCAGCGCAAGCGCTCCTACCAGTGGAAGGACACCATCGGCCCGGTCGAGGAGCGCGCCACCAACTCCAACTTCTGGGGCTACAACCAGTCCTACGGCCTCGGCTACTACGAGTACTTCCGCTTCGCCGAGGACATCGGCGCGATGCCCCTGCCCGTCGTCCCGGCCCTGGTGACCGGCTGCGGCCAGAACAAGGCCACCGACGACGAGGCACTCCTCGAGCGGCACATCCAGGACGCCCTGGACCTCATCGAGTTCGCCAACGGGCCGGTGACCTCGACCTGGGGCAAGAAGCGCGCACAGATGGGCCACCCCAAGCCCTTCCACCTCACGCACGTCGGGGTCGGCAACGAGGAGAACCTGCCCGTCGAGTTCATGGACCGCTTCAAGCGGTTCCGCGCCGCGATCGAGGCCGAGTACCCCGACATCACCGTCGTCTCCAACTCCGGCCCGGACGACACCGGCCAGACCTTCGACACGGCCTGGCAGCTCAACCGCGAGGCCGAGGTCGACCTGGTCGACGAGCACTACTACAACAGCCCGCAGTGGTTCCTGCAGAACAACAACCGCTACGACTCCTATGACAGGAACGGCCCGAAGGTCTTCCTCGGCGAGTACGCCTCACAGGGCAACGCCTTCAAGAACGGCCTCGCCGAAGCCGCGTTCATGACCGGCCTGGAGCGCAACGCCGACATCGTCAAACTCGCCTCCTACGCCCCGCTGTTCGCCAACGAGGACTACGTGCAGTGGAGCCCGGACATGGTGTGGTTCAACAACCACGCCTCCTGGAACTCCGCCAACTACGAGGTCCAGAAGCTGTTCATGACCAACGTCGGCGACCGGGTGGTGCCCTCCACGGCCACCGGGACGCCCTCGCTGCTCGGCCCCATCACCGGAGCCGTCGGCCTGTCGACGTGGGCGACCACCGCGGCGTACGACGATGTCAAGGTCACCGGCGCGGACGGCACGTCCCTGCTCGGTGACGACTTCAGCGGTGACGCCTCGCAGTGGACCCACACCGGCGGCGGCAGCTGGAGCGTCCAGGACGGGCAGTACGTGCAGAGCGACGTGGCCGCCGAGAACACCATGGTCTCGGCCGGTGACCCGTCCTGGCACGACTACGACCTGCACGTGAAGGCGACCAAGAAGTCCGGCAAGGAGGGCTTCCTCGTCGCCTTCGGGGTCAAGGACACCGGCAACTACTACTGGTGGAACCTGGGCGGCTGGAACAACACCCAGTCCGCCGTCGAGCAGGCCGTGGACGGCGGCAAGTCGACGCTGATCTCGAAGGCCGGGTCCATCGAGACGGGGCGCGCCTACGACATCGACATCAAGGTGCGGGGCCGGCAGGTCACCCTCTACCTCGACGGCCAGGAGTGGGGCAGCTTCACCGACGACAAGCCGGCCGAGCCGTTCCGGCAGGTTGTCACCAAGGACAAGAAGACCGGTGACCTGATCGTCAAGGTCGTCAACGCCCAGTCCTCGGCCGCCCGTACGGCGATCGACCTGGGCGGCGCGAAGGTCGCGTCCAAGGCGAAGGTCACCACGCTGGCCGCCGCGCCGGACGCGGTGAACACGCAGACCGCGACGGCGGTGGCGCCGGTGTCGTCCACCTTCTCCGGGGTCGCCGACAGGTTCACGTACACCTTCCCGGCGAACTCGATCACGTTCCTGAGGATCAAGCAGAGGTAGCCGGTCCGGGCGTGGGCCGCGGTCCTTCCGGGGGCAGCGGTCCACGCCCGGCGGCCGCCGCATCGGTCACCGGTGGCAGAACACGCATCCCTCCCAGTGCGGCAGCGCGCTCAGCACCCGGTGCGGTACGCAGCAGGCGACGGCCCCCGTCAGCGGGAGCACGTCGGCGCCCGGCGCGGACGCGGGCGGCTCGAAGGCCTCGACGATCTGCCGGAAGCGCGCCAGGTATGCGGCCGCGTGGGGCGGCTCGTACCCGAGCTCGTCCCAGCGGTGCCGCCGGGCGGCGAGGTCGAGGACGTCCAGTACGAAGCGCTTGGCGGCCGCCCGCTCCGCGCCCGACCCGCCCCAGTCGAGTTCCCCGAGATCGAACCCGACCGCGCCCCGCCCCATGACACTCTGGTCCTGGAGCGCCAGCAGGCCCGCGAAGCGGTGGTCCCAGTCCCGGGCGGCCGACGCGGACACGGCGAGCGTCAGCACCTCCACGAAGACCTGGGTGCCGCCGTTGGACAGATACAGGCTGTCGTCCCCGGCGCCGAAGGTGTTCCCCATGTCGGGGAGGTTACGGCGATGCCCGGAATAGATTGCATAAACGTGCAGCGAAACGTATAGTCATGCCATCACGAGGAGGATGGATCCCATGGCGGTACGTGCGGCAGTGGCCGGAGCGAGTGGATACGCGGGCGGAGAGCTCCTGCGTCTGCTCCTGGCGCACCCCGAGGTCGAGATCGGCGCCCTGACCGGCAACTCCAACGCCGGCCAGCGGCTCGGCGCGCTGCAGCCGCACCTGCTGCCGCTGGCCGACCGCGTGCTTCAGGAGACCACCGCGGACGTCCTCGCCGGGCACGACGTCGTCTTCCTCGCGCTGCCGCACGGTCAGTCCGCGGCCGTCGCAGACCAGCTCGGCCCGGACGTGCTCGTCGTCGACATGGGGGCCGACTTCCGCCTCAAGGACGCCGGTGACTGGGAGAGGTTCTACGGCTCCGCGCACGCCGGCACCTGGCCGTACGGCCTGCCCGAACTGCCGGGTGGCCGCGCCCGGCTTACGGGATCCAAGCGCATCGCGGTGCCCGGTTGCTACCCGACCGCCGTCTCCCTCGCGCTGTTTCCGGCGTACGCCGCCTCACTCGCCGAGGCGGAGGCCGTGATCGTCGCCGCATCCGGGACGTCCGGCGCGGGCAAGGCGCCCAAGCCGAACCTGCTGGGCAGCGAGGTCATGGGCTCCATGTCGCCGTACGGCGTCGGCGGCGTCCACCGGCACACCCCCGAGATGATCCAGAACCTCAGCGCGGCCGCCGGGGAGACCGTCTCCGTCTCCTTCACACCGACCCTCGCGCCGATGCCCCGCGGCATCCTCGCCACCTGCACCGCCAAGGCGAGGCCCGGCGTCACGGCCGAGTCCGTCCGCGCCGTCTATGAGAAGGCCTTCGCCGACGAGCCCTTCGTGTACCTGCTGCCCGAGGGCCAGTGGCCCGCCACGGCGTCCGTCTACGGTTCCAACGCCGTTCAGGTGCAGGTCGCGTACGACGCGGCCGCGGGCCGCATCATCGCGATCAGCGCCATCGACAACCTGACCAAGGGCACCGCGGGCGGTGCCGTCCAGAGCATGAACATCGCCCTCGGGCTTCCCGAGGAGCTCGGTCTCTCGACGATCGGAGTCGCACCGTGAGCGTCACGGCAGCAAAGGGATTCCTGGCGGCGGGCATCGCCGCCGGAATCAAGGAGAACGGCAACCCGGACCTGTCCCTCGTGGTCAACACCGGGCCCCGCCGCGCCGCCGCCGGCGTCTTCACCTCCAACCGCGTCAAGGCCGCTCCCGTCCTGTGGTCCGAGCAGGTCCTCAAGGCCGGCCAGGTCTCCGCCGTCGTCCTCAACTCCGGTGGCGCCAACGCCTGTACGGGACCGAAGGGCTTCCAGGACACGCACGCCACCGCCGAGAAGGCCGCCGAGGTGCTCGGTCTCGGCGCCGCCGAGGTCGCCGTCGCCTCCACCGGTCTGATCGGCATCCTGCTCCCGATGGACAAGCTGCTGCCGGGCATCGAGCAGGCGGCCGAGGCCCTGAGCGAGCACGGCGGCGAGAAGGCCGCCATCGCGATCAAGACCACCGACTCCGTCCACAAGACGTCCGTCGTCACCAAGGACGGCTGGACCGTGGGCGGCATGGCCAAGGGCGCGGGCATGCTCGCCCCCGGCCTCGCCACCATGCTGGTCGTCCTCACCACCGACGCCGACCTCGACAGCGCGGCCCTGGACCGGGCGCTGCGCGCCGCCACCAAGGTCACCTTCGACCGCGTCGACTCCGACGGCTGCATGTCCACCAACGACACCGTCCTCCTGCTGGCCTCCGGTGCCTCCGAAGTGGCCCCGGAATACGAGGAGTTCGCCGCGGCCGTACGGACCGTCTGCGACGACCTCGGCCAGCAGCTGATCCGGGACGCCGAGGGCGCCAGCAAGGACATCAAGGTCGAGGTGATCAACGCCGCGAGCGAGGACGACGCCGTGGAGGTGGGCCGCTCCATCGCCCGCAACAACCTCCTCAAGTGCGCCATCCACGGCGAGGACCCCAACTGGGGCCGCGTGCTCTCCGCGATCGGCACCACGAAGGCCGCCTTCGACCCCGAGCAGCTCAACGTCGCCATCAACGGCATCTGGGTGTGCAAGAACGGCGGCGTCGGCGAGGACCGGGAGAAGGTCGACATGCGCTACCGCGAGGTGCACATCGTCGCCGACCTCGCGGCCGGCACCGAGACGGCCACGATCTGGACCAACGATCTCACCGCCGACTACGTCCACGAGAACAGCGCGTATTCGTCATGAGCACTACTCGCAAGCACACCGCCCTTCCCAAGGCGCAGATCCTCATCGAGGCGCTGCCCTGGCTGGTGAGGCACAACGGCAAGACCGTCGTCATCAAGTTCGGCGGCAACGCCATGATCGACGAGGACCTGAAGGCCGCCTTCGCGCAGGACGTGGTGTTCCTGCACCACGCCGGCATCAAGCCCGTCGTCGTGCACGGCGGCGGCCCGCAGATCAGCGCCGCCCTCGACAAGCACGGCATCGTCAGCGAGTTCAAGGCGGGCCTCAGGGTCACCACCGAGGACGCCATGGACGTCGTCCGCATGGTGCTGGCCGGACACGTGCAGCGTGAGCTGGTCGGGCTGCTCAACCAGCACGGCCCGCTCGCCGTGGGGCTGACGGGCGAGGACGCGCACACCATCACCGCCGTCAAGCACCAGCCCGAGATCGACGGGGAGCTGGTCGACATCGGGCGGGTGGGCGAGATCACCGACATCGACACGGGCGCGATCGAGGCGCTGCTGGCGGACGGCCGTATCCCGGTCGTCTCGTCGATCGCCCGGAGCCAGGACGACCACCATGTCTACAACGTCAATGCTGATACGGCGGCTGCGGCACTCGCTGCTGCGTTGGGCGCCGAAACCCTCATGGTCCTCACGGACGTCGAAGGCCTCTACGAGGACTGGCCGCACAGCGACGAGGTGATCAGCCGCCTCACGGCCGCCCAACTCGAGAAGCTGCTGCCGGAGTTGAGCTCCGGCATGGTGCCGAAGATGGAGGGCTGTCTGCACGCCGTCCGCAACGGCGTGAACACCGCCCGCGTCATCGACGGCCGGGTCCAGCACTCGATCCTGCTGGAGATCTTCACCGACGAGGGCATCGGCACGATGGTCGTGCCCGACGAAAAGACGGACGCACAGGACGCACAGGGGGAGTCATGAGCAACGAGGAACTGACCGAGCGGTGGCAGGGCTCGCTGATGAACAACTACGGCACTCCGCGGCTGCCCCTCGTGCGCGGCGAGGGCACCAAGCTGTGGGACGCCGACGGCAAGCGGTACCTCGACTTCGTCGGCGGCATCGCGGTCAACGCGCTCGGCCACGCCCACCCGGCGATCGTCGAGGCGGTCAGCACGCAGATCGCCTCCCTCGGCCATGTCTCCAACCTCTTCATCGCCGAGCCGCCCGTCACGCTCGCCGAACGGCTGCTCCAGCACTTCGGCCGCGACGGCAAGGTGTACTTCTGCAACTCCGGTGCCGAGGCCAACGAGGGCGCCTTCAAGATCGGGCGGCTGACCGGGCGCAGCCACATGGTCGCCACCGACGGCGGCTTCCACGGCCGGACCATGGGCGCCCTCGCGCTCACCGGCCAGCCCGGCAAGCAGGAGCCCTTCCTGCCGCTGCCCGGTGACGTCACGCACGTGCCGTACGGCGACCCGCAGGCGCTGGCCGCCGCGGTCACCGAGGACACCGCGCTCGTCATCATCGAGCCGATCCAGGGCGAGAACGGGGTCGTGGTGCCCCCGGCCGGTTATCTGAAGGCCGCCCGGGCGATCACCGCCGCGACGGGCAGCCTGCTGGTCCTCGACGAGGTGCAGACCGGCATCGGGCGGACCGGGCACTGGTTCGAGTACCAGGCCCACGAGGGCGTCCTGCCGGACGTCGTCACGCTGGCGAAGGGGCTCGGCGGCGGACTGCCGCTCGGCGCGACGGTCGCCTTCGGGCGGGCCGCGGAGCTGCTGCAGCCGGGCCAGCACGGTACGACCTTCGGCGGAAACCCGATCGCCTGCGCGGCCGGGCTCGCCGTACTCGACACGATCGCGAACGAGGGGTTGCTGGAGAACGTCAAGCGGCAGAGCGAGAAGCTGCGGAACGGAATCGAGGGCGCCGACGGCGGTTCACGTCATCCGCTGATCGCACATGTCCGGGGTGCGGGCCTCCTCCTGGGTATCGTGCTCACCGAGCCGCTCGCGCCGAAGGTGCAGCAGGCGGCTCAGGACGCCGGGTTCCTGGTGAACGCGCCCGCCCCTGATGTCGTACGGCTGATGCCGGCGCTGAACCTCGGCGATGACGACGTGGACGCGCTCCTCCAGGCACTGCCCGGCATCCTGGACGTGGCCAAGGGGGACGGATGATCCGGAGAATGAGACGACGATGAGCCAGGCGCAGGAGCACGAGCAGACCGCGGGGCCTGCCGTACCGCAGACCCGCACCGCACGGCACCGCCGGATCGTGGACATCCTCAACCGGCAACCGGTGCGCAGCCAGAGCCAGTTGGCGAAACTCCTCGCCGACGACGGGCTGAGCGTCACTCAGGCGACGCTCTCCCGGGATCTCGACGAGCTGAACGCGGTGAAGATCCGCAACGCCGACGGAGACCTGATCTACGCGGTACCGAGCGAGGGAGGGTTCCGCACGCCGCGGGTCCCTCTCGGGGGGTCGGCGAAGGAAGAGCGGATGCGGCGGCTGTCGGCGGAGCTGCTGATCTCCGCGGAGGCTTCGGCGAACCTGGTCGTTCTGCGGACGCCGCCGGGTGCCGCGCAGTTCCTGGCCTCGGCCATCGATCAGGCCGAACTGCACGACATTCTGGGGACCATCGCGGGTGACGACACGTTGCTGCTGATCAGCCGGGATCCTCTTGGGGGGCAGGCGTTGGCGGATCATCTGCTGCGGCTGGCTCAGAACGGGAACGGGCACTGAGGGGGCGTGTGCGGGCGGGTGGGGGCTGGTCGCGCAGTTCCCCGCGCCCCTAGGTAGGTGCACTCACCCGAGTCGAGCTGCTAGGCGCCCCGTCAGCCCCCCGTCCAGCCGCGGGCAGTCGTGCCGCTGGGGCGGTACGGGTGGGCGCGGCGGCACCGACCCCGGGGCAGCCGCGCCGGTCACCCCAGCCGTGCCGCCAAGCCCCCCGTGCACCGCACCTCGTCGCCCGCCGTGATCAGGAGCGCCTCCACGTCCGGCAGCGCCTCCAACCACTCCAGGGCCTCCCGCGAACCCATCGCGAACGCCGCCGTCGCCCAGCAGTCCGCCCAGGTCAGGCGGGGGGCCACGACGGTGACCGCCAGCAGGTCGGTGACCGCGGAGCGGCCCGTGCGCGGGTCGACGATGTGGGTGCCCCGCTCGGCCGTCCCGGACGTGGCGACGGCCAGTTCGGGGACGCCCGACGCGGAGACGACGGCAGCCAGTCCCCCCGGCCGCAACGGATCCGACACCCCGACCCGCCACGGCCGCTCCGGCGCCGGCACGCCCAACAGCTGAACGTCCCCGCCGCCGTTGACGCTCACCCCGGTCGCCCCGGCCTCGGCGAGCCGTAGGGCGGCCCGCTCCGCGGACCAGCCCTTGACGATGCCGGTCGGGTCGAGGCGGCCCTCGTAGCGCATGCTGAACCAGCCGTCGCTGGCCCGCTCGGCCTCCGCGCCGAGGTCGAGCACCTCGGCGACCATCGGATCGCACTCCTCGACGGTCAGTTCCCCCCGGGCGAGCCGGGAGGCCTCGCTGTCGTCGCGGTACGTGCTGAACACCTCGTCGACCCGGTGCAGCCCGGCCACCGCCTCGCGCAGGGCCGCCTGTATCGCACCGGGATCCCCGCCGCGGACGTCGAAGGAGAAGACCGTCCCCATGACCTCCTCCGCATGACGTACCGCGGCGGGAGCTTGTGCCGAATCGGCCACCGTGTCAGCCACCGGCCTGGTCCAGGGCCGACTGCAGGGATTCCTTGTAGCCGGCGCTGGTGTAGGTGGCTCCGGAGACGGCGTCGATGTCGGCGGTGCCGGCGGCGATGGCTGCCTGGTTGAGTTTGGGTACGGCGTTGGCGGTGATCTGGTCGCTCTGGCCGCCCTTGGGTGCCTGGACGGTCTCGGCCTTGGTGATCTTGCCGTTGGCGACGGTGATGCGGACCTGGATGGCGCCGTACTGGGTGTCGACGGCGTCGCCGGTGACGGTCTTGGCGGCCTGGGCGTCGCCCGAGCCCTCCGCGGCACCCGACCCGGCACCCGACCCCGAGTCCGCCGGGGTGCCCGCCTGGTCCAGGGCCGACTGCAGGGACTTCTTGTAGCCGGCGCTGGTGTAGGTGGCTCCGGAGACGGCGTCGATGTCGGCGGTGCCGGCGGCGATGGCTGCCTGGTTGAGTTTGGGTACGGCGTTGGCGGTGATCTGGTCGCTCTGGCCGCCCTTGGGTGCCTGGACGGTCTCGGCCTTGGTGATCTTGCCGTTGGCGACGGTGATGCGGACCTGGATGGCGCCGTACTGGGTGTCGACGGCGTCGCCGGTGACGGTCTTGGCGGCCTGGGCGTCGCCCGAGCCCTCCGCGGCACCCGACCCGGCCGTGGAGTTGGCCTTGTCGATGGCCGACTGCAGCGACTGCTTGTAGCCGGTGCTGGTGTACGTCGCTCCGGACACCGCGTCGATCTGCGCGCTCTGCGCGGCCACGGTCGCCGCGTTCAGTTTGGGTACGGCGTCGGCGGTGATCTGGTCGCTCTGGCCGCCCTTGGGTGCCTGGACGGCCTCGGCCTTGGTGATCTTGCCGCCCGCGACGGTCAGCCGGACCTGGATGGCACCGTACTGGGTCTGGGCCGCGTCCCCGGTGACGATGCCGGTCCCGGCGGGCTGGGCGCCGCCCTGGGCCGACTGCCCCGCCGCCGGCGGCTGGGACGCGGCCCCGCCGGCCGCCGCGGAGGACGGATCGGACGACGGTTTCAGTGACAGGACCAGCACGACACCGGACACGGTGGCGGCTGTCGCGAGCACGACACGTCGGATGGGGTGACTCTTCCTCATTGCTTCCAAGCTCCTGAAGTCCCGTCGCTCACATCTCGAACGACTCGTGATGGATGCGGCGGGCGGGCACACCCGCGCCGCGCAGTGCTTCGTACACGGACTGCGCGAACCCGGGCGGGCCGCACATGAAAACGTCGTGGTCGTCGATGTCCGGCAGCTTCTGCCGCAGCCGCTCCGCCGAGATGTCGGGGCGTTCCCCGTCCGGGCTGTTGACCGCGTACATCAGCCGGGCCCCGCGCTCGTCCGCGATGGTCGCCAGCTCGTCCCACAGGGCCAGGTCCTGGGTGCTGTTGGCCCGGTAGAGCAGGGTGATGTCGCCGGACGCGCCGGGCAGTGTCTCGAACAGCGCCCGCATCGGGGTGATCCCGACGCCGCCCGCGACCAGCAGCACCTTGCCGCGGCTGCGGCGGGCGGCGGTCAGCGCGCCGTACGGGCCCTCGGCCCACACCTTGGTGCCGGGCGTCAGCTCGCGCAGTCGTTCGCTGTGGTCGCCGATCGCCTTCACCGTGATCCGCAGCATGTCGGGGCGGGGCGCCGCCGACAGCGAGTACGGGTGCGAGCTGAACCGCATGCCGGGTGCCAGGAACCGCCAGCGGAAGAACTGGCCGGCCTCCGCGCCCATCCGGTGCAGCTTCCGCCCGCCGATCAGCACCGACACGATGCCCGGCGTCTCCTCGATGACCGCCTCCACGTACATCCGGTGCCGCAGGTTGAGGCGGATCGGGGTGAGGATCCGGTACCAGATCACCAGCGCCGTCACCGAGCCGTACAGGCCGTACCAGACGGTCTTCGCGGCCGGTTCGACGACGAACTCGTTGCCGGTCGTGAGCTGGTGCCAGAACGTCAGGAACACCGCCGCGTACGTCAGCAGGTGCACGTGGTACCAGGTGTCGTACGGAATCCTGCGCCGGACCGGACCGATCGAGAGCAGCCCGATGACGAACAGCAGACCGGTGCCGATGGCGGCCTTGCCCATGTCCGGCAGCTGGTTGATGGAGTCCATCGTCTGCTGGACGATGTCGCCGAGGCCCTTGCCGGCCTGCAGGGCGTACCCCCACATGATCAGGAAGACGTGGGCGACCGTCAGACAGAGCGTGTAGCGGCCGCTCATCGCGTGCCAGCGCGCCACCCGGTCCGAGCCCACCCGGCGCTCCAGCGCGGGCACCCGGGCCATCTGCAGCACCACCAGCGCCATGAGGTAGCCGGCGAGCAGTCCGGTGATCCGGCCCGCGTTGAGGATCTTGCCGTTGTTGTCGCTGATCGACGGCGTGTTGGCCCACCACAGCCACACCACTCCCACTGCGCCGGCCCACACGGCGAGCAGCAGCAGGGTCGCCGGGGAGCGGCGCGGACGGATGCGGCGCATCGTCTGGCGGCGGGCGGCGCGGCCGCCTGCGAGCGTGGTGGTCACGGTTCCTCCGAGGGCGGGGCAAGGGGGGTGGCGTGGTCCCTTGGCCCTCAGATACGTGCCGCGACGCCGGTGTGTTCAGCCGCCTGCCGAGTCTCGTGCGGACTGGAGTGACTGGCGGTAACCCGTCACCCCGTCACCCCGTCTGCCATAGGCCATGTGCCATGTGCCATCTGCCGTCCGCCGTCCGGCTCAGTACCGGGTGATCGCCGTACGTCCGCTCACGGTCCCGATCGCGAGGTGCGGCTTCTTGCCGGGCTCGGCCCACCGCAGAATCCGCCGCATCGCATCCGCCGGCACGGACACACAACCGGCGGTGGCGCCGCGTCCGTCGACATGCAGGAAGATGCCGGCGCCCCGCCCCCGCACCGGCTCGGCGTAGTTGAAGCCGACGACCATCGCGTAGGCGTACTGCGTTCCGTACGAGATCAGCCGCTCGGCCTCCGCGGCCGCGCAGTGCGCGGGACGCGGCTCCACCCAGCGGTTGTAGGAGCGTGAGTCGTTGTCCTGGCACCACCAGGAGTTCTGCCGCACGGGCCGGTACTTGTACGTCGTCCCGCCCGGCGCGGACTTGATCCCGAACGCGTACGGCAGGTCGTACAGCCCGGTCGGTGTGGTGTTCGTGCCCTGCCTGCGGGAGGAGCCCTCCACCAGTCCGTTCGCCCCGAAGCGGGCCTTGGCGGACCCGGCCTTCAGCCACCGTCCGTCGCGCCGGTCCCACCACGTCACCGTGCCGGACGTCGAGCCGGTCTTCGCGGCCACGGCCGTGATCAGCTGGCTGCCGCCCCCGGTGTCGGCCATGCGCGCGGGCAGCGGCGGGTCGCTGCCCGGGGCGGCGCCTAGGACGAGGAGGGACGTGGACACCAGGGCGGCGAGGACAGCGGAGCGCATGGCAACGACCGTAGGGTCGCGCGGCGGCGACGGCACTGAGGCTGGGCCATTCGGGCCGGTGCCCCGGGTGCCGTCGCCGCCGATGTCACCGCTTGCTGCGGCCTCCGGGTTCAGGGGCCCAGCGGGTTGAGCAGGTCGGCCCGCTCCTTGAAGGCGTACAGCAGCAGGTCGGTCATGCCGAACGTGTCCTGGGCGTTCCGCTCGGCGACCGGGCTGAGGAACGGCCGCCAGAACGGGTCACGCACGAGGGAGTGACGGCTGCCTTCCATGGCGCGGTGGAACACCTCGGCGACGATGCGCCCGCCGACGCCCGTCAGCCGCCCGCTTCCGTTCACCTCGGCCTCGAGGAGGATGTAGAACCACAGCGGACAGTTCTCGGAGAGCTTCTTCCAGAGCCCGGGGCTGAGTTGGATTCCGCCGGCGTTCGCGAAGTCGGACGGCGCGAGCGGCTTCACGCCGAGGTACTGGGCCATCTGCTGACCTGTCGCCAGGCTCATCATGTTGGCCCGGGTGAGGTTGCGGAAGGCCAGGTTCAGCTCGATCGGGTCGGGCACCGGCCCGCCGCGGCCTCCGAAGGAGCCGAGCGGGAGGTCGGCCAGCGGATTGACCAGTAGGGGGTCGATCCGCTTGGCGAGGTTGAACTTCTCGGCCGGTACGACCAGGTCGTCACGGCCCGCCTCACCGAAGTCGAACAGGCGCCGGAAGTCGGCGATCCAGTTGGTGGGAAGCCGCTCGAAGAAGCCCGCCTCAGGTTCGGACCCGTCGTCGGGCGGCGGAGAGAGGATGCCGCTGGTCCCGGTGAACTGGAAGAGGAACCGCAGCGTGCCCGCGCCGTTGTCGAAGATCCGGTTCCAGTTGTACGCCCCGCGCACCATGCTGTGGCCCAGCCGGTAGGCGGCCACGGAGAACTCGATCGGCATGGTCGGGTACTCGTTCTCGCCCGGGCTCGGCTCGAAGAACGTGCGGCCCTGGGTGAACACCTCGTCGACGATGCCGGGGTCGACGATCCGGGGCAGGAAGTCGTGCCGCAGCATCCACTGGTAGTGCTTGACCACGGTTTCGCGTGCCGTCTCGAACACGACCGCACTCGACACACCCTTGTCGATCAGGTCGGCCACGACCCGGTTGTGGAACCGGATGAAGGCGCAGTGGACCTGCGCAACGACGAGGTTCTCGTCGTTGCGCCCGTCCGGGATCAGCGGTCGGCGCCGCTCGGAGATCAGCGAGCCGGCGCCCACCCGGGGCAGGTCGAAACCGCTGAGGGGCAGGCCCACGATGTGGTCCCCGTCGGGATCGGGCAGCCCCTGGGTCGTGCCGGTGCGCAGCCGGAGGCCGTCGTCCTCGTAGAACCGCCGGTCGAAGCGGTGGTCCGGGCCCAGACCGTAGAGGCTGTCGAGGTCCAGGGCGGGCGAGCGGCCCTGCAGGAGCTGGCCGAGCGTGACGTCGTCCTCCAGCTGCGTCGCCGTCGCGTCCAGGGTCAGGTCGTGGTCCACGAACTGGCCCAGATAGGTGAAGCCGGCCGGTACCGCGGGGTTGCTCGAGTCGGGCTGGGGCCCGGCCTTGGTCATCGCGGCGGCGAGTTCCTCGCGGTCGGCCCGGTCGAGAAGCTGGGCCGGCTCGGCCGGCGGGCCCAGCCGGGAGAACTGGAACTTGCGCAGGGCCGCGACGGTCGACGTCGGAAGCGGCTCCGCCGGGCTGCCGTTCGCGGAGCCGGCGAGGATGCCCTCGCCGACCACGAAGTAGGAATCACGGACATGGCGTTTGCTCTGAGGTTCGCGCGTTGGTCGGAACATGAATCCCCCATCTGTTCGTGCGCCCAGGTTAGGGGGCAAGCACGGCGGAAGGGAGAATTCCGTCAATATGCACAAGAAGCATGTGTATGTATAGATCAAATGAAAGGTACTAAATCGGGCGCAGTGGCAGCGGCAGCCCGGGGAGCCCGTCCATACTCGTGGCGATGTGGTCCTTCTTGGCGAAGTACTCGCTGAGCGAGTCGTCGTCCTCGCGGGCGAAGCGCTGCCCGTGCAGCTCGCGGTCGGAGTCGTACGACATGAACGGCACCGCGAACCCGCAGGAATCCCGGATGAGTTCGGCCCGTACGACGATGATCGCGCGCAGCCCGTGCGGGGTCGGGTCGATGTCGGGGAAGTGTGCGAGCAGTTCCTTGAAGCGCGGGTCGTCGCGGAACACCGGCTCGCCGCGGCCGTGTACGCGCACGATGTTCGGCGGGCCCTGGAAGGCGCACCACATCAGAGTGATCCGGCCGTTCTCGCGCAGGTGGGCGATGGTCTCCGCGGTGGATCCCGCGAAGTCCAGGTAGGCCACGGTGCGTTCGTCGAGGACCACGAACGAGCCCTTGAGGCCCTTGGGGGAGAGGTTCACCGTGCCGTCCCCGGACAGGGGGGCCGACGCGGTGAAGAAGAGGGGCTGCTCCTCGATGAACGTGCGGAGCCGGCCGTCTATGCGCTCATAAGTCTTTCCCATGTCTAACGATTATGGGTGCAAGTCTTTCGCCTGTCTAATGAATAGCGAGGTCCGCTTCGCGGACGAGTCCGTGGCCGCCCCGGCCGGCGCTCACACGGGGCGGCCACAGCGCCTGTCAGGTCACTCGGTGACCGTGCAGGCGGCCAGGGACTCCAGGCCCGCGGGCTTCTCGGCGGTACGGCCGATGGAGATGGCGATGCGGTCGATGGTCGACACGCGCTTGTCCGCCAGCGGGCCGAGGATGGCGTTCTGGACGAAGTTGGGGCCGCCCTGGCCGACGGTGTCGACGAGTCGCTTGTTGGCCTCGTCGATCTGAGTCTGGAGCAGTGCGAGGTTGCGGTCGACCTCGGCCTGTGCGGTGGCCGGGATCGCGGGCAGCTGGGACGCGACGTCCGGGCAGCTGATGGCGCCCGCCGCGCCGGCCTCGCCCGTGTCGCCCGCCTCGCCGGTGTCCTCGCCGGCCTCCCCGGCCGCGGTCTCGCTCGGCGTGGCCTCGACCTCGCCGCCGGCCTCCTCGCCCGCGCCCGCGTCCTCGCCCGCCTCCTCGCCGGTCTCGGCGGCGCCGTCCGCGTTGAGCGCGCACGGCGCGAGCGCGTCGAGGCCGGCCGGCTTCCCCGCCGTACGGCCGATCGCGGTGGCGATGCGGTTGACGGTGGCGATCCGCTTGTCCTCCAGGGGGCCGAGGATGGCGTTCTGGACGAAGTTGGGGCCGCCCTGGCCGACGGTGTCGACGAGTCGCTTGTTGGCCTCGTCGATCTGGGTCTGGAGCAGTGCGAGGTTGCGGTCGACCTCGGCCTGTGCGGTGGCCGGGATCGCGGGCAGCTGGGACGCGACGTCCGGGCAGCTGATGGTGCCGGGCCCGGCCAGCGTCCGGGCGTTCGTGCTGCCGCTCTTCGATCCCGCCGACTCCCCGGCGAGGGCGGAACCGGCGATGACCGCGCCGGTCATGACCACCGCGGCGGCGCCGCCGATCAACGCGACGCGACGCTTGTTGTACTTCGGAAGAGCCCTGGACATGCGGATGCCTCACTCGGGTCAGGTGGTCTCGGTAGTGACAAACGCGGCGCCTGCGTTCGGCGAGAGATACGGGAAAGCGGTTTCCCGTGTTCAAACCCCGGTGAGATTGACGAATCATGCAGAGTCCTGCATACTCATGCATGTCAGCGAAGCACTGTGAGGAGAACCCGATGACCGAGCGCGTCGTACTCGCCTACTCGGGCGGTCTGGACACCTCCGTCGCCATCGGCTGGATCGCCGAGGAGACGGGCGCCGAGGTCATCGCCGTCGCGGTCGACGTCGGTCAGGGCGGCGAGGACCTGGACGTCATCCGCAAGCGCGCCCTCGCGTGCGGCGCGGTCGAGGCCGAGGTCGCGGACGCCAAGGACGAGTTCGCCGAGGAGTACTGCCTCCCGGCGATCAAGGCCAACGCCCTCTACATGGACCGCTATCCGCTGGTCTCCGCGCTCTCCCGGCCGACGATCGTCAAGCACCTCGTCGCCGCCGCCAAGAAGCACGGCGCCACCACCGTCGCCCACGGCTGCACCGGCAAGGGCAACGACCAGGTCCGCTTCGAGGCCGGCATCGTCGCCCTCGCCCCCGACCTGAAGTGCATCGCCCCGGTCCGCGACTACGCGATGACCCGCGACAAGGCCATCGCGTTCTGCGAGGAGAAGCAGCTCCCGATCGCCACCAGCAAGAAGTCCCCGTACTCCATCGACCAGAACGTCTTCGGGCGCGCGGTCGAGACGGGCTTCCTGGAGGACATCTGGAACGCGCCGATCGAGGACATCTACGAGTACACCTCGAACCCGGCCGAACCCCGCGAGGCCGACGAGGTGATCATCACCTTCAAGGAGGGTGTCCCGGTCGCCATCGACGGCAAGCCCGTCTCGGTGCTCCAGGCCATCCAGCAGCTCAACGAGCGCGCCGGCGCCCAGGGCATCGGCCGGATCGACATGGTCGAGGACCGGCTGGTCGGCATCAAGTCCCGCGAGGTGTACGAGGCTCCGGGCGCGATCGCCCTGATCACCGCCCACCAGGAGCTGGAGAACGTCACCGTCGAGCGCGAACTGGCCCGCTACAAGCGGCAGGTCGAGCAGCGCTGGGGCGAACTGGTCTACGACGGCCAGTGGTTCTCCCCGCTCAAGCGCGCCCTGGACGGCTTCATCAACGAGGCCAACCAGCACGTCAGCGGCGACGTCCGGATGACCCTGCACGGCGGCCGCGCGGTCGTCACCGGCCGGCGTTCCCAGTCGTCGCTGTACGACTTCAACCTGGCGACGTACGACACGGGCGACACCTTCGACCAGGCCGCGGCCAAGGGCTTCATCGACATCTACAGCCTGTCGTCGAAGATCGCGGCCAAGCGGGACCTCGCTTAACCGATAGCGTGAACGCCGCCTCCCCGTCCGTATGTGGTGGGGAGGCGGCGGCACATCCACAGTCTTGAGGAGCAGAGCAAGTGAGCAGCAACAGCGGTGACGTACGGCTCTGGGGCGGCCGTTTCGCCGACGGTCCCGCCGAGGCCCTGGCGAAGCTGTCCGCGTCCGTCCACTTCGACTGGCGGCTCGCGCCCTACGACATCGCCGGTTCGCGTGCCCACGCGCGCGTGCTGCACAAGGCGGGGCTGCTCACACAGGACGAGCTGACCCGGATGCTCGCGGGCCTCGACCAGCTCGAGACGGACGTGGCATCGGGCGAGCTCGTCGGCACCATCGCCGACGAGGACGTCCACACCGCCCTGGAGCGCGGTCTCCTGGAGCGTATCGGCCCCGACCTCGGCGGCAAGCTCCGCGCCGGCCGTTCCCGCAACGACCAGGTCGCCACCCTCTTCCGGATGTACCTGCGCGACCACGCCCGGATCATCGGCGGCCTGATCGCCGAACTCCAGGACGCCCTGATCGGCCTCGCGGAGGCCCACCCGGACGTGGCGATGCCCGGCCGCACCCACCTCCAGCACGCCCAGCCGGTGCTCTTCGCCCACCACGTCCTCGCGCACGTCCAGCCCCTGTCCCGGGACGCCGAACGCCTGCGCCAGTGGGACGAGCGGACGGCCGTGTCGCCGTACGGCTCCGGAGCCCTCGCGGGGTCGTCCCTCGGCCTGGACCCGGAGGCGGTCGCTCGCGATCTGGGCTTCGAGCACGGCAGCGTCGGCAACTCCATCGACGGCACCGCCTCCCGCGACTTCGTCGCCGAGTTCGCCTTCATCACCGCGATGATCGGGATCAACCTCTCCCGGATCGCCGAGGAGATCATCCTCTGGAACACGAAGGAGTTCTCCTTCGTGACGCTGCACGACGCGTTCTCCACGGGCTCGTCGATCATGCCGCAGAAGAAGAACCCGGACATCGCGGAGCTGGCGCGCGGCAAGAGCGGCCGTCTGATCGGCAACCTGACCGGCCTGATGGCGACGCTCAAGGCTCTCCCGCTCGCGTACAACCGCGACCTCCAGGAGGACAAGGAGCCGGTCTTCGACTCCTGCGACCAGCTGGAGGTCCTGCTCCCCGCCTTCACCGGCATGATCGCCACCCTCACCGTCCACCGCGAACGCATGGAGGAACTGGCCCCGGCCGGCTTCTCGCTCGCCACCGACATCGCCGAGTGGCTGGTCAAGCAGGGCGTGCCGTTCCGCGTCGCGCACGAGGTCGCGGGTGAGTGCGTGAAGGTCGCCGAGGCCGAGGGCAAGGAACTCGACGAGCTGACGGACGAGCAGTTCGCGAAGATCTCCGCCCACCTGACCCCCGAGGTGCGCTCCGTCCTCAACGTGCCCGGCGCCCTGGCCTCCCGCAACGGCCGCGGCGGTACGGCGCCCAGCGCGGTCGCCGTCCAGCTCGCGGAGGTCAAGGCGGACGTGGCGGCGCAGCACGAGTGGGCCACCGCGAAGAAGAAGGCGTGAGGACAGCGCCCCCTGAGGGGCGCGGGGAACTGCGCGCGTAACCCCCACGCGCCCGCACTCGCCGAGAACACCGCACGGACCGAGCTCTGAGGCGAAGGTCATCGCGGGTTACGTTGGTCGCAAGCCGTACCGGAGCCGACCGAACGGAGCCCGCGATGCCCTTCGCACGTCTCGCGACCGCCACGACGCCCACCTGCCACATCGGCCTGGGTCTCGCGGCCGTCGGCCGCCCCGGCTACATCAACCTCGGCCGAGACCACGACCTCGGAGCGAACCGCAGCGTCGACGCGCTGCGCACCCGCACCCACGAACTCCTCGACGCCGCCTACGCCCAGGGCGTCCGTTACTTCGACGCGGCCCGTTCCTACGGCCGTTCCGAGGAGTTCCTCGCCGACTGGCTGAACGCCCGCCCCGACATCGACGACATCGTCGTCGGCAGCAAGTGGGGCTACACCTACACCGCGGCCTGGAGCACCGACGCCGACCGGCACGAGGTCAAGGACCACACGCTCGCCACGTACGAGCGGCAGCGCGCCGAGAGCGACGAACTGCTCGGCGACCGGCTCGACCTCTACCAGATCCACTCGGTGACCCCGGACAGCCCGGCCCTCACCGACAAGGAACTCCACGCGAAACTGGCGGAAGCCGCCGCGCGGGGCCTCACCGTCGGCTTCTCCACCAGCGGCCCCGCCCAGGCCGACGCGATCCGGGCCGCGCTCGCCGTGACCGTCGACGGCGAGCCCCTCTTCCGTACCGTCCAGTCGACGTACAACGCCCTGGAGACCTCGGCCGCCCCCGCGCTCGCCGAGGCACGCGAGGCCGGACTCACGGTCATCGTCAAGGAGGCGATGGCCAACGGGCGCCTCGCGGAGCCACACGCGCCGGACGCGCTGAAGGCCGTGGCCGAGGAAACGTCTCTGGGCTGCGACGCGGTCGCCCTCGCCCTCGTCCTGCGCCAGCCGTGGGCCGGTGTCGTCCTCTCCGGCGCCGCGACCGTCACCCAGCTCTCCTCGAACCTGCACGCGGCGGTCGTGGACCTCGACGCGGACCAGCTGAACCGGCTGGCCGCGCTGGTCGAGGAGCCGCGGACGTACTGGGAGAAGCGCGGGCAGCTGCCCTGGCACTGAGAAGCCCCTGAGGGGCACAGGCGCGTGGGACGTCTATACCACCGATGAGACATTAATGTCTCATGTGGGATATGGTTGTCTCATGGCCGTCGATCGTGACCACGTACTGCGCAGCGCCGCAGCCCTGCTGACCCGCAAATCCACCGCGACCATGGACGAGGTCGCGAAGGCGGCCGGGATCAGCCGGGCCACCCTGCACCGCCAGTTCGCCGGGCGTGACGCGCTGGTCCGGGCGCTGGAGGCGCTCGGCATCGCGGAGTGCGAGGCGTCGGCGGACGCCGCACGGCTCGACGACGGCCCGGCCCAGGAGGCGCTGCGCAGGTTCGTGAAGGAACTCGAACCCGCCGCCGGACTCCTCGCCTTCCTCTACACCGAGAACCAGCTGTTCGAGGGCGAGGAGCAGAACGAGGGCTGGGCCCGCCTGGACGCCCGGATCGCCGCGCTGTTCCGCCGCGGCCAGGCCACCGGCGAGTTCCGCATCGACCTGACCCCGGCCTGGCTCACCGAGGCGCTCTACGGCCTGATGGCCTCCGGCGCCTGGGCCGTGTCGGAGGGCAGGGTCGCTTCCAAGGACTTCACCCACATGATCACCGAGCTGCTGCTCGGCGGCGCACTACGGAGAGAGGAATCATGACCAGCACCCTGCAGCCGGCGAACCCGACCGAGGCGGTGAAGCGCCCCGGCCGTTGGCTCGCGCTGTCCGTCCTCGTGCTCGCCGTGCTGCTGGTGGCCGTGGACGCGACCGTCCTCGGCCTGGCGACCCCCTACATCAGCGAGGATCTGAAGCCCTCCGGCACCCAGCTCCTGTGGATCGGTGACGTCTACTCCTTCGTCATCGCCGGTCTGCTCGTCTCCATGGGCAGCCTCGGCGACCGCATCGGCCGCAAGCGCATCCTGCTCATCGGCGCCACCGCCTTCGGCGCGGTCTCCGTCCTCAACGCCTACGCCACGACACCCGAGATGATGATCGCCGCCCGGGCGCTGCTCGGCGTCGCCGGCGCGACCCTCATGCCCGCCACGCTCGCCCTGATCCGCAACCTCTTCCACGACCCGCGCGAACGCAGCCTCGCCGTCGGCATCTGGGGCGCGACGGCCTCCGCGGGTACCGCGGTCGGGCCCATCGTCGGTGGGTTTCTGCTCGAACACTTCTGGTGGGGCTCGGTCTTCCTGATCAACCTGCCCGTGATGGCGGTCCTGGTCCTCGTCGGCATCAAGCTGCTGCCCGAGTCGCGGAATCCGCGTCCCGGACCGTGGGACATGATCAGTGTCGCGCTGTCGCTGGTGGGCATGATCGGTGTGGTGTACGCCGTCAAGGAGGCCGCCACCCACGGCACCACGTGGGAGACGCTCACCTCGGGCCTGCTGGGCGCGGGCGCCCTGTACGGCTTCGTACGCCGCCAACTCGCCCTGCCGACACCCCTGCTGGACATGCGGCTGTTCCGCCACCGCGGCTTCAGCGGCGCAGTCCTCGCCGACCTGCTGACCATCCTCGGTCTGTCCGGGCTCGTCTTCTTCCTCTCCCAGTATCTGCAACTCGTCCAGGGCAGAGGGCCGTTGGAAGCAGGCCTGGCCGAACTGCCCGCCGCCGTGGGCGCGGTGGTGGCCGGCCTGATCGCCGGCTCGATGGCCCGGCGCTTCTCTGTCCGGTCCGTCGTCTCCGTCGGACTCGCGGCCGTCGGCCTCGCACTGGCCACGCTCACCGTGATCGACCAGTCCACCGGCTACCCGCTCCTCGGCACCGCGCTGCTGTTCGTCGGCATAGGAGCCGGTTTCTCCTTCACGGTGACCGCCGACGTCATCCTGGGCTCCGTCCCCAAGGAACAGGCGGGCGCCGCATCCGCGGTGTCCGAGACGGCGTACGAACTCGGCGCTGCCCTCGGCATCGCCGTACTCGGCTCGATCGTGACGGGCGTCTACCGCGACTTCAAGGGCCCGGCGGGTACACCGGCGGAGGCACACGAGTCGCTGGGCGGGGCGGTGGAGGCGTCGGCGGGCCTGCCCGCGCACACGTCGGAGGCGATGTTGGACGCGGCGCGGACGTCGTTCGTCGACGGACTCGCCCTCGCGGCCGGGGTGGGGGCGGCGGTGCTGCTCACCGCGGCGGTAGCGGCATGGTTCCTGCTGCGAGGCCAACGGCTGGACAGCGGGCTGTAGGGGCGCGGGGCCGTATCGATGTGCGGCTCCGCCGCGTGGGCGCGACCAGCGATGGTCAACCCGCACTCGCCATCCGGTCGAAGCCATCCCCCACATCCGGCCTTTAAGCCCGTTTTCGCCCCCACCTGATGGTCTTGGCTCCGTACCGACGTCGTTCCCGACGCCGAAGGAGCCAAGACCATGACACGTCGTACGCGCACAATGATCGTCACCGCGTCCGTGCTGGCCGCCGCCGGACTGACCGGTGGCGGCGTCGCGCTGGCCGCCGACAGTGACGAGAAGCCCCGCGACCAGGTGAGGTTCGTCGTGGAGGAAGGCGACCACGACTGCCCCGAGAAGACCACCGGCACGAACAACCCCGCCTCCCAGCTGTGACCGCCCCCGACGACAAGCTCCTCGAAGACGCCCTCTTCGAGGTGAAACGCGTCATCGTCGGCCAGGACCGCATGGTGGAACGCCTGTTCACCGCGATCCTGGCCCGCGGCCACTGCCTCCTCGAGGGCGTACCCGGCGTCGCCAAGACGCTCGCCGCGAAGACCCTCGCACACGTGGTGGGCGGTCACTTCGCCCGCCTCCAGTTCACCCCCGACCTCGTCCCCTCCGACATCACCGGCACCCGCATCTACCGGCCCTCCCAAGAGGCGTTCGACATCGAACCCGGGCCGGTCATCGCGAACGTCGTCCTCGCCGACGAGATCAACCGCGCCCCCGCCAAGGTGCAGTCGGCGCTCCTTGAGGTCATGGGCGAGCACCAGGTGTCCATCGGCGGCACCACACTCCCCGTCCCCGAACCGTTCCTCGTGCTCGCCACCCAGAACCCCATCGAGTCCGAGGGCGTCTACCGGCTCCCCGAGGCCCAGCGCGACCGCTTCCTGCTCAAGGTGGAGGTCGCCGCGCCCACCGAGGCCGAGGAACTAGCCATCCTCTACCGGATGAGCGTCGACCCGCCCCGCCCGCGCCGCGTCCTCACCCCCGAGCGGCTGGTCGCCCTCCAGCGGACGGCCGACGAGGTGTTCGTGCACCACGCGGTCGCCGAGTACGCCGTACGACTGGTCTGCGCGACCCGCGAACTCGCCGGACCGGAGAGCCGGTTGGCGCACGGCGCCGGGCCGCGGGCCACCCTCGGCCTGGTCGCCGCGGCCCGCGCGCTGGCTCTGCTGCGCGGACGGGGCTACGTACTCCCCGACGACGTGAGCGACCTGGCGCACGAGGTCGTCGCCCACCGTCTCGTCCTGTCCTTCGACGCGCTCGCCGACGGCGTCACCCCGGGCGAGATCGTCGACGAGGTGCTCGCGGCGGTCCACCAGCCCCGGATCAGTCCCCGCCAGGCCGCCGCCGAGAAACGCACCGAGGAGGCCGTCGCATGATCCCGACCCTGCGCGAGCTCACCCCCGAACAGGCCCTGAAGCACCTGGAACTGCTCTTCACCCGCCATCCAGACGGGCTCCTCCAGGGCGACCATCCGGCCCTGCTGCCGGGACCGGGCAGCGAGCTCGCGGAGACCCGGCCGTACGTCATCGGCGACGACGTCCGCCGGATGGACTGGAACGCCACCGCCCGCACCACCGTCCCGCACGTCCGCCTCACCCTCGCCGACCGCGAGCTGACCATCTGGATCGTCCTGGACGCCTCCGCGAGCATGGACTTCGGCACCGCCCGGATGGAGAAGCGGGACCTCGCGGTGGGCGCGGCGGCGGCCGTCGCGTTCCTCACCGAGCGGGCCGGAAACCGGCTCGGCGCGCAGATCTCGGGGCCGCACGGCATCCGGCGGATCCCGCCCCGCACCGGCCGACGCCACCTGCTCACCGTCCTGCACGCCGCCCTGGACCGCCCGCGCGTCGAACCGGGGGCCGCCGACTCCACCCTCGCCGACTCCCTCCGGGAACTGCGCGCCCTGCCCGGGCGGGGCCTGGTCGCCGTCGTCTCCGACTTCCTGGAGACCGGCTGGGAGCAGCCCCTGCGCACGGTGGCCCACCGCCATCAGGTCCTCGCCGTGGAGACCGTCGACCCGCGTGAACTGGAGCTGCCCGACGTCGGGTTGCTCACCGTCGTCGACCCCGAGACCGGACGACGACGCGAAGTCCCCACGCACGCACGTCGGTTGCGCGAGCGGTACGCGGAGGCCGCGCTGGAACAGCGGGCCGTGATCAAGCAGGCGATCCGCCGTGCGGGCGCCGCGCACCTCAGGCTCCGCACGGACCGGGACTGGGTGCGGGACGTCGTCCGGTACGTCGAGGACCAGCGGCGCCGTGCGGGAGGCGGCGCCGCATGACACGGGAGTGACTTCATGTCTTTGCGTTCCCCCGGCTGGCTGCTGCTCCTGATCCCGCTCGCCGGTCTGATCGGCGCGTATCTGCTGGTCCAGCGCAGGCGCGGCCGCTACGCCGTCCGTTTCACCAACCTCGACCTGCTCGACAAGGTCGCGCCCCACCGGCCCGGCCGGCGCCGGCACATACCGGCCGCGGCCTTCTGCGCCACGCTCGCGCTGCTGGTGCTGGGGTTCGCCCGGCCCACGGCCGACGTGCAGGTACCGCGCGAACGGGCGACGATCGTCGTCGCCTTCGACACCTCCGGTTCCATGGAGGCCACCGACGTCTCACCGACCCGGTTCGTGGCCGCCCAGCGCGCCGCCCTCGCCTTCATCGACCGGCTTCCCGAACGGTTCAACACCGGGCTGGTCTCCTTCAGCGGCTCCGCCACCGTCGCGGTCCCGCCGACCACCGACCGCGCGGTGCTGCGCTCGGTCATCGAACAGCTCACCACCGGCCAGGGCACGGCGATCGGCGAGGCCGTCATCGCCGCCCGCAACGCTATCCGGGCGCTCGACAAACAGGCCGAGACCGAGCCGCCGCCCGCACATATCGTGCTGCTCTCCGACGGCTCCAACACGGTGGGCCGCTCGGTCGAGTCCGCGGCGGCGGAGGCGGCCGCCGAGCGCATCCCCGTCTCGACGATCGCGTACGGCACGGAGGACGGCGTCGTCGACCTCGGCGACGGCCGCCTCCTCCAGGTCCCCGTCGACGGCCCCGCCCTGGAGAACCTCGCCTCCCGCACGGGCGGCGACTACCACGAGGCCGCCACGGGCGAGGAACTCCAGGCCGTCTACGAGGACATCGGCAGCTCCGTCGGCCACCGCACCGAGGAACGCGAGATCTGGCAGTGGTTCGTGGCAGCAGGCCTCGCCACGGCCCTGATCGCCGCCGCGACCTCCCTGCTGTGGTTCTCCCGCCTGCCATGACCGACCTCGACACCCGCCCCCGGCCCACCGACGAAGGAGGCACCTCGTGACAGACCCCACGCACTCCGGCCCGCCGGGTTCTTTCGAAGCCGAGCACCTTGGCGTGCCGGGTCCTCCCGGCAACTCGCGCTCCGGCTCACCGGGTTCTCCTGGAACTGAGCACTTTGGTACGGCGGATTCGCCGGGCGGCGCGGGCTCCGGTGCGCCGGGGTTCGGTTCTCCCGGGGCCGAGCGCGGTGGTGTGCCGGGTTCGTCCGATAGCGCGCCCTCCGGCCCGCCGACTGGAACCGAGAGCTTGGACCTGCCGGGTCCTCCTGGTGCCGGGGGCTCTGGTTTGCGCGGTTCCGGCGGTACTGCGGGTTTCGGTGCGGCGGGTTCTTCTGGAGCCGAGCGCGCTGGTGGCGTACCGGGTTTGTTTGATGTGGCGGGCTTCGGTGCGGCGGGATTGTCTGGTGCGGCGGGTTTCGGTGCGGCGGGTTCTTCGGGTGCTGCGCACTCCGGCGGGTCGGGTTTGTCTGGTGCGGCGGGCTCCGGCGGGTCGGGTTCGCCTGATGCGGCGGGCTTCGGTGCGGCGAGATTGTCTGGTGCGGCGGGTTTCGCTGCGGCGGGTTCTTCGGGTGCTGCGCACTCCGGCGGGTCGGGTTCGCCTGATGCGGCGGGCTCCGGTGCTGCAGGTTCTTCGGGTGCCGGGCATGCCGGTGCGGCGGGTTTGCCTGATGCTGTGGGCTCCGGTGTGCCGGGTTCTTCCGGTGCCGCGGGCTCCGGTGTGCCGGGTTCTCCCGGTGCCGCGCATGCCGGCCCGCCGGGTTCACCCGATGCCGCACGCTCCGGTGGCCCGCCGGCTTCTCACGATCCCGTGTACTCCGGTGGCCCGCCGGTCGCTGCCGGCCTCGGCAAACCCCCGGCCTCCTCCGACGGAGGCGGCCCGCAGCGGACCGGGGGATCCTCGGACGGCACCGCGCGTCACGTCACCGCGTCCGAGGGCGACCCGAGTGCTGCGGACGGTGCGCCGGGCCACCGAGGCGCCGGCCCCGTCGACGCCCCTCCCGGCCTCGGCGCGCCGCGTGGCCCGTCCTTCCTGCCAGGTATGCGGCCCACGCTCCCCGACCGGCCCGCGCCGGTGCCGTCTCCAGCCCCGCCCCCGGCCCCGTCCCCGCACTCGCCCGTCCCCCCGCGGCCCCCACGCGACCGCACCCCCCGTCCCCTCACCACCGCCCTCCTCGCCGCCGTACTCGCGGGCGGCGCCGCCGGATACGCCGCCGGCGTCCTCGGGGACGACGACCCGGCCGCCCCGGTGACCGCACGCGAGGTCGGCGGGCTGCAGGCCGTCGCCGACCGGGTCCTGCCCAGCGTGGTGTCCGTCGTCACGGCGAACGGGCAGGGGTCCGGGTTCGTCTTCGACGAGCGGGGCCGGATCCTCACCAACGCGCATGTGGTGGAGGGGAGTTCGCAGGTCACCGTCGAGCTGCAGGACGGGCGCCGGCTGAGTGCCGAGGTGGTCGGCGACGATCCCGCGCACGACGTGGCCGTACTGGAGCCGGAGACGTCACGCGGACTCAGGGCCGCCGAACTCGCCACCGGCGCCCGCCCCGGCGTCGGAGACACGGTCCTCGCCATCGGTTCCCCGCTGGGCCTGAGCGGCACTGTCACCTCGGGAATCGTCAGCGCCCTGGACCGCTCCGTACGGCTCGGCGAAGGCAGCGGCGGTGGCGGGCAGCAGCGCGCCCTGCAGACCGACGCGTCGATCAACCCCGGCAACTCCGGCGGACCGCTGGTCGACGCCGAGGGACGGGTCATCGGCATCAATACGGCCATCGCGACGTTGGACCAGCAACGAGGTGGTTCCATCGGCATCGGCTTCGCCATCCCCGTGGCGGACGCGGCGACGGCGGCACAGACGATCATCGACGGGGGCTGAGGAGGGGCGGACATGAGACTGCTCGTGGTCGAGGACGAGGAGGACCTGGTCGTCGCGCTCAAGGTCGGCCTGGTGCGGGCGGGCTACGCCGTCGACGTCGCCCCGGACGTCGACACCTCGACCGAGAAACTCGCCGTCAACGACTACGACCTGGTCCTGCTGGACCTCAACCTCCCCGACGGCGACGGCTTCACCGTCTGCCGCGCCATCCGTGCGGCCCCAGGCCCCGGCGGCCCCCGCATCCTCATGCTCACCGCCCGCGACCGCCTCGCCGACCGCGTCCGCGGCCTCGACGAGGGCGCCGACGACTACCTCGTCAAACCCTTCGCCCTGCCCGAACTCCTCGCCCGCATCAGGGCGCTGCTGCGCCGCGAGGACGGCGGCACGGCGGTCGTCGAGGTCGGCGAACTCCGCCTGGACACCGCCCGTTTCGAGGCCTACCGCGGCCCCCGCCGACTCCACCTCACGCCGAAGGAGTTCAGCGTCCTGCACTACCTCATGACCCGCCCCGGGCGCGTCGTACCGGCCGAGGAACTCCTCGAACACGTCTGGGACGAACACGCCGACCCCTTCACCAACACCGTGCGCGTCACGGTCGGTTCGCTGCGCCGAAAGGTCACCGGAGAGGACGAGCCCCTCATAGAGACGGTGATACGGCAGGGCTACCGCCTGAAGGAGACGCAATGAAACGCCCTTCCTTCAAGCGCCCGCATCTCAGGCTCCCGCGCCCACATCTCAGGCTCCCGCGCCCGCATCTCAGGCTCCCGCGCCTTCCCCTCAGGCTCCCGCGCCTGCCCTCCTTCACCCACACCATCCGCTTCCGCCTC
Organism: Streptomyces sp. NBC_01352; assembly: GCF_036237295.1. Lineage (NCBI taxonomy): Bacteria > Bacillati > Actinomycetota > Actinomycetes > Kitasatosporales > Streptomycetaceae > Streptomyces > Streptomyces sp. NBC_01352. Next base: position 8,806,147 of record NZ_CP108354.1, read on the forward strand.
ACCGTCCTGTACTCCGGCCTCCTGTTCGTCCTCACCGCACTCGTCCTCGGCGCCACCTACGTGGCCGTGGAACGCAGCGGCGAGGCCCACCCGGTCAGCAAGCAGTTCCGCGCCGAGAAGTACGTGAACGGCGTCTACATGGGCGAGTTCGACGCCGTGAAGCTCCAGGAGGTCGAGGCGGCCGTCAACTACGAGACGCTCGCCAACCTGCGCCGCTTCTCCTACGCCGTCCTCGGCGGCCTCGCCGCCACCAGCCTCGTCCTCGGCTGGATCCTCTCCGGCCGCGCCCTGCGCCCCGTACGCGCCATCTCCCGCACGGCGGCGGAGATCCAGGCCACCGACCTCTCGAAACGCATCCAGCTGCAGGGCCCCAAGGACGAGCTGCGCGACCTCGCCGACACGGTGGACTCCATGCTGGACCGGCTCGACGAGGCGTTCCGCGCCCAGCGCCAGCTCATCGACGACGCCTCGCACGAGCTGCGCAGCCCGCTCGCGATCATCCGCGCCAACCTGGACGCCGTACTGACCGCGGAGGAGTCGGACGAGGAGGAGCGCCGCACGGCCGCCCGCAGTGTCGACCGTGCGACCACCCGGATGACCCGGCTGGTCGAGGACCTGCTGGCCACCGCCCGCCGCAGCGCGCCCGCCCTCGCCGACGCGGACGTCGACCTGGCCGCCGCGGCGGGCGAGGCGTGCGAGGAGTTCGCCCCGCTCGCCGCCGACCGCGGCCTCGCCCTGCACCGCCGGCTCGTCCCGGGCCTGACCGTCATCGGCGACCACGACGCCCTGCGCCGGGCCGTCGGCAACCTGCTCTCGAACGCCGTACGGCTGTCCTCGCCCGGCACCCGCATCACCGTCGCCGCGGGCCGCTCGGGCAGCTGGCTGTGGACCGCCGTACGGGACGAGGGGCCCGGCATCCTGGACGACGACCAGGCCCGGGTCTTCGACCGGTTCTGGCGGGCCAGGGCGGGCGGCGGCGGACGCGACCGGCACGCCGGGCTCGGCCTCGCCATCGTCCGGCAGATCGTGGAGTCGCACGGCGGCCAGATCCGGCTGTTCTCCCGGGTCGGCGAGGGCTCGACGTTCGTGCTGTGGTTCCCGGCACCGGGGGACGGGCACGCGAACGGCGGACCGCCCGAGGAGCAGCCCGCCGTATAGCCGTACCGAAACCTCTGAAGCCTCTGAAGTCGCTTAAGCCTCTTACGCGGCCTTCGCCTTGGTGGCGTACATGTCCACGTACTCCTGCCCGGACAGCCGCATGACCTCGGTCATCACGGAGTCGGTGACCGCCCGCAGGACATAGCGGTCGCGGTCCATCCCCTCGTAGCGGGAGAACTCCATCGCCTCGCCGAAGCGGACCGTGACGCGGCCGGGACGCGGGAAGCCGGCGCCGCCGGGCTGGATCTTGTCGGTGCCGATGATGGCGAACGGTACGACGGGCGCGCCGGTCATCATGGCCAGCCGGGCGATGCCCGTACGGCCGCGGTAGAGCCGGCCGTCGGGGGAGCGCGTGCCCTCCGGGTAGATGCTGAAGACCTTGCCCTCCTCCAGCACCCGGCGGCCGGTCATCAGCGCCGCGACACCGCCGCGGCCGCCGTCCCGGTCGACCGGGATCATGCCGCAGCCCGTGAAGAACCAGGCCATCAGCCGGCCCTTGATGCCCTTGCCGGTGACGTACTCGTCCTTGCCGATGAAGAAGACCTGTCGGTCGCAGAAGAGCGGCATGATCATCGAGTCGATGAACGTGAGGTGGTTCCCGGCCAGGATCACCGGACCGTCGCCCGGGATGTGCTCCGCGCCTTCCACCCGTGGGCGGAACATCAGGCGCATGATCGGTCCGAGCACTGCCTTGATGAGCGCGAAGCGGGACAACGGGCCCTCCGGTGTCAAGAGAGTGGTGAGGGAATCTGTATGAGTCTGTGCAGGTGAGGACATTACTCGCGGCCCAGGGGGTCGCGCACATCGGGCACGGCGGATTCACCGAGGTCTTACGCAGTGTTGACACCCGTTCACCTGCGGTGGCACCGCGTTGCCCGGCGGTAACCCGAACGGAATGATGTGACACAGGTCGCGTACCCCGCGCCGCAGCCATGAAGCCGACCGGGCGTCAGACATCTGTTCCCGTACGACATCCCGTGTCACCCGCGTGTTCCGCCACAGGTCTCCCGTCCGCCATGGACACGACCCTACGATCGGCGCGCATGGTCGAGCCGATGGCAGGAGGGCGTTCATGGGAACGCAGGGGTCGCAGGGAACACGGGGATCGCAGGGGTCTCAGGGTTCGAACGAGCAGGCGGGCGGGACCGGGCGGCGGGCGCTTCTCGGTGCGGCGGTGCTCGGTGCCGGGGGAGCGGTCCTCGGGATGTCCGGTACGGCGAGAGCCGCCGGTGCCGGGCCCGGGAGCGGCGGGGTGAAGAGCCTGCCCGTGCCGACGATCATCGGTCACCGGGGTGCCAGCGGCTACCGCCCCGAGCACACCCTCGGCGCCTACCAGCTCGCCCTCGACCTGGGCGCCGACATCGTCGAGGCCGGCGACCTCGTGCCCACCAAGGACGGCCACCTCGTCTGCCGCCACGAGCCCGAGATCGGCGGCACGACCGACGTCGCGAACCACCCCGAGTTCGCCGGCCGCAAGACCACCAAGGTGCTCGACGGCGTCTCCACCACCGGCTGGTTCACCGAGGACTTCACGCTCGCCGAGCTCAAGACGCTTCGCGCGATCGAACGCATCCCGGCCAACCGCCCGCACAACACCCTCTACAACGGCCGCTGGGAGATCCCCACCTTCGAAGAGGTCCTGAAGTGGCAGGACGAGCAGACCCGCAGGCGGGGCAAGCAGGTCTGGATCTACCCCGAGCTCAAGCACCCCACCTACTTCCGCAAGCTGGGCCTGGGTCTCGAGGAGCGGGTCGCCAAGCTGCTGCGCAAGTACGGCAGGGACAAGTGGAAGTCGCCGGTCATCATCCAGTCCTTCGAGCCGACCAGCATCCAGCGCCTGAACAAGCTGGTCGACAACCCGCTCGTGGTGCTCCTGTCCGGCCCGGCCACCCGTCCCTGGGACTTCGTCGAGACCGGTGACCCGCGCACGGTCGCCGACCTGGTCAAGCCGGCCGGCCTCAGGGAGATCGCCTCCTACGCGCAGGGCATCGGCCCGACCCTCGACCTGATCATCCCGAAGGACGCCGCGGGCAGGCTCACCCAGCCGACCACCCTCGTCAAGGACGCGCACAAGGTGGGCCTCGTCCTGCACCCCTGGACCCTGCGCAACGAGAACCCCTTCCTGCCCGCCGACTTCCGCAAGGGCACGGACGTGGACGCCTACGGCGACGTCTTCGGCGCATACAAGGCGTACTTCGCCACCGGCATCGACGGCGTCTTCACCGACCAGCCGGACACCGGTGTGCTGGCCCGCGAGGACTTCGTCAACAGCTGAGCCCTCGGCCCCGATTGGGGTGACAGCCGGCCGCCCGGGCAACCCACGGCCCGGGCGGACGCGTCGCCCTGCATATGACGCACGACCTCGTCACCACCCTGCGCCCCCTGCTCACCGCCGAAGCCCTGGCCGAGGCACATGCCACCGGTACGGAACCGGGCGACCTGGAGCAGGCGGTCTGGCTCCGTCTCCTGGAGCACCTGGAGACCCAGGGCCCGCCCCTCGACCCGCACGGCTGGCTCCGCCGAGCCGTCCGCTCCGAGTCCCGCCGCACCCGCCGTACGACCCGACTCGAACGACCGTACGACGTCGAGCCGGCCGACGACGGCGACCGCACCCCCGAACAACTCGCCCTCGCCTCGGCCCGCCGCCGCGCCCTGCACGACGCCGTGCGCCGCCTCCCCGGCCGCTGCCCCCGTCTGATGGCGGCGCTCCTGTCGCCCAGGGACCTCACATACCGGGAGATCGCGGGGGAGTTGGGTATGTCACAGGGCAGTCTTGGCCCGGAACGTTCCAGATGCCTGGGATGTCTGCGCAGATTGCTCACATCGGAGGTTGCGGCCCGCGGAGCGCGGGGATAGGAGTGAGGGACGACAGGCGATCAGGTGAGCGGGAGGCGTGCGCACATGGGCATGAGCGTGACCATCTCTGCGGCGACCGTGCAGGACGCGGAGCAGATCTTCAGGCTGCAGTACCTGTGCTTCCAGAGCGAGGCCGCTCTGTACGGCAACTACCGCATCGACCCGCTGGTCCAGAGCCTGGACTCCGTCCGCGAGGAGGTGGTCGCGGACTGCGTCTTCGTGGCCAGGCTGGGCGAGGAGGTCGTCGGCTCGGTGCGCGGCGCGGTGACCGAGGACGGCGCCGCCGCCATCGGCAAGCTCTGCGTCCACCCCCGCCTCCAGGGCCACGGCATCGGAGCGAGGCTGCTGCGCGCGGCCGAGTCGGCGCTGGCAGAGGAGCGCGGCGCCAAGAAGTTCCGCCTCCACACGGGCTACCGCAGCGAGGGCAACCTGCGCCTGTACCGCAGGGTGGGCTACGAGACGGTGGGCACGTCGAAGGGCGCGGACGGGGTGGAGATGATCGTCCTGGAAAAGATGGCTGGAACTTATGCAGCCACGGCATGATCGGGTCTTTTAGGGGCGCGGGGCTGTGTCGATATGCGGCTCCGCCGCGTGGGCGCGACAAGCCACAACGGGCCCGCGGCCGCCTGAAAACCTCAGGCGGCACCCCCGTGCGGCGCACGTGCTTTCCACAACCAGTACATCGCGGACAACGGCAACAGCACCGGGATGAAGAGGTACCCCATCCCGAAGTCCGACCACACGGTCGCGTCCGGGAACGCCGAGGGGTCCACCAGCGTCCAGGTCCCGACCGTCAGCACGCCCACCAGCTCGGCCCCGCAACACACCAACGCCGCCTTGCGTGCCGTCTCCCCGCCCCGCACCAGCGAGTACGTGATGAACCCGTAGACGAGCCCCGCCACCGCGGACAGCGAGTACGCGAGCGGCGCCCGGTCGAACTCGGTGGAGATCTGCACCACCGAGCGCGACACCGCCCCGACGACCATCACGCCGTACAGCCAGACCAACAGCATCCCCGGCCCGCTGATCAGCCGCTGCCGCGTGGGCTTCTCCTCCGTCACGGCCACCTCAGCCTCCCCAGATGTCATAGAGACGCACTTCGAGCACCGCCAGCACCACACCGCCGGAGGCAACCGTCACCGAGCCCCACCGGGTCCGCTCGGCCAGCGACATGAACCCCGCCGCCGGGATACACGCGAACGCGCCCAGCAGATACGCCACGAAGATCGTCGTGCCCTGGTCCGGCTTCTCGCCCCGCCCCAACTCCACGATCCCGACCACCAGCTGGACGAGGGCCAGCACGGACACCACGGCCATCCCGATGAAGTGCCAGTCCTTGGTCGGCTGATCTCGGTACGCGGCCCAGCCGCACCACGCGGCCAGCAGAAGTGCGGCGACGCCGGTCACGAGCGTCAGGGCATCAAGCATGCCGTGACCCTATTACGGGCCAAAAGACCCGAGGCGGCCGCCCCCGGAATGCCCCGTAGGGTCGACGGCATGAAGATCCACGCACAAGCCCTCCTGTTCGACAACGACGGCACCCTCGTCTCCTCCCTCGCCTCCGTGGACCGCTGCTGGACGCAGTGGGCCCTGGAGTACGGGATCACCGTCGACGACTTCGCACGCGTCGAACTGCACGGGCGTCCGGCCGCCGAGATAGCGGCTGACCTGCTGCCCGCGCACCTTGTCCCGGAGGCCGTCGCGCGGATCGAGAAGCTGGAGGTGGACGACGTACCCAACGACGGCGTCCAGCTGCTGCCCGGCACCAAGGACTTCCTCGACGCGCTGCCCGCCGACCGCTGGGCCGTCGTCACCTCCGCCACCCGGCGCCTGGCCGAGGCCCGCCTCGACGCCGTCGGCATCCTGCCCAAGACACTGATCGCCGCCGACGACATCACGCGCGGCAAGCCCGACCCCGAGCCCTACCTCCTCGCGGCCCGCGAACTCGGCGTCGACCCGGCCCACTGCGTCGTCTTCGAGGACGCCCCCGCCGGTCTCCAGGCCGGCCGTGCCGCAGGAATGACCACCGTGGCATTGACCACAACGCACCAGGCCCACGAGTTGGTCGCCGACCTCGTGGTGCGGGACCTGTCGGCCCTGTCCGCCCTGGTCAGCGACGGGGGAGTCGAGATCTCCGTCCGCGGTTGACGGGCGTCCGCCGCTGTCCAGCATCCGGACAGCGGCGCTTTGTCAGGACCGTAGGTCTGGTTTACTGATCGCATGACCACGACGAGCAGCCGCACCCTTGCGACCGAGGCGACCATGACGCCCGGTGCTCGTTGTATGTGTCGAATGTGCGCCTTCTAGAGGGCCCCTGCACCACCTGAGCCTCGCGCCCCGAAGCGAGCCGCCGTGGCATGTCCGTGCGCTGAATCCCGTACGTGACTGACGCCGCCCCGCGCACATGTTCTCTCCCCTGGTTCCTTATGCCACCGCACGAGAACCGTGTCGCGTTCCGACCGAATGCACCCGCCAGGGCACATCCACGCCCTGCGCACGACAGTGACGGAAACCCACGTGATCACCACCACAGGCCTGACCAAGGTCTACCGCACCAGCGGCCGTGAGGTCACCGCCCTGGACGGCGTCGATCTCCACGTCCGCGAAGGCGAGGTGTACGGCGTCATAGGCCAGTCCGGCGCCGGCAAGTCCTCGCTCATCCGCTGCGTCAACCTGCTGGAGCGCCCCACCGCCGGCACGGTCACCGTCGCCGGACAGGACCTCACCGCCCTCGCCGGGCGCGGACCCCGCGCCGGCCGGGAGCTGCGCCGGGCGCGCAGCCGTATCGGCATGGTCTTCCAGCACTTCAACCTGCTGTCGACGCGGACCGTGCAGGACAACGTCGAGCTGCCGCTCGAAATCCTCGGCAAGTCCGGCCAGGAGCGCTCTCGCAAGGCTCTGGAGCTGCTCGACCTCGTCGGTCTCGCCGACAAGGCGAAGGCCTACCCGGCCCAGCTCTCCGGCGGCCAGAAGCAGCGCGTGGGCATCGCCCGCGCCCTGGCCGGCGACCCCAAGGTCCTGCTGTCCGACGAGGCGACCAGCGCCCTCGACCCCGAGACCACCCGCTCCATCCTCCAGCTGCTGCGTGACCTGAACCGGCAACTGGGCCTGACCGTCCTGCTCATCACCCACGAGATGGACGTCGTGAAGTCGATCTGCGACTCGGCCGCCCTGATGGAGAAGGGCCGCATCGTCGAGTCCGGCACGGTCAGTGAACTGCTCGCGACCCCGGGCTCCCAGCTGGCCTCCGCACTGTTCCCGGTGGGTGGCGAGGCCTCCGGCGCCGACCGCACCGTCGTCGACGTCACCTTCCAGGGCGAGGCCGCGACCCAGCCGGTCATCTCCCAGCTCTCCCGCACCTACAACATCGACATATCGATCCTCGGCGCGGCCATCGACACCGTCGGCGGCCTCCAGGTCGGCCGGATGCGCATCGAACTGCCCGGCCGCTACGAGGACAACGTCGTGCCGATCGGCTTCCTGCGCGAACAGGGCCTGCACATCGACGTACTGGGCGAGGAGCCCCTGCTGGTGAAGGAAGGTGCCAAGTGACCTGGTCCGAAATGCAGCCCCTGCTGGAGCAGGCCTGTTGGGACACCCTCTACATGGTTGGCTGGTCCACGCTGATCGCCGTCGTCGGCGGGCTCCCGCTCGGCGTCCTCCTCGTCCTCACCGACCGGGGCGGACTCCTCCAGAACGTCGTCGCGAACAAGGTCATCGGGCAGGTGGTGAACGTCGCCCGCTCGATGCCGTTCATCATCCTGATGGTCGCGCTGATGGGCTTCACCCGCTCGATCACCGGCACCACCATCGGCCGCGAGGCCGCCATCGTGCCGCTTGCCATCGGTGCGATCCCCTTCTTCGCGCGCCTGGTCGAGACGGCTGTCCGGGAAGTGGACGGCGGGCTCGTCGAGGCCGTGCAGTCGATGGGCGGCAACACCTGGACGGTCGTGCGGAAGGTCCTCGTACCCGAGTCCCTGCCGTCGTTGATCTCCAGCACCACCACCACGATCGTCGCCCTCATCGGCTACTCCGCGATGGCCGGCACGGTCGGCGCCGGCGGCCTCGGCGACATCGCCATCCGGTACGGCTACCAGCGCTTCGAGACCGAGCTGATGTGGATCACGGTGGCGATCCTCGCCGTGGTCATCTCCGTCATCCAGTTCGCCGGTGACTTCGCCGCCCGCTTCCTGCACCGCCGCGCCGGCCAGTCCGGCCCCGCGCCGAGGCTGCGCCTGCTGAAGGCGAAGGAGCCGGCGACGGCCGACGTCGGCAAGGTCGCCTGAAGTCTCCCTCGCAAGCTCCCTCGTAGGGCACACACCAACCGCAGATTTCCCCGCACACCCATCGCGGGGTCGCTCCACCCCTCAGGAAAGGCACTTTTCGTGCGTAACACCGCCAAAATCACCACCGCCGTCCTCGCCGCCGGAGCCCTCACCTTCGGGCTCACCGCCTGCGGCTCGGACAGCGACTCCGCCTCCTCCGACACGAGCGGACCGCTGGTCGTCGCCGCGAGTCCGACGCCGCACGCCGAGATCCTGAACTACGTGAAGGACAACCTGGCGAAGAAGGCCGGCCTCGACCTGGAGGTCAAGGAGTTCACGGACTACGTCACGCCGAACACGGCGACCGAAGACGGTTCGGTGACTGCCAACTACTTCCAGAACCAGCCGTACCTCGACGACTTCAACAAGAAGAACGGCACCCACATCGTGCCCGTCGTCACGGTCCACCTGGAGCCGCTCGGCCTCTACTCCAACAAGGTCAAGAGCGCCGACGCCCTGAAGAGCGGTGCGACCGTCGCCGTCCCGAACGACAGCGTGAACGAGGCACGGGCTCTGAAGCTCCTGGACGCCAACGGGATCATCACGCTCAAGGACGGCGTGGGCAACGAGGCGACCCCCTCCGACATCACCAAGAACCCGAAGAACCTCAAGTTCAAGGAGCTGGAGGCGGCCCAGACCCCGCGCTCCCTGGACGACGTGGACGCGGCCGTCATCAACGGCAACTACGCCATCGAGGCCGACCTCTCGCCCGCCGACGACGCCCTCGTCCTGGAGTCCGCCACGGACAACCCGTACGGCAACTTCCTCGCGGTCAAGGACGGCAACGAGGACGACCCACGCGTAAAGAAGCTCGCCGAGCTCCTCACCTCCGCCGAGGTCAAGAAGTTCATCGAGGACACCTACGACGGGTCCGTCATCCCGTCCTTCTGAGGAGCCGCCGTCATGCGCAAGACCGTCACAGCGGCCGCCTCGGTCGCACTGGCCCTCGGCCTCGCCGCCTGCGGTTCAGGAAGCGGCGGCGGTGACGACGACTCCCTCGTCGTCGGCGCCACCGCCGTCCCGGCCGGCGAAGTCCTGACGTACATCAAGGACAACCTCGCCGCGAAGGCCGGACTCGACCTCGAGATCAAGGAGTTCACGGACTACGTCCTCCCGAACACCGCGCTCCAGGAGGGCTCGCTCGACGCGAACCTCTACCAGAACGAGCCCTACCTGGACGACTTCAACGAGTCCAAGGGCACCGACCTGGTCCCGGTCGTCGATGCCTATCTGCCGCCCATGGGCGTGTACTCCAAGAAGGTCGCGGACGTCACCGAGCTCGCCGACGGAGCAACCGTCGCCGTGCCGAACGACACCACCAACGAAGGCCGCGCCCTCAAGCTCCTGGCCTCCCAGGGCGTCATCACGCTCAAGGAGGACGCGGGCACGGACGCCTCCCCCGCGGACATCGAGGCCAACCCCAGGCACCTGAAGTTCAAGGAGCTGGAGCCCGCCCAACTGCCACGCTCGCTCGACGACGTGGCCGCGGCGGTCATCAACAACAACTACGCCCAGGACGCGGGCCTCAGTCCCACGAAGGACGCGGTCCTCCTGGAGTCGGCGAAGGACAACCCCTACGCCAACCTCCTCGCCGTCAAGCGCGGCAACGAGGACGATCCCAGGGTGCGGAAGCTCGCCGAACTCCTCACCTCCGCCGAGGTGAAGAAGTTCATCGAGGACAAGTACCAGGGCTCGGTCCTGCCGGTCAGCTCCGGCTGACGGGGCGTATACGGCGTATCACCACGGACGGGGTCCACTCCTTCACTCGGGGTGGACCCCGTCGTGCGGTTCGGTGCTTCCATGCTGCATGCTGGGCAGTTCAGCAGGCTGAAGGTTTCCCGACGGTTACGGAGCGGCGCATGACTGGCACCTTCCCCAACATCTCCATCAGCACGGAGCGGTTGGTGCTGCGTCCCCTCGACGAGGACGACGTGCCTGCCCTGGCCGAGATGATGAACGACGAGCAGGTCGTGGCCTGGACCGACGTTCCCCAGCCGTTCACCGAGGACGCCGCCCGCACCTGGATCACCGAGTACGCCCCCGCCGAACGCCAGGCGGGCCGCGGCCTCGACCTCGCCGTCACCGAGTTCCTCACCCAGCGCCTGGTCGGCATCGTCCAGCTCGGCAAGACCAACTGGCACATCAGGTCCACCGAACTGTCGTACATCATCGCCCCCTGGGCCCGCGGCGAGGGCTACGCCTCCGAGGCCGCCCTGGCCACCGCCCAGTGGCTCCTCGGCGACCAGAAACTCGAGCGTATCGAGCTGCGCACGGCGGCCGACAACACCGCCTCCCAGCAGGTCGCTCAGAAGATCGGCTGTATCAGCGAGGGCGTCCTGCGCAACGCCTGCATAGCGCACGTCCGCACCGAGGACGGCACCTGGGCCGACGTCCGCACCGACTTCATCGTGTGGAGCCTCCTCCCGGAAGACCTCGACGGGGCGGGCGAGCAGCTGGCCGACTCCGGCGGTTTCACGTCGTTCTCGGACTGGAACTGACCAAGGGGGCCACCGGCTCGGTCGCCTTCACCAGGTACTCTCACGGAGCCCGGCATCCGGGCCCCTGACAACCTGCGCAAACCCCCTGGAGACTGAGAGACGATGGCCGACCGGGTCACGGTGATCGGCTGGGACGGCTCGCCGCTGACCGCCGCGGCGCGCTCCGCCCTCGGCGCCGCCACGCTGGTGGCCGGTGCCGCCCACCACCTGGCGCTCCCCGAGGTGCCACCCGGCGCCGAGCGCATCCGCCTCGGCAGCGTCGCCCTCGCCGCCCGCCGCATCGCCGGCCACCGCGGCTCCGCGGTGGTGCTCGCCGACGGCGACCCCGGCTTCTTCGGCGTCGTACGGACCCTGCGCGCCCCCGAGTTCGGCCTGGAGGTGGAGGTCGTCCCCGGCGTCTCCTCCGTGGCCACCGCCTTCGCCCGCGCCGGCATGCCCTGGGACGACGCACAGGTGGTCGTCGCACACCGGCGCACCCTGCGCCGCGCGGTGAACGTGTGCCGCGCCCACACCAAGGTCGCCGTCCTCACCTCACCCGGCGCCGGCCCCGCCGAACTCGGCCTGCTCCTCGACGGCATCCACCGCACCTTCGTCATCTGCGAGGAACTCGGCACCGACCGCGAGCAGATCACCGTCGTCACCTCCGACAAGGCCGCCGACCACACCTGGCGCGACCCGAACCTGGTCATCGTCATCGGCGGAACCGCCGGACCCGCGGGGGAGGACAGCGGCTGGATCGCCGGACGCGCCCCGGGCACCGCACCGCGCGGCTGGGCGCTGCCCGCCGAGGCGTACGGCGGTGACCTGGGCGAAGGCGAGGGCGAGCTGCTCCGCGCCGCCCAACTCGCCCGGCTGGGACCGCGCGTCGGCGACCTCGTGTGGGACATCGGCTGCGGCAGCGGCGCCTTCGCCACCGAGGCGGCACGGGCCGGGGCGGCCGTCATCGCCGTCGACCGGGACCTGGGGGCGTGCGCCCGCACCGAGGCCGCCGCACGCGGCTTCGGGGTGCAGCTGCAGACCGTGCGCGGCAACGCCCCGCACATTCTGGAGAACCTGCCCGAACCGGACGTCGTCCGGGTCGGCGGCGGGGGAGCGGCCGTGGTCTCGGCCGTGGCCGACCGCCGTCCGCAGCGCATCGTGACGCACGCGGCGACCCGTGACGCCGCCGAACTGGTCGGCCGCGACCTGACCGAGCACGGCTACCGGGTCGAGTGCGCCCTTGTTCAGTCCGTCGAACTCGACACCCGGGCCTGGACGGAGACCGAGCGGAGCGTCGCGTTCCTGCTCAGCGGCCTGCTGCCGGACCGCACGGCCTGATTGCCGTTCCGTCCCGGATCCTGTCCCCGTGATCCTGTTGTCGTACTGCGCGCGGTAGGCTGGCCGATCGTTGTACCGCACTCGGACGCCCGGCGCTTCGTTCGTCAATGTCCGGAAAACTCGCCCCTTTTGGGGTGAGTGTGGTACGGCAGAACCGGAGGACGCGCAACGTGGCGCAGTCCACAGCGGGCCGTCGCGGATCAAGCTGTCGCGACGGGGCAACGGCCGCGACAATGCCAGTTAATGGCTTTGTCGTCTTTTGGCGACGGGTCGTTCGTGCCGCTGGGCACGCACGCTCGTTCTTCACTGCGGGGCGGTCGGTGCGCCGTTCCGGGTGAGCCGGCCGAAGAAGCACTAACCGATGGGCGAGGGGTTACGCATGACCGACACCGGCCAGGTCCCGGGCGAGGGACTGCCGGAGAGCGCAGGCATGGTGGAGCAGCCGAGCGCCCCCGCGCACGGTGCGTACACCTACCTCTCCGAGACCACCGCCGAGGACGAAGACCTGTTGCTGCTGCCGGGCGCCCAGGGCGCGTGGGGCAACGAGGTCGCCCCGCCCGCGCCGGAGCCCGTCGTCGAGACCGTGCACGAGCCCGGCCCGCACGAGATGTCCGGCCGCGACAGCGGCTCGGTCGACCTCAACGGCTTCCGCCTCCCCAGCCCCGCACAGCAGGCCATGCCGACTCCGCCCCGCCGCCCCCTGCACCTCGGCCCGCCCATCCCCGACACCTCCGCGAGCCCGGTCCGCTCCCTCGCCGACCGCGGCGCGGTCGCAGCGCCGGTACGGCAGTCCGGCCAGCCCGCGACGGGTCCCGAGTACCTCGACGCCCCCCAGCCGCTGCGCGAGATGTCCCCGCAGGGAGCGTCACCCTGGGGCGCGGCCACCGTCCACGGCGCGGCCCAGGCGCCGGTGAACCCCGAGGCCGGGGCTGCCGAAACGGTTGTTCCGGCGCCGGTCGAGGAAGCCGAACCGGTGGCCGCGGCCCAGGCCGCGGTGACCTACCCGGTTCCTCAGGCCGCACACGCTGCCGAGGCGCCGCAGCCTGCCGAGGCGGTCACTGACGGGTTCGTCGCGGAGGCCGCGGAGGGGGCGGGCGAAGGGATCGCACAGGCACAGGCACACGTTGACGTTCAGGCTCCGGACGGCCAGCGCGGTGGGTTCGTGCAGACCCCGGAGGGCCAGAGTGGCGCGGTGGCTCAGGGCTCTGAGGGTTCTGAGGGCCAGGGTGTCGGATTCGCTCAGGTCCCGGACGGCCAGGGCAGTGAGTTCGCGCAGTCTCCCGAGGTTCAGGGAGACCTGACCACGCAGGCTCCCCAGAGCCAGGACGAGGGGCTCGCACCGCTGGCCCAGGACGCCGGTGCAGTCGGCGCGCCGACCGCGGAGGCCCACGAGGGCGCGTACGCGGCAGAGGGCGGCGCGATCGCGCCCGGCGCTGGCGAGGCCGTGCCGGGCGATGACGTCCCGCAGGTCTCCGCGGAGACGCACGCTCCGGATGCCGGGCAGCTTCCGGAGGCCGTACAGGCGCCGGATCCGGTACAGGTTCCGGTGACCGCGCCCGCTTCGGACGAGGGGCAGGCACTGGCCGCCGTACAGGACGAGGCCGCTGCCACTGTGGAAGCCGAGCAGGCGGCACCGCTTGCCGCAGCGGGCGGACAGACCGAGGCAACCGACCCCGCTGCCCATGCCGTCCACGAGCCGGGCACGGACGCCACTGTCGACGCCGGCCAGGAACCGGACACCGACGCCGGGCAGGCACCGGCAGCCGACCTCGTCGCGGACGCCGCCGAGCCGGTCCTGGGAGCCGCCCCAGCTCCGGACGTCGTAGAGGTGCCGGAGGCAGCGCACTTCGCCGAGGTCGACCCCGCGTCCATGACCGCACAGGTGTCCGAGGTCGCTGCCCCCGAGTTCCCGGCGGTGTCCGAGCCCACTGCCCCTGAGTTCCCGGCGGTGTCCGAGCCCACTGCCCCTGAGTTCCCGCCGGGTTCCGAGCCCACTGCCCCTGAGTTCCCGCCGGGTTCCGAGGCCATCGCCCCCGAAGTCGCGCCGGGCACGGAGACCGCCCCCGCGGAGCCCGCCACAGCGCAGCCCGGGACCACTGGAGCCGACACTCCCCTTGCCGCCCAGGATGCCGTACAGCCCGCCCCGGCGCCCGTCACCGAGCACGCGCAGACGGTCGCCCCGGAAGCCGTACCCTTCCCGGACGCCGCGCAGGCTCCGCAGCCCGCGGACGGCGCCACGGCCCCCGCCGAAGAGCTGCCCGCGGCCGTGACCCCCGAGCCGTCTCCCCAGCACGCGGCAGCCGACCAGGCTGCGCCGGAGCAGAGCCAGGCGCCCCTTGCGGACGCGCAGGGCCCGCAACTCGTCCCCGACCCGTCCTTCGCCGCTCCTCAGCCACAGGCAGCCGAACTCCCGGAGGAACAGCCTCAGTTCGCGGCCCCCGACGGCACCGCCCCGGAGTACCACGCCGACCAGCCCCTGGGCCGGTTCGTCCAGGTCGAGGGCTCGGTGCCGACCACTCCGCACCTCGCGCCGACACCTCCGCACGCCATGACCCTCCCCCCGGAGAACCCGCAGACCACGGAACCCGTCGCCGCGGTCCCCGCCCCCCGTGAGGGGGCACCGGAACTCGTACAGGACGCGGAGGATCTGGACACCCGGGCCGCCGACCAGGAAGACCGACAAGACCAGCAGGACCGGCAGGACCAGCAGGACCAGCAGGACCAGGAAGAAATGAGCACCGCGCCAGTGGAAGACGTACGGCAGTCCACCGGCCCGGCCGCGCCCGCCTACAACGACGCCGAGCGTGAGGCCGTCCTGAAGGTCATGCGTGAGCGCCGCGACATCCGCAACGGCTTCCGCAGCGACCCGATCCCGCACGAGGTGCTGCTCCGCGTCCTGGAGGCGGCCCACACCGCCCCCTCGGTGGGCCACTCGCAACCCTGGGACTTCGTCGTCATCCGCTCGGCGGAGACCCGGAGCAGCATGCACGACCTGGCGATGCGCCAGCGGGACGCCTATGCGAAGTCGCTCCCCAAGGGCAGGGCGAAACAGTTCAAGGAACTGAAGATCGAGGCGATCCTCGACACCCCGGTGAACATCGTCGTCACCGCCGACCCGACCCGCGGCGGCCGCCACACCCTCGGCCGCCACACCCAGCCGCAGATGGCCCCGTACTCCGCCGCGCTCGCGGTCGAGAACCTCTGGCTCGCCGCCCGCGCCGAGGGCCTCGGCGTCGGCTGGGTCAGCTTCTTCGACGAGCGTGAGATGGTCCGCGCCCTGGGCCTGCCCGATCACCTCGAAGTCATCGCCTACCTCTGCGTGGGGTACGTCGACGAGTTCCCGGACGAGCCCGAGCTGATGCAGGCCGGCTGGTCCAAGCGCCGCCCGCTGTCGTGGGTGGTCCACGAGGAGACGTACGGCCGTCGCGCGCTGCCCGGCGAGGAGCCGCACGACCTGCTCGGCGAGACCGTCGCGCAGATCCGCCCGCTGGACGCCAAGGCGCTCGGCGAGGCGTGGGAGCGGCAGAAGCGGATGACGAAGCCGCCCGGCTCGCTCGGCATGCTGGAGATCATCTCCGCGCAGCTGTCCGGGCTGTCCCGTCAGTGCCCGCCGCCGATCCCGGAGCCCGCGGCCGTCGCGATCTTCGCCGGCGACCACGGCGTGCACGCGCAGGGGGTCACCCCCTGGCCGCAGGAGGTCACCGCCCAGATGGTGGCCAACTTCCTCGGCGGCGGCGCGGTCTGCAACGCCTTCGCGGCCCAGGTGGGCGCCGAGGTCTGCGTCGTCGACGTCGGCGTGGCGGCCGAACTCCCCGCGACTCCCGGGCTCCTTCCCCGGAAGGTCCGCGCGGGCACGTCCGACATGACCACCGGCCCCGCGATGACCCGCGAGGAGGCCAAGCAGGCCATCGAGGTGGGCATCGAGACGGCCCGCGACCTGGTGGCGGCCGGCAACAAGGCCCTGCTCACGGGCGAGATGGGCATCGCCAACACGACCGCCTCGGCGGCCCTGATCTCGGTCTTCACGGACACGGACCCGGCCGACGTGACGGGCCGAGGCACCGGCATCAACGACGAGACCCTCGCCCGCAAGACCGAGGTCGTCCGCCGCGCCATCGAACTCCACCAGCCGGACCCGGCCGACCCGATCGGCGTCCTCGCCGCGATCGGCGGCTTCGAACACGCCGCCATCGTCGGTCTCCTCCTCGGCGGCGCCTCCCTGCGTACGCCGGTGATCCTGGACGGAGTCAGCGCCGGCGCCGCCGCGCTGGTCGCCCGCGCGATCGCCCCCGAGGTCCTCGCGGCCTGCATCGCCGGCCACCGCAGCGCCGAGCCCGGCCACGTGGCCGCGCTGAACAAACTCGGCCTGCGCCCCCTGGTCGACCTGGACCTTCGCCTGGGCGAGGGCACCGGCGCGCTCCTGGCGCTCCCGCTGGTCCAGAGCACGGCGAGAGCGATGCACGAGGTGGCGACGTTCGACTCCGCAGGGGTAACTGAGAAGTAGGCGTCCGTGGCCTGTGGGCGGTCGTTCCGCACGGTGGAACGACTGCCCACGGACCACGCACCCGCAGCCGACGACGTGCTCAGCCACCGGACCACCTGAGCCGTCACCCGCCCCTGCCCAGTAAAATCCGCACGTCAGGGCCACCGCACCGCACCGAGGAGCCGCACCCTCATGGCCGAACACCCCGCCTACCCCGTAGGCCTCCGCCTCACCGGCCGCCGAGTGGTCGTCCTCGGCGGCGGCCAGGTCGCCCAGCGCCGCCTCCCGGCACTGATCGCGGCAGGCGCGGACATCCTCCTCGTATCCCCGCAAGCGACCCCCTCGGTCGAAGCGATGGCGGACGCGGGCGAGATCACCTGGGAGCGACGCCCGTACGCCGACGGCGACCTCGCGAACGCCTGGTACGCCCTGATCGCCACCAGCGACTCCGAAGCGAACACCCGGGCCTCCGCCGAAGCAGAGACACACCGCGTCTGGTGCGTCCGCTCCGACGACGCCGACGCGGCGACGGCCTGGACCCCGGCCACCGGCACCAGCGAAGGCGTCACCGTGGCGGTCCTCACCACCGACGCGCGCGGCCGCGACCCCCGCCACACCGCCGCCATCCGCGACGCGGTCGTCGAGGGCCTGCGCGACGGCACCCTCGTCGCTCCCCACCACCGCACCCGCACGACCGGCGTCGCCCTCGTCGGCGGCGGCCCCGGCGACCCGGACCTGATCACGGTCCGCGGCCGCCGCCTCCTCGCCGAGGCCGACGTGGTCATCGCCGACCGCCTCGGCCCGCGCGACCTCCTCGCCGAACTCCCCCCGCACGTCGAGGTGATCGACGCGGCGAAGATCCCGTACGGCCGGTTCATGGCCCAGGAGGCCATCAACAACGCCCTGATCGAGCACGCCAAGCAGGGCAAGTCGGTCGTACGGCTGAAGGGCGGCGACCCGTACGTCTTCGGCCGTGGCATGGAGGAGCTCCAGGCGCTCGCCGAGGCCGGCATCCCCTGCACCGTCGTCCCGGGCATCTCGAGCTCGATCTCGGTCCCGGGCGCGGCCGGCATCCCGGTCACCCACCGGGGGGTCGCGCACGAGTTCACGGTGGTCAGCGGTCATGTCGCCCCCGACGACGAGCGCTCCCTGGTCGACTGGCCGTCGCTGGCCAAGCTGACCGGCACGCTCGTGATCCTCATGGGCGTCGACAAGATCGGCAGGATCGCCGAGACCCTGGTCGCCCACGGCAAGTCCCCGGACACCCCGGTAGCCCTCGTCCAGGAGGGCACGACGGCCGCGCAACGCCGGGTCGACGCGACGCTCGCGACGGTCGCCGAGACGGTCCGTACGCAGGAGGTCAGGCCCCCGGCGGTCATCGTCATCGGCGAAGTGGTGGGCGTGGGTCCGCAGACCTCCGCGTAACCCGGGGTAACCCAACCCGTCCCAAGCCGTTGGCACCGCACTCAGGACAAGGCAGTATCACCCTGTGGCCGATCTCATCACCGTCGAGGACCCCGACGACCCGCGCCTGCACGACTACACGGGCCTGACCGACGTCGAGCTGCGCCGCAAGCGCGAGCCGGCCGAGGGCCTCTTCATCGCCGAGGGCGAGAAGGTCATCAGACGGGCCAAGGACACCGGCTACGAGATGCGTTCGATGCTGCTGTCCGCCAAGTGGGTCGACGTCATGCGGGACGTCATAGACGAACTCCCGGCCCCGGTGTACGCGGTCAGCCCGGAGATCGCCGAGCAGGTCACCGGCTACCACGTGCACCGCGGCGCGCTCGCCTCGATGCAGCGCAAGCCGTTGCCCACGGCGGCCGACCTCCTCCAGACCGCCCGCCGGGTCGTCGTCATGGAGTCGGTCAACGACCACACCAACATCGGCGCGATCTTCCGCTCGGCCGCCGCCCTGGGCATGGACGCGGTCCTGCTCTCCCCGGACTGCGCCGACCCCCTCTACCGCCGCAGCGTGAAGGTCTCCATGGGCGCGGTCTTCTCCGTGCCGTACGCCCGTCTCGACACCTGGCCCAAGGGCCTGGAGTCGGTCCGCGAGGCCGGCTTCACCCTCCTCGCCCTCACCCCGGACCCCAAGGCCAGAACCCTCGACGAAGCCGCCCCGCACAAGATGGACCGGGTGGCCCTGATGCTCGGCGCCGAGGGTGACGGCCTCTCCACCCAGGCCCTGGTGGCCGCCGACGAGTGGGTCCGCATCCCCATGGCCCACGGCGTCGACTCCCTCAACGTGGGCGCGGCGGCCGCGGTCGCCTTCTACGCCGTGGCGACGGGCCGGCCCGCACTCTAGGCAGCCGCCCCGCCGATCCCGGCGGAGCGCCTAGTCGGACGCCGTGAGCGTCGACTCGTACCGCTCGGACATCAGCGGCGCGTCCAACGGCTCATGGCCCGGCCGCCCGTCCCGCACCGGCTGCTCCTGCTGATTCCGTACGACGTTCCCCTCGCCGCCGAGCCCTCGTGAGGGCCCCTGACAGCCCTGCGCCGCGGCGATGCCGAGCGCCACCAGCAGCGTGACCACGACGAACACGAACAGCCGCTGACGCAGCAGCCGCGGATTGGCGGGCCGCCGCCCCGTGCCCGTGCCTCTCTGCGTCGGCCGGCCGGCACCACCGCGCGACGCCGGACGACTCCCGCCGCCGGACCGCGTCGTGCTCCGCGGCGCCCCCGAGCGCGACGACGAACCGCCGCCCCGCGAGGCACTGCCACCCCGTGAGGGAGCCCCGCCCCGCACCGGAGCGGGACCGCGGGAAGCGGCACCACTGCGCGGCGGGGGAGTCCCCTGCGTGCCCGGGGTGCCCTGCTGCCCCTGCGGACGCCGCTGCGGCGCCCGCTCCGGGTAGGTGTCGGCGAGCCGCCCGGTGGGCCGGTCCGCCTCACCGGCGCGCGGCGCGGGCGGCCGTACGTCCGCCAGCCCCTGCGACTCCCGGGCGGCGATCTCCTTCAGCCGCAGCGACAGCTGGAGCGTGCTGGGCCGCTCCTCGGGGTCCTTCGCGAGGCAGGCCCGGACCAGCGGAGCCAACGCGTCCGGTACGCCGTGCAGCTGCGCCTCCTCATGGACCACGCGGTACAGCATCACCTCGGAACTGCCGTGCCCGAAGGGCGAGTCGCCCATCGAGGCGTACGCCAGGGTCGCGCCGAGGGAGAACACGTCCGTGGCGGGTGTCACCGCGGCGCCGCGCACCTGCTCGGGCGCGAGGAAGCCGGGGGAGCCGACGGCCGTGCCGACATGGGTGAGCGTCGAGGCGCCGGTCGCCCAGGCGATGCCGAAGTCGATGATGCGCGGGCCCTTGGGGGACAGCAGGATGTTGGACGGCTTGAGGTCCCGGTGCACCACCCCGGCCTCGTGCACCGCCACCAGCCCCTCCGACAGGGCGGCCCCGACGGTGGCCACGTCGGCCGCGCCCATCGGCCCCTCGTCGGCGACCTTGTCGTGCAGCGAGGGCCCGGGCACGTACTGCGTGGCGAACCACGGCCGGTCGGCGTCCAGATCGGCGGCGACGAGCCGTGCTGTGCACCCGCCGCGAATGCGCCGCGCCGCCGACACCTCACGCGCGAACCGCGAGCGGAACTCCTGGTCCTCCGCCAGATCCGGCCGGATCACCTTGAGCGCGACCCGCTGGCCCTTGCGGTCGGAGCCGAGATAGACAACGCCCATCCCGCCCGCGCCGAGCCGTCTGTGAAGCCTGAACGAGCCGACGACGCGCGGGTCCTCGCGCCTCAGGCGCATCATCGCCATGTTCATCCCCGCTGCCCGGTCCGTGTGACGTGCCACAGCTTACGTTTCCACGGCCCGCCGCGCGCAGAGGCCGCGCCCTCTCGGCCGGATGGATTGTCAGTGCCGGGTGGGAGAATTGAAGAGTGGTCAGGGAGCTCGCGGGCAGGGCGACTTGGGAGGGTCTGTGACCCCAACCACCCGTCGCAGAAGGGGGATTGAACCCGTGAAGGGTGATCGCGTGGAGATAGTCGTGGACGCCGGGGACACGACGCGTACGTACGAGGTGGTGGCGAGCAGGGCGGGCCGCCGGGTGGAGACAGCGGTGCGCCGAGGTGTCGTTGAAGTGAGCGAAGTCACCCGCAACGGCTCCGTCGTCCGTACGGCCCGTTTCATGGCGAACCGGGTCCTGGCGCTGGTCGAGCAGCCGATTCCGCGGGAGGACAGCTCGGAGAAAGCGGGGCACAGCGGGCGCCCCCTCCGGGAAGACCCCGAGACCTAGGACCCCGTCTCCACCCACGGGAGTACAACGCAGGTCACGGCTCATCCTCCGGGAGGCCCGGCAATCGGTACGAGGGCATGACGTGCGCCGAGCGCCGGACGCCTAGATTTGAGGTCAAGCGGCGGGTGCAGCACTCGTCCCCCGAGGTCAGACACCCGCCGCTGCCAACCACAACAGAACGGTCAGGAGAGGGACCATGGCCTACACGGCACCGCGGACACTGGTTCGCACCCAGGAGCGCATCGCGCTCCGCCCCCGCCGCACGGGCCGTCGCCACCCACTGGTGGCGACACTCATGGCCCTTCCCCTGGCGGCCCTGCTCCTCCTCGTCTTCGACGGCTGGGAGACAGTGGCCACACAAGCGTCGTCCGTGGGAGTGATGCTGGGGCGCTGAGCGGCGACCCCAGGCCCGGAAGAGCGGTCCGGGCGGGGACATCCTGCCATGAAACCCCGTGGGGACGGGGGTGCGGCGGACGGCAAAAATGCCGGCGCAGCTGGGGAGCTGCGCCGGCATTGCTTTGCGCCCGAAACCGGCGAGATGCCGGGGCGGGCGTAGCGCCTTCGGTTGTGTGTGGGGGGCGGGGCCGCGTCGGGGGGTGTCCGTCCTCGGAACGGCGCGAAATCGGTCCCTCATCGAGGTACTGGCGTTGACGCGCCAACCGCTGCGGGCGGACACCCCCCGACACGTCCCCTTCTCGCCGTACGCGAGTGCAGGTGCGTGCGTCCACCTCTCGACCAACCGAGTCGGGTGGTGGGTGGGTACAGGTCCGGGGGTCTGGGGGCGGAGCCCCCAGCAGGCGCTCGCACCGACGCCGGGGGACCGGACAGCCCGCAGCGCGCTCGGCACCGCGTACAACCTTGCGTACCCTCGCGAACGAACCGCCCGCACGCGCCAGGAGCCCAGTGACCCACGCCCTGCTGTCCGACCTCACGACCCGAGTCACGGCCAAGGCCCACTCGGCAGCATCCGCCTGCCCCTGCGGAGCAACCGCCACCCTGGCCGACCGCCCCGACGCCACAGTCGTCCGTCACGCCGGCACCGTCGCCAAGGCCCACGCCCCGGACACGACCCGCACCGACCTGATCCCTCGCCTCACCGCAGCCGCCCAGCTCCCCGGAATCCTCCTCCCCCCGCTCAGTCCGACCCCGGCCGACCTGCACGGCAGACTCGTGACGTTCTGGCCGTACGGCACCCCCGTGGACCCGGAAGATCCCGACGCGGCCCCCTGGGAGGACGCCGCCACCCTCCTCGCCCGCCTGCACCGCACCCCGATCACGGCCGTGGCCCCACCCCTGCCCCCCATGCGCGGCCCCGCCAAAGCCGCCCTCGCGGTCACCCGCCTCCGCACGACAGCCGCCCGGCATCCCGCCACCAGCCCCGTCCTGCACGCCTGGTCCACGCTCCCCGCCTGGGCCCGCGCCGAGACACCCATGCCGGACACCGCCACCCTCTGCCACGGCGATCTCCACCTCGGCCAACTGGTCCGCCACCCCGCCCCCGACGGCCCGTGGCTGCTCATCGACGTCGACGACCTCGGCGTCGGCGTCCCGGCCTGGGACCTCGCGCGTCCCGCGGCCTGGTACGCCTGCGGACTGCTCCCGCCGGACGAGTGGACCCGCTTCCTGACCGCCTACCGCACGGCGGGCGGCCCGGCCGTCCCCGCGGTCGGCGACCCCTGGCCCGCCCTGGACGTCCCGGCACGCGCCCTCACCGTGCAGACCGCCGCCCGGTCGATCGCCAAGGCCGTCGCGGCGGACCGTCCCCTGGACGAGGTGGAGGTGGCACTGGTCGACGCCTGTGACCGGATGGGTTTCGCCCCGCCGGAATCGGCGTGAGGTTTCCCCAAGTAGGGTGCAACCGACCGCAGCCGGACAGAGTCTGTCCTGGCGAAGCACCAAGCAGGACCGACCGGCGAGGAGTTGAGCCGACCATGCAGTGTCCGAAGTGCCATGCGCCGATGCACACGTACAACCGCAACGGCGTCCAGATCGAGCAGTGCAGTGGCTGCCGCGGCATATTTCTCGACTACGGCGAGCTGGAGTCGCTGACCCGCCTGGAGTCCCAGTGGTCCCAGCCGGCGGTCCCGCCGCCCCCGGCCGCCCCGCAGTACCCGGCCGCTCCCGGCGCTCACACCGCTCCCGCCTGGGGCGCCCCGCAGGGCGGCCACTACGGCCACCAGGGTCACCACCGCAACAAGGGCTTCGGGCGCATGCTGTTCTCCAGCTGACAGCCGACCGGCACACGAAGAAGCCCCCGGCCGCTGGGCCGGGGGCTTCGGTGTGTGGACGATACTGGGATTGAACCAGTGACCTCTTCCGTGTCAGGGAAGCGCTCTCCCGCTGAGCTAATCGTCCTCGGGACCACGATCACGATGTGCACTCCGAGGAGCGGATCATGGGCTTTGCGTGCGCGATACTGGGATTGAACCAGTGACCTCTTCCGTGTCAGGGAAGCGCTCTCCCGCTGAGCTAATCGCGCGGGTCGGATCTCGCCATAGGTGCTGGAAGATCCAGTGGACGATACTGGGATTGAACCAGTGACCTCTTCCGTGTCAGGGAAGCGCTCTCCCGCTGAGCTAATCGTCCTTGGAGGTGGAGACGGGATTTGAACCCGTGTAGACGGCTTTGCAGGCCGTTGCCTCGCCTCTCGGCCACTCCACCAGGAGTGTAGGGGGCCGGGAAGACCCCTGTTCCTTCGAGCGGACGACGAGGTTCGAACTCGCGACCTCAACCTTGGCAAGGTTGCGCTCTACCAACTGAGCTACGTCCGCCTGTCGTTTCGGTACGCTCCGCGTCCCGGCGACGTCTGAACTCTAGCGGATTCCGGGGCCAGTACAAAAACGCGTTTGCGCAGCGTGCTGCGCTGCGCCTGCTCAGGGACGTGCCCGGGGCTTCCGGAGGGACACGGCCAGGTCACGTGCCGGACACCCGCCCCTAGACTCGACAGCGTGCTCGACCTCCCTCCCCTCGCCCGGTTCGGCGACCGCGTGGCCACCGGTCTCCTCGACGTCACCAGCGATCCCGCGGCACTCGACTCCACCGGTTTCTGGGCGGTGTGCGCGGATTTCGAGGGCCGGCTGACCTGCGCCCGCTTCGGGGACGTACGGGAGGAGCCGGTGCCCGCCCCGGTGCCGGGGGAGTGGCGAGGGCCCGCCGCCGGTGACTGGTCGTCCTCCCTCGATCGCGCCGCGTACACGGCCGGGGTGCGGCGCATCCGTCAGTACATCGCCGCCGGCGAGGTCTACCAGGCCAACCTCTGCCGCGTGCTGTCCGCGCCCCTCGCGCCGGACGCCGACGTGGACGCCCTCGCGGCACTGCTGGCGCGCGGCAACCCGGCGCCGTACGCAGGAACGATCCGCCTTCCCGGCCACGGCGTGGAGATCGCCACCGCCTCGCCCGAGCTGTTCCTGCGGCGCGACGGACGGGTCGTCGAGTCCGGCCCGATCAAGGGCACTGGACGCACCGAGGCGGACCTCCTGGAGAAGGACTACGCCGAGAACGTGATGATCGTGGACCTCGTCCGCAACGACATCGGGCGCGTCTGCGCCACCGGCAGCGTGACCGTCCCCGACCTGTGTGCCGTCGAGAAGCACCCCGGTCTGGTCCACCTCGTGTCGACCGTCCGCGGCGAGCTGCGTGAGGACGCCGGATGGCCTGAGCTGCTCGCCGCCGCCTTCCCGCCCGGGTCGGTCACGGGTGCGCCCAAGTCGAGCGCGCTGCGGATCATCGAGGAGCTGGAGAGGGGGCCCAGAGGGCCGTACTGCGGCGGCATCGGCTGGGTGGATGCCGACCGCGGCGTCGGTGAGCTGGCCGTGGGCATCCGGACCTTCTGGGCCGACCGTGCGGAGGGCGTACTGCGCTTCGGGACCGGCGCCGGCATCACCTGGGGGTCCGACCCCGAGGCGGAGTGGGCGGAGACCGAGCTGAAGGCGTCCCGGCTGCTCGCGGTAGCGTCGGGTGTGTACGAGGTGAGTGGAGAGGGACTGACGTGAAGCTTTGGCTCGACGGCGGGCTGCAGGACATGGAGTCCGCCCGTGTCTCCGTCTTCGACCACGGGCTGACCGTGGGCGACGGCATCTTCGAGACGGTGAAGGCGGTGCACGGCAGGCCGTTCGCGCTCACCCGGCACCTCGACCGGCTGACCCGCTCCGCGCGCGGCCTCGGCCTGCCCGACCCCGATCTCGACGAGGTCCGCCGCGCCTGCGCCGCCGTCGTCGAGGCCAACCCGATGCCGCTCGGCCGGCTGCGCATCACGTACACCGGCGGCCACGGCCCGCTCGGCTCCGACCGCGGCGACCACGGCCCGACCCTCGTGGTCGCGCTGGGCGAGACGACCCGCCGCCCCGACACCACGGCCGTGATCACGGTCCCCTGGACCCGCAACGAGCGCGGCGCGCTGACCGGCCTCAAGACGACCTCGTACGCCGAGAACGTCGTCGCCCTCGCACGTGCCCGCGAACAGGGCGCTTCCGAAGCGCTGTTCGGCAACACGGTCGGACAGCTCTGCGAGGGCACCGGGTCGAACGTCTTCGTCGTCCTCGACGGCGAGATCCACACCCCGCCGCTCGCCTCCGGCTGCCTCGCCGGCATCACCCGCGCCCTGGCCGTCGAGTGGACGGGCGCCAAGGAGACGGACCTTCCGCTGGACGTCCTCGAGCGGGCCGACGAGGTCTTCCTGACCTCCACCCTGCGGGACGTCCAGGCCGTGCACCGCGTCGACGACCGCGAACTGCCGGGCGCACCGGGCCCGGCGACCGCCAAGGCCATGCGAATCTTCGACGAGCGGTCGGGCGACGACCTAGATCCGTAAGTCCTGCGGATAATCGGCTGACCTACGGCCCGGCGAGGGGTAGAACTCCCCTGATGACCACGACCCTGCGGCCGAGCGAGCCGCTTCAGCGCAACGCCGACGGGACGCGTTCACGCCACTACCAGGTGTGCGTGAACAGCCGTCCCGTCGGCGCGATACACCTGGGCACGTCTCCCTCCTTCGGCGACTCGGTGGCCCGCGTCCACAAGGTGCACATCGAGGAGCCCGACCGCCGGCGCGGCCGGGGCACGGTGGCCATGCTCGCCGCGGAGGAGGTGGCGCGCGGCTGGGGCTGCCGGCAGATCGAGATCAGTGTGCCCGCGGACGCCGAGGCCGCACTGCGGCTCGTCAAGGCGCTCGGCTACGTCCTGCGCAACCGCGGCATGGAGAAGCGGCTCGCCGACGCCCCGCCCGAACTGCCCGCCGGCAGCCGGGCACGCCCGATGACCGAGGCGGAGTTCGAGGCGTGGCAGGAGCACGAGTCGGAGGACTACGCGCGCACCTGGATCGAACGGGGCGTACCGGAGGCCGAGGCGTACGCCAAGGCCCGGCGCGACCACGAAGTGCTCCTGCCGCAGGGCCTGGCCACCGAGAACATGCTGTTCAGCATCCTGGAGCACGAGGGCACCCGTGTGGGTGTTCTCTGGCTCGCCCTGCGCGCCGACAAGGCCTTCGTCTTCGACGTTGAGGCCGACGAGGCCCATCGCGGCCGGGGACACGGCCGTACGCTCATGCTGCTGGCTGAGGCCCAGGCGATCGCCGAGGGCAGACGGATCCTGGGCCTCAACGTGTTCGCGGGCAACACCCCGGCGGAGCGGCTCTACGAGTCGCTGGGGTACGAGACGACGCAGTACGCCTTCTACAAGCCGTTGTTGTAGGCCCGGTTGTCGGCCCGGCGGCTCAGGCGTCCTGCCCGGCCAGCAGCCGGTCCGTGATCTCCTCGACGCGCTCGCGCAGCCCTTCCTGGCTCTTGCCGCCGTCGAGGCGCTCGCCGTCGATGACATAGGTGGGGGTGCCGGTCACGCCGATCGCCTTGCCTTCGGCCTGGTCGGCGTCCACGATCAGGATGTGCCGGCCGTCGATGAGCGCCGTGTCGAACTCCTCGGCGTCCATCCCGAGTTCCCGGGCGACCTCGACCAGGAAGGGTTCTCCCTTACGGTCCAGCTCCTCGACCCGGCCCAGCACCGCTTCGACGAACGGCCAGCCCTGCCCCTGCTCCGCGGCCTCCTCGGCGGCCTGCGCGGCGGCGAAGGCGTGCTTGTGCTTCTCCAGCGGGAAGTGCCGCAACCGCAGTTCCAGCCGGTCGCCGTAGCGGGCGCGCAGGGCACGGAGGTCGTCCAGGGCGCTGCGGCAGTCCGGGCACTGGAGGTCGCACCAGACGTCGAGAACGGGAGCCGCGGAACGCGCGGGGGAGGAGTCGCTCATGCCCCCAGTCTCCCAGCCCCGACCCGGCCGACCCAACCGGACCTTCCCCGGCCCAGCCGCCACCTGCGACGGCGACCGAGCATGAGTGCCTTCTGGTGAGCGTGAGTGAGTGCGTGAGTGAGTGCCGGTCTGCGGCGAGCATCGCGGTCGGGCGACGCGCCCTCGGACACCCGATCCGGCGACGGACGGCACCGCCCCACCCCGACCAGAGAGGTCGTGGTGGGCATCGGACAAGCGGTCCTGGCAACAGGACGCACTCCCGCTCAGTCTTCAGGACCGGTACGACTCGACCGGCACCTGCGGAGGAGGCGACCCGGAGATGTCCCTGATGTCCCGTCGGAGGATGGCCCGGCGGGGTGCCGCGGGTGCAGGATGGAAGGGACGAAGTGCCCTTGCCCGCCCGAGCTCTGCCCTGGAGGACCGGATGATTGCCGAGACCGTCTGTTCCGCCGTCGCCGCGGCCGGCCTGGGCATCGCGGCGGTCACGGCGTACCGCAAGCGTTTCCTCTCCGCCGTCCGTATCGCCGCGTACTCCCTCGTGCCCCTCGGCCTGGTCATGACCGGCGTCGTCGAGTGGCTGGCGGACACCGCGTTCAGCCCGACGGCCTGGGCGGGCTTCGTGGTGCTCGGCCTCTCCTGGCTGTTGTTCGCGAGCACGCGTGCGGTGGAGCGCCGTCGAGGCGGCACCCGCAAGGAGCGCAAGGCGGCGGCCAAGGGTGCCGCCCAGCGCGAGGCGGTCGCTCCGGCGGCCTCGGCGCCCTCCCTGGGCCCGGGCACCCGCCCGACGGCCAAGCCCGCGAGCAAGCCCGCGAGCAAGCCCGCGAGCCGGCCCCGTACCGAGACCGCGACGGACGACTTCAGCGACATCGAGGCCATCCTCAAGAAGCACGGCATATGAGGCCTGCGGCGGGCCGGCATATGACGTCCGCACGCGCACTGAAACGACACAGCGGGTCCCTGTGCGTGCGGAAGTGATCACGACCCGAACCGTAGATCACGGAATCCGGCGAACTCCCGCTCACTGCGGGCGTGTTGATCGCGTCATGCGTCCCGACTGCGTCATCATCGCCGCGAGATGCTGGACACGACACAGAGCGACGCCGCGCCGCCGCAGGACGAGCCGCGCGGATGCCTCTTCGCCCTTTCCCAGCCACCGCTGATGATCTTCCTTGCGGTGATCGGGTGTCTGCTGCTCACGGCTGCGCTGCACGACCTGCTGTTGCTGTGAGCCATACCCGTGGTCCCCGGCGTCACCCGCCGGGGCCCACGAAGGCATCGTGTCCCGTCCCGATCTCGTCGTGCGGGTCGCGCGGGCCCTCTCGGCCGGGTCAGCCCGCCGCCTCCTTGCGCCGCGCCCGGTAGGCGGCCACGTGCAGCCGGTTGCCGCAGGTCCGGCTGTCGCAGTACCGCCGCGAGCGGTTGCGGGAGAGGTCCACGAAGGCGCGCCGGCAGTCGGGCGCCTCGCAGCGACGCAGCCGTTCCTGCTCGCCGGCCACCACGAAGAACGCCAGCGCCATCCCGCAGTCGGCGGCCAGATGATCGGCGACGGAGGCGCCGGGCGCGAAGTAGTGCACGTGCCAGTCGTAGCCGTCGTGGTCCGTGAGCCGGGGTGTGGTGCCCGCGGCGGCGATCAGTTCGTTGATCAGCCCTGCGGCGGCCCGGGCGTCCGGAGCGGCGAACACCGAGGCGAACCGTCCGCGGATCTTGCGCACCGCCGAGAGGTCGAACTCGGAGAGCACTCCGACCTCGCTGATTTCGTGGTTTCGTACGAAATCCTCCAGTGCTGTGACATCCGGCAGCGCGTCCTGAGCCGTGTCGTCCTCCGGCGCGGTGTTCACCAGATCCACCACGGTGTCGAGGGCGCACCGGGTGTCGTGGGTGATCAGCACGTTTCGCTCCCTGGCCTGGGGGTCGGGCGGACGCCCGCCGATGCTGGCCGATGGTAGTGCGTCCGCGCACCCTGAGGTCGGCGGTGGGACGACGCACACCGGCGCCGCCCCCATGAGGGGACGGCGCCGGTGCCTGCCCTATTCGGTTGTCTGGGCCCGAGCCGTCTCCCCGAGTGGACGGCGCCGGGCGGCTCTGTGCAGCTTCGCCCCTAGCTTTCCGCCAGGATGTGCGAGAGCTCCTGATCGAGATCGAAGTGGCGATGCTCCGTGCCGGGAGGCACAGCCGCATCCGTGCGCTTCAGGAAGGACTCCAGGGCCCGCGCAGGGGCCTCCAGCAGGGCCTCGCCCTCCGGCGAGCTCAGGGCGATGCAGACGACGCCCTGACCGTGACTGCGCGACGGCCAGACACGGACGTCGCCGGTGCCCGTGGGTCGGTGGAGGCCCTCCGCGAGCAGGTCTCGGGCGAACACCCACTCGACGGTCTCCTCGGCTCCGGTGTGGAAGGTGGCGTGCACGGCGTAGGGGTCGGCCGTGTCGTACCGCAGGCCTGCGGGGACAGGCAGGGATGACTCGCTCGACACAACGAGGCGCAGGTGCAGCTCGCAGCTGACCGTGGTGTTCATAAGCGCCAGGGCCTTTCGCTCAGTGTGCGCTCGGGGATTCGCACGTCGGCGAAATCGACATGCCACCTACGGTGCCGTTGTAAACCCCTCTGAGTGTTTTGCGTGCCTTTACGTAACTCTTCCGGCCGAGAGCGCGTTCGCACGGTACGACCATTCCGGTGACTGGTTTCCGTCCGGTAGGGTTTGGCCGTATGAATACGGGGAGTGACGAGCCGGGCGAGGTTGCCGTGGCAGCGGAAAAGACGCAGACCGACGGGGTGCAGGGCGAGCAGGGACTCGGCTCCAGAGCTCCCGCTTTCATCCAGGCGCGCCGCATGCTGCACCTGAGCTGGCAGGTCGGTGTCTTCATCATCGGGCTCGCGGTCGTGGGCGTCGGCATCGTGATGCTGCCGCTGCCCGGACCGGGCTGGGTCGTGATCTTCGGCGGCATGGCGATCTGGGCGACCGAGTTCGTCTGGGCCCAGCTGGTGCTCCGCTGGACCAAGCGCAAGGTCACCGAGGCGGCACAGCGTGCCCTCGACCCCAAGGTCCGGCGGCGCAACATCATCCTGACGTCGATCGGCCTCGTGATCATCGGCGTCCTCGTCGGCGTCTACCTGTGGAAGTTCGGCCTCGCGATGCCCTGGAAGATCAAGGACCAGTGAGCCGCGACGGGGGTGCGAGGGCCGGCCGGCGCCGGTGACCCGCACCCCCTGACATGGGGTAATGTTCTCCCTGCGTCCGGGCGATTAGCTCAGTGGGAGAGCGCTTCGTTCACACCGAAGAGGTCACTGGTTCGAACCCAGTATCGCCCACCTGGACACGGCGGCCCGTCTGCGAGAGAGCAGACGGGCCGCCGTCGTGTGTGTGCCTCCGGCCGCCGCGGGGCGTGCGCCCCGCCCTGAGGCGAATTTCCGCCGGGCGGCCTGCGGGCGCCGAGGCCGAGGTCGCGTTCGGCCCGCCGACCGCGGGTTCCTCACCTGCGATGTCGCCTTCCCGGGAGCGGGACTCGGCCCCGACGTACCGTCAGCTCGCCGAGCGGGCCCCCAAGAAATTCCTGTCCGAATCATTGACGCACCCCGAGGCCCTCCGTAACTTGTGCCAGCAAGCGCTTACTTGAAACGATTCATGCAGGCGGCAACGACGCTGCGGGGAGGGTCCGACTGTGGGAACCAGCAGGAATGTTGAGAGGCGTACGATCCTGAAGGCCGCGGGAGCGACGGCGGCCACACTGGGCCTGGCCGCGACCACGGGGTGCGGGGGAGACGGCGGAACCTCCTCGGACGGGACGGTGACGATCCGTTACGCGTGGTGGGGTGCGGAGGACCGTGCCCAGCGCATCAACAAGACGATCGCGCTCTTCGAGAAGAAGTACCCGAAGATCAAGGTGAAAACGGACTTCCAGCCGTACCCCGACTTCTGGAAGAAGTTCAACACCCAGGCCTCCGGCGGCAATCCGCCCGACGTCTTCCAGAATGCCATTGGATTCCTGCGGAAATACGACGCCAAGAATGTGCTGCTCGACCTGAGCGAGCAGGTCAAGGCGGGCAACCTCTCCATGGACGGCTTCCGGGCAGGCCTCGAGAAGTTCGGCGAGGTCGACGGCAAACTCCTCGGAGTTCCGGTCGGCTCCAACTCGATGTCCCTGGTCATCGACAAGCCCGTCTACACCAGAGCCGGCGTGAAGCCTGAGCAGGGCTGGACCTGGGACGACTTCGACGCGGCGATGAAGAAGATCCGTGACAAGACGGGGCGCGCCGGCGACAGCGGCATGTACGGGGTCATGTACCTCTACGACCTCTACCTGCGCCAGAACGGCAAGGCGTTCTTCACCGAGGACGGACTCGGCTTCGCCGAGGCGGACCTGACGGACTGGTGGACCAAGGCCAAGAAGGGCGTCCAGGACGGCGTCTACGCCGACCCCAAGAAGGTCGCTCAGATCAAGCCGAAGTCGGCGGTGACCGCGGAACTCGCCGGCGGTGAGTTCACGTGGGACAACTTCAGCGTCCGCTACAGCGCCGAGGGGAAGAGCGAGTACAGCCTGGCCCCCATCCCGACCACGGACGGCAAGAAGACCGGCCAGTACCTCGGCTCCCTGATGCTCAGCGCCTCCAAGCGCACGCAGCATCCCAAGGAAGTGGCCCAGTTCATCGACTTCATGGTGCATGACCCGGAGGTCGCCAAGATCATGGGCTATGACCGCGGTGTGCCCGCGACGCAGGCCCAGTTCGACGCGTTCCAGCCGACCGACGAGGTCAACAAGTCCATCGCCGCCTATGAGACGTCCCTCGTCGACGCGGGTGTTCTGGAGCCCATCACTCCGCACCCCAACGGCGCCGACATCTGCGAGGCCGCCTTCCTGCGCATCGCCGAGGAGCTCGCTCTGGGCACGCGCTCGGTGGACGACGCCGTCAAGCAGTTCTTCACCGAGTCGAAGACGGCTCTCGTCGGCTGATGGGAACCACCGTGACACACGCCCCTGCGATGGAGGGCCTGGCCAAGGACTCCGAGCCGCGGCACGGTCCGGTGAACTCCCCGCGCCCCGCCGCACTCAAGCGGCGGGGCCGCCGGGAGACCCTGGCCGGCTATCTCTTCATGTCCCCGTGGATCGCCGGATTCCTGCTGCTCACGGCAGGCCCGATGATCGCCTCGCTGTACTTCGCGTTCACCGACTACAACCTGTTCGACACACCCAAGTGGATCGGCCTCGACAACTTCTCCGAGATGTTCGGCGACCCGCGCTGGCGCCACTCGGTGAAGGTGACGATGTGGTACGTCGTCGTCGGTACGCCGCTCAAGCTGCTGCTGGCTCTCGGGGTGGCGCTGCTGCTCGCCCAGAAGCGGCGCGGCCAGGCCTTCTACCGGGCCGCTTTCTACGCGCCGTCGCTGATCGGGGCGAGCGTCTCCGTCGCGATCGTCTGGAAGGCGATCTTCGCGGACGACGCGATCGTCGACCGTACGCAGAAGATCTTCGGGATCGATGTCGGTGGCTGGACCGGCGACCCGGAAATGATCATCTACAGCCTGGTGGCGCTCACCGTCTGGCAGTTCGGCGCGCCCATGGTCATCTTCCTGGCCGGTCTCAAGCAGGTACCGCGCGAGCTGTACGAGGCGGCCGAGGTCGACGGGGCCGGCCCGATGCGGCGGTTCTGGAACATCACCCTGCCGATGATCTCCCCGGTGCTCTTCTTCAACGTCCTGCTGGAGACGATCCACTCCTTCCAGATCTTCAGCTCGGCGTACATCGTCGGCGGCGGCGCGGGCGGCAACGCCTGTGGTCCGGCGGACGGCTCGATGGTCTACACCTGCTACCTCTACGTCCAGGGCTTCGAGAACAGCCGGATGGGCCTGGCCTCGGCCATGGCCTGGATGCTGCTCGTCGCGGTCGCCCTGGTGACGGCGGTGCTGTTCTGGTCCCAGAAGCGCTGGGTGCACTACGAGGAGGGCGCCCGATGAGTGCGCAGGCCACCGACATCACGCCGGCCCGGTCCACCAAGGGCGGCAACTTCCGTCGCAGGCTGCCCGGTTCCCTCGCCTGGCACCTCGGGTCCTTCGCGATCCTCGCGGTGATCCTCTATCCGGTGATCTGGGTCATCGGCGGCTCCTTCAAGAAGAGCGAGGAGATCATCGGGAGCCTGGACCTCTTCCCGGGCGATCCGATCGTCTCGAACTACACCGGGCTCGCCGACGGCATCGCGGACATCTCGATCTCCACGTTCTTCGTCAACTCGCTCACCCTCGCGCTCGGTTCGGTGGTCGGGATCCTGGTGTCCTGCTCGCTGACCGCGTACGCCTTCGCGAAGATCAGGTTCGCCGGTCGCAATCTGTTCTTCACGCTGATGATCGGCACGCTCCTGTTGCCGTACCACGTACTGCTGATCCCGCAGTACGTGCTGTTCCGCAACATGGACATGATCAACTCGTACACCCCGCTCCTGCTGGGGAAGTACCTCGCCACGGAGGCGTTCTTCGTCTTCCTGATGGTGCAGTTCATGCGCAACCTGCCCAAGGAGCTCGACGAGGCGGCCCGTCTCGACGGCTGCGGACACCTGCGCATCTACTGGTCGATCGTGCTCCCGCTGTGCCGGCCGGCCCTGATCACCAGCGCGATCTTCACCTTCATCAACTCCTGGAACGACTTCATGGGCCCGCTGATCTACCTCAACGAGCCCGACAAGTACACGGTCTCCCTCGGTCTGAAGATGTTCGTGGACCAGGAGGGCGTGGCCAACTACGGCGGCATGATCGCGATGTCACTGGTCGCCCTGCTGCCGGTGCTCGCCTTCTTCCTCGCCTTCCAGCGCTATCTGATCGACGGTATGGCGACATCCGGACTGAAGGGCTGACCCGGCATGGCTGAGGCACGCGTCAAGGCCCGCGCCCCGCGCAAGGAGTCCGCCTACGGCGAGCGGTTCGCGGTGTTCGCCGAGTGTCTGCTGACCGGGGTGTGGATCGCGGTGGCCTCGCTGGGCGTGGTCACCTACCCGGCCGCCTTCGCGGCCGGGGCGCGGCACCTGCGCCGCCGTACCGGCCATGAGGTGGGCGGCTGGCGGGAGTTCGTCGCCGACTTCCGGCTGGCGGTGCGCGGTGGATGGCTCGCCGGGCTCGCCGGGTGGGCGGCGGCGGCCGCGGTCTGGGTGGACGTCCAGGCCGTGCGGGCCGGGATTCCCGGTGGGCCGCTGGTCGGGGCCGTCGGCGTGTTCGCGCTCATCGGGCTGGCCGTCGCCGGGCTGCGCGCGGCGGCCGTGTGGACGCCGGGCGCCACCTGGCGGGCCCTGCTCGCCGAGGCGGGCCGGCGGACCGTGCTCGACCCCGCCGGTTCCTTCCTGGTCGTCGGCGGACTGGCCGTGGTGGCCGTGTCCGCATGGTTCGTCGCACCGCTGGCGGTCCCCGTCCTGGGGGCCGTCGCGGCGGCGGCCGTCGCCGTTGAGGAGCGCTACCGGCACCGCTGACGGGCGGTGCCCTCGTCACAAGGTCGGCGCCCCGGCGTCGCACCTCTCTCTGTCATGCCCCTGACCAGCCGCACGGAAATGCTTCCCGCACGGAACGGAAAGGAAAGGCTGAAACTCTTATGTCTCCCATTCCCCGCAGGTCCCTTCTCAAGGCGGCCGCGGTCGCCGGAGCCGCCGCGCAGTTCAGCTGGGCG
Organism: Streptomyces sp. NBC_01352; assembly: GCF_036237295.1. NCBI lineage: Bacteria > Bacillati > Actinomycetota > Actinomycetes > Kitasatosporales > Streptomycetaceae > Streptomyces > Streptomyces sp. NBC_01352. The sequence goes on from NZ_CP108354.1 coordinate 8,840,888, forward strand.
CTAGGAGCCAAGGATGCTCAGGCGGCGCCGAGAGCCGCCGAGGCCGACGCCGATCCGGTGACCCTGGACTGGCTGGAGGACGGCGGTCTGGGCGCCGCCCCCGGCTCCACACTCGGCGTCCCCTGGCCGAAGGGCACCTACCAGGAGGACCAGAAGTTCGCGATCACGGACGCGGACGGCAAGGCCGTGCCCGTGCAGTCCTGGCCGATCGCCTACTGGCCGGACGGCTCGCTCAAGTGGACCGCTCACGCGGTGAGTTCGGGAACGGGCAAGCTCACCCTGACCGCGGGCGAGGCCGCCGCCCCCGCCAAGAAGGTGACCGTCGACAAGAGCGGCGGCACCATCGACGTCTCGACCGGCGTGATCACCGCGAAGATCGGCAAGTCCGGCGCCACCCTGATCAAGTCGGTCACCCGCGGTTCGACCGAGATCGCCAAGAACGGCCGGCTCGTGCTGATCCGCCAGCCCGAGATCGAGGACGAGGACCAGGGCGCGGTCAAGACCGAGCGTTTCGAGGGTGCCATCTCGAAGGTCGAGGTCGAGCAGGACGGCCCGGTCCGCGCGGTCGTCCGCATCGACGGCAAGCACCGCAAGGGCAACCGGAGCTGGCTGCCGTTCTCCATCCGGCTGTACTTCTACGCGGGCGCCGACTCCTTCCGCATGGTGCACACCATCACCTTCGACGGCACCCAGGAGCCCGGCAAGGCCAGCGGCGACTTCATCCGCGGCCTCGGCGTCCGCTTCACCGTGCCGATGCGCGACCAGTCGTACGACCGCCACATCCGCATCGGCGGCGACGGCACCGGTCTGCTGCGCGAGGCCGTCAAGGGCATCACCGGACTGCGCCGCGACCCGGGCGCGGCCGTGCAGGCGGCCCAGTACGCGGGCCAGAAGCTGCCCGACCCGGCCACCTGGGACCAGCGCGTCACCACGCGGCTCCAGTACATCCCCGAGTGGGGCGACTACACCCTCTCCCAGCTCTCGGCCGACGGCTTCAACCTCCGCAAGCGCACGAAGAAGGGCCACGGCTGGATCGGCGCCGGCGGCGGCAAGCGCGCCTCCGGTTTCGGATACGTCGGCGGCGCGAGCGGCGGGTTCTCCTTCGGCCTGCGGGACTTCTGGGAGAAGTTCCCGGCGCAGCTCGACATCCGCGACGCCCAGACCGAGGAGGCCGAGGTCACCCTCTGGCTCTGGTCGCCCGAGGCGCAGCCCATGGACCTGCGCTTCTACCACGACGGCATGGGCCAGGACACCTTCGCCGAGCAGCTCGAAGGCCTCAACATCACCTACGAGGACTACGAGCCCGAGTTCGGCACCCCCTACGGCATCGCCCGCACCTCCGAACTCCTCTTCTGGGCCAACGAGTCGACGCCGAGCGCCGAGAACCTCGCCGAACAGGTCGAGGCCGTACGGGTGCTGCCGCAGCTGGCCGCCCCGCCCAAGCAGCTCATCAAGGCCGGGGTCTTCGGCCCGGGTCTGTACGCCGAGCCGGACCGCTCCACGCCCGCCAAGGCCAAGATCGAGGACCACCTCGACTTCCTCTTCACCTACTACAAGGACCAGGCGGAGATGCGGCGGTGGTACGGCTTCTGGGACTACGGCGACATCATGCACTCGTACGACACGGTGCGGCACCAGTGGCGCTACGACGTCGGCGGCTACGCCTGGGACAACTCGGAGCTGTCGCCGGACCTGTGGCTGTGGTTCGCGTACCTGCGCAGCGGCCGCGCGGACATCTTCCGCTTCGCCGAGGCGATGACCCGGCACACCGGCGAGGTCGACGTCTACCACCTGGGCCAGTGGGCCGGCCTCGGCACCCGGCACGGTGTGCAGCACTACGCCGACAGCGCCAAGCAGCAGCGCATCGCCAACACGACGTACCGCCGCTACTACTACTTCCTCACCGCCGACGAGCGGGTCGGCGACCTCATGCACGCCAACGTCGACTCCGACGAGACGTTCCTCGTCCTCGACCCGATCCGCAAGATCCGCACCGAGCCGTACACGCCCGACCGGCACGCCCTGTCCATCGGCTTCGGCACGGACTGGAGCGGTCTCGTGTCGGCCTGGCTGACGGAGTGGGAGCGCAAGGGACCCAAGTGGGAGAAGGCCAAGGCGCGCATCCTGTCGACCATGGAGACCATCGCCGCCCAGCCCAACGGCTTCGTGCAGGGCACCGGCCTGTATGACCTCGACACGGGCAAGTTCGCCGTAGCCGACAAGCCGGTGGTCGGCGTCTCGCACCTCTCCGCCGTCTTCGGGCTCAACGAGCTGTGCGCCGAGCTCATCGACCTCGTCGACATGCCGAAGTTCAACGAGGCGTACTTCGACTACTGCCGCTACTTCAACGCCACCAAGGCCGAGCAGGCCGCCCGCTACGGCTCCAACTTCGGCTCCCTGCTGCTGTTCCAGGGCCACTCGCGCCTGGACGCGTACGCCGCCGTCCAGACCGGGGACGAGAAGCTCGCCAAGCGGGCCTGGGACAAGTTCTACAACTCGGACGGCTACAAGGAGTCGGCGCCCTGGAAGACCGAGGAGCTGAGTGGCCCGGCCACGCTCGTGCCGGGCAGCGAGGCCACCTGGGTGTCCACGAACGACACCTCGCTCTACGGCCTCGCCGCCATCGAGAACCTGGCGCTGCTGGGGGACAAGATGCCGTAGCCGACGGCTAGTTCATCTTCCCGAGGACCTCCCGCACCCGCCGGACGTCCCGGATGCGCTGCTCGTACGTCGCCCCGAGTGCGAGCAGCAGCAGTCCGGCGAGGGCGGGAGGCACCCAGCGGGGGAGCGCGTCGGTGACCTGGACGAGGTAGGGCGCGAGTTCGTGCAGCGCGTCCAGCGCCAGTACCCAGCCGCCGAGCAGGAGCGGGGCCTGGAGGTGGTGCCGGGCACCCAGCAGGGTGACCAGCAGTGCCGCGACGCCCAGCAGCAGGGGGCGCGTCCAGTGCGCGTCGCCCCAGGCCGCGACCAGGCTCGGCAGGAGGGTGGCGGCGAGGCCGGGGCCGTACGCCGTCCAGGACGACGCCCGCGGGTCGCGGCGCCGGCGCAGGACGCCGAGGAGCAGCGCCGGGGCGGTGACCGGGAGCGTGTACGCCTCGGGCGTCTCGACGTCCCAGGCCGCCAGGCGCACCCAGGTGGCCAGCACGAACAGGGCGGCGGCCGCGTAGCCGACGGGGCGGCGGTCCGGGCGGATCGCCGTACCCGCGGCGATCACTCCGCCGAGGGCCAGCACCAGGGCCAGCAGTGGCGGGTCGGCGAGGGCGAGTCCCACGGCGAGCAGCCCGGCGGCGGCCCCGGTCGCTTCGACCGGCACGGTGGCCGGGGCGCTGCCCAGCCGTGCGGCCAGCAGGGCAGCGGCCACGGGGACGGCCAGGACGAGCAGCGCGGTGTGCGACGGCTGCCAGTCCAGGGCGGCGCCGGTCGCGCAGGCGAGCGCGGCGGCGTAAGCGAGCGCGGCCGGGGTCGTGACCGGGGCCAGGCGCGAGGGCCACGAGGCCGCCGCGAACAGCGCGGTCAGGACGCAGAGAACGGTGACCGTCGCGGTCTGCGAGGCGAGGGAGAGGAAGGCGAGGCTGAGAGAGGTGATGAGAGCGAGGACAAGGGCGGTGAGCTGACTGGACGTGAACGGACGGGCCGACGTTCCGTCCGGCGCGGCTGCGCCTCGGCGTACGTACACCGCCGCCGCGAGCGCCCCGGCCGTCAGGACCCCGTGAGTCACCAGGCTTGTCCAGTACGGGAGTTCGAACACCGCCGGAAGCACCAACACCCCCGCCCATGTCAGGCCCAGCGCGCCGCGCAGCGCCCGAGGGCGCCAGACCACGTTCCGGACCGTGAGGGCGAGCACGGCTGCGACGGCCGCCAGGACGAGGGGAGCCGTCTGCGCGTGCTGCGGCCACAGCCCGTCGAGCGTCACCGCCGCGCGGGCGTCGGACGGCGTGCCGCTCCACGCGTGCTCCACCCATTCGACCGGCCCCAGCACCGCCAGACCGACGACGGACAGCGTCCACAGCAGGGCCAGCGCCTGTACGGCGCCCGAGGCCCAGGCGAAGCCGTGCCGCACCGCCTCCGGCAGCCGCCCGGCCCGCACCGCGGCCAACAGGGCGATCCCGCAGGCCAGATATACCGGAACCGTCCACACCTCCGACAGCGCAGGACGCGCCACCCCGCCGAACGCGGCGACCACGAGCAGCCCGGCGGTGCCGGCGAGGCCGAGGGCCCGCTTCTCGTCCTGGCTCCGCCACGCCGCGCCCAGCGCGATCGCCGCGCCGAGGAGGAGGAGCGCCGCCGCACGGGCGGCGGCGCTCGGGCCGGTCGCTGTCAAGGACAACAGGCCGGCGGTCAGTGCGCCACAGGTGCCCGCGCCGTACGCGCCGACGGTGGCGACGACCCGTACGGACCTGGCAGTCGCCCGGAACGCCACCACCGTGTCGAACCCGGCCGTCACCAGGATCGCGGCCGTGACCCCGTAGGGAACGGCATCGGCGGCCAGCGACCAGAGCAGCAGCGGGAATTGGGCCGACACCAGGGCGGCGGGGAGGGGCAGACGCAGGTCGCAGGTCGTCGGCAGCAGGCCGTACGCGGCCCACAGCACGGCGAGTACCGCCGACGCCACCGCCGCGTACCCCGTGCCGTCCGCCCCCGCGAGGGCGGCCTCGTGCAGGGCGTAGGCGTCGAGCACCGTCAGCGCGAGCCCGAGGCCCGCCACCGACTCGGCCGTCGACCGCAGCCCCCGCTTCAGCAGCACCGCCGGCGCCGCGAGCGCGGCCAGCGTGACCGCGCCGAGTACCACGGCCCGCCCGCCGATGCCCAGGTGACCCCAGCTGACCAGCGTGAACACCATCGCGGCGATGGTGAGCAGGACGCCACCGAGCAGGAGCAGCACGTTCTGGACGCGCGGTGCGGGAGCCTCGGGGCGGGGCGGCGCGACAGGCGCGGGCCACGCCTGCTGCAGGGCCGCGACCAGCCAGGCGCGGCGAGCCAGCAACTGGGCCCGGCGGGCATCCAGTTGCCACAGCTCGGCATCGAGGAGCCGCAACTCCTCGGCAGGGGGCGGAATGTGCGTCATGCCGACGAGTGTGGTCCGCGTCACGTCGTACGGCATGAGTGCGCGTACTCATGCCGTACTCAAATACGCCTCACCGGGCCCGCACAGGGGCAGACTCCGGTCATGGACTGGACCCGTTACCGCTTCCGCAGCCGGTGGACCCTGCCCGCGTCGCCCGTCGCCGTGTACACGGCGCTGGAGCGAGCCGAGGACTATCCGCGCTGGTGGCGGCAGGTGCGCGAGGTGAACCGGATCGACGCGACGACCGGAGTGATCACGATCCGTTCCTTCCTGCCGTACGACCTGACCTTCACCGCCCGTGAGGTGCGGCGTGATCCGGCGGCCGGGATCCTGGAGATCGCCATGACCGGCGACCTCGACGGCTGGGCGCGCTGGACGATCACCGCGGACGGCGCGGGCAGCCTGGCCCGCTACGAGCAGCTGGTCGAGGTGAACAAGCCGCTGCTGCGGCGGTTCGCCGTCCCGGGACGGCCGGTGTTCCGCGCCAACCACTGGCTGATGATGCGCTCCGGGCGGCGCGGTCTGGCCGGCCACCTGCAAGCGGTTTGAAGGAAGGGCGCGGGGACCTGTATTGTTCGGTGCGTTCCCGGGCGATTAGCTCAGTGGGAGAGCGCTTCGTTCACACCGAAGAGGTCACTGGTTCGAACCCAGTATCGCCCACCGGGAAAGCCGGTCCGTCCCAGACGGACCGGTTTTTTGTTGCCCCTACCCGTTGCTCTACTTGTTGCCCCTGCTTGTTGCCCCTACGCGGCCGCCGCCGGCAGATCCGGACGCAGTGGCCACGCCGGGTCCACCGCCTCCTCCGTGCCGCTGCGCGCGAACCAGGCCTGCAGGCCCCGCGCCTGTGCCGCGTGCCACACCGCCTGCAGGGTGTGCAGTTCGGCCGGGCTCAGCCGCTCCAGCCGGGCCGCGAAACGGCGCCCCACCGCCCGTGCGACGTCCATCGCGGCCAGCGCGTCGGCACCCGCGTCGTGCGCGCCCTCCAGCGAGACGCCGTAGTGCTCACACAGGTCGGTGAGGGTGCGGCGGCCCTTGCGGTAGCGGTCCAGGTGCTTGTCCAGGACCCGCGGGTCGAGCACCAGCAGGGGTGAGCGTTCGAACCAGCGGTCCAGGGACGAGGCGCGATGGCGGCGCAGCTCCCGGTCCAGGATCGTCAGATCGAACGGCGCGTTCATGACCACCAACGGGCGGCCCACCGTGGCCTGTTCGGCCAGCGCCTCGGCTATCTCGTACATCACCGGCGCCGGCCAGCGGCCGTTGCGCTGCAGATGCTCATCCGTCAGTCCGTGCACCTCCGTCGCCCCGGCGGGCACCGGTACGCCCGGGTTCACCAGCCACCGCGTCACCCGCGGCCGGGTTCCCGGTGCGTCCTGGACGACGACGGCGGCCGACACGATCCGGTCGGACTCGACGTCGACACCCGTGGTTTCCGTGTCGAATGCGGCCAGGGGCCCTTCGTACCAGCACGTCATACCTACACAACCCCTCGTTCACCCACGGCAGCTGACGCCCCGTCGTCTGCCCCGTTTGGTGATACCCGGGCTGTTTGCGCCGTACGCCGGAAGGACACAACAGGAGTACGGGTCTTTGCAGTTCAGCGGCCCGGCGCGGGATTCACTCTGCCCAGGCGTGGGCATTTCACTTGGCTTGGAAGGCTGTTGGTCATGGCGATAGCCCAGCCCGAGCGGGGCGGGCTGCTGCCCGAACGCACGGGCCCCCAACGCGGCACACTCGCCACCACCGCCTGCATGGAAACCTTGCAGGTGGGCTACTTGCACGCGGTCGCGGCGGCCGCCGGCTGCTCGCTGTCCCAGCCCTTTCCGGACAACGGCATCGACTGGCACGTCAGTCACGGCTCACCCGGGCACACCGTCGACGACGAGGTGACCATCAAGGTGCAGCTGAAATGCACGTACCAGATCCCGCCGAACCCACCCGGCCGCACCTTCTCCTTCACGCTCGACAACGACCACCTGCGCAAGCTCGCCCGCACACCGGTCTCGGTCCACAAGATCCTGGTCGTGATGCTGGTCCCACGGTCACAGGACCAATGGCTGCGCGCCGGCCACGACCGGCTCGACCTCAGGCACTGCTGCTACTGGGTCAACCTCGCCGGTCACGCCATCACCGGCCGGAACCGGACCACCGTGCGCATCCCGACCTCGCGCATCTTCGACGACCGGGCGCTCTGCGAGATCATGACGCGGGTCGGGACGGGAGGCAGACCATGACGCACCGCCCGCTGGAAGAACCACTGCGACCCGTACGACCGCACCCGGTCGAGCAGGCCGCCGTCGCCTGGAACCGTTCCCCCGACCCGGCCGAGGTCGACCCCGCGGTGCTCGGTGCTCTGCTGCACCGGCACGGCTGGCGGAGGCGCGGGGGAGCGGCCGGACGCTACGGCCGCTGGACCCCGCCGGGACCGGGCGGCGGCGGCACCAGCCTGCTGGTGCCCGAGAGCCGGGCCTTCCCCGACAGCGAGGACCTGCTCGGCGAGGCGCTCCTCGCGCTGTCCCGCAGCGGAACGCCCTCCGCGCGCGAGGTGCTGGTCTCCCTCGCCGTGCCCAGCGACGAGATCCGCTGGTGGCGCGACGTCCCGACCGGTCCCGCCGGAGCCACTCCCTGGACCGTCGAGGAACAGCTGCGCTCGGCCGCCCGCCAGATGCTGCTCGCCGGATCGCTCGCCACGCGCGCGCGTGCGGGCTATTACGGCGCCCGCTACCGGCGCACCGCCGCCGCGTCCCTGGAGAACATCCTCGTCGGCTCCGCATCCGGCGGCCGCCGCCTGACCGCCTTCGTGCCCGTCGGCACCGGCCGCCCGCTCGCCGTACGCCTGCACCAGGCCCTGTACGCCGCCCGCGAGGCCATCGACTACCAGCGGGCCACCGGCGGCATGGACGCCTTCGACGGCGCCGTCGAGGCGGGCGTCAGCCGCGAGCTCACCGAGGCGCTGATCGTCCTCGTGCGCGGTACGGAGGGCGCCCGCATCGGCGTCGAGTGGGCACCGGCGGCCGGGGTCCCCGAAGGGTGTGCGGCACCAGCAGAGGCCGTCGAGTTCTCGCCCGGCGACCTGCCCGTGCTGCGCGAGGCCGGCGCCCGCTATCTGCGCGAGGAGCCCTCGGTGCCGGTGCGGATCACCGGCGCGGTGGTCCGGATGCGCAGGTCGGGGCCGCGCGGGGACGGGTCGGTACGGCTGCGGGTGATCGCGGGCGCCGAGATCCCGCACGTCCGGCTCACGCTGGACGAGGAGTCGTACCGGATCGCCGGGCACGCGCACCTCGTCGGACTGCCGGTGCGGGTGCACGGGCGGCTGGAGAGCCGGGGCGGCTTCCGGCGGCTCACGGGCGCCTCCGGAGTCGTACCGGTGCAGGTCGACGAGGCCGAGCGGGACCGGCTGATGAAGTCGCTTCAGGAAAATCTTGACTTCTTCGAGGAGGCCTGCGGCGGGGACTGATTTCGCGGTGGGCGGCCCGGGGTCGGTACGATCGCCTATTGCGCACGCAATAGGTTGTGGGTTGCGCATCCACCTTCAGTCAGGAGAGACCGGTGTCAGACGTCCGTGTGATCATCCAACGCGATTCCGAGCGGGAAGAGCGCACGGTGACGACGGGCACCACGGCCGCCGAGCTCTTCGCCGGCGAGCGCTCGATCATCGCCGCGCGCGTGGGCGGCGAGCTCAAGGACCTCGCGTACGCGCCCGGCGAGGGCGAGGTCGTGGAGCCGGTGGAGATCTCCTCCGAGGACGGCCTGAACATCCTGCGCCACTCCACCGCGCACGTGATGGCGCAGGCCGTGCAGGAGCTCTTCCCCGAGGCCAAGCTGGGCATCGGCCCGCCGGTCAAGGACGGCTTCTACTACGACTTCGACGTCGAGAAGCCGTTCACGCCCGAGGATCTCAAGGCCATCGAGAAGAAGATGCAGGAGATCCAGAAGCGGGGGCAGAGGTTCTCCCGCCGTGTGGTCACCGACGAGGCGGCCCGCGAGGAGCTGGCGTCCGAGCCGTACAAGCTGGAGCTGATCGGCATCAAGGGCTCCGCTTCCACTGACGACGGAGCGGACGTCGAGGTCGGCGCCGGCGAACTGACGATCTACGACAACCTGGATGCCAAGACCGGTGACCTGTGCTGGAAGGACCTCTGCCGCGGTCCCCACCTGCCCACCACCCGGAACATCCCGGCGTTCAAGCTGATGCGCAACGCCGCCGCCTACTGGCGCGGCAGCGAGAAGAACCCGATGCTCCAGCGCATCTACGGCACCGCCTGGCCGACCAAGGACGAGCTGAAGGCGCACCTCGACTTCCTCGCCGAGGCGGAGAAGCGCGATCACCGCAAGCTGGGCAGCGAGCTGGACCTGTTCTCCATCCCGGAGCAGATCGGCTCCGGCCTCGCCGTCTTCCATCCCAAGGGCGGCATCATCCGCCGCGTGATGGAGGACTACTCGCGCCGCCGCCACGAGGAGGAGGGCTACGAGTTCGTCTACACCCCGCACGCGACGAAGGGGAAGCTCTTCGAGACCTCGGGCCACCTGGACTGGTACGCCGACGGAATGTACCCGCCCATGCAGCTCGACGAGGGCGTGGACTACTACCTCAAGCCCATGAACTGCCCGATGCACAACCTGATCTTCGATGCGCGCGGTCGTTCGTACCGTGAACTTCCGTTGCGGTTGTTCGAGTTCGGGACCGTGTACCGGTACGAGAAGTCGGGCGTCGTGCACGGCCTGACCCGTGCCCGCGGCTTCACCCAGGACGACGCGCACATCTACTGCACGCGCGAGCAGATGTCCGAGGAGCTCGACAAGACGCTCACCTTCGTCCTCGGCCTGCTGCGGGACTACGGTCTGACCGACTTCTACCTGGAGCTGTCGACCAAGGACCCGGAGAAGTTCGTCGGCTCCGACGAGGTCTGGGAAGAGGCCACGGAGACCCTCCGTGAGGTAGCCGAGAAGCAGGGCCTGCCGCTCGTTCCCGACCCGGGCGGTGCCGCCTTCTACGGGCCGAAGATCTCCGTCCAGACCAAGGACGCGATCGGCCGGACCTGGCAGATGTCGACGATCCAGCTCGACTTCAACCTCCCGGAGCGCTTCGAGCTGGAGTACACGTCCCCCGACGGCTCCAAGCAGCGCCCGGTCATGATCCACCGCGCCCTGTTCGGCTCCATCGAGCGGTTCTTCGCGGTGCTGCTCGAGCACTACGCGGGCGCCTTCCCGGCGTGGCTGGCCCCGGTGCAGGCGGTCGGCATCCCGATCGGGGACGCGCACGTGGAGTACCTGGAGAAGTTCGCCGCCGCGGCGAAGAAGCAGGGGCTGCGGGTCGAGGTCGACTCCTCCTCCGACCGCATGCAGAAGAAGATCCGCAACGCCCAGAAGCAGAAGGTGCCCTTCATGGTCATCGCGGGCGACGAGGACATGGCGGGCGGCTCGGTGTCCTTCCGCTACCGCGACGGCTCGCAGGAGAACGGCATCCCGTTCGACGAGGCCATCGCGAAGATCGCGAAGGTCGTGGAGGAGCGGGCGCAGGTCTGATCCGCTGTAGGTGAGGCCCCCGGCGAGTTCATCCCGCCGGGGGCCTCTCGTCGTCCTCGGCGGAGAAGACCTGGAGCAGCCATGAGGCGAAGGTCCCGGTCACCGCGCCGAGCAGGGCCATCCCGATGCCCATCATCCCGATCGCGATCAGGCGTCCGACCGGCGTGACGGGGACGACGTCGCCGTAGCCGACGGTGGCGAGGGTGGAGCAGGTCCACCACACGGCGTCCCCGAAGGTCAGGATGGTCGCGTCCGGTGCTCCGTGCTCCTGCTGGTAGACGCCGAGGGCACCGGTGAAGCCGAGGAGGAGGGTCGACAGCCCGGCGTAGGCCATGACGCGCGCGTGCAGTGCCAGCCGGGGCCGTCCGTGCCGGCGCTGCACCGTCTCGTACACCTTGACGACCCGCAGCGGCCGCAGCAGCGGCAGGACCAGCACCACGGTGTCCAGCAGGTGCGTCCGTACGAAGCGCAGTCGCTGCCCGCTCAGCCGCCAGCGCACCGCGTAGTCGACGGCGAACAGTGCCCAGGCGGCCAGGGTCAGGGAGAGGCAGAGGTCGAGCAGAGCGTCGGGCAGCTCGTCGGCGAGCACGCGGACCGCGTACGAGGCGAGGAACACCAGCGAGGCCACGGCGAGCGGGATCTCCGTGCGCCGCTCCCAGCGGGCCTTGGGGCTGTCGTCTTCCGGCGCATAGTCCACCGGCCCAGCTTGGCCCGGGACGCTTTTCCCACAACCCGGCGACACGGCGCGAACGGGCGAAGTCATATGCTGCACTGCATGACGAGTGAGCCGGAGCAGCAGTGGGGCGTGGGGACCCGGGACGCGTTCCAGCGTCTGTGGACGCCCCATCGGATGGCCTACATCCAGGGCGAGAACAAGCCGACCGGCCCCGGTGCCGACGACGGCTGCCCCTTCTGCTCGCTACCGGCCAAGTCCGACGAGGACGGCCTGATCGTCCGGCGCGGTGAGCAGGTCTACGCGGTGCTCAACCTGTACCCGTACAACGGCGGCCACCTCATGGTGGTGCCCTACCGTCACGTGGCCGACTACACGGACCTGACAGACCCGGAGACGGTCGAGCTCGCCGCGCTGACCAAGCAGGCGATGACCGCCCTGCGCACCGCGTCCGGCGCCCACGGCTTCAACATCGGCATGAACCAGGGGTCGGTCGCCGGCGCCGGTATCGCGGCCCACCTCCACCAGCACATCGTTCCGCGCTGGGGCGGGGACACGAACTTCATGCCGGTGGTCGGGCACACGCGGGTACTGCCGCAGCTGCTCGCGGACACCCGCAAGATGCTGGCGGAGGCCTGGCCGACGGTCTGATCGCCGGGCGGGGTGGGGGCTCCTGGGCAGCCCCCGCCGCACCTACGCGTCGTACACGTCCGCCTTCCGCGGCGACGCATCCTGCACCGCCGTGCTGAGGAACGCCGACCGGTTGCCGAACTTCTCCGTGTTCACGCCGTTCTCCTCCAGGACCCGGATCGCCGCCGCGTGCACGACCCGCAGCACCGGCGTGGCCGCGCGCAGCGCGTCGTCGGCCATGAAGCGGTGCCGCCACGGCTTGTCCGCCCAGGCGTGCCGCAGCCCGAAGGGCTCGGGGAGGGTCAGGGTGCCGCCGAGCCAGTTCAGCAGCGGCGGGTACCAGGTCAGGGGCGCCCGGGCGGCCAGGCGTACCACCTCGTCCGCGTCGACCAGCGGGAGCTTCACCTTCCGGGTCTCCCAGAACTTGAGCGACTTCGCGACTTCCTTCTCCTTGGCCTCCGGCTTCGAGGTGAACAGCGAGTGCACCGGGCCCAGCGCATGCCCGGTCACCTCGATGCGCAGCGTCTCGTGCAGCACGGTCACCGTGATCATCATGGTGATGACCAGCTGTCCGTCCCACAGCGTCCACTGCACGCCCAGGTAGTGCCGGTCGCCCGCGCCGAACTGCTGCTTGTTGCAGATGTCCTGTATGGCGTGCGTCTTGATCTGGTACGCGTCGACGTCCGTGCCCTCCGGGCGGGACACCGCCTTCGCGTTCTCCCCGACCGGGGTGACGACCCAGTGCCGTACGGACGCTTTCGGGAAGCCGCCGGTGTTCAGCGTGTTCCGCTCCAGCATGCGCAACTGGTCGTGGATCGACCGTATGACGTCCCAGCTGCGGAAGGGATGGATCTCCCGGTCCGGATGGCGTGAGACCAGGTCCTCGGCGAGCTGCCAGCTGCCCCAGCGGGTGCCCATGCCGAGGATGCCCTTGGGGCCGGCGTAGAACACGGAGTTGGACTGCTGCTCGGCGCTCAGCTTGGCGAGCGACTGGCGCAGTTGCTCGGCCGCGGTCTCGCGGGGGCTGCTCGGCACCGCCTCGGGGACCTTGGCCCCGACGCTGCTGCCGGACAGCAGGCTGTTCCAGCGCTCCCTCAGGTCCGTCGCGGTGCGCTCGCAGATCTGCTTGGCCCAGAACCAGCCGACCACCGGCATGACGATCGCCGCTCGCGCGTACCAGGCCCAGAAGCCGCCGAACGGCGTGCGCACGAGGAAGATCACGGCGAGGGCGCCGACCCCGACGAGCAGGGCCGTGGCGAGGGCTCCGGCCTGCTTGTTCTCGGTCCTCGCCACGGTGGTGCGGATCTGGAAGACCAGCAGCCAGATGAGGAGCCCGGGCAGGAACAGCAGACCGCACAGCACCATGACGATGGTCAGCAGGTTGTCTCGGTCCCTGCGGATGTTGTTCGCCGCGAGGCAGTGCTCGACCACGACCTGTGGCTCGGCGCCGAAGGACTGGATGAGCGGCTTGCGGCCGGCGCCCAGCATGCGGGCGACGACGGCCCCGGAGAAGGCCTCGCCCAGGTTGGGCCTAAAGATCCGCGCCCATTTGCGGCCGTCCTTGACGGTCGACTCGTGCCACTCGCTGTTGGCAGCGAGGATGTCCTTGACGTCGTTGTCCCGATAGGCCGCGGAGGCCAGCGCGAACGTCGCCGTCTGGTCTCCGTCACCCGTGCGCGGCACCTGCGGACCGAAGATGTCCGCGTAACCGCTGTCAACGGTCATTCCCGCCCCCGATCGCCGCGACCCCTGCTCATGCGGCCTTCCCGACTTCCTTGCTTCGCACACCTGTTGATCAGGTCATCAGCGTATCCGCAGGCACGGACATCCGTCGGCGGACGTAGAACATCCCATCCCGAAACGCCCAACATGCCGTGGGCGGACGGCCGAAGCCGCCCGCCCACGCGGAGGGGAGCGTTCCGCGAACGTCCAACTACGAGGCGCTGCCCGCCTCTTCACGGACCCTTTCGGCGATCTGCGGCGGCATCGGCTCGTGCCGGACGTACGAGCGGCTGAAGCGGGCCGTGCCGTGGGACAGGGAGCGCAGGTCGACGGCGTACCGCCCGATCTCGATCTCGGGCACCTCCGCGCGCACCAGCGTCCGCCCGCCGCTGGTCTGTTCCGTGCCGAGCACCCGGCCGCGCCGGCCGGACAGGTCGCTCATCACGGCGCCCACGTAGTCGTCGCCGACCAGGACGGTCACCTCGGCCACCGGCTCCAGCAGATGGATCCTGGCGTCGGCCGCCGCCTCCCGCAGTGCCAGCGCGCCGGCCGTCTGGAACGCGGCGTCGGAGGAGTCCACGGAGTGCGCCTTGCCGTCCAGCAGCGTGACCCGGATGTCGAGGAGCGGGTGGCCGGCCGCAACTCCCTTGGCGGCCTGGGCCCTTACGCCCTTCTCGACGGACGGGATGAACTGGCGCGGCACCGCCCCGCCGACGACCTTGTCCACGAACTCGATGCCCGAGCCGCCCGGCAGCGGCTCCACCTCGATCTCGCAGATGGCGTACTGCCCGTGGCCGCCGGACTGCTTCACATGGCGTCCGCGGCCCGCCGACCTGTCCGCGAACGTCTCCCGCAGGGAGACCTTGTGCGGAACGACGTCGACCTGGACCCCGTACCGGTTGCGCAGCCGTTCCAGCGCGACGTCGGCATGTGCCTCGCCCAGGCACCACAGCACCACCTGATGGGTGTCCTGGTTCTGTTCCAGCCGCATGGTCGGGTCCTCGGCGACCAGCCGGGACAGGCCCTGCGAGAGCTTGTCCTCGTCCGGCTTGCTGTGCGCCTGGATGGCGAGCGGCAGCAGCGGGTCGGGCATCTCCCACGGATCCATGAGCAGCGGGTCGTTCTTGGCCGAGAGGGTGTCCCCGGTCTCCGCGCGCCCGAGTTTCGCCACGCACGCGAGGTCTCCGGCGATGCAGTGGGTGAGCACCCGCTGCTGTTTGCCGAACGGTGCGGACAGTGCGCCGATCCGCTCGTCGACGTCGTGGTCCTCGTGCCCCCGGTCGGCGAGACCGTGGCCGGAGACGTGCACGGTCTCGTCCGGGTGCAGGGTGCCCGAGAAAACCCGCACCAGGGAGACCCGGCCGACGTACGGGTCGGACGACGTCTTCACGACCTCCGCGACCAGCGGCCCGTCCGGGTCGCACAGCTTCAGCTCACGCGGCTTGCCGTCGACCGTGGTGACTCTCGGTGCCTCGCGTTCCAGGGGGGTCGGGAAGCCACGGGTGATCAGTTCGAGGAGCTCGACCGTGCCGAGCCCCTGCCGGGCACCCCCGGCCGCGGGAGCGGCGGCCAGGACCGGGAAGAAGACCCCGCGCGCGACGGCCCGCTCCAGGTCCTCGATCAGCGTCTTGACGTCGATCTGTTCGCCGCCGAGATAGCGGTCCATGAGGGTCTCGTCCTCGCTCTCCGAGATGATCCCCTCGATCAGCCGGTTGCGGGCCTCCTCGATCAGCGGCAGCTGGTCCTCGCCCGGCTCGGACTCCTTGCGCTCCCCGGACGAGTAGTCGAACAGCTGCTGCGACAGCAGCCCGATCAGCCCGGTCACGGGCGCGTGCCCGTCCGGGGCCTGCGGGCCGTGCAGCGGCAGGTACAGGGGCAGTACGGCGTCGGGGTCGTCGCCGCCGAAGGCCTCCGCGCAGATCCGCGTCATGTCCTCGAAGTTCGCCCGGGCGGACTCCAGGTGTGTGACGACGATCGCCCTCGGCATGCCGACGGCCGCGCACTCCTCCCACACCATGCGGGTCGAGCCGTCCACCCCGTCGGAGGCCGAGACGACGAAAAGGGCCGCGTCCGCCGCTCGCAGACCGGCCCTGAGTTCTCCGACGAAGTCGGCGTATCCGGGGGTGTCGAGAAGGTTGATCTTGTACCCGTCCCATTCGACGGGGACCAGGGAGAGCTGCACCGAGCGCTGCTGCCGGTGCTCGATCTCGTCGTAGTCGGAGACGGTGCCGCCGTCCTCCACGCGGCCCGCCCGGTTCACTGCTCCCGTCGTGAGTGCGAGAGCCTCCACCAATGTCGTCTTGCCCGATCCGGAGTGGCCGACCAGCACCACATTCCGTACGGACGCGGGTTGGTCGGCCGCTGTTGCCCTGCCGGCGGCTCCGGGGTGTGCGTTCGCCTTGTCACCCATGGCCTTGCCTCCCGTGCACGGTGAGGTCACTGTGGGCGCGGACATGCGGACCCTCCCCAGACTTCGTCCGGGGGCACCCCAGCGGTGGCGGCTCCGGCGACGCCCGCGGTGTTCTTCGAGCTTTCCACTCTCGTCACGGTGCGTCCATACGGCGGACGCGATCCCGCCGCTCGGTCGTGACACGGGCCGCGAGGTCCCGCCGTGACACGGGCTGACGGTCCCGGACGCCGCCCACACGCGCGCGTGGCTACGATGGGCCAGCCGGTGGCCAGCAGGGGCCGCTCGGCCACACCGAACCTCGGGAAGGCCATGCTGAACAAGTACGCGCGTGCATTCTTCACGCGTGTCCTCACACCGTTCGCCGCGTTTCTCATCCGGCGGGGCGTCAGCCCCGACACGGTGACCCTCCTCGGCACCGCCGGTGTGGTCGCGGGCGCGCTGGTCTTCTATCCCATGGGCGAGTTCTTCTGGGGCACGGTCGTGATCACGCTGTTCGTGTTCTCCGACCTCGTCGACGGGAACATGGCCCGCCAGCTGGGCCGCACCAGCCGCTGGGGCGCCTTCCTGGACTCCACGCTCGACCGGGTCGCCGACGGTGCCATCTTCGGCGGCTTCGCCCTCTGGTACGCCGGACACGGCGACGACAACGTCCTGTGCGCCGTCTCGATCTTCTGCCTGGCGAGCGGCCAGGTGGTGTCGTACACCAAGGCCCGCGGCGAGTCGATCGGCCTGCCGGTCGCCGTCAACGGACTCGTCGAGCGTGCCGAGCGCCTGGTGATCGCCCTGGTCCTGGCCGGCCTCGCGGGCCTGCACAAGTTCGGGGTACCCGGTATCCAGTACCTGCTGCCGATCGCCCTGTGGATCGTGGCCGTCGGCAGCCTGGTCACGCTGATCCAGCGGGTGGTCACGGTCCGCCGCGAATCCGCCGAGGCGGAGGCGGCGGCCGCCCAGGAACAGCAGCAGGAGAAGCCGGAGACCCAGGGGAGCGAGGCGGCGAAGTGAGCGCCCAGGAGCGGGTCACCGACGCGCTGTACGGCCTCGGCTGGGGCGTGGTCAAGAAGCTCCCCGAGCCGGTCGCCGTGCGCCTGGGCCGGAGCATCGCCGACCTCGCCTGGAAGCGGCGCGGCAAGGGCGTCCAGCGGTTGGAGAGCAACTACGCGCGCGTGGTGCCCGACGCGAGCCCCGAACGCCTCGCCGAGCTCTCGCGCGCCGGCATGCGCTCGTATCTGCGCTACTGGATGGAGTCCTTCCGGCTCCCCGCCTGGAGCGCCGAGCGCGTCAGGAACGGCTTCGAGGCCAAGGACCTGCACCATCTCACCGACGGCCTCGCGGCCGGCAAGGGCGT
Organism: Streptomyces sp. NBC_01352; assembly: GCF_036237295.1. Taxonomy (NCBI): domain Bacteria; kingdom Bacillati; phylum Actinomycetota; class Actinomycetes; order Kitasatosporales; family Streptomycetaceae; genus Streptomyces; species Streptomyces sp. NBC_01352. The sequence goes on from NZ_CP108354.1 coordinate 8,858,256, forward strand.
CGTCCTCGCGCTGCCGCACATGGCCAACTGGGATCTGGCCGGCGCCTGGGTCACCACCACGCTGGAGACGCCGTTCACCACGGTCGCCGAACGCCTCAAGCCGGAGACGCTCTACGACCGTTTCGTCGCCTACCGCGAGGGCCTCGGCATGGAGGTCCTGCCGCACAGCGGCGGCACCGCCTTCGGCACGCTGGCCCGGCGACTGCGCGACGGCGGTCTGGTCTGCCTGGTCGCCGAGCGGGACCTGTCCTCCTCCGGCGTCGAGGTCGAGTTCTTCGGCGAGACCACCCGAATCCCGGCCGGCCCGGCGCTGCTCGCCCAGCAGACCGGCGCGCTGCTGCTGCCGGTCACCCTCTGGTACGACAACTCGCCCGTCATGAAGGGCCGGGTACATCCCCCGGTCGAGGTCCCCGAGACAGGTACGCGGGCCGAGAAGACGTCTGTCATGGCACAGGCGCTGGCCGATGCCTTCGCCACCGGGATCGCCGACCATCCGGAGGACTGGCACATGCTGCAGCGTTTGTGGCTCAAGGATCTCGACCCCGCGCGTTCGCCCTCCGGGGGGACCGCGTGAGGATCGGCATCGTCTGCCCGTACTCCTGGGACGTGCCCGGTGGCGTCCAGTTCCACATCCGCGATCTCGCCGAGTACTTCATCCGCCTCGGCCACGAAGTGTCCGTCCTCGCCCCGGCCGACGACGACACCCCGCTGCCGCCGTACGTCGTCTCGGCCGGCCGCGCGGTGCCGGTGCCGTACAACGGCTCGGTGGCCCGGCTGAACTTCGGCTTCCTGTCGGCGGCGCGGGTGCGGCGCTGGCTGCACGACGGCGAGTTCGACGTCATCCACATCCACGAGCCGGCCTCGCCCTCCCTCGGCCTGCTGGCGTGCTGGGCCGCGCAGGGCCCGATCGTCGCCACCTTCCACACCTCGAACCCGCGCTCCCGGGCCATGGTCGCCGCGTACTCGATCCTCCAGGCCGCCCTGGAGAAGATCAGCGCGCGGATCGCCGTGAGCGAGTACGCCCGCCGCACGCTCGTCGAACACCTCGGCGGCGACGCGGTGGTGATCCCGAACGGGGTCGACGTCGACTTCTTCGTCAGGGCCGAGCCCAATCCCGAGTGGCAGGGCGACACCATCGGCTTCATCGGCCGCATCGACGAGCCTCGCAAGGGGCTGCCGGTGCTGATGAAGGCCCTGCCGAAGATCCTCGCCGAGCGCCCGCAGACCCGGCTGCTGGTCGCCGGGCGCGGCGACGAGGAGGAGGCGGTCGAGACGCTGCCGGCCGAGCTCCGTCCGCGGGTCGAGTTCCTCGGCATGGTCAGCGACGAGGACAAGGCCCGTCTGCTGCGCAGTGTCGACCTGTACGTCGCTCCCAACACCGGCGGCGAGAGCTTCGGGATCATCCTGGTCGAGGCGATGTCGGCGGGCGCCCCGGTGCTCGCCTCGGACCTGGACGCCTTCGCGCAGGTGCTGGACCGGGGCGCGGCGGGCGAGTTGTTCGCCAACGAGGACGCGGACGCGCTCGCCACGGCCGCCGTACGACTGCTCGGGGACCCGGCGCGGCTGGCGGAGCTGCGTGAGCGCGGCAGCACGCACGTACGGCGGTTCGACTGGTCGACGGTCGGCGCGGACATCCTGTCCGTGTACGAGACGGTGACGTCCGGCACGGCGGCGGTCGCCGCGGCGTACGACGAGCGGTCGACGGGGTTGCGGGCGCGGTTGGGGCTGGCGCGGGACTGACGAGTCTTCGGGGCGCAGCTGTCAGCGCCGGTCGGCAGTCCTCTGCACGGCCGGCGCCGGCATCATTCAGCCCGTCCGGCGTTTGAGGACGAGGCCCCTTCCGGGCCGAAGCGGGGGTCCGGGGGCGGCAGCCCCCAGCCACGACCGGAACAACGCCCCGCACGACACCCCGCCAAACCCAGCGGAGCGCACCGGTAGCCTTGCCGCCCGTGACCGCAACCCTGATCTGGATCCTTGTCGCGCTGGTCGCGATCGGCCTCTATCTGAGCTGGACGGCCGGACGGCTCGACCGGCTGCACGCCCGCATCGACGCCTCGCGCGCCGGGCTCGACGCCCAGCTGCTGCGCCGCGCCTCGGTGGCCCAGGAACTGGCCACCTCCGGAGTGCTCGACCCGGCCGCCTCGATCGTCCTGTACGAGGCGGCGCACGCCGCCCGGCAGGCCGAGGAGGAGCAGCGGGAGGTCGCCGAGAGCGAGCTGAGTCAGGCGTTGCGAGCCGTGTTCGCCGAGCCGCAGCAGGTGGAGGCGGTACGGGAGGCGCCCGGGGGAGAGCAGGCCACCCGGGAGCTGACCGAGGCGGTGCGCAGGGTGCCGATGGCCCGCCGCTTCCACAACGACTCCGTACGGGCGGCCCGGGCGCTGCGCCGGCATCGCAAGGTGCGCTGGTTCCGGCTGGCTGGACACGCGCCGTTCCCGCTGGCGTTTGAGATGGACGACGAGCCGCCGGCGGCACTGGCCGATCGCCCGGCGTAGGCCACTCTCGTCGGCCCGTGGCCGGAAAACGATCCACCGCCTCTCCATTGGCCCTTGCTGTGGACTGGTCCGGTCACGTTTCCTCGGTGCTGCAGATCCCTCTTTCACTTCAGCGAGGTCACCCGTGTCCAGCACGCTCTCCGAGAACCAGACCCCCGAGACCGGCACCGCGCGCGTGAAGCGCGGCATGGCCGAGCAGCTCAAGGGCGGTGTGATCATGGACGTCGTCAACGCCGAGCAGGCGAAGATCGCCGAGGACGCGGGCGCCGTCGCCGTCATGGCCCTGGAGCGCGTGCCCGCCGACATCCGCAAGGACGGCGGCGTGGCCCGGATGTCCGACCCCAACATGATCGAAGAGATCATCGAGGCCGTCTCGATCCCGGTCATGGCCAAGTCCCGCATCGGCCACTTCGTCGAGGCCCAGGTCCTGCAGTCCCTCGGCGTCGACTACATCGACGAGTCCGAGGTCCTCACCCCGGCCGACGAGGTCAACCACTCCGACAAGTGGGCGTTCACCACCCCCTTCGTCTGTGGTGCCACCAACCTGGGCGAGGCCCTGCGCCGCATCGCCGAGGGTGCCGCGATGATCCGCTCCAAGGGCGAGGCCGGCACCGGCAACGTCGTCGAGGCGGTCCGTCACCTGCGCCAGATCAAGAACGAGATCGCCAGGCTGCGCGGCTACGACAACAACGAGCTGTACGCCGCCGCCAAGGACCTGCGCGCCCCGTACGAGCTCGTCAAGGAGGTCGCCGAGCTCGGCAAGCTCCCGGTCGTGCTGTTCTCCGCCGGTGGCGTCGCCACCCCCGCCGACGCCGCGCTCATGCGCCAGCTCGGTGCCGAGGGCGTCTTCGTCGGCTCGGGCATCTTCAAGTCCGGCGACCCGGCCAAGCGCGCCGCCGCCATCGTCAAGGCGACCACCTTCTACGACGACCCGAAGATCATCGCGGACGCGTCCCGCAACCTCGGCGAGGCCATGGTCGGCATCAACTGCGACACCCTCCCCGAGACCGAGCGCTACGCCAACCGCGGCTGGTAAGTCGCCCCCTGAGGATTGCACTTACATGACTGACGCATCTGTCATAGGCGTCCTGGCTCTCCAGGGCGACGTACGGGAGCACCTCATCGCCCTGGCCGCGGCCGACGCCGTGGCCAGGCCGGTGCGGCGCCCCGAAGAGCTCGCCGAGGTGGACGGCCTGGTCATCCCCGGCGGCGAGTCCACCACCATCTCCAAGCTGGCCGTCCTGTTCGGCGTGATGGAGCCGCTCCGCGCGCGCGTGCGGGACGGTATGCCGGTCTACGGCAGCTGCGCCGGCATGATCATGCTCGCCGACAAGATCCTCGACCCGCGCTCGGGCCAGGAGACCATCGGCGGCATCGACATGATCGTGCGCCGCAACGCCTTCGGACGTCAGAACGAATCCTTCGAAGCCGCGATAGACGTGCGTGGCATTGCGGGCGATCCTGTGGAGGGCGTCTTCATCCGCGCCCCCTGGGTCGAGTCCGTGGGTGCCGAGACCGAGGTGCTCGCCGAGCACGAGGGCCACATCGTCGCGGTCCGCCAGGGCAACGCGCTCGCCACGTCGTTCCACCCGGAACTGACCGGCGACCACCGCGTGCACTCCCTGTTCGTCGACATGGTGCGCGCGAACCGGGCAGCGGAGTCCTTGTAGGATCTCTGGCGTTCGTACGGAGTTGGGTTACGCGAAGGAGACAGGCAGATGTCCGGCCACTCTAAATGGGCTACGACGAAGCACAAGAAGGCCGTGATCGATGCCAAACGCGGCAAGCTCTTCGCGAAGCTGATCAAGAACATCGAGGTCGCGGCCCGGATGGGCGGCGTCGACATCGAGGGCAACCCGACTCTCTACGACGCCATCCAGAAGGCGAAGAAGTCGTCGGTCCCGAACAAGAACATCGACTCCGCGGTCAAGCGCGGCGGCGGTCTCGAAGCCGGTGGCGCCGACTACGAGACGATCATGTACGAGGGTTACGGCCCGAACGGCGTCGCGGTGCTCATCGAGTGCCTCACCGACAACCGCAACCGCGCCGCCTCCGACGTCCGCGTCGCCATGACCCGCAACGGCGGCTCCATGGCCGACCCGGGCTCGGTGTCGTACCTCTTCAACCGCAAGGGCGTCGTCATCGTCCCCAAGGGCGAGCTCGGCGAGGACGACGTGCTCGGCGCCGTCCTGGACGCGGGCGCCGAGGAGGTCAACGACCTCGGTGAGTCCTTCGAGGTCATCAGCGAGGCCACCGACCTGGTCGCGGTCCGCACCGCCCTCCAGGACGCCGGCATCGACTACGACTCCGCCGACGCCAACTTCGTCCCGACCATGCAGGTCGAGCTGGACGAGGAGGGCGCCAAGAAGATCTTCAAGCTGATCGACGCGCTCGAGGACAGCGACGACGTGCAGAACGTCTTCGCCAACTTCGACGTCAGCGACGAGGTCATGGAGAAGGTCGACGCGTAACGCCGCCGCGAGCGGGGTGCGATGTCGGCGGGCCGACGGGACACGTCCCGTCGGCCCGCGGCCGTTGTCGGTGGCAGCCGATAGCCTGGCGGGAGCCAGAAGATCACCACTCGGGGACCGCAACCATCAATTGAGGAACCCCGACGATGCTCAGCCACGTCCGCGAGAGCGGCGGCGGCTTAGCCGCAAAGAGGGGAGGCGCGGGTGCGCGTACTCGGGGTGGACCCCGGACTCACGCGGTGCGGAGTCGGTGTGGTCGAGGGGGTCGCGGGCCGGCCGCTCACCATGCTCGGCGTCGGTGTCGTACGGACACCGGCGGACGCCGAGTTGGGGCAGCGCCTCGTCGCCATCGAGCAGGGCATCGAGCAGTGGCTGGATGAGCACCGGCCCCAATGCGTCGCCGTCGAGCGGGTGTTCAGCCAGCACAACGTCCGTACGGTGATGGGCACCGCCCAGGCCAGCGCCGTCGCCATGCTGTGCGCCGCCCGCCGCGGCATCCCCGTCGCGCTGCACACCCCGAGCGAGGTCAAGGCCGCCGTCACGGGCAGCGGACGCGCCGACAAGGCCCAAGTCGGCGCCATGGTCACCCGCCTGCTGCGGCTCGACGCGCCGCCGAAGCCCGCCGATGCCGCCGACGCCCTCGCGCTCGCCATCTGCCACATCTGGCGCGCCCCCGCCCAGAACCGACTCCAGCAGGCCGTCGCCCTGCACGCATCGAAAGGCCGTACGGCATGATCGCCTTCGTCAGCGGTCCGGTCGCCGCCCTCGCCCCCGACTCCGCGGTGGTCGAGGTGGGCGGGATCGGCATCGCCGTCCAGTGCACGCCGAACACCCTCTCCGGGCTGCGCATGGGCCAGCAGACCAAACTGGCCACGTCCCTCGTGGTCCGCGAGGACTCGCTGACCCTGTACGGCTTCGCGGACGACGACGAGCGGCAGACCTTCGAGCTGCTGCAGACCGCCAGCGGCGTCGGCCCGAGACTCGCCCAGGCGATGCTCGCCGTGCACTCTCCGGACACCCTGCGCCGGGCCGTCTCCACCGGCGACGAGAAGACGCTGATCGCCGTCCCCGGCATCGGCAAGAAGGGCGCCCAGAAGCTGCTCCTGGAGCTGAAGGACCGCCTCGGCGAGCCGATCGGCGCGCCCGCCATCGGTACGGCGGTCACCGCCGGCTGGCGCGACCAGCTGCACGCCGCCCTGATCGGCCTCGGTTACGCGACCCGCGAGGCCGACGAAGCGGTGTCCGCGGTGGCACCCCAGGCCGAGGCCGCCGAGGGCGCGCCCCAGGTAGGTCAGCTCCTCAGGGCGGCCCTGCAGACCCTGAACCGCGCCCGCTGACCGACCTGCGCCACCCCAGCTAGGAGATCTCAGTGAACTGGGACGACACGACCGACACCCCCGCCGCCGAGCGGCTGGTGGACTCTGTCGCCGACCGTGAGGACCAGGCCGTCGAGGCCGCCCTGCGCCCCAAGGACCTGGGCGAGTTCATCGGCCAGGAGAAGGTCCGCGAACAGCTCGACCTCGTCCTGCGCGCCGCACGCGCGCGGGGCGCCACCGCCGACCACGTGCTGCTCTCCGGTGCCCCCGGCCTCGGCAAGACCACCCTGTCGATGATCATCGCGGCCGAGATGAACGCCCCGATCCGCATCACCAGCGGCCCCGCGATCCAGCACGCCGGCGATCTCGCAGCGATCCTCTCCTCCCTCCAGGAGGGCGAGGTCCTCTTCCTCGACGAGATCCACCGCATGTCCCGGCCCGCCGAGGAGATGCTCTACATGGCGATGGAGGACTACCGCGTCGACGTCATCGTCGGCAAGGGCCCCGGCGCCACCGCCATCCCCCTCGAACTGCCCCCCTTCACCCTGGTCGGAGCCACCACCCGCGCGGGTCTGCTGCCGCCCCCGCTGCGCGACCGCTTCGGCTTCACCGCGCACATGGAGTTCTACGAGCCCGTGGAGCTGGAGCGCGTCATCCACCGCTCGGCGAACCTGCTCGACGTGGAGATCGAGGCCGACGGCGCCGCCGAGATCGCCGGCCGTTCCCGGGGCACGCCCCGTATCGCCAACCGTCTGCTGCGCCGCGTGCGCGACTACGCCCAGGTCAAGGCCGACGGCCTGATCACGCGCGACATCGCCCAGGCGGCCCTCGCGGTCTACGAGGTCGACGACCGCGGGCTGGACCGCCTCGACCGCGCGGTGCTGGAGACCCTGCTCAAGCTGTTCGGCGGCGGCCCGGTCGGCCTGTCGACGCTCGCCGTCGCCGTGGGGGAGGAGCGCGAGACCGTGGAGGAGGTCGCCGAACCCTTCCTCGTCCGGGAGGGCCTGCTCGCCCGGACCCCGCGCGGACGGGTCGGCACGCCCGCCGCCTGGGCGCATCTCGGCCTCACCCCGCCCCGCTCCACGGCCACCGGAAACGGACAAGGGGACCTGTTCGGGGCGTGACGGCGAAGGTGCTGGCCGGGTCAGGAACCCTGGTGCCATGCTGAGCGTTGTTCCTTGCGCGCGGACTCGCTTAGACTCCGCCGATGCCGCCTTTGTCGGCGGTGTACATACCCCCAACCATCAGGCCGCTCACCAACGCGGTCACGTGAAGGAAGTACCGACCCGTGAGTCTCGTGACCCTCCTCCCGTTCATCGTGCTCATCGGGGCCATGTTCCTGATGACCCGCTCGGCCAAGCGGAAGCAACAGCAGGCCGCGCAGATGCGGAACGACATCCAGCCCGGCAGCGGCGTCCGCACCATCGGGGGCATGTACGCGACGGTCAAGGATGTCAATGAGGACACGGTCCTCGTCGATGCCGGTCCGGGCGTCGAGCTTCTCTTCGCGAAGAACGCCATCGGCGCCGTCCTCTCGGACGACGAGTACAACCGCATCGTCCACGGCGTCGAGCACGACCTGAAGTCCGACTCCGACGTCGTCCCGGACGACGCCTCCTCCCTCACCGAGACCGACGAGCCCGCCGCCGACGCTGCCGCCGCTTCCGACGACAAGTCCGTCGACCTCGGCAAGAAGGACACGGCCGAGGAGCCCGCCGAGACCCCGGCCGACACGACGGCCGACACCGAGGCCGAGGCCGCCGAGGCGAAGACGGACGAGGAGCCGAAGAAGACCGACGGCGACTCCGAGGCGAAGTAGCCGCACTCCCGGGCGCGTGGGCCGCCTCCGCGCGCCCCGGAACGTGCACAGCTCGCACGGGATCCCGACACCATGTCATGGCCGCCCGCCCGCCGATCCGGCGCGAGGCGGCCCGAGAGGGAGTACGAGAAGGTGGCAGCACCTAAGAAGGGCCGGAGCGCGAGTGCCCAGAGCAAGCCATGGCGCTCGCTGGCCCTCATCCTGATCGCCATCGTGGCGCTCACCGGAGGAATGTTCCTCTCCGGGCACACCACTCCGCGTCTCGGCATCGACCTTGCCGGTGGTACGAGCATCACGCTCCGGGCGGTCCCCGAGGCCGGCCAGGAATCCGCGATCAACAAGACCAACATGGACACCGCGGTCGACATCATGAACCGCCGTGTCAATGGTCTTGGCGTCTCGGAGGCCGAGGTTCAGACCCAGGGCGAGCGGAACATCATCGTCAACATCCCCAAGGGTACGAACTCCGAGGAGGCCCAGAAGCAGGTCGGCACCACCGCCAAGCTGTACTTCCGGCCGGTCGTCGCCACCGAGGTCTCGGGCGCCGCCGCGACGGCCAGCCCGTCGCCGAGCGCCTCCAGCAGCGCGTCGGGCAGCGACAAGGCCACGGACAAGGCGACCTCGTCGTCCTCTCCCTCCAGCTCCACCACCCCGTCGGCGACGTCCACCTCGCAGGGCCGCGCGCTCACCGACGCCCTGAAGGCCGACCCCACGCCGTCGACGAGCGCCTCTGCCTCCGCGAGTGCCTCCCCCTCCCCGTCCGCCAGCAGCAGCGATGCCAGCGCGGCGGCCGGCAGGCTCGAGGCCCAGTACGCCGCCCTCGACTGCACCGACGCGGCGACCCGTGCCAAGGCCGGCGACGGCGCCACGCCCACCGACTCCACCGTGGCCTGCGGCCAGAACTCGCAGGGCCAGTGGCAGAAGTACGTCCTGGGCCCGGCCGCGGTCGACGGCACCGACGTGGACAAGGCGCAGGCCGTCCTCAACACGACGACCGGCGCCGGCTGGACCGTCACCATGGACTTCACCGACGGCGGCGCCAAGAAGTTCGCCGACATCACCGGCAAGCTGGCCCAGAACCAGTCCCCGCAGAACCAGTTCGCGATCGTCCTGGACGGCGACGTCGTCTCCGACCCGTACGTCAGCCAGGCGCTGACCGGCGGCAGCGCGGAGATCTCCGGCAACTTCAACCAGGAGTCGGCCCAGAGCCTCGCCAACATGCTGTCGTACGGCGCCCTGCCGCTGACCTTCAAGGAGGACAGCGTCACCACGGTGACCGCCGCGCTCGGTGGCGAGCAGCTGAAGGCCGGTCTGATCGCCGGAGCCATCGGCCTCACCCTGGTCGTCATCTACCTGGTGGCCTACTACCGCGGCCTGGCACTCATCGCCGTCGCCTCGCTGCTGGTCTCCGCGGCTCTCACCTACGTGATCATGGCGCTGCTGGGCCCGGGTATCGGCTTCGCGCTGAACCTCCCGGCCGTGTGTGGTGCCATCGTCGCGATCGGCATCACAGCGGACTCGTTCATCGTGTACTTCGAACGCGTCCGGGACGAGATCCGCGAGGGCCGCACACTGCGCCCCGCCGTCGAACGGGCCTGGCCGCGCGCCCGGCGCACCATCCTGGTCTCCGACTTCGTGTCGTTCCTCGCCGCGGCGGTGCTCTTCATCGTCACCGTCGGCAAGGTCCAGGGCTTCGCGTTCACGCTCGGCCTGACCACCCTCCTCGACGTGGTGGTCGTCTTCCTGTTCACCAAGCCGCTGCTGACGCTCGTCGCGCGCAGCAAGTTCTTCTCCAGCGGTCACAGCTGGTCCGGCCTCGACCCCAAGCGACTGGGCGCCAAGCCCCCGCTGCGCCGCACCCGCCGTCCCGTCCAGCCTGTCGCCGGCCCTGTCGACCCGAAGGAGGCGTGAGATGTCGAAGCTCGGCAACCTCGGCGCCCGACTGCACCGTGGCGAGGTCGGCTACGACTTCGTCGGCAACCGCAAGCTCTGGTACGGCCTCTCGATCCTGATCACCATCACGGCCATCGTCGGCCTGGCGGTGCGCGGCCTGAACATGGGCATCGAGTTCGAGGGCGGTGCCGTCTTCACCACCCCGAAGAACACCAGTGTCTCGGTGTCGCAGGCGGAGACGTACGCGGAGGAGGCCTCCGGGCACGACGCGATCGTCCAGAAGCTCGGTGACGGCAGCCTGCGCATCCAGATCGCGGGCATCGACACCGACACGTCCGGCCAGATCAAGCAGGAGCTCGCCAAGGACCTCAAGGTCGACAGTGAGCAGATCAACGCCGACCTGGTCGGCCCCAGCTGGGGTGATCAGGTCGCCAACAAGGCCTGGCAGGGCCTCGGCATCTTCCTCGTCCTGGTCGTGATCTATCTGGCGATCGCCTTCGAGTGGCGCATGGCGCTCGCGGCGTTCGTCGCACTGATCCACGACATCACCATCACGGTCGGCATCTACGCCCTCGTCGGCTTCGAGGTCACACCGGGCACGGTGATCGGTCTGCTGACCATTCTTGGTTACTCGCTCTACGACACGGTCGTCGTCTTCGACAGCCTCAAGGAGCAGACCAAGGACATCACCAAACAGACCCGCTGGACGTACAGCGACATCGCCAACCGCTCGATCAACAGCACCCTGGTCCGCTCCGTCAACACCACGGTGGTCGCGCTGCTGCCGGTGGCCGCCCTGCTGTTCATCGGTGGCGGCGTCCTCGGCGCCGGCATGCTCAACGACATCTCGCTGTCGCTGTTCGTCGGCCTCGCGGCCGGTGCGTACTCCTCGATCTTCATCGCCACGCCGCTCGTCGCCGACCTCAAGGAGCGCGAGCCGCAGATGAAGGCCCTCAAGAAGCGCGTGCTCGCCAAGCGCGCGCAGGCCGCCGCCAAGGGCGAGCCGCCGGAGAACGAGGCTGTCGACGAGCCGTTCGACGACGAGCCGGAGGACGCGGCGCCGGCGGTCGTCGGCCCGCGCACCCAGCCCGCGTCCCGCAACCGCGGCCGCGGCCGACCCTCCGGGAAGCGCCGATGACCGAGCTCACCGACATCACGGCACTGCTGCTCAGCCGCATCCGTGATGTGCCGGACTACCCGGAGCCGGGCGTGATGTTCAAGGACATCACCCCGCTCCTGGCGGACCCGGCGGCGTTCACGGCACTCACCGACGCCCTCGCCGCTCTGGCCACGGACGCCGGCGCCACGAAGATCGTCGGCCTGGAGGCCCGCGGCTTCATCCTCGGCGCCCCCGTCGCCGTTCGCGCCGGGCTCGGCTTCATCCCCGTGCGCAAGGCGGGCAAGCTCCCCGGAGCGACCCTCAGCCAGGCGTACGACCTGGAGTACGGCTCCGCCGAGATCGAGGTACACGCCGAGGACCTGACCGCGGGCGACCGCGTCCTGGTCGTCGACGACGTCCTCGCCACCGGCGGCACCGCCGAGGCGTCGATCCAGCTCATCCGTCGGGCGGGCGCCGAGGTCGCGGGCCTCGCCGTCCTGATGGAGCTGGGCTTCCTCGGCGGGCGCGCCCGCCTGGAGCCGGCCCTCGCCGGCGCCCCGCTGGAGGCGCTGCTCAAGGTCTGAGCACCGGCACGCAAGGCGCGCGTGACGTGCCGACAACCGCGAAGGCGGGCCCGGAGGAATCCGGCGCCCGCCTCTCGTGTTTCTCCGGTTGACGGTCCTCACAGTGGCCTGAAGGCGATCCTCAGGCAAAGGATCGCTACCATGGGGTGTCCGGAGCCTGACCGGGGGACCCGGATCGCGCACGAGGAGCCCTCTTGCCAGACGAGGCCCAGCCACTCACCGCCGCCAAGCCCGAGTCCGCCTCGGACGCCACGGCGAAGTCCGCGCCGCATGCGAGCAACGCGAAGAACGACCCCCGCGGGCCGGTCGAGCACGCCCAGTCCGCGCCCGTCGACAAGTCGGCCGAGCAGACGCGTCCCAAGCCCGTCCCGCCCGCCCCTCCGGCCCCGGCACAGCGGCCCACCAACTCGCCGGCGGTCCGCCCCACCGCGGGTCAGCCCGCCCGCACCGGCTCCTCCAACCGCGTCCGCGCCCGCCTCGCCCGTCTCGGTGTGCAGCGCTCCAACCCGTACAACCCGGTCCTGGAGCCGTTGCTGCGGATAGTCCGCAGCAACGATCCGAAGATCGAGACGGCCACGCTCCGGCAGATCGAGCAGGCCTACCAGGTCGCCGAGCGCTGGCACCGCGGCCAGAAGCGCAAGAGCGGCGACCCGTACATCACGCACCCGCTCGCGGTGACCACGATCCTCGCCGAGCTCGGCATGGACCCCGCCACCCTCATGGCCGGCCTCCTGCACGACACCGTCGAGGACACGGAGTACGGCCTCGACCAGCTGCGCCGCGACTTCGGCGACTCCGTCGCCCTCCTCGTCGACGGCGTCACCAAGCTGGACAAGGTCAAGTTCGGCGAGGCCGCGCAGGCCGAGACCGTGCGCAAGATGGTCGTGGCGATGGCCAAGGACCCGCGCGTCCTGGTCATCAAGCTCGCCGACCGCCTGCACAACATGCGCACCATGCGCTACCTCAAGCGCGAGAAGCAGGAGAAGAAGGCGCGCGAGACCCTCGAGATCTACGCGCCGCTCGCCCATCGGCTGGGCATGAACACCATCAAGTGGGAGCTGGAGGACCTCGCCTTCGCGATCCTCTACCCCAAGATGTACGACGAGATCGTCCGCCTCGTCGCCGAGCGCGCCCCCAAGCGCGACGAGTACCTCGCCATAGTGACCGACGAGGTGCAGTCCGACCTGCGCGCCGCCCGCATCAAGGCGACCGTCACCGGCCGCCCGAAGCACTACTACAGCGTCTACCAGAAGATGATCGTCCGCGGCCGTGACTTCGCGGAGATCTACGACCTGGTGGGCATCCGCGTCCTGGTGGACACCGTCCGCGACTGCTACGCGGCGCTGGGCACCGTGCACGCCCGCTGGAACCCGGTTCCGGGGCGGTTCAAGGACTACATCGCGATGCCCAAGTTCAACATGTACCAGTCGCTGCACACGACGGTCATCGGACCCAACGGCAAGCCGGTCGAACTCCAGATCCGTACGTTCGACATGCACCGCCGCGCCGAGTACGGCATCGCCGCGCACTGGAAGTACAAGCAGGAGGCCGTCGCCGGCGCCTCCAAGGTGCGTTCGGACCAGCCGAGGACCACCGGCAAGGACGACCACCTCAACGACATGGCGTGGCTGCGCCAGCTCCTCGACTGGCAGAAGGAGACCGAGGACCCCGGCGAGTTCCTCGAGTCCCTGCGCTTCGACCTGTCGCGCAACGAGGTCTTCGTTTTCACCCCCAAGGGCGACGTGATAGCGCTGCCGGCGGGTGCCACGCCCGTGGACTTCTCGTACGCGGTGCACACCGAGGTGGGCCACCGCACCATAGGAGCCCGCGTCAACGGACGCCTCGTACCGCTGGAATCGACCCTGGACAACGGCGACCTGGTGGAGGTCTTCACGTCCAAGGCGGCCGGCGCCGGACCGTCCCGCGACTGGCTGAACTTCGTGAAGTCGCCGCGCGCCCGCAACAAGATCCGGGCCTGGTTCTCCAAGGAGCGGCGCGACGAGGCGATCGAGCAGGGCAAGGACGCCATCGTCCGCGCGATGCGCAAACAGAACCTGCCGATCCAGCGCATCCTGACCGGCGACTCGCTCGTGACGCTGGCCCACGAGATGCGCTACCCGGACATCTCCGCGCTGTACGCGGCGATCGGCGAGGGGCATGTCTCCGCACAGAACGTGGTGCAGAAGCTCGTCCAGGCGCTCGGCGGCGAGGAAGCGGCCACCGAGGAGATCGACGAGTCGGTCCCGCCGTCCCGCGGTCGCGGCCGCAAGCGCCGTACCAGCACCGACCCGGGTGTCGTGGTGAAGGGCGTCGACGACGTGTGGGTCAAGCTCGCCCGCTGCTGTACGCCCGTCCCCGGCGACCCGATCATAGGATTCGTCACCCGCGGTAGTGGCGTATCGGTTCACCGCAGCGACTGCGTGAACGTGGACTCACTGTCCCGCGAGCCCGAGCGCATCCTCGAGGTCGAGTGGGCGCCCACCCAGTCCTCGGTCTTCCTGGTCGCCATCCAGGTCGAGGCCCTGGACCGCTCCCGGCTCCTGTCGGACGTCACGCGCGTCCTGTCCGACCAGCACGTCAACATCCTCTCCGCGGCCGTCCAGACCTCCCGCGACCGCGTCGCCACGTCCCGCTTCACCTTCGAGATGGGCGACCCGAAGCACCTCGGGCACGTTCTGAAGGCGGTCAGGGGAGTCGAGGGCGTGTACGACGTGTACCGGGTGACGTCGGCGCGCAGCAGGTAGGCACCCAGCGCCAAACGTACGAAGTGGGGCTCCCGAACCGTAACGGTTCGGGAGCCCCACTTCGTACGTGCGTGGCGAGCGTCAGCCGCCGAACTCCTGGAGCCCCTTCAGAGCCTGCTCCAGCAGAGCCTCGCGGCCCGCCAGCTCCTTCTCGAGCTTGTCGGCCCTGGCGTTGTTGCCCTGGGTCCGGGCCTGCTCGATCTGGCCCCTCAGCTTGTCGACCGCGGCCTGGAGCTGACCGGTCAGACCCTCGGCACGCGCGCGTGCCTCCGGGTTCGTCCGGCGCCACTCGGTCTCCTCGGCCTCCTGCAGGGCCCGCTCGACCGCGTGCATCCGGCCCTCGACCTTCGGCCGCGCGTCGCGCGGGACGTGGCCGATGGCCTCCCAGCGCTCGTTGAGCGAGCGGAACGCGGCACGCGCGCTCTTCAGGTCACCGATCGGCAGGAGCTTCTCGGCCTCCTCGGCCAGCTCCTCCTTCAGCTTCAGGTTCTCCGACTGCTCGGCGTCCCGCTCCGCGAAGACCGAGCTGCGGGCGGCGAAGAAGACGTCCTGGGCGCCGCGGAAGCGGTTCCACAGGTCGTCCTCGTGCTCGCGCTGGGCACGGCCCGCGGCCTTCCACTCCGCCATCAGCTCGCGGTAGCGCGCGGCCGTCGGACCCCAGTCCGTCGAACCGGACAGTGCCTCGGCCTCGCCGACCAGGCGCTCCTTGGTCCTGCGGGCCTCCTCGCGCTGCGCGTCCAGCGACGCGAAGTGCGCCTTGCGGCGCTTGGAGAACGCCGAGCGCGCGTGCGAGAAGCGATGCCACAGCTCGTCGTCCGACTTGCGGTCCAGGCGCGGCAGGCCCTTCCAGGTGTCCACCAGCGCCCGCAGCCGCTCACCGGCCGCCCGCCACTGGTCCGACTGCGCCAGCTCCTCCGCCTCGGTGACCAGCGCCTCCTTGGCGTGACGCGCCTCGTCGGACTGCTTGGCGCGCTGCTGCTTGCGCTCCTCGCGCCGCTTCTCGACGGTCTCCACGAGCTTGTCCAGCCGGACCCGCAGGGCGTCCAGGTCGCCGACCGCGTGGTGGGCGTCGACCTGCTCCCGAATGTGGTCGATCGCGGCCTGCGCGTCCTTCGCCGACAGGTCGGTGGTCTTCACTCGCTTCTCGAGGAGGCCGATCTCGACAACCAGGCCCTCGTACTTGCGCTCGAAGTAGGCCAGCGCCTCGTCAGGAGAGCCGGCCTGCCAGGAACCGACGACCTGCTCGCCGTCGGCCGTACGCACGTACACGGTCCCCGTCTCGTCGACGCGGCCCCACGGGTCGCTGCTCACAGCGCCTCCTCCACATGATGCCTGCGAGGGCCTCAGCGCCCCCGAGCATCGTCCACAGTTTCGTCACGGCCAACATAGGCGACCGGCGGGTTGCCTGTCCGCATCCCGCGCGACCGAAATTTCGCAGTTGGCGGTCAGGATTTGGTGACAGTTGCCTTGTTGATGACGACCGTTGCATTGGGTGCTCCGTCGCCCGCTCCGGTGCTCTCGCCCGCGCCCGCGATCTTCTTCATCACCTTCATGCCGGCCTCCGAAATCGTGCCGAACGGTGTGTAGCTGGGCGGCAACTGACTGTCCTGGTAGACCAGGAAGAACTGGCTGCCGCCAGTGTGCGCCTGGCCGGTGTTCGCCATCGCGACCGTGCCCGCCGGGTAGATGTTGTCCTTCAGGCTTTTGTCCTTCAGGTTCTCGTCCGGGATCGTGTAGCCGGGGCCGCCGCTGCCGGAGCCGGTCGGGTCGCCGCACTGCAGCACGTAGATGCCGCTGGTGGTGAGCCGGTGGCACTTGGTGTGGTCGAAGTAGCCCTTGCCGGCGAGGAAGCTGAACGAGTTGACGGTGTGCGGGGCAGCCGACGTCTTCATCGCGATGTCTATCTCACCGCACGTCGTCGCCAGCTTCATCGTGTACTTCGCCGACTTGTCGATGGTGACCGCCGGCTCCTTCTTCCAGGTCGCCGTCTTGACCTTGCCCGCGGCGGCCTTCTCGCACGGGTCCGGCGCCTTGCTGGTCGCCGCCGCGCTCGGGGTCGTCTCGGAGCTCGCGTTGGTCTTGTCGTCGTCCTTGAGGGCGCCGGTCGTGTACAGCGCGACGCTGCCGATCACGACCACGCCGAGCACCGACGCGATCACCGAGTTGCGCATGCGCGCCTTGCGTCGCGCGGACGTGCGCCGCTGCTGCTGCCGCAAGAACTTCTCCCGCGCGAGCTGCCGCTTCCGCTGTTCCTGGGTGACCACCGGATTCTCTCCTCATGCGTCTCGTACGCCTCTGGGACGCGTGCGTCTTGTGAGCCGACCGCCTGCGTGTGCCCCGTACCGTATATGGGTTCGCTGAGGAATCGGCAGCGCCGGTAGGCTCTGACCACAGGCGCAGTCGCCGAGCAGCCCACCCGTATCGACACAAACGAAGGACGATCGTGCTCATTGCCGGGTTCCCCGCCGGGGCCTGGGGGACGAACTGTTATCTCGTCGCCCCCGCCGCCGGTGAGGAGTGCGTGATCATCGACCCGGGCCACCAGGCCGCCCAGGGAGTCGAGGAGACGCTGAAGAAGCATCGGCTCAAGCCCGTCGCCGTCGTCCTCACGCACGGCCACATCGACCACGTGGCCTCGGTCGTCCCGGTGTGCGGCGCACACGGCGTACCGGCGTGGATCCACCCCGAGGACCGGTACATGATGACCGACCCGTCGATGGGTCTCGGCCGTTCCATCGGCACGCAGCTGATGGGCGAGCTGACCGTGGGGGAGCCGGACGACGTCCGCGAACTGACCGACGGCGTGCAGCTGGAGCTGGCGGGCATGGAGCTGTCCGTCGCCCACGCGCCCGGCCATACCAAGGGGTCGGTGACCTTCCGGATGCCCGAGACGGCTGACATCCCGTCGGTCTTCTTCTCGGGCGATCTGCTCTTCGCCGGCTCCATCGGACGCACCGACCTGCCCGGCGGTGACATGGCCGAGATGCTCGACTCGCTGGCCCGTGTGTGCCTGCCGCTCGAGGACTCGACCGTGGTGCTGTCGGGCCACGGCTCCCAGACGACCATCGGCCAGGAGCGCGCCACCAACCCGTATCTGCGGCAGGTGGCCGCAGGCCGCCAAAATCGCGGAGCGGCTTCGAATCCCGCTCCCCGACGAGGAATGTGACGAGAGACCTTTCGTGAGCATCTTCAAGGCCCCCAAGGGCACGTACGACCTGATCCCGCCGGACAGCGCCAGGTTCCTGGCCGTCCGCGAGGCGATCGCCGCGCCTCTGCGCACCTCCGGCTACGGCTACATCGAGACGCCCGGCTTCGAGAACGTCGAACTGTTCGCGCGCGGTGTCGGTGAGTCGACCGACATCGTGACGAAGGAGATGTACGCCTTCGAGACCAAGGGTGGCGACCAGCTCGCCCTGCGCCCCGAGGGCACGGCGTCCGTCCTGCGCGCCGCCCTTGAGGCCAACCTCCACAAGACGGGCAACCTCCCCGTCAAGCTCTGGTACTCCGGCTCGTACTACCGCTACGAGCGCCCCCAGAAGGGCCGTTACCGCCACTTCTCCCAGGTCGGTGCCGAGGCGATCGGTGCGGAGGACCCGGCGCTGGACGCCGAGCTGATCATCCTGGCGGACCAGGCGTACCGCTCGCTGGGGCTCAGGAACTTCCGGATCCTGCTGAACAGCCTGGGCGACAAGGAGTGCCGTCCGGTGTACCGGGCCGCCCTGCAGGACTTCCTGCGCGGCCTGGACCTCGACGAGGACACCCTGCGTCGCGCGGACATCAACCCGCTGCGCGTCCTCGACGACAAGCGTCCCGACGTCCAGAAGCAGCTGACCGACGCCCCGCTGCTGCGCGACTACCTCTGCGACGCCTGCAAGGCGTACCACGAGGAGGTGCGTGAGCTGATCACCGCGGCGGGCGTCTCCTTCGAGGACGACCCGAAGCTGGTGCGCGGCCTGGACTACTACACCCGCACCACCTTCGAGTTCGTCCACGACGGCCTGGGTTCCCAGTCCGCGGTGGGCGGCGGCGGCCGCTACGACGGTCTGTCCGAGATGATCGGCGGTCCCGCGCTGCCGTCCGTCGGCTGGGCGCTGGGCGTGGACCGTACGGTGCTGGCGTTGGAGGCGGAGGGCGTCGAGCTCGAACTCCCTTCCGCCACCAGCGTGTTCGCGGTTCCGCTCGGCGAGGATGCCCGACGGGTGCTGTTCGCCAAGGTCACCGAGCTGCGCAAGGTGGGTATCGCGACCGACTTCTCCTACGGCGTCAAGGGGCTGAAGGGCGCGATGAAGAACGCCAACCGCAGTGGCGCCCGTTACACGATCGTCGCCGGTGAGCGTGACCTCGCCGAGGGTGTCGTCCAGCTCAAGGACATGGAGTCCGGGGAGCAGACGGCGGTCGGGGTCAACGAGATCGTGGCGGAACTGGAGTCGAGGCTGGGCTGAGGGGGGGGAGGGGTGGGCGGGGTGTTTCTTCGCCCCCGCCGCCCCTTCCCGTCCCGTCCCTGGGGGCTGCCGCCCCCAGACCCCCGCTTCGGCCCGAAGGGCCTCGTCCTCAAACGCCGGACGGGCTGAAGGGGCGGCCCTTTTGAGCCGACCGAGTCGGGTGGTGGGTGGGCATAGGCCAGGAGCCCTCAGTCCAGCAAGCCGTGCCGCATCGCGCTCGTCACCGCAGCTGTCCTGTCGTCCACCCCCAGCTTCCCGAAAGCCCGCAGCAGGTGGGTCTTGACCGTCGACTCACCGATGAACAGCCGGCGGCCGATCTCGGCGTTCGTGCAGCCCTCCGCCACCAGCCGCAGCACCGCCGTCTCCCGTTCCGACAACCGCGGTCGATCCGGCTTCGTCCGCAGCTGGTCCACCAGCCGTGCCGCCACCGACGGCGCCAGCACTGTCTCGCCGCGAGCGGCGGCCCGTACCGACTCCGCGAGTTCTCCCCGTGGCAGATCCTTCAGCAGGTAGCCCGCCGCCCCGGCCTCCACCGCCCGCAGGATGTCCCGGTCCGTCTCGTAGGTCGTCAGGACGATCACCCGGCAGGGCAGTCCGGCCTCGCTCATCCGCACGATCGAGTCGACGCCCCCGCCGCCGGGCATCCGCAGGTCCATCAGCACGATGTCGGGCCGCAACTCGGCGGCCAACGCCTCCGCCTGCGGCCCGCTGGACGCGTCGGCGATCACCTCCAGGTCCGGTTCCGCGCTGAGCATCGCCCGCAGTCCCTCCCGTACGACGGGATGGTCGTCGGCCAGGATGATCCGGATCACGATGAACTCCTCGGGGACGGTAGGGGCAGGCGGACGGTCACGGCCGTGCCGTCGCCGGGGGCGCTGCGCACCTGGGCCGTTCCGCCCACCTCGGTGGCCCGGGCCCGCAGCCCCGTCAGGCCGTAGCCGCCGGCGGCGGTGTCGACGGCGGTCGGTTCGAAGCCGCAGCCGTCGTCCCGTACGGAGACGGTGAGCGAGTCGTCGGCGTACGCCACCCTCACGGTGACCGCGGCCGAACTCCCCGCATGCTTGCGGGCGTTGGCCAGTGCCTCCTGGCAGGCGCGCAGGGCGACGACCTCGGGGCCGGCGGGGAGGGCACGTACGGGGCCGGTCACCTCCAGCGTCGCCTCGTGGCGGGCGGCCAGTCTGCGCAGTGCGTCCGGCAGGGAGGCGCCGGCCAGGTCGGCGGGCGCGCCCCCGGCGACCAGGGCGCGGGCCTCGGCGAGGTTCAGCCGGGCCGTCTCGTCCATCAGCGCCAGATGCCGGCGGGCCTGGGCCACGTCGTGGTCGAGCTCCGCCTCGACGGCCTGGACCAGCATCAGCAGACTGGTGAAGCCCTGCGCGAGCGTGTCGTGGATCTCCCGCGCCATCCGGTCCCGCTCGGCCAGGGCGCCGTGCGCGGCCGACAGCCGGGAGATCTCGTGACGGCTCGAGTCCAGCTTCGCGATCAGTTCGGCCCGCTCCTGGCTCTGCTCGATGATCCGGATGATCCAGGTGCCGACGGCCAGCGAGAAGACGAGGGTGACCACGGCGAACAGCCCGTTGAAGAAGACCTGCTGGTCACTCGGCCACCACAGCAGGGCCCAGCCGGCGACGGGCGCGAGGTTGATGACGGCCACCGCCACCAGCGCCTGCCGCATCCGCAACGACATGAAGCACTGGGGCACCAGCGCGAAGGTCATCAGCCGGGTCTCGCCCACCAGGATCGCCGACGGCAGGAACAGCGTCATCGCCGCCAGGAGGTAGCCGAGGGCCTGCCGCTCCTCGGGCGGATCGCCCCGCAGGATGGGCCTGCCCACCCACACGAACAGGGGGATCAGGGGGACCAGCAGCGCGGCCGCGGTGATGCGGACCGGCCACCCCGGGGTCCCCGCGCCGAGCACGAACACCAGGGTGGCCAGCCAGATGAGCGCGAAGTAGATGTCCCAGATCCGGAACGACCGCGCCCAGGTGTAGGCGCCGACGACCTCGTCGGCAAGGGTCACCCGTCGCGCCGGTTCTTCCATCGGAAGGTCAGCAGACACAGCAGCAATCCTCCGACGCACCACGCCCCCAGCACCAGGGCGATCCGCCCGAACTCCCAGTCTCCGGCCTGTTCCAGAACCTGCGCCGACTCCGGCAGGAACACTCCGCGCAGGCCCTGGCACATCCACTTCAGCGGGAACAGCGCCCCGATGTTCAGCATCCAGTCCGGGATGGTGTCGATCGCGATGTACACCCCGGAGATGAACTGCAACACCAGGAACGGGAGTACGACCACGGAGGTCGCGCTCTTGCCGGTCTTCGGGACCGAGCTGATCGCGATGCCGAGCAGCGCGCACGCCGTCAGCCCGAGCACGAAGATCCAGGCGAAGTCGAACCACCGGCCCGCGTCCGAGGGCAGGTCGATGTCGTAGAAGGCGGTGCCGACGAGCAGCAGGATCGCCGTCTCCAGCAGGCCGGTGACCAGAACCAGCCAGATCTTGCCGAGGAAGTACGACGCCGGCGGCATCGGCGTCCCGCGCAGCCGGCGCAGCACCTTCTCGTCCCGTTCGATCGCGATCGAGATGCCGAGGGACTGGAAACTCGTCGACATGATGCCGGCGGCCATCATCGCCGGGACGTACAGCTGCGAGGCGGTGATGCCGGCGTTCTGCACGTCGTCGCGGAAGATCGACGCGAAGAGGAAGAGGAACACCACCGGGAAGGCGAAGGTGAACACCACCTGGTCGCGCTGCCGGAAGTACTGCCTCAGTTCCAGGGCGCCCCGCTGGAGGCCGATGCCCCAGACACCGGGCAGCCTCTCGGCGAGGGCGTCCGCCCGCGCTCGTACGGCGGTCGTGGTCATCGCGCGTCCTCCTGTCCGGTCAGCCGGAGGTAGACGTCCTCCAGGGTGGGGCGGCGCACCCGCAGCCCCGGGATCTCGCCGTCGAAGCGGCTCATGAGGGCGCCGACCGTTCTGGTGGGGGTGTCCGTGCGCTCCGCGCGCGGGGTGCCGTCCGGGTCGGTCCACTCGACGGTGGCGCCCGTGCCGTACCGCTCCCGCAGGCCGGCCGGTTCGCCCTCGGCGACGACCTGACCCTGGGCGATGATCGCCAGCCGGTCCGCGAGGGCTTCCGCCTCCTCCAGGTAGTGCGTGGTCAGCACGATGGTCGTGCCCTCGGCGGAGAGCTTGCGGATCAGGTCCCAGAACTGGCGCCGCGCCGCCGGGTCGAAGCCGGTCGTCGGCTCGTCCAGAAGCAGCAGTTCGGGACCGCCGATCACCCCGAGGGCCACGTCGAGCCGTCGGCGCTGCCCACCGGACAGCGCCTTGATCCGGCTGCCCGCCTTGGCCTCCAGACCCACCAGGCCGATGACCTCCTCCGGGTCCCGTGGCCTCGGGTAGTAGCGGGCGAAGTGCCGTACGGTCTCGCGGACCGTCAACTCCGCGGGCGCGGATTCGTCCTGCCAGACGATTCCGACACGTGAGCGCCACGCGCGCGTGCCGTGCGCCGGATCCGACCCGAGGACGGACACCTCGCCCGCGTCCCGGTCACGGTTGCCCTGGAGGATCTCCACCGTCGTGCTCTTGCCCGCCCCGTTGGGCCCCAGCAGGCCGAACACCTCACCCCTGCGGATACCGAGATCGATGCCGTCGACCGCGGTCACGTCGCCGTACTGCTTGCGCAGCCCCCGTACGTCCACCGCGAGTCCGTTCGCGTGTGTTGTCATGCCGCCGAGCCTCGTCCGGAACCGAACGCTCCGGGACGACCGCACGTACTTCCTTACGTCCACCGAACGGTGGACACGCGCCTCGGTACGGCACAATGACCCCTGTCCGGGGAAGGTCCGAATCTCAAGTGACGGAACGGCGTGATGAGCAAGACGACAGTCAAGGACGTCTCCACCGAACCCGAGCCGGAGCGCGCCGAGGTCGCGCCGAGGTCGGTGGGCGGCAGCCGTGCGTTCGCCCTGCTGCTGGTGATCACCGGCGCTGCGGGACTGCTCGCGGCGTGGGTCATCACGATCGACAAGTTCAAGCTGCTCGAGGCCAAGGTCGAGGGCAAGAGCTTCACGCCCGGCTGCAGTCTGAACCCCGTCGTCTCCTGCGGCAGCGTCATGGAGAGCGACCAGGCCTCGGCCTTCGGCTTCCCCAACCCGATGCTCGGCCTCGTCGCCTACGGCATCGTCATCGCCGTCGGCATGAGCCTGCTCGGCCGCGCCCGCTTCCCGCGCTGGTACTGGCTCACCTTCAACGCCGGCACCCTCTTCGGCGCCGGCTTCTGCGCCTGGCTGATGTTCCAGTCCCTGTACCGCATCAACGCGCTGTGCCTGTGGTGCTGCCTGGCCTGGGTCGCGACGATCATCATGTTCTGGTACGTGACCTCGTTCAACATCCGTAACGGCTTCCTGCCCGCCCCGCACTGGCTGAAGAGCTTCTTCGGCGAGTTCACCTGGGTCATGCCGGTGCTGCACATCGGCATCATCGGCATGCTGATCCTGACCCGCTGGTGGGACTTCTGGACCAGCTGACCGCCCGGGCACCGGGCCGTCCGACGGCCCCGACGGGATTGTCAGTGCGGTGACATAGGGTTTTGGACGTGGAGCCCGACCTGTTCACCGCCGCGGCGGAAGACCGCCAGGAGAAGGACCCGTCCAGCAGCCCCCTGGCGGTCCGGATGCGCCCGCGCACCCTCGACGAGGTCGTGGGCCAGCAGCACCTGCTGAAGGCGGGCTCGCCCCTGCGCAGACTGGTCGGCGAGGGCGCGGGCGGCCCCGCCGGACCCTCCTCGGTGATCCTCTGGGGCCCGCCCGGCACCGGCAAGACCACCCTGGCGTACGTCGTCTCCAAGGCCACCAACAAGCGCTTCGTGGAGCTGTCCGCGATCACCGCCGGCGTCAAGGAGGTCCGCGCGGTCATCGACGGAGCCCGCCGCGCCACCGGCGGCTACGGCAAGGAGACCGTCCTCTTCCTCGACGAGATCCACCGCTTCAGCAAGGCCCAGCAGGACTCCCTGCTCCCGGCCGTCGAGAACCGCTGGGTGACCCTGATCGCGGCGACCACCGAGAACCCGTACTTCTCGATCATCTCCCCGCTGCTGTCCCGCTCCCTCCTCCTCACCCTCGAACCCCTCACCGACGACGACCTGCGCAGCCTCGTCCGTCGTGCGGTGAGTGACGAGCGCGGCCTGGGGGACGCCGTCACCCTCCCCGAGGACACCGAGAACCACCTGCTGCGCATCGCCGGCGGCGACGCGCGCCGCGCCCTGACCGCCCTGGAGGCCGCCGCCGGGGCCGCGCTCGACAAGGGCGAGACGGAGGTCGGCCTCCAGACCCTGGAGGAGACCGTCGACCGGGCCGCCGTGAAGTACGACCGGGACGGCGACCAGCACTACGACGTGGCCAGCGCCCTCATCAAGTCCATCCGCGGCTCCGACGTCGACGCGGCCCTGCACTACCTGGCCCGCATGATCGAGGCCGGCGAGGACCCCCGCTTCATCGCCCGCCGCCTGATGATCTCCGCCAGCGAGGACATCGGCCTCGCCGATCCGAACGCCCTGCCGATCGCCGTCGCCGCCGCCCAGGCCGTCGCCATGATCGGCTTCCCCGAGGCCGCCCTCACCCTCAGCCACGCCACCATCGCCCTCGCCCTGGCCCCCAAGTCCAACGCCGCGACCACGGCGATCGGCGCCGCCCTGGACGACGTACGCAAGGGACTGGCCGGACCCGTGCCCCCGCATCTGCGCGACGGGCACTACAAGGGCGCCGCCAAGCTCGGCCACGCGCAGGGGTACGTGTATCCGCACGACCGGCCCGAGGGCATCGCCCCCCAGCAGTACGCCCCGGACGCGATCCAGGACCGCGAGTACTACACCCCCACCCGGCACGGCGCCGAGGCCCGCTACGCGGACGCGGTGGAGTGGACCCGTAAGCACCTCGGTCGCAAGCGGTCCTGAGCAGCCTGTAGACTCGTCCGAAGTGCTGCGTCCCGTGTCCGGCTCCGGTCGGCGCCTCAGGCGGGACATCCAGCCGGATCTGTTGATCCAGGAGCGTCGCGCACCGTTGTAGGTGTCGCGGGCAGCCCACCACCACCCGGAGCTCCGGGAGCGGTCGGTGGGCCGTTCGTGTGCTGCACGTATGTGCCCAGCACAGGGGAACGGCTGCCTGACAAGTCCCTCGTGGACCTGTCGGGATTCCCCGGCTGCGGATGCGACCTCCCGTAACCCTGAGGCAGCCGAAAAGGAAAAGGAAAAGAAGTGGCGAACCAGCCCCGCCCCAAGGTCAAGAAGTCGCGTGCCCTCGGCATCGCGCTGACCCCGAAGGCCGTCAAGTACTTCGAGGCCCGTCCCTACCCGCCGGGTGAGCACGGTCGTGGCCGCAAGCAGAACTCGGACTACAAGGTCCGTCTGCTCGAGAAGCAGCGTCTGCGCGCGCAGTACGACGTGTCCGAGCGCCAGCTCGTCCGCGCCTACGAGCGTGCCGCCAAGACCCAGGGCAAGACCGGTGAGGCCCTGGTCATCGAGCTCGAGCGCCGTCTCGACGCGCTGGTCCTGCGTTCGGGCATCGCCCGCACGATCTACCAGGCCCGCCAGATGGTCGTCCACGGCCACATCGAGGTCAACGGCCAGAAGGTCGACAAGCCCTCCTTCCGCGTCAAGCCCGACGACGTCGTGATGGTCCGCGAGCGCAGCCGCGAGAAGACCCTGTTCTCGATCGCCCGCGAGGGCGGCTTCGCCCCCGACGGCGAGACCCCGCGCTACCTCCAGGTGAACCTCCGCGCCCTGGCCTTCCGCCTGGACCGCGAGCCGAACCGCAAGGAGATCCCGGTGATCTGCGACGAGCAGCTCGTCGTCGAGTACTACGCCCGCTGATCACCAGCAGGCCGTAGCACCACCGCTCAGCCCGCCGTCTCCCCGCCCTTCCGGGTGGGCGGGGCGGCGGGCTGCTGCATACCCAGGGCCAGGGTCGCCGTCGCATACCGCACCGGCCCACGCGGCGTCGGTACCGCGTCCAGCGCGCGATCCCCGCAGCGGCCCAGCGCCAGTACGACGGCCGCGTCCCGGCCGAGCCGCGCGCCCCGCCGTACGCACTCCTCGTACCGCACGTCGCCCAGCTGCTCCCGGGCGATCGCCTCGCACAGCTCGTGCGGCGCGTTGTAGTACGCCGAACCGAACAGCGGCAGCCCCACCGACGGCCACATCGCGGCGGCGGCGCCCTGCAGTACGGCGGCCTCCGCCGGGTCGCCCTCCGTGGCCGTGACCAGGGCAAGCAGCTCGATCGTCAGCACCGAGCCGAGCAGGTCGTGGAAGGCGTGGGCACCGGACAGGCAGTCCGTCAGCAGTGCGCGGGCGCGCGCCGGGTCGCCCTCGCGCCAGGCCGCGTAGGCCAGGACATACAGCGCGTACGCGCGGGCCCAGCGCTCGCCGTGGTCCTCACAGACCTGGCGGACGTCCTCGCACAGCTCCACCGCCTCCACCAGATCACCCTGGAACGCCCGCGTCATCGCCAGCTCGACCTGGCACATCAGCACACTGCTGTTGAGCTCGCCGATCTCCTCGTAGCGGGCCAGCGCCGAGCGCAGCAGCGTCTCCGCGCGGGCCATGTCGTCGCTCACCAGGGCCAGACAGCCGGCGCGGTGTTCGGCGTACGCCACCGCCGTGGGGTTGGAGGTGCGTTCCGCCTCCTCGCGGCACTCCTGGAGCGCCGCCAGCGCGGGCACCGTGTCGCCCTGGAGGATCGCCACATAGCCCAGCACCCACAGTGCCTTCAGCCGCGGCTGCTCGTGCTCCGACTCCAGTCCGACACAGCGCTCCAGCCAGTGCCGGCCCTCCGACAGCCGCCCGCAGCCGGCCCAGTGGAACCACAGCGAGCCCGCCAGGTACTGGCCCAGGTGCACCTCGTCCGGCTCGGACAGGCAGTGCTCCAGGGCGCGGCGCAGATTCGGCAGCTCCGCCTCGATCCGCGCCGCCACCTCGTTCTGGCGCGGCGAGAACCAGTCCAGCTCGCACCAGGTGGCCAGGCCCAGGTACCAGTCGCGGTGCCGCCGCAGCAGCCGCAGGTCGTCGCCCGTCGCCTCCAGCCAGTCGGCGCCGTACGCCCGGATTGTGTCCAGCATGCGGTAGCGCACGCCGGTCGCGGTCTCCTCGCGGGTGACCACG
The DNA here is from genome assembly GCF_036237295.1 of Streptomyces sp. NBC_01352. Classification (NCBI taxonomy): domain Bacteria; kingdom Bacillati; phylum Actinomycetota; class Actinomycetes; order Kitasatosporales; family Streptomycetaceae; genus Streptomyces; species Streptomyces sp. NBC_01352. Next base: position 8,885,265 of record NZ_CP108354.1, read on the forward strand.
CACTGGGCGAGCAGCTCCGTCAGGACGTCCAGGACGTCGTCGGAGCGCAGACCGTCCCCGCTGCACACGTACTCGGCGGCCTCCAGGTCGAACCGCCCGGCGAACACGGACAGCCGTGACCACAGCAACCGCTCCTCGGGCGTGCACAGTTCATGGCTCCAGCCGATCGCCGTACGCAGCGTCTGATGGCGGGGGAGCGCGTCCCGCCCGCCGCCCGTGAGCAGCCGGAACCGGTCGTCGAGCCGCTCGAGGAGCTGCCCGGGGGACAGGGCCCCCAGCCGTCCCGCGGCCAGCTCGACCGCCAGCGGGATGCCGTCCAGGCGCCGGCACAGCTCGCGTACGTCCGGATCGTCCCGCAGCGCGAACCCCTGCCGGTCCGCCCGGTCCAGGAACAGCTGCGCCGCCTCGTCCTCGCCGAGCGGCCCCAGTGTGAACACCCGCTCGCCCGCCACGGCCAGCGGTCTGCGTCCCACGGCGAGCACCCTGAGGCCCGGCGCCCGGCGCAGCAGCTCGGTCACCAGCTCGGCGCACGCGTCCACGAGGTGCTCGAACCCGTCGAGCACCAGCAGGAGTTCGCGCCCGGCGAGATGCCCGAGCAGGATCTCGCGCGGCAGCCGGGCGGTGTGATCCGTCAGCCCGAGCGCGTCCACGACGGCATGGTCGAGGAACTCCGGATCGCGTACCGGCGCCAGCTCGACGCGCCACACGCCGTCGCTCGCGGCGGACCTCGCGGCCGCGTGCGCCGCCAGCCGCGACTTGCCCACCCCGCCCACACCCGTGACCGTCACGAGCCGCGAGGAGCCGAGCGCCCGCGCCAGCCCGGCCAGTTCGCCCGTGCGGCCCACGAACGCGTCGAGCTCCAGGAGCAGGTTGCCGTTGGCCGAAGTGTCGCCGTGCTGAGGAATGCACATGGAACACGGAGCGTACTGAACCGTGTTCAGTCCGTACAATCGCTTCGCGCGAACCCGGGTGCGCGCGGGCGGTAATCCGGTTCGGAGCCAGACCCCCGGCGCGATAGGCTCGGCCTACGACTTTTTCGATATGCAGGCACGTTTCAGGGAGCGGGTGCACACAGTGTCCGGTGGAGAGGTGGCCGGGATCCTGGTGGCCGTCTTCTGGGCGATTCTGGTCTCCTTCCTCGCCGTCGCGCTGGCGAGGCTGGCCCAGACGCTCAGGGCGACCACCAAGCTCGTGGCGGACGTGACCGACCAGGCCGTCCCGCTGCTGGCCGACGCCTCCTCGGCGGTGCGCTCCGCACAGACCCAGATCGACCGGGTCGACGCGATCGCGTCGGACGTCCAGGAGGTCACGTCGAACGCGTCCGCGCTGTCGACGACCGTCGCCTCCACCTTCGGCGGCCCCCTCGTGAAGGTCGCCGCCTTCGGCTACGGCGTGCGCCGGGCCCTCGGCGGCCGCAAGGACGACGTTCCCGCCAAGGCACCCCGGCGTACCGTGATCGTGGGCCGCACGGTCTCTCGGCGGGACAAGCGAGACCTCCGCAAAAAGAAGGACTGAGAGCCAGCGATGTTCCGCCGTACCTTCTGGTTCACCTCGGGCGTCGCCGCCGGTGTGTGGGCCACCACCAAGGTCAATCGCAAGCTGAAGCAGCTGACCCCCGAGAACCTCGCCGTGACCGCGGCGAACAAGGCGCTCGATGCCGGTCACCGCATCAAGGACCGCGCGGTGGGCTTCGCGCTGGACGTCCGCGACAACATGGCCCAGCGGGAGGCGGAGCTGGGTGACGCCCTCGGGATCAACGAGAACCCCGAGCTTCCCTCCCCCCGGCGGTACGCCGCCATCGAGAACCGCACCAACCCGAAGTCCGTCGAGAGCGACAGGACGACATACTCGTACAACCGGAATGAGGACCACTGATGGAGTCGGCCGAGATTCGTCGCCGCTGGTTGAGCTTCTTCGAGGAGCGCGGGCACACCGTCGTCCCTTCGGCGTCGCTCATCGCGGACGACCCGACTCTGCTCCTCGTCCCGGCCGGCATGGTGCCCTTCAAGCCCTACTTCCTGGGTGAGGTCAAGCCGCCGTTCCAGCGCGCCACCAGCGTGCAGAAGTGCGTGCGCACGCCGGACATCGAAGAGGTCGGCAAGACCACGCGGCACGGCACCTTCTTCCAGATGTGCGGCAACTTCTCCTTCGGCGACTACTTCAAGGAAGGCGCCATCAAGTACGCCTGGGAGCTGCTCACCACGCCCCAGGACAAGGGTGGTTACGGCCTGGAGCCGGAGAAGCTCTGGATCACCGTCTACAAGGACGACGACGAGGCCGAGCGCATCTGGCACGAGGTCGTCGGCGTGCCCAAGGAGCGCATCCAGCGCCTCGGCATGAAGGACAACTACTGGTCCATGGGCGTTCCCGGCCCGTGCGGCCCCTGTTCCGAGATCAACTACGACCGCGGCCCCGAGTTCGGCGTCGAGGGCGGCCCCGCCGTCAACGACGAGCGGTACGTGGAGATCTGGAACCTCGTCTTCATGCAGTACGAGCGCGGCGAGGGCATCGGCAAGGACAACTTCGAGATCCTGGGCGACCTGCCGAGCAAGAACATCGACACGGGCCTCGGCATGGAGCGGCTCGCCATGATTCTGCAGGGCGTGCAGAACATGTACGAGATCGACACCTCCATGGCCGTCATCAAGAAGGCCACCGAGCTGACCGGTGTCGAGTACGGCGAAGCCCACGACTCGGACGTCTCCCTGCGCGTGGTCACCGACCACATGCGCACGTCCGTGATGCTCATCGGCGACGGCGTGACCCCCGGCAACGAGGGCCGCGGCTATGTCCTGCGCCGCATCATGCGCCGCGCCATCCGCAACATGCGTCTGCTCGGTGCCACCGGCCCGGTCGTCAAGGACCTGATCGACACGGTCATCGAGATGATGGGCCAGCAGTACCCGGAGCTGGTCACCGACCGCGAGCGGATCGAGAAGGTCGCCGTCGCCGAGGAGAACGCCTTCCTCAAGGCCCTCAAGGGCGGCACGAACATCCTCGACACCGCCGTCACCGAGACCAAGCAGGCCGGCGGCACCGTCCTGTCCGGCGACAAGGCCTTCCTGCTCCACGACACCTGGGGCTTCCCGATCGACCTCACCCTGGAGATGGCCGCCGAGCAGGGCCTCTCCGTGGACGAGGACGGCTTCCGGCGCCTGATGAAGGAGCAGCGGGAGCGCGCCAAGGCCGACGCCCAGGCCAAGAAGACCGGCCACGCCGGCGTCGGCGCCTACCGCGAGATCGCCGACAAGGCCGGCGAGACCGACTTCATCGGCTACTCGGACACCGAGGGCGAGTCTACGATCGTCGGGATCCTCGTCGACGGTGCCTCCTCCCCGGCCGCCACCGAGGGCGACGAGGTCGAGATCGTCCTGGACCGCACCCCGTTCTACGCCGAGGGCGGCGGCCAGATCGGCGACACCGGCCGCATCAGGGTGGACACCGGTGCCGTCATCGAGATCCGCGACTGCCAGAAGCCGGTGCCCGGCGTGTACGTCCACAAGGGCGTCGTCCAGGTCGGCGAGGTCACCGTCGGCTCCAAGGCCCACGCCTCGATCGACCATCGCCGCCGCACGGCCATCGCCCGCGCCCACTCGGCCACGCACCTGACCCACCAGGCCCTGCGCGACGCCCTCGGCCCGACGGCCGCCCAGGCCGGTTCCGAGAACCAGCCCGGCCGCTTCCGCTTCGACTTCGGTTCGCCCGCCGCCGTTCCCACGGCCGTGATGACCGACGTGGAGCAGAAGATCAACGAGGTGCTCGCCCGCGACCTGGACGTCCGCGCCGACGTCATGGGCATCGACGAGGCCAAGAAGCAGGGCGCCATCGCCGAGTTCGGCGAGAAGTACGGCGAGCGCGTCCGGGTCGTCACCATCGGCGACTTCTCCAAGGAGCTGTGCGGCGGCACGCACGTCCACAACACCGCCCAGCTGGGCCTGGTGAAGCTGCTCGGCGAGTCGTCGATCGGCTCGGGTGTGCGCCGTATCGAGGCCCTCGTGGGTGTCGACGCCTACAACTTCCTCGCCCGTGAGCACACGGTCGTCGCCCAGCTCCAGGAGCTGGTCAAGGGCCGTCCGGAGGAGCTCCCGGAGAAGATCTCCGCCATGCTCGGCAGGCTGAAGGACGCCGAGAAGGAGATCGAGAAGTTCCGCGCCGAGAAGGTCCTCCAGGCCGCCGCCGGTCTCGCCGGGTCGGCCAAGGACGTCCAGGGCGTCGCTCTCGTCACCGGTCAGGTCCCGGACGGCACCACCCCCGACGACCTGCGCAAGCTGGTCCTCGACGTGCGGGGCCGCATCCAGGGCGGCCGGGCCGCCGTGGTCGCCCTGTTCACGGTCAGCAACGGCAAGCCGCTGACCGTCATCGCCACCAACGAGGCCGCCCGCGAGCGCGGCCTCAAGGCCGGCGACCTGGTCCGTACGGCCGCCAAGACCCTCGGCGGCGGCGGTGGCGGCAAGCCGGACCTCGCCCAGGGCGGCGGCCAGAACCCGGCCGCCGTCGGCGAGGCCGTCGAGGCCGTCGAGCGGCTCGTGGCGGAAACGGCCAAGTGAGCGCCGAAGTCAGTGACGACGGCCGCGGCATGCGCCGCGGCCGTCGACTCGCGATCGACGTCGGGGACGCCCGCATCGGGGTCGCGTCGTGCGACCCCGACGGGATCCTCGCCACCCCGGTGGAGACGGTCCCCGGCCGGGACCTTCCCGCAGCTCACCGCCGGCTGAGGCAACTGGTCGAGGAGTACGAGCCGATCGAGGTCGTGGTCGGCCTCCCCCGCTCCCTCAAGGGGGGCGAGGGCCCGGCCGCGGTCAAGGTCCGCGGCTTCGCCCAGGAGCTCGCCCGGGGCATCGCCCCCGTCCCGGTCCGGCTCGTGGACGAGCGGATGACCACGGTGACGGCCAGTCAGGGACTGCGCGCCTCGGGTGTGAAGTCGAAAAAGGGCAGATCGGTCATCGACCAGGTAGCGGCCGTGATCATCCTTCAACAGGCCCTGGAATCCGAACGGGTGTCAGGTAAAGCACCCGGCGAGGGCGTCGAAGTGGTCATCTGATCGCGATACGGTAACGTTCCGCGCGATGCGGAGGTGTTCGAACAGCCACCGCACAAAGAGAGGCGGAACGGGAGCCGAGCCGAAAGCCGCGCAACCGCCGCCTCGCGGCTCTAGGGGATCGATGACTGAGTATGGCCGGGGCGAAGGCTCCGAACCGTGGCATCCGGAGGACCCGTTGTACGGGGATGACGGATGGGGTGGACAGCAGGCCCAGGCGGGTCAGCAGTCCCCCTACGGCGGCCAGCCGCAGCACCATCCGGAGCAGCCGCAGCAGCCGCAGTACGACAATGGAGGCTGGGGCGACGGCCAGCAGGCCGCATACGGTCAGGCGCAGCAGCACTACCAGCAGCAGTACGGCGAGCAGCAGCAGTACGGCCAGCAGCAGTACAACCAGCAGTACGGCGAGCAGCAGCAGTACGGCCAGCAGTACGGCGGGCAGCAGTACGACCAGCAGCAGTACGCGCCCCAGCCCCAGCAGCAGTACGACAACAACGGCTGGGCCACCGGCACGCACGAGCCCGGTCAGTACCCCGATCCGTCGGACCCGTACGGGCAGCAGCAGGGCATGCCGTACGGCGGCCAGCAGCAGCCCGACTTCTACGGCACCCCGGACGCCTACCCGCCGCCGGAGCCGCCCGTCCGTCGGCGCGCCGGCCCCGAGCCGCAGCAGCCCGACTGGGATCCCGGTCCCGATCAGGGCGAGCACGCGTTCTTCTCGGGCGCTGACGACGACGAGGATGACTCGGACGAACCGAAGGGCGACCGCGGCGACCGCAAGGGACGCGGCGGCAAGCCCAAGAAGCGCCGCAGCGGATGCGCGTGTCTGGTGGTCCTGCTGGTGTTCGGCGGAGGAGTGGGCGGAGTCGGATATTTCGGCTACCAGTTCTACCAGGATCGTTTCGGCTCGGCTCCGGACTACGCCGGGGACGGTACGAGCGAGCTGGTGTCCGTCGTCATCCCCAAGGGAGCCTTCGGGTCGACGATCGGTCAGAAGCTGAAAGAAGCGGGCGTGGTCAAGAGCGTCGACGCGTTCGTGGCCGCTCAGGACCAGAATCCCAAGGGGAAGACGATCCAGGCCGGCGCCTATCTGCTGAAGACGCAGATGTCCGCCGAGAGCGCCATCGAAATGATGCTCGACCCCAAGAGCCAGAACAATGTGCTGGTCAAGCCGGGCGAGCGCAATATCAGCGTCTACAAGACGATCGACACGAAACTCGAATTGTCGTCCGGCACCACCAGGAAGATCGCCGAGAAGGAGTTCGAGAGCCTCGGCCTGCCTGACTGGGCGAATGACAACAAGGACATAAAGGATCCGCTGGAAGGATTCCTCTACCCCGGCACCTATCCCGCCGCCAAGGGCATGAAGGCCGAGACGGTCCTGAAGGAGATGGTGACCCAGGCGGCGAAGAAGTACGACGAGTTCGACGTGGAGGCAAAGGCCAAGGCGCTCAAGCTGGACAACCCGCTGCAGGTCGTCACCGTCGCCAGCCTCGTCCAGGCCGAGGGCAAGACCGAGGACGACTTCCGCAAGATGGCGGAGGTGATCTACAACCGCCTCAAGTCCACGAACACCGAGACCAACCGGAAGCTGCAGTTCGACTCGACCTTCAATTACCTGAAGAACGAGAGCAACATCAACATCAGTGAGTCGGAGATCAACAGCAACCAGGACCCGTACAACACGTACACGCAGGAGGGTCTGCCGCCCGGTCCCATCGGTAACCCCGGTGACGAGGCGATGAAGGCGACGGAGAATCCGACCGACGAGGGCTGGCTCTACTTCGTGGCGACCGACGGTGTGAACAAGACCGAATACGCGAAGACCTTCGCGGAATTCGAAAGGCTCAGGGACAAGTTCAATGAGAGCTCGGGCAGTTGACGCCCGCCGGGCCGCCGTGCTCGGCAAGCCCATCGCGCACTCCCTCTCGCCCGTGCTGCACCGCGCCGCGTACGAGGAGCTGGGCCTGACGAACTGGTCGTACGACCGGTTCGAGCTCGACGAGGCCGCCCTGCCCGGGTTCTTCGCGGAACTCGGCCCGGAGTGGGCCGGGCTCTCGGTGACCATGCCGCTGAAGCGAACCGTCATCCCGCTGCTCGACGACATCAGCGAGACGGCCGCCTCGGTCGACGCGGTCAACACGGTCGTTTTCACCGAGGACGGCCGCCGGGTCGGCGACAACACCGACATCCCCGGCATGGTCGCCGCCCTGCGCGAACACGGCATCGAGCAGGTCGACTCCGCCGCGATCCTCGGCGCCGGCGCCACCGCCTCCTCCGCGCTCGCCGCCCTGTCCCGGATCTGCACCGGCGAGGTCGTCGCCTACGTCCGCAGCGAGGCCCGTGCCGCCGAGATGCGGCAGTGGGGCGAGCGGCTGGACATCGAGCTCCGTACGGCGGACTGGGCGGACGCCGAGCAGGCCCTGCGTGCACCGCTCGTCGTCGCGACCACCCCGGCCGGTGCGACCGACGCGCTGTCCTCGGCCCTGCCGGAACGCCCCGCCACTCTCTTCGACGTGCTCTACGACCCGTGGCCCACCGAGCTCGCCGCCCGCTGGTCCGCGTACGGCGGGGCCGTCGTCAGCGGACTCGACCTGCTGGTGCACCAGGCGGTCCTGCAGGTGGAGCAGATGACCGGCCGGACCCCGGCCCCGCTGGACGCGATGCGCAAGGCGGGCGAGCACGCGCTCGCCGCCCGCTAGGAGCAGCTCGGTCGCCGTCGGGACAGCCGTGTCCCGTCCGCCCTGTGGACCGGCGGCCGGTTCCCGTGCCCGGACGTGGGAGGATCGGAGGTGGCGGGCCAGGGCCGCGCACCTGGTCGGGCCGTCGCCGTACGCGAGGACGAGCGTACGAAGGGCAGTACCAGGGCGCGAGCACTGAGGAGCACCGTTGAGCAGGTTGCGCTGGCTGACCGCGGGGGAGTCCCACGGTCCCGCACTCGTCGCGACGCTGGAGGGACTTCCCGCCGGCGTGCCGATCACCACGGAGATGGTGGCGGACCACCTGGCCCGGCGCCGGCTCGGTTATGGACGCGGTGCGCGCATGAAGTTCGAGCGTGACGAGGTCACGTTCCTCGGCGGTGTGCGGCACGGTCTCACCCTGGGCTCCCCGGTCGCGGTCATGGTGGGCAACACCGAGTGGCCGAAGTGGGAGCAGGTCATGGCGGCCGACCCCATCGACCCCGAGATCCTGGCGGGCCTGGCCCGCAACGCCCCGCTGACCCGGCCGCGACCCGGCCACGCCGACCTGGCCGGCATGCAGAAGTACGGCTTCGACGAGGCCCGGCCGATCCTGGAGCGCGCCTCCGCCCGTGAGACGGCGGCCCGGGTGGCGCTGGGCGCGGTGGCCCGGTCGTACCTGAAGGAGACGGCCGGCATCGAGATCGTCTCGCACGTCGTCGAGCTGGCCGCGGCGAAGGCGCCCTACGGCGTCTACCCCAAGCCCTCCGACGTCGAGAAGCTGGACGCCGACCCGGTGCGCTGCCTGGACGCGGACGCGTCGAAGGCGATGGTCGCGGAGATCGACCAGGCCCACAAGGACGGCGACACCCTCGGCGGCGTGGTCGAGGTGCTGGCGTACGGCGTGCCCGTGGGCCTCGGCTCGCACGTGCACTGGGACCGCAGGCTGGACGCCCGGCTGGCCGCCGCCCTCATGGGCATCCAGGCCATCAAGGGCGTCGAGGTCGGCGACGGCTTCGACCTGGCGCGCGTGCCCGGCTCGAAGGCGCACGACGAGATCCTCGCCACCGACGAGGGCATCAGGCGGGCCACCGGCCGTTCCGGCGGCACCGAGGGCGGCCTGACCACCGGTGAGCTGCTGCGGGTACGGGCGGCGATGAAGCCGATCGCGACCGTGCCGCGCGCGCTGCAGACGGTCGACGTGGCCACCGGCGAGCCCGCGCAGGCCCATCACCAGCGCTCGGACGTGTGTGCGGTGCCGGCCGCCGGCATCGTCGCGGAGGCGATGGTCGCGCTGGTCCTCGCGGACGCGGTCGCGGAGAAGTTCGGCGGCGACAGCGTGGGCGAGACCCACCGCAACGTCCGCTCGTACCTCGACAACCTCCCGGTCCGATGAGCGCTGTGCCTGTGGTCGTCCTGGTCGGCCCGATGGGCGTCGGCAAGTCCACCGTCGGGCAGTTGCTCGCCGAGCGGCTCGGCGTCGGCTACCGGGACACCGACGACGACATCGTCGCCGAGCAGGGCCGGTCCATCGCCGAGATCTTCGTCGACGAGGGCGAGCCGGACTTCCGCGCGATCGAGAAGCGGGCGGTGCGCCGGGCGCTCGCCGAGCACGACGGCGTCCTCGCGCTGGGCGGCGGCGCGATCCTGGACGAGGACACCCGCGCGCTGCTCACCGGGCAGCGCGTCGTCTACCTCTCCATGGACGTCGAGGAAGCCGTGAAGCGCACCGGCCTGAACGCCGCCCGGCCGCTGCTCGCCGTCAACCCGCGCAAGCAGTGGCGCGAACTGATGGAGGCGCGGCGGCACCTGTACGAGTCGATCGCCACGGCGGTCGTGTCCACGGACGGCCGTACGCCCGAAGAGGTCACCCAAGCCGCCCTGGACGCACTGGAGTTGAAGGAAGCATGAGCGAGGCAGTCACCCGGATCCAGGTCGGCGGTACCGCGGGCAGCGAGCCCTACGAGGTACTGGTGGGCCGGCAACTCCTGGGCGAGCTCGCCGGGTTGATCGGCGACAAGGCCAAGCGGGTCGCGATCGTCCACCCCGAGGCGCTGGCCGAGACCGGCGACGCGCTGCGCGGCGACCTGGCCGGGCAGGGCTTCGAGGTCGTCGCCATCCAGGTGCCGAACGCGGAGGAGGCCAAGACCGCCGAGGTCGCCGCCTACTGCTGGAAGGCACTCGGCCAGTCCGGCTTCACCCGCACCGACGTCGTGGTCGGGGTCGGCGGCGGCGCGACCACGGACCTCGCCGGGTTCGTGGCCGCGACCTGGCTGCGCGGGGTGCGCTGGATCGCCGTCCCGACCACCGTGCTGGCCATGGTGGACGCTGCCGTCGGCGGCAAGACCGGCATCAACACCGCCGAGGGCAAGAACCTCGTCGGCGCCTTCCACCCGCCGGCCGGCGTGCTGTGCGACCTGGCCGCGCTCGACTCCCTCTCGGTCAACGACTACGTCTCCGGGCTCGCCGAGATCATCAAGGCCGGCTTCATCGCCGACCCGACGATCCTGGAGCTCATCGAGTCCGACCCCGAGGCCGCCCGCACTCCGGCGGGCCCGCACACCGCGGAGCTCATCGAGCGGTCCATCCGGGTCAAGGCCGAGGTGGTCTCCTCCGACCTCAAGGAGTCGGGCCTCAGGGAGATCCTCAACTACGGCCACACGCTCGCGCACGCCATCGAGAAGAACGAGCGCTACAAGTGGCGGCACGGCGCCGCGGTCTCGGTCGGTATGCACTTCGCCGCCGAACTCGGCCGTCTCGCGGGCCGCTTGGACGACGCCACGGCCGACCGGCACCGTACGGTCCTGGAATCCGTCGGCCTGCCCCTGCACTACCGCTACGACCAGTGGCCCAAGCTGCTGGAGACCATGAAGGTCGACAAGAAGTCCCGCGGCGACCTGCTGCGCTTCATCGTCCTGGACGGTCTGGCGAAGCCGACCGTTCTGGAGGGCCCCGACCCGGCGGTCCTCCTCGCCGCGTACGGCGAAGTGGGCGAGTAAGTCCCGCGGTACTCCATCCGCCCGATTCACCTTGCGCCACCGGGCACTTCGGACCGCCCCCGGCCGTTTCACCAAACGACGGCCGGGGGCGGTACCGTTCGGTAGCGAAGCGGGAATCCCCCGCGCTGTCAGCGCCCATTGCCTGTACGAGACGGAGTGGCACCGGATGCAGCACGCAGTGGGTTCTCCGCTGCCGCCGCCCCACCAGCCGGGGCACGGACCGGTCGCCGGCTGGTCGCCGGCCGCACATCCCCCGGGTCCGCAGCACCCGGGCGCACACCAGGGTTCAGCCCCCGTGCCCCCACCGCCTCCTCCCGCTCCGGGCTTCACCGGCGCGCCCTCGGCGCCGGTACCGCCCGCACCGCAGCACGCCCCGGTCCCGCCGGTGCCGGAGACCACCGGCCATGTGCCGTTGCCGCCCGGCGGTCCCGTCGGCATGCCGAGCGCGCCGCCCGCCACGACCGCCGACCCGGCCGCCACGACCCTCGCGGTTCTGCTCATCGGCCCGGCCGGCGCCGGAAAGACGAGCGTCGCCCGTTACTGGGCGGGCGGCCGCCGGGTCCCCACCGCCCACATCAGCCTCGACGACGTACGCGAATGGGTCCGCTCGGGCTTCGCCGACCCGCAGTCCGGGTGGAACGACCACTCCGAGGCCCAGTACCGCCTCGCCCGCCGCACCTGCGGCTTCGCGGCCCGCAACTTCCTGGCCAACGGCATCTCCTGCATCCTCGACGACGCCGTCTTCCCCGACCGCCCGGTCGTCGGCCTCGGCGGCTGGAAGCGCCACGTGGGCCCGGGCCTGCTGCCGGTGGTTCTGTTGCCGGGCCTCGAGATCGTCCTGGAGCGCAACGCCGAACGCTCGGGAAACCGCCGCCTCACCGACGAGGAGGTCGCCCGCATCCACGGCCGCATGGCCGGCTGGTACGGCTCCGGCCTCCCCATCATCGACAACTCCCAGCTGGACGTGCCACAGACGGCCCAGGTCCTGGACGAGGTACTGGCAAGGTCGATAGCAAGCCCCCCGAGCTGGTAGTCATGGGGGACTGAGCCAACCTGAAGGGGCGCGGGGAACTGCGCGATCAACCCCCACCGTCCCGCAGACGGCATACAACCAAGAGCCGCACCCCCGTCCCCCAAACGGCACCCTCCCAACCAGCACAATCCGGACACCGCTCCTACGCTCGTGTCATGTCAGAGGTCTACGGTGCCCGCCGAACCCGCCTACGGGAACGCTGCCAAGCCAGCGGCAGCGCCTCCGCGCTGGTGACCCGCCCCGCCAACGTCCGCTATCTCGCGGGCGCCGCCCCGCACGGCGCCGTCCTGCTGCTCGGCAGGACCGAGGACCTGCTGCTGTGCCCCGGCCCACCGGACGACCGCCCTACCGAAGGCCGGCCCGACGAGGCGCTGCGCGTGCAGAGGCTGCCCGGACCCGGTGGCGACCCGGCCGTCGCCGCCGCCGACCTCGCGGCAGGGCAAGGCGGTGAGTCCCTCGCGGTGGAGGAGCATCACCTGACCGTCGCCCGGCACCGCGCCATCCGCTCGGTCGTGCCCCGGCTGCGCCTCGCGGATCTGGGCGGCGCGGTCGAGCAGCTGCGGGTGGTGAAGGACGAGGAGGAGATCTCCTGCCTCAGGATCGGCGCCGAAATCGCCGACCAGGCCCTCGGTGAACTGCTCGAGTCCATCCTCGTCGGCCGTACTGAACGTCACCTGGCCCTGGAACTGGAGCGTCGCCTGGTCGACCACGGTGCCGACGGTCCCGCCTTCGCGACCTCCGTCGGTACCGGTCCGAACTCCGGCAGACGCGGCCACCGCCCCACCGACCGGCGGGTCGAGGAGGGTGACTTTCTGTCCGTCTGCCTCGGGGCGACGTACCGCGGCTACCGGTGCGAGATCGGCCGTACCTTCGTCATCGGTACGTCCCCGGCGGACTGGCAGATCGAGCTGTACGACCTCGTCTTCGCCGCCCAGCGGGCCGGACGGGAGAGTCTCGTACCCGGCGCCGCCTACCGCGACGTGGACCGTGCCGCACGCCAGGTAGTGGACTCCGCGGGGTACTCGGAAGGACTTCCGGCCCTGATGGGACACGGGGTGGGACTCGAAATCGACGAGGACCCGCAGCTGGCCCCCGCGGCCATGGGTAAACTGGACGCTTGCGTGCCGGTCACCGTCGAACCGGGGGTTCACCTCCCGGGCCGGGGCGGCGTCCGGATCGATGACACGCTCGTCGTCCGCCCCGAGGCGGACGGCGGCCCAGAGCTACTCACCATCACGACCAAGGAGCTGCTCGCGCTGTAGGCGTGTGCCCCCGGGGTCGTCCACGTCAGTCCAGGAGATTCCGCAACCGTGGCTTCCACGAACGACCTCAAGAACGGCCTGGTGCTCAAGCTCGACGGAGGCCAGCTGTGGTCCGTCGTCGAGTTCCAGCACGTCAAGCCCGGCAAGGGCCCCGCCTTCGTGCGCACCAAGCTGAAGAACGTGCTTTCCGGCAAGGTCGTCGACAAGACGTTCAACGCCGGCGTCAAGGTCGAGACGGCCACGATCGACAAGCGCGACATGCAGTTCTCCTACATGGACGGCGAGTACTTCGTCTTCATGGACATGGAGACCTACGACCAGCTCATGGTCGACCGCAAGGCTGTCGGCGACGCCGCCAACTTCCTGATCGAGGGCTTCACCGCCACCGTGGCGCAGCACGAGGGCGAGGTGCTCTTCGTGGAGCTGCCGGCCGCCGTCGAGCTCGTCATCCAGGAGACCGAACCGGGCGTCCAGGGCGACCGCTCCACCGGTGGCACCAAGCCCGCCATCCTGGAGACCGGTCACCAGATCAACGTCCCGCTCTTCATCACCACCGGTGAGAAGATCAAGGTCGACACCCGCACGAGCGACTACCTCGGCCGGGTGAACAGCTAACCGTGGCTGCCCGCAACACGGCCCGCAAGCGCGCCTTCCAGATCCTCTTCGAGGGTGACCAGCGCGACGCGGACGTCCTGACGGTCCTCGCGGACTGGATCCGGCTCTCCCGGGGCGACACCCGGCAGCCGCCGGTGAGCGAGTACACGATGCAGCTTGTCGAGGGGTACGCGCAGCACGCGAAGCGCATCGACGAGCTGATCGCCCAGTACTCGGTCGGCTGGACGCTCGACAGGATGCCCGTCGTCGACCGCAACATCCTGCGCCTCGGCGCCTACGAGCTGATCTGGGCGGACGAGACGCCTGACGCCGTCGTCCTCGACGAGATGGTGCAGCTGGCGAAGGAGTTCTCCACGGACGAGTCGCCCTCGTTCGTGAACGGCCTGCTCGGCCGGTTCAAGGAACTCAAGCCCTCGCTGCGCCGCGACGAGGCCTAGCGCCACGACGAGGCACAGGAGCCGCCACGAGGCGCCGGAGGACCGGCGCGATCGGCACGCATTGCCCAAGGGCCCGCAGCGGTGACGCTGCGGGCCCTTGGGCGTCCCTGTGCCCCGGAGCCCCGTCAGGCCCGCAGAAAGCCGCCGGGGTAGCTGGAACCGTGAAGTTCCGGCCACCCCGGCGGCACGTTTCTGCTCAGGTGAGAAGCGGCTCAGTTGTCCTCGTGGGAGGCCACCGCACGGCGCGCGTCCGCGTCCAGCACGCCCCAGCTGATCAGCTGCTCGGTGAGGACCGAGGGCGACTGGTCGTAGATGACGGCGAGTGTGCGCAGGTCGTCCTGACGGATCGAGAGCACCTTGCCGTTGTAGTCACCGCGCTGGGACTGGATGGTGGCGGCATACCGCTGGAGGGGACCCGCCTTCTCGGCCGGCACGTGGGCCAGCCGCTCCAGGTCGAGGACCAGCTTCGGCGGCGGCTCGGCGGCCCCGCCCGGCGTGGTGCCCGGCAGCAGCTCCTGCACCGGAACGCCGTAGAAATCCGCCAGCTCGGCAAGTCGCTGCACGGTCACGGCGCGGTCGCCGCGCTCGTACGAACCGACCACGACGGCCTTCCAACGACCCTGGGACTTCTCCTCGACACCGTGGAGGGAAAGGCCCTGCTGGGTGCGGATGGCCCGGAGCTTGGCCCCGAGCTGTTTGGCGTATTCGCTGGACATATAGCTCCCCGGACACTGTGTCGACGCGACTGGGTTGTTTCCATGCCGCGCGGCTGGTAACTCACTGTGAGGTTACGCAGCGTTACTCTGCCGCGTCAAGCCGAATGGTCCGCACCGACTCTTCCGTGGTACCGGTGGCCCGTTGGGCCAAGGGGGTGATCAGGGACGTCGCTCCGGCCTGCTACCGTGGATGGCGCAAATCCGACGTCCTTTAAGGTCCGTCCCGTGAGGCGGAGAAGGAGGTCCGTTTCTTATGGACACTCAAGCGTCCGATGCAAGGCCAGTGCTCGAAGGCCCTGACATCGCGCGGGTACTGACCCGCATCGCCCACGAGATCGTCGAGCGCGCCAAGGGCGCCGACGACGTGGTGCTCCTCGGCATTCCCACCCGGGGCGTCTTCCTCGCCCAGCGGCTCGCCGCCAAGCTCGAGGAGATCACCGACCGCAAGATCCCGGTCGGCTCCCTCGACATCACCATGTACCGCGACGACCTGCGCATGCACCCGCCGCGTGCGCTGGCCCGCACCGACATCCCCGGTGACGGCATCGACGGCAGGCTGGTCGTCCTCGTCGACGACGTGCTCTTCTCCGGCCGCACCATCCGAGCCGCCCTCGACGCCCTGAACGACATCGGGCGCCCCCGCGCGGTCCAGCTCGCGGTCCTCGTCGACCGGGGCCACCGCGAACTGCCCATCCGCGCCGACTACGTCGGCAAGAACCTCCCCACGTCGCTGCGGGAGACGGTCAAGGTCCAGCTCGCCGAGGAGGACGGTCGCGACACCGTGCTGCTCGGTGTGAAGACCTCCCCGA
Source organism: Streptomyces sp. NBC_01352 (assembly GCF_036237295.1). Classification (NCBI taxonomy): domain Bacteria; kingdom Bacillati; phylum Actinomycetota; class Actinomycetes; order Kitasatosporales; family Streptomycetaceae; genus Streptomyces; species Streptomyces sp. NBC_01352. The sequence continues at coordinate 8,900,852 of NZ_CP108354.1, forward strand.
CGCGCGAGCCGTAGCCGCACTCGGTCGTACGTCCCCGACGTCCCCGAGTGCGCCCCCGCACGCCCGCGCGCGAAATCTCCCGACCTGAACTGCCTTACGGAGCCTGACAGATGCAGCGTCATCTCATCTCGGCCGCCGACCTCACCCGCGACGACGCCGTCCTGATCCTCGACACCGCCGAGGAGATGGCCCGGGTCGCCGACCGGCCGATCAAGAAACTGCCGACCCTGCGCGGCCGAACCGTCGTCAACCTCTTCTTCGAGGACTCCACCCGGACCCGGATCTCCTTCGAGGCCGCCGAGAAGCGCCTGTCCGCGGACGTCATCAACTTCTCCGCCAAGGGGTCGAGCGTGTCCAAGGGCGAGTCCCTGAAGGACACCGCCCAGACCCTCGAAGCCATGGGCGTGGACGCCGTCGTCATCCGGCACGGCGCCTCCGGAGCCCCGTACCGCCTCGCCAACTCCGGCTGGATCGACGCGGCCGTGATCAACGCCGGTGACGGCACCCACCAGCACCCGACGCAGGCCCTGCTGGACGCCTTCACCATGCGCCGCCGGCTCGTCGGGCGGGACGCCGGGATCGGGCAGGACCTCGCCGGCAAGCGGATCACGATCGTCGGCGACATCCTGCACAGCCGGGTCGCCCGCTCCAACGTCGACCTGCTGCACACCCTCGGTGCCGAGGTCACCCTGGTCGCCCCGCCCACCCTGGTGCCGGTCGGCGTCGAGACCTGGCCCTGCGAGGTCTCCTACGAGCTGGACAGCACCCTTTCCAAGTCCGACGCGGTGATGATGCTGCGCGTCCAGCGCGAGCGCATGAACGCGGCGTTCTTCCCGACCGAGCGCGAGTACGCGCGGCGCTACGGCCTCGACGGCGAGCGCATGGCGAAGATGCCCGAGCACGCCATCGTGATGCACCCCGGTCCGATGGTCCGCGGCATGGAGATCACCGCCGAGGTCGCCGATTCCGACCGCTGCACCGTCGTCGAGCAGGTCGCAAACGGAGTCTCCGTCCGGATGGCCGTCCTGTACCTGCTCCTGGGCGGCAACGAGCCCGCCGTCAGCCACACCCGTACCGAGGAGAAGTAAGACAGATGAGCAAGATCCTGATCCGTGGTGCGAAGGTGCTCGGCGGCGAGCCGCAGGACGTGCTGATCGACGGCGCGACCATCGCCGAGGTGGGTGTCGGTCTGTCGGCGGAGGGCGCCGAGGTCGTCGAAGCCGGCGGCAAGGTGCTGCTGCCGGGTCTGGTGGACCTGCACACCCACCTGCGCGAGCCCGGCCGCGAGGACTCCGAGACCGTGCTGACCGGCACGCGGGCGGCCGCCTCCGGGGGCTACACCACCGTGTTCGCCATGGCCAACACGTTCCCGGTCGCCGACACCGCCGGTGTGGTCGAGCAGGTCTACCGGCTCGGCCAGGAGCACGGCTACTGCGACGTGCAGCCCATCGGTGCCGTCACCGTCGCCCTGGAGGGCCGCAAGCTCGCCGAGCTGGGCGCGATGCACGAGTCGGCCGCCGGCGTCACCGTCTTCTCCGACGACGGCAAGTGTGTCGACGACGCCGTGATCATGCGCCGGGCGCTGGAGTACGTGAAGGCCTTCGGCGGGGTCGTCGCCCAGCACGCGCAGGAGCCGAGGCTGACCGAGGGCGCCCAGATGAACGAGGGCATCGTCTCCGCCGAGCTGGGTCTCGGCGGCTGGCCGGCGGTGGCCGAAGAATCGATCATCGCCCGGGATGTCCTGCTCGCCGAGCACGTCGGCTCCCGCGTCCACATCTGCCACCTGTCGACCGCGGGCTCGGTGGAGATCGTCCGCTGGGCCAAGTCCCGCGGTATCGACGTCACCGCCGAGGTCACCCCGCACCATCTCCTCCTCACGGATGAGCTGGTGCGTACCTACAACCCGGTCTTCAAGGTCAACCCGCCGCTGCGTACCGAGCGCGACGTGCTCGCCCTGCGTGAGGCCCTCGCGGACGGCACGATCGACATCGTGGCCACCGACCACGCCCCGCACCCGCACGAGGACAAGGACTGCGAGTGGGCCGCGGCCGCCATGGGCATGGTCGGCCTGGAGACCGCGCTGTCGGTGGTCCAGGAGACGATGGTCGACACCGGGCTCCTCGACTGGGCCCAGGTCGCCGACCGCATGTCCGTCAAGCCCGCACAGATCGGACAGGCCAAGGGGCAGGGCCGTCCCGTCTCGGCAGGTGAGCCCGCCAACCTCACGCTCGTCGACACGGAATACCGTGGGTCCGTGGACCCCGCGGGCTTCGCCTCGCGCAGCCGCAACACCCCCTACGAGGGTCGCGAGCTGCCGGGCCGTGTCACGCACACGTGGCTCCGGGGCAAGGCCACGCTCGTCGACGGGAAGCTCACGTGACACCTGTAATTCTGCTGGCCGCCGAGAAGGAATCGGCTCAGGTCACCGACTGGGCCGCCCGCATCGGCTGGCTCGTCGGACTCGCCCTCTTCGTCGCGCTCGTCTACTGGCTGATGCGCGAGGGCTGGAAGTGGCGCGGCACGCTCCAGGGCGACCTGCCCGAGCTGCCCACCGCGCCGCAGGAGCCCGGTGAGGCCACACTGACGATGAGCGGCCGCTACCACGGCTCCACCACCGCCGGGCAGTGGCTCGACCGCATCGTGGCGCACGGCCTGGGCACCCGCAGCCGGGTCGAGCTCACGCTGACGGACGCGGGACTGGATGTCGTACGGCCAGGAGCGACGGATTTCTTCGTCCCTCTCGAGGCGCTGCGCGAGGCCCGGCTCGACAAGGGCATCGCCGGCAAGGTGCTGACCGAGGGCGGGCTGCTCGTCGTGACCTGGGCGCACGGCGAGCGGCTGATCGACTCCGGGTTCCGGTCCGAGCGCGCGGCCGAGCACAACGCGTGGGTCGACGCCATCAACTCCATGATCAACAAGACGGAAACGGAAGGCGCACGATGACGACCTCCACAAGGGGAGCCGCCAAAACTCCCGCGGTACTCGTCCTGGAGGACGGCCGGATCTTCCGCGGCCGTGCCTACGGGGCCGTGGGGGTGACCTTCGGCGAAGCGGTGTTCTCCACCGGCATGACCGGCTACCAGGAGACCCTCACCGACCCGTCGTACCACCGCCAGGTCGTTGTGATGACCGCCCCGCACGTCGGCAACACCGGCGTCAACGACGAGGACCCCGAGTCGAAGCGGATCTGGGTCGCCGGATACGTGGTGCGCGACCCCGCGCGCGTGCCGTCCAACTGGCGCTCCCGCCGCACCCTCGACGAGGAGCTGGCCGCGCAGGGCGTCGTCGGTATCTCCGGCATCGACACGCGCGCCCTGACCCGCCACCTGCGTGAGCGCGGCGCCATGCGCGTCGGCATCTTCTCCGGCAACGCGTTGCCGGACGACGGCACCATGCTCACCGAGGTGCGCCAGGCCCCCGAGATGAAGGGCGCGAACCTCTCCGCGGAGGTCGCCACCAAGGAGACGTACGTCGTTCCCGCGATCGGCGAGAAGAAGTTCACCGTCGCCGCCGTCGACCTCGGCATCAAGGGCATGACCCCGCACCGCATGGCCGAGCGCGGCATCGAGGTGCACGTGCTGCCCGCCACGGCGAGCGTCGAGGAGGTCTACGCCGTCCGGCCCGACGGCGTGTTCTTCTCCAACGGACCCGGCGACCCGGCCACCGCCGATCATCCGGTCGCCCTGATGCAGGCGGTCCTGGAGCGCGGCACCCCGCTGTTCGGCATCTGCTTCGGCAACCAGATCCTGGGCCGCGCGCTCGGCTTCGGCACCTACAAGCTGAAGTACGGCCACCGCGGCATCAACCAGCCGGTGCAGGACCGTTCCACCGGCAAGGTCGAGGTCACCGCGCACAACCACGGCTTCGCCGTCGACGCCCCGCTCGACAAGGTCTCCGACACCCCGTTCGGCCGCGCCGAGGTGTCCCACGTGTGCCTCAACGACAACGTGGTGGAGGGGCTGCAGCTCCTCGACCGACCGGCCTTCAGTGTCCAGTACCACCCCGAAGCGGCAGCCGGCCCGCACGACGCCGCCTATCTGTTCGACCGCTTCACGTCTTTGATGAGCACAGTCCTGATGGAGGGCCAGCGTGCCTAAGCGCACCGATATCCAGTCCGTCCTGGTCATCGGCTCCGGCCCGATCGTCATCGGCCAGGCCGCCGAGTTCGACTACTCCGGCACCCAGGCGTGCCGTGTGCTCAAGGCCGAGGGCCTGCGCGTCATCCTGGTCAACTCCAACCCGGCGACGATCATGACCGACCCGGAGATCGCCGACGCCACCTACGTCGAGCCGATCACCCCGGAGTTCGTCGAGAAGATCATCGCCAAGGAGCGGCCGGACGCGCTGCTGCCCACCCTGGGCGGCCAGACGGCCCTCAACACCGCGATCTCCATGCACGAGCAGGGGGTGCTGGAGAAGTACGGTGTCGAGCTGATCGGCGCCAACGTCGAAGCCATCAACAAGGGCGAGGACCGCGACCTCTTCAAGGGTGTCGTCGAGGCCGTCCGCGAGAAGATCGGGCACGGCGAGTCCGCCCGGTCCTACATCTGCCACTCGATGGACGACGTGCTCAAGGGCGTCGAGCAGCTCGGCGGCTACCCGGTCGTGGTCCGCCCCTCCTTCACCATGGGCGGCGCCGGCTCCGGCTTCGCCCACGACGAGGAGGAGCTGCGCCGCATCGCCGGCCAGGGCCTCACGCTCTCCCCGACCACCGAGGTGCTCCTGGAGGAGTCCATCCTCGGCTGGAAGGAGTACGAGCTGGAGCTGATGCGCGACAAGAACGACAACGTGGTGGTCGTCTGTTCCATCGAGAACTTCGACCCGATGGGCGTCCACACCGGTGACTCGATCACCGTCGCGCCCGCGATGACGCTCACCGACCGTGAGTACCAGCGCCTGCGCGACATCGGCATCGCGATCATCCGCGAGGTCGGCGTCGACACCGGCGGCTGCAACATCCAGTTCGCGGTGAACCCCGTCGACGGCCGCATCATCGTCATCGAGATGAACCCGCGGGTGTCGCGCTCCTCGGCCCTCGCGTCGAAGGCCACCGGCTTCCCGATCGCCAAGATCGCCGCCAAGCTGGCCGTCGGCTACACCCTCGACGAGATCCCGAACGACATCACGGAGAAGACCCCGGCCTCCTTCGAGCCGACCCTCGACTACGTGGTCGTGAAGGCCCCGCGCTTCGCCTTCGAGAAGTTCCCGAGCGCCGACTCCACGCTGACCACGACCATGAAGTCGGTCGGCGAGGCCATGGCGATCGGCCGCAACTTCACCGAGGCCTTCCAGAAGGCCCTGCGCTCGCTGGAGAAGAAGGGCTCGCAGTTCACCTTCGTCGGCGAGACGGGCGACAAGAATGAGCTCCTGGAGGCTTCGGTCCGCCCGACCGACGGCCGGATCAACACGGTCATGGAGGCGATCCGCGCCGGTGCCACGCAGGAGGAGATCTTCGAGTACACGAAGATCGACCCCTGGTTCGTGGACCAGCTGTTCCTGATCAGGGAGATCGCGGACGAACTCGCCGCCGCCGAGCGTCTGGTCCCCGAGCTGCTCGCCGAGGCCAAGCGGCACGGCTTCTCCGACCAGCAGATCGGCGAGATCCGGGGCCTGCGCGAGGACGTCGTGCGCGAGGTGCGGCACGCGCTGGGCGTGCGCCCGGTGTACAAGACGGTCGACACCTGCGCCGCCGAGTTCGCCGCGAAGACGCCGTACTTCTACTCCTCCTACGACGAGGAGAGCGAGGTCGCCCCGCGCGAGAAGCCGGCCGTCATCATCCTGGGCTCCGGCCCGAACCGCATCGGCCAGGGCATCGAGTTCGACTACTCCTGCGTCCACGCCTCCTTCGCGCTGAGCGACGCCGGGTACGAGACCGTGATGGTCAACTGCAACCCGGAGACCGTCTCCACGGACTACGACACCTCCGACCGCCTGTACTTCGAGCCGCTGACGCTGGAGGACGTGCTGGAGATCGTCCACGCGGAGGCGCAGGCCGGCCCGATCGCGGGCGTGATCGTGCAGCTCGGCGGCCAGACCCCGCTGGGCCTCGCGCAGGCGCTCAAGGACAACGGCGTACCGGTCGTCGGCACGCCCCCCGAGGCCATCCACGCCGCCGAGGACCGCGGCGCCTTCGGGCAGGTCCTCGCGGAGGCGGGGCTGCCGGCGCCCAAGCACGGCACCGCCACCACCTTCGCGGGCGCCAAGGCCATCGCCGACGAGATCGGCTACCCGGTCCTGGTGCGGCCCTCGTACGTCCTCGGCGGGCGCGGCATGGAGATCGTGTACGACGAGACCCGGCTGGAGTCGTACATCGCCGAGTCGACCGAGATCAGCCCCTCCCGGCCGGTCCTGGTCGACCGCTTCCTCGACGACGCGATCGAGATCGACGTCGACGCCCTCTACGACGGCGAGGAGCTCTACCTCGGCGGTGTCATGGAGCACATCGAGGAGGCCGGCATCCACTCCGGCGACTCGGCGTGCGCCCTGCCCCCGATCACGCTGGGCGGCTTCGACATCAAGCGCCTGCGGGCCTCCACGGAGGCCATCGCCAAGGGCGTCGGCGTCCGCGGCCTGATCAACATCCAGTTCGCGATGGCGGGCGACATCCTCTACGTCCTCGAAGCCAACCCGCGTGCCTCCCGCACCGTCCCCTTCACCTCGAAGGCGACCGCGGTGCCGCTGGCGAAGGCCGCCGCCCGGATCTCGCTGGGCGCGACGATCGCCGAACTGCGCGCGGAGAGGCTGCTTCCGGCGAAGGGCGACGGCGGCGAGCTCCCGTTCGACGCGCCGATCTCCGTCAAGGAAGCCGTCATGCCGTGGTCGCGCTTCCGTGACATCCACGGGCGGGGCGTCGACACGGTCCTCGGCCCCGAGATGCGCTCCACCGGCGAGGTCATGGGCATCGACTCCGTCTTCGGCACGGCGTACGCCAAGTCGCAGGCCGGGGCCTACGGTCCGCTGCCGACCAAGGGCCGCGCCTTCATCTCGGTCGCCAACCGCGACAAGCGGTCGATGATCTTCCCGGCGCGCGAACTGGTCGCCCACGGCTTCGAACTGCTCGCCACCTCCGGCACGGCCGAAGTCCTCAAGCGCAACGGCATCAACGCCAGGGTCGTGCGCAAGCAGTCCGAGGGCACCGGCCCGAACGGCGAGAAGACCATCGTCCAGCTCATCCACGACGGCGAGGTCGACCTCATCGTCAACACCCCGTACGGCACCGGTGGCCGCCTCGACGGCTACGAGATCCGTACGGCGGCCGTGGCGCGGTCCGTGCCGTGTCTGACGACCGTCCAGGCGCTCGCGGCGGCCGTCCAGGGCATCGACGCCCTCAACCACGGAGACGTGGGCGTCCGTTCGCTCCAGGAACACGCGGAACACCTGACCGCGGCCCGCGACTAGCAGCCCTGAGGGGGACACCGGAAGGTGTCCCCCTCTTCATGAGGACCCCAGAGGACTCTCGCGATGTACAAGCTCTTCTTCCGTCTGGTCTTCCAACGGATGGACCCCGAGAAGGCCCATTACCTGGCCTTCCGCTGGATCCGGCTCGCCGTCCGGATCCCCGTGCTGCGGACGTTCGTCGCCGCGGCCCTCGCGCCCCGCCACGAGGAGCTGCGCACGCAGGCCTTCGGGCTGCGGATGCACGGCCCCTTCGGGCTGGCCGCCGGCTTCGACAAGAACGCCGTCGCCATCGACGGCATGACGATGCTCGGCTTCGACCACGTCGAGATCGGCACGGTCACGGGGGAGCCGCAGCCCGGCAACCCCAAGAAGCGGCTGTTCCGCCTCGTGCGGGACCGCGCGCTGATCAACCGCATGGGCTTCAACAACGAGGGCTCCCTGGCCGTAGCCGCCCGCCTGGCCTCCCGTACGCCCGTCTTCAGGACGGTCGTCGGCGTCAACATCGGCAAGACCAAGGTCGTCCCCGAGGAGGAGGCCGTCCTCGACTACGTGAAGTCGACCGAGCGGCTGGCGGCGTACGCCGACTACCTGGTCGTGAACGTGTCGTCGCCGAACACGCCGGGGCTGCGCAGTCTGCAGGCGGTCGACCAGTTGCGGCCCCTGCTGAGCGCCGTCCGCGAGGCCGCCGACCGTACGGTGACCTCGCGCCGCGTCCCGCTCCTGGTGAAGATCGCGCCCGACCTCGCCGACGAGGACGTCGACGCGGTCGCCGACCTGGCCGTGGAGCTCGGACTGGACGGGATCATCGCCACCAACACCACCATCGCGCGCGACGGCCTCGGTCTGACGTCGGAGGCCGGCCTGGTGAAGGAGACCGGGGGGCTGTCCGGAGCACCCCTGAAGGCACGCTCCCTGGAGGTGCTGCGGCGCCTCTACGCGCGCGTGGGCGACCGGATCACCCTCGTGGGTGTCGGCGGCATCGAGAACGCCGAGGACGCCTGGCAGCGCATCCTGGCGGGCGCCACCCTCGTGCAGGGATACAGCGCCTTCGTCTACGAGGGCCCCTTCTGGGCCCGAGCCATCCACAAGGGACTCGCCGCACGCCTGCGGACGAGCCCGTACGCCACCCTCGCCGACGCGGTCGGCGCCGACGTGAGGAAGACGGGATGACTCTGGAGCCCTTCGGCGCACGCCTGCGCCGGGCGATGGACGAGCGCGGTCCCCTGTGCGTCGGCATCGACCCGCATGCCGCCCTGCTCACCGAGTGGGGTCTGAACGACGACGTGGCGGGCCTGGAGCGGTTCAGCCGCACGGTCGTCGAGGCGATGGCCGACCGGGTCGCCGTCCTCAAGCCGCAGAGCGCGTTCTTCGAGCGCTTCGGGTCGCGCGGTGTCGCCGTCCTGGAGAAGTCGGTCGCCGAGGCGCGGCAGGCCGGCGCGCTGGTCGTGATGGACGCCAAGCGCGGCGACATCGGCTCGACCATGGCCGCGTACGCCGAGTCCTTCCTCCACAAGGACGCCCCGCTCTTCTCGGACGCGCTGACCGTCTCGCCGTACCTCGGCTACGGGTCGCTCCAGCCGGCCGTGGAGCTGGCCAAGGAGAGCGGCACCGGTCTGTTCGTGCTGGCGCTGACCTCCAACCCGGAGGGCGGCGAGGTCCAGCACGCCGTCCGCGCGGACGGTCGCAACGTCGGAGCGACGATGCTGGCCCACCTGGCCGCCGAGAACGCGGGGGAGGGGCCCCTGGGCTCCTTCGGGGCGGTCGTGGGCGCCACGCTCGGCGATCTGTCCTCGTACGACCTCGCCATCAACGGTCCGCTGCTGGCGCCCGGGATCGGTGCGCAGGGTGCCACTCCGGCAGATCTTCCCGGCGTTTTCGGCGCGGCCGTGCGCAACGTCGTGCCGAACGTCAGCCGAGGTGTGTTGCGGCACGGTCCCGACGTGGTCGCTCTGCGTGTCGCCGCGGACCGCTTCGCGGAGGAGATCAGGGCCGTGGTGGCGGCTGCCTGAGGCTCCCCGCTGACTCGCTTGAGTCATCCGATGAGTGGTCCGAGGCAGACTTGAGTCTGAATACATCCTCAAATCCGGGGCAGTATGTCTGAAATGTCCGGCCTGACGGAGGCTGACCAGGACTTTTCCGCTGTTCTCGCTGACTCTGGCGCACTTGGCCGCTAGTCTCCGACGAGAGTGAACGGGCAAGCGTGTTGCTCGTAGCTCCCCAGGTGTGGGGCGACTAGGTTCCTCACCGGTCCGTATCCGACAGTTCGACATCCGAGGTGACGTAGGCGTGGCTCTTCCGCCCCTTACCCCTGAACAGCGCGCAGCCGCGCTCGAAAAGGCCGCCGCGGCTCGCCGGGAGCGGGCCGAGGTCAAGAATCGACTCAAGCACTCCGGCGCCTCCCTGCACGAGGTCATCAAGCAGGGCCAGGAGAACGACGTCATCGGCAAGATGAAGGTCTCCGCGCTACTTGAGTCCCTGCCTGGCGTGGGCAAGGTCCGCGCCAAGCAGATCATGGAGCGACTCGGCATCTCCGAGAGCCGCCGTGTGCGCGGCCTCGGTTCCAACCAGATCGCCTCCCTGGAGCGTGAGTTCGGCAGCACGGGCTCCTGATCCCGGGTACTCCGGGCAAGGTAGTCCCGGGCACTCCGGGATTGCTGGAATAATCGCTGCATGGCTGCAACATCCCGGGGGACGACCCCCGAGCCCCCGGACGTACGTCCGCGGCTGACCGTGCTCTCCGGCCCCTCCGGGGTCGGCAAGAGCACGGTCGTCGCTCATATGCGCAAGGAACACCCAGAGGTCTGGCTCTCGGTGTCGGCGACGACCCGCAGGCCCCGCCCCGGCGAGAAGCACGGAGTCCAGTATTTCTTCGTCACCGACGAGGAGATGGACAAGCTGATCGCCAACGGCGAGCTGCTGGAGTGGGCCGAGTTCGCCGGCAACCGCTACGGCACGCCGCGTGCGGCCGTGCTGGAGCGCCTGGAGGCGGGCGAGCCCGTGCTCCTGGAGATCGATCTCCAGGGTGCCCGGCAGGTCCGCGAGTCCATGACGGACGCCCAACTGGTGTTCCTGGCTCCCCCCTCCTGGGAGGAGCTCGTACGCAGGCTCACCGGGCGGGGCACCGAACCGCCCGAGGTGATCGAGCGCCGTCTGGACGCGGCGAAGGTCGAACTGGCGGCCGAGCCGGAGTTCGACGAGACCCTGGTCAACACCTCCGTCGAGGATGTCGCTCGTGAGCTGCTATCTTTGATGGATGTTGTGTGATCACGACTGATGTGATCACGACCGATCTTTTCCCATCCATCGGAAGGTAGAGCGTGTCCTCTTCCATCTCCGCGCCCGAGGGCATCATCAACCCGCCGATCGACGAGCTTCTCGAGGCCACGGACTCGAAGTACAGCCTCGTGATCTACGCGGCCAAGCGGGCCCGCCAGATCAACGCGTACTACTCGCAGCTCGGCGAGGGCCTCCTCGAGTACGTCGGTCCGCTCGTGGACACCCATGTCCACGAGAAGCCGCTGTCGATCGCCCTGCGCGAGATCAACGCGGGTCTGCTGACGTCCGAGGCCGTCGAGGGCCCGGCGCAGTAGTATTTTCAGCTTGCGGTTAGCTTTTCCACAGGCCCGGCAGCGCGACTGCCGGGCCTGTGGTGTGTGATGGAGCCGTGTACGGCGGAGCCGCGGCGTACGTTTTCCGAGGTGCGGGGAGAGACGGTGGACAAGCCGAAGGTCGTTCTGGGCGTCAGCGGTGGCATCGCCGCGTACAAGGCCTGTGAGCTGCTGCGCAGACTGACCGAGTCCGGGCACGACGTCCGGGTGGTGCCGACCGCCTCCGCCCTGCACTTCGTCGGCGCCGCCACCTGGTCCGCCCTCTCCGGCCACCCGGTCTCGACCGAGGTGTGGGACGACGTGCACGAGGTCCCGCACGTCCGCATCGGACAGCACGCCGACCTGGTGATCGTCGCCCCGGCCACCGCGGACATGCTCGCCAAGGCCGCCCACGGCCTCGCCGACGACCTCCTCACGAACACCCTCCTCACCGCCCGCTGTCCGGTCGTCTTCGCGCCCGCCATGCACACCGAGATGTGGGAGCACCCGGCCACCCAGGAGAACGTGGCGACACTGCGCCGTCGGGGTGCCGTGGTCATCGAGCCGGCCGTCGGTCGCCTCACCGGCGTCGACACGGGCAAGGGCCGGCTGCCCGAGCCCGCCGAGATCTTCGAGGTCTGCCGCCGGGTGCTGGCCAGGGGCGTGACGGAACCGGACCTCGTCGGCCGACACGTCGTCGTCAGCGCCGGCGGCACCCGCGAACCCCTCGACCCGGTGCGCTTCCTCGGCAACCGCTCCTCCGGCAAGCAGGGCTACGCCCTCGCCCGCACCGCCGCCGCCCGGGGCGCCCGGGTCACGCTGATCGCCGCGAACACCGGCCTGCCCGACCCGGCGGGCGTGGACGTCGTCCCGGTCGGGACGGCCGTACAGCTGCGCGAAGCGGTACTGAAGGCCGCCGCGGACGCCGACGCGGTCGTCATGGCCGCCGCGGTGGCCGACTTCCGGCCCGGGACGTACGCGGCCGGGAAGATCAAGAAGAAGGACGACCAGGAACCGGATCCCATCGTCCTCGTACGGAATCCGGACATCCTCGCGGAGATCTCGGCCGACCGGGCCCGCCCCGGCCAGGTGGTCGTCGGATTCGCCGCCGAGACGGACGACGTGCTGGCCAACGGCCGTACGAAGCTGCGCCGCAAGGGATGCGACCTCCTCGTGGTGAACGAGGTGGGGGAGCGCAAGACGTTCGGCTCGGAGGAGAACGAGGCCGTGGTGCTCGGCGCCGACGGCAGCGAGACCCCGGTCCCGCACGGACCCAAGGAAGCCCTGGCCGAAACCGTGTGGGACTTGGTGGCCGAACGCCTGAACTGAGTGTTCCCTTCGGCTCAAGGATCGTCGACGCCTCGCAGATTGGGGCGTGGCGCCCCTGGCCAAGCCCGCTCGGAATTGGGCAGAATGCCCGTGCCGCAGGTCACAGCACTCCCGAGAGGCGAGACAGGGGGGCGGGTGGCCGAGTGCGACCGATAAACTGTTCTCGGACGACGCCGGGCGCAGCCCCCGTCCCGTCCGCCAATGATCAGCCAGCAGCCGCTGCAACCCCAGGGAGCGTTGTGTCCCGTCGCTTGTTCACCTCGGAGTCCGTGACCGAGGGCCACCCCGACAAGATCGCTGACCAGATCAGCGACACCATCCTCGACGCGCTCCTGAAGGAGGACCCGACCTCCCGGGTCGCCGTCGAGACGCTGATCACGACCGGCCTGGTGCACGTCGCCGGCGAGGTCACCACCAAGGCCTACGCACCCATCGCGCAGCTGGTGCGCGACAAGATCCTGGAGATCGGCTACGACTCCTCGAAGAAGGGTTTCGACGGCGCCTCCTGCGGCGTGTCGGTGTCCATCGGCGCGCAGTCCCCGGACATCGCGCAGGGCGTCGACACCGCCTACGAGTCCCGGGTCGAGGGGGACGACGACGAGCTGGACCGCCAGGGCGCCGGCGACCAGGGCCTGATGTTCGGTTACGCGTGCGACGAGACGCCCACGCTGATGCCGCTGCCGATCTTCCTCGCGCACCGGCTGTCCAGCCGTCTGTCCGAGGTCCGCAAGAACGGCACCATCCCCTACCTGCGCCCCGACGGCAAGACGCAGGTCACCATCGAGTACGACGGCGACAAGGCCGTCCGCCTCGACACGGTCGTGGTCTCCTCGCAGCACGCGTCGGACATCGACCTGGAGTCGCTGCTCGCCCCCGACATCCGCGAGTTCGTCGTGGAGCCGGAGCTGAAGGCGCTGCTCGACGACGGCATCAAGCTGGACACCGAGAACTACCGCCTCCTGGTGAACCCGACCGGCCGCTTCGAGATCGGCGGCCCGATGGGCGACGCCGGCCTGACCGGCCGCAAGATCATCATCGACACGTACGGCGGCATGGCCCGCCACGGCGGCGGCGCCTTCTCCGGCAAGGACCCGTCCAAGGTGGACCGTTCGGCGGCGTACGCGATGCGCTGGGTCGCCAAGAACGTCGTCGCCGCGGGCCTCGCCACCCGCTGCGAGGTCCAGGTCGCGTACGCGATCGGCAAGGCCGAGCCGGTCGGCCTGTTCGTGGAGACCTTCGGCACGGCCAAGGTCGACACCGACCGGATCGAGAAGGCGATCGACGAGGTCTTCGACCTCCGCCCGGCCGCCATCATCCGCGACCTCGACCTGCTCCGCCCGATCTACGCCCAGACGGCGGCGTACGGCCACTTCGGCCGCGAGCTGCCCGAGTTCACCTGGGAGAAGACGGACCGGGTGGACGCGCTGCGCAAGGCTGCGGGGCTCTAGAACCACCTGTTGTTTCGCGCGAGGCCCGGTTCCCCGGCGGGGGGCCGGGCCTCGCGCGCGTTCGGGCAGGGTGGGGCATCCAGTGGGGAGAGCTCGGGCGCCGTCGGATGTCAGTGGTGTTTGGTAAGAATGCAAGGGTGAGCAGCGAGAACGGGTCGGTGGACGGTGGGGCCGAGGGGGCGCCGCCCGAGCAGCTTGCGCTTATTCGGGAGAGTGTGCGGAAGGCGAAGGCGCCGCGGGCGAAGCCGCGGACGTGGCGGGGGGCCGCGCTCGCCAAGGAACTGCCCGTTGCCCGGGTGCTGGTGGACAAGGGTGTGCTGCACCTTGATCGGTACTTCGATTACGCCGTGCCGGAGGAACTGGATGCCGACGCGCAGCCGGGGGTGCGGGTGCGGGTGCGGTTCGGGGCCGGGCGGCATCGGGTGCGGGACGGGCGGCGTGAGGGCGGCGGGCTGATCGACGGGTTTCTCGTCGAGCGGCTTGCCGAGTCGGACTACTCAGGGCCCCTTGCCGCGCTGGCCCAGGTGGTGTCGCCCGAGCCGGTGCTCAGTGCGGAGTTGCTGGGGCTGGCTCGTGCGGTCGCCGATCGGTACGCCGGGAGTCTCGCCGACGTGCTGCAGCTCGCCGTGCCGCCGCGCAGCGCGCGGGCCGAGCAGCGGCCGTCGCCCGCGCCGCTGCCACCGCCGAGCGCCCCCGAGGCGGGGTCCTGGGGGCGGTACGAGCACGGCGCCGCGTTTGTCGAGGCGCTGGCCTCCGGGGGTTCGCCGCGGGCCGTGTGGAACGCGTTGCCCGGGTCGGAGTGGAGCGAGGAGCTGGCGCGGGCCGTGGCGGCCACGCTGGCCTCCGGGCGCGGTGCGCTGGTCGTGCTGCCGGACGGGCGGGCGGTCGCTCGGGTCGACGCCGCGCTGACGGCGTTGCTGGGGGAGGGGCGGCATGCCGTGCTCACCGCCGATGCCGGGCCGGAGAAGCGGTATCGGGAGTGGCTGGCCGTGCGGCGGGGGGCGGTGAAGGCGGTCATCGGGACGCGGGCCGCCATGTTCGCGCCCGTTCAGGATCTCGGCCTGGTCGCCGTCTGGGACGACGGCGACGACAGCCACAGCGAGCAGCACGCGCCCCAGCCCCATGCGCGAGAGGTGTTGTTGCTGCGGGCCGCACTGGACAAGTGCGCTTTTCTGCTGGGGAGTTGGAGCTGCACCGTCGAGGCGGCGCAGCTCGTGGAGAGTGGGTGGGCCCGGCCGATCGTCGCCGGGCGGGAGCAGGTGCGGGCCACCGCTCCGCTGGTCCGGACCGTCGGCGACGGCGATCTCGCGCGGGACGAGGCCGCCCGGGCCGCCCGGCTGCCCACCCTCGCCTGGCAGGTCGTCAGAGAGGGACTGCGGCACGGGCCGGTGCTCGTGCAGGTGCCCCGGCGGGGTTACGTACCGCGGATGGCGTGCGCCAACTGCCGGGCGCCCGCGCGCTGTCGGCACTGCGCCGGTCCCCTGGAGGGGCAGGAGTCCGGGGCCGCGCTGCGCTGCGGCTGGTGCGGGCGTGACGAGGGTGGCTGGCACTGTCCGGAATGCGGTGCGTTCCGGCTGCGGGCGCAGGTCGTGGGCGCGCGGCGGACCGCGGAGGAGCTCGGGCGGGCGTTCCCGGCCGTGCCCGTGCGGACCTCCGGGCGTGAACAGGTGCTGGACACCGTGGCGTCCGCGCCCGCACTGGTGGTGAGTACACCGGGGGCCGAGCCCGTCGCCGAGGGCGGGTACGCGGCCGCGCTGCTGCTGGACGGCTGGGCCATGCTCGGGCGGCCCGATCTGCGCGCCGGCGAGGACGCGTTGCGGCGGTGGATCGGGGCGGCGGCGCTGGTACGGCCGCAGGGTGCGGGGGGCACGGTCGTGATCGTCGCCGAGCCCACGTTGCGGCCCGTGCAGGCCCTGGTGCGGTGGGACCCGGTCGGCCATGCGGTGCGGGAGCTCGCCGAGCGGGCCGAGCTGGGATTTCCGCCGGTGTCACGGATGGCGGCCGTGTCGGCACCCGCGGAGGCGCTCGCCGAGTTTCTGGGGGCGGTGGAACTGCCTTCGGAGGCCGAGGTGCTGGGGCCTGTTCCGGTGCCCGTCACGACCGCCGGGCGCCCGCGGCGCGTAGGGGCGCCGCCTCCCGGGGAGCACTGGGAGCGGGCGCTGATCCGGGTGCCGCCGGGGACGGGGGCGGCGCTGGCGTCCGCGTTGAAGGCCGCGCAGGCGGCGCGGATGGCGCGCGGGGGCGGGGAGGCGGCGGTTCGGGTGCGGATCGACCCGCCTGACATCGGCTGACCCCGCCTGTCATCGGTTGACGCCGCGGGTCATCGACTGACCCCGGCTGATGTCGGCTGACCCCGGCCGATGTTGGCTGACCCGGGCCGATGTCGGCTGAGGGGGCCGCCACGGCCCGTGACATGCGGCTGCCCTCCCGGATGCGCCGGGAGGGCAGAGATGGGGTGGGGCAGGCGTCAGCCGTTGCGCGGGGCCGGGAACGCCGTCGGCCTGGCCTCGTCGCGGAGGGACGGGCTGCCTGCCGTCGGCTGCGTCGGCATCGAGCGGGCGGCGGGGACCGTGGGCACGGCGGAGATGCCGGTGCCCACGTTGACCGGGTGCGGAGCCGCGGGCTCCGTGGTCCGCTCGGGCTCGGTCGCCGTCTGGGCCGTGGCGCGGCGGGCGCCGTAACGGCGGTGCACGGCCTGCTTGGTGACTCCGAGGGCGGAACCCACCGCGTCCCACGAGAAGCCGAGCGAGCGGTCGAAGTCCACGGCGGCCGTGACCAGGGTCTCGACACTGTCCCGCAGTTCCTGGGCGAGACGGACCGTCGGGGCGGGGGCGCGTCCGTACACGACGAAGCCCGTGGAAGGGCCGGAGCGGCGCGGGCGGTAGACGTTGCCCAACTGGGCGGTGAGCGTACGCAGTGCGTCCACCTGCCGGCGGACCCGCTCGATGTCCCGCACCAGCAAGTGCAGGCTGGCCCGAGCCTGGGCGTCGTGGGTTGCGTGGTCGGCCATGAACAAGCCTCTCGAACCGGCGATGAAAAGGATCGGGCCGCGCGCGATGTGCGGCCCGTTGTGGTCAACTCCGTCTTGACCAACGCGTGGGCGCGCCGCTGGTCACGCACCGGGGGCGTATGGGCATATGCGTGCGCCGGGGGTGGGGGGATTTGCGCCTCGGCCTCCGGCCTCGGCTTGGTCTCCCACCCTCGCACCACCCGTTTCCAGTTGGATGAAAGGTGGGCCTCTCCTGTGGGGGTGATCGCCGTCGGCGGCCGTTCCGTGCGTGGTCATAGACTTGGGCGTTGCCCGTGTCCCACCCCGCCCGAGAGGCCCTATCCCACCCATGAAGCTCGTCTTCGCCGGTACCCCCGAGGTCGCCGTTCCCGCTCTGGACGCTCTGCTCGCCTCCGGGCGGCACGAGGTGGCCGCTGTTGTCACGCGGCCCGACGCGCCGGCCGGTCGTGGGCGGAGGCTGGTCGCGTCCCCCGTCGCCGAGCGGGCCGAGGAGGCCGGGATCGAGGTGCTGAAGCCCGTCAGGCCGCGGGATCCGGAGTTTCTGGAGCGGCTGCGCGAGATCGCCCCGGACTGCTGTCCCGTCGTCGCCTACGGTGCCCTGCTGCCCCGCGTCGCCCTCGACGTCCCCGCCCACGGCTGGGTCAACCTGCACTTCTCGCTGCTGCCCGCCTGGCGCGGAGCCGCGCCCGTGCAGCACGCCATCATGGCGGGCGACGAGATCACCGGAGCCTCGACCTTCCTGATCGAGGAGGGGCTCGACTCCGGGCCCGTCTACGGGACGGTCACCGAGGAGATCCGGCCCACCGACACCAGCGGGGACCTGCTGACCCGGCTCGCCTTCGCGGGCTCCGGGCTGCTCGCCGCGACCATGGACGGGATCGAGGACGGCGCGCTGAAGGCCGTACCGCAACCCGCCGAGGGCGTCACCCTCGCCCCGAAGATCACCGTCGAGGACGCCCAGGTGGAGTGGGCGACCCCGGCGTTGCGGGTGGACCGGGTGGTGCGCGGGTGCACGCCGGCGCCCGGCGCCTGGACCGTCTTCCGGGGGGAGCGGCTCAAGCTCATCCAGGTCCGGCCCGTGCCCGAGCGGACCGACCTGGCTCCCGGCGCGCTGTCCGTCGGCAAGAACGACGTCCACGTCGGCACGGGGTCGTACGCCGTGGAGCTGCTGTGGGTGCAGGCCCAGGGCAAGCGGCCGATGAAGGCCGCCGACTGGGCGCGCGGAGTGCGCATCGCAGAGGGCGAGGCCCTCGGCGCGTGAGGCGGGGGCCCGCGGACTTACGCTGGGTGCGTATCCACCTCTGAACCCGGAGCACCTTTTCGTGAGCGACCAACCCCGTCGGCCCCGCCCCGCAGGCAAGCCCTACCGTCGGCCCCAGAAGGACCCCGTCCGCTTCCTCGCCTTCGAGGCGTTGCGGGCCGTGGACGAGCGGGACGCGTACGCCAACCTCGTCCTGCCGCCGCTGCTGCGCAAGGCGCGGGAGAAGGAGGGACCCGACAAGTTCGACGGGCGGGACGCGGCGCTCGCGACCGAGCTGGTGTACGGGACGCTGCGGCGCCAGGGGACGTACGACGCCGTCATCAAAGCCTGTATCGACCGGCCGCTGCGCGAGGTCGACCCGCCGGTGCTCGACGTGCTCAGCCTCGGTGTGCACCAGCTGCTCGGGACGCGGATCCCGACGCACGCCGCCGTGTCCGCGTCCGTCGAGCTGGCCCGGGTGGTGCTCGGCGACGGGCGGGCCAAGTTCGTCAACGCCGTGCTGCGGAAGGTCGCGCAGGACGACCTCGCCGGATGGATCGCGAAGGTCGCGCCCCCGTACGACGAGGACCCCGAGGACCACCTCTCCGTGGTGCACTCGCACCCCCGCTGGATCGTCTCCGCGCTCTGGGACTCGCTCGGAGGCGGGCGCGCCGGCATCGAGGAACTGCTCGAGGCGGACAACGAGCGGCCCGAGGTGACCCTCGTCGCCCGGCCGGGCCGGTCCACCACCGACGAACTCCTTCAGGAGGAGGCGGCAGCGGCGGGGCG
The DNA here is from genome assembly GCF_036237295.1 of Streptomyces sp. NBC_01352. Classification (NCBI taxonomy): domain Bacteria; kingdom Bacillati; phylum Actinomycetota; class Actinomycetes; order Kitasatosporales; family Streptomycetaceae; genus Streptomyces; species Streptomyces sp. NBC_01352. Next base: position 8,919,653 of record NZ_CP108354.1, read on the forward strand.
CTGGTCGCCGTACGCCGTGCGGCTGGCCGAGGGCGGCGAGCCCGGCGCGATCGAGGCCGTACGGGAAGGCCGCGCGGGGGTGCAGGACGAGGGCAGTCAGCTCGTCGCGCTGGCCCTGGCCAACGCGCCCCTCGAAGGGCGTGACGAGAAGTGGCTCGACGGGTGTGCCGGACCCGGCGGCAAGGCCGCGCTGCTGGGCGCACTCGCCGCCGGGCGCGGGGCCTTCCTGCTGGCCTCCGAGAAGCTGCCGAAACGGGCCGGGCTCGTCGCCAAGGCCCTCGACGGGAACCCCGGGCCCTACCAGGTCATCGCCGCCGACGGGATCCGGCCGCCGTGGCGGCCCGGTTCCTTCGACCGGGTGCTGATGGACGTGCCGTGCACCGGGCTCGGCGCCCTGCGGCGGCGGCCCGAGGCCCGGTGGCGCAGGCGGCCCGAGGACCTCGAGGGGTTCGCGCCGCTCCAGCGCGGCCTGCTGCACACCGCACTCGACTCCGTGCGGGTCGGCGGGGTCGTCGGCTATGCCACCTGCTCGCCGCATCTCGCCGAGACCCGGGCGGTCGTCGACGACGTGCTCAAGCAGCGCCCCGAGACCGAACTCCTGGACGCGCGGCCTCTGTTGCCCGGCGTACCGGACCTCGGCGAGGGTCCCGACGTACAGCTGTGGCCGCATCGGCACGGGACCGACGCCATGTATCTGGCCCTCATCCGCAGGACCGGCTGACGGCCGGGTGACGCGAGAAGGCCGGCTCGACACCGAGCCGGCCTCCTGCGTCCGTGCGGTCGGTCAGTCCGTGCCGGACTCCATCGCGGCGCGGTCCAGCATCTGGTCGTCGTCGGAGACCTCGCCGCGGGAGGCGATGGCCTCGGCGCCGCCCTCCGGCATCGTGCCGATCAGGCCGGTCGCGGCCGCCTGGGCGGCACCGATCGCGGTGTTGGCGGTGCCGATCAGGCCGAGTCCGGCGTACTGCTCCAGCTTGGCGCGCGAGTCGGCGATGTCGAGGTTGCGCATGGTGAGCTGGCCGATCCGGTCCACCGGGCCGAACGCCGAGTCCTCGGTGCGCTCCATGGACAGCTTGTCCGGGTGGTAGCTGAACGCGGGGCCCGTGGTGTCGAGGAGCGAGTAGTCCTCACCGCGCCGCAGCCGCAGCGTCACCTCGCCGGTGACGGCCGTGCCGACCCAGCGCTGCAGCGACTCGCGCACCATCAGCGCCTGCGGGTCCAGCCAGCGGCCCTCGTACATCAGCCGGCCCAGGCGCCGTCCCTCGTTGTGGTACTGGGCGAGGGTGTCCTCGTTGTGGATCGCGTTGACCAGGCGTTCGTACGCCGCGTGGAGCAGAGCCATGCCGGGCGCCTCGTAGATGCCGCGGCTCTTCGCCTCGATGATCCGGTTCTCGATCTGGTCCGACATGCCCATGCCGTGGCGGCCGCCGATGGCGTTGGCCTCCATCACCAGGTCGACGGGGGAGGCGAACTCCTTGCCGTTGATCGTCACCGGGCGGCCCTGGTCGAAGCCGATCGTCACGTCCTCGGTGACGATCTCGACCTCGGGGTCCCAGAACCGCACGCCCATGATCGGCTGCACGGTCTCCACGCCGGTGTCCAGGTGCTCCAGGGTCTTGGCCTCGTGGGTGGCGCCCCAGATGTTGGCGTCGGTGGAGTAGGCCTTCTCGGTGCTGTCGCGGTAGGGCAGGTCGTGGGCGAGCAGCCACTCCGACATTTCCTTGCGGCCGCCGAGCTCGGTCACGAAGTCCGCGTCCAGCCAGGGCTTGTAGATCCTGAGGTGCGGGTTGGCGAGCAGGCCGTACCGGTAGAACCGCTCGATGTCGTTGCCCTTGAAGGTCGAGCCGTCGCCCCAGATCTGTACGTCGTCCTCGAGCATCGCCCGGACCAGGAGGGTGCCCGTGACGGCGCGGCCCAGCGGCGTGGTGTTGAAGTAGGCCCGCCCGCCCGAGCGGATGTGGAACGCCCCGCAGGTGAGCGCGGCCAGGCCCTCCTCGACCAGCGCGGCGCGGCAGTCGACCAGGCGGGCGATCTGGGCGCCGTAGGTCTTCGCGCGGCCCGGCACCGAGGCGATGTCGGGCTCGTCGTACTGGCCGATGTCGGCGGTGTAGGTGCACGGGACGGCGCCCTTGTCGCGCATCCACGCGACCGCGACCGAGGTGTCGAGCCCGCCCGAGAAGGCGATGCCGACGCGCTCGCCGGCGGGAAGGGAGGTGAGGACCTTAGACATAGGAAGAGTATGCATAATCGCGCATGATCATGCAAAGGGGGTTCGCATCCCATTCCTCCGCGCGTGCCGAGTCCTAACCCGCCGGGCCGGACTGGCTCACCTTCTCCGCCCCGGTCACCGCGGCAGCGCCCCCGTCCTCCCGCGCCAGCCGGTGCGGCCACCACACCTTCGGGCCGATGTCGAGGAACAGGGACGTCACGAGGACCGACCGCACGATGAACGTGTCGAGCAGCACGCCCAGGGCCACCGCGAAGCCGAGTTCGGCGAAGGCGACCATCGGCAGGGTGGCCAGGGCGGCGAAGGTGCCCGCGAGGACCAGGCCCGCCGAGGTGATGACGGCCCCGGTCGCGGCCAGGCCTGTCAGCGTGCCCTTACGGGTGCCCTGATGGGCGGCCTCCTCACGGATGCGGGTGGTCAGGAAGATGTTGTAGTCGATGCCCAGGGCGACCAGGAAGACGAACACGAACAGCGGGAAGTCCGTCGACTCGCCCGCGTAGTCGAAGACGTAGCGGAACGCGAGCGCGCTGATGCCGAGGGCCGCCGTGAACGACAGGATCACCGTCCCGATCAGCAGCAGTGGGGCGATCAGCGCGCGCAGCAGCGCGCACAGGATCAGCAGCACGACGACCAGCACCAGCGGGATGATCAGGATGTTGTCGTGGGTGGTCGCCTTGTCCATGTCCAGCAGGGCCGCCGTACCGCCGCCCACCTGGGCGTCGGCGTCCGGCACCGCGTGCACGGCGTCCCGGACCCGCTCCACGGTCTGTTTCGCGGCCTCGCTGTCGGCCGGGTCGGTCATGGTGGCCTCGAAGAGCACCTTGCCCTCGAAGGACGGCTTGGTGCCCGGTGGCAGGCCGAGCGACTCGGGGACGACTCCGCGGGTGGCGGCGACCGTCTCGCCGACCTGCCGCGCCTGCGCCTGGTTGCTGACGATGACGAGCGGATCGCCGCTGCCCGCGGGGAAGTAGCGTGCCGAGACCTCCTGGCCGACGATCGAGTCCGGTTTCCCGGTGAACGCGTCCGCGTTGCTGATGCCCTCGGCGCGCAGCTGGATCAGGCCGAGCGAGCAGATCGCCAGCACCACCGCGGTGATGCCCCAGACCATGCGGGGGCGGCGGGCCATACGGCTGCCCGTCCGGGCCCAGACGCCCGTGTCGGCGGGGTTCTCCGTACCGAGGTGCGGGATCGCCGGCCAGAAGATCCAGCGGCCGAAGATCACCAGCAGGGCCGGGAACAGCGTCATCATCGCCAGCACGGCGACCGCGACGCCGATGGCGGCCACCGGGCCGAGACCGCTCGTCGAGTTCATCTCGGCGAACAGCAGCACCAGCATGCTCAGGACGACGGTGGCGCCGGAGGCGAGGACCGCCGGGCCCGCGCGGTGCAGGGCGAGCGCCATCGCCTCGTGGCGGTCCTCGTGGCGGCGCAGCTCCTCCCGGTAGCGGGCGACCAGCAACAGGGCATAGTCCGTCCCCGCGCCGAACACGAGCACCGTCAGGATGCCCGCGCTCTGGCCGTTGACCGTCAGGCCCGCGTGTTCCGCCAGGAAGTAGATCAGCGCCTGCGCGGTGAACAGCGCGGCGATCACCGAGAGCAGGGGGATCAGGAGGAGGGTGGGGCTGCGGTAGGTGATGAGCAGCATCACGATGACGACGGCCATCGCGGAGATCAGCAGCGTCGAGTCGATGCCCTCGAAGGCCTCGGAGAAGTCGGCGGAGGTGCCGCCCGGGCCCGTGATGTGCACGGCGAGTGCGCCGCTGCCCTCCCCGACGATGTCCCGGATCGAGTCGACGGCGGGGGCGATCTCCTCCCAGCCGTTCTCGTCCATCGTGATTGGCACGAGGACCTGGGCGGCGCGCGGGTCGGTCTGCCGGTCGAAGACCGGGCCCCGGGTCTCGTCGCCGCGGATGCCGTGGGCGGTCAGCTGCTTGATCTCGGCCGTGTCCTCGGCGATCTGCGCCCGGTCCTCGGCGGTCAGGCCGTCCTCGCGGGCGTACACGACGACCGCGGGGATCTGCTCGGGCCTGAAGTCCTCGGAGATCTGCAGGACTTGGGTCGACTCGGCGGAGCCGGGCAGCCAGGAGGCCGCGTCGTTGTCCTGGGCGTCGGTGAGTTTCTGCGCGAACGGTGCCGTCAGGAACAGCACGATCAGCCACAGCACCAGCACCAGCCACTTGGCGCGCCGCCCGCAGACAAGGTGCCCGATGCCCCGTTGTCCCGACCGCCCTTGCCTGTGTTCCTGGATCTCCGTCATGGCCACCCCCTTGGGTCCTGCCGTCGGCCTCCCGCCTGCTCCACGCCGCCATGCACGCTCCCCCACTGCCTGAACGGCGTGGGAGGTGCCCCCACTCGCCGCCCCGGGCCCTGGCCCGAGTACGTCCAGTACGCGGGCCGGGGCCCGGCCCGCCGAGAGCACGCGCCTGCCGCCGCGGAGCCCGCCCTCCGGGCGGACGACGGGAGGCCGACGACAGGACCCAGCCGCATATCGACCAGATCGGCGGCCCAGCATGGCACGCGGGGACCCGGTGCAACATCCGATGAACGGCTTAGGTATGGACCGGCGCGAACATTCGTGCCCGGACATGGCAGGCTTGGGGCATGGCCGCGCAGATCAACCCCAGCATCCTGTCCGCCGACTTCGCCCGCCTTGCGGACGAGGCGGAGGCGGTGCGAGGAGCCGACTGGCTTCACGTCGACGTCATGGACAACCATTTCGTCCCGAACCTCACCCTCGGTGTGCCGGTCGTAGAGTCTTTGGCCCGTGCGACGGACACGCCGCTGGACTGCCATCTGATGATCGAGGCCCCCGATCGGTGGGCGCCCCAGTACGTAGAGGCGGGGGCCGGTTCCGTCACCTTCCACGTCGAGGCGGCCGCCGCTCCCGTCCGGCTCGCCCGGGAGATCCGCGCCAAGGGCGCCCGCGCCTCCATGGCGCTGAAGCCCGCGACGCCCATCGAGCCGTACGAGGATCTGCTCCCCGAGCTCGACATGCTGCTGATCATGACGGTCGAGCCGGGATTCGGGGGACAGGCGTTTCTCGACATCATGCTTCCGAAGATTCGCCGCACCCGCGAGTTGATCAGCAAGCACGGTCTTGAGCTGTGGCTCCAGGTCGACGGGGGAGTCTCGGCCGCCACCATCGAGCGCTGCGCGGACGCGGGCGCCGACGTCTTCGTGGCCGGCTCGGCCGTCTACGGGGCATCGGACCCGGCCGAAGCGGTACGTGCATTGCGCACGCAGGCGGAGGGGGCGACGGCCAAGGCCTCCTGGGCATGCGGCCACCGAACCACGGGAACGTGAACGGCTCTCATCAGGGCTGATCAAGTGCGCCGGATCTGCAAGGATGAACGGCGAATCCAGAATGTGAACAGCAGTGAGGAGATCGCCGTGTCGGGTATGTCGGCGGGCCGGTCAGCCATGCGGATGGGACCCGCAGAGCTGGTGCAGGCGGCGGCCATGGCCCGCCGCTTCTACCTCGAGGGCAAGTCCAAGATCCAGATCGCGGAGGAGTTCGGCGTCAGCCGCTTCAAGGTGGCCCGGGTCCTGGAAACCGCTCTCGAACGGGATCTCGTACGCATCGAGATCCGCGTGCCGGCCGAACTGGACGCCGAGCGCTCTGACGCGCTCCGCGCCCGGTACGGCCTCAGGCACGCCGTGGTGGTCGAGTCCCCGGCCGAGGCCCAGGATTCGCCCGATCCCGAGAACCTGGGGGAAGTGGCCGCCGACCTGCTCGGCGAGCTCGTGAACGAAGGTGATGTGCTGGGACTGGCCTGGGGCCGGTCCACGATCCACATGGCGGCGGCGCTGGACCGGCTGCCGCCCTGCACGGTGGTCCAGTTGACGGGTGTGTACGACGCCGGGACCGCCGAGCGCGGCTCGGTGGAGGCGGTGCGGCGCGCCGCGCAGGTGTCGGGCGGCGACGCCCACCCCATCTACGCGCCGATGCTGCTGCCGGACGCGGCGACCGCGGCCGCGCTGCGCAACCAGACCGGGATCGCCCGGGCCTTCGAGTACTTCGACAAGGTCACGGTCGCCTGCGTCTCCATCGGCTCCTGGGAGCCGGGCATCTCGACGGTGCACGACATGCTCAGCGACGAGGAGGTGTCGCACTACGCCTCGCTCGGTGTCGCCGCCGAGATGTCCGCGCACCTCTTCGACGCCGACGGCCGCCGGGTCGGACGGGACCTCGGCGAGCGGTGCATCACCGTCAAGGCCGACCAGCTCCGCCGTATCCCCGAGGTCGTCGCGATCGCGGGCGGGCAGCGCAAGGCGGGCGCGATCGACGCGGTGCTGCGGTCCGGGCTCGTCACCAGCCTGGTGACGGACACGTCGGCCGCGGACTACCTGATGACGGCGGGACCGACGCCGAAGCCGGCGCTCAACCGGGCTGATCCTGACGGGATCTGACGGATCGTCCGCAAAAGGGCGGCCATGGCGGTGGCCGCCATGGCCGTCCCTTCTGTAGTCCCCTCTGCGGTCCCCTTTGTGGTCCACTACACCGACGATCACCACAACTCGTTCAGGGCGGTACGCAGATGACGGAGCACGTGGTCACGGTGGACCTCGACGGGGTCACGGACAAGGCGGGTCTCATGGACCGCTGCGCCCGGGCCCTGGGGCTGCCCGACTGGTTCGGCCGCAACTGGGACGCGCTGGCCGACAGCCTCGGCGACCACACCGTCTGGCCCGAGGGCGCCGTGGAGAACGGCCTGCTGATCGTCGTACGGAACTGGCAGCCGTACGCGAAGGCCCTCCCGCAGGAGTGGGAGACCGCTCAGGAGGTGTTCGCCGAGGCCGCGGACCGAACGGGGGCGCTGACCGTGGCGCTCACCCTTGGAGGTTCCTCCTAAGGCCCCGCTGACCTGGCTGGATGTTTCGCCCGTGTATCGCGTTCCGGTCGCCATGGGACAATGAAGTACGTGCTCTTCCCCCTGGCTGACCTGTCCGGGGGCCACCTCTGATCGACTGGGATGTGCAGCACGTGCGTTTCCTCAATGACATCCAGCCCCCGTACGACCTGACGTACGACGACGTGTTCATGGTCCCGAGCCGCAGCGCGGTGGGCTCGCGGCAGGGCGTGGACCTCAGCTCCCCGGACGGCACGGGCACCACCATCCCGCTGGTCGTCGCCAACATGACCGCGATCGCCGGGCGCCGCATGGCCGAGACGATGGCCCGGCGCGGCGGACTGGTGGTCATCCCGCAGGACATCCCGATCGACGTCGTCACCGAGGTCGTCGCCTGGGTGAAGAGCCGCCACCACGTCCTGGACACCCCGATCGTGCTGGCCCCGCACCAGACCGTCGCCGACGCCCTGTCCCTGCTGCCCAAGCGCGCGCACAACGCCGGTGTGGTCGTCGACGAGGAGCAGCGGCCGGTCGGTGTCGTCACCGACCGGGACCTGACCGGGGTCGACCGCTTCACCCAGCTCGAAGTGGTCATGTCCAAGGACCTGCTGCTGCTCGACGCGGACATCGACCCGCGCGAGGCCTTCAACCGCCTGGACCACGCCAACCGCCGCTACGCCCCCGCCGTCGACAAGGACGGCCGCCTCGCCGGCATCCTCACCCGCAAGGGCGCCCTGCGCGCCACGCTGTACACCCCGGCCGTCGACGCGAACGGCAGGCTGCGCATCGCCGCCGCCGTCGGCATCAACGGCGAGGCCGCGGCCAAGGCCAAGCAGCTGCTGGACGCGGGCGTCGACACGCTCGTCATCGACACGGCGCACGGCCACCAGGAGTCGATGATCAGCACCATCAGGGCGGTGCGCGGCCTCGACCCGCAGGTGCCGATCGTCGCGGGCAACATCGTCGCCGCGGAGGGCGTCAGGGACCTGATCGACGCCGGCGCGGACATCATCAAGGTCGGTGTGGGCCCCGGCGCCATGTGCACCACCCGCATGATGACCGGCGTGGGTCGGCCGCAGTTCTCCGCGGTCATGGAGTGCGCGGCGGAGGCGAAGAAGTACGGCAAGCACGTGTGGGCCGACGGCGGTGTCCGCCACCCCCGGGACGTCGCCATGGCGCTGGCCGCCGGTGCGTCCAACGTGATGATCGGGTCCTGGTTCGCCGGCACCTACGAGTCCCCGGGCGACCTCCAGCAGGACGCCAACGGCCGCCTCTACAAGGAGTCGTTCGGCATGGCGTCCGCGCGTGCGGTGGCCAACCGTACGTCGGAGGAGTCGGCGTACGACCGTGCCCGCAAGGCGCTGTTCGAGGAGGGCATCTCCACCTCCCGCATGTTCCTGGACCCGGACCGTCCGGGCGTCGAGGACCTGATCGACTCGATCATCGCGGGCGTCCGCTCCTCTTGCACCTACGCCGGAGCCGGTTCCCTGGAGGAGTTCGCCGAGAAGGCCGTCGTCGGCATCCAGAGCGCGGCCGGCTACGCCGAGGGCAAGCCGCTGCACGCCAGCTGGGTCTGAGCAACGCCTCGGCAGGGGCGCCGATCAGAGCCCTCCGCAACGGTCGAAAGTCCCCGCGCAACGAACACCCGCCGGCCCGCGATGAACGCAAGGATCTTGCGGAGATGCGCAAGGTTGCCGCATTACGACCGTGATGCCCTGGCTCATAGGGTCATGCCCTGTACGGGGCGCGGCGGGGACTCAGCTCGGTGGGTTCCTGCTCGCGCAGGATACCGCCGGTCCCCGCCGCCCTCAGCGGCAGCGACAAACGAATCAGCGCGTGCTCGACCAAGGCGCACCGTTCCTGAACAGTGAGCAGGAGTGGGTCCTGGCTCACTGGCACGTCCCGAACGGTCTTGGGCGTGCTGGTCCTCCGCTTTCGCTACCTGGGCGGCGACACATATCCCGTATGCGGTCCGTTCCAGGCGGGCGGAATCCCTACGACCTGGCCATGTGGGTGTGGCCAGAGGCGACGGGGAGGCCCCGAACCATCTCGCTGGTGGAGCGGGGGCCCCGACTGCTGACGCCACCCCCGGCGTCCCAGATCGCGTCATTGACGTTACCTGCACCCGGTCGGACCTATTCGTGGGTCGTCACGCTGTTCACCCGATCGTGCTCATGTCGGCCAAAATGGCTTATCGGCCCAGCCAGTTGTGAACTCACGCAACAACAGTCGGAACGGCCCCTCGTCCCCGGGGCTCGGCGCGCGCCTCATGCGCCGCAAGCCGGTGGAAAGCCGCTCGACAGGGCCCTCGGCGTCACCATTCCGGCCGCGCTGTCCGCGTGTCCGCTCCGCCCGGTGACGGCGGCGTCTTCAATCTGCCGGCGCTGATCGTCGTCCTCCTGGCGATGGCGTTCGTGCTGGGCGGCGCCCGGGAGTCCGCCCGCGCCAACACCGTCATGGTCGTCGTGAAGATCGCCGCGCTGGTGCTGTTCTGCGCGATCGGCGTCCAGGGCTTCCGCTCCGGCAACTACGAGAACTTCATGCCGCTCGGCATGGCCGGGGTCAGCGCGGCCGGGGCGACGCTGTTCTTCTCGTACATCGGCTTCGACGCCGCCTCCACCGCCGGCGAGGAGGCGAAGAACGCGCAGCGCGACCTGCCCCGCGCGATCATGCTGTCGCTCGTCATCGTGACCGCGCTGTACGTCCTCGTCGCGGCCGTCGCCGTCGGCGCCAAGCCCTGGCAGCGGTTCACCGATTCCGAGGCCGCGCTCGCCCAGATCATGCGCGAGGTCACCGGCCAGACGTTCTGGGGCACGCTGCTCGCGTTCTGCGCGGTCATCGCCATCGCGAGCGTCGTGCTGACCGTGCTGTACGGCCAGACCCGCATCCTCTTCGCGATGTCCCGGGACGGGCTCGTGCCCAAGGTGTTCGCCCGCGTCCATCCCAAGACCGGGGCGCCCCGCGCCAACACGCTGATCGTCTCCCTGTTCTGCGGGGTCCTGGCCGCGGCCATTCCGCTCGGTCAGCTCGCCGACGCCACCAGCATCGGCACCCTCTTCGCCTTCGGGCTGGTCAACATCGCGGTCGTGGTGCTGCGCCGGACCCGTCCCGACATGCCCCGCACCTTCCGGGTGCCGCTGTCACCGGTCCTGCCCGCCCTGGGCCTCGGGTTCTGCGTCTGGATGATGGGCAGCCTCTCGGCCGTCACCTGGGTGGTCTTCGGAGTCTGGATGGCCGTCGGGCTCGTGTTCTACTTCCTGTACGGCCATCGCCGCTCCCGTCTTGCCACACCTGAAGCGAAGTGAACCACCCGCAGTGCTGAACGATCTCGACGAACGCATCGTGCACGCCCTCGCCGAGGACGCCCGCCGCTCCTACGCGGACATCGGGCAGCTGGTCGGCCTGTCCGCGCCCGCCGTGAAACGGCGCGTGGACCGGCTGCGCGCCACCGGAGCCATCACCGGATTCACCGTCCGGGTCGACCCGTCGGCCCTCGGCTGGGAGACGGAGGGGTTCGTCGAGATCTACTGCCGGCACAACACCTCGCCCGAGACCATCCGGCGAGGCCTGGAGCGCTACCAGGAGGTCGTGGCCGCGTCGACGGTCACCGGCGAGGCGGACGCGGTCGTCCAGGTCTTCGCCTCCGACATGCGGCACTTCGAGCGGGTGCTGGAGCGGATCGCGGGGGAGCCGTTCGTGGAGCGGACGAAGTCCGTGCTGGTGCTGTCGCCGCTGCTGCGCCGGTTCTCGTCGGGGTCGCCGACCTGAGCCTTCGGCGCCGTCTACTCGGTGCGGCGGCGGACGGCCGCGAGCAGCCGCCGAACGGTGATCGCGTGCCCGCCCGTGCCGATGACGCACAGCCGGTAGAAGGCGCCGAAGGGGCCGGGGAACCTGGCCCGGGTCTCGGCCCGCAGCCGGGTGCGGCCCGCGCCCGCCTCGTCGAGGCGGAAGACCAGGGCGTACGTCGAGAAGTAGTGGCGGCCGACGAGGACCAGCTCCCGGCCCCGGTCCGCGGAGGCCACCCGGAAGCCGGGCACCGTCGAGCCTTCGGCCAGGGGCCGGGGTCCGGACGCCGCACTGTCGGCGCAGCCGACCAGGCGTGCGTAGCCGACCACGCGGTCGCCGGTGAAGGAGCGGTCCAGGACCTCGCTCAGGCCGCGCCAGACGGCGTCGGGCCCCGCCGTGACCGTGGTGGTGTGTTCGTCGACGTGCGGCAGGGCGGCGATCTCCATGAGGGCCTCCTTCAGTCGGCTGTCTTCCGGGCCAGGGCGTTGTTCCCGATCGAGTTGTGCACGCTGAAGCTCACCGCGTCGGAGCGGTAGCGGTCGTCCGACCACTCCACCGGGCGCCCCTCCCGCGTCGTCGTCACCCGGCGCACGCGCAGCAGCGGACTCGTCCGGCGGACACCGAGAAGCTCGGCGTCCTGGGCGCCCGCTGCCACCGCGTCGATGACGTGTTCACCGTAGGCGAAGACCAGGCCGGTGTCTTCGAGCAGGCGTTGGGTGACCGAGGGGCAGTCCGGCTCGATCGGCTCGACGGCGGGGGCGATCCAGTCGGCGTACACGGTCCGCTCCAGCAGGACCGGGTCGCCGTCCAGACCGCGCACCCGCAGGACGTGCAACACCGATGTCCTCTCGCGCAGTTGGAGGCGTACGGCGTCCTCGGCGGTCGCCGGACGGTACTCCTGGGCGACCACCCGGCCACTCGCCTCGCGGCCCATCGCGCGGGCCCACTGGGCGAAGCTGCGCAGTTCGGCGAAGCTCTGGCTGCGGCGGCTGGCCAGGACCATGCGGCGGGCGCCCTGGCGCGAGCCGATGAGCCCTTCGGCGGTGAGTGCCGCGACGGCCTGACGGATCGTGCCGCGCGAGACGTCGTAGTGGGCCGCGAGCTCCGTCTCTGCGGGCAGCAGGCTCCCGACGGTGTACTCCTCGCGGTCGATCGCCCGGCGCAGTTCGTCGGCGATCTCCTCGTGTCGCGCCGCCATACTCCCCCTCCGAGTCGGTCACTGTGCACAGCGTGAGCAGCCTAGTCGAGTTCCCACGGTGACCCGTGTCAGTCGTAGATCTGCAGGAGTTCAGCGGTCAGCGTTTCGCCAGTGTTTACGAGCACGACACCAGCGGCGGGCCTACTGAGGCCAACTTGTTCAGACAAGTTCCTCCGTCTGGCTGTCGTTCCCTCTGCTCGCCCGTTTGGCTCCTGCACCCTCGCGCGTCCCCTGGAGAAGCCGTGACCGTGTCCCTGCCGAGAACCGCCGTCCGCGGCGGCGCCCTCGCCGTCGTCGCCGCGCTCGCCCTGAGCGCCTGCGGCGCCGCCCCCGACAACGCGTCGACCACCGCCGACGGCAAGAGCGCCGCCACCGCCACCTCCGCCGCCGACTTCGGCGGTCTCGCAGCCCTGGAGAAGGCGGCGAAGAAAGAGGGCACGCTCAACGCCATCGCGCTGCCCCGCGACTGGGCCAACTACGGCGCTCTCATCGACGGCTTCGAGAAGAAGTACGGCATCAAGGTCGAGGTCGAGAACCCGGACGGCTCCAGCCAGGACGAGATCAACGCCGTCACTTCCCGCAAGGGCCAGGGCCGCGCACCGGACGTCCTGGACCTCGGCAGCTCCTTCGCGCTGAGCGCCGCCCAGCAGGGGCTGCTGGCGCCCTACAAGGTGGCCGCCTTCGCCGACATCCCCGCGGAGCAGAAGGACGCGCAGGCGCGCTGGTACAACGACTACGGCGGGTACATCTCCATCGGGTGCGACGCGAAGCGGGTCACCACCTGCCCCACCACCCTGAAGGACCTGCTCAAGCCCGAGTACAAGGGCCAGGTCGCCCTCAACGGCAACCCCACCAAGTCGGGTTCCGCCTTCGGCGGTGTCTGGGCGGCCGCGCTCTCCAACGGCGGTTCCTTCGACGACATCCAGCCGGGCCTCGACTTCTTCGCCGAGCTGAAGAAGAACGGCAACTACACGCCCGTCGAGTCGACCCCGGCCACCGTCGAGAAGGGCGAGACGCCGATCAGCATCGACTGGGACTACCTCAACGCCGGGTACGCCGACGAGTTCAAGTCCAAGGGTGTCGACTGGAAGGTGTCGGTGCCGAGCGACGGCAAGTTCTCCCAGTACTACTCCCAGGCCATCAACAAGGACGCCCCGCACCCGGCGGCCGCCCGCCTGTGGCAGGAGTACCTCTACAGCGCCGAGGGCCAGAACCTGTGGCTCAAGGGGTACGCCCGTCCGGCCCTGATGACCGCCATGGAGAAGGCCGGCACCCTCGACAAGACCGCCGCCGCCAAGCTGCCCCAGGTCTCCGGAACACCTTCCTTCCCGACCGAGGATCAGCAGGGCAAGGCCAAGACGGTCCTCGGACAGGGCTGGGCGAAGGCCGTCTCCGGATGACGGCCACCCTCCCGCGCCTCGACACGGCGACCGCCGCTCCGGTGAAGCGGCGGCGCCGTGCCCTCGGCTGGCTCGCCGTGCTCCCGCTGCTCGTCTTCACCGCGATCGCCTTCGGACTGCCCGCCCTGGCCATGCTCGACGGGGCCTTCACAGCGAAGGACCCGGCCACCGGAGTCAGTTCGTACACCGCCGACAACCTGACCGCCTCGCTGCAGGGGGCGTATCTGACCGCCCTGATCGGGAGCGTGAAGCTGTCCGCCGTGTCCGCCGGGATCGCGACATTGCTCGGGCTGCCGCTCGCGCAGGCCGTGGTGACCTCCCGCTTCCGCGCGCTGCGCGAGGCCGTGCTCACCGCGTCCGGGGTGCTCGCCAACTTCGGCGGCGTCCCGCTGGCCTTCGCCTTCGTCGCCACGCTCGGCAACGCCGGTGTGCTGACCCGGTACTTCGACCTGACCGACAAGGGCTGGGACCTGTACAGCTTCTGGGGACTGGTGATCGTCTACCTGTACTTCCTGATCCCGCTGATGGTGCTCACCATCACCCCGGCCCTGGAGGGCCTGCGCGTCCAGTGGCGCGAGGCCGCGCAGAACAACGGGGCCACCGGCGTGCAGTACTGGCGGCACGTCGCCCTGCCCGTGCTGCTGCCCTCCCTGCTCGGCGGGCTCGTGCTCCTCTTCGGCAGCGCCTTCGCCGCCTACGCCACCGCGGCGGCCATGGTGGGCAGTTCGGTACCGCTGGTCACCCTGCAGATCGCCGACGCCATCTCCGGCAACGTGCTCGTCGGCCAGGAGAACGTGGCACTCGCCCTGAGCCTCGACATGGTCCTCGTCGCCGGCCTGGTCATGGCGGTCTACCTGCCCCTGCAACGACGGAGCGCCCGATGGCTCGCCTGAACACCTGGCGCTGGGCCGTGTTCGGCCTGGCCGCGCTGTACTTCCTGGTGCCGCTGGCCGCGTCCGTGGTCTTCACGGTCGACGTGCCCGGGCAGGGCGTCACCTTCGACGCCTACACGCAGATCGTCTCCGCCGACGGGTTCGTCTCCAGTCTGCTGCTGTCCCTGGAGCTGGCCGCCGCGACGATCGCGATCGTCCTGCTGCTGATGGTGCCCGCCATGGTCGCCCTCCGGCTCGGCGCGCCCCGGCTGCGGCCGGTCGTCGAGGTGGTGTGCTCGCTGCCGCTGGTGGTGCCGCCGATCGCCTTCGTCGCCGGTCTCTCGACCGTCCTGAAGTGGGGACCCGAACACCTGTCACGGACGCCCCTCTTCCAGACGTTCGTGGCCATCCAGAACCCGGACTTCCCGTTCGTGCTCGTCCTCGCGTACGTCGTGATGGCCCTGCCGTTCGTGTACCGGGCGCTGGACGCGGGCCTCAGGGCCGTCGACGTGCCCACCCTCGTCGAGGCCGCCCGCAGCTGCGGGGCGTCCTGGCCGCAGGCCCTGGTCCGGGCCGTGCTGCCCAATCTGCGCGGGGGACTGATGAACGCCGCCTTCCTCACCCTGGCCCTGGTGCTCGGCGAGTTCACCGTGGCCCAGCTGCTGGGCTTCCAGCCGTTCGCGGTGTGGATCTACAGCGTCGCCGGATCGCAGGCCCAGTTGTCCGTCGCCGTGTCCGTGCTCAGCCTGTTCGTCACATGGGCCCTGCTCCTCGCGCTCGCCGGCGTCGGCGGGCGCGGCCGTACCGAGTCCCGGGGATGAGTCATGACCGCGACCACGCTTGAGAAGACGGCCACCGACAAGGCCGCCACCGTCGAATTCCGGGGACTGCGAAGGGAGTTCGGGGCGACCGTCGCTCTCGACGGCCTCGACCTGACCGTGCAGCCCGGTGAACTCCTCGCCCTGCTCGGCCCCTCCGGCTGCGGCAAGACCACCGCGCTGCGCATGCTCGCCGGGTTCGAACACCCCGACTCCGGCGAGGTGCTGGTCGACGGCGAGGACGTCACCCGCATGCCCGCCCACCGCCGTGACGCCGGGATGGTCTTCCAGTCGTACAGCCTCTTCCCGCACCTCGACGCGCTCGACAACGTGGCCTTCGGGCTGCGGATGCGGAAGGTGCGTACGGCCGAACGGCGTTCGCGCGCCGCCGAGTTGCTGGAGCTGGTCGGCCTCGCCGACAAGGGCCGGCAGTACCCGCACCAGCTCTCCGGCGGCCAGCAGCAGCGCGTCGCCCTGGCCCGCGCCCTCGCCCTGCGCCCCCGCGTCCTGCTCCTCGACGAACCGCTCTCCGCGCTCGACGCCAAGGTGCGCCTCACGCTCCGCGAGGAGATCCGGCGGCTCCAGCAGGAGCTCGGCATCACCACGCTGTTCGTCACCCACGACCAGGAGGAGGCCCTGTCCATGGCGGACCGGGTCGCCGTGATGCACGCCGGGCGCCTCGAACAGTGCGCCGCCCCGGCCGAGTTGTACGGCCGTCCCGCCACCGCCTTCGTCGCCGAGTTCGTGGGCACGATGAGCCGGATCCCGGGGCGGCTCTCCCAAGGCGTCGTCGAGGTACTGGGACAGCGGCTGCCGGTCGACGGGCAGGCGCCGGCCGTGGCCGAGGTGGACGTGCTGGTGCGGCCCGAGGCGATGGGCGTACGGGCCGACGAGGACGGGCACGCGCGCGTGGTCGCCACCGCGTTCCTCGGCGCGGCCGTCCGGGTCACCGTACGGCTCGCCGACGGCACGGAGGTGAAGGCCGACCTGCCCACGCACGAGGCCACCGGGCTCGGTGCCGGGGCCGCGGTGAGCGTGTCGCTGCCCGAGCGCCCGGTACTGGTGGCGGAACGTACCCGCTGAACTCCCCCCATGTAGGAAAGAGACACCTGTGACGCGACTCCCGCTCCAAGCCGTCCTGTTCGACATGGACGGCACGCTCGTCGACACCGAGCGGCTGTGGTGGGAGGCGGTGGAGCAGGTCGCCGGGCGGGCCCTGACGGAGGCCGACCAGCCGGAGGTGCTCGGCCGTCCGGTGGAGCACACCGCCGCCTGGCTCGCCGCGGCCACGGGCACCTTGGCCGCGGACCTCGCCGACGCCCTCCACCGGGAGTTCGCGGACCGGGTGCGCACCGGCATCGTGCCCCGCCCCGGCGCCCTGGACCTGCTCGACGCCCTGGCCCGCGAGGGCGTCCCCACCGCCCTGGTGACCGCGTCCCCACGAGCGGTCGCCGACACCGTGCTGGCGGCGCTCGGCGCGAGCCGCTTCGCGGTCTCCGTCACCGCCGACGACACCGAGCACACCAAGCCCGCCCCCGACCCCTACCTCGCCGCCTGCCGCACCCTCGGCGTCGACCCCACCGCCTGCGTCGCCGTCGAGGACACGCAGACCGGCGTCACCTCCGCCGAGGCGGCCGGCTGCGCGGTGCTCGCGGTGCCCTCGCTCGCCCCGATCGAGGCGGCACCCGGCCGGACTGTGCTGGCCAGCCTGGAGGACGTGACGCCGGCACGGCTGCGCGCCCTGCTGCCGTACGAACTCCGCGTCATGAGCTGGAACCTCTGGTACGGCGGCACCAAGGTCCGCGACCACCGGACCAAGCAGCTCAAGGTCATCACGGAGACCGGCGTGGACGTGGTCGGCCTCCAGGAGACGTACGGCACCGCCGCCCAGGAACTCGCCGACGCCCTCGGCTGGCACCACCACCGGGCGGGCGAGAACCTCGGCATCATCAGCCGCCACCCGATCACGGCCCGCCTCGGCGACCCGGACGTCGGCTTCTACGGGGCGGCGGGAGTCCGGATCCGGGTCGGCGCGGCCACCGAGGTGGACATCTGGACGACGCACCTCGACTGCGAGCCGTACGGGCCCTACGAGTCCGCCTTCGACGGGCTCCCGGCCGACGAGCTGATCGCTCACGAGGACGTGCGGCTGGAGCAGCTGCGGGACACCCTCGGCCGCATCGACGACACCGTGCCCGTCGTCCTCGTGGGGGACTTCAACAGCCCCTCCCACCAGGACTGTCCGGACGTCGAGTGGCCGGTGACCAAGGCGGCCGCGGAGGCGGGCTTCAGCGACTCCTACCGCGAGGCCCATCCCGACCCGGTACGCGAGCCCGGCCACACCTGGTCCCCGGTCCACACCGAGCACGAGGACGGCAGTGGCCGCCCGGAGCCGCAGGACCGCATCGACTTCGTGCTGCACCGGGGTCTCGGCGTGCTCGACTCCCGGACGTACGTCAGCGGCCGCCCCCGGCCCTGGCCGGACGTCGAGGACAACGAGTGGCCGTCCGACCACGCGGCCGTGATCACCACATTTTCGCTGGGCAGCGGGGCGGAGCCCGTCTAACATCGGTTGCATGACCTGGCGACATTGATCCACCAGCCGTGCCTCCCGAGGGCCGCCTCGGACGCCGTACCTCCGGCATCCGATCCGTCCCTGCGGGAAGGCCTCATGACACTCTCACCTGCGCGTGTGCCCGACACCACCGGTGTGCGACGGCTCACGGCCACGCTGTACGGCTACGCGTTCCTCGACGAGCTGGTCCTGCTCTACCCGGTGTACGCGCTGCTGTTCGCCGACACCGGTCTGTCCCTGTGGCAGATCTCCTCCCTCTTCGCCCTCTGGTCGATCACCGGCGTGCTCCTGGAGGTCCCCTCCGGCGCCTGGGCCGACGCCGTGTCCCGACGGACGCTGCTGTGGCTCGCCCCGCTGCTCACCGCCACCGGCTTCACCCTGTGGGTGACCATTCCGTCGTACGGCGCCTTCGCGCTCGGCTTCGTCCTGTGGGGCGCCGGGGGAGCGCTCGGCTCGGGAGCCCTGGAGGCGCTGGTCTACGACGAACTGGACCGGCTCGGCGCCGCCGACCGGTACGCGCGCGTCATGGGCCGGGCCCGGGCGGCGGGGCTGGTGGCGGTGATGGCCGCGATGGGTCTGGCCGGCCCGGTGTTCGCGCTGGGCGGCTACCCGGCGGTCGGCGCGGCGAGCGTGCTGGCGTGTCTGCTGGCGGCGGCGACGGCGACCCGGTTCCCGGAGCACCGGGTGCCACGGGTGAGTGAGGACGAGGGCTGGACGGCGTCCCTGCGGGCCGGACTGGCCGACGCCCGCAAGGACCGGTCCGTGCGCGGCGCCCTGCTGCTCGTGCCGGCCGTAGCCGCGGTGTGGGGCGCTCTGGACGAGTACACGCCCCTCCTGATCCGGGACACCGGCGTGGCGGACGCGACCGTGCCCCACCTCCTCCTGCTGGTCTGGTCGGTCGTCACGGCCGGCAGTCTGCTGGCCGGGGCGGCCGAACGCCTGGGCGCGACCGGGCTCGCCGTGCTGCTCGCGGGTGCCGCGCTCGCCCTCGCCGCGGGTGCCGTCCTGGGTACCCCGGCCGGGATCGCCCTCGTCGCCCTCGCCTTCGGCGGCTTCCAGGTGGCCGAGATCCTCGCCGACGTCCGGCTCCAGCACCGGATCGACAGCACCGGCCGGGCCACCCTGACCTCGGTCGCGAGCCTGGGCACGGAACTGGCCACGGTCACCGTGTTCGGCGTGTACGCGACGCTCGGCACGCAGGCTTCGCACGGCACCGTGTTCGCGATGCTCGCGGTGCCGTATCTGGTGACGGCGGCGGTGCTGGCGGCCAGGGGGCGGCCGGCCGTGACGTAGCCGTGTCGGCGGGCGGGTGCGGGTGGGGTGGTTCGGCACCGGCAGGCTTCTCGCCTCCGCCGCGGCGCCCGTACGGAGCGGCGCGCGGCGAGCGCAACGAATCGCCGCCGCCCGCCCGGCGCACGCAACGAATCGCTCACGCACGCGCAACAGCTCCTTCTTGTCCGCCCGAGGCCGCCGCCCGTACCGTCTACATGGCCCCCACAACCACCCTTTCGCCACCCTTCCGCCACTCTTCAGCCCGGTGAGGAACACGCATGCGCACCGCCCTGCTCCAGAGCTCCGGCCGCCCCGGCTCGAGCGTCGAGAACCTCAAGGTCCTCGACGAGGCCGCGGGCCGCGCCGCCGCCGCGGGGGCCGGGCTCCTGGTCGCGCCGGAGTTGTTCCTCACCGGGTACGCCATCGGCGACGACAGCGCCCGCCTCGCCGAGCCCGCCGACGGCGAGTCCGCGGACGCGATCGCCGAGACCGCCTGTCGGCACGGCCTCGCGATCGCCTACGGCTACCCCGAGCGGGCCGGGGACGCGGTGTACAACTCCGCCCAGCTGATCTCCGCCGAGGGCACCCGCCTCGCCGACTACCGCAAGACCCACCTCTTCGGCTGCTTCGAGCGCGACCACTTCACACCGGGCGACCAGGCGGTCGTACAGGCCGAGCTCGACGGGCTGCGGGTCGGCCTGATGATCTGCTACGACGTCGAGTTCCCGGAGAACGTCCGCGCCCACGCCCTCGCCGGCACCGACCTCCTCCTCGTGCCGACCGCGCAGATGCACCCGTTCCAGTTCGTCGCCGAGTCGGTCATCCCGGTGCGGGCCTTCGAGAACCAGATGTACGTGGCGTACGTCAACCGGGTCGGCCAGGAAGGGGAGTTCGACTTCGTCGGCCTCTCCACCCTCGCCGGGCCCGACGGGGTCGCCCGCACCCGCGCCGGACGCGGTGCGGAGCTGCTCCTCGCCGACGTCGACCCCGCGTTCCTCGCCGCGTCCCGCGAGGCGAACCCGTACCTGAAGGACCGGCGCCCCGGCCTCTACGGGTCCCTGGTCTGAAACCCCCTCAGCTTCCCCCGAGTTCTTTTCGTGCAAGGAGTCCGTACCCCATGACGTCCACCGTGCCCAACGCCGTCGAGCACGCAGACGAGCAGCAGCCGCCGATCACCATGTTCGGCCCGGACTTCCCCTACGCGTACGACGACTTCCTGGCCCACCCGGCGGGCCTCGGCCAGATACCGGCGACCGAGCACGGCACCGAGGTCGCGGTCATCGGTGGCGGCCTGTCCGGCATCGTGGCCGCGTACGAGCTGATGAAGATGGGCCTCAAGCCGGTCGTCTACGAGGCCGACCGGATCGGCGGCCGGCTGCGCACGGTGGGCTTCGACGGCTGCGACCCGTCCCTCACCGCCGAGATGGGCGCGATGCGCTTCCCGCCCTCCTCCACGGCCCTCCAGCACTACATCGACCTGGTGGGACTGGAGACCCGGCCCTTCCCCAACCCCCTCGCGGAGACGACCCCTTCCACCGTCGTCGACCTCAAGGGCGAGTCCCACTACGCCGAGACGGTCGACGACCTGCCCCAGGTCTACCGGGACGTCGCGGCCGCCTGGAACGCGTGCCTCGAAGAGGGCGCCGACTTCTCCGACATGAACCGGGCGATGCGCGAGCGGGACGTGCCGCGCATCCGCGAGATCTGGGCGAAGCTCGTCGAGAAGCTCGACAACCAGACCTTCTACGGCTTCCTCTGCGACTCCGAGGCCTTCAGGTCCTTCCGGCACCGCGAGATCTTCGGCCAGGTCGGCTTCGGGACGGGAGGCTGGGACACCGACTTCCCCAACTCCATCCTCGAAATCCTCCGGGTCGTCTACACCGAGGCCGACGACCACCACCGCGGCATCGTCGGCGGCTCCCAACAGCTGCCGCTGCGCCTGTGGGAGCGCGAGCCGGAGAAGATCGTCCACTGGCCGTACGGCACCTCGCTCGCGAGCCTGCACGAGGGCGGCGAACCCCGCCCGGCCGTGACCCGGCTGCACCGCACCGCGGGCAACCGGATCACCGTGACGGACGCGGACGGCGACATCCGCACCTTCCGGGCGGCGGTCTTCACCGCCCAGTCCTGGATGCTGCTGTCGAAGATCGCCTGCGACGACTCGCTCTTCCCGATCGACCACTGGACGGCGATCGAGCGGACGCACTACATGGAGTCGTCGAAGCTCTTCGTGCCCGTGGACCGGCCGTTCTGGCTGGACAAGGACGAGCAGACCGGCCGGGACGTCATGTCGATGACCCTCACCGACCGCATGACCCGCGGGACCTACCTCCTGGACGACGGTCCGGACAAGCCGGCCGTGATCTGTCTGTCGTACACCTGGTGCGACGACAGCCTGAAGTGGCTGCCGCTGTCCGCGGGCGAGCGGATGGAGGTCATGCTGAAGTCGCTCGGCGAGATCTATCCGAAGGTCGACATCAGGAAGCACATCATCGGCAACCCGGTGACGGTCTCCTGGGAGAACGAGCCCTACTTCATGGGCGCGTTCAAGGCCAACCTGCCCGGCCACTACCGCTACCAGCGGCGCCTGTTCACCCACTTCATGCAGGACCGGCTGCCCGAGGACAAGCGGGGCGTCTTCCTCGCCGGCGACGACATCTCCTGGACGGCCGGCTGGGCCGAGGGCGCCGTGCAGACCGCGCTGAACGCGGTGTGGGGCGTCATGCACCACTTCGGCGGGACGACCGACGCCACGAACCCCGGGCCGGGGGACGTGTACGACGAGATCGCACCCGTCGAACTCCCCGAGGACTAGATCACCGGCCGAGCAAGGATCTCGGCCGGGCAAGGATCACCGGTCGGGCAAGGATCACCGGTCGGGCAACGGCGTGAGCAGCATGCGTCCCGCCAGGCCCACCGCCGCGTCCAGGCGCTCGGTGAACTCCTCGGCGACGTCGGGCAGTCGGCGCAGCACCCACAGGGCCCGCGCCGCCGTCCACGTCGCCTCCCGGGCGCGCTCCAGGCTCCACGAGCCGAGCAGATGGGTGAGCGGGTCGGCGATCTGGAGGAGGTCGGGGCCCGGCATCAGCTCTTCGCGGATGCGCTCCTCCAGCGAGACGAGGAGATCGCCCACGCGGTCGAACTCGTCCTCCACGTCGACGGGTTCGCAGCCGAGCGTACGACAGGTGTCCACGACGGCCAGCGCCAGGTCGTGCCCGATGTGCGCGTTGATGCCCGCCAGCGCGAACTGCAACGGTCGTACGCTGGGATGGCGGCGCATCTGGAACAGGGGCCGCCAGCAGGCCGGCGGGCGCCGCCCGTCGGCCACCGTCTCGACGGCGTCCAGGTAGCGCTCCGCGAACCGCACGTCCAGCGTGATCGCGGCCCGCGCGTCCCCGAACTGCCCGCTGTCGATACGCCGGTCGACGGCCTCGGTGACGGCGAGGTAGACGCGGTTGAAGACCGCGAGGCCGTCGCGCGCCGGCAGGCTCGCGTCCAGCGCGCGCATCCGGTAGACGACCTCGTCGACGGGGGTGGTGACTCGCTCGGCGGGGGTGGTGACTTGTTCGCATTGCACCATGAGGGCAGAGTCGCACCTTTAGGCTGGCCCGGGTACCGGCGGGCCCGACGCTTCCCCAGAACGGGGGAACGCGCCCGTCGTGGGGGAGAGCAACAGGGGGGGAGCTGCACCGTGTCAGGCTCACGTGCGCATCGTCTGGCCGCGCGCCGGGCCGAGCGCAGGCGGACCGCGCGGCGTGGCGCCATGGTCGCGGCGGCCTCGGTGGTGGTCGCGATAGGCACCGCGTCCGGGATGCTGTCCGCCCTCGACGACCGGCAGGACTCCGACACCGCGAGGCCCGAGGTGACCAGTTCGCCGTATCTGGCGCCCCTGCCCGCCGTTCCGACGCCATCGTCCGCCTCGCCCGGCGCGAGTCCCTCGACCTCGCCGTCCCCGAAGAAGAAGGCGAGCCCCACGACGTCCCCGACGAAGACGGAGACGGCTGAGAAGCGGCAGGCGCCCGCCGCTTCCACCCGGCTCTACCGTCACCCCGAGTCCCAGGTGCTCGAGTGGGTGCGCGCCAACGACGGCGATCCGCGCCACGCGGTCATAGAGTCCCGGATAGCCGACCAGCCCGCGGCCGTCTGGTTCGCCGACTTCACGCCGTCGACCATCACCTCCCGGGTCCGCGCGGTCACCGCCGGCGGCAGCACCCAGGGCCGGGTGCCCGTCGTCGTGCCGTACGCCATCCCCGGCCGCGACTGCGGAGGCGCCTCGCAGGGCGGTGCGCCCGACCTCGACGCGTACGACGACTGGATCGACGCCTTCGCCGCCGGGCTGGGCTCCGGCGAGGTCATCGTGATCCTGGAGCCCGACTCGGTCGCCCAGGCCGACTGCCTCTCGACGGGCGAACGCGGCCGCCGCTTCGCCTCGCTGGCGCGCGCGGGCCGCGTCCTCAAGGCCGCCAACCCCAGGGCACGGGTCTACTACGACGCCGGCCACTCCGGCTGGCACGCCGCCGCGAAACAGGCGGGCTGGCTGCGGCAGGCCGGGGCCGCCTCGGCCGCCTCCTCCGACGGTGTCTTCAGCAACGTCTCCAACTTCCACCGCACGGACGACGAGATCGCCTACGACCGCCAGGTCCTCGACGCCCTGGGCGGCCCGGCCGGCCTCGGCGCCGTCATCGACACCAGCCGCAACGGCAACGGCGCCCCGGCCGACGGCGAGTGGTGCGACCCGTCCGGCCGCAAGCTCGGCCGGACGCCCACGCTGAGCACGGGGGAGGCGCGGATCGACGGCTATCTGTGGGTGAAGCTGCCGGGGGAGTCGGACGGCTGCAAGGGGGCACCGGGCACGTTCACGCCGTCGTACGCCTACGAGTTGGCGCGCTGACAGGACCCCGGGCGGGTCAGCCGGGCTCCGGCAGCCCGAGCACCCGTGCGCACCAGGGCAGCGCCGTCCTCAGCTGGCTCAGCTGGACGTCCCGGACCCGCGGCACCGCGGGGATCACCGGCAGGCCGGCCCGGCAGGCGAAGAACCCGGCGACCAGCGCGACGTGCTCGGGCGGGAGCGAGGCGACCGATTCCGGCGGCGGCCCTCCTTCGGCATGCAGGCTCGGCAGCCAGAAGGCGATGTCGTAGTGCGCGTCGCCGACGGCCGCGAGGTTCCAGTCGACCAGAAGCGCCCTGCCGTCCCGGAAGCAGAGGTTGTCGCTGCGCACGTCGAGGTGGAGCACCGCGTCGCCGTCCAGGCACGTGGCGTCGCCCGAGGCGTCCAGGAGTGCCGGGAGCGCCCGGTCGAGCCAGCCGGGCGAGCACAGGCCGAGGGCGAGGAAGGGGGCGGGGTCGCGGGCCACCTCCGCCCAGCCGCTCTGCGTGTGCACGGTCCCGGTGACCTTGCCAAGGCCCGGGAAGGGGCGGCACGCGGCGAGCTCCGCGAGCGCGTCGAGGACGGCACCGACCTGGTGGGAGGACCAAGGCGGCGGCCAGTGGCAGGACGACAGGTCCTCCAGGACGAGCAGCGGATGCTCTCCGTCGGCCCAGCCGAGCAGCCGGGGCATGAAGGAGCCGCCGAGTTCCGCGTAGGCGCGGTGTTCGTCCCGCAACCAGCCGGCCGTCTGCGTGTCGGCCGCCCGCTTCACGAACGCCGAACGCCTGTCGTCCAGGCGCACCAGCAGGCGGTGGACGTTGGAGTAGCCGCGCTCGGTGAGCCGGTGGGCGTGCACCGGCCGGGCGCCGAGCAGCCCGTGCAGGCGGCGCGCGTCGTCGTTCGAGAGGTGGGGCAGGGTGGGATTCACACGCGGTCCTGGAGCGACGGTTTCAGGGTCGGGGGTCGGGAACCGCCGCGGCCCGCCGATCGACCTTCGGCCGGTCGCGGTCGCCCGCGCGCAGGACGCCCGCGAACGCCACGAGCCCGCACGCCAGCACCGTCACCAGGCCGAACGACACGGTCAGGCTGGTCGCCTCGGCGATACCGCCGATCGCGCTCGGCGCGATCAGACCCGACGTGTACGTGATCGTAGCGACCCCGGCGATGGCCAGGCTGGGGTTCGATCCGCTGCGGCCCGCCGCGGCGAAGCACAGCGGTACGACGACGGCGATGCCGAGACCCATCAGCGCGAACCCGCCCATCGCCGCGGCCGGATGGTCCGCGACGACGATGAGGAGTCCGCCGAGCACCGCGAGGACTCCGCCGACGCGTACCGTGCGCACGGAGCCGTACCGGTCCACCACCTTGTCGCCCACGATCCGGGCGAGCGCCATGGTGAGAGTGAAGCCCGTGGTGCACGCGGCCGCCAGCCCCGCCGAGGCCTCCAGCCGGTCGCGCAGATACACCGCCGACCAGTCCAGGCTCGCGCCCTCCGCGAACACCGCGCAGAACCCCACCGCGCCGATGAGCAGCGCCGACCGGGGCGGCAGCGCGAACCGGGGCGGCGGCGCCTCGTCCTCGGCGGGCTGAAGGTCCAGCACCCACGAGCAGGAGGCGACACCGACCACGGTCAGGACCCCGGCCGCCAGCGCGTGGTGCAGCCGGGCGTCCGCACCGAGATGCGCGGCGAGGGTGCCGGCCGCCGACCCGATCAGGGCGCCCGCGCTCCACAGGCCGTGCAGGCCGGACATGATCGAGCGGCCCATGCGGTTCTCGACCTCGACGCCGAGCGCGTTCATCGCCACGTCCGCCATGCCGGCCGTCGCGCCGTAGACGAACAGGGCCAGGCAGAGGGTGGGGAGGTTCGGGGCCAGGGACGGCAGGACGAGCGAGAGGGTCCACAGGGCGATCAGCCCGCGCAGGGCGTTCCGGGCGCCGAAGCGGTGGCTGATACTGCCCGCGAGCGGCATGGCCAGGGACGCGCCGAGCGCGGGGAAGGCCAGGGCGAGGCCGAGTTGCCCCGCACTCACCGACGCATGGTCCTGGATCCACGGCACCCGGGTGGCGAACGAGCCGGTCACGGCTCCGTGCACGGCGAAGACGGCGGCCACGGCGTACCGGGCCCGCCTCACCTCGTGTCGGTCCTGGACCACTTCGCTCATTCTCCGACTCCTCCCAGGATTTCGGTGCCCTACGGCGCCGCCGTAAACTATCAGGAACCCTGCCTGATAGATAACGAGATAATCGGCCCCCGCTGTACGGTCCGCCCGATCTGGAAGGATCCCGGCATGCCCGCATCCCCGAGCACCGCCCGGGCCATCAACGACAGGCTCGCCCTGCGTCTGCTCCAGCAGCAGGGTCCGTTGACGGCAGGGCAGTTGAAGCAGCTCACCGGCCTGTCCCGGCCCACCGTCGCCGACCTGGTCGAACGCCTCACCGCCGCCGGCCTGATCGGGGTCGTCGGGGAGTCGGGCGAGCAGCGGCGCGGGCCGAACGCGAAGCTGTACGGGATCGTCGCCGACCGCGCCCATCTGGCCGCCCTGGACATCCGTACCGAGGGCGTCGCCGTCCTCGTCTCCGACCTCCTCGGCCAGGTGCTCGCCGAGGCGTCCATGCCGATCGGCGACGACACCGGCACCGGCTCCGCGGTCGAGCAGGCGGTCACCCTCGTCGAGCGGGTGGCGAAGGAGGCCGGCGCCGACCGGCTGCACACTCTCGGCATCGGCGCCCCCGGCCTGATCGACCCGGCGAGCGGCGACCTCCGCGACTCCTCTGGCCTGCCCGAATGGCACCGGCAACTGGTGGCGGCGCTCCAGGAACGGTTCCCCCAGGCCCGCGTCAGCGTCGAGAACGAGACCAACCTCGCCGCCCTCGCGGAACAGCGCGACGGCGCCGCCCGCGACCGGGACACCTTCGTGCTCCTCTGGCTCGGCATGGGCATCGGCGCGGCGGTCGTCCTCGACGGGACCCTGCGCCGGGGAGCCTCCGGCGGCGCGGGCGAGATCGGCTTCCTGCCGGTACCGGGCACCACGGGCCTGCCCTCGGCGACCGACTGCGACGGAGGCTTCCACTCCCTCGCGGGTGCGGGCGCCATCGCCGACCTGGCGGCCCAACACGGTCTCACCGCGCCACCCACGGCCCACGAGCCGCGGGCGGCGGCGCTTGTGCGGGCGGCGGTGGAGGCGGTGGAGGGCCGGGCGGCCATGGTGGACGGGGCGGCGGTGGAGGGTCGGGCGGTGTTGTTGGAGGGGGCGGCGGCAGCAGCGGAGACGGCGGTGGCCGTGGAGAGGGTGGGGGAGGGCCGGGCGGCCGTGATGGGCAAGGCGGTGGCAGGCCCGGTGGCCGCGGTGGACCGCGCACATAGGGGAGCCCTCGCGAAGGGCGACCCGCGGGCGGGAGATGGTCGTGTTGCGTCGCATCAGGGTTCGGCTTCTGACGCCGACCGCAGCCTGGCCGCGTCGGCCGACGGTGGTCGTGCCGTGCCGTACACAGGACCTGAGGTTGGCGGCTTCCTGGAGGTGCGGGCGGGGGATGGTCCTGCTGGGTCGCGTCCGGGCCCGGCTTCTGACGCCGACCGCAGCCCGGCCGCGTCGGCCGACGGTGGTCGTGCCGTGCCGTACACAGGACCTGACGTGGGCGGCTTCCTGGAGGTGCGGGCGGGGGATGGTCCTGCTGGGTCGCGTCCGGGCCCGGCTTCTGACGTCGGCCGCTCCCGGAACGCGCTCGCCGGCGATATCCGTGCCGTACCGCATACGGGCCCGGCTCCTGACGCTGTCCGCTCCCCGGAAGCGCTCGCCGAGGGCGGCGGTGCCGGGCCGCCCACCGATCCCGAGGTTGGCGCCGCGTCGCATGCAGGCCCGGCTTCTGGCGCCGACCGCAGCCCGGCCGCTACCGCCGAGGGTGTCCGCGCCGCGCCGCCCCCCAGCCCCGCCCCCGACCGCTTCCTCGACGCTCTCGCCGACCGTGTCGCCCTCGGCGCCGCCGCTGTCATCGCCGTACTGGACCCTGGCTGTGTGGTGCTGGCCGGTGAGATCGGTCGCGCGGGTGGCGACACCCTGGCACTGCGGGTCCAGGACCGTCTCGCCCGGCTGTCGCCCCTGCCCACGGAGGTGCGGCCCAGCGCCCTGGGCGGCGGCGCGGTGCTGCGCGGGGCGCTGCTCACGGCGCGGGAGCAGGCGCAGGACGAGCTGTTCGCGCCCCGGAGGACGAGCTGAGCCAGGACCTCTAGACCGCCGCCGCGCTCGCGCGTCGGTACCCCCATCGCCTGGGCTCATCGGTGTCGTCCCCGGCGTCGACGAGGCGCGCCGCCGTGTCCCTCCGCCTGAGCCGCCGGACAGCCCTCATCCCCGCCGCTTGGCAGCCAGGTAGTCCTCGAACGTCCCCTTGCCCACGGCCCGTTCCGGCGTCAGATGTCCGCCCGCCCGGAACCCCCGGTACGCCTTGCCCGCGAGCGGCACGTTCATGACCGCCCGCTTCCGTCCTGTCGCCCTCAGATAGGCGCGGGCCAGCGACTCGAGCGACCGCACCTCGGGTCCGCCCATGTCCTCGACCCGCCCCGCGGGCGCGCCCGCCGCCAACTCGGCCAGCCGTTCCGCGACTTCGGCCACCTCGATCGGCTGGTCCCGGACACCCGCGGGCAACGGCACGACCGGCCCCTTGGCCAGCACCTGGAACACCTGCACGAGCAGATCGTGGAACTGGGTCGTCCGCAGCACGGTCCACCCGAGCCCCGACTCCTCGACCTGCTTCTCCACGGCGAGCTTGGTCCGGTAGTAGCCGAGCGGCACCCGGTCCACCCCGACGATCGAGATGTAGGCGAGGTGGCCCACACCCGCCCGCCGCGCCGCCGCGATCAGATGCGCTGCCGCCTGCTCGTCACCGCCGCGCGGTGTGCTCGCGCAGTGCACGATCGTGTCCACGCCCGCGACTGCGGCGTCCAGTCCGGCGCCGCCCTCCCGCAGATCGACGGCGTACGGCTGCGTGTGCCGGCTGAGTACCCGCACCTCGTGCCCGCCCGCGCGCAGCCGCTCGGTGACGAGACGGCCGAGCGTTCCGCTGCCGCCGGTCACCAGGGTCGTGGTCATGGTGTTCAGCCCCTTCGCACACCGGACGTCCTCGGATGGAGCGTGGAGCGCCCCTTCCCAGTAAAGAGGCCCGGCGGCGGGCAAGGGCCGTCGTCACCGCCGCCGGGCCCGTCTGTGCGGGTGTCCACGCAAGGCGACCCTAAAAAGGACTAGACCATTGCGTCAAGGGTCGCGGACCAGGTCAAGCCGCCGACTGCGTGCGGGAATTGGGCCGCCATGGCCCGCCCGAGAAGTCCATCGGCAGATCCTGTGAGCCACCCCACACCGTTCGCCCGTATGGACGTCGATCAGGCGTGGCACACTGGCTCTGTACCAGAAGCAGCGCACTCCGGGGTCGGTGAAAGTCCGAACCGGCGGTTACAGTCCGCGACCCGGTCGCTTCCAGCGGCCGGTTGACCAGGTGAAATTCCTGGACCGACGGTTAAAGTCCGGATGGGAGGCAGTGCGCGGCGGGCGGGCATTCGTGCGCGCCGCCGAACCGGTTCGTCCATGGGGCGAGCCCTGTCCGGCGTCGCCCCCAGTGTTCCCGCTCGTACATTCTGTCGTCATCGACAGCCCCGGAGTCCGTGCCCGAAGAGGCAGGAGGACCCGGGAAGTGTTCACCGGAATCGTCGAAGAGCTGGGTGAGGTCACCGCCGTCGAGAACCTCGGCGACGCCTCCCGCTTCCGGCTGCGCGGCCCCGTCGTCACCGAGGGTGCGAAGCACGGCGACTCCATCGCCGTCAACGGCGTCTGTCTGACCGTCGTCGAGCACGAGGGCGACTGGTTCACGGCCGATGTGATGGCCGAGACCCTGAACCGCTCCAGCCTCGGCGCCCTCGCCGTCGGCTCCCGCGTCAACCTCGAGCGCCCCATGGCCCTCGGCGCCCGCCTCGGCGGCCACATCGTGCAGGGCCACGTCGACGGCACCGGCACGGTGCTGGAGCGCAAGCCGTCCGAGAACTGGGAGATCGTGAAGATCTCGCTCCCGGCGGACCTCACGCGCTATGTCGTCGAGAAGGGCTCCATCACGGTCGACGGCATCAGCCTGACCGTCGTAGACGCGGGCCCCGACTACTTCACCGTCAGCCTCATCCCCACCACCCTCGACCTGACCACGCTGGGCCGCAAGCAGCCCGGCGACCCGGTCAACCTCGAGGTCGACGTCATCGCCAAGTACGTCGAGCGGCTGATGGGCAGTCAGGGGGCCGGTCGGTGAACTGGCTGAACTCCGAGGCGTTCGTCCTCTTCGACCAGCACATCCTGTGGTCGGACATGGTCGGCAACATCCTCGGCCTGGTCGCCCTCGCCCTCGGCTGGCGCCGGTCCATCTGGAGCTGGCCCGTCCAGTTCCTGTCCGGGCTCGTCCTCTTCGGGGCCTTCTTCGGCCACCTGACGGGCAGCGCGGGCAAGCAGGCCGTCGTCATGGTCGTCGCCGGGTACGGCTGGTGGCAGTGGAACCGCCTTAAGGGCCGGGCCGCAGACGGTGGCGACGGTCAGATCACCCCGCGGTTCGCCAGCTGGCGCGAGCGCGGGGCGATGATCGGCGCCGCCGCAGTCGGCACCGTGGCGGTGGCCCTCCTCTTCAAGGCCTACCCCACCCTGTCCTGGGACCCCTGGCCGGACGCCTACATCTTCGTCGGCACCGTCGTCGCCATGTACGCCCAGGCGCGTGGCATGGTCGAGTTCTGGTTCGCCTGGCTGCTGGTCGACATGGTCGGCGTCCCGCTGAACTTCGCCAACGGCTACGCCTTCTCCGGCTTCGTCTACGTCATCTACGGCGCGCTCGTCCTGTGGGGCATGCGCGACTGGTGGCTGCGCTCCCGCAAGGGCCCGCAGCCCGCCCTGGAAGGAGCGCCGGCATGAGCGCGGCACCGATCCTGTACAGCACCGACGGTTTCGAGGACTTCGCGCTCGACCCGATCGAGCAGGCCATCGCGGACATCGCGGCCGGCCGCCCGATCGTCGTCGTGGACGACGAGGACCGGGAGAACGAGGGCGACCTCGTGGTCGCCGCCGAGAAGGCGACCCCCGAGATCGTCGCCTTCATGATGAGCGAGTGCCGCGGCCTGATCTGCGCCCCCATGGAGGGCGACGAGCTGGAGCGGCTGCGGCTCCCGCAGATGGTCGACGACAACACCGAGTCGATGAAAACCGCGTTCACAGTCTCCGTCGACGCCTCCGCCGCTCACGGTGTGAGCACCGGCATCTCGGCGTCCGACCGGGCCACCACACTTCAGCTGCTCGCGAGCGGTACGGCGGAGCCCACGGACCTCGTCCGCCCCGGCCACGTCTTCCCGCTCCGCGCCAAGCCCGGCGGGGTCCTGGTCCGCAACGGCCACACCGAGGCGGCCGTCGACCTCGCCCGCCTCGCGGGCCTGCGCCCGGCCGGCGCGATCGTCGAGATCGCCGGCGAGGACGGCCGCATGCTGCGCCTGCCCGAACTGATCCCGTTCGCCCGCAAGCACGGCCTGACGATCATCTCCATCGAGGACCTGATCGCCTACCGCCGCAGCTCCGAACCCACCGTCCGCCGCGAGGCCGAGACCCGCCTGCCCACCGTCCACGGCACCTTCACGGCGTACGGCTACCGCTCCACCGTGGACGGCGTCGAGCACGTCGCCCTGGTGCACGGAGACATCGGCGACGGCGAGGACGTCCTGGTCCGCGTCCACTCCGAGTGCCTCACCGGCGACGTCTTCGGCTCCGCACGCTGCGACTGCGGCCCCCAGCTCGACGCCTCCCTGGAGCGCATCCAGAGCGAGGGCAGGGGAGTGGTGGTCTACCTGCGCGGCCACGAAGGACGCGGCATCGGCCTGCTGTCCAAGCTGCGCGCGTACGAGCTCCAGGAGCAGGGCCACGACACCCTCGACGCCAACCTGGAGCTCGGCCTGCCCGCCGACGCCCGGGACTACGGCGCCGGCGCGCAGATCCTTCAGGACCTCGGCGTCCACAGCGTGCGTCTGATGACCAACAACCCCGACAAGACCGACGCGCTCGTCCGCCACGGCCTCAAGGTCAACGGCCGCGAGCCGATGCCCGTACAGGCGGGCGAGCACAACCTCCGCTACCTGCGCACCAAGCGGGACCGGATGGGTCACGACCTGCCCTGGCTGGACACGACCCCCGTGTCCACGTGCGGCAACCAGTAAGACAGAACACCAAGGAGCGACGTGAGCGGCAAGGGTGCACCGGAACTGTCCGTACGCGATGTCGGAGACCTGCGGGTCGCCGTCATCGCGGCACAGTGGCACGAGAAGGTGATGGACGGTCTGGTGGACGGCGCGCTGCGCGCCCTGCACGACCTGGGGATCGATGAGCCGACCCTGCTGAGGGTCCCCGGCAGCTGGGAGCTCCCGGTCGTCGCCAAGGTCCTCGCGGGCCGCGGCTACGACGCGATCGTCGCCCTCGGTGTCGTCATCCGCGGCGGCACCCCCCACTTCGAGTACGTGTGCCAGGGCGTCACCCAGGGCCTCACCCAGGTCTCCGTGGAAACCGGCGTCCCCGTCGGCTTCGGCGTCCTCACCTGCGACACCGAGGAGCAGGCCCTGGACCGGGCCGGCATCGAGGGCTCCAACGAGGACAAGGGCCACGAGGCGGTGACGGCGGCGGTGGCCACGGCGGCCACCCTCCGCTCAGTATCCGAACCGTGGCGTTAGGGCGGGCGGCACTACGCGTAAAGTGGGCGCCACCATGTCCAATAAGACGTTCGAGGAGCTCTTCACCGAGCTCCAGCACAAGGCCGCACACGGCGACCCCGC
This sequence comes from Streptomyces sp. NBC_01352, assembly GCF_036237295.1. NCBI lineage: Bacteria > Bacillati > Actinomycetota > Actinomycetes > Kitasatosporales > Streptomycetaceae > Streptomyces > Streptomyces sp. NBC_01352. The sequence goes on from NZ_CP108354.1 coordinate 8,952,342, forward strand.
CACTTCCCGCACCGCAGAACTGGTCGGCAAGGGCGTCCATGCCATCGGCAAGAAGGTCGTCGAGGAGGCCGCCGAAGTCTGGATGGCCGCCGAGTACGAGGGCAAGGAGGCGGCTGCCGAGGAGATCTCGCAGCTGCTGTACCACGTCCAGGTGATGATGGTCGCCCGCGGGATCTCCCTGGACGACGTCTACGCCCACCTCTGAGCCGCGCCACCCACCCGCACATCACAATCGCACGAACGAAGGAAGCCGACCTCATGCTGCGCATCGCCGTCCCCAACAAGGGTTCCCTGTCAGGACCTGCGGCGGAGATGCTGCATGAGGCCGGCTACCAGCAGCGCCGCGAGTCCAAGGAACTGCGGATCGTCGACCCGGAGAACGAGGTGGAGTTCTTCTACCTCCGCCCCCGCGACATCGCGATCTACGTCTCCTCCGGCAAGCTCGACATCGGCATCACCGGCCGCGACCTGCTGATCGACTCGGGCGCCAGCGCGGAGACCATCCTCCCGCTCGGCTTCGCCCGCTCCACCTTCCGCTTCGCCGGCAAGCCCGGCACGGCGGCCGGCATCGCGGACCTCGCCGGCAAGACGGTGGCCACCTCGTACGAGGGCATCGTCGCCAAGCACCTCGCCGACAACGGCATCGACGCCTCGGTCGTCCACCTCGACGGCGCCGTCGAGACCGCGATCGAACTGGGCGTCGCCGAAGTCATCGCGGACGTCGTGGAGACCGGCACCTCGCTGCGCAACGCGGGCCTCGAAGTCTTCGGCGACCCGATCATGAAGTCGGAGGCCGTCGTCATCCGCCGCGTCGGAGCCGAGGCCGACGAGCCCAAGGTCCAGCAGTTCCTGCGCCGCCTCCAGGGCGTCCTGGTGGCCCGGACGTACGTGATGATGGACTACGACTGCCGCGTCGAGCAGCTCGAGAAGGCCGTCGCGCTGACGCCGGGCCTCGAGTCCCCGACCGTCTCCCCGCTGCACAACGAGGGCTGGGTCGCCGTCCGTGCGATGGTCCCTTCCAAGGAAGCCCAGCGGATCATGGACGACCTGTACGACATCGGCGCACGGGCCATCCTGACGACGGCCATCCACGCCTGCCGTCTCTGAGGGGCACCGTCAGAATGTCCGAACTGCCCGCTCTTCCCGTCACGTTCCGGCCAGGTCGCACCCGTGCCGTACTGCTGACCGCCGGCGTCGCGATCCTCGTGGTCATCACGACGGTCGCCATGCTGCTGGAACAGCTCAGCCCCGGCGAGCGCCTCAGCTTCGTCTTCACCGGGGCGCTCCTGTTCGGGGTGCTGCTCATGCTGTCGCGGCCGAAGGTCGTCGCCGACGAGACCGGTGTCACCGTCGTCAATATCGCCAGTAAGCGCCACCTGGCCTGGGCCGAGATCATCCAGGTGAACCTGCGCCCCGGCGACCCGTGGGTCTTCCTCAACCTCAGCGACGGCACCAGCCTGCCCGCGCTCGGCATCCAGCCGGGCATCGCCAAGCAGCACGCCATCGCCGACGCACGCGCCCTGCGGGCACTCGTCGAAGACCGTTCGACTGGGGATCTGCCGTAACTGGCCATGTCTTGATTAATCTGTTGGCGGAGGCGTTCTCGTTGCGCCTCCGCCCTGTGTTGTTCCTGCTACCCGAGGAGTGACTCCCTCCAGCGATGGACGGATCGTCCTGTAGTACCTGCGCCGCCCCCTCCCGACATATCGAGGCGGCGGCATCATGACCACCCCCTTGCTGCTCCTCGGAGCGGCATTCCTGCTGATTCTCGCCAACGGATTCTTCGTGGCGGCCGAGTTCGGCCTGGTCACGGTCGAGGCGACGGACGCCGAGAAGGCCGCCGCCGAGGGCGACCGACGAGCCCGTACGGTCGTCGAGTCCCTCAAGGAGCTGTCCTTCCAGCTCTCCGGCACGCAGCTCGGCATCACCATCACCTCCCTCGTCGTCGGCATGCTCGCCGAACCGGCGCTCGCCGAGCTGCTGGACGGCCCCATCACCGCGACCGGCATCCCCGAGGGAGCGGTCTCCGGTGTCGCCGTGGTCATCGGCATGCTGCTGGCCTCGGCCGTGCAGATGGTGATCGGCGAGCTGGTGCCCAAGAACTGGGCGGTGTCCAAGCCGATGCAGGTCGCGCGCTTCGTCGCCGGCCCCCAGCACGCCTTCGCCCGCCTCTTCCACCCGGTGATCGCCGCTCTGAACGCGGTTGCCAACCGCCTCGTCCGTGCGCTGGGCATCGAGCCCACCGAGGAGCTGGCCTCCGCCCGCACCCCCGGCGAACTCGTCTCCCTGGCCCGGCACTCCGCGCGGGCCGGCGCCCTGGAGCAGGACACCGCGGACCTCTTCGTACGGACGCTGTCGCTGGCCGAGCTGACCGCGCAGCACGTCATGACGCCGCGCGTGAAGGTCAGCGCCCTGCAGTCGTCGGCCACCGCCGAGGACGTGGTCAACCTGACCCGCGCCACCGGCCTGTCCCGTTTCCCCGTCTACCGCGAGAAGATCGACGAGATCGTCGGCATGGTGCACCTCAAGGACGCCCTGGCCATCCCCGCCCACAGCCGGCTGCGCACCCCGGTGGTGCACATCGCCCGTCCGGCGCTGCTCGTACCCGAGACCCTGCCGGTACGGCCTCTGCTCGCACAGTTGCGCAACGAACAGCCGATAGCCGTCGTCGTCGACGAGTACGGCGGCACGGCAGGCGTCGTCACGCTGGAGGACATCGTCGAGGAGATCGTCGGCGAGGTCCGCGACGAGCACGACGGTCAGGACGTGCCGGAACTCGCCGCCGCCGCGCCGGAGGACGGCAGGCCCGCCTGGGAGGCCGACGGCAGCTGCCGCGTCGACATCCTCCGGCGCATCGGCCTGGACGTGCCCGAGGGGCCGTACGAGACCGTCGCCGGTCTGGTGGCCGACCTCCTCGGCCGGATCCCGGCCGTCGGTGACCGGGCCGAACTGCCCGGCTGGCGGCTGTCGGTGCGCCAGGTGGGGCACTACCGCGCCGAGCGCGTCCGCCTGGTGCGGACGGCCCCCGTCGTGGTGGAGGCGGCCTGATGAGCGTGCTCCAACTCCTGTTCGCCGCGCTGCTCGTGCTCCTCAACGGCTTCTTCGTCGGCGCCGAGTTCGCCCTCGTCTCCGTGCGCCGCAGCCAGATCGAACCGCTCGGCACGGCCCGGGCCCGGCAGGTCCTGTACGGCCTGGAGCGGCTGCCGCAGATGATGGCGGCCGCCCAGTTCGGCATCACCGTCTGCTCGCTGACCCTGGGCGCGGTCGCCGAACCGACGGTCGCGGGCCTGCTGGAGCCGGTCTTCGAGTGGATCCACCTGCCGCACGGCATGATCCACCCGCTCGGCTATGTCATCGCGCTGGCGGCGGTCGTCTTCTTCCACCTCGTCATCGGCGAGATGCTGCCGAAGAACCTCGCGATGGCGGCCCCGGAGAAGGTCGCGCTGTGGCTCAGTCCCGGCCTGGTCGCCTTCGCCCGTCTCTGCAAGCCGATCACCGCGGGCCTCGGCGCCTGCGCCGGGGGCATCCTGCGGCTCTTCGGCGTCGAGCCCAAGGACGAGGTGGAGGCCGTCTTCACCAGCGAACAGCTCAACCGCCTCGTGGAGGACTCCGGCCAGGCCGGTCTGCTCGACCCCGAGGAGCAGGAACGCCTGGAGGACGCCCTGGAGCTGGGTTCCCGCCCGGTCACGGACGTGCTTCTGAGGCGTGAGTCGCTGGTGACGGTCAGCCCCTCGGTCACCCCGGGGCAGATCGTCGAACTCACCGGCCACACCGGCTACTCCCGCTTCCCGGTGGCGGCGGAGAACGGCGCCTTCATGGGCTACCTGCACGTCAAGGACGTACTCGACCTGGAGGACTCCCAGCGGGCGGTACCGCAGCAGGTCTGGCGCCCGATGACGACGCTCCGGTCCGAGCTGCCCCTCGACGACGCGCTCACGGTGATGCGCCGGGCCGCGACACACCTCGCCCAGGTCGCGGACGCGTCCGGCAAGGTGCTGGGGCTCGTCGCCCTGGAGGACGTACTGGAGCTGCTGGTCGGCGAGGTACGCGATCCGGCCCACCGCGAGGTGCCGGAGGTACGGGTCGCGGAGCCGAGGGTGAGCGGGGAGCCGGAGGAGGCGCTGGCGAGCTGACGCCGGACGCGGGACCGCGGGGTCCGTCACATCGTCGACGGATCCTGCGGCCCCCGCCCCGACAGCACCTCTCCGTACGCCTGCATCAGGTCCGGCAACCGAAGCGTCGACAGGTCGTCCCGCGTCAGCACCCCCGGATACGTCGACAACCGCAGGTCCCGGTACGCGCAGCTCTTCTCGTACAGCGTCCGCAGGAACCGCCCGTTCCCCAGCTCGTCGATCCACCCCTGGTCGACCACGTGCCCGGCGATGGACCGCAGCTCGTCCAGCGCCTCCTCGTCCCACACGTCACCGTTCTCCGTGGCCAGCACCTCGCCGATCGAGGTCAGTTCGAGCGGCCGGTAGGACGGAAAGTCGACGCGGGTCGTGAAGCGGGACGACAGCCCGGGATTGGCGGCCAGCAGACGGTCCATGCCCTCCGGATAGCCGGCCAGGATCACCACGAGGTGGTCACGGTTGTCCTCGGCGCGCTTCAGCAGCACCTGGAGCGCCTCGTCGCCGTACGCGTCGCCTTTTCCGTAACCGGAGTTGGAGAGCGAGTACGCCTCGTCGACGAACAGCACACCGCCGAGCGCGGAGTCGATCAGCTCGTTGGCCTTCACGGCGGTCTGGCCGAGGTACTCGCCGACCAGGTCGGCCCGCTGGGCCTCCACGAGATGGTCGCCGCCGAGGAGCCCGAGGGCGTAGAAGACCCGGCCGAGGATGCGGGCCACGGTGGTCTTGCCGGTGCCGGAGGGGCCGGAGAACACGAAGTGCCGTTTCGGCGGCTGAACGGGCAGCCCCTGCCCGGCGCGCAGGCGGGCCATGTTCAACTGTGCGGACAACGCCTTCACCTGGCGTTTCACCGGTTCCAGGCCGACCATGCGCTCGAGCTCGGCGAGCGCCTCCTCGAGTAATGCGGGATCCGTGGGCCCGGCGGGCAGCGAGGGCGAGGGCACGGACTTCTCGCGGACCGCGGGGTCGGTCGCCGACGGCAGCGGTCCGGAGGACGGCAGCTCGGGCTCCGTGAGTTTCAGGTCGCGCCCTTCGCCGCCGAAGAGCGGGTCGAGTCCGTCCGGGCCGTCCAGCACGTCCTGCCCCGCCCCGGTGAGCGTGATGGCGGCGAGGTCGGTGGACTCGTCGTACCCGTCGCCCTCGGCGATCGCCGCGAGCCGGGCCGAGGTGTCCATGAAGGCGGGGTCGACGCGGTGCACGGCCCGGTACAGGGGCAGCGCGGCGGCGCTGCGGCCGGTGCCCTCGTGGGCCCGCGCCAGCCAGTAGCGCAGCTCCTTGCGCTGGGGCTGTTCGCTGCGGCAGCGCATCAGGGCCGACGACAGCAGCGGTTCGGCCTGCCCGTACATCTCCAGGCGGACCCGGGCCATACCGCCGAACAGGCCCGCCTCGATGCCCAGCATGGGGTCGTTGATCAGCGGGTCGGTGTGCCGGACCAGCTGTTCCCAGTCCTTGACGAGATAGGCGCGGCAGGCGTGCAGGAAGCGGACCTGGTGGTCGGCGTCCACCGGCGGCAGGCCCGCCAGCGCCCGGTCGAGTTCCGGGACGTGCCGGCCGTCCAGCCAGTGCGAGGCGTGCGCGAGGAGCAGGTCGCGCGGGCTCTCCAGCACCGGTTGCACCCACCAGCCCAGCCAGTACCAGGAGTTGATGGTGCGGCGGTGCCGCGCGCGCTGTTCGCCGAAGCGGTCCCGGTGCCGGAACATCCTGAGCAGCGCTGTCGTCGTGTCCACGCGCAGCGCGTGCAGTCCCAGCCAGCCGTCGGCCATCCCGGGATCGATCCGCACCGCGGTGCGGAACTCCTCCTCCGCCTGCGGATAGGCGCCCATCGTGTAGGCGTCCACACCTCGTAGCCAGGCGAGGTCGGCCGGGGCCTCGGGGCCCTGCGTGCCGAAGTCCATCACGTCCCCCACAAACCGTGCCCCCGTTTGGTTGGCCGGCGGGCCGGTGCCCGTCGACCGCCTTGGTCCAACCGCTGTGCCGCGGACCGGAGTTGCAACGGTGCGCAGAGCAGCCGTCCGTAGGTCGCACCGAGGGCATCGTACCTGCGGTGGTGTCGCCCGCCGTAGGGTGCCGCACAGGCCGTTTGACGAGGTGGGAGCACGGGGGCGCACTCGCGCGTGGTGACCGAGGGTGAGCGAATCATGCCCCGGGGCGTCCGGAAAACGCGAAGAGGACAGAACGAAGCCCCCGATCACGGGGGAACAACCGGGGGCTTCGCGTCTGAGGGGCGGCTTCGATGTGCCGCACATTCAGAACGTAAGACCTGTACGGCCCGTCGGTCAAGCCGAGTTGAAGCACTCCGGGAAGTTCTCCCGCACGGCTCTTCACAAGTTCAGCACACTGCGGATGGTCCGTCACCCTGTGTGATGTTCTGGTTCGGTCCAATGCTTCCGGCAGGCCCCGACAGCACCTCATATCCCTCTGCGCACTGCCGTACCAGCAGATCGGCGAAGGGCCGGGAGGGGTCCTCGGCGAAGTGCCGTTGTTCCGCCCGGACCCAGCCGTCCCAGAACTCCCGCTGCTCCTCCCCGTCCCGCGCCCGCCCACGCGCCCACGCCTCCTCGCGCGGCAGCTCCATCCACAGGAGGTGCGCCAGATGCGGGCGCAGCGCCCGGCGGCCCGCGCCCACGCCCTCCAACAGAACCACCGGGGCAGAGGGGAGCGGGCGGGGCGGTCCGAAGCGGCGGGTGTGCCAGTCGTACGGTGTGTACCGCGCCGTCTCGCCGCGGCCGAGCGGTTCGATCACCCGGGTCAGCAGCCGCTCGGTCCAGCCGAACAACTCCTCATGGCTGGCGATGTCGTCGAGACGCAGCACCGGCGCGCCGTCCAGCTCCCGGGCCAACTGCCTGGCGAACGTGGATTTCCCGGAGCCGGCGTGTCCGTCGACGCCGATCAGGCGGACCGGTCCGCAGGACGGGGGGAGTCGGCGGAGCCGGGAGGCGAGGTCGCGGATGGCCGTTCCTCGGGGAGCAGGGGCGATGGGGCTTTTCTCCGTGCAGTCTAAGTCGGCCAGGTCACGCCAGTGGAGGAGACCAATATTGCCGGGCGTGGCATGGCCCGAAGTGCTGGCAGGAGCATGCCGCCTGCTCCATAGTTGGCGCACAACCGTGCATTGGACCTGCCCCGACTCGGACACCTGGGAGCCATTCCGCCCATGAGCAGAGCCGAACAGCCGTCCCGCAGAACCGTTCTGGCCGCCGCGGTCGCCGCCGCCGTGGCCGGCAGCGCGGGCCCGGCGTCCGCCGACACCACGAGCAGTACCGTGACCGACACGAGCGACCTTGCCACGGCCCGCCCGGTCGACAACCGCTTCTGGACCACGTACGCCCACTGGCGCGGCGGCACCGCCAAGGGCACCCGGGCCGTCGCGGGCGTCCGCCCGGGTGTCGTGATCGGCACCCCCGCGGGCACCGCCGACTACACCGACCCGCACACCGGCAGGACGGCCGCCTGGGAGTACGCGACCTGGACGTCCCCCGTCCACGAGCTCGCCGTCCCCGCCACGGAGGCGATCGCCTCCTGGAACGCCCACACCCCGGCCGGCACCTGGCTCCAGGTCGAGCTCAAGGGCACGTACTCCGACGGTACGGACACCCCTTGGTACGTGATGGGCCGCTGGGCGGCCGGCGACCAGGACATCAGGCGGACCTCGGTCGACGACCAGAGCGACGACAAGAGCAGCGTCTGGACGGACACCTTCGCGATCGACGACCCGGCCACGGGCCTGCGCCTGGTGTCGTACCGCCTAAGGCTCACCCTCTACCGCAAGCCCGGCGCGAAGACCACGCCCACGGTCTGGCGGCTCGGCGCGATGGGCTCCGACGTCCCCGACCGCTTCACCGTCCCGGCCTCCGCCCCGGGTCTCGCCCAGGAACTGACCGTCCCGCGCTACTCGCAGGAGACCCACATCGGTCAGTACCCCGAGTACGACAACGGCGGCGAGGCCTGGTGCAGCCCCACCTCCTCGCAGATGATCATCGAGTACTGGGGCGGCCGGCTCAGCTCCGACCAGCTGGCCTGGGTGGACCCGTCGTTCGCCGACCCGCAGGTCTGCCACGCGGCCCGGTACACCTACGACTACCAGTACGCGGGCTGCGGCAACTGGCCGTTCAACGCCGCCTACGCGGCCACCTTCAAGGGCCTCCAGGGCGTGGTCACCCGGCTCGGCTCGCTCACCGACCTGGAGACGCTGATCGCCGCCGGCATCCCGGCCATAACGTCCCAGTCCTTCCTCAAGGAGGAGCTCACGGGGGCGGGTTACGGCACCTCCGGCCACCTGATGACCGTGATCGGCTTCACGGCCACCGGTGACGTGATCGCCAACGACCCGAACTCGCCGACCAACGAGGCCGTGCGGCGCGTCTACAAGCGGCGCGAGTGGGAGAACATCTGGCTCAGGACCAAGCGGTACAACGCCAGCGGCAAGGTCGTCTCCGGTACCGGTGGCGTCTGCTACCTGTACTTCCCGGCCCAGCCGAGCCCGCGCCAGCGCAAGGCGCTCGCGGCGGTCGGCGTGCGCTGAGCCGACGTACGAACGGCCCCCGGCTCGAAGCGAAGCCGGGGCCGTTCTGTGTGACCAAGCTCTCTGCCGCAAAAGCCGCCCCGAGTGGCAAGGTGGACAGTCCGGTGGGGGGAGTCCACCCGTACGTCCGACCTCAGCGAGAAGCCATGACCGCACACTCAGCCGCCGCCGCCCGCGCCCGTACCGGCGGCCCCCGCGAAGACGGCCCGAAGATCGTCGAACACGTCATGGGCTGGACCCTCGTCGTGGTGATCGCGATGCTCGTCACCCAGCTCGGCCTGCTGTGACCTGACGCATACCCGACCTGACATACTGCGGGTGTCCCGCCGCCCGTTGAGACCAGGGTCGAAATTGAATATCAGTCAACAGAGCGACGCGGCCCGTCCCCGGGCGCGCGGCACCGAGCGTTCGGTGGCACGTCGCGCCGAACTCATCGCCATCGGGCGGAAGTTGTTCGCCGACACGTCGTACGACGCGCTCTCCATGGACGACATCGCCCGGCAGGCCCATGTCGCCAAGGGACTGATCTACTACTACTTCCAGTCCAAGCGCGGCTACTACCTGGCGATCATCCAGGACTCCGTCGCCGACCTGGTCACCTACGCGGCGAGCGGCCTCGAACTGGAGCCGGTGGGCCGGGTCCACCGCACCATCGACAGCTACCTGCGCTACGCCGAGCACAACCAGGCCGCCTACCGCACGATCGTCAGCGGCGGCGTCGGCTTCGACGCCGAGGTGCACGCCATCCGGGACGGGGTGCGCGAGGCGATCGTCGCCACCATCGCCGAAGGGGCGTACGGCCGCAGCGACATCGCGCAGGTGCCGCGGATGGGCCTGCTCGCCTGGGTGTGCAGCGTCGAGGGCGCCGCCCTCGACTGGATCGACCGCCCCAAGCTGTCCCGCGAGACGATGCGCGAACTCCTGGTGAAGACGCTCGGCGGCTCGATGCGGGCCATCGAGGAGATGGACCCCGCCTATCCGGCCCCGGCGCCGGCCCGCCGCGACGACGGCTGAAGAAACCCGACGGACGACACCCGACGGACGACACCCGACGGACGGCACCCGCGGACGGCTCACGACTTGGGGCGGAGGCTCGTGGTCCTCCGCCCCAAGTCGCCTTTCGGCTCGGTCAGTTGATCGCGTCGATCAGCTCGCCGTCCGCGGTGTCCCCGCTCAGCTCCCAGAAGAACGTGCCGCCCAGGCGCTGCGCGTCCTTGTACTTCATCTTCCCCTTGATCGTCTTCGGGGTGTCGTAACTCCACCAGTCGCTGCCGCACTTGGCATAGGCGGTCCCGCCCACGGTCCCGGTCGGCGGGCACGTGGTCCTGAGCACCTTGTAGTCCTCGAAGCCGGCCTCGTACGTGCCCGCAGCCGGACCGGTGGCCGTGCCGCCCGGACTCGCCTGCGTGACACCCGTCCAGCCGCGCCCGTAGAAGCCGATGCCGAGCAGCAGCTTCGAGGGCGGGATGCCCAGGCTCCGGAGCTTGGCGATGGTGGCGGCGGTGTTGTAGCCCTCCTCCGGGATGCCCGGGTAGGACGTCAACGGGGAGTGCGGTGCCGTCGGCCCGGTGGCGGCCCAGGCGCCGAAGTAGTCGTAGGTCATGGGGTTGTACCAGTCGACGTACCGCGCCGCGCCCGCGTAGTCCGCCGCGTCGATCTTGCCGCCGGGTGTGGCGTCGGCGGTGATCGCCGCGGTGACCAGCTGCCGCTTGCCGAACTTGGCGCGCAGTGCGGCCATCACGTCCCGGAACGCCTCCCGGCCGCTGGTGTCGCAGGTCAGGCCGCAGGCGCCCGGGTACTCCCAGTCGATGTCGATGCCGTCGAAGACGTTCGCCCACTTCGAGTTCTCGACCAGGTCGTAGCAGGACTGGGCGAAGGCGGCCGGGTCCTTGGCCGCCTCACCGAAGCCGCCCGACCAGCTCCAGCCGCCGAATGACCAGATGACCTTGAGGTCGGGGTGGAGCTTCTTCAGCTTGATCAGCTGGTTGAAGTTGCCGCTCAGCGGCTGGTCCGCGGTGTCGGCGACACCGTCCACGGACTCCTCGGCGGTGAACGGCTTGTCGGTGTCCGCCCAGGCGTCGCCGAGGGCGCACTTGCCGTCGGTGACGTTGCCGAAGGCGTAGTTGATGTGGGTGAGCTTGTCGGCGGAGCCGGAGGTCTCGATGTTCTTGACGAAGTACTGGCGGCCGTAGATGCCCCAGTCGGTGAAGTAGCCGACCACCTTTGAACCGGCGGCGCCGGTCGCGGTGGACTCGGCGGGGCCGGGCTCCGTGGCGGTGGCGGTGCCCGCACCGGCGAGCAGGCCGGCGCCGAGGGCGGCGCAGCACGAGGCGGACAGGAGGGCCCGGAACCGGGCGCGGGGGCGGAGCGGGGTGTGCATCGGGTGTCTCCTCGCGGGGGACAGGGAGGGGATCGCACGCCGATTGGCATGAACGCGGGGAAGCGTTGATGCGAAACAGTAAGAGGACTAGACCAATCGGTCAATGGTTCATACCAATTTCGTTGAAGGTCGGGCTTGTCGGAACTTCCTGAAGTGAGCGGTCGTTAACTGGTGACGGAGTGCCTCCGATCGGGCATACTCACAGCGCACAGCCGCTGGTCAGCAGCTTCCGAGACCCGGGAGCGCGAGCCTCGGCCGGCACTCAGTGAGACCCGGCGGAGCCGCCCCCACAACGGGCCGTCCGCCCGTGCCCGACAGGGAGGAGAGCGTCGCCATGCCCGACCGCGCCCCGCAGCCGGTGGACCGGCAACTGCCCACGGACGAGGCCCGGGATCTGATCTCGCTCGTCCGCGACATCGCGCAGCGCGAGATCGCCCCGAAGGCGACCGAGGAGGAGGACGCCGGACGCTTCCCGCGCGAGGTCTTCACCCTGCTCTCCGAGTCCGGACTGCTCGGCCTGCCGTACGACTCCGAGTACGGCGGCGGTGACCAGCCCTACGAGGTCTACCTCCAGGTCCTGGAAGAGCTCGCCGCGGCCCGCCTCACCGTCGGCCTCGGTGTCAGCGTGCACACCCTGTCCTCCTACGCACTCGCCGCCTACGGCACCAAGGAGCAGCAGGTCGAACACCTGCCCGCGATGCTCGGCGGCGGCCTCCTGGGCGCGTACTGCCTCTCGGAACCCTCCTCCGGCTCGGACGCGGCCTCACTGCGCACGAAGGCGGTGCGCGAGGGCGCCGACTGGGTGATTACCGGAACCAAGGCGTGGATCACGCACGGCGGCATCGCCGACTTCTACACGGTCATGGCCCGTACGGGCGAAGCGGGCCCGCGCGGGATCACGGCGTTCCTGGTGCCCGGCGACGCGGCGGGCCTCAGCGGCGCGGCGCCGGAGAAGAAGATGGGCATGAAGGGCTCGCCGACGGCCCTGGTCCACTTCGACGGGGTCCGCGTCCCCGACGACCGGCGCATCGGCGACGAGGGCCAGGGCTTCGCGATCGCCCTGGCCGCGCTCGACTCCGGGCGGCTGGGCATCGCGGCCTGTGCCGTCGGCCTGGCCCAGGCCGCGCTCGACGAGGCGGTGGCGTACGCGACCGGACGGCAGCAGTTCGGGCGGCCGATCGCCGACTTCCAGGGCCTGCGCTTCATGCTCGCCGACATGGCGACCCAGATCGAGGCGGGCAGGGCGCTGTACCTGGCGGCGGCGCGACTGCGCGACGCGGGCCGGCCGTTCGCCAAGCAGGCGGCCATGGCCAAGCTGCACTGCACCGACACCGCGATGAAGGTGACCACCGACGCCGTCCAGGTCCTCGGCGGGTACGGCTACACGGCCGACTTCCCGGCCGAGCGGTACATGCGCGAGGCCAAGGTCCTGCAGATCGTCGAGGGCACCAACCAGATCCAGCGGATGGTCATCGCCCGTCACCTCGCGGGTCCCGAGACCCGCTGAACTGGCCCGGCGTCACCTGAGGTGCCGAGAGCCGCGCCCACTCCGGGTCGTGGCGCCCCGGCAGCGTGCGGCCGCCGTCCGCCCAAGTGCGCATCAGATCACGGTAGATGGGCGGGTCCTGGACCTGCGGCGGCGCGAGCGGAACCGATGCTGTCGATGCGGGGACCGGTGCGGGAACATACACACGGCGCTGACGCCCGGTCGCCGAAGTTGTGGGGGTCATACCGGGGCAACGCAGAGGTCGGCGGACAGGTCACCGGTGCCCGGAATCGGGAGTGAGTTCGCCGAGGTCCGAGTCGGTGTGACTGTCTGACGTACCGCCACTTCCGGTCGGGCCGCACCGAACCGCACCACGGCAGTCTGTGAGCCGTGGCGCGGCTCGGTCACGGGGTCGGAGCGAGGCCGCTCAGGCGGCCTGGCGACGCATGACGGGGACCCGCATGGGGCGCGAGCCCGGGCCGCCGACGTGCGAGAAGGGCTGCGTCCGCCAGTCGAGTCCCTGAGGGAGCGTCAACAGGAGGGCGGTGTCCTGCTCCTGCGGCTCGGCCGACTCGTCCGCCGACCGGGCGTCGGACGCCTTGCGGCCGGTGCCGGCGCAGACCGTGAGCCCGAACGGGTTCCACGGCGAGGCACACAGTGCGTGCTCCGGCAGAACCTCCTCGTCCGCCAGCAGGGCGATCGGCTGCGCGCAGTCCGGGCACACGACCCGGTACATCTCGAAGGTGTCGTAGTCGTCGAGTTCGTCCTCGAGGGCGTCGGGTTCGACGCCCTCCGGCTCGGGCTCGACAACCGGCTGCGACCGCTTGGGTGCGGTACGACCAGGGCGCTTAAGACTCTGCATAGGATTCTCCCCCTCGGGCTGGGCCGTGAAGGCGCTGCGGCCTCGACCACAGCAAGCACTTCCCGCCCCGTCTCGGCGGTAATCACGAGACCATCACGGAGCCTGTTCGAGGAGTGTGGTCTTAGTCACATGCCATCCGCAGGTGCCGGACGCGGCCCCTCTGCCCCCGGACGGCGCACCGGCTGCTCCCGGCCACATCACGAACCGGGCATGACCTGCGCCGCTCAGGTATCGCAGGAGATCAGCCGCACTGTAGGTTCTTGCGCCATGGAGGAGCTCGACCGACAAATCGTGCAGCTGCTCGTCAAGGACGGGCGGATGAGCTACACAGACCTGGGCAAGGCCACCGGCCTGTCCACGTCGGCCGTGCACCAGCGGGTGCGCCGGCTGGAACAGCGCGGAGTCATCCGCGGCTACGCGGCGGTGGTCGACCCGGAGTCCGTCGGGCTGCCCCTGACCGCGTTCATCTCGGTGAAGCCGTTCGACCCCAGCGCCCCCGACGACATCGCGGACCGCCTCTCCGGCGTCCCCGAGATCGAGGCCTGCCACAGCGTCGCCGGCGACGAGAACTACATCCTCAAGGTGCGGGTCTCCACCCCGCACGAGCTGGAGGAGCTGCTGGCCCGGCTCAGGTCGCTGGCGGGCGTCTCCACACGGACGACGGTGGTGCTGTCGACGCCGTACGAGGCACGGCCGCCGCGGATCTGACCGACCTGCGTGCCGGACGCTCCGCGCGAGGCGCGAAACTGTCCCTCATGAGTGAACGTACCGCCGAACCGACCACCGTCCTCCTCCGCCGCGGCGAGGTGCACAGCCCCGCCGACCCGTTCGCGACGGCGATGGTCGTGGAGCGCGGCCAAGTCGCCTGGGTCGGCTCCGAGGGCGCGGCCGACGCCTTCGCGGACGGTGTCGACGAGGTGGTCGACCTGGACGGCGCCCTGGTCACCCCCGCGTTCACCGACGCGCACGTGCACACCACGTCCACCGGCCTCGCCCTCACCGGCCTCGACCTGTCCGACGCCCCCTCCCTGGACGCGGCCCTCGCCCTGGTACGGGACTTCGCCGCCGCCCGCCCGAACGACCGTGTCCTGCTCGGGCACGGCTGGGACGCCGCCCGCTGGCCCGGCGGCCGCCCCCCGACCCGCGCCGAGCTCGACGCGGCCACCGGCGGCCGCCCGCTGTACCTGAGCCGGATCGACGTCCACTCGGCGGTCGTCACGACGGCCCTGCTGGACCTGACCCCCGGCCTCGGCGCCCCGGACGCCCCGCTGACCGCCGACGCCCACCACGCCGTACGCGCCGCCGCCCTCGGCGCCGTCACCCCGCAGCAGCGCAGGGAGGCCCAGCGCACCGCCCTCGCGCACGCCGTGTCCCTCGGTATCGGGACCGTCCACGAGTGCGCGGGCCCGGAGATCTCCTCCGAGGACGACTTCACCGATCTGCTGAACCTCGCTTCCGGGCAGGCCGGCCCGCGCGTGGTCGGCTACTGGGCCGAGCAGGACGTCGACAAGGCCCGGGAGCTGGGCGCGATCGGCGCGGCCGGCGACCTGTTCGTGGACGGCGCCCTCGGCTCGCACACCGCCTGCCTGCACGAGCCGTACACCGACGCCGACCACACCGGCACCGCGTACCTGGACGCCGCCGCCGTCGCCGCGCACGTGACCGCCTGCACCGAGGCGGGCCTCCAGGCGGGCTTCCACGCCATCGGCGACGCCGCCGTGACCTCCGTCGTCGAAGGCGTGCGGGCCGCCGCGGAGAAGCTCGGCCTGGCCCGTATCCGGGCCGCCCGGCACCGCGTCGAACACGCCGAGCTGCTCACGCCCGAGACGATCGCGGCCTTCGCCGAGCTCGGCCTGACCGCGTCCGTCCAGCCCGCCTTCGACGCGCTGTGGGGCGGCGAGGACGGCATGTACGTCCAGCGCCTGGGCGCCGCGCGAGCCCGGGCTCTGAACCCCTTCGCGGCGTTGCTCCGGGCGGGCGTCCCGCTCGCCTTCGGCTCCGACAGCCCGGTCACGCCCCTCGACCCGTGGGGCGGCGTCCGCGCGGCCGCCTTCCACCGCACCCCCGAGCACCGGGTCTCCGTACGCGCCGCGTTCACCGCGCATACGCGCGGTGGATGGCGGGCCGTCGGACGCGACGACGCGGGTGTCCTGGTGCCGGGCGCACCCGCGGACTACGCCGTGT
Organism: Streptomyces sp. NBC_01352; assembly: GCF_036237295.1. NCBI lineage: Bacteria > Bacillati > Actinomycetota > Actinomycetes > Kitasatosporales > Streptomycetaceae > Streptomyces > Streptomyces sp. NBC_01352. The sequence continues at coordinate 8,967,900 of NZ_CP108354.1, forward strand.
GGCGCACCGGCGACCTGGTCGTCCAGGCCCCGGACGACCGAGTGGCCCGCTGGTCGACGGACCCCCGCTCCGGCACCCCGGGTCTGCCCGACCTGACCCCGGGCCGCGACCTCCCCGTCTGCCTGCGCACCGTGGTGGGCGGCCGGACCGTGTTCGTACGGCCGGGCGAGTGATCTACCGGGGTGGCGCACCGTCGATCGGTCGTCGCCGGCCCGTCGCGCGACCTGCGCATCCTCCGCGCTGACCAGGGCTTCGACGCAAGAGCCGCAGGTGGGGCGGCTGTTGACAGCCGACGGCGGCGGGCCGGTAGGTTCGTCCGAGTCCACCACCGGACGCCCGACCGGGGAACGCCCGCGCACTCGCCGCCGCGCCGCTGGGTCAGGGACGGTGTGCCGCACCGGGGCACCGCCACTGGGAGCCAGGCTCAGCGCCCGTGACACGGCGAGGGAACGTTCCGGCCCGGTCGGGGAGGTGTGACCCGGATGGGGCCGGGCGCTCAGTAGACAACGGCTTTCGGTCGACCCGCAGCCGGCGGGTCCCAGGTCGGCCCGAAGAGCGCCGGGCCCCCATCCGCAGCACGCACAGCCCTCGCCGCCGCACGCACAGTCCCCAAAGCGCGCATCCTTACCCGGCTTTTGTGGAAACGACACCACCATACTTACGTCCTGTCACGTCATCGCAGGCCGCGGCCACTATGGTGGACGTCTGCGTACGGACTTGAAGGGGCAGCAGTGAACGACGGCGACGGGACCCTCGCGGCACAGGACCGGGGGAGACAGTTCGGCCCGCTCGGCACGGCGTTGGTGATCATTCCGACCTACAACGAGGCGGAGAACATCAAGGCGATCGTCGGCCGGGTGCGCAAGGCCGTCCCCGAGGCCCACGTGCTGGTGGCCGACGACAACAGCCCCGACGGCACGGGCAAGCTCGCCGACGAACTGGCCGCCACCGACGACCACGTCCAGGTCCTGCACCGCAAGGGCAAGGAAGGCCTCGGGGCCGCGTACCTCGCGGGCTTCCGCTGGGGCATCGAGAAGGACTACGGCGTCCTGATCGAGATGGACGCCGACGGCTCGCACCAGCCCGAGGAACTGTCTCGTCTGCTGACCGCCCTCAAGGGCGCCGACCTGGTCCTCGGCTCCCGCTGGGTGCCCGGCGGCCGGGTCGTCAACTGGCCCAAGTCCCGCGAGGTCATCTCGCGGGGCGGCAGCCTCTACTCCCGCCTCGCCCTGGACCTGCCGCTGCGCGACGTCACCGGCGGCTACCGCGCGTTCCGTCGCGAGACCCTCGAGGGCCTCGGCCTCGACGAGGTCGCCTCCCAGGGCTACTGCTTCCAGGTCGACCTCGCCCGCCGCGCGGTCAAGGCCGGCTACCACGTGGTCGAGGTGCCCATCACCTTCGTCGAGCGCGAGCACGGTGACTCCAAGATGAGCCGGGACATCCTGGTGGAGGCCCTGTGGCGGGTCACGACCTGGGGCGTGGGGGAGCGGGTCGGCAGAATCGTCGGCCGGGGCAAGTCCTGACAGCCGCACCTGACTGCCGTACCTGACCGCCGTACCTGGCGGCCGTAGCGGTACGACTTCACAGGCAGGGCTGATCGTCCCCTTATCCCGTGCTGAGCCCGGCCCAGGCACACTGGACGTATGACGACTGGCGCTCCGACTCCCACGTACCCCGCCCGGCCCCGGCGCTCCCGGCTGCGCACCTTCCTGCCGCTGGGCGTCGCCGCCTGGTTGGTGCTGGAGATCTGGCTGCTCACCGTGGTCGCCGGCGCGTCGAGCGGCATCACCGTGTTCCTGCTGCTCCTCGCCGGCTTCGTGCTCGGCTCGGTGGTCATCAAGAGGGCGGGCCGACGCGCCTTCCAGAACCTGAACGAGGCCTTGCAGCGGGGCGGAGCGCCGTCCGACTCGTCGAAGGGCGGCGGCAACGGCCTGATGATGCTCGGCGGCCTGCTCCTGATGATCCCCGGCCTGGTCTCCGACGCGGTGGGGCTGCTCCTGCTGGTCCCCCCGGTCCAGAAGGCCCTCGGCCGCTACGCGGAGCGCACCGTCGACCGCAAGCTCCGCGAGGCCGCCCAGGGCACCCTGGGTGACGCCTTCCAGCAGGCCCGCATGCACCGGCCCGACGGCAAGGTGGTCCAGGGCGAGGTCATCAGGGACGAACCGGGTGACGCGCCCGAGGACCCCCGCCCGCCGCTGACGCGCTGAGCTGTTGGCCGTACCGGCACACGAAGCCGAGCTGTTCGGCCGTACCGGCACACAAAACCGCGGGCGCCGTACGTGACATCACGTACGGCGCCCGCGGTTGCTTGCTGTGTTGTTTGTCCGCCCAGACCCCGAAGGGACTACGCCGACTTCCGGCTGTCTCGCGGATGGACCGCGATGTTCATTGCGCCGGAGCGCAGAACAGCCAGGCGCTCCTCGAGGACCTCTTCGAGTTCCTCGCGAGTGCGCCGTTCCATCAACATGTCCCAATGCGTACGCGCGGGCTTGGCCTTCTTCTCTTCAGGGCCGTCGCCGTCAACGAGGAGTGCCTGGGCCCCGCAGACCTTGCACTCCCACTCCGGCGGGATCTCCGCCTCGACCGAGAAGGGCATCTCAAAGCGATGTCCCTTCTCGCATGCGTACTCCACGGCCTGGCGCGGGGCCAGGTCGATGCCGCGGTCCGTCTCGTAGCTGGTCACCACGAGGCGCGTGCCGCGAAGAGCTCGCTCACTCATGAATCGTGCCTCCCGGGCTTGTCGCCCACAGGACAGGTGTCGCTGTCGTCGTCATCCGGTCAACGTCCGGTCGGCGGTAAAGATTCCCGTTCCGGGTCCCGTCCCGGGCAATGCGTCGCCGTCGTAGCCGCCCCTTGTTGTACCCACCAGCGCCCGGTTTGTCACATCTGCTAGCAGATGTCACCCAGCGTTTCGGCTTCTTTGACGCGCAGTAACGGTACGCCTGGCAGGCCAAACGCGTACACTACAGCGCTTTCGCCTTGAACGCTAAATCCTCTCGGGAATCGGGTTGCCCGCGTCGCTGATCGCCCGCCGCACCGGAACCCGTGCGAGCAGCACGAATCCGATGACGAAGAAGGCCACCAGCGAGATGATCGCGTCCCGATAGCTTCCGGTCACCTGGTAGGTGATCCCGAAGAGCAGCGGGCCCAGCCAGCTCATGCCCCGGTCGCTCATCTCGTACGCCGAGAAGTACTCGGCTTCCTTGCCGGGCGGCACGAGATGGGAGAACAGCGAACGGGACAGCGCCTGGCTGCCGCCGAGGACGAGGCCGATCCCGGAGGCGAGCACGAAGAACCACACGGGCGCGCCGGCGGGCAGGAAGTACCCGGCGGCCAGCGTCACCGTCCAGGCGACCAGCGAGCCCAGGATCGTGCGCTTGGCGCCGTAGATCCGGGCCAGCCGTCCCATGCCCAGCGCTCCCGCCACCGCGAGCACCTGGACCAGCAGCACGGCGCCGATGAGCGTCGACTGCCCGAGTCCGAGTTCCTCGGAGCCGTAGATCGAGGCCTGGGAGATCACGGTCTGGATGCCGTCGTTGTAGACGAGGTACGCCAGCAGGAAGGCGAGGGTCAGCGGGTGGCGGCGCATGTCACGGACGGTCGCGGCGAGCTGGCGGAAGCCGGGAGTTGTCGATCCCGGCGTGGCCTTCGCGGCGGAGCGGCGGTCGCGCAGCCGTCGTAGCGGAATGAGGGCGAAGGCACCCCACCACAGGCCCGCGGAGGCCAGGCAGATACGGACCGCGGCGCTCTCCGAGAGCCCGAAGGAGTCGTGGCCGGTGTAGAGGACGAGGTTCACGACCAGGACCAGGGCACCGGCCGCGTACCCGAAGGCCCAGCCCCGGGCGGAGACGGCGTCGCGCTCCTCGGGCGGGGCGATCTGCGGGAGGTAGGAGTTGTAGAGCATCATCGCCACGGACTGCGCGGCGTTCGCGACGACCAGCAGGGCGCCGCCGAGCAGATAGCGGTCGCCGCCGAGGAAGAACATGGCCGTCGTCGCCGCGGCCCCGGTGTAGGCGGCGGCCGCCAGAAGGGGCTTCTTGCGGCCGGTGCGGTCGGCGGCGGCGCCCACCAGGGGCATCACCAGCACGGCCACGACCACCGACAGAGACACCGAGTACGCGAAGAAGGACCCGGCGCGTACCGGGATCCCCAGCGGATGCACGAAGCCGTCCGCGTCCGCCGCCGCCTTGGCGACCGACGTCAGATAGGGGCCCAGGAACACGGTGAGCACGCTCGTCGAGTAGACGGAGCAGGCCCAGTCGTAGAAGTACCAGCCGCGCTGTTCGCGCCGCCGGTCGGCGGCCTCGTCCGCCGATTCCGCCCGCACGGTGTCGGTGCCCACCCGTGCCCTCGCTTCCCCGTGAAGTGCCGCGCGCGGGCGTGCGGCCCAGGGGGTGTCCGGGGTGTCAGACCCAGACGCCGCGGTCCTCCATGACCTTGCGCAACGTGTCGATGTGATCGGTCATGATGCCATCGACTCCCAGGTCCAGGAGCCGGTGCATGCGTTCCGGCTCGTTCACCGTCCACACGTGCACCTGCAGCCCGAGCGCGTGGGCGGTGCGCAGGAAGCGGTGGTCGACCACCTGGATCCCCGACTGCATCTCGGGCACCTGCGCGGCGACCGCGGAGCGGCGCACCGCTGCCGGTAGGCCCCAGGAGCGCAGCCGCAGATTGAGGACGCCCCGGGTGCCGTACGACGTCGCCAGGCGCGGGCCGGCCAGTCGCTGGGCACGGACCACCCGCGCCTCGGCGAACGAGCCGACGCAGATCCGCTCCCAGGAGTTCGTACGCTCGATCAGGTCCAGGAGGGGCAGCAGGGCCGGCTCCGCCTTGACGTCGACGTTCCAGCGCGCCTCGGGGAAGGTCTCCAGGAGCTCCTCGAAGAGGGGCACCGGTTCCTTGCCCGCCACGCGCGCGTGCCGTACGTCCTTCCAGGGCAGATCCGCGATCCGGCCCGCCCCGTCGGTCACCCGGTCCAGGGTCGCGTCGTGGAAGGCGACGAGCCTGCCGTCCGCGGTGGTGTGGACGTCGGTCTCCAGGTAGCGGTAGCCCGCCTCGACCGCGCGCCGGAACTGCGGCGTCGTGTTCTCCAGGCCGTCGGCCGCTCCGCCGCGGTGGGCGAAGGCGATCGGGCCGGGATGGTCGAGGTAGGGATGGCGTATCCGCGAGGTCACCGTCGAAGTATCGCCTGCTGCGGTTGCCCGCCGGCAACGACCGTGCCGCCGTCGGATGCCGACGGGGCGGCGAACACGCGCAGGAAGAACTGGGCGAGCGGGCCGATCGACACCGCGTACAGCAGGGTGCCGATGCCGATGGTGCCGCCCAGGGCGAAGCCGGTCGTCACGACCGTCACCTCGACGGCCGTCCGCATCAGGCGGATCGAGCGGCCGGTGCGCCGGTGCAGCCCGGTCATCAGTCCGTCCCTCGGGCCCGCTCCGAAGTGCGCGGCGATGTAGAGACCGGTGGCCGCGCCGTTGAGCAGGATGCCGGTGATCATGAGGGAGGTCCGTGCGGCGAGGCCGTGCGCCTCGGGGATCAGGGCGAGGGTGCCGTCCAGGGCGAGGCCGACCACGAAGACGTTGGACACCGTGCCGAGACCCGGGCGCTGGCGCAGCGGGATCCACAGGAGCAGCACCGCCGCGCCGATGACGATCGACACGACGCCGATCGTCAGGCCGGTGAGCTCGGCCAGGCCCTGGTGCAGCACGTTCCAGGGCTCGATCCCCAGCCCCGCCTCGACGAGGAGCGCCGAACTCGCCCCGTACAGCGCGAGACCGACGTACAGCTGGATCAACCGGCGCCCGAGACGGCTTGGCCTCTTCGTGGACAAGAGGTCCCCCCATGTGGTCGTAGTGGCCTGACGCATGACACCCTGTGGCTTGGGTGGAAACATCATCCATGGCCAATTCGGGGAAGGTGGACTGATTTCCATGGCGCAGTGGACCTCGGCGATGGGTGCCGCACAGCTCGCCCGGCTGCTCAACTCCCAGCAGGACCGCCCGGCCGGACCGGGCACGCGCCGCCCGCCCGCCTATCGAGGACTGGCCGACGGCATCCGCCTGCTCGTCCTCGAGGGCCGGGTGCCGGTCGCCGCCCGGCTGCCCGCCGAGCGCGAGCTCGCGCTGTCCCTCTCCGTGAGTCGTACGACGGTCGCGGCGGCCTACGAGGCGCTGCGCAGCGAGGGATTCCTGGAGTCCCGGCGCGGGGCCGGCAGCTGGACCGCGGTACCGGCCGGCAATCCGCTGCCCGCGCGCGGCCTCGAACCTCTGCCCCCCGAGGCCCTCGGCTCGATGATCGACCTCGGCTGCGCGGCGCTCCCCGCCCCCGAACCGTGGCTGACGCGGGCCGTGCAGGGCGCCCTGGAGGAGCTGCCGCCGTACGCCCACACCCACGGCGACTATCCGGCCGGGCTGCCCGCACTGCGCACGATGATCGCCGAGCGGTACACCGCGCGCGGGATCCCGACGATGCCCGAGCAGATCATGGTCACGACCGGTGCGATGGGCGCGATCGACGCGATCTGTCATCTGTTCGCGGGGCGCGGTGAACGCATCGCCGTGGAGTCGCCCTCGTACGCGAACATCCTCCAGCTGATGCGGGCGGCGGGCGCCCGGCTGGTGCCCGTCGCGATGGCGGAGGGCCTCACCGGGTGGGACATGGACCGCTGGCGGCAGGTCCTGCGGGACGCCGCGCCCCGGATCGCGTATGTCGTCGCCGACTTCCACAACCCGACCGGCGCGCTCGCCGACGAGGACCAGCGGCGGCGGCTGGTGGAGGCAGCGCGGTCGGCCGGGACGGTCCTGGTCGCCGACGAGACGATGAGCGAGCTGTGGCTGGACGAGGACATCAAGGACGCGATGCCGCGTGCCGTGTGCGCCTTCGACCCGGCGGGATCGACGGTCGTCACCGTCGGGTCGGCCAGCAAGGCCTTCTGGGCGGGGATGCGCATCGGGTGGGTGCGGGCGGCACCGGATGTGATCCGCAGCCTGGTCGCCGCGCGGGCGTACGCCGATCTGGGCACGCCGGTGCTGGAGCAGCTGGCCGTGAACTGGCTGTTCAGCACGGGGGGCTGGGCGCAGGCCGTGGATGTACGGCGGGATCAGGCCCGCGACAACCGGGACGCGCTGGTGACCGCCGTACGCAGGGAACTGCCGAACTGGGAGTTCGAGGTGCCCAAGGGCGGGCTCACGCTCTGGGTGCGCACGGGCGGGCTGTCCGGATCGCGGCTCGCGGAGATGGGGGAACGGGTGGGCGTGCGGGTGCCGTCCGGGCCGCGGTTCGGTGTCGACGGAGCGTTCGAGGGGTATGTGCGGTTGCCGTTCACCGTGGGAGGTGCGGTGGCGGAGGAGGCCGCGGTGCGGTTGGCCGCGGCGGCACGGTTGGTGGAGAGCGGGGGCTCTGGGGGTGGGGAGGCGCCTCGTACGTTCGTGGCGTGACCGGACTGCGTGCCGGGCGGGTTCGGGTCGCGCGGCCCGGCGGTTACGGAGCTTCCGCGGCCACGGCCTCCGTCTGTACGGCTTCTGGCCGTACGGCCTCCGTCTGCACGCCCTGTGTCGGTTCGCCCGCTGCCGGTACCGCCTCCGGCACGTGCTCCCCGTCCGCCGGGGTGGTCCGCGGCGGCAGCAGTGCCAGTACCGCTTGGCGGTCCGCCTCGCTCGTCGCCTCGTCGTACGGATCCGGGGTGGAGGGGACCTGGAGTCGGTGGACCGGGCCCGTGCCGAGGCGGGCGTAGCCGCGGCCGGGCGGGACCTGGGCGACCGGGGTCGTGTGCGGGGGCGCGCCCAGCACCGCTTCCAGCTGGTCGGCCGTGGCCGGGCCGAGGACGACACGCGCGCGCGTGTGCTGGCGTACGGCGTCGCTGAGGGTCTCGGCGCTGTCGAACTGGTCGGCCACGACCACCGTCACGTTCGCCGCGCGGCCGTGCCCCAGCGGGACCTGGAGCAGGGACTGCGGGTCCTGGCGGCCGTCCGCGGCGGCCACGTGGGCCAAGGCGCTCGGGCGGTCCAGGAGGATCCACAGGGGGCGTTTGGTGTCGTCGGGCGGCGGGTTGCCCGCCTGGCGGGCACGGTTGACCGCGATCAGCCGGCGCTCCGTCTCCGTGGCCGCCCACTCCAGGCTCGCCAGGGCCCCGGCCAGCCCGCACTCGACCGCGAGGACGCCGTCCCGGCCGGTGAGGCAGGCGTACTCGCCGGTGCCGCCGCCCTCGACGATCACGAGGTCGCCGTACTGGAGGGCCTGCAGGGCGATGGAGCGCAGCAGCGTGGAGGTGCCGCTGCCCGGCTGGCCCATGACCAGCAGGTGCGGCTCGGTGGAGCGGATGCCCGTGCGCCAGACGACCGGCGGTACGTCGCGCTGTTCCTCACCGTGGGTGAGGGGGAGCGTCCGCTGGACCTGGGTGGGGTCGGTGAAGCCGAGGACCGTCTCGCCGGGGGACGTGACGAAACGCTGGGCGGCGATGTCGGTGGGCAGGGGCGCGAGGACGGTCACCGTGAGCTGGTTGGCCTCCTCGTCCCAGGAGAAGTGGTACTCGCGGTCGCGGCCCGACTTGGCGTGCAGCAGCTGCTCGATCCGGGTACGGGCCTCGGCCTCGCCGTCGGTGAAGTACGCCGGGTAGTGGATCAGCAGATGCGTGATGCGGCCGGTGCCGTCGAAGTCGTAGGCGGGGAAGGCCTTGTCCCACTCGCCGCCGTGGGCGTAGAGCGGGGCCGGGTCCTCGGCGGTCGAGAAGTAGGGCACGAGGGCCTCGTACAGCGACTGGAGGCGCTGCGTCTGGGACTCGTCGGGGCCGTCGGGCTCCGGCTGTGCGCGGTCGCGGCCCTGCCAGGCTGCCGCCGCCATCAGTGTGATGACGGCGAGCAGCGGGCCGTACGGTGCGAGCGCCACGACCAGCACCACCGACGCCACCAGGAAGAGCAGCGGCCCGCGCTTGTCCTTGGGGGTGTCGGCCCACTTGCGCCGCCCGGCCGAGGCCAGCCGGCGCAGACCGCGGGTGATCGTGATCAGTGGGTGGAGGACGTCGGTGGCGCTGTCGGCCGCCGTCCGGGCCAGCTCCCGGCTCCGGGCGATCTGCGCGCTGCCTGTGCTCAGGATGCGGGGGAGGGGGCGCCGGGCCACTGCTGTCTCCTGGTGGTGCGTACGGATGGTGGTGCCTGCCGACGTGGGGGGCGTCAGAACTTGATTCCGCCGAGGAGGCTCGCCAGGCTCTCGCCGCCGGCCTTGATGCTCGGAGCGATGGCCGTGCTCGCGAGATAGAAGCCGAAGAGTGCGGCCACCAGGGCGTGGGAGGCCTTGAGGCCGTCCTTCTTGAAGAAGAGGAAGACGATGATTCCGAGCAGGACCACGCCTGAGATGGACAGGATCATTTGAGTTCTCCTGGTTCGTGGGGACAGTCACCATGAGTACTTCCAGGATCACAGCATGTATCCATACGATAAAAGGTGCAACTGGGTGAATTCCAGCCGATTTCCCCCGGGTGGCGGAGTCGCATTCGTCCGCTTGAGCTGGGCTCTTGCGTCCGCCCGGGTCTGCGGTGATCTTTACCTGGGGCACAACGGGTCATGTGCCCCGTGAGCCAGTACCCTGGCGATTCACCTGAACGGTTGCACTGAGAGGCGGACCGGCCGATGACCGAAGCCCCCGACCCCGAGGTCGTGGAGCTGGCGACCAAGATCTTCGATCTTGCCCGGCAGGGGCAGACCGAGGCGCTCGTGGCGTACGTCGACGCGGGCGTTCCGGCCAACCTCACCAATGACCGCGGCGACTCCCTGGTGATGCTCGCCGCCTACCACGGGCACGCCGACACCGTGCGTGCCCTCCTCGCCCGTGGTGCCGAGGGCAACCGGATCAACGACCGGGGCCAGACCCCGCTCGCCGGGGCCGTCTTCAAGGGCGAGGAGGCAGTGATCAAGGCGCTTCTCGAGGGTGGTGCCGATCCCGCCGCGGGTACTCCGTCGGCCGTCGACACCGCTCGGATGTTCGGCAAGACGCAGCTGCTCGAACTGTTCGGCGCACACTGACACGTCCGTCTGACCAGGGCGGACACGAACAACGGGGGAGGCGGTAACGGGCCGCCGAAATTTCGGTCGCGGTGGATGGAACTGCCGAGTCATCATGACGTCGTGATTCACGGACGCGACGGCTGGGCAGGTGATGCCGCACCGCGCGGACCGTGATGCGGTCCGCATGGGCCACCAACGAGAGGCAGAGGAAGATGGCTTACAGCAAGCAGGAAACGGCGGGCGCCCCGACGTGTTGTCACGCGGCCAGGTAATGCAGGATCCCGGTTGCGTCGACGCTTGATGTGAGGCTGTTTCCCATGTTCGATCCGGTCATAGCGCCCAGCGGCACGCTGCTCGGCCTGCTCCAGCGGGGCCGCGGCGACGGCACTCTGCACGCGCTCACCGCACCGCGCGCCGAAGCGCTCGCGGCCCTGAACCACTGTGTGCTGCGCGATCCCCGCCACGACTGGCAGGTGGAGAACCGCTCCCTGTACTACGCCCGTCTCTACCTCGACCTGAACGGCGAACTGGACGAGATCGAGGCGCACCTCTTCGACGTCGAGGACGTCCTCGACACCGAGGAGTCCCGCACCGGGCTCGCCCTCGCGGTCCTCGGCCACCTCGCCTCGTACGGCAGGCGGGACGCGCTCGAACTGTTGCGCAGGTACGCCGCCTCGGGCACCAGCTGGGCCTGGGCCCTGGACGAACTGGCGCTGCGCGACGACGACGCCGGACTGCGCGCCCTCGCGGCACCGGTCCTGGCGCGCTTCTCGACCGACGCCGAGGGCGAGGCCGAACTGGCGGTCGCGGTGCGCGACGCGTTCGAGCCACGCCCCTGGCGGCTGTGGGCCGACGATCCGCGTGAATCCATCGCCACGCGCGTGCGTGCCGCTCAGGAGTCCGGCAGTTTCGACCGCTGGCAACGGCAGATGCGACCTACCGGGCCCCGTCCGGGGTGGAGCGTGCAGGCGGTCTTCGACTGGGCCCAGCAGGGTGTCGAGCGCGGCGTGGCGCTCCATGTCCCCGCCGCCCGCTGTCTCGCCGCCGTCGCCGGCCCCGAGGACCGGCCGGAGATCCTCCGGGCCGCCGAGGACGGCAGCGACGGAGCCCGCTGCACCGCCCTGCGTTATCTCGCCGACAGCAATGATCCGAGCGCTCCCGATCTGATCGAGGTCGCCGTGGCCACCGGCTCGGCGGCCGTGGTGGAGGCGGCCGTGGACGCCTTCGAACGCATGCGCAGTGTCGCCGCGGTCGACCGGGCACGCGGCTGGGCCCGTCGGCCCGACCCCCTCGGCGCCGCCGCCGGACGCATGCTCGCCTGCCGGGGCGCCTCCCGGGACAGCGACCTCGTCCTCGCGGCACTCAGGGAGGCCGTACGGGGTGAAGGCCCCGACGCCCCGACGCTGTGGACCCTCGTCGACGGCACCGGACGGCTGGGCATCGTCTGTGCGGCACCCGTACTCCGGCACATCTACCGCGAGACCGCCTCGTCCCATCTGCGCGGCCGGGCCGCACGCGCCCTCGCCGCCACCGACCCCTCCTTCGCCACCGGCTTCGCCGTCGAGTGCCTCTGGGACTGCGAGGAGACCACCCGCGAGATCGCCGCCCGGCACGCCGAGACCGGTGACGCCCGGGTCGTGGAGCGACTGCGCCGGCTCGCCGCCGATCCGGCCGAGGAGGCCGAGGTCCAGACGGCCGTACGCAGCCGGATCGGACCGGACGCGGCCGCCATGTGACCGCCGCTTTCGAATGTGGCCGATCTTGACCGCATCCGGCTCGGGTGCGCCCTACGAAACGAACCCACCGGGCTCCGGCGCACTCCCCGGGTGAACTCGGGGTGACTCGCGGGTCAGACGGGCATGGACACGGTCTGACCTGCTCGGGTGCGCAGCGCAACGCTCACAGGACGTTCCTCGTCCGGAAAGATCCACGTTGACGCGGCCACGTCCAGCACGGCGACAACACGGGTATGCGTGTTGTCATCGTGACCGAATCCTTTCCCCCCGACGTGAACGGCGTGGCCCACTGCGCGCTCCAGACCGCCCGGCACCTCGTGGATCGCGGTCACTCTCCGCTCGTCGTCGCGCCGGCCACCGCCGCCGGTACCGGGCCCGGGGCCGATGCCCTGGCGCCGTGCCCCGTCATCCGTGTCCCCTCCCTCCCGCTCCCCGGCTACCCCCAGGTCCGCGTCGCCCTGCCCAGCCGCCGGGTGGCCGCCGCGATCGTCGAGCACCGTGCCGACGTCGTCCACCTCGCCAGCCCCTTCGTCCTCGGCGTCCGCGGCATGGCCGCCGCCGCCCGGCTCGGCATCCCCGCCGTGGCCGTCTACCAGACCGACCTGGCCGGATACGCCCGCACCTACATGGGCGCCGGTGAGGCCGCGGCCTGGCGGCGCATCCGCTCCGTCCACTCGGCCGCCGACCTCACCCTCGCCCCGTCCAGCCCGGCCCTGCACGACCTGGAGGCACACGGTGTGCCCCGGGTGCGGCTGTGGCCGCGGGGCGTGGACACCGCCCGCTTCCGCCCCGAACTGCGGGACGAGGCGCTGCGCCGCGAACTCGCCCCGAACGGCGAGCTCATCGTCGGCTACGTCGGCCGCCTCGCCCCCGAGAAGCAGGTCGAAATGCTGGCCGGCGTCTGCGGGCTGGACGGCGTCCGGGTCGTGGTCGTCGGCGACGGCCCCAGCCGGCCGAGCCTGGACCAGGCGCTGCCGGGGGCGGTCTTCCTGGGCCGCCGCACCGGCGACGAACTCGCCCGGATCTTCGCCTCCCTGGACGTCTTCGCGCACACCGGCCCCTTCGAGACCTTCTGCCAGACCGTGCAGGAAGCCATGGCCAGCGGTGTGCCCGTCGTCGCGCCCGCCGCCGGCGGCCCGCTGGACCTGGTGGCCCACGGGCGCACCGGGCTCCTGGTCCCGCCGCGCGACCCGGACGCCGTACGGGACGCCGTGTGGTCCCTGGCCGCCGACCCCGGCCTGCGCACCGCGTTCGGCGCCGCCGCGCGCGCGATGGTCGAGGGGCGCACCTGGGCGGCCGTCGGCGACCAGCTGATCGGGCACTACACGAACGTGCTCACGGCGCGCCGGACGGTGGTGGCGGCATGAGCGGCGAGTCACTGCGGATCGTGCGTCTGGCGAACTTCGTGGCGCCGGCCTCCGGCGGTCTGCGCACCGCGCTGCGCGAGCTGGGCAGGGGCTTCAAGGCCGCCGGGCACGAGCCGGTGCTGATCGTGCCCGGTGAGCGGGCGAGCGACCGGGAGACGGAACAGGGACGGGTGATCACCCTTCCCGGGCCGTTGCTGCCCGGTACCGGCGGCTACCGCGTGCTCACCGACAAGGGGCGGGTGGCGCGGCTCCTGGAGGAGCTGGCCCCCGACCGCCTGGAGGTCTCCGACCGTACGACGCTCAGGTGGACCGGCAAGTGGGCGCGGCGCGCCCGGATCCCCGCCGTGATGGTCTCCCACGAGACCGCCGACGGCGTGCTGCGCACCTGGGGCGTGCCGGAGGGCGCCGCCCGGCGTGCCGCCGACGCCCTCAACGTCCGTACCGCGCACACGTACGCGCGCGTGGTGTGCACCACGGAGTTCGCCGAGCGGGAGTTCGTGCGGATCGGGGCCCGGAACGTCGTCCGCGCGCCGCTCGGCGTCGATCTCGTGCAGCGGCATCCCGCGCTGCACGACCCCGGCCTGCGCGCCCGGCACGCGCTCGAGGACGAGACGCTGCTGGTGACGTGCACCCGGCTGTCCGTGGAGAAGCGGCCCGGTACCGCGCTGGACGCCCTGGAGGCGCTCGTACGGCGCGGGCGGCGGGCCGTGCTGGTGGTGGCCGGGGACGGGCCGCTGCGGCAGCGGCTCGAACAGCGGGCGCGGGAGCGCGGGTTGCCGGTGACGTTCCTCGGGCACGTCGCCGACCGGGCGCTGCTGGGCGCGTTGCAGGCGTCGGCCGACGTGTGCCTGGCGCCGGGGCCCGCCGAGACGTTCGGGCTGGCCGCGCTGGAGGCGATGGCCTGTGGGACGCCCGTCGTGGTGAGTGCCTCGTCCGCCCTGCCGGAGGTCATCGGCTCCGCCGGGGCCGTCGCGGCCGATCGCGGCGGGGCCTTCGCGGACGCCGTGGACATGCTCCTCGACCGGCCCGTGGAGGAGCGGCGCGAGGCCGCACGCGCGCGTGCGGAGTGCTTCGGATGGGACACGGCGGTCGCCGCGTTCCTCGACGCACACGACGCGGCGACGTCCGTACGGCCCTCTGTGCCCGGGGGCGTGACATGAGACCGCTGCGGTTCGTGGCCCTCGGCGACTCGCTGACCGAAGGTGTGGGCGATCCCGTCGGCGACGGGTGGCGCGGCTGGGCCGCGCTGCTCGCCGCAGGGCTCGGCGAAGAGCTCGCGGAGCCGGTGGAGGCCGTGGAGTTCACCAACCTCGCGGTGAGCGGGTCGCAGACCCGGGACGTGCTGGAGAGGCAGCTGCCCGCCGCGCTGGCGCTGCGGCCCGACCTCGCGTCGGTGGTCATCGGCGTCAACGACACCCTGCGCTGCACCTTCGACATCCAGGCCGCCGCCGCACGCCTCCACACGGTGTACTCGGCCCTCACCGAGCAGGGCGCGGTCCTGCTCACGGCCTGTCTGCCGGACCCCGGGGCGATGCTCGGGCTGCCGGGCGCCCTGGCCCGCCCGCTGGCCCGGCGGCAGCGGGCGGTGAACGCCGTGGTCCACGCGCTGTCCGAGCAGTACGGGGCGGTGCATCTGCACGCCTCCGAAGGCGCGTGGCTCATGGACCGCGCGATGTGGAGCGCGGACCGGCTGCACCCCGGCGAGCGGGGGCACCGGCAACTGGCCGTGCGGTCCCACGCACTGCTGGCGGAGCGGGGCCTCGCTATGGGGGCCGCCCCTTCGCCCGAGCCCGAGTTCCCGGCGCCCACCAAGTCCGCGAGCCTGTGGTGGCTCGCCACCGCCGGCACCGGCTGGGTGGCCCGGCGGTGCACCGACCTGCTGCCGCAGCTCCTGACCCTTGCGGCCGACGAGTTGCGGCACCGCGCGCGCGGGACGAGCGCCCGGCTCGACCTGCGGGCCTCCGCGGCGGTGTCCGCGGCGCTCGCGACCCTGTCGGTGACGGAGCACCGGCCGGACGCCGCCTAGGAGTTCACCGGCGAGCCGGACACCGCCCGGGGTTCACCGGCGGCGTACGGCCACGAAGCGCACCGGCGTGCCCGGTACCGCCTGGGCAGTGGCCGGAAGATCGGCGGCGCGGACCACCGCGATCACCGGATAGCCCCCGGTGGTCGGGTGGTCGGCGAGGAAGACCACCGGCCTGCCGTCGGGCGGGACCTGGACCGCCCCCAGCACCATGCCCTCGCTGGGGAGTTCGCCGGACCGGGCCCGCTCCAGGGCGGGTCCCTCGGTGCGCAGCCCGATGCGGTTGCTCGCGGGCGACACCCGGTAGGTGCGGGAGGTGAAGGCCCGTAGGGCCTCCGCCGTGAACCAGTCGTCGCGGGGACCCGCCGTCACCCGCAGGACGAGTTCGGCCGGGGGCGCGGGCTGCGGGGCGACGTCCACGCGCGCGTGAGGCACTTCGGGGCTCCCCAGGGGCAGCACCGCGCCGTCCGTGAGCGGCGGCGGGCCGAGACCCGACAGGAGGTCCGTGGAGCGGCTGCCGAGCACCGGCTCCACGGCGACGCCGCCGGAGACGGCCACATAGCTACGTACTCCGGAGACGGCCGCTCCGACGTCCAGGAGCGCGCCCGCGGGCACGCGCACCGGCGCGCCCCAGGCGACCGGGCGGCCGTCCACGGTCACCCGGCAGGGCGCGCCCGCCACGGCCACGGTGACCGTCGAACGGGGCCGCACCGCGCAGCCGTTGAGCGTGGTCTCCAGGACGGCCGCCTCGGGGCGATTGCCCACCAGCCGGTTGGCGAGCTCGGCCGCCGGGCCGTCCAGCGCGCCCGAGTGAGGGACACCGAGGTGGGCGTGCCCGGGGCGGCCCCGGTCCTGGACGGTGGTCAGCGCTCCGGCGCGTATGACGGAGAGCGCGCGGTCCGTCATGGCGTCCCCACCGGTCCCACCGGAACGAAGCGCACGCGCGTGCCCGGCGACAGCAGCGCGGCCGGCACGCGCGCGTGGTCCCACAGCACGGCATCCGTGGTGCCGATCAGCTGCCAGCCACCCGGCGACGAGCGCGGGTACACGCCCGTGTACGGGCCCGCCAGTCCCACCGAGCCCGCCGGGACCGCCGTCCGCGGGGTGGCCCGGCGCGGGACGTCGTAGCGTGACGGCAGGCCGGCGAGGTAGCCGAAGCCGGGGGCGAACCCGCAGAAGGCGACACGGAACTCGGTGCTCGCGTGGATACGGGCCACCTCCGCCTCACCGACACCCCACAGGGCGGCGACGTCGGCCAGGTCGGGGCCGTCGTAGCGCACGGGGAGCTCGACCACGTCGTGCGTGCGCGGGGGAGTGGGCGGGAGCTGGGTGGCGGACAGTTCCGACGCCAGGCGGGCCGGGTCGGCGAGGCCGTCCAGGAGGACCGTGCGGGCCGCGGGGACGATCTCGCGGACCGACAACGAGCCCTCGGCCCGCCGGCGCAGCAACTCCGCGTGCAGGGCCTGCGCCTCCTCGCCCGAGGCCACCTCGACGAGCAGAGCGCCGTCGCCGACGGGCAGCGCCCTCATACGAAGGCCTCCACCCGGACGCCCGACGCCTCCAGCCGCTGCCGGACGCGGTGGGCCAGCTCCACCGCGCCGGGCGTGTCCCCGTGCAGGCACAGGGAACGCGCGCGTACCGCGATGCGCGCCCCGGAGTGCGCGGTGACCGTGCCGAGACGGGCCAGGTCCACCGAGCGTGCCACGACGGCCTCCGGATCGGTGAGCACGGCGCCGTCCCGGCCGCGCGGGACGAGCGTGCCCTCCTCGGTATAGGCGCGGTCCGCGAACGCTTCGGTGACGGTCGGCAGGCCCGCCTTGCCGGCCAGTTCCAGCAGGCGCGAACCCGGCAGCCCCAGGACGGGCAGCGAGTCCTCCGCGAGGAGGACGCCCTCGACGACCGCGGCCGCCTGCTCCTCGTCGTGCACGACGCGGTTGTAGAGCGCGCCGTGCGGCTTGACGTACGACACACGCGAGCCCGCCGCACGCGCGAACACCTCCAGGGCGCCGATCTGGTAGGCCACTTCGGCCGCCAGTTCGGCGGGCGGCACGTCCATCGCGCGCCGCCCGAACCCCGCCAGGTCCCGGTAGGAGACCTGGGCGCCGATCCGTACCCCGCGCGCGGCCGCCAGCTCGCACACCCGCCGCATGGTGGCCGGGTCCCCGGCGTGGAAGCCGCAGGCCACGTTGGCGCTGGTGACGACGGTCAGCAGCTGCTCGTCGTCGGTCAGCCGCCAGTGGCCGAAGCCCTCGCCGAGGTCGGCGTTCAGATCGATGGAGGTCATGGATCCTTCGCTACTCCTTACTCCTTCTCAGGCCACGCGGAACTGTTCGTCGCGGGCGTCGGTGAGGAACATCTGTCCCGGTGCGTGGGTGATGGCGAACGGCGGGCGCGAGGCCATCACCGCGGCCTGCGGGGTCACACCGCAGGCCCAGAAGACCGGGATGTCGTCCGGCTCGGCGTCCACCGGCTCCCCGAAGTCCGGGTTCCCGAGGTCGTCGATGCCCAACGCCGACGGGTCGCCGCAGTGTACGGGGCTGCCGTGCACCGCCGGGAGCAGGCTGCTCTCCCGGATGGCGGCCGGCAGGTGCTCCGGCGGCACCGGGCGCATCGACACCACCAGCGGCCCGTGCAGCCGGCCCGCCGGACGGCACTCGCGGCCGGTCACGTACATCGGGACGTTGCGGCCCTGCTCGATGTGCCGGATCGGGACGCCCGCCCCGGACAGCGCCCACTCGAAGGTGAAGCTGCAGCCGATCAGGAACGACACCAGGTCACCGCGCCAGTACGCGCGCACGTCCGTCGGCTCGTCCACCAACTCCCCGTCCCGCCACACCCGGTAGCGCGGCAGATCGGTGCGCAGGTCGGCGCCGTCCGCGAGGACGGTGGTCCAGGAGCCGGCGTCCGTGACGTCGAGCACCGGGCAGGCCTTGGGGTTGCGCTGGCAGAACAGCAGCATGTCGTACGCCCAGTCGGCGGGCACCGAGATCAGGTTGACCTGGGTGTGGCCCGCCGCGACCCCGGCGGTGGGTCCCGCGAGACCCGCGCGAAAGCGGGTCCGGGCGTCTGTCGGGCTCCACGCGTGCGCGTGCTCGTCGACGAGGGTGAGGGGCCGGTCGTTGGTCACGGTCGGGGAGCGGTGTTCCGTGCGGTTCACGCGAGCTCCTTTCCGCGCGTCTCCGGCAGCCCGAGCAGTGCCAGGGCAGCGAGGCCGTAACCGATCGCGCCGAAGACCAGCGCGCCGCCCACGCCCCAGCTGTCGGCCAGGAAGCCGACCGTGGTCGGGAAGACGGCGCCCACCGCGCGACCGGTGTTGTACGTGAAGCCCTGCCCCGTGCCGCGAATCGCCGTCGGGTACAGCTCGCTCAGGAAGGACCCGAAGCCGCTGAAGATCGCCGACATGCAGAACCCGAGCGGGAAACCGAGCACCAGGAGCAGGGTGTTGGAGCCGTCCGGGATGTTCGCGTACGCCAGGATGCACACGGCCGACAGCAGTGCGAAGAGCCAGATGTTGCGACGGCGGCCCAGCCGGTCGGTGAGGTAGCCGCCGGTGAGGTAGCCGAGGAACGCGCCGGAGATCAGGAACGTCAGGTAGCCGCCGGTGCCGACGACGGACAGGCCGCGCTCGGTCTTCAGGTAGGTGGGCACCCAGGTGGCGAGGGTGTAGTAGCCGCCCTGGACGCCGGTGGAGAGCAGGACGGCGAAGAACGTCGTGCGCAGCATGCCGGGCTTGAAGATCGCCGCGAACGAGCCCTTGTTGGTGCTCCGCTCCCGTACGGCGATCGCCTCCGGCGCGTCCTGCACCCGGCGCCGCATCCAGATGACCAGCAGTGCGGGCAGCGCGCCGGTCCAGAACATGATCCGCCAGGCCAGGTCGTCGCCGACGAACGAGAAGACCAGCGTGTACATGATCGCGGCGAGCGCCCAGCCGACGGCCCAGGAACTCTGGATCGCGCCGAGCGTGCGGCCCCGGTGCTTGGCGCTCGCGTACTCGGCGACCAGGATCGCGCCGACCGCCCACTCGCCGCCGAAGCCGAGGCCCTGGAGGGCGCGGAAGACCAGCAGCGTCTCGTAGTTGGGCGCGAAACCGCAGGCGACCGTGAAGACCGCGTAGGTGATCACCGTGATCATCAGTGCCTTGACGCGGCCGATCCGGTCGGCCAGCACGCCCGCCAGAGCACCGCCGATCGCGGAGACCACGAGGGTGACGGTGGTGAACAGGCCGGTCTGGCCGCTGTCCAGGCCGAAGTACGCGGCCAGCGCCACCATGCTCAGCGGCAGCGTGAAGTAGTCGTAGGAGTCCAGGGCATAGCCGCCGAACGCACCCGCGAAGGCGCGCCGGCCACGCGGTCCGAGGGCGCGCAGCCAGGCCAACGCCCCGTCGTCGTCGGGGCGTTCGCCCGTTGCCGACTGTGCGTCGGGGGTGAGGGCTTGCGGTGGAGGGGTCGTGCTCATGGGCACCTCGCAGAGGGAGGACGGAGGGTGCGTGAGAAGTGAGCCGTGCCGTGCGGAAGCGTGCCGTGCGGAAGCTGAGGCGTGCGGAAGCTGTGGCGTCGTCGAGCGGGGACGGCGCCGTTCGTAGCAAGGTAGAGGATCGTTGAACGATCCTTCAATACCCATGTTGTTTCGTTCTTGTATCTGCGATTGAATTCCGGGCATGGCAGAGCAGCTTGCGGGACTGGCCGACGACCGAGCCCTCCTGGGCCGCACGAGCACGGCAGAACGGGTTTCGGACATCCTCAGGAGCCGTATCGCCGAGGGGTTCTTCCCGCCCGGGACCCGGCTGTCCGAGGACAGCATCGGCGGTGCGCTCGGCGTTTCCCGCAACACGCTGCGCGAGGCGTTCCGGCTGCTCACGCACGAACGCCTGCTCGTCCACGAGTTGAACCGGGGCGTCTTCGTCCGCGTGCTGACCGTCGAGGACGTGGAGGACATCTACCGCACCCGCGGCCTCGTCGAGTGCGCTGTCGTACGGGGACTCGGCGAGCCGCCGTACGCCCTGGACGGGCTGGCGGAGGCCGTGGCCGAAGGGCAGCGGGCGGCGCGCGAAGGTGACTGGAAAGTGCTGGGTACGGCCAATATCCACTTCCACCGGGAACTGGTCGCGCTCGCGGAGAGCGACCGTACGAGCGAGCTGATGCGCAGCGTCTTCGCCGAACTGCGCCTCGCCTTCCACGTGGTGGACGACCCGCGCCGGCTGCACGAGCCGTACCTCGCACGCAACCAGCAGATCCTTCGGGCGCTGCAGGCGGGGGACAAGGGCGAGGCCGAGAAACTGCTCGCGGTGTACCTCGGAGACTCGCTGGAGCGAGTGGTCGAGGTCTACCGGCGGCGGGTGGGCGAGGAGGGGGCTCCTTAGGGGCGCGGGGGCTGTATCGATATGCGGCTCCGCCGCGTGGGCGCGACAAGCCCCCACAGACCCGCACCCGGAGAACAACCGGTAGGCGTCCTGCCAACCGCCGGAGGCGATCCGCGCCGTTTGGGTCGTTGTCAGACCGAGGACCTAGTCTGTGCACCGTGACTTCGCCTGCATCGACGGACAGCGTTCCGCCCCAGCTCAGCGCGGGGCCGCGCCCCGCACCGGGCCCGGCCGCCGACGAGGGACTGGCGCGGCGGCTGCGCGCGCTCGCCTGCACCGCGCCGCTGCACGACCTCGACGCACGCAAGGCCAACCTCGCGGGCGAGTACTCGGTGTACGGCATGGCGGAGGTGGCCCTCGCGGCCATCGACCTGGTCACTCTGAACATGGACTTCGACACCGGCGCCGACCACGACCAGATCGTCGCCCGGCTCATCCCCCGCATCGCCGCCCAGGCCCCGCAGCGGCCCGTCGCCGAGCACGAGCGGGTGGCCCGCTGGGTCCTGGAGAACCTGATCAACGTCGGCAGCGTGGACCGCGGCTTCCGGGCCGTATACGGCACCTTCGCGCAGGACGGCACGTATGTGCGCCGCGACTACGACTTCAAGCTGATCGAGGAGGTCCCAGGCCCCGGCGGCTCGGTCTATCTCCGTACGACGGACGAGGCGGTCAACGTCCTCGTGGGCGCCCTGGACACCGATGTCACCAGTGCGCAGATCGCCGCCGAGGTCAAGCTGGAGGTGCTGATCAGCCGGGGCCGCCTCGCCGACGCCCAGCTGGCCGCCGAACAGGCCCGGTACCGCACGGTCCAGTACTCGGAGACCCTGCGCAGGGCGCTGGACGCGACCCGGCGCAACGTCCGGGCGGTGGACTGGCTCACCACCGTGCCCGACATGATCGCCGAGGCCCTCGACCATGTGGCCGACCGGTACCGCCACGAGAACGCGATCCTCACCAACATCCGCAAGGCGCGCGACGAGTCCGAGGACCCGGAGCAGAAGCGGCGTGCCGCCGAGCTGGTGGACATCGTGAAGGACTGCATCCGGCGGCACACGCAGTTGCAGTCCCGGCTGCTGGAGGCGGGACCGCTCTTCCGCGCCGAGCAGGACCGGCAGGCGTTCGCCACGCCGATGACGACGTCGGGGACGGATCTGTACGGGCACCTGCTCGCGCCGGTACTGCCACTGCCCTTGGAGCAGGCGGTTCGGGTCACCGACGCGTTCTTCGCGAGCGGGACGGGGCTGCGTACGCCGGTGTCGGTGCGGGTGGGTGACCTTGTCGACATATTGCTGACGCCGCCGATGGAACGGGAGCATCTGGGCGCGGAGATGCCGGAGCCGGATCTCATCGCCACGCCGGACGACAGTCGGTTCAGCGAGGAGCAACTCGCTGCCGCGATGGAGTTGCTGGATCTGCCGGCGGATGCGCCGCGGAGGCTGTCGGGACTGCTTGCGGAGGCTCGGCGGCAGGATCCTGATCTGCCTTACCTCGTCGCGTTGTTGGCGGTCCATGCGGCCAGTCCGCCGGTCGGTACGGCGTACCGGCAGGGCGAGGAGAAGTTGTTGTTCGCCGTGGATGACGGGGTGGAGTTGGACGACCCGGAGTTCGGTGGGGCCGATCTGATCGTGGGGACGGCCTTGTTGGATGCGGTGGGGATGGCTGCGGGGCGGACGGAGGCAGCGTGATGTTCATTGCCGACTGCGGGCCGTACGTGGCTGGTCGCGCCCACGCGGCGGAGCCGCACATGTCACAGCCCCGCGCCCCTAGGTGCGCCATCCTTGCCGTCGCTTACAAGTTCAGGGAGTTGTCGTCGTGACCGAGCACGTCGAGTGGAGTGACACGGAGGCCCCGGCCCCTTCGGCGACCGCGCCCGTCACGCCCGCCGACGCCGCCGACGCGGCGCGGCTCGTCGCCTTCGGGTTGCAGCCCAAACTGCAGCCCGCGCGCGATCAGGAGTACACGGAACTGCTGCGGCGCTACCGCGAGGACCCGCCGTTCGCGCGGCTCGCCGATGCGGTGGCGGCCGGGCTGGGGCTGGTCGTGCTGGAGGTGTCCCCGCGTGCGGGGATGGCCGTGACGGCCGCCGAGGACTCGGTGTTCGCCGTGCGGATGGGCGACTACGCGCGCCGGACGTCCGCCGACGGCGGGGACCGGTTCCTGCACGGGCTGGCGCATCTCGCCGTCGCCGCCATGGCGTTCCCGCGGCCGGAGGATCTCGCCGACGACGGGTACATCGGGCGCGTCTCGGTCAACGGCGTCGACGCGTTCGTACGGCAGGCGTGCCGGCGTCTGGAGGAGCGGGCCGAGGAGCAGGGCGAGAACACCGACCCGGCGACCGACGCGCCCGGTCTGGAGGCCGCCTGGCGGATCTGGGTCAGACGCAGCGCGACCGGTGCCACCAAGGACGCGCGCCGGCTCGCCGGTTCCACGACCGGCATCGTCGGCAAGGCCGTCGCCTTCCTCACCGACTCCGGGTTCCTGCAGCGGACCGGTGACGACAACGGCGGTACGTACCGCACCACGGCCCGCTACCAGCTCCAGGTGCGGGACATGGCGGGCAGTGCCGCGATGGCCGAGTTGCTGGAGCTGGGTGTCGTGCCGGTGACCGACGGGACGCCGACGCTGCTGCCGCCCGAGGACACCGACGACCTGGACCTGGTGGCCGACGCCGGTTTGCCGTTCCACGCACCCGCACAGTCCTGACCCCCCACCTGCCGAAGACTGCCGAAGACTTACGAGAGTCCGCCATGTACGAGCTGTCCCGCGTCCGCCTCTACTCCATCGGGCCCGCCGGTGCGCGCTACGCCGACACCGTGCTCGACCTGCGCGGTGTGGGCGAGCCCGTGCCCGACCCCGCGCCCGCCCAGGCGGAGTTCTTCGAGGAGGAGCCGGTCGGCCCGCCGCGCCGGCCCGCGCCCGCGGGTGTGCTCTTCCTGGAGAACGGCGGCGGCAAGTCCGTCCTCCTGAAGCTGATCTTCTCCGTGATGCTGCCGGGCCACCGCAACACCCTCGGCGGCGCGAGCTCCGGCGTGCTGCGCAAGTTCCTGCTCGCGGACGACTGCGGTCACGTGGCGCTGGAGTGGCAGCACGTGCTGACCGGCGAGTGCGTCGTGGTCGGCAAGGTGAGTGAGTGGCGCGGGCGTCAGGTCTCCAACGACCCGCGTAAGTTCGCCGAGGCCTGGTACTCCTTCCGCCCCGGCCCCGGTCTGAGCCTGGACAACCTCCCCGTCGCCGAGTCCACCGCCGTACGGCCGTCCGTCGAGGGCCAGTCGGGTGCCCAGGGGCGTCGGCGGACCATGAAGGGCTTCCGGGACGCCCTCACCGAGGCGGGAAAGGCGTACCCGCATCTGGAGGTGCACTGGGAGGAGATCCACGACCGGTGGATCGAGCACCTCGGCGACCTCGGCCTCGACCCGGAACTCTTCCGCTACCAGCGGGAGATGAACGCCGACGAGGGTGAGGCCGCCGGCCTCTTCGCGGTCAAGAAGGACTCCGACTTCACCGACCTGCTGCTGCGCGCGGTGACCGACACCCGCGACACCGACGGCCTCGCCGACCTGGTCAGCGGCTTCGGCAACAAGCTGGGGCGACGTGCCGAGCTGATCGCCGAACGCGAGTTCACCGCCGGGTCGGTGGACCTGCTCGGCCGGATCGTCGAGGCGGCCGAGGCCCGCTCGCGCGCGCGTGACATCCACTCCGGGGCCGAGCGCCGTACGCGGACCCTGGCGCGGCGGCTGTCCGCGCGCGGCGCCAAGGAACGCGTACGAGCCGGCGACCTCGCCCAGCGGGTCACCGCCGCCGCGTACGCCGTCACGCACTCCGAGGCGGCCCGGGAGCGCAGCGCGCTGATCGCCGCCGAGCTCGCCTTCCGGCACGCCTCGTTGGCGCTGGCCGGCGCCGAGAAGTCGGCGGCCGCGCAGAAGCGTGAGCTCGCCGACGCACGCACGCTGCACTCCGCCTGGCAGGCCGCCGAGGCGGTGCTGCGCCACCGCGCCGCCGCCGACCGGGTCGCGCGCGTGGCCGCCGCGATCCAGGAGGCCGAGCGTGACGCTGCGCCCGCGCTGGCCGCCCGGGCCAGGGCCGCCGTCGATCTCGTACGGGCCCTGCACGCGGCCGCAGCGGGCGCCGAGACCCTCGCCAACGAGGAGGAGGAGCGCTCCGCCGCCCTCCAGGAGGTCAGCGACTCCGCGTACCGGGACTCCACCTCCGCCGCCACCGAGGCCCAGCGCGCCCGCAGCGAGGCCGGACATCTGCGCCAGCGGCTGACCGAGGTCGAGCAGGAGACCGCCGAGGCGGTGCGCGCGGGCTGGCTCGACGACAGCGCGCCCGACGCCGACCCCGCGCGCGCGGCCCTCGCCGCCAGCGACGCCGAGAAGGCCGCGGTCGCCGCCTGGGACACCGCACGCGAGGCCTCGCACCGGGCCACCGAGCACGCACGCGAAGCCGCCGCGGCCGAGTCCCGCGCGGAGCTGACGGCGGCGCGTGCGGAGGACGCGGCCACGGCTGCCGCACGCTCCTACGAGGCCGAGCGGCGCCTCGCCGAGGCCCTCGCTGTCGAGGAGCGGCTGGCCGAACTGCTGAGCCTGACGGGCGGCCACACGCGCACCTCCGTGGTACCGCAGCCCCGACAGGACCCGGACGACGGCAACCCGGGCGCTCTCACCCCCGAGGACCTCGACCGCTTCGCCGACGAACTGCGCGAGCTGCTCGACGACGCGGTCTCCTCCGCCGAGCGGCAGCTCTTCGAGCTGCGTACGGCCGCCGCCGACGACGCCCGCATCCTCGGTGCCCTCGGTGACGGCGGACTGCTGCCGCCCGGCCCGGACGTGCTGGCGACCGTCGAGTACCTCGGCGAGCACGGCATTCCCGCACTGCCCGGCTGGCGCTACCTCGCGCAGGCCGTCGACCCCGCCGACCACGCGCGCGTGCTGGCCGCCCGGCCGGAACTGGTCGACGGCGTGATCATCACCGACCCCGACACGCACGCGCGTGCCCGCGAGGCGCTGAGCGACGCCGCGCTGCTGCCACGGTCGGCCGTGGCGGTCGGTACGGCGGCCGCCCTCCTCGCGCCGACGCCGGCCCCCGACTCCGAGAACGAGTCCGTCTTCCTCGTACCGCCCAACCCGGCCATGCACGACGAGCACGCCGCCGACGAGGAGCGCCAGGCGCTGCGCGCGCGGGCCACCGAGCGGGACGAGGAGATCCGGGCGCTCGCGGCGCGGCTCGGCAAGGACCGGGAGCTGTCGGCGAGGCTCGCCTCCTGGCGCACCGGCTGCCCGGCCGGGCGGCTCGTCGAGCTGGCCCAGGCCGCTCGGGACACGCGGGCGTTCTCCGAGGAGGCCGAGGCCGAACTCGCCGAGGCACGGACCGTGCGGGCCGAGGCCGACGAAGCAGCCGCCGAGGCCGCGCAGGTGCGGGACGAGCGGCAGGAGGCGGCCCAGAAGGCGCGGCGCGCCGCCGACGCCCTCGCCGGGCTCGCCTTCCGGCTGCGGGAGCGGGCGGGCTGGCAGGTCAAGCTGCGCGAACTCGCCGACGAGGCCACCGAGTCGGAGGCCCGCGCCCAGTCCTTGCTGGACCGTGCCCGCGCCGCCGACGAGGACCGGCGTGCCGCCCAGCGCGCCGCCGACGACGCCCGCCGCACCGCCCGCGCGCTGCGGGCCGAGCGCTCCGAGATCGCGGGCGCCCCCGACGACGTACCGCAGAGCGACGCGGCGGATCCGACGGCGTCCCTGCCGGCCTTCCGCGAGGCCTACCGGGCCGCTTCCCAGCTGTACGAGAAGGTCGGCGTCGGCGCCGATCTGCGGGCCGAGCAGGCGCGGGCGGAGAGCGACGAGAGCGCGGCGCGCGCCGACCTGGACCGGCTGAGCAACAAGGTCCGCACGCGCGCGGAGCAGCTGCTCCAGTCGCCCGACGGCTCCGACGGCCCGTCCCGGCAGGCCGCCGTCGCGCGGGCCGACGAGCTGGTGCAGCTCCTGGAGACCCGCATGTCCCACGCGAGCGAGCAGCTCGGGCGGCTGCGCGGCGAGGCCGAGCGGCACGCGCCCGAGGACGGCGAGGCACACACCGACCTGCCGGAGGAACTGCGGCCGCGTGACGCCGAGCACGCCCAGGCGCTGCTGCGCACGGCCACGGCCGAACTCGCCTCACGCACCGACGCGTTGAGTCAGGCCCGGCAGGCGCACGCCGAACTCCTCGACGCGCACCGGGCCGCCGAGGACGCGGCCGGCGGCTTCGACGAGATCGCCGCGATGCTCCGCGACCTGCTGCGCGAGCACACCTCGGAGGAGGATCAGGAGGAGACCGAGCCGTACCCCGGCAGCCCGGAGGAGGCCCGGCAGGCCGCCGCTGAGGCCCGCCGGTCCCTGCGCGGCTGCGCCGCCGACCTGTCGACCGCCGAGGCCGCCGTGCGCGAGGCGAGCGACATCCTCGTCCGGCACGCCAACTCCACCCGCTACGAGCAGGTCCGCACCCCCGCCCGGCAGCAGATCCGCGAACTGCCCGCCTCCGCGCTGCCCGAGCACGCCCAGAAGTGGGCCGACGCCTTCGCACCCCGACTCCGCGTTCTCACCGACGAGTTGGAGCAACTGGAACGCAACCGGGACTCGATCGTGGACCGCCTGCGAGGGCTCGTCGAGTCGGCGCTCGCCACCCTGCGGTCCGCCCAGCGGCTCTCCCGGCTGCCCGAAGGGCTCGGCGAGTGGTCCGGGCAGGAGTTCCTGCGCATCCGCTTCGAGGAACCCGACCAGGCCACCCTCACCGAGCGGCTCGGCGAGGTCATCGACGAGGCGACCCGGGCCGCCGTCAAGAAGAACTCCGACCTGCGGCGCGACGGCATGTCCCTGCTGCTGCGCGGGGTCGGCGCGGCGCTCCGTCCCAAGGGCGTCGCCGTCGAGATCCTCAAGCCGGACGCCGTCCTGCGCGCCGAGCGGGTGCCCGTCGGGCAGATGGGCGACGTGTTCTCCGGTGGGCAGCTGCTGACGGCCGCCATCGCCCTGTACTGCACGATGGCGGCGCTGCGCTCGAACGACCGGGGACGCGACAAGCACCGGCACGCCGGCACGCTGTTCCTCGACAACCCGATCGGGCGCGCCAACGCCACCTACCTGCTGGAGCTCCAGCGGGCCGTGTCGGACGCGCTGGGCGTCCAGCTCCTCTACACCACCGGCCTGTTCGACACCACCGCGCTCGCGGAGTTCCCACTGGTCATCAGGTTGCGCAACGACGCCGACCTGCGCGCCGGGCTGAAGTACATCAGCGTGGAGGAACACCTCCGGCCGGGACTGCCTCAGCAGGCCCCGGCCGGAGAAGGTGAAGCGGTGCACAGTGAGATCACGGCGACGCGGATGTTCAAGCGCCCCGCGCCGCAAGGGGCATGACTGAGCGTCAGGTGATCAGTCGAACCAGCCCTGCGGTGCGGGGCTGGTGTTGCGCCAGATGTGCTTGGGCTCCCGGTACTCGGCGAGCCCGGCGGGGCCCAGCTCACGGCCCGTACCCGACTGCTTGAAGCCGCCCCACTCCGCCTGCGGGACATAGGGGTGGTAGTCGTTGATCCAGACCGTGCCGAGCCGCAGCCGGGACGCCATCCGCGCGGCCTTGGCCTCGTCTCGGGTCCACACCGCGCCGGCGAGGCCGTAGATCGTGTCGTTGGCGAGCCGCACCGCCTCGTCCTCGTCGGCGAACCGCTCCACGGTCAGCACCGGCCCGAAGGACTCCTCCTGGACCACGGACATCGACGCGACGCAGTCGTCCAGCACGGTCGGCAGATAGTAGAACCCCTGGTCGAGCCCTTCGGGACGGGCGCCACCGCAGCGCAGCACCGCGCCCTCCGCGAGACCGCCCGCCACGTACGCCTCCACCTTGGCCAGGTGCGCCGCGGAGATCAGCGGCCCGGTCTGGGCCTGCTCGTCGAACGGACCGCCGAGCCGGATGGCCGACGCGCGGCGGACGACCTCGTCGACGAACCGGTCGTGCAGCGAGTCCTCCACGAGCAGCCGCGCCCCCGCCGAGCAGACCTGCCCCGAGTGCAGGAACACCGCGGTCAGCGCCATGTCGACGGCCGTTTCGAAGTCGGCGTCGGCGCACACGATGTTCGGGTTCTTGCCGCCGAGTTCGAGCGCGACCTTCTTCACCGTGGCGGCCCCGGCGGCCATCAGACGGCGCCCGGTCTGCAGCCCGCCGGTGAACGACACCAGGTCCACGTCCGGATGGTCGCCCAGCGGAGCGCCCGCCTCCGGCCCCGCGCCCAGGATCAGGTTGCCGGCGCCCTCGGGTAGACCCGCCTCCTCGAGCAGTCGCATCAGATGGATCGCGGTGTGCGGGGTCAGCTCGCTCGGCTTCAGGACGAAGGTGTTGCCCGCGGCCAGTGCCGGGGCGACCTTCCAGGCGGTCTGCAGCAGCGGATAGTTCCACGGCGTGATGAGGGCGCACACGCCCACCGGCTCGTACACCACGCGGCTTTCCGCGTTCGGCACGCCGGTGTCGATCACTCGTCCCGTCTCGGTGGCGATCAGCCGTCCGAAGTACCGGAAGCACGCGACGATGTCATCGATGTCGTACTCGCTCTCCACCAGGCGCTTTCCGGTGTCGAGGGACTCGGCGCGGGCGAGGGCGGCCTTGTCGCGCACCAGCAGGTCGGCCACGCGGAGCAGGAGATCGCCGCGCTCGGCGGCGGACGTGTGCGGCCAGGGGCCCTCGTCGAAGGCCCGCCGGGCGGCGGCGATGGCCTCGACGGTGTCCTTGCCGCCCGCCTCGTCGACGACCGCGACCAGACTGCCGTCGGCCGGGCAGCGGATCTCGCGGGTCCGTTCGTCGCGCGGGGCGGCCCATGTGCCGCCGATGAACAGGTCCGGCATTCCGTACCTTCCCTCGTGTTCTTCATTCGGTTGTACGGGTGCTGAGGACGTTGGGCGTGCTGCGGGGGGCCGGCCGGGGCCATGCGAACCCGGCCGGCCGTCCCACGGCTTCGGCTACGCCAGCCAGCCCTTGACGGCGTCCGGGTTGGCCTCGACCCACTTCTTCGCGGCCTCGTCGGCGGACAGCTTGTCCTGGGTGATCATCTTGGCGACCTCGTTCTGGTCCTCCGCGGTCCACTTGAAGGCCTTGAGGAACGCGGCCGCCTTGCCGCCGTCCTTGGCGAAGTCGGCGTTGAGCCATTTCTGGAGGGGCGTGTTGGGGTAGGCGCAGGCCACCTTCTTCGGGTCGGCGTCGCAGCCCTCCTTGTACTCGGGGAGCTTCACCTCGACCAGATCCACCTGGGCGTTGAGCCACTGCGGGGTCCACCAGTAGGTGAGGAAGGGCTTCTTGGCCTTGTAGTTCTGCTGGATCTGGGTGATCTGGGCCGCCTCGGAGCCCGCGTAGACCGTCTTCAGATCCAGGTCGAGGTTGCCGATGATGGCGTCGTCGAAGGTCACGTAGTCGGGCGAGCCCTCCAGGAGCTGGCCCTTGCCGCCGCTCTCCGAGGTCTTGAGCTGGTCGGCGTACTTGTTGAGACCCTTGTAGGTGGTGACCTCCGGGTTCGCGTCCGCCCAGTACTTGGGGACGAACCAGCCGATGTGGCCGGTGACCCCGAGGTCGCCGCCGGAGACGACGGTCTTCTGCTTGGTGACGTACTGCGCCTCCTGCTCCGGGTGGCCCCAGTCCTCCAGGACGGCGTCGATCGTGCCCTTGCTCAGCGCGTCCCAGGCGATGACCTCGCCCATCTGCTTGGTGTTGACCTTGTAGTCGAGCTCGGTCTCCAGGACGTACTTGGCGACGGCCACGTTGGCCTCGGCACCCACCCAGGAGGGCACGGTGAGCGTGAGGCTGTCGGTGCTGCCCGCGCCGCTGGACTTGCCGGTGTCGGCGGCACCACAGCCGGTGACGGCGACGGTCAGGCCGAGTCCGGCGATGAGGGTGAGCGAGGTGCGCAGGACACGGCGCTGTCTGTTGTGGGTGTGGAGCATATGGGTTTCTTCCTCAACTCTCAGAAAATGCAAGGGCGGAACGGGGGCCGGACGTGCGGGGCCGGGGATCAGTGGTCCGTCTCGCGGACGGTGGGCTGGGTGACCCGGTCGAGGACCAGACCCAGACAGACGATGGCCGCGCCCGCGACCAGGCCGACGCCGAGGTCGCCGCGGGACAGGCCGAAGACGACGTCGTAGCCGAGGGCGCCGCCGCCGACGAGACCGCCGACGATGACGACCGCGAGCACCAGCACCACGCCCTGGTTGACGGCGAGCAGCAGCGCGGGCCGGGCGAGCGGCAGCTGCACCTGGCGCAGTTGCTGGGCTCCGGTGGCGCCGAGTGAGCGGGCGGCCTCCAGGGCTGCCGGGTCGGTCTTCTTCAGACCCTGGGTGGTGATGCGGACGACGGCGGGCAGGGCATAGGCGACGGCCGCGGTGATGGCGGCGGCACGGCCCACCCCGAACAGTGCGACGACCGGGATGAGGTACACGAACTGCGGCAGGGTCTGGAGGACGTCGAGGACCGGCCTGAGCACCCGTTCCACCCAGCCGACGCGGGCGGCGAGGATGCCGACGGCGACGCCGAGGAGCAGCGTCAGGGCCAGGGCGGCCAGCACCTGGGACAGCGTGTCCAGGGTGTTCCCCCAGACGCCGAGCACCCCGGTGGCGGCGAGTGCGGCCGTCGCGCCCAGCGCGTTGCGCCAGTTGCCCACCAGCAGTGCGAGGGCGGCGACGAGCAGCAGCAGCGACCACCAGGGGGCTCCCTGGAGCACGTCCCGCAGCGGGTTGAGGATCCAGACGGTGAAGTTGGACGCCCATACCTCCGTACCGCCGAGGACGGGAACCCCGGCGTGCACGTTGTCCACCGTCCACTCCTGGAAGGAGTTGACGGACCCCGAGATGTCGACCGTCCAGCCCGCGGGCCACTGGGTCGCGCCCGCGACCTTGCCCACGGCGAACGCGAGGACCGTGCCGACGGCGGCCACCGCCCAGGCCGGGCCGCCGCGCAGGAGCCGGGGACCGTCGGCGGTGGGAGGCGCACCGATCCGCTCTCCCGCGGCCTCCGTCGTGCGGTCGAGCCAGACGGCGATCAGGACGATCGGGATGCCCGCGGCGAGCGCCGCTCCGACGTCGACCGTGGACAGCGCCGAGTACACCTCGTCGCCGAGTCCGCCGGCGCCGATCACGGAGGCGATGACGACCATGGACAGGGCCATCATGATCGTCTGGTTGAGGCCCAGGAGGAGTTCCTTGCGGGCCAGCGGCAGCCGTGCCTTCAGCAACTGCTGGCGGGAGCTCGCGCCGAGGGAGGCCGAGGCCTCCAGCACGGACGGGTCCGCGTCGCGCAGCCCGAGGGCGGTGAGCCGGGCCATCGGCGGAGCCGCGTAGATGACGGTGGCGAGGAGGGCCGCCGGCGAGCCGGTGCCGAAGACCAGGACGAAGGGCAGCAGGTAGGCGAAGGCCGGCAGCACCTGCATGGTGTCGAGGACGGGGCGCAGCGCCCGGTCCACGGGACGCGACAGACCGGCGGCGAGGCCGAGCGCGAAGCCCACCACCACGGAGACGGCGACCGCGACGGTCATCAGGGCCAGCGTCAGCATCGCCGGATCCCACATGCCGAGCAGACCGCATCCGGCGAAGGCGCCCAGCGCGACGGCGGCCACCTTCAGCCCGGCACGACTCGCGCCGCCGGCACACCAGGCGAGCAGTACCGCGGCCGCCGTGACGCCGGGCCAGCCGAGGCCGTCCAGGACGGAGTACACCCCGTCGACGGCGTCGACGGACGTGTTGCTGATGTGCAGCAGGAAGTAGAGGAAGATCGGGCTGGTGTCGCGGTTGTCGACGATCCACTGGCTCAGGTCGTCCAGCGGCCCGGACACGTCCACGCCCAGCTCGCCAGGCCACGCCCCGCTGCCCCACAGGACGGCGGCGAACGGCACCAGCACCACGGCGAGCGCGGCCAGTGCGGAGAGCCGGCGGGCGAGCGGGGACATCACCGACAGCCGGCGCAGCAGGAGCGAGCGAGTGGCGGGTCCCTGGGACCCGCCCGGCGGGGAACCGGTCTTCTCAGGAGCCGGTCTCTCGGGTATGAGGGTGCTCATCGTCAGCTCACCGCCGCCCGTTCGGAGCCGATGCCCGCGACGACCGCCAGCAGGTTCTCGTGGTCGACCACGCCCAGGCATTCGCCGTCCTCCACCACACAGGCGGCTGCTCCGCTGCGGGCGACGATCTCGATGGCGGCGGCGACGATCGTGTCCGGGGCGAGGGAACCGGGGTGGTCCGAGCCGCCGCAGCCCCCGGCGCGCATGGCGGTGCGCACCGTGATGACCTGCTCGCGGGGCACATCGCGGACGAAGTCGCGGACGTAGTCGTCGGCGGGCTGCGCGACGATCTCCTCGGGGGTGCCGCACTGCACGATCTCGCCGTCACGCATGAGCGCGATGCGGTCGCCGAGCCTCAGGGCCTCGCTGAGGTCGTGGGTGATGAAGATCATCGTGCGGCCCTCCTCGTGGTGCAGGCGGATCACCTCCTCCTGCATGTCGCGGCGGATCAGCGGGTCGAGCGCGCTGAACGGCTCGTCGAAGAGCAGGACTTCGGGGTCGACGGCGAGCGCGCGGGCCAGCCCGACACGCTGCTGCTGACCACCGGAGAGCTGGGCCGGACGGCGGTGCTCCATGCCCTCCAGGCCGACCTTGGTGACCACCTTCATGGCCAGCGCACGGCGCTCCGGCTTGCCGAGGCCCTGGATCTCCAGGCCGTAGGCCACGTTGTCGAGGACCGTGCGGTGCGGGAGCAGGCCGAAGTGCTGGAAGACCATGGCGGCCCGGTGGCGGCGCAGTTCGCGCAGCCGGGCCTTGTCCATCGCGCGGACGTCCTCGCCGTCGATCTCCAGCGTGCCGGAGGTCGGTTCGATGAGCCGGGTCAGACAGCGCACGAGCGTGGACTTGCCGGAGCCGGACAGGCCCATGACGACGAAGACCTCGCCCTTGTGCACGTCGAAGGAGACGTCCCGGACGGCGACCGTACAGCCTGTGCTGCGGCGGAGCTCGTCGGCCGGGAGGTCGGCGAGCTCGCTGCCGGGCACACGCTCCGCCTTCGGCCCGAAGACCTTCCAGAGATTGCGTATGGAGAAGACCGGCGGGGCGCCGGTGGGTTCGGGTGCCGGCTCTCTGGCCGGTTCTTTGGACAGGGTGGTGGACATCAGGCGTCGACTCCCGGGTTCGTCGGCCGAATGAGCAGGTCGGCGCATTTCTCGCCGACCATGAAGACCCCGATCATCGGATTGACGGCGGGGATACTGGGGAAGACGGAGGCGTCGGCGATCCGCACGCCGCGCAGGCCGTGCACACGCAGGTCGGGGCCGACCACGGCCATCGAATCGTCAAAGGCCCCGATCCGGCAGGTGCCGGCCGGGTGGTACACCGTGTGCGCGGCCTTGCGAGCGTACTCGCTGAGCTCCTCGTCACCGGTGACCTCGGGGCCGGGGC
Source organism: Streptomyces sp. NBC_01352 (assembly GCF_036237295.1). NCBI lineage: Bacteria > Bacillati > Actinomycetota > Actinomycetes > Kitasatosporales > Streptomycetaceae > Streptomyces > Streptomyces sp. NBC_01352. The sequence continues at coordinate 9,001,812 of NZ_CP108354.1, forward strand.
AGACCTCGCGCTTCAGCCAGGAGGCCAGTGGTTCGGTCCCGGCGATCTCGCGGGCGATACGGATGCCGTCCACCAGCGTCCGGGCGTCGTAGTCCTCCTCATCGGTGAAGTACCGGAAGTCCAGCGCGGGTTTGACGGACGGGTCGGCGCTGGTGAGGAAGAGGCGGCCGCGGCTGCGGGGCTTGGGGATGTTGGGCGTCATCGAGACGCCGTACGGCGGTTTCTCGTAGCCCAGCCGCTCCGGGTTGTCGGTGAAGGGGATCTGGTAGAAGTGGAACATCAGGTCCGGGCCGGGCGACGCGGGATCCCGGCGTACGAACAGGCCGGCGTCGGAGTCCATCGCCGAGTTCTCCGGTATGGGGCCGTGAGTCTCCCACACGATGACCGACTCGGGATGATCGAGCAGGTTCTCGCCGACGCCCGGCAGATCGTGCACGGCGGGCAGACCGAGCGCTTCCAGGTCGTCCTTGGGACCGATCCCGGAGAGCAGCAGCAGCCGCGGGGTGTCCACGGCCCCGGCGCAGACGATCACTTCGCGCGCCGCGACGACGGTCTTCTCCGCGCCGTCGGCGGTGCGCACCCGCACGCCCGTGACGCGGTCCCCGTCCAGGTCCAGGCGCAAGGCCCAGGTCTCCAGCATCAGATGGAGGTTGGGCCGGTCGAGGAAGGGGTGGAGGTAGGCGACCGAGGCGGACGACCTCTTGTTGGTCTCGGGGTGGTAGGCGAGGTCGAAGAAGCCGACGCCGTCGGCGAACGGCTCCTTGTTGAAGCCCTCGACCCGCGGCACGCCGGTGGCCTGCTGTGCGGCCTCGACGAAGTCGCGGGCGATGGCGTTCCGGTCCTTCTCGTCCACCGCGACGATGTTGTTCAGCAGCCGGTCGTAGTACGGATCCATGGAGGCCGCGTCCCAGCCCTCGGCGCCGGCCTCCACCCACTGAGCCCAGTCGGACGGAAGTGGCTTGAAACTGATGAGGGTGTTGTGGGACGAACAGCCGCCGAGCACCCGGGCGCGGCTGTGGCGGATGTGGGAGTTGCCGCGCGGCTGCTCGGTGGTCGGGTAGTCGTAGTCGAGTTCGCTGCCGAGCAGGCCGAGCCAGCGGCGCAGCGTCAGCACCTCGGGCCGGTCCACGTCGGACGGGCCGCCCTCGATGACCGCCACGCTCACCTGCGGGTCCTCGGTGAGGCGGGACGCGACGACCGATCCCGCCGTGCCGCCGCCGACGACCACGTAGTCGTATGTCTCCTGCTCGGACATGAAGTCTGTGCTCCTTGTCGTGCGTGCCGGACGTCTGGTGCCGGCACCCCCTATGACCGGTCAGGCTGTTGACGTGACATGGGTGGGAGCGCCTGCCCAGTTCCTCTGGAGTCATTCAGAAACGCTTGCCGATGTGGTGCCGATCACACTGGCGAGGCGCCGCCCTTGTCGAGTCGGCGGATCAGCCAGTCGTGGAAGATCCCGATGTGGTGCTCGTTGGGGACCAGCACACCACCGCGGCGGTACGCCCGGGAGGCCATCGCCGGCTGCGTCCGTTCACAGGCCTCGAAGTCCTGCTCGTTCACCCGGTGGAAGAGCTCCACCGACTTCGACAGGTCCGCCCCGGACTCCACCACCTCCGGCGCGTACAGCCAGTCGCACTCGACGACCGTGCGGTCCTCGGCCATCGGGAACATGCGGTGCAGGATGACATGGTCCGGTACGAGGTTGATGAACACCGTCGGCTTCACCGTGATGGCGTAGTAGCGGCGGTCCTGGTCCTCGGAGACCGAGGGCAGCTTGGCGAAGCCCTCGCTGCCGTCGACCGTGAAGCCCTTGACCTCCTCGCCGAACTCGGCGCCGTGGCCCACGTAGTACTGGGCCGCGTAGCCGTCGGCGAACTCCGGGAGCACCTCCGTGAGTTCGGGGTGGATGGTCGCGCAGTGGTAGCACTCCATGAAGTTCTCGACGATCAGCTTCCAGTTCGCCTTCACGTCGTACACGATCCGCTTGCCGAGTGCGAGGTTCTCGGTGCCGTAGTGGTCGATCGCCGCCACGTCGCCGAGCCGCTCCACGGCGGCGTGCATGACCGTCTCCTCGAAGGAGGGCGGTTCGTCGGCCAGGCACACCCAGGCGTAGCCGAGCCATTCGCGCAGGGACACCTTGATCAATCCGTACTCGACCCGGTCGACGTCCGGCATCTTGATCAGGTTGGGCGCGGCGATCAACTTGCCGTCGAGGTCGTACGTCCATGCGTGGTACGGGCACTGGAGGTTGCGCCGGACCTCGCCGGACTCCTCCATGCACAGCCGGGCACCGCGGTGACGGCAGACGTTGAGGAAGGCGCGCAGCTCGCCCTTGCGGCCGCGCGTGACGAGCACGCTCTCGCGGCCGACCTGGACGGTGCGGAAGGCACCCGGCTTGGCGAGGTCGGCGCTGCGCACGGCGCAGAACCACATCGACTCGAACAGGTGCTCCTGCTCCTGCCGGAAGATCTCCGGGTCGGTGTAGTAGTTCCCGGGCAGCGTGGCGATCAGGCTGGGGGAGATCGGGTGGGCCTCGGAGAGCGGGCTCTCGGGGGCGGGGGTCGTCGTCACGGGCGGGCTCCTCAGGCGGGCGCGGCGGCGAGGCGGGAGGGGTCGAACAGGCCGATGGGGTGCTCGGTGGTGCCGGTCAGGGCCAGGTCGGCGAGGATCTCGCCGACGACGGGCACGAACTTGAAGCCGTGCCCGGAGAACCCGCAGGCCACGGTCACCGACTCGGGGTGCGCAGGGTGTCGGGCGATGACGAAGTGCTCGTCCGGGGTGTTGGAGTACATGCAGGTGGCGGCCTTGAGGAAGGTGCCGGGGAGGTCGGGGATACAGCCGGCCATGTGGTCGGCCATCGCCTTGATCTCGTCCTCGTGGACCGTCCGGTCGATGGTCTCCGGGGTGGTGACCTCGCCCTTGCGGAAGAAGGCGACCTTGGCGCCGAGGTCGGGGCCGTCGATGGACGGGAAGCCGTAGACCTGGACGCCGGCCGCGTCCTCCCAGATGTAGATGGGGTGGTTCTCGGGGACGAACCGCTGGACACCGCCGGTCGGCTGGAACCAGTACATGACCTGCCGCTCGATGGCGAACGGCACCCCGATGTCGGTGAGCAGCTGCGGCGCCCACGCGCCCGGGCAGATCACCAGCTGGGAGGCGGTGTAGGTGTTCTCCGCCGTGTGGACGCGGACACCGTCCTTGTACGGCTCCCAGCGGGTCATCGGCTCTTCGAAGTGCAGGTCGGCGCCCTGCCGGGTGGCGAGCTGGAGGTGCGCGGCGACGGTGTTCTCGGGCCGTACGAGACCGGCCTTCTTCTCGAAGAGCGCCACCTCGTCGTCCTTGGGCGAGAGCGTCGGGAAGCGGCGGCGGATCTCCTTCGCGTCCAGCATCTCGTGCGGGAGGTCCCACTGCTGGGCGGAGAGCAGCGAGCCGGAGACGGTCCGGGAGTCGGGGCGGCCGACCATCACGCCGCCGGGGAGGATCGCGATCTCCCGGCCGGTGGCCCGCTGCAGGTCCTCGTACAGCTCGTAGGCGCGCAGCAGAAGCGGAACGTACGCCGGGTCCTCGAAGTACGACTGCCGGGTGATCCGTGAACCGCCGTGACTGGAGCCCCGGTTGTGCACCGGGCCGAACTTCTCCAGGCCCAGCACGCGGGCGCCGCGCGCGGACAGATGGTGGGCGGCGGCGCTGCCCATGCCGCCGAGACCGATGACGATCACGTCGTAAGTGGGGGACACTGCATGCCTCCTGGGGGTGCGTCAGTCATCGACAGCGGTCGTGATCGACAGTGGTCGTCATCGGCGGATGCGGGTCATCTTCGGGTCGAAGAGGGGCTCTTCGGCGACCGTCGCCGGGACCTTCTCGCCGAAGTACTCGATGTGGACGCCGGTGCCGGTGGTGAGTCCGGCAGGCAGCCACGCGTACGCGATGCAGCGGCCGAGCGTGTAGCCGTACGCGGCGCTCGTCACGTAGCCGGCGGGGGCGCCGTCGACGTAGACCGGCTCCTTGCCGAGGACCACCGCGGCGGGGTCGTCGAGGAGGAGGGGCGTGAGCTTGCGGGTGAGGGGCGCGTCGGTGAGCGCCTCGCGCCCCACGAACTCCTTGTCGGCGCGGACCGCGAAGCCGACGCCCGCCTCGTACGGGGAGTGCTCGTCGGTCATGTCGGTGCCCCAGGCCCGGTACCCCTTTTCCAGGCGCAGGGAGTTGAAGGCCGAGCGGCCGGCGGCGATCACGCCGAGGTCCTGGCCGGCCTCCCACAGCGTGTCCCACAGGCGCAGGCCCAGGTCGGCGGTGGTGTACAGCTCCCAGCCGAGCTCGCCGACGTACGACAGGCGCATCGCCGTCACCGGGACGTGCCCGAGGTACGTCTCCTTCGCGCGGAAGTACCCGAAGGCCTCGTGCGAGAAGTCGTCGCGGGTCAGGGGCTGGACGAGGTCCCGGGCGAGGGGACCCCAGACGCCGATGCAGCAGGTGCCGGAGGTGATGTCCTTGAGGTGGACGTCGTCCGGGGCGTACCGGGCGAGCCAGTCGAGGTCGGCGGGGGAGTTGGCGCCGACCTGGAAGCGGTCGGGGGCGAGGCGGGCGACGGTGAGGTCGGAGCGGACGCCGCCGGTCTCGTCGAGCAGGAGGGTGTAGGTGACCGCGCCGGGCTTCTTGCGGAGGTTGTTGGTGGTCATGCGGTTCAGGAAGTCGAGCGCTCCGGGGCCGGTGACTTCGAGGCGCCGCAGGGGGGTCATGTCGTAGAGCGCGACCTTTTCGCGGGTTGCCTTCGCTTCGGCGGCCGCGATCGGGGACCAGTACCGGGCCGACCAGGCGTCGCGCTCGGGGAGCTCCAGTCCTTCGGCGTGGGGCGCGTTCGCCTCGTACCAGTGCGGGCGCTCCCAGCCGCCGCCCTCCAGGAAGTACGCGCCGAGCTGCTGCTGACGGGCGTAGAAGGGACTGACGCGCAGGGGACGCGGCTGCTCCATCGGCTGGAGCGGGTGGAGGACGTCGTACACCTCGACGAACTGCTGTGAACCGCGTTCACGGACGTACGACGGTGAACGCTGCACTTCCTCGAAACGCGTGAGGTCGCATTCGTGCAGGTCGAGGGCGGGCCGTCCGTCGACCATCCACTCGGCGACGGCCTTCGCCACACCGGCGGAGTGGGTGACCCACACGGCCTCGGCCAGCCAGAAGCCGCGCAGCTGCCGGGACTCACCGAGGACCGGCATGCCGTCCGGGGTGAAGGAGAAGACGCCGTTGAAGCCGGCCTCGATCTCGGCGTCCCGCAGGGCGGGGACCAGCCAGCGGCAGTCCTCCCAGCTCGGTGCCCAGTCCTCCTCGGTGAAGGGGAAGGAGGAGGGCATGTCCAGGTTCTGCGCCCGGGCCTCGTCGTACGGCAGGACCGCGAACGGGTCGACCGGCAGGGGCTTGTGGGCGTAGGAGCCGATGCCCAAGCGGTCGGTGTGCTCGCGAAAGTAGAGGTCACGGTCCTGGAAGCGGAGGATCGGCCTGGAGGCCTCCGCCTCGTGGTCCTGGAGTTCGGGGAGAGGCTTGGTCTTCGCGTACTGGTGCGCGAGCGGCTGCAGGGGGATGTCGATGCCCGCCATGCGGGCGATGACCGGGCCCCAGAAGCCGGCCGCGGAGACGACGTGGTCGGCGGGGAAGGTGCCCCGGTCGGTGACGACGGCGGTGACCCGGCCGGCTTCCCGCTCGATCCCGGTGACCGTGTGGCGTTCCAGGAAGCGGGCACCCCTCTCGGTGGCCCTGTCCATCTGGGCGTGGGACGCGAGCAGGGCGCGGGCGAGGCCGTCGTCGGGGGTGTGGAAGCCGCCGAGCACCACCGACTCGTCGAGCAGCGGCCAGAGTTCCTTGCAGCGGGCGCCACTGACGATCTCGCCGCGGATGCCCCAGGCGGCGGCGTAACCGGCCCTGCGGTGCAGTTCGGCGAGGCGCTCCGGGGTCGTGGCGAGCTCCAGGCCGCCGACCTGGTTGAAGCAGGGAAGGCCGTCCACTTCGAGGGAGACGAACTTCTCGACCGTGTACTTGGCGAACTCGGCGAGCGTCTTCGACGGGCTGGTCTGGAAGACGAGGCCGGGCGCGTGCGAGGTGGAGCCGCCGGGGGCGGGCAGCGGGCCCTGTTCCAGGACGGTGACGTCGGTCCAGCCGCGGGCGGTCAGCTCGTCGGCGAGGGAACAGCCGACGATGCCGGCGCCGACGATGACCACACGGGGGGAGTGAGGGTGGTTTTCGGGCGTGCTGGACATGCCCCTCCTTGCGGTGGCGGGGATGGCAGGGGGACGGGGAAGTCGCTTATACGGCGGGCACGTTGGGCCGCTCGGCGGCGATCGTTGTGTCCTGGCCGTGCCCCGTGTGGACGGCGGTGTCGCCGGGCAGGGTGAGCAGCCGGTTGCGGATGGACGCCTCGATGGTGGGGCGGTCCGAGTAGGAGCGGCCGGTGGCACCGGGGCCGCCGTGGAAGAGCGTGTCGCCGGTGAACACGGCGTTCAGGAACGGGACGTACAGCGAGCAGCTGCCCCAGGTGTGCCCGGGGTTGTGGATGACGTGGACCTCGATGCCGGCCACGGTCAGGATCCGGCCGTCGGTCAGTTCGCCGTCCGTTTTGCGGCCGGGGTGCGTGTGGGACCACAGCTCGTGGTCGTCGGCGTGCAGCAGGACCGGCGCCCCGGTCAGGACGGAGAGCTCGGCCGCCGCGTCGACGTGGTCGTCGTGGGCGTGGGTGCAGGCGATGGCGGTGACATGCCGGCCCGCGACCGCCTCGTGGATGGCACGGGCGTCATGGGCGGCGTCGACGATCAGCACCTGCTCGTCGTCGCCGACCAGCCAGACGTTGTTGTCGACGTCGAAGGTCTCGCCGTCCAGGCTGAAGGTGCCCTTCGTGACGACCCGGTCGATGCGTACCGCGTGGTCCTTGTCGCTCACAGGACCACCACCGAGCGGAGCACCTCACCGCGGTGCATCTTGGCGAAGGCCTCCTCGACCTGGTCGAGCGCGATGGTCTCGCTGACGAAGGCGTTCAGGTCCAGCAGTCCGTACAGGTACTGGTCGATGAGGAACGGGAAGTCGCGGCTCGGCAGGCAGTCGCCGTACCAGGACGACTTGATGGCGCCGCCGCGCGAGAAGACGTCGATCAGCGGGAGCTCGACCTTCATCTCGGGGGAGGGCACGCCCACCTGGACCAGCAGACCCGCGTGGTCGCGCATGTAGAAGGCCTGCTTGAAGGTCTCCGGGCGGCCCACCGCGTCGATCGCGATGTCCACGCCGTGGCCGTCGGTGAGTGCGCGGACCGCCTCGACCGGGTCCGTGCCTCGGGAGTTGACGGTGTGTGTGGCGCCGAACTTCTCCGCCTGGTCGAGCTTCTTGTCGTCGATGTCCACGGCGATGACCTTCATGGCGCCGTTGAGGCAGGCGCCCGCGATGGCCGCGTTGCCGACGCCGCCGCAGCCGATGACGGCGACCGAGTCGCCACGGCCGACCTTGCCGGTGTTGACCGCGGCGCCGTAACCGGCCATCACCCCGCAGCCGATCAGGCCGGCGGCTTCGGGGCGGGCCGCCGGGTTGATCTTCACGGCCTGTCCCGCCGCGACCAGGGTCTTCTCGGCGAAGGCGCCGATGCCGAGGGCGTTGCTGAGCGGGGTGCCGTCCATCAGGGTCATCGGCTGGGTGGCGTTGCGGGAGTCGAAGCAGTACCAGGGGCGGCCGCGGCGACAGGAACGGCAGGAACCGCAGGGCGCGCGCCACGCCAGCACCACGTAGTCGCCGGGCTTGAGGTCCGTGACCCCTTCCCCGACCGCCTCGATCGTGCCGGCCGCCTCATGGCCCAGCAGGAACGGGAAGTCGTCGTTGATCGCGCCTTCCCGGTAGTGCAGGTCCGTGTGGCAGACCCCGCAGGCCTGCACGGCGACGAGCACCTCTCCCGGACCCGGGTCGGGGACGATGATCGTCTGCACCTCGACGGGTGCGCCCTTCTTCACAGCGACTACGGCACGGACCTCGTGTGGCACGACCAAGCTCCTCTGCTGTTGCGCAATGCACGATGGGTTGCGCTATGAGGAACATAGTGGGAACGCCGTCGAGGGCCGTCAAGAGGTGCGAGTTAACCCTTGGCAAAAGGAACGGGTCGGGGCGAAACATGCCGGACACACGGCGGCGCGGGACCAGGAGATTCCCGGTCCCGCGCCGCTGGTTTCGCGTTCGCGCGGTAGCTGTTCGGCGGCCGGTCGGACGCTGTGGCCGAGCCGGCTAGAAGCCGTATCCCATCCGCCGCGAGAGCTCGGCTCCGGCCTCCACCGCGCGCTTGGCCAGCTCCGGCAGCTGGTCGCTGGTCAGGCGGTACACCGGCCCCGAGACGCTGATGGCGGCGATGACCTTGCCGTCGTGCGAGCGGATCGGGGCGGCCACGGCGGCCAGGCCCAGCTCCAGCTCCTCGACGGCGATGCCGTAGCCCTGCTCCACCACGGCCGCCAGCTCGCTCCGCAACACGGAGGCGCCGGTGATGGTCCGCTCCGTGAAGCGCGGCAGCGAGCGCGCGAGCAGGCCCTCGCGCAGGGTGGGCGGCATGTGCGCGAGGAGCACCTTGCCGCTGGAGGTGGCGTGCAACGGCGTGCGTCTGCCCAGCCAGTTCTGCGCCGTCACGGACGCGGTGCCGCGGGCCTGCATGATGTTGACCGCCGCATCGTCGTCCAGGACCGCGATGTTCACCGTCTCGCCCAGCTCGTCGGCGACTTCCCGGCAGACCGGGACGCCCTCCTGCGAGATGTCCAGCCGTACTGCCGCCGCCCCCGCCAGGCGTAGGACGCCGGCGCCCAGGTAGTACTTGCCGCGGTCCTTGGCCTGGGCCACCAGGCCGCGGTTCTCCAGGACGCCGAGCAGCCGGAACGCGGTGGACTTGTGCACGTCCAGCTCGTCGGCGATCTCGGTGACGCCCGCCTCGCCGTGCCGGGCCAGGATCTCCAGCACGCTCACGGCACGGTCCACCGACTGGACGGCGCTGGCCGCCCCTCTGCCGTTCTTCTCCGGGTTCGCGGTCTTCTCCTCGCTACGGTCGGACTGCTTCTGCGTGCGGGTCATGGCTCAACTCTCAACCACCTGGGGGCCCGGTTCGGGCCGCATCTGCGGGAAACCCTTGACGCGACGGTCGTCCCGCCCGGATTCTGTTGCGCATGGCGCTCGCTCATGCGTCATACGAAACATCATGTTACCGAAGCGTCCGGCGCCCGGTAGGGGGCCGAACAGCACGGATCGGCGTGGACCGGGTCGGACCGACGAAGGTTCGACGAAGGTTCGGCAAAGGTCCGGCGCCGACCGAACTCCTCGCTCGAGCACAGCTCCTTGCTTCCGCACTGCCTGCTGTCGGACCAACGGCGGTCCGCACTCCCAGATCAACCTGGACCACACAGGTCCGGACCGAGCGTCCCGGACCGAGAGGGGGGCCCGTGATTCCCGTCTGCCGCTTCGAAAACCTCCCCGAGGGCGAGTCCGTCCGCATCGAGACGACACCGCCCATCGCCGTGTTCCGCACCGAGGACGGCGAGCTGTACGCCATCGACGACACCTGCACCCACCAGGACGCCTCCCTCTCCGAGGGCTGGCTGGAGGGCTGTCTGGTCGAATGCCCGCTGCACGCGGCTTCATTCGATCTCCGCACCGGACAGCCGACCTGCCTCCCGGCCCGGCGCCCCGTCCGCACCCACCGCGTCAGCGTCGACGACGGCATGATCTACGTCCACGTCGCCGCGGAGGAAGGAACCGCCGCATGAGGACCGTGACCGTGGTCGGCGCCTCCCTCTCCGGTCTGTACGCGGCCCGGGAACTGCGCTCCCAGGGCTTCGACGGACGCCTGGTGATCGTCGGCGACGAACCCCACCGCCCGTACGACCGGCCTCCCCTGTCCAAGGACTTCCTCACCGGTCGCGCGAGCGAGGACCACCTCGCCCTCACGGACGACGAGGAGACCACCGAACTCGACGCCGAGTGGCTGCTCGGCAAACGGGCCCGCGGCCTCGACGCCCGCGGCCGGACCGTGCTGCTCGACGACGGCCGTACGGTGTCCACCGACGGCGTCGTCATCGCCACCGGCGCCTCCGCCCGCCGCCTCCCGGGCCCCCGCCTCACCGGGGTGCACACCCTGCGCACCCTCGACGACGCCCGTGCCCTGCGCGACGAACTCGGCGGCGGTCCGCGCCAGGTCGTCGTCATCGGAGGCGGCTTCATCGGTGCCGAAACCGCGTCCTCCTGCGCCGCCCTCGGCCACGCCGTCACCGTCGTCGAGGCCGCTCCGCTCCCGCTCGTGCCCCACCTCGGCGCCGAGATGGCCGCCGTGTGCGCCGCGCTCCACCGGCGGGGCGAGGTGGACCTGGTCACGGGCACCGGAGTGGCCGGACTGCGCGGCACCGCCGCCGTCACCGGCGTCGCACTCTCCGACGGCCGGGTCCTGCCCGCCGACACAGTGATCGTCGGCATCGGCGCCACTCCCAACACCGCCTGGCTGGCGGGCTCGACACTCGCCCTGCACGACGGTGTGCTGTGCGACGACGGCTGTGTGACGGCCCTGCCCCAGGTGGTCGCCGTCGGCGATGTGGCCCGCGTCGGCGGCACCCGCGCCGAACACTGGACGTCCGCGACGGAGCAACCCCGCGTCGCCGTGGCCAATCTGCTCGCCGGACGCACGCTTCAGACCGTGGGCTTGCTGCCGTACTTCTGGTCGGACCAGTACGGCGCCCGCATCCAGTTCGCCGGCCGTCGACAGGACGGGGACACCGTCCGCATCGCCGAGGGTGAACTCGCCGACGGCGCACCGGCCGAGGGCGGCTTCCTCGCCCTGTACGAACGGGACGGGCGTACCACCGCGGTGCTCTCCGTGGACCGGCCGCGCCCCTTCATGCGGGCGCGACGGGAACTCGTCCGCGGAGGGAGCAGGCCGCAGCCGGCCGCCCTCTGAACGCCACGGGCCCGGAGGAGGCCCGGACGGCGTGAGCCGGGAGCCGGACCGCCGTGAGCCGGACCGCCGTGAGCCGGACCGCCGTGAGTCGTTTGCCGGACCGCAGTGAACCGGTCCTCAGGGGTGCGACAACTGGCCCGCGCCGCCCTGCCGACGTATTCGCTCCTGGGCCCGCCCGGCGGCCCGCGCCTGCCGCCGTGCCTTGCGCCGCTCGCGCCGCAGGGCACGCGCGGTGCTGCTGGGCGTGGACACCACGCCATGCCGCTGGTTCCACACCTGGCGGGTCACCCAGACGTCGAGGGCGCCCCAGGTGGCCACCACGGTGCTGACGACGCTGCTGATCACCATGGGGAACGCCAGCCAGGAACCGGCCATGGTGCACAGGAAGGCCACCATCGCCTGGATCAGTGTCACGGCGATGATCAGCACCGCCCGCACCGCCGATGTCCGCACCGGATCGGGCAACCGGCGCCGCCGCGCGGGCTCCTCGATCCACAACGGCCGGTATTCGGGCTGCTTCTGTGCCGCGCCACGCCCGCCGCGCTCAACGGGTTCGGCCGCATTCCGGTACGCAGCCGTTCCGTCCCTGTCCGTCGGAATGTCGTGATCCGGCGCCTCGAGTTGTCGCCGCGCCGTCGCACGCGCCGCCCCGCCGTCCGGCAGCGTCTCTTGTCGCTCCGCCGTGCCCATCACCGTGTCACTCCCCACCGCCAGCAGACCGCTCGCCCCGCGTCCGAAGACCCGGCTCCCCAGTGGCTGCCCGGCTTGCGCTGATTTACGCCGCCCGGGTGCGGGTTGCGGCTCCTGTGGCCGATTCCGCCCCCAACTCCCAACACGTACGACGAACGAATCCCCTTCAAGATTCCCAACGAACGCAAAATTCCGGCCAACTGGTCAGTCGGACCGATCACTTCCTTGTCGGCGGCCGCAGGGGAAAGACAGGAGGCAATCTCCTCCAATGAGCGGACAACTCCCCATGTCTCGCCCTCGGTGCGGAAGTTCATCTTCCGGACGGGTCTTCGAGTTGCGTGTGGGTCAGTAGTAGGCTCGCGCCGTTTGTTGACGCACATCTGTACCCCTGCCGGTGGGGGTCGAGCTGGGGGAGGCCATGCGCTTTCGCGGGAAATCGATCCGCCGGAAGATCGTGGCGCTGCTCCTCGTGCCGCTGGTGTCCCTGATCGCGATCTGGGGCTTCGCCACGGTACTCACGGGCCGGGAAGTCGCCCAGCTGTTCCACGTGTCGTCCGTCGTCGAGAAGATCGGCTATCCCACCGAGGACACCGTCCGGGTCCTCCAGCAGGAACGCCGGCAGACCCTCGTCTATCTCGCCGACCCCCGGGCCTCCGACGCGCTGTCCGCGCTGCGCAGCACCCGCAGCGCCACCGACGACGCCATCGTCAAGATCCGGGAGAACGCCAAGGACCCGGACGTCCGCGACGGACTGGACGCCGACGAGGACGAACACCTCACCACCATCCTGGACGCGTTGGACGGCATCGACTCCCTGCGCCGCAGCGTCGAGGAGGGCACGGTCGACCGGATCCAGGCCCTCGACCTGTACAACCGTCTCGTCGACCCCTGCTACGCCCTGCTGGCCTCCATGGACGGCGTCGACAGCGTGGAGCTGGACAAGCAGGCCCGGGTCCTGGTGAACATCACCCGCGCCCGCGAACTGCTCTCCCGCGAGGACGCCCTGCTGGGCTCCGCCCTGGTGGTCGGAAAACTCACCCGCGAAGAGATCCGCGACGTCTCCGACCTCGCCGCGCAGCGCACCATGATGTACGACATCAGCCTGCCGGTGCTGCCCGCGGCGGAGCGCGAACGCTACGAACGCTTCTGGAAGAACGCCACCACCGCCCCGCTGCGGTCGGCGGAACAGGCGGTCATCTCCTCCGACCCCGGCCCGCCCCCCGGCGCGGTGAGCGCCAAGAGCTGGGACGCCGCCGCGGGCAGCGCCCTCGACGAGCTCGCCACGCTCAACGACCAGGCCGGCGACCGCTATCAGGACCGGGTCCGCCCCGACGCCATGGCCGTCATCGTCAAGGCCGCCGTGGCCGGCCTCCTCGGCCTCGCCGCCCTGCTCTTCTCGCTCGTCCTGTCCGTGCGCGTCGGCCGCGGCCTCATCCGCGACCTGCGACAACTGCGCCTGGAGGCCCACGAGGCGTCCGGCGTCCGGCTGCCCAGCGTGATGCGCCGCCTCTCCGTGGGCGAACAGATCGACGTGGAGACCGAGGTCCCGCGCCTGGAGTACGACAAGAACGAGATCGGCGAGGTCGGCCAGGCCCTCAACACCCTGCAACGCGCCGCCGTCGAGGCCGCCGTCAAACAGGCCGAGCTCCGGGCCGGCGTGTCCGAGGTCTTCGTGAACCTCGCCCGCCGCAGCCAGGTCCTCCTGCACAAGCAGCTCACCCTGCTCGACGCCATGGAGCGGCGGACCGAGGACACCGACGAACTCGCCGACCTCTTCCGTCTCGACCACCTGACCACCCGCATGCGCCGGCACGCCGAGGGCCTGGTGATCCTCTCCGGCGCCGCCCCCTCCCGGCAGTGGCGCAAACCCGTCCAGCTCATGGACGTCGTACGCGCCGCCGTCGCCGAGGTCGAGGACTACGAGCGCATCGAGGTCCGCCGACTGCCCCGGGTCGCCGTCACCGGCCCGGCCGTCGCGGACCTCACGCACCTCGTCGCCGAACTCCTGGAGAACGCCACGGTGTTCTCCCCGCCGCACACCGCCGTCCAGGTGCTCGGCGAGCGCGTCGCCAACGGCTTCACCCTGGAGATCCACGACCGCGGCCTCGGCATGGCCGCCGACGCGCTCCTGGACGCCAACCTCCGGCTCGCCGAGACACCGGAGTTCGAACTGTCCGACACCGACCGGCTGGGCCTCTTCGTGGTCAGCCGGCTCGCCCAGCGGCAGCACGTCCGGGTCTCCCTCCAGCCGTCCCCCTACGGGGGAACCACGGCCGTCGTCTTCATCCCCGACACCCTGCTGACGGACGACGTCCCGGACACCAACGGCATCGGCTTCCGCCTCGACCGGCCCCGGCCCTCCAAGGAGGCCGAGCTGGAGGAGGCCCGCCGCGCTCCGCTCTCCCAGGCGCAGGGAAGGCTGCCCAGCCTTCCGGCGGCGCTCCTGGACGGCCCGGTCGAACTGGAGGCTCCCGTCGACCTCGACGCCCTCGGCGACTTCCCGGGCGCCCTCGACGAGGAGGACAGCGAACGCGGCGGACTGTTCCGCCCGCGCCGCTCCCTCCGCACGGACGACGAGACGGCACCCCGGCACGGCGAGCCGCAGCACCAGGCCCCCGAGCCGGGCGCCACGGACCGGGCCGACGACGACCTCGACGCCCCGGTCCCCATGCCGCGACGCCGGACCCCCAAGCTGGTCAGCTCCCACGGACGCCCGGTCACCGAGCAGCGAGTCCGGCGCGAGGACCCGGACGAGGAGGCCCCGACCGGCCCGGGCCGGTCGCGCCCCCAGCCGGCCGCACCACTGGGACCGGCCCCACTGCCCACCCGCCGCCGCGGCGCGAACCCGCTGCGCCGGAGCACCGACGTGGCCGACCGCCTCGACGACCAGAGCAGCGAGCCTCCGAGCACCGAACGGCCTGAGGCCCCCGCTCTCCCCAGGCGCAACCGGCACGCCGAGCTCACGTCGAGCGGGCCGAGCGGGCCGAGCGCGCCCGCCGGACGCCCCGGCACGGCGACCCAGCCAACCGACTCCGGCACGGCTCCTCTGCCCCGCCGCGTACGCCAGGCGAACCTGGCCCCGCAGCTGAAGCAGAGCACCGGTCGGCGCACCGACGACACGGCGGAGCCGGTCGAGCGGGACGCCGACGAGGTACGCAGCCGTATGGCCTCGCTCCAGCGCGGCTGGCAGCGCGGCCGCGAGGAGAACGCCGCGGGCGACGACGCCCACAGCGGCACAGCACCACAAGGAACGAAGGGGGACGGTCGATGACCGCACCGAAGGCGACCGACCACACCGCGGGCAACAAGAACGGCGAGCTCAACTGGCTCCTCGACGACCTCGTGGAGCGTGTCGCGAGCATCCGCAAGGCCCTCGTGCTCTCCGGCGACGGCCTGCCGACGGGCGTGTCCAGAGACCTGACCCGGGAGGACAGCGAGCACCTGGCCGCCGTCGCCTCCGGTTTCCACAGCCTCGCCAAGGGCGTGGGCCGCCACTTCGAGGCGGGCAACGTCCGGCAGACGGTCGTCGAGCTCGACGACGCCTTCCTGTTCGTCACGGCCGCCGGCGACGGCAGTTGCCTCGCGGTCCTCTCGGACGCGGATTCCGACGTGGGCCTGGTGGCGTACGAGATGACGCTCCTGGTGAAGCGGGTCGGTGTGCATCTGGGTGCCGCTCCGCGCACCGATCTGCCTCAGGGCGGGTAGTGGGATGACATGAGTTCAGACGGTCAGGGAAGAAGCCACTGGTTCGACGACGAGGCCGGACCGGTCGTCCGTCCGTATGCCATGACGCGCGGCCGCACCACGAGTACGGGACAGCACCGCCTCGACCTCATCGCGGTGGTCGTCACGGAACCCCAGGCGGACGACGCGGAAGGTGACCACACGCTGTCCCCGGAACACGTGGACATCGTCGACCTGTGCCGTGACACCCCGCAGTCGGTCGCCGAACTCGCCGCCGAACTCAACCTGCCCATCGGCGTGGTGCGCGTGCTGGTCGGCGACCTCGTGGCCGGGGAGTTCGTCCATGTCAACCGGCCTGTGCCTCCTGCCGAACTGCCGGACGAGAGCATTCTGCGGGACGTGATCGACGGCCTCAGGGCGCTGTGATCGAGCGCCCGGCCCATGAAGGAGGCGGTTCCGTCAGCGCCGTGAGGCGCTCACGGACCGCATCGGGGAAGGGGGTCGCCCGGCCCGCTGTCCGGTCGACGTGGAGGGCGAGCAACTCCGTGGTGGCGACCGGCCCGTCCTCCGCTTCCGGCCCTGCGACGCCTGTGGTGACGTACATCTCGTGCGTGAGGCGCGCCTTCTTCCCGGCCGCGCCGAGCACGCGGGTGCGTACGGCGAGCCGAGCACCCTCCGGTACGTCCCGCAGGTAGCGGATGTGGGACTCGACCGTGTACATCGAGCAGCCGGTGCTCTCGCGGTACGCGGGCCCCATCCCCGTACGCTCCATCAGCGCGTCCGTCGCGTGACCGAAGACCAGGACGTAGAACGCCTCGCTCATGTGCCCGTTGTAGTCGATCCACTCCGGGCGCACGGTCTCGCGGAACAGCGGCAGGCCCGGCAGGCCTGGGAGACCTGACCCGCCTGTCATTTCTGGCCCGTCCGGCAGCCCGGGCACGCTCACGTGGCACCGGCCCCGGGAAGACGCCCGGTGGCGCGCAGGACCGCTATGACTCCCCGGTCCCGTTCGGCGACCAGGTCGGCGATCGTACGGCCGTCCGCCGCGTCGTCGCAGCCGGCGACCACGGCGTCGTAGAGGGCCTTGTCCAGTTCGGGGGCCGCCAGCCGGGTCCACGGGGACTTCAGGGACGGACCGAAGTGGTCGAGCATATGGGCCATGCCGCCCTCGCCGCCTGCGAGGGCGAAGGTGAGCATCGGACCCATGATCGCCCAGCGCAGTCCCGGGCCCTCGGTGATGGACCGGTCGATGTCGTGGACCGTCGCCTCACCGCTCGCGACCATGTGCAGGGCCTCCCGCCACAGGGCCTCCTGGAGCCGGTTGGCGATGAAGCCGGGGACCTCGCGGTCCAGGGTGATGACGGACTTGCCCGCCGCCTCGTAGAAACGGGACGCCCATCGGACCGCCTCCGGGTCCGTCCGTTCCCCGCCGACGACCTCGACGAGCGGGATCAGATAGGGCGGGTTGAACGGGTGGCCGACGACCAGCCGGCCGGGCGTGACCGCCTCGGTCTGCATGTCGGTCATCGGATAGCCGGAGGTGGAGGAGGCGATGACGACGCCGGCGGGTGTCGCGGCGTCCAGCTCGGCCAGCAGGTCGCGCTTGAGGTCGAGCTTTTCCGGCGCACTCTCCTGCACGAACTGGGCCTCGGCCACGGCCTCGTCGAGCGTCGCCGTGACCGTGAGGCGGTCGGCGGAGGCGCCGGGGGCAAGACCGAGCTGTTCGAGCGCGGGCCAGGCAGCGTCGACGAGGCGGCGCAGCCGTGCCTCGGCGTCGAGGGCCGGGTCCCACGCCCGGACGTCATAGCCGCGGGCGAGGAAGTGGGCGACCCAGCCGCCGCCGATCACTCCGGCGCCCACGCAGGCCACGCGGCGTGCGTCCTCGGGGGAGGGGATGGGGGCGGAAGTCTCCGTCATTGAGGGCTCCTTACTGAGGATTCCTTACTGAGGACTCCTTGAAAACGGGACGGAGGAGCCACAGCTCAACTCCGGGGCTTGAGGCCGAGCTTGAGCCGAGCCTCGTCCGGTGTCGCGACCCGCGCCCCCAACGCCTCGGTGATCGTCACGGCCCGCTCCACCAACTCGGCGTTCGTCGCCTTGACCCCCTTGCCCAGATAGAGGTTGTCCTCCAGACCGACCCGCACATGGCCGCCGAGCAGCATCGACTGAGCGACCCACGGCATCTGCATGCGGCCCAGCGCGAAGCTGGCCCACTGGGCGCCCTCGGGCAGCATGTTCACCATCGACTGGAGCACTCCCGGGTCGGCTGGCGCGCCCCACGGGATGCCCATGCACAGCTGGAACACGGTCGGATCGTCCAGCAGTCCCTCGGCGAGCAACTGCTTGGCGAACCACAGGTGTCCGGTGTCGAAGATCTCCAACTCCGGCCGCACACCCAGCTCCTGGATACGCTTGGCGCCGGTGCGCAGCATGTCGGGTGTGGAGACGTAGAGGTTCGACCCGTCGCCGAAGTTGAGCGAACCGCAGTCCAGGGTGCAGATGTCGGGCAGCATGTCCTCGACGTGCGGCAACCGCTCCAGGCCGCCGACCAGGTCGGTGCCCGGGAGGTGCCTGAGCGGCTCTTCCGGGTCGATGACCAGGTCGCCGCCCATGCCCGCGGTGAGGTTGATGACGACGTCGGTCCCGGTCTCCTTGATCCGCTCGACGACCTCGCGATACAAGCGAGGGTCGCGGGAGGGCGCTCCGGTCTCGGGGTCGCGTACATGGATGTGGACCGCGGCGGCACCGGCCTCCGCGGCCTGCACCGCGGAGACGGCGATCTGCTCGGGGGTGACGGGGACGTGCGGGCTCTTGCGCACGGTGTCGCCGGCGCCGGTGAGGGCGCAGGTGATGATGACGTCCTGGTTCATGGCCGCGTTGGTTCCTCTCTGTGCAGAGGCGTGGGGCGACGGGGTGGATTCCGACCCTAGCCGCGGGAAGGCGAAGTCCTCAAGAGCGCAGTTTCACAATGCGAGCGCGCATCGCACGAAATGAACGCCCCCACGCTGCACGTGACTCCCTCCCGCGTAGACCACTCCTCAAAGCGCCTGTGCTCCCTGTGCTCCCTGAGCGGCCTGTGCGATCTCCTCCGCCGCCGCCCGCACGAGCGGCCCGAGCGCCGCGAACCGTGACTCGGGGACCCGGTCCTGCGGACCCCAGATGCTGACCACGGCGAACGGTCGACCCTGGCCGCCCAGCACCGGCGCGGAGACCCCGTAGAGGTTCCGCTCCATCTCGCCGACGCAGACGCTGTAACCGCGCTCCCTGGTCCGCTCGAGCTCGGCCCGCAGTCGCGCCCGGTCCGTGACGGTGGTGTCCGTGTACGCGTCGAGCGGCCCGTCGAGCAGCGACTGTGCCTCCTGCTCGGGCAGCCAGGCCAGCAGCGCCTTGCCCGTGGACGTGGCGTGCATCGGCACCTGACGACCCAGCCACTGGGCCGCCAGCACCACCGGCGGCGTCACCTCGTCGATATAGGTCAGCCCGAGCTGCTGCACCACCGCGAGGTTGGCGGTCTCGCCGGTCTGCTCGCTGACCCGGCGCAGGGTGGCGTGCCCGCGGCGGATCAGGCCGTCGAAGCCGGCGGTCGATGCCATCCGGGCGACCGCGAAGCCGATCGTGTAGCGGTTGGTGACCGGGCTGCGCTCGACCAGGCCGTGCTGCTCCAGCGTGGACAGCAGCCGCCAGGCCGTGGCGCGGTTGAGCCCGCACCGCGCGGCCAGGTTCGACGCCGTGTCGCCGTCCGGCGCACTGTCGGCCGTCGCCTGCAACAGGATGATCGCCCGCTCCAGCGACTGGACCTTGCCGGACGCCCCTCCCGGCTCGGTGGCCAAGGGGGACTCGGCGGTGTCGGTGGTGTCGGTGGTGTTGACGGGGCGCTCGGCCTTCGGCATACGCATCTCTTCCTCGGCTCCTGAAGGGGCTACTTGACAGCCATCTTCATAATCTCACCATCCGCGCAGTCATCGCGTTATGTGAACACTCGCGTCTTCCAGCCAAGGGCGAGGACAAGCCCCACTGAGGGCCCCCGCCACCAGGTGCACCGCGGGCGCCGAAACAGCCCTCCCGTTATGATCTGACCCATCGTCGACGACCATCCGCAGCAGGCCCCCCACCAGGCTGTGGACACGGTGCCGAGCAGTGCGATCGGGGAGACGGATGTGACGACGGGCTGGCAGTTCTGGGTCGACCGAGGCGGCACTTTCACCGACATCGTCGCGCGTCGACCGGACGGCCGTCTGCTCACACACAAACTGCTGTCGGACAATCCGGCGCGGTACTCCGACGCGGCGGTCGCCGGTGTCCGCCATCTGCTGGACGGCTCCCAGGAGCCCGTCGAGGCGGTCCGCATGGGGACGACCGTCGCCACCAACGCCCTCCTGGAACGCAAGGGCGAACGGACCCTGCTGGTCGTCACCCGCGGCTTCCGCGACGCCCTGCGCATCGCCTATCAGAACCGCCCCCACATCTTCGCCCGCCGCATCGATCTCCCCGAGCTGCTGTACGAGCGGGTCCTCGAGGTCGACGAACGGATCGCCGCCGACGGAGCCGTCCTGCGCGCCCCCGACCTGGACGCCCTCGCAGGTCCCCTTCAGCAGGCCTATGACGACGGAATCCGGGCCGTCGCCGTGGTCTGCATGCACAGCCACCTCCACCCGGCCCACGAACAGGCCGTCGGGGAACTGGCCGCCCGCACCGGCTTCCCGCAGATCTCGCTCTCCAGTGAGGTCAGTCCGTTGATGAAGCTCGTCCCGCGCGGAGACACCGCGGTCGTCGACGCCTACCTCTCGCCGGTGCTGCGCCGCTACGTCCAGCGTGTCGCCGGTGAACTCGACGGCGTGCGGCTGATGTTCATGCAGTCCAACGGAGGCCTGGCCGAAGCGGGGCAGTTCCGCGGCAAGGACGCCATCCTGTCCGGCCCGGCCGGCGGCATCGTCGGCATGGCCCGCATGTCGCAACTCGCCGGCTTCGACCGGGTCATCGGCTTCGACATGGGCGGCACCTCCACCGACGTCTCGCACTTCGCGGGCGAGTACGAACGTGTCTTCACCACGCAGATCGCCGGCGTGCGGCTGCGCGCCCCCATGCTGGACATCCACACCGTCGCGGCCGGCGGCGGTTCGATCCTCCACTTCGACGGTTCCCGCTACCGCGTAGGGCCGGACTCTGCGGGCGCGGACCCAGGCCCCGCCTGCTACCGGGGCGGCGGCCCACTCGCCGTCACGGATGCCAACGTCATGCTCGGCCGTATCCAACCGGCCCACTTCCCCAAGGTGTTCGGCCCGAACGGCGACCAGCCCCTCGACGACACACTCGTCCGCGACCGCTTCGCCGCCCTCGCGCGCGAGATCCGCGAGCGGACCGGCGACGACCGAACCCCCGAGCAGGTCGCCGAGGGTTACCTGCAGATCGCCGTCGCCAACATCGCCAACGCGGTGAAGCGGATCTCCGTCCAGAAGGGTCACGACGTCACCCGCTACGCCCTCACCACCTTTGGTGGTGCGGGCGGCCAGCACGCCTGCATGGTCGCCGACTCGCTCGGCATCCGCACCGTCCTCGTGCCGCCCATGGCCGGTGTCCTCTCCGCCCTCGGCATCGGCCTCGCCGACACCACGGCCATGCGCGAACAGTCCGTGGAGGCACCTCTGGAGCCCGCCTTCATGCCCGGCGTCCGTGAGACCGCCGACGACCTGGAGACCGCCGCCCGCGCCGAACTCCTCGCCGAGGACGTCCAGGAGAGCCGCATCCAGATCACCCGGCGCGCCCAACTGCGCTACGACGGCACCGACACCCCCCTCATCGTCGAGCTCACCGAACCCGACACGATGAGGCACGCCTTCGAAGAACGTCATCGCGCCACGTACTCCTTCACCCTCGACCGCCCGATCGTCG
Organism: Streptomyces sp. NBC_01352; assembly: GCF_036237295.1. Lineage (NCBI taxonomy): Bacteria > Bacillati > Actinomycetota > Actinomycetes > Kitasatosporales > Streptomycetaceae > Streptomyces > Streptomyces sp. NBC_01352. The sequence goes on from NZ_CP108354.1 coordinate 9,023,017, forward strand.
TCGAAGCCCTCTCCGTCGAAGCCACCGGCATCACCGCACCCCCCGATCTCTCCGCCCTGGCCACCTACCAGGGCCACACCGCCGCGCCCGAAACCGCCCTCCTCCACACGGGCGGCGCCTGGCGCGACGTACCCCTCCACCGCCGCGAGGAACTGCCCCCCGGCGAGACTGTCACCGGCCCCGCGATCATCACCGAGGCGAGTGCGACGACCGTCGTCGACGACGGCTGGCGGGCCGCGACGACCCACGACGGGCATCTGGTCATGGAACGCGCGGCGATTACGCAGAGTTCCGATCTCGACACGAAAGCCGACCCGGTTCTGCTCGAGGTCTTCAACAACCTCTTCATGTCCATCGCCGAACAGATGGGCGCCCGACTGGAATCCACCGCCCAGTCCGTCAACATCAAGGAGCGGCTGGACTTCTCCTGCGCGCTCTTCGACCCGGACGGAAACCTGGTGGCCAACGCCCCGCACATCCCCGTCCACCTGGGCTCGATGGGCACCAGCGTCAAGGAGGTCATCCGGCGGCGCGGCTCCGCGATGCGGCCGGGAGACACATACGCGGTCAACGACCCGTACCACGGCGGCACCCACCTGCCCGACGTCACGGTCATCACTCCTGTGTTCGACACCAAGGATCCGACGGACACGGAGAGTGACCCGGAGAGTGACCCGGAGATCCTCTTCTATGTCGCCGCCCGCGGCCACCACGCCGAGATCGGCGGCATCGCCCCCGGCTCCATGCCCGCGAACAGCCGCAGCATCGAAGAGGAAGGCATCCTCTTCGACAACTGGCTGCTCGCCGAGCACGGCCGCTTCCGCGAGGAGGAGACGCTCCGCCTGCTCACCGAGGCGTCCTACCCCTCCCGCAACCCCAAGACCAACCTCGCCGACCTCCGCGCCCAGATCGCCGCCAACCAGAAGGGCGTCGACGAGGTCGCCCGCATGATCGAGAACTTCGGCCTGGACGTCGTACAGGCGTACATGAAGCACGTCCAGGACAACGCCGAGGAAGCCGTCCGCCGGGTCATCGACGCTCTCGACGACGGCGAGTACGCCTACGAGACCGACTCCGGTGCCGTCATCCGCGTCAGCGTGCGCGTGGACCGTGAAAACCGATCCGCCACCGTCGACTTCACGGGCACGTCACCGCAGCTGACCACCAACTTCAACGCCCCCTTCGCGGTCGTCAACGCGGCTGTCCTGTACGTCTTCCGCACCCTGGTCGCCGACGACATCCCGCTCAACGACGGCTGTCTGCGCCCCCTCGACATCGTCGTCCCGCCGGGCTCCATGCTCGCGCCCGAGCCGCCCGCGGCGGTCGTCGCCGGCAACGTGGAAACCTCCCAGGCCATCACCGGCGCGCTCTACGCGGCGCTGGGTGTGCAGGCCGAGGGCTCCGGCACCATGAACAACGTCACCTTCGGCAACGACCGCCACCAGTACTACGAGACCGTCGCCTCCGGATCCGGCGCGGGCGTGGGCTTCGCCGGCGCGCCCGTCGTCCAGACCCACATGACCAACTCGCGGCTCACCGACCCCGAGGTCCTGGAGTGGCGACTGCCCGTGCAGCTCGACGAGTTCGCCGTACGGCCCGGCAGCGGTGGAGCCGGACGGTGGTGCGGCGGGGACGGCGCGGTGCGGCGCATCAGGTTCCACGAGCCGATGACGGTCTCCACGCTGTCGCAGCACCGCCGCGTCCCGCCGTACGGTATGGCGGGTGGCGCACCCGGCGCGCTGGGCGCCAACCGCGTGGAACACGCGGACGGTACGGTCACCGAACTCGCCGGAAGCGACGCGGCGGACGTCGGCCCCGGCGACGTACTCGTCATCGAAACCCCCGGTGGCGGAGGCTACGGTCCTCCGTCGCCCGCACCCCATCAAGCAGGAGAAGAGATCGATGATCTTCGGGCGTTCTGAGCGCGGCAAGCCCCCGGTCGAGCCCGTCACGCTCAAGATCCTGGTGGCCGGCGGATTCGGCGTGGGCAAGACCACCCTCGTCGGCGCGGTCAGCGAGATCAGGCCGCTGCGCACCGAGGAACTGCTCACCGAGGCGGGACGCCCGGTCGACGACACAAGCGGCGTGGAGGGCAAGCACACCACCACCGTGGCCATGGACTTCGGCCGCATCACCCTGCGCGAGGACCTGGTGCTGTACCTCTTCGGCACGCCCGGCCAGGAGCGGTTCTGGTTCATGTGGGACGAGCTCTCCGAGGGCGCCCTCGGAGCCGTCGTCCTTGCCGACACCCGCCGTCTGGAGGACTGCTTCGCCGCTGTCGACTACTTCGAGCGGCGCGCCATACCCTTCGTCGTCGGCATCAACTGCTTCGAGGGAGCGGCCCGTTATCCGGCCCAGGACGTACGCCAGGCCCTCGATCTCGACGATGGCGTGCCACTGCTGCTGTGCGACGCCCGTGATCGGGAGTCGGTCAAGGAAGTTCTCATCGGCGTGGTCGAGCACGCGATGGCGTACGCCGCGGAACGCCGCCAGGCCGTCACGACGTGACGCGGGCGCGGCCCGTACCCCCGCCGACCGGGGTACGGGCCGCTGTCCGTCGCTGCACGCGCGCGTGGGCCTTGTTGTCGTCCGCGCGCGTGGAGCCTCAGTTCTCGCCGTCCTCCTGCCAGCCGAAGCTCTTCTCCACGGCCTTGTGCCAGTTGTGGTACTCGCGGTCGCGCACCGACGCCTCCATGGCGGGCGTCCACTCGACGTCCTTCTGCCAGTGCGCCTTGAGTTCGTCCAGGTCGTTCCAGACACCGGTGGCGAGGCCTGCCGCGTAGGCGGCGCCCAGGCAGGTTGTCTCGGAGACCTTGGGCCGGATCACCGGCACGTCGAGCACGTCTGCCTGGTGCTGCATGAGGAGGTTGTTCTTCGTCATGCCGCCGTCCACCTTGAGGGTGGTGATCTGTACCCCGGAGTCCTGGAACATGGCGTCCACGACCTCCCGCGTCTGCCAGCTCGTCGCCTCCAGCACCGCGCGCGCGAGGTGCGCCTTGGTGACGTACCGGGTGAGGCCGGTGACGACACCGCGCGCGTCGGAACGCCAGTACGGCGCGAACAGACCGGAGAACGCGGGCACGATGTACGCCCCGCCGTTGTCCTCGACGCTCGCCGCCAGGGGCTCGATCTCGTCGGCGGTACGGATGATGCCGAGCTGGTCGCGGAACCACTGAACCAGTGCGCCCGTTATGGCGATCGACCCCTCCAGACAGTAGACCGGCGCCTCACTCCCGATCTTGTAGCCCATCGTCGTCAGCAGCCCGTTCTTCGACGGCACCGGGCGGTTGCCGGTGTTGAGCAGCAGGAAGCTGCCGGTGCCGTACGTGTTCTTCGCCGTGCCCACGTCATAGCAGGCCTGCCCGAACACCGCGGCCTGCTGGTCGCCCAGCGCCGAGGCGACCGGTACGCCCGCGAGCTGGCCGACCGCCGTGCCGTACACCTCGGCGGACGACCTGATCTCGGGCAGCACGGCCTCGGGCACGTTCATCGCGGACAGGATGGACGCGTCCCACTGGAGGCTCTCCAGGTTCATCAGCATGGTCCGCCCGGCGTTGGTCACGTCGGTGACGTGCTGCCCGCCGTCCGTACCGCCGGTGAGGTTCCAGATCAGCCAGGAGTCGATGGTGCCGAAGGCGATCTCGCCGCGCTCGGCGCGCGCCCTGAGGCCGGGCACGTTGTCGAGCAGCCAGGCCGCCTTGGGCCCGGAGAAGTAGCTGGCCAGCGGCAGCCCGGTCTGTTCGCGGAAACGGTCCTGCCCGTCCGAGCCGCCCAACTGGTTGCACAGCGCGGCCGTACGCGTGTCCTGCCAGACGATCGCGTTGTGCACGGGCTTGCCGGTCGCGCGGTCCCACAGGACCGTCGTCTCGCGCTGGTTGGTGATCCCGAGCGCGCTGAGCTGGTCGGCGCGCAGACCGGCCTTGGCGATCGCCCCGGCGACCACCGCCTGCACCTTGGACCAGATCTCGGTGGCATCGTGCTCCACCCAGCCGGGCTTCGGGAAGATCTGGCGGTGTTCGCGCTGGTCGACGGCGACGATCGCGCCGTTGTGGTCGAAGACGATGCAGCGGCTGGAGGTGGTGCCCTGGTCGATTGCGGCGACGTACTTGGCGGCGTTGTCCGTCATGGCTACCCCTTGGGCTGGGATTCAGGATGCTGCGCAGAGCTGCTTGGAGCTGCTCGGAAGCTGCTCAGAAGGCTGCGTTGTAGATGAGACCCGCGAGCGTTCCGCCGATCAGCGGGCCGACGACCGGGATCCAGGCGTACTTCCAGTCGGAGGTGCCCTTGTTCGGGATCGGCAGGAAGGTGTGCACGATGCGTGGGCCGAGGTCGCGCGCCGGGTTGATGGCATAGCCGGTCGGCCCGCCGAGCGAGAGGCCGATACCGACCACCAGCAGCGAGACGATCAGCACGAGGGTCCCGGACTCACCGAGCCCCGTGGTCAGCCCGAAGGCGAGGATCGGCAGGACGAGCGCGACGGTCGCGATGATCTCCGTGACGAGGTTGGCGACCCGGTTCCGGATCTCGGGGATGGTGGAGAAGATGCCGAGCGTCGGCAGCGGCTCCTCCGCCGTGCCCTCCGTGGTGCCCGTCTCCCTGACATTGGCCTGGAACTGGGCGAAGTACGTGAGATAGCACAGGACGGCGCCGAGCATGGCGCCGACCATCTGACCCAGCACGTAGACCCAGACCTTGCTCCATTCACCGGTGTCGACGGCGATGCCGAACGTCACGGCCGGGTTGAGGTGTCCGCCGGAGAGGGGAGCGGCGGTGTACGCACCCGCCAGCACGCCGAATCCCCAGCCGAAGGCGATCACGATCCACCCCGAGGCCCTCGCCTTGGAATATCTCAGGGTGACGGCGGCGCATACGCCGGCGCCGAACAAGATCAGTATCGCGGTACCGATGATCTCGCCGACGAAGATGTCTCCGTTGCTCATGGCGGCTCCTAGGCCCTGGGCCCGGGACGATCGGCCCCGGTCCTCCGTGCAGGGTGCGGTTCCCTTGGCGAACTGCCGAGGGCAGGGAGAGTCCCGCGCCCCGCCCGGCGTCCGCGACGAGCGTGCCGTCGCAGCCGAATCGCCCGTGGGGGTACGGGCCTCGGCTCAGGTGGACCCGCGCGGCGCAGTGCCTGAATACGCCGAGAATGTACGGCGATGTCGACTGACACCGGAAGTGTTCACCGGCGTCCAGGGAGCGTCAAGGTCGCCGACGGCAACGTTTGAGGGGCTTGTGGCCGAGCTCGAGCAGTGACCTGTCCCTCGGGGCGGGGGAGCGGAAAGGGCCACTGGGAATCCGGCCCGGGCCGCAGGGACGGTCCGGGGCGGCCCTCAACGCCCTCTCCGGTCCGGCATGCGGCGTCGGCCTGTGCCGCCGCCTTCGTGTCTGTGGTTGCTGGGCTCGTGTCGGCTTGTGCCGCCTTCGCGCCTGCCGTTGTCGGCCGCCCGGCCAGTGCAGACCCTCGCCCCGACGCCTGCCTGCCCGCATCGGCAATGCACGCACCGCCTCTGGATCGGGCAGGGCGAGAAGCACCCGGCGGCCGAGAACATCGTCTCTGCCCACGGCGCGCGCGGCCGGCCACCCCGGCCAGTGCTTGGTCCGCGCCTTCTGCTGCCTGTCCGGCGTCGGCCAGTGCATGCCCCCGCGTCGACCGGTTCCGGGCCGGTCAGCAGGGCGAGAAGCACCCGGCGGCCGAGAACATGGTCCCTGCCCCACGGCGCGTGTGGCCGACCGCCCCGGCCAGTGCTTGGTCCGCGCCTACCGCTGTCTTGCCCGCGTCGGCCAGTGCATGCCCCCCGCGTTGACCGGTTCCGGGCCGGTCAGCGCTCGCCCCGTGTCCACGGCACCGGCCGTGCTGCCCCGCGCTACGACCGCTCACGCCGGCGACTCGCCGCCCGGTATCCGCCCCGCCTACCCCGCCCGCACAGTCGTCGCCCCCGACCCTCGACGGATCTCGTGCCCGGCCAGCCCGGCGCGGCCCAGCACCCAACTCGCCCCGTCCAGGGACTTCGCGGCCTGCTTCAGCGGAGCCAGACAGGCTGCCGCTTCCCGGTGGTCCGTCACGCTGCCCGGCACGCACAGCACCGTCGCCAGCGACAGCGTGACGGGACGCCCGCCCGCCGACCAGGGGACGTCCAGCACCGAGGCGGCGAGCGGTTCCAGCCCCTCCGGATCCGCGAGCACCAGGAAGTCGTCCCCGCCGATGTGGCCCACCCGCGCGCTGCCGGACACCGCGTGCAGCAGCGCCCGCCCCACGGACCGGATCAGCTCATCACCGGCCGCGAACCCGGCCCCGTCGTTGACCTGCTTGAAGTGGTCCACGTCCAGCCAACTGAGCGCGAAGGTCCGCCCGTTCGCGATCCGCCGGTCCACCTCGGCGGTGATCGCGTCCGAACCGGGTAGCCGGGTCAGCGGATTGAGCCCGGCGGCCTCCTCGACCCGGTTCTCGGCCAGGGCTCGCACGAGGTCCGCGAGCCGTACGACCCCCACGCACCGGCCGTACCGGTCGACGACGGCCACGTCGTCCGACGTACGGTCCCGGTCCCCGACGGCCACCACGTCCAGGACCTCCCACGCCGTGGCGTCGACGCCCACCGTCCTGGGCGGGTCGCCGAGCTTGGCGGCGGGCCGATCGGCATACAGGGCATGCCCGTAGCGGCCCGACATGGACAGCAGGAAGCGGGACCGGTGCACCGACCGCACAGGCGCCCCGTTCCGGTCCACGAGGAGCACCCCGGACACGTCCGGCGACCCCGTCAGCAGCGCCCGCACCTGGCTCGCCGACGCGGTGGCGGGCAGCAGCGCGGCGGGCCGTACGAACTCCCGCACCGTCGGCCCCGAACGCGGCACCTCGGCGACACCGGGGGAGAGGGGCGGAACGTATACGTCCGCGGCCGGCAGCCTCGACGGCGGTGCGAACAGCTCGCCCTGCGCGAGCTGCGCCCCGGCCGACAGCGCCGCGGCGCACTGCAGTTCGGTCTCCACCCCCTCGACGCACAGCAGCGCACCCAGCTCGTCGCACAGGGTCCGCATCGCCCGCACGGCCGCCGGCCGCGCGAGCAGCGACGCGTCGAGTTTCACCAGGTCGGGCGCGATGTCGGTGAGGAGTCGCAGCGGTACGTCCCCGTCGCCGACACCGTCCGCACTGATCCGGAACCCCTGGTCCCGCAGCCCGGCCAGCGCCTCCAACAGCGCTTGCTGCGGTACGTGGGTGTACGGCGGGCCGACGTCGATCGTCACCTCCCACGGCAGCCGCCCCGCCTGGCGCACGGCGTCGTGCAGCGGGGTGAGCCCGCCGAGGTCGGCGAGAGTGCCGGCGAACACGTTGACGTGCAGCGGCAGCAGGGTCTCCCTGCGAACCGCCGAGCGGACCGCCAACACCGCAAGCCGACCGTCGAGTTCGGGGTCACGGCGGGCCTCGGCCAGGATGTCCCCGGTCTCCGGGCGGGCGAGTATCTCCAGCCCCGCGACCCCGCCGGTCGTCAGATTGACCACCGGCTGGAAGGCGAAGCGGAGAGTATCCGTCCAGGAGCGCACGGGAGCATGATGGCGCTGTCGGAGGGCGCCCAGGCCCAGTTCATGAGACGTTCACGCAGGATTCCGGGATGGTCACACAGCGTATGGGAAAGCCCTTGCGGCCCTTGGTCCCCTCTGTGAGCCGGCCGGACTCCTCCCGCTCCCTCCCTCACCGCACCGCGATCACCGCCGACCCGTGCCCGAACAGCCCTTGGTTCGCCGTGATTCCCACCCGCGCGCCCGGCACCTGCCGGTCACCCGCGGCCCCTCTCAACTGCCAGGTCACCTCGCACACCTGGGCGATCGCCTGGGCCGGCACGGCCTCTCCGAACGAGGCGAGCCCACCGCTCGCGTTGACCGGTATGCGTCCGCCCAGGGTCGTCGCGCCTTCCCGCAGCAGCTTCGCCCCCTCGCCCTCCCCGCACAGCCCCAGGTCCTCGTACCACTGCAACTCCAGGGCGGTGGACAGGTCGTACACCTCGGCCAGCGAGAGGTCCTCGGGCCCGATGCCCGCCTCCTCGTAGGCCGCCCGCGCGATGGACGACCGGAAAGGCTCGCCGGCCGGCTCGGCCGCCACCGCGGAGTCCGTCGCGATGTCCGGCAGGTCCAGCACGGTGTTGGGGTAGCGCGGCGTCACCGTGGACACGGCCCGGATCCGCACCGGATCCGCCACCCCGTGCCGGCGCGCGAACTCCATGCTGGACAGCACCACGGCCGCCCCGCCGTCCGAGGTCGCGCAGATGTCGAGCAACCGCAGCGGATCGGCGACCACGGCCGAGGCGGCGACCTCCTCGGCGGTGACCCGCTTGCGATAGCGGGCGTAGGGATTCAGCGCGCCCGAGGCGGCGTTCTTCACCTTGACCTGTGCGAAGTCCTCCGTCGTGTCACCGTGCACGGCCATCCGCCGACGTGCGTACAGCCCGAAGTAGGCGGGGTTGGTCGCTCCGAGGACCCGGAAGCGCAGCCAGTCCGGATCATCGGGCCGGTCTCCGCCTGCGGGCCGGAAGAACCCCTTCGGCGCGGCGTCGGCGCCGACCACGAGCACCACCTCCGCGAGACCCGAAAGTATCTGTCCGCGCGCGGTGTTGACCGCCTGCGCCCCCGACGCGCAGGCCGCGTACACGCTCGTGACCCGCGCCCCCTGCCAGCCCAGTGCCTTCGCGAACGTGGCCCCCGCCACATACCCTGGATAGCCGCCCCGCACGGTGTTCGCGCCGACGACCGAGCCGACCTCCCGCCAGTCCAGCCCGGCGTCCGCAAGGGCCGCGCGGGCCGCCACCGCGCCGTACTCGACAAAGCCGCGCCCCCACTTGCCCCACGGGTGCATGCCCGCGCCGAGCACCGCCACCTCACCTGTCACACCGTCACCCCCGTCGGCCGCCACTTCCAGGTCGTCCAGATCGTCTCCGCGTCCTCATGGAGCACGCCGGGCACGACCTCCACCTCCATGCCCACCGCCAGATCGGCGACGGTGACTCCGGGAACCGCCTGTCCCAGCACCACCATCCGCTCTGCCTCCAGCTCCACAGCGATCAACGCGCACGGCTCCCACGGAAGTTCCGGATTGGTCACATAGGGTGACGGAGGCCGATATCGGCTGTCGGTGTACGACCAGATGCGTCCGCGCCGGGAGAGCGGGACCTCCTCCAGATCGCCGCCCTGGCACCCGGGATTGCGGCAGTGGAACTCCTCGCGGGGGAAGAAGACCGAGGCGCAGGCGCGGCAGCGGGTTCCGAGCAGAGTGAAGTCGTCCCCGTCTCCGGCGAACAACCCGGCGACCACAGGGGTAGGCGTACGCGACACGTTCCCTCCCGGCATCAGATCTGACGGAACGTCAGAAGTGTGCCACGGGAGACGCCACATGGGCAGGCCCGTCGTCGCGGTACGCCCTTCGAGGAGAACTGCATCCGATCGCTTCCCCGGCGGAACACACTCCTGATAGATGCAGGAGACATGACACGACTCACGAGCGCAGTACGCAGGCTGGTCGCCCCGTTCGCCGTCCTACTGGCCGTGACCACCGCCTCCGGCACCGCCCGGGCGAGCGCCGAGCCCAAGGCGCCGGAGAACTTCGTGGCCCTCAGAACCGTGGACCCGACGATCATCCAGGAGATGCGCTACTTCACCCCGCACAACTTCGTCGGCGAGCGCATCGACGGCTACCGGCAGCCGGTCTGCATCCTCACCCGCCCCGCCGCCCAAGCGCTCCACCAGGCGCAGATGGAACTCCTGCGCCAGGGCTACTCCCTCAAGGTGTACGACTGCTACCGGCCGCAGCGCGCCGTGAACCACTTCGTGCGCTGGGCGAAGGACCTCGACGACCAGGCCATGAAGCGCGAGTTCTACCCGGACGTCGACAAGACCCGTCTGTTCGAGGACGGTTACATCGCCGAGAAATCCGGCCACAGTCGCGGCTCCACCATGGACCTCACGATCGTGAAGCTCCCAGCGAGGCCGACCAGGCCGTACGTCCCGGGAGAGCCCCTGGTGCCCTGCTACGCCCCCAAGAGCGAGCGTTTCCCCGACAACTCCGTCGACATGGGCACCGGGTTCGACTGCTTCGACACCCTCTCGCACACCCTCGATCCCCGCATCCAGGGCGAACAGCGGGCCAACCGGCTGCTCCTCAAGAGCACCCTGGAGGCTCTCGGCTTCGTGAACCTCGCCGAGGAGTGGTGGCACTACACCTACAAGCCCGAGGCCTACCCGGACACCTACTTCGACTTCCCGGTGTCCGCGCAGTCGCTGACCAACAGCCACTGAACGCTGACCGACAGCAAGAAGGCCACCTCCGGAAGACGCCCTTCCGATGATCGGATACAGTCCGCCGCGTGTCCGAAACTCAGCACTCCATCCCCAACTCCGTGCCCGGCTCCCACTGTTCGGCCTGCGGAGCTCTCTACGGAGAGGGCGTCACCGGCTGGCCCCGCACCTGTCCGGCCTGCAGCACCGTCGCCTACCGCAATCCGCTCCCCGTCGCGGTGGCCCTCCAACCCGTGTACGACACGCAGGGCACCGCCCTGGTGGTCATCACCCGAACCATCGCCCCCGCGCGCGGAGGCATAGCGCTGCCCGGCGGCTACATCGACGACCGCGAGGACTGGCGGCAGGCCCTCGTCCGCGAGCTCAAGGAGGAGACGGGCATCGACGCGGCGAGCCGCGACGTACGGCTCGTCGACGCGCTGAGCTCCTCCGACGGGCACCTCCTGCTGTTCGGGGTCCTGCCCGAGCGCTCCGCGGACGGGCTCACGCCGTCCGCGGCCACGGACGAGACGGAGGGCTGGCACCTCCTGCGCCGGCCGGAGGAGCTCGCCTTCCCCCTGCACACGCTGGTCGTGCGGGCATGGTTCGAAGGCCGGTACGTCTGACCTCAGCCCGTCCCCAGCCCCCGCACGCGCACGGGGTGAGGCGGCTCGCTCAGGCCGTCCTCACCCTCCCGCTCGACGACCACCCGCGAGTCCTCCCAGCGGGCGACGTAGCGTTCGACCTCAGGCTCGTCCCAGCCGTCGCCCGCGTCCGGCACCACCAGCCCGCCCCCGACGCGTCCCCGGGCCGGCGCCCAGACCTCCAGTTCCAGCCCGCCGTCCGCACCGCGCACCGGGATGACGGCGCCCGCTCGCGCGAGCACCGGAATCCGTGACAACGGAGCGTCCACGAGGACCTGCCCCGGCCCCTCGTAGGCCTGCCCCGTCGCCGTGTCGTACCAGCGTCCCCGTGGCAACTGCACCGCTCGCCGGTCCGCTCCCGGATCGAGCACGGGCGCCACCAACAGGCAGTCCCCCAGCAGAAACGCGTCCTCGCAGTCACGCAGCGAGCGATCCTCTGGCGCCGACCACCACAGCGGCCGCACATAAGGCGCCCCCGTACGTCGGGCCAGATGCGCCAGGGTCACGAAGTACGGCAGCAGCCGTCGGCGTTCGACGAGCGCCACGCGCGCGTGCTCCAGCACGTCGGCACCGAACTCCCACGGCTCCCGGCGCCCGGCCCGATGACTCGCGTGGGTGCGGAAGAGCGGCAGATACGAACCCAGTTGGAACCACCGCAGATACAGCTCGGGCGACGGACTCCCGTCGTAGCCGCCCACGTCCGGCCCGGAATACGGCACACCGCACAGCCCCAGCCCCATCACCAGTGACAGCGACGCCCGTAGCCCGGGCCAGCCCGTGGCGACGTCGCCCGACCACGACCCGCCGTAGCGCTGCATCCCCGCCCAGCCGGAGCGCGAGAAGACGAAGGGACGCTCCTGCGGGGCCAGTTCGCGCAGCCCCTCATATGCCGCCCGGGCCATGCACAGCGCGTACACGTTGTGCGCCTCGCGATGGTCTCCGCCCCGCCCCTCCAGCGCGTGCCTGGCCGACCGCGGCAGCGTCGACTCCCCGAAGGCGGCGAACGAGGTGGGTTCGTTCATGTCGTGCCAGAAGCCCGAGAAACCCTGCGCGAGCCGCTCCTGGTAGAGGCGCCCCCACCACTGCCGCACGCGCGCGTGCGTGAAGTCCGGATGGACGGCCTCCCCGGGCCACACGACTCCCCGCACGAGCCGCCCGGCCGCGTCCCGCACGAACGCTTCCTCGTCCGTCCCGGCGTCGAACACGGCATTGCCGGGTTCGGCCTTGACCGCGGGGTCGACGATCGACACCAGCCGGATCCCGTCCCGACGCAACTCCTCGGCGAGCACCGGCAACTTGGGGAAGCGATCCTGATCGACGGTGAACACCTGGTGCGCGTCATAGTGATCGATGTCGAGGTGGACCGCGTCGAGGAGCAGACCGCGCTGCTGATACCCCGAAACGATCCGTCGCACCTCCTGCTCACTGCCGAAACCCCACCGCCCGTGATGGTGACCGAGCGCCCAGGCCGGCGGCAGCGCCGGTGCCCCGGTGAGCGAGGCCCAGGCGAGCAGCACGCGCGCGGGGGTGCCCACCATCACCCAGCAGCGCAGCGGCCCGCCGTCCATCCTCAGCTCGCAGGTGCCGGCCCGGTCGTGTCCGGACCCGGCGCCCTCCTCACCCTCCCGCAAGGTGACCGTGCCGTCCCACGAGGTGTCGTGGAACGCCAGATGCGTGGCAGCGTCGGCCACCACCATCTGCACCGGCATCGTGACGTACAGCGGGTCGTCGTCAGGTCCGAAGGGGCGGCCGGGATCGGAGTTCCACAGCCGGTACGTCCCGTCGCGCAGCCGGGGCCCCGAAGCGCGCCCACCCAGCCCGAAGAACCGCGCGTCGGCAGCCACCTCCGAGCGCTGCATCCAGCGCGCCGGGCCGCCACCGACCGGCTCCCACCAGCGGGGCGGTAGATCCCGGCGCAGCGTCACCCCTCCGGGCGTCAGCACCTCGACCGCACCGTGCCGCGAGACGGCGACCGTCACCCGCTCGGCCACGACCCGCCAGCCGCCGTCCTTGTCCGGCTCCAGCACCGCCCGCGGGTCCGGCTCCGGGCACCGGCCGATCAGCGCGTACGACGGCTCGGGACCGGCTCCGTCCCACCCCCAGAACACGGCCCCGTTCACCGCGACGGTGACCCGCAGCTCGGAGCGGCTGAACCGGACGACACCGCCCCCGGGCCCGGGCTCCACCTCTCGCACCGGCCCGGGCACCCGCGCCCGCTCGGCCCCCCGCGGCGGCAGCCCGGAGGCATCGGCACGCCTCCTGCGCCACGCGGCGCGTACGGTACGCAACCCCTGGGCCGATCCCACCGAACCGACCGCCTTCATCGAACGCACCAGGTCACGACCGTCCATGCTGCTCAGCCTGCCATTGACTGCCCCACGATTGCGTGTCGTTCAACTGCCGTTCACCCGTGCTGGGACCACATCTTCACGACACGGACTATGTGGGGCACACCCTGGTGCAGGAGTTGATCACATGGCATCGTCCATATCAGCCGCGTCACGCGCACACCCCAGCCCGTGCGCGGACGACGCACACGACGCGCACAGTCCGGGAGCCGCCCCATGTCGACCGTGAACCCCCAGCCGCTCTGGCAGCCAGATCCGGAACACATCGCCCAGGCACAGGTCACCAGGTTCCAGGCATGGGCCGCCGAACAGCACGGCGCTCCCGCAGAGGGCGGTTACCCCGCACTCCACCGCTGGTCCGTCGACGAGCTGGACACGTTCTGGAAAGCCGTCACGGAGTGGTTCGACGTACGCTTCTCGACCCCCTACGCGCGCGTGCTCGGCGACCGCTCGATGCCCGGCACCCAGTGGTTCCCCGGCGCCGCCCTGAACTACGCCGAGCACGCCCTGCGCGCCGCCGAGACCCGTGCGGACGAACCTGCCCTCCTCCATGTCGACGAGACGCACGACCCGCGCCCGGTGACCTGGTCCGAACTGCGCCGCCAGGTCGGCTCCCTGTCCGCCGAACTCCGCGCCCTCGGCGTACGCCCCGGAGACCGCGTCAGCGGCTACCTCCCCAACATCCCGCAGGCGGTGGTCGCCCTCCTGGCCACAGCCGCCGTGGGCGGAGTCTGGACGTCCTGTGCTCCCGACTTCGGCGCCCGCAGCGTCCTGGACCGCTTCCAGCAGGTGGAACCGGTGGTCCTGTTCACCGTCGACGGCTACCGCTACGGGGGCAAGGAGCACGACCGCCGCGACACGGTCGCCGAACTGCGCCGCGAACTGCCCACCCTGCGCGCCGTCGTCCACATCCCTCTCCTCGGCACCGAGGCGCCCGAAGGCGCACTGGAGTGGTCGGCCCTGACGGCCGCCGACACCGAGCCCGTCTTCGAGCAGGTGCCCTTCGACCACCCTCTGTGGGTGCTCTACTCCTCGGGTACGACCGGCCTGCCCAAGGCCATCGTCCAGTCCCAGGGCGGCATCCTCGTCGAGCACCTCAAGCAGCTCGGCCTGCACTGCGACCTCGGCCCCGAGGACCGCTTCTTCTGGTACACCTCCACCGGCTGGATGATGTGGAACTTCCTCGTCTCCGGCCTCCTCACGGGCACCACGATCGTCCTCTACGACGGCAGCCCCGGCTATCCCGACACCGGCGCCCAGTGGCGGGTCGCCGAACGCACCCGAGCCACGCTCTACGGGACCTCGGCCGCGTACGTCATGGCCTGCCGCAAGGCCGGCGTGCACCCCGGCCGCGACCACGACCTCTCCACGGTGCGGTGCGTCGCCACCACCGGCTCACCCCTGCCGCCCGACGGATTCCGCTGGCTGCACGACGAGGTCCGCGACGACCTGTGGATCGCGTCCGTCAGTGGCGGCACGGACGTCTGCTCCTGCTTCGCGGGAGCCGTACCTACCCTCCCCGTGTACATCGGAGAACTCCAGGCGCCCGGGCTGGGCACCGACCTGCAGGCCTGGGACCCGAGCGGAAAGCCCCTGATCGACGAGGTCGGCGAGCTCGTCGTCACCAACCCCATGCCGTCCATGCCGATCCACTTCTGGAACGACCCGGACGGCAGCCGCTACCACGACAGCTACTTCGACACCTATCCCGGAGTGTGGCGCCACGGAGACTGGATCACCGTGACCTCACGCGGCTCGGTCGTCATCCACGGCCGCTCTGACTCGACGCTCAACCGTCAGGGCGTACGCATGGGTTCGGCCGACATCTACGAAGCTGTCGAACGCCTCCCCGAGATCAAGGAATCGCTGGTCATCGGCATCGAACAACCCGACGGCGGCTACTGGATGCCCCTCTTCGTACACCTGGCCCCGGGAACCGTCCTCGACGAGGCCCTCCTGAACCGCATCAAGCAGACGATCCGCGAACAGCTCTCCCCCCGCCACATCCCCGACGAGGTCATCGAAGTACCAGGCATCCCACACACCCTCACCGGCAAACGCATCGAGGTGCCCGTGAAGCGCCTCCTCCAGGGCACCCCATTGGAGAAGGCCGTCAATCCGGGCTCCATCGACAACCTCGACCTGCTCCACTTCTACGAGGCCCTGGCCCGCAAACGCGCCTGACCCAGCCCCGGTCGACCGCCTCGAGCTCGGCAAGGGGGGCTCGGAACACTCGCCGTCACCGAGGCCGTCGCGCCCGGGCCGATCAGCTTGATCGCCTTCCGCACCACCATCACCATGACCTGCGTAAACGGCCCGCATCCTCCGTGACGGCCTCTCCCGGCCGCCATTGTCAGTGCCCCCGATTACTGTGAGTGAGCATTGATCGACCGCACACAGGGGGAACCATGGCGCACACCGACCACCAGACCATGCGACGCGTCCTGCGCCGCGAAATCGCCGGCACCATCGGTCTGCTGACCGACGAGCACGACTTCCGCGCCATGCGGCGCTACCGAAGCTTCACCTTCAGCGACCACACGGCCTATCTACGACAGGTCGAAGACCTCCTCAAAACCCGCGCCGCCCAGGGCAGCCACACCACGGTCGCCCTCTTCGACCCGCAGGAGTACGCCGAGTACTGCACGGACGCGGGCCTCGACCCGGACATCCAGTCCAGCCGCACACGCTTCACAGCCGAGCTCGCGACAACCGGCCCGACCATCCCCTACGACGGTCAGCCCTTGGCCGACCTCGTACCGGCCCTGGTGGACGAAGCCGTCCGGCAAGCCACCTGGGAGTACGCGAGCACCCTGCTGGCCCGCCTCGGCGCCTGTGCCTCCTGCGGCGAGGACATCGGCCGCGCGGCGTTCGTCCGCGCCTCCCACTTCCTCGTCCGCATCCTCGAAACGGCCCAGCAGGGCGATCGACACCTCGTCTGCAGTGTCACTGGCACTCCGGAAGCGCTGGTGTCGGTGCTCCACACAGAGGAAGACACCGACGGGGCCACCCACCTCGACGAGGCTGAAGCTCTCGAGTTCACCACTGTCCTGGCCCTCGGCCTCGCGACCCAGGGCCCAGGCGGCCTCGTGATGCGCACCAGCACCCCTGGTGCCCCGGACCGTGTCTACGGCTGGCGCATGCGCGGAGAAGGTCTCGAACCCCTCACTGCCGGAGAGGTCTTCGACGCCTACTGCACGGACATCGACTCCGGCGACCTCATCTCCCCGGAATCGGACGTCGACTACTGCGTGCCGCCGGACCTCGGCGACACGGGGCAGACACCGGGACACCACCACTGAACGCGTGAGGGGCGCTCCACCCGCAGGTTGAGCGCCCCTCGACCCAGCCGACGGCCGGTCGGCCCGGCCACTACTCGCCGGACAGCACCGCCTGAGCCGCGTTGCGCGCCTCCTCAGCACTGTCCGCAGCCCGGGCGGCCGCCGCGGCCCGCTCACACTGCGCCAGTGTGTACTTCGCCAGCGAACCCCGGACGTAAGGAATGGACGCCGCACCCATGGAAAGAGAGGTGACACCGAGACCGGTCAGCACACATGCGAGCAGCGGGTCGGACGCGGCCTCGCCGCAGACACCACAGCTCTTCCCCTCGGCCCTCGCCGCCTCGGCGGACAGCGCGACCAGGTCGAGCAGCGCGGGCTGCCAGGGATCCTGCAGCCGGGAAACCGCACCCACCTGACGGTCCGCGGCGAAGGTGTACTGCGCGAGGTCGTTGGTCCCCAGGGAGAGGAACTCGACTTCCTGCAGAATCGAGCGCGCCCGCAGCGCGGCCGACGGAATCTCCACCATCGCGCCGAACTTCGCCTGCAACCCCGCCTCACGACATGCGTCGGCGAACGCCTTCGCATCGGCACGGTCCGCCACCATCGGAGCCATGACCTCGAGGTAGACCGGCAGCCCTTCGGCAGCCTTGGCCAGCGCGGTCAGCTGCGTGCGCAGCACCTCGGGGTGGTCGAGCAGTGTCCGCAGACCACGCACACCCAACGCCGGGTTCGGCTCGTCGGCCGGCGTCAGGAAGTCCAGCGGCTTGTCCGCACCCGCGTCCAGCACTCGCACCACGACACGCCCCTCGGGGAACGCCTCGAGCACCTGACGGTAGGCGTCGACCTGCTTCTCCTCCGACGGAGCGTTCTTGCTGTCGTCGAGGAACAGGAACTCGGTACGGAACAGACCGACACCCTCGGCCCCGGCCTCGACGGCCGCCGGCACGTCGGCCGGACCGCCGACATTGGCCAGCAGTGGCACCTTGTGACCGTCGGAGGTGACACCCGGTCCCGTCGAGGCGGCCAGCGCGGCCTTGCGCTCGGCGGCCTCGACCGTAAGCCGAGTCTTCCTCGCCTCAGTGGGGTTCACGAAGATCTCGCCGGTGCTCCCGTCCACGGCGATCACCGTGCCCTCGGCCAGCTCGCCCGCACCGGGCAGCGCCACCACGGCCGGCACCCCGAGCGCACGGGCCAGAATCGCGCTGTGGCTGGTCGGCCCGCCCTCCTCGGTGACGAAACCGAGGACCAGCGTCGGGTCCAGCAGAGCGGTGTCGGCCGGCGCAAGGTCCCGAGCAATGAGGACATACGGCTCGTCGCTGTCCGGGACACCCGGCATCGGTACTCCGAGCAAGCGAGCGACGATACGATTCCGCACGTCATCGAGGTCGGCCACCCGACCGGCCAGGTACTCACCGGCCCCGGCGAGCAGGGCGCGGTACGCGGCGAAGGCGTCGTACACCGCACGCTCCGCCGTACTCCCGACGGCGATGCGTCGCTCCACGTCCGACATCAGCTCGGGGTCCAGGGCCATCATGGCCTGCGCCTCGAGCACCGCCTGGGCTTCGCCCCCCGCCAGATTGCCGCGCGCCATAAGGTCGGCCGCCACAGCCTCCACGGCCTTGCGGGCGCGACCCTGTTCGCGCTCCGCGTCCTCCGCCGGGATCTGCTTGGCAGGCGGTTCGAGAACCGCCGTTCCCATGTGCCGAACCTCGCCGATCGCCACACCGTGGCTCACGCCGACGCCTCGCAGCGTTGTCTCCATCTCACCGTCTCCGATAGTGCGGCGGGTCCCGCCGCCGCGGTGGTTGTCCCTACTTGCCGTCGTACGACGGCGCCGACGTCACTTCCAGACGAAGAGAGTGTCGCCCGACTTCACATCGCCGTCCTCACGGAGCTCGGCGAGTGCCTCGGCCGTGGCCTCCAGCGCCACGACCGGGCAGACCGGAGACTTACCGGCGGCCTCGACAGCGGCCGGGTCCCAGCGCACCACGCTCTGCCCACGGGTGACGGTGTCGCCCTTGTTCACGAGCAGCTCGAACCCCTGACCGTTGAGCTGCACCGTGTCGATACCGAGGTGGGTGAGTACGCCGTGCCCCGTCTCGTCGACGACGACGAAGGCGTGCGGGTGCAGCGAGACGATGACTCCGTCCACGGGCGCGACAGCCTCGGAAGGCTCACGCACGGGGTCGATGGCCGTGCCCGGGCCGACCATGGCCCCGGAGAAGACCGGATCGGGCACGGCTGCCAGTCCGATGGCACGTCCGGCAAGAGGGGACATCACGGTGGTCATGGGAAGCCTCCCGGGGTGGAGATCTATATGGACACCGTCACTGTCTGTCCCGGACGGCGCGCTGATCAGCAGGGTATGTCATATGAACTACCGGTTCCGCACGAAGCTCACGATTAGAGGTCTAGACCACATCTCCAATCGATTTGCACCGGCTCCGCGGGCCCGTGTACAGTCGTACTCCTGCTCGGGGCTGAGCGACGCACTGGCGTCCTTGCCTGGCAGCACCCAACTTGTCAGATCCTATCTCGGGGTCACCTTCTGCATGCCTGCAGGACGGTGGTCAGAGGGCCGGAAAAACACTGATAGAGTTTGGAACAGCGAAGGGAAGTGCCCGGAGGAAAGCCCGAGAGGGTGAGTACAAAGGAAGCGTCCGTTCCTTGAGAACTCAACAGCGTGCCAAAAGTCAACGCCAGATATGTTGATACCCCGTCCATCGGATTCTTCCGGTGGCGAGGTTCCTTTGAAGAATACACAGCGAGGACGCTGTGAACGGCCGGGCTTATTCCGCCTGGTCGTTCCGCTCTCGTGTGTGTCGACCGGATTACCGGTAAACATTCACGGAGAGTTTGATCCTGGCTCAGGACGAACGCTGGCGGCGTGCTTAACACATGCAAGTCGAACGATGAACCACTTCGGTGGGGATTAGTGGCGAACGGGTGAGTAACACGTGGGCAATCTGCCCTTCACTCTGGGACAAGCCCTGGAAACGGGGTCTAATACCGGATAACACTCCCTCCCTCCTGGGTGGGGGTTGAAAGCTCCGGCGGTGAAGGATGAGCCCGCGGCCTATCAGCTTGTTGGTGAGGTAATGGCTCACCAAGGCGACGACGGGTAGCCGGCCTGAGAGGGCGACCGGCCACACTGGGACTGAGACACGGCCCAGACTCCTACGGGAGGCAGCAGTGGGGAATATTGCACAATGGGCGAAAGCCTGATGCAGCGACGCCGCGTGAGGGATGACGGCCTTCGGGTTGTAAACCTCTTTCAGCAGGGAAGAAGCGAAAGTGACGGTACCTGCAGAAGAAGCGCCGGCTAACTACGTGCCAGCAGCCGCGGTAATACGTAGGGCGCAAGCGTTGTCCGGAATTATTGGGCGTAAAGAGCTCGTAGGCGGCTTGTCACGTCGGGTGTGAAAGCCCGGGGCTTAACCCCGGGTCTGCATTCGATACGGGCTAGCTAGAGTGTGGTAGGGGAGATCGGAATTCCTGGTGTAGCGGTGAAATGCGCAGATATCAGGAGGAACACCGGTGGCGAAGGCGGATCTCTGGGCCATTACTGACGCTGAGGAGCGAAAGCGTGGGGAGCGAACAGGATTAGATACCCTGGTAGTCCACGCCGTAAACGGTGGGAACTAGGTGTTGGCGACATTCCACGTCGTCGGTGCCGCAGCTAACGCATTAAGTTCCCCGCCTGGGGAGTACGGCCGCAAGGCTAAAACTCAAAGGAATTGACGGGGGCCCGCACAAGCAGCGGAGCATGTGGCTTAATTCGACGCAACGCGAAGAACCTTACCAAGGCTTGACATCGCCCGGAAAGCATCAGAGATGGTGCCCCCCTTGTGGCCGGGTGACAGGTGGTGCATGGCTGTCGTCAGCTCGTGTCGTGAGATGTTGGGTTAAGTCCCGCAACGAGCGCAACCCTTGTTCTGTGTTGCCAGCATGCCCTTCGGGGTGATGGGGACTCACAGGAGACCGCCGGGGTCAACTCGGAGGAAGGTGGGGACGACGTCAAGTCATCATGCCCCTTATGTCTTGGGCTGCACACGTGCTACAATGGCAGGTACAATGAGCTGCGATACCGTGAGGTGGAGCGAATCTCAAAAAGCCTGTCTCAGTTCGGATTGGGGTCTGCAACTCGACCCCATGAAGTCGGAGTTGCTAGTAATCGCAGATCAGCATTGCTGCGGTGAATACGTTCCCGGGCCTTGTACACACCGCCCGTCACGTCACGAAAGTCGGTAACACCCGAAGCCGGTGGCCCAACCCCCTTGTGGGGAGGGAGCTGTCGAAGGTGGGACTGGCGATTGGGACGAAGTCGTAACAAGGTAGCCGTACCGGAAGGTGCGGCTGGATCACCTCCTTTCTAAGGAGCACTTCTTGGCAGCCGGGCTTGCCTGGTTGTCCAGAGGCCAGTTCATCGGCGAACGTCCGGTGCTGGTTGCTCAAGGGTGGAACGTTGACTACTCGGCACACTTGACCAGCTTGTCTTCCTAAGTACTGCTTCGGCGTGGAATGGAAGGCGAGTGGCGAGGGTGTCGGGCACGCTGTTGGGTATCTGAGGGTACGGGCTTTCGAGTCTGGATCTTCGGTGCCGGCCCCGGTGCAGCATCACGGAAGTGGTGTGTGATGGGTGGCTGGTCGTTGTTTGAGAACTGCACAGTGGACGCGAGCATCTGTGGCCAAGTTTTTAAGGGCGCACGGTGGATGCCTTGGCACCAGGAACCGATGAAGGACGTGGGAGGCCACGATAGTCCCCGGGGAGTCGTCAACCAGGCTTTGATCCGGGGGTTTCCGAATGGGGAAACCCGGCAGTCGTCATGGGCTGTCACCCATACCTGAACACATAGGGTATGTGGAGGGAACGCGGGGAAGTGAAACATCTCAGTACCCGCAGGAAGAGAAAACAACCGTGATTCCGGGAGTAGTGGCGAGCGAAACCGGATGAGGCCAAACCGTATACGTGTGAGACCCGGCAGGGGTTGCGTATGCGGGGTTGTGGGATCTCTCTTTTACGGTCTGCCGGCCGTGAGACGAGTCAGAAACCGTTGATGTAGGCGAAGGACATGCGAAAGGTCCGGCGTAGAGGGTAAGACCCCCGTAGTCGAAACATCAGCGGCTCGTTTGAGAGACACCCAAGTAGCACGGGGCCCGAGAAATCCCGTGTGAATCTGGCGGGACCACCCGCTAAGCCTAAATATTCCCTGGTGACCGATAGCGGATAGTACCGTGAGGGAATGGTGAAAAGTACCGCGGGAGCGGAGTGAAATAGTACCTGAAACCGTGTGCCTACAAGCCGTGGGAGCGTCGCTGTATGTGCTTGCACATACAGTCGTGACTGCGTGCCTTTTGAAGAATGAGCCTGCGAGTTTGCGGTGTGTTGCGAGGTTAACCCGGGTGGGGTAGCCGTAGCGAAAGCGAGTCCGAATAGGGCGTTTCAGTAGCACGCTCAAGACCCGAAGCGGAGTGATCTAGCCATGGGCAGGTTGAAGCGGAGGTAAGACTTCGTGGAGGACCGAACCCACCAGGGTTGAAAACCTGGGGGATGACCTGTGGTTAGGGGTGAAAGGCCAATCAAACTCCGTGATAGCTGGTTCTCCCCGAAATGCATTTAGGTGCAGCGTCGTGTGTTTCTTGCCGGAGGTAGAGCACTGGATAGGCGATGGGCCCTACCGGGTTACTGACCTTAGCCAAACTCCGAATGCCGGTAAGTGAGAGCGCGGCAGTGAGACTGTGGGGGATAAGCTCCATGGTCGAGAGGGAAACAGCCCAGAGCATCGACTAAGGCCCCTAAGCGTACGCTAAGTGGGAAAGGATGTGGAGTCGCACAGACAACCAGGAGGTTGGCTTAGAAGCAGCCACCCTTGAAAGAGTGCGTAATAGCTCACTGGTCTAGTGATTCCGCGCCGACAATGTAGCGGGGCTCAAGCGTACCGCCGAAGTCGTGTCATTGCAGCATATAGCCCCAACGGGTGCTGTGATGGGTAGGGGAGCGTCGTGTGCCGGGTGAAGCAGCCGCGGAAGCGAGTTGTGGACGGTTCACGAGTGAGAATGCAGGCATGAGTAGCGATACACACGTGAGAAACGTGTGCGCCGATTGACTAAGGGTTCCTGGGTCAAGCTGATCTGCCCAGGGTAAGTCGGGACCTAAGGCGAGGCCGACAGGCGTAGTCGATGGATAACCGGTTGATATTCCGGTACCCGCTGTGAAGCGTCAAACATTGAATCAGGCGATGCTAAGTCCGTGAAGCCGCCCTGGAGCCTTCGGGCAAAGGGGAGTGGTGGAGCCGACGGACCAGACTTGTAGTAGGTGAGTGATGGGGTGACGCAGGAAGGTAGTCCATCCCGGGCGGTGGTTGTCCCGGGGTAAGGGTGTAGCCCGTCATCTAGGTAAATCCGGATGACATGAGGGTGAGACCTGATGCCGAGCCGATTGTGGTGAAGTGGATGATCCTATGCTGTCGAGAAAAGCCTCTAGCGAGTTTCATGGCGGCCCGTACCCTAAACCGACTCAGGTGGTCAGGTAGAGAATACCGAGGCGTTCGGGTGAACTATGGTTAAGGAACTCGGCAAAATGCCCCCGTAACTTCGGGAGAAGGGGGGCCATCACTGGTGATCCGTTTTACACGGTGAGCTGGGGGTGGCCGCAGAGACCAGCGAGAAGCGACTGTTTACTAAAAACACAGGTCCGTGCGAAGCCGTAAGGCGATGTATACGGACTGACGCCTGCCCGGTGCTGGAACGTTAAGGGGACCGGTTAGTCACTCTTCGGGGTGGCGAAGCTGAGAACTTAAGCGCCAGTAAACGGCGGTGGTAACTATAACCATCCTAAGGTAGCGAAATTCCTTGTCGGGTAAGTTCCGACCTGCACGAATGGCGTAACGACTTCTCGACTGTCTCAACCATAGGCCCGGTGAAATTGCACTACGAGTAAAGATGCTCGTTTCGCGCAGCAGGACGGAAAGACCCCGGGACCTTTACTACAGTTTGATATTGGTGTTCGGTTCGGCTTGTGTAGGATAGCTGGGAGACTGTGAAGCTTGGACGCCAGTTCAGGTGGAGTCGTCGTTGAAATACCAGTCTGGTCGTGCTGGATGTCTAACCTGGGTCCGTGATCCGGATCAGGGACAGTGTCTGATGGGTAGTTTAACTGGGGCGGTTGCCTCCTAAAGAGTAACGGAGGCGCCCAAAGGTTCCCTCAGCCTGGTTGGCAATCAGGTGTTGAGTGTAAGTGCACAAGGGAGCTTGACTGTGAGACCGACGGGTCGAGCAGGGACGAAAGTCGGGACTAGTGATCCGGCGGTGGCTTGTGGAAGCGCCGTCGCTCAACGGATAAAAGGTACCCCGGGGATAACAGGCTGATCTTCCCCAAGAGTCCATATCGACGGGATGGTTTGGCACCTCGATGTCGGCTCGTCGCATCCTGGGGCTGGAGTCGGTCCCAAGGGTTGGGCTGTTCGCCCATTAAAGCGGTACGCGAGCTGGGTTTAGAACGTCGTGAGACAGTTCGGTCCCTATCCGCTGCGCGCGCAGGAATATTGAGAAGGGCTGTCCCTAGTACGAGAGGACCGGGACGGACGAACCTCTGGTGTGCCAGTTGTCCTGCCAAGGGCATGGCTGGTTGGCTACGTTCGGGAGGGATAACCGCTGAAAGCATCTAAGCGGGAAGCCTGCTTCGAGATGAGTATTCCCACCCCCTTTGAGGGGTTAAGGCTCCCAGTAGACGACTGGGTTGATAGGCCGGATCTGGAAGCCCAGTAATGGGTGGAGGTGACCGGTACTAATAGGCCGAGGGCTTGTCCTCAGTTGCTCGCGTCCACTGTGTTGGTTCTGAAACCACGAACAGCCCCATGCCCATGGTCACGGGTGTGGTGCGGCTGAAACAGTTTCATAGTGTTTCGGTGGTTATAGCGTGAGGGAAACGCCCGGTTACATTCCGAACCCGGAAGCTAAGCCTTACAGCGCCGATGGTACTGCAGGGGGGACCCTGTGGGAGAGTAGGACGCCGCCGAACTCCTTTTAGAGCTCTGGCTCTTGGGCACGCAGCCCAAGAGCCAGAGCTTTTTTGCGTTGAGGTAAGGTCAGGGGGCATCGTTGGCTCGTTTCCCACAGGAGGCTCCCGGGTGGAGGTCCAGGAGACCCGCGTCCAGACGGACCGGGTGCTCACCATCCCCAACATCCTCAGCATGGCGCGGCTCGCCGGCGTTCCGCTCTTCCTGTGGCTGATCCTCAGGCCTGAGTTCGGCGGTCCCCAAAGTGACGGGTGGGCGCTTCTGGTGCTTGCTCTGAGCGGGGTCAGTGACTACCTGGACGGCAAGCTCGCACGGCGTTGGAACCAGATCAGCAGTCTTGGCCGGCTACTGGATCCCGCGGCCGACCGGCTCTACATTCTTTCCACTTTGGTCGGTCTGACCTGGCGCGAGATTCTGCCAGTCTGGTTGACCGCTGTACTTCTGGCGCGTGAGCTGCTTCTCCTGGTGATGGTGGGCATCCTCAGGCGCCATGGCTATCCGCCCCCCCAGGTGAACTTCCTGGGCAAGGCCGCCACCTTCAACCTGATGTACGCCTTCCCGCTGCTACTGCTCAGTGACGGAAGTGGATGGATCGCGTCACTCGCTGCTATTTTCGGATGGGCGTTCGCAGGTTGGGGTACAACGCTGTACTGGTGGGCAGGAGTTCTCTACGTGGTACAGGTCCGCCGCCTGGTTCGTGCGGACGCCATGGCCGACTGAACTCGCCGAATACAACGGCTGTATCGGCCCCGATGGCCCGCGGTGGAAAAGTGCGGGACAATCTGGACGGGTGAAGTCGGCTAGACCGTCGTCTCTTAGAGGAGGACGCTTCCGACATGAAGGCCGTCGTGATGGCCGGAGGCGAAGGCACACGCCTTCGCCCCATGACCTCAAGCATGCCCAAACCGCTCCTGCCAGTGGCCAACCGGCCGATCATGGAGCATGTTCTGCGGCTGCTCAAAAGGCATGGGCTCAACGAGACCGTCGTTACCGTCCAGTTCCTGGCCTCATTGGTCAAGAACTACTTCGGTGACGGCGAGGAGCTCGGTATGGAGCTCACCTATGCCAATGAGGAGAAGCCACTCGGTACCGCCGGAAGCGTCAAGAACGCCGAGGAGGCGTTGAAGGACGATGCTTTCCTCGTCATTTCCGGTGATGCCCTGACCGACTTCGATCTCACCGAGCTCATCGCTTTCCACAAGGAAAAAGGCGCGCTGGTCACCGTCTGTCTGACACGAGTGCCCAACCCGCTCGAGTTCGGGATCACGATCGTCGACGAGGAGGGCAAGGTCGAGCGCTTCCTGGAGAAGCCGACCTGGGGCCAGGTCTTCTCGGACACCGTGAACACGGGTATCTACGTCATGGAGCCCGAGGTGTTCGACTATGTCGAGGCTGATGTCTCCGTCGACTGGTCCGGTGATGTCTTCCCGCAGTTGATGAAGGAAGGCAAGCCGATCTACGGCTTCATCGCCGAGGGTTACTGGGAGGACGTCGGTACTCACGAGAGCTATGTGAAGGCGCAGGCCGACGTCCTGGAGGGCAAGGTCGACGTCGATCTCGACGGTTTCGAGATCTCCCCGGGTGTGTGGGTGGCGGAAGGCGCAGAGGTTCATCCCGACGCCGTTCTCCGTGGACCGCTCTACATCGGTGACTACGCCAAGGTCGAGGCCGGCGCCGAAATCCGGGAGCACACCGTCATCGGCTCGAACGTCGTTGTGAAGGCCGGGGCGTTTCTGCACAAGGCTGTGGTGCACGACAACGTGTACGTCGGGCAGCACAGCAATTTGCGGGGTTGCGTCGTCGGAAAGAACACCGACATCATGCGCGCGGCCCGGATCGAGGACGGCGCCGTCATCGGGGACGAGTGCCTGATCGGCGAAGAATCGATCGTGCAGGGCAATGTGCGGGTCTACCCGTTCAAGACCATCGAGGCCGGCGCGTTCGTCAACACCTCGGTGATCTGGGAGTCCAGGGGGCAGGCGCACCTCTTCGGTGCCCGCGGTGTGTCCGGGATCCTGAACGTGGAGATCACGCCCGAGCTGGCCGTGCGTCTCGCCGGCGCCTACGCGACCACACTCAAGAAGGGCTCGACCGTCACCACGGCCCGTGATCACTCCCGTGGTGCCCGGGCGCTCAAGCGGGCGGTCATCTCCGCGCTGCAGGCCAGCGCCATCGACGTACGCGACCTGGAGAACGTGCCGCTGCCTGTGGCGCGGCAGCAGACCGCGCGAGGCAGCGCCGGCGGCATCATGATCCGCACTACGCCCGGTGTGCCGGACTCCGTGGACATCATGTTCTTCGACGGGAATGGTGCCGACCTGTCGCAGGGGAGCCAGCGGAAGCTGGACCGGGTGTTCGCGCGGCAGGAGTACCGACGGGCGTTCCCGGGTGAGATCGGGGACCTGCATTTCCCCGCCAGTGTCTTCGACTCGTACACGGGGTCGTTGCTGCGGAACGTCGACACCACGGGCATTTCCGAGTCGGGGCTCAAGGTCGTCGTCGACGCGTCGAACGGCAGTGCCGGGCTTGTGCTGCCCAGCCTGCTCGGCAAGCTCGGTGTCGACGCGCTGACCATCAATCCGGGTCTGGACGAGTCCAGGCCCACCGAGTCGGCGGACGCGCGGCGGTCGGGGCTGGTGCGGCTGGGAGAGATCGTGGCCTCCGCACGGGCTGCCTTCGGGGTGCGGTTCGACCCCGTCGGTGAGCGGCTGTCGCTGGTCGACGAGAAGGGGCGCATCGTCGAGGACGATCGTGCGCTGCTCGTCCTGCTCGACCTGGTGGCTGCGGAGCGGCGCAGTGGTCGAGTCGCGCTGCCGGTGACCACCACCAGGATCGCCGAGCAGGTGGCGGCGTATCACGGGACGCAGGTGGAGTGGACGACCACTTCTCCGGACGACCTGACGCGCGTCGGCCGCGACGAGACGACGATCTTCGGCGGGGACGGCAAGGGCGGGTTCATCGTCCCCGAGTTCAGCAGTGTCTTCGACGGTACGGCGGCCTTCGTACGGTTGATCGGGCTGGTGGCGCGGACGCAGCTCACGCTCAGCCAGATCGACGCGCGGATTCCGCGGGCGCATGTCCTCAAGCGCGATCTGGCGACCCCTTGGGCCGTCAAGGGGCTTGTGATGCGGCGGGTCGTTGAAGCGGCCGGAGACCGCTTCGTGGACACCACGGACGGTGTGCGGGTGGTGGAGACCGACGGGCGCTGGGTGATGGTGCTGCCCGACCCGGCGGAAGCGGTCACCCACCTGTGGGCGGAAGGGCCGGACGACGCCTCCGCCCAGGCCCTGCTCGACGAGTGGTCGGCGGTCGTGGACAGCGCCGGGCGCTAAGCCACTGCACGCGCGCGTGCCGGACAAGTGCCCCTGAGGGCGCCTGTCCGGCACGCCGGTGGGGCCATTCGGAGGTAGCGGTCGCGGCGTGCGACGATGTGCGACATGCCGCAGCAGCCCCCCGTTCGGAGCACTCCTACGCGCCCCTCGCGCCCGGACGCCTCCATGTCGCTGCTGACCAACGTCATGGACCACAGCCTCGACGACGGGTACGCAGAGGCCGCCGCCCGCAAGGAGGCCACTGGTGAGGGCGGCCTCCCCAAGACGCTGCGGGCGAAGCTGGGTCTGGCCGCTGGTCTGGTGCTCGCGGCACTGGTCGTGACCGTCGGCGCCGCCCAGGCCCGGGTCGCGGCTCCTGTCGTCGCCAAGGAGCGCGAGGAACTGATCGACCGTATCGACCGGGAGACCGAGGCGGCGGACGAACTCGAGGACTCCGTCGACCAGCTGCGCGACGACGTGAGCGCGCGGCAGCGTGCGGCCCTCAGGGACAGCGGCGGCAGTGACCGGGCGGAACTCGTGGGCATTCTGTCCGGTGCCACGGAAGTGACAGGCCCCGGTGTGAAGCTGGTCGTGGACGACGCCAAGGAAGCCACCTCAGGTGGGGACGGCGACCCGCGCGAGACCTCCGGATTCTCCGACACCGGGCGGGTGCGCGACCGCGACATGCAGCGGGTGGTCAACGGACTGTGGGCGTCGGGTGCCGAGGCCGTGTCGATCAACGGGCAGAGACTGACCGCGCTGTCGGCGATCAGGGCCGCGGGTGACGCGATACTGGTCGACAACAAGCCGCTGGTTCCGCCCTACACGGTGCTGGCCGTGGGGGACGGCAAGCGGTTGAGCACCAGGTTCCAGGACAGCGCCGACGGGCTGTATCTGCACGCCCTGCAGGAGAACTACGGCATCCGGACCGCCATTTCCGTAGAGGACGACCTCCGGCTGCCCGCCGCACCGAGTGTGATCGTACGTACAGCACAGCCGAGAACTGAGAAGGGCACATCGTGATCGCCGTACTGGGCCTCGTCGTGGGAGTCGTGGCCGGCCTGTTGGTCCGGCCCGAGGTTCCGGCGGTCGTCGAGCCTTACCTGCCGATCGCCGTGGTGGCGGCACTCGACGCCGTCTTCGGAGGTCTGCGGGCCATGCTCGACGGCATCTTCGACGACAAGGTCTTCGTCGTGTCGTTCTTGTCGAACGTGGTCGTGGCAGCGCTGATCGTGTTCCTGGGCGACAAGTTGGGCGTCGGCGCCCAGCTGTCCACCGGGGTCGTCGTCGTGCTCGGGATCCGGATCTTCTCCAACGCCGCGGCGATCCGCCGACACGTGTTCCGGGCGTGAGGCAGATGAGCAACCAGGACGGGACACCCGAGAACAGGCTGCGCAAGGAGCTGCCGGAGGAAGTGACCGCCGAGGCCTCCGGGCCGGCAGCGGACGCCTCTCCCGAGTCGCCGCAGTTGAGCGGTCGTCAGCGGCTGGTGAACGGGTTGTGGCCGCCGCGTGTCACCCGGGCCCAACTCATCGTCGCGGTGCTTTTGTTCGGCCTGGGCTTCGGTCTGGCCGTGCAGGTGGCGTCGAACAGCGACAGTGACAGCGCCCTGCGGGGCGCGCGTCAGGAAGATCTTGTTCGCATCCTCGATGAACTGGATGACCGTACTCAGCGTCTTGAAGACGAGAAGCAGGGCCTCGAGAAGCAGCGGGACGAGTTGGAGAACAGCTCGGACCAGGCCGAGGAGGCCCGCAAGCAGACGGTAGAGAAGGAGAAGCAGCTCGGCATCCTGGCGGGCACGGTGGCCGCGCAGGGGCCCGGCATCACGATGACGATCGACGACACGAAGGGGGCGGTCGAGGCGGACATGCTGCTCGACACGATCCAGGAGCTGCGCGCGGCCGGCGCGGAGGCGATCCAGGTGAACGGCGTGCGGGTCGTCGCGGGTACCTATCTGACGGACTCCGACAAGAGCGTGAGCGTCGACGGGAACAAGATCAACGCGCCCTATCGTTTCAAGGTCATCGGCAAGCCGCAGGACCTCGAACCGGCGCTCAACATCCCCGGAGGCGTGGTGCAGACTCTTGAGAAGGAGCAGGCCACCGTGACCGTCGAGCGGTCGGACAAGATCGTCGTGGACGCCTTGCGAGCAGCGAAGCGGCCTGACTACGCTCGGTCGTCCTCCCAGTGAACCGGGGGTGCATGGCAGACGTCCGGCGAGGGCATGAGGTTGCGGGGGGTCGGCGCACCGAATGGGTGGTGCGTGGTGGAAACTGTCTGGTGGATACGGACGTTGTGAGGATGTCCGGGTCGACCGGTGTGTTCAATCAGGGTTCGTCCTGCCCCACGGGCGGGTCTGTTTCGGTCAAGGGGAATCGCCCGTGAAGTTGTTTGCGAAGTTGTTCGGCAAGAGCGCGCGAGAGGGCAGCGCCAATGCGACTGCCCGCCATCGCGCACAGCCTGACGCAGAAGGCCAGCGCCCGCTGTTCCGGGATCAGGTCGATGGTCCGGGCGATGACATTTCCGGTGGTCAGGGCGCGCCGTCAGTTGACCCTGCCCAGGCCGGCGGCATAGGTTTCGGACAACCGCCAACCTCAAGTGCGGGTGGAGGGTTTTCCCCTATGACGGCCCTGGTGTGTACGAGGTGCGGTAACCGCAACGCGGAGAACAGCCGCTTCTGTTCCAACTGCGGTGCTCCGCTGCGGGCCGGGGCAACGCCCGAGCGTCCGTCCGAGACGACGTCGACGATCTCCATCTCCGGGCTTGAGGCCTACGACGCCGAGGTCACGGGCCAGACGCAGATGCCCATGCTCTCCCCGGAGGCGCAGGCGGCCGTCGACGCGCTGCCGCTGGGATCGGCGCTCCTGGTGGTGCGCCGCGGTCCGAACTCGGGCAGCCGCTTCCTGCTGGACGGCGACCTGACCACGGCCGGGCGTCACCCGCAGAGCGACATCTTCCTGGACGACGTGACGGTCTCCCGTCGACACGTGGAGTTCCGCCGCGGTCAGGACGGCTCGTTCACGGTGGCCGACGTGGGCAGTCTGAACGGCACATACGTCAACCGCGAGCGGATCGACCAGGTCGCTCTGTCGAACGGCGACGAGGTGCAGATCGGCAAGTACCGGCTGGTCTTCTACGCGAGCCAGCGGGGCTACTGACCCGCCCCCGGACACCGTCCGGGGGGACCCCCAGGAAGGTCCATGCTTCAAACACCGAGCGGCGGTGCCGGGCACGGTACCGCCGCCACGGACAGTGGACTGATGAGCATCGGCACGGTGCTGAACGTGCTGCGCGACGAGTTCCCCGAAGTCACGATCTCCAAGATCCGTTTCCTGGAGTCGGAGGGGCTCATCGAGCCGCAGCGGACCCCATCGGGGTATCGCAAGTTCAGCACCGACGACGTCGAGCGCCTCGGCCATGTCCTGAGGATGCAGCGGGACCACTATCTGCCGCTCAAGGTGATCCGTGAGCACCTCGACGCCATGGAGCGCGGTGAGGCGCTACCCCTGCCGACGGTAGGGCGTCAGCGGGACGGCGAGGGTGTTGCGGAGGTCACCGAGGGGCCGACGGCGGCCAGGATCGGGCGGGACGAGCTGATGGCCGCCGCCGAGATCGGTGAGCAGGAACTTCAGGAGTGGGAGTCGTACGGGCTCATCACTCCACTGCCCGACGGGGCGTACGACGCGGAGGCGGCCACCGTGGCCTCGCTGATCGCCGAGCTGGGGCGGTTCGGCATCGAGCCGCGGCATCTGCGGGTGATGAAGGCGGCGGCCGACCGTGAGGCCGGGCTGGTGGACCAGGTGGTGGCCCCGTTGAAGCGGCATCGCAACCCGCAGACCAGGGCACACGCCGAGGCCCGTACGAAGGAACTGGCCGGGCTCACGGTGAGGCTGCACGCGGCGCTCGTACAGACCGCGCTGGGTGTGCGGCTGCCGTGATACGGGTGGGTTCGCACCGACCGGATCGGCCACCCGTTCTCTGCCCGACTACCCAAACGTCCCGGGCACGGCCTAGGGTTGCTGTGTGAACGAGCTCGATGTCGTAGGTGTCCGGGTCGAAATGCCCTCCAACCAACCGATCGTGCTCCTGCGTGAAGTGGGAGGCGACCGCTACCTCCCCATCTGGATCGGGCCTGGGGAGGCTACGGCGATCGCCTTCGCGCAGCAGGGCATGGCCCCCGCCCGACCGCTGACCCACGACCTGTTCAAGGACGTGCTGGAGGCCGTCGGCCAGGAGCTCACCGAAGTGCGCATCACGGACCTGCGTGAAGGCGTCTTCTACGCGGAGCTCGTCTTCGCCAGCGGGGTCGAGGTCAGTGCCCGCCCGTCCGACGCCATAGCGCTTGCCCTGCGCACCGGAACGCCGATCTACGGCAGTGACGGCGTGCTCGACGACGCGGGTATCGCGATCCCGGACGAGCAGGAGGACGAGGTGGAGAAGTTCCGCGAGTTCCTCGACCAGATCTCGCCCGAGGACTTCGGCACCAGCAGCCAGTGAGGCAGGCGCGGCTCGGCGGCGAACGGTCCTGCCGGGCTCGTCCACGTCCGTTGACGCCTCAAATGCCGGCATTTGCCGGCGGCGCGTGAGAGAGTCCTGCGAGCCGTCCCGAGCGCATTCGGCTAGCCTTTCCCCGCGGTTGGGTGCGGGAAACCACTCGAAGGGTGATTATCACCCGGCGTGCCGAGTGTGGCGATCGTTGACGCGCCCCTGGTGACTGCCTACCGTCGAGAAGGCAGGTCAAGGACGGAGGTCGGCGTGAGAAGCAGCGGCGACGGTACGGCTGGGGGTGCCCCCGGACGCAGTCTCGGGGCGAGCGGTCCGTACCCGCTTCACAGCAACGCGGCCGATTACGCTCCGCAGCGACCGGCGGCCGTGCCGAGCAGCGGAGGGGCGACGTCCATGGCGTCCGAGCAGATCGGCTACCGCGGTCCGACGGCCTGTGCGGCCGCCGGAATCACTTACCGGCAACTGGACTACTGGGCCCGTACCGGCCTCGTCGAGCCGAGCGTGCGGCCCGCCCATGGGTCGGGGACGCAGCGTCTCTACAGCTTCCGGGACGTTGTCGTCCTGAAGATCGTCAAGCGCTTTCTGGACACCGGTGTGTCACTGCAGAACATCCGCGCCGCCGTTCAGCACCTCAGGGAACGCGGTTTCTGCGACCTGGAGCGGATGACGCTGATGAGTGACGGTGCCACGGTCTACGAGTGCACCTCGCCGGACGAGGTCCATGCGCTGCTCCAGGGCGGTCAGGGCATCTTCGGGATCGCCGTGGGCGTGGTGTGGCGGGACGTGGAAAGCGCGCTCTCCCAGCTGCACGGGGAGCGGATCGACACCGGGGAGACCCTCGTCGGTCACAACCCCGCGGACGAGCTGGCGCGGCGGCGCAACCGGGCGGTCTGACCGAGCGGTCGTCCGGGCGGTCCGACAGTTGGACCGCTCTTCGGGGACGGCATTGTCAGTGGCGTAGGGCAGCATCGGAGATGTGAGAAGCGCGCCCACGATCCTGCATCTCGACATGGATGCCTTCTTCGCCTCGGCGGAGCAGGCATCCAAGCCGAGCCTGCGCGGGAAGGCGGTCATCGTGGGTGGGCTCGGGCCGCGCGGAGTGGTGGCCACCTGCTCGTACGAGGCGCGTGTGTTCGGAGTGCACTCGGCGATGCCCATGGCCCAGGCGCGTCGGCTCGCTCCCAACGCGGCGTATCTCGTGCCGCGCTTCGCCTTCTACCGGGCGATCAGCGAGCAGGTGATGGGGCTTCTGAGGGAGCTGTCGCCGTTGGTGGAGCCGTTGAGCCTGGATGAGGCGTTCGTGGACCTGGAGGCCGGCGGAGCGGCCTGGGACGACGCGTCGGCGCGGCTGGCCGGGGCCAAGCTGCGCGCCGACATACGGGCCGTCACCGGCCTCACGGGATCGGTGGGCCTGGCGGCCTCGAAGATGCTCGCCAAGATCGCCTCCGAGCAGGCCAAGCCCGACGGGCTGGTGGTCATCGAGCCGGGAACCGAGCGGGCCCTGCTCGGGCCGATGCCGGTGCGGACCCTGCCCGGGGTGGGGCCGGCGACGGGCGACCATCTGCGGCGGGTCGGGATCCACACGGTCGAGGAGATTGCCGAGGCGGGTGAGGACGAGCTCGTACGGCTGCTGGGCAAGGCGCACGGACACGCCTTGTACGCCATGGCGTTGGCACACGACGAGCGGCCTGTGGTGGCCGAGCGGGAGACGAAGTCGGTGTCGGTGGAGGACACGTACGACATCGACATCCACGACCGGGTCCGGGTGGGGATGGAGGTGCAGCGGCTGGCCGACCGGTGTGTGCGGCGGCTGCGGAGCGCCGGGTTGTCCGGGCGGACCATCGTGCTGAAGGTGCGGAGGTACGACTTCTCCACGCTGACCCGGTCCGAGACCTTGCGGGGGCCCACGGACGATCCGGCGGTGGTGCGGGAGGCTGCCGCGCGGCTGCTGGACTCCGTGGACACGACGGGGGGTGTGCGGCTGCTGGGGGTGGGAGTGAGCGGGTTGGCCGACTACACGCAGGAGGATCTGTTCGCGCAGGCGGCGGGTGAGCAGGAGGACTCCGGAGTGGCGGAGGATGCCGATGACCTTCCTGCGGAGGCGCCGGTGGTGCCGGTCGAGCGGCGGTGGGCCTCGGGGCTCGATGTCACGCACGCCGAGTTCGGGCACGGTTGGGTGCAGGGGAGTGGGGTCGGGCGGGTGACTGTGCGGTTCGAGACGCCTGATTCGGAGCCGGGGCGGGTGCGGACGTTTCGGGTTGATGATCCGGAGTTGGAGCCGGCGGAGCCGTTGCCGTTGGTGCGTGGGCCTTTTGCGGAGGCTTGAGGGGGGATGTGGTGCGGGTGCGGGCGCGCTTTATGGTGCGGGTGCGTTGGGGGCACCCGGCCTTCGGCCGGGTTTGGGTTCCCACCCGCACCACCCGTGCGGGAATCGTTGTCGGGTGCGGGTGGCCCCTGTGGGGGCTGGGCGCCGTCGGCGGGTGCGGGGTCAGGGCTCGTCTGTGCCTGCCAGCTTGCCGAAGTTGTGGTCCGGGAAGGGGGGAGGGGCGGCCACGTCGAGGCCGTAGTGGTGGTAAAGCTGCAGTTCCTGCTCGGGCGAGAGGTGGCGGCCCACGCCGAAGTCGGGGGCGTCCTTGATCAGGGCGCGGTCGAAGGGGACGTGGAGGGTGCCCTCGATCAGTTCGCTGGGTTCCAGGGGGACGAAGGCGTCTCGGGAGAAGAGGCCGGTGCGTATCGCGGCCCACTCCGGTGCGCCGGTCGCGTCGTCGAGGTAGACCTCGTCGATCGTGCCGAGCTTGGTGCCGTTGCGGTCGAACGCCTTGCGGCCGATCAGGTTGCGCGGATCGATGTCGGTCTGCACGGGCCCTCCACTTGCTCGCAACTCATCCGTAAGCACTACAAAAGAGCAGATTGAGGAACGTGGCCACTCGAAGACGCGGGCGTTGACCCCGCTGGTAGTCTGGCAAGCGGCTGCTGACCCCGCGCGGGAGAGTCCTCCGGACACCATCCGGAGGCGCCGAAGGAGCAAATCCTCCCCGGAATCTCTCAGGCCCACGTACCGCACGGACGAGGTCACTCTGGAAAGCAGAGCGGGTGCCGACGGCGTCGACGGCTTCCGCTCTCACCGACGGTGAAAGCCGGCTGCCTGCGGGCGGCCGGTGAAGCTCTCAGGTTGAGATGACAGAGGGGGAGGCCGTCCGGGTACCCGCGCCGTGGTGACCCTCGAAGGTCGTGAGACCAGGAGGCCTCCGTAATGACCGCCCATCGCATTCCGCTCTCCGAGCTCGAGCAGGGAATCCCCTTCGAACAGCGCCACATCGGGCCCGACCAGGAAGCGCGGGCCAAGATGCTCGCGCAGGTCGGATACGGCTCGCTCGACGAGCTCACCGCCGCCGCGGTCCCGGATGTGATCAAGAACGCCGACGCGCTGGAGCTGCCGGGCGCGCGCACCGAGGCCGAGGTGCTGGCCGAGCTGCGGTCGCTGGCCGACCGGAACCAGGTTCTCGACTCCATGATCGGGCTCGGGTACTACGGGACGTTCACGCCGCCCGTCATCCTGCGCAATGTGATGGAGAATCCGGCCTGGTACACGGCCTACACGCCGTACCAGCCCGAGATCTCCCAGGGGCGGCTCGAAGCCCTGCTGAACTTCCAGACGATGGTCGCCGACCTCACCGGGCTGCCGACCTCCGGTGCCTCGCTGCTCGACGAAGGCACCGCGGCCGCCGAGGCACTGGCGCTGTCCCGGCGCATGGGCAAGAACAAGAAGGGCCTCTTCCTGGTCGACGCGGACACACTGCCGCAGACCATCGCCGTGATCCAGACCCGCGCCGAGCCGACCGGCGTGGAGGTCGTCGTCGCCGACCTCAGTGACGGCATTCCGGCCGAGATCGCCGGGCGTGAGATCAACGGTGTGCTGCTCCAGTACCCGGGCGCCTCCGGTGCCGTACGCGACATCAAGCCGGTCATCGAGCAGGCGCACGAGCTCGGCGCGCTCGTGACCGTCGCCGCCGATCTGCTCGCGCTCACGCTGCTGAAGTCCCCGGGTGAACTCGGTGCGGACATCGCGGTCGGTACGACGCAGCGCTTCGGTGTGCCGATGGGCTTCGGCGGGCCGCACGCCGGATACATGGCGGTGCGCGAGAAGTTCGCGCGCAGCCTGCCCGGGCGGCTCGTGGGGGTGTCCGTGGACGCCGACGGGAACAAGGCGTACCGGCTCGCCCTGCAGACGCGTGAGCAGCACATCCGCCGGGAGAAGGCGACCAGCAACATCTGCACCGCGCAGGTGCTGCTCGCCGTGATGGCCGGCATGTACGCCGTCTACCACGGGCCCGAGGGCCTGAAGACCATCGCGCGGCGCACCCACCGGTACGCCACGGTCCTCGCCGCCGGGCTGACGGCCGGCGGGGTCGAGGTCGTGCACGGTTCCTACTTCGACACGCTGACCGTCCGGGTGCCCGCACGGGCCGCCCAGATCGTCGCCGCGGCACGCGGGAACGGCGTCAACCTGCGGCTCGTGGACGCCGACCACGTGTCCATGGCCTGCGACGAGACCACGCTGCGGGCCCAACTGGGCGCCGTATGGAACGCCTTCGGGGTCGACGGTGACATCGAGGGGCTCGACGCCGTGGCCGAGGAGACGCTTCCGGGCGCGCTGCTGCGGTCCGACGACTACCTGACGCACCCCGTGTTCCACCAGCACCGCTCCGAGACCGCGATGCTGCGCTACCTGCGCCGGCTCGCCGACCGTGACTACGCGCTCGACCGCGGGATGATCCCGCTGGGCTCCTGCACCATGAAGCTCAACGCGACCGTCGAGATGGAGCCGGTCACCTGGCCGGAGTTCGGGCAGCTGCACCCCTTCGCGCCCGCCGAGCAGGCGCAGGGCTATCTCACGCTCATCCGTGAGCTGGAGGATCGACTCGCCGAGGTCACCGGCTACGACAACGTGTCGCTGCAGCCCAACGCCGGGTCGCAGGGCGAGCTGGCCGGACTGCTCGCCGTACGCGGGTATCACCGGGCCAACGGTGACGAGCAGCGGACCGTGTGCCTGATTCCGTCGTCGGCGCACGGCACCAACGCCGCCAGTGCCGTCATGGCCGGGATGAAGGTCGTCGTCGTGAAGACCGCCGAGGACGGCGAGATCGACGTCGAGGACCTGCGGGCGAAGATCGAGCAGCACCGGGACGAGCTGTCGGTGCTGATGATCACGTACCCGTCGACACACGGGGTGTTCGAGGAGCACGTCGCCGACATCTGCGCGCAGGTGCACGAGGCGGGCGGGCAGGTGTACGTCGACGGCGCCAACCTCAACGCGCTGGTGGGGCTGGCCAAGCCGGGGCACTTCGGCGGGGACGTCTCCCACCTGAACCTGCACAAGACCTTCTGCATCCCGCACGGCGGCGGTGGTCCGGGTGTCGGCCCGGTGGGTGTGCGCGCGCACCTGGCGCCGTACCTGCCGAACCACCCGCTGCAGCCCGCGGCCGGTCCGGAGACGGGGGTCGGGCCGATCTCGGCCGCGCCCTGGGGCTCCGCGGGGATCCTGCCGATCTCGTGGGCGTACGTCCGGCTCATGGGCGGTGAGGGCCTCAAGCGGGCCACGCAGGTGGCGGTGCTCTCCGCGAACTACATCGCCAAGCGGCTGGAGCCGCACTACCCGGTGCTCTACACCGGTCCCGGCGGGCTGGTCGCGCACGAGTGCATCATCGACCTGCGGCCGCTGACCAAGGCGACCGGCGTGAGCGTCGACGACGTCGCCAAGCGGCTCATCGACTACGGGTTCCACGCGCCGACCATGTCCTTCCCGGTGGCCGGCACGCTGATGATCGAGCCGACCGAGTCCGAGGACCTGACCGAGCTCGACCGGTTCTGCGAGACGATGATCGCCATTCGTGCGGAGATCGAGAAGGTCGGAAAGGGCGAGTGGCCCGTGGACGACAACCCGCTGCGGAACGCGCCGCACACCGCCGGCGCGCTGGGCGGGGAGTGGGAGCACGCCTACACGCGCGAGGAAGCCGTCTTCCCGGCCGGGGTGTCGGTCGCGGACAAGTACTGGCCGCCGGTGCGCCGTATCGACCAGGCCTTCGGGGACCGGAACCTGGTCTGCTCCTGCCCGCCGTTGGATGCGTACGAGGACTGACCTGCAGTACGTGGTGAGGGCTCCGTCCGGCTGTTCGTCGGGCGGGGCCCTTTTATGTCATAGCGTCATGACGTCGCGATGGAGACCTCGGTCGACTTGATCAGGGCGACGACCGAAGCGCCGGGGGCCAGGCCGAGGTCCGTGACGGCGTCCCTGGTGATCACGGCGGTCAGGTCGCCGCCCTCGAGGGCGACCTTGACGGAGGCCATCGCGCCGCCGGTCGCGATGTCCCGGACGGTACCCGGGAGCTGGTTGCGGATGGACACGCCGTCGACCCGGGCGGTGGCGAGGGACACCTCCGTCGACTTCACCAGGGCGCGTACGGCGGAACCCGTGGCGAGGCCGAGTTCCTCGGTGGCTTCCCGGGTGATGGCCGCGGTGAGGTCGCTGCCGCCGGTGAGGCGGATCCTGACCGTGGCCATGACTTCGCCGGGGGAGACGGAGGTGACGGTGCCGGGGAGCTGGTTGCGGATGCTCAGGCTCATGGAGAAGGCCTCGCTGAGGGTGGGGGAGTGTCTGCGGGTGGGGAGCGTGGGGCTGGGGAAGTCGGGGGTCCCCACCGTAGTCGGCTGCGGGTCTTATGCCGGGTATGCGTGCGTCTGGGTCGCCTTGACCGTTGCCCAGACCGGTGCGCCGGGGTGCAGGTCGAGTTCGGCCGCGGCGACCGTCGTGAGGTCGGCGGCCAGGGGGAGTTCGCCGGCGAGGTCGGCGCGGATCTGGTCGCCGTGGGTCTCCAGGCCGGCCACTTCGCAGCGCCAGAGGTTGCGGGCGCTGGAGCCGGTGGGGCGGTCCCGGTAGAGGGTCACGGCGCCCGGGGGGAACGCGACGAAGACCGGTCCCGTGAGGTCCTCCGTGGTGGTGATGGCGGGGCCGGCGTCGAGACGGACCGTGTGGCCCTCGGCTTGGCCCTTGTAGAGGTTCAGGCCGACCAGTTGTGCGATGTAGTCCGTACGGGGGTGGCGGGCGATGTCGGCCGGTGTGCCCTCTTGGACCACCTGGCCGTGCTCGACGACCACCAGCCGGTCGGCCAGCACCATGGCGTCCAGCGGGTCGTGCGTGACCAGGACGGCAACGGCCTCGAACTCGGCGAGGTGGCGGCGGAGTTGGGCGCGTACCTCCAGGCGGGTGCGGGCGTCCAGGGCTGCCAGGGGTTCGTCCAGGAGGAGCAGGCGGGGGCGGGTGGCCAGTGCGCGGGCCAGGGCGACGCGCTGGGCCTGGCCGCCGGAGATACGGCGGGGCTTGGCGCCGGCGTGGTCGGCGAGGCCCATGCGGTCCAGCCAGTCGGCGGCCTGCGCGCGGGCCTCGGTCTTGGTCGCGCCCTGGCAGCGCGGGCCGAAGGCCACGTTGTCGAGGGCGGACAGGTGGGGGAAGAGCAGGTAGTCCTGGAAGACGACGCCTACGGGGCGGGATTCGGGGGGAGTGCGGTCCAACTCGGTGCCGTCCAGGCGCAGGTGGCCGTCGGTGAGTGGGGTGAGGCCGGCGAGTGCGCGCAGGGCGGTGGTCTTGCCGGCGCCGTTCGGGCCGAGGAGGGCGAGGACGTCGCCGGGGGCGGCGGTGAGGGTGATGTCGAGGCGGAAGGTGTCGTGGTCGACGACGAGGTGGGCGTCGAGGCCTTCACCGCGGGTGTGTTCGGCGGTGGCGTCGGGTGTCGTGTCGTCGAGGTCGGTCATGGGGTGTGTGTCCTGTAGGGGGGTTGGCTGTGGCGGCCGGGGGGTGTTGTAGTGCGGGGCAGTGCGGGCTGCGGGGGTGGAGCGCGGGGCAGTGGGGGCCCCGTACATTCGTTGCGTGGACCGCGTTGGTGCTGGGCGGGGGCGGGTCGCGCAGCCCGGCGCTGACGGGGTGCCGCCTGCGCCCACCCGTGCCGCCCCAGCGGCACGACTGCCCGCAGCTTGACGGGGTGGGTGGGGGTGGGTGGTGGGCGTGGGACGAGTGCTCGCGGCTTGACGGGGGCGGGTGGGGCGTGTGGACGGGGGTCATGATGTTGTCATCCAGCGGTCCCGGAGGCCCGCCAGGACCGCGATCGACACTGCCAGGAGGACCAGGCTGAGGGCGATCGCGGCTGCAGGGTCGTTCTGGAGGGCCAGGTACACCGCGAGCGGCATGGTCTGGGTTCGGCCGGGGAAGTTGCCCGCGAAGGTGATCGTCGCTCCGAACTCGCCCAGGGCCCGGGCCCAGGCCAGGACCGAGCCCGCGGCGATGCCGGGCATGATCAGTGGCAGCGTGACTCGGCGGAACGCGGTGAAGCGGGAGGCGCCGAGGGTGGTGGCCGCTTCCTCGTAGCGCGGGTCGGCGGCGCGCAGGGTGCCCTCGACGCTGATGACGAGGAACGGCATCGCCACGAAGGTCTCCGCCAGGATCACGCCGGCCGTGGTGAAGGGGAGGGTGATCCCGAACCAGGAGTCCAGCCACTGCCCGACCACTCCGTTGCGGCCGAGGGCGAGCAGCAGTGCCACGCCGCCGACCACCGGGGGCAGGACGAGGGGCAGGGTCACCAGGGCGCGGACCAGGCCGCGGCCGGGGAAGTCGGCGCGGGCCAGCAGCCAGGCCAGCGGGACGCCGATGACGAGGCTCAGCGCGGTCGCCGCCGTGGCGCACACCAGGGACAGGCGGAGGGCCTCCCAGACCTGGGCGCTGGTCAGCTGCTCGGGGAGGCTGCGCCATGGAGCTCGTACGAGCAGGGCGAGCAGGGGGAGGAGCAGGAACGCCAGGCCTGCCAGGGCGGGGAGGAGGAGGGGCAGGGGCACGCCTCGGGCGGATCCTGTCCGAAGACGCCGACGCCGACGCTGCCGCCGTCCGCTTTCCAGGGTGACGGCCCCGGCCTTGTCGGGTCCGGTCATGGCTTGAGGAATCCGGCCTCGGTCAGGACCTTCTGGCCCTGCGCGGACTGCACCAGCTCGATGAAGGCCTTGGCCGCGCTCGGGTTGGGGGCGTTCTTGAGGAGGGCGATCGGGTAGTCGTTGATGGCCTTTGCCGACTCGGGGAAGTCCACGCCCTCCACCTTGTCACCCGCCGCCTTCACATCGGTCTTGTAGACGACGGCGGCGTCTGCCTCCTTCAGCTCGACCTTCGTCAGGGCGCTCTTGACGTCCTGCTCGTACGAGACGGGGGTGAGCCGGAGATTGCTGGCCTGGAGGGCCTTCTCGGCGGCCGAGCCGCACGGCACCGTCTTGTCGCACAGGACCACCTTCAGGCCGGACCTGGTGAGGTCCTTGAGGGAGGAGACCTTGTCGGGGTTGCCCGGCAGCGTGGCGATCTCCAGCTGGTTGCGGACGAAGGTGGCGGGGGTGCCGACCGCGTCCTTCTCGTCCGTCACGAGCGCCATGGTCGTGGGGCTCGCGGCGGCGAAGACGTCGGCCGGGGCGCCGCCCGTGATGCTCGCGGCGAGGCTGTCGCTGCCGGCGAAGCTGAAGGTGACCTTTGTGCCCGGGTGCTGCTTCTCGAACTCCTTGCCCAGGGTCGTGAAGCTCTCCTGGAGGGAGGCCGCGGCGAAGACCGTCACCGTGCCGGAGAGGTTCGCCGAGGAGCCGGACTTGTCGGCGTCGGAATCCGTGTCGGAGGACGAGCACCCGCTCAGCACCAGCAGCGCGGCGGCTCCCGCGCCGAGCGCCCGCAGGGGAGCCCGCAGGGACAGGAGGGTCCGTCGGGTCCGGAGGCCCCGGCCGGTCCAGCGGGTCCGTCGGATCCGGCGCACGGAACGGGTCATCTCGCGTCCACTCCCTCGGTCTGCCTGGCGAAGAGCCCGACGGACCCTTCCGGTGCGACCGATCATACTTCCGCATGTGCAAGGCATAAGTCAGCTGGTACATCGCATGAGCGGGGGTGGATCGCGTACAGGGCACGCATGTGCGTTTCTACGGAAGTCGTGACGGCGAGCGCGTCATACGCGGTCGATATGTACGTTCGTCGACTTCACGCGGGCCGTCGCCTCCATGCCGACCTCCAGGCCGAGTTCCTCGACGGCTTCGCGGGTCAGCAGGGAGACGAGCCGGTGCGGGCCGGCCTGGATCTCGACCTGGGCGGCGACATCGCCGAGCTTGATCGCGGTGACGATGCCGGGGAAGGCGTTGCGGGCCGAGGTGTACGGCGTGTCCTCGTCGGTGCTGCCGGCTTTGGCCAGCTCCACCGAGAACGCGGCCAGGTCCCGGCCGTCGACGAGCCGCCGCCCGCTGTCGTCGCGGTGGGTCGCCACCCGGCCCGCGTCCGCCCAGCGGCGCGCGGTGTCGGGGCTCACGCCGAGCAGTCTTGCTGCCTGGCCGATCGTGTAGGACTGCATGCGGGTCACGATAGGCCGCGAACAGGCAGCCGCGGATGCGGGGTTGGCCCTGGGGTGTAACGCGATATAGCTTTAGTCGTCGCCGTGGATCGGAGTGAGGGTATGTCGGATGAGCTGACGCGTACCGGTGCGCCGTCGCCCGAGCTGAGGGCCTCGCACGCGGACCGGGACCGGGTCGTGGACGTACTGCGTGTCGCCGCGGGAGACGGCCGGTTGACCGCCGAGGAGCTCGACGAGCGCCTGGAGGCGGCCCTGACGGCGCGCACGATGGGCGAGTTGGCCGTCCTGACGGTGGACCTGCCGACAACCCTGGACGGGGGCGCGGTGGGCGGGTCGGCGGTCGAGGCCAAGGAAGTCGTCCGGATCGAGCAGAAGGGCGCCTCCGCGCGGCGTGACGGGGCCTGGGCGGTGCCGCGGCGGATGGAGGTCCATTCCGAGTGGGGCGAGGTGACACTCGACT
Organism: Streptomyces sp. NBC_01352; assembly: GCF_036237295.1. NCBI lineage: Bacteria > Bacillati > Actinomycetota > Actinomycetes > Kitasatosporales > Streptomycetaceae > Streptomyces > Streptomyces sp. NBC_01352. The sequence continues at coordinate 9,066,254 of NZ_CP108354.1, forward strand.
TCACCGAGGCCCTGATCACGTACGACAGCCTGCGCATCGACCTCGACATGCGGGGCGGTGCCCTGCGGATCGTGACCCGGCCGGGCGTCGTGGTGGACACCGACTCCCTGGTGACGCACTACGCCCAGGTCAAGGCACGGCGGGTGGCCGAGTCGGACACTCCGGTGGTGCTGCGCGTGGAGGTGGCCGGCGAGCTGAGCTTCGGGCAGGTCGTGGTGCGTCCGCCGCGGCGCCTGTTCGGCAGGTAGCCGCGTCCGGAAGCGGCCGCGTCGGAGCTCAGCCGGTGTGGACGCGCGGCCGGCGCGGCCGGTCCGGTTCCGCCTCGCGCAGGACCTCCCGGGTCACCGGGGCGACCTCGCCCTGGCCGAAGAGGAAGAAGCGCAGGAAGTTGGCGAAGGGGCTGCCCTCGGTCCACTCGAAGTAGATGTGCGGGGTGCAGCCGGTCGAGTCGCGGACGTGGAGGAGCAGGGCGGCCAGGGCGTTCGGGATGGAGGAGGACTCCAGGGTCAGGACGCGGTAGCGGTCGTGCAGGACCTCGCCGCGCACGGTCAGACCCGCCTCGAACTCGGAGGGGTCCAGGACCGTGACCTCGACGAAGACGAAGTCCTCCCCGGGGATGTCGTTGTCCTCCCGGATCTGCTCGATCTTCTCCCGGTACTCGGCCTTGTCCCGCTGGTCGGGCTCGTTGGCGATGAACCGGATCTTGCGGCTGGCCATGTCCCGGATGAAACGTTCCGCCATGTCGTCGAGCGTCACGCTGGTCACGCGCAGCTCGAAGGCGCGGGCCAGTCGGGAGAGCAGGGAGACCAGGATGATGCCGGCGATGAAGCAGGCGCCGATCTTCACACCGTCGGGGCGCTCGATGACGTTCAGGACGGTCGTGTAGAGGAAGACGGCCGAGATGACCGCGAAGGCGATGGTCCAGTTCCGCTGCCCGGCCTTGCGGGCGGCGATCGTCACCGCGATGGCCGCCGAGGAGATGAGGACCAGGACGCCGGTGGCGTAGGCGCCGCCCTGCGCGTCGACGTCGGCGTCGAAGATCCAGGTGACCAGGAAGCCGATCAGGGTGAAGACGATGACCATCGGGCGTACCGCGCGGGCCCAGTGCGGGGCCATGCCGTAGCGGGGCAGGTAGCGGGGCATCAGGTTCAGCAGGCCGGCCATCGCGGAGGCTCCGGCGAACCAGAGGATGGCGATGGTCGAGACGTCGTAGACCGTGCCGAAGGTGCTGCCCAGATAGTCGTGTGCGAGGTACGCCAGTGCGCGTCCGTTGGCCTGGCCGCCCGACTCGAACTCCTTCTCCGGGATCAGCAGCGTGGTGATGAAGCTCGTGGCGATCAGGAAGACGCTCATGATCAGGGCGGCGGTGGTGAGCAGCTTCTTCGTGTCGCGGATCCGGCCGGTCGGCTGCTCGTCCGTGTCGCCCGGGTCGCCCTGGACGTGCGGCATGACCGCGACGCCGGTCTCGAAGCCGGAGAGACCGAGGGCGAGCTTGGGGAAGACCAGCAGGGCCACACCGACCATGGCGAAGACGTTGCCGTGTTCGGCGGTGAGGGCGCTGGACCAGTCGGTGATCACGTGGCCGGCCGTGATGACGTGCCACAGGCCGACGACCACGACGACGAGGTTCAGGGTGAGGTAGACGCCGACCAGGACGACCGCGATGCCGATCGCCTCCAGGAAGCCCTTGAGGAACACCGCGCCGAGCAGCGCCACGAGGATCAGAGTGACGATCAGCTGCTTGTCGTGCAGGACGCCGGTGAGGTGCGGGTTCTCGATCAGGTGAGTTGAGGCGTCCGCCGCCGACAGGGTGATGGTGATCAGGAAGTCGGTCGCGGCGAAGCCGAGCAGTGTCAGGACGAACAGCTTGCCCTTCCAGAAGGACAGCAGCCGTTCCAGCATCGCGATCGAGCCCTCGCCCCGGGGGCTCTCCTCGGCCACGCGCCGGTACACGGGCAGGGCGCCGGCGAGGGTGACGATCACGAGCACGATGGTTGCCACGGGGGAGAGCAGGCCGGCCGCGAGGGCCGCGATGCCCGGCTGGTAGCCGAGGGTCGAGAAGTAGTCGACGCCGGTCAGACACATGACCCGCCACCAGCGTTGCCCCTTGTGCGCGGGTTCCGGTGTGGCGTGCGGGCCTTGAGGGCCGCCGCCCTTGCCCATGTCGGACAGGCCTTCCAGCATCCAGGAGCGCACGCGGCTGGGCGGGGGGTGTTCGGTGGTGGCCATCGGGCGTGCTCCTGAGGTACGGCTCAGCGTGTGGATCCGGCCATCACGCGTACGGCGCGATCAGCGTAAGCGGAGAGTGATGCCGGGGCCCACGGATGCGGGGGCTGAGCGCGTCAAGCTTCCGTTAAGACTGGCCATGGGCAGGTCAGTGACGCATCAGGGAGGAGCCGGGGAAGCCTTTCGGGGCGGTTAGGGCCGTATGGGGAGGGGATGGCCCTTCGGCCACGGCGGACACTCAGTGTCATTGCGACGCGGTGAGCTGCCGCCTGCCGTTCCGGCCTTACGGCAGCTGCCGCAAGGGACCCCGGCGGCCGAATCCTGTCGCCGGGGCTGTCTCCTCCAGCGGGATCCAGGGCGTCATGCGGGGTGTCGTACGCAGGCGGGCGGCAAGCTCGTCGCGATGGCCCGCCGACCATCCGTCAGAAATCCCTCACCGGACGGCGTGAGCCCCGGTGCGCCTCCCCGCGTCCGGGGCCGCCGCACGTATCGGGCACTCGCGGGAGGTGTTCCGCGGCCGCTGCTCGGCACCGGTCGGCGTGCTCGCCGTCTTGCCCGTCTCTCGGAGTCCACTTACAGTGCAGCTCCGTAACGTTCGCCAGATCATCCGAAAGTTTCGCCCCCACCGCGACGCTCGAAGGGACTGACGCGCATGCGGACGTACGACAATCCAGTGATCGGTGGCTTTCATCCCGATCCCAGTGTGTGCCGTGTCGGCGAGGACTACTACCTCGTGTGCTCGAGCTTCGAGTACTTCCCCGGTGTCCCGCTCTTCCACAGCCGTGACCTCGTGCACTGGCGCCAGATCGGCAACGTCCTCGACCGGCCCGGGCAGTTGGAGCTGCCCGACGACACGGTGGCCTCCGGCGGGATCTACGCCCCGACGCTCCGCCACCACGACGGCCGCTTCTACATGATCACCACGAACGTCTCCGGCGACGGCACCCTCCTTGTCACCGCCGACCGTGCCGAAGGGCCGTGGTCCGACCCTGTGTGGATCGACCTGCCGGGGATCGACCCCGACCTGGCCTGGGACGACGACGGAAACTGCTGGTGCGCGGTCTCCGGTGTCCGGGTCGCGCGCATCGACCCGGTGACGGGCAAGGTGCTGGAGGGGCCGGTGCCGGTCTGGTCCGGGACGGGACTGCAGCATCCCGAGGCGCCGCACCTCTACCGGATCGGCGACTGGTGGTACCTCATGCTGGCCGAGGGTGGCACCGCGCACGGCCACAGTGTCTCGATCGCCCGCGCCCGCGACCCGCGCGGCCCCTACGAGCCGGCGCCGGCCAACCCGGTGCTCTCCCACAGCGGCACCGACCTGCCCGTCCAGTCCACCGGCCACGCCGACCTGGTCCAAGCGCCCGACGGCAGCTGGTGGATGATGCTGCTGGCCACCCGCCCCCGCGGCTTCTTCCCGGCCTTCCACGTGCTGGGCCGGGAGACGTTCCTGACCCCGGTGGAGTGGGTGGACGGCTGGCCCCGCGTCGGCCCGGTGCGCGAACGCCATCCGGCGCCGGCCGCCTGGCACCCCCTCGAACTCGCCCCGGAGCGGGACGACTTCGACGCCGGACACCTGGCGCCGTACTGGATCTCCCCGCGCCGCAGGCCCGAGGGGACCTGGTCGCTGAGCGAGCGGCCGGGGTGGCTGACCCTGCACGCGACGGGGGACAGCCTCGACCGGCCGGGCCACACCTTCGTCGGACGCCGCCAGCAGCACCCTCAGTGCCGGGTGACGGCCCGTCTGGACCCGGGAAACGCCCGCGCGGGCCTGTCCGTTCGCCTGGACGAGGCCCACCACTACGACGTCGAGGTCGCCGGGGGAGAGGTGAGTGTCGTCGCCCGGATCGGTCCGGTACGGCAGTGTCTCGCCCGCCGGGCCGTGCCGTCGGGGCCGGTCACACTGGTCGTCGAGGTGCGTACGACCTCCCCCGTGCCGCCGACCGTCACGAGCTCCCGGGAACAGGCCCCGGGAGTCAGGCCCGGCGGTCCCGACACGGTCGTCCTCTCGGTCGAAGGCGGTGAACCGCTGGCCGAACTCGACGGCCGCTACCTGTCCACAGAGGTCGCCGGCGGCTTCACCGGCCGGGTGATCGGCATGTACGTCACCGAGGGCAGCGCGTCCTTCGACTGGTTCGCCTACACGCCGTCGGGCTCCTGAAGCAGCGGCTTTCCGGAACAAGTCGAGGGCGACTTCCTTCAACATTCCCCGCGTACAAGGGGTTGCCACCGTTTGGGAGCTGTCTCTAGGGTGCGGCAACAACGAACCTTTCTGGATCAACTCCGAAACTTTCGGTCCAGCGGACAGGCGTGGACGCGCCGTCCCGTACCCAAGGAGCGCAACATGGGTGACCCGGCACTGTCCCGACGCGGCTTCCTGGCGGCGTCCGCCGCGGCCGGGCTGAGCATGACGGCACTGAGCGGCTGCGGCGGCGACTCGGACGGAGGCTCGTCCGGAACGACCACGATCGAGTGGTGGAACATCTCCACCACCGAGCCCACGAAGAGTGTCTGGGCCGCACTGGCCAAGAAGTTCGAGGCCCAGAACCCCAAGGTCAAGGTAAAGATCGTCCAGCTGGAGAACGACGCCTACAAGTCGAAGATGACGGCGCTGACCGCCTCCGGGAAGCTCCCGGACATCTTCCACACCTGGGGCGGCGGCGTCCTGAAGCAGCAGGTCGACGCGGGGCTGGTCGAGGACCTCACGGACCGCACCAAGCCGTGGGCCGACGGGCTGCTGTCGGTCGCGAAGGAGCCGTACCTGCTCGACGAGAAGGCCTACGGCATCCCGTTCGACATCGGCATGATCGGCTTCTGGTACAACAAGGCGCTGTTCAAGCAGGCCGGCATCAGCACGCCCCCCACCACCTGGAGCGGCTTCCTCGACGCCGTGGGCAAGTTGAAGGCCAAGGGCATCACCCCCCTCGCCCTCGCGGGCAAGGAGAAGTGGCCCGGCATGTACTACTGGGCCTACCTCGCGATGCGCACCGCGGGCGCCGACGCCCTGCAGAAGGCCAACGACGACAAGGACTTCAGCAGCGCCGAGTTCGTCCAGGCCGGGCAGCACCTGAAGGACCTGGTCGACCTCCAGCCGTTCCAGAAGGGCTTCCTCGGCGCCGCCTACTCCACCCCCACCGGACAGGCCGCCGCGGTCGGCAACGGCAAGGCCGCGATGGAACTCATGGGCCAGTGGGCGCCGGTCGTCCAGGCGGACGCCGGCAAGGGACTCGAGGACGACCTCGGCTTCTTCCCGTTCCCCGCGGTCGAGGGCGGCAAGGGCGCCATCACCGAGGTGTTCGGCGGGGGCGGCGGACACGCGCTGCGCCAGGGTGCGCCGCAGGCCGCCGTCGACTTCCTGAAGTTCTTCGCCTCCGAGGCCACCGACCTGGAACTCGTCAAGAAGACCGGCGTCCTCCCGGTGGTCCCGAGCGCCGAGAGCGCCATCGCCGACCCCAACATCAAGGCCGTACAGGCGCAGCTGAAGGGCGCCACCGGCTTCCAGCTCTACCTCGACCAGGCGTACGCACCCGCTCTCGGCCAGGAGGTCAACGACAGCGTCGCGGCGCTCATCGCCGGCTCCAAGTCCCCCGAGCAGGTCAGCGAGTCGATCACCAAGGTCGCGAAGGAAGAGCAGTAGCCGGCGATGACCTCCACGTTCCTTCCGGACAAGCGAACCGGCCCCGACACCGACGTCCCGCCCCCGGCCACAGGCAAGGCCCGGGGGCGGGCCCGGCGCCGCACGCTCAACTGGTTCACCGCGGTCGGCTTCCAGCTGCCGGCCCTGGTGCTGTTCGGCGTCCTGGTGCTGCTGCCGATCCTGTTCGCCCTGTACGCCGCGTTCTTCCGCTGGGGCGGCTTCGGCATGCCCTCCGACTACATCGGCGTCGACAACTTCACCAGGCTCTTCGACGACCCGGTCTTCCTCGGTGACCTGTGGCGCTGCCTCGTCCTGGTCCTGCTGTCGCTCGCCCTCCAACTGCCGTTCGCGCTCGCGATGGCCGTCCTGCTCAACCAGAAGGTGCGCGGCCGGGCGGTGTACCGGATGCTGTTCTTCGCGCCGTACGTGCTGTCCGAGGCCATCACCGGTGTGCTGTTCAGCATGATCTTCGCGCCGGACGACGGACTCGCCGACCGGCTGCTGGGCGGGATCGGCCTGGACGGGCTGGGCGGGGAGTGGTTCGCCGATCCCTCCACCGTCATGGCGACCCTCTTCCTCGTCATGACCTGGAAGTACTTCGGCTTCCACATGATGCTCTACCTGGCCGGACTCCAGTCCATCCCCCGTGAGTTGACCGAGGCGGCGCTCATCGACGGCGCCAACGCCTGGCAGCGGTTCCGCAACGTCACCCTGCCGCTGCTCGCGCCGACGTTGCGGATCAGCGTCTTCCTGTCCGTCATCGGCTCCATCCAGCTCTTCGACCTGGTGTGGGTGACCACCGCGGGCGGTCCCGACCACCACTCCGAGACCATGGCCGTGACCATGTTCCAGTACGGCTTCAAGCGCTACCAGGTCGGCTACGCCAGCGCGATCAGCGTGGTCATGTTCGGCATCAGCCTCGTCTTCGCCCTCGCCTACCAGCGGTTCGTGCTCCGCCGCGACCTCGAAGGAGCGACCACGACGATGAGAGGAGGCGGGAAGTGACGATCACGGAGAAAGCAACGGCTGCTCAGACAGCGAGGGCCGCTCAGAAATCCCGTAGCAGGTCACTGCCGGTGCACGTCGTTCTCGTCGTCGTCGGCGCGGTGATGGTCGTGCCGCTGATCTACGCGATGGTCTCCGGCTTCAAGACCACCGACGAGCTCTCCCGCAACCCCATCGGGCTGCCCGACTCGTGGGTGATCTCCAACTACACCGACATCCTCGGCTCGGGCGCCTTCTGGCAGTTGCTCGGCAGCAGCACGCTGATCGCGGTGGGGACGACCGTCATCGTCGTCGCGGCCTCGGCGCTCGCCGCGTTCTCCTTCGCCCGGTTCGCCTTCCGCGGGCGGGAAGTGCTGTTCACCCTGTTCACGATGGGGCTGATGTTCCCCTTCGCGGTGGCGGCCTTGCCGCTGTTCCTGCTGCTGCGCTCCATGGGCCTGCTGGACAACCCGCTCGGTGTGATCCTCCCGCAGGCCGCGTTCGGACTGCCGATGACGATCATCATCCTGCGCGGCTTCTTCCGGCAGATCCCGGGGGAGTTGGAGGAGGCGGCCACACTCGACGGGTGCACCCCCTTCGGGTTCTTCTGGCGGGTGCTGCTGCCCATGGCGCGGCCGGCGCTCGGCACGGTGTCCGTCCTCGCCGTCGTCACCAGCTGGAACAACTTCTTCCTGCCGCTGCTGGTGTTCACCGAGTCCACCTGGTGGACCATCCCGATCGGCGTCCAGCAGTTCCAGGGCCAGTACTCCGCGGACACCGCCAAGGTCTTCGCCTACCTGGTGCTCGCCATGGTCCCCGCCCTCGCCTTCTACTCGGTCGCCGAACGCCAGCTCGTCGGCGGCCTCACCGCCGGCGCGACGAAGGGATGACCCGCGCCGGCGAACGTACGGCTCACCCACTCAACTGCACGTGAGGAGTCGCACCATGCGTATTACGACCACCCGCTCCCGTACTCGGCTCAGACTCGCCGGCGCGCTCGCCGCCGTCCTGGTCGGCGCGGGGATCGCCACCGGCCCGACCGCCCAGGCGGAAGGAAAGCCTCAGACCCTGGCCGACCTGGCCCAGAAGCACGGCCGGTACTACGGGAGCGCCACCGACAATCCCGAGCTCGTCGACGAACCGTACAAGGCGATCCTCGGCAGCGAGTTCGACCAGATCACGCCCGGCAACGGCATGAAGTGGTACGCCACCGAGCCCCAGCAGGGGGTCTTCGACTGGTCCAAGGGCGACGAGATCGTGAACCTCGCCCGTGCCAACCACCAGAAGGTGCGCGGCCACACGCTGGTCTGGCACAGCCAGCTGCCCGACTGGCTCACCGGCCGCGACTGGACGGCCACCGAGCTGAGGGCCGTACTGAAGAAGCACATCCAGGCGGAGGTCCGGCACTACAAGGGGAAGATCTACGCCTGGGACGTCGTCAACGAGGCGTTCAACGAGGACGGCACCTACCGCGAGACGATCTTCTACAAGACGCTCGGCCCCGGCTACATCGCCGACGCGCTGCGCTGGGCCCACCAGGCCGACCCGAAGGCCAAGCTCTACCTCAACGACTACAACGTCGAGACCATCGGCCCGAAGAGCGACGCCTACTACAAGCTGGCCAAGGAGCTCAAGGCCCAGGGCGTGCCGCTCCACGGCTTCGGCCTCCAGGCCCACCTGGCACTCCAGTACGGCTATCCGACCACGCTGGAGGACAACCTCCGCCGCTTCTCCCGGCTCGGCCTGGACACCGCCCTCACCGAGGTCGACGTCCGCATGTACCTGCCCGCGGACGAGACGAAGCTGGCCACGCAGGCCGAGTGGTACCGGGACCTGACCGATGCCTGCCTCGCGGTGCGCCGCTGTGTCGGAATCACTCTCTGGGACTACACGGACAAGTACTCCTGGATCCCCGCCTTCTTCGAGGGCGAGGGCGCGGCGCTGCCGTGGGACGAGCAACTGGCCCCGAAGCCCGCCTACTTCGCGATCCGGGAGGCGTTGAAGTAGGCCCCCGTCGCTCCGGCGTCCGCGAGGGGGCGCCGGAGCGACACCCCGTTCCCGGGCACCCGCGAGGGGGGTGCCCGGGAACGCCCGTGCCTAGGCCGGCGGTGCCGTGCTCGCCCTCACCACCAGGTCCGTGCCCAGTTCGACCCGCGGGGAGTCCGGCTGTTCGTCGCGGGCCAGGCGCAGGACCGTGCGGACGGCCAGCTTGCCCATCTCGGCGAGGGGCTGGCGGATCGTGGTGAGGGGCGGGGCCGACCAGCGGACTTCCGGAAGGTCGTCGAAACCGACCACGCTCATGTCCTCCGGGACGCGCAGACCGCGCCGGCGCAGTGCCTCGATCGCGCCGAGTGCCATCTGGTCGCTGGCCGCGAACACGGCGGTCGGCGGTTCGGGGAGGTCGAGGAGGGTGTTGCAGCCGGCGAAGCCGGATTCCGGGTGGAAGTCGCCGGGCGCGACAAGGGAGTCGTCCAGCGCGAGGCCGGCGCCCTCCAGGGCCGCGCGGTAGCCGTCGAAGCGGGCCCGGGAGCACAGCAGTCGGGGCGGGCCCGCGATCAGGCCGATTCTGCGGTGGCCCAGCGACAGCAGGTGCTCGGTGGCCGCCATGCCGCCCGCCCAGTTGGCGGCGCCGATCGTGGGGACGTCGAGGGCGGGCGAGCCCGCCGGGTCGACGACCACCAGCGGGACGCCGAGGATGCGCAGTTCGTCGTGCAGCACCGGCTCCAGCAGCGAGGTGACCAGGATGACGCCGTCGGAGGCGCGCGCCCGCAGGTTGCGCATCCATTCGCGGGCGTCGCCCGTGCGTCCGTGGATCGCCGACACGACCGTGCCCACGCCGGCCGCGTGGGCGACCTCCTCCACGCCCCGGATGATCTCCACCGCCCAGGGGCTGTCGAGGTCGTTGAAGACGAGGTCGAGCAGGGCGGCGCGGGTGCCGGGGGCCGCGGGCCGCTTGCGGTAGCCGTGCCGTTGCAGCAGGTCCTCGACCCGGGCCCGGGTCTTCGGCGAGACGTCGGACCGGCCGTTGACGACCCGGGACACGGTCGGCACCGAGACCCCGGCCCGCCGGGCGATCTCCGTGATCGTGACCTTGCCCCCGGGCTCGGGCGCCGTCTCGGCGTCGGCCTCGCGTGCTGCCAATTCCCCACCTCCGTACCCGACTGACCTTCTGACCTTCGAAACTTCCAGGAGTCTTCCGGAAAGCGGGTCGTCGTGGGAAGAGGCCACGCCCGGAAGGTCCGAGGGACCGCATGACATACGAGGGGTCGCATCCGACACGGGGGGCTACAGGGAGTGACCGCCCTCGGACATGCGTCGGGGCCGGTGCGCAGTCGGCGCTGCGAGCCGGCCCCTCAGATACTCCGGGCGGTGTGGTGGGCCGCCCGGTGGCGCCTCAGGCGGCGGTCATCACCTGGGCGGTGGCCAGCGGGCGGTGCGGGGCGATGACCCGTCCGTCCGGCAGGAGCTCACCGGTGTCCTCGAAGAGCAGAACGCCGTTGCACAGCAGGCTCCATCCCTGTTCCGGGTGGTGCGCCACGAGGCGCGCGGATTCCCGGTCGGGGGAGTCGGCTGTCGGACACGGTGTCTGGTGCTGGCACATGGGTGGGATCTTTCGCTCTGTCGTGCTGGGTGGGATGGATGTCGTGTCTGTCCCGCGGCTTGAAGCGTCGTTCATGGCCGGCCCCCGTTGTGATAAGTCGGACGGAACCCAGTGTTGCCCCACGGACGTCAATCCGCAGGTATTTCGCAGCACCGCTTCTCACAGGTTCATGACGCATCACCCGCGCGGACGGTTCATTCCAACTGCACTGTCACTTCGGATGGTTCGCGGTGGTCGGATGGGGCTAGTCCGGACGGGTAGGAGGCCATGTCCGGCTCGTACGAGCCATAAAGTGCTCGTACGAGCGAAACGGCCGGCGGGAATCCGCGCGCGGCGGCGGGAATCTCCGTACGAGCGTAAGGGCGCCGAATACAGCGTCGTACCCCGCCACCCGGAATTCGGGAACGGGGTACGAGGATCGCGCTGCTGAGCGCTGTCGGAGCGCTGCTGAGAACGTCAGGCCGGTGAGCTCAACAGCGGTGCCGGAGTCGCCCGATGGGTGAGCACGGGCAGCAGGTCGGCCACCCGGTGCGGACGGTGCGCGGCGATACCGGGCGGTGCCGGCGCCAGCGGGACGAGCAGGTCGGTGCCGGCGGGCCGGCCGGCGGCACCGTCCGCGGCGCAGTCGCCGTGCAGCCAGAGGGTGAGCATGTAGAGACGGGGGATCGACAGCAGGCGCGGCTGGCAGGGCTGCGTCATGGTCTCCGCCTGGCGCAGCGCGAGTTCGGTGGAGGCGATGTAGGGACCCTCGAAGAAGTGGGAGAACGCCCAGCCGTCGGGGGTCAGCATGGTCTCCGCCGCGGCCACCGCACGGTCGCCGCAGCGGATCAGGAAGCGCCAGCCGGACAGTCGGGTGACGGGGACGCCCGAGGCGTCGACGCCGTCCAGGACGTGTACCGGCAGGGGGAGTTCCGGCGTGACGGGGCCCTGGGCGCGCAGCAAGGAGGGAGTTCGGGCCTCGCGGACCGCGGTGGGAGAACCGAGCGCGGTGAGGACGGAGCGAAGTGCGGGCGCGGGAGCCGGTGGGACATGCAGCGGCATGGTGGGTCGCCTCTCGTTCGACAGGCACAGTGGCGCGAGGGAGGGCTGGGCGGACGGCGCTGTCAGCTCACGTGGTCAGAGAGGCGGGGGCCGTGGTCCGCGTGACCAGGGATGTACGCGAGGCCTGCCGTACGTCACCTGGCGGCTGGATCGAGGGCCGCGGGCGCCAGCCTTCTGCCTTGTTCGCGGAGTTTATACGACTCATGTTCAGACGGTGTTTCGTCTAGCCGTTTCCGGTGAGGAGAACAAGAGTCCATTCGGTCGGCGATTCGCGGGAATCATCCCGATTCCGGGCGGGCCGCGCGGCGATGACCTCGGAAAACAGCCGAAGGGCGGACGGCCCATTCTTGTCGGCGTTTTTCACGAGTTCCTTGGGGCACTCGAATCTGCACAGTGCACCATGCCCGGCGAATGTGCCGCCGGTCATGTCCGACAGCGTAGCGGCTGCAGGGTCCGGCCGGGACGTTATCGATCGTCTCGGCTGGGCATCATCCCACGTGACCCGGACACCGGCGGCCGGTCCCCGGCCCGCCCACGCGAGGAGGGACGCTTCGATGGGGGAGAAGGTCGCGGCAGGTCAGTTCGACCTCTCCGATCGCCAGCGCTATCGCGACAAGCTCCGGCGGAACCTGACGGGGCTGGAGCGACTCCTGGCCGAGAAGCGGTTCGACCGTCCGAAGAATCTCATGGGGCTGGAGATCGAACTGAATCTCACCGGCGCCGACGGTATGCCGAGAATGCTCAATGCGCAGGTCCTCGAGCGCATCGCAAGTCGAGATTTCCAAACAGAACTCGCCATGTTCAATCTGGAAGTCAACATTGCCCCACATCGGCTGGGTGGGCGGGTATTCGATCGCCTCGCGGAGGAACTCCGCACCTCGCTGGCATATGCCGACCGGAAAGCGGGCGAGCTCGACGCGGGAATCGTGATGATCGGCATTCTGCCGACCCTCGACCGGGACGACCTGGTCTCCTCCAACCTCTCCGACGTCGACCGCTACGCCCTGCTCAACGAGCAGATCGTCGCCGCCCGCGGCGAGGACTTCGCGCTCGACATCGACGGTGTGGAGCGTCTGCGCTGCACCTCGAAGTCGATCGCGCCCGAAGCGGCCTGCACCTCGGTGCAGCTCCACCTCCAGGTCACCCCGGGCCGCTTCGCCGACGTGTGGAACGCCGCCCAGGCCGTCGCCGCCGCCCAGATAGCCGTCGGGGCCAACTCGCCGTTCCTGTTCGGCCGCGAGCTGTGGCGCGAGTCCCGGCCGCCGCTGTTCCAGCAGTCCACCGACACCCGCCCGCCCGAACTCCAGGCCCAGGGAGTGCGCCCACGCACCTGGTTCGGCGAGCGGTGGATCTCCTCCGCCTACGACCTCTTCGAGGAGAACCTGCGCTACTACCCGGCCCTGCTGCCCATCTGCGACGAGGAGGACCCCCTGGAGGTCCTCGACGCGGGCGGCATCCCGAAGCTCGCCGAGCTCGTCCTGCACAACGGCACCGTCTACCGCTGGAACCGCCCGGTCTACGGCATCGCCGACGGCGTCCCGCACCTGCGCGTCGAGAACCGCGTGCTGCCCGCCGGCCCCACCATCACCGACGTCATCGCCAACGCGGCCTTCTACTACGGCGTCGTCCGCGCCCTCGCCGAGGAGTCGCGGCCGGTGTGGAGCCGGCTGCCGTTCGAGGCGGCCGCCGCCAACTTCGACGCCGCGTGCCGGTACGGCATCGACGCCCGCCTCGTCTGGCCCCGGCGCGGCCGGTACGGCGGCACCACCGAGGTCGACGCCGTCAGCCTCGTACGCGACGAACTGCTGCCGCTGGCCGAGGCCGGCCTGGACGCGTGGGGTGTCGAACCCGCCGACCGGGACTTCTACCTCGGCGTCATCGAGGAGCGGTGCCGGCGCCGGGTCAACGGCGCGTCCTGGCAGTCCGCGACCTTCCACCGGGCCCTGGAGACCGGCCTGTCCCGGGAGGCCGCGCTGGCCGCGACGACCCGGCGGTACCGCGAACTGATGCACAAGGGCGAGCCGGTGCACACCTGGCCGGTGGGATTGCCGGAGCCGGTGCTGCTGGGCTGAGCGAGCGGGGCCCTCAGCCGGCGCCCTGCGCCCCCGCCGCCACGATCGCCTTCAGGATCACCGAGTGGATCTGGGACGGGTCGCTGACCTCGTGCCCTGAGCCGCCGGTCACCGCGGCGATCTGCCGGGCCTCCGCGCGGTCGGCGTCGGGCCCGACGGCGATCATGATGAGGGGGGCCGGTCGCTCGGGGTTGGTGAGCCTCTCCAGCTGGGTGATGAGCTCGGCGCGCGAGATGCTGCCGGGGTCCTGGTTCACCCCGTCGGTGAGCACGACCAGCGCGTTGAACTTCCCCTTGACGTAGGAGGACGTCGCCGCCTTGTACGCGGCGAGCGTGGTGTCGTACAGGCCGGTGGCGCCGTCCGGCACCGGCGTCAGGCCGCTGAACGCCGCCGAGAGCCGCTCCCGCTGGGTGCCGGTGCCCGCCCGGTCGCCGAGGCGCTCGGTCGGTACGAGGACGCGGTAGTCCCTGTCGCCGTCCAGCTTCGTGGAGAAGTCCCACAGCCCGATCTCGTCCTCGGGCGTGAACGTGGCGAGGGCCTGCAGCAGGGATGCCTTCGTGACGTCCATCCGCGACCGGTCCGTGCCCGGCACGGTGTCCGACATGGAGGCGGAGGCGTCCACGACCGTGGTGAGCCGGGCGCTCTGCACCGTGATCGTCCACGTGCCGAGCGCCTCCTGGAGCGCGACCTGGGAGGCCGGCTCGGCGGCGGGCTCCTCGTACGGCTGCGCGGTGCTGCCGCCTGCTCCCTCGACCAGCTTCTTCGACACCGCTTCGTCCGAGGTCCTAAAGCCGTGCCGCTCCAGCAGCCGCAGCTGCTCCGGCTGCCGCAGGTAGGTCATGAACCGGATCGCGGCCCGGCTCTGGTCGGTCGTCAACCCTTCGTCGACCAGCGTGTACGGGTAGTCGAGCCGGGGTGAACCGTCCTCGGGGTGGAAGAAGTCCAGGCCGCCGCCGCTGTCGGCCGACGCGTTGTGGGCGAACGCGGCCTGCTCGGACACGATCAGCGCCTGGTTGCGCTTCGGGTTGCCCTGCTCGGCCCCGGAGGAGTCGCGCGGCAGCGTGTCCAGGACCTGCCCGTCGCTGTCGGAGGTGCGCTGCGAGAGCGCCTTCATCATGGCCGCGGCCTGTGTCTGACCGCCCTCGGCCGCGGAGGCCGCGGTGCTCAGCCGGGTGAGCGCGAGCAGGCCGGTCGCACTGCGCGCGGGGTCGGCCGCCCCCAGCCTGGGCGAGTCGTCCTGAAGGGTCGCGCCGGCCAGCTCGATCCAGTCGTACGTCTTCTTCGGCCATCCCAGCGACTTCGCCGCCGCCGGCACCATCGCCACCCCCACCGGCGTGGAGGCGACCTTGCCCACGGGGGACACCTTGGGCGCCCCGCCGTCCGCCTTGAGCCGCTGGACCCACAGGTCCGAGTCCGGCACCCACACCTGTACGTCGGTCCGGTCGCCGGCCCGCAGAGCGTCCGTGACCTTGTACGCGTCGCGCGCGGTCACCGCGACGGCGACGCAGCGTCCGTCGGAGGTCAGGTCGTCGTCCCGGGCCCGCTCCGCCGCGGCCGTGAGGGCGGGCGCCAGGTCCGGGGAGGCGGCGAGCTTCAGCCGTACCGGGTTCTCCTGGCAGGAGTCGCCGAAGGAGAGCAAGCCGCTCTGGACGGCGGCCGCCGTGCCGCCGGCGACGGTCAGGACGAGGCCCGTGGCCAGGGCGACCGTACGGCGGCGCGCGCGTGGACGGGGGTCGCTGCCGCCCGCCCCATACTGATCGGGCAAGCTGTGACGTCCCATGACGGTGGTGCCCCTCCCTGTTGAGTCCCGTGCCGGAATTCGGCCGTATGGCATGCAAAAGGGGAGGTACGCCCCGTACGGTGTCCGCCCCCCGACGGCCTGTCGCGCACGATCTTCGTAACTTCTTTCGAGACCCTAGCGGCGCGGCTGTGGGGATGCGGCGCGATTACTCAACTGGAGGCGGGTGTGCAGTCGGAGGCGGGCTCGGTGGCCGATTCTTTTCCTGGGGAGCGGCCGTCGCGACGGATCCTCCGGGACGAGACCCTGCTCGTTCTGGGGCTTTCGCTCGGTGCGAGTGGTGTGTCCGCCCTGATCAGCTTTGTCGGATCGGTCACCAAACCGGGGGGTCTCAAGGATCAGGCGGCCACCCTCAACGCGTCGGCCGCGCCCGGCCGTCCCTGGCTGGATCTGGCCTGGCAGCTGTTCGGGATCACCTCGGCACTCGTGCCCGTCCTGCTCGTCGCGCACTTCCTGCTGCGTGAGGGCCAGGGTCTGCGCACCCTCGGCTTCGACCGCACCCGACCCTGGCCGGACCTCGGTCGCGGGGCCGCGGTCGCGGCGGTGATCGGCAGCACCGGGATCGCCTTCTACCTGGCCGCGCGTGGCCTCGGCTTCAACCTCACCGTGGTGCCCGAGGCGCTGCCCGAGGTGTGGTGGAAGTACCCGGTGCTGATCATGTCCGCGATGCAGAACGCGATCCTCGAAGAGGTCATCGTCGTGGGGTATCTGCTGCGCCGCCTCGGCCAGTTGGGCTGGACGCCCGGCACCGCGCTGGTGGCCAGTTCCGTACTGCGCGGCTCGTACCACCTCTACCAGGGCATCGGCGGCTTCATCGGCAACATGGTGATGGGCGTGGTGTTCGTGTACCTGTACCGCCGTTGGGGCCGCGTGGGACCCCTGGTGGTGGCGCATTCCCTGCTCGACATCGGGGCGTTCGTGGGCTACGCGCTGCTGGCCGGCAAGGTGGGCTGGCTGCCGACGGCGTGAGCCACCGGCAGCATGCCGTACGCCGCACTGGACCCGCCTAGGCCAGGAGCTCGCCCTCGATCACCGTCACCGCGCGGCCGGTCAGCAGGGTGCGGTCGCCGCGCAGTTCCGTACGGACGCGGCCGGAGCGCGGGGAGGCCTGCAGGCCGGTGAGGTCGGGGCGGCCGAGGCGCTCGGACCAGTAGGGGGCCAGGGCCGTGTGGGCGCTGCCGGTGACCGGGTCCTCGTCGATGCCGATGCGCGGGAAGAAGCAACGGGAGACGAAGTCGTAGCCGCGGGTGGGGTCCTCGGCGCGGGCGGTGGCGATGATGCCGCGCTCCGAGTGGGCGACGAGGGCCTTGTGGTCGGGCGTGAGGGCGTGCACCGTCTTCTCGTCCGGGAGCTCGACGAGCAGGTCGCCTATGTTCGGGCCGGTGTCGAAGGCGGTGAGCGGCTCGGCGCCGAGCGCCTCGGCCACCCCGTCCGGGAGCTCGACCGCGGTGAGCGGCGCCGTCGGGAAGTCCAGGGTGATCGAGCCGTCCTCGCGGGGCGTCGCGATGAGCACGCCGCTGCGGGTGGCGAAGCGCATCGGGCCCTCGTGGGCGCCGCTGCGGTGCAGGACGTGCGCCGTGGCGAGCGTGGCGTGGCCGCACATGTCGACCTCGGCGGCGGGCGTGAACCAGCGCAGCGCCCAGTCGGCCTCGCCGCCCTCGGGCAGCCGGTGGGCGAACGCCGTCTCGGCGTGGTTGACCTCCAGGGCGATGTCCTGGAGCCGGTGGTCTCCCGGGAAGGCGTCGAGGAGCAGGACTCCGGCCGGGTTGCCGGCGAAGGGCCGGTCGGTGAAGGCGTCGACGATTCGTATCCGCATGCCCCGACGCTAGGGGGTGCCCAGAGGCGCGGGCCAAGGCCAATTCCGGAGTGTTGGCCCCAGTTGAGGGGCCCGCGGCGGGCCGTCGCAACCGAAGGGGCTTGTCTTGCGAACTGTTCCGATATATCGTTGAGGCATCGCGACAGATCAACGATGGAATGGAGTGATTGCGATGCGTTCCCACGGATTCGAACGTGGACATGGTGGTGCCGGTCGTCAGGGCGGCCGAGGCGGAGACGGTCGGCGGGGTGCCTTCGGGCCCTTCGGGCCGGGCGGCCCCGGTGGCGGTCCCGGCTTCGGCGGACCGGGCTTCGGGCCGGGACCCTGGGGGCCCCGGGGCCGAGGCGGACCGCGGGGGAGGGCGCGGCGCGGTGACGTGCGCGCGTCGATCCTGGCCCTGCTGAAGGACCGGCCCATGCACGGGTACGAGATGATCCAGGAGATCGCCGAGCGCAGTGGCGGGGCTTGGAAGCCCAGTCCCGGCTCGGTGTACCCCACCCTCCAGTTGCTGGAGGACGAGGGGCTGATCGCCAGTGCGACGGAGGGCGGCAAGAAGCTGTTCTCGCTCACCGACGCCGGCCGCACCGCGGCCGAAGAAGGCGCCGAGGCGCCCTGGGAGGAAGCCTCCCGCGGCGTCGACTGGGAAGCCCTCGGCGAGATCCGCCAGGCCGGCTTCGGTCTGATGGAGGCCTTCGGGCAGGTCTGGAAGACCGGCAGCAAGGAGCAGCGCGAGAAGGCGGTCGCCGTCATCAACGACGCCCGCAAGCGGCTGTACCTGATCCTCGCCGATGAGGACTGACGGCCCTAAGGCAGTGACGTGGCGCCCCGTGGAGTGATCCGCGGGGCGCCTTCGCGTTGCCGGTCGAGCGGCCGTCAACCAACCAGTTCGACCGTCAGCCGACCAGTTCGACCGTCAGCCGACCAGCGCGGCCAGCTTGCGCAGCGACTCGTTCAGCGCGGCCGTCGCCGAGTCCTTCAGCTTGCCCGCCATCAGCGAGACGGCGGCGCCGGTGAACTCGCCGTCGATCCGGACCGTCGTGGCGTCGCCGTCGGGGGTGAGGGTGTAGCGCGTGGCCACGGTCACGGCCATCGGGCCCTTGCCGCGGATCGCGAGCACCCGGGCCGGCTCCAACTCCTCGATGGTCCACTCGACCTCGGCCGGGAACCCCATCAGCTTCATGTTCTCCTGGAACGTCCCGCCCACCGCGAGGGTTTCGGGGCCGCCCTTGGGGAAGCTCGTGTGCGTCGTGTTCCACTCGCCGTACGCGGACCAGTCGGTCAGCCGGGCCCAGACCTTCTCCGCGGGTGCCTCGATACGTGACTCCGCGCTGACTTCGGCCATGCGACCACCTCTTCGTGTCGGGCTACGGTGTCGCGGAACGTAGCCGGATGGCCCGGAACATTCAATACTGATGAACCGTCAGAAGGGCTCGCTGTACTGCGGGTCCCCAACTCCTCAGCTCACGCGTCGTATCGCCGCTGCGTCGAACAGGTCCCACGCGCGCGGGAACGCGCTCTCGTCGTGACAGTGCCACGCCTCCCAGAACAGGTCGGCGAGCAGCGCCTCCTCCGGGGCGTACACCCGGTACACGTACTGCCTGCCGTCGACCGCCGGCAGAGCGACCAGCCAGCACCCGCTCTCCATGTCCGTGTGGGACGAACGACGGCGCGTCCCGGTTGCGTTCGGGGCGCGCGGCAAGGCGGCGCGCGCCGGTCAGGGTAAAAGGGCGTGATCTCATCCGTAAGGAGGAGATTCCGTCCCCCTGGGTCCGCTTCCCGTGGGACCCGAAGATGCTTCCTTTCGCGGATGACCCAAGAGTGCGGGACTGATGGGGTAGGGGATGTGCAACCCCGTATCCCCCGGCAGTCGGCCCAAGAGCCGGCGGCCGATCCCCGGTCCCCGGTCCCCGTGGACAACGATGCCAGGCTCAGTGCCGAACTGGCAGCGGTGGTCTCCGGTGCCCGGCGGCGGGCGGTCCGGGACGGCGACCGGCAGATCGACACGGCTCATCTGCTGCACTCCCTCCTGGAGGGCGACCCCGAGGTGCGGGACCTCTTCGACGCCGAACCGCAGTTCTCCCGCCTCCTCGGCTACCTCGTGCAGCGCAGCATCGGCTACGGGCTGCGCTGGCAGGGCAGCGTGGAGGACTCCGGTGCCGTGCCGGTGGTGACCGAGACCGAGGGCTTCTCGCCGCTGGCCGCCGGGGCGATGGAGTACGCGTGGGCGCGCGCCGCCCGGCGCGGTGGCGGCCCGGCCCGTGGCGTCGATCTCCTCGCGGCGATCGTCGTGGACCCGCAGGCACGGGCCGTCGAGGTGCTCGGCCGGGCCGGGATCGACGCGGGCGAGGTGTTCACCGAGGTCGAGCGCCGTCTGCAGGACACCCGGCGGACGGGACCTCGGCGGTCCAGCCGCTGAGACAGGTGTCAACGGGGGTGACGCTCATGTCATCGCCTGTCATCATGTGCCGGTGCATACGTCTGAGAGCAGTCAGGGCAGCCGTGGCAGGGGCGTCGGGCTCGGCCTCGCGCTCGCGTCCGCGCTCGCCTTCGGCGGATCCGGAGTGGCGGCCAAGCCGCTGATCGAGGCGGGTCTCGACCCGCTCCACGTGGTGTGGCTGCGGGTGGCGGGCGCGGCCCTGGTGATGCTGCCGGTGGCCGTGCGCCACCGCGCACTGCTGCGCCGCCGCCCCGCGTTGCTCGCCGGGTTCGGTCTGCTCGCCGTGGCGGGCGTCCAGGCCTGCTACTTCGCCGCGATCTCCCGGATTCCCGTCGGCGTCGCGCTGCTCGTCGAGTACCTCGCGCCCGCCCTGGTGCTCGGCTGGGTGCGGTTCGTGCAGCGGCGTCCGGTGACCCGTGCCGCCGCGTTCGGTGTGGTCCTCGCGGTCGGCGGACTCGCCTGTGTCGTCGAGGTCTGGTCGGGTCTGAGCTTCGACGCCCTCGGTCTGCTCCTCGCGCTCGGCGCCGCCTGCTGCCAGGTCGGCTACTTCGTCCTGTCCGACCAGGGCAGTGACTCCGGCGACCAGGCACCCGACCCGCTCGGGGTCATCGCCTACGGTCTCCTCGTCGGCACCGCCGTACTGACCGTCGTCGCCCGCCCCTGGACCATGGACTGGTCCCTGCTCGCCCGCAGCGCGGACATGGACGGCACGCCGGTCGCCGCCGGTCTGCTGCTCGGCTGGATCGTGCTCGTCGCCACGGTCGTCGCCTATGTCACCGGCGTGGTCTCGGTGCGCCGCCTCTCCCCGGCGGTCGCGGGTGTCGTGGCCTGCCTCGAAGCCGTCATCGCCACCGTCCTCGCCTGGGTGCTGCTCGGCGAACACCTCTCGGCACCACAGATCATCGGCGGCGCGGTCGTCCTGGCCGGCGCGTTCATCGCGCAGTCGTCGGCGCCCGCCAAGAACTCGCCGGAGCCGGTGGCGAGCGGCGGCACGGAAAGGGAGTTGTCGGCCCGTGGAACCGCCACCTAAGCTCCCGATCATGCATTCTCACCGCATCGTTCTCCCGCCGCCGGCCGCCTGAGGCGGGCCCTCCGGATCTCACGCCCGGCGCACTGCCGGGCCGAACGGTGCTGCCCGCAGACGAAGTCCGTGGACCCCGCCGAGCGGGCGTCCTTTCCCGAACTTCAGCGCATCTTGCGCATCTGCGGAGAGAACGCGTGTCGAATGCTGCTTCCGGCCTGCCCATCGGGCGAGGCCTTCTCTATCTGATCGTCGCCGGTGTCGCCTGGGGCACCGCGGGTGCGGCGGCCTCCCTGGCCTACGGGGCCAGTGACATCGGACCCGTCGCCCTGTCCTTCTGGCGCTGCGCGGCCGGGCTGGTCCTGCTGCTCACCGCCCGCCTGCTTCGAACGGGCGGTGCGCGGGCCGCCGTACGGGAACCACTGCGTCACAAGGCGCGGCGAGCCGGCGTCACCGGTGTCTGCCTGGCCGTGTTCCAGACGGCCTACTTCGCGTCCGTCGAGGCCACCGGACTCGCCGTGGCCACCGTCGTCACCCTCGGCGCCGGTCCCGTCCTCATCGCGCTCGGAGCGCGGCTGACCCTGGGGGAGCGGCTCGGGCGCGGCGGAGTGCTCGCCGTTGCCGGAGCGCTCGCCGGGCTCGGGGTGCTGATGCTCGGGGGCGAGGAAGCGTCCGTACGGCCGTGGGGTGTGCTGTCCGGGCTGCTTTCGGCCGCCGGGTGCTGCGTGATGACCCTGGTCACGCGGGGGCGGGGCCGTGACGGCGGTGCGGATGCCACGAGTACCTCCGTGTGGACGTTCGCGGTCACCAGCCTGTGCCTGCTGCCGTTCGCCCTGGCCGAGGGGCTGGTGCCGCACACCACCGAACCCGGGCTGCTCCTGTGGCTGTTGGCCTACATCGCGGCCGTCCCGACCGCCCTCGCCTATGCGCTCTACTTCGCGGCCGCCGCGGTCGTCCGATCGGCCACGGTGTCGGTGATCATGCTGCTGGAGCCGGTGGGTGCCGCGGTGCTCGCCGTGGCGCTGCTCGGTGAGCGGCTCACCGTGACCACGCTGGCCGGGACCCTGCTGATGCTCGGGTCGGTCGCCGGGCTCGCGGTCGCGGAGACGCGGGGCGCGGCGGACGGGGAAGCGGTGCTCGTGTGACGACGAGGGGCCCTTCGCGAAGGAGGGCCCCTCGAAGCTCACCTTCCGCGCCTGTCCAGCAGATGCCCGCGCGCCGCCGCGTCCCGCGGGCCGCTCCGGTCCGCGAGGCCGGCCGCGATCCGGTCCTGGACCTCCGCGGGCCGGTGCCCCGCGTACTTGAACTTCGCCCGTACGGCGACCACCTCGAGCCGCAGCCCGCGGATCCCGGACAGCTGCCTGCCGTACGGCGCCTCACCCGCCGCCACGCGTGCGGAGCCGCCCTCCGGCTGGAAGTGGCCGACCTGCCGGTTGAGGAGGGCGGCCTTCTCCGCCGGATCGTCCACGACGTGGGCCGTGCAGCGGAGTTGGACCGCCGCGTACAGGCTGGTGGGCGTGCCGTGTTCGGACGGGGCGTCCGCAGGCGCCTGCCAGGGTCCGGGGACGTACACATAGTCGTCGACCACGCTCAGCAGAACCTCCGGGTTCGCCTCCAGGGCGTCCCACAGGGGGTTCGGGCGGGCCAGGTGCGTGAGCGCCTCGCCGCGCTCGGCGTCGTAGACGAAGTGCAGGGGCTGGACGTGGGGCGGCTCGCCCGGAAGGCCGTTGACGGCGAGCTGCCCGAAGTCGTGGACGGCCAGCCAGCGTTGCCATTCGGCGTCGTCGCGGGGCGCGTCCCAGGGATGGATCAGCATCACAGGGCCTTGAGGTAGCCGGGGACCTCGGTGCCGGGGGCCAGGCCGGCGTCGCCGACCGGAGTCTCGTAGCCCTTGCGCAGCGGGACGACGCCGGCCCAGTGCGGGAGGGCGAGGTCCTCGGGCTCGTCGTTGACGCCGCCGGTGCGGAGCTTGGCCGAGACCTCGTCGAGGTCGAGGCGGATCACGGCGGTGGCGGCGAACTCCTTCTTGTTGGCCGGCCGCGAGTCACGCGACCGGCCCGGTACGACGTGGTCGACCAGCGCGTCCATGGCCAGCCGCTTCTCCTCCGGATCCGTCACGTCGCGGGCGATGCCGTGCACGACGACCGACCGGTAGTTGATCGAGTGATGGAAGGCCGAGCGCGCCAGGATCAGCGCGTCGACGTGCGTCACCGTCAGGCACACCGGGAGGCCGGGGTCGGCCTGTCCGGTCATCCGCAGCGGGCGCGACCCCGTCGAGCCGTGGACGTAGAGCCGCTCGCCGACCCGGCCGTACAGCGTGGGCAGCACGACCGGTGCGCCGTCACGGACGAAACCCAGGTGGCAGACGTAGGCCTCGTCGAGTATCGCGTGCACCAGCTCCTTGTCGTACGAGGCCTTGTGCGCGGCGCGGGTGGGGACGGTGCGGTCGGTCGGGGCATAGGCGGCGGGCTGCTTCGTCGTCTGCGGGGTCCCCTGCATTGCGCTCTCCATTGCACTAGTGCATACTTGGCTTTGTGCTAGGAGATTACCGGATCGAAGGCCGGCGTGCAGCGGAGATTTCGGCGAGCATCGAGCAGGCGGTGGGCGCCGGTGAGCTGATGCCCGGCCAACTGCTGCCTCCGATGCGGGAGTTGGCCCTCGAACTCGGCGTGAATCCCAATACGGTCGCGGCCGCCTACCGCACCCTGCGCGAGCGCGGGGTCATCGAGACCGCCGGGCGCCGGGGCAGCCGGGTGCGGCCCAAGCCGGCCACCACCGGGCGCGAGCACATCCGGGTGGATGTGCCGGAGGGGGTGCGGGACGTGTCGAACGGCAACCCGGACCCCGCGCTGCTGCCCTCCCTGGCGCAGGCGTTCGCGGCGGCCGCCGAGCAGAGCGACCGGCAGCCGGTCATGTACGGAGAGGCCCCCGTCGAGCCGGAGCTGGCGCGGATCGCACGGGCCGCACTGGACGCCGACGGGGTGCCGGACGGGCCGCTCGCCGTGGTGTCCGGCTCGCTGGACGCCATCGAGCGGGTCCTCGCCGTCCACCTCAAACCGGGGGACACCGTCGCCGTGGAGGACCCGGGGTGGGGCAGTCTCCTCGACCTCGTACCGGCGCTCGGGCTGCGCACCGCACCCGTGGGCGTCGACGACGAGGGGCCGCTCCCGGACCAGGTGCGCGGTGCCCTGGCGGGCGGGGCACGCGCCCTGATCGTCACCGACCGGGCGCAGAACCCGACCGGTGCCGTGGTGAGCGCCACGCGCGCGCGTGCCCTGCGGTCCGTGCTCCGGGCGCACCAGGAGACCCTGCTGATCGAGGACGACCACGGTCACGGCATCGTGGACCTGCCCCTGCATCCCCTGGCGGGCGTCACCCGCAGCTGGGCCTTCGTGCGCTCGGTCGCCAAGGCGTACGGCCCCGACCTGAGGCTCGGCGTGCTCACCGGGGACGCCGTCACCGTCGACCGGGTGCGCGGACGGCAGCGACTCGGGCCCGGCTGGGTCAGCCGGATCACCCAGAGGGCCGTGGTGCGGCTGTGGGCCGACGGCGCGCTGGACACACCGGCCGTGGCGGCGGCTTACCGGGCGCGCCGGGACCAGCTGATCGAGGCGCTCGCGGCACGCGGCATCGAGGCCCACGGACGGTCCGGCCTGAACGTGTGGATCCCCGTGCCCGACGAGACCGGAGCCGTCGCCCGGCTGCTGCACTCCGGCTGGGCTGTCGCCCCCGGCGCCCGCTTCCGGATGAGCGCACCGCCCGGCATCCGGATCAGCGTCTCGACCCTCGACGCCGACGAGACCGGACCGCTGGCGGACGCGGTCGCCGCCGCCCTCGGTCCGGCCCCGGTCCGGAGTTACGTCTAGAGCTTGGGGTCCCGGTCCGAAGTTACGTCCAGGGCTCCGGCTCTGGCCAGGCCTCCGTCTAGAGCTTCGGCTTGGGCCTGACCTGCGTCAGCGCCGCCCCCGCCAGCACGATCGCCGCCCCGGCCGGTGTCGACCAGCTCAGCGACTCGCCGAGGATCGCGACGCCGGCGGCGGTGGCGATGACCGGGATGAAGTAGGTGACCATCTGGGCCGTCGTCGGGCCGACCTCGGCGACCAGGCCGTACTGGAGAAGGACCGCGAGGCCCGTGCCGAGGGCTCCCAGGGCGGCGATCGCCAGCAGGGGAGTGATCGCGAAGTGGGTCGGCAGGCTGGTGAACAGCGGGGTGACGACGGCCAGTTGGAGCGTGGCCAGCAGCAACTGGGCCCCGGTCAGCGACAGGTTCGAGTGACTGGAGCCTGCCAGGGTGCGACGGACGTGGATCCAGCCGATCGGGTAGCTGAGCGAGGCCAGCAGCGCCATCGCCGTGCCCGAGGCGTCCAGGCCGTGGAAGCCCTGCCAGGCGCCGAGGACCGTCAGGACGCCGAGGAAGCCGAGACCGAGACCCGCGACCCTGACCCGGGTCGGCCGGTCCTCGGACAGGGCGACCAGGGACAGCGCCATGCCCCACAGCGGCGAGGTCGCGTTGCAGATGCCCGCGAGCGTGGAGGGGATCGTCAGCTCGGCGTAGGCGAAGAGCGAGAACGGCAGCGCGTTCAGGAAGAACGCGGCGACCGTCAGATGCGCCCAGGTGCGCGCGCCGCGCGGGAGCCGCTCCCGCCGCACGGCCATCGCGGCGGCGAGCACCGCCGTGCCGAAGACCAGGCGGCCGAGCGTGACCTGGAAGGGGGCGTAGCCCTCGGTGCCCACCTTGATGAGCAGGAAGCTGAAGCCCCAGATCAGTGAGAGGGCGCCGAAGCGCAGACGCCAGTCGAGGGCGGGGCGGGGCCGGGACGCGGTCCTGGCCGCGGTGCGGGTGGCGGTGACGGTGCTCATGGGCACCACGATGGCGCCCACAACCTCGTAGCACAATCGAGATTTCCCGCCCGGTACCTCGTAGTATTGCTTACATGTTGAACCTGGAGCGCCTGCGCACCCTCGACGCCCTCGCCCGGCACGGCTCGGTCAGCGGCGCCGCCGAGGGGCTGCACATCACGACCTCGGCCGTCTCGCAGCAGATGTCCAAGCTGGAGCGAGAGGTCGGCCAGCAGCTCCTCGCCAAGCACGGGCGGGGGGTGCGGCTCACGGACGCGGGCCGGCTGCTCGCCGAGCACGCGGCGCGCATCCTGTCGCAGGTCGAACTCGCCCAGTCCGACCTGGAGGCCCAGCGCGGCCAGGTCGTCGGCGAGCTCAGACTGTCGGCGTTCCCGACGGCCGCGCGCGGCCTGTTCCCCGCCGCGCTCGCCGCCCTGCGCGCACAGCACCCGGCCCTGCGGATCCGCTCCTGCGAACTGGAACCCGAGAGCGGCATCGCCGGGGTGATCCGCGGCGACCTCGACCTCGCCGTCGTCCTCGACTGGTACAACAAGCCGATGCCCCTGCCCGACGGCCTGGTCAAGGCGCCGATCCTGGACGACCCCGCCGACGTGGCGCTGCCGGCCGGCCACCGGCTCGCGGACCGCGCCGAGGTGGACCTCGCCGAGTTCGCCGAGGACGAGTGGATCACCTGGGGCGAGGGCGAGTTCTGCCACGAGTGGCTGATGTTCACGCTGCGCTCCAAGGGCATCGAGCCGATCGTCGGCCACCGCGCCGCCGAGACGCACACCCAACTCGGGCTGGTCGCCGCGGGATTGGGGGTGTGCATCGCCCCCCTGCTGGGGCGGGAGCCGATGCCCGCCGAGGTCGTCACCATCCCGCTGAAGCAGCGGGTGCGCCGGCATGTGTACGTCGTCTGGCGCGCGGACGCCGACCGCCGCCCGTCGATCCGGGCGGCGGTGCAGGCACTCAAGTCGGCGGCCGAGACGCTGGGTTGAGCTACAGCGAACCCAGCTTGCGGAAGTCCCAGGAGACGATCTTCTCCGGGGTCAGCCGTATCCACGCGTGCCGGCCGTCGTGCGGCATCTCGTCCAGTCGGAAGTTCTTGCGCGCGAACAGCGTTTCGGGCAGGTCGAGTTCCGCGCGCAGCTCGCCGGTGCGGGGAGCCTCGCCCACGAACTCCACGGCACCCGACAGCTCGACGCCGCGCAGTTCGTCGTACTCCTCGCCCGTGTCCACCACGATCGCGACCCGTGGATCGCGCCGCAGATCGGTCCACCGCTTGCTGCGCACCACCGAGTACAGCCACATCGACGTGCCGTCCCAGGCGAACCAGAGCGTGCTCACGTGCGGTGCGCCGGCCGCGGACACGGTGGCGACCCGGCAGGTGCGCTGGCTGGTGAGGAACTCGTCCAGCTCACCGGGTGTCATCATGATCTTCCGGCCCCGGCGCTGAGTGACGGTCATGCGGCCCCCTCTTTCTCCCACGTCGTGCCAGAGGAGAGATCCTCTGACATCACGTCAGAAAAAGCATGAGGCGTCTTCCGTCCCCGCGCAATGGTGGCTAATCTCACCTGCCCCAGACAGTCGGCGACAAGGGGAGACCATGCCGTCGTACGACCGCCTCGGCGAGCTGCTCGACCCCGCGACCACCGTCCTGCTGACCGTCGAGTGCCAGCAGGGCGTCGTCGGACCCGACAGCGCCCTGCCCGAACTCGCCGAGGAGGCACGCTCGTCGGGGGCCCTCGCCAACGTCGCCCGGCTGGTCGCCGCCGCGCACGAGGGCGGAGTCCAGGTGATCCACGCGATCGCCGAACGCCGCCCCGACGGACGCGGCGCCAGCCGCAACGCCCGCCTCTTCCGCGCCGCCGAACGCCTGCCCGTCCAGCAGCTGTCCGGCACCACCGCGGTGCGCCCGGCGGCGCCGATCGAGGTCGCCGAGGAGGACTTCGTCGTACGACGGCTGCACGGACTGTCTCCCCTCCAGGGCACCGAGGTCGACGCGCTGCTGCGCAACCTGGGCTGCCGCACGCTGATCGTGACCGGGGTCTCGGCCAACGTGGCGATCCCCAACGCCGTCTTCGACGCCGTGAACCGCGGCTACACCGCCGTCGTACCGACGGACGCCATCGCGGGGGTGCCCTCCGACTACACCCCCGCGATGATCCGCCACACGCTCGCATTGGTCGCCACGGTCGCGACCACGGACGAGGTGCTGGCCTGCGTCAGCCGGCGGCGCCGTACGGTCCGGCGCTGACGGTCACGCGAGGGTGATCGAATCCCCGCTCACGGTTATCTGCATCTCGGGCAGCGGCGTCTTCGCCGGACCACTCTTCACGCTGCCGTCGGTGATCGAGAAGTTGCTGTTGTGACAGGGGCAGTTGATGACGCCGTCGGCGACGCTTTTCACCGCGCAGCCCTGGTGGGTGCAGGTGGCCGAGAACGCCTTGAACTCGCCCGCCGTCGGCTGCACCACCACCACCTTCTGGTCGGCGAAGACCTTCCCGCCGCCCTCGGGGATGTCGGCGGTCGACGCGAGCGCCGTGCCGCCCCCGGCCGAACCGTCCCCGGTGGGGCTGCTGCTGCCGGACGAGTCGGCGGGGGCGGACGAACTCGACGAGTCGTCGTCCGAGCCGCCGCACGCGGTCAGCGCGACGGCGAGCCCAGCTGCTCCGGCCGCCGCCACGACGGTACGACGGCCCGGCCCCGACGTGGACTTGAACGATGCGCTGGTCATGGTGCGATTCCCTTCGGAAGGCTGCGCGATCTGCCGACAGGTACGGTCGGCGCAGATCGCCTGTTCAGACGATGTCGAAATCTTGACCTGCTCTCGTTGAGTCGTGGGTAAAGCGGCGCTATCGGTTCGCTGTCCGGCCTGTCGGTTTCCTGTCGGAGCCGGCGCACCGCCGTCCGGGCCGCCTCCGACGGCCATCCATACGTCGGTAACCTGGGGCGATGCTCAAGGAAGTGATCGCGACCCGCTACATCACGCCCCTGCGTGAGGGCGGCTCGCTGCCGGGGCTCGTCGAGGCCGACGATCTCGGAACGTACGTCATGAAGTTCACCGGTGCCGGGCAGGGCCGCAAGACACTGGTCGCCGAGGTGGTGTGCGGGGAACTCGCCCGGCGGCTCGGTTTTCGGATGCCGCGCCTGGTGACGATGGGCCTCGACCCGGTGCTGGGGCTCGGCGAACCCGACCAGGAGGTGCAGGAGCTGCTCAGGTCCAGCGGCGGCACCAACCTCGGCATGGACTTCCTCTCCGGCGCGCTCGGCTTCGACCCGCTCGCCTTCACGGTGAGCCCCGAGGAGGCCGGGCGGATCGTCTGGTTCGACGCGCTGGTGAACAACGTCGACCGCTCCTGGCGCAACCCCAACCTCCTGATGTGGCGGGGCGAGCTGTGGCTCATCGACCACGGCGCGACCATGATCTGGCACCACAACTGGCCCGGCGCCGAGGCCTCGGCGGTCCGCCCGTACGACGCCTCCGACCACGTGCTCACGCCCTTCGCGCCCGATGTCGCCGCGGCCGCCGCCGGGCTCGCGCCGCTGGTCACCGAGGAGCTCCTGGCCGAGGTCACCGCCGAGATCCCGGACGTGTGGCTGTCGGACGAGCCGGGTTTCGACACGCCGGACGAGCTCCGTCGGGCCTACGCGCGGCCACTGGTCGCGCGCGCCGCCGTCGTCCACGACCGCATCAACGGCATCGAGGGCATCGAGGGCATCGGGGGAAGCAAGTGACCGAGCGCCACATCATCAGGGGGAGCGACCGCAACGAGCGGGACGTCTTCGAGTACGCGCTGCTGCGCGTCGTACCCCGTATCGAGCGCGGCGAGTGCATCAACGCCGGAGTGCTGGTGTACTGCCGTGCCCAGTCCTACGTCGGCGTGCGCACCCACCTCGACGAGGCGAAGCTGCTGAGCATCGACCCGGACGCGGACCTGGCCGGCGTACGGGCCGCCCTGCGTGCCGTCGAGCGGATCTGCGCGGGCGACGAAGCGGCGGGTCAGGCCGCTCGCGACGACGCCGGACGACGCTTCCGCTGGCTGATCGCGCCCCGCTCGACGGTCGTCCAGCCGGGGCCCGTGCACACCGGACTGACCACCGACCCGGCCGCGGAGACCGACCGGCTCCTCGGCCTGCTGGTGCGGTGACGGAGCCGGCGCCGCGGCGTGCCGCCCGTCAGGACCGACGTCGCTTCACCACATAGCCGATCGCGAGGACGCCGCCGGCGACCAGGGTCAGGCCGACTCCGGTGGTCCAGCCGCTCGGCCCGGAGGCCGACGCCCCGCCCAGCCCGCCGCGCACGCCCTGCGTCGGGGTGACGACCGCCGTCGGAGTCGCGGTGACGACGGGGGCGGCGGTCATGGCGGGAGCGGTGGTCCTGGCGGGAGCCGCGGTCGAGGAGGTGACGGGGTCGCCGCGCCGGGGCAGTGCCTCGCAGGCGATGCCGTCGTCGGGGCCCTGGTCCTCGTCGAGCCGGTTCGGATCGAAGGGGTCCGAGTCGAACACGGCCTGCGCCTCCTCCTGGTAGGTGAAGTGGCTGCAGTCCAGATCCTGGGCGTGGGCGATGTCGGCCAACGGCACTATCGCGGCGATCGCGATCAGCGTGCCGGCGGCACCGGTACGACGGCGCATGGAGCGCCTCCTTTCCGGCCACGAGTGGCCCGCGCTCCGACGCTATGGGCCATATGGCGCAGGGGCGCGCAGCGCTGAGCCGATCGGGTGCCGCGGGCGGCCGCCGGTGCGGGACGATGGCGGGCGGGCGCGGCCTGCCCGGCCCGGCGGCGCAGGTAATGGATCACACACCACCGGCCTGCCGTTGACACCGCGTGCCAGGGCTTCTAGCGTCACGTCTGCTGAAGGTACTAAGCGGTCGCTCACCACATGGGCGTCTTTCTCAAGGGCGAGGAGAACCAGCAATGTCCACCACTGAGCAGCGGGTCGCCGTGGTCACCGGCGGAGCGCGCGGCATCGGCGCCGCCACCGCCGTACGACTGGCCGCCGAGGGTCGCGCGGTCGCCGTGATCGACCTCGACGAGGCCGCCTGCAAGGACACCGTGGAGAAGATCACCGCGGCGGGCGGCAAGGCGATCGCGGTCGGCGCGGACGTCTCCGACGAGGCCCAGGTCGAGGCAGCCGTCGCGCGCGTCACCGCGGAGCTCGGCGCCCCGACGATCCTCGTCAACAACGCGGGCGTGCTCCGCGACAACCTGCTGTTCAAGATGAGCGTCTCCGACTGGGACACGGTCCTGAACGTGCACCTGCGCGGCTCGTTCCTGATGACCAAGGCCGTCCAGAAGCACATGGTGGACGCCGGCTTCGGCCGGGTCGTCAACCTCTCCTCGTCCTCCGCGCTCGGCAACCGCGGCCAGGCCAACTACTCCGCCGCCAAGGCCGGTCTGCAGGGCTTCACCAAGACCCTCGCCATCGAGCTCGGCAAGTTCGGCATCACCGCCAACGCCGTCGCCCCCGGCTTCATCGCCACCGACATGACCGCCGCGACCGCCGCCCGGGTCGGCATGGGCTTCGAGGAGTTCAAGGCCGCGGCCGCCACCCAGATCCCGGTGGCGCGCGTCGGCGAGCCCGACGACATCGCCAACGCCATCGCCTTCTTCACGAGCGAGGCGGCCGGTTTCGTCTCCGGCCAGGTGCTGTACGTCGCCGGCGGACCGCTCGACTAGGGATCAGGGACATGACTTCGATGGAACTCCCCGAGCTTTCGGGCAAGGTCGCGCTCGTCACGGGTGCCAGCCGCGGCATCGGTTACGGCATCGCCGAGGCGCTCCTCGCGCGCGGCGACCGCGTGTGCATCACCGGGCGCAACGAGGACGCCCTCAAGGAGGCCGTCGAGCAGCTCGGCGCCGACCGGGTCATCGGCGTCGCGGGCAAGGCCCACGACGTGGCCCACCAGGCCGTCGCCGTCGAGCGCACGATGGAGGCCTTCGGCCGCGTCGACTACCTGGTCAACAACGCCGGCACCAACCCGGTGTTCGGGCCGATCGCCGACCTCGATCTGGACGTCGCCCGCAAGGTGTTCGAGACCAACGTGGTCTCGGCCCTCGGCTTCGCGCAGCGGACCTGGCACGCCTGGCAGAAGGACAACGGCGGCGCGATCGTCAACATCGCCTCCGTCGCGGGCGTCTCCGCCTCGCCCTTCATCGGCGCCTACGGCATCAGCAAGGCCGCGATGATCAACCTGACCATCCAGCTGGCGCACGAGTACGCGCCCAAGGTGCGGGTCAACGCGATCGCCCCGGCCGTCGTGAAGACCAAGTTCGCGAAGGCCCTGTACGAGGGCCGGGAGGAGGAGGCGGCCGCGGCCTACCCGCTGGGCCGGCTCGGCATGCCCTCCGACATCGGGGGCGCCACCGCGTTCCTCACCTCGGAACAGTCCGACTGGATCACCGGCCAGACGCTGGTCGTCGACGGCGGCATCTTCCTGAACGCGGGCGTGGGCTGACCTTCCGCACATCGGCACGGGCGCTCGTCCACGAGGGCGGCGCCCGTGTCGCGTACCGGACCTTCACACCTCGATGACAACGTCGTCATACGTCATTCGATCAAAAGGTCATCTGGACGGTAGCTTCAGCGGGCGAATCGCTGCGGTATGGTCTGCCGACCCTTGGTACGGCATTTCGAGGAGCAAGCGCGTGTTCATCCGGAACCGATACCTGCCGCCACTCGCGGCCCTCGCGTCCATATCCCTGGTGGCCGGATGTGGTGTGTTCTCCTCGGACGCCTCCGGTGACGAGGCGCCGCTAGTCGTGGGAACCACCAGTGCTCCGGCCACGCTGGACCCCGCGGCGTCCTGGGACAACTCCTGGGAGCTGTTCCGCAATGTGTACCAAACCCTCCTGAACTACTCCCCCGGTGCGGCCGAGCCCGAGCCCGACGCCGCCGAGAGCTGCAGATTCACGGACGATTCGAGCACCGTGTACAGCTGCACGCTGCGCAAGGACCTGAAGTTCTCCAACGGGCACACGCTGGACGCCAAGGCCGTCAAGCACTCGTTCGACCGGATCAAGGAGATCAACGTCAATGGCGGACCCGCGGGTCTGCTGGGGACTCTCTCCCGGGTGCAGGTGAAGGGCGACCGTGAGGTCGTCTTCCATCTCAGCCAGCCCGACGCCACCTTCCCCCTGGTGCTGACCACGCCCGCCATGTCGGTCGTGGATCCCGAGGAGTACCCCGCGGACGCGCTCCGCAAGGACGGGAAGATCACCGGCTCGGGGCCCTACAGCCTTGCTTCCTTCGAGGAGGGCAAGAAGGCCGAGCTCGTCCGCAACGACAACTACCACGGCATAGCGGACCGCAAGAACAGCGCCGTCACCATCCGCTACTTCCAGCAGTCGGACGAGATGGTCAAGGCTCTCAAGGACAAGCAGATCGCGGTCATCTATCGCGGTCTCGGCGCCTCGGACACCGTGAACCTCGAAACCAACCAGAAGGCCGAGAAGCTCCAGCTCGTCGCGAACCCCACCACCGAGATCAGTTACCTGGTCTTCAACCCCAGCGACCCGTGGGCCGCGAAGCCCGCGGTCCGCAAGGCTGTCGCCCAGGTCATCGACCGCCCGGCGCTCGCGCACAACGTCTACAAGGACACCGTCGAGCCGCTGTACTCCATGGTCCCCCGGGGCCTGGTGGGCCACACCACGGGCTTCTTCGACGACTACGGGGCCCCCAGCGTGTCCAAGGCCAAGCAGATCCTCACGGAAGCGGGCATCACCGAGACCGTCCCGCTGCAGCTCTGGTACACGAGTGACCGCTACGGCTCGACGACCAAGCCCGCCTTCGAGGAGCTGAAGAGGCAGCTCGAGGCCTCCGACCTGTTCAAGGTGACCCTCAAGAGCCGCCCCTGGAAGAACTACGTCGAGGGGTACCAGAAGGGCGAGTACCCGGTGTTCGGGCGCGGCTGGTTCCCCGACTTCAACGACGCCGACAACTTCATCGCGCCCTTCGTGGGCGAGCAGAACGCGCTCGGTACCCCGTACGAGGCACCCGAGATCACCGGCAAGCTGCTGCCGGAGTCGCGTGCGGAGAGCGACCGCGCGGCTGTGGGCAAGCAGATCGAGGAGGCCCAGCAGATCCTTGTGGACGACGCGCGGCTGCTGCCTCTGTGGCAGGGCAAGCAGTACGTGGCCGCGAACGAGGAGATCGCCGGTCTGGAGAAGGTCATCGACCCGGCGACGATGATGGTCATGTGGGAGCTGTACTGGAAGACCAGCTGGTAGCGGGGCCGGTTGTGCGGTCCGCGGGGCCGGCTGTCAGTGGTCGCCTGTAGGTTCTGTGGCCTGGACGTGAGCGCACGTCCCAGTGACCGCACACCGTAAGGAAGTTGACGTGACCGACATCGCCATGCTGCCCGAGTCCTGGCGCGGGGTCCTGGGCGACGAGCTGCAGCAGCCCTACTTCAAGGAGCTGACGGAGTTCGTCGAGGAGGAGCGAGCGAAGGGTCCGGTCCACCCTCCGCGCGAAGAGGTCTTCGCCGCGCTGGACGCGACGCCGTACGAGCGGGTGAAGGTCCTCGTCCTCGGCCAGGACCCGTACCACGGCGAGGGGCAGGGACACGGCCTGTGCTTCTCGGTCCGCCCCGGTGTGCGGACCCCGCCTTCGCTGCGCAACATCTACAAGGAGATGAAGGAGGAGCTCGGGCTGCCGATCCCGGACAACGGCTATCTGATGCCGTGGGCCCAGCAGGGCGTCCTGCTGCTCAACGCGGTCCTCACGGTCCGGGGCGGCGAGGCCAACTCGCACAAGGGCCGGGGCTGGGAGAGGTTCACGGACGCGGTGATCCGCGCGGTGGCCGACCGGCCCGACCCGGCGGTGTTCGTGCTGTGGGGCAACTACGCGCAGAAGAAGCTCCCGCTGATCGACGAGACCCGGCACGTGGTGGTCAAGGGAGCCCATCCCTCCCCGCTGTCCGCCAAGAAGTTCCTCGGCTCCCGCCCGTTCACGCAGATCAACGAGGCGATCGCCCGCCAGGGCCACCAGCCCATCGACTGGACCATCCCGAACCTGGGCTGACTCCCGGACCAGGGCCTGACCTCACCTCCGGGCCGGTTCACCCCCGAACCGGCCCGGTGCCGCCTGCCCGTGATTGTCGGTGGCGGCGGTTAGCGTCGGCAGGGACAGTCGGCGAGGGTGCGGAGGACGCGGTGGCGGAGCGACAGGAGCAGGCGGCCGTGGATGCGGTGATGACGCGGATCGGGCAGATCGTGATGCTGCATCACGCGGGGGACCGCGAGGAGGCCCGGCAGCGCTTCCTGAGCCTGTGGGCGGAGCTCGGTGAGGACGGCGACCCCTTGCACCGCTGCACGCTGGCCCACTACATGGCCGACACCCAGGACGACCCTTTCGACGAACTCGCCTGGGACCTGAGAGCGCTGACGGCCGCGGAGGAACTGACGGACGACCGGCTCCGCGCACACGAAGGGGCACTCGCGGTGCGCGCGCTGTACCCGTCGCTGCACCTGAACCTGGCCGCGGACTATGTGAAGCTCGGCCGCACGGAGGCCGCCCGCACCCATCTGCGCCGGGCGCGGGGAGCGTCCGACGCACTGGCCGACGACGGCTACGGGGACGGGGTGCGGGGCGCGATCAGCAGACTCGCGCTGCGGCTCGGCGAAGGGGACGCCTCCCGCGAGTGAGCGGGCGGGCCGCCCCGACCCCGGCCGGAGCGCCGTCGGCGGTCACCGCCCGTACGTCTGCTCGCAGATCACCGCCTCCGGGCTGTCCGCCCGCCAGCCGCCGTACTGCCTGCCCAGGGCACAGACGTCCTTCGCGTCCTTGGGGACGGCCTTGGCCACGTCGGGGAGCTCGACGGGCGGCTTCCCGTGGCGTCCGGCCTCGGGGCGGCGGGGTTCGGGATGCGCCGGATGTACCGGGTGGGAGCCTGGCGGCCGCTCGTGCGCCTGCGGCGGGGTCGAGGAGGCGCCGCCGTGCGGCGGCGCCGCTGTCGGGTCCGGGCGCCGGGACGGGCCGATCATCTCCAGGGCCTCGCGGACCGGCGCCTGCACGATCTGCGGCTCCGACTGCCCGCCCTGCCGGGGCGCCGACGGCTGGGACGGCGGTGCCGGCGGGCCGGACACGAGCGGGCGCTGGACCGTCACACAGCCGGAGAGGGCCGAGACAGCCACGGTGACCAGGAGCGTTGCGGTGGTCGTCGTTCGATGCACCCGCGCAACTCTGCTGGCTCCGGGGGCCTTTGGACAGCGGACAAGCGGAGGTTGCCCCGCACGGGTGATCTCCGGCCTCGTACGAGGGGGCAGCTCGGCGGTGGCTGACGGACGCACCGCGGGGCCTCGGACAGGTCCCCGCCGCCGGTCTCAGTCTCCCGTCGCGCCGTCGATGCGTTCGCGCAGCAGGTCGGCGTGGCCGTTGTGGCGGGCGTACTCCTCGATCATGTGCGTGTGGATCCAGCGCAGGCTGAACGGCTCGTCGGTGAACCGGCTCTTGCCGCGCGAGAGTTCGTCCAGGCCGAAGCCGGCGGCATTGCGCCGGGCGATCTCGATCTCGGCCTGCCAGGAGCCGTGCGCCTCCTTCCAGGTGTCCGCGTCGGTGAGATGGAACTCGCCGTCCCGGTCGTCCTCGGTGTAGTAGATCGGCCCCGGATCGTCGCCCACCAGCACCTTGCGGAACCAGCCCCGCTCGACCTCCGCCATGTGCCGCACCAGGCCCATCAGGGACAGTTCGGACGGTTGTGCCGAGGCGGTCCTGAGCTGGGCGTCGGTCAGGCCCTCGCACTTCCACGCCAGGGTCTGGCGGTGGTAGTCCAGCCAGCCCTCCAGCATGGTGCGCTCGTCGGCGTTCTGGGCGGGTTCGCTGCGCTGCGTCGTCATGGACGCATCGTCGTCCACCGCGCCCGGCCCCACCATGGGTTTTCGACCAACCGACCGACCGGCGGCCGCCGCGGCGGCCGTATGCTTCCGGCATGACCCCGGCAGGCAACCGCTGAAGGAGACCCCGTGAAGGTCGGCTGCATCGGACTCGGTGACATCGCGCAGAAGGCGTATCTGCCGGTGCTCGGCGGCCGCCCCGGGCTCGAGCTGCACCTCCAGACCCGCACTCCGGCGACGCTCGCCCGGGTCGCCGAC
Source organism: Streptomyces sp. NBC_01352 (assembly GCF_036237295.1). NCBI lineage: Bacteria > Bacillati > Actinomycetota > Actinomycetes > Kitasatosporales > Streptomycetaceae > Streptomyces > Streptomyces sp. NBC_01352. Next base: position 9,102,816 of record NZ_CP108354.1, read on the forward strand.
GGCCTCCACCTCCCCGAGGAGCAGCGCCACACCGACCTGGACTCCCTCCTCGGCCAGGACCTCGACGCCGCCTTCGTGCACGCGCCGACCACCGTGCACCCCGACATCGTGACGCGGCTGCTGGAGGCGGGCGTGCCGACCTACGTCGACAAGCCGCTGGCGTACGAACTGGCCGACTCGGTGCGGCTGGTGGAACTCGCCGAGCAGCGGAACGTGAGCCTGGCCGTCGGCTTCAACCGGCGCTATGCCCCCGGGTACGCGCAGTGCGCCGATCACCCGCGCGAGCTGATCCTCATGCAGAAGAACCGGATCGGGCTCCCGGAGGAGCCGCGCGCGATGATCCTGGACGACTTCATCCACGTCGTGGACACCCTGCGCTTCCTCGTGCCCGGCCCCATCGACGACGTGACCGTGCGCGCCCGCACTCGGAACGGACTGCTGCACCACGTCGTGCTCCAGCTCGCCGGGGACGGCTTCACCGCGCTCGGTGTGATGAACCGGCTCAGCGGCTCGGCCGAGGAGATCCTGGAGGTGTCCGGGCAGGACACCAAGCGTCAGGTGGTCAACCTCGCCGAGGTGATCGACCACAAGGGCCAGCCGACCGTGCGGCGGCGCGGCGACTGGGTGCCGGTGGCCCGGCAGCGCGGCATCGAGCAGGTGGTGTTCGCCTTCCTGGACGCCGTGCGCGCGGGCAAGGTGCTCAGCGCCCGGGACGCGCTGGCGACTCACGAACTGTGCGAGCGGGTGGTACGCGCGGTTCAGGAGACGGGCGCCTGACCCGCAGTGTCCGTAGGCCCTCGGCGAAGCCCCACAGACCGAGGATCAACAGGGCCGCCCGTACCGCCCAGTCGCCGTAGCGGACGTACGGCGTGACGCCGTCGGCCAGCGGCACCTCGTACACCTCGCTCGTGCTCGCGCTCGTGCCGAGCCACTCCCCGATGCGCTGTCCGCTCGCGCCGTAGACGGCGGACACGCCGGTCAGCGTCGCGTGGACCATCGGGCGGCCGGTCTCCGCGGCGCGCAACGCGGCCAGCGAGGCGTGCTGTTCGGGGGCCCAGCTCTGCTGGAAGGTCGAGGTCGCGGACTGACCGATCAGCACGTCGGCGCCGTCCTCGGTGAGATGGCGGGTCATGTCGGGGAAGGCGGTCTCGAAACACACCATCGGGCCGAACCGCAGCCCGTTCCCGGCGTCCATCACCACCTGCTCGGAACCCTTCCTGCGGTCCTCGCCCGCCGCCTCGCCCACCGAGGTCGCCCAGCCGAGCAGCGAGCGGGCCGGGATGTACTCGCCGAAGGGGACGAGCCGCATCTTGTCGTAGCGGTCGCCGGTGAGGCCGTCCGGCCCGACCAGGATCGAACTCTTGTAGATGCCGGGCTTGTCGGAGCGCCGGGCGTCCACGTTGACCAGGATGTCGGCGCCCGTCGCGCGTGACAGCGCGGCGATCCTCCTCGCGAGGTCGGGCCGGGCGCCGAGGTCGTAGCCGACGCTGCTCTCGCCCCAGACGATCAGGTCGACGTCCTGTCCGACGAGCTCGCGGGTGAGCCGTTCCTCCTGGGCGAACCGCCGGTCGGGGCCCGCGACGACACCCGGCTGCACGACCGCGATCCTGGCCTGCCCGTCGACGTCGGGGCGCGGCGACCACACCCAGGCCGCCGAGGTGACCGCCGCCGTGGCGACGAGCCCGGCCACGGCCGGCACCCGGGACGCACGGACCGTGACCAGCACGGCGACGGCGACATTGACGGCCACCACCAGGAGGCTGAGCAGCCACACCCCGCCCACCGAGGCCAGCCGCAGCGCCGGTTCCACCTGCCACTGACTGGCGCCGAGCACACCCCACGGGCCGCCGAGCCCCTGCCAGGAGCGGACCAGCTCGACCGCCAGCCAGCCCGAGGGCAGGACGAGCAGCGCCACCGCGATCCGGCCCCGGGAGGGCGTTCCCGCCAGGCAGCGGCGCACCAGTCGGCCCCACGGGGCCCACAGCGCGCCCAGCAGCGCGGCGATGACGAAGGTGAACACGTGCAGGTTCGGCAGCAGCCAGTGGTGCATCGCCAGCATGAAGCCGAACCCACCGCACCAGCCGTCGTACGCCGCCCGCTTCCCGGTCGGTGCCGAGCGGATCAGCACGATCCAGGGGACGAGGGCGACGTACGCGCACCACCACAGGGACGGGGCGGGAAAGGCGAGTACGGGCAGGGCGCCCGCCGCGACGGCGACGGTGGAGCGCCGCCACGGGGAGGTGAGCCAGTGGCCGAACGACTTCATACGGCACCTCCTACCCCGTGGGTCTCTCCAGTGTGCGTGCTGCCGTGGACGCCGGGACAGTGGACGTCGGCTCAGTTGATCACAGGTGCCGGCTGCGGGTCCGGCAGGCGTCGCCACTTCTCCTGGACCAGCACCTCACGCAGCCGCCAGCCGTCGTGGGTGCGCAGCAACGCGAAGGCGTACCGCCCGCCGCACACGAAATCGGGGACCGCCGGGGCGCCCTCGGAGTCGGCCAGGCGCATCGGATTCACGTAGTCGGCATGTACGTGGGCGGTGTCGCCGGTGTCCTGCTCCAGGAGGCCGAAGCGGACCCGGCGGTTCACGATCAGATGCTGCCGCATCGCGAACAGCCGCATGCTCTCCTCGAGCCAGGCGGCGACCTTCTCGGCGTCTCCCTCGATTCCGCCGGCCGAGCGGTAGTCCGCGCGCCCGTCGGGTGTGAACAGCCCTCGATACGCCTGCCAGTCGCCGTCGTCCACCGCCGTCGCGTAGTCGGTGATCAGTTCGTCGAGGGCCAGTCGGTCCATCACGGTCGCGAGCTCCACACGCTGCGTCATCGGCTCAGTGTTGGGCATGACGAGGTCGCAGCCAAGGGGGACGCGGTGACGAAGTCACCAACTCACTGTGACAGGCGGCGGCGAAGGGCGACCGGAGTACCAATAAGGTGATCCCCATGCCTGCCACGCTGAGTTCCACGAAGACCCGCGCCGCGTTGCGCACATCGGCGCGTGTCTCCGGGGAGGTGCTGCTGGTCCTTGTGATGCTCGCGGTGACCTTGTGGGTACTGGGCCGGATGTGGTCGGTGGTCTGGCCGCTCATAGTGGGCCTGCTCCTCACCACGCTGACCTGGCCCGTGGCGCGCTTCCTCCGCCGTCGCGGGTGGCGCCCCGCGCTGGCCGCGTCGGTGGTGACGGTGTCGTTCCTCGTGGTCGTCGGGGGCGTCGTGGCGCTGATCGCGGTGCCGGTGGCGTCCCAGTCCGGCGAGTTGACCGACGGCGTGGTCGAAGGCATCCAGAAGCTGCGTGAGTGGGCCGCCGGGCCGCCGTTGAACATCGAGGACGCCCAGATCACCAAGGCCGTCGACACCGCGGTCGCCCGCGCCCAGGACGGTCTCGGCAGCATGGTCGGCACCGTCGTCACGGGCGTGAGCACCGTGGTCAACGGCGTGGTCACCGCCGTCCTGGCGCTCTTCCTGATGTTCTTCTTCCTCAAGGACGGACCGCGGTTCCTGCCGTGGCTCGCCCGTCAGCTGCCCGGTCGGCTCGCCACCGACGTCCCGACCGTGGCCGCACGCAGCTGGGACACCCTGGGCGCGTTCGTGCGTTCCCAGGCGGCCGTCGGCCTGCTCGACGCCGTGCTGATCGGCCTCGGCCTGTGGATTGTGGGCGTGCCGCTGGTGCTTCCGCTGGCGGTGCTGACCTTCGTCTCCGCGTTCGTGCCGATCGTGGGCGCCCTGTTCGCCGGTTTCGTCGCGGTGCTCATCGCGCTGGTCTCGAACGGTCTGACGGACGCGCTGATCGTGCTGGCGATCATCATCGTGGTGCAGCAACTCGAGGGCAACGTGTTCCAGCCCATGATCCAGAGCCGCGGGCTCGGGCTCCACGCGGCGGTGATCCTGCTGGCCGTGACCCTGGGCGGCAATGTGGCGGGTATCGGGGGCAGCCTCATCGCCGTGCCGATCACCGCGCTGATCGCGGTGGTCTGGAACTACGTACGCGAGCAACTCAGCGACGCGCCGCAGGAGCCGGGGACCGGTGGTTCGCACACCGGTGACGTCGCCCCGACGTAGCGGGGATCGGCCGTATGCCCAGTGTGAGAGACGGCGACAACGACGAGCTCGGCCGAGTCACGCTTGGTCGATCACCGAGCAGGGCGTGTGTTCAGGCCGCCTCGACGACGGTGCCGCGGATCGCGGCCGCCCACTCGACGACCAACAGCTCGTACTCCGCACGCTCCTGGGCCGAGAGGGTGCCGCCCGCGCGCAGCCAGAGCGCGCGGATCTGCTCGTTCACCTCGGCGGCGGACCGCACGGCGGCAGAGGCCATGGAATCGGGGGACATGCGCACAAGCGTAGGCGCAAGCACTGACAGTCCGCTACCGGATGGCTACCCAACTCCTATGTGATTGCTCACGGGTGGCAGCGTCAGCCCGCCGACTCCGCCGCGTGCGGGCTGAGTACGCCCATGGTGACCAGGACGACGATCAGGATGCCGAGGGCGATGCGGTAGTACACGAACGGCATGAAGCTCTTGGTGGAAATAAACTTCATGAACCAGGCAATGACGGCATATCCGACCGCGAAGGCGATCACCGTCGCGAAGATGGTCGGTCCCCAGGAGACGTGGTCGCTCGCCATCGCGTCGTTGAGTTCGAACAGGCCGGAGGCGAGGACCGCGGGGATGGCTAGGAGGAAGGAGTAGCGGGCCGCGGCCTCGCGCTGGTAGCCCATGAAGAGGCCGCCGCTGATGGTGGCGCCGGAGCGGGAGACGCCCGGGATGAGGGCGCAGGCCTGGCAGAGGCCGTAGATCAGGCCGTCCTTGACGCTCAGGTCCTCGAGTGTCTTGCGCTGCTTGGCCGCGCGGTGCCGGCCGCCGTTCTCGTCGCGTGCCGCCAGCCGGTCGGCGATGCCGATGATCACGCCGACCACGATCAGCATCGTCGCTGTGATCCGCAGATCGCGGAACGGGCCCTCGATCTGGTCCTTGAGCGTCACTCCGAGCACGCCGATCGGGATCGAGCCGACGATGACCAGCCAGCCCATCTTGGCGTCGTGGTCGCCGCGCATCTGCTTGTTCACGAGCGAACGCGACCAGGCCGAGATGATCCGCCCGATGTCCTTGCGGAAGTAGATCAGTACGGCGGCCTCGGTGCCGATCTGGGTGATCGCCGTGAAGGCGGCGCCCGGGTCCTCCCAGCCCGAGAAGGCCGCCGTCAGGCGCAGGTGCGCGCTGGAGGAGACGGGGAGGAACTCGGTCAGCCCCTGGACGAGTCCGAGGATGAGGGATTCAAACCAAGACATGAAGTTACGGAGTCCAAGCGCTGATCGTGGTGAGGAGCGAGGGGCACGCCGAGCCACCGGGTGCGGTGATCGGAAGTGTCGAGGGGCAGCGTAGCGTCCTGAAGTGACGGCCCCGGCAGAGGGGTTTGAATGAGGCGGCCCGGGCTAGGGCCTGTCGCTTGGATCACGCCGCAGACGCGGGGTCTGGCACGCGCATCTGCCGCGTTGTCGTCGGTTGCCGACTCCCCCACGCTCGGCTGCGCTCGCGCGGGGGCGCCCCCATCGCGTCGACGCCCTCCTCCGACTTGCAGCTGCACGCACCAGACCCCGCTCACCGGCACTGAACAGCGCTGTCGATTTCCTGCGACCTGATCCAAACGACAGGCCCTAGGCGGCCGTCGGTCCGGCCACTGTCCAGCCCTCGGCCTGGGGGTGGGCCGTCAGGTCCTCGTGGCGGACCGTGTCGCCGCAGGCCCGGCAGGTGACGACCGGGGCGAGTTCGTGGCCGCAGGAGTGCTCGACCACCATCGGGCGGTCGTCATGCCGGTGCAGATGGCGGTCGCCCCACGCCATCAGGGTCATGAGGACCGGCTCCAGTTCGAGTCCCGCCTGCGTCGGCCGGTACTCGAAGCGCTGCGGCCGCTCGCTGTACGCCTTCTTCGTCAGGATCCCCGCGTCCACGAGCCGGCGCAGCCGGGTGGCGAGGATGTCGCGGGGGGCGCCGATGTTGCGCACCAGCTGGTCGAAGCGGCGGTTGCCGAGGCACACCTCGCGCAGGACCAGCAGGGAGTACTTCTCGCCGACGACGGCGAGGGTGTCGGCGATGGAGCAGGGGCGCGGGTCCTTGGTGGCGGCCATGGCGTTCAGTCTAGGGGAGGGTTTGAATTTCCAACTCCCGGGGCTATGGTGAGTTTGGATTTCCTACTCGCCGGTAGTCGCCGGCACTCAACGTGGAGGCCGCACCATGCGCGACGCAGTCATCGTCGAAGCCGTACGCACCCCCATAGGCAAGGGCAAGCCGGGCGGCGCCCTCGCGCACGTCCACCCCGTCGAACTCCTCGCCCACACCCTGCGCACCCTCGTCGAGCGCTCCGGCGTCGACCCGGCGCTGATCGACGACGTGATCGGCGGCACCGTCGACCAGGTCGGCGAGCAGGCCATGAACACCACCCGCTACGCAGTCCTGTCCGCGGGCTTCCCGGACACCGTCCCCGCGACCACAGTGGACCGCCAGTGCGGCTCCTCCCAGCAGGCCGTGCACTTCGCCGCGCAGGGCGTCATCTCCGGCGCGTACGACTTCGTCGTCGCCTGCGGTGTCGAGTCGATGAGCCGGGTCCCGATGTGGTCGAACGTGCCGGCCGGCAAGGACCCCTTCGGCCCCGGAGTCGCCGAGCGCTACCAGGAGGGCCTCGTCCCGCAGGGCATCAGCGCCGAGCTGATCGCCGCCAAGTGGTCGATCACGCGCGAGCAGATGGACGCCTTCGCGGTCTCCTCGCACCACAAGGCCGCCGCGGCCTGGGACGCGGGCCTGTTCGACGCCGAGGTCGCCCCCGTCGAGGGCGTCTCGCGCGACGAGTGCGTACGGCCGGGCAGCAGCACCGAGATCCTGGCCGGCCTGAAGCCCGCCTACCACGACCCGGCCTTCGCCGAGCGCTTCCCGCAGATCGAGTGGAACGTCACCGCGGGCAACGCCAGCCCGATCAACGACGGGGCGTCCGCCGTACTCATCACGTCCAGCGAGACCGCGGCCCGTCTCGGTCTGCGCCCGCTCGCCCGGCTGCACAGCTTCGCCGTCACCGGCTCCGACCCGATCCTCATGCTCACCGGCGTCATCCCGGCGACGGAGAAGGTGCTGCGCAAGGCCGGCCTGAACCTCGACGCCATCGACCTGTTCGAGGTCAACGAGGCGTTCTCGAGCGTGGTGCTCGCCTGGCGGCAGGAGACCGGCGCCGACCTCGACAAGGTCAACGTGCACGGCGGCGCGATCGCCCTCGGGCACCCGCTCGGCGCGAGCGGCACCCGGCTGACGACCACCCTCGTGCACGCGATGCGTGAGCGCGGTGCCCGCTATGCCCTGCAGACGATGTGCGAGGCGGGCGGGCTGGCCAACGCGATGATCCTGGAGTCCGTGTAAGGGCGTTACCGCAGCAGGGCGTTACCGGACCCCGCGCAGGTGGTGCCGCTTGCGCCAGGCCACCACCGCGCCCGCCAGCGCCGGCAGGGCGATGCAGGCCATCGCGATAAGGAAGGCCGGCGAGGTCGGCGCGGAGGCGCGGGCGCCCGCGACGACGTACGCGGCGGTGTTCGGGATGGAACCGAGCGCCGTCGCCACCAGGAACGGGACATAGCCCATGCGGGAGACGGCGGCGCAGTAGTTCGCGGCCCAGAACGGCACCCCGGGGAACAGCCGCGCCGCCAGCATGGAACGGAAGCCGTGCCGGCTGAGCTGCCCGTCCGCGGCCTTGAGCCACCGGCCGCGCAGCAGCGGGCGCAAGGCGTCCTGGCCGAGGATCCGGCCGAGACCGAAGGCGAGCCCGGCGCCGAGCACCGTGCCCGCGATCGCCGAGCCGACACCCAGCTGGGAGCCGAAGAGCGCGCCCGCCCCGAGGTTCAGCAGCGGGCGGGGTACGAACGCCACCGTGCACAGCCCGTAGGCCACCGCGAACACCAGCGCCGCCGCGGCTCCGCCGAGCTGCGGCGGCCAGCCGTCCGCCAGCAGCCGCTGCGGTTCGAAGAGCAGTACGGCCGACGCGGCGCCCGCCAGCAGGGCGATGAGCAGGGACAGGCGCGACCACGGCGAGAACAGCACTCTCGTGCAGCGCGCGGCGAGGCCCGCCGGAGCGGGAACGGCGACGGCGAGCTCCGGAGCGGGAACGGCGACGGCGAGCTCCGTGGCAGTGGCCCGGGGAGTGGCCGTGGCGGTGCCCCCAGAGCGGGTGGTGGCATCGAGCATCCAGTGACGGTAACCGACGGACATGTGTGATCGCCGTATGGAGCCCGCCCGTTGTGCCCGTCGGCACGCCCAAAAACCATTCGACGTGGGACAAAGCGTCGGCAATGATCTGCGTCATGTTCCGGTACGCCTTCCTCCTCGCAGCATCCGCAGTCGCGGATGCGCCGAAGGCTGCCGTCCTCTTCTTCTTCCCGGCCGCTGCTGACGGCGCCCGAAGCTGACCCTCTCCGGATCGTCCGGCGGACCCCGCAGGGGGAGGGTCGGCGAGTACTCGGGGTCCCCATCTCTGCGAAGAGATCCGCTGAAGAGATCCGCTGAAGAGATCTGCTGACGAAGAGGCTTCGAGGTATCGCCATGTCCAAGACGGCATATGTCCGCACCAAACCGCATCTGAACATCGGCACGATGGGTCATGTCGACCACGGCAAGACCACCCTGACCGCCGCCATCACCAAGGTGCTCGCCGAGCGCGGCTCCGGCACGTTCGTGCCGTTCGACCGCATCGACCGGGCGCCCGAGGAGGCGGCGCGGGGCATCACCATCAACATCGCGCACGTCGAGTACGAGACCGACACCCGGCACTACGCGCACGTGGACATGCCGGGCCACGCCGACTACGTCAAGAACATGGTCACCGGCGCCGCGCAGCTCGACGGGGCGATCCTCGTCGTCTCCGCGCTCGACGGGATCATGCCGCAGACCGCCGAACACGTGCTGCTCGCCCGGCAGGTGGGCGTGAACCACGTCGTCGTCGCCCTCAACAAGGCCGACGCGGGCGACGAGGAGCTCATCGACCTGGTCGAGCTCGAGGTACGCGACCTGCTCACCGCGCACGGCTACGGCGGTGACTCGGTGCCCGTGGTACGGGTTTCGGGGCTGAAGGCGCTCGAGGGGGACCCGCGCTGGACGACCTCGATCGAGGCGCTGCTCGACGCGGTGGACACGTATGTGCCGATGCCCGAGCGGTATCTGGACGCGCCGTTCCTGATGCCGGTGGAGAACGTGCTCACCATCACCGGGCGGGGGACGGTCGTCACGGGTGCGGTCGAGCGGGGCACGGTGCGGGTCGGGGACCGGGTCGAGGTGCTCGGGGCTTCCGTCGAGACGGTGGTCACGGGCGTGGAGACCTTCGGCAAGCCGATGGAAGAGGCGCAGGCCGGGGACAACGTGGCGTTGCTGCTGCGGGGGGTTCCGCGGGACGCGATGCGACGGGGACAGGTTGTCGCAGCGCCGGGAAGCGTGGTGCCGGGGCGTCGGTTCTCGGCTCGGGTGTATGTGCTGTCGGCGCGGGAGGGCGGGCGTGCGACGCCCGTCTCCACCGGGTACCGGCCGCAGTTCTACATCCGGACCGCGGATGTGGTCGGTGACGTGGACCTCGGTGAGGTGGCGGTGGCTCGGCCCGGGGACACGGTGACCATGACCGTGGAGCTGGGGCGGGACGTACCGCTGGAGCCGGGGCTCGGGTTCGCCATCCGTGAGGGTGGGCGGACCGTGGGGGCGGGGACCGTGACAGCCGTCGAGTGAGGGTGGTTGCGGTGTACGGGGGACTGCGGGCCGGTTGTGGCTGGTCGCGCCCACGCGGCGGAGCCGCATGATGTCACAGCCCCGCGCCCCTGAAGGGGCGCTGCAGCACAGGCACAATGACATGGTGAGCGAAGCCATACCCGTCACCCGAGCCGTCGACCACGGCACCGCCAAGCTGATGCCCGACGTCGATCGGGAACGGGCCTGGCTGCTGACCGTCGACGGGGCGCCGCAGTCGTACGTCGATCTGGACGAGCCGGAGCATCTGGAGTTCGAGTACGCGCGGCGGCTCGGGCATGTTCTGGACGTCGTCGCGGAGGCGGGGCGTCCGCTGGACGTGCTGCACCTCGGCGGGGGCGCGCTCACCCTGCCCCGGTATCTGGCGGCGACCCGTCCCGGCTCGCGGCAGGACGTCGTCGAGGCGGACCGCGCCCTGCTGGAGCTGGTCGGGGAGTACCTGCCGCTGGACGAGGGCGCGGGGATCGCGCTGCACGCCGCCGATGCCCGCGCCTGGCTGGAATCGGCCCCTGCGGACTCCGCCGGCGTCCTCGTCGCCGACGTCTTCGGCGGCTCCCGGGTGCCCGCGCACCTGACGTCCGTCGCCTACGCCCGCGAGACCGCGCGGGTGCTGCGCGGTGACGGCGTCTACCTGGCCAACCTCGCCGACGCCTCGCCCTTCGCCTTCCTGCGTTCCCAACTGGCCACGTTCGCCGCGGTGTTCGAGGAGCTGGTGCTGATCGCCGAGCCGGCCGTGCTGCGCGGGCGCCGCTTCGGCAACGCGGTGCTCGTCGCCGCGCACCACCCGCTCGACACGGCCGCCCTGACCCGGCGCACCGCCTCCGACGCCTTCCCGGCCCGGGTCGAACACGGGCCCGGCCTGCGGGAGTTCATCGGCGGCGCGCGGGCGGTGCGGGACGCGGACGCCGTACCGTCACCCGTGCCCCCCGACGGGGCGTTCGGCATCGGCTGACCCGCCGCCGGTCAGCAGGCCTGAGTTCCGGCCCTGTTCGTCCCGGCCCAGACCGGGCCAGGACGAAGCGTCGGTCCTCAGCCCGTCGGATCTCCGTGCAGCCGTACCGTGCTGAGAATCTTCATGATGGTCTCCTTGGAGACCTCTTCCTTGACGCCCTTGGCCCCGTAGAAGTTCCACGACACGAAGTCGCCGTCCGAGTTCTTGAAGCCGAAGGTGATCGCCTTGCCGTCGGTCACGCACTTGCCCGTGGCGGGCGTGTCCTTCGAGGACGCCCAGGCGTAACTGCCCTGGATGCCGGAGGTGGTGGTGTAGGGCGTGGCCTTCTTGTCGAGCGTGATGCTCTTCTTGTCCGGCTGCGTGTAGCCGCCGTAGACCCACCAGGCGGGGGTGTTGATCGCGACCTCGTCGGTGTCCTTGGCGCCGTTGGCACCCTTGGTGCCGGTCGCGGCCAGGGACATGGTGTCGGTCTGGCCGTCCTTGTCGTCGTCGGACTCGCACCAGTTGGACTTGAGGATCGCCGGTGCCGACATCGTGATGATCGGCTTGAGGTCGTCCGAGTTCTCCTCCTCGAAGGCGACGGCCGACGTCGGCGACTGCACCTCCCAGTCGGCCGGTACGTCGAAGGCCGTGCCCCACTTGGGGTTGACGACGATCTTCCAGCCCTCGATGGTGGCCTGCTCGGCGTCACCGCCCCGCGGATTCTCCTCGGAGGCCGACGCGCTCGGCTCCGTGGACTTGCTCGCGGACGGCTTCGCGTCCTTGCCGCCGTCCGCCTCCTGGTCCTTGTCGCCGCCCAGGACCAGGAATCCGGTCACGCCGGCGGCCGCCACGACGGCCAGCGCCGCCACGATCGCGACGACCTTCGTCCGGTTGCCGCCGCCACCGGGCGGCGGCCCGGGCGGGCCCGCCGGTGCCGGAGCGCCCCACTGCGGCTGCTGCGCATAGGGGTTGGGCTGCTGGAATCCGGGCTGCTGATACGGATTCGGCTGCTGGTACCCCGGCTGCTGGTACGGGTTGTGCTGCTGTTGCGGGTTCTGCTCGCCCCCGGGCGGCTGTTCTCCTGGCCACATGGGCAGCCACCCTAGCCCCGCCAGGGACACGATTCGGTCACTGCCCCTTGTCAGGGGCGTAGCAAATCAGCGCTCTGCGTCGGACGTGTAGAGCCGTACGGTCTTCATGATCTCCCGCACCGTGGCGTCCGGAACCTCGTCACCGACGCCCGCGACGCCGAAAAGCGACCAGGACGCGAAGTCTCCGTCGGAGTCCTTGAAGGCGAAGGTCGTCGCCTTGCCGTCGGTGTCGCACTTGCCTTTCTTGGCGACTTCGGAGGATGTCGATGTGGCGACACTGCCGGTGAGACCGGAGGCGGTGGTGAAGGACGTGACCGGACCGGTCGTGACCTTCTTCCGGTTCGGCTGGGTGTATGCGCCGTAGACCCAGGTCGAGGAATCGGTGCGGGCGATGTCCTCGGTGTTCTTGGCCCCCTTGTTGCCCCTGGTGCCCACGCTGGCCAGCGCCGAGTAGTCCGTCGAGCCGTCCTTGTCGTCGTCCGAGCCGCACCACTTCTCCTTGAGGACCGCGGGGGCCTTCATGGCGACGAGGGGCTTGTCCTGCGGGTCGTCGTTCTTCGAGACCCACGAGACCCAACTCGTCGACTGCAGCGCCCAGTCGGCCGGTACGTCGAAGGCGACGCCCAGGTCCGGGTTCACCACGACCTTCCAGCCGGCCACGGTGGGTTTCATGGCGTCGGTGGCGCGGGGGTTGTCCGCGGTGGAGGGGGATGCAGAGGCCGATGACGTCGTGGGTCCGGGCCCGGCCTCGTCGTCGCTGCCGCCGCCGAGCAGTACGGCCCCGGTCGCGGCGCAGGCCACGACCACGGTCGCGGCCACGGCGATCGCGACCACCTTGGTACGGCGCCCGCCGCCCTGCGGAGCGGCGGTCACGGTGGGGGCGTCCCACGGCTGCTGCTGCCCGGCGTAAGCGTTCGGCTGCTGGTACCCGGGCTGCTGGTATCCGGGCTGCTGATACGGGTTTCCCTCAGCCGGGTGCTGCTGCGGGCTCTGCCCGCCCCCCGGCGGCTGCTCTCCTGGCCACATGGGCCGTAAGGATACGGCGATCATCGCGCGGCTCTGGCCCCGCCAGGCTACTCGTGGGTAACATGTCGGCATGAGCGCAGATCAGATGTCCATCGGCGAATTGCTCGCCGCCACGGTTCCGATGGTTCGCACGCTGAACCTGGAGTACCTGGAGACCACTGCGGAGAAGGCCGTCCTGGCCCTCCCGGACCAGAGCGAGTACCGCAACCACGTCGGCGGGCCGCACGCCGGCGCGATGTTCACGTTGGGGGAGTCGGCCAGCGGGGCGATCGTCCTGGCCGCCTTCGGGGATCAGCTCTCGCGTGCCGTGCCGCTGCCGGTCACCGCCGAGATCGCGTTCAAGAAGATCGCCCTGGGGCCGGTCACGGCCACCGCGACGCTCGGCCGCCCCGCCGCCGAGGTCGTCGCCGAACTCGACGAGGGTAAGCGCCCGGAGTTCCCGGTGACCGTCGCCATCCAGCGCGCGGACGGAGCGGTGACCACGGAGATGACCGTGACCTGGACGCTCCGGCCCAACGGCTGAGCCTCGGCTCGCGGGAAGGGTGCCGCTCGGGGCGTACGGCCCGAGCGGCACCCTTTGCTCACGATCAGGCCGCGAATTCGGGCCCGAGGTCGGCCCGCCGCGCCCGGGTGGGCGCTCAGGCGCTGGGTGAACGTGGGGACGATCATCCGGCTCATGCCGGCGTACCAGGCCCGGACGGGAACTTGAAGATTTCGTGTGCCAACCGGCCGCCGTTGCACACAACTTGACGGACCGGCTCCGGCGTTTTTTCGAATGCGGGTGCGGATACCGTCGGTAACTTTTCTGAAGTGACCGCATTTTGAACTCTGGTCACTCGAACTTCTTGTTTCCTGTGAGTCGTTTGTGCGAAGGTGAGCGGCCCCGTGACCGACCGCTCATAACGCCCGCTCATAACCGCCCCGCACCTGACGCGGCATAGGTACGCACCAATCAGGCCCCTGCTTTCCTACGGACGCGCATTTCGCATGCCGTTCTGCGGCTTGGAAGGAAATGGTCCAGTGCAATCCCCGTACCCCCCACGCCCCCCGTACCCGCCCCGACCCGGATCGAACGGCGGGGAATCCGACCGTGACCTCATGGCCCGGCTCGAAGCGGCGGGAACCGACGCCCACGCCGTCGCGCTGCTGATGGCCCGGCACTGGCGGGCGGCCTACGACTACGCGGGCATCTGCCTGGTGTCGTCGGCGGGTTCGGCCTCGATGGCGGCCGCCGCCGCGTTCCACCGGATGCTGGGACGGGCGGGCGGCGGTGCCGTACGGCCCCAACTCCTCAGGGCGGTACGGGAAACCGTGAAGGACTGGGCCGCGGACGACGGCATTTCCGCCGTACTGCCGGAAGTCCGCAAACCGACCGGCGGGCGCGGACTGCGCGCCGCGAGGTCGGCGACCCCGGAAAGGCGACAGCTCGCCGAGCGCGCATTCCAGGCTCTTCCGGGAGCCTCCCAATGCCTGCTGTGGCACACAGAGGTCGAGGCCGAGCCCATATCCGTACCGGCCGGACTGCTGGGGGTGGACCCGGCCCGGGCCAAGGCCGGTCTGGAGCAGGCGCGGGAGCAATTCCGGGCGGGCTGCGTACGGGCCCACCGGGAACTCGCGCCGACCACGGAATGCCGTTTCTACAACCGTCTCCTCGATGTTCCCATTCGCCGGGGCGGAGGCCTGTTGCCCGATGTGCAACAGCATCTGGCCGGGTGCCGGTACTGCCGGCACGCGGCCGAGCAGCTCAGCCATTTCGAGGGCGGACTGGAGGAGCTGCTCGCCGAGACCGTCCTCGGCTGGGGCGCCCACCGCTACCTCGACTCGCGGCCCGGCCGGGGACACGCCCAGGCCGCGCCCGGTGCGCGGCTCGCCGTACGGCCGAGGCCCGGCGGCCGGCACCGCCCCGCTCCGGCCGGCGCCTTCGCCGCGCCGCGGGGCCGGCACCGCCCCGCTCCGGCCGGCGCCTTCGCCGCGCCGCGCAGGCACACCAAGGCGGTGCTCGTGGGTGCCGGTCTGGCGTCCCTCGCCCTGCTCGCCTCCGTGCTCGTCGCCAAGGGCTGGTCCGACGAGGGCGGTGTCCCCGGACCCCGCGCCACCTGGGGTGCGCCCAGCGGCCACTCCGTCTCCCCGGGCGCCGTGGGCGAGGCGCCGTCCGCCGCCTCCGTGGGGAGCCGCACCGAGGTCGCACACGGCAGGCTCCGCAACCTCGCCGCCGATCTGTGCCTCGACGTGCGCGGCGGCGGGTCCGAGGACGGCGCCGGGACGCTGCTGACGGCCTGCTCGGCGGCCGCGTCCCAACAGTGGTCGTACCAGGGCGACGGTCTGCTGCGCAGCGCCGTCGATGCCACCCGCTGCCTCGACGCCGACGCCGACGAGGGCTCGGTCGTCCTGGCCGACTGTGTGGTGCACGCCGGTGAGGTCCGCTACGACCTCACCGTCCGCGGCGAACTGCTGCTGCGCAGGGGCGGCGGCCTGCTCGTCGCGCCCGGCCCCGGGAACACCGTGGTCGTCGCCGACCGGGACGGGTCGGCGGAGCAGCGGTGGGTGCTGGAACCGGCGAGCGGCGCCACGGGTGGCGCGGAGCCCCGGGGCGGGACGCGGGACGGCGGTCCCGGGACCCCCGATGCACCGCCGGCCACCTCGCCGTCGCCCGACGCCGATCCGCCGCGCAAGGATCCCGAGGCGCCGCAGGGCGACCCGGTGGTGCCGCCGCCGCAGTTCGAGAAGCGCATGGCCCAGGTCGGCACCGACACCACCGACACCACCGGCGGCGCCCCCGAGCCGGTCGCGCCCGTCGAGGAGGTTCAGACCCTTCCGGGCGCCGTGCTGGACACGGCGGGGCCGGTCGCCGAGACCGTCACCGCGAACCTCGGCACGGTCCTCGGCTAGTCGGTGGGCAGCCGCGATCCCCACCGAGCGGCGGCGGAAAACCGCTCGCGCAAGGACCGGCCGGTCGGCACCCTGGTCCCCTACGTGGAGGGGGCGCCGGATGGCGGCAGCACAGGGATTCGCATACGAGGAGCGGAGCGACGGCTCCGTGGTGATCCTGCACCGCGGCCGCGTTGCGACGGTGCTGCGCGGGAGCCGGGCGGCACAGTTCGTCCGGGAGGCGGCGGACGGGGATCCGCAGCTGGCGATGGCCCGTTGGACGGGCAACTACCGGCGCGGCAACGAGCGGACGGCGCGTCGGCATCCGCGCAATGAGCACCGGCAATGAGCACCGGCAGTGAGCACCGGCAGTGAGCACCGAAAGCGCACGTGGAGTCAGAGCCGGATGACGATCAGCGCAGTGTCGTCGGTGGTGCCGGTGGGGGGCAGGAGATCCGCGAGGAGGGCGTCGGCCAGAGCCTCGGGTGCGGATCGCCGGTGGCGGGTGAGGGAATCGGCGAGGCGTGCCAGGCCGGCGCCGATGTCCTCGGTACGGCGTTCGATCAGGCCGTCCGTGTACAGGACGAGGGTGCTGCCCTCGGTGAAGAGGATGCGGGCCTGGGGACGGGGGACATGTTCGGGCCGGGCGGCGAGCGGGGGGTCCGTGGCCTGGTCGAGGAAGGTGACGGTGCCGTCGGGATGGAGCAGGGCGGGTGGAGGGTGGCCGGCGCAGCTGTAGGTGATGGCGTGGCTGTTCCAGTCGATGAAGGTCGTCACGACGGTGGTCGACTCGGCGCCGTCGACGGAACGGGCGTACAGCCCGAGGGCCTCCAGGGCCTGGGCCGGTCCGGCGGCGACCCGGCAGGCCGCGCTCAAGGCGCTGCGCAGCTGTCCCATGACGCAGGCGGCGGCGAGACCGTGGCCGACGACGTCCCCGACGGCGACCGCCAGGCCCTGGCCGGGCAGCTCGACCAGGTCGTACCAGTCGCCGCACACGTTCAGGGCGCCGATGGCGGGCTGGTAGCGCACGGCGGCCCCGTGCGTCCCGGTGGGGCGGGGCGCGGGCAGCATCGCGGCCTGTAGGGCCAGGGCGACCTCGCGTTCGTGGGCGTGCGCCTTGCGCAGGCGTTCGTTGACCTCCTGCAGTTCACGGGACCGGGTGTAGAGCTCGGCCTCCAGCACACGGGCCTGTCTGTCGCCGTCCGGGCCGCCACGGGCGCGGATGAGTTCGGTGACCTCCTCCACCCGGTGCACGACGAGCACCACCCGCCCTTCGGAGTCGCGCACGGGTGCGTTGACGGGGCTCCAATAGTGTTCCCGCCAGTGGCCGGGCCGCTCGGGATCCTGGATGTCGTAGCGCAGCAGAGCCATGGTGTCGCGCTCGCCGGTGGCCACCACCCGCAGCATCGACTCCCGGGTCTCCCGCATGCCGGCCGCGGCCGGATCGTTGGGGTTCTCCGGGAAGACGTCGAAGATGTAGCGGCCCAGCAGCTGCTCGCGGGTGCGCCCGGCCAGCCGCACGAAGTCGTCGTTGGCGTCGGCGTACACCAGGTCGGGGGTGAGCAGGGCCACCATGCCGGGCAGGGCCCGGAAGACCGCCGCATAGTCGATCTGCGGATCCGTCATGTGTAGCCTGCCTCGGCGCCGAGCGTCACTGTGACGTTCCACGATAGGAGCAGGCACGCCCCAGGGCCCGGACACTGCTCCCTCTGGGGCACGGGGACCGCAGCACGAGACCGACGTCGGCGGCACCGTGCGCCGGGAACACCAGTGCGACCCGTGGGGCGCGGAGGCATCCGGGTGACCCGGTAGGCTTCCCGGCGTGCGCCTGTCCGCAGGCGCGCGCCGGGAATGCAGGGACGCGAATCGGAGGAACCGGCGTTGCACGTCCAGGACTGGCTCGACACGGTGCCCGCGGCCGCCGTCTACGCCCTCGTGGGAATCGTCATCGGTCTGGAGAGCCTGGGCATCCCGCTGCCCGGCGAGATCATCCTGGTGTCGGCCGCACTGCTGTCCTCGCAGCACGCGGGCATCGACCCGGTGGTTCTCGGTGTGTGTGCCACCGTCGGCGCGATCGTCGGCGACTCCATCGGCTACGCCATCGGCCGCAAGGGCGGGCGGCCGATGCTGACCTGGCTCGGCAAGAAGTTCCCCAGGCACTTCAGCGAGGGGCACATCGCCACGGCCGAGCGGTCCTTCCAGAAGTGGGGCATGTGGGCCGTCTTCTTCGGCCGCTTCGTCGCCCTGCTGCGGATCTTCGCCGGTCCGCTCGCGGGTGTGCTGCGGATGCCGTACTGGAAGTTCCTGATCGCCAACGTGCTCGGCGGGATCCTGTGGGCGGGCGGCACGACGGCCGTCATCTACTACGTCGGGATCGTCGCCGAGTCGTGGCTGAAGCGGTTCTCGTGGCTGGGTCTGGTGGCGGCCGTGCTCGTCGGGCTCACGTCGATGCTGATCATCAAGCGCAAGGCCAAGAACGCGACGGCGGACAACGCGACGCCTCGGAAGCAGGCGGCCGAACCCGAGCCGGAACCCGTCCCGGCCGCCGACTGAGAAGCGGTCCTCAGCGCAATCGGTCCTTCGACCCCTCGGTCCCTCAGGCCTGGTGCACTTCGCTGTGCGCCTTCGCCAACTCCGCGTACATGGTGCCGTTCAGGGTGACCCCCTGACGCTCCTCCTCCGTCAGCTCCCGCCTGACCTTCGCGGGGACACCGGCGACGAGTGAGCCGGGCGGCACCTGCATGCCCTGCGGCACCAAGGCCTGCGCGGCGACCAGCGACCCCGCGCCGATCACCGCGCCGTTGAGCACGGTCGCACCCATGCCGACCAGGCAGTCGTCCCCGACCGTGGCCCCGTGCACGACGGCGTTGTGGCCGACGGAGACCCGCTCGCCGATCGTGACGGGGAAGCCGGGGTCGGCGTGCAGCGTGCAGTTGTCCTGGATGTTGGACTGGGCCCCGACGGAGATCCGCTCGACGTCGCCCCGGACCACCGCGCCGTACCAGATGCTCGCGCCCGCCTCCAGCGTCACGTCGCCGATCACCGAGGACGTGGGCGCCACGAACGCCTCCTCGTGGATGTTCGGTTCCTTGCCGCCGATTCCCGTGATCAACGCCCTCTGCACCATCGCCGTCTCCTCGCCCTCTCCTCGTCGTCGACAACACCGGCACCGTATGCCACCGGGTGGGGCGAAGATCACAGGCCCTCGAACTCATGGGGTCACGTCACGCTGAGTACGGTGAGCGGGTGCCGAAGCGCAAGAACACGTTCTCATCATGGTCGCGCGGCCTGGCGCAGCGGGCCGTGCACGCGGGCTGGGCCTGGGTGCAGCGCACCGGCTCCGTCACCGCCGCCCACCCGGGACGGTTCCGCTTCGGCGCGCTCGGCACCGGCACCCGGCTGGCCTTCCCGCTCGGCACGGTCTTCGGGGAACCCTGGATCCACCTCGGGGCGCACTGCATCGTCGGCGAACAGGTCACCCTGACCGCCGGGTTGATGCCCGACCTCGACCTCGGCCCGGATCCGATCCTGCGCATCGGTGACGGAGTCGTCCTCGGCCGCGGCAGCCATGTCATCGCCGACACCACGGTCACCATCGGCAGCGACTGCTACTTCGGGCCGTACGTCTATGTCACGTCCACCAACCACTCGTACGACGACCCGCACGAGCCCATCGGCAAGCAGTGGCCCCGGATGGAGCCGGTGACGATCGGCCCGGGGTGCTGGATCGGGACCGGGGCGGTGATCCTGCCCGGCGCGCGAATCGGGCGCAACGTGGTGGTCGCCGCCGGGGCCGTGGTCCGGGGTGCGGTGCCCGACCACGCGGTGGTGGCGGGGGCGCCCGCCCGGGTCGTACGGCGCTGGACTCCCGACGACGGCTGGCAGCCGCCGCTCAGGACGCCGGCGCCGGTGCCGATTCCCGAGGGGGTCACCCCGGAGCAGCTGCGCCGGTTGGCGGGCCTGGACGAGGAGACGGCGGCGAAGCTCGCCGAGCTGGACTGACGAGGGCTCAACCGGTCGCCAGCAGCAGGGTGCCCACCAGGGCCAGGCCCGCTCCCGCCGCCTGGACCGTCCGCAGGCGTTCGCTGAGGAAGCCGCGTGCGGCCAGGGCGGTCACCACCGGGTACAGCGAGGCGAGGACGGCGGCCACGGTGACCGGGCCGTGCTGGGCGGCGACCGAGTACGTGCCGTTCGCCGCGACGTCCGCCAGGCCGACGAAGCCGAGCGCCGGCAGCGAGGCCCAGCGGAAGCCGCCCGCCGGGAGGGCCGCACCGCCCCGCCGCACGGAGACGTACAGCGCGGCGCCGCCGACGGCCACGTTGGTCACGCGCTGCACG
Source organism: Streptomyces sp. NBC_01352 (assembly GCF_036237295.1). Classification (NCBI taxonomy): domain Bacteria; kingdom Bacillati; phylum Actinomycetota; class Actinomycetes; order Kitasatosporales; family Streptomycetaceae; genus Streptomyces; species Streptomyces sp. NBC_01352. Next base: position 9,122,831 of record NZ_CP108354.1, read on the forward strand.
AACAGGGCGAGGAACAGGCCGGTGACCGTCGTCGACGCCTCCGCGATCAGTGCGAAAACCGTGCCGAAACCGAGGGCGGCGACCAGGGTCAGGAGGATGGTCCGACGCTGCACCGGCGCGCCCCGCAGCTGTGGCCCGCCCGCGAGGACGACCCCGGCCACGGCGACCGCGATACCCGCGACCTGCACGACACCCGGGCGCTCGCCCAGGAAGAGGCCCACACCGACGGGGACGGCCACGCTCAGGGTGGCGAGCGGGGAGACGACGCCCATCGGGCCCTGCGCGAGCGCCTTGTAGAAGCAGAGCAGGGCGACGGGCCCCACCACACCGGCCGCCACCGCGAACCACAGACGCGGACCCGTCTCGCTCCAGCCGCCGGTGGCCACCACGACCACGCCGAGCACGACCGCGGCGATCGTCTGCGACACGACCACGACCGTCAGTGCCGGGGTACGCCGGGTCAGCAGTCCGCCGCCGAAGTCGGCCAGCCCCCACAGCAGGCTGGTGGCCAGGGCGAAGAGTGCTGTCACGGCGGCCTCGCAGTACAGTTCGGTGAACGATCGGGTGCACCACAACGTAGTGCAGTGAAGTGAACTCTGTCATCCAGAATATTGGACGCGAGTCTTGAGAAGCTTGGACGGAATGTGTCGGACCTCGACCTGCTGACCCAGTCCCTGGCGCGCAACGTCAAGCACTGGCGCGCGGTGCGCGGCTTCACCCTGGACGTACTCGCCGCCCGGGCCGGAGTCAGCCGCGGCATGCTCATCCAGATCGAGCAGGCCCGCACCAATCCCAGCCTCGGCACGGTCGTCAAGATCGGCGACGCGCTCGGGATCAGCATCACCACCCTGCTCGACTACGAGCAGGGGCCCAAGGTCCGGGTCGTTCCCGCCGACCAGGCCGTGCGGCTGTGGCACACCGACGCCGGCAGTTACAACCTCCTCCTCGCCGGAACGGAGGCGCCCGGCCCGCTGGAGCTGTGGGAGTGGCGGCTGATGCCGGGTGAGAGCAGCACCTCCGACCCGCATCCCACCGGCACGGCCGAGCTGGTCCATGTCACCGCGGGTGAACTGACGCTCACCGTGGACGCCGTGGAGTACCGCGTCCCGGCGGGCGCGACCGCCTCTTTCGAGGCCAACACCACGCACACCTACGGCAATCAGGGCGACGTCCCGATGGCGATGCTGATGGCCGTCTCCGTCCCGCCCGTGCAGTGAGGCGGCCGGGCGGCTTTGTTAGCGTGCCGCCATGGACGCACCCATCGGACACTTCGATCACGCCGCACCCGCCCCCGACTGCCTCGACGAGCTGATCCGGCCGGTCGCCGACGCCGTACGCGACTGGAGCGGCAGCGTCCCCGCCGAGCAGATCGTCTACGTCGAGACCGACCCACAGTGGGCCGACACCGCCGTCTTCGTGGAGCACTACGGGCGGGAGCTGCTCGAGCAGTCCGCGAACTGCGTGGTCGTCGCGGGCAAGCGCGGCGGTGAGAGCACCCTGGCCGCGTGCGTCGTGCTCTCCACCACCCGGGTCGACGTCAACGGCGTCGTGCGCCGCCAACTCGGCGCCCGCAAGGCCTCGTTCGCCTCGATGGACATGGCGACGGGGGAGACCGGCATGGAATACGGCGGCATCACGCCGATCGGACTGCCCGAGGACTGGCCCGTGCTGGTGGACTCGGCCGTCGTCGACCTGCCGTACGTCCTGGTCGGCAGCGGACGACGACGCGGCAAGCTGCTGGTGCCGGGGAAGGCGTTCGCGGAGCTGCCGGGTGCGGTGGTGCTGGAGGGGCTGGGGGTTTCCTGACGCTCAGGCCGCCGCATGGTGGGCGAGGGCGTGGTGCGGATCCGCCTCGCCCGGCACCGGTGCCGGGTCGGCGTGCACCAGGGCCGCGGTGAGGCGCGGGACGGCGTGCAGCAGCGCGTGTTCGGCGTCCACGGCTATGCCGTGCGCCTGGCGTACCGTCGCCTCGCCGTCCACCACGACCGCCACCTCGGCGCGCAGCCGGTGCCCGATCCAGCGCAACCGCAACTCGCCCACCGCGCGCACTCCTTCGACCTCCCGCAGCGCTCGCTCGGCCCGGTCCACGAGGGCCGGGTCGACGGCGTCCATCACCCGCCGGAACACCTCGCGCGCCGCGTCCCGCAGGACCAGCGTGATGGCGGCGGTGATGGCCAAGCCCACGATCGGGTCGGCCAGTTGCCAGCCGAGCGCCGAGCCACCCGCACCCAACAGCACGGCCAGTGACGTGAATCCGTCCGTGCGGGCGTGCAGTCCGTCGGCGACCAGCGCGGCCGAGCCGATGTCGCGGCCCACCCGGATCCGGTAACGGGCCACCCACTCGTTCCCCGCGAAACCGACCAGCGCGGCCACCGCGACCGCCGGCACATGGTGGACAGGGCGCGGATCGAGCAGCCGGTCGATCGCCACCCACCCCGCGAAGGCCGCGGACGCGGCGATCGTCAGCACGATCACGATGCCCGCGAGGTCCTCCGCCCGGCCGTAGCCGTACGTGAACCGCCGGGTGGCCGCGCGCCGCCCGAGCACGAACGCTATGCCCAGTGGTACGGCCGTCAGCGCGTCCGCGGTGTTGTGCACCGTGTCGCCGAGCAGCGCGACCGACCCGGAGACGGCCACCACGAACGCCTGCGCCAGAGCGGTCGCGCCCAGTACCGCCAGCGAGATCCACAGGGCCCGCATGCCGCGGGCCGAGGACTCCAGGGCGGAGTCGAGCTTGTCGGCGGTCTCGTGGGAGTGCGGGGTGAGGAGGTGGGCGAGGCGGTGGGGCAGACGGTCGCGGAGACCGGAGCGGGTGGGCCGGTGGTCGTGCCCGTGTCCGTGCCCATGTCCGTGCCCATGTTCGTGGTCATGACGATGTCCGTGCTCGTGCTCGTGCCGGTCGCTCACGTGGATCCCCTTCCGTGCGCCGGGAGTGGACGCGCGACGCCCACGAGGCCATTATGTGCGTATGAGCGCACGCATGCACCTACCACCTGCGACCGATGCGCACCCGCGCACCCCGGGCGAGGAACAGTTCGCGCTCGCGGCCGAGCTGCTCGCCCTGCTCGGCGACCGCACCCGGCTCACCCTGCTGCACGCGCTGACCGCGGGGGAGGCCGATGTCACCACGCTCACGGAGGCGTGCGGGGCGGCGCGGCCGGCCGTCAGCCAGCATCTGGCGCGGCTGCGGCTGGCCGGGCTGGTGAACACGCGCAAGGAGGGCCGCCGGGTGATCTACTCGCTGCGCGACGGCCATCTGCGCCGGCTGCTGGACGAGGCGCTGAACGTGGCGGACCACCGGCTCAGTGACCGGCCGCTGCACGACTGACGGACGCGGCGGGTCCGGTTCAGTAGGCGGTGGCGGTACCCAGGTACTGCTCGGCGAAGGCCGCCGCGGCGGCGGGCGAGGTGAACAGGCGGCGGAGCCGGGCGAAGGTGGTGCCCGCGCGATACGCGTCGCCCGACGAGGTGCCGTGGTACACCTCGGAGAGCCACTGCGAGAACTCCTGGTAGTCCCACACCCGTCGCAGACACGCCTCCGAATAGCCGTCCAGGCCGGTCTCGTCGCCCTTCGTCAGGTAGCCGACGAGGGCGTCACCGAGGAGGAAGGCGTCGTGCAGGGCCAGGTTCATGCCCTTCGCGGCGATGGGCGCGGTCAGGTGGGCGGCGTCCCCGGCGAGGAAGAGGCGGCCGAACACCATGGGTTCGACGACCGAGCTGTGCATGTCCAGGACGCGCTTCTCGATCAGCCGTCCCTCGATGAGGGGGCCGGCGTCCGTCGCCGCGAGGCGCTCCCGGAGCTGTGACCAGACGCGTTCGTGCGACCAGTTCTCCGGGTCGTCGCCGGGCGGACACTCCAGGTAGTAGCGGGTCACCTCGGGACTGCGGGCCATGTGGCCGGCGAAGCCGTCGGGGTGGATGCCGAACACGACACAGTCGTTGGACGGCGGCGCCTCGGCGAGCAGGGCCAGCCAGCCGATGCCGTAGTCGTGCCGGGAGATGTGCGCGTGCTCGGGCAGGACGGTACGGGTCACCCCGCGGGCCCCGTCGCAGCCCGCCACGAAGTCGCACTCGACGACCTCCCGCTCGCCCGTCTCGGCCGCGAGGTACGACACCGAGGGGTTGGCCGTGTCGAGGTCGTGCAACTGGACGTCCCGGACGCCGAACCGGGCCGCCCCGCCCCGCACGTCCGCGTACTCGCGCACCAGGTCCGTCACCAGCAACGGCTGGGGATAGACGAAGTGGTGAGTACCCGTCAGCTCGATGTAGGAGAAGCGGAAGCGCTCCTGGCCGAAGCGGAACTCGCACTCGGTGTGCAGCTGAGCCCGCTCCAGCAGGGTGTCCGCGAGACCGCGCTGCTGGAGGCCGCGCACGGCCCACTCCTCGATGACGCCCGCCCGGGGCCGCTGCTCGATGAACTCGCGTGTCTCCGTCTCGACGACGAGGCAGTCGACGCCGGCGGCCCGCAGGATGTTGCCGATGGTGAGCCCGGCGGGCCCGGCGCCCACGACGACGACCGGAAAGCGTTGCGGGGCAACGGAGTTGGGGTGGGGAGTGGAGGTCACCCGAACATTATGTGGGTGCTTCGCGCGGGCGGGGAGCGGTTGTGCGGCTCAGTGTGCGGGTGCCTCCGTGACGATCACCTCGTCGATGCTCCGCTCGATCTCCTCGGCCCGGGAGGCGGAGGCCCGCGCCCAGTAGTAGACGACCAGGGAGAAGACCGCGATGACCAGGATGTCCCACCACAGGCCGATGTTGCCCTGTCCGCCGAAACCGCCCTCCGCGGAGATGACGCCCATGCCCAGCAGGTAGACCGGCAGCCACTGGGCGGCCCTGAAGTCCATCCGGGGTGCGTCGGGACGGCCCATGGCGGTGGCGAACCAGGCGTAGCCGCCCAGGAGTACGTAGCCGAGGACGATCGCGATGCCCAGCCGCCACAGGGTGTCCCAGCCGGCCCAGTAGATGATGAGGTTGGCCACCACGAACGACAGCGGCGAGAGCACCTTGCCGGCGGGCAGCCGGTACGGGCGCTGGTGGTGCGGCAGCCGGTCGGCGAACACGCCGTACGCCAGCGGAGCGCCCGCGTACATCAGGACGCTCGCCGAGGTGATGAAGCCGACCAGCTCCTGCCAGCTCGGGAACGGCAGGAAGCACACCACGCCGGTCACGAAGGCGACGATCAGCCCGAACCAGGGCACGCCCCGCCTGTCGGTGCGGGCGAAGACCTTCGGCGCGTACCCGTTCCTGGCCAGGCCGTAGGAGACGCGGGAGGTCGCGGTGGTGTAGATCAGGCCGGTGCCGCCGGGCGAGATCACCGCGTCGACGTACAGCACCACACTCAGCCAGCCCAGGCCCACCAGGGTCGCGAGTCCGGCCCACGGGCCGCTGATGCCGGGGAAGTCGAGCGCGGCCCAGCCGTGCGCGAAGGAGCTGTGCGGCAGCGCGCCGATGAACACGATCTGCAGCAGGACGTAGATGACGGCACCGATCGCGACCGAGCCGAGGGTGGCCCGCGGCAGGTCCCGCTTCGGGTTGCGGCTCTCGCCCGCCAGCTGGATGGCCTGCTCGAAGCCCAGCAGGGCGAAGATGATGCCGCTGCCGCTGATCGCGCTCAGCACGCCCTTGGCACCCAGCGGGGCGAAGCCCTCCGAGGTGAAGTTGCCCGGGTGGAAGTTGCCCGCGGCGATGACGAAGATGGCGCCCAGCGGCACGGCGATCTTCCACCAGGTGGCCGCGCTGTTGGTGTGTGCCAGGGCGCGGACGCCGAAGAAGTTGACCGCGACGAAGACGGCCATCAGGAAGACGGCGGTGACGAGGCCGGAGGCCGTCAGCGTCTGGTCGCCGTGTTCGAGACCCCGGGCCCAGGACCAGTGCCCCGCATAGCCGATCATGGCCTCGACCTCGATCGGTGCCACGGTCGCCGCCTGCAGCCAGGAGAACCAGCCGAAGGACATGCCGGCCAGGCCGCCGAACGCGTAGTGCGGATATCGTGCGGTGCCGCCCGCGACCGGGAACATGCCGCCGAGTTCCGCGTGCACCAGTGCCAGCAGGACGATGGCCACCGCGCCGATCACCCAGGAAATGACCGCTGCGGGGCCGGCCGCGGTAACCGCCTTTTCCGCTCCGTAGAGCCAGCCGGATCCGATGATGGAACCGACCGACGCCCACATGAGCCCGATCAGTCCGACGTCCCGCCGCAGGCCGCCGCCCGGGCCCCTGGTGTCCTCCGGGGCGGCTTGGTCAACGCTTACCATTTCTTAGGGGGCCTCTCATAAAGGAGATGCATTCACCATGCAAGAGGCCTCAGATTAGGAATCGGGCGCTGCTCCGCTGAAGGCGGTTGTCGAATTTTGACTGGCGTACGGGGATTTCCTGGACAGCGTTTCAGGAATTACGGACTGTCCGTCAGCCGAGGCGGGGAATCTCGATCGCCGGGCAGCGGTCCATCACCATCTCCAGCCCCGCGGCCCGAGTGCGGTCGTACGCCGCCTCGTCGACGACCCCGAGCTGGAACCAGACCGCCTGCGCGCCCTTCGCCACCGCCTCGTCGGCGACGGCCCCGGCGAGGTCGCTGTTCACGAACACGTCCACGACGTCGATGTCGAAGGGGATGTCCGCGAGCGAGGCGTACCCCCGCTCCCCGTGCACCGTCTCCGCCTTGGGATGCACGGGCACGACCCGCTTGCCGTAACGCTGGAGCACCTCGGCCACGCCGTACGCGGCGCGCTGCCGGTTCGACGACAGGCCGACCACGGCCCACGTGTCGCCGAGCCCGGTGAGGATCTTGCGGACCGTTGCCTCGTCGCCGTACACCGTGGGTCTCCTTGGGGGGTCGCGTATGCCCTGACCTCTCGCACAACAGCGCACCGCGATCGGCGATTCCCCACCGTGATAGCTTGCCGAGGCCAGTCGAACCCATGAGACGTGGGTCAGGGAATCCGGTGCGAATCCGGAGCTGACGCGCAGCGGTGAGGGTGACGGGCGGGGCCTCGGCCACTGGACGACTCGAGTGTCGTCTGGGAAGGCGCCCCGACCGGATGATCCCGAGTCCGAAGACCTGCTGGCGGCCCCCGCGGTGACGTACGGCGGGGGAGCACCGTACGACCGGGCTCCGCGTTCGAGCCCTCGACGATCGAGGAACAACTTCCGTGCAGACAGCACGTCTTGCCCGTCCCTCCGCCCTGTTCGCGGCCGCCTCCCTGCTCCTGGCCGGCTGCGGCGACGCCGGCACCTCCGCCACGACGGCTGCCGTCAGCCTCGACAACTGCGGCCGTACGGTACGCGTCGAGGCCCCGCCCGAACGGGCCGTCTCCCTCAACCAGGGCACCACCGAGATCATGCTCTCCCTCGGGCTCGCCGACCGTATGGCGGGCACGGCGACCTGGACCGACCCCGTGATGAAGGGGCTGGAGAAGGCGAACGCGAAGGTGGCGCGGATAGCCGACAACAATCCGTCCTTCGAACGGGTCCTGGACGCCGAACCGGACTTCGTCGCCGCCTCCTTCGTCTCCACGCTGGGCAAGGGCGGCGTCGCCACCCGGGACCAGTTCGAGAAGCTCGGCGTGCCCACCTACGTCTCCCCGTCCGACTGCGCGGGCAAGGACAACTCCGGCGACGGGGACGGCGCACGGACCGATCCCCTGACCGCCGAGACCGTCTACGGCGAAGTCCGGGACCTGGCCGCCGTGTTCGGGGTGAAGGAACGGGGAGAGGAGCTCGTCGCAGAGCTCAAGGCGCGGATGGCGAAGGCCACCGCGGGCATCGACGCCTCGGACGTGACCCTGCTGTACTGGTTCGCCAACTCCGAGTCGCCCTACATGGCGGGCTGCTGCGGCGCTCCCGGTGTCATGACGCGCGCGCTCGGCGCGAAGAACGTCTTCGACGACACGCACGACGAATGGCCGCAGATCAACTGGGAGACGGTCGCCGACCGCGACCCCGACGTCCTCGTCATCGGCGACCTGACCCGCAGGTCGCAGACCGCCGAGTCGGCCGAGAAGAAGATCGCCTTCCTGGAGTCCGATCCGGTCACCAGGAACATGACCGCCGTACGGCACCAGCGGTACGTCCTGCTCAGCGGGCAGGCCATGAACCCGACCATCCGCACGATCGAGGGCGTGGAGCGGGTCGCGGCGGGGCTGCGCGAGTTCGGGCTCGTGAAGTGACCGCCCGGTCGGTCCTGCTCGGGGCGGCCGGGACGGTCCTGCTGTGCGGCTCCCTCGCCGTCGCCATCACCATCGGCCCGGCCGACCTCCGGGTCGCCGACGTGTGGTCGGTCGTCGCGGCCCATCTCGGCCTCGGCTCCTCGGAGTTGACGCCCATCCGGGACGGCATCGTGTGGCAGCTCCGGCTGCCGCGCACGCTCCTCGCGGCCGTGTGCGGCGCCGGACTCGCCGTGTGCGGCGCGGTGATGCAGTCGCTGCTGCGCAACCCGCTCGCCGACCCGTTCGTCCTCGGGGTGTCCTCGGGCGCGTCGACCGGGGCCGTGCTGGTGGTCGTGCTGGGCGTCGGCGGGGGCGCGCTGTCCGTCCCGGCGGGCGCGTTCCTCGGTGCCCTGCTGTCGTTCGCGCTCGTGCTGTTCCTCAGCCACACGCTCGGCGGGAGCACCGACCTGGTCGTCCTCGCGGGCGTCGCCGCCATGCAGCTCTTCTCCGCGCTGACCTCGTTCGTCGTGATGACGGCCGCCGACGCGGAGACCACCCGGGGCGTCCTGTTCTGGCTCCTCGGCTCGCTCGGCGGGGCGGGCTGGACCGACGTATGGATATGCCTCGCCGTCCTGGCCGTGGCGCTGGTGGTGTGCCTGTCCTACGCCCGCACCCTCGACGCCTTCGCCTTCGGGCAGGACGCGGCGGCCGCGCTCGGGGTGTCGGTGGCCCGTACCCGTCTGGTGCTGCTGTGTGTCACGGCGCTGCTCACGGCCGCGCTGGTCAGCTCGGCCGGGGCCATCGGCTTCGTCGGCCTGGTGCTGCCGCACGCCGCCCGCGCCCTGGTCGGCCCGGGCCACGCCCGGCTGCTGCCGGTCACCGCGCTGGCCGGGGCGGTCTTCCTGGTGTGGGTCGACACGCTGGCCCGCACGGTCCTCGACCCGCAGGAGGTGCCGGTGGGCGTCGTGACGTCCCTGATCGGAGTGCCGGCCTTCGTGGCGGTGCTGTACCGGACGCGGAGGGTGCGGTGAAGGAGACCTCGCCCACCGAGCCCGAGGCGCCCGCCGCCACAGCCACGGGCCTCCACCCCACAGCCACCGGCGTCCACGCCGAAGCCACCGGCCTCCACGCCGACCGCGTGAGCCGCCGCGCCGACGGCCGGCTCATCCTCGACGGCGTCACCCTCGCCCCCGAGCCGGGCTCGACCGTCGGACTCCTCGGCCCCAACGGCTCCGGAAAGTCCACGCTGCTGCGGCTGCTGGCCGGCCTGCTCGCGCCGAGCACCGGTGTCGTCACGCTCGACGGCACCGCACTGCCCGCACTGCCCCGCCGCGAGGTCGCCCGGCGCCTCGCCGTGGTCGAACAACAGGCGGACACCCAGACCGAGTTGACGGTCCTGGACGTCGTACGGCTCGGACGCGTCCCGCACCGCCGCGCCTGGACGCCCGCCTCCGCGCACGACGAGCGGGCCGTGCGGGCCGCCCTGGAACGCGCCGGGCTCACCGACCGCGCCGACCAGCCCTGGCACACCCTGTCCGGCGGTGAACGCCAGCGGGTGCAGATCGCCCGCGCGCTCGCCCAGGAACCCCGCGAACTCCTCCTCGACGAACCCACCAACCACCTCGACATCCACCACCAGCTCGACCTCCTGGCCCTCGTCACCGCCCTCCCGGTCACCACCGTCGTCGCCCTGCACGACCTCAACCTCGCGGCGATGTACTGCGACCAGGTGCTCGTCCTGCACGCGGGCCGGGTCGTGGCGGCAGGCGCCCCGGGCGACGTTCTGACCGAGCGGCTCATCGCCGAGGTGTACGGGGTACGGGCCGCGGTGACCCGGGAGGGGCCGGAAGAGCGGCCCCATGTGCGGTTTCTGGGCACGCTGGCCTGAACGCGTGTTCGGGCCGACGGTGGCGCGGTCCTCGCCGCACGCCTACGCTCACCCCGTGCTCCGCATCATCGACGCCCGTACCGGCGAGCCCGCCGAAGCCGCTCCCGCCCGCCGGGGGCTGACCCGTGTCCATGTCCATACGGAGGGCTACGACACGACCGCCCTGCGTGTGCTGCTCGTCGCCGACGTCCTGTTCCGGGCCCTCGAACTCGGCGGCACGCCCGTCTGGGCGCTGCTGACCGGGGAGCGGCAGCAGGCGGAACTGCGGGCGGCCGCGGCGACTCTCGGCATCCGGCCGTTCGAGGACAGCCGGGACGTCTCGGCGGGGCTGGGGGAGGCCCAGGTCATCCACGTGGTGGCGGACGGCGGGCCCGCCCCCGACGGCGTCCGTATCACCGTCGCCCCCGTGGAGCGGGCGCCGGCCGCACTCCCGGAGGGCGCCGACCCCGCCGTCGTACGCCTGGCGCTGCTCTCCAAGCGACGGGACGAGCCCGTGCGGCTCGACGCGGATGCTCTGGAGGAGGCCCGCGAGAACCTCGCACGGTGGCGCCGCGCGGTCGCCGACTGGGCGCGCAGGCCCTCGCGGGCGATCCCCGAGGACGTGCGCGCACAGCTCCGTACCGCCTGGGAGGACGACCTGGACGTGTGCGCGGTGCTGCGGGTCCTCGGGTCGGTCGAGACCTCGGACCTGCCGGAGGGCGCCCGCTTCGAGACGTACGCCTACGCCGACCGGCTGCTCGGTGTCGAACTCACCCGCGACGTGGGATCGACGCCATGATCGCGCGGGCGGGAGCCGGTCCGCTGCGGCACCTGGTCGTCCTGCGGCACGCCAAGTCCGCCTGGCCGGACGGCGTCCCCGACCACGAACGCCCCCTCGCCCCGCGCGGCCGCCGGGATGCCCCGGCCGCGGGCCGGGCCCTCGCCGACGCCGACCTGCTGCCGGACCTCGCCGTGTGCTCCACCGCCGTACGCGCCCGGCAGACCTGGGAGCTGGCCTCCGCGCAGTGGGGCACCCCGCCGCCGGTGCGGCACGACGCGCGGGTGTACGCGGCCGACGTACCCGAGCTGCTGGCCGTCGTGCACGAGGTGCCGGCCGAGGTCGAGACGCTGCTGCTCGTCGGGCACAACCCCGGCCTGGAGGAACTGGTCCTCGCCCTCGCCGGGGACAGCCTCGACCACGCGCTGGACGAGGTCCGGCTGAAGTTCCCGACCTCGGCGATCGCCGTCCTCGCCTGGCGCGGCACCGACTGGCAGGACCTCGCCCCGGGCACGGCCCTGCTCACGGACGTGATCGTGGCGCGCGGCAAGAAGAAGTGACCGCGAGACGGCCGAAGACCGGGAGGCGGATCGCTGCGCATAGGGTGGCCGGATGCCGGACGAGTACCGCACAGTCGCCCGCGCGGGCGTGCACGAGACCGAGGTCAACCGCTCCCGCTTCCTGTGCGCGCTCGCCCCGGCGGCCACCGAGCAGGAGGCCCAGGCCTTCGTCGCGGGCATCCGCAAGGAGCACGCGGACGCCACGCACAACTGCTTCGCGTACGTCATCGGCGCCGACGCCGCGATCCAGAAGGCGAGCGACGACGGCGAACCCGGCGGCACCGCCGGCGTCCCCATGCTCCAGATGCTGCTGCGCCGTGACATGCGGTACGTCGTCGCCGTCGTCACCCGCTATTACGGCGGCGTCAAGCTCGGCGCGGGCGGCCTGATCCGGGCGTACGGCGGAGCGGTCGGCGAGGCCCTGGACGCCGTCGGCACGATCACCCGCCGCCGCTTCCGGCTGGCCACGGTGACACTCGACCACCAGCGCGCCGGCAAGATCCAGAACGACCTGCGCGCGACCGGCCGCGAGGTACGCGACGTGCGCTACGGCGAGGCGGTCACGATCGAGATCGGCCTGCCGGACACCGACGTCGAGGCCTTCCGGGCCTGGCTCGCGGACGCCACCGCGGGGACGGCCGGGTTCGACCTGGGCGGGGAGGCGTACGGGGACGCGTGAGCCCAGGAGGGGACGCGTGAGCCTCAGGAGAGGGCGCGTGACCTTCAAGAGGGCGCGTGACCTTCGAGGGGGCCCGTGACCTTCAGGAGTCGACCCCTGGCCGCGCCGACGTGTGCGCCTCCATCGCCTCCACCAGCCGCCCCAGCGCCTTGAGCACCCACTCCCGGTCCTCCCCGAGCCCGGCCAGCAGCCCCACCTCGGCGGCGAGTTGGCGGGGGAAGAGGTCGTCGACGGCCTGGGCGCCGGCGGGCGTGATGGTGACCAGCGCGGCTCGGCGGTCGGCGGGGTTCGGGGCCCGGGAGATGAACCCGCGCTTCTCCAGCTTGGCGAGGGTCTTGCTGACGCCCGCGCGGGACAGACCCAGGTTCGTGGCCAGGCGGCGGGCGATGACCGGGTCGGTGGCGTGGCGCAGCGGGATGAGCATGTCGACCTCGGGCGCGGTGAGCGGAGCGCCCTCGTAGAGGGGCTCGACGGCGCGGTCGAGGAGGCCGGTGGCGCGTTTGAGGAGGGCCACCAGATCCATCGGGGACGTGTCGAGGCCGGGGTTGTGCCGGGACCACTCGGCGCGGATGTCGGCGGGGAAGGACATGAGGCTCGCCTTCTCTTACTATTTGTTAACCAGTGAACTATTGGTTATCGTTTCGCTCATGGTATCCCCGTCCCCCTCGCGTACCGTCCCGACCTCCGCCGCCACAGCCCCCGCCCCCGCCGGCCGTACGGCCGCCCTCGTCACCGTCCTCGGCGCTCTCACCGCGGTCGCCCCGCTCGCGACCGACATGTACGTCCCCGGCTTCCCGGCCATGGGCGACGCCCTCGGCGCGAGCAGCTCGGCCGTACAGCTCACGATGACCGCGTTCCTCGCCGGCCTCGTCGTCGGGCAGCTGGTCATCGGTCCGCTCAGCGACGGGCTCGGCCGCCGCAGACTGCTCATATCCGGCTCGGCCGGCTTCGTGCTCTTCTCCGTCCTCTGCGCCCTCGCCCCGAACGTCACCCTGCTGACCGGTTCCCGCTTCCTGCAGGGCGTGGCAGGCGCGGCGGGCATGGTCCTCGCCCGGGCCGTGCTCACCGACCGCTTCCACGGCGCCGAACTGCCCCGCTACTTCGCGGTCCTCTCCCAGGTCATGGGGGTGGCGCCGATCGCCGCGCCGGTGCTCGGCGGAGCGGTGCTGGCCGTGTCCACCTGGCGCGCGGTGTTCGCCGTACTGACCGTGCTGGGCGTCCTGCTGCTGCTCGCCGTCGTACGGGCCGTGCCGGAGTCCCTGCCGCCGGAGCGGCGTCACGCCGGCGGGCTCACGAGCACCTTCCGCGCCATGGGGGTGCTGCTCGGCCGCCGGGAGTTCATGGGGTACGTCCTCGTCATCGCCCTCGTCGCGGCGGCGCTGTTCGCCTACATCAGCGGCTCCAGCTTCGTCTTCGAGAACCTGCACGGCGTGTCGTCGACGACGTACTCCCTCATCTTCGCCACCAACGCGGTCGGCATGCTGGCCGCCGGAGCCGTCTTCGCCCGGCTGGCCGGGCGGGGCGTACGGCTGAACACCCTCCTCGCGGCCGGTGTCGGAGTCTCCGTGCTGGGCGCTCTGGGTCAGGTTCTGCTGGTCGTGTCCGTGGGCGAGACGCTGGCGGGCACCTGGATCACCCTGTTCGTGACGGTCACCGGGATCGGCCTGGTCTTCCCGGCCGGTATGAGCATCGGTCAGGCCGTCGGCCGGACCGCCCCGGGCGCGGCCTCCGCACTCCTCGGCGGACTCCAGTTCTTCTTCGGCGCCCTCGCCGCGCCGCTGGTCGGCCTCTTCGGAGAGGACAGCTCGCTCCCGATGGCCCTGATCATGCTGACCTCCGTGGCCGCGGCGGGAGTCGCCCTCGTCGGCCTCGCACGGTTCTGGCAGGGGCACGGGGAACCGGAGCGCCGGACGGCCTGACCGGCCGGGCGGCGGCACCGTGGGCGAACCCTCGGGCGGGGAGCGGCTGTTCCTCGTCCGTAGGCGGACCGGCAGTGGTGCGCCGCCTGTCCGATGTCACGGTTCGTTCGCCTTGAGGCCCTGTCGTCGGCATCTCACCGATCCCACCGGTCACTTCGTCAATCGGCTCATCGAGGACATTCCCTTCCATCTGTGTCGGATGCGGGTGACAGGCCGAGGTTCGTGGTGGATCAGGTGCCGACAGGCGTTAGCGTGGTTGCTGCTGACGGCGAGCTTGTGTTGGTTCGTGCTGGTTCCAGGGGCGGAGCAGGGGGAGATATGCGGTTCGGAGTGGGTTTGTGAGATTGCTGCACACTTCCGACTGGCATCTCGGCCGGGCCTTCCACCGGGTGAACATGCTCGGTGCCCAGGCCGAGTTCTTCGGCCACGTCGTCGCGACCGTACGGGAGCGCGGAGTGGACGCGGTGGTCGTGTCGGGGGACGTGTACGACCGCGCGGTGCCGCCGCTCTCCGCGGTCGAGCTGTTCGACGACGCCCTGCACCGACTCGCCGAGCTCGGCGTGCCCACGGTGATGATCTCCGGGAACCACGACTCGGCCCGGCGGCTGGGAGTGGGCGCCGGCCTCATCGACCGCGCGGGCATCCATCTGCGGACCGAGCCGTCGGCGTGCGGGACGCCGGTGATGCTCTCCGACGCCCATGGTGACGTGGCCTTCTACGGGCTGCCGTATCTCGAACCCGCCCTGGTGAGGGACGAGTTCGGGGTGGAGCGGGCCGGACACGAGGCCGTGCTCGCCGCCGCCATGGACCGCGTTCGCGCGGACCTCGCCACCCGCGCGCCTGGCACCCGCTCCGTCGTCCTCGCGCACGCCTTCGTCACCGGCGGCGAGGCCAGCGACAGCGAACGGGACATCACCGTGGGCGGAGTGGCCGCCGTCCCCGCCGGTGTCTTCGACGGCGTCGACTACGTGGCCCTCGGTCACCTGCACGGCTGTCAGACCATCACCGAGCGCGTGCGCTACTCCGGCTCCCCGCTGCCGTACTCCTTCTCGGAGGCCGAACACCGCAAGAGCATGTGGCTCGTCGACCTGGACGCCGACGGCTCGGTCACCGCCGAGCGCGTCGACTGCCCGGTGCCACGCGCGCTGGCCCGCATCCGGGGCACCCTGGAGGACCTGCTCGCCGACCCGGACCTCGCCCGCCACGAGGAGGCCTGGGTCGAGGCGACCCTCACCGACGCGGTGCGGCCCGCCGACCCGATGGCCCGGATCAGCGAGCGGTTCCCGCACACGCTCAGCCTCGCCTTCGACCCCGAGCGGACGCCGCACGACCCGGCCCTGTCGTACGCCAAGCGGCTCGCCGGGCGCACCGACCAGCAGATCGCGGAGGACTTCGTGGCCCATGTGCGCGGCGCCGGACCCGACGAGCGCGAGCAGCTGGTGCTGCGGGACGCGTTCGACGCGGCGCGTGCGGACGAGGCCGTGCGGGAGGTGGCGCGGTGAGGCTGCATCAGCTGGAGATCACCGCGTTCGGGCCCTTCGGCGGCTCGCAGACCGTCGACTTCGACGAGCTGTCCACCGCCGGGCTCTTCCTGCTGCACGGACCGACCGGCGCCGGCAAGACCTCCGTCCTGGACGCCGTGTGCTACGCGCTGTACGGCACCGTGCCGGGCGCCCGGCAGTCCGGCCAGGGAATGACGCTGCGCAGCGACCACGCCGCGGCCGGTACGCGCACCGAGGTGCGCCTCGAACTCACCGTCGCCGGACGCCGGTTGGAGGTCACCCGGCAGCCGCCCTGGGAGCGGCCCAAGAAGCGAGGCTCGGGCACGACCCTCGACAAGGCCCAGAGCTGGCTGCGCGAGTACGACGCGGCGGCCGCCGCCTGGAAGGACCTCAGCCGCTCCCACCAGGAGATCGGCGAGGAGATCACCCAGCTGCTCGGCATGAGCCGCGAGCAGTTCTGCCAGGTCGTGCTGCTGCCCCAGGGCGACTTCGCGCGCTTCCTGCGCGCCGACGCCGAAGCCCGCGGCAGACTGCTCGGCCGCCTCTTCGACACCCACCGCTTCGCCGAGGTCGAGAAGCGGCTCGCCGAACGCCGGCGCGCGGCCGAGACCCAAGTACGCGAAGGCGACTCCGAGTTGCTGGCCGACGCGCACCGCATGCAGCAGGCGGCCGGTGCCGCCATGGAGCTGCCGGACCTGGCACCGGGCGAACCGGGCCTCGCCGACGCCGTCCTGTGCGCGGCCGCCGTCGCCCGCAGCACCGCCCGCGAACACCTGACGATCGCCCACTGCCGTCTCACGGCCGCCGAGTCCGCCCACGCGTCGGCCGACCGCGCCCTGGCCGACGTACGCGAACTGGCCCGGCTGCAGCGGCGGTTCACCGAGGCGCGGGAGCGGGCCGCGCTGCTGGAGGAGCGGTCCGAGGGGTACCGGCAGGCGCAGGCGCGGATGGAGCGGGCCCGCAAGGCGGAGGCGGTGGCCCCGGCGCTGGACCTGCGGGAGGCCGCCGACGCCGAACACCGGCGGGCGGCTGCCGCCGAGGCACGCGCGCGCGGGCTTCTTCCCGAGACCTTCAGGGACGCCGGTGCCGCCGGACTCGCCGCCGCCGCGCGCCGGACCGCCGAGGAGCTGGGCGGCCTGGAGTCGGCGCGGCGCGGGGAACGCCGGCTCGCCGAACTCCACGACGAGCGAACCGAGTTGGAGCGACAGGAGCGGGACGACGAGGACGTCCGGCGGGAGGCCGAAAGCTGGCTGGCCGGTTGGGACGAGCGGCGCGCGGGGCTTCAGGCGCGTGTGGACGCGGCTCAGGAAGCGGCGACGCGAGCCGAGCACCTGTCCGGCCGGCGCGATCCGGCCGGACGGCGGCTGGGGGCCGCCCGCCAGCGCGACGAGCTCGCACACGACGTGGAGGCCGCTCAGCGACAGGTGCTCGCCCTGACGGAACACGCGCAGCAGGCCCGCGCCCACTGGCTGGACGTCAAGGAACAGCGCCTCGACTCGATCGCCGCCGAACTCGCCGCGGAGCTGAAGGACGGTGAGCCGTGCGCCGTCTGCGGTTCCGATGTCCACCCGGCGCCCGCGCGCAAGGACGCCGGACACGTCGACCGCGCGGCGGAGGAACGGGCGCTGGCGGACTTTCAGCGGGCGGAGGAGGAGCGAGCCCAGGAGGCGGAGCGCCTGGGCCTCGTGCACCGGGCGCTGGCCGCGGCCGAGGCGGAGGCCGGCGACATCCCGACCGACCGACTCGCCGCGGAATTCGAGGAGTTGGAGCGCCAGTACGCCGAGGCCCGCGATGTCGCCTCCGGACTGCACGCCGCGAGCGAGGCGCTGCGGCAGGCCGAGCGGGAGCGCGAACGCCGCTCCACCGTCCGCCAGGAGGCGGAGGTGCGCGCGGCGTCACGGACGACGCGCCGGGAAGCGCTCGACCGGGAACGGACCGCCCTGGACACCGAACTGAACCAGGCACGCGGCACCGCAGAGAGTGTCGCCGCGCGGGCCGCGCAGCTGGAGCGGCGGGTCGCGTTGCTCACCGACGCCGCCGACACCGCGCGCGCCGCCGAGGACACCGCACAGCGCCTCAAGGACGCCGACGCCCGCCTCGCCGACGCCGCCTTCCGCGCCGGGTTCGACACCCCGCAGGCCGCGGCGGCGGCCCTTCTCGACGATGCGGACCACCGCGAGCTGCAACGCAGGCTGGACGCCTGGCAGTCCGAGGAGGCCGCCGTACGCGCCGTCCTCGCCGAGACCGACACCGCGGCCGCCGCCCAGCAGCAGCCCGCCGACCTCACCGCGGCGGAGCGGACGGCGGCCGCCGCGGCCCAGCGGCTGCGCGACGCCGCCTCCGCGCGCGACGCGGCCGCCCGCCGCTGCACCGAACTCGACCGGCTGTCCACGCGAGCCACCACGTCGGTACGACGCCTCGCGCCGCTGCGCGACGAGTACGACCGCGTGGCCCGCCTGGCCGGTCTCGCCGCGGGCACCTCGTCGGACAACGAACGCAAGATGCGCCTGGAGGCGTACGTGCTGGCGGCCCGGCTGGAACAGGTGGCCGCCGCCGCGACCGTACGGCTGCAGCGCATGTCGTCCGGCCGCTACACCCTCGTCCACTCCGACGACCGCAGTGGACGCGGCCGCAGCGGCCTCGGGCTGCACGTCGTCGACGCCTGGACCGGCCGCGAGCGCGACACGGCGACCCTGTCCGGCGGCGAGACCTTCTTCGCCTCGCTCGCCCTGGCCCTCGGCCTCGCGGACGTCGTCACCGACGAGGCGGGCGGGGTCCGCCTGGACACCCTCTTCATCGACGAGGGCTTCGGCAGCCTCGACGACCAGACCCTCGACGAGGTCCTCGACGTCCTCGACTCCCTGCGCGAACGCGACCGCAGCGTCGGCATCGTCAGCCACGTCGCCGACCTGCGACGGCGCATCCACGCCCAGCTGGAGGTCGTGAAGGGGCGCTCGGGGTCGGTGCTGCGGCAGCGCGGGGCCGGCTGACCTCACCGCCCCAGCGGGCGCCTCGGCAGCGGCGAGGAGTACACGACGCTCGTCGTCACCGAGCCCAGGGTGCCGATCTTGCCCGTTACCTCTTCCAGATGGCGCATCGAACCGGCCGTGACCTTGATGACGAAGCAGTCGTCGCCCGTCACATGGTGCGCCTCCAGGATCTCCGGCGTCGCCGCGACCAGGTCGTGGAAGGGCTTGTAGTTGCCGTTCGGGTAGCGCAGGCGGACGAACGCCAGGATCGGCAGGCCGAGCCGCTCGGGATCCACGACGGCCGCATACCCCTTGATGACACCCGCCTCCTCCAGCCGCCGGACCCGCTCGGTCACCGCGCTCGGCGACATGGACACGGCCCGGGCCAGCTCGGCGAAACTGGCCCGGCCCTCCCGCTGGAGGACATCGAGGATGCGCCAGTCGGTGGCGTCCGGGGAATACGCGGTCATGGCCGAGAAATAGCAGGTGAATCCCCGGCCGAGCAAGGCGGACGCCGTGGAAAGCCCCTTCAGCTTGCTGATCACCGGCCGTAGATTTCTGGTCACCGAGACCGACCACGGAAAGGGCCTCGACATGACCACCATGACCACCACCACGACGACCGTCGCCAACCCCGTCCTGCGCGCCGCCCCCGCCGCCCCCGCCGAGGCCGCCGCCTACTTCCGCGCCAGCCTCGTCTTCCACGCCGACGTGTCCGACGTCGCCGCGGTGCTCGCGGCCGGCGGCGCCCCCGGCTTCGTCGTCCTCGACTCCCGCTCCACCGAGTCCTGGGACCAGGGCCACGTCCCGGGCGCGGTCCACCTCCCGACCGCGCTCATCCCCGAACAGGCCGAACTGCTCCTCGACAAGTCCGTGCCGGTCGTGACGTACTGCTGGGGACCCGGCTGCAACGGCGCCACCCGGGCCGCGCTCGCCCTCGCCGAACTGGGCTATCAGGTCAAGGAGATGCTCGGCGGCTTCGAGTACTGGGTGCGCGAGGGGTTCGAGTTCGAGACCGGGGAGAGCCGCGAGCGGCGCGACGCCGACCCGCTGACCGCGCCGGTGGGCGCCGACAACTGCGGCTGCTGAGGCCGTAGTTCGGCGGGCCGCGCGGGCGTGTAGGTTCTGGCGCATGGTGCGATACGCGGAGCCGGGCACGGTGGAGTGGGTCGAGTCGGGCGGCGGTCCGCTCATAGCGGTGCCGGAGACGGTCCTGCCCTTCTGGGCCGGGGCCGACGGGGACGAGACGGCGTCCGACTACGACCGGGCGTGCGAGGTGGACGGATTCATCGGCCTGCTGCCCGTCGGGGACAGCGCCGCGCTGGTCTTCGGCGACGAGCCCGCCTCCACCACCTTTCTTCCGGAACACCACACCTTCGTACGGTGGTCCGCGGCCGACTCCGAAGCCGCGCTCCTGGCGGAGGTCCCGAAGGCGCTCGACGCGGCCGCGTGGGAGACGGAGGTGCGCTGGAACGTGCCCGGCGCGGTGCTCCTGTTCGACGCGGCCTGGCCCGGCACCGACTCCGCACGCACCGAGCGCGTGAGGGTCGTCCTCGATCCCGGCCGGTACGCCGTGCGCGCGGCCCATGTGCAGCCCGGCCCCGAGACCTGGCTGGGGCTCGTACAGCTACGGCGGCTGCCGGACTGACCCCGCTCTCGTGGGGTGGTTGCTGGGTTGTCCTGCCGTGTGCTGCGGTTGCCGGACTGACCCCTCTCATGCGGCGGCTGCCGGGGCTGTCCCGCCTTGTGCTGCGGCTGCCGGACTGACGCCCTCGTGCGGCGGCTGCCGGGCCGACCCGCTCGTGCGGCGGCTGCCCGACTGACCCGCCTCGGAAAATGACGTGCGGCTCCGCGTCGCCGGCGCCCATCCTGATCACCATGCCTCGACTCCCACACCCCACCCCCGACGAACTGCGCCGCGACCCCCTGCCCCTGCGCGGCCGCACCGCACTGGTCACCGGAGCCAGTCGGCGCGCCGGCATCGGGCACGCGGTGGCCCGGCGGCTCGCCGCGTACGGGGCGAGCGTCTATCTGCACCATCACGTCCCGCACGACGAGGAGATGCCCTGGGGCGCCGACCGGCCCGAGGAGGTCGCCGCCTCCGTGCGCGAGGCGCTGGGCGACCCGGACGCCAGGGTCGTCTCGGGACCCGGTGACCTCGCCGACCCGGCCGCGCCCGCCGAGCTGATCGCCACCGCCGCCTCGGCACTCGGCGGACGACTCGACATCCTCGTCGCCAACCACGCCCTCAGCGGCTCCGACGGCACCCTCGACACGATCGACGCCGCGATGCTCGACGCCCACTGGGCGATCGACGCCCGCTCGGTGCTGCTGCTCGTGCAGGCCTATGCCCGGCTGCGGGCCGAGCTGCCGCCGCGTACGCCGGGCGGCCGGGTGGTCATGATGACCTCCGGCCAGGACCACGGCTCCGGCATGCCCGGCGAGATGGCGTACGCCCTCCAGAAGGGCGCCCTCGCCTCGATCACCCGCTCCCTGTCGACCACACTCGCCGAGCACGCGGTCACGGTGAACACCGTCAACCCCGGCCCCGTGGACACGGATTACCTGACCGGGGCGGCGTACGACACCGTCGCCGCGATGTTCCCGGGCGGCCGCTGGGGCATGCCCGACGACCCCGCCCGCCTCATCGCGTGGCTCGCGACGGACGAGGCGGGCTGGGTCACCGGCAACGTGATCGACTCGGAGGGCGGCTTCCGGCGCTGATCTCCGGTCTTTGAAAGATCAGAGCTGCGACAGCTCGTCCACCAGGTCGTCCAGACCCAGCGAGCCCTGCGAAAGGGCCGCCATGTGCCAGGACTTGAGGTCGAAGGCGTCACCGTGCCGCTCGCGCGCCTTCTCCCGGCCCAGCAGCCAGGCCCGCTCGCCGAGCTTGTAGCCGATCGCCTGCCCCGGGATCGTCAGATAGCGGGTCAGCTCGCTCTCCACGAAGTCCGCCGGGCGGCTGCTGTGCGCCCCGAAGAACTCCTGCGCCAGCTCCGGAGTCCAGCGCTGGCCCGGGTGGAAGGGGGAGTCCGCCGGGATCTCGAGCTCCAGGTGCATGCCGATGTCGACGATGACCCGGGCGGCCCGCATCATCTGCGCGTCCAGGTAGCCGAGCCGCTGCTCCGCGTCGGTGAGGAAGCCCAGCTCGTCCATCAGCCGCTCCGCGTACAGCGCCCAGCCCTCCGCGTTGGCGCTGACCATGCCGATGGAGGCCTGGTAACGGGAGAGGCTCCCGGCGACGTGCACCCACTGCGCGAGCTGGAGGTGATGCCCGGGGACGCCCTCGTGGTACCAGGTCGAGACGAGGTCGTAGACCGGGAAGCGGGTCTGGCCCATCGTCGGCAGCCAAGTGCGGCCCGGGCGCGAGAAGTCCTCCGACGGGGGCGTGTAGTACGGGGCCGCGGCGCCGCCGGGCGGGGCGATCCGGGACTCCACCTTCCGTACCCGCTCGGCGAGTTCGAAGTGCGTGCCGTCGAGCGTCTCGATGGCCTGGTCCATCAGGCCCTGCAACCAGTCGCGGACCTCGTCGACGCCCTCGATGTGCTTGCCGTGCTCGTCGAGGTGGGCGAGCGCCACCCATGGCGTCCCGGCGCCGGGCAGGATCTTCTCGGCCTCCTTCTTCATCTCGGCGAGCAGCCGGTGGTACTCGGCCCAGCCGTACGCGTACGCCTCGTCCAGGTCGAGATCGGTGCCGTTGAAGTAGCGCGACCAGCGGGCGTAGCGCTCCCGGCCCACCGTGTTCGGGGCGCCCTCGATGGTCGGTACGTACACCTCGCGCATCCAGTCCCGCAGCCCGGCCACGGCCGCGGTCGCCGCGCGGGCGGCCTCGTCGAGCTCGGTGCGCAGCGAGTCGGGGCCCGCCGACGCGAAGTCCTCGAACCAGCCGCGTCCCTCGCCGTCGGTGTCCGCCCACTCGGTGAGCTGCTCGACGAAGGTGGCCGTCGGCCGCGGGGCCGCGTACAGCTTGCGCTCCAGGCCCAGCGTGAGGGACGCGCGGTAGCCCGCCAGCGCGGTCGGCACCGCGCGCAGCCGCTCGGCGACGGCCGCCCAGTCCTCGTCGGTCTCCGTCGGCGTGACCGTGAAGATGTCCCGCACCGAGTGCGCGGGCGTGGCCAGGTTGCCCACGGCGCGCAGCCCCTCGTCCGCCTCGTGCACGGCGAGCTCCGCGCCGAGCCGCTCCCGCAGCAGCCGCGCACACCGGCGCTCGATGTCACTGTCCGCACCGGGCTGCCGCTCGGCCTCGTCGAGCCTGGCCAGTGTCGTCCGTTGGAGTTCCGCGAGCGCCTCCTGGCCCGCGGGCGAGAGGTCGGGCAGCCTGCTCGAACTCTCCTTCACGCCGAGATACGTACCGGTCACCGGGTCGAGGGCGATGAGCTCGTCGACATAGGCGTCGGCGACCTCACGGGGCAGCGGGCTCTTGGTGTCAGACATGGGGACCATCCTCGTACGAGGTGTCGCCGCACGTCACCCGGATTGAGCCGAGGGCGTATCGGGCGGCAGGAGGGGCCCGCAGTCCCACTGCTGGAAGATCAACCGGGTCTCCACGCGGGCCACTTCGCGCCGGGACGTGAACTCGTCGAGGACCAGGCGCTGCAGGTCGGTCATGTCCGCGACGGCCACATGGACGAGGTAGTCGTCCGGGCCGGTGAGATGGAAGACGGTCCGGGACTCCGGCAGCGCCCGGATCCGCTCCACGAACGGCCCCACCAACTCCCGCCGGTGCGGCCGGACCTGCACGGACAGCAGTGCCTGAAGGCCCCGGCCCAGCCTGGCCGGGTCGAGCCGGAGCTGATGGCCGAGGATGACGCCCGCGCGGCGCAGCCGGGTGACCCGGTCCAGACAGGTCGACGGCGCGACGCCGACCTGCGCGGCGAGGTCCCGGTAGGTGGTCCGGGCGTCGTTCTGCAGCAGGCGCAGCAGATGCAGGTCCACCGGATCCAGTACGACAGATTCGGCCATGGGCCGAACGTAACACGGGGCATGATCCCTTCGGCCCGTTCCGTGTTCACCCTTCCGTCCATGGACTCACCGAGAGCACTGGCAACCGAGGCCGTCCACGCCGGCCGTGACGACCTCGCCCGGCAGGGCCTGCACGCCCCGCCGATCGACCTGTCCACGACGTACCCCTCGTACGACAGCCGCGGCGAGGCCGCCCGCATCGACGCCTTCGCGGCCACGGGCGCCGAGCCGGACGGCCCGCCCGTCTACGGGCGGCTCGGCAACCCGACCGTCGCCCGCTTCGAGACAGCCCTCGCCAGGCTGGAGGGCACCGAGGCCGCGGTCGCCTTCGCGAGCGGGATGGCCGCCCTGAGCGCCGTCCTTCTCGTACGGTCGTCCCTGGGACTGCGGCACGTGGTGGCCGTACGCCCCCTGTACGGCTGCAGCGACCACCTGCTGACCGCGGGGCTGCTCGGCTCCGAGGTGACCTGGACCGACCCGGCCGGGATCGCGGACGCGCTGCGGCCCGACACGGGCCTGGTGATGGTGGAGTCCCCGGCCAATCCCACGCTCGCCGAGCTGGACCTGAGGGCCGTCGCCCACGCCTGCGGCTCGGTGCCGCTGCTCGCGGACAACACGTTCGCCACGCCCGTCCTGCAACGCCCGGCCGAGCACGGCGCGCGGCTGGTGCTGCACAGCGCCACCAAGTACCTCGGCGGGCACGGGGACGTCATGGCGGGGGTGGTGGCCTGCGACGAGGAGTTCGCCGGGCGGCTGCGGCAGGTCCGGTTCGCCACGGGCGGCGTGCTGCATCCGCTGGCCGGCTATCTGCTGCTGCGGGGCCTGGCGACCCTGCCGGTACGGGTACGGGCCGCGTCCGCGAACGCCGCCGAACTCGCCCGGCGCCTGACCGTCGACCCGCGCGTGCGCCGCGTCCACTATCCGCGCATCGGCGGCGCGATGATCGCCTTCGAGGTGTACGGCGACCCGCACGAGGTCATCGGCGGGGTCCGCCTGATCACCCCGGCCGTGAGCCTCGGCAGCGTCGACACCCTCATCCAGCACCCGGCGTCCATCAGCCACCGCATCGTGGACGAGGAGGACCGCCGGGGCGCCGGGGTGAGCGACCGGCTGCTGCGGCTGTCGGTGGGCTTGGAGGACGTCGAGGACCTGTGGGCTGATCTGGACGGCGCGCTGGCGCGCCCCGTCAGGGGCGCGGGGCCGGAACATGTGCGGCTCCGCCGCGCGGGCGCGACCAGCCACAACGAACCCGCAACCGCCAGCGCCCCCCTAGCCCCTACGGCGCCTCGGCCCTCGTAACCCCCACGGTTCCTTCCGAAGCTCCCAGCGGAGTCTCCAACCGGGCCGTGATGACCAGGGTCCCCTCCTCGATCTGATAGTCGAGGGGGAGCCCCAGGCCGCGCATCGCGGCGACCATCCCGGTGTTGGACGACTGCGTCACGGCGTACACACTCGCGCAGCCCGCCTCGACGGCCATCCCCACCAACCTGCGGAGCAACTCGCTGCCGATGCCGCGCCGCTGCCAGGCGTCCTCGATGAGCAGGGCGACCTCCGTCTCGTCCCCGTCCCACAGCAGATGGCCGAGACCGACGACGCGTCCGGAGGCGTTCTGCACGGCGAGCGTCCGCCCGAACCGCGGGCTGAGCAGGTGGTTGAGGTAGCGGTCGGCGTCACCGATCGGACCGTGGTACCGCATGCCGAGGGTGCGCGGCGAGCACCGCTCGTGCATCGCCTTCGCGGCCTCCAGGTCGTCCACGTCGGCCCGGCGCACGGTGATGTCGCTGCCCTCGGGCAGCGTCAGCACGTCATGACTGCGCGGCACCCGCGGACCGAGCCGCGCGTCCAGCTCCACCAGCGCCCGCACCCGCGCGAACTCCGTCGGGGTGAACGGCAGGTACGGCCGCTCCACGGTGATCACTCCGCCTTCCGGCGCCCGAAGCCGCATCACGGTGTCCTCCAGCACCCCTTCGGCCGGCACGGCCTCCGGCCCGCTGCCGCTGCCGGCCACCGGCTTGGCGGGCAGCGAGCGGATGGTGCACCGGCCCAGCAACTGGCGCAGGGCCAGCGGCAGTTCCGCCGCGTCCAGGGCAGTACGGGCGGCCAGGCCCAGCATCCGGGTCGGCGCGTCCACGAGGTCGTGGGCGTCCGCCCGCTCGATCC
Organism: Streptomyces sp. NBC_01352; assembly: GCF_036237295.1. NCBI lineage: Bacteria > Bacillati > Actinomycetota > Actinomycetes > Kitasatosporales > Streptomycetaceae > Streptomyces > Streptomyces sp. NBC_01352. The sequence continues at coordinate 9,148,371 of NZ_CP108354.1, forward strand.
AGGTGTCACTGCCGCCGGCCAGCGCGACCGCCCGGGTGATGTCGCTGCCCGCGAGGTCGCCGGGAGCACGCAGCAGGAACTCGTCCACGGTGCCGTCGGCCAGCGGGTGCGTCTGCAGGCTGAGGATGTCGACCCGCTGCCCGGCGAGGGCCGCGCACAGGGCGGCCAGCGAGCCCGGCTCGTCCTTCACGGTGGTCCGCATCCGCCACAGCGTGCTCTCCCCGGCCACCGGGTCCGGCGTCGCCGACCCCCGGTCGGACGGCCCGGCCTGCTGCTCCGAGGGCAGCGGCCGGGCACCTGTATCGCCCGTCGGAGGGGCGTGACCGTGGCGGCGTGACCACCATGTGTGGAACCCGGCCGTGGCGACCAGGACCATCGCCGAGACCAGCAGCAGCTCCGGGCCGTCGGGCCCGTGCCCGACCAGGTTCGCCACGGCGTCCGCCACCGCCACGGCCGTGAACAGGGCAGCGAGTTCGACCACGTCGCGCCGCCAGTGGTGGACGGGGCGACCGTTCTTGGTGCGCGTCACATCGGACACTTTTCGAGTCATGCACCCACTGTGAAGGAACGGTGTTGCGTGATCACGAACGCTTTGTGACTGATCGGTAAAAGGTGGTTCCGTACCTTTTATTTTTCTTTGTACGATTCTTCGGTGGCCATTACTGACCCACCCGGCCCGGCTGAAGCACCTGTGTGAACAACACGGTGCCGTCCTGTTCCCGCAGCCGTACCGTCAGCTCGCCGCTGTCACCGTCGATGTCCACCTCGCCGAAGAACTGGTACCCGCCGGCCGGAGAGACATTGGCCGTGGTGGGTGCCTTGAGGAAGACCCGGTCCGGGCCGAAGGTGCCGTCCAGCGTGTTCGCGGGGAAGGCGCCCGCGTTGAGCGGCCCGGAGACGAACTCCCAGAACGGCGCGAAGTCCTTGAACGCGGCCCGCGACGGGTCGTAGTGCTGGGCCGAGGTGTAGTGGACGTCGGCCGTCAGCCAGACCGTGCCGGTGATCCGCCGGTGCTTGATGTACCGCAGCAGCTCGGCGATCTGCAGCTCCCGGCCGAGCGGTGCGCCGGGGTCGCCCTGCGCGACCGCCTCGATGTTCGGCTTGCCGTCGCCGGTGTCCGGCACGACCAGGCCGAGCGGCATGTCGGAGGCGATCACCTTCCACACCGCACGGGAGCGGGCCAGCTCGCGCTTGAGCCACTCCAGCTGCTCCCGGCCGAGGATGCCCTGCGGGTCGGTGGCCTGGTCGTCCGTCGAGTTGGCGTTGCGGTAGGTGCGCATGTCCAGGACGAAGACGTCGAGGAGCGGGCCGTACTTCTGCACCCGGTACACACGGCCGTCGGGGCGGCGCAGCGTCGAGATCGGGAAGTACTCCGAGAACGCCTGCCGGGCGCGGGCGGCGAGGACGTCGACGCTCTTCTCGGTGTACCGGGTGTCGGTGAGGATCTCGCCCGGATACCAGTTGTTGGTGACCTCGTGGTCGTCCCACTGGATGATGGAGGGGACCTGGGCGTTGAAGCGCTTGAGGTTCTCGTCGAGCAGGTTGTAGCGGAAGTTGCCGCGGAACTCCGCCAGGGTCTCGGCGACCTTCGCCTTCTCCTCGGTGGTGATGTTCCGCCAGGTCCGCCCGTCGGGCAGGGCCACGGTCTCGCTGATCGGGCCGTCGGCGTAGACGTTGTCGCCGCTGCACAGGAAGAAGTCCGGGTCGAGCTTCGCCATCGCGTCGTAGATCCGGTAGCCGCCGAACCCCGGGTTGATGCCCCAGCCCTGCCCGGCCAGGTCGCCCGACCAGACGAACCGCACACCGTCGCGCCGTTTCGCGGACGCCGTGCGGAAGGTGCCGGTCACCGGCTCGCCGGTGCGGCGCGGGTCGTCCGGGTCGGCGAGCAGCACCCGGTAGTGGATCTGCTCGCCCGCCGGCAGTCCGCGCAGCGCGGTCGTCCCCGTGAAGTCCGTGTCCGCGCCGAGCAGCGGTCCGCGCCATCTGCGGGGGTTGCGGAACGACTCGGTGGCGGAGGTCTCCACGATCATCCGGGCCGGACGGTCGGAGCGCACCCACACCAGGCCGGAGTCGCAGGTGACGTCTCCCGTCTGCACGCCCCAGCCCGCCCCGGGACGCCCGGACAGGGCGAACGCCGGCGCCGCGCCGACGGCGGCGGGCAGGGTCAGGGCCGCGGATGCGGCCAGGGAGCCGCGCAGGACGCTGCGGCGGCCCGGGAAGGGACGGTGTGACATGGATACGCCTCCAGGGACGGGTTCCGGCCAGTGTGCAGTGACACACCTACTCGTACGCCGCAGCGCCCACGGAAACCACAAGTGAACAACTGAGGCAGCACAACCCGTCGGTGAGGGGTTCTCAAGTCCCCTGTGCCCTGGGGCGGGCTCCTCAGCGGCTGCCGTCGAGGATGACGCGCGCGACCAGCGCGGGATCGTCGTTCATCGGGCAGTGGCCGCAGCCGGGCAGCCGCACGAGCCGTGCCCGGGGGATGATCTGCTTGGCGCGCACGCCCTGGCGCCGGATGAGCAGCCGGTCCTTCGTGCCCCAGGCGAGGGTGACGGGGAGGCCGGGCACGTCGTCGGTGAACTGGACGGCGCTGCCCGCCCGGAGGGTCTCGGCGAACCCCGTCGCCCGCGCCAGCGCCAGCGTCTCGGCGACGACGGCCTCGGGCGAACGGCGGGCCGGGCGGGCGTAGATGGTGCTCGTCAGGGCCGCGCGACCGACCGGCGTGCGCGCCATTCGCTCGACCATGGGGAGCGGCATCCGCTCGGCGATCCGCCGCATCGTGACGAGCACGCCGAAGGCGTAACGCCGCTCGGCCTGCGACCAGAACCCGGCCGGGGACAGGGCCGTGACCGACCGTACGAGCTTCTCCCGGCCGAGCTCCAGGGCGAGGAGGCCGCCGAGCGAGTTGCCCGCCACGTGCGGCCGGTCGAGCTCCATCGCCTCGCAGAAGGCGCCGAACACCGAGGTGGTCGTGGGCAGGTCGTACGCGAGGCCGTCCGGCAGGGCGGGTGAGACGCCGAACCCGGGCAGGTCCACGGCGATCACGTCGCGCTCGGTCGCGAGGATGTCCACGACCGGGTCCCAGGCCTGCCGGTGATGACCTATGCCGTGCAGCAGGAGCAGCGGTTCGCCCCTGCCCCGGCGTGTGTAGGACACGGTGACGGGCCGGGGGCCCTGTGCGGTGGGCACCTCGAAGGCGACGGTGGCGGACATGGGGCTGCTCCTCGACGGTGGGAACTCGCTGACGAACGCGGCGTAGACAGCTTGTCAGCAATTGCTACCGGCGGGTAGCCCCTTGAGAGCCCCGGGGCTGGGGCTCCTGGGGCGGCGCGCACCACAATCGCCTGGACACGACCGCGGGTGTCGGTTGGGATGGAGCCGTGACAGCCGACACCGTGACCGACGTCTTCGAAGAGCACCGTCCCGTCCTCCTGGGCGTCGCCTACCGCATGCTCGGGCGGGTGGCCGACGCGGAGGACGTCGTGCAGGAGGCCTGGCTGCGCTGGGCGGGCGCCGACCGGACCGAGGTGCGCGAACCGCGCGCCTATCTGGTGCGGATCACCACCCGGCTCGCCATCGACCGGCTGCGCCAGGTCAAGGCACGCGGCGAGACCTACGTCGGCCCGTGGCTGCCGGAGCCCTACGTCACCGACTTCGGGGACACCGTGCCCGACACCGCGGAGCGGGCGGTCCTCGCCGACTCCGTCTCCCTCGCCGTACTCGTCGTCCTGGAGTCGCTCTCGCCCCTGGAACGCGCGGTGTTCGTCCTCAGGGAGGCCTTCGGCTACCCGTACGCCGACATCGCCGCCATGCTGGATCGCGGCGAACCGGCTGTGCGGCAGCTCGCCGGGCGGGCCCGCAAGCACGTCGAGGAGCGCCGGCCGCGCTACCAGGTCGACCCCGTGCAGCGCCGCGACCTCACCGAGCGGTTCCTCGCCGCCGCCGGGGAGGGCGACCTGGAAGGGCTGATGTCCCTGCTCGCCCCGGACGTGCGGCTCGTGGGCGACAGCGGAGGCAAGGCGAAGGCGCCGCTGCGGGTGCTGGAGACGGCCGACAAGGTGGGCCGCTTCATGATCGGGGTCGCGGAGAAGGGCGGCATCCCCGACCTGTCCTTCCGCTTCCTGGAACTCAACGCGGGGCCCGCCATCCTGGTCCTGTCCGGCGACAAGCCCGACTCCGTCTTCCAGCTGGACGTCCTGGACGGGCGCATCCAGTCCGTCTACATCATCCGCAACCCCGACAAGCTGCGGTCCCTGGCCGCCCTCTGACGTCCGGCGTCCGGCCCTGTCGTACGAACGCCTCGTGAACGCCGCCCGGCAACGCCGTCGTCCGTTGCGGCAGGGATCGAGGATTGGTCTTGACCAAGGGTAGGGGTCGTCCTATGGTCGCAGAGAAGTGCAACAACCTTTAATAAACAAGGGCGCTAAAACGCCGCGGGACAACGGCGATTGCGGAGGCAAGGGTGGGGACCACGCAGCTGGAAACGGTGCCGGAACCGAAGTACTGGCATCTCAAGACCGTGCTGAGTGAGGCACTGGACACCGAGTTCACGGTGGGCGAGATCCTGCCCAACGAACGCGACCTCGCCGCCCGCTTCGGCGTGGCCCGCGCCACGCTCCGCCAGGCCCTGGAGCAGCTCGAACTGGAAGGCCGCCTGCAGCGCCGCCGCGGAGTCGGTACGACCGTCGCCCCGCCGCGTGTGGGCGTGGCCGTCGGCACGGAGCAGCACGTCTGGCCGGGAGCCGCCGGCGACGACTGGCAGCCCGTCGACTGCGCCCTGGAGGAGCCGCCCGCGGCCGTCGCGGCCGCCCTGGAGACCGGCGCCGAGCAGAACGTGCACCTGGTGCGCCGCTCCCGCACGACCCACGGCCAGCCCGTCGCCGCCGAACTGCTCTACATCGCTCAGTCGGCGGTGCCCGACCTCTCCGCCATAGACGCGCCCGCCGGCGCCGCACGCGCGCGTGCCGTCCTGCGCGAACTCCAGCGCCTGGAGCTGGAGGGCCAGGAGAGCGCCGTCGAGCTGGGCTCCGCCCGCGCGGACGACGCCCGGCAGCTGGACCGGCTCCCCGGGGCGCCCGTCCTCGTCGTCACCACCCGCTACATCGCCGAGGGCCGCACGGCCGCGGTCTCCGTCGCCACCTACCGCGCGGACACCTGCCGGCTGACCTTCGGGGACTCCGGCGGCGTGGAGATCCACCAGGGGCCCGAGCGACGGGCCTCCTGAGTCACCTGGTCGGTGCCCCGGAGCGCCGGGCGTCCTGACCGCCGTAGTGCCCGTGCTCAGCGCCCCGCAGCCGTCTGCGGGGCGCTGTTGCGTGCGGGTGGCCCTCACCGCCGGGCGGTCATCGTCCCCTCCACCGCGAACAGCTGCTGCTCCACGTGGTCGAGGGCCAGCCGCAGCGCGCCGGTGGCCACGGCCGCCTCGCCCAGCAGCGAGAGGGCGACCTTCGGGGGCCGCAGACAGTAGCGCGCCAGCTCACCGCGCAGCGGTTCCAGTACGCCGTCCAGTCCGGCCGCCCAGCCGCCGACCACGACCAGCTCCGGATCGAGGGCCAGCACGAGTGCCGCCACGTCGTGCACGAGCCGCTGGATGAACCGGTCGACGGCCGCGCGGGCCCGCTGGTCGCCCTCGCGGGCCTGCGCGAAGACCTCGGCGACGGCCTGCTCGTCCAGCGGGTGCAGGGGCTCGCCCGTGGTGGACAGCAGTGTCTCCGGGGTGACCTCGCGGCCCAGCAGGTGCAGGGCGCCGATCTCGCCGGCCGCCCCGCCGTAGCCGCGGTGCAGCTGTCCGCCGATCAGCGCGCCGGCGCCCGGGCTCAGCCCGGCCAGCACGAACACGATGTCGTCGGACTCGGTGGCCGAGCCCTTCCAGTGCTCGGCGACCGCCGCCGCGTTGGCGTCGTTCTCGACCAGCACCGGGCACTTGAAGGAGCGGCTCAGCCGCTCGCCGAGGCGCAGCCCCGTCCACTCGGGCAGCGCGGTCCCCAGCCGGACCGTGCCGTCCGCCTCGATGATCCCCGGCGTGGCGACGCCCACGGCCCGCAGCGAGCCGCGCGCGACCCCCGCCCGGCGCAGCAGTTCGGCCACCGCGGTGCGCAGCCGTTCCAGGCGCTCGTCCGCCGAGGCCGTCTCGTCTACGTCCTTGGCCTGCGCGCCGATGATCCGGCCGTCCAGGTCGGACAGGAGCGCGGCCACGCGGTGCGCCCCGATCTCCACCCCCAGCAGATGCCCGGCCTCGGCCCGGAACCGGAACCGCCGCGCGGGCCGCCCCTGCCGCCGCTCCACGCTCTCGTCAGCCGCCTTCTCGACGACGTAACCGGCCTCGATGAGCCCCTCGACGACACCTTCGACGGTCGGCCGGGACAGTCCGGTCACCCGGGTGATCTCGGTCAGCGTCGCGCAGTCGGTGGCGCGCAGCGCGTGCAGCACCACCGCGGAATTGATCCTTCGCAGCAGCGAGGGATCCCCGCCGGTCAGCCGCCCCAACGTCCGTCCTCCCAGCTCGTGCGCGTGTTGGCCGGATCGTACTCGGCGCGGCGGACCCCGGCGAGTGCCGGGACGCCCGAGAGGGCCTCCCGGTCCCGCCGACCGGATCCGGCCGGTCGGCCATCCGGGTCCCGCACGGCTTCCCGCCGGTCGGCCACCGGCCCGCCGACGCGTTCCGGTCAGCCGGGCGCCACGAACCCCGACTCGTACGCCGCGATCACGGCCTGCGTACGATCCCGCGCCCCCAGCTTCGCCAGTACGGCGCTGACGTGAGACTTCACCGTCTCCGTCCCGACGACCAGCCGGGCGGCGATCTCCGCGTTCGACAGGCCGCGGGCCATCAGCCGCAGCACCTCGGCCTCCCGCTCGGTCAGCTGGGCGCGCTCCATCACGGCGCGGGCCGCGCGGTTGCCCCCGTCGTCGCCGTACTCGGCGGCGAGCTGCCGCACCGAGGCCGGGAACAGCAGCGACTCGCCCTCGGCGACCAGCCGCACCGCGTGCACGATCTCGGCAGGCCGCGCCCGCTTCAGCAGGAACCCGTCGGCCCCGGCCCGCAGCGCCTCGTACACGTACTCGTCGTTCTCGAACGTCGTGATCACGAGGATCTTCGGTGGATCGTCGACCGTCCGCAGCACCGCGCGCGTGGCCTCGATGCCGTCCAGCAGCGGCATGCGTACGTCCATGGCGACCACGTCGGGCCGCAGCTGCCGCACCAGCGGGATCACCGCCGCCCCGTCGGCCGCCTCCCCGACGACCTCGATGTCGGGCTGCGCCTCCAGCACGGCCCGCAGACCGGCACGTACGAGCGGCTCGTCGTCGACGAGGAGAACGGTGACCGGCATCCGGCCAGCGTAGATCAACGCAACGGCAGTTCGACCTGCACCTGCCAGTCGCCCTGGTCCGGCCCGGTGTGCGCACGGCCGCCGAGCAGGGCCGCGCGCTCGCGTATGCCGCGCAGGCCGCTGCCCCGGCCGGGGCGGGGTATGTCGGCGGTGAGCGGATTACGGACCTCCAGGCCGAGACTGCTGTCGTCGACCTCGATGCGGACGCGGACGGGGACGGCTCCCGCGTGCCGCAACACGTTGGTCAGCGACTCCTGGAGGATGCGGTAGCCCTCGCGGGAGACCGGTCCCGGCACGGTGTCCAGGGGCCCGGTCACGTCGACGTCGACCTTCGCTCCGGAGGCTCGGGCCGACTCCAGCAGACGGTCGGCGTCGGTGAGCGTCGGGCGACTACTGACAGGCCGCTGCGACTCCCGGAGGATCCCGAGCACCCGCTCCAGGTCCTCCAACGCGGACCGGCCGGTCTCCTCGATGGCGTCCAGGGCCCGGTCGGTGAACGCGGGGTCCTTCGCCGCGCGTGCCGCACCCGCCTGCACCACGGCCACGGTCAGCGCATGGCCGATGGAGTCGTGCAGTTCGCGGGCGATGCGGGTGCGCTCCAGCAGTTGTTCGGTGCGCTCCTCCATGGCGGCGAGCCGCTCCGCGGGGGAGGGGCCGAGGAGGCGGCGGGCCAGTGCGGTGATGAGGTGGCCGGAGGCCAGCACCGCCACCGCCAGCGCGAACAGAACCAGGGGCACGAGCAGGACGTGCCACCAGTGGTGGCCGTCGACCGGGAACAGAAGGCCCTCGTCGATGCCCCTGCCGAGCGCCGCCGACACCAAGTCCACCGCTGTCAGGAGCAGTTGGAAGGTGAGCATCGAAGTCGTGCAGCCGAGCAGCAGCCGTAACTCCAGCCACATGACGAGCCGCCCCCGGTCGCCCCAGGAGGCGGACGGCGCGACGACGATGTCGGTGCTCTCACTGTCGTGCCGGTGACCGGTCAGCAGCAGCCTGGCCTGCAGCCCCTCGACGGTGCGCATCGCGGGCACCAGCCCGGCCGGGACGAGCGCCGCGCCCGCCACCACCCAGGTCCACCACGCTTCCTCGACGAACAGCCACATGCTCGGCCACACGACGGCGATGTACAGATGCAGCAATCGTGTGTAGGTCACCGCCCGACCGAACGGGCGCAGCATGCGGGCCATTTCGTCATCGTGCCAGCCGCCACTGACAACGGACCTCCCCCGCACGGGGGAGACGATCTCCACGCGCGGGGGAGGCCCCGCCCCCCTCCCCGCGGCCAGGATGCTGCCATGACCAGCATCGACGTCCAGGACCTCACCAAGGAGTACGGCACCCGACGAGCCGTCGACCACCTCACCTTCCGGGTCCTGCCCGGCCGCGTCACCGGCTTCCTCGGCCCCAACGGCGCCGGGAAGTCCACCACTATGCGGCTGGTGCTCGGCCTCGACCGGCCGAGCTCCGGCTCCGCCACGATCGACGGCCGCGCCTACGCCACCCTGCGCGAACCCCTCCACCAGGTGGGCGCCCTGCTCGACGCGCAGGCCGCACACGGCTCCCGCACCGGCCGCGACCACCTGCGCACCCTGGCGGCGGGCAACCGCATCCCGGACCGCCGGGTCGACGAACTGCTGGAGGAGACCGGGCTCGCCTCGGTGGCGCGGCGCCGGGTGCGGACGTACTCCCTGGGCATGCGACAGCGGCTCGGCATCGCCGGCGCCCTGCTCGGCGACCCCGAGGTGGTCATGCTCGACGAGCCGTCGAACGGCCTCGACCCCGAAGGCATCATCTGGATCCGCGAGTTGCTGCGCCGGCTCGCGGCCGAGGGACGCACGGTCCTGGTCTCCAGCCATCTGATGAACGAGACCGCGTCCTTCGCCGACCACCTCGTGGTCCTCGGCCGGGGCCGCCTGCTCGCCGACACCCCAATGCGGGAGTTCATCCACGCGCGCGTGCGGCCCCGCGTACGCATCCGCACATCGGACCCCACCGCGCTCAAGGCGGTCCTCGCCCGGCACGGCCACGACGCCGAGCAGCACGAGGACGGGCACTGGACCGTGCACCACGCGCGCGTGGACGACATCGGCCGCCTCATGTCGAGCGCGGGCGTGCCGGTCCTCGAACTGGCCGCTGTGGAAGGCACGTTGGAGCAGGCCTATCTCGACCTCACGGTCTCGGAAGCCGAGTTCGCCGCCCACCCGTCCGCGACACAGCCGCAGGAGGCCTGACATGTCGTTCGCATCCGTTCTGCGCGCAGAGTGGCTGAAGATCCGCACACTGCGCTCGCTGTGCGGAGCACTGCTGGCGGTGTTCGCCGCGACCACCGTGTTCTCCGCCGTCGCCGGGGTCTCCGAGACGTCCGACCCCGAGTTCGACCCGCTGTTCATGGCACTCTCCGGGATCGCGCCCGGCCAGATCGCCGCGATCTCCTTCGGTGCGATGGCCGTGTCGTCAGAACTCCACGGGGGTGGGCTCCGGCTGACCTTCGCCGCTGTGCCGCAGCGCGGACGGTGGTTCGCCGCCAAGGTGACCGCGATCGCCGTACCCGCCCTCCTCGTGGGACTGCTCACCGCCTTCGTTGCCCTTTTCGTGGCGCGGGCCGGCCTCGGCGACGCGGCGAGCGGGCTCACCGTCGAGGAGCAGCTGCGCGGGGTCGTGGGCGGCGGGACCTACCTGACGCTGATGGCATTGTTCGCGGCCGGTCTGGCCGCCCTGCTGCGCAGCGGAGTCGCCACGCTGTCCCTTCTGATCCCGTTCATCCTCGTCGTCTCGTTCGTCGTCGGGGACGCGGCGGGCACCGTCGCCGACTTCCTGCCCGACAGGGCCGGCCAGGTGGTTCTCCACCAGACGTACGACGGCACACTGGGCCCGTGGTCCGGGCTCGCGGTGACCGCGCTGTGGACGGCGGCGGCGCTGCTGGCGGGGGCGTGGAGCGTGCGGCGCCGGGACGCCTGACGCCGGGATGTCTGACGCCACACCAATTGTCAGTGGCGACGGGTTTACTGGACCACATGAACATCGCACGGCACATCGCGCTCATCGACGAGCTGTGCTTCCGACCCTTTCCGGCGGAGCGCGGCTCGTCGGAAATCGGCGTGGAGGGACCCGGGTACCACATCGCGGTGTTAGAGAGCAGCCAGGTTGCGGCGGACAGCGACTGCGGGGTGCGCGCCACGACGGTGGAGCAGTACGAGAAGGACCGGGACGCCCTGTACGAACTGCTGGCGCCGCGCTGGGGACACACGGCACCGATGAACCTGCAGACCACCCTGTTGCGTACCGATCGGGAGGAGATACCCGAGCCCTGGGTGATGCTCAGCGCGGACGCAGGCCTCGCGTACGTGTGGGAGGCGGAGGGCACCGGCCGTTGGGTCGCGGTGGCCGTCGCCGACCTGAACCCGTCCGACGAGGTCCGGCTCCTCGCCGTGGTCACGGAGATCGACCCGCCGTGACCGAGCGCTGTTACCGGCCATTTCGGACGTCTCCGGTTGACCGACGCCCCCGTGTTCGGCAGGGTCGCCGGTCGGGACAGGGGCACGCGACTGACGTCGAGGTGAGGTCGTGGCATGCGGGCGATCGTCGTAGGGGCGGGCATCGGGGGACTGGCCGCGACGCTGAGCCTGGGCCGCGCCGGCCATGAGGTCACACTCGTCGAGCAGACGCCGCGGTTCACCGAGATCGGAGCCGGGATCCAGCTCGCGCCCCACGCCACCCGCGTGCTGCGCCGACTCGGCCTCCTCGACGAGGTGGCCGCGCACGCCGCCCGCCCCTCCCACCTGAGCTTTTGCACCTGGTCCGACGGCGCGGAGATCTGCCGCTACGCGCTGGGCCGCGAGGTCGAGGACACGTTCGGGGCGCCCTACCTCCTGCTCCACCGGGCCGATCTCCACCAGGCCCTGGCCGCCGCGGTGCCGCCCCGGTCGGTGCGCCTGAACACGGCTGTCGTGGGAATCGACCAGGACGACGAGGCCGCCTACGTGACCACGGCCGGCGGCGAGCACCTGCGCGCGGACCTGGTTGTGGCCGCCGACGGGATACGGTCCGCGGCCCGCCAGTGGCTCTTCGGCGCGGACGAGGCGGTGTTCTCGGGAACCGCCGCCTACCGGGCGCTGCTCCCGGCCGACCAGTTGGCCGATCTGGACCTGCCGCAACTCGGCGTCTGGCTCGGACCCGGCCGGCACTTCGTCCACTACCGGGTGCGTCGCGGGGAACTGCTCAACGTCGTGGCCGTGTTCGGGACGGAGGCGGCGCAGGAGTCGTGGACCGCCCGGGCGGAACCGGGAGAGCAACTGCGGGAGTTCGACGGGTGGGACCCCCGCGTGCTCGACGTCCTGGAACGCGCGGGACAGGTGTTCCGCTACGGCCTCTACACCCGTGCCCCGCTCGCCCGATGGAACATCGGGCGGGTGACCCTGCTGGGTGACAGTGCCCACGCGATGGTGCCGTTCCAGGCCCAGGGCGCGGCACAGGCGATCCTGGACGCGGCCGTACTCGGTGACGCCCTCGTGGGTGCGACCCCGGCCGACGTACCCGACGCGCTCGACCGGTACGTGAGCCGACGGCTGGCGACCGCCACCGACGTGCAGGCCGGTTCCGCGCGGGCGGGCGAGGAGTTCCACCTGCCGGACGGCCCCGAGGCCCGGGCGCGCAACGCCCGCATGGCGGCCCACGCGGCCGAGAACAGGTTCCTGCCGCAGGCGACGGCGTGGGGCGCCGACGTCCTCTAGGGCGCCTACAAGACCTGCTTTGGCCCTCCGGGCCCGCCTGTGAGTCTCCGCACCCGCCTCTGAGCCCGCGCCCCCGCCGCCTGCCCTAGGCCTCCGCAGCCACCCGCAACCGCGCGAACTCCTCCGCCATCGTCGCGGCCGTCCAGTGCGCGTTCAGCCCGCTCGGATTCGGCAGCACCCACACCCGCGTGTCCCCGATCGTCCGCTCCTGCGGCCCCACTTGGGCCCTGCGGTCGTCGAACGCGGCACGGTAGGCGGTGACCCCGACGACGGCCAGCCAACGCGGGCGCAGCCGGGCCACCTTGAGTGCCAGGAGCCGCCCGCCCTCCCGGTACTCCTCCGCGCTCAGCTCGTCGGCCCGCGCGCTCGCCCGGGCCACGACGTTCGTGATGCCGAGACCGTACGACAGCAACTCCTGCTGCTCGGACGGCTTCAGGAGCCTCGGCGTGAACCCGGACAACTGCAGCACCGGCCAGAACCGGTTGCCCGGGCGGGCGAAGTGGTGGCCCGTCGCGGCCGTCATGAGGCCGGGGTTGATGCCGCAGAACAGCACACGGAGGCCGTCCGCGACGACGTCCGGTACCAGACGGTCGCGGGCGGCCTCCAACTCCTCGGGAGTGAAGCGCGTCAGAGGATCGCTCCGGGGGTGTAACCCGCGGCCTCCGGGCGCTGCTTCACGATCTCCTCGACGCGGCCGACGACCGTGGCGACCTGGTCGGCCGCCGCGCCCGTGAAGGACAGCTTGTCGGCCATCAGCGCGTCCAGCTGGGCACGGTCCAGCGGAAGGCGCTCGTCGGCGGCCAGCTTGTCCAGCAGTTCGTTGCGTTCGGCGCCCTGCTCGCGCATCGCCAGCGCGGAGGCCACCGCGTTCTCCTTGATCGCCTCGTGCGCGAGCTCGCGGCCGACGCCGGCGCGCACCGCGCCCATCAGCACCTTGGTGGTGGCGAGGAACGGCAGGTAGCGGTCCAGCTCACGGGCGACGACGGCCGGGAAGGCGCCGAACTCGTCGAGCACCGTAAGGAACGTCTCCAGCAGACCGTCGAGCGCGAAGAACGCGTCGGGAAGGGCCACCCGGCGCACCACCGAGCAGGACACGTCCCCCTCGTTCCACTGGTCGCCGGCCAGCTCGCCGGTCATCGACGCGTAGCCGCGCAGGATGACCATCAGGCCGTTGACGCGCTCGCAGGAACGGGTGTTCATCTTGTGCGGCATCGCGGACGAGCCGACCTGGCCCGGCTTGAAGCCCTCGGTGACCAGCTCGTGCCCGGCCATCAGGCGGATCGTCTTCGCCAGCGACGACGGGGCCGCCGCCAGCTGCACCAGCGAGGTCACCACCTCGTAGTCCAGCGAGCGCGGGTAGACCTGGCCGACCGAGGTGAACGCCTGCGCGAAGCCCAGGTGCCCGGCGATCCGCTGCTCCAGGTCCGCCAGCTTGCCCGCGTCCCCGCCCAGCAGGTCCAGCATGTCCTGGGCCGTACCGACCGGGCCCTTGATGCCGCGCAGAGGGTAGCGGGCGAGGAGTTCCTCGACCCGGCCGTACGCCACGAGCAGCTCGTCGGCCGCGGTCGCGAACCGCTTGCCGAGCGTCGTCGCCTGCGCGGCCACGTTGTGCGAACGGCCGGCCATGACCAGCTCGCCGTACTCGCCCGCCAGCTTCCCTAGCCGCGCCAGCACTGCCACCGTACGGTCGCGCACCAGCTCCAGGGAGAGCCGGATCTGCAGCTGCTCCACGTTCTCGGTGAGGTCCCGGGAGGTCATGCCCTTGTGCACGTGCTCGTGCCCGGCGAGGTCGTTGAACTCCTCGATCCGCGCCTTCACGTCGTGCCGCGTGACCTTCTCGCGCTCGGCGATCGAGGCCAGGTCGACCTGGTCGAGGACGCGCTCGTAGTCGGCGATCGCCGCGTCCGGCACCTCGATCCCGAGGTCCTTCTGGGCCCGCAGCACGGCGAGCCAGAGCTGACGCTCCAGCTTCACCTTCTGCTCGGGCGACCAGAGCGTGGCGAGCTCGGCGGAGGCGTAGCGTCCGGCGAGGACGTTCGGGATGCGGGGCTTGGCGGGAGCGGAAGTCACGTGTACGGATTCTACTGGCGATTCCTGCAGGCCAGCGCCACGGGTGCCCTTGTCGGAACCTACGAGAGCGTCTCCGCGAGCTCCGCCAGCACCTCCGCATGGCACAACTGAGGCGCACACCAGCAGGCCAGCGCCTTCCCGCGCAGTGGCGGCACCAGCTCCAGCAGCCCGGGCCGCTCGAGGAGGTATGCCCGGTACTTCGCCATGACCTCCGCCCGGGTGCCGTCCCGCCGCTTCACCGGGGTGTCGTAGGTGAACGGGTTGTACAGCGGGTGCCGGGGCAGGTCCCAGCCGCCCATGGTCCAGCGGCGGCCGACGTAGACCACGTCCGCCGGGGCGTGTTCCAGCCGGGGGCCGTACTCGTGGAGCCGGCCCCTGACGTTGATCACCCGCGTGGCCACGGCGGGTTACTCCGCGGGGCCCTCGTACGGCGACAGGTCCGGCCGCTTCGGCGGGAGTCCGTCGCCCGAGGAGCGGCCCGTCAGGCGGCGGCCGATCCACGGGAGGAGGTACTGGCGGGCGAAGCGGGCGTCCGCGACCCGGCGGGCGGCCCAGCCCGGCGGTGGTGTGAGGGGCAGCGGTGTGCGCCACTCGGTGTCCTCGGGCTCGTAGCCGAGCCCCTGCCACACCGCCTCCGCGACCCGCCGGTGTCCCTCGCCGCTCAGGTGCAGCCGGTCCACGTCCCACATCCGGGGATCGCCGAGCGACGGCGCCCCGTACAGGTCGACGACCAGCGCGCCGTGCTTCTCGGCGAGGCCGTCGATGCACTCGAACAGCTCCTCCATGCGCGGCCGGAAGCGCTCCAGGACCGGGCCCTGGCGCCCCGGGCTGCGCATCAGCACCAGCTGCTCGCAGGACGGGGCGAGCCGCTCCACGGCCTCCGTCAGCAGCGCGCGCACCCGCCCCATGTCGCACTTGGGCCGGAGCGTGTCGTTGAGCCCGCCGACCAGCGTGACGACGTCGGCCCGCATGGCCGCCGCCACGTCGATCTGCTCGGCGACGATCTGCCCGATCAGCTTGCCCCGCACCGCGAGGTTCGCGTAGCGGAAGTCGGGGGAGTGGGCGGCCATCCGCCCGGCGAGCAGGTCGGCCCAGCCGCGGTAGGTGCCGTCCGGCAGCAGGTCCGACATGCCCTCGGTGAAGGAGTCGCCGACCGCGACCAGGCTGGTGTATGTGGGGTTCTTCTGCATGGCGTCACAGATGGTAACCCGGGCCCATACCCGCCGGTCGGTCGGCCCGGGCCCCCGCACCTCACTGATCAGGCCCGCTGCCCGAACAGCTCCCGCAGCACGTCCTCCATGGTCACCAGGCCGGTCAGCCGCCCGTCGGAGCCCAGCACGGCCGCGAGATGCGTACGGCTGCCCCGCATCGCCGTCAGGACGTCGTCCAGCGGGGTGCTCTCCCGCACCCGGGCGCTGGGCCGCATGTCCTGCACCCGGAACGGCACGTCCCGCGGAGCGGCGTCCAGCGCGTCCTTCACATGCAGGTAGCCGACGATGCGGCGCCCGTCGTCCACCACCGGGAAGCGGGAGAACCCGGACTCGGCCGACAGCTGCTCCAGCTGTTCCGGAGTGATGCCCACGCGCGCGTAGACGACACGTTCCAGGGGCAGCACCACGTCCCGCACCGGCCGGCGCCCCAGTTCCAGCGCGTCGTGCAGCCGCTCCCGCGCACGGTCGTCGATCAGACCCGCCTCGCCGGAGTCCCGCACGATCCGGGCCAGCTCGGCGTCCGAGAAGGTGGCCGCGACCTCGTCCTTGGTCTCGACCCTGAGGAGCTTCAGCAGGGTGTTGGCGAAGGCGTTGATCGTGAAGATCACCGGTCGCAGCGCCCGGGACAGGGCGACCAGCGGCGGGCCGAGCACCAGCGCGCTGCGCACCGGCTCCGCGAGCGCGATGTTCTTCGGGATCATCTCGCCGAGCAGCATGTGCAGATACGTCGCCAGGGTCAGCGCGATCACGAAGGAGACCGCGTGTCCGGCGCCGGCGGGCACCCCCATGGCATGGAACACCGGCTCCAGCAGATGCGCGATGGCCGGCTCCGCGACCACACCCAGGACCAGCGTGCACAGCGTGATGCCGAGCTGTGCGGCCGCCATCAGCGCGGACACGTGCTGCAGACCCCACAGCACGCTCTTCGCGCGCCGGTCGCCCTGGTCGGCATGCGGCTCGATCTGGCTGCGGCGTACGGAGATCAGCGCGAACTCCGCGCCCACGAAGAAGGCGTTGACGACGAGGGTCGCCAGCCCGATCAGCAACTGAACGGCGGTCACTTGCCCTCCACCTCCGTCATCCCTTCATGCAGCGGTGCGTGCAGCAGCAGCCGCGCGGCCCTGCGGCCCGACGCGTCCACCACGTCCAGCAGCCAGCCCGCGACCTCGACCCGGTCCTCGACGGCGGGGATGCGGCCGAGCTCCGTCGCGACAAGGCCGGCCAGGGTCTCGTACGGCCCCTCGGGGGCCCTCAGGCCCACGCGGGCGAGCTGGTCGGTGCGGGTGGAGCCGTCCGCGGAGTACAGGGCGCGGCCCTCCTCGTCGGTGCCGGCCCGGGCCAGGTCGGGCGTCTCGTGCGGGTCGTGCTCGTCCCGCACCTCGCCGACGACCTCCTCGACGATGTCCTCCAGCGTGGCCACGCCCGCCGTGCCGCCGTACTCGTCGATGACCACGGCCATCGTGCGCTTGCCGGACAGCCGGTCCAGGAGCCGGTCGACGGTGAGGGACTCCGGGACCAGGAGCGGCTCGCGCATCAGCTCGGACACGGACACGCGGGTGCGGAGCTCGGCGGGGACCGCCAGGACGTCCTTGATGTGCGCGGTGCCCACGACCGAGTCGAGGTTGCCGCGGTAGACCGGGAACCGGGACAGGCCGGTCGCCCGGGTCGCGTTCGCCACGTCCTCGCAGGTCGCCTGCGCGTCCAGGGCGATGACCTGGACGCGCGGAGTCATCACGTTCTCCGCGGTCAGGTCGGCGAGGTTCAGCGTCCGTACGAACAGCTCGGCGGTGTCCGCCTCCAGGGCGCCCTCCCGCGCGGAGTGCCGGGCCAGCGCGGCCAGCTCCTGCGGCCCGCGCGCCGAGGCCAGCTCCTCGGCGGGCTCCAGACCGAAGAGGCGCACCGCGCGGTTGGCGGTGTTGTTGAGGTGGGTGATGAAGGGGCGGAACGCGGCGCTGAACCAGCGCTGGGCGTTGCCCACCCGCTTGGCCACGGCCAGCGGCGAGGAGATCGCCCAGTTCTTCGGCACCAGCTCGCCGACGACCATCAGGAACACCGTCGACAGGGCCGTACCGAGCACCAGGGCCAGGGAACTCGCCGTGGAGCGGGAGACGCCGACCGATTCCAGCGGGCCCGCGATCAGCGCGGCGATCGACGGCTCGGAGAGCATGCCGACCACCAGGTTGGTGACCGTGATGCCGAGCTGCGCGCCGGAGAGCTGGAAGGTCAGGCTGCGTACGGCCTTCAGGGCCCCGGCCGCGCCCCGCTCGCCGCGCTCGACCGCGCGCTCCAGTTCGCCGCGGTCGACGGTGGTCAGCGAGAACTCCGCGGCGACGAAGGCGCCACAGATCAGCGAGAGCAGGATCGCCACCAGCAGCAGAAGCACTTCCGTCATCGGGTCACCTCCGTCCCATGGTCGGGCAGTGCGGGGAGGATCGCGCGATGTCGCGTACTGGTACTGGGAGGTTCGCCCATGGGCGGACGCTCACACCTTTCATGGAGGACCGAGTGGCCCACTAATAGTAAAGGATGGGCAAAAGAGTACGTTCGGTGGCCGGTTCCCTAGTCCGTCAGGGGCTTCACCCAACGTCGCCACTTCTCCTCGGGCGCGTACCCGGCGGCCCGCCACGCGTGGTGCGCGGTCTCGTTGCGCGTCAGCACCATCGCGTCCCCACGACGCCCGCCCAACTGTACGAAACGCTCCTCGGCGGCCGT
Source organism: Streptomyces sp. NBC_01352 (assembly GCF_036237295.1). Taxonomy (NCBI): domain Bacteria; kingdom Bacillati; phylum Actinomycetota; class Actinomycetes; order Kitasatosporales; family Streptomycetaceae; genus Streptomyces; species Streptomyces sp. NBC_01352. The sequence continues at coordinate 9,166,422 of NZ_CP108354.1, forward strand.
GAGCAGGGCGCCGCCGATGCCCCGGCGGCGGCGGTCCGGGTGGACCGCGAGCCGGTACAGATGGCAGCGCCAGCCGTCGAAGCCCGCGATCACCGTGCCGACGAGTTCGCCGTCGAGCTCGGCCAGGATCAGCGCCTCGGGGTCACGGGCGACCAGCCGCTCCACGCCGCTCCGGTCGTCGCTGATGCTCGTGCCCTCGGCGGCCACCTTCCAGAAGGCCAGCACGCTGTCGAGGTCGCCGGGCGTCGCGGCCCGTATCCGCAGGTCGGTCATACGGCGATCCCATCACGCCGACCCGGACCGGGACCCGGAATTCCGGCATCCGGACGGTCATCGGCCCTGCGAGACCGTCATCGGCCCCGCAACCGGGCGACCACCGGCGCGAACGCCTCCATGTACGGCTCCAGGACCGTCAGATAAGAGAAGCCGTACCGCTCACGCTGCGCCAGCACCTTCGCGGTGATCTGCTCCAGCGTGCCTGCCAGGACGAGGGGCAGCTCCAGGGCCTGTTCCACGCTGAGGTCGGGCACCCGCTCCACGAGGGGCCGGACGGCCGCCTCCGGGTCGTCGGTGATCGCCACCAGCTGGATGAGGAGGTTCAGTTCGGCCGGCTCCGAACGCCCCTTCGCGAGCTCTCGGTACCGGGCCACGCGCTCGTCGAGTTCCTTGGGAGTGATCGGCAGCATCTTGCCCGCCGCGTCCCCCGGCACCGGGCGCGCGCCGGTGAAGGCCGCGATGTCGGCGTGCTCGGCGGTGAGCCGCAGCATGCGGTCGCCGTTGCCGCCGACCATGAGCGGCACTTTCCGGACAGGCTGAGGTTGGTGTTCCGGGGACGCGAGCAGTCGTCCCAACTCCTCGATCGTGCGCCGCAGATGGTCCACCCGCTCGCCCGGCGAGCCGTACGGAAGGTGGGCCGTGTCGTGCTCGGCCTGTACGTATCCGGTGCCGAGGCCCAGTTCCAGCCGTCCGCCGGTCAGCGCGTCGGTGGTGGCGACCTCGCGGGCCAGCAACGCGGGGTTCCAGAAGCCGGCGTTGAGCACGAAGGTGCCCAGTCGCGGCCGCGTGGTCGCCTCCGCCGCCGCGACCAGCGCCGGGAAGGGCGCGACCATGCCGAGGTGGTCGGGGACCAGGATCACGTCGTAGCCCAGGTCCTCGGCCCGGCGGCACTTGGCGCGCCACTCCTCGGCGGGCGCGGGGACGATCATGCTGGCACCGAAACGGAACGGACGGGACATGAACTCTCCTCGGCAGTAGGCGACTTGAGTACCCGTCCGGATTCCATCACTCGTGCGCGATGGCCGCCAGCACATTCATGCGTGATGCACGCAACGCGGGCAGCAGCGCCGCCACGACACCCACCACCGCCGAGCCGACGACGACCGCGACGATCGTGCCCCAGGGGATCGCGAGCGCGTTCATGCCCTGCAGGGCCAGCACCTGCTGGGTGCACACGCCCCACACCAGCCCCAGCGCGAGCCCCAGGACGGCGCCGAACACCGCGATCACCACCGACTCCAGCCGGATCATCCGGCGCAGCTGACGCCGGGCGAGCCCGATGGCCCGCAGCAGACCGATCTCCCGGGTCCGCTCCACGACCGACAGGGCAAGGGTGTTGACCACGCCGAGGACCGCGATGACGATGGCCAGCCCCAGCAGCGCGTAGACGAGGTAGAGCAGGACCGCGATCTGGTCGTGGACCAGTTCCTTGTAGTCGGCCAGGTCGCGCACCTGCACCTGCGGATACGGGTCGAGCGTCCGCTCCAGGTTGTCGCGCAGCTCGTCGGCGGTCAGTCCGGAGCCGGCGTTCACGTACAGCGCGGAGTCCTGACCGCCCGGCGCGAACTCCTCCAGGGTGTCCAGGCCGAAGTACAGACCGCCCTGGGTCCCGAACCCCTCGGCGGCGTCCTGGTCGGTGAGGGCGCCGACCGTCAGTTCGGTGGTGCGTCCGCCCTGGAACTCGACGGGGATCGTACTGCCGACCCGGACGCCGTGGTCCCGCGCGAAGTCCAGGTCCATGGCGAGGTTCCCGCCCGCGAGCGCGTTCTCGGTGTCGCCCTGCGCGTACGTGATGGTGGCGACCTCGTCGAGCTGCGGGTCGTAGGCCGCGGCGGTCGTCTCGACCCGGTCGCCGTCCGGCAGCCGTACCGCGATCGGGGTGAGCCGCGACCGTACGACGAGTCCCGCGCCCGGCGTGTCCCGCACCGCCTCGGTGACCTCCTGCGGGAAGGGCAGGAAGTTGCCGTTCTGCACGACGAAGTCGGCGCCCAGCGTCTCGTCGATCTGCTGGTCGAAGGACTCGCTCATCGAGGCGCTCGCCACCGACATCCCGCCCACCAGCGCCAGGCCCACCATCAGCGCGGCCGCGGTGGCGCCGGTGCGGCGGGGATTGCGCAGGGCGTTGCGCTGGCTCATGCGGCCCACGGACCCGAACAGCGCCGGGAAGGCGCCGCCGAGCACCCGGATCACCGGCCGCACCAGCAGCGGGCCCGCGATCACGGTGGCGAGGAGGGTGAGGATGATGCCGAGGCCCAGCAGGGAGGCCGCGGAACCGGTCTCGGACGCGGTGACGCAGCCGACGAGCGCGGCCGCGCCGAGTGCCGCGACGACACCGCCGACGATCGCCCGCGTCCGCAGCGGCCGGCCGATCCCGGCGATCTCGGCGTCCGCGAGGGCCGCCATCGGCGAGACGCCCGCCGCGCGCCGGGCCGGTAGGTAGGCCGCGACGAAGGTGACGCCGACACCGACGACGTACGCAGCCACCGGCGTGCCCCAGCCGATCACCATCTCGCTGGACTTGATGTTCATGCCGAGCGCGTTCATCAGCTCGATCAGCCCGGCCGCGAGCCCGATGCCGGTGGCCAGGCCCAGTGTGGAGCCGACCAGGCCGAGCAGCAGCGCCTCGGTGAGGACCGAGCGGCGCACCTGGCGCCGGTCGGCGCCCAGCGCGCGCAGCAGGCCCAGCTCGCGGGTGCGCTGCGCGATCAGCATCGAGAAGGTGTTGACGATGAGGAAAATGCCCACCAGCGTGGCGATGCCGGCGAAGCCGAGCATGACGTACTTGATGATGTCGAGGAATCCGCCGAGCTGTTCGACGTCCGACTCGGCCTGCTCGTCGGCGGTCCGGTAGTCGTAGGTGTCCGTGCCGAGCGCGGCGGCCACGCGCTGCTTCAGCTGAGCGTCGCTCACGCCCTCGTCGGCGTCGACCGAGATGCTGGTCGCGGCCTTCGCGTCGCCCAGCAGCTTCTCCCGCGCGGTCTCGGGGTCGAGGAAGAGCAGCGCGGCGCCGGGGTTCGTGGTGGTGAAGGTGGCGATGCCGACCACCTCGACCTTGAAGGAGCCCGGACCCGCGATCACGCTGAGCGTGTCGCCGATCGTTACGTCCTTGCGGTCGGCGGTCTCCGAGTCGAGCATCGCCTCGGCCGGTCCCCGCGGGGCGTGTCCCGAGGTGAGCTCGACCGGGCTGCGCTCGTCCGGGTTCCAGTCGGTGCCGATGGTGGGGGCGCCGGTGGTCGGCCCGACGGTCTCGTTCTCGTCGTCGACGACGGTGATGTTCTCGACCTCGGCGTCCGAGCGCGCGGCGGCCACCCCGTCGATGGCGGCCACCCGGGCCGCGAGCTCGGCCGGCAGGGTCGCCGTCATGCCGGACGGCACGGTCTCGTCGAGGGTCTCCCTCGGGCTGACGGTGACGTCGGGCGCGGTCGTGGCGAAGAGCCGGTCGAAGGTCCGGCTGAGCGTGTCGGAGAAGATCAGGCTGCCCGCGACGAACGCCACGGACAGGACGACGGCCAGCGCGGAGAGCAGCAGTCGTCCCTTGTGGGCGAGGAAGCTGCGGAGCGTCGCCTTCAGCACGGGATCAGTCCTTGTCGAGGGTGACGTCGGACGGGGTGCCCCCGTCTTCGGCGGTGAACGGCGCGGCCCGGGTCACGTCGAAGCGCTTCATGCGTTCGAGGACCGCCTCCGCGGTCGGCCGCTCCATCTCGTCGACGATCCGCCCGTCCGCGAGGAAGAGCACCAGGTCGGAGTGGGCGGCGGCGCCCGGGTCGTGGCTGACCATGACGACGGTCTGCCCGAGCTGGTCGACCGCCTCGCGCAGGAAGCCGAGGACTTCCAGGCCGGCCCGCGAGTCGAGGTTGCCGGTCGGTTCGTCCGCGAAGATCAGCTCCGGCCGGGAGGCGAGTGCCCGCGCACACGCGACGCGCTGCTGCTGGCCGCCGGACAGCTGGGACGGCCGGTGTTTGAGCCGGTCCCGCAGCCCCAGCGTGTCGATGACCTGGTCCAGCCACTTCTCGTCGGGCTTCTTGCCCGCGATGTCCATCGGCAGGGTGATGTTCTCGGCCGCGTTCAGCGTCGGGATGAGGTTGAACGACTGGAACATGAAGCCGATCCGGTCCCGGCGCAGCCGGGTCAGCTCGCGGTCCTTCAGTCCCGTGATCTCGGTGTCGCCGAGCCATACCTGTCCGGCCGAGACGGTGTCGAGGCCCGCCAGGCAGTGCATCATCGTGGACTTCCCGGAGCCGGATGGCCCCATGACGGCGGTGAACCGGCCGCGTGCGATGTCCACGTCCACCGAGTCCAGGGCCAGCACGGTCGTCTCGCCCGAGCCGTACGCCTTGGTCAGGCCACGGGCGCGGGCGGCGATCCCGTCGGCCGGTGCCTGGCCCGGCACGTGCTGAGCAGCGGGTGTGGACAAGGCTCTCTCCTCGCTCGTGGACGTCGCGCACTCCTGGTCCCGCCCGAGGGTAGTGTGACCGAGCCCACACCCGGTATCCCTCGTGGGGTCGAGTCGGTCTCCGTCGCAGGTCGGGTCCCTGATACCGATGTAAGGGGCACCTTCCCTGCCCGGGTGCGTGACCTGCCCCCCCCTTGCGGGTGCTAGCAATCCGGCGCTAGCTTCAAGGTATGGCGAAGACCCAGCTGAACGTGCGCGTCGACGAGGGCACGGCCCGCGCGGCCCGCGAACGGGCCCTGGCCCGCGGGATGAGCGTCAACCGCTACATCGAGGAACTGGTCAGACAGGACACCGGCGAGGTGGGCCACACCTTCGTGGAGGCCGCCGCCGACTTCATGAAGCAGTACGAGAAGGTGTTCACCGACGAGATCGGCGAAGGGCGCCGCTGATCCGTTGAGCAATCTCCGAATCGACCTCGCCTGGCTCCTGATGCTCGCCGAACAGCGGACCCCCGGAGACCCCCAGGTCACCGACTGGGGTGCCCTCGTCGCCGCTGTCGCGCGCCACCAGGCCGAGATATTCGACGCGCCTGTCTACGACAGCCCGCACGCGCGTGCCGCCGCTCTGCTCCAACTCCTCGTCCACGTCCCCGCGTTGGAACGCTCCAACGCCCTCTTCGCCTCGGCCGTGGCGTACGCCTACCTGGTGGCCAGCGGCCTCAAGGTCGTCACCTCACCCGAGCAGGTGCGTGAACTGGCCCGGCTGGTCAAGAGCGGCGAGGCGTCCGTGCAGGACATCGCGCAGGAACTGCGCCAGTGGAGCGAGTGATCTGCACAGGTGGAGCGAATGATCACGGCTCCTGCGACGCGGGGCGCCACGCGGTGCCCAGCACGCAGTAGGACGTGGGCAGCCTCGGGCCCTTCTCGGGCATCAGCAGCTGCCGGTAGGGGCCGAGCTCGAACCCGGCGTCCCGCAGGGCGGCGATCGGGTCCCGGGCCACATGGCAGCCACCGCTCAGCGGCGGCCAGAGCGTGCGGTCCAGTGCGCGCTGGGTGAGACCCATCGCCCGGCCGCCGCCCCTGCCGTGCTCGAAGAACCGCACCTCGCCACCGGGCCGCAGCACCCGCCGTATCTCGCCGAGGGCCCGCGGCACGTCCCGCACGCTGCACAGCACCAGCGAGATCACCGCCGCGTCGAAGGCCTCGCTCTTGACCGGGAGCGCCTCCGCGGCGCCCGGCACCACGTCGACCGGCACCCCGGAGCGCAGGGCCGCCTCCACGGCCAACTTACGCAGTACGCGCTCCGGTTCGATGGCCACCACCTCCGAGACGGTGCCCGGATAGTGCGCGAAGTTCAGGCCGTTTCCCGCGCCGATCTCGATGACCCGCCCGGACAGCCCGGACAGCAGCCGTTCGCGCACGCCGCCCATGCCCATCCTGGTCTCGGCGCTCACACTGATCCGGGCGTAGTACCGGGCGAACAGCGGGTGGTGGACGGGATCACGGGACACCTTGCCGGATCGCGCGGACCGCAGCGGCATGGCAACCTCCCTGGCAGGCGGGCCTCACCAGGATTGTCCCCCGTACGAGCCCGTCGCACCCCCCGCGGTCCCTCACTCCACGAAGTCGCGCACCTGCTCGTAGACACCGTGGTCGTTGTTCATGTCGGTGTGCGACACGCAGCCGACCTCGACATTGGTGGCGCCGTTCAGGATCGCCGTGGTGTCCGGGGTGAGCGCGTCGTCGCAGTTCGACCAGTAGCTCGCGTACGACACACTGCCCGGTGTCTCGTCGCCGGAGTTCAGCGAGGTGAGGAAGGAACTGCCGGTGTACATCTCCGCGCAGGAGGTGTACAGCCACGAGCACCACGAGGCGGTGGACGTACCGTGGTTGGTGCCGGCGGTCGAGACGAAGTCGTCGACGTACGCCGTCCCGCCGAGGTTCTTCAGGTAGTAGCGGGAGCTGAGCGCGCCCATCGAGTGCACGACCAGGTCGACCTTCGAGGCGCCGGTCCGGGCGAGCACGTTCTGGATCTCGGTGGCCAGTTGCCTGGCGGTCGTCACGTTCGACTGGGACCAGCTGTACGACCAGGCGTCCAGCTCCGCGGCGGTGTAACCGTCGGCCCTGAAGTAGCCGGCCCAGTCGTCCCAGCTGCTGGACGAACTGCTCAGGCCGTGCACGAAGACGATCGGGTTGTGGGTCGCGGCCTGCGCGGGGGCCGCGGCCAGGGAGAGTGACAGAAGGAGCGGTGCCGTCACGGCCGACACGGCCGCGGCGATGCGACGCTTGGAGCGCTGCATGAAGCCTCCTGATACGGGTGGGGTTGTCAGGAGTGTCAGGCCGGGTCTACGCGCGCCGCATCGGCTGAATCGCCGGTCTTTACGGGTGAATTAACGCGCCAGTAACGTCAATGGCGTGGTGACTCCGGTGAACCCCCAGCCCCGCGAGCGCACTTCGCCACCGCTGCGCACGGACACGTGCAAGCGGTCGGCACCCGTGCTCGCCGAAGGCGTCCGCGTCCGAGTGCTGCGTGCCGTGTACGGCGATCCGCGCGCCGCCGCCGAACTCGTACCGCTGCTCACCGAACGGCAGTCGGCGGGCCTGGACCCCCTGCCGACGGAACCGGCCGAACTGGCCCCCGCGTTGCTGCGCGCACACCGCGCGGAGATCCAGGCGCTGCCCGACGACACCCGCCTGCTCCTGCTCCTCGCGGCGGCCGACCAGTACCCGGTGCCCACCCACGCCTTCCTGCGCGCCGTCACGGCCGCCCGCCTCGACACCCGGCCGCTTGAGGCCGCCGAGAAGGCCGGCATCGCGCAGGCCACGGCGGGTGGGGTCGTCTTCCGGGACGCCTGGACCAGGATCGCCGCGTACGAGACCGGCTCCCCGGCGGACCGGCGCGTCGCCCACCGGCTGCTGGCCCGCGTGCTGCGCGGCGACGACGAGACGTCCGGCCGCTCCTGGCACCGCGGCGCGGGCGCCCTCGGCCCGAGCGGCCGGCTCTCGGCGGAACTCGGGACCGCGGCGCGCAACGTGCAGGCCGCGGGCCGGCTCGCCCCGGCCCGGGCCCTCGCCGAACGCGCGGCCGCGCTCAGCTCCGACCCGGGCGAACAGTCCCGCCTCCTCGCCCTCGCCGCCGCGTGCGCCTGGCACTCAGGCGACGGCGACCGCGCCCGCCGGCTGGCCGCCGCCGGCCACGAGGAGGCGCTGACCGGCATCCTCGCCCTGCGGGCGGGCAACGCCTCGGAGGCGTTCGACGCGTTGCTGGGGGCTGCGGTGCGCAGGGCGGCGGGTGAGGGCGGGGGAGGCGACCGCCCTGACGCCTCGTCCGGCGACGGCGACGGCGCGGACGCCGGGGGCGAGTTGCGCCGTACGCCGTCCGTGGCTGCGGTGCGGGGCAGGCAGGCTGCCTCGTCCGCCGGCTCCCAGACGCGCGCCCCCGACCCCGCCGCCCAACTCCTCGCCCGTGCCACCGAAGCCGCCATCTACACCGGTGACCTGCGTCGGTGCCGGGAGGCGGCGCGGGCCGCCGACCGGCTGGGGATCCCGGTGCCCGGGACGCTCGGTGGGCTGGCCGCCGCTTTCGACGGGCGGTACGAGGACGCGCGGGATCTGCTGATGGCGGCGGCCGGGCGGTGCGGTCCCGGTGGGGACCCCACCCTGCTCATCCACGCCGGCATCGCCGCGCTGCTGCTCGGAGACCACACCCGGGCCGCCACCGCCACCCTCCGCGCGGACGCCTCGGCCCGGGCTCGGGGCGCCACGGCCACCGTGGTGCAGGCGATGGAGTTCCGGGCCTACGCCGACTTCTGGACGGGGCGCCCGAAGGCCGGGGAGGCCGCCGCGGCGGACGCGCTGAGGGAGGCGTACGCCACCGGCCAGGACAACGGCGCCTGCCATCTGCAGGCCGCGCTCGCCATGTTCGCGGCGGTCACCGGCGACGCGGACGTCTGCCGCGAACGCGCCGCGACCGCACGGACGTACGCCCTCGCCCGCGGCCTCGGCCTGCCCGCCGCGCTCGCCCAGTGGGCGCTCGCCTACCTCGACCTCAGCACCGGCCGCTTCGCCGCTGCGGCGGCCCGGCTGCGCGCCCTCGCCGGGTTCGGCCCCGGCCACGGCCACCGCGCGATCCGGCACCTGGCCACCCCGCACTACGTCGAGGCCGCCGTCCGCACCGGCGACTCCCGGGTCGCGCGGGTCGCCCACGCCGACTACCACCGGTGGGCGAGCGCGGTGCTCAGCCCCGACGACCTGGCCCTCAGTGCCCGCTGCCGGGCCCTGCTGGCGCCGGACGGGGAGGCCGTGGAGCACTACCGCTGCGCACTCGACCTGCACTCCCACGGCACCCGGGACTTCGAACGCGCCCGCACGGAGCTGCTGTTCGGCAGCGCACTGCGCCGGCTGCGCCGCCGTACCGAGGCACGCGACCGCCTCCACAGCGCCCTGGAGGCGTTCGACTCCTTCGGCGCACCGCACTGCGCGGCCCAGGCCCGCACCGAACTGCGTGCCCTGGGCGCGCCGACGGCACCCGCCCACACCGCCCCCGACACCCCCACGGCCCGCCTCACCGCCCAGCAGCTCCGGGTCGCCAAGATGGCCGCCGAGGGCGCCACCAACCGCGAGATCGCCGACCGCCTGGCGCTCAGCCCGCGCACGATCGACCACCATCTGCGCGGCGTCTTCACCCGGCTTGGCATCCGCTCCCGCATCGAACTGGTGAGGCTCCTCGCGGAAGCCGGCGACTAGGGCCTGTCCGGCGGATCAGGTCGCAGGAAGTCGGCGGTGCGTGATCGACGCGGGTGAGCGGGGCATGGTGCGTCGAGCTGCAAGGCGGAGGAGGGCGTCGATGCGATGGGGGTCCCCCCGCTCGAGCGAAGTCGAGAGTGGGGGAATCGGCAACCGACGACAACGCCGCAGATCGGCGCCCGCCGCGGAGCGGCTGATGTCACTGCGGCCCCGCGTCTGCGACCTGATCCGCCGGACAGGCCCTGGGGGCCTAGGGAGCCTCCCGCCTCCAGAACGCCTCCGCGTCCCACGTCCCGTCCAGCCGCGGCGCCAGCCAACCCGGCGCCGCGGTACGGAAGTCGGCGGGATCGAGGGCCCCGGCACCGGCGGGCAGGGCGCCCAGCAGCGGGGCCCCGGACACGTCCGGCAGGTCCGCCAGATTGCAGCGCGAGGCGAGATCGGGTGCCTCGGGCCAGCTGCCGATCAGGATTCCGGCCAAGTCGAGCTCACGTCTACGGAGTTCACGGGCCGTCAGTTCCGTGGTGTTCAGCGTGCCCAGGCCCGCCGCTGCCACCACCAGCACCGGTGCCGCCAGCAGCGCGGCCGCGTCGGCCAGCGTCCCGCCCACCGCGTCGAACCGCACGAGCAGTCCGCCCGCCCCCTCGACCAGCACCAGGTCGTGCTCGGTGGCCAGCTTGGCGGCGGCCTCGGCGACCTCCTGGGGACGCACCGGCGCCCGCCCCGCCCGCCGCGCGGCCGTGGCCGGTGCCAACGGCTCGGGAAAACGGGCGAGTTCGGCGGCTGTTACGGCACCCGCGAGCCGCGCCACCTCGGAGGCGTCCCCGGGCTCGTCCGGCCGTACGCCCGTCTGCGCGGCCTTGAGCACGGCCACCGAGCGTCCGGCGGCGAGCGCAGCGGCGGCCACGGCGGCGGTCGCGACCGTCTTGCCGACCTCCGTGCCCGTGCCCGTGATCACCAGTACCGGCATGTCATCCCTCCCGCTCACCCTTCGCGCGCCGCCGCGCACACCGCGCGCGCGATCCGCGTCACGTCCGCGTCGCCCGTGACGTACGGCGGCATCGTGTACACGAGGTCGCGGAACGGCCGCAGCCACACGCCCTCGCGCACGGCGGCTTCCGTGGCCGCCTTCATGTCCGCGGCGTGGTCGAGCTGCACGACCCCGATGGCGCCGAGGACCCGGACGTCCTTCACGCCCGGGACACCAAGAGCGGGCGCCAGCCCGTCCCGCAGCCCCGCCTCGATCCGCTTGACCTCCGCGAGCCAGTCCTGGCCCAGCAGCAGCTCGATCGAGGCGCAGGCGACCGAGGCGGCGAGGGGATTGCCCATGAAGGTCGGGCCGTGGGCGAGGACCGGGACCTCGCCCCGCGAGATGCCGTCGGCCACGCGCGCGGTGCACAGGGTGGCCGCCATGGTCATATAGCCGCCGGTCAGCGCCTTGCCCACGCACATCACGTCCGGGGTCACCGCCGCGTGCTCCGCCGCGAACAGCGCGCCGGTGCGGCCGAACCCGGTCGCGATCTCGTCGAACACCAGCAGCACGCCGTGCGCGTCGCACGCCTCGCGCAGCACCCGCAGGTACGCGGGGGAGTGGAACCGCATCCCGCCCGCGCCCTGCACCACCGGCTCGACGATCACCGCGGCCAGCTCGTCGGCGTGCCGCTCGATCAGCGCGCGCAGCCGGTCGGCGTACGCCTCCTCGTACTCCGCCGGCGGCGGGTCCGCGAACACCTGGCGCTGGAGCACCCCGGACCACAGCTCGTGCATCCCGCCCTCGGGGTCGCACACCGACATCGGCTGCCAGGTGTCGCCGTGGTAGCCGCCGCGCCAGGTCAACAGGCGCTGCTTGGCAGGCCGCCCCAGCGAGCGCCAGTACTGCAGGCACATCTTGACCGCGACCTCGACCGACACCGACCCGGAGTCGGCGAGGAAGACATGCTCCAGGCCGTCCGGCGACATGTCGACAAGGAGCTTCGCGAGCCGTACGGCGGGCTCGTGGGTGAGCCCGCCGAACATCACGTGGCTCATCCGGCCGAGCTGCTCGCGCGCGGCCTCGTTGAGCACCGGGTGGTTGTAGCCGTGGATCGCCGACCACCAGGACGACATGCCGTCGACCAGCTCGCCCGAGCCGTCGGCCAGGCGCAGCCGTACCCCGCTCGCCGACTCCACGACGAGCGGTTCCTGCCGGCCGGGCATGGGCCCGTACGGATGCCAGACGTGCCGCCGGTCCAGCTCCAGCAACTCGGCGACAGGCAGGCCGGTCAGGTCAGGCATTGGGCGCGAGGTCCGTTCCGGCGCCTCGACGGCGTACGGCCACCAGGTCCGTACGAGGCTCGCCCGCAGGCGCGGCGGCCGGAGCTGCGGCCGGAGCGGACCCGCACGCGCCGCCCCCTTCGTGCGACCCGCACCCGCCCCCGCCCTCGTGCGACCCGCACCCGCCCCCGGCAGTCACCCGGTGCTCCGGCAGCGTCACCTGGTCGGTGCCCTCCACCTCGAACCCGGCGTCCGCGATCATGTCCAGGTCGGCCTTGCCGGCCTGGCCCTCCGTCGTGAGGTAGTCGCCCAGGAAGATCGAGTTGGCCAGGTGCAGGGCGAGCGGCTGCATCGAGCGCAGATGGACCTCGCGGCCGCCCGCGATACGCACCTCGACGTCCGGGCAGACGAACCGGACCATCGCCAGGATCCGCAGGCAGCGCTGCGGGGTGAGGTTCCACTCCTTGGCGAGCGGGGTGCCCTCGACCGGGATCAGGAAGTTGACCGGCACCGAGTCCGCGTCCAGCTCGCGCAGCGAGAAGACCACGTCGATCAGGTCCTCGTCGCGCTCGCCCATGCCCGCGATCAGCCCGGAGCAGGCGGACAGCCCGGCCGCGTGCGCCTTCTGCACGGTGTCCACCCGGTCGGCGTACGTGTGCGTGGTCGTGATGTCCCCGTACGTCTCCTCGGACGTGTTGAGGTTGTGGTTGTAGGCGTCCGCGCCCGCCGCGCGCAGCCGCTCCGCCTGGCCGTCGGAGAGCAGGCCGAGGCAGGCGCACACCTCGACGCCCTCGTTCTGGTCCTTGATCGCCTTGATGGTGTCGGAGACCCGGTCCACGTCCCGGTCGGTGGGCCCGCGCCCACTGGCCACCAGACACACCCGTTTGGCGCCTCCCGCCAACCCGGCCGCGGCGGCCTTCGAGGCGTCGTCGGGCTTGAGCCAGGTGTACTTGAGGATGCCGGCCTTGGAGCCGAGCCGCTGGGAGCAGTAGGAACAGTCCTCCGGGCACAGGCCCGACTTGAGGTTGACCAGGTAGTTCAGTTTCACCCGTCGCCCGAACCAGTGCCGGCGCACCTTGCCGGCCGCGGCCACCACATCGAGCAGGTCGTCGTCGGAAGTGGCGAGGACGGCCAGCGCCTCCTCGCGGGTCGGCAGCTCGCGCCGAAGCCCCTTGTCCACCAGCGTGTTCAGCAGGTCCATGAGAGCCGATCCTGTCTTACGCAGCCGCCTTCGGCCAAGGAGAGTTCGCACAACAGAGGCGCTTCGACGTGTGGGTATTGCCACATCATGGGGGCCCGGCAGTCCCGCTAGTGTCTGTGGACTGCCTACAAATCACCGGCACTGTCTACCCATTCCCTGGAGGGCCGATGGCGTTCGCCTGGATCGACGAGCAGGCCGAGCTGCGCCGCCGCGCCGGACTCGTACGGACGCTGCGCCCCCGCCCTTCCGACTCCCCGCTCCTGGACCTGGCGAGCAACGACTACCTGGGCCTGGCCCGGCACCGGGAGGTCACCGAGGGCGCGGCGCGGGCCGCGCGGACCTGGGGCGGCGGCTCGACGGGCTCCCGGCTCGTCACCGGCACCACGGAGCTGCACCAGGAACTGGAACGCGAGCTGGCCGACTTCTGCGGCTTCGAGGCGGCGCTCGTCTTCTCCTCGGGCTACGCGGCCAACCTCGCCGCGGTCACCGCGCTGGCGCCGCACGGTTCGCTGATCGTCTCCGACGCGGGCAACCACGCCTCGCTCATCGACGGCTGCCGGCTGGCCCGCGGGAGCACGCAGGTCGTCGCGCACGCCGATCCGGACGCCGTACGCAAGGCGCTCCTGACCCACGAGGGACCCGCCGTCGTCGTCTCCGACACGGTCTTCTCCGTCGACGGCGACGCTGCCCCGCTGGCCGGGCTCGCCGAAGCGTGCCGGGAGCGCGGCGCGGGACTGGTGGTCGACGACGCCCACGGTCTCGGGGTCCTCGGCGACGGCGGCCGCGGCGCCCCGCAGGCGGCGGGCCTCGCGGGCGCCGACGACGTCGTCGTGACGGTCACGCTGTCCAAGTCGCTCGGCAGCCAGGGCGGTGCCGTCCTCGGTCCCGCCGGGGTGATCGACCACCTGGTCAACGCGGCCCGGACGTTCATCTTCGACACCGGCCTCGCCCCCGCGGCGGCGGGCGCGGCCCTGGCGGCCGTGCGCCTGCTGCGCCGCGAGCCGGAGCGGGCGGCGCGGGCGCGCGCGGTCGCCGCCGAGCTGCACGCACGCCTGAGCGCCGCGGGTCTGGAAGCGGTACGTCCGGACGCCGCGGTCGTCTCCGTGCGCGCACCGTCCCCGGAGGGTGCCGTGCGCTGGGCGGCCGACTGTCGTGCGCAGGGGCTGGCCGTGGGCTGCTTCCGTCCTCCTTCCGTGCCCGACGGCATCTCCCGGCTGAGGCTGACCGCCCGCGCGGACCTCCTGGACGGGCAGATCGAACGCGCTGTAGGGGTGATCGGCGAGACGCGACCGTGAGTCGGCGTGCCACGGCCGTGCGTCGCCAGATGACTGAACGGGTCAGATGTGGTGCACCGCGGCCGTGAAACCCGCCCAGCTCTCGGGGGAGAAGAGCAGCGCGGGTCCGGCCGGGTTCTTCGAGTCGCGCACGGCGAGCAGTCCCGCCGAGTGCCCGGCCACGAGCCGGGCGGTCTCGACGCAGTTGTTCGCTCCTGTGCTGTAACTGCTGCGCAGCCACCGCAGGCCGGGCAGATCAGTACCGGAAAGTACGTGCCGAGGCAGGGCAGACATGGTGCCTCCTTACGCGCCGTCACCTACAGCGGCGATGTAGTCCAACGAGTCCTCGGGCGAAAGGGCGTGGAACTGAAGGGCGTTGAAGGCCTCGGTGTAGGCCTGGAGGTCTTCTTTCCGCTCGAGATAGAGGCTACTCGTCAAGTGGTCGAGAACAACCACATCCAGATCAGATGTGCGCGAAAATGAGAAAATAACGAAAGGGCCGGTGACGCCGATGTGCGCGCCGGCCGCGAACGGCAGTACCTGCAACCGCACTTGGGGCAGCCGCGCCGCTTCCACCAGCCGTGCCAGCTGCCGCGCCATGATGTCGGGGCCGCCCACCTCCCGCCGCAGCACGGCCTCGTCCAGGACGGCACTCAGCTCCAGCGGCGGATGCGAACGCAGCACGTCCTGCCGGGCCAGGCGCACCTCGACCAGGGCGTCCAGCTTCTCCTCGTCCAGCCCGTCCACCGCCGCCTTCGTCACCGCCCGGGCGTACTCGGGGGTCTGCAGGAGCCCGGGCACCACAGAGATCTCCAGGGTGCGCATCGTGCTCGCCTGCGACTCCAGGCTGATGAAGTCCCGGTAGGTCGGCGGCAGCACCCCGCGGTACGCGTGCCACCAGTGGTGGCGGCCGCCGCCCTCGTCGGATCCCGCCAACATCAGGAGCAACTCCCGTAGTTGGGAGTCGTGCACCCCGTAGGCGTCGAGGAGTAACCGAACATCGGCCGGTTTCACACCGCTCGCGCCGGTCTCGATCCGGCTCACCTTGGACTGGTGCCACCCCACGAGCCGGGCCGCCTCACCACTCGTGAGCTCCGCACCGGTGCGCAGCGCACGCAGTTCGGCGCCCAGCTTCCGGCGGCGCACCGCGGGACCGTGCTGCATGGGGCTACTCCTTACTCCAACCGAGGCACCCAAATACGCTCTGCCGTCGCAGAGTTCACCGCTTCGAGCGACAGATATATGCATATCTTGGTGGATCGCCACCCCTGACCGCCTCGGTGATGGCACTCTGGCGACGAAGCACCAGTCCGGGACCGTACTCGAACCTCCGCCTTCGCGTCGGACTGCGGTCCCGCGGGAAAGGGACGACGTCGTCATGGCAGACCACCTGGAATCATCCGTCACTCTGCCGAGCGATCCCGCTTCGGTCTCCGCGGCCCGCTCCTACGTGCTCACCACCCTGGCCGAGTGGGGTCTGCCCGCGGAGACGGAGGTGGCCGACACCATCCGCCTCATCGTCTCCGAACTCGCCACCAACGCCGTACAGCACACCTTCGGTCAGTCACCCACCTTCACGGTGGACATCGTGCTCGAGCGTGACGAACACCTGCGCATCGGTGTCACCGACAGCCACCCGCGCTTCCCGAAACGGCTGCCGGCCGCCGTCCAGCAGGACAACGGCCGCGGCATGGTGATCATCCGCTGGCTGACCGCCGAGTGCGGCGGCAAGCTGAGAGTCCGGCCCACCCGCGAGGGCGGCAAGACCGTCTCGATCGAAGTGCCGTGGACCGTACCGGCCGAACCGGTACCGGCGGCCGGCCAGCAGGAGCCGTAACCCTCACACCGGCGGGCCGGACCCGGGACGCGGGCGCTGTCGGCGCCAGGGGGTCATCGGCGGCGCGCCGACAGTTCTCGGTGCGGTACTCCTCCTCGCACCGGTGCGAGCGGCCTGACAGCCGTCCGGGGCGTGTCCGCCCGTACCGCCCGGCTCACCAGCCGCGGCAGCAGCCACCACAGGCACAGACACACGAACAGGGTCGCCCCGCCCGCGACCAGCCCGCCGGCCCGGCCGGTCGTCACGTCCACCACGAGCAGCACCGACCCGGTGAACGCGAGCACCAGCACCCCCATGCCGAGGGTGGCGAGCCGCGAGGAGACCTGGACTATGCGGGGCTTGGCGCCCTTCTGGAAGAGCGAGCGGTGCAGGGCGGCGGGCGCGGTGAACAGGGCCGCCGCCAGGACCGCCAGCAGGAGCGTGACGACGTACGTGGTGCGCTGGACCGTGTCGAGCGACGGGAAGCGCGGCGTGAAGGCCAGCGTCAGCAGGAAGGCGAAGAGGATCTGCACCCCGGTCTGCGTGACGCGCAGTTCCTGGAGCAGTTCGCCGAAGTTGCGGTCGGCGCGCTCCAGCGGGGTCTCGTTGCGTGCGGTGCAGGGACTGTGGTCGGCCATGGACGGACGAGTAACCATCTCAGCCCGTGTCACGCGCCCTGAGAGCCCTGGAGGGCCCTTGGCGCCCCTGAGGAGCCACTGAGAGCCCCGGAGGGGGCGACGGCGGGTCAGGTCGCCGCCGCCCCCCGAGGGTGGGTCACTTGACCCGGCCGTACCAGACGCTCTTCGTCCAGATCTTCTGCAGTCGCACGACGTCCCCGGTCTTCGGGGCGTGCCAGATCTTCCCCTTCCCGGCGTAGATGCCGACGTGGTACACGTTCGACCCCGAGTGGAAGAACACCAGGTCTCCGGCCTTGCGGCTCCCGGAGGAGATGTGGCGTGTCTTGTTGTACTGCTGGGCCGCCGTGCGGGGGAGCTTCTTGCCCGCCTTCTTGAACGAGTACAGCGTGAGCCCGGAGCAGTCGAAGCGACGTGGTCCGGTGGCACCGTACTTGTACGGGGAACCCTTCTTGGACGCGGCGATCTGAAGTGCCTTCGTCGCCGGCGTGGCGGCCGCGGCGTCGGACGCGACACCCGGGACCACGACGGAGCCGCCCATCGCGGCGATGGTGAGGGCCGAGGCCGTACCGGCTCGGACCATGAGCGACGGGACACGATTGAGCGCAGTCATGCGCAACCCTTCGTCAGCCGCCTGTGAAGGATGACCTGTCGGATTCGGGCTGGCGAAGTTGCCCGGCCGCTGCTGCGGCTTCACCCCAAGGGCAGCTCGGCGCGGTCATGGCGTGACCGTTCCGGCGACCCGTCGTGCCTGGGTCCTCCACTCCTGCCGATCCACTTCTGTCGACCTGTCATCCGGGCAGCGGCAGGACTCGGCGTCCGCCCGGATCGCCCCGCCGCTGCGGCGGGGTCTTGTCGTCAGACAGGGATCTTGGCTCACGGATGTCCGAAAATCCCAACGGAACCGATGGTTTGTGTTGTTACTCACCACTCACCCGTTCGGGTGGACACCCCAGTGTTCGAAGGGGTGTCCAGGGATCCGCGGACGCCCGGACCAGCACCGGAACGACTCATTCCGCCCTGAGGTCATGCGTGTTGCGCAACCGTGACGGGCCCGTAAAAGGACGTGCGACTACTCCAAAAGGCGGTACGCCATTTGGTCCGTTTCGGCGCCGGTCCGGACACTCCGTCAGGAGGACGGAAGGCCCGGACCGGCTGTGGGTGCGTCAACTGTCGGAGAGCGGCGGCAGTGTGACGCGAGCCGCGCGGCGCTCCCCGTCCAGCACACGCAGCGCACGCGCCAGCGTGTCGGCGTGCACCTCCGTCTCGCCCCGACGGTGCATCAGCGCCAACGCGTCCCGCAGCTCGGCCGCCTTGGTGACCAGTGCCTGCGCGGCCCGCAGCCCGCGGTACGTGTCGCCGTGGCGGGCGGGGTTGATCCGGCCGAGCAGATCGACCACGTCGAGGTAACGGTCGATCAGTTCGCCCTCGGCGCGGGTCAGGGCCGGCAGGGGCGGCAGTTCGGGTGGGAGCACCGGCCGCTCACCTCCCGCTGGGCGGGGCGATCGTCGTCCTGCGGCTGGGGATGATCCGGTCCGCGAGGCCGTACTCCAGCGCTCCCGGCGCGTCCAGGATCTTCTCGCGCTCGATGTCGGCGTTCACCTGTTCCGGGCTGCGGTGGGTGTGCTTGACGAGCAGTTCCTCCAGGCGGGAGCGCACGCGGAGCAACTCGTCGGCCTGGATGGCCAGATCGCTGGCCTGCCCCTGCACGGGTTCGTACACGGCGGGCTGGTGGATCACCACGCGCGCACCCGGCAGCAGGTTCCGCTTGCCCGGCGTGCCCGCCGCCAGCAGCACCGCGGCGGACGAACCGGCCTGCCCCAGACACGTCGTCTCCACGTCGCAACGGACGTACTGCATCGTGTCGTAGATCGCGGACATCGCGCTGAACGAGCCCCCGGGCGAGTTGATGTACAGCGAGATGTCCCGGTCCGGGTCCTGGTACTCCAGGTACATGAACTGGGCCATCACGTCGTTCGCCGAGGTGTCGTCGATCTGCGTCCCGAGGAAGACGATCCGCTCTTCCAGGAGCTTCGAGTACGGATCCATCGACTTGTGCCCGTAGCTCGTGCGCTCGGTGAACTCGGGCAGCACGTAGCGGGCGGCTGGTCGGGTCATGGGTACCCCTCCTTCGGCGTCTGTAAAAAATGTACAGGACGTACGTGACGTTATGATGGGGGTATGGCCTACGAGATTCCGGTGACGCAAGCCAGAGCTGAACTCGCCGACCTGATCAATCGGGTGGTGTACGGCGGTGAGCGGGTGGTCGTGACACGGCACGGCAAACCCCTCGTCGCCCTGGTTTCCGCCGCCGACCTCGAACGGCTGGAGGAGCTCCAGGAGCCCGCGGAGGAGCAGGTGGTCAGCGCGGTCTCCAGCGTCCGCGAGGTCGCGTCCGCTCCCCGCGAACAGCAGCGCTTCGGCATCGCGGCGCACCACCGGGGGCACGGCCCGTCCTAGAGACGACAAGACCGTGCACCCCCGTCCGCCACAGCGGGGGTGCACGGTCGGACCGGTGCGGCCGGCCGGTCAGCCGACGGCCACGGGCTCCCGATCGGGCGCGGGCTCGGCGCGCTTCGTACGCGCCGTGAGCGCGTTTCCCAGCAGTACGGCGCCCAGACCCAGCGCGGCCCACCAGGTGAGCGTCAGGGCGGGCCCGGTCGCCGCCGCGCCGTCGAAGAAGGACACCGAGCGCAGCAGGCTCGTCCCCGCGCCCGGCGGCAGCCACTGGCCGATCGTCCCGAACGGCTCCGGCAGCATCTGCGGCGCGGTGGCCGCCCCGGAGAACGGGTTGCCGAACAGCATCACGACGCCCGCGGCCACCCCGACACCGGCCTGCCCCAGAAGGGCGGCCAGCCCGGCCACCGCCGCCCCGACGGCCAGCGTGGACAGGGCGAACGATCCCGCCTCCGCCCACCAGTCGCCCGCGAGGACGCCCAGCCAGCTGTGTGCGAGGGCGGCGGCCACCACGCCGACCAGGGCCGCGGCGCCGACGAGTGCGCCGACGGCACGCCAGCCACGCAGTCCGAGCAGGGTCACCGCCGCGCCCGCCGCGATGCCGGCCAGGGCGAGCGGCAGCACGCTCGCGTTCAGTGCCGTGCCCCGCGGGTCCGCCTCGGGGGCGGCCACCACGTCGACCGTCCTGACCTGCGCACCCGAGGCGGCGGCCTGCTCGGCCATCGTCTGCTGGAGCAACTGGGCGACGAACGGGCTCGCCGCGGAGGCGGTCAGCAGCTCGGTGCCCTGGGGGGTGACCACGACCGCGCCGTATACGGTCCGGTCCTCGACGGCGTCCCGGGCGGCGGCCTCGTCGGCGTAGCGGTGGATCTCGAACGCGCCTTCGTGCTGCGCGAGTTGTTGCTCTACCTGGGCCGTCGCGGCAGCGGGCCCGGCGACGCCGAGCGGCAGGTCCCGAGGCGCGGTGCGGGCCGCGGGCCAGGCGAAGGCCCATAGGGCGAGGGCCGCGAGCAGCGGGACCAGGACCGCCACGGCGACCATGCGGCGGCCGTGCGGCAGGGGCCGGGGCTCGGCCTGGGCGGCGGGGGGCGTGGACATGGGGCTGTGCTCCTCGGGTCGGGGCGCTTGTCTCGTCGGCGGCGGAGGCCGAAGAGAGGGCTGCGCCAAAAGTCTGCGGTAAAAAGAAGGATCGTTCGTTTTAGGCTGCTCCAACCGTCCCGCCGAGACTGCTCCTTGTCAAGAAGGAACGTTCGTTTTAGGTTGGGGACATGGCCCGTGTATCCCAGGAGCACCTCGACGCCCGCCGCCGCCAGATCCTCGACGGCGCCGCGCTCTGCTTCGCCCGCAACGGCTTCCACGCCACGTCCATGCAGGACGTGCTGAAGGAGGTCGACCTCTCGGCCGGAGCGGTGTACCGCTACTTCAGTGGCAAGGAGGAGCTGATCGCCGCGATCGTCGGTGAGGTACTCGGGTCGGTCCGGGACGCCTTCGAGGGGGCGGCGAAGCAGAGTCCGCCGCCCCCGCCCGACGTCCTCGTCGGCGCTGTACTGGGCCGGACGCTTGCCACCAGGGCGTCGCTGACCGTCGACGGGGAACCGGCCTTCCCGCGGCTGATCGTCCAGGTGTGGGCGGAGACGCTGCGCAGCCCGGAGCTGGCCGCCACCCTGCGGGACGGCTATTCCGCTGTCGGTGAGGGCTGGATGCGGGTCGTCGAGGCGTACCAGGACGCCGGGATGATGCGCGCGGACCTGCCCGCAGAGCATGTCGTGCGCACCATGATCGCGACTGTTCAGGGGTTCGTCGCCCAGCAGCCGCTGCTGGGGCCGGCCCCGGTCGAGGTTCTCCAGAACGGACTACGCGCGTTGATGAGCATGTCGGCACCCCACAAAGAGGCCAGAACGGATCAAGGAAGTGGGCTGAACGGATCACAGCTCGGTTAACTTGCTTGAAACCCGGTCCAACTAGCCTGCCGATCCACGCCACCAGGGACGTTGCCCGGGGGCTGCGGCAGCCGGACCCCGCACGGTCCGGAGCGAGGACTGTGAGGTGGGACGTGCAACTGACCCCGCACGAGCAAGAGAGGCTGCTGATCCATGTGGCGGCCGACGTGGCCGAGAAGCGCCGGGCCCGCGGGCTGAAGCTCAACCACCCCGAGGCGGTCGCGCTCATCACGTCGCACATCCTCGAGGGCGCGCGTGACGGCCGTACGGTCGCCGAGCTCATGGCCTCCGGACGCAAGCTGCTCACCAGGGACGACGTCATGGAGGGCATCCCCGAGATGATCCACGACGTCCAGGTCGAGGCGACCTTCCCGGACGGCACCAAGCTCGTCACCGTCCACGACCCGATCGTCTGACGGGCAGGAGCCGCCATGATTCCCGGAGAGTTCCTGTTCGCTTCAAGCCCGATCGTCTACAACGAGGGGCGCGAGGTCACCGCGCTGACCGTCCTCAACGCCGCCGACCGGCCCGTCCAGGTCGGCTCCCACTACCACTTCGCCGAGGCCAACCCCGGTCTGGAATTCGACCGCGCCGCCGCACGCGGCAAGCGGCTCAACATCGCCGCCGGCACCGCCGTGCGCTTCGAACCCGGGATCCCCGTCGACGTCGAACTCGTCCCGCTCGCCGGCGCCCGTGTGGTGCCCGGGCTGCGCGGGGAGACCGGAGGTGCCCTCGATGCCTGAGATCTCGCGTGCCGCGTACGCCGACCTGTTCGGCCCCACCACCGGCGACCGCATCCGGCTCGCCGACACCGACCTGCTCGTCGAGATCGAGGAGGATCGTTCCGGCGGTCCCGGCCTCGCCGGTGACGAGGCCGTCTTCGGCGGCGGCAAGGTCATCCGCGAGTCCATGGGCCAGTCACGTGCTACGCGCGCAGACGGCACCCCGGACACGGTCATCACCGGCGCTGTGATCATCGACCACTGGGGGATCGTCAAGGCCGACGTCGGCATCCGCGACGGCCGGATCACCGGCATCGGGAAGGCCGGCAACCCCGACACCATGGACGGCGTCCACCCCGACCTGGTCATCGGCCCCGAGACCGAGATCATCGCCGGCAACGGGCGCATCCTGACGGCCGGCGCCGTCGACGCGCACGTCCACTTCATCTGCCCGCAGATCGCCGACGAGGCGCTGTCGGCCGGCATCACGACGCTGGTCGGCGGCGGCACCGGACCGGCCGAGGGCTCGAAGGCCACGACGGTGACGCCGGGGCCCTGGCACCTCGCGCGCATGATGGAGGCGATGGAGCAGTATCCGCTGAACATCGGCTTCCTCGGCAAGGGCAACACCGTCTCCCACGAGGCGATGCTGTCCCAGATCCGCGGTGGCGCCCTCGGCCTCAAGCTGCACGAGGACTGGGGTTCGACCCCGGCCGTCATCGACGCCTCGCTGACCGTCGCCGACCGCACCGGCATCCAGGTCGCCATCCACACGGACACGCTGAACGAGGCGGGGTTCGTCGGCGACACCCTCGCCGCGATCGCCGGACGCGGCATCCACGCCTACCACACCGAGGGTGCGGGCGGCGGGCACGCGCCGGACATCATGACCGTGGTCTCCGAGCCGCACGTGCTGCCGAGTTCGACGAACCCGACGCGGCCTTACACCGTCAACACCGCCGAGGAACACCTCGACATGCTGATGGTCTGCCACCACCTCAACCCGGCCGTCCCGGAGGACCTCGCCTTCGCCGAGTCCCGGATCCGGCCCTCCACCATCGGCGCGGAGGACATACTTCACGACCTGGGCGCCATCTCGATCATCTCCTCCGACGCGCAGGCCATGGGCCGGGTCGGCGAGGTCATCATGCGGACCTGGCAGACGGCCCATGTGATGAAGCGGCGGCGGGGCGCGTTGCCGGGCGACGGACGCGCGGACAACCATCGGGTGCGTCGCTATGTCGCCAAGTACACGATCAACCCGGCCGTCGCGCAGGGCCTCGCCCACCAGATCGGCTCGGTCGAGACCGGCAAGCTCGCCGACCTCGTGCTGTGGGAGCCCGCGTTCTTCGGGGTCAAGCCACACCTCGTCGTCAAGGGCGGCCAGATCGCGTACGCGCAGATGGGCGACGCGAACGCGTCCATTCCGACGCCGCAGCCGATCCTGCCGCGCCCGATGTTCGGTGCGATCGGGCGGGCGCCCGCTTCGAACTCCTTCAACTTCGTGGCGCCGCTCGCCATCGAGGACGGGCTGCCGGAGCGGCTGCAGTTGGGGAAGCGCTTCGTCGCCATCGAGTCGACGCGTGGCGTCACCAAGGCCGACATGCGGGAGAACGACGCGCGGCCCCGCGTCCAGGTCGATCCCGACAGCTTCGCCGTGCACATCGACGGGGAACTCGTCGAGGCGACTCCGGCCGCCGAACTGCCCATGGCCCAGCGCTACTTCCTCTTCTGACGGCGCGGATCCGATGTCACGAGCAGCACTTCTCGTTCTGGCCGACGGCCGCTTCCCCGCCGGAGGGCACGCGCACTCCGGCGGCGCCGAGGCGGCCGTCAAGGCCGGGCGCGTCACCGGGGGCGCGAGCCTCGAGTCCTTCTGCCGGGGGCGGCTGCACACGGCCGGGCGGGTCTCCGCGGCGCTGGCCGCGGCGGCCGTACTCGGTGTCGATCCCGCGGAGTTGGACGCGGCGGCCGATGCGCGGACGCCGTCGCCCGCACTGCGGGTGGCCGCGCGGAAGCTGGGCCGCCAGCTGATGCGGGCCGCGCGGGCGACCTGGCCGTCCGAGGAACTCGACGCGCTGGCGCGGGAGTTTCCCAAGGGGGCGCATCAGCCGGTGGTACTGGGTCTGGCGGCTCGGGCGGCGGGGCTGGGGGCGCTTGACGCCGCCTACTGTGCGGCGTACGAGAGTGTCAGTGGGCCGGCCTCGGCCACGGTGCGGTTGTTGAGCCTGGATCCCTTCGATGCGACCGGGGCGCTGGCTCGGCTGGCGCCGGAGCTGGATCGCGTCGCGGATCAGGCGGTGGAGGCGGCGCGGAAGGTGGTCGACGAGGGTGTCGATGCCTTGCCCGCGGCTTCCGCTCCGCTGCTGGAGATCTCCGCCGAGGTGCATGCTGCCTGGCCCGTACGGCTCTTCGCGTCGTAGGAGGTTGTTCGCCCCCGCCGCCCCTACCCGTCCCATCCCCCAGGGGCTCCGCCCCTTCGACCCCGCCAGGGGGCTTCGCCCCCTGGACCCCCATCGGCCCTGAACGGGCCTCGTCCTCAAACGCCGGACGGGCTGAATAGTGCCGGACTGAGCTGAAAAGGCACCGCTCGACCTGAAATTCTGGAGCCGCCCCATGCACCTCGACCACTCCCTCGACGGCCCCGCCGCTGTCAGTGCCGACGCTCATCGTCCCGACGGCTCGCACCGGGCCCTGAGGATCGGGCTCGGTGGGCCTGTCGGGTCCGGGAAGACCGCCACCGTCGCCGCGCTGTGCCGGGCCTTGCGTGACGAGTTGTCCCTCGCTGTCGTCACCAATGACATCTACACGCGCGAGGACGCCGAGTTCCTGCTGCGGGAGGCCGTGCTGCCGCCCGAGCGGATCACCGCCGTGGAGACCGGCGCCTGTCCGCACACCGCGATCCGGGACGACATCTCCGCCAATCTCGAAGCGGTGGAGGATCTGGAGGACGAGGTCGGTCCGCTGGATCTCATCCTCGTCGAGTCCGGCGGCGACAATCTGACCGCCACCTTCTCCAAGGGGCTCGTCGACGCGCAGATCTTCGTGATCGACGTGGCCGGAGGGGACGACATTCCGCGCAAGGGCGGCCCGGGCGTCACCACCGCCGACCTGCTCGTCGTCAACAAGACCGACCTCGCCCCGTACGTCGGCTCCGACCTGGCGCGGATGGCGGCCGACGCCAAGGCGCAGCGGGCCGAACTGCCGGTCGTCTTCCAGTCACTCAGGACCGAGCCCGGCGTGCGGGACGTCGCCGCCTGGGTGCGGGCGCAGCTCGCCGCGTGGACGGCGTGACCGCGGCCGTGACCGGGGTGCGGGCCACCGCGCGGATGCTCGCGCGGGACGACGGTCGCGGGGGTACGTCCCTGCCCGTCCTGGAGGGTGAGGGACCGCTGGCGCTGCGCCGGACCCGGGGGATCGGCAGCCAGGCGCACGTCATGATCGTCGGCGCGATGAGCGGGCCGCTCGGCGGCGACCACTTCACCGTGGTGGCCGGGGTGGAAGCCGGTGCTCGGCTGCGCGTCGGGTCGGCCGCCGCCACCATCGCACTGCCGGGTCAGGCCAAGGGCGAGTCCCGCTACGACGTCCGGCTCACCGTCGCCGACGGCGGCGAACTGCGCTGGCTGCCCGAGCAGTTGATCTCCGCGCACGGCAGCGACCTGCACGTCACGACCCGTGCCGACCTCGGTGCCACGGCCCGGCTCGTCCTGCGCGAGGAGCAGGTGCTCGGGCGGGCCGGCGAGGAACCGGGCCGGCTCGGCAGCAGGCTGGTCGTACGGATCGCGGGGCGTACCGTGCTCGACCAGGAGCTGTCCTGCGGTCCCGGGGCGCCGGGCGGCTGGGACGGGCCCGCCGTGCTCGCGGGGCATCGGGCCGTGGGCCAAGTCGTCGTCGTACGGCCGGAGTTCGCGGACCAGCCGGTGACGGCCCGGGTGCTGGGGGAGGGGGCCGCGATCATGCCGCTCGCGGGGCCGGCCGCGCTGGTGACCGCCGTGGCGCCGGACGCGCTGAAGCTTCGGCGGATCCTGGACGAGGCGCTGACGATCCTCGGTTGAGGACTCGGTTGAGGACGAGGGGGACGAGGGGCCGGACCGCCGAGCGAACGTCCCAGTCCGGTTATCGGATTGGCAAAGAAGGCCGACCACCCCTGTTCTCAGGAGACGCACAGCCGAGAGGATCCCCGTACTCATCAACGACGTACGGGGAGGCCCCACTTGAGGGACAAGAGAGCGACGAGGCGGACGGCCGCGTTCGGTTCCGCCGGAGTGCTCGTCACGGCGACCCTGATAGCCGGAGCCGTCGCGGCGCCCACCGCGAGCGCGGACACCCGACACGGCCAGGACCGCGAGGCCCGCGGCGCCGCGATCGCCGCCGCCAAGGCCGAGAAGACCGGGATCGACTGGCAGGACTGTCCGGCCGACTGGGGCCTGGAGAAGCCGATCCAGTGCGGCTATGTCACCGTGCCGCTCGACTACGCCAAGCCGTACGGCAAGCAGATCAAGCTCGCCGTCGACCGGATCGGCAACACGGGCACGAAGGAGGAGCGCTTGGGCGCCCTCGTCTACAACCCGGGCGGGCCGGGCGGCTCCGGCCTGCGCTTCCCGCGCCGTGTCACCACCAAGGCGCCCGTCTGGGCCAACACCGCCAAGGCGTACGACTTCGTGGGCTTCGACCCGCGCGGCGTCGGCAAGTCGGCGCCCATCTCCTGCGCCGACCCGCAGGAGTTCGTCAAGGCGCCCAAGATGGACCCGGTGCCGGACTCCGAGGCCGACAAGCTGGCCCAGCGCAAGCTGGCCCGCGAGTACGCCGAGGGCTGCTACGAGCGCAGCGGCGAGATGCTGCCGCACATGACCACGCCGAACACCGCGCGCGACCTGGACGTCATCCGTGCCGCCCTCGGCGAGAAGAAGCTCAACTTCCTCGGCGTCTCCTACGGCACCTACCTCGGCGCGGTCTACGGCACCCTGTTCCCGGGCCATGTCCGGCGCATGGTCGTCGACAGCGTCGTCAACCCCTCGCGGGAGAAGATCTGGTACGAGGCCAACCTCGACCAGGACGTCGCCTTCGAGGGCCGCTGGAAGGACTGGCAGGACTGGGTCGCCGCCAACGACGCCGTCTTCCACCTCGGCGACACCCGCGCCGAAGTCCAGGCGAAGTGGCTGGAGTTGCGGGCGGCGGCCAAGAAGAGCCCCATCGGCGGGGTCGTGGGACCGGCCGAGCTGCTCGGCTTCTTCACGGGCGCCCCGTACTACGACTCCTCGTGGATTCCGGTCGCCACCGTCTTCAGCAAGTACTTCGCCGGCGACACCCAGGCGCTCGTCGACGCGGCCGCCCCCGACCTGACCGACACCGCGGGCAACATCGCCTCGGAGAACGGCAACGCCGTCTACACGGCCGTCGAGTGCACCGACGCCAAGTGGCCCACCAGCTGGAAGAAGTGGGACCGGGACAACACACGGCTGCACCGGGACTACCCGTTCCTGACCTGGTCCAACGCCTGGATGAACCTGCCGTGTGCGACCTGGCCGGTCAAGCAGCAGACCCCGGTGGACGTGAAGAGCGGCAAGGGGCTGCCGGGCGTGCTGATCGTGCAGGCGGAGCGTGACGCCGCCACCCCGTACGGCGGCGCCGTCGAACTGCACAAGCGCTTCAAGGACTCCCGCCTGATCACCGAGAAGGACGCGGGCTCCCACGGCGTGACCAGCCTGGTCAACCCGTGCATCAACGAGCGGGTGGACGCCTACCTGCTCTCCGGCAAGCTGGACGCCGCAGACGTGACGTGCGGACCGCACGCGACGCCGAAGCCGTAACCAGTACGCAGTGACAGCAGCGGGGCGGCCGTTGCCGACGGCCGCCCCGCCCCCTCATGCGTCGACCGTGTCGAGAAACGCGTCCTCCGCCGCGTAGTCGAAGAGGTCGCCGTACGACGCGAACATCTTCGGGTACGCCTCCCGCCAGTCCCGCCCCGCGAGCCGCCCCTCGATCCACGCGACCGTGTCCGGCAGCGTCTCGGCGTACCGCACGACCGGGCGGTAGCCCAACTCCCGTTCCGCCGCGGACATGTCGCACACCACGGGCAGCGGCACCGACCACGGCGTGTCACCGACCGTGGGCGCCGGGGGCGGCCCCTCCACGAGGACGCTCTCGCTCTCGACACCCATGACGGCGTCGATCGCCCGCGCGATCTCCGCGACCGTCGGAGCGTCCGGGTCCACGGCGTTGAGGACCCGTGTGCCCGGCCGTGCGGCGGCCAGCCGGATCAGCTCGGCGATGTTGTGGACGCTCGCCGGATGGAACCGGCTCGTGCCTCCGTGGGCCAGGACGCGCCGGGGCCGGCGGTCCAGGTTGCGCTTGACGAAGTACAGCTCGCGCGGGGTCCGGCAGTGCGGCCCGTGGATCGCACCGGCACGCAGCAGCGTGGTCGGCAGCCGACCGCCCGCCGCGAGGAGTTCGCGCTCCAGCCCCGCCTTGCGGGTGCTGTACGAGGTGTCTGCCGGCCGGACGGTCCGCTGGTCCTCCGTGATCGGCACCGGGTACTCGGGGAAGCCGCCCGGCTCCTGCTGGGTGTCGAAGCCCCGGCCCTTGCCGTCCTCGTACACCGACACGCTGGAGACCACCACGGCCGAGCCCACGCGATCGCCCAGCGAGGTCAACTGCCGGGCGTGCTCCGGCCCGTAGGCCACCATGTCGACCAGGACGTCACAGCCGTCGCCGACCGCCGCGGCCAGGGCCGCGTCGTCCTCCCGGTCCGCGCGCAGCGCCCGCACGTCGTCGGGCCAGCCCTCGTCCCGTGCGCCCGCGCGCGAGACGGCCGTCACCTCCCAGCCGTCCCGGGCCAGCACGCCCACGGCGGCCCGTCCGATCTGTCCCGTCGCTCCGACCACCACAGCACGTCTCATGCGGCGACCGTACGACCGGGACCGCCGCGCCCGCCAGGTGCTCTGCCGACAGCAGAGGTCAACTCAGCGGCAGCCGCGGGAACCTGCGCTCCTTCTCCTTCTCCGAGCGCGCCGCGGCCTCCTCGGCCTTGGCGACCGCCGCGTACTGGTCGACGTACTCCTGCTCGGACAGCGTCAGGATCGCGTACATGATCTCGTCGGTGATGGCGCGCAGGATCGCCTTCTCGTTCTCCATGCCGGCGTACCGGGAGAAGTCGAGGGGCTTGCCGAAGCGGATCACCACGGGGTGGATGTTGGGGACGAGCTTGCCGGGCGGCTGGGCCTCGAAGGTGCCGATCATCGCGCAGGGGATGACGGGCACTTGGGCTCTGAGCGCCATCACCGCGACGCCGACCTTGCCCTTGTAGAGCCGGCCGTCGTGGGAGCGGGTGCCCTCCGGGTAGATGCCGAGCAGCTCGTCCTTGCTCAGGACGCCGAGCCCTTCGCGGATCGCGGCCTGGCCCGCCTCCTTGCCGGAGCGGTCCACGGGGATCTGTCCGGCGCTGCGGAAGAAGGTCGCGACCAGCCGGCCCCTGATGCCGGGTCCCGTGAAGTACTCGGCCTTCGCGAGGAAGGTGATGCGCCGCTTCAGGACCGCGGGCATCAGGAAGTGGTCCGAGAAAGAGAGGTGATTGCCCGCGACGATGGCCGCGCCCGATGCCGGAACGTGCTCCAGGCCTTCTATTCGAGGGCGGAAGACCAGTCTCAGCAACGGCCCCAAGAACACGTATTTGAGCAGGTAGTAGAACAAGGGGGGTCGCTCCTCACTCCGGCGGTCGGCTCAACCGCCGCGTTAAAGCAGGTCAACCGGCACGTCGTGGGGGTGCCAGTGTAGGCGCAGGCCGCGGCCGCCGGAACCGCACGGGCGCACCCGCGGCCACACCCACCGCCCTCCTCACAGTCGCACGATGATCAGGGCCGTGTCGTCCGTGGCGCCGCCGGGTGGCAGCAGCTCCAGCAGGACGGCGTCGGCGAGGGTCTCGGGGTCGGCGGCCCGGTGGCGGCGCAGGGAGTCGGCCAGGCGGGCCAGACCGGTGTCTATGTCCTCGCGGCGCCGCTCGACCAGGCCGTCGGTGTACAGGGCGAGGGTGGCGCCGCCGGCGAAGGCGGTGCCGGCCTCGGGTCTCCGGATCGGGTCGGGGCGGGCGTCCAGCGGGGGATCGGTGGCCCGGTCGAGGAACTCCACCCGGCCGTCGGGGTGGACCAGGACGGGCGGCGGGTGGCCGGCGCTGCTGTAGGTGATCGTGTGCCGGTCGAAGTCGATGAACGTGGTGACCGCGGTGGCCGATTCGGCGCCGTCGACCACATGGGCGTACCGGCCGAGGACGTCCAGCGCCTGGGCCGGGCCGTCCGCGACCCGCGAGGTGGCGCTGAGCGCGCTGCGCAGCTGGCCCATGACACCGGCCGCGGCCAGCCCGTGGCCGACCACGTCGCCCACGGACACACCGAGGCGGTGGCCGCCCACCAGGTCGACCAGGTCGTACCAGTCGCCGCACACGTTCAGCGCGCCGACCGCGGGCCGGTAGCGGACGGCCGCCCGGTGGTTGCCCACCTGCCGACTCGCGGGCAGCATCGCCTCCTGCAGGGCCAGGGCCACCTCGCGCTCGCGGGCGTGGGCCCGGCGCAGCCGTTCGTTGAGCTCCTGCAGCTCGCGGGCGCGGCTGTACAGCTCCGCCTCCAGCCCCTGCGCCCGGCCGGTGCTCCGCCCGCCGCGGGCCCGGATCAGCTCGGTGACCTCCTCGACCCGGTGCACCAGCAGCACCACCTCCCCGCCCGGGTCGAGCACCGGGGCGTTGCAGGGGCTCCAGTACCGCTCCTGCCAGTGCCCGGGTCGCTCGGGGTCCTCGACGTCGTACCGCTGCAGGGCCATCGCGTCACGCTCGCCCGTGGCCATTACGCGCTGGAGCGAGGCCTTCAGGTTGCGCATGCCCGTCGCGGCGGGGTCGTTGGGGTTCTCCGGGAAGACGTCGAACAGGAGCCTGCCCACCACCTGTTCGCGCTTGCGGCCGGCCGCGCGCAGGAACTCCTCGTTGACGTCCGCGATGACCAGACCGGGCGTGAGCAGGGCCACCATTCCGGGCAGGGCCTGGAACACCGCCGCGTAGTCGATCGCCGAATCGTTCATGGCTCCCGCTCTCACCACCGGGATCACCCCAGTTTCCCACGATATGTGCGGTCCTACGCCATGTGCGGTCCTACGTCACAGCGGCGCATCCGTCAGCGACTGCTCGGCCCAGATGACCTTGCCCTCCGGCAGGAAACGGGTGCCCCAGCGCTGGGTGAACTGGGAGACCAGCAGCAGTCCGCGCCCGCCCTCGTCCGTGGTGCGGGGATGGCGCAGGTGGGGCGCGGTGGCGCCGCTGTCGAACACCTCGCAGATCAGCGTCCGGTCCTTGATCAGCCGGAGCCGGATGGGGCCGGAGGCGTGCCGGATGGCGTTGGTGACCAGCTCGCTCACCACGAGCTCCGTGATGAAGGCCAGCTCGTCCAGGCCCCAGTCCGACAGCCGGCGGCCGGCCGTCTTGCGGGCGTCGGCGACCACGGCCGGGTCGGCGGGCAGTTCCCAGGACGCGACCCGGTCGGCGTCGAGGCGCCTGGTACGCGCCATCAGCAGGGCCACGTCGTCGCGGGGACGGGCCGGGGCCAGGGTGTCCACGACGGCACGGCAGCGCAGGTCGAGCGAGGGAGCCGACCGCGCCAGGGCCTTCCGCAGCCGCTCCCGGTTCGCGTCCTCGGACCACTCCTCGCCGCAGGCCAGCAGACCGTCGGTGTACAGCGCGAGCGTGCTGCCCTCCGGCAGGATCATCTCGACCGACTCGAACGGCGGTCCGCCCGCGCCCAGTGGCGGCCCCTGGGGCAGCTCGACGAAGGTGATGGTCCCGTCGGGCCGGACGACCGCGGGTGCGGGATGCCCGGCGGCGGCCATCGAACACCGTCCGTCGACCGGGTCGTGGACGACGTACAGACACCCCGACCCCACGGCCTGGGTGCTGTCGTCGTCGTCCTCCGCCCCGCCCTCCGGTGCCGCGCTCTCCTCCTGCGCCGTGCGCCCGACCAGGTCGTCGAGGTGGGCCAGGACCTCGTGCGGCGGCAGATCCAGCGCCGCGAGCGTGCGTACGGCGGTCCGCAGCCGCCCCATGGCCGCCGCGGCGTCGATGCCGTGCCCGGGCACCTCGCCCACGACGAGGGCCACCCGTGCGCCGGAGAGCGGGATCAGGTCGTACCAGTCGCCGCCCAGGCCCGTCAGCTCGTTCGCCGGGCGGTAACAGGCGGCCACTTCCACGGCGTCCTGGTCGGGCAGCCGGTGCGGGAGCAGATTGCGCTGCAGCGCCAGCGCCGCGTCCCGCTCGCGGGTGTAGCGCCGGGCGTTGTCCACACACACCGCCGCCCGCGAGACCAGATCCTCCGCCAGACTCAGGTCGTCCTCGTCGAAGGGCTCCTGACGGTGCCGCCGGAAGAACGTGGTCACGCCGAGGGTGACCCCCCGGGCCCGGACCGGCACGACCATCGCGCTGTGCGGCGCGAGGTCCCAGGACGTGGCGCCCTGGCTGCCGGGGGTGCCGGCGCCCCACTCCCGGGCGAGCGGGTCGAGCCGCTCCTCGCGCCAGGACCGGCCGGTGGCGAGGCAGCGGATCTGCGGTGAGCCGGGCGGGTAGACGGCGGGGGCGCCGATGCCGAGGGCGTCGGCGGTGGAGCGGGCGTCGGTGTGGGCGTCGGTGTGGGCGGCACCCTCGTCGCCCTCTTGGTGTGAGGTCCGCCCCGCCCGCCGCAGCCGTACCGGATCCGTCCCGTCCAGCGGCCCGGACGCCGGTTCCGCTCCCCGCAGCACCGACTCCAGCAGGTCCACGACGACCAGGTCGGCGAGCGCCGGTACGGCCACGTCGGCCAGCTCCTGCGCCGTCCGGACGATGTCCAGGCTGCGGCCGATGTACTCGCCGGCCCGGTCGAGGAGGGCCAGCCGCTGCCGGGCGCGGTGGTGCGCGGTGATGTCGACGACGGTGTAGTACACGCCCATCGGGTGACCCCGCTCGTCGTCGAGCCGGGTGAACGACAGCACGTGCGCGGTCTCCCGGTGCGGCGCGGAGCGCACGCTGCCGACGTGCTCGTACCCGATGACCGGCTCCCCGGTCGCCAGCACGTGCCGCATCTGCGCCTCGATGGCGGCGGAGTCCAGACCCGGCTGTATGTCCGCGAGCCGCAGCCCGAGCCGTCGCACGGGCGGTCCGCCGCCGAACTGTGCCAGGGCGGCGTTCGACCAGACGTAGCGCAGGTCGGTGTCGACGATGGCGATACCGATGGGGGACCGGTCGACCATCTGCTCCAGCACGGTGCGCTGCATGTCCCAGCCGGGGGCCCCGGCCATCTCCGACAGCAGCGCCAGCCACCGCGAGGGCCCCCGCGCCTCCTCGGCGGCGGCGATCCGCACCATCACCCTGACCGGCCGCCCGTCCGCGCGGCGCACCGACAGCAGCCCGGCCCAGCCGCCGTCCCGGCCCCACTGCTCGACCAGACGGGGAACCCGCCCGGCGTCCTCCTCGGTCACCAGGTCGGCCAAGGGCCTGCCCACCGCCTCGGCGGCCGGGTACGCCAGCAGCCGCTGCGCGCCGGCGCTCCAGCTCGTCACCACCCCCGCCGCGTCGAGCAGCAGGGGCGCCGCGTCCGCCACGTCGAACCGACGGCGGGCAACCTCGTGCTCCTCAAATGTGCCCACGGCCGACCTCTCTGTCGCTGAGAGTGGTCTACCACCTCTTGCCCCAATCTTGCCCCGCGACGACGGGACCGCACCGCGCGGCAGGATCAGAACCGAGGCCGTCGAGCTGCGGGCTCAGCCCCGTCCGAGCACCCTCGCCAGTGCCCCGAGCGCCGAGACGAGCTCCGCCTCCGTGATCGTCAGCGGCGGCGCGAGGCGGATGGTCGAGCCGTGGGTGTCCTTGGCCAGGACGCCCTCGGCAAGGAGGCCCTGGCTGATCTCACGGCCGGTGCCGAGGGCGGGGTCGATGTCGACGCCCGCCCAGAGACCGCGGGAGCGGAACCCGACGACGCCCTTGCCGACCAGGTCGGCCAGGCCGTCGCGGAGCACCGCGCCGAGCTCGGCCGCCCGGCGCTGGAATTCACCCGTTTCCAGCAGTTCGACGACCGCCGTGCCGACGGCCGCGGCGAGCGGGTTGCCGCCGAACGTCGAGCCGTGTTCGCCCGGCCGGAGTACTCCGAGGACGTCCCGGCGGCCGACCACCGCGGACACCGGCACGATGCCGCCGCCGAGCGCCTTGCCGAGCAGGAGTACGTCCGGGACGACCCCCTCGTGCTCGACGGCGAGCGTCCGGCCCGTGCGGCCGAGCCCCGACTGGATCTCGTCGGCGATGAAGAGGCAGCCCTCGCGGTGGGTGAGTTCGCGGACGCCGGTCAGATAGCCCTCGTCGGGGATGACGACCCCCGCCTCGCCCTGGATCGGCTCGATCAGCACCGCCGCCGTCGTCTCGTCGACCGCCGCCTCCAGCGCGGCCAGGTCGTTGTACGGCACGACACGGAAACCCGGTGTGAAGGGGCCGAAGCCCGCCCGGGCCGTCTCGTCCGTGGAGAACGACACGATGGTCGTCGTACGGCCGTGGAAGTTGTCCGCGGCGACCACGATCGTCGCCCGGTCGGCCGGGACGCCCTTCACGTCGTACGCCCACTTGCGCGCCACCTTGATGCCGCTCTCGACCGCCTCCGCACCGGTGTTCATCGGCAGCACCATGTCCTGCCCCGTCAACTGCGCGAGCCGCTCGGCGAATTCGGCGAGCCGGTCGTTGTGGAAGGCGCGTGAGGTCAGGGTGAGACGGTCGAGCTGCGCGTGGGCCGCCTCGACCAGCGCCGGGTGGCGGTGGCCGAAGTTGAGGGCCGAGTAACCGGCCAGCATGTCGAGGTAGCGGCGGCCCTCGACGTCCTCCACCCAGGTGCCCTCGGCACGGGCGACGACCACGGGCAGCGGGTGGTAGTTGTGCGCGAGGACCGGCTCCTCGGCGCGGATCAGGTCGGCGGAGGTGCGCGTGCGGACAGGGACACGGGTGGGAGCTGTCATGAGCGGATCTCCTGGGTGCAGCACTTGATGCCGCCGCCGGCCTTCTGGAACTCGGAGAGGTCGACGGCGACGGGGACATAGCCGTGGTCGCACAGGCGGGAGGCGAGCGCCTCGGCCCGCGGTGCGATGAAGACGTGCCGGCCGTCGGACACGGAGTTGAGGCCGAAGGCCATCGCGTCGTCCCGGGTGGCGAGCACGGCGTCCGGGTACAGACGGGCCAGCACCTCGCGGCTGCCCGGCGAGAACGCCTCCGGGTAGTACACGATGTTGTCCTCGTCCAGGACGAACAACGCCGTGTCGAGGTGGTAGAAGTACGGGTCCACCAGCGTCAGGCTGATCACCGGATGGCCGAAGAACTCCTGCACCTCGCGGTGCGCCTCACGGGTCGTACGGAATCCGGTGCCGGCCAGCACGTACCGGCCGGTCCACACCAGATCGCCCTCGCCCTCGCAGACGGACTCCGGGCGGTGGACGTCGTAGCCCGCCGTCTTGAACCAGGTGTCGTAGTGCGTGGATTCGGGACGTCGCTCGGGGGCGTGGAAGAGGGAGCCGAAGACGCGGCCGTCGACGACGACCGCCGAGTTCGCGGCGAAGACCATGTCCGGGAGCCCGGGGACCGGGTCCACGGTGGCGACGTCGTGGCCGTGGGTGCGGTAGGCGTCGATCAGTGCCTGCCACTGTTCCTGGGCCAGATCGACGTCGACCCGGGTGTCGGGATGCATCCAGGGGTTGATCGCGTACTGCACGGCGAAGTGTCTGGGTTCGCAGACGAGGAAGCGCCGCCGGCGCGGCACACGGGTATCGGTCACAGAGGGGTTCCTCCGCTTCCTGCGGTGTCGAGACTGAGGGGTGACACCAAGGTAGGAACTGACCGGGACGGCCGACAAGGAACAGGAATTGCGTGTTGGCGCAGGAATGCTGCGTCTTTGACCGGGTCAGCGCACGTCTGTTGCGCGCGTTGTGTCTTCCTCCGGTGCGGGCTGGCTGGCCCCGGCCTCCGGGCTCTCCGGAAGGAGATGGGACAGCACCATCACACTGATCGTCTTGCGGATGAACGGCTCGATGCGGATCCGCTCCAGCACCTCCTCGAAGTGCTCGACGTCCCGCGCCCGCACGTGCAGCAGCGCGTCCGCCCCGCCGGTCACCGTCATCGCCGCCGTGATCTCCGGATGGTTGCGCATCACCTCCGCGAGCCGCCGCGGCGGGGCCGCGCCCTCGCAGTACACCTCGACGTACGCCTCCGTACGCCAGCCCAGCGCCGACGGCTTCACCGTCGCCGTGAACCCGGTGATCACACCCGTGTCCCGCATCCGGTCCACGCGCCGCTTGACCGCCGTCGAGGACAGCCCGACGCTCGCGCCGATCTCGGCGAAACTGGTCCTGGCGTTCGCCATCAACGCGGTGACGATCTTCCGGTCGAGCTCGTCGAAGGGCGCGGGCCTGCTGTTCATGCGGGCACTGTATCCAGCGCAAAGGTCCTGGCCCCTCCACGTGTGCAGGCGTACGAATAACTCCTACACTCCGGGTTCATGCTGCGCGCCCTGGCTGTCGACGACGAACGCCCCTCGCTGGAGGAACTGCTCTACCTCCTCAAGACCGATCCCCGCATCGGCAGCGCCGAGGGCGCCGGTGACGCGACCGAGGCGCTGCGCCGCATCAACCGCGCCCTGGAGTCGGGGCCCGACGGGCCCGAGGCGATCGACGTCGTCTTCCTCGACATCAACATGCCCGGCCTCGACGGGCTGGATCTCGCCCGGCTGCTCACCGGCTTCGCCAAGCCGCCGCTCGTCGTGTTCGTCACCGCGCACGAGGACTTCGCCGTGCAGGCCTTCGACCTGAAGGCCGTCGACTACGTGCTCAAGCCCGTCCGCAAGGAACGCCTCGCCGAAGCCGTCCGCCGCGCCGCCGAACGCAGCGAGTCCGCCCCCCGTATACCCGTGCACGAACCCGACCCCGACCACATACCCGTCGAACTCGGCGGCGTGACCCGCTTCGTCTCCGTGGACGACATCACGCACGTCGAGGCGCAGGGCGACTACGCCCGGCTGCACACCGACAAGGGCAGCCACCTCGTACGGATCCCGCTGTCCACCCTGGAGGAGCGCTGGCGCTCCCGCGGCTTCGTCCGCATCCACCGCCGCCACCTGGTCGCCCTGCGCCATGTCGGCGAACTCCGCCTGGACGCTGGCACCGTGAGCGTCATGGTCGGGTCCGAGGAACTCCAGGTCAGCCGCCGCCACGCCCGTGAGCTGCGGGACCTGCTCATGAGGAGGCCATGACGTGCCCCAGGACCCCGCGGACCGCCGCGTCGTCGTCACCGGCCCGCCCCGGCGCACCCGCAGGGCCTCCGGCTACTACCGCCCGCGCACCGAGATCGACGAACAGACCACCCTCGGCCACACCTACGTCCGCTCCCTGATGCGCACCCAACTGCGCGCCGCCCTCGCCGTGTTCGCGTTCCTCGGCCTGCTCATCGGCCCGCTGCCGCTGCTCTTCGCGGCGCTGCCCGACGCCCGCCGCCTCGAATGGGCGGTCCTCGGCTTCGGCCTCTACCTCCCCCTGGTCCTGCTCGCCCGCTGGTACGTGCGGCGCGCCGAACGCAACGAACGGGACTTCGTGCGCCTCGTCGAAGACCGCTGAACCGGCGAGCCGAAGACCGATGAACTCGAACTACGCCGTCCCCGCCGTCGCCCTCGTCGTGGTGGCAACCGTCCTCGTAGGCGCCTTCGGCCTGCGGATATCCCGCACCACCTCCGACTTCTACGTCGCCTCCCGCACCGTCGGCCCCCGCCTCAACGCGGCCGCCATCAGCGGCGAGTACCTCTCCGCCGCCTCCTTCCTGGGCATCGCCGGCCTGGTCCTGGTCCAGGGCCCGGACATGCTCTGGTACCCGGTCGGCTACACCGCCGGCTACCTGGTCCTGCTCCTGTTCGTCGCCGCCCCGCTGCGCCGCTCCGGTGCCTACACGCTCCCCGACTTCGCCGAGGCCCGGCTCGCCTCGCAGGCGGTACGGCGGCTCGCGGGCGCCTTCGTCGTGGGGGTGGGCTGGCTGTACCTGCTGCCCCAACTCCAGGGCGCGGGACTGACGTTGACCGTGCTGACCGGTGCGCCCGAGTGGCTCGGCGGGGTGATCGTCGCGGCCGTCGTCGTCGCCACCGTCGCCGCCGGCGGCATGCGCAGCATCACCTTCGTGCAGGCCTTCCAGTACTGGCTCAAGCTCACCGCCCTGCTCGTCCCCGCCCTGTTCCTGGTGCTCGCCTGGCAGGGCGACGGAGCCCCCCGCCGCGCCTTCGAGGAACCGGCCACCTTCCGCGAACAGCGGGTCGTCCGCGTCGACGCGAGCCTCGACCTCAAGCTGGAGGCGCCCCTGACCGTCACGGTGAGCGGCACGGTCGACGGCCGCCCGCACGACGACCGGCGGCTCCGCCTCCCCGCCGGCACCCACCGCATCGAACAGGGCACCCGGCTCACCTTCGCCAAGGGCGACCGGGTCCCGGCCGCCGACCGCGGCAGCAACGGCGGCATGTCGACCTCCCTGGCCGCGAGCCGCGAGGAACGCCCGCTGTACGCCACGTACGGACTGATCCTCGCCACCTTCCTCGGCACCATGGGCCTGCCGCACGTCGTCGTCCGCTTCTACACCAGCCCGCACGGAGTCGCCGCCCGCCGGACCACCGTGGCCGTCCTCGCCCTGATCGGCGGCTTCTACCTCCTGCCGCCCGTGTACGGCGCCCTCGGCCGGCTCTACGCCCCCGAACTCACCCTCTCCGGCGACGCGGACGCCGCCGTCCTGCTGCTGCCCGGGCGGGTGATCGGCGGCCTCGGCGGTGACCTGCTCGGCGCACTGGTGGCGGGCGGGGCCTTCGCCGCGTTCCTGTCCACCGCCTCGGGGCTGACCATGGCCGTGGCCGGCGTCCTCACCCAGGACGTCCTGCCCACGCGCGGCGTACGGCACTTCAGACTCGGCACGGTCCTCGCCATGGCCGTACCGCTCGCGGCGAGCATGCTGGTCGGCGGGCTGCCGGTCGCCGACGCGGTGGGGCTCGCCTTCGCGGTGTCGGCCTCGTCCTTCTGCCCGCTGCTGGTCCTCGGCATCTGGTGGCGGCGGCTGACCCCGCCGGGCGCCGCCGCCGGGATGCTGGTGGGGGGCGGCTCCGCCTTCGTGGCGGTGGCCGCGACCATGGCGGGCTTCCCCGGCACCGGCCCGCTGCACGCCCTGCTCGCCTGGCCGGCCCTCTGGTCGGTGCCGCTGGGCTTCCTCACCATGGTGCTGGTGTCGCTGGCGACGGCGGGGCGGGTACCGGCGGGGACGGCGGCGATCCTGGCGCGCTTCCATCTGCCGGAGGAACTGCACGAGGAACTGCGCGAGGAGGTGAAGGCATGAGCGGATTCATCGCCGGACTGTGCGTGGCGATCCTGCCCCTCCTGGCCGCCGGCTTCTGGCTCGGCAGGCGCACCGCACGCCCCCAGAACCTCGGTGGACTCGGTACCCCCGTCGAACACGCCACCTTCCAGACCCTGCACACCGCCTCCCTCGCCGCGCCCCCCTTGCGGGCCGGCCTCACCGAGGAGACCGCGCGCAAGTCGGCCCGCCGGCTGCGCACCCTGCTCGGCACGGACGCGCTGTGCCTCACCGACCAGGAGCAGGTCCTGGTCTGGGACGGCGTCGGCGACCACCACCGCACCCAGATCATGGAACGCCTCGCCGGCCCGCTGGAGTCCGGCCGCGGCGAGGCCTTCCGGCTCACGTGCGACGCCCCCGACTGCCCGGTCCGCTGGGCCGTCGTCGCCCCCCTCACCGTCGACGACCGCGTCCACGGGGCGCTCGTCGCCTGCGCGCCCCGCGAGTCCGCCGTCCTCGTCCGCGCGGCCGGGGAGGTCGCCCGCTGGGTCTCCGTCCAACTCGAACTAGCCGACCTCGACCAGTCCCGCACCCGCCTCATCGAGGCCGAGATCAAGGCCCTGCGCGCCCAGATATCCCCGCACTTCATCTTCAACTCGCTCGCGGTGATCGCCTCGTTCGTGCGCACCGACCCCGAACGCGCCCGCGAACTGCTCCTGGAATTCGCCGACTTCACCCGCTACTCGTTCCGCAGACACGGCGACTTCACCACCCTCGCCGACGAGCTCCACGCCATCGACCACTATCTGGCGCTGGTGCGGGCACGCTTCGGTGACCGCCTCTCCGTCACCCTGCAGATCGCCCCCGAGGTCCTGCCGGTCGCCCTGCCCTTCCTGTGCCTCCAGCCGCTCGTCGAGAACGCCGTCAAGCACGGCCTGGAGGGCAAGGCGGTGCCTGTGGGCAAGAGCCATATCAGCATCACCGCCCAGGACGCCGGCGCCGAGGCCCTCGTGGTGATCGAGGACGACGGCGCGGGAATGGACCCCGCCCTGCTGCGCCGGATCCTCGCGGGCGAGATCAGCCCCTCGGGCGGTATCGGGCTGTCCAACGTCGACGACCGGCTCCGCCAGGTCTACGGAGACGACTACGGCCTGGTCATCGAGACGGCCGTCGGCGCGGGCATGAAAATCACCGCCCGGCTGCCGAAGTACCAGCCGGGGGTGCACTCGGCGAGCCGCCTCACCGGCGGCTGAGGATCATGTGGCGGTGCGTCATGTGCTCCGGGTGGCCACCATCCCGAGGGTGATCAGCCCCAGCACGACCCAGCCGAACCACAGCCAGCCGTTACTGCCGAGCGCCACCGTATAGGCGGTCACCGCGACGAGTCCGCCGACGGTGAGCACCCCCATCGTCCTGGTCGAGCCGTCCGTGGAACCGGGCATCGCAACACCCTCCTCATGGTTCGTCCCCCTCCATGGTGCCCCCGTTCTGCCTCCGCACGGTGCACACGACGAAATGTGTGCCGTTCTTCCAGGGGCCCTCGCTCGTCCAGGAGCCCGCCGTGTACACCGACGGGTCGAAGCCGTAGTCGGCCGGCGGCACCGCCCGCCCGCACGCCACGTCGGACTCGGTGCGCGCCTCGGCGAGCGTGACGTCCGCGCCCAATCGGGTGAATCCGAGCACCTCCTCGTCGTGCGCTCCCTCGCAGGACACCAGCCGGGCGTCCCGGTTGGAGCGCACGTCCAGACAGTCCCGCTTCTGCATGGTCGCCGTGTCCGCGAACGCCGAGCCCGCCTTGCGGTGGCCGCCGAGCGGCCCGTACAGCGGCCCGTGCGCGCCCAGCACCAGACAGGCGGTGCGCCGCCCGGCGGCCTCGAAACTGTCCGGCGTCGGCACGACGGCGAAGCTCCGCACGTCCGCGAGCCTGTCCCGGACCTCCCGCGTCCGCTCCTCGCATGCCGCAGGCCCCAGCCGCCGCGCCTCGTCCGCCGACGCGGCCGCGACGAAGGCCAGCACCTGACCGTCCGGCGCCTGGTCCCGGCAGGTCGGATCCAGCGACAGCCGGGGCGTGCCCTGGTAACGCTCGGCACCCGCCCAGTCGGCGAGCACACAGTCGCCGTCCCGCAGCGGCTTCGCCAGCCCCACGCTCTCTCCGTACGGCGGCCCGCTCCCGTCACCCCCGGGAGTGGTGGTCCGGTCCGCGAGGGCGTACCAGACGCCGCCCAGGGCGAGGACCATGCCGAGACCGCACGCGAGGACCGCCCGCAGGGCGTGCGAGCGCTCGCGTCGCCGCCTGACCGGCGCGGACGGCGGCGAGGGCGCGAGGGGCGGCCCGAAGTACCCGTGCGGATCCGGGGAGACGTCCGTCCCGGGCGGCCCCACGGTCGGCCCGAACCCCGGACCAGCGGTCGGCGGCGCGAATCCGTGCGGCCCCGCGGACGGCGCGGGCACCCCCGCCCAGGGTGGCTGCGACCCCAGGTCGGTCTGGGTCCGGGAGTACGCCTCGGCCTGCGGCGCGACGATCCCCGACAGCGCCGCCTCCGCCTGAGCCGCCGACAGCCGCTGCCCGGGATCCTTCGCGAGCAGCGCGGCCAGTACGGGCTCCAGCGCCCCCGCCCGCACGGCGGGACGGGGTTCCTCCATGACCACCGCGGTCACCTCGGCGAGATGCGACTCCCGCTCGAAGGGACCCCGGCCTTCGACGGCGTGGTAGAGAGTGCAGCCCAGCGAGAACAGATCGGCGGCCGCCGTGGGCGCCCCGCCCGTCGCCCGCTCCGGCGCCAGATACCCCGCGGTTCCCACGAGCACGGACGCCAGCGTGTAGCGCGTCTCGCCCGCGTCCGGCTGCACGGAGATGCCGTAGTCGGTGAGCAGGACACGGCCGTACGGCGCCCCGGAGCGGTCCGGCGCGAGCAGGATGTTCGCCGGTTTCACGTCCCGGTGC
The DNA here is from genome assembly GCF_036237295.1 of Streptomyces sp. NBC_01352. Lineage (NCBI taxonomy): Bacteria > Bacillati > Actinomycetota > Actinomycetes > Kitasatosporales > Streptomycetaceae > Streptomyces > Streptomyces sp. NBC_01352. The sequence goes on from NZ_CP108354.1 coordinate 9,208,416, forward strand.
ATGACGCCCCGCTGGTGCCCCGCGGTCAGCGCGTCGAGCACGGCGAGGCCGACGCGGGCGCACTCGGCGGGGGAGAGCGGCCCCCGGGTCCCGACCAGCTCACGCAGGTCGGTCGCGCCCGCCACGTACTCCATGACGATCCACGGCAGCCCCTCGTGCTCGAGCACGTCGTGCACGGTCACCACATGCGGATGACCGCGCAGCCCGGCCGCGTGCCGGGCCTCGGCACGGGCCCGGGCGACCCGTGCCTCCCGGTCGTGGCCGGCCTCCACCGGGTCGCGGAACACGATCTCCTTGAGCGCGACCTCGCAGGCGAGTCTCTGGTCGTGGGCGAGCCACACATGGCCCATGCCGCCGCTGCCGAGCCGGTTCAGCAGCAGATAGCGGCCGGCGATGACCCGGCCCACTCCCGACGTCGGTGATCCTGAAGGCATCCGGTGACTCCCGGTTCTGCGGCTACGTGGTCGCACCGGCGGATGCACTGCCCGCCGGGGCGCTCGTGACCGGTTCGCTGCCGGCCGGTTCGCTGGTGACGGGCGCGCTGGTCGGAGGCGGCGCACTGCTGGTGACCGGATCACTGGTCGGCGGCGAACTGGTCACATCCGGCGGCGAACTGGTCGGAGGGTCCGGGGGAGGCGGCGGAGGAGGGGGAGGCGGTGGCGCGCTCGTCGACGGTGGCGCCGAGCTGGGCGGCCGACTCGATGAGGTGTCGGTGTCCGGCGCCGAGCTGCTCGGCGGGTTCGACGAGGGCGGCGCGGAGCTCGACGGCGGGCTCGACGGCGGGCTCGACCCGGGCGATCCCGAACCGCCGGGCGACCCCGAACCGGACGACGTACCGGACGAGGGCGCGGAAGGAGATCCCCCAGGCCCGCTGCTCGACGGCGGCGGTGTGCCGGCCGACCCGGAGGACCCGGGCGGTGCCGGAGGAGCGGTGGACCCACCGGACGTGCCGTCCGACGTGTCCCCGGAGGTACTGCCGGGCCCGCCCCCGCCGGACTCTCCCCCGGCCACGCTCAGCGTCACGTACTCCCCGAAGCGCAGCTCGCTCCCCGCCGGCGGATCGGTCGCGGTGACCCTGGCACCGTCCGGCGGCAGCCCCTTGCCGTCGTACCCGGCCGCCAGCCCCGTGTCGGCCAGTTGCCGGCTCGCCTGCCCGAACGTCGTCCCGGCGAGGTTCGGCACCGCGCGCCGCTTCCGGGTGTCGAAGGTGGCATCGTCCTCGCCCGTCGTGCCGACCGGCCGGCTGATGCCCCGCTCGGGTTCCTGGACGTCGACCAGGGCGATCCGCTCCAGCGTCCGGGGCGCGGGCCGCACGGCCACCACCTGGGAACGCTCGTATCCCTGCCATTTCTCGTTGCCGTCCTCGAACTCGACCGAGATCCGGCTCGTGTCACCCTCGAAAGGCCGCAGCGGATTTCCGCACGAGCACTTCACGGCCGGCTGTCCCTGCTGATCCACGAGAATCGCGATTCCCGCCTGGAGCAACGAGTCGTAGGGGACCGCCTTTCCCTTTTTGTAGTCGTGGTTCTTCACGAGAGTGTCGTGACGCAGCAGAACAGGTGTGAGTCGTTCCAGATAATCCGGAATCTCGTTCTTCGAGATCTCCAGGGCACGCGCCCACGCCTGTGCCTTCTGGTCGTTCGCGGGATCGGTGAGAAACTGTTCGAGCCGGTCGACGTCACAGATCGTCGGCTGTTTCGAACCCCCGTACAGACCGGGTGTGTCCCCCTGCTGCAGGCCGCTGTGCACGGTCCGCGACCGGACCTGGGCATCCCGGCCAAGACCGCTGTTCTCGTCGAAGAACGGCGCCAGCGAGGGCACGCCCGCGGCGACCGCCTTCACCACCGTCAACGGCGTCTCGCTGTCGCAACCGGTCAGCGCGAGAACGAAAACCAGGAAGCACGCAATCCTTTTCCCGGCCCTTTGCATAAATGCGCGATGTGTCATCACCGCTCCCCCCGGCGGTTCCCCCATAGCGCTTCATGCTACTGAATAAGAAGCCTTTCAACGCCCGCGTGTGTTCAATGAGGCCAAATAGGCGTTGTATGCCTCGAGTTCCTTGTCGCCGTCCCGGTCGGCGGCCCGGTCCTCGCGCTTGGCCTGCCGCTGCTCGGAGCTGTACCACTGGAACAGCAGGGCGATCAGCACCAGGACGGAGGGGATCTCACTGAACGCCCACGCGATGCCGCCGGCCGCGTTCTGGTCGGAGAGCGCGTCGATGCCGAGCGAGGCGGGCGGGTTCTTGAACGTCTCGACCATCGGCTCGGACGCCATCATCAGCGCGATGCCGAAGAACGCGTGGAACGGCATGCCCGCGAACAGCTCCAGCATCCGCATCAGGTAGCCGGGCCGGTTGGGGCCCGGGTCCACGCCCATGATGGGCCAGAAGAACACGAAGCCCACGGCGAGGAAGTGCACCATCATCGCGATGTGCCCGGTCTTGGAGCCCATCAGGAAGTCGAAGAGCGGGGTGAAGTACAGCGCGTACAGGCTCGCGATGAACAGCGGGATGGTGAACGCCGGGTGCGTGATGATCCGCATGTACCGGCTGTGCAGGAACATCAGCAGCACCTCGCGCGGCCCCTTGCGGCCCCTGCCCGCGGGCGGCAGCGCACGCAGCGCCAGCGTTACGGGCGCGCCGAGCAGCAGCAGGATCGGCGACAGCATGCTGATCACCATGTGCTGCACCATGTGCACGCTGAACATGACCATCCCGTAGTCGTTCAGCCTGGTGCACATCACGAGTCCGACGGACAGCACACCCACGACGTACGCGATCGTCCGCCCCACCGGCCAGGCGTCACCACGCCGCCGCAGCCGCACGACCCCCCAGCCGTACAGCGCGAGCCCCACCACGCAGGCCACCAGGAAGAACGGGTCGGCCGACCACTGAAGACCCCGCCCCAGCGTGAACGGCGGCAGATCCATGGTCATGCCGTGCCCGCTGTGATCCATCCAACGGCTCCTGATTCGTGGGGGTTGTACGCCTCTGTCCGCCCCCAGACTAGAACTGCCCCCGGCCGCACTCGCGACCGGGGGCAGAGCAGCCGCCCACCTAGGGGCGCGGGGAACGGCGCGAGCAACCACACACGACCCGCACCCGCCGGACGGCTAAAGCACGCACTCGGCCTCTTCGTACCGCTCCGCAGGAACCGTCTTCAAGGTCTCCACGGCCTCGGCCAGCGGCACCATCACGATGTCCGTCCCCCGAAGCGCGGTCATCCGACCGAACTCACCCCGGTGCACGGCCTCCACCGCATGCCACCCGAACCGCGTGGCCAGCACCCGGTCGTACGCGGTGGGCGTCCCGCCCCGCTGCACATGCCCGAGTATCACCGGCCGCGCTTCCTTGCCCAGCCGCTGCTCCAGCTCGATGGACAGCTGCCGCGCTATCCCGGCGAAGCGCTCGTGCCCGTAGATGTCCTTGGCGCCTTCGTCGAAGCTCATGCTGCCGGGCCGAGGCTTGGCACCCTCCGCCGCGACGACGATCGCGAACCGCTTCCCCGCCTCGAACCGCTCGCCGACCTTCGCGGTCAACTCCTCGATGTCGAAGGGCCGTTCCGGTACGACGATGGCGTGCGCGCCCGCCGCCATGCCGGAGTGCAGCGCTATCCAGCCGGTGTGGCGCCCCATGACCTCGACGACCAGCACACGCTGGTGGGACTCGGCGGTGGTCTTCAGCCGGTCCAGCGCCTCCGTCGCGACGCCGACGGCCGTGTCGAAGCCGAAGGTCACGTCGGTGCCCGCGATGTCGTTGTCGATGGTCTTCGGCACGCCCACGATGGGCAGACCGTTGTCCGACATCAGCCGGGCCGCCTTGAGCGTGCCCTCGCCGCCGATGGGGATGATCGCGTCGAGGCCCAGCTCCTCGACGTGGCCCCGGGCCCGCTCCACGCCGTCGCGCAGATGGGAGGGCTGGACCCGGGAGGAGCCGAGGATCGTGCCGCCGCGGGCCAGGATGCCGCTCACCGCGTCGAGGTCGAGCTTGAGGTAGTCGCACTCCAGGAGGCCCTTCCAGCCGTCCCGGAAACCGATGACCTCGTCGCCGTGGTCGACGACGGCGCGGTGCACGACGGACCGGATGACGGCGTTCAGGCCGGGGCAGTCGCCGCCGGACGTGAGGACACCAATGCGCATAGCCCGGAATACCTTCTCGAGGGGGCCGGATCCGGACCACATTGTCCGGCTCGATCCCCGCCACCCTAACGGCAGGAGGGGGCGGGGGCGCATCGTACGTCCGCCTGCTGGACGACCCCGCTCACCTGTGCGGACGCGCCGTCAGACGGGCTGGTTACGGCAGGCTGGAGCCCAGATGTCACGCAGGTTGCTGCGCCGCCGCGATGCGCTCGTTGCGGAGCGCCTCGTACCACCGGTCGTCGGTCGGCGGCAGCGCGTTGACATCGAGCGCCAGCTTCAGCAGCAGGTCGGCGATCAGCGGATTGCGCGCGAGCACGGGACCGTGCATGTACGTACCGAAGACCGTGTCGTTGTACGCACCCTCCGTGCCGTCACCCGTCCCGTTGCCCTTGCCGAGGCGGACCTGGGCGAACGGGCGGGCGGTGGGGCCGAGGTGGGTGACGCCCTGGTGGTTCTCGAAGCCGGTCAGCGGGGGCATGCCCAGGCGCGGGTCGATGTCGGCGAGCACGTCACCGACGCACCGGTCGCCCTCGCCACGCGTGGAGACCACGTCGAGCAGGCCGAGGCCGGGCTCGCGCTGGCCGAGGTCGTTGATGAACTCGTGGCCGAGGATCTGGTAACCGGCGCACACCGAGAAGACGATCGCGCCGTTCTCGACGGCCCGGTGCAGACCGCCGTCCCGGCGCAGCCGCTCGGCCGCGAGCCGCTGCGGCCGGTCCTCGCCGCCGCCGATCAGGTAGATGTCGCCGGAGGTCGGGATCGGCTGGTCGCTGCGCACGTCGAGACGGGCCACGTCGAGGCGGCGCTGCCGGGCCCGGCGCTCCACGACCAGGACGTTGCCCTGGTCGCCGTACGTGCTGAGCAGGTCGGGATAGATCCAGACGATCCGCAGGCTGTTGTCGCTCACAAAAGTCCCCTGAGTGGTCAGTTGCCGACGCGGCGGCGCAGGTCCTGGAAGGCGGTGTAGTTGGCGATGACCTCGATGCGACCCGGCGGGCTCTGCTGCACGGCCTGGTCGAGGTTGTCGCAGACCTGGAAGTGCTGGCCCGCCACCTCCAGACGTACCGCGAGGTCCAGCTTGCGGTCGCCGACGACGCAGATCGGGTGGCCGGTCAGCCGCGTGTAGTCGACGTCCCACAGCCAGGAGGTGTCGGTGCCGTCCGCGCCGCGCGCGTTCACCGAGAGGATCACCGGGGTCGGCGGCGGATCGATCAGGCTGAACGTTTCGAGCCAGCCGGCGGGGTTCTTCGCCAGCAGCAGTCGGAGGTCGCGCTCCATGAACTGCACGACGTCGTACCGGCCGGCCACCGCCTGCACCTGGTACATGCGTTCCAGGGCGACCTGCGGCGGCACGCCGAAGACGGCGGCGACGGCGGCGGAGGAAGCGGCGTTGGCCTTGTTGGCGCGGCCGGGCAGCTGAAGGTGGATCGGCCAGGCGGAGCCGTGCGGGTCCAGGACATGGTCACCGGACAGCGCCCAGCTCGGCGTCGGCCGGCGGAAGCCGCACTCGCCGCAGAACCAGTCGTCGCCCGGGCGCTGCATCACGCCACCGCAGGACGGGCAGGACCAGGCGTCGTCCTTCCACATCTGACCCGCGGCGACCCAGATCACGTTGGGGGAGGAGGACGCGGCCCACACCACCAGCGGGTCGTCCGCGTTGGCCACGATCACGGCCTTCGAACCGGCCAGACCCTCGCGCCAGTTCTCGGCGAGCATGCGGGTCTCGGCGGCCCGGTCGAGCTGGTCGCGGGAGAGGTTGAGCAGGGCGATGCACTTCGGGTCGGTGTCCCGGGCGACGCCCGCGAGGTACTTCTCGTCGACCTCGATGACGCCGTACCGCGCGTCCGAGCTGCCCGCGAGCGCCGAGGTGATGCCGGCCGGCATGTTGGCGCCGAGCGCGTTGGAGACCACCGGGCCCGCGGCCCGCAGCGCCTCGGCGATCAGGCGGGTGGTCGTGGTCTTGCCGTTGGTGGCCGAGACGAGGACGACGTCCAGGTTCTGGGCGAGCCGGGCGAGAAGGTCGGGGTCGAGCTTGAGTGCCACCCGGCCGCCGATCACGGAACCGCTGCCGCGCCCCGCGGCGCGCGATGCCGCCGCGACCGCCTTGCCCGCGGTCACGGCGATCTTGGCCCGCGGCGAGAGCGGGTCCGAGTTGCCTGCCATCAGTTCTCGATCCTCCTTGCGTACGCGCCGCGCTTCAGCCTCCGGCCACGTGGTGTGGACCTCAGCCTATCGAGATCCATTCGCACTCCCGAATCGCGGCGCCCTCGCGACAGTCGCGTGACAGGGAGGACCGTACCCTTGCCGCCATGCGACACGGCCCGATCCCGGGCGCCCACGGGCGCGTCCGGCCCCTCACGCTGCTCGGCGACCACCCTCTGCACGCCCCCTGCGAGGAGGTCACCGACTTCGGCCCCGAACTGGCGGTCCTCGTGGAGGACTTGTTCGCGACCATGTACGCCGCCCAGGGCGTCGGCCTGGCCGCGAACCAGATCGGGGCGCCGCTACGGGTCTTCGTCTACGACTGCCCGGACGACGACGAGGTGCGCCACGTGGGCCACGTGGTGAACCCGACACTCGTCGAAACGGACGGCATCGTGCTCCGTGGCCCGGAAGGCTGCCTGTCCCTGCCGGGCCTGGAGGCGGGAACGGAACGCTACGACCACGCGGTGGTCGAGGGGTACACGGTGAAGGGCGAGCCGATCAGCATCCACGGCACGGGCTTCTTCGCGAGATGCCTGCAACACGAGTACGACCACGTGGAGGGCCGCATCTACGCGGACAGGCTGAGCGGCTGGCGCCACAGACGCTTGATGCGACAGGCGTCCCGAGCTTCATGGCACCGGTGAGTGGACGTACCTTCAGGGGCGCGGGGCTGTATCAATGTGCGGCTCCGCCGCGCGGGCGCGACCAGCCCCCACCGGCCCGCAGGTTCAACAACCGTCAGAACCCCGGACCGCCGACCTTGTCCCCCGCGGCAGCGAGCCGCCCCCACAACAGATCAGCCAGACTCCGCACCAACTCAGCCCGAGAACAAGGCCGTTCCCCCAGCCACCAGTCCCCGGCCGCATGCATCATCCCGACGATCCCGTGCCCCCACACCCGAGCCAACTGCTGCCCCCCGGGCCCGAGATCCACCCGATCCTCGATGACCTGCGCCAACTCCTCGCCCATCCTGCGGAGCAACGGCACGCTGTGCTTGCCGACGTCGAACCCGGGATCGCCGACCTGCCCCCCGTCCGCCGGATGCATCAGGAAGCGGTACACCTGAGGCCGCGCCTCGATCGCCGCCAGATACGTGTCCAGCGTCGCCTCGACCCGCTCCCGCCGGTCCGCCGGCGCGTCCAGCGCCGCACGCAGCGAATCGAGCAGCGCGTCCGTGTGCCGCTTGGCCAAGGCTGCGTAAAGCCCGCCCTTGTCGCCGAAGTGGCGATAAAGGATCGGCTTCGTGATGCCGGCCTCAGCGGCGATGGCGTTCATGGAGGCATGCGGACCGTCGCGCAGCACCACTCTGTCCGCGGCCTCCAGCAGCTCACGCCGGCGACGGTCGGCGGACCGTTGCTGATCGGTCCGCTGCGTGGTGTCCATGTGCTCTCCCCACCCGTGCTGATTAGGTAACGCCTGCGCAAACTAACACTCAGAATGCCTTGTACATCGAACGGGCTGCCGAGCGGGCACCAGGAGTTGACTTTTCCTACCCGCGGGTAACAGACTCGGGTTACCGTTAGTAACATGCACGTGCGTCGCCGCTGGAGGGGACATGGCCGAGTTCACCATGGAGCTCAACGACGAACAGAAGGAGGTCCGGGACTGGCTGCACGGCTTCTCCGCCGACGTCATCCGGCCCGCGGCCGCCGAATGGGACGAGCGTGAGGAGACTCCCTGGCCGGTCATCCAGGAAGCCGCCAAGGTGGGAATCTACTCCCTCGACTTCTACGCCCAGCAGTACTTCGACCCCACCGGCCTCGGCATCCCGATGGCCATGGAGGAGCTGTTCTGGGGCGACGCGGGCATCGCCCTCTCCATCGTCGGAACCGGTCTCGCCGCCGTCGGTGTCCTCGCCAACGGCACCGAGGAACAGATCGGCACCTGGATCCCGCAGATGTACGGCGATGCCAACGATGTCAAGGTCGCCGCGTTCTGCTCCTCCGAGCCCGACGCCGGCTCCGACGTCGCCTCGATGCGTACCCGTGCGGTCTACGACGAGGCCAAGGACGAGTGGGTGATCAACGGTACGAAGACCTGGGCGACCAACGGCGGCATCGCCAACGTCCACGTGGTCGTCGCCGTCGTGGACTCGGAGCTCGGCTCCAAGGGGCACGCCTCATTCATCGTCCCGCCGAACACCCCCGGTCTCTCCCAGGGGCAGAAGTTCAAGAAGCACGGCATCCGCGCCTCGCACACGGCCGAGGTCGTCCTGGAGAACGTACGGGTGCCCGGCTCGTGTCTCCTCGGCGGCAAGGCCAAGCTGGACGAGCGGCTGGCCCGCGCCCGTGAGCGGGCCAAGGCGGGCGGGGAGCGCGTGAAGAACGCGGCGATGGCCACGTTCGAGGCTTCGCGACCGGCCGTCGGTGCGATGGCCGTCGGTACGGCGCGTGCGGCGTACGAGGTGGCCCTCGACTACGCCAAGACGCGCGAGCAGTTCGGGCGTCCGATCATCGACAACCAGGGTGTGGCGTTCCAGCTCGCCGACATGCGGACGTCCATCGACGCGGCGCGGCTGCTGGTCTGGCGGGCGTCCTGGATGGCGGTCAACGGCAAGCAGTTCACGGCGGCCGAGGGGTCGATGTCGAAGCTGTTCGCGAGCGAGACGGCGAAGACGGTGACGGCGCAGGCGGTGCAGATCCTGGGCGGGAACGGCTACACGCGGGAGTACCCGGTGGAGCGGATGCACAGGGACGCAGCCATCTACACCATTTTCGAAGGCACCAGCGAGATCCAGCGCCTGGTGATCGCCCGCACCTTGTCGGGGATGCCGATCCGGTAGCGCCGTAGGGGTGCTGTGCGCCCCTGAGTTGATCGGCTCACCAGGTGACGGGCAGGGCTTCGGGCCCGCGGTTCAACGCGCCCTTCTTGAAGGGCACTTCCTTCGGCGGCACGGCGAGCCGCAACCCCGGCACGCGGTCCAGCAGCGCGTCGACCAGCAACTCGGACGCCAGCCGGGCGAGCATGGCGCCGGGGCAGTGGTGCGGGCCCGAGCCGAAGGACAGGTGCGGGTTCGGGCTGCGGGAGAAGTCGATCGTCTCCGGGTAGGGAAAGACGTCCGGATCACGGTTCGCGGAGAGGTACGACACGTAGATCGCGTCGCCCGCCCGGATCCGTACGCCCCTGATCCCCACGTCCTCCACGGCGATCCGGGACAGCCCGACCGCGTTGCGGTGCGGGATGTAGCGCAGCAGTTCTTCGACGGCCCGCGGGCGGAGCTCCGGCTCGGCGCGCAGCCGTTCGGCCAGACCCGGGCGGGTCAGCAGGAGGTAGAACAGCTGGCCGCTGTTGTCGGTGACCGCCTCGCCGCCGATCTGGAGCAGCACCGCGAGTCCGGCCGCCTCCTCCAGGGTGACCTCGCCACGGCCCACCGCGGCGCCCAGCAGTGAGCTGACGTCCTCGCCGGTGCTGCCTTCTCTGAGGCCGATGAGATCGGCGAAGTAGGCGCCCATCTCGTTCCTGGCCCTCTCGCTGACCTGGGTGCCGTCCGAGGAGGACAGGATCAGCCGGCTCCAGGCGTGCATGCCGTGCCGGTCGGCCGCCGGGACGCCCATCAACTCGCAGATCACGGCGACGGGGAAGGGGGTGAGGACGGTCGCCGTGAGGTCGGTCGGCGGGCCGTCCTGGAGCAGTTCGTCGACCAGTTCGTCCAGCATCCGGCGGGACGTCTCGCGGATCCGCTCCACGCCCTTCGCGGTGAAGGCGGCGGCGACCGAGCGGCGCAGCCGGGTGTGGTCCGGCGGGTCCAGGAAGCCGACCGCGCCGCGGGCCGGGGTGAAGTGCGGGGCGAGCCGGGTGACCTCCCGGTCCATGACGGCCTCGCGGCTGAACCGCGGGTCTTCGGTCACCATGCGGACGTCCTCGTACCGGGTGACCAGCCAGGCCCAGCCCTCGCCGTCGGGGAGCTGGATGCGGGTGACCGGGCCCTCGCTCATCAGCTCGGTCAGGACCGGGTCGAAGTCGACCCCGTTCAGGACGAGCGCGGGCCAGTGCCGGATCGGGGGCAGGATCTCGGTGATGGTCTCTTCCGTCATGCCGTACTCACAGCCGTCACGTTGCGCTCCGCCGGAGCCTTTGAGGGTGGTCCAGTCCACGATCACCCGGCGGGGCGACGATCTCGCGCGGGACTACTGCGTACGGGGAGTCCGAGGCGCCGCGGGAAGCGACCGCTATCCGCTCTGCCCGCTGCTGTGAGCGATGCACGCCACATCGATACGATCGGCCAGCTTGGCCAGCTCGATGGTCAACGCCGCCACCGTGTCCTCGTCGAGCCCGTCCTCCCCGGCCTCGACAAGGTGCAGCCACCGACCGCCCACCGTCCGCAACAACTTGCTGACATCGGCGGCAGCCACCTGCAAGGTCCCGCGGTCGTCGACGATCAGAGGCAGAGTCACTTCGCGGTTCACAAAGGGGATCGTAGCCGCGGAAGCCTCACGCTCCGTGCCATACGGTCGTGATGTTGCAGAACTCCCGGATTCCGTGCCCGGACAGCTCACGCCCGTACCCGGACCGCTTCACCCCGCCGAACGGGAACGCCGGATGGGACGCCGTCATCCCGTTCACGTACACGCCGCCCGCCTCCAGGTCCCGTACGAAGCGGTCGACCTCGTTCTCGTCCCGCGTCCACACATTGGAACTCAGGCCGAAGGGCGAGTCGTTGGCGATCAGCACGGCCTCGTCCAGGTCGGCGGCCCGGTACAGCGTGGCGACCGGACCGAACGCCTCCTCGCGGTGGATGCGCATCTCGCGGTCGATGCCGGCGAGGACGGTCGGCGGGTAGTACCAGCCGGGCCCCTCGGGCCGCTCCCCGCCGCACAGCACACTGGCGCCGCTGCGCTTCGCGTCGTCGACCAGTTCCTCCAGGTCGGCCCGCCCCTGTTCGCTCGCGAGCGGTCCGACCTCCGTCTCGTCCTCCAGGGGGTCGCCGATCTTCAGCGCCTTCATGCCCTCGACGAACCGCTCGGTGAACGCGTCGTACACGTCCGTGTGCACGATGAACCGCTTGGCGGCGATGCACGACTGTCCGTTGTTCTGCACGCGTGCGGTCACCGCGACCTGGGCGGCGCGGTCGATGTCCGCGGACGGCATGACGACGTACGGGTCGCTGCCGCCCAGCTCCAGCACCGTCTTCTTGACCATCTCGCCGGAGGTGGAGGCCACCGCGCGGCCCGCGGGCTCGCTGCCGGTGAGGGTGGCGGCCTTGACGCGTTCGTCGCGCAGGATCTCGTCGACCGCGGCGGAGCCGATGAGCAGGGTCTGGAAGGTGCCCTCGGTGAAGCCCGCGCGGTGGAAGAGGTCTTCGAGGTAGAGGGCGGTCTGCGGGACGTTGGAGGCGTGCTTGAGCAGGCCCACGTTGCCCGCCATCAGGGCCGGGGCCGCGAAGCGGACCACCTGCCACAGCGGGAAGTTCCACGGCATCACCGCGAGCACCGGGCCCAGCGGACGGTAGCGGACCAGGGCACGGGAGGCGCCGGAGTCCTTGACGTCAAAGGCGGCGGGCTCCTCGTCGGCGAGCAGTTCCTCGGCGTGGTCGGCGTACCAGTGCATCGCTTTCGCACACTTCGCGGCCTCCGCGCGGGCCTGCTTGACCGGCTTGCCCATCTCGGTGGTCATCACGCGGCCGATGTCCCGCTGGTCCTCGTCGACGAGGTCGGCGGCCCGGTGCAGGAGGCGGGCGCGCTCGGCGAACGACGTCGTCCGGTAGGTGCGGAAAGTGGCCTGCGCGAGCTGGAGCCTGCGCTCGATCTCCTCCTCGCCCATGGCCTCGTACGTCTTGAGCGTCTCGCCGTTCGCAGGGTTCACCGTTGCGATGGGCATGACGGACCTCCTCGGAGCGGACTGTGCTTCGACCTTCCCGCGCGGCGGTGGGGACCGCAACGCGTACGCATCTGCTCAGGGCGAGTGCTCCGCCAGCCGGTCGAGAAACGCGGCCTGTGCCTTGACGATCACGGACCGCGCGCGGTCCAGGTCGAACCACTCCACGCGGTCGATCTCGGGGAACTCCTGGGTCTGCCCGGACTTCGGCGGCCACTCCATCAGGAAGGTGCCCGGGGTGACGGTCGCCGGATCGAGGTCGGCCTCGACCGCCCAGGCCGTGACGACCTTGCCGCCCGTCTGCCGGACCTCGCCGAGCGGTACGGCCTCGCCGTCGGGCGGGGGCAGGCCCAGCTCCTCCTGGAACTCACGGCGGGCGGCGTCCCAGGCGGGCTCGTCGGGGTCGTACTCGCCCTTCGGCACGGTCCACGCCCCGGCGTCGCGCCGCGCGAAGAACGGCCCGCCCATGTGGCCGAGCAGTACCTCGGGGCCGTGGTCGGTGCGGCGGAACAGCAGCAGGCCCGCGCTGTGCTTCACGGCCGTACCTCCGGATGCGCCGCGAGCAGTGTCTCCACGGTGTCCGCCTCCTCCGGGCGCTTGTCCTCGCGGTAGCGGACCACGCGGGCGAAGCGGAGGGTGACGCCGGCCGGGTAGCGGGTGGACTTCTGCAGACCGTCGTAGGCGATCTCCACGACGAGTTCGGGGCGTACGGTCACCACATAGCCGTTGGTGTCCACGGCCAGCTCCTGGAGCCGCTCGGTCTGCCAGGTCAGCATCGCGTCGGTCATGCCCTTGAAGGTCTTGCCGAGCATCGCGAAGGAGCCGTCCGCGGCGCGGGCGCCGAGGTGGAGGTTGGAGAGCTTGCCGGTGCGGCGGCCGTGGCCCCATTCGGCGGCCAGGACCACCAGGTCGAGGGTGTGGACGGGCTTGACCTTCAGCCAGGACGCGCCGCGCCGACCCGCGCTGTAGGGGGCGTCGAGGGACTTGACGACGACGCCCTCGTGGCCGCGCTCCAGGGTCTCGGCGAGGAACTCCTCGCCCGTGTGCACGTCCTCGGGGCCCGACACCAGGGTGCGCCGCACCCGCATCGGCTCGGGCACCAGCCGGGACAGTTCCGCGTGCCGTTCGGCGAACGGCAGGTCGAGCAGGTCGCGGTCGTCGACGGACAGGGCGTCGAAGAAGACGGGGGAGACGGGGACGGCCTCGGCCGCCGTCGTCACGTCCACGCGGGAGCCGACGCGGCCCGCGGTCTCCTGGAAGGAGCGGGGGCGGCCGTCCGCGTCGAAGGCGATGACCTCGCCGTCCAGGATGAAGCGCTCGCCCCTCAACTCCAACGCGGCCGAGGTCAGTTCGGGCAGGCGGTCGGTGATGTCGTCGAGGGTGCGGGTGTACAGCCGTACGGTGTCGCCGTCCCGGTGGACCTGGACGCGGATGCCGTCCAGTTTCTCCTCGACCGCGCAGGCGCCGAGCTTCTCGACCGCCTCGGCCACCGAGGAGGCGCTGTGGGCCAGCATCGGCAGGACCGGGCGGCCGACGGTCAGCCGGAAGCGGTCCAGGGCGCCCGGGCCGTCCGCGAGCAGGGCCTGGGCCACCGTCTGGAGCGAGCCCGCCAGCATCACGGCCCGCCGTACGTCCGCCGATGGCGCTTCGGTCGCCTGGGCGAGGCCCTCGATCGCGACCGCGTCCAGCGCGCCCTGCCGCACCTCCCCGCTGATCAGCCCGAGCAGGAACCGCTGCTCGTCGGCCGTGGCCGCGCCCATCAGCTCGCCGACCAGCCGGGCCCGCTCGGCCTGCGAGCCGGCGCCCGAGACCTTGCCGAGCGCGCTCAGCAGGGCGTCCACCTCGCTCACGGTCAGGGCCGGCTCGGCGGCCGGGGCGACCGGGCGGCTCAGCGCCTTCCAGCCGACGCCGAGCCTGCCCTGCGGCAGGCGGCCCGCCAGATACGGGATGACGATCGGCACGTCCGCGGCCTCGGCGTCCCGGAAGAGTTCGGCGAGAAGCGCGATCTTCCGGGAGCGCGCCGAGGTCGCGGCGACCTCCTGGGACACACGGGCCAGCCGGGTCAGCAGCATGCAGCCATGGTGCACCGGAGGCGGACGCTCTACACCCGGACGGCCGCGACGGCCGCATCCAGGTCCGCCATCAGCAGTTCGCCGTTGAGCGTGGCCGCCGCCCGGTAGCCGCCGGCCGCCGCGTTCACGACCTGCTCCGCGAAGCCCATGGCGTTGCCCGCGGACCACACCCCGGGCACGGTCGTCAGACCCGTCTCGTCGGCCACGGGGTACGCGCCGAACGGAGTCTCGCGCAGCTCCGCGCCCAGGCGCCGGAGGAGATCCGTCTGCGGGACGGCCCGGGGTGCCACGAACAGCACCTCGCGGTCGTGCGTGGTGCCGTCCGCGAGCCGGAGGCCGGTGAGCCGGTCGTCCTCCGTGATCAGTTCGGAGACCTCGCCGGGCACCACCTTGACCCCGGCCGCGGCCAGCCTGCGCAGGTCGTCGTCCGACAGTTCCTCCTCGGCGACGGTGTGCAGGAAGAAGGTCACGTCCTTCGACCACTGGGACACGATCAACGCCTGGTGCACGCCCATCGGGGTGGTGGCGAGCACGCCGAACGCCCGGTCGCGCACCTCCCAGCCGTGGCAGTACGGGCAGTGCAGCACGTCCCGGCCGAAGCGCTCGGCGAGGCCCGCGACCTCCGGGAGCTCGTCCTTGAGGCCGGTCGCGATCACCAGGCGCCGGGCGTGCACGGTGCGCCCGCCCGCCAGGTCCACGGCGAAGCCCTTCCTGACGTCCACCACCCGGTCCCGGACGAGCTCGACGCCGTACCGCGCGATCTCCTCCCGGCCGACCGCCAGGAACTCGGCCGGGGACATGCCGTCCCGGGACAGATAGCCCTGCATGTGCGCGGCGGGAGCGTTGCGCGGCTCGCCCGCGTCGACGACCAGCGTGCGGCGCCGGGCGCGGCCCAGGACCAGCGCGGCGGACAGCCCGGCCGCTCCGCCGCCGACGACGACCACTTCGTACGTGTTGGTGTTGTTCTCGGTCTCGGTCTCGGTCACGGTGACCACCTCCACTGAGACAGTCGCGCGGCCACTGCCGCATTGACAAACAGGTTTGCCGAAACTGCAATAGGTGTCATGAGTGACGACGACATGGACGAGGTTCTCGCGGAGGTCGGTCCCCGGCTGCGACGGATCCGGAAGGAGCGGGGTGCCACGCTGGCCGGGCTGTCCGAGGCGACCGGCATCTCGGTGAGCACGCTGTCCCGGCTGGAGTCGGGGCTGCGCAAGCCCAGCCTGGAGCTGCTGCTGCCGATCGCGCGGGCGCACGAGGTGGCGCTGGACGAACTGGTGGGCACGCCGGCGGTGCGCGATCCGCGGGTGCGGGCCGAGCCGATCAGGCGGCACGGACGCACGTACTGGCCGCTGACCCGCCAGCCCGGCGGCCTCCAGGCCTTCAAGGTGCTGGTACCGCAGGAGGAGAACGGGCCCGAGCCGCGGACCCATGAGGGCTACGAGTGGCTGTACGTGATGTCGGGGCGGCTGCGGATGGTGCTGGGTGATCACGACATCGTGCTGACCGCGGGGGAGGCCGTCGAGTTCGACACCCGCGTGCCGCACTGGTTCGGGTCGACGGGGGAGGGGCCGGTCGAGTTCCTGAGCCTGTTCGGGCCGCAGGGCGAGCGGATGCACGTACGGGCGCGGCCCAAGCGGTCGTGACGCACCCGACTGTTCCCTGATCGGCAAGCGACCGCTTAGTATGCGAGGGACCCCGGTCAGACGACGCAGTCCCGTGAGTCCCGTGGAGGCTTCGCATGCAGGCATGGCAAGTGCACGAGAACGGCGAGCCTGGCGAGGTGATGCGCACGGCGGACGTGGCGCCGCCCACGCCCGGCGAGGGCCAGGTCCTGCTGAAGGTGCGTGCCGCGAACATCAACTTCCCGGACGTGCTCATGGTCCGCGGCCACTACCAGGTCAGGCCGCCGCTGCCGTTCACGCCGGGCGTGGAGATCTGCGGCGAGACCGAGGACGGGCGGCGGGTCATCGCCAACCCCGCGCTGCCGTACGGCGGGTTCGCCGAGTACGCCCTCGCGGACGCCGCCGCCCTGCTGGCCGCCCCCGACTCGCTGGACGACGCCGAGGCCGCCGCCCTGCACATCGGCTACCAGACGGGCTGGTTCGGTCTGCACCGGCGGGCCCGCCTGGAAGCCGGCGAGACGCTGCTCGTCCACGCTGCCGCGGGAGGGGTCGGCAGCGCGGCCGTGCAGCTCGGGAAGGCGGCCGGCGCCACCGTGATCGGCGTCGTCGGCGGTGCCGAAAAGGCCGCCGTGGCCCGCGAGCTGGGCTGTGACGTGGTGATCGACCGGCGGAGCGAGGACGTCGTCGCCGCCGTGAAGGAGGCGACCGGCGGCCGGGGTGCCGACGTGGTCTACGACCCCGTGGGCGGCGAGGCCTACACCCAGTCCGCCAAGGTCGTCGCCTTCGAGGGCCGGATCGTCGTCGTCGGCTTCGCCAGCGGCACGATTCCCAGCCCGTCGCTCAACCACGCCCTGGTGAAGAACTACTCGGTCCTCGGCCTGCACTGGGGCCTGTACAACACCAAGAACCCGAAGCTGGTCCAGCACTGCCACGAACAGCTCACCGAGCTGGCCGCCCGGGGCGCGATCAAGCCGCTGGTCAGCGAGCGAGTGCCGCTGGGCGGAGCCGCGGCAGCCGTGCAGCGGGTCGCCGACGGTGTCACCACCGGCCGGGTCGTCGTGGTCCCCGGCCTCACCGACGGAGGCGCGGCATGACCGACGCAGCCGACCTCAGGACCCGCAGCGCCGAGTTGCTGGCCACGTACCCGCCCGCGACCACCGACCGGACGGACTTCCTCAAGGCCCGCTTCGACGCCGGACTGGCCTGGGTGCACTACCCGCAGGGCCTCGGCGGACTCGGCGCCCCGCGCTCCCTCCAGGCCGTCGTGGACGCCGAGCTGGAGGCCGCGGACGCCCCCGACAACGACCCGCGGCGCATCGGCATCGGACTGGGCATGGCCGCGCCGACGATCCTGAAGTACGGCACCGAGGAGCAGAAGCAGCGGTATCTGCGGCCCCTGTGGGTGGGGGAGGAGGTCTGGTGCCAGCTGTTCAGCGAGCCCGGCGCCGGATCCGATCTCGCGGCGCTCGGTACCCGCGCCGTCCGTGAAGGCGACGAGTGGGTCGTCAACGGGCAGAAGGTGTGGACATCCAGCGCCCACCTCGCCCGCTGGGCCATCCTCATCGCCCGCACCGACCCGGACGTGCCCAAGCACCGGGGCATCACCTACTTCATCTGCGACATGACCGACCCGGGTGTCGAGGTGCGGCCGCTGCGCCAGATCACCGGCGAGGCCGAGTTCAACGAGGTGTTCCTCACCGACGTCCGCATCCCCGACTCCCGCCGCCTCGGCGAGGTCGGCGACGGCTGGCGGGTCGCGCAGACCACGCTGAACAACGAACGCGTCGCCATCGGCGGCATGCGGCTGCCCCGCGAGGGCGGCATGATCGGGCCCGTCTCCAAGACCTGGCGCGAACGCCCCGAACTGCGCACCCACGACCTCCACCAGCGGCTGCTCAAGCTCTGGGTCGAGGCCGAGGTCGCCCGCCTCACCGGCGAACGCCTGCGCCAGCAGCTCGTCGCCGGCCAGCCCGGCCCCGAGGGCGCCGGCATGAAGCTCGCGTTCGCCCGCCTCAACCAGGAGATCAGCGGCCTGGAGGTCGAACTCCTCGGCGAGGAGGGCCTGTTGTACGAGGACTGGACCATGCGCCGACCGGAACTGGTCGACTTCACGGGGCGCGACGCGGGCTACCGCTACCTCCGTTCCAAGGGCAACAGCATCGAGGGCGGGACCACCGAGGTCCTGCTGAACATCGTCGCCGAGCGCGTCCTGGGCCTGCCCTCCGAGCCGCGCACCGACAAGGACGTCGCCTGGAAGGACCTGGCCCGATGACAGATCTTCTCTACTCCGAGGAGGAAGAGGCGCTCCGCTCCGCCGTCCGCGACCTGCTCACGGACCACTGTGACGCGGCGGGCGTGATCGCGCGGACCGAGTCCGACGCGCCGCACGACCGCTCGCTGTGGAAGGCGCTCGCCGACGGCATGGGTCTCGCCGGGCTGCTGGTCCCCGAGGCGCAGGGCGGCCATGGCGCCTCACACCGTGAAGTCGCCGTCGTTCTGGAGGAGTTGGGGCGTGCGGTGGCGCCTGTGCCCTATCTGACCAGTGCCGTCGTCGCCACCGAGGCGCTGTTGGCCTGCGAGGCCGACGACCTGCTCGCCGACCTGGCGTCGGGCCGGCGCATCGGGGCCCTCGCCGTCGCCCTGAACGTCGCTCCGGGCGGCGCCTTCAAGACCGTACGGTCGGAAGACGGCACCCTGTACGGGGAGTTGACCGGCATCGCGGACGCGGCGGCGGCCGATGTCCTGCTCGTCCCCGCCGGGGACGGCGGGCTGTACGCGGTCGACGCGGACGCCGTGACCATCACGCCGCAGGTGTCGCTGGACCTGACCCGGCCGCTCGCGACCGTCACCCTCGACGGGGCTTCCGGGCGCCGGATCGGGGAGGCCGAGCCCGCCGTACGACGGGCGCTGCGGGCCGGAGCCGGGCTGCTCGCCTCCGAGCAATTCGGGCTCGCCGAATGGTCGTTGACCGAGACGGTCCGCTATCTCAAGGAACGCAAGCAGTTCAACCGGCCGGTCGGCGGCTTCCAGGCGCTCAAGCACCGGCTCGCCCAGCTGTGGCTGGAGACCGTCAACCTGCGTGCCGCCGCCCGTAACGCGGCGGACGCCCTCGCGACCGGCGAGGACGCGGACGTGGCGGTCGCCGTCGCGCAGGCGTACGCGGCGCAGGTCGCCGTGCACGCGGCCGAGGAAGCGGTCCAGTTGCACGGCGGCATCGGGATGACCTGGGAGCACCCGGCCCACCTGTACCTGAAGCGGTCGAAGGCCGACTCGATCGCCTACGGGACGGCGGGCGCCCACCGGGAGGCGGTGGCCGAACTCGTCGGCCTCCAGGCTCCCTGACCTTCACCGGAAGAAGCCGGAACAAGCCCGCCCCACCTGGGGCGGGCTTTTTCGTGTACCCCGCACCGACGAAGTGAACGAACAGCGGCAGTCCGGCCAACTCCTCTCCCAGCACTGCTCCTTGGGCCCTTCCGGAACGCATACTCTCTGCGGTCCCGTAAGGCCTACCAGGGAGGCAGAGCATGCCCCTCACCACCCGTCGCAGAGCCCTCACCACCCTCGGCGCCGCCCTCGCGGGCACGGTCGCCCTGCCCGCCACCAGTGCGCTGGCCGGCGAACAGAAGCACCGCCCGCGGCCGTTGTGGCGCGCCCACGCCCACAACGACTACGAGCACCCGCGCCCCCTCCTCGACGCCCTCGACCACCGCTTCGGCAGCCTCGAGGCCGACATCTTCCTCGTCGGCGACCAACTCCTCGTCGCCCACGACCCGGTCGACCTCGACCCGGCCCGCACCCTCGAATCCCTCTACCTCGACCCTCTCGCCGCCCGCGTCAGGGCCAACCACGGCTCCGTGTACCGGGGTTACCGCAAGCCGCTGCAACTGCTCATCGACATCAAGACCGAGGGCTCGTCGACGTACCTCGAACTCGACCGGCACCTGAAGCGCTACAAGCACCTGTTCACGACGTACGCCCACGGCCGCGTCCTGCCCGGCCCGGTCACCGCCGTGATCTCCGGCGACCGCGCCGCCCGTACGCCCATGGAGGCGCAGACCGTACGGCGCGCCTTCTACGACGGCCGGCTCGCCGACCTCGCAACCTCGGCGCCCGCCTCCTTCGTCCCGCTGATCAGCGACAACTGGACGCTCAACTTCACCTGGCTGGGCGTCGGCGCCTTCCCGGACGCCGAACGGCAGAAGCTGCGGACCATCATGCGGACGGCGCACGCACGCGGGCAGAAGGTCCGGTTCTGGGCCACCCCGGACCTGGCCGGCCCCGCCCGGGACGCCCTGTGGGCCGAACTGCTGGCCGCCGACGTCGACTACATCAACACCGACGACCTCGCAGGGCTGGAAGCCTTCCTGGACGCCCACCGGTAGGCGCAGACACCACACGTTCGGAGGACAGGTCAGCCGCCCGGACGAACCCTCCGCTGCGCCACACTTGCGGCCGAACGCCGTGAACCGGACATGGCGTGGCGGAGGAGGCTGACGATGGCGATTTCCATCTCTTTTGTGCTGCTCTTGGCGATCCTGGCGGTGATCTTCCTGCGCAGTGGCGCACTGAAGTTCCCCCACGCGCTGGTGTGCCTGCTACTCGGCTTCTGTCTGGCCGGCACGAACATCGCCCCCAGCATCAACAGCGGCCTGACGGCGACGGCGGACATCGTCAGCACCCTCAGACCGTGAGCGTCACGGGGTCGTGAAGACCCCGATCCCGTTCGGAACGGGCCGTTCCGCGCCGCCGGAGGGATGGTTGCGTACGGCGACGGCACTCGTGCCAGGCTCGCGGGCGACCAGGGTCGTCGACCCGCCGCCGTCCAGGCTGAAGGCGTGGGCGGCCCCCAACTCCCGCATGACCTCGGCCACTTCGGCGATCGTCAGACCGGTGCGGTACTCGGGCGCCCCGTCCAGCGCGAGCAGCAGCAGGCGCCGTCCGCCGTCCGTGATGCCCGCGGCGGTGCGCACGGCCGAGGTCGTGTCGTCCAGGCCCGGCAGCGGCCGGCCGTCCCTGAGGACCGGGTAGCCGCCGAGTGCGAAGCGGTACGGGATCTTCGACACGGACGGCACCAGCCGGTGCCGCACCGTCACCGTCTCGCCGGTGGACAGCTTCCGCAGGTGCTGAGCGCCCGCCTCCCGGCCGACGAGCACCGTGGTGCCGGCGGCGATGGGCCCGCTGCCGGGGCGGTCCGCGGCCGACACGACGCGTCCGTCGCGGACCGTCACCTCGTAGGTGTCCGTGCTGCACGGAGCGGCCCGCTCGGTGTCCGTGCCGCAGGTCGCCCGGACCCGGGAGGCGCTGCCCCAGTCAGCGGTGAACGCCCCGACCGACCCGACCGGCAGCGCGTACTGGTTCAGCCCGCCGAGCGGCAGCCGCTCCTCGGGCGTGCGGACCGAGCCGACGAGGGACAGCCCGTCCATCCGGGCCCGGCGGTCGACGCCCACCCCGATCACGTCCCTGGTGCTCGTGCCGGGCGGCAGCGCCGGGCCGAAGCGCTGGCCATGGGGGACCGCCGCCTTGAGGACGTGGCCCTTGGCGATCGCCGGTCCCACGCTCGCGCCGGTGGCCTGCACGCCGGGGTGCTGGGTCTCGGTGATGTTGAAGAAGTCGCCGTTGACGCCCGCCACGGCACCCGTGGCGTCGGCCATGGTGGAGACGGTGGCCCGCGCGGCGACCGCCCCCGGATACAGCAGGTCCACGCGTACGCGCGGATCGAGCAGGTCGACGGTCAGTACATGGGCGTGCGCGGTGCCCTTGGCCGCCGGGATGTCGAACTGCTCGTACTCGACACCCGCGGCGATCCGGGCCGGCTCCTGCACGGCGCCGGCCGGTGCCGCCCCCAGCAGGGCCGCACCGGCCAGCGTGCCGAGTGCCGTGAGTAACGTCAGTGCCGATCTGCCCGCCACGAACCGTACTTGACGATGCGTCACCATTCCCCCTGAGGACTCGTCAATTGTCACAGGACTCAGGGAGAGTGCACCAGACGTCGACGGCCGTGGGGGTGGCTACGCGTCGACGAGCCGAGAACGGATGAGGAAACGCACCCCCTCGGGGGCCTCCAGCGAGAACCCGCTGCCCCGGCCCGCGACGACGTCCACGATCAGCCGGGTGTGGCTCCACACCTCGTACTGGCTCCGCGACATCCAGAACATCACCGGCTCCTCGACCCCGGGCACGTCCAGCTCCGCGAGCAGCACGTCCGAGCCGCCGGTGCGGAACTCGCCGGCCTGGTAGCACATGGGTGCGCTGCCGTCGCAGCAGCCGCCGGACTGGTGGAACATCAGCGGACCGTGCGTCTCGCGCAGCAGGCGCAGCAGGTCGGCCGCGGCGGGGGTGAGCTCGACGCGGGGGACCTCGTGGTGTGCGGGGAGTGCGGATTCTTCGGGCATGGCGGCGAGTGCAGCACGGGGAAGGTTGCGAGGGGGTTGCGGTCAGTCGCCGTACGCGGTGAAGTGCGCCGGCGTGTGATCGATCGGCAGGTCCGGGCGCCAGGCGGTGAGCCCCTGGGCGCTGCACACGAACAGGTTCTCCGGCAGCCGGTCCAGGGCGAACCAGCGCCAGTCGCCGACCCGTTCGCCGGGCTGGTCGGCGGCCTCACCGCGCCATGCCGTCACCCGGGCGGCCACGGTGACCCGTACGACACCGTCGACGTGGTCGAGGAGCGTGCCCACAAGCCGTACGTCGGCCGGGCGGGCGTCGATCCCGGTCTCCTCACGGAGTTCCCGCACGACCGTCTCCCGGAGCGACTCGCCGGGTTCCACCGTGCCGCCGGGCAGCTCCCAGGTGCCGCGGCGGTGACGGCCCAGGAGCAGGCCGCGCGGGCCGTGCAGGATGGCGCCGACGCCGATCGCCGCGTGCGCGACCGGTGGCCGCGAGGAGCGGGGGCGGGAGGAGACGCGGACGGGGCGGATCGCCCGGAAGACCCGGTAGGAGGCGTGGTTGTCCTCGCCCGGCGTGTCGAGGACCTCAACGCCTTCGACGCGCAGCCCGTGCTCGGCGAGCAGGTCTGTCCAGAGCTCCGGGGCGAGCACCCACATCCGGACGGTCGTCTCGCCGCCGCCGGTGAGCGAAAGGATCTCGGGCCGGGACGCGAGGACGGACGAGGGACCGTCGCCGTGCGTGTTGGTGTGGAGCACGGTGAAGCACAGCGTCCCGCCGGGCCTGAGCGCACCGGCCAGGGCGGGCAGCAGCCGACGGGGATCGATGTACGGCACGGCGTTGACGGAGTAGATGACGTCGTACGGCTCGGACGCCCGCAGGTGTTCGACGGCGTCGGCCCGGACCAGCCGCAGGCCGGGCAGCGAGCCGTAGCGGGCGCGGGCCCGCTCGTACTGGCTCGGCGAGGAGTCGACCGCGTCCACGCGGGCGCCGTGGGCGCGCACGAGGTGCGCGGCGTGCCGGGCCGGACCGCAACCGAGGTCGAGGACCCGCCGGCCGGACAGCTCGCCGAGGATCTCGGCGCCCGGGCCGGTGTCCCGGATCCCCCAGTCGAGCCGCGTAGCCTCCGGCAGGACCGTGCCGCGCCGCAGGTGGTGGGTGCCGTACGCCTGCCAGGCGTCGGCGTTGACCGACTCGGCCTCCTCCGAGTCGGGGTGGTGGTCCGTCACGGTGCCTCCTGGTAGCCCCTGCTCGACCTACGGTCGGTGGCCGCCGACGGTGATGAAGCCGGTGGTCTTGGTCGCCGTGGCGTTGTCGTAGACCACGTCACCGGTGGACTTCTTCCAGATCTCGATGCGGAAGGTGTCCGGGCCGTCCGTGGCGGTGACACGGAAACCGTAGCCAGCCGTGCCGTTCAGCGTGCCGGATCCCTGGTAAACGGCTCGGGTTCCGGTGACCACCAGCCAGTCGGAGCCGGTGGAGCGGAACTTCAGCCGGGCCGCGCCGAAGTCGAAGGTCGCCGACCCGGACGGGACGGTGGCGCCCTTCTTGTAGTCGGCGGCGAAGGAGAAGGCGGCAAGGCCGGTCAGAGCGGGCCCGGCGGGGTAGGCGCCCGCGGGCGAGGTGAGGACACCGACTCCGGCCGCGGGGCCGGCGCTCCGGTCGTAGACGACCAGGTCGGGCAGGGTCCTACGGTCCGTGCCGCCGTCGTCGTCGGTCACCGTGACCACGGGCCGGCGGATGCCCGCCGAGGTGTAGGTGTGGGATGCCGTGCAGCCGGAGGCGGTGACGGTGCCCGCCGTCGGCTCGGTGCCGTCCTTCCAGTCGACCGTGCAGGTGTGGGTGTCACTCACGCCGGGGTCATCGAACGTGGTGGTGACGTCCGTACGGCGGCCCGCCGCGACGGGGGACTTCCGGCCCTCGGCGGAGGTGATCGCCGGGGCCGCGTTGGCGACGGTGACGGTGGCCGTGTCGCTGCTGCGGCCGCCGGTGAGGGCGACCTCGTAGGTGCCGTTGTCCGTGCAGGTGAGAGTGGTCCGGGCCGACCCGGCGTCCGCGAACGTGCAGGGCGCACCCTGCTCGACCGTCCACTTCGCGCCGCCCGCACCCGACACGGTGCCGTCGAGCCGGATCGCGTCGCCCTCGGTGCCGTCGCTGTCGGCGCCCGCGTGGACGACGGTGACCGGGTCGATGCTCGTCAGGGTCGGGACGATCTTCTTGATCAGGCCTTCGGAGTCGAACTCGAGCTTGTCGACGGTGGTTTCGCGGTGGGTGCCGTCACCGCCGGGGATCGCGAAGCGGTGGTAGGCGATGTACCAGTCGTCGGTGCCCGGGACGTCGACCACCGAGTGGTGGCCGGGGCCCTTGATGCCGAGCGAGAGGTCCTTCTCCAGGATGATGCCCTGCTTGGTCCACGGGCCGGTGGGGGAGGGGCCGGTGGCGTAGGCGACGCGGTAGTTCTCGTCGCGGGTGTCGTTCTCCGACCACATGAAGTAGTAGGTGCCCTTGCGCTTGATGACGAAGGAGCCCTCGTTGTAGCCGCTCGGGGTGATGTCCTTGATCTTCGAGGTGTCGATCGAGGTCATGTCGTCGTTCAGCGGGACGACGTAGGCGCGGCCGTTGCCGAAGTAGAGGTACGACGTGCCGTCGTCGTCCGTGAAGACCGCCGGGTCGATCATCTGGCCGGTCAACTGGCCTGCCTTGAGCAGTGGTTGACCGAGAGGATCCTTGAACGGGCCGGTGGGCGAGTCGGAGACCGCGACGCCGATGTTGGCGTCGGCGCTGAAGTAGAAGTAGTACTTCCCGTTCTTCTCGGCCATCGTCGGCGCCCAGGCCCTGCTGTCCGCCCAGGCGACGTCCGGCCCCAGGTCGAGGATGACGCCGTGGTCCTTCCAGTGGACCAGGTCGGTGGAGGAGTACGCCTTGAACTGCGTGCCGCTCCAGCCAGGGAAGCCGTCGGTGGTCGGGTAGAGGTAGAAGGTGTCGCCGAACCTGACGATGTTCGGGTCGGCGCTGAGCCCCGGCAGGACCGGGCTCTTCATGACCAGTGCCGTGACCGTCCAGGTGCGCTTGGCGCCGTCCGAGCCGGTCACCTCGTACGTCACCGGCTCGGTGAAGTCGTGCAGCGTGCCGGAGGCGGGGCTGATGGACGCGCCGTGGGCGAGGGTGAACTCCGGTGCCAGGGCGGTGAGATCGCTGCCCTCGGCCAGCGGCAGGGTGATCCTGCTGCCCGCGTCGTCGATGATCGCGTCGGTCTTCAGCGCGGGGTGGGTCGCCGCGGCGATGCCCGTGGTGTTGCCGCTGAGCTCCAGGACCTCGGTGGGCGACAGGGCCCGGTTGTAGATCCGGAAGTCGTCGACCTCGCCGCCGAAGTAGGGGTCCGGGGAGTACAGGGACTTGCCGATGTAGCCGGAGTAGCCCTTGGCGGGGTCGTAGAGCTCGGACGGCTTGATGGTGACCCCGGTGGCCCGGGCCGCCTCGATGCCGTTGACGTAGAGGACCGCCGTCTCGGCCGCGCCGTCCACGGTGACGGTGACGTGCTGCCACTCGTCGGGGGTGAGCCGGCTGCCCGCCGTCATCTGCTTCTCGCCCGACCAGGTGGCCTTCGTGATCGCGGAGAAGAGCTTGCCGCCGCCGTTGGAGGGGGAAGCGAAGAGGTACTTGTTGTTGTCGGGACCCAGGCCGAAGAGCCACTGGAAGTTGTCCCCGCCCTTCCACTTGACGTGGGTGGAGACGGTGACGCTATCGGCGTTCTTGAGAACGCCGTTGGGGATGGTGACGTACGGCGAGGTGGTCGAGCTGCTGGTACCGCCGGACATCTTGAACGAGCCGCCGTCCACGCCGGTCCCGAAGTCCGGCGTCCGCACGTATGTGCCGTGGTAGCCGTGACCGCTGGAGTCGCGGGCGATGTTGCCGCCGGTCTCGTCGAAGTCGTAGTCCAGGAGCAGGTCGGCGGGTACGTCGGGGCCTTCGGCGGAGACCGTGACCTCGGCGTTCAGGGTGGCCCCCTCGGGCAGGGTGCCTGTCACCGTGAAGGTGCCGGCCTGGGCGTACGCGGATTCCGGTACGTCCGCCCAGTCGACGGAGACGGGACGCTCGACGCCGTCGGCGTACTTCGCGATCACCGTGGCCGGCAGGACCGGGGCTTCGCCGGTCCGCGTCTTCACCGCGATGTCCTCGACGCTCTCGACGAGCTGGTCCGGCTGATAGGCGCGCAGCAGGCGGTCGTACTCGGCCTGGGTGACCGGGAGGACGGTGCCGTGGCGGGGCTCGGCGGGCAGGTCGTAGCCGGTGGAGGGAGTCCAGACCCCGGAGTCGAGGTCCGTCGTCTCGAAGGGCAGGTAGCCGCGGCCGCCGAACTCGTCGAGGAACGCGTACCACTTCTCCTCGGTGTTGGACTTGAACACCAACGGACCTTCGGCGGCGCTCATCGCCCCCTTGCCGATGCCCTCGGCGACCGCGGTCCAGGAGGTGTCGAGGAGCGAGTCGCTCTTCTCCTCGAAGATGAACTTGCTGTTGGGCGTGGAGGAGGTGTTGTTCCGCTCGTCCTTCGACAGACGGAAGTACGTTCCGTCGTGCTGGATCACCGTGGAGTCGATGACCGAGTAACCGCGGTCGATCCACACCTTGGGCTCGCTGAAGGTGTGGAAGTCGCGGGTCGTCGCGTACATCATGCGGTTGTACGTGTCGCCGGAGTGCGCCTCGTTGTCGTACAGCTTCGAGGCCCAGAAGACGACGTACTCGCCGCGCTGTTCGTCGTAGAACGCCTCGGGCGCCCAGGTGTTGCCCGCGCTGTCGGGGGAGACCTTCACCAGGCGCTGGTCGGTCCAGTGCACGAGGTCGGTGGACTCCCAGACCATGATGGACTTGCTGCCGGTGCGCTGGGAGGCGTCCCAGTCGCCGTTGCCGTAGATCCTCAGGTCGGTGGCGATCTGGTAGAACTTGTCGCCCTCGGGGGAGCGGATGATGAACGGGTCGCGCAGGCCCTTCTCACCGAGCGTGGAGGTCAGGACGGGCTTGCCGTCGTTCAACTCCCGCCATTTCAAAGGGTCGTTGCCCTTGCTCAGGGCCGCGTAGAGCTGCTCGCCGTCGGAGGTGCCCTCGCCGGTGAAGTAGCTGAACATGTAGCCCTTGAGGGCCTGCTGCGCGGGGAGTTCGGGGACCTTGGCGGTGAGGGTGCGGGTCGCCGTGGCCTCGCCCTTGGTGACGGTCGCGGTCAGGTCGACGGTCGTGCCGCCGGTGCCGTGCGCGGGGCGGTGGACCGTGCCGTCGGCGGCGATGACGTCCGGCTGCGCGGAGGACCAGGTGACGTGGGTCCCGTAGGCGCCGTCCGCGGGGAGGGTGAGGTTGCCCCGTACGTCGTCGAGGTTGTGGACGCTCAGCGCCTCGGCGGCCTGCCGGGTGGCGGTCCCGTCGTCGAAGGCGGCGGGGACCGTGACGTCGAAGGACTTGGTGGCGGTCACGGTGCCCTTCTTTAGGGTCGCCGTGAGCGTGGCGTGGCCGTCCGGTTCGCCGGCGGCCGGGCGCGTCACCTTGCCGGTCTCCGACACCACGGCAGGGTTGTCGCTCGCCCAGCCGATCGCGGAGCCGCCGGCGGGGCCGGTCTTCGGCAGGTCGAGGTCGGCGGTGACCGCGCTGGTGTCGCCGAGCGTGAGGGCGGCCTTGTCGTCGGCGACGCCCTGGGTGGCGACGGGGAGGGAGAGCTGCTCGACCTCGCTGCCGGCGAGCGCCCGGTCGTACACCCGGAAGTCGCGCATCCGGCCCTTGAACAGCTTGTCGCCGGAGTACACGGACTTGCCGATGTGGTTGGCGGTGGTGCTGCCGGAGCCGATGGCGCCGGGGGTGATGGTGACCGAGGTGTTGCGGGCGACTTCGACGCCGTCCTCGTAGAGCACGCCGGTGGTGCCGGTCTGCGTGTACGTGACGTGCTTCCACGCGGCGCGGGTCAGGTTGTGGGAATCGGCGGGCCGGGTGGTCTGTTCCGTCGACCAGTTGCCGGTGGCGATGGAGGTGCGGAAGGAGTTGCCCGTGGTGAACAGGTAGCCGTTGCCGTTGCTGCCGCTGGAGTTGCCGAAGCCGTAGAGGAAGTACGGGGTGGTCTGGGCGGAGTCGATCAGTACGTCCATCGAGACGGTGATCGCGGCCATGCCCTTCATGACGTCGTCCGGGACCTTGATGAAGGTGTCGGAGCCGTTGAACGCGAGCCCCTGCCCGGAGGCGGACCAGCCGGGGGTGCCGTTGACCGTGCCGGTCCGGCCGTTGCCGGAGGCGTCGGTGGCGGTGGTGCCCGAGGTGGCGTCGAGTTTGTACCAGAGGGCGAGGCCGTCGGTGATCTCCGCGGTCTCGGCGGCCCGCACCGGAGTTCCGGCGAGGCCCAGCAACAGTGACGCGGCGGTCAGTCCGGCGAGTCGGCCCGCCCAGCGTCTCGCGCGGCCGTGGAGTCGTGCGCTGTACGTCATGTGGAGTTCCCCTGCTGAGACACGGTGGGCGAAGGGGCCTCGGCCAGGGGCGCCCCGCTGTTTCGACTGTGTGACGTCGTGTTGCGAGAGTGTCAATCGGGGCGTGGGGCAGCGTCAAGAGTTTTCGAACGATGTCCGGCAGGTCGAACGGCCTGAGAAGGAAAGGCCTTTGGGGAGGGGAGTGGCCCTTGAGCCGGGACGGAGCGGCGTGAGGTCGGCTCGGGGTCAGGCCGGCCGGACCAGGCCGGACTCGTAGGCGAAGACCACGGCTTGGACCCGGGCATGGGCGCCGATCTTGCCGAAGATGTTGCTGACGTGGGACTTGACGGTGGTCGGGGCGATCGACAGCCGCGCGGCGATCTCCGTGTTGGACCAACCGGAGGCGACGGCGACCAGGACGTCGCGTTCGCGCTCGGTGAGGGCGTCGAGTCCGATCTCCCGCTCCGTCGGGCGGCCTGGGCGCCGCTGACGTACGGCGTCGATGAGCGCGCGGGTCACGCCGGGGGTGATGAGGGCGTCTCCGGTCGCGACGATGCGAACGGCGGCGGTCAGTTCGTCCGGGGTGGCGTCCTGGAGGAGGAAACCGCGGGCTCCGGCGCGCAGCGCGGCGTAGGCGTACTCGTCGCGGCCGGTGCTGGTCAGGATCAGTACCTGCGGGGGTTTCCGTATGGCTCCTGTGGTGCCGGAGGGACGGGGGAGCGCG
Source organism: Streptomyces sp. NBC_01352 (assembly GCF_036237295.1). Lineage (NCBI taxonomy): Bacteria > Bacillati > Actinomycetota > Actinomycetes > Kitasatosporales > Streptomycetaceae > Streptomyces > Streptomyces sp. NBC_01352. The sequence goes on from NZ_CP108354.1 coordinate 9,237,811, forward strand.
GGGGCCCGGGTGATGCGGCGGATGGTGTCGATGCCGTCGGTGTCGGCCACGCGGGAGTCCATCAGGACGACGTCCGGGCGCAGTTCGGTACTCAGGCGGATCGCCTCGAATCCGCCGGAGGCCTCGCCCACGACGGTCAGGTCGGGCTGGGCCGCGAGGAGCATCCGGAAGCCGTGACGTTGCAGGGCCTGGCCATGGACCACGAGTACGGAAGTCATGCCGCGCACCCCTCTCACGCCTGAACGAAACCGTTTCGTTCACGTGGGAAGGCTAACTCTGACGGCTATCGAAACGGTGCCGTTTTCGTTGTGGTGTGGGTCTCATTTCGGCGGACACGTCCTGGATGCCGGCCGGTTCGGTGAAGTCGGGCGGCTCTCGACCGCGCCGGTGCATGGCGGAGCGGGGTGCGCGTGGTGCGGGATCGTGAGTGCGGGGTACTCAGTGGCCCAGCGGCTCGCCCGATGGAGGTGTGATCGTGGTGGACGAGGCTGATCGCATAAAGAACCCGTGGGGCGCCCGTACCCCCTACGGTCCCGGAGCTCCATGGCCCACGCGCACCGACGCCCACCTGGCGCCCGGAGTCGCCGAGGACGAGGTGGAGCGGTGGGTGCCGTCCGCCTCACTGCTGCACTCCAACGGCGATGCCATGGACATCGCCGTGCGCCAGGGACGGATCGTGGGCGTGCGCGGCCGTGCCACCGACCGGGTCAACCGCGGCCGGCTCGGCCCGAAGGACCTGTACGGATGGCAGGCGAACGCCTCGCCCGACCGGCTGACCCGCCCGCTGGTACGCGAAGGCGGCCGGCTGGTGGAGAGCGACTGGGACACCGCGATGGGCCGGATCGTGGTCCGCTCGAAGGACCTGCTGGAGCGGCACGGGCCGGGCTCGATCGGCTTCTACACCACCGGGCAGCTGTTCCTGGAGGAGTACTACACCCTGGCGGTGCTCGCCCGGGCCGGCATCGGCACCAACCACCTGGACGGCAACACCCGCCTGTGCACGGCCACCGCCGCCGAGGCCCTCAAGCAGACGTTCGGCTGCGACGGGCAGCCCGGCTCCTACGAGGACATCGACCACGCCGATGTCATCGCCCTGTTCGGGCACAACATGGCCGAGACCCAGAGCGTGCTGTGGACCCGCGTCCTGGACCGGCTGGCGGGCGCCGAGCCGCCCCGTCTGGTCTGCGTCGACCCGCGCCACACGCCGGTGGCCCGGCAGGCGGCCGTACACCTGGCACCGCGGGCGGGGACGAACCTGGCCCTGCTCAACGCGCTGCTGCACGAGATCATCCGCACCGACCGGATCGACCGCGACTACCTCGACGCGCACACCGTCGGCTTCGCCGAACTGGCCGCCGGGGTCGAGCGGTGCACCCCCCAATGGGCGGCCCGGATCTGCGACGTACCCGCCGCGTCGATCGAGCGCGCGGCGGAGATCATCGGCGGCGCCGAGCGGCTGCTGTCCACGGTCCTGCAGGGCGTCTACCAGTCCCACCAGGCCACCGCGGCCGCCGTCCAGGTCAACAACCTGCATCTCGTCCGGGGCATGCTGGGCCGCCCCGGGTGCGGAGTGCTGCAGATGAACGGCCAGCCCAGCGCACAGAACACCCGCGAGTGCGGCGCCGACGGCGACCTGCCGGGCTTCCGGAACTGGCAGAACGACCAGCACGTCGCCGACCTGGCCCGGGTGTGGAACGTGACCCCGGAGCGCATCCCGCACTACGCGCCGCCCACACACGCGATGCAGATCTTCCGCTACGCCGAGCAGGGCTCGATCGGGATGCTGTGGATCACCGGGACCAATCCGGCCGTCTCCCTGCCCGAGCTCTCCCGCATCCGCTCCGTCCTGGCCAAGGAGGAGCTGTTCGTGGTGGCCCAGGACCTGTTCGCGACCGAGACCGCACAACTGGCCGACGTGGTCCTGCCCGCGGCGACCTGGGGCGAGAAGACCGGCGTCCTCACCAACGCCGACCGCACGGTGCACCTGTCCGAGAAGGCCGTCGAACCGCCGGGCGAGGCCCGCCCCGACCTGGACATCTTCCTCGACTACGCGGCCCGCATGGACTTCCGTGACAAGGACGGCGACCCGCTGATCGCCTGGCACGACCCGGAGTCCGCGTTCCGGGCCTGGCAGCGGTGCAGCGCCGGCCGCCCGTGCGACTACACCGGTCTCAGCTACGACCGCCTGCGCGAGGGCAGTGGCATCCAGTGGCCCTGCACCGAACGCGCCCCCGACGGCACCGCGCGCCTCTACACCGACGGGATCACCTGGGCGGACCCGGACACCTGCGAGAGCTACGGCAAGGACCTGGTCACGGGAGCGTCCGCCGAGGAGGCCGAGTACCGGTCCCTCAACCCGCACGGCCGGGCGGTCGTCAGGGCGGCCGAGTACCTTCCGCCCCACGAGGACACCTCCCCGGACTTCCCCCTCCAGCTGATCACCGGCCGAACCGTCCACCACTTCCACACCCGGACGAAAACCGGCCGGGTCCCCGAACTGAACGCCGCCGCCCCCGACGTCTGGGCCGAACTGTCTCCCAACGAGGCTGCCCACCAAGGCCTGTCCGACGGCGATCTGGTCCAGGTCGGCACGCCTCGCGGCGCGGTGCGCGCCCGGCTGCGCACCACCGGCATCCGGGACGGCATCGTGTTCCTGCCCTTCCACTACGGCTACTGGGACACGCCCGCGGGCCACCGCCCGCCGGACCACTCCGCGGGCCGTGCCGCCAACGAGGGCACCGTCACCGACTGGGACCCGGTCTCCAAGCAGCCCCTGTTCAAGACCGCCGCGGCCCGCGTCACCCTCGTCGCCCGCCGTGACACCGGGGCCAGGAGCATCAGCGCGACGGCAGGGAGCAGGACATGACCGGCATCACCGCCACGCTCCGCGTCCTCCACGACGGTGAACGCACGCTGGAACGGGACCTGTTGACGGCCGCGGCGCGTCACCGCACCGACCACGAGATCCACCATGTCGCGACGGACCTCTCCCGCTGGTCCCGTGAGCACGCCAACCGGCTCGCCGACATGGGCCGCCACTACGACCTCGACCTGCCCGGCCCACAGAGCGACGCCTCGCCCGGAGCGCTCACCGCGTTGAAGGAGAAGGCGGCCGAAGCTCTCGGCCGCCGTCCGGAGACCGGCCTGCTCCTCCTGTTCGACCTGCGCGAACTGCACCTGGCCGCCACGCGGAACTCGCTGCACTGGGAGATGCTCGCCCAGGCCGCACAGGCCACCTCGGACGGCCGTCTCCTCGGACTGGCCGGCGCCTGCCACCCGCAGACGCTGCGGCAGATGCGGTGGACCAACACCATGATCAAGGAACTCTCGCCGCAGTTGCTCGTCGGCGCGTGAGCTGGCCGGTGCGTGAGCTGGCCGGTGTGTGATCAGGGGTGTTGGCGGTGGTCGAGGTAGGCGAGCACGGCCTGAACACGCCGGTGACCGCTGTTGGCGGCGGGCAGGCCGAGCTTGGTGAAGATGCGCCCGATGTGTTTGTGGACGGCGTCGACGATCGTCCCGTCGGGCCCGTGCTCGGCGACAGCGGCCAGGAAGGCGGGGCCGTCGCGGGTGACCGCGGCGACCTCGAACCCCTGCGCGGCCAGGAGCAGTTCGAGGCCGCTGGACAGCAGCACGTTGTCCTTGGCGATCACGACCCGCACGGGCACCTCCACGGCGATCTGGTCGGGCCGCCCGTGGGACTGGTGACCCGGACGGTGCCGTCCAGGGCGAGCGCGCCCCAAAGTCGCGCTTGCCGCCGTGCCCGGGGTCTGGCACGATCACTGCGCCCGTCGCCCACCGCAACGGTGGCGGCCGGCAAGGAGGTTCGGTGCACAGACGGTGGCTGTTCCTGTCGGCGGCCGCGGCGCTCATAGTCGTCGCCCTGGTCGTGGTGCTTCTCCCCGACGACGAGACCGACGCCGGGCGCACCGCGGCCACGCCCGTCGCCGACGCCCCGGCGAAGGTCTCGCCCTCGACGGGGTCACCGTCCCCCTCCGACAGCGCGTCCACCGCGTCGGCGAAGCCCTCGGCCAAGGTCACCCCGCCGAAGGCGTCCGCCGGCGCGACCAGCGCGTCCGCGAAGCCGTCGCCCACGGACAGGCCGCAAGCGGCGTCCGCCGGCGCCTCGTTGGCGGGACGCATACGACCCGGCGTCACCTACGAGGGACTCGCGACCTTCTACGACTCGGACGGCGGGGGCGCCTGCCTGTACGACCCGAGCGGTGACGTCATGACCGGGGCGATGAACTCCACCGACTACGAGACGGCCAAGGCGTGCGGCGCCTACGTGTCCGTCCGCGCGGCCAACGGGACATCCATCACGGTCCGCATCACCAACGAATGCCCGGGGGATTGCGCACCCGGGCAGATCGACCTCAGCGCGGAGGCCTTCGCCGAACTCGCCGACCCCACGCTCGGCCGGATCGCGATCACGTGGAAGCTGGTGAGCCCCGGCAACTCCGGCACGATGTCGGTCCGGTACAAGACCGGGTCCAGCCGCTATTGGTGCGGCATCCAGGCGATAGGGCACCGGAATCCGGTGGCCCGGCTGGAGGTCCGGGCCGGCAGCGGCTGGCGTCAGCTGTCCCGTACCGACTACAACTACTTCATCTCCGAGGACGGCACAGGGTGCGGCGGCGCGATCAGGATCACCGACATCTTCGGTGAACGACTCACCGTCGACGGCATCGCGATCCGGCCCGACGTCGTGCAGCCCACCTCGGTCCAGTTCGCCAGGCACTGACACTGCTGCTGCTGCCGCCGCCGCTGCCGCCCGAGCATCCGGCCCACCGGCCGGAACCCGCCGGGCCCAGTCACATCCAGTCGTCGGGGCCTGGGTCGCCGCCCTCTGCCCGTATGGTGAGGCGCTGCACGTAGTGCGTCCAGCCCTCCCTGTGCGCGGCGCAGGCTTCGGCGGAGGGCAGGCCGCGATGGACCAGGCGCAGCAGGGTGCCGTCGGCGACCGGTTCGAGGGTGATCTCGACGGTGGTGGAACCCGCGGGCACGGGCATGCCGCCGTCGGCCCAGCCCCAGGTGAAGACGAGGCGCTTGAACGGGTCGATCTCGACGAAGCGGCCCTCGGCGACGTTGTCGCCGGTCACGTTCGTCCGGTAGTGGCCGCCGGGCTCGAAGGTGAACTCGCCGTCCCTGCCCATCCAGGACAGCCACTTGTCCCGGTCGGTGAAGAAGGAGAACACCGTCTCGGGGCGGGCGGCGATGTGCCGCTCGACCGTGACCGTGTCTGTGTTCACGAGGCGTTCCCCTCTGCGCCGTCCGCGCGCTCGGCCGCCTCCGCCAGTTCGGCGAGGGTGTCGAGCTTGGTGGCCCACATGGCCCGCAGGTAGTCGGCCAGCGGACCCATGCCTTCGCGGTCGGCCCGGTAGAAGCGTTTCTTGCCGTCCTGGCGCAGCGTAACCAGCCCGGTGTCCCGGAGCACCTTGAGGTGCTGGGAGACCGCGCCGAAGGTGACGTCGAACCGGTCCGCGATCTCTCCCGCGGACAGCTCCGTGTCCCAGACCAGGCGCAGGATCTCGCGCCGCCTGGGTTCGGCAACCGCCTGAACCGCATCCATGCAGGTCATTTTAGCCGCCACTTGAACTTGCCAGCCGGACCAAAGTCATTTTAGTCTCTACTAAAGCGAAAGTTCCGGCCGGCCAGGCGGGAACCGCACCTGAAGGGACACCCCATGCCTGACATCGCTCTGCAGATCCGGATCGACGCCGACGCCGAGACCGTCTACCGGGCCCTCTCCACGCCCGACGGCGTGGCCGGCTGGTTCACCACCGGCGCCGAGATCGGCGAGGGCGTCGGCGCCCTGCACCGGCTCTCCTTCCCCGGCGCCCCGATGACCTGGGACTTCCGCATCGACCGCGCGGAGCCGGGCAAGCGACTCGCGCAGACCGTGGTGGCCGGCCCGCCGCAGTGGCTCGACACCGAGATCGGATACGCCCTGGAGGCGCACCCGGAGGGCGGCACGGTGGTGCGGTTCGACCACACCGGCTTCGCCGAGGTGGACGACATGTTCCGCGAGGTCACCATGGGCTGGGCCGGCATGTTCATGCGGCTGAAGGAGTACGTCGAGACCGGCAAGCCGGTGCCGTACTTCACCGCCTGAACGACGACTCGACGGTCACCGGCGAGCCGGCGCCCGTCCTCCTCCCGGACCGGCAGCACCAGCAAGGAGTACGACCATGTCCGAGATCACCTTCCAGGTCGACACACCCGTCGACCGCGCCACGGTCCTGCGGGCCCTGAACAGCCACGACGGCCTGACCGGCTGGTGGACCACCGGCGTGGACCGCAAGGACGACATCCTCTTCTTCGACTTCCCCGACGTGCCCGAGCCCTTCCGGCTGCGGTGCGACGAGGCGAGCGAGGACCGTGTCGCATGGACCCCGGTCGGTGCCTTCCCGCCACACTGGGCAGGCACCACCATCACCTGGGACCTGTCGGACAACCCCGACGCGGACGGCACCCGGGTGCTGTTCCGGCACACCGGCTGGCAGCCCGACGACCCCGGCCTGCCGCCGGCCGCCTACACCTGGGGCCGGCTCATGACCCGGCTCACGGAGTACGCGGAGACCGGAAAGCCCGACCCCTTCTTCACCCTTTGACTCACCTCCCAGCGCACCGGGACAACCACGAGGCAGAACCGATGACGATCGACGAGAGGGCGGAGCGGGTGATCACCCTTCCGCCCGACCAGGTGGCGCGGTACGCGATGGACTGGCGCCACGACGCCGAGTGGACCCAGGGCATCCGCGAGGCCGCGCTGACCCGGGAAGCGGACGCAGGCGGATTCGGCGTCGGAGCCGAGGTGACCCGCACGGCCTACTTCCTCGGCAAGCGCATCGACTACGTACTGCGCGTCGCCGAGCACGAGCCCGCACGATTGTTGGACATGGTGTCGGTGGCCGGACCGATGCCGATGCACATCACCTACACCTTCACCCCGCATCCGGACGGCACGCTCGCGGGCATCAGGGTCCGGGGCGACGCGAGCGGCTACTACCGCCTGGCCGCGCCGATCATGGCGAGAAAGGTCCGCTCCTCCCTCGGCAAGGACCTGCGTGACCTCGAGCGCAAGCTTCTGGAACCGCCGTCATGACCGCCGGACCACACCCTCGCGGTCCAAGCACAAGGAGCGGAGTCGGTCATGGCATTCGATGAAGGACTGGCCGAGCGGATCCGTGAACGCCTGAGCGCCGATCCCGCGATCACCGAAAAGCGCATGTTCGGCGGCCTGGCGTTCCTGCACCGGGGCAACATGGCCGTCGGTGTCATCGGCGACGACCTCATGGTCCGCGTCGGGCCCGACGGCACCGACAGTGCGCTGGCCCGGCCCGGTGCGCGCATCCTCGACTTCACCGGCCGTCCGATGCGCGGCTGGATCGTCGTCGCCGCGTCCGCGCTCACGGAGGACACCGAGCTCGACGCGTGGATCGACGAGGGCCACAGCTTCGCGGCGGGCCTGCCGGCCAAGTAGTCGGGCCCGGAGAGTTCCGTGATCTTCGGCGAACTCTGCGCAGGCTGCCGCAGCGCCCAATGAGCCGTACCGCCAAGCGGCGTCAGTCGAAGGTGAATCCGTACTTGTCGGCGACGGCGGCCATCGCCTTCACGTCGACCTCGTTGAGCGGAGGGCCCACCTGCCCGCGCACGCCCGGAGTACCTATCTCGGTGAACATCGCGTCCATGCCGCCCGGGGCGTAAAGGAAGTAGATGCGCGCGGGCTTGGTCCGGCTCAGGTTCCTGAAGGAGTGCCGTACCCCCTTGGGTACGTAGACCACCCCGCCCGCCTCGACCTCGTATTTTTCGTCCCCGGCGGTGATGACGAGTTCTCCGTCCATGACGATGAACGTCTCCGACTCGCCGTGATGCGTGTGCGGAGGCGGTCCGGCGTCCGTGGGCATGATCGCCTCCACGAGGGAGAGTTCGCCATTGGTGTGCGCCGACTTCAGCAGCGTGGTGTAAGTGTCACCCACGAGGTAGACAGGCTCACCGCCGTCCGGCGGAACATGCACGGGGGGAATGTGGAGGGACACACGTGATCCTTTGACTCTTGTGATGTTGAAATGGCGGGTATGCCATGAGGTAGGAGTGCAAGGCGACAATCACCCGCACCGGCCGGCGAGTTCGTCAGCGCAGAGTTGCCTCGATCACGGAAAAGGGCGAAGGCGTCGGCACGATCCGGTCGACCGTGAAACCCGCGTCGTCGAGCAGCGCTTCGTACTCCTGCGCAGTGCGTTCACGACCCGTCAGCATGGCCAGCATCGTCAAGTCGATCATCTTCGCGAGATGAGGCGCGTCCCCGTCCGGCAGAACGGCTTCGATCACCACGAGCCGGGCTCCGGGGCTCGCGGCCCGCGCGATCGAACTGAGGATCCTGCCGGACGACGCGTCGTCCCAGTCATGCAGGACGTAGGACAGCACATAGACGTCCGCGGCCGGCACCGCGTCGAAGAAGTCGCCACCGAAGACCTCGATACGGTCCGCGAGGCCCCGTCCCCGCAGCAACTCGTGTGCGTCGGACACGACATGCGGCAGGTCGAAGACGATGCCGCGCCGGTCCGTGTCACGGCCGAGCAGTTCGGCCATGACGGTGCCGTCGGCACCGCCGATGTCCGCCACGAGCTTCCCGTCGGGCAGGACATAGCCGTCGAACATCCCTGCTCGCAGGCCGCCCGTCACGTTCGCCATGGCACCGGTCAGCAGGGCGGCGCGCTCCGGGTCCTCGGCCAGCCACCCGAAGAAGGGCTTCCCGTAAAGGAGCTCCGCGGCGGGTTTCCCCGTCCTCACAGTGCCCAGCAGCTCGCTGAACGGCTGATAGTGCGTCTGCATCCAGTACAGCGCCGCGTCCCGCAGCGAGGCCGGGTGCGACGCGGACAGCAGCTCACCGAAGGATGTCACCTCGACCGTGTCGTGCCCGACATGGCGGAACAGGCCGAGCGGTGCGAGCGTGCGCAGCAGGCGCCGTAGAGCGTCCTCGTCGGCGCCGGTCTCCTTCGCCAGCCGCCCGGGGGACCGGGGCCCCTCCGCGAGCCTGGTGGCGATGTCCAACTCGGCCACGACATACAGCGCCTGGGAGATCTGGAAGCCTGCCAGCATCTGGGTCATCAGCGCCGCCTCGGACGGGGCCGCGGGTACGGCTCCGACGGCGTCGCTCGTTTCGATGGTGCTCAACTCGTCTCATCTCCAGGAAACATCAGGAACTGCAGGAGCACAGGCGTCAGCGCTGTGCTGTGACGTGCCGCGTCAGGCATGCGTGGGGCACTGCGTGGGCGCCTGCAAAATCCTTCCAGCGCGTGGCACCGTCGCAAGAGCAACACCTGCTCAACCAGTGCTCACTTCTGCCTACCGCCGCCGGGACGGGCTCACCGGCCGACGTCAGGGCTTGTCGGCTGGGGGGGCAACCGTTTCGCGCTCGAGGGGCGTTCCCGAGGCGAGCTTCAGCCGGGCCTCCTCCAACCGCCTGCGGCGGATGTACCCGTTCACTGATTCCCCGGCCGCGGCGAAGGCCCCGATGCAACGTCCGTACCGAGGCGTTGAGTACGCGGGCCAGAGCGGATGGAGAGAGATCAGGATCGGTGAGGCGGCCGTCCGCGATGTCCTTCGCCGCCTGCACACCGGCCGGAACACCCGGTCAGAGCAGCCAGGGCCGCCATCGACCGCCTGGTCCTGGATTCGGCCGGGGCCGGGATCCGGTCCTCGGTCCTGTGCCCGGCCATGATCTACGGTCACGGGCTCGGCCCCGCCCGCAACGAGGTGCATATTGCCGCCCTGGTCGCACAGGCCCGGCACAGCGGCGTCGTTCGCCATGTCGGCGCCGGCCGGAACATCTGGTCGACCGTCCATGTGGAGGATCTCGCCGACCTCTACCTCCCTGCCCTCGAAGGGGCGCCTGCCAGCACCTTCTACTTCGTCGAGAACGGGGGGAGTCACGAAGGGCTGGCCGCCTCGATCGCCGAGGCACTCGGCCTCGACGGCCCCGAGCCCTGGGACAGAGAGGCCGCCGGCGCCTTCTGGGGGCCCGCTTTCACCGGCGGGGCCCTGGCCTCCAACAGTCGCGTCCGCGCCACACGAGCCCGCGACATGCTCGGCTCGAAGCCCCGCCACGGCTCGGTCACCGAGTGGATCGCCACGGACTTACCCCCCTGAGCCGGCGCCAGCTGGTGGGTGCGGCACTCCTAGGAAGATCCCGGCCTTCTCCCGGCCTCGGAAGAACGGCAAGTTCGCAGGTGAACGAACCGTTGGCGGGGCTGGTGCCCCGACCGAGCAAGGAGGACGCGGTGACACGGACAACGTCGCAGACCACAGAGCGGGGCGACCGGAAGGTCGTACTCGTCACGGGTGCCACGAGCGGCATCGGTGAAGGCATCGCCAGGCGGCTCGCCGCGGAAGGCCACCACGTCGTCGCCGGTGCGCGTCGAGAGGATCGGCTGGTCGACCTGGCCAAGAGCGTCCGGGCGGAGGGCGGCAGCATCGACGTACGCCGTCTCGACGTCACCGACCGGGCCGACGTGGCCGGGTTCGTCGACGAAGCGGTTGATGCTCAAGGGCACATCGACGTGATCGTCAACAACGCCGGCGTCATGCCGCTGTCGCGGCTCGACTCACTGCTGGTGGACGAGTGGGACCGGATGATCGATGTCAACGTCAAGGGACTGCTGCACGGCATCGCCGCGGCCATGCCGCACTTCCAGCGCCGGAGCAGCGGGCACTTCATCACCGTCGCGTCGATCGGTGCCTACTCCGTGGTCCCCACGGCTGCTGTCTACTGCGCCACGAAGTACGCGGCCTGGGCGATCACGGAAGGCCTGCGGCAGGAGGCCGAGCCGTTCATCCGGGTCACCACCGTCTCACCCGGCGTCGTCGAGTCCGAACTGGCCGACACCATCACCGAACCGGGAGCCGCGGCGGCGATGAAGGCCTACCGCTCGGCTGCCATCCCGCCCGATGCCATTGCTCGTGCGATCTCCTATGCGATCGACCAGCCCGCCGATGTCGACGTCAACGAGATGGTCGTCCGGCCCGCGCGGCAGCGGCCGTAGCGTCGCGGCCGTCGGCGGCCCTGCGGACCGGTTGGTTCCCCGTCGACGGCGTGAACTACCGCACAGCGACGCGCCTTTCAACCCTTCGATGGCAACGACAGGTGCGCCGTAGGCTGTTCGGCCATGTACGAGTTCGGGTTCGGTCAAGAGGGGCTAATGAACATGGGGGACGGCCGCTCTTTAGGTGACCTTGTGGTCGCCGCGCGGGACCGGGCTTTCGTCGGGCGGGCGGTGGAGCGGGCCCTGTTCCGGTCCGCACTGGACGAAGACCCCGGTTCCTCGCCCGTGCTCTATTTGCAGGGGCCGGGCGGGATCGGCAAGTCCACGTTGCTGAGGCGGTTCGCTCTGGAGGCGCGGGAGGCCGGACGGCTGGTCGTCGAGGTGGACGGCCGTACGGTTCCCGCGACGCCGGAGGACTTCGAGCAGGCCGCGGGCAAGGCGACCGGCGAGCCGGGATCGGTGCTCCTGGTCGACACCTTCGAGCACTGCCAGGGCCTGGAGCACTGGTTGTGGGAGCACTTCCTGCCGCGGCTCCCGCTGGGCGCGGTCGCGGTGGTCGCCGGACGTACGGCCCCCGACCCGCGCTGGGTCGCGGACCCGGGGTGGGCCGACCTGCTGCGTGTGGTGCCGCTGCGGAACCTGGCCCAGGACGACGCCACGGCGTTCCTGCGGGCACGGGGTGTCCCGGCCGGGGCACACCAGACGCTGGTGTCGTTCACCGGCGGCAATCCGCTGGCCCTGTCCTTGGCGGTGGCGGTCGCCGGCCGGCAGGACGCGGACGGGACACCTCGGGCGGCCGACTGGTCACCCGGCCTGGACGTGATCGCGACACTGCTGCCGCAACTCGTGGGCGATCCCCCGAGCCAGGACCATCGCACGGCGCTGGAGGTGTGCGCCCAGGCCGATGTCACCTCCGAGGCGCTCCTGCGGGCGATGATGGGCGAGCGTGCGGCCGAACTGTTCGCCTGGCTGCGCGCCCAGCCGTTCATCGAATCCACCGCGGCGGGGCTCTTTCCGCACGATGTCGTGCGCGAGGTGCTGGCGGCCGATCTGCGCTGGCGTGACCCTGACGGATTCGCCGCCCTGCGCGGGCGGATGTACCAGTACCTGCTCGGCCGGGTCCGGGATGCGCCGGCCGCGCAGATGCTCCAGGCGATGCAGGCCCTGGTGTACCTGGAACGCTCCGCCGGCCATATGTCCGGCACTCTGGTGTGGCATCCCGAGGGCGTGGTGCGGGAGATGCCCTGCGCCCCTGTCGACGAGAGTCGCGTGGTGGAGCTGGTGCGGGAGGCGGAGGGGGCCGAGTCCGCCGCGATCGCCCGGTTCTGGCTCGATCGGCAGCCCGAGGCGTTCAGTGTCTATCGCTCGACCCGGACCGATGACATCGTTGCCTGTTCGGCCTGGCTGCGGTTCAGCGGGCCGGAGGGGGAGGACGTCGATCCGGTGGTGGCCGCCGCCTGGGCCCATGTGGACGCCGGCGGTCCCCTGCGGCCGGGCGAGCACCTGGCCATGGCGCGGTTCCAGGTGGAGCCGCAGGCGTACCAGCGGCCCTCGGCCTCCATGAACCTGATGCAGTGGCGCGTGGGTGGGGAGATCATCCGGGCCGACCGTCTGGCATGGTCGTTCGTCGTGATGCGGGACGACGGGTTCTGGAACGGTTACCTCGAGCGCTCAGACATGATGCCGACGGATGCGGTACCCGTGGTCGGCGATCACGCGTACCGTCTGTTCGCCCATGACTGGCGTACCCAGTCCGGCATGGCGTGGACGGAGGAGAAGCACGAAGCCGTGCGGGAGGGCGCGGCCGCCGTCACCTCTCCGGCACGAAGTCCGCAGGAGCGGAGGGAGCACCTCACGCTGTCCCGGCCGGAGTTCGACGTCGCCGTACGAGACGCCCTGCGCGCGCTGTGGTGGCCCAGTGAGCTTGCGGCCAACCCCCTCAGCCGCGGCCGCCTGGTCACGGAGACGGGCCGGAGCCTCCACGACATCCTGCTGAGTGCCATCGACACGGTGCTGGAAGTGCGGGGTGGGGAGAAACGTCACCTCGTCATCACGAGCACGTACAGCAAGGCCGCCCCCACCCAGGAAGCGGCGGCCAGGCGCCTCGGCATGTCCTTCAGCACCTACCGCCGCCATCTGACCGCCGCCGTGAAGCACGTCAGCGAGGTTCTGTGGAGTCATGAACGGAGCGGAACACCGATCGAGCGCGAAGTGAGCAGGTGACGCACGGGGAAAGGGCTGGTCGAGCGCACTGCTCCGCTCATCGCTTGACCGTCTGGAAGTCGCCGCCCTCGGTGTGCCGGCGCCACAGGAGTCCGGCCACCGCCGCGGGTTCGTGCTGCAGCCCGGGGCCCAGTGCGCCGACGATCGCGGTGTGCGCCACCCGTATGCCTTCGGGCCCCAACTCCTCGTGCAGCAGACGGGCGTACGCCACCTCCGCGGAGTAGGAGACGGCGGAACTGGCACGCGCGGCGCTGGGGGCGACGGCGGCACCGCCCGTGGTGAACAGCAGGGTTCCCCGGCCACGCTCCCGCATGGCGGGCAGCACGGCCTGAACCGAGTCGATGGCGCCGAGGACGCTCAGGTCCAGTGACAGTCGGACGTCCTCGGAGGTGGTGAGGGTGACCGGCTTGATCCAGTCCAGCGAAGGCAGTGGGCTGTACAGCAGGACGTCGATCGGGCCGAGGTGTTCCGCCAACTCGGTCAGTGCCGTGGTCGCGGCCCGCGGGCGCGTGATGTCCGTGGCCGTGCTGCGCGTCGTGATGCCTTCCTTCTCCAGTGTGTCCTGCATGGTTCGCAGCTTGTCGTGGTCGCGTGCGACCAGGCCTACGTCGAAGCCTTCCGCTCCGAATCTGGCGGCAGTGGCCAGACCGAGATTCGGTCCTGCTCCGACGATCGCCAGGGTGGGCATGGGTCCTCCAGGGTGCGGTTTCGTGTCAGGAAGTGACGCGCTCGTCGGGGAAGTCGGCGCTGAGGGTGACGTCGCGCCAGGCGGTGAAGCCGGTCTCGAGGGAGTCGAGCCGGGCCAGGGCGACGTCGAGGGCGACCTTGCCCAACAGCAGGCGCAGCGGCGGGTTTTCGGACTGCACCGCTTCGATGATGGCCGCGGCGGCGCGGTCCGGGTCGCCGGGCTGGTGCCCGTAGGTGTCCAGGGTGCTCTTGCGGCGGGCGCCGGCGGTGTCGGCGTAGTCGTCGATCCGCGTGGCCGACTGGCGCATGGACGGGCCGGACCAGTTGGTGCGGAAGGCTCCGGGCTCGACGATCGTCACGTTGATGCCCAGCGGTGACACCTCGGCCGCGAGCGATTCGGAGAGTCCTTCGACGGCGAACTTGGTGGCGTGGTAGTAACCCGTGGCGCCGAAGGCGGCCAGGCCGCCGAGAGAGGAGACGTTGACGACGTGGCCGCTGCGGCGGGCGCGCATGCCCGGCAGAACGCCGCGCGTGACATCCACCAGACCGAAGACGTTCGTGTCGAACAGGGCACGGATCTCCTTGTCCTCGCCCTCCTCGAGAGCCGCGAGGTAGCCGTAGCCCGCGTTGTTGACGAGTACGTCGATGTGGCCGAAGGTCTCCTGCGCGGCCGCGACGGCCCGGTCGATCTGTCGGGCGTCGGTGACATCGAGGGTGAGGCCCAGCGCTCGGTCCTCGTGTCGGGCGACGATGTCCGCCACCGACCGCGGGTCGCGGGCGGTGACCACCGCTCGCCAGCCCCGGTCGAGAACCGCGTCGGCCAGGGAGCGCCCGAGACCGGTCGAGCAGCCGGTGATGAACCAGACGGGCGTAGCATCTGCAGACATGGGGGATATGTCCCTTCGTTTAGTGCGTGGTTGAACGAGACGCCGCGGCGTACGGGCGCGGCGAACTCCGAGGAATGGCGGCCTTGAGTGAAGTCGGTCAGTCCGTGGCGATGTCCTGCTGCACGGAATCCGCAGCCCGCGCCGTCTGTGTCGCGGTGAGGCTGCCGAGCAGCGACAGTGCGTGGGCGGAGGGGCCGCCGGGCTCGGCCTGGTAGACGACGAGCTGCTGACCCGGCGCGCTGTTGATGGTCAACGACTCGTAGTTCAGGGTGAGTTCGCCGACCACCGGATGCCGGAAGCGTTTCGTCTCGTGCCTCTTCTGGCGGATGTCATGACGCGCCCACAACCTACGGAACGCTTCGCTCTTGAGCGACAGTTCGCCCACCAGCTCGATCAACTGCGGGTCGTCGTAGTCGGTTCCCGCCGCCTCGCGCAGGCCGCCGACCGTGTTGGCGGCGACCCGGTCCCAGTCCGGGTAGAAGTCCCGGGCGTCGGGGTCGAGGAAGACGAGCCGCATCAGGTCCCCGCTGTAGGTGTGACCGGCGAACAGGGCGCCGCCCAGGGGGTTGTGGGCCAGTACGTCCATACAGCGCCCCAGGATCACGGCAGGCGTGTCGGTCCAGCTGTTCATCATCTGCAGCAGAGAGGGACTGACCTGCCGGCGCCGGGTGCTCCTGCGGGAGCGTCCCGGCACGGGCCGGGCCAGCCGATGCAGATGGGCGACCGCGTCGTCGTCCAGCATCAGTGTGCGGGCCAGTGCGTCGACCACCTGCACCGACGGGTTCCTCTCGCGCCCCTGTTCCAGGCGCACGTAGTAGTCGGTGCTCAGCCCGGACAGCATGGCCACTTCCTCCCGGCGCAGGCCCGCCACACGGCGGTGGCCGATCACGGGCACGCCCTGTTCCTCGGGCCGCACAAGGCCGCGGCGAGCTCGCAGGAACTGCCCCAGAAGGTTGTCGCTGTCCATGCCCTCGACCGTAGACCCGCTGCACGTCCGACGCAGCGGCGCAAGGTGGCCGCGATACTCCTAGGCTGGTCGGGCTCAGGCCTGCGGACGTCCGAGTTCGTCCGCGCGGGGAGACATGTCCTGGGTGCCGATGACGGAGAGAAGCTGCAGCTGGGCTGCGCCTTCGCTGCCCGGCGGGGCACTGAACCACAGCAGACGCTGACGTCCGTCCTCGCTGAACAGGCTGTGGCAGTCCAGCTCGATGACGCCGAGTGCGGCGTGCACGATGCGTTTGTGGTCGGTCCGTCGGAGGCCGACGTCGTGGGTGTCCCACAGGGTGGCGAACTCCGCACTGCGCCGTCGCAGAGCGGCCACCATCTCGTGTACTCCGGTGTCGCCGCCGCGTCGTGCGGCGACCGCCTGGAGGTCGGCGACGAAGACCCGCGAATGGTGGGGGTGGTCCTCGGCCGGGTAGAGGGCACGGGCGTCAGGATCGGTGAACCAGCGGTGGACGAAGCTTGCTTCGGGGCCACGCAGCGCCGGAGGCCGGCCGACGAGGGCGACGGCCAGGTGGTTCTGCACCAGGGTTTCGTGCAGGTCGGTGATGACCTGGGCGGGCGTGGTGGTGAGCTGGTCCAGCAGGCCGAGCAGGGCCGGCTGGACATGCGCGGTCGGGCCGTGCGCAGCCGGGGGAACCATCCGGTCGGCGAGGTGGAACAGGTGGTCGCGTTCGTCGCCGTTCAGCCGCAGCGCCCGGGCCAGAGCGGCCAGCACCTGAGCCGAGGGCTGGGTGCCGCGGCCCCGCTCCAACTCGGTGTAGTAGTCGGCGGACAGGCCTGCCAGTTGGGAGACCTCCTCGCGGCGCAGTCCCGGCACCCGGCGCCGCGGCCCCGTGGGCAGGCCGACGTCGGAGGGGCGGATTCGGGCGCGCCGGGACTTCAGGAACGCGGCGAGTGCAAGGTGGTTCACGCTCCCTATCGTCACGTGCACAGGCGTCCCGAGCCAGGGGGTGGCAACCCCTGGGTGGAGACAGCCCTGGCTGGCGCGGCAGCACCGGCCCACGCTGGAGACGCAAGCAGGGAGCTGCCGGTGCCGACACCGACGCCCCCCGCCATGCCCCACCCGCCAAGACCCACCCGCCGGGGCATCCCGCACCCGGCATCTCTCGCAGGAGTCTCCATGTCCATCCAAGAAGCGGCGACGAGTCGCACCGCGCTCGACCAGCCTGCGGACCGGCCCCGCGTCGCCGTCGTCACCGGAGGCTCCCGCGGTATCGGCCGCGAGACGGTGACCCGGCTGGCCGCCGACGGATTCGCCGTCGTGGTCGGCTACGCGGGCAACCGTGATCTGGCCGAGGCCGCCGTCAAGGAGGTCACCGCCGAGGGCGGCCGGGCGGTCGCCGTCCAGGCCGACGTCGCCGACGAGCAGCAGGTGGCCGCGCTGTTCGACACCGCCGAGTCCGAGTTCGGCGGCGTCGACGTGGTCGTCCACGCGGCCGGCCGAATGTACCTGTCCCCGGTCGCCGACCTGGACCTGGCGGAACTGGACGCGGTCCACCGCACCAACATCCGCGGGAGCTTCGTCGTCGCCCAGCAGACCGCCCGGAGGATCCGCAGCGGTGGGGCGATGGTCACGTTCTCCACGTCCGTGGTCGGCCTGGCGTTTCCCGGTTACGGCGCCTACAGCGCCAGTAAGAGTGCCATCGAGGCGCTCACGATGATTCTCGCCCGAGAGCTGCGCGGCCGGGACGTCACCGTCAACGCCGTGGCCCCCGGCCCCACCGCCACCGACCTGTTCCTCGAGGGCAAGGACGAGGAGACCATCGCCCGCCTGGCCGCCCAGCCCCCGCTGGAACGCCTCGGCACCCCCGCCGACATCGCCGAGGTCGTCGCCTTCCTCGCCTCCCCGGCAGGCCACTGGGTCAACGGCCAGGTCATCCGCGCCAACGGCGGCATCATCTGACCGACCGCGGCACCTTCGCCGTCCGTGCTCCGCACCCACCCCATTCCAGAAAAGAGAAACGCCATGCCGTTCGCCAACTTCAAGGTCCCTGCCGGCACCCTCGACGAGAAGCAGAAGGAGAAGATCGTCACCCGCACCACCGAGCTCTACGTCGAGATATACGGCGAACGGGCCCGCGCCAACACCATGGTCCTCGTCGAGGAGGTCACCGACGGCGGCTGGGGCATCGGCGGCAACGTCCTGACCCGCGCGATGCTCGAGCAGTCACCCGAGAGCTGAGCCCTCAGCCCGGCAGCCGCCTTCGCGGTGATCATGACCACTGGTTGAGCAATTCATGAACACCGCCACACCTGTACGCGGCTCAGCGACACCCCGATGCTTTGAGGGGTCATGCACTGTCTGCACTACGTCGGGTTCCGGTCATGCTCATCCCTCAGACCCTTGACGAGCCGATGGATTCACCGTCGGCCGACCCAGGAACGCCAGGCCCGGTCGACGCGGTCTTCTCGATGCAGCGGGACGCAACAGCAGCCCTGCTGCGCGAGATGAGGAGCCAGCACATCATGCCGACGTTCCCCCAGCCATGGGGATCGATCGGCGCCTACCTCTCCCTGCTGCGCCGGCCGCGCCCCCTGGCACTTCTCGATGTGCCGGACCTGAGCCAGGTCCCTGACCTGCCGCAGCGTGTTCACGTACTCAGCAGGCTGTCCGCGGTCGTCGTCCTGGTACCCGACGGCACCGACTCGGTCGCCCTGCTGCGGGCCGGCGCCGCCAACGTACTGTCCCGAAGCATCTCGCCCATGGAGTTGGCCAGCCGCATAGCCGCCGAGCGTCGCTGGCTGGCGGTGCTTTCCCCGCTTCATGCCACGGACGGCACCCATGAGTTCCCGAAGCTCGGGCCGCACGTGAAGCACGGCTCCCAGAAGATTCTTCTGGAGCTCATCCAGGCCGTGAGGCACCCCTGGTGCTGCCATGACCTGTGCCTGCTTCTCGGCGACGCGCGGCATCCGCTCAGCCGGCGTGCGCTGCAAGCTCGAATGACGCGACTGACCCGTCGTATGGCGGAGTGCGGTGCGTCGTTCACCATCACCCATCAGTGGGGCCGCACCACCTTCAGCCGGGCTCGCCCGGCCCCGGACAGGTCGGCACCCGCGGAATAAGGAGTTCCAGCTCGGGCCGGTCCCACGCCACAGCGGGTGGGTTCGCGGACGCGGTCCCGGTGTGCACCGCGCCCACGCTGCGGTAGAAGCCCTCGGCGGGAGGGTGCGACACCACTCGGACCCGGTCGAGCCCGGCGGTGCGGGCCTCGGACTTCATGTGCGCGACGAGCAGCCGCCCGATGCCGCGTCCCTGTGCTCCGTCGGCGACGAACAGCAGGTCGAGCTCCGGCGGGGCGAGGACGAGTGAGTAGAACCCGAGGACACGGCTTTCGTACTCGTCGGCGGCGACGGCCACGAAGACGCGGTGGGTCTCGATGTAGTCGGGACCCACCCGGTAGTCCGCGACCATGGCCGCGTACTGCCCTTCGTAGGCGCGTGAGCCCCGCACGAGCCGCGTGAGCCGCTTGGCGTCCCGCGCCACGGCCCGCCGTACCGTGGTCGGCCCGCCCCAGGGCGTAATGCCTGACTTCATAGGAAGAGTATTACGCACTGGGGGACGCCTTCATGCGGCGGGTGCTGCCTACCCGCGGCGAAGGGCGACTGACGGACATCTGCCCTGGTCAGCCGCCCTCGACGAGGTGACTAGTCGTTAATCGCGGCCCGACGGGGACACGCCCTGAGCGGGCTCCAGCTTCACCCACTTCGCGACGCTCGGCACGCCCCGCTCGTCCAGCAGGAACAGCATGTGCCACCCGGGCGGGGCGTCGGCCGCCGTTTCCGGGGTCCGCAGGCTCAGCTGGTTGCCGTCACGGCTGTTGATCTTCAGCTTCAGGTGGCGCTGGCTGGGGTTCGTCGAGTGCGTGGCGGTCGTCGGCGCCACCAGGACGGCGCTGTCCACCCGTCCCGGCGTGGAGGTCTGCACGGTGAAGGCGGAGTCGTAGCGCAGCGCACCGGCCGGGGCCCTGTTCAGCTGGGGCCGGTTGCCGACGTGCAGGTACCACGGCTCGAACATCTCGATGCTGCCGTGCATGTCGTCCTTGATGTCCGGGTCGTTGGCGATCTGCTGGGCCTCGTCCCCGGTGACCAGGATCCGTCCGTCGGGCATGAGCACCGCGTTGGAGTGGTAGCCGCGCGGCAGCCGCTGCACCGGGCCGAGCCTCCAGCTGCCGTTCTCGTCACGCGTCTCGGTGTGGCGGTACTTCGGCAGGGCGTTCGGGTTGTACAGGCCGTTGCCGTAGTTGCGGATGTGGAAGGAACCGTTGACCGTGAACAGCTTGCCGTCCGGCAGCATGAGAGTGCTGTCGTTCGCCCGGCCGAAGGCTCGGGCCTCGCGCTTGTTCCAGGTCTTCCCCTTGGTCAGCTCGTAGGTGTTGGCGTCGTCCCGGTTGCCGCCGAGGAGCAGGACCGAGTCGGGGCCCTGGAAACCGTTGGGCAGCGGCACCGCGGAGCCGTAGATGCGTTCGGCGTTGCAGCCCTCGCCGTTGCCGTCCCTCGCGTCCTTGCAGGGGATGTTGGGCCGGTCCGGCAGACTCGCGCGGGTCTCCGTGCCGAGGTCGAAGACGTACTGCTCGTTGAGCATCCGGCCGAGTCCGTAGACCTTGCCGTCGCGCAGTGTGAACAGGTGCGGATAGTCCCTGGTGAACGGCGCCTTGGCACGGAACGTGTCGACCGGTACGTTCGCCGGCACGTCGCCCTTCTGCCACGGCACCGGGTGCGACTTGGCGGGGAAGCGCTCGACGATGGAGGTGGGCGTCCCCCAGCCGAGCTCCGACTGGCCCGACATGATGAGCAGCCGGCCGTCGGGCCCCTCCACGACGCCGGGATACCACCGGCCGACCGACATGTCCGCGTTGCGGTGCCAGGTCTCGGTCCAGGGGTCGAAGACGAGCGACAGCTTGGCGCCGCTGCCCCCGTTGCCACCGAGGTTGCCGCCGAACACCCCGAGCATGCCGTTGGGCAGGAACGCGTGGCCCGAGCAGAAGAACGGTGCCGGACGCGCCTCGTTCTTGCCGTCGGGCATCACCACCATGGGCGGAGGAACGCTCTTGAAGGCGTCGCCTCCCGTGCCCTTGGCCGGGTCCCACAGATACGCGCGGCCGGCGTTCTCCTTGCCGATGACGTCGGTGGGAGCCGTCTCCTTCTGGGGGTTGTCCTCGATCGGCTCGAAGGAGAAGAGGAGCACCTTGCCGGTGGGCAGCATGGCGATGTGGTCGCCGTAGTCCGGTGAGGGGAAGTACTCCGCGAACCGGCCGAACTTCTCGGGCGCGTACTGCTTGTTGGTCTCCGCCTGGGTCTTCGCCAGCTCCTTGAGCCTCGCCGTGCGGGTCGACTGCGGGTACTCGGCCAGGGCCTTGGCCGTGGCCCGCAGGCCGGCGTGCTCCTTGGCGTGCGCCTCGCCCAGGACGGCGGCCTCGTCGTCTCTCATCTCCTTCTTGATCTGCCGGTCGGTCACATGGACCTTTTCGGAGTCGTCCGCGTCGGCGACTTCGCTGTGATGGGCCCCGTCGTGCGCATACGCGGAAGGCGCGGCGAAGACCGTCGTGGCGGTCACCGCGGATACGAGTGCGCACGCCAAAAAGGCCGCGGAAATCTTTTGTGGGGACATGGCTCTCCTAGCCGTCCGAGGACATGGGGGAAGCGGAAAGCAGTGAAGGGGAAGCAGGCAGCAGAAAAGGGGAGAAGAAAGCGAACGAGGGTCGCGGCGGATGCGCCGGAAGGGGTATTTCCAACCTTTCCATCAATCGGTTCGTTGTAACATCCGAAAACACGTACGAGCTGTCACTCACTCCTTGCGCAGCGGTACGTCACGTCGGCGCAACTGGTGGTGAATTGGGGCATCAGAGCAGGTAGACGGGATCGTTGGAGACGTGCGCTCCGCCAACCGGGTGAACACCACGGCTTTTTGTGTATCACCATCAGGCGCGTCCCTATCGTCAATTAGGACGGGGTAGCAGGAGCCGACACCATTCCGCCGAATTCTCCGGAGGAACCGCACGCATGGCCACAGCAACGACCGATCCCCACAACCTTTTCCTGCGCGAGGACGCCGAGACTCAGGGAGACGTGCTCGCCGGGTTCAAGAAAGACCACATGCAGCTGCTTTTCCTGCGGTTCGAGGACCAGCAGCCGGCGCGCACGTGGTTGAAACAGTTGCGGCCGCTCATCGCCACGACCAAACAAGTGGCGACATTCAACAAAGAATTCTCCCGGGCCCGCTCGTATTCGGGCGGAGACGACCCGAAGAACCTGAACGCGCTGTGGTACGGCATCAGCCTCACCTTCGAAGGGCTCACGTTCCTCGCCGGCCACAGCCCCCTGCCCGGCGTCGACGGCAACAGCACCGATGGCCCGCTCAAAGCCTTCTTCGAAGGCCCGGCCAAGCGGGCGCCGGCACTCGGCGACGCGGGTCAGAACGCCCCGCAGAACTGGCTCTTCGGCAACTTCGGCGACGGACGGGTCCACGCGGTGCTCACCCTCGCGGCCGACCAGCCGCACGCACTGCGGGCCACCCTCGGAGACGTCCGGCAGGATCTCGCCCGCGCCAAGATCGTCACGGTCTACGAGCAGGAGGGCGCCACCCTCGAGGGCCCCCGCCGGGGCAGGGAGCACTTCGGCTTCAAGGACGGCGTCAGCGAGCCGGCGATCAAGCACCTCGACGAGCCCGACCCCGAGAACCCGGTCTACGAGAAGGGCCATCCCGGCACCATCCTCGTCAAGCCCGGCGAGTTCGTCGTCGGGCTGGAGCGGGAGCGCCCGCACCCCCTGCCCTACCCGGAGTGGGCGCAGCACGGCTCGTTCCAGGTGGTACGCCGACTGGCCCAGGACGTCCCCGGCTGGTGGGCCGGCGTGGCCGCGCAGCTGAAGGTGCTGAAGGAGGCGAAGGCGGCGCCGCCGGAGGCGACGACCGAATGGCTGGCGGCCCGGCTCGTCGGACGCTGGCGCTCCGGCACCCCGGTGGCGAAGTGTCCGCACGCGGACATGTCGTACAACGCGGAGTCGTCGAACGACAACCTGATCTCGTTCCGGGACGATCCGAAGGGGACGACCACTCCGCTCTGGTCCCACCTGCGCAAGACCAACCCCCGCGACGGCTTCCCCGTCAGGGACAAAGAGGGGGAGTTCCACCCGGACACGAAGTTCAACCACCGCCGGATCATGCGCCGCGGCATCCCGTACGGCCTGCCGTTCGACCCGTCCGCCTCGGCGCTCAACGGTCCGGACGCGCCGCGCGGCCTGGTGTTCGTCTGCTATCAGGCCGATCTCTTCCGGCAGTTCGAGTTCATCCAGCGGGACTGGATGAACGACGAGACCTTCCCCAAGCCCAACCCCGACACCCATCACGAGCAGGTGGACCCCGGCCCGTTCCCCACCGGCTCCGACCCCGTGGCGGGCGAGGAGACCGTGGTCCGCTGGGAGCGCCCCCAGGGTGGCGAGCCGGTCGCGCTGAGCTTCGCGCAGTTCGTACGGACCGAGGGGGCGGTGTACGCCTTCGCGCCGTCGGTCTCGGTGATCGACCAGCTGGCCGAGGGCCGGATGAACACCAACATGGTCGTCTCGGGCTTGACGATCTTCACGGTCAACAGCTTCGACAACACCGAGCGCGACACCGTCGACTCGGGCACGGTGCGGCTGTTCCTCCGGCCGGACGGCAACCTCGTGGTCATCGACAACAGCAACGAGCGGATTCTCTGGGCCGCGAACACCGCCAACCCGGCCGGCGCGAAGACGCAGGCGAGGTTCGCCGACGGGGAGCTGTTCGTCTGCACCGTGAAGGAGGGCAACCAGATCGACCAGAAGCTCTGGAGCTCCGGCACCGCGGGCAAACCCGAGGCCAAGCTCGTCGTCCAGATGGACGGGAACGTGGTGATCTACCACCGCGGCGAGGCGATCTGGCACACCGACACCGCACTGCGCTGATGCCCCACCGCGCGCGTCACCCCCTTCAGCCCACCCGCCTCCCCAAGGGCGGGTGGGCGCTGGGGGCTGTGCGCAGGCATGCCGGGCCCGTCAGTCCTTCGAGCCCGTCACTCCTTCGGGCCGATGAGACAGCAGTGCTGCCGCTCCGGCGCGGCCGGCGGGCGTACCTCGGCTGCCGGGAAGAGCGATCTCGCGTGGTCCGGGCTCCACAGCACGTCGTACCGCCCGCAGGGACCGACCGGGGCGCGGGCGTCGAACAGCAGGGTGTGGTCCACGACCGCGCACCAGCGCGCCTCGCGCGCCTGCTCGACGACGGCGTCCAGGCGCGCCGGAACCGGGAGCGGCTCCGGCGTGTTCCCCAAGGAGCGGCTGCGCAGCCGCCACCGCACGTTGGACTCGTGTCCCTCACCCCGCGGCGCCCAGTCCGGGGCGATGAAGGTGAAGGCGACCACCCCGTCCTGGGTCAGAAGCGACCGCAGCGCGTGCACCAGTTCCACGGTCTCGTCGTCCGGTGTGTGGGTGAAGACCGAGTAGGCGAGGACGAAGTCGAAACGCGTGTCCAGGTCGGGCAGTCGGAGCCCGGGGACACCGCCGGGATTGAACTGCGGGTTGTACCGGTCGTAGAAGATCCAGTGGGCCCGCGGGCTGCGCCGCCGACCCTCCTCGATCGCGGGACGCGACACGTCCACACACCAGTACAGCGACGGCTGGACGCGTCCCGCCGCCTCCTCCAGGAACGTGCCGACGTTCCCGCCGAAGTCCAGCACCCGGCGCCCGGACCAGTCCGGTCGGCCGAGTTGGGAGTCGAAGTAGGCGAACTGACCGGTCTTCGTGGAGATGTAGGACGCCTGGCGGGGCGAGGCGTCACGGTGGGCCGGAGACGGAATGGTGCTCACCAGGTGACGGGAAGGGCGGCGATGGCCTGGATGCGCTGGTGCCCCTTCCAGCCGGCGGACGCCTCGGGAGCCGCCGGCCGAAGCGTGGGGAAGCGGGTGAGCAGCGACGTGAGGGTGATCCGGAGCTCCGCCCGCACCAGGTGGGAGGCGAGGCAGCGGTGGATGCCGTGGCCGAAGGTCACATGCGGATTGGGATCACGGCCCAGATCGAGGCGCTCGGCGTCGGGGAAGACCTCCGGGTCGTGGTTCGCGGAGTTGATCGAGACGACGACGGACTCTCCGGCACGGACGCTGACCCCGGCGATGTCCACGTCCTCGGTGGCCACCCGGATCTGACCGTCCCTCAGCACGAGGTGATACCGCAGCAGTTCCTCCACCGCGCTCTCCGCGAACGCCGGGTCGTCCCGCAGCCGTGCGAGATCGGCGGGCCGGTGCAGCAGCGTGTGCAGAGCGGAGGCCAGGACGGCGGTGACGACGGTGTGGCCAGCGAACAGCAGACTGACGCCGAGGCCGGTCAACTCGGCGTCGGAGAGCGCCCCCTGCTCGTCGTGAGCGGTGACCAGGGCGCTGAACAGATCGTCGCCGGGCGTCGCGCGCCGGGCGTCCATCAGGGCGGCCAGGTAGTCGCACATCTCCCGCTGAGCCGCGGTGATCCGCTCCAGGGGGCCCTTGCCGTTCATCGTGTCCGTCAAGGCCAGGATCCGGTCGCTGTCCCCGGCCGGAACGCCCAGCCATGCGCAGATCACCGCCACGGGCAGCGGGCGTGCGAAGCCGGCGACCAGGTCGGCGGGCGGGCCGGCCTCGGCCATGGTGTCGAGCAGACCGTCGGTGATCTTCTGGATCACCGTCAGCGACCGGTGGACCTGCCGCGCCCTGAACTCCGGCATGACCAGCTTCCGCAGCCGGGCGTGGTCCGGCGGCTCGGTGTCCCGGATGAGGGCGACACCGGACGGGAACGGGGTGGTGAACAGCCGGGGCGCGTCGGGACCGCTGTGTGCCGTGACGCTGAAACGCCGGTCGCGCAGCACCTGGCGTACGTCCTCGTACCGGGTCACCAGCCACACCTCGTGTCCGCTGGCGACGACCACACGGGTCGCGGGTTCGTTCTCACGCAGCCGGGCCAGCCTCGCGAACACCTCGGCGTGGTCCCGGGTGTCGAAAGGGAAGGCCACCGGCGGGCTCGGGACGGGCATCGAAGCCACTCCTCACTCGACTCAGGGCTTGTGGAAGGACGGGTCGTGGTCGTCGCCGAGCGCGGCGCGGCCGATGGTGGCGAGGATGTGGTCGTCGTTGTCGTGGCGCTGGTAGAAGGTCAGGTCGCGCAGGATCCGCTCCACCGGGCTGGGGCGCACCAGGCTGCGGGCGCCGCAGGCACGGATGCAGTGGTGCACGGTCTCCTCCGCCAGGTGTTCGATGACATGCCGGGCCTTGCTGCCGGCGATCCTGGCCTCGTCCACCCGGCCCTCGTCCCACAGCGCGGCGACATGGCGCAGCCACAGGCGGGCGGTGTCCACGTTGACCGCCATGCTGCCCGCCCGCTGCCGCACGTACGGGTCGGCGCCCTTGTCCTGCTTCCTGATGTACGCCAGCCCGTAGGCGCACGCGGCCTGGGCGGCGCCCAGGAAGCTGGAGGCGTAGTGGGGGACGAACGCGGACTGCCACTGCCCGCTGAGATAGCTGCCGGGTGCGCCGATGAGGTGGTCCCGGGGAATGAACGTGTCGTCGAACCGCACCAGGTGACTGACCGTCGCGCGCATGCCCACCGGATCCCACCACGTGCCGTCGACGCTCACCGTCGGGTCCGACAGATCGCAGGCCAGCATGAGCAGTTCACTGCCCGCGGCCCTGCCGCTCGCGGCTGCCCGGCCGTTCGGGGCGGGTTGCGCGTGCCGGGCTCCGCCGGGTCCCGCCGGGTCGACGAACAGGATGGCCCACTGGGCGCCGGTGGCGCTGGTGGCGAACGCCTTGGTGCCCCGTACGGTCCAGCCGCCCTCGACCGGGGTGAGCGCGGTGCCGAAACGGCTGGTCTCCCCGGGCTTGGGAGCCCGGGGCTCGCCGCTCCAGGCCACCCACTTCTCCCCGCGCCCCACCACGCCCGCGAACCAGCGCCGCTTCTGCTCGGGCGTTCCCAGGGCGTCGATGAGCACCAGGGAGTTGGCGTGCCCCTCCCAGCAGCGCGCCAGCGACAGATCGGCCGAGGCGAGCGTGGTGGTCAGGTCCCACAGGGGCAGCGTGTTGCGCTGCTGCGGTCCGAAGCCGAGTCCGCCGTACTCGCGGGGTACGGCGGCGGCCAGCAGCCCGGCCGTGAAGAGGTCCTCGAAGTCCTCGGCCGGGAAGGCGGCCCTGCGGTCGTAGTCGTCCGCGCGGGCGGCGAACGTCTCGGCGGCCAGCTTCCGGGCACGGTCGAGGGCAGCGTGGTCTCCGAGAACCGGAGCGTGTGGATGCTGAGGGCCGTGCACCAGGTCGGCGGTCATGGGAGGGGTGCCCCTTCCGGTGGTTCGGGCGGCTGGGCGAGTCCCGGACGGTAGTAGTGGGCGCGGTACATCACGGGCGGCATCCGCAGGTCGTCGGGGTGGGCCATGTGAACGTCGATGGTCAGCAGGCCGCGGTTGAGATAGCCGCACAGGATGGCGGTCCGGGCGCCGAGCCGCCCCTCGGCGAGGAAGCCCACGGCCGGGCCGTCGCCGCCCGCGTCCACCAGCGGCGTGGCCGCCAGTGCGGTGTGGGTGTCGGGGACGCCGGGGCCGCCCTCGGCGATACT
Source organism: Streptomyces sp. NBC_01352 (assembly GCF_036237295.1). Classification (NCBI taxonomy): domain Bacteria; kingdom Bacillati; phylum Actinomycetota; class Actinomycetes; order Kitasatosporales; family Streptomycetaceae; genus Streptomyces; species Streptomyces sp. NBC_01352. The sequence continues at coordinate 9,265,235 of NZ_CP108354.1, forward strand.
CAGCGCGAGCCGGTCCTCGTCCGCCACGGCGTCGACGAGCCGGATGCCGATGGCGGTGGTGTCGAAGTTGACCCACCCGCCGGCGAGGTCGGCCAGGTCGGTGTGCGGTGCCGTCGTCATACGGCCTCCTCCGCCCGGTGGAAGAACGAACGGGTCCACTGGCCGGTTCCGCCGCCGTCGAAGGGCACGCTGGAGGCGGTGGTCACCAGGATGCCGGTCTTGTAGTAGGCGGACAGAACCGTGCGGAACCCGCCGAGTTCGTAGACGGCGGAGAACGACCAGGCCACGGATGGCACGCCGGGCGCGGTGTAGACGGCCGCCGGTACCTCGCCCCAGTCGCGCGGTCGCCCACCCGCCGCGGAGCGGCCGTCAGTGGGGGTGATGCCGAAAGCCCGTACGGTCAAGCCTGTTCCGCACGCGGCGACGGTCAGCCGGAGTGGGCCCTTGGACACCGCTCCGCGGTCGGTGTTGAGCCAGTCGCCCGACAGGGCCGATAGGTCAGGGGCGTCCGGTGCGGGCGGCGCGGCAGATGATGTCGCACCGGCCGCCGAGCGGATGGTCACGAGGTGCTCTCCTTTCCCGGAGGTTCGCCCCGCGGTCTTCCGCGGGGGCTGTCCCGGCCGTCATACGCCGGGCGCCAGTCGTAGGCCGTCGGCTGGACCATGAAAGGCGTCGGGGCCGTTCTGTCCTGGCGGGCCGACCGCTGGAGCCCGCGCACGGCCGGCGTACAGGGCGCGCAGCACGGCGGGAGGCATCGGATGCCCCGTCAGCAGCCGGAACTGCTCCCGTACTTCGACGAGCAGCACCTCCCAGCCGTCGATGCCCAGCAGACCGCGGGCGCGCGCCGCCTCCATGAGTGGGGTGGGCGGGTCTCGGTACGCCATCTCCAGCACGGTGGCCTCGGGGTCGGCCGACGCGACGGGAAAGGGCGGCCGCTCCACCAGCGGTGTGGCCTGGACCAGCACGCCGTAGCCGGCCGCGCTGAACCCGGACAGCGGTACGAAGCGGACGCCCATGCGGCGTGCGGAGTCCCGGCCCCGCGCGTCGCACCGGTTGACGAGGGTCACCTGAGCCCCTGCCCTCAGCAGGGCCACCGCGACCGCTCGCCCGGCCCCGCCGCATCCGACGACCGCCGCCCGCAGGCCCGCCGGGTCGATCCCGGCCCGGGCCAGCGACTGCAGGGCTCCGACCGTGTCCGTGGTGTCGGCCCGCCACAGCCCCTCCTCCCGCCACAGGAGGTTCGCCGCCCCGCACTGCAGGGCCGTCGGGCTCGCCCTGTCCGCCAGCGCAAGGGCGGTCTCCTTGTGGGGGGCGGTCACGGTCAGCCCCCGCACGGGCAGTCCGCTCTCCTCCCCGAAGCGGACGGCGGCCCGCCAGAACGGCGCCAGTGCCTCCACCTGGAAGGGGAGATACAGCGCGGGCAGGCCCAACGTACGCAGCGCGGCGTTGTGCAGGCGCGGCGACAGCGAGCGCCCCGAGTTGCGGCCCGCGATGCCGAAGAGGCCGCGCAGCCGGGGCAACTCGGGCAGCCCGTAGTCGGTCACCAGTTGCCCGACGCTCGGCATGCCGTCCGGTCCCGGCGCCGAGACCCGGCCGAACACCACGGGCGCGCCCAGCCAAGGGGCCAGGATGCGGGTCCAGCTGCCGGCGGGTCCGGACGCGAACGCGGTGACGTCCCCGCGCCCGAGGCCGGCCAGCAGCGACGGAGCCGCCGTGATGCCGTACTCGTCCGCATACTGTGGCTGTGGCTGTGGCTGTGGCTGTGGCTGCGGGGTCGGGGTCGGGGATCGGGCATCGACATCGAGGAGATACAGCGCCGCGGGTACGGTCCGCAGGGAAGCGAACTGTTCCCTCAGGGCCGCGTGGCCGTCGGTGCCCCGCCCGGCCGGAAGGGGCCCGTGCCAGGAGATGCGCCGCCGCCGCGGGGGCACGGCGGCCAGCAGCTCCGGTCGCGCCGGATCGTCGGGCCACTCCAGATCGACCACGTCGTAGTGGTCCGCCGCGCGCAGCAGCCGCGTGAACCGCTCCGCCGGGACGAGGCCGCGGCCGCCGCCCTGCGCCCGGGTGCGCAGACAGTACGTGAGAGTGCCCGTGAAGTGCTTGCGCAGCTGGGCCGGATCGGGGTCGCCGAGCAGGTCGGCCCGTACCTCCAGGGAGTCGGCCACCCCGTCGAGGGAGCGCAGGCGGGCGTTGCTGAGGTCGTCGGGTTCGGTGGCCACAGCCACCAGCCGGGCCCGGCGCACCGCACCGGGGCGGCCGCCGCTCCCCTCGGTCAGCTCCAATGAACGTACTCCTCAAGGCGAGCCCGCTGCGGGACGAACCGGTTCACCGGGGCCGCCTCGTCGGGGTACCCGACGGCCAGGGTGCAGACGATGAGCCGGTCGGCGTCGATGTCCAGCTTCCGGCGCAGCGCGTCCGCGTAGCCCGCGACGCTGAACTGCGGGCAGCTGCCGAGTCCTCGGGCGACCAGGCCGAGCATGACGTTCTGCAGGAAGAGGCCGGCTTCCAGGAAGGTCCCGGGTACCGCGTCGCCGGGGACGTGGCAGACAAGGGCGGCCGGTGCACCGTAGAAGTGCAGGTTGTCGCGGAGGTGGGCCCGGGCGGCCGAGGGGTCGTCGGGGGCGTGGCCCTTGGCGCGCAGCACTCCGGCCAGGGCCGCCCGGGCGCGCTCGGCCGCGATGTCGTCGAGCGTCGGCGTCCGGTTGGCGCAGTCAGGCCGTGGCGGTTCTCCGCGGTCGAAGCCCTCACAGAGCGTGCGGGTCAGCGCGTCCAGCGGGCTGCCGGTCACCACCGTCATACGCCACGGCTGGATGTTGCGGCCGGAGGGCGCCTGGCCTGCGGCGAGGAGCACCTCCGCCAGGACGTCCCGGGGCACCGCCCGATCGAGGAAGGCGCGCTTGCAGTGGCGGGACGCGATCAGGGACAGGCCGTCACAGGGCAGGTCGCTGTCCGTGCTGCCGTCGTACGCCACGAGGTCCGGCGTCAGCTCCTTCGCCAGCTCCTTCGCCAGGTCCTCATGCGGGGGCTCGTCATGGACCGTCATGGGTACGTCACTCCCTCGCGCCTCAACTGAGCCCGGCCGTGCGGACGTCGGGGCCGGGACCGCTGCCGAGGAACTCGTGCAGACGGGTGCGGACCAACTCCTGGATGCGGTCGGCGCACTGGCGGTAGACCTCGGGTGGCTGCCCCTCGGGGTTGGGGACGTCGCCGTGCGGATCCAGGCAGTGGGTGCGGCTCTTGGCGTCGGGTGCCAGGGCGACCACGGCGTCGCGGTGCGAACGCGTCATGCAGTAGATGACGGAGCTGTCGCGGCACAGCCTGGCGGTGACCGGCCGTGCCCGGTGGCGGCGGGGGTGTGCGGGGCCGGGTACGCGCCGTATACCGAGCTCGGCGAGAGCGGTCCGGGCGGCGGGGACCAACGGCGCTCCGGGGCGTGCGGGGGAGACTCCCGCGCTGGTGAAGCGCACACCGCGCGCGCTGCCGTCCGCCTGCGTGGCATGGGTGCGGGCGATGACCTCCGCCATGGGCGAGCGGGAGGTGTTGCCACCGCAGACGAACAGCACCTGCCGCGTGCGGGTGCCGCGTTCCCGCCACCAGGAGACCGCCGCGGGGTAGGACAAGGACGCGATGGCGGTGACGATGAAGACCAGCGCGAGAAGCTGAGCGTTCCCCGGCACCGGCAGCCCGGCCAGCCCGGCCAGGGCGTAGGAGGCGACCAGGCCGGACAGCAGACTGGCGCACCGGTTGGCCGGGACGCACCAGGTGTACACGCGGCGGTCGAGGTAGATCAGCGTGCCGAAGACGAACAGCACCTCGTACGCCATGCCGATACCGACGGCCGCCCAGGCCGTCGAAGTGCCGAGGAAGGTGGTGAACCCGGTGCGTAACTCCGCTTGCCCGCACAGGGCCGCCGCCGCCAGGATCCCGACGAGGAAAACCGGCGCGGCGGCGTGCTCCTCCACGAAATAGCGACGATCGGTTTCCTTCACTCCGGTTTTGGCCACGCGGCTCATGATCTCGAACCGCCCCACGTAACCCACGAGATAGGTGAACACGCTCAACACCGTCGCCAGGGTGAGGTGGTAGCTGTTCACATCACCGAGAGCCACCGAAACCGCCATCAGACTGAAGGCCAGTCCGGCCCACGCCGAACCGGGAACAATGCGTTTACGCGCCGAGTCGACCAGCGGCGAAAGGATCAGCACACCCCCGCGCATCAGAAGCAGCACAAGAAGGATGGAGACACCGGCGAAGGTGAAATTCAGCGTGGTGGTGCCGATGATGAGCGCGGTGAAGAATCCCGCCACCAGCGTTTCCCTGCCCGGCAGGCGGACGCGGCCCACTCCGGGAATCTCACGCTGCCCCGCGTATCCCCACCATCCGCTCGCCATCAGGAAGAGCGGCATCACGACGAGCTGGCCCAGGGCGGCCGCCGGCAGAAGCACCAGGCCGTCGACCGGTTCTCCGGCCAGCGGCGAAACTCCGCTGGACACCGCTTTCACGAGCATGGCGTAGGGAATATAGGCAAGAAAGTATCCAAGCGCGAGCCAAGCCATTCGCGTGACCCCCCGGGAGTTCCCCAGCAGTAATGCCGGTAATTCTCGGCGAAATGTACGGAAGGAATTGTGCTGACGATCTACACCCCCGCCGGTCCACGCGTCGACCAATGCACCGACCTTGATGAGTGTGCAGGGATTCCGTGTCCCGCGCAAGTGCCTCAACTTTCCGCCGGCACAGGAAGGTTTCCTTCAGGCCACTGCAATCGGCGTATTATCCGACGTCGCACAGGCGCACGATTTATGTATTAGGGCGTGCGCCCCTCTGTGCGCCGGTCGAATGCGTCCATTCTCTGCTTGTGCGACTTGCAGGCCTCCTGGAAGGGCCGTAGCGCGCGAAAAAGGAAAAGTGTTGCGCAGGTTGAAATCGGGGCGTTCGGTGGTCCGATCGCGTGGTGGTGCATGGTCAGTGCGGTCGCGCAAGGCCCGATTGCGCGGATGGAGACGGCGGCCGGATCGAGGCGGGAGGGCGGGACCGGGCCCGTGAAGTGCCGGTGAAAACCCTGTGGAAGTGGTGTCGGTGGGGCCGTTTATGCTGCACCGGACGATCACGCGGGACCAGGGGAGGGCGCGGCATGTTCGGCAAGCTGTTCGGCAGGGGAGCGGAGAGACCGGCGGCGGATCCGTACGCCCTTCCTGTTCCGCGCAGGGAGAAGAACGGGATGTACACGCTGCGCGCGCTCGGGGACGCGCGGGTGCTCGCGCTGGTGGAGGCGGCCGGCGCGGGTGGCTGGGAGGCGGTCAAGGCGGCGCTGGCACCGTTCGATCTCGGCCGCGACCACCAGATCCTGGGTGAACTCGCCGACGTGGACGGTGTGCAGGACTGGATCGGCCGGGCCGTCGAGGAGGACAAGGAGCACCGGGCGACGGCCCTGCTGATATCCGGGGCGCGCCACATCATCTGGGGCTGGGAGGCGCGCACCGCCGAGCGTGCCGTGAACGTCACGCAGGAGCAGTGGCGCATCTTCCACGAGCGGCTCCACATCGCCGAAGAACAGCTGCTCGAGGCCGCCGAGTTGCGGCCGGACTGGGTCACCCCGTGGCGCCGCCTCCTCACCTCCGGTCGCGGCATGTCGCTGGGCACCGCCGTCAACGAGACCCGCCGCGACGCCGCCCTGCGCCGCGACCCGCTGGACCTCGAGACCCACCTCGAGTGGCTGTCGCAGCTGCAGCCCCGCTGGGGCGGCGAGCCGGGCCAGGCCCTGGCGTTCGCCCAGGAGGCGTCGGCCCGCGCCCCGCAGGGGCACCGCCTCGGCTGCGTGATCGCCATGGCGTACATCGAGGAGTGGGTCGAGTCGGAGCGCGCCGACTGCCTCGAAACCCCCGAGATCCAGGCGCAGTTGAGGGAAGCGGCGGACCACAGCATCCTCCACCCCGGCTACGTGTGGCGCCCGGGCTGGCAGCACGACTTCAACATGTTCGCCATGGCCCTGTCGCTGGCCGGTGAGCGCCACACGGTCCGGCGCGTGTTCCAGACGCTGGACGGCGCCTACACCAGCTGGCCCTGGACCTACTTCGCGGAGCCCGAGAAGCAGTTCGCCCGCCGCCACCGCCGCGCCTGAGCGCACGCCGGCTCGATACCGCCCGCCACCCCTCCCACTCCGGACTGCCCGATGACTCTGCCCGACACCGCCGCGAACGCGGCCGGCGCCGACCGCACCTTCCAGGTGGATCTGCGCGGCCTCGTCGACCTCCTCTCCCACCACCTCTACTCCAGCCCCCGCGTCTACCTGCGCGAACTCCTGCAGAACGCGGTCGACGCGCTCACCGCCCGGCACGCCCTCGATCCGGCCGCCTCCGCCGACGCCCTCGGCATCCGTCTGTACGCTGACGGCTCGGTGGTACGCGTCGAGGACGACGGCGTCGGTCTCACCGAGGCCGACGTGCACACCTTCCTCGCCACGATCGGCCGCAGCAGCAAGCGGGCCGAGCGCATTGCCGAGCAACGCGGCGACTTCATCGGCCAGTTCGGCATCGGCCTGCTCTCCTGCTTCCTGGTCGCGGACGAGATCCACGTCCTGAGCCGCTCCGCCCGCACCCCCGACGCCCTGGCCGTCGAGTGGCGTGGACGCGGCGACGGCAGCTACACCGTCCGCACCCTGCCCGCCTCCGCCCGCCCCCGGCCAGGCACCACCGTCACGCTGACGCCGCGCGCCGACGCGGGCGAGTGGACCCGCCCGGCCCAGGTGCACGCGCTGGCCCGGCACTTCGGCACCCTGCTGCGCCACCCGGTGACCTTCGACGACGGCACAGGCGGCACAGGCGGCACAGGCGGCCCGGCAGGTCCGGGAGGTCCTGGGGCGTCCGTCAACCCCGAGCCCGCACCCTGGGCACGTACGTACCCCACACCAGGAGCCCGCTCCCGCGCGCTGGCCGCGTACGGCCAGGAGGTGTTCGGGTTCACGCCGCTGGACACCATTGAACTGGACCTGCCCGCCGTGGGCCTGAAGGGCATCGCGTGCGTGCTGCCCGAGACCGTGCCGGCCGGGCGCCGCCACGGCCACCGCGTGCACGTCAAGGGCATGCTGCTGTCCGAACAGGCCGAGGAGATCCTGCCCGAGTGGGCGTTCTTCGTCCGCTGCGTCGTCGACGCCGAAAGCCTGCGACCGACCGCGTCCCGCGAGTCCCTCTACGAGGACGACACCCTCGCCGCCGTCCGTGACGCACTCGCCGAGCGGCTGCGCGCCTGGATCGCGCGGGCCGCGGCCAGCGACCCGGACCTGCTCGCCCGCTTCCTCCAGGCCCACCACCTGGCCGTGAAGTCGCTCGCCGTGCACGACGACGAGATCCTGCGGATGCTGCTGCCCTGGCTGCCGTTCGAGACCACCGACGGGCACACCACCCTCGACGAGTTCGCGCGCACCCACCGCACCGTGCTCGTGACGTCGAGCGTGGAGGAGTTCCGGCAGGTCGCCGCCATCGCCTCGGCCGCCGGGCTCGGCGTCGTCAACGGCGGCTACACCTACGACCGCGAACTGGTCCACCGGCTGCCCGAGATCAGGCCCGAGGCCACCGTCGCCGACCTCGACCCGGCGACCCTCACCGCCCACCTGGACCCCGTCGACCGGGAGACGGAACTGGCCGCCGCGGCCTACCTCGCCCGGGCCCGCGACGCCCTCGCCGTCTTCGACTGCGACGTCGCGCTGCGCACCTTCCAGCCCGCCTCCGCCCCCGCCCTCCTCGTCGACAGCCGCGAGGCCCGGCACGAGCGCACCCGCTCCCAGCTCGCCCGTGAGCAGCAGGGCGGCGTGTGGGGCGACATCCTCGGCGCCCTGCGCCAGGAGGCCCCGCGGGCCCAGCTGATCCTCAACCAGCTCAACCCGCTGGTCCGCGCGGCCGTCGCCATCGACGAGCCAGAGCTGGCCCGCACCAGCGCCGAAGCGCTCTACGGGCAGGCCGCGATGCTGTCCCGGCGCCCGCTGAGGCCCGCCGAATCGAGCCTCATCAACCGCTCCTTCCTCGACCTTCTCGCCCACGCCCTCCGCAAGGACAGCTGACGATGCCCACCGCACCCCACCCCCAGAGCACCGACGAGCTGTACCAGGCGCTCAAGGAGAACGACCGGCGCCCCTACGGCCGCACCCGCACCGTCACCGCCGAGGAACTCGTCGACGCCGCCGAGCAGTTCGCCGATCCCGTCCCGCTCGTCCACGCGCTCCTCGAACTCCAGGAGGCGTACACCTACGGCTCCGAACCCCGCAAGTCGCCCGTCGTCTTCGCCCGCCTGCTGACCCTCTTCGACGAGCAGCCCGACGTCTTCGACGAGCGCCTGCGCCACATGCTGTTCTGGCGGTTCAAGTGGGTGGCCCACGCCCTGCGCCAGCTGCCCGAGATACCGCTGGCCAGTCTGCGCCAGTGGCTCACCGAGATGCGCGACCGGTACGAGAAGGCCGACCTCGGCCTCCAGCCCTACTACGGACAGGCGTACGTCCTCGCCGCCCACGTAGGCGAGGACACCACCCTCGCCTACGAGCTGTGGGCGAGCCGCACCCGCACCCGGCTCAGCGACTGCGAGGCCTGCGAGATCTGCGAGCGCGCCCTGTACCACCTCGCGGCGGGCGACGACGAGCGGGCGCTGAGCACCTGGGAGCCCGTCCTGGCCGGGAAGGAGTCCTGCCAGGAGGAGCCGGCTCGCTCCGTCTCGCACGCACTGTTGCCCCTCCTGCGCACCGGCCGCGCCGACCGGGCCCGCGAACTGCACCTCGCCGGCTACCGCAGCTGCCGCCGCAACCCCTCGATGTCCCAGGAGGTCGGCCGGCACCTGGAGTTCTGCGCGCTCACCGGCAACGAGGCACGCGGCCTGGAACTGCTCGCCGAGAACCGGAGCCTGTTCGACGAGGTCGACTCGCCGCTGGACCTGCTCGGCTTCCTCACCGGCGTGGAGGTCCTTCTCCAGCGCGTCGAGTTCCTCGGCCGCGGCGAACTGCCCGTCGCCGGATACGCGGGCCGCACCTGGACGGTGGCCGGCCTGCGCGCCGAGGTGCGCGGCCGCGCCGACGACCTCGCCGCCCGCTTCGACGCCCGCAACGGAACCACCGCCCACACCGACCGCCGCAGGGCCCGCCTCGACCGCGCTCCGCTGCTGGACGCGCTGGAACTGACCCTGCGCCCCCGCAGCCTCGACGACGTGGCCCCGGCCGTCCCGGTCGCCCCGGCCGCCGCGCCCGCCGCCCGTACGGCCGCCGCCGTCCCGGAGTCGCTGCCCGAACTCATCGCCCGGGCACGGGCGTTGGACGAGCAGGGCCACCCGGACGCACAGGCCTGCTGGGCCCGGCTGCGCACGCTCGTCGTCACCCGCGACTACACCCACCCCGACGACCCGGCCGTGGGCCCGCTCGTACAGCTGCGCGCGGACCTGCTGGCCGACGAGGCGGGCCGGGCCGGCGAGAAGGACGAGTTCGCCGTCGCCGCCGACCTCTACGAGGAGGCCGCGGGCCTGTACGAGGACGCCGCACTGCCGGGCCACGCGGCGCTCGCCCGCGCCAGTGCCCTGCTCGCCTCGGCCGAGATCCCCGCGCAGGGCGCAGCCGACGCGACCGAGGCCAAGACCGCCGCACTCACCGCCGCCCACGCGTCCATCGTCCGCCTGCAAGAGAAGACGCCCGGCCTCGTCCCGTACCAGGAGGCCCGCCTGCTGCGGCTGCGGGCGACCGCGCTCGGCATGCGCCTGCAGACGACGGGGAGCGAGGAGCACGTCGCACCGGTCTTCGCCGAGGCGGACCTGCTGCACGCGTTCGCCACCCGGCACGATGTCGCCGGGCAGATCTCCGGCGCCCTGCTGCTGCGAGCCAGCACGTACGCCCTCTCCGGCGACCTGCCCACCGCGGTCACCGAGATCGACGCCGTCGTCGACCGGCTGAAGGCGCACGGCCCCGCCTGGCACCTGCCCCGCACGCTCGGCCTGCGCGGCCGGCTCCACCTCGGCCTCCGGGACGCCCAGACCGCCTACGGGGACCTCACCGAGGGCCTGCGTCTGGCCGCCGACTGGCCGGCCGACGCGGTCGACACCAGCCGCCTCCACGGTGATCTGGCCGAGGCCTGCATGCACCTGGGCCGCCCCGACGAGGCCCTGCGGCACCTGACGCGCTCGGCGGAGGTGGACCTGCGGCGCGGCAGCCGGACGGACGCGTTCTGCTCCTACAGCAACGCGGCCCAGCTCACTCTCGACCTGGGGCGCGTCGAGGACTGCATCGCTCTGCTCGACTCCCTGCTGGCCGAACCGGACGTCGCCGCCGGAGAGCTGGACGACCGGATCGTGGCTCAGCTGCGCCTGACCCGCGCCCGCGCGCTGCACGCGGGGGAGGACCTCAAGGCCGCCACCGCGGAGTTCGTCGCGCTCGCGGCCGAGTCGGCCGGCTGGGACGACGACCCGGGGAGCCACGCCATGATCGCCGCGGAGACGGCCGTACTCCTCGGCGAGTCCGGCGAGTTCGGCCGGGCCCGCGAGGCGGCGGACCAGGCGATCGCCGCCCACGCCAGGGCCCCGCGCTACGAGCAGCTCAGCAACTGCCTGCGCGAACTCGCCCGCCTCCAGGCCCAGCAGCAGGGAGCCGACGGTCTGGCCGACGCCCGCGCCTTCCTCGCCGACGCCGGCCGGATCGCCGACGAGGCCCGCGCCGCCGAGTACGAGCCCCACGACCGTTCCCTGGAGTCGGCCCTGGCCTACGAACACGGGCGGGTCAACGCGTACGCAGGCGAGTACGAGGACGCCCTCGCCGCCCTGGAGAAGGCCCTCGCCCTGCTCGGCGAGCCGGGGCCGGAGGAGGACGACCGCGCGGGCGAGTGGGCCGAGTGCGTCCGCCTCGCGGGCGCCGTGGAGGGCATCTACCTGGAACGCCCCGACCCCGCCCTCACCCGCCTCGACGCGGCGGTCTCCCGCCTGACCGCCTCGGGCCACACCGAGGAGACCGAGTCGCTGATCGCCCTGGCGGCACGGCTGCGCGACGAGGAGTGACGCGACGGTGCCGGGGCGACAGCCCGCCCCGGCACCGTTTTCTGCGTCCGGAAGACACGAGGTCGGCCCCGCTCAGCCGACGCGGAAGACGTCCAGCGCGGTCAGGGCCACGTGCAATGCGGTGCGCTGGTCGCCGGATTCGAGGTCGCAGTCGAGCAGGCGCTCGATGGTACGCACGCGTTGATAGAACGTCTCGCGGGACAGGCCGCCGCGGCGGGCGGCGCTGGTCTTGTTGCCGGCGGCGTCCAGGTAGTGGCGGAGGGTCGTCAGCAGGTTGGTGCCGTGCCGGGTGTCGTGATCGAGGAGGCGGCCGAGTTGTTGTTCGGCGTATTCCTGGATCCGGGTGTCCTCGCGGAGCGCGTACAGCAGGCGGCGCAGGTCGACATCGGCGCGTTCGTGGAAGGAGCGGCCAGGCGGGAGGGGCTGGTCGGGCGGGGTGGCCTCGGCCACGCGGGTTGCCTGGTGGAAGGATCGGGGGGCGTCGGTGAGATGGGCGACCTCGGAGCCGACGCTCACGACGGCCCGCGGGGAGAGGGCGAGCGCGGCGTGGCTCAGCCGTTCGACCGTGGGTTGCCAGGGGTGTGAGGGGCTCAGGGCGAGCAGTACTCCCAGGCGGCCGGGGGCCAGTTCGCCGAGGAGTGCCGGGATTCCCGTTGTCTGCAGGTCCTGGGACAGGCGGGATTCGGGGTTCGCCGTGGTGCCTTCGGCGGGGAGGTCCACCACGACCGTGAGGAAGCCGCAGTTCTCGGTGGGCAGGCCCAGTGCGGCCAGGCGGGCGTGGACGTCTTCGGGGGAGCGGTGGCGCTGCTCGAGGAGGTCGCGCAGGGCGTTGCGGTGCGCGGTGCGTTCCCAGGGCGTGGGATGGATGAGGCGGGCGACGGTCAGGGCCATCGCCGTTCTCTCCAGGACGGTGATGTGCTCCGGTCCGAAGGCCGGTTCGGTGGCGGGGGCGGGCAGCATGGCCACACGGCCCCAGCGTTCGCCTTGGTATTCGACCGGTGCGGTGAGCCAGCCTTCCGGGCCGCACTGGCTCGTGCGGTCGCCGGGCGGGGTGGCTCTGGAGCGTTGCTCCCAGTCGGTGAGCGCTTCCTCCAGAGTGGTGCCGGAGGGTTCGCAGATCAGTGCCTGGTGGACCAGGTTTTCCAGGACGACCGTGTGGCCGCTCATCTCGGCTGCCGCGCGCATCACGTCCTCCGGTCCGGCGCCGCGCAACGTCAGAGTGGTGAACGCCTCGTGGACGCGCTGGGTGCGGCGCATCGCCTCGGCCTGGTTGCCGAGGATGAGCGCGTGGACGACCTGGGTGACCTCGAGGAAGTTGACGTCCTTCGCGAGGGTGATCAGCGGCAGCCCGCGGGCGCGGCAGGCGTGGACGAGGGCGTCGGGCGGACGGTGGTAGCGCCGTACGAGTTCGATGAGCAGGGCCGCCGCCCCGACGCCGGCGAGTTCGTCGACGTAGCGGCGGATTCCCGCGGGCTCCTCGGGCAGGGGCATGCCGGTGGTCAGCACGAGTTCGCCGCCCTTGAGGAAGGAGGCGGGGTCCGTCAGCTCGGTGATGTGGACCCAGCGGACGGGCCGGTCGAGGCCGGTCACGCCGGTGACGACCCGGGGCCGGCCGACGGCCAGTACGGGGAGGGCCAGGACGTCGGCGAGGGTGAGGGTGCGTCCGGGCGGACTGCTGTCCGGGTCGTCCATGTCCGGCGGTCCCGCCGTCGAGGGGGTGTCGTTCACGGTGTCTCCCTGGTGCCGGTCACTGTGACAAGCCTCGCCGACCTGCGCAGGAGGTGGTCCGCCGCGGGCGGCGGGGCAGCGGGCGCCGCATCACGGGCGCGTGCTTGACACAACGTCAGAACAGGATGCCCTCACCGGACAGATCGCGTATTGGCGCCCGGCTGGGCGGCGGAGATGCTCGGGGGACCGCACCAGTCCGACAACGCACGCCGGGAGACGAACATGACCGCACTGTCGCCGCACCTCCGTCAGGCTACTCCCGTGGTGGCGGCCCGGGGCGAGGGCGTCCACCTCTACGGCGAGGACGGCCGCCGCTATCTCGACTTCACCGCGGGTATCGGCGTGACCAGCACCGGTCACTGCCACCCGAGGGTCGTGGCGGCGGCGCAGGAGCAGGTGGCCACGCTGGTGCACGGCCAGTACACGACGGTCATGCACCGGCCGCTGCGGCAGCTGGTCGACAAGCTCGGCGAGGTGCTGCCGGCCGGCCTGGACAGCCTGTTCTTCACCAACTCCGGCAGCGAGGCCGTCGAGGCGGCGCTGCGGCTGGCCCGGCAGGCCACCGGCCGGCCGAACGTCCTCGTCTGTCATGGCGGCTTCCACGGCCGTACTGTCGCCGCCGCCTCCATGACCACCTCGGGCACCCGCTTCCGCTCCGGTTTCTCGCCGCTGATGAGCGGTGTGGTCGTGACCCCCTTCCCGACGGCCTACCGGTACGGCTGGGACGAGGAGACCGCCACCCGCTTCGCCCTCCAGGAGCTCGACTACACGCTGCAGACGATCTCCTCGCCCGCCGACACGGCCGCCGTCATCGTCGAGCCGGTCCTTGGCGAGGGCGGGTACGTGCCCGCGACCCGCGCCTTCCTGGAGGGGCTGCGCGAGCGCGCCGACCGGCACGGCTTCCTGCTGATCCTGGACGAGGTGCAGACGGGCGTGGGTCGCACCGGCCGCTTCTGGGGCCACGACCACTTCGGCATCACGCCGGACATCCTCGTCACCGCCAAGGGCCTGGCCAGCGGGTTCCCGCTGTCCGGCATCGCCGCCTCCGAGGAGTTGATGTCGAAGGCGTGGCCCGGTTCGCAGGGCGGGACCTACGGCGCCAACGCCGTCGCCTGCGCCGCGGCCGTCGCCACGCTCGACGTCGTCCGGGACGAGAAGCTCGTGGAGAATGCCGACGCCATGGGGGCGCGGCTGCGCCAGGGCCTGGAGGCGGTGGCGGCCCGCACGCCGGGGATCGGAGACGTACGCGGCCTGGGTCTGATGCTGGCCACCGAGTTCGTCACCGAGGACGGCAGCCCGGACCCGGAGACCGCCGCCCGGGTTCAGCGTGCAGCGGTGGACGAAGGGCTGCTCCTGCTGCTGTGCGGGGCCTGGAACCAGGTCGTGCGCATGATCCCGGCGCTGGTGATCGACGAGACGGCGGTGGACGAGGGACTCCGGGCATGGGCGACCGCGGTGGAGGCCGGTACCTCAGGACAGTCGGCACGATGAGCGCCAGCGTGGCGCGGCTGACCGCCCGGCTCGCCGAGACGGCTCCGGGCCCGCGGGTGGAATCCGGCCCGGGCGCCCTCGGCCGGTACGCCTACGACGCCTCCAACCACCGCGTCCCCCCGCAGGCTGTGGCCTTCTTCGCCGTGGCCGACGGCTTCAGCCGCGCCCCCCAGATCGACCACCTCGTCGGTGACCGGGGCGTCCGCGCCCTGCATCTCGCGGAACTCCTCGACCCCGCCGCCGATCAACCAGGAGAGACGTCATGACCGACACACCCACGCAGTTGTTCATCGGCGGTTCCTGGCTGGACGCCGCGGACGGCGCCACCATGCCCGTGGACGACCCCGCGACCGGCGAGATCATCGCCCGCGTCGCCGACGCCGGCGCCAAGGACGCCCGCCTGGCGGAGGACGCGGCCGTCCAGGCGCAGGAGGCGTGGGCCCGTACGGCACCGCGGGCACGCAGCGAGATCCTGCGCCGCGCCTACGAGATCATCCTCGAGCGCACCGACGAACTCGCCCACCTGATGACGTCCGAGATGGGCAAGCCGCTCGCCGAGGCCCGGGGAGAGGTGGCGTACGCGGCGGAGTTCTTCCGCTGGTTCTCCGAGGAGGCCGTCCGTATCGACGGCGGCTCGGGCATCCTGCCCGACGGCCGCAACCGCATGCTGCTCTCCCGCCGCCCGGTCGGCCCGTGCCTGCTGATCACCCCGTGGAACTTCCCGCTCGCCATGGGCACCCGCAAGATCGGCCCGGCGATCGCGGCCGGCTGCACGATGGTGCTCAAGCCCGCCCCGCAGACCCCGCTCTCCAGCCTGGCCCTCGCCGCGATCCTCAAGGAGGCCGGGTTGCCGGACGGCGTGCTGAACGTCGTCACCACCTCCCGTGCGGGGGAGGTGTGCGAACCGCTCCTGCGCGGCGGCCGGCTGCGCAAGCTCTCCTTCACCGGCTCCACCGATGTCGGGCGGCTGCTGCTCGCCCAGTGCGCCGACGCGGTTGTCCGGACCTCGATGGAACTGGGCGGGAACGCGCCGTTCATCGTCTTCGAGGACGCCGACCTCGACGTGGCCGTCGACGGCGCGATGCTCGCCAAGATGCGCAACATGGGCGAGGCGTGCACGGCCGCGAACCGGTTCTTCGTCCACCGGTCGGTGGCGGAGGAGTTCGGGCGCCGCCTGGCCGAGCGCATGGGCGCGCTCGTGGTGGGCCCCGGCACCCGGGACGGCGTCGACGTCGGCCCGCTGATCGACGCCGCCGGGCGGACCAAGGTCGAGGAGCTGGTCGCCGACGCGGTGGAGCGCGGCGCCCGGGTGCTCGTCGGCGGCCGTACGCCCGAAGGCCCGGGTTGCTTCTACCCGCCGACCGTGCTCACCGACGTGGACCCCGGCAGCGGCCTGATGGACACCGAGATCTTCGGACCGGTCGCGGCGATCCTCACCTTCGACGACGAGGACGAGGTCGTCCGCCGCGCCAACGACACCCCCTGGGGTCTGGTCGGCTACCTCTTCACCGAGGGCCTGGACCGCGCTCTTCGCGTCAGCGAACGCCTGGAGGTGGGCATGGTGGGCCTCAACACCGGCCTCGTCTCCAACCCGGCCGCGCCCTTCGGCGGCGTCAAGCAGTCCGGACTCGGCAGGGAGGGTGGCCGGGTCGGCATCGACGAGTTCCTGGAGTACCAGTACCTCGCGGTGCCCGTGCGATGACGGCGGTCATGCCCTGACGCCACCTGCCCTACGCCGCTCGGTGTCGGCCAGGGCTTTCGGTACGGCCCCCTCACCTGCCCCGCAGGCCCACGGGAGCCGCTTTTCACGGCTCGTCCGCGTTATCGGACGGCCACGACCACGTAGCTCTCGCCGTACTGCCACACCGGACCCGCCTGGCCGAAGCCGGCCTCGTGCAGCAGGCTCAGGTGGCCGGAGAGGGGCAGGGCGCGGCCATGGCCGGTGCCGCTCGCCGTCCGGCGGCGGCGCTCGGCGAGCAGGTCGGTCAGTTCCGGGTCGTCCGCGACGGCCGCCCACCAGGACGTCCAGTCCTCGTGGGCGAACGCCTGCTGCCGGTCGGCCCGCAGGCGTCCGACGTGGGCGGTGAGGTCGGCCGGGCCGGAGTGGTCCTGCGGGAGATGGTCGCCGTTGACCAGCACGCCGCCGGGCCGCAGCAGTGCGGCGAGCTGCCGGTACGTACGGCGGAGGGTGTCGGTGTCGAGGTAGTGCAGTGCCGTCGTCGTGACGGCCGCGTCCAGTGGACGGTCCAGGTCCAGCGCCTCGGTCCAGCCGGTCTCGCCGATCACCGCGTCGACGTAGCGGGCCGCGTCGGCGTGGTGGGTGCGGGCCAGCTCCAGCAGCAGGGGGTCCATGTCCACGGCCACGATGTCCGCGTCCGGCAGCCGGCGGGCCAGTCTGGCCGCCAGCGAGCCGGGCCCGCAGCCCAGGTCGGCGATGAAGGGCCGGCCCGCGCGGCCCGCGGCGATGTGCTCGACGACGTCGGCGATCACGGTGAACCGCTCCTCACGGTCGACGGCGTACCGCTGCTGCTGCCGCTCCCAACGCTCCACCCACCGCGCGGCCGTAGCCATGCTCAGCCCCATCCGGTCGTGCCACCTCGCCGTCTCGCACCTGTCGTTCCTCGCCCCACAGAGGTTACAGGTGAAAACGGTTTCCATTGCCCCGGATCGTCCATTCGGATCGACCATTCGGATCGGCCATTAATTGGGCATCCGCATCACTGGAGTCCGTGGAGAACGGACAGCAACCGGTCGATCTCCTCCAGGGTGTTGTACGCGTGCAGGCTCACCCGCACGGAGTCGGTCTTCTCGCCCGCTCTGCCCTGGCAGTGGCTGTCGGACCGGACCATGAAGCCGTGGCTGAAGAGGATGAACCCGAGGTCGCCCGAGTCGATGGCCCGGTGGCGGAAGGTGACGATGCCCTGGCGGCGTTGGACGGTGGAGTCGGCGGCCAGGCTGAGCGGACAGCCGAGCACCTCGTAGGCGTCCAGGTGGCGCAGCCCTTCGGTGAGCCGGGCCGCCAGGGCGACCGTCCAGCGTTCGATGCGGTCGACGCCGGTGGCGTCCAGCCAGTCCAGGGCCGCTGCCAGGGAGGCGATGCCGGCGGTGTTCGGGGTGCCGCTCCAGCCGCCGGGGGCGAAGGCAGGTCCGCGTGCCTGGCGGGCCCAGACCGCGCCGGTGCCGGGCAGGGCCAGGGCCTTGTGCCCGGAGAAGACGGCGAAGTCCACGTCCAGGTCGGCCACGGACACCGGCTGGTGGCCGACGCTCTGGGCGGCGTCCAGGCAGATGACCGCGTCCGGGCCGACCGCCCGGCGGATGCGGTGCGGGTTCATGTCGCCGCCGTAGACGTGGTGGACGTGAGTGGCGGCGACGAACCGGGTCCGGGGACCGGCCAGTTCGGCGAGCGCGAGGTGGTCGTAGTCCCCGGAGCCCGGCTGGTAGGGCATGGGCCGGACGCGGACGTGCACACCCTGGCGGGCGAGCAACTGCTGCGTCTCCAGCCAGGGGAGGATGTTGGCCTGGTGGTCGGCGACCGGTACGACGATCTCGTCGCCGTCGGAGAGGAAGCCGGCCAGCCAGTCGCGGGCGATCGTGCGCAGCCCCTCGGTCGTGCCGCTGGTGAAGTGGACGGCCGAGCGCTCCGGGTGCGGGTCGCCCAGGAACTCCTTGACCCGGTCGCGGGTGCGCTCGACCAGGTCGGTGGTCCGGTTGGCCCAGGTGTAGGTGCCGCGACCGGCGTTGGCGTTGGTGGTGGTGAGATACGTCCGCACCGCGTCCAGGACGGCCAGCGGCTTCTGTGCCGTGGCCGCGCTGTCCAGGTAGGCAGGCTCCGGGGAGCCCGGGTCGGGCTGCCCGGAGAAGATCGGGAACTGCGCGCGGACCTCGCGCTGCCAGGAGCGCAGGTCCTCGAGGTCGGGGCGGCCGTGGTCGCGGGTCGTGGGTGCGGTCATGCCGGTCAGTCCCGTACCAGGGGTGCGCCCGCGTCGCGCCACGCGATGATGCCGCCCGCCAGGCCACGGACGTCGGGGTGCCCCATCCGGGTCAGCAGCGCCGCGTACCGGGCGGACTGCTCGCCCACCGGACACGCCAGCAGCACCGGCTGCCGCCTGCTGAACGGCAGGCCGCCCTGGACGAGTTCCCCGAACAGTTCGTCGACGATGTTGACCGAGCCGTCGATGTGCAGCGCGGCGTACGCGTAGGGGCTGCGCAGGTCGACGACGAGCGGACGGTCGGTGGCGATCCACGCCTGGGCGTCGCCGACGCCGATGGCCGGGGCCGTACGTATCTCCGCGTCGGACAGGTCGGCCGGCGAGTTCTTCCGGGGCGGCCGGCCCAGCAGATCGGGCCGTCGCTGCCGCACATAGCTCAGATAGCTCTCCACACGGTCGCAGACGATGAACACCGCCACCTGACGCTCCGTCAACTCCGCGTCCACCGGCCGCAGATGACGTACGGCGCCGAAGTAGGCGGCCCCGCCGGTCGGTCCGGCCAGGATGCCGCACCGGCGATTCAGGGCCAGCATCCCCTCGATCGCGTCGTCGGCGCTCACCGACTCCATCGTGTCGTACGTGTCCGGGTCGAACAGGCCGACCTCCTGCACCTCGTCGATGGTGCGGATGCCGGGGATGAAGTCGGACTTGGCCGCGACCAGGCCGAGCACCCGCACGGCCGGATCGGTCTCCCGCAGGACGCGGGCCACACCCGTCGAGGAGCCCGCGGTGCCCACGCACGCCACGAACCAGTCCGGTGCCCGGCCGTCCAGGTCCTTCACGATCTCCGGTCCGGTGCCGGTGAGATGGGCGTCGGTGTTGCGCGGGTTGAAGTACTGGTCGGTGTGCAGATAGGCGCTGCCGGAGGCGGACAGGTTCCGGTGGAAGAGGGTCAGCGGATCGTCGGTCGCGGTCGGGTCCAGACACTCGCTCTGTCCCGGCAGTTCCTCGATCTGAGCGCCGAGCAGCAACAGGAGGTCCTTTATCTCCGGCACTCGCATCCGGTTGGTGACGCTCTTGAAGGTCAGCCCGTGCATGCCCGCGATGACCGCGAGCGCCTTCGCCGTGTTGCCGCTGGACAACTCAACGATCTGGCTGCCGTGTTCGACCGCCTCACTCAGGTGCGGGCGCGCCATGTTCCAGGCGGCCCGGTCCTTGACCGAGCCGAAGGGGTTGAGCAGTTCGAGCTTGGCGTACAGGTCGATGTTCCGCAGTCCGTGCACGTCCGGGTCGATGCGCACCAGCGGGGTGTTGCCTATGGCCTCGGTGATGCTGTCGTACCTCAATGGGGTTCTCCCGGGAGGGTGATCGGCCAGTACTGGTCGTCCGGGCACCAGCGCCAGGCGCCGCCGTCCTGCCAGACGGCGGCCTTGTGGGCGACGGGCTGGAGCTGGGCGCGGGTGGCGTGGAAGTCCATGGCGTAGCCGGCGGTGTTGGCGAAGACCATCAGGTCGCCCGGCGCGGGACGGCGCGGCAGGAAGACCGTACGCCGGGTGATCATGTCCGTCTCCAGGCACAGGCTGCCGAACAGGTACACGCCGACGGGCTCCCCGCCGTCCGTACGCGGCCCGGTGTCGCTCCTGGGGATCACGACGGGGTCCATCAGCACGCCGTGCTCCTCCAGGGCCACGTCGTTCGCCTTCAGCGCCAGCCGTACGAGCAGTTCGGCACCGGTGTCCGGGGAGCGCACCTCCAGCACCTTGGCCACCGTGATCCCGCACTGGTCGAGCAGAGCCCGGCCCGGCTCCGTGTACAGGTCGTAGAGGTGCTCCAGCAGCAGTGCCGCGAGGGGGCGGCCGCCCAGGGAGGCGGCGGGCTGCATCAGCAGCTCGTCGAGGTACCGTGCCCCGGCCACCGGCCGGTGGGCAGGGTAGAGCCCGAGGGCGCCGCGCAGCGTACCGGCCTCGTTGCGCAGACCGTAGCCGTGCCCGCCCCAGGCCAGGGGAGGGCGTCTGCCCAGCACCGCGGAGGTGAGTTCGGTGGTGTACCGCTCCCACTGCTCCCCGTCGGCAAGGTAGTTGACGCCGAATCCGCCACCGATGTCCACGGCCCGGGGGCGCAGGCCCCGGCTCCGGCACACCTCCAGGGCTTCCAGACAGCCTTCCAGGGCCGTCGCCTTCTCCGCGACGCCGGTCGTGTCCAGGTGGTAGGCGACGCCGGTCAGGTCGACCGCGCCGGCATGCCGTTCGACGGCTTTCAGCAGGGGGTCCAACTCCGGTACGGGTGTGCCGAAGCGACTCGGCCGGCTCAGCACCTTGACGCCGGACGCCTCGAATCCCGACAGGCGCAGCAGGATACGTACGGGGGAGAGCCGGTGCGCGCGCACCAGCGCGGCCAGCTGGTCGAGTTCGGATCCGCCGTCGACGCTCACGGTGACGCCCGTGCGCGCGGCGAGCCACAGGAATTCGGGGTTCTTGGGGCCGGTGGCCGTGATCCGGTCGGGTGTGAAACCGGCGCCGAGAGCGTGCTGGAGCTCGCCCAGGGACGCGACGTCCACCCCGGCGTCCGTGGCGGCGAGTCGGCGCAGCAGGGCGCTGGAGCGGTTGGCCTTGTGGGCGTAGAAGACCTGGCCCGAGAGACGGTGCTCGCGGTACACGGACCGGAGCCGCGCCAGGTTCTCGGCTAACTGGTCCGGCACCACGAGGTTGAGTGGCGAGCCGAGCGCGTCGGTGAGCATGTGCAGGAAGTCCGCCGACTCCAGCAGCGACCGAAGCCGCGGCCCGAGCCGGGGTTCCAGATACAAGGGCCCTCCACCCACACGCGGTACCCCTCCCACTGAGGCCGCCGCGCCCTGATCCGGGCACGTCCGACACTTCCCGCGGTTTTGCCGTATACCCCCTTTCCATTCCTCGGTCTGTTTACGCCCTGTGGTGCATGGGCCTTGCCTTCGCTTTGCGAGTGAACAAGGTCTGCAGAGGGCACGTCGAACCGGACGGTTCAGAGACTGAGGCACATCAGGATGTCGTCGCGGTCGTCGCCAGGGGCCACGCGCAGCGCGCCCGGCCATCGGCCCACTTCGGTCCATCCCAGGCTCCGGTAGAAGTGCTCGAGCCCGAGACCCCCTCGCGCACTGAGCTGCAGTTGCTCCAGTTTCAAGTCCTCCGCGGCGATCTCCCGGACGCGGGTCATGAGTGCGGTGCCGATTCCTTGCCGGCGGAAGCGTGGGTGGGTCTGGACGTGGTTGACCACCCCCCAGTGCGCGATCAGCGGATGAGGGTCCCGGCGAACGAGCAGCCAGCCCGCGAGTGTTCCGTCGATGGTCGCGACGAGCAGTCGACCGCGCTCCGGATCGAGTCCGTCGATGAGCCGTTCTGCCGCCGGACCGACGTCCCGCACGCTGACGGGAGGCAGGGGAATCCCGGGCGCGATCACCGCGCCGCCCGCGTTGATGACGGCTGTCCAGCAGTCGACCAGCTGTCCCCTCAGCTCCGGAGTGATCTCGTGCGACCGGGCGATCTGCAGGAACTCGGGGGAGTCGGACACAGTCATGGGATCAGCCTCCCAGGCGAGCCGGCGAATCCGGAGGCGGAGGCGGAGGGGATCCGGGGCACGGGCACCTGCCGGACCGGCGGTGGGGAGCCAGGCTTCACATCAATCTCATTGCCCCCTCATTTGAAAATGATTATCATCTTGTTGTGCCCAAGTGGGCATGAGCATGACCTGGGGGGTCTCTTTTGCGTACCCGCAACCACGAGCCCGGTGACTGAAGCGCGAAAGACGTTTCACCCCATACCCACCTTTTCTCATGATCCTTGGGGGATCACCATGCGTACTCTCGCCCGCACTCTGACCGTCTCCGGTTCCCTCGCCGCGGCAGTCGCGCTCGGCGGCCTCGCGGCCACGCCGGCGCTGGCGGCCACCACGCTGTCCAGCGGCCACGTCGACGTCCTCGACGCCGAGTGGGACGGCGCCGACCTGCACCTGCACGTCCACGACGAGGAGACCGACACCGAGTACGAGCCGGCCGACGTGACCCTGTCGGTGCCCGCGGCCGCGAAGGTCGCCAACCCGGGCTACGGGTTCCTCGGTTCGGGCAGCCAGGTCTGGCTGCTGCCGGACACCGAGGCCGAGGCCGACGCGGCCGGGGTGCTCTTCCCGGGCATCTCCACCGAGCACCTCACCACGGGGGTCCTCGCGAACAACAACGTCACGTACACCCTGGTCAGCGCCACCCGCAACGGCGCCGCCACGGAGGACTTCAGCATCTACGCGGGCAGCGGCAGCCGCTGGTTCGACAGCAACACCGCCACCACGAGCTTCAAGTCCAGAACCTTCGCCGTCGCCACCCACAACCACGCCAACTGGGCCTTCGAGGAGGCAGGCACCTACCAGCTCACGTTCCGGGTCCAGGGCACGGTCGGCGGCGTGACCGAGTCGGCCACCGAGACCTTCA
The DNA here is from genome assembly GCF_036237295.1 of Streptomyces sp. NBC_01352. Classification (NCBI taxonomy): domain Bacteria; kingdom Bacillati; phylum Actinomycetota; class Actinomycetes; order Kitasatosporales; family Streptomycetaceae; genus Streptomyces; species Streptomyces sp. NBC_01352. Next base: position 9,287,846 of record NZ_CP108354.1, read on the forward strand.
CCGTCGTCGTCAGCTCGTGATGCGGGCCCTGACGCGCGGCAGACGCGCCTACACGGCCGCGGCTCTCACCGCAGCGACCGCTGTGCTCCTGAGCGCGGCAGGGCTGGTCGGCGGCGGCAGCGGGAACGCCCGCGCCGCCGGCGGTGCCGTCGTCCTGGACGAGGGCGAGCTCGACTTCACGCCCCGACCGGTCGACGGAAAGCTGGAGTTGCAGATCGACGACCGCAGCAGCGGCACGACGGCCGTGCGCGAGCCGTCCCAGGTCGTGCTGCACGCCCCGGCGTCCTCCCTGCAGTACACCCCGGACCCGGTGGCCACGGCGCTCGGCACGACCAACATGGACTCCTGGCAGCTGGGCGGCTGGGAGGCGGAGAACATCTTCGCGCCGGAGCCGGGCTGGAACGGCTCCGAGGCGGGGGACGACACCGAGATCACGCTGTCCGGATACGACGGGCCCGGCGACTTCGGTATGGCCACGTACACCCCCGAGATGGACAACGCGGACGCTCCGGCGATCCCGTATCTCGGCAGTGTCGAGTCCGTTCAGCGCAGCTTCACGCTGCCCGGCGACGAGGAACGGCTGCTTCCCGTCTGGCAGTTCACCGCGGAGGGCGTCCACCGGCTCACCTTCACCGTGACGAGCGGCGGCTCCTCGGACACCGAGACCCTCGCCGTGGTCGTCGGCGACGACGTCGACCCGGCCGGCGTCCTGCCCGGTGACGGCTCCACTCCGACGGCTTCCCCGACGGATTCGCCGACCGGCTCGGCGACCGCGAGCCCGTCGCCCACCGCCCCGGCGGCGCACGTCATCGCCGAGGGCCACGTCGACATGGCGGCCCGCCCGACAGGCGGCGACCTGGAGTTCCAGCTCAAGGAGGGCACCGAGCTCAACCACGAGTGGTACGAGCCGGGCGAGGTGGTCATGCACGTACGGCCCGCCGCCAAGCGGAAGATCCCGGACGGGTACACGTTCCTCGGCACCCCGGGCGACGCGGTGTGGTGGCTGCCGCTGCAGCAGAACGCCGGCATCGTGTGGCCGGGCTGGAACACCACGGAGTACGCCAAGGCCGACCTCGACGGTCGCGTCGCCTTCCGGCTGGACTCCGTGCAGGGCCCCGGGAACATCGCGATGTTCCACAACGACGCGATGGGCGTCCCGGTCGTCTCGCTCAACAGCGGTGACGGTCTGCCCGACGCCCATACCCTCGGTGCGGGCACCCACAGCCACTTCGACTGGGTGTTCAGCGCCGAGGGCGTCTACCGCACCACCTTCACGGTCAGCGCGACGCTCGCCGACGGCACGAAGGTCAGCGACACGGAGACCATCGCCTGGGTGGTCGGGGACGACACGGATCCGTCGACCGTGACGCCGGGTGAGGGGGACGAGCCGACGGCGACGCCGACGGCCACCCCGTCGGGGTCGGCCTCCGTGACGCCGACCGCGACCGTGTCCCCTTCGCTGCCCGCGTCCGGCTCGGCGTCCGCCTCCGCCTCGCCCCCGGCAACGGACCCGGGCTCCGGATCCACCGGAGCCGGCGGAAGTTCGTCGACCGGCGGGAGCGGCACCTCGGTGTCCGGCGGGCTTGCCTCCACCGGTGCGCAGGTCGGCACGATCGCGGGCATCGCCGTGGCCGCCGTGCTCATGGGTGGCGGCGCGGTGCTGTTCGTACGACGTCGCCGTACCGCCCTGTGAAAGCTCCGCGTACGACGGACCGGCGCCTGGCAGCCCTCCGGTCCGTCGTGCGCGGCACTGTCGTGTTCGAGAGAAGGAGGAGCCCCATGCGGGGCCACCCCAGACGCACCATCACCACCGCCGCGCTGATCGCGGCGAGCACGTTACTGTCCGGGTGCAGCGGGCTTCAAGCCAGCTCGTCCGATGCCGAGTTGACGGTGTCGACGACCACCGCGATCATCGCCGACCTCGTCGAGCAGGTCGGCGGTGACCGCGTCGACGCCACCTCGATCGTGCCGCACCACGGCGACCCGCACTCCTACGAGCCGAGCCCCGGCGACGCGGCCAAGGTGACCGAGGCCGACATCGTGTTCAGCAACGGACTGCTGCTCGAAGAGCCCGGAATCATGAAGATGGTTCACACCAACGCCCAGAAGTCCGCCCCGAAGATCGAGATCGCCGAGAAGCTGGAGGAGTACGGCGGCACGGTCATGAAGCTGGAGGAGGATCTCGGGCTCGACGTGCTGTGGCTCGGCTGGGCCGTAGAGGGCGAGGTCGCGGGAGACGGCTCCCAAGTACGCACGACGGCCACGAAGTTGGACGGGCCCGGTGAGCTGCGTGTGTATCTCACCGACACGCTCGGCAAGCCCAAGGTGTACATCGACTCCGCCGACGGCCTCGACGAGGCCGACTCCTTCACTCTGCCGCCCGAGGCGCACACGCACGTCAACTGGGCGTTCAGCGAGCCCGGTACGTACCGGCTGACCGTCGAGGGACAGACCGAGACCCTCGACGGGAAGACCGCGGAGATCGGCACCGGCACCTTCACCTTCACCGTCGGCGACGACACCGAGGCACCCGAGGGCACGAGCGTGCTCGACGGCGGCCACGCCGACGTTGCCCTCAACGCCGAGACCGGCAAGGTGTACGTCCGCGCGGACGACGACAAGAGCGGCGAGCCGGCGCGCCTCGCGGCCGACGGCGTGGTGCTCAACGTGCCCGACCGGGCCAAGGCGGCGGTACCGAAGGAGGAGCCGTATTCCTTCCTCGGCAAGGCGGGCGACCCGCTGTGGGTGCTGCCGCAGGCCGTGATCGGCAAGCATGTGCACGGCGACATGGATCCGCACGCCTGGGCGGACGTCGCCAACGCCGGGGCGTACGTGCGGCGGATCGAGGCCGAGCTGATCAAGGCGGATCCGGAGGGGAAGGCGACGTACGAGAAGAACGCCGCCGTATATCTGAAGACGCTCGGCGCCCTTGACGAGGAGGTCGCGAAGAAGCTCGCGACCGTGCCGGAGCAGAACCGGAAGCTGATCACCACACACGACGCTTTCGGCTACCTCGCCAAGGCGTACGGCATGGAGATCGCGGGCTTCGTCGTGCCCGTGCCGAACCAGGAGCCGAGCGCGGCCGAGGTCGAGGAACTCGGCAACACCATCCGGGAGAAGAAGGTCCCGTCGGTGTTCCTGGAACCGAACCTCGCGGCGCGCGCCGACGTGCTGCGCCGGGTCGCGGAGGACGAGGGGGTCGGGATCTGCACGATCTACGGCGACTCGTTCGACGACAAGGTCGACGACTACGTATCGATGATGCGGCACAACGCGACGGAGCTCGCCAAGTGCCTGGGGAAGGACGCCCGATGAGGGGCATGCGAAGAGTTCAGCGGGTCGCCGTGGCGGTGGTCCTCGCGGCCACACCGGTGGGACTGGCGGGAGGCGGGGTCGCCGTAGCGGACGACAGCACGGCACGTACGGCAGAACCCGGCCTCGGCCGGATCGCCTACGCGGACGGGGCGTTGACCCTGGATCCCGCGGACGGCGCCCAGGTGATCGACGTCGACGACGCCGACGTGGCGGACGCCTCGGCGCCCGGGTGGGACACCACCGGTGTACCCGAGGGCGCGGTGGCTGGGGACACCGTGCGGTGGTCGCTGACCGGGCTCGACGGCCCGGGTGATCTGAAGGTGTACTCGGCCCAGGGCGAGGAGGAAGGCGAGGAGGAGGGCGAGGGCGACACCGCCGAGGACGCGCTGCTGTTCGACAGCGCGGACAACCAGCCGGACGAGCACACGCTCCCGGCGGGCCAAGAGGGCGAGACCCGCTGGGAGTTCAGCGAGGACGGCACGTACCAGGTCATCTTCTCCGCGGAGGCCACGGCGGCTGACGGGCGGGAGTTGTCCGTCGGGACCGTGTACACGGTGGTGGTCGGGGACACGACGGTGGACGGGGAGGACACGGCCACCGAGGAACCGGTCGCCGAGGAGACCCCCACCGAGGAACCCCCCGAGAAGGCGCAGACCCCGACAGCGGCAGAGAAGGCTGTGACGGAGGCGGCCGCAGCCGAACGGCGCACCGCCCTGGCCGTCACCACGGCTGCCACGGACGTCGTGTCCGAGAGGAAGGTCCTTGACGAGGGCCACGTCGACTTCGCCGCCCGCGTCGTCGACGACAAACTGCAGATCCACATCAAGGACGGCACGGTCTCGGGGAAGACCACCTGGCGCGAGCCCTCCTCCGTGGTCCTGCACGTCAAGCCCGCGGCCAAGAACACCCTGCCGGACAGCGACGACTTCGCGTTCCTCGGCAAGGGCGGCGACCCGGTGTGGCTGCTCGACCAGGTGCAGCAGGAGGGACTGCTGTGGCCCGGCTGGTCGACGGACAACATCAAGGCCGGGGCGACCAAGGGAGGCGTGGAGTTCTCACTCACCAAGGTCGACGGTCCGGGAACCTACGCGCTCTACACGTACGACGCGATGTCGGGCGCGAACGTCCTGTTCAACAGCAAGGACGGGGTGCCGGACGCCTTCGACGTCGCGCAGAACACGCATGCGCACGGCGGGTGGGCGTTCACCAAGGAAGGAACGTACCGGCTGACCTTCAAAATGAGCGGCACGCTCGCGAACGGCACGAAGGTCTCCGACACCGAGACGGTCACGTTCGTGATCGGCGACACCGACCCCGGCACGGTGACGCCGGGCGACGGCTCCGGCAAGGGAACCTCCGGGACGCCCGGGACGTCTGGTTCCTCGTCCTCGGGCACGGCAGGCTCCACGTCCGACTCCGGCTCCACGTCCGACTCCGGCTCCACGGGCGGCTCTTCGACGGACGACACCGACGGCACGATGGCCTCCACCGGTGCCGGTCAGGCCGTACTACTGGGCTCGGCCGCCGCCGCACTCACCGCGGTGGGCGCCGCGTCCTACCTGGCCGCCCGGCGCAGGAGGACCGCACATGGCTGACAGCCTGACCGACGGCGCGGGACCGCTGCTGCGGATCACGGGCGCGACCGTCCTGCTCGGCGGCAGGACGGCCCTGGAGAAGGCCGACCTGACCGTCGACGCGGGTGAACTGGTCGGCCTCATCGGCCCGAACGGCGCCGGCAAGACGACCCTCCTGCGCGCCGTCCTCGGGCTCGTTCCGCTGGCCGCGGGCGAGGTGGCCGTCGAACGACGCACTGGGCGGCGGGCCGGGCAGCGCATCGGGTACGTGCCCCAACGGCACGAGTTCGCCTGGGACTTCCCCATCGACATCGCGGGCGCGGTCCTCACCGGCCGCACCCGGCAGATGGGCTGGCTTCGCCGCCCGGGCGCGGCGGACCGGGCGGCGGTGGACGAGGCGCTGGAGCTGACCGGACTCACCGCACTGCGCCGGCGCCCCGTCGGTGAGCTGTCCGGCGGCCAGCGGCAGCGGGTCCTGGTGGCCCGCGCCCTGGCCGCCGGGCCGCGCATCCTGCTCCTGGACGAGCCGTTCACCGGAGTCGACGTCCCCACCCAGGAGTTGTTGAACGAGCTGTTCGGCCGACTGGCCGCGGAAGGCAGGGCGCTGCTGATGACAACCCACGACCTGGCGGCCGCCGCTCGCACCTGCCACCGGGTGGCGCTGATCAACCGCACGGTCGTCGCCGAGGGCGGCCCCGAACTCCTCGCCGACCCCGACCAGATGCTGCGGGCGTTCGGCCTGGACCGCGCGATCGGAGCCGTAGCGTGATCGAGTTGCTCACGGATCCCTGGCAACTGCCCTTCATGCAGCGGGCGTTCGCCGTCGCCGCGGTCATCGGCCTGGTGTGCGGAGTGGTGGGCGTGTACGTCGTGCTGCGCGGCATGGCCTTCATCGGCGACGCCGTCGCCCACTCCGCCTTCCCCGGCGTCGCGCTCGCCTACGCCTTCGAGGGCAACCTCCTGCTCGGCGGTGCCGCGGCCGGCATCACCACGGCCGTGCTGATCGCCTTCGTCTCCCAGAACCGGCGGCTCAAGGAGGACACCGTCATCGGCGTCTTCTTCGCCTTCGCCTTCGGGCTCGGCATCGTCCTGGTCTCCACGCGCGACAGCTGGACGACCGACCTGTCCTCGTTCCTGTTCGGTCAGGTGCTCGCGGTCAGCGCGGCGGACGTGTGGACCGTGGCCGCCATCGGGACCGTCCTGATCGTCGTCGTGCTGGCGATCGGCAAGGAACTGGTCGCCGTCAGCCTGGACCGGGAGGCGGCACGCGCCGCCGGCCTGCCGGTGTTCCGACTGGACCTGGTCCTATATGTCCTGGTCACCACGACGATCGTGATGTCCCTGGAGGCGGTCGGCAACATCCTCGTCCTCGCCCTGCTCATCACCCCCGCCGCCACCGCGCGCATGCTGACCGAGCGGCTGTGGGCGATGACCCTGCTCGCCTCGCTCATCGGCTGCGCCGGAAGCGTGGCAGGCCTGTATGTCTCGTACACCTACGACCTGGCCGCGGGCGGCTCCGTGGTCGTGGTCCTCACCGCCCTCTTCGCCCTCACCTGGTGTCTGGCACCCCGCCACGGCCTGCTCGCGAAACTGGTCCGACGATCCGGAGACCCGACTCTCGGTAACGGAAGGACAGCCGTGCTATAAAAATGGAAACCATTTTCAATAGCTCGGGAAGGGCGCGGATATGAGTGATGCGGCACGCGACCGTAGGGGTCGTCCGTTCACCCTCGTCGTCTGCGCGTCGTGTCACGCCGAGACCGACGGGCTGATGGACGGGCTGCGTCGCGCCGTCCGGGGCTGCCCCCACGGGGTCATGGTCTCCACCGGTTGCCTGGAGAAGGTTCTGCACTGCCGGTCGGACCGCGGGCTGCACGCCGCCGTGCAGCCATGTACGGCGGATCGCAAGCCGGCCGGGGCCGTCGTACGGCTCGGCCCGCTCGTCACCGGGGCCGACGCCGAAGCCGTAGGTGCCTGGCTGCGGGCCGGGATGCCCGACGACGGCACGTTGCCCGACAGGCTCCGCGCGGCGCCCGCCCCGCAGCAAGTCGCCCACCTCAACTGAGGGGCGACGGCGTGCAGAAGGGCCTGCTGAGTGTGGTCGCCGGCAACACCCCCGGCATCCGGGGCGTCGCAGTCGAGCATTTGCCGCGGCTGTCTCCGCGCGCCGTGCGGCTGGCCGCGTCGATCCAGGGTCAGGAGACGGGATACTCGGTCGTCCAGCGTCTCCTGCCGGGCGTCGACGCGTCCGTGCGGGAGGCATCCTGGGGGGCGACGGGAGATCCTGTGGTGATTCTCCGTCAGGACCTCATGTCTCTGCGGCGCAGTGCGGGCCCGGTGCACGTGGTTCTCGCCCTGCCCGGGGACGTCGATGTCCTGCCGTTCCTGGCAGAGTTGTGGCGCGCTCGCGTGGCGAGCGGCACGCTGGGCGACCACTACGAGCCGGCACCCGTGGTGGTCGGAGTGGAGCCGTCGTCGTTCCTGGTGGGCGTCGGTTGCGTTCATCAGGCGGTACGGCTGTGGAGCGGGCGTGAGCATGGTGAGGCCCTGAGCCCGGCCGAGGCTGCCGTTCGGCAGGTGGAGGCGGCGGACGTACTGCTCGTGCCGGCCCCCGCGGGCGGCGACGGCGAACAGGCGTGTACCGCAACCGCGTTGGCCTCCCGGCTCAACCCACGTGCCCGCCTCGTCACATCTCCGGACATCGACGGAGCCGGGTCCGAGCTGCGGGCCTTGCTCGTCCGGGCCGCGCCTCATGGTGCCGAGGGCGAGTGGCAGGCGCGACTGGAGCCGGTGACGGTTCCGGCCGCGCGATACGGTGCCGGCCCAGGGGCGGAGACGGTGCTGTGGCGGGCCCGCCGCCCCCTGCACCCCGGGCGGCTGGCGGACGCGCTCCCCGTCGCGATGCGCGGTGTGGTCCGCGGCCGAGGCCACCTGTGGCTGTGCAGCCGTCCCGACTCCGTCGTGACCTGGCGTTCGGCCGGGGCCCACCTCGAGTTGAGGGAGGCAGACCGCTGGCTGGAGCCCGCGGACACGCGCGTGCGCCGTGTGACTGGACCACCCGGATTGAGTGGATTCATCCGGGTGGTTCCGGGCCCGCTGATGACGAGGTAGGAGCCACGCCACGGGGTACAAGTAAGTCAGGACCCCGAGGTGAGGATGGACGTGATGAACCGGATTCCCCGCTGGGTCGCCCAGGCGGTCGCGGTGCTGGCCGCCTTCGCGGTGTTGCTGTTGGCGGCGACCTGGCTCGTGGAGAACTTCTGATCCGGCCGCCCCGCTCGCGCGCCCGGCTCAGCGACGGGCATCGCGGCGCCTGGTGGTGGAGGCGCTCAGCCGCGCGGATCACCGGCTGGTCGGGAAGGCTCCGCACGACTGGCGGGTCGTAGTCGTACGAGGGAGGGCCCTTGCACTCCGAGACGACTCGGCGCGCAAGGGCCCTGGCAGTGGGCAGTCGGACTACTGCTGGGCGCTGCCCCGGCGGCGTACGACGAACACCACGGTCGCGATCGCGACGAGGACTGCCGCGACGATGCCGGTCCAGGCGCCCGCCGACAGCCCGCCGCTGTCGTCCGTTTCGGTGTCGGCCGCCTGCGGGGAGGGCGAGACGGCCGTCTCCTCGGCGGTCGGCGTCGGCGTCGGTGACGCGGCGGGGCTCTCCGACTCAGCGGCGGACGGGCTGACCGGCTTCGCGCCCGGTGCGGCGGCCTTCAGTTCGAGGACCGGGGCTTCGTTGCCGTGGCCGCCGCCGCTGGACTCACCCAGTTCGATCCAGCGGTCGATCTTGCCGTCGCTGTAGGTCTGCAACGTCTTGAACGCGAGCTCCTTCGCGTCGGGCAGCTGCCGGACGACGACCGAGTACTCGGCGCCCTCGCCGACCTTCACCGCCGGGCCCTTGACGGTGTAGCCGTCGTCGTTCGCGGTGAACGTCCAGCCCTTGGGGCCCTCTCCGTACGTCACGTCGGCGGGTGTGACGCCCTCGGGGAGGACCACCCGAAGCTCGGTGATCCCGGCGGTGGCGGACTCCGACTCGGCCACGAAGGTGAGCTCGGCATTCACGGCGAGCGCCTGGGCCTTGTCGGACTCCACCTCCACGTGGGCGGCGGCCGGAGCGGCGGTGAGCAGAACGGCGGTCGCCGCGGCGGCAGTGGCGACGGTCAGGCGCCGCGCGGTGCGCGGCAAGGTGATGCGGGACATGGGTGTCTCCAGGCATGAGGGTATGGCGGGGCGGCCGTACGGCGTGGGCCGAACCGGTGCCCTGGCGGGGTCAGTTGACGAGCACTGCCCTCGTCGGCGGCGGACCCCGCCGAACCACCGCATGCGCGAGCCCCGGTCCCATCGGCGGTGGCTGCTCGCTCTTCGCCGGTACGAGAATCGGCAGACGGATTTCCCTGGGTGCCGGTGACCGCCCCGCGACCTGTGTCCAGGCGGCGGTGAGGTGCGCCCGTACGCCATCGAGCGTTGCCGTCACACCCCGGGCCAGCGTCCAGCACGCCGCGTCCGCGCGGTGCAGCAGGACTGCCACGAGCACGGCGACCAGTGCGTGCGCGGCCGTCATGGCCACGGAGTCGTGCAGGCGCTCGTGCCAGGCCGCGTTGGAGTCGTGGGAGCGCCCACCGTGATGAGGTGCTGCCGTGGCCGGCGTGTGCCCGGCGTGCACGGTGAGCATCAGCCATAGGTGCAGCCCGGACTGGGCCACGACGCTCCAGGCGACGACCGTGGGCAGGGCGCGTGGGCGGCGGGTGCCGACGAGCCCGAGACCGAAGAGCACGGCGGCCGCGGCCGTGCCCTGCACCCACGGCACGGGCCCCTCGGCGATCAGGCGGTGGGCGCTCGCCCCCAGCACGGTGCCGACGACAGCGAAGACGGCGGCCCGGAAGACGGGCAGCGGCGCGCGGGGAGTCGTGGCTGGTCGGTGCATGGCTCGCTCATCATGGAACATCGCTTGGGCGGTTGGCAGGCCGGTCCCGGAAAGAGACCGATGCCTCATGGGTCGCACCCGGTTCGCCCATGCACCGCCGCGTGGCCTTCATCGGCCTGTTTGCGGCAAGGCTCGCTCCCCTATACGGCATCGAGTTCGGACTTGCTCACGGTCCGCCGTTTCGCGAGCCGCGGCGGCGCGGGACAGGAATGGCCCGGCCCCGTTCCGACTCGCTGTCCAAGCCGAGGCCCAGAAGGGCGCCTGGCGGATACCTGTCCTGGTCAGGCGCCCTTTTCTGGGTCTATGTGGGTCTAACTGGGTCTAGAAGAAGCCCAGTTTCTTCGGCGAGTACGACACCAGAAGGTTCTTCGTCTCATGGTGGTACACGCGCCGCATCCGGGATGACCAGCAGGAATGATGCCTGGCGCGGTCGTCGGCGGGACGACCGCCCCGTAAATGGTCCGGATCTTGATCCTCGAACCCGATGCAGGGGGCCTCAGCGCATGGGCGACCGTGTCTCCTGGCGCGCGAAGACGCGGCCAGGGCTTTGCGGGGACGAACAGGCATAGATGGAGACTGTTGCCACGGAGTCGCTCGGTCGGCCAGGGCCCGTCCTGTGGCGGGGTTCATGTTCAGCGTCGCTCGAACGTGCTGACGTGTTCCGGCGGGATCGGGCCGAGGTCCGCAGCGGAGCTCTTCCCCGGGGTGTATCCGTGCTGTGCGGGGAATGCGCCCAGCACCACCTGGCACGTACGGGTCGCCTCCGGACGTCCCCTGGGGGCGCGGGCGTGCTGTGACTTCTCCCACCTGCTCTTGCCGGGGCGAGAAGCGCTTGCCTACGTTCGGTCCCATGTCCTCCCATGGCCGCGCCCTTCCAGGTGAACCGGACGAACCCGCCGCGGAAAGCAGGCCCGCGACGGACCGACCCGACCCGTTCCCAAGGGTCGACCTGGACGTCGACCTGAGCTCACATGAACTGCTCCGGCGCGCTCATGTCCTGGACGCTCTCGGCCCCGACTGGGACCCCGTCGCCGCGCTGCGCGGCGAGGAAGCGGCGTATGAGCTGCTGTATTCCGGCCTCAGCGCGGAGCAACAGCGCGTGTACGACCAGCTGGTCTCGGCCGGTGTGCTGCCGCGGAGAGGCGGCAGCGATGCTGCCGCTTGACCCGCAGGCGGACATCGGGCGTCGCGCCTGGGTGGCCTGCCCGAACTGCGACGACCGTCGCGGGTGCGCCACCTGCGAGCAGGGGCGCACCTGTTCCGAGCACTGGCGCTACCTGCTTTCCCACGTCGGCAGCCTGCTCCACCTGCAGTGCCGGTCGTGCACTCACATTTGGACGCACGAGACCCACTTCGGTGCCACCCGCTCCCCATGGGAGCGCATCACCAGCGGCCTGCGACGACGCTGATCTTTCACGACGGGTGACGCGGGGAGCCGGGCCGTCGGTGTCGCCGCGGGCGATGGCCGGTGAGGCCGGACGGCGGATCGGCGCCCGCTTTTCGGATGACTCCACCGTCTGTCGTCGGGGACGGCGGGCAGCCCTGGCCGAGGATCGTGGTCGGCGGACATCCCTGCCTGCCGTTCGTCCGCCCGGAGGCAGCCGTGCACATCCTGCTCCTAGCCAGTGCGTTCAACAGCCTCACCCAGCGTGTCCACGCCGAGCTGCGCGACCGTGGCCACGCCGTGGCGGTGGAACTCGCCCTGCCCGGCAGCCCGTTGCCCGAAACCGTGCAGCGGCATGCACCGCAGCTCATCGTGGCGCCGATGCTGAAGACGGCGATTCCCGAGGAGGTATGGACAGCGCACACCTGCCTCATCGTCCATCCGGGGCCCGTGGGCGACCGCGGACCCTCCTCCCTGGACTGGGCGATTCACGAGGGCGTCGACCAGTGGGGCGTCACCGTCCTGCAGGCCGACGCGGAGATGGACGCCGGTGACGTGTGGGCCGGTGTACCGTGCCGGATTCCCCAGGTGTCCAAGAGCGAGCTGTACCGGGGCGAGATCGCCGACGCCGCGCTCGAGGCCGTCCTGCTCGCGGTGGAGCGCTTCGCCGGGGGCACACACGTACCGCGCAGGCAGGACGCGGCAGGCACCGCCGACTCGCGCCCGCGCCCCCGTCCGTACCTCGATCAGAGCGTCCGGCGAATCGACTGGGCCGAGGACTCCACGCAGGATGTCCTGCGCAAGCTGAGAGCAGCGGACTCGCAGCCCGGTGTGCTGGACGTGCTGCTCGGCCGCGAGTGGTACCTGCATGGCGGTCATCCCGACAGCGTGTTGCGAGGCCGCCCGGGCGAGCTGCTGGCCACCAGGGCCGGGGCGGTGTGCCGGGCCACCAAGGACGGCGCCGTGTGGATCCCCGAGCTGCGGCCCCGGCGCGTGCCCGGGCAGCCGCCCACGTACAAACTGCAGGCCGTGCGGGCACTGGGCGACCGGCTGCCACCCCTGCCCGATCATGCCCTGCCCCTGCTGCCCGAGGTGCGGCACCGTACCTGGACGGACATCCGCTACCGGGAGGAGGGGAACGTCGGGTTCCTCTCGTTCTCCTTCCCCGGCGGCGCCATGAGCACGGAGCAGTGCCGACGTCTGCTGGACGCCTACCGGGAAGCGTGCGAGCGGCCCACGTCCGTACTGGTGCTGGGCGGCGAACGGGACTTCTTCTCCAACGGGATCCATCTGGGCGTCATCGAGGCCGCGGACGACCCTGCTGCCGAGTCCTGGGCGAACATCAACGCCATCGACGATCTGGTCGAGGCTGTTCTGACGACGACGGACCGACTGGTGGTCGCGGCGGTCGCGGGCAACGCCGCGGCGGGCGGGGTGATGCTCGCCCTGGCGGCCGACGAGGTGTGGTGCCGCTCGGGCGCCGTGCTGAACCCCCACTACCGTCTGATGGGCCTGTACGGCTCGGAGTACTGGACGCACACCCTGCCCCGCAAGGTGGGTCCCGCGACGGCCGAACGGCTCATGCGTGAGGCCCTGCCGGTGAGCTCGGCGAGCGCACTGCGCCTCGGGCTCGTCGACCGGGTGGTCGACTGCTCTCCTGATGAGTTCCCGCCGGAGGTCGGCGGCCTGGCGGCCCGTCTGGCGTCACTGCCGGCGACGGCGTCACGGATCACCGCGAAGAAGACGGAGCTGGACCGGCTGGAGAGCGTGACCCCGCTGGCCGGCTTCCGTGAGCAGGAGCTGGCCCGGATGCGCCGGACCTTCGACGACCCGGATGCCCCGTACCACTCGCTGCGTCGTTCCTTCGTTCACAAGGAGCGGCCGGCGTGCACCCCGCCGCACCTCGGTCCCGCCCAGGTTGCGCAAACCGGTCCGACCCCCTCCGCCGTGGATGTCACCGGAACGGCCCTCAACGGCGTCTCATCACGGCCGAACGGCTGATACGAAGAATAGCGATGGTCGAAATCTGGGCTTTCATCCCTTACCTCCCCAGGAGGCGGTCCCATGACTGAGGCGACGCCGGACACGGTCGGCGCTGCGGACGCAAGCGGCGCGCCCGCCGACGAGACACCCACGATCCACATTCTCTGGATCAACGCCGGCCTGAGCTGCGACGGTGACTCGGTCGCGTTGACGGCGGCCATGCAGCCCAGCATCGAGGAGATCGTGCTCGGTGTGCTGCCGGGCCTTCCGAAGATCGCCGTCCACTGGCCGCTCATCGACTTCGAGTGCGGTCCGGTCGGCGGCTCGGACACGTTCATCGAGTGGTTCTTCAAAGGGGAGCGGGGCGAGATCGACCCGTTCGTGCTGGTCGTCGAGGGCTCCGTCCCCAATGAGGCGATCAAGCCCGAGGGCTATTGGTGCGGCTTCGGCGACAACCCGGAGACCGGCCAGCCGATCACCACCAGCGAGTGGATCGACCGGCTCGCCCCGAAGGCGCTGGCGGTCGTCGCCATCGGCACCTGCGCCACCTACGGCGGCATCCACGCCATGGCGGGCAACCCGACCGGCGCGATGGGCGTGCCGGACTACCTCGGCTGGGACTGGAAGTCCCACGCGGGCATCCCCATCGTGTGCGTCCCCGGCTGTCCGATCCAGCCCGACAACTTCTCCGAGACGCTCACCTACCTGCTCTACCAAGCGGCCGGCGCCGCCCCGATGATCCCGCTGGACGACAAGCTGCGTCCCACCTGGCTGTTCGGGGCCACCGTGCACGAGGGCTGCGACCGTGCGGGCTACTACGAGCAGGGCCAGTTCGCGATGTCGTACGACTCGCCGACGTGCCTGGTCAAGCTCGGCTGCTGGGGCCCGGTCGTCAAGTGCAACGTGCCCAAGCGCGGCTGGATGAACGGGATCGGCGGCTGCCCCAACGTCGGCGGCATCTGCATCGCCTGCACCATGCCCGGCTTCCCCGACAAGTTCATGCCGTTCATGGACGAGCCCCCCGGCGCCAAGGTGTCGAGCAACGCCAGCGGAGCCTACGGCGCCGTGGTCCGCAGGCTGCGGTCGATCACGGCCAAGACGGTGGACAAGGAACCCAAGTGGCGCCGTACCGGAGACAGGATCACCACCGGATACCGACCCCCGTGGTGAGCATTCGCCGCAGTTGATCCGCTCCCCGTTTTCGTGCATGCACCCCCCACACGAACCTCCCGCGCAACGAAGGGCACGGCACACAGATGGCACCGACGACGAAGGCGGCCGGCGACGGCAGCGGCCTGGTGGAGATGGCCTGGGACCCGATCACCCGGATCGTGGGCAGCCTGGGCATCCACACGAAGATCGACTTCAAGCAGAAGCGAGTCGCCGAGTGCTACAGCACCTCGTCGGTCTTCCGCGGCTACAGCGTCTTCATGCGCGGCAAGGACCCCCGCGACGCCCACTTCATCACCAGCCGCATCTGCGGCATCTGCGGCGACAACCACGCCACCTGCTCGGTCTACGCGCAGAACATGGCGTACGGCGTGAAGCCCCCGCACCTCGGCGAGTGGATCATCAACCTCGGCGAGTCCGCGGAGTACATGTTCGACCACAACATCTTCCAGGAGAACCTGGTCGGGGTCGACTACTGCGAGAAGATGGTCAAGGAGACCAACCCCGGCGTCCTCGAACTCGCCGAGCGCACCGAGGCCCCGCACGCCGCGGAGCACGGCTACCGCACGATCGCCGACATCATGCGCTCGCTCAACCCCCTGGAGGGCGAGTTCTACCGCGAGGCCCTCCAGGTCAGCCGCTACACGCGCGAGATGTTCTGCCTGATGGAGGGCCGCCATGTGCACCCCTCCACGCTCTACCCGGGCGGCGTCGGAACCATCGCCTCCGTGCAGCTCTTCACGGACTACCTCAGCCGGCTGATGCGCTACGTCGAGTTCATGAAGCGCGTCGTGCCCCTCCACGACGACCTGTTCGACTTCTTCTACGAGGCCCTGCCCGGCTACGAGGAGGTCGGCCGCCGCCGGGTCATGCTCGGCTGCTGGGGCGCGCTCAACGACCCCGAGTACTGCGACTTCACCTACGCCAACATGACCGACTGGGGCCGGCGCATGTTCGTCACGCCCGGCATCGTCGTCGACGGCAAACTCGTCACCAACGACCTCACCGAGATCAACCTCGGCATCCGCATCCTGCTCGGCAGCTCCTACTACGAGGACTGGCAGGGCCAGGAGCAGTTCGTCACCCATGACCCGCTCGGCAACCCGGTGGACCCGCGCCACCCGTGGAACCAGCACACCATCCCCGCCCCGCAGAAGCGGAACTTCGACGACAAGTACAGCTGGGTCATGTCCCCGCGCTGGTTCGACGGCAAGGACCACCTCGCCCTGGACACCGGCGGCGGCCCCATCGCCCGCCTGTGGTCGACCGCCCTGTCCGGTCTCGTCGACATCGGGTACGTCAAGGCCACCGGCCACAGCGTGGTCATCAACCTGCCCAGGACCATGACCAAGCCGGAGACCACCTTCGAGTGGAAGATCCCGAAGTGGTCCAACGCGCTGGAGCGCAACCGCGCCCGCACCTACTTCCAGGCGTACGCCGCCGCCGTCGCCCTGCACTGCGCGGAGAAGGGACTCGCGGAGGTCCGCGCCGGACGCACCCAGACCTGGGAGAAGTTCGAGGTCCCGGACGAGAGCATCGGCGTCGGCTTCACCGAGGCGGTCCGCGGTGTCCTCTCCCACCACATGGTGATCCGCGACGGCAAGATCGCCAACTATCACCCGTACCCGCCGACCCCCTGGAACGCCAGCACCAGGGACACCTTCGGCACACCGGGCCCGTACGAGGACGCCGTGCAGAACACGCCCATCTTCGAGGAGAACACCCCGGAGAACTTCAAGGGCATCGACATCATGCGCGCCGTCCGCAGCTTCGACCCCTGTCTGCCCTGTGGCGTCCACATGTACGTCGGGGGCGGCAAGACGGTGAAGTCGATGCACGTGCCCACCGGCCTGAGCGGACTGGGCGGATGAGCGCGGCGACGGCCACGGCGCCGGTGAACGCGGAGCAGACCGGACGCCGTGTCGAGGAGGTGCTGGAGCGACTGACCGCGAGCGGCGACCCGGCCGCCGCCGCGGCGGCGGAGGAACTCGTCCGGTCCCTCATGGACTTCTACGGTGCCGGCCTGGCCCGCATCCTCGACCTGCTGTCCTCCGCTCCCGGCGGACCGCCGGCGGCACTGCTCGGTGACGAACTGGTCGCGAGCCTGCTCGTCCTGCACGACCTGCACCCCGAGGACCGCGACACCCGTATCGCCCGTGCCCTCGACGTCGTACGGGAACACGCCCTGGACGTCGTGGACTTCGACGAGGAGAGCGGCACCCTCACGCTGCGGGCCAGGGAGGCCGGTGGCTGCGGATGTGGCTCCGGCTCCGGTGCGGGCGCACGGGAGGCCGCGGAGGCCGCGCTCGCCTGTTTCGCGCCGGAGGTCAGGGCCGTCGACGTACAGACCGCGCCCGCCGGGCCCACACTCCTTCAGATCAGCACGGCACCGACGGGGGCCCGATGACGGCGTCCCCGACGACGCGCATGCCCGGCCTGCGGAGGTTCCTCACCGAGAGACCTCCGCAGCCCGAACGGTGCGAGTTGTGCGCCGTGACGGTGGAGGCGGACCACCGTCATCTTGTCGACACCGAGAAACGCGCCCTCGTCTGCGCCTGTACCCCCTGCGCGCTGCTGATGGAACAGCCGGGCGCCGCCGCCGGCCGCTTCTGCACGGTCCCCGCCCGCTACCTCACCGACCCCCGGCACCGCCTCGACGAGAGCGCGTGGGACGCGTTGCAGATCCCGGTCGGCGTCGCCTTCCTCTTCCGTAACGCGGCACTCGACCGGCTCGTCGCCCTCTACCCGAGCCCGGCCGGAGCAACCGAGAGCGAACTCGAACCGGCCACATGGACCGACGTCCTCGGCGGCAGCCGCCTCGCCGAACTGCTCGAACCCGACGTGGAGGCGCTGCTGCTGCGCCGCACCGACGGCCGCTTCGAGTGCCTCCTCGTACCGATCGACATCTGCTACGAACTCGTCGGCCGCATGCGCCTGTTGTGGCAGGGCTTCGACGGCGGGGCCGAGGCCCGGGCCGCGCTGGACGCGTTCTTCGCGGACGTCGCGCGACGCGTCCGGCCCGTGGACGAGGCGGTACGGCCGTGACGGAGTTCTCCTTCGCCTGCACCGGCGTCCGCGCCGACCGGTACGCCGCCGGACCGACCCTCGTCTTCCGGCTGCGCGTCACAGCCGCCGGCAACGCCCGCGTCCACGCCCTCGCGCTGCGCTGCCAGATCCGCGTCGAACCCGCCCGCCGAGCCTACGAATCCGCCGAGGCCGACGGACTGGCGGACCTCTTCGGCGAGCGCTCCCGCTGGGGCAGCACGCTCCAGCCGGTGCAGTTCGCCCAGGTCTCGCTCATGGTCCCCAGCTTCACGGGGGAGACCGAAGCCGACCTCGTCGTGCCCTGCACCTACGACATGGACGTCGCCGCGACCCGCTACCTCACCGCCCTCACCGACGGCGAGGTCCCCCTGCTGATGCTCTTCTCCGGTACGGCGTTCACCGGCGTCGGCGGTTTCCAGGTCGAGCCGGTCCCGTGGGACCGCGAGGCAGCCTTCCGGATGCCCGTCACCGCCTGGCAGGAGATGGTCGAGCAGCACTTCCCCGGCTGCGGCTGGATCCGGCTGCCCCGCGACACCATGGACGCCCTCCTCGCCTACCGCTCCCGGCACGCCCTGCCCTCCTGGGAGGCGACCGTCGCGGCGCTGCTGGAGGGTGCCGACCCGCCCGCGCACGACCCGCTGCGCGCCCTCACCGGCACCACCGGAAGGACCGATCCGTGACCGTGACCGCGTTCGCCCCCGGGACGGAGGAACGGTTCGCCGTCGCCCGGCAGGTGGCCGACGCCGTCCTCTTCGAGGGCTACGTGCTCTACCCGTACCGCGCCTCGGCCGCCAAGAACCGGCTGCGCTGGCAGTTCGGGGTGCTCGTACCGCCCGGCTGGGGCGCCGAGTGCGAGGAGCACGACTTCCAGCACACCGAGTGCCTGATGGAACCGAAGGCGGGGGCGACCCTCTCGGTCGAGGTGCGCTTCCTGCACGCCCGACGGCGCACGGTGCAGCGGGCCCGCCCGGACGGAGGCTACGACACCGTCTCCGAACTCCGCCTCGAGGACCGGGTGCTGGTGCCCTGGGACGAGGGCGGCGAGGAGCGTGTCGAGGTGGTCGCGTCGGTGGACGAACTCCTCGGCGACGGCGTGACCCATCCCTTCCGGCGCCCCGCCCGCGAGGACACCGAACCGGTCCTGGACGCGGCCGGCCGAACCGTCGGCCGACTGGTCCGGCGGTCCGAGGAGATCAGTGGGACGGTCCGGCTGTCCGCCCGCGAACTCGACGGCCCCTACCGGGCCCTGCGGCTGACCGCCGTCGTCGAGAACACCAGCGACTGGACACCCCCCGAGGAACGCGCCGCGGACCGGGACGCGGCGCTGCCGCACTCCCTGGTGGCCACCCACCTCCTCATGGCCCTCAGCGCCGGATCGTTCCTGTCGATGACCGATCCGCCCGAGTGGGCGAAGGGCGCGGTCGCCGCCTGCCGCAACCTGCACACCTGGCCCGTACTCGCCGGCGAACCCGGCCGCGCCGACCTGGTGCTGTCCTCGCCGATCATCCTGGACGACCATCCGGCCATCGCACCGGAGAGCCCCGGCGCGCTCTACGACGCCACCGAGATCGACGAGATCCTCGCGCTGCGCACCGCGGCCCTCACCGAAGAGGAGAAACGCGAGGCCCGGGGTACGGACGAGCGGGCGGCCGCCGTGATCGAGCTGGCGGACTCGATGCCGCCCGAGGTTCTGGAGCGGCTGCACGGGGCGGTGCGCAGTCTGCGTGAAGTGACCGGCCCGGGCCCATCCGCCCCGGACGGCGGCTTCCCCGACGAGTTCGGGGTGCAGCGGCCCGACACCCCCTGGTGGGACCCGGCGAGCGAGGCGGGCTTCGACCCCGCGCGGGACCGGGTGGTCGTGGACGGCCGGTCGGTGGGCCAGGGCAGCCGCGTCGAACTGCACCCGGGCCTGCGGCGCACGGACGCGCAGGACATTTTCCTGCGGGGCCGCACCGCGAAGGTCGAGGCGGTGCTGCACGACGTCGACGGGGGGGTGCACCTGGCGGTCACGGTCGAGGGCGACCCGGGCGCCGACATCCGCCGCGAGCAGGGACGGTTCCTGTACTTCCAGCCCGACGAGGTCACACCGCTGGAGGACGACGTATGAACCCCTCCCCGTGGTCAGGCCCCAGGACCCTGGTCGCCGGCATCGGCAACATCTTTCTCGGGGACGACGGCTTCGGTGTGGAGACCGCCCGCCGGCTCGCCGAGCACGGCCTGCCCGGACACATCGAGGTCGTGGACATCGGAGTGCGCGGGGTGCACCTCGCCTACCAGCTGCTGGACGGCTACGACACCCTCGTCCTTGTGGACGCCACGGCACGCGGCGAAGCCCCCGGCACGCTGTACGTGATTGAGCACGACGTCTGCGGAGAGAGCCCTTCATCCGCCGCCCCCGCGCTGGACGGCCACCGGATGACCCCCGACACCGTCCTGGCTCTGCTGGGCACCCTGTGCGCCGGGACCGGCGGCGAGCCACCACGCCGCGTCCTGGTCGTGGGATGCGAACCGGCCTCGGTGGACGAGGGCATCGGTCTCAGCCCGCCGGTGTCCGACGCCGTACCGGAGGCCGTCCGGCTGATCGAAAAGCTGCTGAGGCACGGGAAGCCGGGAGAGTCCGCGCCGCGGGCCACGGCCGGTGGGATCTCGACATGAGGAGAGACGGGATGAAGAAGATCGTCATCGGCGGAGCGGCCCTCGCCGCCCTGGTCGCTGTCGTCGCCGAGGTGCTTCCCGACCTCCGGCGCTACCTGCGGATCCGACGGATGTGAAACGGGGGAGCCACCGGTGCGCCGTGAGGTTGCGTCGAACGGTGTATCCGCCGGCCGGTGACGGCGTGCCGGGCCGTGCGACCAGCGGGCGCCCGCCTCTAATGAAGCCCGGCGGGAGGCAGGCTGCGGAAGGACGGAGACCCATGCACGAGATGTCCGTCGCGCTGGCCGTCGTCGACCAGGTGGAAGAGGCCGCCACACGGGCCAAAGACGTCACGGCGGTGCGATGGGTACGGCTCCAGGTGGGCGAACTGGCCGGCGTCGTACCCGAGGCGCTCGCCTTCTCCTTCGAACTGGCCTGCGCCGGATCCCTCCTGGAAGGCGCCGAACTGATCACAGAAGCGGTGCCCGGGCGGGCCCGCTGCACGCCCTGTGCGCACGAATGGGCCGTCGGCATGCCGCCCCGGCTGACCTGCCCCGCGTGCGGCGGTACGCAGACCGACCTGCTCGCGGGCCGGGAACTGCAGATCCTCGACGTGCACTGGGAGGACGGCGGCCCCACGCACACGCCCACCCGCGAACCGATCTCCGAGGAGCGCTGAACCATGTGCCGTGTCGTCGACCTGCGACAGGCCGTACTTGCGAAGAACGACGCGAGCGCCCACGAACTGCGCGCGCACCTCGCGGCTCGAGGCACCGCGGTCGTCAACCTGCTGTCCAGTCCGGGCAGCGGCAAGACCGCGCTGCTGGAGCGCGAACTGCTGCGAGCACGGGAGCGGGCCGTTCCCGTCGCGGCGCTGAGCGCCGATCTGGCCACCGAGAACGACGCGGCCCGGCTGGCGCGTTCGGGGGTCCCCGTCAAGCAGGTACTCACCGACGGACTGTGCCATCTGGAGGCGGGGATGCTCGCCGGGCACCTGGACGGGTGGCTGCCCGACGACACCCGGCTGCTGTTCGTGGAGAACGTCGGCAACCTGGTCTGCCCGGCCTCCTACGACCTGGGGGAGACACTGAGGGTCACCCTCGCCTCCGTGACGGAGGGCGAGGACAAGCCGCTCAAGTACCCCACCGCCTTCGGCCTCGCCCACCTTGTGGTGGTCACCAAGACCGACATCGCGGAGGCCGTCGAGTTCGACGAGGCGGCGTTCCGCGCGAATGTGGAGCAGGTCAATCCCGGAGTCGAGGTGATCCTGACTTCGGCACGCCGGGGGCAGGGAGTCGGCGCGCTGCTCGACCGGGCGCTGGCCGCCGTGGACGGCACACCTGTCCACTCGCCGGTCATGGCCCGGCAGCCTCATCACCACAGTCACCCGCACGCGCACCCGGAGGCCACCGGCACCATGGCCCACATCCACTCGTGAGCGGTCCGCAGGCTCCGACCGCCGTCGCCGAGAACACCCCACGCCGCCGCCGGGTCACCGTCCGGGGAGTGGTACAGGGCGTGGGCTTCAGGCCCTACCTCTACGGCCTCGCCACCGAACTCGCCCTGGCCGGACACGTGACCAACACCCCGGAGGGCGTCGTCGCGGAGGTCGAGGGCAGCGCCGCGGCCGTGGCCCGGTTCTGCGACCTGATCGCCGCCCAGGCGCCGCCGCTGGCCCGCGTGGAGTCCGTCCACCACCGGGAGATGCCTCCCGTCGGCGGCACCGCGTTCACCATCCTCACCTCGCGCACCGGCGGACCGGCCCGCACCCTGGTCTCCCCCGACTCCGCCACCTGTGCCGACTGCCTCGCCGAGTTGGCCGCCCCGGCGGACCGGCGCTACCGGCACCCGTTCGTCAACTGCACTCACTGCGGCCCGCGCTTCACGATCGTCACCGGTGTGCCGTACGACCGGGCGAACACCACCATGGCCGGCTTCGCGATGTGTCCCGACTGCACCCGGGAGTACGCCGATCCGGCCGACCGCCGGTTCCACGCGCAGCCGGTCGCCTGCCCGGCCTGCGGGCCCCGTCTGCGGCTGGTCCTCGCCCAGGAGGCACGGCTCAGGAAGGTCGAGGGGGCGGACCCGGTCACCGAGGCCCGTGCGCTGCTGAAGCGGGGCGCGATCCTCGCCGTGAAGGGCCTGGGCGGCTACCACCTGGCCTGCGATGCCTCGAACCAGGAGGCGGTCGCCCTCCTGCGCCAACGAAAAGCGCGCGGGGACAAGCCCTTCGCCGTCATGGCCAGGACCGCGGACGACGTCCGTCACCTCGTCCGGCTGAGCCCGGCGGAGCGGAGCCTGCTCGAAGGCCGTGCCAGGCCGGTCGTCCTGGTGAGGCGGCGTCCGCACCCGTCGTACGCCCCCGGGGACCTCCGGCCCGCCGATGCCGTGGCACCCGGCAGCCCCGACCTCGGCGTGATGCTGCCCTACACGCCCGTGCACCATCTGCTGCTCGGTCTGCCCGGCGACCCGGACGGCCCCAGGCTGCTCGTCATGACCAGCGGCAACCTGTCCGGTGAGCCGATCGTCACCGACGACGACGAGGCGCTGGAGCGACTCGCGCACCTGGCCGACGCCTGGCTCACGCACGACCGGCCGATCCACGTCCCGTGCGACGACTCCGTGGTCCGCGTCTGCGACGGGGAGCCACTGGTGATCCGCCGCTCGCGTGGCTACGCCCCGTTGCCGGTCTCCCTCCCGCTGCCCGTGCGGCCGGCCCTCGCTGTCGGCGGAGACCTGAAGAACGCCTTCTGTCTCGGGGCGGGCCGTCAAGCCTGGCTGTCGGCGCACATCGGTGACATGGACGACGTCGGCACTCAACGGGCCTTCGAGCGCGCGGTGGCGCAGTTGGAGTCCATCACGGGAGTGCGGCCCGAGGCCCTTGTCCGCGACCGGCATCCTGGCTACCGCTCCGCCGGATGGGCCGACCGGAACGCGGCGCACCAGCCCGTCGTACGCGTCCAGCACCATCACGCGCACATCGCCGCCGCCATGGCCGAGCATGGACTGGATGGCACCCGGCCGGTGATCGGCGTCGCCTTCGACGGCACCGGCCACGGCGACGACGGCGCCGTGTGGGGCGGGGAGTTCCTGTGCGCGGACTACGACCGCTTCACCCGGTTCGGACATCTCGCGTATGTTCCACTGCCCGGTGGTGACGCCGCGGTGCGCCGGCCGTACCGCATGGCGCTGGCCCATCTGAGGGCGGCCGGGATCGACTGGTCCGACGACCTCGCCTGTACGACCGCCTGCCCGCCCGACGAACTCCACGTCTTGGAACGGCAGTTGGAGCGCGGCCTGAACTGTGTCCCCACGTCCAGCATGGGCCGGCTCTTCGACGCCGTGTCCTCTCTCGCCGGGGTGTGCCACCGAGCCGGATACGAGGCACAGGCCGCCGTCGAGCTGGAGGGGGCGGCTCTGCACGCACCGGCCGACGACACCACCGCGTACGCCTTCGCCCTGCACGCGTCGGAGGAGAACCGGGACGGCGCCATACGGGCCGATCCGGCACCCGTACTCGCGGCGATCGTCGGCGACCTGCGCGGGGGCGTCGAGCCGGCTCTGGTCGCCGCGCGCTTCCACCGGGGCGTGACCGGCCTGGTGCACCGGATGTGCGCGCGGGCGCGAGAGCGGCACGGGCTGGACACGGTCGCCCTGACGGGAGGCGTGTTCGCCAACACGCTGCTCTCCTCGGCCTGTGCCGCCAGCCTGCGCGAGGACGGCTTCACGGTCCTGCGGCACCACCTTGTGCCGCCCAACGACGGTGGCCTGGCGCTGGGCCAACTGATGGTGGCCGCCCGCGCCACTCCCACTCCCACCGACTGAGCAGACACGCGACCCACAGCGAGGAGAGGCTCATGTGCCTGGCGGTACCCGGCAGAGTGCTGGACATCGAGGAACGGGACGGCACCCGGATGGCCACCGTCGACTTCGGCGGCGTGGTCAAGGAGGTGTGCCTGGAGTACCTGCCCGACCTGCAGGTCGGCGAGTACGCCATCGTCCACGTCGGGTTCGCCCTCCAACGGCTGAACGAGGAGTCGGCGCGACAGACGCTCGAACTCTTCGCCGAACTCGGCCTGTTGCAGGAGGAGTTCGGCGACGCCTGGGAGATGGCGGCGACGGAGGCGGGCGTCGACCCGGTGGAAGAGGTGCGCAACCAGTGAAGTACATCGACGAGTTCCAGGACCCGGAGCTGGCCCGCCGGCTGCTCGACGACATCCACGCCACGGTGACCAGGCCGTGGGCGCTGATGGAGGTGTGCGGAGGGCAGACGCACAGCATCATCCGGCACGGCATCGACCAACTCCTGCCGGACAAGATCGAGTTGATCCACGGACCCGGCTGTCCGGTGTGCGTGACTCCGCTGGAGGTCATCGACAAGGCTCTGGAGATCGCCTCCCGACCGGAGGTGATCTTCTGTTCCTTCGGTGACATGCTGCGTGTGCCGGGCACCGGACGGGATCTGTTCCAGGTCCGCGGAGAGGGCGGTGACGTGCGTGTCGTCTACTCACCGCTCGACGCGCTGCGGATCGCCCAGCAGAACCCGGACCGCGAGGTGGTGTTCTTCGGCATCGGCTTCGAGACGACCGCACCCCCCAACGCCATGACGGTCCATCAGGCCCGGAAGCTGGGCATCCCGAACTTCAGCATGCTGGTGTCCCATGTCCGCGTACCGCCCGCCATCGAGGCCATCATGTCGTCGCCGAGCTGCCGGGTGCAGGGCTTCCTCGCGGCCGGCCATGTCTGCAGCGTGATGGGCATGGGGGAGTACCCGGAACTGGCGGAGCGCTTCCGGGTGCCGATCGTCGTGACGGGCTTCGAGCCACTGGACATCCTCGAAGGCGTGCGCCGTACCGTCCGGCAGCTGGAACGCGGTGAGCACACCGTCGACAACGCCTACGCCCGTGCCGTTCGCGCGGAGGGCAACGCGGCCGCCCGGGCCATGCTGGAGGATGTCTTCGACGTTACCGACCGCGCCTGGCGCGGCATCGGGGTGATCCCGCAGAGCGGCTGGCGGCTGGCGCCGAAGTACCGCGCCTACGACGCCGAGCACCGCTTCTCCGTCGAGGGCATCCGCACGCAGGAGCCGGCCGAGTGCCGCAGCGGAGAGGTCCTGCAGGGGCTGCTCAAGCCGCACGAGTGCGAGGCCTTCGGCACTCTGTGCACGCCTCGTACGCCGCTGGGGGCCACCATGGTCTCCAGCGAGGGAGCCTGCGCCGCGTACTACCTCTACCGGCGGCTGGACATGCCCGCCGCCAAGGCCCAGGAGGCGACCCCCGTTGTCTGACACCACCGATCTTCCCGGCCCCGCCCTGGACGTCGAAGCGTGGACGTGTCCGGCGCCCCTGCGGGACCGGCCGCGTGTCGTCATGGGCCACGGCGGCGGCGGAGTGCTCTCCGCCGAACTGGTCCAGCAGATCTTCGCGCCTGCCTTCGGGGGCGAGGTGCTCGCCCAGATGGGTGACGCCGCCGTCCTCTCCGTGGGCGGTGCCCGGCTGGCGTTCTCAACCGACTCCTACGTGGTGCGGCCACTGTTCTTCCCCGGCGGCAGCATCGGCGACCTGGCGGTCAACGGCACCGTCAACGACCTCGCCATGAGCGGCGCCCGCGCCGCCTACCTCTCCTGCGGATTCATCCTGGAGGAGGGCGTCGAGCTCGACGTGGTCACGCGAGTGTCCGAGGCGCTGGGCGCGGCCGCGCGCACCGCCTGTGTGGAGGTCGCCACCGGCGACACCAAGGTGGTGGAGGCCGGCCACGGCGACGGGATCTACATCAACACCGCGGGCATCGGTCTCGTCCCGGCGGGCGTCGATCTGCGCCCTCAGCGGGTCGTCCCCGGTGACGTCGTGATCGTCAGCGGCGCCATCGGCGTCCACGGGGTGGCGGTCATGAGCGTACGCGAGGGACTGGAGTTCGGAGTGGAGATCAAGAGCGACTGCGCGGCGCTCGGCGGCCTGGTCGACGCCATGCTCGCCGTCACCCCGGACCTGCACGTTCTGCGCGACCCCACCCGAGGCGGCCTGGCCGCCGCGCTCAATGAGATCGCGCAGGCCTCCGGCACCGGGGTAGTCATCCGGGAACGCGACGTCCCGGTCCCGCCGGCCGTGGCCAACGCCTGCGCCATTCTCGGACTGGACCCCATGTACATCGCCAACGAGGGCAAGCTGGTCGCCTTCGTCCCGCGCGAGCACGCCGACGCCGTCCTCGGGGTGATGCGCGCCCATCCTCTGGGCGCGGACTCCGTGATCATCGGTGAGGCCGTGGAGGGGCATCCCGGCATGGTCGTGGCACGGACCGGCCTGGGAGGGACGCGGGTGGTCGATCTGCCGATCGGGGAGCAACTGCCGCGGATCTGCTGACAGGGGCGTCGCTCGTCCGGGCGCGGGCCAGGCCGTCCAGGCGCGATGGGACCGTCAACCTGGCCGACGCCCGGACGGTGGGTCCTGTGGATCCACGCCGGTCGTGGCGGAAGCGTCCTTGGTGCCGCTGGGGCGCTGGGAGCGGCCCTTGCGGCCGGTGTCGCGTCTGCCCTTCTCGTCCGCGTCGCCGTACTTCTCGCCGCTCGCGCTGCGGCTCTTGGCCGTGTCGCCCGGAACGGGCTTCGTCTCCTCCGGGGACATCGACCGGCCCTTACCTCTTTCGCCGGCCTGCTCGGGTCGGAAGGAGCGGTGGGCGCTCGGATTGTCCTGCTGGCGCGTCTCGTCCACATCGGGCGACCAGCCGTGCTGTCCGGTGCCCTGGTGACGGCTGGGACCCTTTCCGTGCGGTGGCTCGGACGAACGTGGTTTCTTCGACATGGTCGGATCCGCCTTTTCACGGTCGGTGGGGAACGCCTGTGACGCGTCCCCTAGTTAGGTAAATTATCTCACCTTGCAATATTTTGGGCATTTCATGAGTGTCCTTGAAATGAGTGAGGGCCTTCCGGCTCGGTGCGGATTGCGACATCCGCACCCGCGTCCGGGGAGGCCCTCATGTGAGTGGTCGAGGACGCCTGCCCAACCGCGACAGACGCCCTTCACGGCGTTCCAAAAGAAGCCCAGTTTCTTGGGCGAGTAACTGACCAAAAGGTTCTTGGTCTGCTGGTGGTACAGCGCTTGCGTGCTTCTGAACTGCGGCGATGGTGCAATAAGTGGCCGTTGCGGCCCTGTTGGTCCGCGTGTGGTCCGGATCTTGTCTGTCCCGCGGCTTCGTGCGCGGGGGTGGCTGTAGCCAGTCGGAAGGGTGACGCGTACGGGAGCCGCCGGCGTGTACGGGTACCACATGGCACATGTCGTAGAAACCGTCCACGGGCGTCCAGTTGGTCCGGGGTGAGCGCGTAAGTACAGGTCAGGTCCTTGTGACCTGAGGGCGTCCGCGAGGTTGGTGACACGTCTGTGATCGCTCGTGACACGTGGGGACCCACGCCGGCTTGCTGCGGCGGGACATCGTCGTGTAGTCGGTCATGACGGATTGGGGCTTGCACTGGAGACTCCGTTGTACTCCGGCTCTCCGCTCTCGAGTACGCGGAGGAGCGAGGCAGCGACGACGCGGGCGGTGCGGCCTATTGGTAGCACGCGGCATGGGAATTCCCCGCGACGAACGAGGTCGTAGCTCTTCGACTGGGTTCGAAGTGAGTTCGCAGTGAGTTCAAAAGCGGCCCGCCATGCGCGGTCATCGACCACGGCACCATGGTCTCGTGCATGGCGGGCCGTATCTCGCAGTCGGGCTACTCGGTGATCAGCCCGCGAACTCGTCCGCGGAGCGGGCGTCGTGGGCCTTGCGCAAGGACAGGACCTCGTCCACATGCTCCGCGGCCCAGGTGCTGATCGGCTCCACGACGGGCCGCAGGGAGTGGCCCAGCGGGGTCAGTTCGTACTCCACGCGGGGCGGGACCTCGGCGAAGACCGTGCGGGTGAGCAGGCCGTCGCGTTCCATCCCCCGCAGCGTGTAGGTGAGGACCTTGGGCGTCACGTGATGAAGCACCCCCCGCAGTTCGCTGAACCGCTTGGGGCCGTCGCCCAGGTTCAGCACGATCAGCACCGACCACTTGTCACCGATGCGGTCGAGCACCAGCCGGGACGGGCAGCAGATCTCGGATTCGTCGGCAGCTTCGTTCACCATATCCAAAGGGTACTTCAGTATCTTTGAAGTAACCAGTATCCCATTGATACCTTCTAGGTGACGGCGTGTGCGAGGCACACGCGATGACTACAAGGAGGTCATGAGATGCGCATCTTGCTGTTCGGAGCCACCGGGATGATCGGCAGCCGGATCGCTGCCGAGGCGGGCAAGCGGGGCCACGAGGTGACTGGTGTCACGCGCAGCGGGAAGGACGGCACCCTCGCGGCGGACGCGAGCGACGCCGACACCGTCGCGCGCCTGGCGGCCGGCCACGACGCGGTGGTCCTGGCGGTGTCACCGCCACGAGGCGGCATCGAGGCCACCGAGTCACTGCTGGAGGTGGGCCGCGGCGTACTGGACGGCGTACGCAGGGCCGGGGTGCGTCGCCTGGTGGTGGTGGGCGGCGCGGGCATCCTGGAGGTCTCCCCCGGTGTGCGGGTCGTCGACACCCCAGGGTTCCCCGAGGACGCCCTGCCGCCGGTTCGCGCCCAGGTGGCGCTGTTCGAGCTTGTCCGCGACAACGCCGACGACCTGGAATGGACCTACCTCTCCCCGCCCGCGGTGATCACGCCTGGCGAGCGCACGGGCGCGTACCGGACAGGCGATCACCAACTGCTCAGCGACGGCGAGGGCAACAGCCACATCAGCACCGAGGACTACGCCGTCGCTCTCGTCGACGAGTTGGAGCAGGGCGAGCTCACCCGCCGCCTCGTCCACGTCGCGTACTGACCGGCTCACACAAACGGAAAAGTTGGCACGTCACCGGCACGTGTGGTGTCGGTTGCCAACCAAATATCAGAGGAGCACCACATGACGAACAACAACAGCACCGCCGACGCGGTCGGCGTAGTCGAGGCGTACATGCAAGCGCTGCAGATCAAGGACACTGACACGATCTTGCGGCTCTACGCCGACGAGGCCGAGATCATCCCCGAGAACTTGCCCAGCCTGCGCGGCCGCGACGCCGTTGACTCCTTCTACGCCAGCACCTTCGCCGCCATCGGGATGGAGGTCAACGTGGAGGTGGTCTCGACCGAGGTCTACGACGAGATCGCGATCGTCCGATCCGAGCAGCCCGTCACGGTGATTGCCGTGGCCGACGGCACTCGCACCCATGCCTACTTCCGCGAGCTGTTCGTGCTGCGTCGCACCCCGGACGGGTGGCGCATCCACAAGTACATGTTCTCGCAGAACCCGGCGCAGGCCTAGAAGCCGGCGGTCACCGACCACGGTCGCGAAGAGGCGTACAAGCCCGAGGATCTGGGCCGGCTGTGGCTCGAGCGCGCCGAGGCCGGGGACATCGACGGCGTGCTCGCGCTGTACGAGCCCATCGGGCCCTGTACTTCCAGGGTTAGGCCAGCACCGGCTACAGCGGACTGCGCAAAGCCTACGAGGCGATGCTGGCCGGCACCCCGAAGATGCCCTCAGCTTGATTCTGTCGGGGATCTTGGAATTTCCCGGTGCGGCAGCATGATCAGCGGGCATGCTCGGGGCTGTTTCGAAGACCGATGCAGTTGTCGAGGTGTCCGTTGTCGCTCTGTCCCCGTTCCGGTGAGCAAGTCCCGTCTCTGACCGCGCGGATCGCGCGGGCGAGCAACCCAGGCGGTACGACGGCGATGTGGGTGAGAGACCGGCTGGATGGGTTGTGGTGCGACGAGGACTTCGCCGGTTGGTACCCGCGCGACGGACGCCCCGGTCGCTCGCCCGCCCAACTGGCCACCGTGTGTGTGCGCTCCAGTTCCTGCTCGGTCTGTCGGACCGTCAGGCAGCGGAAGCGGTCCGCTGCCGCATCGATTTCAAGTACGCGATGGCCTTGGAACTGGACGATCCTGGCTTCCACCACAGCGTGCTGGCCGACTTCCGCGAGCGCCTCACCCACGACGACCGCGCCGACCGCCTTCTTGATCTGGCGCTCGCACGCCTGAAGGACGCCGGACTCGTGCGCGAGCGCACCACGCAGCGCACCGACTCCACCCATGTCCTGGCCGCGGTGCGCGACCTGACCCGGCTGGAACTGGTCACCGAGGCCGTCCGTGCCGTGCTGAAGGAAATGGCCCGCACCGCTACGGCCGTCCGGTCCGTCTGGGCAAGAACCCCACCCGGCCCAAGACCAGGATCCCCGCGGCCGGCGACGACGCCTGGCGACTGTTAGAACACCTCCACCGGCAGAGACCGGGCTACCGGCCCGGCCCGCAGGCCGAGGCGCTGCGGCAGATCGTCGTGCAGAACTACTACCGATTCGGCAGGCCGCCTGCGCTGGCGCACCGCCGACGACGGCGAACTGCCGCCCTCCTCCTCGGCGGTCATCTCCCCCTACGACACCACGGCGCGCTACGTCCGGCACGGGCACATCATCCGCTGGAAGGGGTTCGCCGTGCATGTCACCGAGACGTGTGCCTCCGACAGCGTCACGTGATCACGGACGTGGCCACCACGCCGGCCGCCACCAACGACGGCCAGGCCCTGCCCGGCATCCACACCCACCTGGCGCGTCGCGGACTGCTGCCCGCCGAACACCTGGTCGACGGCGGCTACACCTCCCTGGTCCACCTCGAACGAGCCGCCCGCGAACATCAGGTCACCGTCAGCGGGCCACTGCCGGGCAACCCCACCCGCCAGCACCGCAAGAACGAGGGCGTCAGCCGGGACGACTTCCCCATCGACTTCGACCGCCGACAGGTCACCTGCTCCCAGGGCCAGTTCAGCCAGGGCTGGCACGGCCCCTACCCGACCTCCTCGCCCACCGCCGTCCCGCTGATCGTGGCCCGGTTCACCAAGAGCCAGTGCCGCCCCTGCCCTGCCCGCACCCGCTGCACCACCACCGCCGACAGCGCCCGGACCTTGGGCTTTCCCCCACGAGGACTCCGCGACCTGCAACTCCGCGTCCGCGCCGAACAGCAGACACCCGACTGGAAGACCCGCTACGCGGTCCGCTCCGGAGTCGAGGGCACCATCAACGAGTTCGCCCACGGCACGGCATGCGCCGCTGCCGCGGACAGCCGAAAGCCCACCTGCAACACGTACTCACGGCCATCGCCGTGAACATCGAACGCCTCAGCGACCGAGGAACCCTCTTCACCGAGACCGCCGACCGCTTTCCAGACCTTCCTGGACCAGAACGACATCCCCCGGTCAAAGTCCTGGCGAACCCTCGGCAGCTGAGCCCGACCACCCAAGATCCCCGACAGAGTCAAGCTAAGGGTGGCGCAGTGCATCACTCGAACGCGAGTCCGGTGGTCGTGGCTGTGCCGAGGTCGCGTCGTCAGGCCCCGCCTCGCGGAGGTAAAACCTGTCGGGCCGCGTTCCTGAACTGGATCGGGCTCTGTCCGGTTCGGGACTGGAAGTACTTGCTGAAGTTGGTGGCGCTGCTGAAGCCGAGGTGTGCGGCGATGCGGACGGCGGTCTCGTCGCTGTGGGCCAGGCGGCGCTTGGCTTCCAGCGTGACTCGTTCGTCGATGAACTCCTTGGCGTTGGTACCGACCGCTGCTGCGGTTGCCCTCCTCAGCGTCCGCGGGGAGTAGCCCAGGGCTCTCGCGTAGTCAGCGACCTGATGGGTCTTGGTGAAGTCACGCTCGACCGCCTCGCGGAATCGGCGGAAGGTCTCGCTGTCTTCCGTAGTGCTGGGAAGCCCACCCGGCCGGTCGGCCAGCCGGAGCACCAGCACGGACAGCAGGTGCCGCAGGATGGCGATGTGCACGTCGAGCGGACTCGTGCCGACGGCACCGAACTCGTGACAGAGGTGCTCGATCGCCAGATCGACGGCATGGTCGTCGACCGCGTCGTACTGCACCGGGCTGCCCGGCGTCTCCAAGCGAGCCGCGACCACCGTGGTCGGATCGAGGAAGTCGCTCTCGAAGAGCACGAGATGCCCCTCGACCTCGCTCAGGTCTCCCCACCTGTGGACCTGCCCCGGACGGACCCACAACCAGCTCCCGGGGGTCGCGTCGTACGTGGTGAAGTCGACCTCCTGCTTCAGCGTCCCGCTGACCGTGGCGATGAGGTGGTGGAAATCGGGGCGATGCGGCGTCGTGAACCCGCCGCCCCCACGCCGCCGGAACTCGGACAGTGACATCACCTCGATGCCGGCCGGAGTGCCGACGCGCGCGTTGAAGTCCACCCTCGGGATGGCATCGCAGGTGCGCTGTCCGATATTCACCATCACGAGACCAGAACCTACCGCAGCACCGACCGACTGCGGGACCACTGTTGATGTCAGAAACCACAAGCCGCCCACCAGGCCACAAGCACGAGGAAATGACGAACATGAGCGACAACAAGACCACCGTCCTCACCGCAGTCAAGGAGCTCTTCGGTGACAAGGACGTCACCGCCGTCGACCGGTGGGTGGCCACCGACTACCGCCAGCACAGCTCGGCCGCGCCCGACGGCCCCGAAGGCCTGCGTGGGCTGATCGGGTCACTCACCGACGACGTCCGTCACGAGGTCGCCCGGGTCATCACCGATGGCGACCTGGTCGCGGTCCACGGCGTCTACTACGGCTTCGGTCCCGACCCGCTGGTCGCCCTCGACCTGTTCCGCGTCGCCGACGGCAAGCTCGCCGAGCACTGGGACGCGCTCACCCCCCAGAT
Source organism: Streptomyces sp. NBC_01352 (assembly GCF_036237295.1). NCBI lineage: Bacteria > Bacillati > Actinomycetota > Actinomycetes > Kitasatosporales > Streptomycetaceae > Streptomyces > Streptomyces sp. NBC_01352. The sequence continues at coordinate 9,320,558 of NZ_CP108354.1, forward strand.
CACCAAGACCGTCTCGGGCCGCTCGCAGGTCGACGGCCCGGCAGAGGTCAGCGACCTCGACAAGACTGAGGCCAACCGTGCCCTGGTCCTCGAGTTCGTCGAGAAGGTCCTCAAGGGTGGTGACTTCTCCGTGCTGACCGACTTCATCTCCACCGAGCAGTACGACCAGCACCACCCGGAGATCGCTGACGGGCTTGACGGGCTCGGCGCCGCCTTTGCGGCGTGGGCCGAGCAGGGCAAGAACATCGCCTACGGGACGACTCACCAGGTGATCGCCGAGGGCAACTTCGTGCTGGTGGTCTCCGAGGGCGTGTTCGATGTTCCGGTCGCGTACTGGGACCTGTTCCGTGTCGCCGATGGCAAGATCGTCGAGCACTGGGACATCGTCGTTCCCATCCCGGACACCCTGCCGCACGACAACGGCCTGTTCTGATCGCCGGACCAGAAAGGCGGTGACGCAACGGGCACAACCCGATTTGCCGGAAAGACGATCGGGCTCGGCGTCGACAACGGCGTGGCTTCACAACAGCTGACATGGAGCGGCTTCCTACCCCAAGGAGATCGAGGACGTGCCGGCCGGTGACCCGTCGGTCCTCGAGACCCCTGTGACCGGCGTCCCGACGAGAAATGGGGAGGAGCCGTCGTCGTCTAACTGGCCCTAACAAAGCTTCTGGACGTGGCGGTGGGTGATCAGACAGACGGCGAGGCCGAGAAAGGCTTCGTGGATGTCGTCGCGTCGTTCCCAGCGGATGCGCAGGCGGCGGAAGCCGTGCAGCCGGGAGATCGTCCGCTCGACGACCCAGCGGAAGGTGCCCAGACCGGTGCCGTGCGGTTGTCCCCGTTCGGCGATCGCGGGCTGGATGCCGCGTTGCCGCAGGAGCCGGCGGTACTTGTCGTGGTCGTAGCCGCGGTCGGCGAAGAGTATGTCGGGCCGTCGGCGCGGTCGGCCGACGGCTCCGGCCACTGCCGGGATCTTGTCCAACAGGGGCAAGAGTTGGGTGACGTCGTTGCGGTTTCCGCCGGTCAGCGACACCGCAAGCGGGATGCCCTGCCCGTCGGTGATGATGTGGTGTTTGCTGCCCGGCCGTGCGCGGTCGACCGGGCTGGGGCCGCTTTTGGGCCCCTGCGGGCGGCCCGGACGTGGGAGGAGTCGATCACCGCCCGCGACCAGTCCAGCTGGTTCTTCGAGCGCAGCTTGTTCAGCAGCAGCTGGTGCAACTGGTCCCAGACACCGGCCTCGTTCCAGGCCGCCAAGCGGCGCCAGCAGGTCATCCCCGAGCCGAAGCCCAGCTCCTGGCGGTCGGGCACCCGCGGCCGCCCTTCCACCTGCTTCGGCGGCGGCACGGGCAGCAACGGCTCGATGAGCGACCACAGTTCGTCCGACACGATCCACGGCCGCGACTGACGCTTCCCCATGCCTCCATAAACGAGCGATCAAGCCGACAGTCACATGATCAAAAGCTTTTGTTAGAGCCAGTAAGTGCAGCCACGGCCGGGTCTGACGGTCGATCCGGCAGTGCTGTAAGCACTCTGTGCGCGCAGCCTCAGCGGCTACGAGCGGCCGACCTCGTACGCCGTCGTGGAGGCCATCTCCAAGTTCGCGGCGGCGCTGACGAGACTCGTCTGGGACAAGCCGGCGCTCGTCGCGGCGTCACCGATAGTCCAGGGCTCGACGTGGCCGTTCTTCCCGGCCTTCGGGACCATGAGCCAGATCGTTCCGTCTTCGTCCTGAGACTTCGCGGCATCAAGCAGGGCGTCGGTGAGGTCGCCGGAACCACATCACCACCGCGTTGGGGACGCCGTCGTAGTCCTCGTCGAGCAGCTCGTCGTCCACGTCGTCGTCGTGGCCGAGTTCCTGGATGAGCGTGCCGGGGGTGAAGCCCATCCGGCCGGCGAAGGTGTTCTGCTCTTCCGTGGTCGTTATTGCTGTTCTCCCGCGTCGTGGAGCACGCCAGCAGCCCCCATGGGTAGCCAGGCAGATACTTAAAGTCACTGCGAGGATCTCTCTGGGTGTGGCCGCAGATGCTCACCGGGAGGACGACCGCAGAGGTGAATGCCTGGCGCTGAGCTAAGCTCCGCGTCGTTCTGCCGCCATCGCGTGGGGATGGCGAGGAAGGACTTGCCGTGATCAGCATCGTCGGTCATCCAGCCCCGAGTTCCAGGCGGACATGGAGGGGTTCGACTTCAGCAGATTGTGGGCATCGTCGAAACCCTGCTGAGCCCACCGCTGAGTCGCCGCTGGCCGACGGCGTACGAAGGTGACCTTTCAGGCCTGGCCCTCGGCCGGTGCGGTGGTGGGATGTCCAGGCTCGGGAGTGCGGTCCTTCAGTGCTGTCTCGCGGATGAACAGAGTCACTACGAGGCCGAGCAGAGCGGCGGGAGCTGCGAACAGGAACAGGTCGGCGATGCCGTCCCCGTAGGCGCTCGTGACGACGGTGCGCAACGGCTCGCGGAGCTTGGACACGTCCGGGACGGCACCTTGGGTGTCCGATCCTCCGGCCGGTGCGCCGATCCTGGTGAGCCCGTCGGCGAGATAGTGGGTCACGCGGCTGGAGAGCAGGGCGCCGAGTGCGGAGACGCCGATGGTGCCGCCGAGTGAGCGGGTGAAGGCCACCAGGGAACTCGTGGCACCCAGGTCGGTACCGTCCGTCTGGTTCTGTGCCGCGAGCACGAGGTTCTGCATGCTCATTCCGAGTCCGAGGCCGGTGAACGCCATCGCGCACGCGACCTGCCAGTACGGAGTGTCGTGGTGGAGGCGGGCCAACAGGGCCAGGCCGGCGGTCAACAGGATTCCGCCCGTCACCAGCCATGCTTTCCAGAGCCCGGTTGCGGTGATGAACCGACCGGAGACGGTGGAGGCCAGGAACAGGCCGGCGATCATAGGGACGGTCATGAGCCCGGCCATGGTCGCGGATTCGCCCAGGGCGAGTTGGAAGTACTGGCTGAGGTAGACCGTGGCGGCGAACATGGCGGCGCCGACGAAGAAGGAAACGGAGCTGGCGAGAGCGATGGTGCGGTTGCGGAAGAGCCGCAGTGGAATCACCGGATCGGCCGCCTTGGTCTCGGTGACGGCGAACAGGACCGCCAGGGTCACGGACCCGCCGATCATGGCGTAGGTCTGCCAGGAGTTCCAGGCGAACGAGTCCCCGGCCAGGGTCACCCACACCAGCAGCAGGCTGACAGCGGAGGTGATCAGCGCCGCACCCAGCCAGTCCACCTTCTTGCCCCCGTCGCCGACCGGCAGTTGCAGAGTCCGTTGCAGAACGCCCAGCGCGACGGCGGCGATCGGCACACCCACGTAGAAACACCAGCGCCAGCCGAGCCAGGACGTGTCGGTGATGACACCTCCGATCAGCGGTCCGGCGACCGTGGCCACGGCGAACACCGCACCCAGGTAGCCGTTGTAGCGTCCCCTCTCACGCGGCGGGATCATCGAGGCGAGGACGATCTGGGACAGTGCGACCATGCCACCCGTGCCCACGCCCTGAACGGCGCGCATCGCGATGAGGAGTCCGGTGCCGTGGGCGAGCCCGGCGAGGACGGACCCCGTCACGAAGATCACGAGAGCGGTCTGGACCAGCCGTTTCTTGTCGTAGAGGTCCGAGAGTTTGCCCCACAGCGGGGTGGACGCTGTCATCGCGAGCAGCGTCGAGGTGACGACCCAGGTGTAGGAGGACTGGCTTCCTCCCAGGTCCGCGACGATGTGGGGAAGCGCGTTGGAGACGATCGTGGAGGACAGAATTGCCACGAACATGCCAAGCAGGAGCCCCGACAGGGCCTGCATCACCTGGCGTTGGGTCATGACCGGTGCGACGGAGGCGGACTGGGAGGCCTCTGAGGGCTGCGGTTGATCGGTGGTCGTCATGGGTGCTCTCAGGGTCGCGGGATCGCGGAGCGGGGCGCGGCGGCGGCGAACCGCGCGGCACCCCGGCCCGCAGATTGATCAGTGGTTGTTCATGACGCCCAGGGAGCCGAGCATCGCGAGGAAGTCCGTGGTGTCCCAGTGCTCGACGATTACCCCGTCCTCGAAACGGAAGGTGTCGGCGGTGGTGAAGTCGACGGCCCGACCGGTGACGGGGAGAGGGCCCAGCTCTCCGAGGTGGTAGCCGTCCCAGCGGCTGCGGGTGATCACCCGGTCCCGCTCGGCCACGATCTGCACCTGGTAGGCGCGGCCCTTCTGGAAGACCTTGCGGAAGCCGACGAACTCCTCGTTGAAGTGGGAGGCACCGTCGGGGGCGCGGCCGGTGTTCTGGATGTAGGCGTCGGCCAACCCGTAGGCGTCGTCGGCGTTGCCAGTGGCCACTACACCTTCGTACATGGCGCGTACCTGGGACTTGTGCCAGTCCGTCCTGGTGGTCTGCTGGTTGACGCCGACGCCGAAGGGGGAGCCGGGCTTCTCGTCGAACAGCGGGATGCTCGGGGGAATCAGGCCCAGCTCGGCGAGGATCCGGTAGCTGTCCTCCACCTCCCAGTGCTCGACCAGGCGGCCGTTACGGTGCCGGAAGAAGTGGTGGTTGCCGATGCGGAAGCTCTTCCCCGTAGGGTCATGACCGGCGTACGGCCCCTCGTGTGTACCGGAGACGTAGGTGCGCAGAGCGACCATGTCGCCCTCCACGACGACACCCACGTTCTCGTGTACCTCGTAGGATAGATCGGGAAAAGCAGTGCGCAGGGTGAGCAGACGGTTCTTCTCGCCGTTGCGGCCGGTGGTTCCGGTGCGCCGGTGGCTCTCGAAGGTCGGGGCCAGCAGGCGGTCCACATCGTCGTCGGTGCCTTCGTTGAGGGCCTGGAAGTACTCCCGTACGAGGACGTCGGCCTGTTGGTTCTCCCAGGTGAGGTGGAAGCCGTCGAGGCTGGTGGCAGGGATCAGACTCATGGTGGTGCCTTTCGTGCTGAGTCAGGTTGTTGGGACCCCCCTTTGGTGCGGCCGGTCAGATCACGCCCATCATGTGGGCGATCTTCTGGTCGGCTTCCTGGTCGGACAGGGAATCGACGAGGTCGAGGATCTTCTGGTCCTCGGGGCCGGTGAGCACCCGTGTGGGCGGGTTCGGGTCGGCCAACAGGCCGGCGATCTGGGTGGCCACGCCCTTCGGATCGATGCCGCCGTCGGCCGCTTCGAGATCCGCCTTGGCGAACCGTCGCAACGACTCACCGTAGAGAGCCTCCTGCTCGGGTGTGAGGCCGTCGATGAGAGCTTGTTGGTTGCGTGCCGCCTTGGGGAGCGCGTTGGTGCGCATCTTTCCGGCGCGGACGATGGTGACCGGGATGGACCAGGGCAGTAGTTCGCGGCGCAGCAGGTCCATCAGGCCCTCCATGGCGAACTTGGAACCGGCCAGGATGCCCTTGTACGGCAGGGCGACGTGTCCGGTGAGCGAGCCGATCTCCACGATGCGACCGCGGCCGCGCCGGAGGGCAGGAAGCAGCGCTTTGATGGTGGCCACATGCCCGAAGACATTCACGTCGAACTGGCGGCGGATCCCCTCCATGGAGACGATCTCCATCGGCCCGGGAACGAGGATGCCGGCGTTGCTGATCAGGGCGAACAACCCCTGATCGCCGACCTGTTCATCGACAATGCGCGCCATCTCCTCGACCTGGGCGTCATCGGTGATGTCCATGACGATCGGAGTGACCCCGCCTTCGGTGGCCGAGGATAGGTCGTCGGACTCGGCCTCGCTGAGGGTGGTGCCGAAGACGCGGTAGCCCTCTTCGGCCAGCAGGGTCGCGGTGGCCCTGCCGAGGCCCTCGGAAGCACCGGTGACGACGACAGCTCGGGGATTGCCGGCCATGGGATTTCCTCTCCGGAGGGTGACACCGTCCAGTCGCAGGGGTGGCGACAGGAGGCGAGGCACCTTTGTCTGACCGTAAAAGTCGTAATCACATATTCATATGTGAAACCAACCTCTGTCAAGGGCAGTGCAGGCTACTCCGAGGGGGTGACTGGCATGTGACTGGTGGTGATGTGTGCCCTGCTTCAGCGGCGGTACTACCGGCTCTCGAGTCCGGGGAATTGCATGGCAAAGGCGTGCTGCAGCAGTGCGCCAGCGCGGTCGAGGTCGTTGTCCAGGCGCAAGCTTTCCAAGGCGGCCCTGCCGTAGGGCGTAGAAGTTCCATGCTGCTTGCGTGGGGTCGGTGGTTCGGCCGGCTTCGCCATGCTGCTGCGCCGCCCGGATGCGGTCGGCGGTGGCGTCCAGGGTGCGACTTCGAATGGCGGCGGCCTGGGTGGCGTACTCGCCTGTGCCCCGTCGCCGTGTTTCGGCGAGGAGCATGCGCAGGTTCCTGTCGATGGCTACGTCGCTCAGCGCCTCGCCGTACAACCGCCCCGGTTGGTCGAGCAGTGTGCTGTCCGGCTCGAGGGACGCCAGCCGCTGGTCAAGGCGCTGATGGATCCGCTCGTCGTGGACCGGGCGTGGGCGCCCGACCCGTGAGGTCGTCACTCCTGGCTGCGAGATACCGGTCGGACTCGTGCTCCCACCGTGCGCAGTGAGATCGCGACATAGCGATCGGCGATCTCCTCCGGTGCGAGGGGGCCTTCGGAGTGGAACCAGGCGGCCACTGCCTGGCACATGCCGAGGAGTGCGCGACCGGTGTCCGGGGCGCGGTCCACCTCGAACAGGCCCTGTGTCACGCCCTCCTCGATGATCCCGAGGAGCAGCTCCTCCAGTTCCTTGCGCAAAGCCGCGTACTTCTTGCGGTTCGCGGGTTCCAGGTAGCGCAATTCCGAGTCCAGGCCGGCTGTCGCTGCCCGGTGGGTCATGTGCAGCACGATGCACTCGATGACGTTGGCGAACCGCTCCAGTACCCGGCCTTGGGCCGCCGAGTCGGCGAGGTGGGCCCGGTGGAGCACTTCGCTTATCGCGTCCTCCAGGAGCGCGACGAGCAGCCCTTGCTTGTTCTCGAAGCGGTAATAGATCATCGGCAGGCTGACTCCGGCTCGGCGGGCGACGTCCCTCACCGATGTGCCGTGGTAGCCGTGTTCGCGGAACTCCTCCAGCGCTGCCGCCAGGATCGGGTGCAGTTCGAGCGGTGCGAACGTTCGCCAATCGTCGATGCGCACGTCCCTGGCCGAGGGGGCACTCCCGCCGGGCTTTGTGGCCGACATCCACTACTCCTTCGTGTTGCGGCCGACAGGCTGCTACACGCGATTCTAGCGAACGTTAGCTTTGAACTGTGAGGGACGGTGGCGGAAGCCTCCGTGAGCGCCCTCGGGCGGTACGTCGACTTGACCTTTCGCTAAATCACAGTAACTTAGGTGATTAAGTGATCGGCGGTGCTCGGTGGCCACACCCGCGCAGTGCACGACCGGTCAAGGATTCCAAGCCTCCTTGGAGGTCAGGCATGACAACGCAAGCCGCCGCAGACGAGCGAATGGCTCTCATCGAACGGTCACTGAAGGCCGGAGACCCGCTGGCCGACGCCGTGATCGCAGAGATGGACGAGCTGGGGCCGTCCGCCCGACGTCTTTTCAACGAAGGACTGAAGAACGGGCTCTCCTCGCTCGATGACGCGCCCCCGGCGATCGCCGCCCTGTTGCGCGAGGTCCAGGCTGTCCCCGACTGGGTGGACGCCGAGAAACTGGCCGAGGGCGAGACCGCGTACCTGTCCGTCGAAGTGCAGTGGACCCAGATCGCGCTGGCGCTCGGCTCGCTTCTGCCCGAGTACAGCGCGCCCCGTATCGCGGGTGTTCTCGCTGGTACGGGGCGGTTGGTGACCATCACCCAGCGCCGACTGCAGGAGACGGGCAAGTGGCTCAACAGCGTTGCGCTGCCCGGGGGAATGCTCCTGGGCGGGCCCGGATACCTCGATACGGTTCAAGTACGGCTGATGCACGCGCGAGTGCGCGCGACCCAGCAGAAGCATGGCTGGGACGTGGAGACCCTCGGTACGCCGATCAACCAGGTCGACCTGGTGCGCACCTGGCTGGACTTCACGTACAGCCCGATGAACGCCCTGAAGACGCTGGGGATCACTTTCACCGACGAGGAACTGGCGAGCGTCTACCAGTACTGGCACTACGTCGCCTACCTCCTGGGCGTGGATCCCGCCCTGTACCGGAGCATCAACGACCACGAGCAGGCGGGCGAGTGGTACGCCGCTATCGAGGCGGTCAACGGCGAGCCGGACGAGAACTCCATCGCTCTCACCTCGGCCACGCTGGAGGTGCTGATCGCGATGCTGTCGCAGATGACACTCAAAACCCCTGTGCCCCTGACCGCGCAACTCGTCGCGGCCTTCGCCCGCCGCATTCTGGGCGACGAGCTCTGCGACCGGCTCGGCGTGGGCCACTCCGAACTCGGCCCCCTGGTCGACCTGTTCGCTCGCAACAATCAGCAGACCCGGCGCTGGCAGCGCTCGTCTCCCGAGGCCTGGCAGCAGGCGTTGAACGAGACCATCGAGACCCGGCGCTTCCTGGTGAGCCTCACCGAGGGCGCGACCGTGTACGAGCAGAACCTGGCTGCCTGAGCCGCAAGACAAGGAATCCCCCCATGACTGAGAGCACCACCAGCGAACTGCTGCCCGTGGACGACTCCTTCGGCATCCCGGTGTCGGCGGCGAGCATCGACCGGGCGGCGGACGCGTTGAGCGCGAACGGCTTCACTGTGCGGATCGTGGACACGGCCGCGGACGCGCGCCGACTCGTGAACGAGATCCTGCCGACGGACAAGACCGTCTTCACCTCCACCAGCGAGACGCTGCGGCTCACCGGCATCACCGAGGACGTCGACGGTTCCGGACGGTTCATGAGTGTCCGGGCGAGCCAGGCCGACTGGGACCTCCGTGCACGTTACGACGAGGTCCGCCGGACGCGATCCGCCCCCGACGTCGTGGTCGGCAGCGTCCACGCCGTCACTGAGGACGGGCACCTGGTCACCGCGTCCGCCAGCGGCAGCCAGCTCGCACCCTACGCCTACGGTGCCGCGCGCGCCGTGTGGGTCGTGGGGGCCCAGAAGATCGTCCCCGACCTGCAGACCGCTCTGCGCCGGATCGACAGCTACTCGTATCCCAAGGAGGACACGCGCGCCCAGCAGGCCTACGGCCAGCGGAGCGTCGTCGCCAAGATCCTCATCAGCAGCCGGGAAGTCGTACCCGGCCGCGCCACCGTCGTCCTGGTGCGCGAAGCCATCGGCTTCTGACACATTCGCGCGCCTGCCCTTCTCCCCAGCACCCCCGGAGTTCAGCCATGTTCATCACCGCCGCCATAATCGCCGTCCTGCTGGCCCTCGCCTTTCTGGCCGCAGGCGTACCCAAGGTCGCAGGTCAGGCCAAAGCCCTGGCGCAGGCCGACCATCTGGGTGTGCCCCACGGTGTCAACCGGGTCATCGGCACCCTCGAAGTCCTCGGCGCCGCGGGTGCCGTGGTCGGGCTGTGGCTCGCCTGGCTGGGCGTCGCGGCCGGCGCCGGTCTCGCTCTGCTGATGGTCGGTGCCGTGGGCGCGCACGTCCGGGCCAAGGATTCGGGCAAGGCGATCATCCCGGCCGCGGTGTTCGGGCTGCTCGCCGTCGTGTACGTCGTCTTCCGGGCAGCGAGCGCCTGACGGAGTCGATGTCCGAGGAGCACCAAGCAGTTGAACGGTCGACAGTTGGCGGGCCCCCAAGGGCGCACGGACTGGCGGCTGTTCGCTTTCTGTAGTGGAGGGGCAATGGACCGTCTGGAATGGGTTCGCAGGCACTACGCCGAGTCGGCTCTTGCGCTGGACCCCGATGCCTTCGTCGAGGGTCTGGGCAAGGATGTCCGGATGAGCCGCGGGGCGGCGGCCATTGTGGGGCGGCAGGCGATTCGGGAGGCCGTCGAGAAGATGCGAGCCGCCGGCCTTCTCGCCGTCCGGCATGACATCAGCGGCTTGTGGGAGCCCGAGCCTGGTGTGGTGGTCGCTGAGGCGACCGTGATGTACCAGTACGAGACCGAGGTGACTCCGGCCGTTCCCGTGGTGAGCGTTTTCCGTTGGCAGGGAGATGAGGTGGTGGATCTTCGCGTGTACATGGACAGCGCGCGGGCGCCTCAGCGGCCCTCGTAGGACTCCGGCTCAGAGGGGGCCGGGGAGGCCCTGCTCGGCCCAGACCGTCTTGCCCCGTGTGGTGTGCCGGGTGCCCCAGTGGTCGGTCAGCTGCGCCACCAGAAGGAGTCCGCGACCGCCTTCGTCGAAGGTACGGGCGCGCCGAAGGTGTGGTGACGTGTTGCCGCCGTCCGTGACCTCGCAGATCAGGGCGCGATCGCGGATCAGGCGGAGCCGGATGGGTTCTTCGCCGTAGCGGATGGCGTTGGTGACCAGCTCGCTGACCACGAGCTCGGTGACGAAGGCGCACTCCTCCAGGCCCCATGCCATCAGCCGCTCCACGGCCTGACTGCGGGCGGTGGCCACGATGGCCGGGTCGGAGCGCAGATCCCAGGTGGCAACACGGGAGCTGTCCAGGGCGCGAGTCCGCGCGAGCAGGAGAGCGACATCGTCGACCGGGTGATCGGGCAGGAGCCTCTCCAGGATGGTGTCGCACATGCGTTCCAGGGATTGCCCCGGAGCGGCGAGTGTGCGGCGCAGCAGTTCGCTGGTGGCGTCGATATCGCGGTCGGAGGCCTCGACCAGACCGTCGGTGTAGAGGACGAGCAGACTGCCTTCCGGCACGTCGAGTACCGCCGACTCGAAGGGCAGGCCGCCTATTCCCAGCGGCGGACCAGCAGGCAGGTCGAGGAAGCCCGCGGTGCCGTCCGGGTGGACCAGGACAGGCGGTGGATGGCCCGCTCGGGCGACCGTGCAGCGACGCAGGACGGGATCGTAGACCGCGTACAGACAAGTCGCACCGACGTCGCCGTCGGACTGTGAACGGACCTCCCCCTCCACCTCGCCCTGTGCGCGATCAAGGCGCAGCACGAGATCGTCCAGATGGGTGAGCAGTTCATCGGGCGGCAGATCGACGTCGGCGAGGGTACGCACCGCCATACGCAGTCGACCCATCGTGGCCGATGCGTGGATACCGTGGCCGACGACGTCCCCGACCACCAATGCGACCCGGGCGCCCGACAAGGGGATCACGTCGAACCAGTCGCCGCCGATGCCGGCCTCCGAGCCCGCCGGTAGATACCGGGAGGCGACCTCGACCGCGGCTTCTCTGGGAGCACTCTGAGGCAGGAGGCTCTGCTGAAGGGCCAGCGAGGTCTTTCTCTCCCGGGTGTAGCGGCGTGCGTTGTCGACGCAGACAGCGGCGCGAGCCGTGATCTCCTCCGCCAGCAGCAGATCGTCGTCGTCGAAGGGCTCCGGAGTGCGATGGCGGGCGAACAGGGCGAAGCCCAGAGGGGTCTCCCGCGCGCGGATCGGCACCAGCATGACCGAGTGCATCCCGAAGGCCGACATCTTGGAGGACAGGTCCCGGTGATCCTTCAGCCAGTCGCGGACGCTCGGCTCGTCCCACCCGTAGCGGGCCGCGCGGCCCTCCGCCAGTGCCTCCGCCAGCGGCGAGCTCTCCGGGAAGACGCTCAACTCGCCCGGCTGGAAGACGGCCTCGGGACAGCTGTCCAGGACAGATCGGTTGGCGGCGCGTCGCATGGAGGTGGCGTCCGCGGGCCAGCCGGGTTTGGGTTCCTCACCGCTGTACACGGGATCGAGTAGGTCTACAGCGGCGAAGTCAGCCAACCGCTCGACCGCGAGTTCGGCCAGTTCTTCCGCAGTGCGTACAACCTCCAGGGTTGTTCCGATGCGGATGCTCGCCTCGTTCACCACGCTCAGCCGCCACCGTGCCCAGGCCGGCTCCGTGATCTCCCTCGCCGTGGTGGCAGCGCCGTACAGCCGACCGGCCGCGTCCTCGAGCGGAGAAATGACGAGCGACCAGGTGCGAGGGCGGTTCGCTCCGGTCGTGTGCATGGACGATTCCGTCCGTATCGGCTCGCCCGTGCGGATCACCTGCACCACTGCTTTCGCCAGGTCGTCGTGCAGTGAGCCGGTGCGGAACTCGTCGATGCGGTGACCGAGGACCACGTCTTCGCGCAGTTCCAACAGGCGGAGCGCCTCAGCGTTCGCGTGCGTCACCCGTGCCTCGGCGTCGTGGATGAGCAGGGCTACCGGCAATTGGGAGAAGGACCGCTCCCACGACGCGTCAGCACCACTGGCCGAGGCGTTGGGGGGTTCGGCCAGCAGGAGGATCCAGCTGTCTGCCCCCTGGGCGTCCAGCTGAGGGAAGGCGCGGATCCGCGTACTGATCGGGGTGCCGTCACGATGCCGAATGACGAATGTGCCACTCCACTCGGCCCGCTCAGTCAGGTATCTCCGAACCGAAGCGGGGACGGGCGCGGCCAGCAGGTCCGCGGCACGGCGGCCCAGGACATCGCCGGCCGGATAGCCGAGCAACTGCTCGGCGCGGGTACTCCACGTGCTGACGCGACCGCGAGCGTCGACAGTCACCGCGCCCGCACCTGGCGTCAGCACGTGACGGTTGTTGTCGTGCCAGGAGGCTTCGCTGCACATGACCACTCACTTCGGTGCCGCGCAGACGAAGGAGACTGCGGAAAGGCAGTCGCCGATGCCCGCCTCTCCAGCATCGTGCCGCCCCCGCACTACGACAACCCGGTCCGGGCCTGTGGTGGTGATGCCGGTGATCAGACGGCCTTGGCGGGAATGACGCCCATCCGGCCGCTTCGGTAGTCCGCGACGGCCTGGACGATCTCCTCATGAGTGTTCATGACGAACGGACCGTAAGCCGCGAGCGGCTCGCTCAGAGGCAGCCCGCCCAACAGCAGGACCTCCATCTCGCCGGTGCGGTCGGGCTGGCGGGCGCCCGCCGTCACGGTGAGGCTCTCGCCCGCCCCGAAGTAGGCGATCTCCCCCTCGGCCACCGGGCGTCGCTCGGCACCGACGGAGCCCTGTCCGGACAGGACGTACACCATGGCGGAGAAGTCAGGACGCCAGGGCACGCGAAGCCGGGCGCCCGGCGCGATCGAGGCATGCGCGAGCGTGATCGGAGTGTGCGTGACGCCAGGGCCACGATGCCCAGCGATCTCCCCGGCGATGACCCTCATCAGCGCGCCCCCGTCCTGCGAGGTCAGCAGCGCCAACCGGGAGCCGTCGATGTCCTGGTAGCGCGGTGGGGCCATCTTCAGTTCGCTCGGGAGGTTCACCCACAGTTGAACGCCCTGGACGACGCCGCCTTCCATGACCAGACGTTCCGACGGGCTTTCGTGGTGCTGGACGCCTGAGCCCGCCGTCATCCACTGGGTGTCGCCGCCTCGGATGATCCCACCACCGCCGTGGGTGTCCTCGTGTTCGATCTCGCCGTCGATCAGGTAGGTGACGGTCTCGAAGCCCCGGTGCGGATGCCAGGGCCGTCCTTTCGCCGTCCGCGGCTCGAGGACGGTGTCGGCGCGGTGGTCGAGCAGGAGGAACGGGTCGGACATCCGCATTCCGGCACCGGGGGTAGGGAATACCCGACGTACACCGAAACCCTCCGTGGGTTCCTCGTCCACACCGGTCTTGAGATGGGCGACCGGTCGGTCGACGGTGATCTCGGACAGGTCGGGAACGCGGGGCAGGACCAGGAGGTCCGGAACGGATATCGCGGGCATGGGAATCTCCTGTGTGTCAGTGGGCCGGGCAGGGCCGCTCGGTCACTCCGAGGCGGCTGTGTGGCCGTAGTCCGGTTTCCATTGCGCCGAGGCGATCGCCTTGCGCAGCTGCTTCTCGGTCGCCTTGGGTGCCACGCCGTCCTCGACCGCTGCCAGCGCGGCTGCCAACGCGATGTCCCGGGCGGCCGCTCGCATCCCGCCCAGGGGTGGAAGAAGCCGGGCCGGTCCGTCGCCGTCCTGAACCTCCGTTGCGCAGCGTGCGATGGCGCGGGCGGCGGCGACCAGCATGTGGTCGGTGACGCGGGTGGCCCGGCTCGCGGTCACCGCGAGTCCGATGGCGGGGAAGACGTACACGTTGTTGGCCTGGGCCACTGTCACCTCGTGCCCGTCGACCTTCAGCGGTGCGAACGGCGAGCCGGTGGCGATCAGCGCCGTGCCGTTCGTCCAGCGGTGCAGGTCCGCGGGGTCGGCCTCGGCGTTCGAGGTGGGGTTGGAGAGCGGGAAGATGACGGGCCGTTCGCAGGTGGATGCCATCTGCCGCACGATCACCTCGGTGAACGCGCCCCGCGCCGTCGACAGCCCGATGAGCGCGGTCGGCGCGGTGCGGCGCACCACCTCGGCGAGGCCGGTGTCGTTCCATTTGGCCACTTCGTCGTCGTCACGTGCGTAGAGCCGCTGTTCGTCGGTCAGGTCGGTTCGTGAGCGCACCAGCAGTCCGTCCACGTCGACCACCCAGAAGCGCGCGGTGGCCGCGGCGGCGGAGACTCCTTCCTCGGTCATCGCCGTGCGGATCATGTCGGCGACACCGATGGCGGCCGAACCCGCGCCCAGCACCACCAGACGCTGTTGCGCCAGCGGCGTGCCGGAGATGTCGGCCGCGGTGGACAGGGCACCGAGCGCCACGGCGGCGGTGCCCTGGATGTCGTCGTTGAAGGTGAGCAGACGGTCGCGGTAGCGGGTGAGTATGGGACGCGCGTGGGCGGTGGCGAAGTCCTCCCACTGAAGCAGGGTGTTCGGCAGTTCCGCCTCGACAGCCGAGACGAACGACTCGATCATCTCGTCGTACTCCGCGCCGGTGAGGCGGCGGCTGCGTCGGCCGAGGTACCGCGGATCGGCGAGCAGTTCATCATTGTCCGTACCGACGTCCAGCAGGATCGGCAGCGTGCGTGCCGGGGCGATGCCGCCGATGGCCGTGTACAGACTCAGCTTGCCGATCGGGATGCCCATGCCGCCCACGCCCAGGTCGCCCAGGCCGAGGATGCGCTGCCCGTCGGTGACCACGATGACGTCAACGTCCTGGTCGTCGTGCGGCCGGTTGCGCAGGATCTCCCGGAACCTGTGCCGGTCCTCCCAGGAGAGGAACAGACCGCGCGGGCGGCGGTATATAGAGCTGAACTGCCGGCAGGCATCCCCGACGGTCGGGGTGTAGACGACCGGGAGCATTTCTTCGAGGTGCTCCGTCACGAGACGGTAGAAGAGGACCTCGTTGGTGTCCTGCAGCTGTCGCAGGTAGATGTGCTGGTTGAGGGGCTTGGCATAGTTGCGATAGGCCTCGTAGGCCCGGGCCACCTGCGCCTTGAGGGTTTCCACGGCGGGCGGCAGCAGACCGTCGAGGTTGAGCCGGGCACGTTCGCTCGGGCTGAACGCCGTCCCCTTGTTGAGGAGAGGGTCGGCGAGGACGGCGGTGCCGCGGAGTTCGGAGTTCGGGCGGCTGTGGGGCATCACGGGTTCCCAAGGGTTTACGGACAGTTGAGGAGGCCGTGGCCGACGGCGCCGGTTGCGACGCCGTCGGCCACCATGCCTGGGTCAGGGGAAGACGGGCCCCTTCTTCTCGTGTGCGAGGACGTCCTCGACCAGCGCCTTCAGGTTCGCCACGGACTGCGCCTCGGTCTCGGGCGTCGCCGCCCGCGATTCCTGCGAACCGCTGCCGTTGACGATCCGTCGGAACAGGGTGCCGTCGGGGACCTGCTCGAAGGTGTACGAGATGGAGCCGGGAGTACCCAAGAGCTCGATGGTCACGTGCTTGGCGCGCTCGTACGCCGCGACCTGCCAGGTCAGTTCCCTGGACCCCTCGGCGGTGCGGATGAACTCGGTGAACTCGTCGCCCGGAAGGAACGGGCGCTGGACAGTGCCCGTGACGGCCCGGGTGAGGACGTGCCACTGCGGCCAGAAGCGGACCTGCGTGATGATGTCGAAGACCTGCTCGGGAGAGCCGTTGATCGTGGTTTCCATGGGAATGGGGGCCATGGACGTGCTCCTTCGCTTGGTGCGTGGATGTGGGGGGCTGGCCGGGCGGGGCGCCTGAGCGCTTCGCCCGGTGGTCAGTTCTTCTTGAAGAGCGCGCCGGCGCCGTCGGCGACGGTCTCCAGGCCGAGCGTGCGCAGGACCTTCCAGGACGTGGCCGCGGCCGCCGTGACGACAGGCAGACCGAGACGCTTCTCCGCGTCAGGGATGGCGGGAAGGGAGGGCATCTGGACGCAGGCGGAGAGCACGACGGCGTCCACGCCGCGGGTGTCGAGTCCGGCCGCGATGTCCGGCAGCCGGGACGGGTCCAGGCGGCCGACGGCGAGGTTGTCGTCGACCTCCAGACTGATCGAGTCCTGGACCTCCACGCCCTCGGCCTCGATGTAGTCGGCCACCAGCGCGGTCAGCGGCTTCATGTACGGGGTGACGATGGACACCTTCTTGGCGCCGAGGTGGTGCAGTCCCTCCACCAGGGCGCCGGCGCTGGAGAGGACGTCCACCGCGCAGCCGTTCTCCGCCGCGGTGCGGGTCAGGTCCGCCTCGATGCCCCGGTGCACGCCGTTGCCCTGGGACATGATCGCGACGAGGCACGCGTACGCCATCACCTCGACCTGTGCGTCGGCGAGTTCAACCGCCGCGCGGCCCGCGTCGGCGTTCATCGCGGCCAGCTCGCTCTTCTCCACGGTCTTCATCCGCATACGGCTGGCATGGAAGGTGAACTGATCACCCGTCAGCGCGCTCTGCCGACGGAGGATCTCCGGGATCTCGGTTTCCATGGTGGTGTTCGAACTCGGCACCAGCAGGCCGATCCGGTGACTGGACATGACTGCTCCTTCGTAAGCCGGCCCGCGACGTGGCAGACGCCGACCGGCGGGGGATGACGGGGGAATGGCGGAGGGAGGGACGGCCGGCTGTGAGGCCGGCGACCGGGGGGTCAGGTAGGCAGAGTGCTTCGCTCCGCGTGGAGGGTGGACTGCAGCAGGTGGTCGAGCGACGACCAGATCGCCTCGGGGCTCTGGAGGTGGGGGTAGTGCCCCGTTCCGGCGACCACGGCGACCTCGGGATATGCCTTGACGAGGTCGGACGGCCGGCAGATCGGGTCGTGTTCCCCGGTGGCAAGCAGGATCTGCTGCGCCTTGCAGGCCGCGATCAGCCCGGGCAGATCCGAGGCACCGACCGACAGGACAGCGGGGTCCGCCACGGGCTCCCACTGGTCCCCGTCGCCGATCACCAGGGAGTCGCACAAGGGGGAGTCCGTTGTCACCACGTCGCTCATCGCGGCCGCACTCAGTACGAACCCCAGGGCATCGTTCCGCGTGGCGAAGACGGGCGCGGGGGCGGCGGCCACGGTGGTCATCAGGTCCTGTTCCTCTGTGGACCAGACAGGTTTCACGCCTATCGCGCACACGGTGGTCACGTCGATGCCGAACCACCCGCTGGCCAGCGTGAGGGCGACCACGCCGCCGAGGGAGTGGCCGAGGACGTGTACCGGTACGCCGCGGGGCACATGTTCGGTCACGGCGTCGGCGACCTCGGCAGCGATCCGGCCGTAGCTGTAGTGGGCCAGACGCGGCGAGCGCCCGTGCCCGGGGAGGTCGGGCACCAGCCAGCTGCCCGGCCACCGTTCCCCCAGGAGGCCCTCGACGGCCTGCCAGACCTGGCCGTCGCCCAGGCCGCCGTGGAGCAGCACCAGCACCGGCCCGTCGGGCCCTCCACCGTGGCGGAGATGCAGTCCGCGGCTTGCGGATTGACGCGACGCAGGGTTGTCCGGTGACATCGTCATCGCCTCCTAGGCGTTCGGGACGTGGGTGAGGTAGTCGAAGACCGGCTTGGCGGGGGCCAGCGACAGGTCTGTGAGGATGTGGCTCGCCGAGACCACTTCGACGACCGGCAGGTCGGCGAGCGGGGCGAGGACGTGGTGGAAGAGCTGGAGCCGGGCGGGGCCGGACCAGGCTTCCTTCACGGTGATGTCGGTGATCTGGGTCCGGACCAGATCGGCGACCCGGGGCTTGAAGTCATAGCCGGGCACGATCTTCACCATGTACGTCGGCACGGTGATCTGGCGGAGAGCTTCCTCCGGGTCGAGCCGCCGGTGTTTGTAGCCCATGGTCGCCGTGGCCACGCGCAGGGTCCCGAAGTCGAGGGTGCCCACGAGCGTTCCGTGGTCGACGTACAGGCGTGGCGTGCCCAGCACCTTGGGATAGGCGGACAGTTCCCGGCCGCCGGCCGTGGCCGGGAAGTTGTCGAGGTACATGGCGTGCAGGTACTCGCCCTGCTCGCCCTCGAAGTCCACCGGGATCGCGATGCCGGCCTCGGTGTAGGGGCCGAAGCCTCCGACGTCGCCCATGTGCATGACCTCGAACCGCACGAGGGGTTCGCCGATCGTCAGCGGCTCGGGTACGACGGCCCGCAGTGCCTCCGGGTCGGTGCGGTAGACGATGTTGAGGTACTCCCGGTCGATGAACCGGGTGCCGGACGGCGTCGGGTAGGCGGGCGCGGTCAGCGGTGTGTTCAGGCTGCTGACGACCTGATCGGCGTGCATGAAAGGACTCCGATCAGGCGTTGCGCCAGCTGGCGAGGTAGTCGGAGTCCTCGCTGGCCAGGGCGGCTTCGCCGATGTCGAGCGGGCGGAAGGTGTCGATCATGACGGCGCGCAGGTTCTTGATCTCGATGCGGCCGGCGTTGTAGGCGTCGACGGACTTCTCCAGCTCGTTCGTGTGCGGGCCGTGGATGAAGCCGGCGGGGTGCCAGGTGATGGCGCCCGTCTCGATGCCGTGCCCTGCACGCGCGCCGCCCGCCGCCTCCACGTAGAACATCAGCTCGTCGGAGTCGACGTTGGCGTGGTTGTAGGGGACGATCACCGCGTCAGGGTGGTACTCGACCTTGTGCGGCACGAACGAGCAGATGACGAAGCCCGGTGCCTCGAAGGTCTGGAAGGTCGGCGGCGGTTGGTGGATCCGGCCGATGATCGGCTCGTAGTCGTCCATGCTGAACGCGTACGGGTAGAGCTGCCCGTCCCAGCCCACGACGTCGAAGGGGTGGTGGGCGTAGGTGTAGCGCGTGCCGCCGGCCCGGTGACGCACGTACACGTCGACGTTCTCGCCCTCCACGACGAGGGGCTCCGAGGGGCCTCGCAGATCCCGCTCGCAGTACGGGGAGTGCTCCAGGAACTGGCCGCGGGCGGACAGGTAGCGCTTGGGCGGGCGGATGCCGCCGGTCGACTCCGCGATGAGGAGTCGTACAGGTTCCTCACCGGTCGGCACCCACCGGTGCGTCGCGGAGGTGGGCATGATGACGAAGTCGCGCGGGCCGACCTCCAGCGAGCCGAAGACGGTCTCGACGCGGGCGGTGCCGGACTCGACGAAGTACATCTCGTCGCCCATGGCGTTGCGGTACAGCGGGCTGGGCCGATCGGCGACGACGTAGCTGACCCGCACGTCCGGGTTGGCGGCCAGCAGGCGGCGGCCGGTGACCGCGTCGCCTCCCTCGTCCACTTTGTGGGTGCGGACCAGACGGGGCTTGAGAGGGTGGTTGGGTGTGGTGCCCTGCCCCGTGATCTCCCAGGCATCGACCGCGACAACGTCGGTGGGAGCGTAGGTGTGGTAGAGCAGCGCGGAGTCGGACGAGAAGCCCTCGGTGCCCATCAGTTCCTCGCGGTACAGCCCGCCGTCGGGCTTACGGAACTGGACGTGTCGCTTGTGGGGCACCTGTCCCACGGAACGGTAGAACGGCATTTCTGCCTCCAGGGGGTTGGGTGGTGCTGTGGTGCTGTGGTGCTCTGGTTCGGCGGTGAGGGCGTCAGGACGCGTCGAGGCGCTCGCCCAGCCACTTGGTGACGATCTCTCCGGCGGCCTCGCGCGGGTTGTAGTCGATCGGTGCGTTCGGTAGCAGGAAGAGGTAGTGGTGCGCGTGGGCGAGGGTCGTGAACGTCTTGTCACCTGCCGGGATGCGGGAGAAGATCTCCTCCTGCTCCTCCGGGTAGGCGTCGGTGTCGCCGAGCGGTGCGACGACCAGGGTGGGTACGTCGATGTGCTCGGCGGCATGCGTCCACTCGGCCTGGGCCGACAGACCGCTCCAGGTCGCCAGCCAGGCGCGTGCGGTCAGGATCCGGCCCAGCGCGTTGGGGCCGTAGGAGCCCCGCAACGGATGGCCGCCCGAGAAGATGCTCCCGGGCACGCGGTGGTTGGGGTGGATGCTCGGGTCCGTGTGTGCCGGGTTGGCGACCGTTCCGTAGATGCTCATGAACGGCGACATCAGTGCCCTGCGAGCCGTGGGCGAGCCGAGCTTCTCCCGGTCGACGGCCTGCCTCGCCTCTTCGTAGTCCGCGATCAGGGAGCGGGCGATGACATCCAGACGGCGGGCGCGGGCACGCTGGCCCTCGCGGTAGGTGGCGAGCCACTCGGTGTCGTACTTGCTCGGCTCCGGGAACGGCTGGTAGCCGTTGTCGGGGTTGAACATGTCCAACGCCGGGTCGATCGCCGTCGGGTTGGACTCGTCGACGATCGCCGGGTCGAGCATGTTGAGCATGATGATGCCCTCGCCGGCGTGTGGGGCCAGGGCGACGTAGAAGTCGGCCGGCGGCATGTCCTCCGTGGCGAAGCGGGTCGGCGTGCCGTGCGGGCCGTGTGTGTGGCGCTCCTCGGGCGGGAGGGCAGCCTGCCACTGGTAGTAGGACAGCAGGGAGGTGCCGCCGCTGCTGCCGATGAGCACGATCTTCTCGAAGCCGCGGTCCTTGAGCATCCGGATGCCTGCCGCGGTGTCGAGGACGACCTCCTCGTGCACCATGTCGCTGTCGTTGTTCAGCGCACGGCTGGTCTGTCCCCACACCGCGTATCCCGCCTCCAGCAGGTACGGGCTCAGGTACTGCCGGGACTGGTTCTCCCGCGGGTGCATGAACACCGCGACGGTCTTGGGCTTCGGGCCCGGCGGCAGGTGCAGGAGACCGAAGGAGAAGGCCCCGTCGGAAGCCGTGATGTCGATGAACTCACGCTGCGTCCCAGCCGGAAGCTGGTCCATCCGGTAGGCGTTGACACTGCCTCGCGCCCGGCGCTCGGGAGTGACGAACAACTCGGGAAGCGGAGTATCGGGGAGTCGGTACCTGCTCTGTGCAGTCATGTCGGGTCCTCACAAGGGCGACAACCAGGGAAAGCTTGTAATCACATATTCTTATGGGAAAGGTGGAAAGTCAAGTGAGGGCCGGTCATAATGGCCTGGAGACGCTCACGTAGTTGTGGTCAGGAGAGGCCGTGTACATGTCGAACGAGTCCGGTGTTGACGGGATCGCGAGTCCCGCGGCGGACGACGGGGACGTCCTCAACCCGGACGTCCCGATGCAGCAGCAGATCTACCGGCAGCTACGCGCGGAGATCCTCGACGGGCTGTGGGTGGGCCGCACGGACTTTCCCGGCGAGCGCGAGCTGGCCGAGCGCTTCAAGGTCAGTGTGGTGACGGCCCGGACCCCGCTCGAGCGTCTGGGCGAGGAAGGCTTGGTCGAGCGCGGTCGCGGCAAGCGTCCGCGGGCCGTCTACATGCCCCCGAGCCCTGGCGACCAGGATGACCTGCCGGTCTTCTACCCGGAGGAGGAATCCTCGGAGTACGGGTATGAGCTGCTGCAGGTCGGCGTGGATGTCGCCCCCGCCGAAGCCTGCCGGGTGTTCGGGCTGCCGCCGGGCAGCAAGCTGTGGCAGTGCGTCCGGCTGCGGATCTACCGGGGTCTTCCGCACGTCGTCTCGCACAATGTGCAGTTGCCCGAACTGGGCGAGCGCCACAGCCTCGAAGACCTCAAGACCAAGCCCATGATGTCGATCCTCGCCGCGGAGGGTGTCGACGTCACCACGATCCGCAGACGGCTGCACGCCGGTACCGCGCCGCCGATCGTCTCCCGCCACCTGGGTCTGTACCTCGACACGCCGGTGTCCGTGTGCGTGCTGACACTGCTCGATGAGAACGACGCCCCCGTCGAGTGGATAAGGGCGTATGTCGACCCGAAGCTGCCGGTGCGCGAGGAAGTCCGCGACGTGCACAAGGGGTACTGGGTGATCCCGAGCCGCCAGCAGGGCTGACCGGCCGGCGGGCCTGAACGCCCGGGTTTTCGACGGTTCCTGTGGCGTGCGACGGACACGAGGACGGCGCCCAGGGGCATAGGGGCTCCTGGGCGCCGTCCGTGCGTGTCGTGTCAGGCCGGCAGGTACACCGACTGCAACTCCAGGTACGCGTTCAGGCCTTCGGGGCCCAGCTCGCGCCCCAGGCCGCTGGCGCGGCGGCCGCCGAAGGGGGAGTTGAAGTCCAGGCGGTAGCCGTTGACGCCGATGCTGCCGGTGCGCACCCGGCGGGCGATGGCCGTGCCGCGCTCCTCATCGGTGGTCCAGACCGTGCCGCCGAGTCCGTACTCGGAGTCGTTGGCGAGAGCGACCGCCTCGTCGTCCGAGCTGTAGGGGGTGACGACGAGAACGGGACCGAAGATCTCCTCGCGGAAGATGGTCATGTCGGGCCGCACGTCGGCGAAGACCGTCGGCTCGACGTACCACCCGCGGTCGAGGCCGGCCGGGCGGCCGCCGCCGGCCGTGAGCCGGGCGCCCTCGGAGTGGCCGGACGCGATGTACCCTTCGATGCGCTCACGCTGGGCGGCGGAGACCACGGGCCCCACGGCGGTGGCCGGGTCGAGGGGGTCACCGACCCGGAGGCCGGAGGCCATGGCGGAGACGGCGTCGAGTACCTCGGCATAGCGGCTCGCGGGGGCGAGAAGCCGGGTGCTGCCGTAGCAGGTCTGGCCGTTGTTGAAGAACGAGACACCCGGGAGCCCCTTGATGGTGGCGTCGAGATCGGCGTCGTCGAGGACGATCGCCGCCGACTTGCCGCCCAGTTCCAGGGTGACCGGGCGCAGCAGTCGCCCGCAGACCTCGGCGATCGACCGGCCGGCCGGAGTGGAACCGGTGAAGCCGATTTTGTCGACGCCGGGGTGGGCGACGAGGGACTCGCCTGCTTCGAGGGCGCCGGGCACGATGTTCAGTACGCCGGGCGGCAGGCCCGCCTCGGTGGCGGCCTCGGCCAGGAGGTACGCGTCCAGCGAGGTCTCCAGCGCGGGCTTGAGGACGATCGCGCAGCCCGCCGCGAGCGCGGGCGCGACCTTCATGATCGCGAGCGTCTGCGGGTAGTTCCACGGCACGATCGCCCCCACGACCCCGACCGGTTCCCGTCGGACCAGCGTGGTGGTGCCGGTGAAGGAGGGGCGCCGTTCCTCCCACTCGAAGGTGCGGGCGAGGCCCGCGTAGTACCTGAGGATCGCCGCCGTGCTGTGGGCGTTGGCCTGCGGGGACATGGCGATCGGCATGCCGTTCTCGCGGGAGACCAGTCGGCCGAACTGGTCGGCGCGCGCCTGGATGGCGTCGGCGAACCGCTCCATCGCGTCAGCGCGCTCGGCGGGGCTCGCCGTGGGCCAGGGGGCGCCGGGGGTGTCCAGCGCGCGGCGGGCCGCGGTCACCGCGGCGTCGATGTCCTTGCCGCCGGCGACGGGGACGCGCCCGATCGGTTCCTCGGTGGACGCGCCGATGACCGTATAGGTCTCCGAGCCGAGCGGCTGCTGCAGGCCGCCGTCGATGTAGAAGGAGGTGTGCTCCGTGAAGCTGTCCATGTGCATGTTCCCTGCGTGGGGGTCCGCAGGCTGCCGAGCCTCGTCCGCGCGCCCGGACAGCCTCCTAAACGACTATTCATATGTGAATATACGCTCTGGGCGTGGCTGTGTCATCGAGGAGCCATGCGAATCGCTCCGTCCAGCCGGATGACCTCGCCGTTCAGCATCGGGTTCTCGGCGATGTGCTGGACCAGCGCGGCGTACTCGGAGGGGCGGCCGAGGCGGCTGGGGTGGGGGACCTGGGCGCCGAGCGATGCCTTGGCGTCCTCGGGCAGCCCTGCGAGCATCGGCGTCTCGAACAGTCCCGGGGCGATGGTCATGACGCGGATGCGGTGGCCCGCCAGGTCCCGGGCTACGGGCAGGGTGAGGCCGACCACGCCGCCTTTGGAGGCGGAGTAGGCGGCCTGTCCGATCTGGCCGTCGTACGCGGCCACGGAAGCGGTGTTGACGATCACTCCGCGTTCCTCGCCGCCCTCGATCGGCTCCTGCGCCGCCATCCTCTCGGCGGCCAGCCGGATCACGTTGAACGTGCCGATCAGGTTGACCTGGATCGTGCGGGCGAAGTCGGGCAGCGGGAAGGGGCCTCTCTTGCTCAAGGTGCGGGCGGCGGTGCCGATACCGGCGCAGTTGACGGCGATCCTCAGGTCGCCGAGCCCGGCGGCGGCCTCGATGGCGGCACTCACGTCGGCCTCGCTGGTGACGTCGGTGGGCGCGA
Organism: Streptomyces sp. NBC_01352; assembly: GCF_036237295.1. Lineage (NCBI taxonomy): Bacteria > Bacillati > Actinomycetota > Actinomycetes > Kitasatosporales > Streptomycetaceae > Streptomyces > Streptomyces sp. NBC_01352. Next base: position 9,344,692 of record NZ_CP108354.1, read on the forward strand.
AGACGGCCCGCTCGTCGCCGAACTCGGCGGCGACCGCCTTACCGTCGGAGGAGGGAAGGTCGGCCAGGACCACCGACGCTCCGGCGTCGAGCAGCCGCCGGGCGGTGGCCAGACCGAGGCCAGAGGCCCCGCCGGTGATGAGGGCGACGCTGCCTGCGATGTTCATGCTGACTCTCCTGTGCTGGGAGTTGTTCCGGACCTTCAGAGGCGTTCGATGATCGTGGCGTTGGCCATGCCGCCGCCCTCGCACATGGTCTGCAGGCCGTAGCGGCCGCCTGTGGCTTCCAGGTGGTTGACCAGAGTGGAGAGCAGCCGGGTGCCCGAGGCGCCGAGCGGATGGCCGAGCGCGATGGCGCCCCCGCGCGGGTTGAGACGCTCGGGGTCGGCGTCGAACTCGCGCTGCCACAGCAGGGGCACAGGCGCGAAGGCCTCGTTGACCTCATAGGCGTCGATGGCGTCGATCGACAGGCCGGAGCGTTCGAGGATCTTGTGGGTGGCCGGGATGACCCCGTCGAGCATCAGCAGGGGGTCGGAGCCGGAGACCGCGAAGGAGTGGTAGCGGGCACGGGGGCGCAGACCGAGGCGTTCGGCGGTGGCGGCGCTCATGATGAGGGCGGCGGAGGCGCCGTCGGTGAGCGGGGAGGAGTTGCCGGGCGTGATCCGCCAGTCGATCTCGGGGAAGCGCTCGGCTCCGGGGACACCGGTGAAGGCGGGCTTGAGGCCGGCCAGGCCCTCCGCGGTGGTCGTCGCCCGGACCGTCTCGTCCGCGGTGTGACCGCCGACGGGGACGATCTCCTTGTCGAAGCCGCCGGTCTCCGTCGCCGCCCAGGCACGCTGATGGGAGCGGGCCGCGAAGGCGTCGAGCTCCTCGCGCTCCAGCTTCCAGCGGACGGCAAGGAGTTCCGCGGAGAGGCCCTGGGATATCAGTCCCTCCGGGTAGCGGCGAAGCAGCCCCTTGCCGGAGGTGTCGGCACCCGCCGAGCTGGAGCCCATCGGCACCCGGCTCATCGACTCCACGCCGCACGCGATCACGATGTCGTACGCCCCAGCGATCACGCCCTGAGCCGCGAAGTGCCCGGCCTGCTGGCTGGAACCGCACTGCCGGTCGACGGTCGTCGCGGGCACCGACTCGGGGAAGCCGGCCGCCAGCAGCGCGGTGCGGGTGATGTTGAGGGCCTGCTCGCCGGACTGGGAGACGCAGCCGCCGATCACGTCGTCGACCAGGGCGGGGTCGAGACCGTTGCGTTCGACGAGGGCGGCGAGCACGGTGGCCAGAAGGTCGGCGGGGTGGTGGCCGGACAGGGCGCCGCCCGGCTTTCCCTTGCCGGACGCGGTACGAACCACGTCAACGATGACGGCGTCGTTGATGTTGGGCATCAGAGATCCTTTACTGCTACAAGCTGGGTGGGGACGGCGGGGCCGAAGGTCAGCGCCCGGCCCATCGGGGCGCGCGCTTCTCGGCGAAGGCGAGTGGACCTTCCTTCGCGTCGTCGCCGGCCAGGACCTCCTGGAAAGCGCGGTCGTTCTCGGTCCAGGCCTCGGCCTCGCTCTGGCCTTCGCTCCAGGACATGAGTCGTTTCACCACGTGCACGGACAGGGGTGCGGCGGACGCCACCCGCTCGGCGAGCTCCAGAGCGACGTCGACCGACTTGCCCGCCGGCGCGATCTGGTTGAACAGGCCCCACCGCGCGCCCGTGGCGGCGTCCACGGGGGTTCCGGTGAGCGCGATCTCCCGGGCGATGTTGCGCGGCACCCGGTGCTGGAGCCGCAGCACCCCGCCCGCGGCCGGGAACAGCCCGTGATGCACCTCGGGCATTCCGAAGGTTGCGTTCTCGTCGGCCACCACCAGGTCGCAGGCCAGGACGATCTCGGCGCCGCCACCCAGCGCGGGTCCGTTGACGGCGGCGACGAGCGGTTTGCCGACCGGGTGCCGGACGATGCCCGCGAAGCCCCATTCGGGATGCAGCGGATCGTTCACGGAGCGCCCCGCCGCCGCTTCCTTGAGGTCCATGCCCGCACAGAAGGCCCGCCCTGCGCCGGTCACCACCGCGACCCGCAGGTCCGTGTCGGCGTCGAATTCCTCCAGGGCCGTACCCAGGGCTGCCGAGAGGTCCGCGTTCACGGCGTTGAGGGCTCGGGGTCGGTTGAGCGTGATCAGAGCGACGGCGCCGCGTCGCTCCAGCGTGACCACCGGCGTCGGTGCGTCCGTTTCGGCTGTCGGCATGATGCGCGACTCCTTCGGTTGCTAGAGCTCTATTTAACGCTCGTTAGAAACGCTAGAGTCGACCAGCTGGCGACGTCAAGGTTTCCGTCTCTGTACGGGCGTTTTCTCCCTTCGAGAGCTTGACCTGTGCGGCAATCCGCTCATAGCGTTCGAACGAACGTTAAGTAATCGCCACTCCAAGAGCCGCGAGGACCCCATGGCGATCGATTTCACCCTTGAGCCCGAGCTCGTCGAACTGCGAGACCGCACCGCGGAGTTCGTCCGGACGACCGTGCTCCCCGCCGAAGCGGAGATGCTCCGCGGGCAGGGCGCGCCGGACGACGCCCTGCGACGCACGCTTCAGCGGGCCGCCCGCGAGGCGGGGATCTTCGCCCCGACCGTCCCGGAGGATCTCGGCGGCCTCGGCCTCGACCTGCGCGGACAGTCCGTGGTCCTGGAGGAGGCCGGCCGCAGCCTTCTGGGCCCGCTGGCCCTGCACTGCGCGGCGCCCGACGAGGGCAACATGCTGCTGCTGGAGAAGATCGCCGACGCCGTACAGCGCGACCGCTTCCTGAAGCCGCTGGCCGCCGGGGACGTGCGGTCCTGCTTCGCGATGACCGAACCCGCGCCCGGCGCGGGATCGGATCCCTCCCAGCTGGCCACAGCCGCTCGTCGGACGGACCGGGGTTGGGTGCTGGACGGCCGCAAGTGGTTCATCACCGGCGCCGACGGAGCCGCCTTCGCCAGCGTCATGGCGCGCACCGGCACGGACTCCGATCCGGCGGCGACCATGTTCCTCGTACCCACCGACACCCCTGGTTTCCGCCTCGTCCGGCACATACCGAGCCTCGACCAGGGCTTCACCGGCGGGCACTGCGAGATCGAACTGGACGGCTGCGAAGTCGGGGACGACGCCGTCCTCGGCGAAGTCGGCAAGGGCTTCGCCTACGCCCAAGTGCGTCTGGCCCCGGCCCGGCTCACCCACTGCATGCGCTGGCTGGGCCTGGCCCACCGGGCCCATGACCTGGCCCTCGGCTACGCGGCCGAGCGCACCGCGTTCGGCAGTCGGCTCGGTGAACTCGGCATGGTGCAGCAGCAGCTGGCGGACAACGAGATCGATCTCGCAGCCTCACGGGCCCTCGTCCGCGAGGCCGCCTGGGTCCTCGATCAGGGCCGCTCCGGGAAGCACGAGTCCTCCGTCGCCAAGACCTTCACCGCCGAGGCCGTCGGCCGGATCGTCGACCGCGCCGTACAGGTGTGCGGCGCTCTCGGTATCTCCGCAGACCTGCCCCTGTCCGCATATCTGCGCGAGGTACGGCCCTTCCGCATCTACGACGGCCCGTCCGAGACCCACCGTTGGTCGATCGCCCGCCGAGCACTCAGAGCCGTCGCGACAAAGGAGTCGAACCGATGAAGAGCACCATGATGGACCGGGACCTCCAGCTCGGGGACCTGCTACGGCACGGACAGCGAGTGCACGCACACAGCCGTGTGGTGCGCTGTACCCAGGACGGCGGCGGGTCCTGGACCTTCGCCGAGACCGCCGAGCGGGCGGAGCGGCTGGCCGCGGCCCTGACCCGGCTGGGTGTCGAGCGCGGCGACCGGGTCGCGACCCTGTGCTGGAACACGCTGGAGCACATGGCCGCCTACCTCGCGGTGCCGTCCATGGGCGCCGTCCTGCACACCCTGAACCTGCGCCTCCACCCCAACCAGCTCGGCTACATCATCGAGCACGCCGAGGACCGGGTCATCGTCGTCGACTCGACGCTGCTGGGCCTGCTCGGCCAGGTGTGCGACCATCTCCCCACCGTGCGCCACGTCGTCGTGGTCGGCGAGGGCGCGACGCCCGACCTGCCCGACCACATCCAGGTCCACGCCTGGGACGCGCTGCTCGACGCCGAGGAGCCCGGCTTCGCCTGGCCCGATGTCGACGAACGCTCCGCCGCCGCCCTGTGCTACACCACCGGCACCACCGGCGACCCGAAGGGCGTGGCGTACAGCCACCGCTCGATCCTGCTCCACACCCTGGGCATCTCCAGCGGTAACGCCGCGGCCATGTCCGACCGCGACCGGATCCTGCCGATCGTGCCGATGTTCCACGCCAACGCCTGGGGCTGGCCCTACGCCGGCTGGCTGGCCGGCGCCGACATCATCATGAACGGACGGCATCTCACCGTCCCCGACCTCGCCCGCATCATCGACGAGGAGCGGCCCACCGCAGTCGCCGCCGTCCCCGTCCTCTGGAACGGTCTGCTGCACCACGGCCGACAGCACCCGCTGAACCTCTCCTGCGTCCGGCTCGCCGGCTGCGGCGGCTCCAGCCCCTCGCGGGCCCTCGTCGCCGAGTTCAAGGAGCGCTACGGCATCCAGCTCGCCCAGGGCTGGGGCATGACCGAGACCAGCCCGCTGGCCAGCTGGTCGGCGCCGCCGCGCGGCACGGCGCCGGAGGAGGACGTCGACTGGCTGGTCAAGAGCGGCCGGGTGATGCCGTTGGTCGAAGTCCGCGTCATGGGCATGGACGGCAACGAGCAGCCCTGGGACGGAGAGTCGGTCGGCGAACTCCAGCTGCGCGGGCCCTGGGTGACCGGATCCTACCTGCACGCCGAGAACACAGCGGAGAAGTTCGACGACGGCTGGCTGCGTACCGGCGACCTGGGCACCGTCGGGCCCGGCGGCTGGATCGTCGTACGCGACCGTCTCAAGGACGGCATCAAGAGCGGCGGTGAGTGGATCTCCACCGTCGAGCTGGAGAACGCCATCGCCGAACACCCTGCCGTCGTGGAGGCCACGGTGGTCGGCGTACCCGATCCCCAGTGGGACGAGCGGCCTCTGGCCTGCGTCTCGCTGGCCGAGGGTGCCGCCGTGTCGCCGGCCGAGCTGCGGGACTTCCTCGAAGGACGGGTCGCGCACTGGTGGATCCCCGAGCGCTGGACGTTCCTCGACGTCATCCCGAAGACCAGCGTCGGCAAGTACGACAAGCGTGCCGTCCGTCGGCTGTACCGGGACGGCGAGATGACCATCGAGATCGGCGGCACGTACACGTGAACCGCGAAGGAACCACAGCCTCGAACGCCGTCGGACGTGGCCCGCTGGCAGGCCTGCGCGTGCTGGAAATCGCCAGCATGGCCCCGGGTCCCTTCGCCTGCACCGTCCTGGCCGACCTCGGCGCGGAGGTGCTCCGCGTCGACCGCGCCTCGGACGTCGACCCGGACACGCGCGGCTCCACGGACCCGCTCGCCCGGGGGCGCCGCTCCCTCGCCGTCGACCTGAAGCACCCCGACGGCGCCGCGCTCGTCAGGCACCTCGCCGCCCGGGCCGACGTCCTGGTGGAAGGCTTCCGGCCCGGGGTCGCCGAACGTCTGGGCATCGGTCCCGAGGACTGCCGGGCCGTCAACCCTGCTCTGGTGTACGGGCGGATGACCGGCTGGGGGCAGAGCGGTCCGCTCGCGCCGCGCGCCGGGCACGACATCACCTACCTCGCTGTCTCCGGCGCCCTCGGCCTGATCGGTCCGCCCGATCGGCCCCCGGTGCCGCCTGTCAACCTGGTCGGGGACTTCGGCGGCGGCGGCATGCTGCTGGCGCTCGGGATCCTGGCCGCACTGTACGAACGGGAGCGCTCAGGCCTGGGACAGGTCGTCGACGCGGCCATGGTCGACGGCGCCGCCCTGCTGACCACCGCCCTCCACGGCCTGCGGGCGACGGGCGACTGGCAGGGGGGCCGGGGAGAGAACCTGCTCGACGGGGGAGCACCGTTCTACACGACGTACGAGACCGCCGACGGCGGACACATGGCCGTCGGACCGATCGAGGAGCGGTTCTACGCCCAACTCCTCACCGGCCTCGGTCTGTCGGACGATCCGGACCTGCCCGCACAGTACGACCGCGAACGCTGGCCCGAGCTGCGCCAGCGCCTGGCCGCCGTGTTCAAGGAGCGCACCCGCGACGAGTGGACCGCCCTGTTCGAACCGACCGATGCCTGTGTGGCCCCCGTGCTCAGCCCTTGGGAAGCGCACCTCCACCCGCACAACGCGGCACGCTCGGTCTTCACCGAGACGGCCGGCGTACGACAGCCCGCGCCCGCGCCCCGCTTCGACCGCACCCCGGGCGCAGTCCAGGGACCCCCGCCGGTGGTGGGTCGGGACACCCGGACCGCCCTCGCCCACTGGGGGGTCGACGGTCCGGAGACCGACCGGCTGCTCGCCGCGTCGGTCGTCGTCCAGCACCCTCACACAGGAGAGAACCGATGAGACTGGGCCTGAGCATGGGCCACTGGGGCCGAGACGGAGGCGCCGAACCACTGGCACTCGCCCTGGAGGCCGAGCGCCTCGGCTATGACGTCGTCTGGGCCGCCGAGGCCTACGGCTCCGATGCCGTAACCGTGTTGTCCTGGCTCGCCGGCCGGACCACGCGGATCGGACTCGGTTCGGCGGTGATGCAGATCCCGGCACGCACCCCGGCGATGACCGGCATGACGGCCGCGACCCTGGACGCCCTGTCGGACGGCCGCTTTCATCTGGGTCTGGGAGTCTCCGGTCCGCAGGTGTCGGCGGGCTGGCACGGCGTCGAATTCGGCAAGCCGCTGGCCCGCACCCGCGAGTACATCGACGTCGTACGGGCCGTCGTACGACGCGAACTCGTCCGTCACGAGGGCGAGCACTATCCGCTGCCCCTGCCGGGCCCGGGCGGCAGCCCCGGCAAACCGCTGCGCCTGATCATCCATCCCCTGCGGGAGGAGATCCCCGTCTACCTGGCGGCCGTCGGACCGCGCAACATCCGCCTGGCCGGCGAGATCGCGGACGGCTGGCTCGCCCTCTTCCATGCACCGTCCCACGCGGACGAGAACCTCGCCCAGCTCCGCGAAGGACGCGGTGAGCGGGGGCTGGCCGGCTTCGACGTCGTGGCGAGCGTGCCGGTGTCGGTCGGGGACGACCTCGACGCCTGCGCCGACCGGATCCGCGCCTACACGGCGCTCTACGTCGGCGGTATGGGCAGCCGGGAGAAGAACTTCTACAACGCCCAGGCCCGTGCGCTCGGTTACGAGAAGGAGGCGCGGACCGTGCAGGACCTCTATCTCTCGGGCGAGACCGAAGCCGCGTCCGTCGAGGTGCCGTTCGGGCTGATCGACGAGACCAGCCTGCTCGGTCCGGTGGACCGGATCGCCGACCGGCTCGCCGCCTTCGCCGCAAGCGGTGTCACCACCTTGTCCGTCATCCCCCACGGCGTCACCTATGAGGAGAAGGCGGCCTGTCTGGCCACCGTCGCCGAGGCCCTGAACCGAGCGAACATCTGAGGAGAGAAGGACAGTGGAGCGCACTCTTTACGACCAGGACCACGAGGACTTCCGCGACGTCGTGCGGGAGTTCGTCGTACGAGAGGTCGTCCCGCATCAGGAGCGCTGGGACGCCGATCACCTCATCGACCGGGCGGTGTGGACGGCCGCGGGAAAGCAGGGGCTGCTGGGGCTCGCCGTGCCCGAGGAGTACGGCGGCGGGGGACAGGACGACTTCCGCTACCGCACCGTGATGATGGAGGAGTTCGCCGAGGTGGGTGCGGCGTCCCTGGGCTCGGGGTTCAGTGTCCAGGACGACATCGTGCTGCCGTACCTCCTGGATCTCGGCACCGAGGAACAGAAACGGCGCTGGCTTCCCGGCATCTGTGCCGGCGAGACGATCACGGCCATCGCCATGACCGAGCCCGGCGCGGGCAGCGACCTCCAGGGCATCCGGACTTCCGCCGTCCGTGACGGCGACGAGTGGGTGCTCGACGGCACCAAGACCTTCATCACCAGCGGCATCCTGTCCGATCTGGTCATCGTGCTGGCGCGCACCGATCCCGCCGCCGGAGCGCGCGGCATGAGCCTGTTCGTCGTAGAACGCGGCATGCCGGGCTTCACCCGGGGCCGCAAGCTGGACAAGATCGGTCTGCACGCGCAGGACACCGCCGAACTGTTCTTCGACTCCGTCCGCGTACCGGCGGCCAACCTCCTGGGCACGGAGGGCCGCGGCTTCGTGCACCTGATGGAGCGGCTGCCGCGCGAACGGATGGCCATCGCGGTTTCGGCCCAGTGCGTCACCGAGACCGTGCTGGAGCAGACGCTGGACTACTGCACCGAGCGCACCGCCTTCGGCCGCCCGGTCGCGGACTTCCAGCACAGCCGCTTCCTGCTGGCTGAGCTGACGACCCAGGCCGACATCACCCGCGTCTACCTGGACCGTGCCATCGAGGCGTTGAACGAGGGCACCCTCACCGCCGTCGACGCGGCCAAGGCGAAGTGGTGGGCCACCGAGCTCCAGACGAAAACCGTGGACCGCTGTCTCCAACTCCATGGAGGCTACGGCTACATGAAGGAGTACCCCGTCGCGCGAGCCTTCCTCGACTCCCGCATCCAGACCGTCTACGGCGGGACCACCGAGATCATGAAGGAGATCATCGGCCGGGACCTCGCGGCCGGCAGGGAGACCGGACGAGGGAACGTGACCGCGAAGCGCCATACAGCTGACTGATCGACGCCGCGGAGGTCACGCCATGACGCACTCGGCCTCTCTCGCCGACACCAGCGACCTGCCGGGTCTCGAACTGGACGCCCTGAGCCGCTGGTTCGGTTGGACGTTCCAATCTCATGTATCTCGTCACCGACGGAACTTTGCGGTGGGTCGTGCGTCGGCCACTGTCGGCGACGCGCGAATCGTGGTTCTGGATCACTTTCAGTGCCGAAGCAACGGAGGGTCACCGCTGGGCGGACGGATCCTTTGGAGCTTGGACAGCAGCGCAGGTGTCAAGCCAATGACGGAGAGTGACATTCGTGGTGGGTTGCCTGGAGTCCAACGAAGCCTCCAGGCAACCGACTTTAGACTCTAAAAGAACCCAAGTCTCTTCGGACTGTATGAAACAAGAACGTTCTTCGTCTGCTGGTAGTGCTCCAGCATCATCTTGTGCGTCTCGCGGCCGATCCCGGACTGCTTGTAGCCGCCGAACGCCGCGTGCGCGGGGTAGGCGTGGTAGCAGTTCGTCCAGACGCGGCCCGCCTGGATCGCGCGGCCGGCGCGGTACGCGGTGTTCATGTCCCGTGTCCATACGCCCGCGCCGAGGCCGTACAGCGTGTCGTTGGCGATCTTCATCGCGTCGTCGAAGTCGTCGAAGGACGTCACCGAGACCACCGGTCCGAAGATCTCCTCCTGGAAGATCCGCATACGGTTGTCGCCCTCGAAGATGGTCGGCTGGACGTAGTAGCCGCCCTTCAACTCGCCGTCGTACTCGACGCGTTCGCCGCCGGTGAGGATCCTCGCGCCCTCCTGCCGGCCGATGTCCAGGTAGGACAGGATCTTCTCCAGCTGGTCGTTGGACGCCTGGGCGCCGATCATCGTGTCCGTGTCGAGGGGATGGCCGGGCCGGATCAGCTCGGTGCGGGTCACGGCCGCCTCGAGGAACTCGGCGTAGTGGCCGCGCTGGATGAGGGCGCGCGACGGGCAGGTGCACACCTCGCCCTGGTTGAGGGCGAACATCGTGAAGCCCTCGAGAGCCTTGTCGCGGAAGTCGTCGTTCTTCGCCCACACGTCGTCGAAGAAGAGGTTGGGTGACTTGCCGCCGAGCTCCAGGGTGACCGGCTTGATGTTCTCCGAGGCGTACTGCATGATCAGGCGCCCCGTCGTGGTCTCGCCGGTGAACGCCACCTTCGCCACCCGCGGACTGGACGCGAGCGGCTTGCCCGCCTCCGCGCCGAAGCCGTTGACGATGTTCACCACGCCCGGCGGCAGCAGGTCGGCGATCAGGCTCATCCAGTAGTGGAGGGACGCCGGGGTCTGCTCGGCGGGCTTGATGACGACCGTGTTGCCCGCCGCGAGGGCGGGGGCGAGTTTCCAGGTCGCCATGAGAATGGGGAAGTTCCACGGGATGATCTGGGCGACGACGCCGAGCGGCTCGTGGAAGTGGTACGCCACCGTGTCGTCGTCGAGCTCGCCGAGCGAGCCTTCCTGCGCGCGGATCGCGCCCGCGAAGTAGCGGAAGTGGTCGATGGCGAGCGGGATGTCGGCCGCCAGCGTCTCCCGCACGGGCTTGCCGTTCTCCCAGGTCTCGGCGACGGCCAGGGGTTCGAGATGCGCTTCCATACGGTCGGCGATCTTCAAGAGGATGTCGGAACGCCCGGTCACCGACGTGCGACCCCAGCCGGGCGCCGCCGCGTGCGCCGCGTCCAGAGCCCGCTCCACGTCCTCGGCCGTGCCGCGCGCGATCTCCGTGAACGGCTGCCCGTTCACCGGCGACGGGTTCTCGAAGTACTGTCCGCGGGCCGGCGGCACGTACTCGCCGCCGATGAAGTGGTCGTAGCGCGTCTGGTAGGAGACGATCGCGCCCTCGGTTCCGGGCGCCGCGTAACGAGTCATGCCGGTCGGCCTCCTTCAGAAGCGCTGCCCGCCGTTGGGCAGCTCTCGGCGCGAGGCTAGGCAGCGGGAGGTTGCAGGTACGTTGCGTGAACCGGCGCAAGGCGGGTCCTCGGGCCCTCGGGTCCTTCGGCCTCTGGGTCAGTGTCCCGGCGAACGGGCCCACGCCGGCGGTGCCGCCAGCTCCGACTCCAGCGCGGCGAGGCGGGCCCGGATCGCCGGCGTCGGCCGTACCGCCGCGAGTGCCCGCCATACGTCAAGGTCGTCCTCGCCCCAGGGCGCGTGCGCCCAGTCCGCCAGCAGGTCGGGATCGCGGCGGGCGATCAACGCCGTACGCAGTCCGTCGGCGAGACGGCGCCTGAGCCTGCGCACCGCCGGGGCCTGGGAGCCGGGCAGCAGCGGTCCCGCGTACGCGGTCGCGGCCGCCATGATCGCGCCGGTCTCGAGCCGCCGCTCCACCACCCCGACATCGGACTCGACCGGGACGGTGAGCCGGTACGGCCGAGACGCGAGCAGGCCCGGTCCGAGCACCCGGCGCAGCCGGGCCAACTCGGCGCGCAGTGTCACCGGCGTCACCGACTCGTCCTCGTACAGCGTGCACAGCAGCTCGTCGCCGGTCAGCCCCTCCGGATGGCGGGCCAGCAGCACCATGATCTCGCTGTGCCGACGGCTGAGCCTGATCTTGCGACCACCGGTGACGAACTGGGCCTCGTCGCGACCCAGCGCGGTCAGCTCGGCAGTGTCGGTGGCGGGCTGCTCGGGTGTGAGCAGCGCCAGGTGGGACTCGGCGGCCCGCGCCACAGCCTGCACGAACCCCAGGCTGTGCGGATGCGCGAGCCCGTCCCCACCGGTGATGTCCACGGCACCGAGCACCCGCCCGGAGCGCGGATCGTGGACCGGCGCCGCCGCACAGGTCCAGGGCTGTACCCGCCGGATGAAGTGCTCGGCCGCGAACACCTGCACCGGCCGGTCCAGGGCGACCGCCGTACCCGGCGCGTTCGTCCCGACCGCCGTCTCCGCCCAGCGCGCACCCGGCACGAAGTTCATCAGCCCCGCCTGTGCGCGAGTGGCCGGATGGCCCTCGACCCACAGCAGCCTGCCGTGCGCGTCGCACACCGCGAGCAGGTGCTCGCCGTCGGAGGCGAACGTGCCCAGCAATTCACGGAACAGCGGCATCACCCGCGCCAGCGGATGCTCGGCCCGATAGGCACCGAGGTCACCGCCCATGAGCTCCACGCTCGCGGTGCCGTCGGGCCCGACACCCGCCCGTGCGGAACGCCGCCACGAATCGGCCACCACCGATCGCACCGGCCGCGGCACCATGCCCACCTCGGTGAACGTCTCGTGCGCGCGACGCAGCATTCGCAGGTGCTCGGCAGGGTCGGCCCCCGGCTCGAGGGCCACCCACGGATCGGACAACTCGGCCTCCCCGAAAAGCGATGCGCTTGGGGACATGGTCACGCCGGGTGCCCGCCCGGACAACCGTTTCGACCGCGCTCACCCGAACGGTGAGGCCCTCACCGCTCCGGTCAGGCGAAGTTGACCAGCCTTATGTAGCGCGCCCAGTCCCAGTTCGGCCCGGGATCGGTGTGGTCGGTGCCCGGCACCTCGTAGTGCCCGATGATGTGCGCGCGGTCCTTCGGGATGCCGTATGTCGCGCAGATCGCCGCCGTCAGCCGCGCCGACCGCTCGTACAGGGCGTCGGTGAAGTAGGCGGGCCGGTCCACCCAGCCCTCGTGCTCGATGCCGATGCTGCGCGTGTTGTTGTCCCAGTTCCCCGCGTGCCAGGCGATGTCGGCCTCGCGGACACACTGCGCGACATGGCCGTCGGCCGACCGGACGAGGTAGTGCGCCGACACCTTCTTCTGCGGGTTCTGGAAGATGGCCAGCGTCTGCGCGTACGTCTCCTGTGTGACGTGGATGATCACGTGGTCGACGGGGTGGGCGGTGGGGCGGTCGGCCACCGTGTAGTTGTACGTGGTCGCCGGCTGCCACTCGGCGGCGGGGAAGTCGACGGCCTGGGGCTCGGCTCCGGCGCGTGCGTCGGGGAGCAGCGCGTAGGGGACGGCGGCGAGAGCGGCGCCCTTCAGCAGGCGACGCCTGTCGACGAGCGGTCTTGCGCGTTCCATGAACGAATCGCCTTTCGAGGACGGGGGTTGGTGAGGCGTGCCTCGGTGGGAAGACCGGCGCCCGACGCCTGATGGAGGTGCTCAGCCTCGGAGAGTCGCCGCCGTCTCTCGCAGCCGCGCATGCACTCCCCGGTGTGTCTCGCGGGGCGGCAGCCACTGCTTGCGGAGCTTGGCCACGCAGGTGTAGTTGGTGTCGCAGACGTTGGCCAACGGCGACTCCACGGCCTGGGTCGCGAACTGGTACGCGTCCACCTCGCTGAACCCGTAGTCGCGCACCATCCAGTGCACCAGGTCGAGTTGCGATATCCGGAACGCGTCCTCCAGCGGGCGTGCCGAGCCCGTCGAGATGATGTGGGTGTCCGACTCGATCCGCGGCCAGGGCGTGGCCAGCCCCTTGAGCAACTCGACGACCACCACGGTGTTCATGGCGCACTCGACGGCGACTCCGCAGGTTTCCCCCTCGCCCTGGCGGGCGTGCCCGTCGCCGAGGCTGAGCAGGGCGCCTTCGACATTCACCCCGAGGTAGCAGGTGACGCCCGCTCGCATCTCGGGCGTGTCCATGTTCCCGCCGTGTGCGTCCGGCACCAGCGCCGAGCGCACCTCGAGGTTGGCGGGAGCCACGCCCACCGTGCCGTGCATCGGGTCGAGGGGAAGCTCGAGCTCGATGTCGCTGTCGTGGGCGCGGAACAACGCCGTGCGCCGGGTGCGGTCGAGCTGCCAGATCCAGACGGTCTCCGGAAGAGGGGGCTGCAGCGTGGCGGTGGTGTGCGTCGAGGTGAGCGCGCCGAAGAGGGGGACCGTGGTCGACGCGGCCCAGTCCCGCGCCGGTTCGATCGACACGAAGTGCACGGCGACCGTGTCGCCCGGTTCGGCGCCCTCCACGTAGAAGGGACCCGTCTGGGGATTGAGGAAGGGGAACTCGCACACCTCGGACACCAGGTCCTTCTCGGACCGCACCCGGCCGGCGAAGCAGTCCTCCGTGTACAGGTCGAGAACTGTGCCGGGCGCGATACGCGCCACGGGCGGCGCCCCGCCGAACGTCCAGGCGTACTCGCCCGGTTCGGGGCGCACGGTCAGGATCCTGGGGTCGTTCATCGCTGCGGTGCTCCGTTCTTCGGACGGCCGGTGGACGCCCGCCGTCGCCACGACACTACGGCTGCGCCTCGCGTGAATCACGGTACGGCCCTTGCCTGTTGGTCAGCAGGACACAGTGCGCTTCGGTGGACGACGGCGCGACTGTGGAAAACTCGCTCACCCCTGCGAGTGAAGTCGAACCGGAATCAGGCCCGTTCGGCCACGGCTGCCGGGTCGTCGAGGACGGCCCGGATCACCGAATGGGCGGCCCCCAGCAACGGCCCCTCGGATCCCAGCCGTGACACGGACACCGGGCATGCCGGTCCCGCCGTGCGCCGGGCCAGCTCCTCCCGCAGGGACGGCAGCAGCCACGGGGCGAGCCCGGCCAGCGCACCGCCCAGCACGACACCCTGCGGATCGAGCAGGTTGACCGCCCCGGTCAGCGCTATGCCGAGCGCCTCTCCCGCGTCACGCAGTGCCCGCCGCACGTCCTCGTCGCCGTCCGCGGCGCGCCCGGCGAGCAGCCCGACGCGGTCCTCGCCCAGCTCCAGACCCGCCGCCCGCAGCACCGCCTCCTCGCCGGCGTACTGCTCCAGACACCCGCGCCCGCCGCACGCACAGGCCGGCCCGTCCGGCCGGACCGGCACGTGCCCGAGCTCGCCCGCGAACCCGCGTGTTCCGTGCAGCAGGCGTCCGTCCACCACGACCGCCGCGCCGATGCCGATCTCCGCCGACACATGCAGGAAGTCGCGCGGCGTGCCCTCGCCGAGCCACAGCTCGGCCAGCGCGCCGAAGTTGGCCTCGTTGCCCACGGCCAGCGGGAAGTCGGACGGCAGCAGAGCGCCGAGGTCCGTGTCGTTCCAGTCGAGATTCGGGGCGCGTACGACGGTACGGGCGTCGCGCGCCACCAGCCCGGGCACGGCCACCGCGAGCCCGGCGGGCCACAGGCCCTCGCTCTCCGCCTCGCCGACCACCCGACGCACCAGCCCGACAAGCTCCTCGATCACCGGTCCGGCGGCACGGCCGCGGTTCGCGCCGTACCGCACGGCCCTGGACCGCACTGCTCCGCGCAGGTCGACCGCGCAGACCGCGAGGTGGTCGACGCCGATCTCGGCGCCGATCCCGGCGGGGCCGTGCCCGCTGACGGCGAGCGCCGACCCCGGCCGGCCCACCCTGCCGGGCCGCTCGGGGCCCAGCTCCTCCAGCAGTCCCGAACGTATGAGCTCGTCGACGAGGGTCGACACCGCGGCACGGGTCAGACCGATGCGCGAGGCGACGGCGGCACGGGACAGCGGCCCCTCGGCGCTGACGGTGTGCATCACGCGGGCCAGATTGCGGCGGCGCATGCCCTGCTGGGTGTCGGGCAGCGTACGGCCGGGTCCGGCCGGGTGGGCCTCGTGCAGCGGTGCGGTCATGCCTCCGTCCGTCCTTCGTCGGTGTCGGTCGACGGTCACCCGTCGGTCGGGCGGTCGAGGGGGCACGCCGGGGGCGCCGTCAGTGGTCTCCCGTCCCCCGCTCCAGCAGCGGCGCCGCGTCGGAGAGTACCCCGGTGATCCTGGCCAGCGTCGCCTCGTCCCGCTCCACGGCGTCGAGCACGGGACCGGCGGCCGTGTTCCAGCGCCGGGCGACCGCGGCCGGGTCCTCGCCGGTCAGCAGGCCGGCGGCCTGAGCCGCGGCGCCGAGCGCGACCAGCTCCTTTGCCTCGGGCACCTGGACGGGGCGCCCCGAGAGCCGTCGTACGGTCTCCTGCCAGGCCGTGCCCCGGGCCCCGCCGCCGATCAGCAGGAGCGGGGTCGAGCGGTCCGCGTCCTCGTCGAGGACCAGGTCGAGTGCGCCGAGCAACGCGTGCACGGCACCGTCGTACGCGGCCTGCAGGAGCTGGCCGCCGGTCGTGTCGTGGCGCAGCCCGTGCAGGATTCCCGAGGCGTTCGGCAGGTTCGGGGTGCGCTCGCCGTCCAGGTAGGGGAGCAGCGTGACGTCGGCGGTGGGCTCCACCGCCTCGCGGTCGAGGCCCAGCAGGGTCGCGACCCGGTCGACCGCGAGGGTGCAGTTCAGCGTGCAGGCGAGGGGCAGCCAGTCGCCGTGGGCGTCGGCGAAGCCCGCCACGGTGCCGGTGGGGTCCGCGGGGCGGCGCTTGGACACGGCGTAGACCGTGCCCGAGGTGCCGAGGCTCATCACCGGCGAACCGGGACGCAGGCCCAGGCCGAGCGCGGCGGCGGCGTTGTCGCCGGTGCCGGGGGCGACCAGGGTGCCCTTGGAGAACGGCAGGTCGTGGCCGTCGCGCACGGTGCCGGCCACCTCGCCCGGCCGGACCACCCGCGGCAGCAGGGCGGGGTCGAGCCCCACATGGGCGAGGATCTCCGGGTCGTACGACTCCGTCCCCGAGGCCCACCAGCCGGTCCCGGACGCGTCGCCGCGGTCGGTCGTGCCCTGCCCCGTGAGGCGTTCGGTGAGGTAGTCGTGGGGGAGGCGCACGGCCTTGGTCGCCCGGACCGCCTCCGGCTCGTGTTCGGCCAGCCAGGCCCACTTCGTGACCGTGAAGGAGGCGGCGAGCACGGAGCCGGTGCGTTCGGCCCAGAACTTCGCGCCTCCCAGCTCCTCGGTCAGCCGCCGGGCCTGCGGCGCCGAGCGCACGTCGTTCCACAGCAGGGCCGGGCGTACCGGCTCGCCCCGCGCGTCCAGCGTGACGAGCCCGTGCTGCTGTCCTCCGATGGACACCGCGGCCGCCTCGCGCGCCGCGTCCCCGCACTGGCGCAGGGCCTCGCACAGGGCGTCCCACCACTGACGCGGGTCGCTCTCGCGGCCGGCCCCGGCGGTCACGGTGTGCGGGGCCTGGCCACTCGCGACGACCTGCCCGGTCGCCGCGTCGACGACCAGTGCCTTCGTGGACTGCGTGGACGTGTCCACGCCGACGACGAGCGGACCCTCGGCTGCTGACATCGGGATCTCCCTAAGTTTTTCCGCGGCTCTGCGGGGTCTGTCTTCCCAGAGATGCGTTCGCATACTAATTTGTAAACGGCCATGACGAAATAGTCTCAGCACGCAAGGAGCCGCGGCATGAACTACCAGCCCACCCCCGAGGACAGGTTCACCTTCGGCCTGTGGACCGTCGGCTGGCAGGGAAGGGACCCGTTCGGCGACGCCACGCGGCGTGCCCTCGACCCGGTCGAGACGGTGCAGCGCCTGGCCGAGCTCGGCGCCCACGGCGTGACCTTCCACGACGACGACCTGATCCCCTTCGGGTCCTCGGACACCGAGCGAGAGGCGCACATCAAGCGCTTCCGGGAGGCCCTCGACGCGACCGGCATGAAGGTGCCGATGGCCACCACCAACCTCTTCACGCACCCCGTCTTCAAGGACGGCGCGTTCACCGCGAACGACCGCGACGTGCGCCGCTACGCCCTGCGCAAGACGATCAGGAACATCGACCTGGCGGCCGAGCTGGGCGCCAAGACCTATGTCGCCTGGGGCGGACGCGAGGGTGCCGAGTCCGGCGCCGCCAAGGACGTACGCGTCGCTCTCGACCGCATGAAGGAGGGCTTCGACCTCCTCGGCGAGTACGTGACCGAGCAGGGCTACGACCTGCGCTTCGCCATCGAGCCCAAGCCGAACGAGCCGCGCGGCGACATCCTGCTGCCCACGGTCGGCCACGCGCTGGCGTTCATCGAGCGCCTGGAGCGTCCCGAGCTGTACGGCGTGAACCCCGAGGTGGGCCACGAGCAGATGGCCGGCCTGAACTTCCCGCACGGCATCGCGCAGGCCCTGTGGGCGGGCAAGCTCTTCCACATCGACCTCAACGGCCAGTCCGGCATCAAGTACGACCAGGACCTGCGCTTCGGCGGCGGCGACCTGCGCGCCGCGTTCTGGCTGGTCGACCTCCTGGAGAGCGCCGGTTACGACGGCCCTCTGCACTTCGACTTCAAGCCGCCGCGGACCGAGGACCTCGACGGCGTGTGGGCGTCGGCCGCGGGCTGCATGCGCAACTACCTCATCCTCAAGGAGCGGGCGGCCGCCTTCCGCGGCGACCCGGAGGTCCAGGAGGCTCTGCGCGCCTCGCGTCTGGACGAGCTGGCCCTGCCCACCGCGGCCGACGGCCTGAAGGCCCTCCTTGCCGACCGTGGCGCCTTCGAGGACTTCGACGTGGAGTCGGCCGCCGCGCGCGGGATGGCCTTCGAGCGGCTCGACCAGCTGGCGATGGATCACCTGCTGGGCGCGCGTGGCTGAACGCACGCGCGCGTGCCGTCAGTTTTCTTGAGGTGGCTTCGGTTCTCGAGGGACGTCGGCTCTTGAGCGACCTCGCGCGGAATGTTCCGGAATCATGCGATCCAAGGCATGAGGCCGTATCAACCTCCGCGCGGGGCTCGCGCCTTGCCCGCTTCGAGGCGACTCTGGACGGTATGGCCATGCCGCCCGTACCGCCTCAGCCGCCCGGGCCACCGGGTGACACGCCGCCTCCGGGCGACGGTTTCGGACCGCCACCCGAAGGCTTCGGCCACAACGGACCGACCCACAGTGCACCGACCTCGTACGGCGGTTCGTCGCCGTACGGCGACGCGTCACACGGTGGCTACTCGTCGACTCAGCCGATGAACCCGACCGACGAACCGGGCGGACCACCCGGTGGACCCGGAAAGCGCCGGAACCCGCTGTTCGTCCTGCTGGCCGTGCTCGTGCTGGCGGCCGTGGCCGTCGCAGTGGTCGTCCTCATGGCGTCGGGAAACGACGACTCGCCCGACGAGAAGCCGCCCGCCGAGAGCAGCGCGAGCACGAGCCGCTCTCCCTCGCCGTCCTTCAGCATCCCGACCGAGCTCCCCAGCACCCTGCCCACCGAGTTGCCGTCGCAGTTCCCCACCGAGCTGCCGAGCGAGTTCCCGAGCGACCTCGAATCGCTGATCCCGTCACTCGGGGACGTCCTTCCGTAGCAGCCGGCCGACGTCGCACGGCCGAACCTGGGATTCGCTGTCAGATCCCGTAAGGCAGCCGTACGTACGTCACCGTCGTCTCCACCCCGCTGTCGACCAGCCGGCCCTGCGTGTCGAACGCGCCCGCGCCGTCCGTCATCCCGAAGTCGTTGTCGTTGATGACAGCGAGCGTGTCGTGGTCCACGCGCGCGACGCCCTCGATCTTCCCGGGCACCCCGGCGACCGTGCCCAGGTCGACGACCAGGCGCTTGGCGAGCACCGGTACCCCGGAGGCCGCCGGGTCGTCGAGCTGCTCCAGCGACGGAGACGTCGTGCCGTCGTCCCACCTGCCGCCCAGGATGTTCGCGTCGCGGTCCAGGCGCACGAGCTGGAGCCGCGCAGCCTTGTCGGTGCGCTCCTCGACCAGCAGTCGGTTCCCGCCCACGGCCACCACCGAGGAGATCTTGAGCTCGGAGGTGTCGTCCTCGCTCGGATCCACCACGTCGACGGGGTCGAAGCGGTACGCGTACTCGGCGGTGACCGCCTTCTTCTTCGGCGAGAAACGCAGCAGGCGGGTGGTGCGGGAGGCCTCTCCGGAGTCCGTGTCCGGCAGGGACAGCGGGCTCTGGACGGCCAGTACCAGGTCACCGCCGGGCAGTTGGGCGAGCCCCTCGAAGCCGCGGTTGATCTTGCGATGCAGCAGAACGGACGGCAGCGCCTCCACCACCGGGTAGTCCGTCCCCGTGAGATTCAGGCCCTCGGGCACGTACCGCGTAAGCACTTTCCCGCGCGCGGAGACGTGGATGAGGGACGGTCCGTACTCTTCCACGAGCCAGAAACTCCCGTCCGCGGCCCGCACGATGCCCTCGGTGTCCAGGCCGTTCGGGTTGTACGACACCGCAGTCCGCGCGTCATAGGAGTACGGCGCCTCGTCGCGCCCCTCCTGGTTCGGCAGGCCCGTGACCGGCTTGCCGGAGGCGGTGGTGATCGGGATGGCGTCCAGCACCTTCACGGAGTCACCGGACACCCTGATCTTCACGATCGCGGGATCGAAGCCCGGCACCGGGAACGTGCGGCGCTTCGCGCCGTCCACCTTGATCTGCCCGTTGGGTCCGCGGTCGGTGATCGTCCAGAACTCGCCCTGGCGGCCCGCCGGGTAGATGTCACTGCCGATGCCGCCGAGGTCCACGCCCCGGTCGTCGCCCACCGTGCCGGGGAGCAACGCGTTGCTGAACGCCCCCAGCGGGATGTCGCCGAGCGTCGCCGTACGCACGACCCGCGCCTCTCCGGCCGGGGCGCCGGCGGCCGGGGAGGCGACCACGAGAGCGGCCAGCACGGCGAGGGGTGCGCCCGCCGCGACGGAACGGTGGACTCGGCGCCGGCCGGTGGCGTGCGGGGACATTAGGCCTCCTGAGGGGCAAGTTCACTGACAGCGGCCAGATTTGGGCCTCGCGCGGAACGCGGTACGACCGCCAGGTGAACGCGCGACGTCGGCCACTCGTCGGACCGACGCCGCACGCCACAAGCCGCACGCCGCAGCCTTCGAAGACCTTCGTCGCGGCGCACCGCTCCCAAGGAGGCCTGCTCCGGAGGCGGCCCCTTCAGGAGCGCTCCTCCTCGGAGCCGGCCGCCGCCGAAGCCAGCGCGGTCGCGGGATCCTGGGCAGCCCCACCGGCGGGCACCCAGCGGCCGCCCTCCTTCTGATACGGCCACCAACGGCCGTCCCGGCCCAGCCGCACCTGGCTGTTCGCGCCGTCGACGGTCCACCGGTTCGCCGTCGCCCGCAGCGTCGGCCGTTCGTCCTCCTCCCAGGCGGAGTCCATGGCGGCACGCGCGCGTGCGAGCGTTTCGCCCTCTACGGCCCACTCCACCTCGCACACCGACAGCGCGGCCGCGCCTCCGTGCCGCCAGGCACGCACGGCCAGGGCCAGCTGCTCCCTGCCGCGCCCGGATCCGTCGGCGAGCCGGCCCAGTACGGCCTCCCCGGGGCTGCCTGCGGCCAGGCGCACGGCATCCTGAGCCACCGTCAGCTCCGCCTCGCCCTCATGCGATTCCGGACCGGCTCCAAGAGCCTCGGCGAGCAGGCGTTGGGCCTCCACAGCCGTCCGGGCGGCCAGGAACTCCAGGGCTGCCGGCTCGATGCCGGGTGCCGGCGGGGCCTCGGTGTCCAGCGCCGGAGGCGGACCGGCCTCCTCGGGGAACTCGGGCAGAGCGGGCAGCGGCGGCAGGACGTCCCCGGCCGCGTACGCTTCCGCGGCATCCACGCCCACCGGTTCGGCGATTTCCTCGGCCGGCGCGGCGCTGCGCTCCTGGAGAGCGTCCAGCAGGGCGCGTTCGGCCCGTCCACGCATCAGCAGCAGCACGAACGGGTCCTGGTCCAGCAATCGCGCCACCTGGTGGCACAGGGCCGCGGTGTGTCCGCAGTGGTCCCAGGCGTCGCAGTCGCACTCCGGCTCCAGATCGCCCACGCCGGGCAGCAGCTCGATGCCGGCCGCTGCCGCGTCCTCGACCAGGTGCGGCGGCATGTCGCGATCCAGCAGCGCCGCCACGTGCCCGGCCCGCTCGACTGCCATGTCGAGGAAGCGGTCCCACTGCTCGCCGGTCAGCTCCGCCAGCAGCACGTCCGCCCGGCGGGCGGTGCCGTCGCGGTCCTGTACGACCGCGGTGATGCGTCCCGGACGCACCGACACCGCGCCGACGGCTCCCGCACGCGCGAGCCTGCGGCCCGTCTTCACCTGCTGGGAGTCCAGTGCCGTGTCCTCCAGGGCCTTCAGCCAGGCCCGGCCCCACCACGTCTGCGCGAAACCCGTCCCGCGCGCGGGAGGCAGCGCGGCGAACGTGCGCTCCGGGTCACCCTCGTACTCGTTCATCGTGCGCCCCCTCGCAGTTCGACCAGATCGGCCAGTTCCGCGTCCGTCAGTTCCGTGAGCGCCGCCTCGCCCGCGCCGAGCACCGCGTCCGCCAACTCCTGCTTGCGGCTGAGCATCTCGGCGATGCGGTCCTCGATGGTCCCCTCCGTGATCAGCCGGTGCACCTGCACGGGCCGGGTCTGGCCGATGCGGTACGCGCGGTCGGTGGCCTGCGCCTCGACGGCCGGGTTCCACCAGCGGTCGTAGTGCACGACATGCTCGGCCCGGGTGAGGTTCAGCCCCGTGCCCGCTGCCTTCAACGACAGCAGGAAGACAGGGACTTCACCGTCCTGGAAGCGCTGCACCATCGCCTCCCGTTCGTGGACGGGCGTGCCCCCGTGCAGGAACTGGGTGGGCGTACCGCGGGCCGCCAGGTGCCGCTCGACGAGCCGGGCCATCTGCACGTACTGCGTGAAGACGAGAACGCTCGCCCCCTCGGAGAGGATGGTGTCGAGGAGTTCGTCCAGCAGCTCCAGCTTCCCGGAGCGCCCGGCGATCGTCGGCCGCTCCTCCTTGAGGTACTGCGCCGGATGGTTGCAGATCTGCTTGAGGCCCGTCAGCAGCTTCACGATCAGCCCGCGCCGTGCCATGTCGTCGGCGCGGGAGATCTCCGCGAGAGTCTCGCGCACCACCGCCTCGTACAGGCCCGTCTGTTCGAGGGTCAGGGACACGGCCCGGTCGGTCTCGGTCTTCGGCGGCAGTTCCGGAGCGATCCCCGGATCCGACTTGCGGCGGCGCAGCAGGAAGGGGCGTACGAGCCGGGCGAGCCGCTGGGCGGCAGCCGGGTCCAGGCCGGCCTCGACGGGCTGTGCGTACCGCGCCCGGAAGGTGCCGAGCCGGCCCAGCAGACCCGGGGTGGTCCAGTCGAGGATCGCCCACAGCTCGGACAGGTTGTTCTCCACCGGTGTGCCGGTGAGCGCCACGCGCGCGCGTGCGCCGATCGAGCGCAGCTCCCGGGCGGTCGCGGAGTACGGATTCTTCACATGCTGGGCCTCGTCCGCCACGACCATGCCCCACGGCACCTCGCCCAGACGGCGCGCGTCCAGGCGCATCGTGCCGTACGTCGTGAGGACGAACTCCCCGTCGGCCAGATCGTCCAGGCTGCGGCGCGATCCGTGGAAGCGGCGCACGGGGGTGCCGGGCGCGAACTTCTCGATCTCGCGCTGCCAGTTGCCCATCAGGGACGTCGGGCACACCACGAGCGTGGGGCCGGCGGACTCGGCGTCGGTCTGCCGGTGCAGATGCAACGCGATCAGGGTGATGGTCTTGCCGAGTCCCATGTCGTCGGCCAGACAGCACCCCAGGCCCAGGGAGGTCGTCCGGGCCAGCCAGCTCAGGCCCCGCCGCTGATAGTCCCGCAGCGTGGCGGCGAGAGCGGCGGGCTGTGCGACCGGCTCCTGCGCCTCGGGGTCCGCGAGACGCTCCCGCAGTGCCGCCAGCCAGCCCGTGGGATGGACGTCCACCCGGAGGCCGTCGACCTCCGTGGAGCCCGTCAGAGCGGCACTCAGCGCGTCGATGGGTGTCACCTTGCGGTCCTGCTGGGCACGAGCGCGGCGCACCTCCTCGGGGTCGACCAGGACCCACTGGTCGCGCAGTCGCACGACGGGGCGGTCGGCCTCGGCGAGCCGGTCCAGTTCCTCGCGGGTGAGCCGCTGGTCACCGAGCGCGAACCGCCAGTTGAAGGCGAGCAGCGCGTCGGCGGACAGGAACGACGGTGTGTCCGCGGAGACCTTGCCGGGACCTGTCGCCTCGTCCGGTGGACCGACCACAGCGCGGGCGGTGAGCTCGCGGGTCAGTTCCTTCGGCCAGTGCACCTCGACGCCGGCGCTCAAGAGGCTGCGGGCGCCCTCTCCGAGCAGTTCGGTGACCTCCTCGTCGCCGAGTTCGACGGCATCCGGCACGGACGCCGAGAGCAGAGGCGCGAGCGGCTGCCAGGCTCGGGCCGCGCGGCGGAGTGCGAGCAGGGCGTCCATCCGCGCGCGTGGGCCGAACGTTCCGCCCGCCGCGCCCGTCCACACCTCGACGGCGTCCGCGACGAGCGTGGGATCACTCACGCTGTGCACCTGCACCACGGCCCGGAACGGCAGCACCGCGTCGTCCCGCGCCTCGGCCAGACCGGGCACCTCGATGCGCAGCGAGAGCCGCACACCCGAGTCATGGCCCGCGGCGACGTCGGCGGCCCACTCGCGCTGCTCCGGCAGGTGCTGCGGTTCCCGCGCCGCATAGGCGGGCCCGCCGGTCACCAGCGGTGCCGCGGGGGAGCGGGGCAGTGTGTCGGCGACGGCGTCCAGGAAGGCGCGCAGCAGCCGCTCCGGGTCGGGCAGGCGCTGGGGACCGGTGCCGTCCAAGGGCACGGCGTGCGCCTCGGGCGGCATCGCGGCGGCGAGCCGGCGGACGCGCTCCATGTCCGCCGCGCCCAAGGGACCCGTGCGCCAGGCGTCGTGGTCGAGCGGGGAGAGGCCGGGGAGCAGCAGGCCGCGTGCCGCGAGGTGCAGGGCCAGCACGGCAGCCGCACTCCAGAACGCGGGCGCCCGGTGTGTCTCTTCTGAGGCACGCGCGCGCGTGAGCACCGGCAGCGCGGCGTGCACCGGCAGCAGGACGGCCGGCACGCTCACCAGCTCGACACCGTCGTCACCGGGCAGGACGACGGCCAGGTCTTCGACGGACCCCGCCTCGACGGCAGGAGGAACTTCGCCGTCGGGCCGCCAGAAGGCGACACCGCCGGTGCGTGCCGGGTCGCCGGGCACGAAGACGGCACAACAGTGGGTCAGTTCGGAGATCTCGGAGGGGGGTCCCGCGGAAATCCTCTGCACAGAAATGCCGTATTCCTCAAATTTGACTACTTGTGGATCGTCGAGGGTACAGCACGTCGAGTGCTCACCCGGCAAGTCCGGCACGTGGCCTGAGTCACTTCTAGCCGGGGGTGTCGTCAGCCCCCTCCACGGGCGGTGCTGGCCCCCGGCCCTACCCGGGGGGCTGCCGGATGGTCGCCGCAGGTCGTGGATCCGTACGTTTCCTCAGGTCAGCCCGTTTCTGAGAGAGCCGGAGTCCAGACATGCCCCAGACCGCCGCGATCGAAGCCGACCCTCGGGCGACGCCCGGCTCCATATCGGGCGGAAGCGAGTTCACGCCCCTCCTGCGCACCGTGAAGAGCCAGGACCTCCTGGAGCGCCGGTACGGCTGGTACGCGCGGCGCATCGCTCTCAACGCACTGGCCCTCGCCGCCGTCGTCACCGGCATCGTCCTGACCGGTGGCTCCTGGTGGACGCTGCTCCTCGCACCGCTGCTCGCCGTGTTCTCGGCGCGTACCGCCTTCATAGGCCACGACGCCGGTCACTCACAGATCACCGGCAACAAGACAGCCGCCCGCCTCATCGGACTCGTCCACGCCAATCTGCTGCTCGGGATGAGCTACTCCTGGTGGAACCACAAGCACAACCGCCACCACGCCAACCCCAACCACATCGACAAGGACCCCGATGTCGTCGCCGACGTCCTCGTCTTCACCGGTGAGCAGGCGGCGGACCGGAAGGGCTTCAGGCGCTGGCTCACCCGCAACCAGGCCTGGCTGTTCTTCCCGCTCACCCTCCTCGAAGGCGTGGCCCTCAAGGTCCAGGGATTCCGGGATCTGCGGCGTCAGTCGCCCGGCGAGCGGTCCGTGGAGGCCGTGCTGCTGGTGAGCCATGTCGTCGGATACGCGACGCTGCTGCTCACCTCCATGTCCCCCGGCAGGGCACTCGCGTTCGCCGCCCTCCACCACGCCCTCTTCGGCCTGCACCTGGGGCTGTCCTTCGCGCCCAACCACAAGGGCATGGAGATGCCGGACCCGAGCGGCGAGCCGTGGGGCCACCTGCGCCGGCAGGTGCTCACCTCGCGCAACATCCGTGGCGGCGCGGTGACCGACTGGTTCCTCGGCGGCCTCAACTACCAGATCGAGCACCATCTGTTTCCCAGCATGCCCCGCCCCCATCTGCGGCTGGCCCGGCCTCTGGTGCGCGCCCACTGCAGGGAGTTGGGTATCCCCTATGCGGAGACCGGGCTCGTCGACTCCTACCGACAGGCTCTGCGCCACATGCACGAGGTGGGAGAGCCCCTGCGGACGCAGCCACAGCGGACGGAGTAGTGGACGCTGTAGGGGAGCGAGTCAGGGATGTCTCAGGGACGTCTCAGGGTCGCGGTTCGGAACCGTGGGAGGCGCGGAACCGTTTTTCTGGACAGAGAGCGGCAGTGGCCGCGGAGGAGGCGACGCACATGTCGAAGAACGCCAAGATCGCCGCAGGAGGTGTGGCGGTCGGGCTCATCCTGTTGATCTGGCTGCCCTGGTGGGCCGCGCTCCTGATCGTGCTGGGAGTCCCGGCGGCCGCGTACCTCACCCTGGACCCCTCACAGCGGCGCAGGCTGCGCCGTGTCTCGCGAAAGGAGCTCGGCCGCTGACGCACCACCGTGTCGGCCCGGTCGGGCCGTCCGGTGCGCGGGAGCCCACCTCAGAGCCGCTCGCGGGCCTGCCGACCGGCAGGGTCCGCGAGCGGACGCGCCCGTGTCAGCCAGGAGACCGGCGCCGACGCGTCGCCGCCCGGACGGGCTCAGATGGGGCGCACGGCCATCTTGTCGAGTGCCTCAAGAAGACCCGGCAGCTGCGGGCCCCGGCCCACCGGAAGCACCTCGCCGGGCTCGTCGTCGAGCAGGACGAACGCGATGTCGTCGGTTCTTGCCACGAGTGACCAGCCGGGACCGTCGGCGCGCAGGATCCTCGCGTCCCCGGAGGCGAAGGAGGACCGCACGCGGCCGAGGGGCGGGGGCGTGTCCACGTAGGCGCGGGCCTCCGCCATGACGCGTCGGATGCCGCCGTGCCCTTTGCGTCCTTCCTTCTCGGCTTTCTCGGCGCCCTCCGTAGCCTCGGGTGACCCGTCGGCCGCAGTTCCAAAAGCCCCGTCGGCCGAACGCACGAAGGCCGCGTCGTCGATCTGCTCGCGCCAGATCGCCCACTGGAGCGCGATCTCGTCGGCGCCCAGGCGCCGCTGGGCCGGCCCCCAGGTGGTGGTGTCCGGCGGCGCCAGCGGGGGACGGTCGGCGACCTCGGGGTCGGGATCGTGCGGCGCGGGCACGCCGGGAGCCGCGACGGCGACCGCGAGGGGCCAGCCGGGAAGGCCGGCGACGACGGTGCGTTCGTCGGGCGACAGGTCGTACTCCATGCCGCAGTCCCAGGAGGCGATGGCGACGGCGACCAACGACACGTCGTCGATGACGACCGTCCACCGGGCACCCTCGCCGTCCTGGCCGAGTACCAGGCCGTACCCGTCGGCAAGCGGCGCGAGACCGAGTGCCGCGCAGGCCTGCGGATAGTCGTCGCCCAGCACGCTCGGGAACTTCGCCGGCGTCAGCAGCACCGCCGTCAGCACATAGAGCGCGTCGTCCTCGGCGGCGACGGCGTCCTCGTCCGTCCCGGCCATCCCAGTCTCCCCATCTGTTCGTCCAACGGCGCGCACCCTAGTGCGCCCGGAAGGCGCTTGTCACGACTCCCCGGCGCACCGGAGCTGCAGTTCTCGGACCGGACGGGGCGAATCGACCAGCCGATGCCGGTGCGTCAGGCCGCTGGAAGCCCCAGCAGTGACCGTGCCACGGTCCGAGGCGACTCGTCGCGCTCCCGGGCGAGCGCGATGACGGCCCGGCAGGCCAGCTCGTTCACCCCGAACGACAGGGCCTCGGGCGAGACCCAGCCGGCGGCATCGTCGATCCGGTCCTGGTCGTCCTCCGCGCAGGCCGACACGTATGCGGCGGCTGCCTCGAACAGGTTGTGCGAGTGTGCGTCCCGACCGGCCTCCGTCTCGTCGCGCAACGCTTTGACGAACCCGGCCCAGGACTTGCGGACTCTGCCGAACATGCTGACCACCTTCCCCCTGTGGTTGCCATGGCTGATCGTTCATCCTCCGCTACTCAACGTAGAGTTGGAGCTTCGGCGGCAGAAGGGGGACGGCGCGGTGAAGGGCTGCGAACGGCTCGCACAGATCCGGACGCCGGCCCCGGAGCAGGACGCCACGCCGCGGCGGTGAGGACCGGGCGCTTTTCTCCCGTCGGGCGGATGCGTCAGCGGTCGGCGAGGTGAGGGCGCACCGGGGCCGGATCGAAGGCGACATCCGTCTGCCCAGAAGGGCCGGAACGCGGTCAACCCGCCTTGCGGGGCGGGATACTTGTGTCTTCTCACGACGTTGGCGACCAGGGGGAGTGGATCGGTGAAGTCTGCCGTAGGAACGGGCCGTTGGGGTGAGGGCGGCGGTCGGAGCGGGCGGCATGCGGTCGTCGTGGGCGGGAGTCTCGCGGGGCTCCTCGCGGCGCACGTCGTGGCCGGACACGCCGACCGGGTGACCGTCGTCGAGCGGGACCGGTTCCCGGACGGCACCGGGTCACGGCCCGGCGTGCCGCAGGGCCGGCATCCGCACGTTCTGCTGCAGGGCGGGCAGGTGGCTCTGGAGTCGCTGCTGCCGGGCTTCCTGGCGGAGCTGCGGGCGGCGGGGGCGCCGCGGGTGGGCATGCCGTCGGACATGGTGATGTGGCAGAACGGCCGCTGGTTCCGCCGCCTGACCGCGACGACGCACATCTACACCGGTTCCCGTGCCCAGCTCGAGGACCTGGTGCGGCGGCGGGTTCTCGCCAATCCGGTGATCAGCGTGGTGGAGGGGACCGATGCCGTCGGGCTTCTCGGTGATGCCTCCCGGGTGCGGGGCGTGCTGCTGCGGGACCGCTCCGGCGGCGCCGGCGCGGAGCACCGGGCCCTGGAGGCCGATCTGGTCGTCGACGCCTCTGGCAGCGGCACCAAGGCGCCGCAGTGGCTCGCTGCGATCGGTGCCGAGACTCCGTACGAGGAGACCATCGACACCGGCCTCGCCTACGCCTCCCGTGTCTACCGCGGCAGGAAGGGCGTCCTCGATGGCGAGACCCTCGGCTACTACGTCTACCCCGGCCCCGACCAGGTCCACGGCGGCGGTGCGCTGCCGCTGGAGGACGGCAGCCATCTCGTCATCGTCTCGGGGCTGCGTGGCGACGAACCGCCCACGGGCGACGACGAGTTCGAGACGTACACCAAGCGGCTGCAGCATCCGCTCCTGGACCGGTGGCTCGAGGACGCCGAACCGCTCTCACCGGCGTTCGGCTACCGGCGGACCGCGAACATCCGCCGCCGGTACGACCTGCCCGGCCGTCGCCCGGCCGGATTCCTCGCCACCGGCGACGCCCTGTGCACCTTCAACCCGATCTACGGGCAGGGCATGGCCATCGCCGCGATGACCGCGGTCGCCCTGCGCGGCGCGCTGGCCGACCGGCGCCGCACGCCCACCACGCGACGCGTGCAGCAGGTGCTCCTCGCGGCGTCCCGGCAGGCATGGGACATCTCCGCCGGGGCGGACCGCAAGATGCCGGGCGCGGTCGGCACCGCGGTCGCCGACGGGCCCGCGGACCGCGTAGCGGACTGGTATCTGCGTCGGGTCATGGAGCGGTCCCCCGGTGACCCGGTCGTGGGACGCGTCTTCCGCTCCGTGCTGACCCTCTCCGCGCCCGTCAGCGCCCTGTTCGCTCCACCCGTGGCCCGGGCCGTCCTCTTCACCCCGCCCGGGCCGACGCCCACCGAACCGCCGGCGACACCGGAGGAACCGGGGGGCTGAACAAGGCCGGCCGCCGACGGCCCAACTGTGCCCGGGACTGGACCGACGTCATGTTCGACAATCCGACGCCTTCGCGGCCGGTCGCCGGGCTGGACGGACGGCGTCAGCCCTCGCGGACGGCCAGGGCCAGGAACCGGTCGTCCTGGTCGACGTACGACGTCAGGCGCCACCCGGAACCGGCCAGCAGCGGCCGGAGGTTCGGCTCCGCGCGCAGATCGTCCGGGGTCATCTGCCGGCCGTGGCGCGCCGCGAGCGCCGCCCTGCCGATCGGATGGAACAGGGCCAGCGTGCCGCCGGGGCGCACCACGCGCGCCAACTCCCGCAGGTTCTCGGCCGGATGGGGCAGATGCGAGATGAGGCCCGCTCCGAACACCGCGTCCAGCGACCGCGAACGCAGCGGCAGCGCGGTCACGTCGGCCAGCAGCAACCGCCCGTCCCGGTCCCGTCCGGCCTGTACGGCGGCCTGCAGCATGTCCGGGGTCAGATCGATCCCGACGACCACCCCGGCGGGCCCCACGGCCGCACGCAGCGGCGTCAGGGCCCGTCCCGTGCCGCAGCCCGCGTCGAGCACGCGATCGCCCTCGCGCAGTCCGAGGTCCGCGACCGCGGCGGCATAGGCGGGACCGTCGTCGGGGAACCGGCTGTCCCAGTCGGCGGCGCGGGCGGCGAAGAACTCCTGGACGCGTGTGTGGTCGTCGCTCATGTTCCGCATGATCCCTCACCGACACGGATGACGCCGCGGCGCGCACGTTCGAGCGTGCCGCGATCGTTCAGATGCACCGTTGCGCCACTTTCCAACAGTTTTCGAACTGCGCCCCCTTTGTGCGCCCCTGCCCGGACTAGCGTCCCGGAGCCATGGGACACCTGGACCACGCCGCCCTGGGGTGGCTGACCCCCGTGCTGTCGTACGTGATGGCCTGCATAGGCGCCGCACTCGGACTGCGCTGCACCGTCCGCGCGCTCGGCGCCACCGGACGCTCACGCCGCAACTGGCTCCTGACCGCGGCCTCCGCGATCGGCACCGGCATCTGGACCATGCACTTCGTGGCCATGCTCGGCTTCAGCGTCAGCGGCACCGACATCCGCTACGACGTGCCGCTCACGATCGCGAGCCTCCTGGTCGCCATGATCGTCGTCTGCGCCGGCGTCTTCGCCGTCGGCTACAGCCGAGACCGCACCCGCGCACTCTTCCTCGGCGGACTCACCACCGGGCTCGGTGTCGCGAGCATGCACTACCTGGGCATGGCTGCGGTACGGCTGCACGGCGACGTCACCTACGATCCGGCGCTCGTCGGACTCTCCGTCCTGATCGCCGTCGTCGCGGCGACAGCGGCTCTGTGGGCGGCCCTCAACATCAAGTCACCCGTCGCCGTCACCATCGCCTCCCTCATCATGGGGGCGGCCGTGAGCAGCATGCACTACACCGGGATGTTCGCGGTGGGCGTGCGCGTCGCGCCCTCCGGGGCGGCCCTGCCCGGGGCCACGGCGATGCAGTTCATCTTCCCCCTCGCCGTCGGCCTCGGGTCCTATCTCTTCCTGACCTCGGCCTTCGTCGCGCTGTCGCCGACGACGGGGGAGCGCCAGGCATCCGCCTCGGCCCAGCGACCGATCGAGAGCGCGGCCCACTAGCGGTGCCCCGTACCCCGCACTGCCCGGACGGCACGCCCCGAACCACTCCCGAGCGAGGAGGCCATGCGTACACCGCGTAGGACCCCCACAACCGGCGCCGAGTCGCCGCCCCAGCCCACCGTGCGCGGCCGCCGCGCACACGCCGGACCGCCGGCCGACGAAAGCCCGGACGACTCTGTGAGCGCGATACCGGACGACGCACCCGCGCGCGCGGGACGCTGGCTGATGCGCCCGCGGACGGTCCGCGCCAAGATCGTCTGCCTGCTCATGGTGCCGGTCGTCTCCCTGCTCGCCCTGTGGGCGTACGCCACCGTCACCACCGCCCAGGACGTCGCCCGTCTGCGGCAGTTGCAGCGCGTGGACGCCGGGATCCGGACCCCCGTCGCCGCGGCCGTGGCCGCGCTCCAGACCGAACGGGCAGCCGCCGTCCGCCATGCGACCGACCCGTCGGCCGGGCGGAGCGACGACCTGAAGACGCTCGCCGAACGCACGGACAAGGCGGTGGCCGAACTGCGGCTCGGAGACGCCAACACCATCGCGGACAGCGAGGAGTTGCCGGCCGGAGTGGCCCAGCGACTCGAAGCGTTCGTCACCGGCGCCGAACAACTGCGCTCGCTGCGCACAGCCGTACTCGACCGCCGCGCGGGCTGGGACGAGACCTACGGCCGCTACACGAAGGCCATCGGGAGCGCCTTCGCGGTGGGCGGCGCCCTCACCGGCATCCAGGACGCCGAACTCGGCTCCGACGCGCGCGTGCTGCTCGAATTCTCCCGTGCGGGCGAAGCACTGGCCCAGGAGGACGTCGTCCTCGCCGCCGCGCGCCTCGCCGGCGGCCTCTCGGGCGAGCGACTGCGGCTGTTCACCGGCGCCGTCGACACCCGCCGCGCCCTCACCGAGTCCGCGGTCGCCGACCTGCGCGGCTCCGAACGCGCCGCCTGGCACAAGCTCGCCGAAGGCAGCGACTACGCCACGGTGGGTGCCACCGAGGACAAGATCCTCGCCGTAGGCGCGGGCGCCCACGCGATCGAGGCGGCTCCGGAAGCCAAGTGGACCAGGGCGCACGCACGCGTGCAGAACGGCATGCGGACGATCGAGGAGGACGCCGGACGCGGTGTCGCAGACCGGGCCGACCCGTTCACCCGCGGTCTGCTCACCCCCGCAGGTGCCGCGGTGCTGCTGGGCCTCGTCGCCGTCGCCGCCTCCCTCGTCATCTCCGTACGCATCGGACGCGGCCTCGTCGTCGAGCTGGTGAGCCTGCGCAACGGCGCCCTGGAGATCGCCCGCCGCAAACTCCCCGAAGCCATGCGGAAACTGCGCGCCGGCGAGGAGATCGACGTCCAGGCCGAGGCCCCGCCGGGACCGCCCGCGGAGGACGAGACCGGTCAGGTCGCCGAGGCCCTGGCCACCGTGCACCGCGCCGCACTGCGGGCCGCCGTGGAGCGCGCCGAACTCGCCAGCGGCATCTCCGGAGTCTTCGTCAACCTCGCCCGCCGCAGTCAGGTGCTCGTCCACCGCCAGCTGAGCCTCCTCGACAGCATGGAACGCCGGTCCGACGACCCGAACGAACTCAGCGACCTCTTCCGGCTCGACCACCTCACCACGCGCATGCGACGCCACGCCGAGAGCCTGATCATCCTCTCCGGGGCCGCCCCCGGCCGCGCCTGGCGCATGCCGGTCTCCCTGACGAACGTGGTCCGCGCGGCAGTCTCCGAAGTCGAGGACTACGCGCGCGTGGAGGTACGCCAGCTCCCCGACGCGTCGGTCGTCGGCGCGGCCGTCGCCGACCTCACCCATCTGCTGGCTGAGATCATCGAGAACGCCGCCCAGTTCTCGCCGCCCCACACGCGCGTGCGCATCACCGGCGAGCCCGTCGGCAACGGCTACGCCGTCGAGGTCGAGGACCGAGGTCTGGGCATGGGCAAGGAGACCCTCGCCGAGGCCAACCGGCGTATCGAACAGTCCGAGACACTCGACCTGTTCGACAGCGACCGGCTCGGCCTCTTCGTGGTCAGCAGGCTCGCCGCCCGTCACGGCATCAAGGTGCACCTGCGTACTTCGCCCTACGGCGGCACCACCGCGGTCGTTCTGCTGCCCACGTCCTTGCTCCACGCCGGCGCGGCGGAACGTTCCCCCCGTCGGGTGGAGGAGGCGGAGCGGCCCGCGGAACGCGAGTACGCGCGCGTGGCCGCCACCGCACAGCACCAGGAGTCCGTACCGGCACCGGCCGGCCGCCCCGCACTGGTGGCACCGGCACAGCCCGTGGCTCGGACCACGACCGACACCCCACCCGGAGTCACCGCCTTGCGTCTGCACCGTCCCCCGGACGACTCCGCCGAGGACTCCGAAGACCTCCCGCGCCGGGTACGGCAGGCGAACCTCGCCCCCCAACTGCGCGAGCGGCGCTCCGAGGAGCCGGCCCAGGCCTCCGACGCCCCGAGCGACGACCAACGCACCCCCGAACTCGTACGCGACCGCATGACGGCGTACCGCGACGGCTGGGCCCGCGGCGGCGGCAGGCAGCCCGGCCGCGGTGCCGCCCCGGACTACCCGGCGGACAGCGACAGCATCGAAGGAGACCCCGAATGATCCAGGACCCGAGCATGAGAGCCGCCATGGGGGTCCCCCCGCTCGAGCGAAGCGGAGAGTGGGGGAGGTCCGGCGAACTCGACTGGTTGCTGGACGACCTGGTGGTGCGCGTGAGCGAGGTTCGGCACGCCGTGGTGCTGTCCAACGACGGACTCGCCGTGGGCGCCTCGACCGACCTGCGACGCGAGGACGCCGAACACCTCGCGGCCGTCGCCTCGGGCTTCCACAGCCTGGCCAAGGGCGCGGGCCGGCACTTCGGTGCCGGAGGTGTGCGTCAGACCATGGTGGAGATGGACGACGGCTTCCTGTTCGTGGCCGCCGCGGGCGACGGCTCCTGTCTCGCCGTCCTCACCGCCGTGACCGCCGACATCGGCCTGGTCGGCTACGAGATGGCACGACTGGTCAAGCGGGTCGGCGAGCACCTGTACACGCCTACCCGCGTCGGCGCGCGGCCCCCCGCCGCCGGTTGAGGCGAGAAGGCCCACGCACATGACCGAGGACATGACGGGCGCCCCGCGGGAGCAGGGCAGCCAGTGGTACGACGGCGAGGCCGGTCCGCTCGTCCGCCCCTACGCGATGACGGGCGGACGCACCAAACCCGGCCCCACCGGGGTGCGCTTCGACCTGATCGCCCTCGTCACGCTGGACGCGAGTGCGCCCGGCGTCGACGAGGACACCGCGCTGGGGCCGGAACACCGGGCCCTGATCGACCTGTGCCGCCCGGAGACACAGTCGGTCGCGGAACTCGCCGCGGGTGCCGACCTGCCCGTGGGCGTGGTCAGGGTGCTCCTCGGCGACCTGCTGGAACTCGGCTGTGTCACCGTCAGCCGTCCGGTGCCGCCCGCCCAACTGCCCGACGAACGGATTCTGCGCGAGGTGATCGAGGGACTGCGAGCGCTGTAGATGGAAGTCGCCCTCAGAAATCGCCCTCGGAAAGAAACCGAAGTTGTCACCATGACCCACCTGCTGCCGCCGCCCGTCTGCCGGCCCTCCCGAGAGAAGTGATCGATGGTCTCCGATGACTCCGACGTCCAGGACGGCGAGACAGCCGCGCTGGCGTTGAAGATACTGGTCGCCGGCGGATTCGGCGTGGGCAAGACCACCCTGGTGGGCGCGGTCAGCGAGATCCGGCCGCTGCGCACCGAGGAACTGCTCAGTGAAGCCGGTCAGTTGGTGGACGACACCGACGGCGTGGACCAGAAGGTCACCACGACGGTCGCCATGGACTTCGGCCGCATCACCATCCGCTCCGGTCTGTCCCTCTACCTGTTCGGTACGCCGGGCCAGGACCGCTTCTGGTTCCTGTGGGACGAACTGTCGCAGGGCGCTCTCGGTGCCGTGGTGCTCGCCGACACCCGCCGACTGGAGGACTGCTTCCCCGCGGTGGACTACTTCGAGCACCGGCACATCCCGTTCGTGGTGGCCGTCAACTGCTTCTCGGGTGCCCGGACCTACGGCGCACAGGACGTCTCGCGCGCCCTGGACCTCGACCAGGGCACACCAGTGGTGCTCTGCGACGCCCGGGACCGCGACTCGGGAAAGGAGGTGCTGATCCGGCTGGTCGAGTACGCCGGGCGGATGCACACCGCCCGGCTGCTCGACTCGGTGAGCTGACGCCGACGGTCGGCGCCGGCAGCCGATCTCAGTGGGCGACGGCCTTCTGCGCCAGGACCTTGTCGATCGAGACACGGACGAGCAGTTCGCCCGGGACGCCGTTGCGGGCGCCGAACTCCTCGGCCCGCTCCTCGCCCATGTACCGCGCCCCGATGCGAGCCGCCCAGTGGCGGACCTCGTCGAGGTCCTCCGAGAGCCGGGCCTGGCCCTGTATCACCACGAAGTCGAAGGGCGGGCGGTCGTCGTCCACGCACAGGGCGACCCGGCCGTCCCGGGCCAGATTGCGACCCTTCACTGTGGTCTTTCCGGTGTTGAACACGAGCTCGTCCCCGTCGAGCAGGAACCAGATCGGTGCCAGGTGCGGGCTCCCGTCGGCCCGCACGGTCGACAGCTTTGCGGTGCGGGTGCCGTACGAGACGAACTCCCGCCATTGCGCTTCGGTCATCTTCTGTGCCATGCCCCTATCCTCCTTGCCCGCGGGACGGCGGTGGGGAAGGGTGGCAGGGAATCCTCCAGCGAGGAGGAGACGTCACACGGGGAGACGGGAAACATGGCGCAGAACCAGGGACTTGGCTGGCTGCTGGACGACTTGACCGAGCGTGTCGAACACGTGCGGCATGCCTTGGTCCTGTCCAACGACGGGCTGGTGACCGGAGCGAGCACGGGACTTCGCCGCGAGGACGCGGAGCACCTGGCCGCCGTCTCGTCCGGACTGCACAGTCTGGCCAAGGGCTCGGGACGGCACTTCGGCGCGGGCCGGGTGCGCCAGACGATGGTCGAGTTCGACGACGCCGTACTGTTCGTCACCGCGGCGGGCACCGGCAGTTGCCTGTGCGTGCTCAGCGGTGCGGAGGCCGACATCGGCCAGATCGCCTACGAGATGACACTGCTCGTCAACCGTGTCGGTGAGCACCTGGGCGTGGACGCCCGCCAGCCGGAGCAGAGCCCGGCAGCAGAGCTCTGACCTGCACATTCGTCGCCCCCCGTGGAGTTATCCACAGGCTCACCACGATGTCCGCCGGACCGGTTACGGTTTTTGTCACGGCGAACGCACACAGCGTGAGCGACCGACTCCACGGGGGAGAGCGACCATGTCCGTCGACACCGTCAGCACACCGCACCGCCTGTCCTGCGCGCCGAGCCGCGCGGCACGGGAACTGGGGCTCAGGCGAGGTGAGTTGGACCTCGCCGTCCACCTCGGACACATCCAGACCGTGCCCGACGAAGGGGGCGGGGGTCGTCGCGTCCCCCGCTCCGAGATCGACCGGCTGTGCACGCACGAAGGCTTTCCTGAGTCGCTGCGGGAGCGCGTGAAGGCCGTGGGCACCACGGAGGGCGCGGCCGTCATGGAGGTGCCCCCGGGCAGGTTCACGCGCCTGGCACGCCTGGGTCTGGTAGTGCCAGTCACTTTCTACCTGAACCGCTACCGAGCCGTGGTCTGGCAGTACCTGGCTGAGGAACTGCGGCAGTTCGCGGCCGACGAGAAGAACACCCGGCTGCTGACGGCGCGTATGCCCGAGGGGCTGCGCGACCAGCTGGACGCCGGCCTGGATCTGCGCGCTCGCAACTGGCGCGGACGCCACCTGGGATTCCTGCTCCGGCAGGCCGGCGACCCGTGGGAGCAGGCCGGGGCCGTGGCCGCCTTCCTGGACCCCCTCCAGATCGCGGAGATCGTCCCCGACCCCTACGAGCGCTCCCATCTGAACCGCTTCAGGCCGGGGCCACCCGCCCATGGCGCACCGGGCTCGCCCGCCGCGCACCTCGCCGAGAGGATCATGACGGCGGACGACCCGGACGAGATCGGCTGGCTGAGGGCGGATCTGGCCCGAGCCCTGGAGGAGGCACGGGAACACCGGCCCGCGCCGCGCCCCGCGACGAAATCGCGCCCCACGCCACCATCGATCCCCGCGACGAAACCGGTCCCCGGGATGGCGCACCGCCACTCACCCGTGCCCGAGGAGCCGCAACCGCGGCCACCCCGCAAACTGCTGGGATGGCTACGCCGCGGCAACCCCCGGCCCGGTCGGCCTGGCCAAGGCTCTGAATCGGCCTGCAGGACCCTGAACCGGCCTGCAGGACCCTGAACCGGCCTACAAGGCCCTGAACAAGCCCTCCTGGACGACCGACACGAGCAGCCGCCCCTCCACGTCGTAGATCCGGCCGCGGGCCAGCCCGCGTCCGCCCGTCGCGATCGGCGACTCCTGGTCGTAAAGGAACCACTCGTCGGCCCGGAACGGCCGATGGAACCACATGGCGTGGTCCAGCGACGCCATGTCGAACCCTCGCGGGCCCCACAGGGGTTCGACCGGGATGCGGACGGCGTCCAGGAGGGTCATGTCGCTGGCGTAGGTCAGTGCGCAGGTGTGCACGAGCGGGTCGTCGCCGAGCGGCCCGACCGCGCGCATCCACACCGCGCTGCGCGGCTCGGCGTCCTTGATCTGCTCAGTGGTCCAGCGCAGCCGGTCCACGTAACGGATGTCGAAGGGCTGTCGGCGGGCCATGCGCTCCAACTGCTCGGGCAAAGCGCCCAGATGCTCCCGGACCTCTTCCGTGACCGTCGGCAGGGATTCCGGGTCGGGGACCTCGCGGGCGGGCGGCAGCTGGTGCTCGAAACTCCCTTGCTCAGGCTTGTGAAAGGAGGCGGTGAGATTGAAGATCGTGCGGCCCTGCTGCACGGCGGTGACCCGGCGGGTCGTGAACGACCGCCCGTCCCGCACCCGTTCCACCTGGTACACGATCGGCACGCCCGGTCGCCCGGGTCGCAGGAAGTACGCGTGCAGCGAGTGCACCGGGCGGTCGCCCTCGGTGGTGCGGCCCGCGGCGACCAGCGCCTGGCCCGCCACCTGGCCGCCGAAGACCCGCTGCAGGGACTCGTGCGGGCTGAGCCCGCGGAAGATGTTGACCTCGATCTGCTCCAGGTCGAGCAGGTCGACGAGCCTCTCGGCCGGATTCGTCATGGCTGGGATTCTCCTGTGCTCACAGCTGGCCGACGTCGGTGACGCGGACAATGGCACGGCCCTCGGCGTCGGAGGCCGTGAGGTCGATCTCCGCGCTGATCCCCCAGTCATGATCGTCGTTCGGGTCGTCGAAGATCTGGCGGACGCGCCACAGGCTGTTCTGCGGCTCCTCCTCGATCAGCAGCAGCTTGGGGCCGCGGGCGTCGGGTCCGGTGCCGAGGTCGTCGTACTCGTCCCAGTACTTGTCCATGGCCTCGCCCCAGGCATCGGCGTCCCAGCCGGCCTCGGCGTCCAGATCGCCCAGCTCCTCCACGTGGTCGAGGGCGGCGAGCTCGACGCGGCGGAACATGGCGTTGCGGACGAGGACACGGAAGGCGCGGGCGTTGGCCGTGACCGGCTTGACCTGGTCGGCCTTCTCCTGGGCCTCCTCGGCGGTCATCTCCTCCGGGTTGGCGAGCTGCTCCCACTCGTCCAGCAGGCTGGAGTCCACCTGGCGCACCATCTCGCCGAGCCACTCGATCAGGTCCTGCAGGTCCTCGGACTTGAGGTCGTCGGGGACGGTGTGGTCCAGGGCCTTGTAGGCGCTCGCGAGGTAGCGCAGGACGATGCCCTCGGTGCGGGCCAGCTCGTAGTGGGACACCAACTCCGTGAAGGACATCGCCCGTTCGTACATGTCACGGATGACGGACTTCGGGGACAGCGGATGGTCGCCCACCCAGGGATGGCTCTTGCGGTACGTGTCGTACGCGTGGAAGAGCAGCTCCTCCAGGGGCTTCGGGTAAGAGACGTCCTGGAGGCGCTCCATGCGCTCCTCGTACTCGACGCCGTCCGCCTTCATCGCGGCCACGGCCTCGCCGCGCGCCTTGTTCTGCTGGGCGGCGAGGATCTGCCGCGGGTCGTCGAGCGTGGACTCGACGACGGAGACCATGTCCAGGGCGTAGGACGGCGACTCCGGGTCGAGGAGCTCGAACGCGGCGAGCGCGAAGGTGGACAGCGGCTGGTTGAGCGCGAAGTCCTGCTGCAGGTCCACGGTGAGGCGCACGATGCGGCCCTCGGCGTCCGGCTTGTCGAGCTTCTCGACGATGCCGCCGTCCAGGAGCGAGCGGTAGATGGCGATGGCGCGGCGGATGTGCCTGAGCTGCTGCTTGCGCGGCTCGTGGTTGTCCTCCAGAAGGTGCCGCATCGCCTCGAAGGCGTTGCCGGGCCGGGCGATCACCGACAGGAGCATGGTGTGCGTCACCCGGAAACGGGACGTCAG
This sequence comes from Streptomyces sp. NBC_01352, assembly GCF_036237295.1. NCBI lineage: Bacteria > Bacillati > Actinomycetota > Actinomycetes > Kitasatosporales > Streptomycetaceae > Streptomyces > Streptomyces sp. NBC_01352. Next base: position 9,383,982 of record NZ_CP108354.1, read on the forward strand.
CGGCTCCGGGTCGGAGGTGATGAGCTTCTCGAAGGTGCTCTCCGTCCACCCGACGAAGCCCTCGGGCGCCTTCTTGCGGACGACCTTCCGGCGCTTCTTCGGGTCGTCGCCCGCCTTGGCGAGCGCCTTCTCGTTCTCCACCACGTGCTCGGGAGCCTGCGCGACGACGAAGCCCGCCGTGTCGAAGCCCGCGCGGCCGGCGCGGCCGGCGATCTGGTGGAACTCACGGGCGCGCAGCGTGCGCACGCGCGTGCCGTCGTACTTGGCCAGCGCCGTGAACAGCACCGTGCGGATGGGGACGTTGACACCCACGCCCAGCGTGTCCGTGCCGCAGATGACCTTCAGCAGACCGGCCTGCGCGAGCTTCTCCACCAGCCGGCGGTACTTGGGCAGCATGCCGGCGTGGTGGACGCCGATGCCGTGGCGCACGTAGCGGGAGAGGTTGCGGCCGAACTTGGTGGTGAAGCGGAAGTTGCCGATCAGCTCGGCGATCTTGTCCTTCTCCTCGCGCGTGCACATGTTGATGCTCATCAGCGCCTGCGCCCGCTCCACCGCCTGCGCCTGGGTGAAGTGCACGATGTAGACGGGCGCCTGCCTGGTCTCCAGCAGTTCGGTGAGTGTCTCCGTGAGCGGGGTGAGCCGGTAGTCGTAGGAGAGCGGCACCGGGCGGGTGGCCGAGCGGACCACCGACGTCGGCCTGCCGGTGCGACGGGTGAGGTCCTTCTCGAACATCGCGACGTCGCCGAGCGTGGCCGACATCAGGATGAACTGCGCCTGCGGCAGTTCCAGGATCGGGATCTGCCAGGCCCAGCCGCGGTCCGCCTCCGCGTAGAAGTGGAACTCGTCCATGACGACCTGGCCGACATCGGCGTGCTTGCCGTCGCGCAGGGCGATCGAGGCGAGCACCTCGGCGGTGCAGCAGATGACGGGGGCGTCGGCGTTGACGGACGCGTCGCCGGTGAGCATGCCGACGTTCTCGGTGCCGAAGATCTTGCACAGTTCGAAGAACTTCTCCGAGACGAGCGCCTTGATCGGAGCCGTGTAGAAGGTGACCTCGTCACGGGCCAGCGCGGCGAAGTGGGCACCCGCAGCGATCATGCTCTTGCCGGAGCCGGTGGGCGTCGACACGATCACGTTGGCACCGGACACCGCCTCGATCAGCGCCTCCTCCTGGTGCGGGTAGAGCGTGAGACCGCGCTCCTGGACCCACGACTCGAAGGTGTCGTAAAGGGCGTCGGGGTCGGCGGTCGGCGGCAGCTGATCGATGAGGGTCACCCACCCATCTTGCCTGCCCTTCTCCCCTATAGGGGAATCGGCTGCGGGCACGAAGATCGCGAACGCTACGCTGTGTCGCCGACGGAGCGTCAGCGCGCCCGGTCAACCGGACAGCGGCACACGATGAATGGGGCGGGCAGCGGCCATGATGGGACCAGCACACTCACTGTCGGGGGCCGCGGCCTGGCTCGGCGTCGGCGCGGCTGCCGCCGCGGCGGGGCACACCATGCCCTGGCCGGTCCTCCTGGTCGGAGCCCTGATCTGCGCCGGCGCGGCGCTCGCCCCGGACCTCGACCACAAGGCGGCCACCATCTCGCGGGCCTTCGGGCCGATCTCCCGCGGGCTGTGCGAGATCGTCGACAAGCTCTCCTACGCGGTCTACAAGGCCACGAAGAAGCAGGGCGACCCGCGTCGCTCCGGCGGGCACCGCACGCTCACGCACACCTGGCTGTGGGCCGTCCTGATCGGCGCGGGCGGTTCGGTCGCGGCGATCACCGGCGGGCGCTGGGCGGTGCTGGCGCTCCTGTTCGTGCACATGGTGCTGGCCATCGAGGGCCTGCTGTGGCGGGCGACCCGTGGCTCCAGTGCCGATGTCCTGGTCTGGCTGCTGGCCGCGACCAGCTCGTGGATCCTCGCCGGCGTCCTGGACAAGCCGGGCAACGGCTCGGACTGGCTGTTCACGGCGCCGGGCCAGGAGTACCTGTGGCTGGGGCTGCCGATCGTGCTGGGCGCGCTGGTGCACGACATCGGGGACGCGCTGACCGTCTCCGGCTGCCCGGTCCTGTGGCCGATCCCGGTGGGACGCAAGCGCTGGTACCCGATCGGCCCGCCGAAGTTCATGCGGTTCCGGGCCGGCAGCTGGGTCGAGCTGAAGGTGTTGATGCCGGCGTTCATGCTGCTCGGGGGAGTGGGCTGCGCGGCGGCACTCAACTTCATCTGAGCGCCGGCCCTCCGGACAAAGGGCTCGCCCTGCGCGGGGCGCTGTCTCTACCCTTGCCGGAGCGGGACTGCGCAGTTCCCGCAGGTTGCGGAGCCGTGGCAGAGCGGCCCATTGCGATCGGCGTGAGCGAGGCCTCTCTCATGCCGACTGATGAGACCGGGCGGGCCTGCCCCTCTCGTCCGCGGGTTCGAATCCCGTCGGCACCGCAGCCGACCGGCCTCGCGGCCGCACACGACCGGCCGGCCCAGCCCGGTTCGCTCTCAGCCCGCCCCGCCGCCGTAGCGCCGCTCGAACTGGGCGATGCGGCCCTCCGTGTCCACCGTCCGTGCCTTGCCGGTGTAGAAGGGGTGGCTCTCCGAGGAGATCTCCACGTCCACCACGGGGTAGGTCTTGCCGTCGTCCCACTCGATGGTCTGGTCGCTGCTCGCGGTGGACCGGGTCAGGAAGGCGTAGCCGGCGGCGCGGTCACGGAAGACGACCTCGTGGTAGTCGGGGTGCTTGTCCTGCTGCATGGGTGCTCCTTCTACGGCGTCGGTGAGGCGCCCGAGGGCGCGGGAACGGCGGGATCAGCCGGACAGGGTCTCCTCGTCGACGATGTGCATCGCGGCCTCCTCGGCGGAGGCCGCCGCACCGTCGATGCCCACGTCCGTGGCGACCAGTGCGCTTTCCTCGTCCTCGTGCGCCCCCTCGTCGGGTGCCACGAGTCGGCCGGAGCGGGCCGAGCCGACCTCGTTGTCCAGGAGTTCCCCGTCGGTGCCCTCGGAGTCGCCGATGCCGTCGCCCTCGGGGGCGGCGGGGTCGGGCAGCTCCTCGGCGAGCCGCTGGTCCAGCGTCTCGCCCCGCCGGCGCTCGGCGGCCGTCACGCCGCTGTGCTCCACCGCCCAGGGCCGCTCCGGAGGGGACCAACCCCGGTCGAGGGGATCGTCGACACCGTCGTTCTCCAGGGTGTCCTCCGCGTCCAGCAGCCCCGCGTCGTCCTGGATCTCGGATCCGTCGGGCTGGTAGACGTCGTCGCCCCATCCGTCGGCGCTGTTCACGGGTACCTCCAGGTGACGAGGGCGGGCGCGTCCTCCCCGCGGTCGGCGGCCGGCGGCGGGCGTACGGGGCACACGCGGCGCTCGTCGCCAACCGCATGCACCACGGGCGCTCCCCGAGCCGGTGCCGGTTTCCAGCCTTCCACCCCTTTTCGGCACCGCGCAACGCCACGGACAAGGCTGCCCGCGGGCAGCTCACCTCCGACCGGTCCCCGCACAGCCCGCGCGGGGACGACATCTCGGCCCGCCCGGCCGCGCCGCGGCTGCACAGTTCGGCCGCGGCACAGCCCACACTCCCCGGCGGAGCCCCGCTCACCCGTGCCAGGACCGCCACAGCGCCGCGTAGGCACCATCCGCGGTGACCAGCTCGTCGTGGCTGCCCAGCTCGCTGATGCGGCCGTTCTCGACGACGGCGATGACGTCCGCGTCGTGGGCCGTGTGCAGGCGGTGGGCGATGGCGACCACCGTGCGGCCGTCGAGGACGCGGGCGAGGGAGCGTTCCAGGTGGCGGGCCGCGCGCGGGTCGAGAAGGGAGGTCGCCTCGTCCAGGACCAGCGTGTGCGGGTCGGCCAGCACCAGGCGGGCCAGCGCGATCTGCTGGGCCTGGGCGGGGGTGAGCGCCAGACCGCCCGAGCCGACCTCGGTGTCCAGGCCGTCGTCGAGCGCACGCGCCCAGCCGTCGGCGTCGACCGCACCGAGCGCCGCCCACAGCTCGGCGTCGTCGGCATCGGTCCGGGCGAGCAGGAGGTTGTCGCGCAGCGCCCCCACGAAGACGTGGTGCTCCTGGTTGACGAGGGCCACGTGCTCGCGGACCCGCTCAGCGGGCATCAGGGAGAGTTCGGCACCGCCCAGGGTGATCCGGCCGTCCCGGGGAGCGTAGACACCGGCGAGCAGCCTGCCCAGGGTGGACTTGCCCGCGCCCGAGGGGCCGACCAGCGCCAGCCGGGTGCCGGGCGCCACCTTGAGGGAGACCTTGCGCAGCACGTCCACGCCCTCGACGTAGCCGAAGTGCACCCGGTCCGCGTGCACGTTCCGCCCGTCGGGGGCCACCGTGGCGTCCCCGGCATCCGGCTCGATGTCCCGTACGCCGACCAGACGGGCCAGCGACACCTCGGCGACCTGGAGCTCGTCGAACCAGCGCAGGATCAGGTTCACCGGGTCGACGAGCATCTGCGCGATCAGCGCACCGGTCGTCAGCTGACCGACATCGATCCAGCCCTGCAGGGCGAACACGCCGCCGATCATCAGGACCGAGCCGAGCACGGTCACATGAGTGACGTTGATGACCGGGAAGAGCACCGACCGCAGCCACAGCGTGTAGCGCTCCCAGGCGGTCCACTCCTTGATCCGGCGTTCCGACAGGTCGATACGGCGGCGGGCGAGCCGGTGGGCCTCGACGGTGCGCCCGGCGTCCACGGTCTCGGTGAGCGCGGCTGCCACGGCGGCGTACCCGGCGGCCTCCGAACGGTAGGCGGACGGCGCGCGCCGGAAATACCAGCGGCAGCCCACGACCAGCAGCGGAAGGGCGAGGAGCACGGCGGCCGCCAGTGGCGGTGCCGTGATCACCAGCCCGCCCAGCAGCAGCGCCGTCCACACCACACCGATCGCCAGCTGCGGCACGGCCTCGCGCATCGCGTTGCCGAGCCGGTCGATGTCGGTCGTGATCCGGGACAGCAGGTCGCCGGTCCCGGCCCGCTCCAGCACGCCCGGCGGCAGCCCGACCGACCGTACGAGGAAGTCCTCGCGCAGGTCGGCCAGCATCCGCTCGCCGAGCATCGCACCGCGCAGCCGCACTTCGCGCACGAACACGGCCTGGACGACGAGGGCCGCCACGAACAGCGTGGCGGTCAGCCCCAGGTGGAGTTCACGCGCGTCCTCCGACAGCCGCTCCACGAGGCCGCCCAGCAGCCACGGTCCGACCATCGAGGCCAGCACGGCGACCGTGTTGACGGTGATGAGGAGCACGAAGGCGCGGCGGTGACGGCGGAACAGTTCGGCCACGTAGGCGCGTACGGTCGCGGAGGCTCCGACGGGCAGCGTGTTCGCTGTGGTCGGGGCCGCCGGGTCGTACGCCGGTGGCGCCACGCCGATCATGCTGTCTCCTCGATTTCTTCCAGTTCGTCGAGCTCTTCGAGTACGCCGTGCAGGGCGGCCTCTTCGTCGGTTTCGCGGGTCACGACCGCCCGGTACCGGGGGTCCTTGTGGACGAGTTCGCGGTGGAGGCCGACCGCCACGACCTCGTCCTCGTGCACCAGGGCGACCCGGTCCGCGCGGTCGAGGAGCAGGGGCGAGGAGGTGAACACCACGGTCGTGCGCCCCCCTCGCAGTTCGTGCACGCTCTCAGCGATCCGTGCCTCGGTGTGCGAGTCGACGGCGGAGGTCGGCTCGTCCAGGACGAGCACCTCCGGGTCGGTGAGCAGCGACCGGGCCAGGGCGAGCCGCTGGCGCTGGCCGCCGGACAGGGAGCGTCCGCGTTCGGTGATGCGGGCGTCCATCGGGTCCTCGGCACCGAGTGACCCCTGGACGAGGGCCGTCAGGACGTCCCCGCACTGCGCGGCGGCCAGCGCCTTCGCGGCGTCGACGTCGCCCGACGCGGGGACGTTCAGCAGTTCGCGCAGTGAACCGGACAGCAGTACCGGGTCCTTGTCCTGGACGAGGACGGCCGTCCGTGCGGAGTCGAGCGGGAGCTCGTCGAGAGGCACACCGCCCAGCAGTACCGACGCGCCCTCCTCCGCGGGGTGGCCGCCCAGCCGCTCCGCCAGGCGCCCCGCCGCGTCCGGGTCGCCGCAGACCACTGCGGTGAACCGGCCGGACGGCGCGAGCAGACCGGTCGCCGGGTCGTACAGGTCGCCGGAGGGCACCTCGGCGGCGCGCGACCCCACCGTGTCGGTCGCCCGCTCCAGGGACAGCACACGCGCGGCCCGTTTGGCCGACGGGCGCGAGAAGGAGTAGGCCATCGCGATCTCTTCGAAGTGGCGCAAGGGATAGGCGAGGACCATGACCGAGCTGTAGACGGTGACCAGTTCGCCGACGCTGATGCGGCCCTGGCGGGCCAGATGGACGCCGTACCAGACGACCGCGACCATCAACAGCCCCGGCAGCAGTACCTGGATGGCGGAGATCAGGGCCCACATCCGGGCGCTGCGCACGGCCGCGTGGCGGACCTCCTGGGAGGCACGGCGGTAGCGGTCGAGGAAGAGTTCCTCGCCGCCGATGCCGCGCAGCACGCGCAGACCGGCGACGGTGTCCGAGGCGAGTTCGGTGGCCCGTCCGGCCTTCTCGCGCTGGAAGTCGGCACGCCGGGTCGCCCGGGGCAGCAGCGGCAGCACCGCCAGCGCCAGCACCGGCAGGCCCACCGCGACGACCGCGCCGAGCGCCGGGTCGTAGACGACCAGACCGACGCAGACCAGCACGATGGTGACCGCCGCCGCGGTGAACCGTGACCAGGCCTCGACGAACCAGCCGATCTTCTCGACATCCCCCGTGGAGACGGCGACGACCTCGCCGGCCGCGACCCGCCGGGTCAGCGCCGAGCCCAGCTGGGCGGCCTTGTGGGCCAGCAACTGCTGGACTCGGGCAGCCGCCGTGATCCAGTTGGTGACGGCGGTGCGGTGCAGGAAGGTGTCGCCGATCGCCTGCCCGGCGCAGCACAGCGCCAGCAGCCCGCCCGCGAGGGCGAGCCGCCGGCCCGAGCGGTCGACGACGGCCTGGACGGCGATACCGACACAGAACGGCAGCGCGGAGACGGACAGGAAGTGCAGCAGTCCCCACGCCAGTGACTTGAGCTGGCCTCCCAGCTGATTCCGGAAGAGCCACCACAGGAATCGGGGACCCGAGCGCGCGTCGGGCACGCCCGGATCGGGATACGGAAGGTCTTGAATCTGCATGACGTCCCAGTGGCTCGTGTCAGGGGGTGGAGGGGACCGCGAACGGCGGCAACAAACTGTGAAAGGTTCGCGTCGGAACGTGGTCGGGGGCAACAGGTTTTCTGCTCCGACGCACAGAATCGGCTACGGCCTCAGGCCTGCGTCAGCGGAGGCCTCATTGCGGGGGACGCCCCAGTCGCCGTAGAACACCGGCCATGAAGAGACGGATCATCATGTCCATGTTCGCCGGAGCGACCCTCCTGGCGAGCACCCTCCTCGGCGCGGCACCCGCCCGATCCGCCGACGGCCTCTCCTCGTCCGCCGATGCCCTCTCCCCGTCCGCCGACGTCCCCGCCGAGTTCGGCTCCGACTGGCACGACCCGATCACCGCCGCCCCGCCCGTCACCAAGCCCTCCGGCAGGTCCTGCCAAGTCACCGTAGCGGAGGCGCAGTTCCGGGACTTCACCCCGTACAGGGGCACCTACACCCCGCCGGACGGCTGCGGCGACAGCTGGAGCAAGGTCGTGCTGCGCATGGACGGCAAGGTCAAGGGGCGGCAGTTCGACCGGCTCGGTCATCTCCTCGTGGGCGGGGTCGAGATCTTCCGTACGTCCACGCCCCAGCCCTCGCCCGACGGCATCGAGTGGTCCGTCGAGAAGGACGTCACGCGCTACAGCGACACGCTCCGCCGCAGCCAGGACGTGGAGATGCTCATCGGGAACGTCGTCGACGACACGTACACCGGCATCATCGACGTCAAGGTCACCCTGACGTTCTACGCGGGCAGGCAGGCCGCCACGCCCGACCGGATCCTGACCCTCGCCGAAGGCACAGACGGCAGCGGCGGCACCACCCTCACCACCCCACGCAACAGCGAACGCATCGTCGCCGAGGTGTACGCCACCGGCTCCGGCGGCGGCTGCGAAGAGTACTGGTACCTGAGCGTTCCCGACGGCGCCCCGTACTCCTGCCAGGCCGACCGGGGCCCCTATCGCGAGGTCCAGATCAAGGTCGACGGGCAACTCGCGGGTATCGCCGCCCCGTTCCCGACCGTGTGGACCGGCGGCTGGTCCAACCCCTTTCTCTGGTACGTCGTCCCGGGACCGCGTGCCTTCGACATCAAGCCGATCGAATACGACCTGACGCCCTTCGCCGGCCTTCTCAACGACGGCCGCGCGCACCGCGTCGAGGTCTCCGTCGTCGGCGTGCCCGAGGGGCAGAGCGGCTGGAGCACTCCGGTGAACGTCCTCGTCTGGCAGGACGCGAAGAGCGCGCACGTCACCGGGAAGCTCACCGCGCACAAGCTTGGCGACCTCGCCGACTCCTCGACGTACACGCCCGGTTCGGAACACCGTGTGGACACCGAGGGTGACCACCGGCTGACCGTCGCCGGATACGTCGACACCTCGCACGGCCGGGTGACGACCACCGTCAGCCGCTCCCTCGCGAGCACCTCCACGCACCGCTGGACCGACGGCGAGACCACGGACGCGCTCGACGCCACGTGGACGGACGACGAGACGGTCACCGTCGACGGACGCGGACCGGCCCGCACCACGCGCACCCAGCGGACGTACACGATGGACGGCACGACCACGCTCGGCGCGGCCGACCGGCTGCGTACCGTGCTGACCCTCGGTGACCGTGCCGCGGTCACCCAGTCGGTGGGCGGGCGACGCACTGCCTGGTCGCGGCTCGACGACGAGTACGCGGGCGACGCGACGTACACGGTGAACGTGCCGCGCGACCAGCGGCACGCGGTCGGGACCACGGGCGAGCGCTATCGGATCCGTGGGTCGAGCGGGTGCTACGACCGCTCACTGAGCACCGTGCAGGGGGTGCTCACGGAGGATCGCAGCGGCTGCTGAGGGGAGTTGTGTGCGATGCGTCACACGCGGCCGTGATTTACACGGCCGCAACGCGGCGGTCTTGTCGGCGATCAACGGCCACTCCAGAGTGATCCAACACGGAAACCGCTTTCCGTATCGCAGAAGTCCCGTCCTGGACTCTGTGTCACCGTCCCCACAGCGTCCCCACAAGGAGTGCCCGTGCCGCCGTCCGTCCCGTCCCCCTCGCGACGCGTCGCACGCATATTGCGTACCTCTCTCTTCGCGCAGGTCGCCTGCGCGCTGGTGCTCGGAATCGTCGTCGGAAAGCTGTGGCCCGACGTGGCCACGGATCTCCAGCCGCTCGGCGACGGTTTCACCCGGCTGATCAAGACGATCATCTCCCCCCTGGTGTTCTGTGTGGTCGTCGTCGGCATCGCCAAGGCCGGCGACCTCAAGGCGTTCGGCCGGATCGGGCTCAAGGCCCTGATCTGGTTCGAGGTCGCGAGTACGCTCGCCCTGATCATCGGTCTCGTCGCCGCCAACGTCGTCCAGCCCGGCTCGGGTATGAACGTCGACCCGTCCACGCTGAACACCTCGGCGGTCGACGCGAAGACGGGCGGCGGCTCGCTGCCCTCGACGACCGAGTTCATCGTGAACGCGATCCCCACCAGTTTCATCGGCGCGTTCGCCGAGAACGAGCTCCTCCAAGTACTCATCCTCGCCTGCCTGGTGGGCGCCGCGCTGCTCCACCTCGGCCACACCAAGGTGCCGCAGGTCCTGCCCGCCATCGAGCAGGCCCAGGAGATCATCTTCGCGGTCGTCGGCTTCATCATGCGACTCGCCCCGATCGCGGTGTTCGGCGCGATGGCCGTCCTGATCGGCCAGTACGGGCTCGGTGTGATCGAGACGTACGCCAAGCTGATCATCCTGTGCTACGCGGCCGCGGCGTTCTTCATCGTGCTGCTCGCCGTCGCCCTGAAGATGGTCACCGGGCTCAGCCTCTGGAAGTTCCTGCGCTACATCCGTGAGGAGATGCTCCTCGCGCTCGGCACCGCCTCCACCGAGTCCGTCATGCCGCGCGTGATGCAGAAGCTGCGCAAGGCCGGCGCCCGCGACGACGCGGTCGGCCTGGTCCTGCCGACGGGTTACTCCTTCAACCTCGACGGCGCCTCGCTCTACCTGTCCATCGGCACGCTGTTCATCTCCCAGGCCGTGGGCGTCGACCTGAGCCTGAGCCAGCAGATCACCGTGGTCCTGGTGCTCATGCTGACCAGCAAGGGCATGGCGGGCATCCCCGGTTCGGCCTTCCTCGCCCTGTCCGCCACCGCCTCCTCACTGGGGGCCATCCCCGCCGGCGCCGTCGCCCTGCTGCTCGGGGTGGACCGCATCATGGACTCGATGCGCGTCGTGACGAACCTGCTCGGCAACTGCGTCGCCGTCTTCGCCGTCTCCCGCTGGGAGGGCGCGCTGGACACCGACAAGGCGAAGCGGGTCCTGGACGGCGAGATCGTGCCGACGGCGGACGACGACGCGGGCGATCCGACCGCGACGGAAGCGCCGGGTGCCGGGGCCTCCGAGACGCCGGTCGGGTCCGACTCCGACGACAAGCTCGCCGCCGTACCGGCCCAGTCGGCCAAGGAATCGGCCTCTGAGGTGAGTTGACGACCATGACCCGACGGGCCGCGGTCCCCGCTCCTTACTGCTGGAGCGGGGACCGCGGCCCGTTTCGCGCTGCTCAGCGGTTGTTCAGCAGTTGCTCAGCAGTTCCGACCGCGCTCCGGTATTCCGTCCACCAGCGTGTCCAGCAACCCGCCGAGCACCTCGCGCTGTTCGCCCGTCAACGGGGCCAGGATCTCCTCCGCCGCGGACCTGCGCGCGCCGTGCAGCTCCCGCAGGGCCTTGTGCCCGTCGTCGGTGAGCTCGATACGGATCACCCGGCGGTTGGTCGGATCCGGCATCCGCCGCACCTTGCCGCTCGCCTCCAGCCCGTCGACGAGCGTCGTCACGGCCCGCGGCACCACCTCGAGCCGCTCCGCGAGGTCGGCCATGCGCGGCGGCGAGTCGTAGTGCGCGAGAGTGCGCAGCAGCCGGGACTGGGCCGGGGTGACGCCGAGGCCGCGTTGCTCCAGATGGTGCTTCTGGATGCGGTGCACACGGCGGGTCAGCCGCAGTAGCTGCTCGGCGAGCAGGCCGTCGGGATCGGGGGTGGTCATGCGGGAACAATATCAGGACCATGCTCATTGTGAGTATAGGTAACAATGAGCTAAGCTCCGTCAGTCTTCACCCCGTATCCCCTCACCCTCCGTAGGAGCCATGCCCCGCGACGACATCAAGTGGACCCCCTCTTCCGGCACCTCGACCGACGAACCCCGGCAGGTGCGCCGCATTCTCAAGCTGTTCAAGCCCTACCGTGGCCGGCTCACGGTCGTCGGCCTGCTGGTCGGCGCCTCCTCGCTGGTCACCGTGGCGACCCCGTTCCTGCTGAAGGAGACGCTGGACGTCGCCATCCCCGAGGGCCGCACCGGACTGCTGAGCCTGCTCGCGCTCGGCATGATCCTCAGCGCCGTCCTCACCAGCATCTTCGGCGTGCTGCAGACCCTGATCTCCACCACGGTCGGCCAGCGCGTCATGCACGACCTGCGCACGGCCGTCTACGGCCGCCTGCAGCGCATGTCCCTCGCCTTCTTCACCCGCACCCGCACCGGCGAGGTCCAGTCCCGCATCGCCAACGACATCGGCGGCATGCAGGCCACCGTCACCTCCACCGCCACCTCCCTGGTCTCCAACCTGACCAGCGTGGTCGCCACGATCATCGCGATGATCGCCCTCGACTGGCGCCTGACCGTCGTCTCCCTGCTCCTGCTGCCGGTCTTCGTGTGGATCAGCCGCCGGGTCGGCAACGAACGCAAGAAGATCACCACCCAGCGCCAGAAGCAGATGGCGGTCATGGCCGCGACCGTCACCGAGTCGCTGTCGGTGAGCGGCATCCTGCTCGGCCGCACGATGGGCCGATCCGACTCGCTCACCCGCTCCTTCTCCGACGAGTCCGAGCAGCTGGTCGACCTCGAGGTCCGGTCGAACATGGCCGGCCGCTGGCGCATGGCCGTCATCTCGATCGTCATGGCCGCCATGCCCGCCGTCATCTACTGGACCGCGGGCCTCGCCCTCGCGACGGGCGGCAGCCAGATCTCCATCGGCACCATCGTCGCCTTCGTCTCGCTCCAGCAGGGCCTGTTCCGCCCGGCCGTGAGCCTGCTGTCGACCGGTGTCCAGATCCAGACCTCGCTGGCGCTCTTCCAGCGCATCTTCGAGTACCTCGACCTGCCGATAGACATCACCGAGCCCGAGCGGCCGGTACATCTGGACCGCATCAAGGGTGAGGTGCGTTTCGAGGACGTCGAGTTCCGGTACGACGACAAGAGCCGCCCCGTCCTCGACGGGATCGACGTCACCGTCCCCGCGGGCGGCAGCCTCGCCGTCGTCGGACCGACCGGCGCCGGCAAGTCCACCCTCGGTCATCTCGTGCCGCGGCTGTACGACGTGACGGGCGGCCGGGTCACCCTCGACGGGGTCGACGTCCGCGACCTCGACTTCGACACTCTCGCCCGCGCGGTCGGCGTCGTCTCGCAGGAGACGTACCTCTTCCACGCCACGATCGCGGAGAACCTGCGCTTCGCCAAGCCGGACGCCACCGACGAGGAGATCCGGCAGGCGGCGAAGGCGGCCCAGATCCACGATCACATCGCGTCCCTGCCCGACGGCTACGACACGGTCGTCGGCGAGCGCGGCCACCGCTTCTCCGGCGGCGAGAAGCAGCGGCTGGCGATCGCCCGCACGATCCTGCGCGACCCGCCGGTGCTGATCCTCGACGAGGCGACCAGCGCCCTGGACACCCGCACCGAACACGCCGTCCAGGAGGCCATCGACGCGCTCTCCGCCAACCGGACCACGCTCACCATCGCGCACCGGCTGTCCACCATCCGGGGTGCCGACCAGATCGTGGTCCTGGACGCCGGACGCGTGGCCGAACAGGGAACACACGAGGAGCTGTTGGAGGGGGGCGGGCGGTACGCGGCGCTCGTCCACCAGGACGCCCGACTGGAGCCGACAAAATGACGATATGCCAGGTTTGTGTGCTTTAGCGGGTTACCGTGCCCGCATGCACATGAACACTCCGCCACGGAGCACGATTCGACTGACGCGCCGGGGCCGTGTCGCCCTCATCGCGACCGGGGCCGTCGTGGCCGGCACCGCCGTGGCGGTGCCGCTGCTGAGCCTGGCAGGCGACGAGGAGACGAAGCCCAGGACGCTGGTGATCCCGGAGGGCTGGCGGGCCGGCCAGGTCTACGAGGCCGTCGACAAGGCCCTCGCCCTGCCCGCGGGAACGGCCAAGAAGTCCCTGGCCAAGGCCAACCTGAAGCTGCCGAACGACGCGGAGGGCAACCCGGAGGGGTACCTCTTCCCGGCGACGTATCCCCTCCAGGAGATGGCGACCGCGGAGCAGATGCTGTCGTTCATGGTCGACACCGCGAACAAGAGGTTCAACGGCGCCCCCATCGCGGCGGGTGCGCAGCGCAACGCCATGAACGTCTACCAGGCCGTCACCATCGCGAGCATCATCCAGGCCGAGGCGGCCACCAAGGCCGACATGGGCAAGGTGGCCCGGGTCATCTTCAACCGCCTGGAGCGGGGCATGCCGCTGCAGATGGACTCCACCCTCAACTACGCGCTGAACCGGTCCACGCTGAAGACCACCGTCGAGGACACCCGGATCGACAGCCCCTACAACTCCTACCAGCGCATGGGCCTGCCGCCGACCCCCATCGACAACCCGGGCAAGGACGCGATGCGCGCCGCGATCAGCCCGACACCGGGCGACTGGCTGTACTTCGTCACGGTCAAGCCCGGCGACACCCGCTTCACCGCCGACTACGCGGAGCACCAGCGCAATGTCGCGGAGTTCAACGCCCCCCGCAAGGCGAGCCCGCAGTCCACGACGTGACCAGTGACCAGTGGGGCCATCACGCGGCGACCGGTTCCTCCGCCAGCAGCCGCCTGATGTCCCGTACGGCCGCACGGCCCGCCCGGTTGGCCCCGATGGTGCTGGCCGACGGGCCGTAGCCGACGAGGTGGATCCGCGGATCGGCGACGGCACGGGTGCCCTCGACGCGGATCCCGCCGCCGGGCTCGCGCAGCTTCAGCGGCGCCAGATGGTCGATGGCGGCCCGGAAGCCGGTCGCCCACAGGATGACGTCGACGTCCACGCGACGGCCGTCGTTCCACTCCACGCCGTCGGGTGTGATCCGGTCGAACATCGGCAGCCGGTCCAGGACCCCGTCCGCGATTCCCTGCCGGACCGGGTCGTTGAGCGGCAGCCCGGTCACCGAGACGACGCTCTTCGGCGCCAGCCCCTGCCGCACCCGCTCCTCGACGAGCGCGACCGCGGCCCGGCCCACGTTCTCGTCGAAGGGACCCTCGCGGAAGACGGGCGGCCGCCGGGTGACCCAGGTGGTGGCGGCCGCGTACGGTGCGATCTCCAGCAGATGCTGGGTGCCGGACGCACCTCCGCCCACCACCAGAACCCGCTGCCCGGCGAACTCCTCGGGCCCTGGGTACTGCGCGGTGTGCAACTGCCGTCCCCGGAAGGTCTCCTGGCCCGGGTAGCGCGGCCAGAACGGCCGGTCCCAGGTCCCGGTCGCGTTGATCAGTGCCCGCGTCGACCAGTTCCCCGCCGAGGTCTCGACGAGCAGCCGCCCGCCGACGCCCTCGCGGACGGTACGTACGTCGACGGGCCGCCGTACGCGCAGGTCGAAGGCGCGCTCGTACGCCTCGAAGTACTCGGCGACCACCTCGGCGGACGGCCGCGTCGGATCGCCGTCCGTGAGTTCCATGCCGGGCAGGGAGTGCATCCCGTGCACCCTGCCGTACGTCAGCGACGGCCAGCGGAACTGCCAGGCGCCGCCCGGACCGGGGGAGTGGTCGAGCACCACGAAGTCGCGGTCCGGCTCCGAACCGGTGCGCCGCAGGTGGAAGGCGCCGGCCAGTCCGGCCTGACCGGCGCCGATGACGACGACATCGACCTCGCGCGTGTTGTTCACGGTTCTACCAACAGTGCGGAGGCCGTGGATCTTCCCGCGAGTCGTGTACGGTCGCCCACCCTCGGGAGCCTCCCTCGGGAGCCTCCCTCGGGAGCCTCCCTCAGGAGCCGGTCTCAGGAGCCGGTGGAGGCGCGGGCCGGAGTGGTCGAGGCCGGGAGGTCGCCGTTGAAGCGGGTGTCCACGAAGTCGGCGAAGTCGACCTCGCGCGGGATGAGCTTCAGCTCGGTGAACGCGTCGGCGATCTTCTGCTCGGAGGCGACCAGCGGCCGGTCGACGGCGACCGAGATCCGCGTCGAGTTGGTCCGCCGCACCGAGGCCAGCGCCACCTCGTACGGCAGCCCGGTGTCCTTCGCCCAGACCTTCGCCCACTCCTCCTGGTGGTCGTGGACCCAGGCCGTCGCCCGCCGCAGCCGGTCCAGGTAGTCCCGGATCGCCGCGGCCTTCTTCTTGTCCCCGAGCGCACCCGGGGCCGCCACCTGGAAGGTCAGCCCGTTCGTCACGCCCTCGCCGGTCGTCAGGACGCGGCCCTGCCCGGTCTGGAGGATCTGCGAGGTGTACGGATCCCAGACCGCCCACGCGTCGACCTTGCCGGACGTGAACGCGGCCAGCGCGTCGGCCGGCTGGAGGTACTTGACCTTTACGTCGGCGAGGCGCAGCCCGGCCGCTTCGAGGGAGGCGACCAACTGGTAGTGCGCGGAGGAGCCCTGCGCCACGGCGATCGACCTGCCCTTGAGGTCCTGCGGCTTCGTCAGCTTCGAATCGTCGGGCACGAGGAGGGCGTCGCCCTTGGACGTGCCGTGCCACGCGGACACGACCTTGATCTTCGAACCGGCGCCGGCCGCGAACACCGGCGGGGTGTTGCCGACGCCGCCGATGTCGACGGCCTTCGCGTTGACGGCTTCGAGCAGCGGTGGGCCGGAGGTGAAGGTGGACCACTTGATCTTGTAGTCGAGGTTCTCGAGTTCGCCGGCGGCGCGCAGGATGGCCTCGGAACCGCCCTTCTGGTCACCGACGTTGATGGTGAGGGAGCCCGTGCCGTCGGTGTCGCCACCCGTCGAGGCGGCCGAGTTCCCGCCGCAGGCGGTGAGCAGCAGGGCGAGGGGGAGGAGCAGTGCGGCGGGGGTGAGGCGTCGTCGCATGGTGGATCCGTTTCGGGTGGCTGGGTTCGCGGGGGGACGGTCGGACATGGCGGGGCTGGTGGGGAGTTCAGGCGGCCGATGCGGCGGCGGTGTCGACGCCCAGGCGTTCCAGGAGGCCGGCGCGCAGTTCGGCGAACCGCGGGTCGGTGATGTCGCGCGGGCGGTCGAGGTCGATCTCCTGCTCGTGCGCGATGACTCCGTCGTCCATGACCAGGACGCGGTCGGCGAGCAGAACCGCCTCCTCGACGTCGTGCGTGACGAGCAGTACGGCGCATCCACGGCGCTGCCACAGCTCGCCCACGAGGCGCTGGGCCTTGATACGGGTCAGCGCGTCGAGGGCGCCGAACGGCTCGTCGAGCAGCAGCAGATCTGGCTCGCGCACCAACGCCCGTGCCAGCGACGCGCGTTGGGCCTCGCCGCCGGAGAGCGTCTTGGGCCAGGCGTCGGAGCGGTTACTCAGACCGACCTCGGTGAGGGCCTGCTCGGCGACGGCGCGCTCGGGCTTGCCGGGCAGACCGAGCAGTACGTTGCGCCACACCTTCTTCCACGGCATCAGGCGCGGTGCCTGGAAGGCGACGGCCTTGCGGCGCGGCACGAGGACGGTGCCCTCGATGTCGCGGTCGAGACCGGCGAGGATGCGCAGAAGGGTGGACTTGCCGCATCCGCTGCGGCCGATCAGGGCGACGAACTCGCCCTGTCGTAGGTCGAGTCGGAGCTCGTCGATGACCGGACGGCCGTCGAAGGTCCGGGTCAGCCCCTCGACACGGACAGCCGAGGGGGTGTCTACCGGCCGGTGAACGTCGGTCGCCATTGCAGCAGCAGCCTTTCGAGAGTACGGACGACGAAGTCGGCCAGCAGGCCGAGGAAGGCGTAGACGATCAGGCAGACCACGATCACGTCGGTCCGCAGGAAGTCCCGCGCCTGCACCATGAGGAAGCCGATCCCGGAGTCCGCGTTGACCTGCTCCGCGAAGACGAGGGCGAGCCAGGAGATGCCGAGGGAGTAGCGCAGGCCGGTCATGGCGCCGGGCAGCGCCCCCGGCAGGACGACGTGCCGCACGAGCCCCCACCGCGACAGGCCGAGGGACTCACCGGCCTCGATCAGCCGGGCGTCGACGCCGCGGATGCCGGCGTACACGTTGAGGTAGAGCGGGAACGTCACGCCGAGCGTGATGATGGCGACCTTCGGAGCCTCGCCGATGCCGAACCAGATGATGAACAGCGGGATCAGGCCCACGAAGGGCACGGTCCGCAGCATCTGCACCGGGGCGTCCACGAGGTCCTCGCCGACCCGGAAGAGGCCCGAGACCAGGGCGAGTCCGGTGCCGACGAGGGTGCCCAGCAGCAGTCCGGCGGCCACCCGCTGCAGCGAGGTGCCCATCGCGGAGGTCAGTGAACCGTCGGCGACCAGCTCCCTGGCGACCTCGGCGATCCGCCCCGGCGAGGCGAGCACGTCGGCGGTCAACACGCCAGTGCTGCTGAGGACTTGCCACAACGCCAGCAGCAGGAGCGGGCCGCTGGTGCGGCGCAGCCAGCGGGGGACGCGGGTGCGGCGGGAGGAGGCGGGGACGATCGGCTCGAGATCGAGCTTCGGAGGAGAGGCGGCGGAAGCTGATTTAGACGATATATCGGGCTTGTCGGAGTCGGGCGGGGCATGGCTGATGCTCATGAGAGCTCCAGGAGGTGAGCGTTCGGGGAAGAAGGCGCGCTTCAGCGACGCGCCATCACCGGCGCGTCAGAACACGCGGGTACGGCGAAGCGCAGGCGCAGGCGCAGGCGCAGGTGATGCGAGCCAGTGGTGAGGCGAGGGGAAAGGCGTCAGCAGCCGCGGCGACACGCGGCGGAGGCCACCCGCAGCAGGTCGATGTGACCGCGCGTGGTGAGCAGGGCTGAACGCAACATGCCGCCGAAAGTAGCCAGATGACGTGCCCACGGTCAATGGCGTCTCGCGAACTGGACCGCCGGTGTCACGGAGCGGGCGAACGCTCGTGTGTGAAACGCGACGTGTGGGTGAGGATGGGAGTCATGTCAGACGCTTTCACCACTCGAGTCCTGAACGTGGCCACCGGCTCAACGGAGCGGATCGCCGACCTGACCCGTGACTGCGAGGCCTTCCTGCGGGAGGTGGCCGCCGGCCGCGACGGTCTGCTGAACGTTTTTGTGCCCCACGCGACCGCCGGCATCGCGATCATCGAGACGGGTGCGGGCAGCGACGACGACCTCCTCGCCGCCCTGCACACCCTCCTCCCCGCCGACGACCGCTGGCAGCACCGCCACGGGAGCCCCGGCCACGGCCGTGACCACGTGCTGCCCGCGGTCGTCCCGCCCCATGCGACGCTGCCGGTGCTGAACGGGCGCCTGGAGCTGGGTACTTGGCAGTCGGTGTGTCTGGTCGACACGAATCGTGACAACCCAGAGCGACAGGTGCGTCTGAGCTTCCTGGGCTGAGCAGGATGAGCGGCGCAGCCGCAGCGCGCCGCGGTTCGCCTCAAGTGCAGTCCGGCAGCACGTCGTTGAGGCGCTTGAACCCCTGCTCCCAGATGAGGTCCAGCTCGGCGGAGTCCTGCTGGGTCAGGGTGCCGTCCGTGCTCGACACGAGGGGATGTCGGCTGAGAATGACCTTGGTGACGATGTTGGTGGCGTCCCAGGTTCTGACGACACCGATTCCGAAGTACTCGGAGAGCTCGCCGTCGAACTGCGGGTAGATCTCGACGAACACGGTGGCCGCGTCCCCGATCTTGCGGCTGACGACGGCCAGCCGCTCATGCCGTATGAAAGCCTCGACCAGGTACTTGTTTGTCAGGCCGCTGTCGGACTGGACGTCGATCTCCACGGCCAAAGAGCCGACATGGGCGCTGAGGTGGAACGGGTACTGCTCGTAGCGCCAGACGTTCCGGCCGCGCAGTGTGGTGAGAAAGTAGTGGTGCCATGGGTGCCGTGCCGAGGCCAGCCGTGCGTTCTCCGACCTCAGACTGCTGGTGAGCGACTCCTCCAGCACGTTCGTCATGTGCTGGAGAGTCTCCCGGTCCGAAGCCCTGGCCACCATGATGCTGATGACGGCACCGACGATGCCGCCGCCCAGGGCGGTGAGCACCCCGGAGATCTCCTGGTTGGGGAGCGACATGTGCCCGTTGTCGTCGACGGCCGCGGCCGCGAACGCGACGCCGAACCCCGTCGTGACGATGCCCAGAGCCAGGATGAGCCAGGCTCGCGCCTCGCCACGAGCCCAGCTTCCCTCATTGCGCCTGCTGCTTCCGGACATCGCCCAGTGTCCCCCGTTCCCGGCCGTATCCGAGCCGGACCTTCAGTCCATGACGTAACTCATGAAAACGCGGTCGCGTCCACTGCCGTAGTAGTCCTCGAAGAATCCGCCGTCGCGGAATCCGTACCTGGAGTAGAGACGACGCGCGGATTCGTTGTCCGGGCGCACTACCAAATTCAAACGCAACGCCCCTGCGTCCCTGACATGTTGTACGGCGGCGCCCAGCAGGGCCCAACCGCAGCCCCGGCGCTGGAATTCTGGTAAGACACCGAGTGCGAGCAGCCAGGCGTGCTCCTCGCCGGAACTGCGAACGGCCAGCGCGTATCCGCTCAGCACGCCTTCCCGCTCCAGAAGCAGGAAATCGCGTCGATGGACATCGAAGAGTTGCCTGAGGAAGAAGTACGGATACCCTTCATCCTCTCCGAACGCCTCGTGGTCGAGCCGGTACAGGTCAGGAAGATCCTTTTCCCCGGGGGTCCGGAAGCGATCTTGCCCGCTGGTGGATGTACCTGAGGGCAAAGCTTGATCCTTATCGAGAGTTTGCCGAACGGATCCCCGTAAAGTAGCACCGCACCAAAGGAGTTGGTAGTACCCTCGTCCTTCCGGGCTGGCCGGTTCTGGGGAGACGTATGGCAGGGAACTCTGCGTACGACTGGGATGCATTCGACTCGGAGGACTACCTGGAGCACAACTACGCGGACCTGCACGACGAGGACCGTCACATCCTGAACGTCCTCCGTGACTTCTTCTCCGACCTGCCATTCGACTCGGATGCACGCGGCGTCGACGTGGGTACCGGAACCAATCTCTACCCCGCTCTTGCCATGCTTCCTTTTTGCCGGGAGATAAGCCTGCTCGAATTCTCCGAAGCGAACCGAAAATGGCTCGCACTTCAGTTGCGTGACTATTCGGCGAACTGGGACAGCTTTTGGCAGGTGCTGGCCGAGCAGGAGGTGTACCGCACCATCCAGCGACCCCGTGAACGGATGCGCCGCCGCACCGCCGTGCGGAAATGGGACATCCTCGACTCAGTCCCGGAGGAGAAGTGGGACCTGGGCACCATGTTCTTCGTCGCGGAATCCATCACTACCGTCCGCGAGGAATTCACCACGGCACTCGGAAGGTTCTGCGCACTGCTGAAGCCGGGCGCACCGTTCGCCATGACGTTCATGCAGAACTCCAGTGGCTACGAGGTCGGCGGCCGTCACTTCCCGGCTCTGGGGATCGGCGTGACCGACGTGCGGGAGGAGATGTGGGAGCTGGGGAACCGGCTGGAGTTCCACCACATCGATGTCGGCTCCCAACCGCTCAGGGAGGGTTACAGCGGGATGATCCTGGTGCACGGTCACGTCAAGTAGCAGCGTTCGGGGAGCCGCTCGCGTGATGATTCAGCCTCGCCACCGGTTGCTCGACATCTGGCGGTCGATCCTGAGCTGCTCCACCGAGGGGCGGAACTGGGTGAACCCCGGCCGGGCCAGCCGCAATTCGATCAGCGACGCGGAGCAGCTCGTCTGCCTCCTCTACCCCGCGTTCAAGATCTCCGACCTGGGGTTCTCCGAACCGGACGCCATGGAGCCGGACGTGCACGAGGTGCTCTCGCCGCTCGGTGACTGGGCGGGTGTGCCCAAGGCCCTCGCCGGCATCATCCGTGATTATCTGGACATGTACACCGCTGAGAACGGCACACCGGTGTTCCCGCCGGGTGGAAGTCTGCGCCCGCTGGATCCGAAGGCCCAGGCGTCCCCCGAACAGTCCCGCCTGGAGACGGTCGAGGCCTTCTCGATGGCCGTGACGTTCAGCCTGTCCGCGCTGGCCTTCGTGAAGAGCTTCGCCAAGAAGGTCCGCGGCGAGGAGCTCGCCGCCTCGCTCCGCGGCATCCATGAGGCACTGGACCGCCGGTTGACCCATGCCATGCGCGGCCTGCTGCACAGCTTCGCGGTCGACGTCTTCCCGGTGGACTCCACGCGCGGCGACACCCTCGTGCTCGCCCTGGGCCAGCGCCGCCAGTCCCGCCGCGCACTCGTCGATCGGCTGCGCAGCGAAATGCGGCCGATCCGGAACGGGCTGCGGGACCTCGTACCGCCGTCCGTCGCCCCAGGCCTCGTCGACGAGGCCCTGCTGTTCGAGTGCGGCTGGTCGTGGGGACCGGTGCGGTCCGACGACAACCCCCTGCACCTCGCCGAGCCCGTGCCGTCCCTGTACTTCACCGCGACGGCCATGGACGGCATCGTCGATCTGTTCTCACCCCAGACCCTCCGGCTCGGCCTGCTGGGCCGCGAACAGCAGACGCTCGCCCAGGAACTGCACCTGCGTTGGGAACTGACACAGGGCTACTGGACGTCCCTCGCCCGGTTCGGCGGCGCCCGGTGGCCGCTGCTGCAGAACATGCCGTGGCGCACGGTGGAATCCGAGGAGTCCGACTACGCGACGCTGCAGGTCGCTTCCGTCGTCGTGCACAACCTGATGCGCCAGCACGGCGACGACGAGTTCGCTCCGGTCGACGACCTGACGCCGCTGGCCGCCGTCCTCGAGGAACTGGCCGCACGCGGAGGCATCACCCGGCGCCCGTCGGACCGTTCCCGCACGGTGGAACTCCACGACCCGGGCGAGCTGATTCCGCTGCCGGGGAGCGAACGCCACGGACCGGCCATGGGCTGGCTCATGGCCGACTACGCGCCGATGCTCCTCAAACGCATGCTGCAGGTCGCCCGTCTCACGTCGGACCTGCCCAGGCGCGACCGCCTGATGTCGGTGGCGGACGAACTGGTGGACCACCTGTGGCGGCGACGCCTGAGCCGTGGACGCGCGGCGGGCCTGTGGGACGCCCCGGGAGGCGTGTTCGGCGCCCGGGAACCCCACGCCACCGCACCCTCCTGGTACCTGACCGAACGGGTTGTGGAGGTCCTCGTCGTCGCGGCCACGATGGTGAAGGCCCCGCCTGTGCGCAGCCCGCAGCTCCTCGAGACCGCGGGCGAGAAGCTGCGCGAGGCCGAGCATCTCTTCGCCCAGGAGACGATGAGCCGTCCGGTCGGCGGATCCTCTCCGGACGAGCCGCTCGTCCGCATCGAGGCGGCGCTGCGCAGGGCACGCGACATCGTCGACTCGCGCCCCGGCACCTCGGCCGCCCTCGTGGACGAGGTACTGAGAGAGCTCGACGGCCTCGCGCTCGCCAGGTCCCGTGCCGCGAGGGGAGGCTGAGGCCGGTGCTCGTCTTCGCGACCTCGGACAAGGGTGGCACCGGCCGTTCCGTCACCTGCGCCAACCTCGCCTACCGCCGTGCCCTGGCCGGGGACAACGTCGCCTATGTCGACTTCGACTTCGGTTCCCCGACTGCTGCCACCGTCTTCGCAGTCGGCTCCGCCATGAGTGAGGCGACGGACAACGGCGTGCACTCCTACCTCCAGGGCCGCGTCGCGGAGTCCGCGCGGCTCGACGTGTGGTCCCTGTCCGAACGGAACGGTCTGCGCAGTTCTCTCCTGGGCGCCGGTCGGCTGTGCCTGGTGCCCGGCGACCCCGGCGGCGGCGAGTTCCCCGCCGACGAGGCCGTGACGGACCGGTGCGCGGAGCTGCTCCTGGCGCTGGAGGAGGAGTTCGCCGTGACGATCGTGGACCTCAGCGCCGGCCGGTCGTATGCCATCGACATCGCGCTGCGGACGACCGCGCGGCCGGCGTTCCGAGAGGTCGTCACCCGCTGGCTGGTCTTCCACCGCTGGACCCGCCAGCACGTCGAGGCCACCGCGGCGCTGGTCCAGGACGAGCGTGGCATCCTGCGCAGCGGCGCCCACCGCGGCCACGACCCGGAGGAGTTGGCCCGGCGGATCCGTTACGTGCGGGCCGCCGTGCCGGTCCCCGGCTCGGTGGCCTGGACCGGGATGCGGGTCGAGCAGACGCGATGGCTCGAGGCGTTCGACGCCGAACTGACCCGCCGAGCAGGCAAGTTGGGCCTGGGGCGAACGGCCACGCTGGGCACTGTGCCGCTGGATCCCGTACTTCAGTGGAGCGAACAGCTCCTCACCGACGAGGACGTGCTGATGCCGCCGATCGCCAACCCGGAGACGGTGCAGGCGTTCCGGGACCTCGCTGACGCGCTGAAGGACGATGCCAGGTGGGAGACGCTGTGAACGCAGCCGAGGGGGAATCCGCCGGTGTCCGGGAAGCCGCCTTCGTGTACCGCGAGTCGTCGGACGACCACCGCACCAGGGCCGTCGCGTACTCCCATCTGTCCGTCGAGCTCGGGCATCTCTACATGGAGGACTTCGCGGCCGGCCCCGAACGGCTGCGCGCCCACTTCGCCCAGGTCGCGCCGTGGGCCGCCACGGCCCGCTCGCTCGCCGGGCCCAAACGGCGGGTCAGTACCTGTTTCCTGGTGGACGACTACTTCACGCAGTTCTCTTCACCTGCCGAGGCGATCCCCATGGTGACTCGCGCTGCTTCCAAGGCCGGTCTGCGCATCGACTATCTGGCACGTGAGTCCGCCTGCGCCGCGACCGACAGTGTGCGCACGGCTGAGCTGCTGCTCGCCCGGCTCGTGAAGGAGCCGCCCGTCGGCGGCAACGGAGCCCGGCCACCGGTGGAGGAGTCCGGCTGGTTCTGCAACGGCGTGCGATCCCGGTCCGACGTACCCGCTCAGGCCATGTCGACGGCCACCGCCTGGGAGCCGCCACTGGAGCTCGGCGCCCGTCGGCATTCCGTCTTCCTCGACGCGCAGCTGTGGTCGACCGGACGCGACGGCCGTCGCCTGTGGTCGTGTCCGTTCCTCGCCGCCGTCTGGCAGATGCTCAGACTCGGACTGCTCAGGGACCGGGGAGAGGTCGTCCTGCCGCCCCAGTCCTGGGACGAGGACGACTTCCCGGAGGAGTGGCACCGTCTGCCGCCGGTCCTACGGCTCAACCCACAGGCGCCGCCGTTCTGCGGGTACCGCACGTTCTCGGTCCTCGACAGCCGGTTCCTGCCCGTCGAACACGCCGTGCGCATGATCCTCGACCACACGGCCGCCGACCCCGCTGCGATGCGACAGGTCGCCGAGCGCAGCGTGGCCGAAGGCCTTGCCGTGCCGCCCGCCCTGGCTGAACGCGTTCTGTACGCCTTCACCACCACCGGCACGCAGGGGGGCGGCACATGACGGACGGACGCGACGACGGCGAGTTCGCGATGGTGGGCGAAGTCCGCACCGGACTGCTCATGAACCGTCTCGCCCTGCCGTCCGACCAGGTCGCCGAGCTGCTGGACCTCGTGCCCGGCGAACGGGTCCGGGCACGCGAACGGCCCGTCCCGTGGGCCGTTTCCGCCGACCAACTGCACGGCGTGGATTGCCCGCTGATCACACGGTCCGGAGCCCGCCCGCGGGCCATCGGTACCCTCGCGGCACGCGTACGCGTGGTCGGCGGCCGCGTGGTGCAGGGCTCGACGCGTTCCGTCGTGGCGCCCGGCGGCGACCGAAGACAGCGCTGGAGCCACTACATGGCCCGACCCGGCGTCGTCGAACTCGGCGGCCGAGGCGATCCGGCGGACGCCGCCGCACGGTTTCTGACCGGCCGCGCCCCCGAGAGCCTCGACCCGGGAGCCGTGAGCGAAGCACTGCTGCGCCGGATCAGGGCCTCCCCACTCCTCGACCGCCGGTCGCCCTTCCGCCCGAGGCGGACCCGGCTGCGCTGGTCCGCGGTGGTGGGCGGTGAGCGCCTGCGAGGTGCCTTCACTCTCGTCGACGCGGAGTTGCGGACGGTACGGCTCAGGGTTCCCGAGGCGGCCGGCGTAACCCGGGAGCAGCTGACGGCCCTGTGCGAGGACCTGGCCCTGCACGACTGGCTGCTGACGACAGTGGCCCGTGTCGTCGAGCGGCGGGCGTCCGACGCCGACCCGGCCGCCCAGGACGACCTGCTTGCCGTTGTCGGCCAACTGCTCCACCTGTGGCTGCCGAGCGCCGACGTCCCGCCCGGTCTTGGCGGGATGTGGGAGGGGATAGAGGTGAATCCCGGCTTCACCCGGCAGTGGGAGCTGTGCGTCAACCGCCTCCGTGACGAGCTGACCCTGCGCGCGCTGCGGGGCGGCACGGTCCCTCAGTGATCCGCGGAACGGGCTGTCCGCGGCCCGGTGCCCACCGGGTGGGACATCGTGGCGGTGTTCCGCTGTCCGGTGTCACCGTGGTCCGCCTGGCCCCGGGTGGACTTCGGCTCGTGACACCACAGTTGGCCGTTCTCGACGTACCAGTACCTGCTGCGCGGCGGCCGCTCGCAGCGCACCGCTCGGCCGCAGCGGTCGGCCCACTCCGGTGCGGCCGGCTTCACGGGGCCGACCTCGGCGCGCATCGCTGTCGCTCACCGCCTGCGACGAATCCAGGCCACTCGAGTGGACCCCGGATGCCCAGGCCACCGCTTCCCGCCTGCCTCGCCGGCGGCGCCACCTTCAGTCCGCTGCAGCAGGCCACCATGGACGGCGGAACCCCCACCCGCCCACCGGATCCCCGCCGCGCTGTCACCGCAGGATGTTGACGGCCCGGGCGACCACCAGGACCACGGTTACCAGGGAGACCGAGGACTGCACCATCATCAGCATCTTGGCCCAGCGCGACAACGGCATCACGTCGGTCGGGCTGAAGGCGGTGGAGTTGGTGAACGACAGGTACAGGTAGTCCGGGAACGCCGGCTCCCAGTCCGGCGGCGCGGTCTGAGGGCTCTGCATCTGTACGAAGAGGAAGTCGGCGAACTGGTGGTGGCCTTGGGACCGCGCCAGCGGCCCGCCGCGGTCCCACTCCCAGTACCACAGGGCGAACACGATGACGTTCGTCAGCCAGATTCCGCCGCCGGTCAGCAGCAGGGGCCCGGCGTCCGTCCCCTCGGTTCCGTTCACCAGGCCCGCCACCAGCCGGACCGCCGCCCAGCCGTTGGCCAGGCTGATCAGGCAGATCATGGCCAGGCCGAGCCACCGCAGCCACCGGGTCCGGGGCTCGACCCGCCGGGGGTTCGCGGCGATCAGGCCGGCCAGCAGGACCAGTTCCAGCGTCGGTAGCGCCCAGTACGGCTGGAGGGTGAGGCGGTGCGGCAGCATGAGCTGCAGGGCGACCGCCACCAGGATCACGGCGGTCACCGCCCAACGCGGCTCACCCTGCGTCGCCCGGCGCCATGCGGGTGCCGCGTCGCGCCCGCCGCTCTCCAGCAACCGCTCGATCCTGGCCAGGCGGCTCTCCGCGTTGTCCGTACTGTCGCTCATGGCGACGATTGTCCCGGGGGAAGATGTCGATCACACGACCGGCCGGACCATGGCTGGCCACCGTGCGCATAAGTGCTGGCTTTGGGCATCTAAGCTGCTGAAACAGGCATTGCTTTTCAGGGAATCGGACATGGCTCGTGCTGTCACGGGTCCGGACATCAGGGACAGGGGACGACGCATGGCGGCACCGCAGGACCGATGGAGCGCCTTGCTGGACATACTGACGCGCGACGGGCGGATCGAGGTCGAGGCCGCCGCGGACGTACTGCACGTCTCCACCGCCACGATCCGACGCGACCTGGATGAGCTGGCGCGCCAGCAAATGGTCACCCGTACCCACGGCGGCGCCGTGATCAACGCCATCGCGTACGACCTGCCGCTCCGCTACAAGGCCGCGCGCAACGCTCCGGAGAAGGAACGGATCGCCAACGCGGCTGCGGGCCTGGTGAAGGCGGGTGCCGTGGTGGGCTTGAACGGCGGTACCACGACCACCGCGGTCGCCCGGGCGCTGGCCATCAGGCCCGAGCTGAGCACGGAGGGCGCCGGGCCCTCGCTGACGGTCGTCACCAACGCCCTGAACATCGCCAACGAACTGGTCGTACGCCGCCATGTGAAGCTCGTCCTCACCGGGGGAGTGGCCCGCCCTGCCTCGTACGAGCTCACCGGACCGCTCGCCACCGGGATGCTCGCGCAGATCACGCTCGACCATGCCTTCATCGGCGTCGACGCGATCGACGTCCGGCACGGGGCGACGGCCCAGGACGAGGGCGAGGCAGGCATCAACTGGGCGTTGGCCCGCCGCGCCGAACGGGTGATCGTGGTCGCGGACTCCTCGAAGCTGGGCCGGCGGGCCTTCGCCCGGATCTGCCCGGTGGAAGACATCCATGTGCTGGTGACCGACAAGGCGGCGGGCCCGGAGCTGACCGAGCCGTTCGCCGCGGCGGGCGTGGAGATCGTGCGGGCCTGAGCGCCGGCGCGCGTCGCAGACAGGTCACTTGATGCCGCCGGCCGTCAGACCGCTGATCAGATAGCGCTCCACGAAGATGAACAGGACGACGACCGGCACGATCGCGATCAGTGACGTGGCGAAGAGGTACTGCCACTGCTCCTGGTACGCCGTGACGAATCCGGGGATGGCCTTGGTCAGTGTCGTCCGGTCGCCGGACGAGGTGATGGTGAGGGCGACGACGTACTCGTTCCAGGCCCCGATGAACGTGTAGACGAGCGCGGTCACCACTCCGGGCAGCGCCAGCGGCAGGGTGACCCGCAGCATCGCGCCCAGCCGGCCGGCCCCGTCCATGAACGCCGCCTCCTCCAGCTCCTTGGGGATGCTCGCGAAGTACGCGTTGAGGATCCAGATGCAGAACGGCAGGTTGAACGCCGCGTTGACCAGGATCAACCCCTCCGCGGTGTCGGTCAGGTCGAGGCTGACCATCTCCCGGTAGATGCCCACCAGCAGTGCGGTCGGTGCGAACATCTGGGTGACCAGCACCAGCAGCAGGAACGCGCCGCGTCCGCGGAACCGGTGACGGGCGGTGTAGTACGCGGCGGGCAGCCCCACGGCGAGTGCGAGGAGCGTGGACATCCCGGCGACGTACAGCGAGAACAGCAGCGCGTCGGAGACCGGCGGGTCCTTCAGCGACCAGACGTCGGCGAAGTTCGACCACTCCCACCGCGACGGCAGATAGGACGGCTGCGACTTCATCAGCTCCGGCGTCGGCTTCAGGGCCGTCAGCAGCATCTGCAGGTACGGCGCCAGGAAGAAGAGGGCCACCAGCCAGCCCACCGCGGTGAGCAGGACGGTGCGCAGCCGGGGCGGGCGTCGACGCCGGGCCGTAGTGGGTTGGGCTGTTGCGGATCGGACCGTGACGGCGGACATCAGCCGATCTCCTCTCGACTGCGGACGACCCGCAGATACACCAGCACGACCAGGAGGATCAGCGCGAAGTTCACGACGGCCATCGCCGCCGACTCGCCGACGGCCTGGTTGTCGAACGCGAGCTTGTACATGTAGGTGGTGGTCGTGTCCGTGGCGAAGCCGGGACCGCCGCGGGTCATGGCCCAGATGACCGGGAAGGAGTTGAACACGTTGATGACGTTGATGATGGCGGCGACCAGCAGCGACGGGCGCAGCAGCGGCAGCGTGACGGAGAGATAGGTGCGGACCGTTCCCGCGCCGTCCAGGCGGGCCGCCTCGTACACCTCGGCCGGGATGGTGCCGAGGCCGGAGAGGATGACGAACGCGGTGAACGGCAGGGAGACGAAGACCGCGACGGCCATCATCCAGGCGAACGCCTGGACCGGGTGGGCCAGCCAGTTCACCGGCTTGTCGAGAATTCCCACGTCCATCAGCACGCGGTTGACGACGCCGTAGAAGTTGTTGAGCATCCAGCGCCAGGTCAGCGCCGTCATCAGAACCGATGCCGCCCAGGGCACGATCAGCGCCCAGCGGACCATCCGGCGCCCGGGGAAACGCGACTTGAGCAACTGCGCCAGTGCCAGCGAGACGGTGATCGTGACCGTGACCACGCCCACCACCCAGACCAGGGTGCGCAGCACCACGCCCGGCAGGTCCGGCTCGGCGAACAGCGCGGCGTAGTTGTCGCCACCCGCGAAGCCGCGGGTCAGTCCGGTGGAGCTGATGTCCATCAGGGAGGTGCGGACCATCTCGACGACGGGCCAGATGACCACGGCCAGGATCAGCACGAGTGCGGGGCCGAGCCACAGCAGTGGTTCCAGTGCCCGCAGGCGAAGACGCTTCGGGGAGGGGCGGGAACCGCGTGCCGGTGCCGCCGACGTCCGTTCCTCCCCCGCTCCGGCTCCGGCGGTGCGCGTGGTGACGTCCTGTACGGCCACCCGGTCAGCCGTCCTTCTCGGCGGTCTCCTGGATTTCGCCCAGGATCTTCTCGGGCTCGGCGCCCGACACGGCGGTGCCGATGCGCTGCTTCACGGCGCCCTCGACGGCCGACCAGTTGGGGTTGTCGGTAGGGGCGAACCGCGCGCCCGAGAGTGCGTCGACGAACGGCTTGTAGTAGGAGGAGTCCGAACTCAGCGCGTCACCGGCCGACTTGGTGACCGACAGGAACCCCTCGGTGGACAGGAACTTGGAGGCGTTCTCCTTCTGGTAGAAGAAGTCGAGGAACTTGTTGACGGCTTCGCGGTTCTTGCCCTCGTCCTTCTTGAAGGCCACCAGGTAGTCCTGGACACCGAGCGTGTTGTGCGTCGTGCCGTCCTTGCTCGGCAGCGGTGCGACGCCGTAGTTCAGGTTCTTGTCGACCGTGTCGATGAAGCCTTTGCGCATGAAGACGGCACCGTTGATCATGCCGATCCTGCCTTGCGCGAACTGGTTGAAGACGTCCTTGCGGTTGGTGGCCTCGGGGTTGGGCTGGGTCAGCCCGGCCTTGGTGAGTTTCCGCAGGAAGTCCAGCGTCTCGACGTTGGCCTGCTGGTCGACCGTCCACTTGCCCGACTTGTCGGTCCAGCCGCCGCCGTTGTTCATCGCCCAGATGTAGAACTCGGCCTGGGCCTCCTCCGCGCCGAGCGGCAGGCCCAACGGGATGTCCCCGGCCTTCTTTATCTTCTCGGCGGCGCCCTCGACCTCGGCCCAGCTGGACGGCGGCTTGGAGATCTTGGCCTTGTCGAAGATGTCCTTGTTGTAGAAGAAGAGCCGCGCGCTGGAGATGAACGGCAGGCCGTACTGGACGCCTTCGTACTGCGCCTGATCGGCGAAGAGTGGCAGGAAGTCGTCGAGCACCTTCGGCGACACGACCTCCTTGGCCTGGAAGATCAGGTCGTCGCGGGCGAAGTCGGAGAACTTGTTGTAGTTGAGGACGTCGGGTTGCTGCCCGGTCTGGATGTATGTCTTGACCTTGGAATCCAGCTGCTCCCAGTCGACGACCTCCAACTCGACCCGGTAGCCGGGGTTCTCGGCCTCGAAGGTCTTGATGAGGTTGTCCCAGTAGGGCTGGGTGTCGTCGTCGTACTTGGCGGCCACGAATCTGATCGTCTTCCCGTCCGAGTCGCTGTCGCCGGACGAACCTCCCTTCCCGCAACCGCTGATGACCAGGGCGAGGGTCACACCTGCTGCGATGCCGATGAGGTGCCGTTTCACGGGGTACCACCTTCGTTGCAAGTCAGTGATTTTTTCTGCTCGAAAGTGGCTTACTTCAAGCAGTAATCACCATCATGCCCAACTGATTGCGCACGATGTCAAGGGTTGCCTGCGGGCGGATGCTGTCCCGGGTGCCTGTCGAGTCGCGGTCTGAAAGGCCCCTCGGAGTAGAGCGGTTGGTCCGCCCGCGGGGTGGGGCTGGGCGTACGGGGCCGCCTCACGGGCGGCCTCGGCGGCGCGAGGTGCCGGGCGCTTGGGTGCAGGCCTGCCGTGACGGGAGCCGGCGCGGGCCGTCCCCCGCGCCGGGTGGAACCGGGCGGCCTGGTGCTTCGATCGTCCGGCAGTCGTTCCTCATGGCCGGCCGAGGGAAGTCCCCTGACCGAGGGCCAGTTGGTGTGTTTTCGGGAGTGACCCGGTGGCCGACCCGGTCGTGATGCAGCCGTTGGCCGCGGCGCTCGGGTCTTGCCCGGACGCCCCGTCAGCCGGCCCGCTGAATGATCCCGCCCTGGCTGCGACGCCCGTCGGCCACGTCGGCGTCGCGGACCGGGCAGAGGAGCCGGAACCGCCCGAACTGGACGCGGTTCACGCAGAATTTACAGCCCTTTCTCCGGGGCCTGCCCCCGCTCCGAGCAGGGCGCGGACCCGGTCGTGCCGCTGTCATCAGGGGTGACAGTGGCCACTGGTGCTGCGGAGAAATCATGGAAGTGAATGTTGACAGCTGACGTTTCTGGCCAGAACATGAGCAGAAATGAGCATGATCTTGCCGTGCTGCTCCGCGAAGCAACGCCCCGCCCCGCAGGAGGTCGTGAGTGCGCATCCAACCGCTCAGACGGCGGAAATCCCGTAGACCCGCAACGCTGTTGGCCACCGCGCTGACCCTGACGCTCGTACCGTCCGTCACCGGACCCCTCACCACGAAGGCCCAGGCGGACACCGTCGACCGGCCCAAGGTGACCCAGAGCGCGGACGGCCTCACCCTGTCCGTGCCGGGCACCAGGAACACCCCCGGCTACGCCGTCGACATAGCCACCGACGAACTCGCCCTCACCACCGAGCGCTCCGGAAAAACCGTGCTCGGCACCGCGGGCGGCGACACCGGAGGACTCCGCTTCCGTTCCGACGAGAAGTGGGAGCACGCCACCGAGGTCACCGACTGGACGTGGCAGAGCGGCGTCCTCACCCTCACCACCGACACCACCCTCGACGGCGCCACCGTCAAGGCCCGGATCACGCCCGAAGCCGACCGCTACCAGCTGGACTGGGACGTCGAAGGCGGCAGCCCCGACCAACTCGGCCTCGCCTACGACCTGTCATCGGCAGGCCACTGGTACGGCCACGGTGAGGCGGAAACCCCACAGGGCGGCCCCGGCGTCAACCAGCCCTGGCCGCTGGACGCCGGCGAGGTCGACCACGAGACCTTCGGCCCGGCCTCGTACAACATGATCGACCCGTTCTGGTACACCTCCAAGTCGACCGGTCTCCATGTCGACACCGGCGACGTCATGGACGTGGCGCTCAACAAGGGCAAGGACGGCCTCGGCACCTTCACCGTCGAGTCGCCCGACACCTACAAGGCCACCGTGTTCGTCGAGTCGACCCCGCTCGAGGTCTACCGCGACTACATCGGCATCGTCGGCAAGCCGACCAAGAGCGACGCCACGTACGAGCAGTACGCCAAGCCGCTGTGGAATTCCTGGGCGCAGTTCTACACGAAGATCGACCAGGAGAAACTGCTCGACTACGCCACCGACCTCCACGAGAACGGCCTGGACGGGCACACCATCCAGCTCGACGACAAGTGGGAGTCGAACTACGGCAACCTGACCTGGGATCCCAAGACCTTCCCCGATCCCAAGGGTCTCTCCCAGAAGATCCACGACATGGGCTTCGACTTCGGTATCTGGGTCACCCTGTGGATCAACCTGGACTCCGACAACTACCAGTACGCGGTCGACAACGGCTACCTGCTCATGGACGCCAAGGACACGACCAAGCCGTGTGAAGTGACCTGGTGGAACGGCCAGGCCGGGATCATCGACCTGGCCAACCCCGAAGCCAAGGCCTGGTACGAGGGCAACCTCAAGACCCTCATGGACACGTATGACATCGACGGGCTGAAGTTCGACACCCGCTTCTTCGACGAGAAGTGCGCGCCCCGCGAGGGCCACCAGGCCACGGACTACCAGAAGCTCGGCACCGAGCTCGCCGACGAGTTCGACCTCCAGGGCGCCGGCATCCGGGTGCACTGGAACCGGACGGCCCACGAGGCCGGCTTCGTCACCCGCCAGGTCGACAAGGGCACCGGCTGGGACTCCCTGCGTGCCTCCGCCACCCAGAACCTCGCCATCTCCACCATCGGCTACCCGTTCGTCGAGTCCGACATGATCGGCGGCTCCGGCGGCCAGCCCGCACCGACGAAGGACGTACTCGTGCGGTGGGCGCAGTCCGCCTCGCTGATGCCGCTGATGTACGCCTCGACCTCCCCGGTGGACACGAACGACACCACGACCGGCCAGAAGGTGGACTACGACCAGGAGACGGTCGACCTCTACCGGGAGGCGATCGAGACCCACGAGAAGCTCGCCCCGTACATCTGGGACCAGGTGCAGAGCACCCTGAAGACCGGTGATCCGATCATGCGGCCGCTGTTCTTCGACTTCCCGAAGGACGCGGCGAGTTACACGGTCACCGACGAGTGGATGCTCGGCCCGGCCGTGCTGGCCGCACCCAAGCTGAGCTCCGGCGCCACCCGCTCCGTCCATCTGCCGCCGGGCACCTGGTACGACGTGAACCAGGGCACCGTGATCCGCGGCCCCAAGACCCTCAAGGGGTACGCGGCGCCGCTCGGCGTCACCCCGGCCTTCGTCAACCTCAAGGCCAAGGGGGCAGACAAGGCCGTCAAGGCGCTCAAGCGCGACGACGCTCCGGCCGCCTCCGTCCTGATCACCCCGGACGCCCCGGCCACCGATGCCGGTAAGCCGTTCGAGGTGACCACCGAGGTGACCAACTGGAGCACCGGGACGCTCAAGAACGTCAAGGCGGGCCTGGACCTGCCCGACGGTTGGGGCGCCGAGGTGACCGGCCCGACCACCGCGGCGTCGCTCAGGAACGGCGCCACCCTCACCACCACCTGGACGGTGACCCCGGCCGCCGACGCCCGATGGGGCAGCCACAACCTCACCGGTACGGCCACCTACAACGGGTCGACGAAGGTGACCGACACCGTGCCGGCGCAGGTGAAGGCGGCCCCGGGCAGCGTGCAGGAGCCGTACCTCACGGCCGACACCACCTCCGAGGACCCCCAATACGCTCAGGCGGGCGACCAGTTCGCCATCTGGGCGGGCGGCCAGGACCTGTCGGGCTGGAAGGACGAGAAGGGCGTCATCTACCGCGACGACGCGGCCGGTGAAAAAACCACCGTGCAGGCCCAGTTGGTCTCCCAGGACAGTGCCTCACCGGTCGGCAAGGCCGGCGTCGCCCTCGCCAACGACCTGACCGCACCCGAGAAGGGCGGTTACGCCGTGCTGGTCATGACCCAGAGCTACGGACTGGAGTTCATGACCGACAGCGACGGCGACGGGAAGCTCGACACCTGGGCGGGCGGCGGCTCCACCTACCACCCGGCGTATCTCAAGCTGACCCGGGACGGCGCCACCTACACCGCGTACGCCAGCAAGGACGGCGAGACCTGGTCGCAGGTCGGCACCGCGCAGGTGCCGTCGGCCGCCGGTACCGGTGACGCCGGGATGGTCGCCAGCGCGGCGAACGCCAACCACCCCGGCGAGAACATCGAAGCCGTCTTCAGCGGATTCTCCGTCACCTCCTGACGAGCCGCCGCCACCGGCGCCACCCCCGTCACCCGGCAGGCCTCCCACCTCCCCGTGGGGCCTGCCGGGGACGGGCCACTCCCTGCACGTCCATGAGAGAGGGAACGCACCCCCATGGCACGTACGTCCTCAGCTGTCGCCGGCTTCGTCGCGGGCGTGGTCGTGGCCGCGAGCACCACCGCGATAGCCGTCACCGGCACCACGGATACGACCTCCGGCTCCGATCTCAATTCCAAGGCCACCACCACCTGGCTGACCGTCAAGGTCGCCGACGCCATGGGCACCAGGGACACCATCACCTGGGTGCCCACCGGCTCCTTCGCCGGCTCCGCGGAGGAGCGGGTCCCGCGCTACCCGATGACCGCCATCCAGGGCAAGGACACCAAGGAGCTCAAGCTCTCCGCCGTCCGCAACGAGCAGGTCTCGGCGCAGCTGGCGATCGCCTCCGGCCAGGACCTCGACGACGTCAAGGCCGTGGTCGGCGACCTCACCGGGCCCGGCGGCGCGAAGCTGTCCGGCGCCGACACGCAGGTCCGGTTCGTCAAGTACGTGCCGGTACAACGCTCCAAGAGCGAGGTCGACTGGTCCGCCACCATCGACCAGGTCAGCTCCGGCAAGGAGGTGTCCGGCGACCGCAATCCCGACGTGGCCGGCGACGCGCTGGAGGAGCGGCCCTCCGTGGACGTACCCGCGTACGCGGCACAGCCACTGTGGTTCACCTTCCAGATCCCCGAGCAGGCCAGACCCGGCACCTACACCGGCACGGTGAAGGTCAACGCCGACGGCCGCACCCAGACCACCTACCCGCTGACCATCGAGGTCGCGGACGCGAGCGTGCCGGACCCGGCGGACTACGACTTCTTCCTCGACGTATGGGCCCAGCCGGAGACGATCGCCAAGAACCACGGCGTCAAGCTCTGGTCCGACCAGCACTGGAAGCTGATCGAGAAGTACAACCGCGATCTGGCCTCGCGCGGCCAGAAGGTCATCAACACCACCATCGTCGACAATCCCTGGCACCACCAGTGGTCGCTCGGCACCCGGGAGTCACAGACCGCCACGCCGTACACCAGCATGGTGGGCTGGGCCTGGAACGGTACGTCGTTCTCCTTCGACTTCGCCCGCTGGGACAAGTACGTCCAGACCGCCCGACGCGCCGGGCTCGGGCCCGACATCGGCGCCTTCTCCATGCTGGCGTTCCAGGACCAGGAGCACCTCACCTACACCGACACCCGCACCGGCAAGACCGTCTACGAGAACGTCGACCTGGGCGGCGACCGCTGGCGGGAGGCGTGGGGAACGTTCCTGCCCGCCTTCGAGAAGCATCTGAAGGCCAAGGGCTGGCTGGAGGACACCTGGCTGTCCTTCGACGAGCGGCCGATCAACACCATGACGGTCGTCAAGGACTTCGTCCACGAGGTCGCGCCGGTCTTCGACGACCGCATCTCCGTGGCCGGTTCGATCAGCACCGAGGGCGTCGCGTCCAACCTGTCCGTCGACTGGGGCGGCATCGACGCGATGACGAAGGAGAAGGTCGAGGAGCGGCGCAAGGCCGGCAAGACCACGACCTTCTACGTGTACGGCGCGCCCGCCCACCCCAACACGCTCTCGTTCTCCCCCGCCGTCGAGTCGCGGATGCTGCCGTGGATCTCCGCCCAGCGGAACCTGGACGGCTTCCTGCGCTGGTCGTACAACAGCTGGACCAGCGACCCCTTCAAGCAGCCGGTGCACATCTTCACCCAGGGCGACGAGTACCTGGTCTACCCCGGCAAGGACGGCCCGATGTCCAGCATCCGCTGGGAGCAGCTGAAGGAGGGCATCGAGGACTACGAACTCATCGCCCAGCTGCGGAAGAAGGACGGTGGCGCCGACAGCGACGCCCTGACCGAGGCCCTCACCATCGCGACCCGGAACCTCGACGGCCGGACGAAGGACGTGGGCGACATCGAGACCGCGCGGGCGGCAGTGGTGAAGGGGCTGACGGCATGAGGGGAAAGGGGAAATCTCTGCTGCTCGCCGCGGCACTGAGTGTCATGCCCCTGACCAGCGCCGGTGCCGCCGCGGCACCGGTCCAGGCGGAACCGCAGGCCCCGCACACCGTCACCTACGACCAGTACTCCGTGCAGGTCGACGGCAAACCCCTGTACCTCTGGGGCGCCGAGTTCCACTACTTCCGCCTGCCCAGCCCCGACGCGTGGCGTGACGTACTGCAGAAGATCAAGGCGGGCGGATTCAACGCCGTCTCGCTCTACTTCGACTGGGGCTACCACTCCGCCAAGCCGGGCTCGTACGACTTCACCGGCATCCGCGACGTGGAGCGGCTGCTCGACGAGGCAGAGCGCGCGGGCCTGTACGTCATCGCCCGCCCGGGTCCGTACATCAACGCGGAGGTCTCCGGCGGCGGCATGCCCGCCTGGCGCAAGACACAGGCCGGCGTGAACCGCACCTCCGAGCCGGAGTACCTGAAGGCGGCCCGGGAGTGGATGAGCCGGATCAACCCGATCATCGCGCGGCACCAACTCACGCGCGGCACAGGCAACGTGATCCTCTATCAGGTCGAGAACGAGTACCAGGGCGGTCGCGAGGACGCCGACTACATGCAGACCCTGATCGACTGGGCCCGCGAGGACGGCATCGACGTCCCGACCTTCGTCAACGACGGCGGCGCCAACCAGAACTGGGTCAGCGGCAAGGGCGCCCCGGACATCTACGGCTTCGACGCCTACCCGCAGGGCTTCGACTGCAAGGACCCCGACACCTGGAAGAACCTGCCCGACTACTCGTACGTCAACGAGTGGAAGCCCGAGTCCCCGCTGATCATCCCGGAGGCACAGGGCGGCGCCTTCGACCCCTGGGGCGGCACCGGATACCAGGACTGCGCGAAACTCACCGGCACCGACTTCACCCGGGTGTTCAGCAAGATGAACATCGCCGCCGGGGTGAGCGGCCAGTCCTTCTACATGACGTACGGCGGCACCAACTGGGGCTGGCTCGCCGACCCCAACGCGGTCTACACGTCGTACGACTACGGGGCCCCGATCAACGAGTCCCGCCAACTGACGGAGAAGTACCAGGAGTTCAAGCGCCTCGGCTACATGGTCAACTCCGTCACCCCACTGGCACGCACCGACAAGGCCGAGGCCCCCGTCCCGTCCGACGACGCCCTGCGCATCGACCGGCGCGTCAACCCCGACGACGGCACCCAGTTCTTCACCGTCCGGCACGCCGACACCCGCGTGAAGGACAAGGACGAGACCACCCTGTCGCTGAGGGGCGCGGACGGCGACTACCCGCGCGTACCCCAGCAGGGCACGATCACCGTCGACGGCCGGGACGCCAAACTCCTCGTCGCGGGTTACGACTTGGGCGAGGACCAGCGGCTCGTCTACTCCACCTCGGAGATCATGACGCACGCCCGGATCGATGACCGGGACGTGGCGCTGCTGTACGGGCGTGCGGGCGAGGCCGGCGAGACCGTACTGCGGTACGCCGAGCGGCCCGAGGTCACCGTCCTCGACGGCGAGGTCACCACCACCTGGGACCCCGAACGCGGCGACCTGCGGCTGAACTACACCCACAAGGGCCTGGCCAGGGTCCTGGTGAACGGCATGGAACTGCTGATCGCCGACACCGCCGAGACCGCCCACTGGTGGCGGCAGGACACCGCCGCGGGCCCGGTCCTCGTACGGGGCCCGTCCCTCGTCCGTACCGCCGAACTGGCCGACGGCACCCTGAAGTTGACCGGCGATTCCACCGAGGCCGCGAAGATCGAGGTCATCGCGGACGCCGAGCAGGTGACGTGGAACGGCCGCCAGGTCGCCGTCACCCAGGCACCTCGCCCGGTCGAGCTGCCCGCGCTGACGACATGGAAGTACAAGGAGGAGGCGCCGGAGGCCGCACCCGGCTTCGACGACACCACCTGGACCACCGCCGACCGCCTCACCGCCAACAACCCGGAGCTGGCCGGGTCGCTGCCGGTCCTCGCGATGGACGAGTACGGCTATCACCACGGCAACGTCTGGTATCGCGGCCGGTTCAAGACCACGGGCCAGGCCACCGGGCTCGCGCTGAACGCCAACACCGGCCCGACCGGCCAGTACGCGGTCTGGCTCAACGGCCGCTACCTCGGCTCCTCCGGCGACGGCACGCACACCTTCGACATCCCGGCGGACACGCTGAAGGCCGCAGACAGCACAGACAACGTCCTCTCTGTCCTCGTGGAGAACGCGGGCCACAACGAGGAATGGGGCCACGACTACTCCAAGGAGCCGCGCGGCCTGCTCGGCGCCGAGGTGATCGGCGGAGCCTCCACCCTCACCTGGAAGATCCAGGGCAGCCGGGGCGGCGAGGACCCGGTCGACACCGCCCGGGGCCCGTACAACAACGGCGGGCTGTACGGCGAGCGGGCCGGTTGGTCCCTCGCCGGTTACCCCGACGGCAGCTGGAAGAGCACGACCCTCTCCGGTCAGACCGCGAAGACCGGACCCGGCGTGCGCTGGTACCGCACCTCCGCCCGGCTCGACCTGCCGCAGGGCCAGGACAACGCGATCGCACTCGATCTCGCCGAGGCCGAGGGCGGCGGCACCGGCTACCGCGCCCAGATCTTCGTGAACGGCTGGCTGATCGGCCGCTATCTGGCGGACACCGGGCCGCAGACACGGTTCGTCATCCCGCAGGGCATCCTGCGCGAGCAGGGCGGCAACACCATCGCCCTGGCAGTGTGGTCGACCGAGGCAGGTGCGGGCCCGGGTTCCGCGAAGCTCGTCGACCTCGGCGCCTCGGCGGGCGGGATCAAGGTCGGCACGGTGGCCGCGCCTTCGTACGACGCCCAGACCTACGCCATGCCGACGGCAGGCGCCCAAGTCACCGTCGACGCCGAGCCGTTCCTGAGCACCGGCACCGCCGCCAAGGTCCCCGTGACCCTCAGCGTGCCGAAGGACGCGCCGACCGCCCGGAACGTCGAGCTGGCGTTGAAGGTCCCCGACGGCTGGATCGCGACCACCGCCGACACGACCCGTTTCGCCCGGGTCCGGCCCGGCGACACGGTGACCGCGGCCTACACCGTGACCCCGCCCGGCGCCCCGGTCCACTACGCCGTCCTGTCCGCGACCGCCACGCTCGCTCAGCCCGGTCGTCCGGGCACCGTCACCGGCGTACGGGCCGTGCAGGTGCCACCGCCCGGGCTGTCCGCCGACGCCCATGTGAGCGACCTGACTCTCGTCAAGGCGGTCAACGGCTGGGGCCCGGTGGAGAAGGACGCCTCCAACGGGGAGTCCGCGGCGGGCGACGGGCGCCCTCTGAGCATCGGTGGCACCACCTACGCCAAGGGCCTCGGCGTGCACGCCAACAGCCAGATCCGGGTCTATCTCGGCGGCGGCTGCACCCGCTTCACCGCGACCGCCGGGCTGGACGACGAGGTCGGCGACAACGGCAGCGTCTCCTTCCAGGCGATCGCCGACGGCCGCTCCCTCGCCACCACCCCGGTGCTGTACGGCTCCGACAGCGGCACCGCGATCGACGTGGACGTGACCGGCGCCCGTTGGCTGGACCTGCTGGTCGACGGCGACGGCGATGTCTCCACGGACCACGCCGACTGGGCCGACGCCAAGCTGACCTGCGGTGGCGGTGCCTGATGCCCGCAGTGACACGAACCGTCCGACGCGGCTCGGCGGCGCTGGTCCTGGCCGCCCCGCTGCTCGGCACGGCGTCCCCGGCGACCGCCGCCGAAACCGGGCCGATCACCCTCGCGACGCCAGGCTACGAACTGCGCGTCACAACAGACCGGTTGGCCCTCACCACGGTGCGGGCGGGCAGGACCGTCCTGGCCACCGCCCCCGCGGCGTTCCGGTTCCGGATCGGCGCCGACTGGCACATCGTCCGGGAGGTCACCGGAAGCACCCGTGACGGCAACACCCTGCGCGTCACCGCCGCCACCGACCTGCCCGGCGTCACCGTAGATCTGCGGATCACCCTGCGCTCCGACCGGTACGACATGAACTGGTCCCTGTCGGGCGCACAGGCCGACGCGCTCAGCACGGCGTACGACCTGAACAGCGCCGGGCACTGGTACGGGCACGGCGAGAACAGCGACCAGACCGTCCAGCCGTGGCCGCTCGACTCCGGGCAACTGGTGGACACCGGGTTCAGTCCGGCCTCGTACCAGGTGGTTTCCCCCTTCTGGTACACCTCCAGTGCCACCGGGCTGCGGGCGCACACGAACGACCCGATGGACGTGCGGATCAACTCCGGTGGCAACGGGCTCGGCGAGTTCACCGTCACCGGGGACCGGCCCGCCGCCTCCACGGTGTTCGTCGAGGACACCCCCGCCGAGGTGTACCGCGACCACATCGCGCTGGTCGGCAGGCCCGAGCGCTCCGACACCTCCTACGAGCAGTACGCCACCCCGCTGTGGAACTCCTGGGCCCAGCTCTACGGCGAGCAGACCCAGGAGAACATCCTCGACTGGGCCCGCGCGCTGGCCGGCGCCGGACTGCGCGGGCACGCGGTGCAGATCGAGGAGAGCGTGATCGCCGCCGACTTCGGCGAACGCTTCCCCGATCTGCCCGCCCTGTCGGAGGAACTCGGCCGCCTCGGCTTCGACCTGGGCATGTGGACGGGCCTGTACATGCCCGAGACCGCCGCCAACTTCTCCGAAGCCGTCGACAACGGCTATCTGCTGAAGGACCCGTCCGACCCGTCCAAACCGTGCCTGTTCACCTGGTGGAACGGCCGCCAGACCGGGCTGATCGACCTGGCGAACCCGGCCGCCCGGCAGTGGTACACCGACGATCTCCGGGCGCAGACAGGCGAGTTGGGGGTCGCCGGGTTCAAGTTCGACACCGCCTTCTTCGACGACCGGTGCGCCCCCTATCCGGGGGCGACCCGCGCCGACTACGTGAAGAACGGCACCGAGCTGGCCGACGAGTTCGACCAGCAGGGGGCCGGGTTACGGGTCGCGTGGAACGCCGCGCAGTCCAAGGGCTTCGCCACGCGCACGGCCGACAAGCCGACCACCTTCGCCGGGCTGCGCCCGGCTGTCTCATCCAGCTTGGCGGTCCCGACGATCGGTTACCGTTCCTGGGCAGTGAGCAAGCGTGACCCCGCTCACCGGCACGCCCCAAACGGTCTTGGGCGCACTGGTCGTCCGCTTTCGCAACCAGGCGGCGACACGGATCCTGTCCGTGGTCCGGTCCCAGAAGGGCGGAGTCCCTCACGACCTGGCCCTTTGGATGCGGCCATAAGCGGCAGGGAGGCCCTGAACCATCACTCCGGTGGAGCAGGGGCCCCGCACGCTGACACCGCACCCGGCGTCCCAGATCGTGTCGCCACGCTACCCCGGCCCGTTCGGGACAGCGCAAGATCAAAAGCTAACGATCACACCATCGAGCTAAACCGCCCGCGTGTGCGATCGCAGGCAAGCAACCTCATCCTGTGCTCCAGAACGTGGCGTGACGTCACCAACGGCAAGGTCGTCCGCGGTCCCGTGACGCTCAAGGGATACGCGGCCCCGCTCGGGGTGACCCCGGCGTTCGTGAACCTCAAGGCCAAGGGCGCCACCAAGGCGTACCAGGCGCTCGCGCACACCGGCGCGGAACGGTAGGGGCGGCACATGCACGCGATACGCGGCAGACTCGCGGCTCTGCTCCTGGCGGTCGCCGCCGTCGTGGCGGGCACGACGGCACCCGCCGAGGCCGGCGGCCAGCAGGACGATCGGCGCGGCTGGACGGGAACTTGGGCGACGGCGGCCAGCGAGCACTACGAAGTCTCGGGGATGTCCGAGGTGACGGTACGGATGCCGGTGCACACCAGCGTCGGCGGCTCATCCGTGCGCATCCGGCTGACCAACGCCTACGCCACCGACCCGGTGACGATCGGGCACGCGACCGTGGGCCTGCGCGACGGCGGCTCCGCCGTGGCCCGCCCGTACGACCTGCGGTTCGGCGGGAAACGCGCGGTCACCATCCCGGCGGGCGGCCAGGCGGTCAGCGATCCGGTCGGACTCTCCGTGCCGGCCCTGGCCGACCTGGTGGTCAGCCTCCATCTGCCCGGCCAGGTCACGCACATCACCGATCACTGGTGGGCGCAGCAGACCGTGTACTGGACGGACTACGGGGCGGGCGACCACGCGGCCGACACCGCCGGTGACGCCTTCACTTGGACCACCACCAGCTGGCCCTTCCTCAGCGGCGTCGATGTGACCGCGCCGAGGACCGGATCGGTGGTGGCGCTCGGCGACTCGATCACCGACGGGTCCTTCTCGACGGCGGACACCAACCAGCGCTGGCCCGACCTGCTGTCCGCCCGCCTCAACGCCTGCCGGCCCGGCGCCGGCGTGCTCAACGCGGGCATCACCAGCAACCGGATCACCGCCGGGACCGCGACCAACCCCTCCGCCCTCGACCGCCTCGAACGGGACGTGCTCTCCCAGCCGGGGGCCAGGACCCTGGTCCTCTTCGAAGGCATCAACGATCTCGGCGGGGCGAGTGCCGAGCAGATCATCGCCGGGATGACGGAGATCGCGGACCGGGCGCACCAGCGCGGGATGCGGGTCGTCGGCGCCACGATCACCCCGTACAAGGACTTCACCTGGGGCGGCTGGAGCGAGGAGACGGAGGCCCGGCGGCAGCAGGTCAACGCGTTCGTGCGGGACTCGGGCGGGGTCTTCGACGACCACGCCGACTTCGACGCGGCCGTACGGGATCCGGCGGATCCGCGTCGGCTGGGTGCCGCCTACGACTCCGGTGACCACCTCCACCCCAATGACGCCGGGATGAAGGCCTTCGCCGACTCCATCGACCTGACGTCGCTCGGCCTCGGCCTCGGCCGCGGCTGTTCCTGAGGAGGACCGCAGTGCTTGGACACCGAAGACTGGCGGCCCTGGCCACGGCCATGGCGGCCGTACTGGCAGGGCTGTCGCTCCCGGCGGCGTCGCCGGCCGAGGCGGCACAGGGGAAGTGGACGGGGACCTGGGCGACCGCCCAGCACGCCGCGTACGACCCGGGCACCTCCGAGGTGACGGTACGGATTCCGGTGCGGGTGAGCGCGGGCGGTTCGAGCGTGCGCATCCGCCTGACCAATGACTTCACCACCGAGCCGGTGACGATCGGGCACGCGACGGTCGGACTTCGGGATGGCGGTTCCGCCGTCACGAAGCCGCAGCAGCTTCGGTTCGGCGGGAA
Source organism: Streptomyces sp. NBC_01352 (assembly GCF_036237295.1). NCBI lineage: Bacteria > Bacillati > Actinomycetota > Actinomycetes > Kitasatosporales > Streptomycetaceae > Streptomyces > Streptomyces sp. NBC_01352. The sequence goes on from NZ_CP108354.1 coordinate 9,427,747, forward strand.
GAGCGAGGTGACGATCCCGGCCGGCGAGCAGGCGGCCAGTGATCAGGTCCGGCTCACCGTGCCCGCCCGCAGCGACCTGGTCGTGAGCCTGTACTTCCCCGGCCGGCTGACCCACATCAGCCAGCACTGGATGGGCCTCCAGACCGTCTACTGGACGCCCGACGGCGGCGGCGACCACGCCTCGGACCCCGAAGGGGACGCCTTCACCAGGACCGACTCCACGTTCCCGTTCCTGACCGGTGTCGACGTACAGGGCGGTGACGCGGCGGGCGCCGTGGTGGCGCTCGGCGACTCGATCACCGACGGGGCGTCCTCCACGGCGAACGCCAACCGGCGCTGGCCCGACTACCTGGCGGGGCGGCTGGCGGTCTGCTCGTCCACCGCCGGAGTGCTGAACGAGGGCATCAGCGGCAACCGGATCACGGCCGGGACCGACGGCAACCCGTCGGCGCCGGCCCGGCTGGAACGCGACGTGCTGTCACAGCCGGGCGCCCGGACGGTGATCCTCTTCGAGGGCGTCAACGACCTCAGCTGGGGCGGCGCCACCGCCGACCAGGTGATCGACGGCATGAAGGAGATCGCCCGGCGCGTGCACGCCCGCGGTCTGCGACTGATCGGCGCGACCGTCGTCCCGTACCGCGGCTGGGGCGACTGGTGGACCGAGGCCAAGGAGGCCGACCGGCAGAAGGTCAACGCGTTCGTACGCGACGGTGGTGTCTTCGACGACTACGCCGACTTCGACAAGGCGGTACGGGACCCGGACGACCCCACCCGTTACGGCGCCGCCTTCGACTCCGGTGACCACCTGCACCCGAACGGCACCGGCATGAAGGCGTTCGCCGACGCCGTCGACCTCACCACCCTCGGGGCGGCCCGCGACTGCCCGTCGGCGCGCGTCCGGCTCACCCCGTACCAGCCGAGCCTGCAGGCCGGTGGCAAGGGTTCGGAGATCACCGCGACCGTCACCAACACCGGCCCCAGGGCGGTCACCCAGGTCAGCACGCGCCTCGATCTCCCCGACGGCTGGACCGCCGAACCGGCGGGCAGCACGCGGATCCGCTCCCTCGCCCCGGGCAACAGCGCCACCGCCACCTGGACGGTGACCCCCGCGGCCGACGCGGCCTGGGGCACCCACGAGGTCGGCGTACGCACGTCCTTCGTCCAGGACGGCCGCACACGGCACGACTCCGACAGCGTGGACGCGACGGTGACCCCCGCTCCCTCCGAGGTGCGGGCGCCGTACCTGACGACCGCCACCACCACCGAGCAGCCCCAATACGCCCAGAACGGCGACCAGTTCGCCATCTGGGCGGGCGGCCAGGACCTGTCCGGCTGGAAGGACGAGAAGGCGGCGGTCTACCTCGCCGACGCCGCGCCGCCGTCCGGCACGGTGGCCGCCCGGGTCGTCGGCCAGACCGGCAGCGGCCCCTCCGCCAAGGCGGGGATCGCCGTGGCCAACGACCTCACCGCGCCCGAGGCGGGCGGTTACGCGGTGCTCACCATGTCCGCTCAGTTCGGACTGGAGTTCCTGACCGACAGCGACGGCGACGGGAAGCTCGACACCTGGGCCGGCGGCGGCAGTTCGTACCACCCCGCCTGGCTGAAGCTCGTCCGCGACGGCACCGCCTACACCGCGTACGCGAGCTCCGACGGCACCGCCTGGCAGCAGGTCGCCACCGCCACCGTGCCGTCCGCGAGCGGCACCGGCGACGCCGGGCTGGTCGCGAGCGCCGTCAACCTCAACTACCCCGGCCAGATCACGACAGCGCTCTTCGACTCCTTCTCCTCGCACGAGTGAAAGGCACATCCATGGCAGTCGACCGCAGGCACTTCATGACCACCGCGGCCGCCCTCGGCGGCGCGGTGCTGCTCGCCCCGCCCGGAACCGCCCAGGCGCTCGCGCAGGGCGCTGTGTCCGGGGTCCCCGGCATACCCGACTACCAGCCCACCAAGGCATCCCTCGACACCCATCCCGTGCCGCGCTGGTACAAGGACGCCAAGTTCGGCATCTTCGTCCACTGGGGCATCTACTCGGTGATCGCCGGCGCGACGCCGAGAAGCGCCTCCGAGTGGTACCTGTGGTACCAGAGCACCAAGGACTCCGCCGAGTGGAAGTACCACCGTGACACCTACGGCGAGGACGTCACCTACGACGACCTGATCCCGCAGTTCAAGGCCGAGAAGTACGATCCCGACGCCTGGGTGAAGCTGTTCGAGCAGGCGGGCGCCGAGTACTTCGCGCTGACCAGCAAGCACCACGACGGATTCGCCCTCTACCCCAGCGAGGTGACGGACCGTCACTCCGTGGCGTACGGCCCGAAGCGTGACCTCGTCGGTGAGCTGATGACCGCGGCCCGCAAGCGCGGCACCGTGCGCCCGGGCCTGTACTACTCGCTCGGCGAGTACTTCAACCCGGCGATCGGCCGGCCGATGCGCAACTTCTACACCGACGAGGAAATCCCGATGACCGGCTACCAGCCGGTCGAGGACTACATAGGCGACTACGAGCTCAAGCAGCTCTACGAGATCATCGACCGCTACGACCCGGAGCTGCTGTGGGCGGACGGACAGTGGTTCCGGCCCACCGGCGAACCGCCGTGGCGCAGCGAAGAACCCCTGGCCCACTACTACAACCAGGCCAAGAACCGTAAGTACCCCAAGGGCGTGGTGATCAACGACCGGTTCGACACCCACTTCGACTTCGCGACGTACGAGCAGCGCACCAACCCCACGATGGATCCGCAGAAGTGGGAGTGCTGCATGACCATGGGCTACTCCTGGGGCTACAACAAGCACGAGCCGGACGAGGACTACAAGACCTCCGAGTTCCTGATCCGGCTGCTCGCCGACGTGGTCAGCAAGAACGGCAACCTGCTGCTCAACATCGGTCCCAGGCCGGACGGCACGATCCCCGAGATCATGCAGGAGCGGCTGCGGGACATCGGTGCCTGGCTGAAGGTCAACGGTCCGGCGATCTACGGGTCGACGCCCTGGGTGCGGGCGGAGGAGGAAGGCAGCTCGCTCGGCATCCGCTACACCGTCTCCCCGGGCAAGTTCAACATCATCGTGCTGGGGGCGCCAAGCGGCACCCTCTCGGTGCCGGGCGACATCCCCATCAGCGCCACTTCCCGGATCCGGCTGCTCGGCACGAGCGGGAGTCTGAGGTGGACCCGCGGTGACGGAAAGATCAACATCACCGTCCCGTCCTCCCTGCCCAGCGACATCGCCAACGTCTTCACCGTCGACTGGGCCCGGTGACCGGCATGGGAATCTCCGACGACACCCGGTTCGACACCCTGGGGCCCACGCTCACCGTCACCACGGAACCCGCCGAGCCGGCCGGTGGTGACACGGTCACCGCCACCGCGGTCCTCACCAACGACTGCCCCTTCCCGCTCCGCAACGCCGTGCTCCACCTGATCAACCCCGGCGCCACCACGGCGGCGAAGACCATCCCGCTCGGCGACCTGCGGCGCGGCGCCAAGACGACCCGGCGCTGGGAGACGGCGATGCCGGCCGACGTGGCCGGGAACGTGTCGTTCACCGCGCACGTGGTCTTCGACGTCGACGGCCGCAGCAGCGACTGCGCGCGGTCCGCGAAGACGGTCACGGTGCCCTACGAGCCCAACGGGGTGCGGGACCCGTACCGGACGTTCGCCACCACCGACGACGCCGAATTCGGCCAGTACGGCAGCCAGTTGGTGATCTGGGCGGGCGGCCGCGACTTCTCCGGCGGCACCGACGAGAAGGGGGGCATCCTCCTTCCCGGCTCCGCCGCCGAGTCGAGCGTGGTGCAGGTCAAGACGGTCAGCCTCACCGGCAGCGACAACCCCACCGCCAAGTACGGCATCGCCGTCGCCAACGACCTCACCGCCCCGGAGAAGGGTGGCTACGCGGTCCTCACCATGTCGAAGTCGTTCGGCCTGGAGTTCATGACCGACAGCGACGGCGACGGGCGACTCGACACCTGGGCCGGCGGCGGCGGTTCGACCCACCCCGCCTGGCTGCGCCTGGTCCGTGACGGCACCACGTACACCGCATACTCCAGCGTCAACAACGGCCTTTCCTGGAGCGAGATCGCGAGCGTGAACGTCCCCTCCGCGAGTGGCGTCATGGACGCCGGCGTGGTGGCGAGCGCCGTGAACCTCAACTATCCGGGCACGAGGGTCCAAGCCGTGTTCGACCACTTCACCGCGGAGGGGCCATGAACACCTACCGTCCCGAGCAGGACTTCCTCACCCCGCCCGTCTCGATCACCGTCGAGCCGCCCGCCCCTGAGCCCGGTCAGGCGGTGACACTGACGGCGGAGCTCACCAACACCACGCGGATCGCGCTGCGCGGCACGGTGCTGTATCTGTCCGTGGGCGGTGCCGGCCAGTCGTCCTCAGTGCTCGGCAAGGTGGCGCCCGGCAAGTCGGTGACCCGCACCTGGAAGACCAGGCTCCCCGACGAGGCCGAGGGAGTGGTCCCCTGCATCGCGCACGCGCTCTTCGACGTGCACGAGGACGGATCCGACTGCACCCGCGCGACCTCGTCGCTGAAACTGCCGTACAGGTCGCTGGCCGGTGCCTTCGACAACGCCGGCATCTCCTCCGACGACGCCACCACCATCGCAGACATCGACGGCTCGCGTTCCAGCCTGTCCGCCGAGGCGCTGGCCTCGGTCGGCCTGACTCCCGGAGCTGCGGTCACCTACGGCGGGACGACCTTCACCTGGCCGGACACCGAGCCCGGGGCCAAGGACAACGTGGTGTCCTCGGGGCAGACCGTACGGCTGTCCGGCACCGGCTCGCGGCTGGCCTTCCTTGGCACCTCCACCTGGGGCGACGGCAAGGGGCCCGGGAAGGTCGTGTACGCGGACGGCACGGAGCAGGCATTCTCCGTCGACGTCCCCGACTGGTACTGGGCGAACCCCGCGGCCGCGGTGGTCCTGCCGTACCGCAACACACCCTCGGGCCAGGACAACAACCCGGTCAGCCTCTACACCTTCGGCGTCGAGCTGGAGAACAAGGAACTGCACTCCGTCGTGCTGCCGAAGGTCAGCGACGGCCTGCCGAGCGGTGGTCCCGCTCTGCACATCTTCGCGATGACCGTCGCCTGAACCGAGTTTTGAGAGGACATCCATGACAGGCAACCAACACCTCAGCCGCAGACGCCTGCTGACCGGGGCGGCCGCGTTCGGCTCAGTGGTGCTGCTGACGCCGCCGCCAGGTGCCCATGCCGCACCAGCGGCTGCGGACGCGGTCGCGAAGCCGTTCGACACGACCCCCGCATCGGTCGCCCTGCGACGGCTGCTGCCCGACCACCACCGGCAGGTGACGCTGCGCGCGCTGGACGGCGGCAGCGCCGACCGGTTCCTCGTCACCGGTCGCGCCGGGGCGATCACCGTGGAGGGCACCAGCCCGGCGGTGCTGCTCACCGGCCTCAACACCTATCTCGCGCGGGTGGCGAAGGCCGACATCTCCTGGAACGGCGAACAGCTGAACCTCCCCAGGTCGCTGCCCGCCCCCGAAGGGGAGATCACCGGATCGGCGAACGTGCCGCACCGGTTCGCCCTCAACGACACCAACGACGGCTACACCGGCCCCTACCGGGACTGGGACGCGTGGGAGCGCGAGCTGGACGTGCTCGCGCTGCACGGCATCAACCGGGTGCTGGTCTACACCGGCGGCGACGCCGTCTACTACGACACCTTCCGGCAGTTCGGCTACTCCGACACCGAGATGCGGGCATGGATCCCGGCACCGGCCCATCAGCCGTGGTGGCTGCTGCAGAACATGTCGGGGTTCGGCGGTCCGGTGTCCCGGCGACTCATCGAGCGCAGGGCCGACCTCGCGCGGAGCATCACCGACCGGGTGCGCGAGCTGGGCATGACACCGGTGCTGCCCGGCTACTTCGGCACCGTGCCGGACGACTTCGTGGCCAAACACGGCGGGGACGCGGCCGTGGTCCCCCAGGGCGACTGGGGCGCCTTCAAACGGCCCGACTGGCTCGACCCGCGCACCACGGCCTTCGACGAGGTGTCCGCCGCCTTCTACCGGGCCCAGTCGGAGCGGTTCGGCGACAGCACGATGTACAAGATGGACCTGCTGCACGAGGGCGGCAACCCCGGTGACGTCCCGGTGGACGAGGCCGCGGCAGCCGTCGAAGGGGCGCTCCAGAAAGCCCACCCGGGCGCGATCTGGTCCATCCTGGGCTGGCAGTCCAACCCGTCCAAGGCGCTGCTCGACGGGGTCGACAAGTCCCGGATGCTGATCGTGGACGGCCTGTCCGACCGCTACACCACGGTCACCGACCGGGAGAGCGACTGGGGCGGCACCCCGTACGCCTTCGGCAGCATCTGGAACTTCGGCGGCCACACTCCGATGGGCGCCAACGCCCCGGACTGGGTGGAGCAGTACCCCAAGTGGCGTGACAAGGAAGGCAGCGCCCTCGCCGGTATCGCGGCGATGCCGGAGGCCGCCGACAACAACGCGCCCGCGCTCGCGCTCCTCACCGACCTGGCGTGGACACCCGGCACCATCGACCTCGACGACTGGTTCGCCGCGTACGCCGTGTCCCGGTACGGAGGCGAGGACCCGCACGCCGTCGCCGCCTGGAAGACGATCCGCGACACCGCGTACAACATGACCCGCAAGGACGCGTGGAGCGAGGCGCCCGACGGGCTGTTCGGTGCCCGGCCGAGCCTGGGCGCCAACAAGGCCGCCGCCTGGGGCCCGGAGGCCGACCGCTACGACACCACGGCCTTCGACGCGGCCCTCACCGAACTGCTCCAGGTCGCGCCGCGCCTGCGCGACAGCTCCGCCTACGCCTACGACCTCGCCGACGTGACCCGTCAGGTGCTGTCCAACCGCAGCCGCGTGCTGCTGCCCCGGATCAAGGCGGCGTACGAGGCCGGGGACCGGGCCGGCTTCGACCGGCTCACCAAGACCTGGCTCAGCTGGATGAAGCTGATGGACAAGGTGCTGGCCACGTCCCCGCAGCACCTGCTCGGACGGTGGCTGGCCGACGCCCGGTCCTGGGGCGGCACCCAGGCCGAGAAGGACCAACTGGAGTACGACGCACGGTCGATCATCACCACCTGGGGCGGCCGGGAGAGCAGTGAGGAAGGGCTGCACGACTACGCCAACCGGGAATGGGCGGGGCTGGTCGGCGGCCTCTACCACACGCGCTGGAAGACGTACTTCTCCGACTTGTCCGCCGCTCTCGCGGACGGCCGGGAGCCCACCGAGATCGACTGGTTCGCACTGGAGGACCGCTGGGCCCACCAGCACGACAGCTACCCGGTGAAGACGTCGGGCGACGTCCACAAGCTGGCCCGGCAGGTCCGGGACACCCTGGCCGCCAATCCGGACCAGGTGACGCTGACCGCGTCCGCCGACCGGGGCGCGGTGGCGGAGGGCCGCCCGGTCACGGTCACCCTGGCGTTCACCAACCGCAACGGCTTCGGTCCTGCGACGGACGTGACGCTGTCCCTCGACGCGCCGGAGGGCATGACCGCCGAGCCGGCCGGCACGACCACCACGGCGTCGGTCGCCCCGGGCGAGACCTTCTCGGCGACCTTCACGGTCACCCTCACCCAGGCCACCGGCGCGCTGATCTCCCGGGTACCGGTGAGCGCGTCCTACCGGAGCGGCGGCACGCGCGGCGCGGCCACGGCGTCCGTCCGTCTGATGGCGGGCACCGGAGTGGGCGAGCCCTACCGCACCGCCTCCTTCAACGACGCGGTCTTCGGCCAGTCGGGGGACGCGATCGCCATCGAGGGTGCGGGCGCCGACCTGTGGGGCGGCACCAACGAGTTCGGCACGGTCTACCGGGCCGCCGCCTTGGGGTCGTCCTCGACCGCCACGGTCAAGGTCACCTCACAGGACACCACCGGCGGCTGGGCCCGCGCCGGGCTGGTCGTCCGCGACGACCTCTCCGAGAACGACAGAGGCTCGGCCGGCTACGTCAATCTGGCGGTGACGCCGTCCAACGGCTGCGCGCTGTCCTGGGACTCCGACGGCAACGGCCAGTTCGACGCCATCGAACTGGCCGGCTCCCTGGCCGCCCCGGTGCATCTGCGGCTGACGCGCTCCGGCGACACGTACACCGGCGAGTGCAGCCGGGACGGCGTCTCCTGGACCAAGGTCGGCACCGCCACCCCGGGCGGCGTCGCCGACACCCAGGACATCGGCGTCTTCATGACGGCCGCCAACGGCTGGACCGGCACCCGCGGGATCGCCGGTTTCGAGGACTTCTCCGTCGACTGAGCGGACGAGCCGCCCTGGCCGGGGCCGCATTCCGCGGTTCCGGCTCAGCGGGGCGGCTTCCGGCAATTGGGTGGAAAGCCGGAGATACTTCGTACGGCGTCGTCGGAGTGTCCGGGACGTGTCGTGCGATGGAGGCCGCGTACGGCCGGGCAGGAGCGATGTTGATCCGCGTTCTTCTCGTCGAGGAGACAGACCTGGTGCGCGGGGCACTGGCCGCCCTGCTGTCACGTGAGGAGGACATCGAGGTGGTCGCCGGGGCACCGGGCCACGATCAGACGGTCACACGGGCGCTGTCGTACCGGCCCGACGTGGTCGTCATCGACGTCGACGGCGGTCAGGACGGGGCGCTCGGCACCTCGCAGGAGCTGGCCACCCGGCTTCCGGAGTGCCGGACCCTGCTGGTGGCCGGCTCGGCGACGCCCGATTTCCTGAGACAGGCGCTGGAGCTGCGCGTCGCAGGTCTCGTCGGCAAGAACGGCCCCTGCACCTCGGCCAGTTGCAGTGTGGCCTGCCGCGTGCCCCGGGCGCCGACGAGGACGGCGCAGGCCAGCAGGCCGAGCCGGCCGAAGCCCTCGGCGGTGCGGGCGGCGAGGAAGCCGTCGTCGACGGAACGGGCGACCAGCCAGCCGGACAGCAGCGCGGGGACGGCCTCGACCAGCGACCAGCCGGTGAGTCGTACGAACTCCCGGCGCCGCGTGCGCAGTGTGGAGCGCAGCAGGGCCCCGGGCCGCGCGCTCACCACAGGCCTCCGTCGGATTCCGGTGCAGGTGCCGGGGCCGGTGCCGGACGTACCTGCCGGCGCCGAGCCGGCCCCGAACCGTCCTCCCCGTCGCCCCCTGACGCCGGTCGGAACACCGCCCGATACCCCTCCTCCATCCACAGTTCCCGATGCGTCCCCACCCTCCGAACCCGGCCCGCGTCCAGCCAGACCACGACCTGCGCGCCGTCCGCCGTGGAGGCGCGGTGAGTCACGACGAGTCCCGCCCGGCCGGCGAGGGGCCCGGTGCCGGTCAGGGCCTGGCCGATGCGGTGCTCGGTGACGGTGTCGAGGCTGGCCGCCACGTCGTCCAGTACCAGGAGGCGGCCGTGCGGTGCGGACTGGACGAACGCGCGTGCCAGGCCGATGCGCTGGTTCTCGCCGCCGGACAGTGGCGCACCGGTGAGCCGGGTGTCGTAGCCCTCGGGCATGGTCCGGATGAAGGCGTCGGCGCGTGCCGCGGTGGCCCCCGCGCGGACCTCCGCATCCCCAGGTGCGCGCGGCCCGAATCCGATCGCGTCGGTGAGGGTCTCGCCCAGCAGCACCGGGCGTTCGAAGCCGTAGGCGAGTTCGAGGAATGCCGGCATCCTCACCCACTCCGGCACCTGGAAGGTGGGGCCGCGCACATCCGGCACCAGGCGGCCGGAGGGATGCTCCAGCGCCGGCTCCACCAACCCCTCGGCCGACACGCAGTGCCGGTCGGCGAAGCCCCCGTACCTGACGTAGAGCGGACCGGCCCCCCCAGCGCAGATCGCTGAGGATGTACGGCCCCGGCAGGCCTTCGAGGACGGTGCCCAGCTCGCCGAGCACGAGCTCGCACCGGGCCTCGTCCTCGGGATAGACGGTCACGAACTTTCCGCTGGACCCGCGGTGCGCGTACTTCGCGTTGGCGAGGAACAGGGTCTCCTTGGCCGGGAGGAACTTGAAGGCGATGCGGCGCGGGACGCAGTAGTCCCACACCGCGTCCAGGATCGTCTGCGCGTTGTCCAGGCATGCCGAGACGTGGATCTTCCAGCCCTGCGGCGGGAGGGCCGTGTCGACGGGACGGCAGACCACCCAGTCGCCGAGTTCCTCGCGCGTCCACGACGCGGGAGGCGGGCGAAGGGTTTGGTCGAAGCGGCCACGCGCCCGGCCATGGGACGGCGTGTCGTAGAAATGCGGGTCCGTGAGGCAGTACACCTCGTACCGCTTGTCCACGGCAGCCTTCAGACGGGGATGTCAGGCCGCCCTTCCGGGCTTCTCACCTCCCACGATGGCAGAGCGCGAGGGCCTGGACATCGTTCGTCTGTCACCGGCCGGATGTGAGATCCGCACGGCCCGCCTGTGCGAATCTCACGCCCCGCGCAGTCGGTCAGATCGCGTTGAGGACGTCGAGCAGCCGGGGGCTCGCGGGTGAGCCTTCGTCGGCGGGGCCCGCCGTGCGATGGAGTTCGCCGTCGATGATCTCGTAGTGGCCGATGGCCTGCAGGGGCGGCGAGTAGACGTGGACGGTGACGGCGCCGGCGTCGTGGTCCATGCGGTGGATGCCCGAGCCGGGGAAGCCGAAGGACTCTCCGGGCCCGTACCGGCGGGCGCGGCGCGGGCCGCCCACCGGCAACCCCTCCTGCCAGGCGGTCCCTTCGATCACGTGCACGCCGACACAGGAGCCCTGGTGGTCGTGGTAGCCGGTGTCGCGCGATTCCCACCAGGTGTTCAGCCACGCTTCGGAGTGCTCGTCGCGCCACAGCAGCAGATACGAGCCGGGGCCGGAGCGGTCGAGCGCGCCGGTGTCGACGAAGGCCGCCGCGCGGCGGGCCCGGTCCGCGCACTCCTGGGGCCGGAACGGGCGGTCGGACACGCCGAGTTCGGCGAGGGCGGTGGTGTCGATCGGGGTCGCGTTCATCGTCATCTCCTCGTGCAGGGTGGGCAAGGGACCGTCGATGGCCGAGTCACCGAGTCACCGAGTCGCCGAGTAGGCGTGTCCCCGGTCGTCTCCGCCAACTCGCCGGAGTACGCGCGCAGTTGAACCGCTCCGGTGAACGTTCAGCCCTTTCCGGTGAGCAGCCGTCGCGGGTTGGCGATGCGGAAGGCGTAGGCCGCGGCACCGCCCAGACCGAAGCCGGGGTGCCGCGGCGGCTCCGCATAGGGCCGGTCCGAGCCCTGGACGACGGCGTCCACACCGAGAGCGCGGACGATCGCGTCCACGGCGGTCGGCCCGTACGACGAGGTCTCGACGAACACGTCCGGGTCCGCCCCGACGTCCGCCCCGTCGCCCCGGGCGGCGAAGCGCTCCCCGTGCAGCGGGGCGAGCCCGGCCAGCAGGGCGAAGCACACCCTGAGGCGCGGATGGCGCGGCCGGCCGAAGGCGCGGAAGGCGAACCAGGCGGCGTGCATCTGCTGCACGTAGGGGACCATCGCGGGCCACCAGCCGGGTCCCCCCGACCCGCCGGGCGCGGGTCCCGGATGGACGAACAGGGGGAGGTCGCGCTCTTCGAGCAGATCGAGCAGCGGGGCACAGCGCGCGTAACCGGCCGCGTCGGCAAGGGCGTTCGCCGGGAGCTGGAGTCCGGCGAACCCCCGGTCGAGGTCCTCGGCCGTCGCGCTCGCGTCGATGTCCCGTACACAGGCGGCGGCCCAGACCCCGAACGGTTCGGGGAGGGCGGCCGCGCCCTCGTGATAGGCGTCGAGCAGGGGCCGCGCCTCGGCCGAGGGCAGCCACTCCACGCCGATCGGGGCGGACAGCGAGACGAGCACCCGTCCCAGGCCGTCGGCGGCGGCGAGATCCGTACGCCGGGTGAGGTCGTGGTCGGCGGGAGGGATCTCGTAGGGCGGCTCACCGTCCAGGAACAGGGTCCAGTCGTCCAGGAACGGCGGTTCCCGGCGGGACCGCAGGGCCGTCACCAGCGAATGGGTCCACAGATGCTGATGTACGTCGACGTTGGTCATGACGCTCCTCCCACCAAGGCGCGCAGCGCGCTCCGGACGTCGTCGGATCCCAGGATGTCGCGGTTCACCACCTCCACGTCCACCCCGCAGGGCCGGTCGTCGTCCAGGCGGGGCACGATCGCCCGGATCGCGTGGTGCAGCAGACGAGGTCCTCGCCCCAGTGCGGACGGTTCGGCCAGGTCCACGGCCTGCGCGGCGACCACGGCCTCGACCGCGAGCAGCTGCCGCAGCCGGGTGAGCATCGCCATCAGCCGCCGGGCTCCGAGGGCCGCATTGGTCGAGTCGTCCTCGACGGCGTCCGCGCCGTGGCGGGGATCGGTGCTCACCGGTGCGGACAGCATGCGGATCTCGGCGACGAGGGCCTGCGCCGTCTTGGCCAGCGGTGCGAAGCCGGAGCGTTCCGGACCGTACGGCGAGAGGTTCGCGGGCAGTCCGCTGACGGCGGGGTCGAGCAGCCGGCGCATCCGCTCGGCGGAGATCGCGGCGGTCTGTGTCAGGGCCAGCGCGAGGGTGTCGAAGGCGAGGGCCAGGGCCGGGGTGTGGAAGTTGCCGGACGAGAGGATCTCGCCGGTGTCGGCCAGGACCACCGGGTTGTCGCCGCAGCCGTTGAGCTCCGGGTGGAGCGCGTCGTCGGCGAAGTCCAGCGCGGCGTGCAGTGCCCCGTGCACCTGGGCCGAGCAGCGCAGGCTGACGGGGTCCTGGACCCGCCGCGCGTGCCGGGGGTCGCCCAGCTCACCGCCGTCCAGCAGGGCGAGCAGCTCGCCCGCCGCGCGGGACTGCCCGGGGGAGGGGCGCAGGTCCAGCACCCGGGGGTCGAGCGGGCTCGTGTTCGCCCGGAAGCCCTCGTAGGTCAGCGCGGTGACCGCCTGGGCCAGCGTGAGCACGGCGGCCGCCTCGTGCAGGGCGAGAGCGCCCTGTCCGGCCGCCAGCGGGCTCGCGCTGCACAGCACGTGCCCGTCCCTCGGACCCAGCTCGGCCGGGGCGAGACCGGCCCGCCGCAGTGCCGCGGTGCCGTCGTGCACCTCACCGGCGAACTCGGCGCTGCCCTCCCCGATGACGACCAGCCCGACATGGGCCATCTGGCACAGGTCGGAGGCGCCGATCGACCCCACCTCGGGGATCACCGGATGAACCCGCGCGTTGAGCATGGCCACGAGCAGCCGCGGGATCGTGGGCCGCACTCCGCTGCCGCCGCCCGCGATGCCGTTGACGCGGGCCAGGAGGGCGGCGCGTACGACCGGGACCGGCAGCGGTGCGCCGACCGCGTTGGCCCGGCCCCGGACCGTACGGACGCTGAACGCGTCGAGTTCGTCGCGGGGGAGTGCGTACGACGAGCGGGTGCCGAGGCCCGTCGTGAGGCCGTACGTCGGCACCTGGCGGTCGACGATGTCGTCCACGACGGCCCGGTCACGCTCCAGCCGGGGGAGCACCTCGTCCGCGAGCACCACCTGGGCGTCGTGGTGGGCGACGGCGACGACCTCGGCGTAGGACAGTGTCCGCCCGTCGACGACGACCCCGGTCACGAGAACCGCAGCTTCTGGCCGAGGCCGCGCTCTTCGGCCTTCTTGAGCAGGGCGGCGCCCAGCGCGATGTCGGAGAGCGAGAGTCCGCGGTGCCAGAACAGGTTCGTCTCGTCGGCGCTCTCCCGGCCGGGCTTGCGGCCGGCGACGATCTCGCCCAACTCGCCGTGCAGACCGGCCTCGTCGAGTCTGCCGGAGTCGACGTGCGCGCGCAGGGCGCCGAACGGTCCGGCGTGCGCCTGGCCCCAGTCGTCGACGACGATCTTGTCCATGATGTCCGTGAGGGTGATCTCGACCGCGCTGTTCGTTCCGTAGGGCACGACCAGGGCGCCGGGGGCGATCCACTCGGTCTTCAGCAGCGGCTGGGGACGTTCGAGTCGGGACGCCTCCACCACGATGTCCGCACCCTCCACGCAGGTCTTCCAGTCCTCGGTCACGATCACGGGCTTGCCGAGCTCCCGCTCCAACCGCTCGGCGAAGGCCTCGCGGCTCTCGGGGCGGCGCGAGTGGACGCGTATCTCGGTGAGGTCGAAGATCCGGTCGAGCAGGCGGACGTTCCAGTACGAGGTGGCGCGGGCGCCGATGTGCCCGAGCACCTTGGCATCCGGGCGGGCCAGGTGACGCGCCCCCAGCGCGGTGAGGGCACCGGTGCGCATCTCGGTGATGGCGGTGGCGTCGAGCACGGCCACCGGCATGCCGGTGCGCGGGTCGAACAGGTTGAGCAGGGCCATCTCGGAGGGCAACCCGGTCCTGTAGTTGTCCACGTAGTCACCCACGATCTTGACGCCGGCCAGGGCGAGCGGGGCGACATAGCCGCGCAGGACGTTGAAGTGGCCGTTGAACGCGGGATCGGGCATCAGGTGGACCCGGGGTTCGACGACCGTCTCGCCGAGGCCCTGGGCGCGCAGCCCTTCCTCGACGGCGTCGAGGATCTCGATGTCGGTCGGCTCGAGCTGTTCGATGTCCGAGCCGTTCAGGAAGGTGAACCAGACCGGTTTCATGGATGTCTCCCTACGTCTGATCTGGCTGATTCTGAAGGGCGCATACGCCGCAGACCGGGACTTTTCCGGACACCTCTGGTCCGATTTCGTATGAACGTAACGTCGCGTTTACAGCCGGGCATTGACCGCCATTCAGTCACCCGTAACTCTGCATGAACATATGCAGCCGGGTAAGGGGCAGTCTTGATCAGATTCGACGCGGTGAGCAAAAACTATCCGAACGGCACCACGGCCGTGGACGAGCTGTCCCTGGAACTGGCCGAGGGTGGCATCACGGTCCTGGTCGGTCCCTCCGGCTGCGGCAAGACGACGACGCTGCGCATGATCAACCGCATGGTGGAGCCGACGGCCGGCACGGTCAGCCTGCGCGGCCGGGACATCCGGGAGGTCCACGCCCCCGAACTGCGCCGGGGGATCGGGTACGTCATCCAGCACGCGGGACTGTTCCCGCACCGCACCATCCTCGACAACATCGCGACCGTGCCGCTGCTGCTCGGCTGGAGCCGCAAGAAGGCGCGGGCGCGGGCGGCGGAGCTGCTCGAACTGGTGGGACTGCCGTCCGAGATGGCCAAGCGCTACCCGAACCAGCTCTCCGGCGGGCAGCAGCAGCGCGTCGGAGTCGCCAGGGCGCTGGGGGCCGACCCGCCGGTGCTGCTGATGGACGAGCCGTTCAGCGCGGTCGACCCGATCGTCCGGGCGGAGCTGCAGGCGGAGTTCATCCGGCTGCAGAAGGAGCTCCACAAGACGATCGTGTTCGTCACCCACGACATCGACGAGGCGATCAAGCTCGGCGACAACATCGCCGTGTTCCGGACCGGCGGCAAGCTCGCCCAGTTCGACACACCCGAGCGGCTGCTCGCCCATCCCGCCGACGACTTCGTGGCCGGCTTCGTCGGGCAGGACCGGGGCATTCGCCGGCTGTCCTTCGTCAAGGCGGCCGAGGTGCCGCTGCGCGACGGTCCGGTGCTGCCCGAGACCTCTCCCGTGGCGCGGGCCCGGACGGTGGACGAGCCCTGGGTGCTCGTCGTCGACGAGGCCCGCCGGCCGCTCGGCTGGGCCGCGGTCGCCGGGTTGCCGGACACCGGCACGCTCGCGGACGCGCCTCTGACGCCGCTCGGCCACACGTTCAGCCTCGTGGGCGACTCGGCGCGGGCCGCCCTCGACGCGGCACTCCTGTCGCCGTCCCGGCTCGCGGTCGGCGTGGACGCGCAAGGCGCGGTCGTCGGAGTCGCGGACGCGTACGAGCTGTCCGCCGTGATGGCCGCCGCGGAAGCAGTCGCCGCCGAAGCCGTCGCCGCCGAAGCGGCCGCGGGCGACGCGGGCGCCGACGCACCGGGCGGTGGTGAACGATGAGCGACGGTGAGCCGCTGGTCCGCTGGGACTGGATAGCCGACCATGCCGGCGAGCTGGCCGACTACACCGGTGTCCATCTGCGCCTGGGCCTGCTGCCGGTGGTGTTCGGCCTGATCATCTCGGTGCCTCTCGGCATCCTGTGTCATCGCTGGAGATGGCTGTACCCGCCGGTCCTGACCGTGGCCAACATCCTGTACTCGATTCCGTCACTCGCCCTGTTCATGATCTTCGTCCGGTACACGGGGCTGACCGAACGCACGGTGATGATCCCGCTGACGCTCTACACGCTGTCGGTCCTGGTGCCCAATGTCGTCGACGGGCTGGCCTCGGTCCCCGAACCGGTCCGGCTCGCCGCCACCGCCATGGGCTTCGGCCCGATCCGCAGTGTCGTCCAGGTCGAACTGCCCATCGCCGTACCCGTCGTCATCGCCGGCGTACGCGTCGCCGCCGTCTCGTCCATCAGCCTCGTCGCCGTCGGACAGCTCATCGGACAGGGCGGTCTCGGCTACTACATCACCCGGGGCCTCCAACTCGACTTCCCGACCCCGATCGTCACCGCGATCGTGCTGATCATGCTGCTCGCCCTCGCCACCGACGCCCTGCTGGTCCTGGCCCAGCGGTTGCTCACCCCCTGGTCCCGGAACAAGGTGACGGCCGCATGAACGATCTCCTGAACCAGATCCGGCTCGTGGCGGACTGGCTGACGTCCTCGAAGCAGTGGCACGGTGACGACGGCATCCCCCATCGGCTCCTGGAACACCTGACCTACAGCGGCCTGTCGCTCCTGTTCGCCGCCCTGATCGGGCTGACGTTCGGACTGCTCGTCGGACACACCGGCCGCGGGGCCTTCGCCGTGGCCAGCGTCGCCAACCTGGCGCGGGCGGTCCCCACCTTCGGCCTGGTGGTCCTCGTCGTCACGCTCGCCGGGCTCAGCACCACGCCCGTCCTGGTCGCCCTGGTCGCGCTCGCCATCCCGCCGATCCTCATCAACACCTTCGAGGGAGTCCGCGGTGTGGACCCCGACACCCGGGACGCCGCGCGCGGAGTCGGCATGACCGAGTGGGAGGTCCTGGTACGGGTGGAGGTGCCGATGGCGCTCCCGCTGATCCTCCTCGGACTACGGGTCGCCGCGATCCAGGTCGTGGCCACCGCGACCGTCGCGGCCTATCCCGGTCTCGGCGGCCTGGGCCGCTTCATCGTCGACGGACTCTCCCGCAACGACTACGAACTGGTCATCGGCGGCTCCACCGTCGTCGTCGTCCTGGCGCTCGTCGTCCAGATCCTCTTCACCGCGCTGCGGCGCTTCGTCGTCTCGCCGGGCCTGCGGGTCTCGGCGTCCAGAACCTGAGTTCTTGAGCCCCCGGGCACTGAGAAAGGAAACACCCATGAGAGGCATGTACCGAGGCGCCGCGTTCGGCCTGATCACCGCACTCGCGCTGACCGCCTGCGGCGGTGGCGACGACAGCGACAGCAACCCGCTGACGGGGAGCAGCAGTAGCGGCGGCGACGGCAAGTCCATCGTCGTCGGCTCCGCGAACTTCCCCGAGAACCAGCTCCTCGCCGAGATCTACTCGCAGGCCTTGGAGGCCAAGGGTCTCAAGGTGACCCGCAAGTTCGACATCGGAGCCCGCGAGGTCTACTACGACCAGGTCGTCAAGGGCGGCATCGGCGTCTTCCCCGAGTACAACGGCGCCCTGCTGGCAGTGGCGGTCGACCCGAAGAGCACCGCCACCAGTACGGAGGCCATCAACACCGAGCTGAAGGCGAAACTCCCGTCGTCGGTGGAGATACTCGACTCCGCCGAGGCCCAGGACAAGGACTCGGTCACGGTCACCGCCGAGACCGCCGCCAAGTACAAGCTCAAGACCCTCGCCGACCTCGCGCCGGTCGCGAAGGACTGGACGATCGGTGCCGGCTCGGAGTTCAAGACCCGCACCCAGGGCGGCGTCGGACTGAAGGACGTCTACGGCGTCGAGTTCGGCACGTTCCAGCCGCTCGACGCGGGCGCCCAGGCCACCCTGCTGAAGCTGCTGAAGGACGACAAGGTGCAGGCCGCCAACATCTACACCACCGATCCCGCCATCGTCGAGGACAAGCTGGTGGTGCTGGAGGACCCGAAGAACCTCTTCTCCTCGCAGAACGTCACGCCCCTGGTCTACAAGGCCGCCGTCAACGACACGGCCAAGGGCGCACTCAACGGCGTCTCGGCCAAGCTCACCACCGAAGACCTGCTGGACATGATGAAGAAGCTCGTCAACGACAAGGAGGACGCCAGTGACGTCGCGAAGGACTGGCTGACCACAGCCGGCCTCGTGAGCTGACCGGCGACGAGTGAGGTGCCGGCACCGACGGGCCCGGTCGGGCCGGCACCTCCGTACACACGCTCAGCCGACGTGAAGGATCCGGAAGCGATCGGGTTCCGCCGGATCCCGATCAACGACCTGGACCGGCGGCCAAGCCCATTGCCAGACGCTGATGCCTGGCGGGCGGGAGAACCGGATCTGCCCGCGGGTGCCGTCGACTGCCACGCGCGGCCAGGACTCGGCGATGCGCGCCCGGTCCGTGCCGTGAGAACGCAGCACATCGGCGAGGACGGCGACCGTGTCGTAGCCCTCGAAGGCGACGAAGGAGGGCGCTTCGGCCAGCCGCTCGCGGAGGGCCGCCCCGACTCGTGCACCGAGTGGGGTGAGGCGCTCGGGAAGGTAGCGCAAGAACGGGACCGCGGCCCCGTCGTCGCCCAGCAACTTCGCCCATTCGGCGAACTCCGGTTGCCCGGCCGGAGCGCCGATCATGATCTCGGCGAGGCGCCGGTCGCGGCGGACGGACCTGACGATCGGCACCGCCGGCTCCGGGCTGCCGACCAGAAGCAGGAGGGCCGTCGCGCGATGGTCGACGAGTTCGTCGCACACGGCCGTGGGGGCGAGCGCGCGCATGTCGAGTTCGAGGACGGTGCCGCCGCGTGGAGCGAGGTGGTCGCGCAGAATGCCGGCCCCGGATGCCCAGTAGACAGTCGGCTCGGCTGCTACGGCGATTCGACTGTGGCCCGCATCGAGGAGGAAGTCCGCGTAGATCCGCCAGCCGTGGGACTGCGCCGGGGCGAGGCGCGCGACCCATCCCGTCGGCTGTTCGGTGAGCGCGTCGAGAACCGCTGACGAGCAGAGGAACGGCAGGCCGAGGGCGTCGGCCCTGGCAGCAGCGGCGCGAGCCACGACGCTGTGATACTCCCCCGCCAGGGCGGCCACGCCCAGACGAGCCAGTTCGTCCACGGCCGCCGCGGCCCGCTGCGGATCACCCGCGGTGTCCCGGACCATCAGCTCCAGTGGTCTTCCGACGATCCCGCCGGCCTCATTGACCTCGCGAACGGCCAGCTCGAGTCCGGCGAGCAGGTGTCGGCCCGCCTCGACCAAGCCGGGCCGAGTCAGCGGAACGAGAGCGCCGATCGTGATGGACGATCCGTCAGTCCGTTCGCCTCCAGGCGGCGACGGTGGCATATTCATGTGTGGGCGTCTCCCGAGTGACGATGGTTGTAGTGTGCCCGGATCGTAGAGGGAACGTCAGCGGCGCCGAGGACGGCCACAACAGATCCCCCAAGAGCTGCCGCACTAGCCGATCTCCACCACGCGCGCCCATGAGGGCGGAGAGTCCGGCACGTAGCCGGGATCGTCCTCGTTGTCCCACGCCCCCGGTTGCCGAGGGAACAGGCCCACCACCGTCCGGCACGCCGGCCGCGTGTCCGGCCAGGGTGTCTGACCGTCCGTCAGGACCACGACGACGTCGGGGCGTGGCCGTGACCGCAGCGCCTTGGCGAAACCGGTGCGCAGATCCGTGCCCCCGCCGCCCATCAGCGGAATTCCCTCACCACGGCACAGCGGGTGCACGACCCTGGCCGCCGCGTCGCACGGCAGCACGGAGACCAGGTCACGACGGCCGCCCACGGCACGGGAGATGGCGGCGACCTCGAGGATCGCGCTGCCCAGTTCGGCGTCACTGACCGACCCGGACGTGTCGATGATCACGGACACCCGGGGCGGCCTGCGCCGCAGGCTCGGCAGGACCGCCCCGGGCACCGAGGCCGAGCGCCGGGACGGCCGGCCGTAGGTGTAGTCCGCGCCCGCGCCCGGCCCGGAGGCCGCCGAGCGGATCGCCGCTGCCAGCAACTCCCGCCACGGCTGCGGCGGATGGAACGCCTCCTCGGCCCACCGACGCCAGCCCTTCGAGGCGTGCCCGGGGCGGCCGGTGATGCCCTGCGCCACCCGGAACCGGACCGCGTCCCGTTCCTGCTCGCTCAGGCCGCGCGCACCGTCCGGCCCCAGGTCCCACTCCCGTTCCAGCCCGTCGGCGCCACTGCCGCAGTCCAGCCAGGACATGCTCTGGGTGAGCGGCCCGAGTCGGAACCAGGTCAGGTACTCCTCCATGAGCTGCCCCTCGGGCAACCGCAGGAACGCCGGATCCACGACGTCCTCGGGTGGGACCAGCCCGTCACCGAACACGTCGTCGTTGATCTCGCAGTCCGCGGCGATGTTCATCCGCAGCCGTTCCCCCGGGCCGGTCAGCCCCCGTTCCCGCGCGACCCGGTCGCTGCGCCCGTGATGGTCGCGCAGCAGGTGCGACACCTCGTGCACCCACACGCCCGCCAGTTCCTCCACCGGCGTCCGGTCCACGAACGTCGGCGAGACGTAGCACCGCCAGTGCCGGTCGACGGCCATGGTCGGCACCCGCCGCGACTCGACTGTGTGCAGGGCGAACAGGGCCGTCGCCAAGTAGGGCCGGACGCGGGCGGCGTGCAGCCGGGCGGCGAAGAGCTTGTCGAGGTCCAGCGCTCCCGGTGCGTTGTCTGCCCCTGTTGCCGACAGTGCCTCCGATGCGTCCGGCCGCCTCTCCTGTTCCGATGCGTCCGGCAGCCTCTCCTGTTCCGCGCTCATCGGCCGGCCTTGGCGGTGACCGCGCCCCGGGCGGCCGCGCGATCCGCCGCGTGGTCGGCCCGCTGGGACAGAGACACCACGCCGGCGAGCCGCTCGATCGACGCCGGAACGTCCCAGTCCTCCTGACGCAGCGAGGCGAGGGTGGTCGCGGGGACGACCACCAGGTCCGGGGCTCCGGTCTCCACCGCCCGGACCAGGAGCGCCCAGGCCGCGTCCCAGCGGGCCCTGTCCGGGCGCCGGCGCACCGCGTCCACCACACCGTCCAGCACGGCCTGGCGAAGATCGCCCCGCTCGGGCAGTACCGCACCCGCCGGATCGGCGAGCACCTCCTCGGGGTCGGGGAGGTCCAGCCGGTCCAGGCTCGCCAGCAGCTCGAGCCCCGGACCGTCCCCGACGGTGCCCCGGACCAGCAGGGAGAGCACTTCCCGGGAGGATCCGGCAGCGTTCGCGAAGGCGGTCAGGCACAGCGTCATCTCCCAGCTCCGGGGCGACGGCCAGGCGCCGCCCCGGCGCGTTTCACTGCTGGGCAGCTGGTGCACGAGCTTGGGGCGGGCGGTGAGCAGCCCGCACACCGCCCGCCGGGCGAAGTCCACGGCCTGCGGCAGCTTCGCCGGGTCGAGCCGCGGCAGGGTCGCCCGGGGCCAGGTCCCGCCGAGTCCGCGTACGACGACCTCGTGGTCGTGGGTCCACTGCAGATGCACGAAGCGGTTGGCGAGCGGCGGGCTCAGCTCCCAGCCGTCGGCCGCCGAGGACCGCGGATTGGCGGCGGCCACGATCCGGACGCCGGGCGGCAACCGCAGGGCGCCGATGCGCCGCTCGAGGACGAGCCGGAGCAGCGCGGCCTGCACGGCCGGTGGTGCGGTGGAGAGCTCGTCGAGGAACAGCAGCCCCCGGCCGGTCCGCACCAGTCGCACCGCCCAGTCCGGCGGAGCCATCGGCACACCCTGTTCCGCGGGGTCGTCCCCCACGACGGGCAGCCCCGAGAAGTCGGACGGCTCGTGCACGCTGGCGATCACCGTGGTCAGCGGAAGGTCCAGGGCCTCGGCGAGCTGGGTCAGCGCGGCGGTCTTGCCGATGCCCGGCTCGCCCCACAGCAGTACGGGCAGGTCGGCGGCCACGGCCAGGGTCAGGGCCTCCAGTTGGACGTCGGGGCGTGGTTCGGTGGTGGTGTCGCGCAGCAGGGTCAACAGGTCGCCCGCGACGTCGAGTTGGGAGTCGTGAACAGGGGCGGAGGGGACAGCGGACAGCGTGCATGTGGGCATGTGTGATCACCTTTTGGCTAGTGGGTGGGGGAGATCCCCCAGGGCGTTGAGTGCTCGTGAGGGGAGCCGTGGTCCCCGAGGTCAGCGGCCGGTCGTGTGGCGGGGATGCGAGCGGTGGTAACGAGGACGGGGAAGCCCCGGGCGGATACGGTCCGGTCCGGGTCCGACCAGGCCGGCCCTGAACAGCCCGTAGGTGATCCGCCGCTCCGCGGCGGCCTCGAGTTCGTCCCGCAGAGCGCCGTCGCGCAGCGCCGCGTCGGGGCCCAGCAGCCCCTCGACGACGGCCAGCGCACCGGCGATGTCGCCGTGGTCCAGGCGTTCGCGCACGCCGGTGAGGCAGTCGGGACGTCGGTGCGCCTCGTCGATCGCCCGCAGACAGGGAAGCGGCGAGCCGGTCAGCGCGACCAGCAGCTCTTCCCGGCGGATCTCGGCGGGGTCGTGGTCCAGCGGGGCCAGCACCCCGTCGACCAGGCCGATCCGGTGCCGGGCGCCCCGGCATTCGACGAAACGCGGGTGCCCCGCACGGTCCGACGCCCGGAACGGCCCGGGCGGCGACCAGTCCGGTACGAGTGCCGAGGCGACCAGCGGATGCAGCCGCTCGGCCTCGATCGCACCGCTGCGGATCAGCTCCAGGTCGGGCGGCACCCAGGTCGCCGCGTCGGGCAGCAGCGGCAGGGCGGAGGTGTCCCCGCCGCTCGGCGCCGCGATCCGGACAGTCGGCGGCCCGACGTCGTCCACCACCTCCAGCACCAGCCGATGCCGCCTCCCGAGCCGCACGACGACGGCACCGGAGGACCGCCCCTCGGCGTACAGCAGGATGCCCGCCTCGGCCGCCCACCGGTCCACGGCCCAGCGACGGACGTGCGGCAGCGGCTGCGCCGCCGCCCGGGGCAGATCCGGGACGGCCACAGGCCGGCCGCCGTCGGCCGGCCCGTCGGCCCCGGACCGGGTCCGCAGCTCATCGGTCCTGCGTACGTCCCACAGATGGCGGTGCAGGTCCAGGCGGAAGCGCCGACTGGGCCAGGGATGCGGATGGCGGTCGGCGCCGCCCTGCGCGGGGGAGCCGTCCCACAGCGCGAGGCTGATCCGCTGACCGGCGTCCGCCCAGGCGGGCGGCGTACGGACCACGAGATGCACCGGGCCGTCACGCCCGGCGGCCTCGTACCGGACCAGCGAGACGGTCAGACCCGGACGCAGCAGCCCGTCGGGAGCGATCCTCGGCAGGTGCCAGCGCAGCAGGTCCGGAGCCAGATGGCGGAGATCGGTGCGGATCCGGGCCGCGAGTTCCCCGCCATGGGTACGCGCCACGGAACGCAACTGGAGATCGACATCGACACCCGCGGCGGCACACGCCCCGGCCCAGTCGCCGACGTGTCGGCGGGCGGTCGCGGTCTCGATCATGGAGGGCGGCACGGCGAACTCTCGCACGCGCGGCCAGAAGGAAAAGCGGGAAACCTCGTTCGCGGTCTTGGTGAGCATCAGCACTCACCTTGCGCGGACGGGACCCCCGATCTGTCAGCAGAATGAGTCGTCATCGTGGCGGAGCATAACGTCCCTCACCCCGATCTGTCACCGGTGATTCAACTTCCCTGGTCGGTGGACAAGTTCGTCCGCGGGCACGCTTGTTAGCCTTGGTTGTGATCGATTTCCCCAGTCCCGGTCCCAGTCCCAGCCCGAGCCCTTACCCGCTCGGCGCCGCGACCACCCTGGCCGAACTCGCCGAGGACCCGCATCCGCGCCTGGCGTCGCTGCGTGCGCACGAGCCCGTGTCCTGGCTGCCCGAGCTGGACGGCTGGCTGGTGACCCGGCGCGATCTCGCGATGGACGTGATGCGGGACGCCGCGACCTTCACGGTCGACGACCCCCGGTTCTCCACCGCGCAGGTCGTCGGGCCGAGCATGCTGTCCCTGGACGGTGCCGAGCACGCCCGTCACCGTGATGCCTTCGCCGCTCCGTTCCGCCCCCGAGAGACGCACGACGGTTTCGCCTCGTGCATCGAGCGGGAGACCGACCGGCTCATCACCGCACTGGAACCGGCCGGCGCCGCCGAACTGCGAACGGCCTTCGCCGGCCCGCTCGCGGTCGCCGTCGTGACCGAGGCGCTCGGGCTGGTCGGCACCACCGCGGCCACGGTGCTCTCCTGGTACGACTCCATCGTGCGGTCGGTCTCCGACATCACCGCCGGACTCGAGGCCGGACCCGCCGGCGCCGTGGCGTACGCGCAGCTGCGCGCGGCCGTGGAGGCCACCGTCTCCGACCCGGACGCTGCCTCGCTGCTCGGCTCCGCGGCCAGGCGGCTGGGGCTGCCCGAGGTGGCGTCCAACGCCGCCGTCCTGATGTTCGGGGGCATCGAGACCACCGAGGCGATGATCACCAACGCGCTGTTGCACCTGCTCCGGCATCCCGGCCAACTCGCCCTCGTCCGGGCCGATGCCGGTCTGCTGGACGGCGCGATCGAGGAATCGCTGCGCCTGGAACCGGGCGCCGCCGTCGTGGACCGCTACGCCACCCGCGACACCGTCCTCGGCCCGGCCACGATCCGCCGCGGTGACCTGGTCACCGTCTCCCTGACGGGTGCGGGCCGGGACCCGGCCGTCTTCCCCGACCCCGACCGGTTCGACGTCCGCCGTGCGAACGCCCGCCTCCACCTGGCCTTCGCACACGGCCCCCACCACTGCCTCGCCGCGCACCTCGCCCGCCTGGAGACCCGCATCGCCCTGCGGAGCCTGCTCGAACGCCTGCCCGCCCTGCGCCTCGACCCGGACCGCCCGACCGCGCCGTACGGCCTGGTCTTCCGCAAGCCCCCCGCCCTGCACGTGCTGTGGGACAGGGCTGCCTGACAGGAGCATCTCGTGACGTACGACATCACCGCCATCCGCTCCCGGTTCCCCGCCCTGGCGGCCGGCACCGCCCACTTCGACGGCCCCGGCGGCACCCAGACGCCCCGACCGGTCATCGACGCCGTCGCCGACGCGTTGGCGCACCCCTTGTCGAACCGGGGGCACACGGTGCCGGGGGAGCGCAACGCCGAGAGCATCGTCATCGAGGCCCGCCGGGCCGTGGCCGACCTGCTGGGGGCGCAGCCATCGGGGATCGTCTTCGGCCGCAGCGCCACCCAGCTCGCCTACGACTTCTCCCGCACCCTCGCCAAGACGTGGTCCCCCGGAGACGAAGTGGTCGTCACCCGCCTCGACCACGACGCCAACATCCGTCCCTGGGTCCAGGCCGCCGACCGGGCCGGTGCCACCGTGCGCTGGGCCGACTTCGACCCCGCCACCGGAGAGTTGACCGTCGACGACATCCGCGCCGTGCTGTCCGAACGCACCCGGCTGGTCGCCGTCACCGCCGCGTCCAACCTGATCGGCACCCGGCCCGCGATCGCCGAGATCTCCCGACTGGCGCACGAGGCAGGGGCGTTCACCTACGTCGACGGCGTCCATCACACCGCCCACGCGTCGGTCGACGTGGAGCGGCTCGGCGCGGACTTCTTCGTCTGCTCCCCGTACAAGTTCCTCGGCCCCCACCACGGGGTCCTCGCCGCCCGCCCGGAACTGCTGGAGACGCTGCGGCCGGACAAGCTCCTGCCCTCCACCGACGCCGTTCCGGAGCGCTTCGAACTGGGCACCCTGCCCTACGAGTTCCTCGCGGGCACCACCGCGGCGGTCGACTTCCTCGCCGGCCTGGACACGAGTGCCACCGGCACCCGGCGACAGCGCCTGATCGCGGCGTACACGGCGCTCGAAGCGCATGAGGACAGCCTGCGCACGCAACTGGACAAGGGACTGTCCTCGCTCGAAGGCGTCACGATCCACTCCCGGGCGGCCGACCGCACCCCCACCCTGTTGCTGACGTTCGAGAACCACGGCACGGTGGACGCGTACCGCTTCCTCGCGGAGCGCGGCGTCCACGCCCCGTCGGGATCCTTCTACGCCGTGGAGGCCTCACGCCGACTGGGCCTCGGCGACACCGGCGGCCTCCGCATCGGCCTCGCGCCCTATACCTGCACGGAGGACGTCGACCGGCTCCTGACGGGGTTGTCCGAGTTCCTGACATCCCGCTGAGCCATTGAAAGGGGAGCCGTTGAAAGGAGAGCAGGTCATGAGCACATTCCCCACCGCCCGGGCCGTCCGGACCACGCCGGAAGGCCTTCTGTGGGAGCCCAGCGCACGCTGGGTCCGCGGCCGCAAGGGCGACGTGACGGTCGTCGACAGCCGGCACCCCGTCCTCGTCTGGGAACCCGACGTCCCCGTCCCGCTGTACGCCTTCCCTCGCGCCGAGGTCCGCGAGGACCTGCTGCGCCCCGCGAAGAACCCCCCGACAGGAACGCACACCGGCTCGCGGATCTTCTACGACCTCGAAGCCGACGGCGAGACCGTGGAGAACGCGGCCTGGACCTTCCCCGCCGCCGACCTCGCCGACCACATCGCCTTCGAGTGGTTCCGGCGCGTCGGCCGGGGCCTCGACCACTGGTACGAGGAAGAGGAGGAGATCTTCATCCACCCGCGCGACCCGCACAAACGGGTGGACGCGATCCCCAGCAGCCGCCATGTCGTGGTGGAGATCGGCGGCACCGTCGTCGCGGACACCCGCCGCCCGGTCCTGCTGTTCGAGACCGGTCTGCCCACGCGCTACTACATCCCGCGCGAGGACGTCCGCCTCGACCTGCTCGAGCCCACCGACCACAGCACCGGCTGCCCCTACAAGGGCACCGCCCGGTACTGGTCGTGGCGGGCCGGCGCCGACGTACCGCCGAACATCGTCTGGAGCTACCCGGACCCGCTGCCCGCGGTGGGCGCCGTCAGGGGACTCCTCGCTTTCTTCAACGAGGCGGTCGGCATCATCGTGGACGGCGAACACCAGGAGCGGCCCGTCACGCCGTTCACGCCGATGCTCTCCACCCCGTCACCGGAGTGACCGGCGCACACCGTCCCGAAACCGACACTCCCACGTGACCCGCCTCTCATGGCAAGGCGGCGGTATTGCCGCGACCATGGTGTCCCTCACCGGCAGTTCGAAGGGATCCGGAATGCTCCGCAAGGTACTGGTCGCCAACCGAGGCGAGATCGCGATTCGAGCCTTCCGCGCCGGCTATGAACTGGGCGCGCGGACCGTCGCCGTCTTCCCGCACGAGGACCGCAACTCGCTGCACCGGATGAAGGCGGACGAGGCCTACGAGATCGGCGAGCCGGGGCACCCGGTGCGGGCCTACCTCTCCGTGGAGGAGATCATCCGGGCGGCCCGGCTGGCCGGTGCCGACGCCGTCTATCCGGGCTACGGGTTCCTGTCCGAGAACCCGGAGCTGGCGCGGGCCTGCGAGGAAGCGGGCATCACCTTCGTCGGGCCGAGCGCGCAGATCCTGGAGCTGACGGGCAACAAGGCCCGCGCGGTGGCCGCCGCCCGCGCGGCCGGGGTACCGGTCCTGGGCTCCTCGGCGCCCTCCGCCGACGTGGACGAACTGGTACGGGCCGCCGAGGACATCGGCTTCCCCCTGTTCGTGAAGGCGGTCGCGGGCGGCGGCGGGCGCGGCATGCGCCGCGTCCAGGAGCCCGCCCAGCTGCGCGAGTCCATCGAGGCGGCGGCCCGCGAGGCGGCCTCCGCGTTCGGTGACGCCACCGTCTTCCTGGAGAAGGCCGTCGTCGAACCCCGTCACATCGAGGTGCAGATCCTCGCCGACGGGCACGGCAACGTCATCCACCTCTTCGAGCGCGACTGTTCCGTGCAGCGCCGCCACCAGAAGGTCATCGAGCTGGCCCCCGCGCCCAACCTCGACCCGGCGCTGCGTGAGCGGATCTGCGCCGACGCCGTGCGGTTCGCCCGCGAGATCGGCTACCGCAACGCGGGCACCGTTGAGTTCCTCCTCGACCGCGACGGCAACCATGTCTTCATCGAGATGAACCCCCGCATCCAGGTCGAGCACACGGTGACCGAGGAGGTCACCGACGTCGACCTCGTCCAGGCGCAGCTGCGCATCGCCGCCGGCGAGACCCTCGCCGACCTCGGCCTCTCCCAGGAGACCGTCACCCTGCACGGCGCCGCACTCCAGTGCCGGATCACCACCGAGGACCCGGCCAACGGCTTCCGCCCGGACACCGGCCGGATCAGCGCCTACCGCTCGCCCGGCGGCTCGGGCATCCGCCTCGATGGCGGCACCACGCATGCCGGTACGGAGATCAGCGCGCACTTCGACTCCATGCTGGTGAAGCTCACCTGCCGGGGCCGGGACTTCACGACCGCGGTGCGCCGGGCCCGGCGTGCCGTGGCCGAGTTCCGCATCCGCGGCGTGGCCACCAACATCCCCTTCCTCCAGGCGGTCCTCGACGACCCGGACTTCCAGGCCGGAAACGTCACCACGTCGTTCATCGAACAGCGCCCGCACCTGCTGACCGCCCGCCACTCCGCCGACCGCGGCACCAAGCTGCTCACCTACCTCGCCGACGTGACGGTGAACAAACCGCACGGCGAGCGGCCCGACCTGATCGACCCCACCACCAAGCTGCCGCGGACCGACGCCGGTGAGCCGCCCGCCGGCTCCAAGCAGAAGCTCACCGAACTGGGCCCCGAGGGCTTCGCCCGCTGGCTGCGCGAGTCACCGACCATCGGCGTCACCGACACCACGTTCCGGGACGCCCACCAGTCGCTGCTCGCCACCCGGGTCCGCACCAAGGACCTCCTTGCAGTCGCCCCGCTCGTCGCCCGCACCCTGCCCGAGCTGCTCTCCCTGGAGTGCTGGGGCGGCGCCACCTACGACGTCGCGCTGCGCTTCCTCGCCGAGGACCCCTGGGAACGCCTGGCCGCCCTGCGCCAGGCCGTGCCGAACATCTGCCTCCAGATGCTGCTGCGCGGCCGCAACACCGTGGGCTACACCCCGTACCCGACCGAGGTGACCGACGCCTTCGTACAGGAGGCCGCGGCCACCGGCATCGACATCTTCCGCATCTTCGACGCGCTCAACGACGTGGGCCAGATGCGGCCCGCCATCGACGCCGTACGGGCGACCGGCACCGCCGTCGCCGAGGTCGCCCTGTGCTACACCTCCGACCTGTCCGACCCGAACGAGCGGCTGTACACCCTCGACTACTACCTCCGCCTGGCCGAGCAGATCGTGGACGCGGGCGCCCACGTCATCGCCGTCAAGGACATGGCGGGCCTGCTGCGCGCCCCCGCCGCCGCCAAGCTGGTCTCCGCGCTGCGCCGCGAGTTCGACCTGCCGGTGCACCTGCACACCCACGACACGGCGGGCGGCCAGCTCGCCACCTACCTCGCCGCGATCCAGGCCGGAGCGGACGCCGTGGACGGCGCGGTCGCCTCAATGGCCGGCACCACCTCGCAGCCGTCGCTGTCGGCGATCGTCGCGGCGACCGACTACTCGGAGCGGCCGACCGGCCTCGACCTCAGGGCGGTCGGTGACCTTGAGCCGTACTGGGAGAGCGTCCGCAAGATCTACGCACCGTTCGAGGCGGGCCTCGCCTCGCCGACCGGACGCGTCTACGACCACGAGATCCCCGGCGGGCAGCTGTCCAACCTGCGCACCCAGGCGGTGGCGCTGGGCCTCGGCGACCGGTTCGAGGACATCGAGGCGATGTACGCCGCCGCCGACCGCATCCTCGGCCACCTGGTGAAGGTCACCCCCTCGTCCAAGGTGGTCGGCGACCTCGCCCTGCACCTGGTCGGCGCCGGGGTGGCGCCCGAGGAGTTCGAGGCGACGCCGGACCGGTTCGACATCCCCGACTCCGTCATCGGCTTCCTGCGCGGCGAGCTCGGCACCCCGCCCGGCGGCTGGCCGGAGCCGTTCCGCAGCAGGGCGCTCCAGGGCCGCGCCGAGGCCAAGCCGGTGCAGGAGCTGTCCGCCGAGGACCGTACGGGGCTGGAGAAGGACCGGCGCGCCACGCTCAACCGGCTGCTGTTCCCCGGGCCGACGCGCGAGTTCGAGACGCATCGCCAGAGCTTCGGCGACACCAGCGTGCTGGACAGCAAGGCCTTCTTCTACGGCCTCAGGCCGGGCAAGGAGTACGCCGTCGACCTCGAGCAGGGCGTGCGGCTCCTCATCGAGCTGGAAGCCGTCGGCGAGGCCGACGAACGCGGCATGCGCACGGTGATGTCCGCGCTGAACGGCCAGCTGCGGCCCATCCAGGTCCGCGACACCGCCGCGTCCTCCGACGTGCCGGTGACCGAGAAGGCCGACCGCTCCAAGCCCGGCCACGTCCCCGCGCCGTTCGCCGGGGTGGTGACACTCGCGGTCGCCGAGGGCGACGAGGTGGCGGCCGGTGCCACGGTGGCCACGATCGAGGCGATGAAGATGGAGGCCACCATCACCGCTCCGAAGGCAGGACGGGTGTCCCGGCTCGCCATCAACAAGATCCAGCAGGTGGAAGGCGGCGATCTGCTGGTGGAGATCGCCTGAGCCACGCGCCACGCGCGTCCCACCCGTTCGGCCGAGGCCGCGTGCGGCCGGGTCCGGCCCGTCCGAGTCTGGACGGGTCGGGCAGGTCGGACGGTGGGTGAGGAGCCTGGGTGATGACGACTGACGGTGACGCACGCGACGCCGAGCGGCTGCGGCTGGCGGAGGCCGACGAGGGTGCGGCGCCCTGGCGGCGCTGGGGCCCGTACCTGAGCGAGCGGCAGTGGGGCACCGTCCGGGAGGACTACAGCAGCGACGGCGAGGCCTGGTCGTCCTTCACCCACGACCAGGCCCGCTCCCGCGCCTACCGCTGGGGCGAGGACGGCATCGCCGGCGTCAGCGACGACAAGCAACGGCTGTGCTTCGCACTGGCGCTGTGGAACGGCCGCGACCCGATCCTCAAGGAGCGGATGTTCGGCCTCACCAACACCGAGGGCAACCACGGCGAGGACGTCAAGGAGTACTACTTCCACCTCGACAACACACCCACGCACTCGTACATGAAGTACCTCTACAAGTACCCGCAGGGCGAGTTCCCCTACGGCGACCTCGTCGCCACCAACCGGGCCCGCGGCCGCGGCGACTTCGAGTACGAGCTGCTCGACACCGGCGTCTTCGACGAGGACCGCTACTTCGACGTCGTCGTCGAGTACGCGAAGGCGGGACCGGAGGACCTGCTGGTCGAGATCACCGCGCACAACCGCGGACCCGACGAGGCGACGCTCCACCTGCTGCCGACCCTCTGGTTCCGGCACACCTGGTCCTGGGCCGGCGGCACCGCCGTACCGGGCCTGCGGCAGACGCCGGGCGCGATCCGGGCCGACCACGAGGAACTGGGCCCGCGCTGGCTGTACCACGACACGGACGCACCCACGCTCTTCACCGACAACGAGACCAACAACGAGCGCGTCTTCGGCAGCCCCAACTCCACGCCGTACGTCAAGGACGGCATCGACCGCCACGTCGTGCACGGCGAGCAGGACGCCGTGAACCCGGAGCGCACCGGAACCAAAGCGGCCGTCCACCACGTACTGACCGTCCCCGGCGAGGACAGCGTCACCATCCGCCTGCGTCTGACCGACACCGAACTCACCGCCCCCTGGGGCGACTTCGGACAGGTGCTGGACCTGCGCCGCACCGAGGCCGACACCTTCTACGACGCCCTCGCCCCGGACGGCATGGGCGAGGAAGAGCGACGCATGGTCCGGCAGGCGCTGGCCGGGATGCTGTGGAGCAAGCAGTACTACTACCTGGACGTCCAGCGCTGGCTGGCGGAACACGGCGTCGACCCCCTCGCCGCCGACCCGAACGTCCGCAACAGCGGCTGGTACCACATGGTCAACGACGAGATCATGTCGATGCCGGACACCTGGGAGTACCCGTGGTTCGCGGCCTGGGACCTCGCCTTCCACACCCTCCCCCTGGCCATGGTCGACATCGGCTTCGCCAAGTCCCAGCTCGACCTGCTCCTGCACCGCCTCTATCTCCACCCCAACGGCCAGATCCCGGCGTACGAATGGAACTTCGGCGACGTCAACCCGCCCGTGCACGCCTGGGCGACCCTCTTCGTCTACGAACTGGAGAAACACCGCACCGGCCAGGGCGACCGCGCCTTCCTGGAGAACGCCTACCAGAAGCTGCTGAAGAACTTCACCTGGTGGCTCAACCGCAAGGACGTCGACGGCAACAACGTCTTCCAGGGCGGCTTCCTCGGCCTGGACAACATCGGCGTCTTCGACCGCAGCGCCCCGCTGCCCACCGGCGGCCACCTCGACCAGGCCGACGGCACCGCCTGGATGGCGCTGTACTGCCAGAACCTCATGGACATCGCCATCGAACTCGCCGTCGACAACCCGGTGTACGTCGAGCAGGCGCAGATGCTGTTCGAGCACTTCGCGTGGATCGCCGTCGCCATGAACCGCATCGGCAAGGACAACGCCAGCCTGTGGGACGAGGAGGACGGCTTCTTCTACGACGTCCTCAGGCTGCCCGA
Source organism: Streptomyces sp. NBC_01352 (assembly GCF_036237295.1). NCBI lineage: Bacteria > Bacillati > Actinomycetota > Actinomycetes > Kitasatosporales > Streptomycetaceae > Streptomyces > Streptomyces sp. NBC_01352. The sequence continues at coordinate 9,460,130 of NZ_CP108354.1, forward strand.
CGGCAGCGCGATCCCGCTGAAGGTGCGCTCCCTGGTCGGCCTGATCCCGCTCGCCGCGACCAGCGTGATCGGCGGCCGGGCGGACCGCCGCTTCCCCGAACTGGTCGAAGGCGCCCAGGAGTTCATCCGACGGCACCCGGCCGTCGAGGCGTTCGTCTCGCAGCACGCAGCCGGCGGCCCCAGCGCCGAGGGCCGCTATCTGTTCGCCCTGTTCGGCGAAGACCGGCTGCGCCGCATCCTGGCCCGCATGCTCGACGAGGACGAGTTCCTCGGCCCGCACGGCATCCGGTCCCTCTCCCGCCACCACGCGGAACACCCGTACACCTTCGACGTGCACGGCCAGACCTACGGCGTCGGCTATCTGCCCGCCGAGTCAGACTCCGGCATGTTCGGCGGCAACTCCAACTGGCGCGGCCCGGTGTGGTTCCCGATCAACCTCCTCCTGATCCGCGCCCTGATGAACCTGCACGGCTACCACGGCCCCGACTTCACCGTGGAGTGCCCGACCGGCTCAGGACGGCGGATGAACCTCTACGAGGTCGCCCGCGAGATCTCCGACCGGCTCACCTCCACCTTCCTGCCCGACACCGACGGCCACCGCCCGGTGCACGGCGCCCAGCCCAAGTTCGCCAAGGACCCGCACTGGAAGGACCTGATCCTCTTCTACGAGTATTTCCACGGCGACAACGGCGCGGGGCTCGGCGCCGCCCACCAGACCGGCTGGAGCGGGCTGGTCGCGGCCACCTCGACGCTGTTCCACGTGGTCGGCGCCGACGACTGGCACCGCGGCGGCCGGGACTTCCTACGGCCCACGGACGACCGGGAGGAACCCCTGTCATGACGGTGATCCTGGAGATCAACACCCTTGTCTGGCTGCGCGAGCTGAGCGACCGCCACGGGCGCCGCATCACCCTGGGCGAGGTGCCCGGAGAGGTCTGGGACGAGATCGCGCTGCCCGGCATCGACACCGTCTGGCTGATGGGCGTCTGGGAGCGCAGCCCGGCCGGCCTCGGGATCGCCCTGCGCGACGAGACCCTCATGGCCTCGTTCCGCGCCGCCCTGCCCGACGTCACCGAGGCGGACCTCGCCGGATCCCCGTACTGCGTACGCAACTACGTCGTCGACGCCTCCCTCGGCGGCCCGGAGGGCCTGGCCGCGGCCCGCGCCCAACTGGCCGCACGCGGGCTGCGGCTGATCCTCGACCACGTCCCCAACCACGTGGCCCCCGACCACCCCTGGCTCACCGCACACCCCGACCGTCTGATCCAGGGCACCCCGGACGACCTGGCCGCCGCGCCGGACGCCTTCATCGAGGCCGGCGGCCGCGTCTACGCCCGGGGCCGCGACCCGTACTTCCCGCCCTGGCCGGACGTCGTCCAGCTGAACGCCTTCGCCGAGGACCTGCGGGCCGCGACGGTGGACACCCTGGTCTCCATCGGCGACCAGGCGGACGGCGTGCGCTGCGACATGGCGATGCTCATGATGAACGACGTCTTCGCCAAGACCTGGGGCGACCGGGCGGGACCGGTTCCCGCCGAGGACTTCTGGCCGTACGTCATCCCGCGCGTGCGCGCACGCCACCCGGACCTCCTCTTCGTCGCCGAGGCCTACTGGGACCTCGAACAGCCCCTCCAGCAGCAGGGCTTCGACCACTGCTACGACAAGCGGCTCTACGACCGCCTGTGCCACGAGAACGCCGACTCCGTCCGCGCACATCTGGGGGCCGACCTCGCGTACCAGCGCGGCCTCGTCCGCTTCCTCGAGAACCACGACGAGCCACGGGCCGCCACCACCCTGCCCGGGGCACGGGGACAGGCCGCGGCCATCGCCGTCGCGACCCTCCCCGGCGCGACGCTCTGGCACGAGGGTCAGTTCGAGGGCCGCCGGGTACGCCCACCGGTGTTCCTCTCCCGCCGGCCACCCGAACCGGCCGACGAGCCGCTGCGCGACTTCTACGGCCGTCTGCTGGGGGCGGCGGCCGCCGTGCGCAGGGGCGAGTGGCGGCCGCTGACCCCGACGGCCCTGCCCGACAACGACACCCACGGCGGTCTGCTGGCCTGGACCTGGACGCACGAGGACACCCGCCACGTGGTCGTCGTCAACTACGCCGACCGCCCGGCCCAGGCACGGCTTCCCCTCCCGTGGGACGACCTCCGAGGCGGCCACCACCGCCTCACCGACCTCCTCACGGACCGGACGTACGACCGCGACGGCGACGAACTGACCGGCCCGGGCCTGTTCGTGGCCCTGGACGCGTGGGACGCGCACGTCCTGTCCGTGCCGGCCCGGGAGACCTCGTAACGGCTGTCGTCGGCACGGTCGTCACAGCTGAGGCCGCGGAAAGGTCTTCAAGGCCCCGGCGAGCCCCGCCGCGTCCGTGCCGATCTTCCGGTAGGCGGCGGAGAGCAGGTTGCGGACGCCCTGCTCGGTCAGACGCAGTTCCTTGGCGACCACCGTCACCGGATGCCCCTGGGCCGTCATCTCGGCGGCACGGCGTTCGTGGGCGGTGAGGGTGTCCGTCTGGCCGTAGCGCAGGGGCAGGGGGCGCATTCCGGCGGCGGAGAGTTCCTCCCTGGCCCGGGTGGCCACGGCCTCGGCACCGCAGTGGACGGCGGTCTCCAGCCCCTGGTAGAGCCGGTCGGCGGCATCCTGGAGCCGGCTGTTGCGGGACAGCGCGGCGCCGTGACCGACCAGGGCGCGGGCCAGCTCGTAGGAGGCGGGGGACTGCTCCAGGTGCTCGACGGCCTGCGCGTGCAGGTCGAGTGCCGCGGGCCCGCCGGTGACCTCGGCCTCGACGTGCAGCGCCTGACCGATCACGGACGCCGCCCCGAAGTCGCGGGCCCGCTTGACGGCGTCCTGGGCCAGACGGACCGCCCGGTCGGGAGCGCTGGGGGCGACGGCGGACGCCAGGTCCAGCTGCCAGGGACACCAGGAGGGGTTGCGCCAGGCACGCGCCTCCAGCCGGTCCCCGACGTCCGACAGGAGACACTCGGCCTCCGAGCGCCGCCCCTCGGCCAGCAGCAGCTCGGCGTACACGGTGCGCGGATCGGGGTAGATGACGGCGTTCGGGACCACCTCGCCGTAGTGGTACCGGTCGGCGAGCCGACGGGCGGCGGCGGTCCGGCCGCGGGCCAGCAGGATCTGGATCAGGATGCCGATGGCGAACCACTGGGCGGGCACGGCGCCCTCCACCCGGTCGGCGATGCGCAGGCCCTCGCGGGCGAGTTCTTCGGCCTCGGCCAGGCAGCCGCGGCGGTAGCGGATGTAGCCCAGCAGCGCCTGGCCCAGCGCCAGATGGGAGCCGCGCCAGCCCTTGCTGTCGCACTCCGCCATGCCCTTGGTGAACAGTTCCTCGGCCCGTCGGGGCTGGTCGCAGTACATGAACACCAGGGCGACGGAGACCGGCACCTCGAAGCCCCGGTTCTCGTCGGCCCAGCTCATACCCCCGCGCAGGGCGTCGTCGGCACACGCGAGAACGGTCCGCCGCGGCTCACCGCGCACCAGCGCGTCCCACGCCCGCAGCCCCAGGATGTAGCGCTCCTCGAGTCCGCGGCCGGTCAGCTTCCCGGCCAGCCGCGCCAGCTTGCGGGAGCGGGCGGCCGAATCGGGCTCGTCGGTACGGAACATGCTCCACACGAAGTGATCGGCCTGCATGCGCAGTTTGATGCGTGGACCGGTGGCCTGCCGCGCCTCGTCGCCGGCCACCTCGGCGGCCTCCGCCATGCGGTCGGTGTGGGCCAGTGCCTGGGCGAGCCGGTAGACGATGGCGGCGCGCAGATCGGGGTCGACGCCGGGTTCCGCCAGCGCCTCACGGAGATGACTGACGGTGGCCGTGGGTTCGATCAGGAACGTCGAGCACGCGAGTTCATGGAGGATGGCCGCGCGGTCCTCCGGAGGCGGTGGCTCCTGAAGGGCTCGGGTCAGCAGGCGTCGGGCGGCCTCCGGGGCCCCGGCGTGCAGGTACTCGCGGGCGGCCGCGCGGAGGCATTCGACCGCCTCGGGCCTTCCGTCGCAGGGGACTTCCAGCAGGTGCCGGGCGGCGGCCGTGGGGCCGAACCCCGCGGCGCGGACGACCTCGGCGGCCCTGTTGTGCATGCCGACGCGCAGGTGTGTGGGAACGTCCCGGTAGATCGTCGTGGCGACCAGGGGATGGGCGAACTCCAGGCCTCCGCTGGGGCCTTGGCTGTCGGCCAGGATCCGCGCGGTGCGCAGCCGCTCGGTCGCCTCGGCGGATTCCTCGGTGCCGATCACCGCGAGGGTCGCGGCGAGTTCCGGAGCGAAGGACCCGCCCAGTACGGCGGCGGCCCACGCGAAGCGGACGGTGGCCGGACCGAGGCGGTGCAGGCGCTCGATCAGCCCGGGGCCCTTCACGGCCGCCGCGAGGTCCCGCATCACGGGCAACTCGTGCCGCAGGCCCCGCACGTGCCGCTCGCGGAGCCTGATGGCCAGTTCGACGGCCTCGAACGGGCTTCCGCCGGTGGCGTGCCAGCATTCCTCGCAGAAGTCGTCCTCGGCGTCCTCACCCACCTCGTTTCTGACGATCCGCGCGACGCTGTCGGTGCTGAGCGGTTCCAGGGAGTGGGGACGGTTCCCGTGCCGTTCGACGAGCGTGCGGAAGGCCTTCGCCTCCGGCGGCATGTCACCGGGCCGGTAGGCGGCGACGATCAGCAGGGGCAGATCGGCGGCCCTCGGCGCGAAGGAGGTCAGCCAGCCGAGGGACTCGGCGTCGGCCCAGTGCAGGTCGTCCAGAAGCAGTACGACCGGCTTCTTCTTCATCGCCAGGCGTGTCATCACCCAGTCGAGGCCGTCGCGCACCCCGGTCGGGTCCGGTACGTGGGTGGTGGCGCTCGCCTCGAGGCCGAGGACCACGGCGACGATGTCGTACCAACTCCCCAGGAAGGCACGCAGCTCCGTCTCCTCCATCGAGGCCAGGGTGGGTTGCAGGAGCTGGCGCACCACGCGGAAGGCGAGCCCGTGCTCGTTCTCGCCGCCCTTGCCCGAGAGCACCGTGCATCCTTGCTCGAGGGCGCGGGCGCGGGCCGCCGTGACGAGCGTGGTCTTCCCCATGCCGGCCGGACCGGCGAACGTGAGCAGTTCGCTTGCTGGTGTGCCCGGCATCCCCTGAGCCCTTTCGCAGAGCTCTGCCAGTGAGGAGTCGAGCGCCTGGAGTTCCCTGTGGCGTTCGAGCAACGGACGGTGTTCAGTGAGGGATTGCCGCAGCCCAGGCGCCATGTGCGCTACCGCTTCCTGTCGTTGATCCGCGGAGGACGGTGCCGAGCGTACGCCCTCACCAACGCCCGGCGGCGGGGTTCGGACAGGAGAACGGCGGGGAGGGTGAATTATCCACGACAGCGGCTCGCGCTTCCGTTCTTCGGGTACGATGCCACGTTTGCGTTCACGGAATGGCGGACGCCTCCGCGGTATCCGAGTAACGCGGCACGGTGCGCGACCAGAAGTAGCATCCGCGGATCCAACTGGCCATGCCGTCCACATAGCCGATGCCGGCAGGGCTCAACTCCGGCTTGATCTCGTCGTAGAGCGCTTCGAACTCACGGATCGTACTGTTGATCAGCTGGATGGCGAGCATGGCGGCCATAGGCAGCGAACACCGCTGTGCACGCTGATGGGCGAGGGCGAGATTGATCAGGCCGCCGGCTCGCTGCTCCTTCACCGCGGAGAAGAGATCGGGGATCCACACTGCCGCATCGGCCGACAGGCGCCCCAGACGCCGCATGACCGGGTGATGGAGTTCCTCGGCGGCGAGCTCATGGGGCTGCGCGGCCTCGCAGAGCGGATGGAACGGCTCGACGCCGGCGATGAGTGAACGTATCGACTTGCACAGCCCGATCCGCAGGGGGGCGGAGTCGGCCTGGGCCACCGCCTCGTACAGCAGACCGTGCACGTACTCGCGGCTGTTCCACGCCCAGCGCGCCGCCTGGGCGGGTGTGCACCGCTCCCGGACCTGTCGGTGGAGGTCGGCCAGCGCGGCGCCGAGCGGTGTGCGGGGCGGGCGGCCGTCCCTGAGGATCTCGACGCTCTCGGTCAGCATGGGCAGCAGCCGGCCCGGCCAGTTGCGGCCCACCTCTTCGGCCCGGTCGTCGAAGATGAACTGGTAGGCGATCTGGTTGGCGACGATCTGCAGGATGTCGGCGTCCATGGACGGGCTGTTGTAGGCCGCGAGCCGGGCGGGGCGCGTGGCCGTGATCATGGCCGCCACCGCCGGGTCGTCGGTCAGTCCCCAGGCGCGCAGCCAGGTCTCGACGCCTGTCGCCGCCTCGGCCGCGTGGCGGTTGGTCTGGAAGGGGAAGGGCATGTAGAGGTGGGCGTCGATCAGATCCCTCAGGCTGCCGGACGTGGTCGCGCCCTGCGGAGCAACTGCGAGTTCCTCATGCGTCGTCGACACCGTTGTCACCTGCCGTTCGGGGATCCTGTGCGCGGGCTGCGGTGGTTGCGCGAAGAGCGAGGGATCGTGCGGGGGGCGCTGTGCCTTCGGGTGCGTGCACACGTGGTTCGCTCGTCATCACCAGCGACCGGGGCCCCAACGTCGCAGCCGGCCGCAGCCGTTCGGCGTACCCCGGCAGATGACGCAGCCGCCAGCGGCCGGCGATGGTCGCGAGGGTCAGCGTGGTCTCCGCCACGGCGAAGGTGTCGCCGAGGCACTTCCGGCTGCCCGCGGCGAACGGGAGCATCGCGCCGCGCGGATCGGCGGTGGCCCCCGGGAGCCAGCGCTCGGGCAGGAAGCGCTCGGGGTCGGGGAACGAGGCGGGGTCGTGGTGCAGCAGGTAGGGGCTGTACAGAACCGTGGTGCCCCGGGGGAGCCGCTGCCCGGCGAGTGTCGTCTCCTGGGTGGTGATGCGAGTGAAGAGCCAGCCGGGCGGGCGGTGGCGCAGTGTCTCGGCGACGACGCTGCGGGTGTACGGCAGTTCGTCGGGGCCGGGCCGTGGCCGGTCGGCGGTCACGGCGTCGACCTCGGCGTGCAGGCGGCGTTCCGCCTCCGGATGCCGGGCCAGCAGATCGAGGGCGGAGGCCAGGCACAGGGCGGTGCTTTCGGCTCCGGTGAGCAGCAGCGTGACGAGCTGGTCGTGGACCTCCTGCTCGGTGACCCCGGACGATCCCTCGCGTGCGGCCGACAGGAGCGTTCCCAGCACGTCGTCCCGGTCGCCGTCCGGTCCGCCGCGGCGGCGCCGCGCCACGACCTCGTCGACGATCGTGTGCACTCGGTCGACCGCATGACGGTAGCGCCGGTTCGCGGGGGTCGGGACGCGGAACGGGGCGTCGACCGGAACGGCCGTACGGACGAACAGGCCGCGGACGATGACGGCGAGGCGCTCGCCCACCTCGGCCGCCGCCGCGCCGCCGAGCGAGTCGGAGAACAGGACGTGGTTCATCACCCGGGTCGTCAGAGCCAACGTCGCCGCACTGACGTCGACCTCGCCCCCTGCCCGCCACTCCCGGCAGGCCACCTCGGCTTCGCGGCGCATCATGTCCGTGTGGTCGGGCACGCGGGAGGGGCGGAAGTCGGGTTGCAGCAGCCTGCGTTGGCGCCGGTGTGCGTCCTGACGGCAGGTCACCAGGCCGTTTCCCATCAGCGGCCGCAGCCTGTTGTAGAGCGGGCCCCCCTTGTCGAAGGTCCGCGTGTCCATCAGCACTTGGTGGGCCACTTCCGGGTGGCAGGCCATCCAGGCGCGCAGTGGGCCCAGGCGTATCTCGACCAGATCACCACGGGCCGGCAGGGAATTCAGAAAATCCAGCGGCCGGCGTAACAAGGCGATAGGGTGGCCAATGGACGGGAATATGCCCGGTGCAGTACCCACGGTCCATGCTCGCTCTGTATCAGGCACGGCATTGCTCATCGAATACCACCTGTCTCAGTCGACGCACGAAAGTCGGTGGTCGGTCCACCGACTTGGCGTACGAGTCATGTCCTGCCCAGTCCAGACTGTTCACGGCGCCCCGAATCCTCCATGCGCGGGGGCGCACGGGAGCACGAAGACGCATTGAGTGAGCGACCTTGGGTGTGAAATACACTCAAGAATTGTCGACTTCTGTCACTCAAACGTCTTTCGTGCTCCCTTTTCGCATGCGGCTTTCGCGAGCGGCGAATGTGGAAGGGCCGAACAATCAGAGGCGGGGTTCGGGATTGAACACCGGGTGGTAGCTCTCCGGCGGCGCGAGATAAGTGGCGGGCAGTCCGCCGGTGTCGACGACGATCTGGTCGACGGCGATCGCCGGGTCGACCATGAAGAGCCGCAGGACGTGCTCGCCGGGCGCGGCGACGGTCACGGTGGCGGTCAGCTTCTCGATGCCCTCCTCCACGTTGCGGGCCCAGGCGTCGCCGCGGTTGCCGGTGGCGACGGACTGGCCGGACAGCACGGTGACCGGCTGGTCGTCCAGGGCGACGGCGATCCGGCGGTGGCCGCGTTCGTCCAGGGAGGGCAGCCGGAACACGGTGACCGGGAAGCTCCCGGCGCTCGCGAACCGCACCCGGTACCTCAACTCCGGCGCCCGGGCGGCGAAGTCCCCGGTGACCGGGGCCGCCGTCGACGGCACCGCCTCCATCGCGCCCGTACGGCGGCCGAGACCGCGCACGGCCCGCCAGCGGGATCCGCCGCGCGCCACCCGCTGCTCGAAGTGCGCGGCGTCGATGGACACGTACCCGTTCGCCTCGACGAACCCGCGGGCCCGCCGACGCGCCCGCTCCCCGTCGTTGACCACCCGCACCGGCACCTCGAACCGCTGCCCGCCACCGGTGACGACGACCGTGGACTCGTGCGCACCCTCGGGAACGCCCGTCCAGTCGATGTCCACCCACACCCGTGTCTGCTCGGCGACCGAGCCGCCCGTCTCACTCAGCCGCACCCAGGGATGACCGGACTCCGCCGCCCAGTCCACGCTCAGGAAACCGGTGTTGAACACGTCCACGAAACGGCGGTCGCGGGTGTAGGAGGAGAAGGACAGCGGCCGGCCCGCACCGCTCTCGTTCCCCTCGGCCGCCACCCCGAGCCCCGAGGTCTCCTGCCGGGCGACCCTGGTGACGGCCGGACGGCCCGGCGCCTTCGGGATCTGGGAGGGGTAGGGATTGACGATCCCGTCCCACTTCCCGCCCGCCACCTCGGTGTTGTACCGCCTGGTGATCGCCGCTTCCTCGGCGTGGGCGGCCTCGGCCAGGTCCGCGAAACGGTTCGTGCCGGCTCCTCGCCCCTGCCGGACCGCGAGCGCGTTGCGGTCCGCCCAGTAGTACTTGAGGTTCATCAAGTAGGCGCCGTGCACCGGGTATTCGACCAGCTCGTAGAAGGCGTCCCGGTAGGCCGCGGGCAGCTCGGCGCCCAACGCCCGCACGCGCTCCAGCAGCCGCTCGTAGGCGGCTGTCCGGCGTCCCGCTTCGTCGCCGTGGTGGACGACGGAGAACATCCCCCGGTCGATGAACTCCGGGCGCCGCTCGGCCGCGAGACGGTAGTACTCCGTACGGATCGCGGCGATCTCCGGGCCGTGGCGCCGCCCGAACAGCCGCCCCGCCCACTGGGCCACGAAGTCCTCGACGTCGTCGGCGTCCCAGCGGTCCACGTCCCAGGCCATGTCCATGGAGAAGGACAACCCGGTCTCGATCGACTTGACGTCACCGACATTGAAGATCCACATCCTGTCGACGCCGTGCTCGTACACCCGCCGCAACTCCTGCCAGACCTTGGTCAGCTGGGTGGTGTCCAGCCACAGATAGCTGCGCGGGCGGCCCCAGTAGGACAGGTGGTAGTAGATCCCGTTGCCGCCCGCGCGGACGCGCTCCGCCTCGTTCGGCAGCTGGCGCATGTTGCCGTGGTTGTCGTCCGGCCAGATCAGCGTGACGTCCTCCGGAACCTGTACACCCGCGTTGTAGAGGTCCAGCACCTCCTTGTAGGGGATGAAGATCTGCGGCTCGGCGGCGGCACCGACCTCCTCGGCCAGGATCCGGCGCTGGTCCGCGATGATGTCGTTCATCACCACGACCTTCTCCGGAATCGTCGTCGCGTACTTCGTCTCCAGCGCGGTGTCGTGCAGTCCGCGCATGCCGAGCGTCCAACTGCTCTCGTACGACGCGTTCTGCCGCGCTCTGGCTCTCCAGTACTCGGAGATGACACCGGGGTTCACCGTGTAGTCGTAGACCGGCAGGGTGCCGTCCGCGCCGGGACGGTCCTTCGCCCACGGGTCCCACTCGTGAACGCCGTTGCGCAGCAGGGCCTCGGGGTGGCTGGAGCCGACGACGATGCCGTACCGGTCGGCGAGTTCGGGGTTGTCGCGATGCTTGTTGAAGAAGTCGGAGTACGGATGCATCGCCGGCCACAGGTAGTTGGCCTTGAGGCGCAGCAGCAGCTCGAAGACGCGCTTGTACGTCTCGGGGCCGATGTTCTTGTCCGGCTCCTGGGTGCGGCGGGACCAGGTGGTCAGGTTCTGCTCGTCGTTGATGAAGACGCCCCGGTAACGGACGGAGGGTGCACGCCGCTTGAGGGGGCCCGCCGGGACGGTCACGGTGTCGCGGTGTACGACGGGCACGTCGGCCCACCAGTACCAGGGCGAGACCCCGATGCGCTCGGAGGTGTCGTAGACGCCGTAGACCGTGCCACGCCGGTCGCTGCCCGCGATCACCAGGGCGCGTTCCACGCCCGGCAGGGGCCGCTCCACCACCTGGGTGACCGAGGCCTCCCAGCGACCCCTCACCCCGGAGACGTCGATGCGCCGGTCCGCGACCAGCCGGTCGATGACCGGGCTGGAACCGAGAGTGCCCACCAGGACCAGGTGCGGCGCGCGCGTGGGCAGGGTGTGCAGCAGCCGGGGTCGCAGACCGCTGACCCGTTCGATGTCGGCGGGCAGGTCGCCGGCCGCGCGGACCACGGCCGGGTCGTCCGCCGTGTCCACGAACACGGCTGTGGCGACGCCGCCCTGGACCAGGGGAAAGTCCGGCCGGTCCGGGGCGGCGGCCTCGGCGGCCCCGGCGGTTCCGGGTAACACCCCCGGGAGCAGCGGGGCGATGCCGGCGGCCGCCATTCCGCGCAGGAAGGACTTGCGGGTCCATGACTGCGACGGTCGGGACGGGTGCGACGACTCCGACGGCTGCGACGGGCTCTGCGGTTCGTTGTGCGGCACGAGACGCTTCCTTTCCGCGCCGGGCAGGCTCGGCGGCCCCTCGTGCGGGCCGTCCGAACGGGGCTGGCGCATGGGGCTGGGAGTGAAGGCCGAAGAGTGACGAAACGAAACGGAACGGTACGGTGCCATGAGCAAGCTAGAAAGCGCTTACTGTCGCACCTTAGGGCAGGGCCGGAAGGGGAGTCCAGAGTCGTGCGGGGTTGGGGTGCCTGTGGGGGCGTGCGGGAACTGCCCGGCGCAGAGGCGGGGTGACGGGGCGTCGCCTGGACCAGGTCGGCATCGTGGGGCCCGCCGCGTCGGGGCGGGGCGACGATGCCGACCGTGGAGGTCCTGTCGGGGCGGGGCTCAGGCGGGCCGCACCGCTCCGCGGATCGCCGACTCGCCGGCGTAGAAGACCGACTCCTCACGGATGTACGCCCCGGGCCCCGGCGCGTGGATCATCGTGCCGTTGCCGATGTAGAGGCCGACGTGGCTGAGGTCGTCGTAGAAGAAGACCAGGTCGCCGACGCGCGTCTCGGCGAGGGGCACCACCGTGCCGGAGGCCGCCTGGCCGGGCGTGGTGCGGGGGAGTTCGACGCCGGCGGCACGCCACGCGGCCTGAGTGAGGCCGGCGTTGTCGTACGAGCCCGGGCCGGCCGCGCCCCAGACGCACGGCTTGCCGATCTGGGCGCGGGCGAAGGCGAGTGCGCGGGTGGCCTTGGCCTCGTAGGCAGGGGCTTCCGGAGCCTGGGTGATGCCGGCGGGTGCCGGCGCTGCGGCGGTGAGGGGGAAGCCTGTGCTCGGGGTGTCGACTGCCTGGAGGGGTGCGGTCGTGGGGTAGGGCGGCGGTGCGGCGAAGGGGGGCTGTGTGGGAACCGGTGGGGCTGTGGGGACGGGAGTGGCGAAGGCGAAGGACGCGTCCATGGCGAGGGGCACGTCCGTGACGAGGGGCGCAGCCATGGTGAACGGGGTGTCCATGGGGAGGGGCGTACCTGTGCCGAGGGACGCGTCCATGCTGAGCGACGAGTTCATGGCGAGAGGCGCCTCCATGGCGAGAGGCGTCTCCGTGACGAGAGGCGTCTCCATGGTGAGCGGCGCGCTCATCGTGGTGGCGGCCGGCTGCTGTTGCTGCCAGAGCGGGTCGGTCCCGAGGCCGGTCTGCGGAGCCGGGGCGGCCCAGGTGTCCACGGCCGGGCGGGACTCGATCGCGGCGAGAGGCGTGCTCGGCGGGGCGGCCTGAGCGGTGTGGGTGGTCAGCAGGTCGCGGGCGGCGGCGAGTTGACGCTGGACGCGTTCCTTCGTGGTCCGCAGCGAGGACGGCCTGGGTTCGGCAGCGGTGGCGGGCAGTGCCCCGGGGGTGTCCGCTTGCCGAGCCTCCTGCGGTGCTCCCGGCGCGGGTGGCAGCGCGGTGGCGGACCCGGCGGTCAGCTCCAGGGCGGGGCGGTCGGCAGTGGCCTGCTCACGGAGGCCGGGGGCCGACGCCGGGCGGGCGGGCCGGGAGGATGCCGGCTGGGCCGGCCTCCGGTCGGCCGGCAGGGCGGCCGGGACGGTCGGGCCCAGCTTGGCCCGCGCCGCGTCGAACCACTGGCGCGCGACCCCGTCGAGGGCCGGATCGGCCTGTCTGCGCGGCGAGTTGCCGGTGCCGGCACCGGTCCCGGCGGCGGTGCGACCGCGGCCGTCGTCGGCGGCCGAACCCGCTCGTTCGCCTCCGCTCTCGGTGAGCGAACCGGCGCGTTTGCGAGGGCTCGAGCCCGCGCGGGTGGCGTTGAAGGTTCCCGTGTCGGACTCGGCCCGGTCGTAGAGGTTGTCGATCCGCTGCCGGACCTCATCGCGGCTCGGCCCGTCCTCGGCTGCCGCGGGCGTGGCGCTCGCGGTCTGGGAGAGCAGCGCCACGGAGGTGAGAGCCGCCGTGGCGAGTGCGGAGTTGCGCATGCCCGGGAGACTGATTCCGGGGCGCGGGGTTCGCTCCGACGCCATGGAAGACGTACTCCTTCCGTAGCCCCACCACCGAACTCCTGCCGCCTGGGCGGCCGTCGGGTCCGGTCAGGGGGTGACTCGACCGAGGAACGCGCGACACGGCGGGGTTCACCGGAGGAAGTCGTGCGGTCCGGCGGCCAACCTAACCAACTTGTGTGACTGATGTGAAGATTGAAGGGTAAAATGCCCGATACGTAACTGTGACCTTCGTCGTGTTGCCCCGATGGAGGTTTGACGGACCCTCGCCTGAGGGCGACACGGTCACCGCGCGGCCCGCTGCGTCCGCCATGCCTCGTAGTGGTCGAGCATCGTCTGCTCGATCGGGCGGTAGGTGATGCCCAGTTCGTGCACGCTGCGGCTGTTGTCCACCCGGAAGCGGATGCCGAGGTGCCCCCGGATGTAGTCCTGGGTCAGACCGAAGGCGGGGCCCAGGACGCGCACCGGCCAGTGCGGGAGCGCGGTGCGCGGAAGCCGCAGGTCGCGGGGGTGGTGGGCGCGGATGATGCGGGACAGGTCGTGGAACGACGTCATCGTCGGCGCCGCGACGATGTAACGCCCCTTCGCCTCGGGGTTCTCGGCCGCCGCGATGTGCGCGTCGGCCACCTCCCGTACGTCCGCCGTCGTGAAGGCGAAGTCCGGAGCGCCGTAGAAGAAGTAGCCCTTGAACAGCTCCTCCAGCAGGAACAGGCTGCCGGACTCCGAGGCGGGGGAGAGCGAAGGGCCCAGGATCAGGCCGGGATTGACGGAGACCATGCGCCAGCGGTCCTGGGCCGCCTCCGCCTCCCACGCCGCGCGCTCCGCGACCGTCTTCGCGTAGTGGTACGGGTTGTTCTGCACCGTGCTGGTGGTGTTGAAGTACTTCTCCGCGAGCACCTGGTCGTCCATGCCCAGCACGTCGGCGTAGTCGCCGAAGATCGCGCCGACGGTGGAGGTGAACACCAGTCTCTCGACCGTCGGGGTCCGCTCCAGGCTGCCGAGCACGTTGCGCGTGCCGAGGAGGGCCGGGTCCACCATGTCCCGTCTGCCGTCCTTGATCTTCTCCGGCATGAAGAACGGCGACGCCACGTGGAAGACGACTCGGCAGCCGCGGATCGCGTCGTCGAAGGACCCCTCGCGCAGCAGGTCCGCCTCGAACAGGTCCAGCCGGCCGGGGAACTCCTCCTGCATCTCCCGCAGCGGCCGCACCTTCGCCGTGTGCGCGAGGCTCCGCACGGTGGTGCGCACCGCATAGCCCCGCACCAGCAGCCGCCGGACCAGGTGACCGCCGACAAACCCACTGCCGCCGGTCACCGCGACGGCTCTCTCCCCGCCTCCGCCCACACCCACGCCCACTCCTCAGTCCCCGTCACAGGTCGGTCCGAGGGCACGGCGATCCGTGCCCTCGGTCAGCGTCGGGCATGTCCCCGTCGAAAGGGAACATCAATCACCGAGTTGTGATCGTTCGGGACGGCTCCACCGGCCGGGGCAGGTTCGGCTCAGTGCCCTTGTCTCTTGAGGAGGTCGCGTGTCTCTGGAGGGAGTTGCCCAGCTGTCTCTGGGGGCAGACGGCGGAGCCGGACTGAGAGTACTGGCTGCGCGGTGGCGCCGCGCCGGTCCGCGAGATGGACGGCTCGCTCGCCGCCACGCCGCTTCCCCGGCCGTCGCGGTACCGGCCCGGCGTGCACGCCCGCGTGCTGCTGATCGCGGCCGGCCTCAGGGGTGTGGCTGAGCGGGAGCTCACCCGCCCGGCTTGACCAGCCCCGTCTCATACGCCAGGACGACGGCCTGGGCGCGGTCGCGCAGGGTCAGCTTGGCGAAGATGCGGGCCACGTGGGACTTCACCGTGGCCTCGCTCAGGGTCAGTTCGGCGGCGAGCTCGGTGTTGGACAGACCGCGGCCCAGCAGGGTCAGGACCTCCAGTTCGCGGGGCGTGAGGGCGCTGAGATCCGCGGGCACGGCGGACGGACCCTCGCCCTGGGAGGCGAAGCGCTCCACCAGGCGCCGGGTGATGGACGGGGCGAGCAGGGCGTCGCCCGTGTCGACCAGCCGTACCGCCGCCGCCAGGTGTTCCGGCGTGACGTCCTTCAGCAGGAAGCCGCTGGCTCCGACCGACAGCGCGGTGTACACGTAGCGGTCCAGGTCGAAGGTGGTCAGCATGAGCACCCGGCAGCCCGGGGCGTGTTCCAGGATGCGGCGGGTGGCCTCCAGGCCGTCCATGACGGGCATGCGGATGTCCATCAGCACGACGTCCGGCTCGAGTCGGCGGGCCATCGCCACCGCCTCGGCGCCGTCGGCCGCCTCCCCGACCACCTCGATGCCCCGTGCGTTCAGGATCAGCCGGAAGCCGGTGCGGATCAGGTTCTGGTCGTCGGCGACGAGCACGCGGGGCGTCCGCCCGGCCGCCGTCACGGGCGGTCCAGCGGGATGCGCGCCCGGACCCGGTAGCCGCCGCCGAGCCGGCGCCGGGCGTCCAGGTCTCCGCCGTACACTGCGACCCGCTCGCGCAGTCCGAGCAGCCCGCGTCCCGTGCCGTCCCGGTGCCGGGCTGCCGTCCGCGCGGGCGCGGCGCCGGTCAGGACGCTCGGGCCGGTGTTGAGCACCTCCACGCGCAGCGCGTGGTCCGCGTACCGCACGGTCACCTCGGCCTTCCCTCCGTCACCGTGCCTGAGCGCGTTGGTCAGCGCCTCCTGCACTATCCGGTACGCGGTCACGTCGACGCCCTGCGGCAGCGGGCGCGGCTCCCCGGAGATCCGTACCTCGACGGGCAGCCCGGCGAAGGAGATCCGGTCGACGAGCGGCCCGAGTCGGTCGAGGCCGGGCTGCGGAGCCAGCTCCACCGAGTCGCAGCCGTCGCCGGGCGGGCCGGGATCCACGTCCTCGCCGCTCGCCGAGGGTGCCAACAGCCCGAGCAGGTGCCGCAGATCGGTCATCGCACCCCGTCCCGCGTCCTCCACCGCCCGCAGCGCCGCCGCGGCCTCGTCCGGCATCGTGCCCAGCACCTCGCGGGCAGCCCCGGCCTGCACCACCATCAGGCTGACGTTGTGACTGACGATGTCGTGCAACTCCCGGGCGATACGGTCGCGTTCGGCCGCGACCGCGGAGCGTGCGGCGCTCTCCCGCTCCCGCTCCAGCAGCCAGCCGCGCTCCCCGACCGCCGCCTGCCACCGGCGCCGCGTACGCCACAGCGCGACCGCCAGCCCGACGGCCGCCGCGCACGCCACCCCCAGCGCCGCCATCAGCGCGTTCGTCTCCCCGTTCCCCACGGGCATCACCTTGGCAGACCGGCACGGGATCCGCATCAGCCTGTGGATCCAGGGCCCTGCATCTCCAGGATGAGCGGGCGCCCGATGTGCCATCCGTGGAGGGATGTTCAGGCCGCCGTACCCTCCGTAGCGTCTTGTGCATGATCACTGAGGAGAGCACATGACCACTGGGGAGAACAGGGGAGAGACCGTCGTACGGCTCGACGGTGTGCGCAAGGAGTACGGCGAGACGACCGCGCTGGACGGAGTGTCGCTGGAGATCCGGGCGGGGGAGGCGGTTGCCGTGATGGGGCCCTCGGGCTGCGGCAAGTCCACCTTCCTCAACATGATCGCCGGGCTGGACCGGCCGACCGGCGGCACGGTCGTCGTCCACGGGGAGAACGTGGGGGAGTTGAGCGAGAAGGGCCTGGCGCTGTACCGGCGCCGCCGCATCGGCATGATCTTCCAGTTCTTCAACCTCGTCGACGACCTGTCGGCGCTCGACAACGTGGCGCTGGCCGCGCAGTTGACCGGCACCCCGGCCCGGCAGGCCCGCCGCCGCGCCTTGGAGCTCTTCGACGAACTCGGCATCGCGGACCGGCGCAACGCCTACCCGGCGGTGCTCAGCGGCGGCGAGCGGCAACGCGTCGCCGTGGCACGGGCGTTGATGAACCGTCCGGCCCTGCTGCTGGCCGACGAGCCGACCGGTGCCCTGGACAGCCGGGCCGGCGAGCAGGTGATGGACCTGCTGCTCGATCTCAACCAGATCGGCCAGACCCTGATCCTGGTCACCCACGACGCGCACCTCGCCCGGCGCTGCGCCGGCCGGCTGGTCGAGTTCGCCGACGGCCGGGTGACCGGCGAGCACACTCTGGAGCCGTCCGCATGAGGGCGGTGTGGCGGGCCGCCCGCGCGGCGGTGCGGCGGCGCAGACTCCAGACCCTGGTCATCGCCCTGGTCACGCTGACCTCGACGGCGGCGCTCGTGGTGGCGCTCGGTCTGCTCGACGCGGCCTCCGCGCCCTTCGACAGGGCCTTCGGCAAGCAGCGCGGCGCGCACGTGGCCGCCGCCTTCGATCCCGCCAGGGTCTCGGACGCGGAGCTGGCGCGGACGGCCCGGCAGCCCGGCGTCGAGGCCGCCGCCGGGCCCTTCGCCCAGGCCGCGGTCGAACTGCCGCGCGCGACCATGAACTTCGGACTCGGCACCGACCTCACCGTGGTGGGCCGGGACGACCCGGCGGGCCCGGTGGGCCGGCTGGACCTGTGGGCGGGGCGCTGGGCCACCGGGCCGGGGGAGGTCGTCCTGAACCGGCAGTCCGACTGGAGCGCCGACGACCTCGGCAAGAAGCTCCGGGTGCCCGCGGGCCCGGACCTCACCGTCGTCGGGTTCGCCTTCGACCTCGGCCGGACCGCGGACGCCTGGGTCGCCCCCGAGCAGATCGCGGCCCTGCACCCCACGGCCACGCAGATGCTCTTCCGCTTCACGGACGCCTCCTCGCAGGACCGGCTCCGCGCGAGCCTGGCCGCCGTCACCGACGGGCTGCCGCCTGGCGCGCTGACCGCCTCGCAGTCGTACCTCACCCTCAAGCAGCAGATCGGCAGTTCGGCCCGCGCGTACACCCCCTACCTGATGGCCTTCGGCATCCTCGGCATCGTGGTGGCGGTGCTCATCGTCGCCAACGTCGTCAGCGGCGCGGTGATCTCGGGCTTCCGGCACATCGGCATCCTCAAGGCCCTCGGTTTCACCCCGGGTCAGGTGCTCGCCGTGTACCTCACGATGATCTCCGTGCCCGCGGTCGCCGGCTGTGTCCTGGGCACCGTCGCCGGGAACCTGCTGGCCCGCCCCTTCTTCGAGTTCGTCTTCATGGGGCCGGACGCCGGTGTCTTCCACGACAGCGTGGGCATCGCGCCCTGGGTGAACGTCCTCGCCCTGCTCGGCATGCCCGGCGTGTGCCTCCTCGCCGCGCTCGCCCCGGCGGCACGCGCGCACCGGCTGCCCGCGGCGCGGGCCATCAGCGCGGGCAGCGCCCCGCGCGCCGGACGCGCCCTCGGCATCCAGCGGCGCCTGGCGGGCAGCAGGCTGCCGCGCTCGGTGAGCCTGGGAGTCGGCCTGCCGTTCGCCCGGCCCGGACGCAGTGCCCTCACCCTCGCCGCCGTCGTCCTGGGCGTGACCAGCGTGACCTTCGCGACCGGTCTGGCCGCGTCGATGACCAGGTTCGGCGAGGCGGGCCGGGACGCCTACCAGGTCACGGTGTACGTCGGCGCGTACAAGGACGGCAAGGAGATCCGGCCCACGCACACCGACCCCGAACTCGAGTCACTGCTGCGGTCCCTGCCCGGCGCGGAAGAGGTCACCGCGAGGGCGGACATGGAGGTGCGGATGGCGGGCTCCGCGCAGGAGGTGATGCTGGAGGGCCGCCGGGGGGACCGTCCGTCGCTGGACAGCGTGCTGACCGAAGGCCGGTGGATGCACCGGACCGGCGAGGTCGTCGCCGGCTCGGCCTTCCTGCGCCGGAACGACCTGCGGGTCGGCGACCGCTTCCGCCTGGAGAAGGGCGACCGGCACGAGACGGTGGTGATCGTCGGGCAGTACATGCACAACGACCGCCGACTCGTCGTCACCGGCCAGTCGACCCTGACCGCCCTGGCCCCCGAGGAGAAGCCCATCGCCTACCACGTCAAGCTCCGCGACGGAGCCGATCAGGCCGCCTACGCCCGCGCGGCCCGGGCCGCCGATCCCGGGATCAGCCCGGACCCGGTCGGCGCCAACACCGTCACGCAGACCATCGTCGGCTCGGCATCGGTACTCACCGTGATGCTCGCCGTGGTCGCCTCCCTCGGCGTCTTCAACACGGCCGTCCTCAACACCCGCGACCGCCGCCGCGACCTCGGCATGCTCAAGTCCATCGGCATGACACCCCGGCAGGTGACGGCGATGACGGTGACGTCGATGGCGGTGCTCGGCGCCCTCGGCACCGTGGTCGGCATACCGCTGGGCATGCTCGGCCACGAGCTGGTCGTACCGCGGATGGCGGACGCCGTGGACATCACCCTGCCCGCGTACATGACGGACGTGTGGCAGGCCTCCGCCCTGCTTGCCCTCGCCCCGGCGGGTGTGGTGATCGCGGTCCTGGGCGCGTACCTCCCGGGCCGCCGAGCGGCACGGCTGACGGTCGCACAGGTGCTGCACAACGAGTGAGGGCCCACGACTGCTCCGCCCTCACCGCGTGGCCTCAGCCGGCGCTGACGTTCGAGGTGAGCAGGCGGAGCAGCTGCTTGGCGAGGGCGTCCTGCTCCGGGGTCAGGCCCATGGCGTCGCCGATGGCGAGGGGGACCGTACCCGCCCGTTCCCGGAGCCGGGCGCCGGCCTCGCTGAGGCGGATGGCGACGGAGCGCTCGTCGTCCGGCCGCCGCTCGCGGTGCAGGAGGCCGTTCGCCTCCAGGCGCTTCAGCAGGGGCGACAGCGTGCTGGACTCCAGCTGGAGCGAGGCGCCCAGCTCGCGCACGGAGATCGAGTCCCGCTCCCACAGCACGAGCATGACCAGGTACTGCGGATAGGTCAGCCCCAGCTCGTCCAGCAGGGGCCGGTAGCGCGCCGTCACCGCGCGGGAGGCGGCGTACAGCGCGAAGCAGAGCTGGTCGTCCAGGAGCAGCGACCCTTCGGCCGGTTCGGGGGCTGTGCTCACGGCTCGGCTCCTGGTCTCTGTGCTGGTCATCGGTGCTCACCACCCTATCTTGAAGTCCTCTCGATTCTATCGTCCTCTAATAAGTAGAGCACAAATAGTTAGGGTGCTAATAAGTTGCGCACGACTGAATCGAGCGCTACTGTGCATCTGTGTCGCCGCTTCGGAAGCCCCGCCGGAGTCTGACCGCGGCACCCGATCCGAGGAGATCGTCATGACCGAAACCCGCCCGGTTCTCGAGCCCGCCGCCCAGGCCTTCGCCGAGGCGACCGCGAATCCGCCCTACCTCTTCGACCTGGCGCCCGCCGAGGGCCGCAAGGCCGTCGACGAGGTGCAGTCCGGCGAGATCGAGAAGCCGGAGATCGACGAGGAGTGGATCACTGTCGAGGGCGGTCCGACGGGCAGTGTCCGGGCCCGCATCGTCAAGCCGGCGGGCGCCACCGGGACCCTGCCCGTGATCGTCTACATCCACGGCGCGGGCTGGGTGTTCGGCAACGCCCACACCCACGACCGGCTGGTCCGCGAACTGGCCGTGGGCGCGAACGCCGCCGTGGTCTTCCCGGAGTACGACCTCTCGCCCGAGGCCCGCTACCCGGTGGCCATCGAGCAGAACTACGCGGTCGCCCAGTGGGTCGTGCAGCACGGCGCGTCCAAGGGCCTGGACGCCACCCGCATCGCGGTCGCCGGTGACTCGGTCGGCGGCAACATGACCGCCGCGCTGACGCTGATGGCCAAGGAGCGCGGCGATGTGCCGCTGGTGCAGCAGGTGCTGTTCTACCCGGTGACCGACGCCGCCTTCGACACCGGCTCCTACCACCAGTTCGCCACCGGCTACTTCCTGCGCCGCGACGGCATGCAGTGGTTCTGGGACCAGTACACGACCGACGAGGCACAGCGCGCCGAGATCACCGCCTCCCCGCTGCGGGCCACCACCGAGCAGCTCACCGGACTGCCCCCGGCCCTGGTCATCACCGGCGAGGCCGACGTCCTGCGCGACGAGGGCGAGGCCTACGCCAACAAGCTGCGCCAGGCCGGCGTCCCCGTCACCGCCGTCCGCTACCAGGGCATCATCCACGACTTCGTGATGCTCAACGCGCTGCGCGAGACGCACGCCGCCGAGGCCGCGATCAACCAGGCCGTCAGCACGTTGCGCACGGCGCTCGGCACCGCCTGACACCGGCTGGTTGGTCCCGAGGGAACAGGGGCACGTCTGAGAAGCGTGCCCCCTCCGTCCTCATCCACCCGGGAGAACAACCCGTGATCGACCTCGGCCGCATCCGCCTGTTCTGCACCGGTCTCGGCGCCGCCGACGCGACCGCCCTGCTGCTGGTGCACGGCTGGGGCGGGGACGGCCGGGAGTGGTCGCCGCACGCGGAGGCGCTGGCCGACCGATTCCGGGTGGTCGTGCCCGACCTGCGCGGACACGGCCGCTCAGAGGTACCGGCCGAGGGCAACACGCCGGCAGAGATGGCGTCGGACCTGGCCGCGCTGATCGACGCGCTCGGCACCGGCCCGGTGGTCGCGGTCGGGCACTCCATGGGCGGGCAGGTCGTCAACCTGCTGGCCGTCCAGCACCCGCACACCGTGCGGTCGGTGATCGCCCTCGACCCCGCCCACGGCGCCCACGGCGAGGAGGCCGAGCGGATCCCGGCCCGGCTCGCCGACTACCGCGCCCGCGGCTCGCGCCCCGCGGCCGACTTCGTGGCCGCGGCCTTCGCCCCCAACGCCCCGGCAGGGCTGCGCACCGCGCACGTCCGCACCATGCTCGGCACACCCGACCACGTCGTCGCCCAGGCCTACGCCGGGATGTACACCGACCCGGGAGCGGTGGGCGTACGCCCGCACAGCGAGCGGTACCTGAGCCACCGCACCCGGCCGGCGCTGACCGTATGGACGTCGGCCGAGGCCGCCGCCTGGGAACGCGGCACCCTGCACGTGCCCGGTTCACGCGTCGACCACTGGCCGGGAACCGGGCACTACCTCCACGAGGAACACCCGCGGCGCACCGTCCGCCTCGTCGAGGACTGGGCGGACTCCGTCACCAACGCGGCAGTCTGAGCTCGTACTCCGGCTGGATCCGCCGCATGTAGCCGGTGTCGTCGCGGCTGCGCATCCCGGAGTCCACGTACAACCGGTGCAGCCGGTCCAGGGCGTCGTGGTCGAGTTCCACGCCGAGACCGGGCCCGGTCGGCACTTCGACCGCTCCGTCGCGCAACTCCAGCGCCCCCGGGACGATCACGTCGTCGGCCGAGTTCCACGGATAGTGCGTGTCGCAGGAGTGGTCGAGGTTGGGGAGGGCGGCCGCCACGTGGGTCATCGCGGCGAGGCTGATGCCCAGGTGGGAGTTGGAGTGCATGGACAGCGCGAGCCCGAACGCCTCGCAGACGGCGGCCAGTTCACGGGTGCGGCGCAGTCCGCCCCAGTAGTGGTGGTCGGTGAGCAGGACCTGGATCGCGTCCTGCTCGATCGCCGGCTTGAGGTGTTCCCAGGCGATCACGCACATGTTGGTCGCGAGCGGCAGCGGCGAGTCCCGCGCGACCTGAGCCATGCCGGGGATGCCCTTGGTCGGGTCCTCCAGGTACTCCAGCACGCCGTCCAGTTCACGGGCGACGTACGTCGACGTCTTGACCGTCCAGGCGGTGTTGGGGTCCAGCCGCAACGGCTGCCCGGGGAACGCCTCCGCCAGCGCCTTGATCGCGGCGATCTCCTCGTCGGGCGGGAAGACCCCGCCCTTGAGCTTGAACGAGCCGAAACCGTACCGCTGCTGCATCAGCCGGGCCTGCTCGACGATCCCCGCCGGATCCAGCGCCTCCCCCCAGTCGTCGCCGACGGCGGCCCGGCCGTCGAGAGCCGGGTGTTCGGCCCACTTGTAGAAGAGGTACGCCGCGAACGGCACCGACTCCCGCACCGCGCCGCCGAGCAGGTCGACGACCGGCCGCCCGAGCAGCCTGCCCTGTGCGTCGAGGCAGGCCACCTCCACCGCGGAGGTGGTCCAGCCGCGTTCGTGGGAGCTGGGCACGGTCGGCAGCAGGGCGGCGTCGATCGCGGCCGCGACGGCCGTCGTGTCGAAGACGTCCATGCCGACGACCACCTTCGCCGCCGCCCGAAGCCGCTCCAGACGGGCGGTGCCACCCGGTGACTCACCGAGGCCCACCGTGCCGTCCTCCAGAACGAGTTGGAGGATCACGCGCAGGGCGAGGGGCTCGTGGACGCCGTTGGAGTTGAGCAGCGGAGGGTCGCGGAAGGCGATCGGGGTGACGATCAGCTCCCTGATCCTGGTGGGCTTCATGCGCCGACCACCTCCAGGCCGTGGTCGATGAGTTTCGCGAGCCGGGCGACGTGCTCCGGCGTCGGGTCGACCAGCGGCGCCCGTACGCCGCCCACGTCCAGGCCGCGCAGGGTCACCCCGGCCTTGACCAGGGCCACGGCGTATCCGGGGACCTCGTCACGCAGCTGGACCAGTGGGCCGTAGAACTCGTCCAGGAGCGTGTTGACCAGCGCCTCGTCCCTCTCCCCGAGGGCCCGGTGGAAGGCCAGGGCGATCTGAGGGGCGAAGGCGAAGACGGCGGAGGAGTACAGGTCGACGCCGATGCCGCGGTAGGCGGGTGCGGTCATCTCGGCGGTGGGCAGGCCGTTGAAGAACTGGAAGTCCTGCCCGTCCGGCAGGGCGCGCACGGCCCGGACGATGCGGTGCATCCGTTCGATGTCGCCGAGCCCGTCCTTGAGGCCGACGACCCCGGGCAGGGCGGCGATCTCGGCGGCGGTCGACTCGGTGAGGCGGGCCGTGCCGCGCTGGTAGAAGACGACGGGCAGGCCGGTGGCCTCGGTGACCTCCTTGACGTACCGCACCAGGCCCTGCTGCGGGGCGCTCACCAGATAGGGCGGCAGCAGCAGGATGCCGTCGGCGCCGGCGCGTTCGATGCGGGCCGCCTGGTCGCGGGCGACCGGTACGGGACCGCCGGCCGCCGCGAGGACGGGCACCCGCCCCGCGGTCGTCGCCACGGCGATCCGGGTCGCCCGCTCGATCTCCTCGGGCGTCAACGCGTGGAACTCGCCGGTGCCGCAGGCGACGAACACGCCGCCCGCGCCGGCCGCGACTCCGGCCTCGATGTGCCGGGCGAGCCGCTCCTCGTCCAGCGAGCCGTCCGCGGCGAACGGCGTGACCGGGAAGAACAGCACTCCGTGGAACTTCATGTCTCCCTCGTAACTGGGGTGTGGGGGGTTCGGGTCCTCGACGGGATCAGCCCTTGGTGGCGCCGGCGGCGATGCCGGTGACCAGCGAGCGCTGGAGGAGCAGGTAGACGATCAGGCTGGGGATCAGGGCGATGACCGCCCCGGCCAGCACCACCCCGGAGCCGACCTCGGGGTCGGTGCGCAGGATGGACAGGGCGACGGTGACCGTGTAGTCGGTGGGGTCCTTGGAGGCGATCAGGGGCAGCAGGTACTGGTCCCAGATCATGACGAAGCCCAGCACCCCGGCCACGCCGAGGGCGGGCTTGCACAGCGGCAGGACCACCTGCCACAGCATCCGGAACTCGCCCACGCCGTCCAGCCGGGCGGCCTCCTCTATCTCCGTGGGGATGTCCTTCATGAACTCGGTCAGCAGCATCACGGAGAAGCCCCAGGCGCCGAGCGGCAGGATCACACCCCACGCCGTCCCCTTCAGGTCCAGGCCGACCACCGGGACATGACCGAGGACCAGGGACAGCGGGATCGCGATGACCTCCTCGGGGAGCATCATCGTCAGCATGAACAGGGTCAGCACGAGGGCCTGGCCACGGAACCTGTGCCGGGCCAGCGCGTACGCGGCGAGCACCGACACCGCGAGCTGGAGCAGCAGCGCGCCGCCCGCTATGACGAGGGAGTTGGTGAAGTAGTCCCAGATCCCGCGCTCGCCGGCCACCTTGAAGTTCTGCAGCGTGCTGTCGTGCGGGAGGAAGGAGAGCGAGGAGCCGCTGGCGTGCGTGGTGAAGGCACCGGAGACGATCGTCAGGAACGGTGCCGCGAAGATGCCGAGGGCGATCGCGCAGAGCAGGATGCGCAACGCCCAGCCCACGCCCGGACGGTCGCTCCAGCCGAGGGCGGTGTCGAAGCGGGCGGGGGTGGCCCGCTGCTTGAGCGAGGGCTTCCCGGCCGGTGATCCGGGCACGGACGTGCGGACGGGGTCGATGGCGGGTGCGCTCATCGCACGTCTCCCCTCTTGCGGAAGTAGTTGACCGTGACGGTCAGCAGCAGGGTCACGCAGAGCAGCACCACCGAGGCCGCGGAGGCCCCGCCGATGTCGTTGCGGGTGAAGCCGAGGGTGTAGGCGCGGGTCATCCAGACCTCGGTGGACCCGGCAGGACCGCCGCCGGTCAGGACGTACACCTCGGTGAACACCCGCAGCCCGCGGATCGCGGCGAGGGTCAGGACGATGCCCAGCGCGGGACGGATCGCGGGCAGCGTCACATGACGCAGCCGCTGCGACAGCGAGACGCCGTCCATCGCGGCCGCCTCGTACAGGGTCCGGTCCACGCCCGCCAGGCCGGCGAGGATGATCACCATGTTGTACGGGGCTAGCATCCAGACGGCCATGACCATCGTCGCCCACAGCGCGGTGTCCGGGTTGTCGAGGAACTGCGCGGGCCCGAGCCCGAGGAAGCTCAGACCGTGGTTGATCAGGCCGTCGGAGGTCGGGTAGTACAGCAGCCGCCACATCTCGCCGACCACCGCGGTCGCCGTGACGACCGGCAGGAAGACGGCCGTACGCATGATCTTCAGGGAGCGGGCCTGGCCCTCGAGGAGCAGGGCCAGGAGGAAGCCGACGAGGATGGCGCCCAGCGACTGGCCGAGGCCGAGCAGGAGGGTGTGGCCGATCGCGTCCTGGAAGCGGTGGTCGGTCAGGACCCGGGTGTAGTTGTCGAGGCCGACCCACTTGTCACCGAGGAAGGGCCGTACGTCGAAGAAGCTGAGCCAGATGCCCTTGCCCATGGGCAGGAACTTGAAGACCAGGGCGAGCAGCAGGCCGGGGGCGAGGAACAGCCAGGGGAGCACCGACCTCTTGGCGAGGACTCTGCGCCGCCGGGGCGTGGTGAGGGTCGCGGTCATTTCAGCAGGTCCTGGTCCTTGAGGTCTCCGGCGAGGGTGTCGTTGAGTTCCTTCAGGCCCGAGGCGACGTCGCTGCCGCAGTACGTGAAGATCGCGTTGAGGCTGTCCGCGGTGTCCTGCTTGATCGGGGCGAAGTCCGGCGCGTTCGGGAACTGCTGAGAGGCGTCCTCGTAGGCCTTCTGCACGACGCTCCAGCGGGGGTCGTCGCGCACCGTCGCCGCGTCCAGGGCGGAGTTGACGGGGATGCGGACGACCGGCTGGTGGCCGTCGACGCTGGTCATGGCGATCCGCTGGCCCTCGGGAGAGATCAGGAACGCGGCCAGCGCGTGCTCCTGCCTCGCCTTGCCGGTCCTGGCGCCGAAGTAGACGTTCTCGCCGTCGGCCAGCACGTCGGACCCGGCGGGCCCTGCGGGGGCGGCCACGACCTCGTACGTGTCCTTGCCGGGCGTGGCGTCGAAGGTGGTGATGTTGTACGGGCCGGTGAGGTACATGCCCGCGTTGCCGTCCTGGAAGTTGGTGGCGTTCGCGGTGACGGCCGTGAGGGCACCCGGCTGGACGACGTTCTTGGCGCCGCAGAAGAGGTTGTCCTTCAGCCAGGTGACGGTCCGTACGGCGGCGGCCGAGTCCATGGCGGGGCGGTAGCGGCCGTCGCCGTCCGGCTCGATGATCCGCGCGCCGCCCTGCCACAGGTAGCTGGCGCCCCACCAGGCGGCGTAGCCGTTCTGGGCGCTGCCGGGGACGACCATGCCGTAGGTGTCGGCCTTGCCGTCGCCGTCCGGGTCCTCGGTGGCGAAGGCCTTGGCGACCCGGAGCATCTCCTGCCAGGTCGTGGGCGCCTCGAGACCGAGTTTCCGCAGCCAGTCCTTGCGGATCATCAGGGTCTGGGCCTGGCGGGAGTACGGGATGCCGTAGTGCTTGCCGTCGACGCCCACCGTGGAGGACCAGGTCTTGGCGGTGATCTGGGCGTGGCCCGCGATCGCGTCCGGGGTGATGGGCTTGAGCAGGCCCTGGCTCTGGTAACTGCCCATCAGAGCCGTGTCGTTGATCATGACGTCCGGCAGGTCCTTGGTGGACGCCCGGCTCTGCAGCTGCTGGTCGAAGTTGACCACCGGCTGATAGTCGATCTTGATTCCGGTCTTCTTGGTGAAGGCGGCGAAGACACGGTCGTAGGTCGCGGCGGCGTCCGGATTGCTCCGGGTCCACACCTCCAGGGTGTTCGGGCCACCGGAATCGGTGCTGTCGGAACCGGAGCCACAGGCGGCCGTTCCGAATACCAAACCCGCGACGGTCAGGGTGGTAGCCAGGCGGCGACTTCGTCGGCGATCGCCCATGGGCACTCTCCGTTCATATCCGTGAACTTGCTTCACGAATCTAAATGATCGCCCAAGCTACGAATCGTTTCACCCGCATGTCAATACATTGCTGAAACATTTCACCAGCGCCACACACAGGCCGGGGCGGCGGTCGTCGGACCCGCTCCCGACGAAAACGCGTTGTCACCGGCGAGCCGGCCGCCTACCGTCTCCGGCGTGCTGCCCCTGGTGGAAACGGACGAGGAATGGGACGCGGTCGTCCCGGACGAGACGGTCATGCGGGCCGGCGCGCAGGATCTGTGCGCACGACTCGGGTTGGCCGGCGCACCACTGACCCGCTTCACCGAGGGGACACAGCCGGTCTACGCGGTGGGCGACGACCTCGTCCTCAAGCTCTTCCCCGCGGCCGCCGCCCAGGACGGCATCGCCGAGGGCCGCGTCCTGTCCCACCTCCAGGGACTGCTGCCCGTGCCCACCCCCCGGGTGCACGACGTCGGCCCGTACGAGAACGGCTGGCAGTACGTCCTGATGTCCCGCCTGCACGGCGAGAACCTGGCCCAGGTCTGGGGACGGCTGCCGCGCGCCGACCAGGAACGGTTCGTCGCCGACATCGGCGAGACCCTCGCCGTGCTCCACGCCCTCGACCCCGCACCCCTCACGGACGTCCTCGGGCCCGGGGACTGGGGCGCGTTCCTGGACCGTCGCCGCGCGGCCGCCGTGGAACAGCAGCGCCGGCACGGGCTGCCGGCCGCGTGGCTGGAGCAGATCCCCGGCTTCCTCGCCTCGGTCGCCCTTCCCCGCGCCCCGCGGCCCGCCCTGTTGCACACCGAGGTCATGGCCCAGCACTTCCTCGTCGACCCCGAGGGCCGCCGGCTGACCGGCCTCTTCGACTTCGAGCCGGCCATGATCGGCGACCGGGCCTACGACTTCGTCGGCGTCGGCCTCTTCGTCACCCGCGGCGACCCCCGACTGCTGGCCCGCCTGACCGCCTCGTACGGCCACGCCTTCGAGCCCGCCGACCTGCTCGCGTACACACTGCTGCACGTGTACAGCAACCTGCCCTGGTACCTGCGCGAACTGCGCGCGCCCTCCGACGGAACGCCCGCCTCGCTCGCCGAGGCATGGTTCGGTACGGCGTGACGCACCAGGGGCCCGGTGACGTGGCGGCGCGCCTCACCGGGCGCCCGGTCACCGCGGTGCGCCCGCTGTCCGGAACACTCGCCGAAGTCACCCTCGACGGCGGCCGGGTGGTCATGGTGAAGCTGGGGGAGGAGCCCCGCGCGGTCGAGGCCGAGGCGGCCGGGCTGCGCTGGCTGGCCGAGGCGAGCGCGGTCCGTGTCCCGGCGGTGCACGGTCACGAGGGACGTCGGCTGGTGATCGACCGGGTTCCGCAAGGCCGGCCCACCGCCGCCGCGGCGGTCCGGTTCGGCCGCGATCTCGCCGCCCTGCACGCCGCCGGGGCCCCCGCGTTCGGCGCCCCGCCGCCCGGCGGCCCGAGGGACGCGTACATCGGACTCGCCCCGATGCGGAACACCGACGGCGGCGACTGGCCGTCCTGGTACGCCGAGTACCGGGTGCTGCCCTACCTGCGCCGCGCGGTGGACGACGGAACCGTCCGCCCCGTCGAGGCGGCCGTGATCGAAGAGGTCTGCGCGCGCCTGCCCGAGCTCGCTGGCCCACCCGAACCACCCGCCCGGCTGCACGGCGACCTGTGGAACGGCAACGTCCTGTGGGGCGACGACGGCGAGGCCCGGCTGATCGACCCGGCCGCGCACGGCGGCCACCGCGAGACCGACCTCGCGATGCTCCACCTCTTCGGCTGCCCCCACCTGGACCGGGTGCTGGACGGCTACCAGCAGGCGGCGCCGCTCGCCCACGGCTGGACGGACCGCATCGGCCTGCACCAGCTCTTCCCGCTCCTGGTGCACGCCGTGCTCTTCGGCCGCGGCTACGCCGAACAGGCCCTGGCACAAGCACGAACGGCCCTGGCGCGCTGATCCGCGCGCCAGGGCCGTCGTACGAACAACGCCTTCCGGCGTGAAGTCCAGAGCGAGGAAAGCGAAGGGACTAATTTCAATAGGAGTGTGAGAAGGAAGCCCCTTCATGGCCTCGCCGTGGTCAACGCTAGCAGTCACTCGGGGATCAGGTCGCGCAGATTTTCGAGCGTGACGATCCGGGAGTCCGGGTGCAGCCCCTCAGGGCGTTCCAGACCGATGTACGTGACGGGCCCCTCCGGCACGGACGTGCCGTCCCACACCGTCGTGCCGGTGGTGGCGTCGGCCATCAGCTCCGTGAGGTACCGCACCGTCAGCTGCTCGCGCTCGACGATGCCGCGCAGCAGCGTGGCGACCGAGACCCGGTTGCCTTCGACCCGGTTCGACGTCGGGGTGCCCTTCAGGTACAGATGCAGCCACTTGGCCCGCCACCGGCCGTCCTCGCCCCGCAGGAAGGCCAGCGGCAGCGCCACCCGGCCGGGGCCGCGCAGCTCCGACTTCATCCGCACCGTGCGCGCCTCGAACGGACGGCCCTTCTGCTCGCCGTCCCGCAGCATGAACCCGAAGAACGACTCCTCGACCTCCTCGAAGCCCTCCCCGGAGAAGAGGTTGACCTGCGGCACGATGAAGGTGCCCTGTACGGCGCCGAGCCGCAGGTTGATGAACTCCGAGGCCCCTTCGGGCGCGTCGACGATGTCGCCGGAGTGCTCGCCGTCCACGGCGGAGAGGTTCGTGTACGACAGCCAGGAGACCGTCTCGTAGTCGGCCCCCAGCATCAGCGCCGACAGGTCGTAGTCGGTGGTCCGCTCGGTCTGCTTCCAGTACACGAAGAAGCGCAGCAGCTCGCCGTCGACCGGGGAGACCGAGCCGCGCGGCAGCACGCCGAGGCCCGCCGCGGTCGCCTTGCCGCTGAGCGGCAGCGCCACGTCGAGGACGTCCGGGTCGACCAAGAGGTGCCCCGGAGCGGGGAGCCGGCGGCGGGTCTCCGCGTCGAGCGCGGCGATCAGACGGTCCCGTTCCGGTGCCGGCAGGGGCGGGCGGTCCTCGGCGGCGACCCAGGCACGGCCCATCCGGTTGATGAAGACCCGCCGGTGACCGGGCTCGTCGGCGCGGTTGTGCAGGTGCTCGCGCACCGACAGCACGACCCGGCCGGCGACCGAGCCGACGACCTCCTCGACGGCGGCCACGACAGCCTCCCGCTCCTCCTCCTCGTCGGCGGCCGTACGCAGCAGCCGGTCCAGTGCCCGGAGCAGCTTGCCCGGAGCGGACTTCAGCAACGCGGCCGCCGCGACCACGTCACCCGCGCCGAGCAGCTCCTCGACCCGGCTGTCGAAGGACCGCGCCGTCAGCTCGCCGCGGGCGACGGCGAACACCTCGGCGGCGTGCGGCCACCGCGGGTACTCGTGCGGATGCAGCCGCTCACCGAGGCGCTTGAACTCCTCGCGGTGCGCGTGGACGTCGGCGAGCTTGGCCTCGGCCGCGGCGACGACGCCGTCCAGACCGGCGAGCAGCGCGCGACGGACGGGACGCGACAGCGCCCGGAACCGCGTCGGCTCCTGAAGGGTCACGTCACCGCCCGACAGCGCGCACGCCAGGCGCAGCACGTCGGTCACGGTGTCCAGGAGCAGGTCCGCGCCCACCTTCAGCCGGGCCTCGTTGACCACCGCACGGTTCTCCCGGACCGGTATCGCCTCCGGCTGGGGCCCGCTCGCGCAGTGCCCCGCGAGCGCCTTCAGGTCGCTCAGCCCCTCCTCGCCCAGCGGCGTCGCGCTGCCGGCCAGCGCCAGGTACAGGCCGGTGACCTCGTCGTCGAGCGCGCCGCCGAGATGCAGCACCGTCATCCGGTCGCCCGCCGCGGCGATCAGCTCGTCGTGGGCGGCGAGCAGCTCGGCGTAGGTGTGCTGGTAGCGGCCGTACGACGGGAGGGTGAGCAGGTTCACCACCCCCTGGCGCAGCTGCTCGAGCACGCCGGGGCGCGCCTTGCTGTCGTCGAGGGCCTCGGTGATGCAGCGCATCCAGAAGTCGAAGGTGTCCGGCACGTTGGCCGGGAAGTCGACGAAGTAGACGTTGTGCTCGACGTGGTCGCCGACCATCTCGCGGACCGTGCGCAGGGTGCGTACGGCGGTGTCGACGACCGTGGCCTCCGACAGCCCGGACAGGTGCCGCAGCAGCGGTGCCGACAGCTTGAAGCCGACGGACATCAGCGCGGCGTCGAACTGCCGCGCCGCGACCTCGCCCTCACCGGCCGGACCGGTGGGGGAGGGCAGGCGATGGGTGTGCCGGACGACCAGCGGTTCCAGACTCTCGACCATTCCGGGATGATCGCAGAGCGGCGCAGGCCACCGCACCGGAGTTTTCGACCGGTGTTCGAGTCAGGAGCGCTGGTCCTGCTCGGCCTTCTTCTCCTTGATGCGCACCGCTTCCTGGCGCACCTCGGCCTGGGTGGCGCGCTCCTTCTCCAGCCACTCGGGCCGGTCCTGCTTGAGCGCCTCGATCTGCTCGGTGGTCAGCGGCTCCGTGACGCCGCCGCGCGCCAGGCCGGCGATGGAGACGCCGAGCTTCGCCGCGACGACCGGGCGGGGGTGCGGGCCGGTGCTGCGCAGCTCCTGCAGCCACGCGGGCGGGTTCGCCTGGAGCTCGTTCAGCTCGGAGCGGGTGACGACCCCGTCCTGGAACTCCTGAGGGGTGGCCGGGAGGTACACACCCAGCTTCTTCGCCGCGGTCGCGGGCTTCATCGTCTGGGTGGTCTGGTGCGACTTCATGGTGTCCAGACTATCGACCGCGCGCGAGACGTCCGACCACGGCGGGTAGCCTGGCGTGGTGACAGGCTCTGCGGCATCCCCTTCGTTCCGGCTCGCATACGTCCCCGGAGTGACCCCCGGCAAGTGGGTGCGGATCTGGCAGGAGCGCCTGCCGGGCGTTCCGCTGGAGCTGGTCGCGGTGCCGGCCGCCGAGGCATCCGATGTGCTGCGGGCCGGCGACGCCGACGCGGCGCTGGTACGGCTCCCGGTCGACCGTACGGTCTTCAGCGCGATCCCCCTCTACGAAGAGACGACCGTCGTCGTGGCCCCCAAGGACCACCTCGTCACGGCGGTGGACGAGTTGTCCGCCGAGGATCTCGCCGACGAGATCCTGCTGCACCCCCTGGACGACGTCCTCGGCTGGGAGCGGCCCCCCGGGCAGCCCGCCCTGGAACGCCCCGCCACGACCGAGGACGCCGTCGAACTCGTGGCGGCGGGCATCGGTCTCCTGGCCGTCCCCCAGTCCGTGGCCCGTCTGCACCACCGCAAGGACCTCACCTACCGCACCCTCGTGGACGCCCCCCAGTCCGGCGTCGCCCTGGCCTGGCCCGAGGACGCGACCACCGACCTGGTCGAGGACTTCATCGGCATCGTCCGCGGACGGACGGCCAACAGCACCCGCGGGCGTACCAAGCCGGAGCCCGAGGCCCGCCCGGAGCGC
This sequence comes from Streptomyces sp. NBC_01352, assembly GCF_036237295.1. NCBI lineage: Bacteria > Bacillati > Actinomycetota > Actinomycetes > Kitasatosporales > Streptomycetaceae > Streptomyces > Streptomyces sp. NBC_01352. The sequence continues at coordinate 9,492,963 of NZ_CP108354.1, forward strand.
AAGCGGGCCGAACAGAAGGGCGGCGGCCGCAAACCGGCCGCGGGCAAGCCGACCGGCAAGGGCTCCCGCGGCGGTTCCGGCGGCGCCCGCGGTGCGGGCGGCTCCCAGGGCGCCCGCCGCGGCAAGCCGCGCCGCCGGTCGTAACCCGCGGCGCCGTCAGGCCGCGAAGGACGCCTTCCCCGCCGTACTCACCACCTTGTCGCCGTCGGCCCGGGCGAGCAGCCCGGCGGACACCCACGCGTCCACCACCGACCGCACCCGGGACACCAGCGCCCCCTTGCCCGCGAACGGCGCCGCGGCCCAGATCTCGTCCAGCAGTGTCGTGCCGTCGGCCTTCGCCGGATTGGCCACGCCGGAGTCGACGGTGCCGAGGACCACGCGGGGTTCGGAGCGCCGGAAGTAGGCGTGCGTCGGGTCCTCCGTCCCCTCGGAGAACGGGGCGAACTCGGTGCCGTCCAGGGTGTAGTGGAGCGGCTTGCCCGCCACGGGAGTGAGGGTGGGCAGCAGGTCGCCGGAGAGGCCGGCGTTGCGGTACAGGCCGAACGGCAGGTACTCCGTGGCCGGGTTGCGGGCGACGAGGTTGACCGGACCGTAGAAGAGGGTCTGCAGCGACGGGTCGTCGAGGGCCTTCTCCACGCGCAGCCGGAAGGGAATGGCGACGCGCACGGTGTCGCCGGAGCGCCACGTCCGGGACACGGTGAAGTAGCTCCCGGGAGTCGGAGTACCGGACACCGCCCGCCCGTTGACCGTGACCCGGAACCCGGCACTCGCCCAGGACGGCACGCGCAGCCGAAGCGCGAAGGCGGCGCTGCCCTGGATCCTCAGCGTGGTCCCCTGCTCCGCCGGATAGGCGGTGGTCTGGGTGACCGTGACGCCCTTCTCCGCCCAGGTCAGTGTGGACGGGCTGTAGAGGTTGACGTACAGGGCGGTGCCGTCGGCCTTCTTGAAGTACACCGAGTCCTGGTACTTCGTCGCGCTCTCCATGCCCGTGCCCTCGCAGCAGGTCGTGCCCTGCTTGGGCGTGTAGTCCCGCACATGACCGGGCGTGAGGCCGATGAAGTACGTGACGAGCGGTTTCTCCGCGTCCGCCCTGTCCTGCTTGGAGCCGAGCACCTGGTTGTAGAGGGCCCGCTCGTAGTAGTCCATGTACTTCGGGGACTGCTCGTGGAAGAACAGCATCCGGCTGAGCTTCAGCAGGTTGTACGCGCAGCAGGTCTCGGCGGTCGTCGTGCTGATCGTCCCCGCGATCACCCCGGAGGCCTTCCAGAACTCCGCGGTGCTGGTGCCGCCGATGCCGTACATGCGTCCCGGTACGACCATGCCCCAGAAGTTCTTCGCGGCGGTGAGGTAGCGCTCCTCGCCCGTCGCGTCGTACAGCCGGACCAGCCCGGTGAAGATCGGGATGTGCTGGTTGGCGTGCAGGCCGTCGAGGATGTCGGTGTTCGCGGCGCACGCGTCGATGAGCTTGTCGAGGTCGAACAGCCTGGCCAGCGCGAGGTGTTCGGCCTTTCCGGTGAGCGCGTGCAGGTCGACGATCGCCTCGACGATGCCGCCGAACTCGCCGCTGGAGAAGATGCCCCACATCCGCTGGAGGGTGGCGTCGGGCAGCTTGGACAGCCGGGCGTACATCCAGTCGCACAAGCCGGACGCGAGGTCCAGCGCCCGTGCGTCGTCGGTGGCGCTGTGCGCGTCCAGGAGACCCCTGAGGATCTTGTGCGCGGTGTAGTAGGGCGCCCACACCTTGGTGTAGTCGGGGCTGGTCCTCGACTCCAGGTCGATGAACTGGGTCTCCGGGTACGCCGCCAGGAACCCGGGATGGCTGGGCCCGCCCCAGGTGCGGCGCAGAGTGGCGGTGAGGCCACGGCCGGAGGCGTCGGCGAAGGTCCCGCCGGTCGTCTCGTCGAAGGCGTACGAGGCCAGGTCGCCGCGGCCCGTCGAGGCGTCGGCGGCTCGCGCGGTCTGGAGCTGGGTGATCTCGCCGGCGGTCAGGGCGCGCGACCAGACGTCGAACTCGTCGTAGGCGCCCGCGAAGACCGGGTCGCCGGAGTAGTTCGAGCGGCCGAGCCAGTTGTTGGCGAGCGTGCCGAGGGCCGCCGGCGTGAGGGACATCGACGTGTTCCGCGCGACGGCCGTCCCGTTGACGTACAGCGTGCCGGTGCCGCCCGCGATCGTCACCGCCAGATGGCTCCACTGGTTCAGCGGCAGGGCGACGGTGCCGTCGAGTCCCTGCTCGCCGCCGGGTCCGCTCGTCGTGATGGCGAAGCGGGGCACGCCGTTCGCGTTGCGCGCGGCCAGATACAGGTAACGCGTGGTGTTGTCGCCGAAGTCGAAGATCCGCGTCCAGTTGGCGTCGTGCGTGGGCCTGACCCAGGCGGACAGGGTGATCGCCGAGGCGCCGCCGAGGACTCCGGCCGGGAGATCGACGTACTGGTACGAGCCGCGCACGTTCTCCGCCGAAGTCCCGAACTTCCCGGGGGAGTTCAGGACGACCGGGTCACGGCGCAACGCCTCGCGCACCTCGGTCAGCGCCTCGACCATGGTGCGGATCTTGTCGACGAAGACCTGCTCGCCGGTGCCGGCGTACGCCTGGGACAGCATGGTCAGGAAGTGGCCGGTGTAGTGGCCGCGCAGGTTGCCGTTGGCCTCACCGTCCAGGCCCTCCCAGCCGCCGGGGGCGACCGCGCCGCCCGTGGCGAGACCGGCGTTGGCGCGAAAGACCTGGAGCAGCCGGTTCACGTCGTAGCCACGGGCATGGTCGAGCATCAGCTGCCGCTTGTCGGCGAAGACGCCCTGCTCCAGCTTCACGTCCTCGAGCGCGAAGGGCCGTACGGTCCACACGGACGGTTCCTCCGAGACTGCGGCGACGGCCCGGCCGGTCGCGGCGTACGAGATCGCCGGGGTGACCGCGGCGAGCGCCGCGGCCTGGAAAAGGTGCCGTCTGGAGAGGGGCGGTGCCATGGGTGCGCCTCCACGGGGCCATGTTCACGGGCATTCAAGGGCGTTAGCGAGCGTTCGGCATATCGAACTGCGTGCGGGTGATCGACCAGACGATAGGGAGGGGACAGAGGAGCGTCAACGGGTCTGGAGTGGTCAATTCCGGCCGCTGGACGGGGCGTCGGCGTGGATGTCGGTTTCGGTGATGCCCGTCGCGACCCCGCGACGTGGGCCCGTGGCGGCGCCCCCGGTGGCAGAATCGCCCCGTGGACCGGGGGATCCTGGAGCGCGAGACCGAGCTGGTGCGACTGGCTGCGGCCGCCCGGGAGGCGGCGGACGGGGCCGGATCGGTGGTGCTCGTCTTCGGAGAGGCGGGCATCGGGAAGTCGAGCCTGGTCAAGGCCCTGCCGGAGCGGCTCCCGGACCAGGCCAGGATGCTCGTCGGGGAGTGCGACGACCTCGCCACGCGACGGCCGCTCGGCCCGTTCCGCGACCTCGTCGGGACCGTCGGCGCCGAACTGGCCCGGGCCGTCACGGAGGGCGGCGACCGGCCGCGCGTCTACGAGGCCCTGCACGAAGAGCTGGCCGGGGGTCCGCATCCTGCGGTACTCGTCGTCGAGGACGTCCACTGGGCCGACGAGGCCTCCCTCGACGCCCTGCGCTTCCTGGTGCGGCGCGTGGAGCGACTGCCCGCCCTGCTCGTCCTCACCTACCGGGACGACGAGTTGACCAGCGGGCACCCCCTGCGCCACCTCCTCGGCCAGCTCTCCCGCGTGCGCCGCGTCCACCGGCTCCCGCTGGCCCGCCTCTCCCTGGCCGCCGTACGCACCCTGAGCGCGGCCGGGCGGCTCGACGCGGCGCAGGTGTACGCCGTGACGTCGGGCAACCCGTTCTTCGTCGCCGAGGTCGTGGCCGCGGGCGGCACCGGGGGCGTGCCGCCGACCGTCGTCGACGCCGTGCTCGCCAGACTGCGCGGGCTCGACTCCGCCACCGTGGCCGCCCTGGAACAGCTCGCCGTCGTCCCCTCGGCCGTCGAGCGCCCGCTCATCGACGTCCTGCTCGCGGACGGCGTGGCCGTACTGGCGGCGGCCGAACAGCGCGGCCTGCTGGCCGTGGCCCCGGAGCGGGTGGCGTTCCGGCACGAGCTGATCCGGCGGGCCGTCGCCGACTCCCTGCCCGCCGCCCGCCGCATCGAGCTCAACCGCACCGTCCTCGCGGCCCTCGTCGCCCGGCCCGGCTCCGACACCGCCCGCATCGTCCACCACGCCGCCCAGGCCGGCGACCGGGACGCCATCGCCCGGTACGGGCCCGACGCCGCCAAGGACGCCGCGGGAGCGGGCGCCCACCGCGAGGCCGCCGCCCAGCTGCGGCTGGTCCTGCGCGACCGGCACCGCTACGCCCCGGCCGACCTCGCCGACCTCCTCGAGCGCTACGCGGTGGAGTGCTACACCGTCGCCGACTCGGCCGCCGCCGTCGTCGCCCAGCGGGACGCGGTCGCCCTGCGCCGCTCCCTCGGCGACATCCGCGCCCTCGGCGCCGATCTGCGCTGGCTGTCCCGCATCCACTGGTGGGCAGGCGACGCCGACCCGGCCGAGGAAGCCGCCCGCGAGGCCGTCGCCGTCCTGGAACACGCGGGCGACGACCGGCTGCTGGCGCTCGCCGTCAGCAACACCGCCCAGCTGCGCATGCTGTCCGAGCGCTACGCCGAGGCGGTCACGCACGGCGAACGCGCCATCGCCCTGGCCCGGAAGGCGGGCGATCCCGCGATCCTGTCGCACGCCCTCAACAACGTCGGCACGGCCCGCTGGCGCGGCGGAGACCCCGGCGGGCGCCGCCAGTTGGAGGAGAGCCTCGACGTCGCCCTCGCCGCCGGCGAGGTCGAACACGCCTGCCGGGCCTACGCCAACCTGATCTGGAACCTGCTCGACACCCTCCAGTACGCCGAGGCCGACCGCTTCCTGCCACCGGCGATGGACCTGGCCGACCGCGCCGAACACCTCGGCTTCCTCAACTACCTCCACGTCGAGCTGGCCATGCGGCGCCTCGCGGCCGCCGACTGGGACGACGCCGAGAAACACGCCGAGTTCGGGATGCACGACTTCGTCCCCGCCCGCTGCCCCGCCCTGACCGTCCTCGCCCGGGTCCGCATCCGCCGCGGCGGGCCGCCCGGCGCCGAGGAACTCCTCGACGAGGCCTGGGAGATCGCCGTACGGACCCGGGAACTCCAGCGCACCGGGCCGGTGGCCGTGGCCCGCGCCGAGGCTGCCTGGCTGCGCGGGGATCCGGCCGGCGTCGTCGCGGCCGTCGAACCCGTCCACGCCCAGGCCCGTGACCTGCCGGGCGCCCCCTACCGCGCCGAGCTCGGCTACTGGCTCACCCTGGCCGGCCACCCGGTCCCGGCCGACGACACGGAGCATCCGTACGCCCTGCAAGCCCGCGGACAGTGGCAGCGGGCCGCGGAGCTCTGGCAGGCGGCGGGCTGCCCCTACGAACACGCCGTCGCCCTCGCGCAGAGCCCGGACCCCGCCGACCGGCTCACCGCGCTCACGGCACTCGACGCCCTCGGCGCCGAGCCGCAGGCCCGGCTGATCCGCGCCGAACTGCGGCGCCTGGGCCTGCGTCACATCCCCCGCGGCCCGCTCGCGGCGACCCGCGACAACCCCGCCGGTCTCACCGAACGCCAGCTCCAGGTGGTGCGACTGCTCGTCGACGGACTGACCAACGCGGAGATCGCCGCCCGGCTCGTCGTATCCGTCCGTACGGTCGACAACCACGTGCGCGCGGTCCTCGACAAGCTGGGCGCGCCCACGCGGCGGCAGGTCGCGGTCCGCGCGACCGAGCTGGGCCTGTCCGGTGGCCGCGAAACCTAGGTACCCGCCGAGCCCGAGCTGGGTGACGGTCACGGATACCTACACCTGCGCGACCCGCGTAGAACGGGCGTATCGACCCGAAACGACAACCGGGGGAACCGCATGACCAGCACACCCGCCCACGCAGCCCGACGCGAACTGGCCAACTTCACCGGAGAGTTGATCGGCCCCGACGACACCGGCTACCAGGACGCCCGCGCCGTCTACAACGCGATGATCGACAAGCGCCCCGCGCTCGTCGCCCGCTGCGCCGACGCGGACGCCGTCGCCCGAGTGATCGGCTTCGCCCGCGCACACGACCTCCCGCTCGCGGTCCGCGGCGGCGGCCACCACGGCGCCGGACTCGGCACCGTCGACGGGGGAGTGGTCGCCGACCTGTCGCCCCTCAAGGACATCCACGTCGACCCCGAGGCCCGCACGGTCCGGGTCGGCGGCGGCTGCGTCTGGGGAGAGGTCGACCGCGCCACCAACGCGCACGGCCTCGCCACCCCCAGCGGCATCATCTCCACCACCGGGGTCGGCGGCCTCGCCACCGGCGGCGGGCTCGGCCACCTGACCCGCAGGTGCGGGCTGACCATCGACAACCTGCTGGAGGCCGACCTCGTCCTGGCCGACGGCCGGCAGGTGCGGGCGAGCGCCGACGAGAACAGCGACCTGTTCTGGGCGGTCCGGGGCGGCGGCGGCAACTTCGGCGTCGCCACCTCGTTCCTGTTCCGGCTGCACGAGGTGAGCACCGTCATCGCCGGGCCGACGTTCTGGCCCGTCGAGATCGGCGCCGAGGTCCTCGCCGCCTACCGGGACTTCCTCCCGACCGCGCCCCGCGAGCTCAACGCCTTCTTCCTGTTCGGCACCGTGCCGCCCGCCCCGCCGTTCCCCGAGGAGTTCCAGCTGCGCAAGACCGCCGGTGTCGTGTGGTGCTACACGGGCGACGACACCGAGGCGGCCGCACGGGAGATGGCCCCGCTGCTCGACGCCCTGCCGCAGCCGATGCTGCACGCGCCCGGGCCCATGCCGCACCCCGACATGCAGGCCATGTTCGACGGGCTCTACCCGCCGGGCCACCAGTGGTACTGGCGCGCCGACTTCGTCGACGACATCCCGGACGAGGCCGTCGACCTGCACGCCAAGTTCGGCGCGGAAGTGCCCACCATGCAGTCGACGATGCACCTCTACCCGATCGACGGCGCCGCCCACGACGTCGGCCCGGACGAGACGCCCTGGGCCTACCGCGAGGCGCGCTGGGCGTCCGTGTACGCCGGTGTCGACCCCGACCCGGCCAACGCCGAGCTGGTCAGGCGGTGGACGGTCGACTACTTCGAGGCACTGCACCCGTACTCGGCGGGCGGCGCCTACGTGAACATGATGATGGACGAGGGCCAGGAACGCGTCCGGGCCAGCTACCGCGGCAACTACGACCGCCTGGCCCGGATCAAGGCCGCCCACGACCCGGACAACGTCTTCCGCCTCAACCAGAACATCCAGCCGACGCCGGAGCCGCGGTACGAGGCCCGGCCCTGAAGTCGGACCGAGGGGGTGGCCGAGCGACTAGGGGTTCTGCGTGAGGACGAAGTCCAGCGCGGCGCTGACGTTGACCAGTCCGGCTCCGGTGGCCTTGTCGGGGCCGGGCCGGGCGCGGCTGCCGAACCGCGGGTGACTGGTGCCGGCCGTGACGTCGGTGGCGGTCCTGACGAGGGCCTCGGTGACCTGGGCGGGAGTGAGCCCCGGCCGGGCCCCGAGCAGCAGGGCCGCCGCTCCGGCGATCTGCGGTGCCGCGGCGGACGTACCCGAGAACAGCGCCCAGCCGTCGTCCCGCGCGGTACCGTCCGCGGGAGCGTCCGGGTCCTCGGGGTCCGGCAGGCTCTCGCCGACATCGATCTCACAGCCGGGCGGCACCGGCAGCATGAGGTACTGGGCGCGGGGCAGCATGCCGACCAGACCGGACACCGTCGGCACGACGACGCCGTCCATCCAGGGACTGGCGTACCCGCTCGTGTAGTTGGACGCCCGCAGCCGGCCGTCCGGACCCGCGAACACCCCGCCGGCGGCGATCACACCGGGCACCTGCGGCTCGATCGTGAACTGGCCGTTGCCGCCCGAGAAGACGACGACGATGCCCTGCTCCACCGCGTCCAGGATCTCCAGCGCGAAGATCACGTCGGACTGACTCGGCGGCCCCATCGGAGGGAACTTCTGGTCCCCGCCCCAGGAGTTGGTGAGCACCTGCGGGCGGTCGGCCTTCGCGCGCACGAAACCCGCCACGGCGGCCGTGAGCTCACCGCGCCGGTCGCTGGCCCGGTACGGGCGCAGCCGCGCGCCCGGCGCCACGGCGAAGGCGTTCGCCGATTCACCGGTGCCGTGCCCGATCGGGTCCTCCGCGGGGCTGGTACCGGGCACGAGCGCGACGGTCCGACCGACGTCGTAGTCGTGCGCGGCGAAGAAGGCGTGCGGAGCCTGCCCCGTGTCCACCATGGCGACCTGCACTCCGCGACCCACTTCCCCCACCCCGTGGGCCGACCTCGCGTTGAGGAGCCTGGCCACGTCGTGCGGAAGCGTGAGGTGGAACGCCGTGACCGTCGGCGGCTCGGCGGCGGCCGGGAGCACGCGCATGGGGGTGCGGGGCCGCTCCAGCGCGACGGCCTCGATGGCGTCCTCGCCGGGCGCGTCACCGACGCCGAGGGCGGCCGGTTGACGGTCGCCGACGATGTCGAGATGCGTGACGGAACGCACCCGGTTCATCGCCACCCGCTGACGCACCTCGTAGCTGGCGATCCGTCCGCTGGTCAGCTGTTCGTAGGCGGCCGGCGTACCCGCCACGGTGAAGCCCAGCCGGCTCTCGGCGGTCACGGTCAGTCCCGCCGTCCGTGCGTACTCCTTGGCGCGCTCCTGGGTGTCGCCCTCGGCGTGGAACGGCGCGGCCGACCGGAGGCTGCTCGCCCGGGTCATCGGTATCCCGCCCCGAGAGCGGGCGGAGACATAGCCGTACACGGTGTCCGGAACGTCCTGCCCGTACGCGGGAGTTGTCGGGCTGGTCATCTGTCCTCCAGAAGTGGAGGCCCGGACGCACGCGTCACGGCAGCCGGTCACGAGCTCCGGGCGTGGGGGGTCGGCAGCACGGTGACGGACCTCGCGGTACTCGCGAGCGCCGGCGGCACGGGCAGCGACCGGGGACGAGAGCGGGTCCCGAGACGCGGGACCTCGAACGCCTCGGCGAGGGTCCGGCCCGATCCGGTCAGCAGCGCTCCGGCGGTCATCGGCAGCACGTCGATGCCATGACGGGAGCACCACGGAACCAGGTCGCCGGCCGAAGCGTCGGGCCGCAACTCGACCAGGGCCTCGACGAACTCCTCCTCGGACGCGTCACCTTGCCCCGATGTCACGTGTGTCTCCTGCTGGTTCACTCATCCCCTCAAGCTTCGCATTCGTTGCGCAGCTCCGCAAAAGATGGTAAATAGGCGCGATTGCCGTAGGTCGATCACCGCGGCCGCTCCGGAGCCGTCCGTACGAGCCAGTCGTACGCGGCCCGCGCCGTGAACTCCGCCTGTCCGCCGCGCAGGAGAAGGCCCGCCGCGGCGAACTCCGGGGCGTCGGCCTGCGCGGCGACGTACGGGATCGCGATGCAGCGCATCCCGGCCGCGTGGGCCGCGGCGGCGCCCGGCGCCGCGTCCTCCAGGACCACGCAGTCGGCCGGGTCCGCTCCGAGCCGGCGAGCCGCCTCCAGGAACACGTCGGGGGCGGGCTTGCCCCGTGCGACCTCGTCGGCCGAGACGGCGGTCCGGAGGTACGTGTCCAGGCCGGTGCCGGCCAGGATCGCGTCGATGGCCAGGGGCGACGACCCCGACGCCACGGCCATCGGGACGCCCTCGCCCGCCAGCAGCTCCACGAACGTCCGCATCTCGGGGTAGGCGGAGGTGGACGCGCGCGCCAACTCCAGATAGCGGCGGTTCTTGGCGGCCAGCAGCTCCTCCACCGGGGCGCGCAGCCCGTACAGCTCCTTCCAGTGGGCGACCGTCTCCTGCGTGCTGATGCCGACGTACCGCTCGTGGTCCGCCCAGGTGAAGTCCGGGACACCGTGCTCGGCCAGAATCTGCCGGCCCGCCTCGTAGTAGTTCGGCTCGCTGTCCACGAGCGTTCCGTCGAGATCGAAGATGACCGCGGGGGCGCCGAAAGTGCTCATGACCTCATGATTTCAAAGGCCACTTCCGAATGATTTCAAGGGTCACTTCCGAGCAGCACGCCCGATCGACTCCACCAGCGGCAGCAGCCGCTGCGGAACGCGTTCGCGCAGCGCCACCTCGGTGCGGGTGCGGACGACGCCCGGCAGGCTGATCAGCTTCTGGATCACGTCTTCCAGGTGCGCGTTGTCCCGCGCCACGACCCGGGTCAGCAGATCCCCGCCGCCCGTGATCGAGAAGGCCTCGACGATCTCCGGTACGGCGGCCAGCGCGTCGCCCACGTCGTCCAGGTTCCCCTGGGTGACCTCGACGTGCACGAACGCGAGCACCGGGTGGCCGAGCGCGGCGGGGGACAGGGACGGGCCCGTGCCGGTGATCACCCCGTCCCGCTCCAGCCGGTCCAGGCGGGCCTGCAGAGTCCCGCGGGCCACCCCGAGGATGCGGGCGTACTCCCGCACGCTCGTGCGGGGCTGCTCCAGCAGCAGTCGCAGGATGCGGGTGTCGAGCTCGTCCACGGCCATGCGGTCCGGCCTCCTCGTACCTGGTCCGTTGGCTCGCCAGTGGACGAGCCAAGACCATTGTGCCTGTGCCAATGGTCCAGCATTCCAGGAGCCACTTGAGCCAGATGGGTCCTTGATGTTGTTATGGACGCGTCGATGGCGCTGCGGATCCCGCGGCGCTTTTCTCATGCCGGGGGCCCAAGAGGGCGAAGGGGGCGGGAAGCAGTGCTGAAGAGGATGTTCGTGGCGCCGGACCCGGGAGGGGCGCGGCTGCGGTTCGCCGCGCGGGCCGTGCTCGGCATCGCGGCGGCGGTCGTCGTGAGCGGGCTGGCCGGCCACTCGCTCGTCGGGGCCGTCACCGGCGGACTCGCCGCGCTGCTCGCCCTGTTCACCGTCACCGACGCCACCGTGCGCGGCCAGGCGGTGACCACCGCGCTGCTGCCCGCCGTCGGCCTGCCCGTGCTCGCCGCCGCCGCCGAACTGCACGACCACCCCGTGGCCCGTGACCTCACCTTCCTCGCCGTGGTGGGTGCGGGCGTCTACGCGCGACGCTGGGGGCCGCGCGGACACAGCCTCGGCGTGTTCGCGTTCATGACCTTCTTCGTGGCCCAGTTCCTGCACGCCACCACCGACCAGCTGCCCGAGCTGTACGCCGCCGTCGTGCTGGCCGTGCTCACCGCCGCGGCCGTCCGCTTCGGCCTGTGGTGCTACGAGCGCCGTCTGCCCCCGGCCCCCGTCCCCGCCCCGCCCGGCGGCACCGGCCTGGCCCGCGTGACCACCCGCCAGGCGATCCAGGCGACCACCGGCGCCGGCTTCGCCCTCGTGGTGGGCCAGCTGGTGTCCGGACAGCGCTGGTACTGGGCCGTCGGCGCCACCTGGTGGATCTTCGTCAATACCACCTCGCGCGGCGAGACCCTGGTCCGCGGCTTCCGCCGCGTCCTCGGCACGGTGATCGGCATCGGCCTCGGCCTGCTCCTCGCCGTCCCGCTGCACGGGGCGGCCCTGCCCACGGCCGTCCTGCTCACCGCCTGCGTCTTCGGCATCTTCTACACGGCCGCCGTGTCCTACACCTGGATGATGCTCTGCGTGACACTCCTCGCGGAGCTGCTCTACGGCCTCCTGGGCGTCCTCGACCCCGCGCTGCTCGCCCTGCGGCTCGCGGAGACCGGGATCGGCGCGCTCGGCGCCGTCCTGGCGGTGCTCTTCGTGCTGCCGGTCACCACCCACACCGTCACCGACGCCTGGATCCAGCGGGCGCTGCGCTGCGTCCGCGCGTGCACCGCGGAGGCCGCCGCCCGCCTCGCGGGCAACGAGAACGCCGACCCGGTGTCCCGCGTGGCCGAACTGGAGCAGCTGCTCGGCCGGGTACGGCTGTCGGTCGCCCCGCTCGTGCACCCGCTCAACCCGGTGCTCGGCCGCAAGCGGCGCGCCCGCCGGGTGCTGGCCCTGCTCGACGACTGCGCCCGGGAGATCCGGGGCCTGGCCGCCGTGGCCGCCGATCCGGAGGCCTCGCACGACGCCCGCCTCGCCGCCGCCTGCCGGCGTGTCGAGGCCGCGGTCGAGGCGCTCATCGGCGACGGGCTCCGTGCGGGCAGGCGCGAGCGCCTCACCGTACCGGCGCCCCGCCCGCCCGCCGCGGAACCCGCGCTGGCCCACCTGCACGGCCTGGAGCGCGCCCTCGCCGAACTCGCCATGCCCCTGCGGACGCCGTCGCGTTCGCCGCTGGTCGACGCATGAGCAGCCGACCCACCGCAGCCGAATAATCCACCCTTTTGGTCTAGACCTCGCATGATCGCTGCTACCGTCACCCCGAACGGCACCGGACGAGAGGGGACCGCGGTGACAGACGGCGGCAGGCGGCGACAGCGGGCCTTCATCGGGTCCTTCACGGCGGCCGGAGGCCCTGGGATCGTGACGGCGGAGGTGGACCGATCCACCGGCGCGCTCACCGTCCTGAGCAGCCTGGACGGCCTTCCCGACCCGTCGTACCTGGCCCTCGCGCCCGACGGGGACACGCTGTACGCGGTCAGCGAGACGGCCGAGGGTGCGGTGGCCGCGTACCGGGTGAGCGGTGACGAGCCCGAGCCGGCCGGCCCGCCCGTGTCGGTCGGCGCGAACGGGCCCACCCACCTCAGCGTCCACGCCGGCCACGTCCTGACCGCCAACTACGGCTCCGGCAGCGTCACCGCCGTGCCCGTCCGCCCCGACGGCACCCTCGCGTCCGCCCCGTCCGGCGTCCTCCTGCACACCGGCTCGGGCCCGCACACGCCCCGCCAGCAGGGACCGCACGCGCACCAGGTGCAGCCCGACCCGAGCGGACGCTGGGCCGTCAGCGTCGACCTCGGCACCGATTCCGTGCGCGTGTGCACACTGACCGACGGCGCTCCCGTACTGCACCGGGAGACCGCCCTGCGGCCCGGCTCCGGGCCGCGCCACCTCGCCTTCCACCCCGACGGCTCGTACGCCTACGTCGTCAACGAACTCACCCCGACCGTGACCGTCTGCCGCTGGGAGGCCGCGGACGGCACGCTGAAGCCGCTGACGGAGACGCCGATCCTGCCCGGTTCGCCGACGGGCGACGCCTACCCGTCGGGCATCGCCGTCTCGCCCGACGGCCGCTTCGTGTGGATCGCCACCCGCGGCGAGGACGTCCTGTCCACCTTCGCCGTCGAGCCAGAGGGCCTGCGGCTGATCGGCACGGTGCCCTCGGGCGGCCACTGGCCACGGGCGATCACCGCGGCGGGCGGCTTCCTGTACGCCGCGAACGAGCGCTCCGGCGACGTCTCCTGGTTCGCCGTCGACCCGGCTACCGGACTGCCGAGCCGGGCCGGCTCGATCGAGGTGCCCGCGGCCTCGTGCGTGGTCATCGGCTGAACCGAGGCCGCCGCCCGAGCCCCCGGACATCGGCCCGTTTCCGGTCCGGGGCACGGCGCGGGCCCGCCTCAGGAGCCGGACATGGCGAGGGCCCGCTCCCCGTACGCGGAGCGGGCCCTTCGCCGTACGAACGTGCCGTCCGCGTCAGCGGACCGGCGCACCCTGCGGCTGCGGCGGGGCGATGCCCAGCGCGGTCGTGTACTTGGCCAGCGCGAGCTTGCCGATGGCCGGGTACGGGCCGAGCGGCTCGGCGGCGGAGCAGCCCGCCTCCGCGGCCGCTTCCGCGACCAGCGCGGAGTCGATCTCCGGCCCTATCAGATACGGCGCCAGCGCCAGCTGCTGGGAGCCCGAGGAGCGGAGCTGCTCGGCGACGGACGAGATCGACCCCTCCTGGTCCAGCGCCGCGGCCATCACCGGCACGGCCAGGCGCGCGGCCAGCAGCATGCCCGTGATCCCGGCCGCCTGCACGGCCTCCTCGCCGCCCACCGAGGCCAGGATGATGCCGTCCGCGGCGGTCGCCACGGTGAACAGGCGGGCACGGTCGGCGCGGGCCAGCCCGGCCTCAGACAGCCGCACGTGCAGCGCCTCGGCGAGCAGCGGGTGCGGGCCGAGCACATCGGTCAGGTCGGCCGCGATCCGGCTGTCCATCACGGCCTGGCGGATCCGGCGCAGCAGCGAGCCGTCCGGGCCGGCCAGCAGCGGCACGACGACGGCCACCGGGCCGTCCGGCTCCTTGACGTCCGCACCGGCGGCCTTGGCCTGCTCGTAGCGGGCGGCGCGCACCTCGGCGGCGTGCACCAGCACGGCCTGCAGGGTGGGAAACTCCGCGTCGTCCCCGTCGAGGTACCCGATCCGGGCGTCGAGGCCGGGGAGCTCGGAGCGCGCGATGCTCACGACCTCCTCGGCGAGACTGCGCGTGGCGATGCCCGGCGTGCCCGGCACCGCGAGCAGGAGCGCGGGCGCGCCCTCGGGTGCCGCCAACGGCTCGGGTCGGCGGTGCCGCCCGGGCTGGCGAGGTCGCGGCATTCGTACTGGCAGGCCGGACGCGGGCCCAGTGGGGGAGCTCATGGCGTCGCATGTTACTGGCTTCCTGGGCTCCCCTGTTCGGGGAGGGTGCAGGTGAGCGGTATCCGTCCGGTTTTGTCTGATGAGTTACGTACGGATCCGAAGTGATCAGCGGTTTTCCCCGACGCGAGTCACAAGTCGTGAGGCACGAAGAGGCACTTGTCGGACACCTGGCGCACCACGGGATCAATCACCCTTCCCGGTCACCACGGAGAGCATCTTCTCGTCACCCGGCAGACTGAGCGCACCGGCGGCCAGATCGCTCGCGATGCGCACCGAGCCGTGCAGCGGATCGCCCTCGGCCGCCACCCGCCGCGCGTGCGGCAACCGCTTGGCCAGTTCCTCCTCCAGCGGTACGACGAGCGGGTCGCCCATCTTGAACAGGCCGCCGGTGAGAGCCACTCGGGGCTCGCCCGTGGCCGGGCAGACGGCGGCCAGGGAGTCGGCCAGGTGCCGGGCCGCCGCACGCAGGATGCCCGCGGCGACGGGGTCGCCGGCGGCGCACGCGGACACCTGGGGTGCGAAGGAGGCGAGGACGGCGGGGCGGTCGGGGCGCGGGTACAGCTTGCCGGGCAACTCCGTCATCGGGCCGAACAACTCCTCGGCGCACGCCAGCAGCCGTACCGAGCCGCCGTCCCGCCCGTCGTGGGCGCGCAGCGCCGCCTCCAGCCCGGCCCGGCCGATCCAGGCGCCGCCGCCGCAGTCGCCCAGCAGATGGCCCCAGCCGTCCGCGCGACGCCAGCACGCCAGGTCGGTGCCGATCGCGATCAGCCCCGTGCCGCCGGCCACGACCGCCCCGGCGCGCGGACCGAGGGCGCCGGTGTAGGCGGTGACGGCGTCGGCGACGAGGGCGACCGTACGGATCCCGAACTCCCGTGCCAGCGCGTCCGGGAGTTCGGCACGCAGTGCGTCACCCAGCGTGGCGAGCCCGGCCGCGCCGACAACGGCCGTACCCAGCCCGTCGACACCCGCCTCGGCGGTCAACGCACGCACCATGGGCACCAGTTGCTCCATAAGGTGGCCCGCATCGATGCCCCGCTCACCGGTGCGCACCGGTTCCCGGGACTCCCGCTGGGGGAGCGGGCCGCGCCCGGAGCCGCCGACGACGACGCGGAGGCCGGAGCCTCCGGAGTCGACGGCGAGGAACCCGTCCCCCGCACCGGTCACGGCAGGCGCCAGTCCACCGGCTGCCCGCCCAGCCCGACCAGCAGATCGTTGGCCCGGCTGAAGGGACGGGACCCGAAGAAGCCGCGGTCGGCCGACATCGGCGAGGGATGGGAGGACTCCACCGACGGCAGGTTGCCGAGCAGCGGACGCAGATTGCGGGCGTCGCGGCCCCAGAGGATCGACACCAGCGGCTTGCCGCGCGCCGCCAGCGCGCGTATCGCCTGCTCGGTGACCTCCTCCCAGCCCTTCCCGCGGTGCGCCCCCGGGCTGCGCGGCGCCGTGGTGAGCGCCCTGTTGAGCAGCAGCACGCCCTGCTCGGTCCACGGCGTCAGATCGCCGTTGGACGGCTGCGGCAGCCCCAGGTCGGTGTTCAGCTCACGGAAGATGTTGATCAGGCTGCCGGGCAGCGGACGCACGTCCGGCGCGACCGAGAACGACAGGCCCACCGCGTGCCCCGGCGTCGGGTACGGGTCCTGTCCGACGATCAGGACCCGCACCTCGTCGAAGGGCTGCTGGAAGGCCCGCAGAACGTTCGGTCCGGCCGGTAGGTAGGTGCGTCCCGCGGCGATCTCCGCACGCAGGAAGTCGCCCATGCCGGCGATCCGTCCGGCGACGGGTTCGAGGGCCTGCGCCCAGCCCGGTTCGACGATTTCATGCAAGGGTCGTGGAGCCACGGGCGTCACCCTACTGCCGTACGGGCGGCGGGAATCAACCAGTGGCCAAGGCCGGCCGGACAGCCGGTCGGTAACCGCAACCGGTTCATCCGACCACCGCGGCCCGCACACACAGCACGTCCGGCAGATGCGAGGCCAACTGCCGCCAGCTGTCGCCGTCGTCCGCCGACGCGAACACCTCGCCGTTGCGGTTGCCGAAGTACACGCCCGCCGGGTCGGCGTCGTCCGTGCACATCGCGTCCCGCAGGACCGTGCCGTAGTGGTCCTCCTGGGGCAGGCCCGCGGTGAGCGGCTCCCAGCTCTTGCCCGCGTCCGTGGTGCGGAACACCCGACATCGCCGGCCGGCGGGGATCCGGTCCGCGTCGGCGTTGATCGGGAACACGTACGCCGTGTCCCCGCGGCGGGGGTGGGCGGCCATCGCGAAACCGAACGTGGACGGCAGGCCCTCGCCGATGTCCGTCCAGTGCGCGCCCGCGTCGTCGCTGCGGTACACACCCCAGTGGTTCTGCAGATACAGCCGGTCCGGCGTCGCCGCGTCCTGGGCGATCTTGTGCACGCACTGGCCGAACTCCGGGTTCGGGTCCGGCAGGAACACCGCGGAGACCCCGGAGTTGGACGGCTCCCAGCTGGCGCCGCCGTCCTTCGTGCGGAACACGCCGGCCGTCGAGACGGCCACCGTCACCGCACGCGGATCCCGCTTGTCGGTGAGCACGGTGTGCAGGCCCTCACCGCCGCCGCCCGGCACCCACTGGGAGCGGGTGGGGTGCTCCCACAGGGGGCGGACCAGCTCGAAGCTCTCGCCGCGGTCCTCGGAGCGGTACAGCGCGGCCGGTTCCGTGCCCGCGTACACCACGTCCGGCTCGGCGGCCGCCGGGTGCAGCTGCCAGACCCGCTCCAGCGAAGCGTCCGTGTCCTGCGGGAACTTGACGGCCGGCTGCGCCGGTTCGGTCCAGGTCCGGCCCAGGTCGTCGGAGTGGAACACGGACGGTCCCCAGTGCGCGCTGTCGCCGCCGGCCAGCAGCCGCGGGCGCTCTCCCCGGGTGTCGAGGGCGACCGAATACACCGCCTGCGCGTTGAAGTACGGACTCTCGTCGAACTCCCACGCGCCACCCCGCCTGCGTCCGATGAACAGGCCTTTGCGTGTGCCCACGGCGAGCAGTACTTCGGTCATGCCGACCACCTCCGCGACGTCTTCGTCTCAGGACATTCGCCAGTCTGCACCCCACCACTGACAGTCACCCCTGGAAACGTCTCCGCCGCAGGTCAGGGCGGCGAGGGTAACTCCCCGGGCAGGCTCGCGCGACCGTTTCGACCAGATTCCGCACCGTCGAGGGACCCGCCGTGAGGCGAGTCGGGGAGGTCTGCGTGAGCATCGAAGAGGCGTCTCCCGTATGGGAGTGCGGTACGGCACGGTCGTGCGCTCACTTCTGGCGCTGATGAGGAGGATGCCTTCGATGGCGTTCCGTGGTCCGAGGGTGTGGCTGTGGCGCTGGCGGCGCAATCCGCTCAAACGCGGGGCCGACGTGCTGGAGGCCTGGGTGGTGCTCGGCGCCTGGGTGCTCACCGTCCTCGCCGGCGTACTCGCGGGTCTGGCGGTGACCTGGTCCGTGGAACGCGAGCTGGCCCGCGAGCGCGTCGAGTGGCGGCCCGTCGTGGCCCGCCTCACCGATCAGGCGCCCGGAACCTCCGACGCGCCCTCCCAGACGCCACGCGGCGAGCGGGTGTGGGCCGAGGTGAGCTGGAGCATCGCGGACGGCTCCGCGCACAAGGGCCAGGTCCGGGTCCCGCCCGGCAGCACCTTCGGGGCCCCGGTCACGGTGTGGACGGATCCGGAGGGCCGCCTCGTCTCGAAGCCCGCCACCGCGTCCCAGGCCCGCCTGCGGGCCGCCCTGATCGGAGGCCTGATCGGGGTGAGCGTCGGCGCCGTCCCCTTCGTGGGCGGCCGGGTCCTGCGCGGCCGCCTGGAGCGCCGCCGCATGGAGCGGTGGGACGCGGAGTGGGAACTGCTCGGCCCGCTGTGGGGGCGTACGACGGGCTGACCGTTCGGGTCCGCGGGCCCATGGACCGGCACGTGGACCCGAACGGCGGAGCAGCTGCCCCGCTCACGCCGGGTGAGGTGTGCGACCCGGCGAGAAGCATCCTTCCGGCGGACGTTCAGGCGCCGTCGGGCAGCGCGCGGGCCAGGACCGTGTCCAGATCGGCGGTGTCGGGCAGCGTGCCGAAGGCGTGTCCCCAGTCGCCCCCGAGCCGGGTCGCGCAGAAGGCGTCGGCGACGGCGGGCGGGGCGTGCCGGACCAGGAGGGAGGCCTGCAGGGTCAGGGCCATCAGCTCCACCAGCCGCCGCGCACCGGCCTCGGAGGTCTGCGCCACCTGGTCCTTCAGTCGCGTCACGGCCGCGTCCAGGCGGGCATCCGCACCCCGCGCCAGGGCGAGTTCGGCGAAGAGGGCCTGAGCGCTGCCGGACTCGCGCCGCAACGCCCGCAGTACGTCCAGCGCGTTGACGTTCCCCGAGCCCTCCCAGATCGACAGCAGAGGGGCCTCGCGGTAGTGGCGGGGCATGCCCGACTCCTCGACGTACCCGTTGCCGCCGAGACACTCCAGGGCCTCCGCGGTGAAGGCGGGACCCCGTTTGGTGACCCAGTACTTGCCCACGGCGGTCGCGATCCGGCGGAACGCCGCCTCGTCGGTGTCGCCCCGCACCGCCCGGTCGGCCGCGCCGGCCAGCCGCAGACTGAGAGTCGTCGCCGCCTCCGACTCCAGCGCGAGGTCGGCCAGGACGTTGCGCATCAGCGGCTGATCGACGAGCCGCGCGCCGAACGCGCTGCGGTGGCGCACATGGTGGCCCGCCTCGACGAGGGTCCTGCGCATCAGCGTCGCCGACATCATCACGCAGTCCAGCCGGGTGCAGTTGACCATCTCGATGATCGTCTTGACGCCCTGCCCCTCGGGACCGACCAGCCAGGCCACCGTCCCGTCGAACTCGGGCTCGGAGGAGGCGTTGGACCGGTTGCCCAGCTTGTCCTTCAGCCGCTGGATGCGGAACGTGTTGCGGCTGCCGTCGGGCAGCACCCGCGGCACGAGGAAGCACGACAGTCCGTCCGGGGCCTGCGCCAGCACCAGGAACAGGTCGCACATCGGAGCCGACGTGAACCACTTGTGCCCGCGCAGCGTGTACACACCCGGCTCGGCCGTGGGCGTCGCCGCCGTCGTGTTGGTGCGGACGTCGGAGCCGCCCTGCTTCTCCGTCATCCCCATGCCGGCCAGCAGGCCGCGCTTCTCGCTCGGCACCCGGAGCTCCGGATCGTACTCGCGGCCGGTCAGCAGCGGTTCGTAGACCTTCGCGAGCTCCGGCTGCCTGCGCAGCGCGGGGATCGCCGCGTAGGTCATCGAGGTCGGGCAGCCGTGGCCGGCGTCCGTCTGCCCCCACACCAGTCCGCCGGCGGTACGGGCGACATGGGCTCCTGGACGGCCGTCCGCCCAGGGCGCGCCCGCCAGCCCCTCGCCGACCGCGACCCGCATCAGGTGGTGCCAGCTCGGATGGAACTCGACCTCGTCGACACGGTTGCCGTACCGGTCGTGCGTCCACAGCTCGGGCTCATGGCGGTTGGCCAGCTCGGCCCACTCCTGGGCCTGCGCGCTGCCCGCCCTCAGGCCGAGCCGCCGGATGCCCTCCTCGGCCCACCCGGCACCCTCCCGGCGCAGCCCCTCGAGGAGGGCCGTGTCCTCGGACGCGTCGTACGGGACCAGCGGAGGGGGCTGGTTGGTGACGTCGTGCGTGGTGGACCGTTCGTGCGTGGTGGACCGTTCGTGCGCGAATATCGAGACCATAGGGGCCATGTTGCACTCTCGCTGCGATCGCAGCAATGATGCAACAAGAGGAAGACTCGTACAGTACGTGACCATGCGAAGGAACGTGCAGGCCGGCGGGGTCGACCTGCGGCCGCTGTCCGCCCGGTCGGTCGTGCTGAGCCTGCTGCTGGGCGCGCATCCGCCAGAGCTCCCCGTCAAGGACCTGGTCCGCGCGGTGGAGCCCTTCGGGGTCGGCGGCTCCACGCTGCGGGCCGCGCTCAGCCGGATGGTGGCCGCCGGAGACCTGCGGCGCACGGACTCGGTCCACCGCCTCAGCGACCGGCTGCTCGCGCGTCAGCGCCGCCAGGACGACGCCGTACACCCCCGCACGCGCGCGTGGGACGGCGACTGGGAGATGGTCGTGATCACCGCGACCGGCCGCGGCCCCGCGGAACGCGCCGACCTGCGCGGCCGCCTGACCGCCCTCAGGCTCGCCGAACTCCGCGAAGGGGTCTGGCTCCGGCCCGCCAACCTGCTCCGGCCGCTCCCGGACGACCTCGACGAGGTGGCCCAGCGGTACAGGGCCCGCCCCGACCGTCCCGCGCCGGAGCTGGCGGCGAGCCTGTGGCCCCTCGACACCTGGGCGGCCACGGCCCGGGCACTGCTCGACCACGTCACCCACGTGGCCCGCCCGGACCGGCCGGCCGACCGGCTCACCGCCTTCGCGGCCGTCGTGCGGCACCTGCTCGCCGACCCGGTCCTGCCCCCCGGACTGCTGCCCAAGGACTGGCCGGGCACGGACCTGCGCACGGCGTACACGGACTACCAGGAAGAGCTGGCCGACACGGTGCCTCAGCACTCCCGGCACGTTCCCGGCGCATGACACGGCGGCCGTACGAAGCGCCGTGCGGGGACGCTTCGGACGGCCGCCTCACCTACCGTGGGGGGCTTGCCGGGGTTACCGGGGTTACCTGTAGGTGATGTCCGAGGTGCTGTAGAGGCAGTTCGTGCTGTCGGGGCCCGTCCCGACCGCGGTGGTGTTGTTGTACTTCTGGCAGGGCACGACCTTGCGGCTCGAGTCGTTGAGGATCGTGATGCCGCGCAGCGTCGCCACGTCGTTGCGGTTGACGTTGATGCCGACGAGCCGTGCGGTGGAGCCCGTTCCGGTGACCTCGATGTTGCTGAGGTTCACCTTGCGCGTGTACTGCGTGGAGCAGTCGCCGCACGAGCGGTACAGCGTCTTGAACTCGCTGACGGCGAAGTTCGAGATGTTCACGGTGCCGGGCCCGTTGTGCTGGAACACCTTGTCGGCGGCCTTCTTGGCGCCACCGCCGGTCACGGTGTAGGTCGAGCCGCCGCGGAAGGTCGCGGCGTCCTCGCCGACGTCCTCCCACCAGACGTTCTGCAGGGTGCAGTTGCCCTCGCAGTGGATGCCGTCGGCGCCGGGCGCGCCGATGATGACGTTCTTCAGCGTCGCGCCGGCCGCGAGCTTGAAGATCGGGTCCTGGCCCTCCTCCTGGCCGTCACCGGCCAGGTCGCCGCTGCCGTAGTACCGCACCATGCCGCCGTCCCGGACGCCGGACACGTTGATGGTCGAGCTCACTCCCTGGCTGCTGGAGGGGGTCGGCCAGGTCGCCGCGCTCGCCGTGGGCGCATTGAATGTCATGATCATGACACCCGATAGTCCCAGGGCGGTCAGTGAGCCGGTGAGTGCGCGCCCGCGGGCGCGCGAGGGTGCTGCAGAAGTCATGTCCCGATTCCTTCTGTGCTGTGAGGGGTTGGTCAGAGCTTTCCGGTGCCCGCGCCGCTCGTCACCGAGGCGACGACGGAGGAGGCGGGCTCGGCGGTGTAGCTGTATGGAGCGGTGGTGAAGGTGCCGACCTGCGAGACCTCGGTGGCGGCTCCGCCCAGGTCGTTGCCGCGCAGGTTGGCGAATCCGTCGACGTCGCTGCTGCGGTTCGTGGTGACCGCGATCTTCGTCGTACGGAAGACGTTGTTCTCGACGAGCATCTGAGCGCCCATACGGGAGTGCACGGCGGTGTCGGCGCCCTCGACGTAGTTGTCGTAGAAGTGGCCGGTGCCGAAGCGCAGGCTCGGGATGCGCGAGTACACGTTGCTGAAGTGGTTGTGGTGGTACGTCACCTTCAGGTGCCCGGTGTCCTCGCTCGCGTTGTTGTCGCTGTGACCGACGAGCGAGCCCTTGAAGTGGTCCTTGAAGGTGTTCCACGACACCGTGACGTTGTCGGAGCCGTGGTTGATGTCCAGCAGGCCGTCGTAGTAGTCCTTGTCGTGGGTCCGGTCGGCCGAGAAGGAGTTGTGGTCGATCCACACCTTCGTCGACCCCTGGACGGTCACGCCGTCGGCGGGCGCGAGCGGCTTGCTGATGTTCAGGTTGCGGACGACGACGTTGGTGACGTTGTTCAGCCGCAGACCGCCCCCGGTGAACCCGGACGAGGAACCGACGCCGAGGACAGTGGTGTTGGAACCGATGTCGACCTGACCGCTCAACGAGATCAGACCGTTGACCTTGACGACCTTCGCCGTGTTGCCGGTGACGGCCGTCCTGAAGGCGTCCAACGACGAGACGGTGACCGCCGTGGCGCTGCCGCCGCCGGTCGTCCCGGCGCCGAATCCGATCGGCGAGGTCTCGGCGGCGCCGGCCGACTGGGGGAGGGTCAGCACGGCCACCGTCGCGAGAACGGCCGCGCCGGCCGCCACTACGGATCTTTGCGCGTGTGTACGTGGGGGGAGAGTACGCATGCGGGTGCGTCCCTTCGGTGGTGCCTGCGAGTGCTGGGTGGGTCATGTACGTGAATGTCGTACGCCATATTGTTCGCCGTGCACGGGCAGAGTGGGCCCTGTAGGGCCCGGGCGGTGCGAGTGGGTCACACTGCTGAACGGAACGTAGGGGGCAAGCGCTTTCTAGTCAACGCTTTGCGCAGAACGCGTTCGGCCGTCCCTGGTAGGTGGCGCGAGCGAATTCTTTCGAAACGTGGGAGCGCTTCCACGTAAGCCATGTGCATGCCACGATGCTCCGCGGATGCTTGCCTTCCGAAAGGGGCGGGTCGATGACGACTCCACGGATGCGTACGTTCATCAGCGGGCTGGTGCTCGCGTTACTGGCCGTCGGCATGGCCGCCCTGTCGCCCGGCCCGGCGGCCGCCGGCGACTCCGGGACGGCTCGGAAGGACGCGCTGCCCGGCTCCTTCACCTGGTCCTCGACCGGTCCGCTGATCGCTCCCAAGCCGGACGCCGGCCACCCGATCGTCTCCGTGAAGGACCCGACGGTCTTCCGCTACAAGAACCGCTGGCACGTCTACGCGACGACCGCCGACACCGCCGGCCGGTGGAGCCTGGCGTACACGAGCTTCACGGACTGGTCCCGGGCGGCGGCCGCACCGCAGACCTTCCTGGACGCCAACCCGAACATCGGCAACCGGTACGCGGCCGCGCCCCAGGTGTTCTACTTCGCCCCGCAGAAGCTCTGGTACATGGTCTACCAGACGGGCCCGCCGTCCTACTCCACCACCACAGACCCCTCCAAGCCGGAGAGTTGGAGCGCCCCGCGCTACTTCTTCGACAGCGAGCCCCCCGTCGTCACGGAGAACAAGGGCATCGGATTCTGGCTGGACTTCTGGACGATCTGCGACAAGACCGACTGCTACCTGTTCTTCTCCGACGACAACGGCCACCAGTACCGCTCCCGGACCACGCTCGCCGAGTTCCCGAACGGCTTCCGCGACACCGAGATCGTGCTGTCCGAGCCCAACCGCTTCGACCTGTTCGAGGCGAGCAACGTCTACCGCCTCGGCGACAGCGGCAAGTACCTGATGCTCGTCGAGGCGCTGGCCACCAAGTCCGACTGGCGGCGCTACTTCCGGGCCTGGACGGCCGACAGCCCGGGCGGCACGTGGACGCCGCTCGCGGACACCGAGGCGAACGCGTTCATCCGCGCGAACAACGTGACCTTCGAGGCCGGACAACCCGCCTGGACCAAGGACTTCAGCCACGGCGAGCTGATCCGCGACGGCGTCGACCAGAACCTCAACATCAACCCCTGCCGACTGCGCTACCTCTACCAGGGCATGGACCCGGCAGCGAGCGGTGACTACTCCCAACTGCCCTGGCGACTGGCCCTGTTGACCCAGACGAACTCCACCTGCTGACGACCGCGCACCACGTCCGAAGAGCCGCGACCGGAAAGGGACAAGGACGTGCCCCTCACCCCCCGCAACACCCCGAGCAGACCCCTGCGTTCGGTGCTCGTGACGCTGCTCGCGGCACTGGTGCCGTTGCTCGCGGCCACCCTCCTCACCGCGCCGACCGCCTCGGCCCGCCCCGAGCGGGCCGCCGCGGCCCCCACCGCGACGCTCACCGAAGTCACGGACTTCGGCACCAACCCCAGCAACCTCCAGATGTACCTGTACGTGCCGGACAGCGTCACCGCGAACCCCGCGGTCGTGGTCGCCGTGCACTACTGCACCGGCTCCGGCCCCGCCATGTACTCCGGCACCGAGTGGGCCTCGCTGGCCGACCGCTACGGCTTCGTGGTGGTCTACCCCTCGGTCACCCGCGCCAGCAAGTGCTTCGACGTCTCCTCGCCCCAGGCGCTGAAGCGGGGCGGCGGCAGTGACCCCGTCGGCATCAAGTCGATGGTCGACTGGGTCACCCGCACCTACTCCGCCGACCCGGGCAGGATCTTCGCCACCGGCATCTCGTCGGGCGCGATGATGACGAACGTCCTGCTGGGGGACTACCCCGACGTCTTCTCGGCGGGCGCCGCCTTCTCCGGCGTACCGTTCGGCTGCTTCGCCACCACCGACGGCTCCGAGTGGAACAGCGCGTGCTCGGGCGGCACGGTGACCCACACCCCGCAGGAGTGGGGCGACCTCGTGCGTGCCGCCTACCCCGGCTACACCGGCCCGCGGCCGCGCATGCAGGTCTGGCACGGCACCGAGGACGACGTGCTGCGCTACCCCAACTTCGGGGAGGAGATCAAGCAGTGGACGAACGTCCTGGGCGTCAGCCAGACCCCGGCCGCCACCGACCAACCCGTCTCCGGCTGGATCCGCACCCGCTACGGCGCCACCGGTGACCGTGCCCCGGTCGAGGCGATCAGCCTCCAGGGCGTCGGCCACAACCTCTACGCGAACGGCATGGCGGCCCGCGCCCTCACCTTCTTCGGCCTGGACAGCTCGGGGCCGGCTCCCCAACCCCAGCCGGGCGCCTGCAAGGTGACGGCCTCGACCAACGCCTGGAGCACCGGCCTCACCGGTTCGGTGACCCTCACCAACACGGGCACGACGTCGGTCAACGGCTGGCAACTCGGCTTCACCCTGCCCGCCGGCCAGACCATCACCAACGGCTGGGGTGCCACGTACGCGCCGTCCTCCGGAGCGGTGACGGCGACGAACGTGTCGTACAACGGCACGCTCGCCCCGAACGCGAGCGTCACCATCGGCTATCAGGCGAACCACACCGGGAACAGCGCGGCTCCCGGTGCGTTCACGCTCAACGGGAAGGCCTGCACGGGCTGACGTCTCGGGCCGCACGGGCGGTCGGGGTGACGCTCCCCGGCCGCCGTGTCGCCATCAGTACGGCAGGATGCGCCCCGAGGGCGTCTGCCTGAGGCCATCAGTCTCGTCGCTTTCGGCGCCGGGCACATCGTGCCCGGGGAGACATCACGTGCGCGGCGCTCACACCGACCGGTGGTACTGGTCCGGAACGTGCACGTCCGCGCCCAGTTCCCGCGCCGCCTGCCGTGCCCACGACGGGCTGCGGAGGAGTTCGCGGCCCAGGAGTACGGCGTCGGCCTCGTCGTTCGCCAGGATCTTCGCGGCCTGTTCGACGTCCGTGATGAGGCCGACCGCGGCGACCGGGAGCGAGGTCTTGGCCTTGACGCGGGCGGCGAAGGGGACCTGGTAGCCGGGGTCGGTCGGGATGCGGACGCCGGAGGCGTTGCCGCCGGTGGAGACGTCGAGGAGGTCGATGCCGTGGGCTTGGAGGTCGCGGGCGAAGCGGACGGTGTCGTCCGGCGTCCAGCCGCCCTCATCCAGCCAGTCCGTCGCCGAGATGCGGAAGAAGAGGGGCTTGTCGTCCGGCCACACCTCCCGGACGGCGTCGACGACTTCGAGGGCGAAGCGGGTGCGGTTCTCGTACGAGCCGCCGTACGCGTCGGTGCGGTGGTTGGAGTGCGGGGAGAGGAAGTTGCCGATCAGATAGCCGTGGGCGCCGTGGATCTCGGCGACCTCGAAGCCGGCGGCGAGGGCGCGGCGGGCGGCGTCCGCGAACTGGCCGACTACCTCCTGAATCTGATCGACTGTCAGCTCGGTCGGCACCGGGTGGTTCTCGTCGTACGCGAGAGGGCTCGGCGCCACCGCCTGCCATCCGTACGCGTCCGGCCCGAGCGGCGCGCCGCCCGTCCACGGGCGGTCGGTCGAGGCCTTGCGGCCCGCGTGGGCGAGCTGGATGCCCGGGACCGTGCCCTGGGACACCAGGAAGCGGGTGATCCTGCGGAACGCCTCGACCTGGGTGTCGTTCCAGATGCCGAGGTCGTACGGGGAGATCCGCCCCTCGGGGCTGACGCCGGTGGCCTCGACGACGATCAGGCCCGTTCCGCCGGCCGCGCGCGCCGCGTAGTGCGCGAAGTGCCAGTCGTTGGGGGCGCCCGCGTCGGGCCCGTCCGGTGCCGCCGAGTACTGGCACATCGGGGGCATCCAGACCCGGTTCGGGATGGTCACGTCACGCAGGCTGAAGGGCTGGAAGAGGGAGCTCATGGCGAGCTGCTCCGATCGTCGCGGGGCCGATGGACGAGTCGTACGATAGGCATCGTAGTACGGGAAGTGTCAAACTACGAGACCTCTCGTACAATGGAACCCCCGAGCATGTGGAGCCGCCGTGACCTCCCCCGCCGTCAGCAGCCGTGATCTCCCGCATCCGGCGCGCGAGGAGATCCGGCTGGAATCCGTGCTGCACGCGTTGTCGGACCCGATGCGGCTGCGGATCGTGCGAGAGCTCGCCGCCGTCGGCGACGAGCTCTCCTGTTCGCACTTCGTCCTGCCCGTCACCAAGTCCACGACCACGCACCACTTCCGGGTGCTGCGGGAGGCCGGGGTGATCCGGCAGGTCTACCGGGGCACGGCCAAGATGAACGGCCTGCGCCGGGACGACCTAGACGACCTCTTCCCGGGGCTTCTGGACGCCCTCCTCGACGCCGCCGGCCGGCAGGCCGTCCGCCTCGGTGACTCCGGCGTCGGCTGAACCAGCCTTCGTCGGCAGGTGGTTGAAGAGCAGGTTCAGTGCGATCGCCGTCAGGCAGCCCGCGCTGATGCCGCTGTTCATCACCGTCTGGAACCAGTCCGGGAACTTCTCGTAGATCGTCGGCACGCCGACCGGCAGGACGCCCATGGCGACCGAGACGGCCACCACGGTCAGGTTGTTGTTGCCCTTGAAGTCCACCTGGGCCAGCGTCCTGAGGCCGCTCGCCGCGACCGTCCCGAACATCACCAGGCCCGCACCGCCGAGGACCGGTGCCGGGATGGCCGCCACCACCGCGCCCAGCTTGGGCAGCAGGCCGAGCAGCACGAGGATGCCGCCCGCGGCGGCGACGACCCAGCGGCTGCGGACCCTGGTCATGCCGACGAGGCCGACGTTCTGCGCGTACGCCGTGTACGGGAAGGTGTTGAAGACGCCGCCGAGGACGGTGGACAGGCCGTCGGCGCGCAGGCCGTCGGAGAGGGAGCGAGGGTCTATCTTCCGGTCCGTCATCTCGCCGACCGCGATGAAGTCACCGGTCGTCTCGGTCATCGTCACCAGCGCCACCACCAGCATGGAGATGATCGCCGACGCCTCGAAGGTGGGCGCGCCGAAGTGGAACGGCGTGCTGATGCCGACCCAGTCGGCGTCCCCGACCCCGTCGAAGTCCGTGAAGCCGAAGGGGACGGCGACCGCCAGACCCACCACGATGCCGATCAGCACCGCGACCCGGCTCAGGAACGCCGGCGCGAACCGCTGCACGCCGAGCACCACGACGAGGACGAAAGCGGCGAGGGCGACGTTCTTCGGCTCCCCGAAGTCCGCCGACCCGACACCGCCCGCGACCCAGTTGCCCGCGACCGGCAGCAGCGAGATGCCGATGATCAGGATGACCGTGCCGGTGACGAGCGGCGGGAAGAACCGCAGCAGCCTGCCGAAGACGGGCGCCAGCAGCACGATCGCGAGCCCCGCGACGATCACCGAGCCGTAGATCGCGGGCAGCCCGCCGCCTGTCGTACCGATGAGGACCATCGGCGACACGGCCGCGAACGTACAGCCCTGCATGATCGGCAGTCGTACGCCGAACCGCCAGAAGCCGATGCACTGGATGAGCGTGGCGATCCCGCAGACCAGCAGGTCCGCGGTGATCAGATACGCCAGGTCCGCGGGCGACAGCTTCATCGCACCGCCGACGATCAGCGGCACGGCCACCGCGCCCGCGTACATCGCGAGCACATGCTGCAGACCGAAGGCGGCCAGTTGCCGTACGGGTGGTACCTCGTCGACGGGATGCACGGGTGCGGTCGTTGCCATGGGCACTCCAGAGCGGCGGATGGCTGGGAACATGCGAACAGCACGAGACCGTACGAGGCTTGAACAGTTTGTTGATTTCGGCGCTGTTGCCGATGTGTGTCATGCCCACCCAGTTGCCCGCGAAGCCGTCAAGGAGCGGCCGATCGTGCCGCGGCCAGCAGCGATTCCCAGTCCGGCAGTTTCACCACGCCCCGCCCGAGCGAGGCCCCGAGCTCCGCCTCGGCCCGCTCGATCGCCTGCCACCCCGCCCACTGGACGGGCCGGATCCCGTCGGCGCGCAGCGCCGTGAGCGGGTCCTCGGGGAGATCTTTGTGTACGAGTGCAGGGGCGTCCGCCAGCAGCGAGGTCACCGTCTCCTTGGCGCACGGACGGTTGGTGCCGATCACGCCCGTGGGCCCGCGCTTGATCCAGCCCGCCACGTACTCGCCCGGCGCGACCACGCCCTCGCGCAGTACCCGGCCGGCGAGATTGGGCACCGTGCCGCTCGCCGTGTCGAAGGGCAGCCCCTCCAGCGGCACCCCGCGATAGCCCACCGAACGCAGCACCAGCTGGGCCTCGATCTCCTCGAACTCGCCCGTGCCCGCCACCCCGCCGTGCCCGTCCGGCGCCGTCCGCTCGAACCGCACCGCGCCCACCCGCCCCCCGTCCGCGAGGAGTTCGACGGGGCGCAGGAAGAACCGCAGCCGGATCCGGTGCGGCGCGGGATCTCCGGCCGGGGTCTGCGCCCAGCCGCGCAGCACCTCCACGTTGCGGCGCTGCGCCGCGGGCAGTCCGGAGGGGTCGACGTAGGCCGGGTCCAGGGCCAACTCCGCCGGGTCCACGGCGACTTCGGTGCCGGGCAGGGCGCCCAGCTCGCGCAGTTCCTTGGTGGTGAAACGGGCCTGCGAGGGGCCGCGCCGCCCGACCATGTGGATCTGGGACACCTGGCTCGCGGCCAGCGCGGTGAGGGCCGTCTGGGGCATGTCGGTGGGGCTCAGTTCCGCGAGGCCTCGTGCCAGCATTCGGGTGACGTCCACGGCGACGTTCCCCACGCCGATGACCACCGCCGACCGGGCGCCGACCACGAAGCCGTCGGCGGCGGAGTCGGGATGCGCGCTGTACCAGGACACGAACTCCGTCGCCGACCAGCTGCCCGGCAGGTCCTCGCCCGGGATCCCGAGGTGCCGGTCGGTGGCGGCGCCCACGCAGTACACGACGGCGTGGTAGAGCTCCCGCAGCCGCGCGGCGGACACGCCTTGGGGGCCGATCTGAATCCCTCCGAGGAAGCGCACCCGTTCGTGCTCCAGGACCGTGCGCAGATTGTTCTGCAGCGACTTGATCTTCTCGTGGTCCGGCGCCACGCCGTACCGCACCAGGCCGTACGGGCAGGGCAGCCGGTCCAGGACGTCGACACGCACCTGGGCGTCCTGCTGGACGAGGCTCTGGGCGGCGTAGCACCCGCTGGGCCCGGAGCCGACGACGGCGACATGCAGCACGGCGGAACTCCTCACCGGGGGACCCGAGGGGTCGACGGGAGAACGCTGTCACCTCCAGCATCGCACCGCCGCCGCTCCGCTGACAGGGTGCTGTGCGCAGGACGGGCACGCGTGTCCGTTTTTCTGGAGTGTGATCATGCGGTTACGTTGCGTGTGTGCTAGAAGCATCCTTTCTTAATCTTTCCGATCGCTGTCCGACGGACGGCACGGTGTCCGTGTGGCCCGCGTGGGAAGTGCGGGAGGGCGAGAGCGCGACCTCGTGGTTCGACGTCCGGCTGGAGTTCGGCGACGGTGCCCGGGTCGACGTGCTCGCCGTGGTGGCCGAGGGGTGTGTCTCACTGGAGGACGTCCGGGCCCAGCCGGCGCTGTCCCTGGACGACCTGGCCGTGCTCGCGGACTGGATCGAGGGCCCGCTCGCCGAGGCCTCGGGACTCGGGCCCGAGCCCGGACCCGAGGTGGCCGGGCCGCGCCGCGCCCGCCCCGCGTGGCCGCGCGGCATCGAGGGACGGTGGCTGGTCGCACAGGAGTACCGGGCGGCCCAGGAGGAGGGCGTCGACCCCGTGCTGGCGGTGATGTGCGCGACCGGGCACAGCCGCCGCAAGTCGCTGCGGCTGATCGCCCAGGCGCGTGACGCGGGCTACCTGACACCACGTCACGCGCGGCGCTGAGCGGTCCTGTCGGGTGGTGACCGACTATTGGGTCACTGCATGTCCCGCATCCGCGCGATCTCGCTGGTCTGCTGGGCCACCACGTCGTCGGCCATCTCCTCGACCCGGATGTTGTTGCCCTGTGCCTTCACCTCAGTGGCCATCGTGATCGCCCCCTGGTGATGCGTGATCATCAGGGTGAGGAAGAGCTGGTCGAACGCCTCGCCCTTCGCCGCGCGCAGTTTCTTCAGCTGGGCCTCGGTCGCCATGCCGGGCATCGAGGTGTGATCGTGGCCGTCGCCCTTCTCGTCCTCGCCGTGCTCCGACAGCCAGGCCTCCATGCTGTCGATCTCCGGCCCCTGGGCGGCGCCGATCCTCTCGGCCAGTCTCTCGAGCTTCGACGACCCGGCGCGGTCCGGGACCAGTTCGGTCATCTCCAGGGCCTGCGTGTGGTGCTCGATCATCATCCGCGCGTAGGAGACGTCGGCCGAGTTGGGGGTGTCGTCGTCGGTGCGCTGCTTCGCCGCGTCCTCGGCGGACATCGTCCGGTTCGCCTCACCGGGCTTGCCGGGCACGAGCACCGAAGGCCCGGTCGCCGAGGCCGACTTGGCCTCCGACCCGGAGTCGCAGCCCCCGAGGGCGAGTACGGCCAGGGCGGCCAGTGAGGCCGCGGCGAGGGGTGCGCGGTACGCACGACGGAAGGGCACAACGACCTCCTGTGGCAGGCGGGGTGGGGGACACCTCGTGAGTGTCGAAGACCGTCCTAGCACGCTTCCGCGCGCAACTGATCAAAAACCTTTATTACGTGTTCGTTGCCCCCTGTTGATATGTGCATGGTGAAGACGATACTTCGGGGGTGCGTGATCCGTTCCCCCACGAACGGCACTAGGGAGGAAGCAGTGATCCTGTTGAAGGAACCCCGAACGCGATACAGACGCCTGGGAGTTGCCGCCACAGCGGCGGGCCTCCTGGCGGCTCTGCTGACGGCCGGTCCGGCGGCCGCGACCCCCGACCCGGGGGACGCTCCGGCCACGAGCGAGGAGGTGTCCAGGAGCGACGAGGCCGAGGTCCGCGCGTCGATCGCCGAGGGTGAGATACCCGGCCAGGACGAGATCGTCCACTCGGCCAACATCGAACACCTTGTCAACATCCCCAAGGACGTCCTGCCCGGCACCAATTCGGACCTGGCCTTCCAGGGGAAGTACGCCTTCTCCGGCAACTACGACGGCTTCCGCATCTTCGACATCAGCAACCCGAAGGCGCCCAAGACCGTCTCCCAGGTCCTGTGTCCCGGCTCGCAGAACGACATCTCCGTCTCCGGCAACCTGCTCTTCCTGTCGACCGACTCCTCGCGCAGCGACAGCAGTTGCAGCAGCACCACCCAGCCCGTGACCGAGAAGTCCTCGTGGGAGGGCATGAAGGTCTTCGACATCAGCGACAAGAGGAACCCCAAGTACGTCGCCGCCGTCGAGACCGCCTGCGGCTCGCACACCAACACGCTGGTGCCCGAGCGCAGGAACGTCTACATCTACGTCTCCTCGTACTCGCCGAACGCCACCTACCCGGACTGCCAGCCGCCGCACGACGGCATCTCCGTCATCAAGGTGCCGCGCAGCGCCCCCGAGAAGGCGGCGATCGTCAACTTCCCGGTGCTCTTCCCCGGTGAGGGTCCGGACGGCGGCGGCAACCCCGGTGCGCCCACCAACCCGGGTGTCTCCAAGACCACCGGCTGCCACGACATCACCGTGCTGCCCTCGAAGGACCTCGCCGCGGGCGCCTGCATGGGCGACGGCATCCTCTTCTCCATCGAGGACCCGGAGAACCCGAAGATCATCGACCGGGTGCAGGACAACGTGAACTTCGCGTTCTGGCACTCGGCGACCTTCAACCAGAAGGCCAACAAGGTCGTCTTCACCGACGAGCTGGGCGGCGGTGGTGCGGCCACCTGCAACGCGGAGATCGGCCCGAACAAGGGTGCCGACGGCATCTACGACATCGTCGGCAAGGGTGACCACCGCAAGCTCGTCTTCCGCAGCTACTTCAAGATCCCCCGTCACCAGGCGGCCGTCGAGGTCTGTGTGGCCCACAACGGCTCGATCATCCCGGTCAAGGGCAAGGACATCATGGTCCAGGCCTGGTACCAGGGCGGCATCTCCGTCTGGGACTTCACCGACTCCGCCCGCCCGAAGGAGATCGCCTACTTCGAGCGCGGCCCGGTGAACCCCGAGCGGCTCACGACGGCCGGATCCTGGTCGGCGTACTACTACAACGGCTACATCTACTCGAACGACATCGCCAAGGGCTTCGACGTACTGAAGCTCAGCGACCGGCGCACCGACCCGGCGAAGTGGGTGCGCCTGGACGAACTCAACGTCCAGACGCAGCCGGACTACTTCGACTGAGTCGTACGCGGCTCGGGACCGCACTCCGGTGCGGTCCCGGTGGCGAAGAACCGTGACAGATCCGTGTCGCACGTCCCGCCGGACGCCGCCTCGGCGTCCGGCGGAACCCCCAGCTCCCAGTCGAGCCGGTACCGCTTGAACAACTCGGCCCGCAGCACCGGCACGGACATCGGCACCCCCGGCACCAGGGCCGCGAAGACCGCGCCCATCAGCAGGGCGCGCAGCATGGCGTAGTCCGCGTCGACGTCCTCGCAGCCGTGGCGGGCGACCGTCTCCCGCAGCAGCTGGGCAAGGCGCTGCTGCTCCGGGCACTGCACGAAACCCTCGGCCTGCAGGATCCCGGCCATGTGCTGGCGCATCAGCACGGGCTGATCCCGTGCCAGAGCCAGGATCGCGTCGATGGCCCGGGCCATCCGCTCCCGGCCGTCCTCGGTACGCGGCTCGCGCTCCAGCGCCTCCTCCAGCGTGCGGTGCATGAGCCGGTGCACGGCGGACTGCACGAGTCTGCGCTTGCCGGGGAAGTAGTACGACACCAGACCGCGCGCCGAGCCGGCTCTGTCCGCGATGTCGCCGAGGGTCGTCGCCTCGTATCCGCGCTCGCTGACCAGCTCGACCGCCGCCTGCAGAAGCCGTTCCCGGGAACGCCGGCGCAACTCTTCATTGACCGAGGCGCTGCGCGGGGACATGCTGTAACTCCTGCGTTGACTGGCTATCAGCCAACTATACTCAGCGCGTCCGGGCCGGCCCCCGAAAGGGCCTGGTCGGGGCTGCTGCCGTCCTGGGCGACGCGGGGGATCGTCCAGGACGGTCGAGCACGTCTGATACGGGCTCAGCCCACCAGATCCAGCACCGGCCGCAGCCCGTCCGGCCGCTCTGCCACCGGCAGATGGTCCACGAAGTGCACCCGGCAGCCCAGGGCCGCCGCGCCGCCGTCCGCCCGCCGGTCGTCACCGACCATGAGGGCGTCGGGCGGCTCGACGCCGAGTGCGGCGCAGGCGGTCGCGAACAGCCGGGGGTCCGGCTTCTGGATGCCGTGTTCGTACGACAGGACGTACGTGTCGACGCAGGAGTCGAGGCCGTGCTCGCGGAACACCGGTCGCAGATCCCACCCGATGTTGCTGACCACGCCGACGCCGATCCCGCGCTCGCGCAGCGTCCGCAGCACCATGGCGGCGTCGGCGTAGGGCGCCCAGGCGACCGGGGACATGTGCCGGTCGTACAGCGCGTCGTACAACGCGGGATCCGGGAGCGGCACTTGGCGGGCGACGCCGGTGTACGCGGCCCGGTGCAGCTCGGCGCTCTTGTCGCGGATCTCCCAGACGTGGGCGAGCTCGTCAGGGATCTGTTCGACGGGGTGGGTTCCGCCGGGCAGCGCGCCCACCCGGTCCAGAGCATGCGCGGTCCGCAG
Source organism: Streptomyces sp. NBC_01352 (assembly GCF_036237295.1). Lineage (NCBI taxonomy): Bacteria > Bacillati > Actinomycetota > Actinomycetes > Kitasatosporales > Streptomycetaceae > Streptomyces > Streptomyces sp. NBC_01352. The sequence continues at coordinate 9,527,508 of NZ_CP108354.1, forward strand.
CAACTCGGGCTCGCTGAGGGGCAGCTCGGCCTCGGTCAGGACGGCTCGCAGCCAGGTCTCGGTGGACTCGATACGGAAGAGGGTTCCGGAGAAGTCGAACAACACGGCGGCCATGGGGTGATCTTAAGGGGCGATGTTCCACGCCACGGGAAGATCGCTGCCGCAGAACACGCAGACGAAGTCGCCCTCGCGTACCACGGAGCACTCCCGGCACCGCTCGCACCGCCGGAACACGACCTCGTGCGTGAAGCGGCCGGGATGTCCGATGCCCGCGAGGTCCAGGGCGTGGGCGACGGCCTGCCACGAGTCGAGGTCCGGGCAGTAACCGGTGGACTGGTTGGTGACCTCGCGGACCGTCCGGCGCCCGACGTCGCGGTGGAACCCGATCTCGCCCGCGGCCAGGACGTCGCCGCCGCCCGCGCACGCCACGTGTTCGCTTCTGCGGGGCGCGAGCCGCAGCAGGCCGTCCAGGGCGACGACGAAGGTGAACGGCTCCGCGCTCTCGGCCGTCCCGCGCTCGGCCTGCCAGACGGCGAGATCGTCGGCGGAGCGGACGATCCGGCCCGTGCTGTCCGGCCGTACCGTCGATCTCGGTTCGGGCGGGCCGATGTAGCGGTAGCTACGCGGGGGCGGGGTCACGGGTGTCGTCGCTGGTGGACCGATACCGCCAGGGCCACCACCAGCGCGCCCAGCAGCCAGCCGCCGATCACGTCCGAGGGCCAGTGGACGCCCAGCCACACGCGGGTCAGGCCGACGCCGACGACGGAGATCACGGCCACGGTGACGGCCGTACGCCACAGGATCCGGTCGGCGCCGTGGTGGTGCAGCAGCCACAGGAGGAGGCCCAGCACGACCGTGGCGGTCAGGGCGTGGCCGGAGGGGAAGGCGGCGTAGTGGGCGGAGTCGACGGGGTCGGGCCAGACCGGCCGCGGGCGCCCGACCACGGCCTTGAGGCCCTGCTGCAGCGCTGTGCCCAGCGCGGCGGACACCGCCAGCCATCCGGCCGTCCACCAGGCCGCATGCCGCCACACCAGCCACACGACCACGACCGCGCACAGGATGCGCATCGTCCACGGGTCCCAGACCCAGTCCGTCAGGATGCGGGACGTCTGGGTGACGTCCGGGTCGTCCACGGCCCAGCGGTGAGCGGTGTCGGCGATGTCGCCGTCCAGGGTGAACAGGGGATGCCACTCGGCGGCGACCAGGGCGATCAGCAGCGCCGAGCACAGCGCGAGGATGCCCGCGGCGCGGGCGGCGCCGCGGTACGCCGGCGGGCGGGGCGGGGAGTCGACGGGCGGAGTGTGCATGCTGCGATCCTCGCCGAACCATGGGGCACGAAGCCAATCCCACGTCCCGCCCGCCCTCTCAGGCACCTCATCCCAGTGCCCGCGACCCCGGTACGAACGCCAGCAGCACCGGCACGACCGACACCAGCGCGGCCGCCGCCGTCAGCCGCAGCCGACGGGCCGCCGTGAACCGGTCCGGGGGCGCGAGCAGCCGGTGGACGCGCTGCGGCACCTGCGCCTGCGGGGTCGGGCAGGGGCCGAACACGGCCCGGTCCTCGTTGAGCCCGACCAGGGCGAGCGCGGTGGTCAGCAGGCCGAAGCGGCGGGAGGCCATGTCGTCGGCGGCGAGTTCGACCAGCCGGTGCGTCTCGTCCCGGAACGCGGCGAAGACCGGCACCCTGCGGGAACCCGCCCGCCAGCGTGGCCGAGCAGCGCAGCAGCCAGTCGTGGCGGGCCTGCGCATGACCCTCCTCGTGCGCGACGAGGGCGTCCGGCTGCCGGCCCTTCAGGCGGCGCGGCGCGGCCGTGGTGATGACGAGCCGGGGCGCCGCGCTCCCCAGCCACCAGGCGTCGGGCCGCTCACCCTCAAGGACGACGAGCCGACTGCCGGCGGCCCTCTCGCCGGGCAACAACGGGGCGCGGAGCAGGAGTTCGGCCCGGCGCAGCCGACGGCGGGCACGCGCCCGTACGACTTCCCGGACCAGCATCGCCGCGCTCCACACCCCGCCGCAGGCGAGCGCCACCGCGGTCGCGGCGGCCCACGGCTCGGCCGTACCGAGCGTGTACGCCTCCACGACGACGTTCGGCGCGGGGGCGAACACCTGACCCCGCTCCGCCTGCCAGGCGGTCGCCGCGCTGAGCGTCAAGTGCCGCGGGGAGCCTCATGAGCGCGGCCTGTGAGCGCGGTGCCGCTCACCGGCACGGCCTGCCACACGAAGTGACGCAGGCAACGGTTGCCTACGGCGGTCCGAGCGACCGGCGCCGCGGCGCGACCCGCCTCAGAGCGTCAGCAGCATCGCCACCATCCCGATCCCCATCGACAGCCGGCACGCCCGGGCGAGCTCCGGCCGGTCGCGCCACCCCCCGGCCGCACCGCCGACGGCGACGGCGACGGGGACCAGGCGGAGGCCGGACAGCAGCACGTACCCGGTGAAGTAGAGGAGGAGCGCCCCCGTCAGCAGCGGGATCCCGGTGCCGCCGGATGCGGGGTGGTGTCCGGGGGAGGCGGCCATGACCACCGCCATGTAGACCATGGCCGAGGCACCCACGAGGTGGTGCAGATGGTGGGCGCCGGCCCGGGCCGCCCACAGGGCGTGCAGCGCGGCAGCGCCGAACACGACCGCGTAGGCGGGCCAGGCCCAGGGCGGGGGTGTGAACGCCGTGGCGGGCACGGCCATCGCGGCCATGCCGAAGCCCATCAGCGCCTCGCCGCCCGCGGCCCGGCGCTGTTCCTCGACGGTGCTGCGCATCCGCAGCAGGCAGTACGCCCCGGTCGCCGCACACAGCGCCACCAGCAGCCAGCCGGGCGAAGCCGGTCCGTGCACGCCCACCTCCCCGCTCGACGGTCGGTGCTCGACGGTCGGTCAAGGAATGCCCGGGCGATGCGGGCGCGCAAGCGAGCGCAAGGGGGCAAGCGGGGAGCATTCGGCGGAGCACAGCAGGTGAGCGGCTATCTTTTACAGGTAAAACACCTGCTAAGCTTGTCGCCATGAGCCGTGCCGCCCCCACTCCCGTCGCTTCGCCCGCCCGCCGCCTCCCCCTCGCCGGCGTGCTGCGTCTCGGCCGGCCCTCCGACATCTGGTTCAAGCCCGCTGTGAGCGTGGTCGTCGCCGTCGCCCCGCCCAACCTGATCCTGCTGGCCCTCGACCGGCTCGACCTGGCGATGTACACGATGGCCGGGGCGCTGTGCGCGCTCTACGCCCACAACCGCCCCTACGCCGCCCGGGCCCGCGCCCTGGCCTGGGTCGTCCTCGGCATGATCGGCGGCCTCGCCGTCGCCCTCCTCGCCGCCTCCCTCACCTCCAGTGCCGTCGTTCTCGTGGCCGTCGGCGCCGTCCTGGCGGCCGTACAGAAGGTGCTGTGCGACGCCACCCGGATCGGGCCGCCGGGCAATGTGGTCCTCACCTTCATCAGCACCGCCGCCCTGTTCGCACCCCAGTCCCTCGGGCAGATCCCGGCCCACCTGGCGCTGGCCGTCGCGGCGGGCGTCTGGGCCTGGCTCATCGGCATGGCGCCCGGCCTGCTGCGCCCGCACGGCCCGGAGCGCCGCGCCACCGCACACGCCCTGCACGCGGCGGCCGCGTACGCCACCACGCGCGGCACCGGTGACGGCCACGCCCGGGCCCGCGCCGCCGCGGCCGCCGCCGTGCAGGCCGCCTGGCAGTCACTGCTCTCCGCCGGCGCCCCCACCGGGACCCGGCGCGCCCTGGAGCGGCTCGTCGTACGCGCCGAGATCGCCCTCGCGGCGCCCGTCGACACGGACCCGGAGCGGCTGCGCACCTGGGCCCGCGCACTGCGCGGCACCGGCCCGGTCCCGCAGGCCGGCCCGTTGCCCGCCGAGACCGACGAACTCCTCGGTGTGGACGCCGAATTCGCCGCCCCGGCCCGCCCGTGGTGGAGCCGGCTCGGACCGCTGACCCCGCTCGCCGTCCGCACCGCCCTCGGCTGCGCCCTCGCGGGCTACGCCTCCCTCGCCGTCGGGGTCGGCCGCCCCTACTGGGCCCTGGTCACCGCCGCCTCGCTCTACCAGGCCAACCTCACCCTCACCTGGAGCCGGGGCGTCCAGCGCGTCGTCGGCAACCTCGTCGGCGTCCTCCTCTTCGCCGCCGTGGCCCCGCTGGCCCACCTCGGCCCGGCGGCCCTGGTGCTGTGCTGCCTCGCCTTCAACTTCGGCGCGGAGGCGCTGATCAGCCGCAACTACTGGCTCGGCAGCGTCTGCGTGACCCCGATGGCCCTGCTCATCACCGAGTTCGCCGGCTACCAGGAGCCCGGCCGGCTGATCACCGAGCGGATCGTGGACACCGTCGTCGGCGCCCTGGTCGGCTTCCTCGCGGCCGTCGCCGTCACCAACCGGCGCGCGGGCACCGGCGTGGAGCGTGCGCTGACCGCCGTCGAGCGCTCCCGCGAGCGCGCCGCACGCCTCCTGGCCGAGCCGCACCCCGCGCCCGCGGCCCTGGAATCCGCCCGCCGCGCCCTCGCCGCCGCGCTCGTCGACCTGCGCGCCACCGCTGAGGCCGCGTCAGGCGAATGGTGGCAGCGGGCCCTGCCGCACGAGAGGGTCGTGCTCGCCGAGCAGTCCGGACACCGTACGCTCGCGGCGACGGTACGGCGTCGGGGACCGCACCTGGACCGGCGCACGGACGAGACGACGGAGGACGTACGGCCATGACGGCGAGCAGCGGAGCGGGCGCCCCCGGAGCGACGAGGAGCGACACCGTCGCCGCGGTCGTCCGGCAGTGGCAGTCCGTCCACCCCGACCTCGACACCGGCCCCATGGAGATCATCGGCCGCATCAACCGCTCCGCCGCCCTCCTCCAGCAGGCCGAGGACGCCCCGCTGCGCCGGGCCGGGCTCAGCCGCCCCGAGTTCGACCTGCTCGGCGCGCTGCGCCGCACCGGCCACGAGCTCACCCCCGGCGAACTGGCCCGCGAGACCTTCTCCTCCGGCGCCGCCGTCACCAAGCGCCTCAAGGCCCTCACCGAACGCGGCCTGGTCGAGCGCCGCGGCGACGCCCGCGACCGCCGCGTCGCCCACCTCCGTCTCACGGACGCCGGGCGCGACCTGGTCGACGGCATCCTGCCCGAGCAACTGGCCTATGAGACCGCCGTGCTGTCGGTCCTGGACTCCACCGAGCAGGACGAACTGGCGGAACTGCTCTCCGGGTTGCTGAGCCGGCTCGAGGGGCTCCAGGGGGTACTGCGCCCTTGAACCCGTCTCCCGCGCCCGGGTTTCGGAAGTTTCGGAGACCGGCGCGCCATTGACGTCGGCAGCGCATGGTTCCTACGTTCGACCAGGCCGGTTCGGATCATCGATCGGCGTACGACATACCGGACGAAGGATGGATGCCGTGACAGCCGAGACGCCCGCCCCCGACACCCTCACCGTTGACCTCGGCACCGAGACCGGCCCCTTCCACGGCGGCGCGAGCGGAACCCTCTACGGCCTGTACGGCGACGGAGTGCCGAGCCGCACCCTCGTCGAGGGCATGTACGTCCGTACGGTCACCACCAAGGCCCAGGACGGCATCCAGCACCCCGGCGGCGACGCGCTGGAGATCCTGCCGCCCTTCGTCGCGGCCGGCGGCCGGGACGTGTACGTCTACCTGCCCGACTTCTACCGCGGCTTCCCGTACGAGTGGCCCGGCGCCGACGGCGAGGAACGGCTGGCCGGTTTCCTGGAGATCGTCCGCCGCCAGGTGGAGCACGTCCTGACCCTCGGCCCGGACAGGTCCCACGTCGTGTACGTCCCGTTCAACGAACCCGAGGGCAACATGTTCGGCGAGGGGGAGTGGAGCCACAATGGAGTCTCCTGGCGCACTGACCCTCGGCACTACTTCGCGGCCTGGAAGAAGACGTACCACCTCATCAAGGGCCTCGACCCCGACGCCCGCGTCGCCGGCCCCAACACCTGCATCCTGTATCCCGAGGTCCGAGGCTTCCTGGAGTTCGCCAAGGAGCACGACGTGCTGCCCGACGTGATCACCTGGCACGAGCTGTCGTCACCGGCCGAGGTCCGCACGAACGTCGCCAAGTACCGGGACATGGAGCGTGAGCTGGGCATCGGCCCGCTGCCCGTCAACCTCAACGAGTACGCGCACAACTACCACGTCTCCGTGCCCGGCCAGATGGTGCAGTGGATCTCCGCCATCGAGGAGTCCAAGGTCGACGCCGACCTGGCGTACTGGAACATCGCCGGCAACCTCAACGACTCGGCGGTGGAGGCGAACAAGGCCAACGGCCAGTGGTGGCTGTTCAACGCCTACGGCCAGCTGACCGGCAACACCGTCCGGGTCGTGGCCCCGCATCCCAACGTGCAGTACACCCTCCAGGGCGTCGCCACGCTGGACCCGGCCAAGCGGCAGGCCCGCGTGCTGTTCGGCGGCGCGGGCGGCACCGCGGACGTCGTCTTCGAGGGCGTCGACCCCGATGTCTTCGGCACGACCGTGCACCTACGGCTCCACGAGATTCCCTGGACGGGGCAAGTCGGCGCGAGCGCCCAGCCGTTGCGGCTGCGGGACGAGGAACTGCCGGTCGTGGACGGCCGGGTGACCCTGCCGGTGAGCGACCTCGACGCGATGTCCGCCTACCAGGCCGTCCTGTCGCCCGGCGGCAACGGAGCCGCGTCGCTGCCGCCCGCGATCCGGTGGCGGCGGACCTACGAGGCCGAGGACGCCACCTACACGGGCACCGGCCACTCGAAGAACGGACCCGAGGGATCCCCCTTGGACGTCGACAGGTTCGCCACCTCGGGCGGCTACCACGTGGGCGGCCTGCGCACCGGTTCCGACGGCGTGCTCGCCTTCGACGTCGAGGTCCCGTACGACGGGACGTACGAGGTCGGCGTGTTCGCCAACTCCCACAACCAGGCCGAGCTGGTAAGGGAGTTCGGCCCCACCAACGTCTTCCTGCGCGTGGACGGCGAGGCGCCGCGCGAGCTGCGGCTGCCGCTCGGCTACAAGTGGGCGGTGTGGGGCCACACCGACACCCGCGTGGAGCTGACCGCGGGCAGGCACCGCATCACGCTCGCCGCGCAGGACCCGGACCTCGGCGTCACGAAGGGCGACGCGGTCGTCGACAAGCTGGACCTCGCCCTGCGCGACGACGACGGCACCGCCCTGTACGAGGCCGAGTACGCGTCCCTCGGCGGCGGAGCGGTCGTCAGCCACGCCCACCGCGGGGCCTCGGGGCCCGGCGCCGCCGTACTCCCACGCGGGGGCACGGTCACCTTCTGGGTGCACGCGGCCGACGACGGCGAGGCGAGCGTGACCGTCGACGTCCTCGGCCCGGGGGAGGGGCTGCTCACGGTCAACGGCGAGGACGTCGGCCGCGTCGAGCGGGGCGCCGTACCGCTCTTCCTGGCCGGAGGCGTCAACAAGCTCACGGTCACCGGGGGTTCGGAACTCCTCGTCGTGGACCGGCTGCGGGTCGGCCCGTCCCGTGACCTGCTGCTCAGCACAACCCACCCGGCCGAGGAGGGCGCCCTGACCGGCACCGCGAAGGTGACCGGATACGCGTACGCCACCGGCGGCAAGGCGGTGGACGGCATCGGCGGCGGCCCCGACAACGCGCTCACGCTGACCGTGACGGCGGACCGCACCGGACGCCACGCGCTGACCGTCCGCTACGCCAACGGCGAGCAGGCGCCCGCCACGCACTACAACCCCGACCCGGTCTGCCGCCACGCCGACATCTCCGTCAACGGAGCCGCCCCGCGCCGCGTCCTGTTCCCCACCACCTTCCACTTCAACAACTTCTGGAACCTCTCGGTCCCCGTCACCCTGGAACAGGGCACCAACACGGTCACCTTCACCGCCGACGAACTCCCCGACTTCGGGGGCGAGTCGCGCAACCAGTACGGTCAGCGTTCCGCCTACGCACCCGTCGTCGACCAGGTCACCGTGACCCCCCTGTTCTAGAGGCCGCGCCGTTCTAGAGGATCTCGGTGGCCGTGCGGCGGTAGGTCGAGCGCCGATCGGCGATCTCGGGCCAGCGGTCGCCGTAGATGTTGCGGGTGATGGCGGGTTCCCGTACGAAGTCGTGCGGGAACCCGAGCGACACGGTGCTCACCTCGTCGAGCCGGGCCACGACGTCGGCGTCGAGCCGGACGTCCACACAGCCGAGGTTGTCGGCGAGCTGGCTCTCCTTGGTGGCGGCGACGATCGGCACCACGTTGCCGGGGCGGCCGAGCAGCCAGGCCAGGGCCACCTGCGCGGGACTCCAGCCGCCCTGCTCCGCGATGTCCAGGACGGCGGAGATGACGTCCTCCTCCTGAGAGGTCGGCCTGTCGTCCCAGAGGTCCAGCCGCCCCGACTCGCCCCTGCGGTACTTGCCGGTGAGCTTCCCGGCCGCCAGCGGCGCCCAGGCGAGCACGGCGAGGTCGAACGCCCGCGCCTGCGGCAGCAGTTCACGCTCCGGCGTCCGCTCCAGCAGGTTGTACCGCAGCTGCGAGCCCGCGAATGCGGTCCAACCCCGCAGCTCGGCCAGGGTGTTGGCCTGCGCGATCTCCCAGGCGGGCCAGTCCGAGACGCCGACGTACAGCACCTTGCCGGTCCGTACGAGGTCGTCGAGTGCCCGCATGACCTCCTCGACCGGCGTGAAGTTGTCGCGGGCGTGCACCCACAGGACGTCCAGCCGTTCGGTCCGCAGCCGCTCAAGGCTCGCCTCCACCGACTGCACCAGGTTCTTGCGGTGGTTGCCCGCGGCGTTGACGTCCCCTTCGCGGATCCCGCAGGTGTACTTGCTGGCCAGGACGAACTCGTCGCGCCGCCCTTCGAGCAGTTCCCCGAGGATCCGCTCCGAACTGCCGCCCGTGTAGATGTTCGCCGTGTCGACGAAGTTGCCGCCGGCGTCCGCGTAGGCGTCGAGGATCCGGGCGCTGGTCTCCTTGTCGGCACCCCAGCCCAGGTCGTCCCCGACGGTCATCGCCCCGAGACTCAGCTCGCTCACGCGCAGACCGGTCTTGCCGAACAGTGTGTAACGCACGCACTTTCCCTTCAGGCAGATCGTGCGTACGACGCTAGGAGCTGGAGCGCACTTCAACGCAAGCGCAGGTCCTCAGCGTTCGTAGCCCGCGATGTACACGCCGAACATCGCCCCGGCCTGATCCCGCAGCACCGCGATCCGCGGACCGTCCGGCACCGACGTCGGCTCCATCAGGATGGTGCCGCCCGCCTCGGTCGCCGTGGCCGAGGCCGCGTCCACGTCCGCCACCGCGAAGTACGGCAGCCAGTGCGGCGGAACCTCGTGCGGGAACTTGTCGTCCATCGTGACCATGCCGCCGAAGTCCGAGCCGTCGAGGCCCCACTGCGTGTAGCGCTCCGAGGCGTTGACGCTCCAGCCGAACACCGTCGTGTAGAAGTCGACGGCCCGCTCGGGAGCCCTGGTCATCAGCTCCACCCAGCCCAGTGAGCCGGGGGCGTTGAGCAGACCCGCGCCCTCGAAGCCCGCCGCCTGCCACAGATGGAAGGCGGCGCCCTGCGGATCGGTGACGGAGGCGAAGCGGCCCATGCCGGGGACGTTCCCGGGTTCGAAGACCACCGAGCCGCCCGCCGACCTCACCTTCTCCACCGTGGCGTCCACGTCCGACACGGCGAACGTCACGTACCAGACGACGGGCTGCGGCTCCTCGCCCAGCGGGACGAGCGCGGCGACCGGGAGCTGCCCGAGGTAGGCGATTGTGTAGCCGCCCATCTCCTCCCGGCTGTCCGTCTCCGTCCGCCAGCCGAAGAGGGCGGAGTAGAACTCCTTGGCCGCCGTCAGGTCCGGCGCTCCCACCTCGGCCCAGCACGGCCCGCCGGCCACCGGCTTGTCGAGTTTCATGACGTCACGGCCTTCCTGCCGACGCGGGCGTCTCCTTTCGCACGCTAGCGCCGGTCCGTCGGCCCGGCCATCCGGCGGCGCGGAGCGGTCTCGCGGACCGGGAGCGACCTGTGCGGTGGCTCAGCTCCCGGGCCGGTACCGCATCGGATGGTCCGCCGGAACCTCCACCAGCACGATCCGCGTGCCGTCCGGGTCCCTGATCCACATCTCGATCAGCCCCCACGGCTCCCTCACCGGCGGCCGCACGATCTCGACCCCCTTGGCCCGCAGCTCGTCGTACGCGGCGGACACGTCCTCGACCTGCATCCACAACCGCACGGCCGGCGACGGAGCCGCGTCGGACTGTCCGGACACCTCCAGGAAGCCGCCCCCGAGGAAGTAGACGGTCCCGCGCTGCGGCCCCGTACCGAACTCTCGATGGACAGCGAGCCCCAGCTGCTCGCCGTAGAAGGCACGGGACCGTTCCGGATCGGTGGGGCGCAGCAGGATCCTGCCGCTCAGTACGTGCACCATGCATCCGGAGCCTAGTGGCGGCGGGCTACTCTCGTCGGGGCCCGAACCGCCCGAGAACCGGAGAGTCGACCATGGAAACCGCCCTGACCTTCCGCGATGCCACCGACGCCGACGTGGACGCGCTGGTCGCGCTGGTCGAGTCGGCGTACCGCGGGGACGACAGCCGCAGCGGGTGGACCACCGAGGCGGACATCCTCGAAGGGCAGCGGACGGATCCGGAGGGCGTACTGGAGGTCATCAAGTCGCCCGACAGCCGGCTGCTCACGGTCGAACGCGACGGACGGGTCGTCGCCTGCTGCCAGCTCGAACACCGGGGCGCGCACGCCTACTTCGGGATGTTCGCGGTCAGCCCGGCGCTCCAGGGCGCGGGCCTCGGCAAGGTGATCATCGCGGAGGCGGAGCGGATCGCCCGCGAGACCTGGGGCGTCAAGGAGATGCAGATGACCGTGATCTCCGTGCGCGACGACCTCATCGCCTGGTACGAGCGCCGCGGCTACCGCCGCACGGGAAAGATGACCCCCTTCCCGTACGGCGACGAGCGCTTCGGAATTCCGCAGCGCGACGACCTGCAGTTCGAGCTGCTGGTCAAGGAACTCGCGTGATCATTTGCGGCTGGGCAGCGCCCCTGAAGGGGCGCGGGGCCGCGTTGAACATGCGGCTCCGCCGCGTGGGCGCGACCAGCCACGACGGCGCCGCGGGCGACCGACGACACAACGCGGCACTACCCAGCGGAGCGCCTACGCCGTGAAGCGGCCGGTGCGTTTGATCTCCGGGTAGTCGGTGGTCGCGCCGTCCAGTTCCAGGGCCCGTACGAGCCGCAGGTGGTCCTGCGTGTTCACCACCCAGCCGATGATCTTCAGGTCGGCCTTGCGCGCGTTTTCCACCACCTCCAGCGTGAGCCGGCGGATGTTCAGGCAGACGGTCGCGGCACCGGCAGCGACCGCGCGGTCCACGATGTCGGGGCCGAACCGGCTGCCGATGAGCGCGGTCCGTACGCCGGGCACCAGCCGGGCGATCTCGGCGATCGCCTCGTCGTGGAACGAGGACACCTCCACCCGGGCGACCAGGTCCCGGCGGTGCATGACCTCCGCCAGCGCGCGCGCCGCCGCCACGTCCTTGATCTCGGCCTGCAAGGGCGCGCGCACGCCGTCCAGCACCTCCTCGAACACCGGGACCCGCTCGCCACAGCCCGCGTCCAGGGCGCGCAGCTCGTCGAGGGTCTGCTCGGCGATCGGGCCGGTGCCGTCGGTCGTACGGTCCACCTCGGTGTCGTGCATCACGACGAGGGCGCCGTCCTTGCTCAGGTGCAGATCGAGTTCGATGACGTCGAGGCCCGCCTGCTCGGCGGCGACGAAGGAACGGAGGGTGTTCTCGGGTTCGACACCCATGACTCCGCGGTGACCGATGGTGAGGAAGTTCAAGGTTCGACTCGCTTCCGTCGGGGGCGGCTCGGCAGCTCGCGCGGGCCGGGGCGGACGGGCGCGCGGGCAGATCGCAGCCTAACGGCCTCGCCCCGCGATGGACCCGGTCCGGCGACGGGAGCGGGTGTACGAAGCGGAAGCGGTTGCCGTGCGCGTGTCAGGCAGGAAAATATCCTGTGACCATCGGGGTGGTGCGGGATAATTTCCCGAGGGTGGACTTGCTGGGAGAAACCCCCTGTGCATACGGTGTGCTGACGCGAGGTTCTCCCGTGGAGGATGGGACATGACGGAAATTCTTGTGCAGGTGGGTTCGGGGGACCAGGTTCCTCCCGCGGCCAGGGTGGTGGAGCATCCGGCGTGGCCCGTGCTCAAGGATGCCGTGGAGCAGATCCGGCCATGGCAGTCCAAGGACGGGTCGATCGACTTCGACGCCGAGGGCGCCCCTGACCCGACGGACGCCGAACGCGCCGTACAGCGGGTCGTCAGCGCCGTCGAGGAGCTCTCGCCGCTGCTCCCGCACGACAGCGCCTACCACCAGGCCCTGGTGAAGGATCTGCGCCGCTGGGCGGACGGCGGCTTCCGAGTCCCCGACTTCCTCGATTCGCTGCTGGCCTTCCAGCCCGCCGCGAGCCGCGCGGACGGCCTCCAGCACCTGGTCGTCTTCCCGATGTACACGCAGAACGGCAACCCGGACCGCAACCTCGAAGCGGTCGTCCTGCGCATGGTCTGGCCGGACTGGCTGGCCGAGCTGGAGCGCACCCGCTACGACAACCCGCTGTTCTGCGGCATCACGTTCGAGGACTTCACGGCCGGCTACGACACCAACTCGGCGGTCCTGTTCCCGGAGACCATCGCCGTGCGCGAGGCCCCCGAGCGGTTCAGCTGGGGCGGGATCTTCTGCGACCGCGAGGCCGCCCGCTTCCGCCGGGTGACCGCCGCCGCGGTGGACATCCTGGGCCTGGAGCTGCCCGAGGACGTCGCCGACATGGTCCACGACCAGAAGCGCTGCGAGGAGGCCTTCGTCCTGTGGGACATGGTCCACGACCGCACCCACAGCCACGGCGACCTGCCCTTCGACCCGTTCATGATCAAGCAGCGGCAGCCGTTCTGGATGTACGGCCTCGAGGAGCTGCGCTGCGACCTCACCGCCTTCAGGGAGGCCGTGAAGCTGGCGGCCGACGGCGTCCCGCAGGCCCGTGACGTGCAGTACGCCGTGCTGTTCGACCGCATGTTCCGCTTCCCGGTCACCGGCGAGCGCGTGCGCAACTACGACGGCCTCGGCGGCCAGCTCCTGTTCGCCTACCTCCACAAGCACGACGTCGTCCGCTGGACCGACAACAAGCTGTTCATCGACTGGCAGCGCGCGCCCCAGGTCACCAACCAGCTGTGCGCCGACATCGAGCAGCTCTACCGCGAGGGCATCGACCGCCCCAAGCTCGTCCACTGGTTCGCCGGCTACGAGCTGGTCTCCACCTACCTCGCCCCGCACCCCGGTTCCCGCTGGGCCAAGGGCCCCGACGCCCTCGACCTGAGCCAGCCGCCGAGAAAACTCGTGGATGACGTGCTTCCGGACGAGTTTCCCCTGAGCATGTTCTATGAGGCCCTCTCCAAGAAGCTGAAGAACGTGATCGCCTCCACCAAGGGCATCACGGCGGAGAGCGCCGAACGGGTCGCCGCGTGAACGATCGCGTGCACGGCGAACCAGCGCACACTGCTCAGGAGGCGAAGATCATGGGGAATGGGGCTCTCAGCGGTGCGGTGATCGCCGTGGCCGGCGCGGGCGGACCCGCGGGGCGGGCGACGCTGCTCAGGCTCGCCGAGGCGGGAGCGACCGTCGTCGGCGCGGACAACGACCCGGAGCGGCTGGCGGAGGCCGTGGACGCGGCGCGCTACAGCGCCGGCGGCGCCACCGTCACCGGCGAGACCGTCGACCTGCTCGACCTGGGCTCGACCCGGGACTGGGCCGTCCGTACCGAGAAGGAGTTCGGGCGGATCGACGGCCTGGTCCACCTCGTCGGCGGCTGGCGCGGCAGCGAGACGTTCGTCAAGACGAGTCTGGACGACTGGGACTTCCTGGAGCTCCTGCTCATCCGCACCGTGCAGCACACCTCGCTGGCCTTCTTCGAGGGTCTCCAGCGCAGCGAGCGCGGGCGGTACCTGCTCATCAGCGCGGCCGGCGCCTCGAAGCCCACCGCGGGCAACGCCGCCTACGCCGCCGCCAAGGCCGCAGCCGAGGCCTGGACGCTCGCGCTGGCCGACGCCTTCCGCAAGGCCGGGGGCGGCGACGGGCCGAGGTCCGCCGCTGCGATCCTGGTGGTGAAGGCGTTGGTGCACGAGGCGATGCGCGCCGAGCGCCCCAACGCGAGGTTCGCGGGCTTCACCGACGTCAAGGACCTGGCCGAGGAGATCGTCGGGGTCTGGGAGAAGCCCGCCGCAGAAGTGAACGGAATGCGTCTGTGGCTGACCGAGAAGCCGTGATACGAGAAGCCGTGAACCCACCGAGGACCGACGCCCGGCGCCACCACGACCCGGACGTCCGCGGCTTCGCCAGCGACAACTACGCCGGGGCCCACCCGGAGGTGCTCGCCGCCCTGGCCCTGGCCAACGGCGGGCACCAGGTCGCGTACGGCGAGGACGACTACACCGAGAACCTCCAGCGGATCGTCCGCAGCCACTTCGGCTCGACGGCCCAGGCGTTCCCGGTCTTCAACGGCACCGGCGCCAACGTCGTCGCGCTCCAGGCGGTCACCGACCGCTGGGGCGCGGTGATCTGCGCCGAGAGCGCGCACATCCACGTCGATGAGGGCGGCGCCCCCGAGCGCATGGGCGGCCTCAAGCTGCTCACCGTGCCGACGCCCGACGGCAAGCTCACGCCCGAGCTGATCGACCGGCAGGCGTACGGCTGGGAGGACGAGCACCGTGCGATGCCGCAGGTCGTCTCGATCACCCAGAGCACGGAGCTGGGCACCCTCTATACGCCCGACGAGATCCGCGCGATCTGCGACCATGCCCACGCGCGCGGTATGAAGGTCCACCTGGACGGCTCCCGCATCGCCAACGCGGCGGCCTCGCTGGACGTCCCGATGCGGACGTTCACCAACGCGGTGGGCGTCGACATCCTCTCCCTGGGCGGCACGAAGAACGGCGCTCTGTTCGGCGAGGCGGTCGTCGTCATCGACCAGGACGCCGTCAGTCACATGAAGCACCTGCGCAAGCTGTCCATGCAACTCGCCTCCAAGATGCGCTTCGTGTCGGTGCAGTTGGAGGCCCTGCTCGCCAAGGACCTGTGGCTGCGCAACGCCCGCCACGCCAACGAGATGGCCCAGCGGCTCGCCGAGGGCGTACGGGCCGTGCACGGCGTGGAGATCCTCTACCCGGTGCAGGCCAACGGGGTCTTCGCGCGACTCCCTCACGAGGCGAGCGTGCGGCTGCAGGAGCGGTTCCGGTTCTACTTCTGGGACGAGACCGCGGGTGTCGTGCGCTGGATGTGCGCGTTCGACACCACGGAGGACGACGTGGACGCGTTCGTGGCGGCGCTGAAGGAGGAGATGGCGCGCTAGCCGACGGGACGCGCGAGAGTGCATAGGTATGCGGTCACCTGAAAAGTCATTGACTCGCGGGTGATCGCTTTCCTATGCTCTCCAGGCATGCAGCTGATCCAGGACACCCCTGACCTGTCCGCGTATCTGGCCGCCGACGAGGTCATCGACCATGGCCACTCGATCGTGCGCGACACGGCCGCGCGTCTCGCCAGGCAGGCGGAGGACTCGTATGCCTATGCGCGGCTGGCCTTCGAGTTCGTGCGCGACACCATCCCGCACTCCGCCGACAGCGGTGACCTCCGCGTCACCTGGCGTGCCTCCGACGTCCTGGAGCAGGGCACCGGCATCTGCTACGCGAAGGCGCACGCGCTGGCCGCGCTGCTGCGGGCCGAGGACATCCCGACGGCCCTGTGCTACCAGAAGCTCGGGGAGGTGCACGGCCTGGTCGCCGTGCGCTTCAACGGTGCCTGGCATCGGCAGGACCCCCGCGGCAACAAGCCCGGGGTGAACGCCCAGTTCTCCCTCGACGGCGAGCGGCTGGCCTTCACACCCGACTCGGAGTCCAATGAGCTGGACTACCCGGTCCTGTACGCTGAACCCCACCCGGTCGTCCTCGGCGTACTCCAGGCCGCCCCCGACCGGGCGTACCTCTGGAAGACCCTCCCCACCGCACTCTGAGGCAAGCGATGACTCTCACCCTGACCGTGTCCGACGAGGTGCGCGCTCTCGCACCCGGCTTCACCCACCTCGCGATCCAGGCGCACGGCCTCGTCAACGGGCCCAGCACCGACGCCAGTTCGGCCCTCCTCGACGACGCGGCCCGCCGGCTCGCCGTACGCCTGGACGGGCGCGCCCCGCACGAGGACCCGCACATGGCCGCCTGGCGCGAGGCCTACACGGCGTTCGGGTCGAAGCCCTCACGGACCCGCAACTCGGCGGAGGCGCTGGCCAAGAGGGCCCTGTCGGAGGGCGGGCTGCCGCGGATCAACCTGTTGGTGGACCTCTACAACGCGATCAGCGTCGCCCACCTGATCCCCGTCGGCGGCGAGGACGTCGACCGCATCGAGGGAGGCATGCACCTGGTGCGGGCCACCGGGGACGAGGACTTCGTGACCGTGGCCGGCGGCGAGGAGGTCGTCGAACACCCCGACGCGGGGGAGGTGGTGTGGCGCGACGACGCGGGCGTGACCTGCCGCCGCTGGAACTGGCGCCAGGGGCCGCGCACCCGGCTCACCGAGGACACCGTCTCCGGGATCTTCCTGCTGGAGAGCTTGGCCCCGATGCCGGTCGCCGACGTCGAGGCGGCGGCGGCCGAACTCGCCGAGCTGCTGGAGAAGTTCAGTCCGGGAGCCCGGATCGCGGTCGGGTCCCCGGTGTCCTGATCCGCCCCGGCGGAGCGTGGCGGATCAGCGCGCCTCGGCCTCGCGGACCTGCTCCGGGGTCGGCGCGGTGCCGCCGAGATGGGCCGGCATCCACCAGGTGTCGTCCGCGTCCTTGGGGCGCACCGGGTAGGCGCGCTGGGCCGCCTCCAGCAGCTCGTTCACCCGCTCGCGCACCTGCCGGGTGATCGCGCCCGCGTACTTGTCGCGGGAGGCCTCGATCGCCTCGCCGACGCGGATGGTGATGGGGGTGTGGCTGCGCTTGAAGTTGCGCGGGTGGCCCTTGGTCCACAGCCGCTGGGTGCCCCACAGCGCCACCGGGATCAGCGGCACGCCCGCCTCCTGGGCCATGCGCGCGGCGCCCGACTTGAAGCTCTTCAGCGTGAACGACGGCGAGATCGTCGCCTCAGGGAAGACGCCCACGATCTCGCCGGACCTGAGCGAGTCCAGCGCGTGGGCGTACGCCGTCTCGCCCTGGTTGCGGTCCACCGGGATGTGCTTCATCCCGCGCATCAGCGGGCCGGAGACCTTGTGGCGGAAAACCGACTCCTTCGCCATGAAGCGAACAAGGCGTTTCTGCGGGAGCGCCGCGAGTCCGTCGAAGATGAAGTCCAGGTAGCTGATGTGGTTGCTCACCAGCACGGCGCCGCCCGAGCGCGGGATGTTCTCCGAACCCTTGCAGTCGATCTTGAGGTCCCACACCTTGAACAACGCCTGGGCGAGACCGACGACGGGACGGTAGACAAGCTCTGCCATGGACGGAGTGGACCCTTCCTTCTCTGCCTGGGAAAAGGAAACCCCCGGCGGGAAAGCTACGCAGCCGTAGGTTTACGGCATCTCGCAGATCGTGCCCCAAGAACGGACCGGGAGCCAGTCTTCGTGCCCGACCATGGCGAGATTCTCGTCACTTCCACCCAGTGATCCACCTCGGGCTTTTAATCCGCCTTTACTCCGTGCGTACCGTTACCCGACGTACAAGCAGGTACATCTCGCACCCCAGGCAGTACCCGAACGCGGCATTCAGGAAGGCGGCGGCGAGCGCGGCCCCCGTGGCGGCGAGTCCCAGCCACTCCGGGCCCAGCGCGAAGCCGACGAGGCCCAGGCCCGCGAAGACCAGTCCCACCGCCTGGGCGAACCTCGGCGGTTCGGGCGCCTCGAACTCGGTGGGCGGCCCGAGCCGCGGCCGCACGGCCCGGCGGAACAGCCAGCCGTACGGTGAACGCCCCACCCCGCCCGCCGCGCCCAGCGCGAACGCCAGGGTCTGCCAGGCCAGCAGCCAGGCGCTCCCCGTGATCAGCACGACCGCCAGTACGACGGTCGTCACGGCCGCCCCGAAGCGCGGCCCCCTTGCATCGATGTCCATAAGGATCAAGGATCCCGCAGCGGACGGGTTCTGGGGAGGCGGGAATCTTTGCAGTCTCGTGAATGCTGGTGCAGAAGATGACCGGACTTGTGGTGTGTGTGGCGGTGCTCGCTGCGGCGAGCGCCTTCGGAGTGCTGCATCGGCGGCGGAGCGGGAGAGTACGGGTGCGCGGGCGCGACGACGGAAAACGGCTCGGCGTGGCCGAACTCGGTGGCCCGCTCGGCGAGCGCGCCACGCTCGTCCAGTTCTCCAGCGCCTTCTGCGCCCCCTGCCGGGCGACCCGACGAGTCCTCGGCGAGGTGGCCGACATGGTCCCCGGCGTGACCCACGTCGAGATCGACGCCGAGGAGCGGCTGGAGCTGGTCCGGGAACTCGACATCCTCAAGACCCCGACCGTGCTGGTCCTGGACGCCGATGGCCGGGTCGTACGACGGGCGGTCGGACAGCCGCGCAAGGCCGACGTCATCGCCGCGTTGGGAGAGGCGGTCTGAGGGCAGGAGAGCAGGGGTGAGCCATCTCCCATATGCCGGGACGTACTTGACTGTGCGCACCACCTATCGTCAGCCTGACCGTATGCCTTCGGAACTCCTTCTCTTCGGGCGGGTCCACGTCGACCTGGCCCGCAACGCGAGCGCGCGCTGTCCGGGCTGTTGAGCAGCCAAGGACGCCCCCGCCACTTCTCGCAGAAGGACAGCTCCATGACGGCCACGCCCGACCTCGACGCCACCCGGCTCGCCTCGCCCGACCTGCTCCGCTCGGTTTTCCGGCGGCACGCGGCGGGAGTCGCCGTGATCACCGCCCGCGGTGACGCCGGCCCCGTCGGATTCACGGCCACCTCCCTCACCTCGGTCTCCGCCGAACCCCCGCTGCTGTCCTTCGGCATCGGCACCGGCGCCTCCAGTTGGCCCGCGGTGGCCGAGACCGATCACGTCGGAGTGCACATACTCGGCGAGCACCAACAGGACCTGGCCGCCACCTTCGCCCGCAGCGGCGCCGACCGCTTCGGCGCGGCGACCGCCTGGCGCGAGGGCCCCGAGGGTGTTCCCGTCCTCGACGACGTCCAGGCCTGGCTGCTGGGCCGGATCGTCGCCCGGGTGCCCGCCGGCGACCACCGCCTGGTGCTGGCCGAGGTCGTCCTCGGCGACTCCACGGGTCCCGGCCGCCCGCTGCTCTACCACCAGGGTCGGTTCCACGGGCTGCGCGACTGATCGGCGCGACCCCTCTTCTGCGAAGCGGTCGAGTTCCGATTACGCTGCGTTGCAAAGGTCACAGTTCAAAGCGCTTGCTTAGCGGGAACGAACTGGGTGTACTGACGAGTAATATTTCGGTCGGAGCGCGGGTCGCTCCGACCGGGATCGGCCGCTTGGGGCGCCTATGCTGCCTGCAAGTAGGCAGCCGAAAACTGACGATGCAGTAGGAGAGCCGGCGTGAGCTTGAGGATCGTTGTCACTGTGAAGTACGTGCCCGACGCCACTGGCGACCGGCACTTCGCCGATGACCTGACCGTCGACCGGGACGACGTGGACGGTCTGCTCTCCGAGCTGGACGAGTACGCGGTCGAGCAGGCGCTGCAGATCTCCGAGAACTCCGATGACGACGTCGAGGTCACCGTCCTGACGGTGGGTCCCGAGGACGCCAAGGACGCGCTGCGCAAGGCGCTGTCGATGGGCGCGGACAAGGCGGTCCACGTCGAGGACGAGGACCTGCACGGCACGGATGCGATCGGTACCTCGCTGGTGCTGGCGAAGGCGATCGAGAAGGCCGGTTACGACCTGGTGATCTCCGGTATGGCGTCCACCGACGGCACCATGGGTGTGGTGCCGTCGCTGCTGGCCGAGCGCCTGGGCGTGCCGCAGGTGACCCTGCTGTCCGAGGTGTCCGTGGAGGACGGGGTGGTGAAGGGTCGCCGGGACGGGGACTCGGCCACCGAGCAGCTGGAGGCCTCCCTGCCGGCCGTCGTGTCGGTGACCGACCAGTCGGGTGAGGCGCGCTACCCGTCCTTCAAGGGCATCATGGCCGCGAAGAAGAAGCCGGTTGCGGCCTGGGACCTGTCCGACCTGGACATCGAGGCCGAGGACGTCGGCCTGGAGGGTGCCTACACGGTCGTCGACGCCGCGGCCGAGCGCCCGGCGCGTACCGCCGGCACGATCGTCAAGGACGAGGGCGAGGGCGGCAAGCAGCTCGCCGAGTTCCTCGCGGGCCAGAAGTTCATCTAGCCCCACCCCCCTCACCGCCCCTCAGACTTCGCAATCCGCAGGAGAGCATTCCCATGGCTGAAGTTCTCGTCTACGTCGACCACGTGGACGGCGCCGTCCGCAAGCCCACCCTGGAGCTGCTGACCCTGGCCCGCCGCATCGGCGAGCCGGTCGCCGTCGCGCTGGGTGCCGGTGCCGCCGACACCGCCGCCGTCCTCGGCGAGCACGGTGCGACCCGCGTTCTCACGCATGAGGCCGCCGAGTACGCCGACTACCTGGTCGTGCCGAAGGTGGACGCCCTGCAGGCCGCCTACGAGGCCGTCTCCCCGGCCGCTGTGCTGGTGCCGTCCTCCGCCGAGGGCAAGGAGATCGCCGCCCGCCTCGCGCTGCGCATCAGCTCCGGCATCATCACCGACGCGATCGACCTGGAAGCCGGCGAGTCGGGCCCGGTGGCCACCCAGTCGGTGTTCGCCGCGTCCTTCACCACCAAGTCCCGTATCGCCAAGGGCACCCCGGTCATCACCGTCAAGCCCAACAGTGCCGCCGTGGAGGCCGCCCCGGGCGACGGTACGGTCGAGGCCCTGGCCGTCACCTTCTCCGCCGCCGCGACCGGCACCAAGGTCACCGCCCGCACGCCGCGCGAGTCCAGCGGCCGCCCGGAGCTGACCGAGGCCGCGATCGTGGTCTCCGGCGGCCGCGGCGTCAACGGCGCCGAGAACTTCGCGGTCATCGAGGCCCTGGCCGACTCCCTGGGCGCGGCCGTCGGCGCCTCCCGCGCCGCGGTGGACGCCGGCTGGTACCCGCACACCAACCAGGTCGGCCAGACCGGCAAGTCCGTCTCGCCGCAGCTGTACATCGCCTCCGGTATCTCCGGCGCGATCCAGCACCGGGCCGGCATGCAGACCTCCAAGACGATCGTGGCGATCAACAAGGACGCCGAGGCCCCGATCTTCGACCTCGTCGACTACGGCATCGTCGGCGACCTCTTCGACGTCGTCCCCCAGCTCACCGAGGAGATCAACACCCGCAAGGGCTGATCTCGCTCCGGGCGTACGAGGCCCCCGCGACCGCTTCCGCAGCGGTCACGGGGGCCTCGGCTCATCCCAGGGTCAGCGACGCCTGCACCGGCAGGTGGTCGCTCGGGAACTGGCCGTCCAGTGCGAAGGTGTTGATCGAGGCGCGGTGGGTCGTGACGCCCGGCGAGGCGAGGATCCAGTCGATGCGGTCGCCGTCCGGCGTCAGCGGCTTATAGCCGTGGAAGGTCCCGTACACCCTGCTCCGCTCGGCCGCGCTGTCCCAGGTGTCGACCAGGCCCGCGCCCAGCATCGTGTCGTAGACCGCGTTCTTGTGGGCGGCGACGTTGAAGTCGCCCGTCATCAGGACCGGGAGTGTCCGGTCCAGCCCGGCGATCCGCAGGGCGGTCAGGGACGCGGCACGCGCGCGTGCGTACTGACTGGCGTTGTCGAGGTGCGTGTTCAGTACGTAGAACTCCCGGTTCCCGTCGAGCAGATCACGGAAGCGGACCCAGGTCACCATCCGGATGTGGGCGCCGCCCCAGGTGTTCGAGCCGATCACGTTCGGGGTGTCGGAGAGCCAGAAGTGGTCGTACTCCTGAGGGGCGAGCCTGCGGGCGTCGTAGATGACCGCCATGAACTCGTCGCGGCTGCCGCCCGCGCGGCCGGTTCCGATCCAGTCGAAGTCCGGTCCGAGGTCGCTCTCGATGTCGCGCAGCTGCTGGTAGACGCCTTCCTGAGTGCCGATGAGGTGCGGCCTCTCGCGGCGCAGCAGCTCGCGCATCACCGGTCTGCGGGCGGTCCAGCTGTGGGGCTCGACGGTGCTCGCGAAGCGGAGGTTGAACGACATGACCTGAAGGCGGCCGTCTTGCGGCTCGCCCGCCGAGGCCGGCTCACCCGCCGAGGCCGGTCCGGGCGAGAGTGCTGTACTGGACAGGGGTACGCAGATCGTGGCGGCTAACGCGGCCTTCAGGCCCGTGCGGCGCGTGACTCGGCTGTGGTTCGGCACAGGGGCTCCTTCTGTGGCGGCTTCCGGGCGAGTCGGACGGGGGAGTCGGACGGGAGTGCTGTGAAGACGCGGTGGACACTGGGAAGTTGTCTGTTGAACGGTGCCAGACAGACGTGAACATGCCGAGATGCCGGAGTGGACCGAATGAAAGACGGTGTTGACCAGCAGGAAGGTTGCCCGATAACTTCGCTCTACGGATTGTTGATTCCGTATAGCGGAAAATAGGAGGGTTCGGGATGGGTCAGGGCCAGCAGGAGCAGGTGGCGACGAGCCTCGCGGGCGCCGTCAGCGAGGAGATCAGCGCCTCCCTCGCCCCGGTCGACGCCGAACTGGAGCGCCGCTACCCCGGCGACCCCGGCACCCGCCAGCCCGTCCACACCGTCTACGTCCCCGGCGACGCCTTCGCCGCCGACACCATCCGCTCCTGGGGCGACCAGGCCCTCGCCGCTCTCGACGAACACGCCCCGGACGCCGCCTCCTTCGCCGCGGTCCTCGGCCTCTCCGACGAACTGGCCGAACCGGTCCACTCCCGCGTCCGCGCCAAGCTGGAGCACGAACCCATCGAGGACCTGCGCGTCGACTTCGAGGACGGCTACGGCCCCCGCCCGGACGCCGAGGAGGACGAGACGGCCGCCCGCGCCGCCCGCCTGATCGCCGAGGCGTTCAAGAACGGCACGGCGGCGCCGTACATGGGCATCCGCATGAAGTGCATGGAGTCGGCCGTCCGCGACCGGGGCATCCGCACGCTCGACATCTTCCTCACCGGCCTGATGGAGGCCGGCCCACTGCCCGACGGGCTGGTTCTCACGCTGCCGAAGGTGACGTATCCCGAGCAGGTCGGTGCCATGGTCCGCCTCCTCGAGGCCTTCGAGAAGGCGCGCGGCCTCGAGCCCGGCCGGATCGGGTTCGAGATCCAGATCGAGACCAGCCAGTCCATCCTCGCCACCGACGGCACCGCGACCGTCGCCCGCATGATCCAGGCCGCCGAGGGCCGCGCCACCGGGCTGCACTACGGCACCTTCGACTACAGCGCCTGCCTGGGCGTGTCCGCCGCGTACCAGGCCAGCGACCACCCGGCCGCCGACCACGCCAAGGCGATCATGCAGGTCGCGGCCGCGGGGACGGGCGTACGCGTCTCGGACGGCTCGACGAACGTGCTGCCGGTCGGCCCGACCGCCAAGGTTCACGACGCCTGGCGCCTGCACTACGGCCTCACCCGCCGCGCCCTCGCTCGCGCCTACTACCAGGGCTGGGACATGCACCCCCGGCACATCCCGACCCGCTACGCGGCCGTCTTCGCCTTCTACCGCGAGGGCTTCGCACAGGCCGCCGCCCGCCTGGCCCGCTATGCCAACCGCACCGGCGGCGACGTCATGGACGAGCCCGCCACCGCCAAGGCCCTCAGCGGCTACCTCCTGCGCGGCCTGGACTGCGGCGCCCTCGACATCGCCGAGGTCGCCCGCCTGTCCGGCCTGACCCGGGCGGACCTGGAGAGCTTCGCGACACCGCGGCGGGGCGACCTCACGGCCTCCGGGAAGTAGCGGACCTGTCACAGCGGCCACCGCCGCACCGCGCTGTCCCTGCGGCCCCGTAGGCTGTACGCCACGCAGGGACGGGTCACAGGAACGGGGCGGCGGTGTCTTCGGGGGAGTACGGACAGACGGACGGGGTCGGGCGGGTGCTGGCCGGGCGCTACCGGGTCGTGGGGCAGCTCGGGCGCGGCGGCATGGGCGTGGTGTGGCGGGCCGTCGACGAGGTCCTCGGGCGGGAAGTCGCCGTCAAGGAGCTGCGTACATACACGGACGCCGACGGCCCCGAACTCGCCGGACTGCGGCTGCGGATGCAGCGCGAGGCCCGTGCGGCCGCCCGGGTGCGTCACACCGGCGTCGTGGCCGTGCACGACGTCACCGAGCTCGACGGCCGTCCGCTGATCGTGATGGAGCTGGTGGACGGACCGTCCCTGGACGACGTCCTGCGCGAGGGCGGCACCCTCGACCCGCGCGAGGCGGCCAGGATCGGCGCCAAGGTCATGGACGCGCTGGCCGCCGCCCACCGCGCCGGCGTCCTGCACCGCGACGTGAAGCCCGGCAACATCCTGCTGGAGCGCTCCGGCCGCGTCGTCCTCACCGACTTCGGCATAGCCACCATGGAGGACCCGGGCGACGGCTCGGCCACCCACCTCACCCGCAGCGGCGAACTCGTCGGCTCCCTCGACTACTTGGCACCCGAACGCGCCCAGGGCGCCGCACCCGGCCCCGCCTCCGACATCTGGGCCCTCGGCGCCACGCTGTTCGCGGCGGTCGAAGGCACCGCACCCTTCCGCCGGACGTCCACCTTCTCCACCCTCACCGCCATCGTCTCCGAGCCCATGCCCGAATCCCGCAGCGCCGGTCACCTGGGGCCCGTCCTCCAACGGCTGCTGGACAAGCGGCCCGAGTCTCGCCCGGAGGCGGACGAGGCGCGGAAACTGCTCCAGGCGGTGGCGGACTCGGGCGCTACGGACACACCGACGACGACGTTGCGGGGTGTGGCGGGCGCGACGGGCGCCGCGAAGCCGGCGCCCGAGGAGGAGAAGGAGAGGGAGCGGAGTGCTCCGACGGCGATGCCGGGATTCGGGCCCGTGGAGGCCGCCGCACCGGGTACGTCAGGATTCGGCCCCGCGGAGCAAGTGCCGCCCGGACAGGCAGCCGCGCCCCCACCCGGAACCTCTCGTCCCACCGGCCTCCTGGCCACCCCCAACCCGCCCCGCCGCAAGGGCCGTGCCGTCCTCGCCGCCACGGCCGTCGCCGTCGTCCTCGCCACGGCCGGGGCCTCCCTGGCCCTGCTGAACGACCAGGGAGACGCCGAAGCCGGCACACGGCCCACCGGCTCGACCACCTCCGCCTCGGCCACGGGCCAGGCCGCCGCCGGCAGCCCGGACGCCCCCAAGCCGAGCGAACAGGGCGACGAGAAGGCCCCCACGGCGACCAACTCCCCGAGCGGCAAGACCGACACCACGCCCACCAGCCGGGCTCCCACGCCCTCCCCGACCAAGACCTCCGGCGGCGGTTCCGGTGACGGCAGCACGCCGGGCGCAAGCGGTACGCCCACCACCCCGGCCTCCTCCTGCCGGTCGATCGGCGGCGGCAAGTACAACTGCGAGGTCTGGCGGACCGCCAAGTCGTACACCGCCTCCGGCACCGAGGTCGGCGTCCTCAACACGGGCACCAGCTACTTCTTCTGTCAGGAGAACCTGGGCCGCCGCGAGACGTACGGCGAGTGGACCAACGTCTGGTGGGCGAAGACGGACGACGACAGCGGCAACACGGACGTCTACGTCAGCGACGTCTACGTCAGGGGCGGCGCCAACGACGAGCCGGTGCCGGGGCTGCCGGTCTGCTGAACCCGTACGTACCGCTCCAGGCCGGAAGCCGTCACCCGCTTCTCGTCCTTGAACAGCCGCGTACCCCGCTCGCACAGCCGCCGGTCGGCACGGGCCCGCGCGCAGAACTCCTCGGGCGTGACCCCGAACAGTTCCCTCAACCGGGCGGATCCCACGAGGAGTTCGGTGAGCAGCGCCCGCTGGCCCGGGTGCCTGCGCGGCGCGCCGGGGCCGGTGCCGTCGTGCAGCACGCCGTGGCGGTTGACGTACGCGCACACGCCCGGGAGGACCGTCCCGGGCGCCGGCTCGACGCGCACCTCGGGTGCGGACAGCCAGGCCCGGCCGTAGTTGCCGTTCGGCAGCGGTACGCCCTCGCTCGCGTCGACCACCGCGAGCTGCTGGGCGTCGAGCCAGATGACGAACAACTCCCGTACGGTGCCCGGCGCGTCGAAGGGCGACGCGGACACGTAGCCGAAACGGCTGACGTGTGCGGAGACGCCGATGTCGATGCCGGTGACCCGGGCCCTGACCATCGGAATGGGCGAGGTGATCCCGAACTCGGTCATCTTGTGGCGGAGTTGGGCGGGGCTGGCGTTGGAGCCGACGGCGAGGACGGGCGTGCGGTCGGCGTGCACGAGGTGGTCGAGGGGGAGGAGGTGGTTCCCGTCCAGGAGTGCGGACTCCCGCGGCCAGGCTCCCGGGTAGCGGAGTGGGTGATCGCGCGGCACCTCGGCCAGGCCGAGCGCATCGAGGCTGCGGTTCTCCATGGGCCGCTCAGTCCGCCGGCGGCAGCTCGCCCGAGCCGCGCGTGATCAGCCGGGTCGGCAGTTCGATCCGCTCCGGGGTGAGCAGGGTGCCGTCCAGCTGGCGGAAGAGACGCTCGGCGGCCGTACGGCCCAGGGTCGCCGCGTCCTGGGCGACGACCGTGACGCCGGGCTGGAGCAGGTCGGCGAGCTCGATGTCGTCGAAGCCCACGAAGGCGATACGACGGGGCTGTTCGGCGAGGACGCGGATCACGGTGACCGTCACCCGGTTGTTGCCAGCGAAGATCGCGGTGACGGGGGAGGGGCCGGTCAGCATCTCCTCGGCCGCCCGCCGCACCCGCCCGGGGTCGGTGACGCCCAGGGACATCCAGGAGTCCTCCACCGCTATGCCCGCGTCCTCCATGGCGGCCCGGTAGCCGCGCAGCCGTTCGGCGGCGGTGTGGATGCGCGGCATGTCACCGATGAACCCGATCCGCCGGTGGCCGTGGGCGATGAGGTGGGCCACGCCGTCACGGGCGCCGCCGTAGTTGTCCGACAGGACGACATCGGCGTCGACCTTCCCGGCCGGACGGTCGACGAACACCGTCGCGACGCCGGCCTTCAACTCCGGCTCCAGATAGCGGTGGTCGTCACCCGCCGGAATCACCACCAGCCCGTCCACCCGCCGTGCGCACAGCGCCAGCACCAACTCCTGCTCGCGCTCCGGGTCCTCCGCGCTGGAACCGTTGATCAGCAGCGCCCCGTGGGCCCGGGCCACCTCCTCGACGGCGCGGCTGAGCGGGCCGTAGAACGGGTCCGCGAGGTCCTCGAGGACCAGCCCGATGCTGGCGGTGCGGCCCTTGCGCAGGACCCGCGCGCTGTCGTTGCGCCTGAAGCCCAGTGCGTCGATGGCCTCCTGGACACGGCGCTCCGTCTCCGGCGTGACGCCCGGCTCCCCGTTGACCACCCGCGAGACCGTTTTCAGTCCGACCCCGGCCCGCGCGGCCACGTCCTTCATGGTCGGACGGTTGCCGTAGCGGGTCCCTGGGAAGCGGTCTGCTCGGCTGTGGGTCTCGGGCACGATGCGGTGTCCTGTCCTGTCGTCCACGGGGATGCGGCGGCCATGATGTTGTATGAGGATGTGTCGTCGAGCATAGAGCCTGGACAACGTTGTCAGATGCGGGAGACACTGTCCACCACAATCTCCGGCCTGCGCCCCCACCGCGAGACCGGCCTGCGGTTCCTCATGGTTGTTCTCATGGTTGTTCATGTCTGACGGGGAGATCCGACACTGATGCACACCGACCTCGTGGCCGCGCTCGACATCGGCGGCACCAAGATCGCCGGGGCGCTGGTCGACGGCCACGGCCGGATCCAGGCCCGCGCGCAGCGCGCCACGCCCGCGCGGGAGGATGGCGAGACCGTGATGCGGGCCGTCGAGGAGGTGCTTGCCGAGCTGACCGCATCACCTCTGTGGGGACGCGCCACGGCGCTCGGCATCGGCAGCGCGGGCCCGGTGGACGCCTCCACGGGCACGGTGAGCCCGGTGAACGTGCCCGGCTGGCGTGACTATCCGCTGGTCCAGCGGGTGCGGGCGGCGGCCGGTGGGCTGCCCGTCGAGCTGATCGGCGACGGCGTCGCGATCACGGCCGCCGAGCACTGGCAGGGCGCGGCCCGCGGCCACGACAACGCCCTGTGCATGGTGGTGTCGACGGGCGTCGGCGGCGGCCTGGTCCTCGGTGGTCAGCTGCACGCGGGCCCGACCGGCAACGCCGGTCACATCGGCCACATCAGCGTCGACCTCGACGGTGACTCCTGCCCCTGCGGCTCGCGCGGCTGTGTGGAGCGGATCGCCAGCGGTCCGAACATCGCCAGGCGGGCCTTCGAGAACGGCTGGCGGCCCGGCCCGGACGGCGACGCCTCCGCCGCCGCGGTGGCCGCCGCCGCACGCGCCGGTGATCCGGTCGCCGTGGCCTCCTTCGAGCGGGCCGCCCAGGCGCTGGCCGCCGGGATCGCGGCCACCGCGACACTCGTGGAGATCGACGTCGCCGTCATCGGCGGCGGCGTGGGCAAGGCGGGCGACGTGCTGTTCACGCCGCTGCGCAAGGCCCTGAGCGAGTACGCGACCCTGTCCTTCGTGCAGCGGCTGACGGTGACGCCCGCCCAGATGGGCACGGACGCGGGCCTGGTGGGGGCGGCCGCGGCGGCGCTCGCCAGACGGGCGGAGGCGGCCTCGGCGGGAGTCTGACGCACTCGGCAGGAACGTTTACTCGGAGCTCGGTCGACCCACGTGGGTCGACCGAGCTCCGTGGTGTACGGCACACCGTCAATTTTGAACACGTTCAACTTTTCGCGTTAGGCTTGCCCCACACGAAGGGGGAGCCCGATGAAGATCGTCATACCCGGGGGAACCGGGCAGGTCGGCACGGTCCTCGACCGTGCGCTGACCGCCGCGGGCCACGAGGTCGTCGTCCTGACACGACAACCGCGGCGTGAGCGCGAGGTCGCCTGGGACGGGGAGACGCCGGGAGCCTGGACCCAGCAGATCGACGGCAGCGACGTCGTGATCAACCTGGCCGGCCGCAGTGTCAGCTGCCGCTACACCGAAGCCAACCTGCGGGCCATGATGGATTCGCGGGTGCGTTCCACGCAGGTCGTGGGCGAGGCGATCGAGGCCGCGGTACGGCCGCCCCGGGTCTGGCTGCAGATGAGTACGGCCACCGTCTACGCCCACCGCTTCGACGCGCCGAACGACGAGGCGACGGGCGTGATCGGGGGCGAGGAGCCCGGCGTACCGGACTACTGGGCCTACAGCGTCGAGATCGCCAGGAACTGGGAACTGGCCCAGCGGCAGACCGGAACCCCGCACACCCGCAAGGTCGCCCTGCGCTCCGCCATGGTGATGAGCCCCGACCGCGGCGGCGTCTTCGACGTCCTGTCGTGGCTGGCGCGGCTCGGGCTCGGCGGTCCGGTCGCGGGCGGCGCCCAGTACGTGTCCTGGATCCACGACCGGGACTTCGTCCGCGCCGTCGAGTTCCTGATCGACCGTGACGACATCGAGGGGCCGGTGAACCTCGCCGCTCCCGGACCGCTGCCGCAACGCGCGTTCATGCGCGCCCTGCGCTCCGCGTGGCGTGTACCGGCAGGTCTGCCCGCCACGAAGTGGATGGCGGAGATCGGCGCGTTCGCGCTGCGCTCGGACACCGAACTCCTGTTCAAGAGCCGCCGCGTGGTCCCGGGCCGCCTGCTCGAAGCGGGCTTCGCCTTCGACCACGCCGAGTGGCCCGGAGCCGCCGACGACCTGGTACGACGGCTGCGCGACGGGCGCGCTACCGGCGGGCGTGCCCTTCGGAGGCGACTTCCCGCACTTCCGCGATCACTCCAGCGCCGGGCGTGACCCCCGCGGCGTTCCGCCGTTGAACCGGGCATGAAGAAGCGCAGCATGCTCGCCATCGCCTCCCTCGCCACCGGCTTCGTCGTCGCGGCGGTCTCCCCGTCCCACGCCCTGGGCGAGGAACTGGGTGGCCTCGACGTCGACAAGACCCTCAGCACCCTCGACCCGACCGTCGCCAGCGACAGCCTGGCCGACGTCGACGACGGTGCCCTCGGGCAGAACGGCTGACGAGGTACGACACAGCAGGACACGGCGCCGGTGCCCCCGCGAGGTGGGGGCACCGGCGCCCGCTCGTGCGCCCTCAACTGCGGCTGGTTTCCGTGACAGGGTGGAGCGGGCAAGCCTCAGGGGGCCAGTAGAAGAGGGGGCAACGTGATCGTCTGGGTCAACGGCGCGTTCGGTGCGGGGAAGACCACCACCGCACGGGAACTGATCGAACTGATCCCGAACAGCACGCTCTTCGACCCCGAGGTCATCGGCGGAGCGCTCTGGCACCTGCTGCCGCCCAAACACCTCGCCGAGGTCGGCGACTTCCAGGACCTGCCGATCTGGCGGCGGCTCGTCATCGACACGGCGGCCGCGATGCTCGCCGAGCTGGGCGGGACCCTGGTGGTCCCGATGACCCTGCTGCGCCAGGACTACCGGGACGAGATCTTCGGCGGCCTGGCCGCGCGCCGGATCGCCGTCCGGCATGTCCTGCTCGCCCCGGCGGAAACGATCCTGCGCGAGCGAATAGCCGGGCGGGAGATCCCTCCCGACCTGCCCGACGGCGAGATACGGCAACGGCAGTGGGCGTACGACCACATCGAGCCGTACAAGGCCGCCCTGGCCACCTGGCTGACCGCCGACGCCCACCCCATCGACAGCGGTGCTCTCACGCCGTACGAGACCGCCGTCCGGATCGCGGAGGCCGTCAGCGCCGGGACCGTGCCGGCGTGCGACATCGTGCAGACGCCCGAGCCCACCGCCGAGACCCTCGCGGCGGGCGTCCTGCTCTTCGACGAGCAGGGCCGGGTGCTGCTCGTGGACCCGACCTACAAGGCCGGCTGGGAGTTTCCCGGCGGCGTCGTCGAACCCGGCGAGGCGCCCGCCCGTGCCGGCGTGCGCGAGGTCGAGGAGGAGACCGGCATCCGCCTGGACGACGTACCGCGGCTCCTGGTCGTCGACTGGGAGCCGCCCGTACCGCCCGGCTACGGCGGTCTGCGCCTCCTCTTCGACGGCGGCCGGCTCGACTCCGCCGACGCCGCGCGGCTGCTGCTGCCCGGCCCCGAGCTGCGCGGCTGGTGCTTCGCCACCGAGGAGGAGGCGGCCGACCTGCTGCCGCCCGTCCGCTACGAGCGGCTGCGGTGGGCCCTGCGGGCACGGGAACGCGGCGCGGCGATGTATCTGGAGGCCGGGATTCCGGTCGGCTGATCCGTGGTGGGATCCCCGCCGTTTCCGGTGACGGCGGGGACTTCGTCGTGCTTTCGGCGGCGAACGGCCGGGGAAACGAATGCCAAGCGGAGCCCGCGAGACCGTAGCAATACCTCTATGTGAGAGCTAACCGGACGCCGCACTCTCGTCAACTCTTGGCAACGAGCGCAAACAATCCCTTTTAAGCCGCATATCCGTCTTGACCGGACTCACCGCACGTTGCGAAAGTCCGCTCAGTCTCACGGCGACGACACCGAACGCCGCCCATGCCTTTCACTCAGGGGCACCTCCGCATGACGAGTCCCTCCACTTCGGCGACCGCGGAAACTCCGCGACAGCCTCAGCTCATACCCGGGACGTCCGTACGATGACGACGCAACACCAGCCGGTCCCGATCGGCACCGGCACCACGCTCCCGGCCGACGAACAGCCGTCGGCCTCGCGGCCCGACGTCCCCGCCATCGCCGGACGCTCACCGGCCCGCATGGCCTTCAGGCGCATCAGGCGGGACAAGGTGACCATGGCCGCGTTCGTGGTCACCGTCCTGTTCCTCCTGGTCGCGCTGCTGGCCCCGGTGCTCACCGCCCTCACCGGCTGGGGCCCCATCACACCGGACGGGAAGGCGATCGACCCGGACACGGGCAACTTCCCCATCGGATCCCTGGGCGGCATCAGCCTCACCCACCTGCTGGGGGTCGAACCGGGCACCGGATACGACCTGTTCGCGCGGATCGTCTACGGCCTGCGCACCTCCCTCGTGGTCGGCTTCGCGTCGGCCGTGCTGTCCACCGTCGTGGGCGTGGTGGCAGGCCTCGCGGCAGGCTATTCGGGTGGCTGGGTCGACTCCGTGCTGTCGCGGGCCATGGACGTGATGCTGGCGTTCCCGCAGCTGCTGTTCATCATCGCGCTCACCCCGGTCATCCAGAGCGCGCTGCAGACCAACAGCCACGGCGGTACCGACGAGAACCTCCGGCTGCTGGTCCTGGTCCTCAACATCGCGGTGTTCGCCTGGGCCTACACCGCCCGACTGGTGCGCGGACAGGTGCTCTCCCTGCGCGAGCGGGAGTTCGTCGACGCCGCGCGGATCATGAGCGCCGGCCGACGCCACATCCTCTTCCGCCAGCTGCTGCCCAACCTGTGGGCGCCGGTCCTGATCTCCTTCGCCCTCGCCGTCCCGCAGAACATCACCACCGAGGCGGCCCTGTCGTACCTGGGCGTGGGCGTCATCCCGCCCAACCCGGACTGGGGATCCCTGCTGTCGGACGCCTCCCAGTTCTTCCTGCAGGACCCGATGTACCTGTTCGTCCCCGGAGTCCTGCTCCTCTTCCTCGTCCTGGCACTCAACCTCCTCGGAGACGGAGTCCGCGACGCCCTCGATCCCCGCGCCGGCCGCAACTGACGCGTGCCCCTGAGCACCGGCCCGGACGGCTCCCCATGAGGAACCGCCGAAGCCGAACCAGTACCAGAACGGAGAGTTTGCCCATGACGCGCAGAACGCGCACCCTCGCCCTCACGGCGTCCGCCGTGGCGATAGCCCTGGGGGCCACCGCATGCGGGGGATCCTCCAGCACCACGAACAGCGGTGCCCCGACGAAGGGGGGCACGCTGACGATCCTCGACGACGCCGACTTCAACCACCTCGACCCCCAGCGGACCTACACGACCGAGGGGTCGAGCATGGACGAGGAGATCGTCCGCACCCTCACCGGCTGGGACGAGACGGGCTCGTCGCCGAAGCTGGTCGGCGACCTGGCCACCGACACCGGGGCGCCCAGCAAGGGCGCCACCGTGTGGACCTTCCATCTGCGCCACGGGATCAAATACCAGGACGGCACCGAGGTCACCGCACAGGACGTCAAGTACGGCGTCGAGCGGGGCTTCTCTCCCGACATCAACGGCGGCCCGCCGTACGCCAGTCAGTGGCTGGTGGGCGGCTCCACGTACAAGGGCCCCTACAAGGGGCAGCAACTCGACTCCATCCAGACGCCGGACAAATACACCATCGCCTTCCATCTGAACCAGCCCGTCGCCGACTTCAACCAGACGACGGCCATGACCGGATGGTCGGCCGTGCCCAAGGCCCACGACACCGGCGCGACGTACGACACGCACATCTGGTCCGACGGGCCGTACATGATGAAGTCGTACGCCAAGAACAAGGAACTGGTTCTCGTCCGGAACAAGTACTGGAGCCGGTCGACCGACCCGATCCGCGAGCAGAACGTCGACGAGATGGACGTGAAGTTCGGGCAGGACCAGGGGGCCATCGACCAGCAGATCAAGTCCGACGCCGGCGTCGCCCAGACGTCGATCATGCAGACGCCGATCGCCGGTTCCGACCTCACGCCGATCGCGAGCGACTCGTCGCTGAAGTCGCGCTATTACAAGATCCCGGCCCCCGGGATCAACTACATGGCGATCAACACGAGTCGGGTCAAGGACCTGAGGGTGCGCCAGGCGATCGAGGACGTCGTCGACAAGACCACCGTCCGCGGTGCCTTCGGCGGTTCGGCCTACGGCGACTACGCGACCTCGGTGCTGAGCCCCGGCATCGGCGGCTACAAGAAGTTCGACCTGTACAGCGCCGACCCCGCGGGTGACCTCACCAAGGCCAAGGCCCTGATGAAGCAGGCGGGCAACCCCAAGCCGACCATGTCGCTGGCGGTGGAGAACATCACCACGCACGAGCACTTCGCCGACGCGGTGAAGACCTCGCTCGGGAAGATCGGCATCACCGTCAACATCACCCCGATCCAGGCGGCGAACTACTTCAACACCATCGACAACGTGAAGAACCAGTACGACCTGACCTGGGGCGACTGGATCGCGGACTGGCCGAACGCCTCCACCGTCCTGCCCGTCCTGTTCGACGGACGGCAGATCGCGAAGCTGCCGCAGTCCAACCAGGACCTGTCGTACCTCAACGACCCGAAGATCAACGCGCAGATCGACAAGATCGGCAGGATGACGGGCATCAACGAGGCCAACACCGCCTACGGAAACCTCGACGAGCAGATCATGAAGGACGCCGCCGTGGTCCCGCTGATGTACATGAACTTCAGCGAGCTGGCGGGCTCCAAGGTCGGCGGTGTCATCTCGGACACCATCCTCGCCGAGCCCAGCCTGGTGCACGCCTACGTCGCCCACTGACGCACCCTCCGTCCGACCCCCTCGCCGGCGGTACGCCGCCGGCGAGGGCCTCCCCCTCACGTCAGGTCCCGGGACGACATGCTTCGCTACCTCATCCGACGCCTGCTGGCAGCGGCCGCGATCCTGCTGGTGATCACCGTGATCACCTTCGTCATCTTCTACGCGCTGCCCTCCGACCCCGCACTCCTGGCCTGCGGAAAGACCTGCTCACCCTCCCGGCTGGAGGAGATCAGGCACTCGCTGGGCCTCGACCAGACCTTCGTCACGCAGTTCTGGGAGTTCTTCAAGGGGCTCTTCCTGGGCCGCGACTTCGGCGACCAGAGCGTGCGCGTGCACTGCGGCGCGCCCTGCCTGGGGGTCTCCTTCCAGACCGACACCCCGGTCCTCACCACCCTGTTGCAGGACTTCCCGGCGGACCTGTCGCTCGGCCTCGGTGCCGCGGTGGTCTTCCTGATCCTCGGCGTCGGCCTCGGCACGGTGGCCGCGGTGCGCAGGGGCCGGGCCGCCGACAAGGCAGCGGTCGGCCTCGCGCTGGTCGGGGTCTCCGTACAGATCTACTTCATCGGTCTGCTGCTGCTCTTCCTGTTCGTCGACAAGTGGCAGATCCTGCCCGCGGCCGGCTACACACCGTTCACCCAGGACCCGGCCGCCTGGTTCCAGGGGCTCTTCCTGCCGTGGACCACGCTGGTCATCGTCTACCTCGCGCTGTACACCCGGCTCACCCGCTCCTCCATGCTGGAGGTCTTCGCCGAGGACTACATGCGCACCGCCCGGGCCAAGGGCCTGTCCGCCGGCACGGTCGTCCTCAAGCACGGCCTGCGGGCCGCGATCACCCCGATCATCACCATCTTCGGCATGGACGTCGGCTCACTGATCGGCGGCTCCGCGGTCATCACCGAGTCGGTGTTCGGCATCAACGGCATCGGCAAGCTGGCGGTGGACTCGGTGCAGAACTCCGACCTGCCGGTCATCCTCGGCACCACGCTCTTCGCCGCCACCTTCGTCGTGCTCGCCAACGTGGTCGTCGACATCGTGTACGGGCTCGTCGACCCCCGCGTCCGCCTCGCCTGAGCAACCCGAGCCACCCTGCGTCGCAAGGACAAGCAAGTGACCCTGCACACCTCCCCGCAGCCCACGGACGTCACCACCACGTCCACCGCCTTCCTCGACGTGCGGGACCTGCGGGTGCACTTCCCCACCGAGGACGGCGTCGTCAAGTCCGTCGACGGCGTCTCCTTCACCCTGGAGAAGGGCAGAACCCTCGGCATCGTCGGCGAGTCCGGCTCCGGCAAGTCGGTGACCTCGCTGGCGCTGCTCGGGCTGCACAAGGGCACACGCGCCAAGGTCTCCGGCGAGATCTGGCTGGAGGGCCGGGAACTCGTCGCCCTGCCAGAGCACGAGATGCGCGCGTTGCGCGGCACGACCGTCTCCATGATCTTCCAGGACCCGCTGTCCGCGCTGCACCCCTTCTTCACCGTCGGCGCCCAGATCGCCGAGGCCTACCGGGTGCACCACAAGGTCTCCAGGAAGGAGGCCCGGGAGCGTGCCGTCGAGATGCTGAAACGGGTCGGCATCCCGCAGCCCGAACTGCGGGTCAAGGACTACCCGCACCAGTTCTCCGGCGGCATGCGGCAGCGCGCCATGATCGCCATGTCGCTGGTCTGCGACCCCGCGCTGCTCGTCGCGGACGAGCCCACGACCGCGCTCGACGTCACCGTGCAGGCGCAGATCCTCGACCTGATCCGCGACCTCCAGGAGGAGTTCGGCTCCGCCGTCATCGTCATCACCCACGACCTCGGGGTGGTCACCGAGGTCGCCGACGACATCCTGGTGATGTACGGCGGCCGCCGCATCGAGTACGGCACCACGCGCGATGTGCTGAAGCAGCCCGAACACCCCTACACCTGGGGCCTGTTGCAGTCGATGCCGCACATCGCCGGGGACGTGGGCCAACGGCTGAACCCGGTCCCCGGCACTCCGCCGAGCCTGATCAACCTGCCCGGCGGCTGTGCCTTCCATCCGCGCTGCACCTACAAGGGTTGGGTGACCGAGGGCCGGTGCACGGTCGAGCGGCCCGAACTGCGGCCGGTCGCCGGCACCGACGCCCACATCGCCGCGTGCCACCTCACCGCACGGGCCAAGCAGGAGATCCGCGGCGAGAGCGGGAACAGGAGCATGCCGTGAGCACCGTCCAGGAATCACCGACCCCGCCGGCCGACAAGCCGCTGCTCGAGGTCAAAGGACTGCAGAAGCACTTCCCCATCCGGCAGGGCATCGTCTTCCAGCGGCAGGTCGGTGCCGTACACGCCGTCGACGGCATCGACTTCTCGGTCGGCGCCGGGGAGTCGCTGGGCCTGGTCGGCGAGTCCGGCTGCGGCAAGTCGACCACGGGCCGCCTGGTGACCCGGCTGCTGGAACCCACGGCCGGTTCCATCGTGTTCGACGGCGAGGACATCACCCACCAGCCCTCGGCGAAGCTGCGGGAAGCGCGCCGCAACCTCCAGATGATCTTCCAGGACCCGTACTCCTCGCTGAACCCCCGGCACACGGTCGGCACCATCATCGAGACGCCGATGAAGCTCAACGGCATCCATCCGCCGCAGGGCCACAAGAAGCGGGCGCAGGAACTCCTCGAAACGGTGGGCCTCAACCCCGAGCACTACAACCGCTACCCGAACGAGTTCTCCGGCGGCCAGCGTCAGCGCATCGGCATCGCCCGCGCCCTCGCCCTGCGGCCCAAGCTCATCGTGGCCGACGAACCGGTGTCGGCGTTGGACGTCTCCATCCAGGCGCAGGTCGTCAACCTGTTGCAGGACCTGCAGCGGGAGTTCGGCATCGCCTTCCTGTTCATCGCCCACGACCTCGCCGTCGTCCGTCACTTCTCCGAGCGCGTCGCGGTGATGTACCTCGGCCGAATCGTCGAGGTGGCCGACCGGGAGTCGCTGTACGCGCGACCGCAACACCCCTACACGCGCGCCTTGCTGTCCGCGGTCCCCGAGACCGACCCGGACGTGGTGCGGGGCGAACGCATCCGTCTCACCGGTGACGTGCCGTCGCCGATCGATCCGCCCTCCGGTTGCCGGTTCCGCACCCGCTGCCCCAAGTTCGTGGGGGCACTCACCGAGGAGGAGCGCACCGCCTGCAGGGAGCGGGAACCCGAACTGCTCGACCGGGGCGACGGCAACCCGGTCGCCTGTCATTACTCGGAGAGCGTGGCGCCGCTGTCGTAGAGGGCGCGCCGGATCTCCTCGTACGGGTAGGGCGTGAGGGGTCTTTCCCGGTCCAGTCGCCGGAAGAAGTCGTTCAGCACGGTGGTGAGCGGCGCGTGCCGGGTGATGATCCGGGCGGCCGCCCGCGGCATGCCCTCGGGGCGCGCACCGTCGGCACACGCGCGGATGAACGCCTCGCGGTCGTCACGGCCGTACCCGTGCAGGGCGGTCGCGAGCCAGTTGACGAAGTACGAGGTGGCGTAGGCGCGGTCGTAGTCGTGGTGTCGGTCGAAGAACGCGTGCTCCGGGGGAGTGAGGCGGAAGCGGGAGGACAGCGCGAGGCCGTAGTCCGCGAAGTAGAGCTGCCGGCCGTCGGTCAGGATGTTGTTGAAGTGGGCGTCGAAGTGAAGGAGTTGGCGTTCGCGCAGGAAGTCGGCGGCTTCCGTCAGGCCCCGCTCCACCAGGGCGCACGCGGCGTCGGCGTCCTCGGTGCGGATCCGTGCGTCGAGCCAGTCGTGCAGGGTGTGGGGGATGTACTCCAGGAACAGGGTCAGGCTCGCGGTGGCCGTCCGCAGGGCCTCGAGGCACTCGCGCACCTGCGGGCTGCCGCCCCAGTAGGCGACGGTCCGGTCCACGTCGGCGAGTTCCTCCGGCAGCGGCCGGGGCTCGTCGGGCAGGACCCGCCAGTGGTGCGTCAGCGGGAAGCCCGGCAAGGCGCCGGTGAGGACCCAGTCGGTCGTCATCGTGTGCACGGCGAGCTCCCGCCAGGCTCCGAAGCCCGGCCCCTTGCCGATGCCGTAGTGGCAGGAGGACGGCAGGCCGAAGACGTTCGCCGTGGACCGCGCGTGCTCTGGGAGCAACTCGGTGTCCGTCAGAGGCACGCGCTTGACGAAGACCCGCCGTCCGTCCACGTCGACGTGCAGGACCTGCCCCCCGATCCCGGTGCCGACGGGCACACCGGACTCCACCAGTCCGGCGAGCTCGTGGTCGCTGAGCAGGGCGAGGGACGTGGCGAGTTCACTGTGGGCGGCGAGGCGCGCGGGACGGGACATGATCCCCATCCTCACGGCGGGGCCGGGTACCCGTCCGCCGATTCCCGAAGGACGACCGAGGCCCGTCCGAGCACCGGATCGCCGTGCCCGAAGCAGGCCACGTCCGCTTCCAGGGTCGCCAGCCGGTGGAACGAGGCGATCGCCTGAGCCCGGTCGAGGTTGAACACGCCGAGGCGCGGGAGATGGACGGCGATACTGCCGTGCGTGTGGCCGGGGATGTGCGGGACGCGTGCTCCGCCGCCGACGTCGAGGAGGTCGCCGTCGGACAGCTCGGTGACCTTCGGCGGGCGCGCGAATTCCCCCTGGAGGAGGTGTCGTAGGGCCTCCCCGTGGAGGGGCGTTCCCAGTCCTCGAACACCGGCGGTGGGCCCGGGACTTCGCCTCGTACGACGGGTGCGTCCAGGTGGTGGGCCAGCACCTCGGCGCCGGTCGACGCCGCCAGTTCGGCGGCGCCGCCCACATGGTCCTCGTGGAAGTGGGTGAGCACGATCCGCCGTACGCGCCCCAGGGCGCCGGCGAGTTCGGCGATCGACGCCCCGTAGCCCGCGGGGCCGGCGTCGACCAGCGTCAACTCGTCGCCGTCACGCCAGACACAGGCCTGGCCGACCGGGAAGCAGGAAGGGCCCCCGTGCCGTGACGAGGGCCCTCTGCCGACAGCAGAGCCGGAGGGTCCGGTCAGCTCGCCGCGTAGGTGCGCAGGAACAGCGCCTCCG
Organism: Streptomyces sp. NBC_01352; assembly: GCF_036237295.1. Lineage (NCBI taxonomy): Bacteria > Bacillati > Actinomycetota > Actinomycetes > Kitasatosporales > Streptomycetaceae > Streptomyces > Streptomyces sp. NBC_01352. The sequence continues at coordinate 9,566,801 of NZ_CP108354.1, forward strand.
CCACCGACAGCCGCTCCAGTTCGTCCGGGTGCACGCTCTCGTTCACCGCGTGGATCTGGGCCTCCGGCTCGCTCAGGCCGATGAGGAGGATCTCCGCGTGCGGGTAGAGGGCGGCGAGGGTGTTGCACAGGGGGATGGAGCCGCCCTGGCCGGCGTACTGCATCTCCTGGCCGGGATAGGCGACGGCCATCGCCTCGGCCATCGCCGCGTACGCCGGGCTGGCCGTGTCCGCGCTGAACGGCTGGCCCTGGCCGATCTGCTCGGTGCGCACCCGGGCGCCCCACGGGGTGTGCGCCGCCACGTGGGCCTCCAGCAGCTTGGTCGCCTCGGCCGCGTCGATGCCCGGCGGCACCCGCAGGCTGATCAGCGCGCGGGCGCTCGCCTGCACCGACGGGGTGGCGCCGACGACCGGCGGGCAGTCGATGCCGAGGACGGTGACGGCGGGCCGGGCCCAGATGCGGTCGGCGACCGTGCCGGAGCCGATCAGCTGCACGCCGTCCAGCACCTTGGCGTCCTGGCGGAACTGCTCCTCGTCGTACCGCAGCCCGTCCCAGGACGTGTCCGGCGTGAGCCCGTCGACCGTCGTCGAGCCGTCCTCGGCGCGCAGCGAGTCGAGGACGCGGATCAGGGCGCCGAGCGCGTCGGGGGCCGCGCCGCCGAACTGGCCCGAGTGCAGGTTGCCTTCGAGGGTGTCGATCTGTACGCGGAGCAGGGTCATGCCGCGCAGGGTGGCGGTGACCGTCGGCAGGCCGACCCGGAAGTTGCCCGCGTCGCCGATGACGATGGTGTCGGCCTCCAGCAGGTCGGGGTGCTCCTCGGCGTACCGCTCGAGGCCGCCCGTGCCCATCTCCTCCGAGCCCTCGGCGATGACCTTGACGTGCACCGGGACGCCGCCGTTGGCCTTGAGCGCGCGCAGCGCGAGCAGGTGCATGATCACGCCGCCCTTGCAGTCGGCGGCCCCGCGCCCGTACCAGCGGCCGTCGCGCTCGGTCAGCTCGAAGGGCGGGGTGGTCCAGGCGGCCTCGTCCAGCGGCGGCTGCACGTCGTAGTGGGCGTACAGCAGGACCGTCTTGGCGCCCGCGGGGCCTGGCAGGTAGCCGTACACCGACTGCGTGCCGTCGGGGGTGTCGAGCAGGGCCACGTCCTGAAAGCCCTCGGCGGTGAGCGCGTCGGCGACCCAGCGGGCGGCGCCCTCGCTCTCGCTCCTCGGGAACTGGTCGAAGTCCGCCACCGACTTGAAGGCCACCAGCTCGGTGAGCTCTGCCTTCGCCCTCGGCATCAGCGAGGCGACGGTCTCGGCGACCGGATTCGACGACATGGGCACGCTCCTTGTGGGTGCGACGTTGTACCGATGAGTGCCGTAGATCCTCCCACAGCGATCTGTGGGCACGTCGGCCGTAGGATGCGGGGGGACAGGTGCGGCAGCGGCTTGATCGGGAGCAGTAGACCATCGTGAGCAGCGAGAACTCTTCGGCGGACGACGCTTCGGCGGACGACGGGCAGCAGGTGTGGGACGTCGTCGTGGTGGGTGCGGGACCCGCGGGGGCTTCGGCCGCCTATGCGGCGGCGGTCGCGGGGAGGCGTGTGCTCCTGCTGGAGAAGGCGGAGCTGCCCCGGTACAAGACGTGCGGAGGCGGCATCATCGGCCCCTCGCGGGACAGTCTGCCGCCCGGTTTCGAGCTGCCGTTCCGGGACCGGGTGCACGCGGTGACGTTCTCGCACAACGGCCGCTTCGCCCGCACCCGCCGCTCCCGGCAGATGCTGTTCGGGCTGATCAACCGGCCCGAGTTCGACCAGCAGCTGGTCGAGCACGCACAGAAGGCGGGCGCCGAGCTGCGCACGGGCGTCACCGTCCAGCGGGTCGAGCAGCACGGCTCGGCGGTGCCGGACCGGCGCACGGTCGCGGTCGTGCTGCAGGGCGGCGAGACGGTGCTCGCGCGTGCCGTCGTCGGCGCGGACGGCAGCGCCAGCCGTATAGGAGCCCATGTCGGCGTGAAGCTCGACCAGGTGGACCTCGGCCTGGAGGCGGAGATCCCGGTGCCTCAGACGGTCGCCGAGGACTGGAAGGGACGGGTGCTCATCGACTGGGGGCCGATCCCCGGCAGTTACGGCTGGGTGTTCCCCAAGGGCGACACCCTGACGGTCGGGGTGATCTCCGCGCGCGGAGAAGGCGCCGCGACCAAGCGGTACCTGGAGGACTTCGTCGGCCGCCTCGGCCTCGCCGGCTTCGAACCGAGCATCTCCTCCGGCCACCTGACCCGTTGCCGTGCCGACGACTCCCCGCTGTCGCGCGGGCGGGTGCTGGTCTGCGGGGACGCGGCGGGGCTGCTGGAGCCGTGGACCCGCGAGGGCATCTCGTTCGCGCTGCGCTCCGGCCGGCTCGCGGGGGAGTGGGCGGTCCGGATCGCGGAGGCGCACGACGCGGTGGACACCCGCCGCCAGGCCCTGAACTACGCGTTCGCGATCAAGGCCGGGCTCGGCGTCGAGATGAGCGTCGGAAAGCGGCTGCTGATCGCGTTCGAGCGGCGTCCCGGCCTGTTCCACGCGGGGCTGACGGGTGTTCGCCCGGTCTGGAAGGCGTTCATGGACATCACCCGCGGCGCCACGTCGCTGGGCGAGATCGTCCGTACCCGTCCGATGGTCCAACGTGCCCTGACCGCGCTGGACCGGCGCCAGGCGGATCCCGCCGGTGACGCGTCCGACGTCAGCTCGTGACCGTGATCCGGAAGACCGGGTGGTCGGGGGCGATCCGGCGCAGCTCGGCGTCCGGCGAGTCGGGGCCGACGCCGTTGAAGAAGACGCCGACCTCGGCCTTCCAGCGCTTGAGGTAGGCGCGCAGCAGCGGAACCTTGTCGTCGTCGGTGACCTCGGTCGCGGTGAACGCGTCCACGTTCTTGCCGAGGCGCAGTTCACCGCCGCCGGCCGCGCGCATGTTGTGCGTCCACTGCACATGACCGCGCGGGGCGACCAGATACTGCTGTCCGTCCACGGTCAGCAGGTTCACGGGGGTGGTCCGCCACTCGCCGCTCTTGCGGCCGCGGACCGCCAGGACCCGGGAGCCCCAGACGCTCAGGCCCCGGCGGGTCATCCATGCCACGACGCGGTTGAAGACGTTGACGGTGAACCAGCCGGGCTTCTTGACGTGCGTGGACATGGGGACCCCCAGAGAATGAGAAGAGCGCCGCTCTCTTGTGTGAGCACTGCTCTCGCTTGATGCGCAGTCTGTCAGAGATCGGTGATCCAGATCAAGAGCACTGCTCTCTTTTTTGTTCGATGCTCTCGCTTGTGTGCACCGCTCTCCTTTCGTGGGACACTGACGGCATGAGCAGCACCCCACAGGGCGCCCGAGCCCGCGCCAGGATCGAAGTCACCGCGGCCATCAAGGACGAGGCGCGCAGACAGCTCGCCTCCGAAGGCGCCGCCAAGCTCTCGCTTCGTGCCGTGGCCCGCGAACTCGGCATGGTCTCCTCCGCGCTGTACCGCTATTTCCCCAGCCGCGACGACCTGCTCACCGTCCTCATCATCGACGCCTACGACTCCCTTGGCGAGTCCGCGGAGCAGGCGCATGCCGCCGCCGACGCCGACGCCGGGCCCGTCCAGCGCTGGTCGGCGGTGTGCGAGGCCGCGCGCGCGTGGGCGCTCGGGCACCCGCACGAGTACGCGCTGATCTACGGATCGCCGGTGCCCGGCTACGCCGCGCCCCAGACCACCGTCCCGGCCGCCTCCCGCATCGGCCTCGTCCTCATCGCCATCCTGCGCGACGCCCACCAGGGCCCCGGTCTCGTCACGCCCCCGCTGCCCGCCGAACTGCGGGCCGAGGCCGACCGGATGACCGCCGACCTCGCCCCCGACCTCCCGCCCGAGACGGTCACGGCGCTCGTCGCGGCCTGGGCCCAGCTGTTCGGGCTGATCGGGTTCGAGCTGTTCGGGCAGTTCAACCGGGTGGTGGAGGACCGTGAGCCGTTCTTCCGGCAGGCGGTGGCGCAACTGGCGCGCGGGGTGGGGCTGGTGGATCCGCAGCGGGGGGAAGCCACCAAGGCCCAGAGCTGATCCATCCCTCCTCCTGGGAGCGGATGGCGCTGACAGGTGGTCCAGGTGCCGCTCTCAGGCCGCCGGAACCGGAGGCGAGGGCAGCAGGACCGGGTCCTGACGCAGGATGCGCGCGTGCAGGGAGCGCAGGGCGGGGCCGGGATCCGCGCCCAGTGCCTCGGCGAGCCGCTGCCGCGCGCTCTCGTACGCGGTGAGCGCGTCCGTCGGGCGACCGGTCCGGCACAGCGCGAGCATCAGGAGCTCGACGAGGCGTTCCCGCAGGGGGTGCGCGGCCACGAGGCGGACGAGTTCGTGGACGTACTCGAAGGAACGGCCCAGCTCGATCGCGCCGGCCAGCCGGGCCTCGAGGACGGTGAGGCGTTTCTCGGTCCAGCGCAGCCGTTCCGCCGCGAGGTACGGCGCTCGCAGGCCCTCCGCGAACTCGCCGCGCCACAACTCCTCCGCGCGCCGCGCCCGTTCACCCGCGCGCTCCAGGTCCCCGGCGTTCCGCGCCGCCAGCGCCTCGTCCACCAGCCGCCGTCGCTCCCGCAGGTCGTCCGCCCGCGCGCCGGTGAGCAGGTATCCGCTCCCGGTCCACGACAGCTCTGGCCCGGCCCCCAGTGCCCGGCGCAGTCCGGAGACGTACTTCTGCACGAGATTGCGTACGTGCACGGGCGGCGCGCCGCCCCATACGGCCTCGACCAGACCGTCGTAGGACAGCGGACGGCCTTCCTGGAGCAGCAGTACGGCGAGGATCGCCCGCTGCTTGGGCGGGCCGAGGGGGACCTCCTCGCCGTCGCGCAGTGCGCGCAGCGGGCCCAGCAGTTCGAGGCGCAGAGCGTGCGACCCGTGTGAGCCGTGCGATGTCCCCGTTGTCGTCCCGGTTGTCCCCTCACCCATGCTTCGAGCCTAGCCGGGATGCCGTCTTCCAGTGGATCTTCCAGCGGGTCTTCCAGCGGCCCGACCGATCCTCACCGGGCACGAACCCCCAACCCCCAACTCCCGCAGAAGGGTCACCAGATGCTCACCCGCCTCGGCCCCCTGGCCGTGCGGTACAGCCGTGCCGTGCTGATCGGCGTACTGCTCGTCTTCCTCGGCCTCGGCGCGTACGGCGCCGGCGCCCAGGACGATCTCGACCTCGCGCGCTGGAACGCACCGGGCACGGAGTCGGTGCGCGCCGCCGACCGGTTGCGCGAGGACTTCCGCACCGGCAACCCCAACCTCGCCCTGCTCGTCACGGCACGCGACGGCACCGTGGACAGCCCGCGCACCGAGCGCGCGGCACGTGAACTCGCCGCCGAAGTAGAGCAGTTGCCCCTCGTCACGGACGTCACCTCCTACTGGGACGCCGACAGCCCGGCTCTGCGCGCCGAGGACGGCCGGCATGCCCTGATCCTCGTCCGTCTCGAAGGCAGCGCCACCGAGACCCGCGAGGAACTCGCCGCACTGTCACCCGAGTTGACCCGTACGACCGCCGAACTCGAGGTCCGCGTCGGCGGCCAGGAGGAGATCTCTCGGCAGGTCGGCGAGGAGGCCCGCGCCGACTTCCTGCGCGCGGAGGCCTTCGCCCTGCCGGCCGTGCTCCTCCTGCTGATCCTCGTCTACCGGCGCACCACGGCCGCCCTGCTGACCGTCGGCGTCGGCCTGTTCTCCGTCGTCGGCACGCTCGCCGGGCTGCGACTGATCGCACGGTTCACCGAGGTGTCGACGTTCGCAGCGAACCTGGCACTCGTCCTCGGTCTCGGACTGGGCATCGACTACAGCCTGTTCGTGATCAACCGGTACCGCGAGGAGCGCGCGGCCGGACACGCCCAGCAGGAGGCCGCCGTCAGGGCGACCGTCGCGGCCGGACGCACGGTCGTCTTCAGCGGGGTCACGGTCGCGGTGTCCCTCTGTGCGCTGCTGGTGTTCCCGTTCTTCTTCCTGAACTCGTTCGCCTACGCCGGCGTCCTCGTCGTGCTCACCGCGGTCGCCGGTGCGGTGATCCTGCTGCCCGCCGCCCTGGCCCGCTGGGGCCATCGGGTGGAGCGGTCCGCCGCGCCCGCCTCCGGGTTCTGGCACCGCACCGCGCTCGCGGCCATGCGCCGACCGCTCGTCGCGGGCGCCGGAGTCCTGACCGTCCTCCTCGTCGCCGCCTCACCCCTGCTCGGCCTGCGCTTCGGTCTCCCTGACGAGCGCACGCTGCCCGAGGGCACCTCTTCACGGAGCGTCTCCGAGATCGTGCACCGGGAGTTCGCCGCGGAGCCCACGGACACCGTCCAGGTCCTGCTGACCGAGCCCTCCGACACTCGCGCGTATGCCGCCCGGCTCTCCCGCGTCCCGGGTGTGTTCCAGGTCGACGCACCTGAGGGTACCTATCAGGACGGCCACCGCACCGGCGCGACCGGCCAGGACCGGCTGACGGCACCGGACGGCCGTGTGCGCCTGGCCGTCGTACCCACGCGACAGGCCATGTACGGCGACGTCCCGGCCTTCGTCGAACGGATCCGGGACACTCCCGCTCCCGCCCTGGCCCTCGTCGGCGGCTATCCCGGCGAGACCGCCGACTTCCGCGCCACGCTCCTGGACCGGCTGCCGCTCGCCGTCGGGCTCGTGCTCGGGGCGACGTACGTGATCCTCTTCCTGATGACCGGCAGCGTGCTGCTGCCCGCCAAGGCGACCGTCCTCAATCTGCTCAGCCTGTCCGTGATGTTCGGCTGCCTGGTGTGGGTCTTCCAGGACGGACACCTGTCCGGGCTACTCGGCTTCACCCCGACCGGCTCGATCGAGCCGAGTATTCCGGTGCTGATGTTCTGCGTGGCCTACGGCCTGTCGATGGACTACGAGGTGTTCCTGCTGGCCCGCATCAAGGAGGAGCATGTTCGCACCGGCGACACCGTGCGCGCGGTCGGCGAAGGCATCCGTCGCAGCGCACCGCTGATCACCGCCGCGGCCGGGATCCTCGCTGTGTCCTTCCTGTCGTACGCCACCTCAGGTGTCGTCTTCCTCAAGGAGCTCGGCATCGGCACCGCGCTGACCATCCTGGTCGACGCCACCCTCATCCGGGTCGTGCTGCTTCCGGTGACGATGCGGCTCGCGGGGCGCGCGAACTGGTGGGGGCCGAAACGACTGCGCCGCCGGCGGATCAGGGAACCCGAGGCGGCCGACGTACTTCGCGGGGAGTACGTGTGATCACCGCGCTCGGCTGACGCCGCCGACCGCCCCCGGCGTCTAGCGTGGCGGTCATGGACGTGGAGCGCGTGCGCGGGGGCGGCCCGCCGCAGTGGTGGCGGCACGGGCCGCCGTGGCTGGACCGCGGCAGCGAGGAGGAGCGGCGTGCGCGGTGGCCGTGGCCCTCGACCGTGCTGTTCACCGTGTTCGTGCTCGCCGGGTCGAACTACGCGGCCGCCGAGCAGGTCGGCGAGCGGGCTCCCCTGGACCCCTTCGCGCGCGTGCTGCTGATCCTGGCCGCGGGTCTGCTGCTGTGGCGGTGGCGGCATCCGGTGCTCGTCATGTTCGGCACGGCTGCCGCCGCGATGCTCTACCTCGGGGCGGGCTACCCGTACGGGCCGGTCTTCCTGGCCGTCGCGCTGGCCTGCTTCAACGCCGTCGTCGCCGGGCACCGCCGGTCCGCCTGGGCGGCGCTGGGGATGCTCTGGGCCGGGCATGTGCTGGTGGCGCACTGGCTGTACCGGTGGCTGCCGCCGTCCGGGGACGCCGCCGCCCCCTGGGGACAGGAGGTCGTGGTCGCCACCTGGATGGTCGCGATCCTCGCGGTGTCGGAACTCGCCCGCACCCGGCGCGAGCAGTGGGCCCGCGAGCGGGCCGAGCGCGCGCAGGCGGCGCGGCGGCGCGCGGACGAGGAGCGGCTGCGGATCGCCCGTGAGCTGCACGACGTCCTCGCGCACAGCATCTCGGTCATCAACGTGCAGGCGGGCGTCGGCCTCGCGCTCCTCGACACCGACCCGGAACAGGCACGCACGGCGCTCACCACCATCAAGGCCGCCAGCAAGGAAGCGCTCGGCGAGGTCCGCCAGGTCCTCGACACGCTGCGCACGCCGGGGGACGCGCCGCGCGCGCCGGCGCCCGGCCTGGACCGGCTGCCCGAGCTGGTGGAACAGGCGGCGGGTGCGGGCCTCACGGTCGAGGTCGAGGGGGAGCCTCCCCGGCTCGCCCCGGGGACCGACCTCGCGGCCTTCCGTATCGTCCAGGAGGCCCTCACCAACGTCGTACGGCACTCCGGGTCACGGCACGCGCGCGTGCGGCTCGATCACGACGGTGGCGCGCTACGGCTGCGCATCGACGACGACGGGCCCGCGACCGGCGCCGACGCGGGCGGCAGCGGCAACGGTCTGGCCGGAATGCGGGAGCGGGCCGCCGCGCTGGGTGGCACGATCGAGGCGGGCCCGCGTGCCGACGGAGGGTTCCGGGTGCTGGCCGTACTGCCGTCGAAGGCGAAGCCGAAGGAGGACGACCGGTGATCCGCGTACTGCTCGCCGACGACCAGTCACTGGTGCGGGCCGGCTTCCGGGCGCTGCTCGACGCGCAGCCGGACATCGAGGTGGCCGGGGAGGCCTCCGACGGCGAGGAGGCGCTGCGCAGGTTGCGCGAACTGCGGCCGGACGTCGTGCTGATGGACATCCGCATGCCGCTGCTGGACGGTCTCGCGGCGACCCGTCGCATCACGGAGGACCCCGCTCTGACGGACGTCAAGGTGGTCATGCTCACCACCTTCGAACTCGACGAGTACGTCTTCGAGGCGATCCGCTCGGGCGCCTCCGGCTTCCTGGTCAAGGACACCGAGCCGGAGGAACTCCTGCGCGCCGTGCGGTCGGTGGTCGGCGGCGACGCGTTGCTCTCGCCGGGCGTGACCCGCCGTCTGATCGCCGAGTTCGCCGCCCGCTCCAAGGAACCGGCCGCCGCCGACGCCCTCGCCCACCTCACCGAACGGGAACGGGAGGTGATGGCGCTCGTCGGCATCGGTCTGTCCAACGAGGAGATCGCCCGCCGTCTGGTGGTCAGCCCCCTCACCGCGAAGACCCACGTCAGCCGCACGATGGTCAAGCTGGGCGCCCGCGACCGGGCCCAACTCGTCGTGCTGGCCTATGAGTCGGGGTTGGTGCGGCCGGGCTGGCTGGGCTGAGGCCGGCCGGGCCGGAAGCGGAGCAGCGCGCTGACGACCCGGGCGGGGAAGAGGACGGCCGTCCCCCGTAGGTCTCCATCCCGGAAGTCTCGCGGCCGTGTGCCCGGCGGGGCAAGCAGACCCCGCCGGGCACACGGTAGGAGGCGCCCCCTAGTCGCGTACGGCGACGCGTTCCGCCTCCTGGGCGGTGGACTTGGCGACCACGACGGACGACTGCGCGCGACGCGTGGGCCGCAGTCCGGTGAGTGTGATCAGGAGTCCGGCCGCGGCGACCATGGTCACCACGACCAGTCCGGGCCGGTAGCTGTCGAGGACGGCCTGCGGGGTGGCGTTCTCGGGTGCGCCCGCGGTCACCACGGCCGTCACGATGGCCAGGAAGATCGCGCCGCCGACCTGGACCGAGGTGTTGAGCAGGCCGGAGACCATGCCCTGCTCGTGGTCCTCGACGCCGTTGGTGGCCTGGATGTTGAGCGACGGGAAGACCAGGGCGCAGGCGGCGCCGATGAGCAGCATCGACGGCAGGATGACGGCCGCGTACACGGGGTCGAGGTCGACCTGGAGGAACAGGGCGTACCCGACGACCATCAGCGCGAAGCCCACCGCGATCAGGCGCTGGGTGCCGAACCGGTCGACGATCGCGCCCATCTTGGTCGCGGACAGCGCCACCAGTGCGCCGGCGGGCAGGAAGGCGAGCGCGGTGTGCAGCGCCGACCAGCCGAGCAGGGACTGCATGTACAGGGTGACCAGGAACTGGAAGCCGACGTACGAGCCGAAGAAGGCCATCGCGCCGAGCTGGGCGCGGATCTGGGTGCCGGACCGCAGCACGCCGAGCCGGATCAGCGGGCCCGCCGAGCGCCGCTCGACCAGCACGAACACCGTGAGCAGGACGGCCACCGCGAGGAAGGACAGCAAGGTGCGGGCCGAGGTCCAGCCGGCCTCCGGGGCCTGTACGACGGTGAAGACCAGCAACAGCATCGAGGCGGTGCCGAGAATCGCGCCGGGGATGTCGTAGCCGTTGTGGTCCTTCTCGCGGGCGGTGCGCGGCAGCAGCTTCAGGCCCGCGACGAGGGCGATCAGGGCGATGGGCGCGGGCAGCAGCATGGTCAGGCGCCAGCTGGCCTCGGTGAGCAGGCCGGACAGCACCAGGCCCATCGAGAAGCCGGTGGCGGCGCAGGTGGTGTAGATGGAGAGGGCGCGGTTGCGCAGCGGGCCCTCCGGGAACGTCGTGGTGATGATCGACAGGCCGGCGGGGGCGGTGAAGGCCGCGCTCAGGCCCTTGATGAAGCGGCTGGCGATCAGCAGCGGGCCCGAGTCGACGAGCCCGCCGAGCAGCGAGGCGAGTGCGAAGACGCCCAGGGCGATCAGGAAGACCTGGCGTCGGCCGAGCAGGTCGGCGGTCCGGCCGCCGAGGAGCAGCAGACCGCCGTAGCCGAGGATGTAGCCGCTGACGATCCATTGCAGGGTCGAGGTGGACAGGCCGAGATCGGCACCGATGGACGGCAGGGCGACGCCGACCATCGACACGTCCAGCGCGTCCAGGAACATCGCGGCGCACAGCACCAGAAGGGTGCCCCACAGCCGGGGCGTCCAGCTGCCCGCCGGGGACGGGGCCGCGGGGGTGGTGAGCGGAGAGGTCATGCGGCCGACACTACATGCGCATGCATCGAATGCAAATGCATTTAATTCCGATGCAACAAAGCCGTTCCTCTGCTACGGTGCCGCTCATGGCGGCGGAGAATGCCGAGCAGACGCTCGCGGACCAGTGGCGGGACCTCCTGGCGCTGCATGCGCGCACCCAGTGCGAACTCGACCGCGCGCTGCACCGACACGGCCTGTGCGCCAGCGACTTCGAGGTGCTCGACGTCCTGTCCGAACAACGCGCCGACGGCGTGTGTTCCTACCGCGTCCAGGAGATCTCCGAGCACGTCCACCTCAGCCAGAGCGCTCTGTCACGGCTGGTCGCCCGGCTGGAGAAGGACGGTCTGGTCGAACGCGGGCTGTGCGCGGAGGACCGGCGAGGCGTTCGCGTGGCGCTCACGGAGAAGGGGCGCGCGCTGCACGGCGACGTGCTGCCACTGCAGCGCGCGGTACTCACCAGGATGCTGGCCTCCGGCTGAGCGGCGCTCAGCTCCAGGTCACGCCGGACGTGTCTCGCCACAGCTCGGCCACCGAGGCGTCCCCGGTCACGCTCGGGAACGGCAGCCGATTCCACAGCGACAGATACAACTGCGCGACGGGACCGGCCACTTCGCAGTCGGCTTCCCCGGCCACGCTCCGCTCCACGGCCGGCGGCTCCTGCGACAGTCGTACGGTCCACACCGTGCCGTCCGTGTCCGTCGCCCGCACCCTCAGGATCCGGGGTTCCTCGGTGCGCACCTTGCTCTTGGCGCGGGCGTGGAAGCCGAGCAGAAGTTCGTCGATGCCGTCCACCGCGAAGTCGCCGGCGATCCCGCTCGGGGCGCCGCCCCTCGCCGACTCCGCGTCCATCCGGTGCACGGCCGTCTCGTGCGCCTGCCGCCGGGCCCAGAACGCGAGCGGCGAGGGCGCGGGCAGGAAGTGCCAGCACTGCACGTCGGGCGAGGCGGAGCGCAGGGTGTCCACGAGCTGCCCGTGCCCCTCCCGGAACCAGTCCAGCAGCTCGGCGCCGTCGAGGTCGGGCTGCCCTGCGTCGGGGTGGTACGAGGTGTGCCCCTCGGCGACGAATGCCGCCGCCCAGCGATGCACCATCCCCGTGTGCCGCAACAGGTCGGTCACCTGCCACCCCGGACAGGTCGGCACCTTCGCGCCGGTGCCGGCCTCCTCCGCGGCCGCGGCCAGCAGTCGGCCCTCCTGGTCGAGGATTGCTACGAACTCGGCTGTCTCCATGGGGTGAGTGTGCCGGATGGAGTGCGTTCCAAGGGGAGTCGGCGCGGTTCTGACGACTCGTCGGACATTGGCATGGACCTGTCCATGATCAGCGGCTAGGCTCTGCTGCGCCACAACGCTGAGAGCGCTCTCAGGAACTCTGCTGTTCCACCCCCACCTCGTTGGAACGACGAAGGGCAATCTCCATGAGACGCACCCGATTCACGCGCGCGGGCCTGGCCGTACTGCTCCTGCTCGGTGCCGGGATCACCGCGGGCACCGTGCCCGCCACAGCCGACGACGCTCCCTCCGCCGAGGCACCCGCCTCCGCCGGTCTGCTCTCCGCCATGCAGCGGGACCTCGGTCTGTCGAAGGCGGACGCCGAGGAAAGGCTCGCCGCCGAACAACGGGCCACGGCCCTGGAGTCCAAGGCCCGCCGGGCCGCCGGAACTTCCTTCGGAGGCTCCTGGTTCGACGCCTCCAGCGGCACACTGACCGTCGGCGTCACCCCCGGCACGTCCGCCGCCGCCCTCCGGGAGATACGGGCCACGGGCGCGAGCGTCCGTACCGTCGCGCACAGTGCCCGGGAGCTAGCCGCCACCCAGGCACGCCTCGACAAGCTCCCCGCACCGGCCGGCGTCAGCAGCTGGCACGTCGACCCCGAAGCGAACACGGTGGTCGTGAACATCGTCCGCGCCGACGAACGCGACAACGATGTCCAGCGGTTCGTCGCCCGCGCCCGCGAGGCGGGCCCCGTCACCGTGCGGCGGGTCGCCACCGCACCGACGACTTTCGCGGCCGGAACGGTCGGCGGCGACCCCTACTACACCGGCAATGTCCGCTGTTCCATCGGCTTCTCCGTGCACGGCGGCTTCGTCACCGCCGGACACTGCGGCCAGACGGGCGCCGGCGTCAGGGGCTGGGACGGCACCTACATCGGAAACTTCCAGGGCTCGTCGTTCCCGGAGAACGACTACGCCTGGGTCAACGTGGGCAGCGGCTGGTGGACGGTTCCGGTCGTGCTCGGCTGGGGCACCGTCTCCGACCGGCTCGTGCGCGGCTCGGCCGAGGCGCCGGTCGGTGCCTCCGTCTGCCGGTCGGGATCGACGACGCACTGGCACTGCGGCACGGTGCTCGCCAAGAACGAGACGGTCAACTACAGCCAGGGCGCGGTCCGTCAGATGACCAAGACCAGCGTGTGCGCCGAACCCGGTGACTCGGGCGGCTCGTTCATCAGCGGCGACCAGGCCCAGGGGGTCACCTCCGGCGGCTGGGGCAACTGCGGCAGCGGGGGCGAGACCTGGTTCCAGCCCGTCAACGAGATCCTCAACCGGTACGGCCTGACCCTGCACACCGCCTGACCGCCACGGCACACCGGTGTGGGCCCGGTCGGCCGGGCCCACACGCGTGTCACTTCGGCAGACCGGCCGGGTCGGTCGCCCACCGGGTGTTCGGCTGCTCGGCGAGCCGGAAGGCGAGGGTGCCTCCCGACCGGGTCAGACCGGCATCCGTCCAGGACTTCTGGTACGTCCGCCCGTTGAGGCGTACGGCGTCCACGAACACGTGCGTGTCATCGGCGTCCGGAGCACTGATCGTGATGTCCCTCGAACCGGGCCGGTCCACCACCGCGACGGGGAAGACCGGCGCCCCCAGCAGCAGGGACGCGCTGCCCGGAGTCTGCGGATACAGGCCCAGGGCGGAGAAGACGTACCAGGCGGACATGGTGCCGAGGTCGTCGTTGCCGGGCAGGCCCGCGGGTCCGGTGCCGTACACCGTGTCGAGGATCTGACGCACCGTCGCCTGGGTCTTCCAGGGCTGGCCGAGGGCGTTGTAGAGCCACGGGGCGTGGATCCCGGGCTCGTTGGTCGGGTCGTAGCGCAACGGGTCGCCGCCGCGGACCGACCAGGAGCCGTCCGCCCTGTGGAAGAAGCCGTCCAGCCGAGCGGCGGCCACGTCCCGGCCGCCCATCGCCTCGGCCAGTCCCGCCACGTCCTGCGGCACCATCCAGGTGTAGGTGGCGCTGGTGCCCTGGGCGAAGCCGAGGTCACCGGCGGGGGTGAAGGGGGTGACCCAGGAGCCGTCGAGCCGGCGGGCCTGGATGTAGCCGGCGCCGGGGGTGGCTTCGGGGTTGAAGACGTTGCGCCAGTAGGTGGCGCGTTCGGCGAAGACCTTGGCCTCCGTCTCCCGGCCCAGGAGCTTGGCCCACTTGGCGAGCGCGGAGTCGGCGACGGCGTCCTCCAGGGTCTCGGCCGCGCCGCCCCAGCAGTGGCAGACGTCCTGAGCGGCGTAGTGGGAGCTCAAGTACTGGGCCAGATTGGGTCGTTGGCCCACGCACTGGCCCGGGCAGCCGGCGTCCGAGAGGCCGTCCGGGTGGGGCACCGTGGCCTGGCGGACGAGTGAGTCGAAGGCTCCCTCGTAGTCGAAATTGCGCACGCCCATGGCGTAGAACGTGGCAAGGGTGGCCGCGGACGGGTCGCCGGTCATGACGTGGGTGGCGCCGCTGATGTGCACCCAGCGGTCCCACACCCCGCCGTTCTGCTGCGCGAAGTTGTACAGGGACTGCGCGAAGTCGCCTGCCACGGTGGGCTTCAGCAGGGCGAGCAGCTGTATCTGTGCGCGGTACTGGTCCCAGCCGGAGAAGTTGCTGTACTGCGCCCGCTGTCCGCGCGCCAGCCGGTGGACGGCCTGGTCCATCCCCCAGTAGCGGCCGTCGACGTCGCTGATCAGGTTCGGCTGCATGAGGGAGTGGTAGAGCGCGGTGTAGAAGGTCTGGCGGCGGGCGGGGCTGCCGCCCTGGACCCGGACCGTGCTCAGTTCGCGGTCCCAGGCCCGCGCCCCGGCCGCGGCCACGTCGGTCACGCTCGCGTCCGGCTCGATCTCCTCGCGGAGATTGGCCTCGGCGCCGTCCAGGCTGACGTACGAGATGCCGAGGCGCATGCGGACATCGTTGTCAGAGCTGGTGTCGAAGCCGACCCAGCCGCCGGATCCGCGACCCGCGCGGTCCGCGCCCGTCGCGTACCCCTCGCCTCCGGAGGCGGTGGTGGAGCCCGGGGAGAGCGTGCTGTCCTTCCAGGTGCCGACCGAGGAGAAGGCGCGGTCGAAGGAGGCGCTGAAGTAGAGCTTGTAGTAGCTCTTGCGGTTGTTGACGCCGCCGTTGGCGCGGCGGCCGCAGAAGGCGCCGGTGTGCACCCAGCCGGTCACCTTGCGGTGGGCGGCGTCGATGTCGACGTGGGCATTCTCGCTGCCGTTGAGCGAGTTGGAGACGCGGAAGAGGAGATTGGCCGCGCGGTCGCTCGGGAAGGTGAAGTCGGCGACGCCCGCCCGCCTGCTGACCGCCAGGTCGGCGGTGGCGCCGGACTTGAGGCCGAGGGTGTAGCGGCCCGGTACGGCCTTCTCGTCGGCGTGCGAGAAGTCGGCGGCGTAGACGGCGTCCTTGGTGTCGGCCGAGGGCGAGGACGTGACGTCCCCGACGAACGGCATGATCGGTACGTCGCCCGCGGCGCCGGGATTGCAGCCGGCGCCGTTGACGTGGGTCAGGCTCAGGCCGCGGATGCGCGTGGTGTCGTACTGGTAGCCGTTGGCCGCCCCGGTGCTGGTCTGGTCGCCCGTGGTGCTCGTCGGGGACCAGGCGATCATCCCGTAAGGGAGGGTGGCGCCGGGGAAGGTGTTGCCGTCGTTCGCGGAACCGATCAGCGGGTCCACGAGCGCGGAGGGGCGCTCGGGCGGCCGTTCGGCCGCCGCGGCCGGGAAGGGGGCGGCCACGGCGAGTGCGGTGGTCACCAGCGCGGTCGCGGTTCTCGTGCCGAAGCGTCTTGCAGTGCGCAGCCGGGCAGGGCGCATGTGGGCATTCGCCTTTCGCTGAGGGGCACAGGACGGACAGGAAGCGTCGAACCTGGCCGTGGTCGCCAAGGCACGGCGGCCCCGGCCGGGCCCGACGCTAGGAGGCCGCACGGAGGGGCGAAAGTGGCATGTGCGTCCTGGCGGTGAAGGCGGGGTGAACGGTGCGGTGCGGTGCGGATCCGTCCGGAGCGTCGCAGGGCGTCAGGTCCGCGCCCTTCGCCCGGGCGCAGACCTGGGCGGCGTCCACGGTGGACCGCTGGAGGCGCGGCGGGCTTACGTGCAGGGGGCGGGGTATCGAAGGGTGTGCGGCTGACCCGCCGGTGCGGGCACGTGCGCGGGTCGGGTCCCGGACCGTGAACCGCTGCGAGTCCCGGCGCATGCCGCCGGCCGGGTGCATCTCACCGACCGGGAGCGAGCTCTGCTGGGGGCGCTCGCGAAGTCATCGGCGGAACTCGGGTGTGCACGGTCTACGTGCGTACCTGACACGAGTCACCAACAGGTCGGCACGGCCTCCGCCCACGGAGGATGTGCCTGCACCGGGCCCCTGCCCCAACCCTGGGGCATGGAGCGTCCTCGTTGCTGACAGGGGCGGTGACAGCTGATGGGGCGTGTGCGGAGATCGAGGTGCCGACACCGGAAGCGGTACGCGCTACGACCGGACGAGCCGGTCGGGCGACCGCCGAGGGCGCGGGTGGAGCCATGGCCGTACCGCGGGAGGCTGGGCGGCCTAGTACTGAGCCGTACCGGTGTCCGAGGCGGATCCCTGCCCGTCATTGGGCAGGAACGTCTCGTCCTCCCCGAAGTCCGGTGCCTGGAAGGGGCTCGTCGTCGGAGGCGGCGATGCCGCGGTGGCGGCGTGGTTCGCCCCTTCCGGAGCGGAGAACAACGAGGTCAGGTCGATGAGAGGTCTTCCAATCGGTCAGGGGCATGCTGCGGCCCGGGGTGCCGCGACCGGGCACCGCGGTCCTACAGCTTGCGCATCTTCGTGTACGGGCTCATGATCCGCTGTTGCGCCGATCCGAAATCGACAAGCGTCGCGATTCCGTCCTCGACGCCGATCACTCGGCCGAGACCGTACATGTCGTGCGTGACCCGGTCGCCCACGGCGAACTCCTTGGGCGGCGGCGCGACCGGGGCCTTGAAGGGACTGGTAGGCAAATAGCGCTTCGATGCAGCTGGCTTTGTCATTGCCACCAGTATGCGCCCTCGTGCGGCCCTTCAGTACTGCCATCTGTCTCCGTTGTTCAGAACAGGGGCGAGGAACTCGGGGATCAGCGCTCTGCCGCACGTCGTGTGACGAAGCCGATGACGGCTGCGGTGGCGGCCAGGGCCGCGACACTGGTGAGGGCGGCGGGAAGCGAGAACCAGTCCGCCATGAACCCGATCGCGGGCGGTCCCAGGAGCATGCCGCCGTAGCCGAGGGTGGATGCGATCGCGACTCCGTCGGGGCCGGCCAGCGTGCCGGCGCGCTCGACCGCGACGGGGAAGAGGTTGGCGAGGCCGAGCCCGGTGATCACGAAACCGAGGAGCGCTGCCCACAGGGAGGGGGCGAGGGCGCCGAGGAGCATGCCGATCGCGGCGGTCGTGCCGCCGGCCACCAGGGTGCGGGTCTGGCCCAGGCGCTCGAGCAGCCTGGTGCCGGTCAGGCGGCCGATGGTCATGGCGAGGGCGAAACAGGAGTACCCGACGGCCGCGATGCCCGGGGAGGCGTCCAGGTCCTGTTCCAGGTGCAGAGCGCTCCAGTCGGCCATGGCTCCCTCCCCGTAGGCCGTGCACAGGGCGATCAGGCCGAAGGTGATGACGAGTCCGCGGGTGCGCGTGTTCAGGCGGCGTGGCGCGGTCTCCTTCCGCGGTGCGCTCTGCGATGGCTGTGGGGCGTTGTCCGATGGTGCCGGGGGCTGGATCCGCAGCAGGGTGCGGCCCGCGAAGAGCGTGACGAGCAGCCCGACCGCGGTGAGGCCGAGCAGGTGCCGGGTGGGGGACAGGACACCGGCGACCAGCGCGCCGAGTCCGGCGCCGATCATGCCGCCGAGGCTGAACGCGGCGTGGAAGCTGGACATGATGGGGCGGTGCAGCGCCCTCACCAGGTCGACGGCCGCGCTGTTGAACGCGACGTTGATGCCTCCGTATGCCATGCCGAAGAGGAAGAGGACGGCGCCGAGTGTCAGTGCCGAGTGGGTGAGCGGTGGCAGGGCGATGCTGAGGGAGAGCAGGATGCCGCAGATCACGGTCACGGGGTGGGTGCCGTAGCGGCGGCAGAGGCGGCCGGTGAGCATCATCGTGAGCACGGCGCCGGCGGAGACGCCGAGGAGGGCGAGTCCGAGGGCGCTGGCGGAGGCGTTGGTCTGCTCCTTGATCGCCGGGATGCGGACGACCCAGCCGGCGAAGATGAAGCCGTCGAGGGCGAAGAAGACGGTGAGGGCGATGCGGAGCCGGCTGAGGGGATTGCCCGGCACGGCGTTGTGCGTTCGGGTTTTGTTTATTAGCGGCACAAACTCAGGCTAGGGGGGAGCCGGTGGCGGGGCAAGGGCGTTGACGGGTGCCTGCTCGCCGGAGGATTCGAGGCCGGCTGGGATTCGCCACGGTGAACAGGGCCTCCCCTCGGCCAGGAGCGTTTCGTGGGTGCCGTCGGGTCTCTCCCGGCGGATCCGCAGGCGGCGGAACGAGTGCGGATGAGTGAACGCACGCTCCTCGACCCGGCGTTGGATGTCGAGGTCGGAGTCCTGCTAGGCGCTCTGTCGGGCGGTCAGCGGCTTCAGGCCGAGAGCTTGGACCGGACCGCGGTACTCCTCGTCATCGTTGCCGCGGTTGGCCGACACCCCGTCGGGCGGCGACGCCGGGGCCGGCCGTTCTTGCCCCGCACCGGCGGGGCCGGCGTGTTCGCCGCACCGCTCGGCGAGGTGGGCATCGGGCGTTTCTGGGTTGGCAGTGGCGAAGGCAAAGATCATTCCCGCGACTCGGAGATCCTGCCCCCGGCAGCCCCCTAGGATGGCGAGCCGCAGCGCTTGTACGCGTGCGGAGTTGGGTTCAGCGCAGGGAGAATGGCCATGGGCGCCAAAGGGGCCGCACATACACCGTCCGGCAGCGAAGTCTTGGACGGTCCGTCGGCCGGCCCCATGATGCCGCGTCTGGTGCTGGGCGCACGGCTGCGCAGGCTCCGGGAGGAGCGGCACATCTCGCGTGAGGCCGCGGGCCAGGTCATCCGCGCCTCCCGGTCCAAGATCAGCCGACTGGAGGCCGGTCGCCACGGGTTCAAGCTGCGTGACGTGGCCGATCTGCTCACTCTCTACGGCGTCAGCCACGAGGCCGAACGCGCCACCCTGCTCGCTTTGGCCGAGCAGGCCAACACCACCGCCTGGTGGCAGGACTACAACGACGTGGTGCCCGCCTGGATGCAGGCCTACCTCGGCGCCGAACAGGCGGCGCATCTCATCCGCTGCTTCGAGGTCCAACGGGTTCCGGCCCTGCTGCAGACCGCCGACTATGCGCGTGCCGCCGTCCGGCTCGCCCACCCCGGTGCCGGTGCGGAGGAGACCGAGCGGCGAGTCACGTTGCGGATGACTCGTCAGCGGATCCTGCACCGGCAGCCGGCGGCCCAGCTCTGGGCCGTGATCGACGAGGCGGCCCTGCGTCGCCCGGTGGGCGGCATCAGCACGATGCGCGCCCAGCTCAAGCACCTCATCGAGATCTGCCGACTGCCGCAGGTCACCGTCCAGGTCATGCCGTTCCTCGCCGGCGGCCACACCGCGGAAAGCGGGCCGGTCACCATCCTGCGCCTGCCCGGCGGTCAGTTGCCCGACATCGTCTACCTCGAACAGCTCGTCACTGCCCTCTATCCCGACAGGCCGTCCGAGATCGAGCGCTACTGGGATGTCATGAACCGCCTGGTGGTCGAAGCCGAATCACCCGACGAGACGCCGACGATCCTCCATCGCATCCTTCAGGAGACCTGATCCGGGACGTGGACCGGCAGCCGGCGGGTTTCAGCGTTTGAGGGCGACACCGCCGTACTGATGCACCTCCGCGGGCAGGCCCAAGGCGTCGGCGTCAGGACGCCAGCGCGAGCACGACGTCACGCCCGGTTCGAGCAGTTCCAGACCGTCGAAGTAGTGCGCGATCTGCTCGGGGCTGCGGAGGATGTACGGGATCGAGCCGCCCTCGTTGTACTGCTGGATGGCCTCGACGTAGGACTCACTGGTGTTCGTGCTGTCGTACTGCACGAGGTAGCTGCCGGGGGGCAGTGCGTCCACGAGTTGCCGCACGATCGAGCGCGCCTCGTCGTAGTCCTCGATGTGGCCCAGGATGCCCATCAGCATGAGAGCGACGGGCCGGTCGAAGTCCAGCGTCTTCGCGGCTTCCCGCACGATGGTGCTCGGCTCGCGCAGGTCGGCGTCGACGTAGTTGGTGACGCCTTCCGGGGTGCTGGTGAGCAGCGCGCGGGCGTGTGCCAGCACCAACGGGTCGTTGTCGACGTAGACGATCCGGCTTTCAGGGGCCACCCGCTGGGCGATCTGGTGGGTGTTGTCCACGTTGGGCAGCCCGGTGCCAATGTCCAGGAACTGCCGGATGCCCTCCTCGGCGGCCAGGTGACGCACGGCGCGGGCGAGGAAGTACCGGGCGGCACGGGCTCCGGTCTCGATACCGGGGAAGGTCTCGCGGAACGCGTCACCGGCCACCCGGTCGACCTCGTAGTTGTCCTTCCCTCCCAACCAGTAGTTCCAGATGCGGGCCGACTGCGGCACAGAGGTATCGATCTTGGAGAGCGCCTCCTGCTCGGAGTTCTCTGCCTCATCAGTCATGGACGCTCCTGTGTGTACGTAGTAAGAACCACGAAAACCGTGGAACACCGTCGTGGACGCCCACGTTATTCTCCCCGACTCGACTCATGTGCATCAGTGCTTCCATCTGCCCTTGTTCGGCGGCCTGTTGGCTTGTTCGTTCCTTTCCGGAGCTCAACGTGGGTGCCGTGTTCGGGGTGGCGAAACCAGGCTGGTCGACGGTGACGGAAGAGGAGGGGGATCAGGTGGTCACGCAGGAACAGCGGCGCGAGCTCGCCCAGTTCATCCGCAGTCGGCGCGAGCGTCGCAAACCCGAGGACGCGGGTGTGCCCGTCGTCGGTCACCGGCGCACACCCGGTCTGCGACGCGAAGAGGTGGCCACTCTGGCCGGGCTGAGCATCACCTGGTACACGTGGCTGGAGCAGGCCAGGGAGATCAAGGTCTCGAGGCAGGTGCTCGGCAGTCTCGCGACGGCGCTCGACCTCGACCAGGTCGAGCGCGACCACCTGTTCCGGCTCGCCGGTGAGGTCCCGCCCAGTGACGTCCTGCCGAGCGCCGATCTCCCCCGGCAGTACGAGCTGTTGCTCACCCACCTGAACCCGAATCCCGCGTTCATCGTCAACCGGCGCTTCGACATCCTGGCCTGGAACCAGGGGTGCGAGCTGCTCTACGGCGACCTGGGCGCCCTGCTGCCCCAGCGGCGCAACGTCCTGTGGCTCACCTTCACCTCACCCGAGGTCAGGGCCATGTCCCAGAACTGGGAGGAGGAGGCCTCGTACACCCTTGCGCTGTTCCGCACCCAGGTGGGCGAGCGCATTCTCGATCCCGACGTCGTCGTGCTCCTCCACGACCTGGCGGATTCCAGCCCGGACTTCTCCCGGCTGTGGCAGCTCAAGGAGCTGGCACCGTTCGTCCCCAAACCGCGCACGGTCAACCATCCGCGCCTCGGTGTGATCGAGCTCGAGTACATCAAGATGCATGTCGCGGACGACGACAAGACCCTCGTGGCCTATCTCGTGAACCCCGGGTCCGACCTGGAGCGGCGCCTGGAGAAGCTTCTGGAGGAGCGGGCGGACTGACCGGCCGCGCGCCGACGGAGCAGGCTGTGGCCGAGTCCCTCGCCACGGGTCGGCGGATCGCCCTGCGCTGTGGCGGACACTGCCACGCACAGGGGCTGATCGGCGGCCACTTGTACGGCGTCGAGGCCGTCGTCGTGGACGCCGCGGGCCGTACCCGGACGGTCCTCGCGCCCCGTGCATCCGACGCCCCGCTGGGGCGCGGCCGGGCCCGGGGGAGTGGGCCGGTTCTCAGGGCAGCACGCGGTCAGGCGACGGTGAACCCGCCGTCGACCGGAAGGATCGTGCCGGTCACATAGCTCGCGCCGATGAGGTACGCGATCGCGTCCGCCAGGTCGCCGGGCTTCCCGATCCGCTTGACCGGCAGGTCCTTCACCATCTCGGTGAACTGGCCCTCGCGTGCCTCCTCGGGCACGAAGGACCACCAGGGCGTGTCCACCGCGCCCGGCGCCACGGCGTTGACGCGCACCGGCGACAGCTCCGCGGCAAGCGGCGAGACGATGCGCTCGAGGGCACCGTTGACCGCGGCCAACGTCACCGTGCCCGGGGCGGCGGCGCGCGCGGTGGCGGCGGAGACCACCGTGACCGAACCGATGACTTGCGCCTTCTGAATGGCGGAGAGGTAGGCGAACAGCTTGCCGTCGAAGGCGCCCTTGATGTCGGCGAGGCTCACTCCGGCCAGCGGGCCGAGGCCGAGCGCACCTGGGCTGAACGCGAGCACCAGGTGGTCGAAGGAGCCGACACGTTCGAAGAACCGGGCCACGGCGGTCTCGTCGGTGCCGTCCACCTGCTCGGCGCCGGCGACCCGCTCCTTCACCGCTGCCAGCTTCGCCGCGTCGCGTCCGGTGACGATCACCTCGGCTCCGGCCGCCGTCAGCTTCTCCGCCGCCGCCAGGCCGATGCCGGACGTTCCACCCATGATCACAACGCGCATCTTCTGCCTCCAGTCGCTCACTGCTTGCCCCACCGAGCCTGGAGTGCTTGCCGGAAGTCATCCAGATGCGCTGTGTGCTGGTGGCATCGCTACCAGGCAGGTCAGGGTGGCGCTCCGGGACCCAGGGGCGGCTCAGCGGCGCAGGTAGCCAAGTTCCGGGAAGTGGCGCTGGTAGGCGTCCAGCAGGCGTTCGGCGACGGCGTACGAGTCGATCAGTGGGTGGATGGTGAGCGCCTTGACCGCTTGGGCGCGTTCGCCGGTGCCGGCGGCGTGGATGACCGAGCGTTCGGCTGCTTTCACCGAGCACACCAGGCCGGTGCCGTGGTCGGGCAACGGGGCTCCGGCGATGGGGCGGGCGCCGTTGGCGTCCACGTGGCAGGGGACCTCGATGACGGCGTCGTCGTCGAGGACGGGGATCCGGCCCCGGCCCCGGACGTTGAGGATGAGGGTGGTGCGCTCGTCCCGCGCGATGGCCCGCATGAGGGAGAGGGCCACCTGCTCGTATCCGCCGGATTCCAGGTCGCAGGAGTCCCGTTCGCCCATGCCGACGGCATCACGGTTCTCGGCCATGTACGTGGTCTCGCGTTCCAGGCGGGTGGAGTCCCAGGCGTTCCAGGCGGCGCGGGGCGCGGGCGGGCCGTCGGTGGTGCTCATGGCGTCGTAGAAGCGCTGTTGCTGGGAGTGGAGGAAGGCGCCGCGGGTCTGTTCTGCGGCCCGGGCGGCGCCGACCGACTCGCGGTTGAAGTAGTAGTAGTGCAGGTATTCGTTGGGCAGCGCGCCGAGTGTGCGCAGCAGGTCGGCGCCGAAGAGCTTGCCCTCCTCGAACGAGGTCAGCGCCGCCTCGTCCTCGAACAGGGACGGCAGCAGGTCGCGGCCGTCGGCGTACAGGCCGCACAGCCAGCCCAGGTGGTTCAGGCCCACGTAGTCCAGGCGGACGTGGGCCGGGTCGGCGCCGAGCGTGCCGGCCACCCGGCGGCCCAGACCCACGGGGGAGTCGCAGATCCCGATCACGCGGTCGCCGAGGTGGGCGGTCATGGCCTCGGTGACCATGCCGACGGGGTTGGTGAAGTTGATGACCCAGGCGTCGGGTGCCAGGGCGGCGATGCGGCGGGCGATGGCGGTGGCCACCGGGATGGTGCGCAGCCCGAAGGAGATGCCGCCCGCACCGACGGTCTCCTGACCCAGTACGCCTTCCTCCAGGGCGATCCGCTCGTCCGCCGCGCGCCCGGCGAGCCCGCCGACGCGGATGGCCGAGAACACGAAGTCGGCCCCGGTGACCGCCTCGTCCAGGTCGGTGGTGACGGTGACGGCGGGCGGGTCGCGGTGCCCGGCGGACTGGTCGGCGAGGACCTTGCGGATGGTCGCCAGCCGGGAGGCGTCCAGGTCGTACAGGGCCAGCTCGGTGACCCGTCCTTCGCCGTGGTCGCCCAGCAGCGCCCGGTAGACCAGCGGGACCCGGAAGCCGCCGCCGCCCAGGAGCGTGAGTTTCATACTTCGACCACCTCGACTCCCGCCTCGCGCAGCCGGGCACAGGTCTTCGCGTCCGCCTCGGAGTTGGTCACCACGACGTCGAGCTCCTCCGGCCCGCACACCCGGGCCATCCCGGTGCCGGGGAACTTGCCCGCGTCCGCCACCAGCACCACCTGGGCGCTGGCGGCGATCATCGCCCGCTTGACCGGCACTTCGACGGCCGTGGTGTCCAGCACCTGGCCGTCGGGGCGGACCCCACTGGTGCCGAGGAACAGCCGGTCGGCGTGGATCTGCCGCAGATTGTCCTCGGTGAGGAAGCCCACCAGCGAGCGGTAGTCGCGCCGGACCACGCCGCCCAGCAGGATCAGCTGGATGCCCTTGTCGTCCTGGAGTTCCTCGTAGACGGCCAGGTTGCTGGTGATCACGGTCAGGGACCGGCCGTGCAGATGGCGGGCGACCCGGTGGGCCGTGGTGCCAATGTCGAGCAGGAGCGTCTCGCCGTCCTTGACGAGTTCTGCGCACCACGCGGCCAGCGCGTCCTTGGCCTCGACCCGGACCGCGGCCACGTCGGCGAACGGGTCGTCCTCGCCGAGGAGGGGGGCGGCGCCGCCGTAGACGCGTTTGAGCAGTCCCTCGTCCTCCAGTTGTACGAGGTCACGCCGGATCGTGGCCTGGCTCGCCCCTACCTTCTCGGCGAGGAAGGTCACGCTGGTGGGACCGTCTGCGCGCAGGACGCGGAGGATCAGCTCATGTCTTCGGTCAGGGAGCATGGCGCTGACCATACTCGCGAACTCGCCAAACTCAAGCAAAGCTGCGCACGAATGTCTCGATCAGTGCTTGACTCTTGTCAAAACCGCGCACTGGGTGCACTCTCTTGCGTAATTCGAGCCGGTCTCGGGCCCCACTCCGGTCGGCCGAAGCGGATCAACGGCGCTTTTCGCCGCCATTCACGCGTCGGCACCGTCTGAGAAGACCAAGGTCACACATCCGGGCAGCGAGGTGCGTTCGCCGGCCACCGTCGCCCTCCAGCCATCCGGACCTCCCCTTTCCCCGCCATCGCCCATGACTCACGGGTCCCAGCCGGACACGTCGAACACCAGGAGAAGACCGTGGACCTTTCCCGTAGACGATTCCTTCAGGCCGCCGTACTGACGGCCGCTGCGGCAGGTGCCACCGCAGCGTGCGGCGGCGGCGCCGAGACGAGCGGCGGCAAGGACGACAAGGACCTGACCCTCTGGTACTGGTCCGGCGGCCTGAGCGACAAGGTCGTCGCGGACGCCAAGAAGCACTTCTCCTCCGACATCAGCCTCAAGACCTCCATGGTCGGCGGCGACTTCAAGACCAAGCTGCTCACCGGCCTGAGGGCCGCGCAGTCCGCCCCGGACATCACCGGCATCAAGGGCGAGGACATCGCCTCGTTCCTGCCCAACGCGGACCGGTTCATCGACCTGAAGACCGTCGGCGCGGACAAGCTGGTCCCGCAGTACCTGTCGTGGAAGCTGAAGCAGGCCACCAGCCAGGACGGCAAGCTCATCGGCTTCCCGATCGACATCGGCCCCTGCGCCATGTACTACCGCGAGGACCTCTTCGCGAAGGCGGGGCTGCCCACCGACCCCGCCGAGGTCTCCGCCCAGCTGTCCACCTGGGACGACTACTTCCAGGCCGGCGTCGAACTGCACAAGGCCCTGCCGAAGACCTTCCTGATCAACAACATCGGCGCCGTCTTCTCGATGATCATCGGCCAGGGCACCCAGCGGTTCATCGACGAGGACAACAAGTTCATCGGCGACCAGGACCACATCCGCGCCGCCTGGACCACCTCGGTGAAGCCCTACACCCTCGGCATCGACGCGAAGATCAACGACAACACCTGGAACGCCGCCGTCAGCGGCGGCACCCTGGGCACCGCGCT
Organism: Streptomyces sp. NBC_01352; assembly: GCF_036237295.1. Taxonomy (NCBI): domain Bacteria; kingdom Bacillati; phylum Actinomycetota; class Actinomycetes; order Kitasatosporales; family Streptomycetaceae; genus Streptomyces; species Streptomyces sp. NBC_01352. The sequence continues at coordinate 9,592,806 of NZ_CP108354.1, forward strand.
GGGCGCCGCCTGGTACGCGCTGGACATCACCAACGCCGCACCGGGCACCAAGGGCAAGTGGCGGGTGGCGAGCCTGCCGAGCGGGCCGTCCAACCTCGGCGGGTCCTTCCTGGCGCTGCCCGCGACCTGCGGCAACCCCGAAGAGGCCTTCAAGATCATCAGCTGGATCCTCAGCCCGGAGAACCAGGCCCGCGGCTTCACCGACGCGGCCCTGTTCCCGACCGCCCCGGCCGCGTACAAGCTGCCGGCGCTGACCGGCGGCGACCCCTTCTTCGGCGGCCAGAAGACCATCGAGATCTTCGGCCCGGCGGCTGAGAAGATCCCCGCCGTCTACGAGGCCCCGGCCGACGCGGCGGTCTCGGCGCCCTTCTACAGCGAGCTGACCAGCGTCGAGGCCAAGGGCAAGGACCCCGACGCCGCCTGGAAGGACGCCGTCAGCCAGGCCAAGCAGATCGCCCAGCGTCAGGGAGTGAAGTGACATGTCGTCAAGCCCGGTAGCCGGCCCGGCAGCGACCGGACCGTCCTCCGGACCCGACACCGGGCCCGCCGGCCGGCCGGCCCCGGACCGCCCGCGCGGTCCGGGCCGGCACGGCCGCCGGGTCCGGCCGGTGTCGGCCGGGGCTCGGCGCGGGCCGAGGCGGAAGGCCGCCAGGTACTGGCCGCAGTACCTCGCCATCTCGCCGTACTACTTGCTCTTCTCGGTCTTCATGCTCTTCCCGGTGCTCTACACCGTGTACCTGGCGTTCCAGAAGTGGGACGGCATCGGGGACATGCAGTTCGTCGGGCTCCAGCAGTTCCGGTTCCTGTGGGACGACCCGGTGTTCTGGCTGTCCGTCCGCAACACCCTCGTCATCTGGGTGCTGTCCACCGTGCCGATGCTCATTCTGGCACTCGTGCTCGCGGTGCTGGTGAACTCCACCAAGCGCCTCACGGCCTTCTACCGGATCGCCCTGTTCATCCCCAGCATCACCTCGCTGGTGGCCATCGCGATCTTCTTCGGCGCGGTCTTCAGCAACAACTTCGGCCTGATCAACGCCATCCTGAAGTCGGTGCACCTGTCGGCCGTGCCGTGGATGAGCAACGAGTGGACGATCAAGCTGGTGATCGCGGCCCTGATGACCTGGCAGTGGACCGGCTACAACGCCATCATCTACCTGGCCGGCCTCCAGGCCATCCCCTCGGAGATCTACGAGGCGGCCAAGATGGACGGGGCCGGCCCGGCGCGGATCCTCTTCTCCATCACGATCCCGATGCTGCGGCCCATCATCCTGTTCACCGTGGTGATCTCCACCGTCACCGGCCTGCAGAGCTTCACCGAACCACAGGTGCTGTTCGGCAGTGAGGCCTCCACCAACCCCAACTCCGGCGGGCCGGGCCAGGCGGGTCTGACCACGCTGCTGTACTTCTACCACCAGGCCTTCGACAACAACGACTTCGGCTACGGGGCCGCGATCGTCTGGGCCTTCTTCCTGCTGATCCTGCTCATCGTCACCATCAACTGGCGCCTGGTGCAGCGTAAGGAGCGACGGCCGTGAACAGCCAGAACCGCAAGCGCGTCCGCGGGCTGAGCGTCCATCTCATCCTGATGACCGGTGTCGTCATCTCGGTGTTCCCGTTCTACTGGATCATCGTCATGGCGACGAACACCTCGCAGGACATCTACAGCTACCCGCCGAAGCTGTGGTTCGGTTCCAACCTGGGAACCAACATCCAGCACCTGTTCGACAAGATGGACTTCTTCGGGTCGCTGTTCAACACGGTGATCGTGGCCGTCGGGACGACCCTGCTGGTGCTGTTCTTCGACTCCCTGGCGGCCTTCGCCTTCGCCAAGTACGAGTTCCCCGCCAAGAAGTACCTGTTCGGCCTCCTGCTCGCGATGTACATCCTGCCGACCCAACTGGCGATCATCCCGCAGTACGAGATCATGGTGCAGCTGGGCTGGCTGGGCACCCTCCAGGCGCTCATCGTGCCCGCCGCCGCCAACGCCTTCGGCATCTTCTGGATGCGTCAGTACACCAGCAGCGGCGTCCCGGACGAACTGCTGGACGCCGCCCGGATGGAGGGCGCCGGGTTCTTCCGCCTGTACTGGCACGTGGTGCTGCCGTGCGTCCGTCCGGCCCTGGCGTTCCTCGGCATCTACACCTTCATCGCCGCGTGGAACGACTACATCCTGCCGCTGGTGATGCTGGTCAACCCGGACCGCCTCACCCTCCAGGTGTCACTGGCACAGCTGTACGCCGGCCACTCCACCGACTACAGCATGGTGATGGCCGGAGTGCTGCTGTCGGTCATTCCGCTGGTGCTGGTGTTCACCTTCTTCGCCCGCGGGTTCATCGCCGACGCCACCAAGGGGGCGCTGCGCTGAGGGCGGCGGTCGCACCCCTCGGCTGCGCGGCGGCGCGGGTCAGCGGGTGGAGCGTCGCCGCCACTCCTCGGCCGCCGTCAGCGGAACGGGGACGGGCGGCGCCGTCGACGTCGTCAGCTCTATGCGGCGCCCCTCGGCCGACGAGCGGAGGAACGCGCTCATCGCCTCCAGCACGTGCAGGGCGAGGTCGCCGTTCGCGCGAGGCGGCCGCCGCTCGTCGGCGGTGATGAAGTCGAGCAGACCGATGCCCCGTGCGCCACCGACGTAGCCCGCCGACGGCGGGAGCGTGCGCCACTGCTCGGCGCCGAGTTCGAAGAGCCGTACCTCGCCGTCGAAGTGGTTCGGATCCGGAACCGTGAGCGTCCCCGTCTCGCCGTGGACCTCGATCGGCGCCGCCGTGGTGGTCACGCCGTCGAAGCTCGTCGTGAGGGTCGTCAGGGCGCCGTTCGCGTGCTCGAGGACACCGGAGACATGACTGTCCACCTCGACCGGTATCCGCTCGCCCGCGCGCGGACCCGAACCGATGACGCGCTCGGCACGCAGCCGGCTGGACGCCCCGATCACGGCACGCACCGGACCCAGCAGGTGGATCAGGGACGCCAGGTAGTACGGCCCCATGTCCAGCAGGGGGCCACCCCCGGCGGTGTAGTAGAAGTCGGGGTGGGGATGCCAGCGTTCGTGTCCCGGGGTGGTCATGACGGCCGAGGCGGACAGGGGGCGTCCGATGTTCCCCGCCTCCACAGCCGTCCGCGCCGTCTGGATTCCGGTGCCGAGGACGGTGTCCGGCGCGCACCCCACACCGACTCCCGCCTTCGCGGCGGCCTCCATGACGGTGTGGGCGTCGAGGAGGGTGGCGGCCAGCGGCTTCTCCCCGTAGACGTTCTTGCCGTGCCCGATGGCGCCGAGGGCGATCTCGGCGTGGGCCGCGGGAACGGTGAGGTTCAGCACCGTGTCCACGTCCGGGCTGCTCAGCAACTCCTCTACGGTCAGCGCCTCGGCGGCGGGCAGTTCGGCGGCGACCGTGGCCGACCGGGAGGCGTCGAGGTCGGCGACCGCGGTGACGCGTACGGCGGGATGGCCGACGAGCGTGTTCAGGTACGCGCGGGAGATGACACCGAGACCTACGACGCCGATGCGGTGCGCGTCGCCCACAGCATGCCCCTTTCGATGATGGTGCGGACCTGGGGGTGCTCGAGCACGTCGAGGCTGTGCCCCGGGGTCGTCACCACGATGCGCCCGGCGCCCCACCGACGGGTCCAGACCGCCGGTGAGGTGACCGGCCGGTGCCAGGGCTGCCATGGCCGGGCGGGATGGGTGGTGGTGGCCAGGACGTCGCTCAGGTCGTCGTGGAGCACCCAGTACTGCTCGGTGTTCAGCTCGAAGTCCTCGATGCCCGCGGTGACGGGGTGCTCGCGGCCGAGATCCGTGACGGTGACGACGTGCGGCAGGAAGTTGTCCTCCGCGTCCCCCCGGCGTTCACACGGCTCCTTGCCCGGATGGGTCGCGAACTGGCCTCCCACCAGGTGGAGATAGTCGGAGGAGGCGCGGAACGAGTCGGCGATGCCACCGTGCCAGCCGGTGAAGCCGGTGCCGGCCACGACCGCCGCGCTCAGTCCCGACAGCTGCTCGGGGGCGATCTCCGACATCGTGACGCACTGCACGACGAGGTCGGTGCCGGCCATCTCGGCGGCGTCGGCGTAGACCTCGGTCGACTCCTCGATCCGGATGTCGTATCCGTTGCTCTGGAGGAAGGGCAGGAACAACTCCGTGGCTTTGACCGGCTGGTGTCCCTCCCATCCGCCCCGGACCACCAGGGCCTTCTTCCGCGTCATGTGGTCCCTTCATGGGGTCGCCGCCCCGGTCTGGTCGGAGGTGTCCGCATCGAGGATGCGTCAGTCACCCGCGCTCGGGAAAGGGCTGCCGGTGCCGCGAAAGTTTCGTGAGCGCGGGCTGCCCGCCCTACGACGCGGACGATGCTCGGGCACCGACCATCCAGCAGGCCGCGGTGAAGCGAACTTCCGTGCCCTGCACAAAGGGGTCGAAGGCGGCGCGGACCGTCTCGACGACGCGCCGTCGAGTTCGCTCGTCGGCCTCGCCCAGGACGAGGCTGACGGGACCGAGCCGGGTGAAGTAGCCGACCAGTTCCTTCTCGGGCAGAGCGCAGGCCACGTCGATCGGCTGGACGTCGATGCCGGTCCAGCCGCTCTCCTCCAGGATGTGGTGGACCCTGCCGGCGTCCGCGAAGGCGAACTGGCCCGGCTCGTCCGGTCGGCGGGCGGGGAGGTTCGGCAGCAACGGGGCTGCGGCGCGTTCGGCGGTCGTCATGAACGGATTCTCCGCGGGGCCGCGCCAGGCGATGAACCGGAGCCGGGCGTCGTCCCTCGCGGCACGCCGCAGGTTGGTGAAGGCTTGGACGAAGTCCTTGAAGAACATGACGCCGAAGCGCGAGATGACGGTGTCGAAGGTGGCGGGCTCGAACGCGTGGTCCTGCGCGTCGGCACGGACGAAGGAAGCCTGGACGCCCTCCCGTTCGGCGCGCGCCCGGGCGGCGGTGACCATCGGCTCGGAGATGTCGATGCCGACGCAACGGCCCTCCGCGCCCAGTCGCCGCGCGACGGCCAGCGTGGTGCCGCCCGTACCGCAGCCGACGTCGAGCACGTGACGCGCGGGTTCGGCGAGTACCGCTTCGACGAGCAGGTCTTCGAAGGGCCTGAGCAACTCGTCCAGCACCGCCTGGGCGTCGACCCAGGCATGGGCGGCGGGTCCGTTCCAGCGGGCCGCCTGCTCGTCCTCGGTCCTGCGCGTGGCGTCCATGTTCTGCTCCTGTGGTTGCCTTGCCGGGGTGGGGATGACACCGTCCTACTTCAAGTCGACTTGAGGTCAAGAGGATGACAGACCTGGACATCGCCGAGGTGGCGCACCGCGCAGGGGTTCCCGCCTCGACGCTGCGTTTCTACGAGGAGAAGGGCCTGATCGCCTCGATCGGCAGGCGGGGCCTGCGCCGTCAGTACGATCCCGGCGTGCTGGAGCGTCTGGCGCTGATCGGCGCAGGGCGCACCGCCGGTTTCTCGCTCGACGAGATCGCGCGCATGTTCGCGCCGGACGGACAGCCCCGCATCGACCGGCAGGTGCTCGCGGCCAAGGCGGAGGAGCTGGACCGGACGATCCGCGAACTCGGCGTTCTGCGCGACTCCCTACGGCACGCCGCTGCCTGCCCCGCGCCGAGCCACATGGAATGCTCCACCTTCCGCCGCCTCCTCAAGGCCGCCGCGTCGCGTGCTGCCGCGGCGCCGAGGAGGCGGCCTCCGCGGCGATCGTGACCCGGGCGAGCGGGCCTGGGACGGTGCGTCTGACCACGACCCGCGGCCGTGTCCGAGGTGGTGACCGGTGGCTTGTTCCGGTGTTCCGCCGTCTTCTCTGGGCGGCCGTGTTGCGGGCTGTTGCAGGGGCGGGGATGTGGACTGCGCGGTGGTCGTGAACGGGGCGTCTGGGCCTGGGATCGTGCGTCTGACGACGACCCGCGGCGCTGTGCGAGGTGGTGACCGGTGGCTTGTTCCGGTGTTCCGCCGTCTTCTCTGGGCGGCCGTGGTGGGGGCTGTTGCAGGGGCGGGGATGTGGACTGCGCGGTGGTCGTGAACGGGGCGTCTGGGCCTGGGATCGTGCGTCTGACGACGACCCGCGGCGCTGTGCGAGGTGGTGACCGGTGGCTTGTTCCGGTGTTCCGCCGTCTTCTCTGGGCGGCCGTGGTGCGGGCTGTTGCAGGGGCGGGGATGTGGACTGCGCGGTGGTCGTGAACGGGGCGTCTGGGCCTGGGACCGTGCGTCTGGCCACGACCCGCGGCCGTGTCCGAGGTGGTGACCGGTGGCTTGTTCCGGTGTTCCGCCGTCTTCTCTGGGCGGCCGTGGTGCGGGCTGTTGCAGGGGCGAGGATGTGGACTGCGCGGCGCTTGCGTCTGACCACGACCCGCGGCGCCGTGTGAGGTCGTGACCGGCGGTACGTTCCGGTTTTCCGCCGCGTTCTCAGGGCGGCCGCGTTGCAGGCTGCCGCAGGGGCGAGGAAGCGGACTCCGCGGCCACCGTGAACCGGACGACCGGGCGTCGGACCCGGGCCTCGGACCCGGGCCACGGACCCCGCGCCCGACCACAACCCGCGGCCCCGACCGAAGCCGTGACCGGCGGCGCGTTCCGGTCATGGTCACACCTCTCGGTGGTCGATGCCGAGCAGACTCGCGGCGGCCCGGAAATCGGCGGTGTGGTGGCCGACCGAGAGGGACCAGTGATGGCCGACGCCCGTCGCGCTCCACGCGTCGACCCACTCGCCGGGATCACGGCCGAAGTCGACGCGGCTGGTGGTGTTGCCGATCTCCAGCAGTGGGCCGGGGACGACGGTGCCCTCGGAGGTGATGAACGACAGGCTGCCGTCGGCGTCCTGGCCGAGGCCGAGGAGGGTGACGGGGCCGTGCTGGACGTCGAACTCCACACTGACGCCCCAGCCGCGCTTGCCGTGGTAGACACCCAGGCCACGCAGCAGCGGGTCACGGGCGCTGACGGCGAGGTGGGCAGGCCCGTCGTGGCCCATCTCCACGACGCCGTCCTCGAAGTCGAGCGCCTGGATCTCGGTGAAGGAACCGCCGGCTCCGATGCTCTGCGAGGCCAACTGGGCGACGCTCGTGCGCAGTTCGTACTCACCGGCCGCGGGCACGCCCCGGGCGGTGAGCAGGGAGGCGCCCAGGATCATGCCGGCGCCGAGCCGCTCGTGCAGTTCGCCGTCGAGCCCGCGGTGGTAGTACGCGAGGGTGTCGAGGCCGAAGTCCGCCACGAGCCGGTCGAGCGCGACCGACACGGTCGCTCCCCACGCGAAGTCCTCGTCCACCACGCTGTCGTCGACGGTGAAGACCCGGCGGGCGAGCGCCACGCGTTCACGGGTCTCCTGCTCGGTCACCTTCTCCACCCGGTGCCGCAGGTCGTCGAACTCCAGCACCTCGACGTGCGAGCCGAACGTCGCCGGCAGCAGGGTCAGGTCGGTCGACACGTCGAGCATGCCGGGATACAGATGCCCCATCAGTCCGTGCCGGGCGTGCCGCAGCGCGGCGCGGACGTGCGCGGCCCGGACCCACTGCTCGATGCGCCGCCAGGCCGACTCCTGGCGCAGCCAGCCCGACACCGACCGGAAGGGGATGCCGGCGCGGCGGAAGACATTGCCGACCTCGGGCACGGGGCACTGGCCGCAGTACGCCAGCCAGGCGCCCGTGTCGAAGGAGGCGTGGTCCATCCGTTCGGAGGGCTGGAGGTCGATGACCAGGACGGGGGTGTGCGCGCGCCGGGCGATCGGGAGAACCATCGACGAGGTCAGGTACGTCGTCAGGAACAGCACGATCAGGTCGCAGTCGGCCCGGCGGAGCTCCTCGGCGGCGACCGCGCCTTCCTCGGCGTCGGAGATGAAGCCGACGTCGGTCACCTCCGCGTCCATCTGCCGCAGCCGCTCGGTGACGTACCGGGCCGATTCCCGCAACTGCGGGAGGAGGTCGGGGAACTGCGGCCAGTAGGTGCCGAGGCCGCCCGCGACCAGTCCGATCCGGGTACGGCGGCGGGGCACCGCGGGCAGCACCTCGCGCAGAGTGGTGGCGCGGTCCGCGGTCACGGTCGTGGGTTCGGTCGTTGCCATGGGCGGTGTTCCTTCCGAGGTCCGGTGCGGTGTCAGGCCCGGGCCGCTCCCAGACGCGCCGGGGCGGCGGCGGTGTCGGGGGAACGCCGGATGAGGACACGGACGATGTACACGCCCGCGACCCCCGAGGCCGCCATGCAGAGGGTGATCGACCAGAGCAGCAGGGACGCGCTGTACTCCATCAAGGCGGGCGTGACGAACGCGACGCCCGCGAAGACCCCCCGTGACAGGGCGTAGGTGAGGCCCTGCGTGGTGCCGCGGGTGTCCGGCGGCAGCGTGAGCTGGGACCACACCTTGTAACTGGTCTCTCCCGCAAAGGGATTGGAGATCTGGTAGAGCACGAAGAAGACGAGCATGCCGACGAGGGCGCCGGCTGTGAGCGAGGCGATGCAGAAGGCGACGACCTGGACGACGGTGAAGACGTAGAACAGCCGGTCGCGCCAGGGGGTGTCGGCGATCCGGACGAAGAAGAAGGTCAGCACCAGCGCGATGGGGAGGAAGACCAGGTTGATTCCGGTGGCCAGGCTCTGTGAGGCACCGCTGACCGTGACCAGCAGGTAGGTGCCGAACTGGCCGATGGTGTTGGCGCCGATGCCCCAGGTGACGTAGTAGACGAAGGTCGCGGCCATCGGCAGCAACGCGGCACGGTTCCACACGTTCTTGAGCTCGACGCCGCGCGGGGCTGCCAGCGCGGCCGCCTCCTCCTGCACCGCGGCGTCCGACGGCTCCTCGGCCAGTTGCAGACGGGCGCGGAACTGCCAGGTGAGCAGCGCGGCGACGGCCAGATGGCCGGTGATGATCCGCGCCCCGGTCATGCCGGTGTCCGACAGGACGTAGCCGAGGAAGATGGCGACGACGATGCCCATCACCCACATGACCTGGGTGAAGGACACGAGACGGGCCCGGCCGTCGGCGGGTGCGGCGTCCGAGACCACGGCCAGCGAGGTCGGCAGGTCGGCACCGGCCGCCAGCCCCGCGACGAGCACGCCGGCCAGGAGCACGATGTCGTTCGGCGCCAGCGTGATGACGATGGCGCCGAGGGCGTAGCAGAGGATGTCCAGGTTGTAGACACGGCGGCGCCCGAACATGTCGGCGAGCCGTCCGCCGACCAGGGAGCCGACGGCGATGCAGCCGGTGACGATCGCGCTGATCGCCCCCGCCATCCACACGCCCATGTCGTAACTGTCCCGGTAGATGGCCAGGTTGACGGAGATGCTGACGATGAGCGCGGCATCGAGGTACGAGGCCATGCCCGACAGCGCCGCAACCTTCCAGAGGCGTTTGGGGATGGGCGGTTTCGGGTGGTCCGGGGCAGCGGAGGTTCGGGCCATGATGCGACTCCGTCGTCTGGGGAGGGGCCGAGCGGAGGGGCCGAGCGGAGGGGGACGTCGCGGCTGGGGGGCCGGGTCGCAGTGACTATAGGATTACGAAAACGTTCCAACAAGGGGGCGCGCACGCATCGGGGGAGGCAAGGGACGGAGCCTTCGCGCGGTCCGGGATCTGGTGGGCATGTCCCCAGGTGTCCTACGGTGAAGTCGGTGTAAAACGTTTTTGGTCCGTGAGAGCGTCCCAGCCACAGCCGGAGGACCGCATCCGTGATCTCCCCAGTCCTGCAGCAGTTGTTCGACGATCCGCCCCGCGACTTCGGCCCCACTCCGCTGTGGTGGTGGTCGGGCGCGAAGGTCACCCGCGAGCGCCTCGCATGGCAGATGCGCAGATTCGCGGACGGCGGCGTGCACAACCTCGTGGTGATCAATCTGGCGCCCGCCGGCCCCACCTTCGGCGCCCGGACCGACGATCCGGCATGGTTCGGCGAGGAGTGGTGGGCCCGTTTCACCGACGCCTGCCGGATCGCCGGTGAACTCGGCATGCGCCTGTGGTTCTACGACCAGATCGGCTTCTCCGGCGCCAACGTCCAGGGCAGCGTCACCCGCCGACACCCGGAGGCCACCGGCCGGGCGCTGCGCCTGCGCAGGGCCGCCGTCCTGGCGGGTACGGTCGCGCTGCACAGCTCCGAAAGCCCGGTGGGCGCGTACGACCTGACGGGACGACGCCTGCCCGTGGCCACGGACTCCGGTCCCGGGACCGCCCGTATCGCGGCCGCCGACGGGACGGACGTGCAGCTCGTCGTCGCCGTCCCCACGGCGTTCGACTATCTGGACCAGCACGCCGTCGGCCTGCTGCTGGACGCCGTTCACCACGAGTACGACCGCCGCGTCCCCGAGTACCTGGGCAATGTCATCGCGGGAAGCTTCCAGGACGAACTGCCCGGCACGAACTCCTGGAGCCACCGCTTCCCCGAGGAGTTCCGCGCCCGGCGCGGCTACGACCTGCTCGACCACCTGCCGGCCCTGTTCGGCCCGGCCACCGCCCGGACGGCGAAGATCCGCGCCGACTACTACGCCGTCCGCACCGAACTGACCGAAGAGGCACTCTTCCGGCCGCTCGCCGCCTGGCACGACGAACGCGGCATGCTCATCGGATCCGACCAGAGCAACCCCGCACGCGCCGGCTTCCCCGCCCAGTCGACGCAGATCTACACCGACTACTTCCGCACCCACCGCTGGTACGGCGCCGCAGGCAGCGACCACCACGGCGACGCCAAGGTGCACTCCTCCATGGCCCACCTCTACGGCCACCAGCGCGTCTGGATCGAGGCGTTCCACTCCTCCGGCTGGGGCGGCACCCTGGAGGACACCTACGACTGGCTGCTGCCGTTCCTGCGCAGCGGCGCCAACCTGTACAACCCGCACGCCAGTTACTTCGGCACCGCGGGCGGCTGGTTCGAGTGGGCGCCGCCGTCCACCGACTGGCGTCAGCCCTACTGGCAGGAGTACCCGGCGTTCTCCCGGGCCGTCGCCCGGATCTGCTCGATCATGTCGTGGGGCACCTACAGCGCCGACGTCGCCGTCCTGCACCCCACCGCCACCATGCAGTCCCTCATCCCCCTGGACGTGCCCGTCCAGCACTTCGGCGACGGCCGCCTCGGCGACGGCCACGCCGACGTCGACGAGACGCAGCGGCACTACCTGGACCTGTGCGGCAGCAACAACTGGCTGAGGCCGCGGATCGGCGCGCTGGACCGGCACGGCGTCTCCTTCGACGTCATCGACGACGCCTCGGTGCAGCGCGCCAAGGCGGCCGACGGCACGCTGCGCATCAGGGACCTGGCGTACACCGCGGTTCTGCTGCCCTCGGCGAGCGTCCTGGAGGAGGCGACGGCGCGCCGGCTGACGGAACTCCTCGATGCCGGCGGAAGAGTCGTGGTCGTGGGCCGCCCGCCCGCGGCGGCGGCCGGCCTGGCCGGTGACGACCTGGTCGTCAGGGCACTGCTGGACCATCCGCGGCTGGAGCGGGCGAGCGACGCCGCGGCCGGCGCGGCGGCGGTGGCCGACGCCGCCGGACACGCGACGGGCGAGGTGCCGCTCCTCGTCAGGAGGCAGGGCGACGAGGCGGTCGCCCTGGTGACGGGAGCCTTTCCGGACGCCCGCACCCATCCGCCCGGGGACAACCACGAGGTCGACCCCGCTCGCTACGCCCGCAGTTCGTCGGTCACCGTGCATGCCCCGGTCGCCGAGGCCGAGATCTGGAACCCGGCGACCGGCGCCCGGCATCCGGCGCAGGTGACCGTCTCCGACGGCGTCTCGACCATCGAGGTGCCGCTGGACGGCGCCCCCGCCGCCCTCGTCGTATGGCGCGTAGGCACCCCGTCGACCCGGACGGTCGCGCCACCGCCGGGCCCGGCGCGGACCATCGACGTCTCGACCGGCTGGGCGGGCCGACTGGCCCCGACCATGGACAACACCTGGGGCGACCTGGCGCTGCCCGCGGGCGCGTCCGTCGACGAGCCGCAGATCTGGACCATGCGGTGGACGGAGACCGACGGGCCCGACGCGGGCTGGGAGCAGACGAGGGCGACGTACGGCAACCGGGTGCGCGTCCTGCCTCCGGTGCCCGCCGACCGGGCCCCCGACCCGTTGGACAGCGCCCGTGCCGAACAGGTACTGACCGGAGAGCTGCCCCTCGCACCCCCGGAAGCGGGCTGGGGCGTCTCGCTGTACTCGCCGAGCCGCGGGATCCCGGATCCGGACGGGCTGCTCGGCAACAAGGGGCTGGTGCCCGAGGAGTTCGTACGGGTCCCCGTGCCCGGGAGCGGAACGGTCGCCCGGGTCCGCTCGGTCCTGGAGACGGACCACCGCGGACCCGCCGAACTGCACATCGGCGCGGCGGCGGCCAAGCGGGTGTGGTGGAACGGTGAGCGGCTGGACACGGGCAGCGGCTACCTCGCGTCCGCCCGGGTGGAGGTGGAACGGCCCCGCAACGTGCTCGAGTACGAACTGTCGGAAGCCGAGGACCGGCCGTCGCTGATCGCGGGCGCCGCCGGCACACCGTTGGGCAGCTACTTCTGCCTGTCCCGTCCCGGCGGGTTCGCGCCGCGCCCGCAGTTCATGTGTCTGCCCGCCGGCGTGCGCCCGGACGGCGGCGTGACCTACCGCGGACGGCTGCGACTCCCGCGCGACGGCACCGAGACGCTCCTCGTCGTGGGCGCCGCGGCGGGCGTCACCGTGTTGCTCGACGGCGCGGTGGTGGCCCGCCAGGAGAAGGCGGAGTACTACGAGTCCGACTGGGGCGCGGTCCCGACGTTCTTCCGCCACCGACTGACCCTCGGGACGGGCGAGCACGTACTCGAGGTGGTCACCGACGGCGGGCCCGCACGGGAGGCGGTGTTCGTCGACCTGGTGGCGGGCGCCGGGGCGACCGCGTTGGTCAGCGGTGCCGGCTGGGAGGCCGAAACCGGTGGGTGGCAGGGGCGTACCGTCGAACACGAGGGCCGCTGGGGGGAGTTGCAGCACTGCTACGCCGCGGTACGGCCGCATCCGTTGCCGGACACCGAGTGGCTCACGGGCGCACCGGTGTTGGGTGCCGCCGTACTGCCGCTGCGGTCCACGGACGACGTCCGGGAGACCGCACAGCGCTTCCGCTTCACCGTGCCGCCCGGCACCGTGTCGGTCGACCTGCCGCTGGGGCTGCCCGCGTCGGTGCGGGTGGGCAACGGCCCGGGGGAGGCGCTCGAGAAGCCGGTCCTGACACTGGACCAACCGCTTGGGCAGCCAACGGAGTTCGAGGTCACCACCTCGCCCACGGCCGTGCTGCGGGGCGGTTCCGCCTGGCGAGGACCGGTGCGCGTGCACACCGTACCGGCGCCGCTGCCGCTGGGGGACTGGCGTTCGTTGGGGCTGGGCGGTTGGAGCGGCGGCGTGACGTACTCGCGGTCACTGGAGGTGCCGGCCGGGCCGGACCCGGTACTGGATCTGGGGCGGGTGCGGGGCAGCGGCACGGTACTCCTCGACGGGGAGCGCGTCGGCGAGGCGTTCTGTGCGCCGTACCGCTTCGAACTCCGCGGCGCCGCCGGGCGTACCGTCCGCATCGACGCGACCGTCCACAACACCCTGGCCCCGTATCTCGCCGAGGCCACACCGACCGCCTGGGCCTTCCCCCACCAGCTCGCGGCGGGGCTGCTGGGGCCGGTGACGCTGCGGATCCCGGGGCCCGGCTGAGAGGCGGAGGAGCGCGGGGTTCAGGGAGCGGAAGGCGCCCGGGTGGACTCCCGCAGTACGAGGTCGGGCGCGAACACCCGTGTCTCGTGGGCGTGTTCCGCGCGGGCCTCCACCTCGTCGAGCAGCATCTCGACGGCCGCCCTGCCGAGCTCCTCGACCGGCTGCCTGATCGTCGTCAGGGTGGTCCCCACGAAGCTCGCGATGTCGAGGTCGCCGTAACCGACCACCTGCACGTCCTCGGGAACCTTCACGCCCCGCTCGCCCAGGCCGCGGCACAGCCCCGCGGCGAGGAAGTCGTTGGTGCAGAAGACCCCGTCGGGCAGGTCGTCGAGCTTGCGGGCGATCTCCATGCCGTACGCCACCGTCATCTCCTCGGCGACGACCTGACCCAGCCGTGCCGCACGTCGGCTGCGCACGGCCTGCCGGGCGCCCTGGTACCGGTCGGCGCACTGCCGGATCCCGCGCTCACCGTTGACGACGAGGAGGTCGCGCGCTCCGCAGTCCAGGAGGTGCTGCACGGCGATACGGCCGCCGGCGATGTCGTCGACGGAGACGGAACAGCCGTCCTGGGCGGGCATCGCACGGTCCGCCAGCACCAGCGGGATGCCGCGCTCGCGCAGCCGCGTGAGCCGGGTGGGGTCCGCGCCGAGCGGAACCACCACGGCGCCGACGGCTCGTTGCTCGACGAGCATGGTGAAGTAGCCCTGCTCCCGCTCCGGTGCGTCCCCGCTGTCGCAGAGAACGAGGGAGTAACCGTGGTCGTACGCCGCGTCCGCGGCGCCCCGTGCGATGCGCGAGTAGAAGGAGTTGGCCACGTCGGGCAGCACCAGGCCGATGGAGGACGAGTGCCCGGTCCGCAGACCGGCGGCTCCCGGATGGGGGACGTAGTCGAGTGCGGCGACCGCGTCGCGGACCCGCTCGGCGGTGAGGGCGTTGACGCGCTCGGGCCGGTTCAGGACATTCGACACCGTGGAGACCGAGACCCCGGCGGCGGCCGCGACGTCCTGAATGCGGGCGGGGCGAACCGAAATGGTGTCCACCCCCCTGCTGTTGCAGTCGCGCGACCAGGCACGACGTGGTCCTCATGGGCGACGGCAAGTCTACCCCGAGGGCGACTGGAACGTTTTACGTCACCGGGAACACGGTCTTGACAGGCCGACGCGTCTCGAAAGTGGCGCAAACGAATGTTGCAGCCCTGTTTCCCGAGGCCCAAGTTGGACGGTGCGGGAGCGCTCCCACGGCCCCCGCTCACACCTGAACCGACCCCACTCGGGAAAGCAGGAGAACAGAAAACCATGACTTGGCATGATCGCGACAAGCAAACCCGATCTCGTCTCACGCTCGGCCTCAGCGCGCTCACCGCGCTGCTGATCTGCCTGATCCCCTGGAGCGGCACCGCCGCCGCCCACGGTTCGGTCGTCGACCCGGCATCCCGCAACTACGGCTGCTGGCTCCGCTGGGGATCCGACTTCCAGAACCCGGCCATGGCACAGGAAGACCCCATGTGCTGGCAGGCGTGGCAGGACAACCCCAACGCCATGTGGAACTGGAACGGCCTCTACCGCAACGGCTCCGCCGGTGACTTCGAAGCGGTCGTCCCCGACGGGCAACTGTGCAGCGGCGGCCGGACCGAGGGCGGCCGTTACAACTCCCTGGACGCCGTGGGTCCCTGGAAGACGACGGACGTCACCGGCAACTTCACCCTGCAGCTGTACGACCAGGCCAGCCACGGCGCGGACTACTTCCTGGTCTACGTCACACGCCAGGGCTTCGACCCCACCACCGAACCACTGACCTGGGACGACCTCCAACTGGTCACCAGGACCGGCAGCTACGGCCCCAGCCAGAACTACTCGATCGACGTGAGCACGTCGGGGCTCAGCGGCCGCCACGTCGTCTACACGATCTGGCAGGCATCGCACATGGACCAGACGTACTTCCTGTGCAGCGACGTGAACTTCCGCTGAGCCGGCGGATGCCCTTGAGAGCCTGTGACCCATCGGACCCCGCCGGACTGGGCCGCGTCCGGCGGGGTGCCCGCTCCGCCCGCCGGCCTAGCCGCCCTCGCCGGCCTCGCCGATCAGGAAACGTCGGCCACCGAGAAGATCCCCGGCCCGGTGACCCCGTACAGCACGCCGCCCGCCAGCAGCGGCGGCACCGAACTCGGGGTCAGTTCCTCGAACGACCGGCCCTCCGTGTCGAAGGACGGGGCGGTGCGCCCGATCTCCTTGCCGGTGCGCGGATCGAGGGCCAGGATGCTGGTGTCCGGCATCATGACGTACAACCGGCCCTGGTGATAGGCCGGTTCGCTGAAGACGCGCAGCTCGCGCGAGCTGGTCCACAGCGGCTTCCCGCGTTTCAGGTCCAGGGCGAGCAGGGTCTCGTTGCCGTAGTCGAAGAGGTACATGGTGTCGCCGTGCACCAGCGGCGGCGCTTCCGGCTCGACACTCCAGGGGAAGTCGACGCGGCGGGTCTTCCCACTGCCGAGGTCCTGGACGAAGAAGGCGGCGGAGACCCCGGTGCCGTCCTCCCACCGCGCGTAGTACGCCGTGTCGTCGTGCACCGTGGCCAGCCACAGATCGCCCTCCGGCGCCTCGACACTGCCCAGCGTCTTGCCGGTGCGTGCGTCGAGACGGGCGATTCCGCCGGAGCCGCCGCGCTGATCCGCGTAGAGGGTGTCCTTGGGGCCCGCGTAGAAGGGGCTGGACGAGGTGGAGGTCAGTTCGCGGCGCCACAGTTCTTCACCCGTGCCCGGCTCGTACGCCGCATAGCGCGCGGTCTCGGAAGGCCCGAGCTCGTCCAGTCGTACGACCAGCACCCCGCTCAGTGACTCGAACCCGCCCACCGGACCGTCCAGATGCCACAGCCGCTTCCCGGTCCTGCCGTCGAAGGCGTCCACTCCCGCGGAGCGGTCCGCGCTGCCGACGAACACCACACCGTCATGGACGACGGGCTCGCGCAGCGAGAAACTGCTGACCTCCTTCTGGCTCATGGGCTTCGTCCAGTCCACCCGGCCGGTCGCGGGGCTCAGCCGCGTCAGGGCGACCTGTGAGGAGGAGCAGAAGACGCCGAGCGGGTCAGGTGTGCACGCCGGGCCGAGGGCCATCGGCTCGTCCTCGTCCGGTGCCAGCGTTCTGTGCCACGGCTTCCAGCCGGGCGGTGCCGAACCATTGGGCGTCGCCTGCGGGCCGGCCTGGCCGGCCTCGTCGACCGTGCTCGCCGGGTCGTCGGCCACCACGGCGACCGAAGCCACCACGACCACGCCGAGGAGGGCCGCGCCGACGAGGCCGGTCCACAGCCTTTTCCTACGGGGCTTCTGTCCGGTCGGCCCGTCGCCCGGGGACGGCAGGGTCGCGTGTCCCGACAGCGTGGTCACCGGGATCCGGGACGACTCCGCACGGCCCTCCTCGTCGGACAGCTCCTCCGGCAGCCCGGCCAGCGCGTCCAGCACCTCGCTCGACGTCGGCCGGTTCTCCGGCTCCTTCGCCAGACAAGCCGACACCAACGGGCGCAGCGGCTCGGGCAGGTCACCCAGCTCGGCCTCGCTGTGCACGGTGTTGTACGCGGCGAGATAGGCGTTCTCCGCCTCGAAGGGGCTGTGCCCGGTGGCCGCGTACACCAGGACCGCGCCCAGCGAGAAGACATCCACGGCGGGGCCGACCTCGCGGGGGCGGCTGAACTGCTCCGGTGCCATGAACGGCGGCGAGCCCATCACCATGCCCGTCTGGGTACGGACGTCACTGCTGGCCGCGCGCGAGATGCCGAAGTCGATGACGCGTACCGCCCCGTCGTCGCCCTCGCCCTCCACCAGGAGCACATTGCTCGGCTTGAGGTCCCGGTGCACGACCTCGGCCCGGTGGATCTCCCGCAGCGCCTCGGCGAGTTCGGTGCCGAGACGGCGCAGCGCGTGCCAGGCCAGCGGACCCGCCTCGTCGACCCGCTCGGCGAGCGTGCGGCCCGGGACGAACGCGGTGGCCATCCACGGCCGTTCCGCATCCGGGTCGGCGTCCACGACCGGTGCGGTGAACGCACCGCTGACCCGGCGCGCGGCCGCGATCTCCTGTCGGAACCTGGCCCGGAACTCGGCGTTGTCGGCATATTTGGTGTGCACGACCTTGACTGCGACGGCCCGCCCCGACGCCGATCTGCCGAGGTAGACGACGCCCATGCCGCCGGTCCCGATCCGCGATTCGATCCGGTAACCGCCGACGGACCGCGGATCGTCCTCGCGCAGAGTCACCGTGTCTCCTTCACCCACTCGTGGCCGGGACGGTTCCGATCCGGACGCTTCTGACAGGGACCGCTCACTCTAGTGCCCGGTCTCCGGGCCCTTCTGGTGAACAACCGGCGCGGGCACCCGGCGTCGACCTGGTTCCGGCCGTCGGTCAGCCGTCAGTCAGCCGTCGTGCCGGCCGGCGCAGGCTGTCGAGCCGGAGGCCGGATCGGCGTCGGCGCCGGGCAGCAGGCGCGAGGCGTCCACGGTGAAGCCGATCGCGGTCCCGCCGCCGGTTCGGGCAGCCGCGAACACGGTGCCGCCGTGCGTCTCGGCGACGTCGCGGACGATGGCGAGGCCGAGTCCGGACCCGGGCAGGCCGCGGGCGGTGTCGGCCCGGTAGAAGCGGTCGAAGACGCGGGTGAGGTCGTCGGCGTCGATGCCCGGCCCGCGGTCCGAGACGGTGACCCGGCCCCGGTGGACACGCACCTCGATGGGCTCCTCGCCGTCGGGGTCGAACTTGGCGGCGTTCTCCAGCAGGTTGCCCAGGGCGCGTTCGAGCCCCTGCGGGCGGCCGTGGACCACGGAACCGTCGGCGTCGACATGGACCAGGCGGCCGGTACGCCGGTACACGCGCCGCGCCGCCCGCCGGGCCACCTCGGTCAGCTCCACGGGTTCCTCGGCCTCCTGACGGCCACGGTCCAGGGCCAGCTCGACGAGCTCGTCGACCAGGTGACCGAGCGCTCGGGTCTCGCCCTCGACGTCGTCGAGGAGCCGGTCGCGGGCGTCCGGGGACAGCTCGGGGGCGCGGCGCAACACGGTGGCGTTGGTGAGCAGGCTGGTGAGGGGGGTGCGCAGCTCATGGGCGACGTCGTGGACCAGCCTCTCCTGGGCCTCGCGGGCGGCGACGATGCGGGCGAGCATCCGGCTGAACGACGCGGACAGTCGCCCCACTTCGTCGCGCCCGCCCACCAGGCCGGCACCGTCAGAGGCGACTCGCCCGTCGGCGCTCACCTTCTCGGCGACGTCGGTCAGCCGGGCCAGGCGCCGGGTGATGCGCCCCGCGAGCAGACGCCCCGCACCCGCCACGACGAGCACGACCGCGCCGCTGACCGCGGCGATCTCCCGGGCCATGCCGCCCAGCACATGGTGGGTCTGGTCGACCCGGACGGCGACCTGCAACGCCCCGCGGTCCCCGCCCAGCGCGGTGGTCAGCCGGCGGTAGGTGCGGCCGTCCACGACGATCTCGGCGGTGTCCGACTGCCCGGCCTCGCCGGAGGCGGCCAGGCGGCGCGTGCTGTCGGACACCGGCAAGGGCACCGGCGGGCCGCCGAGCGGGGTGGGGGTGCCGTCACGGGACACGGCCTGCAGGATCGGCCGGGGTTCCTCCTCGTCGCCCGGGCCGGGCAGATCCGGCCCGGGATAGAGGTCCGGGGCCCGGGCGACCGCGTCGTCCAGGGCCAGTTCCTGTTCCTGGGCGCGCGCCAGGGCCACGGTCGTCGACCGCAGCGACCGGTCGGTCTCCGCGAGGACGCGGTCGGAGGCGGCCTGGTAGCTCAGCACACCGACCACCGTCGCCACCACGGCGCCGACGGCGGCGAAGGCCAGCGCGAACCGCGAGCGCAGGCTCATGGCCGCCGTACCGCGTAGCCCACGCCCCGCACCGTGTGGATCAGTTCGGGCGGTGCTCCGGCCTCGGCGAGTTTGCGCCGCACATAGCCGATGTAGCCCGCGAGGTTCTTGGCGTCCACGCACACGTCGGAGCCCCAGACCTGTCGGTAGAGCGTCGTGTGGTCCAGCACGAGTCCCTCGTTGCGGACCAGCAGCTCCAGCAGCTCGAACTCCGTCTTGGTGAGCCGCAGTTCACTCTCCCCCCACCAGGCCCGCCGGGCGCCCGGGGCGATGCGCAGCGACCCCGTGCGCAGCACGGCACCGGTGCTGTCCGGTGCCTCGGTCTCCGGTGCGGGCCCGGGCACGAGTGCGGCCCGGCGCAGCAACGCCCGCAGGCGTGCGAGCAGTTCGGGCACCTCGAAGGGTTTGGGGAGGTAGTCGTCGGCGCCGGCGTCCAGGCCGGCGGCCCGGTCGGGGACTTCGGCCCGCGCGGTGAGCATCAGCACCGGTGTGCGGTCACCGTCGGCCCGCAGCACGCGGCACACGGCCATGCCGTCGACGTGGGGCATCATCACGTCGACGACCAGCGCGCTGAAGGACTCCCGGCGGGCCCGGGTCAGCGTGTCGACCCCGTCGACGGCGGTGACGACGTCGTACCCCTCCAACTCCAGGGCGCGTGCGAGGGATTCGCGGACCGCACGATCGTCGTCGGCGATGAGGACACGATCGGACATCCCGGCATGATGGCACACCCTTCTGAAAGCTTCTTCTCATCGAATTCCGGACCGGCTCCCGCCGAGCTCTGAGATCGCTCGCCCAGCATGAGGGCCGTACTCACCGCTCGCCCCCACAGGAGTCCCATGTCAGCCCTCAGCACCCCCACCGCCGAGCCCGGATCCCCGTCGCGCCCCCTAGGGCACAGGCAGGCGCTCGTCCGCCGTGCCGTGGCGCTCGCCACGTGCCTCGGTCTCGGCGTCGCCGGCTGCGCCACCACCGACTCGGCGTCCTCGTCGGCGGAGCTGACGACCCGGAAGGCGATTCCGGCGTCCGCGACCCGCACCGGTGCGGGCGGGGCGAACACCGCCCAGGTGGTGGCCGCCGCCAACGCCTTCCTGGCGACACTGTCCGACGAGCAGAAGGACACCGTCCTCTACGACTTCGACGACGCCGCCAAGAAGACCGGCTGGTCGAACTTCCCGACGCCGGTCGTGGAACGCAACGGCCTCAAGCTCGGTGACCTCACCGACGAGCAGGAGGCCGCGGCCCTGAAGGTCATGGAGGCCGCGCTCAGCAAGAAGGGTTACGAGGAACTCGTCGAGATCCGCAAGGCGGACGACTACCTCGCCTCGCTGACGGACTCCGGCGGTACGGCCACGGCCACGCCGACCGCGGTCCCGAGCGGCACGCCCACCGGTACGCCGAGCGGCACGCCCACCGGCGGGCCCGGCGGTGGCGGTGGCGGAGGCGGCGGTGGTGGCGCCAACTTCGGCTCGGAGTGGTACTACATCTCCTTCTTCGGGACGCCCAGCAAGACCGGCGAGTTCACGGTCCAGTACGGCGGCCACCACGCGGCGTACAACATCACCTACGCCGGAAGCAGCGTGACCATGTCGCCGACGCTGACCGCGGTCGAGCCGATGGAGTTCAACTGGGAGGACCTGTACTACGCCCCGCTGGCGGACAAGCGGACGGCAACCATCGGCGCCATCCAGTCCCTCACCGCCGACGAGCTGGCCGCGGCCGAGATCGACGGCAGCTTCGACGACCTGTACCTGGGCCCGGGCAACGACGGTCCCTTCCCGGAGGAGCCGGAGGGCGTCCTGGTCAGCAGCCTCACCAAGAAGCAACAGGCCAAGGTGACCGCGATGATCAAGGCCTGGGTCGACGACCTGGACGAGAAGGCCGCGGCGCGGATGCTGGCCAAGTACGTCTCCGAGTACGACGCGACGTACATCGGCTGGAGCGGCGGGACGACCCTCGACAACTCCCAGACATACGTCCGTCTCGACGGGCCGTCCGCCTGGATCGAGTTCTCCAACCAGCCCGGTGCCTCCACCGACGAGATCCACCAGCACACGATCTTCCGGGACGAGACCGCCGACTACGGCTGGGAATGACGGGGCGAGGAACCATCACCGTGCGCCGTCTTCTCCCCGCACTCTGCATCGCGGTGTTCCTGCTGGTCGGCGGCCTCGCGTCGCCGGCCGGCGCCCACCCCATGAGCACCTCCGCCGTCCTCCTCGACGTCCAGGACGACCGGGTCGAGGGGGAGGTGCAACTGCCCATCGACCGGCTGGCCGTCGCCGTGCACCGCGACCTCACCCCGGCCAGTGTCCTCGGCGCCGACCGGGCGTTCCTGAAGCGCTACACCGCCGAGCACGTCACCGCCGGCGACGACGGCACGTCCTGGACGGTCACGCTCGGCACGCCGTCGGTCCGCACGATCGACGCGGTGGCGCACCTCGTCTACCCGCTCGAGATCCGCCCGCCCGACGGCCGGGTCACCGACTTCGACCTCCGCTACGACGTCATCGTCGAGGAACTGCTCACCCACCGGGTCATCGTCACCGTCCGGTACGACTTCGACCGCGGCATCCTCAAGACGGACGATGCCGAGACCCTCGGGGTCGTCGACTGGAACAACAAGAGCCTGAAGGTGCCCGCCGGGGAGGGTTCGTGGCTGCGGGGCTTCGCCGCCACCGCCGGGCTGGGCATCGAGCACGTCGGCGAGGGCGCCGACCACCTGCTGTTCCTCCTGATGCTGCTCATCCCGGCCCCGCTGGTGGCGGCGGGCGGCCGGTGGCGGGCGGGCGATGCGCCGGCGAGGCGCAGCATCGTCCGCGTCGTACATGTCGTCTCCGCGTTCGCCGTGGGCCACTCGCTCACGCTGGCCTTGGCGGCGGCCGGAGTGATCCACGTACCGTCACGGCCGGTCGAGACGCTGATCGCCTTCTCGATCGCGGTGTCCGCGCTCCACGCGATACGTCCCCTGGTGGCCCGCGGCGAGGTCCTCATCGCCAGTGGCTTCGGACTCGTCCACGGACTGGCGTTCGCGTCGCTCATCGGCGAACTGGGGCTGGACCGAGGCTCCCTCGTGACCACGCTGCTGGGCTTCAACCTGGGCATCGAGCTGACCCAGTTGCTGGTCGTCGCGCTGATGATGCCCTCGCTGCTCGTCCTCGCCCGTACGGCCGTGTACCCGGCGTTCCGTGTCGCGGTGGCCGTCATCGGCCTGCTGTTCTCGGTGTCGTGGATGCTCGAACGCGCGGGACTGACCTCCTCGGACCCCTTCGAAGGCGTCCAGACCTCACTGGTCGGGCACCCACTGCTGGTCGCCGCGTCCGTCGCGGCACTCGCCGCGGTCGCCCGAGGCGTGGCCCCCCGGCGCGTACCCGCCGGGGCCGGATGACACCGGCCTGCGCCCCACTCGCATGCTCATGTCACGGATACGTCATCGGTATTGCTCCGTAACACTCCTGACGGAGGCTCATTTCGCACCTCCGGTCTCATCAGTTGCTCACCCCCCACGTGACCGGGTTGATCGGACGTCGCGTCCGGGCACGCGGGCGCGGGTGAGGAGGAGTGGATGGCTGCTGCAGAGAGATCCACGGCATCTCGGCGTGACTTCCTGCGTTCCGTCGGGGTCGCGGGCGGCGCGGGAGTGCTCTACTCGGCGATGGGAGCACTGGGCCTCGCGCCGGTGCCGGACGTACGGGCCGCGGAGTACCGGGCGCCCGGCGGGAGCGACTTCGCTCTCAGCGGGCGGAGCGCGAAGAAGGTCCTCATACTCGGCGGCGGCATCGCCGGCCTGGCCACCGCCTACGAACTCGGCAAGGCCGGCTACGACTGCCGGATCCTGGAGGCCAAGGACCGGCCCGGCGGCCGCAACTGGACGGTACGCGGGGGCACTTCGCTGACCGATCTGGACGGGCGCAAACAGACCGCGTCGTTCTCCAAGGGCCAGTACATGAACGCCGGGCCCGCCCGGCTGCCTCAGTCGCACGTCACGCTCGAGTACTGCAGGGAACTCGGCGTCCCCGTCGAGGTGTTCACCAACCAGAACGCCAACGCGTACATCTACCACGAGAACAGCGCCGCGCTCGCGGGACAGCCGATGCGCTGGCGCACCGCGAAAGCCGACGTCTACGGCTATGTCTCCGAACTGCTCGCCAAGGCCACCGACCAGGGTGCCCTGGACACACAGCTCACCGCCGCCGACAAGGAACGGCTGATCGCCTTCCTGCAGAACTTCGGCGCCATCAAGGGCAAGGCGGACGGCTACGCCTACACCGGCAGCGACCGGCGCGGCTACTCCGTCGAGCCCGGTGCCGCCTTCGAGGACGGCACGGTGCTGGGGCCGGTGCCCTCGATGTCGGACGTCATCGCGAGCGGCGTCGGGCAGCGCTTCTCCTTCGAGTTCGGCTACGACCAGGCCATGCTCATGTTCCAGCCGGTGGGCGGCATGGACGCCATCCCGTACGCCCTCGCCGAGGCCATCGGGCGGGACCGGATCACGTACGGCGCCGAGGCACTGGAGGTCAGGAACCTCCCGGACGGCGCCGAGGTCACCTACAAGGACGACCGGGGCCGTACCCGCACCCGGTACGCCGACTTCGTCGTCGCGGCCGTACCGCCCATGGTCATGGCCCGCATCAAGCACAACCTGGGCGCGAACGTCACCGCCGCGCTGAAGTACCCGGCGGTGACACCCGTCGGCAAGGTGGGCCTTGAGTACGGCAGCCGCTGGTGGGAGACCGACGAGCACATCTACGGCGGGATCACGCCCACCGACACGGACCTGGCCACCATCTGGTACCCGTCCTACGGCCACTTCGGCCGCCGCGGCACCCTCATCGGCTACTACAACTTCGGTGCGAACGCCCTCGCGTACAGCGCCCTGCCGCACGAGGAGCGGGTCGCGCGGGCGGTGAGCCGCGGCGTGAAGATCCACGGCGAGAAGTACCGCAGCGAACTGGAGCACGCCTTCAGCGTGGCCTGGCACCGCACTCCGCACATCGAGGCCGGCTGGGTGGGCTGGCCCTCGCAGGACGGCCCGGAGTACAAGCTCCTCAACCAGCCCGCCGGGCATGTGTACTTCGCCGGGGACTGGCTCAGCCATGTCATCGCCTGGCAGCACGGCGCGTTCACCTCGGCCCGCAAGGTCGTGACCGACATCCACGAGAGGGTGATGGCCGCATGAGCCGGCGCACGAAGGTTGTCATCGGTACGGTCCTGACCGCCTCGCTCCTCACGGGCGGCACCGCGCTCGCCGACGCCCGGGGCTGGTGGCCCGGCCCGAGGGAAGTGCGGGTCATGCTGCCCTCCGGACAGTCCAACCCGGCCATCGCGAACGGCGTGGCGACCGGCGGGGAGGTGGCCGGGTACCAGAGCAGCGGTCTCGGGCCCTCCGCGCTCAACCCCTCGGCACCGGACGGAAGTCCGGAGCGCTACACCGACCCGGCCCTCACCGAGGGCGCCACAGGCGTCACGATCACCGAGGCGCAGGCGCTCGTCGTGCTGCGCAACATCAAGACCAACCTGGAGGCCGCGGGCCTCAGCCCGGCCGCCGTCATCACGATGAAGTGCTACCTGATGAAGCCGCCCGGCGCCGAGACGGCCGACTACGCGGGCTGGAACCGCGCGTACCGGCAGTTCTTCGCGAACATCGACCTGACGACACATCAGGTCGTGCCCGTACCCATGGGCACGTCCGCTCCCAAGGCGCCGCTGCTCGCCAACAAGGCCCGGCCGGCGCGGGCCACGATGGAGGTCGCCTCACTGGCCGTCAAGGGCTGGCTGGTGGAGGTCGAGGTCACCGCGACGTACGGCAAGCGCTGAGGGGTGAAGATCGGCGGACAAGTGCCGGGGCGGGGTCCGCGAACGGGCCCCGCCCCGTACGTTTCCACCAGTGGTCTCTTCTGTCCGGCACACCAACTCCGTGTACTGGGAGCTTCCTTGGACATCAACGACGCCTCCGTCACCTCAGACCCCTCCCTCTTCGGTCCTCTCTCCCGCCGCAGATTCCTTCAGACCACCGCCGCGGCCACGGCGCTCGTCACCGTCGGCCCGCCGGTCGCGGCCGCCGCCTCCGGTGCCACCACCCTCTCCTTCACCGCCGCCACGGGCGGTTCCGCGACCCTCGCCCCGTCCGGTGACCGGCTGGTCGCCGAGGTCCAGAACGTGCTCTGGTCCGTTCCGCGGGACGGTGGCACCGCCGTCGCGCTGACCCCGCCCGGCCTCGAACCCACCCGCCCGCAGTTCTCGCCCGACGGCAGCCGCCTCGTCGTGTGCGCCTATCGCGGCGGAGGCTTCCACCTCTGGACGCTGCGGCCCGACGGCACCGGGACCCGGCAGCTCACCGACGGGCCGTGGGACGACCGGGGCCCGGCCTGGTCGCCGGACGGCACCCGGATCGCGTTCGCCTCCGAGCGCGGCGGCGACACCGTGACCGGCGCCCCGTACCGGATCTGGGTCCTGGACCTGCGCACCGGCGCGCTGACCCGGCTCACCGGGCGCCCCGGCCAGCAGGGGCCCGGGCAGGACGCCGCCTGGGAGGACTTCGACCCCACGTGGTCGCCGGACGGTGAGCGGGTGCTGTTCGTGCGCGCCGTCGTCACCCCGGCGGGCACCCTCCGAGCGGCCACCGTCGCGTCGGTGCCCGCCGACGGCTCGGGCCCGGTCACCACCGAGCACACCGACGACTCCGGCGCCCAGCTCATGACCCCCGCCGTCTCTCCCGCCGGCCGCCTGGCCTACCTGCGCACCACTGCCGCGCCCGCCGCCTCCAGCACCCTCGTCGTGGACGGCGCTCCGGTCGCCGTCGAGGGCGACGTCCTCCCGGCGCCGCCCCGCTGGACGGACGACGAGCGGCTGCTCCTCACAGTCGACGGACACTTCCGCCTGGTCGACCCGGACGCGCCGGGCGACGGCGAGGAGATCCCGTTCACGGCCACGCTGCCCGTGGACCGGCCCGACTACCGCGAGAAGGCTTACGACTTCGAAGGCGCCGGCATCCGTCCCGTCCGCGCGCTGCACCTGCCCGCCCTGTCACCGGACGGCCGCCGCGTCGCCTTCGCCGCGCTCAACGCCCTGTGGACCGCCGACACCACCGGCGGCCGCGCACCCCGCAAGGTCGTTCAAGTGCCCTCGACCCGCTATGTGTCGGCGCCGACCTGGACGCCCGACGGCACGGCGCTGGTGTACACCGACGACCGCGACGGCCTGTTCGCCGTACGGCGCCGCGACCTGGCCTCCGGCGAGGAGACCGTGCTGGCCGAGGGCGGCCGCGTCTTCCCCGCCCTCTCGCCCGACGGGACCCGGCTGGCCTGCCTGGACATGTCCGGCAACCTGGTGGTGCGCGACCTGTCCGACGGCAGCGAACGAAACCTCGCCGCACCGCTCGGCGGGGGAGGGCTGCCCGGCCGCCCCAGCTGGTCGCCCGACGGCCGCTATGTGGCGCTGTGCGACCGCAACCGTCTCAACCAGCGCTTCCGCGAGGGCTACAACCTCATCCGGGTCGTCGACACCACCACCGGCACGGCCGCCCTGCACGCCCTCGCCCCGCACACCTCGCTCGCCGACCGCTACGACTCCGGCCCCGTCTGGTCCCCGGACGGCCGCTGGATGGCCGTCGTCGCCGAGTCGGCGCTGTGGCTGCTGCCGGTCCGCGCCGACGGCACCCCCCAAGGCGAACCCCGCCTCCTCACCACCGAACCCGCCGACCACCCGTCCTGGTCCGCCGACGCCCGCAGCCTTCTCCACCTGTCCGCGGGCACCCTGCGCCTGATCGACATCGGCAGCGGCAAGGCCCGCACCGTCCGCGTCCCGCTGGACTACCGCAGACCGCGGCCGGCCGACACCGTCGTGCACGCGGGCCGCTTCTGGGACGGCACCGGCCCGGACGTCCGCGAGGACATCGATGTCGTGATCCGCGACGGCCGTATCGCGGAGGTCTCCCCGCACCGGACCGGCCGCCCGGCCGCACGCCAGGTCGACGCGAGCGACCGCACCGTGATCCCCGGCCTGTGGGACGCACACACCCACCCCTGGCAGAGCACCTACGGCGGCCGCCAGACGGCGCTCCAAGTCGCGTACGGCATCACGACGGCCGTCTCGCTGGGTGGATTCGCCTACGAGCAGGCCCGCATCCGGGAGGCGGTCGCCGCCGGTGCCCTCGCCGGACCCCGGCTCCTGTCCACGGGCGAACTGCTCGACGGGGCGCGCGTCGCCTACAGCATGGGCCGCGCCCATCGCACCCACGAGGGCCTGCGTCGTTCGCTGGCGCGGGCGGCCGCGCTGGACTGGGACTTCGTGAAGACGTACGTACGGGCCCCCGGCTGGGTGATGAAGGAGGCCGCCGACTTCGCACACGACCGGCTCGGCGTGCGCAGCGGCAGCCACCTGTGCACCCCGGGCGTACAGCTGGGCCAGGACCTGACGACCCATCTGCAGGCCACCCAGCGCCTGGAGTTCGGGCATGCGACCTCCGCCACGGGACGTGCCTACCAGGACGTCGAGGAGATCTACGCCCGCGCCGGCTTCCACCTCGTCGCCACCCCGTTCACGGCACAGCCTCTGCTCGGCGCCGACCCCGCGCTCGCGGACGACCCCCGTGTCACCACGCTCATGCCGCCGTGGGACACCGCGCTCGTCCGCCAGCAGGCCGGGCAGCCGCCCACCGCCACCCAACTCGCGACACTTGACAGAGAGTTGAACGTCTACCGGCGGATCCTCGCGGGCGGCGGACTGATCGCGCTCGGCACCGACCAGCCGCTCGTCCCGGTCGGGCTGCACCTGCACCTGGCCCTTCGGGCACTGCACCGCGCCGGCCTGTCACCGGCCGAGGCGCTGCGCACCGCCACCGTGCTGCCCGCGCGCGTCTTCGGCGCCGACGCCGACCTGGGCACGCTGGAGCAGGGCAAACTCGCCGACCTCACGGTGGTGGACGGCGACCCGTTCACCGACTTCGCCACCCTGATCCGCACGGTGGCGGTCCTCCGCGGCGGTGTCCTCATCGAGCAGGCGGACCTGGTGGACGCCTTCGGGGCAGCCACCACGCGGAGTTACGAACCGCAGCAGTCGGCTTCGGCCGAGGACTGGCTGGAGGTCAGCCGGCGTATGCGACGCGACGGGTGCTGCGATCCGGAGAGCGGCGGCTGAGCGCCGGGCAAGCGGCTGGCCCGCTGGAACGCCCGCGAGCAGGCCCTCATCGCCGACTCCGAGGACACCGAGTTCATCGACTCGACTCTGAAGGAAAGCAGGCCTCCTTGGTCAGCGCCGCCGCGATGCGCCCTGGGCGTCTCGCAGCCACTCCCGGAATACGGCTGATGTTCGCCCCGGCCACCACCACGCCCGAGCTCGAAAAGCACCACAAGGCCGAGGAGGTGAGACCCTCGGCCAGCGAAGCCACCGCCTGACAGGGGTGTTCGTGAGTGCCGAGGAGGAAGGGCGGGCCGGCCACCGGCCCGCCCTTCGGCGAGGCCACCGCATGGGCGGCCATGGCCGTCAACCGCTGCCCATTCGGTCCGCCAGGCAGGCGAGGTACAGGGCCATGGTCGCCCGGTGGTCGCGCAGCGGGCGACCGGTGATCTGCTCGATCTTGTTCATCCGGTAGACGACGGTGTTGCGGTGGATGTGCAGCGCCGCGGATGCCCGTACGAGGTTGAACCCGCTCTCGCACCAAGCGGTGACCGTGTCGCGGAGCACCGGCCAGTCCGGCTGGGCGCGCAGGTCCGCGGCCGTGAGGTCGAGCAGACGGTTGCGGGCGGACTGGCCCACCGCCGCGAGAACCTGGTGGACCCGCAGGTCGGATATGAGATGGACGGGGGAGCTGTTCGCCGGCCGGGCGCCCAGGCGAAGGGCGTCGCACGCGTCCTGGTAGGAGTCGTGCAGGCCGCCGACGGAGGTGGCCGGCTCGCCGATCCCCACCCGGGCGGCGAGGCCGTCCTGCGCGGCGATCACATCGGCGACCCGCCGGCAGTCGGCGACCAGGGACGCCATCGAACCCCGGGCCGGAAGCCGGTGCAGGACGCCGATCCAGCCAGGAGCCGTACCGGCCACGATGTCCTGGGGGTCGGCGAAGACCTCGCGGACGGTGCGCAGCAGTTCCGAACGGATCAGGGCCATGTCCTGCGTGGGGGCGCCCCGCCGTCGCGCGGCCGCGTCCGGAACGGTCACTTCGAGGGCCACGGCGACCCGTCGCAGCCGTAGGTCGAAGCCGAGTTCGGCGGCCCGGAAGACGAGGAAGTCGCCTTCGACGACCTGGGGATCGTATGCGGCGATGTCGGCGAGCAGCGTCTCGGCGGCCCGCTCCGCGAGCAGGCGGGAGCGCAGCATCACGGATTCCCTCAGCAGGATCTCCGTCTGACGCTTCACCAGCAGGCCGAAGCGTCGTACCTGGGCGGGCGTGCCGGTGATCCCGACGGTCCCGACCGCGCGCCCGCCGGTGACCAGCGGGAGCGTGACCCCGGGGCGTACCCCTTGCAGTCGCTGGGCCTGCGAGGCGTTGTGTGTGGCGGGTTCCTGAGTGCGGACGACCTCGACGGACGCCTCGTGGAAGCTGCCGACCCGGCTGCTGTCGCCGCTGCCGATGACCATGCCCTCGGCGTCGGTGATGAGCACGTTGAAGCCGATGACGGCGGAGGTGTCCCCGGCGATCTCCTGCGCGAGGGACGGGCTCAGCACGGGTGTTCCTCCCGTCGAGGGCGGGCCGGGTTGGACGCACCGTACAGGGGACCGATCGATTTCGGCCACAACTACGTACGAAGTGAACGGTGACGCGCGGCAGGTTGATCCCTAGCTTTGGGCCCAATCACATCCCCGCCGGGGGCACAGCGCGGTGAACGGCGGGCTCCTTTCAGCGCACCTACGGAAGGCCCGGGCCGATGACTCGTGTGCGTTCTCTCGTATCCACTGTGACCGCCCTCCTCCTGCTCTCCTCCGTCGCCGCCTGTGGCTCCGACAGCGAGGAGGCCCCGAAGAACGTGTCCGCGAAAGCCGCCGCCCTGGGCACGCTCACGCCCGGCGTGATCAAGGTGGCCGTCCAGCCGTACGCGCCCTACACCAGTGTCCAGGGCGACAAGATCGTCGGACTGGACGGCGACATCCTCGCGTATGCGGCCAAGGAACTGGGCCTCGAGATCAAGCCCCAGGTCACCGACTTCGCCGGCATGCTCGCCGGAGTGCAGTCACGCCGGGTGGACATCACCATCGGCGGCGTCGCCTGGTCCGCCGACCGGCAGAAACAGGGCCTGTTCACCGACCCGCCCTACTACTCGCCCCCGGCGATGGCCGTCCGCAGCGGCAAGACCTACAAGACGGTCGACGACCTCAAGGGCCTCGACCTCGGCACCGTCGAGGGCTACGTCTGGGTCAAGTCCATCCAGTCCGTGCCCGAAGCCAAGCTGCACGCCTACCCGGACGCCACCGGGGTCTTCGACGACCTCGGCGCGGGCCGCGTCGACGTCGGCTTCCTCGACCCGCTGATCATCATCGCCGCGCAGAAGGAACGTCCGGAGCTGAAGATCAGCACGCAGTACCTGACACCGCCGACCGCGGCCGAGGTCAAGGCCCAGCCCGACTACCAGTACTTCCAGCCGTACCAGACGGGCTTCTATCTGCCCAAGCAGGCCACCAAGCTGGAGAAGGCGATCTCCGCGCAGATCGACGCCATGTACGCGAACGGCGAGATGGCCAAGCTCGTCGAGAAGTACGGCGGCGACCCCGAGCAGTTCCTGAAGCCGTCCGCCGACGTCGCCACCGCGCGCAGGGGCGTGGACCGGCCGCAGGACTGGACGCCGCCGTCCGTCGGCCAGTGAGGGGATGACATGTCCGGTCTCTTCCAAGTCCCCTGGTCCGACTACCAGTCGGACCTGCTCGACGCACTCGGGCGCACCGTCTCGTACACCGTGGTGAGCTTCGTCGGCGCGGTCCTCCTCGGCCTGGCGGTCGCGCTGCTCCGGATCAGCAAGGCGCGGCCCCTCCGCGTCCTCGCCGCCGTCTACACGGAGATCTTCAAGAACATCCCGCTGCTCGCGATCATCTTCCTGACCTACTTCGGCCTCGCTTCGGCCGGACTCCGGCTGGACGTGTTCACCGCCGGCTGCCTCAGCCTCGTCGTCTTCTACGCCGCCTACCTGTCCGAGATCTTCCGTTCCGCGATCAGCGGAGTGCACGCCGGACAGACCGAGGCCGGCGAGGCGCTGGGGCTGGGCCGGGTCGGCATCTTCGTCCATGTCGTCCTGCCGCAGGCCGTCCGGCAGGCCCTGCCCGGCACCAACACCATGCTGGTCGACCTGCTGAAGTCCACCTCGCTGCTCGTCACCGTCTCCGCGGCCGAGCTGATGTCCGAGGGGCGGCTCATCACGTCGGCCACCTTCCGGGCACTGGAGGTCTACCTGGTCATCTCCGCCGTCTACTTCGCCCTGTGCTACCCGCTCTCCCAGCTGCTCCTGCTGCTGGAACGGAAGGTACGGGCGGGCGTCCCCCTGTCCCCGTGGCGGCGCCGACGGGTGCGCGCCGCCCACGCCCTGCTCGCCGCCGACCTCGGCGCCGGCCTCACAGCAGAGCTCAAGCAGAAGGAGACGGCGGCATGACCGAGCCCGTCACCACGTCGGAAGCCGTGCCACCGGCCCGCACCGACGCGGTCGTACGGATCGAGGGGCTCAGCAAGTCCTTCGACGGCCGACTGGTGCTCGACCACGTGAACCTGGAGGTCGACCGCGGCCGCATCGTCAGCGTCATCGGACAGAGCGGCGGCGGCAAGACGACCCTGATGCGCTGCGTCAACCTGCTGGAACGGCCGGACCGGGGCACGGTCGAGGTGGCCGGCGAAGTGGTCCACGACGGCGGCCGGACGGTCTGCCGGGACCTGCCCCGGCTGCGCCGCACCGTCGGCATGGTCTTCCAGCGGTTCAACCTCTTCCCGCACCTCACAGCGGTCGAGAACGTCGTCCTGGCCCAGCGCAAGGCGGGCGTCCCCGAACCGGAGGCGCTGGAGCGGGCCGTCGCGCTGCTGCGCCGGGTCGGCGTGGCGCACCGCGGCCTCGCCCGGCCCGACCAGCTCTCCGGCGGGGAACAGCAGCGCGTCGCCATCGCCCGGGCACTCGCGCTCAGGCCGGAGGTGCTGCTCTTCGACGAGCCGACCTCCTCCCTCGACCCGGAGGCCACCCGCGAGGTCCTGGCCGTCATGCGGGAACTCGCCGCGGACGGAATGACGATGCTGCTCGTCACCCACGAACTGCCCTTCGCACGCGAGGTGGCCGACCACGTCGTCTTCGTCGACGGCGGCCGCATCGTCGAGGAGGGATCCCCGCAGGACGTCCTCGACCATCCCGCCGAGGCCCGGACCCGGGAGTTCCTCGCCTCGTACGGATCGGCGTCATGACGGCCCCCCTAGTGGTGGTCGGGGGCGGTGTGGTGGGGCTGTGCACCGCCTACTACCTGGCCGAGGCGGGCTTCGAGGTGGAGATCGTCGAGCGCCGCGCGCTGGGTTCCGGGGCGTCCCGGGGCAACGCGGGCTGGGTCTGCCTCAGCCATTCCACGCCGGTGCCGGCCCCGGGCGTCGTACGGTACGCGCTCCGCTCGCTGGGACGGCCGGACTCGCCCCTCTACCTACGACCCCTGCCCGACCCGGCGTTCGTACGGTGGCTGTGGCGGTTCTGGCGCAGCAGCACACCGGCCGCCTTCCGGCGCGGCTACACCGCGGTCGCCGAGTTGAACCGGACCACCTTCGACCTCTTCGACGGCCTGCGCGAGGCGGGCGTCGAGACGACCCTGACCCGTCCCGGCATGGTCCACGCCTTCCTGTCCCCGGCCGAAGCCCGCCATCACCTCGCCGTGCAGCGGGAGATGGCCGACGGCCGCTACCCGCTCCCCGACGACGTCGTCACCGGGGACGGGGCCCGGCTGCTGGACGACGCGCTGTCCTCCAAGGTGCGCGCGGCGTACCTCGTCGAGGGAGAGGGCGTGGTCGACCCGGAGGCGTTCGCCCGGGGGCTGGGCGAGGCGCTCGTCGCCTCGGGGGTGAAGGTCCACGAGAACGTCGAGGCCACCGGATTCCGCACCTCCGGGGAGCGCGTCGTCGCGCTGCGCACCGCGCAGGGCGAGATCCCCTGCTCGGGCGTCGTCGTCACCGCCGGGATGCGCTCGTCGGACCTGCTGAGCGCGCTGGGACAGCCGCTGCCGCTCCAGGCGGGCAAGGGCTACAGCTTCTCGGTGGACCTGGATCCGGCACCGCGGCACACGCTGTACTTCGGCGAGCGCAAGGCGGTCGCCTCACCGATCGGCTCCACCACCCGGATCGGCGGCACGATGGAGCTCAGCGGCAACAACAACCGCCTCGACTGGCGGCGCGTCGTCGCCGTCGCCCTCGCCAGCCGGCACTATCTGGGCCGCTGGTTCGACGACCCGGACGACCTGATCGGACTGATCCGCGACCCCTGGGTCGGCGGCCGGCCCTTCCTCCCCGACGGACTTCCGGTCATCGACCGCGTACCGGGATACGGCAACGCCTACGCCGCCACCGGCCACGGCATGCTCGGCGTCACGCTGGGCCCCGTCACCGGCCACACACTCGCCCAGTACATCCGAACCGGCCGCCGCCCGGAGGCCCTCGCACCGTTCCGCTTCGACCGGCTCAGCCCGTGAGGGCCGCGGCGCCGTACCGGTCTTCGCGCACCGGCCACGCCGGCTCAGTCGACGTCGATCAGTCCGCGCCGGACCGCTTCGCTGACGGTGGCGGCGCGGTTCTCGGTGCCGAGCTTGCGGTAGATCCGCACGAGGTGGGTCTTGACCGTCGCCTCGGCCAGGAACAGAGCGCCGGCGATGGCCCGGTTGCTGTGCCCCCGCGCCAGGAGCCGTACGACCTCGACCTCCCGCTCGCTGAGCCCCGGACCGGGCTCGGCCGTGTACCCGACGACACGCGCGGCGGCCTCCGGCGCCAGGGCCATGCCTCCGGACGCCGCGGCGCGCACGGCACGGAACAACTCCTCGGGCGGACCCGCCTTGAGGACATAGCCGCGTGCGCCGGCCTCCACGGCCCGCAGGACATCGGCCTGACTGCCGTAGCTCGTCAGCACGACCACCCGCACGCCGGCGGAGGCGGCGAGGATCCGCCGGGTCGCCTCGATGCCGTCGACACGGCTGCCCGCCGCGCCCACCTCCGACAGCCGTAGATCCATCAGCACCACGTCGGGCCGGAGCCCGCCCACCAGACGCACCGCGTCGTTTCCGTCGCCGGTCTCGCCGACGACGTCGAAGTCGGGTTCGCCTTCGAGGAGGGCACGCAGCCCCGCCCGGACGACGGTGTGGTCGTCCACGATCAGGATCCGCAGCGGTGGTCCGGGCGGTTCGGTCACAGCGCACCGGCGGGGACGCGGTCCTGGGCCGCCGACAGCACGGCTCGGACGCGGGTGCCCCGTCCGGGCGCGCTGTCGACGGTGAGGGTGCCGTCGAACGCGCGCAGGCGCTCGCGTGCGGCGGCCAGTCCGAATCCGCGGTCGGCGCATCC
Organism: Streptomyces sp. NBC_01352; assembly: GCF_036237295.1. Taxonomy (NCBI): domain Bacteria; kingdom Bacillati; phylum Actinomycetota; class Actinomycetes; order Kitasatosporales; family Streptomycetaceae; genus Streptomyces; species Streptomyces sp. NBC_01352. Next base: position 9,627,725 of record NZ_CP108354.1, read on the forward strand.
CGCCCTCGCGGCGGCCGGGTCGAATCCCGCTCCGTCGTCCCGGACCTCGACGGCCGCCGTGGCCGCGTCGCCGTAGGCCAGGGTGATGTGGACGTGACGGGCCCGCGCGTGTTCGAGGGCGTTCGCGAGGAGGCCCTGGGTCAGGCGCAGCAGGGCGACGGCCCGGTCTGTGGGGAGCGGGTGCGGCTCGTGTTCGGCGCGGAAGGAGATCCGGGGCGCCCCGGCGGCGGAGCCGGCCCGGGCGCACAGATCGCGCAGCGCCGCTTCCAGGCCGTCCTGTGCGAGCAGGGGCGGGGTGAGGTCGTCGATGATGCCGCGGGTCTGTGCGAGATGCTCGCCGAGGGCGTCGGTGACCGCCCGCAGCTGCCGCCGGGCGGCGTCCGGGTTGCGGTCCCAGTCGCGGTCCGCGGCCTGGAGCAGCATGCGGCTGCCCGCGAGCTCCTGGGCGAGCGTGTCGTGCAGGTCCCGCGCGATGCGGGACCGCTCGGCGAGGCGTCCGGCCTCCCGCTGTTGCGCCGCCAACCGGTCCCGGGTGGCGGCGAGTTCGCGGGCGAGCCGCTGCTGGCTGCGGTAGAGGAGCACGGTGGCCCAGACGGCGGCGACGGGCGGTGCCAGCACATCGGGGTCGGGGCCGCCGAACCGCATGAGGGCCGCCACCATCAGTGCCGTGATGACGCCGAGTGCCACCGCCCGCTCCGTGCGGGTGGGCATCCGCAGCGCCAGGACGGCCAAGGGCACGGCCAGCCACGCGTATCCGAAGGTGAGCGGCGCCGGCAGGATCCAGGCCACCCAGGACCACAGCAGCAGGAGCAGGCCGAGCCAGACCGGCCGGCCGGTGCGGCCCAGCCGGTCCCACCGGGCCAGCCCGGCGGCGTACAGCAGGGCCAGCGCGGCCGTGGGCGGCGCGATGGACCAGCACAGCTCGTTGTTCAGCTCGACGAGCCGTACGAGCGTGCCGGCGACGGCGACGAAGAACACCAGGTGCGGGAGGTCCCGCGCCGACACGGGCGGCCGGCGTACGGCGAGGGTGGTGGCAGGCACGGCTGCGGCTCCCTGGGGGCGGGCCGACGGATGCGACAACAGCGCCCGAAGTGTAAGCCGCGGCCTGTGTGCCCGCTGTAAACGCCCAGCCCTCAGCCGCTGTGGCCGCCCAGGGCGCGGCCCTCCCTCGCGGACGTCACCGCCCCGGGTGGAGCCCCAGCGAGCCCGGCGACGGATCGCCCTTCACCTCGCCGAAGTACAGGGCGAAGGTCTGCTTCCACCGCTCGATCGCGGCCCGGTCCTCCATGAACCGCGGGAAGCCGTCCACGTGGGCGTCGGGGTTCTCCCACACCGGCTTCAGGCTGGGGTTGGGGAGGACGTCGGTGCGCACCGACCAGCCGTTGAAGCTGGCCTTCTGCCGCTCCTCGGACAGCACCCAGTTCAGGTAGAGCTTGGCGGCGGTGGGGTGGGCGGCCTGCTTCAGGATCGCGGCCCGCTGTCCCCACGCCATGAACGGATGGCCCACCGGCGCCACCCACTTGACGGTGGTCGACGTGGAGACCGAGCTGCCCGAGGTGCCGACCCCGATGGTCTTCTGCTTGCCGTTGACCGCGAGACCCGGGGTGTGCGAGCCACGGGCGAACTGCGGCTGCTGCGCGGCGAACCTCGCCACCCAGTCCCAGCCGTAGGTCTGCTGGTAGAGGGAGAACAGGTAGAGCACCGCGTCGTCGTCGTGCGGGTAGGAGGAGGCGAGGGCGTCCTTCCAGCGCGGGTCGACCAGATCCAGCGGGGTCGCGGGTGCGGCGGCGCCGGCCGCCTGGATGTCGTACATGAAGCTGAAGGCGATGACGGCCATCGCCGTCCACGCCCCGTCCGGGTCCTTGAACCCCTTGTGGACCTTGGAGAACCCGGCGGGCTTGTAGGGCAGCAGCTTGCCCTCGCGCTTCCAGCGGGTGAAGTCCTGGAGCGTCTGCAGCTGTACGACGTCGGGGACCAGGGTGCCGGTCGCGAGCTGGTTGTCGACGCGGACGTCGTGGTACTTGCTGTAGTCGACGACGACCGTCAGGTCGATGCCGGGGAAGCGGCTGCTGAACCCGGCCCGTACTCCGGCCGCCTGGCTGTCGACGTCCCCGCCCTGGTAGAGGACGAGCTTGCCGCCCTCGGCCAGCGCGGCCTGGTAGAGCTCGTCGAGGGAGCGCGTCTCCTCGCGCAGGCCGGTGCGCGAGGAGACGCCGGCCGTGGCGGCTCCCGCCGGGCTCTGCGCGGCGGCCGTGGCGGCACTGCCGAGCGCGACACCGGCCCCGGTGGCGAGCAGCCGACGCCTGCTGAAGTTGCTGGACATGTGGGGGGTCCCCTCCTGCTTGGTCCACCGCCACGTTCCGTATGCGACGGCGCGGCAAGTCTGCCGACCGGCCGTGCCGTTCCGCGTCGTCCGTACGCTGCCTTCGGATTCAACCGTTCGATGGAACGGCCCCGGTCAAACGGTCAGACGGTCAGCGGGTAGTGACAGGCCGTGTGGCGGCCGGAGGCCGTGAGGGTGAGACGGGGGCGCTCCAGCGCGCAGCGCTCGCGGGCGTACGGGCATCGGGTGCGAAAGGGACAGCCCGTCGGCTTGTCCACCGGGTTGGGCACCTCGCCGGTGAGGACGATGCGCTCGCGGTGCGGTGCGTCCCCCGGGTGGGTGCCGTCGTCGATGTCCGGGACCGCGGACAGCAGTGCCTGTGTGTAGGGATGGGCGGGGGCCTCGTACAGCGCCTCCGTCTCGGCGAGTTCGACGATCTCGCCGAGGTACATGACGGCGATCCGGTCCGACACATGGCGGACCACGCCGAGGTCGTGGGCGATGAAGACATAGGTGAGCGCGAACTCCTCCTGGAGGTCGGCGAAGAGGTTCAGCACCTGGGCCTGGATCGACACGTCGAGGGCGGACACCGGTTCGTCGGCGACGATCAGCTTCGGGGCGGTGGCCAGCGCCCGGGCGATCCCGATGCGCTGGCGCTGGCCGCCGGAGAACTCGTGCGGATACCGGTCCAGATGCGCCCCGGCCAGTCCTACGACGTCGAAGAGCTCGGCGACCCGGCGGCGGACCGCGGCCGCGTCACCGTACCGGTGCACGAGCAGCGGTTCGGCCACGATGTCCCCGGCGCGGCGGCGGGGGTTGAGGGAGGCCTGCGGGTCCTGGAAGACCAGCTGCATGCCCGGCCGTACGGGCCGCAGCCGGCGCGCGGACAGGGTGGTGATGTCCTGCCCGTCGAACTCGACCCGGCCGCCCGTGAGTTCGGTGAGGCGGACCAGACAGCGGCCGAGGGTGGACTTGCCGCAGCCCGACTCGCCGACGATGCCGAGGGTCTCGCCGGTGCGGACCTCGAGGGACACGCCGTCCACGGCGCGCAGCACCCTGCGGCGCCGGGACAGCGTGTCCGCGCGCAGGGGGTAGTGCTTGGTGACGTCCGACGCGCGCAGCAGCACGTCGCCGCCGGGAGGCGCACCCTTGTCCACTGCCACGATGTCCTGTGCCGTCACGACGCCGCCTCCGAGTCCATGTCCTGTACGTCGCTCGCCGCGGCCCGTGCCGTCAGCCGCAGCGACGCGCGGTCGTCGGGCGGCAGCCAGCAGGCGTCGCGGTGTGCGGCGTCGCCGTTGCCCGCGGCCAGCACGGGCCGCTCCTCGCACCGGTCGTGGCTGAGCCGGCAGCGCGGCGCGAACGCGCACCCCGCCGGAAGGCTGCCCGGGGAGACGGGCATGCCCGCGATGGTGGGCAGCCGCCGCAGCCGGGGGCCGCCGACGCGGGGCACCGAGTCGAGCAGACCCCAGGTGTACGGGTGCCGCGGGCCGTGGAACACCGCGCGCCGCGGGCCGTCCTCGGCCACCCGGCCGCCGTACATGACCAGGACGCGGTCGGCGATCTGGGAGATCACGCCCATGTCGTGCGTGATGAGCACCATCGCCGAGCCGTCCGCGTTGAGCTCGCGCATCAGGTCGAGGATCTGCGCCTGTACGGTCACGTCGAGTGCCGTGGTCGGCTCGTCGGCGATCAGCAGTGCGGGGCTGCAGGACAGGGCCATCGCGATGACCGCGCGCTGGCGCATACCGCCGGAGAACTCGTGCGGGTAGGCGTTCACCCGCGAGGCCGCGTCGGGGATGCCGACGTCGGAGAGCAGCCGGACGGCGCGGGCGTGGGCCTCCTTCCGGGACACCTGCCCGTGCGCCCGAATCTGCTCGGCGATCTGCCAGCCCACCGTGTACACGGGAGTCAGCGCGGTCATCGGGTCCTGGAAGACCATGGCGATCTCCTGCCCCCGTATCGCGCGCATCTGCTTGTCGGAAAGGGTCAGCAAGTCACGGCCACGGAAGAGGACCTGGCCCGACACGGTCACGTTCGGGTTGGTCAGCAGCCGCAGCACGGCCAGCATCGACACGCTCTTGCCCGAGCCCGACTCGCCCACCACGCCCAGGACTTCGCCGGGCGCCACCGAGAGGGACAGGCCGTCGACGGCGGTGACCGGGCCCCGGCGGGTACGGAACGATACCCGCAGATCGCGTACGTCCAGCAGGGGTTCAGGCAGCGGTTCAGACAGCGGTTCAGGCATGGCGAGCCCTCGGGTCGAGTCGCGCGTACAGGATGTCCACCAGTGCGTTGGCGAGGACCACGAAGAACGCCGCGTACAGGACGGTCCCCATGATCACGGGCAGGTCGAGGTTCTGCAGGGCGTCGAAGGTGAGTTTGCCGATGCCGGGCAGGCCGAAGACCACCTCGGTGAGCAGCGCGGCGCCGCCCACGAGGGCGCCGAAGTCCAGGCCGAACAACGACACGATCGGGATCAGCGAGCAGCGCAGGGCGTGCCGGACGAGGATCCGGCGTTCGGACAGGCCCTTGGCCCGGGCCGTGCGGACGTAGTCCTCGTTGAGCGCGGTGACGACCTCGCCGCGCAGCAGCCGGGCGTAGATCCCGGCGTACAGCAGCGCCAGGGTCAGCCAGGGGAAGAGCAGGTGCAGCGCCCACTGGCCCGGGTCCCCGGTCAGGTCGACGTATCCGGGTGGCGGCACCCAGGAGAACACCGAGTCGTGCAACTGCTTCTGGGTGACGAGGTTGACGACCTCGCCGAGCCAGTACGCCGGCAGCGAGACGCCGACCACGCCGACCAGCATGATCAGCGGGTCGACCGCCGTGCCGCGCAGGGTCGCCGCGGCCGTGCCCATGAGGATGCCGACGGTCATCCAGATGACCGCCGCTCCCACCACGAGCGACAGCGTCACCGGCATCGCCTGCACGATCTGCGGGATGACGCGGGAGCCGCGATTGACGAAGGACTCCAGGTCCCGGTCTATCAGCAGGTGCCGCATCATCAGCAGATACCGGATCGGCAGCGGCCGGTCGAGGCCGAAGGAGTGCCGTACCTGCGCGAGGGTGGCCGGGTCGGCGTTGCGGCCCGCGATACGGGCGGCGGGATCGACTCCCGGCGTGGCGAAGAAGATCAGGAACACCAGCACGCTGATGGAGAACATCACCAGCAGGGCGGAGGCGAACCGCTTGAGCGCGAAGGAGAGCATGAGCGTCACACCCCTCCGCGCAGCCGGGCGCCCGGGTCGAGGGCGTCCCGCACTCCGTCGCCCAGGACGTTGAGTGCCGCCGTGGTCAGTGCGATCAGCAGGCCCGGAGCGATCGTCACGGCGGGGCGTGTGTAGAGCAGCCCCAGACCGTCCTCGATGATCGTGCCCCAGCTGGCGTCGGGGGGCTGGACGCCGACGGACAGGAAGGACAGGGCCGACTCGGTGAGCATGGCCAGCGCGGTCATGAGTGGGACGAAGACGATCGCCGTGGGCAGGACGTTCGGCAGCACCTCCCGGCGCAGGATGCGCACCGTGGGCGCGCCGGAGCCGATGGCCGCCTGGATGTACTCCTTGTTGCGCAGCACGAGGACCTGCCCGCGCAACGGCCGTGCGATGTACGGCACGTAGATCGCCGCGATGATCGCGACGGGCAGCCAGAGGCTCCCCGCCTCCACGGTGAGCGGCCCCAGGCGCAGCCCGTCGGTGAGCAGGACGACCGACAGACAGATCGCCAGCAGATACACCGGGAACGCCCAGACGACGTCCAGGATCCGGGAGATGACGGCGTCCACGACCCCGCCCGCGTAGCCGGCGACGACTCCGACGGCCGTACCCACCAGGCAGGTCAGCAGGGCCGCGGTGACGCCGATGAGCAGGCTCGTCCGGCCGCCGTACAGCAGGCGGGCCATGACGTCGCGGCCCTGGTTGTCGGCGCCGAGGAAGTAGTGGCCGGGGTCCCAGGTGGGACCGATGGGCGTCACCCCGAGGCCGAGGCCGGTGCTGCTGGGGGTGAGCACCGGCACGGTCCTGCCGTCGACGACCGTGGTGCCGGAGACATGGGACTGGAACGGGTCGGTGTGGGCGATCTGGTCCGCGTACAGCGGCGCGCACAGGCACGCCACCACGACGAGGAACAGGACGACGGCCGAGGCCACCGCCGACCTGTTGTGCGACAGGTCGGCGGCGGCCGTCCGCCAGGGGCCCGGCGAACGCCGGGCCTCGGCGGCCGACAGAGGCTCGGCGGGGCTCATTTGACCCACAGCTGCCCGACGAGCATGTAGAACTGCTTGCTGAACTGGTAGTTGCCGACCCGCTTCGACGTGAAGTCGATGATCTTCGGGTTGATCAGCGGGACGACCGGGGACTCGGCCATGATCTCCTGGTCGATGGCGCCCCACTGCTGGTCCGCGGTCTTCTGGTCGGTCTGCCCGGTCTCCAGCGCGGTCTTCATCTTCGCGTCGATGCCCTTGTCGCAGAAGCCGGCGATGTTGATGCTGGAGTCGCTGCCGGGATGGAACGAGGCGCAGGACAGCAGCACGTTGAGGAAGTCCGAGGCCGCCGGATAGTCCTGGTACCAGGACGTCAGCGCCAGTTGCACCTTGTTCTTGGTGTTCTGGATGTAGGTGAACTGGATGTTCCCCGACAGCGGCTTGAGCGTCGCCTTGTAGCCGAGCTGGGTGAGCAGGCTCTGCAGGTACTGCCCGATCGACTTGTTGACGTCGTCGTCCTGGACGACGATGCCGACCTCCTGCCCCGCCGTGCCGGACTGCTTGACCAGCTCCTTGGCCTTGGCCAGATCCGCGGCCGACCAGGTCTTGCCACCGCCCTTGGTGTAGGCACACGCGTCGGTGTGTCCGGGGAAGTCCGGCGGCAGGATCGTGCACGCCGGAGAGGCGAGGTTCGTGCCGCCGTACAGCCGCACCACGGCAGCCCGGTCGACGGCCCAGTTGATCGCCTGGCGGGCCAGCTTGTTGTTGAACGGCGCGATGTTGACGTTGAGCGTCGCGTACCAGAACGCGGTGAGCGGGTTCACGTGCGCCTGGGAAGCGTACTTGGTGCCGATCTCGTTCAGCCGGTCGGCGGGCGGCGGGTCGTACATCCAGTCCGCCTGGCCGTTCTGGATCGCGGTGACCTGGGACTCGACGGTCTGGCCGAAGGTGTAGTCGATCGCGTCGGGGTAGCCCTCGGGCTGCGCCGGACGCGACCACTCCTTGAAGTGCGGGTTGCGCACCAGCTTCAGCGCCCGGTTCGGGTCGTACGAGGCGGCCATGTACGGACCGGTCGTGGGCAGCGGCTTCGTACCGGCGTCCTTCGCCGGCGAGTCCTTCGGTACCACGCTGGCGTGCGGGACGGCCAGCTTGTACGGGAACTCCGGGTCCGGGGCGGTGAGGTTGACGGTGACCGTGTTGGCCGTGGCGTCGCCGGTCACGCCTCCCTTCAGCGTGCAGGATGCGGGCGCCTTCAGGCAGGCGTCGGCTCCGACGATGCCGTTGTAGAAGGTGCCGGCGGTGGGGCTGGAGACCTTGAAGATGCGCTGGAAGGAAGCCACCACGTCGTCGGTGGTCAGCGCATTGCCGTTGGAGAAGGAGATGCCCTTGCGGAGCGTGAAGGTGTACGTCTTGCCGCCGTTGGTCACCTTCGGCATCGCGGCCGCCAGGTCCGGAACGACGGTGAACGACTGCTGGCCCCCGACCTTCTGGAACGAGAGCAGCCCGTCGTACATCGACTGGTACAACTGCCAGTACTGGAGCGTGTAGTTGACCTGCGGGTCGAAGCTGCCCGCGGCCGCGTGGGCGACGAGCTTCAGCGTGCCGCCCTTGTGCTCGGGCTGGAAGGCGGAGGAACCGGAGCCGGAGGAGGACGTCGTCGGGTCGGAGGAGGCGCCGTCGTCGGAGGACGAACAGGCGGCGGCGGTCAGGGCGAGGGCGACGGTGGCGGCGGCGAGCGCGCTGCGTCTCTTGGTGCGGGACATCCGGGGAACTCCCGTCGGAGGGTCAGTCGGTGGAGTCGAGGAAGGCGCCCACGACCCGCAGGTAGAGCTCCTCCTCCTCGACGTGCGGCATATGGCTGGAGTGCTCGAAGAGGTGCCAGCGGACGTCGGGGATGTGGTCGGCGAAGGGGCGGACGGTCTCGGGGGTCGCCTCGTCGTAGCGCCCGGACACCAGCAGGGTCGGCACCTCGACCAGATGCAGCCGGTCGATCACGGACCAGTCCTTGAGCGTGCCGACGACATGGAACTCGTTCGGCCCGTTCATCGTGTGGTACACGGTCGGATCGGCCGCGATGGTGTCCCAAGTGGCCTGGACCTCGGGCGGGTTGGGGACCAGTCGGCACACATGACGCTCGTTGAAGACCTGCTCGGCCGCCCGGTAGTCGGGGTGGTCCGTGGTCCCCGCCGTCTCGTGGGCGAGCAAGGTGTGCTGGACCTCCGCCGGGAGCTCCTCGCGCAGTTCGTTCGCCGCCGACAGCCACAGCTCCATGGACGCGGGGGAGTTGGCGATGACCAGGCCGCGCAGCCCGGGCGGTCGGCGTACGGCGTGCTCGGCGGCGAGCATGCCGCCCCAGGACTGGCCGAGGAGGTGGTAGGCGTCGGCGATGCCCAGCGCCTTGAGGAGATTGTCGAGTTCGTCGAGGAAGAGCTGGACGGTCCAGAAGTCGGCGCCCTCGTGGGGCAGATGGGTGGACAGTCCGGTGCCGAGCTGGTCGTAGTGCACCACGGTGCGGCCCTGCTGGGCGATGCCCGCGATGCTGAGGGTGTAGTTGTGACCGGCGCCGGGGCCGCCGTGCAGGACGACCAAGGGTGTCCGGCCCGGTTCGCCCGTGATCCGGTACCAGGTGGACCAGCCGTTGAAGTCGACGGTTCCGGTGTGGTTCGGTTCGGGAATCGCCACGGGGAAGCCTCCCAGACTGGCCGGAATCAGCCGGCCGCTGTCTGAAACGAGATGGGTGTGACGGATGGGTGAGATACTGATTGGGTAAAAGGTCAGTGCACAAGACCTTTTGGCGGGGACAGGGCAAGACGTAACGACGTGTTCACGTGGCCCGCGCCCGTTTACAGAGGCGTCGCTCGATGGGGAGGACAACTGACATCCGCACCTGAGTCACCCGAACCGGGAGACGAGTTCTCCCGCGTGCTCGACCGAGTGCTCCACGGCGGAACTCCGTCGTCGTCGCTGCGCCCCGTGCGGGTGACCTCGGCGGTCGACGAGGTCTCCGACCGGCTGCTCACCGCGGTCGCCGTCGGGGACTTCCTGCCGGGCGAACGGCTGCCGGCCGAACGCGAGCTCACCGGGCTGCTGCGGGTGAGCCGGCCCACCGTGCGCGAGGCCGTCGGACGCCTCCAGGCGCTGGGCGTCATCGAGATCCGCCGGGGCCGCAATGGAGGAGCCTTCGTCCGCGACACCTGGAGCGAGTCCTCCGCGGCCGCGGTCCGCCGTACGCTTCTGCCCCGGTGGGAGGAGTTCGAGCAACTCTTCGACCTGCGCGGCCTGGTGGAGGGCATGGTGGCCGCGACGGCCGCCCGCCGCCGACGGCCCGAGGACCTCGAGCCGATGCGCGAGGCCCTGGCCGCGCACCTCTCCGCGTCCACTCCCCGCGAGGAACAGGCCGCCGACAGCGCGTTCCACCAGAGCATCTGCGCGGCCACCCACAATCCGCAGATCGCCCTGCTCAGCCGGGACCTGCTGACCCGGATCAGCCTCGGCTTCCCGATCGAGCCGTGGGGCAAGGGCGAGCGGTCCCACTTCCACCGGGCGGGCGAGGGCCACACGGCTCTGTACGAGGCGATCGCGGCGGGCGAGCCGGAGCGCGCCGAGGAGATCGCCCGGGGGCACTTCCTGATCAGTGCCGAGATGATCCGGGACGTGCTGGCCCGCGTCCGGGCCGGGGAGTCGTCGTCCTGACGGTTCCTGCGCGGCGGCCGGACGTCACTGCTCCGGCAGCCACTCACTGAGGGCGTCGATGAGGCGGTCGAGCGCGGGCTGCTCGGAGGAGCGGTCCGTGACGACCGTGCGGCCGTCGAACCCAGCTGCTGTAGACGGTGCCGTCGCTGCGGAGGATCAGCTGTTGGTGGACGCCCGCGAAGCCGCCGCTGACGGTCATCGTGACCAGCTTCTGGTCGGGGCCGGTGACGGGCACGGGCGACGGGCTCGTGGTGGCCGAGGCAGCGGTCGCCGTGCTCACCGCCGCGTCAGGCGGCTCCGCCGACGTCCCTCCGCCCTCGAAGAACGGCTGCTCCTGCACCTGAACAACCGTCATGCCGGGCTGGCATGCTGTCAGTTCCGCGATGTCTCAGGAGGCCCTCATGTCCGAGCCGTCCGTCCTCGCCGCGCTGGTGTCCGGGTTGCGTGGCGGGTCGATCGAAGTCGTGGATCTGACCTCGCCGCTGTCGTCGTCGACACCGGTGATCCAACTGCCCCCGGAGTTCGGCCAGACGGCCGTGTTCGAGCTGGAGGAGATCAGCAGGTACGACGACCGGGGTCCCGCCTGGTACTGGAACAACTTCCGCAGCGGCGAGCACACCGGTACGCACTTCGACGCCCCCAACCACTGGGTCACCGGCAGGGACCTCGCCGACGTGGCGTCCGTGCCGGCGCGCCGGCTGATCGCACCGGCCGCCGTGCTGGACTTCACCGCCGAGGCCGCCCAGGACCCGGACTTCCTCGTGGAGGTGGACCACATGAAGGCGTGGGAGGCCGAGCACGGTCCGCTGCCCGACGGCGGCTGGCTGCTGCTGCGCACCGGCTGGGACGCCCGCGCCCACTCGCAGGAGACGTTCCTGAACGCGGACGAGAACGGCCCGCACACCCCCGGCCTGTCACCGGAGTGCGCCCGCTGGGTGGCCGAGGAGTCGCCGGTGATCGGGCTCGGCGTCGAGACGGTCGGCACCGACGCCGGAGGGGCGCACTCCTTCGACCCGCTCTTTCCGTGCCACTCCTATCTCATGGGCAGCGACAAGTACGGGCTGACCCAGTTGCGGAATCTCGCCGAGCTCCCGGCGACCGGCTCCGTCGTCGTCGCGGGACCGTTGCCCATCGTCACGGGCTCCGGGGCTCCCGCGCGGGTGCTCGCGCTGGTGGAGCGGTCATGAAGGTCGCGGAGGCGGTCGGGCGGGCGCTGACCGAGGCGGGGGTCCGCCAGGTCTTCGGCGTGGTCGGATCGGGCAACTTCCATCTCACCAACGCCATGGTCGCGGCGGGTTCACGGTTCGTCGCCGCCCGCCATGAAGGCGGCGCGGCGACCATGGCCGACGCCTACACGCGCATGAGCGGCACGGTGGCCGCACTGAGCGTCCACCAGGGACCCGGCCTGACGAACGCCCTCACCGGAGTCGCCGAGGCCGCCAAGAGCCGTACGCCCCTCCTCGTCCTGGCCGCCGAGGTGACCGAGCCGAGGTCCAACTTCTACGTCGACCAGGAGGCGCTGGCCCACGCGCTCGGGGTGCTGACCGCACGGATCACGTCGGCCGGGACAGCGGTGGAGGAGGCCCGCGCCGCGCTGCGACGAGCCCTGCACGAACGACGTACCGTCCTGCTCAACCTCCCCTTGGGGGTACAGGGGCTGGACGCCCCCGAAGGCCCGCCCGCCGCACCGCTGCCGAAGCGGGCGGCGGTCGAGCCCGCGGACACCGACGTGGCGGCGCTGGCGCAGGTCCTCGAACGGTCGCGGCGGCCCGTCTTCGTGGCCGGCCGCGGATCACGCCCGCCCGGCGCCCGGGACGCCCTGGAAGCTCTCGCCGAGCGCTACGGCGCCCTGCTCGCGACCTCGGCCGTGGCACGCGGTCTGTTCCACGGCAACCCGTGGTCGCTCGACGTGTCCGGGGGCTTCGCGTCGCCCTTGACGGCCGAGCTCATCCAGGCCGCCGACACGATCGTCGGCTGGGGCTGCTCGCTGAACATGTGGACCATGCGGCACGGCCAACTGATCGGTCCCGACACGACCGTGGTCCAGGTCGACGACGACGCCTCGGCGCTCGGCGCGCACCGCGAGGTGCACCTCGGGATCACCGGCGACGTGGCGGTCACGGCGAGGCAGGTGCTGCAGAAGGCGAGCGGGAAACGACAGGGATACCGGACCGACGGCATCGCGGCCGACATCGCCGCACGCGTGCGCTGGCGGGACGTGCCCTACGACGACACGAGCACCCGCGAGTTGATCGACCCGCGCACCCTGAGCATCGCGCTCGACGACATCCTCCCCGCCCAGCGGGTGATCGGCGTGGACTCTGGCAACTTCATGGGCTACCCGAGCATGTACCTGTCGGTGCCGGACGAGCGCGGATTCTGCTTCACCCAGGCGTTCCAGTCGATCGGCCTGGGGCTCGCCACCGCGATCGGCGCGGCGCTCGCGCAGCCGGACCGGCTACCGGTGGCCGCGCTCGGGGACGGCGGCGCGATGATGGGAGCCGCGGAACTCGACACGGTACGCAGGCTGGGGCTGCCGATGGTGGTCGTCGTCTACGACGACGAGGCCTACGGAGCGGAGGTCCACCACTTCGGCCCTCACGGACACCCGCTCCAGACGGTCGAGTTCCCGCCGACGGACATCGCCGCCGTGGCACGGGGGTACGGCTTCGAGGCGGTGACCGTGCGGACGCGGGCGGACCTGAAGGCCGTGGAGGACTGGGTCGCCGGGCCACGGTCCGCGCCGCTGCTCATCGACGCGAAGGTGGCCAAGGACCGGGGTTCGTGGTGGCTGGAGGAGGCGTTCCGAGGCCACTGAGAGCGGTGTGCCACCGAGAGCGCCGGCCACCGAGAATGCCGGCCGACTGACTGGCCAACTGGGAACGCCGGGGCGCGATACGCACGGACGTACCGCGCCCCGGCGCCCGTCTCAGGCGTCCGCGCGGGGCCGTACCACGAGCCGCTTCAGCAGCGGCCAGGCCAGCAGCAGCACGATGACCACGTACACGGTCACCGCGAACGGTGTGTTCACCAACCCCTTCACGCTGCCGTCGCTGATCTGCAGCGCCCGCCTCAGCTGCTGTTCGGCGTTCGGCCCCAGGATGACGCCGATGACGGCGGGCAGGACCGGCAGGCCGTAACGCCGCATGCCGAACCCGATCAGGCCGATGACCAGCAGGATCACCAGGTCGACGACCTCGCCGCCGACCGCGTACGCGCCGACCGCCGCGAAGAACAGGATCCCCGCGTACAGGTACGGCCGCGGGATGCGCAGCAGCTTGGCCCACACCGGCGCCAGCGGCAGGTTGAGCGCGAGCAGCAGCACCATGCCGACGAACAGCGACGCGATCAGGCCCCAGACCAGTTCCGGTTCGCGCTCGAAGAGCAACGGGCCCGGCTGGATGCCGTACTGCTGGAAGGCGGCCAGCATCACCGCGGCGACCGCCGTGGTCGGCAGCCCGAGGGTCAGCATGGCCACCAGCGTGCCCGCCGCCGAGGCCGACGCCGCCGACTCCGGTCCCGCGACGCCCTCGATGGCGCCCTTGCCGAACTCGTCCTTGTGCTTCGAGAGACGTTTCTCCGTGACGTACGACAGGAAGGTGGGGATCTCCGCGCCGCCCGCCGGGATCGCGCCGAACGGGAAGCCGATGAGCGGCCCGCGCAGCCAGGACTTCCAGGTCCGCCGCACATCGGCACGGCCCAGCCACGGCCGGCCCACCGGGATGGGCTCGCCCGGCGTGCGCCGCAGATGCGCCGCCACCCACAGGGCCTCGCCGATCGCGAAGAGACCGACCGCCACGATCACCACGTCGACGCCGTCGGCGAGTTGGAGCGAACCGAAGGTCAGCCGCTGCTGCCCGGTCATCTGGTCCAGGCCCACCAGGCCGATCGTCAGCCCGATCAGCAGCGACGCCAGACCCCGGATCCGCGACGAACCCAGCACCGACGTCACCGCGATGAACGCCAGCACCATGATGGCGAAGTAGTCCGGAGCACCGATGTCCACCGCCAGATCGGCGACCGTCGGCGCCAGCGCGACCAGCAGGATCGTGCCGATCAGACCGCCCGCGAAGTGACCTATGGCGGCGGCCGCGAGCGCCTGCGCGCCGCGCCCCGCCTTGGCCATCGGGTTCCCCTCCATGGCCGCGACCACGGCGGCACTCTCGCCGGGGGTGTTGAGCAGGATGGAGGTGGTCGAACCGCCGAACATCGCGCCGTAGTAGATGCCCGCGAACATGATGAACGCGGCGACGGGGTTGAGCCCGTACGTCACCGGCAGCAGCAGCGCGACCGCCATCGCGGGTCCGATGCCGGGCAGCACGCCGATCGCCGTGCCGAGCAGCACACCGAGGGCGGCCCACAGCAGGTTGACCGGGGTGAGGGCCGTACCGAACCCGTCCATCAGGGAGTTGAGGGCGTCCATGTCACAGCACTCCCATCAGCGGGCCGCCGGGCAGCGGAACCCCGAGCAGGTTGTTGAAGACGGCGTAGGTGACGAGGGAGAGGACGGCCGCGATGAGCGGATCGCGGTCGACGCGGCGGCTGCCGAGTGCGAAGGCCGCTCCCCAGAACAACAGGGCGCCCGCGACCGGGAAGCCGAGGGGCTCGATCAGGATCGCCGTGCCGAGGAAGACCCCGGTGAGCAGCAGGACCGTACGCCAGTCGGCCGGTTCGGACAGGTCGACGTCCTCGCCGGTCTCGGCCTGGCCGCGGCCGCCGCGCAGCACGTCGACGGCGAGCAGGGCGGCGACCACCAGCAGGCCGATGCCGACCACGACCGGCACGGTCTTGGGCCCGACCGGCCCGCGCTGAGTGATGTCGACGTCCATGGTGAGCGCGTCGGTCAGCACGAGTACGCCCAGGGCCAACAGCAGGACGCACACGCCGAGTTCGGAGTGGTCGCGCAGCCAGGAGCGCCGCTCGTCCGTAGGCGCGGGGGGATTGTCGGTCTGCGTCGTCACAGTCCCAGCTCCTTCAGCACGGAAACCACGCGCTTGTCCTGGGCGTCCAGGAAGTCGCCGAACTTCTCGCCGGTCAGGAACGCGTCGTCCCAGCCGTTCTGCTGCATCGACTTCTGCCACTCGGGCGAGTCGTGCAGTTCCTCGATCAGCCGGGTGAGTTTGTCGCGCTCGGCCTCGGAGATGCCTGGGGGTGCGACGATCCCGCGCCAGTTGGTGAAGTCGACGTCGTAGCCGGACTCCTTGAGCGTGGGCGCGTCGAGTTCGTCGACCCGCTCGGGGCCGGTCACCGCGAGCACCCTGAGCTCACCCGCCTTGATCTGGTCGAGGTACTCGCCCACGCCGGACACTCCGAAGGCGACCTTGCTGCCGAGGATGGAGGCGAGCAGCTCGCCGCCGCCGTCGAAGGGGATGTAGTTGACCTGCTTCGGCGCGATCCCGGCGGCCTTCGCCATCAGCATCGGCGCGAGGTGGTCCGGCCCGCCCGGCGAGGAACCGCCGCCCACCGGGAGCTTGCCGGGATCCTCCTTCCAGGCGCCGATCAGCTCGTCGATCGTCTTGTACGGCGAGTTCTTGGCGACCACGACGACGTCCTGCTCCTCGGTGAGCCGGGCGATCGGCGTGGTGTCGTCCAGCGTCTTCGGCGCGTGGTTGGAGCGGACGGCGCCCACCACACCGAGGCCCATCGACATGGCGAGCTTGCCGTTGCCGTGCTCGCTCACCAGCCGGCTCAGCCCGACGGTGCCGCCGGCACCCGGCAGGTTGAACACCTCGATGTTGTGCGTGAGTCCGGCGTCCTCGGCGTTCTTCGCGGCCGTCCGGGCCGTGATGTCGTAGCCGCCGCCGGGCGTGTTGGGGACCATGAGGCGCAGGCCCGGAATCTGCGTGCCGGTCTCGGCACCGCTGCCGGCCGTGAGCAGCGGAGGACCTACGAGGACGAGCACGGCGGCCCCGAGCAGGGCAAGGGGGGTGCGCAGGCGCACGAGTGCCACCACCTGTCGGTACGTCGATGGGATACGGGAAGCCCTGTGGGGGAGGGTGACGTGGGCCACATGGTGCCCGCGCGTCCCCGCCATGTCCCGCTTGCGGAAGCAACGGAGGTTGTGGTCGTTGTGACCACCGGGCGAAGGCGACCACCGGGCAGAGGCGCGCACCGGTGGAAGGCGTGCACGTCTCTTTCCCCGGCCGCAGGTGGGGGCCATGATGGCGGCCGTGACCGCCACCTTCCGTCGTCAGACTCTCGCGGGCGAGATGCTGGTGCTCCAGCTCGCGATCGTCGTGGTCGTGCTGTGTGCGGTCGCCGCGGTCTCCCTCGCCCAGTCGGAAGCCACCTTCAACCGGGTCGAGGGCCGGCGGGTGGTCGCGCTGGCCGAACAACTCGCCGCCAACCCCCTGGTCCGCAGCCAGCTGGTACAGCCCGCACCGCAGCGGGCCCTGGCCCCGCTGGTGAACTCCACGCAGACGCAGTCCGGGGTCACCTCGGTGACGGTCGCCGACGCCGACGGCCGGATCGTCGGCTCCACCAACCCGACGGCGATCGGCGCCCCCCTGTCCCTCGGCGGGGGAGCGGACGAGGGGCGGGGCTGGTCCGGGTCGCTGACGGTGGACGGCGGCCGTGAACTCGTCGCCCAGGTGCCGGTCCTCGGTGCCACGCAGGAACACCTCGGAGAGCAGCTGGGCACCGTGATGATCGGCGAGGCGGATCCGACGGTGTGGCAGCGTCTCAGCGGCGCCTCCTCCTACCTCCTCGCCTACCTGGGCATCGCCAGCGCACTCGGCGTAGCCGGCTCCTGGCTGCTGGCCCGACGCGTCAAACGCCAGACCCTCGGCCTGGAACCCCGCGAGATCGCCGGGCTGGCCGAGCACCGGGAGGCGATGCTGTACGGCATCGCAGAGGGCGTGGTCGCCCTGGACCCGCACCTCCGCCTCACCCTCGTGAACGAGATGGGCCGGCGCCTGCTCGACCTGCCCGAGGACTGTGTGGGCCGCAGCCTCGCCGAACTCGGCATCGAGGGACGGCTGCGGGACGTCCTCGCCGGTGACCGGGAGGGCGCGGTTGGTGGTCGGCGTGATGGGGGTGACCCGGTCGCCACGGCCGGTGGTCGGCGTGGTGAGGGTGATCCGGTGGGCGCGGTTGGTGGTCGGCGTGGTGAGGGTGATCCGGTGGGCGCGGTTGGTGGTCGGCGTGGTGAGGGTGATCCGGTCGCCACGGCCGGTGGTCGGCGCGACGGGGGTGATCCGGTGGGCGCGGCCGATGGTCGGCGCGGCCAGGATGGCCCCGTCGGCAGGGCCGACGACCGGCGTGACCAGGTCGTCGTCCGGCACGGCCGGGTGCTGGTGATGAACCGGATGACCGTCGCCAAGGACGGCCGCCCGCTCGGCTCCGTCACCACCCTGCGCGACCGCACCGAACTGGCCCGGCTGGAACGGGAGATCGGATCCTTCCGCAGCTCCTCCGAACTGCTGCGCGCCCAGGCCCACGAGTTCGCCAACCAGCTGCACACCATCTCCGGACTGATCCAGATCGGCGAGCAGGACGAGGTCGTGCACTACATCCGCGCGCTCAACCGCCGCCGCCAGTCACTCGACGTCTCCCTCAGCCGCCGGGTCCGCGACACCGCCGTCGCCGCCCTGCTCATGGCGAAGTCCTCCCTGGCCGCCGAACGCAGGGTCAGCCTGCGGATCTCGGACCGCACCGCACTGGACCGGCTCACCCCGGAGGACGCCGCCGACGTGGCGACCGTGGTGGGCAACCTCGTCGACAACGCCGTCGACGCGGCTGCCGCCCAGGAGGGGGACGACGCCTGGGTCGAGGTGGAACTGCGCCAGGACGCCTCCAGTGTGGAGATCGTGGTCCGCGACTCCGGCCCGGGCGTAGCACCCGAACTCGCCCGGGAGGTCTTCGCGCACGGTTTCACCACCAAGGCCGCCCGGGAGGGCGAGCGCGGCATCGGTCTGGCGCTCACCCGCCTGGTCTGCGAGCGTCACGGGGGTGAGATCTCGGTGACCAACACCCCGGACGGGGCCATGTTCACCGCACGCATGACCGTCAGCCACCTCGCCGACGCGGTGGCGGAAGGAGCGCCTCGATGACTGCCTCGACCGGGACGACCGACACGATCGACGTGCTCGTCGTCGACGACGACTTCATGGTCGCCAGAGTCCACCGTGCCTTCGTCGAACGGGTCGCGCCGTTCCGGGTCGTCGGCGTGGCCCACACCGGCGAGCAGGCGGCCCTCGCCGTCGACGAACTGCGTCCGGACCTCGTCCTGCTCGACCTGTATCTGCCCGACCTCTTCGGCCTGGACGTCATCCCCCGGCTGCGCACCGCGGGCCACGACTGCGACGTCATGGTCATCAGCGCCGCCCGGGAGGCGCACGCGGTGCGCGGCGCCGCCCGGCACGGCGTCGTCGACTACCTCCTGAAGCCCTTCGACTTCGAGGACCTGCGCGTCCGCCTGGAGCGCTACGCCGTGCAGCGGGGCCGGCTGCTCGCCACCGTCGTCCGCAGCCAGGCCGACGTGGACCGGGTGCTGGCGGGTGCGGCCGCACCGGCGTCGGCCGGCGGCGCGCTGCCCAAGGGCATGAGCGTGGAGACCGCCGAGCTGATCGAACGCACGCTGCGGGAGGCGGAGGGCTCCCTGTCCGCCGCCGAGTGCGCGACCCTCTCCGGCGTCTCCCGCGTCAGCGCCCGCCGCTACCTGGAGCACTTCCACACCATCGGCAGCGCGGACGTGTCCCTCCGCTACGGGGCGACGGGGCGGCCCGAGCGCCGCTACCGCTTCCGCGGACGGTCCGAGGGACTGCGGACGGGGGAGGCGGCCCGCGCCCAGCGCCGGTGACGAGGGACCGCCGTACGCCGGGGGAACGTCCCGGCGTACGCTGCGGGACCTCCCGGCTGTCACGCCAGCAGCCGTCTCTCCTTGGCGACCGCCACCGCACCGGCCCTCGTGTCCACCCCCAACTTGCCGTAGATCCGCCCGAGATGGGTCTTGACCGTCGCCTCGCTGATGAACAGGGCCCGGGCGATCTCCCGGTTGCCCAGGCCGCGCGCGAGCTGCCCGAGGATCTCCTGCTCGCGCGTGGACAGGGCGGGGCGCGGGCTGCGCAGCCGGGTCATCAACCGGTCGGCCACCGGGCCCGACAGGGCCGTGCGCCCGGCGGCCGCGTTGTGGATCGCCGTGAACAGTTCGTCGGGGTGCTCGGCCTTCAGCAGGTAACCGGTGGCGCCCGCTTCGACGGCGCGGGTGATGTCGGCGTCGGTGTCGAACATCGTCAGCACCAGGACACGCGGCCCCTGGGCACCGTCGGACGTCAGGCGCCGCGTGGCCGTCACGCCGTCCATCCCGCCGCCGAGCTCGAGGTCCATCAGTACGACGTCGGGACGCAGCCGCGCGGCCATGGCGAGCGCCTCCTCGCCGGTGGCCGCCTCACCGACCACGTCGATGCCGTCGGCGCTGGACAGCAGGGCGCGCAGCCCCGCACGCACCACGGCGTGGTCGTCGCACAACAGCAGCCGGACGGGCGTCACAGGGCGGGCTCCTTCGGGGTGTCCGAGGCGGACCGGACCGTGGCGGCCAAGGGTGCCAGGGGGATCGCCGCCGACACGACGGTGCCCTCGCCCGGCGTGGACTCCACGGTGAGCGTGCCGCCCGCCTGCCGCGCCCGGATGCGCATGGCGGGCAGCCCGTGCCCGCGCGCGCTGTCCGGGGCCGGGCCGGACCGGGTGCCCGAGGGGTCCGCCTCGAATCCGCGCCCGTCGTCGGCGACGTCCAGCGAGATCTGGTCGTCCAGGCAGGTCAGGGTGAGCGCGGCCCGGGTGGCCGCCGCGTGTTCGCGCACGTTGGCCAGCGCTCCCTGGGCGATCCGCAGCAGCGCCGCCTCGACCCGCTCCGGCAGCCGGCCCGGCTCGCCGTCGAGCCGGAACTCCACGGTCAGCCCCGGGCCGCTCTCCCGTTCGGCGAGTACGGCGAGCGCGCCCGGCAGCGTGTGGGCGGCGAGGTCGGCAGGCGCGAGGTCGTACACGAACCGGCGGGCCTCCACGAGGCTGCGGGAGGTGATCTCCGCCGCCCTGTGGACGTGTGCGCGGGCCGCCGCCGGGTCCGTCCTCCAGACGCGCCCGGCGGCCTGGAGCAGCATCTGCTGACTGGACAGGCCCTGCGCGAGGGTGTCGTGGATCTCCGTGGCCAGCCGCTGGCGTTCCGCCAGGACACCCGCCCGGTGCTCGGTGACGGCGAGTTCGTGACGGGTACGGACCAGGTCGTCGATCAGGACGCGCTGCCGGGCCCCCTGGCGCTGCAGATGCACCATCACGGCGGTGGCGACCGCGGCGACAGCGGGCGGGGCGACGACCATGTTGGGGTTCAACGGGCCCTCGGCGACGCGTATTTCGGAGGCCACGACCAGCGCGGTGAGCGCGGCCGCCACCGGCACCGCGATCCGCGGGGGCAGCGCGTGCAGCCCGGCGAACAGCAGCGGCATCGCGCACCAGGTGGCGCTCGGCGCGAGGGCGAGGAGTACGAGCCAGACCGCGGACACCGAGCCCAGCCAGACCAGATGACGTCTGGTCGGCGGCGAGCCGGGGCGCGGCGCCGGAGCCAGGAAGCGACCGAGGACGTACAGCAGCCCGAAGACCGCGAACAGCGCCACCACCCATCCGGTGTGCGCGCCGCCCTGGTCGCGGGTCAGGAAGCGGGCGAACGAGGAGCCGAGCAGCAGGAAGAACGCGGCGTGCACGACCGCGCCCAGCCAGCGCTCGTCCGGGTCGGTGTCTCTCATCCTCCGTGTCTAACGCGTCCGGCGCGCGGCCGCATCAACCGATCGGCTGACCCACCGGTCGCCCGAACCGCTTCAGGACGGCAGACTGTCGACCGAGGCGACCGCAGCGACCCGCACCGAGGCTGGTACCCAGACCTCGTACCGCTCGAAAAGGCAGAGACACATGCCCGCCAAGAACCTCACCGCCAACCGCGCCGCCCTCGGTCACCGCGTCGGCTACGCCCTGCGCCATCCCGACCGGGTGCCCCGCCACCTGGCCCGCGCCGCCCGGGACCTGTGGCTGCGCCGCCGCCACCCCGACCACGTCTCCTACTACCGCGCCGTGATGCGCTCCGACACCCGGGCAGACCCGGACGCGGCGGTCGGCAGCCGCAGCCGTGAGCGGTGGCTCGCGCTCGGGGCGATGCAGTTCGACTATCTCCTCGGCCACGGGCTGCGCCCCGAACACCACATGCTGGACATCGGCTGCGGCAACCTGCGGGGCGGCTGGCGGTTCATCCGGTACCTGGAGCCCGGGCACTACCACGGCATCGACATCTCGCCCGACATCCTCGTCGCCGCGCAGGCCACCATCGTGGAGACGGGCCTGCAGAAGCGGCTCCCGACGCTGACCCCGGTCCGTGACCTGACGCTGCGGTTCCTGCCCGACGCCCACTTCGACGTGGTGCACGCGCACAGCGTCTTCTCCCACTCGCCGATCCCGGTCATCGACGAGTGCCTGGCCCACGTCGGCCGGGTGCTCGCGCCGGGCGGCTGGTTCGACTTCACCTTCGACCGCACCGAGGGCGAGGAGCACCACGTCCTCCGGGAGGACTTCTACTACCGCACCGAGACGCTCGTGGCCCTGGCCGAACAGCACGGGCTGCGGGCCCGCTTCATGGACGACTGGGAGGAACTCCCGCACGGCCAGTCCAAGATCCGTGTCACCCACGGACCCTGAACCGACCGCTCTTCCACGTCGGCATGGCTCAGTTCCGGGAGCGCGCCTGCCCGCGCCCGGCACGGCGGCGCCGGTGCGGTTGGCGCTCGCGTCCTCGATGCAGCCGCGCAGCCGCATTACGTCGTGCTCGGGCAGGGCGGGCCGGATCACGCCGGTGTAGGCGCAGTCCTTCACACGGCTCGGCGTGGAGTCGTCGTTCTGCGCGGCGGTGGAGCGGCGGCAGGTCTCCCCCCGGTCCCGGCGCGTCCGGCGGGCGGACGCAGCGGCTGCACGCGGCGGGCGGAGTCGAGGACGGTCCGCACGGCGGTGGTGAAGGCCCCCCCGGCCGCGCACCACCCAGCACGGAGTCGAAGCGCCCCGCCACGGAGGAGCCCTCGGTGTCCTCATGGGCGGAGCAGGACCGCACGACGGGCGCCCGCCCGGTGCCGTGCGCGGCGGGTTCCTTCTTCCCGCTCGGTGTCCAGCGGCACCACGGTCAGGTGCGCCACCTGAAATCGCGTCAGGCGTGCTGCCGCTGTCCGCGGCCGCGCAGCAGGCTCGCGCCCCTCGGGTGCCCGGTCGGGGCGTCGGCCCTGGTGAGATCAACGATCCCGTCATCGGCCCGGGGCTACGAGAGAGTGCGCTCCCGAAACCGAGGTGTAGGCCGCTACACCGCCGCGGATCCGCCGCGGTCGCCGGAGCCGACGGCAACAGAGGCCTTCCAACATCACTGCAGGGGGGTTGTCCGGACATTCCTCGGCACCTAGGCTCGCTCGGAGCAAGCGCTTTCTGCGCGTCCGCCGGCCGTACCAGGAGAACTGCATGCCCCCGCTCCCAGCCCGTCGCCGCGTCGCCGTGGTCGGTACTGGTGCCATCGTCAGCGGCAGCCACCTGCCCGCCCTCAGAGCCCACGCCGACCGGGTGGAACTGGTCGCCGCCGTCGACGTGGACCAGGACCGGCTCGACCAGTTCCGGGCACTCGCGGGCGGTGAGGTCGCCGGACACACGTCGATGGACGCGATGCTGGACGCCGTACGCCCCGACCTGGTGCTCATCGGCACGCCGCCGTCCCTGCACCGGGAGCAGACGGTGGCCGCGCTGAAGGCGGGCGCCTGGGTGCTGTGCGAGAAGCCGCTGACCCTGTCGCTCGCCGAGTACGACGAGATCGCGGCGGCCGAGGAGGCCTCGGGCGCGTACGCCTCCGTGGTCTTCCAGCACCGCTACGGCTCCGGCGCGGTGCACGCCCGCGAACTGATCGCGAGCGGCGAGCTGGGCGCCCCGCGGGTCGCGCACTGCCAGACCACCTGGCACCGCGACGCCGCCTACTACGCCGTGCCGTGGCGCGGCAAGTGGGCCACGGAGGGCGGCGGGCCGACCATGGGGCACGGCATCCATCAGTACGACCTGCTGCTGCACCTGCTCGGCCCGTGGACGGAGATCCGGGCCATGGCGGCGCGGCTGGTCCACGACACCGAGAGCGAGGACGTGTCCACGGCCCTGGTCCGGTTCGAGAACGGCGCCCTCGCCACCGTCGTCAACAGCGTGCTCTCCCCGGACGAGGTCAGCCGCATTCGCATCGACTGCGCGGACGCGACGGTCGAGCTCACCCACCTGTACGGGCACCGCAACGACGACTGGACCTACACCCCGGCCCCGCACGTGGCCGCCGAGCGCGCCGAGGCCTGGCGCACCCCCGCCTCGGACGTGCCCAGCTCCCACACGGCGCAGCTCGGTGCGCTCCTCGACGCGTACGACAACGGTGTCAGACCGCCCAACAGCGGCACCGAAGCGCGCGCGACCCTCGAATTCGCCGCCGCCCTCTACAAGGCCGCGTTCACCGGCGACCCGGTGCACGCGGGCGAGATCGCACCCGGCGACCCGTTCTATCCGGCCATGCACGGCGACCACCCCCACTGGGCCCCCAAGGAGCGCGCATGAGCATCCGCGTCAGCCACGTCCACGGCGAGCACATCGCGGTCGAGGCGGCGGACGGCACGGAGATCCTCCGGTACGTCTACCGTCCCGACCCCGACGCCTTCGAGTCCCGCAAGCCGTATGCCCACCCGGTCCGCACCCTCGCCGGACGCACGGTCACCGGCTACCGGCCGAACGACCACCGCTGGCACAAGGGCCTGCAGATGACCGCGAGCCATCTGTCCGGCCAGAACTTCTGGGGCGGCAACTGCTACGTCCACGGCCAGGGTTACCTCCCCCTGCCCGAGCGGGTCGGCTCGATGCGGCACGACGGCTTCCCCGCCTTCACCGTCGAGGACGAGCGGCTCGCCTTCACCGAGGAACTCACCTGGGTGGAGAACGGCGGTGCGGAGTGGGCGCGCGAGGAGCGCGGCCTGGCCGTCCACTCGGTCGACCAGGAGGCCGGCGCCTGGGCGCTGGACTGGTCGATCCGGCTCACCAACGTCCGTGACCGGCCCCTGGCCTTCGGCTCCCCGACCACCGCCGGGCGAGAGATGGCCGGTTACACGGGCCTGCAGTGGCGCGGGCCGCGCGACTTCACCGGCGGCACCGTCTTCGGCCCGGACACCGACGCCGACGCGGACAAGCTGATGGGCAGCCAGAGCCCGTGGCTCGCCTTCAGCACCGAGCACGACGAGGCCGACGGGCACTCCACGCTCGTCTTCGCCCACGCGCCGGAGAACCTCGACGCGGAGACGGCCGTCCACGAGTCGCACTGGTTCGTGCGCTCCGAGCCGTTCCCGACGGTCGCGTTCTCCTGGGCGTTCTTCGAGGAGTTCGAACTGCCGCCGGGGGAGTCCTTCGCGTATCGCTACCGGGTGATCGTCGCCGACGGCGCCTGGGACGGTGACCGCGTAGGCACGTACCTGGAGAGCCTGCCGTGGTGAGCGAGCCCAAACCGACTCTCCCGCACCCTCTTCCCGGCGCCGTCGGCCTGTCCCACCTGAGCGCCTACGACTGGGAGGCCGCCGACGGTGTGTGCGGCGGCAGCCCGCATCTGCACCTGGTGTGCACGGAGGCGTACGTCGTCACCGGCGGACGGGGCGCGGTGCAGACGCTGAGCCCCGACGGCTACCGGGACATTCCCCTGGAGCCGGGCTCGGTCGCGTGGTTCACGCCGGGCACCGTGCACCGGATGGTGCAGGGCGGCGATCTTCGGATCACCGTGCTGATGCAGAACAGCGGTCTGCCGGAGGCCGGGGACGCCGTCTTCACGTTCCCGCCCGAGGTGCTCGCCGACGCCGGGAAGTACGCGGCGGCGGCGACCCTCCCGCCCGGCACGGGTGAGGAGACGGCGGCGGCAGCCCGGCGCCGCCGGGACCTCGCCGTCGAGGGCTACCTCGCTCTGCGCGAGGCGCTCGTCGCCGGGGACAACGGCCCGTACGTCGAGTTCCAGCGCGCCGCGGCCCGGTTGGTGCGCGCCAAGGTTCCCGCCTGGCGCGAGCTGTGGCGGGCCGGTGCGCTGGCCACCGCCGAACGCACCGGCGCGCAGCTGGACGCGCTGGCGGACGGCGAGCCGGCGTACCTCGGGGAGGCGACGGCGTACGAGGCGGCACCGACCCGGCTCGGCGGCTTCGGGATGTGCGGCCGGCGGGACGAGTACAACCTGCCGGGGACGACGCTGCCGCACCGGGGCGAGTAGCCGGAGTACCACGGGGGCCGAGGGGGGGCGTCAACGCAAGTCCGAGGAAGGAAGAGGTGACCTCGGCATGCCCGGACACAGGACAATGGGTTTGCCCCATCTTGGCCACCGCACAGAGTGCCAGTGCGGCGGCCGATGCGCAGAACCGTTCCTAAGGACTGAGTGGGAGTGAGTCCTGTCGCCAGGACTCTTGCTCAGCCGGGTGCCCCGAACGGTGTTGGGCATCCTGGTCGCCCGCTTTCGCTCCACGGCCGGGCGGCGCGCATCCGGTGCGCGGTCCGGGAAGGTGGGGGCGGGTTTCCTCACGCCTGCGGGTGTCCGGTCGGGCCTGGGCGGTCCGATGCCCACCACGATCGCTCTGGTCGGGGTGGGGCGGTGCCGTCCGTCGCCTGATCGGGTGTCCGAGGGCGCGTCGCCCGACCGCGATGCTCGCCGCATCGTGCCTGGACGTCTTGCGTTGCGGGGTGGTCAGCGGTTTCTGCCAGTGCTGGGCACCCCAGCGGGAGGTGTAGGCCGGGTCGACCGCGACGATCGCCACGCTTTGCTCGGCGGCCATCGACACCAGCCGGGCCCTGAGCTTCGCGGTGGGGAAACGGGACAGCAGCCGCCGGAAGCGCTTGTTGCGGCCGTGCTTCTCCCGGTTCTTCCCGTCGGCGAAGTCGAGGTTCTCGATGGCGATCGCGGCGGCCCCGCAGCGCCGGGCGTGATGCAGCAGCCGGGTCAGCGCGTGCCGGAGCTGTGCGTCCCGGTGCTCGGCGGTGCCGGTCAGGTCGTAGAAGTAGCGCTGCGGTTCGGCGACCGGGTTGCCGTGCCCATCCAACTGCCAGGCGGCGAGGTGGTCGTCGTTCATGTCCACCCCCACCACCCCCGGGCCAGCGCCGCCTGCAGCGGCAGCACGGGGGCAGCGGCGCGCTGCCAGGAGGCAGTGACATACCAGCGGCCGCGCACGGTGTCGTGGTGGATGCGGTAGGCCACCGCCCGATTCGCGGCGATCCGGTCCAGCCACTCCGCGCCCCGGTGCTGGAACCGTACGGCCGCGTCGAGGACGTAGCGGCCGTGCGGGGCGTTGGCCAGATGGGCCAGCGGGGCCGGGAGCTTGACCGAGAGCCGACCGGTGTCGGTGACGCGGATCGTCTCGTTGCCGAACCGCTTGCCGGATTCCCCGTCAGCCGCCATGAACATCCGCTCCGCCCGCCACCGCTCCCGCCACGCCTGCTCGCTCAGCCCAGCCGCCTCAAGGTGGTGACGGGTGTTCGCGAGGCGTTGGCCGCCGCGCACCACTCGCACCCGGCCCGCCGCCCGGTCCGCCTCCACCACCGCCAGCCGGTCCTTGAGGGTGTGCAGGCGGCGGGACTTGGCATGCCACTCACTCCGCGAGGCATAGCCGCGTGCCAGCCCTGCCCGCTTGTCCGCCTTGGCACCCAGCGGCCGGGCCAGCCGCGCCTCGATGGAGGCGATCTGCCCGCGCAGCCAGGCCAGATGGGCGGCCTGGCCGCGCCGGGCCAGCGCCCACTGGTCATGCGTGGCCTTGGTGATACTGCCCGCCCACCGCGCCGACGACCTCCCCGTCAGCTCCCGCTTGCGCACCGCCCACGAGGCCGCATCATGCGCCAGCCCCTTCCGGGAGCGCTCCGCGAGATCCGCCGCGGCCAGCGACCCCAGGACCATCCCGACCTCGGCGAGGACCGCCGCGTCCGACTCGCTCACCCGCAGCCGGTCCCGGATCGCCACCCCGGCCGGGCCCGGCACCACGAACGGCGCCCCCAACTTCCCTAGCACGCTCACCCGTTCACCCCCGCCTCGGTTTGAAGATCCCCGTCACGGCAGTCAACGAGCAGCCTCCGCAAAGGTCACCCATTCGACCCAAGAACTTCCGTTCCCCTCTTCGTTAGAGGCTGCAGCGCGTCGCACACAGAGATGACCGGCCCGTACGACCAGGAGCTGGGCCGCTGCCCCCACCGCCGTCGACGTCCGATTCGCTGCAATTTCCAAGAGTTAATGCTCCATTAGGGGACTTGGAGTGTGAAAGGGCACTTGCGGTGTCAATCATCTTGTCATGAACCTGCGGCCCGACGGGCGGGCCGCAGTCTCATGGAGGTGTGGAATGCACCGCAGACTCGCCACCGCACTTGGCGCCTCAACTCTGGCCCTCGTCACCGTCGTCGGCACCGCCGCGGCCGCCGACGCCGCTCCCGCCGACAAGCCCCAGGTCCTTGCGAGCTGGACCCAGACCAGCGCGTCGAGCTACAACTCCTGGGCCGCCGCCCGCGCGAACCAGTCCGCCTGGGGCGCGTACGCGTTCGACTGGAGCACCGACTACTGCTCCTCCTCGCCGGACAACCCGTTCGGCTTCCCCTTCCAGATGTCCTGCGCCCGGCACGACTTCGGCTACCGCAACTACAAGGCCGCGGGCGCCTTCAACGCCAACAAGACCCGCCTCGACAGCGCGTTCTACGAGGACCTCAAGCGGGTGTGCGCCGGCTACGGCGGCGGCACGAAGACCGCCTGCAACAGCACGGCGTGGACGTACTACCAGGCCGTGAAGGCCTTCGGCTGAGGTGACACGTCCGGTCGGGGGCGCCGAGGCCGCCCCCGACCGGACGTGTCAGACCGCTGCCCGGAAGCCGCGCAGCCGCAGCGAGTTGCCGACCACGAACACCGACGAGAAGGCCATGGCGGCCCCGGCCAGCATCGGGTTGAGCAGACCGGCCGCGGCGAGCGGCAGGGCGGCCACGTTGTACGCGAAGGCCCAGAACAGGTTGGTGCGGATCGTGCCGAGGGTGCGGCGGGCGAGCCGGATGGCGTCGGCCGCGGCGCGCAGGTCACCCCGTACGAGGGTCAGGTCGCCCGCCTCGATCGCGGCGTCCGTGCCGGTGCCCATCGCCAGCCCCAGGTCGGCCTGGGCGAGAGCGGCCGCGTCGTTGACACCGTCACCGACCATCGCGACCGAACGGCCCTCCCGCTGAAGCCGCTCGACGACCTCGACCTTGTCCTCGGGCAGCACCTCGGCGACGACGTGCTCGGGCGCGATGCCGACCTCACGGGCGACGGACTCGGCCACGACCCGGTTGTCGCCGGTCAGCAGGATCGGGGTCAGACCGAGGGCGCGCAGCCGCGTGATCGCCTCGGCGCTGGTCTCCTTCACCGCGTCCGCGACCTCCAGGACCGCCCGCGCCTCTCCGTCCCAGGCGACCACGACGGCCGTACGCCCGGCCGCCTCGGCCTCCTCCTTGGCCCGCCCCAGCTCCTCGGGCAGTTCCATGGCCCAGTCGGCGAGCAGCCGTGCGCGGCCGACGAGGACCGCGTGACCGTCGACGATGCCCTGCACCCCGAGACCGGGCACGTTCGCGAAGTCCTCGGGCGCCGGCAGCGACCCCAGCTTCTCCAGCGCGCCCTCGGCGACGGCACGGGCGATCGGGTGCTCGGAGGCGTGCTCCAAGGCCCCCGCCAGCCGCAGGACGTCGGTCTCCTCGGTGCCCTCCGCCGTGTGTACGGCCGTCAGCGCCATCCGGCCGGTGGTGACGGTGCCCGTCTTGTCCAGGACCACGGTGTCGACCTTGCGGGTGGACTCCAGGACCTCGGGGCCCTTGATGAGGATGCCGAGTTGGGCGCCGCGTCCGGTGCCGACCAGCAGCGCGGTCGGCGTGGCCAGCCCCAGGGCGCACGGGCAGGCGATGATCAGTACGGCGACGGCCGCGGTGAACGCCGCCGTGGCGCCGGAGCCGTTGCCGAGCCAGAACCCGAGCGTGCCCAGCGCGAGCGCGATCACGATCGGCACGAACACCCCGGAGATCCGGTCGGCGAGCCGCTGCGCCGCGGCCTTGCCGTTCTGCGCGTCCTCCACGAGCTTCGCCATCCGGGCCAGCTGGGTGTCGGCGCCGACCCGGGTCGCCTCGACGACGAGCCGGCCGCCCGCGTTGACCGTCGCGCCGGTGACCGGGTCGCCGACGCCCACCTCCACGGGCACGGACTCGCCGGTCAGCATGGAGGCGTCCACGGCGGAGGAACCCTCGACGACGGTGCCGTCGGTGGCGATCTTCTCGCCGGGACGGACCAGGAAGCGCATGCCGACCTTCAGGTCGCCGACGGGGATGCGCTCCTCCCGCTCGCCGTTCAGGACGGTGACGTCCTTCGCGCCCAGCTCCAGCAGCGCCCGCAGCGCCGCGCCGGCCTTGCGCTTGGAGCGGGCCTCGAAGTACCGCCCGGCCAGGATGAAGGCGGTGACACCGGCGGCGGCCTCCAGGTACAGGTTCCCCGATCCGTCGCCGCGGGCGATGGTCAGCTCGAACGGGTGGGTCATGCCGGGTGTGCCCGCGGTCCCGAAGAACAGCGCCCACAGCGACCAGCCGAACGCGGCCGCCGTGCCGACCGAGATCAGCGTGTCCATCGTCGCCGCGCCGTGCCGGGCGTTGGTGAACGCGGCCTTGTGGAAGGGCCACCCGGCGTACGTCACCACAGGCGCCGCCAGTGTCAGCGACAGCCACTGCCAGTACTCGAACTGCAGGGCCGGGATCATGGCCATCGCGACGACGGGCACGGCCAGCACCACGGCGGTGACCAACCG
Source organism: Streptomyces sp. NBC_01352 (assembly GCF_036237295.1). NCBI lineage: Bacteria > Bacillati > Actinomycetota > Actinomycetes > Kitasatosporales > Streptomycetaceae > Streptomyces > Streptomyces sp. NBC_01352. Next base: position 9,657,774 of record NZ_CP108354.1, read on the forward strand.
CTCGCGCAGCGGCCGGAGTTCGTCCTCCGCCGCCGCCGTGTCGTCGGGCTGCGGTTCGGGCGGTTCGGGTTCCTGCGCCGTGTATCCGGTCTTCTCGACGGTGGCTATCAGGTCCTGCACGGAGACCTCACCGTTGTGGCTGACCCTGGCCTTCTCGGTGGCGTAGTTGACGGTGGCCGTGACGCCGTCCATCCGGTTGAGCTTCTTCTCGATGCGCGCCGCGCACGAGGCGCAGGTCATGCCGCCGATGACGAGTTCCGTCTCGGCGGTGGGGCCGGTCGTGGTGGTGGTCATCGTTGCTCCTGGGGTCGTCCCCGCAGCGGATCAGTGGATCAGTGGATCCGTGGTCGACTCAGATACGGGGAGGGGGTATCGTGCGTCTCGTGTTCTGTATACCCCCACCCCGTATTGAGAGCAAGTCCTCAGAACGCTTGACTTGGTACCCCCCAGGGGTATGGTGAGCTGTATCGCGAGGCCTCGCACCGAAGCCCGGGGCCCCTGTCTCCCAGGAGTCGACCATGCACGCTGGACTGAAGATCACCACGTTCGCCGCCGCGCTGGCCGCGACCTTCGGCACCGCGTACGGCGTGGGCAAGGGTCTCGACCCGGTCGTCGAGGACAGCACGCCTGCGCGCCACGAAAGCCACAGCGAGGCGTCACCGTCTCCAGGCGGAGGGGGCGGCCGGGCGGGTCATGAATCGGAACCGGCGGGCGGGCTGCAGATCTCCGAGAAGGGCTACACCCTCGACCTCGAAACCCCCCGGGTCGCCGCCGGACGCCCCGTCGACCTGCGCTTCGTCATCCGGGACGACGACGGCCGCGCGGTCACCTCCTACCGGCGGGAACACGACAAGGAACTCCACCTCATCGTGGCCTCGCGCGACCTGGGCACCTACCGCCATCTGCACCCCGCCCGCGCCGCCGACGGCACCTGGAGCATCCCCGTCGACCTGCCCCGTGCGGGCGGCTACCGCGTCTTCGCCGACTTCACCCCGGAGAAGAAGAACGCCGAGAACCTCACCCTCGGCGCGGATCTCGCGGCCTCGGGCCCCTACGAGCCGCAGCCCGTGCCGGCGCCGAACACCACCGCCCGGATCGACGGCTACGAGGTCGCGCTGAACGGCGCCCTGCGCCCGGGCACGGCAGGCGAGCTGACCCTGAAGGTCTCCCGCAACGGCAAGTCGGTCACCGACCTGCAGCCCTACCTCGGCGCGTACGGCCATCTGGTCGCCCTGCGCTCCGGCGACCTCGCCTACCTCCACGTCCACCCCAACGGCGAACCCGGCGACGGCACGACCGAGCCCGGCCCGGCCGTCTCCTTCACGGCCACGGCGCCGAGCAGCGGCACCTACCGGCTCTTCCTCGACTTCAAGCACGACGGCAAGGTGCGCACCGCGGCGTTCACCGTCCGGGCGGGAGCGGCGGCGCCGGCGACAGCCGCGGACGACGAGCCGACGGACGTACACGAGTCCTCAGGCGGTCATGGGCACTGACACCTGGACGGGCCCGGCTGCCGCGTTCACCGGCAGCCGGGCTAAATCGTTCTAAGCATTGTAAACAATCTCGTCGCGCATCTTGCTCACAGTGTTGCCGCGCGGTTACGTTCGCAGGCGCTGCGGACCGGCCGTTCACCTGTGCGGTCCTCTCATGAGAGGCGACGAGTTGATGAGACGTACCTTCAGACAACTTTCGGGCGCCCTGGTGACGGCGGCCGTCGTTCCCGCCCTGGCGCTCGGCGCCGGACACGTGGCGGCGGATTCCACCGGACACCCTTCCAAGGAGCAGAGCACCTCGGTCGTGCGGACCGAGAGCGGACCCGTCCGCGGCAGCACCGAGGCGGGTGCCGACCGGTTCCTCGGTCTGCCCTACGCGGCGCCGCCGGTAAGGGAGTTGAGGTTCGCACCGCCCGCCGCGCCGGCGTCCTGGAAGGACGTCCGGGAGGCCGACCGTCAGTCGCCCGCCTGTCTGCAGTTCGAGCCCACCGGTGTACGGGAGGAACAGGCCGTCAGCGAGGACTGCCTGTATCTGGACGTGTACCGCCCGGCCCGGACGGCCACCACCGCGAAGCTGCCCGTCATGGTGTGGTTCCACGGCGGCGGCCACACCCAGGGCACCGGTGTCATCTACGGCGGCAGCACCATGGCCGCGAAGACCGACACCATCGTCATCTCCGTCAACTACCGCCTGGGCGCCCTCGGTTTCCTCGCCCACCCGGCCCTCAGCGCCGTCACACCCGGCGGTTCCGGCAACTACGGACGCATGGACCAACTGGCGTCGCTGGAATGGGTACAGGACAACATCGCCCGCTTCGGCGGCGACCCGGGCAAAGTCACGATCTACGGCCAGTCGGCCGGCGGCTCGGCCGTCTGCGACCTGATGGCCATGCCGTCGGCCCGCGGCCTGTTCGACCAGGCGATCGTGCAGAGTGCCACGTGTCTGAGCGACCGCACCACGCTGTCGGCCGGGGAACAGAGCGGCGTCGGATTCGCCCAGGCGGTGGGCTGCGCCGACGCGGCCTCGGAGGCTGTCGTCACCTGCCTGCGAAAGGCCTGGCCCGGCACACTCATCGCCCACCAGGCCGACTATCGCGGAAGCTCCAAGGTGGGCGGCTCCCTGCTGCCGAAGTCCTTCAAGCAGGCGTTCGAGGACGGTAGTTGGAACGCAGTGCCGGTCATGACGGGCACCACCCGCTCCGAGAACCGGCTGCTGTCCGCCGCACTCGCCGGCATCACCGCGCAGGGCTACGAGGACCTGGTCCGCAGGACGTACGGAGACCGTGCCGAACGCGTCCTGGAGCTCTATCCCCTGAGCCGCTTCAAGAGCCCCTACGACGCCATCACCCAGGTCCAGACCGACGCCCAGCGGGCCTGCTCCATGCAGCAGACCGCCCAGGTGATGGCGGCCAAGACCCCCGTCTACCGCTACGAGTTCAACGACCCGACCTCGCCGACCCTCTACGGATTCGCGGTCCCCGGCGAGGACATGTCCAACGCCCACAGCGCCGAACTCGCCTACCTCTTCGACTTCACCCTCGGCGAGAAGCCCCTCACCGCACGGCAGGAGCGGCTCTCGGACCAGATGACGCGGTACTGGGGCGCCTTCGCGCACCACGGCGATCCGAACGTCAAGGGCGCCCCGGCCTGGCCCACGTACGGCCCCGAGCAGAAGGTGCTGCAGCTGCGCACCGCAGGAGCCAGCAAGGTCGTCACCACGTTCGCGGCCGACCACCACTGCGACTTCTGGCTCGCCTGACGCCGCACCCCCGCCACCGTCCCTCAGTACGCCCGCACGCAGAGAGCAGGGAGCAATGAGAGCGATCACCGCCCTGCGCGGCAGAGTCCGCGCCACCCTCGCCACCGTGAGTCTCCTCGGCCTCGGGATCACCCCCGTCGTCGCCCAGGCCGCCCAGTCCGACGACGCGCCCACGCAGTCGGCCCACCCTGTCTCCACCCTCGTACAGACCACGAACGGCAAGGTGAAAGGCGCCCACCGGACCGGCTACGACGAGTGGCTCGGCATCCCGTACGCGGCCGACGCCTCCGGTGCGGGCCGGTGGAAGCCGCCGCAGCCGGCCGCCCGGTGGTCCGGCGTGCGCGACGCCACCTCCTTCTCCGACCGCTGTGCGCAGAACAGCGGTTGGGACCCCGGCTACGAGAAGACCATCACCTCGGAGGACTGCCTCGCCCTCAACGTCTACGTCCCCGACCGTGCCAGGGCGAACGCCCCCGTGCTGGTGTGGATCCACGGCGGCGGCTTCACCGGCGGTGCGGGCCAGGACACCGATCCGCGCAGGTTCGTCGAGCAGACGGGCGCGGTCGTCGTCACCGTCAACTACCGCGTCGGCGTGCTCGGCACGCTGAACCTGCCCCAGTTGCGGGCCGAGAGCAAGGACGGTCCCGGCAACTACGGGCTCCTCGACCAGCAGGCGGCTCTGCGCTGGGTGCACGGCAACATCGCCCGCTTCGGCGGTGATCCGAGGAACGTGACCATCGCCGGGCAGTCGGCCGGTGCCGGTTCGGTCTGCGACCACCTCGCCTCGCCCACCGCCAAGGGGCTGTTCGCCCGGGCGGGCATCATGAGCGGCGGCTGCAACCTGCAGTCCGCGGCCTCCGGTCAGGCGCAGAGCGAGGCGTTCGTCAAGGCCGTCGGCTGCGACGCCGCCTCCGAGGTGGTCGCCTGCCTGCGCGCCAAGCCCGCCGCCGACCTGCTGGCCGCCCAGAAGAAGGCGGGCGTCTCCCCGTCCGTCGGCGGCTCCGCCTTCCCCGTCAACCCGGGCACCGCCGTCCAGACGGGGAGGTTCAACCGTGTCCCGGTGATGCTGGGTCAGACCAACAGCGAGCGCGGCCTGTTCACCTTCCAGAACTACGACTACCTCGGTACGCCGATGACGGCCGCCGGGTATGAGACAGCCGTCCGCTCCGCCTATGGTGCGAACGCCGACAAGGTGCTCGCCGAATACCCGCTCAGCGCCTATGACACCCCCGGCGAGGCGTTCACCGCCGCCCAGAACGACTCGACGTCCTCCACCCGGCAGCAGCTGATGGCCACGCTGTCGAAGTGGGTCCCCACGTACGCCTACGAGTTCGCCGAGAGCGACACCCCGCACTTCACGTCCATCTTCCTGATCCAGCAGAAGAGCGAGTCCGCGCGCAACTTCCCCTTCGGCGGCGCCATCCATGTCGACGACCTCGGCTACCTCTGGGACTACCTGGGCCAGACCTTGCCGTACGACGACGACCAGCTGGAGCTGTCCCGGCAGATGATCACCTACTGGGGCCGGTTCGCCGCCGACGCGGACCCGAACGGCCCCCGCACCCCCGCCTGGCCCAAGTACAGCGCGAAGACACAGGAGCTGATGTCACTGGTCGCCTGTGACACCGCGCCGGCGGGCTCCGAGCCCCCGGCGGCCTGTTCCAAGGCCACCCGGGACTTCCGTGCGGAGCACAACCTCGACTTCTGGCAGGGTCTGTCGTCCTGACGCCCGCCCCGCGTGCCCTCGGCGGTCAGCCGAGGGCACGGTCGAGGTTGAACGCCGCGCTGATCAGGGCGAGATGGGTGAACGCCTGCGGGAAGTTGCCCTGTTGCTCGCCCGTGTGGCTGATCTCCTCGGCGTACAGGCCCAGATGGTTGGCGTAGGTGAGCATCTTCTCGAAGGCCAGCCGGGCCTCGTCGATCCGCCCGGCGTGGACCATGGCCTCGACGTACCAGAACGAGCAGATGGAGAACGTGCCCTCGTCGCCGTGCAGTCCGTCGGGGCTCGCCTGCGGGTCGTAGCGGTAGACCAGTGAGTCGGACACCAGGTCGTGGGTGAGCGCGTCCAGGGTGGACAGCCACTTGGGGTCGGTCGGGGCGATGAACTTCGTCAACGGCATCATCAGGACGGCCGCGTCGAGGACGTCGCCGTCCTCGGTCTGCACGAAGGCCTGGCGGGCCTCGGACCAGCCGCGCTTCATGATCCGCCGGTAGATCGTGTCGCGGATCTCCCGCCAGCGGTTCAGATCGGCGGGCAGACCGCGCCGGTTGGCCATGCGGATCGCCCGTTCGATCGCCACCCAGCACATCAGTCGCGAGTAGAGGAAGTTCTTGCGGCCGCCGCGGGTCTCCCAGATGCCCTCGTCGGGCTGGTCCCAGTGCTCGCACACCCAGTCCACCAGCGCGGACACGTCGTCCCACTGGTCGCTGGAGATCGGCTTGGCCCACTTGTCGTAGAGGTAGATCGAGTCGATCAGCGCACCGTAGATGTCGAGTTGGAGCTGCTCGGCCGCGCCGTTGCCGACCCGTACCGGCGCGGAGCCCTGGTGTCCCTCCAGGTGGTCGAGTTCCCGCTCGGGCAGCTCGGTGCGGCCGTCGATGCCGTACATGATCTGCAGGGGGCCCGAGGGTTTGCCGTCGCCGGGACTGATGTGCCGGGTCACGAAGTTCATGAACGCCTCGGCCTCGCCGGTGAAGCCCAGCCGCAGCAACGCGTACACGCAGAAGGCGGCGTCGCGCACCCACACGTACCGGTAGTCCCAGTTGCGCTCGCCGCCGAGCTCCTCGGGCAGGCTCGTCGTGGGGGCGGCCACGATCGCGCCGGTCGGGGCGTAGGTCAGCAGCTTGAGGGTGAGGGCCGAGCGGTGCACCATCTCCCGCCAGCGGCCACGGTACTTGGACGCGGACAGCCAGTTCCGCCAGTACGCCACCGTGGTCGTGAACTGCTCCTCCGCCTCCGTCCGCGCGCATCGGCGGGGAGCCACCTCGCCGCCCACCTGGTCCAGCGCGAACACCGCCGACTCGCCCTCGGCGAGCTTGAAGTCGGCCCGCGCGTCCAGGCCCTCGACCTCCAGCGGCACCGTCGCGGTCAGCCCCAGTGACAGCTCGGCGGACTCGAAGACCGCGACGTCGCCGACCATGCGGACCGTGTGCGGCTGGGCGCCGTAGTCGAAGCGAGGCGCCACGCGCGTGCGGAACGGGATGGAGCCGCGCACGCACACCACCCGCCGGATCAACCGGTGCCGTTCGATCTCCACCGAGCTGCCGTCGACCGGCATGAAGTCCTGCACCTCGCCGACGCCGTCCTCGGTGTAGAACCGGGTGATCAGGACGTTGGTGTCGGGGAAGTAGAACTGCTTGGTGCGGGCCGGCACGCTCGCCGCCAGCTCGAAGCAGCCGCCCTTCTCCGCGTCCAGGATCGAGGCGAAGACGCTCGGGGCGTCGAAGGAGGGGCAGCAGTACCAGTCGATCGTGCCGTCGGTCCCCACCAGGGCCACGCTGCGCAGATCGCCGATCAGACCGTGTTCGGCGATCGGCAGATAGCGCGCGGCCCCGGACACGTGCTCTGTTGCATCCATCGCAGCCTCCCGGGCCCGACACACGATCAACTCAGCCTCAGCTTAGGGGGAGCGGGCGGGGCGGCGGGGGGAGAGGGACATGCGAATTTGCCTAAAGCTATTAGGCAAGTGCACAATGGATTCAGGTAAGCGAGGAGCAGGTTATGGCACGGGTAGGGCTGACCAGGGAACGTCTGGTCCGGGCGGGGGCCGAGCTGGCCGACGAGGTCGGCTTCGATCAGGTGACCGTCTCGGAGCTCGCCAGGCGGTTCGACGTCAAGGTCGCGAGCCTCTACTCGCACGTGAAGAACTCTGACGACCTCAAGAGCGGGATCGCCCTGCTCGCCTTGAAGGAGCTGGCCGACCGGGGCGCCGCCGCGCTGGCCGGCCGGGCCGGCAAGGACGCCCTGACCGCCTTGGCGAACGTGTACCGCGACTACGCACGGGAACATCCCGGCCGGTACTCCGCCGCCCAGTGGCGGCTCACTCCGGAGGAGGCGGCCGCGAGCGCGGGCGGCAGACACGCCGGGATGACACGGGCGATCCTGCGCGGCTACGACCTCACCGAGCCCGACCAGACGCACGCGGTGCGGCTGCTGGGCAGTGTCTTCCACGGTTACGTCAGCCTGGAGCTGGCGGGCGGGTTCAGCCACAGCGCCCCCGACTCGCAGGAGAGCTGGTCGCGGATCCTGGACGCCCTCGACGCCCTGCTGCGGAACTGGCCCGCGGCGCAGCCTCCCACCCGATGATCGACAGGTTGAGATCAATGCACACCCAGGACAACTGGACCACCACACCCGTGACCGCGGAGCTGCTGCGCGGCGCGCTCGACGTGGAGCGTACCGAGCACGGCGTGCTGCCGCACCGGCTGCCCGCCCGGGCCCGCGCCCAGTGTGCCGACCCCCAACTGGCCACGGCGGAGGCACAGCCCTCCGGCGTACGGCTGGTCTTCCGCACCAGGGGCACCGTCATCGAGCTGGACACGCTGCCCACCAAGCGCAGCTACGTGGGCGCCCCGCCCCGCCCGGACGGCGTGTACGACCTGGTCGTCGACGGCTGCCCGGCCGGCCGGGCGAGCGTCACGGGCGGCAACGTCATGATCATCGACATGGCCGCCGGGACCGCCGAGCACCGGCCGGGCCCGCCCGGCACCCTCCGCTTCACCGGTCTGCCCGACGGCGCCAAGGACGTCGAGCTCTGGCTGCCGCACAACGAGACCACCGAACTGATCGCCCTGCGCACCGACGCCCCCGTCGAGCCCGCCCCGGACCCGGGCCGCAGGGTGTGGCTGCACCACGGCAGCTCGATCAGCCACGGCTCCGACGCCGCGAGTCCCACCGCCATCTGGCCGGCGCTCGCCGCGTCCCTCGGCGGGGTGGAACTGATCAACCTGGGGCTGGCCGGCAGCGCCCTGCTGGATCCGTTCACCGCCCGCGCCCTGCGCGACACCCCCGCCGACCTGGTCAGCGTGAAGATCGGCATCAACCTGGTCAACGCCGACCTGATGCGCCTGCGCGCCTTCGGCCCCGCCGTCCACGGCTTCCTCGACACCGTCCGCGAAGGGCACCCCACCACCCCGCTGCTCGTCGTCTCGCCCATCCTGTGTCCCATCCACGAGGACACGCCCGGGCCCAGCGCCCCGGACTTCACGGGCCTCACCGAGGGGCGGCTGCGGTTCCTGGCCATGGGCGATCCGGCCGAGCGTGCGGTCGGAAAGCTGACCCTGGGCGTCATACGGGACGAGCTGGCCCGGATCGTGGCGCAGCGCGCGGCGGAGGACCCGAACCTGTACTACCTCGACGGCCGCGACCTCTACGGCGAGGCGGACTCCGCCGAGCTCCCGCTGCCCGACAACCTCCACCCCGACGCCGCCACCCACCGCCACATCGGCGAACGCTTCGCCGAGCTGGCCTTCGCGACCGACGGGGCTTTCCATGACCGCAGGGTCGCCTGACCGCCCTGACCGCCCTGACCGCCCTGACCGCCCTGTCCGCCCTGGCCGCCGTGAGGGCTAGACCGCGACGACCCGCAGCCCCGCCTCCTCGAACTGCCGTACGGTGTCCGGCCCGGCCGCCGTGTCCGTGACCAGCGTGTCCACGGACGCCGTCGCGCAGATCCGGGCGAAGGCGCGCTGCCCCAGTTTGCTGGAGTCCGCGGCGACGATCACGCGTTCGGCGCGCTCGCAGAGCAGCCGGTTGATCGCCGCCTCCGCCTCGTCGTGCGCGGAGGTGCCGTGTGTGACGTCGAAGGCGACGACACCGAGGACCGCCACGTCGATCGTGATCTGGCTCAGCACTCCGTCGGCGAGCGGTCCGACGAGTTCGTAGGACTGCGGGCGCGCGACCCCGCCGGTCAGCACGATCTTGAACTGGGGGCGCACGGCCAGCTCGTTGGCGATGTTGAGCGCGTTCGTGACCACGGTCAGCGCGGGCGACCCGGACGACAGGTCGCCGCGCACGGCCAGCGCCCGCGCCACCTCGGTCGTGGTCGTCCCACCGGTGAGTCCCACGGCCTCGCCGGGGGTGACGAGGCCCGCCACGGCCTTTCCGATGCGCTGTTTCTCCGAGGCGTGGCGGGCCGTCTTGTAGCGCAGCGGCAGCTCGTACGACACCCCGTGCACGACCGCGCCGCCGCGCGTGCGGACCAGCATCTGCTGCTCGGCCAGCTGGTCGAAGTCGCGCCGGATGGTCGCGGACGAGACCGAAAGTTCGGCGGCCGCCTCCTCGACGTCCAACCGGCCGCGCTCGACCAGCAGTTCCAGCAGCGCCTTCCAACGGGCGTCGCGTGACATCCGCGCCCTCCGTTCCTCGATCTCCAGGCGACCCTAGCGCACCCACCCTTCTGCCAGAATGCTTGATTGTGCTCGAAACTTAGCTATATCTTGCACAAACAAGCAAAGCCACGAAGGGGAGCGGCATGACCCATGTAGAGGACGAGCTGGCCAGCCAGCCCGAGTGCTGGACGCGCGCGGCTGTAATGGCCCCGGAGCACGCCGGGGCGCTGCCGGCGCCGGGGGAGCGGGTCGCGATCGTCGGTTGCGGCACCTCGCATTTCATGGCGCAGGCGGTGGCGGCGCTGCGCGAGGGGTCGGGACAGGGCGAGACGGACGCCTTCGCCGCCTCCGAGTTCCCGTACGGCCGCTCGTACGACCGGGTCGTCGCCCTCACCCGCTCCGGCACCACCACCGAGGTGCTGGAGCTGCTGGGTGAGCTGCGGGGACGCACGCGCACGACGGCCATCACCGCGGACCCCGGCACCCCCGTCATGGAGGCCGCCGACGACCTCGTCGTCCTGGACTTCGCGGACGAACGCTCGGTCGTGCAGACCCGGTTCGCCACCACCGCGCTCACCCTGCTCCGCGCGCACCTCGGCCTGCACACCGACGCCGTCGTCGCCGACGCCCGCACCGCGCTCGTCTCCCCGCTGCCCCAAGGCCTCGTGGACTGCGCCCAGTTCACCTTCCTCGGCCGCGGCTGGACGGTCGGGCTGGCCAACGAGGCCGGACTGAAGATGCGCGAGGCCTGTCTCGCCTGGACCGAGGCCTACCCGGCGATGGAGTACCGGCACGGCCCCATCAGCATCACCACCCACGGCACCGCCACCTGGATGCTCGGCGAGGCACCGGACGGCCTGCCCGAACAGGTCCGCGACACAGGCGCGTTGTGGGTCGCCGGCGGCCTCGACCCGCTCGCCGAGCTGGTCCGCGTCCAGCGGCTCGCCGTAGCCGTCGCCGCGGCCCGCGGCCTGGACCCCGACCGGCCCCGCCACCTCACCCGCTCAGTGATCCTCGCCCCCTGACGCGCCGAGACAGGAGACAGTCCGTGCCCCTCGTCACCACCGGCGAGCTCGTCACCCGCGCCGCCGCCACGCACTCCGCCGTCGCCGCCTTCAACATCATCACGCTGGAACATGTCGAGGCGGTCCTCGCCGGTGCGGAGTCGGTGGGTGCACCCGTCGTCCTCCAGGTCAGCGAGAACGCCGTCAAGTTCCGCTACGGACGACTGCTTCCGCTGGCCCGCGCCGCCGTCGCCGCCGCCGAACGAGCCGCCGTACCCGTGGGGCTGCACCTGGACCACGTACAGAGCGACGACCTCCTCCGCCAGGCACCCGACGCCGGATTCAGCTCCGTCATGTACGACGCGGCCCGACTTCCGTACGACGAGAACCTCGCCGCGACCAGAGCCGCCGCCGACTGGGCACACGCCCAAGGGCTCTGGGTCGAGGCGGAGTTGGGACGGATCGGCGGCAAGAACGGCGAGTCGCCGCTGGACGCCCACGCGCCCGGGGCCCGCACCGACCCCGGGGAGGCCCGGGCCTTCGTCGCGGAGTCCGGCGTCGACGCCCTCGCGGTGGCCATCGGCAGCTCCCACGCCATGACCACCCGCACCGCCGCCCTCGACCACACCCTCCTCAAACACCTCGCCGACACCCTGGACGTCCCGCTCGTGCTGCACGGCTCGTCCGGAGTACCGGACGGCGAGCTGGCCAAGGCCGTCGCGGGCGGCATCACCAAGATCAACGTCGGCACTGCGCTCAACATCGCGATGACCGACGCGATCCGCGAGTTCCTGGCCGCCCACCCCGAGGCGGTCGACTCACGGACGTACCTGAGCGTGGGACGGGAGGCGATGGTGCGGGCCGTGACGGGGATCATCCGGGCTCTCACAGGACCGACCGCTACCTCTTGACCGCCTTGAGCACCACGAACTTCGGGCCGCTGGCGACCAGTTGGCTGTTGCCGAACAACCGCCGCAGCTTCAGGTGGTATCCGAGATGACGGTTGCCGATCACCCACAGCTCGCCGCCCGGCCGAAGCGCGCGCCGCGCCCCGGTGAACATCCGCCAGGCCGTGGTGTCCGTGGTCGCCTGGTGCGAGTGGAACGGCGGATTGTTCAGCACCAGGTCCACGCTGTCGGCCGGCACTCCGGCCAGCCCGTCCCCGACGCGGAACTCGGCATGCCCCGGCACGCCGTTCGCCTTGAACGTGGCCTCCGCCGAGGCCACCGCCTGGAACGACTCGTCCACGAACAGCACCTCCGCCCCGGGATCGGCCAGCGCCATCGCCGTACCGACGACCCCGTTCCCGCACCCCAGGTCCACCACTCGCCGCCCGGCGCGGCTGTCCGGCAGATGCTCCAGGAGGAACCGGGTGCCGATGTCGAGACGGTCCGCGCAGAAGACGCCGGCGTGGTTGACGACCGTACGGCCCGAGACAAGGCCGATGCCGTCGGGGAGCTCATAGCTGTACGGCCACGGATTGGCGGCCCGTTCCTGCGACGGCTCGGGCGTGCAGAAGATCAGCCGGGCCTTCTTCTCCGCGAGCGAGGTGCGGGTCGGACCGAGGATCCGCTCGAACAACTGCAACGTCGAGGTGTGGATCTCCTTCACCATGCCGGTGCCGACGACGACCGTGCCCTCGTGCACCGAGGGCGCCAGCCTCAGCAACTGGTCCTCCAGCAGCGCCAGGCTCTTCGGCACCCGCACCAGCAGCACGTCGACGCGACCGGGCGGCGGGTCCTGCGTGGTGAGCAGCCGCACGGCACCGGTCTCGACGCCGGCCCGCGCCAGGTTCGCCCGGGTCGCCTCCTGGGTCAGGTACGAGTCGGTGATCTGCGCCGGCCGGTGCGCCGCGAGCGCCGTGACCAGCGCGCCCCAGCGGTCCCCGACCACCACGACCGTGCCGGACAGCGGGACGTCCTGGTCCGCGAGATACCGGAGGAGGTACTCGTCGCAGGCGTCCCAGGCGCGCAGCCTCTCACGCGGGTCCTCGGGGAAGCGGGACAGCGCGAGCTCGCCCCAGGGAGTCGTCATACGGTCGTTCATCGTGCGTCCAGGCTAGCCGAGCCGCAGCTCAGCGCTGTCGGGCAGGATGGAACCATGGACACCGAGCTGTTCCCGAGGACCCGTACTCAGGTCGCGCCGGGCGCGGTGCACGTGCCGGACTGGCTGGACACGGCCCGGCAGCGCGACCTGGTCGAGGCGTGCCGGGAGTGGGCCCGCCCGCCGGCCGGCCTCAGGACGGTCCGCACCCCCGGCGGCGGCACGATGACCGCCCGCCAGGTGTGTCTGGGCTGGCACTGGTACCCGTACGCCTACGCCCGCACGGTCGTCGACGGCGACGGCGCACCGGTGAAGCCGTTCCCGGGCTGGTTGGGCGAGCTGGGCCGGCGCGCCGCGAGTCAGGCCCTGGGCGCCGCATCGGATGCGTACGACATCGCACTGATCAACTTCTACGACGGCGACGCCCGCATGGGCATGCACCGCGACAGCGACGAGAAGTCGGACGCACCGGTGGTGTCCCTGAGCCTCGGCGACACCTGCGTCTTCCGCTTCGGCAATCCCGAGACCCGGACCCGGCCGTACACGGACGTCGAGCTGCGCAGCGGCGACCTGTTCGTGTTCGGCGGGCCGTCCCGGCTCGCTTACCACGGGGTGCCCCGGGTCCAGGCGGGTACGGCACCGCCGGAGTTGGGTCTGGTCGGGCGGTTGAACATCACGCTTCGGGCCAGTGGTCTGTAGGCCGCGGAGTCTGCGGATCATGGGAGACTCGCCCTCATGAGCGGCAAGGCGGACCCCCGGACGGCGGGGGAAGGGACCCCCTCGAGGGCGCGGTTGGACCGGGGGCGCGGTGCGCTCGGGCCCGCGTTGGAGCTCGTGCACACCGGACGCGCGCCGACCCGCGCCGTGCTGACCGCCGAGCTCGGCGTGACGCGGGCCACCGCCGGCGCGGTCGCCGCCGAACTGGAGGCGCTCGGGCTGATCCGGGTCGACGCCCGGCCCGGCGCGGCGGCCGGTTCGCAGGGGCGGCCCTCGCACCGGCTCGCGGTCGCCGAGGACGGCCCCGTCGTGCTGGCCGCGCAGGTGCACGCCGACGGGTTCCGGGCGGCGCTGGTCGGTCTGGGCGGCCGGATCGTCGCCACCGCGCCCGGCTGCGAGACCGTCGAGGAAGATCCCGCGAAGGTCCTCGTGTCGGTCGTGGAGGCCGGCGCCGAACTGCTGCGCACGACCGGACGGCGGTGCGTGGGCGCCGGGCTGGCCGTGCCGTCGGCGGTCGCCGAGCCGGACGGACTCGCCCTGAACCCGCTGCACCTGGCGTGGCCGGTGGGCGCCCCGGTCCGCCGTATCTTCGCGGAGTGCGTGCGCGCGGCCGGGATCACCGGACCGGCCTTCGCGGGCAACGACGTCAACCTCGCCGCGCTCGCCGAGCACCGGCACGGCGCGGGCCGCGGCGCCCGGGACCTGCTGTGCGTGGCCACCGGCCACCGGGGCGTGGGCGGCGCGCTGGTCCTCGACGGGCGTCTGCACACCGGGAGTTCCGGGCTGGCGCTCGAAGTCGGCCACCTCACGGTCAACCCGGAGGGCCGCCCCTGCCACTGCGGCAGCCGCGGCTGTCTCGACGTCGAGGCCGACCCGCTCGCCTTCCTCACCGCGGCGGGCCGCGACCCGGGCCCGGAGGTGTCCCTCCTCCAGCAGGCCAACGACCTGGTCCGCAACCACTACGACGACCCGTCCGTCCGCACCGCCACCGAGGCCCTGATCGACCGCCTCGGCCTCGGCCTGGCCGGCCTGGTGAACATCCTCAACCCGGACCGGATCATCCTCGGCGGTCTGCACCGCACCCTGCTGGACGCCGACCCGGGCCGACTGCGCGCGGTCGTCGCCGACCGCAGCCTGTGGGGGCAGAGCGGCGGCGTCCCCATCCTGGCGTGCACCCTCGACCACAACAGCCTGGTCGGCGCGGCCGAGCTGGCCTGGCAGCCGGTGCTGGACGATCCGCTGGGCGCGCTGGCCCAGTGACGCCCACGCACCCGCGCAAGGCGTCTTCGGACACGCCCCGGGTAGGCTCGTGACATGCGGATCTCCGTCTCCTCGGACATGGACGAACCCGTGGCGCGCGGCCTCGTCGCCGAGCTGCGCGCCCGCGGCCACGAGGTCGTGCCGTACGGCGCGCTGAGCCCCGGCGACGACCCCCAGTGGGCCGTCTGCTCGGAGGCCGCCGCGCGTGAGGTCGCCGCCGGAACCGCAGACCAGGCGGTCGTGTGCTGCTGGACCGGCACGGGCGCCTCGATCGCTGCGAACAAGGTGCCGGGCGTACGGGCCGCCCTGTGCACGGACGCCTACACGGCGGACGGTGCACGCCGCTGGAACGACGCCAATGTCCTCGCCCTCAGCCTGCGGCTGACGTCCGAGCCGCTGCTCAAGGAGATCCTCGACGCCTGGTTCGCCGCGGAGGCCGGCACGGACACCGAGGACCGGGAGAACGTGGCCCGCATCGGACGCCTCGACCTCGGCAGGGCCTAGCCTTCCGGCACGGTGAGGCTCCACAGCGCCGCCACCAGTGGCCGGCGCAGATCGGCCCGCCGTACGCACAACCCGATCGGGAACGGCTCCGGCAACGGCTCCACGGGAAGCACGGCGAGCCGGTCGCGCACCGCGCTGTGCTCCAGTACGAGACGGGGGACCACGCCCGTGCCGCAGCCCAGCGCGACGAGCGTCAACAGCCCTTCGTGACCGTCCGGTTCGCAGACCACCTCGGGTGCCGTGCCGCGCATCCGGAACCAGCGGTCGGCGGCCTCGCGGACCAGCCCCCGGTGGGGGAGGACGAACGGACCGTCGAGACCGGGGTCGGGGCGGTCGCGTGCGGTGACCATGACCAGCTCGGTGACCGCGACCGTGCGGCTGACCAGGGGTTCCGGCAGCCTGGCCGGGATCCCCGCGACGGCCACGTCGACCTCGCCCTCGTCCAGCCGGGCCAGCGCCGCCGCCGCGTCACCGGTGCGCAGGTCCAGCCGTACCTGCGGATGGGCGGCGCGGAACGGGGCCAACAGGTCGGGCAGCAGCGCCTGGCAGGCGGTGACCGTCGCGAACACGGCCAGCCGGCCGGTCAGTTCGGCCGGGTCGGGGTGCTCCTCGCGGTAGGCACGCCACAACTCCAGCGCCTGGACGGCGTATGCGCGGAAGCGGTGCCCCTCCACGGTCAGTGACACCCCGCGCGGGCCTCGGTCGAACAGCCGGTGCCCGAGATCCGCCTCGAGCCGCTGCACGGTCCGGGTCAGCGTCGCCGGACTGACATGGCAGTCCAGGCTCGTCCGGCCGAAGTTCAGGGTCTGCGCCAGATGCAGGAAGAGTCGCAGCTCCCGGTGGTCCTCCCGCACTGTCCGGACCTCGCTCTTTCACTTCACGCAACACGGCGCTGCAAAGGTTGCGCTTGCCGCAACGCTCGGGCGGAGCCTACAACTCGACCATGACCTCGACCACGTACACCTCCCGTGTCTTCGCCCTCGAAACGATGGACGTGCCCGGCGCCACCGAGACGATCCTGCGCGGCGGCCGACACCTGCTTTCCCTCCTGCCGCAGGCCTTCGAAGGCGTTGGCCGCATCGGCGTCCTCGGCTGGGGCCCGCAGGGTCGCGCCCAGGCGCTCAACCTGCGCGACTCCCTCGCCGGCACGGACATCCGGGTGACCGTGGGTCTTCGCCCCGGCTCCCGCTCGGCCGCCGACGCCCGTGCCCACGGCTTCACGGAGGAGGACGGCACGCTCGGCGACTGGCTCGCCGTCGCCGCCGACAGCGACCTGGTGATCCTGTTGATCGCGGACGCCGCCCTCGCCGCGCACCACGAGGAGATCTTCGCGGTCCTCGAACCGGGCGCCGCGATCGGTCTCTCGCACGGATTCCTGCTCGGCCATCTGCGGGAGACCGGCGGCGACTTCCCGCCCGGACATCCGGTGATCGCCGTCTGCCCCAAGGGCATGGGCGACTCCGTGCGCCGCCTGTACCAGCAGGGCGCCGAGGTCAACGGCGCCGGGATCAACAGCAGTTTCGCCGTGCACGCCGACCCCGACGGCCGGGCCGTGGACCTCGCGCTCGGCTGGTCGGTGGCGCTGGGCTCGCCGTACACCTTCCGCACCACGCTCGACAGCGAGTACCTCTCCGACATCGTGGGGGAGCGGGCCATCCTGCTCGGCGCCGTCCACGGCATCGTCGAGAGCCTGTACGGCCGCCACCGCCTGGCCGGAGACGACGAGGTGACCGCGTACGAGAGGTCCTGCGAGAACGTCACCGGACCGATCGCCCGCATCATCTCGCACGCCGGACTGCGCGCGGTGCGCGAGAGCCTCGACGCGGCCGGCCGGGACGTCTTCGACCGCGCGTACACGGCGACCTACCCACCCGCCCGCGAGATCGTCGCCGAGATCTACGACGAGGTCGCCGACGGCACCGAGCTGCGCAGCGTCATCCTGGCCGAACGGCGGCTCGGGGCCCGCCCGATGACCGAGATCGGCGGTTCGCCGATGTGGTCGGCCGGCGACCGGGTGCGTGCCCGGCGCGCCGGACGCGAGCTGCCGGTCGACCCCTTCACCGCCGGTGTCTTCGTCGCCACCATGCTGGCCCAGGTCGACGAGTTCGCCGAGCGCGGGCACCCGTGGTCGGAGATCGTCAACGAGTCCGTCATCGAGGCCGTCGACTCGCTGCTGCCCTACATGCACGCCCGGGACGTGGCCCACATGGTCGACAACTGCTCCCGCACCGCCCGCCTCGGCGCCCGCCGCTGGGGCCCGCGCTTCCAGGCCGCGTACGAGCAGATCGCCTACCCCGCGGCCGAGGGCCCGGCAGACGCGTCCCTGGTGGCGGCCTTCGACGCCCACCCCGTCCACGAGGCCCTGGCGGCTGCGGCGAAGCTCCGGCCGTCGGTGGACATCGCGGTGGTCTAGAAGCCGCGCGGGGCGAAAGCGGTGGCACACACTCAGCTCCCCGGGCTCCTGCGCGGTCTGAGAACCAGCTCCCCGCCGCAGTTGGGACACACGTCCCGCATGGCCTCGCTGCACGGCACACAGAAGGTGCACTCGTACGAGCAGATCCGGGCCGGCCCGTCCGGCGGCAGCGTCGCCGTCTCGCAGCGTTCACAGCGCTCGCGCATCTCCAGTGCCATGTCCTCGCCCTCCTTGTCGCCTCCGGGCCCGGTGACCCGTTGCTCCCATCCTCGGGGCGCCGGGCCCGCCCGAAAGCCCGCCGGTGGGCCAAAGGCCAACACGATCGGGCCACCGACCGCCTCCAAGGTCAGCGCCACTCCACCGCGAAGGCCCGGCTCGGGTTCCGTACGAGGATCCGCTCCACCGTCTCCCCGCCCAGCTCGGCTTCGAGCCGAGGCCGCACCCGCCGCAGCAGATACGGCATCCCCGGGCCGCCGTCGACCGAGCGCGCCTCGGCGGTCGTGGTGTCGCCGCCGAGCAGCAGCCGGTCGCCGTGTCCGGCGTCGGCGAGCGCCCGGACGGCGCCGGGCATCCGCCAGTCCGTGGCGTGGTGGGCGCGAGAGGGCCCGTCGAAGGCGAGATAGCACCCCGTCTCGGCGGCCTGGAGGTGCACCACGCCGTCGGGGGAGCGGTTGAGGTGCCCCAGGATCACCCGGTGCGGCGGCACCTCCAACTCGCCGCACAGCAGGTCCAGTACGTCGAGGGAGCCGGTGCCGAGCTCCAGATGGACGGCGATGGGCGCTCCCGTCGCATGGTGGGCCTCGGCCGCCGCTCTCATCGTCCAGCGGGCGTGCCCGTCGAGGCCGTGGAAACCACCCGCCACCTTGATCAGCCCCGCCCGTACCCCCGATGTGCCGATGCCCACGGTCAGTTCGGCGACGAAGACCTCGGCGAGCCGACCGCGTAACCGGCCGAGCATCTCCTCGTCGTAGTGGACGGCCTGGTGCAGCCCGGTCGCGGCCACGACGACAACGCCCGTCTCCCGGGACAGCGGCGGCAGATCGGCGGCCCGCCGCCCCAGCCCGTACGGCGTCCACTGCACCACGCTGCCGCCACCCTGCGCGAAAAACGCCGCCAACTCGGCGCGAGTGGCGGACACGTGCTGGAGCTCCTGACCCGGCAGCCGGGGACTGCGGAAGAACAGATGGTCGTGCGCGTCGCAGACGCCCAGGTCGGCGGGGTGTACGTCCCCGAGCACCGTACGCACCGCGCTCACCATCGCCGCCCCCGCGGCAGCCGGTCCCGCCCCGGCGACGACAGATGCAGCACCTGGAACACGTCACCCTCGGCCTTCGGCGCCTCGTGCCCCCAGAGCGAGAAGTGGACCAGCTCCCAGCGGCTCGTGTCCACGGCGGCCGCCGCCAGCACCGCACCGTCCCGCGCCGCTGACCTTTGCGTTTCCCGCACCGCGTCTTCCATGGCCTCCCCCAACCGCACCCCGTCCGGCACCCGTTGCCGCCGCCGCACCGCCACCCGCGCGGGGTGGCCGACCGCGCCGCCCTCCTCGTACGCCAGCCCCGCCCACTGCCGGACCGAGGGCCGCCCGAAGTCGTCGGCGATCCCCTGGAAGGCGCCTCCCCAGAGGAACGTGTTCATGCTCTCCGGCGTGTCCCACAGGTAGAACGGCGCGTACTGGTTGACCGGCGATCCGTCGATGCCCCGCTCGCGCATCAGATACGCCTTGAGGCCGAGGCCGTCCCAGTCGTCGAGCAGATGCCCCTTGCGGGCGACCCGGTCGCGGATGATGTCCATGTCGTAGTCGGCGGGCAGCGTGAGTTCGTACTGCATGGCGTGCATCGGTGCCTCCTCAGGCCGGCCGGTCGGGCGCGAGCAGCGACAACAACCCACGGACGCCCGCGTCGAACGCGCCGGGCGAACCGGAGGCGCGGGCCAGGACATAGCCGCCCTGCACGGTCGCGAGGACGGCCGCCGCGATCTCCTCGCCGTCCAGCGACGGTGCGAACTGGCCCTGTTCCTTGCCCTCTTCGACGATTGCGGCGATCCGCTCACGGATCCGGTCGAGCGTCTCGTCGACCGGTGCGCGCAGTTCGTCGCTGGCGATGATGTCCGGGTCCATCGTCAGCCGCCCGACCGGGCAGCCGCGCAGCACGTCGCGCTCGCGCCGCAGATACGCCTCGATCCGCTCGTACGGCGTCCCGGGACCGTCGAGTACTCCCTCGGCGGTAGCCAGCAACTCCTCGGCCGTCCGCCGGATCGCGGCCAGGGCGAGGTCCGGCTTCCCCTTGAAGTGGTGGTACATGCTGCCCTGTCCGGCATCCGCGCGCTCCAGGATGGCCTTGGGGCTGGTGCCCACATAGCCGCGCTCCCACAGCAGCTCACGGGTCGCGTCGATCAGTCGCTCCGAGGTGCTCATACCGGCACTGTACATACTAGTAGTTACAGAAGTCGAGGTCCTCGGGAGCAGCATCGACCCACCCGTGTACTCCCCGCGAGGTACACGCACTGCCGCTGGCCGTACGACGACCCGGACCCCTCTCCGGAGCCACTGTCGAGGCATCACGGAAATCCCACCGAGGAGATGAATCGACATGCAGACCCTGGCGCACTTCGGCGACGGCGGCCCCGGCCCCTGGATCCTGCTCTTCCCCCTCATCTGGGCGGCCGTCGCGGTCGGCGGCATCACCCTGCTGCGCCGCACCGTGTGGCGCGGACGCGGCGGGCCCTGGCGGCGCCCGACCGCCAAGGACACCTTGACCGTCGACGACAACTCGCCCATCACCGTGCTCGGCCACCGCTTCGCCTCCGGCGAGATCGACGAGGACGAGTACTGGCGCCGGCTGTCCGTCCTGGACGAGCAGTTCGGCCGTACCGGCAAGGGCGGTGCGGCATGACCACCACGACCACCGCCACCGGCACACTGCCGGCCGCCCGGGTCGTCGACGCCGTGAAGGTGTACGGCGGCGGCGACACCGCCGTGAGGGCCCTGGACGGGGTGAGCGTCGACTTCCCGGCCGGCCGCTTCACCGCGATCATGGGGCCCTCGGGCTCCGGCAAGTCCACGCTGATGCACTGCGCGGCCGGCCTCGACACCCTCACCTCGGGCGCCGCCCACATCGGCGACACCGAACTGGGCTCGCTCGACGACCGCCGCCTCACCCTTCTGCGCCGCGACCGTGTGGGCTTCGTGTTCCAGGCCTTCAACCTGGTGCCGACGCTGACCGTCGCGGAGAACATCAGGCTGCCGCTCGACCTCGCGGGCACCAAGGGCGACCAGGAGTGGATCGACGCGCTGATCGACGTCGTCGGCCTGCGCGACCGCCTCCACCACCGGCCCTCCGAGCTGTCCGGCGGCCAGCAGCAACGCGTCGCCGTGGCACGGGCCTTCGCCGGCCGGCCGGACGTCGTCTTCGCCGACGAGCCGACCGGCAACCTCGACTCCCGCTCCGGCGGGGAGGTCCTGGGGCTGCTCGGCCGCGCCGTGCGCCGGACGGCCCGCACGGTCGTCATGGTCACCCACGACCCGGTGGCCGCCGCCCACGCCGACGAGGTCGTCTTCCTCGCGGACGGACGCCTGGTCGACCGGATGGAATCGCCGACCGCCGACAAGGTCCTGGACCGGATGAAAGCCCTCGAGGTGCCCTCATGAACGCCTCCGTACGTCTGAGCGTGTCCTCCCTGCGCGCCCACCGGCGGCGCTTCGCGGGAACGTTCCTCGCGGTGTTCCTCGGCGTCGCCTTCCTCGCCGGGACCCTCGTCATGGGCGACACGCTGCGCGCCGGCTTCGACACCATGTTCGGCAACGCGACCAGCGGCACCGACGCCGTCGTGCGCAGCGCCGACGCCATCACCACGCCGGGGGAGAGCGAGGGAGTGCGGCAACCGGTCGACACGGACCTGGTGAACGCCGTCGAGCGGGTCCCGGGCGTCGCGGCCGCCGCCCCGAACATCCAGGGCGCCGGCCAGCTCGTGGGCGCGAACGGCAAGCCCATCGGCGGCCAGGGCCCGCCCACCCTCGCCGGCAACTGGATCGCCGACGAGAAGCTCAACTCCTACCGACTCGCCGAGGGCCGCGCCCCGGAGCGGTCCGGCGAGGTCGTCGTCAACCGCGGCACCGCCGAGAAGGGCGACCTGAGGATCGGCGACACGACCACCCTGCGCACCCCCGACCCCGTCAAGGTGACGATTGTCGGCCTCGCGACCTTCGGCGGCGAGGACGGCATGGCCCAGGTGACCTTCACCGGCATGACCCGGGCCGACGCCGAGAAGTACCTCACGGCCCGGCCGGGCGAGGCGTCGAGCATCCAGGTGCGGGCCGGACCCGGGGTGAGCCAGCGGGAGCTCGTCGACCGGCTGACTCCCGTCCTGCCCCAGGGAGTCGAGGCCATCACCGGCCAGGAGTCGGCCGAGGAGAACACCGACATGATCTCCAGCCAGTTCCTGACCCTCTTCACTACCTTCCTCCTCGTGTTCTCCGGCGTCGCCCTGCTGGTCGCGACCTTCTCCATCCACAACACCTTCGCGATCGTCGTCGCCCAACGCGCCCGCGAGAACGCCCTGTTGCGCGCCCTGGGCGCCTCACGCCGACAGGTCACCGCGTCGACGCTGGTCGAGGCGAGTGTCGTGGCCGTGTTCGCGTCGGCGGCGGGCCTGGCGGGCGGCATCGGTGTCGCCGCCGGACTGCAGGCCCTGTTCCCGGCGATCGGATTCCCGTTCCCCGAGGGCGACTTGGTGATCAGCGCCGTGTCGATGGCCCTGCCGCTCGCGGTCGGCGTCGTGGTCTGCCTGGGCTCCGCGCTGCTGCCCGCCGTACGCGCCGGCCGCACCGCACCCCTGGCCGCCCTGCGCGAGACGGCCGTCGACACCACCGGCGCCTCCCGGATCCGCGCCGTCACCGGCATGGGCCTCGCCGCCCTCGCGGTCGCCGTGACCCTCACCGGTGTCCTGGTGTCGCCGTCCCTCTGGCTGGCGGGAAGCGGCGCCGTCCTGGCCCTGGCCTCCTTCGTGGTGCTCGGCCCGGTCGCCTCGACGACGGCCGTACGCGTCCTCGGCGGCCCGCTCGACCGGCTGCGCGGTGTCACCGGCGGCCTCGCCCGGCGCAACGCCCTGCGCAGCCCCCGGCGGACGGCCGCCACCGCCAGCGCACTGATGATCGGGGTGGCCGTGGTCTCGCTGTTCACCGTGTTCGGCGCCTCGCTGAAGGCGACCATGGACCAGACCGTGTCCCGGTCCTTCGCGGGCGACGTCGCCGTCAGCACACCGTCGTTCGGCGCGGGCGGCAGCGGCCTCAGCCCTCGGCTCGCCGGAGCGGTCCAGGAACTGCCCGAGGTGGACACGGCCGTCGGACTCGGCCGTGGCGTCGCCGAAGTCGACGGCAGGGGACGGGCACTGACCGTCACCGACCCGCTCGCCCTGGAGCGCACCTTCGACCTCGGCAAAGTCGACGGCTCCCTGCGCGACCTCGGCACCGACGGCATCGCCATCACCGAGAACGAGGCCGACAAGCAGGGCCTCACCACCGGCGACACAACACGCCTCGCCTTCACCGACGGCACGACACGGACCTTCACCGTCCGCGCGGTCTACGGCCAGTCGGAACTCGCCGGCGAGTACGTCATCACCCGCGCCGCCTGGGCCCCGCACCGCACCCAGGACTCCGACACGCTCGTCGCCGTCTCCTTCAAGGACGGCGTGAGCACGGAGACCGGCGAGACAGCGGTGGAGAAGGTCGCCGCGCGGTACGGCAACCCCGAGGTGCAGACCCGGGACGAGTACGCACAGTCCTCGGCCGGCGGCATCGACATGATGCTCACCCTCGTCTACGCCCTGCTCGCCCTCGCGGTGCTCATCGCGCTCCTCGGCATCGCCAACACCCTGACGCTGGCGATCCACGAGCGCACCCGTGAACTGGGCCTGCTGCGGGCCGTCGGCCAGACCCGGTCCCAGCTGCGGGCCATGGTCCGCTGGGAGTCGGTCCTGGTCGCCGCCTTCGGCACGGTCGGCGGGCTGGCCCTCGGCGCCTTCCTCGGCTGGGTGCTGGTCAAGGCCTCGGACGGGGCGAGCGACAGCGCCTTCGCCTTCGCGATGCCGCCCCTGCAACTCGCGGTGGTGGCGCTGGTGGGCCTCGCGGCGGGCGCCCTCGCGGGCCTGCGCCCGGCCCGGCGCGCGGCACGCCTGGACGTGCTGCGGGCGATCGCCACCGAGTGACCTCCGGCCGAGCACGTTCGCCGTCTCGACACCGGCTGAGGCGCCCTCGAAGGCGAACGACCCATCCAACCAGTCACCGCCCGGTCAGCCTGCAACGGCGGACCGGGCGGGAGCGTGTTCGGGCCTGCGCAGGTCGACGGTGTGCGCGACCTCGACGAACCGGTGTGCGGGCTTGTCCGCCACCTTGCGCCGCTGCGGGCGCGCGGCAGCCGGCCGCGCGGACGAGGGCGTCGGCAGCGTGAACCACACGACCTTGCCGGACTCGCCGTCCGGCCGCGCGCCCCAGCTCTCGCTGACCGCGGCGACCATCGCGAGTCCTCGCCCGGTCGTCGCGAACGCCTCGGCGTCCTCCACGACCGGCAGACGCGGGTCGTGGTCGCGCACCGAGACCATCAGACGGTCGAGCAGCAGCTCGATCTCCACGGTGCACGTCTTGTCGGGCCGGGCATGCAGGTGGACGTTGGTCAACAGCTCCGTCACACCGAGCGCGGCCCGGTCTATCAGGGGGTCCAGATGCCAGTAGCGCAACTGCGCCGATACGATTCTGCGGACCTGGCCGATCCGCGACGGCAGGGCTTGGAGCTCTACCGCGCAGTGCCTGCTTGGGTGACTGATCACGGCTGCGACTCCCCGACATAGAGGTCCGGAAGAACACTGGGTTCGGATCGATCCAGCAGAGTGCCCGCGTGACACGGCCGCCTGCTGTCGTGGCCGGCGGCTGGTTCGCAGCGTTATCGCCGGTAAACCGAGAGTGATGTGAGACCAGCGTGACCCAGGGGGCGCGGTCCCGCAACTCGCGGTGCTTCAGTCGTTACGCCCTGCAGCCCGCCGTACGGCTTCGATGAACCGGCGTGCCGCGGGCGGGCCGGGCTCGCCCGGGGCGGGGTCGTGCTCGCCCAGGGTCAGCAGGTAGCGGTTGCCGTTGAGGTCGGCCAGCGCCCGGTCCTCGGGGGCGAACCAGGGTTTGGAGGCGCGTACGGCCTGTACCGGCGCACTGTCGATCTCGCTGCCGTAGCTGGTGAGCAGCTCCAGTCGGCCGCCGCTGATCCGGACCTGTCCGGCCCGGGTGAGCGAGCGCAGCCGCTTCCCGATCCGCACGCCCGTGGCCGTGAACTCCGGCTCCGCCATCCCGTCCCGCCCCCTTGTGCGTGTGGGTGCCGGCCCGCGCTCCCCTGCGGGCCGTCGTCCTGCTCGTGTCGTGATCCAGTGTGCGCCCCCGTGCGGACCTTCGTCCCGTCCGGCAGTCTGCCTGCCACCGACGTCGAGCACCAGTACGCACGGCCTGCTCGCCGAGAGCGCTCGGAGCACTCGCGCGAATGCGCCCCCACCCCTGTGCGCCGCCCTGCCCCAGGGGTGCCTTTGAGGCGCTCAAAGGTGTGTTTATGCAGGTGAGAAGCGTGCGGAAGATGTCTATGATCGGTGTGGCGGCCGCGCGACGCGCCGTCGGCGCGCAGCCTAAGGAGCCCCGCCGTGAGTACCCCGCAGAAAACCCGGACCGGCGAAACCCTCGACGTGGACCACACGGACGCGGCCTACCGCGGCTGGCTGAAAGAAGCGGTCCGCAAGGTCCAGGCCGATGCCAACCGCTCGGCCGACACGCATCTGCTGCGCTTCCCGCTGCCCGAGAAGTGGGGCATCGACCTGTACCTGAAGGACGAGTCGACCCACCCGACCGGCAGTCTCAAGCACCGGCTCGCCCGTTCGCTCTTCCTCTACGCCCTCTGCAATGGCTGGATCCGGCCCGGCCGCCCGGTGATCGAGGCGTCCAGCGGTTCGACGGCCGTCTCCGAGGCGTACTTCGCGAAACTGATCGGCGTGCCCTTCATCGCCGTCATGCCGCGCACGACGAGCGCCGAGAAGATCCGCCTGATCCAGCTCCACGGCGGGCAGTGCCACTTCGTGGACGACTCCCGGAAGATGTACGAGGAAGCCGCCCGCCTCGCGGTGGAGACCGGCGGCCACTACATGGACCAGTTCACGTACGCCGAACGGGCCACGGACTGGCGCGGCAACAACAACATCGCCGAGTCCATCTTCCGCCAGCTGGAGTTGGAGCGGTTCCCGGAGCCCGCGTGGATCGTCGCCACAGCCGGCACCGGAGGCACCTCCGCGACCATCGCGCGCTACGTGCACTACATGCAGCACGACACCCGCATCTGTGTCGCCGATCCGGAGAACTCGTGCTTCTTCGAGGGCTGGACCACCGGCGATCCGGACGTCACGTGCGACTGCGGCTCCCGCATCGAGGGCATCGGCCGGCCCCGCATGGAACCCAGCTTCGTGCCCGGCGCGATCGACCGGATGATGAAGGTCCCGGACGCCGCCAGCGTCGCCGCCGTACGCGCCCTGGAGCAGGCCATCGGCCGCAAGGCGGGCGGCTCGACGGGCACCGGACTGTGGAGCGCTCTGAAGATCGTCGCCGAGATGGTCGCGGAGGGCCGGCAGGGAAGCGTGGTGACCCTGCTGTGCGACCACGGGGACCGCTACCTCGACAAGTACTACTCGGACGCCTGGCTCGCCGAACAAGGCCTGGACATCGCGCCCTACACGGCGGCGATCGCCTCGCTGCTGGAGTCGGGCATCTGGCGCTAGGTTCCGTCGTCACCTTCCCGCCTGCCCCGCGACGCCATCCACGCACACACCTGCGCCGGGCTTGGACTCACCCCTGGTACAGGTCGATGTGCTTACCGCCGGGATCCTGCACGGTGGACGACCGTGGCTTCCACGGCCTGTCGACCGGTGCTTCGATCTCCACGGCGCCGGCGGCCAGCGCACGCGCATGCGCGGCGTCGATGTCCTCGACGCCCAGACCGGGTCGCCCGAGAGTCAATCGAGCAGCGCTACGATCGCCCGCTCTACCTCGTTGTAGTGACCTGCCGGTCAGAATCCAGGGCGGACGACGGGAATGTGACGACAGGCCTAGCGCGCCGCCAGTCGCCGGTCGAGCGAGGTGACGGCGTCCCGGAAGGCCCGTCCGAGGCCCGAGCGCGCGAACGTCAGGGCCAGCCGAAACACCGCCGGCCCGTCCGCGGCGAAGGTCCACTGCACGCGGGTGCCGGTGCCCGCCGGGGTCAGCCGCCACTCCTCGACCAGTGCGCGGGGGCCGGGAGCATTGGTCTCGTCGACGCGGTAGGCGTACACCTCGGCCTCCTTGGCGACGAGGACCGTCTCCAGGAAACGCGTCCCGCCCTTGAGCCGGACCTCGCGCCGGGCGCCCTCCTGTACGGACCGCGCGAGCGTGACCGCCCCGAACCAGTCGGCCCAGCCGGGCACGTCCTCGGCGAGTGCGCGGAAGACGGCAGCGGGGGATGCGGAGATCTCCCGTGCGAAGACCAGTCGTACGGGGGCGGTCTCGACGAACTCGATCCCCACCGGGCGCAGTTGACGGGCCATGGGGCGAACCCTCTCGCGGGAAGCGGGCGTTGACCGGGCAGCGTCACCTTAGCTGACGGCCAGTCAGCCGTCTGCACCCTCGTCGGGCTCGCCCGCCACCACCAGCCGCCGCAGATGCTCCGAGATCTCCGCGCGCGCCTCGCCCGGCAGCCCGGCGTCCGTCACCAGCGTGTCGACCTGCTCCAGCGCGGCGAACGAACTCAGGCCCACCGTCCCCCACTTGGTGTGGTCGGCGACCACCACGACCCGCCGCGCCGACTGCACCAGGCGACGGTTGGTCTCGGCCTCCGCGAGGTTCGGCGTGGACAGGCCGGCCTCGAGCGATATGCCGTGCACACCGAGGAACAGCAGATCGAAGTGGAGCGCCGCGATCGCCTGGTCCGCCACCGGCCCCACCAGCGAGTCGGACGGGGTGCGCACCCCGCCGGTCAGCACGACCGTGGCCGCACCCTGCCGGGGACCCGAGGTGCGCTGCGCCACGTGGAACACGTCGGCCACCCGAACCGAGTTGGTGACGACGGTCAGGTCCGGCACGTCGACCAGCCGGTGCGCCAGCGCGAAGGTCGTCGTGCCGCCCGACAGCGCGATCGCGCTGCCCGGCACGACCAGCTCCGCCGCGGCCCGCGCGATGTCCTCCTTGGCGGTCAGCTCCAGACCCGACTTCGCCTCGAAGCCCGGCTCGTGCGTGCTCGCCTCGACCACCGGGACCGCGCCGCCGTGCACCTTCTCCAGCACGCCCTGCCGGGCCAGCGCGTCGAGGTCACGCCGTACGGTCATGTCCGACACGCCGAGCTTGCGCGTCAGCTCGTTGACGCGGACGCCACCGCGGCGCCGGACCTCGTCCAGGATCAGGGCACGTCGCTGCTCCGCGAGGAGGTTCTGATTCTCGCTCACGTACGCTCCGGTCCTTTCGCCTCAACCCGTCCGACACGCCCTGCGCACCCCTTGTGACAAGGACATTTTGCCCTCCCCTGGTGTGCGGACGTCCCATCCTTGCATGGGCCGGGGCCGGTGGCGCCACTGACCGTCCCGACGCACGCATGTCACCGGGGTGACATCCGGGCCCACGGCTGTCACACGGATCGGGGAGATTCCGTGACGAGAGGTGTACACCACGCGCCGAACGGCGATCCTTGTGCCCGCACGGACAGATGCCGACGGCGCGTCACGGGGGAAGTGCGAAACAGTGGAACGTGCGCAGAGACATGTCTCGACCGCCGGAGCCGACGGCTCCACCACGCGGCCCGAGGAATCCGGAACCGCCCTGGAACTCCTGGTCCACGGAGTCGGCGGCACCACACCCGAGGAGATGCTCGACGATCCGCTCACGGTCCGGATCACCGGCGACGACACGGCGGCCGTCTTCCGGCGCGCCGACGACGTCGACGCCGAATCGGCACCGGACGAACACCGGGGCCGTCCGGTGCCCGAAGCGTACGTCTGGTGCAATCTCACCTCCGGCAACGGCACCCGGGCCCTGTGGCTGTTGCTGCTGCCGTTCATGGTCGTCAACCTCGCCCACTGGATGCGTCCGACCGCGCGCGGCCGTACCCGGACGGTGCGCCTGTACGGGCTGCTGGTGCGGCTCACGGGACTGACCCTGACCGTCCTGCTCGTCGCCGCCGTCTGTGAGGTCGCCCTCGACCTCGCGGCCTGGCAGTGCGCGGGCACGTCCGCGTGTGCGGAGCGGCACTCCTGGCTCGGCTTCCTGTCGCCCACCGTCTCGGACGGCGGCTGGTGGAGCAGGCCCGGCCGCCGCCTCGCCCTCGCCGCCCTGGTCCCGGCCGCGCTCACCTGGCTGCTGTGGTACCTGTCCCACCGCACCTGGAGCGCGTACGAGTCCCAGGAGCCGTTGTCCCGCTCGCCCGAGCCCGACGAGGAGACCGGCCGCACCGCGCTGGGCCGGCCCGGCTTCTGGTACGGACGCCGCCTGGTGGCCCGGCTGCGCGCCGCCCACACCGCCGCCGCACTGCTCACCGTGGCCGCGGCGGTCGGCACCTCGGCCGCCCGGTTCGACCACCGGCCCGGCGGTCCCGCGCTCCTCGACGCCCTGGGCCGGCTCCTGGAAGCGGCGCTGGTCGCCGCCGCGGTGGGCGTGGTGTGGGTGGTCTGCCGCCGGGGCCGCAGCGAACGCCGCCTCGACCGGGAGCTCGACGCCCGTCTCGTACGACGGCTGCCGCTCGCCGCCCTCGTCCTGCTGGTCCTCGCCGCCGTCTACGCCGGGTGGGAGCGCCCCGGATGGGAATCGGCCGGCCGCCTGCCGGGCGACGCGACCTTCGGCGGCATCGCGCTGGTCCAGGGACTGCTCGTCATCGCCCTCGGCGCGGTCGCCCATGTCCTGTACCGCACCCATCCCGACCCGCGCGCCGCGATGCGCGGCCTGGCCGGGCCCGCCGTCGCGATGCTGGCCTGCGCACTGGGCGGGGTCATGTCCGGCGGAGTCTCCCAGCGCGTCGCCGACTGGCTGGACGGCACCGGCACGAACATCCCCGGCCCTCCGGTGCTGCTGACCTGGCAGGCGTCCGTGATCCCGCCGCTTCTCGTCGTCCTGCTGGTGCTGGGCGGCTGGCTGGCCTGGCGGACCTGGCTGCTGCGCCGCGCCGCAATGGCCACGGTGGAACAGGACTACCCGGGCCGGCACAACGACACCACCCGCACCCGCCGCATCGCCCGCGCCCGCGCGGCGGCCACGCTCACCGACCGGGCGCCCCTGCTCGTCGCGGTCACCTCCACCACGACCCTCCTCCTCGGCGCCGCCGCCCTCGTCGGCGCCATGACCTCCGACAAGGCACCCGCCGAGGCCGCACAGCGGACGCACTCCTTCGTCGAGGGCGCCGCAGAGACCGCGCAGGCGCTGGGCTCCTGGCTGATCGGACTCGGCTTCATACTGTTCGTCACCTGGGGCCGACGCGCCTACAAGGACCCCTCCGCACGGCGCACCATCGGCATCCTCTGGGACGTCGGAACCTTCTGGCCGCGCGCCGCCCACCCCTTCGCACCGCCCTGCTACGCCGAACGCGCGGTGCCCGACCTGACCTGGCGCATGGAGACCTGGACCCGGGCCACCGCAGGACGACTCGTCATCTCCGGACACTCACAGGGCAGCGTGCTCGCCGCCGCGGCCGCCTGGCAGCTGACGCCGTCCGTCCGCAAACGCGTCGGCCTGCTGACGTACGGCTCTCCGCTGGAGCGCCTCTACGGCCGCTGGTTCCCCGCCCACTTCGGCCCGGCCGCGCTCAGCGCCCTGCACCACGACGTCGACTGCTGGCGCAACCTGCACCGGCCCACCGACCCGATCGGCGGGCCGGTCGGCCTCACCGGCGACTGCGGCCCTGAGGTGGACCGCGAGCCGCTCAAGGACCCGCTCGCCTACGGCCGGACCGACGAACACCCATTGCCCGCGCCGATCCTCGGCCACTCCGACTACCAGGCCGACCCGGCGTTCGCGGAGGAACGGGCACGGCTGCTGGCCCGGCTGCACCCCGGCGTACCGGCGCAGCGGCCTCAGGACGACTCGGGCAGGTCCTCCGCGTAGAGCAGCGTCAGGTCGTCCGTGCTCGGGTCGGCGACCTGGGCGACCCGGCTCGCGTGCCGCTCGACCATCGCCTCGAAGGTCTGGCGGGCGGTACGGCCGTTGCCGAAGGCCGGTCCCTTGGGGAGCGTCGTGAAGTACGTCAGCAGGGCCTCCGAGGCGCCCGGCGCGAGCCGGTACTCGTGCTCCTCGGCCTGCTGCTCGACGATCCGCAGCAGCTCCTCGGGGTTGTAGTCGCTGAAGGTGATGGTCCGTGAGAAGCGGGACGCCACACCGGGGTTGATCGAAAGGAACCGCTCCATCTCGGCCGTGTAACCCGCGACGATCACCACGACGGCGTCCCGGTGGTCCTCCATCAGCTTGACCAGCGTGTCGATGGCCTCCTTGCCGAAGTCCCGGCCCGAGTCCTCCGGCGACAGCGCGTACGCCTCGTCGATGAACAGCACGCCGCCGCGCGCCTTGTCGAAGGACTCCTGCGTGCGGATCGCCGTGGAACCGATGTGCTCGCCGACCAGGTCGACGCGGGACACCTCGACCAGGTGGCCCTTCTCCAGCACGCCGAGGGAAGCGAGGATCTCGCCGTAGAGACGCGCGACCGTCGTCTTGCCGGTGCCCGGGGAGCCCGTGAAGACGAGGTGGCGTTTCACCGACGCCGCCTTCAGCCCCGCCTCCTGCCGGCGCCGGCCCACCTCGATCATGTCCGTGAGCGCCCGGACCTCGCGCTTGACGCTGTCCAGGCCCACCAGCGCGTCCAGTTCACCGAGCACGGCCTTCGAGGTCCGCGCCGGCTTCTCCGGCTGTGCGCCGGTGACCAGGGGTTCCTGCTCGGTGGTGCGCTGCCCGGGGATCGTGCCCAGCAGGCCGGGGGACTCGGACGCCGTCTGTACGGCGGTCTGAGCCGCGGACGGTCGGCTCGGACCGCCGCTCTCGTCGCTCGTGCAGTCCTCGACCACGGGGCCCGCGCCGGACCCCGCGTCCGGGCCGACGTCCGCGAACTCGTATCCGCCGCGCGCGCACCGCTCGGTACGGCACTTCTTCAGCGTCGTACGACAGCCGTCGATCACATGGAAGCCGTAGCCTCCGCTGCCCGTGACCCGGCAGTTCAGGAAGCTGCCCCGGCCGCCCGCCGAGACGTAGAAGCCGGCTTCTGCGGGGGAGTCGACCGTGCAGCGCTCTATCGTCGGGTCGGCGCCCTTGGTGACGATCACGCCGGTCTGGGTGCCGGACACCGTGCAGTTGTTGAGCGTGCCGCCGCTGCCGTGGTCGCGGAACCAGGCGCCCGTCGCCGCGTCCCGGATGCGGCAGTCGTCGAGCTGAGCGGTGGCGCCGTCGCTCACCGACACGGCGGTGTTGCGCACCTGGGACAGATCGCTGTCGACGACGTCCGCGCGCGAACCGCGGTCGAGGACGAACAGGGCGTCCGGCACGTCGTGCACCCGGCAGGAGTCGAGGACGACGGTGGCGCCGTCGCTGACCCAGACGGCCGGGTAGTCGCCCGTGCTGTCGAAGATCTCGCACTGGTTGGCGTCCACGCGGGTGCCCGGGTCCCACACCGACAGGCCGTTGCGCCCGAACTGACGCACCGTCGTGCGGGTCAGGGTCAGCACCGAACGGGAGCGCAGGTCGACCGCGTTCTCCGGGATGTCGTGGATACGGCAGTCGGCCAGGGTCAGCACCGCGTCCGTGTCGAGGGTGACGCCGTCCGCCGTGGTGCGGTGCACATCGCAGTTCGTGAGGTGCGCGGTGGCCCGGCCGGTGACCTGGACGCCGCTGCCCCGGACCTCGTAGACCTCACAACCCACCGCTTCCAGCGCGGAGTTCTCACCCGTCACCGACAGGCCGACGCCCGAGGCGTGGTGCACTCGGCAGCGGTCCAGCCGCGGGTGCCCGCCGCCGCGCACCGCGACGCCGGCCTGGCCCGCCGCGACGACCTCGCACTCCTCGAACACCCCGCCCCCGCCGTCGAGCACGGCGATGCCGATGCCGGCCGGGTTGTCCACGGTGCAGCGCCGCACGGTCGGCCGCGCACCGCCGCGCACCTCGATACCGGCCGCGGACCGCGTCACGATCCGGATGTCCGTGAGCTCCGGGGTGCCCTCCTCGACGAGCAGGGCGGGCGCGGCCACGTCCTGGCCCTCCACGTGCAGGTCCTGGACCACGGCCGAGGCCCGCACGGTCAACGGCACCCCGTCCAGGGGCGCGATGCGCACCGAGCCCGGGGAACCCTCGGGGCCGCGCAGGGTCACCGCCCGCTGGACGACGAGGTTCTCCCGGTAGGTCCCGGGGGCGACGGTGAGGACGTCGCCCTCGGCCGCGGCCTCCAGGGCGGCGGCGAGCGACGCGTACTCACCTGTGCGGCGCCGCCAGCGCGATGTGCCGGTGTGCGTCACCTGGACCGTGCCCTGTGCCATGGCGTTGCTGTGCCCCCACCTCGTGGTACGCGGGTTGATGCCGAATGCGTTCGGCCGGTCCACCGTAGCGTGCGCGCAGGCGGTGGGTTGACCAGAGCCGGAAGGCTGTCAGCTGCCGGTGCCGGTCCTGCCCCAGTCCGGGCCCGCACGCTCCCAGGCCTGGTCCCAACGGGCGTACCGGCGACGGACCATGCGCCACAGTGCGAGCCTTCTGCCCGCCTCGACGAGGACCGCGGTGAGCAGGGCCGCGCCGAAGCCGGCGAGGACGGCATGGGTGGTCGCGGTGGCGGAGTCGAGCGGGCGGGCGACCAGGCGGCCGTGCTCGTCCGTCCACAGGGTGAAGTGGTCGCCGCGGTGCGGTCTTTCGAGGGCGGCCACGACCGTGCCGTGGTGCGCGGTGCCGTCCGGGGCGGTCCAGTCGGCCTCCACCCGGCTGCGCAGATCCCGGCCCGAGGAGGTCTCCGGGTCGGCGTCCAGAGGAGAGCGGTCCAGCTTGCGGACCACGGTGGCTGTCACCAGGTGGCGCGACTCGCGCTGCTCGCGCACGGACCGCTGCAGCGCGTCCTCGGCGACGCCGCCGACGAGCGCGCCGATGACGGGTCCGACGACCAGGATCAGCAGCACGGCCACGAGGGCCACCCAGGCCTCGGCCAGATCGGTCGCACGGCGCAACGGGTTGCGCCGCCAGCGCCAGATTCCACTGATCGCTCGCACCGTCCCGCACCCCCTTCCCGCTCCGTGATAACCCCCGGCGGAGCCGTTCACGCGCGGGCCCGGTCAAAGAGAGAGCGAAATCACCTGTGGCCGGGTCCTCTCATGAACTTCTCACGAACCCAACGCCCGGCCCCCCGGGCCGGGTTCCCGTGATCCGGCTTCCCGCCCGATCCGCTCCTCCCGATCCGCTCCGCTCGGTGCGCTCTACTCGAGAACGGTCACCGGATCGCCGACCCGGATCGTGCCGGGGGAGAGCGGCACCAGGTTCTGCCCGAAGACGAGCTTGCCGCCGAGGCGCCGGTGCCGGCCGAGGGTGCGCAGGGGTTCCCGGCCGCGGTCGGCGGTGCTCTGGTCGGTCGTGGTCACGACGCACCGCCCGGACATCTTGGCGACCCGGAAGACGACGTCGCCGATGGAGAGGCGCGACCAGTGGTCCTCGGCCCAGGCGGCGGTGCCCGACACGACGACGTTGGGCCGGAAGCGGTTCATGGGCAGCGGGCCCTCGGCCGCGTGGTCACCCTGGGCGATCAGGGAGTTGAGGGCGTCGAGAGAGGCCGCCGAGGTGAGCAGCAGCGGATAGCCGTCGGCGAACGACACGGTCTCGCCCGGCAGGGCGAACTCCGGGTCGACGGGTCGGCAGGTGGCGGGGTCGGCCATGTGGATCAGGCGCAACTCGGCGCCGAGGTACTCGCTGCACCAGGCATGCGCGGCGTCGCTCTCGGCCGGCACCGCTTCGACCTTGTCCCGGAAGACGTTCACCGGCACGCTGACGTCCGGCCGCGGCACGGGCACCGTCAACGTGTCCATGCCGGGCGCGGACAGACGAACGCCGCCGCCGGGCAGCAGCTCGGCGGCGGCCAACGCGAGGCGCGGTTGCTCGCGTTGCGTGACGACCTTTCCCCCGTCGTCGACCAGTACCCAGCGTCGGTCACCGGCCAGCCCCCAGGGCTCCACGACGGCCTCCCGGGGCGCCTGGCCCCGGAACGCCTTGACCGGATGAACATGAATCGACTGCAGCTGTGCGCTCCCCATGGGGCCATCGTGCCAGTCGGCACCGACAGCCCGAGAAGGATTTAGTAGCCGCGGTACTGCTGGTTGTGCTGGTTGTTGTACGGGTCCTGGTAGGGAGCCGGTGCGGGCCGGGGAGCCGCGGGGCGCATCGCCTCGTAGCCGGTGCCCATCCCGGGGCCCGGCTGGCGCGGTTGCTGCGCCTGCGGACCGGGATAGCCGCGTGGCGCGGCGGCCTGCTGCGGGATGTACGCCGCGGGCGCCTGCTGGAGCGGTGCGGGCTGCTGTGCCTGTGGATAGCCGTAGGAGGGCTGGGACGGACCCGCCGGAAGGGCGGGGAGTGCCGACGGCAGCGCGGGCAGATAGCTGCGCGGCGTGTCGTACTCGGCGGGGACCCGGATCGGAGCGATCTGCGGGGTCCCCCGCTCGGCCACGAGCCTGTCGTAGATCGGAGTGTCCGGGAAGGAGGCGGAGTAGTAGCCGCCGCCATAAGTGGAGCGGGGGGAGGTCATGGCACATAAGTTAAGCCCACGATGTGCTGGTTGGGGAGACCGATAAGAGGGTTGTTTTCCGTGTCGGCAGTGACGCGGGATCCCCAATGCGAGCGAACTTGGCAAAAAGGGACGGCGGACAGGGTGATTCTCATGTAAAGGCCGAGTTCCCGGGGGGTTACCGGCGGTTGATCACCGGTCTTCCTGCGCTGTTCATGGGAGTTCGCCGGCTCGGGGAATAGGTTGGCCGGGTAGGCAGCACGAGGCGAGTGCCGGGGCGTACCCGGCGCGGTGACACGCGATGGGGGCGGACATGTCAATGCCGAAAGGGTCGAATGTTCCGGTGCCGTCGACCGCACTGCGCGTCGAATTGGGGTGGCGTTCGGGTGCTGGTGTCCCCGACGTGGATGCCTCGGCGCTGCTGCTGGTCGGCGGGAAGGTCCGTTCCGACGCCGACTTCGTCTTCTACAACCAGCCGGTGCACGCCTCCGGCGCCGTCCGCCACGAGGGCAAACGGGACGAGGGCGGCCGGGTGACCGACACTCTCCTCGTCGACCTCGCGCGCGTGGAGCCCGCGATCGAGACCGTCGTCCTCGCCGCCTCGGCGCACGGCGGCACGTTCGCGGCGGTGCCGGACCTCTATATCGAGGTCCGTGAGGAGGCTCGATCCACCGTGGTCGCGCGTTTCGACAGTGAGGGCGCCACAGTAGAAACCGCTTTCGTTCTCGGTGAGTTCTACCGTCGTCAGGGCGCCTGGAAATTCCGGGCCGTGGGACAGGGCTACGGCAGCGGCCTGGAAGGCCTCGCCAGGGACTTCGGGATCACCGTCGACGAACCGCAGCAGGCCGCACCCGTCACGGCCCCCGCCGCCGCGCCGCCGCCCCCTCCCGCGGCGTCCCCGGTCCGTCTCACCAAGGTGACTCTGACCAAGGCCGCCCCCTCCGTGTCGCTCACCAAACAGGGCGGCACTTCGGGCGCCCTGCGGGTGAACCTCAACTGGGAGACGCGCAAGCAGTTCTCGGGCTGGGGCAGCAAACTGGGCCGGGCGGTCGCGATGCACGCCGACCTCGACCTCGACCTGTGCGCCCTGTACGAACTCGCCGACGGCAGCAAGGGAGTCGTGCAGTCGCTCGGCAACGCCTTCGGCGCCCTGCACCAACCCCCGTACATCCATCTCGACGGCGACGACCGCACCGGCGCCGTCGCGAGCGGCGAGAACCTCACCGTCAACCTCGACCACCAGCGGGCCTTCCGCCGCATCCTCGTCTTCGTCACCATCTACGAGGGAGCGCGCTCCTTCGCCGAGCTGAAGGCCACCGTCACCCTCCAGCCGCAGCACGGCGCCGCGATCGACTTCTCCCTCGACGAGTGCACCGTCCCGTCGACGGTGTGCGCGCTCGCCCTGATCACCAACACCGGCAGCGACCTGGTCGTCCAGCGCGAGGCCCGCTACCTGGTGCCCGAACGCGGGGTGAGCCCCCAAAGGACCGTCGACCACGCGTATGGGTGGGGCATGAACTGGACGCCGGGCAGGAAGTGACCGCTCAGGTCTCGTCGCCCACCACGGCGTCCGGCCGCGCGTAGGTACGGCCCTTCCATGCCGCACCGCGTCCCCTGTAGTGCTGCACGGCCGAGTCGACCGTCATGAGGAGGTAGAGGAACGCGGTGAACGGCAGCAGGGGAGCGAGCCACAGCGGCTGACCGTAGTAGCGGAGCATCGGGACGTACGTCCCCGTCATCACCAGCCACGCGAGACCACCGAGGACCACGGCCGCCGTACGTCCCGTCGCCAGACCCGCGACCAGGGCCACGGGCGGCACGAGATACACCAGCACCAGCCCGGCCACCGTTCCGGTCAGCAGCAGAGGGTTGTGCCGCAACTGCGCGTACGCGCTGCGCGACACCATGCGCCACAGGTCGTGCAGCCGCGGATAGGGGCGCACACTGTCCACCCGTTCCGCCAGGCCCAGCCAGATGTGTCCGCCGTCGCCCTTGACGGCCCGCGCGAGCGCCACGTCGTCGATGACGGCCTGGCAGATGGCGTCCGGGATCCGCGCCCGTTCGGCCGCCTCGGTGCGCAGCAGCACACAGCCGCCCGCCGCGGCCGCCGTCCGTGCTCCCCGGACGCCGATCCGGCGGAACGGGTACAACTGCGCGAAGAAGTAGACGAAGGCCGGCACCACAAGGCGTTCCCACAGGCTCGCCACCCGCAGCCGGGCCATCTGGGAGACGAGGTCGAAGCCCCCGGTGCGCGCCGCCGCGACCAACTGCCGAAGGCTGTCCGGGGCGTGGGCGATGTCGGCGTCCGTCAGCAGCAGGTACTCGGGGGCACGCGCGCGTGCCAGGCCGATGCCGTGGCGCACCGCCCAGAGTTTGCCGGTCCAGCCCGCGGGCGGCTCGCCGGGCGAGGTCACGGTCAGCGGCAGTCCTCCGTGGCGCCGTGCCAGTTCGTGCGCCAGCTCCCCGGTGCCGTCCGAACTGCCGTCGTCCACGAGGAAGATTTCCGCCCGCCCCGGATAGTCCTGGAGGAGCAGCGACGGCAGACTCGCCGGCAGCACCTCGGCCTCGTCGCGCGCCGGTACCACGACACAGACCGGCGGCCAGGCCTCGGGGTCGGTCCTGGGCGGAAGTCTGACGTCCGTGCGCCAGAAGAAGCCCTGGCAGAGCAGCAGCCACAGCCAGGCGGCGAGTGATCCGGCGGCAGTCCACACGATGGCGCTCACGGGCGCAGTCTGCCCCACGCGCCCGGCCCGTAAGGGCCCATCGTCTATCGTGGCGGGGTGAAGATCGCGCTCATGGACTCCGGGATCGGGCTGCTGGCGGCCACCGCCGCGGTACGGCGTCTGCGACCCGACGCAGATCTCGTCCTCTCTTTGGACCCCGACGGCATGCCCTGGGGTCCCCGGACCCCTCAGGACCTCACCCGGCGCGCCGTGGCCGTCGCCGAGGCCGCCGCCGCGCACCGGCCCGACGCCCTGATCATCGGCTGCAACACCGCCACCGTGCACGCGCTGCCGACCCTGCGCGCCCGCCTCGAACCCGGTATCCCGGTCATCGGCACGGTCCCCGCGATCAAGCCGGCCGCGGCCGGCGGCGGCCCCTTCGCGATCTGGGCGACGCCCGCCACGACGGGCAGCCCCTACCAGCGCGGCCTCATCGAGGACTTCGCCGACGGCGTGGCGGTCACCGAGGTGCCCTGTCACGGTCTCGCCGAGGCCGTCGAGCACGCCGACGAGGCGGCCATCGAGGCCGCCGTCGCCGCGGCCGCGGCCCTGACCCCGGACGAGGTAACGACCGTCGTCCTGGGCTGCACCCATTACGAGCTGGTCTCCGAGCGCATCCGCGCCGCGGTGCAGCGCCCCGGCTTCCCGCCGCTCGTCCTGCACGGCTCCGCGGGGGCGGTCGCCGCTCAGGCGCTGCGCCGGCTCGGCGAGCAGCCCGCCCCCCGGGCGGTGGCCGACGGAACCCTGACGGTGCTGCTGAGCGGACGCGAGGGGAGTCTGCCCGAGCCCGCGCTGGCCTACGAGGAGGGCCGGCTCCTCGCGACGGTCAGCCCCGCGCGGTAACCACGCAGACGTCCTCCGTATGCGGCGCGTACGCCGGGGCGGACAAAAGCGGACGTCCGGCGTCCGTTGCCCCACCCGGAGCAGTCACTCTCCGCGACGCGCTACCCGCGCAGCGAATTCTGAGTAGTCTCGTACGCATGAGGGACCACCCCCACGGCGAGAACACTCCGCACCCCGACGTCTGGACCGGACGGGCCTCCAACCGGATCCAGTGGCTGCTGGCGCTCGCCGGCGCCGCCTGCCTGGCGCTCGGAATCGAGCTGGCCGTCGACTCGGCGTGGACATCCGGCATCGCGCCGCTCGTCATGTCCGTCGTCGGCTGCATCGCGGCAGGACTGCTGGTCCTCTTCGGCACCCTCGCGTTCGTGCACGTCGCCCTCAAGGTCGACAAGGAGTCCCTGGAGGTGCGCTGCGGCCACATGGGCGTGCCGCGCCGCCGCATCCCTCTGGCACACGTCGCGGGCGCCGAGTTCGAACCGCTCGTCACCCCGCGGCACTGGGGCGGCTGGGGCTACCGCTGGCGTCCCGAGAAGGGCACTGCGGTCGTCGTACGGCGCGGCGAGGGCGTGGTCCTGCAGCTGTGGGACGGCCACACGTTCACCGTCACCGTGGACGACGCGGAGGCGGCCGTACGAGTCATCCGTGACCGGCTGAGGTCGGGCACCGCCGGCGTCAGGCCGTGAGGCCGTCCGGTCGAGCAGACCGCTGACGCCGCCGAGGCTCACGAGGTCAGCCGGTCACCACGTGGACGTACGTCCTTCTCGTGCCCCGGCGGCTCCTGCGCGAAGGGGCGTGCCGTGGCCAGTCCGGCCAGCAGCCCCGCTCCCGCCGACACCGTGGTGAAGCTCAGCGCGTTGCCGACACAAGCGATCGCCGCCAACGCCGTCAGGGC
The DNA here is from genome assembly GCF_036237295.1 of Streptomyces sp. NBC_01352. Lineage (NCBI taxonomy): Bacteria > Bacillati > Actinomycetota > Actinomycetes > Kitasatosporales > Streptomycetaceae > Streptomyces > Streptomyces sp. NBC_01352. Next base: position 9,697,508 of record NZ_CP108354.1, read on the forward strand.
CGCGCCCGCTGTCAGCGCGACCGGTGTCGGCCGCCGGGTCCGCCACAGCGCGTAGAGCACCCAGCAGAAGACCGTCGCCAGCAGGGCCACGCCGACGATTCCCTGTTCGGCCGCCTGCTGGAGCGGCGCCGAGTGGGGCTTGCCGTCGGACAGCAGTGTCTGGGTCGCCGTCGTGCTGAGCTCCCCGAACCGTCCCGGGCCGACGCCCAGCCCCGCCTCCTGGCGTGCCATGTGCAGTGCGTCGTGCCACAGCCCGAGCCGGTGCTGGGTCAGCTGTCCCTCCAGGGACACCTCGAGCCCGTCCGGCATCGCGTTCCCGGCGACCGCCCAGGTCAGCCCCGTCACAAGAGCCGCGGACAGGGCCAGTCCCGCGAGGCCGAGGCCGCGGCGGCGCATCCGGCCCGCGGCGAGCGAGCACAGCAGCACCGCGGTGCAGGCGAGGAACCCGGCGACCGAACCGAGAGCGGCCGCGGTCACCGCGGTCCCGGCGGCCAGGGCCCGCAGGGCGAGCCGGAGGGCGGGCGCTGTGGCGGACCAGGCGGCGCAGCACGCGGCGCCGGCGGCCAGGGTCAGCAGAGCGGCGGTGGCGCCCTCCTGGCCCAGCGGCGCCACGATCTCCGGACCGGCGGAGAGGTGCGGCCGGCCCACTGTGAGGCCGAGCCCGGCCAGTGCCCCGGCGCAGGGCGCCGCGACCGGCAGGAGCGATCCGCAGATCCGCCCCGCGGCGTAACCGGCCGCCACGGCCAGGACCGCGAGCAGGACGCCCTCGGGACGGCCGTCGTGCGCGGCCGCCGTGACCAGCGACCAGACGGCGCAGGCCCCCAGCACCACGACCCCCATCGCGTCAGAAACGTTTCGTCTGTCGCCGTCCTCATCCGGACCGGCCACAGCCGTCATCCCCGTGGAACCCACCCCGCCCCCCGAACCCGGTCGCCCCCCGACCTGTGACGGTCCTGGCCGTCACGGGCGTTACCGGCCCGTACGACAAAGACTCCGGCACACCGTAACGGCTGATGAGCGGTTTGTGGACGAGTTGGACCGAGTTGCACAGGAACGATGCGTCCGATGTGCGGGAATGCATCCTCTGTGACCGGACGGACCGTGCTGTCGGTGCCGAGGTCACCCGCCGTACACTCCCCAGGTGACCGTCACCGCAACTTCCGTGGACGAGTCGGACCAGGTGCAGCCCCCGACCGCGCCCGCAGCACGCGGGGCGCGGCTCCTGCGTCGTCTCGCCCCGGCCGCCGCAGCCGCGCTCTCCGGAGTGCTGCTCTACGTCAGTTTCCCGCCGCGCACCCTGTGGTGGCTGGCCCTGCCCGCCTTCGCCGTCTTCGGCTGGGTGCTGCGCGGCCGTGGCTGGAAGGCGGGCCTCGGTCTCGGCTACCTCTTCGGCCTGGGCTTCCTGCTGCCGCTTCTGGTGTGGACCGGCGTGGAGGTCGGCCCTGGGCCCTGGATCGCGCTGGTCGTGATCGAGGCGATCTTCGTCGCGCTGGTCGGTGCGGGCGTCGCCGCGGTCTCCAAACTCCCGGGCGCGCCGGTCTGGGCGGCCGCGATCTGGATCGCCGGCGAGGCGGCACGCGCGCGTGTGCCCTTCAACGGCTTCCCCTGGGGCAAGGTCGCGTTCGGCCAGGCGGACGGCGTGTTCCTGCCGCTCGCCGCGGTGGGCGGCACCCCGGTGCTCGGCTTCGCCGTCGTCCTGTGCGGCTTCGGCCTCTACGAGGTCGTACGCCTGGCCGTCGAAGGGCGGCGCACGCGCGTGGTCCGGCGGTCGGCGGCGGCCGTCGCCCTGCTGAGCGTGGCCGTACCCGTGGTGGGCGCGGTGGCCGCCCGGCCGCTGGTGAGCGACAAGGCCGAGGACGGCACCGTGACCGTCGCGGTCATCCAGGGCAACGTGCCCCGCGCCGGACTGGAGTTCAACGCCCAGCGGCGGGCCGTGCTCGACTACCACGCGCGTGAGACCGAACGGCTGGCCGCCGAGGTCAAGGCGGGCAAGGTCGCCAAGCCCGACTTCGTCCTGTGGCCGGAGAACTCCTCCGACATCGATCCGTTCGCCAACGCCGACGCGCGCGCAGTCATCGACGAGGCGGTCAAGGCGATCGGTGTGCCGATCTCCGTCGGCGGTGTCGTCGAGCGGGACGGCAAGCTGTACAACGAGCAGATCCTGTGGGACCCGGTCAAGGGCCCCGTCGACACCTACGACAAGCGGCAGATCCAGCCCTTCGGCGAGTACCTCCCGCTGCGCTCGCTCATCGGCGCGATCAACGACAACTGGACCTCCATGGTCAGCCAGGACTTCAGCCGGGGCAGCAAGCCGGGCGTCTTCGACATGGACGGCGCCAAGGTCGGCCTGGTCACCTGCTACGAGGCCGCCTTCGACTGGGCCGTGCGCTCCGAGGTCACCGACGGCGCGCAGATGATCTCCGTGCCCAGCAACAACGCGACCTTCGACCGCAGCGAGATGACCTACCAGCAGCTCGCCATGTCCCGGGTCCGTGCCGTCGAACACAGCCGGACCGTCACCGTTCCGGTGACCAGCGGTGTCAGCGCGATCATCATGCCGGACGGGAGGATCACGCAGAAGACCGGCATGTTCGTCGCCGACTCGCTGGTCCAGAAGGTGCCGCTGCGGTCCTCGCAGACCCCCGCCACGCAGCTGGGGATCCTGCCCGAGATCGCCCTGGTCCTGATCGCGGCCGGCGGACTCGGCTGGGCGATCGGTGCCGGAGTGCGCGGGCGACGCGCCGGTGGCGTGTAGCCGTACGCCCGTCGGACGCCCGGTCAAGAACGCCGGAGTAACGGAACCCGCCCGTTAGGGTCGGGGCCATGGCTACTCCTGACTTCATCCGTACGCTCCGGGCTTCCATCGGCCACGAGTTGCTGTGGCTGCCCGGCGTCAGCGCCGTCGTCTTCGACGACGAGGGCAGAGTGCTGCTCAACCGTCGTACCGACACCCGCAAATGGGCACTGATCGGCGGCATCCCGGAGCCGGGGGAGCAGCCCGCCGCCTGCGCGGTGCGCGAGGTCGAGGAGGAGACGGGGGTGCGCTGCGAGGTGGAGCGGGTGATCGTCGTCCAGTCGCTGAAGCCCGTCACGTACGAGAACGGCGACATCTGCCAGTACATGGACATCTCGTTCCGCTGCCGGGCCCTCGGCGGTGAGGCTCGGGTGAACGACGACGAGTCGCTGGAAGTGGGGTGGTTCGCGGTGGACGCCCTGCCGGAGCTGAGCGACTTCGCACACCAGCGGATCAAACAGGCACTGTCGGACGCACCCACATGGTTCGACCCCACGAGTTCCGAGTGAAGTGTGGGTGGTGACCACATGGGGCGGGGCCCGGTTGCTGCCTACGGTCGGGACATGACCGCTAGCAGTGCCCACCCGGGCCCCCACGGCGCTCCCGCCTCCCTGCTCGACCTCGGCGGCCGCACCGCCCTCGTCACCGGTGCCGCCGGCGGTATCGGCCGCGCCTGTGCGCTGCGGCTCGCGGCCGCCGGCGCCAAGGTGCGGGCGGTCGACCGGGACGCGGCAGGTCTCGAGACACTCGCCGAGCAGGCCCGGGGCCTGGCGGGCACCCTCGAACCGCATGTCCTCGACCTCACCGACCTGGACGCCGCCGAACTCGCGGCCGCGGGGACCGACGTTCTCGTCAACAACGCCGGGCTGCAACTCGTGCGGCCCATCGAGGAGTTCCCGCCCGACGTCTTCCACACGGTGCTCACCGTGATGCTGGAGGCGCCGTTCCGGCTGATCCGAGGCGCGCTGCCGCACATGTACGGGCAGGGGTGGGGCCGTATCGTCAACGTGTCCTCCGTCCACGGTCTGCGCGCCTCGGCCTACAAGTCGGCCTATGTGGCCGCCAAACACGGCCTGGAGGGGCTGTCCAAGACGGCCGCCCTCGAAGGCGCACCCCATGGCGTCACCTCCAACTGTGTGAACCCCGCCTATGTGCGCACCCCACTGGTCGAGCAGCAGCTCGCCGACCAGTCCCGAGCGCACGGCATCCCCGCAGAACGCGTGCTCGCCGAGGTGCTGCTGCAGGACAGTGCCGTCAAACGGCTGATCGAGCCCGAGGAGGTCGCGGAGGCCGTGGCCTACCTGTGCGGCCCGCAGGCGTCCTTCGTGACCGGCACCTCGCTCGTCCTCGACGGCGGCTGGACCGCGCACTGACGGGGGTGGCGTCGGCCGCCCGCGAAGTTTTCCACAGGGCTGACGGGCCGGTCGGGTGATGGTGAATCCTGTGAGCATGTCCCGCGATCACGTGCAGTCCGCCGAGCGTTCCGGCGCCGCCGCGGCAGCGTCCGCATCCGACGCCGAGGCGCCGTTCCTCGAGCTGCTCGCCCGCGGCGCGTCCGCCGACAGCTATGAGCAGCCGGTGCTGCACGCCCGTGCCGAGGGGCGGCCGGCCGAGTGGATCCGCGCGCTGGAGCAGGCCAAGCTGCTCGCGCTGAGGGTGCGCTCGGAGCTGGAGGGGCGGCGTCGGCGAGAGGCCGAGCTGTCCGCGCTCTTCGCGACCGCCCACGACCTGGCCGGGCTGCGCGACCTGGACGCGGTGCTGCAGGCGATCGTGCAACGCGCCCGGTCGCTGCTCGGCACCGACGTCGCCTACCTCAGCCTGAACGACCCGGTGCGGGGCGACACCTACATGCGGGTCACCGAGGGCTCGGTCGCGGCCCGCTTCCAGCAGTTGCGGCTCGGGATGGGGGAGGGCCTCGGCGGCCTGGTCGCGCAGACGGCCCGGCCGTACGTCACCGACGACTACTTCGAGGACGACCGTTTCCAGCACACCCACGCCATCGACGCGGGCGTACGGGACGAGGGCCTGGTCGCCATCCTCGGCGTGCCCCTGATGCTGGGGCACCACGTCATCGGGGTCCTCTTCGCGGCGGACCGGCGAGCCCGGGTCTTCGAACGGGAGCAGATCGCGCTGCTCGGCTCCTTCGCCGCGCTGGCCGCGGCCGCCATCGACACCGCGAACCTCCTCACCGAGACCCGCTCGGCCCTCGCCGACCTGGAGCGGGCCAACGAGATCATCCAGGACCGAAGCGGCGTCATCGAGCGTGCCTCCGACGTCCACGACCGGCTCGCCGAACTCGTGCTGCGCGGCGGCGGGGTCCACGACGTGGCCGCCGCGGTCTCCGAAGTCCTCGACGGCACGGTCGAGTTCACCGAGGCCGCCACCGCACCCGCCGAGGCCCTGGAGGTGTCACGGGCCGAGGGACACGCGGTGCGGCACGCGGACGACTGGATCGCCGCCGTCGCCGCCGGCGGTGAACTCCTCGGCGCGCTCGTGCTGCGCGGACACCCGGGGCTCGACCCCGTCGACCAGCGCACCCTGGAGCGCGCCGCCATGGTGACCTCGCTGCTGCTGCTCGCCCGGCGCTCCGCCGCGGAAGCGGAACAACGCGTGCGCGGTGAGCTGTTGGACGACCTGCTCGACGCCCGCGACCGTGACCCGCGCCTGCTGCGCGAGCGCGCGTCCCGGCTGCACGCCGACCTCGACGCCGGCCACGTCGTACTCGCCGCCCGCCTGGTCGGCGCCGCGGCCGACGCCGACCAGGAAGCGGCCGCCCGCAGACGCCTGTGGTCAGCGGCGTCCCACCTCGCCGCCACCCGGCACGGACTGGCGGCCGCCCGCGACGGCGGCACCGTTCTGCTGCTGCCCCTGGAACCCGGGGACACCGCGACGGAGCTGGCCCGCCGCACCGCCCGTCACCTCGGCACCGCCGTGCACGAGGCGGTCACGGTCGGCGCCTCCGCCCCGGTCGAGGACCTCGCCGCCCACCCGGACGCCGTGGCCGCCGCCTACGCGGAGGGACGGCGCTGCCTCGACGCCCTGCGGCTGCTCGGCCGCTCCGGCGACGGCGCCGCCGCGGAGGACTTCGGCTTCCTGGGGCTGCTGCTCGCCGGCGACCGGGACATCGCCGGCTTCGTCGACCGCACCATCGGCCAGGTCGTCGCCTACGACGAACGGCGCGGCACCGACCTGGTGCGCACTCTCGACGCGTACTTCGCCTGCGGGATGAGCCCGGCACGCACGAAGGACGAGCTGCACGTCCACGTGAACACGGTCGCCCAGCGCCTGGAACGCGTCGGCCGTCTCCTCGGCGACGACTGGCAGAGCCCCGCGCGTACCCTGGAGATCCAACTCGCCCTGCGGCTGCACCTGTTGTCGGAACCCGCACACCACTGACCCCCCCGCACACCACTTACCCCCCGGCACACCACTCACCCCCCCCCGCACACCACTGACCCCCGTACGCACGGACGTACGGGGGCCGGTTCCGGAGGGGGTCAGACCGTACGGGCGTCCGCGGTCCGGGCCGATGCGGGCTCCGCGTCGGCCGGGGGATCGACCTCGGCCAGGTCCCGGTGGCGGGTCTCCTTGGCCACTCCCACGGCGATGACCGTCAGGACGGCCGCGCCGATGACGTACAGCGCGATGGGTGTGGAACTCCCGTAGTCGGACAGCAGGGCCGTGGCGATCAGCGGTGCGGGGGCACCTGCCGCGACCGAGGCGAACTGGGCGCCGATGGAGGCGCCGGAGTAGCGCATCCGGGTCGCGAACATCTCGGAGAAGAAGGCGGCCTGGGGCGCGTACATCGCGCCGTGCAGCACCAGGCCCACGGTCACCGCGAGGATCATGTTGCCGAAGCCGCCGGTGTCGATGAGCGCGAAGAACGGGAACATCCACAGCCCGACGCCGACCGCGCCCAGCAGATACACGGGACGGCGGCCGATCCGGTCCGACAGCGCGCCCCAGCCCGGGATGACGGCGAAGTGCACGGCCGAGGCGATGAGTACCGAGTTGAGCGCGGTCTGCTTGGAGACGCCGGCCGAGGTGGTGGCGTAGACGAGGATGAACGCGGTGATCACGTAGTAGCTGATGTTCTCCGCCATGCGCGCGCCCATCGCCACCAGGACGTCCCGCCAGTGGTGGCGCAGCACGGCGACGAGCGGCAGCTTCTCGACGTCACCGGGGCGTGCCGCCTTGCGGGCCTCGGCCTGTGCCAACGCCTGCTTGAAGACCGGCGATTCATCGACAGACAGACGAATCCACAAACCGACGATGACCAGCACACCGGAGAGCAGGAACGGAATCCGCCAGCCCCAGCTGCCGAACGCGGCGTCCGACAGTACGGCGGTCAGCAGGGACAGCACCCCGGTCGCGAGGAGCTGCCCCGCGGGCGCCCCGGTCTGTGGCCACGACGCCCAGAAGCCGCGTCGGCGCGCGTCCCCGTGCTCGGACACCAGCAGCACCGCCCCGCCCCACTCGCCGCCCAGCGCGAAGCCCTGCACCAGACGCAGCACGGTCAGCAGCACCGGAGCGGCCGTTCCGATCGTCGCGTGGGTGGGCAGCAGGCCGATCGCGAAGGTCGCCCCGCCCATCAGCAACAGGCTCAGCACCAGCAGCTTCTTGCGCCCGAGCCGGTCGCCGTAGTGCCCGAACACGAGCGCGCCCAGCGGACGTGCGGCGAATCCGACGGCGTAGGTCAGGAAGGAGAGGAGCGTGCCCACGAGGGGATCGGAGCCGGGAAAGAACAGCTTGTTGAAGACAAGGGCGGCGGCGGAACCGTAGAGGAAGAAGTCGTACCACTCGATGGTGGTGCCGATGAGGCTGGCGGCGACGATGCGCTTGAGGCTGGCGGGGGGTGGGGGAGCGGTGGTTCCGGAGGCCATGTGCGCCACTTCCTCGTGTGCGGTGGGGACGGGTGGGTGTCCGAACACCGTAGGAACGCGCAGGTCACGGGCACATGTGGTGGGACTACATAGTTCGCGGCCGGTGTGTGCGTGTCACCCCCATGCCGGTGGTTCATGGGCCGTTTCGAGGGCCTGATCGGCGGCCGATCGGGCAGTGTCTGAGTTGCGCCATTCGGGATGATTTGACGACGGCGTGCCGACTCCCGTGCTGGTTCGGTGCTGACTAAAGACGCACGTCGTCACCCGTCTTCACCTCTCCCGTGCTGACTTGGTGCTGACTACGCTGCGTTGAACTCGGCCATCTGGGGCTGATCGGACAGCAACCGTCGCCTGGTTCTGCATGGAGCTGAGACCTGGGAACACGAGGATCAGATCTGAGGTGAAGGGATTGGTTGCCTGTGCATGTTCGGTGATCGCGAGCGATCACCGTCAGCGCGCTTGCGTTTGCAGGCACGACACCCAGCCCGCTCTTACCGGAGCCGGCGACAGCTGTAGTGCCGTGACCGTGAGCTGCTTCCCTTCGAGCCCGTAGGGCGTGGCAGGCGGTAGAAAGCCGCTGGCCCTGTTGCGCGTGTCAGCCGCACACTCTCCGATACTCCGCCCCTGGGACATAAGCCCGCCACTGCGCCCGCGTCAGGTTCGTCCCCTTCGCCCGCGCGCAGACCTGGGTGACCGCCTGGGCGGCGCCCACGGTGTACCGCTGGAGGGGTGTGTGCACGCCTCCGGCGTACAGCGTGGCGTTGTCGGCGGAGAAGGCCAAGGTCTCGATGCCCTCGCCGGGGGTGGGCAACGGGCCGCCGAGAGGTTGCTGGGTTTCTGTGTCCCAGAGCTGGATGGTGCCCGCGTCGCCGCCGACCGCCAGGGTGTGGCCGTCGGGGCTGAAGGCCAGGGCGCCGACAGCCTCCGGCGTTTTGCCCAGCGGCGCCGGGAAGACGTTCCGCAGGACGCCCGCGCGGTGGCGCACATCCCCGTCCCACAGGGCCACGCGGCCGGTCGGGTCGGCCGCTGCCAGGGTCCGGCCGTCGGGGCTGAACGCGAGGGCACTGATCTGTTCGCCCTGGACGAGGTCCCGTTCGGTGAGCTTCCCGGAGGGGACGCGGACGATGCGGTTGTCGCCGACGACCAGCCGGCCGTCGGCCCGGGCCTCCGTGTGGACGCTGGCCAGTTCGGAGTCGCGGAACGTGCGCTTCCTGCGCTGGCTATCGGTGTCCCACACCTCATTGCTCAGCTCGCCGACAGCCGGTGTGCGGGTGGTGAGGAGGGTATGGCCGCCGGGGGCGAGGGCTAGGGAGACGACCGCCGCGCCGGACTCCGTCGTCGCAAGGTCCGGTGCGGCGCGCGCACGTCCACGATTCAGGTCCCAGACCGTGATCCGCTGGGGCGCCGCCTCCCGGCCCGGCGCCGAGATGCCGTAGACGAATGCCTCACTGTCGGGGCTGAACGCCATCAGGGGCAGGGTGTCCTGCGGTACGACCGGCAGGGCGGGGTCCCGGGAGACGGGCGGTGGCGGGGAGGGGAGGGAGCGGATGAGGTGACCGTCGTCGGTGGCGCGCAGTTCGAAGGCATAGCGCGCGCCGCCCGCCTGTCGTTCGGCGGTGGCGAAGGTACTGCCGTCGGGGCTGAGCAGGACGCCGTCCAGGGGGGTGTCCCGCCATGCCGCGGTGACCGTCGTGGTGAGGTCGAGGGTGTGGACGGTGCCGCCTTCGAGGTACCGCAGGACGGGCGGGCCGGGGTCCCAGGCGAGGCCGCCGTAGAGGTGCTGGTTGTTCAAGGGGTGGCGCAGTACAGGGCTGGTCGGGTCGGACAGCCGCCAGACCCGGATCTCGTCGGGGCCCGCGGTCGCCAGGAAGGTGCCGTCCTTGCTGAAGGAGGCGTACTCCACTCCGGGGTCGTCGACCACGGCGAGTCGGCGTCCCGAACGGACGTCCCAGACGTGCACCGCGGTCGGTGAGACGACCCCGAACGAGCCTGCGGACCCACCGAACACCACTTTCGTGTGCTCTTCCTCGCAGAGGCCGTCGGCCCTCTCCCACGCGCCGGGCAGCATGCGGTGCCCGGCCGTGTCCCATATCTGCGGGGCCTTACCGTGCGGGCAGACCGCCACAAGCCCGTCGTCCGCGCTCGGCACCACGTTCGCCCGGTCCGCCTCCGGTGTCCGGAACAGCAGCCGGTCGTCCGCAACCGACCGCACCTGCACCCCGTTCTCGTCCGTGCCGCCGCCTCGCACATAGCTACGCCCGCTCGCACCCATGCCGATGTCGTACACCTCAGCCCCGGCCTCGGTCCCAGGTCGCCCCCCGACCCACTGTCCGGCAGACGTGTCCCAGAGCCGCACGCCGTCGTCGTCGTCGTCGCCGTTCGCGGCGAGGGCGAGCACTCGGCCGTCCGGGCCGGACGCGAGGGCCTCGCCCTCCGGCAGCTGTCCCGATCCCGTACGGCGATGCGTGGCCACGTCCCAGGTCCGCCACGTGCCGCCGACGACGCTGAGCAGCCCGCGGCCGGAGTCGATGAGGAAGCGTCGGGGACGGTCGCCGGGCGCGGGGTCGGCGAATGCGTCCGGTTCTGGCTGGGCGAGAGAGCCGAGCAGGGCGCGGCGGGTCTCCGGCAGCGGGGCGATGCGCCAGGCGGCGACGCCGAGCAGGAGGGCGGCGCGGGGGTCGGTGCTGCGCAGGCCGTCGGCGACAGCGGCGAGTCGGCGGGCGGTACTTTCCGTGCGCTGTTGCCGGTTGTCCTGGTGCTGGTGCAACGCCTCGAAACCGACTGCCAGGGCCGTGGCCAGGACGGCCGACAAAGCGCTCACCAGTGCCCGCGCCCGGCGTCGGGACCGGCTCGCCGCCCGCCCTTCCGCCGAGCGGGCCTCGAAGGCGGCGACGAGGAAGGACCGTTCCGCCGCGGTCAGTGCCGGATCGAGTGCGTAGTCCGGGAACATCTCCCGCGCCCGCACCAGCCGACTGCCCCGGTACAGCGCGCCTGGATCGTGGTCGTGCTCCTGCCAGACCCGGGCGGCCTCGGTCAGGCGCCGGTGGTGGCGCAGCCGTTCGCGGTCCTTCTCGATCCAGCCGTGCAGTCGGGGCCAGCAAGTGATGAGGGCCTCGTGGGCGAGATGGAGGGCCTCCTCCCCGGCGGTGAGCAGCCGGGCACCGGACAGCTGCTCCACTACCAACGGAACCCACGGGTCCGCCCACTCCTCCAGTTCACCCCGGCTCAGCGGGCGCCGGGTGTCGGGGGTGCCCTGGCCCGGCTCGACCAGCCGCATCAGCAACTGCCGGGCAGTGCGCGCCTGAGCCGGCGACAACTGCCCGTATGCCTCTTCGGCGCTCGCCGCGATCGCACCGCGCACCCCGCCGGCGGCCTCGTACGCGGCCTGGGTCAGAATTCGGCCCTTGCGGCGCCGCCAGGTCTCCAGTAGGGCGTGCGAGAGCATCGGCAGTCCGCCGGGCTGGTCGAGGACCTCGTCCACGATGCGCGCGGTCAGCTCGCGTTCCACCAGGAGCCCGACGGCCTGCGCCGGTCGGACGATCGCCGCCCGCAGTTCGTCCCCAGTCATCGGGCCGACCAGCAGGGCGGCACCGCGCAGTGCGTCGGCCAGCTCGCGGTGTTCGGCGCACCGGGCGTAGAAGTCGGCGCGGACGGCGATCAGCACGCGCAGCCGTGAGTCCGCACCACGTGCCGCCAGCAGCAGATCGAGGAAGCGGGTCCGCTCGTCCTTGTCCCGACAGAGAGTGAAGACCTCTTCGAACTGGTCGACGACCACCCAGCTGTCCGGTTCCCCCTCGGCCGGGGCGAGCAGATGCCCGTACGTTTCAGCCGGTCTCGCCCCTGGAGTCAACACCCGTAGCACCGCAGGGCACCCCTGGCTCGCGATCTCCTCTCGCAGGCGCGGGATCAGCCCAGCCCGCAGCAGCGAGGACTTGCCGCTGCCGGACGCGCCGAACACCACCGCGAACCGGTGCTCGCACACCAGCCGGTGCAAGTCCTCCACCAGCCGGTCCCGGCCGAAGAACATCGAGCGGTCGTCCGGCTCGAAGCGGGCCAGGCCCCGGTACGGCGGGCTCTCGTCCCCCTGGTCACGGACCGGCGTCCCGGCGACCTCCTCTTGAGCCTCCTTCCACCGGGGCTCCCACTCTCCGGGATCGGCCCCGCAGGCCCGGACGTATCCCTGGAGCACGGCGAGCGACGGCAACCGTTCCCCGCCAGCCGCCTGCGCCAGCGTGGTCACGGAGAAGCCGGCCGTCTTCACCATGGCGCGGTACGAGGGACTGCCCGCAGCCCTGCGCAGCTCGCGCAGTTCGTGGGCGAGGCGCTGTACGGGTCCTGCCTCGGGATCCAGCAGCCGCTCGGGACGCCCCACGGGGCCCACCTACTTTCGAACCACATGAAAACGAAGTTCAGGGGCGTTCAACGTACGTTTTCTCCACGATCGCCGTGAACCAACGCAACCTGTGAAGTTGACGATGCCCATGTGAACGTGACCCCGGACAACACACCGCTCGACGCGAAGTTGTTTGTCCTGACGAAAGGGCGTGCCTAACAACCCTTCGGTTGTCAGATTCGGTCCCGCCGCGCCGGCTCTCGGCGCGGCGCCCCTCGTGCACCGAGCAACCGGAGGACACCCCCATGTCCCAGGCAGTGAAGAGCAAAACGAAGTCCCGCCTCGGCAGGATCGCCCTCGTCGCCGGCAGCGTCACCGCCCTGACCGTCGGCCTGACAGGCAGCGCCCACGCCGCCATCCTGAACCCGCTGCCGTGGAACGCGAGTACCTTCCAGGCCAAGTACATGCCGAACTTCGACTACGACGGCAACGGCTGCCTGCCCGCGGCGGCCGTCGACGCGAGCGGAAAGCTTAACGGCGGCCTCAACAACAGTGGGTCGATCACCGGCGGCTGCCGGACCAACCACCTCGGCAAGGCCAACACCTACTCACAGTCCATGTGCACGAACGACTGGTGCGCGTACGTCTACGCGCTCTACTTCGAGAAGGATCAGACCCTGGCCGGCACCGATGCCTTCGGGCACCGCCACGACTGGGAGTCCGTCGTCGTGTTCCAGAAGAGGGGCGAGGAGAGGCCCCGCTACGTCTCCGCCTCCCGGCACGGCGGCTACAGCACGCACCCGATCAACGAGGTGCCGATGGACGGCAACCGCGTCAAGATCGTCTACCACAAGGACGGCGCGAGCACCCACGCCTTTCGGTTCGCCAAGTGGGGGGAGACCCCTGAGGCCTGGCCGAGCGGGATCTGGGATCGCCCGTCCCTGGTCACTATGGAGAGAATGGCCGACGCACCGCGCAACGCCCTGTGGAACTCCAAGTGGGGCAAGGCCAACTTCCCGCTGACCGGCAACCTCAAGAGCAACATCAACAAGGCCCGGCCCTCCGCGGTCCCCGCGTTCTGACGCACGACGGGTTCTGACCCACGCGCCTGAGCCCCGCATGCCGCGGCCGCCGATGCACGCTCCCCCCTCGCGTCGGCGGCCGCTTTCGGTTCCCTGAAATGCCGGGAACGGGAAGGTTCATGCCTGCGCCACCCCGCAGGCTCTGCTGAACTGAAACGAGGGGTGTCCGCCAGTGGCGGCGGCGCTTCCTCGCCGAGCGGCTGGACGGACTGGCGCCGTTCCCGAGCGACCAGGTGCCCGTCGCATATCGAGATAGAGCCGACTCCGCGAGCGCACCGCGGCGTTCCTGGGCAAGCACCTGCGTGCGTAGTTGTCGGTCCCGTGGGCGTACAACCAGCGCCGGAGCATAGGTGAGTGCCAACGGTCATTGAGATGCCCAGGTGGGTGGCCGTTGGATGTCCAGGCTGGTGGCCGACACACACTCCACGAAACGGGTATTCAGCTCATTCTGTGCGATCACCCGCGCTCTGCGTGACACTTCTCCGGCCTTGCACAAGACGGGACGTTGGACGCGTGAATCCGCCAGGCCATTCGTACAGTCGTGGAGACGCAAAGGCCGTGAGGATTCGGATCAACATGCGGGGGCAGTAGGTCACTTCGCCGACTCCGGGACGGCACTGCGGCCGCCTGAGACTGCGATTGCCGTCACGGTTCTGACCGTCCGCGCGGCGGTGCCGCTACGCGATGCGGGGTGTCGAACAGGCCGGGGGCGATGAGACCACGCGGATGGGTGCTGGGCGAGTTCTCGGGCGGCGGGGAGGTGAGGGCGGCCACCCCGCCCTTGGTCGCGGCGTAGGCGGCCTGGCCGATCTGGCCGTCGTAGGCGGCGACCGAAGAGGTGCGACGAGGACACCGCGCTCGCACTCCACTGGCTCGGACTCGGCGATGCGCTGGGCGGCGAGCCGGAACACGTTGAAGATGCCGACAAGGTTGACACCGCCCACCCGTGCGAGGGCGTCCAGGGTCAGTGGTCCGGTGCGGAGAGCATGCGGCCCGGCGTCGCGACGCCCGCGCAGCTGACCGCGGTGCGCAGTGGGCCCGGTTCGCTCGCCGCGTCCACCGCGGCCTGCACGGTAACGTCGCAGGGGACGAAGCGGACACGGGGGTCGATGTCCACGAACTCCTTCGCGACGGCGGCCCCTGGTGAGGCCGGCAGGTCGGCGATGACCACATGGGCGCCGGCGTGCAGCAGCGTGGTGACAGTGGCGTGGCCGAGACCGCTGGCGCCGCCGGTGACCAGGGCGGCGGACCGGTGAGTTTCATGCATTCGTCATCGCCTGATCGGAGCAGGCCCTCGGCGTGGCTGAACTCGAGTGTGTCGCTGAGAGCCGCGCTGCCTGCCGGGCTGACGCCCCAGAGGGGGTGGGGCAGCAGTGGTGGTGCGGCCTCGAACAGCGAGCCCAGGGTGATGACGAGGATGAGTGCGGCGGCGGCGATGCTGATGATCTACCCCGCTCGGGCGTTGTTCGGAATGCTTCACTTCCGACCTCGACGATCAGCTCGGAGTGGCGGGGTCTCCTCCGTCTGATCCAGGAAGTCCTCGGTGGAGTCGTTCAGCTCCGTGGCTGGGACCCTGCTTTGCGTGCCGCGAGGGGCGTTTTTGAACGCCACAACCTACTTGCGGTCGGTCGTGAGTTGTTCAAGGCAGGGCGACCGGTCGGGCGGCTGTGTTGTGTCGGGTGATTGAGCTATTGCTGGGGACTTGGAGGAATGGGCACTGTCGTGGAGGACTGGAAGGACCACGGCGTCGAGGTACGCACGGAGGAAGGCCCGAGTCGGCGGTCGGCCGTCGATCAGGCCGGGGGTGATGAACGCGCCGATCAGCATGGGACCCACGTGGTCCAGTGCGGGGTTGTCCGCGCGCGCCTGGCCTCGGTCGACAGCGCGCTGCAGTACCCGGCGGAACTCTCCCATCTTCGGTTCGAGGAGCCCTTCCACGAACGCGCGCCTGAGCTCCGGGTTCTGGTGCATCGCCGTAGTGAGACTGCGCATGAGCGAGGAAGTTTGTTCCATGGTGTGCTCGTCGTCGCGCAGTAGTAAGGCGTGCAAGTCGCCGCACAGCGATCCGGTGTCGACACCGATGCTGCTGCCCGGCGAGTTGTGACGCACCGCCGCGACGACCAGTTCAGGCTTGCCGCCCCAATGGCGGTAGAGCGTCGCCTTGCTGGTCCGGGTGCGCACGGCAACAGAGTCCATGGTCAGCGAGCCATAGCCGACTTCGCGGAGCAGGTCGAGGACGGCCTCGTATAGCTCGGCCGTGCGCTCGGGGGTGATCCGACGACGGCGCGACGCTGCGGCTTCAGCCATGCCGTCACCTCTTCACTCCGAACCGCATGCGTACGGTGCCTGCACGCGTTCAGACAGTACCCGGAAAGCTCAGAAAACGAAACGGTTTCGTACGTCATGTGGGGCCGTAGGCGAGGGAGCCATCTGTGGGACCTGTCCGTTCGCGACCAGGACTGGATCATCGGTCCCGAACTCGCCCCGCTGCGCCGCAGTTTCACCCTCGACGACCTGGAACCGGAGGCCCGCGCCGCCGGGGTCACCGCGGCCGTGCTGGTATAGACGATCACCGTGTCGGAGGAGACTCCTGAGTTCTTGGCCCTGGCCACGCGAAGCGATCTGGTCGCAGGTGTCGTCGTGGACCGACCTGACCGCACCCGACGTCGCCGATGCCCTGGCCTGCCTGCGCGAAGGTCTCGGAGGCGCCTGGTCGGTATCCGCCATGGACCATGACCAAGATCGGCTGAATCGCCGAACCCAACCGCCTCACCCAACCCCAACCGCCTCCTCCGTCGCTGCCCACGATGCGACTCCGAGGATGCTGGGTTCTCGCACCCGTGTCCCCGTGGTCTCCCATTCGTGGGCAGCTGTCGTAGTGCCATCGCGCTTGGCGGCGCCGCTGCCCGTCCGGCGCCGGGTGCGCAGCGGATCCCGACGGGCCGGGGGGCGTGCGGGGCGGAGCGCACGTTCGCGCCTTCGTTGGCGCAGTCGCAAACGGTCGCGGCCTTCTGGAGTGAATCTGACGGGTGTCAGGTAAGCTGGGCTCCCAAGCCGGTCGCCGGCCCGGCTCGCCACGAGGGGGAGGGCGGTTCTTCCGTACAGAGCGCGACGACTCACCGACGAAGACATCTGCGCACCGCACGGCACGCAGGAACGAATGAGCAGCAGTGGAGGCAGTAGTGGGAGCACGAGCCGAGCCAGTTCGTCCGCCAGGGCGCCCCGGGGCGGGCACCCCCGAGGTGCCCGAGACCGAGAGCATCCTGCTGCGAGGGCTCGAGGCCTTCGCGGAGCTGGGGTACGACCATGCCTCCGCGCGCGAGCTGGCCCGCCGGCTGGGCGTCAGTCACAACTTTATCAACGACCGGTACGGGTCCAAGGCGGCGTTCTGGCGTGCGGTGGTGGACCACGCGCTGGGGGCACAACTGGAGCGCATGCCGCAGGTGGATCCCTCGCTGGACGACGCCGAGCGGCTTCGGCAGATCATCACCGGCTTCTATCGGACCGCGGCGGACGCGCCACTGATCGGACGGATCTTCGTCAACGAGTTCACTCTGGACACCGACCGGCTGGACTACCTGTACGACAACTACATCGCCCCGGTCCTGCAGCCTATGAGGTCCTGCATCGACCGTCTCGTGGCTTCCGGACGCATGGCGGCCGTCCCGATGGACGTGCTGTTCTTCGCGATCATCCCTCCCATCTCAGGAATGGTGGAGGTGCCGCTGGCGCGACGCCTGGGGCGGTCCGAGGCCGCGTCGCCGGAACAGCTCACGGCCACGGCGGAATCACTGGCGACGCTCGTGGTCAACGGGCTGCTCGCTTCAGGTTCGAGGGGTCGCCCCTGAGCTGGACGCAGCTCGAGAGAGCGCGGCGTCAGGCAGCGGTGAGGGTCAGTCGTTCACTGATCTCGGCCCTGCCGCGCAGTGACGTCGTTTCCGTCCGGTGCGCGACCATCGATCGTCGAGTGCCTGTTGGGAACACACCGCCCGGCAGCTTGAGTCGGCCTACCGCAAGACCGGCTATGTCACCGCACGCGCAAGCCGCTGCAGCCTCGCGACTGGGTGTTCGATCACATGCTCCTCCTGCAAGAGCTCATGGGCAGTAGAAGACCGAAGGCGATCGTGGACCAACTGGCCTTTGATCGAGTCGACGCCGGCCCGGCAGAAGCACCGCCTCGGAGGCCGCACAGGCGGTGGAGTCGTGCGGCGTTTCTCGGCAGGGCGGGGACCGGCGTAGGAGGCGCGCCGCGTACGTCGAAGACCTGAGGCACCTCTTTGACTGGCGCGGACGTAGGCACTGCGGCGCTCGGAGGTCCGGTGCGGGAAGCGGACAGCCCTGACAGGATCCGGATAGTCGCCCTTTCCGCTGGGGTTCTACGGTCCTCGAACCACGTCAACTGCTGATGGAGTGTTGCCTGAACGCGCGCGGTGCCACCTCGCCGAGCCCTCTTCATGGCAGAGGGACGACCGCACCCATCGAGAGGGGAATTCCTGCGATGCACGGCACCGCACCGTCCGCGTCCGCCGATCTCGACGAGACCACCGTCACCGAGGCGGCCGTCGCCAGCTTCCGCGACACGCCCGACCCGAGGCTGCGCGCGTGCCTGTCCATCCTGGTCAGGCATCTGCACGCGGCCGTGCGCGAGATGGAACCCACGCTGGAGGAATGGGAGGTGGCCGTGGACTTCCTCACGGCCACCGGGCAGAAGTGCGACGACACCCGCCAGGAGTTCGTGCTGCTGTCCGACGTCCTCGGGATCTCCTCCCTGGTGGAGAACATCAACCACCGAAAGTCATCCGTGGCCACGGAGGCCACCGTCCTCGGCCCCTTCCACATGACCGACTCCCCCGAGCGGGAACTCGGCGACAGCATCGACGAGGTGGGCAAGACCGAACCCTGTCTTGTCACCGGACGGATCGTCTCCGTCGACGGCACGCCTCTGCCGGGTGCGGGTGTCGACGTCTGGCAGGCTGACGAGGACGGCTACTACGACGTCCAGCGGCCCGACGTGCTGCCGCCGGGAAACGGCCGGGGTCTGTTCACTGCGGACGGCGAGGGCAGTTTCTCGTTCACCACCGTCGTCCCCTCGTACTACCCGATCCCCACCGACGGGCCCGTGGGTCGACTGCTGCTGGCCACCAACCGGCACCCCTACCGGCCGGCCCACATCCACTTCATCGCCACCGCGAACGGCCACATCCCCGTCACCACCCATATCTTCGTGGCTGAGAGCCCTTACCTGGACTCGGACGCCGTGTTCGCCGTCAAAAGCAGCCTGATCACGGACTTCCACCGCCTGGACGACCCCGGTAAGGCCGCCGAGCACGGGCTGCCCAACCCCTATGTCCACGCCCACGTGGAGCTGGTGTTGGAGCCCTCCCGGGGCGGGGGCCGCGGATGAGGCCCTTCGCGGTGCCCGCACTGCCGACCCGGGTGGTCTTCGGTTCGGGACGCCTCGCCTCTCTGCGCGACGAACTGAGGGCGGCGGGGCTCGGCTCGGCACTGTTGCTCTGTTCGGCCAGCGGCCGGGAACTGGCCCGCCGGCTGGCCGCCGAGCTGCCCGAGGCGACGGTCGGCGTCTTCGACCAGGCTCGTATGCACGTGCCCCGGCACACCGTCGAGGCCGCTGGGAAGACGGCCGTGTCCCTGGGGGCCGAGGCGTGCGTCGCCGTCGGGGGCGGCTCGGCCGTCGGCCTCGCCAAGGCCCTGGCCCTTGAAGCCGGTCTGCCGTACGTGGCCGTACCCACCACCTATTCCGGTTCGGAGATGACCGCGGTGTGGGGCATCACGGAGGCCGGCGAGAAGACCACCGGCCGCTCGGAGCGGGTACGCCCCAGGGCCGTCGTCTACGATCCCGACCTGACGATGTCCCTGCCGGCCGGGGTGTCCGTCACCAGTGGCGTCAATGCGATCGCGCATGCGGCGGAGGCGCTCTACGCTCCGGACCGCTCACCGCTGACCGACCTGATGGCAGGCGACGGGGTACGGGCGATGGCCGCCGCGCTGCCCCGCATCATGGAACGCGCCGGGGATCCGGGTGCACGGTCGAGCGCTCTGTACGGCGCGTGGTTGGGCGGCACCTGTCTGGGCCTGACGACCATGTCCTTGCACCACAAGCTGTGTCATGTGCTGGGCGGCGCGCTGGATCTTCCCCATGCGTCCACGCACGCCGTGTTGCTTCCTCATACTCTTGCCTTCAATCTGGCCGCCGCGCCCGAGGCTCGCGAGTTGATGGCCCAAGCCCTGGGCGACGACGATCCGGCGGCCTGTGTGTGGCGGTTGAACCGGAGACTGGGGGTTCCAGCGTCCCTGCGTGAACTCGGTGCCGACCGCGCAGGGTTGGTCACCGTGATCGAGCAGGCGCTTGCCGTCCCCTACGCCAACCCCCGTCCCGTGGACCGTGACGACCTCGACCGCGTTCTCACGGCGGCCTTCGCCGGCGACGCCCCGCCGCGGCTGTCCCGCACGGCATGAAGGAGTCCCATGGCCCGCCTCTTCCCGGCCCTGTGCCGGTTTCCCGACCGCATGGCGGTCCGATTCGGCTCCAGTGGTCTTACGTACGGCGAACTCGCCGCTGCGGCAACCGACTTGTCCTGCCGGATCGCCGGTGCACGGCGGGTCGCGGTCTGGGCCACCTCCTCGCCGCAGACCGTGGTCGGGGTGGTGGCCGCGCTGCTGGCCGGAGTGCCAGCCGTCCCGCTCAACCCCAAGTCGGGAGAGAAGGAACTCGGCCACATTCTGGCCGACAGCGCGCCCACGTACCTCCTGGCCGCCCCCTCCGTCGAACTGCCTGGGGTGTTGAAGGACTTGAGTCGTATCGACATCGCGCTCGGGGGCGCTCCCGCAGCCGCCGTCACCGAGCCGGAGGATGACGAGGCAGCGGCTCTGATCGTGTACACCTCCGGGACGACCGGGCCCCCCAAGGGTGCCGTCCTGCCGCGCCGCGCAGTGGCCGCCACGCTGGACGGCCTGGCCGAGGTCTGGCAGTGGACCGCCGACGATGTTCTGGTCCACGGCCTGCCGCTGTTCCATGTGCACGGTCTCGTCCTGGGCGTGCTCGGACCTCTGCGGCGCGGTGGCACCGTGCGCCACCTGGGACGTTTCACCACTGAGGGTGTGGCCGACGAACTGTCCTCCGGCGCCACCATGCTGTTCGGCGTACCGACCATGTACCACCGCATCGCGGAGGTGCTCCCGGCCGATCCGCAGCTGGCGAAGGCCCTCACCGGGGCGCGCCTTCTCGTCTCCGGATCCGCGGCCCTCCCTCTGCACGACCACGAGCGCATCACCGCCGTCACAGGCCGTCGCGTCATCGAGCGGTATGGCATGACCGAGACGTTGATGAGCACCAGCGTGCACCCGGACGCCCCGTCGGCACCCGGAACCGTCGGACATCATCTGCCGGGTGTGGAGGTGCGTCTGGTCGACGACGCCGGCACCGCACTCGTCGGCGACGGCCCGGACCATGTCGGCGAGATCCAGGTCCGCGGTCCCAACCTCTTCACGGAGTACCTCAACCGACCGGACGCCACCGCGGAGGCATTCACCGCCGAGGGCTGGTTCCGCACCGGAGACATGGCGGTCCACGACAACGACGGATCGATCCGGATCGTCGGCCGCCGGGCTACAGACCTGATCAAGAGCGGCGGTTACAAGATCGGCGCGGGGGAGATCGAGAACGCGCTCCTGGAACATCCGGCCGTACGGGAAGCCGCGGTGACCGGTGAGCTGGACGTGGACCTCGGCCAGCGCGTCGTCGCCTGGATCGTGCCGACCGACGCCCAGGCGCCGCCCTCAACTGAGGAGTTGGCCGCTCACGTTGCTGAGCGGCTCGCCCCGCACAAGCGCCCCCGCGTCGTACGGGTCATCGCGGCCATGCCCCGCAACGACATGGGAAAGATCATGAAGCGGGTCCTGCACGGGTGAACGGTTGCCACAGCGGGGGAGACGGCGGCCAGTCGGGTCGCCGCCTCGCGTCCAGTCCTGTCCTGGTCTCCGGGACACCCGCGGCCGCGCGTACGGACAGGGGTGTCAATGACCACCAGGGACGAGTCCTCTCATCGGCGGGCTTCTCACTCACCCGGCAGCGCAGGAGTTCCTGGATCCGCATGTCCAGCACCTCAGGACGCCCTGAAGGGCGTCGAGGGCTTGGTAGAGGGTGAGACAGGTCCGGGCACATTTGGGGCCAGGCGCTGTTCGGTGAGGAGGGCGTGGGCGGCGGTCACGTGGGTGACGTGGTGGTGCCAGCCAGGCCAGGATGGGCCTTCGAAGTGGTCAAGTCCCAGGCCGTGCTTGAGCTCGCGGTAGTCGTGTTCGATGCGCCATCGGACCTTGGTCTGACGGACCAGGGCGGCGGTCGGGGTGTCCGCCAGCAGGTTGGACAGCCAGTAATCGGTCGGTCTCTCGGCGTCGGCGGGCCATTCGGCCGGCAGCCAGCAGTTGGGCAGGACCCCGTCCCACCAGCCCTGTTCGGCCGATGCGGCGGCTTTGATGGGGCGCTCGACTGCTTTGCCGACCGGGCGCACACGTCCGGCCGCGAAGCGGCAGCATAACTCCCGTCTTGAGCCGTGCCGCCAGGTGAGTGGGGTGAATGCCTCCTGACTGGGGCCTGCGGCCAGGGCTGCCACCGACGGTGCGGTCTGACGGTAACGGGGCCGGGGCAGCAGCCGATGGCCCCGTTGCGGGCCGGACGGGCTTCGTCTCGTAGGGGTGGGCGCTTACATCCGAGCGGACGGCCAGGATGTAGGCAATTCCGCGCTCGGACAGTGCGGTTCGCAGCTGTGCGTTGGTGCTGTAGGCGGCGTCGGTCACTACGACCGGAGGTGTCATGTCCCAGTCGGCGAGTACGTCGAGCATGTCCAGGGCCAGGCGCCACGTCTCACGTTGTGCGATGTCCGCCGGGATGCGGGCGAGGGCCGGGCGGTCGGTGTCCGAGGCCCACTCCCGGGGCAGGAAATGCTGCCATTGCAGCGGGCAGGACGCGGTGTCGGTCGCGTTGTGGACGCTGACCACGACCTGGCAGTTGGCCCGTTTTCCCAGGGCTCCGCAGTGCTGCGGAGCCACCCCGGCCGACATCCGGCCGTCCTTGGGCACCGACACATCGTCTCACCCACGCCGCAGGCTCGATCAACGGCAGCACGCGTTCGACGATCCGACGCTGCATCGGCACCGGATCCCACGTCGACTGGTGTACGAACTGCTGCAGGTTCTGCTCGTTGCCGTCCGGTAATCGCGAGGCCATGGCCTGAAGGGACTTGCGGCGGCCGTCCAGCATCAGTCCACGCAGCTAGAGGGCGTCTGAAAAGCCTGTCAGCGGGCAAGTTGCCTGGTCGCGGGGCGGTGCGCATTCTCGAGGGCTGGGGGTGTGCGGGCTGCGTACCCGTTACTCGACGGATCTGTCCGATGCGGAGTGGGAGATCCTCTGTCCGCTGGTTCCGGGGGTCAGGCCGGGTGGACGGCCGGCGAAACACACACGGCGGGAGATCCTCAACTCGCTGGTGTACTGGCTGCGGGCTGGCTGCGCCTGGAGACTTTTGCCGCATGACCTGCCGCCGTGGCAGACGGTCTATCACTACTGGCGGCGGTGGCAGCAAGAGGGCGTGTGGGAGCGGATGTTGACGGCGCTGCGGGAACGCGAGCGGGTGCAGCTGGGCCGGGCTCCCACTCCCAGTGCGGCCATCGTGGACAGCCAGAGCGTGCGGGCCAGTGAGCGTGGTGGCCTGCACGGCTACGACGGCGGCAAGAAGGTCAGCGGCATCAAGCGGCACCTGCTCGTCGACACCCGCGGCACCGTCCTGGTGGCCTGTGTGAGCCCAGCCAGCGTCGGCGACCGCGACGGCGCCGTGGTGCTGTTCTCCCGGGCTGCCGATGCCTTCCCGCGGCTGCGGCATATATGGGCGGACCAGGGTTACCGCGGTGCCGACTTCCATGCCTGGGCCCGGGCAGCCACCGGCATCACCGTGGAGGTCGTGCAGCGCCGCGACGGAGGATTCCGCTCGACCTGGGCCCGGGTGGGAGAACCGCCTACAGCAGTGCCTCTCTTCGCCGTGGTCCCGCGACGTTGGGTGGTAGAGCGGATCTTTGCCTGGCTGGGACGGTGCCGCCGCCTGTCAAAGGACTACGAGTACCTGCGCGTCTGCTCGGAGAGCGCCATCTACCTCACCATGGCCATGCTCCTCGTGCGCCGCCTCGCAAGACCAGCCCGCCGACAGGCTTTTCAGACGCCCTCTAGGTGATCTCCTCGGATTGTTGACGGGGGTGACGCGTTGTGATCCCTGCGGTACGCCGGTGGTAAACCCTCCAGGCCGAACGGCAGCACCGCCACCAGCCGTCGTCGAGCACGTGGCCAGGACCTGCGCGGGCAGGTCGCCCAGGAGGAATGCCAGGCGAGGAGCGTCGTATCCGACATCCGCAGCGACGAGGATGTCCGGGTCGCCGGCCTGCCACCGCCCTGCCGCGATCAATCGCTCCAGCAGATCGCGCAGCTGCCGGGCGGTGACGGTGGCGGAGTCGGCCCCCGTGCCAGGCGGAGTGCGTCCAGGGGCGCGGTCCATGAGCTGCGGCCCGACTCGAGGCACAGATGATCGAGCAGGGCCGGCATGAGGACCGGGATGTGCTGGTCCCTGCCCCGGCCGCAGGTATGGCACAGGATCCGCTGCGGTGACGTGTGGGCGCCGGGGCCGCAGCCAGCACGTGATGTCGATGGCCAGGACAAGCCGGCCGTGGGCAGCCCGCGGCAGTGGCACCGCGGCCAGGGCCCGCCGCAGCCGGCCGGTATCGACTCGACCACGGGCGATAGCGGCGTAGAGCGCGCCATGACCGCGGCGGTGTTCGCCGACCAGCGACAGCTCGGCCGGCGACCTCACCGGACCGTCACCGCACAACACGGCATCGGCCAGCTCGAACAGCGCGTCCGAACGGGCGGCGAGACAGGAGTAGAACTCGCCCCGGAAGCACGGCAGTTCCGCCAACGCCTCCTGCCGGGCATCGCGAGGCGGCAGACACATGCTCACGGCCTTCGCGCTGAACGTGTGTGTTCGTTGGTCGGAGCACATGTTCAGACGAAGGCCGCTTCCGCGTACGGCAGTTACCGGACTGAGCGATCAAGTTCGACGCACCATTCGACGCCGGACGTCAAGGGTCAAGTCAGGACGTGAAGTCACCGGCTTGCTCGATGAAGGTGTATCCAGTGACCTTCTGGCCCTCATAGACCCCGGCGACAGTTCCGGTGGCTTCCACCCGCCCGTTCGCCCTTTTGGCGGTAACCTCCTGGTTTTCGGCGCCGGTTTGTTTCACCACGAGCCGGGCGTCGGACGAGGGGATGTCGACGACCCAGCGGGTGGGGTAGGTGTTGCCGGACTCGGTGCTCGTCCAGAAGTTGGACGCCTTGCCGGCGAGGGGCGTCACCTCGACCACCTCGTAGGAGCCGTCCGGGTGCTGCACAGTGGCCCAGGAGTTCTCGGCCGTGCTGTTCAGGTCGTTCCAGACCGCGACCTTGTCGCCGTTGGAAAGGTTGAGGTTCATCCAGGTCTCATGCGCGGTTGGGGTGAACGAGACTGGGCCCCACTGTCGGTCCAGCCACGCTTTGCCGGCGGTCTTGGTCGTCTTGCCGTCGACTGTGAGAGTGCCGGTGGCTGTCAGGTTCGGGAGCGCGTACTCGTAGTTCGTGACACCGAATAGCTGGATGACGCCGTTACTGCCGTAGTTGAGGGCCGGTCCATTGTTCGTGAGCTGCAGGCCGACCGCGCCCCACGGCGTTGTGACGTTTATGGACATGTGCTGCTCGTCGCCGGTCCAGGTCATGCCCGGTGCCCTGATGTCAAGCTTCTCGCTGCTCCAGGTGAGCTTGTCGCTGGTGGCCTCGTACTTCTTGTACCAGCCAGTTTTCTCGTCGGACACGGAGACAAACAACTGCGACGAGCCGCCGGGCAATTTCACCACGTGCACCAGGATCCCGTAGTTGTGGCCGCCCCCCTTGACCCAGTTGGTGACGTAGATCGAGTCGCCCGACGTGTCGGTTTTGGCGGCGAGATCTGCCCCCGGGTTCACCTGCGCCGGGATTCCGCTGTTGACCGGCTGCGACGCGGCGGCCGCGGACGGTTGTGCTGGCTGAGCGCCCGGCAGAACTGCCGTGCTGAGCAGGGCTGCCGCGACCATGGCGCCGCCTATGCCCAGCGAGATGCGATTGGTCCACTTCAATACGGGGTCTCCCTCGGATTGTGACGGGTGTCCAGCGAGTGTGATGAGGATTTCTGGCTCGCGAGGATGAACGGGCCTGGTGAGGGCTCGGTCAGGAGGCCGCGCGCGGTGAGCTTCTGGAGTTTCGAGCGCATGCCCCTCGACGTGACGGACTTCGGTGCCACGACGCTCAATGGATACCGGCGGCCAGCCGCTCTTCCTCGGTTGTCGGTCAGAACTGGTATGGGCCGAATCGGCCCCACACGATGAGCGCGAGCAGAGCGATGTAAACAAGGTTGATGGCGGCCGGCAGCGTCTCCGAGCGCCGCAGGTGGACGACGGATCCTCCGATCGCCAGCAGGGCCCCACCGACAGCAGCCAGCGGGACGAGAACGGGGGCGATGTTCACAACAGCGGGAATGATCAGGCCGAGGCCGACCATGATCTCCAGTAGCCCGATCGCCTTGACGGTCGCATCGGAGAACTGCTCGACCCAGGCGAATACAGAGGCGAGTTGGGCTCTGGTGCGCACGAACTTCATGGTGCCGAGCGCCACGAAAACGACCGCGAGCAGAGACTGAACGATCCACAGCAGCACGTTCACGAGGTGTTCCCCGGGGGAGGTGGTGGATGGACGGAGCCCTCGACCTGTTCGTTCAGACCGGCGGGGGCACGAAGAGGCCCTTGTCCGCGTCGTTGAACATCTTGACGGTGATGAACTCGTTCATCGCGTCCGCTGTGCCCCATTGGTCGATGACGTCGGGCTGGGTGACGTCGCACAGCCGGGGGTGCCAGACGTCCTCGTCGATGACCTCGAGAGCCGTGGTGTATTCCATGACGTTGCCGGACGGGTCGAGGAAGTAGCTGAAGGAGTTGTCGCCGGCCAGGTGGCGGCCGGGTCCCCAGATCTTCTCGACGCCGGCGCGCAGGAGGCGTCCGGTGCCGCGCAGGTACTCGTCGATGCCGCGCATTTCGAAGCTGACGTGGTTCAGCGCGGGGTGTGGGCTGCGGGCGATGGCCAGGCTGTGGTGCCAGCTGTTGACCCGCATGAAGTACATGATCGGGCCCATCGCGGGGTGTGTCAGGGTGTCCGACAGTGCGAAGCCCAGGTGCTGTTCGTAGAAGGCGACGGTGCCTTCGGGGTCGGCGGAGTTGATCACGACGTGTGAGAGGCGGACCGGGATGGACTCGCGCTCCTCGATCGCCCGGTGCCGACGGGTGGCGACGCCGGAGCTGGTCTCGACGGTGCGGCCCTCGTTGTCGAAGAACCGGAAGCCGTAGCCGCCGCCGGGGGTCTGCAGGGGGCCGGGCTCGCTGACCAGCCGGACGCCCGCACTGGCGAGTTGGGCGGCGAGGGTGTCGACGTCGGCGGGGCTCTGGGCGCCGAAGGCGATCACGTCGATGCGCTTGTCGTCCGACTCGCGGATCCGGACGACGTACTGCTCGGGGCTGCCCTCGGCGGCCAGGTAGGTGACGCCCGAGTCGGTGTGCTGGGTCGTCAGGCCCCATACGCCGGTGTAGAAGGCGAGCTGCTTGGCGGCGTCGGGCACGGCGAGGTCGATGTGGCGCAGATGGGTGATCAGTCGCTGGGTCATGGTGCTTCCTCCTCTAATCCTCGGTCCTCTTTCGGCGCTTCGGTTGTCAGGACGGGTTCCGGCCGATGAAGAACTCCCGGAACGGGTCCATGCGCGGCTCGAGCCCGGCATCGATGAGGCCCTTGCGCAGGGCGTTCATCTGGGGGTCGTGGATGCGCTGGGCGGGCACCCGGAGCGGGCCGCCGTTGTAGCCCTGCAGCCAGCCCTGGAACTTCCATGCCTGCCGGTTGATGAGGGCACCGCCGTGCAGCGCCGGCGCCACGGCGCTCTGCGCCTTGCGGGCGGGGTGCGTCTTCCAGAAGATCTCGGTGGCTTCGTCGTACTTGCCGTCCCGCAGCAGGTGCATGACCCGCGGAATCAGCGGCCCGTAGTACTCGTGGTTGCTGGTGGCGGACAGCTGGATGGGCATGATCTGGGACAGCGGGATGAGGTCGCCTTCCATCGGCATGGAGATGACCACCTCGTCGCCGAACAGCCGGTGGCATTCGATGACGCTCTGAATGCTGGGGAAGCCGCCTTCGGCCTTGATGACGGCGATGTTGGGGCAGTCGTCGATCAGCCGGCGGATCAGCCGTGCGGGGATGTCGGAGGGGTGGATGCGGGGGCTGAAGCCCCACAGGACCATCGGGAACAGGATGACCGCCAGGTCCGTCGCGTCGCAGACGGCCTTGGTGTAGTCGTAGATGTCCTGCTCGGACTCGGGGTAGAAGTTCGGCGGGTAGGACAACAGCACCATGTCCGCGCCGGCCTCCTCCGCGCCGCGTACCGCCTCCAAGTTCTGCTCCAGGTTGCTCCAGCTGCCGTGGTGGACGACGACGAAGTCGCTGCCTGCCTCGTCGCGGGCGATGCGCAGGAAGTCCAGGTATTCGGGGAGGGTGATGCTGATCTCGCTGACCCCGAGGGTGCCGATGAATCCGTGGGTCCGGGCGAGCCGGACGTCGTGGCGGATGGCCTTCTCGTTGATGGTGCGCAGGTCATTCGTGAAGGACGGGATGGTGCAGTTGACGGCCCCGACCAGTTTCTCGCGGGCCCAGTCGCGTGCTTCGTCGCGCGTGAATGCAGGCATGCTCGTGTCCCTTGTCTCTTTGGTGTGTCGTGCGGTGCGGGTGGAGAGTTGTCTCTTTGGTTGTCGTGCGGTGCGGGTGGAGAGCGGCTCGTTCAGCGAGGGCCGGCGCCTTCCCAGGCCAGGTACTTCAGCTCCAGGTACTCCTCGATGCCGTAGACGGAGCCCTCGCGTCCCAGTCCGGACTGCTTGACCCCGCCGAAGGGGGCCACCTCGGTGGAGATCAGGCCGGTGTTGATGCCGACCATCCCGGCTTCCAGGGCGGCGGCGACCCGCCAGGTCCGTTCGGCGTCCCGGGTGAACAGATAGGAGGCCAGGCCGTATTCGGTGTCGTTCGCCATCCGGACCGCCTCCTCCTAGTCGGTGAAACGGATGAGAGGAAGGACGGGCCCGAAGGTCTCCTCGCGGGCGATGAGCATGCCGGGCGCGGCGTCCGCGAGCACCGTGGGCTGGAAGAACAGCCCACCGCGCTGATGACGGGACCCTCCGCACAGGACCCGGGCCCCGTCGGCCATGGCGTCGGCGAGGTGCTCCTCCACCTTCGCCACCGCGGCTTCATCGATCAGCGGTCCCTGTTTCACACCGGCCTCGAAGCCGTCGCCGACGGACAACGCCCGTGCTCTGCACACGAGTTCCTCGGCGAATCGGTCGTAAATGCCGGCCTGCACGTACACCCGGTTGGCGCTGATGCAGGCCTGGCCGGTGTTGCGGTATTTGGCGAAGAGCACACCGGCCGCCGCCACGTCCAGGTCGGCGTCGTCGAAGACGAGGACCGGGGCGTTGCCGCCCAGTTCCATGGAGGTCTTCTTCACCGTCGCCGCGGACTGTGTCAGGAGCAGTCGGCCCACCTCGGTGGAGCCGGTGAAACTCACCTTGCGCACCAGAGGGTTGCCGGTCAGCTCGGGGCCGATCTCGCGCGGGGCGCCGATCACCACGTTGAACACGCCGGCCGGAACGCCCGCCCGCTCGGCCAGCACGGCCAGCGCCAGCGCCGTGAGCGGGGTCTGCTCGGCGGGCTTGACGACCATCGTGCAGCCCGCGGCCAGCGCCGGCGCGGCCTTGCGGGTGATCATCGCCGCGGGGAAGTTCCACGGAGTGATGGCCACGCACACCCCGACCGGCTCCTTGAGCACCAGGACCCGGCGGGACGCCTCGGGGGCGGGGAAGACGTCACCCCGGATCCGCTTGGCCTCCTCGGCGAACCACTCGAGGAAGGAGGCGGCGTAGGCGATCTCACCGCGCGCCTCGGCAAGGGGTTTGCCCTCCTCCAGCACGATCAGCCGTGCCAGGTCCTCGGTGTGCTCGGTGACGAGGTCGAACCAGCGTCGCAGGACGCGCGCACGCTGTGTGGCGGAGGCGGCGCCCCAGCCGGGCAGCGCCAGGTGTGCCGCAGTCACGGCATCGGCGGTCTGGGCCGCGCTCAGAGCGGGGAGTTCGGCGACGATCTCCCCGGTCGAGGGATTCTGGACGGCGAACCGGCCGGCATCGCCCTTGTCGATCCAGGACCCGTCGACGTATGCGCCTGCACGCAGCAACTCCGGGTCGGTCAGCAGTCCTTGACCGGCGATCGTCGCATTGCTCACGGCGGTTCCTCACTTCCCCATGGGGACGACGAAGTCCGCCACCTGTGTGCCGAGTCCGAGCCGCTCGGCGTTGCGGACGCACATGGCGGCGACCGCCAGGTCCTGGACTGCGGAGCCGACCGACTTGTACAGGGCGATCTGCTCGGGGGCAGTGCGGCCGGAATGGCGGCCCGCGACGAGGTCGGCCAGTGACCCGATCCCGACCACGTCGACGCCCGCGGCCCGGGCGGCGATCAGGTCCCCGGTGTCGTCGCGGACCTCGTCCACCACGTCGCCGATGATCACGTCGGATCGCGCGATCACGGTGGTGTCCACCTCGCGCTGCTCCGGGAGCGTGGACCCGATGGACACCACGGTCATCCCCGGCCGCAGCCACTCCCCGAGCAGGGTGGGGCTTTCGTCACGGGACCGGGCCGCGCAGATGACAAGCGTCGCCTCGGCCACGGCCGATTCCGCGCTGTCGACCGCGGACACCGCGGCGGGGAGGTCGGCCAGGTCGGCCGCGAAGCTGGTACGGCTTTCCTGGCGGGGGCTGTACACCCGTACGGACTTCAGCTCCCGGACGGCGGCGACGGCCCGTACGTGGTTCCTCGCCTCGAACCCGGAGCCGATCACCGCCACGTTCAGCGGCCCGGGGAGGGACAGCAGGTCCGCGGCCAGCGCCGAACTGGCCGCGGTCCGGTAGCCCGTGACCGCGTGTCCGTCGAGCAGTGCCACGAGCCGAGAGGTGCGCTGGTCGAACAGGGAGATGAGAAAGGCACCCTTGGCGTCGTGAAAGTTCACGGCGATCTGTTTGGCACCCATCAGGCCGTCGTCCGCGGGCGCGCCACTGAGGGTGCGCAACCAGCCGTGGTCGCCGCGGGCCATGCCCCGGGCGGGGTAGCGGGCCGTGTCGACAGCTCCCGCGTAGGCATCGCGCAGGGCCGAGACGGCCTGGTTCCAGTCGAAGCCGGCGCGTACGGCGGCGTCGTCGAGCAGGAGAATCATCGGACGGACCGCTTGTCGGCGGCGACATCCATTGCTGTCTCTGTCGTTGCCGCCCCGATGGGGATGACGTGCGTGAAGTTGGAGTCCATGGTGACCCGCCTCTCTGCGTGTCCTGCGGCTCGGCGTCGAGAAGCGGAACGTCCCTCGGCCAGCCTCTTCGAAAGCGACGCTAGGAGAGGCGATAGTTCAATACAAACAATCGTTCTGGATGTATAACCATTGCTGTCATCAATACCCGAGCCCGCGGGTGAAGGAGTGTCGTCGGCCGGGCCGGGTGGGGCGGAGCGAGCCAGGAGGCAGAGGCACATGCATACTCGGTCATCACCCGTGGACCTCAACCGTGTGGATCTCAACCTCCTCATGGCGTTCGACGCGCTCATGGCCGAACGGAGCGTGACCGCGGCCGCGGCCCGCCTGTCGGTGGGCCAGTCGGCGATGAGTGCCACGCTGATCAGGCTCCGCAAGCTGCTGAACGACCCGGTCCTCATCCGCGAGGGCCGGAAGATGGTCGCCACCCCAGCCGCCGAGGCATTGGCCGGGCCCGTACGCGAGACACTGGACCGGATCCAGTCGATGCTGTCGAGCCGGCAGGTCTTCGACCCGGCCCTCGACGAACGGACCTTCGCCGTTACCGCGAGCGACTACACCGCCGTGGCCGTCCTGCACCCGCTCCTCGCCTACTTGACCACCAAGGCGCCACAGATCAGGCTGCGCGTGCAGCCGGCGGGCACCGACGCCGTCGATCACCTTGTCCGCGGCCAGACCGATCTGCTGATCGGGCCGAGGGCGGTCTTACCCGACGCCGGCGACTTCTGCCTGGAGCCCCTCTACACCGACCGCTATGTGCTCGCGGTCGACGCCGCCAACCCGGAGATCGGCGACACGGTCTCGGTCGAGCAGTTCAGCACGCTGCCGTACATCGCTACCCACTTCGATTGTCAACCATCCCTACCCGAGACGCAGTTGGACCTCCTCGGCATCCCTCGGAACTTGGAAGCCATTACCGGCATTTCCGCGGCCCCCCTCCTGCTGCAAGGCACCCGGCTCGTCACGCTTGTCCCCGAAATCCTGGGCCGTCGGATCGCACAGGCGGCGGGGCTCCGCCTGCTGGAGCCGCCGGTGCCGCTGCAGCCGCTCGCGGAAACGATGGTGTGGACAAGACGCCATGACGACGATCCGGCACACGTCTGGCTGCGCAGGCAACTGCACCGGATCGCCGACGAGATCCACGCTGACTGACTGACTGACCGGGTTGGGTGGGGTCGGGGTTTGACACGGTGCGCGCGACCACTCGCGTCACGCTGACCGGCAATCGTGCGGCCGGCTCGACGGCGGGTGGCGCACCCTGTGATGCCACGTTGACCCCTCCCCCGTGGGGCAGGGCAAGTCGCTCGGACGACGGGCTCCTTCGCGCACTCGACGACCGGAGCAGTCGGGGAGCCGGCTGCTTCGGCGCGCTCGCTCTGCTGCAGCTCGGTTGCGAGCCACCCGGGTACCGGGCCCAGCAGGGCGCTGGAAGTCGCGCGCGTGTCTTCCTCCACGGCATTGCCCGAGGGGAGGGGACGAGGACCTGCTGCCGGGTTGGTGGTCACCTCTGCGTTCGGCTCCGGTAGGGGCCGGGGAGGCGGGTTGGGTCCGGCCCGACCCGCTCTTTGGAGGGTGTTGGGAAGGACGTCGGCATCAGTCAGGAGACGCTGCGCCACCGGGTGCGGGCCGAGCGAGCCCGCTGCCGCTTCGCGTCAGCTTCCCCTCGCGGTCTCCGACGGCAGGACACCGAACCGCTTGCGATAGGCGGCGGAGAACCGCCCGAGGTGGGTGAAGCCCGCCGCGTACGCCACCTCGGTCACCGGCTGGCCGGTGTTCCGCAGCTCCCGGTGGGCGCGGCGCAGACGCAGGTCCCGTACATAGCCCATGGGGCTCGTGTGCAGGCCGTCCTGAAAGTAGTCGTGCAGGGTGCGCGCACTGCACCCGGCCGCGGCGGCTATGTCCCCGATGGTCATGGGGTCGGCGAGGTGGGCCTCGATGTACTCCAGCGCGTGCCGCAGCACGCGGGGGTGCTGCGCCCGGCCGGCGGGGCGACGCAAAGAATCGGTGTAGCTGTGGGGATGGGTGGTGAGCAGAGCCGTGACCAGGGTGCGGACATAGTGCAGCCGCACCGCGGGCTGGTCGAAGAGGCCGCCCGGGGGCCGGTCCGCTTCCGTCAGCAGCATGCGGACGAGAGCGGCCACCCCTCGTCCGGAGACGCTGGTGAGATCCAGTCCGAAGGCGAACCGCACCGGATCGGCGGGCTCCCGGCCGAGCAGGGCGGTGAGTTCGGATTCGACGAGTTCCTGGTCGATCCGGATGCCGATGCACTCCGTGCCTGCCGCGTGCGGGTGGAGCCACTGCGGGTCTCCGGCCGGCATGACGATGGCGGTGCCCTGGTCGTTGACGGCTTCGTCCCGTCCGGCCTGCGACGTCAACGCCCCGCTGGTGGCGAAGTTGAGGTAATAGGGACCGGTGACGTGGTCAGGAACGATGCGGACGTCAAGCCCCGAGGACACGTAGCCGATCGCGAAGCCTTTGCCGCTGATGCCCCGGACCTCGTAGACCTGCCCGTGGCGTGGTCTGCCGGCGGCCACGACCTCGGCCGAGCCGTACACGTCGTTGACGGCGGCCAGGAAATTATCGGGATCGGTCGACCGGACCCGTGTGAACCGCGCAAGCGTGCGTTCGATATGGATGCTCGACATTGAGTCTCCCGCGCTATTACTTTCAGGGAAGTTATGCCGATTAACATCAGAAGTCAACGGTGTAAAGTGCGAACGTGCCCGCGTTGACCGAAGGTTCCCTCGCCGCCTCGCGGAGCCTGACCGCACGACTTCTCGATTACATCCGTTCCGGGACCGCGTCTACGCGCGGGGAGCTGGCCGACCTGACCGGGCTCAGCCGCTCCAACATCGCTGAACGGGTGGCCGAGCTGACGTCGCTCGGACTCGTTGTCGAGGCCGGTACCGCGCGCTCGACCGGAGGGCGTGCTCCCGTCCGACTGGAGCTCAACGCGCGTGCCGCGTGCGTCGCGGCGGTCGACCTGTCGGCGACCGGCTTCGGCGTCGCCCTCGCCGACCTCAACGCCCGGCCTCTGACGGACCGTTTCGTGTACTGGGACATCACCGAAGGACCCGACGCGACGCTGGGCAGGATCGAGGAGGAGATCGACCGACTGCTGTCGGAGGAGTGGGTGGCGGCCCAGCCGTTGGCCGGTATCGGCGTCGGGTTTCCTGGCCCGGTGCGGTTCGACACGGCGCGCCCGGTCTCACCCGCGGGGCTGCCGGACTGGGACGACTACCCCCTGGGCGAACGGCTGGGCCGGCGCTACGGCGTAGACGTCCGGGTGGACAACGAGGCCAACATGATGGCCCTCGGCGAACACCGCCTCGGCGCGGCCCGAGGTGTGGACGACTTCGTCCTGGTCAAGATCGGCGACGGCATCGGCTCCGGCATCTTCAGCGGTGGGCGGTTGCACCGGGGGCACCTGGGCGGCTCGGGGGACATCGCCCACATCCCGGTGCCCGTCGGTACGTCCGCCGCGATCACCTGCCGGTGCGGCAAGCAGTCCTGCCTTGCTGCCGTCGCCGACGCCCGGGCCCTCGGCCGTACGGCCGTCGCCCTCGCCCAGGACGGCCGGTCCCCGGCGCTGCGGCGGGCAGCGGACCGGTCCGGCGGCCGGCTGACCGCGCGGGATCTGATGAGCGCGGCGCTGAGCGGCGACGCCGCGTGCGTACGAGCCCTTGAGGCGGCCGCCGAACATCTCGGGCGGACGGTGGCGATGGTGGTGAACGTGCTCAACCCCGAACTGGTCCTGCTCGCCGGAGACGTGATGACGGCGGCGGACGTCGTCCTCCCAGCCGTCCGCCGCACCGTCTACGCCGAGAGCACCCCGTTGACCACCCGTGCCCTGCGGATCGAACGTTCCGATCCGCAGGGGCACTTCGGTGTCGCGGGCGCGGCGGCAGCGGTCCTGGACCACATCCTCGGCGCGGAGCGGCTGGGTGACTGGTCCGTCATCGATCCTGTCCCCAGGACGTCCTGAGCGCGGCATGGGGGACCGAGGGGTCAGGCGCTCGCCGGGTCCGATCGGGGCTCGACAACATGGTGGGTACCGCCCTCGTCCGGCGCCACCGTCGAGTTCACGGGCAGCGGTCTGCGTCGTACGAGAGCCAGGGCCCCGAACGCGCCGAGCAGTCCGCCGACGGCACAGATACGGAGCGCGGACGGCAGGTCGCCGCTCGCGGCCTCGAACGCGGCCACGAGCAAGGGGGAGACGAACTGGCCGAGATAGAAGGCGGACGTCCAGGCGGCCGTGCCCCTGCCTCGTTGCGCGAAGCTGAGTCGCGCGGTGGCGCCGATGAGCAGTGCAGGGAGGATCAGTCCACTGCCGAGCCCTGCGACCAGGGCACCGGCTGTGACAGCGGCCCAGTTCGAGCCGACGCTCATCAAGAACAGGCCGAGTGCGCCGAGGCCGAA
This sequence comes from Streptomyces sp. NBC_01352, assembly GCF_036237295.1. Lineage (NCBI taxonomy): Bacteria > Bacillati > Actinomycetota > Actinomycetes > Kitasatosporales > Streptomycetaceae > Streptomyces > Streptomyces sp. NBC_01352. Next base: position 9,732,514 of record NZ_CP108354.1, read on the forward strand.
CCCCGCCACCAGCAGGGTGCCTGCGGCGCCCCGCCGCGCGTACCGTATGAACACCATGGAACTGAGCATGACGCCGACGTTGGCGATGGCGGCCGAGGCACCGATGGCCCCGGTGCCGCTTCCGATGTCGTCCAGGACGAAGCTCAGCTGGACCTGCAGTGCGAAGAAGACCAGTGCCGCTCCGAACAGAGTGAGCAGCAGAACGGGGGCCAGCTGCCGCCAGGGCATCGGCGGCATCCGCTCCGCGGGGGCCTCGCTCTTCGCCTGCAGCTCCGGACGCGGCTCGTGGAGCAGGCGGAACATCACGACCAGCAGGGGCAGCGTGGCCGCGTAGACCCAGAAAGGTGTGCGCCAGCCGGCCGAACCGAGTGCACCGCCGATGGCCAGGAACACCACCGCCGCGAACGCGCTGATCGTGGCGTGCCAGGACATGTAACGGTCCCGGACGGGGCCGTCGAAGTAGTCGCCGAGCAGGGTGATGCAGCAGGTCAGGACGGCGGCTTCGACGACCCCCAGCAGGGCCCGGCTGACCAGGATGGCGGCGATCGAGTCCAGCCACACGGGCGCGACGCCGAGGATGCCGTAGGCCAGCATCGACCAGTAAAGCAGCCGGGTCCGGCCGAACTTGTCGATCAGCCTGCCGGCCACCGGACTCAGCAGTGCGACCCCCAGTGCCGGCACCGTCATGGCCAGGGGCACGAGAGTTTCGATACCGGACGTGCCGGAGAAGGCATCCTCGATGTCCGGCAGCACCGGGGCGATCAGGAGCGTGCCCAGTACCGAGGCGCAGGCGCCGACCAGCAGGACGGTCGCCTGGGGCGTTCCGGCGGGCGGTGCCCCCGAGGAGGTGGAAGGACGTGGTGCGGACATACGGCGGCTCCTCGCTCCCTGCGGATGAAGTGCCGTGACAGTAGGAGCGGACGGTCCGTCCCACTATCCGCAGGATGCGGACCTTGGCCTATTCGCGCGGAATTCGACGACCCGGACGTGCGGGCCCGGCTGGCGCCTCAGCCCCATGCCGTGAAGCGCCCCGCGGTCGTCGAACCGCCGCAGGGTGGCCCGCGATCAGCAGTAACTTCATGGCCTTGCGCTTCAGCAGTCAGCACGACCCGTACGCGTTGCCCAGGCCTGCTGCCTACCGAAGCCGAGCGAGTGCACCTCATGGACCTGCCTGGTCAGCGCGGCGATACTGGTCATGGCAGTGGTCGTGCCCTCCGGGTACGCCGGCGACCCCCATCGCCTGCCGACGTGGCGCACACCCGTTAGCGTGTATCGCCGCCGCGGTGGAACGCGCACCGTGGAGGGACTCGACGTGGAGGGCCCCAATGCCGGATCTGCCTTTGCGCCCGGAAATCTCGGAGGGCTGGCGCCGCGCGTCGCTCAGCGGGCTGGAGCCTGGTTCCGCGCTGGTGGAACCGCCGATGCGCGAGGTCGAGCGCGACAGTCGGATCATGGCAGCCGCCGCACCCGTCCTCGACGAGTTGGCTGTGCAGCTGCGCGACACCCGGTTCAGCGTGCTGCTCGCCGATGGTGAAGGGTGCATCATCGACCGCCGCTTCGGTGAGCTGAGGCTCGCCGGTGCCCTGGACGAGGTCCTCGCTGCGCCTGGTTTCCGCTACACCGAGGACGTCACCGGGACGAATGCGCTGGCCACCGCCTTCGAGATCCGGCGCGGCATCACCGTCACCGGCGAGGAGCATTTCCTGGAGCCGCTCAAACGGTTCTGCTGTTACGGAATGCCGATCGTGTATCCGATCACCGGGCGGCTGGCCGGGGTGCTCGACGTGACCGGCTATGCCGAGGACGCGACTGATCTCCTCCAGCCGTTCCTGGTTCAGGCCGCCCGGGAGATCGAGCAGCGGCTGCTGGACGGCACCAGGCGCCGTGATCAGCGGATGCTCGCCGCGTACCGGGCGCGGACGGCGCGTACGACCAATCCGGTGCTGGTGGTCGGGGACGGAGTCACGCTGGCCAACCGCGCGGCGGGAGATCTGGTCGACCCGTCCGAGGTCCGTGAACTGAGCTACGGGCTGTCCGGCGCGGAGGGCCGGTGTGCACTGCCTACGCGCGCCGGACGTGTGCTCGAAGCCTGGTACACCGTGCTCCCGGGAACCGAGCGGGCGATCCTGTTCGAGGTCCACGACGCGGATCACCCGCGCAAAGTCGTGCCGCGCGTCACGGATCCGGTGGCCGGGGCGCTGGCGCGGCACCGACGACGGCGAGCCCGGCTGCTGATCCATGGCGAGCCCGGCAGCGGGCGGAGCTGGACTGCCCGCGCTCTCGCCGGGGACGGGCCGGTCACCGAGGTCGCGGCCGCTGATGTCGGCGAGCTGCTGGACGTGCCCGGCCTCGTGGTTCTCGACGGGGTGCACCTGCTCGACGACCGCGCCGCCGTCTCGCTCGCCCGCGCGGTGGACCGCTCACCGGCCTGGGTGGCGATGATCAGCGGCCCGGACACCGAGTTGTGCGGCGAGCAGCACGGGCTCGCTGCCCGGTGCACAGTCCGGTGGGAGACTACCCCGCTGCGGATGCGGCGTTCGGAGATTCCCGCCCTCGCCCGGTCGCTCCTCGGCCGCCGGGCGCGCATCACGCCCGCCGCACTGGAGGTGCTTGCCCGCCAGCCATGGCCGGGCAACCTAGCCGAGCTGGCCGCGACCCTGGCTGGCCTCGCCGAGCGTGCGACGGGCGGGCTGATCACGGACGCCGACCTGTCGGCGCGGTTCCGGCGCACCGGGCGGGTGCTGTCGGTGCTGGAACAGGCCGAGTTCGACGCGATCACCTCCGTGCTGGACCGGTGCGGCGGTAACAAGGCCCACGCCGCGGAACGGCTGGGCATCAGCCGCACCACCCTCTACCGCAAGCTGCGTGACCTCGGCCTCGACTGACGCCACTGTTCCGAAAGTGCACAGTTACGCACCGTCGCGACGCTCCACCATGGGGTTCAGAGCCCACCACAACGGCGTAGGAGGTTTCGGTGCGTTTCGACAGCGACTACGTGCTGACCGTCGACGGCAAGCCCGAGACGACAGCGGCGACGGCCGGTGCGATCAACCCGGCCACCGGCGAGACGATCGCGCAGGTCCCGGTCACCGACCGGGCCACCGTGGACCGGGCGGTCGCGGCGGCGCGCGCGGCGTTCCCGGCCTGGGCTGCCACGCCACTCGCAGAGCGGCAGGCTGCGGTGACCGCGCTGGCCGACCGGCTCGAGGCGCACGCCGAGGAGTTCATGGAGCTGCTCACCCGGGAACAGGGCAAGCCCCGCGCAGGCGCCGAGTGGGAAGTCCTCGGCTCGGTCATCTGGTTGCGGGAGATTGCCAAGCAGTCCCTGCCCGATGAGGTCATCGAGGACACCGACACCCGCTGGGTGGTGACGCGTTACACGCCGCTCGGTGTGGTCGGCGGTATCACTCCGTGGAACTTCCCGATCCTCCTGGCGGTGTGGAAGATCGCGCCCGCACTGGTGTCCGGCAACACGATCGTCGTCAAACCCTCGCCGTTCACGCCCCTGTGCACGCTCAAGCTCGGCGAGCTGGCCCAGGAGGTGCTGCCGCCCGGCGTGTTCAGCGTCCTGTCCGGCGACGACGAGCTGGGCGAATGGATCACCTCGCACCCTGGTATCGACAAGATCGCCTTCACCGGCAGCACCGAGACCGGCAAGGCGGTCATGCGCTCGGCAGCGGGGAACCTCAAGCGGCTCACGCTGGAACTCGGCGGCAACGACCCGGCAATCGTGCTGCCCGACGTGGATCCGAAGAAGGTCGCGCCGCAGTTGTTCTGGGCGGCGTTCCAGAACAACGCGCAGTTCTGCAACGCCGCCAAACGCCTTTACATCCACGACGACATCTACGACGCGGTCCGCGACGAGTTGGTGGCCTACGCGCGCACCGTGAAGGTCGGCGATGGGACGGACCCCGACACCGGCCTCGGCCCGATCCAGAACAAGCCGCAGTTCGACAAGGTCAAGGAGTACTTCGACGACTGCAAGGCCAACGGCTACACCTTCGCTCTGGGCGGGGAGATCGACGAGTCGCAGCCGGGCTGGTTCGTGCCAGTGACCATCGTGGACAACCCACCCGAGGACTCACGCCTGGTGCGGGAGGAGCCGTTCGGCCCGATCCTTCCTCTTGTCCGCTGGAGTGACGAGGAGGACGTGATCGCGCGGGCCAACGACACCGAGTGGGGTCTGGGCGCCAGCGTGTGGGGCCGTGATCTGCCCAGGGTCGAACGGATCGGGAGGCGGATCGACGCGGGCACGGTGTGGCTCAACGCGGTGCACCAGTACTCGCCCGCGCAGGCCTTCGGCGGGCACAAGCAGTCCGGTATCGGCTGTGAGAACTCGCTGCACGGCCTGATGGAGTACACCAACTGGCAGACGATCACGCTCAACAAGGCGCCCGACGCCGTCTGACACCGCGTCTTCGGGCGGCCGCGCGGTTCGCGGCCGGGACGGCCGCCCGGCACACGCCCCACCCGTTCGGGTGTGCCGCGATGCGGGGGCGCGTGGTGGGCGTTGGGCCGCAGCTGGGACAAAGGAGTTCATGTGAAGGGTCCAGGAGACATCGTCAGACAGTCGGCGGCGCGATGGGCGGACAAGACCGCCCTGGTGACGGCGACGCGGTCGTTGACGTACGGGGAGCTCGACGCGGCCGCCGACCGGGTCGCCGTGGCGCTGGCCTCACGCGGCGTCCGGCCGGGCCAGCCGGTGTCGTTGTACTCGCAGAACCGATGGGAGTGGATCGTCGCCTACCACGGTGCGCTGCGGGCGGGCGCGGTGGTGAACCCGGTGAACGTGATGCTGACCGCGGAGGAGCTGGCGTTCGTGCTCCGGGACTGCGGGGCGGGCGCGGTGTTCACGTCGGCCGAGCAGGCGGCGAAGGTGGTCGAGGTGAGCGCAGGCCTGCCGGAGCTGCGCATGGTCGTCGCCTTCGGTGAGGCGGTGGAGGGTGCGAGCGCCTTCGACGAGCTGCTCGGCGACTCGGGCGAGCCGTCGGCGGTCGAAACCGACCCGGATGCGGCGTGCACCATCGGCTACACCTCGGGGACCACCGGGCACCCCAAGGGCGCGGTGCAATCGCACCGGGCGGTGTTGCTGAACTGTGCGTTGACGGCGACGATGCACGGCCGTAGCGAGCGTGACGTGGTCGTGAGCGCCCTGCCGGCGCCGCACGTGTACGGCAACGTGGTCATCAACGGCACGTTCCTGGCGGGCGGCACGGTCGTGCTGATGGAGCGGTTCGATCCGGCGGCCGCGCTGCGGCTCATCGGTGAACACCGGGCGACAATGTTCGAGGGTGTGCCCGCCATGTACGCGATGCTGCTGGCCGAGCCGTCGCTGGGCGAGGCGGACCTGTCGTCGCTGACGCGCTGCACGGTCGGCGGCCAGACGATCCCGCTGTCGACGATCCGCCGATGGGAGGAGCACAGTGGCACTCCGTTGATCGAGTTGTGGGGGATGACCGAGGTCGCGGGCCTGGGCAGCACGCACGCGGTGCACGCGCCGAAGGTGCCCGGCTCGATCGGGGTTTCCCTGCCCGGCGTGGAGCTCCGGATCGCGGATCTGTCCGATCCGTCGCAGACGGCTCCCGTGGGGGAGCCAGGCGAGCTGATGGTGCGCGGTCCGATCGTCATGCTGGGCTACCACAACAATGCCGAGGCCACGGCGGAGACGATCGAGCCCGACGGCTGGCTGCACACCGGCGACATCGCCACGATGGACGTGGCCGGCTACGTGTTCATCGTCGACCGCCGCAAGGACATGATCATCACCGGCGGCTACAACATTTACCCGGCCGAGATCGAGCGGGTGCTGGCCGAGCACCCGGCCGTCGCCCTGGTGGCGGCGGGCCCGGTGCCTGACGAGCAGAAGGGCGAGTTGGCCTGCGCCTATGTCGTCCTGGTTCCCGGCGCGTCCGCCACGGAGGAGGAGCTCATCGCGTTCTCGGGCCGTAGGCTGGCCGCCTACAAGCGGCCGCGTCTGGTCCGCTTCGTCGACGAACTGCCGAGCACGTCGACGGGCAAGATAATGCGCCGCGAGCTGATCAAGTCCTATCGCCCGTGACACGGCCGCGCAACGTGGCCTGTACCGGGCGGACCAGGCAGAGGAAGTCGTTGCTCGCCAGGTCCAGCACCGGGCTGATCCGCCGAAGACCGCCGCCCGGTAGGGGGACGGTATCCCGTGGTGGCCGGGCGGGCCGCGGCTGCCGCGGCGTGCTTGGCCTCGGCACGGCGAAAGGCATCGGAGGGGGAGCGGCACCGGTACGGAGTCTGTTGCCCGGGGGAAGATCTGCGAAAAGGTGTGCTCGACGCCGCTCCTTGCGGCCAGCTTTGGCGCTGCGATGGGAGGGCGCGGTCAGGCGCGGTGTGGGCTCTCAGCGAGCGCTTGTTCGGCCCGGATGGTCGTGCCTGTGTGGGCGTAGCGTGTACCCCACCTCTGGGCGCACTGGGCGCACTGGGTGACGAGCAGCAGCCCGCGTCCGCCCTCGTCGAAGACGCGGCCACGCCGCAGGTGGGGGGTGGGGAGGCGCTGCTGGTGTCGGAGACCCTCACAGCTGAGGCCGCGGTCGTGGATCAGCCGGAGTCGCACCGCCGCCGAACTCCTGGCGCGCCCGCAGGACGAGTCCCTCCAGCCTCTCATCCAGTACGTTTTTCCCCGCCTGTTCGCGGGCGTCGGAAAGTGGCTCACCGCTGAAATCGCGGCAGGCCGCATCCGGGACCTGCCACCGCTGCTGCTCATCCAGCAGAAGACGAGCCCCCTGCTCATCCACCTCCTGCTCCGGCCGCTACGTAGCAGGTCCCCGACCTGCCGTTCCCCGCCCGTCGAAGAGGTGTGCAACACCTTCGCCGACGTCCTTCGCGCCGTTGCCCTTCCCTCCCCGGGTGGCCGAGGACAGCGGCACGCCGTAGACGGAAGTGATCACAAGGACTGATGGGTGCGACTCGGGGTGGTAGGCGCGGGCGACGAGACTGTCGGGCTGTGGCTGCCCAAGCCGCTGGGCTAGGGCGGCGCCGCCCACGGGGCCGAGGTGCCAGGCTGTCAGCCAGTGTTCGCTGTCCACCGCCGTATGACACATCCAGACAGCGGCTCTGCAAAATGGCGTCCCGCTGGGTGGGACGTAGGGGATCAAGGCGCCGAAATCCGCAGGTCCGGCTCGGTGATTCCGCCTGAGCGGGCATTCCACGCGACTCGCGCCTCGGAGGTCGGCGCTTCGTGGGCTGCCGTCTCCGCGGACCGCCACGGGAGCGGAACGCATGATGCTTGATCCGCTGCGTCGGGTCGTTCGACGCCCCCGGTACCCCGTTGCACGGCGAGAACGAACGGCCTGCGGCAGGTGGCACGCAGGCGGAAGCTCGATCCGGACATGTTTCTCCCGGACTGGATAGTTCCAGCGCTCGTGCACTTCTACCGTCCCCTCCCATGCCCCTCCCACAGCCCGTCTCCAGGGCACTGAGCGCGAGGGTCACGGTAGTTGCTGCAGCCGTCTGCAGAGCGATCGAGGCAAGGGAGCCGTTTATGACAATTCCCCTCTCAGACACCGGTGTTGATCGGCTGCTGGATCGTGTAGAGGCGTCGCTGAAGGATGATCTGCTGCCCGTTGAGATCTTCAACGACGAGGCGGTCTTCCGGGCGGAGCTGGAGCAGATCTTCAGTAAGTGCTGGGTGTTCGTTGCGCATGAGAGTGAGATCCCCAAGGCCGGTGATTTCGTGCAGCGGCGGATCGGTGTCGATCCGGTGATCGTGACGCGGGACGGCAAGGGCGGCATCAATGTGCTGTCGAATTACTGCCGACATCGCGGCACGCAGGTGTGTCAGACGGACAGCGGGAATTCGCGGTTCTTCAAGTGCCCGTATCACGGCTGGACCTACAGCAACGACGGTGACCTGGTGGGCACACCGCACCTGCACGACGCCTACGGAGAGCGGCCGGATCCGAAGACGTGGGGGCTGCTGCGCGCCCCACGGGTGGCCACCCGCCAGGGCTTCGTCTTCGCCTCGCTGGCGGCGGAGGGGCCGTCGCTGGATGAGTACCTGGGCGGGGCGGGCTGGATGCTGGATCTGATCGCCGGTCTGCACCCGGACGGCATACGGGTGGCCGGGCCGCCGGATCGGTACAAGGTCAAGGCGAACTGGAAGACGGCCGCGGAGAACTTCTCCGGCGACGGCTACCACGTTGACCACCTGCACTGGAGCACCCAGCAGATCCACGTGTCCCAGGGCCTGGAGTTCGGCTGCGAGTTCGGGCGTGCCTACGAGTTCGAAGGCGGCCACAACTTTCTGGGGCACGCCTGGACCAAGGCGATCCATCCCGGGTTCGTGCTGTGGGGATACCCGCCGGAGATCGCGGAGCACTTCGACCTCTCCGGTCTGGACGAGGCGCAGTTGCACGTGGTCACTCATGAGCCGCCGACGGTCGGGACGATCTTCCCGAATCTCAGTTTCATCCGGACTCTGACGCCGGCGGTACCGGGCGGGCCGATGTCGATGATGACGAGTTTCCGTCAGTGGCAGCCGCTGGGGCCGGGTGAGATCGAGTTGTGGAGCTGGCAGTTCGTGTGGGACTTCATGTCGGAGGAGGAGGCCCGCGAGGCGTATGTGACGGGCCAGTTCTCGTTCGGTTCGGCGGGGATCTTCGAGCAGGACGACACGGTGGCCTGGGAGGGCATTCCGCGGGCGGCCGCCAGCCCGTGGATGCGGCAGGCGGGCATGCGGTTCCACTTCCAGCAGGGCAACAACAGCGCGGTGGACCAGTCGCCCGACCCGGCGTGGACGGGTCCGGGCATCAAGCGCGACACCGGCTACGGCGAGCACAACCAGCTCGCGTTCTACCGCCACTGGCTGAACGTGATGCGGGGCACCACGACGACCACGACTCAAGGGAGCTGACGCGCCATGACCGCAGAAGCCGTTCAGCCGGCCGCGCCCGTTGCGGCCGAGGCCGAACAGCGGGCCGTTGTGACCCAGTTCCTCGCGCATGAGGCGCGGCTGCTGGACGAGGGCCGTGAGGAGGAGTGGTACGAACTCCTCGACGACGACCTCCTCTACGAACTGCCCATCCGGCAGGCCACCGAGCCCCGCGCGAACGAGGTGGACCGCACCGCGTGGAGACTGCGCGACACCAAGGCGCACGTGCGTACCAGGATCGACCGGCTCAACACCGGCATCGCCTACTCCGAGATCCCGCCGTCACGCACCCTCCGCCTGGTCGGCAGCATCGAGATCGAAGCCACTGACCGGCCGGACGTGCTGCGTGTGTACAGCGCCGTACTGGTCTACCGGCAAAGGGGCATCGACCCGTACTTCACTCTCATCCCGGTCCGGCGCACCGACCTGCTGCGGCTGGCTCCCGGGGGAGTGCGGCTACTGGCCAGGGAGATCGTGCCGACCGAGACAAGCCTGGAGACACCGAACCTGGGGGTCTTCCTTTGAGCGCGAAACTGACCGTTCACCTCGACACCATGCGCTGCAAGGCCTACGGGGTGTGTGTGAGCGTGCTGCCGGAGGTGTTCGACATACGCCCGGGCAGCCCGACGGCCGTACTGCTGCGGGACGCCGCCGACGCGGAGGAGCGCGCCGACCTCGAGGAAGCGGTCCGTAACTGTCCCGCTCAGGCCCTCTCGATCGGCGAGCAGCCATGACCGGCCGCCTCGAGCATGTCGTCATCGTGGGTGCCTCGGCCGCCGGCCTGTCGGCTGCGGACGGCCTGCGCGAGGGCGGCTTCGACGGAACGATCACCGTCCTGGGCGCGGAACGGCATCCACCGTATGACCGGCCGACCCTGTCGAAGTCGCTGCTGGCCGCGGAGGGGAAACCCGAGCCGCTGGCGCTGCGGTCGCCCGAGCGACTGGCCGCCGCCCGGATCGAGTTGCTCCTCGGGCATGCCGCGTCCGGCCTGGACATCGACAGACGTTACGTCATCACCACCTACGCGGAGGCCCTTCCCTTCGACGCGGTCGTCCTGGCCTGCGGCCGCCGCCCACGTCGGATCCGCACGACAGGCGGGGAGGTGCTGCCGACGCTGCGCACACCGCAGGACCTGCACGCCATCCGCCAGGCAGCCGAACTCCATGGCGAGCTCACCGTCATCGGTGCCGGTTTCATCGGTCTGGAGGTCGCCGCCGCGCTCGCCATCCGCGGGGTCCAGGCGACGGTGTTGAGTGCCACCCCACTCCCGCTCGACACGGTCGTCGGCCCCGAAATCGCCGCCACCCTCCGCGACCTGCACCTGGCCCACGGCGTCACCTTGCGGATGCCCGCCACAGTGGAGTCGGTGCACGGTGGCCCGGGTTCCTACCGACTGGTGCTGTCCGACGGCAGTGAGCACCGTACGGCATTCGTCCTGGCCGGGATCGGCGCGGAACCGGACGTGAGCTGGCTGGCCGGCTCCGGCGTGGACCTGAAAGGCGGCGTCGTGTGCGACGCAGCCGGCCGGACCGGCGTACCCGATGTCTGGGCCGCCGGCGACGTCGCCACCTTCGACCATCCGCTGTACGGCCGGCGTGTGCGGGTGGAGCACTGGACCCACGCCATCGAGCAGGGCCGGCACGTCGGCCTGAACATCGCCCGCGGCCACACGGCCCCCTACACCGCCGTCCCCTACTTCTGGACCGACCAGTACGGCCACCGCTTCCAGAGCTACGGACGCCGGCGCCCCGGCGACGCGACGGTCCTCGCCGAAGGCTCTCTCGACGACGACTTCCTGGTCCTGTTCGGCAAGGACCAGGTCTTCTCCGGCGCCCTCGCCCGCGGCCGGGCCCGCTCGCTGAGGACCTACCGAAAACTGCTCGAGCAGAGCGGCACATGGGCCGACGCCCGTTCACTGGCACGAGTCGGCCATGCGGCCGACGTGAGCTGACCGAACCGGACCCCACCCGGCCCATACGAACAAAAGGAACAAACCATCATGCAGATGCTCGAAGGACACGTGGTGCTCGTCACCGGCGGCGGATCCGGCCTCGGTCTCGGAGTCGCCCGCCACTGCCTCAGCGAGGGCGCCGAACTCGCCATCCTCGAATACGACCCGACCAAGGGCCTCGCGCTCAAAGAGGAGTTCGGCGACCGAGTTCTCGTCTGCCAGGGCGACGTCCGCAGCGTCGAGGACCTCCAGGCATGCCGCGCCGCGATCATCGACCGCTTCGGCCGCCTGACCGCGCTGATCGGCGCCCAGGGCATCTTCGACGGCATGGTCCCCCTCACCGAGACCCCCGTCGACCGGATCGACGCCCTCTTCGACGAGGTCTTCTCGATCAACGTCAAGGGCTACATCCTCACCGCCCGCGTGTTCGCCGACCTGCTGAGGGAGGAACGCGGCGCCATCGTGCTCACCTGTTCCACCGCCGCCTACGCCGCCGACGGAGGCGGCTTGTTCTACACCGCCAGCAAGGGCGCCGTCCGGTCCCTGACCAACCAGCTCGGCTTCGAACTGGCCCCCCACATCCGGGTCAACGCCGTCGCCCCCTCCGGCATCGCCAACAGCCAACTGCGCGGCCCCGCCGCCCTGGGCATGGAGAACTCCAAGCAGTCCGACATCCCCAAGGAGACCTTCAGCGAAGGATTCCAGGCAACAGCACTCATGGGCCTGCCCACTCCCGAGGAGTACGGCCCCCTCTACGCCTACCTTGCTTCCCGCCACAACGCCATCATGACCGGCCAGACCGTCCTCGCCGACCAGGGAGTCCTCAACCGCGCCGTCATCAGCGCCGCCGGCACGGGGGGAATCCCAGCGAGCCACTGATCTCCGAGACCACGCGGCAACGGGTAGCCGAGGACGGGGCTTTGCAGGTCACGTACCCGGCTTCGATGTCTCGTCGGTGAGTGGCCCCCGTCCCTTCAGCGCCGGCGCAGTGTGTCGGACGGCAATTCTCCGAAGCGCCGGCTGTAGCTGAGCGCGAACCTGCCCAGATGGAAGAAGCCCCACCGGGTCGCGATCGCGCTGACGGAATCGGTCCCGCCGAGGAGTTCGGCCCGCACCCTCTCCAGACGCCGATGACGCAGATGCGTCATCGGCGTGACCCCCAGATGCTCGCGGAAGGCCTCGGTGACCGTTCTGGCGCTGCATCCGGCGGCTGCTGCGATGTCCGCCAGGGTGATGTGCTGGCCCAGGTTGGCCTCGACGAAGTCCAGTGCCCGTCGCAGCGGTCGGGGCCGTAGCGGTGTGTGACCTGTTTCCAGCCCGTCGGAGAAGTTGTGCCGGTGGGACAGCAGGAGACCGGCGACAAACGAGCGCACCTGGACGTGCTGTACGGCAGGGTGCCGGAAGATGTCGTCGTCGCTGCTCCACTGCTGCAACATGGCCTCCACGACCATGCGGATCCCGTGGGCGTGTGGCTGGGTGAAGTCGAGGGCGAAGTCGAAGCGGAGCGGTCCGTCGGCCGGATGGCCGAGCAGCGCCGTGAGTTCGTCCTCCACCAGTTCGTGGCTCAGGCGTATACCAACCGACTCGACGCCGTCGGGGCCGGGGGCGAGCAGCTGACGGTCGCCAGGGTTGAACACCGCCGCGTTCCGTACGGTGTTCACCATGCGCTCGTCTCCGCGCTGCGTACGCACCTCGCCGGAAACCGCCAGGTTCACGTAGTACGACCCGTCGAAGCGGTCGGTGCGTACTCCGACGTCGGACGAGATGAGCCCTACGGTGAACTGCGGCGCAGAGATCGCCCGGAACTCGTACATCGTGCCGGGCCTCGGCGCTTCGAGTGGGCGCAGCTCGCCGACGCGGTAGGTGAGGCTGATGGCGTTCAGTAGATCCGCGTGATTGCGGCTGTGCGCGAGCGTGTACCGCCGCAGCAGGCTTGAAGTCGGCATATGGACCTCCAGCGACGGACCGGGTTCCGACCTGGTCAGCCGAGGTGCTCATTGTTAATGCCTGCGAAAACTGTCCGCAAGACCGGCGGCACGATGCGAGCGGACAACGCGTGGGTGCTTCGACCACCGACCTGCCACGGGGCATGGCGTAGTGCTCGGGAGGCATCGGGTGGTCGGACGTCGGCGCGGCCTCCCGCTTCTGCTGAGACGACAGGTGTGTGATGGCTCACCTGTCGGCATCGGTTCCGGCTTCAGCGAGTGCAGGCGAGCCGTCCGGCAGTTTGAGTCCCGCGGTCGCGAGCACCACGGCAAGGGGGGACCCGGGCTCGATGCGGTAGCCGTCGGGTTTCAGCAGACAGTGGATGGCGAGGATGTGGTCGCGGGTGGCGGCCGCCGCCGCGTCGGGGTCCCGCCGTTCGCACGCGTCGAGGATGACTTCGTGGTGCTGGTGGGCCGGGGAGTGTGTCAGATCGAAGTGCATGCGAATGCGTTCGGCCTGGCTCGAGAGGTTCTCGATGGTGCGTAGCAGCACCGTCGAGTCGGCACGCTCGTACAGCGTCATGTGGAAGCGCCGGTTGAGCTCGTTGAAGGACCGCTGCGGATGCTCGCCCCTGACCGCCTCGCTCAATCGTTCGTTGGCTTCCCGCATCGTGACCAGGTCACTGTCACGCAGCCTAGGGACGGCAAGCCTGGTGGCCAGGGTCTCCATGTGGATGCGCAGGGCGGCGATCTCCTCGGCGACGCGGAGATCGATCCCCGTGACCACGACCCCGCGGTACGGCAGCCGGTTGACGAGACCTTCGCTGTCCAGACGGAGGATGGCCTCGCGCACCGGAGTCCGGCTCACGCCGAGTTCCTCGGCGATCTCGGTCGGATCGACCCTGTCTCCCGGCGCCAGCGCACCGGAGACGATGCGTTCGTGAAGGTTGTCGAACACCAGGTCGGCAGCGCGCCGCTGGATGCTGGCCATGGCCTCTCTCTTCTTCCGAGCCGGGAGGAGACGCGGAGGTCCCCGGCGCCAATTTAGCCGTCGCAGTCTCGAGTGAGCAGCGAGCACCCCTTGCCAGTACAGAATATCCAATGTTCAATGTCCAGCATATTTACGAGTTCCGCGACTCACCCGCGGGACCATCGACAGCAGGGAGCACGCGTGACCACGATCCTCACCGATGCCGACGTCAGAGCGGTCTTCGACTGGTCGGAGGCGGTCGGCACACTGCGCGCCGCCTACACCGAACCCGCCGACGAGGCGGCCTTTCCGCCGCGTGCCATGGCGCGTGGCGACGGCGTGTGGCTGCGGACCATGACCGGGGTCCTGCCCTCGAGCGGGGTGATCGGCGGCAAGATGATCGTCGCGGCCTATCGCCGCGGACAGGGCACAATCCTGATCCCGTTGTTCGACGTGGCGACCTCCGAACTGCTGGCACTGCTCGACGGCACCTCAGTCACCGGATTCCGCACGGCGGCGACCTCGGCGCTGGCGGCCGACCTGATAGCGCCCGCCGGGCCGTTGCGCGTCGCGGTGATCGGATCGGGGTTCGAAGCGCAGCACCATGTGCGCGCGCTGGCGGCGGTGCGCCAACTGGCGACGGTCACGGTGTTCAGCCCGAGCCCGGACAGCCGCGCGCGGTTCCTCGAGAACCTCGCCGACCTCGGCCTTCCGATGACGGCGGCGGACAGCGCTCCCAAGGCGGTCGCCGGCGCGGATCTGGTGGTGTGTGCGGCGCGCTCGCACGACGAGCAACCCACCCTGCGCGGCGAGTGGCTCGAACCGGGGATGACGGTCGTGTCCATCGGCTCCACCCTGCCCGAGCAAAGGGAGCTGGACGCCGACGCGATCGCCCGCGCCGACCTGATCGTCACCGACCACATCGACGAGGTCACCCACGACACCGGCGACATGATCGCCGCCAAGGAGGAAGGCGTCGTTCTCGACGGCAAGATCACCTCACTCGCCGATGTGGTGGCCGGCCGGGTGTCCGCTCGCCCGTCCCCGGACGCGGTCGTGCTCTACAAGTCGGTCGGCACGGCCCTCCAGGACCTCGCCGTCGCCGCCATGTGTTTCCGCCGGGCTGCCGAAGCGCAGATCGGCACCCCAATGCCGGCCCTCATCCCGCCGCGGACCAAGTAACTCCCGGGAGACACTCATGCACAGCGAACTCACCGATGCTGCGCTGTTTCGAACCGCCGCATACATCGACGGCACATGGATCGGTACCGGCGACAGCGGCGCGTTCACCGTACGCAACCCTTCGACCGGCGAGGAACTCGCCAAGCTGCCGAAGCTGAGCCGTGCCCAGACCGCATCGGCGATCGAAGCGGCGCACCGGGCACTGCCCGGCTGGCGGGCGCTGGCCGGCAAGGAGCGCGCAAGGGTGGTGCGGGGGTGGTTCGAGCTGGTGACGGAGCACTCCGAGGACCTGGCCAGGCTCATCGTCCTGGAGGAGGGCAAGCCCTTTGCCGAGGCCTTGGGTGAGGTCGCCTATGCCGCCTCGTTCCTGGAGTGGTTCGCCGAGGAGGCCAAGCGGGTCCGCGGCGATGTCATGGCCGCACCGGAGCGCTCCCGCCGGATCATCGTCCTGCAGGAGCCCGTAGGGGTGTGCGCGGCGATCACACCGTGGAATTTCCCGGCCGCGATGATCACCCGCAAGGCCGGACCCGCGCTGGCAGCGGGCTGCACCATGGTCCTCAAGCCCGCAGAGCAGACCCCGCTCACAGCGCTCGCACTCGCCGAACTGGCCGAGCGCGCCGGTGTTCCGGCGGGCGTGCTGAACGTGGTCGTCGGCGACCCGCGGGAGATCGGCCCCGAACTCACCGGCAACCCACTGGTGCGCAAGGTGACGTTCACCGGCTCCACCGAGGTCGGCCGCCTGCTCCTGGCCCAGTCGGCCGCCACGGTGAAGAAGACCTCGATGGAACTGGGCGGCAACGCCCCGTTCCTGGTGTTCGACGACGCCGACGTGGACGCCGCGGTGGAGGGCCTGATAGCCACCAAGTACCGCAACACGGGGCAGGCGTGCATCAGCGCCAACCGCGTCTACGTCCAAGACGGCATCTACGAGGCCTTCGCCGCGCGACTCACCGAACGCGTCTCGCGCCTGGCCGTCGGCGACGGCTTCGACGAGGGAGTGCAGCAAGGCCCGCTGATCGACGAGGACGCGGTCGCCAAGGTGGACCACCATGTGGCCGACGCACGCACCAGGGGAGCCACCGTCCTGTGCGGCGGGGCACGCCATCCGCGCGGCGGCCTCTTCTACCAGCCCACAGTTCTGGCGGGCATCACCGCGGAGATGGCCATCACGCGAGAAGAGACCTTCGGGCCGGTGACACCCCTTCAGCGGTTCACCGACGAGACCGAGGCCGTCGAACTGGCCAACGACACCGAGTTCGGCCTGGCCGCATACCTGTACGCGCGTGACGCCGAGCGCATCTGGCGGGTCGGCGCGGCCCTGGAGGCAGGCATGGTCGGCATCAACACCGGCCTGATCTCCAACGAGGTCGCGCCCTTCGGCGGCGTCAAACAGTCCGGCCTCGGCCGCGAGGGCTCGGTCTACGGCATCTCCGAGTACCTCGAACCCAAATACCTCGCCTGGGAAGGCGCAGGAGCGAGCTGATCCCGTCCACGCTCAACTCACCCACGGCCAACTCACCCACAACCGACCCCCCCAAGGAATGACCACCATGGCTCGATACCAGCGCAACGAGGCCCGCGAATGGGCCCGCGAGAACCTGGTGGGGACCGTCAACTGCACGATCCCCTCCTTCACCGGCGACCTCAAGTCCATCAACGAGAAGGGGATCCGGCACGACACCCGTCTCGCGATCGAGCACGGGTTCGTCGGCACGCTCGGTGTTTCCGAGGTCACCATCGCCCTGCCCGAGTACCTCGACTTCCTCCGCGTCATCAAGGACGAGGCGGGCGACCGGATGATCGTCGTCCACCACGCGAGCTTCAGCACCCTCGAACAGAACATCGAAGCCGTGCGGGGTGCCGAGCAGGCGGGCGCCGAACTGGTGCTGCTGTCCTACCCGCCGAACTTCTACCCCGAGACCGAGCAGGAGATCTACGACTACACCAAGGCCTTCTGCGACGCGACCGACCTGGCCGTCATGCTCTTCCCCATCGGGCTGTGGGGCTTCAGCACCCGGATCCACCCGTCCGACATCCCGGTACGGCTCATCCGCAGGCTCATCGACGACTGCCCCAACATCGCCGCGATCAAGGCCGAGGGCGGCTACCCGAACGTGCAGAGCGTCATCGAGTGCCAGCGCCACTTCGGTGACGAGGTCGTCATCTCCATGCCCATGGAAGGTGAGCTGATCCCGCTGTCACAGATCATGCCCATCCAGTTCTCGGCCACCAGCTACCACGAGTACTACGGCCCCACGATCCCTCGCGTGTTCGGCCTCCTGCGCGACGGCAAGCACGACGAGGCCGCCGACATCTACTGGCAACTCCACCCGGCTCGCAAGACGATTGCCGCCCTGGCGCCGACCATGCACGGCGGCAACCTCCTCAACCGCCAAGCGTGGAAGTTCCAGGGGTGGCTACAGGGCTACAACGGTGGCCCGCTTCGAGCGCCCGCCCAGCGCATCCACGACCCTCAGATGGCCGCCCTGCGCAAGGGACTCGTCGACGCGGGACTCCAGCCCAGCATGGACCCGTTCCGCGAGTTCTTCATCGGGCGCAACCCCGCCTGACCGGCCGGGGGCCAATGCGCACGCCACCGGCGTGGCGGCAGGACGATGCCATGGCACCAGTGCGGCAGGTGACAGCGACCGAGGTAGTTGGGTCGGCTGCCACCCCGAGAAGACGTGGCCTGGGCGTTGTCAGCCGCTTCCCCGCATCGGTACATACGCCAGGTCATCACGCACGTCAAGCACATCGCGAAGGAGAGCGCCCTTACGACCATCCCGGCGAACCCGTGTGAACGTCGTCGAAGCACGATGTGCGCTCGGATGACGTGGCCGCTGTGCACGACGCGGGCGCGGAGAAGTAACTCCTGCTTGACGAGGGCGTCGCCGGCGCTGAGGCCGGGTTCGACGGTGGTGGTCATCCTCGCTTGTTCAGGTAGGGGTTGTGGGGCACCGACTCCGCGCTGACGGGGCCAGCCGCTCTCTCGTTCGTGTGCGCCGGCGGTGACCACGCTCAGGCTGTTGTGTCACTGGCGCGAAGGGCATGCGCTGCGGTCTGCGCTGCTGCCACCAGCGCCACGCCGACCCAGCAGTCCTCCGCGGCGCGAGCTGGGGGCGTCGTCGGCCGGTCCGACACTTCGGAAGTCGGAGATCCCGGTGTCGGTTCCCGTGCTGTGACCAGGTGGTCGACCGAGCGGATCGAGACCGGCAGCCGCAGCCTCGCCGTCGGCCTCGGCCCAGTGGTATACGGATCCGCCGACAACCCCTCGTGGACATTGACAAGCCGTGCGTCCACTTCGTCCGGCCCCGTCGCCCCGTTGTTACGTCAAGTGCCGTCGACGACGCCCGCTTCCTGCTCCTCCTCCACCTCACGGTTCCATTCCCGTTTGGCCACCTGCCATCCGTCCTCGTCATGGCCCGCACGCCAGTAACCGGAGATGGACAGCGCCTCCCGCGGCACCGCCCGCTCCCCTCTCAGCAGCCCGCGCAGTTCCTTGACGAAACCTGCCTCGCCGTGGACGAAGACGTGGGGGCGGCCCGCTGGGAAGTCCAGGGCTCTCACCGCGGACACCAGCTTCTCGCCGACACGAGCGTCACCGCGGTGGAGCCAACGGACCACAGCACCCTTCGGGCAGATCAGATCCACCTCCTCCTCGGGCCCGGCCACCTCAAGAAACACCTCGGCCGAGGCGTCGCTCGGCAGCCGCTCCAGGGCCACGGCGATGGCGGGCAGCGCACTCTCGTCACCGGCCAGCAGATGCCAGTCGGCGGTGGGATCAGGCGCGTAACCTCCCCCGGGGCCCGCGATGTACATCTCGTCACCTGCCGTCGCACGGGCTGCCCATGGTCCGGCGAGACCACTCTCGCCGTGCACGACGAAGTCCACACTCAGCTCGCACGCGTCGGGATCCCAGTGCCGGACGGTGTACGTCCGCACCCGCGGCCACTGGTCGCGCGGGAGCTCCTCCCGCGCACGCTGCGGATCGAAGGGCTCGGGATACCCCGCGTCGGTCGCGGGGAACAGCAGCTTGACGTAGTGGTCGGCGAAGCCGCCCGCGCTGAATCCGGTCAGGCCGTCACCCCCGAACACGACGCGGACCATGCGGGGTGTCAGCTGCTCCACGCGCTGTACGCGGGCGCGGCGCGGCGGCGCTTGTCCGCGCCGGCGTCGTTGGGGAGGCGGTGGTGTCATGGGTGCTCCTTGGTCCGGTACTCGACCGCCGTGCGGGGCCGAGTACCGGTCGATGCGTGGCTGGCTTCTTCTGGTGGGGTTTGTGGTCCCGGCCGTCCCGGGCCCGTCACGGCAGGGTGCCGCCGATCAGCACGAAGGCGAGAAGGCATGACTCGTCGGACCTGTTGGACCAGGCATGAGCCGTACCGCGCTGTATCAGCACGTCGCCCGCGGTCATCCTGACTTCCGTGGTGTCCAGTACGGCCCAGATCTCACCGCGCAGCACGATCGCGTAGTCGATGGACCGCGTCGTGTGGAAGGCGAGCGGTGTGGTCTCCTTACCGTCCTCGTCGAAGCGCCAGTCTCCATCGGGTGGCAGCTCCAGTACGCGGAACACGGTGCCGTTGGGTGTGGGGCCGACCGACAAGGGCTGCTCCGTGTCCAGTGGGTCGCGGAACGGTGCGGCGTTGTCGACCGGGCTCTGCTCGGTACGCCAGAGGTCCGTTGACACGTACGTGGGTACGCCATGACCGACGTTGACGTGCGGACAGACCTCGTCCAGCAGGATCGTCGATTTTCCCTCGGCGTCCACGCCGGTCACCAGGCGACGCACCTTTGTCGTTCCCTCCGCGGGTGCGACTCCCGGTGAAAAGGGGCTGTACTCAGCCATGGACCCTCCTGGGCTAATGGCGACTGGTTCGGGGCCGGGCCCGCTGCTACGCGCAGTCTCCGGTTGGTGGCTCACCCTAGGAACGTCCGGTGCGGCGGACCATCCGTATCTCGCGGCCGGTATCCGGTCCACGCGATCGCCGGATCCGGACAGGGCCCGCGGTGGCCGGACAGGCACCTCTGACCGAGCCTCCTCATCGGCCCGCCGTGTTTCCGGACGACTTCCGTCAAGCGGTGCTCGCCTTCCTTCATGAGCCTGTCGCCCAGCCCTCGGGACATGGCGGGCGGCCTCCTGCCGCCGGAGTCGGTCCTTTCGTCGCCCAGGCCCCGGCTCCCTGACTTCTCGGAGGGCAGCCGCCGAAGTCGTCGCGCGAAGCGGATGGGGCTCTCGGGAAGCGGATAGGCGAGCGCCGGGCCGACTCCTAGTTTCCTTTCCGCACCCCCATCTGACATCGGAGGTTTGAATGAACGCGCAGGACGGGACCCACCGCATCCTGATCGTCGGAGGCGGTATCGCAGGGTTGGCCGCGGCCATCGCGCTCAGCCGCCGGGGAGACGACGTCGAGGTGGCAGAGCTGAACACCGACTGGTCGGTGGCAGGCTGGGGACTGAGTCTCACCGGACCCGCACTGCGCGCCCTGGACTCCCTCGGCCTCGCGGACGTTTGCGCGGACCACGGGTTCGGCATCAGCAACGTCACCAACTGCGACTCCGCCGGCGAGACCATGACCACGATAGACATGCCCCGTCTGCTCGGCCCGGAGCGGCCCGCGCAGGCCGGCCTCAGCCGGGCCGTGCTGCACCGGATCCTGCGCGAGGAAGCGGTGGCTCAGGGCGTGGTGCTACGCACCGGCGTCACCGCCGACCGGCTCGATGAGAGCGGCGACACCGTCGACGTCCTGCTCTCCGACGGCTCACGGCGCAGCGTCGACGTGGTCGTCGGCGCCGACGGGATCCGTTCCCGCACGCGTGACCTGCTGGGCGTCCCGTACGAGTTGGAGTACACCGGCCAGATGGTGTGGCGGGCGATCGTGCCGCGTCCCGCGTGGGCGACCGCGCTGTACACCTTCGCCGGCCCTGTGTACACCGGCGGTCTCATCCCGATCTCGCAGACGCAGGCCTACGCCTTCCTCACCGAGGACGGCGTGCCCCCGGACCCGCTGCCGGACAAGCAACTCGCGGACCGCATGCGGGAATTGATGGCCGACTTCACCGGCCGGGTGGTGGCGGTGCGGGAGGCCGTCACCGACCCGGAGGCGGTGGTGCGCCGTCCTGTGCAGACCTGTCTCGTCGACGGCCCCTGGCACCGGGGCCGCACCGTCCTGATCGGCGACGCCGTCCACGCCCCCTCGCCGCAACTGGTCAGCGGAGCCGCCCTGGCCATCGAGGACGCCGTCATCCTGGCCGAGGAGCTCCATCGCGGCGACGACACCGAGACGGCGCTGAAGGCGTTCGGCCGACGTCGACTGGAGCGCTCCCGCCTCGTGGTCGGAATATCGGTCAGAGTCTCCGAACTCGTGCGCGACGGCCACCACACCGAGGCCCACCAGCTGCAGCAGCAGTGCCACCGGGCACTTGCAGAGCCCGCCTGATCCGATGCCCTCGCCGGACCGCTCCTTTCTGAACCGACGCCGACCAAGGACCCTCCATGACCGAACCACGTGAAACCCGCACCGTACCGCTGCAGGCCTCCTCCGAGACGCCGTACGGCGGTTACGACCGCCCGCCGCAGTACGACGACATGATTGCCGAACTCGACGTCCGGGTGCCCATGCGGGATGGCTTGGAACTGTGCGTGGACATCTACCGCCCGCGCACCGACGAGCGGCTGCCTGCACTGCTCGCGTTCGCCATCTACAACAAGGACATCCAAGGGCCCTCCGTCACCGAGGCGATCCCGCCGCAGCCGTCCTGGTCGCCGCTGTGGTCGGGACCGCAGGAGGCGGGCGACACCAAGTTCCTGGTCTCGCGCGGCTACATCCACGTCATCGGCTCACCGCGCGGCATCGGCAAGTCCCAGGGCGGCGGCTCCCGCGAGTGGGACTCCTACGACCTGATCGCGTGGATCGCGTCCCAGCCCTGGTGCGACGGCCAGGTCGGCATGGTCGGCATCTCCGGATTCGGCGCCGAGCAGATGTACGTCGCCCGCCAGCGGCCTCCGCACCTGAAGGCCATCTTCCCGTTCGACCCGCGCGGCGCCTACGGCACCCTCGGCGGCTTCCGCGAGGAGTACCCGGGCGGCGTCATCCACCTCTTCCGCTACCTGGTCTCCCACTTCGGCATCTTCCACCAGGACAAGGGCGCCCCCGGCGAACTGAGCCCGGAGCGGGAGAAGCTCTGGCAGGAGGCGATGAACAACAACGACTTCAAGGTCCACGCACACCTGTACAACGTGCTGACCATGAAGGGCCAGCACCAGCCCGCCTACTTCGACGTCCTCATCGACCCCTTCGAGCCCGAAGGCACCGTCGAGCGCAGCGAGCGGGAGATCGCCGGCATCGACATCCCGGTCTACACCGGTTCCGGCTGGTACGGGTACACGTACAAGACGCACCTTCAGGGTGCGCAGACGTACTGGAAGCACCTGGACCAGGCGCCCAAGAAGCTGCTGTTCGTCGGCCCGGCCCATCTGGAGCGGCCCTTCCACGGGCTGCACGGCGAGATCCTGCGCTGGTACGACCATTGGCTCAAGGGCATCGACACCAAGGTGCTCGACGAGCCGCCGGTCCGGTACTGGGTGGCCGGCGCGGGGGAGTGGCGCACCGGCACGGACTGGCCGCTTCCCGAGACGCAGTGGACGAAGTTCTATCTCAGCAGCTGGGAGCGGCTGCGTACCCAGCCGTTCACGCCGTCCTCGGCGGACGACACCGTCCCGCCGGACTCGTTCGTGCAGATGCCGCTCACCCACACAAGGCAGGTGAGTTCCCTGCGGTTCCTGTCCGAGCCGCTGACGGAGGACCTGACCATCGCGGGCCCGGCGGTGCTCAAGCTGTTCGCCTCCATCGACCAGGAGGACACCAACTGGATCGTCAGCCTCTCGGACGTAGGTCCGGACCCGTCGGTGCGCACCGTGCGGGAGGGCGAGCGGGACATCGACGACGACCTGCCCAAGCGGGAACTGAGCCGGGGCTGGTTGAAGGCGTCCAACCGGGCGCTGGACGAGGAGCGGTCCACGCCGTGGAAGCCGTTCCACAAGCTGACGCGCGCCGCGCGGCAGCCGGTCGTGCCGGGCGAGATCGTCGAGTACGACATCGAAATCCTGGCGACCGCCAACGAGTTCCGCCGCGGCCACCGGATCTGCCTGGAGATCACCAGCATGGACACCCCGACGGGGGTGGCCGGGGCGACCAATGCCGAATACGTGCCGTACCACGTGTGCAGTTCGAAGACCACGCTGCACCACATTCACCACAACACGGCCTACCCCTCGCACCTTGTGCTGCCGGTGATCCCTCATGAGCGCTGACCTGATCACCGACCCGTCCGCACGCTCCCTGAGGCGCGAGCATGGCTGCGCGTCCACTGGCCATCCGGCGCAACCCGTTCAACGCCCACACCGACTCATGCACGACCGAGCCGCCCGGGTGCGATCCGGATGGGTGGCATTGCCGACGGGCCCGAAGCAGACGATCAGGCCATGGGTGTCGGCCACAACCACAGTCGTACGCGGAGCCCGTCCCAGTGGTACCGCGGTACCACTGGGACGCTGAAGATTCCTCTCCGGGCCCATAGTTCAGACCTGCGCCACGCCTAACTTCGAACGCAGACACCGCGTCGCATCCGCGGCCGAGTTCACGGCAGGAAAGGCCCAACTCCCATGATCGAAGCGCGTGAGCTGACGAAGCGCTACGGCGACAAGACGGTCGTCGACAGCCTGACCTTCACCGTCAAGCCCGGTGAGGTGACCGGCTTCCTCGGCCCCAACGGCGCGGGCAAGTCCACGACCATGCGCATGACTGTCGGCCTTGACTCCCCCACGAAGGGGTCGGTCACCGTCAATGGCAAGTCGTACTCCAGGCACGCCGCACCCTTGCACGAGATCGGCACCCTGCTGGAGGCCAAGTCCGTCCACCCGGGGCGTACCGCGTTCAACCACCTGATGGCGCTCGCGTACACCCACGGTATTTCGCGCCGCCGGGTGGACGAGGTCATCGAGCTGGCCGGGCTGACCAGCGTGGCCGGCAAGCGCGTGGGCGCCTTCTCCCTCGGCATGGGCCAGCGGCTCGGCATCGCCGCGGCCCTCCTCGGCGACCCGGCGATCGTCATGCTCGACGAACCGGTCAACGGCCTCGACCCCGAGGGCGTGCTGTGGGTGCGCAACCTCCTGCGTGGGCTGGCCGACGAGGGCCGGGCGGTGATGCTCTCCTCGCACCTGATGAGCGAGACCGCGCTGATCGCCGACCACCTGGTCATCATCGGGCGTGGCCGGCTGCTCGCCGACACCACGGTCGACGACTTCACGCGAGAGGCCGGCGGCTCCGGCGTGAAGGTCTGCACCACCGAAGCCATGAGGCTGCGCTCGCTGCTGGCCGGCCCGGACGTCACGATCACTTCCTCCTCCACCGAGGAGGAACTGCTGGTCACCGGACGTGACGCCCGTGAGATCGGGGCGATCGCCGCCCAGCACGGGTTGGCGCTGTACGAGCTCACCCCGCAGGCCGTCTCCCTGGAGGTGGCGTTCATGGACCTCACCCGCGATGTCGTCGAGTACCAGAGTGCTCCGGCCGGCACCGAACGAAAGGCCGCCTGATGCCCACCACCGCACTCCGCCGCATCCAGCGCCCCGGCAAGCGCTCCAACCTGTCCGCGGCGCCCGATCCCACGACGCCCGCCACCTCCGGGACGACCTACAAGGTGACCGGCGTCCGGGTACTGCGTTCGGAGTGGGCCAAGTTCTGGTCGCTGCGCTCGAGCTGGATCACCCTGGGCGTCGCCGTGTTCCTTCTGATCCTCTTCGGGGCGGTCGCCAGCTACACCTACAGTCCCGACGCCGTCGACACCAGCGGGCCGCCCGGACCCGGCAACGGCGGCGACAGCGACGCCATCAGTCTGGCGCTGACGGGAGTTACCTTTGCGTCCCTGGCCATCGGCGTGCTCGGGGTGCTGCTGTCCGCGGGCGAGTACACCACGGGCATGATCCGTTCCACCCTCGCCGCGGTTCCGCGACGGCTGCCCGTTCTGTGGTCCAAGGCCGCCGTGATCGGACCCATCGCCCTGTTCCTCACCGCCCTCGGCGCGCTGGCCGCGTTCCTGCTGGGCACACCGGGCCTGGACGGCGAGAAAATCGCGCTCTCGCTGAGTGACGACGGTGTGCTGCGCAGCCTGGCCGGCGCCGGCGGCTACCTCGCCTTGGTGGCCGTCTTCGGTGTGGCCCTGGGCATGCTGCTGCGCTCCTCCGCCGGGGCCATCGCGGCCCTGGTCGGCGTCCTGCTGATC
Organism: Streptomyces sp. NBC_01352; assembly: GCF_036237295.1. Lineage (NCBI taxonomy): Bacteria > Bacillati > Actinomycetota > Actinomycetes > Kitasatosporales > Streptomycetaceae > Streptomyces > Streptomyces sp. NBC_01352. The sequence goes on from NZ_CP108354.1 coordinate 9,757,722, forward strand.
CTGCCCGGTCTGGCCTCGCTGCTGCCCGACTCCTGGTACGACACGGTCAGCCCCTACTTCCCCAGCAACGCAGGGTCGGCCGTCTACGCCCTGCACCAGTCCTCGGACGCCCTCTCGCCCGGGGCCGGGATCGCGGTCTTCGCCGGCTGGGTGGCACTGACCCTCGTGGGGGCTGCCGTCCGGCTGGTCCGGACCGACGTCTGACCGGGGCACGAAGACAATGGTGTCGATGAGCGCGGAACGCGCGGCAGCCGCCGCGGACACCGACCAGGGGGCGGCGCTGCCGCCGCCCCCTGGGTTCGACGCCGCCTGGACGCACCCCGTCCTGGGGCGTATGTGGCGCGGCCATCAGGACCGGAAGCGGCTGGACCGCCGGCATCCGTGGCTGCTCGACACCGCGGTGGTGCTGATCGTCGTGTGCGTCAGCATCCCCGACCTGATCTGGGACAGCGGTGACTCTCCCCTCAGGGAAGCGGACTCCCGTGACCAGCTGCCGTCCGCCGTCCCGCTCGCCTTCACCGCCGCACTCGCCATTCCCCTGTGGTGGCGGCGCAGGGCTCCGGCCCTCACCTTCTTCGTGATCGCTTCGGTGTTCCTGGCCCAGTTGTCGCTGGGCCTGTGGCTGCGGGCCGACATGGGCCTCCTCGTCGCCCTGTACACCCTGGCACGCCAAGGGTCGTTGCGGGTGCTGGGCTGGGCCTTCGTGATGGCTGCCACCAGTGTGATGGTGGCCGTCAGTGTCCCGGCGTATGTCGACGATCCGCTACTCGGTGTCTTCTACCTGATGGCGCCGATCACGGCGGCCACTGCCGTAGGCCTGACGCTCCGTATCCGCCAGATGTATCTGGCGGCGCTGGAGGACCGTGCCAGGCGTCTGGAGATCGAACAAGAACAACGTGTCCGGCTCACCGCCGCCGCCGAGCGCTCCCGGGTAGCCCGCGAGATGCACGACATCGTCGGCCACAATCTCTCCGTCATGGTCAGCGTCGCGGACGGCGCCGCGACCCTCGCCGCCAACAACAACGAGCAGTCCGCCCAAGCCCTGCGCATCCTCGGCGACACCGGCCGCCAGGCCATGAGCGAGCTGCGCCGGGTGCTGGGCGTCCTGCGTGAGGAGCAGGACGATGTGACGATGCTCAGCCCGCAGCCGGGGATCCGTGATCTGGATCCCCTGCTGGCTCGAGTGCGCGCAGCGGGACTGACGGTGACCTACCGAACCGTCGGCGACCTCGACCCACTGGGCAGCGGCGTACAGCTCAGCGTCTATCGCATCGTCCAGGAAGCCCTGACCAACACGCTCAAGCACGCGGGCAGGGACTCCACCGCCGAAGTCACCGTGGCCGCCGACTCGGGCAAGGTGCGGATACGGGTCGCCGACACCGGGGTGCCGCCGGGGGCGCCGCCGCGAGCGAAGCGGGGAACCCAGCTCGACGACCCCGGCCACGGCCTGGTCGGCATCCGTCAGCGGGCCGCCATGTACAGCGGCTCCGCCACCATCGGCCCACGCGGGACGGGACACGGCTGGACCGTGGAGGTCGTGCTCGACGTACCTGCCGCACCCGCCCCGTCGGCACCAGGAGAACACCTGCCATGACCACCATTCTCATCGCCGACGACCAGCCTCTCCAGCGCATGGGTGTCCGCATGCTCATCGAGGGCACCCCGGGCCTGACCTCGGTCGGTGAGGCGGAGCACGGTGCCGAGGCCGTCCGCATGGTCGCCGAACTCCGACCGGACATCGTGCTTATGGACATCCGCATGCCAGGCATGGACGGCATCGAGGCAACCCGTCGGATCATCGCCGCCGGCGGCCGTACCCGAGTGCTCATCGTGACCACCTTCGACCTGGACGAATACGCGTATGAAGGCCTGCGGGCGGGAGCCAGCGGCTTCCTGCTCAAGGACGCCCGCCCGGAGGAGCTCGTCGCGGGCATCCACGCGGTCGCGACCGGTGACGCCGTCGTGGCCCCCCGCCTCACCCGGCGTCTGCTGGACGCCTACGCCCACCAGGTGCTCGCTCCAGCTGGCACTTCCGCCCCAGAGGACCCCCGACTGCAAACCCTCAGCGAACGCGAACGCGAGGTCCTGGTCGCCATCGGTCAGGGCTGGACGAACACGGAGGTCGCCGAGCGGCTCGTCCTCAGCGAGTCCACTGTGAAGAAGCACGTCAGCCACGTTCTGACCAAGATCGGGGCGCGCGACCGGATCCAGGCCGTGATCATGGCGTACGACGCCGGGCTGGTCAGGGCCAGGTCATAGCCGGGAGCGCCCCGAAGCTGGCCGGCTCCCGGCGCTCGTCTCGTCGATGACGTCGGCATGCCCCCTTACCCAGCATGGAGAAGACAGGCATGGTCTCCGTACTCATCGTCAAACGACCAGTTCGTGCAGCGCCCCGCCTTGTGCGTGCTCCTGACCGCCGAGCCCGACCTGGTCGTCGTACGGTGCCGCCGGTGGCACGGGTGCGAGCATGCGAGGAGGGAGCCCTCCCGCTCACTGGGCGCCAGCGACCGGGGCAGGCGCGACGACGCGTCCCCGGACGACCTGACGGCGGCTGTCCGCGTGGTGGCAGCCGCAGGTGCCCTGATCACCCCCAGGCTGACACGCGCACTCATCGATGCCGTCCGTGAATAACGCATCGCTCGCTCCCTCCAGCGGGAGATCGGCCTCGGCACCCTCACCGGACGCGAACCACGGCGGACCGGTAGGAGCCGGTGATCGTCAGCCAAAGACGCTCGGCATCGTCGACCGAGGGATCCACCTGCGGCAGACCCGCCCAGAGCGCCCCCAGGGCAGCGTCCATCACCGCACGCCAGAACGCCGCCTTGGACCCGTACCGGTCGTTGATGAAGTTGTGGCTGACGCCCAGACGACGGGTCGGCTCGCGCCCGGAAGCACGGTCGTACCCCAGCTCCGCGAAGGCTTCCATTCCGCACTGGCCAAGGCCATCCCAGGGCGAAGGGCTACTTGACAGTTGTCAGAATACAGTTAATCTGACAGATGTCAGACGCTCTCCTGGTGGGCGGACACCGCAGCTGCTGTCTGCAGTGGCTGACCCCACGGGTCGACAAACAACCCAGGCGCGTCGAACACACCGAGCGGCGCTGGCTCACCGGCTGTGCCGGGCGACCGGACCGCGTGAAGAGCTGATCTATCGGAGCCCGTTCCGCCCTCCTGTCCCACGTTTCTGGAGTTTCGCCATGCCCAACGCCCCTGCCGAAATAACCACCTCCCTTCCGTCAGGCCAGAAATCACCCAGTCATCGCTGGTGGATCCTCGCCGTCATCGGGGTGGCCCAGCTGATGGTCGTGCTGGACGCCACGATCGTGAACATCGCGATGCCCTCCGCGCAGCAGGACCTGGGCTTCTCCAACGGAGACCGGCAGTGGGTCGTCACCGCCTACGCGCTCGCCTTCGGCAGTCTGCTCCTGCTCGGCGGCCGCATCGCCGACCTCTTCGGCCGCAAGATGACCTTCCTGGTCGGCCTGGTCGGCTTCGCCGGTGCCTCCGCCCTCGGCGGTGCCGCGGGAAGCTTCGAGATGCTCATCGCCGCCCGTGCGGGACAGGGCATGTTCGGTGCCCTGCTCGCCCCGGCCGCGCTGTCCCTGCTGAACACGACCTTCACCGACCCCAAGGAACGCGCCAAGGCCTTCGGCATCTACGGGGCCATCGCCGGCTCCGGCGGCGCCATCGGACTGCTCCTCGGCGGAGTGCTGACCGAATACCTCGACTGGCGCTGGACCCTCTACGTCAACCTCGCCTTCGCCGTCGTCGCCGTGACCGGCGGTGCACTGCTGCTCCAGCGCACCACGCGTGACAAGAACGTCAAGATCGACATCCCCGGCGCTGTCCTGGTCACCAGCGGCCTGTTCTGCGTGGTCTACGGCTTCTCCAACGCCGAGAGCCACGGCTGGAGCTCCCCGGCCACCTGGGGCCTCCTGCTGGCCAGTGCGGTCCTGCTCGTCGCGTTCACCTGGTGGCAGACCCGCTCGCCCCACCCCCTGCTGCCCCTGCGTATCCTGCTCGACCGCAACCGGGGAGCCTCCTTCATCGCCCTGTTGATCTCCGGCGCCGGCATGTTCGGTGTCTTCCTCTTCCTCACCTACTACCTGCAACTGAGCCTTGGCTACACACCTGTCAAGACGGGACTGGCCTTCCTGCCCATGGTCGCCGGGCTCATGACCGCTGCCATCCTCGCCACCAGCAAGTTCATCCCCCGCCTCGGTCCCAGGCCGGTCGTGTCGCTGGGCATGGGCCTCGCCGCCGGGGCACTGGTCTGGCTGACCGCCCTCGACCTGAACAGCAGCTACCTCACGCACATCCTGCCCCCGCTGGTCCTCACAGGCCTCGGCATCGGCCTGGTGATGGCCCCGTCCATGAGCCTGGCCACCGCAGGTGTGGGCGCCGAGGACGCCGGCGTCGCCTCCGCCACCGTCAACACCATGCAGCAGATCGGCGGCTCCCTAGGCACCGCCCTGCTGAACACCCTCGCCGCCAGTGCCGCCACCGACTACCTGGTCGGCAAGAACCCCAAGGACCCGGCCGTTCTCGCTCAGGCCAGTCTCGAGTCCTATTCCACCGCCTACTGGTGGTCGGCTGCCTTCTTCGCCGTCGGTCTGATCACCAGCGGTGTTCTCTACCGGCGTGGCGTACCGGTCGCCGACCCCGATGCCGCACCGGTGGTGCACATGTGAGGTCCAGGTCGGGTGGCTCTACCGGCCACCGTGAACTCTCCGGGTTTGGCGGGCATGCCGGATACTCCTGGTCTCGCGTTCCGATTTCTACCGGTTCTACCGGTGGCTGGCTGGCGCATCCGCGTGGGCCGGCCGGCCGGGCGGGCGAGGGTGGGTGCCGAGCTCGCCGAGCACCACCAACTACCCCGCCACCAGGACATATACCCAACGAAAGCGGAACCCGGCTGGTGCCGGGCGCCGAGGCCGTCCGCTGATTCGGGTACCAAACCCGCCCAGGGGCACGCCGGGACCTATTTGTCCGGCATCCACAGGCAAGCCACCGTTCATTGGCTCGGTGCTGGTGGGGCCGAAGTGGTCCGTAAGGTTCTTTCATCTTCAAGCACTCGCCGTCGCAGATCGCGGAGTGCGCGCTGCGTGGTCTCCCCCGAGTGACCCGAGTAACAGCCATCTGGAAGGCATCTCCGTGTCAATGACTCCCACACCCTCCCACCGCAGGAAGCAGCCCCTCTCACGGCGCGGCGTGATCGGCGCCGCGGGCGCGGTCGCCGTTGGTGGCGCTCTGACCCCAATGGTCTTCGCGGCCACCGACTCGGACTCCGGCTCCGGCACGTCCGACAACGCGTCCGGCACCCCGGGCACCGAGCCCCAGAAGTTCCCGGCCACCCGGACCGAAGCAGCCACCGGCACCGCCGAAGCGAGTGCCGCGTTCGCCATCTCGTACGTCGGTGTGCGCTGGACCGGCGCGGCGGACGGCGCCGGGATCAAGTTCGCGGACGGCGCCGCCTCGCCCGGCACGTGGCGGGATCTGACCGGCGGTTGCGCGACCGTCGAAGGCGGCGGCACGGCGTTGGTGGCGGCGGGGGACGCCACCACGTACGAGCTGAAGGCGCCGGACGGGACGAGCGCGGGCGATGTGCGCTCGCTGGCGATCGACACCAGCGGTGGGGCCGGAAAGACCTTCCAGGTGCCGACCGAGCCGACCCGCATGCGCGGCGTGCGGTACCTGTCACGGCCGGCGTGGGGTGCCGACGAGTCGAAGCGGTACAAGGACGGGAAGGTCAACTCCCCCGAGAAGTACTACGCATTGCAGACAATCACCGTCCATCACACGGTCACCCTGAACGACGACCCCGACCCGGCGTCGACCGTGCGCGGCATTTACGAGTACCACGCGGTCACCCTCGACTGGGGCGACATCGGCTACCACTTTCTCATCGACGAGGCGGGCACCATCTACGAGGGCCGTTACTCCGGCGACGACGGCATCCCGGCCTTCGACAAGGACGGCAACCTCGTCACCGCCTTCCACACCGCGGGCTTCAACTCCGGCAACCTCGGCATCGCCCTCCTCGGCGACCTGACCAGTCAGCCGCCGACGGACGCGGCCAAGGACTCGCTGATCCGCCTGGTCAAGATGATCGCCCGCTACAAGGGGTTGGACCCGCAGGCGCAGGTCACCTTCGTCAATCCGGTCAACGGCGTGACGAAGGACGTGAACGCGATCAGCGGTCACCGCGACTGGCTGCAGACGGAGTGCCCCGGCCAGACGATGTACGACCTCCTGGGCGAGGTCCGCACGGCGGCCGCCGGTACATCTTCCTGATCTTGGCTGACGCAGGACGGTGCTGAGGGGGCGACGGTCGTCGGCCCTCTTTCACGGTCAGGGCCCTGGATCACGCCCTCGGCGGGCGGCCGACTTCGCGGTCGGGGTGTGCGTCCGGGCAGGGGGTGGGGGCACGGGGGGGCGAAGGGGCGGCCGCGCGCGGCGGTGGCCGGGCTCGTGGGACGACCGGGCACTCCGGGAGTGTGCTACCGGCGCTGGCGGACGGTCGCCTCCGACGGGTGCAGTTCGCTGGAGGCTCCAGACTCGTCCCCCTCGTTCCACTGCGCGCCGATCCGGCCGCTGAGCTCGGCCTCGATCAGCTCTTGCGGCATGCGCTCGGCGACGTTGCGGACGAGCTCGATCCAGTCCGCCGTGCGTAGTGACTCCAGCAGGCGTTGTAGGCCAGACTGGGACAAGGCCATCGGGCACCTCCAGGGTTGAACTGGCCGTTCACCAGGGAGATTTGCACGGTGGCCTGCCTCATGCGCAGGGAGCGGAGACCGTCACTGGGTGCACGCCCCAGGCATCCGCCCGCGCACACCCGCACGGTGATCGGTTACACCACCACGCGGGACGCCATCAGATCGGCCAACCAGCGGAATCGGCAACTCGCCAAGGAGAACAAGCGCCTTCGCCATCAACTTGCCCTGGCGCTCGGCGATCAACGAGCCCGGCGACACACGGAACATCGCGAAACGAGAACGATCGGACCATGCTGACACCTCAATCCGGGCCACCCTCGACATGGTCGTGGACACCGTCCGAGACACGAACCCGCAGGTCACGAACTTCATTAACGAGCGAACTCGAGATAACGCTGGAGCGGATCAACCGCGAGATCAAGCGCCGCACCGACGTCGTGCAGGTCTTCCCCAACTCCGCCGCCCTCGACCGACTCGCCGCCGCGATGCCGGCCGAACTCCACGACGAATGGCAGGTCTTCGACCGCCGCTACCTCTCACCACCCTGTGAATATGTTTAGAGTTTCGTCGACCATCACCAGGGAAAACGCGGCCCCATGTTCTGACATGTGCCTATTCCGGGGCCCTTCTCCGGACCGAATTCCGCCCCATGTTCCCTTGACGTTCCAAACAGCGCTCACCATGATCGCGGCATAACGTCAGTGGGCATACAACTCGGCCCGCTCCGCGCGGTTTTGTGCGGCTTCAGCCGCCCCCGCCGCCATTCTGAAACTCCTCCGCGCCCCCCACCAACTCCCGCACCATTGGAGAACCACCCGTGCCCTCACGTCACCTTGATTCCGTCCGGCGCCGATCCGCTGCGCGCGACCACCGTCTCGCGGTGGGAGCCGCCGCCGTCCTCCTGCTCGTCACCGCCTGCGGGTCCGGTGCATCCGGATCGTCGGCTTCGATGAACTCGAACTCCGTCACCGCGTTGTCCCACGCCGACCGCACGGGCGGCAGAGCGGCCGCGCAGGTCCTCACTGCCACCGAGGAGTTCCTGGCCACCCTGGACGACTCGCAGAAGACCTCCGTGCAGGGCGAGCGAACCGCGGCCAACCTGGCGCACTGGCACAACTTTCCCGACGGGCTCTTCGAGCGCGCCGGACTGCGGATGGACACCCTGGACGCCGAGCAGCAGGACGCGGTCCTGAAGATCCTCGCGGCGGCGCTCAGCGACGAGGGCTATGCGCAGGTCAACCAGATCACGTACGGGGACGGCGTCTACGCGGAGCAGGCCGAGCTGCCCTACGACTACGGCGCCGACCACTACTGGATCCGGATCCTCGGCGAACCGTCCGAGACCGGGCAGTGGACGATCCAGTACGGCGGCCACCACCTGGCCGTCAACGTCACGATGACCGCGGGCAAAATGACGCTGGGCCCGACCCACTGGGGCGCCCAGCCGGCGTTCTACGACAAGGACGGCCAGGAGGTCGAGCCGATGAAGGGCGAGACCGGGAAGGCGTTCGCGGTCGCCCAGTCGCTGACCGACGTGCAGTTCGACACGGCCGAGCTGGACACCCCCGTCGAGGAGATGATTCTGGGCCCGGGGCAGGACGGCAAGACCCTGGAGCCCGAGGGGCTCAAGGCCTCTGCCATGTCCGCCAAGCAGCAGAAACTGCTGCTCGACCTGGTCGATGAATGGCTCACCACACTCAACGACGAGCAGGCCAGGACCAAGCTGATAGACGCGCGGAAGAACCTGAAGGACACCTACTTCGCCTGGTCCGGCTCCACCGAGAGCGACGCTCTGATCTACTACCGGGTGCAGAGCCCGTCCTACACCATCGAGTTCGCCCACGCGAAAGCCGGGCCCGGCACCACCCGCGGCACCGACCACATCCACTCCATGTACCGGGAGAACGGAAACGACTACGGCGCCGAGGACTAGCCGGTGGCCCTCACACGCCGCCTGGCCCGGTGGACGGCAGCCGTGACGCTGGCCGTCGCCGGGTCGGGCCTCGCCGCCATACCCGCCGAGGCGCACCCGAACGACGAGGTGGTGCAGCAGGTGTACCTGACGCCCACCACATCCCGGCTCGACGTCGAACTCGCCCTCACACCAGGTGTGCTGGTGGCACCGGCCTTCGCCGAGTCCGTCGACACCGACGGCGACCAGGAGTTCGGCGCCCGCGAAACGGCCGCCCACGTGGACCGCGTGACCTCGGCCCTCGGGCTGCGCGTGGACGGCCGGGCCGTCGAGCTGACGGTCACCGGGAGCGAGTACCCCCCGTACGAGCTGATCGCTGCGGCGGGCGGTTCCGTGACCGTCGTTCTGACGGCCGAACTGCCGTCCGGAAGCGGGGAGGTGGAGTTCACCAACGACTTCGACCCGGACGCCCGTACGAGAGTCCAGGCGAATGTGCTGGTCGCGTCCGCCGACCCTGTACGCCCCAGCGGCTTCGAGCGCGCCGACGACGGGCGGACCATGACGCTCACGTTCGGTGGGGCGGGTGCCTCGGCGGCCGGAAGCACCGGTGAGGAGAAAGCGGCGGCCCCGGAGGACGGGAGCGGCGCGATGCTGGACGCGTTGCGCGACCCGCTGTCGTCGCCCTGGGCGCTGCTCCTGCTGATCGGCACCTGCGCCCTGCTCGGCGCCTTCCACGCTCTGACACCGGGCCATGGCAAGGCCCTGCTCGCCTCCTACCTGGTCGGCGCGAACAGTACGCCCAGGCAGGCGGTCGTCCTGGGCGCGGTCATCACCGTCACGCACACGGCCTCCGTGATCGCGCTCGGTACGGCGGTCCTCTTCGCGGGGCAGTTCGTCGTCCCCGAGGTCCTCGTCCCGACCCTGGAGATCGGCGCCGGGGCCGTCGTGCTCGTCCTCGGCGCACGCCTGCTGCTGCGCCGGTGGCGCCACCGCGACAACCCCGGCCACGACCATGGACACGGGCACGAGCACGGGCATCACCATCACCGTCACGGGCCCGGCGAGCAGCATCACCACCAGCATGAACCAGGGGTGACGCTCGTCGCCCCGGCGCCCGAGGAAGTATCACCGACGCCGCCGGCGATGCCCTCGACCTTCCGCGGCCTCGCTGCCATGGGCGTCTCGGGCGGGATCATCCCGTGCCCGGAAGCACTCAGCGTGCTCCTGCTGGCCATCGGCCTCAACCGCACGGCCCTGGGCCTGGCCATGATCGTCGCCTTCAGCGTGGGTCTGGCCGGCGTGCTGGTCGGGCTGGGGCTGATTCTGGTCAGTGCCCGTACCAGGCTGGAGCGGTTCCGGCGTCCGGGCCACAGCCCGATGGTCCACTGGCTGCCGGTCCTCTCCGCAGCCGTCGTGACCGTCCTCGGCCTGACCATCGCGATCAACGGCATAAACGGACTTCTGACGTAAGACATCTGACCCGAACCGTGCGGCGGCGGACGCGGAGGAACACTCTGGAAGCAGTGGTCCCGGAGGTGATCGTCCTGACGCACACCGCAGTCGGATGGCATGTCGAGCTCGAACTCGAGGACTACGATCATCGCCCCCCGGGCGGCGGCGCTCGTGCGGCTGCCCGACACCAACTCGCAGCAGTCGCTTGACACACAGAGGCGCTAATCAGCGGTCTGTCGATGCCTCCGCATCCGGTCCCCCCCCAAGACATGCGATCGACAGGGGGTCGGCGAGCCCGAAGTCGTCTTCCGCATGGACGAGTTCGGGCCGCTCAACCTGCAGCCCCATCCCGGCCGGCAGTGGGCCGAACGCGGAGGCCGGCACAAGGTGCGCCTTCGGCCCCGAACCGACCGGGCCCGTTCTGGAGCACTTCCTCGGGCAGTTCGAGCAGGGGGACGACTACCTCTTCGACTTTGTCCACCAAGTGGAGATGGAGACCTGGTACACCGGCCGCGTCGTCCTGCTCGGCGATTCCGCCTGGTGCCTGACGCTGTACTCCGGCATGGGCGCCTCCACTGCCCTGGTCGGCACAGACCTGCTCGGCACTTTGCTGCAGCGCAACGGCGGCAACACCGCCTGGATGCTGCGCCTGTATCACGCCGACGGGAATGCCGCGGCAGACATCCGCCACATCACGGCCCCTCGTCCATCGCCACGAGTTGACACATGACACAACTTTACATGTAGTGTTGCTTCACATTTTGGCAAGGTCCCCCCGGGATGCGCCGAAGACCAGATGGGACGTACCTGTTCGCCATGACCACTCCACAGACATCTCCACCTCGGGCCTTGATCGTCGGGCTCGGCATCAGCGGCATATCCACCGCGATCGCCCTGCACAAGGCCGGCTGGAACCCGGTCGTCATCGAGAAGGCGGCCACCCGGCGCGGAGGTGGCTACTTCATTGGGATGTTCGGTTCCGGCCGGTTCGCGGCCGAGCGGCTCGGCATCCTGAAAGGTCTGCACAACCGCATTCCGAACCCGAGCGTGATCTACGAGGTCGACCGTGCCGGTCATCGCCAGCCGGGCGTCGGCTTCGGCGACATCCCCGACGGCCCGTGGATGATGATGCGCGGCGACGTCGAACGAGCGGCCTTCGACGCACTGCCCACCGAGGTCGAGGTCCGCTATGCCACCGTGCCCGAGCAGATCGAGCAGGACGCCGACGGCGTGACGGTGACCCTGCGCAACACCGCAGACGAAACGACCCGCAGCGAACGCTTCGACCTGGTCGTCGGCGCCGACGGGCTCCGCTCCACCGTGCGCAAGCTGGCCTTCGGCCCACCGGAGAAGTACCTGCACCGTCTCAACTACATGATCGCGGCATTCGCACTGCCCGACGATCTGCCCGGTCTCCCCCGCAGCGAGGGCGCGATCCTGGCCGAACCGGGCCGCTCGTTCTGGGTCTTCCCCTTCTCCGACCGCCCCTCCACCGTGCTGTTCTCCTACCGCACCGACGACGTCGACGCCGAGTTCACCAAGCCGGCCGCTCAGCGCATCCGCGAGGTCTACGGCACCGAACCGCTCGGGGCGATGATGGAGGCCGCCGTGCAGGTGCTGGAATCCAGCAAGGAGTACCTGTTCGACTCCGTCGAACAGGCCCGCCTGGAGCGCTGGCACCACGGGCGGGTCGTCCTGGTCGGCGACGCGGCCTGGTGCCCCTCCCTCTACTCCGGCATGGGCGCCACCAGCGGTATCGCCGGGGCCGACCTCCTCGGCATCATGCTGCAGCGCCACCCCGGCGACCTGGAGGCGGCATTGACAGCCTGGGAGGCCAAGCTGCGCCCCTACATCGGGGCCTACCAAAAGACCGGCGTCAGTAACCGGATCACCTTCACCCCCAGCACCCGAGCCGAACAGCGCCGTCGCGCGGTGTCCATGCGCCTCCGGCGGGTGCTCCTCGGCAGCCCGATGCTGAGCCGGCTCGTGGCGAAGAGCAAGCAGATGCGCATCCGCAATGAGGACCTCGCCGCCGCATGACCAGGAGTTCATTCGGTCGAGCACATGCAGACCGAGGCCGTCACCTGCGCTGAGCAGGTCGTCGGGCGCTGGCAGTGCCGTTCGCTGGGCGGGGCCGTCCCGAGGGCAGTGTTCAGTGCGGTCGAGGCTTCCTCCCTGCTGCCGCTGCCACCCACCCTGTTCACCCTGGCCCGCTGGTCGACGGCCACCGTCGGCCCGGAGACCCGCATCAAGGCCGGCCGCACCCACTGCTCCGTACCCGGAAACTGATCGGCCGCAGACCGCTCGACCATGGTGCAGGTCTTCCTCGACGGCGACCTGGTCAAGTTGGGGTGGTAGGTGCGGCCTGCCCGGGCGAAGTCGTCGAGCGGCGCCTTCTCTGGCTAGGGCGGCGTTCAGCGGGCGCCGCCCTAGTGCTCTGACCGGGAAGGTTCACCGGGGCGCAGGTAGGGACGAGTGGATGGGGCGCGATCTGGTCGGGGCATGCATCAGCCACTGTGGAAACAGTTGGACACGTCCTGGACTCTCCACGACGATTCGAGCTGTGACAGACAAAGTCGAGCGCCGGACCCCGGCACCCACGAGCCCGAAGTCCGTGCGATTTGTTGAGTTGTCGAGCACGACCATGAGGGCCTTGCTGAAGGACGACCTGGCTCGCGCGAGTGCCGAAGCAGGTGTCGCTCTCACCGAGTACTTCGTCACCGACACGGCAAAGTGGGTGTGGCAGTATCGGGTCAATCAGCTGACCTCGGACCCGGGTTACACGGGGTGGCTCACTGAGATTGTGGTGGCCGAGCCGGAAGGTGCCGTCGTGGGGTATGCCGGGTTCCATGGGCCGCCGGATGAGGCGGGGATGGTGGAGCTCGGTTACTCGGTGGTCCCCGTCTACCGTCGTCAGGGCTACGCCAGGGCGATGCTGACCGCGTTGGTGCATCGGGCCGTTGCCGAAGCCCGAGTCGGGACCGTGCGGGTGACGATCAGTCCTGACAACGCCGCATCCCTGGCCACGATTTCGGGGTTTGGCTTTGTGGAGGTCGGAGAGCAATGGGACGAGGAAGACGGCCTCGAAGTCATATTTGAAGTTCCTGTCTGATCAAGCTGCTGCTGGAAGAGGTCGGCCTCCCCAGCGGATGCCTCTCTCGCTTCGGATGCGGGCGCGTTCCTTGCGCTGGGCGGCGAGCACGTCGGGGTGGCGGGCGTTGGCGTTGCGCCAGCGCACCCATGAGGGCCGGGCTTGTCAAGGACAGACAACTGCCTGGCCCAGTGTGCTCACGGCTGGTGCTGGGCGGGGAAAAGGCTGTGTCTCTTCGGCCGGGGGTTGTCGGTGGTCCCCGGAGGTAGGTCGGGCGGAGAAGGTCTCACACGCACCCATTCGGCTCCGTGCACCGCTGCCGGGCCGGCGCCATGACCCTGGTCCGGGGTCCGGGCTGCTCATTCAGGTAGTCGAGCGCGGCGGGGCCGGCTCATGCGTTGACGCGAGCGCACCCGGGGTCGGCAACCTCTCGGGGAGGAAGTGTGGTGGTGTCATCGGCTTTCGGCTGCCTCCCGGACCGGACGGGTGTCCGGCTGGCAGGCGTCGTACTGGACGAGCAGATGCCAGGCGCGGGTGAGGAGTTTGCGGGCGATCGCGATCGTGGCGATCTTTTTGCCGCGGCGGTGGGCGATCTGCTGGTAGCAGGCGGCGAACTGCGGGGATCGTTTGGCGGTCTGGGCCGCTTCGCTGAGGATCCAGCGCACCCATGGATCGCCCTGTTTGGAGATGTGGCCGTAGCGGACGGTGCGGTCCGAGCCGCGGACGGTGGGGGTGAGTCCGGCCCAGGAAGCAAGGTTGCGGGCGGAGGGGAACCGGTGGATGTCGCCGATCTCGGCCAGGAGGAACAGGGCGGTGAGCGGTCCCACTCCCGGCAGGGTCGTCAGGACCTTCACCCGCGGGTCGGCCCTGGCCGCGGCCGTCAGCTCGGCGTCGAGCCGGTCGATGGGGACCTGCACGGCATCGATCAGCTCCAGCAGATCGGTGACCACCGTGCGGGAGGCTGCCGGCAGCGGGAGCTGGTCCAGCCACACCCGTCCGGGGCCGCTCCAGCAGCTGCGGCTGGTTCCCCGGTCACAGCCGTGATCGGCCAGTACGGCGTGGATTCGGTTGCGCAACAGGGTCCGCAGCCGGACCAGTTGGGTCCGGTGTCGCAGTATGGCCCGCTGTTGTCGGACCGGCGGCGGGGCGATCCATGCCTCGGGCAGCAGGTCGGCCCGCAGCAGGTGGGCCAGGGTGGCCGCGTCGACCTTGTCGTTCTTCAGCCGGGCCGAGGCGATGGCCTTGCACTGCAGCGGATGGACCAGGTGCGGCTCGAAGCCGTGCTCCTGGAGCAGTTCCACCAGCCAGCCCCAGCCGAAGGCCGCCTCAAACGCCACCGGGGTACCCGCCGGAAGATCCCCGATCACCCCCAGTACCGACATCCGCCCGTTGGGCACGTTCCTGTTCACACCGATTGCGCCGCCTTGGTCGGCGACGGCGATCTGCGACCTCTTGCGATGTACGTCGATCCCGACGTAGACAGACATCCCGGGCCTCCTTCCCGAGCTCGTATGAACACCCGGAACCAGAATCCACCGGGCTGAGCACGGAAGGGGGCCCGGCCCTCATAGCGTCAGGTAGGCGTGCGGGGCGCGGGTCTGCACGGTGTGGTTGTGGTGGTTCGAGTTGGCGATGGTGAACTGCCTCAGCGGTCCAAAGTGTGCCTCGATCGGGTTTGCCCACGAGGCGTAGGTCGGGGTGAAGCACAACTCGACCTTGTGCTTCTTCGCCCAGCTCCGGATGTCGGCGCCCTTGTGGGCGGACAGGTTGTCCATGATCACGTAGACCGGGGCGCCGTCGGGCCGTGCGGCGCGGATCGATTTCAGCGCGGCGAGAGTGTTCGCGGCGCCCTTCTTGCGGCGCGCCGTTGCTCGGCCCAGCCAGGCTCTACAACGAAGGTAATGGGCGAAGGGGCGGCCGCGCGCGACTACCTGGAAGGTCGATCGTCCCCCGGGGCGTACCGGCCCTACGGCTCCTGAGCGGCCCGCCGGATGCCCGGCGGGCCGCTTCGGCTCACCCGCCCGTGAGGCCGGTCCGCGAGGTCACCCACGACTCTGGTGGCGAACCGCCGGTTCCGGCGGGCCCGTGGGCGCCGGCTGATCGATCAGCGGAGGAAGCAGGATGCGGAAGGTGGCGCCCAGGCCGGGGGCCGAGTCGAGCTCGACGCGTCCGCCATGGGCGGTGACCAGGGACTGGACGATGGACAGGCCCAGACCGGTGCCGCCGGTGGCACGGGTGCGAGAGGTGTCGACGCGGTAGAAGCGCTCGAAGACACGGCTGCTCTGGTCCGAGGTGAGACCCGGTCCCCGGTCGGAGACCTCCAGGACGGCCTGGCCGCCGACCGTGCCCACGCCGATGCGGATGGGTGTGCCGGCCGGTGTGTGGGTGACGGCGTTGCCGACCAGGTTGTAGACGACCTGGCGCAGCCGGGCCTCGTCGGCGAGAGCCGGTGCGGAGGAGGGCTGCCCGTCACCGGCCGGGCCGGTGAGGGTGACGGGCCTGGCCGGATCCAGGGCCCGTACGTCGTGGAGGGCGTCGGAGGCGAGAGTGCGCAGGTCGGCCGGGGCGAGGTCGAGACCTGGCGGGGAGCCCAGCGCACGACGGATCGTGGGCTGTCCCGTGGTCTTCAGCACGTGTTCGTCGAGGCGGGCCAGCTGGAGCATGTCCTCGACGAGCCGGGTCAGACGTTGGGACTCGCGGGCGATGCGGGCCATCGTGGCGTCGATGTCCTCGCGGTCGGGCAGGGCACCCATGCGGTGCAGGTCGGTCAGGCCCTTGATGCCGGCGAGCGGGGTGCGCAACTCATGGCTGGCGTCGGCGACGAACCGGCTCATCCGCGTCTCGGACTCGGCGCGGGCGGCGAATGCGGTCTCCAGCTGCCCGAGCATGCCGTTCAGTGCGGCGGCCAGACGGCCCAACTCCGTCTTCGGACCGGCCAGTTCGGGCACCCGGCGAGAGAGGTCGCCGCCCGCGATCTCGGCGGCGGTCTGCTCGACCCGGGACAGCGGACGCAGCCCGGAGCGGACCGCGAACCAGCCCGCCACGGCCAGGACGGCGAGCAGGATGAGGCCGGTGGTTCGGTAGTTCTCCCACATGCGGCCCACCGTGGCGTCCACCTGGTCCGACGACGTCGCCACGACCACACTGCCGGAGCCGGCCGACGTCGTCGCCGTGGCTCCGGGAAGTTCGGCACCCGCCGCCCTGGGCACGGCGAGCACGCGCCAGCGCGCGTCGCCCTTCGTGCTGCCGACTGTGAACGGACGTCCCTCGCGCGCGGCCACCGCGGCCGTGTCGAGCCGGGGCAGCGCCGGGCCACGCGCGTTGCTCGTCCGGTTCGCCCCTGCGAGGGAGTCGATGCTCCTCTCGACGGTGCCGTCCTTGGCCACATAGGTGATGACGGGGTTGCCGAGGACGTCCGTGCTGAAGTCGGCGAGGGCCGGCGGCGGCTTCCGCCCGGCCCCGTTCTCCGCCACCGTCGGTGGGAGCACGGTGAACACCTGGGCCGTGGCACGGAGTTGGGAGTCGAGGCGGTCCTCCATGTAGCCGCGAAGGGCGTTCCCGGTGACCAGGGCGAAGGCGGAAAACCCGGCCGCCAGCAGGGCGACGGCCAACAGCAGCACCCGGCTGCGCAGGGACGCGCGCGCCCAGAGCGCACGGACCCGGCGGGGCGGGGTCATGACTTCGGTCCGCGCAGCACGTAGCCCACGCCGTGCACCGTGTGGATGAGCTTCGGGCCACCGTTGTCGATCTTGCGACGCAGATAGCTGATGTAGGTGTCGACGATGCCGGTGTCGCCGTTGAAGTCGTAGTCCCACACCCGCTGGAGGATCTGCGGCTTCGAGACCGTGCACCCGGCGTTGGTCATCAGGTAGCGCAGCAGCCGGAACTCCGTGGGTGACAGGCGTATCGGCTCGCCCGCCCGGGTCGTCTGGACGCCGTCAGGGTCGAGTTCCAGGTCGGCCACGCGCAACAGTGCGGTCGGGTCGCCGCTTGTGCGGCGCAGCACGGCGCGGATGCGCGCGATCAGCTCCTGGAGGTCGAACGGCTTGGTCACGTAGTCGTCTCCACCCAGGACCAGGCCCTCGATCTTGTCCTGAGTGGCGTCGCGGGCGGTGAGGAACACGACCGGGATGTGCCCGCTGCGGGGCGCCCACGCGGGCCGGTGCTGCTCGCGCAGTCGCCTGATCACCTCGAAGCCGTCCAGGTCAGGAAGCATCACGTCCAGCAGGACCAGATCCGGCGAGACCTGCCGCGCACGGTCCAGGGCCTCCTGGCCCGTCCCGGCCGCGGCGACGGTGAAACCGGCGTGTCGTAGGGCTGCGCACAGCAGTTCCCGCACGGTGGGCTCGTCATCCACGACAAGCAGGTTCACGCCCGTGGCGGCCGCCGTGACGGGATCGCTCTCGATGCCGGGGCCAGGCACGGCGGAGCGCTCAACAGGTGTCAAGGAAGCCTCCAGGCAACCGGGAACACGCTCCCGGCCCCGCCGGACACCGGCAGATGGCCAGACAGCGGGGGCATGGCACAAGACGCACGGCGCGCGGCAGCCGGCTCAGGCAGGATACGTAAGAAGGCTGTTCTCATCGCGTAAAGCCCGCGATCACCGCGTTAGGCGGTGAACCCGCACCGCGGCCAGCAGGCTCCCTGCGAATCCGGCGAGACCCCCGACGAGCAGCCCGAATCCAACCGTCCGCAGCACGCTGCCACTCAGCCCGGCCTGCATTCCTCCCATCTGGCTGCCGAACATGCTGACGCCGAAGTGCCCGGAGGCCCCCGCCAGCCAGGCCGCCACGCCCAGGACGACGGCCGTGACGACACCGAACCGTTCGGCCATGCCGAGGTGCCCGGCCAGTGGCCCCCGGTAGGGGAGCATCGGGAGCTTGTGGCCGGGGGGCGTGGCCCGGGCGGCCCGGTAGGCGCAGGCGAGCAGGATCAGACCGGTCACCGCGAGGGCTGCGAGCCACAGCGGCCATCCGCCCGCCGACAGGGACCTCAGATGTTCGGTACGGTCGGGCTGCTCGGTGCCGCCCATGTCACCCGTGCCACCCATGCCGCCCATGAGAGCGGCGAGCGGGTTGCCGCTGTCGTCGCTCTGCACCGGGTGCACTTCGGCCGTCCACGAGGAACCGACACCGAGGCTCAGGAACACGGCCAGGGCGTTCGGGACGAGCAGCAGGGCGGCACCCGCCGCCGAACCCGCCCGGCCACCGACCACCGTCCCGACGACCGCAAGGGCCACCAGCGGTACGGCCGCCAGGACGAGGGTCGTGCGGACGACGACCGAGAGGCTCGGGCCCCAGGCGGTGCGCAGACCGTCGAGCGCACCGCCCAGCGGCAGCCGCACCCGGCGGCTGATCAGGCATCCCGTGCCGAGTGCGACGGCCACCCACAACACCGCGCCGAGGCCCGCCGATCCCGCGCTCACGTCATACGTCATTGCCGACTCGGTCCCCGTACCGCCACCGCCCATGAGACCGCCCAGACCGCCGGTCCCGCCGAAGCCGCCGGCAGACTCGTCCCCGTCGGTTCCTCCTCCCATCCCCGTCATCGCCGACGCGGGCATGGTGGCCGATCCCTGTGCCAGGCCGGCCACGATCATGAGGGTGACCAGCGCCGCGGCTCCCGCTCCGGCCGCCCGCGCGGCCAGGTCACCGCCGGTGAACCGCCGCTGCTGCCCCTGACGCAGCCGCCGGGAGAACGTGATCCACAGGACGACGGCGCCGACCAGCGTGACTCCGAGCGGCACGGCATCGGCCGCACCGCTCATCGACGGACCCAGCCCACCGCCGCCGAACAGGGAGGCCAGCCCGCCCATCGACCCGGTATCCGTGGAGACATCCGAACCCGCGCTCACTGACGCACCCACGGCCATGGCTGTCAGGGCCATCGTCAACGACCACAGCGATCCGAAGGACTTCGCGTCGAGCAGGAGCAGCGCCAGAGCGGACACGGTCGCCATCGCGGCCACCGCGCACAGCGCGGCAGCCGCCCCTTCCAGAGCGTTCTGCCAGGGACCGATCAGCCGCACCGGCGCGGTGCGCTGTGGGGAACGCGGACTCGTACCGGCACCGGTCTTGGACGGGGAGAGGGGCGTGGTGGCTGCCATGGAGGAAACACTCCGCTTCGCTGGCGGGAAGCACGCGGCGCCGAACGGGGGGAGAGCGCGGCGCCGCGTGCTGGGGGGGACCCGCACACAGTGGCGGTGCCGGGTACGACGTTCCCGAGAGGTTCTGGGAGCTTTCTGTGAGCCGGCGGGAGAGCGGTGCAGGTCACGGAGCGCGCACCACCGAGGTACCGGCCCTCTTCCCAGAAAGTTCCCAGAACCTTGTCTACGGACGGGCGTGGCATGGCGGGAGCCGTGCAACAGATGCATTCGCGGCACATGGGAAATGATCACTCGAAGTCGCCGCTTCACCCGGGCCGGCTGGTTGTCGGAGAACCAGGTGCCAGCGCGGTGGCGGCAGGTTGGAGTCGCTGGGCTTCCCGAAACAGGGTGTTTGTTGTGCTCTCTCGCTGTCGGCGTGACTGACGCGAGCCATCAATGGGCGGAGCACGGCGCTGCAGAGAGGAGCATTTTGCGGTCGCGGCGACCGGCATGTCGAAGAACCGGGCCCCCCGGGGCCGTTTGACGCGCGCAGTAGTTTCGATCGCGAGGAGAGGGCATTGACCTTTGGCGCGTTGATACATGTATCGTTTAATGAAGTGTCAATTCAATGCGTGAGGTGCCCTGCTGTGCCCGAATCACGTGTGCCCGAAGCTGTGACCGTCGGGGGCGAGACCCGCACTGCCCCGGGGGCACCGCGGCCCAGTACGACGAGCGCCGGGCCCTTCGTGACGACGGCCACGCTTCAGCGCGCAGCCTCCTCCGTGCTTCAGGACGTCGACGGCCTGGCCGAGTCCGTGATTCTGGCGATCACGGCGCCGCTCCCGGAACTTGTTCAGGACCCGCGCACAGCGGAGGTCTTTCGAAGCACGGTGCTGGACAACGTGGTAACGGCCTTGCGTGCGCTGAGCACCCACCGTGAGACCGAGGAGTTCACGGCGCCTCCGGTCGCTCTGGAGTTCGCTCGTCGGCTCGCGCAGCAGGGTGTCCCGATCACCACCATGCTGCGGGGCTACCGGCTCGGGCAGGCGGCCTTCCAGCAGCGGATCATCGCCCGCATCGCGGCCCAGGACGTCGCCGCGAGCGAGGTCGCCGACGCCGCGATGGCGCTGTCATCTTTCGCCTTCTCGTTCATCGACCGAGTGTCCGAGCAAGCGGTGACCGCATACCTGATGGAGCGGGACACCTGGATGCGGCACCGCAACGCCGTGAGGCTCGCGAGGGTCCAGGCGCTGCTCGACGGCAGAAACTCCGATCCCGGGGAACTGGAGGCGGTGACCGGATTCCCGTCCGCCCTCCCCATGGTGGGCGTGGTGGTGTGGTGCGGCCGTGAGACCGGCGAGTCGGACCGCCTGGGCGTGCTGGAGCGTCACCTGGGCCGGCTGGCGTCCGCCCTGGACACGGGTTCACGGCCTGCTCTGTCCGTCGCTCCGGACGACTCGACGCTGTGGACCTGGATGCCGTGCTCGGCCGTCGATCCGGTGTCCGTTGCCGACGCCATGGGCGAAGCGCCTGGTGGCGTACGCACAACCGTGGGCGAACCAGGGACAGGGCTCGACGGGTTCCGCCTCAGCCATCGCCAGGCTCGTCAGGCCCAGACCATCGCCCTGGCCGCGGATCCCGCGCACGCGCGCCCTCTCCTGGCGTGGTCCCAGCTCGGCCCGCTCGCCCTGGTGGGGGCGGAGGTGGGGGAACTGCGCGCCTGGGTCCAGTTGGTGCTCGGCGGCCTCGCCGACGACGACGAGCACTGCGCCCGGATGCGCGAGACGCTGTGGGCCTACCTGTCCAGCGGGCACAGCCTCAACACCGCCGCGGCCGCACTGCATCTGCACAAGAACACCATCCAGTACCGGATCCGCAAGGCGGAGGAAGCGCGTGGCCGGCCGCTCGCCGAGGGCCGGATCGACGTGGAGGTCGCCCTGCTGGCGTGCCTGCTGCTCGGCAGCACCGTCCTGCGCCCCGTCGTGACGCCGCGCGTCTGACCGGGAGAACGGCGGCGTTGTGCCGCGTGACAGTCGCGCACCGGCACATCCGGTTTCCAGACCAATGACCCTCCGGGGCCCGGGACGAACACTTGCGGTCGTCACGACTCTCCCCGGAGGACCGCATGTCCGACCCCGCATCGACACCGCAGGCCGCCGAGTACGAGGACGGGTACGACGCCGACGTCCTCGTCATCGGATCCGGCTTCGGCGGATCCGTGAGCGCGCTCCGGCTGTCGGAGAAGGGCTACCGCGTCACCGTCCTGGAGGCGGGCCCGCGCCGCACGCAGGAGACGCTTCCCCGGACGTCGTGGGACGTCCGCAACTTCCTCTGGGCCCCGCGACTGGGCTGCTACGGCATCCAGCGCATCCACCTGCTGCGTGACGTCGTCATCCTGGGCGGCGCGGGCGTGGGCGGCGGCTCCCTGAACTACGCCAACACCCTGTACGAGCCGCCGCGGCCGTTCTTCGAGGACCGCCACTGGGCGCACATCACCGACTGGCAGGACGAGTTGGCGCCCCACTACGACCAGGCGCGCCGCATGCTCGGCGTCACGTCGAATCCGACCCTGACCGCCGCCGACACCGTACTGCGTGAGGTCGCGCAGGACATGGGCGCCGGTCGGTCCTTCCGGCTCACCCCGGTCGGCGTCCTCTTCGGAGAGCCCGGGACGGCACCGGGCACTCTCGTCCCGGACCCGTATTTCGGGGGTGCGGGCCCGGCCCGGCGCACCTGCACCGAGTGCGGGTCCTGCATGACGGGTTGCCGCGTCGGCGCCAAGAACACCCTGGACCGCACCTACCTGTACCTCGCGGAGAAGCTGGGCGCCCGGGTCGTGCCGATGACCACCGTCACCGACCTACGGCCCTCGCCCGCAGGAGGCTGGGAGGTCCGAACGGCCCGCACCGGCCGCTCCCGGCGGCGCGGCACGAACGTGCGCCGCTGGCGGGCCCGTGAGGTGATCGTCAGCGCCGGCACGTATAACACCCAGCGGCTGCTGCATCGGGCCCGGGCCACCGGTTCGCTGCCGGACCTCTCGCCGAGTCTCGGACGGCTGACGCGCACCAACTCCGAGTCGATCCTCGGCGCCAAGTCCTTCCGCAAGGACGTCGACTTCACCAAGGGCGTGGCCATCACCTCGTCGATCCACCCGGACGAGCACACGCACATCGAGCCGGTCCGCTACGGCAAGGGCAGCAACGCGATGTCCCTGCTGCAGAACGCGCTGACCGACGGCGAAGGCCGGGCGCCGCGCTGGCTCACCTGGCTGGGGACGATGCTGCGGCACCCGCGGAACCTGACATGGTTCTCCCCGCGGAGCTGGTCGGAGCGGACCATCATCCTGCTGGTGATGCAGACACTGGACAACTCCATCACCGTCTCCGGCCGGCGGACCCGCACCGGCCGCTTCAAGCTCACGTCCGGCCCGGGACACGGCGAGCCGAACCCGACCTGGATTCCCGCGGGCAACGACGCCGTCCGGCGGGTCGCGGCGAAGATCGACGGAATCGCCGGCGGCACCACCGGCGAGATCTTCGACATCCCCATGACGGCGCATTTCATCGGCGGCTGCACGATCTCCGACGACCCGGCCCACGGCGTCATCGATCCGTACCACAGGGTCTGGGGCTACGACGGACTCCACATCGTCGACGGGTCCGCGATCTCCGCCAACCTCGGCGTCAATCCGTCATTGACGATCACCGCGCAGGCCGAGCGTGCGATGTCGCTGTGGCCGAACAGGGGAGAGCCGGACCCGCGGCCCCCGCTGGGTGCTCCGTACCGACGCATCGAGGCGATCGCCCCCCGTCGAGCAGCGGTTCCGGCGCATGCGCCGGCGGCCCTGCGGCGGGCTGCCCCTGCCCGGAAGGGAGGTCCGACCCCATGAGGGAGGCCGGACTGCTGGTCGTCGGGGCGTCACTGGCGGGGCTGCGGGCGGTGGAGGGCGCCCGCGCCGCCGGCTACTCGGGGCCGATCACCCTGATCGGCGCCGAGCGCCACCTGCCGTACGACCGACCGCCCTTGTCGAAGGCGTTCCTCCAGGACGAAAACCCCGCGGTGCCCACGCTCGCAGGCTCACACGCGCTCCCGGATCTGGGCGTCGACGTACGGCTCGGTGAACCGGCGAGCGGCCTCTGCCTCAAGGACCGCGAGGTGATGGTCGGCGACCGTCCCATGCAGTACGACGCACTGGTCATCGCCACCGGATGCGCACCCATCCCACTCGCGGGTACGGAGGGTATGGCGGGCGTTTACACCTTGCGGACCCTCGACGACGCGTACGCGGTCCGGCGCCACGTTGCCGCCGGCGCCCGCACCGTGCTGGTCGGAGGCGGCTTCATCGGCGCGGAGGTCGCCACCGCCCTGCGAGCGCGAGGCGCGGCCGTGACGATCGTCGAGGCGGCCGAAGTGCCGCTCGTACGCGCCGCCGGACCGGTGATCGCCCCGGCACTGGCCGCACTGCACCGCCGTGCCGGCGTTGACCTCCGCTGCGGTGTGACGGTCCGAGCCGTGCGCGAAGAACCGGGCGGCAAGCGGGTCGAGCTGACGGACGGTTCAGTGCTGACGGCGGACCTGGTGCTCGTCGGCATCGGCGCCAGGCCGGCCACCGGCTGGCTGTCGGATGCGGGGCTCGCCGTGGCCGACGGCGTCCTGTGCGACGGGACACTGCGTGCGGCACCCGGCGTCTACGCCGCCGGCGACGTGGCCCGCTGGCACAACCCGCTGTTCGGCACCGCGATGCGGCTGGAGAACCGGGCGGCGGCCGCCGAACTCGGAACCGCTGCGGGACGCCACGCGGTCGACCCGGGCGCGGCGACCGCCGTGTCCACCGTGCCGTACTTCTGGTCGGACTGGTACGGCTCACGCATCCAGATGGTGGGCGTCGCCGAGGCGGATGGGGTCCGTGTCGTGGGCGACCGGGATGTCGACTCCTGGTCGGCTCTCTACCGGGCCGGGGACCGCTTCGTCGGGGCGCTGACACTCAACCAGCCCAGGAAGATCATGAAGTACCGGGCCATGATCGCGCGCAGCGCGCCATGGGCGACGGCACTCGAGTTCGCGGGCGTGCACACACGTGTGGAGGAAATCGCATGACGGCCCGTCACCACCGCCCGGCCGACGCGGCCGCGCTGCCGGGCATCTTCCTCTCCGCCATACGCGGCTGAGTGTGCTGGCTTGCCCCTCACCCTTCGTTGTCCCTTTCTCAAGGAGGCGCCGTGAAGACCTTCCCACTCCCCACCCCGATCGACGGGAAGGATGTGTGGCGCGACCGGAAGCGCTACCTATGGCCGCTGGGCCTGGTCGTCCCGTCGCTGCCCTTCCTCGCCGGCTCGCTCCGCGCACTCACCGGAACCGACCTGTTCCTCTGGCTCGGGCCCGTCGTACTGCTCGCCGTCGTTCCGCTCGTCGACCTCGTCGCCGGCAACGACCCGACCAACCCGCCCGACGCCGTCATCGACGCGCTCGAAGAGGACCGCTACTACCGCTGGGTGACGTACCTGTACCTGCCCCTGCAGTACAGCGGCTTCGTCTACGGCATGTGGATCACCGCGACCGGCGGCGTCTCGGTCCAGGGCCGGATCGGCATGGCGTTCACGCTCGGCACCGTGGCCGGCGTAGCCATCAACACCGCGCACGAACTCGGACACAAACGGGACGACCTGGAACGATGGCTCGGCAAGATCGCGCTCGCCCAGTGCGCCTACGGCCACTTCTACATCGAGCACAACCGCGGTCACCACGTCCGCGTCGCCACGCCCGAGGACCCGGCGTCCAGCCGGATGGGAGAGAGCTTCTACCGCTTCTGGCCGCGCACCGTGGCCGGTTCACTGCGCAGCGCCTGGCAGGTCGAGCGCAAGCGTTACAAGCGCCGAGACACACACCCGTTCCATCTCGGCAACGACGTCATCAACGCCTGGCTCATGACCGTAGTCCTCTGGGGCGCGGTGATCGCGTGGCTCGGCGCGGGCGTTCTGCCCTACCTGGCGATCCAGGCCGTGTTCGGCTTCTCCCTTCTCGAGATCGTCAACTACATGGAGCACTACGGGATGCTGCGGCAGAAGGTCCAGCACGGCAGCAGGCAGCGCTACGAGCGGGTCACGCCGGCCCACTCGTGGAACTCCAACAACATCGCCACCAACGTCCTGCTGTACCACCTGCAGCGCCACAGCGACCACCACGCCAACCCCACCCGGCGCTTCCAGACCCTGCGCGATTTCGACGAGAGTCCCGTCCTGCCGACCGGCTACACGGGCATGATGATCGTCGCTCTGTTCCCGCCGCTGTTCCGGCGCCTCATGGACCCGCTGGTGGTCGCCCACTTCGAGGGCGACATCCGCCGCGCCAACGTCCAGCCCGGCAAGCTCGGAAGACTGCTCGCCAAGTACCCCACGCCATCGGGCGCACCCGCCACTGTGGACGGCGTCGACCGCCCGGCCCGCACCTTGGCGGACAGCGTCGAGGCCGCCCGCTGCCCGGGCTGCGGTCACACGTATGTCGTCGCCGAGGGCAACGAGCTGGAGGGCTTCGCCGCCGGCACCCCGTGGTCGCAGATCCCGGACGACTGGACCTGCCCGGACTGCGGAGTGCGCGAGAAGGCCGACTTCATCCCTCTGACCTCCAAGGCGGCCTGACATGCGCATTCTCGCCGACCTGCACAGATGCGAGGGCCTCGGCATGTGCGAGGCCATGGCCGACCGGTATTTCGAAGTCGGTGACGACGGCCAGGTACTCCTGCTCGACGACCACCCGCGTGAACAGGACCGCCAACTCGTGGACTCCGCGGTGAAGTCCTGCCCGGTGTCGGCGCTGCGCCTGGAGAACTGACAGCAGCGGCCGACGGTGCGTCGTGCGAGGAACGAGGACGACGGGGGGCACCGTCGTCCGGGCAGCTTGTTACCTGAGCGCCGGTTGCAGATATCGTAAGCCACACCGAACGAAGGCGAGAGTGACGGCGGGCATGCGCCATTGACTGAACAGCCTGCACAAGGCAGAAGTGATTCGACTGGTAGGACCACCGTAGGCTGCGTGCTCCCCACCGCTGCATGACACCGCAGTCCCGCGGCGGTCAGGGGGCCTTCCGACCCGTCGCCGGCGAGTTCGGCAGAAGGGTCGCAGTTTCCAGGTGCGTGCGCAGCCACTGCTCGGTGTGGCTCACATGCAGCAGGGCGGCGGCCTGACTCAGCGAAGCGTCACGGGTGGACAGCGCCTCGAAGATGGCCTCATGTTCCGCAAGCGTCCTCTCCGAGGCCCGGGTGTCGACCATCCCGCGCCAGATGCGGGCGCGGAGTGTGCGGCCGGATACCCCCTCGAGCAGGGTGAGGAGGGTCTCGTTGCCGGTGGCCGAGACGACGACGCGGTGGAAGGCCGCGTCGTGTGCGTTCAGCTGTTCGACGTCCTCACGAGCCTCACGCATGGCGTCCAGGTGCCGCTTCACCTCGGCCAGCTGGTCGTCGGAGATCCGGGTGGCCGCCAGCGCGGTGGCGACCGGCTCGAGGAGCCGGCGTACCTCCATCAGGTCCAGCAGCGCCCCCGAGTCGCTCTGCAGCATCTCGACCGCGCCACCGAGGCCCTCCAGGAGCAGGCTCGGCTGGAGACTGGTGACATACGTTCCGTCACCGCGACGGACCTCCAGGACGCGGGCGACGGACAGTACCTTGACCGCCTCACGGGCCAGGTTGCGGGACAGGCCCAGCTGCGCCGCAAGCTCCGGTTCCGGCGGCAGCTTCGAGCCAGGCGGCAGCGCGCCGGTGCGGATGAGCTCACGGATCTGTTCTATGGCCTTGTCGGTCAGAGACAACGCGAACTCCTTCTCTCTCCGTCAGTGTCCTCCGCGTGGCTCATCGCGGGTACGTCCGGCCTGATCAGACCTAGCAGGCGCAGATCGTCCCACAAACCCTCAGGGACATGCCGACCGTGCAGCTCCGCGTTGCGCCTGGCCTGTTCCGGACCCCGTACGCCCAGGGTGACGTTGATGACGCTGGGATGGCTGAACGGGAACGCGATCGCCGCGGCCGGCAGAGTCGTACCGTGACGCTCGCAGACCTCGGCGATCGCCAGCGCCCGCGCGACCAGGTCCGGCGGGGCGTCCTCGTAGTCGTACTTCATGCCTGCGGCGGGCCGCTCGCGGGCAAGCAGGCCGGAGTTGAACACGCCGACGGCCACCACGCTCTTGCCGTGCTCCGCTGCGGCGGGCAGGACATCGTCCAAGGCCGACTGGTCGAGGAGGGTGTAGCGCCCGGCGAGCATGACCACGTCGGCGGCGGTCTCGCGCAAGAAGCGGGCGAGCATGGCCGACTGGTTCATCCCGGCACCGATCGCGCCGATCACCCCCTGATCACGCAGCTCCGCCAGGACGGGCATGGCTTCCTCGGCGGCCTGCCGCCAGTGGTCGTCCGGGTCGTGCAGGTAGACGATGTCGAGGCGGTCGAGGCCGGTGCGCTCCAGGCTGTCCTCGATGGAGCGCAGGACCCCGTCCCGGCTGAAGTCCCACTGCCGGCGCAGATCGTCCCGGACGACGAACCCCTCACTGTCGACACCCCGCGGCTGCTCGTTGGGCACGAGCAGCCGGCCGACCTTGGAAGAGACGACGTACTCCTCGCGGGGACGGTCGCGCAGGGCGGCCCCCAGACGTCGTTCGGAGAGGCCGAGCCCGTAGTGGGGGGCGGTGTCGAAGTAGCGGACACCCGCGTCCCAGGCGGCCTCGACCGCGGCCGCCGCCTCGTCGACCGGGGTGACCCGGTACAGGTTGCCGATGACGGAGGCCCCGAAGCCGAGCTCGGTGACCTCGACGGAGGTGTTCGTGATCTTCCGGTTTCGCAAGACGTGCTCCTCGGGGGCGATGGGTGGCCGGGCAGCGGGTCCCGGGTCAGCGTCTGACGGCGGTCGAACCGCCGGCCATGAGTGCCTCCACCTCGCTGAGCGAGGCCATGGAGACATCGCCGGGCGTGGTCATGGCGAGGGCGCCGTGAGCCGTTCCGTAGGCGAGGGCGCGCGTGAGACGCATGCACGGCAGCGGGTCATCGCTGTCTGCCGCGGTGCCGGCGAAAGGCCTGTGCGCCGTGTCGCCGGCGGGCGCGTGCTCCGGCGCCCGCCGTGGATCGTGCTCCGGCCCGGTGAATGTCGCCAGAACATCCGCCGGCTCGGGCGCCGACGCCAGCAGCCCGTGGATCAGCCCGGCCGCGAAGGCGTCGCCGGAGCCGACACGGTCCAGGACGTGCAGGGCGGGCATGTCGGGGCCGGTGACGTAGCCGGTCGTCGGTGACCATCCGGCCGACGACCAGTCGTTGATCCCGGCCGAGGGAACGTCGCGCAGGGTCGTCGCCAGAATCCTGGCCTCCGGCAGGCGGTCGGCGACCTCGGCGAAGGCGTCCGGCACCTCGTCGGCGGCGACGCGTGTCGCACCGGGGTACCCGCCTGCCAGGCCCAGGGCGCCCACCACCACGTCGGCGAGCCGGGCGAGCCGCAGATCGGTCTCGCGGGCCCGCGCCGCACCGCCCCGGTCGGCCCACAGGCTCGGCCGGTAGTTGGGGTCGTACGACACCACGACGCCGTGGCGTCGGGCCGCGTCCATCGCCTCCTCGGCCACGTCCGCCGTGGTGTCCGACAGGCCGGCGAAGATGCCTCCGGTGTGGAACCAGCGCGGGCCCGACGAGAACACCGCGTTCCAGTCGACGTCCCCCTTGCGCAGTTGGGACACGGCGGTGTTCGCGCGGTCGCTGGCGCCGAACGCGCCACGGACGCCGAAGCCGCGTTCGACGAAGTTGAGTCCGTTACGGACCCTGCGGCCGATGCCGTCGCCGGGCACCCAGCGGATCAGCGAGGTGTCGACTCCGCCCTGGAGGATCAGATCCTCGGCCAGCCGCCCCACCGCGTTGTCCACCAGGGCGGTCACGACGGCCGTACGCAGGCCGAAGCAACGGCGCAGGCCCCGTACGACGTTGTACTCGCCGCCGCCCTCCCACACCTGGAAGGAGCGGGCGGTGCTGATGCGTCCCTCGCCCGGGTCGAAGCGCAGCATCACCTCGCCCAGGGCGATCACCTCAGGGGCGTGCGCGGTCACCTCGCGATCCTCTCCACGGCCTCGGCCGTCAGCCGGCGTATCCCGTCGTAGTCACCGCGTTCCAGATGGCCGGCGGTCGCCATCCAGCTGCCGCCGACGGCGAGGACCGCCGGGTGGGCGAGATAGCCCGGCATCTCTTCGGGGCCGATCCCGCCCGTGGGCACGAACCGTGCCTGAGGGAAGGGCGCCGCCAGGGCGCGCAGTGCCGCCGTCCCGCCCAGCGGCTCGGCGGGAAAGAGCTTGACCGTGTCGAGCCCGGCGCGCAGGGCCCGCATGAGTTCGGTGGCGGTGGCGATCCCCGGGACGACGGGTACGTCCAGGGCGCGGCAGCGGGCGACGACGTCGGCGTCGTAACCGGGGGAGACGATGAAGCGGGCCCCGGCCGCCACGGCCCGGTCCGCCTGTTCAGGGGTGAGGACAGTGCCGGCGCCGACCGTCAGCCCGCCGTGTGCGGCCATCGCCTTGAGCGCCTGCTCGGCGTCGGTGGTGCGGAAGGTGACCTCGGCGCACCGGGCGCCGCCCGTCGCGAGCGCGTCGGCGAGCGGGCCGGCGATCGCGGCGGACGGGACGGTCAGCACCGGCATGATCCGCGCGCCGGACAGGACGGAAGCCAGGTCGGTGCCGCTCATCGGCCGAGCCATCCGCCGTCGACGGGCAGGACGGTGCCGTGGACGTAGGCGGCGGCGTCCGAGGCGAGGAAGACGGTGGCGCCCGCGAGGTCGTCGGCGGTGCCCCAGCGGCCGGCCGGGATACGCCCCAGGATCGCGCTGCTGCGTGCCGGGTCGTCCCGCAGGGCCTGGGTGTTGTCGGTGGCGATGTAGCCGGGGGCGATGGCGTTGACGTTGACGCCGTGCGGGGCCCATTCGTTGGCCAGGGCTTTGGTCAGCCCGGTGATGCCGTGCTTGGCGGCGGTGTAGCCGGGGACGGTGATGCCGCCCTGGAAGCTGAGCAGCGACGCCGTGAAGATGATCTTCCCCTGTCCGCGGTTTACCATCGCCCCGCCGACCGCCCGGCTCAGCGCGAACTGCGCGTTGAGGTTCACCTGGAGGACCAACTCCCAGTCGGCGTCCGTGTGTTCGGCGGCCGGGGCGCGGCGGATGGTGCCCGCGTTGTTGACCAGGATGTCCACCTGCCGTTCGCGCCCGGCGAGGTCGGCGCCCAGGGCGCGGACGGCGCCGGCGTCGGCGAAGTCGGCGCGGATCGCCTCGAAGGTGCGGCCGACGGCAGTGACGTCCTTCTCCACGGCGCTGCCGGACTCCTCCAGTGAGGCGCTGACGCCGATGACGTCCGCACCGGCCTCGGCGAGCGCGCGGGCCATGGCCCGGCCGATGCCGCGCCGGGCCCCGGTGACGACAGCGAGCTTGCCCGTCAGGTCGAAGGCGTTCATACGGCGGCTCCAGGCGCTTCGTCGGTGCAGTCCACGAGGATCTTCATCACGTCGCCGCCCGCCTCCAGGGCCTCGAAGGCCGCCGGTGCCTCGGTGAGCGGCACGACCTTGCTGATCAGCCGTTCGGCGGGGACAGTGCCGTCGGCCACCAGCGCCACCGCTTTCTCGAAGTCGGAGCGGTCGTACAGCCGGGCGCCCACGAGGGTGAGTTCACGCCAGAAGAAGCGGTGCAGGTTGATCTCGCGCGGGCGGGGGTGGATGGCCACGAGGCACAGCCGGCCGCGCACGCCGAGCACCTCGACGGCGGTGTCGACGCCGCCCGCCGCGCCGGAGACCTCGAACGCGACGTCCGCGCCGGCGTCGCCGGTCCACTCCCGGACGAGCTCGGGCACGTCGACGGCGGCCGGGTCCCAGGTGGCCAGCCCCAGCTTCTCGGCGAGCAGACGCCGATGAGCGCTGAGTTCGACCACCCGGACGTCGGCTCCCGCGGCCCGCGCGACCAGTGCGATGAGTACGCCGACGGGTCCGCCGCCGACCACGACGACCCTCTCGCCGTCGCGCACGCCGGCCCGGCCGACGTCGTGCACGGCGACCGCGGTGGGTTCGACGAGCGCGGCCCGGTCCAAGGGGAGAGATTCGGGCAGCCGGACGAGGGTGGACGCGGGCACGGTCCAGCGCTGCTGCATCGCGCCCGGGGAGTCGATGCCGATGAAGTCGAGGTGCTGGCAGATGTGCTGGTGGCCGGATCGGCAGGCCGGGCAGGTGTCGTCCCAGCGCAGCGGCATCACGGTGACCGCGTCGCCGGGCCGCCAACCTTCGACGTCGGGGCCGACGCGTATGACGTGGCCGGACATCTCATGTCCGAGGACGGCGGGTGTGGTGACCCGGGCGTCCATGTCGCCGTGGAAGATGTGCAGGTCGGTGCCGCAGATACCGACGTAGGCGGGGGCCAGTTCGACCTCGCCGGGGCCGGGGGAGGAGGACTCGGCGGGTGCCGTGTCCAGGGTTCGGGCGGCTGTGTAACGGACTGCGAGTGTCATTGCGGGGTCAGGGTCCCTTCAGCGCGGACGCCGCTGGTCAGCAGCAGGTTGGCGTAGGTACGGATGTAGGCGGTGACGACGGCGAGGGCCGGATCGGGGGAGCGGGCCGCGTCGTGGAACTGGTGGTGGCCGAGCGTGTCGACGGGGACGGGCGTCGGCATCGAGCGGTACTCGCCGATGGCCGGCGGCTCCGGTTCGACCTCGGGCGGCACCATCACGTGGGCCGCCTCCACGGGCAGCGACCGCAGCAGCACGTCAAGGACGGAGGTGACGTCGAGGAGCCCCGGGGCGAGGTTGAGGTGCACGGTTCTCGTCCGCTCGCCGTACTGGCCGGGTAGTGGCCGTCGGCGAGCAGGACGCGGGCACCGTGGTCCGCTCCGGCGAGGGGTTCGCGGATGCCGGGGTGCAGGAGTTCGGTCAGGAGCACGGTGTCCCCTCCTGCGCGGCATCCCATTTCAGGCGGTAGAAGCCTGTGGCGGTGCCGGTGAGGATCGCCTCGGTCTCGTCGGCCGAACAGTCACCGAGGAGTTCCTCGACGGCGGCGGCCCAGTGGTTCCAGCCGCCCGCGAGGTGGCAGACCGGCCAGTCCGAGCCGAACATCAGCCGCTCGGGGCCGAAGGACGACAGCAGGACCTCCCATACCGGGCGGATGTCCTCGATGGTCCACTTCTCGTGGTCGGCCTCGGTGACCAGACCCGACACCTTGCACCGCACCTGCTGGTGTGCGGCCAGCCGACGCACCCGGCGTTCCCAGTCGGCCAGGTTGTGGCGGACGATCGGCGGTTTGCCCGCGTGGTCCAGGACAAGTGGCAGCTCGGGTAGGCGCTCGGCCAGGCTGATGGCCTGGGGGAACTGGTGACTGCGGATCAGCACGTCGTAGGCGAGTCCGCGTTCGCCCACTGCCGTCAACCCTCGCTCCACCGAAGGGCGTTGCAGCCAGTCGGGGTCCGACTCGCCCTGGACGAGATGGCGCACGGCCCGTAGGCAGCGGCCTCCAGGCCCGGCGCGCAGTTCGTCGAGTACGTCGCCGATCGCGGGGGAGGTGAGGTCCGTCCAGCCGACGACGGCGCCGATCAGCGGGTCGTCGTCGGCCAGGGCGAGGAGTTCGCGTGTCTCCGCCACGGAGGTGACGCACTGGACGACCACGGTGCTCGCCAGACGCCGCCCGGCGATCGGCCGGGTCGCGTCCGCTCGGAGGTCGCCTGGACCGAAGCCGCGGCGGATGGCCTCGTGGCCGGGCTCGTCCAGCCAGGGCTGAGGGCGGTGGTCGAGATCCCACAGGTGGTGGTGGGAGTCGACGAGTTCCGGCATCTCAGACACGCGCGGACCAGACCGGACCGTCGGGGTAGGTGTACTCCTTGAGGGAGTCCTGGTGCATCTGCGCGCTCAGTCCGGGCCGGGTGGGCGCGAGGTAGTTGCCGTCGGCGATGCGCACCGGGTCGACGAAGTGCTCGTGCAGGTGGTCGACGTACTCGATGACGCGATCCTCGGTCGTGCCGGAGACGGCCACGTAGTCGAACATCGACAGGTGCTGGACCATCTCGCACAGACCGACGCCACCGGCGTGCGGGCAGACGGGGACGCCGAACTTGGCGGCGAGCAGCAGGATCGCGATGTTCTCGTTGACGCCGCCGACGCGTGCGGAGTCGATCTGGACGATGTCCACCGCGCCGGCCTGGAGCAGCTGCTTGAAGACGACCCGGTTGGCGATGTGCTCCCCGGTGGCGACCTTGATGGGCCTGAGCGCCTCGCGTACGGCCGCATGACCGAGGATGTCGTCCGGGGAGGTGGGCTCCTCGATCCAGTACGGGTCGTAGGGGGCCAATGCGCGCATCCAGTCGATGGCGGGCTGGACGTCCCAGCGCTGGTTGGCGTCGACGGCGATGCGGATGGAGTCGCCGACCGTCTCGCGGGCGGTGCGCATCCGTCGTACGTCGTCCGCCAGGTCCGCGCCGACCTTCAGCTTGATCTGGGTGAAGCCGTCGGCGACGGCCTCGCGGGCGAGGCGGGACAGTTTCTCGTCGGAGTAGCCGAGCCAGCCGGGGGTGGTGGTGTAGGCGGGATAGCCCTGGTCGAGCAGCCGGCCGATGCGGTGCGCGCGGCCGGGTTCGGCGCGGCGCAGGATGTCCAGCGCCTCTTCGGGGGTGAGGGCGTCGCTGAGCCAGCGGAAGTCGACCTGCGCGACGAGATCCTCCGGTGACATCTCGCCGAGGAAGCGCCAGACCGGCTTGCCCGCGCGCTTGGCGGCAAGGTCCCAGGCGGCGTTGACGACCGCGCCGGTGGCCATGTGGATGGCGCCCTTCTCCGGTCCCAGCCAACGCAGTTGGGGGTCGTGGACAAGGGAGCGGGAGAAGGCGCCCAGGTCGGAGCAGACCTCCTCGACGGACAGGCCGACCACGTGCGGAGCCAGGGCCGCGATGGCGGCGGCCTGCACGTCGTTGCCGCGTCCGGTGGTGAAGGCCAGGGCGTGGCCCTCCAGCCCGTCGGTGGCGTCGGTGCGCAGGACGACGTAGGCGGCCGAGTAGTCGGGTTCGGGGTTCATCGCGTCCGACCCGTCCAGGTGCTCGGATGTCGGGAACCGTACGTCGAGGACGTCCAGGGCGGTGATGCGGGCGGATGCGGGCACGGTGGAGGACATGGCGGCAACTCCTGAGGGGCAGGCGGGGCGCACGGCCCCGCTGCGACGGAAGGGTGAGGCGGTAGTGGGGGATCCGGCGGCGAGGGCCGCGCGGGTCACTCCTGGGCCTTGCCGCCCGTGATGCGGGAGATGGCGAGGGCGACCAGGATGATCAGGCCGTTGAGGGCGCCGATCCACTGGGCGGGGACACCGGCCAGGGTGAGCACGTTCTGGATCATGAAGAGCAGCAGGATGCCGCAGAACGCCCCGAACATGGTGCCCTTGCCGCCGTTGAGGCTGATCCCGCCGATCACGGCCGCGGCGAACACGGTGAAGATGTAGCCGTCGCCCTGCGCCGAGGCGACGGAGGCCAGGCGTCCGGAGAGCAGCAGTCCGGCGAGGGCTGCGAGCACGCTGCCGGTGACGATGACGATCCACAGCACCCGGTCGGTGCGGATGCCGGCGGCCTTCGAAGCGTCGACGTTGCCGCCGATGGCGTACAGCGAGCGGCCGAAGCTGGTCCAGCCGAGAACGACGATGGCGACGGCGAACAGGGTGAGACAGATCCAGATGGAGGCAGGCATCCCGAACCACTGGGCGGTGCCGAAGTAGAGCATGGACTCCGGCAGCTGGAAGAACGTCTGGCCGCCGGAAATGCCGGTGAGGATACCGCGCAGCACGATCAGCATGCCGAGCGTGACGATGAAGCCGTGGAGGCCGAAGCGGATGATCAGCAGCGAGTTGATCACGCCGATGAGGGCGCCCACGGCGAGCGTGACCGGGATCGACCAGGCACCGGGCAGCAGCCCGAGACCGTGTCCCGCGCCGGTCGGCACCACCAGCCAGGCCGCGACACCGGGGGCGAGGCCCATGGTGGACTCCATGGACAGGTCCATCTTCTTGACGATCAGGACCATCGTCTGGGCCAGGACCAGCAGAGCCATCTCGGACATGGTCTGCAGGACGTTCATGAGGTTGTCCGCCTGCAGGAACACCGGATTGACGATCTGACCGACGATCGCGATGACCACGATCGCGGGGACGAGCGCGAGGTCACGCAGCCGGGCCAGAGGTATCCGGCCGCCCAACAGCACCTTGCGCCGTGACTCGGGCTCCGTGGTCTTGGGTGCGGGCGTGTCCGCGAGGACGGTTTCAGGCATTGAGGTCCACTCCTTCCATCGCGGCCACGAGGTCGTGGTCGTGCCAGCCGCGGGCGATCTCCGAGGTCACACGGCCCTGGAACATCACCAGGACCCGGTCGCACATACGCAGGTCGTCGAGTTCGTCGGAGGCGATGAGCACTCCGGTGCCGGTGCCCGCGGTCTCCTCGACCTTGCCGAGGAGGAACTCCTTGGAGCGCACGTCCACGCCCGCGGTCGGGTTGATCAGGACCAGCAGCCGGGGGTCGTCGGCGAGGGCGCGAGCCATGACGACCTTCTGCTGGTTGCCGCCGGAGAGGGCGGAGACGGGCAGGTCGGGCCCCGGTGTCTTGATCGCCAGATAGTCGATCATGCTCCCGGCGAGCCGGTCCCGTTGGCCGCGGCTGAGGAACCCCTTCGAGCGGAGCCGATGCGGTACGGACAACGTGGCGTTGTCCGCGATCGACATGTCGGGCACGAAGCCCTGGTGGTGCCGGTCCTGTGGCACGAAGCCGGCACCTGCGGCGAGCGCGGCGGGCACACTGCCCGGCCGGGGCATACGCCCGGCGATCTCCACCTCGCCGGCCTCGGCGGCCCTGAGGCCCACCACGGTCTCGGCGACCTCGGTACGGCCGCTGCCCGCGGCCCCCGCCAGCCCGACGATCTCTCCGGCGCCCACCTGGAAGGTGACGTCCGCGTAGGTCTCGCTGCTCAAGCCTTCCACGTGCAGCGCGGCCGGGGCGTCGGCGTCGAGGCTACTCATCCTTTCCGCGCGCTGATCGGCCGCCGCCTCGCCGGTCATCGCGGCGACGAGTTCGGCGCGCGGCAGCTGGGCGACCGGTGCGGTCAGGATGTGCCGGGCGTCGCGGAACACCGTCACCATGTCGCAGATCTCGTAGACCTCCTGGAGATGGTGACTGATGAACAGGAAGGTCACGCCCTGGCGTTGCAGGTCACGGATGCGGTCGAAGAGCCGGTTGATCGCGGCCCCGTCGAGCTGCGCGGTCGGCTCGTCGAGGATGATGAACCGCGCCCCGAAGGACAACGCGCGGGCGATCTCGACGAACTGCCTCTGCTCGACGCTCAGATCACCGGCCGGGGTCTGCGGGTTGACGTCCACGGACCACGCCGCGAGAAGTTCCCGGGCGCGGTCGCGGGTGCCCTGCCAGCTGATGAGCCGGCCGCGGCCGTGGTCGTGCCGGTTCAGGAAGACGTTCTCCGCGACGGTCAGCTCGGGGATGATCGTCGACTTCTGATACACGCAGGCCACACGCTGCCGCCACCCGTCGCGGTCGCCGAGCTGTGGGGCCGGTTCACCGCCGAAGGTCACCGTTCCCTCGTCCGGGGCCTGCAGCCCGGTCAGAACGGAGACGAGGGTCGACTTCCCCGCCCCGTTGCGGCCGACGAGCGCGTGGGTCTCGCCGGGCTGGATGGTGATCCGGGCGCCGTTCAGGGCCACCGTCGGACCGAATCGTTTGACAATGCCCGTCGCCTCGACGACGGGCGGGCCCGCCGGGACCCGTCCGTCGTTCGCCGTGGCGGGCGCGGGGGTGACTGTTCGCTCCCCGTCGCTCATCTCAACCGCCTTGTACTCGATAGCCGTTGTGTTCGGGACAGGGATGTCAGCCGAGGTTGTTGCCCCACAGGGACTGGTCGTCGCTCTTGAGGCTGGTCACGCCGCCGTAGGTGCCGCCGTCCGCGGTGACCAGCGGGGCGGAGAGCTGGTCCTCGAGCAGGCCGTCCCGCACCTGGATGATCGTGCTGTCGTGGTCGGTCTTGCCGGGCTTGAACGTCTTCCCGTCGATCGCGGCCTTCAGGTAGTACAGGGCGTACTTGGAGTAGAGGTCGGCCGGCTGGGAGACCGTCGCGTCGATCTGGCCGGCGGCGATGTCCTTCAGCTCCTCGGGGATGCCGTCGTTGGACACGATGAACACGTGCTTCTTGTCCTTGGGGTCGACCAACAGGCCCTTCTGCTTGAGGACCTGGAGCGTCCCGGAGAGGGCGAAGCTGGACTGCATGTAGACGCCCTTGATGTCCGGGTGCTGGGTCAGACGGGTCTGGAGCTTCTGCGCGGCTACGGCGCCGTCCCAGTTGGTGGCTTCCCCGAACACCTTGATGTCCGGGTAGTTCTTCTTCATGCAGTCGTTGAACGCCTCGGTGCGGTCACGGCCGTTGATGGAGGAGAGGTCGCCCTGCAGCATGACGACCTTTCCCTTGCCGCCGAGCTTGGTGCCCAGGTACTGGCAGGCTTTCTCGCCATAGGCGCGGTTGTCGGCGCGAACGACCATGAAGACCTTGCCCGTGTCGGGGCGGGTGTCCACGGTGACGACCGGGATCTTCTTCGCCTCCAGCTGATCCAGGGTCGGCGCGATGGCGGCGGTGTCCTGCGGGGCCATCGCGAGGCCCTTGACGCCCTGGCTGATGAAGGTCTGCGCGTTCGAGGTGAGCTTGGCGACGTCGTTCTGCGAGTTGGTGGTCTTGAGTGAAAGGCCGAGCTCCTTGGCGTACTCCGGCGTGTACTTGATGTACGAGTTCCAGAAGTCGGTGTCGGAACGCGGGTAGTCGACGCCGATCAGCGGCTCGCCGCTCGACGTGGCCGCGGCGTCGGATCCGCTGCCGCAGGCGCTGAGCAGCGCCATCGCACAGACGGCGGCGGTGGAGCTGAGGATGGTTCTGAGTCTCATCGGTGTTTC
The DNA here is from genome assembly GCF_036237295.1 of Streptomyces sp. NBC_01352. Classification (NCBI taxonomy): domain Bacteria; kingdom Bacillati; phylum Actinomycetota; class Actinomycetes; order Kitasatosporales; family Streptomycetaceae; genus Streptomyces; species Streptomyces sp. NBC_01352. The sequence goes on from NZ_CP108354.1 coordinate 9,795,917, forward strand.
CTCGCGCTGGTCCCGTAGCGGGAGAGGTTTCGAATGCGTGACACCCCTGTGTCATCGCGATTAGAGAGATGGGATGTTTATAGATGTCAGCGAGGGCGCTGTCTAGGTTGCGGGAGAAATTCCCCGTACATCTGGGGTTCATTGAGGGGATCTGGGTCGCCTGCGTGCTGGTGCGAACCAAGATTCATCCCATTAATGATGCGGATCTGTAGTGCGACAACGCTTGTGTGTGGACTCTTCGCGCGGCCCGCCCGGCGGAGTGTGATCGTGGCGGGACCGGCGCATCTTGAGTACGCCGAGGGCGCCCGCGTCACCTGCACGCGGGTGCCCTCGGCGTGGTGGTCGCGGCGCGTCGGCTGCCGCTTCACATGCCTGCGGTCGTCAGACCTCGACGGGTTGCCATTCCTGGTTGGCTCCGCCGTTGGAGGACCACTGGATGACCTTGGCGCCGTCGGCGGTGGATCCGTTCTCCACGTCCGCACACAAGCCGCTCTTGACGTTCACGAGGCGGTAGTAGCCGCTCGTGGCCGCTGGGACGAGCTTCCACCACTGGTTGTTGCTGTTGGTGTCCGACCACTGGTCGAGGGCCGTGCCGGCACTGGTGGAGCCACCGGGGTTGTCGAGCACCTTGCCGCTGTTGACGTTGGACAGGCGGAAGGAGCCGTCGTGGTCGGGCAGCAGCTTCCACTGCTGGTTGGCCGCGCCCGACGAGGTGTACTGGACGACCGCGCCGCCGTTGGCGGTGGAGGCGCCGGAAACGTCCAGGACCTTGCCGCTCTTTCGGTTGACCAGCTTGAAGGGGCCGGTCAGCAGGCCGATGGTGATCGTGGTGCTCGTTCCGGCGGTCAGCGACACGACTCGGGCGTGGTTGCCGAGTGCGGAAGTGGTGACGGTGGCGCTGGTGCTGATGGACGTGATGCCGCGCCGGCAGATGAAGGTGATGTTCTGGTTGGTGTCCGAGACGACGGTGGCGGTGGCGGTACGGGCCGCGGTGTCCCAGACCAGGGACTTGACGGTGACACGGCCCCGGCCGCGGACGCCCTTGATGGTGCCCTTCGCGAGCTGGTCCGGCAGGGCGGGGAGGATCTCCAGGACTCCGGGACGGGTGTAGACGAGCGCTTCGGCGAGCACGGCGGGGATCGTGTTGGCGGCGTCGGCGTTGTAGATGTCCAGGTTCGGGTTGTGCGAGGTCATCAGCGACCGGAACGTCATGTTCTTGCCCAGGATCTTCAGCAGGTTGCTGTAGACGCCGGGGGCGTCCTTGAGCCGGGCGCGGGCAAGAGCGCGGTGCAGGCTGCCGTGGGCCGAGTAGTTCTGGTCGCCGCGCAGGTCCAGGGCCTTGCTGCCGTAGCGGACGAGGTCGGGCTCGTCCTCGGGGTTGATCTCGTGCAGCGGCCAGGCGCCGTACAGGTGCTGGACGTGGCGGTGGCTGTAGCGGTCGGTCAGGCCCGGCCACGACCATTCGGCCAGCGCGCCGCTGCCGTTGACGGTGTAGTCGGGCAGCTTGCCCAGCAGGGCGGTCCAGCGTTGCACGCCCTGGCCGCTGCCCTGCTCGAGGCCGAGCTTGTCGGCTGCGTCGATGGCGGCCTGCAGGGCGTGCCTGCCGGCCATGATGTCGCCGGTGGCGTTGATGGAGAAGGCCTGGCCGGTGCTGGCCGGCGTGTTCTCCATGGAGTAGGAGGGGACGAAGACGGCCTTGCCGTTCGAGTCCGTCCTGGTGAGGAAGTCCTCGTAGAACAGGGCGAGTTCCATCAGCGCCGGACCGAGCTTGTTCTGCAGGAAATCGGCGTCGCCGGTGATCTCGTAGTGCTCCAGCAAGGGGTAGAGCATCCAGTCGGCGCCGCCGGTCCAGGCCTCGCCGGGGAAGTCGGTGCTGTTGAAGTGCAGCATGTGGCCGTACTCGCCGTCGGTGCGCGAGGGGGCCAGGAAGCCGCGGGCGCCGTAGAACTTGGTGGCGTTCGTGCGCCAGTCCGCCAACTGGCCGAGGACCAAGTCGAAGTAGCCCTGCATGGCGTCGCCGAGGTCGAGGATGTTGCCGCCGGCGACCTGAAGGTTGATGTTGGCGTCGGTGGTGAAGTCGTCCGCCCAGCTGCCGGACCAGGTGCCGGTCCAGATGCCGGTCAGACGCGGTGGCAGGACGCCGCTGGAGCTGACGAAGAAGTAGCGGCCGGAGTCGTACATCCGCTCCAGCAGTGCCAGGTCGAGGGCGGAGGTGGCGCCGTTCTGACGGGCGATCAACTCAGTGGTGGACAGTTGGCGGTCGGCGGTGGGGACGTTCAGGTCGATGCTGGAGCGGTCGTACATCTCCTGGTGCAGTGCGGTGTGGCGGCCCAGAAGGGTGGCGTAGTCGGTGGTCAGGCCGGCGAGGGCGGTCTGCAGCGGCTGGGAGTTCCAGCCGGTGGAGGTCTCGTACCGGCCGAGCTTGGTCAGCAGCAGCACCTTGGTGGCCTTGGCGACGACGAGTGTCTGCCCGCTGGCGGTGACCGAGGCGTTGGTGCCGGAGACGACGACCCGGGTGACGCCCTCGTAGCCGTACGCGCCCTTTCCGGAGGGGTAGGTGCCGCGCAGGTTCAGGTAGCCGTTGCCGCCCGAGACCGTGGCGGTGGTGGAGAAGGAGACGCTGGTCGGGACGCCGTCGAGGGCGGTGTTGACGCTGAGGGTGGTGTCGATGGTGCGGCCGGTGGCGGGCAGCAGTTCGTGGACGATGACCTGGTCGGCGCGGGAGACGAAGACGTGGCGCTTCCAGGTGCCGTAGGCGTCGGTCCAGGTGTGGGTGACTTCACCGGTGCGGAAGTCCGTGATGCGGGCGAAGTCGTTGACCGTCGTCATGCCCGGCGTACTCAACTGCAGCTCGTAGCCGGGGTGGAAGGTCTGTGTCCACCGCAGGCTCCAGCCGTTGGCGAATGTCGAGGCCGCCCCGGAGTAGTCACCGGCCAGTGCCTTGTCCCGGGCTGATTCGAGCTGCCCCGTGAGATCGGGCGGCATGACATCCCGGGTGCCGTTCGGCAGCACGAACCGGTGGTGGTTGACGATCATCTTTTCCAGGGTCGGTGCCCCGTAGTACGTGGCGCCGTACTCGCCGTTGCCGCTCAGGAAACCGTGGGTCCATGTCGAGGCGGTGGCGTTGTCCCATATGCCGCGGTCAGGGAGGGTGACCTGGGGCGGGACGGCCGCTGCGGCCGATCTGGCGAACATGAGACCGGGCAGGGCCGTGGCGCCGGCGGCCAGGGCGGCGGCGGTGAGGAAGCGGCGACGGTTCAAGGAGGATTCTGGCAGGTCCATATATCCAAACTCCGTTGTCTGGTGGCTGGCGCGACTGGGCTTGACGGCGGGGTCGCTGGTTCTGGTGCGGGAGGGGTCGACCGGCGATGTGCGGAAGGGGGCTGTCGTCTCGGTGTCCGTGAGGGCAGCGAAGGCGGGGCTGGGTCAGTGGCCTGCCGCGCACATGGGGACGCTCGGTGCCGCACTCGTGAGCGCCTGTCGACTCGTTGGGGCGCAACCCCCACCGTTCCTCGTTTCCATCTCATGTCCCTGCTGTGACAGTCAGCGAGGACATGGGATGAATTAACGGGGAACGGTGGAGTTGTGTCCAGAGCCAGGACGAAAAAACCTCGATTTGTTGTGTACTGCCTGCTGCTCAGAGACATCTGGGTTGTTGGGTCCGGGCGTGGGGAGTTCGAGCCCTTCTCGCACATGGGATGTATTGGCTAGGTTGTGCAGAGAACGCTGCCCCGGAACCTGGTTGGGGGCCGTGAAGACCTGCCGACCGTGGCGCTGCCGCGCGTGCCCTCCGCTGGGCGGGGGCGGCAGGACCGTGAACCAGTTCGGGCGCTACATGAATCCGTCGTGTCAACACCATTGACACACAACTGTCATCAGCCGTCTGATGTGCGACAGCGTTGGATTCAGCCAACTTTCGCTCGGTTGTGGTTCAGCTTGTTGTTTTTCGGCGGTGCAACCGGGCAGCTCAAAGCGGAGGTAACACCCATGCGCCGCGCCTGGCTCCTTGTTCTCGTCGTTCTGGCGGCTCTGCTGCCACAGGCTCTCCTGACCGGTACCGCCCACGCGGCGACCGTCACCATTCCCAACGGAACCCAGTTCACCGACACCACCGGCGCCGTCATGCACGCCCACGGCGGCGGCGTGATCAAGGTCGGGTCCTACTACTACCTGTTCGGTGAGAACCGCAACGAGGACAACACCTTCCGGTACGTGTCCGCGTACCGCTCGACAGACATGAAGACCTGGGAGTTCAGGCGGCACGTCCTGACCCAGGCATCCGACCCGGAGCTGGCGTCCGCCAACATCGAGCGGCCCAAGGTCATCTACAACGCGGCCACCGGCAAGTTCGTCATGTGGATGCACAAGGAACTGGGCACCGACTACACGCAGGCCCGTGCCGCCGTCGCCGTCTCCGACACCGTCGACGGCGACTACGACTACCAGAGCAGCTTCCGGCCACTCGGTTACATGTCCCGCGACATCACCGCCTACGTCGACGACGACGGCACCGGCTACATGATCTCCGCCGCCAACGAGAACCGGGACCTGCATGTCTACCGCCTGAGCCCCGACTACCTCACGATCGAGAGCCGCGTGCAGGTGCTGTGGGCGGGCCAGTCGCGCGAGGCCCCCGCGATGTTCAAGCGCAACGGCGTCTACTTCCTGCTCACCTCCGGCGCCACCGGCTGGAACCCCAACCAGCAGAAGTACGCCACCGCCACCAGCATCACCGGCACCTGGAGCGGGCTGCAGAACGTCGGTAACTCCACCGCGTACGGCTCCCAGACCACGTACGTCCTGCCCGTCCAGGGCACCTCCGGCACCGAGTACCTCTACATGGGCGACCGCTGGGGCAACTCGTTCGGCCAGAACGTCAACGCCTCGAAGTACGTCTGGCTGCCGCTGGAGTTCCCCACCGACACCACCATGACCTTGGACTGGTACCCGCAGGTCACCGTCGACACCGCGACCGGGAAGGTCGACGGTGTGGGCGGCCCGTGGGAGACCCTCACCGCACGTCACAGCGGCAAGTGCGTCGACATGCCCAGCTCGTCGGTGGACGACAACGTCCAGTTCACCCAGTACACCTGCAACGGCGGCATGAACCAGGCGTTCTGGTTCAAGGACATGGGCGGCGGATACGTCCAGCTCATGGCCAAGCACAGTGGCAAGTGCATCGACGTGGCCAACAACTCCACCGCCAACGGCAACCCGATCATCCAGTGGCCGTGCTCCACCGGCACCAACCAGCAGTGGCAACTGCAGGACGCCGGCGGCGGCTACCTCAACCTTGTCTCCCGACTGAGCGGCAAGTGCCTCGACGTCAGCGGCGCCTCCACAGCCAACGGCGCCAAGCTCGTGCAGTACACCTGCGGAACCGGCACCAACCAGCAGTTCACGCGCGGCAGCTGATTCCGCCCCCGCCCCCATACCAGGCCCCACACCAGGGCGGCCCGACCGGACCTCCGGCGGGTCGCCCGCAGGGGTTGGGAGCTGCTGCCGCTGGAGTGTGTTCAAGGGGATCCTGGTGAGCGGTAGTGAGTATGGGTGGTCTGTGTCCAGTCGCGGGTCGCGGCCGTGGCGCCGGTTTTCAGCCGGCCCGTGAGAGGCAGGCCGGAGGAAACACTTCCGGCAGCTGATCCCGGTATGCCCACCGGGAAGCTCCACCGCCCGATTGCCTTCGATGGCCGATGCCACGGGGATTCGCGGTCATCGCCGTGGCATCGGCCTACACCAGCCGCTGCGGCGCCCAGCACTGGCAGAAGCCGCTCATCGGCATCACCCCTGGGACCACTCGCCCACGACGGGACTGGCGGCGGCGCCCGCGCCCGAGGGTGTGCTCGCCCGCACCGGCTCCGACGAGACTCCGTGGCTGGTCGGCGACGCCGGCTTCCTGCTCGCTGCCGGTGGCGGCGCGGTCCTGGCAGTACGTCGACGCGTAACGATGACATCAGCGACCGGCCGCGCCCACAGAAGCTTGCCGAGGACGCAGTGGCGGGGCCGAGACAGTCGTGCTGTCCCGGCCCCGCCGTGGTTCACCTCGCCGCGAGAGCGGGGCCGGCGCCTGTGCGATGTGTGCCTGTCAACCGATCGGGTACGGTCCCGGCCAGGAAAAGGCCCTGGCCAGGATGCGCGCCGAACACACCAACCTGCTGGCGGTCCTGGACTGCGGCGGTGACCCGCAGGCCACGCTGGCCCTGGCCGCGGCGCTGCGTTTCCACGGGTGCGTCGGCGGATTCCTCGGCGAGGGACGCCGTCGGCTCGACCGGGTGCTCGCGGCCGCGCCCGAACCCACCCCGGCCCGGACCGGCGCTCTGCTGGCCGCCGCCTGGGTGGCGCTGCTCCAGGGCGACCGCTCGGCGGCCGACCAGCGGCTGGGCGAGGCCGACGAGCTGGGTGAGCCGGAGCCGGTCGTGCGCGCGCATCCTGAGCCTCCGCGGCATGCTGGCGCTGTTCCGGGGGCAGATGGAGGAGGCCATGTCCCTGTTCGAGGACGCGGGTGGCCGCCCACACGGCGCTGGGCACGGGATCCGAAGCCGTTTTCACGCTGTTCCAGCTGACCATTCTCCAGACCGGCCTGGGGAATCCGCGCGCGGCCGAGACCGCCAGGCACGCGCTCGCCACCGCCGAGGCACACGGTGACCGGTGGGGCCGCGCGCACGCGCTGTTGTCGCTGGGCGTTGCCGCCCACGCACGCGGTGAGCCGGCGGCGGCCTTGGAACTGACCCGCACCGCGCTCGAAATCGAGCGGGGCTTCACCGACTACATCGGGGCCGTGGTGATGCTGGAACACTTCGCCTGGATGACCGCCTCCTGCGGCGACCACGAGCGGGCGGCACGGCAGTTGGGCGCCGCGAATGCCCTGTTGCGGGACATCGGCACCTCCCTCTCCGCAATTCCGCCGGTGGCCGAGGGCCACGCTTACGCTGCGAGGAAGAGATCGTCCGGGCCCTGGGCCGGGCCTCGTACGAGAAGGCGTTCGCGGACGGCAGTGCGGTCGACGGCCCCGCCCAGGCCATCACGTTCGCCCTGGGAACCGGCGCCGAACCAGCCGCCCCGAGCCCGCTGACCCGCCGGGAACGGGAGGTGGCCGCGCTGGTGGCCCAGGGCATGACCAACCGGCAGATCGCTTCCGCGCTCGCGCGGTCGCCGCGCACGGTCGACGGCCACATCGAGAACATCCTGGCCAAGCTCGGCTTCGGCTCCCGTACCCAACTCGCGATCTGGTGGGCGGAGAACCAGGCACCCACCCCGTAGGACCTCAGGGTCCGCACCGGCACCGGCCGGCCATCACCGTCAGGACCCAGTAGGTCGGGGACAACGTTGTTGTGGCCGTGGCGAATACCGGACATGGCATCCCGGAGGACGTGCTCCGCACATCTTCGAACCCGGCGGCGGGGCCGGGACGGTCGTGCCGTCCCGGCCCCGCCGTGGCTCACCTCGCCGCGGAGGCGGGGTCGCTGCCGGTGGGCAGCGTGCCCGTCACGTCGGCTGCGGTCACAAGACCGGGTTCCAGCCGTCGTCGCCGGCCAGGTACTTCTGGGCGGTGTAGTCGGCGGCCTCGGCGTCGGTCAGCTTCGGCGCGTTCGCGCCGGTGCCGGCTCCGAGGCCGGAGTTCTTGTACTCCTTGAACCGGGCCCACTGCCAGGGGTACTCGGGGACCATGTTGGTCCAGGGCTGGGTGGCATTGATGTGGGGGTACACCACGGTGTTACGGACCACCGCCTGGGGCTCGGCCTCCCCCGTGTTGTGCCACGGCCGGCCGAGGTACATCGAGTTCATTGGCGCGCCGGTGGAAAGCACCTTGCTGTCGGTGACGAGGATCCCGTACTTCTTCCGGTAGTCGGTGTTCGGCGCCAACATCGTGCCGCCGGGCCAGGTGACCATCTGAATGTCGGACCGGTCGATCACCGCGGTGGCGTTACCGAAGATGAAGTCCACCGTGCCCCTGATGAAGCAGTTGACGAAGTACTGCCGGGCCTGTGCCCATGGTGTGGACGCCTTGACGAGCAGGGTGTCCTGACGGCTGATGATCCGGACGTTGCTGTACACCTGCCGGTCGCCCTTGGCGGCCACCGCGACGGCCTGGGTCTCGTACGGGCTGATCTCCGGGTGGGCCGCGGGGTCGAACGTGTTGGTAATCGAGAGATTCGAGACGGTCATGTCGGGCGCCTTGAAGGTGGCCACGGCACTGCCCTCGGTGCCCCACTTTGTGCCGTCGGGCTTGAGCATCCCGTGAGCCCTGGTGTTGTGGATGAGGACTTTCTGAGCGTCGGCGCCCATACCCTTGATGGACAGGTGGCGCTTGCCCGCCGGGACCGTGATCACCTCGTGGTAGGTGCCCGGGTCAATCTCGATGGTGTGCTGGACCCCGTCCTCGGGAACAGCGTCGATCGCGGCCTGCACGGTCTCGTAGTCGCCGGTGCCATCGGGCGCGACAATGAACGTGCGATCCGCGAGTCTTCTCCTGGGGTTGCCTTTTTCGTATCCGTAGTATCCGTTGGCGACGAACAATACTGACGCGTACTGGTATGCGAATTGAAGCGTTTGCTGGACTATTTCGTCCCGCGAATTGAGGATCCAGGCGGTCAAGGGGGTCTCTGTGGTGTCGACGTTTCCTTCGATCTGCACATCTGCGAAACGCTGGCTCAGCTGGCCCCAATTGGTCTGCTCGTCGATGAGGCGAGGGCTGATTTGGATCTGCGTGTACCACGATTCGCCGTCGTTGCCGCCGAACGCGTTCCACGCGAGTTGGTCGGCGATGCTGCGGAAACGGGTGGCCTCGGAGATGAACTGGGCGAAGTACACAGCCGCCGCGGCCATGCGCTGGTTATCGTTGGAGTTCCACAGGCTCAATGCGTGATTTTGCGTGGGGATTCTGCCGTAGTACATGGTGTAGCGGTTTACGTTCCCCATGCTCTCAAGGGAGCCGTAGCTCGACGAGCTGGTCAGCTGATGGGTGGTGCCTACCGCCGGGACCCGCGCCTCAGCTCTGGGACCGACGTAGACGTAGCGGTTGTTGCGGTCGAACCAGCCCACGAAGTACATGTCGTTCGTCCGAAACCGGAGGCGCACCGTGTGGCCCTCGTTAGTGACGATTGCGGCCTCGGTGTACCCGGCGTCGTCCGGGTTGGTGTGATTGACCGTGAGTGCCGTGCCTTGGACTTCGTTGTTTACGTCCTGGGACGTATAGTTCACATTGGCGCCCATCTGGAGAATGAACGCTTCGTAGTTTTCGCGGGTGACGTCACCGTCCAGTCTGAACGTTGGCGTTGTGCCGGCGGCGGTGGCGCTGGGGGCGCTGACCAGGTCGCCCAGGATGCCGGCCAGTAGGCCGACGACCGTCAAGGCGGCGATGAAGGCGAAGGTGAATCTCGGTCTTTTGCGGTGCTGACCCTGCATTGTGGTCGTCACAAGAGCCCCTTGTTGTTATTAGCGGCCATTGATTGCGTCGGCACCGTGAATGCAGTGCCCCGCAAAGCATCGGCGTGGGGCCGGACCGGCGCCATGGGTAGTTTTACGGGGGTCCTACGGGGTGGGTCGGGATCCCGCACTCGACGGCCTGCCGCCGCGGCAGGTACGCGGCTCCCGGACCGCCGAAACCCCCTGGCCCTGGAGACACGAACTCGCCACAGCCTTCCACCGCCTCGCCGCACTGCCCCGTCCCGCCGGCTGACCGACGACCCCCTGCCCGCCCACAACCCGAAGGACCTGGGAGAACCCGACCACCGCGCCGGACTCCACCATGCCAAAACAGCGGAAACACCTCGCCCACCTGACAGCTGACGATCAACTACGTCGCATCAGCCCAACCGAAACGGCGAGGCTAGAGGCTGGGTGCCTGGTTCGCTGTCCACCAGGACGCGATCCGGGCGCGGGAGCCGAAGCCGAGCTTGGCCAGGATGTTCTCGACGTGGCCGTCGATCGTGCGTGGGGAGCGTCCGAGCGCGGAGGCGATCTGCCGGTTGCTCATGCCCTGGGCCACCAGCGCGGCCACTTTCTGCTCCCGGGGGGTCAGCGGGCTCGGCGCGGGGTCGGTGGCGGTCGGCTCGGATTCGGATGGGGTGCGCAGGGCGTAGGCGATGGCCTCTGCGGGGCCGTGATGGTCGCCGCCTTCCGCGAGAACCTTCTCGTACCCCGCCGGACCCAGGGCTCGTACGATCTCTTCCTCACACTGGGTGTGCTGCTCCGCCATGTGCGGACCGAACGTCGCGATGGAGGTGTCGGCGTCCCGCCACAGGGCGCGCGCCGCACTCAGCAGCCGCCCCGCCTGCCGGTGGTCGCTGCCCGCGGCGGTGACCCAGGCGAGATGCTCCAGCATCAGCGCCACCCTGGCGCAGTCGTCGAAGCCCCACTCGTTCTCCAGCGCGGCCCGGATCATGACCGTGGCCTCTGTCAGCTCGCCGCGCCTCCAGGCGTCGTAGCCGAGCGTCCACCGCGCGTGCGCGAGGAGCGACCGCTCGCCATGCGCCTCGGCGAGGGCGACCGCCTGCCTGCAGGTTTCGGTGGAGCGCGGATCCCCGAGATGGGACTGAGCGAGAGCCATCTGAGTCAGCGCGAAGGCCGACTCGAACTTCTCGCCAATCTCCAAGAGGGCGGCCGCCGCTTCCTCCAGCAGGGACACGGCCTCCGCCGGCCGACCGCCGAACAAGGCCAACATGCCACGCAGGCTCCGATCCCGGGCGCCCACCACTTTGTCACCCAGCAGCTCGCCCAGCTTCGCGGCCTCGTCCAGCCACCGGTACGCAATGGTGTGCTCGCCCTGCAGCACCGCCACCCAGGCGGCGACCCACAGCCCCGTGGCCCGGCCCGGCGTGGGTTCGGTCGCGCTGGCGAGCGGCGCCTCCGGTCGGCGGCGTTCCTCACCGGGGCGGCCGCCCTCGCCGTAGTGGAAGCGCGGCGGGGTGGCCGGTGTCAGGGAGGTCTGCGGGCCGTCTTCATGGTCCAGCGCCGCGCGCAGATTGGCGTACTCGGCACGCAGCCGCGTCAGGGTCTGCCGATGGCCGGGGCCGTACCCGTCGTCGGCGATGCGCTCGGCGAGGGCCAGATAGAAATCGTGGTGCCGTCGCAGCATCCACTCCTCCTCGCCGCACTCGGCGAGCCGTTCACGCCCGTACTGGCGGATGGTCTCCAGTAGTCGGTAGCGGGGCAGCCCCTCGCGCTCGGTGGGCAGGACGACGGACTGCACGACCAGCCGGTCGAGGAGATCGAGTACCTCGTCCCGGCCGATGCCGTCACCCGCGCACACACCCTCGGCCGCGTCCAGGCCGAAGTCGCCGACGAAGACCGACAGCCTGTTCCACAGCAGCCGCTCGGCGGGGGTGCACAGCTCGTGGCTCCAGTCGATCAGTGCGCGTAGCGTCCGCTGGTGCGGCCGGGCGAGCCGGTTGCCGCTCGTGAGCAGCCCGAAGCGGTCCTCCAGCCGGTTCACCGCCTCGTCGACGGTGAGGGTCCGCAGCCGGGACGCGGTCAGTTCGATGGCCAGGGGCAACCGGTCCAGGTCGTCGCACAACCGCAAGACCTGGCGGCGGTTGCCGTCGGTGACCTGAAACTCCGGGCGCACGGCGATGGCCCGGTCCCGCAGCAACTCCACCGCGTCGTCCGGCGCCAGCGGAGGGACGGCGAAGACCTGCTCGCCGAAGAGCCCCAGTGCCCGGCGGCTCGTCGTCACCATGCGCAGCCCGGAGGTGGCCGACAGCAGCGCCTGGGCCAGCTCGGCGCAGGCGTCGACGAGGTGCTCGCAGTTGTCCAGAACGATCAGCGGACCGCGGTGGGCGAGAAAGGCGGCGAGCTGATCGATGACTGGCCTGGTGCCCAGGTTCGGCACTCCCAGCGCGGTCGCCGTGGCGTTCGCCACCGACGACGGGTCCCGCACCGCCGCCAGATCCACGAGCCACACCCCGTCCACGAAGTCCGCCACCGACGCGGCCACCTCCAGCGCCAGCCGTGTCTTTCCCACCCCGCCCGCACCGGTGAGCGTCAGCAGCCGCGTCGTCCCCAGCCGGCGGCGCACTTCGGCGATGTCCCGGCGCCTGCCCACAAACGTGCTCAGGGAAGCGGGCAGATTCCCCACGTCCGATATTTGGGTGGTCACGTACCTTTTCGCCTTCCAACGGCTCCCAATCGCCTCGGAACATCGAGAGCGCCTGACTGTGGTTGCTGCACGCTTCGTTGCGGGCGGTGGGGGTGGGGCTGATCCGTCGCCGTAACCCGATCCTGTGCCCCTATGCCGCAACCGACACGGAGGGGGTTATGGATGACCCCTCCGGTGTCCGGTGCTCGGAGCTTTTAAGTGGACGAAACCGCATTTATGCCTGCTGAACAGTATCCGGGGGTAAACGCCTCAGGTGGGTTCTGTGGCCGACCTCTCATTGGGTGTCGGGTCAGTCGTCGACCTAGTACCGGAGAGGACGCGGTTGTCGGCTGGACCGGGGGAGCCGTCACAGTCGCGGCTGGCGGCCCTGCTGTTCGCACACGCCGTTCTATCGCACACACCGTTCTGGTGGGCGTCTCACCGGTGACGCGAGGCAGCACGCGATCCGCTCCCGCTGTCTCTCCCCGGCAAGGGTCGAGGCCTGCTGCAGTGACGGCCTTGCGTCTAATCTGATGATATGTGCGAATTTCATGAGGGAGATTCCACCACCGCCTCCGCTGCGCGCGGGTGAGCGGGAGGCGCGGTGACGGCTGAGAAGGCTGGGCACTCGAGCGGCGCGGAGCGGCCTGAGCGGCTGCCGTTCGGTTCCCTGACGACCCCGGGCGAAGACGCTTGGGGGGAGGGAGCGTGGGGCACGGAGACGCTGGCACTCGTGCTCCGGCAGGCGACGACGTGCTTGGGTGGCTCGGGCGCCCTGGTGCACAGACACGACCGTGCCGCAGGTCGGCTGCGCCTGGTCGCGGCCAGTGGGCTTGCCCGGGCAGGCGCGGGTGAGTGGGTGTATCTGTCCGACGAGCAGGACGTGGCGCCCGCGCACGCCCTACGCCGTGGTGGTTTCGTGTGCGTTGCCGGAGACAGCCTGGGGACCGGCGCGGGCGGTACGGTCGCAGTACCCCTGCCCGGCGCCGATGGACCGGTCGGTGTGCTGTCCGTGCTCATGCCAGGGCCCGGCGAGCCGGATGAGGCGCAACGCTCCCTGCTCCGCGCGTTGGCGGCGTGGGCCGGCGCCCGCCTGGGCGGCGGCCCCGGTCGGTCGGCCGGTCCGGACCCGGTCGGCGCGATCAAGCGGTCGGTGCGCATGGGTGAGCTGACCGCCGCGCTCGCCGAGGCTGTCACTTCCCGTGACGTCGTGGAGGCCGTCGCCGAGTTCGTCATGCCTCCCTTCGGCGCCGACGGCGTGGTGTTTCAGCTGCTGGAAGGCGGCCGCCTGCGGGTCGTCGGCGCTGTCGGATATTCGCAGGAGTTCCTCGACCTAGTCGACGGGATCCCGCCCGCCGCCAATATGGCGGCCGTGGACGTGATGCGCACCCGTGCTCCCGGGTTCATCCGATCGAGAGCGGAGCTGTCGGCGCGGTATCCGACGCTGACCAATGTGAACGAGGCGTCACCGAAGGAAGCGTGGGCGTTTCTGCCCATGCTGGCATCCGGACGCGCCATCGGTATGTGTGTGGTGTCCTTCAGTGAGCCCCGTCCCTTCACCGACGATGAGCGCGCCCTGCTCACGGCGCTGAGCGGTCTGGTCGGTCAGTCGCTGGAGCGGGCCCGCCTGTACGACGTGGAGCACGCCCGAGCCCAGGAATTGCAACGTGGCCTGCTTCCCAGGACGCTGCCACGCCTGCCCGCTGCCAGCGCCGCCGCCCGGTACCTGCCCGCGGGCCGCGGTGAAGAGGTGGGCGGTGACTGGTACGACGTGATTCCGCTGTCGGCCGACCGGGTCGCCATGGTGATCGGCGACGTCATGGGGCACGGCATTACCGAGGCGGCCACCATGGGCCGACTGCGCACTGCCGTACGCACGCTCGCCGACCTGGAGATGCCGCCCGACGAGCTGTTCAGCCGCCTCAACGACCTGGTCTCCGACCTCGGCGAGGATTTCTACGCCACGTGCCTGTGCGCCGTCTTCGACCCTGTGGCGCGCACCTGCTCGTACTCCCTGGCAGGTCACCCGCCGCCGCTCGTCGTCCACCCCGATGGCACCGTCCACAGTCCCGATGTGGCCCCCGACCCGCCACTGGGCGCCGCCACGCCGCCCTTCGAGACTCACCAACTGCATCTGCCCGATGACTGCCTTCTCGTCCTGTTCACAGACGGGCTCGTCGAGTCCGCAACCCGGGACGTCGACCAGGGACTGGCTCAACTGCGGGGGGTCCTCTCCCGGGCCGTGGTGGACACCGCCTGCTTCAAGGCCACCGATGAGGACGAGGACATCCGACGGCTGGATGAGTTGTGCGACAGGGTCGTGTCGGCTCTGCTGCCCGACCACGAGCAGACGACTGATGACGCCGGCCTGCTCATCGTCCGTACCCGGTGCGCCGCTGCCCGCGATGTCGCCTCCTGCGCTCTCCCGAACGATCCCCGGGCCGCCGGGCAGGCCCGGGAGTATGTTCGCGCTCAGCTAGACGCGTGGGGGCTCGATGATCTCGTGCTCACCACCGAGCTGCTGGTGAGCGAGCTGGTCGGCAACATCGTCCGGCATGCCAAGGGGCCCATCCGCCTCCGTCTGCTGCGCAGCCGCTCCCTGACCTGTGAGGTCTACGACGGGAGCCTGACCACTCCCCGTATCCGTCACGCGAGCTTCACCGACGAGGGAGGACGCGGCCTGCAACTCGTCGCCGCTCTTTCCCGGCGCTGGGGCGCCCGCTATCTCGACGACGGCAAGTGCATCTGGACGGAGCAGGACCTGCCGCTCACGCAGAACTCCGCAGAACCCGGGCGCGCAGGCGTTCAGGCAGCACCGCATCCCATGCCGGGTGTGTGACCGGAGCCCTGCCTCGACGGGCTCGTGTTAACACCCCAGAATCCCTTGTCGTGCCGCTTCGTGGGATCTACTCCGGATCTCGCACCCTGACGACCGGCCGTGGGGTCGGGCGGCAGCAGAGCGATGCCGAACCGGTCACGCTCGCCGTGGTGCAGGCCATGCCCGGCTCACCTCCGAGGCTGAATGGTTCTGTCACGCCACTGGAGTGCGGCCGCTCACGCTAGGCCGTCAAACGCTCCGACCTGGCCGGATGGGCCGAGTATGGATACTTCGCCGGCCACAGCCGCTTCTTCTGGGCCTGCGGCGGCCGGCGCCGCCTTGGACGAAGCCCCCAGCTGCCTGCTGACAGCGAGATCTACTCGGCTCGTTCCGGTCCTGCTTCAGTGCGGGCCGTCGACGCTGCTTCTTGGTGATCCGAGTCGTGTCCGGCTTCGATGAGAGCGTCGGTGTGTGACCGCGGGTGTCGAGCGGCCACTCGTTCCGGCCGCTGCGGCGACATGGCCGGTCTGTCTGGTCGATCCGCGTCACCGGATGACGTCACGTCATGGTCTGTTCGAACTCGTCCTCGTCGAGCGCGCGGTGGGGCAGGGGACTCGGGCGGTCGCGGTCGTGGCGCAGGCCGTCCAGGAGGAGGACCTGGTAGCGCCTCCACAACTCGGGGGCGACGGTTCGGCTGTGCTCGGTGACGGCTCCGAGCATGAGCTGGATGAGGGGGAAGTCGGTGGGTTCGATGTCGTCGCGGAGCCGGCCGGCCTGCTGGGCGCGCACCATGACGGCGGTGACCGTGGGGGCGAGGCGTACCCGTGCGACAGCGTGGTTCTTTCCGCGGGCGCCCTCCAGGAGGACCTCCCTCAGTCCGCGGTCCGCGGCGAAGTCCTGCGCGGTGATCAGGAAGAACTGGACGAATCCGTCCCAGGGGTCTTCATGGGCGAGGGCCGCCTCGGCCCGTGCGGCGATGCGCTGCACCGCGTCCTCGAAGACGGCTTCGATGAGTTCCTCGCGGTTGGCGAAGCGGCGGTAGGCGGTGCCCACGCCGACGCCCGCGTGACGGGCGATGTCGTCGAGCGTGACCTCGAGCCCTCGCTCGGCGAAGACCTCCTGGGCTGCGGCGATGAGGCGCCGCCGGTTGCGTTCCGCGTCGGCCCGCAGGGGACGGGCCGAGGTCGGCTCAGGGGGTGGGGTGGGGGCGGTGGAGCGGCTCATGGACCCACTGTACCCATCATCTGGAGAATCCTTCTCCGCTTTGGTGCTACGGTGGACCAGTAACCGGAGATGCATTCTCCAGTTCCCGTCGTCGTGCCCGGAGAGATCTCTGAGCGCCACCCCCGGACGAAGGAAACAAGGATCGATATGAGCAAACCGCGCGCTCTGATCGTGGGCACAGGTATCGCAGGACTGGCCACGGCCATGCGTCTGCACGAGATCGGCTGGGAGCCCCTGCTCGTCGAACGGGCGTCCAGCCGTCGTTCCGCCGGATACTTCATCGCGTTCTTCGGAACCGGTCGCGCGAGCGCGGAGCGCCTGGGCGTCCTCGACGCCATCGGCGACCGCAGTGACCCCACCAGCAAGAACTATTCCATCAACCGGGCAGGCCGCCGCCGGCCCGGCATTGGATACAGCGACCTGCCCGGGGGTGCCCGCCTCATACTCCGCGGCGACATCGAGGCCGCCCTCTACGACACGGCCGCACCCAGGACCGAGATCCGCTACGGCACCACCCCCACCGCCCTCGACGAGCACCCCGACGGGGTGGACGTCACGTTGCGCACCACCACCGGCGAGGACATCACCGAGACCACGGAACGCTTCGACCTCGTGGTGGGCGCCGACGGCCTGCGCTCCACCGTCCGCCGCCTGGCCTTCGGGTCGGACACGCAGTACCTGCGGCCCCTCCACAGCATCATCGGCGCCGCGATCCTCAAGGAGCCCGTGCCCGGCTTCCGGCCCGAGGACGGCCTCATCCTGGCGGAACTGCGACGCTCCGTCTGGGTCTTCCCCTTCGCCCGCCACCAGCCGGGCGTGCTGTTCAGCTACCGCACCGACGACGAGGACGCCGAGTTCCGCCGCCCGCCCATCGAGTCGCTGCGCCGGGCCTTCGGCCCCGAACCCACCGGCCCCGTGCTGGAAAACCTCCTGACGCAGTTCGAACGGGCCGACGACTACCTCTTCGACTCCGTCCACCAGGTCGAGATGCCCACCTGGCACACCGACCGTGTCGTCCTCGTCGGGGACTCCGCTTGGTGCCCGACCCTCTACTCCGGCATGGGCGCCTCCAGCGGCCTGGCGGGTGCGGACCTGCTCGGCACCAGCCTGCAGCGCAACCCCGACAGCCCCTCACGGGCGCTGCGCGAATGGGAAGAGCGGCTGCGGCCCTTCATGGCCATCCAGCAGAAGACCGGCCGCACACAAGGCCGGGCGATGTTCGTCCCCCAGACCCGCCGGGACATCGCCATGCGCAGTGTCATGCAGAGGCTGACCAGCAATCCGGTCAGCAAGCGAGCGATGCTGTCCCTGCTCGCCGGCAAGTTCAAGGAGAAGTCCATCGACATCGCCGCACCCTGACCGCCAGTGCGCGAGCCGGCGGCCCTCGGCGGAGCAGGCTGTTACGGGGCTGCGGGAACAGAGTGGCCCGGCGGGGGTGACCGACCCGGGAAGCTGCCGCAATTCCGGGTGCGCGGTGACATGCAGTGCGCCCGGGGCGGTCTCGGTGGCGGCACGCTCGGGTGCCGCCGCGACCTGGTGCGGCGTGGCGTCGACCGACGCCTTGGCGGAATCGAGCACGAGACCGTCGACGCCAATGGGGTGATCACGTCCGTACTCGACCCGAAAGGGACCTCGAGCAGCTGGATCTGACGGTCCGGATGACTTGCCGAAGCCCTGCGGTTGCCGCGTGGCCGACGCCAGGCAGCGATCGCTCAGATCAGAACCAGTCAAGAAACCAAGAGGGATGGACAGCCGGGGCCCATCCGGCGGTACCAAGAAATTACGGAGGCAATCTGATGAGCCAGCCAATGGAGACGGTGGTGGACCGCTACATCGCGCTCATCGATCGTGCGGTACATGAGCCCGCCGTACTTGAGGAGCTTGGATCGGTCTTCGCTCCGGACGTCGTCGTGCAGCTCGAAGACTTCGAACCGGTGGCCGGCCTGGCCGCCATCAAGGATTTCTACCGGCGCTTCTACGAGAGCGCGGGCGACGGCAGGCATTTCTGGAACACCACGCTGCTTGACGACGGAAGGCTCGAAGTCCACTTCCTCGCAGCGGGACGTACACCCGACGGTCAGCTGGTGGCGAGGAGCGGAATCGAGCACGCTACCGTCAATGCGGAGGGGCTGATCACGCACCTCACCGCCAAGGCGGTGGATCTGGACGTCTGAGCCGACCGGCCCCGACAGCCCGGTGACGTCCCCACGGTGTGGCGGGCTCCCTAGCGACTGCCATGGGAAACCGCGCTGACAGAAGTGGCCGAACGGACCGGCGCGGCCTCGGCGGGGGAGGAGGCCGCCTCCTCCGGGCAATCCAGGATGGCGATGCCCGGCACGAAGAGATGACGGCGACGGAGATCTTCCGCAGGGCACGACACGTCCCCCTTCAGTGCCGCCAGGGCCTGCACCAGGGCGTACGAAGCCTTCTCGTGGCCCTGCTTACTGCGCTTCAACGGGGCCCTGAACTGGTTCGACGCCATCGCCGCGGCAATGACCGCACGGCGCTGCGCATCGTCGAGGACATCGGTGGCGAGACCGCGTGGAGCTTCGTGGTTGTCACGCCCCTCCGATCAGGTCGCCCATCAGCTCTGGAACGGGGCGTGCAGCCGATGACCGCGTTCTGTTCGTGCTGGGCATCCAGGTCGAGCTGTGGAAGACGCTTCGGGCCGCGATGACACTGCGGGACCTTCGCTATCCCGGCCGCCCCGCGGCTCGGCCCTGTCGACCTTCGTCACAGCTTGGAGTGGGGCCGCCTCGAGCACGTCGTCGTGCGCGCGGAGGGCATGGCGGGCGACCACCCCCGGATAGCGGTGGGCGGGCCTTCGCCGGCTGGCTGCACGATGACGACACCGGTGCGGCGCCCGATCCTTCCACGCCCGACGGCTTCCCACGGCTGGGGCCGACGCGCCAGTTCGCCAGGCAGTCTTCCATCCGGGCGACCGCCCTGAAAGCGGAGGCCACGGCTTGGAGGTGCCCGGTCGGCCGGAGCCACTGCGCCCGCTTGTGCATGATCAATGTCAGCGTGAAGTCATGTCACTCCGGTGGCCCGCCGAGATGCGTTCCGTGTGTGCGGGTGCTGTGATCGGCTGGCTGATCCGGTACGGCCGTCAGTCGGCTGTGCCGGCGTTCGCCGAGGGCGCGTCGTAGGCGGTACGTGCGGCCTCGACTTCGACCATGTGGTCGACGGACCACTTCCGTAGCGCGCTGAGGGGTTCGCTCAAGGTCTGGCCGAGGGCGGTGAGCTGGTACTCGACCCGGGGCGGCACCGTGGCGTAGAGGGTGCGTGTCACCAGGCCGTCGCGCTCAAGATGGCGCAGCGTCTGAGTGAGCATCTTCTCGCTCACCCCGGACAGCCGGGCGCGCAGTGCCGAGAAGCGCCGGGCCCGGCCGTCGGCCAGTTCCCCCAGCACCAGCACCGTCCACTTGTCGCCGATGCGGTTGAGCAGCTCGCGCGACGGACATCCCCGCTCGTACGGATCCCAGGCTTCCTTCATGGGAAGTAGCTTACTAAAAAGTGGCTACTTCCCAAGAGAGAGTACGGATAGGTCTACTGGTGGACAGATCCACCAAGCCCGAAGGAGACCCCTCGTGTCCATCACCGTGACCGGAGCCACTGGCCGCCTCGGCCGCCACGCCGTCGAAACCCTGCTGCGCCGGGGTGTGCCCGCGGCGCAGATCGTCGCCACCGGCCGCGACCTCGACAAGATCAAGGACCTCGCCGACCGCGGTGTCACCCTACGCCGCGCCGACTTCTCCGACGCCGACAGCCTTGCGGCGGCCTTCGACGGCACACAGAAGCTGCTGCTCGTCTCCACCACGACGCCCAGCGAGCGCATCGACAACCATCGCCGCGCCATCGACGCCGCCCGGGCGGCGGGCGTGTCCCACGTCGTGTACACCAGCACCGCCAACGCTGAGTCTGCGCGGATGATCCTCGCCGAGGCGCACCGGGAGACCGAAAGGTACCTGCGGGACAGCGGCCTGGCGTTCACGATCCTGCGCAACGGCTGGTACCTGGAGAACTACACGTCCCAGCTGGCCGTGTACCAGCAGCACGGAAGCATCGCCGGTGCCGCCGCACAGGGCCGGGTCAGCGCCGCGACGATCGCCGACTACGCCGAGGCCGCCGCGGCCGTCCTGAGCACCGACGGGCACCTCGGAGCCGTCTACGAACTCGGCGGCGACGAGGCGTTCACCCTCGCCGAGCTGGCGGCGCAGGTATCCGAGGCCACCGGCCAGGCCGTCGTCTACAACAACCTGCCCGCCGACGAGTACACCCGGCTCCTGGCCGGGGCGGGGGTGCCGGAACCCCTCGCCCATGTGCTCGCCGACTCCGACCTCGGCCTGGCCCGGGGCGAACTGTTCGCCGACACCGGCGATCTCCGCCGCCTCCTCGGCCGCCCGACCACCACCCCCGCCGAGGCCATCGCCGCGGCGATCACCGAGCAGCACCGGTCGTCCTGACGGCATGCACCGTGGCCTTTGGCGACGGCAACCACGACCGGCCTCGGTTGGTCGGCCGAGGCGGCACCACGGTGCCGGCTCGGCCTCCAGGACAAGGCGGCGGGGTCGAGGCGGATGGTGCTGTGTGGCTGTGTTCGGATGCGTATGCCCTTGGGCTTGCTGACCGTTTCACCGGTTCGACGGGTGTGGTGACATGCGTGGTGGCCGGGGAGGGAGGGTGAGGCGGCGGACCATGAGGGTGATGAAGGTCCAGGTGATGGGTGCCTCGCTGTGGCCAGATTTCCACAACGAGGTCATAGGGCTCGTCGGGAGTCAGCGGTTCACTCCGTCGGGGCGGAAGGCCTGGAGTGTCGCGACACGTCGGCGTCGGCTGTGGAGCTTGCCAGCCGGAGCTTGAGGGCGACGGGACCGGCGAAGGTCAGGGCTTCGGTCAAGGAGCCGGTACTGAAAACGACCTGGCCCTCCTTCGCCGGGTAGGGGCGTTCAGTGGAGGTCTGCGGCGGTTCCGGGGACAGCGACGTCTGGTCGGTGGAGGCGGTACTCCGCGGTGTTTGGCAAGGGCCACGCCTCGGAGGTGACCAAACGCGTGACACTGTCGTGGATGCTGCGCACGGTCGCCTGTACGGTCGGCTCATCCGTCCGTGCCGTCTCCTGCTCTTGAGATAGCGGTCGAGTAAGAGGTGCCACTCGGTCTGCCGACAGGCGGAGGGCGGCGGTTCTGCGTCGGTCGGCACAGAAGCCGTAGGCCTCGGAGCACGGGGTCACACAGGCGGTGCGACGAACAGGCCGGGGTCCACGTCGTTGAAGGACTTCGCCGCGACGAACTCGTTCATCGCGTTGGCGGTTCCCCACTGGTCGATGATGTGCGGGTCTTCCAGGCCGTTGTAGATGTGGGGGTGCCAGGTGTCCTCGTCGATCACTTCGAGTTCGGTGGTGTACTCCACGGTGTTGCCGACCGGGTCGAGGAAGTAGCTGTAGGTGTTGTCGCCGGCGTAGTGGCGGCCGGGCCCCCAGATCTTCTCGACGTTCGCACGCAGCATCCGCCCGGTGCCGCGCATGTACTCGTCGATGCCTCGCATCTCGAACGAGGCGTGGTGAAGTGCGACATGGGGGCCGCGGGCGATCGCGAAGCTGTGGTGCTGGTTGTTGCAGCGCAGGAACCACATGAAGCTGCGTTCCCCGAGGGTCAGGGTGTCGGAGAGCCGGAAGTCGAGGTGC
Organism: Streptomyces sp. NBC_01352; assembly: GCF_036237295.1. NCBI lineage: Bacteria > Bacillati > Actinomycetota > Actinomycetes > Kitasatosporales > Streptomycetaceae > Streptomyces > Streptomyces sp. NBC_01352. The sequence continues at coordinate 9,817,719 of NZ_CP108354.1, forward strand.
TTGACGTACCACTCGACGGTCTGCTCCGGCGAGGGCGAGTTCACCACGACGTGCGACAGGCGCACCGGGATGGACTCACGCTCCTCGATCCTGCGGTGTTTGCGGGGAGTCACGTTGGCGGAGACCTCGACGACGCGTCCGTCGTTGTCGAAGAACCGCACGCCGTAGCCGCCGCCAGGAGTGTCGAGGGCACGTGGTTCGTGGGCCAGCTTGACGTTGAGGGCGATCAGACGCTCGGTGAGGGTGTCGACGTTCGCGGGAGTGGCCGCGCCGAAGGCGACCAGGTCCATCCGCTTCTGCGCGTCCCGGCGCAGCCGCACGATGTACTGCTCCGGGGAACCTTCGGCGGCAAGAAAGGCCACGTTGCCGTCGGAGTGTGTCTCGGTGAGCCCCCAGTGGCCGGTGTAGAACTCGTGCTGCTTGTCGTAGTCGGGCATTGCGATGTCGATGTGCCGCAGGTGAGTGATCAGGTGCTTCGTGCTCATCGGGATGCTCCCTCGGTCAGTCGGGTGGTGAGCCAGTTCACGATGGTCGGCAGGACGGGGCCGGTGCCCATGTGCCCGCCGGGGAACAGGCGCGCGGCCTTCGGATCGCCGTAACGCAGGCTGAGGTGGGTGTCCTCGGAGCTGTTCTGCAGGTCGTCGACGCCGTTGACGAGTAGCAGAGGTGCAGAGGGGCGGTCCAGGACGCCCTGGTCGAGCAGCGACAGCTCGGGGCAGCGGGCTATGTAGTCCTCGAAGGTGCTGCCTCCGAAGATGCGGGCGCGGGCGGCCATCAGGTCCATCAGGTACGAGGAGGCGTTGCGGGACTTCTCCTGCCACTCGGGCTGGAAGGTGATGTGCACCCCGCCACCCCAGTTGACCGCGGCGGCCAGGCGCTCGCGATGGGTGTGCGCGAGCTTCATCGCCCAGTACCCGCCGAAGGACAGACCGAGTACGGCACACCGGGAGGCGTCCAGATCGCTGTCCGCGAGCCACTCGAAGACTGGATCCCACTGACGTTCGGCGTCCGTGCCGGCGAGAACCGGAGACTGCCCTACGCCGGGCATGTCCATATGGACGGTGGCGAACCCCGCCTCGCGCAGCATTCCGCCGGTCTTGTAGGTCTCCTCCTTCCAGGTGTCGATACCGGCCCACATCAGGACCACCGGCGGGCGCTCGACGCCGCGCGGGCGGGCCACATGGAAGGTGACGCTGCCGCCTTCGCCCTCGCGCCCGGCGAACGGCACCGTGACCCGTTCGACCCGCGTCTCGTCCAGGGAGGTGGCGCGGGCGAAGTAGCCGCGCGCCAGGTCGTAGGCGGCCAGCTTCGCGGGGTGGTTCGGAACCGGGTAGCGGCCCAGGAAGGCGAACAGGTACGCCTGCCACCACGCCTCGCGGGCGGCGGCCGTCTCACCGTCCTTCTCCAGGACCTCCGCCCGTTCGGCGAACTCCGCGGCGAACCCGGTCCAGTGGGGACCCCACTTGTCCGGATCGGTTCCCGGCAGCGTGTCGATGGCGCGTGCGGCAGTGACGGCGTCGATCTCGTGGAGCGGGTGGCGCTTGAGATCAAGGCCCTCACGCAGCCATTGCTGCGCGTCGGGGAGCGTACGGATCAGGTCGGCACTCACGGTCACGGCCTCCTAGCCATGGCTGCATGGCCGTCGCGCTGGAGCTGGACCGAGTCCAGGAGACGCCCCGCAACGGACAGTTCAGCGATTTTTACGGATATGTTCGCAAGCTGCCGGCCGCGCTCGACGCGCCGGTCGCTGAAGGCTCTGAGCGCTTCGTCGACGGTGGCGTTCCGGTCCAGCTTCTCGGCGAGGGCGACGCCGTCTTCGATGGCCAGGGCCGCGCCGCTGGTCATCTGAGGCGACGGCGCGTGGGCGGCGTCTCCGATCAGGACCACTCGGTGGGCGTGCCAGTCTCCGTCGACGAGACAGGTCTCCACCCGGCGGCGCACCACGTTCTGCGGATCGGTGACGGTGTCGCGCAGTTCGGCCGCCCGTCCGGAGAGGTCCGCCATCAACTCCCGCACGCGGCCCGCCAGTTCACTCTGGGGGTACATCACGGGCTCGGTGGTGTTCTCGGTGAGGAACACGTAGGCCGTGGTGTCACTGATGGGGATCACACCGGAGCCGTGTTTCGACCCGGTGAAGGTGTGGGCCGTAGTAACCCAGTCCAGCCGCGGGACGAGCGCCCGCCACACCATCTGACCGGTGTACTCGGGCTTCCCGGACCGTTCCAGCAGACCCCGGACGGCGGAACGGATGCCGTCGGCCCCGATCACGAGATCGAAGCGCCGCTCCGCACCGTCACTGAGGTGCGCTGTGACCCCCTGCAGGTCCTGCACCAGGGTGTCGACGGTGAGGCCGATCCGCAGCCGCACACCACGCACCTCAGCCTTGTCCCTCAGGATGCGGAGCAGGACGGGCCGGCGGAGCCCGACCTGCACGGGACGCCCCTCTTCGAGCACGGACGGCACCTTGAGCGTGGTCTTGAGCTCGGCCGAGGAGTCACAGTTCATGACTTCGCAGGGCAGCGCGTACCCCTCGGCCGCACATGCATCGGTGAGCCTGACGGCGTCCAGGGCGCGCAGCGCTGGACCGGTCAGGAGCAGCCCCCATCCCGCGACCGACCAGTCGGGCTGCAACTCGGCGACCTCGACCTCGTCACCTCGTCCGGCCAGCGCGATGGCGGCGGCCAGCCCTCCGATGCCGCCGCCGACCACGAGGACCGACAGGGGCCGTCTGTCTTTCGCGCTCATGTCTCCCTCCGGAACGTGTGGGTGATCCGGCGAAACTAGAACCGCACCACCGCAGCCGCTATCCCGTCCGGGAGGGACCTGTCCACATCCTGCAACGAAACCTGACCGACACGGAATTGCCACGGTGGAGGGGATGCCGGGTGCCGGGCCCGTTCCGTGCTGTCGGCCGATCCGCGGCCGAATCCTTCAGCGCCCTCCGGTATCCCGGCGCCGGTACGAGCCAAAGCCCCGCCCTTCAGTTCCGAGATCATGAGGCCGCCCCTGCGCATGCGTGATCCCAGGAGCGGATCGAGGCAGCCGTCGAACGACGGGGGAGCCTGCCGATGTCGATGTCCGGAAGCACCGAACGGTAGAACGCGTGCTCGGTGTTCTCCGCTCACCGGTACCCGGCGGTGTGGTGGAACCGGCCGGAGGCGTCGGTGTCGGACCAGGCGACGACGCCGGACGTGCTGTGGACGCTCACGCCGGCACCTCGTCGAGCTGCTTGAGGCCGAGCATCTCGCGCGCCTCGCCAGGCGTGGCGATCTCGTAGCCGAGTTCGTGGATGATGCGCACTGCGCGCTCGGCGAGCTCCAGGTTGGTCGCGAGTCGGCCGCGCGAGTAGTAGAGGTTGTCCTCGAGGCCGACCCGCATGTGTCCACCGAGGAGCAGACCGTGGGTCGTCGCCGGAAGCTGCGTCGGCCCGATGCCCGATACCCCCCACACCGTTCCCTCGGGAAGGTGCTCCACGAGCAGCTGGAGGATCTTGGGGGTGTACGGCAGGGCGCCCTGGAAGCCTCGGTGGCCGCCGAGCACGATGTTGCAGTAGTACGGCTGCGAATCCAGGCCCGTTGCGGTCAGGGTGGTGAAGTCGGACAGGATGTGCCCGAGGTTGAAGACCTCCCATTCCGGCTTGATGCTGCGCTTGGTCATCTCCTCCAGCAGCCAGCGGGTGCGCTTCGGCGTCGTGGTGACGAGGTACTCCCGTTCGGCGGTGCTGACCGTGATCGTGTGTGAGTCGAGGGTGGCCATCTCGCAGCCCACGCCCTCGATGCCCTTGATCCGTTGGTGCCAGTCCAATTCCCAGAGCTCGTCGTTGAGTTGAACCGGCATGTCGCCGTGGATGCCGCCGCCGGTGGAGTTGTTGATGACGATGTCGGTGCGGGCCCGGATCAGCGAGTTGATCTCGGAGTAGACCTCGGGATCGCAGGTGGCCAGACCGTCCTCGCGGCGGGCGTGGACGGCCACGACACTGGCGCCGGCCTCCCAGCAGCGGGCCACGTCGTCGGCGATCTCCTGCGGGGTGACGGGCAGGTGCGGACTCTGCTCCTTGGTGGCCATGCCGCCGGTCGGGGCGATGGTCAGGATGATCTTGCGGCTCATCGGGTGTCTCCCGCCGTTGTGCCGACATGTTCGAGAAAGGCGAGGTCGAGTTCGACATCGTGGAACGGCTCCTGGTCAAGCAGGTGCACGTCGACCGCGAGCAGAGCACCGGTCCTCGGACAGGCCCAGCCGGTGACGGTCAGATCAGTGTGGAGGGTCGTGCCGACGGACGGTGGCAGCGTCAGGTTGAACCTATGGGCTCCTTCCCGCCACCGGGTGGAGCCGGAGGAGAGCACGACGCCCTCGGGGGTGCGCACCTGGAACTGTCCGGTGGCCGCGTCGCGGACGAGGAGGAGCCGGTCGCCCAGCCGTACCGCGTCGTTGGGAACCGCCTCGGTGACCGTCACCGGGTCCGCGACGGCAGCCGGCTCGATGCCTAGCCGGGCAGCGCGCTGTTCCCGGCGAGCGGCGGAGGTGGCGGCCGTGTCGACAGACCCGCCGTTTTCCGAGAGCACCACGCCGTAGGTCGCCCGGGCCTCCTCCTGTGTGACCAGGCCGTAGCGGATGTCGCCCAGGACGTCGGCGGGGTCGCGGTCGAGTGGGTCGCCGATGCCGCCGCCGCCCTGCCAGGTCACCTCGAACAGGTCCGCCGGGGTGATCGGGAAGGAGCCGGGCTTTGGCCCGAGGTCCCGGGGCTGTCCCGCGCCCGCCCGGAAGCGCTGGCTGATCATGGCGCCGGGCAGGCCACCGCCGAGGCCGACGGAGTTCGGCACCTCGGCGCCATGCGTCATCACCAGCGCCTCGGCCTCCGGCACGGAAACGGTGAGGCCGACCTCGGCCCCAAGACCGCCACGGCGGCGACCGGCACCACCGGTACCGTGGGCGATCCGCCGGTAGTGGTAGAAGAGCGGGGTCTTCTGTTCGTTGACCTCCACGTCGGCGATCGAGGGACACGGGGCGTTGATCGGTCCGGCGGCGTTCTGCCCGTCGTGGTCGGCGAAGGCGCCGAAGCCCCCGGCCAGCGGGTCCATCAGGTGGAGGCCGAACACCTTTCCGTGCCGATCGCGGCCGGAGAGGTTGAACGTCGCCATCGTGCCGCTGCTGACGGCCTGGGCACGGTGTGCGTACTTCGGCGAGGCGAGCAGCAACCGGTTCAGTGCCGCGGAGACGACGTTGCTGACCGTCCAGACGGCCTCGACGGTGGCGGAACCGACCGGTGCCGGTGGTACTGCGGTGCACACCAACCCGTCCGGCGCCGAGATCTCCACCGGCCGCAACAGCCCTTCGTTCCACGGGATGCCGAAGCCCAGGGTAGGAATCACCGCACCCGCGACGCCGCCGACCAGGCCGGCGCGTGAGGAGTTCACGAAGCCGTTGGCCTGGGGCGACGAACCGGAGAAGTCGAAGTGCAGACTCTCGCCGCGCTTGGTCAGCACACAGTCGATGGTGAAGAGGAGGTTCTGCTTGCCGTCGTGCTCGAGGAAGTCGCGTGTGTGCACGACTCCGTCCGGCAGTTCGCGCAGGCGCGCGCGCAGAAGTGTCTCGGCATCGTCGACCATCGTGTGCATCACCGAGAGCACGGTGGACTTGCCGTACCGGTGGGAGAGTTCGGTGAGCCGCTCGCCTGCGACGTTCAGGGTGGCGATGAAGGCCCGGATGTCGAGGCCCAGCTGGTCTGGAAGGCGCGACGCGGTGAGGATCATCGCGAGTACGTCCTCCCGCAGTTCACCGCCGTCCACCAACTTGACGGCCGGGATGCGCAGACCCTCCTGCCACACCTCGGTGGCCTTGGGCGACCACGAGGCGAAGTCCATGCCGCCGACATCGGTCTCGTGCGCCATCACGCCTGCCCACCCGAGAAGTTCGCCGTCCACGATCAGTGGTGCGCACATCTGAACGTCGTTCTGGTGCAGTGCGCCGATGAACGGGTCGTTGCCGATGATCCGGTCGCCGTCCTTGAGCCTGGTGCCGTTGCCCAGCAGATGCCGGATCAGCGATCCCACGGGGGGCGCCTCGAAGGTCACCTGATGCCCCATCGTGACGAACTCGCCGTCCGGCAGGTAGATGCCGGTGAAGAAGTCGCTCGCCTCGGTCACCGTCGGGCTGCCGCTGACCGACTGCAGCGCGAGCCGCATCTGGTCGGTGATGGCGACGAGGCGGCTGCGTACGACCTGGCGGATCACCGGGTCCGTGTCGGCGCCGTCCAACGAGACGGGGGCGACGTCGATTGCGGCGGTCATGTCAGTTCACCTTCACGTGGATGAGGCCGAGTGCGTCGGTGGTGGCGACCCCGCCCGGGGGAACCACCACGACGCACCCGGGGAGCTGGACGAGCGCGGGACCGGTGATCTCCTGACCGGGCGCCGGCCGGCGGACGGCGTACACGGCGGTCTCGTCGGGCCGGCCGGCGTCGTCGAACACGACCGGACGTGTCCCGAGCCGGGTGAAGGGCTCGCCCGTGCCGTTGCCCGGCGTCCCGGCTGCGGGCAGTGCCGCCACCGAGCGGACCGAAAGAATCTCGAATCCGGCTTCCCGGAAGCCGGATCCCTTGCCCCACAGCTGCTCGTACTCCTTCTCGAAGCCGAGCAGGAGCTCGTCGACGGCATCGTTGTCGGGCGGGCCGGCCACGGTGACGTCGACGTGGTGGGCCTGGCCGAAGTAGCGGATGGAGGCCGTGTGGGCGACCGTGCCGCGGTCGGGGTCGGGAAGGGCCGCGAGTGCGCGCGCACGGGTGTCACTGAGTGCGTCGGCGATGGCCTGCGCGTCCTGGGCGGTCGGGCCGACCTCGGCGAGCACGCGCCGGTAGCAGGTGCGGGAGGCCGTGGTCCTGAGGTCAGAGGTGCCGGCGCCGTAGGCCGACTGGGCCGTCGCAGTCGGTGGCACGATGAAACCGGCCAGGCCCGCCTCTCGGCACAGGGCCCACGCGTGAGACGGTCCCGATCCGCCTCCGGCGACCAGGGTGAACTCCCGAGGGTCGTGGCCGCGTTCGATGGTGACGGCGCGCAGCAGGTCGGCCATTGCGTTGTCGAAGACGACACGGATCGCCCGAGCCGCTTCGACGGTGCTCAACCCGAGGGGCGTGCCGACCCGGTCCGCGATGGCCCGCTGCGCGGCTTCGCGGTCGAGGACGATGCCTCCGCTGCCGAACTGCTCCGGGTCGAGTACCCCGAGGACAAGATCGGCGTCGGTGGTCGTCGGCTCGGTGCCGCCCTTGCCGTAGCAGACCGGGCCGGGCTCGGCACCGGCGCTGCGTGGTCCGACGTTGAGGACGCCGCCTTCGACCGACGCGATCGAGCCGCCGCCGGCGCCGATCGAGGCGATGTCAATGCTCGGCACGCGCATGTCGGCGCCGCCGAAGGTGACCTCGTCGCTCATCAGCGCGACGCCGCCCGCGATGACGCCGACGTCGAAGCTGGTGCCACCGACATCCATGGTCAGGACGTGCGGGGTGCCGAGTTCCGCCCCGAGTTTCTGGCCCGCCACGACGCAGGACGCCGGACCGGAGAGCAGGTTCGACACGGGCCGCTCGGTGACCGTCCGCGCCGGGACCACGCCTCCGGCGCTCGTCGTCATCATGATGGGCGCGGTCATGCCGAGGGCGGCCAGCCGCTCCTCCAGGAGGGTGAGGTAATGCCCCTGGACCGGCCCGAGTGCCGCGTTCGCCACCGTGGTCGAGGCGCGGGCGTACTCACCCACCGAGGGCGCGATCTCGTGGGAGAGGGAGAGGAAGACACCGGGCAGCTTCTGCTCGACGAGCCGGGCGACGGCGAGTTCGTGGGCCGGATTCTCGGTCGCCCACAGCAGGCAGACGGCGACAGCCTCCGCACCGATGTCCCGCAGCCTGCCGATCGCGTCGAGCACGCTGCTCTCGTCTAGCGGCGTGCGTACGACACCGTCCGAGTCGATGCGTTCGGCGATCTCGACGACCTGGGTGCGGGGCACCAACGGCGGGACCTGGCCGCGCAGATGGTAGTCGCCCAGATCCAGGCCCTGCAGGCCGGCTGTTCCGCGGCGCAGTCTTCCTATCTCCAGGACGTCGCCGAAGCCGGCGGTCGTGATGAGCCCGGTTTTCGCCGTGCGTCCGGTCAGCAGCGCGTTCAGGCCGACGGTGGTGCCGTGCCCGAACCGGGTCACCAGGGAGCACAGCTCGCCGGTGTCGAGGCCTACGGTCTCGGCAGCCAGGTGCACGGCGTTGATCACGCCCGTCACCACGTCGGACGTCGTCGGGGACTTGCACACCCAGGACTCGCCGTCCGGGGACCGGAGCCACAGGTCGGTGAACGTGCCACCGACGTCGGTGCCGATCTCCCAGCCGGTGGCGGGGGATGGAGTGGTCATGGCTCCCTTTCAGAGTCGGTCGGCGACCCAGTCGGCGATGTAGTGCGAGGGAACGGACTCGTTGTCGGCGCCGGCGTGCGACGCACCGCCCCCGGCGCGGCTGAACACCTTGAAGTGGCGGTCAGGACTGTTGACGGCGTTCTCGTACTCGGGCACGGCGAACTCCATCGGGATCTGCCGGTCGTCCTCGCCATGGGTGACGAGGAAGGGGACGGCGATCCGCTCGACCACGCCCTCCAGCGTCATCCGCGGTGCGAAGGCCATGAAGTCCTCGAGGCTGTCCTTGCCGAACACCCACTGGACGTGGTCCCAGTAGTGCGGCACGGGGTTTTCGCCCTCCCGCTGAAGCCGGCGCTTCTGCAGTTCACCCCAGTTGTGGTTGGCTCCCCAGACCGCGCAGAGCTTGAAGCGCTCTTCGAACGCGGCCGCGCGGGGGGCGTAGTAACCGCCGAGCGAGACACCGCTCATGCCGATGCGCGTGCCGTCGACATCCGGTCGGGTCTCCAGGTAGTCGACCGCGGCGCTCGCCCAGCGCTCGCTGTCGTGGACCGCCGTCAGTCCGCGCTCACGGAGCGAGGCGCCGGTGCCCGGCTGGTCGACGCAGAGCGTCGCGATGCCGCGACGCGCCAGTTCCCGCGGGAGGCCCAGCCGGAACAGCATCTCCTTCATCGAGTCCAGGCCGTTGCAGAAGACCATCACCGGATAGCCCCCCGCCGGGGGCTCGCCGTCGGCGGGGAGGAACAGCGCGGGGTACGAGGTGCCCTCGTAGGGGACCTCGACGAACTCGGCGCGTTCTCTGCCGTGTTCGATCGCGAGCCGGAACGCCTCCACGGACTTGCGGTAGGCCACCTCGCGGGGCGCGTAGTGACGGCTCTGCATGCGCTCGGCGACCAGGTAGTAGACCGAGGCGCGGGCGTAGCGCGCACCGGCCGACAGCGGATGCCCCTCGGCGAGATCCTGCTCGGCACTTTGGACAAGTCCGTCGGCGAAATCGCACCACGACTGGAAGAACTTCTCGGTGCCGGCGTCGTCGCCGTCCTTGGCCGCGTCGACCAGCGGGGCGCAGATCTGCTCGACCTCGCCGATCTGGCCACCGCAGTTCATGGCGATGCTGACCGACAGGCTCCAGACGTAGTTGGTGGGGAAGTAACGGAACATGGTCACTTCCCGACGCGGTCGGCGGCACCGTTGCTGATCACGGCGCGGTTGAACAGGCCCTGGTCGGCGACGATGGTCTGGCCGGTCATGGTGGTGTTGCTGCGTGAGGCGAGGTAGGCGTAGATCGGCGCGTAGTCCTCCGGGGTCGGCAGGGTGGGCAGGAGGGCGAGGGAGAGGAACTGCAACTCGAAATCCTCCTTGGGTATGTCGGACTGCTTGTTGTTCTCCAAGCCGAGCGCACGGGGCCCGCGGAGCTGGCTGTTGGCGATGCCCGACGGGGCGACGCCGTTGACCCGGACCCTCGGTGCGAACTCGTACGCGAGCTGGTTGACCACGCTGCGCACCGCGCCCTTGGCAGCGGTGTAGAAGAGCCCGCCGCCGTCGGCCGCGTAGGCAGCGGTGGAGGAGGTCAGCACGATGGAGCCGGCTGTCTTCTCCAGATCGTCGACGAAGACCTTGGCGGCGAGGATGTAGCCGAGGGTGTCGACGTGGAACACCTCGTCGAACAGCGACTCGACCTTGTCGAGGGGTACGTCGCGCAGCGGGATGTTGCCGTCGAAGATGCCGTGGGCGCCGACGAGGGCGTCGATGCGGCCGAAGCGGTCGAGCACCGCCTGCCGGCAGGCGACCAGGTCCTCGGTGCGGGTGACGTCGCCCCGGACGAGCAGCACGTCGTCGCCGAACTCGGCCTTGAGGTCGATGAGTTTGTCCGCGGAGATCTCCATGACGGCGACCTGCGCGCCCTCGCCGATGAAGTGGCGGGCGATCCCGAGGCCGAGGCCGGAGCCGCCGCCGGTGATGAGGACGACATGGTTGTCGAGCATCTGCATGGTGGTTCCTTGCTGGGGGAGTCGACGAGAGGGAGATCAGGCGGACGACGCCGCGTTCAGCGCGTCGTTGAGCGACGCGCGAGCACGCAGCAGCTTCCGATACGTCCGCAGGGCGCGGACGCGGCCGCAGACGGTGGCGGCGTGCAGCTCGTCGTCGGCGCCGTGGGCGACGACGAAGTCGCCGGTGGCGATGGACCCTTCGACGACGATGTCGGTGTCGTCGGGTCGGCGTTCGCCGAGCATGTGGAGGGTCAGGCCGTACTGTTCGGTCCAGACATAGGGCACGGAGTCGTGGTCGACGGCTTCACCCCGAGCGATGTTGAGGCCGACCCGACGGCCCTGCTCGATGGCGTTGGTCCAGTGCTCGAAGCGCCGGTGGCGGCCGTGGAGCGGGTCCCAGCGGCCGGCGACGTCACCGGCGGCCCACACCCCCGGGACGTTCGTCCGCCCGGCCGCGTCGGTGACGACACCGTGGTCGAGTTCGACACCCGAACCGATCAGCCAGCCGGTGGCTGGCTCCGTTCCGACTCCCGCGAGCACGCTCACGGCCTGTCGTATCCGCCCGTCGGTGAGATGGATGTCGTAGCCGTGCGGTGCCTCCTCGACGGAGGTCGTGGCGGTGCCGAGGTCGAAAAGGACCCCGTTCGTCAGGTGCAGGCCGTGCAGCCAGCCGGCGACCTCGTCTCCGACGAGGTGGGCAAGGGGGCGTTCGGCCGCGCTCAGGAGGGTCACGTCGACGCCGTGCGAGCGGAGCGCGGCGGCCACCTCCAGGCCGATGAACCCTCCTCCGATCAGCGTCACCGGACGCCCGCTCGTCGCGAGCTGCCTGGCGGTGGTCAGATCGGCACGGCTGCGCAGGGTCGGCAGGGCGGTTCCGCCGGCCGTCACGATCGGGCGAGCAGTGACGCCGCTCGCGACGACGACGTGCTGCCATCCGATCGCTTCGCCCCAACTGGTCACCACGAGGCGGCGGTCGATGTCCAGGCCCATGGCTCCGTGGCCGGCGAGAAGATCGATTCCCTTGGCGGTCAGTTGCTCGCGGGTCCGCAGTGGAGTCGGCGTGGCGTGCTCCTTGGCGGCCAGCAGGCTCTTGGAGAGCATCGGCCGGTCGTACCCTGGCTCGGCCTCCTCGTCGAGCACGGTGAGGGGGCCGGTGTACCCGCCCTCGCGCAGGCCGTCGGCCGCGGAGAGTCCCGCCGCCGACGCGCCGACGATCACGAGGCCGTCGTTGGCTCGGCTCACGGATCAGCCCTCGACCAGGTGCAGAGCCTGCGCCGGGCAGGACCGGACGGCCTCCTGGACGTCCTCCAGGTCATCCTCGGACAGTACGTCGCTGGTGACGACCGCGACCGGGCTGCCGGGCGGAACGGCGAAGACTTCGGGGTGGATGCCGACGCAGATTCCATAGGCGGTGCAACGCCCGGGGTCGACGGTCACGGTGGTCACAGCAGCACCCCCAGGTTAGCGGTCTTGAGACTGGTCTCGGTCAGGATCACTTCGCGGGCGAGGAGCCGCGGACCGGCGGCCGAGAGGCGGACGCGGTCGTTGCGGCGGCACGGGATCAGGTCGAAGTGGACGTCGATCCCGCGCTGTCGGTAGAGCAGCAGGGAGCTGTACGCCTCGACGACGTCGACCTCGGAGGTCGTCCTCACCTCGACGCTGCCGACGAGCCGCATGGTGCGGGACGGGGGCACCTCGGAGTAGGCGTGACCGGTGTTCAGCCGGTCCAGCCGCGTCCGCACGTGGGCCTTGGTGTCGCGGATACGCCACGCGGCGCGGTTGACCTCGTCACTGCGCGGTTGCGTCGACTGGCGCGACGGCACAGTGTAGAGAAGGTCGTCGTCGAGCAGTGCGAACCACTCCTCCTCGCGGCCCTCGTCCAGCAGACGCGCCTCGTACGCGAGGAACTGCGCCACCAGGGTGTACGTCGCTGGGTCCACCGCGAGGATGTCCGGAGCTTCGGTGGCTGCGGTCATGAGTGCGTCCCTTCGGTGGTCCCGTTGCCGGTGGTGGTCTCGCCCTTCATCGTGCGCAGCCACTGGCGAAGGAAGTTGAACTGCGCGTGCTCGCCGTAGCCGGTGGTGCGGTGGACGCCGGGGCCCCTCCAGTCCGGGTCCGGAGCGTCGTCGACCGGTGAGTTGTTGCCCTGCTGGTAGTGGAACTTCAGGGCTTCCTTACGCATCCACGGGCTGGCGGCCGCACGCTGGATGCCCTCCCAGGCGACGGTGTCGTCCTGCTCGTAGAGCCCGGCCGACCCGAAGCAGTACTGGCCGGCGACGAAGTCGCGCTGTGCGGACTCCTCGTCCTGGAAGTTCCACACGAACTGCCAGTTCCACAGCTCGAGTTTGCCCGGGGCGACGGGCTGCCACTGGCGGAAGCTGGTCATGACGGCCGGCGGGCCGTCCGGGAGCGGGGAGAAGATCCGGATGAAGCTGAGGTTTGGGAAGATGGTCCCCACGGTGGGAGGTTCGTGGTCGACCACGAAGCGCTGTGTCTCGTCCAGGCCACTGAGGTCGAACTGCGACTTGTACTCGTCCGGGTAGCCCCACAGCGTGAAGCCCGGGTGGATCGCCTGGGTCCAGGCGTGGCCGATGAAGGTGTGCCCGTTCTCGAACTCGTAGGTCCGAGCGATCTCGCAGGTGCCCTGGACACCTTGGAGCATGTCGACTTCCTGGATGCTGAAGTGCAGGGTCGGCAGGTGGTAGACATCGCCGGCGAAGTTCTCACCGGCCGTCTTCCAGTCGCCGTTGACGGTGTACCGCTCGGGCGGACCCGCCACGCGCATGCCGTCGGGGTGGAGCTGGGTGATCAGGTCGAGCATCCAGGCACCGCCGCCGAGCCACTCCTCCAGCTCAGGCACCTCCTCGGACAACGAGGCGAAGATGAAGCCTTTGCGGTTCTCGACTCTCGGGGCGCGCTTGAGGCTCCACAGCTTCGGGTCGAGCGGTTCGCCGTACGCGCGGTTCATCAGCGGCGTACCGACGAGCTTTCCGTCGTTGGCGTAGGTCCAGCCGTGGTAAGGACACGTGAAGAAGCGCGAGTTGCCCGCGTCGGTCTGGCACACCTGGGTGCCGCGGTGACGGCAGTAGTTGGACAGCACGTTGATGCCGCCCTTGCCGTCGCGGGTCACGATGACCGGGTCGAGTCCGATCTTGCGCTGGACGAAGTCACCGGCCTTGGGAATCTCGCTCTCGTGGGCGACGAAGACCCAGGTGTTGGTGAAGATCCGCTCCATCTCGGCCCGGAAGACGTCCTCGTTGTGGAAGATCTCGGCAGGGACGAGATCCTCCTGCATGTCCTTCTCGACGCGGTCGAGCAGCACGTTCAGCGGGGTCGAGAAGGGCGCCGAGGACGGGGGTTCGTTCGTGAGAGTCATCGTTGACTTCCTGTTCACGAGATGGTCAGAGCGGGGGTGCGACGAACACGCCGCGGTCGGGGTCGTTGAACTGCTGCTTGGCCACGAACTCGTTCATCTGGTTCGCGGTGCCCCACTGGTCGATGAACTCGGGCTTGGTGACGTCGTAAACGGATGGGTGGTGCCGGTCCCACTCGACGGTCTCGAGTTCGGTGGTGTACTCGACGTTGTTGCCGACCCGGTCCAGGAAGTAGGCGTAGGTGTTGTCGCCGGCCTTGTGACGGCCGGGACCCCAGATCTGCTGGACGCCCTCACGCAGCATGCGGCCGGTGCCGCGCATGAACTCGTCGATGCCGCGCATCTCGAAGGAGATGTGGTGGACCGCGACGTGCGGACCGCGGGCGACGGCGAAGGAGTGGTGCCAGTCGTTGCACCGCAGGAACCACATGAAGTCCCCGCGGGCGCCGAGGCACAGGGTGTCGGAGAGCCGGAAACCGAGATGCTTGACGTACCACTCGACGGTCGCCTCGGGGTGGTCGGAGTTGACCACGAAGTGCGAGAGGCGGACGGGAATCGACTCCCGGGCCTCGATCGCCCGGAAGTTCCGGGAGGCGACGTCCGAGGAGACCTCGACCACGCGCCCGTCGCCGTCGAAGAACCGGAAGCCGTAGCCGCCGCCGGGGGTGTCGAGTTTCCTCGGCTCGTGGACGATCCGGACGCCCTGCTGGGCCAGTTGCTCCGCGAGAGTGTCGACGTCCGTCGCGGAAGCGGCCCCGAACGAGACCAGGTCGAGTCGCTTCTGGTCGTCCTTCCGCAGGCGCACGACGTACTGCTCGGGGGATCCCTCAGCGGCCAGGAAGTGCGCACCGGTGTCGGACTCGACGGGGGTCAGGCCCCACAGGTCGCGGTAGAACGCCAGCTGGCGGTCGAGGTCGGGCGCCGCGATCGCCACGTGGCGCAGGTGGGTGATCAGTGGCTTCGTCACGTTCTCTCCTCATTGAGTGGCGACGACAGCGGTGACGATCTGCGCGTTCACGCGTCGTTAATGGGAAGGTAATGACGCCAATCACCACGCACAAACAATTCCTCGCAATGCTCGGCATTGATGAAATCAATTAATATGGCGTCATGGATCTCCGGCGCGTCGACCTCAATCTGCTCGTCGCCTTCGACATGCTCATGACTGAGCGGAGCGTGACCCGTGCGGCGGACCGGCTCTCGATCGGGCAGTCGGCCATGTCGTCGACGCTGTCCAGGCTGCGGAAGCTCTTCAACGACCCGCTCCTGACCAGGGAGGGGCGTGGTCTCGTCGCCACGCCACTGGCCGAGTCACTCGCGGGGCCGGTGCGCGAGCTCCTCACCGGAATCGAGATCGTGCTCGCGCAGCGCGAGGCGTTCGACCCGTCCACGGCCCGGCGAACGTTCTCGGTGATAGCCAACGACTACCTGACGATGACGTTTCTCCAGCCGCTCATCGCGCGACTGTCCGTCGAGGCGCCCGGTATCCGGCTGAACATCTTCCCGACCGGCGATGACTTCGCCGACCAACTCCGTGGGCACCGGGCTGACTTGCTGGTGATGCCGCGGGAAGCCTTTGAGGAACACGGCCAGTTCCCGCACCGGGTGCTGTTCCATGACCGCTATCTGGTCGCCGTCGACAAGGATCATCCCGAGGTGGGCGACGAGATCACCATGGAGCAGTTCACGAGCCTTCCGTACTTGGCCGCCTCCTCGGGACATCTGCGGGGTCTGTCGGAGATGCAGCTCGACTTCCTGGGCGTGCCACGCAACGTCGAGATCACCGCCGGGTTCGGCATGGCACCCTTCCTGTTGAGTGGCACCCGGCTGATCACGCTGGTCCACGAACGGCTCGCGCGCAAGATCGGAAAGGCCGCGGGGATCCGCCTGCTCGAGCCGCCCATCCCACAGCTCCAGCCCATCACCGAGATCATGGCCTGGACGAAGCGGACCGACCGCGATCCCGGACACCGCTGGTTCCGTCAGTGCCTGCTCACGCTGGCCGAGGAGGAACCGGCGAGTCGGCCCTGAACTCCTGTCGGATCCGGACGACGTTTGCCGTGCCCGGACCGCGCCCGCTGCCGACGCTCTGATCCGCGTGGCGGACTGGGCCGAGGTCCGCAGGCTGCACCGGGCCGAGTAGGTGCCGATCAGGGCGACCGCCCGGCACCTGGGCACCTCGAAGAACGCGAGGAGACTGCGCACATTCCGGGAAAGTGAGCGTCGGACCTGCTCTGCTGCCACCGAATACGGGACCGAACCGCTGCGGCGCGCACCTCCTCCGGCGACCCGCGAGTTTACGAGCCCGTTCGGCGGGGCTTCACGGGCGTCGCATCGTGGCGGAGGCGAGCCTGCTCGACCTCGGGCATGTTCGCGTCGGCCCAGTTCTGCAGGGTTGCGAAGACAGGTTCCAGACTGCGACCGAGTGGGCTGATCTCGTACTCGACGCGTGGCGGGACTTCGGCGTGGTAGGTGCGGATGACCAGGCCATCACGCTCCAGTTGGCGCAGTCGCTGAGTCAGCACCTTCGGAGTGATTGTGGGAATGCGGCGCTCCAGTTCCACGAAGCGCTGAAGTCCGAACTCGTTGAGCGCCCACAGGATCGGAGTGGTCCAGCGACTGAAGACCATGTCCACGACCGGGTCGATCGGGCAGGCGTGCTCGGGGGAGAGGCTGGTTCCGGCCTGTGCTGTGTTGTGCATCACACGAGCCCCTTTCGCCAATACTTTCCTGTGGGTACCTACTGGCCTGGTCACAGTAGCGTCGTCAGCAGTGTTGGCCGCAAGGGCAGGCACGAGTACGAAGAACCACGTACGCACATGCTGCGGCGGTCGTGTCCACCCGGCTCGGACCGCGGTGAGGCCCCAGTGGGACTTCGGAATCCCAGCTCTCGCCAACCGAACCTCAGCGCAATTCCCCACGCTTTCCGGGAGATGAACATGGCCACGCTGCTGCACATCGACTCGTCCGCATTCCCCGCTGAGGCGTCTACGTCACGCACGGTGACGGACGTTTTCCGCAAGGCGTGGGAGGCGCAGCACCCCACCGGCGCCGTGATCTACCGCGACCTTGCCGCGCACCCCGTGCCGCACATCACTGCCGACGCCTATCTGGCCGCCATGACCGACCCGGCTACGCACACTCCCGGGCAGGCTGCCGCTTTCGCCGCGCGGCTGAAGCTCGTCGAGGAGTTGGAGAGTGCCGATGCGGTCCTGATCGGTGTTCCCATGTACAACTTCAGCATTCCTTCCAGCCTGAAGGCATGGCTGGACCACGTGATTTACCTCGGCCGCACGGTGCGCGCTGACAACTCGAAGATCAAGGGCACGCCCGTCACGGTGGTCTCCAGCCGCGGCGGCTCGTACGCACCGGGCACCCCGATGGCACCGAACGAGCACGTGCTGAACTACCTGGAGTCCGTCCTCACCGGGCTGCTCGAGGTAGAACCCCACTTCATCGTCGCCGACCTGACGATGGCCGCGAACATGCCCGGCATGGAACACCTGATCCCGGTCGGCGAGAAGTCCCGAGCCCAGGCCCTGGAGGACGCCACCGCCAGGGCGAAGGAACTCGCCGACAGCCTCGCCGCATAGCCTGCACGGCCACACTCCTCACGCCGTGGGCTCAGGCTGACGGCGTGAGGCCGTTATGGTCGGAGAGTTGCCTGGTCGGGTAGCTCGGTCGGGCGGGCGTAGGACAACAGGACCTCCTGACAGCACGAGGGTTGCTTAGGTCACTTCCGTCTGGGGCGTAACCACCGCGGCCACATCACCGAAATTGGCGCTGAACCGCTCGCCTGCCCCATGTCGTTCGCCGTGTTCTCCGAGACTTTCTTGGCCTCTACGACAGTGGGTCACCGAAGTCTGCGGTGACCGGGTGGAAGGTCCCGTCCGCGGATGTGACCTGCTGGCTTACCGGCCGGGGGACTTCTTGCCGGCCCGGTACCAGGCTCCCCGGACCGTTACCCGATTTTCCGGCGTGGCTGCAGCGGGGGAGCAGTTGATGCGTCTGTAGCGAGATTTCGTATCGTTTCGAAGTGAGGTCTGCATGTCGTCTTCTCCTCATGTATCAAACCGCGGACGGGTCGCCGTCGTCGGTGCGGGCCCGGCCGGGATGGCGACGGCACTCGCCGTCGCGCAGGCCGGCCACGAGGTCGTGGTCTACGAGCGCTATCGCGAGGCCCGGCCGGCCGGGAACATCCTCAACCTGTGGCCGCCTCCCATGAAGGCGCTCAAGGCGCTCGGCGTGGACACGTACGACCTCGGCGCCCCGACACGCAATGTCTTTCAGAACAGCCGGGGCCAGCAACGTGCCGACGTCCGGCTGGACCCTCGGATCGTTGAGGAGTTCGGCGGTGGGTTCATCGGCCTGCTGAGACCCGAGCTTTACGAGCGTCTTCTCGCGGTGATGCCGCCGGATGTCCTACGGTTCAATCAGGCGGTCGAAAGCATCGACCAGGACCAACGATCAGTACGCCTGCGCTTCGCGGACGGCACCACCGCCGAGCACGACGTCCTGATCGGTGCCGACGGGATCGACTCCCTGGTCCGTAAAACCCTGTGGGGTGACTCCCCGAAGCGCGAGCACCGGCTCCACATCTTCGGTGGATTCACCTTCGCCCTCCCGGCGAGTGCCCGTCCAGGGTTGGCGGTGATCGGGCACGGCCGGGTGGTGCAAGGCAGCTGGACGGCGATTCGTCACAAGGGTCGCGACGGATACCAGTGGTGGACCCTGACCGCCACCGATCCTCTGGCACCGGCCCCCGCGGACCTGAAGGCCGCCGCGGCCGAGCTCGCCGCTGAGTTCGTCCCGCCACTGCCCGACCTCATCGCCGCGACCGAGCCGCAGAACGTCCAGCGCTGGGTCCTCCGGGACCGTGTGCCGATCAAGCAGTGGTCGAAGGGCCGGGCCACCCTCGTCGGCGACGCCGCCCACCCGACGTCCCCCTACGCGGCCTACGGCGCGGGTATGTCCATCGAGGACGGGTACTTCGTCGGCCGTGCTCTGCGCGGCGTCGACCTCCGTGACTTCGCCGCCGTGCGGGCGGCGCTCCAGTCGTACGAGGACCCCCGTAAGCCGCACACCGCACGTCAGGTGCAGTTCGCGTTCGCGCTCGGCAAGTTCTTCCATCACATGCCGAGACCGCTGCGTCCTCTCCGCGACGCTGTGCTCGACCACACGCCCTTCTTCCAGAAGGTCGCGGGAGACAGCAACCCTCAGGCGATCATGAAGCAGCTCATGCTGATCGAGGACGACACTCCGTCCAAAGGGTAGGCAGCGTAATTGGCGAGTGCCGGAGTCAGCGTGGATTGACTGCGGGGTGATTGATCGCAGGAGGTCAACTGCCGCCGACGCGCCGGTGCTCCTGCCGCTGGAGGGACGAGGTTGCCGGTGTCCTCGTCGGTTGGAGCGGCGGACAGAATTTCGGCAACGCCGTCGCGGACGTACTGCTCGCCTGCCGTTGAACCGGGCGGCCGGTCGCGTCCGAGGGCAGCAGCCAGGACAGCCGCGGCTTTCGCTTGCCGAGACCCAGCGCCCGGTCGTGCTCGACAAGTAGGCCGGTGGGTGCGGTCATGAAGTGACCTGTTGCCGCACCACCGGGATGAGCGGGTGGGAGTCGTGGCTGCCGCGAACTCTTCGTGCAGGGCGGGGAGGAAGGAGGCGAGGTGGTTCATCTCTGCGGCGCAGTGGTGCAGCAGGTCGCGGCCGAAATCGGGTCCCAGCATCCGCCCGGCGAGGCGAGGCGAGGCGCGAGGGTGTTGCCGAGTGCTCGGGCGGGCTTGGTGGTGATGAGCGCGGCGCCGCGGCCCGGTACTGAACGGCCGGGCAGATCAAGCAAGCGCTGCTGGTTGATGAAGAATCGGCTGCGCATTTCGCAGCCGTGGGCGGTGGGTCAGATCTGGTGGATCAGCCAGCCCAACGCGAGAGGGTACTGGCTCAGGGTGACCCGGCCGCAGATGGCCGTGCGGCCGGGTGCGGGTTCGTCGAAGCCGAGGCGTGTGGGATTGACGAAGCGGACCGCCAGTCGGCTGATCTCGCCCCCGACGTACTCGTCGACGTAGCCGACGTTGTCGATGTACCGCTGGCGGTGGGTGAGTGAACGGTCGGCGCTGCGATCTTCCCCGACCGTGCAGAACTGGTGGGCGTCGGGGTGCCAGAGCTTGTACCGGGCGGAGTTCCTGGCCCAGCCGAACCACCAGTCCCACATGTCGGCTGTCAGGTCGGGCATGTGGGTCAGACAGGAGATCATGTGCCGCCGGGGAGGTGGGTCCAGCCGGTTTCCCTGGCCTGGTGGCCGGGGCGGGACATGATGCGGGCGGCGTCACGTATGTCGTAGGCGTGTTCGGTGGGGGCTATGCCGGACAGGAGGGATTCGCGGACGTGGTCCTGGATCGGGAGCGTCTGGGCTTGGAAGTACTTGGCGTGGGGCTTTGCCTCATCGTCGTCCCGGTAGCCCAGATAGCGGGGCTCGGTGGCGTAATTGGCGGGCATCGGGGCACGGTCTGCGGGGGTGGGCTGGTAGACGATCATCACTGGGCTTTTCGTCGAAGAGGTGTGCGGCGAAGTAGGCGGAACGGGTTCATCGGCGAGCGCCGCGCCGACCGCTCGCCGCACGGGCGATCGGATGGACCCGCAGACCGTGGCCTCGGGCTGACCTCGACGTCAACCGCTGGCAGATGATCCTGCTGGGCTGCCGCCCGCCAGTAGGGTGGGCACAACGCCGAAGACGTCACACCAGCACCCTGACCAGCGACTCGAAGGTAGTGACGGCTCAGTGCGCTGATCGGGGGAATGGAATTCGGTCGTGGCGGGAGCGGGGACGCCCGCCTCCGCGGTCGTCCGACTCCTGCCAGAAGGTCCGTCGGAGCACGCTGTGTATGAGCGTGCGCACCTGATTCCCGGACAGGACGGCTCCCGGTACGTCGGCCAAAGAGGACAGGCTGGAGCTCAGTCCTCGACGGCTGCCAGGGCGAGGTCGTTGATGCGCTGGAGGCGGATCATGTGGTCGAGTCCCTCGATGAATCCCGCAGAGAGGAAGATGACGGTCAGGTCCCGCTGTGGGTCGATGATCCAGCCGGTGGAGGCGCCGCCGACGGCCCCGAAGGTGTCGGGGGAGGCGGTCTGCCCGATCGGGGTGAGGTGGTGGCCGGTGCCGCGGGTGTAGCCGCCGAGGAGGGTGTACTTGGCGGGCACGGAGTCCAGGTGGCGGGCCTCGGTTTCGGAGACCACGGCATCGTTGAGGAGGTCGCCCGTGTGGTTCTTGCGGGCGTAGTCGAACAGCGCGGGGGACAGGACGCGCTGTCCGTGGGCGGTGCCGCGGCCGCGCAGGACCTCGGTGAAGCGGAAGACGTCGTCGATGGAGGAGTAGGCGTTGCCGCAGGGCATCTCCGCGTTCTCGTCCAAGGGGCGAGCCGAAGCTGGTGCTGTCCATGCCGAGGGGGGCGAACAGGTCCTCCTCGGCGATTTGGCCGAAGCCGCGGCCCTTGGGGTCGGTGTTGACGAGGATCTGGCCGAGCAGGTCGTAGCCGACACCGGAGGTGTACACGCAGCGGGTGCCGGGGGTGTAGGCGAGCGGCATGGCGTTGATCGCGGCGACCTTGGCGGGCAGGTCGCCGACCTTGTCCAGGCCCAGCGGCGGGGGCACCAAGGCGAAGGGGAGGCCGGCCGTGTGGGACAGGAGCTGGCGGACGGTGCCGTGGGCCTTGCCCGCGGCGCCGTAGCCGGGCACGAGGTCGGCGATGTAGGTGTCCAGGGTGAACCGGCCCTGGTCGATGGCGGCCAGGACGAGCGCGGCGGTGTAGGACTTGGACATCGACATCAGCACATAGCGGTCGTCGACGTCGGCGTCGCGGTCGGGGGCGATCGTGCCCAGTGCCGTACGGTGCACGATCTTCCCGCCGCGGGCGACCAGGACCGCGGCGCCGTAGTGGCGTCCGGCGTCGATGTCGGCCTGGATCGACGCGTCCAGGCGGGCGAGCGCGGCTTCGTTCATGCTGACGGATGACGGAGTGGCGAGGTCGGACATGACAATCTCCTTTTTTAGATACTATGAGTTTCTAAAATCGAACTCGCTCTCCAAGAAACGCAACGTATCTAGGAGGAGTCTTGGGTGAGAGACGTCCGCGCCGCACGGCAGCCGCCGTCGAACGGGCGGTTCTCGATGCAGCCTTCGACGAGTTGCGGAAGCATGGCTATGCGCGGGTCACCTTCGAGGGGGTGGCACGCCGGGCCGGAACGAGCAAGCCCGTCGTATACCGGCGCTACAGCACCCGCGCCACGCTCGTCCTCGCCGCCCTGCGCGCCTACTTCACAGACACAGCGCCGGCACCGTGCACCGGAACCCTGCGCACCGACTTGATCGCCTGCCTGGAAGCCGCGCAGGCACGCGCCGCCCAGGTCGGCGAGGAGACGTACCGTGCCTTGCTCGGCGAAGCCGACGCTGAGCTCCTGGACGCTCTGGCCGCGCTCATCGAGGGGGCCACCGCCGATCTGGAGCGCGACATCATTGCTCCGGCCCGCGCGCGCGGCGAGCTCGGGCCCAATCCCCTCCCTGCGGACGTCCTCGCACTCCCCGCCATCATGTTGCGCGACCGCGTTCTCTTCGGCAGGACCACAGGCAATGAAGCGGCGGAAATCGTCGACCGGGTGTGCCTGCCCGTGTTCCGCGAGTGCAGTGGTCTCCGTCCACGCCCTTGAACCCGTGCACCTGCCAAACTAGCGGCAACCGACAGCGTCGGCCCAGGGTCGGTAACCGGACTCCCGCGGGCCTTTTAACGACGAGAGCCGACCGCGGCCGAGCTGCGGGGCGAGCGCGCCTTGATGGTGCCCGTTCGCCAGCGACTCTCTGTTCTTGACCACCCTGGGGTGCGGCGTGGCGAGCATCCCGCAGGCCGCTCGCCACGCTGTTGGTTCAGCTCTTGAGGTCGGGGAACTGGTCGTCGCGCCACTCCCCGGCGGAGCCGGTCCGTGCCGGGTCGTTCTCACGGGCGCGCAGTTCGACGCGGCGGATCTTCCCGGAGATGGTCTTGGGAAGCTCGAAGAACTCGATCCGCCGGACCCGCTGATACGGCGCGAGGTTGTTCCGTGCGTGCTGCAGGATCGATTGCGCGGTGTCCTTCGTCGGCTCGTGGCCGGGCGCGAGCGCGATGTAGGCCTTGGGCACTGCCAGCCTCACCGGGTCCGGCGCCGGGACGACCGCGGCCTCGGCGACTGCCGGGTGTTCGATGAGCACGGACTCCAGCTCGAACGGGCTGATCTTGTAGTCGCTGGCCTTGAACACGTCGTCGGTCCGGCCGACGTAGGTGATGTATCCGTCCAGGTCAGCGACCGCCACGTCGCCTGTGTGGTAGTAGCCGCCGGACATCGCCTCGGCAGTGCGCTCGGCGTCCCCCTGGTAGCCGCGCATCAGCGACAGCGGTCGCCGGGACAGATCGAGGCAGATCTCGCCCTCGCCGGGGCCGTCGAGCGGCCGGCCGCTCTCCGGGTCCACGAGGATCACCGGCACCCCCGGCAGCGGGCGGCCCATCGAGCCGGCCCGTACCTCGGAGCCGGGGGTGTTACCGACCTGCGCGGTGGTCTCGGTCTGCCCGAACCCGTCGCGGATCGTCAGCCCCCACGCCCGGCGGACCTGCCCGATGACTTCCGGATTGAGCGGCTCGCCCGCCCCGATGGCCTCCCGCAGTGCGGGCGGGCGTTGCCCGAGATCAGCGTTGATCAGCATGCGCCAGACCGTCGGCGGCGCACAGAACGTGCTGACCTTCCGTTCGCGCAGCTGGCTCAGGAGCGCGGCGGCGTCGAAACGCTTGTAGTTGTAGACGAAGACGGTGGCCTCGGCGATCCACGGCGCGAAGAAGCACGACCAGGCGTGCTTCGCCCACCCCGGTGAGGAGATGTTGAGGTGGACGTCGCCGGGCCGCAGCCCGAGGAAGTACAGCGTCGACAGGTGGCCCACCGGGTACGAGGCCTGGGTGTGCTCCACCAGCTTCGGACGCGACGTCGTGCCGGAGGTGAAGTACAGCAGCAGCGGGTCACTCGGCGCCGTTCCCGGGTGCGTGACAGGCACGTGGTCCAGCTCCGCCGCAGCACGAAGGTCCGCCCAGCCGGGCGCCTGCCCGACACTGAAGCGGCTGTAGTCTCCGGGCACCCCGGCGAATCGGCCCGCGTCCACCGCGTTGCAGATGACATGCCGGGCTTCGCTGCGGGCGATCCGGTCGGCAAGGTCAGCGGCACCGACCGCGCTGGTCGTCGGCAGGATCACCGCGCCGAGCTTCATGATCGCGAGCATCGACTGCCAGAGTTCGACCTGGTTGCCGAGCATCAGCAGCACCGGATCGCCCTTGCCGACGCCTTGGCCGGCCAGCCATGCCGCCAGGCGGTCGGAGTCCTGTGACATCTGTGCGAACGTTCTCTCGGTGGAGGAGCCGTCCTCCTCGACCAGGACCAGCGCGGGACGGTCGTTGTCCCTGGCGATCGCGTCGAACCAGTCCACCGCCCAGTTGAAGCGCTCACTCAGCTCGGGCCAGCGGAACTCCGCCACGGCTCGCGCGTGGTCCTCGCGCAGTGCCAACAATTGGTCCCGGGCGGCACGATAGGCGTCGGTCACGTGCATCGGGTGCTCCTTCTTCTTGCCGGCTGTTCGTCAGCCCGGCTGTATTTCTTGGGTCGTTGTGTTCGGCCCTGCACCGCCCCGTGTTCGGACGGTCGTCGGTAGAGGGCAGTTGTGGAAAGGGGGCCAGGGGAAGGGGAGTGGGCTTCCGGCCAAGCGCGAGGTGGTGCCCGTCCGATCGCGCTTGGTGCGCGGACAGCGGACGCTGTGCGCAGCCGGGGCGGTCGCGAGCACGAAACGACCGGCGAGTTCGAGCCCTCGGCGGCCACGCCGCAGTCGCAGCGCGGTGATTGGAGGGTCTCCCCGGTCATTTCTGAGTTCTCGGCGACCATGGGCGGCGGTTGGACAATGGCGGCGCGAGCGCTCGGCAGCGGAGCGCCCCCGATTCCTCTCGTACCGCACGAAGAACGCCACCTGTCCCGGCGTGACGAACCCGGCGCGACGACCGGGTCTCCCTCGTTCGCCCGGTCGGCATCGTCGACAACCACCACCCGACCGCCCGTAGGGGCAGCGACGGCACGCTGGACGCTCGCCGTGCGTGTCATGTCACCTGATGTGGCGGTTGTGCCGTCCGCTTGGCCGGGACTGCGCGGGCTGGCTCGCCTCCCCCGTTGGCCAGCGCTCATCTGCGCGTTCACCCCGAGTTGCTCACAGATCGAGGACCAGCCGGGGTGTGCGCGAACGCGAGACGCAGATCATCATGCAGTCGTTGGCCTGCCGATCGCCCTCGTCGAGCACTGAGTCACGGTGGTCGGGCTCGCCCTCCAGCACGGGTGTCTCACAGGTGCCGCAGGTGCCCTCACCGCAGGCCGAGAGCACCCCGACCCCAGCCTCTTCGACGACGTCGAGGATCGAGCGGTCGGGTGGGATGGGAAGGGTCAGCTCGCTCTGCGCGAGGTACACCTCGAACGCTTCCGTCCGGACCGGTGCGGTGAGCGGCTTGGCAGTGAAGCGCTCGGTGTGCAGGGAGCGTGGCGGCCAGCCGACGCAGCGTTGTTCGACCGCCCGCAGAAGGGGCTCGGGGCCGCAGCAGTAGACCTTCGTGTCGGGCTGGGGCGTGCCGAGCAGGGCGTCGAGGTCGAGCAGACCTGCCTCGTCCTGCGGGTGGACCGAGACCTTGTCGCCGTAGTGGGCGAGTTCGTCGAGGAAGGCCATGGACGCACGCCGGCGGCCACCGTAGACAAGCTGCCACTCCGCCCCCGCTGCCTCCGCGGCCGCGATCATGGGGAGGACGGGGGTGATGCCGATCCCCCCGGCGATGAACAGGTAGCGCGGTGATTCGACCAGCGGGAAGTTGTTCCGCGGTCCCCGGACCCGGACGGTGTCGCCGACCTGAAGATGGTCGTGAACGTAGCGGGAGCCGCCGCGGCCGTCGGGATCGTGAAGGATGCCGAGCCGCCACGTGTGGTGGTCGGTGACGTCGCCGCACAGCGAGTACTGCCGGGTCGGCGCGTCCTTCAGGATCAAGTCGACGTGGGCACCCGGATCCCAGGGTGGCAGCGGATGGCCGGCTGCCTCTCGCAGGGTGAGGGTCACCACGCCGTCGGAGACCACCTTCTTCTCCTCGACCCGGACATCGGCCTCGAACTCGCCCGCGGCCAGGGTGACGGTGGTGGGGGCGGTGTCGCACTCACCGTGCGGGCGGTGGTGAATCTGGGTCATGGACAGGTCCTCGGGTGCGGTGGTCACTGCGGCGGGTCCACGAAGATGTCGAGTTCGGGTTCGTCTCCGCCGCCGTAGCGGGCGAGGTCGGCGATGCCGGCTTCCGCGAGGACATCGGTGTCGATCAGCGTCTGGCCGGTGCGTTCCCGAGGTGGGCGAGCCAACACCGCGACGGCTGCGTCGGCCATGATCTCGGGGTTCCGGGACTGGGACGCCAGGGCCTCGCCGCCGAGCACGTTGACCACAGCAGCGGTAGCGATGGTCGTCCGCGGCCACAGGCAGTTCGCGGCGATCCCGGCGTGGGCGTACTCGGCGGCGAATCCGAGGGTCAGCAGGGTCATTCCGTACTTCGACAGCGTGTAGGCCGGGTGGGCGCCCAGCCACCGCGGCGACAGGTTGAGCGGGGGCGACAGGCTCAATATGTGCCCGTGGTCGGACTTTTTGAGGAAGGGCAGGCAGGCGCGCGTCAGCAGAAATGTGCCCCGGCTGTTGATCGACTGCATCAGGTCGAACTGTTTGACCGGCAGCTCCTCGGTGCCCAGCAGAGAGATGGCACTGGCGTTGTTGACGCAGACGTCGACGCCGCCGAACCGTTCGGCCGCGGTCGATACCGCCCGCTCGACGTCCTCTGCACGCCGGACGTCCCCGACCACCGCTACGGCGGAGCCGCCTGCCCGCTCGATCGCCGCGACCGCCGTGTGCACGGTACCCGGCAGCCGTGGATCAGGAGCGTCCGTCTTGGCCAGGATGACGGCGTTGGCGCCCTCCTTGGCCGCGGCCACGAGAATGGCGAGGCCGATGCCCCGACTTCCGCCGGACATGACCATCGTCCGGCCCTTGAGTGACGTTCCCAAGCTGGTGCTCCTCTCACGTGCGCTCTTCGGAGTGCGCGTTGCTGCCCGATCCGCGGCGGTCTTTTCCGGATGCGTCCGCGGCGGACAGAGGCCGCCGGCAAGACCTGCGGGCGCTGGAACGGGTGAGGCTCCACCACGAGTGCCGGGATACGTCAGTGTGCCGCTGACGAAGGCAGGACTCATTAACGGTTGCCGTGAACTTGTGTGTCCGAAAGATGCCGTATCCCGTCATGGTGGTGAACGGGCGGCCATGCCACGGTGACACCTCCGCTCAACGACGAGCGACTGCCGATGGAGGCCGACTCGCCATGATCAGCCCACGTTCCGCTGCACTCCGCAGACCTGAGAAGGCCACCGACTCCGCTCGGTCACGACGGACCCGAGAAGGCCGGGCACGTCTGCGGACCGCTCCCCGACTCGCGCTTGTCGCGGCCGGTCTCGCTGTGACGCTGTTCGCCGCAGGGTGCGGTTCGTCCACCAATGACGGGAGCGGAAGCGGTGACAACGCCGCGCCCCAGACGCTCAAGACGGTCGTGGGATCGCCCGGCGTCGCGCACGGCCTCTACTACGTCGCGAAGCAGAAGGGCCTGTTCGAGAAGAACGGCCTGACGGTGGAGCAGGTCTCCGGAGGTGTCAGCAACGCCGCTGCCCTGCTGGTTTCAGGAAAAGCCGACATGCTGGTCGGGGGCACGTTGTTCGCGGTTCCCCTGGCGACGCAGGGCAAGGACGTGTCGGTGGTGTTCAACAACAGCGACTACGGCCTGACGTTTGCCTCGCTGGTCGGGCAGAAAGGCCTGACCCTCAAGGAACTGCGAGCCAAGGGATCGGATTGCCGGATCGCCGTCACCGGCGCCGGAACGATCCTCTACGGCTGGCTCCTCGACGTGTCCAAGGCCTACGGCCTCGAGTGTGAGAACGCCACCCAGGACAGCCTGCAGGGCCTGACCGCCGCCGTCGCCAGCGGTGCCGCGGACGCGGCTGTGGTCCTGCCCGAGCAGGCCGCGGCTCTGTCGAAGGCGGGAAACGCGGGCATGCTGATCGACCCGCTCGCCATGACAGCCAAGCAGCGCGCCGCCGCAGTCCCGGGCACTGCGTATCCCTCCGGCGCGATGCTGGGGATGAAGAAGAACCTCTCGGCCAAGAGTGAGGCCGTCACCCGATACGTCCGTGCGCTGAAGGAGGCGTCAGCCGTCGTACACAGCTCAACCCCGCAAGAGCTCGCCGAGATCGTCAAGAAGGATCCGGACTTCGCGCAGAACCCGGTCGAGAGCCTGGCGATCGGCTGGACTGACCTCAAGGCGCGGACTCCGTACGGTGCGAACGCCGGCCGGATCACCGAGGAAGGCTGGCGGACCTCTCTGACCAGCATGCAGCACTGGGGGCTGTCGGACTTCTCGCCCGACGACCCCAAGCTCGCCTACTCCGCTGCGGTCGACATGTCCTACCTCGACGCGAGCTGACCCGCGTGTCCGACGCACCCGCAGGCGGGGCCCTTGCCCCGCCCCGTCGTAGAAGGAGAAGCCACGTGGTCACGAACACTCTGGGACAGGCCTCCGGGGACGCGGTACGGCCTGAGGGGCTGGGCAGTGCCCTGACGGCGACGCGGCTGAGCTACCGCTACCCGAACGGCCTGCAGGCCCTCGGAGACTTCACGACCGACATAGAGCAGGGCGAGATCGTGAGCATCGTCGGACCGAGCGGTTGCGGGAAGTCGACTCTGCTCCGGATCCTGGCCGGTCTGCGCGACCCTTCGGGTGGTGCTCTGGTCCGTGCCGAGCCAGAGGCCGGGCGCCACACGTGCACGATGGTGTTCCAGGAGGACACCCTGCTGCCCTGGCTGAAGGTCGCGGAGAACGTCCGTCTCTTCCATCGGTTCCAGGGCGAGCGTGCCTCGCGGAGTCGGCAGCGCATCACGGAGCTGCTGGCGATGGTGGGTCTGGAGCGGTTCGCCGACTCGTACCCCTCGCAGCTGTCCGGCGGAATGCGGCGGCGGGTCGCGGTGCTCACGGCGGTCGCGCCGCTGCCGGCCCTGCTGCTCCTCGACGAGCCGTTCTCGGCGCTCGACGAGCCGACGAGGATCTCCGTCCACCAGGACGTCTACCAGCTGGTCCGCAGGTTCGGCATCACCGCCGTGCTGGTCACCCACGATCTGGGGGAGGCGGTCAGCCTGTCGGACCGGATCCTGCTGCTCAGCAAGGGACCGTCGACGATCGTCCAGGAGTACCGCACGCCGTTCGGCACCGATCGCGACCTGCTCGACGTCCGCTCCGATCCACGGTTCCTGGAGATGTACGGCCAGATCTGGCACGACTTCCGGCAGCAGTCCGCCGAGACGGAGGTGGGAGCATGACGACGCAACTCGACGCGCCCCTCGCTGCTCCGGGGAAGGTCACGACACGGGATCGGCGCCGCATCAGGGTGTCGTGGGCGGTCACCCGGCTCGTGATCCAGCTGGCGTGTGTCGCCGGGTTCCTGCTGGCGTGGGAGTACGTGCCGCGGATCCCGGGCATCGCCGGGGACGTGAAGTGGCTCGACCCGTTCTTCATCAGTGCGCCGTCACGGGTGGCGGAGTCGGTCTGGGACCTCGTCGCGGGGAACGTCCCGGGCGCGTCGTTGTGGTCCTATCTGTACACCACACTCTTCGGGACCATCGTGGGCGCGACGATCGGTCTGGTGCTCGGCGCGCTGGCCGGGCTGATACTGAGCAACAGCCCCAAGCTCAGTGACGTCCTGCGGCCGTTCATCGTCATTCTCAACTCCGTCCCCCGGGTCGCGCTGATCCCCGTCATCGTGATTCTGGTCGGGCCGTCGCGAGGGGCCTCGGTGATCTCCGTGGCGATGACCGTGTTCTTCCTGGGCTTCTTCAACGCCTACGAGGGCGGGCTGACCATCCAGCAGGCCATGCTGGACAACGCCAAACTGCTCGGCGCCAAGAAGGCCGCGGTCATGCGGACCGTGCGACTGCCCATGGTCGTCATCTGGACGTTCGCCGTCGTCCCCAACGCCATCAGCTTCGGGCTGCTCTCGGCGGTCTTCACCGAGCTCCTCGCCGGCATCCCCGGCATGGGCACGCTGCTGCAGAGCGCGACCGTGAACGTGAACGCGGACCTGATGTTCGCGGTGGTCGTCATCCTGGCGGTCGTGGGCCTGGTCCTGTACGGGCTCGCCCTGAAGCTGCGGAGCGCCGTCATCCGATGGGAACGGTGATCGCCGTCCCGGCCTCCGCGCCGTCTCGCCCCCCATACCGGCCCGCCGACCCGCGGGCACACGGACCACGAACCCGCACGAGCATCAAGGAGGATGTTGTGGGATCAGCCACCGCCGAGCTGGATCTGAACGAACTGCCGCGCATGGAGTGGGACTGGATCGCGAACGAGGAGAGCGATCCGACCCCGCTGCTGAACGAGCTCCGGGAGCGGACGTGGATCGCCGCCAGCGACCGTGGACTCGAGGTGTTCCGGTACGAGGACGTGTCACGTCTGCTCCGTGACCGCAACCTGCAGAAGCAGCCTCACCGGATCATGAACCGCGTCCACGAGATGGGGATCACCGAGGGGCCCGTGCATGATTACCACGAGCGTTCGATCCTGACGCTGGACGGCGATCCGCACGTCCAGGCCCGGCTGCCGCTGTCCGCCTTCTTCGCTCCCCGCCGGGCGGAGAGGCACCGGGAGGCGGCCCGGTCGATCGTGGAGCGTGCCATCGCCAGGGTCGCCGACCGTCCGGTCATCGACGTTCTGGACGAACTCGGTGAGATCATCCCGGCGGAGATGTTCTGCCACCTTGTCTCGGCTCCGCCGGAGCTCGGGCCGACGGCGGCGAGGCTGGCCGACAGCATGCTGACGCCGTTGATCGAGCGCGGGACGGACCGCACGGCGGAACACGTGGCGGCCTACCACGAGCTGATGGACCTGCTCGGCGAGCTTCTGGCGGAGCGGCGGCGCACGCCGGGGGAGGATGTGCTGTCGGATCTGATCGAGATGAATCGCGACGGCAAGCTGACCGAGCAGGACCTCCTCGACCAGGCCGGCATGCTCCTGGCGGCCAGCATCGACAACACCGCCCACCAGCTCACTTGGGCTCTCGGCGCCCTGCTCGGGGAGCCGGGGCAGTGGGCCGCGGCCGCGGCCGGCACCTACGCGCCGGCCCAGATCGCCGAGGAGTCCCTGCGTCACGCCACGATCGTCAGTTCGATCATGCGCTTTCCGGTGGAGACGTTCGAGTACAAGGGCCTGACCATCCCGGCAGGCCGGCCGGTCTTCCTGCATGTGCGGTCGGCGAACCTCGATCCGCGGGTGTTCGAGGAACCCATGGAGTTCCGGCCGGACCGCACGATGCGCCCTGGCCCGATCAACTTCGGCTCGGGTGCCCACACCTGCCTCGGTCAACATCTGGCCCGCCTGGAGATGCAGGAGTTCCTCACCCAGTTCCCCGCGGCGTTCCCGGACGCCGAGCTCGCCGAGCCGCTGAGGAACTCCTACGGCCCGTTCGCCTCGAGGGTCCGGCGCTGCGTGATCCGGCTGAACGCCGCATGACGGCACGGATCACCACCTCACACGGCGTCACCGACACACCCCGCACGACGGCAGAGACACCAGAGGAGGACCCCGTGGTGGCAACCATCCGAGTGGACCGGGAGGCATGCTGCGGCAACGGCATGTGCTTCGCGATCGCACCAGAGGTGTTCGACCTCGGCGACGACGGAGCGGTCGTGCTTATCGACCCGAAGCTGACCCCGCAGAACGAAGCCGCGGTCGGTCAGGCGATCGCCAACTGCCCCACGGGGGCCATCGAGGTCGAGGGGGAGTCGTCATGACCAGCGCCCCGGACGTACCCCTTGAGGAGTCGGCGATCGCCGCGATCGAGCGGGCCTGCCTGCGCCTGGTCCATGCGTTCAACCACCGGGCCGACGAACGCGACCACGACGGAATCCTCGCCCTCTTCACCGAGGACTGCCTGTACGACTTCGCGGGCAAGGAGTTCAGGGGGACGGCCGCTCTGCGGTCGGCCCTCGCCGCGGGCCCATCGGACCGGGGAATGGTCCACATGTCCTCGGACGTGATCGTGGACGTCCTCGACGAGCAGTCCGCCACGAGTCGTGGACACGTCCTGATTGCCGAGATCTTCGGCTCCGAGCGGGCGCCCGTGCGGTTCGCCTCGTTCGCCGACGAGTACCGGCTCACCGACAAGGGCTGGCGGATTCAGCGGCGCCGGCTCCGGCACACCCTGACACCGGTCACCGATAAGGCGTGACCACGGCCGTCCACTAGCCCCCCTTCTGAACACAAGGATGATCCATGCAGCCACCCATCAAGGAGGACGTGCCCTACGGCTACGCCGGGCGCGATCTGCTGGCCGATGTCTACCGGCCTGACCCCGACAACGACATCGGCATCGCCGTGATCCAGGTCCACGGCGGTGCCTGGCGGCGGGGAAGCCGCCAGATGCTGCGCCACATGTGCGAGCGGATGAGCGCTCTCGGGTACACGGTCGTCGCCCCCGAGTACCGCTTCCTCGAAGAGGCACCGTGGCCGGCGAGCCTGCACGACGTCAAGGCCGCGATCCGCTGGACCCGGAGCAAGGCCGAGGAGTTCGGGATCGACCCCGACCAGATCGTGCTCCAGGGACACAGTGCGGGCGCCCATCTCTCCCTGATATGCGCCGGCACACAGGACGACCCCGAATGGGAGGGCGAGAGCGGAACGCCCGGTGTCTCCACCGGCGTTGCCGCGGTCGTCACGGCGTATCCGGTCTGCCAGTTCTACCTGACGGACCCCGATCAGCCGAGGATGACCTATCCGCTGCCCGCCGTCGACGGCAGCATGCCCGCCTACCTCCTGTTCGAGGACGGGGAGGACGAGGAAACCGTGCGACGGGCCAGCCCGTTGTCGTACGCGGGACCCGGATACCCGCCGACGATGTTCTGGCTCGGCGGCGACGACGGGTACACCCCCGCCGAGGGCAGCTTCGCGATGTACCGGACTCTGCGTGACGCCGGGGTGACGGTCGACCTCCACATCGTCGGCGAGGCCCCGCACGGCTTCGACCTGACCGAGGCATACGGCGTCGAACTCCAGATCGCCGCCGACCAGTTCATCCGACGCATGCTGCGGGAGCGGGAGGAACGACAGGCCGCCGTGCGCGCCACCCTCCCGGAGCCGATGTGGTCCCGGACCCGCTCCGAGTTGGGACACCTCACCGGAGAGGGCAAGCTGCTCTTCGACACCCCGGGGCTGCCGGCACTCACCCACCGTCCCTGAGAGTTCGGATGGGTGATCAGGTCGGCGACCGGGGGAACTCGTTCCGGCCTCGTCCCAAACGGCCAGGCGCCGACAGCAGGTCATGTCCGAGCGGCAACGGCTTGACCAGAGACCACAGTTGATCCGACACCAGCCGCGACTGAGACTCCCTCTCGATCGTGGCTGGCCCATCGAGCAGACAAGCCGACAGCCACACGATCCCTGACTGCTGTCCGGCGCCACTCGGCAGCCCGCTCCATCCACCACTCATCGGGCATCTCGCGGCGAACCGCGCGCAAGCCGGCGGCCGGTTCGCCGGGGACGTGGGCGAACGGTCCGGCCCGTAGCAACGCGAGGAGAAGAACGCATGAGGCTCGGCTATTTCGCCATGCCCTTCCACCCACAGGACCGGGACTGGCGCGAGACCCTTGAGGAGGACCGGCAGGCGATCATCCTGGCGGACCGCCTGGGATTCCATGACGCCTTCATCGGCGAGCACCTGACGGACCGTTCGGAGAGCGTCACCAACTCCATGTTGTACCTGGCGACGCTCATCCACCACACGACCCAGATCCGGCTCGCGACGGGGACGAGCAACCTGTCGCACAGCCACCCGGCGCTGATCGCCGCGAACGCGGCCATGTTCGACCACCTCGCCGGCGGGCGTTTCATCCTGGGAGTGAGCCCGGGCGCCCTGCCCTCGGACGCGGAACTGCTCGGCATCCTGGACGAGGACCGCAACGCCATGTTCGCCGAGGCGATCGACGTGATCACCGAGCTGTGGCAGGGAGAGCCGCCGTACGACATCGGTGCGCCGGGCAACCGCTATCACGTCACCACCCGGCGGACCCTCGCACCGGAGCTCGGGTTCGGAGCGGTGCGCGGCCCGCTGCAACAGCCCCGCCCGGAGATCGTGGGCACAGTGGTCGCGCCCTACTCGAAGGGTGTCGTGGCGATGGGCGCCCGCGACTTCCACCCGCTCTCGGCGAACTTCCTGCTGCCGCAATGGGTGGCCACGCACTGGCCGAACTACGTCCAGGGCGCGGAGTCCGTGGGCAGGACCGCCGACCGGGCGGACTGGCGGGTGGCCCGCACCATCTTCGTCGCGGACGACGCGGCGACGGCTGCCGCGTACGGGCGCGACGACCCGCAAAGCCCCTACCGGCTCTACTACGACAAGATGGTGCGCAAGATGGGCACGGTTGGGCGGCTCAATCTCTTCAAGGCGGATCAGGACCGGCCCGACAGCGAGGTCACACTCGAAAGCGTGCTTGACGCGCTCGTCATCACCGGCACCCCCGAATCCGTGACGGAGCAGCTCCTCGTCCTCGACCACGACCTCGGTGGCTTCGGGGAGATCGTCTACGCCGGCATGGACTGGGTCGACGAACGCCTGGGCCGGCGGTCCATGGAACTGATGGCGAACGAGGTACTGCCCGCGGTGAACGCGGAGTTGGACAGGACAGTGCCCACAGCGCCCGCCGAAGTCGTCGGCTGAGCACCGCCCCGATCAGGAAGGAGCTCTTCGTATGCCGAGAACAACGATCGACTGCGACGGCACGGACCGCGATTCGTTCCGGCGCATCGCCGGTCATCTCGCCAGTGGTGTCACCGTGATCACGACCAGCGTCGACGGCCGGTCCTACGGCATGACGGCGAGTTCGGTGACGTCCCTGTCCCTCGACCCGCCGACCATGCTGGCGTGCCTGAACCGCAGCACCCCCACTGCGGAGGCCGTCCTGACGGCCGGGATGTTCGGCATCAACGTCCTGGGAACGGGACAGGAAGCGATGGCGAGCCAGTTCGCCGTGCCCAGCGACGACAAGTTCCGGGGCGTGGCAGTCGTCACCACTCCGGAGAGAGTTCCTCTGCTACGGGACGCGCACGCCCAGATCGAGTGCCAGGTGGCCGAGACCATCGACGTCGCCACGCACCGAATCGTCATCGGTCGCGTTGTCCGCGCCCGGGCCTTGGCCGGGCAGCCGCTGACCTACTACCGGGGCGGCTTCGGTCGGTTCCAGCACGTCGACGACGAGAAGGCGTACGACGCCGTCCGCGCCCTCATCCTCAGTGGCGGGTGGGTGCAGGGATTCCGCGAGGGCAGCGCTGTCGCCAAGGAGATCGGCATCGAGGAGTCTGCCGCCTTCTACGCGCTGACCCGGCTCAGCACCGAGGGCATCGTCGAATGGCTACCGGGCGAGGGGTACGGCATCACCGCCTTCGACGTCCGCGCGGCCGAGGAGGCGTACGAAGCGCGCTCGGTCATCGAACTGGGCGTCATCCGGGCCGGCCTGGACCGCGCCGGGGACGACGAACTGGCCCGGCTGTCCGACCGGTTCGAGGACATGGCCGCACTCATGGTGGACGACATGTTCACCGACACGCAGGCGTTCATGGAGGCGAACTTCCAGTTTCACCGGTCGGTGATCGCACTGGCCCACAACACGGCGCTCCTCACCGGGTTCGAGCGCCTGCACCTCGCGCAGATCATGGCGCGCCTGCAGGGGGTGACCGCGCAGTCGTCCCACCGGTTCATCGACGTACAACGTCGGCTGCTTGAGGCGCTGCAGCGACGCGACGCGGACGCCGCGGCCGCGGCGGTCCTGGAGTACACCGCGCTCGCGAAGGCCCGCGCGCGAGAGCTCGCCGGGGGCAGTGTGTGCCCGGTGCACCAGCGCGAGGAGGCGTCGGCGTGACCGAGCACACCGCCGTAGGGTCAGGCCCCGGCTCGGAGCCGGAACTTGTCTGGTCACCCGACCCCGCCCTCGCCCGGAACTCGCAGGTCGAGAAATTCCGGCGGGCTGTCAACGATCGCCTCCGGCTCGGGCTCGCCGGCTATCACGACCTGTGGAGATGGTCGGTCAGTGACCTTGCTGGATACTGGCAGGCGGTCGCGGACTTCTACGACGTCCGCTTCTCCGCAGCCTACGACCAAGTCCTCGCAGAGGAGCGGATGCCCGGCGCACGATGGTTCCCGGGCAGCCGGCTCAACTACACCGACCACGTCCTTCGCCATCAGGAGGCCGATGGGCCGGCGCTGGTCCATGTCACCGAGTCCGGTGAGCGCAGCGAGATCTCCTGGCCCGAACTCCGCCGCCAGGTCGCCGCCCTGGCCCGCACGTTGCGCGGCCTCGGCATCGGCGAGGGAGACCGGGTGGTCGGCTACCTGCCCAACACCCCGCACGCTGTCGTGGCGTTCCTGGCCGCCGCCGCGGTCGGTGCCACCTGGGCCGTGTGCGGGCAGGACTTCGCGGCGAGCGGAGCGGCCGACCGCCTCGCGCAGCTCGACCCGGCCGTCCTGGTCACCGTGGACGGCTACGAGCACCGAGGCAAGCGGTTCGACCGGCGCGCGGAGGTCTCGGCGCTGGCGGAGCTCCTCCCCACGGTGCGAGCCGTCGTGACAGTGCCCTCCCTAGGACTGCCGACGCCCCGGTTCCGGGGCCCCGACGCGGTCTCCTGGGCCGATGCCACAGCAGGTGACCCGGAGCTGGACACGGCGCAGGTCGCCTTCGACCATCCCCTGTGGGTGGTTTTCACCTCCGGCACCACGGGCAAGCCCAAAGGCATCGTCCACGGACACGGCGGGGTGCTCCTCTCTCACCTCGCCCAGCTCGGGCTCCAGTTCGACATCGGCCCGTCCGACCGGTGGTTCTGGTATACGACGCCCACCTGGATGCTGTGGAACCTCAACGTCTCGGTGCTCCTGCTCGGGGCCTGCCTCGTGACCTACGCCGGCGACGCGACCCATCCCGAGACCGGCCGGCTGTGGCAGCTCGCGGAGGAGACGAGCGCGACGCTGTTCGGGGCGAGCGCCGGTTATCTGGCGATCAGCGAGAAGCAGCGGCTGACCCCGCGCGCCACGTACGGCCTGGCAGCGCTGAAGACCGTCGGATCGACCGGCGCGCCGCTGGCCGACTCGGTCTACCACTGGGCGCGGCAGGCCGTCGGCGATCACGTGCCGCTCGTCTCCGTCACCGGTGGCACGGAAGTCGTCGGCGCGTTCGCCGGGGGCGCCCCGACCCTCCCCGTCCGGGTGGGGCGAATCCCCGGACCGGTCCTGGGCGTCGCACTCGACGCATGGTCCGAGGACGGCCGCCCCGTCCGGGACACCGTCGGTGAGCTGGTGATCACCCGGCCGGTACCGTCGATGCCGCTGCGGTTCTGGGACGATCCCGGCGATCAGCGATACCGGGAGAGTTACTTCGCCGCCTACCCCGGCGTCTGGCGGCACGGCGACTGGGTCACCTTCTGGTCCGACGATCTCACGCTGACGGTGCACGGCAGGTCGGACGCGACCCTCAACCGCGGTGGGGTGCGGCTGGGCAGCGCGGAGATCAACCATGCCGCGGAGCGGCTGCCAGAGATCGTCGAGGCGATGACTCTGGGGATCGAGGACTCGGACGGCGGGTACTGGATGCCCCTGTTCGTCGTCCTGAGCCCCGGCGAGGTGCTCACCGACGGCTTGCGCACGCGTCTGGTGGAGGAGATCCGATCAACGCTGTCCCGCCGGCACGTGCCTGACGACGTCGTGCCGGTCGACTCCCTGCCGCACACGCGCACGGGAAAGAAGATCGAGATCCCGATCAAGAGGATCCTCCAGGGCGCCCGCCCAGAGGACGTGGTCAGTCGCGAGGCCGTCGACGACTGGGCCGCTCTCGAGCGATTCACCACCCTCCGACGACGCTCCCCCGACCGCTGACGGAGCCCGCGTTCGTCCGTCACCCATATGTGATCCACACACCCGGAAGGTGGAGAGCCCATGAGCATGGAGAGCACCGCAGCCCGCGCGGCCACGGAGTTCACGAGTCCCTTCGTCGAGACATCCCTGGGAACAGTGCACGTCCGACGGGGTGGTGACGGGCCACCGCTGATGCTGCTGCACAGCAACGGGCTGTCGTGGCGAGAGTTCGAGGCGTCCATGGAGCACCTGGCGAGAAGGTTTCACGTCGTCGCGTGGGACATGCCCGGGCAGGGCGACTCCGATCCCGTGCCGTGGGACACACCGATCGACGGATACGCAGACGCCGCATCGGAGGTGATCGATGACCTGGGACTTGACCGACCGTTCGTGGCGGGCTGCTCCGTGGGCGGTTTCATCGCCGCGTCCCTCGCGGCACGACGAGGCGAGCAGCTGGCTGGCGCGTTCCTCGTGGAGTTCCAGTTCGGCGGGGAGCAGTGGTTCGCCCGGAACTGGGCGACCGTGGAGACGCTCTTCGCCGTCCCCACCATGACGCCTGACCAGGTGCAGGCCCGGCTTGTGCAACCGGCCGCAGAGGGAGTCGCCCACCGGTGGAACATCGACCGCAACAAGGCCGGCGCACGGTCGATGATGGGCGTCATGTGGGCCATCCGGCGGTACGACATCCGCGCCGCCCTCGAAGGAGCCACTGTGCCCGTGGACGCACTCTTCGGCGACGCAAGTCCGACTGTGGCGTACTCCGCCGCCGTGACCGAGGCGCTGGGCATCCGCGGGCGGGTCCAAGTCGTGCCGGGCGCCGGGCATTTCGTCAGTATCGACCAACCCGACGTCTTCGCGGACGCGGTGGCCGCCTTCGCCGGTCGCAGCACGGTTGCGCCGAAGCCGTAGGCCGCGACCGGCGTTCCTCGTCAGAGCCCGGAGGCCAAGCCCGTCGTGTCCGAGCTGTCCTTCGACGGCAGGCCCATCGTCGCGCGCAACCGCAGAGCGATCTGGAGTTCCGTCCGGCGCTCCGCCAAGGAGTGGCCGAGGAGTTCCTCGGCACGTCGCAGCCGGTTGCGGACGGTGTGCTCATGCACTCCCAGGGCCACAGCGGTCTGCACGTGGCTTCCATACGCGTACGACGCTTCCACGGTCTGCCGGAGCCGCTCGGCCGACGAGGAGTCCTCGGCCAGTGGTCCCAGTTCGTCCTCGACAAAGCGCCGTGCGGCCTCAGGCGCCTGGAGCAGCAACACGTCGAGCTGCACGTCCGGGTAGTGAAGCACCCGACCGATCATGGGGCCGACGGTGCGGAGCTTCGCCATTTCCGCGAGTTCGCGGTGGGTCTGCTTCAGGCCCGGAACGCCCGCCGCGGGGCGCGTCACTGACATCGTCAGTTCCCGCAGCCACCCTTCGGAGAGGATCACTTCGACCGAGGCTAGGGGCCACGAGCGTGGACGGCCCAGCCAGAACACCGTCTCCGCAACCCCGATAGGCATCGGCAACAGTCCGCCGGCCCCGGAGAGGTGCCTCAGATCTTGGGCGATGCGCGTCGCCTCGGAAGGCGCGATGTCGCTGATCTGTATCGCCAGATGCACGTGTGTCAGGTCGTATCCGAGCACGGACAGAAGATCCGAGGTGTCTACCGGATCCGTCCGATTCAGCAGGTCCAGGATGATCTGCCGACGTATCTGCTGCCCGGTTCGGCGGAGTTCGGCCTCCTGATCCGCGAACTCGGCGGCGACCATTCCCTGCACGGCATCCGAATACTCCAGCATACGCGCGACGCTCGCCACCAGATCAGCGGCGACGGTGGCGGTCGGCAGTCCCCGGCCGGTCCCCTCCTCGGCCACGACGGAGCCCCAGTCCTCGACCGCGGCCTGGATCCCCAGCCGGTAGGAGTGCTGCAGTGCGTTCTGCGAACTGCCGATCTCGGCCTGCTTGCGCGCGAACCGCAGCGGTTCCCTGAGCTCCAGAGACTCCAAGTCGACCGTGCCGAGCATGTAATGCCGCAGATGCCGCAGGTTCTCGGAGACACTGCTCCGGAGCAGCTCGACGAAGGGGGCGTCTTCGCGGCGGCCCGGGAATGCCCCCTCCGTGCCTCTGGCCGCGATGCGCTCGATCAGAGAGTCGAGGTCCCAGTGGGCGAGCGGTTCGCGAAGCCAGTCCGCAATCGGTTTCGTTCTCGTCGCTCCGGTCACAGTGGCTTCCTTCTGCCGGCGTCCCCGCGATGCGGTTCCGAGATGCTCGGCGGTGCGGGGGCCTCAGTGCTTTCGAGCTCGAGCAGGGCCGAGAGTCCGAGTCCGGCGGAGGGTACTCCGTGGGCGATGCGCTGGAGAGCTGTGTCCAGGACCGGGGTCGGAGCTGCGTCGGCGCTTTCCGCCCAGTTCAGGGCGACGGCGAGCAGGGCGCCCAGCATGGCGCCGGCATCCGCGCGGACGCAGGGGTCGGCCTGCTGCCCGGTGCGGTGCGCCAAACGGTGGGCCAGGTGTTGGACGTCGTCCTCAAAGGTACTGAGCAGAGCGGTGCGGAGGTCAGGCACGGTGAGGATCAGTCGCCAGCGGCTGCGCGCTGTCAGAGCGTCCCGCCCGGATTCGGACGCCGCCGGACGTCCGGGCCCGCCGTCGGTGCGGC
Organism: Streptomyces sp. NBC_01352; assembly: GCF_036237295.1. Lineage (NCBI taxonomy): Bacteria > Bacillati > Actinomycetota > Actinomycetes > Kitasatosporales > Streptomycetaceae > Streptomyces > Streptomyces sp. NBC_01352. The sequence continues at coordinate 9,858,135 of NZ_CP108354.1, forward strand.
CGCTTGCCGGTGCCGCTGCCAGGTGTCGCAAGGCGTCCAGGGCGGACAGAGAACCACCGTCGGATGCGAGGACCAGGTCGGCCTTGGTGGGGAAGTAGCGGAACACGGTGCTGGGGGAGACGTCGGCGGCTGCGGCGACGTGCTCGACCGTGATGGGAGCGTAGCCATGTTCGGTGAACAGCCGTACGGCCTCGGTCTGGATGACTGTCCTGGTCTTGGCCTTCTTACGTTCGCGCAGCCCGGCCTTGTGGCGTGTCACAGCCGGTGGCCGATGCGCTGATGTCGGGGTCACCACAGATCCTCCGCTCGCATCAGGGTCCATTCGGGGACGCCGTCGCGCTGGGTGACGGTGAGGACGATGTCGTCGCCCGTGCAGGACGCCATCTGCCGGGCGCGGCCGAGGAGGGCCACCAGACCCAGGTGGAAGTCGCCGGGCAGGGGACTGCCTGGCTGTGCCTGCGCCAGGACGATGTCGGCGCAGGCATGGAGGCGTCCTGTGACCCGGAGCGATGTGCTGCTGAGGGCGAGGAGGGTGTCGGCGCGGACAAGGACCAGGGCGGGGTCATCGCTTCCGACGGTTTCGGGCTCGTGCCCGTGGAGCCATACGTGTGCCATCGGTGCGGCGACCTTCGTCCGGAGGCGGGACGGCAGCCGCGGACATCTGCGTGGTGTGGTGGCCGTGGTTGCTCGTCGGTCCGATGCAGTGGGGGTTGCAGGGAAGGGCTTCGGGCGGCGCTCTGCGGCGCCGCCCTCGTGCCTCGTTCTTTTGTCAGACGAGCTGGGCTTGGGGGGCCGGCTGGTCTGTGGCGCTCTGGCGGGAGCCGCGCTGGTCGGCGATCAGGATCAGGGCGAGGCCGAGTAGGATCCAGCAGCCAAGGGTGAGGGCGGGGCCGCCGGCGCCGGTTCCGTCGAAGAACGCGTTGGCGCGCAGGAGGCTGCCGGAGGCGCCGGGTGGGAGGAGCTGGCCGACAGTGGCCCAGCCGTTGGGCAGCCAGTGCGGTCCGCTGGCGAGGCCGGAGAGCGGGTTGCCCAGCAGCATGATGACGGCCGCGCCGAGACCGTAGCCGGTCATTCCCATCAGGGACTGCAGGCCCAGGAGGGTGAGGGCAAGCGCCGCCATGCCCAGCGACAGGCCGAGGCTGGTGATCCAGTAGTTGCCGCTCAGCGATCCCGTGCCGTACTGGAGCAGGGCCGCGACGGCGAAGCCCGCCACCGCAGCGAAGGCGATGGTTCCTGTCAGGCGCAGCCACCGTCCGGCGTGGCCGGGGAAGAGGCGCGAGAGGAGCATGGCGGGGATCATGCCGCCGAAGATCATGGGGAGGGCGGCGGAGGACAGGCCCGCGCCCCTCGGGTCGTCGGCGGTGAATGGCCTGAGGTCGGTGACGGTGACGTCGGCCTGTTGCTGCTTGGCGAGGGCGGTGACCGCGTTGGTCAGGGCGGCCGTGGACTGGGCCCCTCCGGCGGTGGCGGTGTACGCGGTGATGTGGCCCGAGTCGAGGACCATGCCGCCCATGACGTCGCGATCCTCTATCGCCGCTTTGAGGGCCTGCTCGTCGTCGTACGTGGTGACGTCCCATTCCTCGCCGGACAGGGCCTTACTCACGGCCGCGGTGGCAGTCTGAGGACCTGTGACGCCGATGGGGACGTTATGCGGGCCACTGTGGATCGAGGGGAGGGCGAACGCGCACAGCATGGCGACGACGACGGCAGCCAGGCCCACCACGACGACCGCGAGCTTGCGGCCCTGTCCGGTGTGGTCGGGTGGTGCGGCGGATTGCGTCATGAGGTGATTCCTTGCAGGTATGGTGAGTGGGTCTGGGCTCGGATGCCGACGTTTGAACGCGGCGGGGTTTGCTGACACGTCCCTTAGACCACGGTGGTGTGCCGGGGATGCGGCTGTGTCACGGCCGTGGCAGTCTCCGATTCACTGGCTTGATACACGATTACAGGGTAGATTGAATGGTGTGTCAAATGGTGAGCGTCTCTCCTCTGTTCCTTCCGAGCTGGTGCAGGCCGCGCTGCGCGTGGCCCAGGCCCGCAAATCGGCCGTCGCTGATGTGCCACTCCAGGCCATCGCGGGGGAAGCAGGCATCTCCCGCAGCACGCTGCTGCGCCGCCTCGGCGGCGGCCGACAGGCTCTCGATGAAGCGGTACGAGCTGTCGGCGTCGACCCGGGCGGGCAGAAGCCCGTGCGCGAACGCGCCATCGAAGCCGGAGCGGCACTGATCAGCAGCCAGGGACTGGCGTCTCTGTCCCTGGAACGCGTCGCCGCCGCGGCCCAGTGCTCGGTCCATAGCCTCTACGCCGCGTTCGGCGGCCGGGACGAGATGCTCCAGGCCATCTTCCTGCGCTACAGCCCGATCGTGGACGTCGAGGCGGTCGTGGCATCACAGCCGGCGGACCTGGAAAGCACGGTCCGGCAGATCTACGCGCTCATGGCAGCGGCTGTCAGCCGCGAACCCCGCGTCATGCCGGCCATCCTCGCCGAACTCCTGGCGCGCCCGCAGGATGAGTCACTCCAGCCCCTCGTCCAGTACATCTTCCCCCGCCTGTTCGCGGGCGTCGGAAAGTGGCTCACCGCCGAAATCGCGGCAGGCCGCATCCGCGACCTGCCACCACTGCTGCTCATCCAGCAGATGTCGAGCCCCCTGGTCATGCACCTCCTCCTCCGGCCGGCCACGCAACAGGTCCCCGACCTGCCGGCCCCGCCCATCGAGGAGGTGTGCGACACCTTCGCTGAAGCCTTCCTGCGCGCCGTCGCCCTTCCCGCCCCGGGCGGCCCAGGACCGCGGCCCGACGGAGACGGCGGTGACCACGCAGGCTGATTGAGGAAGCTTCAAGTCGCGCCCCGAGGGCGGCGGCCAGCTGTGCCTTGGAGCTCAAGGCCGGGTCGAAGCGGCTCGCACGCGAAGCGGTGGGCAGGTGTTGGGGATGTGTGCAGAACAGGTGGTACACGCGGGCGATCCACACCGTGGTCACGGTGACGATGCCGATCTCCGTCTTGCGTGCCAGCCCAGCCGCTGCCGACCTACGTGCGCAGTCACCGGCCGTCCCTGAGCTTTCGGGAGTCGTCGGAAGAATTCTCAGCGCCGATGCCGGACTCCTTACCCAGAGGGAGGCGCCGAGGCCGTACGGGGGTGTCGTTGGCGCTGGATGCTGTCTTCCCCGTCCCTCCACGTCGACGGCAGAAGAAATGGGGCGGAGGGCTCCTCCACGACGAACCGGCAATCCTCAGTCGGGTTGTCGACGAGGGTGACCGGAACAAACCATCCCAGGCCATCGCCGATTTCGCCGCCGAGCGCGACCGATGGCCGCCCGCGAGAGCACGGGCGAAGCCCTCGCGGCGGTGCAGCGGGGCCAGCTCGACGTGACGGGGGCAGCGCGCCGCGGAAGCCCCGGTGAACACCGGCAAGAACCCGGACGGGGTTGCTGGTCAGTACGACGACGGCGTCCGAGGTACGAGCCAGGAGCTGCGTCAACCCGACAGCGGCATGCTGCCGTCGGCAGGTGTACATCGTGGACGACCACGCGTCGGACGACTCCGGCGCGGCGCACGCCCGGTGCAGCCAGTGCTGTGCAGAGGAACCGTTCAGGTCGAAGGAGGCTTCGGCCATCGCGGACGGCATCCCTACGCCAGCCTCCTGGGCCGGATCGAGTGCCGAAGCCGCGAGCCGACACCGACGAGTCGCGGTGGTGCGACCGCTTCCCAGTCCCTGGGCATTCCCGCGCGCAACTCACCGCTGGACAGCGCGCAGACGTCACCATCGCGCTGCTGAACGGATAACTCCCACCTGCTCACTGGCGCAGGGGCAAGAACTATCGAGACTACCCAAACGTCCCGGCGAGCAGCGCAGCCGCTGCCGGCGGGGTGCGCAGGCGATCCGGTCTCCTCGAATCGTTGGCGCTGGGCGTACCCCTGCCTCATACGCCGCTGAATCGACGGCCGTTGTGGGACAACAGCCCAGGTCGTCGGCCCGGTAGTCATCACCACATTCAGACAGCACCGTCCGCATCGTGCAGCGTGCAGAGTGACGACGGACCCTTCGGGCACCCGTCCCGGCTGGTCGCCGAGCGAGCTACCGGACGCGGGGGATGCGGGGAACTGGTGGCGCGATGCCGCCGACTTCATGCCCCGGCGAGACCCGAAACGCGCCCGAGGGCCCCGCCGACAAGGCTCGCGGCAGTACGACAGCCTGTCTCCATGCGACGTGAGCATCAGGTCCCGTCATGACCGGGGACCGGGGCTACGGCGTGCAGGAAGCTCTGTGTGAAGACCTCGATGGCCTCCGTGGATGTGGGCAGGGCCGCGTCGGTCAGGTTCGCGGCAGCAGGGCGCATGAGGAAGTGAGTGAGAACGGGGCCGGTCATCTGCTGGGCGAGGAGCAGCGGGGGAAGGTCGCGGATGCGACCAGTGGCGATTTCGCTGGTGAGCCACTGCCCCACGCCGTTGATCATGCGGGCGAAGGCGTGCTGATAGATCGATTGGACAACCGGGTCGTCGGGACGTGACAGGACATCGGCGAGCATGGCCGGCAGAACCCGCGGCTCGCGGTTGAGGGTGTCGATCAGCAGGCGGTAGATCTTGCGAACCGTTTGAGGCAGGCCCTCGCGCGGACCCGCGAGGAAGGCTTCGACGTCGTCCAGGACCAGGCTGTAGCGCTCGTAGACGGCCTGCAGCAACCCATCTCGACCGCCGAACGCCACGTACAGGCTGGGCACGGAGCACAGGGCGCCGTACGCCACCCGCTCCAGCGTGACCGACGCGAGCCCGCGCTCGCTGATGAGGTCGGCTGCAGCCTCCACCGCGCGCTCGCGGACCGGCTTTCGCCCTCCGGGGTTCACTCCAGCGGCACGCACTGCCTCATCCAGGGCGTGGCGGGTTCCCCCCAAGTGGCGCAGCAACGTGCTACGTGACATGTGCGCCTCCTCTGCCACGGCGATCAGGGGAACTTCGGCGACCGGGATGCCCCGGGCGCGCGACGCGCGCAGCGCTGCCTGCACCAGGTCCTCGGGTATCGATCGTGGTGAATGATCACTGACGTTTGACACATTCATAAGTGTATCGTTGAACCAGATGTCAAAATGGGCGTCGCGGGAGGTCATCGGTTTGCGGTGGCATTCGACGACGCGTCGTCTCCCTGCGAGTGCCTTGACCGCTCTGGAGAACTCCGTTGTTGCCCAGCAGCTGACGCGGCTCACGGTCCACGACCTCGCGCCCTTTCACCAGGGCGAGCGGGTGACCTGCAGGCCCGCCCCCGTCACAGCGAACTTCAGAGATACCGAAGATGCGGTCGGCGCCTGCTGTCCGCCAACCGAACGGAAATGGAAAGACGGAAGAAGACACGAGCACGACTCATGGACCAGCCCGAGGACTTCGAGAAACTCGGGACCAACCCGCACCAGGTCGAAGTGCGGGAGGAAGGCCGCTGCGACGGCGGTAACCCCGACCCCAACGAGGTGTGGTCCTTCGACGCGGCGCTGGACGACGGCACAAAGTCGTCATCGGGTTCCGTCAGAAGGACCCCCACCACTTGGGCGCTCAAGACGACACCCCACGGGACGGGTGATCTGGAGGTGCAGCTTCGTACGCCGCGAGACGTGGAGCGGGCGCAGGATCAGTTCCGGGCCGGCTACGCGGCGGCGTGAACGTCTGGCTGCTCTGTGGCCGTGAAGTGGTGCCTTTCGACGTGCGAGTAGGGCGTGGCGGTGGACTATCAATGCTGCGCCGGATCGCCGGTGTGGCTAGCCGGCGATCCCGCGCTATGTTGTCCCGCTTGCCGTTGATCAGCGGGAACGGCTGGCAGCGGGGCCGGCCGTTCCCGCCGGAGCGGCTGACGGACTGGCGACGAGATTCGTCCTACGTGCGGCGTCCGCGGTCTGCGGCCGGCGAGTTCCGGTGGGCGAGGGTCTGAGAGAAGGTCTGCCAGCAGCGAACTCGGGGTGTGGGGGGACCCGCTGAGGGTCGTGGGCCTGTCCGGGGCGGGCCAGCCCAGGCGGTCCAGGTGGCCAGGTTCTGGCTCGGGTGCTGGGTGGTGAAGGCGTCGAACTGGAGGTCCGCGTCCCCGGTGGGGGACGTCCAGCGGATCCATCGCCCGTCCACGTTGTGCTTCCACCCGGCGTCGGAGAGGGGCTGTGTGGCTGCGGTGACCATCTTCTCGTCCACCGGGGCGCCGATGGCCGCGTCCCAGCCGTCGCCTCGGCGATGTGATTCAGCAGTTCCTCCAACATTTGGGCGGGGGGTGGCGCCGGTCGCGGTGAGACCCACATGCGGTCGGACGCGGGTGTCTCGTAGGCGGCTACGGTCCACGCTGTTTCGGTGGCGTGGGTTTCGTGGACGCTCTCGATGCGCAGGATCTGGGACTCGTGGATGGCGTGGGTCGTCTCGTCCGACCGAGTCCGGTACTTCTCCCAGTCGCCGTTGTGGTTGAGGAAGATGTTGAAGACGGCTTCGTGGTCGCCGGGTCGGCGGCGTAGTCGCTACCTGCTCGACCAACGGCGCACCGGTGTCGGTCGGGGCCGTGTCGGGCGGGGTGAGGCTGGTGCGGGCGTGGGCGATGAGGACTTGGGCCGGTGGGGCGAAGGCACCGGTGACGTGACGCAAGTGGTTCTCGCCGTGCAGGTGGACGCTCTTGCCGGTGTCACGGCAGGTGCCGACGGCCACGGTGTCCCAGCCGGTCTCTGCGTGGGCGTGGGCATGCGGGACCAGCCGACCGTCGCGGATGGCATCGGGGATCTTCTGCGCTTGGTTGGAACACTCGTGGATCTCGCCACGACTGAGGCCGGACGTGGGGTGGTTGACCCATGTCCATTCCTCGTCGATGGCTTCCCGCAAGCCGGGCCTGATCTCTGCGGTGATGCCTTCGGCGTGCAGAGCGTGGGTGGCCTTCCCGGCCCAGTTCGGCTCCTCGCGATCGATCCGGGCCAGGACCATGGTGCGCTCGTCGAGAGAGTCGAAGCCGCGGGCGGACAGGAGGGCCTGGGCGGTGCGGCTGTGCCTGTCGGTCAAGCGTGCGACGACGGCGGTGGGGCGGGATGGACATTGAGGAAGACGTGGGCGTCGAGGCGGACGGTGGCGTCGGGAGGAATGCCGGGCATGGAAGACGGTCTCGTTTCGGGTCCGGGCCTGGCCGGCGGACGGCCGGGCCCGATCGTGGTCATCGGTGGGCGCGCGGGCTGAGTAGTGCGGGCTGGGGCGGAGGGCCGGTTGCGTGGGGTGGTTGCCCGCGGCGTGCCGGCTGGCTTTCGGCGGGAGCGGGCGAGGGTGCTGTGGCGCGCATCCAGCGGGTACGCAGGGAGTTGAGGTCGGCCAGGGCGCGGCGGCTGCCGGTGACGAGCTGGTGGGGGGTGTTGGCCAGGTCGTCGGTGTAGGCGGTGATCCGTGCGGCGACCGTCTGGGCGCGGGCGAGGAGAGCGCGTTGGAGGATCTTCTCGCCCCAGTACTCGGGGGAGCCGGCGGGCGTGGAGACCAGGGCCATCAGGTCCTCGGGTGTCAGGGTGCCGGTGAGCAGGCCGCGGTGCTGGGCCTCGCCGAGGACGGTGATGGGGTCGACCATGTCGCCGCGGTGGACCAGCGAGGTGATGGACTGCCAGAGCACGGCGTGCAGCGGCAGCAGGAAGTCCGCCTCGGTCAGCCACCGCATGTGCTGCACCTCCGCCGGGTAGGCGGTGGCGGTCGCCAGGAGGAGGCGTTCTTCGTCGAGGTCCTCCTCGCCCGCCGGCTGTGGGACATCCGCAGGGAGTGGAGTGCGGGGGAAGGAGCCGGGGTGCGGGGCGAATTGTGCGGCGAGGGCGTCCAGGACGCGGCCGATGTCGTCGGCCATGCCGAGTGTCGAGGCAGCCGGGTGGGGCACGCCAGGGTCCGTTGCGGTGGACGCGAGACGCTCGGCGTGGGCGCGCAGAACTCTGCGGGCATTGTCGGCGCGGATCATCCGGGCGTACGCCGCCGCGTGCTTGGGCAGCGGGCAGAACTGGATGAGGGTGTGAAGGTAGGAGGCGTTCAGGCCGGGAGCGTGCGGACGCGCATGGTCCAGAACTGCGTTGAGCCAGGCGGCGTCCTTGGCGTGGTCGGCCGGGTTGGGCGGCGGGAGTGTGCGGATCGCGGTGAACAGGGCGGCGTGGGTGTGGCTGTCGAAGTGGTGAGCGATCAGCGGCTCGGTGTCGGCTAGACGCGCAGGTTCCAGGAGGAGAGCGCCGAGCAGGGCCTGCTCGGCGTAGTGGACCGGCTTCGGCGCCGGTGTGCGGTCGAGGTCGTCGTCCTCGTCGGGTTCGGGGGTGTGGGGCATCAGGCGGCGAGAGTGAAGTCGTCGGGGTTGAAGGGCTTGTTCAGGTGCGGGGCGAGCAGGTGGGCTGCCAGACGCGGGGGGACGGCGTTGCCGATCTGCGAGAAGGTCTGACCCTTGTTGCCCTGCCACGGGTAGTCGGCGGGGAAGCTTTGCAACACGCCCGCTTCCCGGGCGGTGATCTTGATCGGGGTCGGCGCCGCTCGCTGCTCGTCGTCCGGAAGGCCGGAGGCGGTGTCGGCGACCCAGGTGCACTCGTTGACCTGGTGGCCGAAGAACAGGGTGTCGGCGGGCTCGTCGGCCCGGCGCACGGTGGCGTTGGTCTGGTTGTTGCTGCGCAGTGACCACGACCAGCGGTGCGCCTCGGCGGTGAACGTGGATGCCGGAGCATCTGCGGTGCGGTTCTCACCGGGCCGGGAGGCCCAGTCGGAGCCTTCCCTGCGTGAGGCCAGGACGAGTTCGGCGTCGGGGTGTGGTGTCCAGGTGCCGCGGTCGCGGGCGTCGGTCAGGGTCTTGCGTGAGCCGGAGGGGAAGGGTTCGGGGCCGCCTCCCGGCCCGCCGCCGGCGCACACGGTGGGCACAGGACGGTCGGTGGCGCCCCAGCCCAGGGCTTCGGCCATGGATACCCAGCGGGCGCGGCCGGGCCCGAACAGCGACTCCGGTTCGGCCAACTGCGCGTGGGTGGGCGGCGGAGGTTCGGCGGTGCGCGTGCGGGAGGCGAGCAGGATCGCCCGCTTCCTCGTCTGAGGGACGCCGTAGTCGGCGGCGTTGAGGATGCCGGTCCATACGGAGAATCCCCAGCCCCGCAGGATCGCCGCGTACTGCCGCCACAGGGGCAGGACGTCGGGGACTTCCTCCATGAGCACCCACTCCGGCTCGCCGACGCTGTTGAGGGCGTGCAGGTAGCGCATGGGCTCGGCAGCGAGAAGGGAGCGCTGGTCCGCGCACGCGCCGAGCAACTGCTCGCGGGCGTCGCGTCCGGCGGCAAGGTCGGCGACGGCCTGGTGAACGAGGGGCTGGTCAACCAGGCCGAGACGCTTGCCCGCCATGCTCCATGCCTGACAGGGAGGGGAGGCGATCAGCCCGAGGATCCGGCCGGAGAAGATCCAAGCCGGATAGACGGCGACATCGGTCCGGATCGTCAACTGACCTGCCCGGGCACGGGTTTTGCAGGCCCACTCATCCCACTCCAGGCCCACATCCCGCGCGCCGAGGACGGTGAGCGCGTGGCTCCAGCCGCCGGGACCGGCGAACAAGTCGAGGATGATCCGCCTCAAGAAGCCAACCCGAAGCAGAGCAGGCCGATGTGCCGGGTGGCGGCGAACAGGCAACTTCCATCACCAGTGATCCGGTGGTCGCGGTGGTCGCGGAGGTCGGCGAGCACGGCATCCACGGCTTCGTGCGGCTCCATGTTGTCCAGGTCGGCGGGCTCGTAGGTGTGAATGGGCGCCTCCGTGGGCGAGTTGAGTGGGAGAGGCGGGGCGTGGACTAGGCGGCGGTGCCGAAGGCGGTCTGCTTCGGGGCGGCCTTGGCGACGGCGCGTTCGGTGATGCCCTTGGACGCGCGGGCGGAGGCGGCCGAGAGTTCGCCGGCGCCGGGCTCGAGATACCAAGGGCGCAGGTCGAGCATGGCCGCGCGCATGCCGGTGGCGAACGCGAGCGCGGTGCCCTTGGGCAGGGCGCGGATGGCGTCGGCGGCCAGGATTCGTTCCTGTCGCATGCTGACGGACGTGGACTTACCGGATCCGGAGGTCGAGGTGGAAGTGGTCTCGACGTCGTGGTCACCGATCAGGCGGGACAGCTTGTCGGCGAAGTCCGGGTCGTCGATTCCGGACCCGATGACCTTGATCGTGGAGGCGGACCACATTGCGTCCATGCCGGCGTCGCCCCAGACTTTCTGGCCCTGGCGGTAGCTCTGCAGGATCGTGATGGGGATGATCCCGCGGCTGCCGAGGTGGGAGTACAGGTCCGGCAAATCGCTGATCTTGCAGACGTTGGCGGCCTCGTCGAGGATCGCCAGCATGGGTGGGTCGAGGCGTCCGCCGGCGCGTTCGGCCTGGGCGGTCGCGGCCCGCATGACTGAGTCCGCGCATGCGGCGATGAGGGCAGAGGCGCCGCCACCGCCGTCCTTCGACAGAAGATAGAGCGTGTCCTTCGAGGTAACGAACTCTCTCGGCTTGAACTCCGCCACGTCCTTCTGCGGTGTCACCCATGCGGCGATCTCGCTGTTGAGGAGGGCGGCGGCGTACTGGCGGGCGGTCTCGTAGATCCCGTCGCGGGTCTCCGGCGGGCCCTCCACGGTGCCCTTCAACTGCGCGGCGACGGCGGCGAACCCGTGGTCGCGCAGGATGTCCAGCGGGGTCCGGTCGGCGGGGAAGGCCAGCCACTGCATCACGTCGGTGATCGGCCGCTCGGCGAGCGCGGCGGCCAGGAACAGCTGCGAGAGGATGTTGGATCCCGCCTTGGACCAGAAGTCGCCCTGCTGGGAGGCGTCCACCGAGGCGGCGAGGAAGTGGCCGGCGAGGCGGCCGGCGCCGTCGAGGGTCTTGGCGTCGGACAGGGGGTTCCACCACATGGCCCGTTCGGCGTGGGCGATCTGCTGCGGGTCCATCGACCAGGTCCGGCCGACGGCAGCCCGCGCGTCGAGCGTGGCCGTGTAGGCGTCGCCCGCGGCCTTGTTGGAGGTGAGCAGGACCGGGCCGGGCGCGTTGAGGATGGAGGGGATCGCCAGCGACGTGGTCTTGCCGGACCGCGGCGCCATGATCGCGACGGCGACGTCCTCGTATCCCATGCGCACTTCGTGCTTCGTGCCCTGGAGATTGCCGAGCAGGATGCCGGTGTCGGCCGGTTCGAGGCGCTTGGCGTCCTTCAGACTTGGGCGCAATGATCTTGCCTTGGCGGTGATGGCCTTGGACAGCAGCGGCTCGATGTCCCGCTGCTTGGCCATCCCGGCGACGCGCTTCCTGCGTCCGCCTTTGCCGTCCTTGTGCCGCTTGTACAGCACGGCGGCCGCGATCCCGAGTGCGAGTAGCACGGCGCCGGGCAGGATGCGGGTGCCCAGCAGCAGGGACATGTCGCCGAGGCGGGGCCACAGCTGGTCGGGATGGAGCAGGGCCTGTACTGGCTGATAGGGCGCATGGGGACCGGTGTCGGTGGCCCAGGAGGTGAGGTTGCCGCCCAGCCACGCCAGGTTCGACAGGGGGACGGCGATGGCGAGGACGACGCCCAGGACGCGGAAGGCTATGTCGTAGCCGTCGGTGGACGAGGTGGAGGAGGGCTGAGGCAAGGGCTGTTCCAGGTACGTGGGTGAGGAGCGCGGCGCGGGCGGGTCCGGTCAGCGGGTGTGGCGCGGCGAAGGGCCGTGTGGCGGGGGTGGGGGAGTGGTCGATGGGCGGTGCCGGGCGGCGAGGGTGCTGACGCGTCGCTCCAGGGCGAAGGCGATGTCCGGCGCGGGGAGGTGATGGGTGTGCACGGTCATGCGGTCGCGGGCCAAGCCCGGGATCCGGCTCGGATCGCGGAGGATGGGCGTCCGGTCGGCGAGCGACTGCGTCACGGCGGCGATCAGATGCAAGGGGGTGGTGTTGGTGAACACGGCCCGCCAGATCGTCGGGTCCTGGATCACCGCGGTCTCGATGCTCCACAGATCCCGGCCAGGGGCACCGATCCGCCAGACGTGCACGATGTTGTCGGGTGAGACGAGGCTGCCGAGGTGGGGGGGCGTGTGCCAGCCGGCGTCCCGCAGCGGGGCGCAGGGATCGGGCGCTGCGGTGGGCGGGCCGGATGGATCGGTCAGGGCGTCGGTGAAGGCGGCGATGATCTCCACGGGGGGCGCGGGCTTCGAAGGTGGCCGTCCAGCCGGGGTGATCCGCGGTACACGCGTGCCGAATGGTCCACCAGCCCGGATCGTCCGGGTCGGGGTCCAGACGCAGCTGGATGAGCTGGTCCGGGCTGGCGAGCAGGACGCGCGGCATCAGCGGGTCGTGTCCGTAGCTCCAGCCAGCGGCGCGATGCAGCGGCACGGTGATCCACCCCGGCCGCGAGATAGCGCGGGGTGATGAGCGCCTGCTCGACGGTGTCGCTCACACGCACCACCGCCGGGCCGCAGACGACGCTGCGGCGGCCTTGGGCACGGGCGGCGCCGTGACCAGTGCTGGCGCGGATGCCTTCGCTCGCTTCTGCGCCAGCGCGTTGATGGCGAAGAGCGCCTGGCCGTGGATCGCCCAATGGTCGAGGTAGTGCCAGGCTTCCGCGTAGCTTTCGGCGAGCGGTTCATCGAACGCCTCGGTCCCGGGCCGGGCACTCGCGGGCAGTGCGCGGCGCACGGCGAGCCAGTCGTCGTGGACGGCGTACAGCCCCTTGGTGCTGTCGCGCAGTTCTCGCACCTGCCAGGCGTAGCGCCGGGTCAGGGCGGAGGCGGGCAGCTGGGCGAGCTGCTGTTCGGCGACGTGCACCAGTTCGTCGGCGTGGTCATATACCCGGCCGAAGGAGACCCAAGTGTCGGAGTCGCGCTGGCGCTGGCGCTGGCGCAGGCCGTAGGCGTCCTCGTCGTAGGGCTGGTGCGTGTCGGGGTCGGAGTGCTGGTCGGAGTAGGCGTCCCAGGCGGCGAGGATCTGCCTGCTTTCCCGCAGGTAGATGGCGAGTTGGCTTAGATAGAGGCAATGCGTCGGGCTCGCGGGTTCGAGTGACATGGTCAAGAGGGGCCTTTGGGCATGCGGTTCTGATGGGGGTGCGGTGCGGCCGGGGCCGCGCCGCGTGGTTCAGCGGCCCCGGGCCGCAGCAGCAGCCGTCTCGGTGGGGGGTGCCGGCGCGGGGTGCGTGGTCGGCGCACTGCTGCGGCGGGCCTTGCGGGCGGCGGCCCGGATGGCTTTCAGGCGCGCGTCGTGGGCGGCGGCCAGCTGCTCGCCCTGGGCGCCGCGTTCCACCTGGGTGACCAGGTGGGAGAGCGGGACGTCGTAGTGGCCGCGCGGCACGGGCGCGGGGTCGGTGAGGGCGGTAGCGAAGGCGGCGAGCAGGTGGCGGGGCGTGCGGTCGTCGAAGTACGCGTGCCACAGCCGCTGGTGGCCGCCGAGACCGGTGGGGAGCGCGACTTCGGCGCTCCAGCTGAAGTAGTCGCTCGTCAGCGTTGCCCGCCGCTCCATGGTGGTGATGCCGTCCGGATGACGCGCGCTCTCATTGCCCCGCTCGTCGCGCTCGTAGGTCCAGCCCGCTGCTTGCAGCGTCGGCCACACGTCCGGCTCCGCGACCGGCGCGGGCAGCAGGAGGGCGTCGGTGAACCCGGCGATGATCTCGGCGGGCGTGTTGCCGCCGAAAGACGCGTGCCAGCGCTGTGAGGAGATCCGCCACCAGGCGGAGTACGTGTCCGCAGCGGGCTCGAGCACGAGCGTGTGCCGGAAGTCGGGGCTGGCCAGGACGATATGGGGATAGTCAGGGTCGGCGTAGTTCTTCCAGCCGCCGGCCCGCAGCGCCTGGGTGACATGGCGCGGGTCGCCTGGCCCGGCGAGGTGACGGGGACTGGTGTCGAACCAGATACGAGACCAGGGGTCGTCGGCCTTGCTGAAGGTGGAGGGGCGGGTCACGGCGTCGTCGGCGGACCTGCGGGCGCGAACGCGTGGCCGCTCAGGCGCTGCATGTCCCAGTGCAGGGTGTGCCAGTCCGTGGCCTCCTGGGCGGCGTCCCGGAGCCCGTCGATGATCAGGCGGATCTCGTCCGTCTTGGGGATGGTGGCCTGGTGGGAGACGAGGCGCGTGGCGGTGCGCAGGACGTCGCCGAGCAGGATGGGGACGCCGGTGTCCTCGTCGAGGAGGCGAGCAAGTAGCGGCAGTACGTCGGGTACTGGCGGGTTGGTGCGCAGATAGTCCTTGAGCTGGGTCAGGGTTGCTGTCGCCTGCGCGATCTGGTCGGAGCTGGGGGGCGAGGGGTTGGGCATCAACGTCCTTGCGTGAAACGGGTGGTGAGGTGGTCGGGCCGGGTCGTTGCCCGGCAGGCGGCGCTTCCTTCGATGTGCCGGCCCCGGGGGACGAGGATCGGCCGGCCGGGGACGACTGAGGCGGCATGGTGCGCGGGGCATCATCGAGCCGCTGCCGGTGCATCAGCTGAAGCTGCTCCGGCGAGACGCAGCTCCAGGGTGAGACGGCGTTGCTGGTCGGGGATCTCCAACAAGACGTGGGGATACCCGGGCACCGAGCGGTTGCTCCAGCCGGCGGCGAGCAGGTACTCGGTCATGTGCCGTGGCATGACCTCGTCCAGCCACCGGGTGCGGTTGACCTGGTGATGGTGGGACCGTTGACGCGGGAGCAGAAGCGTTTGTGACTCACCGGGCCCAGCCCGACTGCCCGGTGTACGGGCGGGCGCCGGGAGAGGTGGGGGCCCGGTTGGTGGCGAAGGAGTTGCGGGCCCGTGTGGCCGCTCCGGCGGCGGTGATCCGGGCCTGCTGCCAGGCGCTGAGCTGGGACGGCAGGACGGACACGGAGGTGGTGCGGATCCGCTGGGAGGGCGGAACGTGGCCGAGGAGCCGCAGCACGGGCTTCGGGTCCGCGAGCGCCGTGCTGAATGCCTGCACCAGATGCATCGGCGTGGTCGGCGTGAACATCGCCTCCCACACACGGCCGTGTTCGTTGCGAGCACCGGCCCACCAGTGTGCCTGGCCGGGGCCGGACTGGTGGAAGCGGACGAAGGCATCGCCGTCCGGGCTGCGGGCGGTGAAGTGCTGGCCTCGCTCGGTCTCCCAGCCCTGTTGCTGCAGGGGCTCCCAAACGTTGGGGGCGTGCGCCTTGCGCTCCTTGAACAGGGCGTCGGTAATACCGGCGACGATTTCGACGGGCGTCTGCCGGCCGAAGGTGGCGTGCCATGCCTCCTGGTGCGCGGTCTGCTTCCCGCTGATGGTCCAGCCGCCGGGCTGAGTGAACGGGTCGTATCCGATGCGCACGGACTTGTCCGGGCTGTCGAAGACGAGGGGGCCTCCGCTCTTGGACTTGTCCTTCCACCCGGAGGCGCGCAGGTACTCGGTGACGTGGCGCAGGTCGCCGCCGCCGGCGAGATAGCGGGGCTCGACGAGGTAGTGCTGCTGGGCCTGCTGACCGGCGGCGCCCCAGCCGGACCACTGCTTGTTCTGTCTCACCGGTGCCGCCTGACGACCATCGCCGATCCGGCGGGCCGCGCAGCAGGGCTGGTGGACGGGGTGGCGGGCGTGGCGAGCTGTTCGATCGTGCCGGTGTGCTCGTTGAGATCCTCGCCCACGCTGTCGAGTTCGTTGGCCGCGCGGCCCAGGGCCAGCCACACCTCGGGGTGCAGGATGCCGCGCTGGGAGTGGTCCTGGGCGAAGCGTGATCCGGTGGCGACCAGGTCGGTGACTCGTCCGAGCAGACCCTCGTCGTAGTCGAGGACCTTGCCGAGAATCTGGGCGGCCTCGTGCGGCGGCGACTGGGCCAAGAGCTGCGTGAGCTGGCTGAGCTGGCGTGCGATGTCGTCAGCGAGCCGTACCGAGGTGAGGGGCGGCGGGGGGTTGGTCATGGGCCTCCTGAACGGGCCAGGTCGGGCTGCTAGTTGTGTTGGCGGATCTGGTGGCTGTCGACGAGAGGGAACATGTCCCGGCGACGGGCTTCGTCGAGGGCCGCTTCGGGGTGCCCGCCAGCCAGCAGGTTGGTCCGTGTGCGACTGCCGGCGGCGACGCCATGCAGGTAGCGGCGGAAGAGGGCGGTGACCAGGCGCGGCTTGCGGTCGGCTGCGATGGGCGGTGGGATGCGGTCGGTTTCGCGGGTGACAGGTACTCCAGGTGAGGGCTGGGCCGCCCCCCGTGCGGGGTCGGCGCGGTGGGTGGTCAGCGCGTACGACGAGGGCGCGACGCGCTCGGGGCAGGCGCTGCGGGCGCGGGTGCCGGCCGGTGTGCTGAGGATGCGGCGAGGGCGGCGCGGTAGGCGGTGCCGCCGAAGAGGCCCGTATCAATGGAGACCTGGAAGCCGTGGCGGGCCAGCAGCCACGTAGCCCGATCGGCCATGTCCTTCATGGCGATCTCGTCCATCTGGTCGGGGACTTGATGCCAGATCTCGCCCTCGCCGCCGTGGCGTTCGAGCCCGAGGCCGTCGAGCAGGACGAGCAGCTGCTCCGGGGCGCTGGTGCGGGTATCGACGTAGATCGTTCCGTCGCGGTGATAGAACTCAACGTCGACATCGTGCTCGTCCGCCAGGCTCACGAGCGGGACTCCCTTCGAGCGTGGCTCACCGCCGACGAGGTGTCGCCGGACTGCCGTGGGCCCGGACGACGGAGGCGGTCGCGGTGTGCGGCGCGGCTGCGGCGCCGGGCTGGCGGCGCACTGCCTCTGCGGCCTCCTGATAGGCGGCGGCGTCCCAGACGGCGTTGGTGATGTTGACCAGGTATCCGGCCACGAGCAGCGAGGAAACGCGCTGGTGGCGAGCCTCTTCTTCGCAGCCTCGGTGAGGCGGTCGGGGACCTCGTGCCAGACATAGACGGGCCCGGCCGTCGCCGCCGTCTTGCGTTCGAAGCCGAGGCTGTCGAGCAGGGCCAGGAGTTCCTCGGGCGCATCGGTGGGGGTGTCGGTGTGGACCGTGTCGGTCAGCGGTCTGATGTAGATCTCGATGTCGGTGCCTTCGTCGTCGGCGCGGTTTCCCACGTACGGCATGCTCCTGTTCTGGGATCGGGTCAGCGCTGTCGAACGGCGGGCGCAGCCAGTGGCGAGGGCGCTGTGGACACTGGGCGGTGGTGGGGCTGTGGTGCGGGGCCGGTCCGGTCGACGTCGTTGCGGACCTGCTCGATCTGCCAGGTGAGGGTGGACAGTTTGTTGACGATGGCCCCCAGCTGCATCGTCACCTGCGGGTCACGGCCGGTGTTCTTGAGACGCCGGCCCCACGAAGCCCAGGTCGCAAGCAGCGACTGCGCAAGGCGGGGTAGCAGGCCGTCGTCGGGTGCCGCGGACTCGGTCAGGACCGCCGCGACCTGCCGGTCATTGTCGGCATCCCGGCCGAGTGAGGTGAGCTGTTCGAGATGGCGGTGGGCGGCTTGCCGGTCGCTGCCCTGGGTGGCCAGGGTGTTGAGCGTGGGGTCGAGATGGACGCTGTACCCAGCCAGAAGCAGGGCAAGGGCTGCGGCGGTGGCACCCTGACGCTGCTCCCCGACGGGCAGGGCGTGCGGCAGGCGGTGGTAGTCGCCTCGTGGGCCTGGGGCGGAACGGAAGCCGCCGGCGGTCTGCAGGAGGCCGGCCGCGCGCTGGTCGCCCCCGATGGCAACGACCAGCGCGGTCTTCGGGTCCCGGGTGATGGTCACGTAATCCAGGACGAGGAACGTCGGCTCGTCCCCGTGTGCGAGAGTCACCGGCCCCGGTGCGGAGAGGTGACCGGCGGGCTCGGAGGCGCTACCGCGGTGGTGCCGAGGGCGGGCCGGGCGGGCGGATTACGTAGGACGACGCCGACGCCCAGCTCGGACAAGCGGTGGCCGGCGGCTCGTACGGACGCGGCCTGGTGCGCGGAGTCGTCACCGGACAGGACGAAGACGTCGTTTTCCGCGTCGAGGGCGAAGCCGTAGTCGGTCAGGGCCTGGACGATGTCGTCGCGGTCGGGCTTGTCGACGATGAGGGCGTCGCCGGACCAGGTCATCACCACGTGTTCCGGCTCGGCGGCCGGCGGCGTCGTGAGGCGGGCGGCGTTGGTGCGGACCTGGGCGAGGGCCTTGTCGTACCGGGGCAGCAGGTCGTAATGGATGTCCTCGGCGGCGCTGAACGGATCGGCGTCCACTGCGATTCCGTCGGGCTCGCGGACGCCACGGAACGCTTCGGCCGGTGCGTCGGTGGGGGCCATAGCGGCGATCAGGTAGCCCTCGCCGTGCCCGAGCGGGTCCGCGACGAACAGTCGGCTGCCGTCGTCGCGGGTCAGCACGGCGCAGTGGTGCACGGTGTGCTTGGCCAGGGTGTCGGCGACGTTGTTCATGTCCCACACGTGGTCGGTGAGGGCGTCGTGGTCGTTGTTGCCGCGGCGGTCCGGGTGGTACGTGCTGGTCCAGGCGCCGGGCAGTTCGCCGGCGAGGACGGCAGCGAACGGGCCGAGACGGGTGTCGGGGGTGGGGTCGTGCATGGTCTCCTCGAAGGGAATAGGGGGCGGGGGTCAGCGCCGCCTGTTTGCCGGGACTGCTGCGGTGGGTGCGGCGGCGGGGCTGGTGGTCAGGCGTGGCGGGGGTGCAGGACAGGCGCAGATGGCGGAGGTTTCGTGTTCGTCCGGCCCGACGTCGGCGGTGCACGCGCGGCGCTGGGGGTGGTTCTGGTGCCGGTCGGCGAGGTCGTTGCGCATGTGGGTGAGGTCGGACCGGATGACACCGAGCCGGTGCTCGCCGAGGTACTGCAGCCGCTTCGCGGTGTGCGGATCCGGGGCCTGGCCCAGGCCCTGGTAGAAGGCGGCGGTCGCGGAGAGGACTTCGCCCAGCGCGATGAGCACTCCGTCGTGGGAGGCGGTCAGTTCGGTCAGCGCGTCGGCGACCTCGCCGCTCGTGGTGGCTTCACGGATCCGCTCGGCGAGGTCGGCGACCAGCGAGCCGAGTGGCTGGTAGTGCGCCTCGCGCGTCTCGGTGTCGAAGGCGTCATCGGCGTCGACGTGGTAGCGCACAGCGCGCAGCCGGGCCACGGCGCGAGTGGCGAGACGTTCCTCCTCGGCTATGTCGAGACCGATGGGCAGGCGGTGATAGGTCTCGTGGAGGTGGACGACGGGGACAAAGCCGGTGCGTTGGAGGAGGCTGTGGGCTTCCGGATCGCGGCCGCGGGCGAGGACTTCTCCGGAGTGCGCGTCGCGCCCCAGGGTCAGGAAGCGATCGGCAAAGGCCAAGAAGCTGTTCTTTCTGTCGGGTCAGTGGGTCAGCCGGGTGCCGGGCGTGGGAGGTGCGGCGGTCATCCGGGTCGAGAGGGGCACCAGCCGTGCGGTAGGGGGCAGGGCGGCGGCGGTCGCGTCGAGGTCCTGCTGGACGCCGTACAAGCGGCGGGCGATCAGCTCCAGTTGGTGTCCTGCGGCCGGGCCGTAGGCGTGCGGGAGGCGATCGAGACGGTGGGCTGCGTGCTCAACGAGGCCGCAGCACGGTCGCGAGCGGACCGGTGTTCTCGTCGGCGAGCTGGCGGAGCAGTCCGGCGAGTTGAGTGGTGGCGTCGGCAGCACCTGGTGAAGTGCCGTTGCCCGCCGCGGTGGAGCGCTCCGAGAAGCGGGCGGTCTGCCCAGGATCAGGGCCGAGGAGGCGAGAACGGAGGTCCAGCTCGGCCTCGATACGTCGGCACTCGGCTGCCAGGAGCGGAAGCAACCGGTGGGGCTGCATGGTCCATGTGTCGTCCGGGCGGATGAGGTTGGCGAGCAGGTCGAGGCGGCCGGGCTGCTGACTCCTGCCACATCGCGTCCAGATCACGCAGGGCCTCGGCCAGGCGCATTGGCCACTGGGTACCGGCGACCGTCTCGATGGCGATCGAAGCCGCGCAGGCCAGGGCCGCGTTGCGCTCGGGGCTGGGGGTCATCGCCCGCCTCGGGCGTCGGCGACGTGCACCACCTGATTGAGGTGGTCGACCGAGTACCAGCCGCAGTCGACATCCCCGTCGGCGCCGGCCAGGCGAGGGACCAGGTAAGTGCGCAGCGCCTGCTGGTAGATGAGGCAGTCCGGGCAGCGGCTGGAGAGATGGACGAGGTAGCGCGGGTGAGCGGTGAGGTACGTGCGCTCGCCGCCTGCCGGGTCGTACAGCCGCCACCCATCCTCGTCGGTCGGCGTATGCCACGAGGGCGTGACGACCTTGTAGGCGTCTCCCCACAGCTCGCTGCCGGAGGTGCCCTTGAGGATGACGACCTGGTCGCCGGGCCGGAAGTGCTGGTGGGTGATGTCCCGTTCGGGGGTGACGACGTCACCTGGGGCATGCAGATGGCGGAAAACGGCATCGGGCACAGCAGGGGTTCCTTCCACTATCACGCGCAGGGGAGGCGGTGGGAGGAACAAGAATCCGGACGATCCCCGGTTTCGGTAACCGGTGATCGTCGGGTATAAGACGCCGTGTCTACCGGAACGGATTCTCGGTTCCGGTGTCGTCGCTGGTGGCGGCATCCAGGAGTTCGGGCAGGTCAGTGCCCTCGGCGTCGCGCTGATCGATCCACCACCCAACGCGGGTGACGGTGCGGATCGTGTCCTCCAGGGCAGCCCAGTCGGCCTCGTCCCAGCTGCCTTCGGTCACCAGCGCGCTGTACGCAGTCGTGACGAGCTGGTGGCGGGAGCGCTCACCCCAGGCGAGAGCCTTCTCGGGTCCTTCGAGCGGCGGCATGTCGAACCTCTCGGCCCACTCGGTGGCGGCCTGCTGTTCCTCCGCGCGCCTGGCGGCCAGCCACTCTTCCTTGCCGGCGCCGTCCTCGTCGCGGGTGGCCTTCCAGCAGTCGGTGCAGTCGCGCCCCTCCAGCCAGCGGGCGAATCCGGCCCGCCGGTCGGCGGGGCGGCTGGAAAGATCATGCGAGATTTCGTGTCCACATCTGTGGACGATGTTCCACGTCGTTCGGACGGCCATATGAGGGCGAATCTCCTTACTATCAGGGGTGGTTCGGTGTGTTCCGGGCGTTCGGCGTGACCTGGGCGGGGTGCTAGCACCCCGGGCAGTGGCCTCGGCAAGGCGGCAGTGGTGGACGGTCAGCGGGTCCGCCCGGTGGCGGCAGCAGCCGTCGGCGGTTTCGGCGGCGTGCTGGTGGAGACGGTGGGGCGGGAGGGTCCCTGGGACGAAGCGACCGAGGTGGTGCGGACCACCGCGCCCAGGGCCTGCCCTGCGCCGATCACGTGGAGGTGGTCAGGGGAAGGAAACATGGTGGCGACCAGGTACTGGCCGTCCCACGGGCGTTCGGCCAGGAGGAGTTCGGTGCCGCTGCCGTCGCGGAGGATCGCCGCACCTGAGTTGCGGTACTTCACCAGCGGGGGGACAGCACGGGGCCGGCCTCCCACACCCAGTCCAGCAGGTGGGTGGGGGTGTTGCCGTCCGGGTAGTGCTCGATGTCCACCTCCACTGGCCGGGAAGGCCCTCGGCGACGACGTGAGCGATGTTGCCGAGATAGGGACGCTCACTGGTGATGACCTTGGTCTGGCAGTCGCGGGCCGTCTGGTGGAGCTGGGTGAGCGCCTCGCGTGCTTGGGAGTGGTTGTCGAGGCCCAGCCGGTGGGCCTCGTCCTGGTGCCGGGTGAATCCCGCCAGTTCCAGGGCGGTGGTGGCCCACGTGACGCTCCCCGCTGGGGAGCGCGACGATCGTGTTGCAGGCGGCGAGGTGCAGGGTGATCTCGGCGGAGGGCGTCAGGGCAGCGGGCTTTCGTCTTGGGACGCTGGGTCAGCGCCGTGGCTGCCGCGGGTTGCCGGTGGGCGAGGGCTGCGCGGTCATGGCGGTCTTCGTGCGGCGCAGCGTCGGCGGTGCGGAGGTTGCGGCCGGAGTGGGGCACAGGTCAGGGTCGAGGTCGACGCTGTAGCGGGCTGCGGTGAGCATCTCCGCAGCCCAGGCGGCGTGCTCGTTCTCCCAGGTGCGGCCCAGGTCGAACGGCAACCGGATCCACACGCCGCGCAGCGTGGGATAGGTGTCGAATCCGGCACGGGCCAGGACGCTCGCGGCGAAGGCATCGACCGGGCCATCGACTTCGACTTCGCCGCCCAGGCCGCGGGTGATGCGGATCGCTTCGTCGCTCATCGGCTCCGCCCCTTTCCGGCTTTCTGTGCTCGGTCGCCCACGGGCACCGCGGCGGCCTGCGGCACAAACTCAGGGAGGGTGGCTGTCGGAGCGGTGAGCCTTTGCGGGGAGCGGGTGGCCGCTGCCTGCGCAATGGGGTTGCGCCGCTCCATCAGCTTGTTGCGCACGGCCGGTTGAGGTGGGCCGGCGGCGAGGGAGGGGTCGAGGGGGTAGTCGGCCTGCACCTCGTAGCCGTGTCGGCGAAGGTCGAGGACGGCCTGGCGGGTACGGCGGACCCCGTCCTGCTGGGGGTGGGTGAGCCGGTACAGGCCCGGGGTCTCGGGGACCGGCTCGAACTGTTCACGGACCAGGAACCAGTCGGCCAGGTGCGCGGGGATGTTCGCGGTGGCAGCGGCCACGAAGCCGTGGTCAGGATGGGCGCCGAAGCGGAAGCAGTCAGACAGAGGCGAATCCCTTCTGTGAGCGGTCAGCGGTGCGCTGCCGCGGAGCGCGGGGTGGGCAGCGGCGCGGGGCGAGCGGTGAGCAGTCGCGGGCTGGGCGCGGACAGCGCGGCCGGCCCGCCCGTACGGCGGCGCGGGCCTGGCGCTCGAACGCTTGGCTGCCGGCGAGCCACGTTTCCATCGCGGGCAGGACGGCGAGGCCGAGCTGCCCGCGGACCTGACTCCATTCGTGGGCCGGCAGTGTGCGGGGATGAGGGCGCTCCGGGGAGGGGATCAGCGGGAGCGGGATCGGGTTGTGGTGGTCGACGGGGAGGGCACGGCCGGCGCGGCCGGTGGTGTGCGGGTGTCGGCAGCGGCGCGCAAGTGCTTCGCGGCGCGGGCGAGGTAGATGCGGCTGTCGTCGAGGTGGTCTTCGAGCCGTTGGTGCTCGGTGGTGATCGCCCGGTCGCGGGCGGCGCCAGGGGCCTGGTGAGCGAGGTCGGCGAGCTGGCCGAGGCGATGAACTGCGGCGCTGAGGGCGGCGAGCGCGAGCCCGGTGGGTTCGGCGGCGCTCGCGAGCGCGAGGGTCGTGCGGCGCACCGTGGTCGTGGGCCGGGCCGAGGAGCGGGCGGCGGCGCGATGGCGGAAGGCGCTCTCGCCGGCCAGGAATCCCAGCAGGCGGGCCAGGTGACGGACTTCGTCGTCCAGGATCTCGCTCAGCGCCGGATCCGGGCGGATCTGGTCGGGGAGCGGAAGGCGGTCGGCAACGGTGTTGAGCCGGTCGGCCACGTCGTGCAGCAGCATCCGCTGGTCGGGATCGGACAGCGGCAACTCCTTGATGCAGAGGGCGGGTTCTACCGGCGGGAAGTAGATTTCCGGGAGGAGGACACCATTGGCAGCATCTTGCTCGCGGCTGCTGATGCCGCAGGGGGAGGCGAGAGGGGAGCGGCGCGGCGGAAGTTGACCCCGATGCCCTGGAGGGTGAGCCGCTGGGCGGCGAGCTGAACCAGCAGGGCGCGCTCCTTGGAGCTGTAGGAAGCCGGCAGCACGAAGGCGAACTCATTCGGGCTGTACTGGAAGTTGCAGCCGAACAGCGTCATGCGCGCCTCTTCGGGAACCGAGTCGTACGGTGCTCCCACCACGCCGTCCGGGTACCAGACCAGCGTGAGAGTCTGGGCGACCTCGGGGGCGGGCTGGCGGTGCGGAGGCTCGGGCTGGCTGAAGGCGTTGTGCCGGACCGCGTCCAGGGCCGCCCGGTAGCGAGGCAGCGCGCGGCGGGTGACTGCGGCAGCGGCGCGGGCCGGATCGTTGGGGACGGCGATGCCGTTCGGCTCACGTACCGGGGAGATCTGGTGCGTCTTGAAGCCCTCGGGCTCCAGCGCGGCCACCACGAACTGGTGGCGGTACAGGGGCCGGTCGGTGACGTAGAGCTGCTCTCCATCGGGGCCGTTCAGGACGGCGTCATGACCGAGGACGTACTGGCTGACGATGTAGTCCACGTGGCCGGCGTCCCAGAGCCGTTCGATGGTGGGGAACTGGTCCTTGTAGGTGGGGTGACGGTGGTACTCGCTGGTCCAGGTGCCGGGCAGGCGTTCGGCGAGCGCGGCGGCGAAGGCAGACAGGTCGGTGCGAGTCGGGGGCATGGGCTCCTGAGGTTCTCTGCGGCGGGGATGTGGTCAGACGCGGCGCAGGCTGTCGAGTGCGCCGCCCCACTGGGGGCCGTCCCAGTTGATGACCAGCGCGGATCCGTCCGGCTTGAGCTTGAGTGTGCCCCGGGCGCGGTCCGAGTCCGGTGTCGTGCAGTGCAGGGTGAGCACGGGTGTTTCCGTGGTGGTCTGAGCGAGAGTGCCGGGGCAGGCAAGGGTGCCGGTCGTGGTGACGGCGGTTCCGGAAATGGTCAGCGAGGCGATGGGGCTGTCGGAGTTGATCGGCCGCCACGTGCCGTCTAGCCCGTGAACCGCGTGCGTGGCGGCCGGCGTAGGGGTGCGAGGTGCCGGGGAGAAGCTGACGGAGGTGGTGTCAGTGGCCTCGGTGGTGGTGCCGCATCCGGCTACCAGGGCGGTGGCTGCCAGGAGGGCGGAGCCGGAAACCGCCGCCCGGTGACGTCGGCGTGGGGTGAAGGCGGACATGGGAAGGCTCCTGTCGGTCGTCGAAACGCGAGGTGAGCGGGGTTTCAGTGCATGCGGGCGTCGGTGTCGAAGAGCGCCAGCTCGTGGGGGTGCAGGAGGTGCTGCACGATGAAGCTGCGCCCCGCGACCTTCCACAAGCCGCGGCCTCGGTTGAGGTGGGAGATCGCGTCGGTCTCCACCGAGGCCAGGCCCAGCAGGGCTGCTGCGGCGTGGAGTTGGTCGGTCTCCTGCCGGTAGACGATGCGGGTGGAGCAGTCGGCGAGCAGACCTTCGGCCAGGGCTCGGCCGCGGGATCCGGCGTCGCCCGCGGTGAGCAGGTCGGACAGCCGGTGGATCACCATCAGGTTCGCGATGCCGAGTCCGCGGCTCAGCTTCCACTGGGACTGCATGCGCTGCAGGAGGCCGGGGTGGCGCATCAGGCGCCAGGCTTCGTCGTAGACGATCCAGCGCCGGCCGCCGTTTGGGTCGGACAGTGCGGATTCCATCCACGCGGACGCGCAGGTCATCGCCAAGACCAAGGCGGTGTCGTCGCCGGATCCGCCCAGGCGGGACAGGTCGATAGTGAGCATCGGCGAGTTGGGATCGAAGGCCACCGTGCTCGGGGCGTCGAACATCCCGGCGAGGTCGCCGTGGACCAGCCTGCGCATGGCGTGGGCCAGGTCGCGGGAGGCGTCGCCGAGGCGGCCGGACATGATGCCGCCGGCCACATCGAGTTCGTCGGGGTTGTTGAGGGTGGCGGCGATGTCGCCGAGCAGCGGGGTGCGACCGGTGGCGGCGGCGCGGGTGACGACGGCATCCAGCGCGACGTCGAGGCCGGTGTGCTCCATCGGTAGCAGGTCCCGCCCGAGCACGGTGCGGGCCAGCGAGCCGAGCAGCAGCAGGCGGCGCTTGCGGATCTCGCCCGCCCAGTCGGCCTCGGAGACGCTGTTGGGCCGCGGTGCCGCGTCCAGAGGGTTCAGCTTTCCGGGCAGGCCCGGCCCGAGCGCGATGGAGGTACCGCCCAGCGCCTGCGCCACGGGCGTCCATTCCCCCTTCGGATCACATGGGACGTAGACCCGGTACCCGAAGGCGATCGACCTCAACGCGAAGGACTTGGCCAGCGCCGACTTGCCCTGCCCGATCACCCCGGCAAGGAGCACGTTGGGGTTGGTGAAGCCCTCGACCTTGCCGTACAGCGCGAACGGGTCGAAGCAGAAGGAGGCTTCGGCGTGGACGTCGCGGCCTATGTAGATGCCCTCGGCGCCGAGGCCGCCTTCGGCGAGAAACGGGTACGCCCCGCTCGCGGTGGCGGTGGTCATGCGGTGGGCGGGCAGCTTGAGCCTGTTGTTGCGGGAGGATGCGGGGCCGGGTCGCCCGGCGGGTGGGAAGAGGGGCGCCGGCATCTCCTGTTCTGCTACGCCAGCGCCGCTGGTGTGGGCGGCTGCTTCGAGGCGGGCCTTCGCGGCGGCCTCGGTGAGCTGCCGGCGGGCAGCCGTGCGGGACGCGCGATCGGTGCCGTGCGGGGTGAACAGGGGGCTGGCGCTGGCGCGGCGGGCTCGGCGCGCAGGCCGGTGGCTCATGACGGGGCGGCTTTCACGTGACGGCGGTCTGGACGCGGCTCGGGGTCAGACGACCGGCGAAGCGGTGAACAGAATCGGGCTGCGATAGCTCTTGCCGTCGCCCGACCAGTCCAGCTGGATGTAGCCGTCGGCGAGGTAGCGGCCGGAGCCCGCCTTGGACTTGAGGGTTCCGGTCGAGTAGGAGCCGTTGCCGTTGCCGCTGCTGTGTTCGAGCGCGTGCTCCAGGCCGGTGTAGGCGCCGGACTTCACGACCGGGTCCGCGCCGCTGACGCTCCGCTTGGTCTGGAGCTGGAACTTGGCCTTGTTGAAGGTCAGGGTGCTGCGGTTCTTGGCCGTGTACGGGCCGTCCCAGTACACGGTGGCGGTGGTGTAGATGTAGCCGCCGGATCGCATGGCGCACAGCGTCACGTCGAAGTCCCAGTTGTCGGAGTCGGGGCCGTTATAGCTCGGGTCGTCGACGCTGTGGCTGCTGGTCTTGCAGTGGTAGCTGGCGGCGGATGCCGGAGTGGCGGTGGCCAGGGTGGCGGTGCCGGCGAGCGCGGCGAGGGCGACGGCGGCGGAGGTGGAGCGCTTCAGGTTGCGCATTCAGGGCCTTTCGGGGGTGCGGGGGTTACTGGCTGCAGGTGGTGGTGTGGCCGTGCAGCGGGGTGTTCAGGTCGCTGGGGGTGGTCTTGCGGCGGACGACGTGACCTGCAGCGAGGTGGCGCTGGCAGATGGTCAGGACGGGTGGCCCCTCGGGCAGCCGCTCGGGGCGGCATTCCGTGTCCGTCGGGGTCTCGTCCGCGACGGGCAGGAGGTGGAAGGCGTCGTGCACCGCGGCGGCGGACTGCCACAGCCGGGTGTGCGCGGTGGCGAGATGGCGGCCGGCGGCGGGATGCGGCGGACGGGTGGATTCGGCGAGCTGGTCGAGCAGGTGGTGCAGTGCGGTCAGATGGGCGTGCAGCACGTCGAGGTGCACGCGATCCGCGGGTGAAGCGGTGTGCTGGGTGCGTGGGGTGAGGGCGCGGGCGTGGTGGCGGATACCGGCGCTGGCGGCCCGCAGGTACGGGTACGCGTCGCCGACGGGGATGGCAGAGGTCAAAGAGGAAGGGTTCCTTCCTGCCGTGGTGGCAGGACGTCGGCCGGGGCGGGGGTTACAGGGCCGTGCGGGCGAGGGGGAGGGCGCCGAGCGTGAAGGCGTCGGGCTGCTGGAAGTTGAGCCGTCGCAGATCGACCTGGGCGGTGACGGCGGCGGTCTCGATCTGCGCGCACGCGGCGTCGAGCAGGGCGTCGGACTCCGCGGAGACGGTGAGCAACCCGGTCAGCGACACGTCGGCGTGTCCGGCGATCAACTGGCGCTCGCGGACCTTGACGTCCGCGTACTCCACGGAGTCGGCTTCGGAGTCGACCTGCCCGCGACGCGAGCGTTCGTTGGCGTCGGCGATGATCGCCGCCTTCTTGCGCTGCACGTCGCGCATCGCGGACTCGAGCCCCTGCGGCACATAGATAAGGGAGAGGGTGCGCCGGACCCCGGCGGTGAACATCAGGCCGTGCAGGAAGCCCGCGCTCGTTTCGGTGCGGGGCCAGTCCTCGACCCAGTAGGTGGCGTGCCGGGCGGAGTCGGTGGCGAGCCGGTCGTACTCCTCGACCTGGACCACGGGCCCGGCGGCTGCCGGGTCGGCTTCGGCCCGGCCGGAGTTGGACCACTGCTGCAGCGCGGACAGCGCCCTGGGGTCGTAGGCGGTGCGGATGACGGCGGCGATCTCGCGGGCGCTGAGCCAGCCGGTCACCATCAGTCCGGCGCTGCGCGCGGCCTGGGCGATGGAGGACGTGGTCTGTTCCATC
The DNA here is from genome assembly GCF_036237295.1 of Streptomyces sp. NBC_01352. Lineage (NCBI taxonomy): Bacteria > Bacillati > Actinomycetota > Actinomycetes > Kitasatosporales > Streptomycetaceae > Streptomyces > Streptomyces sp. NBC_01352. Next base: position 9,886,014 of record NZ_CP108354.1, read on the forward strand.
ACAGTGAAGGCGCCGGGCAGTCCGCCGCCGGCCTGACTGATGAGGCGCTTGGCGGCCTTGAGGTCGAGGGAGATCGCCAGGTACGCCTCGTGCGGGGCAGCGGCCGGGCCGGCGGAGGCGACAAGTTCGCTGTAGACCTGTCCGGCGACCGGGGTTTCGGGGTGGCCCTGCTGGGCCCAGTAGCGGGTGAGGGTGTTGCCGCTGTCGGGCACGGTGCGTTCCAGGACCTGCACAGTGGCGACGTGTCCGGTGCGGGCGATGCCCGCCAGGGCCCGCCCCCAGCTGCTGACGTTGTGGTTCTGACTCGCCGGGTCGAGGAGCGCGAAGGCGCGTGAGGAGACGCGGGCGATGGCGGTCAGGGTCTGGCCGTGCGGGTCGTGCACGGCGGCGGCCTGGTTGGCGGAATCGCCGGGCGTGACGACGCGCAGTGAGGCGGCGGTGCCGGGCAGGTGCAGGATGCCGTCCTGGCGGGGACGGGTGACGGGCCGGGCGAGCCACAGGCTCTGGCCGGTATGCCGCCGCCGGGCGAAGCGCAGGACGATCGGCGCCCAGTCGATCAGCGAGTAGCCGTGCCTGCGGACGACGACCAGGGCGGCGACCGCGGCCCACAGCGGGGTCAGGGCGAGGGCGCCGAGTAGCCCGGTGGATACCACCGTGACCAGCAGCAGCGCCAATGCGCTTGACACGAGAATGAGTTGGGGCAGGGAGAGGCCGAGCAGTATGCCGCGCCTGGACCGGTGGGGGAATTTGACGGTGAGCGGTTGGACGGTGAGATCAGACAAGGGCCGTTCCGATGGTGCGCGGGGGGCGCACGCGGCGAGGAATGCGCAGCGCGTGCCGCCCCGGAGTCGGGCAAGGTCACAGGCCGTTGGGCGCGGGAGGCGGTGCCCCGGTTCCGCTGGAGGTGCCGGCCGAGTTCGGTGCCGGCGGGGCGCCCTGCGGCGGTGGTGTTGAGGTGCCTGCGCCGGGCTGCGACATGAAGCCGCTGCCGCCGCTGGGGTGCGATCCGGAACCGCCACCCTGCCCGGATGCACCGCCGACCTGACCGCTGGTGTCGTCACCGGGGCTGGTCGGCGGGGGCTGGACGGCCTTCTCCAGACCCGTCTTGATTCCCTCGTCCCCGGACGACGGCGTGCTTGAGCTGCCGCCTTCCTTGCCGGTGTCCGGCGTGGGGTTGGCGGCGATGTCGCCGGGGAAGCCACCCGGCACGGAGTCCGGGCCCTGGGGAGCGGCGCCCGCTCCGGCTGCGGCACCGCCACTTCCTGCAGTGGCGACCGCGGCGGCGGCCTTGCGCCCGGCGCGTTCGGCGTGCTGACGGGCCATCTGCGCACCGGCTCCGCCGGAGCGGTGCAGGGTCTCGGCGTCGGAGCCCTCGGAGGCGGCCCAGTGCACGAACTTGAACGTGGCATGCGGGCACAGCAGGACCAGCGCCAGGATGACGATGCCAGCCATCACGTCGGCAAGGGCGGCGATGCCGTCCTTCGCCTCGGTCTTGCCCATCGCGGCGATGCCCAGGACGAAGATCACAGTCATGAGCAACTTGCTGACCACGAGGGTGGCGGTGGCTTCGATCCAGCCCTTGCGCCAGCGCCGGGCGACCTCCCAGCCGCCGCCGGCTCCGGCGAAGACGGCGAGGGTGACCATGACGAGGATGCCGACCTTGCGGACCATCATCACGCCCCAGTAGAGGAAGGCGCCGATCGCGGCGCCGACACCGACGAAGACCGTGACGAGCCAGCCCAGGCCGGACAGGGAGGCGATCTGCCCCACCTTGACGATCCGCCGCACTGCCGTGGCGATGTCCAGGTTGGCGGCCTTGAAGAGTCCGTCGCTCAATGCGTCGACGACTTCGATGGCGACGGTGGTCAAGGCGATCGCGGTGAACGCGAACAGCACGCCGGTGGCGGTGCCGGTGAATGCCTGGGTGAGCGCCTGGCCGTCGCGGCGGATCGCGGCGCGCACGAGCTGGGCGCAGAACGTGGCGACGAGGACGACCAGGCCGATCGGCAGGATCATCTCGTAGTTGTCTCGGAACCACCCGGCGTTCAAGTCGACCTTGGTGGTGGTGTTGACCGCCTCGGCGGCCAAGTCAGCTGCGGCTGCGGCGAGTTCGCCCGCGCTCTTGGCCATCCAGTTGCCGATGGCCGTGCCCGGGTCGGAGGCGAAGTCCACGGCGTCGCCGACGGCGCAGAGTTTGTCCGCGAGGGGGAGGTCGCAGAAGCCCAAGGGGGAATCCCCTCCTTTCTCAGGTGGGCTGGGGGCAGGTCAGGGCACGACGCGGGGGGCGATGGAGACCAGCGAGCAGTTCGCGTTGGGGCGGCACTGCACGGCGAGGGTGATGGAGCGGTCCTCGGCGCCGGCCCCGCCCTTCTTCCAGGCGATCTGCTGCTTGCCGGTGACGGTGACGGCGTAGATGTACGCCTGGGTGATCGCCGACGGATCGTCCGCCAGGGCCTGCTTGAACGCCGAGGGGTAGTGGGCCCCCGTGACGGTGGCGGTGGCGTACTGGTCCTGGTCGGCCATCCGCGACCACAGCACCGGATCCGGCACCTGCGCGGCGATCGAGGACCAGTCGGCGTACTTCGTCTCCGCCGTCAGCCACGCCCTCATCCCGGCGAGCTGCTGGTCACGGCTGGTGGTGCGGGAATCGTACGCCCACAGCATTGCCGCGGCGGCCTCGGCGAAGGCGACCGGGTCCGCCAGCTGCGGGGGCTTGGCCACCGAACCGGCCCCGGCCGACGCCGTCGGACCGGCGGACGCGGAGGTACTGCTGCTCGGCCCGGAGGACGGAGCGGCGGCCTGGCTGTCGCCGGCTGTGGTGCGGCCGGTGACCAGGGCGACGACGACGGCGAGAGCCAGTAGGACGGCGAGGCCGGTGGCGAGGACCGTGATGCGTTGGCGGGTCGACCAGCCGAGGCCGTAGCCGGACAGGGAGGGGAATCGTTTCGGCATCAGTGGACCTGCGACCCCAGGGCGGAGAAGAACGCCACGACCCCGTTCGCGGCGCCGAGGCCAAGGGCGGCGCCCGCCGCGACGACCGCGCCCTTCTTGCCGTTCGCCTCGGCCTGGTGACCTCCGGTGTGGTGGCCCCACGCCCACACGCCGAGGGAGACGGCGAGCGCGCCTACCACGGCGACGATCGCGAACAGGTTGATCGAGTTGACGACGTTCCTGAGCACGGCGAGGCCGGGCAGGCCACCGCCCGAGGGCGTGATGCCGGGGTCGTAGGCCAGATACTGCAGGGTTTCGAGCAGGTGCAATGAGGCTCCGTAAGTTGTAGGTGCTCCGTGCTGTCAGGGGAATGAGGGTGGGCAGGACGGCGGGTCCTGCGGGGCCCGTCCGAGGTGAGTGCGGAAGAGGCTCAGGGGGTATCCCGGTCAGGGGGTATGGCGGGGTTGCCGTGCCCCGACCGGCGGTCAGGTGACGCGGCGGGCGGCGAGGATGTCCCAGTCCGCGAGCGGCGTGATCCGCACAGGCTTCCCGGTACGGGGGGCCTCGATCGCGAGTCCCGAGCCGATGTACATGCCGACGTGTTCGGGGCGGGAGGCGCTGCCGCGGGAGAAGATCACGTCACCGGGCTTGAGTGCCTTGGGGGACACGGTCTTGCCCTCGTTGACCTGCGTATACGTGGTGCGGGTGAGCTGGATGCCGGCGTGCTTGTACGCCTGCTGGGTCAGCGAGCTGCAGTCGCAGCGGCCCATTGGGTCGGGGCCGTGCGGCGCCGTGCAGGTGCCGCCCCACTGGTACATCGTGCCGAGCTGCGCCATTGCCCAGGCGATCGCCTTGCGCGCCTTCGGATCGGCGTCCTTCGGGATCGAGTAGCCCTTCGGTACCGACCCTTCCGGGATGGTGCCGTACCCGGAGCCGTCCTCGGCCGCCGCACAGGGCGCGGTACTGGAGGCGGTGTTCGTCTCGCTGGTGTCCTGGTCGGCGTCGGGGAACGTCGCGGCGATCGCCTTCTGCAGCGCGGTCGCCAGCTCCTCCCAGTCGGCGTATGCGTTGGGGTAGTCGGAGCGCTGGACCTTCTGCGCGGCCTGGGCGACGGTCAGCTGCTGCCAACCGTCCACCGCGAGCAGGTGCTTGTAGAACTGCTCGCTCGCGTAGATGGGGTCGTGGATCTCCGTAGCGGTGCCCCAGCCCTGGCTCGGCCGCTGCTGGAACAGACCCAGCGAGTCGCGGTCGCCAGAGTTCAGGTTGCGCAGCCGTGATTCCTGCATCGCGGTGGCGAGCGCGATGATCTGGCCCTTTTTAGGCACGTGGAGGCCGATCCCGGTGGCCACGATCGTGCGGGCGTGGGGGATCTGTTCCTCGGGCAGGGACAGGCCCTCGACGTGCACGTCCTTGGCGGTCGCACCGTTGAGGATCTTGGTGACCTGCTCGACGACCGTGTCGGTGTCGACGTCGCCCACGCAGCTGAAGGACGAGTAGGTGGTCTGGGCGGCCTCGCTGCTGGTGGCCATCAGCATGGCCGTGCCGGAGAGGAGGAGAGGAGAGAGGACGAAGACGCCGATGCCGGCGGCCACGCCCTTCAATCGGGGACGCCTCCCGGGCGGCCGTCACGGGCCGGAGACCGGTGCGCGGGCGGGGGAGGGTAGAGCGATGTCACAACGAGGTCCTTGGTGAAGTCCCGGCTGCGCGTGCGTCGTTGAGGAAAGGGCGCGACGGCCGGGTGGTGGGTAAATCGGAGCCTAGGTGCACGTGCGCGAGTTGCCGCTCGCACCGGCACGGGGCGTCGGGTCAGGTGTGCCAGGACATGGGGATACCTCCACGAACGCAGGGGCGGGGATGCGCCATCGGCGTGGTCCGCCGGGCAGTTCCAAAACACTAAGGGCGGATCCCCGGTTGCCGAAATCGTGTCCGATCAAGGCGCTATTTCGGGGTTTTCGGCGGCGATAGCGCTCAACCGGGGATCGTGCCCTACAGTTTTGTCTCCTCCCCTCGCCCCCGCCGCTGCGCGGCCCGCAGTGCCTTCCTGCCCGCATGCGGTCCCGCGGGTTATCCAGGCGGGCCGGAGCGTCTCCCTCACCTCACCCGACCCGAATTGGGGTATCTCTTTGCCTTTTTCCCTGCACCAGGGCGACGCGCTCGGCGTCCTCGCTGAACTGCCGGACGACTGCGTCGACTCCGTCATCACCGACCCGCCGTACAACAGCGGCGGGCGAACGGCCAAGGAGCGCACCTCCCGCAGCGCGAAGCAGAAGTACACCTCCGCCGACGCAGGTCACGAACTGCCGGACTTCACCGGAGAGAACATGGATCAGCGGAGCTACGGCTTCTGGCTGACCCAGATCATGACCGAGGCACACCGGCTCACCAAGGTCGGCGGCACGGCGCTGCTGTTCACCGACTGGCGGCAGCTGCCGATCACCACGGATGCCATCCAGGCCGCCGGCTGGCTCTGGCGGGGCGTGCTCGCCTGGCACAAGCCGCAGGCCAGGCCCCAGAAGGGACGTTTCACCCAGAACTGCGAATTCGTCGTCTGGGCCAGCAACGGACCGATCGACGCCTCCAGGAACCCGGTCTACCTGCCCGGCCTGTACAGCGCCTCGCAGCCATCAGGCAAGAGTCGACAGCACATCACGCAGAAGCCCGTCTCCGTCATGCGTGAGCTGGTGCAGATCTCCCCGCCCGGCGGCACGGTGCTCGACTTCACCTGCGGATCCGGCTCAACGGGAGTCGCGGCCCTGCTGGAGGGCCGTGATTTCATCGGCGTCGAGAAGACCAAGCACTACGCCGAGATAGCCGCCGACCGGCTCACCGAAACGCTGCAACAGACTTTGTCCCAGGACGACTTGACCCTCACATCCTGAGCCCTGTCGTGCAGCGCGGGCACGGCCTGTGGTGACTGGCTCGTCACACCATGGCCGTGCCGCGCGGGGCATTATAGCAGCACAGTCCCGGTTACCGAAACCGGGGTTTCTCCGGATGGTTTGAGCCGCAATTCACGCCCAACGGCCGCGGCTCAAGGAGGCCCTTTTCGTGCCTGAATCCATAGACCCCCCGGAGGACGGGGAGACGGAACCGGTCCGGCTGCCGGAGTCCGATCTGGAGAGCATTGAGGCGAGCGTCCGCAAACTGCTGGACCAATCTGCCGAGCAGGCCCGCCAGCTCGACAGCCTCGCCTCCGCACCGCCGGCCACGGACTCACCGTTCGGCGCCTTCGGCCTGCCGGGGTTCGCGGGCCTGTCGCCGCAGCCCGCCCCGCCGGAGCCTCGCCCGATCCTGGAGCTGGAGGGCGAGGAGTACGAAGACGAACTCGACGCGCTGTCGGACTGGGTGGATGACTTCCTCGTCCGGGTCTACGGGGCGGAGGTCACCACCGCCGCCCCGTGGTGCGAGCATTGGCAGGAACACGCCGATGTCGTCGCCTGGCTCCACGCCCTGTGGCTGGCCTACCAGCAGCACAAGGATCCCGAGGCCGGTTTGTCCGGCCTGTTCGTCTGGCACCGGGACTTCCTCACCCACGCCATGGCCACGGTCAGGGCTGCCGGCGGTCCGCTGTCGGCGTGCATGACCGATCCGGACCGACCCGCCCACCGCCTGCTGCCCGGCCCGCCGCCCTCAAGCCGGACCACTGCCGAAACCGCAGAGTCAGAGGAGAACGGCGCGCCCGGCCAGGGGGCCGGATGAGCGGCCACGACCAGCCCGCCTTCGGTCTCTCCTTCGACCCGCGCGCCTTGACCGACCTTCTCCAGGCCCCCAGCGACATCTGAGACCTGGCGCTCGCCCAGCTCCAGGACGTCGTCAACGCCCGCCTGTTCGGCGCCAGACTCACCCGCGATCTCGCCGGATGCCGCAAGGTCTACGTCGATCACCGCAATGCGTGGCGCATCGTTTACGCCCAGCGGCCGGCGCCTGCCAACTCCACCCACACCACCGAGATACATGTCGTGGCCGTACGCCCGCGGGAGGCGCACGACGTGTACGACACCGCCCGCGCCCGCCTCGGCATCACCCGACGGCCCCTGGGCGAGCGCACCCACGCGGCCCGCACCCGCTCGCCGCAGTTGGGCGCGCGCCAGCCCATCCCCAAGCCAGGACCACCGCCCTACGCGATGCCCGGCCTTCCCCGACCCGCACTGCCCCCGACCCTGAAGGGCCCCATTCGTTGACGCAGTTCCCCACCCTGATCGACCAGGTCGCCGCTGCGGTACTGGCGCCGGCCGAGGTCACCGAGAACCCGCACCACCGCGCCATCGTCGATGTGTTCGTCGAGATCCAGGACCTCGACCGGCAGCTCGCCGCCCTGTCCGGCGCCGAACGTCCCGCCGGCGTCAGTGCCACCGAGCAGTTCGACACGCTCACCGACCTGCTGATCGAACGCATGGCAGGCGGAGCCGAGTTGAGCGCGCTGCTGTCCACCTCCTGCTGCTGCGCGGCTGCGTACGAGCCCGAACCGCCCAGCGAGTACGAGCCGGTGGAGGACGAAGAGCCCGACGTCTATCCGGACCTCGATCCCGACTTCGAGGGCTTCGACGACTTCGCGGATCTGGAGGGTCCCGACGACCTCGACGGCTTCGATGACCTCCACGAGGCCACGTGCGAGGGGTTCCTGACCTGCCCGTGTCGGCCGAGGACGATTGTCCATGCCCGCCTTGACATCGTCGACGTCCTGGGTGCAGCGGAGTATGTAAGCACCGCGGAGCTGGTCACGCGCCTGCGCGAGCTGCCCGGCGAGGCCGATGGACGCTGGCGCTACGCCGACCTCACCCCGGTCCGCCTCGCTCTGCTCCTGCGCCCCTACGGCGTCCAATCCCGCAAGCCGCGCAACGTCGACGGCAGTCGCTACCGGGCCTACCGGCGCGGCGACCTGCAGGCCGCCCGCCCGGACTGCTCCTGCTGACCCACCCCGCCCTCGCGCGTACGCGCCCGGTGACGGCGGCGGACTGGGACCTGGTCGCCGCCTTCCACGCGCGGTGTTCCGAACAGAACCTGCTGCGCCGCTGGGGCCGAACCCGCCTCACGCCCCGCGACCTGACACGGCTGCTCGCCCAGGCGCAGTGCTGGATCGGACTCGACGTGGACGAGCGGCCACTGGCCCTCGTCTGCCTCGGGCCCGTCAGCCGGGAGCCGGGCGTCGTCGACCTCGGACTGCAAGTCGCCGACGACCACCACCGCCGCGGCATCGGAACGGCCCTGGCCCGGCAGGCGGCCCGGATGGCACGCACGCGCGGGGCACACACCCTCATCGCGTTCACGCTGGCGTCCAACGCGCCGATGCTCCGGCTCCTGGAGCGTCTGGGGCCCACCCGGCGCACCCGTGACGGCCCCTACGTCGAGGTCCGCATCGCCCTGGACGCGTGCGCCTCGGACGCCCTCCCGCACACAAGAACCGCTCCGACATGAGCTCACCCCCCGCACCCTCGCCCAAACGCCACCCGCGCACCGTGCTCGACCACAGGATCGAGACGGCCGCAGAGTGCAGCATCGAGACGCTGTGGCGGCACCGCGAGGCCGGTCTCGTCGATGCACCCCACTCGGCCCTGGCGGACGCCCACCGCGACCTCGTGAGGGCCGAGCGGGACGTCACCTTCCACCGTGCCCGTCTCGCCCGCCTGGTGTCCGGAGAGCTCCCCGTCGATCAGGCGCTGTTGGCCCGGATCGAGCGCACGGTCGACCAGCTCGCGCACACCATCGACGAGCGCGACACCGAGCAGGCCAAGGCCGCCGCCGCGCTGGAGCCGATCGAAGCCGCCGCCCCGCCGCAGGCACACCAGCAGGTGTCGACAAAAGACTTCGCGGCCCTGCTCGCCATCGCCCAGGGCGCCAAGCTCCACGAGAACCTCATCACCCACCGGCTCGCCGTGGCCACCCCCTCCCGCACCCGCATCTCCTACGCCCAGCTGCAGCGCCTACAGATGAGCGGCCTCGTAGACCGCGACACCTCCCACCCAGTGCACGCCGGCCAGCCCGTCACCCTCACCGACGCCGGCCGGGCCGTCCTTGCCGCCCCGCGCCCCGCAGGCCCGCCCGGCACCACGCCGTCGCCCGGGCCAGCGGCATCACGCGCTCCCGCACCCCTGCGTCGCTGAACAGCTCAACACGCCCCGCCCACGGCGCCCATGGCGTCGTCGCACCGAAGGCACCGATGCCCACCCACGAACCGGATTTCCGCCTCGACGGATATGAGGCCGTCAACGACCACCTCGCCGACCAGTTCTGGCAGCACATCGAAATCGAGCAGGACATGCTCACCCTGCTGGCCGAGCACCACACCGAGGACAGCGCGCACAGCTTCTACGTGATGCACAACCGCGCCGTGACCTGGGGCATCCCCGGGGAACCACAGCTGATCGCCCTGCACCTCAAACGCGACTCGGCGGCTCGCACCTTCCGCTTCACACACAAGGAACTGCCGCTGCCGTCCATAGCCCAGTCCTGGCTGATCGCCCGCGGCTGCCCCGAGGACAAGATCCTCCTGCCCGACGGCACGGGCACCACACCCGCCAACCAGACCACCCGCGCCCTGGAGAAGCGACTGCGCAGCGACGGCGACCATTTCGCCCTGCTGACCAGCTACACGCACGACGCCGAGCCGATCGAGACCACCGTGCTGCTGCGCGCCATCGACGAGAAGGCGCCACTGCCATTCCGGGTACTGCTCGAAGAGGTCGACACCGATGCGTGGACGCACACCCTGCGCGAGGGCGCCTTCGCCACCTTCGAGGCAGCCACCCAGTGGTGGGAAGCGCACTGGAACGGCGAGACGATCCCGCTGCCGGCCACGTCACCGCCAGCCTGCCACACCGCCGCTCCGGGCATGCCCACTCTGCCAGCCCACCCCGCTCCACCGCGCGGTCCCAGCCGATGAATTCGTGGCTACCCACCTCCTTTCCCCTTCCCCGCCCACTGAAATGCCGACTGCCCTGAGCTAGGCGGCGCGGAACATAGCAAGCAATCCCCGGTTACCGAAACCGGGGATTCTCCGGACTCTTGTTCTCGGCCCGCACGGCATCAGCCCGGGCCCGCTTCCGCAATCCCTTCCCCATTTTCGTGGAGGTCAATTCCCCATGCGCACCAGCCGCATAGCCGTCTCTGCCGCCGTTCTCGGCGCGCTCGCTCTCCCGCTCGTCTCCATCCCCACCGCCAGTGCCGCAACCACCGTCAGCAGCTGCTCGGCAAAGCCGCTCCCGTACAAGGTGCACACGAAGGCTGTGACGATCCGCTCCAAGGCGTCCTCCAAGTCCACGGCGCTCGGCGTGCTCTACCGCAGCCACAAGTTCACCGTCCACAAGAGCAGCGGGAACTGGCGCTACATCACGGACAAGACCACCGGCGTAAAGGGGTGGGTGTCCGGAACGTACGTCTATCGCGACACCGCCATGTGCCTGGACTAGCAGACCGGCCCGCAATTCCCCTCGTCGGTATCCGGGTTCGCGGACCGCTCCCGCACGGACCGGATTTGCAGTGCATTTCCCGCCCCCGAACAGCGAATGAAAGGAGCCTCTCCGTGCCCGAGTTCAGCGAGGACGTGATGGGCGTCGTCACTGAGCGGATCGAGGACCGCTTCCAGATGCCTCTCGCCGATCTGCGCCGGGCGGTTCAGGCGGCACCACAGGCCAACCCCGATGCCACCAGTGTCGTGCACTGGTACGGCCTGCTCGCCGAATCCCAGGACGCACTCGACACCGCGGAGGATGCGCTCGTCGAGGCGCTCGGCACGCACCCGGGCGAACTCGACGACGCTGTCATGGAGTTGGCACACCAGGTCAACGCCGCTGTCACTGCACGTGACGGTCGCGTGATGGTCGTGAACTACCTCCTCGACCCCCTCGCCCCTGGCAAGCGCGGGCCTGGTGCCTGGCGTGGTGCCGGCCCCGCCGCGCGCCGCGCTCCGGCGCTGCCCACCGCGGTGCCCGCACTGCCCGGCGAGCGGGGTATCCGGACGCGCGGGGTGACGCGATGAGCGTCATCGACAAGTCCTCCAGCCGGGACACCGCGCTGGAGGAGGCGTTCGGTGCCTCCGTCGCCGAGCTGTATGCGCAGGCAGCCCATCTTGAGGTCTGCGCCGCCCTCCACCGTGCGCTGGAACTGCGCAGTTTTCTCGCGGTCGCCGAGGAACAGGTCGTCCGCGTACGTGATCGCGTCCACGCCTCGATGTCCTGCGACCGCGACCTGGGCGAGCTGTCCGCCGAGGACCTGCGCTGGGACGCCCAGTGGCTGGAGGCGGCGCTGGCCGGCCGGGACGGCTACGTCGCCGCCCTCGACGACCTCCTGCGGACAATGCCCGCTCCCGATCAACGCCCCGCGCAGCTGGTGCAGTTCGCCCAACCGAAGATCACCGTCACTGCTCCGCCCGCCCCGGCAACCGGCCGTGCCGGGGCGGTGCGAACCCACCGTCCCTGAAAGCCCGCCGATTGCCCCAGCCCGACGCCACCGCCCACGCCATCTCCGAGATCATCGCCCAGCGCATCGAGGCGCTGTTCGGACAGTCGCTCGGTGAGCTCGAAGCGCTCGCCGACAGCACCCCCGATGCCACCCTGCTCGCCGCGCTCACCGGCAGTCACAGCGAACTGGCGCTCGCTGAGCGCAACATCGCCTTCCAGCTGGAGAGGCTGCGCGAACTCATCGCCCCTGAGCGGGAGATCGGCCGTTTTGCCGCCGGTCACATCGTCGACTGCGCCCGCCGTATCGCCGAGTCCGTCGCCGCCCGCGACGCCTACGCCAAGAACACCGGCGCGGTCCTGGCAGGACTGCGCCGCGCACCGGCCCCCGACACCCCGCCGCCGGCTGTGCCCGTACCCGCCGCCCCGGCGACCGCCGCCTCCCGCACCCGCTGATCTGCCCGCACTGCTTGAGGAGCCCCATCCTTGGCCACCACCGCTCAGCCCCCTACCACCCCGAACGACTACTCCAGCGTCACCAAGACGCTGGATCTGCTCGCCCCGCGCTGGAGCGTGTGGGTGCTGATGACTCTCTCCTCCCAGCCGCTGCGCTACGCCGAGATCAAACCCCGGCTGCCGTGGCTCGCCGACGGCCAGCTCCACCCCCGGCTGCGCCACCTCACCAACGCCGGCGTGGTCGAACGCACGGAGTACGCCCCGCGCCACGTCACGTACGGCCTCACTGGCCGAGGTGCCGAGCTGTTGCCCGTCCTGGCCGTGATCGCCTCTTGGGGCGACACCTACCTGGAGAAGCAGCTCGTCACTAGCAAGGCCACCGGTGAGCTGGAGCCCGAGCGGATCCCCCCGGCCCAGAACATCGATGACACGATCACTCTGATCGCCCCGCGGCATGCCACCCCGATCCTTATGACCCTGCAGGCCCGGGGCCGTGCGAGCGCCAAGGCCCTGGCCACCGAGGCTATGCCTGGATACGGGCTGACTGCTGTCTACAAGCCCCTGGACGGACTGGTGGCTGACGGCCTCGTCACGGCCACAGGGAGCGGCGACTTCCAGCTGTCCGCCAGCGGCCAGGCACTCACCCCCGTCTTCCAGGCCATCACTACGTGGGCTGCCCTCCCGTCCAGCGGGGCCGACCCACTTCGCCGACCGGGGACCGCCCCGTCCCAGACCCGCTCCGGCACGTGGGCGACCACCCCGACGCGCCTTCCGGCACCCGCCATTCCGGCCGCACCGTCTGCCGGCCCTGCCCTGGCCACCACCCCGCCGCCCAACGGCCCGGCGTGGAAGTCCAGCGACCTCTTCTCCCACCAGATACCCGCCCGCCCCATCACCCCGGCAGGAGGCCCGCGCCGATGACAGCCGCCCTGCCCACCAGTGCCCTGCGCGAACGCCGCGCGATCCGGACCCTGTCCCTGCCCGGCCTGATACGGCTGATCACCGAGATCGACGACAACGGCCCCATCAGTCGCCAACGCGGCAGCCTGCAGGGCGCCCTCGGCGACCTCACCACCGGACAACTGCGCCACGCCATCGACGCCGCACGCGACCTCGGCCTCATCCACGCCCGCGGACACGCCTTGGCCCGTTACCAGCTCACCGCGAGTGGCAAGGACCTCGCCGAGGTGTACGACACGGCAGCACGCTGGGCCCGCGGCCACCAACTCCCCAGCCGTACCAGCGACTTCGTCGCGCGCGTCCAGCACACCCTCCAGATACATGAGGGCGGCCCAAAGCACACCGGCGCAGCGACCAAACCGTCGGTTCCGCGCGCGGCGCTGTCCGAGTGGCTTACGGCGTACCCCCGCGTCCTGCACCAGGACATTGCCCGTTCCTCCTGTGCGGCGGAGGAATCGGGGCGCGCTGCGTGAGATCCCGTGTCGGACCCTGGCATGCCCGTCGCCCGGTCTCCACTCTGCTGCGCGGCATCTATCTGCCGCGCAGCACGGACGCTGCCGCGTTCGCCATGGCCACCTACGGCATCCCGCTGTTGGTACTGGCCACCACCAACTCGGCCACCCTGACCGGCCTCGCGTTCGCGCTGGAATGGGTGCCGAGACTGGGTTCGTTCGCCTTCGCAGGAGTTCTGGTCGACCGCCACGGGACCACCGCCGTGCTCCGTTTCGCCTCTGCGGGCCGGGCCGTGGTTGTCCTGGCCACCGCGTTCATCTTGCCAACGCAGGCGGGCCTCAGCGCCACGGTCACCGTCATGCTGCTCGCCGCGTCCACCGGGATCCTCACTGAATGCTCCTACATCGCGGCCGAGACCGCGGGCGGAGTCGCCGGCCGCGAGGCCGGCGCCCGCGCCCACCGCGTTCAGTCGGTGCTGCTCGGCATCGACCAGTTCGCCACGCTGGTCGGCCCCGCACTCGCCGGGCTGCTCCTGCAGCGGGCTGGCGCCACCGGAATGCTGATCGTGATCGCGGCCTTCTCACTGCTCACCAGCGTCTTGGCCCCGCGCCAGCGCCACCCGAGCAAGCCCGCCGCGCCGCAGCCCGTCTTTAAGGGGCTGCACACCGGCTGGTCGACCCTCCGCGCGCTACCGGCCCTCGGCTGGCTGGTGACCGGACTGACCGTCTCCAACCTGACCGTCGGCCTGCTGCAGGCCGCCACCCCAGTGATCATCATCAAACAGCTCGGACACTCCATGGCCGACGTCGGCCTCATCTGGTCGGCAGCCGCCGTCGCCTCGCTCCTCGCGGTCGCCCTGTGCCGCCGGGCGATCGACCGCTTCGGCCTGTGGCCCATCGGCGCCGTGTCCGCCACGATCGCCGCCTTGGCGTGCCTGGCCGTCTCCTTCGCCGACACCTACGGCAGCTATCTCACCCTGATCGCCGTCCTCATGGCCGGCGAGGGCGGCATGACCGTCGTGCTGCGCACCCTGCGCTCTCGCCTCATCCCCGAACCGGTGTTCGGCGCCACCCTGTCGCTGACCATCCTGCTGCTCCTGCTGCCGTTCCCCCTCGCCGGTGTCCTCGTCGCCACCGTGCTGCCCGCTCAGCTCGGCCACGTGATCACCATCTGCGCCGCGCTGCAGGCCCTGGGCCTTGTCGCCGCCTTCGCCCGGCTGCGCACCACCCCCGCACTGCGCACCCCCTGCGCCTGACCCGCCCGGTCACCCTCCCGCTCACCACCGGAGACCGTCGCCATGCCCACGTCCCACACCCTTGTCGACTCCTACGTCCTGCCGGTAGCCCGAGCGTCGTTTCGAGCGGGCTCGCGCCCGACGCTGACCGACCGGCTCTTGGCCTTCGATGCTGAGCATCCGTACGTCTACAGCGCCCTGGAGCGCCTGACGGCCGACCGACTCGCCGCCGGCGCCACCCGGGTCGGGCTCAAGGCGTTGTTCGAGGACCTGCGCTGGCAGCTGCCCGCGGGCGTGCGCGGACTGAACAACTCCTTCACCGCTCTGTACGCCCGCAAGTTGTTCGAGGACCACCCCCAGTGGGCGTCTGCTTTCGAGCTGCGCCGCCGCACCCCCCTGACCCAGGCGCCCTGCCTCAGCTCTCCGTTGCCCGCACTGTTTGGAGCCTCGTTGTCCTCTCGCCCCGTAGTCCTGGTAGTTGCCTCCTCAGACATGGAGGCCCAGGCGTATCGCGGCACCTGCCTTCAGAGCGTCGCCGCCCACTACGACGTCGTCCTGATCTCCGGCGCTGCGCCGACCTGGGAGAAGCAGTTCCTCCTCGACTACGAGGTCGCCGACCCCGCCGATCAGGCGGCGCTGACCGCCGCCGGGCACGCGCTCGCCGAGCGGCACGCGCTGGCCGGGGTGATGACGTGGACCGAGTGGTACCTCGTCCCCGTCGCCCGCCTGGCCCGTCGGCTCGGCCTGCCCACCACAGCTCCGGAGGCCCTCCAGGGCTGCCGCAACAAGCACACGAGCCGCAGCCTGTTCGCCCGCCACGGGGTGCCCTCAGCTGCCTCCGTCAGCGTGCGCACCGAGCATGAGGCGACCGATGTAGCCCGGCGCATCGGCTTCCCCGTCGTCCTCAAACCCGCCGCGTACGCCGCGAGCATAGGCGTCATCCGCGTCGACACCGCCGACCAGCTGCAGGCCGCGTACGCCTTCGCCGCCAACACCGCCAGCCACGGAGTGGAGAGCACCCAGGTCCTGGTCGAGGAATACCTCGACGGCCCGGAGGTGAGCGTCGAGTGCGTCACCCACCAGGGACAGACCACTGTCGTCGCTGTCACCCGCAAGACCGTCGGCATGCCGCCCCACTTCGAGGAACTGGCGCACATGGTCGACGCGGACGACCCGCTCCTTGCCACCGTGGCTCCGGCCGCCGTCGCGGCACTCGACGCCCTCGGTGTTACCGACGGCGTCAGCCACGTCGAGATCCGCGTGGTCGACGGCCGCCCCCGCCTCATCGAGGTCAACGCCCGGATCGCCGGCGACATGATCAGCCACCTCGTCCACCTGGCCACCGGCGTCGACCTCGCCCGTGCCGCCGCAGACATCGCCTGCGGACATACTCCCGACCTGACGCCGACTCGCCACCAGGCCGCGGCGATCCGCTTCATCTACCCGGCCTACTCCGGCACCCTCACCGCTCGCCGTGTCACGGAACCCACCGGGGGAGTGGAGCGCGTGCGCTTCCAGCGACAGGCCGGCGACCAGCTCGTGCTGCCGCAGGACGGGGGTGATCTGTTCACCGCTCGCATCGGCTACCTGATCACTACCGGGCCCACCGCCACCATCGCCCAAGCCCGCGCCCAGGAGGCGTACCGCAACCTCGACGTCCAGGTGGCTGCGGTCGCGCAGGCGGCCCCGGTCACCCGGGAGCACGCCGCGTGAACCAGACAGCGGGGCCCGAGCTGGCGCGCAGCCGCCGTCTGCTGACCGGGTACTTTGCCAGCTTGGGTGTGGTGATGGCCGTACGGGGCGCACGCATGCCCGCCGTTCAGAACACCGCCGAGGTGAGCACCGCCGGGCTCGCCCTGGTCCTGCTGACCGCCGCCCACAGCATGAGGACTCCAGACAGGCGGACACCTCGCCCACGCGGCCCGCCTTCCCACGCTGCTCACCGGCGGCGCCATCGCGCTCGCGGCCTGCCTCACCGCCCGCTTCATATCGACTGCACTCTCCGTGCTTCTCGACGAACTTGCCCACCGCGCACGGCACATCGACCTGGCCGGCGAGCCCCGCCGCAGCAGCTCCCACCCTGTGTGGGGTTACGCCTCCCTGCCCGCCTCACTCTCCGCGCGCGGATCACGGGTGAGCTATCCTCCGCGCATGCGCGGACAGTTCACCGGCTGGCCGGAGCAGGCCATGGACGTGTTGTGGCAGCTCCAGGGCGAACCGACCCACGCGACCCGCGAGCGCTGCCGCGCGGACCGCGAACGCCTGGTACGGCAACCGATGATCGCTCTGCTCAACGAGGTCGCGGACACCGACCCCCGGTACGAGGACTTCTCCGTCTGGCGTTACCGCACCGACTCCTGGTGGTGGCAGCACCAGGGCGCCGTGATCCGGCTCGGCCGCAAGATCGAGATTGGTCTTCGGTTCTCCCTGGACGGCCTGCGGATCCAGGGCGCCTGGTGGTACCCCGATCCCGGCCAGGTGGACACGTTCCGTAAAGCCGTGGCCTCCGAGAGGAGCGGCCGCGAACTGTCCGCCATCGTCGAGGACGTGCGGAAGAAGGGCTACGACATCTCCGGGGACGTGATGAAACGACCGCCGCGCGGCTATCCGACGGACCACTCCCGTACGAACCTGCTGCGTCACCGTTCGCTGATCGCCACCCGTCCCCTCGGCTGCGAGGAGTGGCTGCACACCCCCGAGGCGGTCGACCGGGACGTGAAGCGCGCCGCCTGACATCACGAGGGCGCCGCTCGGCACGGGAGCAACCACACCCGTGTCGCCAGCCCCCGCGCTCAGAAAGTGATGTGGACCGTCCATCGCCCGATAACCGTCCGGCACGGCGCAGGTGAACTGAGCGATCTCGCCTACTGGGCGAAAGAGCTCGGCCACCACCCCGGCCCGCGCTGGCTGCGCACGCTGCGGGCCGCCGATATTGCCATGTGGACCCGCACCGACGCGCGCGTCCTCGACATCCTGCCCCACCTCAGCAGCGTCCTGGATGCAACTGACTGGCGGCGCGGGCTGATGACCGACGCGTTGCACTCCGCCCGCCTGGGCCTGTGCAAGCCCGATCCGGTTGCGTACGAACACGCCCTGGCCGCCACCGGCGTCGCCGACCCGGCCCGCGTGCTGCGTCGACGGTCACGAGGATAACCTCCGGGCCGCCGCCGAGCTGGGCATGCGCACCCTGCGCTACACCGGCCAACCCACAGACCTGAAACAGCAGATGCTGCTTGCCCTCGCGGACAGCACCGGTTCCTGACCGCGCACCACGCTGCTCACTCATCCCCGACCCTCTGGACTTTCGTGCCCGACACAGAAGAGATCGACGGCGACGTCTACGTCTCCCCCCGCCACTTCGCCGGCAGCACCGCCGTCGGCGACCCTGCGCTGGAGCCGCTCCTCACGCTCGGCTTCGACCTGCGTCACGATGATCTCGGAAACGCCTACGTCACCGCGCCCGACCACCGTGTCCGACTCGGCTTCCTGCCTGAGGGAGACGACGACGGACTATGGCGGATCAACGCCCATCGCGACCGCTTCGGCCCGCCCGCATGGGGCGTCTCCTTCAACGACGCGGCGCCCTTCGAGTTCGTCACCGCATTCACCACTGCCCTCGCTGAGGCGTACACCGCCGGCCCCGACATCTACCTTGCTGAGCCCGATCTGCAGGACCCCGAGCTCGGCGCCTTCGGCGCCGTCGTCCCGCTGATCAAGAACGGCTGGCAGTTCCAGCAGCCGCGCTGGGGCGTGCTGGAACTGCAGTCCCCGGACGGGATGGCCACCTGCGAGTACACCACCGGCCGCCTCGATCCGGAGAAGGAGTTGACCACCCTGGAGGCCCGCTGGCACCTGTGGGGCGGACCGAAGAACGGTTACGCCCGCTGGTACGCCACCGCCACCACCAACACCCCCACCGCTCTAGTGAAGGCCATCACCCACAGTGTGTCCGACCCGGCGCCCCTGCCACGCTGGAGGGACGCGATGCTCCCTGGGCTGCGCGAGGCCGCACAGCTCACTCCCGTCACACCGCCCGCGCCCCCGGTCCCGACCCCGCTCGACGTTCAGCGCGCCCTCACCCGCCGCCCGCCGGCACTCGGCACCCGCAGCGTCCCACGCTGGAGCACGGCCACCCTTCCTCCGGCGCCCGCCGCCCCACGCACGGCAGCGCGCCGCTGATCCGCCGCCACCCACGACCAGCAACTCCGCCCGTCGAAGGGACCTTGTGTCACTCAGCCCTCTGGACGATCTCGACGACCACGACGTGGTCGAGGTCCTGCCCCGCCACCTCGCCGGCCCCGGCATCCACGACCTCGTCGACGCATGGCCCTTCTCTTTTGATCAGGGCTGGACCCTCCACCATTCCGGAGACGGCCCGGCCATCGTGATCAGTCCCGGCATGCAGCTGCTCGCCGGGCACGTACCGTCCGAGGACCACGTGCGCGGTGGCGAGTGGCTGATCGCCGCACACAAGGACCCCTTCCAGCCAGCCACCTGGACGGCCACGCTCGACGCCAGTACTCCCGTCGAACTCGTTCGCGACCTGTATGCCGAAGTGCTCGCGCTGTGCGAGGCGGACAGACGGGGCGAACGCAACCTGCTGCGCCCAGACGACGTCCGCCCCCAAGACGTATACCTGCCGTTGCTCACCGCCGGCTGGCAACACACGGTCAAGACGGACGGAGTCCAGTACTTCCGCAGCCCGGACGGCTACGGCGTGCTGCAACACGCCTACGTGCACAAGAACGTGGCCGCACCCGTCTGGTCCGCGTGGGGCGGGCCACCGGACCACCCGCTGTGGAAGGCCACGTTCTCCTCCGCCGTGCCCGCCTCCCTGGTCGCGGCGTTCGCCGCCTCCCTGGCCTCACCCGTGCCGCTCGCCCGCGTCGTGTGGAACATTCCGGCCGACACCCGCCTCCATCTCACCCTCCCAGCCGCTCTGACCGATGCCGCCGCGCGCCAGGGCGCCCCGGCACAGAGCCGAGAGTCGGCACCCTCGTCGCCGACTCTGCCGTCCGCACACGCCGGCGTCAGCGCACTGGGCACCGGCCCGCGCCGACCGTCCGTCCCGCCCCGACGGCCGGCCGACCCAGGTAACCGCCCCGCAGAACCGTCCGCGCCGAGGAGCACCACCACCGTTGTCCCTGCACGCCCAGCACTTCTTCACCGACCTGCTCGACCTGCCCGTCCACGAACGACGAGTGATCGGCGACGCCTGCTACGCCATCGTCTCGCCCGACTCCCCGCTGCGGCTGCGCATCGAGTTCGCCCAGACCATCCGAGAAGGTGAGTACGGCGGACTGCGCCTGAGCATCCTCCACCCGGACCGCGGCGCCCTCGACCACGCGTACCTGTCCTTCGCCGACCACGGCACGTTCGCCGTCCGGGACGCCCGCCTGGGCAAACAGCCCGGACATGACGGTTACGGCGTCGTACGGGACTGGCACCATGACGACACCTCACCCTGGATCGGCGCCGCCGTCATAACCCTGAGCCATGCCATCCAGGACTACCTGAAGGTCTGGACGCCCGAACCGTTCCCGCCCAGCAGCGCCGACAGCGCAGGGCGGCGACCGGCTCAGCTCGATACGGATCCTGAGCCGTCCCGGGGATGCTGGCTCACAGACGCCGACTTCCTCACCCGCCTCCACCAGGCCACGCCCCTCTGGCTGGACATCGTCGACAGCGTCCTCGACGACGGACTTCCCCTCACTCAAGCACTGACCGGCAGCCGCGAGCACGCCGCCCAACTGCTCGACATTCCACCGGCGTTCGGCCTCCTGATCGAAGCCGAGGCCGCGGCCCGGATCGTGCATGCCGCCGGCCTACCGGCGGACACACTGCGCGGTGCCTCCGTCGCGCAGGGCCTATCGCACATCGCGACGTTGCCCATCGAGGACCAACACCACCTCGTCCGGGCCGCCGCCCGCGGAAGCACGATCGACGCCCCCGCGCACCTTCCAGGGCTAACCCGTCCGGCCCCGCCGCCCCAGCCGTCGCCGGCCCGCACCCGCTGACCGACGTTGTCCCGCTTGCACCGACGGGCAGCCCTGCCCGCGTCCCCTCCAGGAGAGTTCCTTCTTGCCTACCCGTTCCGCCCGCCGCCTGTCCGCCGTGGCCGTCACCGCTGCCACAGTGACCGGCGCGGTGGCCTTGGCCCCAGCCGCCTCCGCGAACACCCCCGAGCCGACCCCGTCCACGTCCATCACTCCGCTGAGCGCGGCCGGGAACGGCGGCGTCACCATCCTGAAGAAGGACTCGGGAGGCGATGTTCTCGCCGGCGCCACGTTCACCCTGCTCGACTCCATCGGCATGCAGGCCGCCAGCGGCACCACCGACGCCGAGGGCCGGCTGATCTTCCAGGACCTCGCGCCCGGTGTCTACCGGCTCAAGGAAGTCTCCAGCGGTAGCCCGCTGCACGAGGTTGTCGACGACCAGGACGTCATTGTCACCCCCGGTGCCGACACCCCGCTGACCATCATCGACCCGTTCAAGCCCGCCTCAGTTCTGCTGAAGGCCAAAGACGACAAGACCGGCAAGCTGTTGGCCGGATCCACGGTCAACATCGGCGGCGGCGACAAGACCATCCTGACGCTGACGACCAGCTCCGACGGAACGGCCAGCGGCAAGCTGCCCATCAACTCCCGCACCGGCAGCGACTTCTGGGTCAAGCAGGTGAAGGCTCCCGAGGGCTACGAGATCTACAAGCCCTCGAAGGCGTTCAAGGCCAAGCCGGGCGCCCCCGCGACCGTGACCGTAACCAACGCCAAGAGCGCCACCACCCCGCCGCCCATGGAGAAGCCGACCGACAAGCCCACCGACAAACCGAGCGACCGGCCCATCCCGGACAAGCCCGGCCAGGAAGAGGACACCTCGACGCCGTCTGCCTCGGGCACACCGACCTCCGACGAGACCGCGTCGAGCACCGTGGCCCCCGCCCTCACGGGCTCGCTCGCGCACACCGGCGCCGACGCCACCCCGTGGCTGATCGGTGGCGCCGGAGTCCTGATCGCTGCCGGCGGAGGCGCCCTCTTCGTGGCCCGCCGCCGACCCACGGACAACTCTACCGACGACGGCTCCACCACGAGCTGACCTCACCCGCCTCACTCCCCAAAGCCCCCGGAATCGGATCGTTCGATTCCGGGGGCTTCGTCGTGGGCGCTTACGTGGATGTAGCGTCCACGGCCTCGTGCGCACCGATTCCAGCGGAAGCGCCGGAACCCGGACTTGGCGCGCACTCGTCCCGTCGGTCGGGCATGCGCAGAAATGGCAGTAGCGGTTTCCGCCGGGATGAGAATGATCAGTCAGGGCTATCCGGAGTCGGTTTGTCACAGATCCTGGCCAGCAGATCACTGCAGGATTCGCGCCACAGACTGTGCTGCTGCTTCTCTAGGACGTGGCATGCATCGTCCATCGGGAACCCCGTATCCCGATACGGAGTTGTCACGCTCGCGCCCGACCCGCAGCGCCGCAAGTGACGCCCGGCGGGCATCACGCTGACACTCGTATTACCATGCGCTCTACAGGGGTCCCGGGGAGGAATCAGGTCCGTGACAGATGAACAGATGTCGGCCATGGGTGGTGGAGTTGCCGACAAGCTAGGCAACCGCTACGAAGGCTGGTGGACGGTCTGGCGAGGCGTGGTTCCGGTCCTTCGTGGCCAATACGACGCCATCCAGGTCGAGGTTCTGGGGCTCCCTGGCGAAGCAATGGAATTTCGCCTCTACGGTCACCAGCCGTCAGGGGCGGACCAGGTTCATCAGTGCAAGCGCAGCCGCGCCTCTTCTTGGACACTGAATGCCCTTAGGACGGAGGGCCTATTGGATCCCTTCGGGCGCCATTTGAGGCAGGAAGCCGAGGTGGTGTTCGTCTCAGGCGCGTCATGCGCTTTGGAGAACTTGTCAGACAAAGCCCGTCGCCTCTCTGTGGAAGATTGGATGGCATCTTTCACGGCCCCCGAACAACGAGACGTAGAAACGCTCCTTGACGCATGGGAATCCGACCATACCGGTGTGCATAGTCTGCTGCGACGATTCACCTTTCACTTGATCAACGATCATCCACTCAAGGACGCAGCGCTAGGTTCTTTGGAGACGCAGGTAACCGGGGATCCAAAAGATGCCTTGCTATTCATCGGCGATCTACTCCTGGACCACCTCTCAACTCGGCTGACGGCTCAGTTCCTGTGGTCGGCCTTGCGCGATGGGGGATATGCACCTCGCGATGGCTACGACCACTCTTCTGCGGTAACCGTGCGGCAGGTTAATGAGCGCTACATCGAAGGTGTGCGCAGGCGAAGGCCACAGGCCCTTCCTCTGATCGTCCGACCCGAGGTTGAGCAGCTTGTCAACGTTTTGAAGGACCCGGCCGGAGGACCTGGTGTGGTCGTGGCCGGCGCTCCCGGCGCCGGAAAGTCCACTGCTCTGGCCGAGGTGTGTGCGCGACTGGCAGCAGACGGCGTGGTCGTCGGGGCGCTACGCCTCGATGTGACGGATGCATCCCATACGGCACGTCAGTTGGGAGCACAGGATGCCGTTGGCTTCGGCGCCTCTCCATCCACGGTCTTGGAGCGAGCAGCTGCTGGTGAGCCGAGTGTCCTGGTGATTGATCAAATGGACGCGCTGTCCCGCTCCAGCGGCCAAGGCGAGCCAGCCCTTGGCGGAGTCCGGGAAGTACTCGAGACAGCACGGGCCAATGGAAACATGCGGCTGCTCGTTGCTTGCCGTCGCTACGACCTGTCCAACGACCGTCAGCTCAAGGGACTGTTGGGTGACTTCCCGGTTATCGATCTCGGTCCGCTCACCGATGAGCACGTCCGCCAAGCCCTGATGGATTTAGGAGTCGATCCCGCTGCGCTGTCCGTCAGACAGCGGAAGTTGCTGAGCAGTCCATTCGCGCTGCGCCTCCTCACGGAAATAGTCTCCGATTCTGACAGCGATGGGCTAACGGAGTTCGACATCACCCGTGCCACAACACTGACGCAATTGCTTCATGCATTCGACGGTGAGATGCGTAGACGGCTAAATCAGCGTCTTGGAGTCGACAATTACGCTCGGGGTATCGCAGAGTTCGCGCGCCGGCTGAGCAGTACAGGATCTCTCTCCGCCCCTCGCAGTGTCATCGGTGAACCCGGCCCGGATACACTGGACGCACTCATCGGGGAAGGAGTACTGGTCGAGGACCGCGGCCGAGTGCGCTTCTTCCACGAAGAATACTTCGACTACGCATTCGCGAGGCAGCACATCCAGGCCAGCGACTCAGCCGTCAGTCTGATCCAGGGAAAGTCTCAGGACTTGTTGTGCCGACGCCTGGCCCGCGCCGTCCTTTCTCTGGAGCGCGAGCTCGACCTGGACCAATACAGAGACGACCTCGAAGCCATACTCAAGCATGCAACGGATTATCGATCGCACATTCGAGCAGCCGTACTGACTTGGCTGAAGTCTCATACCTCAGTAAAGCGTTACGAGTTCGAAAACGTCACCAACCTTGCTCTCAGTTCCACCGACCCTCTCACTCGAAATGCCATGCCCGTTCTGGTGAGTTCTGGCTTCGTCCCGTACCTGCTGAGTCATGGACTGATGGACAGCATCAGCGCCAGCTTCGAATCTGATACCGACAGATCCGGGGCCTCAACCAGTGGATTGATCGGATTTACTCCGGACCAAGCCCGATGGATGCTCACGGAATCAGCAAGGGTCTCACCCGAAGAGATCTCCGCGGGCTTGGTACCTGTGGCGCGTGACCCGGGCATTGCCGTGCCGTGGGCACGCATGCTCCTGTGGACGGTTTTTCTCGCCGGTTCAGCCGCAGGTCAAGCCACCGTAGACCTCTACTGCGCGACCGCGACGACGATCGGGAACGCTTACGCAGCTATGCCGGATACCGCAATGGACGAAAACACCTCTGAACAGACAGCACTTGGCGCCGCTGTCGCCGCGCTGTTCGGCTCGGATGGATTTCATGCTCTCAGCACCCTTGCTGGACGTCCCTCCGCGCCAGTCGCGACCGCGCTGCGCGCCTGGCTTGCAACCCGAGCACAGATCGCGAGGGCTTCTGGGGCTCGGAACGCTTTCGATCATTCAATCTTTCCATCCCGAGAGGGAACAGGACTGCGGATCTTCGAGCGTGCCGCTGAGCGTGCCCCAGTCGCGTTCCTGGAGAAGCTGATCCAACCGCTGCTCGAAGAATTCACCGAGATCGAATTCGAGGTGCGGTGGCGTCCTACAAGAACTCCCGATGAAAACGGCGCAGGGCTACGGGACAGGGGCATCGGTACGGCCGTCGGTTTGCCTCCTGATCTGGAAGGGGAAGTGGTCGAGGGGTTGCGGACGGCGCTGTGTCTGGCTGCCGTTGAGCATCCGGCCGAGGGAGCGCTCTACCTTGAGCAGTGCACCTCGACCGATCTCCTTTTGGCTCATCAGCTCGCGGCCTCGGCCTTCAGCCAGTGCGCGCCGGAGCTGTACCCGGCTGCTCTGGCCTGGGCTTCACGAGATGATGTGCGTGGTCTTCCGCTGAACTCCACGGTTGCCTGGGCGTGGGGAGAGGTTCTGGCCCATCTCGCGGACGCGGGGACAGATTCGGTCAGAGAAAGAGCAGTGGCTCTCGCCATAGAACCGTATGCGTCACTGGACCTCGATGCCGTCTCCGCCTCGGCCAGTAGCTCCGGGTCAGGCGCCACTGCCGCCGACAGAGATAAGCAACTGGCCCATGAGCAGCTCGTGGCGCTCTCCCTCATTGAACGGCGGATCGATACCCGGCTTGACCAATCAGCACGTGAACGACTCACTCGGCTGACGGAGTCGTTCGGGACCGCACCGACGACCTCTGACGCCTGGGTGCATCTCTTCCGTGATGGAGACTCCGAATCTGAACCGGGACCGCTTACCGATGATCAATGGATCGAGGCAATCGACGACTACGACCAGTCCCCTGTCCAACTGGGGACTTTGGAGTCGGCAGCGCGTTCTGAGCCGGTGCGGTTTGCGCGATTCGTGATGGCTCGTATCGGCCCGCAGCACGATCACCGGTGCACCCTCGCCATCCTCCGTGGGATTGTCAGCGCTCTCGATCTGCATTCCGATGAGGAACTCGGAGCGGTCGTCGACATGGTTGCATCTGTATCGAGCTGGGAAGTCGAAGTCTTCAATCGGCAGCTGTGCTCCCTGCTGGACAAGCTTGCAGGTGCTCACTTGCCTGAGCGGGTACTCGCCTGGCTCGTCACCGTCGCTACGACTGCGGTCGACCCGAGCCCCATGGTGGTGTCCGATCCCGGCGAGGAACACGTCAACGCGGGTCTGAATTCCGACCGAGGGGCAGCAGCCTTCTGCATTGCGCAGCTGCTCGGCCCCGGGGAGCACAGAGCGGAGCGATTGGAGGCACTCCTGCCGGCCATCCGCAGTCTCGCAGTTGATGACGCAGGCCAGGTCCGCATCTGGTGCCCGGTGATCCTGATCCGCGTCCACTTGGCAGATCAGACCGTTGCCTCTGAACTGAGCCGAAACTGGCTCGGCCTGGCCGATGACGCCCAGTTCCTCGCCCCGTACCTTGACCGGCTCGCCTGGCAACTCCTCCACAGCGATGCAGATCTGGGACTTACCCTCGTCCAACGGATGCTGGAGACCGACTCAGTTGATGCCCACCGCCGTGGCGGGGCGCTCGCCGCGATGGCCGTCTTCCTGGGCATCGGGTCGCTGGAGCCTGAACGGAGACGGCGCCCGCAGGCTCTGTTCGAGCAGAGTCTTCGGGACGCGGCTTCACGCAGTGGAGTGGCCGAAGCGCTGGCTGCGCGCGTCGAGGATCTGCCTCAGGTATCCCATGCCCCAGATGTCGAGGAGAGCGCAGATGAGGGGCTGCTCGTACGCCTGCTCGACGATGAAGATCAGACTGTACGCAAAGCAGCGATCGGGTTCGTGCGCCATATAGGCGGATCGTTGGTCAGGCGCGAGCGGCTCCTGGCGGCTCTGGTGCCGACATTGGCGTTCGCAGATTTCCCGCAGGAGGTCTTTCACGCACTCGACCAGGCGGGTGCGGAGTTGCCAGTTGCTGCAACTCTGTCCCTGTGCGAGACCTGGCTGGGCGCCGGGAAGCGGACTGTGGGAGACATCAGCACACGCGACTCCGCGATCGCCTTTGAAGTAGCCGACGTCGCTTTCTCCGTCTATGCCAGTACTCGACCAGGAAGCTCGGAGCGTGAGCGCACTCTGGATCTCCTGGACTCCTTGGTCGAGGCCGGAGCGATCGACATCGACAGGAAGACCGACGAGTGGGCAAGTCAGTGACGCGGCTCTGGGTGAGGATCTCGCGATAGCTCTCGGTTTATGTCCGGTGCTGCCGAAGTCCCAAAAGGGTCAGGTCAGTCCGGCTGTGCTGGTAGGTCGCATCGCATTGGGCCCGAAGCGGGCCCGAGCTCTGACGGCTGCGGCCTCGATCCGGCGTGTCTTGTCGTCGCTGGTACCGAAGGCGAGCTGTCGGGTGGCCGAGTTCGCGTCGAACAGACCATCCGCCCGCAGGGTGATGCCTCGGACCCTGGCTCGCTGTAGGCCGAGGGTGGCGTACAACGCGTAGGCGGCAAGGGCGCAGTTGTGGGCTGTGCGCGGTGGGCTCCGGCAAGGCGCAGTTGCGTGTGGTCGTCGAGTGATCGGCGTATCGGACGGTCAAGGTCAGGGATCGGCAGACCTGTTGTTCACCACGGAGTTGGATGCCAAGGCGTTCGACCCAGGTGGGACAGGACGCGGCGCTGCTGGTCGGAGTTGAGTTCGTCCCGCCCGAAAAACGGTGCTCCGCGCAAAGGGAGCGAGGCGGGGCGCCCGGGCGACACGGGTGGGGTCGATACCGGCCGCCCGCTGATGCAGCTGCCGCCCGGCGGCCGTACCCAGGATGCGTTGGAGTGTGTCCAGCGGGGTGCCCGCGATCGTGTCGAGGGTGGTCAGGCCATGGGAGGCCAAGGTGCGTACGGTCGCCGGCCCCACTCCTGGCAGGGCGGCTGTCGGAAGGCCCGCGAGGAAGGTGACGATGTCCTGAGGGGTGTCGGGGATGGTGCGGATCGCGCCGGGTACTCCACGGTTGGCGGCCAGCTGGGCGAGCAGCGTCGCCCGGTACCGGCCCGAGCACGAACGGACGGTCGAGCATCAGGCCCTTGAGGTGCTACGCGAATTCCTGGCCAGCTTCCCCGAGCCCAGTCAGAAACGCCGCTCTATACGCCGCTGGCCGCGGGCATGGAGAGCGCCCAGCGCCCTCAATGTGCCTTGAAAGCACAGGCGTTGCTCAACGGGCACGCGTCGTCCGTCCTGGCGGGTGACGCATGACCAGCCCGGCTGCTCCGCGCTCTGCCTACCAGACGGCGGGATGCCGGTGAGCACACTTGTACTGCGGTGGCTGCTGTCGCCCCGGACCAGTTGGCATGCGTGGCGCCTTGTACAGGCCAGCGATGGCACCCTCTCCTTCGATACTGCTTGGCGGCGTACACGAGTGGACAGGCATCCTGAGGAAAGGCCTTACCTGGAGTACGGCCACCGTTCTCCCAGGTACCCGTCGTCCCGCAGCGGTCTGCCTCCTCATGCAGCTCGGCCATCCGACGGCGAGCGGTGAGCTCGGAGGGAAAGCACTAATGGAGACATGCAAGAACTCCATGTCAGAAGCGGGCCGCCGCGTCGGCAGCTGCCGGATCGACTCCGCGCGGTCGGGCTGGGCTGGCACCCGCTGCTTCTGCGGCTACACGAGCGGCTCCTCACTCTTGAGCCGGGCTACCGGATCGAGGACATGAAGGAGAAGCTCGGCGGGGTCCGGATCCATGTCACGGCTGCCTCCGTTATTGCGCACGCGGAGATGAGCGGCGTTCTCACTGAAGCCGAGAAGCAGTCCGAGACCATCTGTGAGTTCTGCGGGGAACCCCGGCGTCGTAGGCGACGCAACGATGCCCCAGCAGGTTGGATCAAGGCCGTCTGAGACGACTGCTACGCCAGGTGGTCGCACCACACGATCTTGATCGTCAACGGGGAAGTGCGGCATCGCAACCAAGAAGGCCGCTAGAAGCGGTACCTGGGTACACAGCTGACCGCGGCTTAGAACTGGCGCGGACCGACTTGGCTGAGGGTCACGGTCGAACCGTGGTTCAGCCCGACTGACTCAGCAGCACGGCCAGCACCATGAAAACGAACTCGCGGTTCCTGATCCCTTACGCGTTGGGACCACCGCGGATAGGTGGTCCCAACGGTGGCGTTAGAGGGCGAAGGGGTTCACGTCGTCCCACGCCTTGCCGGGGGCGTCGCTGAGGGGGCCTTGGATCAGGCGGGGTTCCACGTCGAAGGACATGCAGGTCCGGTTTCGGGGAGTGAACGCCAGCCCAGTGCGGCACCGTCCGGGTCGCCGGGGTTCCCTTTGCGTCGAAGGCGTCGATTATACGCCTGCGTCAGCGCCCCCGTCGCGATTCGGTCCGACAGCCGCTCACCCGCACGCGCCTTGGCCTACCCCACCCCCGCCACACCTACGACGACGAGGTACCGCCGCTTAATTCAGCAGCCTTGGTCACAAGTCCGGAAGTCTCACCAAGAATCGGGCAGGACCCCTTAGCCATCACCTGCTGTACGGCGCCAGTCCCTCGTTTCCGGCGACGACCAAGGAGTCGACGAGCATCTGCCACTCGTCCAACGTGCCGAGTTCCTCCGCCGTTCTGCGGATTTCCTTGAGCCAGCTGTTAGAAGACCACGAGCGATTGACCGTGACACGTTCATCTTGAATGCATAGGTCGGAGACCCAGCGCACGCCTCGGGTAGCCTGCGCTTCCTTCGGGAGCTTCCGCAGAACGCCGATGAGCGCGTCGACGGACTTGGCCTCCCCACGAGCGACCGGCAGCCAATCGTCGATCAACTCCACGAGGTCTTCAGCGCGGACCCAGTCGATGGGTCCACCGACAACCTCGTTGTACAGGCCTTGCGCCCACGGAAGAGGGTCCGGTAGCAGGGCAGCAGCAGCCCAGTCGCCCCAGTGATGGTCGCGGTAGGGGCTCGGGTCGTCACTCAGGTAGCCAACCGCGTGGCGCAGCAGAGGTGGCCAGACACCTCGGGCAGCTTCGGCCAGCCGTTCGTTCTCTGCACCTGCTGCGGCAAGACCGTGGAGGAAATTGGACATCAGTCCCGCATCTGCGCGAAGGGCGTCGAGGTGCTCGAGCACCGGTCCGGCGTCACTGTTCTTCGCAAAGCCTTCGAGCAGGGCCCGTGCTGCGACGAGGGTGTGCGTCCCGCGGTCGTCCGCGGTCCAGCCCTCATTCTCCTGCGCGACCATGGCGCGTCGCTCGACGTCTAGGAACGCGACGAGGAGCGTGGTTGCGTCGTCGGTGCAACAGTGGTCTCTCGACGCGGCTGCACCGAGTCCGCGAATGGCTGCGTCGAGAACCGCGATGTCGAGGGATGTACCCGGTAGTTCTTGGAGTCGTTCGGTAACGTCGCCCGCAATCTGAACGTTCGGCCGTCGCTGGCCGTCCTGGTCCCACGGACCGATTTCTGCGCCACGGGCGGTCTCGAGCAACCAGGTCAACGCAGTCCGGTGGATGCAAGGGTCGAAGTGGCATGGAGCCGCCCAGACGACATCGCATCCACGCGCCAGGTGCAGCCGTGTCTCCAAGGACGCCTTGCCTGCCATCGCAAGACCGGCTGCGCCAACATCTTCGCTCGAACCGCCGGCGGCTTCCAGCGGCGCTGCCAGTGCGGGTGTGAGGAACGCGGGCACGGTTTGAGCCACGGCTCGGTCGGCACCAAGGTCGAAGTACTGGCCCTCGTGACGTTGATCCTCGGCGTCCTGGAAAGATGCTGCGATACCGATGACGAGCTCAGTTGCGAACTGCGCTTCGTTGCCCAGCGCGTCTGTATCGCCGGCGGCGGCTCGTTCGACGGCTGCTCGGACGACGTGGGCAACGGCGTCCACAGGCCGGTTCGGCATCAGGTTCTCATCGGACTCGAGCAAGGCGCGGCCTGCCGCCAGGTCCGCAGCGATCTCCTCCGACGAGGGCGGCACGTACTCGGCATCGTGCTTGGCCGAGCCCCAGTACCGATTCTGCAGCCGCAAGCTGGTCTGCACGACCTCCTGGTGAGCCTCGTGCGCATCTTGTGTGGCTCGCAGCTCAGGCGGCGGTTCGACCTCGATGTACATCTCATCGCCGTGCTGCTTGATTCGGTACCGGTCCCAGTCCAGGCTGGCGGCCCAGTTCTTCGTTGCCTCCTGGCTAATGCCGAGACGGTCGCCGTTCTCGACAAGCTTGTCGGCGACCTTCTTCAAAGCCTCGGCACGCTCCTGCCCACCGCGCATCATCAACCGCATGGCTACCTCACGCGGTGTCCACTGGCGGCGTTCGAGGTTAGCGAGCCCTTCGGTTGCTGCACGCAGCCCTGAGTACTCCCTCGTCGTACGACCGAACTCCAACTTCCATACGACCGGTTCGGTAAGGAACGGGTCTAGGTCGGTGTCGACGTTCTCCATATGGCGCACGAGCAGACCGAACAGCATCCCCGGGGTTGCGAGGTTCTCGCAGCCATTCAGGAGAACTTCGACGACCCTTCTCGGTGACACACTCTGGCTCAACCACATGTCGGCAAGGCGTTCCATTGCCTGGAGCGCACTCATCGCCGAGTACGGACCGACCGACGTGCCCCGGTACCAGCTCCACACATGGCTGTCGCCGACGTACAGGCGGGCAGTGCCGTCAAGGTTCAGAATCGCACCGCGGTTTTCACCCTCTCCGTTCTGTGTCTCGCCATCAGCGTCTTCGTTCCGAGCGTCGGCGGGCCCAGCGAAGGCGTCAGGCGAACTGCGTCGCGACAGCGTTGCTACGCGTGCCCGCGCACCGCTGTTCAGGATGTTGTTCAACACCCGCACAGAGGTCGACAACGACGCTGTCTGAAACAGCTGCCAGAACCCGCCGAAGTAGTACTGGAAGAACGGTGGTCCGATACCGCTCCACCGGCCCTGATGCCTCCGGACACCCTCATCTCGGTGCCAGCTTGCCTCGTCGTCGATGTAGTAGGCCTCTATCAACGCTGCCAATAGTTCCGGGTCCTTCTGGGCCAAGGCTCGGGCGCTCAACGGCGAGTCCACAGCCGGAGCCAGGAACGCTGGTGCGTCGCCGGCGATGGCCCGAAGGCATGCTTCGATGGCATCGTCGATGTCCGGTCCGAGCAGCGCCAACGCTTCGACGAACTCTTCCTTGGTCAGGTGGTGATCCAGCGCACGTCGGCGTCGGCGTCGGCGATGCTGTGACTTCGCCCCGGACAGTTCGTCCCCACTGGTTTCGCGTAGAGGGAGCGAGTTCCAGTAGGCAAGGAGACGGTCCCGCAGCCGGATTCGCAGTTCGTTACCAGCCGGAACGTCCGCCAGGGACAGGGCTTGCAGCCAGTCCGCAAGCAGCTCGAACGACTCCTTCGAGACGTCCCACGGCTTTTCGTCATCGAGGAGAATCCGCACAACGGGGTTTGTGATCAGACGGTCGACCAGCCCGTTAGCCTTGTGCCTTTGCTGAACGACTCGAACCACGTCGCCGAGCGCCAGGTCGATCGACTGATCCGTGCACGCTGACTTCAGACATTGATACGCGAACGGCGTGTCCAGAACCGCCTCCACCGGGACGTCAGTCCACCGGGGTCCGTGTGCTGCCGCGAAAGTCCGCAGTTGCGAGTGCAGTTTGGCAAACTTCAGAACGGGCCGAGCGTCGGGTGCTTTCAGTAGCCCCTTGCACGCAAGAGTGGTAGCCGACAGCGCCCACCGGGGTGCCCCAGCTGCCTGCAGCAACTCGGTCGCGCTCTGGCCACGGACGAGAAGGATGGCGGTCGCGTACCGTCGGACTTCGTCGTGTGCAAATTCCGGCTGGCCCCGGTAGGGGCTCGCTGGCGCGAGCAGATGATCCCGACGCAGCATGTCGACCGCTGCAGCATCGACGCCTGCGTCAGGTCGACGGCCCTCGGGCAGTTTCATCGTCGTCGCAGCCACCGCGAGCAATGTCCGTTCGCGTGCCTCCGCCGAACCGACACCGGGGCGCCCATCTCCCCGAACAAGCCTGCTCCACACCAGCTCAAGGCACTCCCACTCACCCAGTGAGCTGTCTGGCTCCGACCCTGTCCGAGCCAAAAGGTCCAGCACAACGGGCCTGCGCAGCAGCGAGTTCGCGGGCAGGTCTCGCAGGACCGCGCGTAGGAGCGGAAAGTGGTCTGAGACGATCGAGATGTCCTCGTCGCCCAGTGGTCTCATCGCGAAAGATGAAATGGGCTTCGTGAACCCCAGCTCTACCTGCTCCCGCACGAAATCCGATGCCATGTCGGATGTCACCGCCACGAGCCCAACGCCCGCCGCAGCCGCTGCCAGCACCAGGTCACTCAACAGGCTGGCAGACCGCTCTAGAGCAGCATCAGCCGCGTCGATGACCAAGACCCGAGCAGGTGCCGACAATTCCGCGAGCACGTCCTCCATCGACATCCCGAGCGCAGCACGCAACTCCAGGCTCGACTGTGGCAGGCTACGGAAGTTGACCACCACCCCTTGGAACCCTGCGGGGTCTGCGGCTTCCAACTCGGCAACGGCCGACAGCGTCAATGCGCTCTTACCGATGCCCGACTCGCCGGATACCAGCAGAGCCGAAGCACAGGTACCGGCCTCGCGCAGGGCTTCAGCGAGTTGTTCGCGGCGGTCGGCGAACGAGATCTCGACCGGCCCGCCGGATGACTCATCACCGATAGTGGCCCGCACACCGGCAACGGCCAACTTGCGTTGCTCAGCAAGCACCGACCATGCGTGCCGGCTTCGAGTCGCAGCCGAGTCCAAGACCACCTGCATGTCCCGGCGGAGCACCTTGAGGTCCACCACGGCGCCGGTCGCGTCGTAGCGGGTCGCCTCGATCTCGAGCCGGTCCCGGACCGCCACCCCGTCGGCGGCAGCCGAGGCCACGCCGTCCAGCGATGTCGCGACCGCCGCGCGGTCACCTTCGCCCGGGCTCTGAACCGCGAAACCGAGGATGTGAAGCCGGCCAAGCAGCCGCCACGTCAGCCGCCGGACCTCTTCCAACTCTGTGTCGTCTCCGACGGCCTTCTCAACCATCTCCAGGAAATGCTCCTGGCGCTTACGCACCGGCCTCGACCAGCGGCCATCGACGTCCATGGACGCTTGGAACGACTCTGGGTCGGCATGAGCACGCGCGATGCCGCAGAGCGTTGCAAGCTGGTCCCACTGATCGGACCGACCGGCGGTCGCGACGGCGACCTGGTGAGTGTCGGTGTCGAACTTCTCGACCTCAGCGAGCAGCGACCCGACGAGCTTCACCGTGTCGCCATGGCTCTGGACGAAGTTCGGCGTTGCTCGACATGCCACGGCAAGGATGACCTCGGCTGCCTCATCGCCGCATTCGATCAGAAGATCATCCACCGGGTGCGCCGGACCGGTCTGGAACGACACCGTCCGGACCGGTAGCTCAGAGACCTCCGCCCGTCGTTCGCCAGTCAACATGCCAGCGAGATAGACAGCCGCGACGCGGTGCGCGAACGAAACGCCGCCACCGCCGGTCGCGTAGGTACTCGATCCTCGCTCAGCTTCACCGGCCGCGGCGGTCGTGACCCCGACGGCCGCATCCTGGGAAGCGGCCCCCGGTCCAGATACTGGCTCACCTTCGGACCGAGCGGCAGCGTCCGACCCAACGGGCTCGTTCATGTGCTCCTCGGTGGCATCGTGCTATCAGTTGCCGCACGGCTCACCGTAGCGTGCGTCGATAAACATGCTGCCATCGTTACCCACAACGGAGGCGTCGCACAGTGGATATCGTCGCCACATGGCCCGTTCCTGTGTGTTCTGCGGCGGTACGCCCGTTACCAACGAGCATGTCTATCCCCGCTGGCTGGCCCAGGGATTCCCTGAGGTCCCGCCCTCTGAGCGCGCGATCATGGTCTCCCACTCGGGTCACGCCGGTCCGCGACGTCACTCTGGCCGCTTGCTGACGACGCAGGTCAAGGCCGTGTGCGAGCCCTGCAACAGCGGCTGGATGAGTGCGCTCGAAGGACGAGTCCAACCGTACCTGCTCCCCATGATCAGGGGCGAGATCACGGAGCTGTCGCCCGAGGCGCAACAGGTATTGGCGACCTGGACCGTCAAGACCGCTCTGATGTGCCAGGTCTTTCACGCCCAGGAGCCGCCCCTCGTGCCCGCCGAACTCTTCACGGATCTGTACCGGGATCGGGCACCTGCCGACGAGATGAAGGTTTTCTGCGCTTACATGATGCAGCCCCAGTACCTCAACGGCCCGAGCCCCATCGAGCACCGCTCCATGCCGAGCAGGAACCGAGACCACACAGACGACGGGCAGGAGTTCGAACGGTGGGCCACCGTGGTGACCATCCGGATCGGCTACGCGGTGCTCCAACTCTTGGCCGCCGGTCCCAAGGGGCTGCGATACGAAATCGGGCACGGAGACTTCTCTCCCTACGTTCAGCCGCTGTGGCCCGTACGGGAGACATACTCCTGGCCTCCGCTTGCCATGAAGAGGATCAGCGAGTTCGACGCCTTCGCCGACCCCCTCAGCGAGGTAAAGCGGCCGTTTCCACGACTGTGAGTCAGGGTGAGGCGTCAGCGAAACGACCGGGTCTCTTAAATCGATCGAGCCTGTAGTGCAGGGACGGGTACCGTCCCTGCCCTTTCCTTCGAGAGTTTCCTTGAAGGAGCCAAGAAGGCCGCTCAGGCGAAGACCCTGCTCCCAGCGCTCGCCAAGAACATCGCGGCCATGCTCAAAGACATCGACCTTCCTGAGGAGAATTTCTGGGCTCGCTGGACGAGCGCGATGAACGTAGCCGTGGACAAGCGGCGGGGCGACATCGAGCGGGACGTCCAGCTCCGCATCAGGCAAGCTCGACATGGTCTCGATGATCGCCTCAAGGGACTGCCCCTGCCGTACAAGCTCCGAGTGCCTGAGCAGTCCGGCTTCAGCGTCTTCTTCCAGGATGCAAACCCTGACATTGACCAAGTCGTCGTGACCGTGACCGGCACCCATGGTTGTCCCGCCTGTGAGCGTCAGGCGATCGTGAAGGCTGAGCCCGATCCGGCCTCACCGAAGACGGCCTTCACAGCCGTGAATATGAGTTGTCCGTGGTGCCAGCTCCAGCTGAACAGCGCGGAGGAAATCCAGGCAGCAGGCACCAACTTGGCGTCACTCGTGGAATTGGCGGGACTCGCCGCCTACGACGAGCTGCCCGACTCGGACAACGGGACACAGGAAAGCTAGGCGCCGTGTAACCCCGGCTCAGTGAGCCGGGGTTACACGCGTGCCCCGAAACGCACCGGGTCTTCCTGGGCACACCCCGCTAGGAGGTCCTCTTGCTGCTTGCCGTCAGGCCGTGCCCGCGCCACTGCGAATCCAGCGTCACCTGATCCATCGCCCAGATCCGGTTCAGGTGGAAGCAGCCCCAACGTGCGGAGCCGCTTGATGGACAGAGCCATGGACGACCATGGGCGCGGCGAGTACGACGAGTTCGCTCTCCATGGCGGTGTTGCCGTGGAGCGGCTCGCCAAGGCGGTGCTGGTCTCGAAGAACCCGGTGTACCTCCTGGAGATGCGCAACGGGAACCCCGACATGCTCCTGTACCTCTGCGGCCACCTGGAGATGAGCGCGGACAAGGTCCGTACCGTCGGCGCCAAGGACAGCCTGAGGATGAGGAGGTCGGAAATGTGCCCGCCGCGCGACGCGCTCTGGGCTGGACGGCGCTAACCCGTACTCGGCATCGAGGCGATCCACCGGCTCATGCCCGGCTGCCGGGCCATAGCCTGCTCACCCGGTATCACCGACCTCAGCAGTCAGCGTCTGGCGGACCGATCCGAGTGGGACCGCGTGAACGTCAAGATCGCCCGAGGGTGGGAGCGCATCGGGTTCCGCCTGTACCGCGACAACATCTATCTCCTGTCGCCGGCCTCCCAGGACCTGGAGGAGCAGCGCGGCGTACTTCGTGGGCATCTCGCGGAACTCGGCGCGTCCTGGCGGAATGCGACGGTCGCACGGTCCCAGGAATGAGAGAGGGGTCCACCCTGCGTGAGCATGGGCTCGCGGCTCGGCGTCACCAGAAGATCTCGCCACCCTCGTTCCAGCCGCACTGTGTGCACCGCACCCCCGCGTACAAGTCATCACGAGAGTGGTCCACCTCGCTCCACCCCTCCAGTTTTGAGCTTGGTGCCCCACACTTGAGGCAGCCCACGGCTACGCCGTATCCGTGGAAGTACTGGTAGTCGAGGCCCGATTCCTCGACGGTCTGCTGCATGGTCTTGACTAGGTCGGCCTGGGATTCGATACCTACGAGCTCCCGCGCGGCGCGATCTACATCGTCGTCCGTCATGGAGACCCACATGATCCGCCGCAGAAGAGCTGGCAGTGGGGTCTCGTCGAGGCGTACCGGAATGACCCGGACCGAGTCATCGTCCAGGCTGCGTGTCAGGGCTGTCTCCCACTCCGTGTTCACCCATCGAGACTTCGAGGCGTTCTCGGACCAGAAGACCATCACGGTGTCGACCACGCTCAGAGCCTGGTTGACCTTGCCAGGGATGGTGTCTCCGGGGCGGATCTCCCAGGAGTCAAACCATACGTCGACACCAAGCAGCCGCAGTCGGGCGGCGAGCGGCTTTACTGCGGGCTTGTCGCGGTGGTTGTGCGAGATGAACGCGCGCATGAGCTTGAGCTTCGCAGCTCCGATACCTAATCGTCAAATAGACGAAAAAGCCCCGAGTGTGACACGCGTTCACCGAGGCGGTCACGGCCTTCGCGTCAAGGATGTGGTCTTCTGTCTGAGATTTCTGTGATGGTTCGAGTGGGCTGAAACAGCGTGAGCGCCTTCCTGGTGCTGCGAGGATGGCCCGCATGGATCGTAGGGACTATCTCGGCCAGTCGATGATGCAGGTCGCCGTACTACCGGCGCGTGCCGCCTATTTCATCCGCACGGGCAGCCGCACCGGCTTCCGCCGGGCCGTACAGGAAGCGAGCACCCGGTGGGGCGGGATGACCGAACCCATCCTCCCCGTGCCGGACGACGGCGAGATCCCCGACGAACTGCGCGAGACCGTAGCCGCGGCGAAGGTCGAAGCCGCAGTCAACGTCGACGTCGACGACGCCCTCGCCCAGCGCGCGGCTGACGCCCTCGGCCTGCCCTACGTCCGGATCGCCAAGATCGACCATGTCGGCGCCGCGAGGTTCAACTGCCACCCACTGCACGTCAACCCTCCCGTGCAGCCGTCCACCCTGCCGGTCGTCGCCGTGGACGGCGCCCCGCTGTGGCAAGTGGCCGCCGCCGGCTTCCTCAGCGAGGACCAGGCCGAAGAACTGCGGCCCACCGCACTCGCCGTCCGCCCGGGCCTGCCCGACGAGTACGGCCGGAACCAGATACGGAGCCACCCACCTGCAGAGCACGATCGCGCAGTTCGGCGAGTACCGCAGCAACGCCATCGGGTCACTGCCCGCGGCGGTGTGGGTCACCGATCCCGACGACATCGAGGACTGCATCGCCTTCTGGAATTCCCGCGCGCTACGGCCGGTCAGCCACGCTGGGATGCCCATGCTGCTCCTGCCCACCGGAGAGGTTCAGCACTGGCTGGGCCTTGCCCAGCAGCTCGTCGGCATGCTCGCCCGACCCGCGGAGTTCTCCCCCCGACTTGATGCTGCTCAGCAGAAACGTCCCCCAGGAGCACCTGCACGAGATCGCCGAGATCCTGGAGCTGCAGCGCACGGATGCGGAGGTGAAGATCAGCGAGAAATTCCCCACCCCGGGGCTGCGGCAGCCCCCCTTCACCTACCGAACTGGCCTTGATCCGCGCTCGTGGCTCCTGCGGGACCGTGAGTACGGGTTGTCGACCTCGTTCGACCTGCACGTGTTCGCTGGGGACACGAGCACACTCCGGTTCACCTCGCCCGTCCACTTTCACACCCAGGGCAGCTGGGCGCTGGTCCGGCTGTGGGGCAGCCCGCTCGACGGCCTGCCCCGACGCGACTGCGTCGCCTCGCTCGTCGAGGCGAACGCGCAATGGCGCGGGGACAGCATCCAGCTGCGCACTCGTGCACAGAACGACTACATCTTTGGGCTCACCGTGCCCACTCTCGCCCAGGCGACCGAGACCGTGCTGGAGCAGGCGAGCGCCCGCCACGCTCTGTCGGACAAGGGCAAGCTCAGGGTCGCGTTGCAGGCTCAGGCCGACATCGCCGCGCTCCTCGATCCGGGCGTCTACGAAGCCGTCATCGCCCTCACGACGCCCCGGTCCAAGGAACTCCTCAGGGAACTGCGGAAGATCAAGGCCGAAGGGACGGACGACGCCGCACAGCTGGTCGAGCTGGCCTCCACCTGGGCGGCCGCGCCGAGCGCCGCTACCGCCCCACCACGAAGCTGGAGCTGCCGCCGCAGCGGGCCTCCGAAGCGGCTGAACGCCTGTGCGAACTCGGCTGGGCCGAACGCGGGGTGGAGACCAATTGCGCTCAGTGCGGGGTCCGCACCTTCCATCCGTTCGAGCAGACGCAGCGCCGACCAGTGTGCCCGGGCTGCTCCTCGCCATCCCGGTACGAGACCACCGCGGACGGCCTGTCCGTCTTCTACCGGCTCGACAGCTTCGTAGACCGTGCCAGCGACCAGGGCCTTCTTCCCCACCTGCTCGTGATCGCCGCGCTGACGAAGAAGGAGCCGAACTCCTACTTCCTGCCCGGCATCGACGTGTGGTTCACCGACCAGACGCGCGGCGAAGCCGATGTCTTCGGCCTCTACGGTGGGCGCGTGCTGTCCGGCGAGGTCAAGATGTCCGCGTCCCAGTTCACGAACGAACAGCTCACCCACGACATCGCCTTGAGCACCAGCTTGGGCGTCGACATCCACCTACTTGCTGCGGTCGACACCGTCCCCCAGACGATTCGCGAGCAGACAGCCAAGCTTTGCTCCGACGCCGGGCTGGATCTCCTCGTCCTCGACAAGAGTGAGCTCCGCCGCTCCTGACGCCGACTGGGCCAAAGCACCATGTCGGTCAGTGTGCAGCGGGCGCCGGGCTTTGCCGTTCAAGGACAGTTCGCCTGTGGCAGACAGGAAAGAGCCGGCAGGGACTGGTGATCGCCGCGACACCATGTCAACCTAAACGACCTTTCCTAAAACGCCAGTTCAGAGAGGTGATGCTGTGGCATTGGATGCGACGCAACCTGGATTCGCCGCCCCGGTCGCGGCCCTGCGGCTCCGCTCCTGGAAGCTCGGTGCCGGTCAGGCGATGGAGGTGGTCGACCAGTTCTCGGAGGCCGATTTCACCCACATCGTCGACGACCGCGCCGACGTGCACGTCAGCTCGCGCGACGGCCGGTTCTACCTCGGCTACTTCCCGAACGGCCGGCCCGGCGGCGCGGACGAGGACTGGGTGACGGGCGAGGGCTGGGTGATCGCGGTCACCGGCACCGCGAACGTTCCCGGCTACCGGATGGCCTTCGGTACGGAGACCCCGGCGGAGATCGTCGCTGCTGTCGTGGCCCGGATCCTGTCAACCTCCCGGCCCCTGTGACCGGCGCGTCCGCTTCCCCTCGTACGTGCAGCACACCCTGCCCCTGCTCTCGCGGCCCCGTCCGCTACTGCTTGGAGAACGCCTTGGACCCGCACTCGCCCGAGATGACCGTCGGAGATCTGCTCGACCTGCTGTCCGCCTGCGACCGTGACGCGTCCGTCCGTCTCGCCGTCAACCCCTTCTTCCCCATGGCCCACCGCCTTGGCGGTGTGGAGAAGGTGCTGGACGAGCAGGGCTGGCCGATGGTCTACATCGCCGAGTCCCCGGAGGCCGAGCAGTTCGGCCCCCTGCCGTCCGCCGTGGCCATCGCTCTGACCTGGCAGGGTTCGGTCGAGGCACCCGCGCGCCGCCGACGCGGCGCGGCCAGGCCGAACGACGGTCAGTGATTCACCCCGAACTGACGGAGGCGCCCCTGCACCCGCACCACCCCATCGATCCCTTCCGCCCCACCTCGCCGGACCCGATGTACTGGGTCGCCCCGCGCCACCTGGCCGGTGACGACGGCGTCCTCGCCGAGCGGATTGGCGACACCCTGACCGACCTCGGCTGGCGCATGTGGCCGACCTCCCGCAACACCCTGCTCTATACGAGCCCCGACGGACTGCGCGGCGCCGAGTGGATCCTCGCTGCCTACCCGTTCGAGCTGGGCGGCCTCCCGGTGGCCTGGCAGCTATCGGCACGCCCGCACTGCGCCTCCGCCCTGACCGAGTGGAACGCGTACTTCACCGCCGGCGTACCGCACGAGGCGCTCA
Organism: Streptomyces sp. NBC_01352; assembly: GCF_036237295.1. Classification (NCBI taxonomy): domain Bacteria; kingdom Bacillati; phylum Actinomycetota; class Actinomycetes; order Kitasatosporales; family Streptomycetaceae; genus Streptomyces; species Streptomyces sp. NBC_01352. The sequence continues at coordinate 9,926,711 of NZ_CP108354.1, forward strand.
CCGATTTCCTGCTCGCGCTCGACGCCAGCGAGACCCCCGACGCCGGGCTCGAGAACGCCGAGTCGGTCCTCACCGCACTCGGCACCCGGGGCTGGCTGCGCGACATGGACCGCCCGCGTACGACCGCCACCGATCCGGGCTTCTCCACGAACGTCTCGCTGGAGATGCTGCCGCCGCTCATCCACGACGCTGACCCCCGCGATGACCTGTTGGGCTGGCAGGCGTGGGCGGAGCCCGTGCTGGGGGCGCCGTATCTGTGGTGTGCGAGCTTCAGCGCGAGCGCCCCGCACGAGCTGGTCGCGGCCTTCGCCTTCTCGCTCGCCGCACCCGGCCCGGTACCGCGCCGCACGCTCCCTGAAGGCGCAAAGGACCGTCTCACCGTCGTACGCCGCGGTTGACGGGCTGCTCAGAGCAGGTGACCGAGGCGGGGGATCGGCGGGGTGATGCCCCTTTTCCAGGCCCGGCGGTTCCACTCTCTTCACGGGAGGCGAACCGCCGGGCCTTCGCCGTATCCCCGTACCCGCGCGCATGAGGGGACCCTGGAACCAAGATCAAGGCAGTGCATAGGATTCCCGTCGTGGCAGGCAATGTGATCGGCAAAGGACCCTTGCGCGGCTACCTCCTGGAGGAGGTGCTTGCCTGGTTGTTGCGGTCCAGTGGCTTCGAAGTCCTCACGGCCGACGACGACAAGGACAAAGAGCCGTGGAGGGTGCTGAAGAAGGACAAGAACGGTCTGCTGGTCCGTGGACGCGGGGCATGGCACCAGGTCGACGCGCTCGGACAGTTCCGGTACGTCCCGCCGTTCTCACTGCCTGTCCGCCTGTTCGTGGAGGCAAAGTACCTGACCACAGCCCCCGTTGGCCTGCCCACCGTCCGCAACGGCCACGGCGTGATCCACGACGTGAACGAGGGCGAGACCACCACGCTCACTGCTCCGGGGACCGGCCGGCCGCGGACGCGATACCGCTACAACTACGCGATCTTCTCCACGTCCGGCTTCAGCCCGGAGGCGCAGGATTACGCGCTGGCCCACCAGATATCCCTGATCGACCTCTCCGCACCGGACTTCGCCGTCCTGCGGAATCTCGTCAAGACCACGGCCGACACCATTCACGCAGTCCTCGAAGTGACCCCCGCGGCCGAGCGGCCGAAGGTACACGAGATACGGACGTACCTTCGTGGCCCGCTGTTGGACATGGACGCGGGCGATGTGGACCTACCCGATGCGATTCGCGGCCCGCTCGATTACCTGGCGCAGGCCCTGCACAGCCGTTCGCAACTGGGCCTTGTCCTGGCCTTTCCTGCCGCGCCGTTCGTCCTGGGACTGGCCTCGGATGATCTGTACGGCTTCGTGGACTTTGCGAGAGCGCACCCCACACATTCGGTGCGCCTGCGCCGCATTAATCAGGCAGCGTCACATCCGGTTTGGGAACTGCGCTCCGCGGAGCACCCAGAGGCATACGCGTTGAGGTTCGGCCTGCCGGAGCGGGTGGAAGCCTGGATCGTCGAGCAGGATGAAGGAATGCCCTCGCGCACCCGCTATATCAAGCGCAGCATGCTGTCGACCATGACCCTGTACTGGATGGACGGGGAGCACGCGCAGACCTTCCAACTCCGCTACGAGCCAGGCGAACTCCGCCTCGACGGCTGATCGCCCGATACGACGACACCCCGGTGCCCGGGGCTGTCGGGAGGACAAGCCCGGACACCGGGGCAGGTGGAGGAGCGGGTCAGTGTGCGGTGCGCGCCTTGGCGAGCGCCTTGTCCAGGTGGGCGTCCACGAGGCCCGGCGAGCCGGAGACGATGACCAGGATGTTGCCGGTGCGGATCGCCGTCTGCTTGACGACGCTGCGCTGCCCGCTGGCGGAGTAGGTGAGCAGCTGGCTCCACTGCTCGTCGCCGAGGTCTGGCGCGGACGTCTTCTCGGTGCCCATGGCGACGACGGTGCTGCCCGACGTCACCTGGTAGGAGGGGCAGGAGAGCATCGCGTCGAAGATCTTCCTGATGCCCTTGGACAGCTTCGCGGCGCTGTCGCTGTACAGCTCCTCGCTGACCTCGGAGCTGCTGCTGCCGGAATAAGTGAAGGACGCCTTCGCCTTGCGGCTGAAGTCGAGGCCGGAGCCGGTGGCCGCGTCGCTGCCGAGCTTCTCCAGCGCCGGGCAGCCGATGACGGTGACGTCGTCGTTGCCGCGAGCGGGCTCGGGCTTGCGGGTGTAGCCCTCGCCCAGGTCGCTCTCGTTCAGCAGCCGCTGGTTCAGCTGGATCGAGGACAGCGGCGCGGATGCCGAGCTGCCGCCCCGGTGCGCGGGTGCGGAAGATGCGGCCGAGGCGTCGGAGGGCTCGGTGTGGCTGGAGCAGCCGGTCAGGGCAAGGACGGTGAAGGCGGTGCCGAGGCTGAGGGCGGTCGTAGTGGAACGGCGCATGGGGAAACCCCTTGGTGATGCGAGAGGGATGGTCTGACCGGGTCGGCCCTCCGGGCGCCGACGAACGCAGGGGTGAGGGAAGGGGTTTCGTGGCTTCAGTGGCCGAGGTGGTGCAGTCCGTCTTCGAGGGTGGGGTGGAAGTGGTCGACCGGACCGGAGTTGCGGTTGTACCAGGCGGTGTCCAGTCGGGTCTCCTCCGTCTCGTGGCCAGCCGGGCAGCGCAGCCACACCGAGTCATCGCGCATGTTGAAGACGATCCAGTTCCGGTACGCACCGCAGTGGCACGCGTGGACCTCGCCGTCGATGACGAGCGGCAGGTCCCAGCGCATCATGAACCCCGAGACGTCCTGGCGGGACGGCGCCCGAAAGTCCGGCGGCAGGAAGTCGGGCATCACCTCGGCCGCCGGCGCAGCCGAGGCAGGGACCGGGAGGGGTGCGTCAGGCAGCGGCAGCTCGGTGTGCATCGCCAGCACCGCCTGGCCGGCACGCTGGGCTTCACGGAACTCTCGGTCCGCACGGTTGCGTCGGAACATGCCGTCTCCATCTCTATCGTCTCGCCTGCACGAGGAGAGTGCCGCAAGCCCCTGACCTGCTGCAACTCTAAGAATGTTGAATTCAGAGGGACTTGGCGGGACGGTCGGTGCGGTGCGTCGGGCGCTGCGCAGCACCGGGGGTTGCGGTGGGTGCGGTGGCCGTATGCTCGGGCATGGCGGAAGGGTCGGCGGGCAGATCGGCCATGCGCCGCAGCCGCCACACGAGCACGTCGCTAATCGAGTCGGCGGTGTCCAACTCCCGTCGCTCGGCGGCCTCGGACAGGAGCGCGGCCGGGTGGTGCCCAGCGTGCTCGACATCGGCGAGCGTGGCGGCAAGGGCGTACCAGCCCTGCTCGGTGAGGACCTGCTCGGCCAGCTCGGGCACGGCCTGGCGCAGGTAGGCGGCCTGCTTGCGCTGCAGGGGCTGGGGCAGACGCCGGCCCCGCTGGTGCATGACGGACAGGTACATCGGCGCGGCGGCCTGGTAAGCGGCGCGTAGGTGCTCGGCGGCCTGGCGGGCAGCAGCGGCCTGCTGGGCGTGCTCCTTCTTCCCATGCCAGTGGGCGGCGGCTGTAACCAGGAAGAACACCATGTCGATCAACGTGGCGGTGGTGGCGCCGTCCTCCCCACGGCCGAGCGCCGGCCCGCCGTAGACGAGGTCACGGGCAGCCTGCCGCAGACCACGGTCGTGGCCCCGTTCGGTCCGGATGTGGGAGCGGGAGGCCCGCTCGAACGCCCAGGCAGCATCTCGCAGTTCGCGCCGGGTGTGCGCGGCCGAGGTCTTGGCGAGCGCGTCGAGGACCTCGCCGGCCGCGGCGATCTGCGCGGCGATCTGCCCGTCGTCGCTCTGGTCGACGACGAGTACGGCCTGCCAGACCGCCGTCGTCGCCTGGCGCCGCGCGGTCGACGGGTTGACGCGCGCCGAGCCGGAGGAGCGGTCCGCGGCGGGTTCAGGGTCGGGTTCGGAGCCGCTGCCGGCCCACCGCTCGCGGATGCGCGGTAGGGAGAGGTCGGGTGCGAGGGTGGAGCCCGAATAGTAGATCGGCTCCTGGGCCTCGTTGCGGTCGTCGGGCAGCGCGACCTTGTAGCCGAGCAGATCGCCGGAGGGTGCGACGCGCTGGCTGACCAGGAGGCCGGCGGCGGCCAGGCGGTCGAAGAACTCCTGCTCGCTGGCGCTGCCGGCGGCGGCGCGGCGCACCGTCTCTCGCAGTTCCTCGCGTGGCGTTCGTTCCTTGCCCTGGCGGTTCGCCTTGTGGTGTTCGGCGCTGGTGGGGCGCTTGGCGGCGGTTCCGTCGCCGGCGTTCAATCGGCGTAGCCCGTAGTCCACTTCGATCTTCCGGGCTTCCGCCTGGGAGCGGGCGCCATCGTGACGGATGCGGGCTTGGCGGCCGTCATGGCGGACGACGGTGGCGATGATGTGGATGTGGTCGTCGGCGTGGCGGACAGCCGCCCATCGGCAGGCGGCATCGTCGCCTTCAGGGGCGATGCCGGTGGCGGCGACCATGCGGCGGGCGATGTCCGCCCACTGCTCATCGGTGAGGATCGGGTCTTCGGGGGCGGCGCGTACGGACAGGTGCCAGACGTGCTCGGCGGGCCTGGCGCTGTCGGGCAGGGCCATGACGGGCTGGTCGAGCAGACGCTGCAGGTCGCCGTATGTCGCCTTGGGGTCGCGGCCGGGGTCGGGGGCCAGGCGGTCCCACGCCGCAACGAGGTGCGGGTCGATGTGCTCCTCGGCCTTGCCGGGGCCGTACAGGTAGGCCACCAGGCCGCGGGTGTCCGTGCCCATGTCGTGGACTTTGGGGATCATGCAGCCGGACGCCCGCCGTCCAAGTAGCGCTGGACGAGTGCGTCCACATCCAAGGAGACCCGGTCGACACGAGCGAGGACTGCCCTGGCCTGCGGCGCGGGCTCGTCCGAATTGAGGGCTGCCGCAACCTGGTTGAGGTTGTTGCCGATCCGGTTCAGTGCTGTTCGCATGGCGAACAGTCCCTTCAGCATGTCGCGTTCGCCGGCGATCTCTGCGGCGGTGAGGTCGAGGTTGCGGGCGGCTTTGAGCGCGGCGCGGGCGAGGTAGTTGGCGACGCTCATGTTGCAGGCGGCAGCAGCACGGACGAGGAGCTGGTACTCGTCGTCGTTCATGCGGCAGCTCGGCTGGTGCATGCGCTTTTTCTCGTCGCGCAGGCGCTCACGCTGCTGGACGTGGGGCTTGGGCGGTATGGCGTGGGTGCAGTCGGTGGTGTGGCAGGAGTGGCTTTCCCCTTCTTCAGGATGCGAGCCGCCCTCGGTCGCATCCTGACGGATCGGCGCCTCCTGGTGCCGATCCGCTCCCGCCACCCCCGGGGCGGGAGGCGCAAGAGCATTGCTCCCACCGGGAGCAATGCTCTTGCACCAACTTGCTCGCGACGAGGTCGAGTTGGTTTCCGGCTCACCTGGCGCGGGAGTGGGGGTTGTCGTCGGGTTCGTCATCGGGTGCAGTTCCTCGTGGTGCGGATGCGGTGCTGGATTTCGGCGGCCAGATCGACCATGGCTCTCGGGCCGTGGAGGACGTGGACAAGGGATTCGGCGTGGTGCTGGACGAGCCACTGGCCGCCCGGGGTCAGCACGGCTGCGTACAGGAGCTGGTGGCCTACGAGCACCTCCGCCCAGGCGGCGGCCTCGGCGGTGGACGGTGGGTGCATACGCGGGTGGTGACGGGCAGGAATAGCGGGTCCCTTCAATGGGGGGTGGTGGCCCGGACGAGGCCGGGCCACCGGACGGAAAGGCGGCGGATGTCCTGCTCGAAGCCGGCCTGGATGTGTTCGAAACGCTGGCAGGTCTTCATCGGGCCGTACTCCGTGCTGTGGTGGTGCCCGCCTCGTCGCGGAGCCGCTGCAGAACCGGCGTCAGACGCTCGTTCCGCCCTCCTCGGATCTGCTGGGAGCGGAGGATCTCCCGCAGCTGAACCCGAGTCAGCGACTCGTTGCCGTCCCGCTCCAGCAGCGCGGGCACATGGGGACGGACCCGCTCGACCATCTCCTCCACGCTCAGCTTCGGCTGCCGGGACCGTTGGGATTGACCACCGCGCGGCCGGTTCCGGGACGCCCTCGCCTTCGGCTGTACGGGGGCGGTGTGGGGGCGGTCCCCGTTGGGTTCGGTCCCCGTTTCGGTGTCGGGGTGTTGGCGGTCCCCGTTGTCGTTGGGGACGCTGTGGGGACGGTCCCCGTTGGGTTCGGTCCCCGTTTCGGCGTACGGGTGCTGCCGGCCCTCGTCCCCGATGGTGATGGCCGCCGGGGACGGGCCTGTGCCCTCCTGAGCAGCGGTGTCGTGCACATTTTCAGCGCTGCCGCTCGCGCCGTCGTCGGGCTCTTCGGTCCCGGCAGGCACGGTGTCTTGGTCCCCAACTGCCGCCTCCTGGCCCTCGCGCAGCAGGCTTGAGCCGGACTCGGCGGCTCGGTCCCCGTTGCCGACGGAGTCCGGGTGGGGACGGTCCCCGTCGGGCTCACGTCCCGTCCCCGGCTCCGGACGGTCCCCCTTTGTACGGTCCCCGATCGACGCGGTGCTTCGGGGAGCGTCGCCGGGGACCGCGCTCACCCATGCACTCGCCTGTGTCCCGTTTGCCGACGGAGTCGCGATCGACGTAGGGAGAGGGGACCGGTCCCCCCGATCGGCGTCCTGGTCCCGCGCGGGATGAACCCAGGGCGACGGCAGGACCACGGTGGCGAGCGCCGTGGCGTGCCGACGGGCGGCCAGCTGCTCCAGAAGCGCGCGACGCTGCTGCGGGTCGCTGCCGACACCGGATCGTGCGAGAGCCGACTGGAGCCGCCGCGTGATCCGGCAGCCGCGGCCGTTCTCACGCTCCTTCTCTGGTATCCCGGCCAGCCGGGAGGCCAGGGCCACGGCCCGCCGGGTCGCGCGGTCCTTGGTGATCTGTGCGGCATCACGGTTGCGGGTGGCGACGCCGAGGCGCGAGAGGAGACGCTCCCGCACTTCACGTCCGAGCGTGGCCAGGAGCCCTTGGGAGGCGGCGTCCGGCTTGTGAAGTCGCAGCTCGATGCCCATGGCCAGGTGCCAGAGCACGGCCGCCATGACCGGGCCGACGAAGGCCCGCACGGTGCCGCCCACCGTGCCTGACTCGGCGTACGCCGGGATGACCTGCACCCCGGTAATCACCCAGACCAGGCCACCCGGCAGGCCGGGTGCTCCTTGGGTCTTCAGGTTCTGCCGGGCCATCAGCGCCGTCGCGAACAGCGCCAGCTCGGCCGCACTGAACATCATGGCCCGTTCCACGGCGCCGGCCATGTCGAGGTAATCGGCGGCGAACCGCCAGCTGGTGTCGGCGCTGTAGGCGGTGCAGTTGAGGGCGGCGAGGGCCGCGACCCACACCGCGGGGGTGCCGACGCGCGGGCCGCTCGCCCGGGTCCGGTTACGCCGGATCGACCATACCCCGAGCACCAGGGCGAGCACGCCGACGGCTGCGACGAGGTGGACAGGCTCGATGCCGGAGAGGAGGGAAGGCATGGCGATGGGGTGAGTCATGCGGCCTTTCGGAGAGCGGCGATCAGGGCGTGGGTCTGCGCCTGGCGGGGCACCTGCACCGGTGAGGCGGCGTCCTCAGCGGCTTCGTCCTCGACGTACTCGTCGTCGGCTGCCTCGGCCGGGTCGACTTGCCCCCAATAGCGGTCGCGGTCGGCGACGGCGTGTGCGGCATTGCGCATCAGGTCGCGCGCCCAGTCGAGGTCGAGCCGCAGTGCGTAGGCGAGGCGCTCGGGGCTCCAGCCGCGTACGTAGGCGTGGCGGGTGACGGCGTCGCGCTCGGCGTTACTGAGGTGGACGTCACGGCCTTCGAACGCGGCCTTGACGCGGCTGTAGTCCAGGCGCTTGTTGACCCGGGCGTGCCAGGGGCGCCGCTCGTCCTCGGTGAACCCACCCCAGATGCCCTGGCGGATCTCGTTATCGAGGGCGTAGTCGAAGCACGCCTTCTTCACCGGGCAGTTGCCGCAGATCGCCTTGGCCGCGTCGATGGCCGCGCGGTCGCGACCCGCATGGAAGAACAGCTCGTCGATCTCCTTGACCGGCAGGCCGTGGCACAAGCCCCGTTCCTGCCAGCTGTGGTCGGCGATGCCCCGGATCGTCGGGGGCGGGGTGTCGTTGGTGGTGATGTGGCGCATGACGGTCTCCGGAAGTCGCCTCGGTGGGTGCGGGGCGCTCTGCACCGGTGGCGGGACGGGGTGCGGCGGGCGCTGCGAGGCGGGCTCGGGGTACGGCGTGGGGCCGTACCGGAGTCGGAACGTTTTGGTGGAGAAAGGGGCTGCGGTCAGGCGGCGGATGCCTGCTGAGCCTGCGCAGCCAGGGCGCGGTCGATCCGGCCGGGGTGGGCCGTGACGCGCGGTGCGTTGCCCCGGGCACTTCCGTCGAGGCTGATGCGACGGCGGCGGCAGGGCTCGCCCTTGTCGGCGTGACACCAGTCGCACGGGACGCTCAGGACATCGGGTCCTCCGGCGGCGATGGCGGCTTCGCGGGCGGCGCGGGCTGGGCGGTACGGGGCCAGCTCGGCTCGCACGGCCGGCGGGATGTAGGAGCCGACGGCGGCCAGCTGGTCCTTGAGCCCCGGCCGGTGTCGCCCCGCGGTGATCCTGCGATGAGTCGAGGGTGCGGCCACTCCGGCAGCCACGGCATCTCGCGCCGACAGCAGCTCCGCCCGCCAGGCTTCCGGGTTGTCCGGGTCGGCCACGGGGGTCGGGTCGGTGTGCCGGGCCAGACGGTCGCGGCGGTGCGCCTGCCATTCGCGGGCCACATCGGCCGGCAGGATCGGGTACGGCGAACTCACGATGCGCTTGCGGACGATCTCGCGCACGTCCCAGCCCTGGCCGGTGGCCATCGGCACGTCGCCGAGCAGCTCGTGCCACGTGGCGAGCTGGTCGCGGGCCTCGCCCGCGTCGGTGCGGATGGTGCGCGGGTCCAGGCGGCCGACATAGGTGAGCACGGCAGCAACTTCGCGGCGGTCCAAGGTAGTTACTCCGTTCCAGTCGGTTCATCGACGGCAGCGAGCAAGGCGGCCAAATGCGCGTCGGCGCGGGTCATGCCGGCCTGTGGCGCAGGGGTGCCGCCGGGCAGGGCGTAGAGGTTCGGGCGCTGAGGGACGGGGCTGTGCTCGCGGGCGATCCAGGCTCGCCAGTCGGCAGCCCAGGCGTCGGCGGAGCGATGGCTCCAGGCGCCGCGGTGGTGGCGCCACTTCGCGTCAGCGGCCTGGACGCCGTGCTCGCCGAGGCGGGCGAGATGCCCCTGCTGCTGAGCCCAGGACAGGCTCGCGTCGTCGACCTGCCAGTCCGCGGCGGAGGTGAGGTCAGCAGCACAACTGCTGCTGTACCTACGGTTCACCTTCGGTTCACTACGGTTCTGGGGGTCAGGTTCAGACCCGGAGAGGGGTCGGATTCTGACCCGGGGAGGGGTCAGGTTCTGACGAGGGGATGCAGATTCTGACCCGGTCAGATCCTGACGACGCGGGTCGGATTCGGACCCCGTCTTCGGCCAGATGCCGTGCTTGCGCAGCCGCTCGTAGTCCAGTTCGGGTACCGGATCGGCTTCGGTCAGGGGCTCGACGTACGCGCCGGGATCGTCCTCCCGGGCAGCCGCGACCTTTGCCAGCCATGCAGCGGCGCGCGGGAGCCGATAGACCGTGCTGTGCTGCGGGCCGCCGAGGTCGTCGAGCACCTCGAGTTCGCCGCTCTCGGCCAGCGCGACCAGGGCGCCGCGCACTGCGTTGCGGCTGGCGTTCGTACGCTTCATCAGCGAGGTGAGGGACGCCCAGGCGACACACTGCTCGTCGGGGATCCGGTCGGCGATCGACAGCAGGACCAGACGCGCGTTTCCGCGGCTGGCGCTGTACTCCCACGCCCATTCGCGGGTGTCCCGGCTCATAGGGTCACCACCCAAACGGGGCGGGCGCTGGGTGTCTGCTCCGGCGCGAGGGCGCCGGGCAACCGGTGCGCGGTCCGGGAGCCGGCGGGCGAAGCAAGTACGGCTGCCGCGCGAGCCGGGGGCACCGGCCCTTTGCGCAGGGCAGGCGGCATGTAAGACTCTCCTCCGTGGTGAAACCCGCGCCGGTGTGCCTCGTAGGAAAGGACCGGTGCGGTGTAGGTGGGTAAATCTCCGCCCTTGCCGGGGCAGGAGTACCATTTGGCGTTCGGCGTCCGGGAGTTACCGCTCCTTGGACGCCGTCGCTGTGTTCGGGGCTATCTCACCCGGCTGGATCGCACGTACCGCATCTGGCTCCTAGCGTCGTCTGCCGCTGGGCGGGGAGCCCGGCGAGGGACGACGAACATATGCAGGCCCCTCGTCAAGATCCAGACCTTGCTAAAGGACTTTCTACAAGTCGCGCCCGAGGGCGGCGGCACGTGCGCCTTGGGGTGGAGGCAGCGTCCCGCCATACAAGCAGCAGGCTGATCGCACCGACACACTCGGAGATGCCCCTAACAGCACCCCCTCGTGTCTTGTGCCACAAGGCGGCGCAGTGGCGAACCGTGCGAGTTCGGCGCCGACCACGACGGCGCGCTCGGCACTACTCGCCATGCCGAGGCAGTCGGCGGCGAACTGCCGGCTGGTGTCGGCGATGCGGGCGAGGGCAGCGACCCGCACCGCTGGCGCAGACGGCTGTGCCGTTCCGGCGCGGGCCCGGCCGCACAGAGCCAGCCGTCCGTCCACGAGCATGGCGAGGACCGGCTGCGCACCGCGGTGCCCGAATGACCCGACGGCAGTACCCGCGCGGGCATCGCGACGGGGATCGAGCCTTCCCACTGTGCCTCTGCACCTTCCATTCGAAGATCAAACTCACCCTGCAATTACAGGCGCAACCAATGTCCGCTAGGTGAAAGTGGCACGTGTCACGCGCGCCATACGCGCCTACCGGCAGGAAACGGACAGACCATCCCGAAGGGTGGACGTGCAAACACGGGAGGTGTTTGCGAGGTAGAAGTTTCCATACGCAAGATCGGTGCGTCAACTGACGTTAATCGCGGAGTACAGTGGCTGAACCCCCGTTAAGTCGCACACCTTGGAAAGGATCATGAAGGAGCCAGCAGAGGAGCCGACGAGTCTTCACGCGAAGAAGCTCAGTGACCGGCTCAACCGCCTGTTTGAAGTGGTGCACCCGCCTGGCCGCGGTCCGTACAGCAACTCTGAAGTGGCCGAACTGATGGCCGAGCGAGGGCTCGAAACCGTGACGTCCACCTACCTCTGGATGCTGCGCACCGGCCGCCGAGACAATCCGACGAAGCGTCATCTCGAAGCCCTGGCAAGCTTTTTCGGTGTGCCTGCCGCCTATTGGTTCGACGATGAGGTCGCCGAAAAGACCGCGGAGGAACTGAAGTTGCTGGAATTGCTCCGCGATTCGAAGATCAAAAACGTGCTCCTTCGTCTGTCCGACGTCTCGGCGGACGGAAAGGAAGCAGTTCTCGGCCTCGTGGACGGCGTACGGAAGATGGAGGGGCTGCCGCCCTCCAACTAGCCGCATTCCGGCTATAGTTCAGAAAATGATCAAGGAATGACAATGTGGTCCACGGGTAGGTGGCGCCAGGATGACCCCCTGGCCGCGCTGGAGCTCCCCGACGTCACGAACATCCGCGACCTCCGCGACGAGGTCTCCCGTCGTACCGGACGCGAGGTGATCCTGCAGCCCCAAGAGCAGGCGCCGTCGGTCTGCGGGGCATGTGCGGTCCTGGAGGCCGTCATCTACGTGTTCTACGACCCGCGGACCAGCTGCCTGCATCAAGATCAGATCATCGCTCACGAGTTCGTGCACCTGTTCCTCGGGCACCACGAAGCCCGCCCGCTGTCCGCCCTGGCGCCGGCGCTCATCACCACCATGGACCCGGCCATCGTGCAGATGATGCTGGGGCGGACCAAGTACGACGACGCAGAGGAGCACGAGACCGAGCTCCTCGCCTCGCTTCTCCAGCGCCAAATCATCGACCGGTGGCTGCGCAGCGACGAGTCTTCCGGCGACGAGGTCCAGGACCGCGTCGCGCACACCCTGCTGCGCAGGCGGGAGGCCCGACCGTGAAGGACCTGCTCCACCCGATCAGCCTCGTGGTCGCCATCCTCGGATTCCTCTGCCTCTTGAAGGACATCCCCGCCCGTCGCCGCGATCCCGCCACCAGAGCCCTGGCCTCCGTCTTCCTGCTGTCGGGCCTGTCGTTCCTGTTCTCCATCACCCCGATGTGGAACTACCTCGACCGCGTCCTGGGCACCGTGAACCTCGCCGTTCCCCTGGCCCAGGGCTGCGTGATCGCGCTGATCGCCTGCCAACAGGTGGTCCTCACCTACTGGGGATCGCCCCCGGACATCGCCCGCAGGAGAGCGCGGGCCTGGCTCGGCGCCGGCCTCTCAGTGGTCGCGGGGCTGCTGGTGCTCTTCGCCCTGCTGACGCCGAGCGCACCGAGGCCGATCGACTTCACGTTGTACTACGCGCACGACAACATGTACGCCGCGTACCTCACCCTGTACGTCACCGCGTACACGATCGGCGAGGTACTCCTCGCCCGCGGCTGCTGGCGCCTGGCCCGGCGCAGTAAGCGCACCTCCGTCCGCGTCGGTCTGCGAGTCGTCGCCCTGGGCGCCATCGTCACCTTCGGATACAGCGGCGTGCGGACCGGCAACGTCATCGCGGGCGCCTTCGGCATCTCCCTCGCCGGCTGGGAGAACTTCGCCTGGACGTGCGGCGACGTCGGCGCCATGCTCACCCTGATCGGGTGGCTGGTGCCCACGATCACCGACCAGGCCAAGAGCGTCCACTACCGGTTCAGGCAGTACCTCAGCTACTACCGCCTGCGCCGCCTGTGGCTGGCCTTCTACAGCGAAGCCCCCGAGATTCGCCTGCCGGTCGACCGGGGCGACCCTGCCCAGAGCCGCCGCTTCCGCAGCATCGGGTTCAAGCTCTACCGACGGGCGGTCGAAATCCGCGACGGCCGCTTCGTGATCCGTCAGTACCTCGAAACGGGCGTCCGTGAAAGCAGCGAAGCCCACCACAGGGTGCGAGGGCTCTCGGGTGAGGAACTGAACGCCGCTGTCACTGCCGACCAGATACTCGCCGGTATTGCCGCCCGCAAGGCGGGCGAGCGTCCCCATCCCGACCGGCTCACCGGCTTCGCCGATACCGCCGCAGAGACCAGTCGGCCTATGGACGACATCGACGCCCTCCTCGCCGTCGCCCGCCACCTGCCCCACCAACGTGCCCGCACCCCCCACCCCGAGCGAGCCTTCGCATGACCGACCTGACCCGCCAGCCCGCGCACGTCCAACTGCGCGCCCTGGACCGCCGCGAGATCTCCAGTCGCGAGCTGCTCGACCTCCACCTCGACCGGATCGACGCCAGCACCATCAATGCCGTCATCACTCGCGACGACGACGCGGCCCGGCAAGCCGCTCACACCTCCGATGAGCGCCGAGCCCGCGGCGAGGCCAGCGGGGTCCTCGACGGACTCCCGATCACCATCAAGGACAGCTTCGAAACGGCCGGCCTTCGCACAACCAGCGGATCCCAGGAACTGGCGGACCACATTCCCGACCAGGACGCCGATGCTGTCGCGAGGCTCCGCCACCAAGGCGCGGTGATCATGGGCAAGACCAACACCCCCGCCTACTGCCAGGACCTCCACACCGACAACGCCCTCTTCGGCTCCACGCTCAACCCGCACGACCCAGCGCGGACGGTCGGCGGCTCCTCCGGTGGACCTGCCGCGGCGGTTGCCGCCCACCTCACCCCCGCCGACCTCGGCAGCGACCTTGCCGGCTCGTTGCGCCTGCCGGCCCACTACTGCGGCGTGTACGGACTGCGGCCGACACACGGACTCGTCCCGGCCCGCGGCCACGTTCCCCGGCCGCCGGGCTGGCTCACCAGCAGCGACATGGTCACTCCAGGCCCCCTGGCTCGCCACCCCCGAGACCTCGACTTGCTGCTCGCCGCGCTCACCACACCGGCACCGGCCGAGGGCACGCCCTGGCGCGTAGATCTGCCGACGGTTGGCAACGGCATCGAGCAGTTGAGCATCGCGATCTGGGCCGATGACCCGAGCTGCCCCGTCGACCACGAGACCGCACAGGTCCTAGCCGCCCTTGAGGAGACGCTGACCGCGGCCGGGGCTCTGGTCCGACACACACCCGGTCCTGTTGGCTTCACCGACTCCACACGCCTGTTCGAGCAGCTCCTGCACGCCACCGCGACGGCCACCACCAACGACGAAACCGCTGCCGCTGAGCTCGCTGCCACACGACAACTGCAGGACGACGACACCAGCCCCCGCGCGACCTTCCTCCGCCACCGGACCCAAACCCACCGCAACTGGCTGCGCGCGAACGAAGACCGCGCCCGACTTCGATCGGACTGGCAGCGGTTCTTCAGGGAACACGACGTCCTCGTCACACCGGCCGCACCAACACCCGCGATCCCGGCAGGCAGCCGCACCCTTACGGTCGACGGCCAGGAGCGGAGCTTCTTCGACCAGGCTGGCTGGGCCAACCTCACCAGCCACATCGGGCTTCCCAGTTTGGTAGTACCAGTGACCACGACCACCCAGGGGCTGCCCATCGGCATCCAGATCATTGGCAGGCCGTACGCGGACCGCGTTCTGCTTGCGGTGGCGGACGGGCTGGCATCGTCCTTGCCTCATGCTTCTGAGTGAGGATGCAGCCGCAGCTCCTGTGCTGGACGCCGCCTCGGCCCGCCGACGATGACCGGGAAGGCCGTCGGAGAGGGTACCGGCTGATGAACCACTTCCGAGAGCTGGATAGTGGTTGTCTTCGAGCTGTGGTCGGCGCTTCGTTGTGGCCACTGTCCGTCGATGACTCGTCCGCGAGGTCAGGCCGTGGATCTGGGCCGCGAACGGTGTGACGGGGCGATGCGGTCGGTTCAGCCAGGCGCACGCGGTGCTCGTGTTCGAGTGTCCCTCGCGCACCGGCAGCACGGCGAGTGATGCCGTCGACGTCGGCGACGAGCAGCCTGGGCCAGGTATCGAGGTTCATGGGCGTCACCGGTCCTGAGCCATGGCGACGAGTTCCGCGAACAGGCCGCCGGCGTTTGTCAGGTCCTCGTATGTGCCCTGTTCGATGACTCGGCCTTGGTCCATGACGAGGATGCGGTCGGCGAGCTTCGTGTTGTCGAGCTGATGGGTGACGACGATCGTCATGCGCTCGGCGGCGATCCGCTTGATCTCCTGGAAGATGGCGTGCTCACCGCGGGCGTCCATTTGTGACGTCGGCTCATCCAAGATCAGTAGTGGCGTCTGCCGGTACAGCGCGCGGCCGCACACGAGTCGCTGCCACTGCCCGCCGGACAGTTCGGCACCGCCCCAGAGTTCCTTGGCGAGGAGGGTGTCGAGCTGCTGGGGCAGCTTCTCGATCGCGTCCCGCATGCCGACGGCGTCGACGACGTCCCACACCGGCCCGTCGTCGAATGTCCTCGGCTGGCCGAGGGTGATGTTCTCGCGGGTGCGTAGCGGCCAGCAGGCGAAGCCTTGCGGGACGAGCGCGGTGCGCTTCCACACGGCATCAGGGTCGGCCTGGGCAAGGTTGACGCTGTCCCACAGGACTCGCCCCTTGTCCGCGAGCAGGATGCCGGTGATGAGCTTGGCCAGGGTCGACTTGCCCGAGCCGTTCTCGCCGACGATGGCCAGGATCTCGCCGCGGCGCAGCGTGAGTGATACCCCTGCGACGGCCGGTTCCTCCTTGCCGGGGTACTGGTACACGACCTCGTCGAGGCGGATCTCGTCCACGCGTTCCGGGATGGTCAATTCTCCCCGCTTGGGGGCGCGTTCACTGGCCATGTCGAGGAAGGACTGCATGTCGGCCAGATAGAGCGACGTGTGGAACATCGCGGCGCCATGGATGACGAACTGGGAGAGTGCGGCCAGCGTGGTCTGGACGGCGACGACAGCGGTGGCAGCGACGGGCAGGGCGACCCGGCCGGTGGTTGCCAGCCATGCGAGGGTGGCCCAGGTGCCCAGCAGGGACACCCCGCCCAGGGCGCTGGTGGCCAGGACGATGCGCAGCATCCGCGGGGCCGCGGTCAGGGTGCGCTGGTCGATGCGGTCGGACAGGGCGCGGTACCAGTAGATGAGGTAGCCGGTCATGCCGTTGGCTCGGACCTCGTCGCCGTGGCGGGAATAGGTGGCCCACCAGCGCATCATGGAGCGCACGTTGCGGTCACCGACGTTGAGGTAGTGGGTCTCGTAGTCGACGCGCGCGGACAGCACGGCACCGGCGCCGGCCGGGAGAACGGCCAGCAGGAGCAGCGGCAACATCAGCGGGTGCAGCGCCGTGATGACACCGCTCGCAGCAATCATGCGGGTCAGCGCGGACATGAACCGCTGGGCGTCCTGAACCATCATCCGGGTCCGGGTGACTCCGACCTCGGCCGCCTCCTGCCGGTCGGCGAATCCGTCCTCGCCGTACGCGGAAGACTCCACGCGGCACACAGCGGCGACGAGAGCGATGTCCGCATCGGTCATCAGCCGTGGTGTGATCCGCCCGTCTGCGTACGAGGACAGAGCGCTGCTGATGCGGCCAATGCCCGCAGCCGTCGTCACCACGATCAGGGCGGGCAGCGCGGCGTGCAGACGTCCGGACACTGTGCCGGTTCCGAGGAGGTGTGTCATCGCCTGAGCGGTGAACGCGAGGACGGCGGCGGCCGCGGCGCCGGTGAGCAGCTGGCAGACGAGGAGGAGCACGACACCGGCCTTGTCGACGGCCCACGCCATTCGCGCGGTGTGCCCGAGTACGGAAGGAAGACGTCGGCACATTGCCCCGAAACTGGCATCGGCCAGCGGGTTCTTGCCATGCCTCCCCTCGAAGGTGATGGTGGCCGGTGGTGGAGGGGGCGGCGTCTCCTCGTTTGCGGTCGAGGCGTCGGTCACAGTCACCTGCGTCCCTCCTTGGGGGTTGGTGCCGCACCTGGATGGGTCGGCGGTGCACGGCATAACGACGCGGCGCCGGAATCGAACACGCTCGATTCCGGACGGGCTGGGGTCCTTGAAGCGCAAGGGGGCGAACGCTTGGACGCAGTGTTGGGGCCGTCCTCGGGCGGCAGGGATTGGCCGAATCGCCGACGTCTGAAACGCCTGTGACGCATGAGGTTTCAGGCGGCCGACTTGGCTCGTTTCGACGCCTGGGCAGCATCGATGACCAAGATCATTCTTGCCTGGTTGGGCAGGCCTGTTCCAGTGGAGCAACGTTCTTCCGGATCGTGTGGTCGCTCGTACGAAGCGCCTTGGCGAGTGGGCCGCGCAGCTCGCTGGGGAGCGGCCCGGCTCCAAGCGCGCAGGCCTGGAGGAGCGCACGGCAGTCCTGCGCCTCTTGGTCTGCGGCGAGGGCGGTGAACAAGGGGTGCGCCAGGGTCTCTCGGGCGGCGTAGCCATCGGTTTTCTGGATCGTCCGGCGATACAGCTCCGCGACCACCAGACGTGCAGCCGGGTCCTCGGGCGAAGCGACCACGTCCAGCACTGCGAGTCCCAGCCGTGTGTTGAAGACGGTCATGTCGTCCCCGTCTGGACGTTCGAGGTAGGTGGTCACGAGGTTCTGCAGGGGGCGCTGCCATGCCAGGCCCGCAGCCCGGCGGCACAGGACGGCCAGGCAGCCCGTGACGACGTTCTCCCAGGGGTCCCCGGACTGCGTGGCGGCCAACAGATCGTTGGCGCCGCGGGAGTTACCGGTGGTGAGGGCGGCAAGGACGGCGACCTGGCGGCCATCGAACATGCGCTGGCCGACGCCGCGGTGTGCCTCGACATGGGCGAGGGCTTCGGTCCAGCGGCCGGCAGCGGTCAGTGCTCGTGTTCCGTCGGCGAGGAGGACCCGCCAGAGCCAGCCGCGGACCTCCTTACGGTCCTGGGCGTGCGCGGTGAGGTCGGCTGGTACGGCGATGTCTTCGACCCGAGCGGGGGACTCGGTGCTGACAGCTTCGAACAGTGCGAGGAGGAGTTGGCGACCTTCGTTGTGCTGCCCGGCGCGGATTTGGAGGCGCGCGAGGTTGACGACGGGTTCGAGGGCCCGGATTGCGGTCTTGGCGGGCAGGGGGGCGGCGTGCAGGTAGGCGGCAGCGTGCTGGTGGCACATCGTGCGGGCAGCGTCCGGGTCACCTATGTCGGAGGCGATCAGCGCGGCCTGGTTGTAGACCGTGGAGGCCATGCTCGTGTGGTCCAGCTTTGCCGCGGTGTCGGCGAGTTCGGCCAGCGTGTGCACGCGCTGGGGCAGAGGGAGGCATGCGGGACGGGGGCGTGCGACGAGTGGGAAGCGCTGGGCTACAGCGTCAGGGAGTTTCCACACAGTCCGCGGCGCTCCTCTCGGTGGGGTCCGGGCCGAAGATGACGGTCGTCGCGGCGGCCGTGAGGGCGGCCTGCATGGCGTGGGGCAGGCCGATCCGGTTCCAGGCGAAAAGCACGTGATGGGCCAGGACGTCACGCAGGCCGCGGTGCAGTTGCCCGGAATCCGTGAGGTGGGCCAGTTCCCGTCCGGCGTCGGTGTAGGCGCGGGCCCATCCGGCGAGGTGGGCCAGCGGCCCGCCGGTGCCCATCAGGTCTTCCCCGTTCACGGAGATCAGCCGGTGCACGGCAGCGTGCAGTCGTTCGCGACTGTCCGAGCCGGTGCTGGGGGGTAGGCCGCGGTGGGCGCAGGCGCGTGCCCACACATCGCCCTGCTCGTACCAGTCGAGTCCGGCGGAGCGCATCAGGAGACTGCACAGCATGAGGGATGTCTCGCGCCGGTGTCTGCCGGCGTCGCCCTGGAGGTGGTCAATGAGGCTGCGGCTGTCGCGGTGGAAGAGGCGGTGAGCTGACGCCATGGATGCGGTGCCGCCGAAGGCGTGCACCTCGGGTTCGTAGATGATCTCCGTCCACCCGCTGATGTACCCGTCGGTGATCAGCGCGTCCAGGCCCTGGCCGAGGCGGTCTTGCGCGTCGGCGGCAGGGAGATATCGCACCCGCCAGCACGGGCGTTTGCGGACGAGGAACCACGCGGTGAGCGCGCCTTCGTCCTCTGCGGCGCGCAGGAGCGGTGCGAGTTGGGCCAGAGCGACTGCTTCGGCGTGGTCCCAGTCCGGGAACACGACATTGGCCTGACACCAGGTTGCTGAGTTCATGAGGCGGTTCTCCGGGTTGTTCACGCCAGGGCGAGGAAGGTGTCCCAGTGGGGTGCCGGCGCGCTGCCCGTACCAAGGGTGTGCAGGGCGAGGGCCGCTCCGGCGGTTCCGTCGAGGAGTTCCGGGTCGTGGTTGTCCTGATCGAGCGCGGTGATGAGACGGTCGGTCAGACGCGGCAACTCCGCAGCGATCTCGGAGTTGCCCGTCTCGGTGGCCATCCGCCACGCGGCGTGCACCAGTCCGGCCATGCCGTGGCACAGCCCGATCTCGGGGAGCCTGTCCAGTTGGAGAGGGTCGCGCAGGGTCGCGAGGATCGCATTTTCGGCAGCCTGAACGCGTGCCGGGTCGCGGAGGGCAAGTCCGGCCAACTGCTGTGCGCGGGCGGTGCCGCTGACGCCGTAGCACCAGGAGGCCCGGGGCCGAAGGGTGGGATGGACATGCCCGTCAGTCGCCTGCTGCATCGAGATCAGGCCCGGCCACCACGGGCCGATCTCGTCACCTTGGCGCCACTGGTCGGTCCAGGCACAGATCCGTTCGACCGCGTCGCCCATACCGGGTATCGCCAGGTCGCGCAGCAGGGCCAGGGACAGCACGGACAGGGCGGAGCCGATGCCGTGGGAGAGCCCGAAGTTTCCGTGCCCTTGAGGGTAGTCGGCGCTGGGTGCACCGGTGGGGGCGACGTTCATCCACCACGACGGTGCTCTGGCCGGATCGGGCATGGGCTCGGTCAGGCGTACCAGGTAGGCCAGGACGTCCTGGGTGATCTCGTGGTGCGGGTGGCGGCTCAGGTGGTAGGCGCCCAGCCCGGACAGGCCCTGGATCAGGTCGAACTCTTCCATCGGGGGCGGTTCGGCGCGGTCGATGCGCCGGTGGGCCTCGGCCAGGCGGGTCCGCGCGACGGTGAGGGTTGCTTCGTCCAGCCTCTCCAGGACGCGCAGGTACCGGCTCGACGCGCTGGCTGCACGGTGCGTGATGAACGCAAGCGCGGGGGCGCCGAAGTACAAGTTCGCGTTGGCCGCTGCGCTCACTTCGCCCTGTACGGCGATGGCGAGCCAGTTGTGCGCGGTGTCCCAGTCGCCGTGGCCGGTCCGGGCGCGCTCGATGTGCAGCAGTGCGATGCCCGAGGCACCTCCGGCGAGAGACTGCGGCCACGAGCGTCCGCCGTGCGGCCGGCCGCCGGGCCATACAGTCTCCGGGGCGGCCAGTGCGCGGGCCAACTGGTCGGCGGTCGACAGCGCGGGGGCGGTTGCTGTCGTGGTCACGGTGTCCTCCTTGTTCGTGCCGTCCAGCTCAGGGCCGCGGCTCTGGCCAGGTGCAGGTGGGTACGCTCCTGGGGAATTCCCGGCCCCCACATCCGGACGTGGTGGAGATGCAGCAGGTCCGGGAGTAGAACCTCGGGGCACGCCCCCGTGTCCTCCAGCGCGGAGCGGTAGACCGCTAATGCCACCCGGCGGGCGGACCAGGCCGCGGCGATGCGCGCGTCCAGGCTCGAAGAGCTGGCGTTCACCAGGTCAACGGCTTGGCGGTAGACGGCTCGCGGCGGCGCAGTCGGGTCAGTGCGGGTGTGCTCGATCAGCCAGTGCATTGCCTCGACGTCGCTGCCGAGCAGACCGGTGGCGATGTCCACCATGCTCGCGGCAGTGATCGCACGGGCATCAGGCGTGCTCTTCTTGGCCTGGAGGGCGAGTTGGGCCAGAGCGGCGGCGGTGTCGGCAGCGAAGTAGTCCTCGGCCGCGTCCATCGCTGCAGGCCCGCCGAAGCGCGCGGTCTCCGGATGGTAGGTCTCCATGCTGGCGCGGGTGATCAGGCCACTGTCCCGAAGCTGCCGCGTCCACTCGCCGACCTTCTCCATGGCGGAGCCGAGTGTGCCGGGCGCACAGGCCAGACGTAGGCGGAGGTGGTCCTCGGAACCGTGGTAGCGAACGAACCACCACCGGGGTTCGCCCAGTTCTTCCACCAGGGCCGGCAGGTGCCGGGTCAGGAGCGGGTTCTGCCGGTCCCGGTGCCCGTGGAGCTGGACGTAGATGCGGTTGTCGCATCCGGGTAGATGGCCGTGCTCGCGGGCAACGACGTGGCCCGAGTCCCGGACGGGGGCGACGGCTTGATCGACGGCGGCCAGAGGGATAACGACCTCGTGGGCGCGGCCGCCGGTCCATCCCAGGTCAGCAGGCTCCGGCGCGGGGCGCAGCGTCACCTTGCTGTCGCGGTCCAAGTGCACGCGCAACAGGGCCCGGTGCGAGGGCTCCGCCAAGTCCAGGGCCATGCACTGGTCGGCCTCGCTCAGGTACACCTGGTCGGGCAGATGAACGTCACGGCGCCATTTGGTCAGGGCCGCGTCCCACTTCGGCCACGGCGTCGACGCGTCGGGGAGGTCGTCGCTGGTGAGGAGCCAGCGGGCCGGAGACAGGATGGTGCGCCCGTAGCGCAGCGCGGGCAGGAACGACAGGTTGGAGGCGGCGCTGCCCCACATGAACCCGGTGCACGGGACGGCCAGTGCGACGGGTGCCTCGGCCAGAAACCGTGCCAGCGGATGGGTGTGGTGGCCCAGATCCACGGCGTTCAGCAGCAGCGTGTGCACCGGGCGGCGGCGGGAGAGGGAGACCAGGTGCAGCTGTTCGGCGTCGGCGGTCACCGCAAGATCCGTCACGGGAATGAGGCTGGTGTCCGAGCTCTGGTAGTCGCCGAGCGAGATCACCAGCTCTGTCGCCTGCGGGGAACGCGCAACGTTCTCAGCGTGGACGTACAGCGGAGTAGAGCTGATCTGCGCGACGAGCGCGTCTCGGTGTACGCCGGGCAGTCCGGCGTATATCTCGGCCATGCGATGGCGGTCTTCGGCGTCCAGCATGCCGAGGAAGCGGCCAGTGGTTGCTCCAGCAGAGCGTGCCACCCCCACGACGTGCAGCGTGAAGTCACCCCGTTCCAACGCTGGAAGGCTCTTGGCGTGGATGCGGACGGTCACCTCGGTGCTCGGCTGCACGGGGTGGCCGGGATCGGTGGTGGCCAGTTCCTCAAGCGCGGCATCGTCGAGCTGGACTTCTAGGCGGCGCCGCATCCCGGCAGTGTGGGCGAGCTTGATGAGCCGGCTGTCGCGGTCTGGCAGCGGGGAGGGTGCCAGCGCGGTGGAGGAGCCGAGGTAGCCGGGCGGGTATCCGAGCGCGTCGATCGCGTCCACGACGGGTACGACCGCCCTCGGCCCGTACCGCTCGAGGAACTGGCTGTGCCACTCGGCCCATCCGGTCAGTGCCGCACGGGGCGCGAGGCGGGTGAGGGCCTTGGCTGCCGCTGCCGCCTCCTGGGCCACCGCGTCCGGGACGACCAGATCCCAGTCCACGCGCAGGTCAAGCGCGGGCGTGGTGGACTTGTGCAACTCTGCTGCCTCAGCAGGCGGCAGATGCTGCGTGTGCGTGAGGAGGGCGGCGAGCGGATCGGTGGCCGTCATCGCCGGGCGGAGGCTGGTGATCAGGAATCGTTGCCTGACCAGGCCGGCGAGCAGCTTCTCGATCGCGGCGAGTGGCGCGGTCGGGAAACTGGCGGAGAGTTTTTCGGTGAGGTCGCTCCACAGGATCGGAGTCCGCGCACTGTCCAGGGCTGCGCGGACCGGTCCGGTCACGCGTATCTGCACGTGGTCGGGAGCCCCGTCGCTCGCGCCACGGGGGCGGTGCTCGATCACTACGTATCCGTCGCGCTCGACGGCCAGGCTGGAGGCGAGCAGCATCAGGTGGGGCCGCAGTGCGCTGAGTTCTTCCAAGCGGTCCATGAGGACAGTGGTCCATGCCGCGTCGGGTCTGTCGGCTGCCTGGTGCTCGGTGCCCACTTGCAGCGAGGGGAAAGTGCTAACTCGCGTGGCCGCGACCCCGGCGAACAGACCGAACGGGGTGGCACGCGTACGGGCGCGCAACAGGTAGCGCATCATGGCGAGCACCGTGCGGCGCACAGCGGGATCCGGGAACGACTGGCCGGCGCAGATCTGGTCCACCCGACTTGCGAGGTCTGAGCTGGCGGCCGTGACGGCAGCCGCGAAGTCGGCTGTCTGCCAAGCCTGTTGCAGCCACGTGCGCCACGACGCAGTGTTCGCGGACGGGCCGGTCAGCTCAGGCCAGACCACCTGACAGTCAGGGTTCCACGCTGCCGCCCGGACCACTGCTGCATCAACGTAGCGATACACATGCCCCTCCTGTGGCCGCGCGGTGCCCGGCCGCGCCCGTGGGGCAGGCGCGGCCGGGCACCGCGATGAACGCGGTCTGGCTCTGCTACGGGCAGCTCACGCACGCGGTCGCGCACGTGGAGTTGCAGCCGTCGCTCGTCAGGCGGATGAGTTGGTCCGCGGCGGGGCCGCCTTCGACGATGGTGATGTCCAGGTCGAAGTCAGCGAACTCCTGGTGGTCGGTGGCCGTCTCCGCCGGCGCAACCGGGCTCTCCAGTAGAGGGGTCATGCATGCCTCCTCGGGGCAATGGGCTGATGGTCCAAGGTCCCGGAGCCCTCGTGGGCTCCGGAGTTTTAGTGCCAGGCCACCGTGACGATGCCGTGGCGTCGCAGTACGGCGTCCTGAGGCAGGGGAGACGGGGTGGGGCCCGGCAGGTACCGGAACGTGGCCGCTCCCCGACGGCGGTGGTCTTGGGCCCAGCGGCGGAGCAGGTCCGCGTACTCGTCAGCGAGGGCTTCGGCCTGCGGACCGTGGGCGATCACGCCGCTCTCGAAGCCGCCCGTGTCCTGGTTGGCACGGCGGGTGCGGTAGGCGATGCTGTCCTTGCTGACGAGGGCTGGCACGCCGAGCAGGGCTGAGGCTTCGACGAGCCCGCGCTCGACGACCTCCTTGGCCGCGTGCAGCCGGGCCACGCTGGACAGGTTGAGCGTGAGGTAGAGGTCCAGTTCGTCGGGCAGGTCGTAGGCCGCGCCCGACCAGTGCTCCAGCCGGGGAGTGTCCAGGGCCTGATCGAGAGCCTGGGCGTTGAGGGGCACCCGTAGGTCGTCGGTCTGCAGGGCGACTCCGTCCCGCAGCATCGCCTTGCGTTCCTCGGCGGCGCCTTCGCCCTGCATCGGCACGAAGTGCGCCAGGCCGTAGGAGCGGCTGAGCAGGCCATCGCCGTCGCGGTCGAAGGCGATTGAGCGGGTCGTGCCGCACACCGTCAGTGGGACGACGAGCCTGCCCTTCTCGGTGAGTCCGCTGATCCACGACGGGGGGATGTCCCACGCGGCTGCAGTGACGATGATCCGGTCATACGGGGAGCCGTCCGGGACACCGCTTCCGCCATCGGCGATCACTGTCTTCACCTGGGTGTATCCGGCGTCGTCCAGGCACAGGCGGGCACGGTCGATGATGTCGTGGTCGATATCGACGGTGGTGACTTCCCCGCCCGAGCCCACGAGTTCCTGGAGGTACGCGGCGTTGACGCCGCCGGAGCCGATCTCCAGGACTTTCATGCCGGGCTGGACGCCGGCCTGCTCCAGCATCACGGCCTGGAGATGTGCGGCGGACATGACGCTGATGTCCAGGCCGTGCTCGTCCTTCTTGACCGGCACGGTGCGGTGGAGGTCGTATGTGAGTTCCAGGGGTACGTCCGGTGCAAACCGGTGCCGGGGCACCGCGGCGAAGGCAGCGGCGACAGACTCGGACGTGATCGCGTCCTGGTCACGGAGTGCGCGGACCATGTCCGCACGCAGCTCGGCGGGATCGCGAACAGTCGAGTCATCAATAGCAGTCATCCGATTACCTACTTCTGTTGGGAGGTTGGTGCTTGCGGCAGCCCAGCTCGGTTTGGTGGTCGGCGAAGACGCTAGCCAGGACGCCACCCCAATGGCCGCCGAACGTGCCGGGGCTTGTGTCGAGCTGTTGCTGCGCCCTTGGCGTTGGACGCGCCGACGACAAGCTGTTCTGCGACGCGCAGTTCGTTCGGGCGTGAGGAGGGTTGTCTGGGTGATGAGGATCAGGGTGATCTGATGTTCCTGGTTGTGCGGGTGCAGTCATCAGGCGGCCGGGGCGCCGAGTACGACCGGGAGATGCTGGTGGCCGTTGCTGATGAGGGAGGGAACGGGTTCCAGTTCCGTAGGAGGCACGGCCAGCCGGACGTCGGGGAAGCGGTCGAAGAGGCGCTGAAGGGCGCAGGCGACTTCGAGGCGGGCCAGAGGTGCGCCCAGGCAGTAGTGGACGCCGTGGCCGAAGGCCAGATGGTCCTTGTTCGTGCGCGTGGCGTCGAAGGTGTCGGGATCGCTGTGCCAGTCGGGGTGCCGATTCGCAGCGCCGTACGAGGCGAGGATGGCGTCGCCGCGGACGATGGTCTGGCCATCGGGCAGCGGGATGTCCTTCACTGCGTAGCGCAGGGGAAGATGCTTGACGGCGGGTTCGTGGCGCAGGGTCTCTTCGACGATGTCGCTCCAGGCGATGACACCAGTGCGGATGAGCCTCAATTGATCGGGGCGGACCAGCATCGTGAAGGCGCTCTGGTCGATGACGTTGACCGTGGTCTCGTATCCAGCGCTGATCATCAGCAGGAGTGTGTCGCGCAGTTCCTGGTGAGCGAGGCCCGTGCCGTCGCTCTCGTCGTCCCGGGCGTCGATCAGGAGTGACGTCATGTCGTCACCCGGAGTGCGGCGCTTGGCGATAATGAGCCGGTCCAAGCGGTCGTACAACCGAGCGGAGTTGGCTTGGGCCTCGGCCGGACTCAGAGTGGTGTCGAAGACGCCGTCCACAACTTGACGGAAGCCGTCCTGCTGGCTCTCGGGAACGCCCATGAGGTGGCTGATCACCGCGATGGGTAGCGGGTACGCCAGGCGCTCGCGCAGGTCCACAATCTCATGTGAGGGGAGCGCGGCGAGGCGATCGAGCAGAGCGTCCACCATGCCTTCGATGACGCGCTTCATGGTGGCGATGCGGCGGGCGCTGAAGGCCGGCGCGATCAGGCGGCGCAGCCTGCGGTGGTTCGAGCCGTAGGCGGTGAACATGTTCTCCACCGCGATCCAGAGTGCAAGCGGCCAGCGGGTGATGGTCTCCTGGAAGGCCGGCCAGTGCGTGCGGCCGTCCTTGGACACATCCGGGCTGGTCAGCAGGCTCTTCAGAAGGGCCGGGTCGGTAACGGCCCATGCCTCGACACCGAGGATGTCCACTCGGGTGGCCGGGCCGAGTGCGTGCAGGGAGAGGTGCTCGGCGTGGCGATCGGCTCCGGTGGGGTCGAGGGCGATCGCAGGCTGCTGGGGCACGCGGGCTCCTTAGTGAGCGGCGGGGAACAGGACGGGGAGGGCTGCCAGCGCGCGGTGGAAGGGGCCGGGGCGCCACTTCAACTCGACTGTGGGCACGGCGAGATCTATCTCCGGCAGGGCGTCGAGGAGGTAGGTGATGGCGGTCTCGGCGATGAGGTAGGCGTGGGAGCGGGCTGGGCAGGTGTGTGGGCCGATGCTCCAGGCGAGGTGCGCGCGGTTGCCGGTGCTGCGGCCTGTGGGGACGCCACGAATGAGTTCGGGGTCGTTGTTGCAGGCCGCCATGGAGATCACTACCGGCTGGTTGGCCGGGAGGAGGACCCCGTCGATGTCGACGGGGTAGGGCGGATAGGTAATGCAGAAATTCGCCAGCGGCGGATCGGTGTACAGGACGGTGTCGAGCGCGTCACGGACGGTGGACTGAGCAGCGTGCAGGCCGGCGGCGAAGGCCGCGTCGATGAGGATCTTCAGGATCGTGTTGGCGATCAGGTTGGTCAGGGGCTCGATGCCGGCCCCGTAGAGGGTGACGAGCTGGTGTGCCATCTCCTGGTCGTTGAGATGGGCCGGGTGCGCGAGCAGGCGTGAGGTGACGTCGTTGCCGGGCTGTTGCTGGCGCAGGGCGACGAGTTCGGCGACGGCTTGGGCGAGGTCCTGGTTGCCGCGAGCGGCCTCGGTGGCCTCGGCCTCGAAGATCTTGGCCATGCCGTCGGCGATGCGCTGTCCGATTTCATCCGGGCAGCCCAGCAACGCGCTCAGGACGCGGAAGGCGATCGGCCACGCGTACTGGGTGAGCAGGTCTGCGCGGCCGATGGCGCGGAAGTCACCGATGGTGCTGAAGGCGATCTTCTCGACGAGGGCGCGCAGCTCATGCTGGTCTACGGCATTGAGGCTGGCGGTGTTGGCAGCCCGGTAGCGGGCGTGCTCGACGCCGGCGGAGCGCAGGGCGTTGGGCCGCCACTCCATCATGGGCCGGACTGGGCAGGACGCCGGCACGTGTTGCTGCCAGACGCGAGGATCGGCGGGAAAGCGGAGCCGGTCGTTGAGGATTTGCCGGGCCTGTTGATAGCCGATCACGAGTGTCGCCGGGACACCGGGGGACAGCTCGACGGGCACCAAGGGGCCGTACGTGCGACGCATGTGCTCATACGCGGCGTGCGGGTCGGTGGCGAACGCCGGCTCGTACATGGCGATGCGGTCCGATGAGACCACTGGATCGGGATGGGGCAGGGTCATCGCAAGGGCTCCAGACGGGTGGCCGTGCGGCGCGCGGCGAGGTACTCGGTAAGGGTGATCAAGGCGTGCACGCAGTGGGTGCGGACTCGGGCGTCGCAGACGGTCAGGGGGGTGGTGGAACCGAGAGCGAGCGCCTCGCGGAGTTCGGCTTCGTCGTACGTGGGGGCGCCGGGGAAGGCGTTGATGGCGACGGCGTACGGAGTGCCGCTGTCTTCCAGGAGACTGAGGGCCCCGTGGCACGCGTCGAGGTCGCGGGTGTCGGCGAGGACGAGGCAGCCGAGTGCCCCCTCGGTCAGGTCCTCCCACAAGGGCTGGAAGCGGATCTGGCCCGGCAGTCCGAACAGGTAGAGGGCGAGGCGGCCCCCGGCCATGTGGATGCGGCCGAAGTCCATGGCCACGGTGGTGGTCGTCTTCTCCGGTGTCCCTCGCAGGTCGTCCACGCCGACGCTGTCGGCGGTGATGGGCTCTTCCATCCGCAGTGGCGTCACTTCCGACACGCTGCCGATGAAGGTCGTCTTGCCCACTCCGAAGCCACCGGCGACCACGATCTTGGCGGACTGGGCCACCGTGGCCGGCACATAGGTGATGGCTTCCTCAGACCATGGCGCGGAGTCCACGGAGCACCTCCTGCAGCAGGTCGAGGTCGGGCCGGTCAGCGGTAGCAGCGACCGGACTGGTCAGGTGACCGCTGTCCATCAGCCCGGAGACGAGGATCCGCACCGTCGAGGGCGGCAGCTCCAGCGCTGCGGCGATATCGGCAACAGCCAGGCCGCCACGGCCGGCGGAGAACAGGCGCATCACCCGGCGGGCATCCGGCCCCAGGGTGTTGGTGGGGCCGGTCGCGGCGATGACCACACTCTCCAGGCGCACATCCCCTCGGGCACGGACCTGCCCGCCGGTGCGGACGTAGAGCCTGACCATGTCGGGGTCACGCCGCGGCCCAGTCATGCCGGCGAACCGCTTTCCGCACTGAAACGGCGCTCCGCAGTGCCCATCTGCTCGCCCAGCTGTACGGCCAGCTGCGCCATCTGATGACTGATCAGGCCGATGTCGGCATGGGGACCGGTCGTGCAGACCGACAGCATGGTGTTCTTCCCGGCTGTCGTCGTCAGACCGAAACAGCCGATCGATTCGATCAACACCTGGCGCATGCCCTTGCCACCGGTGAACTCGTCCCACGCCTTACCCGCGGCCCGCAGCGCAGCGGTCAGCGCGGCGAACTTCTCCCCGTCGTCCTGGCTGATGGTCTCGGTACGGGCCTTCAGCAGCCCATCGCTGCTCATCAGCACGGCGTAGCGGACACCCTCGACGGAGCCGAGCTGCTTGTCGAGCAGCCACCCCAGGGTGTTGGACCGTGTGTCGCTCATATCAACGTCCTTGGTTGGTAAGGGAATTGCTCTGGCCCACTCGGCCGCGTCTTGTGCCTTCCACCCAGGCGGCAGCCACGCCAGGACTGCCCGGTTCCACCGGCTCGGAAGCCGGGACGCGGGATGAAGCGGCAGGGCGGACGGTGCGCTGTCGGACTGTGAGCCCGTTCGCTGTGGTAGCAGAGGACGCCACCGCCACCGGCTGTGGCTCTGCTGTGGCTCCCGCGGCCGGCACGGGGACTGACGCTGTCGGTACCGATACGGGTTCGGTCAGCAGGGTCGGCGGCAGGACGATCACCGCTCGCGTGCCCTGATAGATGTTGGGCACCGTCAACTCGACGTGGAAGCCGTAGTCCTGGGCGAGCAGGGACGCCACGCGCAGGCCGGTCTGTGGATAGGCGCCAAGCTGGGTGATGTCGTCGCGCTGCTTGCCTGCCATCACGTCTCGGGCCCAGATCAGCCGCTCGTCGTCCATCCGCAGGCCGGCGTCGTCCACGATCAGGAAGGCGGCCCGGTGGCCCTGCTCCAGGGAGACGTGCACATGGGCGGCTGGGGGCGAGTAGCGCAGGGCGTTGTCCAGCAGGACGGCCAGGGTGTGTACAACGGCTTCAACCGCTCGGCCTTCGACAGCGACCTGGTCCATCTCGGGATGCTGGACACGTTCATAGCCTTCGATCCGGCCCATCGCGGTCCTCACGATGTCGGTCAGCGTGGTGGCGGGCCAACGACGCGACACCTTGTCGCCCGAGAGCACGGCGTATCCCGAGGCGGTCAGCAGCATCTGCTGGGCCAGGTGATCGATCTCGACGAGCGTCGCGTACGCCTCATCCGACACATGTCGGCGGACCCCGGCGCTGATTGTCGTGCTCAGCCTCGACGCCCGCTGCACCGTGCTGGAGGCGAAAGCGCGCACAGCAGCCCGGGACACGTCGACAGCCTCGTGCCTTGCCTGGGCGACCCGACGTTCGGCCTCCAGGCGGATCTGGACGACCTGCTGAGCAGAGGCTGCGTGCGCCTGCTGGCTCACCTGGGCGATGCACGTGCCGAGCTGATCGGCAAGCGCCCGGAGGTGGTCCGCGAGGGGCGTGTTCATCAGTTGGGGAGGCAGGGCCGGTTCGGCTTGGTGGCCATGGCCGTTGTGCACGGCGGCGCCGATGGCCGGAATGACTGTGTCGACCAGCTGCCCCACGTACAGCTCGGCGGAGCGCAGCAGTTGGGCGAGCTTCTGGGCGTGGTCGTGGAGACGACTGGCGCTGTCTTGAGCAGCATGGTGCTTGCGGTAGTAATGCCAGGCTGCCCCAGCGCTTGCCGCTATCAGCAGCGTGGCCATGGTCAGCACTAGGTACTTCATCGGGTCCTCACGGAAGTTGGGTATGAGGGCCGGTGCCGAGTCGGACGCCGGTTCGTCTGGAAGCCGCGGCGCATGAGCTACGCGACGTGTCGCAGGCCCACTCGGCGCTGCCGGGGCAGCTCCGATCCCCGTAACGGTCCGGGCTCATTGGTGGTGCGCCCACCGCAGCAGACTGGGAGATCGGGATTGCGGCTTTGGTCCGTGTTCCTGTGGAATGTCACGACACGGCAGCGGTAGCTCTCAGTGGCGGGGACGGCGCCCTATGTTGATGCACCGGGCATGGAGGCGGCCGGACCAGGCGGCGCCGCCGGAGGGGCTTACGTAGTCGTACGGCAGGGACTCGTCATCGCCTTCGATCGGAGTGTCGCAGGCCAGGCACATGGTGAGGCCCGTGAGTGCGTCGTAGTGGTCGCACAGGGCCAACACGGACCGGGCGAGCCTCCGCACGCGTTCCATTTCGCCGTTCAGGTCGGCACGCTCGGCTTCGCCCAGCCTTCGGCGGGCCTTGCCGACTCCAGTCAGCGCCACTTGCGCGGGCACGTCGTCCTCGGCGAGGGTCCGTGTGATCTGCTCGATCCACGGGCTCAGCTGGCCAAGGTAACTGCGGAAAGCCTGGCTGAACCCCTGTACCGATCCGTGGGGAGGCGGTGTCGGTTGATCGAGGAACCAGGTTGCCGCAGCCCGCATCGTCCCCGTGGCAGGCGAGGGCACCTTGGTCTCGTTGCGGGTGGAGATCACGGAGCCACCGCCTGTCCGGCCCGGCAGCGCGAGCACGTGCATCGCGGAAATCCAAGGTCCAACGGGAGTGGCCCCTCTTTGGCCCGGACGCTCACGGTTCCACGATCGCTGGTGACTTTCCCTTCGCGGTTCACGGTATAGACATGGATGGTCATCTTGACCCCGAGCTCTGACGGGGCTGTAGCGTTCATCGTGTCGACGCTCCCTCTCCGGTTTGAGCGTTGGCCATCCCCGGGGCCGTCGCGAGCGGTCGCCGGGGGCTAGGTATCGACTCTCTGGCATTCACGCTGCAGTTGCCTCGCGGCGGCATCCGCACGTGACGATCTGCCACACGCGGCCGCTGCCACGGACCACGACGTTTCCAGCCGCACGCAGGGTCTTGTTGACGGCCCCACAGTCGAAACAGGCCTCACCATGAAGTCGGACGACGCTCACGCGGCCGACGATGACTGTCGGCGCGAGCGGGAGTGCGTTGGACATCCCCGGTTCCCATCTGTGGTTCCTGCGCGTGGAACAGATGGTGGGGTGTGGCGGGGGTGACAAGTACCCCGACGGGGGGTAGTCCCGAGCGGCTCGCTCAGGTAGCGGCGCACCATTCGGCGAAGTTGGTGAGGGTCTCGGAGTCCGCGCGCTTCAAACGCCGCAGCGTGGCGGCGTCTTCACGTACCCAGGGATGCTCGCGGGTGTGTTGTGGGGCGATGTGCCGGGCGACCTTGAGCGACTCGAAGGAGTCATCTGCCAGCCCGGCCCACAGCTGCGCCCGGGCGAGTTCGATGTAAAAACCGGAGCGACGTTCGGCTGGGAGTTCGCGGGGCGGTTTCCACTCGCCGGCAACGTCGAGGGCACGACCGACGTGTTCGTCTCCGAGACTGACCGCGACAGACACCTCGTGAATTCGGACGGACTCGGGGCCGAACGCGGTGCCGCAGTAGACGTCTTCCGGCACTTGGTCCGCAAGACCGCGGGCTTCGTCGAGATGCATGGCTGCGGCTGACGTGTCGCGTGCACGGCCGGCGATGACGGCGGCCCGCATGTGGAGGGCGCCACGGGCCGCAATCTTGGGTGCATCAGTAGGGGAGGGGGTGGCGTCCACTGCCTGTTCCAAGGCGCGAAGTCCCGCTCTGTAGGCCCGGGATGCGAAGAACGTTTCCGTACGAACGTAGGCGACGGACGCGGCCAGTAGCGGATCGCCCGCCTCGGGGACAGCCCAGCGCATGAGTTCAATCAGACGGGCGGACAAGTCGTGGGCGCCGAACTTGTAAGCGACGGCATCCGCGGACCGATAGGCCCTCACCAGAAGTTGGGCAAGTTCGGCTCGCTCATCTGCGGGCGCTGCGTGATAAGCGCGGGCGAGGTCGGTGAGCAGTCCGGGAAGCCTGCGTGCAATCCGCGTGTATTGGGCTCCCAGCCGCCAGCGAGCGGACTCGGCCGCTGCTGTACGCAGCTCATGGATGGGACGGACCGGGCCGTCATCCGGCAAGTCGTACGTGGCGATCGCAGCGGAGAACGCAGGGAGCGCGTCATGAACCCGGGTATGGGCGGGGCCGCGGTCAGTGCGCAGGCGGATCGGATCAACACCGAGGGCGTCCGCGATTGCTTCGAGGGTGGCATCGCTGACACCTCGCTCGCCGCGCTCGATCTTGCGGATAGTACCCAACGCGACGCAGGCCGCGTCCGAGAGCTGCTGCTGCGTCATCTTCGGACGCATGACGCTGCGGTAGTAGGCGATCCGCGGGCCGACTCCGCCCTTGTTGAGTACGGGCATACAGGCTCCAGTTCCGTGCTTCCATCGCGTACCGTACCCATGCAGACGCACCGGGTGCACATGAACTGCCCACTAACTCGCCCGCTGACAGAGCCGGTTGGCGCTGCTCAGCCTTGGATGAGGGTGGTGAGCTGAGTCAGGCTGTCAATCCGCCAGTCCGACGCTTCCATGACCTTGGGATCGTCCGCCCACAAGTGCCCCCATGGGCCACGGCGGATATGTGCCGTGCGTAGCCCTGCTGCCTTTGCAGGGAACGTGTCATTGACCGGGTGGTCGCCGACGTACAGGGTCCGCCTGGGGGCAGCTTGTGCTACCTCGAGCACCCGCTGAAAGAACTCCGGCTGAGGCTTGGCCACACCCCACTCCCCTGAGGTGACGACGAGATCCGCCGGAAGGTCCAAGCCCCGTAGCAGTTCACCCACGCGGGACGTCTGATTACCCGCGATGATCACCCGCGTATCCAGATCGCGTAGCGAGGACAGAGCAGGACGGACGTCGTCGTAGAGGTCGCTCTCGTCCAGGTGCTCGCCGCGGCCGACGGCTTCCCGGGCGTGGTACTCGGCGGCAACGTCGATGCCTGGTCGCGCGAGGCGGAGGGCATCGGCGTTGTCGCGGCCCTGGGCGACGACGGCTCCAACGAGCGCGGAGAGGGTGTGCCTAGGGATGTCCAACCAATCGGCCCACGATGCCCAGTAGCGGTCGTCTCGGGTGATCGTCTCGCCGACGTCGAACACGATGGTCTCAATCACCCTGGGAGCGTACTGGGCGGCGGCTCAGCTTCGAGGACGCGGGCACACGCCAAGCCACTCTCGGACGAAAGCCGGACGCTCTCGTGGACGGGGACGCGCAGAAGACCTCGCAGGGGGTGGGTAGCGCGCAATCGCCCACAGCAGAAGAGGAGTTGGTCAATCAGACTGGATCCACGTTCGGAGCCATGTCAACCTACAACACCTCGATACGACCACGTGGGAGGGGCGCAATATAACTGCTGATCCCCGGTTTGCGAAACCGGGGATCGCCAGCACCCTTAAAGAGTTGTCGAGGAGCGTTTGATGGTGAGCGCTCCGTCAGCTCACTGAAATGGAACGTGGTAATGGAGACGTCAAGGCAGAGAGTTCGTCTTGCGGAAGGGTGGCCGGTGGGTCATGTGCCGCTGTCGTATCTCCGCATGGGTAAGGGGCTCTGAGTTGCCCCAGGGAGGGAGCTATCGATTGTTGACTCCTGCGGAGGTTGCCGAGTGGCTTCAGGTGAGCGAGCTGACGATCAAGAACAAGTACAGAGCTTGGGGACTAAAGCCACAGAAGGTGGGCCGTCTGCTCCGATTCAGAGAGCGTGATGTCGTTGCCTACCTCAATTCAAACTACGGGTGATCCCAGGTGAGTAGTCCCAATTGAGGGAGGAGATTTTTGGCTAGGGTCTTCCAGAAGTGCAAGGAGGACAAGAAGAATCGCTACTTTCCGTGTGTTGCCGCTCGTTGCGGCCATCCGTGGACTGTTCGGTACCGGGAGCCTGGCGGCCGGTCAGGACGTCAGCGAGAAAAGACCTTCGAGAAGAAGGGTCTGGCTGACCAGTTCGTTGCCAAGGTTGAACGTGAGAAGGACCTTGGAACTTACATAGCACCATCGGGATTCTTGACCCCCTTGGTGAACGTGTACCGAGAGTTCATCAAGTCGGGCGGCAGGGTCGGTGGAACCCGATACCAATATGAAACCAGCCTTCGGCTGCACATCGAACCGTACTTCCAGCGCCAGCCCATCGGGTCAATCAAGCCCAAGGACCTGGATGACTGGCTCCGGTGGATGGTCAAGGAACGGGGCTACGAAGAGTCCACAGCCATCAACCGCTACGAGACGCTCAGTGGGGTCTTCAGCTTCGCTGTCGCCAACGACTACATCGCCAAGAACCCGTGTCATCACGTACGGGCCAGCCGCCAGCGGGCCAAGCGTCGGGCGAAGAAGACCATCAGGCTTCCGACACTCGCCGAGATCGAGGCGATTGCGGCTCATCTGCCGGGACCGTATCAGTTGCTCGTCTGGCTCATGGCGGGATGCGGCCTGCGGGTCGGCGAGGCGACTGCGGTCACCCTGCAGCAGTTTGATTTCGAGGCTGGCATGCTCTACGTCGATCGTCAGATCACCCAGGACGGCGAGAACGAGGCCCCGAGGACCAAGCGGCAGAAGGCCAATACCAAGGGCCGAGGGCGAGCTCACACGATCCGCCACCTCAAGTGGCGCGACTACGATGAAGGTCGTGGAGTGCCGCTTCCGCGCACGATCGAAGCGAAGGTGAGGGAGCACATCCGGTGCTACGGCACCTTCCGTGTAGAGACCGGCCTGAACCGCATGGAAGGTGACTACCTGTTCGCCAACGTCGGTCGCACCAACATCCTTATGTACTCGCTTGTGGACCGGCTATGGCGAAACGCCCGGGCAACCGCAGGGATCACGAGGAAGATTACGACACACTGGTTGCGTCACTTCTTCGCGTCGGCGGGGCTTGCCCGAGGAGTGCCCGTGACGGACATGGCCGAATGGCTCGGGCATCGGGATCCCAAGGTCACTCTTCAAACGTACGCGCACGTCATGCCCGACGCACCGGATCGACTGCGATCTGTCATGGACGCAGTCTTCAACCTGGAGACCGAGCTGAGTCTACCGCTCGAGTTCGAAGCGATCGTCGAAGCGGCGTAGCCGCTCCAATGTATGCGACCGCCAGCTTGCTTCCTGCTGGCGGTCGCATACCAGCATTCTGCTGCCGCCCGACGCCCTGGTCTCTGCTGATACCTGCGCCCTGGATTCCTCCATGGCATGGCTCATTGCACGCTCTCTCCGCGCCCACCGCCGTCCGGCTGACTTCTGTCGGCGGCGTCTTCAGCGCCTTCGCGGTCAGCGCCCGCAGCCAGGGCCTTTTGTCTGCTCCCGGGGTTGCGCGATGGCCGCTTCGAAGTCCTCGATCGAGTCGAATGCCCGGTAGACGTCCGTGAACCCGCAGACCGGCGATGAGATCGAGCTCTTGCAACGCTCGGAGTCCGGTCAGTCCCACGCCGCGGGTCGCCAACTTGACGTTCTCAGGTGGCCCGCACCGCCTCCGTGAACCACAGGTCGGGCCGGAGGGCTGCCACTGAAGCCGCGCACGCCTGAACGGGCGCGGCCGACACGCGTTCCTTCTCGCGCAGGGTACTTGATCAGCGGCGGGGAAGGGCCAGGAGGTTGTTCGTCCACACACCGTCGGCGTGGGTTCGCAGGTACTTCTCCCCGTGCGGCGGAGTAACCACGGCGACCTCCGCCCGGTGCCCGCCGGTGTCGCTCGTATAGGCCTGGCCCTTTTCCTCTTCGATCCAGGTGACGATCTCCGCCCGGGTGTTGTCGCCGGCCTTGCCGGTCGCCGGGTTGGTCCACCACAGGCGGATGATGTGCTCGTGCGTGGTGCCGCCGGACAGGCGTACCGCGGTGATCTGGATGGCCATGGTTCTTTTCTGCCGGCCTTGCCCGACAGGTCCCGGAGCCGGCGCCGGGTCCCGTCACCCCGGGTGCGGGGTGCTTCGTCCGGGACAGACGACGTAACTCGTGGGTAGAGAAACAAGCGTGTCTTAAAGTTGCTGGCGGGGTGTCAGGAGCAGTCGAGGCAGCGGTCGCTGTCGGCGGCGAACATCGCGGGTGGATGCCGGATGAAGCATCCCTGGCACTGGCGTTCGTTCACACGCGGGGTGCATGAGCAGCGGCCGCACTCGGGACAGCGGGGGACGCGGCATACGGAACAGGCGGGTTCGAAGGAGCGGTACTCCTCGTCACAGTGCTCGCAGAGGTACTCGCCCGCCTGGGGGCCGGTGTCCTTCGTGGGCAGCATGAAGTTGCGCCAGGGCGCCGAGTCGGTGACGAGGACGGCGACTAGGTAGCCGTTCATCGGCGCGGTCTGGGCATGCAGTTCCCGCCCCAGGATGCCGTCGCGGTAGCGGACCTGGGTGCGCCCGTCCGAGCGGCCCTGGCCGGCCCGGGCCTGGGCAATGGTGGGGATGTCGCCCTGGAAGCTGCCGCGCCGCACCGGCGGAAGGCCGTGGGAGGCTGCGAAGACGACCTGTCCGTCGACGTCGAGGAGGAGGACGTGCCCGGGAGCGGGCAGGTGCTGAACGGCGCGGACGCACACTGCCATGCGGGAAGCGCCGCTGGCGCGCCACAGCTCCACGACGTCGGGGGCGGTAGGCCCGCCAGCGGCCAGGTGATGCTCAACGAGTGGTGCCGGCAGCAGGATCTCGGCGGCGAACGCATCGCAGGCCGTATCTTCCAGCAGCACGCCACCATCGGGCTGGCGTGCGAAGGCCTCCATCAGGTCGAAGCTGTTCTGCTGCAGGTGATGACCCAGCTCGTGCAGAGCAGTGAAGTCCCGTCGGGCACGGCTGGCGGAGTCCACGACGACGATCTGAGGGGGCGGTCCGGGCTCGTAGGCACCGGCGACGCTGCACCGAGCGCCGGTCTGGTCTCGGCAATGCGCCGGACGGTCAGCTCCGGCCAGGTCTGTATCTCGGCGAGGGCACCCTGAGCCAGACGCGGGGCCGCACCTGGTCTGTGTGCGTCCAGTTCCTTCATCATGGCGGTCGCCTGGGCGTGGGCGGTGGCCGCGAGCACGTAGTTAACCACAGCAGTCCCTACGGTCCCAGACGTAGTTCGAAGTAGCGGTCCGCTCGCGCCGCCCAGTCCGTGTTCGTGCGGTCGTGCTGGCGGGCCGCCAGCGTGAAGATGCCGTAGGCGGCACGCAGCCGGGCCTGATGTTCGCTTTCGAGGTGCCGGACGGCGAGGGCGCGTACCTGCTTGCGGCGCAGGGGCCGGTTCAGCTCGTGCACCACGGCAGGCGGCAGCGAGGGATTGGCGGCGAGGACCTCGTCCGCGTGCAGGCCGAGGAGCAAAGCGAGTTTCTCGGCCTGGTCGGCTGTGAGGGGGCACTGGCCGCGCCAAACCGGCAGGGCTTGGGCGGGTGGCAGCTGGAGCTGTGACCCGAGCTGCTGGGCGGTGACACCACGCTGTCCCAGCAGCTGCGGCAGGGCACCGGATCCTTCCGGCACCCATCGTGCGGCACTCAGTCTCGCCAGGGTGTCGGCCAGTGCACCCCGGT
The DNA here is from genome assembly GCF_036237295.1 of Streptomyces sp. NBC_01352. Classification (NCBI taxonomy): domain Bacteria; kingdom Bacillati; phylum Actinomycetota; class Actinomycetes; order Kitasatosporales; family Streptomycetaceae; genus Streptomyces; species Streptomyces sp. NBC_01352. The sequence continues at coordinate 9,964,518 of NZ_CP108354.1, forward strand.
ACTCGGCGTCCGCCGCGGTGGGTGACGGCGCGTTGCTGCCCCACCGTGCCCCTAGTGGCGTGGTGTGTGGGAGATCGGGGTGCAGGGAGGCCGGCAGTGGCATCGTCAACTGGCTGACCTGGCGGTCCAGCACGTACCACGGCAGCGACTGTTTCAGTCCGCACCACAGGGCGAGCGGCTGCTCCAGCGTGGAGGCCTCGGCAGGCAGCAGCAGCGTGTGAGCGTCGGCGTAGCGTTCCAAGGAGACCGGAACGGCATGCACCGTGTCGTCGTCGACCGCCGTGATCACCAGTAGCTGGATGGCGTGCTCCCACACTGCCCGCCAGATCTGGCCGGGTTCAGGATCCCGCGGCGGCGCGACGGCAACCTCCCGGACGGCGTCGGGCACCTTCAGCCCGGCCGCGGCGGCCACTAGCCGTTCATAGGCGCCGCTCTGGGAAGGGTTCATTCTGTCTCCCCCTCTCCTTGGCTGTGGTCCATCAGCGCATTCTCTTCTCACTGGATACGGACGACGTCACAGGGGCGACTTAGGGGGCGGATCTGCGCAGCCGCAGCAGGGCTCGGATGACCGCTTCCCGGTCATTGTCCTCGGACAGGGCAAGCAGGAGTTTCGCCTTCAGACCTGCCAGAACAGCGCCAGCCTGGGCCTGTCCGATCTCCAGCAGTTGCGCTGCGTGATGGGCGTCTTCGTCCAGATAGGGCAGCAACAGGCGCTCATTGGCGGTCAGTCGCTGCCAAGTGTCGGCGGCGCCACCGCTGGCGGCCGCGGCGTCGGCTTCCGTCGCAGCGGTCACCTCGACTGGACCGGCGAATGCCCCGTCGTCGGCATAGAGAGGGGTGAAGCGGGCCGGAGACAGGAGCTCGAACCGGGACTCGAGAACCCTGGCGAGGTCCTCCTCCCGCACCGCCCCCCGGGCGTAGCGCAAGACCCGCGTCACGATGGCCATGAGGGCATGGACCGTCTGCGTGGGGGTGGGGCCGGAATGGTTCCAGCGGGTGATCCCTACCCCACGTATGCGCCAAGCCTCTGCAACAAGACTATCTAGATCGCCTTGCCATACAGTGCCTTCGGGATGTTCGCTCAGCGCCCATCGAGGCGGAGGCCCGGGCATCCGCCGGAAGGATGCGTCGGCACCCATCAACCTGGCGATGCGGCGGCGCAGCTTGCCCCTCGGAGTCTTCTTGGCCTCGTCGATCAGGAAGTTCTTGATCGAAGTGAGGAACAGGCGTTCCAGTGAGGCATCGTCGGCGGCCAGGGCGAAGCAACTTGTGACGAATTGCTGCCCGGCGCCCTCACGGGTCAACATTGCTGTGATCACGTCGTAGGCCCCGTCATCGTTCCACTCCTCATACCCCTCGGGGGGAGGGAACCCTGATGACCAGTGGACCTGATGAACCAGACGTCGCAGCAGATCGAACGTCTCCGGCCCCAACTGGCCCGTCTGCGACAGCTCTTCGTACGCTCCACCCGTCAATGGCTCATCCCCCGATCCGCCCAGAACGCGTGCCTCCAAACGTTCTGCCTGCATACACCTGTCACTTCACGCACACCAGGCAACACGCAGATAGCCGATCCAACGAAGTGCACCCTGTAGCCCATACGCGCACACGAGACGGCAACTCACCACTGAGAGGCCGGACGTGCTCCCTTGGCGAAGGCCTCGCTGCTCGCGGGTTAGGGCGGCTCGATCGACTGATCCGTCGCCGTACAGAGGTAGGACGGCGGCGCGTTGGACATGCGCAAGGGGAAAGCAGACGGAGCCGGCGCCCACCGCTTTGCGGCTACGGTCTGTAATCAAGGGCGGAGATGGGGCGGGCCGTCATGCAGCCGATCCTGCAATCCCCGGTGGTGACCTATCAGCACGGTGAGATTCCGGTGCTGATTCGGTGCTGACTCGAACGCCCGTTTCTGGCTAAAATCGCAGGTCGTAGCTGTGTTCGAGTGGGTGGTCGTACCACTCGATGGTCGTGCCGATGAGGCTGGCGGCGACGATGCGCTTGAGGCTGGCGGGGGTTTCCGGGGATGGGGGAGCGGTTGCTGCGGAGGCCATGTTCGCCACTTCCTCGTGTGCGGTGGGGACGGTACGTGTCGGGACACCGTAGGAACACGCAGGTCAGGCGCACATGTGGTGGGACTACATAGTTTCGGGGCTGAGTGTGCGTGCCACCGCCACGACTGCGGCGAGCGCTCCACGGACGAAACCGCTCACGGCAGGGACGGGGACCCCCAACCGACGGCACCCCGGCGCCCACCGCGCGGCGCCCGTCGGGAACGAGGGCATGCGGTGGATGCCGGGGTGATCCGAGTGTGGGTGCGATCAGCTCTGCTGCTCGGTGATGTTGACCATCCAGGGGATGCCGAAGCGGTCGGTGCACATGCCGAACACGTCGCCCCACATCTGCTTCTCCAGCGGGACGGACACGGAGCCGTCGGCGGACAGCTTCTCCCAGTAGCCGCGCAGTTCCTTGTCGTCGTCGCCGCTGAGGCTCACCGAGAAGTTGGTGCCCGCCGTCTGCTCCATGCCCGGTGGGTTGTCGGCGCCCATCAGGGTGAAGCCGCTCGGGGTCTCCAGCATGCCGTGCATGATCTTGTCGGCCTCGGGGACGTCCGGCTGGCCGAACTCCCCGTAGGTGTTGAGCCTCAGCGTGCCGCCGAAGACGTCCTTGTAGAACTCCATCGCCTGCCGGGCGTCACCGTTGAAGCTGATGTAGGGGTTGAGGCGCGAAGCCATGAAAACCTCCTCATTGAGGCGGGAAGGCCGGATGTGCGCACACTAACGCGGGGCACTGACAACGGCCTGTCGTGTGCGGGCCCGGCCGCCCGCACACGCGTTTGTCCCACGGTGAGAAGGCCGCAGAAGCCGAGGTGACGGCGGGCCGCCGGGCCGGATCGTCGGCCGCGCGGGCGTGCTCGAGTTCCGTGGCCAGGGGTATCAGCGACGTACGAGTTCGATCCGGTACTGCCTCGTCCGTGACCCGTCCTCGCTGGTCACGGAGACGACGGCCAGGGTGCGGCGGGGCTCGTGGGTCCTCTCGACCGTGACGGCCGCATAGGGGTCGCGGGCCGTCGCGGTGACCACGGCCCGGTGGGGATCGGCGGTGACGACACGGTGGTCTGCGGTGTCGGGATCGAACGGGGCGACGGGGACCCCGGCCACCTCGACCGACGCGGCGGCGGCGTCCGAGGAGACCCCGGGGGTCCTGGCGTACAGCTCGATCTCGCTCATGGTGATGTAGCCGCCGGGCCGCGCGGTCATGACCACGCGTACCCCGGTCGCAGGCCCCGCATCGAGCGGCACGTCGACCACCGGAGTGCCCTCGGCCCCGACCGCGATGTCCTCGCTCGCGTCGATCCACGCTCCGTCGGCGGCGCTGCGCACCTGCGCCTTCAGGCTCGCGGGGAAGGAGGCGTTGTTCCCGTCGCGGTGGAAGTGCGCGACGACCCGATCGAGGTCGCGGGCGGTCGGCAGGGTGAAGGTGAGGGTGTCGGACGGGTTCTTGGTGCCCGGCTTCCAGTTGGACCAGGCCTTCTCGGCGGTGTCGCCGTTGCGCAGACGGTCGGCCGAGTAGCCGCTCTCGGTGAAGGTGGCCGCGAGCGAGACGCCGGCGTCGGGAGCGATGTTGGTCTGCGTCGGTTCGGTGACCTGCACACGCACCGTCGCGTCGACCGTGCTGCCGTCGACCACCCGGGCGGAGCCTCGGAGCGTCACGACCGCGGTCCTGTCGAACGCCCCCTCGGGCGCCGGGTCCCAGGTCACCGGAAGATCGGCTCTGCCGCCGTTCCTGCCGACGCCGACCACGGTCTTCGGCAGCTCCGGACGTCCGCCCACGTATGTCTTGGCGCGGCCGGGGAGCGTCGAGGCGATGGTGTCGACGGTGACGACCGCCTTCGCCGGGACCTCCCGCCCGAGCGGGTCGGTCGCCCGGCCCGTGACGCGTACCGTTCCGGGATCGCGCCACGCCCGGTCCGGCGGGACGTTCCAGACGACGGGGAGGGAGCCGCGCGCGCCGTCCCGGTACACCGGCGTCACCGTCTCCGGGAGCACCGGCGGCAGACCGGGCACGGTGAACACCTCGGGCCGCTCGGTGCGCAGCACGGTCTCGTCGGTCACGGTCCAGCGCTGGTTCGCCGCCGAGGTCGGGGTGTACGTCGACACCCTGGCGCCCTCGGCGGAGGACTGCCCGGTGACGTCGAGCAGGCGGCCCGTGGCGGCGTTGACGAATGTCCAGGTGCCGTCGCCGGTCGTCGACATGATCCACTGGGCGGCTTCGCCGGGCTCGGTGCCCTCCGGGTCTTCCAGGACGGCCTGGTTGTCGTGCACCGCGAGGCGCTTGCCGGTGGTGGGGCTGGTGAGGGCATAGCGCTCACGGTGGTCGGTGCCGGGCGTCAACTGCCGTACGGACCACAGCTGTTCCGCGCTGCTCGCGTCGGTCGTGCGGATGGCGACGCCGGTTTCGTCGGCCGACGGGGCGAGTGACTTCCCGCTCTGTGCGCCCTGCAGCCGGTACACATGGCCGGGCTGCACGAGCGCGGCGTCCTTCGCCACACCGGCGACGCCCTCGACCAGGAAGGTGGTGACCGACTTCGCGGGGACGACGAGGGTGGCCGACCGGTCGGTGACCCGGACCGGGGCGCCCTTCACCAGCGCACCGTCCGCGCTGGTCACCACGGGGGTGACCGAGGCACTGGGCATGACCTTGCCGAAGCGGGAGAGATCGAGGGTCACGGAGCGCGCGGACGTACCGCCGTTCACGTGCACGACGGTCGCGGCGCGGCCGGACTGCTTCACCGCGGCCACGCTGGACGGGTCATCGGTCTTCACGAAGTGGTCGCCGGGGCGGATGTAGTGGGTGAAGTTCCGGATGGTGTGGAACTTCGAGTTGGCGCGGACCGGACAGGTCTCCAGGGTGTCCTCGGCCGTGCAGTTGAACGGGACGTGGATGCTGCCCCAGTTCTTGCCCGCGGCGGCCTGCGGGATCGAGTCCTCGACCGGCTGCCAGAATACCCAGGCGGAGGGCTCCAGTTCGCGCATGTCGTCGACCATCCGGGTGGCGATGCCGAGCCCTGGTTCCATGCTGGTGAAGTCGGTGCCCGTGCCCCAGGTGCCCTCGACCTCGCTCATCCACAGCTTCTTGTCCGCGCCCTTGGCGATGTCCCGGGCGCTTGTGCGCATGCCCGTGCCGTAGGTGTGCACGTTGAGCTGGTCGACGGCGGTGCGGGCGGCGGTCTCGTAGGCGTTCCAGTTCTGGGTGAAGATGCCGGGGTTGGTCTCGTCCATCGCCGATATGCCGGCGCCGGTCTGCGCGCCGTCGAGCGCCTTGTCGAGGGCGAGGAGCACCTTCTGCTGGAGTGCGGGACCGGCGTGCGCGCCCTCTTGGCGCCCGCCCGTGGGCTGGCCGTCATCCCCCAACTGGGTACCCCAGTAAGGCGTATTGGGCTCGTTGAGCGGGTCGATGGTGTCGAAGGTGATGCCGTGTGCCTTCTCCAACTGCTCGGTCACGCGCACGAGATAGGCGGCGAAGTCGTCCACGCGGTCGGCCCGGATCTGGTCCGCGCTCGCGTCGAAGCCGCCGGAGACATATCCGCTGACCGTCTGGAACCAGGGCGGCGAGTTGCTGAACGCCTCCCAGCGGGTGACCTTCTCCTTGATCTGGTCCAGCCACCAGCGCTGGCCCGCGTCGGCGTCCCAGTCCCAGTGGTCCGGGTTGTTCGGGTCCCACCAGTCCATGTCTTTCTGGGTGGTCCCCTCGGGAGCCTTCCAGAAGCCGTCCATGGTCGCGCCCGGCTTCATGTAGTCCTTGCGGACGTCGGGGGCGTTGCCGCCGCCGATGTTGTAGCGCGCGATGTTGAGAGCGAGCCCGTCCGCGCCGAACAGCATGTCGACGAGCCGTCTTCGGATCGGCTCCGGGTAGCCGCCCGTGGCGTTGGCGAACCAGACGAGGCTCGTGCCCCAGCCCTCGAACTCCTGCTGCTGGTACGACGGATCCACCCGCACCGTGACCGCGCCCGGCGGCGGGGTGTCCGCGACGGCGGCGGGGGCGGTGACGAGGCTCGCGCCGAGGACCAGGGGGACTGCCGGCGCCAACGCCCGGGCGATGCGATGTCGACTGGACACGGAACTTCCTTCCATGACAGCGGAGATGCACAGGACGGAAATGCTCTGGACGAGGGCACTCTGAACGCAGAGGCACAGAATCGACCAGAAGCAATCGAGCTCACCGCATGCTTGACGACAGAAATGAACACGTCAAGACATTGCGCAGGCGGCGCGGCAGGAAACGAAAAAGCACGCCCTGGGGCCGACGGAGGGCACTGCCTCTCCGCTCGCCGGCCCCAGGGCGTGCCCCGGGTCTGCCTCAGCCCTGCTTGGGCGCCGCCTGCTGCACCACCTCGAAGGACCACAGCGTCGCCCCGCTCGCCGCGGGCTTGGGCCGCTCGCCGCCCGCCTCGCCACCACCGCTGTGCGCCGCCTGGCCCCGTCCGGACATCCAGTTCTGGAAGTCCTCCTCGGTGCGCCAGCGCGTGTAGACGAGGTAGGTGTCGGTGCCCTCCACCGGGCGCAGCAGCTCGAACCACTCGAAGCCGTCCGAGCTCTCCACGGCACCCGCGCGAGCCGCGAACCGCTTCTCCAGCGTTTCGCGCTGGTCCTCGGGAACCGTGAGTACGTTGATCTTGACGATGCTCATGTCCTCCATTCTGTAACAGAGGTCGGGATCGCAGGACAGTGGCACCTTCCCGCGCGGCGGACACACGAACGGCACCGTCCGAAGACGGTGCCGTTCGTCACCGGGCATCAAGCACCCGGGCACCAAGAACTACCGGAGTACTACGGGGTCCACTTGACGTTCGGGTTCACCTGACCGGTCCAGTTGAAGATGGCCATGTTGTCCCAGCCGTTGCCGCTGTTGTTGATGTCGGCCGGGTCCCAGCCGTTGCCGTTGACCGCGTACCAGGTCGGCTCCCAGTAGAAGACACCGATCGCGCCCGCGTTGCGGGCCGTGTTCTGCACGGCGGTGAAGTTGTCGGCCTGGCCCTGCCAGGTGAGCGGGTAGCCCGAGCAGCCCGTGGTGATCGAGTTGCTGGTGCTGTCCGCGTTCCCCGAGGTGAACGGATACGCCGTCTCGGCGATGACCACGTCCTTGCCGTAACGGGACTTCATGTCGGACACGACACTGCCCATGTTGGCCAGTGTGCCGTGCCACGGGCAGTAGTAAGACAGCCCGGTGATGTCCCAGTTGACGCCCTTGGCCTTGATGCCGTCGTAGAACCAGCGCGCGTGCTCGTCGCTGTCCGCGTTGGCCGTGTGGATGATCACCTGGGTACCGCTGTTGCACGCCTTGGTCGCGTTGTAACCCGACTTGAGCAGCAGGCTGAGGTTGGTGAAGTCGTTGTTCACCACCTTGCCCTCGTTCCACAGCATGCCGACGTTGATCTCGTTGCCGATCTGCACGCTGTCCGGGGTGGTGCCCTGGGACTTGAGGCTGTTGCAGACGTCGGACGTGTAGTTGTAGACGTCCGTCTGCAGCTGGCTGATGTTGTGGCTGGACCAGGCCGCCGGCTTGTACTGCTTGCCCGGGTCGGCCCAGGTGTCGGAGTAGTGGAAGTCGACCAGCAGCTTGAGGCCCTTGGCCTTCACCTGCTTCGCGTACGACAGCACCTTGGCCTTGTTGTTGTAGCCGCTGGCCGGGTTGTTCCACACGCGCAGGCGGACGTAGTTGACGCCGGCACCCTTGAGGATGTCGAGCGGATCCCTGGCGGTGCCGCTCGCGTCGTAGTACTTGGCACCGAGGTCGATCGCACGCTGCGCGGTCGACACATCGGCGCCGCGCATGGTGAGCGTGCCCGCGGCGGAGGCGGTCGTGGGGGTGGTGAGCAGGGACGCGGGCAGGGCGACGGCTGCCATGAGCAGGGCGGCCTTCACTGTGCGACCTGGACCGATCACGGTCATCCCGAACTCCTTTGATCGAGACGTGGCGAAGCCAAGCCGAACGGGCTTGACATGCGCATGTAGCGGGTTCCGTGAACGTTCACAGTAAGGGAGGTAACAGGGGCTGTAAATATGTGTGTCACGGGGATTTCGTACAGGTGGTGGGCTTGACCGTCACGTGAGTGGGTTGGGTACGTGCACAGACCGTGGATCACCGGGCGGGCGAGACGGTGTCGGCCCCCTTGCTGACCGATCATCAGTTTCCTTGTCCTGCAAGGAGGTTCGGGTCATGCTGTGATCCGTCTGTGTACTCCTGACCCATAAGGAACATCTGTGCTGTCCAACCCCCCACTGCCCCCGCGTCGCGGAGGCCGCCGAAGACTGGCCGTCGCAGCCCTGGTCACCGCGCTGTTCGGCCAGTTGCTCGCCGGGACCGCCGTCGCGGCCCCCGCGGCCAAGACGCCGGCACCCGGGCGAATAGCCTGGGAACCCTGTGAATCGCCCTCCGGCGAGGGCACCTTCGAGTGCGCCACCATCAAGGTCCCCGTGGACTGGAAGCGGCCGCGGGGCGCCACCATCGACCTGGCCCTCAATCGCCACCTGGCCACCGACCCCGAGCACCGGATCGGCTCGCTGCTGATCAACCCGGGCGGCCCGGGCGGCTCCGGTGTGGGCTTCGCGTTCAGTGCCCCCGACTCCTTCTCGCCCGCGCTGCTGGAGCGTTTCGACATCGTGGGCTTCGACCCGCGCGGCGTCGGCCTCAGCAACCCGGTGAAGTGCGACGGGGACCGGGTGGCCGCGCAGGGCGCGCTGCTCTACCCGGACAGCGCCGCCTCCTTCGCCGCACTCCGCGAGGCCAACGAGGCGCTCGGCGAGAACTGCCGCGAGCTCACCGGTTCGCTCGTCGACCACATGGACACCGCGAGTGTCATCCGCGACATGGACGCGATCCGCGCCGGCCTCGGCGAGAAGCGGATCAGCTACTACGGCGTCTCCTACGGCACCGGCATCGGCCAGCAGTACGCCGAGCGCTACCCGCACCGCGTCCGCGCGATGACGCTCGACTCCAACATGGACCACAGCCTCGACCCGTGGACCTACCAGAAGACCGAGACCGTCGCGATGGAGGAGTCCTACGGCCAGTTCGCCGACTGGTGCGCCCGTACGGCGTCCTGCGTGCTCCACGACCAGGACGCCCGCGCCCTGTTCGACTCACTCTACAAGCGGGCCGACGCGGGTGAGCTGGTCCTGCCGGGCGACCCGCCCTACACCTTCACCACCCAGGACCTCCAGGGCCTCGCCTTCGGCTACATGTACGACCCGGCCACCTGGTTCCAGTTCGCGGAGGACCTCGCCTACCTGGACGCCCCCGAGCCCGCGGCGGACCGGTCCCTCGGCAAGCGCGGCGAGCCGACGGAATTCGCGTACCTCCCGGTGATGTGCCAGGACTACGACTTCGACCTGCCCTCGTACAGCACGCTGGCCCGCTTCGAACGCGCGCTGACCCGTCTCGCCCCCCTCACCCGGCTCAACTCCCTCGCCTGGACGGACCTGACCGGCTGCCAGAACTGGCCGACCGAGGTGACCAACCCGCCGCACCGGCTCCGGGTCGACGGCACCCCGCCGATCCTGGTCACCAACAGCCGTTACGACGTGGCCACCCCGCACTCCTGGGGCTCCAACGCGGCCCGTCAGATGGGCCGCGAGGCCGTGTTCCTCACGTACGACGGTGCCGGCCACGGCGACTACTGGCTGAGCCCGTGCGCGCGGGACGCCATCGACACCTACCTCGTCACCCTCAAGACTCCGCGCAAGGGCACGCACTGCCCCGCTGTCTGGCCGACCGGGCCCTCGGCCCAGCGCCAGTCGCCGAGCGGAAGTCTCGTCAACCCGCTGCCCGATCTGCTGGGTACGGGAACGCGCCGGTGAGCCGCGTGGCGCGGCCTGATTCGACGCGGTTGTGAGCGAGGGGTCGTGGTCCCGGTCGGCGGGGCCACGACCCCCTCGTGCGCCCGCAGGCCCACGGCGCCACGTGACGATGCGTGCGCGATGTCTTGACGTGTACTTGGCATGGTGGCTTCATGGGAGCGCTCCCACGACACTACTGATGCCAGAGTTCCTCGGCGCTCACCCCTGGAGTCGCAGTGAGAACAGCAAGAAGTACGACACGAAAGGACCCACTGGCCCGTCTGCTGACCGGCCTCGCCGCCCTGCTCGGACTCGTCGTCCTCGGCGTCCTCTGTCCGACCGCCGCCCTGGCTCAGGCCGAGCCCCGGGCGCCCGGCGCCCGGGCCACCGGCCTCCACATCAGCGACGGCCGACTGCTCGAAGGCAACGGCAACGACTTCGTCATGCGCGGCGTCAACCACGCCCACACCTGGTACCCGGGCCAGACCCAGTCCCTGGCCGACATCAAGGCGCTGGGCGCCAACAGCGTCCGGGTCGTCCTCTCCGACGGACATCGCTGGACCGAGAACAGCCCCGCCGACGTGGCGAACGTCGTCGCCCAGTGCAAGGCCAACCGGCTGATCTGCGTCCTGGAGGTGCACGACACCACCGGCTACGGCGAGGACACCGCGGCCGGCACCCTCGACCACGCCGCCGACTACTGGATCGGCCTCAAGGACGTGCTCGCCGGCGAAGAGAACTACGTCATCGTCAACATCGGCAACGAGCCCTGGGGCAACACCAACCCCGCGGGCTGGACCGACCCCACGATCGCAGCGATCAAGAAACTGCGCACCGCCGGGTTCGAGCACACGATCATGGTGGACGCACCCAACTGGGGCCAGGACTGGCAGGGCGTCATGCGCGCCAACGCCCAGTCCGTCTACGACGCCGACACCACCGGCAACCTGATCTTCTCGATCCACATGTACAGCGTCTACGACACCGCCCAGGAGATCACCGACTACCTGAACGCCTTCGTCGACGCCGGACTGCCCATCCTCATCGGCGAGTTCGGCGGGCCCGCCGACCAGTGGGGCGACCCCGACGAGGACACCATGATGGCCACCGCCGAGCAGCTCGACCTCGGCTATCTGGCCTGGTCCTGGAGCGGAAACACCGACCCGATCCTCGACCTGTCGATCGGCTTCGACCCCGACAACCTCAGCTCGTGGGGTCAGCGCATCTTCCATGGCGCGAACGGCATCGCCCAGACCGCCGAGGAAGCCACCGTCTTCGGCGGTGGAAACCCGGGGGACACCCAGGCCCCGACCGCGCCCGGCACCCCGACCGCCTCCGCGGTGACGGCCACGTCCGCCGCCCTCTCCTGGACCGCGTCCACCGACAACGTTGGCATCGCCGGCTATGACGTCGTCCGCGTCAGCGGCAGCACCGAGACGAAGGTCGCCGCCTCCGCCACCAACTCGGTGACGGTGACCGGCCTCACCGCCGACACCGCGTACACCTTCGCCGTCTACGCCCGGGACGCGGCCGGGAACCGCTCGGCCCGCTCGGCCACGGTGAACGTCACCACCGCCGGCGCCCCGGCCGGAACCTGCTCCGTCGCCTACCGCGCCACCAACGAGTGGTCCGGCGGCTTCCAGGGGGAGATCGTCATCCGCAACACCGGCACCACCGCGATCAGCGGCTGGACCCTCGCCTTCGCCTTCGCCAACGGGCAGACCATCACCAACATGTGGGGCGGGACCCCCACCCAGACCGGCGCCACGGTGAGCGTCGCCCCCGCCTCCTACACCTCCACCATCCCCGCCGCCGGATCGGTCACCCTCGGCTTCATCGCCAACAAGGGCGCCACGAACACCGCCCCGACCGCGTTCACGCTCAACGGCTCGGCCTGCACCACCGCTTGACCCCGTGCCGGAACCGGATTCCTCGTCCGGCAGTCGTCATGGACGTGCGCACAGTGCGTCCATGCCGACTGCCGGACGACTGTCATGCCTCCTCAACGCAGCCTCGCCCTCACCGCAGGGGATGATCACCGATCTCGAACGGTATGCAAGCGACGACCGTTCGAGTCACTCTTGACCTTCCACCCCGCCTCCGCCCGACAGGTACAGACAGGCAGGTCGACGATGGCAGAGTCTCCGAAGGCCGAGGGTTCCACCGTAGGAAGAGCATCGAGCCGACAACTCCAGGTGGAGACACACGGGCTCGACGTGATCGGCGACGCCGAGCGCAAGGGCACTCCGCGGACGCTGTTCTGGCCCTGGTTCGGGGCCAACGTCTCCATCCTCGGGCTCAGTTACGGCGCCTTCGCGCTCGGCTTCGGGATCTCCTTCTGGCAGGCGCTCGTCGCCGGAGTGATCGGCATCGTCTTCTCGTTCCTGCTGTGCGGTTTCGTCGCCGTCGCGGGCAAGCGCGGCTCCGCACCGACGATGGTGCTGAGCCGCGCCGCGTACGGAGTGCGCGGCAACCGTCTGCCGTCGGTGGTCTCCTGGATGCTCACCGTCGGCTGGGAGACCGTGCTGTGCTCCCTCGCCACCATGGCGACCGCGACCGTCTTCGACCGGCTGGGCTGGGGCGGCGGTACGGAGACCAAGGTCGTCGCGCTGATCGTGGTCGGCGCGCTCACCGTCGTCGGCGGCGTGATGGGCTTCGACCTGATCATGCGGCTGCAGACCGTCATCACCGTGGTCACCGGCGTCCTCACCCTCGTCTACATCGGGCTCGTCGCGGACCACATCCACTGGAGTACCGTCAGCGCCGTCCCGGCGGGCTCCGCGCAGGAGTTCATCGGCGCGCTGGTGTTCATGATGACCGGCTTCGGCCTCGGCTGGGTCAACGCCGCCGCCGACTACTCCCGCTATCTGCCCCGCACCTCGTCGAGCCGGGGCGTGGTCGGCTGGACCACCTTCGGCGCGTCGGTCGCGCCCCTGCTCCTGCTGGTGTTCGGGCTGCTGCTGGCCGGCTCCTCCACCACGCTCAACGCGGCCGTCGCCGCCGACCCGATCGGCGCCCTGACCAGCATCCTGCCGACCTGGTTCCTGGTGCCGTTCGCCGTGGTCGCGGTCCTCGGCCTGGTCGGCGGCGCGGTCCTCGACATCTACTCCTCCGGCCTGGCCCTGCTCTCCGCGGGCCTGCGGATTCCCCGCTATCTGGCCGCCCTCGTCGACGGCGTCCTGATGATCGCGGGCTCGGTCTACATCGTGTTCGTCGCCGACGACTTCCTCGGCCAGTTCATGGGCTTCCTGACCACGCTGGGCGTCCCCATCGCCGCCTGGTGCGGCATCATGCTCGCCGATCTCCTCCAGCGCCGCCGCGACTACGACGAGGGCGACCTCTACCGCCCGCGGGGCCGCTACGGCGATGTTCCGCCCACCCCGCTGCTGCTCACCCTCGCCGCCACCGCGCTCGGCTGGGGCCTGGTCACCAACTCGGCCGCGAGCTGGCTGGAGTGGCAGGGTTATCTGCTCGACCCCCTGGGCCTGGGCGGCAAATCCGGTTCATGGGCGTACGCCAACCTCGGCGTCCTCGCCGCCCTCGCGATCGGCTTCCTCGGCACCTTGGCACTGGGGCGCGGGCGGGTGCGTGAGCAGGAGGCGAAGGCGCCGAGTCCGACGCTGGACGAGGGGGCGGTCGCGTGACCGCCGGTCACATGGCCACTGGCTCGCTCGCCGTCATCGACATGCAGCGCGTCTTCGCCGACCCCGGCAGCCCGTGGGCGGCCCCGCGCTTCACGGAGGCGGCACAGGGCGTACGACGACTGCTGCCGGCGTTCGGGGACCGCGTCACGTTCACCCGCTTTCTGGCCCCCGAGAAGCCCACCGGCGCCTGGCGGGCGTACTACGAGCAGTGGCCCTTCGCCCTCCAGCCGCCCGACGCTCCGCTCTGGCGGCTGACGGACGAGTTCGCCGCCGAGGCACGGCACGTGCTGGACGCTCCCACCTTCGGCAAGTGGACGCCCGCACTCGCCGCCCGCCTCGGCCCCGAGGGCCGCCTGGTCCTGGCCGGGGTCAGTACCGACTGCTGCGTCCTGTCCACCGCCCTGGCCGCCGCCGACGCGGGCGTGGAGGTCCTGGTGGTGTCCGACGCGTGCGCGGGCGCGGACGACGCCTCGCACGCGAGGGCCCTTCAGGTGATGGACCTGTACGCGCCGCTGATCCGTGTGGTCACCGTGAAGGATCTGACCGGCAGCTGACGAACGGAGACACCCGGTGCCGCTGAGCCCTTCCGTGATCTGCGGAGAACCATAGGAATGCTCCGGCCGCGGTCGGGTACGCGAGCAGGACCGCACCTGGGGCGATCTTGCCCCGGGCGGGCCGCACGACCGCCGCTACCAGGGGAATCATCAGCCATGGAAACACCCGCGTACGACAACACCGCCACACCGGCCCGGCGGGCGCTGGACGCGCTGGCCGAGAACACCGAGGACACGGCGGCGCTGGCGACCCTCGCGAGCAGCGAGGTGCTGGTGCCGGTGCCCGACGATGCCGCTCAGGAGGAGGCCGGTGATTCCAGCGTGGTGGCGCTGCCGGTCCTCGAGCAGCCGGACGGCGCTCCGGTGGTGCCCGTGTTCACCTCCGAGCCGGAGATGGCCGAGCTCCTTCCGTACGTCTCCCGCTACCGTCTGGTCCCGCTGGGCGCCCTCGCCGCGCAGTGGCCGGCCGACGACCTGTCCCTGACCATCGACGCGAACTCCGCGCATCCGCTGACGCTCACCTCGGAGGGCGTCCGCACCCTGCTGGCGAGGCCGTAGGGACGTACCCGAACGGGCCCGGCCACCGTGGAGCGGCAAGGGGAGCGGCCGGGCCCGATCACAGGCACTTTCCGGGGTTCAGGATCCCCCGGGGATCGAACACCTCCTTGACCCTGCGCTGCAAGGCGTGGGCCGCGGGGCCGAGCTCCTCGGCGACCCACTGCCGCTTCAGCAAACCCACCCCGTGCTCGCCGGTCAGTGTCCCGCCCAGCCGCAGTGCCAGGGCGAAGATCTCGCCGGCCGCCTCCCACGCGGCCTCCGGCAGCCGGTCCAGGGACGGGTCCACGACCACGATCGGGTGCAGATTGCCGTCGGCCGCGTGGGCGAGGGTGAACACGGGCACGTCGTGGCGGGCGGAGATCGCCCGTATCTCGCGGACCGCCTCGGCCAGCCGGGAGCGCGGGACCGC
This sequence comes from Streptomyces sp. NBC_01352, assembly GCF_036237295.1. Taxonomy (NCBI): domain Bacteria; kingdom Bacillati; phylum Actinomycetota; class Actinomycetes; order Kitasatosporales; family Streptomycetaceae; genus Streptomyces; species Streptomyces sp. NBC_01352. Next base: position 9,979,519 of record NZ_CP108354.1, read on the forward strand.
GATGTCCTCGATGAGCGGGCGGCCCAGCCGCTCCAGCGCGGGCAGGGCGAGGCGGCGGGCGGCCAGCAGGGCCTCGGCCTCGGCGGGGTCCTCCGTGGTCTGAACCGTCGTGGCCAGGGGAGCCATCAGCCGGGCCACCGCCGCGGCCTCGGCCGCCGCGCCCGCGCCGTCGCACTGCACCACCAGCAACGCGGCGCCCCGCTCCCGCAGCGCCGGGTCGATGGCGTGCAGCACGGGCCCGTCGACCAGCTCCGCCAGCGCGGGCTCGACCCCGGCCCGGGTGATCGCGTACGAGGCCTCGGCGGCCTGCTCGAAGGAGGCGAAGTAGGCGGCGAGCGTGGCCGTCGCCACCGGGACCGGCCTCAGGCGCAGTGTCGCCGAGGTGATCACCGCGAGGGTGCCCTCCGAGCCGGTGAGCAGGGCGGTCAGGTCGTAGCCGGTGACGCCCTTGACGGTACGGCGGCCGGTCCTGACCACGGTCCCGTCGGCGAGGACCGCCTCCAGGCCCAGGACGCTGTCCCGGGTGACCCCGTACTTCGCGCACCGCAGGCCGCCCGCGTTGGTCGCGATGTTCCCGCCGATGGTGGACAGCGCCGCACTCGCCGGATCGGGCGCGTACCGCAGTCCGTGCGCGCCTGCCGCCCGGTCCAGGTCGGCCGTGATGACCCCGGGTTCGACGACGGCGAGCTGGTCGTCGGCGTCGAGTTCGAGGATGCGGTCCATCCCGGAGAGATCCAGGACCAGGGAGCCCTCGCTCGCCGTGGCCCCGCCCGACAGACCGGTCCCCGCGCCGCGCGGCACCACCGGCACGCGCAGCGCGTGCGCGTGCCGGAGGGCTACGGTCACGTCCTCCGTCCGCCGGGCGTGCACCACGGCCAGCGCCTCGCCGTCGGGCCGGCTGCCGGAACGGTCGGTGGCGTGCGCGGCGAGCACCGCCGGGTCCGTGCTCAGCCGGTCGGGCGGCAGATCGCGGGCGAGGAGCCCCAGGAGCCTGGCGGAGGCGGTTCGTTCCGGTGCGGTCGTCATCGGTCCAGCACCTTCGTTCCGGGAGTGACGGTCATCGGTCCAACGGCCTTCGTTCCGGGGCTGATGGTCATCGGTCCAACCCCTTCGTTTCCGGTGCGGCGGCCACTGGTTCGTCCAGCACCTTCGTTCCGATCGCGAGCAGTGAGATGTCCTCCTGGGGCGCGTGCACGGGCGCGCACTGGATGTCCCGGAAGTGCCGCTCCAGCGGGTTGCCCCGGGCCAGCGCCGGGTTGCCCAGCAGCCGTACGGCCAGCTCCACCGCCCGCACCCCGTGCCGGTCGGCCAGCACCCGTGCGCCCAGGGCCTGTTCGGGGCTGTACGAGCTGTCCCCGGCGCCGACCTTGGCGGCCCCGTCGAACACCAGCTGCTCGGCGGCGGCGAGCAGCACCTCGATCTCCCCGGCGGTGCGCCGGAAGCGCTCCGTACGGGCCACCGGACGGCCGAGGTTTGCGGGCACGCGGGAACGGGCGAAGGTGTGGAAGAAGTCCTGCGCGGCGCGCGCGACGCCCAAGTAGAGCGCGGCGAGCGGCAGATGGATGGCGGCGCCCGCCCGGTTGTCCTGTTCGGCGGCCGGCCCGTGCGGGCCGACGCCGACGACGTGCTCGTACGGGACTGCCACGTCCCGGAACGTCACGTCATGGCTGCCGCTGGCGCGCAGCCCCAACTGGTCCCAGCGGCCCGTGATCTCGATGCCGGGCAAGCCGCCGGGCACCAGAAAGGTCCCCACCCGCGGTTCGGGCTCGTCGGTGCTCGCCCACACCAGGAACCAGTCGAGCCCCTCGGCGCCGGTCACGAACCGTTTGGTGCCGCTGAGGGACCAGCCGTCGGCCGTGCGCCGCGCGAGCGTGGCGGGCAGCCCGCCCCGGGCGGGGGAGCCCAGGTCGGGCTCCACGCGCGCGTGGTTGATCAGAACGGGACGCTCGAACGACTCCTTGACCACCCGCGCGTACAGCTCCTCGGGCCAGTGCGGCGCGGCGGCCTGCCGGGCATGGATGGTCAGCGTCATCGCGGTGATCAGGGCGACGGACGGGTCGGACCGCCCCAGCGTGTGCAGGATGCGGGCCGTCTCCTCGACGCCCGCACCCGGGCCGCCGTACCGCTCGCCGATCGTCGCGGTGAGCAGCCCCGCCTCGTGGGCGATCCGGAGGGACGCGGCAGGAAAGGCGGCCGAACGGTCGTACTCGGCGGCGAGTTCGGCGAGTTCGGCGAGGCGGTCGGTCACGGGGCCGGTCACAGGGCCTTCCTCAGGTCGGCGTTCAGCGCGCTGGACCAGAACGACTTCACGTCCAAGTGCTCCTTGAGCGCGCCGAGTTCGGTGAAGACGTCGGCGACCTTCTGCTGCGAGGCGATGGTGTCGGCGCCGACGGTCCGGGCTTGCGTCGGACGCTGGGCCTGGGCGTCGACGAGGTCCTTCTTCGCCTGGGCGAGGGGCTGGTGGGTGGCGTCGGCGGTGACCTGGGCGAAGCCGTCCTGGCGGCCGTCGCGGACATAGGCGTACGCCTTGGTGATCCGGGCGATCAGATCGGCCGCGGCCGCCTTCTGGCCGGGGCTTTCAAGGACGCTGTCCCGCGCCGACCACAGGAAGTTGCCGGACAGGATGTCCCTGCCCGAGCCGACCGTCGTGGCGCCCTGCTGGTGGGCGGTGATGATCGAGGTGCCGTAGGAGGCGAAGGCGTCGATGCTGCCGCCGTTCAGGGCGGCGAGGCCGTCGTTGGGCAGCAGTGGCTTGGCGTCGACGTCGGACCACTTCAGGCCCGCCCGCTTCAGCAGCTCGTACAGGAAGTAGTGGGCGGTGGTGTTCTGGACGTAGCCGACCTTCTTGCCCTTGAGGCCGGCGATGTCGGTCACCTTGGAGCCCTTGGGGACGACGACCTCCTGGTTGAGGGTCGCTCCGCGCTGCACGGCGACGACCTTGAAGTTCGGCGAACCGTCGGCGGCGGCGAAGACCGGCGGGATCTCACTGGAGGAGGCGAGGTCCAACGCCCCGGCACGGATCGCCTGGAGCTGCTGGTCACCGCCCTGGAACTGGCTCCACTTCACCTTGTACGGGGTGTCGTCGAGACCGGCGTACTTCAGGATCGCCTCCTCGGCCTTCCAGCCGGTGGCGCCGACCCGCAGGGTGACGGAGGACGAGGACTCGGCCTGTGCCTCGGTCCCGCAGGCCGCCGCGAAGGGCAGCAGCAGGGCGAGCGCGGCGGCGGACGTGCGCAGGGTGCGACGGAACAACACGGGATCTCCATCAGGCGGCTTGGGTGGTGGCGCGGTGGGCGAGTTCCTGACGCACCAGCGGCAGGACGTGACGGGCGTAGTCGATGGCATCGTTGAGCGGGTCGTAGCCCCGGACCGACAGCAGGTCGCAGCCGATGTCGACGTAGTCGAGCAGGGCCTTGGCCACCGTCTCGGGCGAGCCGACCAGCGCCGTCGAGGCGCCGGCGGCGTTGGTGGCGACCGCCGGGGCGGTCCACAGGCAGCGGTCGTGGACCTCGCCGCGCTCGGCGATGTCCAGCAGCCGCTGCGAACCGACGTTGGCCGGGCGGCCGGTGGTGCGGTAGTGGCGCAGCAGCTCGGTGTTGCGCGCCTGGTCCTTGAGCACGCCCAGGGTGCGGTGCGCCTTCTCCCAGGCCAGCTCGTCGGTGGGCGCGATGATCGGGCGGAACGACACCCAGATACGGGGGCGGGGGCGCCCGGCGGCGTCCGCGACCGCGTTGACGGCGGCGATCTGCTCGGCCGTCTCCTTCAGCGGCTCGCCCCACAGCCCGAAGATGTCGCCCTGCTGTCCGCCGACCCGATAGGCGTCCTGGGACGAGCCGCCCACCGAAATGGGAACCAGCCCGTTCACCGGCTTCACGTCGGAGTAGTAGCCCTCGAACGTGAAGTGCTTGCCCTCGTGCGAGACGGGCCCGTCGGCCTGCCACACCTTCCGCAGGATCTGGATGTACTCGTCCGAACGCTCGTACCGCTCCGCCTTGCCCAGGTAGTCGCCCTCCCGGCGCTGCTCCTCGTCACTGCCGCCGGAGATGATGTGCACGGTCAGCCGGCCGTCGCTGATCTGATCGAGGGTGGCCAGGGCGCGGGCCGCGTGCGTGGGGAAGACGACGCCCGGCCGGTGCGCCAGGATCGGGCGGATCCGCTCGGTGTGGGTGGCGACGAACTGGGCGACCTGGAAGGCGTCCGGGGACGCCGAGTGGTAGGCGACGAGGGTGTGGTCGAAGCCGCCGTCGTCGAGGGTGCGGGCGTACCTGCGCAGGTGGTCGGGGTCGAAGCCGGTGCGGCTCGCGGCGGCCGGACCCGAGGCCGCGGAGTCCGTGTGGACGGCGCTGATGAATTCGACAGGCATGGACAACTCCCTGATGACTGCGGCTAGTTGAGAAGTGACGTGTCGGCCGACTCCGCCACGTCGACGTTCGGGTCGAGGACGCCGATGCTGTTCATGAGGTCGGCCACACCCTGGACGGTCGTGTTCACGTCGTCCGTGATCGGCAGGACCTTGCTGTACGCGGCGGAGGCGAGCGTCTTGGCGACGGAGGCGTCGGCGCCGTTACGGGTCTCGATGGCCTTGGCGTACGCGTCCTGGTGCGTGCTGGTCCACTTAAGGGCCGTACCGAGGCGCTTGAGGAAGTCGGTGAGCGCGGCCTTCTTCGGCGCGTCGGCGAGAGCCTCGTCGGACGCGCCGACGAAGCCGTAGCCGCTGACCCGTCCGTCGGCGCCGTCGACGAGCAGCTTGCCGCCCTGTTGCAGACCGACGGCCTGGTAGACGCCGAAGGTCGCCCAGGCCTTGATCTTCCCGGAGGCGAAGGCGGCCTGCGCGTCGGTCGGCAGCAGGTACTGCACCTTCACGTCGGAGTAGCTGAGGCCGTTCTGCTTGAGCACGTTGGCCAGCAGGTACTCGGCGATGCTGCCCTTCGCCGAGGACACCACGACCTTCTGGCCCTTGAGATCCTTGACGCTGTCGATGCCGGAGTTCTGGCCGACGACGATGCCGACATGCCGGCCGTCGTTCTTCAGCGCGGCCACGTTCTTGAACTTCACCCCGCCGCTCAGTGCCTGGAGCGCGGGCAGGTCCGCGGAGTACGTGGTGTCGGCGGCGCCCGCCTGCACGGCCTGGTAGAGGGGTGCGGCACCTTCGAACTCGGCCCACTTCACCTTGTACGTGGCGCCCTTCAGGGCGTCCGACGCCGCGACGATGGTCTGGAGGGTCTTGGCTTGGTCGCCGATGGTGAGGGTGACCTGTTTCGACGAGGCGTCCGCCGAGGAGTCAGCGCCGCAGGCGGTCAGCGCCAGCAGGGCGGAGAAGCTCAGCGTGGCTGCTGCGAATCGGCGTGTCACGAGGGGGTTCCTTCCAGGGTGCGGGTCACGCCGAGCCAGTTCAGGAGGCGGGCGCGCAGGGAGACGAACTCGGGGGCGGTGAGGTCACGGGGGCGGGGCAGGTCGACGGTCAGCTCGTGGGCGATGCGGCCCTCGTCCATCACCAGGACCCGGTCGGCGAGCAGCAGCGCCTCCTCCACGTCATGGGTGACCAGGAGGATCGCGCAGCCGTGCCGCTGCCACAGCTCGGCGACCAGCTGCTGCACCCGGCCGCGGGTGAGCGCGTCGAGGGCGCCGAACGGCTCGTCCAGGAGCAGCAGTTCGGGCTCGCGCACCAGGGCGCGGGCCAGGGAGACGCGCTGGGCCTGGCCGCCGGAGAGGGTCTTGGGCCAGACGGCCGCGCGTTCCGCGATGCCCACCTCGTCCAGGGCCTTGCGGGCGAGTTCCCGGTCCGGGCGGCCGGGCAGTCCGAGGACGACATTGCGCCACACCTTCAGCCAGGGCAGCAGCCGCGGCGACTGGAAGGCGGCACTGCGGCGGGCGGGCACGGTCACCTCGCCCCCGATCTCCTCGTCGAGCCCGGCGAGGATGCGCAGCAAGGTCGACTTGCCGCAGCCGCTGTGGCCGAGCAGCGCCACGAACTCCCCGTCGCGGATGTCGAGATCCAGGTCGTGCAGCACGGTGTTGCCGTCGAAGGCCCGCGAAAGCCCCCGTATTTCCACACTGTTGGCCATGACGTTCACGCCTCGCCCTCGAAGTTGGCGCGCCAGGTCAGCAGGCGGCGCGAAAGGATCCGTACGGCGAAGTCGCAGGCCAGCCCGAGCAGCGCGTACACGACGAGGCACAGCACGATGACGTCCGTACGGAAGTACTGCTGGGCGTTGCTCATCAGGTAGCCGAGCCCCGCGTCCGCGTTGATCTGCTCGGCGAAGACCAGGGCCAGCCACGCGGTCGACAGCGCGTACCGGAGTCCCACGAGAGCCCCGGGCAGCGCGCTAGGCAGGATCACGTAGGTGATCAGCCCCAGCCTGCCGAGCCCCATCATCCGTGCCGCCTCGACGAGCTGGGAGTCGGTGGAACGGATGCCGCCGTAGATGTTGAAGTACAGCGGGTACGTCACACCGAGCGCGACCAGTGCGATCTTCGGGGTCTCCTCGATGCCGAACCAGACGATGAACAGGGGGATCAGGCCCACCCAGGGGATCGCCCGGAACATGCCCATCGAGGAGTCGATGACGTCCTCACCGAGCCGGAACAGCCCGGCCAGCAGGGACAGGCTCAGGGCGACGGTCGCGCCGATCAGGAAGCCGACGGCCGCCCGGCGGCCCGACGCGGCGATGGCGTCGGGCAGTTCGCCGCTCTTGGTGAGCTCCACGGCCTGGCGGACCACGTCCACGGGGGAGGCCAGCACCGTCTCGGGGAGGACGCCGGTGGCCGAGGTGAGGAACCACAGGAGGACGAGCCCGACCGGGCCCGCGGAGCGGCGTACGGAACGGGGGACGGTGAGGCGGCGACGGGTCTTGGCGGTGCCGCGGATGGTGACGCGGTTCGGCAGAGGGGCCCGGTCCGTGGGTTCTGCCTGGTGCGGCAGGACGGCCGGGTCCAGGGGTTTCGTCGTCATGGCTGGTTTCCCTTCGCGGTCGGGCGGGCCGGATCGGCGGACCAGGCGGACCAGGAGCCCGGGAACAGCACCGCCTCGAATCCGGCGAGCTCCAGCGCGGCGATCTGGTGGGCGGCGGTGACACCGGAGCCGCAGTACACCCCGATGCGCGACGCCCCGGCGGCGCCCTTCTCCCCGAACCGTTCGCGCAGCGCCTCGGGCGGCAGGAAGGTGCCGTCCGCCGCGAGGTTCTCCCCGGTGGGAGCGGAGACCGCGCCCGGGATGTGCCCCGCCCGCGCGTCCACCGGCTCCACCTCGCCGCGGTACCGCTCGGCGGCCCGCGAGTCCAACAGCAGCCCGGACACGGCGAGTTCGGCGGCGCCGTCGGCGTCGGTCACCGGCAGGGCGCCCGGCTTCAGCACGACGTCGCCGGGCGGCGGGTCGGCCGGGATCCCGGACTCCAGCGGCAGCCCGGCCGCCCGCCAGGCGCCGAGCGCCCCGTCCAGGAGCGTGACCTGGGCCAGACCCGCGTAGCGCAGCAGCCACCAGGCACGGGCGGCGGCGGTGTTGCCCAGGTCGTCGTGGACGACGACCCGTCGGTCCTGCGTGATGCCCCACCGGCGTGCCGCGTCCTGCAGATCCGCGATCCGGGGCAGCGGGTGCCGGCCGCCCTCCGGGCTCGGTGGCGCGGCCAGTTCCGTGTCGAGGTCGACGTGGACCGCGCCCGGGATGTGGCCCTCGGCGTAGTGGTCGCGGCCGTGCGGATCGCCCAGTGCCCAGCGGACGTCGAGGACGACCGGGGGAGCGTCGGAGTCGAGCAGGTCGCGGAGTTCGGAGACGGTGGTGGTCACGGTCATGCCGGGCCCTCCGCGATCGCGGGCAGCTCGGGGGAGAGGCGCAGCCGTTCCAGGAAGAGCACGATGGTGGCGGCGGCCGTGCGGTGCAGCGCGTCGTTGAGGACGTCGTGCCGGCCGCCGTTGAAGGTCACGGTCCGCACGTGCGGGTGTCCCGCGTACGAGCCCACCGCCTCGGCGAGAGGGCTCACCGTGTCTTCGCGGCCGTGCAGGGCCAGTACGGGAACGTGCACCAGGTCGAGACGCAGTTCGGGCAGGTCCGGGTGTTCGTCCAGGGCCCCGCGCCGGAAGGCGGTGTCGTTCGTGAGGCGGGACCGGTGGGTGGGGCAGGCGGTGCGGGCCTCGATCTCGGACTCCCAACTTCCCGAATTCCAGGGCGTGGTGGGCAGGCCCGCCAGGATCAGCGCGTCCGGGCCCGGGGTCTGCTGGGCGGCCAGCTGAGCGGCGTGGCGGGCGCCCGTGTCCGAGCCGACCAGCACCTTCGGGCCGGGCAGCGACTCGTCGGCAAGCAGTTTCGCCGCCTGGTCCAGCACGGACGGATCGGCGGACGGGTCGCCGAGGGCACGGACCCGATAGGCATCGAAGGCGAGCCGGCGGCCGAACCGCTCGTACACACCGCCGTGTTCACCCCGTCCGGCCAGCACGATCAACGTGCCGCGCGCGGCGAGGCCTTCGGGTTCGTCCCAGGAGAAGGACTTCCCGGAGAAGGAGTCTGAGGAGACGGATGAGGGCATGGGGGGCAGCTCCCGTTTTCGGGCAGGGGCATGGGTGTTCCGGGCAGGGGATGCGCGCGGAAAAGGGCAGCCGACAGCGACTGTCACGTGTCAGCGAGGAAGAGACGTGATCAAGTCGGCTTGCGGAGGGACGCCGGTGAGCGGCGGGAGGTCAGCGACAGCGCGCGCTGCACGCCACGCCGAAGTCGATGACTCGGCGCTGCGTCAGAAGGGCAGCAGAAGCGGTCGCGGTCAACATGCGCCCATCATGACCGGAGGCGGCGGACCGCGTCCAACGACGATTCCGCATCGAAACCGATCAGACATCGCGATCGGTCCTCCGGGGCCGCTACTGTCACGGCATGCCCCAACCCGTCCTCGACATCGTGGCCCTGCGCAGTCTGACCGCGATCGCCGACTGCGGCGGCTTCCACCGTGCCGCCCGGACCCTGTCCCTGAGCCAGTCGGCGGTCAGCCAGCACGTCCGCAAACTGGAGAAGATCCTGGGCGGGCCCGTCGTCGAACGCGAGGGACGCGGCACGCGGTTCACCCCCGAGGGCCGTCGGCTGCTGGAACAGGCCCGCCGTGTCCTCGCCGTCCACGACGAGGCCGTACGGACCCTGCTCGAGTCCGACGGCGACACCGTCACCGTCGGCGCCACCGAGCACGCCGCCGACCAGTTCCTGCCCCGGCTCACCGCCGCCGTCCAGGAGGTACGGCCCGGCTGCCGGGTCCGGTTCCGCATCGACCGTTCCGCCCGCCTCGTGGAGGCCGTGGAACGCGGCAGCGTCGACGTGGCGGTGTACGTCACGGAGGCCGCCGCCACCGAGGGCACGCCCGTCGGCGGTCTCCCGCTCACCTGGCACGCCGTCCCCGGCTGGGAGCCGCCACCCGCACCGGCCGCCGTCCCCCTGGTCGCCATCGAGGACCCCTGCGCCATCCGCCGCCGGGCCATCGCCACCCTCGCCGCGCGGGGCGTGCCCGCCGCGGTCGTCGGCGACGCCGGCTACCTCGCGGGTGTGCTCGACATCGCCCGCACCGGCCAGGGCGTGGCCCTGCTCGCCGCCGTGGGCCCCGCCCCCGACGGGCTGACCCCGTACGAGGGGCTCCCGGCGGTCACGCCGATCCCGATGAGCGCGCTGGCCCGTCCCGGGGCGGACCCGGCCACGGTGGAGGCGGCCTTCGCGGCCGTACGGGATCTGCTGCGCTGAAGCGGGGCGCGGTTCGGGTCGGGTCGGGCTGGCGTGCGGGCCGCGGTGGGGCGGTTCGGGGCAGGTCGGCGTCTGGCCTGTGGTGAGTGGGTCAGGTGCAGGCCAGTGTCCGGGCCGTGGTGGGGCGGAGCGGGTCACCGGGCGTGCGGGTCGCGGTGGTGCGGTCGGGGGCGGGCCGGCGTCTGGCCTGTGGCGAGTGGGTCAGGGGCAGGTCAGTGTCCGGGCCGTGGTGGGGCGGAGCGGGTCACCGGGCGTGCGGGTCGCGGTGGTGCGGTCCGGGGCGGGCCGGCGTCTGGCCTGTGGTGAGTGGGTCAGGGGCAGGTCAGTGTCCGGGCCGTGGTGGGGCGGAGCGGGTTACCGGGCGTGCGGGTCGCGGTGGGGCGGTCGGGGGCGGGCTGGCGTCTGGCCTGTGGTGAGTGGGTCAGGTGCAGGTCAGTGTCCGGGCCGTGGTGGGGCGGAGCGGGTTACCGGGCGTGCGGGCCGTGGTGGGGCGGTCCGGGGTCTGGCCTGTGGCGAGTGGGTCAGGGGCAGGTCAGTGTCCGGGCCGTGGTGGGGCGGAGCGGGTCACCGGGCGTGCGGGCCGCGGTGGGGCGGTCCGGGGCGGGCCGGCGTCTGGGCCGCGCGAGCCGGTCCGGGTCAGCCCAGCGTCCGGGCCAGTACCTCGCGCTGCAGCGGGAGCACCTCGGCGTGCAGGTCGCGGCCCTTGCGGGTGAGGGCGACCCACACGCCCCGCCGGTCCTCCATGCAGACCGAGCGCTCCACCAGACCGTCCTTCTCCAGGCGGCCGATGAGGCGGGACAGCGCGCTCTGGCTGAGATGCACCCGTCCGACGAGGTTCTGCACCCGGCACAGGTCGCCCTCCTCGGGCGCCTCGGAGGCGAGGACGTCGAGCACCTCGAAGTCGCTCGCGCCCAGCCCGTGGGGGTGCAGCACGCGGTCGATCTCGCACATCGTGCGCGCGTGCACCGACAGGATGTCCCGCCACTGTTCTTCGAGCCGGGTGCCGGCCGCGTTCACTGCCATACACCGAATGTTAATGCGTGTGCATCGACATGCGGACGGGGGAAGCTGGCTCAGGCGTCCTGGACGAGCCCGACGAGGTTTCCGTCCCCGTCCTTGACCGAGGCGATCATCCTGCCGCCGCCGACCTCCTGGACGTCCTGGAGCAGCTCGGCGCCCGCGTCGAGGAGGGCGGCGAGCCGGCCCCTGATGTCGGAGACGTGCCAGTAGGGAACGGGACCGGTCATGCCCTTGGCGTGTCCGTTCGGGTCCAGGCCGACATCCTGGCCGGCGTCCTTGAAGCCGACGTAGTAAGGCTCGTCCGCGTAGGGCTCGACCTCCAGCAGGGCGCTGAACAGGGCCTTCGCCCGGGCGATGTCCTTGACGGGGTAGACGATCGTGTTGAGACCGGCGGTCATGGCGTGTGCTCCTCGGTGGTGCGCGGACCGACGGATTTCGTCGGTGATCTCACGCTAGGCCCAGGGAGCGGGAGCCGCTTCTTCGATCCTGACCGGTTGCCCCGCACCGAGCGAGCACCGCCGTCGCCGCGCATCCGGCACAGCGGAACGTGCCCCTCAGGTGGACTCCCGCTTCACCAGCTCCGTGGGCAGAATCACGGCCGCCGCGTCCTCGCCGCCGATCTGCGCCAGCAGCACCCGGACCATCTCGGCGCTGATGCGGTCCCAGGGCTGCCGGATCGTCGTCAGTTCGGGCCGGGAGGCCAGCGCGGCCGGGGAGTCGTCGAAGCCGCCCACCGCCACGTCGTCCGGCACCCGTCGCCCCGCCCGCTCCAATGCCGTCAGGACGCCCTGCGCCATCAGGTCGGAGGCGACGAACACGGCGTCCAGGTCCGGGGCCTGGGCGAGCAGCCGCTCGGCGCCCGCCTCGCCGCTGGCCCGGCTGTAGTCCCCGGAGACGACGAGCCGCTCGTCGATCGCGACGCCCGCCTCGGTGAGCACCTCCTTGTACCCGGCGAGGCGCTCGACACCGCCCGGTGTGTCCAGCGGGCCGGTGACCACGCCGATACGGCGGCGGCCCAGGGACAGCAGGTGGCGCACCATGTCCCGGGCACCGTCGCGGTCGTCCGCGGCCACGTAGCTCACCCGGGACCGGAGCCCGATCGGCTTGCCGCACGCGACCAGCGGCACACCCGCCTCGCGCAGTTCCTCGGCGATCGGGTCCCCGGAGTGGCTGGAGACGAGCAGCACCCCGTCCACGTGCCCGGCGGTGATGTACCGCGTGATGCGCCGCCGCTCGTCCTCGGTCCCGGCCAGCATCAGCAGCAGCGGGATGTCGTGGGCGGCCAGGGCCTGGGTGCAGCCGCGCAGCAGCACGTTGAAGTTGGGGTCCTCGAAGAACCGCTCCTGCGGCTCGGTCAGCAGGAAGCCGACGGAGTCGGAACGTCCGGTGATCAGCGAACGGGCGTGCCGGTTGACGACGTAGCCCGTCTTGCGGATGGCGGCGTTCACGGCCTCCGCCGCGGCCGGGCTGACGTAGTGCCCGCCGTTGAGCACACGTGAGACCGTGCCGCGTGAGACCCCTGCCTCCCGCGCCACGTCGTGGATCGTCGGCGCTCTGCGTCGGCCCCCCGCGTTGTTCATGGTCATGACTTTAAGGCCCTCGCGGGCGGATGGCGGCCGCCCTGACCACGGTAGGTCCCCGAGGTCCGGCGACGGTGTGTGATCGTGCACAGCACGCCCGGCATCCGAGTACTTGGCAAGGCTCACCCTCGTACGGTTATCTTGGGCCGCGCGCTGCTGACGCCGTGTGTGCACGTTCCCAACCACCAGAAACGGGAGAGACCCATGCCGGAGACCACCCCCAGGGGCCTCACCAGGCTCGCCTTCGGCGGGGACTACAACCCGGAGCAGTGGCCCGAGAGCGTCTGGGAGGAGGACGTACGGCTGATGCGGGAGGCCGGCGTCACCATGGTCAGCGTCGGGATCTTCTCCTGGGCGCTCCTGGAGCCCGCACCCGGCACGTACGACTTCGGCTGGCTCGACCGGCTCCTCGACCTGCTGCACGACAACGGCATCCGCGTCGACCTCGGCACGCCCACGGTCGTGCCCCCGGCCTGGTTCTACCGCGACCACCCCGACGCGCTGCCCGTCACGGCCGACGGCATCCGCCACGAGTTCGGCTCCCGCGGCGCCATCTGCCACAGCAACGCCGACTACCGCGCGGCCGCCGCCGACATCACCACCCGGCTCGCCGAGCGCTACGCCGGGCATCCCGCCCTGGCCATGTGGCACGTGCACAACGAGTACGGCGTCCCGGTCTCCGCCTGCTACTGCGACTCCTGCGCCGCCCACTTCCGCCGCTGGCTGGCCACGACCTACGGCACCGTCGAGGCCGTCAACGAAGCCTGGGGCACCGCCTTCTGGGGGCAGCGCTACGCCGACCTCGGCCAGATCAACCCGCCGCGCACGGCGCCCACCGTCGGCAACCCGGGCCAGGCGCTGGACTACAAGCGGTTCGCCGACGCCACCATGCGCGAGAACTTCGTGACGGAGCGGGACATCCTGCACCGCCTCTCGCCCGGCATCCCGGTCACCACCAACTTCATGACCGCGCTCAGCCAGTGCGACTCCGTCGACTACTGGGCCTGGGGCCGCGAGGTCGACCTCGTCACCAACGACCACTACCTGATAACCGACGGCCGCCGCACCCACGTCAACCTCGCGATGGCCGCCGACCTCACCCGCTCCGTCGCCGGCGGCGCCCCCTGGCTGCTGCTCGAACACTCCACCTCGGGCGTCAACTGGCAGCCCCGCAACCCCGCCAAGGCCCCCGGCCAGATGGCCCGCAACTCGCTCGCGCACGTGGCGCGCGGCTCCGAGGGCGCCATGTTCTTCCAGTGGCGCCAGTCCCGGCGCGGCGCGGAGAAGTTCCACTCTGCGATGGTTCCGCACGGCGGCACGGACACCCGCGTGTGGCGCGAAGTGGTCGAACTGGGCGCCTCGCTCGACTCGCTGAGCACCGTCCGAGGCACCCGCACCGCCGCCGACGTGGCCGTCCTGTGGGACTGGCAGTCCTGGTGGGCACAGAACCTCCAGTGGCGCCCGAGCGCGGCCCACGACCCGCGCGAGCGCGCCGACGCCTTCTACGAGGCCCTCTACGACCGCCACCTCACCGTCGACTTCGCCCACCCGGAAGCCGACTTGTCGAGGTATCCCCTTGTCGTCGTGCCCGCGCTGTACCTCACGACCAAGGCGGCGGGCCACAACATCACGGAGTACGTCGAGAACGGCGGCACCCTCGTCGTGTCGTACTTCTCCGGCATCGTCGACGAGCACGACGCCGTGCACGAGGGCGCCTACCCGGGCGCGCTGCGGGACGTGCTCGGCCTGACCGTGGAGGAGTTCTCGCCGCTGCTCAAGGACCAGCTCGTGCGCGTCACCGGCCCCGACGGCTCGGAGCTCGCCGCGGACGTGTGGACCGAGTTCGTGGTGCCGCGCGGCGCCGAGACCGTGTGGACGTACGCCGACGGTCCGGCCGCCGGCCACCCGGCCGTCACCCGGCACCGCCTCGGCGAGGGAACCGCCTGGTACGTCTCCACCCGGCTGACCGCCGAGGGCCTGGACGCGCTGCTGGGCTGGGCCGTCGAGGACGCGGACCTCAGCACCCGCGCCGACCTGCCCCGCGACGTCGAGGTGGTGCGCCGCACCGGCGAGTCCGGCACCTACCTGTTCGCGATCAACCACACCGCCACGGACGTCAAGGTGCCGCTGGACGCGAACGGCACCGAACTGCTGACCGGTGAGCGCGCCGCTGGGGGCCTGGCGGTCCCGGCGGGAGCCGTCCGCGTCGTACGACTCGACGGCTGAACCGACTCCCCTCCGCCCGTGCGAGCGCACGAGCCGCGGGCGGAGGGGGCTGCTCACCCCGCCGGGCGCGCCCGCCTGCCGAACGACCTTGCTTCGCAAGGGAGTTCGCTACCGGACAACGTTGCGGAGTCCCGTACGCGGCGGCATCGGCTGCGCCACAGTGGGAAGACGCGGTACGAGGAGCCCGGACGGAGGGGAACACGATGCTGAGGACTCCCACCGGCGAGAGGCGCCTGGACATCCTGGAATGGCTGAAGGACCCGGCCGCGCACTTCCCGCCGCAGCGGCACGGCGATCCGGTGGCGGACGGGGTGACCGCCGACGCCGTCGCCGAGAAACTCGGAGTGCGCCGCGCCGTCGCCGAGACCCACCTCGGCCTGCTCGCGGACCTCGGTCTGCTGCGCACCAGGCGGATCCGGCGCCGCACCCACTACCGGCGCGACGAGGTACGGATCGCCGAGGTGGCACGCATGTTCGAGAAGGGCTGGTAGACGTCGGGCCGGCGCGGGTACACGCCTGCGAGGAGGATCCTCCTCCGGCAGCGAAGGGCAGGCGTGCATGAACCGTCCCACGGCTCTGGTTCCCCGCCACTACGTCGCGATCGGCGGCCGCGGCCCCGAGGACGTGGTGGCCGACGCCCGCGGCCGGGTGCTGACCGGCGTCCAGGACGGCCGGATCCTGCGCCTGGAGGGCCTGACAGACCCCGGCGCGGCCCACGTCGAGGTGCTCACCAGGACCGGCGGCAGGCCACTGGGCCTCCACCTCCTCCCCGACGACGCCCTGTTGGTGTGCGACGCGGAACGCGGACTGCTGGGGGTGGACCTCACCGACGGCACGGTACGGGTGATCGCCGACTCGGTGGCGGGGGAGCGGCTGCGGTTCTGCAGCAACGTGGTCGCCCTGTCCGACGGAACCGTCTACTTCACCGTCTCCAGCCGCCGCTATCCCTTGGAGGAGTGGATCGGCGATCTCGTCGAGCACACCGGCACCGGCCGGCTGCTGCGCCTGGCCCCGGGCGGTGACGAGCCCGAAGTCCTGCTGGAGGGGCTGCAGTTCGCCAACGGACTCGCCCCGAGCGCCGACGAGACGTTCCTGGTCGTCGCCGAGACGGGCGCCTGCCGGCTGACCCGCTACTGGCTCACCGGTCCGAAGGCCGGCCGCGGCGAACCCTTCGTCGAGAACCTTCCGGGCATGCCCGACAACCTCTGGCGCGGCGCACCGGACGCCCCGATCTGGGTCTCGCTGGCCGGACCCCGCGTCCCGCCCCTCGACCTGCTGCACCGCGGCACCCCCGACGTCCGCCGCACCGCCGCCCGCATCGCCGTGCGCGCGCCCTTCCGCCCCTCCGGCACGACCGGCGTCCTCGCGGTCGACGACCAGGGCGAGATCGTCCACCACCTCACCCGCCGCCGCTCCGGATTCCGCATGGTCACCAGCGTCTGCGAGAGCGCCGGCCACCTGATCCTGGGCAGCCTCTGGGAGCCCGGCGTGGCCGTCTGTGAGGCGCCGAGCACGAAGTGACCCGGGCTGACCCCGGGGTTACCCTGTTTTCCACCGCGATCACCTCGCGGCGCGGCGGTGGGGCCCGCCGTACCCGAACCGCGGCTCAGGTGCCGCCAACGGTCCCTACTTGCGATGGAGCACGCCCGCATGCCAGGGCCCCGGCGAGTAGGAGACGCACGACCATGACAGCCCAGGAGACCGACAGCCTCCGCGTCCCCGCCCCCCGACAGCCCGCCTGGCGCGGCCAGGCGCCGGTCGTCGCGGTGGTCGCGCTCGGTGGTGCCCTGGGTGCCTCCGCTCGGTACGCGGCCGCTCTGTGGTGGCCCGCCCAGCCGGGCGGGTTCCCCTGGGCGACCTTCTGGACCAATGTCGTCGGCTGTGCGGTGATCGGCGTGTTCATGGTGGTCATCACCGACGTGTGGGCCGCCCACCGGCTCGTCCGCCCGTTCTTCGGCACCGGTGTGCTCGGCGGCTTCACCACCTTCTCGACGTACGCGGTCGACTTCCAGAAGCTGGTCGACTCCGGCCATCCCCGCACCGGGCTGGCGTACCTCTTCGCGACCCTGCTCGCCGCGCTCACGGCGGTGTGGCTCGCGGTCGCAGCCACCCGGCGGCTCTTGAAGTGGAGGCGGCCATGACGAGGCTGACCGGCCGCGCCCTGCGCGTCACCGTGTTCGTCGGCGAGCACGACAGCCGGCACCACAGGCCGCTCTACAGCGAGATCGTGCACCGCGCCCACGCGGCCGGCCTCGCGGGCGCCAGCGTCTTCCGCGGCATCGAGGGCTTCGGCGCCTCCTCCCTGATCCACACCTCCCGGCTGCTGTCGCTGAGCGAGGACCTGCCGGTGGCCGTCGTGATCGTGGACGACGAGGAGCGCGTACGGGCGTTCCTGCCGCAGCTCGACGAACTCGTCACCGAGGGACTGGTGATCCTCGACGACTGCGAGGTCATCCGGTACGTCGGACGGGAGAACGAAAAGGGCAATCCGGGCGCGAAGGGTAAGAACTCGTTGTGAACTGGCTGCTGGTCGTCGCGGGTGCCATGGTCGGCGCCCCGCTGCGCTACCTGACCGACCGGGCGGTGCAGTCCCGGCACGACTCGGTCTTCCCCTGGGGCACCTTCGCGGTGAACGTCACCGGCTGTCTGATCCTCGGCGTGCTGACCGGCGCGGCCGCCTCGGGAGCCGCCGGTTCCCACCTCCAGCTGCTCCTGGGCACCGGCCTGTGCGGCGCGTTGACGACGTACTCGACCTTCTCGTACGAGACCCTCCGGCTGGCCGAGACGGGGGCGGGGTTCTACGCCGCCGTCAATGTGGTCGGCAGCGTGGCCGCCGGTCTGGGGGCGGCGTTCGTGGGCGTGGCGGTGGCTCAGGCGGTGTGGGCGTAGGCACTCGGCGCTCGATCGCGTCTGGCTCGGCTCTCGTCCGCGTGTAGTAAGACGGAGCTCGCCATACCCAGCCCACCCCCTGTGTCCCTTGAGCAGAACTGGATCCCATGAGCGTCATCAGCGTCGGTCAGGCCGTCGTCCTCGGAGCCGTCGAGGGGGTGACCGAGTTCCTGCCCGTCTCCTCCACAGGACATCTGAAGATCGTCGAGGGGCTCATGGGCATCCCCGTCGACGAGGACTCCGTCGTCGGGTTCTCGGCCGTGATCCAGGTCGGGGCGATCGCCGCCGTGTTCGTGTACTTCTTCAAGGACATCGTGCGGATCGTCTCGGCCTGGGGCCGCGGGCTGGTCGACAAGGAGGAGCGCTACCACCACGACTACAAATTCGCCTGGTGGGTGATCTGCGCGACCGTCCCGATCGTGGCCGTGGGCCTGGCCGCCAAGCCGCTCATCGAAGGGCCGCTCGCCTCGCTGTGGGTGGTGGCGGGCTCGCTGATCGTCGGCAGCGGGGTGATGTGGGCGGCGGACCAGATGGGCCGGCACAAGCGCGGGGAGGACGACACCTCGTTCAAGGACGCCATGCTGGTGGGCAGTTCACAGATCCTCGCCCTGCTCTTCCCGGGCTTCTCCCGCTCCGGTGCCACCATGTCCACGGCGCTGATCCTGGACCTCGACCGCGTGGCCGCCACCCGGCTGTCGTTCTTCCTCGGCATCCCCGCCCTGACCGGAGCCGGCCTGTACGAACTCAAGGACGCCCTGGGGACCGGCGTGGGCGCGGCGCCGCTCGCCGTCGGGACCCTCGTCTCGTTCGGCGTGGCCTACGCGTCCATCGCCTGGCTGCTGAAGTTCATCGCCAAGCACTCCTTCAACGCCTTCGTGATCTACCGGATCGTCGTGGGTGTGCTGCTCTTCGGGCTGCTGGGCACGGGTGCGCTGAGCAGCTGACCTTCCGTGGGCTCGGTGGTCGCCCCGGTGGGGTGTGAGGTCTCTTTCAGGCCTCACACCCCGTGAATTTCTTGTTTCAGCAGCCTTGACAGAGACCTCACGTCCCCGGAGTATCACTCCCGTGAACCTGTCAGACAGCCAGACAGCCAGTCAGGGCCCGCGGCGCGTCAGCGCCATGGAAGCGGTGCTCGGGCATCTGCGCGGCGCCATCGAGCGCGGCGACTACGCGATCGGCGACAAGCTCCCCTCCGAGGCGGAGCTGTGCCGCACCCTCGAGGTCTCCCGCCCCGTGCTGCGCGAGGCCCTCAGGGCCCTGCAGACCATGGGGCTGACGGTCTCCAAGACCGGCAAGGGCACCTTCGTGGTCGCGAGCTCCGTCGAGGACCCCACCTTCGGCGACTACGCGGCCAGCGACCTGCTGGAGGTCCGCCGCCACGTCGAGATCCCGGTCGCCGGGTACGCGGCCCGGCGCCGCACCCCGGAGAACCTCGACCACCTGGCCCACCTCCTGGACCGGATGGAACGGGAGACCGACACCACCGCCTGGGTCGCGATGGACACCCTGTTCCACCTCGGCGTGGCCGAGGCCGCCCAGAACCCGGTCTTCCGCCGGGTCATCGAGGAGATCCGCGACGCACTGGCCCGCCAGTCGGCGTTCCTCAACGAACTGGGCGGCCGGCGCGAACAGTCCAACCGCGAGCACCGGGCGATCGTCGAGGCGCTGATCGACGGTTCCGAGACCGACGCGGTGGAGGCCATGTCCCACCACCTCGACCGCGTCGAGACCACCCTCACCGACATCGTGCGTTCCCCGCGCACGGACACCCCCACGGAAGGCGGACCCGAGGCGTGAGCGAGCAGCACCTCCAAGAGGCGACCCGCAAACACACCGCACACGTCGACGCCGGAGACGCGGGCTACAGCAAGTCCCTGAAGTCCCGGCACGTCAACATGATTGCCATCGGCGGGGCCATCGGCACCGGCCTCTTCCTCGGCGCCGGCGGCCGCCTCGCCGACGCCGGGCCCTCCCTCTTCATCGCCTACGCGGTCTGCGGCCTCTTCGCCTTCCTCGTCGTCCGTGCCCTCGGCGAGCTCGTCCTGTACCGCCCGTCCTCCGGCGCCTTCGTGTCGTACGCCCGGGAGTTCCTCGGCGAGAAGGGCGCGTACACCGCGGGCTGGATGTACTTCCTCAACTGGGCCACCACCGGCATCGCCGACATCACCGCGGTGGCCACCTACACCCACTACTGGGGCATGTTCTCCGACGTCCCGCAGTGGGTGATCGCACTCATCGCGCTCGCCGTGGTCCTCACCGTGAACCTGATATCCGTGAAGATCTTCGGCGAACTGGAGTTCTGGTTCGCCATCGTCAAGGTCAGCGCGCTGGTGATCTTCATGTGTATCGGCATCTTCTTGCTGGTCACGCAGCACCCGGTGGACGGCACCACCCCCGGCCCCTCCCTGATCACCGACCACGGCGGCGTCTTCCCCAACGGGCTGCTGCCCATGCTGCTGATCATCCAGGGCGTCGTCTTCGCCTACGCCTCCGTCGAGCTGGTCGGCGTCACGGCGGGCGAGACCGAGAACCCCGAGAAGATCATGCCGAAGGCGATCAACTCGATCATGTGGCGCGTGGGCATCTTCTACGTCGGCTCGGTCGTCCTGCTGTCGATGCTGCTGCCGTGGAACACGTACACGTCCGGCGAGAGCCCCTTCGTGACCGTGCTGTCCAACATCGGCATCCCGGCGGCGGGCGGCGTGATGAACCTGGTCGTCCTCACCGCGGCCATGTCCTCGCTCAACTCCGGCCTGTACTCCACCGGCCGCATCCTGCGCTCCATGGCGATGTCCGGCTCCGCGCCCAAGTTCACGTCGGTGATGAGCCGCAGCAAGGTCCCGTACGGCGGCATCCTGCTCACCAGCGGCTTCTGCGTCCTCGGCGTCGGCCTCAACTTCGTGGTCCCCTCCGACGCGTTCGAGATCGTGCTCAACTTCGCCGCGATCGGCATCCTCGCCACCTGGGGCATGATCATGATCTGCCACCTGATGTTCTGGCAGAAGTCCCAGAAGGGCGAACTCGCCCGCCCGAGCTACCGGTTGCCGGGCTCTCCCTGGACCGAACTCGTGACGCTGGCCTTTCTCGCCTCCGTCCTGGTCCTCATGTACGCCGACGGCGGCGCCGGCCGCACCACCGTGCTGTGCCTCCCGCTGATCGTCGGGGCGCTGGTCGTCGGATGGTTCGCCATCCGCCGCCGTGCCGTACGCACGTCCACCACCGGAGCCGACGCGTGAGGCACGCGCCGCTCCCCGAGAAGCAGGCAGTGATGTACAGCAGTTCTGTTGCGGACGCACCCCTGATCCGCGAACCCCTCCACGCTCCCGTCGCCCACCTCATACGCGGCGGGGTCGTCGAGGGCATCCACTACGGCTCCGTCGTCGTCCTCGACACCGACGGCCACGTCCACTTCCAGCTCGGCGACATCGAGGCCGCCTTCTACCCCCGCTCGGCCCTCAAGCCCGTCCAGGCCGTCGCCATGGTCCGGGCGGGGCTCCCGCTCGACGGCGAGCTGCTCTCGCTCGCCGCGGCCAGCCACTCCGGCGAGGAACGCCATCTCGCAGGCGCCCGGCGGATCCTGGAGCTCGCCGGACTCACCGAGGACCATCTGCGCAACGTCCCCGACCTGCCCTTCGACCCCGTCGTCCGGGACGACTGGGTCCGGGACGGCAGGATGCCCTCACGGCTCGCCCAGAACTGCTCCGGCAAGCACGCCGCGATGCTGTACACGTGCGTGCTCAACGACTGGCCTCTTGAGGGGTATCTCGACCCGGAGCACCCCCTCCAGCAGGCGATCGCCGAGATCGTCGAGGACCTCACCGGGCAGCGCATCGCGCAGGTGACCGTCGACGGCTGCGGTGCGCCGCTGTTCTCCATCTCCCTGAACGGCCTTGCCCGGGCCGTCGCCCGCATCACCACCGCCGCGCCCGGCACCCCGGAGGCGCGGGTCGCCGACGCGATGCGCGAGCACGCCGAGATGGCGTCCGGGTCCGGCCGGGACGTCGCCGCGCAGATGCGGGCCGTGCCGGGGCTGCTCGCCAAGGACGGCTTCGAGGGCGTGCACGTCGCCGCGCTGGCCGATGGCAGAGCGGTGGCCGTGAAGATCGCTGACGGGGCGAGTCGGGCGCGGGTTCCGGTGGCTGCGGCTGCCCTCGGCCGGGCGGGCGTTGATCCCTCGCTGCTCGCGGAGTTTGCGGGGGAGCCGGTGCTCGGGGGAGGCGAACCGGTCGGCGGCGTACGGCCGGTGCGGGCGCTGGACCCGGTCACGCTGTCGGCCTGCGCCTGACGGCAGCAGGCCGGCCGAGCGACGTAGGGGTGCTGTGTTCGGCCGGCTGCGGCTGCGTTGTGGCTGGTCGCGCAGTTCCCCGCGCCCCTTGGGGCGCTCACCTTCACCCCTCAGAAAGAGGAACCGAACCCTCATGACCGCAGTCACCCGCAGCGAGCACGACCTCCTCGGCGACCGTGACGTTCCCGCCGACGCGTACTGGGGTGTCCACACCCTGCGCGCCACGGAGAACTTCCCCATCACCGGCACCCGGATCTCCGCCTACCCGCACCTGATCGACGCCCTCGCCGCCGTCAAGGAGGCCGCCGCCCTCGCCAACGAGGAGCTCGGGCTGCTGGAGGCGAGGAAGGCCGCCGCGATCGTCGAGGCGTGCCGGGAGATACGTGACGGCAAGCTGCACGACCAGTTCGTCGTCGACGTCATCCAGGGCGGAGCCGGCACCTCGACGAACATGAACGCCAACGAGGTCGTCGCGAACCGGGCGTTGGAACTGCTCGGGTACGCCAAGGGGGAGTACCGGCACCTGCACCCCAACGAGGACGTCAACCTCGGCCAGTCCACCAATGACGTCTACCCGACCGCCGTCAAGATCGCGACGGTCTTCGCGGTACGTGGACTGCTCGAGGCGATGTCCGTACTGCAGGACGCCTACGCCCGCAAGGCCGTCGAGTTCCGCGAGGTCCTCAAGATGGGCCGTACACAGTTGCAGGACGCGGTGCCCATGACGCTGGGTCAGGAGTTCTCCGCATACGCCGTCATGATGGACGAGGACCGCAGCCGTCTCGCCGAGGCAGTCGAGTTGATCCATGAGATCAACCTGGGCGCCACGGCCATCGGCACCGGCCTCAACGCCCCCGCCGGATACGCCGAGTCGGCCCGCCGCCACCTCGCCGAGATCACCGGCCTCCAGCTGGTCACCGCCGCCAACCTGGTCGAAGCCACCCAGGACTGCGGCGCGTTCGTCCAGATGTCCGGCGTGCTCAAGCGGATCGCCGTCAAGCTGTCGAAGAGCTGCAACGACCTGCGGCTGCTGTCCTCCGGGCCGCGCGCGGGCCTCGGCGAGATCAACCTGCCGCCGGTGCAGGCCGGTTCGAGCATCATGCCCGGCAAGGTCAATCCGGTGATCCCCGAGGTCGTCAACCAGGTCGCCTTCGAGGTGATCGGCAACGACGTCACCATCACCATGGCCGCCGAGGCCGGACAGCTCCAGCTGAACGCCTTCGAGCCGATCATCCTGCACTCCCTGTCGGAGTCCATCACCCACCTCAGGGCCGCCTGCCTCACCCTCGCCGAACGCTGCGTCGACGGCATCACCGCCAACACCGAGGCGCTGCGCGCGAGCGTGGAGAACTCCATCGGCCTGGTCACCGCGCTCAACCCGTACATCGGCTACACGGCGGCCACCGACATCGCCAAGGAGGCCCTCGTCACCGGCCGGGGCGTGGCCGAACTCGTCCTGGAGAAGGGCCTGTTGCCCGCGGACACCCTCGCCGACCTGCTGCGGCCGGAGATCGTCGCGGGCACCGGCTCACCCCTGGCCTGAGCCGGGGGACGCGCACCAGGACCGGCCCGGAGGCACAATAGCGATCATGACTTCCGCCATGACCTTCCAGCCGGTCCTGGAACGCATCGCCGACGAGATCGGCCGCACGCCCGGCCACGGCCGGCCCGCCGACTACATCCCGGCGCTGGCGGCCTGCGATCCGCGCAGCTTCGGCATGGCCGTCGCGGAGCTGGACGGCACGGTGTACGGAGTCGGGGACTGGCGCGAGCCGTTCTCCACGCAGTCCATCACCAAGGTCTTCACCCTCGCCCTCGATCTGGCCCGTGAGGGCGACGAACTCTGGGAGCACGTGGGCCGCGAGCCCTCCGGCAACCCCTTCAACTCGCTCGTCCAGCTGGAGTACGAGAACGGCATTCCGCGCAACCCGTTCATCAACGCGGGCGCGCTCGTCGTCACCGACCGCCTCCACACCCGTACCGGAGACGCGGCCGGGGAACTGCTGACCTTCCTGCGCTCGGAGTCCGGCAACCCCACCCTGGACTTCGACAAGGAGGTCGCCGCCTCCGAGGCCGCCCACGGCGACCGCAACGCCGCCCTCGCCCACTTCATGGCGTCGTACGGCAACATCGACAACCCCGTCCCGGTCCTGCTCGACCAGTATTTCCGCCAGTGCTCGGTCACCGCCTCCTGCGCCGACCTCGCCCTCGCCACCACCTTCCTGGCCCGGCACGGCATCCGCGCCGACGGCACCCGCCTGCTCACCCAGAGCCAGGCCAAGCAGGTCAACGCGGTGATGCTGACGTGCGGGACGTACGACGCGGCGGGCGAGTTCGCCTACCGGGTGGGCCTGCCCGGCAAGAGCGGCGTGGGCGGCGGCATCATCGCGGTGGTGCCGGGGCGGTGCACGTTGTGCGTGTGGGGCCCGGGGCTGGACGAGCGGGGGAACTCGGTGTCGGGCGTGGCGGCCCTCGACCGCTTCACCACGCTGACCGGGGTGTCGGTGTTCTGATCGTGCCGAGCGTGCCGAGCATGCTGAGCGTGCCGAACGGGCGGCTCAGCCGAGGAACTCCTCCAGCATCGGCAGCAGCAGGGACGTCCGCCCCATGAGGGCCATGTGCGTGGTGTCGGGCAGGACGGCCAGCCGGGCACCGGGGATCAGCCGCTGCATCTCGGCGGCGTGCTCCACTCGGACGAAGTCCGTGTCGCCGATGACCAGCAGGGTGGGCGCGGCCAGTGTCCGCAGGTCGTCGGCGGTCCAGGGCAGCGGGCCGTGCGCGGCGACCGAGCACTTGGCGATGAAGTCCGCGAAGTGCTCCGGTCGGGGCGCGACCGCCGCATAGGCGTCGGCCATCTCCTTGAAGTCGGCCTCGGTCGGCAGCAGCGGCGAGTCGCCGGCGGGGTCGAGGATCTCCTCGTGGTACCCGTCCTGGGTGTACTGGGTGGAGGCGAGCACCAGCCGTCCGACGCGCTCGGGATGGCGCACGGCGACCTCCAGGGCGGTCAGTCCGCCGAGGCTGAAGCCGAGGAAGTCGGCCTGCTCGATGCCGAGTTCGTCCAGCAGGGCCACCACGTCACCGGCCAGGTTCGGCACCGTGATCGCACGGTCGATGTCGGCGGTGTGTCCGTGGCCCTGGAGTTCGGGAGCCACGATGTGCCGGGCGGTGGACAGGGCGGGCAGCACGGCCCCGAAGGCGAGGCCGACCGTGAGGACACCGCCGTGCAGCAGCACCAGCGGGCGCCCGGTGTCGCGGGCGGTGCCGTGCGTCTCGTAGTACATGGTGAGGCCGTCGACCTCGGCGTACGCGGCGTTGCTCGGCATGGTCATCACGTCCGGTCTGTGGGAATCGGGTACCAGGTAGACCGGCGGGCCGTGCGGAACTCATCGGTTCCGCGGGAGCACACGCCGGTCACACGCAGTCCGCCGCCAGGAGAGTCCCGCGTCGCTTTCCGGCCACCCGGCGTTGACACGCTTCCCGAGTGTTGGCCATGGCTTTCCCCGTCGATCTCCGCCGCTGCCAGGTGCTCGGCCTGGCCGGAACCGCCTGTCTCGCGGCAGGAGGCGAGACCGCAGGCGCCCTGCCCGTGCGGGAACTGCTCTCCCCGTCCTCCGTCCATGCCGCTCTCGGCCTGGTGGGCGTGTACTTCGGCCTCGTCCTGCTGATCGCCGCCTGGGCCCTGCTGGGACGGCTGGTCCGCGGCTCCGAGCCGCCGAGCCCGCGCGCGCTGATGGTGGTGCTCGCGGTCTGGGCGGCCCCTCTGCTGGTCGCGCCGCCGCTGTTCAGCCGTGACGTGTACAGCTACCTCGCGCAGGGCGCCATGGTGGATGCGCACATCGACGTCTACGCACACGGCCCCGCGCAGCTCGGCGGGCCGCTCGCGGACGAGGTCTCCCCGCTGTGGCGGCACACCGGAGCGCCGTACGGCCCGGTGTTCCTCGGCCTCGCCTCCGCGCTGTCCGGGCTGACCCGGGGCGAACTCCCCGCCGGCCTCGTCGGCATGCGCCTCGTCGCCCTGCTCGGCGTCGGCCTGATGGCGGCCGCGCTGCCCCGCCTCGCCCGGCACAGCGGCGCGGATCCGGCCGCGGCACTCTGGCTCGGCGCCCTCAACCCGCTGGTCCTGCTGCACCTGGTCGCGGGCGCCCACAACGACGCCATCATGCTCGGCCTGCTGGGCCTCGGCCTGGTCGCCGCGCTGGGCCGGTGGCCGGTCCTGGGCGCCGTGCTCGTCACACTCGCCGCCCTGGTCAAGGCGCCCGCCGTGCTCGGGCTCGCCGCGGTCGTCGTGCTCCAGGTGCGCGCGGGCCGGAGCCCGGCACGGGCCGTGGTGACGACCGTCGTCGCGGCCGCGGCCACCACGGCCGCCGCGACGGCGGCCGCCGGGACCGGATACGGCTGGATAGGCGCCCTCAACACCCCCGTCTCCCCGCAGAACTGGGCCCTCACCAGCCTCCTCGGCCGCGCGACCCGCGCCGTTCTGGAGCGGCTCGGCAGCGACCTGGCACCACTGGCCGTACCGGTGTGGCACACCCTGGGCATCGTGGCCGCGGTGGTCGCCGTCCTCGCCATATGGCTGCGGCTACGACTGCGGCCCGTGTACGCGCTGGGCCTGAGTCTGCTGGCGGTGGCCGCGCTCGGCCCGGCGATACGGCCTTGGTACGCCCTGTGGGGGCTGTTCCTCATCGCCGCCGCCGCGCCCAGCACGTCGATACGGCACCGGGTGGCGGCGGTGACCGGGGTGCTCGCGCTCGCCGCCCTGCCGAGCGGCGGTGCCGCGGACGCCGGGCAACTGGTCCTGGCCGTCTCGGGCGGCGTGCTCGCCGTGGTCGTCCTGTGGCAGGCCCACCAGGCGGAGCTGGCCCCCGCGTTGGGACGTACGGCATGAGAGGGACGTACGGCATGCGACTGCCCCGCACCGACCGCGGCCGACTGCTGCTCGTACTCGCCCTCGCCGCCGCCGTCACCGCCTTCACGGCGACCGTGCCGCTGCTGCGCGACTGGTTCGACCTGCGCGTCTACCACGGAGCCGTGGACAGCTGGGTCCACCACGGCGGACGGCTCTACGACTACCGGGTGCCCGGAACGCCGTACGGCTTCACCTATCCGCCGTTCGCGGCGGTCGCCATGCTGCCGATGGCGCTGCTCCCGCTGCGCGCCGCGATCGCCGTCGCCCTGCTGCTCAATCTGGCCGCCCTGACGGTGGTGCTGCGTATCCTCGTCGGAGCGGACTGGCGGCGCTACGGCTGGTACGGCTGTGCCCTGGGCGTCTGCGCGCTCGCGCTGTTCGAACCGCTCCGTGACACCTTCAGCTTCGGCCAGGTGAACATCCTGCTGCTGGCCCTGGTGCTCGCCGACGCCCGGCTGCTCGCCACCGGCCCAGGCCGCTGGGCGGGGATCGGGATCGGTCTCGCCTCGGCGGTGAAGCTCACTCCGTTGATCTTCATCGGCCTGCTGCTGCTCGCCCGGCGCTGGCGTGCCGCGGCGGTCGCCTCGGCCGTCACCGCGGCGGCGACGGCGCTCGCGGCCGGCGTGGCGCCCGACGCCTCCCGCTTCTACTGGACGAAGGCGCTGTGGGACACGACCCGGGTGGGCCGTCTGGACTACGTCTCCAACCAGTCACTGCAGGGGATCCTGGCCAGGCTGGGCGAACCGGACCGCGCGGTGTGGGCGGGGGCGGTGCTGCTGGTGCTGTGCGTGTGGGCGGTCCGCGCCCGCCGGGCGGTGGCCGCGGGGGAGTGGACGACCGCGTTCGCCCTCACCGGCCTGACCGCCTGCCTCGTCAGCCCGATCACCTGGGTGCATCACCTGGTCTGGCTGCTGCCGTCCTTCGCCGTGCTGGTCCGCGCCGGGCACCCGCGGCTCGCGGGCGCCCTGTACGCGGTGCTGTGCACGAGCGTGGTGTGGCTGTGGTTCGACGACGCGTCCGGCGTCGACGGTTTCCTCGGCAGCAACACGTACACGTGGATCACGCTCGGCCTGCTGGTGTGGCTGCCGGTCGGTCAACTCCGTGCCGCTCCACGGTGCTTGAGCCGCAGCACGAGTGCCATGGCACCGGCACCCAGCCCGGCGGCGCCGGCGATCGCGCCCGTCTTCGACCAGTCGGCCCCGCCCTCGGCCAGGGGCGTCCCGGCCACGGCCGCGGGCAGCGTGGCGGGCCCCGGTTGCGACCTGACCCGCGGCGCGTCCAGCGAGCCCACCGGATCGACCCACCCGTCCGAGTCGAAACCCCAGTCGAGCAGTTCGCGGGCCTCCTCGTACACGGCGAAGCCGCCGCCCGCCTGAGGGTTCATCACCGTCACGACGAGTGTGCGCCCGCCCCGGCGGGCGGCGGCCACGAGCGTGTGGCCGGCCTTGCTGGTGTAGCCGTTCTTGATGCCGACCAGCCCCGGGTAGGGCTTCACGCCGTCCTCGCCCGACAGCAGCCGGTTGGTGTTCCGGATCTTGTACGACCATCCGCCGCCGCCCGGGAAACCTGCCTCGACCGTGCCGCAGTACCGCGCGAAGTCCGCGTTGCGCAGCCCCGCCCGGCCGAACACAGCGAGGTCGTAGGCGGACGACACCTGGCCCGGCGTGTCGTACCCGTCGGGAGACAGCACGCGCGTGTCGCGGGCACCGAGGGAGCGGGCCTTGGCCTGCATGCGCGCGGCCGTGGAACGCCAGCCGCCGCTCAGCTCGGCCAGCACGCGCACGGCGTCGTTGCCCGAGTTGAGGAACACCCCGCGCCACAGGTCGGCGACCCGGTACGTGCGCCCCTCGGCGACCCCGACCCGGCTGCTGCCGGACCCGATGCCTCTCAGTTCCTTCTCCCGGACCGTGTGCCGGATGCCGCCCGGGAGGACCGGCAGCACGGTGAGGGCGAACAGGGTCTTGAGCGTGCTGGCCGGCGGCAGCTTCCGGTGCGCGTGGTGCGCGGCGAGGACCTCACCGCTGCCGGCGTCGGCCACCAGCCACGACTTCGCGGAGACCTTCGGAACCTTGGGAGCCCCGGCCCGCGGCCGGACCTGTGTGCCGGGGCGGTACAGCAGGGAGGGATGCGGCGCCGCCGTCCGCGGCCCACCGGGTGCGCCGGGCGTAGCGGGTGCGCCGGGCGTACCGGGCTCCGCCCCGGCACGGGCCGCCGCAGCGGCCGGCGCGAGCGCGAGCAGGCCCGCCGCGCAGATCGCGCAGGTTGACGCAACAACCCGGGAAGTCAATCCGATTGTCATACCGCAAACGTAGGAACGGTCCGGTCCCGCACGGCGCTGCCCTGGCCGAGAAGGGGCTGCGAGCACCCGGATGCCACATGTGTGGCGGGCGATTCCGGGGCGGACCGCCGGTCGGCACGGCTCCCGGCGGGCGTCGTGCGTCAGCCGGCGTGGTGTCAGCCGACGGGCAGCGTCGGCACGATGCGCCGCAGGAAGGTCGCGTTGTCCGGGGTTTCGCGCATCCGCTCCAGCAGGGTTTCCGTGCTGGGCTGGCCGTCGCGGGTCTGCAGGGCGCGGCGCAGACCGCGCACGGCGGTCAACTCGGCGGCAGGGAGCAGGAGTTCCTCGCGGCGGGTGCCGGAGGGGTTGATCTCGACGGCCGGGAAGACGCGGCGGCTCGCGAGGTCGCGGCTCAGGCGCAGCTCCATGTTGCCGGTGCTCTTGAGCTCCTCGAAGTAGAAGTCGTCGGCGCGAGAGCCGGTCTCCACCAGGGCGGTGGCGAGGATGGTGAGCGAGCCACCCTCCTCGGCCAGCCGGGCGGCGCCGAAGAACCGCTTGGGGCCGATCAGCGCGGTCGCGTCGACGCCGCCGCTGAGGGTGCGGCCACCGGCGGCGGCCGCGTTGTTGTGGGCCCGGCACAGCCGGGTCAGGGAGTCGAGCAGGATGACGACGTCCTCGCCCGCCTCGACGAGCCGCTTGGCCCGCTCGATGACGAGTTCGGCGAGGGCGATGTGCTGCTTGGGCGCCTTGTCGAAGGTCGAGGCGTACACCTCCCCGCGCACGGAGCGCCGCATGTCGGTGACCTCCTCGGGGCGTTCGTCGAGCAGGACGACCATCAGCCGGGCCTCGGGGTGGTTGCCGGCGACGGCGGCCGCGATCTGCTGGAGGAGGACGGTCTTGCCGGTCTTGGGCGGGGCCACGATGAGCCCGCGCTGTCCCTTGCCGACGGGGGCGATCAGGTCGGTGACGCGGCCGGTGAGCCCGGCCGCCGGGTGTTCGAGGCGCAGCCGCTCCTGCGGGTGCAGCGGTGTCAGGTCGCGGAAGTGGCGACGGCTGCGCTGCTGCTCGGCGGTGCGCCCGTTGATCCGGGCGACCTCTGTGAGCGTGCGCTGGGTGCCGCGTACGCCGTCGACGAGGTCTCCCTTGCGCAGGCCGTACTTGCGGATCAGCTGGGGAGGGACCTGGATGTCGGTGGGCGAGGGCAGCAGGTCCAGGGGGCGCAGATGCCCCTTCCCGTGCGCGTCGATGTCGAGGACGCCGGTGGCGACCCGGGCCGGGGCCTGCTGCTGGACAGGGGTGTGTTCGAGTGTGGTGGTCATGAGGGGTGGTCCTTTCAAGGACGGAAGTCGTTCGGCATTCGGGATGCGGAAGAAGGAAGGGGAGAAGCCGCGAGGGGAGGCGGAGCGAAGAACACGCCTCGGCGGCGGGAACAACACCTCGGGTAGGACGGAAGAAGCCCTCGACGAGGTGGTGCTGGGAAGCCTCTGCGCCGACCGTGAGAACGGGGGGCGGGTCAGGCTGGTTGAAGAGGAACTGGCACCGGCGCCCGGAACGGGGCGTACACAAGTGCTAGCCGTAACGTACCACGCGCTGCGCGCTCACGTCTGTGATTCGGGACTCAGCGCTCGGCTAGCAGTCCGTACAGGAGGGGGATGCGCGGCTCGGGCAGCCGCCACCATCCGGACGGCGTACGGACCATGTGCGGCCAGCGCTGCCAGGGCAGCTCGTCGCTCTCCCGAAGGCGCCGGACGGTCAGTCCCACCCCCGTCAACGCGCCGATGACCTCTCCTATTCCGTGCATCCACTCGAAGCTGTCGGTGGCGCCCTCGACGGCCGGACCGTCGGTGTAGGTGTGGGTCGCGTTCCGGTGGACGGGGCCGTCGCCGCCCAGGTAGTCGTGGCGCAGCAGCAGCTCGGGTCCCTCGCCGGGAGCCGGCTTGGGGCCCAGCGAGTTGAGCAGCGGATGGAACTCCACGATGTACAAACGCCCGCCCGGGCGCAGGAGTTGGGCCACCACACCCGCCCAGCGGTCCAGGTCGGGCAGGTAGCACAGGGCGCCCTTGCCGGTGTAGACGACGTCGAACTGCCGTCCCTCCAGGGCATCGACGGCGTCGTACACGTTCGCGCACACGTAACCGACGTCGAGCCCCGCCTTCGCCGCGATGTCGTTCGCCGCCGTCACGGACGCCTCGGAGAAGTCGAGGCCGACGGCCCGGGCCCCGCGCCGGGCGAAGGCGAGCGTCTCGGTGCCGAGGTGGCACTGCAGATGGAGCACGTCCCGGCCGGTGAGCTCGCCCAGGTCGTCCCACTCGAAGGCGCCGAACCAGCGCTCCGGGTCGAGGTCCTGGTCGAGCCCGTAGAACCGGCTGGCGAGGTGGACGGGGGTACGGGCGTCCCAGTTCGCCTGGTTGACCCGCATCAGCCGCGCGTGCTCGTCGGTGGTCATGACGGTATCCAACCAACTCTCATGGCATGTTGTCGCCAACGGCATGTCGATTCGGCCGGGTCCCGTTCGTCGGTGGCGTGTAGGAAGCTCTTGATGACCGGGAGGACCCATGAAGTACATGCTGCTCGTCTGCGGCGACGACACCGCTGACGCCTCGGGCATGACGCCCGTCGAGCCCTGGGTCGAGGAGCTCGGCGACCGCGGCGTACGGCTGCACGGCCACACGACGCCCGCCGGGCCACGCGGGTGGACGCGGCCGGCGATCCGGTGAGCCCGGAGGACCAGGACCCTACGGCGTGGAACCGGGCGGAGGCCGAGGAGGGCGCGGCCCTGCTGGAGACCACCCTGCGGCGCGGCCGGCCCGGCCCGTACCAGATCCAGGCCGCCATCGCCGCCTGCCACACCACCGCTTCTACGGCGGCGGACACCGACTGGGCCGACATCGCGGGACTGTACGGCGAACTGGAGCGGTTCGTGCCGTCGGCCGTGATCCGCCTCAACCGCGCGTTCGCCGTCGGCATGGCCGAGGGACCGGAGGCGGGCCTCGCGCTGGTGGCCGGGCTGGAACGCGAGGGCGAGCTGGCCGACTACCACCTGCTCCCCGCCACCCGAGCCGACCTGCTGCGCCGCGCCGGGCGCCGGGGGGAGGCCGCCGAGGCCTACGAGCGGGCACTGGAGCTCGTGGAACGACGCCGAGCGGAGGTTCCTGAAGCGGCGGCTCGCGGAGTGTCGATCCGCGTAGGAGCCGTTCGTCGGTGGGGTGACCTGCTCACACCGGCTACCGGAGGTTCCGATGAGCGCCCCCGTACGACCGCCTCGCACCCGTAGGATCCGGCAGTTCCTCGCCCCGCTGCTCCCCGGCCGCCGGGCCGGCCGGCCGCAGGCACCCGCAGCCCCCGGCCCGTACGACGGACCCGGCACCCCCGATGTCTGGCTGGCGGGGCTCCGGCTGGGCGGCTGAACATTGTGATGTAAGTCACCAAAGGGCTACGGTGAAGTCGCTTGGAGTACTTCGCCGGGCGGCGCGTCGAACAGCGGCACGCGACCCGGCCCGTCTCCGGGTGAGGGAAGTGATCCCCTTGTCCGTCGCCTGGGACGACATCGGCGGTCTCGTCGATGCCCACGAACGTTTTCTGGCGGGTGCGCTCGTCGACACCACCGTCCGGGACTCGGTGCTCGACTCCTGGAAGCGGTGCAGGTCGGCGGGGCTTCAGCCGCACCAGCTGCTGGTCCCCTACGCGCCGGACCTGACGCTGGAGGACCGGTTCCTGCGCGCCGCCGACCCCGTCCTGAAGGACCTCAGCGCGTCGCTCACCCAGGTCGGCATCACCATCGCGCTCTGCGACGCCCGGGGACGTATGGTCGAGCGGCTCGGCGGGAACCGGCAGCTGCGCGACCGCCTCGACGAGGTGAGTTTCGCCCCCGGCTTCGACGCCTCCGAACGGGTCGTCGGCACCAACGGCGTCGGCACCGCGCTCGCCGAGCGCAGCCCCGTCTACGTCGCCGGCCGAGAGCACTTCGCCGACTGCCTCCAGCCCTTCGCCTGCGCCGGCGCACCCGTGCGCGATCCCTTCAGCGGGCGCATCGAGGCCGTCCTCGACCTGACCTGCCTGCGCGACGACGGCGACCCCGCCATGCTGCGGCTGGTCCGCGAGGCCGCCCACAGCATCGAGGCACGGTTGCTGGAGCAGTCCACCCAGCGCGAACGGGCGCTGCTGGCCGCCTACCGGCGAGCCGGCCCCGACGTCGGCGGGTGGCCGCGCCAGCCCCGACTCGCGGCCCCCGACCAAGGAGACGGCCACGGCTACGGCGGCCTCGGCCGGATCGACGCGGCCGTGCTGCGGGAGAAGGCCGAGGAACTCCTCGCCTCGCCCCACCGCACCCTCGACGAGGTCGTCCTGTCCGGCGGCCGCGTCGCCACCCTGCTGCGCCGCCCGGTCATGGGCGCGGAGGGAGAGACCGGCGTGGTCGTCGAGGCGCGGATCTTCGGCGGGCCCCGACTGCGCCAGGCCGGATCGACCGCGGCGACACCGTCCGTGACCGGCGCGGCCCGGGTCGAACCACGTCTTGTCGAGAAGGCGACGGACGTGTCGCCGGACGTGGCGCCGGCGGCGGCTCGGGCCCTCGCGGATGCGCCGGCCGGACAGGCACCGGTGGCCGCGCCGACCGGTACGGCCGCGGGGACCGCCACAGTCCTGCCCACCACGTCCACCACGTCCACCACGCCCACGACGTCCACCAGGCCCTCCACGTCCGCCAAGCCGGTCGCCGTGACCACCGTGACCATCCCGTCCGCGCCGCCCCTGTCGCCGACAGACACCGGCTCTCCCGCAGGCGCCGACGAGGAACCGCCCACCCGCGCCCGCGTCGACGACCGACTCCTCCTCGTCGGCGAGCCAGGGGTCGGCCGGCTCGCCGTCCTGGCCCGCAGGCGCCTGGAGTTGCTGCACGACGCGGGCGTCCGCATCGGCACCACCCTGGACGTCGCCCGCACGGCCGAGGAACTGACGCAGGTGGCCGTCCCCCAGTTCGCCGACTTCACCGCCGTGGACCTCCCGGACGCGGTGCTGCAGGGCGAGGAGCCGGGCCCGTTCGGAGCCGGCACCCCGCTGCGCCGGATCGCGCTCGGCTCCGTCCACGAGGTGCCCCACCTGTACGGCGTCGGAGACCCGGTCCACTACGTCCCGACCACCCCGCAGGCCCGCAGCCTGGAGCACCGGCAGTCCGTACTCGAACCCGTCCTCGTCGAGGCCGAGGGCTGGCTCGCCCAGGACCCGGCACGGCTCGAACAGGTCCTCGCGGCCGGCATCCACTCCCTGATCACGGTGCCGCTCAGGGCGCGCGGCGCCACCCTCGGCGTGGTCAGCTTCTACCGCTCCGAGAAGCCCGCCCCCTTCGAGGAGGACGACCTGTCCCTGGCCCAGGAGCTGGCGGGCCGCGCGGCGATCTGCATCGACAACGCCCGCCGCTACACCCGCGAGCACAACACGGCCCTCGCCCTGCAGCGCAGCCTGCTGCCCCGGGGCCGGCCCGAGCAGAGCGCCGTCGACATCGCCTACCGCTATCTGCCCGCGCAGGCCGGAGTGGGCGGCGACTGGTTCGACGTCATCCCGCTCTCCGGCGCCCGGGTCGCCCTCGTCGTCGGCGACGTCGTCGGCCACGGACTGCACGCCGCCGCCACCATGGGCAGGCTGCGCACCGCCGTCCACAACTTCTGCTCCCTGGACCTGCCGCCCGACGAGCTCCTCACCCACCTCGACGACCTGGTCGGACGCCTCGACCGCGGCGAGGGCTGGGCGGTGGAGAACACCCAGGCCGACTCCGGAATCGTCGGAGCCACCTGCCTGTACGCCGTCTACGATCCGGTGTCCCGGCGCTGCACCCTCACCCGCGCCGGGCACCCCTTCCCCGCGGTCGTCGCGCCCGACGGCACGGTGGAGTTCGTCGACCTGCCCTCGGCACCGCCGCTCGGACTCGGCGGAATGCCCTTCGAGACCGTCGAACTGGAGCTGGCCGAAGGCAGCCAACTCGTGCTCTACACCGACGGTCTGATCGAGGACCGGCACCGGGACATCGACTCCGGTCTCGACCGGCTGCGGACCGTCCTCGCCCACGCCGACCGCGCCCCCGAGGACACCTGCGAGGCGGTCCTCGACGCCCTGCTGCCGGAGCGGCCCAGCGACGACGTGGCCCTTCTCGTTGCCCGCACCCACGCCCTGGGGCCCGAGCAGGTCGCCCAGTGGGACCTGCCCAGCGACCCGGCGGTCGTCTCCCGTGCCCGCGCGGCGGTCACCGAGCAGCTGGCCGCCTGGGGTCTGGAGGACCTCGCCTTCTGCACCGAACTCATCGCCAGCGAACTGGTCACCAACGCCATCCGCCACGCCACCGGCCCGGTCCAGCTCCGCCTGCTCCGCGACCGCGCGCTCATCTGCGAGGTCTCCGACGGCAGCAGCACCTCTCCCCGGCTGCGGCGCGCCCGCACCGAGGACGAGGGCGGCCGCGGCCTCTTCCTCGTCGCCCAGCTCACCGAACGCTGGGGAACCCGCTACACCCCGAACGCCAAGATCATCTGGACCGAGCAGCCCCTGCCGCACAACTGATCTCCGCGCACCCGCCGCCCGGTTGGAACTAAGCTGACCCGGATGTTCAGCCCCGAAGGCCCCAGTCTCCGCGAGCTCGCCGTCCAGGCGCTGTCGTCCGTCGAACGCGGCTACGACCTGCTCGCCCCGAAGTTCGACCACACCCCCTTCCGTACGCCCGACCCGGTGCTGGACGCGGTCGCCTCGGCGCTCCGGGGCATGGGCCCCTTCGAGGCCGGACTGGATCTGTGCTGTGGGACCGGCGCGGGCGTCGCCGTGCTGGGTCGGGTGTGCCGGCACCGCGTCACCGGGGTCGACTTCAGCGCGGGCATGCTCGAGGTCGCGCGGGAGCGCACAAGGCCCGCCGGGCCGCGCGTCTCCTGGGTGCGTGCGGACGCGCGGGCCCTGCCGTTCGGCCCCGTCTTCGATCTCGTCGTCAGCTTCGGGGCCCTCGGGCACTTCCTGCCACGCGAGCTGCCGGGACTGTTCGCCCAGGTGCACGGCGTGCTGCGACCCGGCGGGAGCTTCGCCTTCCCCGTGCTCGCCCCGCCGCGCCCCGCGTCCCGCGCCTACTGGATGCTGCTGGGCTTCGACGCGGTGATGCGGGTGCGCAACGCAGTGTGGCGGCCGCCGTTCGTCATGTACTACCGGGCCTTCCGGCTGTCGGACGTACGCCGGGAGCTGGAGCGGACCGGCTTCGAGGCGGACCTGCACGCCCTGCCCGAGTTCGGGCACCGGCGGGACGGCAGCCCGCGGGTCCGGATGGTCGTGGCCCGCAGGCTGCCGTAGCCGAGCCGGGCGTCAGCTCCGGACGAAGGCGCACCCGCGGGCACGACGGCGGGGGACCCGCAGGGCTGCCCGCCGGACCGGCCGACATCCCCTTCACCCACGGGAGTCCGGCAACGGTCCGCCGCGCCCTCGCCGCCCGCGCCCGCCACCTGGTCCTGCCCGAGCAGCGCACGCGCGACCTGGTGGCGGCGGCGCACGAGGTCGTGTCAACGCCGTGCGTTACGTCGGCCCGGGCGGGGGCGTGGTGGGGCTGGGCAGCGAGACCCGGACCACGTCAGCCCGGGACCCCCGAGGGAACGGGTGAGGTCACAGCACCCGGTACAGGGCGTCGATCAGCGCCATCTTCCGCGGGTCGTCGGCGATGTGCGGCCCCATCCGGTTCATCACGTACCCCAGCGACACGCCCGCCTCCGGGTCGGCCAGTCCGCACGAGCCGCCGAACCCGTCGTGTCCGAAAGCCCGCGGGTTGGGCCCGTACGACCCGTTCGGCCCGCTGAGCCACAGGCCCAGCCCGACCTCCGTCTCGTTCTCGAAACCGGCGCCCAGCACGAGGTCGCGGCAGCTGCCCTGCCCCTCGCGCACCCGCTCGGCGGCCTCGGGGGACAGGACGCGGTGACCGTCGAACGAGCCGCGGCCCGCGAAGATGCCGTAGAGCGCGGCGACGGCCCGCGCGGTGCCGTGGCCGTTCGCGGCGGGGATCTCGGCGGCCCGCCATTCGGGCGTGTTGGCCTCGGTCGCGCCCACCAGGGGGTTGGCCAGCGAGGCGAGCGCGGCGGGCGTCAACTGGCTGAAGACCGCCGCCTGTTCACTGCTCGAGGCGGCCGGCGGATGCACCAGCTCGGCGGCCCGCCCGGCCTCCTTCTCCGGCAGCCCGACGGTGAAGTCGATCCGGAGCGGCCCGGTCACCTCCCGCTCCAGGAACGCCCCCGGCAGCAGCCCCGACACCCGCCGCACGACCTCACCGACCAGGAAGCCGTACGTCAGCGCGTGATACCCGGACCGGGTCCCCGGCTCCCACCAGGGCTCCGTCGCGGCGAGCCGCTCCACGGTCACCTCCCAGTCGCAGAGCTGGGCGAGCGTGTGCGGCTCGCGCAGGCCCGCCAGCCCGGCCCGGTGCGACAGCAGGTGCCGTACGAGGACCTTCTCCTTGCCGGCCGCGGCGAACTCCGGCCAGTACACGGCCACCGGCGCGTCGAAGTCGAGCAGCCCCCGGTCGGCGAGGATGTGCGCGCACAGCGCCACCGGGCCCTTGGTCGTCGACCAGACGTTGACCAGCGTGTCGCGCTCCCACGGTCGGGTGCCCGCCGCGTCGGACCAGCCGCCCCACAGGTCCACCACGGTCTCGCCGTCGACCACGACGGTCACCGCGGCGCCCAGCTCCCCGCGGTCCCGGAAGTTCTCCTCGAACGCCGTCCGCACCGCGCCGAAGCGCTCGTCGCAGTGTCCGTGGATCGCCGACTCGTTCTGGGACATGGGCCCTCCGTCGTCCGCCGGAAGCCCGGGCCGCGACATTGCGGCCCGGGCACCCTGAACATACCGACTGGTCGGACCGGGCGGAAGGTGTCGTACGCGAAGGCGTCGTACGCGCAGGTGTCAGCCGAAGAACAGGTGTCAGCGGAAGAAGAGGGACCCTTCCGGCTCCTGATGGCCCGCGAACGTGTGCCAGTAGTCGCGGGTCTCGACGGCCAGCCCGGCTCCGTCGAACCGCACGAAGACGCAACCGGCCAGCGTGGACGCCTCGCCGCCCTCCTGCGCGAACACCCGGAACTCGGCCACCGCGACCCCGTCCCGGCCGACGACGGGCGGCGAGAACCGGACGTCCGTCACCTGCTCCTGGGCGAATGACCGGCGCAGGTACTCCGCCAGCCCGGCCCGGCCGCGGTGCGGCGCGCGGAACGGCATCGAGCGGTGCACGCAGCCCTCGGCGTACAGCTCCAGCAGCGCCTCCACGTCGTGGACGGCCCAGGCCCGCTCCCACACCCGCACGAACCGCTCCGCGGCCTCACCCGTCTCCACGCGCGGCCCCTCAGGCGTACGACCGCAGCCAGCGCACCTTGGCCGCCTCGTGGTAAGGGCCGCCGCCCTCATGGTCGTTGAAGTCGTACACCTCGATCGCCTTCTCGTCGTGCGCCCAGCCGTTGAAGGCCGCGAAGACGGTGGAGGGCGGGCAGGTCTGGTCCTCCAGGGCCACCGAGAACAGGGCGGGGGCCCGGCCGCGGGCCGCGAAGTGCACGCCGTCGAAGTAGGAGAGCGTGCGCAGGACGTCCTGGGCGCGGCCGCGGTGCGTCTTGAGGTAGAGGCCGATCTCCCGGTACGGGTGACGGTCCGTGAGCGTGGCCGCGCGCGGGTAGTCGCACAGGAACGGCACGTCCGGCGCGACGGCCGCCAGGTCCGGGACCAGCCCGCCCACCGCGATCGTGATGCCGCCGCCCTGGCTGGAGCCGACCGCCACCGTGCGCGCGGAATCGGCCAGGGGGTGCGAGCGGGCGGCCTCGACCGCACGCACCGCATCCGTGAACACCCGGCGGTAGTAGTAGTTCTCCGGAGCGTCGATGCCCCGCGTCATGAAACCGGGGTACGCGGGCGCGCCGCCCACCGGGTCCGCGGTGCCGCCACCGCCGCCCCAGGCGCTGCCCTGACCGCGGGTGTCCATCACGAAGTGCGCCCGGCCCGTGGACGCCCACAGCAGGTGCTCGTGCGGCAGACCGCGCCCGCCGCCGTACCCGACGAACTCCACGACCAGCGGGACCGGCGCGGAGACCTCGGCGGGGATCGTGAACCAGCCCTTCACCGGGTGCCCGCCGAAACCGGCGAACGTCACGTCGTACACCTTCACCGTGGTCAGACCCGTGTCGACCAGCTCGAACCGGGCGTCCAGGTCGTGCTCGCGGGCTTCCTCGAGGGTCTTCGTCCAGAAGGCGTCGAAGTCCTCGGGCTCGGCGGACTTGCTGCGGTACTCGCGGAGCTCATCGATCGGAAGGTCGAACAGGGCCATGTAGGACCACCTTTGTGAACAGTGGGTGCGGATGATCACACCGTACGTGGATGGTCGGACGACTCGCCAGGTCTTTGCCCCGTCACGCGCCTACGATGACGCCATGACGTCTGCTGCGGAAGTGCCGGTCGAGGAAGCGGACCTGCTGGTCAGGGATGCCGGACTGCTCGTCGTGGACGGGGAGCGGGAGATCCCGGGCGGCTGGGTGACCGTGACGGGTGGTCGGGTCACCGGCGTCGGATCCCCCGGGACCGAACCCGAGGCCCGTACGACCGTCTCCGCGGCCGGCCGGCTCGTCACCCCCGGCCTGATCAACACGCACCACCACATCTACCAGAACCTCACCCGCTCCTACGCGCCCGCCGTGAACGGCTCCCTCTTCGACTGGCTGACCACCCTGTACCCACTCTGGGCCGCCCTCGACGAGGAGGCCGCCTACGTCTCGGCCTACGTCGGCATGGCCGAGCTGCTGATGGGCGGCTGCACCACGTCCTCGGACCACCTCTACGTCCACCCCCGCCCCCGCCTCGTCGATGCCGAGATCCGTGCCGCCCGCGACATCGGCTTCCGCTTCCACGCCACCCGCGGCTCGATGACCCGCTCCGTCGAGGACGGGGGACTGCCGCCCAGGAGCGTCACGCAGACCGACGAGGAGGTCCTCGCCGACAGCGAGCGCCTCATCAAGTCCCACCACGACCCCGAACCGGGTGCGCTGGTCCGGGTCGCGCTCGCGCCCTGCTCGCCGTTCTCGGTGAC
Source organism: Streptomyces sp. NBC_01352 (assembly GCF_036237295.1). Classification (NCBI taxonomy): domain Bacteria; kingdom Bacillati; phylum Actinomycetota; class Actinomycetes; order Kitasatosporales; family Streptomycetaceae; genus Streptomyces; species Streptomyces sp. NBC_01352. The sequence continues at coordinate 10,019,477 of NZ_CP108354.1, forward strand.
CAAGGAGCTGATGACGGCGACCGCCGAACTCGCCGAGCGCCACGACGTACGCCTGCACACGCACCTCGCGGAGGACCACGACGAGGACACCTACTGTCTGGAGACGTACGGTTGTCGGCCAGTGGAGTACTTCGAGGAGACCGGGTGGATGAGCGACCGCACGTGGGTCGCCCACTGCATCTACCCGAACGACGACGAGCTGCGCCGCCTCGCCGCCGCGGGCGTCGGCGTGGCGCACTGCCCCAGCTCCAACATGCTGATCGGCGGCGGCACGGCCCGGGTCAGGGAGATGCGTGAACTGGGCCTGCCCGTCGGCATCGGCTGCGACGGCTCCGCCTCCACCGACCATGCCTCGCTCTGGATGGAGACCCGCGGGGCTCTCCTCCTCGGGCGCTACCGCGGCGGACCCGGCGCGATGACCGCACGGGACGCCCTCGACATCGCCACCCGCGGCTCGGCCCGTTGCCTCGGCCGCGCGGACGAACTGGGCCACCTGCGGCCCGGCGCCTGCGCCGACCTGGTCGTCTGGGACCTGCACCAGGTGGCACTGGCCGGTGCGTTGAGCGACCCGGTGGAGGCGTGGCTGCGCTGCGGTCCCGCCCGGGCGTGGACGACGGTGGTCGCGGGAAAGGTGCTGGTCGACCGCGGTGAACCCGTCCTGCCGGGACTGGCGGACGCGCTGCGGACGCACGGGGGAATCGCGCGGCGGATGCAACAGAAATAGCCGTCGGGCTGCGGGCCGGTCACGCCCGGCGGCGCGTCCACTGCGGCTCGGTGAGGGCCCACTCACGTTCCCACTCGGCCATCCGGCGGCGGTTGGCCGCACCCCGTACGACGGAGTGACCGAGGAGCACCACCGCGACCGCACCGCCCACCGCGCACGCGCCGATGGCCAGCGTGTGCTGCCACACCGCGGTCCCGTCCGGCGGTGGGGAAACACTGCGACCCCGGGCGTCGAACCACACGTCCACCACGTCACCCTGGCGCGTGCCCCCAGGGACCCGCGCCGAGGCCGTCCGCGCACCGGTGTTCGGCTCCGTCCAGCGCACGGTCGCCCGGTACGCGTGCTGGCGGCCGCCCTGGACCGCGGGCACCGAGTCGGCGGCCCTGCCGACGACCTCGGCACGGACCCGATGACGATCGGCACGTTGCTTCTCGGCGACCGCGCGGGCCTCGGAGTGCGCCCATGAGGCGGCGAACGCCCCGACGAGAGGAGCGCCCACCCACAGCAACACCGTGACGGCCAGTACCGTCCACGCCTCGACGACGTCCGACCGACGCCGCAGCGGGCTGCGCCGCCAGCGCCAGCCGCGCACCCGGGTTCGCATGTCGACCTCCGCACCGCGCACGACTGCGAGTGCCCCCAACGATCTAGTACCCGTTCCACCGGCATCGTTCACCGACGGCCCCGTCCGGGGCCGCCGGACAAGTGCCCAGCAAGCGGGTGCCGAAACGCCGGGGCGGTGCGGGCGGGTCGGCAGGAACGGCTACGGCCGCGTCGTGTGAAGGGTCGTGCCGTCAGCCGAAGCGTTCGATCCGGATACGGTCCACCGGCTGACCGGCCTCCACCAGCAGTCGCGAGGCATGCTCGGCGAAGGCGTTGGAGCCGCACACATAGGCCTCCCACCCACCAGGCGGCTGCTCGGCCAGGAGCGGCGCCACATGTGCGGCCGTCATACGTCCCACCGGCACACCCTCCGGCGCGCTCCGCGTGAAGACGGGTGTCGTCTCCGCGCCCAACTCCCGGGCGTAGATCAGCTCTTCGGGACTGCGCGCGGACACCAGCATCCGCAACGGCACGGACAGGTTCCGTGCCCGGTGGTGCCGCACCATCGACATCAGCGGTACGACCCCGGAGCCGGCGCCGATCAGCAGCGCCGGCCGGTCGCCGGGCCAGGCGAAGAAGCCGCTCAGCGGACCGCGCACCTCGACCTCGTCGCCGGGCCCCGCCACCGTGTGGAACCAGCCCGAGACCTCACCGCCCTCGACATGGTCCAGGGTCAGCTCGATGTGGCCCGAGTCGTCGGGCGCGGAGGCGATCGAGTAGTGGCGCTGCGCCGCGTAGCCGTCCTCGGCGGTCAGCCGCAGCATCAGGTGCTGGCCGGGCAGGTGCCCCGCCCAGGCGGGCACCGCGAACCGGTACGTGGCGGCGTGCGCGGTCTCGCGGCGGATCTCGGTGAGCGTGGCGGTCTGCCACACCGCGGCGGCCTGCTTGCTCACGGCGATCCGCCCGGGCACGGCGAACCGTGTCGCGGGAGTGAAGCCGGGAGGAGCGAAAGCGGGAGGAGCGGAACCAGGGGCAGCGAAACCAGGGGAAGCAAAGCCGGGGGAAGCGGATGTCTCAGTCACCGGAGTACCGCTGCTCCTCCCAGGGATTGCCACGCTCGTGGTAGCCGTTCTGCTCCCAGAAACCCGGCTCGTCGTGGTCGAGGATCCGCAGACCGGCGATCCACTTGGCGCTCTTCCAGAAGTACAGGTGCGGCACCAGCAGCCGCGCCGGCCCGCCGTGCTCGGCGGCGAGCGGCTTCCCGTCGTACTCCCAGGCGATCCAGGCGCGCCCGCCGGTCAGGTCCGCGAGCGGGAGGTTCGTGGTGTAACCGGTGTGCGAGTAGGCGACGGCATGGGTGGCGGACCCATGTGGCCGCACCACATCCAGGAACGCGTCCAGCGACACGCCCCCGAACCGCACCCCGAACTTCGACCAGCTCGTCACGCAGTGGATGTCGCCCTCGTAGGCCGACGCGGGCAGCTCGTGCGCCTCGGCCCAGTCCCAGGTGCGGGGCGCCTCGACCAGCCCGTCGACACGGAACGTCCAGTCGGCGGGCGCCAGGTCGGGTGTGACCTCCGCGGACAGGACGGGCCAGTCGTCGCCCGCGTCGTACTGGCCGGGCGGCAGCCCCGGATTGTGGACACGGGCGCGTCCGGTGAAGCCTCGGGTGACGTTCATATGGGTCCAACGTGACAGCGACGGCAAATGGCTAACGCGTTCAACCGTACGCGCACGTCACACCTGCCCCGCCTCCGGGGCGGCCCGCGATCATTAAGGCCGCATGAACTCTCCGCCGCTCCGGGAATAGCGGACCGCCGATCCTCCTTGCCGACTGATGTCGCAACGGGTGGCCCATACAACCGTCTGACCGGCGGCAGCGAAGGAGAGTGGGAACAGTGCCCAAGGCGTACGTCTTCACGCGGTACGGCGGTCCGGAGACCGAGGCCCTCGTCGAGGTGGACCGGCCTGTGCCCGGCCCCGGCCAGGTCCTGGTCGCGGTGCGGGCCGCCGGGGTCAACCCCGTCGACTGGAAGCTGCGCACCGGGTTCCGCCGGCCGGGCGAGAGCGGCGACCGCGTGTTCCCCGCCGTCCTCGGCAGCGAGGCCTCCGGGGTCGTCGAGGAGCTCGGCGACGGCGTCGAAGGCTTCGCCATCGGGGACGAGGTCTTCGGCAACACAGCGGCCGGCGGCTACGCGGAGTACGCCCTGCTGCCCGCCGCGGTGACCGCGCACAAGCCCGCCGAGCTGTCCTTCACCGTCGCCGCGACCCTGCCCGTCGCCGCCGCGACCGCGTACGACGGAATCCGCCAGCTCGACCTGCCCTCCGGCGCGACCGTGCTGGTCACCGGCGCGGGCGGCGGCGTGGGCGTGGCGGTCGTACAGATCGCCCGGGCCTTCGGGCTGCGCGTCGTCGGTGTCGCCGGCGAGAGCAAGAAGGACTTCGTCGAGTCGCTCGGTGCCGTGCACGTCCCCTCCGGGCCGGGCTGGGCCGAGCGGGCGCGGGCCGCCGCACCGGACGGGGTCGACGGCGTCTACGACCTCGTGGGCGGTGAGGTGCTGTCCGAGGCCGCCCAACTCCTCACCGACCGCCCGAAGTTGGTCACCGCCGGTGCCCCGCCCGAGGAAGCCGAGCGGCTGGGCGGCACCCGGGTGGCCCGGGCCCGCAACGCGGCCGTCCTGGATGCCGTGGCCCACCTCGTGCTGAACGGCGACCTCACCCCGCACATCACCGGCACGTTCCCCCTCGACCGAGCCGGCGAGGCCCTGCGCACGGTCGAGGACGGCCACGCCCGCGGCAAGGTCGTGATCGAGGTCGCCCGATGAGCGCCGCGGAAGCACCGCAGACCACCGGCGAAGACCAGGCCGTCCACCGGCCGCGGGCCGACGACGGACCGAAGACCACCAGCGCATCGCAGGCCGTCGGTCAGACGAGGCACGCCGAGGAGCCGCAGCGCACCGGCGGTCCGCAGGCCACCGTCGGATCCCAGGCTGTCGCTCAGCCGCAGGCCGGTGGCGGATTGCGGACCGTCGGCGATCCGCAGGCCGCCGGTGAACGGCAGGCCGCCGGTCAGCCGCAGGTCCTCGGCCACCCCCATAGCCCCGGCCACCCGCAGCCCACCGCCGTACCCCACGTCCTGGACCACCCCGCCCGCGCCGCCCTCACCGGCCCGCACGCCCACTTCGCCGAGCGGCATGGGCGGATCCTGCGCTATCCCGTGGACGTCACGCCGTGGCTGGCCCTGCCCGACGAGCCCGATGCCGACGACTGGGCCGACCTCGCGGCCTTCGCGGGGCCCGGTGCCGAGGTGCCGCTGCTCGGGTTCCGGGGGCCGGTCCCCGAGGACTGGGAGGTCACGTTCCGAATAGAGGGCGTTCAGTTCGTGGACGACGGGCTGAGCACAGCCCCCGAACCCGAGGCGGTCCGACTCGGCCCCGGCGACGTGCCCGAGATGCTCGACCTGGTCGCCCGGACCCAGCCCGGCCCCTTCCTGCCCCGGACCATCGAGCTCGGCACCTACCTCGGAATACGGCGGGAGGGTGCCCTGGTCGCCATGGCGGGGGAGCGGCTGCACCCGCCGGGCTGGACCGAGATCAGCGCCGTCTGCACCGACCCGGCCTTCCGCGGCGAGGGACTGGCGACCCGGCTCATCCTCGCCGTCGCCCACGGCATCCGGGAACGCGGCGAGACCCCGTTCCTGCACACCGGCGCCGGCAACACCAACGCCATCCGGCTCTACGAGTCGCTGGGCTTCCGCCTGCGCCGCACCACCGCCTTCATGGCGGCACGAGTACCGGAACGCCTGCCGGAGCGGCGTACGGCCGTACCGGTGGCGTAGTCGGTCAGTCGCCCTTCGAGCCGGCCGCCGACCCGGCGTTGTACCGCACGAGATACCGGGCGAACCGCTCCAGGTCCTCCGCCGGCCAGCCCGCGAGCCGCTCCCGGAAGACCGCCCGGCGGCTCACCGTGACCTGGGCGAGGATGCGCCGGCCGGCGTCGGTCAGGTCCAGGACCTGGACGCGGTGGTCCTCCGGGTCCTGGCGCCGCTCGACGAGCCCGGCGCGCTCCAGGGCGGCCACCTGGCGGCTGACCGTGGACTTGTCGAGGGCGTAGTGCGCGGCCAGGTCGGTGGCGCGACAGCCGCCGCTCTCCTCCAGATGCCCGAGCAGGGTGTACGACACCAGCGACAGCTCGGGGTGCATACGCCCGGCAGAGGCCCGGGCCCGACGCGCGAACGACGTCAGTTCGCGGTGGATGGTCTCCACGGCTGCGTCGTCGCCGGTCGGTGCGGATGCGTTCACGGGGCCTCCTCGCGTCACTGGTTGCATAATACAACTCGCGACAACAGGAGGCTTCGGCGGCTGATCGTTGGGGTAGTGTTGCCGCGCTGTGTCCGTCGCGAACGACCGAGGAGGTGAGACCCATTACCGCTGTGTCAGGTCGGGTGCTCTCTCCTCCAACCGACGCGGACCACCGCCAGTAGGCGGCCGCGAGAGCGCCCTTCGGCTCCCGAAAGGCCCTCGGCTTCATGCCTCCACTTTCTCCGTCTTCGTCCTCCTCGCCTTCCTCGCCGTCTTCACCGCAGTCCTCGCCCGCGTCCCGTGACTCCGTCGTGGCCGCGCTGCGCGCCGCCGGCTGTGTGTTCGCCGAGGACGAGGCACGGTTGATCCTCGCCGCCGCCCGCACCCCGGACGAACTGGCCGCCATGGTCGACGGCCGTGTCCTGGGCCGGCCCCTCGAACTCGTCCTGGGCTGGGCCGAGTTCCGGGGACTGCGCATCACCGTGGAACCCGGGGTCTTCGTACCCCGTCGCCGTACCGAGTTCCTCGTCGAGCAGGCGCTCGCCCACGTCCCCGACGCGTCCGTCGTGGTGGACCTGTGCTGCGGCTCGGGTGCCGTCGGCGCCGCCCTCGCCGCCGCGCTCGGCCCCGTCGAACTGCACGCCGCCGACATCGAACCGGCCGCGGTGCGCTGCGCCCGCCGCAATGTCGCCGGCGTCGGCGGTCAGGTCCACACGGGCGACCTGTTCGACGCCCTCCCCGGGGAACTACGGGGCCGCGTCGACATCTTGGCGGCCAACGTGCCGTACGTCCCCACCGGCGAGGTCGCTTTCCTGCCCGCCGAAGCCCGCGACCACGAGCCGCTGGTCGCCCTGGACGGCGGCACGGACGGGCTGGACGTCCTGCGCCGGGTCGCGGCCGAGGCACCCCGGTGGCTCGCCCCCGGCGGCTGTCTCCTGGTCGAGACGAGCGAACGCCAGGCGCCGGCAGCCGTCGAGGCGTTCACCCGCAGCGGGCTGACGCCGCGCCTCGCCGTGTCGGAGGACTGGTACGCCAACGTGGTCGTCGGGACCCGGCTGTAGCGACCAAGCCGCGCCTGACGCCCCTCAGGTCAAGGCGCCGTCTGCACCCGTGCGATGAGCAACGCCACGTCGTCGGAGTTGTCGGGTTGGTGCAGCGTGCGCAACAGGAGGTCGCAGACCTCCTCCAGCGGGCGGTCGGGGCCCTCCAGCAGCGCCAACAGGGCGTTCAGGCGCTCGTCGAGCGGGTGCTGCCGGGTCTCGACGAGACCGTCGGTGTAGAGCACCAGCCGGTCGCCGGGTTCGAGGTCGACGGTGGTGGTGGAGAAGGCGACACCGCCCACTCCCAGCGGGGCACCGGTGGGCAGGTCGAGCAGCTCCGGCGGACGTCCCGGACGCAGCCGGGCGGGCGGCAGGTGCCCGGCGTTGGCGATCCGGCACTGCCGCAGCTCCGGGTCGTGGACGACGTACACACAGGTCGCGATCGAGTGGTCCAGGCCGTCGGTGATCCGGTCGAGGTGCTCCAGGAGCCGGGCCGGATCGAGGTCGAGGGAGGCCAGGGTGTTGGTCGCGGTGCGCAGCCGGCCCATGGTCGCCGCCGCGTTGAGGCCGCTGCCCATCACATCGCCCACCACGAGCGCGGTCTTGCCGCCCTCCAGGGGGATCACGTCGAACCAGTCGCCGCCGACCTCGGTGGTGGCTCCGGCCGGCTGGTAGCGCGAGGCGACCTCCAGACCACCGGTGACGGGCGGATGGCTGGGCAGCAGGCTGCGCTGGAGGGTGAGGGCAGTGTCGCGGGCGTTCTGGTACCAGCGCGCGTTGTCGATCTGCACGGCCGCGCGGGACGCCAGCTCACGGGCGAGCAGCACGTCGTCGTCGGTGAACGGCAGCGGGTTGCGGGTGCGCTTGAGATCGAGGGCGCCGAGCACCTCGCCGCGCGCGATCAGCGGCACCGCCAGATAGGAGTGCACCCCGGCACGGGTCAGCAGTTCGACCGCCTCGGGGGAGCGGGCGATGCGGGTCAGGTCGGCGGCCTCGACCTGCGCGACCAGGATCGGCTGTCCGGTGCGTACGCACTCGGTGACCAGGCGGTCGGGAGCGTACCGGGCCACCTCTCCGGGCGGGTCGGCCGCGAGGAGGACGTCCGGGGCTCGGTCCGCTTCGACGGCCAGGGCCCGGATGACGGCGGGTTCGGCGGGGCCGAGGGTGCTGGGCCGGCCCTGCACCACCGCCTCCAGCAGATCCACGGCCGCGATGTCGGCGAGGTCGGGCACCGCGACCTCGGCCAGTTCCCGGGCGGTGCGGTCCAGGTCCAGGGTGGTGCCGATCCGGGCGGAGGCGTCGGCGACGAGCGCCAGGCGGCGACGCGCGGCCTCGGCCTCGACGGCCGACCGGTGCTGCTCGGTGACGTCCACGACCGAGCAGGCCACGCCCAGCACGTTGCCGAGCGCGTCCTCCAGCCGGTAGAGCGAGACCGACCAGGCGTGCTCCTCCTCCGGATCGGCCGGCGTCCGGCCCACGCTCTGCTGGTCGACCAGCGGCTGTCCGGTCTCCAGCACCCGACGGGCCGCGGACTCCAGGGCCGCGGCGTCGATGTCCGGCAGGAGGTCGCCGATCCTGCGGCCGACGTGTTCCTCGGCCGGGAGGCCGTTCAGCCGCTCCAGTGCCGGATTGACCGAGACGTACCGCAGATCGGTGTCCAGGACGGCCAGCCCGTTCGGGGACTGCGCGACCATCCGCGTCGACAGCGCCACGTCCCGCTCCAGCCGCCGTACGGTCGACTGGTCGGCGGCGAGCCCCAGGGCGTAGACGTCGCCCTGGTCGTCCAGCAGCCGCATGTTGCGGAACTCGACCAGCTTGGTGCTGCCGTCCTTGTGACGGACCGGGAACGCTCCGGCCCAGCCCTGACCGGTCTCCATGACGTCGGCGAACAGCTTGACCACCAGGTCGACGTGCTGCTCGTGGATCATCAGGTGGGCCGCGTACTGCCCGAGAGCGTCCCGCGCCGGGTAGCCGAACAGTTCCTCGGCCTGCGGGCTCCACAGCACGATGCGCCCGTCGGTGTCCAGGACGATCGAGGCCACTCCGAGCACGTCGAGGAGCCCGCTCGGTTGCACCGGCCCCCGCACCGGCCCGTCGGCGGGCCCGCCGGGCAGCTCCTGCTGCTCGGCGCCCTCGGTCACCGGACTCTCCCGGCTGCTCTCATTGCACGCACCGCCTTCGGCCGTCCTCGCGGCACGTCGTTCCCCCGTGCCGACTCCCCTGTTCTACCGCGTCCAGCCGTCTCTGCGACGTCACCCGGCAGCTTCTTCCACCATCCCTCAACACGGCGGTGGCCGTCCGGTGAAGCCGGATCACGGCACCGTGACCGAGCCGACACCCAGCGTTCCCGTTTTGGTCTGTACATGACCACCTAGTCGGGCCAGACTGTCCGCCGATCACGCCCACCTCCCGAGGAGCCCCCCATGCCCCTGCGTGCCCGGCAACGTTGTCACACGGTCCTCACCGCCGCCGTCGTCCTCGCCGCCACCCTGCTGGCCACCGCGTCGCCCGCCTCCGCCGCCGACACCTGGACCGAGGTGGGCTCCGACCGGGCCGACCCGCTGACCGAGAGCCAGGGCCTCACCTCGGTCGAGGTCCCGGCCGGGGCCGCCAACCGGTACACGGGAATCGGCACCATCCCCGTCGACCTGAGCGGCCGCGGCTGGAACCACGTGGGCGACCCCGACGCCTCCTACGACGGCCACTACATCGAGCCCTACCAGCGGGACTCCGGCACCACGAAGATGTTCCGCGTGCAGTCGCCGGGCGGGACCTGGGCGGAGTACGTCCACACGCTGAGCTCCGGGGAAGCGCTGAACAACTCCTGGGTCGCCGTCTCGCCCGGCGGCCAGTGGATGCTGGCCGGGGAGTACGGCACCATGAGCCGGCTGCTGGTCTTCCCCACCCCCGGCGTCAATCCGGGCACCTCGCCCTCGGTGAACCTCCCGCAGGCGTCCACCGTCCGCCTCGATCACGCCGTACGCGACGTACAGGGCTGCGACTTCCTCAGCGCCACCCGGCTGCTGTGCTCCTCCGACGACCCGGCGGGCACGCTGTTCGGCATCACCAAGCCGCTGCTCCAGATCGACCTCTCCGCCGAACCGAACGGCACGTCGGACGTCACCGGCCACGTCACCGCCCTGCGCCAGCTGCCCCTGCGCAGCTCCTGCTCGGGCACCTTCGAGGCGGAGGGCATCGACTACGACCGCCGTACGGGCACCCTGCGCGTGATCGTCGTGTCGCCCGGATTCTGCGTTCTGACCGACAGCAAGACGTATCGCTTCACGCGGAGTTGAGGCCCGTCGAAGCCGGGGGCGGCCCTCGGCGGCCCGTCCGGAAATGAGTGTCGGCACCGATGGTGATGCCCGTCGCGGGAATGCGACGGTGGCGGGGAAGGCCGAGATCCCGCGTCCCCGGGACGCCCGACGATCGACGGCACCCGGCACGACCCGGACGAAGGAGGACCCGTATCCACCCCCGTGAAGTGAAGCCCGTCCGCCGCTCGGCGTGGTCCGAGGAGGTGACCCGTGGGACACGCTGACACTCTGCTCGCCATGGGCGGCGCCTTCCTGGCCGCCGCGTTCCTCGCCCGCCTCGGCGGCAGGATCGGACTGCCAACGATCCCGCTGTTCATGCTCGCCGGCATCCTGCTCGGCCCGCACACGCCGGGCCTGGTCCTGGTGGAGGACGCCCACGACTTCGAGATGCTCTCCGCGCTCGGGCTGGTGCTGCTGCTGTTCTACCTGGGCCTGGAGTTCCATCTCGACGACCTCAGGAGCGGTGGCAAGCGCCTGCTGAGTGCGGGCGGGACCTATCTGCTGCTGAACGTCGGCGCGGGCCTCGGCTTCGGGTTCGCGCTGGGCTGGGGGACGCGGGAGGCGTTGGTGCTCGCCGGTGTCCTGGGCATCTCCTCGTCCGCCATCGTCACCAAGATCCTCATAGACCTGGGCCGTATCGGCCGCCCGGAGACCCGCCTGATCCTGGGCGTGATCGTCGTGGAGGACATCTTCCTCGCGCTGTACCTCGCGGCCCTGCAACCGGTCCTCAGCGGTGCCCAGGGCATGGGAGAAGTGGTCCTGCAGGCGGGCAAGGCGTTCGCCTTCCTGCTGGTGCTGGCCGCCGCGGCCCGGTACGGCACCCGGTGGGTCGGCCGGCTCATCCAGGTCCGTGACGACGAACTGCTGGTCATCAGTTTCCTCGGTGCCGCGGTCCTCGTCGCCGGTGTCTCCGAGGTGCTCGGGGTCGCCGACGCCATCGGCGCCTTCATGGTGGGCCTGATCCTGGCCGGCACGCCGTCCGGGCCGCGCATCCGCGAGCTGGTGCATCCGCTGCGCGACGCTTTCGCGGCGATCTTCTTCTTCGCCTTCGGGCTCGCCATCGACCCTTCGGTCGTCGCGTCCGTCGCCGGACCGGTCGCCGCCGCGGCGGCGCTGACCGTGGTGATGAACGTGGTCGCGGGCCCGCTCGTCGCCCGCCTGTACGGCTACGGCGCCGAGCCCGCCGCGGACATCGCCACGACACTCGTGGCCCGCGGCGAGTTCGCGTTGATCCTCGCCGCCATGGCCACCAGCGCGGGGCTCGACGCACGCCTGGCCCCGTTCATCGCGGGCTACGTCCTCGTGCTGGCGGTTCTCGGTCCCGTCGCCGCCGGACGCTCCCACCTGCTCGCCCGCGCCCTGCGCTCCACGCACGCCCGGCTGTCCCGGGGCACGGCCGCCCGGCCCGGCGAACCGGCGCAGGAACCGGCCGACGCCGCCGACTCGTACCGGACGGACGACGACGTCATGTCCGCGTCGGCCTCCAGTACCCGGCCGGCGGAGGCGGCTGACCGGTAACACCCCTGGTGCCCGCGGTCGTGGCGGGGCCGCGGAGACGGGACGGTCGGGAGTCCGGCCGAGAGGGCCGCAGAGGGTGGGCCGGAGGCCGCAGGAGGGACGGGACGGCGCGGGGGAGTGAGCCGAGCGATGCCCGCCGGGGCGGTGGGGCGCCTCCACGACGGTCTCCGGCAGCGTCACCGCCGCCGCGGCCGTCCCGGAGGGCCCGACGCCCGGCCCGCTGCGACCGGCCTGCCGGCGCGACACGGAGGAACCATGCCCCAGTCCGACGACGAACGTCTGGTCGATCTCGAAGCGCGGCTCGAGCGGGACGATCCCCGGTTCGCCCGGGCGCTGGGCGCCGGCCGACCCGCTCGCCCTCGCGAGTACCGGCGCACCGGCGCGTGGTGGACGCTGGCCGTCGCCGTGACCGCGCTGACGACCGGCGTGGCCCTGACCGTCGGCCTCCTCATCGCCACGGGTCTGGTCCTCACCGGCATCGCCGCCGAGTTGTTCGACCCCCATCGCGGCCGACCGCGGCCCTGACACCGCTCGGCGTACTCGGTCCTCCACCGGCGCGACCCGGTCGCGGAACAGAACGGGCGCCTCGGCCGGTAGTGCTCCACGGCATGTGGTGGTTTTCTTGGGATACGGGGCGGTTTCACGGAGCGGCCGTGGTACCGTGCCGCGGCCACGAGAGGAGCGATCACGATGGACGGTGAGCGACCGCACCCGGAATCCGTCTCGGTGGAGATCAGCGGATGCGACAAGGACGACGCCCGGATCGTGTTCGACACCCTGTGTGCCTGCTTCTCGTCCGACCGGTGCGCCGACGACGTACCCCAGGAGCTCTCGGAGACCCGTCCGACCGTATGGCTCGGCACCTTCGACGTCGCCGACCCGCACGAGGGCGCCCGCCCCGCCCGGCTCTCGTCCTCCGTCATCGCCGACGTGCAGGGCGGATACTGGGCGATCGACCGCTTCCGCTCCACCCTGGACTCCCTGTTCTCCGTGCACGACCTGTCCTCGGCCTCCGGAGACCAGGAGAAGGAACTGCACGTACGGCTGGAGAGCCGGTGACCGCTACCCGTCCGCGCCGAGGAGGCTGAGCACCGCACCCCGGTGGACGGCGTGGACGCCGGGCAGGTCCGCGAGGCGGGCCCGTTCGTCCAAGCCGTGCAGTCCCTCGTACCGCACGCCGAAACCCGCGGTGGCCGGGATGCCCTCGCCCGCCGGCAGGTTGCCGATGTTGGACGGCCCTGCCGTCTTCGCCCGCACGCGCAGTCCCTCCCGGGCGGCGGCGTCGAGCAGCGCGGCGGCGGGCTGCCCGTCCTGGGCCAGGCGGACCGTGCGGCCACCGGGGTGATCGCGGTCGGCCGCGGGGCGGGCCATCGCGCGTCCAACAGGAGGTCACCGACAGCTTCGGCGGCAGCGGGAACCCGCCCTCCGCGCCCGGAGTCCGGCCGCGTCGAGTAGGCCCACGAGACGGGCCGCGCGGGACACCGTCCCACCGTCGGCCGGCTCGACCCCATCTCCCACGGCGCCGAGCGTGGCAGGCATCACTCTTCCTCGGTTATGCAACTAGTTGCATAAAGCGGGTGGGGTCCTCTACAACAAGGGGGTACGACACCGCCGCGCACGGAGGGCCCGATGAGCCGTTACCCGCACCTGTTGTCCCCGCTCGACCTGGGCTTCACCACGCTGCCCAACCGCGTCCTCATGGGCTCGATGCACGTCGGCCTCGAGGAGGCCGAGCGGGGCTTCGAACGGATGGCGGAGTTCTACGCGGCCCGGGCGCGCGGGGGAGTGGGGCTCATCGTCACCGGGGGCATCGCCCCCAACGACGAGGGACGGCCGTACGAGGGCGGCGCGAAGCTCACCACCGACGCCGAGGCCGAGCAGCACCGGGCCATCACGGAGGCCGTGCACCGCGAGGGCGGCCGGATCGCGATGCAGATCCTGCACTTCGGCCGGTACGCCTACCACCGCGACCTCGTCGCCCCGAGCGCCCTCCAGGCGCCGATCAGCCCCTTCGTGCCGAGCGAGCTCACCGACGCCGACGTCGAGCGGACGATCGACGACTACGTGCGCGCCGCCCGCCTGGCCCGGCAGGCCGGGTACGACGGCGTGGAGATCATGGGCTCCGAGGGCTATCTGATCAACGAGTTCATCGCCGCGCAGACCAACCACCGCACCGACCGCTGGGGCGGCTCGTACGAGAACCGCATGCGCTTCCCCGTCGAGATCGTCCGGCGGGTGCGCGAGGCCGTCGGCGAGGACTTCGTGATCATCTACCGGCTGTCCATGCTGGACCTGGTCCCCGGCGGCTCGACGCTCGACGAGGTGATCACGCTCGCCAAGGCCGTCGAGGCCGCCGGGGCGACGATCATCAACACCGGCATCGGCTGGCACGAGGCCCGTATCCCCACCATCGCCACCTCGGTGCCGCGCGGCGCCTACACCTGGGTGACCAAGCGGCTCATGGGCGAGGTGTCCGTCCCGCTCGTCACCACCAACCGCATCAACACCCCGGAACTCGCCGAGGAGTTGCTGGCCTCCGGCTGCGCGGACATGGTGTCCATGGCCCGGCCGATGCTCGCCGACCCCGACTTCGTCGCCAAGGCCGCGGCCGGCCGCCCCGAGGCGATCAACACCTGCATCGGCTGCAACCAGGCCTGCCTCGACCACACCTTCAGCGGCCAGATCACCTCCTGCCTGGTCAACCCGCGCGCCTGCCACGAGACCGAGCTGGTCCTCTCCCCGACCCGGCTGCGCAAGCGGGTGGCCGTGGTGGGCGCAGGACCGGCGGGTCTCGCCTGTGCCGTCAGCGCGGCCGAGCGCGGCCACGAGGTGACCCTCCTCGACGCCGCGAGCGAGATCGGCGGCCAGCTCAACGTCGCCCGCAAGGTCCCCGGCAAGCAGGAGTTCGACGAGACCCTGCGCTACTTCCGCCACCAGCTCGACGCCCACGGTGTCGATGTACGGCTCAACACCTGGGCGGCCGCCGAGGACCTCGCCGACTACGACGAGGTCGTCGTCGCCACCGGCGTCACCCCGCGCACCCCCGACATCCCCGGCGTCGACCACCCGAGCGTCGTCGGCTACCTCGACGTCCTGCGCGACGGCGCCCCCGTCGGCGACCGCGTCGCGATCCTCGGCGCGGGCGGCATCGGCTTCGACGTCGCCGAGTTCCTCACCGACGGCGGCGACAAGGCGAGCGAGGACCCGGCGACGTACTTCCGTCATTGGGGCGTCGACATGGACTACGCGGCACCCGGCGGACTCGCGGCCCCCGAACGCCCCGCCCCGCCGCGCACCGTCCACCTGCTCCAGCGCAAGACGACAAAGGTCGGCGCGGGCCTCGGCAAGACCACCGGCTGGATCCACCGCACCGAACTCAAGCACCGCGGCGTCACCATGGTCCCGGGTGTGCAGTACGACCGGATCGACGACGCCGGCCTGCACGTCACCGTCGGTGACGCGAGCACGGTCCTGGAGGTCGACACCGTCGTGCTGTGCACGGGACAGGATCCGCGCCGCGACCTGTACGAGACGCTGCTCGCCGCGGGCCGCAGCGTCCACCTCATCGGCGGTGCCGACCTCGCCGCCGAACTGGACGCCAAGCGGGCCATCAAGCAGGGCACCGAGCTGGCGGCGACACTGTAGGGGCCCTGCGGCGGCCTCCCTAGGATGACTCCATGTCACTCCCGCACGCGATCCTCACCGCTCTGCTCGAAAAGCCGTCGTCGGGCCTCGATCTGACCCGCAGGTTCGACCGGTCGATCGGCTACTTCTGGTCGGCGACGCATCAGCAGATCTATCGCGAGCTGGGAAAACTGGAGGCGGAGGGGCACATCCGGGCGCTGCCCGCCGAGCAGCCGACGCGCGGCCAGAAGAAGAGCTACGAGGTCCTGCCCGCGGGCCGCGCCGAACTCCGGCGCTGGACGGCCGCGGCGCAGGACCCCAAGCCGCACCGCGACGCGCTCCTACTGCGCCTGCGGGCCGCGGCCGTCGTCGGCACCGCGGGCCTGGAGGCCGACCTGCGCCGCCATCTGGACCTGCACCGGCTGCAGTTGGCCGAGTACGAGGAGATCGAGAAGCGCGACTTCCCGCCCATCAACGACAGCGCGCAGGCCAGGCTCCAGCACCTGGTCCTGCGCGCGGGAATCGAACTGGAGACCTTCTGGACGCAGTGGCTCACCGAGGCCCTTGAGGAGCTGCCCGTCCTGGAGGACGGGCCCGGCTAGAGCCGGTACGGCTTCGAGCGGCGGCGCAGGAACCACGCCGTGGCCAGGGCGCCCGCTCCCACCAGCGTCCCGCCCGCCACCAGGGTGAGCTTGCCGTAGTCCTTCGTGGTGCCGCCCAAGCCGCCCATGACGCCGCGCGACGGCGAGGCTGTGGGGGAGACCGTGGGAGTGGACACGGGGGTCACGATGACCGACTGGGTGCCGGCCGTCGTGTTGTTCGCGCACTGGACGATGACGGTGTAGGTACCCGCGCTCACGCTCGACCAGGCTGCCGACTGGAGGTTGCTCGTCCCGGACAGCGCCACCTGGCGGCCCTGGGAGAAGTTCGCCTGACTGCTGTTCAGGAGCGAGGCGGTGCCCCAGCTGCCGTTGACCTGGGTGCAGGCGCTGGTCGTGACGGAGACCGTGGAGCCGGTGGTGCTCACGGAGATCCCCGAAACGGCGGCGGCCGGTGTGGCGGTCAGGGCGAGCGGCAGCGCGGCGGCTGCCACGGTCAGGCCGGAGCGGAGGAGTAGCTGAGTAGTGTGCATGGACCTGTCCTCCGGCGGCACGGTCGGCGGTACATCCCTTGCGCCGCCGAGGATCGGGGAAGGACCGTGCTGCCCTCAGGGGAAGCCAACGTGCACCCGGCGATTCCCGCATGCGGACGGCCCCCGTGCAGGTGACGGATTCCGTCGTCCGGGGGAAGCGGGAGCGGTCGTCAGGGCCGTTCCGGCTGCGGGCTCGCGCCCGTGGTCACGGTCCGCTCCGTCGAGAACCCGCCCCAGGTGCCGTCCGGCAGCTTCGCCCGGATCCGCACCCGGTGGCTGACGCCGGCGTCCCGTCCCAGGTAGAAGCTGTACGTAGCCCGGTCGCGCGGCGCCGTCCCGCCGAACACCAGCGAGGTGGCCGGGCGGCCGTCCAGGTGGACCTGGTACTCCGTGACCACCCCGTCCGTGCGCGGCGGAATCCAGGCGAGGTCGAGGTGGTACGCCCCGTCGGCGCGGCGGGTGCTCGCGCGGAAGTCGGTGGGAGCGGTGTCCCGTCCGTCGTCGGTGCCCGCAGTCGTGAGGCGGACGGGGCCGCCGGCCGGCGAGAGGTTGTCGGCCGCGTCCCTCGCCCGCACGGTGAAGGAGTAGCGGGTGCCCGGACGCAGCCCCGTGACCACGGCCGCCGTCTGGTCGCCGCCCACGCTGTGGATCTTCGTGGCGCCCTGGTGGATGTCGTACGACGCCACGTCCCGGTCGTCCGTCGAGGCGTCCCAGGAGAGCTGGACCGCCCGGCTTCCGGCCGTTCGGCCGCGCAGCCCGCCCGGTCGGGTCGGGGCCGAGCGGTCCGCCGCCGCGGCCGCCGGGGTCTTCGCCCGTACCTCACGGCTGGGTGGCCCGAGGCGTCCCCCGGTGTCGCGTGCCCGCACGGTGAAGACGTACCTGGTGGACGGGCTGAGCCTGGTGACATCCACCATGTGCCGTGAACCCGGCGCCTCCTCGACCTTCGTGGTGCCCCGATACACCTCGTAGGTGTCGATGTCGGCGGACACCGCGTTCCACATGACGTGCACGCTCGTCGAGCTCCCCGCGGTGGCGGTGACGCCCGTCGGCACGGCGGGGAGTCGGCCGCTCTGGCCGTCGCCCGTCCCGCCGCCTCCGCAGGAGGCGATCAGCGTGAGCGCTCCGCAGAGCGCGAGGCGGCGGGGCAGGGAAGCGGGGACGGGAACGCGTCGCACGACTGCCTCCCTCAGGACACGCGCCATATTGGTCCGGACCAATATGGCGTGTGTGACGCGATCACATCAAGAGGGCGGTCCGTGGTGCCTGCCGGTCGAGGACCGTTGTCGGGGTAGGGGGTCGGTGCCCGTCCGGGCTTTCGTATGCTGAACCCCTCGCGGCCGAACTCACCCGGACGAAGGGGGAGTTCACGCCGCCGCGCGGGCCGCTGTCGTCGCTGATCCCGCGCCGGCGCGGGTGGCCGGGAGGCCGGAGCCCCTCGCGGGCCCGGACTCCCGCCCCCCGTCGGGACCCTGGGGACGTGCACCGTCCGGCCCTCGAGTGGTGGCCGCACGGTTGGTACCGCGCCAGATTGGGCTGGGTGTGCGTCACCTGTCCCCCAGGAGAGGGTTCCTTATCGTGCGTGCCCAGTCGCTGACCTTGGCCGCGGCAGGAGCCGCCCTGCTCGCCCCGACGACACCGCCCGGCATCACGCCGGTCACCGCGTCCGCCGCCGGGCCTCAGGTCGTCCGGCAGGATTCGGTGCCGCGGCGCGCGGCCGAGGTCCGTGCGGCCGACCTGCTGGCCAAGGCGCGTGACTGTACCCCCGTATCCCGCGGGCGGTACCGCAACGACGACGGCGCGCCCGCGACGACCCCCGTCTGCGGCACCCGGGAGGCCGTCTTCTGGAAGGCCGACCTGGACATCGACTGCGACGGCCGGCCCGGCCGCCACTGCAACGACCGCACCGACCCGCTCTTCTCAGGCACCACGGCCTACCAGCAGTCCGACGGCAAGCAGTTGGACGCCGAACGCCTCCCGTACGTCGTCGTTCCCGGCCCGAGCCGCATCTGGGACCACGGCGACGACGGTGTGCGCGGCGGATCGGTGGCGGCCGTCGTCCACCGCGACCGGGTGCGGTACGCCGTCGTCGGCGACGTCGGCCCGCACGACCTCATCGGGGAGGCGTCCTACGCCACCGCCGAGGCCCTCGGCATCCGCCCCGACCCGCGCGGTGGTGGCACGGCCTCCGGCGTCACCTACATCGTCTTCAAGGACATGCGGGTGGCGCCCATCGAGGACCATGCGGCCGCCGTGATGGTGGGGGAGCGGCTGGCGAGGCAGTTCGTGCGAAGCCGGTGAACCCCTGGCGTGGCAGGCGGTTCGGGGCCGCTGAGCGCCTGCCGTGCAGGCGGTACGGGATCCCTGTGCGCCTGGCAAGGCCCTTCGGGCAGAGCCGCTGAGCGCCGCCTGGCAGGCAGTTGGCGCAGAGCCGCAGGGCTTGCCCGGCAAGGCTCTTGGTGCGAGCCGGTCGACGACGCCCGGCCTGCGTCAGACCGCCGACCAGCCGTCGTCGACCGGCAGGACCACGCCGTTGATGTTGCTCGCCGCGTCCGAGGCGAGGAACACGATGGCGGCGGCCTGCTCCTCGGGCTGGGCGACGCGGCCGATGTTGACGAAGTGCGGTCCGAGCGCCGCCGGGCCGTGCGCCTCCCGGTCGGCGTCCACGACGATGGAGGTGGCCGTACCGCCCGGGGCGATGGCGTTGGCCCGGATGCCCTGCTTGCGGTACATCACGGCGAGGTTCTTCGTCAGCCCCACCACCCCGTGCTTGGAGGCCGTGTACGCGGCGCCCGCCGCACTGCCGCGCAGTCCCGCCTCGGACGCGGTGTTCACGATGGCACCCCTGCCCGCCTCGAGCATGTGCGGCAGCACCGCCCGCGTGAGCAGGAAGGGCGCGGTGAGGTTGACCCGGATGACCCGCTCCCACTCCGCGTCGTTCACGTCCGCCAGTGCCGACATGCGGTCCATGATCCCGGCGTTGTTCACCAGGACGTCCACCCCGCCGAAGCGCTCCACGGCGGTCGCGGTCACCTGGTCGACGACGGCCTGCTCGCTCAGATCGCCGGTGACGGCGACCGCGGTCCCGCCCGCCTGCTCGATCTCCTTGACGACCGCCGCCGCGCCGTCGGCGTTGAGATCCGCCACCACCACGCGCGCGCCCTCCGCGCCGAAGGCCAGGGCGGCCGCCCGGCCGATGCCCGATCCCGCTCCCGTGACGATGACGCTGCGTCCGTCGAGTCCGCTGGCCATGACGTGCTCCTGTCCGTGTCTCCGCAGGCGAGGTAACTGCTGGGACCTCACCCTACGACTTAATGTCCGTGAGTGACATAAACTCTTCATGGAGAATTCCGGGAGTGTGATCGCCGCCCAGCCGGAGGACCGAATGCCACCGATGACCGCACCTCGCGGACGTACGGGACGACCGCCCCTCACCGAGGAGCGCAAGGCCGAGATCAGGCTGGAGATCGCCCGGGCCGCGGTCGACCTGTTCGTCGCCCAGGGCGTCACGGCGACCACCGGCGAGCAGATAGGACAGGCGGTCGGCGTCTCGGCACGGACCGTGTGGCGCTACTTCCCGAGCAAGGAGAGCTGCGTACGACCGCTGTTCTCGGAGGGCATCGAGGTGATCGCCGCCTGTCTGCGCGACTGGCCACCGGGACAGCCCCTGGGGCAGCTCTTCGACCGGACGCTCGCGAGCGGGCTCAATGTCGTCGGCGGTCCCGACCGCGGCACCGTCGGCGCGCTGGTCCGGCTGACCCGCACCGAGCCGGGACTGCGCGCCGTGTGGCTCCAGACGTACGACGAGGCCGAGCCGGCGTTCGCCCGCGCCCTGGCCGAACGGGCCGGGCTGCCCGCCGAGGACCTGCGGCCGACGATCCACGCGGCGATGTTCAACGCCGCCCTGCGCGCCGCCGTCGAGCACTACGCCTGGCGCGGCGCCGACGCGTCGACCGACCGCGCGACGGCGGAGGCCGAGCTGGAGGCAACCCTGCGCTCGGCCCTCGCCGTCGCCGCGGAAGGGGTCATCTAGCTGCCCGAGGGGGCGTCATACCTTTCGGTAGGAGTACGCCTCCGCCGCCGCGGCCTCCACCGCCGCGAGGTCGGCTCCCGTCGCCGCCGTGACGACCGCGGCCACCGCTCCTTCGACGAACGGGGCGTCCACCAGGTGGGTGTTGCCCGGGAGTTCGTCGCCCTCGGCCAGCAGCGCCTTCACGGTGAGGACCGCGCTGCCGAGGTCGGTGAGGACGGCCACCCCGGCACCCCGGTCCACGGCGGCGGCCGCGGCGGCGATCAGCTCGGCGCTCGTGCCGAGCCCGCCGCCCTCGGTGCCGCCCGCCGGTGCGACGGGCACCTCGGTGCCGCCGCCCGCCAGCCCCTTGGCCAGCTCGGCCACCGACTCGGCGACCGCCGCGCTGTGCGACACCAGGACGATCCCGACCAGCTTCCCGTCACTCACCGGCCGCCTCCACAAGTCCCGCGACGAGCAGCGACGCCGACGTGGCACCGGGATCCTGGTGCCCGATACTGCGCTCCCCGAGGTAACTCGCCCGGCCCTTGCGGGCCTGCAACGGCGTGGTCGCCAGGGCACCTTCCTCGGCGGCCGTCCGGGCCGCCGCGAAGCCGTCGCCGAGCGCGTCGAGGGCCGGCACCAGGGCGTCGATCATGGTCTTGTCGCCGGGCGCGGCACCGCCGAGCGTCCTGACCGCGTCCACGCCCTCGCGCAGCGCCGCGGCGAACTGCTCCTCACTGACCTCACCGGCGTCCCCGAGCGCCTTGCCGGTGCGGCGCAGCAGCGTGCCGTAGAGCGGCCCCGACGCGCCGCCGACGGTCGAGATGAGCGTGCGACCGGCGAGCATGAGAACCGCACCCGGAGTGTCGGGCGCATCCTTCTCCAGGGACGCGGTGACCGCGGTGAACCCGCGCTGCAGATTGCTGCCGTGATCGGCGTCGCCGATGGGCGAGTCGAGGGCGGTGAGCCGTTCCGCCTCGCGGTCGACGGACGCGGCGGTGGCCGTCATCCAACGGCGGAAGAAGTCGGCGTCGAGCACTGGATCTCCTTGCGTGGTCGGTACGTTGTCTCCGCTGGCCCTCGCCCGCTCACACCCCCCAGCGCAGCCCCGCCGTCTTCACCGGCGCGTCCCACAGACGCAGCAGTTCCTCGTCGATCTGGCACAGGGTGACCGAGGCGCCTGCCATGTCGAGGGAGGTGACGTAGTTGCCGACCAGGGTGCGGGCGACGGCGACACCGCGCTCGGCGAGCACTCGATGCACCTCGGCGTTGAAGCCGTACAACTCCAGCAGCGGGGTCGCGCCCATGCCGTTGACCAGGACGAGGACGGGATTGCGCGGGGTCATGTCGTCCAGGATCGCGCCGACCGCGAAGTCGGCGATCTCCCGCGAGGTCATCATCGCCCGCCGCTCCCGGCCTGGCTCGCCGTGGATGCCGATGCCCAACTCCAGCTCGCCCGGCGGCAGATCGAAGGTCGGGCTGCCCTTGGCCGGTGTGGTGACCGCGCTGAGCGCGACCCCGAAGCTGCGGGAGTTCTCGTTGACCTGCCGGGCCACCGCCTCCACCCGCGCCAAGGGCTGCCCCTCGTCGGCCGCCGCGCCCGCGATCTTCTCCACGAACAGCGTCGCACCCGTACCGCGCCGCCCGGCCGTGTAGAGACTGTCGGTGACCGCCACGTCGTCGTCGACCAGCACCCTGGCGACCTGGATGCCCTCGTCCTCGGCGAGTTCGGCCGCCATGTCGAAGTTGAGCACGTCCCCCGTGTAGTTCTTCACGATGAACAGCACCCCCGCGCCGCTGTCCACGGCCGCCGCCGCCCGCACCATCTGGTCCGGCACCGGCGAGGTGAACACCTCACCCGGGCAGGCCGCCGAGAGCATCCCGGGTCCCACGAAACCACCGTGCAGCGGCTCGTGCCCCGAACCCCCGCCGGAGACCAGGGCGACCTTCCCGGCCACGGGAGCGTCCCGCCGTACGATCACCCGGTTCTCGACATCGACGGTCAACTCGGGATGGGCGACCGCCAGGCCACGCAGCGCATCGGTGACCACGGTCTCGGGGACGTTGATGAGCATCCTCATGGGTACCTCCTGGGGAGATTGGCAGATGAGCCTCTGGCCGGTGTGTTGGCTGGTCAGAGTGGGCTAAGTCAGTTGTCGATCTTGGCGGTCCATCTTGGCAGTCCATGACGGTCGGAAGCGGGCTCTGGCGGGGCTGGTGCCGACTCGATGCTGATTTTGGTGATGGGATGTCAGATGTAGTTGATGTACGGGTTGACGGTTCCAGATGCCTGCTCTCGGAAGTATCGACGCTGATCGGGCGCGGGGTCACGTGTGCGGACGCCGACGGGCGTGTGCGAGTCGCACCGCTGCGCCATGTGGCGACTCATCGAAGGGATCAGCTTGTCCCTGCCGGCAAGCTGCAGCAGGTTGGTAGGACGTCGTTTCTTCTGGTCCGCGAGACCTAAGTCGATGGTCCGACGCGCCGGCCCGATGTGGTTCATCACGCGTGCTGGTCGGATAGCGGAATGAGTGATCCTGTCAGCGAGCCAGGTCCAGCCGTCCGTCTGCGTCTGGCCGAGGAAAGGAACGTCTGGCTGTGCACCGTGCGTCCGGATGGCTCTGGGCACGTCACGCCCGTCTGGTTCGTCTACCAAAGCTCTCGGTGGTGGATAGGTTCGGACCTCAGCTCCGTCAAGGTCAGAAACATCCGCAAGGAGCCCCGGGTGTCCCTGGCTTTGGAGGATGGCCGGTTCCCGGTAGTTGCCGAAGGAGACGCACTCCTGATTGGTGAGGGGTTCCCCCGCGAGATCGTGACCGCGTTCGAGCAGAAGTACGCGTGGGATGTATCCGCTCCCACCCGCCCCGGAAGCAAGCGTGTGTTGCTGGAAGTGCGTGTACGTCGGTGGCTGCTGGCCGGATCGGCCCAGTGACGGCGGCGACAAGAGTCAGCCTGAAGCGATGAGCCGACGGTGACAGATCAGGGCTGCGGCGATGCCGACGAAGGCGAGGAAGTGCTCGGCCCTGCGTTCGTACCGGCGGTGCGGACCTCCCAGCCGTGGCCGACCCGGGCCCGGCGTGCAGGTGGCCGCCCAGGGCGGTGACGCGTTCCGTCAGGCCGACGAGGCCGAAGCCGCCGATCGCCGGCTCTCAACGGCGGTTACTACTTCAAGCCCACCGCCATCGCCGGCCTGGACGACGACGCCCGCACCGTCCAGGAGGAGATCTTCGGCCCGGTGCTGACGGTTCAGGTTCAGCCCTTCGCCACCGAGGAAGAGACGATCGCGCCGGCGAACAGCACGCCGTACGGACTCGCCGCCGGTCTGCAGACCTCCGACCTGGCGCGCGCCCATCGGGTCGCCGCGCGAATGGACGCCGGCATCGTCTGGGTCGACGACTGGACCATGCTCCCCTCGACAGGGCCGGCTCCGAGCGCCCGGCCGCCGCCGGACGGGTCCTCCCGTCGCCCGGGCCGTGGACGCCACCGTTGAAGGTGACCCGGTACGGGCGGTTCGGCGCGAAACGGCGGGCGGTGGCGAAGCCGACCGCGTCCTCGTTGTGCATGCCGATGATGCCCAGGGCGCTCAGGTGCCAGCTCATTGCGGGAAGGTGAGCCCGCAGCTATCCTCATATTCAACAATGCGACTAGGTGCCTAGTTGTTTAGCGATGGTCGTGTGCCACTTCCATCAGCAGCGTTGACGAGAGGCGGGCGGCCCCGTGTCGAGCAGTGGGTATCTGCGCTATGTCGCCCTGGGCGACAGTCACACCGAGGGGCTCGGGGACGGCGACGACGTGCGTGGTCTTCGGGGCTGGGCGGACCGGCTCGCCGAGCAGGTCGCCCGCCACAGCCCCGGCCTGCTCTACGCCAACCTCGCGGTGCGCGGCCGTAAGGCCGGTCAGGTGCGCGCCGAGCAGCTCGCTCCGGCTCTCGCGATGAGGCCCGACCTCGCCACCGTGGTGGCTGGGGTCAACGATGCGCTGCGCCCGAGCTGCGACCTCGACGAGGTGGCCGGCCATGTTGAGGCGATGTTCGCCGCCCTCGCCGCGCAGGGCGCCACCGTAGCGACCCTCATGTTTCCCGATGTCGGGCGTATCACGCCGCTGGCCCGCCCGATCGGTCACCGTGTTCTCGCACTCAACACGCGCATCCGGGAGGCCGCCGACCGCCACGGCGTGGTGGTGGCGGAGACGGCCGCGCACGCGGCGGCGACCGATCCGCGGTTGTGGAGTGCTGACCGGCTGCACGCCGGCCCGCTGGGACACGCGCGCATCGCGGCTGCCGTGGCCCAGGCGCTCGGTCTGCCGGGCAGCGACGACAAGTGGACCCTTCCCCTTCCGGCCGTGGGGACAGACATCTCTGTCTGGAGGACCGTGGGTGCCGAAGTGCGCTGGGCCGGCACCTTCCTCGGCCCTTGGGCCGGCCGCCGCCTGCGTGGCCGCTCCTCCGGCGACGGCCGCCAGGCCAAGCGGCCGGCGCTGCTTCCGGTGGCCGCGTCCGATGGGGACATCTCCCCATCCGTGTGATGCTCTGGCTTGCGACGACGCCGGTGGCTCCTCGTGCTGAACTGCACTCATCGGCCTGGCCGGCGCGGACGAGGGGGCGAAGGCCGGTGGCAGCAGACCGACCTCGGGGTGCGGATCGTCCAGTCGATCGATCGACTGGAAGGTGGTGGACGAGAAGGAGATGACGGACGAGTTCGGCAAGGGCAAGCTGTTCGGCGCGCTCGTCGCCCCGCGACTTCACCTCCACCGTCGCCGCACTCACAGCCCCGAGGCGGCGCGCAACGCCGTCCGCCCGACACTCACCGTGCCGTGCTCCTGCTGCTGACCGACCCGACCGTGGCACAGGTCGGGGACGGGCATCCGCTCGACTCCCACAGTGGCCTGGGCCTGAGCGCCTTTTCTACTCGCTCGTCCTCGTCGTCCGCTCCATCCTCTACTGCGACGCCCAGGGCGACGCCGGACTGCCCCGAGGCTGGGTGATCCTGGGCTGGGACTCGCGGTCGCGTGCCTCTTCGGCTTCGGCGTGACCCGGTTCTGCGACCGCAAGGGACTGCATCGCAATCCCGCCGACAAGGAACCGCAGCCGGTACTAACTTTGTTGACTAACTGCGTGGGTGGGACCGCCGCAGTCAGCCGTCGGCCCGGAGCGCGGCCGTGCGCTGTTCGAGCCTGCGCAGCGCCGTGTCCCCCCACTGGAGGTTCTCCCGCTCGAACGACATCCCGCGCAGCAGGGTGAGATACGGACCGACGCGCTCGGCCTCGGCGAAGTACGCCTCCTCAGAGCGCCCGTCGAGCAGGCGCTGCCGGAGCCGCTCGTAGCGGGCCAGCTTGGCGGTGGCCCACTCCATGCGCTCGGCGATGGCGGTCCGGACCGCTTCCATGTCGCCCGCGTCCAGGCACTGCACCTTGACGAGCAACTCGTCCCGGATCACCGCCGGTTTACCCAAGGGCTCGGTGGTGTAGGCGTGGACGGCCTTCCGCCCGGCCTCCGTCAAGGAGAACAGTCGCTTGTTGGGGCGGCGCTTCTGCTCGACGACGCGGGCCGTGACGAGTCCTTCGGCCTCCATGCGATCCAGCTCTCGGTAGAGCTGCTGAGGTGTCGACATCCAGAAGTTGGCGACCGTCGCGTCGAACGCCTTCGCGAGGTCGTACCCGGACGCCTCGCCCTCCAGCAGCGCGGCCATCACCGCGTTCCGCAAAGCCATGGATGCACGCTAACAGATTAATCAACAAGGTGAGTAATAGTCACCCCACCCCTTCCCTGTAGACAAGCCCTGACGGGCCCTCTAATCTCCACCACACCTATTCACTTTTCTGAGTATCAGAGGTGGGCTCATGCATCCCTTCCGCAAGGCCGTCGAAAGCGGCGACCTGGACGCCGTGGCCGCTCTGCTGGCCGACGACGTCGTCTTCACCAGCCCCGTCGCCTTCAAGCCGTACCCGGGCAAGGCGATCACCGCGGCGATCCTGCGCGGCGTGTTCCGGGTCTTCGAGGACTTCACCTACATCCGTGAGATCGCCAATTCCGACGGCCGCGATCACGCCTTCGTCTTCACCGCCACTGTCGCCGGCAAGCAACTCCAGGGATGCGACTTCCTGCACTTCGACGACGACGGGAAGATCGACGAGTTCACGGTGATGGTGCGCCCGCTCTCCGCCGCCCAGGCGCTCGGCGAGGCCATGGGCGCCCAGTTCGAGCAGATCGCCCGAGAGGCCGCCGAACAGTAACCACGACGACGGACTTCGACGCGGTGGTCATCGGCGCGGGGCAACGCCGGACTGACCGCCGCCACCCTCCAACGCTGGGACTGCGCACCCTCCTGGGGAGCGCCACAACGTCCCCGGCGGCTGCGCCACCTCCTTTCGACGAGGCCGCTTCGAGTTCGAGACGGCGCTGCACCAGCTGTCCGGAGTCGGCCTGGAAGTCCAGCCGTACACGCTGCATCCGCGCCAAGATGGCCCGCGCGGTCGAGCTGGCCACCGTGCTGGGCCACGACAAAGTCGACCAGGCCCTCGGACTTGCGGCCACGGCCGGGCGCTTCGCCGACGGCGACCTGCTCTCGATCCTGGGACACCTCGCCGACAGCAGGCCGCCGGCGAGGCTTACGTCCTACGATCCGCTGCCCGAGGTACCTCGACGCCCTCCCGGTCGCGGGAGCGCTTGTACTCAGTGGACCGACGAGTACGCGGCTGTCGGCTTCGCCTATGGAAGCGTGGCCACGAACTTCCCGAGCCGTGCGATCCCCTCGCGGAGGTCGTCGGCCGAGGCCGCGTAGGACAGTCGCACGTGTGTCTGCGCGGTGTGTACGCCGAAGTCCCTGCCCGGGGTGAGGGCGACGTGCGCCTCCTGGAGTGCTCGTTCGCAGAACTGCCAGGAGGTGAGCCCGGTGTGGCCGACGTCGAAGTAGACGTAGAACGCGCCGTCGGGCGGGACGGGGACCGGCAGTCCGATCCTTGCCAGGCCGTCGAGGACGAGCGCGCGCCGCTCGGAGAACTCGACGCGGCGTTCCTCGCAGACCGCGAGGGACTCGGCGGTGAAGCAGGACAGCGCCGCGTGCTGCGCGGGAGTGGACGCGCAGAGGAAGTAGTTCTGGGCCAGTCGCTCCATCGCCGGCACGAGAGCCTCGGGGACGACGCACCAGCCGAGTCGCCACCCGGTCATGCCGAAGTACTTCGAGAAGCTGTTGATGACGATGGCATCGGGGTCGTACGAGAGTGCGCTGCACGGCGGCCCGCCCTGGGCGTCGTGGTCGCTGAGGTCGAGGTAGATCTCGTCGACGATGCGCCACGCGTCGCGCTCGCGGGCGAACGCGCAGATCGCCGCCAGCTCCTCGGCCGGAACGGAGGTGCCCGTCGGGTTGGACGGGGTGGCGATCATGACGCCGCGGGTCCGGTCCGTCCAACTCGACCGGACCGACGAGGCGTTCAGCTGGAAGCGGGTCTCGGCGGTGGTGGGAACGAGCGTGACGTCCGCGCCGAAGCTCTCGACGATCTGCCGGTTGCAGGGGTACGACGGATCCGCGATGAGCACCTCGTCGCCGGTGTCGACGAGGGCCGCCGTGGCCAGCACCAGGGCAGCGGAGGCGCCCGCGGTCACGACGACCCGGGCGGGGTCGACCTCGACACCGTGCCGGTCCCGGTAGAACCCCGCGATCGCCTGCCGCAGGGCGGGCAGCCCGAGCGCCGCGGTGTAGGCCATCGGCCGGCCGTCCATGGCCTCGCGCATCGCGTTCAGTACGGCGGGGGGCGCGCCGAAGTCCGGTTCACCGAGGCTGAGTTTGACGACGTGGTGGCCCTGGGCCTCCAGTGCCGCGGCATGCTTGCCGAACTCCATGGCGTAGAACGGGGCGACGGCCTGGGCGCGTTGCGAGATCCTCATGCGGCGGCCTCCGGCCGGATCGCGTACAGAAGGGGCACAGTTTATGCGCTGAGCTGGGCGCGAAGGTGTGTGGGCGGGTGCCGGCCTCACGGCTCACAGGTGCACCCGCCCCCCGGTCGGTGACCGGGCCGTCAGCAGCAGCGGCTCTGCGGGTGGCTCTCCCGGTGGAGCGTGCGCTGCACCTCGTACTCGCGGCGGGTCGGTACCGGCGCGAGCGGGTGGTGGCGTCGGTGCCGGTCGCAGTGGCGGTCGTACTCGGCCTCGCCCGTCAGCTCGCGCAGGTACCAGCGTACCGCCCGGGCCCACCGCCGGATGTTCATGAGCGGGCTCCCGCGAGCGGTTTGCCGACCTGCTCGGGCACGTCGATGCGTGACTCGACGTACGGCGCCTCGGTGGTCGGCAGGGGAGACGGCGACCGCAGGGCACGTACGCACACCACCGCCGCGTTCACGATCACCACGGCGACCAGCAGCAGGAAGAGGGTGATGAGTACGCCGTCGACGGTGGAGTTGGTGACCACGGTGTGCATGTCGTCGACGGTCTTGGCGGGCGGGAGGACCTGACCGGCGTCGATGGCGTCGGCGTATCGCGCGCGCTGGGTGAAGAAGCCCACCCTGGGGTCGTCGGAGAAGATCTTCTGCCAGCCTGCGGTGAAGGTGACCACGACCACCCAGGCCAGTGGGACACCGGTGACCCAGGCGAAGCGCAGCCGTCCGGACTTGATGAGGACCGTGGTGCAGACGGTGAGGGCGATGGCGGCGAGCAACTGGTTCGCGATGCCGAAGAGCGGGAAGAGCTGGTTGATCCCGCCGAGCGGGTCGGTGGCGCCGGTGTAGAGGAAGTAGCCCCAGGCGGCGACGACGAGGGCGCTGCACAGCCAGATGCCGGGCTTCCAGTTGACCCGGCCGATCGGCTTCCAGACGTTGCCGAGCATGTCCTGGAGCATGAACCGGCCGACCCGGGTGCCCGCGTCGACCGTGGTCAGGATGAACAGCGCCTCGAACATGATCGCGAAGTGGTACCAGAAGGCCTTCATCGCGGTACCGCCGAAGACGCCGGAGAAGATCTCCGACATGCCGACGGCGAGGGTCGGCGCCCCGCCCGAGCGGGCGATCAGGGTCTGCTCCTCCACCGCCTTGGCCGCCTGGGTCAGCTGGTCGGGGGTGATGGTGAAGCCGAGGCCGGCCACCGCGTGGGACGCGGACTCGGCCGTCGTGCCGAGGAGGCCCGCGGGGGCGTTCATCGCGTAGAACAGGCCGGGTTCCAGGGTGGCCGCGGCGATCAGCGCCATGATCGCGACGAACGACTCCATCAGCATGGCGCCGTAGCCGATCATCCGGACCTGGGATTCCTTCTGGATCAGCTTCGGGGTCGTGCCCGAGGCGACCAGGGCGTGGAAGCCGGACAGCGCGCCGCAGGCGATGGTGATGAAGAGGAAGGGGAAGAGGGACCCGGCGAAGACCGGACCGGCGCCCGAGCCCGCGAACTCGCTGACCGCGTCGGCGCGCAGCACCGGGGCGGCGACCACGACGCCGACCGCGAGCAGCGCGATGGTCCCGATCTTCATGAAGGTGGACAGGTAGTCGCGCGGCGCGAGCAGCATCCACACCGGCAGGACCGAGGCGAGGAAGCCGTATCCGACCAGGCAGAAGACGAGGGTCGTCGGGCTGAGGGTGAAGGTGTCCGCGAGCGAGGAGTTCTGGATCCAGCCGCCGCCGACGATGGCGAGCAGGAGCAGCGCCACCCCGATGAAGCTGGTCTCGACGACCCGGCCGGGGCGGATGCGGTGCATCCAGAAGCCCATGAACAGGGCGATCGGGATGGTCATGGCGACGGAGAAGGTGCCCCAGGGGGAGTGCGCGAGGGCGTTGACCACGACCAGGGCCAGCACACCGAGCAGAATGATCATGATGGCGAAGACGGCGACCAGTGCGGCGGCGCCGCCGGCCCGGCCGATCTCGTCACGGGCCATCTGCCCGAGCGACTTGCCGTCCCGCCGCATGGACAGGAACAGCACCACCATGTCCTGCACCGCCCCGGCGAAGATCACCCCGGCGACGATCCACAGGGTGCCGGGCAGGTATCCCATCTGGGCCGCGAGCACCGGTCCGACCAGCGGACCGGCGCCGGCGATCGCGGCGAAGTGGTGGCCGAGCAGCACCCGGCGGTCGGTCGGCTGGAAGTCGACGCCGTCCTCCAGACGTTCGGCGGGCGTCGCCCGACGATCGTCCGGCTTCAGCACCCGGCGGGCGATGAAACGCGAGTAGAAGCGGTAGGCGATGGCGTACGAGCCGAGCGCGGCCACCACCAGCCAGACCGCGGAGATCTCCTCACCGCGGGCCAGGGCCAGGACGCCCCAGGCGACGGCGCCCAGCAGCGCGACGGTCACCCACAGCGCAATCGACCGCGGGGACATGCGGGACCGTACGGGCGGCGGCTCCTGTGGCGCCGGGAGAGCGGATTCGGGCATGGCTGACGTAGGCATGGCGGCTCCTCACCTCGGGGGTGATGTTGTGAGAGGACGTGCGTGAAGATCAGCGACCGGGACGTGACTCCCGTTCGCCCGGATCAGGGATCGCGGTGTTCGTGCCTGGTCAGCGCGTACGCGGCGAGCAGGCACAGGCCGCAGCCCGGCACCCAGGCGAGCTGGTACCAGTAGAAGAACGGCGTGCCCGCGAGCGCTGGGCTCGCACCGGCGTACCAGGGAACCCACAGCAGCCCCGCGGCGGGCGCGAGGAGCAGTACGACTACGGCGACGCGCCGTAGCCGGGGATGACCGGTCCGTGCCATGACCTGTGCTCCTCTCCCGCTCGCTGTGGGTCTGTGCAAGAGTTGCCCACCCGCCGGAAGTGGTTGACAGCGGATTTCCAGAAGATTTCCGCCGGTGTTCCGTCAACCGAACCAGCCGTCTGCGCAACCAACCGGTGAGATCCAGGCACACCAAGGACGGTGACCCATGGCCGACGGCGCCATGACCGCGACGTTCCTCGTCGTGATCGGCGGAGCGTCGCTGCTCGCCGTCACCGCACCCCGGCTGCGTCCCAGCGACCGGCTGCCCTCCCTGGAGGGCTGGGCACTGGCCGACCGGAGCCTGGGCCCGGTGTGGACCTGGTTCCTGCTCGGCGGCACGATCTTCACCGCGTACACCTTCACCGCCGTCCCCGGACTGGCGTACGGCAACGGCGCGCCCGCCTTCTTCGCCGTGCCGTACACGGTGATCGTCTGCCCGCTCGCCTTCGTGCTGCTGAGCCGCCTGTGGACCGTGGCCCGCCGGCACGGCTACATCACCGCCGCCGACTTCGTGCGCGGCCGCTACGGGTCGCCGTCGCTGGCCCTGGTGGTCGCGCTGACCGGGATACTCGCGACGATGCCGTACCTGGCGTTGCAGCTGCTCGGCATACGCGCGGTGCTGACGGCCGGGGACGTGTACCCGCGCGGGGCGGGCGGGGACCTGGTGATGGTGGCCCTTTTCGCCGGGCTCGCGGTGGCGACCTACCGGCACGGGCTGCGCGCACCCACCGTGATCTCCGCGCTCAAGGCGGTGGCCGTGTTCGTCTCCCTCACCGCCGTGTGCTGGCTGGTCCTCGACCGGCTCGGCGGCCCCGGCCCCGTCTTCGACGGCGCCGCCCGGCGGCTCGGCGGAACGGACGCGGCCCACTCCGCGCTGCTGCTCTCCCCGGCCCAGCAGCCGGCCTACGCCACGCTCGCCTTCGGCTCCGCGCTGGCCCTGCTGATGTACCCGCACGTCCTCACCGCCGGCTTCGCCGCCGACGGCCCGCGCACCCTGCGCAAGGTCTCCGTGGCGCTGCCCGCCTGGACGGCGCTGCTCGCGCTCTTCGGCTTCCTCGGCGTCGCCGCCCTCGCGGTGGGGGTACGGGCGCCCGAGGGCGGCGCCGAGGCCGCCGTGCCGATGCTGGTCGACCGGCTGATGCCGGGGCCGCTGGCCGGGCTGGTGTTCGCCGCGATCACCGTGGGGGCGCTGGTCCCGGCCGCCGTGATGTCCATCGCCGCCGCCACCAGCTTCGTACGGAACGTGTACGTCGAGTACGTCCACCCCACGGCCACGCCCAAGCGGCAGGTGCGCATCGCCAAGGCGGTGTCGCTGACCGCGAAGGTCGGGGCGATCGCGTTCGTGTTCGGACTGCGCGACCAGGACGCGATCAATCTCCAACTGCTCGGCGGCGTCTGGATCCTGCAGATCTTCCCCGCCGTGGCCGTCGGGCTGTTCACCGGCCGGCTGCATCCCCGGGCACTGCTGGCCGGATGGGCCGTGGGCATGGCGGCCGGAACCGTCCTGGTCGTGCGGGAGGGTTTCTCGTCCGTCGTGCCGGTCGGCCTCGGCGGCCCTTCGGTGGAGATCTACGCCGGGCTCGTCGCCCTCCTGCTCAATCTGACCGTCGCCGTGGCCGCGACCCTGGCCCTGGAACGACTGGGCGTCCCGCGCGGCGCCGACCTCACCGACCTACCGACCCGCCTGACCGTCAGGCGGCGCCCCGAGACGGGAGCGAACAACCCGTGAGACGCAGACAGAACATCCCCCTCACGCTGCCGCCCGTGCCGCCGCCCGCCACTCCGGCCGATTCGCTCATACCCGCGGCGAGCGACCCGGCCGACCTGGAGCGGGAGGCCGCCCTTGCCCGCCTGTTCGAGCTGCACTACGCCTCCATGCTGCGCCTGGCCGTGCTGCTCGGCGCGGACGACCCGGAGAACGTGGTGGCCGAGGCGTACTACCAGATCTACCGCAAGTGGCGGCGGCTGCGGGACACCAAGGCGGCGGAGGCGTACCTGCGCTCCACCGTCTGCAATCTGACCCGGATGCGCATACGTCACCTGCAAGTGGCCCGCAGACATGTGGAGAACCCGCCGGAGGAGGTCGTCGCATCCGCCGAGAGCACCGCCCTCCTGCACGACGACCAGCGTGTGCTGATCGACGCGCTGCAGCAGTTGCCGGCCCGACAGCGTGAGGCGCTCGTGCTGCGGCACTGGCTCGGGCTGAAGGAGAGCGAGATCGCCGCCGCGATGGGGATCTCCTCGGGGTCGGTCAAGACACACACCTCGCGCGGCATCGCCGCCCTGAGTCAGGCGATGGAGGCTCGGCAATGAACGACACCGGTCGGGGGCGAACCGGGAACGAACGCACCGGGAACGAACGCACGGAGAAGGACGGCACGGAGAGGCGCCGCATGGAACCTGAGCGCGGCCGGGCGCCGGAAGGCGCGGTCGACGCGGGCCGCACGGAACGGGAGCTGCGCGAAGCCCTGGAGAGACTGGCCGGCGGAGTACAGGCCGCGCCGGACGCCTACCGCACGGCTCGCGGCGAGTGGCTGCGCCGCGAAC
This sequence comes from Streptomyces sp. NBC_01352, assembly GCF_036237295.1. Taxonomy (NCBI): domain Bacteria; kingdom Bacillati; phylum Actinomycetota; class Actinomycetes; order Kitasatosporales; family Streptomycetaceae; genus Streptomyces; species Streptomyces sp. NBC_01352. The sequence continues at coordinate 10,052,904 of NZ_CP108354.1, forward strand.
GCCGCCGCCGGCTCGTCCTCGCCGTCCTGATCGCCGTCGTCTTCACCCTGGCCACGCTGATCGGCCTGTGGGTTCTCAACCAGGCCCCGGCCGACCCCGGCGTCATCTTCTCCGGCGCCGGGAAGGCGGTTGTCCTGGGAGGGGTGGCCGCCGGGCCGGGATGAGGGGCGTTTTCGGGGCGGAGTGCGTGCCGGGACGGTTGTCAGTGGGTGGGTCTACTGTGCTGTGGACACCGAAGTTTGGACACCGAAGCCCATGCTGAGTCGGGGGAGCCCATGACCACACTCGAGAACCGTCCGAATACGGCACTCCTCGTCGTCGACGTGCAGAAGGGCGTCGTCGAGACGGCCCACGAGCGCGATGCGGTCGTCGCGAACGTCGGCAGTCTGGTCGAGCAGGCGCGGCGGGAACGGGTCCCTGTCATCTGGGTCCAGCATTCCGACGAGGACTTGGTGAAGGGGAGCGACGACTGGCGGATCGTCCCCGAGCTGACTCCGGGCATCGCCGAGCCGCTCGTCGAGAAGAACTACGCCGACTCGTTCGAGGACACCATGCTGGAGACCGTGCTGTCGGGCCTCGGAGTCGGGCGACTCGTCGTCGCCGGCGCGGCGACCGACGTGTGCATCCGCTCGACGCTCCACGGCGCGTTCGTCAGGGGGTACGACGCGATCCTGGTCAGCGACGCCCACACGACGGACGACCAGACGGCATGGGGAGCGCCGCCGCCCGACCAGGTCGTCGCGCACACCAACCTGTACTGGACCTACCAGACCGCGCCGGGACGGACGGCCGGTACGGTCGGAACCAAGGACGTCGACTTCGGCGGTACGGCCTGAAGCGTCCGAGTCCGGGTAGCGGCAGCAAGCGTGGGTGGTGATGATTCAGCCAGGAGAGCCGACACCACACCGCCTGACGCGGCAGCATCCAGCACCCCACCGGTCCGTGACGGACCGTGCCCCAGGAGATGACGATGGCGAAGATCCTTTTCGTGATGACCGGCGCCGACCAGTGGACTCTGGCCGACGGCAGCACCCACCCCACGGGCTTCTGGGCCGAGGAGGCCGTCGCCCCGTACGAGGCCTTCAAGGCCGCCGGACACGAGGTCACCGTGGCCACTCCCGACGGCGTGGTCTCGCCCGTCGACCAGGGCAGCCTCAGCTCCGACGCCAACGGCGGTCCGGAGCAGGCGGCCAGGATTCGCGCCGTGGTGGAGACGGCCCCCGAGTTCCAGGCCCCCATCGCGCTGACCGAGGTACGGCTCGACGACTACGCCGCGGTGTACGTCCCCGGCGGCCACGGCCCCATGGAGGACCTGGCCGTGAACGCCGACGCCGGCAGCATCCTCATCCGGGCGCTGGACAGCGGCATGCCGGTCGGCGTGGTCTGCCACGGCCCGGCCGCGCTGCTCGCCGCGGTCAAGGAGGACGGCACCAACGCCTACGCCGGCTACCGCATCACCGCGTTCACCAACACCGAGGAGCAGCTCGCGGGCAACGCCGAGCGCGCCAAGTGGCTGCTGCAGGACCGTCTGACGCAGGCGGGCATCAAGGTCGAGGTCGGCGAGCCGTGGACGCCGCACGTCGAGGTCGACCGCACGGTCGTCACCGGCCAGAACCCGGCCTCCTCCGCCCCGCTCGCCGCCGAGCTGCTCAAGAAGCTCGCCTGAATCCCTCGCGGCTGGGGCCCGGGCACCCGCCCGGGCCCTTCTCCCGCTCAACCGCACCGCGCACGGGCGCCCGCGCGCCGGTGCCAGAAACCGTCAGGTCCGATTACCCTTCGGCTTGCCCCGCTGGTCCGGTGTGCCGTGCGGCGGCGGGCTGAAGGGCTTCGGCGAGGTCGCGGGCGACACCCGGGAGCCGCCGGCGTGCGCGATCTGTTCGGGGCGCAGGGCGCCCGGGTCGCCGGACGTCGGCTCGGCGCCCGCCTCCAGCTGCTCCAGGCGGGCCGTCAGCACTTCGGTCACCGGGACGCGGTCGGCGTGCGTCCGCTCGTATGCCAGCAACTCCTCGACGTCCTGTGCGCTCAGGGACCGTACGAGGCTCTCCAGGCCGCCGATCGGCAGCTGGTCGTAGTCGGGCAGCGGCAGGCTGTCGCGGCCGGAGTCGGCCATGGGTCTCACTTCCCTCTGCGCGATGTCGTGCGATGGCCTCCACGCGTCTGTGAGAGGCCCTGTGAACGCGGGTGAACGCGGGTGAACGCGGTGGTGCTACGACCGGCCGGGCGCCGTCCGGTGTCAGCGCCCGCCCGCCCCGCCGCTCCCGAAGGAACCGCTGCTGCCCTCGTCCCAGCGGGGCCGGTCCGTCGACGAGCTGGTGCGGGTTCCGGCGTTGCCGTGCTGGGGGAGTTGGTGCGGGGTGAGGCGGTGGTCGCTCCGCGGCACCTCGTCGGGCTCCCGGTTCTCCCGGACCTCGCGAACCGGACCGTCCTCCGGCAGCCTCGGCTGCTCCTCCGGCGTCGGCGGCGGGAGCTCCCGGCGCTTGACGCGGACACCGAGAGCGAAGGCGCCGATCAGCACCGCCACGACCACCACGCCCGCCACGATCAGGCCGATGCCGAGAGCGCCCCGGCCTGCGGCGATGTCCATCCATGAGGTATTCATGGCACGCGAGTACCCCTGGCACCGTGGGCGAACCGGGCGCCCCACAGGGCGGAGGGGCGGGTCCCGGAAACCGGCCGGAACCCTTGGAAACACCGGGTTTGGGCCGGTCGGGGGCGGCTACCCGCTCGGTGTGACATCGACGACATCCCAGCAGGAGCTCTTCCGGTTCCTGGAGGACAGGTTCGCCTGCGCCCAGGCATGCACGGAGTGTGCGCGGGCGTGTGCCCTGCGCGCCAGCCTCGTGGATCCGGACGGCACCGAGGAACAGGAACTCGTACGACGCAAGGGCATCATGTGTGCGGAGGTCTGCGACGCGACCTGCCGGGTGCTCTCCGAACAGAACTGCCTGGACGAGGAGAGCATCCGCGTCCAGCTGGAGTGGTGCCGGTCCGTGTGCCTGGAGTGCGCACACGTCTTCGACCGGTACGCGGGCGCCGAGGACAGCGCGAAGGCATGCCGGGAGTGCGCGCAGGCCTGCACGGACTTCATCGCCACACTGGTCTGACGGCCTTCGCTCCAAGGGTCAGGCGGCCGGGCGTCCGAGGGTCGGGCGTCCGGGGGTCGCCCGGGCATGCCCGTCCGCGCATGCCCATTCCCAATTTCTGGAACACGTTCTACCGTGTGCGCCGTCAGGACCGGTCCGGGAGCCTGGAGGCGCCGTGCATCTCGATCACACGCCCGAGCAGCAGCGACTGCGCACCGAACTGCGCGCCTACTTCGCCGAGTTGGTGCCGGACAACGCGCACGCCCGCTTCACCGACCGAGCCGCGCAGAAGCGCTTCTACCGAACCACCATCCGCCGGCTCGGTGGCGACGGCTGGCTCGGCGTGGGCTGGCCGAAGGAGTACGGCGGCCGCGGCCTGACCGCGATGGAGCAGTTCATCTTCTTCGACGAGGCCGCCCAGGCCGGCGTCCCGCTGCCGCTCATGGCTCTGAACACCGTCGGCCCCACGATCATGCGGTACGGCACGGAGGAGCAGAAGGCGTACTTCCTTCCGAAGATCCTCTCCGGCGAGATCGACTTCGCGATCGGCTACAGCGAGCCCGACGCCGGCACCGACCTGGCCTCCCTGAAGACCCGTGCCGTCCGGGACGGCGACGAGTACGTCGTCAACGGCCACAAGATCTGGACCACCAACGGCGACACCGCCGACTGGGTCTGGCTCGCGGTCCGTACCGACCCCGACGCCCCGCCGCACAAGGGCATCACCATGCTCCTGATGCCGACCACCGACCCCGGCTACTCCTGCACCGTGATCAACACCCTGGCCTCGCACGACACCACGGCCAGCTACTACGAGAACGTTCGCGTGCCGGTCTCCCACCGGGTCGGTGAGGAGAACCAGGGCTGGCGCCTGATCACCAACCAGCTCAACCACGAACGCGTCACCCTCGCCGCACACGGCACCATGGCGATCCGCGCCCTCCATGACGTCCAGCGCTGGGCCATGGAGACCAAGCTCGCCGACGGCCGCCGCGTCGTCGACCTGCCCTGGGTACGCCGCCTCCTCGCCCGCACCCACACCAGGCTCGACGCCCTCAAGCTCCTCAACTGGCGGATGGTGGGCGCCGTCGAGGACGGCACCCTCACCCCGCAGGACGCCTCCGCGGTCAAGGTGTACGGCTCCGAGGCCCGCCGGGACGCGTACGCCTGGCTCATGGAGATCGTCGGTGCCGCCGGCGCGCTGAAGGAGGGCTCGGCGGGGGCGGTGCTCCACGGCGAGCTGGAACGCGGCTACCGCTCGGCGGTCATCTTCACCTTCGGCGGCGGCAACAACGAGATCCAGCGGGAGATCATCTCGTGGATCGGGCTGGGGATGCCGAGGGTACGGCGTTAGCCTGTTGTGACGAGGATTTATAGTTGGCACAAAAGAGGGATGGTTGGCATCAAGATCACCGCTATTTCTCAGAGGTGACGGCGCATCACTTCGATGCACCTGGCTCGGGCCGCGTTCGATCGGTCCCGGGAGTACGGGACTCCGAGGTTCATGCCGCTGTCTGTGCCGATCGGTGGCTGCTGCCAGGCGAGGCTCATCTGCGCGCCGGCCTCCGCTCGCGCCGTGGCCACGAGGGTTTCGTAGGGGCCCGCGACGGTTGTGGCCTCGATCTGGAGCCATGTCTGGTGGAAGGCCATTCGTGCCAGCAGACTGCTGACCTCGTCGGTGAGTTGTTGTCGTACGGCGGACGAGGATTCGGGGCGGCGCCGTATGCGGTACGGCATCTCCAAGTACTCCTCGACCGCCGTCAGCGCTTCGGCGAAGGTCTTGGCCCGGTGTTCCCTTCGTACGGCCCGTTGGTTGAGGGCGTAGGTCAGGAAGGCGCCGAAAAGGGCGATGCACGGGACGATCAGCCCGGCTGTCTGAGCCCAGGTCCAGCCGCTGTCCGTCGCTTGAGCCGCCGAGACGACCTGCACACGTCACTCCCCGGGATGCCGTGCGGGGCATCCTTCACCAACCACTGGCCGCCGGACTCACCGCCGGTGAGCCGCCAGTAGTGTCGTGTGCCGTTCAGCTGGCTGAAAACTCTGACAGCCGGAGATCTGAAGCGCATGCCGCCGCGGGGAGCCCTGTCGCTCCCCGCGGCGGCATGACTCTTCCTAGGTGCAAACACCATGTTGCGGGAGTGTTGACACCCCGTGGCGCGAGCGTCGAGTATCTCGCCTACGAACACCCGATTGAATCGATTCAGTTCGTTTGGGTGCCGTTCAGCGCCGGATGCCGCCCCCTTCACACTGCACTCCGCACAGCGAAAGTAGGATCCACGATGAACCATGTATCGCGCCGGTCCGCCCTGCGCTCGGCCATAGCCGTGGCTCTCACGCCCACTTTTGGTTCTCTTGCGCTTCCGGGGCTCCTGTCGACGGCGTCCGCAGCGGTTTCCTGGTCGGCGAGGTGGATCTGGGCGCCGTCCAGTGCGACCAACCAATGGGTGGCGTTCCGTAGATCGTTCACTTTGGGTTCGGCTCCGTCGAAGGCGGTCACGCAGATCGCCGCGGACTCGAAGTACTGGCTGTGGGTGAACGGCACCCTGGTGGTGTTCGAAGGCGGGCTCAAGCGGGGCCCCAACCGTACGGACACCTACTACGACGAGATCGACCTCGCCCCGTACCTGCAGGCCGGTGGCAACACGGTCGCGCTGCTGGTGTGGTACTTCGGCAAGCAAGGCTTCTCACACAGCAGCAGCGGCAAGGGTGGGCTGCTGTTCCAGGCCGACATCACGACCGGCTCCACCGTTACCCGGCTCGTCAGCGACACCGGTTGGAAGCACGTCGTCCACCCGGGCTACTCGAACAACACGAGCGGAACACAGGTCAACTTCCGGCTGCCGGAGTCGAACGTCTACTACGACGCCCGCAATGCCACGGGTATGGCCGGCTGGCAGTCCTCCGGGTTCGACGACAGTGGCTGGACGGCACCGACCGACTTCGGCGCCACGGGTGCGGCACCTTGGAACGCCCTGGTCGAGCGGCCGGTCCCGCAGTTCCGCTACTCCGGTCTGAGGTCCTACACCAACGCCGCGTCCCTGCCGGGCACCGGGCGGGGTTCCACCGCGATCTCGGGCACCCTGCCGTCCAACCTCCAAGTGACCCCGTACCTGAAGGTGGACGCCCCGGCCGGGGCGGTGATCGGCGTCCAGACCGATCACTACGACGACGGTGCGGGCCTGGTGGGCATCGAGCCCGGAACGCAGTACAACATGCGCGCCACCTACGTCTGCTCCGGCGGAGTCCAGGAGTTCGAGTCACTGGCCTGGATGAGCGGGACGGCCGTGCGGTACACGATCCCGGCGGGCGTGACGATCCTGGAGCTGAAGTACCGCGAGTCCGGCTACGACACCGACTTCGCCGGGTCCTTCAGCAGTAGTGACGCCTTTCTCGACACCCTGTGGACCAAGGCCGCCCGCACCATGTACGTCAATATGCGGGACAACTACATGGACTGCCCCACCCGCGAGCGGGCCCAGTGGTGGGGCGATGTGGTCAACCAGCTGAAGGAAGGCTTCTACACCTTCGACACCCGCTCCCACGCGCTGGGCAAGAAGGCCATCGCCCAGCTGACCTCCTGGCAGGAGTCCGGCGGGGTGCTGTACTCCCCGATCCCCACGACCATCTGGACCAACGAACTGCCCGTCCAGATGCTCGCCTCGGTGTGGTCGTTCTGGACGTATTACCTCTACACCGGCAACGCTGATGCCGTCACGGGCGCCTATCCGGCGGTGAAGAAGTACCTGAACCTGTGGAGCCTGGACGCCGACGGCCTGGTCAACCACCGCGCCGGGGACTGGGACTGGGAGGACTGGGGCTCCAACATCGATGCCCGCGTCCTGGACAACAGCTGGTACTACCTGGCCCTCGACACCGCCGCAAAGCTCGCCGACCTCAGTGGTAACAGCGGCGATGTCGCTGGATGGAAGACCCAGCGCGACAGCATCAAGGCCAACTTCGACCGCGTCCTGTGGAACTCCTCGCGCAACGAGTACCGCTCACCCGGCTACACCGGCGACACCGACGACCGGGCCAATGGCCTCGCCGTCGTCGCGGGCCTGGCCCCCGCCTCCCGGTACCGGGCGATTACCGAGGTGCTGCGCACCCATCTCAACGCCAGCCCCTACATGGAGTTCTACGTCCTGGAGGCCTTGTACCTGATGGGCGCAGCCACGGTCGCCGAGGAGCGGATGCGCAACCGCTTCGCCGCCCAGGTCGCCGACCCCGCCTGCCACACGCTGTGGGAGCTGTGGGTCAAGGCGGACGGTACCGACAACCACGCCTGGAACGGCGGCCCGCTATACGCCCTGTCCGCCTACGCCGCCGGTGTCCGCCCGACCAAGCCGGGCTGGCAGACATACGAGGTGATCCCGCAGACCGGCACCCTCACAAAGATCAACACCGTGACGTCCACCGTCGAGGGTGACATCCGCTTCGGTATCACCCGCGACGGAACAAAGGTGACGCTGACCCTCACCTCCCCGAGCGGAACGACTGCGCGAGTGGGCGTGCCCACCTACGGCGGAGCGCAGCCGGTCATCAAGGCGAACGACACCACCGTCTTCACCGGCGGTTCGCCCACCGGCAGCGTCAGCGGACTGAGCTACGACGGCAAAGACTCCTCGTACGTGTACTTGGTCGTCCAGCCCGGCACATGGACTTTCACTGCGACCGGCGTCGGCCGTCTCGACAACCTCGCCCTGGGCCGGCCCGTCACCAGCAACAACAGCCTGGAGAACAGCAACTGGGGCCGCAGCCGCCTGACCGACGGCACGCTTACCAGCGTGACCGGCGCCAAGGGCTACACCAGTAACGACTTCGCCTCCGCCGACATCAGTGCCACTCCCGTCTGGGTGGAGATCGATCTCGGCACCGACACCGACCTCGACGCTGTACGCCTCCTTCCCCGCACCGACACTCCCGCTGCCGGCGGCGGCACGGCGGGCTTCCCCGTCGACTTCACCCTCCAGACCCGGCCCGACGGATCCAGCACCTACACCACCGTCCGCACCGTCACCGGGCAGGCGAACCCTGACGGGCTGGTGCAGACATACGGCTTCAAGACCAGCACCGCCCGCTACGTCCGCCTGCAGGCCACGCGCCTGGGTACGCCCGCCTCCGATGAGACCACCAAGTACCGCCTCCAGTTGGCCGAGCTCACCATCCCTACTGCCGGGACCACCGTCACCTCCAACTACACGCTGGAGAACGGTGACTGGGGAAAGACCCGGGTCCTGGACGGCACCACCACCAGCGTGACCGGCGCCAAGGGCTTCACCAGCATCGACTTCGCCTCCGCCGACGTCAATGACACCCCCGTGTGGATCGAGATCGACCTCGGCGCCGACCGGGCCATCGGCTCTGTCACCCTTCACCCGCGCACCGACGCCAGCGGGGCCGGCGGCGGCTCGGCGGGCTTCCCCGTCGACTTCACCTTCCAGACCCGCACCGACGGCGGCACCACGTACACCACGGCCCGCACCGTCACCGGTGAGCCGAACCCCAACGGAGCCGCCCAGACCTACCCCCTCACCTCCGCCAACGGGCGCTACCTGCGGCTGCGCGCAACCAGGCTCGGCAGGCCCGCCTCCGATGAGACCAGCAAGTACCGCCTGCAGTTGGCGGAGATCCGCATCAAGTAACACGCCCTTGGTCAGAGAGCAGCCCTCGGGGCCCAGCGTGTGCGCGAACGCGGAGATGGTTAGGGGTGGTTCTGAGCAGGACGATGCCGCGAAGGTCCGGCGAATCTCCCGCGGCGATGCGGTCAGGCGCTCGCAGCACAACAGCACCGGCAGGAAGAGCAGCAGCACGGGGTGGGAGGCACAGCCGGTGTCCGGTGCCCTCCCCGAGCAGGAAGGCGAGACCCAAGGCCACGATGAGTGCCCTTCCTCAGCAGCGAGTAGCCGGTGGATGCGGTGGCCACCAGGCGCCTGCCGCATCGATGAGCGCTCGGAGTGCCTGGAGAAGGACTGGTCCTGGCCGGGACGCTCGCCGCACCGTCGGCGAGTGCATCGCCGGCGGCGGTACGAGGCGTCCGATGGACGGCCGGCGGTCGGCCATGAGCGAGCGGGACCTCCGCAGACGACTCGGGCCGAACCGGTCACCGACCCCGCACCCGCTGCCAGTAGTCGCGGCGCGCGTGTCCTTGGCGGTCACGGCGTTGCTGCTGAGGCTGCTTCGTTGATGTCGGCCGGGGTCAGGACGCGGTGCCTCCCGCCGCTACGGGCCGTCTGGATCATGGCCTGGCCCAACTGCACACTGGTGGTGACGTAGCGCGGTGCGATGCGCCGCAGCACCGGGTACAGCGGACTGAGGACCCGGTACGCCAGGACGTGGACCCTGGCCTTCGCCTTGGTACCCGGCAGGGGCAGGACGAACGCAGGGCGGAACATGTGGGCCCGCGGTGACAGCTCCAGCAGGGCATTCTCCGTCTCGCCCTTCACACGCGCCCACATCATGCGGCTCTTGCCGGTGCTGTCGGTGCCGACGCCGGAGACGTAAGCGAAGGCGAGGCCGGGACTGACGGCCAGCAGGGCGCGGGCGGCGGCGAGCGGGAACTCGTGGGAGACGACCCGGTAGTCGGCCTCGCTCATGCCGATGGCCGAGGTCCCCAGGCAGTAGAAGCAGGCGTCGTAGCCGGTCAGCCGGTCTTGAACGGCGGTGAAGTCGGTGAAGTCCTCGTGGCGGAGCTCATGGAGCTTGGGGTGAGCGCGGCCGGTGGGGGTGCGGCCGACGACGAGGACGTCGGTGACGTCCTGGTCGCGCAGGCAGGCTTCCAGAGCCCCCTGGCCCACCGCGCCGGTGGCCCCGAAGATGATGATGCGCACAGTGAACCTCTTCTGTCATACGGCTTGGTCGGCCGGATGGCGGTTGGGCGCCTCAGACGGGGAACCTGACGTCGGTGAGCTGCTCGGACACGGTCCACAGGCGCTGCTGGACGGCTGTGTCGTGGGACTTCTTGCTGGAGGCGACCACCTTGGGGTATCCGCGGGTTCCGCCCAAGCCGTTGGGGCCGTAGTACTGGCCGCCGGTGACGGCGGGATCGGTGGCCGCCCTCAGGGTGGGCAGCGCTCCCATGGCGGCCGACTGGGCCAGCAGAGGCTCGAACAGGTCGACCCCCTTGCGCGCCAGGCCGCTCATGTTCTGCGGGAGGTCGGTGGCCGCCGTGCCGGGATGCGCGGCGGCGGCGATGGTGGTGTGGTGCGGGGCGAGGCGGCGCTGGAGTTCGTAGGTGAACATCACGTTGGCCAGCTTGGCCTGCCCGTAGGCGGCAACCCGGTTGTAGGAGCGGTCGAACTGCAGGTCGTCGAAGTGGATGCCGGCCCGGATGCGGTGGCCGACGCTGCTGACGGTGACCACCCGGGAGCCGGGCACGGGCAGCATCAGGTCCAGCAGCAGGCCGGTGAGCGCGAAGTGCCCGAGGTGGTTGACCCCGAACTGCATGTCGAACCCGTCCTCGGTCTTCTGCCGGGGGGTGTACATCACGCCCGCGTTGTTGATGAGCAGGTCGATCTTCGGGTGCGTGATGTGCAGCTCATCGGCGGCCTCGCGTACCGATTTGAGGCTGGCGAGGTCCAGGCGCTGGAGGCTGAGCTTGGCGCCCGGGGCGCTTTCCCTGATGCGGGCGAGGGCCTGGTGGCCCTTGTCGAGGTTGCGCACGGCGAGGACGACGTGTGCGCCGTGCTCGGCCAGGGCTCGCGCGGTCTCCAGCCCGAGGCCGCTGTTGGCGCCGGTGACGACGGCGACCCTGCCGTCCTGGGCGGGGATGTTCTGTTCGGTCCACCGGTCGGTCGTGCTGGCCATGATGATCAACCTCCATAACGTGAATGATGCTTCATGTTGTATAGTGAAGCATCATTCATCTTTCGTCAAATGATGCCGGAGGGCCGCCCGCATGACCTCACCCCGACCGCTGCGTGCCGACGCGGCGCGCAACCGCGCCCGGATCATGACGGCGGCGCATGAGCAGATCACCGAGCACGGGCCCGAGGTGTCGATGGAGCAGATCGCCGCTGCCGCGGGCGTCGCGGTGGGCACCCTGTACAAGCACTTCCCGAACAAGAACGACCTGGTCGCATCCGTGGTCGCCGCCTCGTTCGAAACACTCGCCGACGACGCCGAAGAGTGCCTGCGACGCGAGGTCCAGGGTTCACCCGCCATGGCGGAGCTCACCGGCTTCCTCAGCCGCGTGATGGACACCGTCGCCCACAACCGCGCCGTCAAAGCAGCCGCGTACGCGCTCGGCGCCGACCACGAAGCCCACCCCGCCATGCAGGAGGTGGAGACCCGCGTCACCCAGGCCCTCGGCGGGCTCATCCGCACCGCGCAAGCCCAGGGAGCCCTGCGCGCCGACTTCACCCTCAACGACCTGTACCTGATGCTCTCCACCCTCCCCGCCGACCAGCCGCCCACCGCCCGCGCCCGATGGCTCGCCCTCCTCCTCACCGGCCTCACTGCACGCTGACCGGCCGCGCGGCCGGTGTGCACAGCGCTGTGCATACACGACTCGGAAGCAGCGGGGTGGTGCCCTGCCCATGTATCCGCCGGTCCAGGTGGGCAGCATTCACCCGGCGCCGCAGCAGGTCAGGGGCCAGTTCGGGCATAGCGTGCACCATCGTCGTACGGGGCGACGCGCACGGTCAGCTCCTTCCTCCTCAGCCTGATGAGCTTTCGCCGCAGGAGCGTGGGTGGGTGTGTGCAGTGCCGATTGTGCAGCTGTCTCCTGAGCGCTTTCCCGGTGCGGATGGCACGCTGGAAGAGCTCCATGGCCTTCACCGGCACCGACGCGCGACGGGGTTTCTGCTCACTGGGCTGCCAGTCGAGTGCCGCACCTGCGCCCTCTGCGCTGCGGATTTCGAGTTGATCGCCAGGTTCAGCGAGCCCAGGCTTTTCGCCGTCTGCCCGCCGCCATGCAGTCAGGCCTGCTGCCGGCCGACCCGCGACCGCCCATCTCGCCGGCCCGCGGGCGTCATCATCTCGAACTCCTGCACCGCAACGGTCCAGTTCGCCAGGCTCACGACCGCCGGCGCAGCGAGTCGGCAGGCCGGGGGGTGGCCGTCCAGCTGGCGAGGAGTTTGAGTCGTTCTTCGTCGGGGGTGCCCGGCTGGGCGGTGTAGATGGTCAGGGAGTGTGCCTCGCGAGCGGAGATGGGCAGGTCCAGTGGCTGGTAGGTGAGTTCCAGGGGGCCGGCGTCGGGGTGGTGGAAGCGTTTGACGCCGCCGTGGTGGATGCGCACGTTGTGGGCGGCCCACCGGGTGCGGAATTCGGTGCTGATGGTGGACAGTTCGCCGACGAGTTCGCGCAGTGCCTTGTCGTGCGGGTAGCGGCCGGCTTCGGCGCGCAGCAGGGCGACGGTGGTGTGGGCGGCGCGGTCCCAATCGTCGACGAAGTCGTGGGCGGCGCCGTCGAGGAAGTAGTACCGGGCGAAGTTGGGGCGACGGCGCTCGCCGGTGGTGCGGCTGTCGAACATAGGCGCGAACAGGGCGCGGGCGAGTGCGTTGGTCGCCACGATGTCCAGGCGGGCGTTGGTGACGAATGCTGCGGACAGCGTCATGGAGTCGAGGAGCCACTGGACGTGGGGCGGGACGTCGACGGCTTTGCGGCGGCGCCGCGTTGCCGGGCTGGGGTGGGCGGCTTTGGCGAGGTCGAACAGGTAGATGCGTTCGTCCTCGCTCAGCTGCAGGGTGCGAGCCACCGCGTCGAGGACATCCTCGGACACGCCGCTGATGTGGCCCTTCTCCAGCCGTGTGTACCACTCGGTGCTCACCCCGGCGAGGACGGCGACCTCTTCGCGGCGCAGCCCCGGTACGCGGCGCCGGCCGCTGGTGGGCAGGCCGACCTGTTCGGGCGTGAGCTGGGCGCGCCGGCGGGCGAGGAAGTCACGGATGTCGGCGCGGTTGTCGGGGCGGGGTTCCATGCTTCCCACGCTACGGCCCGTAACCCCGGGCAGGGGGGTCGAGCTTGTACCCCCTATAAACGCAGCCTCCCGCGCGGGCGGCAGGAGCGGTTTCGTGGGATGCGCACCCCGATCTCGATCGCTGCGGAGATGATGCATGACCACGCGAGGAGGAGCCCTCCACGCCCCTGCCGATGTAGGCGCCGGTGACCGCGGGCGTCCGCCTGCCCGGCTTCCGCTCGTCGTGTACGTGCTGGCCCTGGGCACGTTCCTGATGGGCACGACCGAGTTCGTGGTGGCGGGCCTGCTGCCTGAGATCGCGGACGATGTGCAGGTCAGTGTGGCCCGGGCCGGACTGATGATCACCGTCTTCGCCATAGGGATGATCGTCGGCGCGCCGCTGATGGCGATGCTGACGCTGCGGCTGCCCCAGCGGCTGACGCTGATCCTCGCCCTGGGCGTCTTCGCGGCCGGACACGTCATCGTCGCGCTCGGCTCCAGCTTCACGCTGCTGCTGGCCGCACGGTTCCTGACGGCGCTGGCAACCGGGGCGTTCTGGGCGGTGGCCAACGTGGTGGCCACCCGCGCCGCCGGTCCCGCCGCGACCTCCCGCGCCCTGGGCGTCGTGGGCGCCGGCGCGATGCTCGCCAACGTCGTCGGCGTGCCGCTCGGCGCCTTCGCCGGACAGCTCATGGGCTGGCGGGGACCGTTCTGGGCCCTGGCCGTCTTCGGAGCGGCCGCCATGGCACTCATCGCCCGCCAGGTTCCGCACGACACCGACGGCGGCCAGACGATCTCCGTGCGCTCCGAGCTGGCGGCTCTGCGTTCGGGACGCCTGTGGCTGGCGCTGGCGGCCTGCACGACCACCACCGGCGGCGTGCTGTCGACGTACACCTACATCTCACCGCTGCTGACCGACCGGGCCGGTCTGGCCGCCAGCCTCGTGCCGCTGGTGCTGGTCGGCTTCGGTGTCGGCGCCCTGGCGGGATTCCTCGTGGGAGGCCGCCTGGGGGACCGTCGTCCGCACGCGACGACGATCGTGGCCCCCGCGGTGACCACGGCCCTGCTGCTGGCTATCTGCCTGCTGTCCACCCACGCCGTGCCCACGGTCGCACTGATCGCCCTGCTGGGACTCTTCGGGCTGGGCGCCAACCCGGTCCTCATTTCCCTGGGCGTGCGCTTCGCAGGGAAGGCGCCCACCCTGGGGTCAGCACTGACCGTGTCGGCGTTCAACCTCGGCACCGCCATCGGTTCCTGGATCGCCGGACTCGCCCTCGAATCCTCCTTGGGCACTACGGGCCCCGCCGTCATCGGCACCGTCATTGCCGCATTGACCCTGATCCCCACGATCGCCATCGCACTCATCCAGCGCCGTCGCTTGGCGACATGAGTCCCATCAACCCAGCAGGTCGCGGCACTGCCGTGCCTTCCGCAACACGAACCGGCACCGTAGGCGCCAGCACAACAGAGCAAGGAGAACCACCATGCGTGGAGTAGTGATGTACACGGCCGGCGACGTCCGGGTGGAGGAGCGCGACGATCCGAAGATCGTCGAGCCGACCGACGCCATCGTGAAGCTGACCGCGACCTGTATCTGCGGCTCGGACCTGTGGCCGTATCGAGGCATCGAGCCCGCCGATCACCAGGTCATGGGGCACGAGTACGTCGGCGTCGTCGAGGAGGTCGGCTCAGAGGTCAAGAACGTCAAGGTCGGCGACTTCGTCGTCGGGTCGTTCGTCATCTCCGACAACACCTGCGAGATCTGCCAGGCCGGCTTCCAGTCCAAGTGCGTGCACGCCGAGTTCGTCGCGCAGACGATCGGCACCCAGGCCGAGAAGGCCCGCATCCCGCACGCCGACGGCACTCTCGTCGCCACTCCGGGACAGCCCGATCCCGAGCTGATCCCTTCCCTGCTGGCGGCCTCCGACGTGCTCGGCACCGGCTGGTACGCCGCCGTCGCCGCCGAGGCCGGGCCCGGCAAGACCGTCGCAGTCGTCGGCGACGGCGCGGTCGGCCTGATGGCTGTCCTCGCAGCCAAGCAACTGGGTGCGGAACGCATCATCGCGATGTCGCGTCACCCCGAGCGGCAGAAGCTGGCCCGCTACTACGGCGCCACCGACATCGTCGAAGAACGCGGCGACGAGGGCATCGCGAAGATCAAGGAACTCACGGGCGGGCTCGGCGCGCACTCGGTCATCGAGGCCGTCGGCACCCAGGAGTCCTTCATGCAGGCCGTCGGCGCCACCCGCGGCGGCGGACACCTGGGCTACGTGGGCGTCAACTACGACGTGAAGATCCCCGGGATCGAGCTGTTCTTCGCCGGCATCCACACCCTCGGCGGCCCGGCCCCCGTGCGCCGCTTCCTGCCCGACCTGATCCAGCTCATCTGGGACCGCACGATCGACCCCGGCAAGGTCTTCGACCTCACCCTGCCCCTGGAGCAGGCCGCCGAGGGCTACAAGGCGATGGACGAACGCCGCGCCACCAAGGTGATCCTCACCTTCTGACCCGCATTTCGCGCCCTTGTCCGCTCCTCCACACCATCGCAGCAGACAGCGCTGGCCGAGGAACTCGTCTCCTCAGCCGCTCTGTCACCCCCATTGCGCGCCGACGTGTTGCTCTGACCCCGGAGCCGTCAAGGACCGTCCAGGCCGGCCTGGCCGCCGCCCCCCGTCCGGCTGCCGGGCCATCCAGGGCCGCCGCCGCTTCCCACTCCCCGGAGGGTGCGGCGGCGGCCCGCCCCACCACACGAAGAAGCACACGCCGGAGGCAGTCCATGCTCAACATCGCAGACGTACTGCACCGCTGGTGCCGCACAGCCCGCCCCTTCGCCCTGGCCACCGTCGTCGACGTCACCGGCAGCGCACCCCTGCCCATCGGCACGGCGGTCGCGGTCGACGAAGAAGGCCACGCGGTCGGCAGCATCTCCGGCGGCTGCGTCGAAGGCGCGGTGTACGAGCTGTGCCAACAGGTGCTCCACGACCGGGGCGCCCCACAACGCGCCTGGTTCGGCTACTCCGACGACGATGCCTTCGCCGTCGGCCTGACCTGCGGCGGTGAACTCGATGTCCTCGTCCAGCGGATCGACCCCACACAGCAGCCCCACCTGACCGCCGCCTTCGCCGAGGTCGCCGAGGGCCGACCGGCCGCCGTGGCCCAGATCGTGGACGGCCCTGACCACCTCCTCGGCGCGACTGTGAGCATCCTCGGCGATGACCACGTCGCTCACGGGACCATGGACGGCGGACCGGCATACCGGGCGGTGGCGGACCAGGCCCGTGCCCTGATGCGTATGGGGCGCACCGGACGCGCGGCGGCCGGCGGTGAGGGAGACGACTGTCCCGGACCGCTGTCCGTGCTGGTGCACGTCCACTCCGCCCGCCCGCGCATGCTGATCTTCGGAGCCGTCGACTTCGCCGTCGCCCTCAGCCAGGCCGGGGCCTTCCTCGGCTACCGCACCACCGTGTGCGACGCCCGCCCCGTCTTCGCCACTACGGCCCGCTTCCCGCACGCGGACGAGGTCGTGACCGACTGGCCTCACCGCTACCTGGAACACACCGAGGTGGACGAACGCACTGCCATCTGCGTCCTCACCCACGACGCCAAGTTCGACATCCCCCTACTGCGCCTGGCCCTCGGCACGCCTGCCGCCTACATCGGTGCGATGGGCTCACGGCGCACCCACCACGAGCGCCTGCACCTGCTGAGGCAGGCCGGCCTCACCGAGGACCAACTGGCCCGGCTGCGGTCCCCCATCGGTCTCGACCTGGGCGCCCGCACTCCGCAGGAGACCGCCGTCTCCATCACAGCGGAGATCATCGCCCACACCAACCTGGGTACCGGGCTGCCCCTGTCGTCGACCAGCGGCCCGATCCACCGGCCGGCCGTGAGAGAACGAGCAGCCATGAAGTGAGCCGGTCATTAAGTGCTCACCGAGGCGGCGCCTCACGCGGCGGAAGAAGTGGGTCGCACCGGACAGCTACCTCACGGGTCACGTGTATGACAACACCGGTGACTCGTCGGCTGTCCGTGGCGCTCGACCGGCCAGCGACGGCCGCACGCCCCGGCGACTACTACATCCTCCGCTTCGAAGCCGCCGGCATTGGGCGCGAGTGGCACCGCGACTTCACCCGCAAGGTCGGCCGCGTCGCACCCGGTACGCCAGTAGGCGTGCTATCTCCGAGTGGTTGTCGGCTTGGTCGCCGAGGGCAGGGGTTCATGGCCCCAGACGGTAGTCGTGAGCCTGCTCAGGAGGGGGGTTGAGTTTATGCCCCCTATAGACACGACCTTCCTCACGCGCGGCTGAGCCGGTTTCCTGAAGCACCGCAGCTCGATCACGTTCCGTATCCAGTACTGCACGACTTCCCGCTTGAGCTGCCGCAGAGCCCTGTGCGCGGCTGATCCGTCCGTGATGTGAAGGCGTACGAATGTCTACTGAATTCCCTCAGTCCTCCGTTCCTCCCCCCACCGGAGTCGACGAGCCCTCCTCGGCGCCCACCCGGCGTACCTTCATCGCCACCACCACCGTGGTCGGTGGTGCCGTCGTTGCGGGCGGTGTGATCGGAGGCACCTTGCTCGTCGATGACGAGGTGGCCGCCGCCGAGGCCCCGCCTGAGAGCCGTGTCTCCCTGACGGTCAACGGCACCAGGCGGACCGTGACCGTGGACAACCGCACCTCGCTGCTGGATCTGCTGCGCGAGCACTTCGGCCTGACAGGGTCCAAGAAGGGCTGCAACGCGGGTGCTTGCGGGGCCTGCACGGTTTTGGTCGACGGGCGTCGGGTGAACTCCTGTCTGACGCTGGCGGTGCGTCTGGAGGGTGCCGAGGTCACCACGATCGAGGGCCTGGCCGAGGGCGACGAACTGCACCCGTTGCAGCAGGCGTTCGTCGACGAGGACGCCTTCCAGTGTGGCTACTGCACGCCCGGCCAGATCATGTCCGGGGTCGGCTGCATCCAGGAGGGGCATACCGGTTCGCCGGAGGAGATCCGGGAGTGGATGAGCGGCAACATCTGCCGCTGCGGCTGTTACGTGAAGATCGTGCGCGCGGTCGAGCAGACCGCCGGCCGGAAGTAAGGAGCCGCTGACATGCATCCCTTCTCCTTCATGAAGGCCGCAGATACCCGTGAGGCCCTCAACGCGGGCCGTCGCGGCGGTCGTTATATCGCCGGCGGCACCACCCTCGTCGACCTGATGCGCGAGACGGTCGAGCGCCCCGAGACCCTGGTCGACATCAGCGACCTGCCACTGCGCGACATCAGGGTCACCGAGCGTGGGGGCTTGCGCATCGGCGCGCTGGTGAGCATGGCCGAGAGCGCTGCCCACCCCAAAGTGCGCTCCCTCTTCCCTGTCGTCTCCGAGGCGCTGGAGCTGAGCGCGTCGGCCCAGCTGCGGAACATGGCGACCATCGGCGGCAACATCATGCAGCGCACCCGCTGCACGTACTTCCGGGACGTGAGCGCCGACTGCAACAAGCGTGAGCCCGGCTCGGGTTGTGCCGCTTTGCACGGTTTCAACCGCATGCATGCGATCTTGGGCACCTCCGACGTGTGTGTGGCCACGCACCCGTCCGACGTGGCGGTGGCCTTCGCGGCGCTGGAGGCGACCGTGCACCTGCTGGGCCCGGACGGGGAGCGCACGGCGCCTTTCGCCGACTTCCTGCTGCGGCCCGGCAACACCCCCAACCGTGAACAGGCCTTGCGTAAGGGCGAGTTGATCACGGCAGTGGAGATCCCCGCCCTGCCACGCCCGTTGAAGTCCGGCTACCTGAAGGTGCGTGACCGGCAGTCGTACGAGTTCGCCCTCACCTCCGCCGCCGTGGCGCTGCACATCCGCAGCGGGGTGATCCGGGAGGCGAAGGTCGCCGCCGGGGGCGTGGGCACGGTGCCGTGGAAGCTGCCCGCCGTCGAGAAGCACCTGGTCGGTGAGCGTCCCTCGGAGTCGTTGTGGGCAGCCGCCGCCGAGCGAGCCGCCGACGGGGCACGTCCCCTTGACCACAACCGGTTCAAGGTCGCGCTGCTCAAGCGGACCGTAGAACGTCAGCTGCGCATCGTAGGAGGTACAAAGTGAGCCCCCAGCCCCAGGCAGCCGTGGGTGCGCCGCTGTCCCGGGTGGACGGGCGGCTGAAGGTCACCGGCAAGGCGCGGTACGCCGCCGAGTTCGACGTCGACGGGGTGGTGCACGCGGTCATCGTCGACGCGAGCATCGGACGCGGCCGTATCACCGGCGTCGACACACGTGATGCCGAAGCCCATCCGGGCGTGCTGCGCGTGATCCATCATGGCAACGCGCCGAAGCTGCCGTACCGCGACAACCCTGGGTCGAACAACCTGCCCGGCCGCCGTCTGCGGGTCTTCCAGGACGACAAGGTCCTCTTCCACGGCCAGCCGGTCGCCGTCGTGGTGGCCACCACGCTGGAGGCCGCGCAGCACGGCGCGAGCCTGGTGAAGGTCCGCTATGAAGCCGAGCAGCCCTCGACCGACCTGACCGAGGCCAAGGCGGGCGAGCCGACCGAGTACGCGCGCGGTGACGCCGAGGCCGGCCTGCGCGAGGCGGCGGTACGGATGGACCTGACGTACCGGATGGCGCGCAATCACCACAACCCGATGGAGACGCACGCCACCATCGCCCGCTGGAACGGCAACAAGCTCACCGTATGGGACAAGACCCAGTGGGTGGTGGGCACCCAGACGGAACTCTCCACGGTGTTCGATGTGCCGCTGGACTCCGTGCGGGTCATCAACCCCTTCGTCGGGGGCGCCTTCGGCAGCGGACTGCGCTGCTGGCCGCACACGGTCGTCGCCGCGCTGGCCGCCCGCGAGATGAAACGTCCGGTCAAGGTGGTCCTGACCCGCAAACAGATGTACTTCGGCACCGGCTTCAGGCCCTCCTACGAGTACCGGCTGAGCCTGGGCAGCGACCAGCGGGGCCGCCTGAAGGCCACGGTCCACGAGATAGACGCGGAGACCTCGTCGTACGAGACGTTCGAAGAGGCCATCATGCTCGCTGGCCAGATGTTCTACAGCACACCGAACGTCAGCCAGGCGTACCGCAAGGTGCCCCTGGATGTGAACAGCCCGATCTGGATGCGCGGTCCGGGCTTCGCGAACGCCTCCTTCGCCATCGAGTCGGCCATGGACGAACTCGCGCACCGCCTCCGCATCGACCCGATCGAACTGCGCCTGCGCAACGAACCGGCCGAGGACGAGTCGAACAGCCTGCCCTGGTCCACCCGCCGGCTGCGCGAGTGCTACACCGTCGGCGCCCGGGAGTTCGGCTGGCACCGGCACAACCCGAAACCCCGCGCGAGGCGTGACGGCGACTGGCTGATCGGTCTGGGCATGGCCGCGGCCGTGTACGACCCCAACAACATGGAGGCGCACGCACGGGCCCGCCTGAACGCGAACGGCACCGCGGTGGTCGAGGCCGCTGCCAGCGACATGGGCCCGGGCACCTACACCTCCCAGACCCAGGTCGCCGCCGACGCCCTCGGGCTGACCGTGCGCGCGGTGACCTTCCGGCTCGGCGACTCCCTGTATCCGCAGACCCCGCCGCACGGCGGCTCCATGACCATGATGTGCGTCGGCTCCGCCAACCTCGACGCCTGCAACAAGATCCGCGGACAGGCGATCAAACTGGCCGTCGAGGACCAGGCATCACCCCTGTACGGCGCCAAGGCCGAGGACATCGTCGTGCGCGGCGGGCGCCTGCACATGCAGGGCAACCCGGCCCGTGGCGAGACCTACCAGCGGCTGTTGATCCGCAACAACCTCACCCACCTCGAAGCCGACGGCTCGTGGTCCGGGCCACAGGATCCCGAGCGGCACTCGTATTACTCCTACGGCGCGGTCTTCACCGAGGTCGGGGTGGACGCGACGCTGGGGCTGGTGCGGGTGCGGCGGATGCTCGGCGTGTACGACTGCGGCCGCATCATCAGCCCCAAGCTCGCCGACAGCCAGGCGCTGGGCGGCATGGTCGGCGGCATCGGGCAGGCGCTCCTTGAGCACACGGTCACCGACCACCGTGACGGCCGGATCGTCAACGCCGACCTTGCCGGCTACCTGGTCCCGGTCAATGCCGACATCCCGGAGATCAAGGCGATCTACCTGGAGGGCGAGGACATGCAGGCCGACCCGCTCGGCGTCAAGGGAGTCGGAGAGATCGTCCAGGTCGGGGTAGCGTCCGCCATCGCCAACGCCGTCTTCAACGCCACCGGCCGACGAATCCGCGAACTGCCCATCACCGCCGACGCGTTGCTTTGAACCGGAGCGCCCCGGGCCACTGAGGAGCGGCCCGGTCGCCCGGGGCGCTCCATGCTCGTCCGGCAGTCGGCCCCCCGTCCGGCTGTCGGACCTCCTCGGGGGGCTGCCGTCGCGTACCCGCCTCGTCGGGGGCGGCGGCAGCCCGCCTGTCGCTCTGATCCCCTCGACCCACACGAAGAAAGCCACCCATGCTGAACATCGCGGAGACGCTGAACCGTTGGTTCCGCGAAGCTCGTCCCTCCACTCTGGCCACCCTCGTCAACGTTCGGGGCAGCGCACCCCTGCCCACGGGTACGTCGGACGCGGTGGACGCGGAGGGCAACGCGGTCGGCAGCATCTCCAGCGGCTGCGTCGAGGGCGCCGTGTACGAACTGTGCCGACAGGTGCTGCGCGTCGGGGGCGCCCCGCAGCGGTCCTGGTTCGGGTACTCCGACGATGACGCCTTCGCTGTCGGGCTGACCTGCGGCGGCGAGCTCGACGTGTTCGTCCAGCGCGTCGATCGGTCCGACGGACCCCACCTCGCGGCAGCTCTGGGCGAGGTAGTGGACGGTCGGCCCGCGGCCGTGGCCCAGGTCATCGACGGCCCGGACGACGTCCTCGGCTCCACCTTGAGCATCCTCGCCGACGGCAGCATGACCTACGGCACCCTGGGCGACAGATCGGCGGACCGGCTGGTGGCGGAGGAGGGCCGGGTGCTGCTGCGGGCGGGCCGCAGCGCCCGCGTCATGGTCGGTGGCAGCGGGGGCGGATGCCCCGAACCGCTGACCGTCCACGTCCACGTCGCGCCCGCGCCTGCTGGTCTTCGGCGCGGTCGACTTCGCCATCGCGCTCAGCCAGCGCTGTCGGCGCGCGGCCGAGAACGCCTGAACTATCACCCGTCAAGACCGCACCCAGAGTGCCGATCAAAACGGACGCTCGGGCACGCGGGTGAGATGACGGCCGACCACCGGCGCCCCCACCGCGTCCACCGGGCCGGGCCCTGGACATGGCAACGAACCGTCCCGGCCGCCTCGGTGGCCGACCCGAAACCGCAAAGGAGCAACCCGATGCGCGCTGCAGTACTGCACGCCCCCGGCGACGTACGTATGGAAGAGATCACCGCCCCGACCGATGCCATCATCCGGCTCTGCGGCTCGAACCTCTGGCCCTACCGCGGCGGCGAGGCCATCGACGGCCCCACCTCATGGGACGCAGTACGTCGGTGTCGCCGAGGGGGTCGGCCATGAATCCGCACGGCGTCAGCCGCCGCAAACTGCTGGGCCTGATCAGCGCAGGCTCCGCTGCCGCAGCGGGGCTCCTGGCCGTGAACTGGCAGAACGCGTCCGGCCCCGGCTGGCCGGGCATCTCCCCGGTCAACGCCGGGGGCACACCACCAAGGCGGGGCGACAAGACCCTGGTCGTCTTCTATTCCAAGACCGGCAGGAACTTCCCCGACCTCAACCTCGAAGTCGGCAACACCGCCCAGGTCGCCGGATTCATCCACGACCGGGTCGGCGGGGACAGATACGAGGTTGTCCCGGCTGAGCCGTACCCGGCCGACTACGACGAGACCGACAGGATGGCGCAACGGGAGGCGAGTGAGCGCCTCTACCGTCCCATCAAGCCCGGCACACCCGACACCGACCAATACGGCACAGTCTTCCTCGGCTTCCCGGTCTGGTGGGGCGAACAGCCGATGGCGATGCAGACCTTCATGCGGGATCACGATCTGAACGGTGCCAGGATCGTGCCCTTCGTCACCCACGAAGGCTCGCAGTTCGGCAACTCACTTGAAATCCTCGGGCGCTACTACCCCCAGGCAGACGTCCTGGACGGCTACGCCCGGCAGGGCCAGCAGGTCTACCGCGATCCTGACGGCACCCGGACCCAGGTCAACTCCTGGCTGGAAGGACTGGGGTTCTGATGGCCAGGACGCTACTGCTGTGGGGCCTTGCCGCGGTGTTTCCGCTGCCCCTCGTGCTCACGCTGAACGCCCAGCTCACGGACGTGACGAGCATGCGGCTCTACATATCCCTGGGGCTGGTCGCGTACTGCTGGTGGCTGCTGGCGATCCTGCTCAGTGTGCGCCCGTCCTGGCTGGACCGGGCAGTAGGGCTGCGGCACATCTACGCGCTGCACGGTGTGCTCGGCATCCTCGCCCTCATCCCGGCATATCTGCACCGCGAAAATACCTTCGCCCCGAGCACCTGGGCCAGGGACCTCGGTGACTGGGCGTTCTGGGCGGCGTTCGCGGTGTTGTGCTATTCGCTCCTGTTCATGAGCGGATGGCTGACCGACAGGTCGCCTCTCCTGCTGAAGGTGAAGAGCCGGCTCGAACTCGTCTTCCGGCACCAGCTCTCGGTCTGGATACATCGGCTCAACCTGGCCGCCGTCCTCCTGATCTGGCTGCACGTCCACCTGATCGACCGGGTGGCTCAGCACTTCGCGTTCATGGTCCTCTTCGACCTTCACACGGTGGTGGTGCTCGGTATCTACGTCTGGAAGAAGTGGATCGCACCAGACAGCTACCTCACGGGAAGAGTGCAGGACAACGTCGCACTGAACCGGGCGACCCGCAGGCTGGCGGTCACACTCGACCGTACGTCGACGACGTCACGGCCCGGCGACTTCTACTTCCTCCGGTTCGAGGACCCGGGCATCGGCCGGGAATGGCATCCCTTCTCCGCGACCGACGATCGTCACGACACCCTGACGTTCACGATCCGGCAGACCGGCGACTACACCCGCAAGGCCGGCGGCGTCGTGCCCGGAACACCAGTACGCCTGGAAGGGCCGTTCGGACAATTCGACCAGAGTATCCGGGAACACCCTGTCGGTGCACCGCTCGTGCTCGTGGGCATGGGCGCAGGTGTCGCACCGCTGCTAGGTCTGATCTCAGCCCATCGCGGGGATCGGCGCATCCACCTGCTCTGGTCGGTCCGCCGTCCCGAGGACGCCTACTACGGCACCCTTCTGAAGGAGTACGAAAACCTCAGCGGCGGTCGCCTCACCGTAACTGTCCGGACCGGGCGGTTCACCCGAGACGATCTGGCCCATGCCCTGTCCGAGGAGGAGGTCGCGCGTGGGGCGTTCTTCGTCGTCGGGCCCAACCCGGCCGTGCTGGCCACCCAACGCACGCTGCGCCGCATCGGGGTATCAAGAGGCCGCACCCACCACGAGCGACTCACGATGTAGTTCCGGCTCATGCCAACTCAGCGGCCACCATGGATAGTTCGCTGGTTGACGCCGATGATCCGGTCCCCCGTCTCGTCGCTGGTCGCCAGCACGTCGGCGGCGAGGCCGATGCCCGCGACGTTGGCAAGCACTGCCGGAAGGCCGACCGCCAGCGCGATCTGCCGGGCCACGTCGCCCAGAGAGCGGGCGTTCCTCAGATCGGCGCGGAAGACGGTGGCCTCGGCTCCGGTGTCGGACGGCCGTGTGGTGGTGTCGGCCAGGCCGGGTTCGTCGACGTCGATGAGGACCAGAGGCCGCTGTTGGCGTCGGCGGCACCGCGGTGCGGCCGCTCTGGTCGGGATGCGGCTCGCGTTCAGCCTGTCGTGGCGGAGTTTTGCCAGGGCAGGGGGCCGCAGACACCTACGAGTCGTCAGGCCGAGGATCCGCTGTCGATGACCAGGTCGGCGCCTACTACCGCGCCGGCCACAGGCGAGGCGAGGTAGAGCACCGCGGCCGCCACTTCTTCGGCCTCCGCGACCCGGCCGAGCGGGTTGCCTTTCTTAACCCGCTCGGCACGGTCGGCCTCGGTCTCGCCGGGCAGCAGCGACATGGGAGCGGCGGAGGCGCCGGGGCTGACCGCGTTGATGCGGATGCCCTGGTGGATGTGGTCGAGAGCGGCGGCGCGGGTCAGCGCGGAGACCGCTGCCTTGGAGGTGATGTACGCGGCGCCGTTCGGGATCCGCAGGTGGGCGCCCAGGATCGAGGAGATGTTGACGATGGCGCCGCCGCCGTTCTCCTTCATGTGGGCGATCTCGTGCTTCATGGCCAGCCAGACGCCGGTGACATTGGTCCGCAGCACCGCCTCCCAGTCCTCCTCGCTCACCTCGCCGACGGGTACGGTGCCGCGGAGTATCCCGGCGTTGTTGACCGCGATGTCCAGTCCACCGAAGCGGGTGACGCTTTCGCGTACGAGGTTCTGGAGCTGGCCGGAGTCGGTGACATCGGCGGTGACGGCGGCGGCCGTGCCGTGCGCGGCCTCGATGAGACCGACCGTCTCCTCCAGGGACGCCGCGGTGCGTCCCGCGGCGACCACGGATGCGCCCTCGGCGGCGAAGGCGAGCGCGATCGCGCGGCCGAGGCCGGAGCCTGCGCCGGTGACGAGGACGGTCTTGCCGGTGAAGCGGTTCATTTCGGTGACTCCCTTATGTGATGGACTACTTGGTGCGGTGTCTCATTGGTGCGGTGTTTCAGGAGAGGGGCCGCGATGGCGAGGGTTGCCAGGGGGCGAGGCGTCGCTGGGGAGCGTGGGCAGGACAGCGAAGCGGACGATGGGGAAATTTTGTAGCGGTGTCACCACGCCACCCGCGAGCCCGGCCTGCTTTGAGCGCACGCCCTCGGTCTGTGCCGTTGGTTCTGGTGCTCAGTGGACTGGGTGGATACCCGGCCGCTGGTTTTCAGGGAAGCTGGGGGTAGAGCGTCGAGACGCCCCCCGACAGTGCGGCCTGTGCCTGGTGGGCGGCGTCGTCCGCGAGGATCTCGTAGGCGCCGGCGGCGATGCCGTCGATGGCGATGCGGGCGATGTCGGCGGGGTCGGACTTGGGCGCGTCGACGGCCCGGGCCATGTCGGTGTCCATGTAGCCGACGTGCAGGCCGGCGACGCGGATGTGCTGGTCGGCGAGTTGGAGGCGCAGGGTGTTGGTGAGTGACCACTGAGCGGACTTGGCGGCGCAGTAGGCGCCGGCCTCCGGGAAGCTGAACCAGGACAGGCCGGAGAGGATGTTCAGGATCGCGCCGCCGCCGCCCGCTGCGATCTGGGGTGCGAAGGCCCGGACCACCGAGAGGGTGCCGAAGTAGTGGGTGTCCATCTCCAGGTGGATGTCGTTCAGGCCGGCGGCCAGTAGATCGGCCCCGGTGGAGGACCCTGCGTTGTTGATCAGGACGGTCACGTCGCCGGTGGCCTTGGCTGCGGCCGCGACGGAGGCGGGGTCGGTGATGTCGATCGCGATCGGCTTGGCGCCGGGCAGGTCGACTTGGTCGGGGTTGCGGGCGCCGGCGTAGACCGTGGCGCCGCGGCTGAGCAACTCGGTGGCGAGGGCCCGGCCCAGGCCCCGGTTGGCTCCGGTGACGAGGGCGGTGCTGGTGGAGAGGTCCATGAAAAGCTCCTCGCGATGTGGGAAGGGCGCTGTGGCGGCGCACCGGCTGCGCCTGCTGATGGGCTCCCTCGAGCAATTAAATTACGATCATAATGGCATAGACTCGGCGACCGCAAGACGAAGGAGGCGGCCCGCGCCCTCGTCGTGTCGGGCTTCGAGGTGATCGGAACCGCTCGTAACACCGCGCGAGTCACCGCGCTCCCGTGACGCGCAATGTCGGCTGCGGTTCGTGTCAGAGCACCAGTGCGGAGGCGAGCGCGGGGCCGATCGCGCCGCCGAGGAGGTAGAGCAGGGTGAACAGCCCGATCGCTGTCGGCTTGTCCTGTTCGGGCACGGAGGCTGTGGCCGCGATGACCTGGGTGGCGTTGGCCGAGGTCGCGGCGAACAGCGCCAGGAAGATCCCGGCCAGCAGGAGAACTGGCACGCTCGCGAGGACCGCGGCGAGTACGGCAACGATCCCGGCTGCGACGAGGACGATCCGTACGTTCGTGCGGGAGAACCGGGCGGCGATGGAGGTGAATCCGAGGGTGGTGAGCGAGGCCAGGACCATCGCGATGAGCTGTCCGGTGGCGGCGGCGTCTTTGGTCCAGTGGGCGCGGGTGATGAGCAGCTGGGGTATGACGAACAGCAGGGTGAAGTACCCCGCGGAGAGAGCGAGTGTCAGGCAGGTGGCGGTCTGGAACCTCGCCGACCGGATCGTGGCGACCGGCACATAACCGTCAGGGCGGCGGCGCGTATGGATGATGAGCAGGGTGATCGATATCGCCGTCGCTGCCAGGGCCGGCAGCGGGTTCGAGGCGACCATCACGATACTTCCGGAGAGCACCCACTGTGCGGACTTGGCGGCGCAGTAGGCGCCGGCCTCCGGGAAGCTGACCCATGACAGGCCGGACAGGATGTTCAGGATCGCGCCACCGCTGCCCACCACGATCTGGGGTCGAAGGCCCGGACCACCGAGGGGGATCCCGCGACCGCTTCCACCCGGGCCGGTCGATGGGCGGGCCCTGTATCCGTTTCCGAGGGGCCGCTTCCGCCGTGGGGGCTCATCCGACAGGCCGGTGGTGGTACCGGCCTGTCGGGGGCGCTTTCGGTCAGGCGAGGTTCTTGGTGAAGAACTCGTCGAACCTGTCGAAGGGGATGAGGTCTTTGCGGTCGTACAGGTCGACGTGGTCCGCGCCTGGGACGATTACGAGGTCGATGGTGTCGGGCGCCTTGGCCTGGATGTCCTCGGAGTAGTAACGGGAGTGCGCGTCGGCGCCTGCCACCAGGAGGGCCTTGCGGGGTGCCAGCATGTCGATGTTCGTCGCCAGCTGGAAAGCGAAGAATGACATCGGCGTGGTGCCGGTGAATGCGGTGGTGGAGTTGATCGAGCGCGGGTGGTAGCCGCGGTCGGTCCGGTAGTAGTCGAAGAAGATCGCCGTGATCGGGTCGGCGTCTGCCGGGAGGGTCTCGGGAAGGACGCGGTTTGTGGGGGCGACGTTGCCGTTGTCGTCGAAGGGGACCTCGTGTGAGAGTCGCGCGTAGGTGCCGTTCTTGGCGTCGATCCAGCGCTGCCGGCTGAGGTGGTCCACGACCTTCTGGCGCTGCTCACGTGTGTAGTAGTCCTTGTGGCCGCGGGACATGCTGCGCGACATGTCGTACATCGAGGCGGTGGCGACCGCCTTGATACGGCTGTCTGCAGCCGCCGCGGTGAGCGCCATAGCGCTCAAGCCGCAGACGGCCTGCGCGCCGATCCGCTTGCGGTCGACGATCTTCTGCAGGCCGAGGAAGTCGACGGCGGCGCTGTAGTCCTCGGTGTAGATGTCCGGCGAGGCCACGTCGCGCACCGTGCCGCCGCTCTCCCCGGAGAAGGAGGGGTCGAAGGCCAGGGCGACGTAGCCGCGACGGGCGAACTCGTTGGCGTAGAGCCCCGAGGACTGTTCCTTGACCGCGCCGATCGGGCCGCTGACCACCAGGGCGGGCAGCTTGCCCCTGGCGTTCTTCGGCACGTAGAGGTCCGCAGCGACCTCGATGCCGTAGCGGTTCTTGAACCGCACGGAGGACCGCTTGACGTTCTTGTCCAGCGCGAAGGTGTAGCCGCCTTTCTCCGTGGCCTCGCCCTGTCCTGTAGCGCCCGCGGCGCGGCTCGTCTCCGCACCGAAGGAGGGCACAGCCGCGACGGAGGCGGCGGCGGTGGCGGCGCCGGTAGCGGCGATCAGTCCGAGCGCTTTGCGACGTTCCATGGAGGCGACCTCATACTCGATCGATGGAGGAAAGGGCGCGACGGTTGGTGATCTCGTGACCGAGGCGCGATTTCAGGAAACCGCTTCTGCGCTCGGCGTGGCAGGTCGCATTTATAGGGGGTACAAGCTCGACCCCCCACCCCGCGGGCTATGTGTCGTAGCGTGGAAGGCGCAGCACACCGACGCCTCGGCCAGGCCGCCGCCATGTCCGAGGGCGGCCCAGTTGGTGCAGGCGCCTCGGGCGGACGGCGTCCTTACTGGAGGAGTACCGAACCGGGCGCGGACGAGCGCTGAGCGACAATGAACCGCGACCGCTTCCACGAGGCCCAGTGGCGACGATGCATCGCCGCAAAATCTTGCCACGGCCTGGTCTGCGCCATCTGCCACGGTGGCCGGGACGATATCCGCCGGCGTACCGCGAGGTCTGGGAGGACCAGTTTGCCGCCCTCGGCCTGGTCCTCAACACCGGCCTTATGGAACAACTCCCGCTACCTGGGCGCCGAGCTCCACTCGGAGGCCCAAACCACATCAGGGCCGGGGACGTCGTCCTCCCTGCTCAACGACCGGCACATCAGTTTCAGGCCAGCTGCCTGCTCAACATCAAAGAGAGGGAATGCGCCCGCTGCTGTCCAGCGCGGTTGGTGGGTGTGCTGGGGGACTCTACGGGGGCGCCGCGGTCTCCAGACTGAGCCCGGCGGGTACCGGGGCGAAGAGCTCTTGCGGTGCGCTGACGAATTCCGCGTAGGTTCCGTGGAGCCGGGTCATCTGCTTGACCACGCCCATCACCCGGTCGCCCACCCGGAACCGGGAAACCTCTGAACCGACGGCGTCGACGGTTCCCGCGACATCCCAGCCGAGCACGGCGGGGAAGGTGAGAGCGAGTCCGGGGATGCCTCGTCGAGTCCACATGTCGACCGGGTTGACCGCGGCGAAGGCCGTCTTCACCCGGATGTCGTGCGGCCCGGTCTGCGGGAGCTCCACATCGGCGTAGGTGAGTTCGTCCGCCGGTCCGGTGCGGACGATGACTGCTGCTTTCATGCTGAGTTCCTTTCGGGGATCACCGTGAGTTCAGGGCGCTGATTTCGGGCTGTGCAGCGAGCAGAACACCAGTGCGGAGGCCGACGCGGGGCCGATCGCGGCGCCGAGGGGGCAGAGGGGGGGGTGAACACTGCTCGGGCACAGAGGCTTGGCCCCGATGACCTGGGTGGCGTTGGAGGAGGGCTCGGCGAGTACCGCAAGGGTCCGGGCTGCTCCGCGGACGATCCGCCGGAGATCCGGGCGGTCATGGACGTAGATCCGAGGGTCGCGAGCGAGGCCAGGACTGATACCGAGTTGGCGGAGCCGTGGTGGGCGGTGCCGAGGGACTCCGTCTCGCATCGGCTGATGCTGGGCTTGCCCATCTGCAGCGCGATCTCCCGCACGCGGTTCCCGGTCTGCTGTCGGCGTCGACCGCTCCACCGTCATCCGCGCCGCGGGAAAGTTCGACCGGGTGACCGACAGCGGCGGCCGCCGCCGTGCGGCATTCTGCTGCGCGGCGGCGGCCTCATGCGTAGTGGTCGGGTCAGGACTTGGTGACGACCACTTCGTAGGTGGGTGAGGCGGGCGGGTCCTGCGGCGTGGGGCGGGTGTCGAAGTGGGCGTTCACCGCGGCGAGCAGGTGGCCGAAGCGCGCCGCCGTCGCCGGGACGCCGTAGGCCGGGCTGGTGATCTCCTTCCCGAGGGTGCCGCTGCGCAGGTCGCCACTGAGCTTGAAGCGGGAGATCTTGTTGTCGAAGCCCTGCACCACCCACAGATCTCGGCCGTGGAGCACGAGACCGTCGGCGTTGGGTGCCTTGACGCCCTTGATCACCGTGGAGGCACCGGTGTCCGGGTTGATGGTGTAGATCCGCTGGTTCGCGAAGTGACCGACGATCAGCGTCTTGCCATCGGGCGTGGCCTCGATCCCGTTGAGGTTGTACTCGCCGCTCAGCTCGGCGGCCGGGCCGGTGACGTCGAGGGTGCGGACCTGTCCCAGGGTGCCCTGCTTGCTGACGGGCACGAAGTGGAGTTTTGCCTGCGCGGAGTCGGTGAACCAGGCGCCGCCCGCGGTGAGGACCACGTCGTTGATGAGGCTGGTGGTGCCGGGGGTGGCGAGTTGGAGGGTGGCTACCTCCGCACCGGTGGAGGTGCTGTACACGTACGCTTGGCCGCTCTTGTCACCGGCGACGAAGAGCAGACCGTGGCGCGTGTCGACCTTCATCCCCACGGCCGCCCGGCCGGCGGGGGCGTCGATGAAGCGTTCCGCGGTGCCGGTGCGGATGTCGCCGCGGTAGATGTCGCCGGCGTAGAGGTCACCCGCGTAGAAGGTCGTGCCCTTGCCCGCCGCGATGCCCTCGGCGGAGGTGGCGCCGGGCAGCGTGATGACCTTGTCCTGCACGGCCACGTGGTGGGCGGTGGGGGTGGCGGCGACAGCGGTGGTCGCCGTGTGGGAACCGGCGACGAGCAGTCCCGCCGCGAGAAACGTGACGGGTACGCCCTTCAGGACACGGGCGGACGAACGCTTCCAGAGGATTGTGCGCATGGCGTCTTCCTGTTGTGTGAGTTCGGGTGAGTCCTGGCCCCACCTGTCAGGTGGGGCGCGGATGCGCCCCTGCGGGTTGGCATCGGGTGTGTGTGCCGGCGCCGTGTCGGACGGGCCCGTGACGCGCAATGTCGGCTGCCGTTTGCGTTCAGAGCACCAGTGCGGAGGCGAGCGCGGGGCCGATCGCGCCGCCGAGGAGGTAGAGCAGGGTGAACAGTCCGATCGCTGTCGGCTTGTCCTGTTCGGGCACGGCGGCTGTGGCCGCGATGACCTGGGTGGCGTTGGCCGAGGTCGCGGCGAACAGCGCCAGGAAGATCCCGGCCAGCAGGAGAACCGGCGCACTCGCGAGGACCGCGGCGAGTACGGCAACGGTCCCGGCTGCGACGAGGACGATCCGTACGTTCGTGCGGGAGAACCGGGCGGCGATGGAGGTGAATCCGAGGGTGGTGAGCGAGGCCAGGACCATCGCGATGAGCTGTCCGGTGGCGGCGGCGTCTTTGGTCCAGTGGGCGCGGGTGATGAGCAGCTGGGGTATGACGAACAGCAGGGTGAAGTACCCCGCGGAGAGAGCGAGTGTCAGGCAGGTGGCGGTCTGGAACCGCGTGGACCGGATTGTCGTCATCGGCACATAACCGTCGGGGCGGCGGCGCGTATGGATGATGAGCAGGGTGATCGAGATCGCCGTCGCTGCCAGGGCCGGCAGCGGGTTCGAGGCGACCATCACGACGCTTCCGGAGAGCACCGCGACCAGCAGCGCGCCCCACGCGTCGAAACGGTCTGTGCCGGCTGCGCCTGGTGCGGCGCGGCGGCTGACGGCGGGTACGGCGATCAGCGTGATCGCCAGCATGGAGAGCGCGACGCGCCACGACAGGACGTCGGTGAGCTGGGTGCCGATCAGCGGACTGACCGCACCGAACAGCCCCATCCCGGCGCTGATGGCACCGATCCTGCGGGCGCTGCCGGCCAGGGCGATGGCGAGCACGTTCAGGCCGGCTCCGCCGGCGGCCTGGGTGGCCCGTCCGGCCACGGCCAGGGGCAGCCAGGGCGAGAACAGGACGAAGAGCGTGCCGGCGGCGACGAGCGCGGCGCTCGTGAAGAGCACCGTGTGCCTGCCGCGATGCCTCATGAGCGCGGCTTGCAGCGGTGTCGCAACCGCCAGGACGAGCGCGAACACGGTGGCCAGCCAGGAAGCGGTCGCGGCGGTCGTGTCCAGCGCGGTGCCGATGTCGTCGAGGATGAGCACCGTCGCGTTGTTCGCGGCGGCCACCGGCGACGCCATGAGCACGAGCCACAACACCGGCACCAGTGGCCGGGAGAGCTCCCGCGCGGGGCTCTGGCTGGACGTGTGTGAATGTGCGGGTGAGTTGTCCGTCATGGTCTCCGCGCCTTCGGGGTGCGGGCGGGGGCTTCTCCGGTCGCCGACCGCCGGCGCCCCGCCCTTGAAAGGGCGGCAGGGCCAGGACCGCATTCTCGGTGCTGACCCTGCGCATCGGGTGTTACCAGGGCAGGATCTGCTCGTCCTGGTAAAAGGCGCCGGTGCCCGCCTCGGCGGGCAGGTTGACGACGTGCTTGATGCTGGCCGCGCCCTCCGCGAGGGGACGGCCGCCCTCACCACCGAGATCACTCGCCGTCCAGCCCGGGCTCGCGGCGTGAACGGTGATCCCGTCCTCGGCGAGCTCCGCGGCCAGCGAACGGGTCAGCGCGTTCAGAGCCGCCTTGGACGCGCCGTAAGCAGGAGTGCTCGCCCCCATGCGCGCCAGCGACGCGGCCTCGCTGGACACGTTGACGATGCGGGCACCCTGCGCCTTGCGCAGCAGCGGCAGCATGGTCTGGGTGACACGCCACGTGCTGAAGAGGTTGATCTCCAGTGCTTCCTGCACCATGCCGAGGTCGGCGGTGGATGCCTGCTGGGCGTAGTCGAAGATGCCACCGACGTTGTTGACCAGCACGTCAAGACGGCCGTGCTCGGCCTCGACCTTCTGCGCCGCGGTCTTGATGCTCGCCGGGTCCGAGGCGTCGAGCTGGACCGGGTGGGTGTCGCCGCCGATCTCTGCGGCTGCCTCAACTGCGGCATCGCCGTTGCGGGCGCTGAGCAGCACGGTGTCGCCGTCCGCGGCGAACTGGGCGGCGAGCTCGCGGCCGATGCCGCGGTTCGAGCCGGTGATGAGGATGACGCGTGCCATAACTGTGTCTCTTCCTTGCGGGGGGATGGGTGGGGGCCGGCCGATACGGCCGCTGATGCGGCGTCCACTACGGACGCGCCCTCGGTCACCACCTTGGTTCCGCGAGAGCACAATGTCAAACAATCAGGCCACAGGATCTGCTAGAGTTCAACATTATGGAATCTGAGACGGCATCCGGCCGCGTGCTCCAGTCCGTGCAGCGGGCCTTCGACCTGCTGGAACGCATCGCGACGCATCCCGAAGGCGCGCGATTGAGCGAACTCGCCGACGGCGCCGGCCTCAACCGCAGCACCGCACACAATCTGCTCGCCTCCCTCGAAGGGCTCGGCTACATCACCCAGGACAAGAAGGGCGCCGCCTACCGGCTGACCGGCAAGCTCAACCGCCTGCTGCGCCTGGACGCCGAGGCAGAACACGCCCTGCGCGCCCGCATCCGGCCCGTGCTCAAGAACGTGAGCCAGGCATCGGGCGAGTCCACCTTCCTCGCGTTCGCCACCGGCACCGACTACCTGTGCGTGGACGCCGTGCAATCGGACCAGCCCCTGCACCTCGCCGTCCGGCCCGGCGAGCGAAAGCCACTGATCGGCGAGGCGCTCGGCCACGCCCTGCTCGCAGCCGACGCCGACCTCGCCCACCTGGTCCGCGCCGACGACCCGGGCAGGTGGGAACGCCACGCACAGGAAATTGCCGACGCCAAGCATCACGGCTTCGCCCTCGACCTGGACAGCCAGCAGGCAGGCATCTCGTGCGTCGCCGTCGCGGTCACCCCACGCGCCGCGATCGCCGTCGCCGGGCCCACCAGCCGCCTCCCGGAATCACGCCTCATCACAATCGGCCAGAAGATCCGCGAGGCACTGGACAAAGTGCGACCGGCCAACCAGGAATGGCTGTGACCCTGAACCACTCGAAAGCGGAAAGCCAGCGCATGTGAAAGCGCGCCGGCCTCACGGCCTAATCAGCCCGGTGGTCTGGGCGCAGGCTCTTCGTCAGGTGCGCCCAGACCACCCCCGGCCGGATTGAGGTCGGGGGTGTAGGTCGGGAAGCGGAAGACCGTCAGCCAGGGCCGTTTGCCGAACAGCTCGCGCATAGCGGCGTCGAGGCGGTAATCCGGGTTCTCTCCGGCACACTGGCGAACGTGCTGCAACTCAACCCCTGCTCTGCCGCATTGAACGGAAGGCATCGCCGAACGCGGTTACGCGCAGGCCTTCTGTCGCCCTCGGTGGGCGCGCATAGGTATCCCATGTTTCGGTGAAGCGGGCGTGCCGTGAGAGCGCCTGAACGGTCTTCGGATCATGCTGGCCTGGTCCGCCGGATTTGCTGATCGGGCCCCGCGCAGGAGGTGCGCACGAACCCGTAGAAGCGCTCACTCCGCGCGGTGTCGACGCGCCCTGTGCGTAGGAGGCGCCCTGCTGTGGCACCTACCAGTCGTGAGGGGCCATCTCCCCCCGCCGCTGTGCCGCATTGTGCCTGCTCGACGTGGTGTCAACATGGTGGAGCTTATGCCAGGGAGGCAACACAAGACGCTGGTTTCGGAAAGCCATACGCACTATTGATTACGGAAGGCGAGAGGGCGAGCCGGCTCAGGCATGGCGTCTGCCGGTCCGGCGGCGGCTGGCGTTGAGGGAACTCGACGCGTAGAGGGGCTTGAGCCCCGCCGCACCCCCTGCGCTGCCGCTGCTCATGCTGAGCCTCGCCACACGAGGTCGGATAGAGGCACGCACACCCCGCGTGGAAACGCGAACACGCAACGCAGGAAATGCTTTGCCCCTCTCACCGGGACCCTGTGAGGCACGAGCAGACGCCTGCAGCTACGTGTGAAGCTCCTCCGCTCTTGGCAAGTTGGCCCCGTGCTCCTGGCGAAACACCCTGTGACCTGCGCTGTACCAAAGTGCCAACTATCTCTCTGATTCCGCGCCTCAAGGTGCTGGAGCTAATTGGCATCAGCGCAGGTCCCGAACGTGGCCTAGTGCCAACTACCGATCCTGGTCACACCTGTTGTGACGAGGATTGGGAAGTGACGGCGCATCACTTCGATGCACCTAGCTCGGGCAGGGCGTTCCGACTGGGCTCACACCGTGAGTTGGCCGCGCTCGTCATCGGGTCGGCGCTGTGGCTGGTGTTCCATTGCGTACGCCGCACTCGGCG
This sequence comes from Streptomyces sp. NBC_01352, assembly GCF_036237295.1. Lineage (NCBI taxonomy): Bacteria > Bacillati > Actinomycetota > Actinomycetes > Kitasatosporales > Streptomycetaceae > Streptomyces > Streptomyces sp. NBC_01352. The sequence continues at coordinate 10,088,558 of NZ_CP108354.1, forward strand.
CCTACTCCGCGGGGATGGCGTGGGCGCTCGAATCCGACCACTGGGATCGTCGCAGCGACGACGGTCGGCAGCATGCTGGTGGCCATCACCCTGCACGAGCGTCGGGCGAGCCCTGGAGCACGCCGGGGTCATCGCGCCAGGAGGCGTGGCGTAGGCCGTGCTGATCCTGCTGTTCCCGATCCCCCGTTGGGGGACGCATCGTGACGCGCTCGCCGACGCCCTGGGCCGCCGTGGCGGACTACGCCCGCCGGCTGCGGCACGACCCGACCGCCCCCTTCGACCCGGAGCCTATGACGGCCCGGGACGCGGCCGCTGTGACGCCGTCACAGGCCCGCACCCGTCCACCCTGTCCTGTACGGTCCCCGGGGACTCGCCGAGCGCATTCGGCCGGTCGTCGCCGCGCTCGCCGACCCGGACGTCGGCGCCCCGGCGGAGGGACCCGGGCGGGACCGCGCGGGCTTCGGGGCGGGGGAGCGGAAGCGGTGTGCCGCACACATGACGCTGCCCCGGACAGTCAGGACCGGTGGGGTATCTCTTCGGCGGCATCTCGCCGGTTGCCGTACTTCTCGGCGAGTCCGCGGTAGTGCCAGATGGCGGCGGCGATGAGCCAGGAGACCGTGAAGATGGCGACCACGATGTAGCCCAGCAGTTCGAAGTGGTCGGCGAGGGAGGCGTAGGTGCTGAGGAGCCCCCTGGCTCCGGTGGCGTCGGTGACGAATCCCGCGATGTAGACGCTTGCGATGAACGCGGCCACGGCCACGGTCATGCCGGTGGTGGCGATGTTGTAGTAGAGCCTGCGGGCGGGGCTGCGGTAGGCCCACGTGTACAGGCGGGTCATCAGCATGCTGTCGGCGGTGTCGAAGGCGCTCATTCCCGCGGCGAAGAGCAACGGGAGGGAGAGCACTGCGAGGGTGGGCAGGCCGGACCCGTGGGTGGCGGCGCTGGCCGACAAGGAGAGCAGGGTGATCTCGCTGGCGGTTTCCAGGCCGAGGCCGAAGAGGATGCCGACCGGGTACATGTGCCATGACGAACGGATCAGCCCGCGGGCGCGGTGGCCGAGGATTCGGTTCATCAGGCCTCGGTTGAGCAGCTGCTGCTCGAGCTCGTTCGGGTCGAGCCGGCCCTGCGTCATACGCCGCCACAGGGCAACGATGCCGGTCAGCACCATGAGGTTGAGCACGGCGACGAGCAGCAGGAACAGCATGGCGACGATCTGCGAGACCAGGCCGCCGACATGACGGAAGGTGCCGATGCCCGAGCCGGCGGCGCCCGCGGCGAGCGCGACGACGAGGGCGAGGGCGAGGACCACGGTGGAGTGGCCCATGGCGAAGAAGAAGCCCACGCCGACGGGTCTGCGTCCGCGTTGCATCATCAGTCTGGTGGTGTCGTCGATGGCGGCGATGTGGTCGGCGTCGAAGGCGTGCCGCATGCCGAGTGTGTAGGCGAGGGTTCCGGCGCCGGCGAAGGCCCCGGCGCCGGCCGGGCCGCGGGCGTAGAAGAGGTACAGGCTCCATCCGATGACGTGCAGGGCGGCGATGACGCCGACGATGCCCGTGATGCGCAGCCGTTCGGCGCGGCTCCATCGGCCGGCGGTGATGGTCGTTGTGGTCACACACACATCCTTGGCAGGGGGCACCGCGCGGTGCCGTCGTCGGCAGTGAGAGGGGGCGGGCCGCACCCGCTGGTCGTGAGCGATTCACGGGTGCGGCCCTGGCGGACGGTACGGAGCGGACGTCCTGGTGTGCGGGCGTGGGAACGGGTTACGCCCTGAGCAGGGCACGCATCTCGTCCTCGGCGACCAGATCGTGATCGACCAGTACATGTTCGAGCGCCGCGAGCCAGTGCTCGTAGTACTGCCAGCTGCCCTGCTCGGTCGCCGAGGCGGCCTCCCAGGTGCCGATGGCCTCGATGAGCCGCTGCTGGAACGCGTCCCACGGGTAGTGGCCGAACTCAGACAGGGCGACGGCGACGCCGAACGCCCGGCGCTGCCAGTCGGCGTCGAAGGTGGGCGCGTTCATGTCGGTGACGCAGGCTTCGTGCAAGGGCGAGGTGGGCGCGGTGGTGGCGGTGGCCTCCATGGGATTTCCCTTCTCTGGTGTCCGGGTGCGGCTCAGGCGGCGGGTGAAGGAACCTCGGCGATGCCGATCATCGATTCGGTGGTGACCAGGGCGGCGAGTTCCTCCTCGCTCATGCCGTCGGTTCCGGCGGGCCGCTGCGGAATGACGAACCAGCGGGAGTGGCCGCTGCTGTCCCACACCCGGAGTTCGACGGAGGGATCCAGGTCCAGGCCGGTCTCCTTGAGCACCACACGGGGTTCCCGGGCGGCGCGTGCGCGGAAGGTCGGGTCCTTGTACCAGTACGGCGGGAGGCCGAGCACGGGCCAGGGGAAACAGGAACACAGGGTGCAGATGACCAGGTTGTGCACGCCGGGGGCGTTGGCCACTGCTTGCAGGTGTTCGCCTTCGGCACCGTCCATGCCGACGGGGAGGTCGAGTTCCGCGACGGCGGCCGGCGTGTCCTTGACGAGTCGTTCCGCGAACTCAGCGTCGGTCCAGGCACGGGCGACGATCTTGGCTCCGTTGAGCGGCGTCATGTCGGCCTCGAAGTAGCCGAGTACCTTGTCGACGGTGGCGTCGGTGATCACCCCCTTCTCGATGAGCAGGGCTTCCAACGCCCTTACGCGGGCGGCGCTCTGGGCTTCGCGGTCCTCGGGGTAGCCGAACTGCACGGTCACTGCTGTTCCTCCGTCGCATGGGTGAGGTAGGTCTGGTAGAGCTCGCCGTAGAGCACGGCACCGGGTTCGGCGAGTTCTCCCCAGATGTCGGTCGGTTCGAAGCGGACGGCGTAGACGGGCATCGGCTCACCGATGCCGTCGGGGCCGGTGGAGCAGAAGTAGCCGTAGTCGCCTTCGAAGACGCGCTCCACGGTGCCGGTGCGGCCGCGCAGATTGCCCGGCAGTCGGGTGTGTTCGGTGGGCGGCACGTCCTTGACGGTCACCCGGTCACCGACGGCGAAAGCCGGGGACTCGGCCGGCCCCTGGCGAGGGGAGTCGCCCTCACGCAGGTAGCGCATGACCTGGTCGTCGATGCGTTCGTCCCCACCCTCGGGCAGGTCGAGTCCCGGAGCCTGGAGATACTCCGCGGCCTTCGCCTCCAGCTCCTCCGCGGTGATGTAGCCCTGGGAGACGAAGAACCCGCCGATGCCGCCGAGCCACTTCTCGTAGTAGCGGTACTGGAAGTAGGCGAAGGGGTGCATCGCCTCGGCGCCCTTGCGCAGGTCCGCCCAGGTCCAGACGGAGGAGAAGGCGGTGGGCACGTCCTCGATCGGGTACTGGGGCACGGCATCACCGAGGTGGGCGCTGAGGCCCATCATCGCCACGTGGATGCCGAAGATGCGCTGCTCCCAGTCCTCGACGAAGACACGGGGTTCGTAGGTGACGGGGCCGAGGTTCTCCAGGCCCCCCAGGTGGTGCTGCAGCTTCATGACTGTCCTTCCGGGGTCGGCTCAGCGGCCGGACGTGCGGTCATCGCGGCTCCCCAGTACTCCGAGGCGATGCCGAACGCCGCGCCCAGGACCATGGCCAGGGCCGCGACGAGCGCCGGGTTGCTGATGGATGTGCTGGTGATGTCGTGGCCGGTGGCGGCCACGGTGCCGACCGTGGAGGCGAATCCCCACACGATGGCCGGGAGTTTCGAGAGCAGGGAAATCTTCGACGCCTGCACCATGGCGGCGCTGCCGACACCCACGGTGACGGCTGCGATGGTCGTGCCACCGCCCAGCGCGTGGATGACCAGCAGTGTCAGCGACGCGATGACGATGCCGGTCACGTTCGAGGCAATCGACCTCACCAAGCCGTCGGTGCCGGCTCCGAGGATGAAGAAGGAGGCCCAGGCGATGAAGATGACCCAGACCGGAATGGTCAGGACTGTCGCGGTCATCAGCGTGGCGACTCCTCCGAGTACGCCGATACTGATTGACAAAGCATCTAGCTGGCGCATGGCTAAAACACTCCTCTGACGCCGAGTTCTGACGGCCCGGCGGAATTTGTGCCCGAACATGGGCAGGCGACAATTGACCCCGCTGAGGGGCGGAAGAGAATGAGAAAGGCCTGGCGTGAAAGCGTCGCGCAAGGCGCGACTGTCGGCGCCGAATGCGGCGTTTCGTCCTTCGATTCGACGTGGATATCCGTGCTTCTTCAGCTCCTGCTGCCGCATACGCCCTGGCAGGGAGCCTATTGACCGCAAGTACCTTCGGTGCCGATTGTGTCGGCTATGGCGCGGTGAGACATCAATAGGTTCCGGCTACCGCGTTTCATGCAAGTTAACGATGGCTGAATAAATGATGTCCGGAATTGACGGTAGCGGTTTTGTGGTGTCAACGCAGAAAAAGCCGCCCAGGCCTGTCGATGAGGCCACGGGAGGCTGCAAGGTCAATATGGGCACTGGACTAAACAGGTCTTCGTGCGGTTAATATTTCTTAGCCGGTATCTCCGGGAACTCGGACCCCGGATACCCGGCCGGGTGATCTGCTCGGCTCCCACGTTCCCGCCTGGCGGGGCAGGAGCCAAGGGCTGCAACGGACACGCGAGCCACGCTTTCGGACACGAGGGCAAGCCTCGCGGCCCCCTGGAGGAGGTCGGAGTATGAACCGGACGGTCGTGGCCACGGATCGCGGCACCGAACGGACGATGGTGTTCGTCCTGTACGACAAGGTCACGCTGCAGGACGTGGCGGCGCCGCTGGAGATCTTCGCCCGGGCCAACGACTTCGGGGCCAGCTACCGGGTGCTGCTGATCTCGCCCACGGGGCAACCGGTCGGGACGACCGCGTTCACCCGGCTGAGCGCGGACATTCCAGTGACCGACGCGCCCGACTCCATCGACACCCTCCTGGTGCCGGGAGGTGTGCCCGCCGACTTCACCTTCACCTCGGGCACGCACGACATACCGGAGGAGCTGACCCCGGACACGGTCCCCGAGGCACTGGCGATGGTCCAGGAGCTGGCGCCCCGGGCATCGCGGATCGCCTCCGTCTGCACCGGGGCGTTCGTGCTGGCAGCCCTCGGGATGCTGGACGGACGCCGAGCGACGACCCACTGGGCGCACTGCGCGCGGCTCGCCCGGGAGTACCCGCGCATCGAGGTGGATCCGGACGCCCTCTTCGTCCAGGACGGCCCCTTCGTCACCGGTGCCGGCATCAGCGCGGGCACCGACATGGCCCTGGCCATCGTCGAGAACGACTACGGCACCGACGTGGCCCGCAGGGTCGCCCGGTGGATGGTCGTCTTCCTGCAACGTCCGGGCGGCCAGGCCCAGTTCAGCGTCTGGGCCGAGGCGGGCGCTCCCACCACGCGGGGCCTGCGCCAGGTCCTGGACTCAGTGGTCCTCGAACCGGCCGCGGACCACTCGACTGCCGCCATGGCCGCCCGCGCCGCGGTGAGCGAACGCCACCTGGCGCGGATGTTCCGTGACGAGGTGCGCACGACGCCGGCCCGCTACGTGGAACAGACCCGGCTGGAGGCGGCCAAGCTTCTCCTGGTGACCGGCGACGAGAGCCAGGAGTCCGTCGCACGGCGTGCCGGCTTCGGTTCCCCGGAGACGATGAGACGGATCTTCCGCCGCAACCTCGGAGTCTCGCCGGGCGGCTACCGCAGCCGGTTCCGTACCACCGGCGTCGACCGCCAGGAGCCGGAGTCCGACCAGGACGACTGATCCGATGATGTCCTCACCCCGCGCGCTCCAGCGACGGAGTCAACCGCAGGCGAACAGCCCCGTCGGCCAACGGGAGACGACCCACACCCGGTGCGACCCACTCCGTGCCGGACCCGTTGTGCCTGGCTGCCGCCGCCGAACCTGCTGGCCAGTTCCCCGGCTCAGCCCCCTCACCCTGGCGTCCGCCGCGAAAATCGCCTCACTCCTCGGCATGGTCCGGGGGTACGAGCAGATCAAGGTCCAGAACGTACACCGCTGTCACGAGGAACTCACCCGGCTGCGCGAGAGCGGGGCACCGGACCGGTGAGCCAAGGGCCTGGTGCCTCCGGTTTCCGGCGACGCCATGGCTCACCAGGTCGTGGCGGCTGCGCGGATCACGGACCACGTGTCCGCTTCGCGGACGTAGTCCATGGTCATGTGCAGCCGCCAGTTCGCGCGGGTGCCGTACACCGTTGCATCGGTGACGAAGCGGCCGGAGACGCGGGCTGTGCTGCCCTCGACCTCGACAGCCACGCTCTTCTCCTCGATCCGGTGGTAGAGGAACTGGCCGGCACGCATCTGTGACAGCCACTCGTTCTTGGGCTGCACGTAGCCGGTGATGTGGGTGAGGGTGCAGCCGTCGGCGAGCAGGTTGTCCAGGGCATCGGTGTCGCCGTCGAGCATTGCTTGCAGGTAGGCGCGGAAGGCCGCGGTGACGTCGTTGCGGGCGCTCTGGGCGGGGGACGGTTGCACGGTGACTCCTGTTGTTCGGCAAGTCGGTCTGGATCCGTCGGGACGTCGGCCGGATTTCGTGGCTTCGTGTCTCCTGCTGTCAGGAGGCTGACTCGGTGCGTAGGGCCGACAGACCCGTCAGCAGCCACAGGGCTTTCCGGGACGTCGAGCCGGGTTCGGCGTGATAGACGACGAGGGTCTGGTCTGTGTCGCCGTGTAACCCCATGGCTTCGAAGGAGAAGGTGAGTTCGCCCACCACCGGGTGCCGTAGTCGCTGGACGCCGTGGCCACTGCGGCGCACGTCGTGCCGGGCCCACAGTCGTCGGAAGTCGTGGCTCTTCTCCGTCAACTCGCCGATCAAAGCGGCGAGTTCCTTGTCCTCTGGGCGTGTGCCCACGTCCACGCGCAGGACGCTGACGATGTCCAGCATCTTGGCTTCGAGGTCGGCGAAACGGTCGCGTGCCGCAGGGGAGAGGAAGACCAGCCGGGCCAGGTTGCGCTCCCGGGGCGGGAGCCGGGACCAGTCACCGAACACGGTGGCGGCGAGCCTGTTCCAGCCCAGGATGTCCAGGCGCCGCCCGCAGACGTACGCGGGGGCCCCGTCGAACGCGTCCAGCAGTAGCTGGATCCCTGGCCGCAGCCTCTGCCTCTGGGGCAGGGCGTGGTGGTTCCCATGAAGTTCAGGCCGGGCCAGGCGGAACAGATGGGCGTGCTCGTCTCCACTCAGGCGCAGGGCGCGAGCGACGGCGTCCAGCACCTCGGCTGACATCGTGGCCCCGTGGCCCTGTTCCAGGCGGGTGTAGTACGCGAAGGACACGCCTGCCAGCCGCGCGAGCTCCTCGCGGCGCAGGCCCGGCACCCGGCGTCGCCCGGATGACGGCAACCCCACGTCCTCGGGTCTGAGCCGGGCTCGCCGGGATCGGAGGAATTCCCGCAGTTCGGCGCGCCGGTCCAGTCCGTGCTCCGAACTGTTCCCTACCGGTGGACGCGACGGCGGTTGCGTGCTTCTGGGCGTGACGTGAGAAGGCATGAGGGTCCGTGTGGGGGCCGGGTTCCGGGGTGTCAGAAGTGCGTGAGCATGCGCGTGACGTACGGCTTTTCCAGGGAGCCGATCGCGTCATCGACGAGGACGATGTCGACGGCTGTGGCAGCGTCGACGACGGCTTCGTCGCTGTCGAAGCACAGCGGCCGGCCCCAGGGGTGCACGTGGGCGGCTCCCTCCGTCACGCGTTCTCGATGGTTTGGCTGTCGGGCGAGAGTCTCGGGGCGTGCTTGGACTCGGTGGCTGCCAGGTCGAGCAGGGTCAGCGCGTCGTGTTCGGGTGTGCCGGCCTCGGCGTAGTACACGACCATGCACTGGTCCGGAGTGCCCTGCAGTTGCATGGTCTGGTAGCCCAGGGTCAGGTCGCCGACCTCGGGATGGTGGAAGGTCTTGCGCCCGTAGGAGTGGCCCTTGACGTCGTAGCGCTCCCACATGCGGGCGAACTCGGGACTCTTGAGCAGGAGTTCGCCGACCAGTTGCGTGAGGTCGGGTGCGTCCGGCTCCATGCCGGCCAGGGCGCGCAGTCCGTTGACGCAGGTGCGGACCTGGTTGTGCCAGTCGTCGAACAGGCCTCGGGCGTCGGGGTGCAGGAAGACGTAGCGGGCGATGTTGCGCTGCTTGGCCGGCCAGTCGTCCATGCCGGGGAGCAACCGCAGCCCGCCCGGGTTGTACGCCAGCACGTCGCCGGTGCGGCTGAACACGTGCGCGGGGTAGGGGCGCAGGCTCTCCAGCAGAAGCTTGACCCCGGGCCGCACGGTGCGGTTGGGCGCCGATGGCGGCTCGGGTGCCGACCGGGCGGCGAGGGCCGCGAGAGCGCGCAGGTGATCGCGTTCGCCCTCTTCCAGCTTGAGCGCGCGTGCGAGGGAGTCGATCACGGACGGGCTGGGCCGGGTCTCCGTGCCGCGCTCCAGGCGTGCGTAGTAGTCGATGCTGATGCCGGCGAGGGTGGCCAGCTCCTCCCGGCGCAGTCCGGGAGTACGGCGACGCCCGCCGCCGGCCGGCAGGCCGACCTCTTCGGGCGTCAGCCGGGCACGGCAGGCACGCAGGAAGCGCCCCAGCTCCGTACCTCGGGTGTCGCCGCTGTGCTGCTCACGATCCATGTGTTCAAAGTGTGGGGATGCCACGACCTGGGCGGAAGGCGCGTGGGGTGCCCTGCCACAGCACCGAACGCGGCTCCAGGGCACGGCCCGCCCTGCCACATCTCGCCGCCGGCCCGCACGCTGGACGCGTGTGGAAGAGGGCCTTGCCCGCGCGGCCGACAGTGTGGTCCCCGCTCTGAGGTGTCCGGCGCTTCCCTTCGCTCCATCCGTCACAGAAACCGAGCCATTCATCATGCCTGCAAGTCACACTTCCGCCGGTGCGCCGGCAGTCGATCCCCGGCGCTGGAAGGCGCTGACGGTCATCGCGATCGCCCAGCTGATGGTCGTGCTGGACGCGACGGTCGTGAACATCGCGCTGCCGCACGCCCAGGCGGATCTGAACATCTCCGACGGCAACCGGCAGTGGGTGATCACCGCCTACAGCCTCGCCTTCGGTGGTCTGCTGCTGTTGGGCGGACGCATCGGTGACCTGTGGGGCCGCAAGCGGGCCTTTGTCGTCGGGCTGGTCGGCTTCGCCCTGGCCTCCGCGCTCGGCGGCGCCGCCGTCAACCTCGGCATGCTCCTCGCCTCGCGCGCCCTCCAGGGCGTGTTCGGCGCCCTGCTCGCCCCCGCCGCGCTGTCCCTGCTCACCGTGGCGTTCACCGAGGCCAAGGAGCGCGCCAAGGCGTTCGGCATCTTCGGCGCCATCGCCGCGGCAGGCGGTGCGGTCGGCCTGCTCCTGGGCGGTGTGCTCACCGAGTACATCAACTGGCGCTGGTGCATGTACGTCAACATCGTCTTCGCCGTCGTGGCCGCGGCCGGTGCCACCGTCTACATCAGCGATCGCGGGGACCAGCGCAACCGCGACCGGCTCGACGTCGTGGGCACCCTGCTGGCCACCGTCGGACTCGTCGCCCTGGTCTACGGCTTCGCCCGGGCGGAGCAGGACGGCTGGGGCTCCGGCCTCACCATCGGCATGTTCGTCGCCGCGGTCGTGCTGCTCGCCGCGTTCGCCCTGGTCGAGACCCGGGTCAAGGCACCCCTCCTGCCGCTTCGCGTGATCACGGACCGCAACCGTGGCGGCGCCTACCTCTCCATCGGTCTGGCCATGATCGGCATGTTCGGCCAGTTCCTGTTCCTGACCTACTTCCTGCAGCTGAACAAGGGCTACTCGCCCGTCCTGTGCGGCATCGCCTTCCTGCCCCTGGTCGTCTGCCTGGTCATCGGGTCCACCCAGATCGGCACTCGCCTGGTCAACCGTGTCCCGGCCCGCTTCCTGATGGGGCCCGGCTTCCTGCTGGCCGCCATCGGCATGGCGCTCCTGACACAGCTCGAGGTGGACAGCTCCTTCGCCACCCACGTCCTGCCCTCCGAGATCCTGCTCGGCCTGGGCATGGGTACGGCCTCGATGCCCGGCATGAGTCTGGCCACCTCCCGCGTCCGGCCGCAGGACGCGGGTGTCGCCTCCGCGATGGTCAACGTCTCGCAGCAGGTCGGCGGCTCGATCGGTACCGCGCTGCTGAACACGGTCGCCGCCAGCGCCACCAGCAGCTGGATCGCCGCACGCGCGTTTTCCGGTTCCGTCCCCGAGACGGCCGCCCAGCAGGCCGCCGTCCACGGCTACGCCGTGGCCTTCGGCTGGGGCACCGCCATCATGGCGCTGGCCGCGCTGATCGCCTTCGTCCTCGTCAACGGCGGCGGCCGCAGCAAAGCCGACGGCGAGGCCGCACAGCAGGTCGGGATCCCGGTCGTCGCCCACTGACGGTCGGCCACGGGCCTGCCCCTTGCAGCCACTGCACTCCAACCCCCAAGGGAGAACGCACGATGGAATACCGCCGACTCGGCAACACCGGCACGGTCGTGTCGAACCTTGCACTCGGCACGATGACCTTCGGCGACGAGACCTCGCAGGAGGAGGCGTTCGTCCAGATGGACGCCTTCCTGGAAGCGGGCGGAAACCTCATGGACACCGCCGACCTCTACAACCGCGGCGTAACCGAGGAGATCATCGGCCGGTGGCTGGCGAGCCGTCCGAGCGACGTCACCGACCGGGTGGTGCTCGCCACCAAGGGCCGGTTCCCGTTCACCGACGACGTCAACGACATCGGTCTGTCCCGGCGCCATCTCTCCCGGGCGCTGGACGGTTCGCTTCGCCGACTGGGCGTGGACAGCGTCGACCTGTACCAGGTGCATGCCTGGGACCCACTGACCCCGATCGAGGAAACTCTGTCCTTCTTCGACTCCGCCGTGCGGGCAGGCAAGATCCGCTATGCGGGCCTGTCGAACTTCACCGGCTGGCAGCTCCAGCTCGCGGTCTCCACCGCCCGCGAGAACGGCTGGCCGGTCCCGGTGACCTTGCAGGAGCAGTACAACCTCGCCGTCCGCGAGGTGGAGTGGGAGGTTCTGCCGGCAGCGGCGCACAACGGACTCGGCGTACTGCCCTGGTCACCTCTGGCGAGCGGCTTCCTGACAGGGAAGTACACGCGCGGGGTCCAGCCCGGGCCCGACACCCGGGCCGGCGGAGGCAACCCGCTGTACCAGTACACCTCGGCCAACTACGCCAACGCCGACCGGACCTGGGACGCGGTCGACGCGGTCGTCCAGGTGGCCAAGGAGACGGGTGCCTCGCCCGCCCAGGTGGCGCTCAGCTGGGTCGCCGACCGAACAGGGGTCACCTCGGTCATCATCGGTGCCCGTGACATGAAGCAGCTGACCGACAACCTCGGCGCCGCCGACCTGCACCTCGACGCGGACGCCACGGCCCTCCTCGACAAGGCCAGTGACCCGAGCCCGACGCCCTACCCCTACGGCCCGTTCGGCCTCGCCCAGAGCCACCGGACCGTCAACGGCGGCGCTCAGCTGGGCTGACACCCACGTGGGCCAGGCCGAAGCGGCCCCCACAGCAGCTTGCTGCCTCGGCGTGCTGCCCGGTCGCGCACCTCGCCCGGACAGCACGCCGAGGCCCTGCTCACTGGCAGCAGTCGCCCACCGAACCGTACGGAGCGGCAACAGTGCACCACCACATCACGCGACACCCGGGCGAGGGCTCCAGGCCGACAACCGCCGTCGGACCGGAAGCCGGAGCCGGCAGACCGGACGCCGGAGGCAGCCGTTTCGCCTTCGACGCCCTCGGCACCGGCTGGCAGATCGACACCGACGAGCCGCTGAGCGGCAGTCTGCGCCGCCGGGTCCTGGACCGCATCCGGCGATTCGACGCCACCTATTCGCGCTTCCGCCCCGACTCGCTCGTGTCCCGGATCGCGGCCGCCCCGGCCGGGGGCCGGTTCGAGTTCCCGGAGGACTCACTGGCCCTGTTCGACCTCTACGACCGCCTATCCACCGCGACCGGCGGTGCCGTCGACCCACTCGTCGGCCGTGAGCTCGAACTCCTCGGATACGACGCCTCGTACTCCCTCACGCCCGCTCCGCAGACGGTTCGGGCCCAGGAACGCGCCCGCGGCCGGGCCATCTGGGCGGCGGACATCGTGCGGGACGGCAGGACGCTCGTCACCCAGCGCCCGGTTGTGATCGACGTGGGAGCGGTGGGAAAGGGCTACCTGGTGGACATCGTCTCGGCGATCCTCCGGGATGCCGGAATCACACGGTTCGTCATCGACGCCGGCGGTGATCTGCGCCATGCGGGGGATCGCGCCATCCGGGTCGGCCTGGAGCATCCGTTCGACCCGCAGCTCGTGGTCGGCGTGGCGCACCTGCGGGGACGAGCGCTGTGCGCGTCCGGGGTCAGCGCACGCGCCTGGGGTGACGGGCTGCACCACCTGCTCGACGCCCGCACCGGTCGTCCGGCCAGGAAGGTGGCCGCCACCTGGGTCGTGGCCGACAGCGCCGCTCTCGCCGACGGACTGGCGACGGCGCTGTTCTTCACCGAGGCGCGCCGGCTCGCGCAGACCTTCGACTTCGCCCACGTGCGCATGTACGCCAGCGGCCACGCGGAGATCTCGCGGAACTTCGACGGCGGGCTGTTCACCTGAGCGGCGCACCGGACCTCGTACAGAGCACTATGGCAAGGAGGAACATGACAGCACCGAGCAAGAAGATCACAGCCGTGATCGGGTTCTCACTCACCGCGGCCCTCACCGGATGCGCCTCGACGGACGCGGACAACGCGAGGTCACCGTCCGCTTCGGACAACGCGGCTGAACCGAGTTCCTCGACCTACGAGGACGGCGAGTTCGAGGCCGAGGGCCGGTACGGGAACCTGCCTTCGAGCATCGGAGTGACCGTAACCCTCGCAGACGACAGGATCACCGCCGTCAAGGTCACACCCCGGGCAACGGACGAGACCTCGCTCGCTCTGCAGAAGCGCTTCGCCGCCGCGGTCCCACGACTCGTCGTCGGCAAGGACATCGACAGCGTGCGCCTGGACCGCGTGGCCGGAAACAGCGGTACCCCCAAGGGTTTCAACGACGCTCTGGCGCAGATCAAGGCCGAAGCATCCAGCTGACCGACGGCCGTTGGTCAAGTGACAGGTCCGGTCACAGGCAGCCGGGGACGCATCCGCCCCCCGGACACCACAAGGGAAGGGCTGCGCAGAGTCGTGGTCATCGTCGTATCCGTCTTCGTCCTGGCGTTGTTCGGCGCACTCCACTGGTACGTGTGGCGCCGCCTCATACGGGACACCACACCCAAGGGGTCGTTCCTCCGACGAGCCGGAAGCATCGTCTTCGTGGCCGGGCCCCTGCTGTCGATGGCGGCCATGACAGCGGAGGGCGACGGTGTGCCTTTCCTTCTGCAGCGGATCCTGGCCTGGCCCGGGTATCTGTGGTTGGCGCTGTTCCTGTACCTGCTGCTCGCGTTGCTGCTTGGTGAGGCCATGCGGCCTGTGCTGCGGCGGTGGCTCGCGCATCGGGGCGCCGGGGGAGACGCGCGACAGCGGATTCGCCCGACGGCGCAGTCCGCGGAAGTGGCGGAAGTGCAAGCGACCGACTCCGATGCCGAGGAACTGGCTTCGGCCGACGAGCCGTTGACCGCGACGGCGCATCGTGGCGATTCCGATGCCTCTGCCTCACGAGGCACCGCGCCCGTCACCGTGCTGGACCCTCCGCACGTATCGGAGCCGACGCTGTCGGCCGGCAGCACCGCCCCCACCGGCCCGTCGCGCCGCCTCTTCGTCTCCCGCGTCGTGGGCGGGGCCGCCGCGGCCGTCGCCGTCGGCACCGTCGGCTACGGCACGTACGGTGTCCTCCGCGGGCCCAAGGTGAAGCGCCTCACGGTTCCGCTGGCCAAACTGCCGCGCACTGCGCACGGGTTCCGGATCGCCGTCGTCAGCGACATCCACGTCGGTCCCATCCTGGGCCGTGGCTTCGCCCAGCAGGTCGTCGACACCATCAACGCGACCCAGCCCGACCTGATCGCGGTCGTCGGCGACCTGGTGGACGGCAGCGTCGAGAACCTCATTCCGGCCGTCGAACCACTCGCCGGGCTCCGGGCACGGCACGGCGCGTACTTCGTCACGGGCAACCATGAGTACATCTCCGGTGCCGAGCCGTGGATCGAGAAGGTACGGGAGCTGGGACTGCGCCCGCTGGAGAACGCCCGCACCGAGCTGCCCGGCTTCGACCTGGCGGGCGTCAACGACGTCCGCGGTGAAGAGGAGGGCCAAGGCCCCGACTTCGGCAGAGCACTTGGCGACCGCGACCGTTCCCGCACGGCCGTCCTCCTCGCCCACCAACCCGTCGTCATCGACGACGCCGTACGTCACGGCGTCGATCTCCAGCTCTCCGGCCACACCCACGGCGGTCAACTCTGGCCGGGCAACGTCCTCGCCGAACTGGCCAACCCCACGGTCGCCGGACTGGAGCGCTACGGCGACACCCAGCTGTACGTGAGCCGCGGTGCCGGAGCCTGGGGCCCGCCGGTGCGCGTGGGCGCTCCGTCCGACATCACCGTCGTCGAACTGGCCTCGGTGCAGGCGTAGTTGTGCTGTCGACGTGGCGGGGTTGATCGGCACGAGGATATTCAGGCCAGATCCGCGACCATCCGCGGCAGGTCGAGGGTGGTCCTGATGCCGGGCGGTGCCTCGCAGACCAAAGGCACGGCGTTGACGACGATGTGGGCGCTGTAGCCGGGCGAGACGGCGGCGTAGTTCTCGGACGTGACACGGACGTCGATGTCGAGGGGCGCGTCACCCTCGACGACGACGTGCCAGCCGGTGTCGCGCACCTGCCCTTTCCAGTCCTGTTCGAGATCCTGGGTGAGGTACCAGGTGGGTCGGACCACCATGAACGGCTTGCCGTTCCGCCAGCCGGTGACCTCGAACCGCCAAGCGGCGACCGTGCCGGCCTCGATGGTCGTGGTGCCGACCTTCACCGGCTTCGCCGCCGTGCCCACCGTTCCTGTCGCGGTGACCTCGTCGAGAGGTACCGAAAGACCGTCGGCGAGTTGGCGCAGCGAGGTGCCGAAATCTTCGCCCAGGCCGGCGGCCACCCGCGTGAGGTCCATCGCCGCGGGGTCTTGGCCGAACATCTGGGAGAGCAGCTCCGGTGAGTTGCGCGTCGTCATGTCGGCGAACTCCTCGATCGTCAGGCGATCGAGCCGGCGCTGGAGGGCGGTCACCGCGAGCGGGAAGACCTCGGTGATCCAGCCCGGGCTCGAGCCCGTGGCGTGGAGCGATGTACCGCCGCGCTCGCACGCGGCCAGGATCCGCTGCCGTACATCGGGGTCGAGACCGGTTGGGTAATGGAAGTCGGTGACGCTCGTGACGACGTTGGCGCCCGACTCGAGGAGTTGGCAGATCTCGTCGATTCTGACCGCCTCGAGCACCGGCATGTACAACACACAGTCGGGACTGGCGGCGAGAATGTCGTCGATGCTGCCGGTGGCACGGACGCCGGTCGGCTCCATGCCGCACAGTGCACCGGCGTCGCGGCCGACCTTGGCGTCGGCGTATACGTACACGCCGACCAGGTCGTACCGCGGGTGCTCGATGACGCATCGCAGGGCGTGTGCCCCGGTGTGACCGGTCGCCCATTGAGCGACTCGGTAGCGCCCAGGCGGTGTCCTGCCGGGCTGGTGATCAGACACTTCTCTCCCTCTTGCGAGTCGTGCGGCGGGCAGGCACGGAGCCCGCAGGCTTCCAGGCGCGCTGTCCACCGGGGCCGGGGCCGAGGCTCGGGCTGCTTTGTTCGCCATGACCATGGGTGGGCCTCGACCGGTCGGGTACGGCTCTGGTCAGCCGAGTTCGGCCAGCCGTCGTGCCGCGGGTGCGGCGCGCTCCTGGATCCAGCGGGCGGCTCCGGCGAGCGGAACGGAGGCGATCACGGTCTCGATGCCGAGCTCGGCGTAGCCGGTCATCGCCTTGGCGAAGCCGTCGAGGTCGCCGTCACGGAGCGCGTCCCCGGAGTACATGGCCGTCTTGCGGATCCGCCCGTAGTCCCGGCCCAGATCGTCGCAGTGGCGGCGCAGCACCTCCAGCTTGTGCGCGACCTCGGCGTGGGTGAAGGCCGTGAGGTTGCAGGCGTCCGCGTACTGGGCCACCAGCCTCAGGGTCTTCTTCTCGCCGCCTCCGCCGATCATGATCTCCGGGTGCGGAGCACTCACCGGCGGTGGCACGCACCTGGTCTCGGCCAGCTGGTAGTGCCTGCCCTCGAACGGCCCGTTGTCCTGCGGGTCCCACATCTGCAGGCAGATCCGCAGGGTCTCCTCCAGCCGTTCGAACCGCTCGGCCGTCGGCGGGAAGGGCACGCCGAGGCCGAGATGTTCGCGCTCGTACCAGGCCGCGCCGACGCCGAGGGTGGCGCGGCCGCCGGAGAGGTGGTCGAGCGTGGTGACTATCTTGGCCAGCAGGCCGGGATGACGGTACGTCACCCCAGTGACTAGCGCCCCGAGTTGCACGGTGGAGGTGTGCGCGGCGAGGTGGCCGAGCGTGGTGTAGCACTCCAGCATGGCGCTCTCGGCGCCGCCCAGTACGTCCATCTGGAAGTAGTGGTCCATCACCGACAGCCGGCCCACCCCCGCTGCCTCGGTGGCGGCTCCGACCGCAGCCAACTCAGGCCCCAGCCCACCGTGCCTCTTCAAGTCACCTGCGGGGTCGTCGAATCCCACGATGTTGATGCCCAGTCGCATGTCGGCCTCCCGCCGCAGTCCCTGCTCCGCGCTTCCTGGTTCAGTCCCGGCTGAGGGTCTGGCGGGCGTCGGCCGCGGAGCGCCGGACGGCGGTGTCGGTCAGTGCCTTCACCTTGTCGGCAGGCACCGGGACGCTCGGGGCTTCGAAGAACCAGCGCCCCATCTCCTCCTGGGTCAGTCCTTCGGGCTGTGCCGGCAGGTAGGGCTGGACGTAGACCGGGGTGCCCGGCTCGCTGCGCCAGCTGTCGGCGAGGGGGCCGATGTCCACGGCGTCGTAGCCCAGCGCGTCCAACAGTTCGGCGACCTGCGCTTTGGCGGCCGTATCGTCGCCGGAGATGGGCAGGGCACTGCGGTCGTCGGAGCCGGCGGGCCGGGCTGCGGTGAACAGGCGCACGAAGTCGATGCTGTTGAACGCCTTGACCACCCGGGAGTCGGCCAGGTGCCGCTGCACCAGGGCGCTGGAGGTCTGCTCGCCCGCGTCCAGCTCGGCGATCCGGTCGTCACGCTCGGGGTAGTAGTTCATGGTGTCGATGACGGTCTTGCCCGCCAGGGCGGCGGCCGGAAGCTCCTCGTACTTGCTCAGCGGGACCGTCGCCACTACCAGGTCACCGGCCTGCGCTGCCTCAGCGGGTGTGGCCGCGCGCGCCTGCTCGCCGAGTTCGGCGACGAGGTCGGCGAGGGTCTCGGGGCCGCGGGAGTTGCTCAGCACGACGTTCAGGCCGGCGCCGACGGCGAGACGGGCCAGTGCGTTGCCGATGTTGCCGCTGCCGATGAGTGCGAGGGTCTTGGTCACGGGTCACGTCTCCAGTTCAGTGGACAAATAGGGGTGGTGCAGGGGTCTCGAATCGAGGAGCGGGTGCTGTGAGTTGCGCCCGTCCTCAGCCGCGCAGGCTCATGCCGCCGTCGATCGACCAGGCCTGGCCGCTGATCCAGGCCGCGTCGTCGGAGAAGAGGAAGGCGACGGCGCCGGCCAGGTCGGCGGGCTCACCGAGGCGCGGGCTGCGGGCGTACTCCAACGCCATGGCCTGCAACTG
This sequence comes from Streptomyces sp. NBC_01352, assembly GCF_036237295.1. NCBI lineage: Bacteria > Bacillati > Actinomycetota > Actinomycetes > Kitasatosporales > Streptomycetaceae > Streptomyces > Streptomyces sp. NBC_01352. The sequence goes on from NZ_CP108354.1 coordinate 10,106,215, forward strand.
CTGGTCGTCCTGCGCCTGCTGGGTCTCGCCCATGACCAGGCCAGGGGCGACGACATTGCAGCGGATGCCCTCCTTGCCCCAGCGGGAGGCGATGTGGCGGGTCAGCGCATTGACCCCGGCTTTGGAGGCGGCGTACGCGGGCCGCGTGGGCTCGCCGCCCCAGGCCGCGCCGGAGGAGGTGTTGACGATGACGCCGCCGCCCTGGCCCAGTAGGTGCGGGAGGACCGCCCGGCAGGTCAGGGCGTAGCCGAGCAGGTTCACGTCGTGGGTGCGGCGCCACACGGCCGGGTCCATCTCCATCAGGTCGACGTCACGGCCCAGAGTGGCCGGCGAGAGGTCGGCGCCGACGTTGAAGAGCCCGTCGACCCCGCCGAACTCGGCGACGGTCCGGTAGACCAGCGCTTGAATCGTGGCCTCGTCACCGAGGTCGAACTCAACGGCGATCGCGGTGCCACCCGCCTCGGTGATGCCCTTGGCAGTGGCTTCGGCTCCAGCGAGATTGATGTCGCCGACGACGACCGAGGCCCCCTCCTCGGCGAGCCGTTCGGCCGTGGCCGCGCCGATGCCGGTCGCGCCCCCGGCAATGACGATCCTCTTGCCCTGCAGACCCCTCATGACTCTCTCCCTTGCTGAGCTGAAGCGCCATACTTGCGTCAATCGCTGCACTCTGACACTCGGTGTCAGAGTAGAAACTGTAGCTCATCGTTGCGAGCCGAGGTCAAGGGAGAGGTAGGATCGAGAAGTGAGTGGAGCAGTACGTACGAACACGAGAGACATCGCGCGGGCCGCCATCCGGTTCGAGCTGGCCCAGGTGGCCTTCGACCTGTTCCGCCGTGAGGGCTTCGACAACGTCACCGTCAATGACCTGGCCGCGGCTGCGGGAGTGTCCCGCAGTACCTTCCTGCGCTATTTCGGCAGCAAGGAGGACGCCGTCCTCGGCGCCGTCGACGCCCAGGGCGAACAGGTCGCCGATGCTCTACGCGCCCGGCCTGCCGACGAGGGTGACTGGACGGCACTGCGGCGCGCGCTGGACACCGTCACCGAAGTCCATCGCCGGGACCCGGACGGCGCACTCGCGATGTCCCAGCTGATCATGCGCACGCCCGCGCTGGGCGCCCGCACGCTGGAGAAGCAGAACGGCTGGCGCCCCGCCATCGCCCAGGCCCTCGCCGAGCGCGCCGACCCCTCTTGGCCCTCGCTCCTGGTTCCGTTGGTGCGTGCCGCCGTCGCGGTGGACTGCTTGAACGTCGCCGTCGAACACTGGACCGCCTCTGACGGCCGCCTCGACCTCGATGCCCTGCTCGACGAGGCCTTCGCCGCATTCGCACTGCGGTAGGAGCGTCCGCTGCCGCTGCAGGGGTGTCCCGCAGTACCTTCCGCCGGTACTTCGGCAGCAAGGAAGAGGCAGTTCTCAGCGTCTTCGACGCGCGCGGCAGGCAGGTCGCCGACGCCGTACGCGCCTGCCCGGCCGACGAAGACGACTGGACGGCGCTACGTCAGGGGTTGGACGTCGCCGTCGAGTATTACCGTCAGGACCCGGTGCGGGCCCTGCCGATGACCCGGCTCGTCCTCGACACACCCGCCCTGTGCGCCCGGCAGTTGGAGAAGCAGCGCGGCTGGTGGCCTGCCCTGGCCAATGCCCTCGTCGAGCGCACCGACTCCCCGCAGCCCCTGACGCCGGCCATCTCCGTGAAGGCGGCCACCGCGCTGGACTGTCTCAACATCGCTCTCGACCACTGGATCGCCTCCGACGGCCGTCCCGACCTCGTCGACCTGGCGGACCAGGCATTCGCCGCGCTCAGCCCCCGCTGACGCGCTGAAGTCCGAACCGCCCGAGGCAAGCCAGGGCTCGCACTTGAGCGGCTTCGGCCGGCCTGCCACTGCGTCGCACAGTTTCGGCCTGCCGCGCGAGATCGCCGAAGCCGTCGCATACCTCGCCTCCGAGGACGCCGCCTTCGTTCATGGCGCGTTCCTGAGTGTCGACGGAGGCGCAAGCCTCGTCTGAATCGGCGCCGGGCGACCTGCGTCGCCGCTCGCATCTGGCTGCTGGCACCCGCAGCAGGTAGTGCTGCGGGTGCCGGCTTCGCCAGTTCAGGAGGTCCGGCCGCAATTCAGCGCGGCGGGGTCGATCGTTCCGCGCTGCACCTTCGCGTCGTGGGGCTCGGCGAGACCGGCGTTGGTGACGTAGAGCCGGTTTCCGCGCACAGCGGTGGAGGTGGGGGAAGCGAGGCCGTCCTTGGACGTCAGGACGGTCTCGGTGGTCCCGTCGGGGTGGACGAGCGCGACCTGGTTGAGGCCGTTCTGCGCGGCGAACACCACGTCGGAGCGGTCGTTGAGGAAGTTGAAGTCGTCAACGCCGGTGAGGCTGCTGGTCACGGTGTGGATCCGGCCGGGGGCGCCGGTGGCGGTGACCGGGATCCGCAACAGGGTGCCCTTCGCGAGGTTGGAAACCCAGACGGCGCCCTTGTGGAAGCGGAGCCCGTTCGCGCCGAGGGGTACGGACGGGTCTCCCGCGAGGGCGGGGTCGGTCAGCCAGGCGGTCGCCGTTCCACCGGAGACCGGGACGCTCCATACGGTGGCCTTGTTGCTGTCTGCCGCGTACAGGGTGCGCCCCGCCGGGTCGAGGGCCAGGCCGTTGGGGAGTCCGTCGGTGGGCAGGGCGGCGATGCGGCGAGGTGTGCCGCCGGGGGGCAGCTTCCATATACCGGCCCGGGCGGAGTCGGAGGAGGCCACGTTGTAGTAGATGGTGCCGTCACGGTCGCGCGTGTTGCCGGTGAACGTGTCGCCCGGCTGCCCGGCGACGATCACCTGGCTGCGCCCGGACGGGTCGATGCGCACCAGTGCCGGACGCTTGCCCGCCACGCTGCCCAGCATGGAGACGGTCAGTGAGTTGTCGGGGTTGACGGTGAGGTTCTCCGGGGAGTCGCCGGCGGTGAAGTCGAAGGTGGCGAGGGTCTTCACGTCGGTGACGACCGGCTTCGGGGATGTCTCCGTCGCCGTGGATGCGGACGCGGACGGCGTCGAGACGAGAACGGCCGCCGTCGCGGCGATCGCCGCCGCGAGTCTGAACCGCTTGTTCAGGAGGGTTGCGGTGGGGACTGCTGTGGAGGTTTCCATGGAGTGCATCGCACTTTTCTTGAAGGGCGCAACTGTGGTTGCGCGTGGGGTGTGGCAGGAAAGGTCGGGGGCGCGTCAGTCGCTCAACTCGGCTCCGGACAGGCGTACTTCCTCAATGTCGAGGTAGGCCTGTACCTGGCGCAGCACGGTGTCGTCGATGTGGTTCTCGTCGCGGAGTCTGACGACGGTGGCGCGTTTGCGGTCGAGGAGGGCGAGGCTCAGCGCGGTGTAGTCCTCCTTGTGGCGCAGGACCACGGCGTCCTCGGCATCGTCGTCGGCGCGTACGACGCGCAGGTGGGTCTCGTACTCGTGGCGCGTCCAGTCGGCGACCTCAGGGGCGGTGCCGAGACCGGCGGCCACCTCCGGCAGCGCCTTGAGGGCTTCCTCGGCGGCGGTCGTCTCGGCGAGGGAACGCTCCTCCTCGGCGGAGGTGTCGCGGGGCAGTCGGGCCCAGCGGACGACGCGCGGCAGGAGCAGGCCCTGCACCACCAGGGTCAGCATGATGACCCCGGAGGTGACGAAGACGATCACATCGCGGTCGGGGAAGGGTGCGCCCGAGTCGAGGGTCTCCGGTACCGACAGCGCCACGGCCAGTGACACCGCTCCCCGGAATCCGGTGACTCCGCCGACCACCCGGGCCCGGTGGCTCATCCGGCGCAGCCGCTGCTGTGGGCGGCGGTCCAGTAGGCGGATGAGGTACACGGCGGCGAACTGGAAGGTGAAGCGCACGGCGACGAGCACCACGGACACGACCCCGACGGTGATCAGGGCGTGGGTGAGGTCGTCGCTGGTCAGTTCGCGGACGGCGGACTGTGCCTCCAGGCCGACGAGGACGAACAGGGAGGCGTTGAGCAGGAACGTGGACAGCGACCAGAACGCCTGGCCCTGCCGCCGCGTCGCCGCCCCGATCAGACGCGGGCCGACCTGGCTCATGATCAGCCCGGCCACCACGACGGCCAGGACGCCGGAGGCCTCGATCTCCTCGGCGAGGAGGAACGCGGTGAAGGGCGTACCGATCGAGACCACGTTCCCCAGCAGGGGGTCGTCCAGGCGGCGGCGCAGTTGGATGCCGAGCCAGGCGGTCACGGCTCCGGCCGCGGCTCCGCCGACGTAGGCCAGCAGGAAGAGCCATCCGACGTGCGGCACGCTGAAGTGCTCCTCGCCGACGGTGATGCCGACGGCGAGTCCGTAGACGACCAGGGCCGTGCCGTCGTTGATCAGGCTTTCGGCGCGCAGCAGGGTGATGCTGCGGCGGGGCAGGATGCGGGCGAGGACCCCGACCGTCGTCGCGTCGGTGGGTGCGACGGCCGCACCGAGTACCCAGGCCGGTCCCCAGGGAAGCCCCAGGGCGTGCGCGACTGCTGCTACGGCCCAGGCGGTGAGGATGACCAGCGCGGTGCTCATCAGCATGATGCCGCGCAGGTCCTGCCGGATCCCGCGCAGGGAGGTGGTCAGGCTCTCCCAGTACAGGAGCGCCGGGAGGAACAGCAGCAGCATCGCCTCCGGCGGCAGGTGCACTTCGCGCAGTGCCGGGACGAATCCCAGCAGCGCCCCCGCGGCCAGCAGCAGGACGGGCGGCGCGATACGGAGCCGGTCTCCCGCGACCTGGCACACGAGCACGGTCGCGCACAGGACCACGACGAGTTCGAGACCGAGCACGTTTCATCTCCTGGACAGGTGGTGGTGCGAGTGCGGCGGGAGGCCCGGCGCCGGGCGCGGGACGGTTCTCAGGTCAGGGCTTGTTTGAGAAGCCGGGCTCAGCGCGGCACGAGCTGCATCGTCGTGATGGACGCCTTGGGGCTCGTGATGGCCTCGATGATCTCCGCCGCGTAGTGCCCGTACTTGCTGCGGTACGCGGCGTCCACCTGATCATTGATGTCGTGGTCGGCGTCGAGGAAAGAGACGTCCTTGTCCACGCCACCTGCCCGGATGTGACCCTCCTGACGCGAACGCGTGGTGCGGAACCAGTCGGAGGTGGGGCCGTACACCGAACGGACGTAGATCCCGTCACCCACGCGGACGACCCAGATGGTCCGCGGCTTGCTCAGCACACCGTTTCGGCGCACGGACGCGATCACCAGTTCCTCCGCCGACCCGACCCTGTCGAGTTCGTCGTTCGTCCATGCCGTCGCCATCGGGTCTCCTTCGTACATACGGATGTGGTCCTCGCCGCAGGTGGGCGGCTGCCGAGGTCACGATCAGCAGCGCCGTCACGATCGGCAAGCGGGCGCGCGGGTCCTCGGGAGTCGTCACCCCGTTCGCCACTGGCCACGCCCGCACGCCGCGGACCTGGGAACATCCGCGTGCCCTCAGCTTGCCGCCCGCACGCGCCGGATGGCAGGCCGGGTTGTGCCAGGCAGCCGTGTTCAGTGCTGTGACAGGGCACCCTTCGCCGTCGTGTGCATCGGCACACTGGTCACGGGGCTGCCACACTGGAAGACATGGCACGTGAGCAGCACAGTGGCGGTAGTGGTGGCACCGAACTGGGACGCTTCCTGCGAGCCCGCCGCAGCCGGGTGACGCCCGGCGACGTCGGCCTGCCGGCCTCCTCCGGATTGCGCCGCACCCCGGGGCTGCGCCGTGAGGAACTGGCCACGCTCGCCGGCATCAGCATCGACTACTACGCACGTCTGGAGCGCGGGACCGAGACCCGTCCCAGCCCGTCCGTGATCGACTCCCTCGCACGCGCGCTGCGTCTGGGGAAGGCCGAGCACAAGCACCTGCGAGAGCTCGCCGCGAGTGCCGACGGGAACGCGGCCGCGCCGACGACGGTGCCGAGCCGGTCCGTACCTCCGGGCACCGAGTTGATTCTGGAGAGCCTGCGGCCCAATCCCGCGTACGTCGTCGGCCGCACCTTCGAACTGCTCGCCGCCAACCCCGGCGGACTGCACCTGTTCGCCGGGATCGAGGACTGGCAGGGGGAGCAGCGCAACCTCGCGCGCTACGTCTTCCTCCACCCCGCCGCCCGCAACCTGTTCGCCGACTGGGACGGCGCGGTCCGCAGCGTCGTCGCATGGCTGCGCGGGCTGGCCGGCATCGAGCCGGACGCCCCCGACCTCGCACTCATCGTCGACGAACTCCTGAGCAAGAGCCCCGAGTTCGCCCGCATGTGGGACCGCTATGACGTCAAGGGAAACTCCAGCGGCCGCCACACGTACCACCACCCCGTCGTCGGTGAACTCGCCCTCGGCTACCAGGGCTTGACGCTGAACGGCACCAACAGTCAGCACCTGGTCGTCTTCTACGCCGAACCCGACACCCCCGAGTACGACGCGATGGTCCTCCTCGACAAGGCCGCGCAGGAGAAGGCCTCAAAGCCGTCGACGTCGCCCGCGCAATAGCGAACCGGCGAACCGGCGAACCCGGAACATCAAGCAAGCCACCGCCTCAGGCGTTGGCTTGAACTGACTGCTACTGCCGGACGTAGGCACGGGAGTCGTACGCAAAGTACTCCCTGGCGACTCTCCGCCACCCGGCACAGGCTGGACCCTGCGCCGAGATCACAGCCGTAACCGCGGCCTGTCCCGCATCTCGGCTCACTGCCGGAACGCCGAGGGCCCACCCCACAACGGGCCTCCGCGGAGGGCTTCCGGCGACGACCCACGTCCGCCGGGTGCCGACGGACGGGCGCCTGCGCGCATACCGCACAGCGTCGCCGGACGGTCGTGGCGTACCGGCCCGAGACGGCCGATCCTCCGCCGCATCCCCACAAAGCGAGAGAGTGCGTATGACCACCGAACTCCCGGACTCACCCCCCGAACTGACCGAAGGACCCGCGGCGGTGCCCACCCGGCGCACCTTCATCGCGACGACAGCCGCCGTCGGTGGTGTGGTCGTGGCGGGTGGCCTGGCCGCGGGATCGGCGCTGACCGACCAGGAGTCGCCGGCCGCCGAGGCCCCGCCCAGCGGCCGACTCTCGTTGACCGTCAACGGGGAGCGGCGCACGGTCACGATCGACAACCGGACCTCACTGCTGGACCTGCTGCGTGAGCACCTCGGGCTGACCGGCTCCAAGAAGGGCTGCAACGCCGGTGCCTGCGGGGCCTGCACGGTTCTGGTCGACGGCCGTCGGGTCAACTCCTGTCTGACGCTGGCGGTGCGTCTGGAGGGTGCCGAGGTCACCACGATCGAGGGACTCGCCAACGGCGACCGGCTGCACCCGCTGCAGGCGGCGTTCGTCGAGCAGGACGCCTTCCAGTGCGGCTTCTGCACCCCCGGTCAGATCATGTCCGGCGTCGGCTGTATCGAGGAGGGCCACACGGGCTCCGCCGAGGAGATCCGGGAGTGGATGAGCGGCAACATCTGCCGATGCGGCTGTTACGTCAAGATCGTCAAGGCGGTCGACCAGGCCGCCCACGGGAAATGAGGCCCGGCCCCCATGTACCCCTTCTCCTTCACCAAGGCCTCCGACACCCGTGAGGCACTCAACGCCGGGCGTCGCGGCGGGCGTTACATAGCCGGCGGCACCACCCTGGTCGACCTGATGCGTGAGACCGTCGAGCGCCCCGACACCTTGGTCGACATCAGCGACCTGCCGCTGCGGGACATTAGCGTCACCGAGCGAGGCGGCCTGCGCATCGGCGCTCTCGTACGGATGACGGACGCCGCCGCCCACCCCAAGGTGCGCACCACCTACCCGGTCATCTCGCAGGCGCTGGAGCTGAGCGCGTCCGCCCAGCTGCGCAACATGGCCACCATCGGCGGCAACATCATGCAGCGCACCCGGTGCACGTACTTCCGGGACGTGAGCGCCGACTGCAACAAGCGCGACCCCGGCTCGGGCTGCGCGGCGCGAGAAGGCTTCAACCGCACCCACGCGATCCTCGGCACCTCCGACGACTGCGTGGCCACGCATTCCTCCGATGTCGCCGTTGCCTTTGCCGCGCTGGAGGCGCGCGTGCGTCTGCTGGGCCCGGACGGAAGCGAGCGCACCGTCCCCTTCGCCGACTTCCTCCTCAAACCCGGCAGCACCCCGAACCGCGAACAGGCCCTCCAGTGGGGTGAGTTGATCACCGCCGTCGAGATACCGGCCCTTCCGCGCCCGCTCAGGTCCGGCTACCTGAAGGTGCGGGACCGGCAGTCGTACGAGTTCGCCCTCACCTCGGCCGCCGTCGCCCTGCACATCCGCGGCGGCGTGATCCGCGAGGCGAAGGTGGCCGCCGGGGGCGTCGGCACCGTGCCCTGGAAGCTGCCCGCCGTCGAACGCCGCCTCATCGGCGAGCGCCCCTCGGACGCGTTGTGGGCCGAGGCGGCCGGGGAGGCGTCAGACGGGGCCCGGCCCCTCCAACACAACCGATTCAAGGTCGAGTTGCTCCGGCGAACAGTCGAGCGCCAGCTGCGCATCGTAGGAGAGAGCAAATGAGCCCGCAGCCGCAGGCAGCCGTCGGCGCACCGCTCTCCCGGGTGGACGGGCGGCTCAAGGTCACCGGCAAGGCACAGTACGCCGCCGACTTCGACCCCGACGGCGTCGTGCACGCGGTCGTCGTCGACAGCACCGTCGCCCTGGGTCGGATCACCGGCATCGACGCCCGCGCCGCCGAAGCCCAGCCCGGCGTCCTGACGGTGATCAGCCATCTCAACGCACCCACGCTGGAGTACCGCGACAACCCCGGGGGATACAACCCGCCCGGCAGGCGGCTGCGTGCCTTCCAGGACGACCAGATCCTCTTCCACGGTCAGCCGGTCGCCGTGGTCGTAGCGACGACACTGGAGGTCGCGCAGCACGCCGCGGACCTGGTGGAGGTCGAGTACGAGTTGCGGAAGCCCACGACCGACATGAGCGGCAGCCCGGCCGGCGGCACGCCCCAGAACTACGCCCGGGGCGACGCGGCGGCGGCGCTGGACTCCGCGGCCGTACGCATGGACATGACCTACGGGCTCGCCCGCAACCACCACAACGCGATGGAGCCGCACGCCACCGTCGCCCGCTGGGACGGCGACCGGCTCACCGTCTGGGACAAGACGCAGTGGGTGCAGGGCACCCGGAACGAACTCGCCGCCGTGTTCGGCATCCCGCAGGACTCGGTGCGCGTGATCTCGCCGTTCGTCGGCGGCGCGTTCGGCAACGCGTCGAGGGTCTGGCCGCAGACCACCATCGCGGCCGTCGCCGCCCGCGAGACGGGGCGTCCGGTGAAGCTCGCGCTGACCCGCGAGCAGCTCTACTTCCATGTGGGCTACCGGCCCACGTACGAGTACCGGGTACGGGTGGGCAGTGACCGGCGCGGACGGGTGACCGGGATGATCCACGACCTGAGGTCGGAGACGTCCCGTTACGAGACGCACGGCGAGCCCATCCTGTCGCTCGGGCAGATGCTCTACGACACGCCCAACGTCCGTATGACGCACCGGTCGGTGCCGTTGGACGTGAACACGCCGACGTGGATGCGTGGCCCCGGCTACGCCACCGCCTCCTATGCCGTCGAGTCGGCGATGGACGAACTCGCGTACGAGGTGGGCGTCGACCCGATCGAGCTGCGGCTGCGCAACGAACCGGAGGACGACCCGTCCGACGGGCTGCCGTTCTCCACCCGGCGGCTGCGCGAGTGCCTCGCCACCGGCGCCCGCGAGTTCGGCTGGAACCGCCGCAACCCCAGGCCGCGCTCCACCCGCGACGGTGACTGGCTGATCGGCACCGGCATGGCCGCCGGCGCCTACCACACCCGGCGGGACCCGGCCCAGGCCTCGGTCCGCCTGGACGCCGACGGCACGGCGCTGGTGCAGTCCGCGGCCAGCGACATGGGGCCGGGTACCTACACCTCCATGACCCAGGTCGCCGCCGATGCCCTCGGCCTGACCATGCGCAACGTGACCTTCCGGCTCGGCGATTCCCTCATGCCGCCGGCGCCGCTGCAGGGCGGTTCGAAGACCATGGCCAGTGTCGGATCCGCCGTTCAGGACGGCTGCGACAAGCTGCGGCAGCAGGCGATCAGGCTGGCCGTCGCGGACGAGGGATCGCCGCTGCACGGCGTCGACCCGCATGATGTCGTCGTACGGGGCGGCCGGCTGCACGTGAAGGACAACCCGGCGCGCGGGGAGACCTACCGTCAGCTCCTGGCCCGCAACAACCGCACCCGCCTCGAAGCGAACGGGTCCTACACGCCGGGCGAGGAAGTGGAACGGTTCTCCACCCATGCCTACGCGGCGACCTTCGCCGAGGTCGCCGTGGACGCCCGGCTGGGTCTGGTTCGCGTGCGGCGGATGCTCGGTGTGTACGACGCGGGCCGGATCATCAGTCCGAAGCTCGCCGACAGCCAGGCACTCGGAGCCATGGTGGGCGGTATCGGCACGGCTCTCCTTGAACACACGGTCACCGACCACCGCGACGGCCGGATCGTGAACGCCAACCTCGCCGACTACCTCGTGCCCGTCAACGCCGACGTCCCCGACCTGCGGGCGATCTACCTCGCAGGGGAGGACACCGAGGCCGACCCCCTGGGCGTCAAGGGCCTCGGAGAGGTCGTGCAGGTCGGCGTGGCACCGGCCGTCGCCAACGCCGTGTTCCACGCCACCGGGCGCCGGATCCGCGAACTGCCCATCAGGGCCGAGGCGATGCTCTGAGCCGGGCCGCGATACGAGCACCCCGGGCAGCCGGTTTCGTGGCGAGACGGCCGCCCGGGGTGCTCTCCGCAACCGTCCGGGCGGCGGCCACGCACCGCCGGCGGACACCAGGGCCGCTGCCGCGACCAACCGTTCCCCCACGGCGCGCGGCGGCGGCCCGCCCCATCTGTCGTTCGTCACGGAGCCCCGGCGCGTGAGGGGCGTCCTGTGCGTGGCCGCCGATCCCGCCGAATTCCCCGAAGCGAGAGGGTGCGTATGGCCACCGAACTGCCGGACTTACCGTTTGATCCATCCGAGGGACGCGCGCCGGTGCCCGCACGGCGCACCATCATCGCGAAGACAGCCGCGGTCGGTCGAACAGGCCCTGCGAAGGGGCGTGTTGATCACTGCCGTGGAGATGCCGGCCCTTCCGCGTCCACTCAGGTCCGGCTACCTGAAGGTGCGTGCCCGCAGTCGTTCCAGTCCGCGCCGACCTCTGCGGCAGCCGCGCCACGCATCCGCGGCGGCGTGATCCGCGAGGCGAAGGTGGCCGCCGGTGGCGTGGGCAGCGTGCCGTGGAAGCTGCCCGCCGTCGAGTATGGCGCCCGTCCCCTCCCACACAAGCGGTCCAAGGTCGAGTTGCTCCAGCGGACCGTCGAACGCCAGCTGCGCATCATAGGAGGTACCAAGTGAGCCCTCAGCCGCAGGCAGCCGTCGGCGCACCGCTCTCCCGCGTGGACGGACGACTGAAGGTGACCGGGCAGGCGAAGTACGCCGCCGACCACGACCCCGAGGGCGTCGTGCACGCGGTCGTCGTCGACAGCACCGTCGCCCTCGGACGGATCACCGGTATCGACACCCGCGCCGCCCTCGCCCAGCCCGGCGTACTGACGGTGATCAGCCACCTCAACGCACCCGAGCTGCCGAACCTCGACACCCCGTTCGAGCGGCTGCTCGCGTTCCAGGACGGCCGGATCCTCTTCCACGGTCAGCCGGTCGCGGTCGTGGTGGCCACCACGCTGGAGTCCGCGCAGCACGCCGCGAGCGTGGTCGAGGTCACCTACGACGCCGAGCAGCCCTCCACCGACCTGACCGAGGCACCGCCAGCCGGCGACCCCGAGACCTACGCGCGCGGCGACGCGGACGAGGCGTTGCGATCCGCCGCCGTACGGCTGGAGATGGCCTACCGGCTGGCCCGCAACCATCACAACGCCATGGAGCCCCATGCCACCGTCGCCCGCTGGGACGGCGACAAGCTCATGGTGTGGGACAAGACCCAGTACGTGGTCGGCACCCAGAACCAACTCGCGGGCGCCTTCAACATCCCGCGCGAGTCGGTGCGGGTCATCTCGCCGTTCGTCGGCGGCGCGTTCGGAAGCGCGCTGAGGACCTGGCCGCACGTCACCCTCGCGGCCCTCGCCGCCCGTATGACGGGCCGCCGGGTCAAACTCGTCCTGACCCGCAGGCAACAGTACTTCGGCACGGGTTACCGGCCCGCGTACGAGTACTCGGTACGTCTGGGCAGTGATCGCCGCGGACACTTGACCGCCGTGATCCACGAACTGCGCTCGGAGACCTCCCGCTACGAAACGCACATGGAGCCCGTCCTGGGCATCGGGCAGATGCTCTACACGACGCCCAACGTCCGTCAGGCGCACCGCTCGGTGCCGCTCGACGTGAACGCGGCCACCTGGATGCGCGGCCCCGGCTACTCCACCGCCGCCTTCCCCATGGAGTCGGCACTGGACGAACTCGCCCACGAACTGGGCGTCGACCCCATTGAGCTGAGGCTGCGCAACGAACCGGAGGAGGACCCGTCCACCGGGCTGCCGTTCTCCACCCGACGCCTGCGCGACTGCTACCGCGTCGGCGTCCGCGAGTTCGGCTGGAACCGCCGCAACCCTGAGCCCCGCTCCACCCGCGACGGCGACTGGCTGATCGGCACCGGTGTGGCCACCGGCGTCTACGACGTCGTACGCAGCGCCGCCCAGGCCTCGGTCCGGCTCGACGCGAACGGCACCGCACTGATCGAGAGCTCGGCCAGCGACATGGGCCCCGGCACGTACACCTCCATGACCCAGGTCGCCGCGGACGCACTCGGCCTGACCATGCGCAACGTGACCTTCCGGCTCGGCGACTCCGTCATGCCGCCCGCCCCGGCACAGGGCGGCTCGCGAACCATGGCCAGCGTCGGCTCCGCCGTCCAGGACGGCTGCGACAGACTGCGGCAGCAGGCGATCCGCATCGCCGTGGAGGACGAGGACTCTCCGTTGTACGGTGCCGACGCCGCCGATGTCGTCGTACGAGGCGGCCGGCTGCACATGAAGGACAACCCGGCGCAGGGGGAGACCTACCGGCACCTCGTCACCCGCAACGACCGCGGCCACCTGGAGACGCTCGGTACCTTCACTCCGCCATCCGGACCGGCGCGGTTCTCCATGTACGCCTACGGCGCGATGTTCGCCGAGGTCGCAGTGGACGCCCGGCTGGGGCTCGTTCGCGTGCGGCGGATGCTCGGCGTGTACGACGCGGGCCGGATCATCAGCCCCAAGCTCGCCGACAGCCAGGCACTCGGCGCGATGGTCGGCGGCATTGGCGCTGCCCTGCTTGAGCACACGGTGACCGACCACCGCGACGGCCGGCTAGTGAACGCCAACCTGGCCGACTACCTCCTCCCGGTCAACGCCGACATCCCCGACCTGCGCGCGATCTACCTCGACGGCGAGGACCCTGAAGCCGACCCCATCGGCGTCAAGGGCCTGGGCGAGATCGTGCAGGTCGGCGTGGCACCCGCCGTGGCCAACGCCGTGTTCCACGCCACCGGGCGACGGATCCGCGAACTGCCCATCACAGCGGAGGCGTTGCTCTGAGCCGAGACCTCAGGCACGAGCCCCCGGGCGGCCGGAAGTGCCAAGTGGTGAGCCGGGTCCCCGTCGTGCTCCCCGATCCGTCCGGTGGCTGCCACGCACAGCCGCCGGACACCAGGGCCGCCGCCGCGGCCATCGTCCCCCACGGCGTGTGGTGGCGGCCCTCCCGATCCGTCGTCCCTCACGGAGACCCTCATGCTGAACATCGCGGACACGCTGTACGACTGGTGCCGCGAGGCGCGTCCCTTCGCCCTCGCCACCGTCGTCCAGGTCAGCGGCAGCGCACCCCTGCCGCCCGGCACCGCGCTCGCCGTGAACGCGGACGGCAATGCGGTCGGCAGCATCTCCGGAGGCTGCGTGGAGGGAGCCGTCTACGAACTGTGCCGCGAGGTCCTGGCCGACTCCGGCGCCCCCGCACGGGCCCGTTTCGGCTACTCCGACGACGACGCCTTCGCCGTGGGTCTGACCTGCGGTGGCGAGATCGACGTGCTGGTGCAGCGGGTGGAGCCGGCCGACCGGCTCCACCTCGCCGTCGCCCTCGACGAGGTACGGCGGGGTCGGCCCGCGGCCGTGGCGCAGGTGGTGGACGGGCCGGCCGAACTCCTCGGCCGCAGCCTGTGCGTTCTCGGCGACGGAAGCGCGTACGACGGAACCCTCGGCGGCGCGCGAGAGGACAGGGCAGTCGCGGCGCAGGCCCGCGCCCTGCTCCGGGCGGGACGCACCGGACTGGTCGAGGTGGGTGGGGACGCCGACACCTGCCCCGAACGGCTGTCCCTCCTCGTCCACACCCGCGCGCCCCGCCCCCGCATGCTGATCTTCGGCGCCGTCGACTTCGCCGCCGCCCTCAGCCAGGCCGGAGCCTTCCTCGGCTACCGGGTCACTGTCTGCGACGCCCGTCCCGTCTTCGCGACGCCCGGTCGCTTCCCGTGCGCCGACGAGGTGGTCGTCGACTGGCCGCACCGTTACCTGGCCGGCACCGAGGTGGACGCCCGTACCGCCGTATGCGTGCTCACCCATGACGCCAAGTTCGACGTACCGCTCCTGCGCCTGGCCCTGAGCCTGCCCGTGGGTTACGTGGGCGCGATGGGCTCGCGGCGTACCCACGACCACCGCCTGGGCCTGCTGCGGGAGGCGGGCGTTACGGAGACGCACCTGGCCCGTCTCCACTCACCGATCGGCCTGGACCTCGGTGCCCGCACCCCCGAGGAGACGGCCGTCTCCATCACCGCGGAGATCATCGCCCATGCCCACCAGGGCACCGGTCTGCCTCTCTCCCAAGGCACCGGGCCCATCCACGAGCCCATGGTTCCGAAGGGTGCCCTGGCAGGTCACTGAACACCGCTCCAGGGCACAGCCCGGTCTGCCACATCGCGGCACCGCGGAGCAGGCTGAATGCTCGGAGGAGATCACTTCCTCGGCAAGCCCCTTCTTTTTCGATCACAGGAGACATGACGATGGACAAGGACGTAGCGGTCATCATCGGCGCGGGCGGCATCGGCCTGGCGATCGCCCGTCGTGTGGGCATCGGCCGCATCGTGCTGCTCGCCGACTACAGCGAGAAGGCACTGGGCGTCGCCGCCGAGCAGCTTCGCGGCGCGGGCTACGACGTGTCGACCCACGTCGTCGACGTGTCCCAGCCCGACGCGGTCGCCGCCCTCGCCGACACGGCCGCGGAGCTGGGCCCCGTCACTCAGGTCGTGCACAGCGCCGGCGTCTCGCCCGTACAGGGCACCACGGAGCAGGTCCTGCACGTCGACCTGCTCGGCACCGCGCTGGTCCTCGACGAGTTCGCCCGCGTCATCGCGCCCGGCGGCGCCGGTGTCGTCATCTCCAGCATGGCCGGCCACATGGCGGGCGCCTACCCGTACGACACCGAGCACGCGCTGGCGAGCACCCCCGTCTCCGAGCTGCTCGCCCTGCCCTTCCTGGCCCCCGAGAAGGTCGGCGACTCCGGCGCCGCCTACGCCCTGTCCAAGCGGGGCAACGCGCTGCGCGTGCAGGCCGCCGCCGTCGAGTGGGGCAGGCACGGCGCCCGCATCAACTGCATCAGCCCCGGCATCATCTCCACCCCCCTGGCCCAGGACGAGATGTCCGGCCCCGGCGCCGAGGGATACCGCCAGATGATCGAGACGTCGGCCGCCGGACGCATCGGCACTCCCGACGACGTCGCCGAGGCGGCGGCCTTCCTGCTCGGGCAGCAGGCCGGCTTCATCACCGGGTCCGACCTCCTGGCCGACGGCGGTGTGATCGCGGCTCTTCGGGCCGCGCAGGCGTGGCCCGTGGGCCGGGCGCAGAGCTGACGCCAAGGGCTCCGCCGGAAACGCGTGAGGGCCCGTCGTTCGTCTGCGGCATCGTCGTGGCTGGTCGCGCTCACGCGGCGGAGCCGCATATTGATACAGCCCCGCGCCCCTTTGGGGCGCTGCCGAACCGTGGTCGCCAGGCGCCCACTGTCCCACCGCCCCTGAACGCTGCCACCATCCGCACCATCGAGAGGAACCCCGCCGTGCCCCGTCCCACTCCGAAAACGCCCTGGGCCGCGGCCTGCGCCGCCGCCGTCCTGATGCTCGGGGGCTGCACATCGGGGAGTTCGGGCGGCGCGGAGGAGCCCGCGTCGTCCGCCGGAACGGACAACGCGGGCTCGGGCTCCTCGCGCGTACGAGTCCTACGGACCGTGACGCAGGAACTGAACACCCCGTGGGGCATGGCCCCGCTGCCGGACGGCGACCTGCTGGTCTCCTCCCGCGACGACGGCACGATCACCCGCATCGACGCGGACAACGGCCGGAAGACCGAGGCCGGCACCGTGCAGGGAGCGCAGGACCTGCCCGGAGAGGGCGGCCTGCTCGGGCTCGCCGTCTCCCCGGACTTCGCCTCCGACCGCCTGGTGTACGCCTACCTCACGACCACCTCGGACAACCGCATCGTCCGCATGCGGTACGACACCTCGCGCCCACAAGGCGAGCAACTGGGCAGCCCGGAAACGGTGCTGGAGGGAATCCCCACCGGGACGTACCACAACGGCGGTCGGATCACCTTCGGCCCGGACGGCATGCTCTACGCCGGCACCGGCGAGACGTGGGACAAGCCGATCGCCCAGGACCGGGACTCGCTCGGCGGCAAGATCCTGCGCATGACCCCCGAGGGTCGGCCCGCCCCCGGCAACCCCGAGCCCGACTCGCTCGTGTACTCCTCCGGCCACCGCAACCCGCAGGGACTGGCCTTCGACGACGACGGGCAGTTGTGGGCGTCGGAGTTCGGCCAGGACACCTGGGACGAGCTGAACCTGATCCGGCCCGGCCGCAACTACGGCTGGCCGGAGGTCGAGGGCACGAGCGACCGGGCGGGCTTCACCAATCCAGTGGCGCAGTGGACTCCCGCCGAGGCCTCACCCAGCGGCATCGCCTACGCCGAGGGCGCCATCTGGATGGCGAGCCTGCGGGGCGAGCGCCTGTGGCGCATCCCGCTGGACGGCGCCAGGGTCGCGGGCGAGCCGTCAGCCGCGCTGGAGGGCTCCTACGGCAGGCTGCGCACGGTGGTCGCGGCGGGCGGCGACAGGCTGTGGCTGGTCACCAGCAACACGGACGGCAAGGGCACGCCGGAGGACAGCGACGACCGGATCCTGCTGCTCCAGGTGTCCTGACGGCACACCATGGCGGGCACGTCGGGTCCGCCCCTACCACCGGCCGGCATCGCGGGGGCCTCCTCGGACCAGGAGGCCCCCGCGATGCCGGCCGCGACGGTGGTTCTCCAGAGCTTCGCGGGGGCTGGACGAACATCACCGGCGGGAACAGTGCTCTCGGTACACAGCGAGGAACGCCAACGCACTCCACCGGGATCAACTCCCGGCACGTTTCCCGGACATCCGGCCCGACCGTGTCCCCGGCTCATTCCCCCGCATGCCTGCAAGACCGGCGCCGACTCCACCGGACCGGGGCCAGAAGCCGAGATTTTCAGCAGCCGTCCAGGGCGCCTGCCGTGCGACACGACACGAATTCCGGCAGACACCACCCGTCCCCGGCCGGAACACCCCGTAGTTGTACGGGAGTTCGGCCGGGGACGGAGGACGCTGTGCTCTGTTCGTTTTGTGTGGCCGGTCAGCGGGGCGGTGCTTCGACGCCCGTCAGCGCGAGGCCCGCCGGCGAGAGCCGGGCACCGTGGATGGTGATGCTCGCGACGGCGGCGTTCAGTTCCTGGAGTTCGTCGGGGCTGAACCTGACTTCTTCGGCGCCGATGTTCTCCAGGAGGTGGGACAGCCTGGTGGTGCTGGGTATCGGCACGATCCACGGCTTCTGGGCCAGCAGCCAGGCGAGGTCGATCTGGGCGGGCGTGGAGCCCTTGCGTACGGCCCAGTCCTGGAGCAGCTGCACCAGTGGCATGTTGGCGGCCATGTTGTCCCGGCTGTTGCGGGGCGTCGCGGTCCGGCGGTCTCCCTCCGTGAACCGGGTGTACGGATTGATCGTGCCGGTCGTGAAGCCCGTGCCCAGGGGCGAGAAGCACACGAAGCCGATGCCGAGTTCCTCGCAGAGCGGCAGGACTTGCTCCTCGGGCCCGCGCCACAGTGTGGAGTACTCGTTCTGGATCGCGGTGAGCGGCAGGACCGCGTGGGCCCGGCGGATGGTCCCCAGGCCCGGCTCGGACAGGCCCCAATGCAGCACCTTGCCCTGGGCGATGAGGTCCTTCACTGTGTCCGCGACGTCCTCGATCGGGACGGTGGGATCCACCCGGTGCTGGTAGAGCAGGTCGATGTGGTCCGTCCGCAGGCGCTTCAGGATGCCGTCGACGACTTGCCGGATGTGGTCGGGACGGCTGTTCAGGCCAGTGTTCGCTCCGGTGTCCGGGTCGATGTTCCAGCCGAACTTGGACGCGATCACCACGTCGTCGCGGACGGTCCGGAGGGCTTCGCCGAGGATCCGTTCCGACTCGAACGGCCCGTACGCCTCGGCCGTGTCGAAGAACGTCACCCCCTGGTCGAAGGCTGTCCGAACGAGGGCGACCATGTCCTTGCGGCTGGTGACGGGGCCGTAGAGGTTGCCCGGCATGGTCTGGGTGCCGAGGCCGATGCCGGAGACCTTCAGGGACGCGGGCCCGGACCCGAGCCGGCGGTGACCAGTCTGCGTGATGGCTGCGGTCACCGGGTTGCGACGGCCGACGGGGCCCTTGGCGCCGGTCGCGGACGATGCGGTGTGCGCCTGTGCCAGTGTGGCCGGCGCGGCCACCACCGAGGTGGCTGCCAGCCCGGCCGCACCCATCAGGAAGCCGCGACGGCCGCGACGGCTGCGGTCGGTCGAGTTGCCGTTCGGCGTGCTGTCCTGTTCATGCATGCGTTACATCCCTCATGTTCGTCGGTTGGGAGCACCCTCGGTGCGTCACCGCGTCACCGCGTCACCGCGTCACAGTCGGCGGCGAAGAAGCAGACCGCGTCGGAATGAGCACCTGGGCACTTCGTCCGGAGGCATCGGCCCACCACGTCCGTGAATTCGGACGACGTTCCGGCTCGTCCGGTGAGGGGCGCGTCCTGTGGTGCCGATGCTGCCGGGCGGTCAGTAAAACTCAAGCAGAGCGCTCGCCGGGGTGGGAGGCCGTGCTGTTCCACGCCGTGCCAGTGCCCCCCAAAAAACCGGGCAAAGATCCCTTTTGGCCGGGCTCGGCCCGGACCGCGGGACCGCAACTGGCGGGCGTCATGAAATCCCGAGACTGTCGAGCCAATCGCTCACCTCCGCCTCTGCATTGTCCATATCGTCTCGCGAGATCGTGAACGCATTGCTGATCACAGTGGAATCAGCAAGCTTTTCGGTGACGATTTCGACAGTTCCCGACAGGCGGCTTCCGCCATGGGTGGTGAAGAGAATGATGTTCTTTTTGCTGAAATTGTGCTGTTCAAGGAAGGTGTGCATCGGCATCGGCAGGCTGTACCACCAGATCGGATAGCCGATGAATACGGTGTCATATTCTTCAAGGTTCGGTGTCAGGGCTTTGAGTTTCGGCCTTTCGTCGTCTTCCTGCTGTTTTAGTGCGAGATCTGACAGTGTTTTGTGATCGAGGGGCAACTCTTCCGCTGTCTCTATGCGGAATACCTCGGCTCCCGTTCTCTCCCCGATGATTTGAGCGACGTGCTGGGTGTTACCGAGAACCTTGCCATTAACGACATGAGTGCTGTTCCGCTCGTTCTCCGTCATGTTGTTCGGGTCATCGGTTTCCGGCATCGAAAAATAGGCGACCAAAGTGCGTGACTTATCCAGCGGAGGGGGCGTTTTCGAGGAATTTGAATCGGAAAGTGCCTCGCCTGCCCCTCTTGCTATCGAACAGCCTGCAGTGCCGCCTCCTGCAAGTGCGACGGTTGCCAGTGCGAGAAATTTCCGGCGCGTGGTGCTTGTCATCTCAGTGAACTCTATTTCGTCGGCGATGGTCGATGTCCTGGGGCCATGTGAAACTGTGGTCGCACCGTCTACATGGTGAGGCGTTCGTGGTGTATTCGCCGTGCAGAGACTCCAATACGCCGCAACATACGCTGGTTCGCCAACACGGCGGGGTTCGGACCCACAATGAAGAACGCGCCCTTCGCAACTGCCTCCGCAGACAGCGTGCTGGCGAGATCTTCACGGCGGAACCGGCCGACACTGATGGTGACCTGCATACGGTTTCCGGACGCCGCCCGGTACTCCTCGATCACGTCACGGTAATAGGCGTCTTCCGGGCTACGGACGGCCCACAGCAGGTGAATCTTCCGCGTGGTGTGGTGAGCTGCTGCCAGGCTGAGCAGCGGCGCAACGCCCGCGCCCATCCCGACGAGCACGAGAGGAGCTTCGCGGTCCCGCCCCTGGACGATCGATTCGAAGCGGCCAAACGGGCCCTCCAGGCGGACTCGGGTTCCCACTTCGACATTGTCGAGGCGGCGGGTGAAGTCTCCGTGCTGCCGAATCGTGAAGGCCAGGGTCTTCTGGTTGTCGTCCGTCACTGAGAAGGGGTGCCATTCCCTGCTCACAGAAGAAGACCCCTCGAAGCTGAGGAAGAAGAAGTCACCCGGCTGCAGGGCCGCCGCTTTGCTGTCGAGGCCCACCGACACCCTGCGAGTCGCCCCACCGCGCGGGTCATTGCTGGTGACTTTGCCCATCAGATACGTGTCGGGCGCGATCCATTTCTTCCAGACATAAATACCGAACGCCACCACTGTGTACAGATCGAAAAGCACCATGAACGCGAAGTACTGGTTCACTCTCACGAGCAGGTGGGCGTGCAGCCAGATCATCGCCACGATCACCAGGTTGAGTCGGTGAATCCACACGGAGAGCCGGCGGCGGAGGAAGGTCTCCAGGAGTCCCTTGATCCTCAGCAGCAGTCTCGACCTGTCGACGAACCACCCGCTCATGAAGAACATCGAGTAGCACAGCACTGCGAGCGCCCCATAGAACCCCCAATCTCCCAGAATGCGGGCCAGGTGGCTCGGCGAGTAGGAGTTGTCGCGGTGTATATAGGCCGCGGCGATGGCCAGTATGCCGAGTGCCCCATGCAGGCCGTAGATGGCCGGAAGTCCCACGAAACGGTGCAGCCAGACCGGTCTCACGCTAAGCACAATGGACAACAGCCACCACGTATAGGCGATCAGACCGAGGAACACATAGAACTTCAGGAGGTCGGGTTCCGTGGCCACGAAATCATAGGTGAGAATCAGTGGGAGCGGAAAAACCACCGCGAAGCTCCAGAACAGCAGCTTACGTAGCATCGTCACGACTCCACCCGGGCTGTCCGGTCCGACTCGCTCGACCGTTGTCCGACCTCGGACGTTCTGGCGTCGCCCACGAGGGAAACTCCTTGACTGCCCGTCTCTCGCACATTTTGTAGGTTGAAGTAGATGAGTGTCGCCATAGTCAGGGCAGCAACAATGATCAGGGCGATCGTTTTATAATTCGGGTTCACGCGCGAGCCATTTTCGGCGAGGGCGGCTTTGAGGTCTTACTCATTGAGTACTCTTCCTGTTTCCATTGCGTGGATTTCCCGGCGGCACTCTCGTTGCGACGGAACGGGCGTCGTACCACCGAATACATCCAGTGCGAGCGCAACGCGCAGGGCGCGACGGCCCCACGTCGAAGAACCCGGTGAGCGTGGTGTGGCTGAGTGGGTGGGGCAGGGAGCAGGCTCGGTCCGTGGACCGAACTCAGCAGCGGAGCAACTGGAGTGATGCGAGTGAGCCGGTGGCTGGGGATCTCGACGCGAGGTGCGATGCCGTGAGGCCACCTGGAGGCAGTGCAGCGCGTTCGTTCCGCCAGGCACCGGCAGCGGCGCGATCCGTGTCGGGTTCCACGGCGTGGCGACGGTCACGGCCCGCGGTCCAGGACTTCAGGCCCGCGATCTGCCCGACGTCTCCGCAGGGGGCGAACTCGTCGGTGCGTTCGCCGTCGGCGACGACCACGTCCGTCGACGGCTCCAGGGGCGCCGCGGCAGGGCCGTAGGCGGCATGCCCAGACCCGCCGGGCACCATCACACCGAGGAACTGCAGACCTACGAGGAGAGCGGCCAGAGCGAGCACGAACCGGGGTGTCCTGTCTCGCGGCATGCTCCTCCTTCCGGCCGTTCTCGTGTCATTCGACTGTTGTCGGGGAAGCGGGGAAAGACCTCCCCCTTTGCAGCGCTCCGGGAATCCGCGGTGGCAAAGGCTGTACGCCGTCGAGTGTCTGTACCGGTCCCACGACCCTTGTGCGCCACCGGCGGAGGGTCCGCCATACACAGCGCATCAACCACGAGCGCACGGGAGTTCCACGTTCGTCACCCACCTTGCCCGAAGGGCTCACCACACGGCAGGCCGTGCTGTGCCAGGGAGCGCTGATCAGGGCACTGACAGGGCACCCGACATGCCGCCCAGGCAGATCACTTGTCTGCTATAGGCGGGCCGACCACGTGGGAGGCTCGGGCCACGAGATGAGAGCACCGCAGCACGCCCGGGCGCGGTCGGAGCCGGCCGGGGACATCAGCAGGAAGAGCCGCGGGGTCGGTGCCGGCCGCAGGAACGAGGCGGTGGCCGCGGGTCCTCACGTAAGAACCTGTCCGTTGGCGGGCGATGTTCGACCAGCTCATGGCCCGGATCGCCGGCCGGTTCGGGTGGGTTGAGTTCCGGGTGACGCGCCTGCCTGCTCGGGTCGGTGTGGGGTGTCGAGCGCAAGAATTACCGGTGGCCGGCCGCACCCGGCCCTGGCCGAGGCGGAGCCTGCAGGGCTATGCCCGGTCGGGACGCGGATGCCGTCCGAGACGGCATCCGCGTCGAAGGACACCCCAACACGCCGACGATGCCCGGAGTCCCACGTCTTCGGGTTTGAGGCGTGGGCTGCGCAGGAGTGCGGGAACTCTCTCTCTGCGGCACGCCGGTCGAGTCCGCGTACCGGTTCGGTACGTCGGCTTGTGCGGACCGGTCAGGAGAAGAAGATGGGCTGGCGCGGCACGTACGGTGCTTCAAGAGCGTCGATCTCGTCGCCGGTGAGTTGGATGTCGAGCGCGGCGACGGCGTCGGCCAGGTGGTGGGGCTTGGTGGCGCCCACGATCGGGGACGAGACCACGGGGTTCGTGAGCACCCAGGCCAGCGCGATCTGTGCCATGGACACCCCGCGCTCCTCCGCGATCTTCTGTACGGCGTCGACGATGGCCTTGTCGCTGTCGAGGAAGAGCGGTCGGCCGTTCATGTCGACCTGGCGGTCCTCCTCCGACCTGCGTGTCGTGCCCTGCTCGCCCCAGGGGCGGGTCACCCTTCCTCCGGCGAGCGGGCTCCAGGGGATGCTGCCCACGCCCTGGTCGGCGAGCAGGCCGTACATCTCGCGCTCCTCCTCGCGGTGGATCACGCTGTAGTGGTCCTGCATGGACACGAACTTTGTCCAGCCGTTGGTCTCCGCGGCGTGCTGCATCTTGGCGAACTGCCACGCCCACATCGAGGAGGCGCCGATGTAGCGGGCCTTGCCCGCCTTGACCACGTCGTGCAGCGCTTCCATCGTCTCCTCGACGGGTGTCTCGGGGTCGAAGCGGTGGATCTGGTAGAGGTCGACGTAGTCGGTGTCCAGGCGTCGCAGCGATGCGTCGATCTGCTCCATGACGGCCTTGCGCGAGAGCCCCGAGCCGCCCGGCCCCTGATGCATCGGCTGGAACAGCTTGGTGGCGAGGACGATGTCGTCGCGCTGGGTGTACTTCCGTAGCGCGCGTCCGACGATCTCCTCAGAGGTGCCCATGCCGTAGATGTTGGCGGTGTCCCAGAACGTGATGCCGAGTTCGACGGTCTGCCGGAAGATCGGCTCTGCCGCCGTGTCGTCGAGCACCCATGGCATCCGTTTCGCGGGATCGCCGAAGCTCATGCAGCCGAGCGCGATACGGCTGACCTTCAGGCCCGAGGTTCCCAGACGCGTGTACTCCATGACCAACTTCCTCTGACTGATCTGTGGGACTGCTCTGTTGTCGTGTCCGGCCGATGCCGGCTCAGTAGTAGCGGCCGCCCTGCGGGGTGGGCAGGGCGTCGAGTTCGGCGAGGTCCTCGGCGCTGAGCTGGACTTCGGCCGCGCCGGCGTTGTCCAGCAGGTACTTGGGGGTTTTGGTGCCGGGGATCGGGACGACGTACTCGCCCTGGGCCAGCACCCACGCCAGCGCCACCTGAGCGGGAGTGGCACCGATGCGGTCGGCGATCTCGCGGACCTTCTCGGCGAGGGCGAAGTTGATGCGCAGGGCGTCCTGTTGGAAGCGGGCCAAGCCGCGCCGGAAGTCGTCCTGCGGCAGGTCGTCGAAGGAAGCGAACCGGCCGGTGAGGAAGCCCTTGCCGAGCGGTGAGTACGGCACGAAGGCGATGCCCTGCTCCTCGCAGTAGGGCAGCACCTCGGTCATCCAGTCCCTGGTCCACAGGGACAGTTCGGACTGCACTGCCGTGACCGGATGCACGGACTGGGCCCGCTTGATCTGCTCGACGCTCACCTCGGACAGACCGACCGCGCGGGCCTTGCCCGCCTGAACCGCCTCCGCCAGCGCGCCCACGCTCTCCTCGATCGGCACACTCGGATCGACGCGGTGCAGGTAGTAGAGGTCCACGTGGTCCGTGCCCAGGCGCCCGAGGCTCTCGTCGATCGAGCGACGGATGTGCTCCGGCCGGCCGTCGAGACCGGTGACAGCACCGTCCTTGGCCAGCACGCCGACCTTGGTGGCCAGGACCGCCCGCTCCCGGTGGCCGTCCGCCAGGGCTCGCCCGACCAACTGCTCGTTCGTGTAGGGGCCGTACACGTCGGAGGTGTCCAGCAGGGTCATCCCCAGGTCGAGGGCCTGGTGGATCACCGAGACCATCTCGGCCTCGTCGCGCGGGGTCGCCTGGTCGTAGCTGAAGCTCATGCCCATGCAGCCCAGGGCGACGACGCCGACCTGGGGTCCCTTGGTACCGAGGGTGGTGGTACGCATGCCGTTCGTCCTTTCGGTCTTCGGTGGGGTCGGACCGGTGTTCGTGCGCGGGCGACGCACCGGTCGGGATGAGTGCCGTGTCAGTCCGCGAACCCGGTGCGGGACGCTCCGGTCCTCGACGCGTGGGCCGAGTCGGACGCCGCCAGGTCGAGCAGGACCATTGCGTCGTACTCGGTGCTGCCGGGCTCGGCGTGGTACGCGACCAGCCGGTGGCCGGGTGTGCCTTCCAACTGCATGGACTGGTAGCCGAGGGTGAGGTCGCCGACGTCCGGGTGGTGGAACGTCTTGCGGCCATAGGAGTGGCCGCGGACGTCGTAGCGTTCCCACAGTTGGGCGAACTCCGGGCTCTTGAGCAGGAGTTCACCGGCGAGCCGGGTGAGGTCGGGGGCGTCCGGGTCGGTGCCCGCCAGGGCCCGCAGGCGGGCTACGCAGCCGCGGACCTGGTTGCCCCAGTCGTCGAAGAGGTCGCGGGCGGTGGGGTGGAGAAAGACGTAGCGCGCGATGTTGCGCTGTCTCGCGGGCCAGTCCTCCATCCCGGCGAGCAGTCGCAGTCCGCCCGGGTTCCAGGCCAGTACGTCGCCCGTGCGGCTGACCACGTGCGCGGGCTGGGGCCGTATGGCCTCCAGCAGGAGCTTTACTCCGGGCCGAACGGAGCGGCTGGGCGTGGTGGGCGGTTCCGGAGCGGTACGGGCGGCATTCGCGGCCAGGCTGCGCAGGTGGTCGTGTTCCGGCTCCTCCAGCCGGAGGGCGCGGGCGAGGGAGTCGACGACGGACGGGCTGGGGTGGGTCTCCTTGCCGCGCTCCAGCCGGGTGAAGTAGTCGATGCTGATCCCGGCCAGGGTGGCCAGCTCCTCGCGGCGCAGTCCAGGTGTGCGACGCGGGCCGGTACCGGGTGGCAGGCCGACCTCCTCGGGGGTCACCTGGGCCCGTCGGGCGCGTAGGTAGCGCCCCAGCTCGGTGCCGCTGCTGTGCTGCTCACGATCCATGTCTTCCGAGTGTGGGCACGACACGACTTGGGCGGAAGGCGGGTGGGGTGCCCTGTCACGGCACTGAACAGCACTCCGGGCTACAACGCGGTCTGCCACATGGCGAGCCGGAGGCGCAGGCTCGATGCTCGTGAACGTCTCCGTCCCCGGCAGCCGCGCACCGCCACGATCCAGCTCGTGGCCGCGCTCGGAACGCCACGGGGACGGACTCGGCGGCCACCCGGCTGCCCGGCACCACCCCGCCCCTTTGGAGAAACCGTGCTCACCGTCAACGCCTACGCCGCGACCTCCGCGACCGAACCGCTCGCCCCGACCACCATCGAGCGCCGCGACGTCGGCCCGCACGACGTCCTCATCGAGATCAAGTACTGCGGCATCTGTCACTCCGACATCCACTTCGTCCGAGGCAAGTGGGGCCCGCAGACCTACCCGGTCGTCCCCGGCCACGAGTTCGCCGGCATCGTCACCGAAGTCGGCTCCGAGGTCACCAAGCACGCCGTCGGCGACCGGGTCGGCGTCGGCTGCATGGTCAACTCCTGCCGTGACTGCGCGAACTGCCTCAAGGGCGAGGAGCAGTACTGCCTCAAGGGCAACACCCTCACCTACGGCGCCGTCGACAAGGACGGCACGCGCACCCAGGGCGGCTACTCCACCCACGTCGTGGTCACCGAGGACTTCGTCGTACGGATCCCCGAGGGGCTCCGGCTGGACGAGGCCGCCCCGCTGCTGTGCGCGGGCGCCACGACGTACTCGCCGCTGCGGCAC
This sequence comes from Streptomyces sp. NBC_01352, assembly GCF_036237295.1. Taxonomy (NCBI): domain Bacteria; kingdom Bacillati; phylum Actinomycetota; class Actinomycetes; order Kitasatosporales; family Streptomycetaceae; genus Streptomyces; species Streptomyces sp. NBC_01352. The sequence goes on from NZ_CP108354.1 coordinate 10,132,895, forward strand.
TGAGGCGCGGGCCCCGGCAAGAAGGTCGCCGTGATCGGCCTGGGCGGCCTCGGCCACCTGGGCGTCAAACTCGCGCACTCGATGGGCGCCGAGGTCACCGTCCTGTCGCAGTCGCTGAAGAAGATGGACGACGGCCTGCGCCTGGGCGCGGACGCCTACTACGCCACCAGCGACCCGGAGACGTTCGAGAAGCTGGCCGGCACCTTCGACGTCATCCTGAACACCGTGAGCGGGAACCTCGACCGGGGCGCCTACATGAACCTGCTGGCCCTGGACGGTGCGTTCGTCACCCTGGGCGCCTCCTCGGAGCCGGAGATCTCGTTCCCGACGTTCGCCGTTGCGGCCAACCGCCGTGTGTTCACGTACTCGCTGATCGCCGGCATCCGCGAGACCCAGGAGATGCTCGACTTCTGCGCCGGGCACGGCATCGGTGCGGAGATCGAGGTCATCCCGGCAGAGAAGATCAACGAGGCGTACGAGCGCGTCCTCGCCTCCGACGTGCGCTACCGCTTCGTCATCGACACCTCGACGCTGGCCTGATCAGCGGGTCCTCACTGTGTGTCAGGGGACGGTGAGGACGATCTTTCCTTGGGCCTGGTGGGAGCGGAGCCGTTCGGCGGCCTGGGCGGCGGTGTCGAACGACAATGTCGTGTCGATCAGGGGCCGTACCCGTCCGTCGGTGACCGCGGGCAGCAGTTGCCGGCCGGCCGTAGCGATGACGGAGCCGAGTTCGGCGGGACGGGTGAAGCCGAACGAGACTCCCTGGACGCGCAGGTGGCGGTAGGCGAGGGCGTCCAGGTCGATGGTGGAGGCAGGCTGGTCCAGGCGGCCGATGTTGACCACGGCCCCGTCGGTGCGGGTGGCGGGCAGGCAGGCGGCGAAGGTCTGACCGCCGATGTGGTCCAGGGCCACGTCCACGCCCTCGCCGCCGGTGGCCTCCAGCACCGCCTGGAGCAGATCCTGCTCGCCGGTGGTGACGACGGTGTCGGCTCCAGTCTTCTCCAGTAGTTCCCGCTTGGCGGATGACCGGGTGGTGGCGATGATCCGGCTCGCGTTCAGGGCGCGAGAGATCTGCACGCCGATCAGGCCGATGCTGGAGGTGGCGCCGGTGATGAGCACCGACTGTCCGGCCTGGAAGCCGGCCACGGTGAGGGCGCCGTGTTCGGTCAGCAGCCCGGTGGGCAGCGCGCACGCTTCCTCGTAGCCGAGTTCGTCGGGGACGGGCAGGACGTGGCGGTGATCGGCCAGGACGTACTGGGCGAAGCTGCCTGGTGTCGTGCCCATCACGCGGCTGCCGACGGCAGGCGTCTGGACGCCGTCCCCGACGGCGGAGACCTCACCGGCGAACTCGAAGCCGGCCTGGTACTCCTTGCCGGTGCCGCCGGAGGTGGGGTCGGCGTCGGCGAGCATCGAGGCGTCCGCGTTGTTCAGCGCCACTGCGTGGGCGCGCACCACGACCTGCCCGGGACCCGGCTGGGGTACGGGGACCTGACGTGGTGTCCAGTCGGGTCCGGCACCGCCGAACAGGGCGGTCATCTTCTCGGGCATGGGCACTTCTCCTTGGCGTACGGGGTCAGTGGCTGCGGGTGCGCGGTCCGGCGTACTGCTCGTCGGTGACGTGCTCCAGCCAGGTGGTTTCGGGCCTGTCGTCGTCCGGGGCGGTGCCGTCCCACAGGGCGAGGTGCTGCATGAAGTGTTCTTCGGTGGCGCCGTGCCAGTGCTCCTCGCCGGGCGGGCAGGTCACCGTCTCGCCGGGGTGGGCCTCGTAGACGGTGCCGTCACGGGTGCCGATCAGGGCCATGCCGGCCACGACGTGGAGGGTCTGGCCGACGGCGTGGTGGTGCCAGGCGGTGCGGGCGCCGGGGGCGAAGCGGACCATGTTGGCGCGGATACGGGACGGTTCCTGGCCTGCGTGGATGACGTCGAACCAGACGTCTCCGTTGAACCAGTCCTCGGGGCCCTTGCCGGTGGGCTGGTGCTTGACGAATTCCATGAGTGTTCCTTGAGTCGTTCGGGTGGTTGGGGCCGGGTGGTCAGGCGGCGTCGTCGTGGGAGAGGCCGGTGCCCAGGGCGCGGGAGGCGCTCGCCTGGTCGGTGATTTCCTTGCCCTTGCCTTCGGCGGTGGGAATCGCGTCGTCGCCGGCGACGAACCGCAGTGGCGGCTGATCCAGGTCGATGACTTTCAGCAGGGCGTCGGCAAGCTTGGCGGGATCGCCGGCCTGCTGACCGTTCATGGACTGCCACATCTTCTTGGTCTCGGCGGTGCGCTCGGCGTAGTCGTCGAGGGACAGTTCCGCCCAGCTGGTGGAGGCGTCCACCAGCAGTTCGGTGCGGAAGAACCCGGGCTCGACGATCGTGGTGCGGATGCCGAACGGTTCCAGGTCGAAGTGCAGGGACTCCATCCAGCCCTCGACGCCGAACTTGGAGGCGGCGTAGGCGACGCAGAACTCCTGGCCGACCAGGCCGGCGATCGACGAGATGGTGACGACGTGACCGGCGCGCCGGGAGCGCATGACGGGCAGGACGGCGCGGGTGACGTTCATCGGGCCGAACAGGTTCGTCTCGATCTGCGCCCGCATCTGAGTGTCGGAGATCTCTTCGAAGTAGCCGGCCTGGAACGTGGCGGCGTTGTTGATCAGCACGTCGATACGGCCGAACTTCTCCGTGGCGGCCTCGGCCGCGGTGCGGGCGGCGTCCGGGCTTGTGATGTCCAGGGAGGTGGCAAGCAGGTTATTCGGCTCCCCGCCGAGGGCGTCGATGACCTTCTGCGTGTTGCGGGCGGTGGCCACGACCTGGTGACCGGCGTCCAGGGCCTGCCGGGCGATGTCGGTGCCCAGGCCGCGCCCGGCACCGGTGACGAAGATGACCTTGCTCATGGGGGTGCTTCCTTGTGTGCCGGCCGCGGTGGGGCCGGATGGTGGGTCGGCGGCGGTGTTCTCCTTCACGTGCGCCACGCGTTGGTGCCGCCCGGGAGGGGCGTGACGTCGTCCTAGGCCGACGACGGCCCCGGGCGACTCGGCTCACCAGAGGGGCTCAGCTCAGCGTGGCGATGTCGATGACGAACCGATAACGCACGTCGGAGGCCAGAACACGCTCGTACGCCTCGTTGATCTTCTCGGCCGGGATGATCTCGATCTCGGAACCGATGCCGTGCTCGGCGCAGAAGTCGAGCATCTCCTGCGTTTCGCGGATGCCTCCGATCAGGGAGCCGGCGAGGGCCCGCTGTCCACCGAGGAGGCCGAAGACGTTGAGCGAGACGGGTTCGGCGGGAGCGCCGACGTTGGCCATGATGCCGTCCGTGGCGAGCAGCGACAGGTAGGCGTCGAGGTCGATCCGGGCGCTGACCGTGTTCACGATGACGTCGAAGGTACCGGCGAGCTGCTCGAAGGTGGCCGGGTCGCTGGTGGCGTGGTAGTGGTCGGCGCCCAGGCGCAGCCCGTCGTCCATCTTCTTCAGCGACTGGGAGAGCACAGTGACCTCGGCGCCCATCGCGTGCGCGAGTTTGACGGCCATGTGGCCCAGCCCGCCGAGGCCTACGACGGCCACCTTCTTGCCGGGGCCCGCACCCCAGCGGCGCAGCGGTGCGTAGGTGGTGATGCCCGCGCACAGCAGTGGCGCGGCAGCGTCGAGTCCGATGTCGTCGGGGATGCGGAGGACGAAGTCCTCGGTGACGACGATGTGGGTGGCGTAGCCGCCCTGGGTGAGGCGACCGTCCTCGCCGAGGGAGCCGTAGGTGAGCGTGTTGCCCTTGAGACAGTATTGCTCCCGGCCCTTGCGGCAGTTGACGCATTCGCGGCAGGAGTCGACCATGCAGCCGACGCCGACCCGGTCGCCGACAGCGTGCTTGGTGACGTCGGAACCGACCTCACTGACGACGCCGGCGATCTCGTGGCCGGGAACCAGAGGGTAGGTCTCCTCCCGCCAGTCGCTGCGGGCATGGTGGATGTCGGAGTGGCAGATGCCGGTGTACTTGATCTCGATGAGGACATCGTGCGGGCCGACTTCGCGACGGTCGACCGTCATGGGGACGAGCGGCTCGGTCGCGGAGGTCGCTCCGTATGCGTTGACGGTGAGCATGGTTCTCCAATCGGTACCGTGCGGGTACATGACGGATGGGTGGTTCCTGTCCGGCAGTCCCGGACGAGTTGGCCCTGCCGGCGCCTGCCGCGTCGCGTGGGCCATTCCCCGGCGGGGTAGTCCGTGGACTTCGCCAGTTCCCGCTGCGACTCGAAGTCGGCGGTCCTCCTGCGCAGCACGTCGAGGGTGGAGTCCAGGGCTTGCGAGCCGAGGATCATCCGCATGGGGGCGGGCTCGACGTCGACGGATTCGATGATGCGCGCGGCCATACGCTGCGGATCGCCGGGCGCCAGCCCGTTCGCGGGGTCGAGCATCGCCTTGAAGGCGTGGGCGGGGGTGGCGTCGTACACCTCGGTGAGGTCGGCGACTCGTGCGCTGCCGTAACGGAACTCGGTGCGGGCACCACCCGGTTCGACGATCGTCATGCCGATGCCGAACGGAGCGACCTCCTGGGCCACCGACTCGACGAAGCCTTCGATGCCCCACTTGGTCGCGTGGTAAAGGGAGTTGCCGGGGAAGGCGACCTGGCCGCCGTACGAGGACAGCTGGATGACGCGTCCACCGCCCTGCGCGCGCAGATGCGGGAGGGCCGCACGGATCAGGGTGATGGATCCGGTGAGGTTGGTGGCGATGATGTGGTCCACCTGCGCGTCGGTAAGTTCCTCGGCGGCGCCGAACAGCCCGTACCCGGCGTTGGAGATGACCACGTCGACGCGACCCGCAGCGAACGCCTCGTCCACCACGGCGCGGACCGCGGTGGTGTCGGTGACGTCGAGGATCTTCACCTGGAAGGTGTCTGGATACCGCTTGCGCAGATCGGTCACCTTGTCCAGGGAGCGGACCGTGCCGGTGACGTGGTCTCCACGCTCCAGCAGCTGAGTGGTCAGGGCGTGTCCGAAGCCGCTGTTGACGCCCGTGATGAGCCAAGTGCGTGTGGTCATGCTTCTTCCTTTGGGGCCGTGGCGCCCGGGGACGGGGTGACGGCGTCGACAGCGCTCAGGGCGTTGAGGGTGCGGGGATAGCCGATGAACGGCAGCAGCCCGGTGAGAACGGCGATCAGAGTGGCGCGCGTGTTGCCCACGTTCAGGTTGGCCGCCACGTGTCCGCGTACCTGTGCGTCCGCGCCGCCGAGCGCGGCCAGCACGGCGAAGGTGAGCAGCTCGCGGGTGGGGACGTCCAGGCCCGCGCGCGTGTAGTGGTCGCCGAAACAGTTGGCGCTCAGCAGCTCCTGGACGTGCTGCTGGTCCTCGGGAGCATTGGCGTACAGGGCGTCCACCGTCGCGTCGCCGACGATCCGCTTCTGCACCGCCAGACCTTCCGCCATACGGGTGGCGGGGGTGGTCGCGGACTGGCCTTCCAGCGGCAGGCGCACACCGCGGTCGGTGAGCGTTTCGTTGGTGGCGTGCAGGAAGTCGAAGACGCGGGCCATGCCGGCGTACGGCACCGCCTGGTAGACGATCTCCTTCGCCTCCACCGGCGTGACACCGATGGTGAGGGCGGCGCCGAGCATGATCCGGTACTCCGCCACCGCGCCCACGCCGATCATCGCGGCGAGCTGCGTCATCAGCCGGGTGCGCTCGGGTAGATCGGCGGTGTGGCGCAGTACCTCGTCGAAGGCGAAGTTGTCGAAGAGCTCGATCAGCTCCGGATCGGTGACGGCGAGGGTGGAGGCGTGACCGGGGAACAGCCGCTCATGTGCCGCCGCGGCGGCTTCGTTGGGCTCGCGATGTGTCATGGCCGCCTCCAGGACCCGGTGCAGGGAGCGGATGGTCTCCGCCTGGCCGGTGCCCGAGTCGGTGTAGCCACGGGACATGCCCATCGCGCCGACCGGATCCGGGAACCCCCCAGGTCCCGCCGCTTGATGTGCTGCATCGCTTGTTTCCTCTCCTCATTCGTCTCCCCGGCGCGTCGTCACGGGCTGGACATGTGACGCGGGACCTGCCAGGCGTCAGCGCCCTCCGGCGGGTGCCCCATGTGCCCAGGCCCGACGTCCTCCAGGGTGCCCCGGTATGCCGATGACAGGCAGGCCCCGGTGTTCCGGGGAGCGGTCAGCCGTGGTGTGACAGGGCACCCCTGATCGGGCGTGCCACAGTGACGGCGGGGAATGACCGGCGTCACGGCATCCGGGCACAGCGGCGACGACGAACTGGGACGCTTCCTACCCGGAAACGGGCCACGTGCTGCCGGCCCGCCGTGGTGGAGTACGTGGTCCAGCAAGTGAAGGTGCCGACCGGAGCGGTGCCACGCCTCGGCCTTGAGGCGCGCCGTCAGGCGTAGACGAGCTCGGCCTGCCACTGGTCCTTCGGCTGGTGGTGCAGGTCGAGGTAGGCCGCAGCCAGGACGTCGGGAGCGAAGCGCGGGTCCTCGCCGCCGATGTTGCCGGCAACCGTGACGGTGGAGACGTGCACGCCCGAGCCGTGCTGGTCGGCGTGGAGGGCATGGACGTAGGCGCGCAAAGCAGCCTTGCCCGCCGACATCGTGGTGTATTCGGGCGAGGGGTGGAGGGCGAAACCGCCGCCGGTGAAGAGCAGACTGCCCCGGCCGTCCCGCAGGAGAGGAAGGACCGTCCGGGTGGCGACCACGGCCCCGGTGACATTCACCGCGAGAGCCTGCGCCCATGCTGCGGCGTCCAGCCCCGTGGGGGTGTCAGCCTGCATTACGGCTGCGTTGTAGACGAGGACCTCCGGCGCGCCGAGGCCGTCCACCGCCCGGCCGAGCGCGGTCCGCAGATCTTCGGGGTCCCCCGCATCGGCCCGGTACGCGGCCGCCACAAAGCCCTGGCCGGTCAGCTCCGCCGCCTGCTTCCCGAGGCGGTCCTCGTCGCGGCCGAAGAGCGCGACCGGATGACCGTCCCGTGCGAAAGCCTCCGCGAGCGCCAGGCCGAGGCCGGGGCCGACACCGACGATGAGGGCGGTTCCTTTGCTCATAACTCGCTCTTCTCCAGATGTTCTGCCGTCCCGCGGACAGCGGTGATCCAAGTCATGCATGCGGCGGATGTCCGCGCATGCGGTGCTCCATCCATGCAACAGGCAGAGCGGTCGATGAGGGAGAGCCTGCTGATCCAGGTACTGACAGGGCACCCCAGCCCGTTGGCAAGGGACCTAACCTCGAAGAATGGACAGGCGCCAAGAGATCCGTGAATTCCTGACCTCTCGCAGGGCCAGGATCACGCCCGAGCAAGCGGGGCTGCCCGTCTACGGCAAGGACTCCCGGCGGGTCCCGGGCCTGCGCCGCGAAGAGGTCGCGCTCCTGGCCGGAGTCAGCGTCGACTACTACACGCGGCTGGAACGCGGCAACGCCCGCGGGGTCTCCGACAGCGTCCTGGACAACATCGCGCGAGCGCTCAAGTTCACCGAAGCCGAACGCACCCACCTCTTCGACCTGGTCCGCGCCGCGAACGCCACCGCCCGGCCGCGCCGGGCCGCCAGAGCACAGGTACGTCCCGCCGTCCAGCGCGTCCTGGACGCCCTTGCCATCCCCGCCCTCGTGTGGAACGGACGCTTCGACACCCTGGCCGCCAACCGCCTGGGGCGGGCCCTGTTCTCCCCGTTGTTCCAGGACCAGCCTCCGTCCGTCAACAACGCCAGGTTCGTCTTCCTCGACCCGCGGGCGCAGGAGTTCTTCGGCGACTGGGAGGGCGTCGCCAACGACACCGTCGCCGTACTGCGCTGGGAAGCCGGTCGCGCCCCCTATGACAAGGCACTGACCGACCTGGTCGGCGAGCTGTCCACGCGCAGCGAGTTCTTCCGCACCCGCTGGGCAGCACACAACGTGCAGCTGCACCGCAACGGCGTCAAGGAGTTCCACCACCCCGTCGTCGGCGACCTCACCCTGGCCTACGAGTCGATGTCCATCGACGCCGACACCGGCCTGACCCTCATCTCCTACAGTCCCGAACCCGGCTCGCCCTCCGAAGACGCGCTCCAACTCCTCGCCACCTGGGCAGCGACCATCGACCGCGAGCAGGCTGCCCATCCGGCGCCCGAGCCCGACCCACGGGAGAACCGCTGAGGTCATCGGGCGAAACCGTCACCGTCACCGGTCCGCTGCGTGGTCGGGCGGTTCGTGCCACCACTGCCCCTCGCCCGCCCACAGTGTCGCCAGCTCCCACCGATATTTCAGGACCCCAAGATCGCTGAGTGCTGCCCACGGGCGGTGCCCGTGGGGTGCCCTGGCACACCACTGAACACCGCTCCCCGGCCCAACCCGACCTGCCATCCGACGAGCGTAGCGAGCACGCTGGGGGTGAACTGAAGATCCGTTCCGAACGATCTGCGGAGCACTGGAGCCATGAAGCACATCAAGCTGGGGGACCTGGACGTCTCCCGCATCGGCCTGGGCACCATGACGATGTCCGGCGTCTACCTCAGCCCGGGGGAGACCCCGGACGACACCGAGTCCATCCGGGCCATCCACCGGGCGCTCGACCTCGGCGTCACCCTGCTCGACACCGCGGAGGCCTACGGCCCCTTCGTCAACGAAGAACTCGTCGGACGGGCCATCAAGGACCGCCGCGACCAGGTCGTCCTGTCGACGAAGTTCGGCATGTACTCGCACACCAGCGGCGGCATGGGCCACATCGACGGCACCCCGGCCAACCTCCGCACCGCGCTGGAGGGTTCCCTCAAGCGGCTCGGCACGGATCACATCGACCTCTACTACCAGCACCGCGTCGACCCGAACGCGCCCGTCGAGGAGACCGTCGGAGCCCTTGCCGACCTGGTGACCGAGGGCAAGATCCGCCACATCGGCCTGTCCGAGGCAGCGGCCGAGTCGATCCGCCGCGCCCATGCCGTGCACCCGATCGCCGCCCTGCAGTCGGAGTACTCGCTGTGGACGCGGGACGTGGAGGCGGAGATCCTGCCGCTGCTGCGGGAGCTGGGCATCGGCCTGGTGCCCTGGTCGCCGCTCGGCCACGGCTTCCTCACCGGCAAGATCCGTGCCACCGAGCACTTCCAGGCGAACGACTGGCGGGCGAACAACCCCCGCTTCACCGAGGAGAACCTCAAGCGCAACCTGCGCATCGTCGAGGAGGTCGAGGCCGTCGCCGCCGAGGTCGACGCCACTCCCGCGCAGGTGGCCCTGGCCTGGCTGCTGGCCCAGGGCGACGACATCGCCCCGATCCCCGGCACGAAGCGGGTCTCCCGCGTCGAGGAGAACACCGCCTCCGACGCCGTCGTGCTGACCGCCGAGCAGCTCGCCCGCCTGAACAACCTCGCCCCCGCCGCCGGTGACCGCCTCCACGAGGCAGGCATGCGGCTGGTCAACCGCTGACCCGGCCCGCCCGACGACCTCCGGAAGGAACACATGCGCACCACCACACTCGGCCCCGACGGACCCGAGGTCGGCGTCATCGGCCTGGGCTGCATGGGCATGAGCTTCGGCTACGACCAGGCCACCCCGCGCGACGAGGCCGAACTGATCTCAGTGATCCACCAGGCCCTCGACCTGGGGATGACCCTGCTGGACACATCCGACGTGTACGGCCCCCTCACCAACGAGCAGTTGCTCGGCCGTGCTCTCGCCAAGGGCCACCGGGAACGAGCGGTGCTGGCCACCAAGGTCGGCGCCCTCACCCGTAACGCCCAGGGCAAACCCGTACCCGGACTGAACAACCGTCCGGAGCACATCCGCCGTTCGATCGACGAGAGCCTCGGGCGCCTGGGCACGGACCACGTGGACCTCTACTACCTGCACCGCGTCGATCCGAGTGTGCCGATCGAGGAGAGCGTGGGCGCGCTGGCGGAGGCGGTTCAGGCGGGCAAGGCCCGCGCGGTCGGTCTGTCCGAGGTGAGCGTCGAGCAGATCAAGCGGGCCCAGTCCGTGCATCCGGTCACGGCAGTGCAGTCCGAACTGTCCCTGTGGACCAGGGACTGGATGACCGAGGTGCTGCCCTACTGCGAGGAGCAGGGCATCGCCTTCGTGCCGTACTCACCGCTCGGCAAGGGCTTCCTCACCGGCCGGTTCGCTTCCTTCGACGACCTGCCGCAGGACGACTTCCGGCGCGGCTTGGCCCGCTTCCAACAGGACGCCCTGCGCATCAACTTCGCCCTCGCCGAGAAGGTCCGCGAGATCGCCGACCGCATCGGTGCCACTCCCGCTCAGGTGGCGCTGGCGTGGGTGCTGGCCCAGGGCGAGTACGTCGTCCCGATCCCCGGCACCAAAACCCCCAAGTACCTGCTGGACAACGCCGGCGCGGCCGACGTGCAGCTCAGCGCCGAGGACCTCGCCGAACTCGACGCCCTGCCCACCCCGACCGGCGGCCGCTACTACTGAGCTTCCGCCATCTTGAAGATGCTGGAAAGATCCGCACCCGCACCTGCCGGACATGCGCGGAGCACACCGATCCACCGGAGGTGGAGATCATGACCGAGACGAGACCCTACGTTCCGCCCGCCCACGTCGTCGGCAGCGGCGCCCACAAGGTGATCGTGCTGCACTCGCTCTTCGCCGGACACGAGTCGTTCAGCCCCTGGTGGCCGTACCTGGACGGTACCCGCTTCAGCTACGCGTTCATGGACGCCCGAGGCTTCGGCGACGCCATCGACGTAGAGGGCTCCTACACCTGCGACGAGATCGCCTCGGACGTCCTCCTGCTCGCCGACAGCCTCGGCTGGCGCGAGTTCTCCTGATCGGGCACTCGCTCGGCGGCATGCCGGTCCAGCAGGTCGTACTCAAGGCGCCCGAGCGGGTGCGCAAGCTCGTCGGGCTCAGTCCCGCGCCCGCGAACGGTCTGAACATCCCGCAGGAGGCTTACCCCTTTCTTGCCGAGGCCGCGCACAAGGTCGAGAACCGCCGCATGGTCATCGATTCGTCCACAGGCGGCAAGCTGTCCCCGCACTGGGTCGCTTCCTGGGCCGAGCAGTCGATGAAGGCTGTCGGTCCGGACGCCTTCCGCGGCTATCTCGACTCCGTCAATACCACCGATTTCTCCGCCGAGATCACGGGTGCTCCGCTGCCCGCGCTGGTGGTGGTCGGTGAGAACGACCCGGCGACCAACGCCGACGCCATGAACCAGACCTGGATGCGGCATTACCCGAACGGACAGCTCGCGGTCGTCGGCAACGCCGGCCACCACCAGATGGTGGAGACCCCGATCGCCCTCGCGACCCTCGTCGAGAAGTTCCTCGGCGACTGACCGGAGCGAGGCGGCCTTTGACCAACCGACAGGCGGTGCGCCCCAAGACAACGGGGGCGCGCCGTCCGTTCGCGGGTCGGTCAGTCGTAGTCCTCGATCCGCCATTCGTCGTGCCAGTCCACGAAGGCCATCTCTCCTTCGAAGCGGAGGGGCAGCCAGACGTAGTCCGCGATCGAGGTGTTGGGGTCGATCAGCTCCTGGGGGAGCACGGCGGCGTCCTCTTTCGCGTCTCCGGAGTAGCGCCTGCGCATTTCTTCCTGGATCGGCTCGGCCAGCTCGGGTGCCAGATGGGGCAGCCACCTGTCGGCCAGGGCGATGTAGAGGTCCTTCTTGTGCGGATGCTTGAACACCGAGCTGATCTGGGAGCGGTACGAGGTCCCAGAGGTGTCCTGGGGATGCGGGTCTCCCAACACGGTCCACGGGCCGTGGAAGGTCTGCGCGACCGCCACCTCCGACGGGTTGGGGGCGTAGCCGGTGGTGCCCGAAGTGATCAGGTAGTGCAGTCCGTTGCGTGTGAAGTGGGCCGGTGCCTCGCGGACGTACGGCGGGTGCGGCTGCGGGAAGTGGGTCGAGTAGTAACCGGTGACGTCCGTGTAGTCGTCCGTCAGGTCGGCGCAGATCAGCTCGCTGTGCACGCGCTCGAAGTAGTAGTACGCCTTGCCGTCGTCGGGATGGACGGCGAGGTCGAAGTCGCCGGCATTCATCCCGAGGGGGCGCAGCCCGGTGCGGACGACGCGGTAGGGGCCGAGGAAGTCGTCGGCGACGAGGACGGTGCTGGTCTGTGTGTTCCCCTCACCCATAATCTTGATCCAGCACACGTACTGTTTGGTCGCGGCGTTGAAGACGATGTGCGGACGGTCCACCTGCTGGACCGGGTGGAGGGGAGAGTTCGGATCGTCCGGCTCGGGCGGGATGATCAGCCCCCGGTCCTCCCAGTTGTAGAGGTCTGTCGAGGAGTAGCAGCGGATGCCCCAGTGCCAGATTCCGCTGCCGGGCTTCGTCTTCTCCTTGTTCTCCCCGTACCAGTAGAACGTTCCGTCGATGTAGGTGATCGAGCCGCCGTGGGCCTGGATGCGGTGGCCGGCCGTGTCGTACCAGACCTGGCCCGGTCGTATGGACGACTGGGGCGGTGGCGGTGTGGTCACTTCGAAGCCCCCTGCACGGTGTCGAGTGCGTCGACGAGCTGCCAGACGGACCGGGCTCGGGCGTAGGCCGCGTACCGGGAGATGTTCGGGTTGGCCACGAACCAGGACTCCGGTGTGGCGAAGGCATGTCCCTTGGTCGTGGCGCCGTCGTCGTAGATCCGGTTCGCCACGGCTTCGCTCATCTTCAGGGCCTTGGCGATGAGCTTCCCGTCGCCGGTCGCGCGGCCGATGTGCACGGCGGCAGCGGTCGCCATCCAGGTCGTGCCGGGCCACACGTCGGCGATCTCCGGCACGAAACGGCCGGGGGCAGGCTGGGCGTAATCCATCGGGTAGGGCTTCAAGTTCTCGTCCAGGATGATGGGCGGGCCTACGGGAACGCCGTTGGCGTCCTTGGGCGCCAGGAAGGCGTCCAGGGTGTTGTGCCAGTGCTTCCGGGCGCGCTGAAGGTCGATCAGGTTCGGCAGACCGAGCTGGGAGGCGACGCACTGGGCGTAGAACGCGTCCAGGAAGGCCGCGTCCGTCGGCAGCACCGGCTTCTTGGCGCCGAAGATGTCGCCGGTCCGCCCGTCGATGCCACCGGTGCCGTCGCAGTAGCGGTAGCGCCCGGTCTCGGGGTTCCAGAAGATCTCCTCGAACTCCTCCTTCGCCGCCGCGAGTTCGGTGTCGATCTCTTTCTGTACCGCTGGCGTGGCCTCGGGGACTCCCAGGGCTCTGGCCTTGGGGGTGAGCGTCGAGACGATCTGGAGCGAGAGGAGGTACAGCTGGCAGTTGTAGATGCCGTGCCCGTTGACCAGGAGCTGGTCGTAGGTGCTCGGCGGGTTGTTCGACGGCGGGTCCGCCGGGAGGTGGGAGCCGGGCGGGCGGAAGAACTGGGAGTGCTTCAGCGTCCGCAGCATCTGGGGGTAGCCGTAGGTCAACAGGCTCTTGTCGCCGGTCTCCTGGTACAGCGCGTACACCCGGTAGATGAGCTTGTGGAAGCAGTCCCGGAAGGCGTCGCCGCCCGCGGGATCGAAGAGCGCGCCAAGGTCGTTGGTGCCTGCGGGCGGTGCCCCGAAGATGGGCTCGGACGTTGCCGACGGGGCGCCCTGGTTGGCTCCGGTCGCGTTGATGAACGGACCCGTGTCGAACATGATCTGCTGGGGCACCCGCCCCCACCGGTCCTGCTTGGTCAGCTGCAGCCAGGCGCGCAGGCGCCCGAGTTCGATGTTGGGGAACAGCTTCGTGTACAGCAGGTACCCGAAGCTGTCGACGTCCATCTCGTTGGCCGGTGCGCCGCCGCTTCCGGCGTCGATCGTGTAGAAGAGGTGCGTACCGGGGATCTCCGCGCCCAGGCGTGGTCCGCCGGGGGCGGGAGTGATGGTGTTGCTGACCAGGCCCGCCTCCCAGAACGAGGCGTTGAAGACCATGCCGAACAGCTCGTTCAGGGCCGCTTTCCGCAGCCACACCGGGTACTTCGGGTTTTCGGCGATCGGTTTCCACCACGCCTCGACAGCGGCGAGGGAGTCGTCGTGCCGTGTCAGTTCACGCTTGGCGATGGTGAAGGCCTGCTTGAAGGGGTACGAGTTCGGGACGTAGTCGTTGGTGGCCGTCGAGGTGGCGCCGAGGAACTCGGTGTAGCGGCGCATCCAGACGGCCCGGCCCTCGGGGGCGCCGTCGTAGTACACCTGCGGGAAGTCCCAGGACAGGGCGTACCGGACGGTTGTCTTCTGGCCCGGCCGCAGCTGCGCGGTCACGGCGACGGCGCCTGCCGAGTTCGAGTCGTCCAGGGCGCTGTTCGGCAGCTTGCCCGTGGAGGAGAACGGCTTGTAGATGTCGGTTCCGTCACCGGCGCCGTTCCATGATGTGGCGTACGTCAGTTTCTGGCCCGCGGCCGGCAGGGCGGCGATGGTCCACTCCGACTTGTAGGAGTCGGGCGTGTTCGTCGGGTGGTCCGAGCCCAGCGTCACGCCGGCGACACCCGACCGGGCGTCGGTGTCGAACCGGCTGTAGAGCCCGGTGCGCGTCGTGCCCGACGGATGCGGAGAGGCGTTGGGGAAGGTGAACATCACCGAGAGGTCGACCGTCTTCGTGGTGGGGTTCGCCAGTTCCACGTCGAAGAAGGCCATCGGCATCGAGGTGCGTTCGTCCTCGCCGGCCACGATCGGCGACCAGAACCGCATGGACACCTTCGACTTGAACACGTTGTAGGTGGTCCAGCCGAACGGGTACAGCGCGGCGTAGGTGCCGTCGCCGGGGGCCAGTTGGTTCCACCGGGGGAGGACCCCGTCGAAGTCCCGCTGCGGGGCGATGTGGTCGTGCCGGGTGGTAAGGGTCTTCACGGTCGGGCCGCCCGAGGCGCCCGCGACCTGCTCACGGATGTGGAAGGCCGCCTGGGGGAGTGTGCGCATGTCCCACCAGTCCGAGGTCTGTGAACCGCCCATGCTCCATGGCCCGAAGGTTCCGAACAGGTTGTAGTGGAACGAGCCGGCGCCGACGCCGCCGAGCGGGATGCCCAGACCGGGCACGCTCATGCCGCCCGCGAACCCGCGCAGGCCCGAGGGCTGGCCGGTGCGGCACTCCGAGTCGGCCGCCGTCTCGCAGGGGCCGTCCGGTGCGGAGCCCCAGGTGCGCACGTACGCCGCCTCCGGTCCTGTCACCGCGTTCAGTGGGGACGCGTGGGCCGTCGGGGTCGGGGCGAGGGCCGGGAATCCACCGAATTCGCCTGCGGCGACGAGCCCGGCCACGGAGAGCGCGCCCCCGCGCAGGAAAGCCCTCCGCGGGAGACCTCCGCCCTCGCGTGTCGTGTTCGGTTCGGACCTGTCCTGCGGCTCCATGGCAGTCCTTTCGGGGGGTCAGTGAATCGAATGCGGTACCGATCGCCCTTGCGGCCGACGTCCGAGTCGGCGTGCAGGGCTACATGCCCCGTGTCCGCCTACCGGTGGGTAGTGCGTCCTGGGGTAGGTGTGCGTCTAGGGATGGGTGGTGCGTGTACTCAGAGGACCCGCGCGCACCGGGTCGTGGGCGGACCGTCGACGGACAGCGACGACGCCCTGGAGACGGGGTCGCCGGTCACATGCCCGTCGCCACCGCTCACGACCCGACTTTGGGAGCGGGAAGCTCCGCCACCATGGCTTCCAGGCGCTTGGCCCGCCGCAGTCGCTGCTTCTTCGGGTCCGCGACGGGGGCCGCCATCTGCAGCTTGCGTGTGTAGGGGTGCTCGGGGGCCGTCGCGACGTCGGTCGCCTTGCCGATCTCGACGATGTGCCCCTGGTGGAGGACGGCGATCCGGTCGCTCACCTCGTTGACGACGCCGAGGTCGTGGCTGATGAACAGATACGCCACGCCCGTCTCGCGCTGGATGTCCTTCAGCAGCGTGAGGACCCGGGCCTGCGTGGTCACGTCCAGGGCGCTGGTGGGTTCGTCGCAGATGATGACCGTGGGGTCGAGGGCGAGTGCCCTGGCGATGGCGATCCGCTGCCGCTGTCCGCCGGAGAATTCCCGGGGGGATCTGCGGCCGGAGTCGGCGGGGAGGCCGACGGAGTCGAGCAGTTCCCGTACGCGCGTGCGTCCGTCTCGGGACCCGGCGGCCAGCAGGGGTTCCACCAGGATGTCCTCGATCGACATCGACGGATTCAGCGAGGAGTACGGGTCCTGGAACACCACCTGGATGTCCCGCGCAACCCTGCGTCGGCGGGCCCGTGGGATGTTGCTGATGGTCTCGCCCCGGAACGAGACGGAGCCCTCCGTCACCGGCGCGAGCCCGAGGATCGCGCGGCCGATCGTCGTCTTACCCGATCCGGACTCGCCCACCAGGCTGAGCGTCTCCCCGGTGTTGAGGTCGAAGGAGACGCCGTCGATGACGGTGGCGCCGGTGGCCCGACGTCCGCCGTAGCGTACGACCAGGTCTTCGACCTTCAGAACCGTCTCTGCCACGTCACACCTCCGCGATCTCGACACGGCGTGCCGACGCGAGCAGTTCCTGTGTGTACGCCTCGTCGGGCGCCTCGAAGAGAGAGTCCACGTCGCTCCGCTCCACGATGTGCCCGTCCTTCATCACGCTGACGGTGTCGCAGAGGTCCGCCACGACGCCGAGGTTGTGCGTCACCAGGATCATCGCGAGGCCCCGCTCGTCGCGCAGTTCTCGCAACAGTTCAAGTACTTCTGCCTGCACGGTCACGTCCAGTGCGGTCGTCGGCTCGTCCGCGACGATCAGGTCCGGGCCGGAGGCGACCGCACCGCAGATGAGTACGCGCTGGGCCATGCCGCCGGAGATCTCGTGCGGGTACTGCCGGAAAACCCTCTCCGGATCCTTGATGCCGACCCGCGCGAGCAGGGCGAGCAACTCACGTTCGGCCTCGCGTTTCGTCATGGTCCTGACCGCGCGCAGGCCCTGGGTGAGCTGCGCCCCGATCGTGAAACAGGGGTCCAGATTGGACATCGGTTCCTGCGGCACGTACGCGATGCGCCGGCCGCGTGCCTGGCGCATGTGCTGCTCGCTCGCCAGCAGATCCTCGCCGTCGAGCAGGACACGCCCCCCGAGAATGACCGCCTCGCGCGGCAGGATGCCCAGCGTCGAGAACGCCATCTGTGACTTGCCCGAGCCGGACTCGCCCACCAGGCCGTGGATCTCGCCGGGGCGGACGTCCAGGTCGACGCCGTGAACGACCTCGCGTATGCCGCGCTCACCGTCCGGGTAACCGATGCGCAGGCCCCGTATCGACAGAACCGCATCCGTCGCGGGGGCAGGCCCTTCCGCGACTGCGGCAGCGCTCTCCTCGCGAATCCGCCGGACCGTCTCTCGGAGCAGGCGCGCCGAGGGTGCCTGGCGGTGCTCCGAGGACTGGAGCACATCACGCAGTGCGTTGCCCAGCAGGACGAGCGCCAACGTGCTCAGGCTGATGAGCAGGGCCGGCCACAGGACCCCGGCCTTGCTGGTGTAGATGTTGCTGAAGGAGGTCTGCAGCACTGAGCCCCAGGAGGCGGTGGCAGGGTCGCCCAACCCCAGGAAGCCGACGCCGGCCTCGATGCCGATGCCCGAGGCGATGACGAACGAGCTGTGGATGATGACCGGGGCACGAACCGCCCAGAGCACGTGACGGCCGACGATACGCAGGTCGGACAGGCCGACCACCTTCGCCGCATCGATGAAGAGCTCGGTTCGCACACCCACCACGACCGCTCTGACCAGACGGAAGTAGGACGGTGCGACGAGAAAGCCGAAGACCGCCATCGCGACGGGAATGTTGGGGCCGGTCTTGGCATAGAGCGCGAACAGGACCAGCACCGCGGGCAGGGTCATGATGACGTCGGCGACCCAGTCGGCAACGGCCTCGACCCTCCCCCGGTAGTAACCGGCGACCAGGCCGGCGGTCACTCCGACCGCCAGCGAGACGGCCAGGACGATCGCGCAGGCCAGGGCCGTCTGCCGAGTTCCCCACATCAGCCGCGACAGAATGTCCCGGCCGGAGGCGTCCCCGCCCAGGAGGTGCCCGGAACTGAACGGCGACGCGTTCACCGCCGACAACTCCGAGGTGTTGGGATTGTAGGGCGCAAGCCAGGGGCTGACCAGCCCCAGGACCAGCGCGAGCAGCAGAAAGACCAGGCAGCTCGCGGCCAGCGGGTCGGCCAGGAGCCGCCGCAGCGCCGACCGGCCCGTGACCTCCGGCTCCGGCCGTGCCGCCGCGGCCGGGACGGGTTCAGGAAGGCTCATCGCATTCTCGCTTTCGGGTTGAGCGCCGCGTTCGCGAGGTCCCCCAGCAGGTTGACGATGAGCACGATGACGATGGCCACCACGAGGATTCCCATCACCACCGGCACGTCACCCTGCAAGGACGCCTGATTGCCGGCCTCCCCCAGACCGGGCAGCGCGAAGATCTGCTCGATGAACACCGCGCTGCCCAGGAGAGCCATGATCTGCCAGTTCAGCGCCATCAGGCCGGCGCCTCCGGCGTTGCGCAGCACATGGCGGAAGATGATCCGCGACTCGCTGATCCCCCGGGCCCGCAGCGTGCGGACGAAGTCCCGGGAGAGCGTGTCGATGAGCGCCCCCCGGAACTGCGAAGCCGCGTTGGCCACCGATCCGATGAGCAGAGCGAGCACCGGCAGTGCGATGGATCTGGCCCATTCGGTGAGACCCTGCTCAGGGGAGACATAGCCGGTCGCGGGGAGGATCCGGGCCGAGACCGCGAACGCGAAGACCAGGACGATCGCGATGACGAAGGCCGGGATCGCGCCTCCCAGCACTGCCAGGAACTGAATGACCCGGTCCACCCATCCACCGCGGACGGCTGCGGTGACACCGATGAGGACACTCAGGACGGCGGTCAGGATGATCGTTAGGATGACCAGGGCGAGCGTCACCGGAACCCGTGTGGCCAGCATGCCCGTCACGGACTGACCGGTGAAGAACGACTCACCGAAGTCACCCGTGACGGCCCCCTTGAGCCAGCTCCCGTACTGCACGAGCAGCGGCCGGTCGAGACCCAGATACGTCATCTGCACCCGGACGTCGGACTCCTTGAGCTCGTTTGCTCCGATACCCAGGGTCGCCCGGGCGATCTCGTACGCGTTGCTGTACATCAGCACGAACGTGGTGAAGCTGACCACGAGCAGAATGACTACCGTCCGGCCGAGCTTCCTCAGCAGAGCACCGAACACTTTCGGCTCCCCTCAACTCATGACTGGCTGCTTACTTGAAGTCCCACAGACGCGGATTGAGGGCGTTGGCGTCGGTCGACCTGGGAACGCTGATCTTCGGGCTGTAGGCGTAGAACCCATCCGGGTACGCCATGGGAACGAACCATGCCTGGTCGATGATGTACCGGTTGATCTCCTGCTGGATCTTCACCGCTTCCTGTCCCTGGGCGCTGCTGAGCTGCTTAGTCAGCTTCGCCACGGTCGGGTCGGGCTGGTGCATGACGTTCCAGATGCCGTCGACCTTGACGTAGTCGTTGATGTCCTGGAGCGAATTGGCGTAGTTGCCGAGCGGCCACAAGGGCGCCGGGTATTTCCCGCTGAGCAGTTCCTCGACCGCCTTCGGTCCGGACAGCAGCTTCTGCTCGACCCTGATGTTGAGCACGCTCAGTTGCTGTGCGACGACAGGCACCAGCTTCTCCATGCCCAGACCCTCGAACATGGGGAACGTAAGGGTGAAGCCCTCCTCGAACCCCGCCTTCTTCATCAGCTCCTTGGCCTTGGCGACGTTGTAGGGGTACGGCTCCTTGAGGTCCTTGATGTACGCCGCCGACCCCGGGCGGAAGATCTGGTACGCCGGATCGGCCCGCCCCTGGTAGAAGTCCTCAACCATGGCCTTCTTGTCGAACACCATGTTCATGGCGCGGCGGACGTCCAGACTTCCCAGGGCCGGGATCTTCTTGCCCTGGTGGTCGGTCAGGAGCAGCCGGGTGGTGTTGCCGCGCATCCCCACGACCTTGAGGCCGGAGGCCGTCGCTTCCTTGTACATCGACTGGTCGATGAGGGTGCCGTCGATCTGCCCGGTCTTCAGGGCGTTGAGCGCCGCCGTCTGGTTCTTGACCACCTTGAGCACGAGCTTCTTGTACGGAAAGGCCTTGGGATCCCAGTAAGCGTCGTTCTTGGTGAAGGTGTACACCGACCCGGCGGTCGTCGCCGCCTGGTCGAGCTTGTACGGTCCCGAGCCGACGGGGGCCTTGTTCACGTTGCCCGCAGCGAGGTACTTCGGGCTCGCCAGTTTGAAGCCACCTATGCCGGCGAGCCCCTCGTCCGGCTTGTCCGCGGTGATGGTGACGGCGAGGGGGCCCGAGGTGGTGATCTTGAACTCGGCGAGCCTGGCCGCCTGGCCTCCGTGCGTCGCCGCGTACTCAAATGACTTCTTGACGGCCGTCGCGTCGACCGGCGTGCCGTCGGTGAACTTCATGCCGGGCCGCAGCTGATACGTCACGCTGGTGTTGTTGGAGTTCAGCTTCCAGCTCGTGGCGGCATCCGGCTGGGGCTTGCCGTGGAGGTCGTTCCGGACGAGGTCCTGGTAGACCGCTTCGGCCGACCACCCCTGGAAGGAAGGCTGGTTCGACACGTCCCAGCCCGGAATGTCAGCGGTCATTCCCAGGGTGAGCGTGTCCTTCTTGCCTCCCGGGCTCGATGCGGAGCTCGAATCGGTGCAGGCGCTGAGGGCTGCCAGGGAGGTCAGGGCCGTCGCCATGGTCAGTGATACGCGAGCAAGTCTTTTGGTGCGCCGCATGATCGGCTCCTTCGGACAGGAGAGGCATCGGCCGGATGCGGCCGTGAGAACTGGTGGAAACGTCTGCGCCCGGAATGGTCGAAGAGGCGCAATACCGGCTGAATTTCGCTCTGGAACGTTTCAAGTGGAGGCTAGGTAGGCGATGGTGATGGGTCAAGAGAGTGCGTCGCCATTGCGTGGTAACGGTTCCGTAACGCGCCCGTACTATTGGGTTAAACGAGCAGGTCGGAGCACGTGCAGCTCGATGCGATAGGCGGTGGACATCTCATGTCGGCGCACTGGTGGACGGCGAGCCCACGCGTAGCGGTGCGTCCCCCTCCGTTACGCACAGATGGTGGACCGTTCTAATTACGGAAAGGTGTGGGGAGTGCGAACCGGCCGGTTCGCACTCCGTGTCAGGCCAACCGTCGGGCGGACTTGCGCAACCGGGCCGCGCTCGTGCCACGCGGCATCAGCCGAGGGGAAACGACGTAGTGCACGGGCTGGGTCCGGCCGCTCAGCCGTTCCAGCAGGAGCCGCGCACTCATCTGGCCCGTGAGCTGGCCCGACTGGTCGACCGTTGTCAGGGAGACCCGGCCGATCGTCGAGGCGTAGACGTTGTCATACCCGGCGATGGAGATGTCCTGAGGCACCCTCAACCCACGCTCTTCCGCAGCCCGCAGGGCACCGAACGCGGCGATGTCCGCGCCGGCGAAGACGGCCGTCGGTGGCGTCGGCCTGGCAAGGGCTTCCACGGTGGCCCGGTACCCGCCTTCTTCCGAGTACGTGGTCTCGATGACGTCGGGCTCGAGGCCGTGCCTCTTCATGGCGTTGACGTAGCCGTCACATCGGGCGGTGTGGGCCAGGACGAAGGGCCTCTTGAGGCGTCCCGCCGGATGACTGGTGTGCAGGATGCGCTTGTGGCCCAGGGCCACGAGGTGATCGACCATGAGGCGCGCGCCGCCCTGGTCGTCGTCCACGACGGTGTCGTACTGGGCGGAGCCGCCGTGCCGTGCGATCACCAGGGTGGGCAGTCCCGATCCCAGTTTCTCCAGCCACGAGGTGGCCATCGCCGGCGCGATGACGATGAGCCCGTCCACCTGCCGGTCGGTGAGGGCTTCGATGCTTTTCTGTTGGCGCTCGGGGGAGAGGCCTCCGGCGACGAAGATCTCCTGGTACGGACTCGGCCCGAGTTCGTCGGCGATCCCTTCCGCGATCTCGGTCTGGAAGGGGGCCGAGAACTCGGTGAGCATCACGCCGATGGTGTAGGAGCGTCCACGCATCGCGCGGGCGCCGGCCTGGGGTCGGTAACCCAGCTTCTCGATCGCCGCGACGACCTTGGCCTTCATCTGGGGGCGGACGCCGGGGGCATCGCGGATCACGTTGGAGACGGTCGAAACCGAGACCTGCGCCTCCCGCGCCACGTCTTGAATCGTTGCACGACGACCTCTGGAAGGCTGCCGGGAAACGATGGCGTCGCCAGCGCGTACCGGTGCCGCCAGGCCATCACTGGAATCACGCACGTCGTCCAGCGCACCAGGTTCAGCAGCGTCATCTTCCACGGGCGCCATGCTACAGCCGCAGTGACGCACCGAGACGGCACAGGTCGCGATGAGCGGGGCACCGACACCTTCCTAAGGCGACCTCTCTATGGAACGATACAAAGACTGATGGTCCCGTCGAGGGGGCTCGATCCCGGAACCGAGAGCGCGTCTCCCCACGACAGCGCGGACACCCCCGCCCCGGACCGTCCTCACTGGCGACTCCGGGAAGCAACAAGAGGTAAGGACAGCATGAGCGAATTGCCCTCCCTTCCGCCCGACTTCGTGTTCGGTGCCGCCACCGCCTCGTACCAGATCGAAGGCGCGGTCCACGAGGACGGCCGCGGGCCCTCCATCTGGGACACCTTCTCCCGAGAGCCGGGCCGGGTATTGCACGGCGCCACCGGTGACGTGGCCTGCGACCACTACCACCGATACCCCGAAGACGTGGCGCTGCTGCGCGAGTTGGGCGTCGGCTCGTACCGCTTCTCCATCGCCTGGCCGCGCATCCAGCCGACCGGCTCGGGCCCGGTGAACCACAAGGGCCTGGACTTCTACTCCCGACTGGTGGACGAACTGCTGGCCGCCGGCGTCGAACCGGCCGCGACCCTCTACCACTGGGATCTGCCGCAGGCCCTGGAAGACCGTGGCGGCTGGCGGATCCGCGACACCGCGGAGCGTTTCGGCGAGTACGCGGCCCTGGTGGCCGACGCCCTAGCCGACCGGATCCCCCGCTGGATCACCCTCAACGAGCCCGGGTGCAGCGCCTTCCTGGGGTATGCCGACGCCCATCACGCCCCCGGCGCGGCCGAAGGCACCCCAGCGCTGGCCGCCGCCCATCATTTGCTGATCGGTCACGGTCTGGCGATGCGGGCGCTGCGTACCGCCGGCGTCCGGGAGGCGGGCATCACGCTCAACCTCAGCCACGTGACCGCGGCCTCCGACTCCGCCGCGGATCTCGCGGCCGCCGCACGTACTGAGACGCTGCAGAAGCTGGTGTGGACCGAGCCGCTGCTGCGCGGGCGCTATCCGGCCGCGGAGGAGGAGACGTGGGGTGAGCTGATCACCCGGCAGACCTTCCGACAAGAGGGCGACCTGGAGCTGATCTCCACCCCGATGGACTTCCTCGGGATCAACTACTACACCCCGGCCGTGGTCCGTGACGCGCCCCATCGCCAGCCCGACCCGGCCCTGCGTACCGCGACGGACTGCCGCATCGAGCACGCCGACATCCCGGGAGTCCGGCGCACCGCGATGGGGTGGGCAGTAGTTCCCGACAGTCTGCGCGAGCTGCTCGTCTCACTGCGTCACGAGTACGCGGACACCCTTCCGCCCATCCTCATCACCGAAAACGGATCGGCGGAGAACGACGTGCTGTCCGCCGACGGCCAGATACACGATCCCGACCGGATCGAGTACCTCCGCGACCACATGGCCGCCGTCGCGAACGCCGTCGCCGAAGGAGTAGACGTACGCGGCTACTACGTCTGGTCGCTGCTCGACAACTACGAGTGGGCCTTCGGCTACGACAAGCGTTTCGGGATCGTCCACGTCGACTACGACACCCTGCGGCGCACGCCAAAGGACAGCTACCGCTGGTACCAGCGGTTGATCGCGGCCCAGGCCTGACCGCCGGACCGAGCGCTTCCCGTCGGGGCCATACGCATTTCGTTGTGGTGGCCCGAGAGGCAGTACGAGCGGGCGGCGCCTCGCGACAAAAGAAGCGCCGTTCTCCGTACGTTCGGATGGCAATACGTCACTCGCCTCACCGACCTCCTGAGCAGCGGCAACACCCATTGGGGAAAACACCTGTGGGGCTCTCTTCCTCCGACCTCCGATCGCCGAGCCTGTGCGCACGGCGCCGATGGGAATGTGCAATACCTTGACCAGCGAAATCCGGCGGGCCCTTGTCGTCCGTGGCGGTTGGGACGGGCATGAGCCCGTGACGATCAGCGACAGTTTCGTCCCGTTCCTCAAGGCGCAGGGTTTCACCGTCGAGACCTCCGAAGACCTCGCGGTGTACGACGACGCGGAGCGGCTCGCTGCCACCGATCTGGTCGTGCAGTGCTGGACGATGGGGACGATCACCCCTCAGCAGCGTGACAACCTGGCCGCCGCCGTCCGCGGCGGCACCGGACTCGCCGGCTGGCACGGCGGCATCGTGGACAGCTTCCACGACCACGGCTATCACCTGCTGACCGGCGGCAAGTTCGTGACGCACCCGCCCGGCTACCTCGACCACACCTACCAGCTGTCGCCCGAGCACGCGGACCACCCGATCATCGCGGGCCTGGACGACTTCGCGATCCACAGCGAGCAGTACTGGGTCCTGACCGATGCGCGGATCGACGTCCTGGCCACGACCACGTTCCCCGCCGACGACCTGCACGACCGGCCCGCCGTCATGCCCGCGGTGTGGACCCGGACCCATGGCGCGGGACGCGTCTTCGTCTCGACCATCGGGCACAAGCCGGACGACTTCGACGTGCCGCAGGTGCGGACGCTGACCGAGAGGGGACTGCTGTGGGCGAGCCGGTGAAGCCTCTGAACATTGGGATGGTGGGCGCGGGCAAGATCAGTGGCGCCTATCTGTCGACCCTGGAGAAGCTGACGTCGGTGCGGCTGACCGCGGTCACCGACTTCGACCGAGCCCGTGCGCAGGCCGTCGCCGACCAGGTCGGATCGCAGGTCTCGGTGGCGGACTCGGTCGCGGACCTCGTCGCCCGTGACGACGTGGACGCGGTTTTGAATCTGACCGTCCCGGCCGCTCACGCCGAGGTCGCCCTGGCCGTACTCGCCGCCGGTAAGCACGTCTACGGCGAGAAGCCTCTCGCGACGAACCGCAAGGAGGCCGATGCCGTCCTGACCGCCGCCCGTGATGCGGGACTTCAGGTGGGCTGTGCCCCCGACACCGTACTGGGCACCGGAACCCAGACCGCGCGCAAGGCGGTCGATGACGGACTGATCGGCCGTCCGGTGGCGGCGACGGCCTTCATGACGTACGCGGGGCCCGAGACGTGGCACCCGGACCCGGAGTTCTACTACCAGCCCGGAGGAGGCCCGCTGCTCGACATGGGCCCCTACTACCTATCCGCCCTGGTGCACCTGCTGGGCCCGGTGGTGAAGGTGACCGGAGCCTCCTCGCGGCCGCGTGCCGAGCGGGTCATCGGCAGTGGCCCGCGGGCCGGGCAGTCCTTCCCTGTCGAAATCGACACCCACATCACGGGTGTCCTGGAGCACGCGGACGGCTCCCTGTCGACGCTGGTGATGAGCTTCGACATCAAGGCCGCGCGCCTGCCGCGCATCGAGGTGCACGGCACGGATGCCTCGCTCTCCGTACCCGACCCGAACAACTTCGACGGGTCCGTCGAGATCCACCGCGGCGACGGCTGGGACGTCCTGCCGGTGTCCGCCGGTCACGCGGACACGGGCCGTGGCGTGGGGCTTGCCGACCTCGCCGAGGCCCTGGACGCCGCGCGCCCGCACCGCGCCTCGGCTGAACTCGCCGCGCACGTCCTGGACGTCATGCTCACCCTCATGGACGCCGCCGAACACGGCCGCGCCCTCCCGGTGACCAGCACCTGCGAGCGACCCGCCCCGGTCATCGGCCTCTAGTCCAGGTGTGCTGACCGGAGTGGTTGGTGGCGCGGTCGGCTGTGGTTCGCCGAGGTGAGCGGCGGAGCGGCTGGGAGCGGCCGGGCATGCCCTCGGCGCCGTGGCGGCGATGACGGCCGGCCCCCGCTGCGGGGGCCGGCCGTCATCGCCGCCACAGTGGGCCTAGAACGTGATGACGTGGGTCCCCGGTCCCAGGACGACGGGTTCGCCCACACGGAACTCGCATTCCGTGTCCGCCGGGACGACGACCTCGTAGCGGATGGCGCCGTCCTCGCGTCGCCACGACGACGACGCGAGGCCGAAGGGAGTCTCGAGCGTCGCTCGTGCCCAGTCCAGCCGGTCGTCGATCACCGGTTCCACGACGAAGCGCTCGTAGCCGGGGTGCGATTCGAGCGGACGCAGGCCGGCCACGTACCGGTGCAGGAACCCGATGACCGCCCCCTTGCTGTAGTGGTTGAGCGAGCCGCTCGGGGTGCCCTTGGCGTCGATGCCGTCCCAGTGCTCCCAGATGGTGGTGGCGCCGCGGTCGATCATCGTCAGCCACGAGGGCGAGGTGTCCTGGAAGAGCAGGTCGAACGCGACATCGGCACGACCGTTGTCCGCCAGGACCGGCAGCAGCATCCCGGTGGACAGGAAGCCCGTCGACAGGTGTGTGCCATCGGCCCGGATCAGTTCGACGAGGTGCTCGACCGCCGACGGCACGAGGTGCTCGGGGATCAGGCCGAACCGCAGCGCTCTGACGTAGGTCGCCTGGCTGTCCCGCGCCAGCCGACCGTCGGCGCCGATGAATTCGGTGGCCCAGGCGCGCTCCACGTTCGCCGCGAGCTCGGTCCAGCGCGCCGCGTCTTCCGTCTTGCCCAGTACCTCCGCGGTCTTGGCGAGCAGACGGGCGGAGTGGGCGAAGTAGGCGGTGGCGACGATCGAATGCTCGCCCTCGAAGAGGGCGATCTCGACTCCTGGCTCCAGCCATTCCCCCCAATGGAACCCGGTGTCCCAGAGGAACTGCTCGTGTTCGGGTGCCTCGGGATGCGCCTCGATCCGCTCCGGCGCTCGCGCCGTACGCGCGGTCGTCTCGACGAACTCCAACCACGCGACGGCCGACGGATACTGACGCGCCAACACCTCGCGATCCCGGTACGACTGCCACATCTGCCACGGTACGGAAACCGCCGCGTCGCCCCACCCCGACGAACCCTCGACCCCCCCGACCGCCGCCTCCGGAGACGGGACGTAATTCCTGACCATGCCGTTCGGCACCTGGTCGGAGGCCAGATCCTTCAGCCACTTGTCGGTGAACCCGGCGATGCCGTCGAGGAAGGCCGCCGTCGACACGAAGACCTGATAGTCGCCCGTCCACGCCGCCCGCTCACGCTGGGGGCAGTCGGTCGGCACGTCACACGCGTTGGTCCGCCAGCTGCGCACCGCAGCCTCGTGCAGCAGTTCGATGCGGCGGTCACTGCAATGGAAGGTGCCGGTAGGGCACAGATCCGTACGGACTTCGACGCCGTGGAGGTTGTCCGTGCCGAGAGGTCCTGGCAGGCCGTCGATGGCAACGTACTGGAACCCGTGGGTCGTGTGGCGCGGTTCGAACGCCTGGCCGTCGCCGACGAAGACCACCGAGTCGATCTGGTGGAACGGAAGCAGGACACCAGAGCCCATGTCAGGACGCAGATGGTCGGTCGTGACGTCACCGTCGGCGTCGAGGGCCTCGCCATGGGTCAGCACGATCTCCGACCCGGGACCTGCCTCGTCAAGGTGGATCCAGCCGCTCGTGTTCTCGCCGAGGTCGACGATGTGCCGCCCGCCCTCGAGCGTCGTCACCGACACAGGCGTGATCGACCGGACGCGGCGAACCGGAGGTGCCGGGGTCGCGCACAGGCGGCTCCAGTCGGCGCACAGCGGATCCGTCGGCTCGAGTACCGGCTGCCAGTCGCGGCGATCCCAGCGGAAGCCGTCCGTCCGCTGCACCACCCGCTGTCCGTCGAGCAGGTCGGCCTCCGTCGAGTCGGAGACGGTGGAGCCCCAGCCGAGGCCGGTACCGACGACGGTCGTGGAACCGTCGGTGTGGATGACTTCGAACTGGGCGAGGAACGCCGTGCGGTCACCGAAGTTGTCGTAGGTACGGCTGTAGCCGAACAGGCCGCGGTACCAGCCGTCGGAGAGAAATGCGCCCAGGTCGTTCGCGCCTTCGTGCAGCACGGTGGTCAGGTCGTAGGTCTGCACCTGAAGGTTCGACCGGTAGGCGGTGAAGCCCGGGGTGAGCTCCTGGTCGCCGATCCGCTGACCGTTGACCACCAGCTCGTAGATGCCGTGGGCTGTGACGTAGGCCCGGGCCGAGGTGATCGGCCCGGGCAGTTCCACATGCGAGTGCAGGGCGTAGACGGGCCGATGACCGGGGTCGGGCACGTTCTGCTCATGGGGCCGGATCCAGGAAGCCGACCAGTCGCTCCGCTCCAGCAGCCCCATCTCCCAGAACGCCGGAGCCGACCAGTCGCTCTCGCCGAGGTCGGTCCACACGCGCACCCGCCACTCGACGCGTTCGCGGGCGGACGGCTCAGGGCCCGTGTACGGGACCAGTACGCGCTCGGCGGATCGCACGACGCCGGTCGACCACTCGCCCGCCGCTATCTCGTACGCCGTCTGACGCGTGGCACCGACGGGCAACTGCCACGACAGACGTGGGCGGGCGACATCCGTGCCCAGGACGGCGTCGTCAAGGTGCTCGAAGCGCAGCCGGTGTGGTGCGTCGGTCGTTGTCTGCTCAGTCATGAGGGCCTCCGTTGCTCGGACAACGTTCTCGGGCACACCAGGTTTCTGTAACGTTCCATACCGAGGCTAGGCAGTGGAGCCGGGAGTGGTCAATAAGATGCGCTGGTGTTGCGAGGCGGCGCTTCGTCAAGGACAAGAGTCGTGGGCATCGAATGGACAGGTCAAGGCAGCTGTCCTTCGGCGCTTGTTGAGAGAAGGAGCCTGCGGTGGCTCCGCCAGAACGGTGGACTCGACCACCGACGCCTTCCTAAGTCGAGGCAGTTGTGGAACGATACAAATGATCGGGCTCCCTTCGACACCGCTCATTCCGAGAGCTCGCAAGGGTGTTTCCACCGGGCAACGCGTACACCCCCGTCCCGGATCCCATCCGTCTGCCGAGAAGTCTGGAGACCCGCATGGTTGTGGCTGCCGCTCCCCGCGCACCTCGATTCGAGCACCACACGGACGGTTCTCCCGTGCTCGGCGTGGGGACTGGTACCCCCCGCTTGTCGTGGACGGTTCCGCAGGCCGACGAGGGCTACGAGCAGACGGCGTACGAGGTCGAGATCAGTCGGGGCGGTAACCGTGAGAGGTACCGGGTGGACAGCGGCGAGCAGGTGTTGGTGCCCTGGCCGGCCGAGCCGCTCGCGTCCCGGGAGTCCGCCCGGGTGTGGGTCCGTGTCGCGCACAAGGAGGAGTGGAGCGAGTGGGGGGCGCCGGCAGTCGTGGAGGCCGGTCTGCTCGATGTCTCCGACTGGTCCGCTGCCTTCGTGAGCCCGACCGGCGTCGGTGATCTGCACGCGCCCGCGCCGGTGCTGAGCGGCTCGCTGGACGTGCCGGGCGAGGTGGTCAAGGCCCGGCTGTACGCCACGGCTCACGGTGTGTACGTCGCCACGCTCAACGGCCGCCGTGTCGGCGACCTCGTCCTGACGCCGGGGTGGACCGCCTATCGGCACCGGCTGCGCTACCAGACGTACGACGTCACGGACCTGGTCCGCAGCGGCCGCAACGAGCTGGACTTCCTGCTGGGCAACGGCTGGTACCGGGGCCGGCTCGGTTTCCGGGGCGAGCGCGCGCTCTACGGTGACCGACTCGCGCTGCTGGCGCAGTTGGAGGTCACGACCGCCGGCGGACGGGTGCACGTGCTGGCGACGGACGGTTCGTGGACAGCGCGCGAGAGCGAGGTACTCGCCGACGATCTATACGACGGCCAGCGCACTGACCTACGGCGGCGGGGCGCAGGCCGGCGCCCAGCCACCGGCGGAGTCGAAGTGACCGAGGGCGACACCACCCGCCTCGTGGCGTCGGACGGGCCCGGCGTGCGGGTCAGCTCTCTGCTCTCGCCCGAGCGGGTGTGGACCTCACCGGCGGGCCGGACGCTGGTCGACTTCGGCCAGATCGCCGTGGGCTGGGTGCGGTTGCGCGTCCGCGGTCTCGCGCCGGGCAGCGAGGTCGTCGTACGGCACGCGGAGGTCCTGGAGGAGGGGGAACTCGGCACCCGTCCCCTGCGCACGGCCAAGGCGACTGACAGTTACCTCGTCGCGGGCACAGACGGTGAGGTCCTCGAACCGTTCCTGACGTTCCACGGCTTCCGGTACGCGGAGGTGTCCGGTGTGCCGGGCCTGCGCGGTGAGGACATCGAGGCGGTGGTGATCGGGTCGGACCTGCGGCGTACGGGCTGGTTCAACTCCTCGCACGAGCTGCTCAACCAGTTCCACGACAACGTGGTCCGCAGCATGCGCGGCAACTTCGTCGACGTACCCACCGACTGCCCTCAGCGCGACGAACGGCTCGGCTGGACCGGCGACATCCAGGTATTCGCGCCCACGGCGGCCTTCCTCTTCGACACCGCGGGCTTCCTCCACTCCTGGCTCGCCGATCTGGCAGCCGAACAACAGCCCGACGGATCCGTCCCGTTCGTGGTGCCGGACGTGCTGCGCACCCCGTCCCCCAGCGCGGCGGCCTGGGGCGACGCCGCGACGGTCGTGCCGTGGGTGCTCTACCAACGCACCGGGGACCGCGGCGTATTGGAGCGGCAGCTGCCGAGCATGTGCGCCTGGGTGAACCGGATGACGGAACTCGCCGGCCCCGACCGGCTGTGGACGGGCGGCTTCCAGTTCGGCGACTGGCTGGACCCGACCGCACCGCCCGAGGACCCCTACCGGGCCAAGGCCGACCCCGACGTGGTCGCCACCGCACACCTGGCCCGCTCGGCCGAGATCGTGGCCGAGGCGGCCCGAGTGGTGGGACAGAGCGAGGTGGCGGACCACCACGCAGCCCTGGCGGCCGAGGTCCGCGAGGCATTCGCCCGTGCCTTCGTCACGCCTGCCGGCCGTGTCCTGTCCGACGCGCAAACCGTCTACGCCCTGGCCATCGAGTGGGCACTGCTGCCCGGCGAGGAGCAGCGCAAGGAGGCAGGCCGACGGCTGGCGGACCTCGTGCGCGCCGGCGGTTTCCGCATCGGCACCGGGTTCGTGGGCACCCCGCTGGTGACCGACGCACTGACCTCGACCGGACATGCCGGTGTCGCCTACCGGCTGCTGCTGCAGACGGGCTGCCCCTCGTGGCTCTACCCGGTGACCATGGGCGCGACCACGATCTGGGAGCGCTGGGACAGCATGCTGCCCGACGGCAGCCTCAACCCCGGCGAGATGACCTCCTTCAACCACTACGCGCTCGGCGCGGTCGCGGACTGGCTGCACCGACGGGTCGCCGGCCTCGCCCCGGCCGCACCCGGCTACCGCGAGATCACCATCCACCCCGTGCCGTGCGTCGCGCTGACCTCCGCCTCGGCCCGCCATCTCACTCCGTACGGCGAAGCCCGCGTGGGCTGGACACGCGCCGACGGCCGGTTCCGCCTGGAGGCGCAGGTTCCCGTCGGGACCACCGCGCAGGTGCGGCTGCCCGGCACCGACGCGCATGAGACCGTCGGGCACGGCGAACATCGCTGGGAGGTGCCCGACCCGTTCCCGACCTCACTGGAGCCGCGTACGCCGGTCACCGTCCGCGATGTGCTCGACGAACCGGCGACCTGGTCCGCGGTAGCCGCTGCGGCTGTCCGGACCGGTGTGGCCCCCGGCGGCGATGCGGAGGCGGCCCGTCAGCTCGCCGCGCACCTCGACGCGCCCGCGACGGATCTCGCTCGCGCCCTTGCCCCGCAGGAGTTCTCAGCGGGCGCAGACGCCTTCCAGCATGAGGTCGACGCCATCCTGGGGTCGCACTCCGCCTGACGTGCCGCCGATCCGGCACATGCCAGCACATGCCATGCAGCGCCGACCGGCTGTATCCATCGACTACTTGGTGAGCACCGCGGTGCGCCGTGACCAGGAGCCCTCGGCGGCGGCGCTGAGCAGGAACGCGGCGACATCGGCCCGGGAGATCCTGGGTACGCCGGGCAGGCGGTCGAGCTGCTTCAGGTCGATGGCCTGGACGGTCGTGGCCGGCTTGTTGGTCAGCAGCACCGGGTAGACGAGCGTCCAGTCCAGGGCGGAGGCGGTGAGGATGTGTTCGCCCGCGGCCTTGTCGGCGAAGTTCGCCCTGCCGCCCTTGTAGAGGAACCGGAGGATCCCTGAGGCCTTTGCCAGGGACTCGCCGACGCCGAAAGCCGACATGATTACCACGCGCTTGGTGCCACTGGCCTCGGCGGCCTGGACGAGCGCGTGGGTGCTGTCGGTGATCAGGTTCGCCGGATCCTTGGCCTTGCCGATCCCGAGGGTGCTGACCACCGCGTCCACGCCGCGCATGGCCTCGGCCAGCGCATCGGCGTCACGGACGTCACCAGCGACCGCGGTCACGCGCTCGCGCTGGGCGAGCTTGGCCGGGTCGCGCACGAAGGCGACCACCTCGTGTCCGGCGGCGGTGGCCGCGTCCGTGAAGAGGCCGCCGGTCGCGCCGGTGGCGCCCAGGAGGAGAAATCTCATTGCAGTCGGTCCTTCCAGGAGCCTCGACGGCTCTCGTTTTACGAATCTGGTCGTGCGTCGCGCCGCGCATCCGGCACGGGGATCGGCTCCCGCCTGTGGTGGAGGCAGTCCGGGCAGCTCCATCCACTGCCGACGGAACCTCTCCGCGCAGCCGGCAGCTGGTCGCGCTGACGACGACTCGTCCGTCCGGGAGTGCATTCCGATAGTGACACTTTACTGTAAAGGTGAAACTTGGTGTCAAGTTAGATATGGTGATTCGATGTCGATAGTTAGCGTTATCGGCGCATACCACCACCAGAGATCGGCCGTGACGGCTTCATCCGGGTCACCGTCAACGCCCTCGCCGCCGCGGTCGGCGTGCCAGGCAGCACATTCCTGCGCTACTTCGCCAGCAAGGCACAGGCCGTCCTCGGCGCCTTGGACGACCGGAGAGGGACCCGCTCGGCTCTCGCGCGGGTGTGCGGCTCGCTACCGGCGGAAATGGCTGCGAACGGGTGCCGCCACGGAAACCGGTGTACCCGTGCGCAGATTCCTTCCGCTCGACTGCTACTTGTCGACCAGCGACATGTGGTGCTCGTTGTAGCGGTCTCCCTGTACCCCGACCCGACCGGCGAGTTCGTCGAGGTCCGCCAGTTCGTCGGCGGAGAGCGGCAGTTGGGTGGCGCCGATGTTCTCGTCGATGCGCGTGACGCGCCGCGTTCCGGGAATCGGAACGATCGACGGATGCTGCGCAAGCAGCCAGGCGAGCGCGACCTGCCCCGGTGTGGCCTCCTTGGCCTGCGCGAGCGTTGCGACGTGCTCGACGAGGACCTGGTTCGCCGCCCGATTCTCGGGCGTGAACCGTGGAATGGTGGTGCGGACGTCATCGGCCGCGAACGACGTCGACGCGTCCACCGCCCCGGTCAGGAACCCCTTCCCGAGGGGGCTGAAGGGCACGAATCCGATACCGAGCTCCGCGCACGTCGGCAGGACCTCCGCCTCGGGATCGCGGGTCCACAGCGCGTACTCGCTCTGCACTGCGGTCACAGGGTGGACCGTGTGTGCACGGCGGATGGTCTCCGCACCGGCCTCCGAGAGCCCGAAGCAGCGGACTTTGCCCTCCCGCACGAGTTCGCCCACCGTGCCGGCGACATCCTCGATCGGGACCTCCGGGTCAACGCGGTGCTGGTAGAAGAGATCGATCGTCTCGACCCCGAGCCGTTCGAGGGAGGCCGTGGCGACGGCACGGATCTGCTCGGGCCGGCTGTTCAGGCCGGCGGGGGCACCGTTCTCGATGCGGAACCCGAACTTGGTGGCGATCACCACGTGGTCACGTACCGGAGTGAGGGCCTCTCCGACGAGCTCCTCGTTGACGAAGGGGCCGTACACCTCTGCGGTGTCGAAGAACGTGACCCCGCGATCGACGGCGCCACGGAGCACGGCGATCATGTCGGCTCGATCACCGGGGTTCGGGCCGTAACTCTGGGACATTCCCATTGCGCCGAGGCCGATGGCGGATACCCGGAGGTCTCGTCCGAGCGTTCGCGTGTGCATTCTTCCTCCTTGTTGATGTCAACACCGACGGAGCTCGTCGAGGAGCTTCCCGCGCTGGATCCGCATTCCTACATGTGAGCGGTCTACCGGGAAGGGCTGGACGGCGTCGCCTGACGCCGTTCACCGCGCCGTCCCCGGGAACAGGCGCTGGGCGTTGGTCCTCGTCAGGGAACGCCATGTGGTCCCCTCCACAGGTGACTCGGCCGCGTCGATCGCCGCGATGTGGGCGTCGGCCAGCGGGGGAGGCGTCCAGCAGTAGTCGCTGCCGAACAGCACACGGTCCGGATCGACGAGCTTCAGCAGCGCGGGAACCTGGCGTGGGAAGGCCGTGCCCGCCATGTCGTAGTACAGGCCGCTAAGTTGCTGCACCGCATCGATGTTGGGCGGCTGCTGAGAAGGCAGGAACAGTCTCATGAACTCGTTGATGCGGTCGGCCAGGACGGGAACCGCGCCACCGCAGTGCGGAACGATCACCTGCACGTGCGGATGGCGCGTCAGGACGCCTGCCATCACCAAATCCGTGACCGTGCGGGCCGTGTCGAAGATGTACTCGGCCATCGGCCGAGGTCTGCCGAGTGCGGACTGTTCCCAGCACACCGGTGAGGTGGGGTGCAGGAAGACCACGGCCCGCCGCCGGTCGAGTTCCGCGAAGACCGGGTCGAGGCGCTGGTCGCCCAGGTACACACCGTGTGTGTGACTCTGCAGTGCCACGCCGTCGGCGTCGAGTTCGTCGAAGGCGAATCCGATCTCCTCCAACGAGCCGTCCACGTCCGGCAGGGGAAGCGACACGAAGTTGCCGAAGCGGCCCAGGTGGTCTCGGGTCAGCTCGGCGGTGTACTCGTTGACGCGCCGGGCGAGGAGGCGGGCCGCCTTGTCGTCGCCGAAGTGCACGCCGGGAGAGGACATGGACAGCATCGCGGTCTCGATGCCGTTGCGGTCCATCAGGTCCAGATGCGCTTCCACGGACCACGACGGCCACCCGTCCATGCCATCGGGGTGGGCGTGGCCCGCCGCGGTCGCCTGCTGGACGTAGAAGTCGGGAAGGAGGTGGGCGTGGACGTCTATGAGGCCGGAGGACATGGCAGGGGGATTCCTTCCGTAGGGCCTCGCGCCGAGGCCGGGTGCCGGAGGCCGGACTCGGTTCACTCCACCTGCTCGCGTCCGGCCAGCCGCACCTCTTCGTTGTCCAGGGCGGCCTGGAGGTGACGCAGCACGGTGTCGTCGATCTCTCGTTCGTCGCGCAGACGTACGACGGTTGCGCGTCTGTGCGCGATCAGGGCGAGGCGGAGGTCGGTGTGGTGGCGGTTGTGGAGCAGGGCGGGATCGTCGTCGCTGCCCGCGCCCCTGGCCCTTACGGTCGCCAGGTGGGCCTCGTACTCCTGGCGCAGCCACTCCACGACCTTCGGGGTGGTGCCCAGCTCGGCGGCGAGTCGGGGCATTGCCTCGATGGCTTCCTCGGTCGCCCTGGTCTCGGCGAGGACCTGCTCGTCGTCGACGGACGTGTCGCGCGGCAGCCGGGCCCAGCGCACCACGCCCGGCAGCAGCAGTCCCTGCACCACGAGTGTCACCACGATGACGCCGGAGGTGACGAAGACGATGAAGGCACGGTCGGGGAAGGGCACACCCGAGTCGAGGGTCTCCGGCACCGAGAGCGCCACGGCGAGCGACACCGCGCCCCGGAAGCCCGCGAAGCCGCTGACGGTGCGTGCCCGGTGACTGATTCTGCGCAGCCGTTGCTCAGGACGGCGGTCGATCACGCGGATCAGGTAGGCCGAGGAGAACAGGAACGTGAACCGGACAACGATCAACACCACGCTGACCACTCCCACGGCGATCAGGGCGTCTTGGAGGTCGGACCGGTTCAAGTGGCGCAAGGCGTACTGGAGTTCCACTCCCACCAGGACGAAAAGCGTGCCGTTGATGATGAAGGTGAGCAGCGGCCAGAAGGCCAGCGCCTGGCGACGATGCTCGGCGCGGATCAGGCTGGGAGCCACGTGGGCCATGATCAGCCCACTGACGACGACCGCGAGGACACCTGAGGCGTGGATCAGCTCGGCGAGCAGATATGCCGTGAACGGCGCCAGAATCATGACGAGATTGCCCAGCAGAGGATCGTCCAGGCGGCGTCGCAGATTCATGTTGACCCAGGCGACCACGATGCCCATGGCGGCCCCACCGCCGTAGGCCAGGAGGAACAGCGCGCCCACGTGCGGAAGGGTGAGGTGCTCCTCGCCGACCGTGAGACCCACCGCCAGGCCGAAGATGACCAGCGCGGTGCCGTCGTTGACGAGGCTTTCGGCACGCAGCACGGTGACCTGACGGCGCGGCAGCGAACGGGCCAGGACGCCGACCGCCGTCGCGTCGGTCGGAGCCACGGCTGCGCCCAGCGCCCACGCCGGTCCCCACGGCAGTCCGAGCGCGTGCCCGGCGACCGCCACGGCCCACGCGGTGAGGATCACCAGGACCGTGCTGAGCAGGACGATGCCCCGCAGGTTCGAACGGATCTCCCGCATGGACGTGGTGAGGCTCTCCCAGTACAGCAACACCGGCAGGAAGAGCAGCAGTACCACTTCCGGCGGAAGTTGGGTCTGGCGCACGGCCGGGACCAGTCCGAGAAGAGCACCCACGACAAGCAGCACGACGGGCGGTGCGACGCCGAAGCGCTGTGCGACGACCTGGCCGACCAGCACAGCCACACCCAGCAGCACGATGAGTTCGAGACCGAGCATGGCGCCTACTCCTGTGTCGGGCGGAATGCCGAGGGGAGTTCAGTGGCCCCCACCGGTGACGTCCTGCTCATCTGGGCACCAGCCTCAGCGTCGTCGAGCGTGCCGCCACCATCGGGTTGACGTACGCGCCGCCGAAGCGGCCGTACTTGGTGCGGTACGCGGTGTCGATGCGGTCGTTGATCTCGGAGTCCGTCACCTCGACGAGGGTGACGTTCTTGTAGACGCCGCCGGAGCGGATGTGCCCCTCGTGGCTTGCCCGGGCCGCGCGCCACCAGCCGCCGTGCGTACCGCGGAAGGAGCGGACGTACAGGTCGTCACCGTCGCGGACGACCCAGATCGGCACCGGCCCCCGTGGGGTGCCGTCACGCCGGAGCGACACCATCTCCAACTCGTCGGCCTTGGCGATGCGGTTGAGCTCGTCGCTCGTCCATGTCGGCATCGGCGCTTCTCCGAATTCTGGGATGCGGTGAGGAATGGCGGGCAGTGCGGACCTGCAGTCAAGTGAGAGTGGTGGCGAGCGGCTCACCGAGGTAGGTACGCGTGACGCCGAGCGAGTCATCGAGGACGCGATAGTCGGTGATCAGTCCGTCGGCGACGGTGTACCGGCCCGGTACCAGCACCGACCGTCGGCCTCCACCATGGTCCGCAGCTCGAATGCGAGCGGCTCGACGGCTGCGAAGAACGCGGTGAGGGACTGACGGATCTCCGCCGGCCCGGTGCGGCACCGGTGCGAAGTGGGACATGACCCGCTCTGTCTCGCGGGTGCCGAAGGCCTCGAAGCAGGCCTTGACGGTGGCGATCGCATCGCTGGTCATGACGGTCGGTCCGTTCTGCTCGGCCGCGATGGCGGGCGCGACTGCCGCTGGCCGCCGGGGCTTCATGTCACGGACGTAGTAGCGCCTTGATGGCGCGGCGCTCGTCCATGGCCTTGTAGCCCTCGGCGACCTCGTCCAGGGACAGGGTGAGGTCGAAGACCTTGCCCGGGTTGATACGGCCGCTGAAGACGCGGTCGATCAGGTCGGGAAGGTAGGCGCGTACAGGGGCGGGACCACCGCGCAGACCGACGTGGGAGAAGAAGAGCTGCAGACCGTCGATCCGCACGTCGTGCGGCATGCCGACGAAGCCGACGTTGCCACCCGGGCGGGTGGACTGCAGGGCCTGTTGCATCGACTGCTGCGTGCCGACGCACTCGAGTACGGAGTCGGCGCCGACGCCCTTCGTCAGTTCCTTCACGCGGGCGATGCCTTCCTCTCCCCGCTCGGTGACGATGTCGGTGGCACCGAACTCCAGGGCCAGCTTCTGCCGGGACTCGTGCCGGCTCATGGCGATGATGCGCTCGGCGCCCAGTTCCTTCGCGGCGATGACGCCGGACAGGCCCACCGCGCCGTCGCCGACGACCACCGCCGTCGAACCGGGTTTGACCTCGGCCGCCTTGGCGGCGTACCAGCCGGTGCCCATGACGTCGGAGAGCGCCAGCAGGTCCGGGATCAGCTCCTCGGCCGGCTGCTCCGAGGTGGCGACCAGGGTGCCGTCGGCGAGGGGGATGCGGACGTACTCGGCCTGACAGCCGGTGACCCACTGCGCGTGCCGGCAGGAGGTGTGGTAGCCGGCCTGGCAGATCGGGCAGGTGTTGTCGGAGGCGACGAAGGAGCCGATGACGAACTGGCCCGGCTCGACGCCCGATACGTCGCTGCCGACCTCCTCGACGACACCGACGTACTCGTGGCCGATCGGCTGCGGCTCGGTCACCGGCAGGACGCCCCGGTAGCTCCACAGATCCGAGCCGCACACGCAGGCGGCGACGGTGCGGATGACCGCGTCCGTCGGTGCCATGATCTTCGGTTCCGGGGCGCTCTCCACCCGGATGTCACCAGGCGCGTGAATGATGGTTGCTCGCATGATGCCTTCTCAGTTCTTCTCGGGTCTGTCGTGGCGTCAGGCCGCGTACGGGTGCTGACGCGGGGGCCGTGGTAGTCGTCGTCCGAGACGTGCTCGAGCCAGGTGGTGTCGTCGTCCGTCTCCCACGGAGTCAGGAGGATCATGAACTGGTCGGGTGTGGCACCGTGCCAGTGCTCCTCACCCGGGGCAGGTGGATGACGTCGCCGGGATGAGCTTCGATGATGTCGCCGCCACGCGAATCCCGGTCCTTGGGGCCGTGCTGCCGCCGGGCAGTGAGACGGCGGTACGTGTGGGGGCAAGCCGCGCGCTGTGGGGTGCCGGCGGTCAGCAGAGGTCTCAGCCGGACTGGCCGGTTTGGCCCGACTCGTCCACCATCTCCTTGAGCTGGGTCATCGCGGTCATCGCGTTGGGCCATCCGGCGTAGAAGGCCAGATGCGTGATGGCCTCGATCAGCTCGTCCTCGGTCACGCCGTTCTCCAGCGCCTTGCCGAGGTGGAAGCCGAGCTGGTCATTGCGGTACAGGGCGGCGAGAGCGGTGACGGTGACCAGGCTGCGGTCGCGCGGGGACAGACCCGGCCGCTCCCAGATGTCGCCGAACAGGACCGTGTCGGTTACCTCGGCCAGCTTGGGAGCGAATTCCTGGATCGCCGGCGGCGCGAACTTCTTCCGTTCGGGCATGGTGGGGCTCCTAGCGTGTGTTTCAGGGATTCAGGCCGCCCGGTCCTCGGCCGGAGGCTCGTTCAGTTGCTCACCGAAGGGCGAGTGAACTCGGCGAACGCCGTCGGTCCGCGGCCCGATCGAGGGCATCCGGCTGAGGCAGGCCGTGGCGGCCGCGCTGCCCGCCACAGTCTGCAGCGGGCAGCGGGCAGGGGGCGAGGCGTTCGAGGCCGGTGAAGGAGTCGTACCGGGCGATCTCGTCAGCACCGCGCGACTCCCATGTGTCGCCGAGTCCGTCGTGCGGCAGAACGGCGATGTCGGTGGCGCTGTCGGCGCCCTCACTCCCGCCCTGGCGGGCGGTGCCGAAGCCGTGCTCGGCCAGTCGCCGGGCGCGGGTGCCGGGAGTGGAGAGACGACCGGCAAGTGTCAGGCCATTGCCGAGGAACCTGACGTCCGTCCGCACTTTCTTTTCCCGCCTCCTCCGCCTGCCCCGTGGAAATACCGCATGCTGGTGACGTTCGAAAAACAATTACGCCCCAGGGTTGGCGACCCTGCCTGTTCGGGTGAATGCCCTCCATGGTCCTGTCCTGGTCACCGGCCGCGTCATCGACCCTGCCACCATCGCACGGACCCGCAAAGGGGAGAATTCCATCCTGGCAATGACTTATCCAGGGGAGGAATCCTTACCCCCCTCGCGAAGACTGAGCGGTGCGAGACGGGTGGTCATGACCAGCGACGCGCATGAGGGCCGAGTCGAGCCCGCGCACGGTCGGCCTGCCCGACACCGGTGGCCCCCGGCGGGTGCCCGGCCTGCCCCGGGAGGAGGTCGCCGCCCTGCTCGCCGCCGTAAGCACCGACTACTACACGCGGCTGGAGCAGGGCCGTATCCAGCCGTCCGCACAGGTGTTGGTGG
Organism: Streptomyces sp. NBC_01352; assembly: GCF_036237295.1. Lineage (NCBI taxonomy): Bacteria > Bacillati > Actinomycetota > Actinomycetes > Kitasatosporales > Streptomycetaceae > Streptomyces > Streptomyces sp. NBC_01352. The sequence continues at coordinate 10,172,983 of NZ_CP108354.1, forward strand.
CTCTCGCCCAGGTTCTGCATCTGGGCAAGGATCAGCGTGACCACCTGTTCCAGCCGACCGGCCGACACGCGACACGCCCCCGCCGCCAGGCCGCACAGAGGGTGCAGCCACAGTTGCGCCGCCTGCTCTACGACCTCATCGCGACCCCGGTGTGGTGATCGGAACTACGTCCGTATCCTCTTCGTCGGCTCCTCCACGAGGACGTTGTACGCGGATGGGTGGACCGTCGCCGGCGTGCGTGTCCCATCTGCGCACGCTGGGCGCCATGTACCCGGGCGACCCACGGCTGACCGGTCTGGTGGGCGAACTCTCCATACCGGACAAGGACTGCGGGCATTGGTGGCGAGGTCACCACGTGGCGTCCCGCACCATGGGCCTGAAGAGGTTCCACCACCCCGTCCTCGGCGAACGACGGACTGCCCACCCTCGCCTCGTGGGCCGACGTCGGCTCGGCGCGTCCGCAGCCGGTCGCCAGGCGCGCGGTCAGACCGCTCGTCGGCAGCGACGCGGCCTGCGCGTCGGTCGCGTCGTGGGGAGCGCGGACGACCGAGTCCGGCGGCACCACGAGCTGCTCGGCGTAGGCTCCGTGCGTGCCGTTGGGGAGCACGATGACCATCGCGCGGTCGCCGACCCTCAGATCCGCGTCCGACCCCGGGCCCATCCGGTCCACGACCCCCGCGGCTTCCATGCCGGGAAGGAACGGCGGCTGGGCGTCCGGCGGTCCGGAGGGCCCGCCCCGCTGCAGGGCGTCCACCGCGTCGACGGTCGCGGCGTGCACTCGGATCCGCGCCTCGCCCGGACCCGCCTCGGGGATGGGCAGCTCCAGGACCTGAAGCACGTCCGGTCCGGCGAATTCCGTGAAACCCACAGCAAAGGCGAGCGATGCCATACTCCCGGATCAGATGCCGGGGAAGGCCTACGCGACGGTGCCGGACGCCGTCCGCTTCTGGTCCGCGGCCCAGGAGGCCAGGAGGCGCAGCCCGTCGTGGGACGGGGAACCGGGTTCGGCGTTCCACACGATGATGTGCTGGTCGGGGTCTGTGCCACACGTGAGCGTGTTCCAGTCGAGGGTCAGTTCGCCCACCACCGGGTGACGGAGCTTCTTGACGCCCTTGCCCCGCATCGCGACGTCATGCGCCGTCCACCACTCGCGGAACTGCGCGTCACGGGCGGAGAGCTCCTCGACCAGAGCGGTGAGGCGCTGGTCGCCGGGGTAGCGCGCGCTCTCCATGCGCAGTTGGGCGATGGCCAGCCGGGTGACCTCCTTCCAGTCGGCATACAGCTCGCGCATCCAGGGTTCGGTGAACAGCAGCCGGACGAACACGCGTTCCTGCTCCGGGTAGCGCCCGAAATCGGCCCACAGGGCGGCGGCGAGCTGGTTCCAGCCCAGGATGTCGGTGCGCCGGCCGATGACGAAGGCCGGGGAGGCGGTGAGATCGTCCAGCATGCGCTGCAACTGCGTGTCCACCTGCTGGCGGTCGCCTGACGTCGGCGGGCGCACTCGCTCTTTCGCCGCGAGGTCGAAGAGGTAGGTCCGCTGGTCGTCGTTCAGGCGGAGCGACTGGGCGATTTCGTTCAGGAGGGGAGCCGACGCCTGGAGGCGGCCCTGCTCGATCCGTGTGTAGTACTCGGTGCTGATCGACGCGAGAAGGGCCACCTCCTCACGGCGCAGACCGCTCACACGCCGCCGTTGCCCTCCGCGGAGTCCGACTTCGGAAGGGCTGACCTCGGCACGGCGGGCCTTGAGGAACTCACCCAGCTCGTTCAGATGAGGGTCGCGATTCATGATTTGCAGCCTCGCACAAAAGCTCGGCGGTTGTGAGGGGGAGAAACCCCGCCGCTACCGGCTTGGCTCAGGTACGAAGATTCTATCGGCTTCAACCCGCATCACAGCAGGCGGAAGCGGAAGACGACTCGGCGGCCCGGAGTGAGTACCGGGCCGCCGAAAGATCACACAGCCTTGGCGTCAGCCCAGTGCCTTGACCAGCTCCTGGGCGAGCGGGACCGCCGAGCCCGGGTTCTGGCCGGTGTACAGGGTGCGGTCGGTCTCGACGTGCGGGGCGAACGGCTCGGTCTCGCGGTAGTCCGCGCCGAGTTCGCCCACGAGACGGTCCTGCAGCAGCCACTTCGCACGGTCCGCGAGGCCGTTCAGCTTCTCCTCGGCGTTGGAGAGGCCGGTCAGACGGTAGCCGGCGAACGGGGACGTCCCATCGGGACCGATGGTGGCGAGCAGCGCCGCGGGGCCGTGGCACACCAGCGACACCGGCTTGCCCGAAGCGAGCCACTCGGTGAGCAGCCTGCCGGACTCGGCGTTGTCGGGCAGGTCCTCCATCGGGCCCCAGCCGCCGGGGTAGAAGACGGCCACGTAGTCGTCGATGTCCACGTCCTCGATGCGCATCGGGTGCGCCAGCTCGGTCGCCTCGCGCAGGGCGCTCTGCATGCGCTGCGCGCCCTCCTCGCCGCCGTTGAACTCCGCGGTGAGGCTGAGCGCGTCCGCTGTGGGCGGTACACCGCCGGGTGTCGCCGCCGCGATCTCGAATCCGGCGTCCTTGAAGACCTGGTACGGGCCGATGGCTTCCTCGGCCCAGAAGCCGGCCGGCTGCCGGGTTCCGTCTGCCAGCGTCCAGTGGTCGGACGCGGTGATCACGAAGAGGATCTTCGCCATGGGGGGTCTCCTGGTCGGGGGTCTCAGCCCTTGAGGGCTTCTTGGAGGACGTGGCTGTCGGCGGCCTGCCGCATGCTGACGGCCTTGCCGTCACGGACGGTCCACAGGTGGATGAACCGGACGTCGGCCTTGACACCGGTCTTGGTCTCGGCGTGGTAGTGCCCGAACACGAAGACGTGGCCTGCGTCGTCCGCGTAGAACTCCTCGGGCCCCGCACCGAAGGACACGATGTTCGGCATCGGTGTGCCGAAGAAGTCCTTCGCCACGCTGTCCCAGCCGTGGTAGACGCCGCTGTTCGGAAAGCCCGGAGTGATGTCCCAGACGAAGTCCGGGGCCATGACCTCCTTGGTGACCTCGGGCGCCATTCGGGATTCGTAGACCCGGCGGATGAGGGCGAGGTCGGGGGAGTCGGACACGGTGTGCTCCTTGCGGGGACGGGGGAATGGAATACGGAAAGGAAGGCCTTGTGATCAGGCGGGGAGGGCGGCCCGCCCGGCTCGGAAGATCGCGGCCTGGCGCGTGACACGCGCACCCAGATGCTCCGCGGTGGTGAGGTCCGACTTGTGGACCGCTTCCGGACCGGCATCGGTCGGGCTCTGCGCGCCGGCACCCATGAAGAAGCCCAGCCGGTTGATGTCGTCCTCGCTGCCCGTGGTGGAATCCCAGCCAGGAAGCAGACCCAGACTGATCCAGTGCATGCCGTGTTGGGCTGCCAAGGTGGCGAAATAGCCCAGGGTGGATGACTTGTCGCCGCTCTTGGCACCGGAGTTGGTGAAGCCCGCGGCGAGCTTGTCCAGCCAGACATGGGAGAACCAGCGCCTGCTGCTGGCCTCGGCGAACGCGTGGAAGGCCGCGGAGGCGGTACCCATGTACGTGGCGGCACCGAAGATGATCGCGTCGGCGGTGTCCAGTTGCGCCCACTGCTCGTCGGTGATGGTGTCGACGGAAATCAAGACCACCTCGGCGCCGGCTCCCGCTGCGCCACGCGCCACGGCTTCGGCGACGACGGCAGTGTGGCCGTAGCCCGAATGGAAGGCAATGGCGATTGTGGGGTGGCCGGAATGGGACATGGTGATCGAGCTCCTCGAATGTATTCGTTCAGTTCGTGACCCAGCTTTGCACCGGAGCAGTGCCCGGCTCGGTGGTCCTGGTCCCAGGTCCCGGCGGTCTAAAGGACAGCGAAGAACTCCACCATCTTGGTGATCGCTTGATCCATGTACTCGGGCACGTCGTACAACGCGATATGAGTCGCACCTTCGACGACGAACAACTCCTTCGGCCCTTTGGAAAGCTCGTAGGCCTGGTCGCTGAACACCTTTGTGTCCGCCTTGCTCCCTGCGATGAGGAGCATCGGTTGGGTCAGCAATTCTGGAATTTGGTCGAACGTCGAGAAGGCGAACATCTTGTCCATGCTGGTCAGCAGGAAGCGGCCCTTGGAGTTGGGATGTTGACCTCGGGGCGTCCTGTAGTAGTCGTATCCTTCACGGAGGAGATCCGGTGTGGTTTCGTCGATCTCCTCCAGCGTTTCCGGGACAAACGGGGCGTAGAGAGGTGCTTCTCCTCTCGCTTCCGCCGTGCGCTGGTTGGCAACCATTTCCAGCGTTCCGATCTGCTCGGCCACCGGAGACGTATGCCCCAGAAAGCCTCTGGAACCCTCGCCCATGGGAGCTGCGCTGACGGTGGCTACTGCCTTGAAGCGACGTTCGGTCTGTGCCGCGCTGATCGCATAGCCGCCCCCGGCGCAAATACCAAAAACTCCCATTCGTTCGGAGTCGACGAACGGAAGAGTGGTAAGGAAGTCGGCTGCGCAGCGTGCGTCTTCCACTCTGATCGTCGGGTCTTCCAGGAGGCGAGGTTCGCCGCCGCTCTCTCCCTGGTATGAGGAGTCATATACCACGGTAACAAAGCCATGCGCGGCGAGCCTCTTGGCATAGGCTCCAATGGTCTGTTCCTTTACTCCTCCAGCCGGATGAACGCCGACGAGAGCCGGATATTTCTCGTCTTCCCGGAAGCTGTCCGGCAGGTGAAGGTGTCCCGAAATCTCTACTGCCTTGTTCCTGAAGGAAACCGTTTTGACCATGGTTCCTGCCCTTTTCTCGGCCTTGGCCCGCCACCGGGCGGTCCTTCCGCAATGATTCGCCGCAGCCGAGATGGTGTCTACTCATGGTGAGGGGGAAGAAACTTTCCCCTGGATGTCAATTTCGGGGTAAGTGATTCGCCCCTGAAGGCGAGGCGCAGGCCTCCCGTAGAGAATTGCCGAGGGCCTCGATCAGGGGCGAGGGGTCTCGTCACCCATCTGTCGGTCCGGCACTGGCAGGTCGGCGGCCGAGGTGCGCAGCCCGGCGAGAACCAGATCGAGGTACCGCAGGTGGAGCGCGGCGGCACGTTCACCGGCGACGGGGATCCGTGCGCTGAGGTTTTCGAGCAGCAAAAGGATGTCGGCCGAGGTGAAGTCGGCACGTGGTAACCCCTGCCCGGTGCGCGCCTCCCACCAGCTCGTCGTGGACGGCACGCAGTCGGGCTGCGGCGGCCAGGATGTCGTCCGTGGCCGACCACCGGCCGCCGACCAAGGGGGCTCCCCTCGGCGGCGTTCGCGATCCCGCTCACGGTGATCATCCTGGTCAACTTCCTGCGTGACATCCCGGACGAGTTGTACGAGTCCATGCGCGCGGACGGCGCCGGTCACTGGCGGATGCTCTGGACTCTGGCCGTGCCGCTGTCGCGCCCTGCCCTGATCACGGTCACGGTCACGATCTACGACGCCCTGAACGTCTGGAACGGCTTCCTCTTCCCGCTGATCCTCACCCAGAGCCCCGACATGCGGGTCCTGCCGTTGTTCGTGTGGAGCTTCCAGGGCGAGGTCACGATCAACATCCCGGCGATCCTGGCCGCGGTCGTCCTCTCCACGCTGCCGATCCTCGCCCTCTACATCCTCGGCCGCCGCCAGCTCATCAGCGGACTCACCGCGGGCTTCGGCAAGTGAGGGGTTTCGCTTGGCGGTGCGCCTTGCCCGGCTGGGTCCCGCTCGCACGGGCGATCGTCGACGGGCCTCGTGCACACCTTCGAGCGTCGGCCGGCACCTCCTAGAGAGGGAGCGACCGGTCGGCGCCCCGCGTCGCTCACACGAACTCGGCCGACTTGAGGTGATCACTAGCGCGGTGCGTCGGCGCGCTGCAGGGTGGTGAGCCACTGAGCGACGACCGCGTCGATGAAGGCGTCGGTGACCTCGCCGCGATCCAGGAACAGCCGGGCGAGGACAGGTCCGTACAGCAGGGCGAACTCGTCGTCGCTGGGGCGGATGCCGGAAGGTTCCAGCAGCTTGTTCAGGTCCGCATGGCGGTCCTCGCTGATGCGGACGAGTGCCCGGGCGCTGTCGGGGTCGTGGTCGGCCTGGGCGGCGATGGCCAGTACCGAGCTGCGTACGGCCGGGATGCTGACGCCCGCACGCATGCTCTTCAGCCAGGCGGTGGCAACGGCACGCACGTCGGTGCCGGGCTGGGGGTAGGTGCCGGGGTCGGGGCCTTCGAGGACGAGGTCGAAGAGGAGTGCGGCTCGGGTGGGCCAGTGCCGGTAGAGGGTCTGGCGGGTGACATCCGCCCGCTCGGCCAGCAGGGCATAGGTCAGCTCGGCGGGTCCGACCTGTAGCAGCAGTTCGCGCGCGGTGGCCAGCACGTGGTTGCGGGTGCGCTGCACGCGCGGATTGCTCAGGGCCGGCTGGCGGCGGTGGGCGGGCTGCTTCATGTCGCCACCCTACCGGCACATCATACGGTGAGTGTGATTGACGCCACAGCCAGAATCATGTGAAAGGTGAATGGTCATGTCATCTCGGAAGTGGCCAAGCACCACGCCTGAAAGCACACACCGGCGGGCCGCGCAGCGAACAGCGGCGTAGCCCCTCGGCCCATGCCCCGATCGCCCGCCGCGGCTCATCTGCCCCTCCGGTTCGCCGTATCAGGCACGGGACAGGTTAGGGCGCCTTTATGAGCATCAAACATTTGGCAGTTAGCAATCTACTGAATTACCATGTCGTCATGACCAGGCCCCTTGCTCTGATAACAGGTGCTTCCTCGGGCATCGGCGCCGCCTACGCGCGTCTCCTCGCAGCAGACTCGGACTTCGTCCTGGTGGCCCGCCGTGCCGACCGACTGCAGGATCTGGCGGAGCAACTGCGTAAGGCCGGTGCCGCGGTGGAGGTTCTTCTGGCCGACCTCGCCACCCGCGAGGGCATCGCCAAGGTGGGGGACCGCCTGGGTTTCGGGGACGTCCGCGTCCTGATCAGCAGCGACGTCGATCCGGCCAGGATCGACGACCTGCTCACCCTCGACGCCGAGGCGCACGTCCAACTCGTCCGCGCCGCACTGCCCGGCATGCTCGCCGCCGACGAGGGCACGATCGTCACGGTCGCCTCGCTGCTCGCCTTCGGTGCCGGACAGACCGGCCCGCGTCCGCCCCGCCGCACCCTGTGCACCGCGGCCAAAGCCGCCACCGTGGCCTTCACCCGCACTCTGGGTCACGAACTCGCCGACACCGGGATCCGCACCCAGGTGGTCTGCCCCGGCCCGGTGGCCACCGAATTCCACCAGGGCCTCGCGCGAACCGTCCCGGGCGCCATGACCGCAGAGGATGTCGCGCGAGCCGGCCTCGCCGGGCTCCGCCTGGGCGAGACGATCTGCGTCCCGGGCCTGGAGGACCAGTCCGCGGCACTCGACGCGCTGCTCGGCGCCGAGAGCGCCGTACTGTCCGGCGGCCGCCGTTCGGACCTCGCCTCCCGCTACCGGTAGCCGCTGCCGCAGCGAGCCGACGTTCTGTGGGCGTCAGAGCCAACCCACGAAGGTGTCAGAGCCAACCAACGAAACGGAGATCGACGTGAGCAGGTTCAACGCGCAGGAAGTCGCTTGCCTGAGCGAACACCTCCTTGGGCGGCTCGCCACGACGGGTACGTCCGGCAAACCGCACGTGGTGCCCATCCGTCGCCTCAAGGTCAACGCGCAGCCGGCATTGGTGGGCGAGGTGCTGGGGTCGGGTGCCCCTGCATGACAGTCCGCCGTTTGCAATGAGCCCCTCCGGAACTGAGATCGGTGACATGAGCGAAGTAGTAGTGGCGAGCGCGTACGGGAATCCCGAGGTGCTGTCGGTGATCGACGTCGCCGTCCCGGAACCCGGGCCGGGCCAGGTGCGCATCGCGGTCCGTGCCGCCGGAGTGAACCCCTTCGACCACAAGATGTACAACGGCACCTTCGGGACCGACCCGGCGAAACTGCCGATGCGGCTCGGCGCCGAGGCGGCGGGTGTCGTGACCGCGGTGGGCGCCCACGCGACCGGCCCCGCAGGTCCGGTCGCGGTCGGCGACGAGGTGATCGCCTATCGTGCGCCCGGCGCGTACGCCGCCGAACTCGTCGTCCCGGCCTCGTCGGTGGTGCCGAAGCCCGCCGCGCTGTCCTGGGAGCAGGCCGGCGGCCTGATGGTCGTCGGCGTCACCGCCGCACACGTTCTCGAGGCGATCGGCCTGCGCAAGGACGAGTCGGTGCTGATCCATGGTGCCGCCGGAGGAGTCGGCCTGATGGCCGTGCAACTGGCGGTGGCGAGCGGCGCCACGGTCGTGGGAACGGCGAGCCCCGGAAAGCACGACCTGCTGCGCGAGCTGGGAGCGGTGCCGATCGCGTACGGGCCCGGGCTGGCCGACCGGGTACGTGCGGCGGCGCCGGAGGGCGTCCACGCGGCGGCCGACCTGGTGGGCACCGACGAGGCGGTGGACGTCTCCGTGGAACTCGTGGCGGACCGTTCCCGCATCGCCACCATCGCGGGGTTCGCGCGCGGGGCCCAGGCCGGTATCAAGCTCCTCGGCGGCGGGCCCGGCGCGGATCCGGGCACGGATATCCGCGCCGCCGCCCGCCTGCGGCTCACCGAGGCCGCGGAGGCGGGGCGGCTGAACGTTCTGATCGCCGGCAGCTACCCGCTTCACGAAGCCGCTGCCGCCCATCGCCAGGTCATGACCGGTCGCACCAGCGGCAAAATCGTCCTGGTGCCCTGAGTCGACCGGACCGTGCTTTCGGCCGACGACCTCACGGCCGCCGAAGCTCCGCCCAGTAGACCGAGGCGACTGTGTCCCCCTGCCACAGGCAGGGGGACACAGTCATGTCTACGCGAGCGGTGCCGGTGCGCTGCTCGCGTAGAGCGTGCCGTCGGTCTCTCGGCAAGACCGTTCATTGCCGTCAGGCCGGTTCAGCTCGCTGTCTACACTCAGTTGAGACGAGCTGAACACATCAGAGGAGCCTGGGATGCCGCGGAACCGCCAACAGATCCCCCGTGAAGAGCGGACAGGTGATCTGCTGGCCGCGGCCACCGAGCTTTTTCTCGCCAAGGGGTACGACAAGACCACGATGGCGGACATCAGTGCCGCCGCCGGTGTGGCCAGAGGCAACGTGTACTGGTACTTCGACTCGAAGGACGACATCTTCGCCGCGGTGATGGACCGGATGCTCAGCCGCGAAATCCGTACCCTCGGTGCGGAGCAGGCGGGCGCCGACCCGCTGAGCCGGTTGGTGCGGGGGCTGTCCGACATGCGCTATTCCCGGCCGCTGCACCAGGCCATGCACGACCGGCTTCCGCATTCGGAGGCGGTTCGGGCCGCCCACAACACCTTCCTGGGCTGGATCGTCGGACTGGTCGACGAGGTCATGGCCGAGCACGGCCTCGACGGCGACCCCGACATCGATGCCGCGCTCCTCCGCGATACCGTGGTCGCCGTGTTCGAAGGCGCGAACGTGCCCAACGACCGGAACAGACCGGCCCACGAGATGATCCGCCTCCTGATGGAGTCCGTCCTGGCGGGGCGTTCACCGATCAAGAGGGCGTGACCGCTGATCGCGGCGGGTCGGAGTCGGGGCGGTCAGAGTTGGCGAGTGGCGACTCTCGCCGGCACCCCCCGCGCCACCATGACCGAACCCGCGGCCGGATTGTCGGCCTCCGCCCCGCGCAGCCGGTCGAGCACCGCGACGGGGTCGGCCGGAGCCTGCTTGCCCCGCCACCCGACATGCCCGTCGGGGCGAACCAGTACCAGCGGCCTCTCGTAGAGCCTCGCCGCGGCCGGATCGGCGAGGCGCAGCACCGTCAACGGCACGCCACGACGGTGCGCGGCCTCCACCAGCGCGGACGGGTCCGCCGACCCCGAGACCACGAGCACGAACCCGCGGCCGAAGTGGTCGAGCACCGAGCTGCCGTCGGGCAGCCAGACGTGCGGTGCGCGGCAACCGGGCCAGGTCGACGGGACGTAGTCGTCCGGCTCGTCGGGCGGCTCCGGAGTGCCGTCCGGCACGCAGATCGGGGAGCGGCTGTAGCGGTATCCGAGCTGGATGCCCGTGCAGCGGAACTCCTTTCCCCTCGACTGGCGGATCGTCTCGCCCATCTCACCGCGGGCCCGGTCGCCCTCCGCGTCCGCGCGGCCGAGTGCGGCGTCGGGTGCGAGCCGGGAGTCGGACCGCCAGTTGTTCGACGCCTCCGTGACGTTGCGGACGGCGATCGGACGCCGCTCGGACTCGTAGCTGTCGAGCAGTGCGGGGTCCGCCCAGCCCTGAAGGACCGCGGCGAGCTTCCAGCCGAGGTCGACGGCGTCGCCGATCCCGGTGTTGGCACCGAAGCCTCCCTTGGGCCACAGCAGATGCGCCGAGTCACCCGCGAGGAACACCCGCCCCGCGCGGTAGCTGCGAGCCACGACGCAGTGCCCGCTCCAGGGCTGGGCGGCGAGTATCTCCACGTCGATGGGCGCGCCGACGGCTTCCTGCACCCAGGCGACCGCGTCCCCTGGCTCCGGCTCCTGCTCCAGGTAGACCGAGAGCCGCCACTCGTCCACGCCGTTGACCACCGTGATGTACGGCCTGCGCGGCGACGACAGCGTGTGGATCTGCACCGCCGGGCCGCCCAAGCGCTCCCGGAGCAACTCCGACAGTTGCGGCGCGCGGAAGTGCACCGCGAAATTCTGGCCCTGCGCGAACATGCCCTCGAACTCGACGCCCAGCGCCCGCCGGACGCCGCTGCGGCCCCCGTCACAGGCCACGAGGTACGCGCCGGCCAGTGTCTCGGAGGCGCCGCTCTCCAGGTCACGCACCACGGCGAGGACACCGTCGGAGTCCTGCTCGAACGTCTCGAGGCGCGTGGCGAACCTGATCTCCACCGAGGGCAGGCCGCGCGCCGTCCGTTCGAGCAATGGCAGGAACGAGAACTTGGACAGGAACGCGGGGCCCTCCGGCGTCAGCGGGCCGTACGCGCCGGGAGACCGGTTTGTGACCCCGTAATCGAATTCCGCGAGTACGTGTCCCGTCACTGACGTGGCGAACACCGTGCGGTGCGGATAGTCCGTGGGCGGTGCGGACTCCGCGCGCGCCTCCTCAGCACAGCCCCAGCGCCGAAGGTGCTCCATGGTGCGGGAGAAGATCGCCTCGCCCGCCGGGAAGGGCACGCGGCCGTCGCCTTGGTCGATCACCGTCACCGGCACGCCGCGCCACCCCAGTTCGATCGCGAGCGAGAGACCCACGGGCCCCGCCCCGACAACCAGGACACGCCGAGATACGGCTCTTTCGTTGCGGTCAGACACAGGGGACCTGCCTTCCTGAGCACGGCTTGGATCAAATTGCGACCCAATCTCTTGAACCCGGGTCAGAGTCGCACGCTCGGGTCGTTCTGTGGAAGAGCCCAAGGAGCAAGCATCTATCGACAAGTTCGCCCCAGTGCTACGCTTGACCCGGGTTCAAGAGATAGGAGCAACGTCGTGGTCTCTCCGGCCGATCGAAGCGATGCTGTGGGCCACTGTCGTGCCCTGGTCGTCAGCTACCACCGCGACATCGACAGCGGCCGGGCCACCACCGCGATCGGCGCGTTCGCCGACGACGCCGAGTTCGAGGCACACGGCAAGGTCTTTCGAGGGCGGGACGAGATACTCGGGTTCCTCAAGGCGCGAGAGGCCAACACCGGACGGCAGACCGTCCATGTGCTGGCCAACGAGGTCGTCACCGGTCAGGACGACGCAAGTGACGACAAGCGGGTCGAGATGCAGATGATGGTTCTGCTGCACGTCCGGCAGCCCGACGGCGCCTATGTCCTGGACCGCGTCCTCAACACCGTTCACCGGTTCCGCTACTCCCGCGGACAGTGGCGGATCACGCAACGTACCTCGCGGCCGTTGCACCCCACCGTCTGACGGGCAAGGAGGCCCCACGATGACGACAACCCCCCAGAGCTCGGCCCCCGCGGCCACCGAGACCCAAGCCGTCGCGCTGCAGATAGCCGAAGTCGTGCTCAAGACCGGCCGCTACGACGACATGGCCGCCTTCTACACACACGTACTGGGACACGGCCCGTTCTACGAGCGGACCCCTGACCCCGACGCCCCGCCCCGTCCCGCGGGGATGCCCGAACGAGCGGTCGATGTCCGACTCGGCTTCTTCCGTGTGCATGACGGCCCGCACACTCAGGTCCTCGCACTGTTCGGCATCGACAGCCTGATCGGGACCGACGCCTCCGGGCCGGGTCTGCATCACTTCCAGTTCGGTGTCGGCTCGCTGGGCGAACTGGTCACCCAGTCCGAGCACATGGCGTCCATGGGCGCCCGCCCGCACCGTGCCGCCAACCACGGCCAGGCCACCAGCTTCTATTACCGCGATCCGGACAGGAACATCGTCGAGTTCTCCTGCGCCAACTTCGCCACCATCGAGGAAGAGGTGGCCTTCATGTCCGGGCCCGTCTTCGCGGCGAACCCCTCCGGCCTGGAGCTCAACCCCGAACGCTTCGTCGCCCGCTACCGTGCCGGTGACCCCGAGGACGAACTGCTGCGCCTCGACAACCAAGCGGTGGCCCTGTGACCAGGCTCGTCAGTACGGCCAAGGGAATCGGCAGGCTGGAGGACGACGGCGAAACCGTCGCCTTCCTCGACCTCGACGCGACGGATCTCGGTGCCGCCCTGCAGGCCGGCCTCGACATCGCGGCCATCGCCACGGCCGCGGTCCGCGACCGAGTACCCACGGCCCAGGCCCAGTTCGTCGCCCCCGTCCCCAGGCCCTCCAAGATCTGGGCGGTGGGTTACGCCTACGCCGGTCACCGCACCGAGGTGGGGTACACCGGCACGGCGGAGGATCCGGTCATCTTCCTGAAGGCTCCGTCCTCGGTGATCGGCACGGGAGAGCAGATCCGCTTCCCGAAGGCGGCCCCGGACGAGGTCGACTACGAAGGCGAACTCGCGGTCGTCATCGGCAGAAGTGCCACCGAGGTGTCGGAGGCGGACGCGTACTCGTTCGTCGCCGGCTTCACGATCTGCAACGACGTCAGCGCGCGCGACGTCCAGAAGGGACGCGTGCCCGGCCGGGCCGCCAACGTCACCTCGGCCAAGAGCTTCGACACCTTCACTCCCATTGGCCCCGCCCTGGCCACGCTCGACGAGTTCGCCGATCCTGATGACCTGCACCTGCGCACCTGGGTCACCGGCGAACTCCGCCAGGACGCGCGTACCTCCCAGCTCATCCACCCGGTATCCGCGCTGGTCTCCTACCTGTCACGGCAGACGACTCTCGAACCCGGCGACGTGATCGCCACCGGAACCCCGGCCGGGGTCGGGCACAAACAAGGCCTGTTCCTGCGGTCCGGGGACGAGGTCCGCATCGAGATCGAGGGCATCGGCACCCTCGTGAACACCTGCGCCTGACGCGCAGAGGCGTCCTGAGGACGCCGGAGCCGTGGCGCCTTCGAAGTCGGGAAAAGTCAATTCTGGCGGCCATCGCATATGCGAGGGCCCAGTCGTAGGAGGCAATCAGGTGAGCAGCGACCCCAAGAGCGATTTCGGCGGCGGAAACCCGTGGGACCACGTCCAGCCGTGGGACGAGGAGATGTTCGGGAAGGAAGTCCACGACAGCACTCTGCAACACAAATGGGGGACCGCCGTGTCGATCGCCGGCGGGCTGCCCTACATCTGGAGGGAGCTGGCCCGGCCGATCTCCGAAATCGTCTATGGCCTCCTCGAACTGCGCGCCGGCGACAGGGTCCTGCTCATCGGCGAGGGCGTCGCCCCCGCGGGGTGGCTGGAAGACATGCGGGAGATCGTGGGACCGGACGGCGTGGTGGATGAGGTGGAGATCATCCACGACGGGCGGAAGGCGGTCCTGGGCCGGCTCCCCGGACGGAACGGCCAGACCGGCTGCTGGCGCTGGGACTACGCCGACTCGAAGGCCGACGAGCAGTACGACTGCGTCGCGGTGCTCCAGGCGACCCAGCACTGCGACGACTGGGAGGAGACGGCCAGGAACCTGCTGCGCGTGATGAAGCCGGGCCGGCGCATCGTGCTGGCCGAGTCGGTCCTGAAGGGACCGACGTTCACCGCGCGCATCAACTCCGACGTCCATCTCCGGCAATGGTTCGACAAGCTGTTTCAGCAGGTTCCGGTGGAAGACATTCCCTACTGGTCCGGCGAGGAGGTCCGCGACGCGTTCGGGGACACCGTCGACAGTCCGCAGCTGATGGAATGGCGCGGAATCGAGATGTTCTGGGGACGAAAGAAGTAACAGCGCCGGCAGTACCGAAACCGTTCCGAAAAGAACCCGATCCTGCCGAGTTCCGGGCAGCGGGATCGGCTGACAACCTGAGCCGCATTAAGCGACGCCACCCCGAATGAGGAGGTTGCCGTGAGTGTCAACGAGGACCTCATGGTCATGGCATCGGACCAGCCGCTGCAGAGCGTCGTCCGCGACGAGCACCTGCTGCTGGCGCCGCCGCATCCGTCCAAGGTGCCCATGAAGCTGTGGGACGAGCACCCGCCCCTGACCGTGGTGCATTACCCGCAGGAGTATCAGGAAGAGGCGTACGCCCCGCCGCGCGGGGTGTACGAGAACGACGAGATCCGCGTCGAGTGGCAGAAGCTGGACGGCCGGCAGCCGTTCTACCACCGCAACTGCGACGTGGACGAGCTCTGCTACCAGATCGCCGGCGAACGCACCCTGATGACCGAACTCGGCGTGGTCGAGCACCGGGCCGGCGAGTTCTCCCGTATCCCCCGGGGCGTGGCCCACGACAACTACAGCCGCGCCGCGAGTCACCTGCTGTTCTACATTCCCGCGCCGGTCGCCGAGCTGGTACCGGCTCAGCGCGAGTCCCAGGCGGTGTTCCCGCCTTTTCCCGGCTGGCAGCCCGCCCCGGCCAACGAAGCGGTCAGCTGGAACCTGGGCACACCCGGTCGCGACATCACCATCTTCGGGGTCGACGAACAGCAGTTGCTCGACCATGTCCACAACGACGACCGCCGGCTGCAGGTACTGCGCCCCGACCGTTCCCAGGACACCACCTGGCTGTACGGTACCGACCGCGTCCGCATCGGCCTCGTCACCACGGTGCCCGGCGGTGAACGCCGTTACCGCCGCACCCTCGATGCCGACGAGATCCAGTACCAGGCCAACGGCCACCGCACCCTGATCACCCAGCACGGCATCGTCGACCTCAAGCCGGGCGACTTCGTGCGCATCCCGCTCGGGATCTCGTACGCCAGTGTCGCGACCGAGGCGGGTGACTATGTCAGCCTGCTCTCGCGCAGCGAGGTTCCGCAGGTCGCCAAGACCTCCCGTACCGCCGACCACTACTCGCCCGAACGGCTCGTGGCCCTCAACGCGGAGGTCCACTCATGACCACGATGCTCGCCCTGCGCGCCCATCGTGACGCCAGCACGCTTGTCCTGGAGGACATCCCCGTCCCCGAGCCCGGTCCGATGGATGTCGTCGTGCGGGTCGCCTCCGCAGGCCTGGCCCCGGGGATCATGCGTTTGCTCAAGATGGGCGCGTTCAAGCACCTGCCCACCACCCTCGGCTTCGAGGCCGCCGGCACCATCGCCGCCGTCGGCAGCGACGCCACCGGCGTCCGCGTCGGCGACCGGGTCAGGGCGCACACCTTCCTGAACTGCCGCACCTGCATCTACTGCCGTACCGACCGCGACATGATGTGCCCGCAGCAGTCCATGATGGGCTACGCCGCCTTCAACGACTCCGCGATGCCCCTCTACGACGAGTACCACAACGGCGTGCTCGCCGAATACGTACGCATCCCGTACTGGCTGGTCGACCCGCTGCCGGAATCCGTCGGCTTCGACGTCGCCGCCAAGGTTCTCACCATGGGCAACGCGGTACGCGCGTTCAAGTGGGCCGAGCTGCCGATGGGATCCACCGTCGTCGTCACCGCCGCGACGGGTGCCATGGGCAGCGCGACGGTCAAGCTGGCGAAGCACTTCGGTGTCGCCGAGCTCATCCTCGTCGGCCGCCACAGAGACCGGCTCAAGGCCGTCGCCGGGCTGTCCGGTGGCATCCCGACCAGCGTCGTCGCCCTGGACGAACTCCCCGACGACTGGGCGACCACCGGCGCGCTCGCCGGCCGGCTGCGTGAACTGGCACCCGGCGGAGCACACGCGGTCCTCGACTACGTCCCCGACGGGCCGGTCACCGGTCAGGCCATGGCCGGGGTCGCGACCGGCGGTGCACTGGTGCACATGGGAGGCAATATGACGCCGCTGCAGCAGTCACCGATGGCACTCATGATGAACATGTGGCGGTTCGTCGGGACCCGCGCCTGTACCCGCAACGACGCGCTGGAAGTCCTGCGCCTGCTGGAGACCGGCGCCCTCACCGCTGACGAGCTCATCACCCACAGGTTCCCGCTCAGCGACGTGATGGGAGCCGTAGACGCCGTCCAGCGCCGCGACGAACCCATGTGGATGCCCGTGATCAATCCCTGACCCTGGGCACGCGTCCGTCATCGTGTGCCGCGAAGCCATCGAGGATCCAGCGAGAGGAAACCGGAAAGTGTCCGAAACGGAAGCCGTACGCAGCGAAGAGCCGCCCCTGCTCGCGGTGATCGGGGCGGCCGGGCTCTGTGGCAGGTACGTGTTGGAGGCGGCGCGGCGGGCTCCGTTCCGGGTCCGTGCCGTGGTGCACGGGCCGGCGGGCCGTGCACGGGTGGCCGACCTGGGCGCCGACGAGATCGTCGAGGCCGATCTCGCGGAGCCCGACTCCGTCCGCCAGGCGGTGAAGAACGCCGACTTCGTGTTCATGATTCCTCCGGCGTTCCATCCGGAGGAGGACGTCTTCGCGATCAGGGCGCTGGAGGCGGCCGAGCATGCGGGCGCGCGCCGGTTCGTGTACCTGTCCGTCCTGCACCCGCACACCCCCGGTCTGCGCCATCATCTGCGCAAGGCGAACGCCGAGGCAGCGGTGCGGGGTTCGGACCTGGACTGGACGATTCTCCAGCCCTCGATGTTCGCCCAGATCGTCCTGTCGACGTGGGGAAGGGCTCCCGCCGGGCCGGTCGACGTGCCGTTCGACGTCCATCACCGGTTCTCCTTCATCGACCTGCGCGAACTCGCGGAAGTCGGCGTCAAGGTGCTGTCCGAGCAGGGCCACGACTCGGCGACCTACGAACTGGCGGGACCCACCACCACGCCGGCCGAGGCCCTGCGCATCGCGGGACGAGTACGAGGAGTGGAGCTCGAGGCGAGGACGGTCGACTGGGCAAAGGCGCCGCTTCCGCCAGGAGTGGCGGACGATCCGTCCCGGGGCCCCGACATGCGTGCCATGTGGCAGGACTACGACCGGCACGGCCTGCGCGGCAACAGCAACGTCCTGCGGATGCTGCTCGGCCGTGAGCCTGCGTCCTTCGAGGAAGCGGCCACCGCGTTCGACGTCCCCTGAGACCCCGCACCGTGCCCGCGATCACCCGCAAACCGTGGCGGCCCGCCGCTCCTGGTGGGCCTGCACGGCGGCGGTTACGACAGCCGCTACTTCGACGCGCCCGGCCATCCCGCCGACGAGGAGTCCGCTCGCAGGCAACCGTCGTTCGCCGAGGCGGCTGCCATCATCGCCGAAGCGATCGCCGATGCCTGGCAGCAGCTGGGCGACGGACGCCCCGGCGTCGTGCTGCTCGGCCATTCGATCGGCGGAGCGATCGCCGTGCACATGGCGGCTGCCCGGACACTCACGTGGCCGTTGCTCGGTCTGACCGTCTCCGGCGTGGGCGACGTCATCTCGCCCCGCGCGCCATTCGTCGACGCTTCGCTCTGGCGTGGCGGGCACAACATCGAACATCACCGGCTCGGCGACGCCTACGTCCGGGCCGTGCTCGTCTTCGCCGAGCGCTGCGGGTCAGAGGACATCGAGCACATGGGCGCGGTCCTGGCGCGGTTGCAGGAACTGGCGGGCAATGAAGAGCCCGACAAGTGGTACGCCGCGCACAAGGAGTTCCACGCCGTAGCGACCCGCGCGGTGGGACCGCACCTGCAACGCATGCTCGCGTCATTGGCCGAACAGAGCGAGCGCTACATCCGGCTGGCCCAGCTTGGAGTGCCCGGTTCATGGACCCGCGCGCACAAGGAGCATGAGGCACTGCTGGAGGCACTGCGGGCGGGCGACCCGGCCGAGGGGGCGAGCGTGATCGCCCGTCATCTCGCGCGCACGGCCCTGAGCGTGCTGGCGGACGTCGCCCCGGAGTACGAGCCCACGGCCACGCGGACCGCCCAGGGCATCGCGGGTGGTGGTCGGTCCTGACTCCGGCATGCTCGGTCGGCTGCGGTCCTCGTGGATGACGCATCGGCGGAGCCCTGGCAGTGGCATGTCGAATGACCGGGTGTCCTCCTGGACGGATTCCCGGCGGGGTGGCGAACTTAAATAAGCATGAGTATAAGGCTGCTTGATACATTAACGCTTGCTTGATAGTCATCAGGAGGTTAATGCTTGGCAGGTGTTCCGAACCTCACCCCGATCCCCGAGGGCTGCTTGGCCAGCGGTGCTGCCTGTGCCTCGCCCCTGAAGGACCTACCGGGGCGACGCGAGCGGCGCGCCTTCGTGGAGGCGGCAAGGGCATCGGCACACACCTGACAACCGCCCGCGTCACCGATGAGAGAGAGTGGACATGTCCACCGAACCTCCCTTCCATGCCGTGACTCCTCCCGCCGATTCCCCGGCACCGCCCACCCGGCGTACCTTCATCGCCACGACCACCGCTGTCGGAGGGGCCGTCGCGGTGGGTGGCCTGGTCGCGGGATCGTCCGTGCTCGCCGCCGAGGAAGCGGTGGCCGCCGAGGCGCCGCCCGGCAGTCATGTCTCCCTGACCGTCAACGGCGTCCGTCGCACTCTCACGGTCGACAACCGCACCTCGCTCCTCGACCTGCTGCGCGAGCATCTCGACCTGACCGGTTCGAAGAAGGGCTGCAATGCCGGGGCCTGCGGTGCCTGCACGGTCCTGGTCGACGGACGCCGGGTCAATTCCTGTCTGACGCTGGCGGTGCGCCTGGAGGGCGCCGAGGTCACCACGATCGAGGGCCTGGCGAAGGGCGACCGGCTCCATCCGTTGCAACAGGCGTTCATCGACCAGGACGCCTTCCAGTGCGGGTTCTGCACGCCGGGGCAGATCGTGTCCGGTGTCGGGTGCATCCAGGAGGGTCACACCGGTTCGCCGGAGGAGATCCGGGAGTGGATGAGCGGCAACCTGTGCCGCTGCGGCTGCTATGTGAAGATCGAGCGCGCGGTCGAGCAGGCCGTCGGCCGGAAGGGCTGATCCCATGTATCCCTTCACCTACACCAAGGCCGCGGACACGCGTGAGGCCCTCGACGCCGGTCGGCGCGGCGGGCGTTACATCGCCGGCGGCACCACGCTCGTCGACCTCATGCGGGAGACCGTCGAACACCCCGACACGCTCGTCGACATCAGCGCGCTGCCGCTGAGCGAGGTCACCGTCACCGAGCGCGGGGGCCTGCGCATCGGCGCCCTGGTACGGATGTCCGAGGCCGCCGCCCACCCCAAGGTGCGCACCCTCTACCCGGTCATCTCGCAGGCGCTGGAGCTGAGCGCGTCCGCCCAGCTGCGCAACATGGCCACCATCGGCGGCAACATCATGCAGCGCACCCGGTGCACGTACTTCCGGGACGTGAGCGCCGACTGCAACAAGCGCGACCCCGGCTCGGGCTGCGCGGCGCGGGAGGGCTTCAACCGCACCCACGCGATCCTCGGTACCTCCGACGACTGCGTGGCCACCCACCCCTCCGACGTGGCCGTGGCCTTCGCCGCGCTGGAGGCGACCGTGCACCTGCTGGGCCCGGACGGGGAACGCCGGGTCGCCTTCGCGGACTTCCTGCTGCCGCCGGGCAGCACCCCGAACCGCGAACAGGCCCTCCGGCAGGGCGAGTTGATCACGGCGGTCGAGATCCCGGCACTTCCGCGCCCTCTGAAGTCCGGCTACCTGAAGGTGCGTGACCGGCAGTCGTACGAGTTCGCGCTGACCTCGGCGGCAGTCGCGCTGCACGTGCGCGGTGGCGTGATCCAGGAGGCGAAGGTGGCCGCCGGGGGAGTGGGCACGGTGCCGTGGAAGCTGCCCGCCGTCGAGTTGCATCTCGTGGGTGAGCGTCCCTCGGCGGCGTTGTGGGCGGCCGCCGCGCAGCAAGCGGCCGTCGGGGCCCGCCCCCTTGCGCACAACCGCTTCAAGGTCGAACTCCTCAAACGCACCGTCGAACGCCAGCTGAGCACCGTAGGAGGCATTAAATGAGCCCGCAGCCGCAGGCCGCCGTCGGTGCGGCGGAGCCCCGGGTCGACGCACGGCTGAGGGTGACCGGCAAAGCGAAGTACGCCGCCGACAACAGCCCCGACGGGGTCGTGCACGCGGTTCTCGTCGAGAGCAGTGTCGGCCGGGGCCGTGTCACCGGCATCGACGCCCGCGCCGCCGAAGCCGAAACCGGCGTCCTGAAGGTGCTCAGTCACCTCAACGCGCCCAAGCTGCCGCCCGTCCAAGGGGGATTCCCGCCGGGCCGGCGGCTGCGTGCCTTCCAGGACGACCGGGTCCGGTTCTTCGGTCAGCCCGTCGCGGTCGTGGTGGCGACCACGCTGGAGAGCGCACAGCACGCCGCGAGTCTGGTGCGGGTCTCCTGCGATGCCGAGTCCGTCTCGACCGACATCAGCGGCACGGAACCCGCCGACGACCCGGAGACCTATGCGCGCGGCGACGCCGACGCAGCCCTGGAATCCGCCCCGGTCCGGCTGGACCTTACGTACCGGATGGCCCGCAACCACCACAACCCGATAGAGCCGCACGCCACCGTCGCACGCTGGGACGGTGACCGGCTGACCGTCTGGGAGAAGACCCAGAACGTGGTAGGCGCCGTGCGCACCCTGGCCGGTGAGTTCGGCATCCCGCCGGGCAACGTCCGCGTCATCTCGCCGTTCGTCGGCGGGGCTTTCGGCAGCGCCGCCCGTACCTACGTGCACGCCGTCACCGCGGCCCTGGCCGCCCGCGAAGTGAAACGCCCCGTGAAACTCGTCCTCACGCGCAGGCAGTTGTACTTCGGCGTGGGATTCCGGCCCGCCTACGAGTACGAACTGAGCCTCGGCGGCAACCGGCAGGGCCGCCTGACCGCGTCGGCGCACGACATCCGCACCGAGAGTTCCCGCTACGAACGGCACACCGAACACATCCTGGAACCCGGCCGGATGCTCTACAGCACGCCCAACGTGCGTCAGGCGTACCGTCACGTCCCGCTGGACGTGAGCACGCCGTGGTTCATGCGCGGCCCCGGCTACGCCAGCGGTGCCTTCCCCGTCGAGTCGGCGATGGACGAACTCGCCCACGAACTGGGCCTGGACCCGATCGAGTTGCGGCTGCGCAACGAACCTGCCGCCGACGAGTCCACCCATCTGCCGTTCTCCACCCGCCGCCTGCGTGACTGCTACCGCGTGGGCGCCCGCGAGTTCGGCTGGCACCGGCGCAACCCCAAGCCTCGCTCGACGCGTGACGGCGACTGGCTCATCGGTATGGGTATGGCCGCCGGTGTCTACGACACCCAGCGCAGCGCGGCCCAGGCGTCGGTACGGCTTGACGCCGACGGCACCGCCCTGGTGCAGTCCGCGACCAGCGACATGGGACCCGGCACGGCCACGTCCATGACCCAAGTAGCCGCCGACGCCCTTGGCCTGACCATGCGTCAGGTGGCCTTCCGGCTCGGCGACTCCCTCATGCCCCCGGCCCCCGTCCACGCCGGCTCACAGACCATGGCCAGTGTCGGATCAGCTGTCCAGGACGGCTGCGACAAGCTGCGCAAGCAGGCCATCACCCTTGCGGTCAACGACGAGGACTCACCGCTGCACGGAGCCGACGCCGCAGACATCGTCGTACGAGGCGGTCGGCTGTCTGTGAAGGACGAGCCCACCCGCGGGGAGACGTACCGGCGGCTGCTGGCCCGCAACAACCGCACCCACCTCGAAGCGATGGGCTCGTACGCGGGGGCGTCGGAATCGGAGAAGTTCTCCTTCCACGCCTACGCCGCGACCTTCGCCGAAGTCGCCGTCGACGCCCGCCTCGGCCTGGTACGGGTGCGGCGCATGGTCGGCGTGTACGACGCCGCCCGCATCATCAACCCCAGGCTCGCCGACAGCCAGGCCATCGGGGCCATGGTCGGCGGTATCGGTCATGCCCTCCTCGAGCACACGGTCACCGACCACCGCGACGGCCGGATCGTCAACGCCAACCTCGCCGACTACCTCGTGCCGACCCACGCCGACATGCCCGACATGAAAGCCATCTACATCGAGGGGGAGGACTACGAAGCCGACCCGATCGGCGTCAAGGGACTCGGCGAGATCGTCATCGTCGGAGTGGCACCCGCCATCGCCAACGCGGTCTTCAACGCCACCGGCCGCCGCATCCGCGAGCTGCCCATCACCGCCGAAGCACTGCTCTGAGCCCTTGGGCGGCCGGTGCACTCACCCGGCGACCCAGGCTCCCAAGCGTCCGGCGGGTCGCGACGCAACACCGCCGGGCACCAGGGCCGCCGCCGCGGCCTTCTCCCCCAAGGCGCGGCGGCGGTCCTCCCAAGTCACCCACCTCACGGAAAGCCCGCCATGCTGAACATCGCGGACACGTTGCAGCAGTGGTGCGGCGAGGGCCGCTCCTTCGCCCTCGCCACCGTCGTCCACGTCAGCGGCAGTGCGCCCCTGCCCGTCGGCACCGCCCTCGCCGTCGACACGGACGGCATCGCGGTCGGCAGCATCTCCGGCGGCTGTGTCGAAGCGGCGGTCTACGAACTGTGCCAACACGTCCTCGCGCGCGGCGGGCCACCCGCCCGCGCCGCCTTCGGCTACTCCGACGACGACGCCTTCGCCGTCGGCCTGACCTGCGGCGGCGATATCGAGGTCCTGGTACAGCGTGTGGAGCCCGCCGTCGAGCCCCACCTCGGCACAGCCCTCGAAGCCGTGCTCGCGGGGCGCCCCACAGCCGTTGCCCACATCGTCGACGGTCCCGACGAACTCGTCGGCCGTACGCTCCACGTCCCTGGCGAGGGGCCCCACGACGGCACGCTCGCTTCCGGGAGTGTGGACCTGCAGGTCGTGGCGCACGCCCGTGCGCTCCTGCGGGCGGGCCGCACAGCCCGCATCGACGTGGGTGGCGACGCCGGTACCTGTCCCCGGAAGCTGACCGTCCTCGTCCACACCCACGCCCCCCGCCCCCGCATGCTGATCTTCGGCGCCGTCGACTTCGCCGCCGCCCTCAGTCAGGCAGGCCGCTTCCTCGGCTACCGGGTCACCGTCTGCGACGCCCGCCCGGTCTTCACCACCGCCGCCCGATTCCCGTACGCCGACGAGGTCGTCACCGACTGGCCCCACCGCTATCTCGCGGCCACCGAGACCGACGCCCGCACCGCCGTCTGCGTCCTCACCCACGACGCCAAGTTCGACATCCCCCTGCTGCGTCTGGCACTGACCCTGCCCGTGGGCTACGTCGGCGCGATGGGCTCGCGACGCACCCACGAGCACCGCCTCGGACTCCTCCGGGAAGCCGGCGTCTCCGAGGGCCAACTGGCCCGTCTGCACTCACCGATCGGCCTGGACATCGGAGCCCGCACTCCCGAGGAGACCGCCATCTCCATCACCGCGGAGATCATCGCCCACGCCAACCGCGGCACGGGCCGACCCTTGACGCACGGCACCGGCCCCATCCACCACCCCGCGCAGGCTCTGCTCGGCCTGGCGACGGTGCCGTAGCCGCCCGCACGGGCGCCGTCCGAAAGCCGACGGGCATCCGGCGCACCGCGTGGTGTGCGGTCGGTCAGGCGCCGGGGTGGGCGTAGCCGTTCTGGTAGGCGATCACGACGAGTTGGGCGCGGTCGCGGACGCCGAGCTTGGTCATGATGCGGTTCACATGGGTCTTGGCGGTCGAGGGCGAGATGTGGAGCTGTTCGGCGATGGCGTCGTTGGAGAGGCCGGCGGCCACGAAATGGAGCACTTGGCGCTCGCGGTCGGTCAGGGGTGTCAGCGCCGGGGTCGGAGTGCTCGTCCTGTCGGGTGAGGCGAGGTAGTGGGCGATGAGGGTCCTGGTCGCCCTGGGCGACAGCAGCGCCTCTCCGCGGGCGACCAGTCGGATGGCGTCGAGGAGGTAGGAGAGCTCCACGCTCTTTCCGAGGAAACCGCTGGCCCCGGCACGCAGTGCGTGGAAGACGTGCTCGTCGGCTTCGAAGGTGGTCAGGATCAGTACCCGTACGCCCGCGAGGTCTTCGTCCGCCGAGATGGCGCGCGTGGCGGCGAGGCCGTCCATGTCGGGCATCCGGATGTCCATCAGCACGACGTCGGCGCGGGTGCTGCGGGCCAGTGCGACCGCCTCTTCACCCGTCGCGGCCTCCCCGACGACCTCCAGGTCCGGCTCCGAGTCGATGAGCATGCGGAAGCTGGTGCGCACGAGGGCCTGGTCGTCGGCGAGCAGAACGCGGATGCTCATCCCTGCCTCCCCTCGGCGGCGGTCGCGGACAGGGTCGTGCCCGGCCAGTCCGACGTGCGCGTGTCGGTCGGTGGTCCGGCCGCGGGCAGCGGTAGACGCACAGCGAGACGAAATCGACCGTCGGCGGTCGCTCCGGCATGGAGGCTGCCGCCGAGCGCGTGGGCGCGCTCGCGCATGCCCGTCAGCCCGTGTCCGGTGCCCATCGCGGCCGACGCCGGGTACGGGCCGGAGTGCAGGGGGTTGGTGATCCGGATGCGCAGTTCGTCGGGCCCGTACTCGATGAGCAGGTCCGCCTCGGCGGTCGCGCCGTGCTTGTGGGCGTTGGTCAGCCCTTCCTGGATGACACGGTAGGCGGCCAGGTCGATGGCGGTGGGCAGGGGGCGCGGAGGGCCGGACTGCCGGTGGCGGACGCTCAGCCCGGCGGCGGTCAGCGATTCGAGGAGCCCGCCGAGGCGGGACAGGCCCGGCACGGGTTCGGTCGGCTGCGTCTCGTCCGTCGTCCCGTCACCGGACTCGCGCAGTACGTGCAGCAGCGGGCCCAGTTCGTCCAGGACCGTGCAGCCGGCTTCACGGATGTGACCGAGCGCCACCTCGGCCTGATCCGGCCGGCCTCGCAGGAAGTGACCGGCGACCCCTGCCTGAATGGTGATCAGGGCGATGTGGTGGGCGATCACGTCGTGGAGTTCCCGCGCGATGCGCAGCCGCTCTTCGGCGACCCGGCGGCGGGCCTCTTCCTCCTTGGTCGCCTCCGCCCGCAGCGCCCGCTCCTCCATCGCGGCGGCGTAGGCGTGCCAGGTGCGTACGGTGGCCCCGACGGCGGCGAACATCCCGGTCCAGGCGAACACGGCGCCGGCCTCCGGGCCGGCGGCCGAATCCGTCGCATAGGTGATGACCGCGTACAGGGAGAGGGCCGTGGCCGAGACGGCGATCAAGGCGGTCCGCCGGCGGACCGTTCGGGCCACGGTGTAGACCGCGATCAACGCGGCGACCTTCAGCACCCGCGACGGATACGACGCGAGGACGGTGAAGGCCACCTCCCCGACCACTGTCAGCGCCAGGACGGGCAGCGGTGCGCGGCGGCGGGCCAGCAGAAGCAGGAACGCGGCCGCCGCGGCGACGGCGTCGGCGCCCGAGGGCCGTACGCCGTCGGGCCACCGCCCGAACAGCAGGGGCAGCAGGCCGACACCGCCCACGAGGGTGGCGAGGGCGGCGTCCAGCAGGCGCGGGTGAGCGCCGGTGAGCCGTCGCAGCGACGCCGGTCCGATCACGGCTTCACCGTTCCTTGGTACAGACCCGCAACCGGGGTCACGCGTCCCGTCGCTTGAACAGTACGGCCGCGCCCGCCAGGAGCACGACGATGTAGCCGGCGAACACCGCGAGCCCGGACCCGGGTGACAGCGAGTCGCCGGCCGTCCGCACCGTCATGACCGCGTTCGCGGCGTTCGACGGCAGGTACGGGCCGATGGCCTCGTTCCAACTGCTCGGCAGCAGCTGGATCAGGCCGGGCACCACGAACAGCGCGCCCACCACGAGGGTGATCGCTCCGGCGGTGTTGCGCAGCAGGACGCCGACCGCCAGTCCGATCAGTCCGGCTCCGGTGAGGTAGACCGCCGCGCCGACAAGCGCCCGGAACACCCCTGGATCGGACAGCGCTGTGGTGTCCAGACCGCGGGAGGACAGGACCGACTGGCCCGCCAGGAAGGCCCCCAGGACCGCGACGGACATGAGCACGAAGCTCACCGCGGCGAAGACGGTCACCTTGCCCCACAACACCGGCAGGCGTGAGGGGACCGCGGCCAGCGTGGCGCGGATGGATCCGGTGGCGTATTCGCCTGCGCTCATCAGGACACCGAGCACCGCGACGGCCAGCGAGGCGAGCATCACCCCGCCCAGGCTGATCGAGGTCGGGTCCCCGAAATCGTCCTCCCCCGGGCCGTCTCCGGAGCCGACCACACTGCTGAACAGCAGCCCGAAGCCGATGACCAGGGCCACGGTGATCGCCAGCGTGTAGAGCGTCGAGCGCAGCGACCGCAGTTTGATCCATTCCATGTGGACGACCCGCGGA
Organism: Streptomyces sp. NBC_01352; assembly: GCF_036237295.1. NCBI lineage: Bacteria > Bacillati > Actinomycetota > Actinomycetes > Kitasatosporales > Streptomycetaceae > Streptomyces > Streptomyces sp. NBC_01352. Next base: position 10,199,479 of record NZ_CP108354.1, read on the forward strand.
AAGGTGACCCGCTGACCGCCCGCATGCCGACCGGCGGTCCCGGTCGTCTTCTGTGCGTCCTGTGTGCCGAGGGCGGTGGTGCTCATCGGTTCGTCCTTCCGGCGGTGGCCAACTCGGTGGTGGTGGCGTGGTATTCGACGGAGTCGCGGGTCAGCTCCATGAACGCCTCCTCCAGCGAGGCCTCCTGAACGAACAACTCGTGCAGCACCAGTCCGGCGGCCGCGGCGCGTTCGCCGATCTCGGCGGCCTCCAGCCCCTGGACGTCCAGCACGCCGGGCCGGCTGCTGCTGACCGAGACGCCGTCACCCACCAGCAGGTCACGCAGGGACGCGGCCTGCGGCGACTGCACCCGTACGCTCCGGCCGGCGGACTGGGCGATGAAGTCGGCGAGTGGCCCCGCGGACAGCAGCCGGCCGCGCCCGATCACGATGAGGTCCTCGGCGATCAACGCCATCTCGGTCATCAGATGGGAGGAGACGAAGACGGTCCGGCCCTGGTCCGCGAGGTCTTTCAGGAGGTTGCGGATCCACAGCACGCCTTCGGGGTCGAGGCCGTTGACCGGCTCGTCCAGCATGACGATCCGCGGGTCGCCGAGCAGTGCAGAGGCGATGCCCAGCCGCTGCCCCATACCCAGCGAGAAGCCGCCCGCCCGCTTGCGGGCCACCTCCGTCAGGCCGACCATGTCGATCACCTCAAGCACCCGCTGCTTGCCGATGCCGCTGCTCGCCGCCAGCGCGAGCAGGTGGTGATACGCCGAGCGCCCGGGGTGGATCGACTTCGCTTCCAGCAACGCCCCGATCTCCTCCAGTGGGGCCTTGTGCTCCTCGTAGAGGCGGCCGTTGACGCGGACGGTTCCGGACGACGGGCGGTCAAGACCCATGACCATCCGCATCGTCGTCGACTTGCCCGCCCCGTTGGGCCCGAGGAAGCCCGTCACCACTCCAGGACGCACGGTGAAGCTCAGCGCGTCGACCGCGAGCTTGTCGCCGTACCTCTTGCTGAGGTTGTTCACCTCGATCACCAGCCACCTCCGTGTTGTTCCAGGCCTCAAGGTTCTTGCAAGGGGGCCGGTTTCTGCGTCGCCCCACGGCGGTCACTGCCTGTACCACGACCGTGGTACGCCGCTGTGGGCGGCAGCGACCGTGGGGTGACGCTCGTCGCCGCTCGCTGTGGTCGAACGAGGTCGACCGTCGACTCCAGATGATCGTGACCTGCGGATCCGTCGGCCGGCGCCGGCCTTTGCACAGAGCGCCGCCCGATGCCCCGCCGACGGGGCATCGGGCGGCGGGCATGGCGTGCGCTCGCGGCTCAGCGCGAGCCGGCGCGGCGTATACGCGCCTTCAGCTTCGGGAACTGCTCGAGGGCGTTGGTCCGCTCGAGAGCGATCCGCTCGCGCCGGCTGAAGATCTCGTCGACGGTCGGTTCGGGGTCGCCTGCCTTGAGATTCGGCAGGCTGCCCTTGAGGAAGGGCATCGTCTCGACGTTGTCGGCCGCGTAGAGGTGGCGGGTCGCCGGCCAGTCGCTGCCGAACATGATGTGGTCGGCGGGCACCAGCGACGACAGCGGCTCCAACTGCGCGGCGGTGAACGCCTGTGCATTGTCGAAGAACATCCGCTTGATGTACTTGAGGGGCCCTTCTGGCAGCACCTCATTGAACGGCGGGAAGGCCGAGTGCCGTGTCGCGAGCCGGAAGGCCAGGAACGGCAGTGCCCCGCCGCAGTGCGTGAAGTGCCAGCGGATGTTCGGGTAGTCCCGCAGGACACCGTTGTAGATCAGGCTCGTCATCGCACGGGTCGCGTCGAAGTTGTACTCGAAGACGTTGTTGCCGGCCGGGATGTCGGGGCCGAAGCAGAGCTTGGGAGCCGGGTTGTTCTCCGGGCCCGTCGGGTGGACGTAGACGTAGGCGCCGCGGTCATTGAGGATCTCGTACAGAGGCTTGAAGGAAGGGTCCCCCAGGTAGGTGCCCTTGTAGTTGGTGAGCAGGCAGATGCCGTCGAGATCCAGTTCGCCGAGCGCGCGGTCCACTTCGGTCACCGAGCCGTCGATGTCGGGCATCGGGGTGACCGCGAAGATCCCGAACCGGTCACCACGGGTCTGCACGAGGTCGCGGGCGTAGTCGTTGACCGCGCGGGCGGTGGCGCGCCGGTCGTCGACCGGGCCGACGGTGACCTGGAGGTCGCCGAACGACAGGACGCTGGCCTGGATCCGGTACTGGTCCATGAAGGCCAGGTGCCGATCGACCGACCACGGACCGTACGCCCCGGTAATGGCGCCGAGCAGGCCATAGCGCTTCAGGTAGTCGTTGTACACGTCGGGGGAGTAGTGCGCGTGGGTGTCGATACGCCAGTTGCCCTTGGGCAGCCCCGGGCCGGACGCCGCCGCCTCCGGACTGGCCATGGCAGCAGGCACCGTGGCCGCGGCCGCCGTGACGATCGCCGCGGCCGATGCTCCTTCGATCATCCTTCGACGCGAGATGTTCCGTCGCAGGTTCATTTCCAGTTCCCTCTTCATTCTGTGTGCGAGTCAGGTCGTATGTGCGTGCGTCACGGCGCCGTCGCCAGGCCGGGCAGGGCCTGCGCGGGACGGCGGTGGTCCCCGCCGTAATGGAGTCCGCTCTCTCCTCGGGCGGCGGGTGGGCGCGCGGTCCAGGCCGATCGGAGAGCGCAAGCGGCCAAGTCGCGCCCAGGCACGGCCAGTTGCCGCCAGCAGGCCTATTCGGCGCTCATGCGCGGGAACCCCATGGCGTCGGCGTATCCGCGCCGGCCGGGGTCGGCTGTGCCGCGAGCAACCCCGCCGACCCCGGACGAAGGAACGCGCCGATCACAACGGATCCGGACAGCGCGGTGTCAACCGCCGTCGTCAGGTGCCGCACAGCAGGGTGATCAACGCTGTCCACCGGCGGGACGAGGAGTACGTGCATGACCGCCAGACAACAGCCGCCTCATAAAGCACGTGCCACTCAGCCCATGAAGCTTCCATGAAGCCAATCGCCGGACTTACGTCCACTTCCCGAAGCGGTCTCCGTCAGGAGTAGGAGGTCAGCTCTTGGTGCGGCCGGCGTGACCGGGTGCAGGTGAATCGGCGATCCAACAGTGCAGATGTTGGCCTGCCTGTTCTCGAGGTTCGACGCCGATGGTCGACCACACCGTAAACAGCTCCCGGCGACTACTACTGGGAGTCCTGCAGCGTGCCGGCGCGCTCCAGCATGGTGAGCCACTGAGCGACGACCGCGTCGATGAAGGTGTCGGTGACCTCGCCGCGGTCCAGGAACAGCCGGGCGAGGACAGGCCCGTACAGCAGGGTGAACTCGTCTTCGCTGATCTGGATACCCGAAGGCTCCAGCAGCCTGTTGAAGCCGGCGTAGCGGTCTTCGCCGATGCGGACGAGTGCCCGGGCACTGTCGGGGTCGTGGTCGGCCTGGGCGGCGACGGCCAGAGCCGCGGTGCGGACGGCCGGCACGCTGACTCCGGCGCGCAGGCTCTTCAGCCAGGCCGTGGCCACGTCACGTACGTCGGTGCCCGGTTCGGGATAGGTGCCGAGGTCGGGGCCTTCGAGGACGAGGTCGAAGAGGAGTGCGGCTCGGGTGGGCCAGTGCCGGTAGAGGGTCTGGCGGGTGACGTCTGCTCGCTCGGCCAGCAGGGCGTACGTCAGTCCGGACGGTCCGACTTGAGGCAGCAGTTCGCGCGCGGTGGCCAGCACGTGGTTGCGGGTGCGCTGCACGCGCGGGTTGCCCGGGGTCGGCCGACGGCGATGGAGGGGCTGCTTCATACCGCCACCCTACCGGCACATCATACGGCGAGTGTGATTGACGCCACAGCCCGAATCATACGCTGCGTGTGATAGACATGAAGGGTAATCACACGCACTGGATGATTCGTGCGAGTCGGTATCCCTGTGAAAGGTGAATGGTCATGTCATCTCGGAATCTGGTCGAAACGACGTTCGCCCGTACTCGCCTGGGCTCCGGCCCGGGCCTGCTCCTCGCCCACGGCGCGGGCAGCAGCCTGGCCGGCACCTACGGTCCCGTGCTGGAGGCTCTCGCCGCCCGCTACACCGTCGTCGGCATCGACTACCCCGGCAGCGGCGACACCCCCCGCTCCACCACCGCACTGTCCGTCGACGACCTCGCCGACCAGCTCATCGCCGCCGCCGACGCGGAGGGCCTCGACCGCTTCGCCGTGTCCGGCTACTCCCTCGGCGGCCCGGTCGCCATCCGCGCCGCCACCCGCCACCCCGAACGCGTCACCGCACTCGTCCTGACCGCCGCCTTCCCGCACCGCGACAACCGGCTCGCCCTCGCCTCCTCGGTCTGGAGCAAGATCGCCGCGTCCGGCGACCGCGAACTGCTCGCCGAATTCCTGCTGCTGATGGCCCTCGGCAGCCAGGCACTGGAGTCGATGCCGTCCGAGCAACTGCAGCAGACCCTCGGCTACGCCGCCGCCACCGCGGCCGACGGCAGCTCCGAACAGACCGACCTCGTCGGCCGGCTCGACGTCCGCGACGACCTCACCGCCATCACCGCCCCCACCCTGGTCATCTCCACCACCGACGACCGGCTCGTCTCCACCGCCCTGCACCGCCACCTCGCCGACACCATCCCCGACGCCCAACTCGCTGACATCCCCACCGGCCACCTGCCCATGCTGGAACGCACCGACGAATGGCTGCAGCTCACCACCGACTTCCTCGGCAAGCACCACGCCTGAAAGCACACGCCGACGGGGCCACGCAGCGAACAGCGGCGTAGCCCCTCACCCTGAATCGGCGGCCTCCCGGTCCCGAATCACTTGAATCTGTGTGGGTTCGTAGACCCACTTCCCCTCTCGAGTTCATGGAGGAACCATGCTCAACTTCGGCAGCCTCGACGAGTCCGCCCAGTTCCGCGACCAGCAGAAGGAGAAGGCCGGCCCGGTCACGATCATCAACACGTTTGTCGCACCGGAAGGCAAGGAGGACGAGGTGGTGGCCGCCTGGACGGACGACGCGGAGTACATGAAGAAGTCGGGGAGCCTTCTTTCCGTGCAGTTGTACCGGGGCATCGGCGGCAGCCGGCTGTTCACCAACGTCGCGGTCTGGAAATCCACCGAGCACCTCCGCGCAGCGCTCGGCACGCCGGAGTTCGCCTCTCACCTGGAGGGCTACCCTGCCGGCACCGTCGCCTACCCGCACCTGTACCAGAAGGTCGCTGTCGAGGGCGTCTGCGAAGGGGAATGACGACGTACGGTGATGGCGGTATCTGGAGCTGTTCCCCAGGTACCGTCAGAGGGCCGGCGATGCTGCTTCGACTCCCTGAGGATGCTGCTTCGCCTCCCTGAGGGAGAGTGGGAGCATCACCACAACGTCTTCGCTCGCCCTCTGCGGCGGCGAACGCCTTCACACCGCCTCGACGGAGTCAGCCTTGCCACGGACGACATCCCGCAGGCGCTTCCTGTCGACTCTGCCGACCTTCGTCAACGGAAGTTCGTCCACGATCAGCAGGTCCTCGGGCAGCTTGTGACGGGCCACCTGCATCGCGGTGAGGACACATGGGGCGCCCCTGCGTCTCGGTCTTGATGTCGTCGGGGTCGTCGGAACGCGTGTACTTCAGCAGGCCCTCTGCCTGCCGAGCACCTGCTGGAGCGTGCCACCGAGCACGGGTTCGGCGCGGCGGGCGCCCTCCGGCGCGCGGCGGGCGCCACCCACTTGCAACAGCCGTAGTGCGGGCGGGGCGGGGTGGCGACCGGAGGCCACGGCGTCGATCCAGCGCTGGACGACGGCCGGCACGGCGTTGAGAAGCGCGTCGGCGTTGCGGGCGACGTGGGCGACGACGTGGGCCCGGCTCCAGCCCGCCAGGTACGAGGGCTTGGTGAACGCCGAGTCGGTCAGCCAGGGCACGGCGGCTTCGAAGGCCGCCGTGCCCTTGGCCGCCCGCTCCAGCATCGCGGCGGGGCGTGTGCTCACCGCGACTCCCGGCGACAGGTGTTGCGGCACTCGCCGATCCCCTCGATCCGGGTGACGAGGGCCGAACCGTCCTGGAGATAGCGGGCGGGCTTGCGGGCATGGCCCACTCCGCCCGGAGTACCGGTGGCGATGACGTCGCCGGGCACCAGAGTGATGATTTCGGACAGGTACGCGACCAGGGTGGCCGGGTCGAAGACGAGGTCGCCGGTGTCGGCCTTCTGGACCGTGTCGCCGTCGACTTCACAGGTCAGGCTCAGGCCAGGGGCGGCGACTGCGGGGTCGTCGGCGGTCACCAGCCACGGCCCGATGGGGGTGGTGGCCTCGAAGGTCTTGCCCTGGTCCCACTGGGTGGTGCGGTACTGCCAGTCGCGGGCGGTGACGTCGTTGAGCATGGTGTACCCGGCGATCGCGGCCCGCGCCTGCTCCGTGTCGGCGTGCCGGACCTCGGCCCCGATGACGACGCCGAGTTCGGCCTCCCAGTCCATCTGCGCGGACGCGGCGGGCAGGGTCACGTCGTCGTACGCGCCGACCAGTGCCCGCGCGTACTTGTTGAACAGCGTCGGATGCGAGGGGAGTTCGCGCCCCATCTCCAGAATGTGGGTGCGGTAGTTGAGGCCGACGCACACGACCTTCTCCGGGGCGACGACCACCGGGGCGTAGTCCAGGGCGCCTTCGTACGTCTCGCCGTCGGCGTCCGCGGCCCGTGCCGCCCAGTCGCCGTGGCGCAGGAACGCCACCAGGTCGCTCTCGCCCAGGTCCACGGCCTTGTCCTCGTCGACGCGGACGGCACGGGTGGTGCCGTTGACCCGGATGGTGGCGAGCTTCACTTGTGTTCTCCTCGGGCGGTGCGGGCGAGGCCCAGGGCCTCGTAGACGGGTTCGTCGCTGAAACGGAAAAGGTCGACCTGGGTGCGGGCGGACAGCGAGACCTCGCACCAGGACGGGACGACGAACAGGTCGCCCTTGGCTATCTCGAAGACCTTGTCGCCGACATGGGCGACCGCCTCACCGTCGAACACCTGCCAGACCGCGGAGCCGACCGTGCGCACCGGGACGGTCTGGGTGCCGGCCCGCAGTCGGCGCATCTCGGTGCGCATCGTGACCAGGGCGTCCCTGCCGGTGGTGGGGTTGGAGAAGCGCACTCCGGCGTGCCCGGGCTCCAGCACGCCGGGTACGCCTTCGCTCTCCAGCTCCAGCTGGGCGGTGAGGGCGGCGTCGGTGTGTTCCCAGCGGTAGGCGCCCAGCGGGGAGTTGGGCTGGTCGGGCCGGCCGATCGGGCGCAGCCCGGGGTGGCCCCACAGTCGCTCGCCGCGCGAGCGCTCGGGGGTTTCGCGGGTGGAGAGGTCGTCGGGGCCGAACTCGAAGAAGCCGGCGTCCAGTTGGGAGACGAGCGGGATGTCGAGGCCGTCGAGCCAGGCCATCGGCTTGTCGGTGACGTTCTGGTGCTCGTGGAAGGCCCAGCTCGGCGTGAGCAGCAGGTCGCCGCGCCGCATCGCCACCGCGTCCCCGTCGACGTTGGTCCACACGCCCTCGCCTTCGACGACGAACCGGAAGGCGCCTTGGCTGTGGCGGTGCGAGGGGGCGACCTCGCGCGGGCCCAGGTACTGGATCGCGGTCCACAGGGTCGCGGTGGCGTAAGGACGGCCCGGCAGGCCGGGGTTGGACAGGGCCATGGCGCGGCGCTCGCCGCCACGTCCCACCGGTACGAGCTCTCCGGAGCGCTGTGCGATGGGCAGCAGCTCCGCCCACCGCCACAGGTGCGGGACCGCGGCGGGCTGCGGCGACATCGGCATGAGGTCGTCCACCTGGGTCCACAGCGGGATCAGGCCGGCGGTCTCGAAGTCCGCGTACAGCTCGTCGCGCAGCTTGCGCTCGGTCTGTTCGCTGGTGGTGTCGGTCACTGTGGAGGTCGAGCATGCCCGGTACACTTACCGGCTGCGCGTGTCGTCCACTGCCCGCACGACCCTGGCGGCGGACTGGGACCGGTGTCGCTGGGTGTGGAACGAGTGTGTCGCCAAGTCCAGGGCCGTCACCTGCATAACAAAGCGACCGGCCAGAAGGCCACGTGCCCCGCGCCTGGTGCAGTCGAGGGACGGCAGCGCCTCGTGCTTCTTCGTGTACGTGGGCATCCCGGCCCGGCGCGCCATGGGCAGCCGCGCTTCGATGTCCTTGTGCGCTTTGGTGCGGGAGCGGCCGAAGTCACCAGGACCACCATGGCCCGCAAGGCCGCTGACGCCGCCATCGGCGCCACCAAGAAGGCTCTGATCGAGATGGGCCGCAAACACGGGCGGGACATCCGCCTCGTGAACCCCGCGCACACCACGATGGACTGCGCGCACTGCGATGCGAGAGCCAAGCATCGCCTGCCGCTGGGTGAGCGCACCTACACCTGCACCGCATGCGGAAGCGCATCCCCACGGGACAAGAACTCCGCACGCGTCATGCTCGTCCGGGCTGGTCTCAACCCGGCTGGTGCCGAGGGCGCAAGACCTCCTGGAGTGCTGCTCCAGGAGGCGGCCTGAGCCAGGAATCCCCTCCGTCAGGGAGGGGAGGATTCAAAGCCCCAGCAGGCGGTCGGCGTTGCCGTGCGCGATGCGCGCGAGGTCGGCCGGCGCGTGCGGTGCGGAACGCAGGAACCCCACCGCCTCGGCGCTGGACTCGAACGGGTAGTCGATGGCGAACAGCACCCGGTCGACACCGACGGCATGGACGGCTCCCAGCAGTGCGGCATGCGACATGACTCCGCTGGTGGTGACGTACACGTTCTTCCGCAGGTAGTACGAGGGCAGGTGCTTCACCCTCTCCTCAACGGGCACCTGGGGGTAGCGGCTGTCGAGCCGGGCCATCTGGAACGGCAGCAGCTCGCCCATGTGCCCCAACGTCACCGAGGCGCCCGGGAACTCGTCGAACACGCCGCCGTAGATCAGCCGGAGCGCATGGGCACCCACCGTCGCGGTCCAGCCCCAGGACGGCCCGACCAGCACGGGGTACCCGTCGAAGACACGCCAGTTGTCGACCGGGATGACAGCCGGATGCAGATACAGCGTCACGCCGAGGCGCTCCAGCTCGGCCCATACCGGCCTGAACCGCGGCTCGTCCAGGTAGTGCCCCCGCACGTGGTCGTTGTACAGCACGCCCTTGAGGCCGAGTTCCTTCACGGCCCGGCGCAGCTCCACGACCGCGGCCTTGGGGTCCTGCAGCGGCAGAACCGCGAAGCCCGCGAACCGTTTCGGATGCGCGGCGACCACCTTGGCCAGATGGTCGTTGACCCGCCGTGCGACGGCCACCGCCTCCGCCGGGTCCTCGATCACTTCCAGACCCGGCGTGGAGTACGAGAGGACCTGGACATCGACGCCGTTGGCGTCCATGTCCGCCAGTCGCAGCTCGGTCAGATCGTCCAGGCGCCGGAACCACTCCTGCTTGATCGCCTCCGGCACGTCCATGCGCTGACGGATCGCCGCCTCCTGCCGGATGGCTCCAGGGATGGAGAACGCCTCTTCCACGGCCACGATGCGCATCTTCTTCTCCTTCTTGGCGTTCCGGTCGTCCTTCGAGCCGCCGGCCGCCGTGGCGGCACGGCTGCCGGGCACCGCGTCGGCGGCGAGCGCGGGTTGTCCCGCGGCCAGCCCGCCGACCACGGCGGCTCCTCCGGCAGCGGCGGTCGCGGCGATGAATCTTCGCCGGGTGGCCGCGGTCGGGGGCTCGGCGGGCGGAGTCACGGCTTGGACGGGACGTTCGTTGGACATGTCCGCTCTCCCTCATTGGTGGCGCGGTGATTGTCGGGACGTGCCGATCGCTGTCGCGCTCCGCGAAGATGCGCGTCGTTTCCCGGGAGTGGTCCGACGGCCCGGGGTCAGTCCGTCAGTCGGTCTTCTCGCCGCTCTCGGCCAGGATCCTGTCGCGCACGCCGGCGAGGGCACCCGCCATCGCGCCCGCGGGCCTGCCGAAGGTGGTGGCCGAGAACTGGGCGGGGCCGGTCTTGGCGGTGAAGGAGTGCGGGTAGGCGAACTCCCGGAGCCCTTCCTCGCCCTGCTTGCGCCCGTAACCGCTGTCGCCGCGACCGCCGAAGGGCACGGCGGGGTTGATGGAGAAGACCAGGGCGTCGTTGATGCTGGTCATGCCGACGCGGAGCCGGCGGGCGATGTCCTCGCCGCGGTCGCGGCTGAAGACGGCGCTGCCCAGTCCGTAGCGGCCGCCGTTGACGTGAGCGATGGCCTCCTCGGTGTCGGTGACCTTGACGATGGCGAGTGTCGGTCCGAACGTCTCCTCCGTCGCCGCCAGGGCGTCGGGGGTCACGCCGACGAGGATGGTGGGGGAGACATAGCGTTCCCCCACTGCCTCGATGCCACCGACAGTGGCTGTCGCGCCGCGGTCGAGAGCATCCTGGATGTGCTCCCGGATGATCGGGATCTGGGTGGGCAGGGGAACCGGCCCGATCTCCGCGTCCTCACCGCTGCCGACGCGTACCTGCTTGGCGAGGTGGCTGATCTTCTCGACGAACTCGTCGTGAACCGACTCGACGACGTAGGCCACTTCGAGACTGATGCAGCCGTGTCCGGTGTTCTGTATGGCGCCCCAGACGATGTGCTTGGCGGCTTCGTCCAGGTCGGCGTCCTCGGCCACTATGACGCCGTCCTTTCCGCCGAGTTCCAGCAGAACGGGGGTCAGGGTCTGCGCGCACTGGGCGGCCACCGTCCGGCCGGTGTTGACGCTGCCGGTGAACGCGAGCTTGTTCAGGCCGGACTCGATGAGTGCCTGGCCCGTGGCCCCGAACCCGTTGAGGCACTGGAGGACGTCCGGGAAGTCGGGGACCGCGCGCCGCCAGGTCCGGGCGAGCCACTCCCCGATGCCGGGCGTGATCTGGCTGGGCTTGAGGATGGCGGCGTTTCCGGCCGCGATCGCCTCGACCAGGATGGCCCCCGGTGTGAGCAGGGGGAAGTTCCACGGGCCGATGACACCGACGACGCCGTAGGGCTGGTATTCGACCCACGCACGCTGGTTGGGCACGGTGCGGCTGCCGGGGACCTCCCGGCGTCCCAGCACGCGCTCGGCGTTCTCGACGGCGTACTGCACGTGCTCCAGAATCCCGAGCACCTCCACGCGGGCTTCGTCCAGGGGCTTGCCGTTCTCGGCGTGGATGAGAGCGACTCCCTCCTCGCCGCTGATGGCCATCTCCCGCTGCCACGCGCGCAGTTGCCCGGCACGGCCCTCGAATCCCAGGTCCCACCAGGGCCCGGAGACCGAGCGGGCGGCAGCGACGGCCGCGGCCGCCTCTTCCTTGCCGGCCGCGGGGTACCGGGCGAACTCCGCCCCGGTGGCCTGATCGACGGTGACCACCTCGCTCCCGTCCTGTCCGATGGCTCCGTCACGCGTGATCGTTGGAGTGTTGTTGGTCATGGGTCTCTCCCACTTTCTTACGACCGCCTGCGCCCGAGCAGCACCAACGAGGGTGATGGGCAGATGGCGGACGCCGTGTTCGGCGCGATGAAGGGCCGCTGTGTCACAGCGGGCGCGCGCCGAGGTGAATGACTTGAGCGATGGCTCGAAGGCCTTGGCAAGTACTAGATTATCAACCTACTGATGAGTGTCAAGTGCTTGATAGTCAGTAAGGAGCTTGTGACTCAGTCGGTCAGGTCGAGAGCGGCGCGGACGATGCTGTCCGCATCGATCCCGTGCTCGCGGTAGACGTCCTCCAGCGATCCGGACTGCCCGAACCGCGTCACGCCGAGGGAGGAGACAGGCACACGGTTGACGGTGGCCAGGAAGGCCAGGGTGTGCGGATGGCCGTCGAGGACCGTGACCAGAGGTGTGGCGCGATCGGCCGGGAAGACCTGGTCCAGCACCCAGGACTCGGCCTGCTCGTGGCCCTGCCTGGCACGCACCGCCCGGTACAGGAGATCGGGACTGGTGACACACACCACCTCCGCCGGGACTCCGATCTGCGCCAGACGATCAGCGGCCGCCAGCGCCTCCGGCACCACCGCGCCCATCGCGGCGATGGTGACCTCGGCGCCGTCGGTGCGCAGCAGGGGATACGCCCCCGCGACGACCTGGCGCCGTCGACGCTCCCGGGCGGCCGGGTCATCGGGCACCGCGGCCGGCGTCTGGTCGATCGGCCGCGTCGACAGCCGTACGTACGCGGAGCTGCCGTCCGGTCTGCCGAGCCGGGCCAGGCCGGCGAGCAGCGTCCATTCGGCGTCGAGGGCGAACGCCGGTTCGTAGGTGACGCAACCAGGCTGCTCCAGGCCGATGGACGGGGTCTTGATCGACTGGTGCGCGCCGCCTTCCGGGGCCAGCGAGACCCCGGAAGGTGTACCGACCAGAAGGGACTGTCCGCCGGCGTAGATGCCGAACGACCAGGGTTCGAGGGCGCGTTCGACGAAGGGGTCGTACAGCACGCCGATCGGCAGGAGCGGCTGCCCCCACTTGCTCCAGCAGGCCCCCAGTTCACCGATCAGGCCGACGAGGTTCGTCTCGGCGATACCCAGTTCGATGTGCTGCCCGGACGGCTTCTCCCGCCAGTGCAGGATGGTCTCGGCGTCATCGGAGAACCAGTCGCGCCGTTCGGTGGACGACCACACGCCGACCTTGTTCACCCACCCGCCGAGGTTCGTGCTGGAGCTGACATCGGGGCTGACCGTGACGACCCGTGCGGCCACTTCCGGGGCCGCTCTGGTCAGGTCCAGCAGAAGCCGGCCGAGCGCGGCCTGCGTGGTCGCGGTCCCGGACGGGGTCCGTCCGATGTCGACGGGCACGGCCGGCGGCGCGTGGTGCGCCGGCTCGCTCCTGCGCAGCCGCCCAGCGGTCCGCCGACACAGCTCATGGGCCGCGCTGTTCTCGTCGAAGGCACGCCAAGGATCCGCCGGGTCGGCGCCGAGCCGCTCGGTGAGCTCTCGCATCTGCTCCTCGGTCAGCAGAGCCGAGTGGTTCTGCGGATGCCCCTGGCTGGCCAGCCCGTGGCCCTTGATGGTGTAGGCGAGGATCGCCGTGGGGCGGCTGTCGTCGATCGCCGAGAAGGCCGCGTCCAGCGCGGCCAGGTCGTGGCCGCCCAGGTTGGCCATCGCGGCCACCAGCGCCGAGTCCTCGACCTGGTCGACCAGTGCGCGGATCCGGTCGGCGCCGGGGCCTTCGGGCAGCCGCCGGCGCAGTTGCCCGGCATCGCACCGCAGGAGTCGTTGGTATTCCGGGTTGGTCATCGCGTCGATCCGCTGCCGCAGTTCCTCGCCGCCCGGCCGGGCGAACAACTCCTCGAGCCGCCCCCCGTACTTGAGCGTGATCACCTGCCAGCCGGCCGCGGTGAACATGCCCTGCAGTTTCTCGGCGGCGATGTCGGGCACGACCCGGTCCAGCGACTGCCGGTTCAGGTCGACGACCCAGACCACCTCCCCCAGCTCGCCGACAGCGGGATCGAGCACGGCCTCCCACACCGCGCCCTCGTCCAGCTCGGCGTCCCCCACCAACGAGAACTGCCGCCCGGTACCCACGTCGCCGACCGTGGCGTTGACATAGCGCCGCGACAGCGCCCCCCAGATCGGCGCGGTCGCGCCTATGCCGACGGACCCGGTCGAGTAGTCGACCGGGTCCGGATCCTTGGACCGGCTCGGATAGCTCTGCAGGCCGCCGAACTCGCGCAGCCTCGGTAGATAGGACGGGTCCAGCTCGCCCAGCAGGTAGTTGATCGCGTGCAGCACGGGCGATGCGTGCGGTTTCACCGACACCCGGTCCTGCGGCCGCAGATGCCGGAACCAGAGCGCCGTCATGATCGACACCATCGACGCCGACGACGCCTGGTGCCCGCCCACTTTGAGTCCCGAGGGGTTCGCGCGGACGCGGTTCGCGTGGTGGATGATCGCCGACGACAGCCAGAGCACCCTGCTCTCCACCTCGCGCAGAACGCCGAAGTCGTCCTGGGTGTCTGGCGGCGTGGTTACTGGGCTGCTCATGACTGACCAACTCCTGCGGCCGGCGGCGACTTCGGAGAGGCCGCCCGACCATCAGCGCGTGAGCGGTTCACTCAACCCGCTCTTGAACTGGAGCCAAGTTAGTTATGAGGCATTGATCCAGTCAACACCTAGGGCAACAGCGTGGAATCTGTCGTTTCATTCTCATGACTCAACGCCAAGAGCGGAGTAGTCTCGCCGGGCGGGCAGGAAGCGATCCCCTGCCCGCCGGTCACAACCGCCCTAAGCGCGCGGAGCGGCGTAGCGAGCCGCGAGTGCCGGCTGGTTGCCGCCCGAGACGAAAGCGGTCTCCGCGGCGAGCAAGGCGTCCAGGGCGGAGTCCTGACCCTCCAGACCGGGGGCGCAGACGGTCTCACCCAGGCGCAGTCCGGTCAGGCTGGCCGACGCCACGGCCTCGGGCGTCATCGCCCAGGGGATGTTGTGGCCGGCGCCGCTGTTCCACTCCGTCGCCACCACGCCGGGGCACAGCACCTGGACGCGGAGCGGGGTGTCGGCGAGTTCATTGGCGAGGGTGCGGGTGAAGCCCAGGGTGGCGGCCTTCGCGGCGACGTACAGGGTGCGCCGGGGTGCTCGCGGGTCCGTGAAACCCGCACTGAAGGCGAGGAGAGAGGCGACGGTGACGATGGCGCCTTCGCCTGCCGCGAGCATTCCGGGAAGTGCGGCGTGTACCAGTCGGACGGGAGCGACGGCGTTGAGGGTGAGCAGGCGGTCGATGTCGGCCGACTCGACATCGGTGAGCGGGGCGTAGCCGCCGGCGCCGGCGTTGCTGATCAGCGTGCGAACGTCGCCGACGGCCAGGCGGTCGGTGACAGCGGTGATGCCGTCGTGGGTCATGAGGTCGGCGGGCAGCACCTCGATGGCCGCCCCATGGGCGCGGAGTTCCTCGGCGAGGTCGGCGAGCCGGTCGGCGCGTCGCGCCACCAGGATCAGGTCGTGGTCGTCGGCCAGGAGCCGGGCGTAGGCGGCGCCGATGCCGGAGGAGGCGCCAGTGATCAGAGCGAGGGTACGAGTCATGGGGCCAGTGTTATTCAGATGGTGGAGCAGTGTCAAACGTTTGATGATTATGAAGTGTCGTATCCTTCTCCCGTGATACGAAACAATGAGGAGCTCATCGAGCCCAACGCTCTTGACCGGGTGACCTGGGCGTTGCGCCGTGCGGAACTGGCGGTACTGGCACTCAAGGAGCAGCGGCTGCGCCCGCTGGGCCTGGCGGCCTCGCACTACACCCTTCTGATGTCGGTGCACTCCGACCCGGGGCTGACCGGCGCCGAACTGGCCCGCCGCCTCAACGTGACCCCGCAGGCCGTCGCGTCACTGGTGGCGCGACTGGAGAGCCGCGGGCAGCTGGAGAGACGCGAGCACCCGCGCCACCGGCATGTGCAGGAGCTGCACCTCACCGACGCCGGGCGCGAGGTCCTGCGCGCGGCCGACAAAGTGATCGCCGGCATCGAGCTGCAGATCACGGGTGGTCTCGGCCTGGAGGAGACAGGACAGCTGCGGGGGCTGCTCAACCGGGTGGCCGAGACTGTTCGCGAGGACTGAGCCGCGGCAGGCCCTCCCTCAAGAAGGACCAATGGTCAGGTAGTTGGTCATGATCAGGCGTTTGACATGTGCCCAGGTGTCGTATTCTCGCGGCGTGAGAAACGATGATGACGGGCTGATCGCTGCCGACGCACTGGACCGGGTGACCTGGGCGATGCGGCGGGCGGAGTGGGCTGCCCAGGCCTGGAAGGATCAGCGGCTGCGACCGCTGGGTCTCGCGGCCGCGCAGTACACCCTGTTGATCAACGTCCATTCCGATCCCGGTCTGACCGGCGCGGAACTGGCCCGCCGCTTGAACGTCACCCCGCAGGCAGTGGCCTCCCAGGTGGCCCGCCTGGAGGAGCGTGGCCAGCTGGAACGCCGACCGCACCCGCGCCACCGCCACGTGCAGGAGCTGCACCTCACCGACGCGGGCCGTGAGGTCCTGCGCGATGCCGATGCCGTGATCGTGGAGATCGAACAGCAGATCGCCGAGAAGCTCGGTCCCGCGAAGACCTCGCAGTTGAGGGCGCTCCTCGATGAGGTGGCCGACGCGGTCCGGGCGCCTTGACCTGTCCTGTCCCAGAGGGGGAGCGGCCCGTGCCTGGCCGGGCACGAGCGCGCTACTCACCGCTCGTGCTGTTCCGCGCTTCCAGCGGCGCGTTCCGCCCCTGACCGAAGGAGAACCGGTGGGCGCCCCCACACTCGATTCCCTCGACCTCCAGATCATGCAAGCGCTGCAGCTCGACGGGCGCGCCCCGTTCAGCCGTATCGCCACCGTCCTCGGTGTCTCCGACCAGACCGTCGCCCGGCGGTACCGACGGCTGCGCAACACCGTCAACGTGCGGGTGCTCGGCGTGACGGACGAGAACCGCCTCGGCCGCCAGAGCTGGCTCGTACGCATGCACTGCACCCCGGATGTGGCGGAACAGCTCGCGGACGCACTCGCCAAGCGCCCGGACACGCTCTACGTGAATCTCATCTCCGGTGGCACCGAGGTCGTGTGCGGCATGAAACCACGCAGCCGAAAGGAGCGGGACGAGCTGCTCTTCGACCGGCTCCAACGCACCCCGCAGATCGTCACGGTGACCGCCCACTGCCTGCTGCACTCCTTCTACGGCGGCCCGCTCGGCCGCCTGAACAAGTCCAACGCGCTCTCCCCCGGCCAGGAGACCGCTCTGCGACTGCCGCCTCCGGTGTCGCCGGATGCCCCCGTCACTCTGGATGAGGCCGACAAGGCGCTGCTCGCGATGGTCCGCCGCGACGGCCGGGCCACCCTCACCGACCTGCAGAAGGCCACCGGCCAGTCGGAGTCGGCGGTCACTCGGCGGCTCGAGAACCTGCGCTCCACCGGCGTGCTGTATTTCGACGTCCAGTACGACCACGGGCCCCTCGGGCAGGACGTCGGCGCCATGCTCTGGCTCACCGTGGCGCCCCGCGCGCTCGCCGACGTCGGCCGCAGCCTCGCCACACACCCGGAGGTGCATTTCGCGTCCGCCACCACCGGCCAGGCCAACATCGTCGCCTCCGTGCACTTCCGGAGCCCCGACGAGCTGTACACCTACCTGAGCGAGAAGATCGGTGCCCTCGACGGCATCCAAGCGGTGGAGTCGGCTCTCATCCTGCGCCAGGTCAAGCAGCTCAGCTACGAACCGACCCGCTGACCCCGGCACGCGATCGCGTGGAGGTCCGCACGTCGTGGTCCGGGACCCGAGGGGATGGGGGTCCCGGACCACGCGCGGGCGCCTTCCCGTCCCCACGGACGCGCCCCATACCGGTACCGGCCGTCCCATGCCCTCGCTGCGACCCGGTCCGGTACGTTCTACGGCCCTGCCTCTCTCTCGGAAGGGCCCGCTGATCAGGTGGCCGGCTCAGCTCTCCGGATGAGCCAGTTCCACGTCCAGCTCACGTCCCGGCCCGTCCACGGATATCGGCGCGGCAACCGGCGGATATCCGCCGGCGATCACCGAGTAGTCGCCCGCGTCCAGGTCGGCGAAGGCATAGCCACCGTCGGACCCGGTGGTCGCAGTGCCGATCACGTTGCCCGCCTTGTCCACGAGCGTGACCCGCGCGTCGGTCAGCGGCCGGCGATCGGCGCCCGCCCGCACGGTGCCCCGAAGTACCGCCCCCGGCCACAACGCCACGTCCAGACGGGCGAGCCGAGGTCCGAACACCCGCACCGGGAGAGCGGCAGGCCGGAATCCCGCCGCGTTCACGATCACCGTGACATCACTCTGCGGCAGCTCTCCGAACGCGAACGCACCTGACGCGTCGGTCGTTTCGGCGGCCAGTGCCTCTCCCCGCGCGTCCGTCACCGCCACCGTCGCGCCCTGCACGGGCGCCCCGTCTCCGGCGGTGACCACCGTGCCGGCCAACCCGTTGTTCGCGGACAGCAGGACGTCGTGCGACAACGGCTCCTCCCCCAACACCACGGTGGACGCCTGCGGTTGGTGGCCCTGGGCCGCCGCGATCAGCACGTACGACCCCGCGCTCGGCGCATCCAGACGGTAACGGCCTCCGGGATGCGCCACGGCCCGGCCCAGCTGCCGCCCGCCCAGTGAGATCAGCGTCAGCGTGGCTCCCTCGACGGCCTCCCCTCCCGTCTCGAGTGTCCGGCCGTACAGGGCGGGACCCCGTCCACCGTCAGGGACGAACGTGTCACCACCGGTCACGGAACGGACCGCGCCCAGCCGCTGCCCGGGCCCGCCCGGCCGTCCTCCGGCATGGGCACCGACCAGCATCGGCTCAGGCTCGAACTCCGACTCGGCGGAAGGCCCCGTGTCCTCGGCTGCCACCTGACCCGCGGAGCCGGCAACAGGCGTCATGGTGCGCTGCGGAGTCCGCAGCAGTACCGCGCCGACGAGTGCGGCGACCAGGGCCAGACATGCGGCCACGATCAGGCACAGGTAGAGGCCGTCGAGGAAGGCCTCACCCAACGCGCCCATGGCCCGGCCGGTGTCCTGGCCGAGGTTCATCCGGGCCGCCGCTCCCAGGCCGCCCGCGTCCACGGCGTCGGTGATCCGGTGGGCCACCGGTCCGGTGACGCCGACGTCGCGCAGGTGGCCGGGCAGGGTGTCGGCGCTCTTCGTCGTCAGCAGGGTGCCCAGCACGGCCGGGCCGAGCACAGCGCCGACCTGCCGGAACGCGTTGTTGCCCGCCGCCGCCATACCGGCCAGGTGGTGCGGCACCGCCGCGACCGCCGTGGCCGTCATCGGGGTGATCACCAGGCCGAGGCCGAGGCCGAGCAGGGCGAGCCGCCAGGCCAGCGGACCGAAGCCGGTCGACGCGTCGATCGCGGTCAAGGACAACAGCGACCCCGCGGTGACCAGCAGGCCGGTCGTGATCATGAATCGGGGCGGGATCCGGTGCATGAGGCGCCCTGCGAGCGCGCCCACGACCAGGGACACCACACTGACGACCAGCAGCCGGTAGCCCGCGTGCAGGGTGTCGAGGCGCTGCACCAGGCCGAGGTAGAGGCTGAGGACGAAGAAGAAGCCGATCAGCCCCAGGAACGTGATCATGGCGATCAGGGTCGTCGCGCTGAAGGCCGCGCTACGGAAGAGCGACAGGTCGAGCATCGGGCTCGGGCTGCGCCGCTCGACCAGGACGAAGGTGATCGCGCCGACCGCCGCCAGCGCAAGGGCCGCGACCACCCGGCCCTCGGTGAACGAGGCGGCGCCGCCCTCGATGACGCCGTAGACCAGCGCGGTGATCGTCACCGCTGCCGTGATCTGGCCGGGCCAGTCCAGCCGACGCTCGCCGGGCGCGCGGGAATCGCTCACCAGGGGTGCCGCGACCGCCAGGGCGATGACCGCCACCGGTATGGCCGGCAGGAAGATCCAGCGCCAGGAGGTGTGGTCGAGGATCACCCCCGCGATCAAGGGGCCGACGGCCAGCGCGGCCATCAGGGACGCCGCCCAGAGCCCGACGAACATGCCGCGTTTGCGCGGGTCGGGCACGGCATGACTGATCAGCGCCAGCGTCGACGGCAGCAACGCGGCCGCGCCCAGCCCGGCGCACGCCTGACCGACCCACAGCACCTCGATCGACTGCGCCGACAGTGCGATCGCGGCTCCCGCGCCTGCCAACACGAGGCCTGTCAGGTACACCTTCTTGCGGCCGTGTACGTCACCGAAGACCCCGGCGGTCAGGATGAAAGCGGCCATGGGGAGCTGGAACGCGGACGACACCCAGGTCAGTTGTGAGGTCGACGCGTGCAGCGCGCTCTGGATGGCGGGCAGGCTCACCGAGACGGTGGTCACCGGCAGATAGGCGACGAACATCCCGAGACAGGCCATGACCAGCGTGGCCACCTGCCGTTCTCGCGGCTGGTTCACCGTTGGCGCGACGTTCAAGAAACTCTCCTCTGTAGCGCGACGAGGCCGCACTCGACTTACACGCCGATACCTTTCGGCCACTCCCGCCCCCGGAGCCAGCCACAGCTTCCAGAACCGGGAAAACCGACATCCGGTGCGGTCTTGCGAGGGATTTCCGACGGACCACCGGCTTCCGACCTGCTTCACGGAAGCTTCATATGCCGAGTGGCAGGTGCCTCATGAGGCACCTGTTGCCTGGCGGGCATGCAGGTCCTTCGCTTACCACCGTCATCGCCCGCTGCCGTTGATCACGACGCCCCACGGCACCTGACGACGGCCGCGCACACCACGCTGTCCGCTTCCGTGGCCATGGTGAACACGCCGCGCGGCGGGCGAAGCCGGTGATGATCACGTTCGCCGTCGTCCTGGCCGTCCTGGCCGTCCTGGGCGCGTGCGGCTACGCGGCAGGCGCCCAGCTCCAGCACGAGGCCGTGCGGCCGCGGCGGGGCGACACGGGCGCGTCCCTTTCACTGCGGGGCGCCGTGCGGTGTCCGCGCTGGTGGGCCGGACTGGCCGTGCTGGGCGCGGCCACCGCACTGCACGCCGGTGCCCTGTGCCTTGCTCCGGTCACCGTCGTCCAGCCGCTGGGAGTGACCGCTGTTGTGGTGAGCACGGTGTGGGGGCTGCGCTCACGCCGGGCGCGCCTGAACAGGGCCACGGGGCTCGCACTCTTCGCCGGCCGGCCGGAAGATCGTCGCCGGCCACGACATCCACCGTACGCTGACCACATTCGAGGCCCTCTACCTCCGCGCTGCCGGTCACCCCGCGGCCACGACGGCCCTCCCCTTCCCGACCTCGGCGATGGAAAGCGAGCACGATGAGTACGCAGCGCGTTCTGGTCGTCGATGACGAACCCAAGATCCGCATGACCGTGCGCGGTTACCTGGAGGCGGACGGGATCCAGGTCATCGAAGTCGCGGACGGACCGTCCGCCCTGCAGGCCGTAACCCGCGACCGGCCGGACCTCGTTGTGCTCGATGTGATGCTCCCCGGGCTGGACGGATTCCAGGTCCTGCGCCGCATCCGGGAGGCGAGCCAGATCCCGGTGATCATGCTCACCGCCCGGGACGAGGAGGTCGACCGGCTGATCGGCTTCACCACCGGCAGCGACGACTACGTCACCAAGCCGTTCAGCCCCCGCGAACTGGCACTACGGGTACGCGCCATCCTGCGGCGCACCGACAACCGCCCCGAGGCTGCCCACGAGGACGACATGCTGCGCTTCGACGGACTGACTGTCGATCCCGAGACACGGACCGTCCTCGTCGACGCCGACCGGACGGTGGAGCTGTCCGCCCTCGACTTCGATCTGCTGCTTGCGCTGGCCCGGGCCCCTGGGCGGGTCTTCACCCGGCGCGGACTGCTGACCCAGGTGTGGGGCGAGGACTTCTTCGGCGACGAGCGCGTCGTGGACGTCCACATCCGCACCCTGCGGCGCGCGCTCGGCGACGACGCGAACGCACCCCGGTTCGTGGGCACCGTCCGCACCATCGGCTACCGGTTCGTCGGGCGCCCCGCCTAGCGGCCAGGAAGGACGCCCCGACCATGCCGCCCTCCCGCTTCCCGGCCTATCGCAGGTGTCGTGCGCGGCTGCGCCGAATCCAGCAGCGGCTGTCGCTCCGCAACCGGCTGGTGCTCTCGCACGTCATGGTGCTCCTCCTGGCACTGGCGGCCATGGCGGCGATCAGCGCGCTGATCGAGGTGTGGCTCGGGTTCGATGACATCGAAGGCGACGTGGTCCTGCAGATCGGCCTCTTGTTCGGAGTGGCCGCGGCCTTCCCGGCGTCCTTCGCCCTGTCCCGGTTTCTGCTGCGTCCGCTCGACAGGGTGCGCGCCGCCACGGCCCGGCTCGCCGAGGGACACTACGACGACATCCTCGAACTCCCCAGCGAGCCGGGCCTGGCAGCGCTGGTCGAAGACGTCAACACGCTGGCGGCAGCCCTCGCCGACACCGAACGCCGCCGCGCCCGGCTGATCTCCGAGGTCGCCCACGAGATGCGAACCCCCATCACCCTCCTGCGCGCCCAGATCGAGGGCATGGCCGACGGGATCTTCATCCCCGATGAGGCGATGTTCGCCTCCCTCGCCGACGACCTTCACCGGCTGCAGCGCCTGGCGGGCGACCTCTCCAGCTTGTCCCGGTCGGAGGAGGCCGCCTTCGATCTGCACCGCGAGCCCGTCGACGTGGCCACGCTGGCGCGGACCACGGCCGAGCGACTGCGCCCCCAGTACGACGACCAGACGGTGACCCTCGTCGTTGACGCAGGCGTCCCCGTCGGCGCTTTCTGCGACCCGGACCGGATCACCCAGGTCCTGGTGAATCTGCTCGGCAACGCGCTGGCCGCATGCGATGCGCACGCGCATGTGGCGCTGTCCGTGTACACCGAACCGTCTCCCGGGCACTACGTGGTCGTCCGTGTCATGGACGACGGCATCGGCATCGCCGAACACGACCTCGAGCGCATCTTTCACCGCTTCGAACGCCTTGAGCATCCCGGCCGACCCGCTGCCGCCGGCGGCAGCGGCATCGGTCTGACCATCGCCCGGGGCATCGCCCGGGCGCATGGCGGAGACATCACCGCGGAATCCGCCGGGCTGGGCAAGGGAGCAACCTTCACCTTGCGCCTCCCGCAGGAACCCGCCCCACGGGCCGGCAAGCCTCATGTCTCCCGCTGACTCCATCGACTTCTCGACTCCTCGCCCCCTCGACCCGGAGCGGCGGTGATGAGCAGGTCGCGGTCGTGAAGGACGCCGAGCAATGCGCTCAGTGCGCGTCGCCGCGTCCGGAGACGACGAGGCGTGCGGCTGCCGTGGAGCGTGACACGGCCGGCGTCCGGGAATCGCTCGGTCCACGGGCCTTCCTGGTGCGTCGTCAGCAGGCCCGGGCAGGGAGGTGTCCTGAGTTCGTACGAGGACGATGCCGGCACCGGCACGTCGGCGCCCGCCGGCCGCGCCCGTCCCTGCCAACTCCCTCCCGCCGACACCAGGGGACGCAGCGCGGCCACCTCGGCGGTGGTGACGGCGGAGCCGGGCCCACCCGGGGACTTCCTGTAGAACTGGAACGGTGCGTGCGCGCAGTTGGCGGACAGGCGCGGCAGGGCATCGGTCAGCGGCACCCGGTTCACCTCGCCGCTCGGGTCCATGACCACCCTGGGCTCGGAAGCGGTCGGCATCGCCGACCAGCTCGGCGAGGGCGTCACCGGCATCTCGTGGTCGGGGAGTGGGCGCCAGGTTGGCGAGCCGGCTTCATGGAAGCTTCATACGCCCAGTGGTACGTGTTTTATGAGGCGGCTGTTGCCTTGAGGGCATGCAGGCTTTCCTCGTCCCGCCATCGACCGCCGTTGATCACCATGCTGTGCGGCACGTCGATCCGGTGGGGCACGCACTCAGCGAGTACGTGCTGCATGAAGGAACCGCAGGCCTGTTCGCGGTCTGTGCGGGGCAGCGGTGGCGGGGGCGGCGGCGTTGCTCGCGGGTCCGCTCCGCGGCCGACTGCCGACCGGCGCCGCAGCACCGGCTGCCTTGAGCGTCGGCTGCGCCGGACCCGCTCAGGTGTAGACCTGCGCGCGATTCGGCGCCGTCGTCCGGCCGGGACGTGGCGGGGCGGATCTTCGCGCTGACGCTCACACGCCCCGGGACCAGGTGGCCGAGCGCCGGGCCGTTCAGTTGCTGATCCATGGAGCCCTGGATGAACCACCGATCTGAAGGAACGTGAAAGTGAAACAGACCATGATGGCGGTCCGTCTGTTCGAACATGGCGGGCCCGAAGTGCTCAAGTACATAGAAGCGCCGATTCCCGAGGTCTGCCCCGACGAGGTCTTGATGCGCGTGCACGCCACAGCCGTCAACAGCTGGGATCTCCGGTACCGCGCGGGCAACTTGCCGCAGCCGCTCCCGGGACGGCCGCCATGGCCTCTGCCGTTCCAGCTCGGCCGGGACGCGGCCGGGGAAATCGTCGCCACCGGCGAGAACGTCACCAGGTGGCGCTCCGGCGACAGGGCGGTGCAGCTTCCGCACCCGCCGTGCCGCAACTGCCCCCTGTGCGTACGCGGGCTCGAAAACCTGTGCGTCGACACGGCCTACCCCGGGCACCAGGTCTTCGGCGGATACGCCGAGTACGTCGTGCGTCGCCAGGACGCGATCCTGCCCATCCCCGACGGCGTCGACTTCGAGACAGCCGCAGCCACCATGTGGACCTACACCACCCCGCTCAACTGTGCGCGGCAAGCACCCGTCGGTCCCGGCGACACGGTGGTCATCACCGGCGCCAGCGGCGGGATGGCGATCGCCTGCGCACAACTGGCGAGGCTGAGCGGAGCCACCGTCATCGGCACCACCACCAAGCCGGACCGCGACGAAGCGCTCAGGAAGCTGGGCTACGACCACATCCTGCACTCCATCGATCCCCGACTGCCGGTACAGGTCAGGGAGTTGACGCGTGGTCTGGGCGCCGACGCCGTCTGGGACTGTGTCGGCGGCAACGACTTCTTCCAGCTCTCCCTGTCCTGCATACGGCTCGGCGGCACGGTCATCGTCCTGGGCACACCGGCCGACCAGGGATCCCGGCTCGAGCTGGATGCACTCGCGCTCATCGGCGGCCAGGTGAGGATCGCCAGCGTGCGCGGCGCGACCCTGCGGGACCAGCAGCTGTGCCTGGAACTGCTGGCGGCCGGAAAGATCACCCCGATCATCGACCGGGCCTTTCCTCTGGCAGAGGCGGCCGAGGCCCACACCTACCTGGAAAGCCAACGGCAGACCGGCAAAGTGCTCCTCCTGCCATGACACTCCTGCGATCACTGGAGAGGTGAGGGCGGGAGAACCACACCAGAGGATGGGTGGTTGCGCCGTGATCGTCAGTAGGTGACCCGTTCTTGAGCGCGACGAGCCGCAATCCGCCGCCGTGGGCGGCCACCGGGCGGCCGCCCTCAAGGCCTGGCGGCTCATACGCAAGGTGTGCTGCTCCGCCACTGATGCAGGTCAGTAATGGCCGTCAGTGTCAATTTTCCGATGATAGTTACACTGGCGGCATGGCGGATCCCCAGGCAGGTGACCCGGGCCTGTTCGGTCCCGACTCGGTGACCTGGCAGGTCCACAGCGATCCGATGATGTGGATCGCCGGTGTCCGCGCCCTCTACCTCCAGGCCCTGCACCCGCGCGCGGTCCGAGGCGTCACGCAGAACTCCGACTTCCGCAACGACGCCTGGGGCCGGCTGTTCCGCACCGCCACCTTCGTCGGTACCACGACGTACGGCACCACCGAGGCCGCCGAGAAGGCGGGCGCCCGGGTCCGCAAGATCCACAGCATGCTGGGGGCGACCGATCCCGACACCGGCGAACGCTACGGCGTCGACGAGCCCGAACTGCTGCTGTGGGTGCACTGCGCCGAGATCGACTCGTATCTGCACGTCGGACGCCGCTCCGGAATCCCGCTCACCGACGCGCAGGCCGACCGCTACATAGCCGAACACCGGGTCAGCGCCCGCCTGGTGGGCCTCGACCCGGACGCCGTACCGGCCAGCCAGGCACAGCTGGACGCCTACTTCGAGAAGGTGCGGCCCGAACTCGCCGTCGCAGAAGAGGCACGCGCGGTGGACGACTTCCTCCTCCGCCCTCCTGCGCACCCCCTTCTCATCCCGGCGCGCGAGGTGCTGTGGCGGCGTGTGGCGCATCTGGCGTACGCCGCCCTGCCGCCGTACGCCCACGAGCTGTACGGCAGACCGGCCCCGGAACCCTCCACCGTCACCCGCCGATTGCGTGCCACGGGCACCCTGCTGCGCTGCATCCCCGCACGTCTGCGCTGGCAACTCCCGCCCAAACACATCCTTCGGGCCATGGCCCGCCTCGGCCCGGGCTCCCGCCCGGCACCGTACAAACTCTGACGAAGGCTCGCCATACTGGACAGGCCAGGGGAGGGCGGGACGCGGTGACGACGGGGGCGGTCGCAGGAGATGGGGGACAGCAGGCTTATCCAGGGCCGGTACCGGCTGCTCGATCTGATCGGGCGCGGTGGCATGGGCGAGGTCTGGCGGGCGCGGGACGAGTCGCTGGGGCGGCATGTCGCCGTGAAGTGCCTCAAACCGCTGGGCGCGCAGCACGACCAGGCCTTCACCCGGGTCCTGAGAGAGCGGTTCCGGCGTGAGGCCCGGGTGGCCGCCGCCCTCCAGCACCGCGGCGTGACCGTCGTCCACGACTTCGGCGAGTACGACGGCGTCCTCTACCTGGTCATGGAACTCCTGGAGGGCCGCAACCTCAGCCAGCTCCTGGAGGACAACAAGCAGCACCCGCTGCCCGTGGCGGACGTCGTGGACATCGCGGACCAGGTCGCCGCCGCCCTCGCGTACACGCACCGGCAGGGCATCGTGCACCGCGACCTGAAACCCGCGAACATCATGCGGCTCACCGACGGCACGGTGAAGATCTGCGACTTCGGCATCGCCCGCCTCGGCGCGGACATCGGCTTCACCTCCCGGCTGACCGGCACCGGTATCGCGATGGGCACCCCGCACTACATGTCGCCGGAGCAGATCGGCGGCTCGGAGGTCGACCAGCGCAGCGACCTGTACTCGCTGGGCTGCGTGCTGTACGAGATCGCCACCGGGGCGCCGCCCTTCGACCTCGACGACGCCTGGGCCATCCTCATCGGCCACCGCGACACACCACCCCGCCCGCCGCGCAGCCACCGCTCCGAGCTGCCCGCCTACCTGGAGCAGGTCATCCTCGACCTGCTGGCCAAGGAGCCGGAGCAACGCCCGCACGACGCCAGGGAGTTGGGGCGCCGGATCACGGAGGGCCGGTCCACCCCGACGTACGTCCCGACCGTCGTCACCCCGCAGCCGGACCTGCGCCCGCCCGAGCCCGTACCGCCCCGCGAGGTGCGCCTGCCGTCCTGGACCCGCGGCATGACCACCGGCCACAAGGCCACCGGCGCCGGCCTCGGCACCACGCCCCCGGACGCCGGAGCGGGCCTGACCGGCGAGTGGATCCCGCGCTCCCTCACGGGCCGGGCCGAGGAGCCCGTGCCGGCCGAGGTGCCCACCCCGTCCGCGGAGGCGGTCACCGCACTGGCCGGACGGCACAACGCCGGGCTCAGTCTGGGGCGGCTGGGCCGCTGGGCCGAGGCCGGCGAGGTGCACCGCGCGGTCGCCGCCGAACGCGAGCACCTGCTCGGCCCCGACCACCCCGACACCCTCGCCAGCCGCTACGAGGTCGCCTTCACCCTCAGCCGCACCGGCCGCGCCGCCGACGCCCTGCGCGAGTACAAGCACGTCACCCGGGCCAGAAGCATCGCGCTCGGCCCCGACCACCCCGACACCCTCGCCGCCCGCCAGGAAATGGCCTACGTGCTGGGCCAGTTGGGCCGCCACTTCGACGCCCACCAGGTCTACAACTCCGTCCTCGCCGCCCGCGAGCGCACCATGGGCGCCGACCACCCCGACACGCTGCGCTGCCGCCACAACCTCGCCTTCAACCTCAGCAGGCTCGGCCGCCTGGAGGACTCGTACCGCATGGCCTGCGAGGTGGCGGCCGCCCGCGCCCGCGTGCTCGGCCCCCACCACCCCGACACCCTGGTCACCCGCTACGAGGTCGCCTACGCGCTGGGCCAGTTGGGCCGCTGGCCGGAGGCCCTGCAGACCTACCGCGAGGTCGCCGAGGCCCGCGCCCAGGCCCTCGGTCCCGACCACGCCGACACCCTCGCCGCGCGCTACGAGATCGGCATCAGCCTCGGCCGCCTCGGCCGCAGCACCGAGGCCCTCCAGCTCTACCGCGACCTCATCGACGACCGCGCCCGCGTGCACGGCCCCGCCCACCCCGAGACCCTCCGCGCCCGCCACGGCCTCGGCGTCAACCTCGGCCGCCTCGGCCGCTGGGAGGAGGCCCTCGCCGAGTCCCGCGACGTGTGCGCGATCCGCGAGCGTGTCCTCGGCCCCGACCACCCGGACACCCTGGTCAGCCGCCGCGAGGTCGCCGTCGGCCTCGGCTGGCTGGGCCGCTGGGCGGACGCGCTCACCGAGTACCGCCGGGTGGCCGCCGCCCGCGAGCGGGTCCTCGGCGCCGACCACCCCGACACCCTCGCCAGCCGCAACGACGAGGCGCACTGCCTCGAACAGCTCGGGCGGGGCGCGGAGGCCGTCGAGCTGTACCGGCGGGTGGCGGTGCTGCGGCAGCAGCGGGCCACGGGTACTCACTGAACGCCGGCACGGTCCATCTCTGGCCGACCTAGATCACCCCGTGTTACCAAGAACCATGCCTGCACACGAGGGACACCGCACGTACGACGCCGTCATCGTAGGCGGCGGCCACAACGGCCTCGTCGCCGCCGCCTACCTGGCCCGGGCCGGACGCTCCGTGCTGGTGCTGGAACGGCTGGACCACACGGGCGGCGCTGCCGTCTCCACCCGTCCGTTCGCCGGCGTGGACGCGCGGCTGTCGCGCTACTCCTACCTGGTCAGCCTGCTGCCGAAGAAGATCGTGCGCGATCTCGGCCTGGACTTCCGGGTCCGCACCCGCACGGTCTCCTCGTACACCCCCGTCGAACGGGAGGGCCGGCCGACCGGACTCCTGGTCGGCGGCGGCGAGCGCCGCACCCGGGAGGCGTTCGCGCGGCTCACCGGCGGCGAGCGCGAGTACCAGGCCTGGCAGCGCTTCTACGGCATGACCGCCCGAGTGGCCCAGCGGGTCTTCCCGACCCTCACCGAGCCGTTGCCCACCCGCGACGAGCTGCGCGGCCGCATCGACGACGAGGAAGCCTGGCGGACCCTCTTCGAGGAGCCGATCGGGGCGGCCATCGAGGACCGTTTCAGCGACGACCTGGTGCGGGGCGTGGTCCTCACCGACGCCCTCATCGGAACCTTCGCCGACGCCCACGACCCCGCCCTTCCGCAGAACCGCTGCTTCCTCTACCACGTGATCGGCGGCGGCACGGGCGCCTGGGACGTGCCCGTCGGCGGCATGGGCGCCCTCACCGACGCCCTCGCCGGCGCGGCACGCGACGCGGGCGCCGTCCTCGCCACCGGGCACGAGGCCGTGCGGATCGACACGGACGGACGTACCGCCGAGATCAGCTACCGGACCGCCGACGGGGAGGGCGTCGCCACCGCCCGGCACGTCCTCGTCAACGCCTCCCCGCAGGAGCTGGCGGCACTCACCGGCGACGAACCGCCCGCCCCCGCCGAGGGCGCCCAGCTCAAGGTGAACATGCTCCTCACCCGGCTGCCCAGGCTGCGTGACGACTCCGTCGACCCGCACGAGGCGTTCGCCGGCACCTTCCACATCGCCGAGGGCTACGAGCAACTCGCCACCGCCCACATGCAGGCCGCCGCCGGTGAACTGCCCGCCGCCCCGCCCTCGGAGATCTACTGCCACTCCCTCACCGACCCGACGATCCTCGGCCCGGACCTCGTCGAACAGGGCTACCAGACGCTGACGTTGTTCGGCCTGCACACCCCGGCCCGGCTCTTCGACCGGGACAACGACGTCGTACGGGAGGAGCTCCTCAAGTCGACGCTCGCGCAACTGGACGCCCACCTCGCCGAGCCCCTCGCGGACTGCCTGGCCACCGACGCCGACGGACGCCCCTGCATCGAGGCGAAGACACCGCTGGACCTGGAGCGCGACCTCAGGCTCCCCGGCGGCAACATCTTCCACCGCGAACTGACCTGGCCCTACGCCCAACAGGACACCGGCCGCTGGGGCGTGGAGACCCGGCACGCGAACGTGCTGCTGTGCGGGGCGGGCGCGGTGCGCGGGGGAGGGGTGAGCGGGGTGCCGGGGCACAACGCCGCCATGGCCGTGCTGGAGGAACTCGACGGCTGATGCTCAGGCCCGCATACCCCCGTCGACCCGCAGGACCGTGCCGGTGACGTAGGAAGCACGGTCGCTCAGGAGCCATGCCGCGGCCTGGGCGACCTCCTCCGGGTCGGCGGCACGGCCCAGCGGGGTCTGCGCGTTGAGCTGCTCGACTATGCCGGGGGTGTTCGCCTCCCACTCGTCGATCATCTCGGTCTGCGTGGTGCCCGGCGCGATGGCGTTGACGCGGATGCCTTCGGGACCGTACGTCACGGCCGCCGACGCGGTCAGGCTGTTCAGCGCCCGCTTCGCCGCGCCGTACGCGGGCAGCGCGGGGTTGCCCATCAGGCTGCCCACGCTGGAGGTGTTGACGATTGCCCCGGTCCCCGCGGTGGCGCGGATCGCGGCGATCTCGGCGTTCATGGCCAGCCAGGGGCCCTTGAGGTTGACCGCGTAGATCTCGTCGAACTCGCTCTCCGGCAGCTGGTCCATCGGGCCGGGCCGCTGGCTCGTCGCCGCGTTGTTGAAGGCGACGTCGAGCCTGCCGTACAGCTCGACGGTCCTGTCGACGGCGGCACGCACGCTCGCCGGGTCGGCCGCGTCGCACCGCACGTACTCCGCGGTGCCGCCGGCCGCCCGGATCTCCTCGGTGACCGCCTTGAGCTGGGTCTCGGTGCGGGCCGCGAGGAGCACGCGGGCGCCCTCCCGGGCGAACAGCCGCGCCGCGGCCGCGCCGATGCCGCGCCCCGCCCCGGTGATGAAGGCGACCTTGTCGGCCAGCAGGCCGGCGGTCGCGGTGGTGGATGTGGAGGTGGAGGTGATCGATGTGTCGGTCATGCCGACGAGCCTGCGCCCGGCCGCACCTCGTATCCAGGCACCGGCGGTACCTGGATACGAGGTGCGGCGTCCGCGCACACTGGGAGCGTGGACCGACGAGAACTGGCCGACTTCCTGCGCGGCAGGCGCGAGCGCATCAACCCCTCCGACGTGGGGCTGCCCGCCGGGCCGCGCCGCCGCACCCCCGGACTGCGCAGAGAGGAGGTCGCGCAGCTGGCGTACATCTCCACCGAGTACTACACCCGCCTGGAGCAGGCCCGCGGCCCGCATCCGTCCCGCGAGGTGCTCGCCCAGCTCGCCCGCGCCCTGCGTCTGTCGGACGCCGAGCGCGACCACCTTCACCACCTCGCCGGCACTCCGCCGGGGCCGCCGCCCGGTCCGTCCCGCGAGGTGCGGCAGAGCATCGTCGACCTGTTGCACCGGCTGCCGCAGGCCGCGGCGATCGTGGTGTCGGCGACGTACGAGGTCATCGCCTGGAACGACCTCGCGGCCGCCCTCATGGAGGACTTCTCCGCCGTGCCGCGCCACGAGCGAAACCTGGTCCGGCGGACCTTCCTCGAGCCGTATCGCAGCGGCCGACGGCTGTACAGCGTCTCGGACGCCGACGAGTTCGCCCGGACCGCCGCCCAGCACCTTCGGGCTGCCGCCGCCCGCTACCCCGACGACCCGGAAGTGCAGGCACTGATCGACGAACTCCTCGCCGGGAGCGAGGAGTTCGCGCGCCTGTGGGCCACCCACGAGGTGGCCGCGCGCCCCACCCTCTGCAAGACCTTCGACCACCCCGTCGTCGGCCCCCTCGCCGTCAACTGCGACGTCCTGGACATCACCGACCGCGACCAGCGGGTCGTCATCTACACCGCCACCCCGGGCACACCGTCCGAGGAGGCGCTACGGCTGCTGTCGGTCATCGGCACGCAGCGCCTGGACGTTCCCGGCTGAGCCGTCAGTCCGCGGACGCGGTCCAGCCCTTCGCCTCGATCCGCGCCGCGTCCGCCGGACGTGCCTCGTCGAAGAGGACACCGTCGGCCGTCTCGACCCGCGGCCCGTCGACGTAGACGCCGCGGCCGACGTACAGCCGGTCGGTGGCGTACCGCCAGCGCAGGCTCAGCTGCCGGGCGGCCGGGAGGTCCGCTGTGAGCCGGTGCCAGACGCGCCCCGACCAGCCCGTGACGGTCCCTGCCGGGTGCGCCCGCGGTGCGTCCCCATGGCGGGTGGTCGTGAACGGCACGGGCTGCCAGGTCGTGCCGCCGTCCGTCGTGGCCTCCAGGACGAGCACATCGGCCGTGGGCTCGGTGTCCCACCACAGCGCGCAGCGCAGCCGGGCGGTGCCCGAGTTCGTGTCGAGCGCGGGCAGTGCGAGGGTGGCCGTGGTGGAACTCGCCGTTCCGGAGAACCAGGCGGTACGTCCGTACGCGGGGCGGACCGGCACGGCGCGCGCCATGTTGTTCGCCGCGGCGACCCGGGGCGCGGAACCGGACCGCCAACTCCGCACCGGGTGAACGGAGTTGCCGAGCACGACGAGAAAGGAGTCGGTGGTCGGGTCGAGCACCAGCGAGGTGCCGGTGAAGCCGGTGTGCCCGGCCGTGCGCGGGGTGGCCATCGCGCCCATGTACCAGTGCTGGTAGAGCTCGAAGCCGAGGCCGTGCTCGTCACCGGGGAAGGCGGTGTTGAAGTCGGTGAACATCAGCTCCACCGACTCCGGCCGCAGGACGCGGGTCCGGCCGTAGGTGCCGCCGTTGAGCAGCGTGCGGCCCAGGACGGCCAGGTCCCACGCGTGCGAGAAGACGCCCGCGTGGCCCGCGACGCCGCCGAGGCTGAAGGCGTTCTCGTCGTGCACCTCGCCCCACACGAGTCCCCGCTCCAGCCCCGACCAGGGCGCCCGCGCGTCCTCCGTGGCGGCGATCCTCGGCTTCCAGGAGGCGGGCGGGTTGTAGCGGGTGTGGCGCAGGCCGAGCGGGGCGGTGACCTCGTCGTGGAGCAGCGTGTCCAGCGGGCGGCCCGTGATCCGCTCCAGCACCAGCTGCAGCGAGATCAGGTTCAGGTCCGAGTAGAGGTAGGCGGAGCCCGGCGGGTTGAGCGGCGCCTCCTTCCAGATGAGCTGGAGTTTCTCCTCGTACGTCGGCGCGCTGTACAGCGGGATCCAGGCGCGGAATCCCGAGGTGTGGGTGAGCAGCTGACGGATCGTGATGTCCTGCTTGCCCGCCCCGCCGAACTCCGGGAGGTACCCGGCGACCTTCCCCTCCAGCTCCAGCGCGCCCCGCTCGATCTGCTGCACGGCGAGGATCGACGTGAACAGCTTCGACACCGAGGCGAGGTCGAACACGGTGTCCTCGGCCATGGGAATCTGCTGGTCGGCAGGGAATTCGACGCCGGTGTCGGTCTTCTCGTCGTACGCCCGGTAGCGCACCGCCATGCCGATGGGCTGATGCAGCGCCACGGTGGAACCGCGCCCGGCGAGCAGCACGGCGCCCGCGTACCAGGGGTGCTTGGGGGAGGGGGCGAGGAACGCCTCGGCGTCGGTGACGAGTTGACGCAGGTGGGCGGGGAGCAGGCCGGCTCTCTCGGGGGAACCGCGGCGCAGGGTGGGGTGGGCTGTCCGCGGGGCGGCCGACGCCGGGCCCGCGGGGAAGGGGGCGATGGCCAGCGCGCCGCCCAGGGCCAAGGCGCGTCTGCCCAGTTGACGGCGGTTCAGCCCCGGCCTGGACCCGTCCGTCGCTCTGCCCGCCCCTCTGCCTGCCGCGTCTTCCGTCATGGGTGTACCTCCCGCTGCCTGAAAGTATCTTTCCGGGATCACCTTGCGCTGTGAAACTTTCGTGTCAGGTGTGCGGTGTGTCAACGGGGCGTGCGGGCATAGGTGCGGGCGGGCGGGTGCGGGCGGGTGCGGGGAGTCAGAAATCTGACGGAGCATCAGAAAGAGTCTTCCGTCGTCGGGACGACTGCGGCATCCTGCGCCCATGCAGACGGAGCTGAGCAAGACACTCGGAGTCGAGCACGCCGTCTTCGGCTTCACGCCGTTCCCCGCCGTCGCCGCGGCCATCAGCCGGGCCGGCGGCTTCGGAGTGCTCGGCGCGGTCCGCTACACGGCCCCCGACGACCTCAAACGCGACCTGGACTGGATCGAGGCGAACGTCGACGGCAGGCCCTACGGGCTGGATGTCGTCATGCCCGCCAAGAAGGTCGAGGGCGTCACGGAGGCGGACGTGGAGGCGATGATCCCCGAGGGACATCGCCAGTACGTCAAGGACACCCTCGCCAAGTACGGCGTGCCCGATCTGGCCGAAGGGGAGGCCTCCGGCTGGCGCATCACCGGCTGGATGGAGCAGGTCGCCCGCAACCAGCTGGACGTCGCCTTCGACTATCCGATCAAGTTGCTGGCCAACGCGCTCGGTTCACCGCCCGCCGACGTGATCGAGCGCGCCCACGACCAGGACGTCCTCGTCGCCGCGCTCGCGGGAAGCGCCCGGCACGCCCGCAAGCACGCGGACGCGGGCATCGACATCGTCGTGGCGCAGGGCTACGAGGCGGGCGGCCACACCGGCGAGATCGCCTCGATGGTGCTCACGCCCGAAGTCGTCGACGCCGTCGGGCCGTTGCCCGTCCTCGCGGCCGGCGGTATCGGCAGCGGCCGGCAGGTGGCCGCCGCGTTCGCCCTCGGCGCCCAGGGTGTGTGGCTCGGCTCCCTGTGGCTCACCACCACCGAGGCCGACCTGCACTCGCGCGCCCTGACCCAGAAGCTCCTCGCGGCCGAATCCGGCGACACGGTCCGCTCGCGCGCGCTGACCGGGAAACCCGCACGACAGCTGCGTACCGAATGGACCGACGCCTGGGACGACCCGAACGGTCCCGGCACGCTCCCCATGCCCCTGCAGGGACTGCTGGTCGCCGAGGCGGTCTCGCGGATCCAGAAGTACGAGGTGGAGCCGCTGCTCGGGACGCCCGTCGGGCAGATCGTCGGCCGGATGAACAGTGAACGGAGCGTCCAGGAGGTCTTCGACGACCTCACGCGCGGCTTCGAGGAGGCCGTCGACCGCGTCAACCGGATCGCCGGAAGGAGCCAGGAGTGACTCAGCCCCCCATCGGATTCTGGGCCCAGGCCACCGCCGACCCCGAGCGCGAGGTCCTCATCGCGCCCGACGGCGAGCAGTGGACCGCCGGACGGCTGCACGCAGCGGCCAACCGGCTGGTGCACGGGCTGCGCGCCGCCGGGCTCGAACGCGGTGACGCCTTCGCCGTCGTCCTGCCCAACGGCGTCGAGTTCTTCACCGCGTACCTCGCCGCCTCGCAGGCCGGTTTCTATCTCGTCCCCGTCAACCACCACTTCGTCGGCCCCGAGATCGCCTGGATCGTCTCCGACTCCGGTGCCAAGGTGCTCCTCACCCACGAACGGTTCGCCGGCCCCGCCCGCCACGCCGCCGACGAGGCCGGCCTCCCGGCCACCCACCGGTACGCCGTCGGCACGGTCGAGGGTTTCCGGCCGTACGCCGAACTCCTCGACGGACAACCGGAGTCGCCGCCCACAGACCGCACCCTCGGCTGGGTCATGAACTACACCTCGGGCACCACCGGCCGCCCGCGCGGCATCCGGCGCCCCCTGCCCGGCAAGGCCCCCGAGGAGGCGTACCTCGGAGGCTTCCTCGGCATCTTCGGCATCCGGCCGTTCGACGACAACGTGCACCTCGTCTGCTCGCCGCTCTACCACACGGCCGTACTCCAGTTCGCCGGCGCGTCCCTGCACATCGGCCACCGCCTGGTCCTGATGGACAAGTGGACGCCGGAGGAGATGCTCCGCCTCATCGACACCCACAGGTGCACGCACACCCACATGGTCCCGACCCAGTTCCACCGGCTGCTGGCCCTCCCGGACGACATCAGGGCGCGCTACGACGTCTCGTCCATGCGGCACGCCATCCACGGCGCCGCGCCCTGCCCCGACCACGTCAAACGAGCCATGATCGACTGGTGGGGCCACTGCGTGGAGGAGTACTACGCGGCCAGCGAGGGTGGCGGTGCCTTCGCGACCACCGAGGACTGGCTGAAGAAGCCCGGCACCGTCGGCAAGGCCTGGCCCATCAGCGAGCTCGCGGTCTTCGACGACGACGGCAACCGGCTGCCGCCCGGCGAACTCGGCACGGTGTACCTGAAGATGAACACCGGCGGCTTCTCGTACCACAAGGACGACGCCAAGACGCGCAAGAACCGCATCGGCGACTTCTTCACCGTCGGCGACCTCGGACTCCTCGACGAGGACGGCTACCTCTTCCTCCGCGACCGCAAGATCGACCTGATCATCTCGGGCGGCGTCAACATCTACCCGGCCGAGATCGAGTCCGCCCTGCTCGCCCACCCCGCCGTCGCCGACGCCGCCGCCTTCGGCATCCCGCACGACGACTGGGGCGAGGAGGTCAAGGCCGTCGTCGAACCCGCCCCCGGCTTCGAGCCGGGCCCCGCCCTCGCCGCCGCGCTCCTCGACCACTGCGCCGGGCCACTCGCCGGGTACAAGCGGCCCAAGAGCGTCGACTTCATCACGGAGATGCCCCGGGACCCCAACGGCAAGCTGTACAAGCGCCGGTTGCGGGAGCCGTACTGGGAGGGCCGTACGCGCCCCGTATGACCTGCGTGACCTTCCTGAGCCGATCTTCGGTGCCGCCGGAACTCTCGTCGGCAAGCGGCCGTCGTGAACGGCGTGCGCGGGGCGGACCGCGCACGCCGCCCGCACTCCCGACCCGCTTTCCCGTTACGCCGAGTGGCGCGACGGGGACGCGGCGGAGTTGACTGGGACCCGCACCGACGGCGACCACCGCACCGAACGACTGGGAAGGACACGGAAATTGGATACCCCGGAGCCGGCGACCGAGCAGTTCGAGACCTACCGTCCCCTGCTTCTCGGGCTCGCCTACCGGCTGCTCGGCACCATGAGGGACGCCGAGGACATCGTCCACCACGCCCACCTGCGATGGACCGGCACCGAGCCCGCCCAGACCCACGCCCCCCGGGCCTTCCTCGTCACCGTCGTCGCGCGGCTCGCCCTCGACCGGCTCAAGTCGGCCCAGGTGACCCGCGAGATGTACACCGGGCCCTGGCTGCCCGAACCGGTGGCCACCGACGCCCTGGGCCCGCTGGACACGTCCGGGCTGCGGAGCACGGTCGCCTACGCCACCGTCCACTTGATGGAGCGCCTGTCACCCCAGGAACGCGCGGTTTTCGTCCTGCACGAAGCCCTCGAACTTCCGTACGGCGAGATCGCCCGCATCCTCGACGCCACCGAGACGAACTGCCGCCGGATGCATCTGCGCACCGGCCGCCGGCTCGCCGCCGGACGCGACCGGTTCGCGCTCTCCGAAGAGGACCACGCCAAGCTGCTGGCGCGGTTCCTGGAGGCCGCGCAGAGCCGCGACGTGTCCCGGCTGAGCGGGCTGCTGACCGAGGACGTCGTCGCCTGGAACGACGGCGGCGGCAAGGCCCGGGCGGCCCTGTGGCCGATCGAGGGCGGCCAGCAGGTCATCCCCTTCGCCGCGGATCTGGTCGCCCGCTACCCCTACGGCACACCGCGCCGCGTGGACGTCAACGGCCGCCCCGCCCTTGCGATCACCGTCGACGGCATCGCCCAGCTCGTCACCATCGACGTGCGTGACGACCGCATCGACGGCATCTACGTGGTCCTCAACCCGGACAAGCTCGGCCACGTCCCCGCCTGACGGGACGTGTGGTCCCGCCCCGGGCGGGACGGGACCACACGATCAGCGCTCGCCGGAGAACAACCGGGTCCGGCCGCTGAAGTGCGGCGAGTTCGACAGCGGTTCCCCGGTGCTTGACCTCCTTCTTCCGCGGACCGAGGATCATGTGTCATGACGCCCGGACACGGCAGCACCGTTGACGGGGTGCTGCGACGCAGCGCCCGACGCACCCCGGCACGGGTGGCGGTGGAGTACGGCGACCGCTCCTGGACGTACGAGGAACTCGACGAGGCCGTGTCCCGCGCGGCGAGCCTCCTGCTCGACCAGGGCCTCGACCCCGGCGACCGGGTCGGCGCCTACGGCCACAACTCCGACGCCTATCTGATCGGCTTCCTCGCCTGCGCCCGCGCGGGCCTCGTGCACGTGCCGGTCAACCAGAACCTCACCGGCGACGACCTCGTGTACCTCGTCGACCAGTCCGGCAGCAGCCTGGTCCTCACCGACCCCGATCTGGCCGCACAACTCCCCGACGGGGTCCGTACGCTGCCCCTGCGCGACGCCGAGGACTCCCTGCTGGCACGGCTGGCCACGACACCCGCGTACGACGGTCCCGAACCGCGCAGCGAGGACCTGGTGCAGCTGCTGTACACCTCCGGGACGACGGCGCTGCCCAAGGGCGCGATGATGACGCACCGCGCCCTGGTGCACGAGTACCTGAGCGCGATCACCGCCCTCGACCTCAGCGCGGGCGACCGGCCGGTGCACTCGCTGCCGCTGTACCACTCGGCGCAGATGCACGTGTTCCTGCTGCCCTACCTCGCGGTGGGAGCCACCAACATCATCCTGGACGCGCCGGACGGCGACCGCCTCTTCGAACTGATCGAGACCGGCCGCGCGGACAGCCTCTTCGCCCCGCCCACGGTGTGGATCGGCCTGACGAACCGTGCCGACTTCCCGACCCGTGACCTCAGCGGTCTGCGCAAGGCGTACTACGGCGCGTCGATCATGCCGGTGCCCGTGTTGGAGCGGCTGCGCGAACGCCTCCCGAAACTCGCCTTCTACAACTGCTTCGGGCAGAGCGAGATCGGTCCCCTGGCCACCGTCCTCGCTCCCGACGAGCACAAGGGCCGCATGGACTCCTGCGGCCGTCCCGTGCTCTTCGTGGACGCGCGCGTGGTCGACGAGGACGGCAAGGACGTGCCCGACGGCACGCCCGGCGAAATCGTCTACCGCTCCCCGCAGTTGTGCGAGGGCTACTGGGACAAGCCCGAGGAGACGGCCGAGGCCTTCCGCGACGGCTGGTTCCGCTCCGGCGACCTCGCGGTGCGTGACGCCCACGGCTACTTCACGATCGTCGACCGGGTGAAGGACGTCATCAACTCCGGTGGCGTGGTGATCGCTTCACGCCAGGTAGAGGACGCGCTCTACACCCACGAGGCCGTCGCCGAGGCCGCCGTCATCGGCCTGCCCGACGAGCGGTGGATCGAGGCCGTCACGGCGGTCGTCGTCCCGCGCGGCGAGGTCACGGAGGAGGACCTCATCGCCCACGCCCGCGAGAAGCTCCCCCACTTCAAGGCACCGAAGCGGGTGCTGTTCGTGGACGAGCTGCCGCGCAACGCGAGCGGGAAGATCCTCAAGCGGGAGCTGCGGGACCGGTTCGCGGGCCACTGACCTCGACGGCGACTAGCGCGACCGCAGGTCCACGATCCGCCGGATCTTGCCCACGGACCGCTCCAGCGACTCCGGAGCCACGATCTCGACGGCGACCGACACACCGATGCCGTCCTTCACGGCCGCCGTGATGGCCCGCGCGGCCGTGTCCCGGTCCTCGGGCGTGGCGTCGGGCCGGGCCTCCGCCCGCACGGTGAGGGCGTCGAGGCGGCCCTCACGGGTGAGCCGGAGCTGGAAGTGGGGGGCGACACCCGGTGTGCGCAGCACGATCTCCTCGATCTGGGTGGGGAAGAGGTTCACCCCGCGCAGGATCACCATGTCGTCGCTGCGGCCGGTGACCTTCTCCATCCGCCGGAACACCCGGGCCGTACCCGGCAGCAGCCGCGTCAGGTCCCGCGTCCGGTACCGCACGACCGGCATCGCCTCCTTGGTGAGCGAGGTGAAGACCAGCTCGCCCCGCTCGCCGTCCGGCAGCACCTCACCGGTGATCGGGTCGACGACCTCGGGGAAGAAGTGGTCCTCCCACACGTGCAGTCCGTCCTTGGTCTCCACGCACTCCTGCGAGACCCCCGGACCCATCACCTCCGACAGCCCGTATATGTCCACCGCGTCGATCGCGAACCGCTCCTCGATCTCCTGCCGCATCCGCTCGGTCCAGGGCTCGGCCCCGAAGACACCCACCCGCAGGGAGGTACCGCGTGGGTCGACGCCCTGCCGCTCGAACTCGTCGAGGATCGTCAGCATGTACGACGGCGTGACCATGATGATCTCGGGACCGAGGTCCTGGATCAGCTGGACCTGGCGGGCCGTCATACCGCCGGACGCGGGGATGACCGTACAGCCGAGCCGTTCGGCCCCGTAGTGCGCGCCCAGCCCTCCGGTGAACAGCCCGTACCCGTACGCCACATGCACCTTGTCCCCGGCCCGTGCGCCTGCCGCGCGCAGTGAACGGGCCACCATGTCGGCCCACAGGGAGAGGTCGCCCTCGGTGTATCCGACTACGGTCGGGCGTCCGGTGGTGCCGCTGGAGGCGTGGATGCGCCGGATCCGGTCCTGGGGCACGGCGAACATGCCGTACGGATAGTTCTCGCGCAGGTCCGCCTTGGTCGTGAACGGAAAGCGGGCCAGGTCGGCGAGGGAGCGGCAGTCCTCCGGACGGACACCGGCCTTGTCGAAGGACTCGCGATAGAACGGCACGTTGTCGTAGGCGTGCCGCAGCGATCTCCGCAACCGCTCCAACTGCAGTGCCCGCAACGCCGCTTCGTCGAGCCGCTCTCCCGAGTCGAACAGGTCCGTCGAGCCGGACACATCCGGCGCGTCCACCATCGGCACCTCACTCTCACCAAGCATGACAATCCAGGCGACCGATCATTCGGTCGAGGTGTTCGGGATCAGTAATCCAGGACGCCCGGGCCGAGGCAAGGGGGCGGTGCGGGATTTCTCGGCGTGGCGCGGCGGGACTTCGCGGTGGAGGCGGGGCGCCCGGCCTGTCCGCGGGTGCCGGACATCACGCGGGACGAACTAGTGGAGATCGTCCGCAGAGTTCTGGAGTCGGAGTCGGAGTCGGAGACGGAGGCGGTGCCGGAACAGGACTACTTCCCGCGGCTGTTCGAGACGAACGTGGCGCACCCGGCGGCGGCCGACCTCGAGGGCGCCCCGGCACAACGGATAGTCGACGCGGCTCTGGCCCACCGGCCCCTCGCCCTCTGCGGAACTCCGTTGCGTGTGCGGCGGACGGTCGCCATGATCGGCGCCATGCCGACCTTCACCGCGCCCGACCGGACCGAGCTCGCCTACCACGTCCGGGGCGAGGGCGCCCCGCTCGTCGTGCTGCCCGGAGGGCCGATGCGCGCCTCCGGTTATCTTGGGGATCTGGGGGGACTCGCAGGGCATCGGCGGCTGGTGCTGCTCGACCTGCGCGGAACCGGTGAGTCCGCGGTGCCGGCGGATCCGGCGACCTACCGGTGCGACCGGCTCGTGGACGATGTGGAGGCGTTGCGGGCCCATCTGGGGCTCGCGCACATGGACGTGCTCGGGCACTCGGCGGGCGGGAGTCTGGCCATGCTGTACGCGGCCCGGTACCCGGCGCGGCTGGGGCGGCTGGTGCTGGTCACGGCGACGCCCTGGGCGTTGGGCATGCCGGCGACGGGCGAGGACCGGCTGGCCGCGGCGCGGCTGCGGGCGGGTGAGCCGTGGTTCGAGGAGGCGTTCCCCGCGTTCGAGGCCTGGGTGGCAGGAAAGGGTGACTTCGACCCGGCGTTCGCGTCCTTCTTCTACGGGCGCTGGGACGAGACGGCGAAGGACCACGACGCCCGCGCGGACGAGCAGTTCAACGACGAGGCCGCCGACATGTACGGCTCCGAGGGCGCCTACGACCCTCCGGCGACCCGGACCGCCCTCGCGCGCCTGGACTCGCCCGTCCTCGTCCTCGCCGGCGAGCTCGACGGCGGTCCGCGGCCCGAACTCGCCCGTCGATCCTCCGAGGTGTTCCCGAACGCCGAGTTCGCGGTCCAGCCCGGCGCGGGGCACTACCCCTGGCTGGACGACCCGGAGTGGTTCGTACGTCGTGCCGTCGCGTTCCTGGACGCCGACGAGGTCTCTCTGCCCTCGGCAGAGTAGCCGGGTGATCCGGTGCCCCTCCGGTTACGTTGCCCGGCATGGACACC
This sequence comes from Streptomyces sp. NBC_01352, assembly GCF_036237295.1. NCBI lineage: Bacteria > Bacillati > Actinomycetota > Actinomycetes > Kitasatosporales > Streptomycetaceae > Streptomyces > Streptomyces sp. NBC_01352. Next base: position 10,240,910 of record NZ_CP108354.1, read on the forward strand.
GTCAGGGTGAACGGCATCACCCTCGCTTACCGCACCTGGGGCCCCGAGGACGCGCCGCCCGTCCTCCTGCTCCACTCCCGCGGGGCCGACGGCGCCGACTGGACGCCGGTCGCCGAGCGACTGGCCACGGGACCGCGCCCGCGCCGGGTCTACGCCCCCGACCTGCGCGGCCACGGGCACAGCGACTGGCCCGGCGCGCAACCGGGTGCCGGGCAGGAGGCGTACGCGTACGAGGCCATGCGCGACGACATCCTCGTCTTCCTCACCGGACTCGGCATCGGCCGCGTCGACGTCGTCGGGCACTCGCTGGGCGGTGCCGTCGCCTACCTGCTCGCGCAGCACGCGCCCGAGGTGGTCGGCCGCCTCGTCCTGGAGGACGTACCCGCGCCGCTGCCCCTCGATCCACCCCGAGCGCCCACCGAACGACCTGACGGTGCGCTGCCTTTCGACTGGGCCATGGTGCGGGCCACCGACGCACAACGGAACGCCCCCGATCCTGTGTGGTGGGACCGCATGGCGCGGATCACCATGCCGACGCTGCTCATCGCGGGCGGGCCGACCAGCCTGATACCGCAGGACCAGGTCACCGCGCTCGCCGAACCCCTTGCCGACGCACGTCTGGTGACCATCGACGCCGGGCATCTGGTGCACGAGAGTCGGCCGGCGGAGTTCCTCGCCGTCGTGGAGGCGTTCCTGGCGGCGTGAACCCTCACTTGGCGTACGCCGTCATGAAGCGGTCGCGGAACTTGTCCATGCCCCACTGCGGCGCGTTCTCGGCGGGCTTGAGGCCCTCCGTCCAGCCCCAGTCGGAGATCCTGTCGAGCACCTTCTGGTCGCGGGCGACGATCGTGATCGGCACGTCCTTGCTGGTGTCGCCCGCGGTGACGGTCGGGACGGGCTGGTGGTCGCCGAGGAAGACGAGGACGGTGTCGTCGTCGCCGTAGCGCTCGACCCACTCGGTCAGGCTGTCGACGGAGTACTGGATGGACTTGCGGTACTCCGTGCGCACGCGGTTGCCGTCCTTCCACACCTGCTTGGGGTCCGTGCCCTCCTTCTTGATCTGGTGGAAGACCGAACCGTCACCGAGGTCCTCCCAGTCGATCATGCGGGCGTTGGGCGACCAGGGGTTGTGGCTGGAGGCGAGGATGATCTCGGCCATGATCGGGTCACGGTTCTCCTTGCCGTGCTCCAGACGTTCGAAGGCCTCCAGGCTGAACTGGTCGGGCACGGGCGTCCAGCTGAAGTACGGGCCCTGGTAGCCGAGGTGCTCGGAGTCGTAGATGTGGTCGAGGCCGAAGAACTTGCCCTCGGGCCAGGCCTTCCGCACACCCGGGACGATGCCGACCGTGCGCCAGGCACCGGTCTTCTGGAAGTAGCTGGTGAGGGTCGCCCGGTCGCCGGTGGTGAGACTCCCGTACCGCTGCTGGTTCTTGACCCACAGACCGGACAGGAACGTCGAGTGGGCGAGCCAGCTGCCGGCCCCCGTCACCGGCGACTTGAGCCAGGCGCTGCGCGACGCGAACCCGGCCGACTCGAGCCTGCTCGTGCCCTCCTTGAGGGTCGCGTCCATCTCCGGTGCCATCTCCGGGTCGTCGATCGCGACACGGCCGTAGCTCTCGACGAAGGTGAACAGGACGTCCTTGCCGCGCAGTCCGGTCAGCAGCTGGTCGGGCGGTGTGTCGGCGAAGGCGTCGACGGCGGCCTGCTTCTCGAAGACCTGGGCGTCCCCGAGGCCGTCGCGCACCTGCTGCACACGGTTGGCGAGGTATTCGGTGTTGCCCTTGGTGGCGACCGCGAGACCGCCGAACTGCACGCCCAGAGTGAAGCAGGTGATCCACGCGGTGGCGAGGACGAGGACCGTGGGGACGGCCACGGGTCGGTGTCGGGCCATCACGTTCGTCAGCCGCACCACGGCGAGCGTGCTCAGCACGAGCACGGCAACAATCAGGACGATCACCCCGGTCACCGCGAGCACCTGACCTGAGCGGCCGAACGACTCCCTGAGGAAGTCCGTCGCGCCTTCCAGCAGAATCCAGTCGAAGACCAGGTCGAACGGCCGGGCCAGGAACTGGCGGAAGCCGATGTCGAGGAACTTCAGGACGGTGAACAGCCCGAGGAACACCCCCGAGGCGACGCTCGCGATCCGCCGTGGCCTCGGAGACAGCATGAGCAGCAGGCCTGCCAGCAGGATCGCTTCGGCGGGGATGCGTAGGAACCACTGGAGCGAGATCCGGTCGAGCCGGGCGGGCATGAGCAGCGAGCCGAGCACCAGCACACCGGCCAGCACAGTTGTCCCCACGCTCACGCCGCGTGCCGTACGGGGGTAGCGACGGCGCCAGCCGAACCAACCGGGTGACGGGGAATCCGCCGTTTCGACGGCGCCGGTTTGCTCGACGACGTCCTCTTCCGTCTGCTGTCCCGTCTCCTGTGCCGTCTCCTGTGGCGCTCTCGTCTCCTCTGCCGCCGCGGCGGTGTCACCGTCCGCCTCGGCCTCGCCCTCGGTGTCCGGCAGCTGACGAGAGCGAGTGAAGAGCGACACCCGATGGTCCTTCCGTGCGGTCGTGCAATGGCATGGCAAACATGGCCCTGGGGCCGAGCCTGCCATCACCAGTACGTCCGCACGTCACCTTCGGTTCAATCGCACGGGCCGGAGATTCACCCGGCCGCGGCCACCGCCACCTCCCGGGCCCACCGGTAGTCCGCCTTGCCGCTGGGCGAGCGCCGCAGAGCCTCCGTGATCACCAGTTGACGCGGGACCTTGTAGCCGGCGAGCCGGGAACGGCAGTGCGCCTGGACGTCCTCCAGGGATGGCCGTACCGCCCCCTCGCGCAACTGCACGACGGCCGCCACATGGTGGCCCCACTTCGCGTCCGGCACCCCGGCGACCAGCGCGTCGTACACGTCCGGATGGGACTTGAGCGCCTGCTCGACCTCCTCCGGATAGACCTTCTCGCCGCCCGTGTTGATGCACTGCGAGCCCCGGCCGAGGACGGTGACCACGCCCTCCTCGTCGACGGTGGCCATGTCGCCGAGCAGCACCCACCGCTCGCCGTCCTTCTCGAAGAAGGTCTCGGCGGTCTTGCGCGGGTCGTTGTAGTAGCCGAGCGGCACATGTCCGCACTGCGCGACCCGGCCCACCTCGCCGACCGCGACCGGCTCGTAGGTCGCCGGATCGACCACCTGGGTACGGGAGTTGACGCGGACGCGGAAGCCGCGCTCGGGGCCGGAGTCCTCCGTGGCCGTACCGTTGAAGCCGGACTCGGAGGAGCCGAAGTTGTTGAGCAGCATCACGTTCGGGACGAGCGCCTGGAACTGCCGGCGGACCGTGTCCGACATGATCGCCCCCGACGACGACACGCTGAACATCGACGACATGTCGGTGCCCTTCAGCGGACCTTCCAGCGCGTCGATCAGAGGCCGCAGCATCGCGTCGCCCACCAGCGACATGCTGGTGACCTTCTCCTTCTCGATCGTCCGCAGCACCTCCTCGGGCACGAACTTGCGGTGCAGCACGACCCGCTGACCGAAGTTGAACCCGATGAACGCGGTGAGCGTGGAGGTGCCGTGCATCAGCGGGGGAGCCGGGAAGAAGGTGATCCCCGCACCGCCGGCCGCGACCCGCTCGGCGAGTTCCTCCGGCTTCTTCACCGGTTCGCCGGTCGGCGCGCCGCCGCCGAGCCCCGAGAAGAACAGGTCCTCCTGGCGCCACATCACGCCCTTGGGCATCCCCGTGGTGCCACCGGTGTAGATGATGAACTGGTCGTCGCCCGACCGGGAGGGGAACCCGCGCTCCGGGGAGCCGGAGCCTTCCGCCGCCGCGAAATCCACGGCGGCCACCTCGGCCGCCCCCGATACCGGCGTCCCCACCCGCACCAGATGCCGCAGCGCGTCCGTGTGCGGCAGCGCCGCCGCCACCCGGTCGGTGAACTCCGCGTCGAAGACCAGGGCCACCAGATCGGCGTCCCGGTAGAGATAGACCAACTCGTCCTCTACGTAACGGTAGTTGACGTTGACCGGCACGATCCGCGCCTTCAGGCACCCCAGCACGGTCTGGAGGTACTCGACGCCGTTGTAGAGGTGGAGCCCGACGTGCTCGCCGGGACGTACCCCGCTGTCGAGGAGATGGTGGCCGACGCGGTTGGCGGCCGCGTCCAGTTCCGCGTAGGTCAGCCGGCGCTCCGCTCCCGTACCGGGATGGTCGATGTACACGAGCGCCTCGCGGTCCGCGACCACGTCGACGACCGACTCGAACAGGTCGGCAAGGTTGTACTTCACCGCTCCTCCTGACCTCGGACGGGCCCTGGTGCTTCGACGGTTCGCCGCCATCTGAGCAAAGGGGGCCGCAACTGTGAAGGGTCCGCGTCGAAGAAATCTGACTGACTGTCAGAAAACCCTTGAAGTGCCCAGGCGCCTCCTGCAACCTGTTCTCGTTCTTTCAGAGGGGAGATGGGCAATGGGTGGGACGGAACACCTCACCGTGCGGCGCGAAGGCGCCACACTGGTGCTCACGCTCAACAGGCCCGACGCCAGGAACGCGCTCTCGCTGTCCATGCTCGTCGGCCTGTACGACGGCTGGCTCGAGGCCGACGAGGACGACGAGGTCCGCTCGATCGTGCTGACCGGCGCGGGCGGCGCGTTCTGCGCCGGCATGGACCTCAAGGCCCTCGCCGGGCGGGGAATGGAGGGCGAGCAGCACCGGGACCGCCTCAAGGCAGACCCGGACCTGCACTGGAAGGCGATGCTGCGCCACCACCGCCCCCGCAAACCGGTGATCGCCGCCGTCGAAGGGTACTGCGTCGCCGGTGGCACGGAGATCCTCCAGGGCACCGACATCCGGGTCGCCGGCGAGTCGGCGACCTTCGGGCTCTTCGAGGTCAAACACGGGCTGTTCCCGATCGGGGGCTCCACCGTCCGGCTGCAACGGCAGATCCCGCGCACCCACGCCCTGGAGATGCTCCTCACCGGCCGCCCCTACACCGCCCGCGAGGCCGCGGGCATCGGCCTGATCGGCCACGTCGTCCCCGACGGCACGGCACTCGACAAGGCCCTGGAGATCGCCGAACGGGTCAACGCCTGCGGCCCGCTCGCCGTCGAGGCCGTCAAGGCGTCCGTGTACGAGACCGCCGAGATGACCGAGACCGACGGACTCGCCGCCGAACTCAAGCGCGGCTGGCCGATCTTCGACACCGCCGACGCCAAGGAGGGCACGCGCGCCTTCGCGGAGAAACGACCGCCCGAGTACAAGCGCGCCTGACCACGCGTACCAGCGCGTCCGACCTCCCCAGAAGGAGACATCCGGGATGCCCGAAGTCCTCACAGCGCCGCTCGTCGTCGAGTTCCCCTTCACCCGCTCCCTCGGCCCCGTCCAGAGCGCCTTCCTCACCGGCCTGCGCGAACGCGTCGTGCTCGGGGTGAAGACCGGCGACGGCCGGACACTCGTCCCGCCCGTCGAGTACGACCCCGTCACCGCCGAGGAGATCCGCGACCTCGTCGAGGTGGCCCCCACCGGCACGGTCACCACCTGGGCCTGGAACCACGCCCCCCGCCGAGGTCAGCCCCTGTCCGCCCCCTTCGCCTGGGTCCTGGTCCGCCTCGACGGCGCCGACACCGCCCTCCTGCACGCCCTCGACGCCCCCGGCCCCGACGCCGTGCACACCGGCATGCGCGTCCGCATCCGCTGGGCCGACGAACGCACCGGCGCCATCACCGACATCGCCTGCTTCGAGCCGTACGACGGCGACCGGGCCGACCCGGCGGGCCACACGGGCGAGTTCGAGAACCCGGTCACCGGCATCGTCGCCCCGGCCCGCCTCGACTACACCTACACGCCCGGCCGCGCCCAGTCCGCCTACATCCACGCACTCGGCGACCGGCGCATCGTCGGCGAGCGGTGTCCGTCCTGCCGCAAGGTGTACGTCCCGCCGAGGGGTGCGTGCCCCACCTGTGGTCTCGCCACATCGGAACAGGTGGAAGTGGGTCCCCGCGGCACGGTCACCACCTTCTGCATCGTCAACATCAAGGCGAAGAACCTGGACATCGAGGTGCCGTACGTCTACGCGCACATCGCCCTCGACGGCGCCGACCTGGCCCTGCACGGCCGCATCGGAGGCATCCCCTACGACCGGGTGCGGATGGGCCTGCGCGTCGAACCCGTGTGGGCGGAAGGATCCCGCCACCCCGACCACTACCGGCCGACCGGCGAGCCCGACGCGGACTACGAGATGTACAAGGAGCTGTTGTAGATGCAGCCACTCAGGGAGGTCGCCGTCGTCGCCTTCGCGCACACCGGCCACCTGCGCACCGCCGACGAGCTCTCCGAGGTGGAGATGCTCATGCCCGTCCTGCACGAGGTGCTCGACCGCACCGGCCTGAAGACCGCGGACATAGATTTCACCTGCTCCGGCTCCTGCGACTACCTCGCCGGCCGCGCCTTCTCCTTCACCCTCGCCCTCGACGGGGTCGGCGCCTGGCCGCCGATCTCCGAGTCCCATGTCGAGATGGACGGCGCGTGGGCGCTGTACGAGGCGTGGACCAAGCTCCTGACCGGCGACGCCGACACCGCCCTCGTGTACTCCTACGGCAAGTCGTCACCCGGCTCCGTCCGCGACGTCCTGACCCGCCAGCTCGACCCGTACTACGTGGCACCCCTGTGGCCCGACTCCGTCGCCCTGGCCGCCCTCCAGGCGCAGGCACTCATCGACACGGGCGCGACGGACGAGCCCGCCCTGGCCGCCGTGGCGGCCCGTAGCCGTGGCTCCGAGACGGACACGGCGGCACCGGGGGACTACGTCGTACGGCCCCTGCGCACCGGCGACTGCCCGCCCGTCGGCGACGGCGCCGCCGCGGTCGTCCTCGCGGCCGGGGACCGGGCCCGGGACCTGTGCGCGCGGCCCGCCTGGATCCGCGGCATCGACCACCGCATCGAGGCACACGGCCTCGGCGTCCGCGACCTCACCGACTCGCCGTCCGCCCGACTGGCCGCCGAGAAGGCCGGCGCCTTCGAACGACCCGTCGACACCGCAGAGTTGCACGCACCCTTCAGCTCGCAGGAGGTCGTCCTGCGCAAGGCTCTCCGGCTGGACGACGACGTGCGGATCAACCCCTCCGGAGGTGCCCTCGCCGCCAACCCGGTCATGGCCGCCGGGCTCATCCGCATCGGCGAGGCCGCAGCCCGCATCCACCGCGGCGAGTCCGACCGGGCCCTCGCCCACGCCACCTCCGGGCCCTGCCTCCAACAGAACCTGGTCGCCGTACTCGAAGGGGATCCGCGATGAGCAAGGAGCCCGTGGCCGTCGTAGGCATCGGCCAGACCAAGCACGTGGCGGCACGCCGGGACGTGTCCATCGCGGGGCTCGTGCGGGAGGCCGCCCGAAGGGCCCTGGACGACGCCGAGCTGGACTGGGCGGACATCGACGCCGTCGTCATCGGCAAGGCGCCCGACTTCTTCGAGGGCGTGATGATGCCGGAGCTGTACCTGGCCGACGCGCTGGGCGCCGTGGGCAAGCCCATGCTGCGGGTGCACACGGCGGGCTCGGTCGGCGGGTCGACGGCACTGGTCGCCGCGGGCCTGGTCGCCGCCCGCGTCCACGGCACCGTGCTCACCCTCGCCTTCGAAAAGCAGTCCGAGTCGAACGCCATGTGGGGACTGTCCCTGCCGATCCCCTTCCAACAGCCGCTGCTGGCCGGGGCGGGCGGGTTCTTCGCCCCGCACGTGCGCGCCTACATGCGACGCAGCGGCGCCCCCGACACCGTCGGCTCCCTCGTCGCGTACAAGAACCGGCGCAACGCGCTGAAGAACCCGTACGCGCACCTGCACGAGCACGACATCACCCTGGAGAAGGTCCAGGCCTCGCCCATGCTCTGGGACCCGATCCGCTACTCGGAGACCTGCCCCTCCTCCGACGGAGCCTGCGCGATGGTCCTCACCGACCGCGCGGGAGCCGCCCGCTCGCCCCGGCCGCCCGCCTGGATGCACGGCGGCGCGATGCGCAGCGAACCCACCCTGTTCGCGGGCAAGGACGCCGTGTCGCCGCAGGCCGGCAAGGACTGCGCGGCCGACGTGTACCGGCAGGCCGGGATCGCCGACCCGCGCCGGGAGATCGACGCCGTCGAGATGTACGTGCCGTTCTCCTGGTACGAGCCCATGTGGCTGGAGAACCTCGGCTTCGCCGACGAGGGCGAGGGCTGGAAGCTCACCGAGTCCGGGGTGACCGAACTGGACGGGGACCTGCCCGTCGACATGTCCGGCGGCGTTCTGTCGACGAATCCGATCGGCGCCTCCGGCATGATCCGTTTCGCGGAGGCCGCGCTCCAGGTGCGCGGTCAGGCCGGGGAACACCAGGTGGAGGGGGCGCGCCGGGTGCTCGGGCACGCCTACGGCGGCGGATCGCAGTTCTTCGCCATGTGGCTCGTGGGGTCCGAGCCCCCCGCCTCCTGAAAGGTCCCCCTCACGTGGCCTGTTGGCACCCGGGGCCGATCGCTAGGCTGGCCGCGGACGACGCAATCGGGAGGAGCACGGACGTGGCCGAGACCACCATCCAGCAGCAGCCGCTCATGGGCTGGGACAAGCCCGAGCTGGACCTCAGCAACGCCGACTGGCACTCCAGCAGCCGTGGCCTGGGGGATGTCCAGATCGCCTTTGTCGAGGGATTCATCGCGATGCGCAACAGCGGCCGGCCCGAAAGCCCGTCCCTGATCTTCACACCCGCGGAGTGGGGCGCGTTCGTGTCGGGAGCGAGGGAAGGGGAGTTCGACCTCACGTGACCTGCGTGAGCTGACGGGCCGATCCGGCGGTGTTCCGACCGTTTTTCCGGACACGCGACCTTGAGCGCTCTCCCGGGGCCGATGCTGAGCAAGGCTGACCCCCAGGAAGCGAAGGTCGTCTCCGGAGGTGAGGAACGCATGAGCACTCTGCCGGTGGTCGCGGCGGTCGACGGTTCGGACGACAGCCTGCGCGCTCTGGACTGGGCTCTCGACGCCGCCCGTCGGCGCGGGGCGCCGCTGCGGGTGGCCCATGTGCGGCAGTACGCCGCCTGGACCCAGCCCGGAGCCCCGGTCGTGCCGGCGCCGGCACCGGCGGACGACCAGGTGCTCGCGGACGTGCGCGCTCATCTGGAGAACCGGGCCGACCTGCCCGACACGGAGTACGTCGGTCTGGACGGCGCCATCGGCGTCCTGCTGCCCGAACTCGGCTCCACCGCCCAGCTGATGGTGCTCGGCTCCCGGGGCCGCGGCGGCTTCGCCAGCCTGCTGCTCGGTTCCACCAGCATGGCCGCCGCCCGCGACGCCGAGTGCCCCGTCGTGGTGGTGCCCCGGCCCGGCCGCGAGGTCCACGGCGACGCGCCGGCCGGGCCCGGTCCCCGCGTGGTCGTCGGCCTCCAGGTGGACAGCCCCGACGAGGCCACGCTCGCCTTCGCCTTCACCGAGGCCGCCCTGCGCGGCGCGCGCCTCCAGGTCGTCGCCGCCTACCCGTGGCCCGTCCAGAGCTGGGCGGCCCCCGGCGAACTCCTCCCGGTGATGATCGACCAGGACGCCGTCGAGAGTGAGACCCGGGCCCTCGCCGAGGGCTTCCTCGCCCCGCACAACGCCCGGCACCCCGACGTCCGGGCCGAGCCGTACATCGCACCGGGCGACGCGGCCGGTCACCTCGTCGCCGCCTCGAAGGACGCCGACCTGGTCGTCGTCGGCCGCCACCGACGCCGCCTGCTGGCACCGGCCCGCATGATGGGCTCCGTCACCCAGGCCGTCCTGCTGCACGCGGCGAGCCCGGTCGCGGTCGTGCCGCCGGCGCCGCCGGAGGACTGAGACACCCCCATTTAATGGAATTCGCCGCGCCTATCATTAGCTCCATGCAGGCCACGATCAGCGGCGACGCCCGCCTCGTCCTCGACCTCGCCCTGACCATCCGGCACGACGGCCACGGCAAAGTCGCCGACGACCTGTCCGACCCCGCCGGTCTCACCGCCTGGGTCCGGGCCCGCCCCGACGGCCTGCCGGAGGCAGCCGGGTTCGTCGCCGACGAGGCCGCTCTCGCCGCCGTCCGTGATCTGCGCGCCGCCGTCCGCGCCCTCTTCGCCCGGGCGGTACGGCCCGCCGAACCGAGCCCCGCCGACGCGGCCCGCCTCCTGCCCCTGGCCGAGGCCGTGCGGCGGCTCAACGAGGCGGCCGCTCGCACGCCCACCGTTCCGGTGCTGCACTGGGCCGAGGACGCCGAACCCGTCGTACGGCATGAGGCCGTGCGAGGCGGAGACGAGCTCACCGCGGTGCTCGCGCACGCCGCGATCGCCTTTCTCGACGGTCCCGAGCGGCAGCGGCTGCGGGCCTGCCACGCGCCGCGCTGTGTGCGGTACTTCCTCAAGGAGCACCCGCGCCAGGAGTGGTGCAAGCCGTCCTGCGGCAACCGTGCCCGCGTCGCCCGTCACCACGAACGGCATCGCAGGAGTGCCTAGCCCGCAAGAGCCGCCCGCACGTCACGCGAGGGCCCCGGGCACGTACCATTGCGGCATGTCGTTCCTCCGCCGCCGTAGCGCCACGCCCGCCGGGCCCGACTTCGACGTACTGGCCATGGACCCGGGCGACTGGCCCGGCAATCTGGGCGCCGGTCTGCTGCCCGCGCCCGACGGCAGCTGCCAGGGCGTCTACCTTCGCTACGACCTCTTCGGCGGTCGCGGCCCCGCGATGATCATCGGCAACCTCCCGGAGGGCTCCCCGGCCCGCGAGGTCACCGAGGGCGAGGTCCCCTTCGAGGTCGGCCAGCTGCTGCTGGCGCTGGAGAACGACGAGGAGGTCACCGTCGTCGGCGTGGAGGACATGCCGGTGATGCAGGGCGACAACCTCCTGATCGTGCGCCGCCTCAAGCTGTCGGAGAGCCGGATCTCCTGCGTGCAGTTCGACCGCAGCGACAACGTCCTGGTGACCATCGCCGCCTGGGACCGCCCCATCACCGACGACCTGTACGCCCTGCTGAAGCCGCTCCCCGCGGAGCTTTTCCAGCAGGGCTGAGGCACCTACCCGGCCGACCCCTCCACGCGTACGTCCGCCGCCCGCACGAACGCCACCCGGTGGCCGAACTGGATCTCGTAGTACAGGTCCTTGCCGACCACCACCTGGTGGGAGGCCTCGTCGAAGGTCACCGCGTAGTAGTACTGGCCGGGCACCTTGTCGCCGACCACGTACCTCTGGCCTGCCGGCAGCTTGTACGGCAGCGGCGACACCGTCTGGGCGGGCACTCCCGCCGGGTACGCGGACGCCTCCGGGTAGGCGCGCCCGTAGACCGGGACGCTCGGCAGGTCGTCCTTGGGCGTCACCACCTGGCCGGTCGCGTTCACCGCCGTCGGGTTCTTCTTCGGGTTCTTGAACCAGGCCTTCTGGCCGAGGTACCAGATCGCCGTCCAGTCGCCGTCGCGCTCCGCGACCGCGTACTGCTGGCCGGTGGAGACCCGGGAGGACAGGTCGTTCACCCCGGTGGTCGGCGTCGTGCCCAGACCGATGTCCTTGATCAGGGGGTAGGACTCGCCGGGCCCCGAGTAGAGGCGCACCGCGCTCGAGCCGTGGGCGGCGCACGGCTCACCCTGGGCGACGCAGCCCGTGAACCGCGGCCGGTTGGCGGCATAGTCGGGGCGGATCGTCACCAGGCCGCCGTTCTTGTCGGCCGTGGCTTCGAAGGGGCGGCCCAGCAGCGCGAAGTAGTGGGCCCAGTCCCAGTACGGGCCCGGGTCGGTGTGCATGCCGCCGATGGTTCCCGCGGTCGGGCCGGGCACGTTGTCGTGGCCGAGGATGTGCTGCCGGTCCAGCGGGATGTCGTACTTCTTGGACAGGTACGTCACCAGCCGCGCCGAGGACCGGTACATCGCCTCCGTGTACCAGGCGTCCGGATTCGCCAGGAAGCCCTCGTGCTCCAGGCCGATCGACTTGGCGTTGACGTACCAGTTGCCCGCGTGCCAGGCCACGTCCTTCGCCTTCACGTGCTGGGCGATGTGGCCGTCCGTCGAACGCAGCGAGTAGTTCCACGACACATAGGTCGGGTCCTGCACCATGTCGAGGACGCCCTCCCAGGCGCCCTCCGTGTCATGGATGACGATGTAGTCGATGCTCTGGGACGCCGGACGGTTCCCCAGGTCGTGGTTGCCGTAGTCGCCCTCGCCGAACTCCTCGTAGGGAGCGGGGATCCACTCGCAGGACACCGTGGCCGGGCACTGGGTGCCGGCCGTGTCGAGCGTGCGCAGCCCCGTCCGCGCGAGCTGCCCGGTGTCGGGCGCGAGGTCCGGCTGGGGAGCCAGGGCGACCTGCTGGCCGGCGTCGGTGACGCGCTCCTCGCCGGTGCGCAGCACGTCGTAGACGTCGCCCGCGTACGCCGCCCCCGTCGCGCTGTCGTCCGCGCCGGAGAAGCGGGCCACCGCCCCGTACCAGTCAGCCGGATCCTTGCTCAGCGGTTCGCCGAGGTTCTTCTGCGCGGCGGCGAGCAGCGCGGCGCCGCCGGCCACGTTCGCGGCGGGATCGGTCCGCAGTTGTTCGGCGGGCAGGCCGGTGAGCTCGGCTGCCTTCGGCAGGGTCGTGAGGCGGGCCGGGAGCTCGGAGGTCTCCGGCAGCTTCGCCTCGGGGTGCAGGGGAGTGCGGGCGTCGTCGCCGCGCGCGTCCTCCGTGCCCTCGCTGTGGTGCGGCGGCGCCTCGGCGAGCGCGGTGCGCGCGTCGGTGAGGTGCATCGGGCCGTACCCGCCGGTCACGCTGGGCGCCCCGGCGTGCGCGTCCCAGCGGGACTGCAGGTAGGAGACGCCGAGCAGCACGCTCTGCGGCACGTGGTACTCGGCGGCCGCGGAGGCGAACGCCAGCTGAAGGCGGTTCGCGGAGGACTGTGCGGTGCTGTCGGACGGAGCGGCGCCGAGCAGCGGCAGCAGCAGGGCCGCGGTGGCCACCGCCCCTGCTGCTGCTCGCCTGCCGCTGTACCCGGCGGCTCTGTTGGGGTCGGTGGCGGATCCTCGCAATGCAGCCTCCTGGGACGGTCGAGCGCGATGCGCCGTGCGGGGCCGGGTGTCCGTCAGTGGTACCGGCCTGCCGACGATCCGTCAATGATGCCCAGGAGCAGGCGATTTCCCTCGTCAATCCAGGTGGGCGGGAGTTTCGCGGACCGGCCCCGCGGGCCTGCGGGGCGTCAGTGGCGTACACCAATGAGCCGTACGAGGCGATCGTGCACCCGGACATACGACGGTCCGCGGTGCGCCGCTGACCGGCGCACCGCGGACCGTCGTCCCCGTCAGCGAGTGCCGACCGCCGCGCGCACGGCCCGGCGGGCCAGCTGGCAGTCGTCGTGCAGCCGCCTGAGCAGCAGCCGTTGTTCCTCGCCGGACGGCGCAGCACCCGGGTGGGCCGGTCCCGGTGCCGCCGGGGTCGTGTCGTGCATCGAACGCTGCACGGCCATCTCGTAGGTACGGATCTCTCGGGTCAGCACGAGCATCAGGTTCACCAGGAACGCGTCCCGCGAGGCGGGGCCCGCCGACTGGGCGATCTGGCTGATCTGCCGCCGGGCCACCGGCGCGTCGCCGAGGACCGACCACAGCGTCGCCAGGTCGTAACCCGGCAGGTACCAGCCCGCGTGCTCCCAGTCCACCAGCACTGGACCGGCCGGTGACAGGAGAATGTTCGACAACAGTGCGTCGCCGTGGCAGAACTGGCCCATGCCGTGCCGACCCGCGGTCGCCGCGATGCCGTGCAGCAGTTTCTGCAGGTCGCCCAGATCCCGGTCGGTGAGCAGGCCCAGCTCGTGGTACCGGTTGATCCGTGTGGCGTAGTCCAGCGGGGCGTCGAAGGTGCCCGCCGGCGGCCGCCAGGCGTTCAGCCGGCAGACCGCGCCGAGTGCCGCCCTGATGTCCGCGCGGGGCGGGGCCTCCGCCGGGTGCCGGTGCAGTGCCGCCACCCGCCCCGGCATCCGCTCGATGACGAGCGTGCAGTTGTCCGGGTCCGCCGCGATCAGTCTCGGCACGCGCACCGGAGGGCGGTGCCGGACGAACGAGCGGTATGCGGCTATCTCGTGGCGGATCCGCTCGGCCCATGCGGGGGAGTGGTCCAGTAAACACTTGGCGACGGCGGTGCTGCGTCCTGTCGTGCCGACCAGGAGTACGGAGCGTCCGCTGCGGCGCAGCACCTGCACCGGGGCGAACTCCGGGCAGATCCGGTGCACCGACGCGATCGCCGTGCGCAGCTGGGCGCCCTGAGGGCCGGACAAGTCGAGTCTCCCGCTGAGGGGTTGGGTACCGACCCCCGGTGCGCGCCGCGGCCTGCCCGCGCCGAGCGCGGGAGCCGCCGCCGGACGGGCGGGGTCGAGGTAGGGGCCGCCACCCACCGGACGGGGGTGCAGCGACCGGGGCGGGGCGGACACGGAGGACGATGCTGCGTACATGGGCGAAACAGATCCCTTCGTGTGCCTGCGACGACAGTGCGCTGCCCCGCCCGGTCACCCGGGTGCACCCTGGGGAATGCATCCCGTGTTCCAGGAAGAGTTCCAAGAAGGCGACCGGGTCGGGGTGGCGCTTTCCTACCTGACACCCGATGCCCAGTGGCACACCATCTGGCGAGGCCTGGCGAACCCTGGCGAATAGTCGCCCGGCAACTCTCACCGGGCTACTGTCAACTCAGCCGAGAACCTGGGGGCTTGACGTGAGCGGACAACCCAACTCCCGCCTTTCGGACCTGTTCGGCCTGGCCGGCTGGTCCAAGGGTGAACTCGCGAGGCTGGTCAACCGGCAGGCGGCGGCCATGGGCCACCCCCAGCTTTCGACCGACACCTCTCGGGTGCGGCGTTGGATCGACACGGGAGAGATCCCGCGCGATCCGGTGCCGCGGGTGCTGGCGGCTCTGTTCACCGAGCGTCTCGGCCGTGTCGTGACCATCGAGGACCTCGGTCTGGTCCGGCACGGGCGTGCGGGGAAACGGCAGGGCGACGGGAATGCGGAACATCCCGACGGAGTGCCGTGGGCGCCCGAGCGGACTGCTGCGGTCCTCACCGAATTCACGGGAATGGACCTCATGCTCAACCGACGCGGCTTGGTGGGCGCGGGTGCCGCGCTCGCCGCGGGATCAGCCCTCAGCAATGCCATGCACGACTGGCTGCACACCGATCCGGCCCTGACCGCCGACGCTCCCCAGTTCGACGACCCCCTGCACGCCGACCCCGCTGGGCTCGACCGCTACGAGGCCGCCCCCATCGGATCGCAGGAGATCGAGGAACTGGAGCGCTCGGTCGAGGTGTTCCGGGCCTGGGACGCGGCCCGCGGCGGCGGGCTGCAACGCAAGGCAGTCGTGGGCCAGCTCAACGAGGTGGGCGGCATGCTCGCCTACCGACACCCCGACCATCTCCAGCGACGCCTGTGGGGCGTCGCCGCCAACCTCGCCGTCCTCGCGGGCTGGATGTCGCACGACGTCGGCCTGGAGCCCACGGCCCAGAAGTACTTCGTCATCGCCGCCCACGCCGCCAGAGAGGGCGGCGACCGGCCCCGCGCCGGGGAGGCGCTCTCCCGAGCGGCTCGCCAGATGGTGCACCTGGGCCGGCCCGACGACGCACTGGACCTGATGAAGCTGGCCAAGTCCGGCTCCGGCGAACAGGTGCTGCCTCGTACCAGGGCGATGCTCTACACCATCGAGGCCTGGGCACAGGCCTCCATGGGCAAGGGGCAGGCCATGCGCCGCACCCTCGGACAAGCGGAGGACCTCTTCGTCTCCGACCGGGGCGACGTGCCGCCGCCGAGCTGGATGCAGACCTTCAAGGAGGAGGATCTGTACGGCATGCAGGCCCTGGCCTACCGCACGCTGGCCGAGCACGAGCCGGGCGCGGCCGTGCACGCCCAGCACTACGCGGAGAAGGCCCTGGCCCTGCGCACCGACGGACGGGAGCGGTCGAAGATCTTCGACCACCTGTCCATGGCCTCCGCCTGCTTCATCGCGGACGACCCCGAACAGGCGGACCGGTACGCACGGCTGGCCCTGATGGCGATGGGGTCGAACTCCTCGCGCCGTACCTGGGACCGGCTGGGCCAGATGTACCGGCTCACCGCCGAGTACTCCACCTATCCGAAGATCAATGAGCTGCGCGAGGAGATCAGGCTGGCGCTGCCGAAGACGAGGGGGAAGGGCGGCAACAGCGCCAGGGCATAGACACCGGGGCTGTGCCCCTGACCTGCCGTTGTTGTCATGCGGTCACCCTGGCGACGAGTACACAGGCGTCGTCCTCGCGCTCGGCCTCGTCGAACTCCTCCACCAGCATCCGTACGCAGTCCTGTGCGGTGCGCGCCTCGCCGAACCGGGGGGCCAGGTCGAGGAGACGGTTCACGGCGCCCTCTTCCTCTCCGCTGTGCCCGGGCACCAGCCCGTCGGTGTGCAGCAGGAGCAGGTCGCCCGGTCGGAGGGTTTCCTCGGCCTGCTCGTACACGGCTCCTGAGGTCGCGCCGAGCAGGACGCCGGCCGGTGCGTGCAGTCGGCGCCCCGTCCCGTCGCGGAACAGCAGCGGGGCGGGGTGTCCTGCCTGCGCCCACACCAGGGTGCGGGTCGTCGGCCGGTAGCGGCAGCAGACCGCGCTGCCGAGGGCCGGCTGCACGGTGGCGTCGAGCAACTGGTTGAGCCAGGCCATCAGTTGAGCCGGCGGGGTGCCGGTCATGGCCATGCCGCGTACGGCGCCCAGCAGGGTCGCCATGCCCGAGGTCACGGCGACTCCGTGGCCGGTGAGGTCGCCGACGCTGAGCAGGGTCTCGCCGTCGGCGAGCTCCAGCGCGTCGTACCAGTCGCCGCCGATCAGCGCGCTCGCCGACGACGGCAGATAGTGGGCCGCGAGATCCAGGGTTTCGGGGCCCTGGTGCGGGAGCCGCAGGGAGCCGCGCCACGGCGGCAGCACAGCTTCCTGCAGCTCGACCGCGAGCCGGTGCTCGGCCTGCGCGCGGTGCCGGTGACGCTGTAACGAGTCACGGGTCTCGCTCACCGCCCGTTGGCTGCGGCGCAGTTCACTGACGTCCCGCAGCACCGCCCACATGGACGCGGTGCTTCCGTCGGTGTCGAGCACGGGCTCGCCCATCATGTGCACGGTCCGTACGTCGCCGTCCGGGCGCAGCACGCGGAACTCGCCGTCGATGGGCTTGGCGTCGACGAGGCAGTCGGTGACCAGCGCCGTCAGCTTCGGGCGGTCCTCGTCGAGGACCAGGGCCGGCAGCTCGTCCAGGGTCAGCGGAGCGGCGGCGGGGTCGCGGCCCAGGATCTGGTAGAGCTCACCGGACCAACTGGCCTCGTCCGTCAGCAGGTTCCACTCCGCGCTGCCGACCCGGCTCAGGAGCGAGCCGCGCCGGGGAGTGGACGGCACGGCCCGGGCGGCGGGCGCCGCCTCCGGTGAGGCGGGCACGGGCGGCGGGCCGTCCCGCAGCTGTGCCAAGTGTTCGTCCAGGTCGTCGAGTTGGTGCAGTGCGAGGTCGTACAGCGCGCGCTGCCACCGCTCCTGCGGGTCGGAGCCGTCACTCTGCGTGTCCCGGCGTACGGCGTCCATGTCGCCCTTGAGCCGGCGCGCCTGCGATATCAGCGCGTCGACCGAGCCGCGTCCGGGCGGCTGGGCGGCTGGGCGGTCCGCAGAGAGATGGGACGGCATGACGCACTCCGATGCGGGGACGGTACGACCAAGGCGGACGGAAGGACCGTTACGACTGTTGCACAGCCCGCGACGCCCTGTAAGGGATTTGGCAACACCCGATACGGTGGTGCTTCCGGCATATGCCACAGTCTTCAGGGGCGGGCTCGGCGTACGACTGACGTAGCGCACCGGGTGGGTCAAGTCGTAGGCGAAGTACGTGACTTGACGGACCGGCGGGGTGGTCGACGCGGTGTTCGGTTGTGTGTGCGACGGCACTGTGTTCTAGGGAGTGTGGCACAGGTGGATCGGCCGGGCCAGAGGGCCGTGGCGCGCGGCCAGTGTGTGACGCAGGTCACATGAATTCATGAGGGCTCGGGTGTACTGCGAACGGCACCTGCGCGCTCGTAAAGACATGGACATCACGCTCGAGCAGCCCGCCCGCGCCCGTCTCATCGCCGCGGACCAGGAACTGCCTGTTCCCGCCACGCTCCGCTACACCGGCGCGGACCCGCTGGCCGTGCACATCGACTTCCCGCCCGAGGTCGCCCTGGACGGCGAACGAGTCACCTGGACCTTCGCCCGCGCCCTGCTGGAGGAGGGGCTGACCGGCCCGGCGGGAAGCGGTGACGTGCACGTCTGGCCCTGCGGCCGGGCCCGTACGGTCCTGGAGCTGCACTCGCCGCATGGACTGGCCCTGCTCCAGTTCGACACGGCCGCGCTGCGCCGGTTCCTGTTGCGGACCTTCGCGGTGGTGGGAACCGGGCGGGAAGACGTCGGCGCCGCCGTCGAGCAGGGGCTGGCCTCGCT
The DNA here is from genome assembly GCF_036237295.1 of Streptomyces sp. NBC_01352. Lineage (NCBI taxonomy): Bacteria > Bacillati > Actinomycetota > Actinomycetes > Kitasatosporales > Streptomycetaceae > Streptomyces > Streptomyces sp. NBC_01352. The sequence goes on from NZ_CP108354.1 coordinate 10,259,313, forward strand.
CTTCGGCGGCGTCTGACGTGCCTCGCCGGGCCTCAGTAGCGCAGGACTCCCGCGATCCCGTCCGCGTCGCCCAGCGCGCCGTCCGGGACGAAGCGCACCTCGGCGCCGGTCTCCAGGCACTGTTCGACGATCTCGTCCACGATGTCCTCGCGGGCGTCGAGGTCGCCGCCCTCGGCCGGGACCAGATGGTCGCCGCCGTCGTCGCGGACCGTCACCCGGTAGTTCTCCTCGACGGCCAGCAGCCGTACGCGGCCCTCGCGCGCGTTCTGCCACAGCTCGTCGACCCCGGCCGCGAACGCCCGGTGGCCGCGGGCCGATTCGAGCTCCCGCGCCACGGAGTCGGTGCTCTTGCGCGCCTCGGCGGCGACCAGCGGCCGGATCGCCTGCCACACGGCGTCGGGGGTGCCGTGCGCGAGCCCGCCGTGCGGTACGTGGACGGCGTTCTTGGTGATGCTGCCGACCTCGTCCAGCAGGGACAGCGCGGCCGTCTCGCCGGTGACGTACAGCGGCCTCGGCTGTTCGCGCAGCAGCGTGCTCATCGCGGTGTCCACCTCGCGCAGGAACTGGCGGGTGCCCTCGTCCCGGAAAGTGCTCCGCAGATCGCCGATCCGTTGCTGGCGCTCGGCGTCGAAGTTCTCGCGGCTCCGCGACAGCGGGAAGCCGCCGGTGCGCTCCTCGGTGACGCGGTCCGTACCGCCGCTCCACAGGGTGACCTGGTCGGCGGAGACCGACAGCACCCAGAACGGCCGTTCGGCGGCCTGCGCGGAGACCAGGTTGCGGGTCAGGAAGGTGTCCGACAGCACCACGCGTTCGGGCACGGGACGGGCGAGCGACCACACCTGGTGCTCACCCGGAGCGGCGAAGATGACCAGGCCGTCCCCGGCGTGCGACAGATCGACCTCGGCGAGGGCCTGGTCGAGCTGCCGGGTGACGTCCAGGCGCCGATCCCGGGGGACCGCGGGATCGGCCTCCAGCTGCTTCTTGGCCTCGGCCACGACATTGCGCAGCCGGACCGGATCCTGGGCGTTCTCGGGCTCCCGGCGATGCGTCGGCGTCAGCACGGAGACCGCCGGATAGGGGCGCGGGCGCCGCAGCTCGGTGAGAGTGGTGGGACTGAGTGCGTGCTCCATAACAGCACGATAGGGCTGAATCGCCGATCGGGCATTAGGGGCAGCCAAGTCGGGCAACCCGGACACGGCAGGCGTACCTCAGCGGCCGTCGTCCTCCGGCCCGCAGGAGCTGCCGTCGGGAGGCAGGGAGCCGTACAGCAGAAACGCGTCGACCTTGCGGTGCACGCACTTGGAGGAGGCGTAACCGGTGTGGCCCTCGCCCTTGTTGTCGAGCACCACGGCCGAGTCGCCCAGGCGCTCGGCCGTCTCCACGGTCCAGCGGTACGGTGTCGCCGGGTCGCCCCGGGTGCCCACCAGGAGCATCTTCGGGGTACGGACGTCACGCACCTCGTCGCGGATGAAGTCGGTGCCCTTGGGGCGGCCGTAGCACGTCAGCACCTCGGTGAGCCGGTAGCGGCCGAACACCGGCGACGCCTGCTCGTACTCGGCGCGCAGCCGGCCGAGTTCCCTGGTGATCCGGCGGGCGCTGGGGCGGTCGGGATCGTCCGCGCAGTTGATCGCCATCAGCGCCGCCGGAAGATTGTCGAGCGGGACGTCCTCCTGGTCGACGAGGCCGCCGTCCGTGCCGTTGTCGGCGCGCAGGGCGATGCCTCCACCGGCACGGAACGCCGTTCCACCGCCGGAGAACCAGAGGAGCGGCCCGGTGTCGCCGTCCTCGACCAGTGAGGCGAGTGCCCGTTCCAAGGACGGCCACAACTCCTTGCTGTAGAGGGCCTGGCCGATGGCGCCCACGAGGTCCTGGCCGGTGAAGTCCTCGCCGAAGTCCGTCGGCACCGGATCCTGGTCGAGCGAGTCGACGAGGCGTACGACCTCCTCCCGGGCCGTGCGCGCGTCCGTGCCGAACGGACAGGCGATGTCCTTCACGCACCAGTCGACGAAGTCCTCCAGCGCGGTCTGCTGACCCGCGGCACCCGCCACGCCCTGCTCGGTCAGCGGTTCGGTGAGCGTGTCCACGCCGTCGAGCGCCATCCGGCCGACCTTCTCGGGGAACTGGGCCGCGTACACCGCACCGAGCCGGCTCCCGTAGGAGAAACCGAGGTAGTTGAGCTTCTTGTCGCCGAGGGCCTGGCGCATGATGTCCAGGTCGCGCGAGGCGTTCACCGTGCCTATGTGGGGCAGGACGGGGCCGGAGTGCTTGGTGCACGTGTCGGCCACCTTGCGCAGCTGTTTGAGGACTGCCTGCGGATCCTCGTCGAGGTCCGCGTCCTCGTCCGGCGCCGTCGCGGGCCCGGTGCCGCACGTCACCGGTGAGGACCGGCCGACACCGCGAGGGTCGAAGGACACCACGTCGTAGCCGTTGGTCAGACTCATGAAGTCCTTGCCGCCGGCGGCGAGTTCACTGACGCCCGGGCCACCCGGACCGCCGAAGTTCAGCAGCACGGAGCCGCGTGACCTCCCCGTCGCCCGGTAGCGGGCGAGCGCCAGCTCGAGGGTGCCGGCCCGCGGCCTGGCGTAGTCGAGGGGGACGGTGACCTTCCCGCACTGGAGGTCCTCGGGCATCTCCACGCCGTCGCACTTCGACCACACGACCTTCTGGCGGTAGAACCGCGACAGGTCGGCCTCGGAGTCCTCCGCGGCCACCGCCGGCAGACCCGCGCCGAGCAGAACCAGGACGAGGCCTCCGGTGATCGTGCAGCGCCCGAGTAGGGGCCGAGTCGACAGCTTGGCCGGCATGGATGCCTCCAGGGAGCCTGCCGCGGACCGGGACCGGCGCCCGCTTCCGAGCGCCCTCGATCACGATAGGTGCAGCTCGCAGGGCTCGCCTCCGGACGAGTGGGGTCTCGGAAAGTGCCCTACCCTGTGCCCCCGCCGCTGCGCATACGGCGGTTTCGACGCGTCTCCGACTGCTTTGCCGTTAGTTCGACAACCATGACGCTCGATGGGGTGAAAGGCCGATAAGCCATAACTCGGATGGTTCGCCCGCGTTCTATCCGGTGCGGGCGAGTGCCCGTGACCATGTCTGGAAGGCAGGGAACCTATGAGACGGGTTACCCGAAACGGTGTGATCGCCGTCGCCGCCGCGTCCGGCGCCATGGCAGTGGCCATGCCGGCGTACGCGGACTCCGGTGCAAACGGCGCCGCGGCAGGCTCGCCCGGAGTGATCTCCGGCAACACCGTCCAGCTCCCGGTGCACGTCCCGGTGAACGTGTGCGGGAACACCGTGAACGTGGTGGGGCTGCTCAACCCGGCGGCGGGCAACAGCTGCGCCGACGAGGACGCCGGTGGCGATGTCGGTGCCGATGCCGGTGGCGACGCCGCCGGGACGTCCGGCGGGGCGACCGCGAACAGCGGCGGAAAGGATTCGCCGGGTGTGCTCTCCGGCAACGGTGTACAGCTCCCGGTGCACCTTCCGGTGAACGTCAGCGGCAACAGCGTCAACGTGGTCGGCGTCGGCAACCCGGCCGTCGGCAACGAGTCCGTCAACACCTCCGGCGACGGCCCCGAGCGCCCCGACCGGCCGGAGCAGCCGGCGCCGAGGCCGACCGAGCCGCCCAGGGCGGACCCGGGACGGGAGGCGGCTCCGCCCGCCCCGCGGCCACACTTCACCGCCGGACAACTGGCGGACACGGGAACGGACCGGACGCTGCCCGCCGTACTGGGAAGCGCGGCGCTGGTCCTGGGCGGAGCGGCCGTGCACCGGCGCTTTCGCCCACGCGCGACGCGCTGACTGCACCCTCACCGCACCCTCTATGAGTACGGAAGGCCCCACCGGTCATGCCCGGTGGGGCCCGGCCTGGGTCGCACAGGCGTTCACGCCGCCGAGACCGCCGTGAGCAGCACCATCCCCGAGTCGCCGTAATCGGGCAGTGTCGGGTCGGCGTCGATGCGGGTGACACTCAGCTCCCGGCTCAGGGGTGCGAACACCTCCGTGACGATCTCGGGGTTGACCGGGCAGCCCGGCCAGCGTGACGCGGGCCCGACGCGATAGGTCGGCATGTTCTCCATGAACGCGGCCACCAGATGGCCCCCCGGTGCCACACAGCGCACGAAGACCCGGCAGAACTCGGCGAACTCCGCGCGGTCCTCGGTCGCTCCTTCCGCGACGAAGTGCATGGACGCGAGGTCGTACGCGCCGGGCGGGAGGTCCCGGACGTCGCCGTGGACGACGTCGACGTGGGCCAGCGACGCGGCCAAAGTTGCGGGCAGAGCAGGGTTCAGTTCCCGGCACAGCGCGTGGAACGGCAGCCAGCTGGCGTCGGGCCCGCACAGGATCTGCCGCTCCAGGTAGGCGACGTTGCCGGCCCCCGCCTCGACGGCGTCGATACGGCGGCTCGCCGCGGCCGCGAGGATCAGCGGGTAGAGGTTCGGGCCGGCCCCGAACTCCACCGAGCGGCCGACGGCGCCCGGTGCGAGCCGCCGGTAGAACGCGGAGTGGTGGGTGATGACCGCCGCGTCCGAGGGGTGTACCTCGCGGTAGTTCTCGGCGAGGTAGTCCGCCACCGGCCAGCTGTCCCAGTCCACGTCGTCGTTGTGCGTCGGCACGGCCCTGCCGGCCGTCGGCCTGGCTCTCGCCGTCACAGGCGTGGTCCTCTCAGCCCTTGACATGGCCTTCTCGCTCCTTCGACCGCAGTGGGAACCGTGCCCCCAGCCGGGTCAGGGTGCCGGTCAGGCGGTCGATGTCCTCGTCGGAATTGAGGGCCGTGATCTGGACGCGGAAGCCCACCCGGTCCCTCGGTACGAGCGGATACGCGGCCAGCGTCACGTAGATGCCCTCCTCCCACAGGAACGCGGCGACCGCGTCGAGATCGGCCGGGTTCCCCAGCGGGATCTCCACGATGGGCAGCCGGTCCGTGTTGAGGGTGTAAACGTCGAGGCCGTCGAGATGGTCGAGCACCCGGACCGTCTTGCGGTACAGGTCGGCGCGCAGGGCGTCGCCGCGGCGGTCGTTGACCTCCAGCCCGGCCAGCGCGGTGGCCAGGGACGCCGTCGGGGAGGGCCCCGAGTACAGGTAGGGCGCGGCGGCCGTCTTGAGACGGTTCTTCAGGTCGGTGGGCAGCGCGAGGAACGCGAGCAGCGACGAGTACGCCTTGGAGAAGCCTCCGGCCAGCACGATCCCCTCGTACGACTCGCCGGTGTGCCGCACCACGCTGTTGCCGCGCGAGCCGTACGGGCAGGGCTCGCCCGGCCCGCGTTCCCCGATCACGCCGAAGCCGTGCGCGTCGTCGACGTACAGTGTCGCGCCCCGGTCACGGCAGACCGCGGCCAGCGTGGGCAGGTCGCAGACGTTGCCGCTCATGCTGTTCACGCCGTCCAGACAGACCAGGCGGGGCGTGCCCGCGGGTGCCGAGGACAGCAACGCGTCCAGTTCCTCGGGCCGTTCGGCGTGGAAGCGGCGCAGGGTGGCGCCGCGTCCGCGGGCGACGACGCAGCCGTCGTACACCGTGCTGTGCGCCGTCGCGTCGACGAAGACATGGCCACCGTCGGCGAGGACCGGGATCACCGCGGAGTGGATGAGGGTCAGTGTCGGCAACAGCAGTGTGTCCGGCGCGCCCAGCAGCGCGGCCAGCCGTTCCTCTATCTCGGGGTACAGCCGGGGACTGCCCAGCAGCCGCGACCAGCTCGGGTGCGTGCCCCACTGCCGTACGGCGGGTTCGATGCGCGCGGCGATCTCGGGGTCCCAGTCGAAGCCGAGGTAGTTGCAGGAGGCGAAGTCGATCAGCTGGTGACCGCGGCTGCGGATGTGCCGGCCGCGCACCTCGTCGATGACCGCGTCGGTCATCGGACTGGTCCGCCGCAGGTGTTCGAGGTCGGCCCAGCGCGCCTCCCGCCCCGGTGGCTTGTGGCGCGCGGCCTTGCGTGCGACACCGGCGCCGGTCCCGGCCGCGCGACTGTTTCCGTTTCCGTCCCGCTGCCGCAGGATCCGCTCGCTCTGCTCCACGGTCATCGGCCGCGCGAAGAGGAATCCCTGCCCGAACTGGCATCCCATGCCGGCCAACAGGTCCCGCTGCCTCGTCTCCTCGATGCCCTCGGCGATCACCTGGAGACCCAGGGTGTCGGCGAGGCGGACGATGCCCTCGACGAGTGCGACCTGCTGCGGGTCGTGCGCGATGTCGTCGATGAACGTCTTGTCGATCTTCAGTACGTCGATGGGGAAGTCCCGCAGATAGCGCAGCGAGGAGAAGCCGGTGCCGAAGTCGTCGACCGCGATGTTCACGCCGAGGTCCTTGAGGGCCCGCAGCACCGCCTGGATCTGGCCGTCGCGGCGCAGCAGCACCGTCTCGGTCAGCTCCAGCTGCAGCGACCCCGGAGCCAGCCCCGGCGTACGCAGCGCCTGGCCGACCTGGTCCACGAACCCGATGTCGCGGAACTGCCGGGCGGACACGTTCACGCTGACGTACGGCGGTCCGCCCGGCCCCGGCAGCCGTTGCAGCTCCGCGATGTCGTGGACCGCGTTCTCCAGGACCCACGACCCCAGGGGCGTGATGTGTCCGGTCTCCTCGGCCAGGGTGATGAACTGCTCCGGCGGCACGGGCGGGCTCGGGGCACGCGGCCAGCGCACCAGCGCCTCGAAGCCGACCACCTCGCCCGCGGCGATGTCCACGACGGGCTGGTAGCGCAGGGTGAACTCCTGCTCGGCGACAGCCCGGGCGAGCCGGCTCTGCAGATCGTGCCGCTCGACCATCCGGGCCCGCAGCAGCGGCCGGAACCGCCGCCACTGCCGCTTGCCGGCCGTCTTCGCCGCGTACAGCGCCAGGTCGGCGTGGCTGAGGAGTTCCTCCGCGTCCGTGCTGTCGTGCGCGGTGGCCACGCCCACACTCGCGGACACGGTCACTGACTCCCCGTCGAGTGTGAACGGCCGGGACAGCGTCTGGATCACCTGCGCCGCCAGCAGCTCGGCGTCCAGCGGCTCCCGCGCGTCCTCCATCAGTACGGCGAACTCGTCGCCGCCCAGCCGGGCCGCGGTGTCGGTGCGGCGCAGCGCCCCGGTCAGGCGCTGCCCGACGGCGGTGAGGAGGTGGTCGCCCGCCGAGTGCCCGAGGGTGTCGTTGACAATTTTGAAGTCGTCCAGGTCGACGAAGAGCAGACAGGTCAGGGACGACTCGCGGCGGCCGCGCAGCAGGGCGCGCTCGATCCGCTCCAGCAGGAGCGTCCGGTTGGGCAGCCCGGTCAGCGAGTCGTGGAAGGCCCGCTGGGTGAGCTCGTGCTCCAGCCGGCGCTGCTCGGTGACGTCACGCAGTGTGACGACCAGCCCGGCCACGGTGCGTTCGTCCCGGAAGTCGCTGCACCGCACCTCCACCTCGACCCGGTCGCCCCGGTGCCGCACCCACCAGTGGTCGTGCCGCGTGCGCGGCCCGTGTTCCCGTACCGAGGCCAGCTCCCGGGTCGCCCGTTGCCGGTCCTGGGGATCCAGCAGGTCGGGCAGCGACGCGCCGGCCAGGTCCGCGGTGCCGAACACGGACGCCGCGGACGGGCTCGCGTACCGGACGGTGTCGTCGTCCTCCAGGATGAGGATGACGTCCGAGGCGTTGCGCACCAGGGTGCGGAAGTACGCCTCGCTCTCCCGGCGCACGACCTCCTGGCGCAGCACGACGCGTTCCATCGCCAGCCCGGCGTGCGAGGCGAGGATCTCCAGGGAGCTCCACGTCTCGGTGAGCTGCCCGTGCGGACCGGCGACCAGCAGTACGCCCGGCACCTCTGCGGACGCCGGACGGCCGGGCTGGGTCATGGGGCACACCAGAATGGCCGGCAGGCTCTCCAGCTCGGCGGCGAGTTCGGGACCGAGGTCGTCGGCGGCGATGAACCGGGTGTGGCCGGGGGCCAGGCCTGCCGCCCGTTCGGCGGGCAGCAGCAGCGTCCGGTGGCGGACCGTGGACCCCAGGAGCGTGTCGACGACCGCCTCGCACGACCGTGCCACCTCCTGCTGCCGGACGGCCGACACCAGCGACGCCGCCCCCGAACGCAGCGCGTGTTCCCGCGCCACCGCCCGGCGGTGTGCCACGACCATTCCCGCGAGGCGAAGGATGACCAACAGGAAGAGCAGGCCGGAGAAGACGGCGATCACGGCGGCGTTGTGCGCCCTCTGTGTGAGGCCCTCGTACAGCAGGATCCCCGGTGCGATCAGCGTCGCCACCGCGAGCAGCACCAGTCGGCGCGGCGGCGGCAGCAGGGACGCCCGCTGCGGCACTGCGGCGGTCAGCTCCACCATCGAAGGATGCAGCGCGGCCAGGCCCCAGGCCGTGTAGAAGGCGATCCACCCGGCGTCCAGCAGCGTCCCCGTCTGCCACGTCGCGTTGAGCTGCAGGATGCCGTAGGCGATGTCGAAGCCGAGCAGCGTCGTCGTGCCGACGACCAGGAGTTGCACCGACCGGTTCCGACCGTCCAGGGGGCGTGGGCTCAGCAGCCGGGCCAGCAGCGCCAGGACCAGCACGTCACCGAGGGGATAGGCGATGCTGATGGCCCGCTGCTGCCAGGTGAGCCCTTCGACCTCCGTGAGCGGCTGGACCAGGTAGACCCACACGGGCAGCGCGAGGCCCGCGGTGACGATCAGCGCGTCGAGGAGGCTGGGCAGGTCGCGGCCCGCCCACCGGTAGCGGAAGAGGCCGTACAGTCCGACGGCGAACAGCGGGTAGGTGGCGAGATAGCAGGCGTCCGCGGCGGAGGGGAACGGGTTGGAGGCGAGGAAGTACTCCTCCATCACGTTGTAGTACGTGTCGCCGGTGACGAAGGTGAGCAGTCCGGCCGCGAGGACCCACCAGGGCCAGCGGTGCGCGGGCCGGTTCAGATGGGTGCCGGTCAGTATGGCGGCGACACCGGTGAGGCCGATGACGGCCCACGAGGGGGTACGGGCCACGGGAACCGTCATATAGACGGCCGTGGCGGCCGTCACCAGCGTGAGATGAGCGGCCATCAGCCGATGTGCCGGCAGCAAGGCAAGCGCCTCCCCCCGACGGAGGAGACCGGGCGGTCACCTGGCCTGGGTCTTAATCGATCGTAGGCACCGCAGGGCGCCGCCTGCATCTCGGGCGGATCAGTACGGTGTCGCGCCGGTGACCGGCGGTGTCGCCGTCAGTGCTCGCCGCGATGGAAGCGGTGGTGCAACGCGCACACTTCCTCGGCCAGTTCGGGAACCGGGCCCTCCACCTGCACGCCGGGCGCCACCTCGTTGATGGGCAGGGTCCGCACCGGGGGCGCGGGTACCCCCAACTCGGTCAGCCAGGAAGATAGTTGCTCGGAGGAGGCGACGTACACGATCCGGCCGAGGCCCACCCAGGCGTGCGCGGCCGCGCACATCGGGCAGTGCTCGCCGGAGGTGTACACGGTCGCGGCCGCCCGCTCCTCGGGCGTCAGACGCTCCGCCGACCAGCGCGCCAGTTCGAACTCGGGGTGGCGGGTGCGGTCCCCGGAGGCCACCCGGTTGTGGTCCTCGGCGAGCACCGTGCCGTCCGCGCCCACCAGCACCGAACCGAACGGCTCGTCCCCCGCCTCCAGCGCCCGGGCCGCCAGCTCCACACAGCGGCGCACGTACGGCAGCTCCGCGTCCTTCACGACCATGGCGTGGCGCCCTCCTCGCGATGTGATCTCCGTGGCGCAGACTACGGTCGCCGGCGTGCGACCGGAAAGGCGTACCGGCGGCCGAGCGTCACGGTCGCCAGCGCGAGGGCGACCAGCGGGAGCGCGGTCCAGGGCAGCGCCCCGGCGCCCAGGTTCTCCAGGACGACACCGCCGGTGAGCGAACCCGCGGCGATGCCCGCGTTGTACACGGTGGTCTGCAGGGAGGTGGCCACGTCCCCGTGGGCGGGCCCCGAGGCGTCGACCAGCGCGGTCTGGATCAGCGTCGGTGCACCGCCGAAGGCCACGCCCCACAGCGCCACACAGACCAGGAGCACGGCGGGCGTGCCGGCGTACAGGCCGAGCGTGAGCATCACGGCGGTGCAGAGCGAGAGCGCGGCGAGCAGGGTCGGCCGCAGCCGCCGGTCGACCAGCACCCCGGTGACCCAGATCCCGGCCACCGTGGCCGCCCCGAACACCAGCAGCACCAGGCCCGTACGGCCGAACCCGGCATGCGCCGCGAACGGGGCGACGTACGTGTACATCACCTGATGCCCCAGCAGCAGGAACAGCGTGACGGACAGGACGGCCGGGATCCCCGGCAGCACCGCCACCCGGGCGAGCGGCATCCGCGTGCCCGCCGCCTCCCCGGGGAAACCGGGCACCCATCGCCGGACCGCGACCACCAGCAGCACCGCGAGCCCGGACAGCACCCCGAACGCCGTGCGCCAGCCGAGCGCCCCGGCCAGCGCCGTCCCGGCGGGCACACCCAGGGACAGCGCGAGGGTGATCCCGGCGAGCACCACCGCGATCGCCCGGCCGCGCCGCTCGGCCGGCACCATCCGGGCCGCGTAACCGACGAGCATCGCCCACAGCGTGCCGCCCATGCAGCCGGCGACGAGCCTGGCCGCGAAGGTGAGCGGGTACGACGAGGACAGCGCGACCACCGCGTTGGCGGCCGCGAACCCCAGCAGCGTGCCGACGAGCACCGGCCGGCGCGGCAGTCCGCGCAACAGCGCGGTGAGCGGGATCGCGGCCAGGAACGAGGCGAGGGCGTAGCCGGTGACCAGGAACCCCACGCGTGCCTCGGAGACGCCCAGGTCGCCTGCCATGCGGGGGAGCAGCCCCGCCGGCAGCAGTTCGGTCAGGACGGCGGTGAAGGCGGCGGTGGACAGGGCCAGCAGGCCCGGCCACGGCAGCGCGGGCATGGCCGTGCCCTTGGCCAGGGATCCGGCCATGGATGAGGTGGACATGCGACCATGCTGAAACCCTCACATCAGTGTGAAGGCAAGGCCGACTCCCGGAGGAAGTCATGAGGATCGGCGAACTGTCCCGTCGGACCGGCGTTCCCACCCGGCTGCTGCGCTACTACGAGGAACAGGACCTGCTCCATCCCGACCGGGCCGTCAACGGCTACCGCGACTACGGGGAGACCGACGTCCGGGACGTCCAGCAGATCCGCGGACTGCTCGACTCCGGGCTGACCACGGAGATGATCCGGGCGATCCTGCCCTATCTGTCCGGCCCCGACGAGATCCACCTGCCCCCGCAGTGCCTGACCCCGCAGACCGCCGCGCTGCTGAGCGGCGAGATCGACCGCATCCAGGCGCGCATCGACTGCCTGGCCCGCAACCGCGACCGGCTGCGCGCGTATCTCACCGTCGTACAGCCGGTCGTACGGCCGAAGGAGGAGGACTTGTAAAGCTGTTGCCCCGGCCGGGCCCGGGTGCTGGAGTGAACGCATGGATCATGCTGCGGTGCTCGCCCTCTACGACCGGGACATGCGCGAAGGCGCCCAGCCGGACGGCCCCGGCGCACGGATCGAGAAGGCGGGGCGGGTGGTCCGTCAGGTCGCCGCCGCGCACGGCTGGAACGGCGTCGTCTGGTCGGACCTGGACGAGGCGAGCGCCGACGCGGCGATCGCCGAGCAGGTCGCCCACTACTCCGCTCTCGGCCTCGACTTCGAGTGGAAGCTCTACGGGCACGACCTGCCCATGGACCTCGGGCCGCGGCTCCGGGCCGCCGGGTTCACGCCCGAGCCCGAGGAGACGCTGATGATCGCCGAGGTCGCCGATCTGACCCTGGACGCCGAGCCGCCCGAGGGCATCCGCTTCCTTCCCGCCACCGATGCCGCGGGTGTCGACCTCGTGGCGGAGGTCCACGAGAAGGCGTTCGGCACCGACAGCTCCCGGCTGCGCCACCAGCTGCTCGCCCGGCTGACGGACGACCCGGACACCGTCGTCGCCGTCGTGGCGCTCGCCGGTGACACGCCGGTCAGCGCCGCCCGCATGGAGCTCGTGCCCGGTACGCGCTTCGCCGGCCTCTGGGGCGGCGGTACCGTCGAGGCCTGGCGCGGCCGTGGCATCTACCGCGCGCTGGTCGCCCAGCGGGCCCGTGCCGCCGTCGACCGCGGCTACCGCTACCTCCAGGTCGACGCCTCCAGTCAGAGCCGCCCCATCCTGGAGCGCCTCGGCTTCGCTCCGCTGAGCACGACGACGCCGTACGTGTACGTGCCGTAGGCCGGCCCTTTCCGTACGGTCCTCGGCGGATCCGTACGGTCTTCGGCGGTGCCGTCGCGGTCCAGTCGCATGCCCCCACCGCCGGGCCGTCATCCCCCAGGCCTTCATCTGTGCCACGACCGGCGCCACCGCCCCCGACGGTGGTGAGAGCACCGCCTGCGCAAATTTCCTGGTGACAGGCCCTAACGGCAGTCCGAGTACCCCCACTCTTGCTAGCGGTTGGCGTAATGGTTATAGTCTCTAACGGAAGTGACAGGCACTCGCACCTCCAGGGAAAGGGATCACCATGACTGCCCACGCCAACTCCGCTCGCTCCCTGCACACCGTCCTCGGCTCCGGCCCCGCCGGCACCGCGCTGGCCCGCGAACTCGTGCGCCGCGGCCACGCCGTGCGCCTCGTCGACCGGAAGGGCGAGGGGCCGGCGATCGAGGGGGCCGAGCGGTACGCCGCCGACGTCAGCACGGTGGAGGGGGCGCTGGAGGCCGTCGCCGGAGCCGCCGTCGTGTACCACTGCGTCAACGTCGGCTATCACCTCCAGGTCGAGGTGATGCCGCGTATCCAGGACGCGCTCCTCGGCGCCGCGGAGGCGTCCGGCGCCCGGCTGGTCGTGCTCGACACCCTCTATCCGTACGGCGAGACCGGCGGAGCGGTGATGACCGAGGACACCCCCTGGAAGGCGACGACCCGCAAGGGCCGGATGCGCGCCGAACTCGACGAGAAGTACCTCGCCGCGCACCGCGAGGGCCGGGTCCGGGTGTCCCTGGGCCGCTCCGCCGACTTCGTCGGCCCGGGCGTGCTCAACTCGACCCTGGGCGCGACCACGTTCCCGGGAGCACTCACCGGCGGCACGGTCCTCGGGCTCGGCGACATCGACCTGCCGCACAGCTACACGAGCATCCAGGACGTGGCCGCCGGGCTCGCCACCCTGGGCGAGCACCCGGAGGGCGACGGCCGCGTCTGGCACCTGCCCACCGCGCCCGCCGTCAGCACCCGCGACATCCACGCCATGATCGAGAAGCGGGTCGGCCGGCCGCTCGACGTCGTGGTTCTGGCGGAGCTCCGCCCCTTCGGGCCGTTCGACGAGCAGTTCATCGCCGAGTACGCGGAGATGTTCTACCAGCACACCGAGCCCCAGATCGTGGACTCCTCCGCCTTCGAGCAGGCCTTCGGCGCCACGCCGGCACCGCTCACCGAGACGGTCGACGCCACGGTGACCTGGTACGGCGAGTGGCTCGCGCAGCAGTGAGGCGGGGTGGGGGGGGCGATGCCGCCGGGATGTCACATCCCCGCAGGCCCGATCCGTCGTAGGTACATGGCGACCAACGACACGAACCACCAGCACCGGAGCATCCTCCTCGCGGGCGCGACCGGCGTCCTCGGCCGACACCTCGCCCGCGCCCTGACCGAGGCCGGTCACAAGGTCACCGGGCTCGGCCGCGGACCGGCAGCCGGTCTCCGCGCCGACCTCATGGACCGCGACGGGCTGCTGCGCGCCGTCGACGGACACCGCTTCGACACGGTGATCCACGCCGCGACCGCCCTGCGCAAGGCCCCCATGCGCCACCGCGGCATGCACGCCACCAACGCCCTGCGCACCGAGGGCACCGCCCACCTCGTCGAGGCCGCACAGACCGTCGGCGCCCGCCGCTTCATCACCGAGTCGATGGTCTTCGGATACGGCTACGGCGACCATGGCGACCACCCGGTCACCGAGGACGACCCCTTCGGCCCGCACGGCACCTCACCGGAACTGGAAGGGCACCTCGCGGCCATGCGCACCAAGGAGCACCTCACCTTCGAAACCCCGGGGTTGGAAGGCATCGCACTCCGCTTCGGCCTCTTCTACGGCCCCGGCGGCACCGACGCCCTTTTTCCCCTGCTCCGCAAGCGGCAGTTGCCCGTTCCCGACGACCGCGGCCGGGTCCTGCCGTGGGTGGAACTCACCGACGCGGCACGGGCGGTGGTGGCGGCCGTCGAACGCGGCCGGCCCGGCCAGGCGTACAACGTCGCGGACCGCACGCCGCTCGGCTTCCGGGCCCATATGCTGTGCGTGGCCGAGCAGTTCGGGCTGCCGAAGCCGATGACCGTACCGCTGTGGCTGATGAAGCCCGCGTCGTACGCCCACGCGGTGATGTCGACGACGCTGCGGGTCTCCACGGCGAAGGCGGAGCGGGAACTGGGGTGGACGCCGGCGTATCCGTCCACCCGGGACGGCCTCGCGGCGATGAACGTCACGGCTGGATGAGCCTCTACAGGTCGAGTTGGTACTCCACCGCCCGATGCGTCGGTACGTAACCGAGCGCGTCGTTCACCGCGCGCATCGGGGCGTTGCCGTCCGCCGTGTCGGTGCACAGCCCGGCGAGTTCGGGGTGCCGGGCGCGGGCCCGGAGGATCGAGGTGGCCTTCATCCAGCGGGCGAGGCCGTGGCCGCGGTGTTCGGGGAGGACCGCCGTACCGTAGTGCCGGCCGTCGCCCCGGCCGTCCCCTGGGACGACCAACTCGGAGAAGCCCACCACGGATCCGTCGGATGCGTCCACGGCGGCCACGGTGTGCAGCAGCTCCCCGCGCTGCGCGACCGCCTCGGCCGCCGCGACCACCCGCTCCACGTCCCAGACGACCGTGCCGTAGTCGGTGTCCTCCATCGGCATGTCGTCCATGGCCCGCCGCGAGTCGGCGTACGAGCGCGCCAGCTCGTCCGGAACGGTGCCGTCCCACTCCGTCAACCGGTAGCCGGGACAGGGGAGTCGGACGAGCTTCTCGAGCCCCGCGAGGTCGGCGTCGGCCAGCGGCAGCCGGGTGTACGTCAGCCCCAGCACGCGGCGGAAACCCCGCGCCGCCAGGAACGAATCGGCGGCGGAACCCTGCTCGGCCTGCGCGAGAACCGACCGCCGCTGTTCCTCGCGCGCCGCGGCCACCGCGGCGTCCAGCAGCCGCGTGCCGACGCCACGTCGCCGCTCCGCGCCGTGCACCGCGATCTCCAGCTCGGCGAGGTGCTGCTGGCCCTCCCTCGTGAACAGGCGGAGGAACGCCGACCCGAGCGGAACCTCATCGGCTCCGGAGGCCAGCCAGGCCAGCCGACGGCTGGAGGCACGGACCTCGGGATCGGCGAGCGGCGTGATGCGCAGGGTCAACGGAGCTCCGTCACGGTCGATGCGGGCGCGAGCGGCCGAAGCTAGCCGTCGTGAGGCGCCGTGCGCAACGCAATTCGAGGGCGGCGCCCGGCCTCGCGCGCGCCGCCCTCGTCTCAGCGGCGCCGGGTCTTCGACCGGTCCAGCGCGGTCACGCCGAGTGCGGCGAGGCCGATCTGGATGAGCCACTCGACCCAGTCCACGCCCTTGGTGTCGGCCACGCCGAAGGCGCCGGCGATCGCGGAACCGATCAACGCGGCGACGATGCCGACGAGGATCGTCCACAGGATCCCGATGCGCTGGCGCCCGGGGACCACGAGCCGGCCCAGGACACCGATGACGATGCCGATCACGATGGCACTGATGATGCCGTCGATCTCCATCTCCGCCCCTTTTCGTCAGAACCCACGCATTTTTGTCAAGACCCCCGTAACAGTGCGTGTGCCCCCTGAAACCGCGGACAGTCTGCTGACGCTTCAATCAATGGCCAAGGATGGGCGGCGCCGTCCAGCCGGTCGCGGCCAGTACCTCGGCCGCGATGTCGGGCACCGTGCGCCCGTCGGTCACCACGCGGAGGGTGCCGGCGGGCGCACGGGCGTCCAGCAGTCGCGCCCTGCGGGCGCTGTTCCTGAGCTCGTTCTCCAGCTCGGAGCCCAACTCCCGCCCGGTCAGCCGCTGCTGGGCGGTCCCGTCGGTGGCGGTGAGCAGCACTCGTACGATCCGTACGTCGTCCCCCATCGCCCGCCGGAACATGCCCGCCGTCTCCTCGAGCACACTCAGGGTGTTCGTGTAGAGGAGGCGTCGGCAGCCCAGCTCGGCGTAGTTGCCCCAGACCGCGGTGAGGTTCCGCTCGCCGATGGCGGCCCGGTGCGGATCGCCCTGCGGCGCCGGATGCACCTGTCCCATGAAGTCGCCGTCGATCACGGCGTGCCCGACCTCGGCCGCCCGCAGCCGCGCCGAGACCTCCCAGCCCACCGTCGTCTTTCCGACCCCGGCGCGTCCGCCGATGAGCAGTACCTCCGCCTGGTCCATGCGGGCAGCGTGCCAGTCGGCACCGGTGCCCGGATACTCCTTTTGGGAGTCGAGCGGTGAGGTGGAGGCGGTCGGGGTGGAGGAGACGTCCCTCGAAGGCGGGGCCGTCAACGAGGTCGTGCGGATCGGCGCGACCGTGCGGCGCGGGCCCACGGAACGGTCGGACTACGTGCGGGACCTGCTCGCGCTGTTCGAGCGGCGAGGGTGGCCGGGAGCCCCGCGCCACCTCGGGACGGACGAGCGGGGCCGCGACATGTTCGGCTACATCGAGGGGCGGGCGGCCGTGACCGCCGAGGAACGGGCCGCCGCCCGCACCGACGCGAACCTGATCAGCGTCGCCCGACTCGTGCGCGCCTTCCACGACCTCACCCACGGCACGCCGTCGGCCGGTGACCGGGACGTCGTCTGTCACAACGACCTCGCCCCGAAGAACACCGTGTACGACGTGCGCGGCGACGACTGGCGGCCCCTGGCCTTCGTCGACTGGGACCTCGCCGCCCCCGGGGAGCGCGTCCACGACGTCGCCCACCTCTGCTGGCAGTACCTGGACCTGGGCCCCGGGCTGACCGACGTGCCGGAGGCGGCACGCCGGATCCGTCTGGTGTGCGATGCCTATGGCCTCGACGAGCGCGGTGTTCTCGTCGACACCGTCCTGTGGTGGCAGGACCGCTGTTGGCGGGGCATCGACGCCGCCGCGGACCGCGGCGAACCGGCCATGGTCGCGCTGCGCGAGGCCGGAGCCGTCGAGGAGGTGCGGGGTGCGTGGGAGTGGGTCGCCGGGCATCGTCGTGAGCTGGGGGCCTTGCTGCGCTGAGGGCCAGGCATTGACATGCAGGTAATTACCTGCATAACTACAGGTGTGCGATCAGGAAGCGACTCGGGAATGGACAAGGTCTTCAAGGCGCTGGCCGACGAGACCCGCAGGCGCCTGCTGGACCGGCTGCACGAGAACAATGGTCAGACGCTGGGAGAGCTGTGCGAACGCATCGAGATGGCGCGTCAGTCGGTGACCCAGCACCTCGCCGTCCTGGAGGCCGCCAACCTGGTCAGCACCGTGCGGCGGGGGCGGGAAAAGCTGCACTACCTCAACCCCGTCCCGCTCCATGAGATGCAGGAGCGGTGGATCGACAAGTTCGAGCGCCCGCGCCTCAGCGCGCTCGGCGCCGTGAAGCGACGAGCCGAGGAAGCCATGACCGACAAGCCCACCTACGTGTACGTCACGTACATCGAGAGCACACCCGAGAAGGTCTGGGATGCCCTCACCGACGCCGACCTGACCGCCGCCTACTGGGGGCACAGCAACGTCTCGGACTGGCGGACCGGCTCGCGCTGGCAGCACGTGCGGACGGACGACTCCGGCATCGCCGACGTCGTCGGCACCGTCGTGGAGAGCGAGCGCCCGACGCGCCTCGTCACCACCTGGGCGTCGCCCGACGAGGAGGACCAGCCGGAGCGGCATTCCCGGGTCACCTTCGACATCCGGCCGCACGCCGACATCGTGCGCCTCACCGTGACCCACGAGGACCTCAACGACGAGGGCGAGCGCGCCGACGTCGCCACCGGCTGGCCGGCGGTGCTGTCCAACCTCAAGTCCCTGCTGGAGACCGGCAGTCCGCTGCCGCAGGAGCCGTGGCAGGTCCCCGCCTCCTGACCGGGTGCGAGAGGGCCGGTCCGCGCGGGTGCGGACCGGCCGGTGTGTCTGCCTGTCCCTCCTTGCGGCCTCCTACGCCTTCGGAGCGCTCCTCGCCGCCGTACCGATGCACATCAGCCCCAGGACCAGAGCGAGGGCACCGATGATGATGTTGTTCCAGATGACCCCGGCGTCCGGGCTCTCGCCGACGATCCACGGCGAGACGATCATCCACACGCCCATGGCGCACATGGCCCAGCTCAGGCCGTACATGCGCTCCGGAGCCCTGGTGAATCCGAGGGCCAGCAGGCCGATCGCTATCCCCACGACCAGGTTGTGGGTCACGAGGTCGGGCTGGCTCGTCGTGTAGTGGAGTATCCACGGGGACACGGCACAGTACAGACCGAGCAGGAACACCGGTCCGTCCACGAGTGCCACGTCGCGACCGCCGAGCATGCGGGCGTAGCGATCCCGCATTTCCGGAGCATCAGGGTGGGTGGTGATGTCCCCTCTGGTGTGCGAGACGTTGGCCATGACTCGTCTCCTTTGACTTGCAGGCCTGACCGCGTGTGGTGCGGTATGCGGTAGAGCGCCGCGTAGGTTCATTCTGCGCTTATTTCGTCCTTATGTGTAGTGGTCAGGGGGCCCGGCGGGACGGCTGGGGCGGTCCGGTGGGCCTCTCGCGCCTGACCAGCCCTGAAAGGTACATGCCCGGCTCGATCGGGGGCAGACGCATGGTGACGGACGTCGGCGTTCGGTGCCGACGGTCGATGCTGGAGGTGGATGCCTTTATGGGCGCGAAGGTGTTGGAGCGGTTTCCCGCGGGATCTCCACGCGGATCATGGCCTGCGGAGGAGTACGCGGCAGCGCGGCGTGCCGCGGGTGAACCCGCGACGGTCGTCATGGACCTCAAGTCGGACGCGTTCCTGGTGATCGTCCCGGGGCGGGACGAGGACTGAGACCCTCGGGCAGCGTGCCGCCCAGCTCCCGCGCCCTCCGCAGGAACACCTCGTACAGGTCCTGCGCCGCCCGGGGCACCGACTCGGCCTTGCGGCGCTGGAGCATCAGCAGGACCCGGGTGGCGTCGCCCTCGATCGGCCGGTAGGTGATCGTGCCGAGCCGCTCCAGCTGGTCCCCGACCACGCTGAAGTCCGGCAGCACCGTCGCGCCGAGCCCCTCGGCGACCATCAGCTTGCCCATCTCGGCGCCGTCGGTGGAGTACGAGAAGGAAGGGGCGCGGCCGCCCAGGAGCCGGTGGACAAAGCGGTGCATGACGTATCCGGAGCGCATCGCGATCAGGGGTTCGGCGAGCAGCTCGTCCACCGTCACCGAGGGCCGGGACGCGAGCGGGCTGTCGGGGCGTACGCACACCACCGGCCGCCCGCACAGCAACTGGGTGGATTCGATGCCGGCGGGCACGTCGTCGCCGTCCAGGTGGTTGACCAGCCCGAGGTCGAAGCCGCCTTCGGACAGCGCCCGTTGGATCTCCGTCTGCTGCGCGCCGACCACCTCGACCTGGGTGACCGGATGCGCCGCGCGAAAGTCCCGTACCACCGGGACGAGCAACGGCACGGTCGCCGCGTTCACCGTGCCGACGCGCACCATACGGCTGATGCGGTGCTGCTCGCCGGCCGCCACCCGCAGCCGGTCCACCGCCTCCAGCACGTGGACGATGTACGGCAACAGCTCCCGGCCTTCCGTGCTCATCGTCGCCCCGGACCGCTTGCGCTCCAGGAGGTCGACTCCCAGCTCCCGCTCCAGGTTTCTGACGGTCTCGCTCAACGCGGGCTGTGACAGGCGCAGTTCGTCCGCCGCGCGGCGCAGGGAACCGAGCCGTGTCACCGCCGCTATGTATTCCAGCTGTTCGGTCCGCACCCCAGCAGAATGCGGTTGATTTCACGGGACGTTCAAGGGTTTCCCTGTCACACGTTCGTGAAATTCAATGGTCCGCGATACGAGACCGGTCGGGTTTTCCTTGACGGCCGTCGCGGCCGACTGCAACCATCGATGGCATGAAGATGCGACTGGACCTCACGCGGCGACGCCACGTCGACCTCGCGCGCGTCTCCAGCGCCTCCTGTTGCTGCGCGGCCTGATCCCTCCGATCCGCCGCCGTCCCCTTCCCACGCCGCACCGGCACCTGTCGCCGGACAGCCGTGTGCCGCGTTTTCACCTCACCGCCTGAATTCAGCATGCACGCATGCCCTTTGGAATTCGGCGGGACCCGCATTCCGCAACAGGAGTTCCGCATGCCCGCAGCACCCCTCCAATTCGCCTACTGGGTCCCCAATGTCAGCGGCGGCCTCGTCACCAGCAAGATCGAGCAGCGCACCGACTGGGGATACGACTACAACCGCGAACTCGCCGTCCTCGCCGAGAACAACGGCTTCGACTACGCCCTCAGCCAGGTCCGCTACATGGCCAGCTACGGCGCCGAGTACCAGCACGAGTCGACCAGCTTCAGCCTCGCCCTGCTGCTCGCCACCGAGCGCCTGAAGGTCATCGCCGCCGTCCACCCCGGCCTGTGGCATCCCGGCGTCCTGGCCAAGCTCGGCGCCACCGCCGACCACCTGTCGAAGGGCCGCTTCGCCGTCAACGTCGTCTCCGGCTGGTTCAAGGGCGAGTTCACCGCCCTCGGCGAGCCCTGGCTGGAGCACGACGAGCGCTACCGCCGCTCCGAGGAGTTCATCCAGGCCCTGCGCCAGATCTGGACCGAGGACCACACCGAACTAGCCGGTGACTTCTACCGGTTGCGGGACTTCTCCCTCAAGCCCAAACCGCTCAACACCGCCGAGCGCCCGCACCCGGAGATCTTCCAGGGCGGCAACTCCACCGCCGCCCGCGCCATGGCCGGCCGCGTCTCCGACTGGTACTTCTCCAACGGCAAGGACTTCGACGGAGTCGTCGAACAGATCGAGGACGTCCGCAAGTCCGCCGCCGAAGTCGGCCGCAGCGCACCCAAGTTCGGGCTCAACGGCTTCCTCATCGCCCGCGACACCGAGGCCGAGGCCCGCGAGACCCTGCGGGAGATCGTCGCGCAGGCCGACACCGAGGCGGTCGAGGGCTTCGGTGCCGCCGTGAAGCAGGCGGGGCAGTCCGCCGCCGACGGCAAGGGCATGTGGCAGGACTCCGCCTTCGAGGACCTGGTCCAGTACAACGACGGTTTCCGTACGGGCCTCATCGGCACTCCGGAGCAGATCGCCGAGCGCATCGTCGCCTACAAGAAGCTCGGCGTCGACCTCTTGCTCCTGGGCTTCCTGCACTACCACGAGGAGGTCGAGTACTTCGGCCGCCGCGTACTGCCCCTCGTCCGCGAGCTGGAGGCCCAACTCCCGGACAGCGAGCCCGAGTCCGTCCACGCCCACGCCTGACCACCCCCACAGCCTTCCGCACCGCACGGCGAAAGAGGTCACCCCAGCATGAGCACCGTCACGCCCACGGACTGGCACAAGAGCCCCGCCCCGCAGACCGCCGAGGACTGGATCGCCCGCGCCGCCGAGGTCGCCGCCGTCCTCGCCACCGACGCCGCCGCCCGCGACCGCGCCGGCGCCACCCCGTACGCCGAGGTCCAGCTCCTCAAGGACTCCGGCCTGGTCACCCTGCTCGGCCCCACGGAGCACGGCGGCGCGGGCCAGGACTGGCCGACCGCCTACCGGGTGGTCCGCGAGGTCGCCAAGGCCGACGGCTCGATCGGCCAGCTCCTCGGCTACCACTATTTGTGGAACTGGGCGGCCCGCCTGGTCGGCACCCGCGAACAGTGGGAGCACGTCGAGGCGGAGGCCGCGCGGAACCGCTGGTTCTTCGGCGGGGCCGTCAACCCTCGCGACAAGGACGTGATCGTCACCGAGGACGGCGACGACCTGGTCTTCACCGGCCGCAAGTCCTTCTCCACCGGCAGCAAGGTCTCCGACGTCACCGTCCTGGAAGGAATCCTGGAGGGCACCGACAGCCATGTCTTCGCGATCGTGCCGTCCGACTCCGAGGGCCTGACCTTCCACGACGACTGGGACAACATCGGCCAGCGCCTCACCGAGAGCGGCAGCGTCACGATCGACGGGGTCCGCACACCGTGGGCGTCGGCCGCCGGATACGTCGACAAGGTCTTCCAGCCGCGCACCTACAACACCCTCAACGTCCCCACCATCCAACTGGTCTTCGTCAACTTCTACCTCGGCATCGCGGGCGGCGCGCTGGAGACGGCCGCCATCTACACCCGCGAAAAGGCCCGGCCCTGGCTGCACGGCGGGCACGAGCGCGCGGTCGACGAGCCGTACGTCATCGACACCTACGGCGACCTCACCGCGAAGCTCTGGGCGGCCGAGGCGCTCGCCGACGCCGTGGCCGCCGAGGGCCAGAAGCTGCACGACGACCCCGACGCGGTCACCGAGCAGACCCGCGGCGACTTCGAAGTGCGGGTGGCCGCGGTGAAGGCCCGCGCCACCGACGTCTCCCTGGAGATCGCGAACCGCGTCTTCGAGGTGACCGGCGCCCGCTCCACGGCCACCGCGGAAGGCCTCGACCGCTTCTGGCGCAACGTCCGCACCCACACGCTCCACGACCCCGTCGCCTACAAGCGGCGCGAGGTGGGCCGCTGGGTCCTCGAAGGCGAACTGCCCGAACCCACCTGGTACTCCTGACCACCGGGGGCGCCTCCCGAGCGGAGGCGCCCCTCCTCTCCGAAAGAGGGCCCATGGCCACCGTCCTGTCCGTCTCCGGCAGCCCCTCCGCCTCCTCCCGCACGGCAAAGCTCCTGCGCCACCTCGACGGCCGCCTCGCGGCCCAGGGCCACGAGGTGATCCCGCTCGACGTGCGCACCATCCCGGCCGAGGCCCTGCTCGGCGCCGACTTCCGGCATCCCGCGATCGTCGAGGCGACCGAGCTCTTCGCGCGCGCCGACGGCCTCGTCATCGGCACCCCCGTCTACAAGGCGGCCTACTCCGGCGTCCTCAAGGCGCTCCTCGACCTGCTCCCGCAGTACGCCCTGGCAGGCAAGACCGTCCTCCCGCTGGCCACGGGCGGTTCGACCGCCCATGTGCTGGCCATCGACTACGCCCTGCGACCGGTGCTGAGTTCCATGGGCGCGGGACACATCGTGCAGGGCTGGTTCACCCTCGACAAGGACATCACCGCCCACGACGACGGCTCGCTCACCGTCGCCCCCACCGCGAGCGAGGCCCTCACCCAGGTGCTCGACCAGTTCTCGACGGCTCTCGGCCGTACGCCCCTGCTGGCCGCGGCGGGCTGACGGACATGACCGCGAAAGTCATCGTCGACGACGTCGAGGCCCTGACCGTGGCCCGCTCGCTTGCCGACGAGTTCCGCGCCGGCGCCTCGGATCGGGACGCCGAACGCCGTCTGCCGCGCGCGGAGCTGGACCGGCTCGCTGCCTCCGGGCTGCTCGCGGTCACCGTGCCCGCCGGGCACGGGGGAGCGGACGTACGCCTGGAGACCCTCGCGGAGATCTTCCGGCTGCTCGCATCGGCCGACGCGAGCCTCGCCCAGATCCCGCAGAGCCACTTCGTGTACGTCAATGTGATCCGCCGTCAGGGAACACCGGAGCAGCGGGAGTTCTTCTTCGGCGAGGTCCTCTCCGGGCGCCGGTTCGGCAACGCCCAGTCGGAGGCGGGCACGAGACACGTCCAGGACATCCGCACCCGCCTGGAGTCCCGCCCCGACGGCTCCTTCACGCTGACCGGAGTCAAGCACTACTCCACCGGCGCCCTCTTCGCCGACTGGATCCCGGTGCTCGCCCGCGCCGAGGACGACAACCTGCACGTGGCGTACGTGCCCAGAGGCGCACCGGGACTCACGGTGATCGACGACTGGGACGGCATGGGTCAGCGTACGACCGCCAGCGGCACCGTACGCCTGGAGGCGGTGCCGGTAGCGGCCGACCGGGTCCTCCCGCACCACCTCACCTTTCAGGGACCCCAACTCCACGGAGCGGTCGCCCAGTTGCTGCACGCGGCCGTCGACGCGGGCATCGCGGGGGGAGCGCTGGCCGAGGCCGCCGAGTTCGTCCGCACCAAGAGTCGCCCCTGGTTCGAGAGCGGAGTCGAGACGGCCGCCGAGGACCCGCTGCTGATCCAGCGGTTCGGTGAACTCGCCATCCAGGTACGGGCGTCGGAGGCGCTCCTCCGGGAGGCCGCCCGCGCCGTCGACGCGGCCCGCGCGGACCTCACCGACGACACGGCGGCCGAGGCGTCCATCGCGGTCGCCGCGGCCAAGGTGCACGCCGCGCAGACCGCCGTGGAGGCCGGGAGCGCCGTGTTCGAGGTGTCCGGCACCCGTGCCGCCCTCGACTCCCTCAACCTGCACCGGCATTGGCGCGACGCCCGCACCCACACCCTGCACGACCCCGCCCGCTGGAAGGTCCAGCACATCGGCCGGTACGTGCTGAACGGCACGCGGCCGCCGCGCCACGGCCTCCTTTAGAACATCTTCCGGAACGGAGACCCCACGTGTCCCTCACCTTCCACTGGTTCCTCCCCACCAACGGCGACAGCCGCCATGTCGTCGGCGGCGGCCACGGCACCCCGGCCACCGCCTCCGGGCGGGACCGGCCCCCGACGGTCGCCTACCTGAGCCAGATCGCCCGCGCCGCCGAGAACCTGGGCTTCGCGGGTGCGCTCACCCCGACCGGCGCCTGGTGCGAGGACGCGTGGCTGACCACCGCGATGGTCGCCCAGCAGAGCGAACGCCTGAAATTCCTGGTCGCCTTCCGGCCCGGCTTCGTCTCGCCGACGCTCGCCGCGCAAATGGCCTCCACCTTCCAGCGGCAGACCGGCGGACGGCTCCTGCTCAACGTCGTCACCGGCGGCGAGAGCCACGAGCAGCGGGCCTACGGCGACTTCCTCGACAAGGACGCGCGGTATCGCCGTACCGCTGAATTCCTCGAAATCGTACGGGGGTTGTGGGAGGGCAAGACCGTCGATCTGCACGGCGAGCACCTCCAGGTCGAGGACGCGAAGCTGGCACGCCTGCCGGATCCGGTGCCCGAGGTGTACTTCGGCGGATCCTCGCCGGTCGCCGGTGAGGTCGCCGCCCGGCATGCCGACGTGTACCTCACGTGGGGGGAGCCGCCCGCGCAGGTCGCCGAGAAGATCGCCTGGGTTCGAGGCCTGGCGGCGGAGCAGGGGCGTACGGTGCGCTTCGGCATCCGGCTGCACGTGATCACCCGCGACACCTCCGAGCAGGCCTGGGCGGAGGCGAACCGGCTGCTGGCGGGATTCGACGCGCAGACCGTGCAGTCCGTACAGGCGGGGCTGGCCCGCAGCGAGTCCGAGGGGCAGCAGCGGATGCTGGCGCTGCACGGCGGCGGGGGCCGCCGGGACGGGCTGGAGATCCACCCCAACCTCTGGGCCGGCATCGGGCTGGTGCGCGGGGGTGCGGGGACGGCGCTGGTCGGTAGCCATGAGGAGGTCGCCGAGCGGATCAAGGAGTATCACGCGCTGGGGATCGAGGAGTTCATCTTCTCCGGGTATCCGCATCTGGAGGAGGCGTACTGGTTCGGGGAGGGGGTGCTGCCGAGGCTTGCCGCGGAGGGGGTGTGGCGGCATCCGTACGGTGATCGGAGCGTGCCGTCGGCACAGGTGCCGTTCGCGAGTTGAGGGGGGTGCGTTCGGTCGTGTGGCGGCTGCGGGTCGGTGGGGGTTGCTCGCGCCCACGCGGCGGAGCCGCATATGTCACAGCCCCGCGCCCCTGGTCGGTCTAGCCAGCCAGCGCTTTCAGGTGTGCCGTGCGTGATTCTGTCGTTTGGCCCTGAACCAAGAGGAACAGGGCCTCTCGGGCCAGGCGTTGGGCCTTGCTGGTGAGGACCAGGGACCTGCCGCCGCCGGCCACCACCGCCGCCGTGGTGGCCGCGCGCATCAGCTCGTACGCCTGCGTGCGCAGGGTCAGGCGTTCCTCCCTGTGCTCCTCCGGTGCCGGATGGTCGGCCAGGGCGTAGGCGCGAGCGCGGAGGTCGGTGAGGCGGGCGCGCAGGGGTTCGGCCGTGGTGTCGTCCAGCAGGGCGAGTGCCGTCTCCGTGACTCCGAAGACCGCCGGGGGCGTGTTCGCCGTTTTCGTACGGTCCGCCGCGGCCCACCGCTCGTACGGTTGCCGGACGACCACGGCCTCCTCGGGCAGCCACAGGCCGTCCAGTTCCAGCGACACCGTGCGTGCGGCGGTGAGCGCGGCGAGGCGCATGGGTGGGGATGCGCGCAGGCCCGGCTGCTCGCGTGCCTCGGTGAAGGCGAAGAGGGCCTCGTCGGTGTCCGTCACCCCGGCCAGGAGCATGACGTCGTTGAGGCCCCAGCCGGTATACCAGGGCACGGTGCCGTCGAAGCGCAGGCCGCCCCGCTCCCGGGTGACCCGTACCGGGGTCCGGGGGTACGCCCGTAGATGGGCGTAGGCCACGCCGGACAGCAGTTCGCCGCGGGCCAGCGGGCCCAGCAGACGGTCCCGCACCGGGCCTTCGCTCTTGGACAGGGTGATCACGGGCGTGTGGTGCTGGGTCTGCACGAACCAGGTCGAGCAGCACGCCCCGGCCAGGATCTCCGCGACCTCCCTGGCCACCGGAACGGACGCCGCCGCACCGCCGTGCTCCTCGGGCGCGTTCAGCCCCAGCAGGCCCGATCGCCGGATCGCCTCGAGGTGGGTGGCGGGCACGCCCTCCTGGTCGACCCGTTCGGCGTGCGGTGCGAGCAGGTCGTCGGCGAGCCGGCGGGCGCTGACGACGAGAGGGTGCGGGTGCGGGGCGATGGTCATGGAGGAAATTCTCCCGGTGTGGTCGTGCGCGGTGTCGATCCGGGGGTCTGCCGTTCGTGTAGGAGGTGAGAAGGCAAGGCACGCAGCGCAGCGTCAAGGAGGCCGTCATGAAGTACTACCTGCTCAGCGTGATGCAGCCGGTGGGGGAGCCGCCCGGCCCGGAGGTCCTGGCCGGCATCGAGAAGAACCTCGACGCCCTCAACCGGGAGCTGCGGGAGGCGGGCGCCTGGGTGTTCGCCGGGGGACTGCACGGCCCCGAGTCCGCCACCGTGCTGCGGCCGCGCGAGGGCGACGTCCTGGTCACCGACGGGCCGTACGCCGAAGGCAAGGAGATGCTCGGCGGGATCTCCCTGATCAAGGCGCCGGACCTGGACGCGGCCCTCGCATGGGGCCGCAGGCTGGCGCTGGCGACGACGCTGACGATCGAGGTGCGCCCCTTCATGGGGGAAGCGGATCAGTGACAGTCGACATCGAGGCCGTCTTCCGCGCCGAATACGGGCGCGCGGTCTCCGTCCTCGTCCGCTTCCTCGGCGACATCGACCTCGCCGAGGAAGCGGTGCAGGACGCCTTCACCACCGCCGTGCAGCGCTGGCCGGAGACGGGCGTGCCGCCGAGCCCGGCCGGATGGATCATCACCACCGCACGCAACCGCGCGATCGACCGGCTGCGCCGCGAGGCCGGGCGCGACGCGCGCCACGCCGAGGCCGCCCTGCTGCACACCTGGGACGCGCCGCCCGAGGAGGGACCCGTGCGCGACGACCGGCTCCGGCTCATCTTCACCTGCTGCCACCCCGCCCTCGCACCGCAGGCACAGGTCGCCCTCACCCTGCGCCTCCTCGGCGGGCTCAGCACGGCACGCATCGCCCGCGCCTTCCTGGTGCCCGAGCCGACGATGGCCCAGCGGCTGGTGCGGGCCAAGGCGAAGATCCGCGACGCGCGGATCCCGTACCGCGTGCCCCGGGACGCGGATCTCCCGGACCGGCTCCAGGGGGTCCTCGCCGTCGTCTACCTGATCTTCAACGAGGGGTACGACGGCTCGGCCGAGCTGTGCGCGGAAGCCGTACGCCTCGGACGCCTCCTGGGTGACCTCATGCCGGACGAGCCCGAGGCCATCGGACTGCTCGCGCTGATGCTCCTCGTCGAGTCCCGGCGGCCGGCGCGGCAGGACGGCGACGGGGTGCTCGTGCCGTTGCCCGAGCAGGACCGTGGGCGCTGGGACCGTGACCTGATCGCCGAGGGGCAGTCGCTCGTGCGCCGCTGTCTGCGCCGGAACCGGCCGGGGCCGTACCAGATCCAGGCCGCCATCCAGGCCGTCCACAGTGACGCGCCGACCGCCGACGCCACCGACTGGGGGCAGATTCTCCAGCTGTACGACCAGCTCATGGCGGTGGCGCCCGGTCCCGTGGTGGCGCTGAACCGGGCGGTCGCGGTCGCCGAGGTGGCGGGGCCGGGGCCGGCACTGGACCTGGTGGACGTGCTCGACCTGGAGCGCTACCACGTCTTCCACGCCGTACGGGCCGACCTGCTGCGGCGCCTCGGCCGGGTCGCCGAGGCCGCCGCCGCGTACACGGCCGCCGTCGCACTGAGCGAGAACCCGGCCGAACGCGCCTACCTCGAACGCGTCCGGCGGACCCTCGACCCGGCCTGAGTCCGGCGGCCCGCCGCCACACGACACCGCCGCCGCATCACACGCTCAGCGCCTCACGAACGGACCGCTCGGCATCCTGGCCGCCCTCGCCGGAGGAGGTGACCCGGCCGGCCTCCAGGACGTAGTACCGCTGCGCCGCCCGCATCGCGAAGCCCACGTGCTGCTCGACCAGGAGCACCGAGAGCCCGCCGCGGGCGGCCAGGGCCAGGATCGTCTCCTCGATCTCGGCGACCACCGTCGGCTGGATGCCCTCGGTCGGCTCGTCCAGGAGCAGGATCCGAGGCTCCGTCACCAGGGCCCGGGCGATGGCGAGTTGCTGCCGCTGCCCGCCGGAGAGCAGGCCCGCCCGGCGGTGGGACAGGGTCCGCAGCGCCGGGAACAGGTCCAGTGCCTCGCCGATCGCCGCCTTGCCGCGCTTGCGGCCGTCCGCGACGAGCTGGAGGTTCTCCGCGGTGGTCAGGTGCGGGAACGCCTGCTGGCCCTGCGGGACGTACGCCATTCCGCGCGCCACCCGCTCGTGCGGCTTGCGCCGGGTGATGTCCTCGCCGTCGAGGCGGACCGTGCCGCTGCTCGGCGTGAGCAGTCCGACGGCGGCGCGCAGCAGCGTGCTCTTGCCGGCGCCGTTGTGCCCGAGCACCGCGGACACGCCGTCCTTCGGCACCTCGACGGTGACCCCGTGCAGGACGCTGCTGCGGTGGTAGCCGACCCGGACGTCTTCGATCTGCAGCATCACGCCTCCTGTACGACCGCGGTGTCCGAGGCGTCCTCGGCGGCCGCCGCGTTGGCCGCGTGCCCGAGGTACACCTCCTGCACCTTCGGATCGGCCTGGACCTCGGCCACCGTGCCCTCGCTGAGCACCTTGCCCGCGTGCAGCACGCTGACGCTGCGCGCGAAGGACCGCATGAAGTCCATGTCGTGCTCGATGACCACCACGGTCCGCTCCTCGCTGATCCGCTGGAGCAGCTCGCCGGTCGCCTGGCGCTCGTCATGGCTCATGCCGGCGACCGGCTCGTCGAGCAGCAGCAGCCGTACGTCCTGCACGAGCAGCATGCCGATCTCCAGCCACTGCTTCTGACCGTGCGCGAGCGTCCCGGCGAGGGAGTCGGCGAGTTCGGTGAGCCCGACCGTCTCCAGCGCGTCGGCGACCGGTTCCGGGACGTCCTTGCGACGCCGCAGCATGGTCCACATGCTCCGGCCCGCGCCCGCCGCGATGTCCAGGTTCTGAAGGACCGTCAACTCCTCGAAGACGGTGGCCGTCTGGAAGGTACGGCCGATCCCGGACCGGGCGATCCTGTGCACGCTCCGCCCGAGCAGCTCCTCCTCGCCGAAGCGCACCGAGCCCGTCGCCCGCACCAGCCCGGTGACCGCGTCGACCAGGGTGGTCTTGCCCGCGCCGTTCGGCCCGATGAGGAAGCGCAGATCGCCCGGGCGGACGTCGAGGTCCACCCCGTCGACGGCGGTGAACCCGTCGAAGGACACCCGCAGTTGCCGTATCTCGAGACCCGAGAGCTCACTCATGCCGCTTCTCCCACCGGTACGACGGGCGCCTTCTGCTCGGGCGCCTTCGGGGCCCTGCGCCTCCGGACGTACACCGCCAGCGAGGCCAGACCGCCGGGCAGGAACGCCAGGGCGACGATGAACAACAGACCCTGGAAGTACGTCCAGGCCGCCGGGAACTCCTCCGACAGGGCCGTCTTGGCCCAGGCGACGGCGACCGCGCCGAGCACCGCGCCGGCCAGGCTCGCCCGGCCGCCCACGGCGGCGCCGATGACGAACTCGATGGACGGCACGATGCCGATCAGCGCGGGCGAGATGATGCCGACCGCCGGCACGAACAGGGCGCCCGCGAGGCCCGCCATGCCCGCGGCGACGACGTACGCGACCAGCTTGACGTTGGCCGGGTCGTAGCCGAGGAAGCGCACCCGCTCCTCCGAGTCCCGTACGGCGACCAGGAGTTCGCCGTATCGGCTCTGGATCAGCTGACGCGCCAGGGCGATCAGGAGCAGCAGGACGGCGGCGATGACGAAGTACACCATCCGCTGGTTGACCGGGTCGTCGAGGGAGTAGCCGAAGAAGCCCTGGATGTCGGTGAGTCCGTTGGTGCCGCCGGTCGTGGCCTGCTGGCCGATCAGCCAGATCGCGAACGCGGCGGCGAGTGCCTGGCTGAGGATCGCGAAGTAGGCGCCCTTGACCCGGCGCCGGAAGATGAACAGGCCGAGCAGCGCGGCGACCGTCATCGGCAGCAGCACGGTCGCGGCGATCGCGAACAGCGGGTTCGCGAACGGCTGCCACCACCAGGGCAGTTCGGTGGCGGTGCCGTACAGCTGCATGAAGTCGGGGAGGTTGCCGGGCCCGGCGTCGGCGATCTTCAGGTGCATCGCCATGGCGTAACCGCCGAGCCCGAAGAACACACCCTGGCCGAGCGTCAGGAGTCCACCGCGGCCCCAGGCCAGGCAGATGCCGACGGCGACCATCGCGGTGCACAGGTACTTGGCGAGCAGCCCGAGCCGGAAGTCGGACAGCATGAGCGGGGCGACGGCGAACAGCACGACGGCGGCAGCCGCGAAGCCTGCCGCGGCCCGCGCCGAACGGCCTTTCAGCAGGTTCATACGAGACTCCTCGTGCGCAGCGTGTACAGCCCCTGGGGCCGCCACTGGAGGAACGCGACGATGGCGACGAGCACCAGGACCTTGGCGACACTCACAGTGGTGGAGTACTCGAGGACCGACTGGAGCGCGCCCAGCACGAAGGCGACGATGACCGTGCCCTTGAGCTGCCCGATGCCGCCGACCACGATCACCAGGAAGGCGTCGATGATGATGTTGGTGCCCATCGTCGGCCCGATCGGACCGACCAGCGTCAGTGCCACCCCGGCGACGCCCGCGAGCCCGGACCCGAGGAAGAACGCGGTGCGGTCGACCCGGCTCGTGGAGATGCCCGACACCTCGGCGAGGTCCCGGTTCTGCACCACGGCCCGCACCCGGCGGCCCAGCGGCGTCAGTCGCAGCGTCAGCGACAGCGCGACCACCGCCGCGACGGCCAGACTCAGGATGAACAGCCGGCTGTTGGCGAAGGTGAGCGGATCGTCGCCGCCGATCACCGTGATGTTACCGGTGAGCCAGTCGGGCGCCCGGGTCTGCACATTCGGCGCACCGAAAATGTCCCGGGCGAGTTGCTGGAGCATCAACGAGACGCCCCAGGTGACGAGAAGCGTGTCAAGCGGCCGCAGATACAGGCGTCGTATCAAGAGCCATTCGAGCAGCGCGCCCAGGGCGCCGGAGACGAGAAAGGCGATGGGCAGCGCGAGAAGAAGTGAAATTCCCGCGCTGGAAATGGACTTCTGAAGGACGTACGTGGTGTAGGCGCCGGCCATGATGAACTCGCCGTGGGCCATGTTGATGACGTTCATCTGGCCGAAGGTGAGCGAGAGGCCGAGCGCGATGAGCAGCAGGACGGCACCGATGCTGATGCCGGTGAAGGTCTGACCGAGGATCACGGTCATTCGGCGGCTCCCGGGAGGGTGCGGGCGGGTGCGGGGGCCCCGGCGTGCGGAGCCCCCGCGTGACGAGCGGTCAGGACAGGCCGGCGGCCCAGGGGTAGCCCTTGAGGAACGGGTCCGGCTTGATGGGCTTTCCGGAGTCCCACACCTGCTCGATCAGACCGTCGCTGCCGACCTTGCCGATCCGGGCGGTCTTGTAGATGTGCTGCGAGGCACCGTCCACGGTGACCAGGCCCTCGGGCGCGTCGAAGGTGATGCCGTCGGAGGCGGCCTTCACCTTCTCCGGGTCGAAGGACTTCGCCTTCTCGACCATCGCCTTCCACAGGTAGACCGAGGTGTACGCGGCCTCCATCGGGTCACTGGTCGGCTTGTCCGCGCCGTACTTGGCCTTGTACGCCTTCACGAACGTGGTGTTGGCGGCGCCCGGGGTGGTCTGGTAGTAGTTCCAGGCCGTCAACTGCCCTTCCAGGTACTGCGTTCCGATCGACTTGACCTCTTCCTCGGCGATCGACACGGAGACGACCGGCATGGTCGCGGCGCTCAGGCCGGCGGACTTGTACTCCTTGAAGAAGGCCACGTTCGAGTCGCCGTTGAGGGTGTTGAAGACGGCGTCCGCCTTCGACGCCTTCACCTTGTTGGCGATCGTGCTGAACTCCGTGGAGCCCAGCGGCGCGTAGTCCTCGCCGAGGATCGTCATGCCGTTGGCCTTCGCGTACGCCGTGATCTCCTTGTTGGCGGTCCGCGGGAAGACGTAGTCGCTGCCGACCAGGTAGAGCTTCTTCTTGCCCTGGCTCTTGAGGTAGTCGAGGGCGGGGATGATCTGCTGGTTCGTCGTGGCGCCCGTGTAGAAGATGTACGGCGACTGCTCCAGGCCCTCGTACTGCACGGGGTAGAAGAGCAGCGACTTGTTCTTCTCGAACACCGGCTTGACGGCCTTGCGACTGGCGGAGGTCCAGCAGCCGAAGGTGGCCGCGACGCCGTCCTCCTTGATCAGCTTGGTGGCCTTCTCCGCGAACGTCGGCCAGTCGGAGGCGCCGTCCTCGCTGATCGGCTTGATCTTCTTGCCGAGGACACCGCCCTTGGCGTTGATCTCCGCGATGGCGAGCTGGAGCGAATTGCGTACGGTCACCTCGCTGATCGCCATGGTGCCGGAGAGCGAGTTGAGCAGGCCGACCTTGACCGTGTCGCCGCTGGTGTCGATCTTCGCGGCCTTGTCGGACGAGCCTGCCGCGTCGGTCTTCGCGCCGCACGCGGAGAGTGCCACGACGGCGGCGAGCGCCGCGGTACCGGCCAGAAGCCGACGCCGGTGAATGCTGGGAACGCTGGACAAAAGAACCTCCTTGTCCCGGGGAGGACAACTGAAAGGGAAGGAATCAGCAGCCCTTCAGTCGCGGTGGTGACGCGAGTGTCCAGCTTTCCCCTGGTGGCGTACCGGCTGGTTCCCTGAAGTGCGGTCCACAGCCTCAAGTCAGCCTGTTGCCGTTGCGTTTCACGTGACTTACCCGGCTGTATCTTCCGGCTCTCCGCAGGAAACGGAACGGGACACAAAAAAACCTCGGGCCGCATTCCTCACCGGAATTCACACGTCGCCCGAGGCATTCTAATTACTTCCTGCGTGAAGTATCTCGGTGGGATAGGTACATGTCAAGGGCGGGCGGGGTCGAGGTCGAGCTGGGTGAGGACGTCGAAGTCCACGCCGTCCGCCCGGGCGAGGTAGATCCGCTGTCGCACATGGCTGCCCCGCAGCCGCAGCAGTCCCCGCGGTCCCTCGTAGGACACGGAGTCGGCCGCCGCGCCGATCGCCGCCACGTCCAGCGTCCGGGCGCGGGCGATGAGCGCGGCGAGCAACAGCACGCCCTCGTAACAGGATTCGCCGAGGCTGCCCGCGGCCGGCGCCTCGACGCCGAACCGCCCGGCGTACTGGCCGTGGAAGTCGAGGGTGTCCTGGTTCGCCAGCGAGGCGAAGAACCCGGCGGTGCTGTAGAGGTCCGCCGTGGCCGTGGGGCCGCTGGCCATCAGCATGTTCTCGTCCATGAGCGTGCTCAGCCTCGGACAGCACTGGTCGAGCCCGGCGGCGGCGAACGCTCGGTTGAAGCGCACCGCGTCACTGCCCACCAGGAGCATCAGGACGGCATCCGCCCGAGACTCCTCGATGCGGCGCAGCACCGCGTCGAACTCATGGGTGCCCAGCGGGAGATAGGCCTGCCCGCAGATATCGCCACCGGACTCCCGCGCGTAGGCGCGGGCGGCCCGCGCGGTGCGACGCGGCCACACATAGTCGTTGCCGACCACGAACCAGCGCCGCACCCTGCGCTCACCCGCCAACAGGCGCATCGCGGGGCGGAGTTGGTCGTCGGGTGTCTCGCTGGTCAGGAAGACGCCCGTGGTGTGCTCGCCGCCCTCGTACAGCGCGGTGTAGACGTACGGCACACGGTGCGCGATCCGCGGGGCCAGCGCCTGGCGTACCGAGGAGATGTGCCAGCCGGTGACGCCCTGGACGACGCCGAGCTCCACCAGGGCCTCGACCCGGTCGGCGATCTCCCGCGGCTCGGCGCCGCCGTCGACCGGCAGCAGCCGCAGTTCCTTGCCGAGCACCCCGCCCGCGTGGTTGATCTCCTCCGCGGCCAGCCGCGCGCACAGTTCACAGGCCGGCCCGAAGATCCCCGCCGCTCCCTGCATCGGGAACACCAGTGCCACGCTGATCGCTGAGTCGTCGACTGTGAACCAGTCGAGCGGGTGGGGATCGAGCTCGAGCATGCGGTCATGATTCCGGGTCGGCCCGGTGAACTCCAGCCCGTCTCGTGGACCGGTCGGTGAGGGTCTCTGGGGTCGGTGGGGGGCGAGGGGGCGGAGAGAAGCGAGGGAAGCGCGCGGCCCTTTGGGGGAGCGGCACTTGTACGATGACGGGACCCCGGGACCGAGGAGAAGGATGCCCACCCCACCTCCGCGCCAGCCCCAGGATCTGATGCAGCTGTTGACGCGGGCCGAACGACTGGCCGCGCGGAGGCTTCAGACCGTCCTCGACGAGGACGGCTGCTCGCTCGATTCCTGGCGGGTGCTGGCCCTGCTCGCCGACGGCGAGGGCCACTACATGACGGCGGTGGCCGAAGCGGTGTTCCTGCCGCCGCCGACGCTCACCAAGCTGGTCGACCACCTCGTCGACCAGAACCTCGTCTACCGGCGGGTGGACCCCCTGGACCGCCGTCGCATCCTCGCCCACCTCACCCCGCGCGGCCAGAGCTACTGGCGGCGCATCAGCCGCGAGGTCCGCGAGCGCTGGCCGGTCATGAACGACGGCGACGACGAACTGCTGCGCGGCCTGCTGGAGCGGCTCGTCGACACGCTCGACGGGGCGTCGGCGGAGTCTGCCCGCTGATCGCCGCCTGTCACGCATCACCTACGCAGGTGAAGGTTCCGGGCCCGTGCGTAGGTGAAGGTCCGGGCCGGCTGTTTCCGGGCCGGCGGCGGGCCTGCGACCGCGGACCGCCCAGGCGCGGGCCTCGAGCTCGATCGTTCCGTCCGGGCCGGTCGGCACCGCCTCCCGCAGGGTCTCCCGCAGCCGGGCGCGCATGTCCGGTGACAGCGCTGCCACGTAACCGGGAGCCGGGCCCTGGCCCGCCAGGAACGGCTCCCACAGGTCGGCGAACCCGGCGAAGCGGGTCGGGACCTCGATCGAGGCGACGGCCGTCTCCACCAGCCCTGCCCCACTCCACAGCTCCCGCAGCGGCTCCGGGCCGCACAGCGGGAACCGGCCACCCTCGTCCAGCGTCCCGGCCGACGGATCCACCGCGATCGCGGCATCCCAGAAGCGGCGCAGAAACCCCATGCCTTCGGCGTAGTCCCACACATACGCGGCGGCCAGCCCGCCCGGCCGCACCGCCCGGGCCGCCTCGGCCACCGCGCTGCCCGGATCGGGCAGGAAGTTCAGGACGAGCCCGCTGACGGCCACGTCGAACACGGCGTCGGGCACCGGCAGCGACTGTGCGTCCGCCCGGGCGAAGCGCGCCGGTGCGGAGACGGAAGCCCGGGCCGTGGCCACGAACCCGGGGGAGGGCTCCAACCCCAGCAGCGTCCGGGGGTGGCAGCGGTCGGCCACCGCCTGGGTCAACGCCCCCGAGCCGCAGCCCACGTCCAGCCACCGCAGACCGGCCTCGCAGCCGAGCCAGGACACGAACCGGGCCGCGACCAGCCGGCTCCACCGGCCCATGTACCGCTCGTAGGCATCGCCGGCGGCCCACACGTCGACCTGCTGCTCGCTCATCTCCTCACCTTCTCCGACCGAGGTCCCGACCCGCCATTCCCCGCGCCCACGTGAGTTGACTGGTCTACACCCTTGACTGGTACAGACCAAAGGAGTTGAGTGTGCTGCCACCACCCCCCACCACGGCCGCGCCCACGCCGTGCCGGGCCGACCGGCACGTGCGCTCAAGGCCCGGCTCCGCCCTGCCCTTGTCCGGGTGCGGCCGTGCTCCGCAAAGGAGTTGATCCTGTGTCGAGACGCCGTATCTCCGCCGTGGTCGCCGCTCTCGTCCTCGGCGGCGCCGTGCCGGTCCTGCTGCCGGCCTCGCCCGCGTCCGCCGCCGCCTGCTCGAGCTATCCGAGCTGGGTGGCGGGAAAGTCGTACGTCACCGGCAACGTCGTGCGGTACACCGACGGCAAGGCCTACATCGCCGAACACGACAACCCGGGCTACGACCCGACCATCAGCACCTGGTACTGGGAGCCGTACGCCTGCGACAGCGGCTCCGTCGCCACCTTCGTGGTGAGCGAGGCCCAGTTCAACCAGATGTTCCCGAGCCGGAACCCGTTCTACACCTACCGGGGCCTGACCGCCGCCCTCAGCGCCTATCCCGGCTTCTCCAACACCGGCAGTGACACGGTGAAGAAGCAGGAGGCGGCCGCCTTCCTCGCCAACGTCAGCCACGAGACGGGCGGGTTGGTGCACGTGGTCGAGCAGAACACCGCCAACTACCCGCACTACTGCGACTGGAGCCAGCCCTACGGGTGTCCGGCCGGGCAGGCCGCCTACTACGGGCGCGGCCCGATCCAGCTCAGCTGGAACTTCAACTACAAGGCCGCGGGCGACGCCCTGGGCATAGACCTGCTGGGCAACCCCTGGCTGGTGCAGAACGACGCGGCCGTCGCCTGGAAGACGGCCCTGTGGTACTGGAACACCCAGCGCGGCCCCGGCACCATGACCCCGCACAACGCCATGGTCAACAGCGCCGGCTTCGGCCAGACGATCCGCAGCATCAACGGTTCCCTGGAGTGCGACGGCAAGAACCCGGCGCAGGTGCAGAGCCGGGTGACCAAGTACCAGCAGTTCACCCAGATCCTCGGGGTGTCGCCGGGCGGCAATCTGTACTGCTGAGGTGCCGTACAGGAGTTCGTAAAGCGCATACGGCGGTGTACCGCCCGTATGCCAGACTCCGCCGATGACCTCCGAAACGATCGCCGCGGACGCCGCGGGCACCTGGAAACTCGGCGACCTCACCGTCAACCGCATCGGCTTCGGCACGATGCGGTTGACGGGCAGCGCCGCCTTCCACCACGGGACGCCCAGCGACCGGGAACGCTCGATCGCCGTTCTGCGCAAGGCGGTCGAGCTCGGTGTGAACCACATCGACACGGCCGCCTTCTACTTCTCCGCCCTGCGCTCCGCCAACGAACTCGTCAACAGCGCGCTGTCGCCGTACGCCGACGACTTGGTCGTGGTCACCAAGGTCGGTCCGTTCCGCGACTACTCGGGGGAGTGGAGCACCTCGGCCCCCCGCCCCGACGAACTGCGCGGCCACGTCGAGGAGAACCTGCGCCAGCTCGGCCGCGACCACCTCGACGTCGTCAACCTCCGCCGCACCGGGCAGGATTCGATCGCCGAGCACTTCGGTGCCCTCGCCGACCTGCGCGCGGAGGGCCTGATCCGACACCTCGGCATCTCCGGCATCGAGCCCCGGCACCTGGTCGAGGCGCAGGCCGTCGCGCCGGTGGTGTGCGTGCAGAACCGGTTCGGACTCGACTCCCACGACCCCGCCACCGACGAGGTCCTGCGGCTGTGCGGCGAACAGGGCATCGCCTTCGTGCCGTTCTTCGCCGTCGCGGGCGACGCCGGTCCCATGGGCGCGACCACCCACCACGAGGACGCGGTGCTCGCCGTCGCCCGGGCCCACGACGCGACCCCCGCCCAGGTCAGAATCGCCTGGACCCTGCACCAAGGCCCGCACGTGCTGGCCATCCCGGGCACCGGCAACCCGGACCACCTCGCCGAGAACGTGGCCGCGGGCGCGATCCGCCTCACCGACGAAGAGCTGGCCACGCTCAACGCGCTGCACCAGAAGGCCGGTTGACCGGCTCAGGCAACCCACACGCCGTCGCGCATCAGATGCCGCCCGCGCAACTCGTGCTCCCCGTGCCAGGCCTGCACGGCGTACGGCAGGATGCGGAAGAACGCGTACGACGCGCTGTCCGCGCGCGGATCCCAGCCCGTCTTCGCCGCGAACGCGTCGGCGGCCGAGCCCGGCACGTCCCGCCCCTCGAACGTCCGCACCTTCCCGTCGAGAAGGACGACATCCTGGGTGTCGCCGAACGCCAGCCGGGCCCGGCCGCCGTCGCGGAGATTGCGCCCGGTGGGATTGGTGAGCCGTGTCGACACCCAGACGGCCTCGCCGTCCCAGACGAACCACAGCGCGACCAGACACGGCAGCCCGTCGGAGCCCGCCGACGCCACCCACACGTCCAACTCCCGTTCCAGACGGGCCAGTACGTCACGCTTGCGCTGCTCGGTGGTGCGGGGCGGCTCGGTGATCTTCATGCCGGGGACGCTACCCGCCCGCACCTCTCGCCGCCTCGGGCCTAAGACCTAGGCCCGCTTTCCGGATCTCGTCGGGTGACCGTCCGCCCGGTGCCGCCCGCCGGTGGCAGAGTGTGGAGGCCCGCATCCGATCGACGGAAAGAGAACCTTCGGCATGGCCGTCATCCACCGCACCACCCTCAAGCCGACCAAGCTCGAACTGCTCACCGCCTGGCTGCCCACCCGCCCCTGGTACTCCGGCGGTCCCGGCGAACCGGAGCTGACCAAGGCCGGCGGATTCCGCCTCGACGATCCGGAGGGCGAGGTCGGCATCGAGTTCATGGTGGTCACCGACACGTCCGGCGCCCACCCGGCCACCTACCTGGTGCCGCTCACCTATCGCGGCGCCCCGCTCGACGGGGCGGAGGACGCCCTCGTGGGCACCATGGAGCACGGGGTGCTGGGGGAGCGGTGGGCCTACGACGGCTGCCACGACCCGGTGCTGGTCGCCGAGTTGCTCGCCCTGATCGAGGGCCGCGCGCAGGCCCAGGCCCAGAGCATCAACGACACGCCCGACCCGGACGTCATCCGCTCCTCCGCGGGCGCGGTCCCCGCCCCTGCGGCCGCGCTCACCGTCACCGACACCGAGGAGGGCACCGAACTGTCCCTGTCGGAGGGCGCGACGCTCCGCCTGCACCGGGTCCTGCGCCCCGCCCCGGACGACGCGCCCCTCCCGCCGCAGGGCGCGACCGGACACGTCGCCGCCCCGTGGACCACGCCGGACGGGGCACGCGCACAGGGACTGTTCGCCGTCCTGCACCCGTAGAGCGGTTCGGTCAGGAGCGGTTCAGCCCAACTGCTCGTGCAGGAACGGCACGGTGCTCCGCCAGGCGTGGTCCGCCGACTCGGCGTGGTAGACCGGGCGGCCGTCGTTGAAGAAGGCGTGGTCGGCCGGGTAGCGGCGGAAGTCGGGGGTCACCCCCGACTGCTGCCGGATGGCCTCGGCCAGCCGGTCGACGGTCTGGGCCGGGATGCTCTGGTCGAGTTCGCCGAAGTGCCCGAGCACCTTCGCCTTGAGCCCCGTGAAGTCGGGCAGCTCGCCCTGGATCACGCCGTAGAACGGCACGGCGGCGCTCACCCGAGGATCGGCCGCGGCCAGGTACAGCACGAAGCCGCCGCCCATGCAGAAGCCGACCGCGCCGACCGTGTCGGAGGTGACCTCGGGCAGCGACAGCAGATGGTCGACGGCGCCGGACAGCAGCTCGACACCGCGCGACACCGGGAGGGCCTGCATCATCCGCAGGGCCTCCTGGCTCTCGTGGGCCACGTTGCCGCCGTAGAGATCGGGGGCGAGGGCCACGAAACCCTCCCGCGCGAGCCGGTCGGCTATGTCGGCGATGTGGTCGGTCAGACCCCACCACTCCTGGATGACGATGACGCCGGGTCCGCGCCCGGACGGCGGCAGTGCCAGATAGCCGTGCGCGGTGGTCCCGCCACTGGGGAACGTGACGTTCTGACGGGCCGGGGCACCGGTCGACTTCGGCAGTTCGGTCATGGCACTCGACTCCTGTGCGGCAGTACGTGGTGGGGGCGGCAGCCCCCGACGTGATCTCCAGCCTGTCACGCACCGACCGGGCCGCATCGACGCCCCCTCCCTACTGACTGGCGCAGAAGAAGTTTTACGTATAACCTCTCGCGTCAATCACCCCGCCCGAAAGGCCCCGATGAGACGCATCGCCCTGGTCACCCTCGTCGTCGACGACTACGACGAGGCGCTCCGCTTCTACACCGAGGCGCTCGGCTTCCGGCTCGTCGAGGACACCCCGCGCCCCGACGGCTCCCGCTGGGTCGTCGTACGGCCGGGTGCTCATCAGGACGGCACCGATCTGCTGCTGGCCCGCGCCAAGGACGAGGGCCAGCGCGGCCGCGTCGGCGACCAGACCGGCGGGCGCGTCGGCTTCTTCCTGCACACCGACGACTTCGCCCGCGACCACGCCCGCATGGTCGCCGCCGGCGTGACCTTCCTGGAGGCCCCGCGCCACGAGCCGTACGGCTCGGTCGCCGTCTTCCAGGACCTGTACGGAAACCGCTGGGACCTGCTCCAGCCCACCATCACCGCCTGAGCCCGAGAAAGACACACCGCACATGACCGCGCCCCGCATCGACACCGACACCCTCCGCCGGCTGCCCAAGGCCGTGCTGCACGACCACCTCGACGGCGGCCTGCGCGCCGCCACCGTGGTGGAGCTCGCGGACGCGGTCGGTCACACCCTGCCGACCACCGACCCGGACGCCCTGGCCGCCTGGTACTTCGAGGCCGCCAACTCCGGTGACCTGGTCCGCTACATAGCCACCTTCGAGCACACCCTGGCTGTCATGCAGTCCCGCGAGGGTCTGCTGCGCACCGCCGAGGAGTACGTCCTCGACCTCGCCGCGGACGGCGTCGTCTACGGCGAGGTGCGTTACGCCCCCGAGCTGCTGGTCAACGGCGGGCTGGCGCTGCCCGAGGTCGTCGAGACCGTTCAGGAGGGCATCGCGGCAGGCATGGCGAAGGCGGCGGCCGCGGGCACCCCGGTGCGGGTCGGCACCCTGCTGTGCGGCATGCGGATGTTCGACCGCGTCCGGGAGGCCGCCGACCTGGCCGTCGCCTTCCGCGACGCGGGCGTCGTCGGGTTCGACATCGCCGGCGCCGAGGACGGCTTCCCGCCCGCCGACCACCTGGCCGCCTTCGAGCACCTGCGCCGGGAGAGCGTCCCGTTCACCATCCACGCCGGTGAGGCGCACGGTCTGCCCAGCATCCACCAGGCGCTGCAGGTGTGCGGCGCCCAGCGCATCGGCCACGGCGTCCGCATCACCGACGACATCGTGGACGGCAAGCTCGGCCGTCTCGCGGGCTGGGTGCGCGATCGCCGTATCGCCCTGGAGATGTGCCCGACGTCGAACCTCCAGACCGGCGCGGCCACCTCGGTCGC
Organism: Streptomyces sp. NBC_01352; assembly: GCF_036237295.1. NCBI lineage: Bacteria > Bacillati > Actinomycetota > Actinomycetes > Kitasatosporales > Streptomycetaceae > Streptomyces > Streptomyces sp. NBC_01352. The sequence goes on from NZ_CP108354.1 coordinate 10,300,896, forward strand.
CGAGCACCCGATCACCGAGCTGAAGGACCTCGGCTTCCGGGTCACCCTCAACACCGACAACCGTCTGGTGTCGGGCACGACCATGACCCGAGAGATGTCCCTGCTGGTCCAGGAGGCCGGCTGGACGGCCGAGGACCTGCGCACGGTCACGGTGAACGCCCTCAAGAGCGCGTTCATCCCGTTCGACGAGCGCGAGGCCCTCATCGAGGACGTCGTCCTGCCGGGCTACGCGGCCGCGCTCTGAAGCAGCCCGCGGACATAGGCGGCCTGTCCGACGTGCTCGAGATCGTCGGACAGGACGCTGACCAGCCGTACGCCCAGGGTGACCGGCGGATCCCAGCGCTCGTCCACGATGCGCTCGAAGTCCTTGGCGGCCAGCCCGCGCACGTACCCGAGGGTCTGCTCGTGGACGGCGTCGTAGTACCCGGTCAGCAGGTCGGCGGAGTCGACCCGCACCTTGGCGACCTTCGCCGAACTGTGGCCGTAGCCGGTGTCCAGGCGCGGCAGGTCGAGTCCGAAGCGCTTCTCCCAGCCCTGTGACAACCAGACCTGGTCGAGCCCGGAGGCGTCGGCCACATGGTCGTCCTGGACCCGGGTGAGGTGCCAGACCAGCCAGGCGACGGAGTTGGCGTCGGCGCCGGGGCGGGCGTGGAGGTCGTCGGGCCCGAGGCCCTCCACGGCGGCATGGACTTCTTCCTGGATGCGGCTGTACGCGTCGATGAGGATGTCCTTGGCATGCATACGCTCCACCATCGCGCATCCGCGTCCGTCACGCGCCCTCTGTCTCCAGAAGCGTCATCAGCGCCCGTGCCGCCGGGCTGGCCGCCTGCGGGGGCGGCAGCAGCGCGACCGTCTCGTACACCGCCTCGCCGGTGCCCTTGAGCGGGAGGGCGGTGAGGGTCCCCCGCTTGTGCCGGAAGTGCCGCGGTACGACGGCGATGCCGAGGTTCTCGTCCACCAGGTCGAGGAGGCTGTGCACGTCGTTCACCTCCAGCGCGACCGTCCGCCTGACGCCCGCCGCGGCGAACGCGGCGTCGGTGATCCGGCGCGGTCCCCAGTCCGGGTGGAAGTCGACGAAGATCTCGCCGCCGAGCTCCTCCGGCGTGACCGCCGCGCCGGCGGTCGCGAGCCGGTGGCTGGGATGGCACAGCACGGTCATCGGCTCGCTGGTCAGCGGTACGGAACGCAGCTGGTCGGAGTCCGCGTGCGTACGGACCGCGAAAGCGAGGTCGAGGCGGCCGGCCGCGACCTCCTCGGCGAGCGCCCCCGCCCCCGCCTGCCGCAGCCGGATCTCCACGTCCGGATGCAGCCGCCGGAACGCGGCCAGCAGCCGCGCCACGTGCACGCCCGCGATGCACTGCTCGGTGCCCAGCGCCAGGGTGCCACGCAGAACGCCCTGTACGGCCGCGACGGCCTCGTGTGCCGACCGCACCTGCGCCAGGATCCGCTCGGCCTCGCCGAGCAGCGCCCGCCCGGCCTCGGTGAGCGTCACCCGCCGGGTCGTGCGGACGAACAGCGGGGTCTGCAGCTCCCGCTCCAGTGCGCGGATGGAGGCGGACAGACCGGACTGCGACACCAGCAGCCGTTCGGCGGCCCGGGTGAAATGCTGGTCCTCGGCGACCGCCACGAAGTGCTGAAGATGGCGTAGTTCCATGATTGAGAAGCTTATCCGCTGAATTCCATCGGATTCTTCTGTTGGACCACTGACCCCAGGTCGCGAAAGAGTGGGCAGCGGTTCTCAGGGAACCTGGTTCCACCGTGCCCAACCCCTCTGGAGTCGCGTTGTACACCGCACACCCCGACCGCTACGCCGACATGCCCTACCGGCGGACCGGCCGCAGCGGACTGAAGCTTCCCGCGCTGTCGCTCGGCCTGTGGCACAACTTCGGCCCGGCGGACCGCACGGTCGAGACGCAGCGGGCCATCCTGCGCCGCGCCTTCGACCTCGGCGTCACCCACTTCGACCTGGCCAACAACTACGGCCCGCCCCCCGGCGCCGCCGAGTCCGCGTTCGGCGAGGCACTGAAGGACGACTTCGCCGCGTACCGCGACGAGCTGGTCATCTCCACCAAGGCCGGCTACCTGATGTGGCCCGGTCCGTACGGTGAATGGGGTTCGCGCAAGTACGTGCTGTCCTCGCTCGACCAGAGCCTGAAGCGGATGGGCCTGGACTACGTCGACATCTTCTACTCGCACCGCCCGGACCCGGAGACTCCCATGGAGGAGACGATGGGCGCCCTGCACTCGGCGGTCCAGCAGGGCAAGGCGCTCTACGTCGGCATCTCCAACTACTCCGCGGAGCAGACCCGCGAGGCCGCCCGCATCCTGGGCGAGCTGGGCACCCCGCTGCTGATCCACCAGCCGCGCTACTCGATGCTCGACCGTCGTCCCGAGGACGAGGGCCTCCTGGACGCGCTGGACGAGCTCCAGGTCGGCTCCATCGTGTTCTCCCCGCTCGAGCAGGGCCTGCTGACCGGCCGCTACCTCGACGGCATCCCCGAGGACTCGCGGGCGGCGAGCGACAGCCCGTTCCTGAACTCGGACGCGGTCACCGAGGACCTGGTGGGGCGGCTGCGCGCCCTCGACGACATCGCCAAGTCCCGCGGTCAGAGCCTCGCCCAGCTGGCGCTGGCCTGGGTGCTGCGCGGCGGCCGGGTGACCTCCGCCCTGGTCGGCGCGAGCAGCCCGCAGCAGCTGGAGGACAGCGTCGGCGCCCTCGCGAACCTGGACTTCGACGCGGACGAACTGGCCCGGATCGACGCGGTGATCAAGCCGTAATCCGCTCCTCGAGCCGCACGGTCACGGTGTCGCCCTCCTCCTTCCCGATCGCCTTGCGCACCTCGGCCTTCACGGGCAGCTTGTGCGTGCCGTCGCCCAGGGCCATGAAGGAGCTGCGGAAGGGGTGCCCGTCGATCGTGCCCCGCACCTTGACCAGCCCTCGGGTACCGAAGAAGGCGACGGAGTCGGGCCAGATCAGGTAGGTCCAGCCGCCCTCCTGCGGACTCCTGCGCAGGACGGCGGTGAATTCCGTGTCCAGTTTTCCGGTCGTACCCATGACGTTCTCCGCTCCTGGTGGTCTTCTCCTCAAGAGACCGCCGGGAGCGGAGAAACTCATCGCGGACCGGTCCCTCACGCCCCGGCGGGCACCCGGTCGAGGAAGCCGAGCACGGCCTTGATCCGGCCGTCCGCGTCCAGGACGATCACGTCGGAGCCGGCCACGGGCGCCGAGCCGTCCGTCTCGCTCACCAGTTCCCAGGAGAAGCGCGCCGTGTCGTGATGCCCGTCCACCGCGCCGGCGAGCCGGAAGGCGAAGCCCGGGAACTGCTCGTGGGTCCCGGCGATGACAGCGGCGATCTGTTCATGACCGCCCGCCTCGCTGAACGGGTCGGTGTAGCCGCCGTCCGCGGTCCAGGCGGCGGCGACCGCTTTGGCCCGCGCCTCGGTCTCCCGGGCGTTCCAGGCCTCGAAGTAGCGGGTGACGGCATTCTCGTAGCGGTCTGAGTTCATACCGGAACCCTGCCCGGATCGCGCCCGGAGGTCGATTACCCCTCAGGTAATGACGGCGTCACCATGTACTCGTCATTTTTCGGCCAGGAAGAGCCGTGAATATGCCAGGAGACTGGCCAAAAAGTCGTGGTGACAGTGTTTCAGTAGTGAACATACTCGACTGTTAGGGCTTCACATCCAGCGAAGCACCCGTCACACACAGCACATGAGCCGCATGGAAAGCGAGGCCCGGCCGACAGGCTAGCGAAGTAGCGGGGGAGTGGATCGTGCACGACGAATTCCTGTGCCATGTCACGGGGTACGGCACTTGCGGCGGGCGGCGCATCGGCGTGCCGCTCGGGACCTACCGGGCTCCCACCCTCGCCCTCGCCCTGTGGTGGCTGCGCGACCGTGCCGCCTGGATCGCCGACCGCCTCGATCCCCAGCCGGAGTCCGAGCACTTACCGGCGGGCGCGCTCGTCCCGGTGGCGGACACGGTGCTCGACGTGCCCGCCGTGCTCCGGTCCTGGTCCGGGGACCCGGACCAACAGGCGCTGGTCGCCGACGAGTTGGCCGCGGGGCGGCTGGTGAGGATCGCCGCCAGCGACGACACCACCGAGTACGAACTGCTGGCGGAGTCCGTGGACGCCCTGCGCATGCAGCGGACCGCCTCGACCCTGTTCACGCCCGTGGCCTGACCGGCGACGCCGGGCGCAGACCGGTACTAATCGGTAGAATTCCGGTATGGCGCAACGGCCGGTGGCACCGACGGCGCCCGAACTCGTGGTGGAGACCGAGACCGGCTCCACGGTGATGAGTCCGGGCCACGACTACCACGTCGGTCGCGATCCCCTGTGCGACATCGTCATCGACGACGCCCGGGTCTCCTGGCACCACGCGGTACTGCGTCCCGAGGCCGACCACTGGACCCTCGAGGACGAGAACAGCACGAACGGCACCTACGCCGACGGCCGCCGCGTCCACGAGTGGGATGTCGGCCCCGGCAGCGTCATCCGCTTCGGCAGCCCCGCCGACGGCCCGAGCGCCGTCCTGGCCGGCCTGCCGCCCCCGGCACCGGAGCGCCCGTCCGCGGTCTCGAAGCCCGCGCTGACCGGCACCTTCCGGCAGCCGACCAGCGTACGGCCGCTGCCCACCCGCACCGTGCGCATCGGCCGCGCCGAGGACAACGACCTGGTCATCGACGACCTGGTCGTCTCCCGCCGGCACGCCGAGCTGCGCGCCCTGCCGAACGAGACGTACGAGATCGTCGACCTGGGCAGCCACAACGGTACGTTCCTCAACGGCCTGTCCATCACCCGCGCCCTCGTCCGACCCGGCGACATCGTCGGCATCGGCCACTCGGCGTTCAGCCTGGTCGGCGACCAGCTGCAGGAGTACGTCGACACCGGCGAGGTCTCCCTCGACGTGCAGGACCTCACCGTCGCCGTCGACCGCGGCCGGAAGACCCTGCTCGACCACGTGTCGTTCCCGGTCGGGGAGAAGTGCCTGCTCGCGGTCGTCGGCCCGAGCGGAGCGGGCAAGTCCACGCTCCTCAACGCCCTGACCGGCCAGCGCCCCGCCGACCACGGCACCGTCCTCTACGACGGCCGCGACCTCTACCGCGACTACGCCGAGCTGCGCCAGCGCATCGGCCTCGTCCCGCAGGACGACATCCTGCACGCCCAGCTGACCGTCCGCAGCGCCCTGTCCTACGCCGCCGAACTGCGCTTCCCGCAGGACACCGCCAAGGCCGAGCGCCGGGCCAGGGTCGACGAGGTCATCCGGGAGCTCGGGCTTCAGGAGCGGGCGGGCCAGCCCGTGCACAGCCTCTCGGGCGGCCAGCGCAAGCGGGTCAGCGTGGCCCTGGAACTGCTGACCAAGCCGTCCCTCCTCTTCCTCGACGAGCCGACCTCGGGCCTGGACCCCGGTATGGACCGCTCGGTGATGCACATGCTGCGCGGCCTCGCCGACGACGGCCGCACCGTCATCGTCGTCACCCACAGCGTCCTCAGCCTCGACGTCTGCGACCGCCTCCTCGTGCTCGCGCCCGGCGGGAAGATCGCCTACTACGGCCCGCCCGAGGACGCCCTCCTCTTCTTCGGCTTCGCCGAATGGCCGGAGGCCTTCGAGGCCTTCGAACGGGACCGCGAGCGCGACTGGGCGGAGGAGTTCCGCACCTCGCTGTCCCAGCGCCAGTACGTCCTGGACGCCACCGCACAGCCCCGGCGGCCTCGCGAGGGCCCCGTCCTCATCACACCCCCGGCCAGGCCCCGCAGCCGAGGCGCCCAGCTCGGCACCCTGGTGCGCCGGTACGCGGCCGCCCTCAGCGCCGACCGCACCTTCCTCGCCATCATGATCGCGCTGCCGTTCGTGATGGGCGCCATGGGCCGGGCCCTGGCCGGCAGCAAGCTGACCCAGGAAACGGCGATGAACGCCCTGCTGATCCTGTGCGTCGGCGGAGTCCTCACCGGCGCGGCCAACGCCGTACGCGAACTCGTCAAGGAACGCGTGATCTACCAGCGCGAACGGGCGGTCGGTCTGTCCAGATCGGCGTACCTGATGTCCAAGGTCGTCGTCCTCGGCACGATCACCGTGCTGCAGGCCGTGGTACTGACCCTGGTCGCCCTGCTCGGCGTCGACCTCAACGCACCCGGCGGCCAAGGCGTGTTGATGCCGCCCCTTGCCGAAATCACCGTCGCCGTCGCCCTGCTGGCGTTCACCGCGATGATGCTCGGCCTGCTGGTCTCCGCCATGGTGCGCAAGGAAGAGGTGACGATGCCGCTGCTCGTGCTGCTCGCCATCGTCCAAGTGGTCTTCTGCGGCGCCCTGTTGAAGCTCGACGGTGTACCCGGCCTGGAACAGCTGGCGTGGCTGGTGCCCTCGCGGTGGGCGCTCGGCGCGATGGCCGGCACCGTCGGTCTGGCCCGGATCGTGCCCGGCGAGCTCACCGGCGATCCGCTCTTCGAGCACTCGGCCGGGGTGTGGCTCCTGAACGTGGCCATGCTGATCGTGCTCTCGGCGGTCTTCGGGTACGTCGTCTCCCGGCTGCTGCGCCGGCACGAACCCGCCGTGATGCGGAAGTAGGGGCCGCGATGACGACCGTCGGCTTCCGGCCCACCCACGTCGTCCCCCAGAACGGGATGCCCGCCTGGGAGGCCCCCGACCCCGCCCGCCCCACCGTGCCCCTCGACGCGCTGCTGCCGGTCCAGCTCGTCGAGCGACGCGGCGACTGGGGTCACGTCCTGTGCGCCAACGGCTGGTCCGCCTGGGTCGACGGCCGCCACCTGGTCGCCGTACCCCAGGACCCACCGCTCGCCGACGGCCCCCTCACCGGCACCGCCGACCCCCGCCCCCTGCTCACCCGCGCCGAACAGACACTGGCCCGCTACCGGGCCGCGGTCGAGGAACTGGCGGCCGGCGGCCTGGCGGGCGAGGCCTTCCGCATGCGGACGCGGGGACTGCGGCTCGGTGTCGTCGTGGACGGGGAGTCGATGTGGCTGTACGACGCCGAACAGGGCAGGTGGGCCTACGCGGACGGGGCGCGGCTGAGCACCTACGTCACGGACGAGGGGCCCCGCGCCACCGCCGCGGACCCCGGGCACGCCCCGACCCAGGTCGTGACGCCCGATGGCGCGTGAGGCGAGCCTCTTCTCCGGCCGGCCCTCCGAGCTGGTCGGCAAGCAGGTCGCGAGCTACCGCATCGAGCACGAGATCGGCCGCGGCGGCATGGCCGTCGTCTACCGCGCCCGGGACCTGCGCCTGGACCGGACCGTCGCCCTCAAGCTGCTCGCCCCCGAACTCGCCCGCAACGACACCTTCCGCCGCCGTTTCACCCACGAATCCCATGTCGCCGCCGCGATCGACCACCCGAACATCGTGCCGGTCTTCGAGGCGGGCGAGACGGACGGCGTCCTGTACATCGCCATGCGCTACGTCCCCGGCAGCGACCTGCGCCACCTCCTGGACCGCGACGGCCCCCTGCCGCTGGCGACCGCGGTCCGTATCGCCGCCCAGGTCGGGTCCGCGCTGGACGCGGCCCACGAGCACGGCCTGGTCCACCGCGACGTCAAACCCGGCAACATCCTGGTGGCCCGCGGCACCGACACCGACCACCCCGAGCACGTCTATCTCACCGACTTCGGCCTGACGAAGAAGTCCCTGTCCCTGACCGGCTTCACCACGGTCGGCCAGTTCGTCGGCACGCTCGACTACGTCGCCCCCGAGCAGATCTCCGGCCGCCCCGTCGACGGTCGCTGCGACGTCTACGGCTTCGCCTGCGTCGTCTACGAGACCCTCGCGGGCCGCCCGCCCTTCCGCCGCGACGACGACATGGCCCTGCTGTGGGCCCACCAGTACGACGAACCGCCCCCGTTGACCGAGTCCCGCTCCGACCTCGCCCCGTACCTCGACACCGTGTTCGCCAAGGCCCTGGCCAAGAGCCCCGACGACCGCTACGACTCCTGCCTCGCCTTCGTCGCGGCTCTGCGCGGCGCCCCGGCGGCCGGCCACCCGCCGACCGAGGTCGCCAGGGACGTCGTGGAACCGGTACACGACCGGCCGAAACCGCCGCCCCGGTGGGCCGAGCCGGTCTTCCCGCAGAGGTAGGCGCTCAGCCCTGGCCCAGACCGTTCAGCGGTACGCGCCGCGCCAGCACTCTGCGGTGGGAGATGCGCCAGCCGTCGCCGACCCGCACCACGGTGTCCACGTACGTCGCGGACCCGCACGAGCCGTCCGCCATGACACCGAGCCCCTTGGACCGGGCCCGCACCCGTTCGTCGGTCACCTCCTCGATCACCACGTTGGTGATGTGGTGCGCGACGGGATTCCCCGCGCCCTGGGCCAGGGCCGCCCCGGTGAGGGCGGCGAGCCCGGTCAGCCGGCCCTGGCCGAAGTCCGACACGTCGTAGACGACGTCCGGCGTGAAGACCTCGGCCCAGCGGTCCAGTTCCCCGGCGTCGACCAGGTGCCCGTACAGGCTGATCAACTCGGTGACGGCCAGGCGGTCTTCGAGTGCCAGTTCCATGTCCTGCCCTTCTTCGGCTGAACGCACACTCCCACGCCCGGCCTCACCGCTTCCACCCGTTTCCGGCCGCGCCCCGCCGCCGTACCGGCCTGGCCAGCAGCGCGCCCAGGAACCCGGTGACCAGCCCCCACAGCAGGGCCAGGCCGACCGCCGACCACAGCTCGGGCTTCAGGAACAGGTCTCCGCCCAAGTCGCCGCCCAGGTCGCCGATGCCGAGGACGGACAGACCGTAGTGCGCGGAGATGCGGCCGACGAGGCAGATCATGAGCACCGTGAGCGCGAGGGCGACCGCCATGTGCACGGCGTGCTGCCAGGCGCGCATCCGGGCCGGTGAGCGGGCCGCCATGACGAAGGCGGCGGCCAGCAGCAGCACGGCGTTCACGACGAGGAGCCACCACACCCTGCCGTCCTGCTCGGCGAGCGTGCTCAGATTGAGGGTGGCGGTGTCCGAGGAGCGCAGCACCTCGTCGAGGACGCGCGGCATGGGCAGCCCGAAGGGCCCTTCCACCCGTCCGTTCCAGGTGGCGCCGAGGCCGATCGTGAGGGTGAGCCACATCAGGTTGGGCATGCCGAGCAGGATCACCGCGAGCGTCTCAGCCGCCTGGCCCCGCGTCGCCGCGACGACGAGGGCGATGAGGACGCCGAGGACGACGTACGCGAGCAGCAGGGCGACCATGGCGTACGCGGCCGGCCGCACCGAGGCCTGGAACCGCAGCAGCCGGGCCGGCAGCGGCGCCCCGCGCGAGACCGCCAGGGTCACCAATAGCACTCCCGCCAGCCACAGCAGACCGAAGAACAGGGTCGGGATCACGTCCGTGGTGAAACCGACCTCCGGCGACACGCCGAACAGCTCGCCGAGATCGCTCAGCGTGCCCTCCCCGAGGGAGAGCTGGAACGTCTGGCGGGCCGCCAGAGCCAGCCCCAGAAGGGCGAGCAGCCACAGTACGGCGATCCGCGCCGCCCACCCGGCCAGTTCCCCGGCACCCGTGACCGCCCGGTGCCGCAGCGGCCGCAGAAAGCCCGCGCCGAGCACCAGCGCCCCGACGAGCGTGACCGACAGGGGGATCACGGTGAGCCCAGCGTTCGTGTCGGCGAGCCCGCCGGCGTTCCCCGACAGCTCGATCGTGCCGCCGACGGCCGTGACGACGGTCGCCGCCACGACCCGGGGGAACGCGTTGTCCGGAAGGTCCGCCGCACCGGCCGCCCACAGCCCCAGCGCCGCGACCACCGCCATGGCGATCAGCGCGCCCAGGACCGTGGCCACCGCCTGCAGCCAGCCGTGGCGGGCGAGGACTGCCTGGTCGGAGCGGGTTCGGAGACTCACCCTGCCACGCTAAGCAGCGCCCGGGGGACGCGCCTGCCGGGAGGGCCGTCCGCGTCGGCTTGCGGGAGGTACGGGATCGGAGCGCACAATGGGGATGTTGCGGAAACAAGCTGCGAAAACCTGATGAATCCGCTGGAAATCCTCGTCGGGGAGAAGAGCTCGTGAGTGTCGAACCGCCGTCCTCCGGCCGTCCCACAGGACCTCCCTCCGGCCCGCTGTCGGGTCCCTCCCAGCCGCCCTCGGGCCCGCCCTCACAGCCCCCGGGCAGCGGCGGAGCCCACGCGCCGGAACCGGGCCGCCCCTGGTGGCGGTCGGTCCCGCGGGTCGCGATCCTCGCCGCCCTGGTCGTGGCCGCCGTGGTCCTCACCGTCGTCTTCACCCGGTCCGACGGCGGCGGCTCGGCCAAGGGCGGCGAGGTCTTCCTCCAGGCCGCCGGCAAGTCCGGCCCCGACCCCTTCACCGAGTCCACGGCGACGGACAGCTCCGCCCCGCCGCTCTCGGCCTCCCCGACCACCGAGTCGGCCCCCGCGGGCGCGGTGCGCGGCGTCGACGGCGGGGCACCCGGCCTCTACGGCGGCACCCGGAAGGTCGCCAGCTGCGACGTGGAGAAGCAGATCACCGCCCTGAAGGGGGCCCCGGAGAAGAACCGGGCGTTCGCCTCCGTCGCCGGCGTCGACCCGGCCGAGGTCCCGGCCTACCTCCGCTCGCTCACGCCCCTGCAACTGCGCATGGACACCCGCGTCACCAACCACGGCTACCGCGACGGCGCCGCCACCAGCTACCAGGCCGTCCTGCAGTCCGGCACCGCCGTCCTCGTCGACGGCCACGGAGTGCCCCGGGTCCGCTGCGCCTGCGGCAACCCGCTCACCCCGCCCGTCGCCCAGCAGACCACGCTCCGCCGCACCGGCGACTCCTGGCCGTCGTACCAGCCCTCGAACGTGGTCGTGGTCGCCCCCTCGGCGCAGGTCGTCAACACCTTCGTGGTCTACGACCCCGACCGCGGCGACTGGTTCGCCCGGCACCGCGGCGACACCGGGGAGAAGGACAAGAAGGCGGACCCGCCGGCGCGCCACCCCACTCCGTCCGTGAGCGCGTCCACGCCGACGTCCCCGACGACCGGCTCCCCGCCGCCGTGCGTCTCCCTCTCCGCCGGCAGCACGCGGACGCCCACCGGTGATGAGACTCCCTGCCCGTCGACTTCGACTTCGACGTCGACCGCCCCGTCCTCGCCGTCCTCGAGCTCCGAGCCGCCCACTCTCGATCCGGACACGACCGAGCCGCCGCCGCCCGAGTCCTCGCCGCCGCAGCCCCCGCTGACGTCCGACACGACGACATAGCCCACGTCTCTCGGACCGGCTACGACCTCCCCGGCGCTGTGACCCGTCCGGGTTGTTCGACGAGGGCGTAAGCGCCGTCACGGGGACTGGGGGACTGCGGAGCGCGGCTCGGGGTACGAGCACTGGTGCAGCAGCGTCCGGCCAGTCCGGCTTCCGAGAGAGAAACGCATGATCGAGCATCTGGACGGGGCAGTGGTACCGACTGGTTTCGACGTGCCCGTGGAACCGCTACGGCGGGCGGCGCACTACACGGGCGAACCTGGTTGCATAGCCGAGGCGAGGTCCTTCGCCGCGGGCTTCCTCGAGCAGCTCAGGACCGAGTGGTGCGCCGAGGTCGAGAGCCGGGCCGAGGACGCGGTGCTCCTCGTGGTGAGCGAACTGGTCACCAACGCCGACCGGCACAGCAACGGGCCGTACATCCTGGAGCTGGAAGGCACGGACGTGGCGGTGGCGGTGATCGTCTACGACAGCAGCGCCGCGCTGCCCCGGCGTTTCCCCAAGGATCCCGAACGCGTCGGCCGGCACGGCCTGGAGATAGTCCACGTGCTCGCGACCGACCTCGCCGTCGAACGGGTGCCGGTCGGCAAACGCGTACGCGCCGTCGTGGACCTGGGTACCGAGTGACGCACTGAGTCTGAGCCGCCCGTCGCGGGTGCCGCTCCACTCCTGATTCCTGCCTGTGGGGCGGCACCCGCTGCGCGGTGTGTTCGGGTCAGGCGCAGCCCAGCTCCCCCAGCATGCCCTGGCGCAGCCGCATGATGATCCGCTTGATCAGCCGCGACACATGCATCTGCGAGCAGCCGAGGCGTTCGCCGATCTCCGCCTGGGTGGCCTCCTCCACAAACCGCATGTGGATGATCTGACGGTCGCGTTCGCTCAGTTCCGCCATGAGCGGAGCCAGCGACTGGAAGTCCTCCACGAGCCGCAGTCCGTCCTCCTCCACGCCGATGAAGTCGGCGAGGACCGACTCGCCGCCCTCGGGGCCGTCGCCCGTCAGCGCGGCGTCCAAGGAGGAGGAGTTGTAGCCGTTGGAGGCGATCTGCGCCTCGACGACCTCGCTCTCGGGGATGTTCATCAAGGTGGCGAGCTCGGCGACGGTCGGGTCGCGGTCCAGGCGGCTGGCGAGTTCCTCGCGGGCCTTGGCCAGCTCCACGCGCAGCTCCTGGAGGCGGCGCGGCACGTGCACCGCCCAGGTGGTGTCACGGAAGAACCGCTTGATCTCACCCACGATGTAGGGCAGCGCGAACGACGTGAACTCGACCTCACGCGCCAGTTCGAAGCGGTCGATGGCCTTGATCAGACCGATCATCCCGGTCTGGACGATGTCCTCCATGTCGTCCCCGCGGCCGCGGAACCGGCCGGCCGCGAAGCGCACGAGGGACATGTTCATCTCAATGAGGGTGTTGCGTGCGTACTGGTATTCGTGCGTGCCTTCCTCGAGTTCGGTCAGGCGCTGGAAGAACTGGCGGGACAGCTCTCGCGCGTCGCGCGGAGCAACGGTCCGCGGATTCTCGACTCCCGGCAGCGGTCCGTCGCCCGTCGTCCTGGTCCCGGCGGTCTCCTCGACGACCTGTGCCTCCGACCGGATCACGGCGGTGTCCATTACCTCTCCCACGAAAGTCACGGCTCGACGTCTGCCTCTTCGGCCTCGGTTGTCTTCGGTTCCTGCTCAGCGCTCGTCGGTTGCGGGTACCCGGACAGCGGCAAGGTATGCACGCCGACCGCCGAGCAGGTCCTTCCTGGCGCGTACCCGGGCTGTGACGACGCATGCCTGTTCTGTGTCCATGCGGCGAAAAACCGGTGGCGGTGCGGCCGCGGATTCCGCTCAGGTACGGGTGGCGACGATCAGCTCGTGCAGGTAGCGCTTGGTGACGCTGCCGCCGTGCCGGCTTTCGATCAGATCCCGGATACAGGTCAGGAGGCCGCCCCGACGGGCCTCGTCGAGCGCGCGGTGGCCCGAGTAGGTGAGCAGCACGTCGACGTACCCGTCGGCGGAGTACGTGATGTCCTGGAGGTATCGGGTGGCCACGACGTTCCCGAACCGCCCGCCGCGTTCCCACTCTGCCGTGTCCATGGCGATCTCCGACTCGTCCTGGAGTCGTAGTCCGGGCGGGGTGGCCGGGTCCCAGCGTTCATAGCAGCGCTGGGCCTGCGCGAAGAAGTCCGTGCTGCCGCCCGCCACGTGCTCGGTGGTGACGACCGCGAGCCTGCCTCCGGGGCGCAGCGCGTCCGCCGGCTTGCGCAGGCGCACGGCCGGGTCGAGCCAGTGGAACGCGGTGGCGCACACCACCAGGTCGAACGGCCGGGGCGGCAGCGGCCAGTGCTCGAAATCCGCCACCTCCACGTCGGCCAGCGGGAATTCCCGCAGCCGCCGCCGGGCCACGGCCGCCATGGCGGGCCCCAGCTCCACTCCCGTGACCCGGCAGCCGAACTCCGCCAGCGGGACGGTGAGTTGGCCGGTCCCCGGGGCCACCTCCAGGACCCGGCTGTTTGGCCCGAGGCCCGCGGTGCGCGCCAACTCGTCGACGAGGGCGCGGGGATAGCGGGGCCGTGCCCGGTCGTACAGCTCCGCGACCTCGTTGAACGTTTCTCGTAGCACTGTTCCCACGCCCCTTGGCCGCCGCGATTCCACCCAGGGCAGAATGCCGACCCCTTCCCCTGGCGTCCAGGAAATCTAGTCTGAAGAGGTGAGCAGCCAAGCGCCGAACCAAGCCCGCGTGATCCCCCTGCGCCCGCCCGCCGCGCGCCCCGGGACCACCGGCCCAGTGTCCGAACGCCCCGTCACCGCCCCTCCCGAGCCCGCCGCCAGGGAACCCCTCCTGCGCGACCTCGTCGGAGACGTCCTGCGGCGCGAACGCCTCGCCCAGGAACGCACGCTCAAGGACGTCGCCGATACGGCCAGGATTTCCATGCCGTACCTCTCCGAGGTGGAACGCGGCCGCAAGGAGGCCTCCTCCGAGGTCCTCGCGGCCGCCGCCGGCGCCCTGGGCCTGGGCCTCGGCGACCTGCTGTCCCTGGCGCAGGGCGAGCTAGTCCGGCGGACGACGCCCCGGTCCGTCAGGAGTCACGGCCGCTCCACGGCGCCGTACAACGGGCTCTGCCTGGCCGCCTGACGAACCGCGGCCGGCGCCTCAGACCGTCACGAGGCGCCGGCTCAGCACCTGGTCGGCGAGCCCGTACGCCACCGCCTCCTCGGCGGTGAACACCTTGTCGCGGTCCATGTCCGCGCGCAGCTTCGCGATGTCGTGGTGCGTGTGCCGCGCCAGGACCTCCTCCACCTGGGAGCGGATCCGCACCATCTCCTTGGCCTGGAGCGCGAGATCGGACACCGTGCCCCGCTGTCCGCCGCTGGCCGGCTGCCCGAGCAGCACGCGTGCGTGCTCGAGGACGATCCGCCGCCCGGGATCCCCGCCGGCCAGCAGTACGGCCGCCGTGGAGGCCGCCTGGCCGACGCAGACGGTCGAGATCGGCGCCTGGACGTACGTCATCGTGTCGTAGATCGCCATCAGCGAAGTGAACGAGCCGCCGGGGGAGTTGATGTAGATCGCGATCTCGTTCTCCGGGGCCGACGACTCCAGATGGAGGAGTTGCGCGATGACGACGTTCGCCACGCCGTCGTCGATCTCGGTGCCGAGGAAGATGATCCGCTCCGACAGCAGCCGGCTGAAGACGTCGTAGGACCGCTCGCCCTGCGGGGTCCGCTCGACGACGTTCGGAATCGTGTAGGTCCCCATGTCACAGCCCCATCCGTCGCTTCGAGGCGCCCGGGCGGACGTCCGCGAAGGACTCCACGACCCGGTCGACCATGCCGTACTCCCTGGCCTGCTCGGCCGTGAACCAGCGGTCGCGGTCGCCGTCCCGGGAGATGGTCTCCGGGCTCTGCCCGGTGTGCTCCGCGGTGATCCGCTCCATGGTCCGCTTCAGTTGCTCCAGGTTCTCCGCCTGGATCTCGATGTCCGCGGTGGTGCCGCCGATGCCCGCCGACGGCTGGTGCATCATGATGCGCGCGTTGGGGAGCGCGTAGCGCTTGCCGGGGGTGCCCACACTCAGCAGGAACTGGCCCATGCTCGCGGCGAAGCCCATGGCGAGCGTGGACACGTCGTTCGGGATCAGCCGCATCGTGTCGTAGATGGCCAGGCCCGCGTGCACGGAACCGCCCGGGCTGTTGACGTACAGGCTGATGTCGGTGCGCGGGTCCTCCGCGGACAGGATCAGCAGCTGGGCGCAGACCCGGTTCGCGGAGACCTCGTCGACCTGGGTGCCCAGCAGGACGATGCGCTGTGCGAGCAACTGGGCGGCCAGGTGGTCGTCGAAGCGGGTGGGCGCGGTGTCGCCTTCCTCGGCCCGCGGAGCGAGCGTGGTGAGTGGAGTCATCGGTTCTCCTCGTGGTGGCGGGGATGCCGTCGACTCCACTCTTGGCCCCTCACGAGACCGGAATGCGGATTCTCTGCCCGCGGCAGATTCGCTGCGGGCAGAGCGGGCGGTCGAGCCCCCTGCCGCGTCAGCCGTCGCCCTTCTCGCGCAGCTGCCGGAAGAACGCCCGCACGTCGCCCACCAGCAGGTCCGGCTCCTCCATCGCCGCGAAGTGCCCGCCCCGGTCGAACTCCGTCCAGCGCACGATGTTCTCCGTCCGCTCCGCCTTGTGGCGCAGCGGGATCTGCGGATCGCCGGGGAAGGACGCCAGCGCGGTCGGGGCGGTCGAGGGCTCGTTCGGGGCGGCGACCCGGTCTCCCTCGGCGTGGGCGCGCTCGTAGTAGATCCGGGCGGACGAACCCGCCGTGCCCGTCAGCCAGTACAGCATCACGTTCGTCAGCATCAGGTCCCGGTCGACGGCCTCCTCGGGCAGCTCCTCGGAGTCGGTCCACTCCCGGAACTTCTCGACGATCCAGGCGAGTTGGCCGACCGGCGAGTCGGTGAGCGCGTAGGACAGGGTCTGCGGGCGGGTGTGCTGGACGGCGTAGTAGCCCGTGCCCTCCCGCGACCATTCGGCCCACCTGCGCCACGAGAGGAGCGTCCGTTCCCGTTCCCCGGGGCTCAGCGCCGCCAGCTCCTCGGAGGTCGGCTCGGTGGCCGCCTGTGCGCCGGGCAGCAGGTTGAGGTGGATGCCGATGACCCGGTCGGGGTGGACGCGGCCCAGTTCGCGGGAGATGGCGGCGCCCCAGTCGCCGCCCTGGGCGCCGAACCGGTCGTAGCCGAGGCGTGTCATCAGCTCGACCCACGCGTCGGCGATCCGGCGTGCCTCCCAGCCGGTGTCCCGGGTGGGTCCGGAGAACCCGAAGCCGGGGATGCTCGGCAGCACGATGTGGAACGCGTCGGCGGGGTCACCGCCGTGCGCGGCCGGGTCCGTCAGGGGACCGACGACGTCGAGGAACTCGACGATCGAGCCCGGCCAGCCGTGCGTGACGATCAGCGGGGTGGCGTCGCGCTCGGGGGAGCGGATGTGCGCGAAGTGCACATGCGCGCCGTCGATCTCGGTCGTGAACTGCGGCCACGCGTTCAGCCGCGCCTCGGCCGCCCGCCAGTCGTACGTGTGTCGCCAGTACCGCACCAGGTCGCGCAGGTAGGCGGACGGAACTCCGTACGCCCAGCCCACCCCTGGGAGCTCGTCCGGCCACCGGGTCCGGTCCAGGCGGTCGTGCAGGTCGTCCAGGTCGCTCTGCGGTATGTCGATGCGGAAGGGCTGGATGCCGCGGTGAGCGGGTGAAGACGTCATGGCCGCGATGCTAGTTCCGAAGGGTGTATCGGCCACCTGGATTAACCGGCGGCCCGACCGATGAGTTCCGGGGCGAGGATCGGTCGACACAGGTGACAGCTTTCCGCACGCCCAGGAGGTACCCATGGCAACCGACGGTTTCACCACGTGTCTCTGGTTCGACGGCCAGGCCGAGGAGGCCGCCCACTACTACGTCTCGGTCTTCAAGAACTCCAGCGTCGGCAGGGTCGTGCACTACCCCGAGGGCGCGCCTCAGCCCGCCGGCACCGTGCTGACCGTCGAGTTCACGGCCAACGGCCACAAGTTCCTCGCGCTCAACGGCGGCCCCGAGTTCAAGTTCACCGAGGCGGTCTCCTTCATGGTCATCTGCGAGAACCAGGAGGAGATCGACTACTACTGGGCCAAGCTCACCGAGGGCGGCGGCGAGCCCGGCCCCTGCGGCTGGCTCAAGGACAAGTACGGGGTGTCCTGGCAGGTCGTCCCGGACCGGCTCGACGCCATGATCTCCGACCCGGACCCGGCGAAGGCGGCCCGCGTGACCAAGGCGTTCATGGCCATGAGCAAGTTCGACCTCGCCGCCCTGGACAAGGCCTACGCGGGCGAGTGACGCACCCGCCTCCCCGCACCACAGCGAACCGGCGTAACCACTGGGTTTCCGAGGTTAATTTCCGCGTCCGAAGGGTTGGCGCCGCACCGCGCCCTCGTTATCGTTCACGCACTTCACTCAATCGTTCCACTGAACGAATAGCGAGAGGGACGGTCGGTTCATGTCCGACATCCACCACCCGGGACGGCGGTCGGTGCTCGCCGCGGGCGTGGCCTCGGCGGCGTCGCTCGGTGCGTCCTGGCTGCTGTCCGGCTGTACCGGGGCCGCGTCCACCCCCGTCCTGCCGGCCGCCGCGGCGAAGGGCGCCCCCGACCGCGGCGGCACCCTGCGCATCGCCCGGCCGCCCGCCTCCGACGCCGAGACCCTGGACCCGGCGAGCGCCCTGTCGGCGTACGAGTACCTGGGCGCCCTCTACAACCGGCTGGTCCGCGTCGACGCGAACGGCGAACTCGCCCCCGACCTGGCCGAGTCCTGGGAGTCCGACAGCACGGCCCGCACCTGGACCTTCCGGCTCCGCAAGGGCGTCACCTTCCACCACGGCCGCCCCTTCACCGCCGCCGACGCGGCCTACACGCTCCGCCACATCCTCGACAAGGCGACGGCGTCCCCGCAGGCCGCCGTACTCGCCCCGCTCGTCGACCCGGAGCGGCTGCGCACCCCCGACGCCCACACCCTGGTCGTCCCGCTGAAGTCCCCGAACGCCGAGTTCCCGAGCCTCCTCACGCACTACAACTGCTACGTCGTCCCGGACGGCAGCGCGAAGTCGATCGGCCGCACCGGCATCGGCACCGGCCCCTTCCAGCTGGAGTCCTTCGCGCCCGCCGGACCCGGTCGCGTCACCGCGTACCGGGACCACTGGGCGGGCGCTCCCGTCCTCGACGCCATCGCCTTCTACTCGGTCGCCGACATGTCGGCCCGCTCGAACGCCCTGCTCGCGGGCCAGGTCGACCTGCTCTCCCAGACCAACCTCGACTTCGCGACGGCCCGCGTGGTCGCCGCCTCCGACCGGGCCACCGTCGCGCGCGTGAAGAACGCCCAGTGGTACGTCCTGCCGATGCTCACCACGGAGAAGCCCTTCACCGACGTCCGGGTACGGCAGGCCATGAAGCTCGCCTACGACCCCGAGCACGTCGTCAAGGTCGCTCTGCAGGGCGCGGGCACCGCCGGCTGGGACAACCCCGTGCCGCCGAGCGACCCGGTCCACCTCCCCGCACACCCGAAGCACGACCCGGAACAGGCGCGCCACCTGCTGAAGAAGGCGGGCCAGGAGAACCTGGCCGTCGACCTCTACACGTCGTCCTACGACCCGCTGTTCACGCCCATGGCCCTCGCCTACCAGGACTCCGCCAGACGGGCCGGCATCCGCATCCGGGTCAAGACGGCGTCGGCGGACTCGTACTACACGCAGATCTGGATGAAGAAGCCCCTGATGGCCACCTACTGGTTCACCGGCCGACCCGTCGACCAGCTCTTCACCCAGATCTTCCGCAGCGGCTCCTCCTACAACGAAACCGCCTGGTCCGACAAGGACTTCGACGCCCTTCTGGACCGGGCGCGCGCCGAGACGGACGACACGCGGCGCCGCGAGCTGTACGGCGAGGCGCAGACGACGGTGATCGAGAAGGGCGGGGCGATGACCCCGATGTTCGCCGACCGGCTCGTCGGGATCTCGCGCACGGTGCGCGGATACGCCGAGCACGGCTTCGAGTTCGACTACCTCGGCATCGGCCTGAAGGGAGCCTGAGCATGCTCTCCTTCCTGGCCCGCAGGATCGCGGCCGCCCTCGGCACGCTCTTCCTCTCCTCCGTGCTGGTCTTCCTCGCCGTCCAGGCCCTGCCCGGTGACGTCGCCACCCAGGTCCTCGGCAAGGACGCCACCCCGGACGCCGTCGCCGCACTGCGCGGGCAGCTTGGGCTCGACCGGCCCGCCTGGGAGCGCTACGCCGACTGGATCGCGGGCGCCACACATGGCGACTTCGGTACCTCCCTCGTCTCCAGCCGGCCGGTGGGCGGCGAGGTGTCGTCGTACCTCGGCAACTCCGCGCTGATAGCCCTCGTGACCGTCCTCTTCGCCGTCACGGGATCGATCGTCCTCGGCATCCTCGCGGGCCTGTACCGCGACCGCTGGCCCGACCACGTCATCTCGACCGCCGCCCTCGTCGGCATGAGTGTCCCCGAGTTCGTCGTGGCGACCGTGCTGGTGCTGTGCTTCTCGGTGGCGCTGCCGTGGTTCCCCGCGGTCGTCCTCTACGGCCCCGACGCCACCGTCGGCCAACTCCTGCCCGCCGTCTGGCTCCCCGCCCTCGCGCTCGCCGTGGTCATGGCCGCGTACATCGTCCGCATGACCCGTACCTCGGTGATCGACGTGATGGCGGGCGAGTTCGTCACGACCGCCCGGCTGAAGGGCCTGTCGACCTGGCGGGTCGTCACCCGGCACGCACTGCCGAGCGCCCTGCTGCCCACCCTGCACGTGATCGCCCTCAACGTCGCCTGGCTCGCGGGCGGCGTCGCCGTCGTCGAGAACGTCTTCAACTACCCCGGCATCGGCAAGCTGATGCTCTCCTCGGTGCAGAACCGGGACCTGCCCGTCATCCAGGCCATCGCCCTGATCAGCGCGGTCGTCTACGTCGTCTGCAACCTCGCCGCCGATCTCGGCGCGATGGCCCTCAACCCCAGGCTCCGCACGCGCGGGAGGACCCGATGACCACGCTCGCCGCAGCCCCGGCGGCCGCACGCGCCTGGCGGACCCTGCGCACCTCGCGCACCGCCGTCCTCGGCCTCGCCGTCGTCGCCGTACACGTCGTGATCGCCCTGCTGGCCCCGCTCCTCTCCTCCTACGACCCCATCGCCAACGACCCCGCGCAGGCACTGCTCGGCCCGAGCCCGGAACACTGGGCGGGCACCGACCAGTACGGCCGTGACGTCCTGGCGCGCGTGCTGTACGGCGGCCGGTACGCGCTCGGCGTGTCCCTCGCCGCGACCGTGCTGACCGTCGCCCTCGGCACGGTGGTCGGCTGTGCGGCCGCACTGCGCGGCGGCCTGTTCGACGACGTGCTCGGACGGGTCCTGGACGCCGTGCTGTCCGTGCCGTCCGTCCTGGCGCTGCTCGTCGTGGTGACGGCGCTCGGCACCGGCCCGGCGGTCATCGTCCTGGCTGTCGCCGTCGTGTACGTCCCTCAGGTCGTCCGTGTCGTGCGCGGCGCCGCCCTCGCGGTGGTGCCCGCCGACTACGTCACCGCCGCCCGCGCCCGCGGCGAGGGCACCTGGTCGATCCTGCGCCGGGAGCTCCTGCCCAACATCACGGACGTGGTGTACGTGGAGTTCGCGATGCGGGCCTCCTGGGTCGTGCTGCTGATCTCCTCGCTGTCCTTCCTCGGCTTCGGCGCCGACCCGCCGACCCCCGACTGGGGTCTGATGGTCGCCGAGAACCGCACCGCCATCACCGTCGTCCCGATGGCGAGCCTCGCGCCGATCATCGCCCTGGCCACGCTCGTGGTCGGGCTCAACCTCGCGGCCGACGGCCTGTCCAAGGCGTGGGGCGTGGACCGGATCAGGGAGGGCTCCTGATGGCCTCGATCGTTTCCGTGAACTCTCTGTCCGTGGCCTACCGTTCGGGCGGCCGGGACGTGCCCGTCGTGCGCGAGGTGTCCCTGGAGGTCGCCGAGGGGCGGACACTCGCCCTCGTCGGCGAGTCCGGCAGCGGCAAGTCGACCGTCGCCGCGACCCTGCTGGGGCATCTGCGGCACGGCTCCCGCATCACCGGGGGCTCGGTCCGCGTCGACGGCCGCGACGTCTTCGCCCTGCCCGCACGGGAGTTGCGGCGGCTGCGCGGCGGAACCGTCGCGATGGTCGCCCAGAACGCGGGTCATGCGCTCACGCCCTCGATGCGGATCGGCAAGCAGATCGAGGAGGTCGGCGGCGATGTCCCCGTCGTCGAACTGCTCGAACAGGTCCGGCTGCCCCGCCCCGCCGAGCTGGCCCGCCGCTACCCGCACGAGCTGTCCGGCGGCCAGCAGCAGCGCGTCGCCATCGCCATGGCCGTCGCGGCCCGCCCGAAGCTCCTGGTCCTCGACGAGCCGACCACCGGCCTGGACGTCGTCACCCAGCGCAGCGTCCTCGACCTGATCGCCGCCCTGCGGGACGAACTCGGCCTGGCCGCCCTGCTGGTGAGCCACGACCTGGGCGTGGTCGCGCACCTGGCCGACGAGGTGACCGTGCTGCGCTCGGGCCGGGCGGTCGAGTCGGCGCCCACACGGAAGCTGTTCGCGGCGCCCGAAAACCCGTACACCCGAAGGCTGTTGGCGAGCGTGCCGCGCCTCGACGACCCTGGGCTCGCGCTCGTGGGTGAGGCGGGGGAGCGGGAGGTCAGGCCCAAGGCCGGGGTGGCCGCAGACGCCCCGGTCGTCCTCTGCGCGCGCGACGTCACCATCGACTACGGCAGGTCCCGCGCCGTGCACGGCGTCTCCTTCGACGTCCGGCGCGGTGAAGTCCTCGCGCTCGTCGGCGAGTCGGGCAGCGGCAAGTCGACCCTCGCGTGGACACTGGCGGGCCTGCGCACCCCGTCCGGCGGCACCATGACGCACGAGACCGGCGACCTGACCCCGCCCGCGCACCAGAGGCCGCTGCCCCTTCGCCGCCGCGTCCAGCTGGTCTTCCAGAACGCGGACACCTCGCTCAACCCCCGCCGCTCGGTGGGCGAAGCGGTCCGACGGCCCCTGCGCTTCTTCGGCACCGCCACCGGTCGTACGGACGCGGCCGAGCGCGCCCGGCAGCTCATCTCGGACGTGCGCCTCGACCCGGCCCTCGCCGACCGCCTGCCCGCGCAGCTCTCCGGCGGCCAGCGGCAGCGCATCGGCATAGCCCGGGCGCTCGCGGGCGAGCCGGACGTGCTGATCGCCGACGAGATCACCACCGCCCTCGACGTCTCCGTGCAGGCCGACGTCCTCAGGCTGCTCGACGACCTGCGCCGGGAACGCGCTCTCGCCTGCCTGTTCATCAGCCACGACCTGGCCGTCGTCCGCGGCGTGGCGGACCGGGTCCTCGTCCTGCGGCACGGCGTGGTCGTCGAGGAAGGCCCGACGGAAGCCGTCTTCGCCGCGCCCGGCCACCCCTACACCCGCCAGCTGATGGCGGCCGCCCTCGAACCCGACCCCGACGCGGAGCCGTTCGTCGAGGACATCGCCGAGTGGGAGGACGCCGCCGTACCGGACGACCTGTGGACCGACCACGGCGACGGACACCGCGTCCGCCGCTGGAGCCCCGTCAACGCCCCCATCGCCGAAGGAGTTTCGTGAGGTACCGCGAGCAGTTCGAGCGCCAGGTGATCCGCGAGGACGTCTGGATCCCCACCCGGGACGGAAGGACCCGGCTGCACGCCCGCGTCTGGCGGCCCGCCGACGCCGAGTCCGACCCCGTGCCCGCGCTGCTCGAATACCTCCCGTACCGCAAGAGCGACTGGACCGCCCCGCGCGACGCCCAGCGCCACCCCTGGTACGCCGGTCACGGCTACGCCTCCGTCCGCGTCGACATACGCGGCCACGGCGACAGCGAGGGCACGCCCGGCGACGAGTACGACGCGCAGGAACTCGCGGACGGCGTCGACGTCGTCCACTGGCTTGCCGCACAGCGCTGGTGCACCGGCAAGGTCGGCATGTTCGGCATCTCGTGGGGCGGCTTCAACGCGCTCCAGATCGCCGCGCTCGCCCCCGAACCGCTGAAGGCGATCGTCACCGTCTGCTCGACCGACGACCGCTACGACAACGACGTCCACTACACCGGAGGCGCCGTCCTCGGCATCGACATGCCCGCCTGGGCCGGCACCATGCTCGCCTTCGCCTCCCGCCCGCCGGACCCGGCGACCGTCGGCGCCGACCGCTGGCTGCCGATGTGGCGCGAGCGCCTGGACGCCCTCGAACCCTTCCTGCACACCTGGCTGGACCACCAGCAGCGCGACGCGTACTGGCGGCACGGAAGCGTCTGCGAGGACTACGGGGCGCTGCGGGCGGCCGTCCTCGCCGTCGGCGGCTGGCACGACCCCTACCGGGACGCCGTGCTCCGGCTCGTCGAGCACCTGCCCGCCGACCGGGTACGGGGACTGATCGGCCCCTGGTCGCACCAGTACCCCGACCGGGGCCTCCCGCCGGGCCCCGCGATCGGCTTCCTCCAGGAGACCCTGCGCTGGTGGGACCAGCACCTGAAGGGCACCGACACGGGCGTCATGGCGGAACCACTCCTGCGCGGCTGGATCAACGACCCGGTGCCGCCCGCCACCTCCTACGACGAGATGCCGGGACGCTGGGTCGGCGAGACCGACTGGCCCTCGCTGCACGTCACCTTCGAGGAGCGGGCCCTGGGGGCGAGCGCCTCCCCTGTCCTCGTACGGTCCCCGCAGCACACCGGCATCGACGCCGGCCGCTTCTTCCCGTTCGGCAACGCGAGCGACCTGCCGCCGGACCAGCGCGAGGAGGACGGCCGTTCGGTCTGCTTCGACTCGGAGCCCCTCGCCGAGCGCGTCGAGATCCTCGGCCGCCCCCGCGCAAGGCTCCGCCTGGACAGCGCCACCCCGCGCGCCCACGTCATCGCCCGGCTCTGCGACGTCGCCCCGGACGGCTCGTCCACCCTGGTCAGCCGCGGTGTGCTCAACCTGCTGAGCAGGCGGGGCCGCGAGCGGGCCGTCGAGTGGACCCCGGGGACGTACGAGGACGTCGAGGTCGAGCTCAACGGCATCGGGTACGCCTTCCCGCCCGGCAACCGCGTCCGCGTCGCCGTCTCGGACGCGTACTGGCCGTGGGTGTGGCCGCACGGACAGCGCGGCGAACTGCGGGTCGTCCCCGCCGAGAGCGCCGTCCTCCTCCCCGTACGGGAAGCCGTCGACGGTCCGCCGATCCGCTTCGAGGAACCCGAACAGGCCCCGCCGCTCGCCGTCACCTACGACCGGCCCGCCGCCCCGGCTCCCGAGCGGCTCGTCACGCACGACGTGGCGAAGGGCGAGTGGACGCTCGAGGTCGACCCCAACTACGGGGGATCGCGGACGTACCCGGACGGACTGCGGTACGAGGAGAGCGCGCGGGAGACGTACCGCATCCGCAGCGACGACCCGCTGTCCGCGCGGGCCGTGTCGGAGTGGCACATCAGGCTGCGGCGCGGGGAGGACGGCGCCGACTGGGCCGCTGAGATCATGGTGCGCACGGAGCTGCGCGCCACGGCCGCGGACTTCGTCATGGACAGTCGCGTCGAAGCACGGGCGAACGGAGAGACAGTGGCCAAGCGCGCATGGCACCGCACCACCCCGAGGACGTCCGGATGACGGCCGCGAAGCCCTCCCAGGCCGCGAAGTCCCCACGTCGTGCCGTCGCCGCCGCCGACCGTACCCGCCAGCCCACCGAGGTGCGCCGACGGCTCATCGTCGAGGCGGCCGTCCCGCTGATCGCCGAACGCGGCTACGCCTCGGTCGGGGTGCGGGACGTGGCCGCCGCGGCCGGGGTGTCCGTCGGTACCGTCACCTATCACTTCGGCAGCGTGCAGGAGATCCTCTCCGAGGCGATGGTGCTGCACATCGAGCGGTACTACGCCGAGCTGAGCGAGACCGCCGAGCAGGCCTCCAGCGCGGCCGAGGCGCTGCGGCTGCTGGTCGACGCGCTGTTCACCGAGGACACCGACCGGCACTGGCGGATGTGGTTCGACTACTGGAACGCCGGCGACCAGGGCACGGACGAGGCCTTCGCCCGTGGGCAGGCCCAGCGGTACGAGGCCTGGCATCAGCAGATCCGCGCCCTGGCCGAACGGGGCGTCGCCGAGGGCGAGTTCACCGGCGACGACCTCGACGGCTTCACCGTCCGCTTCTCCGCCCTCGCCGACGGACTCGCCCTGCAACGGCTGCGCCAGGTGCCCGCGCTGAGCACCGAGGACGCGCGCCGTCACCTCAACCGGCTCATCGAGACCGAGCTCGTTCGCCGATCACCCGCGTGATCTCCCGGGCGATGCGCAGGATGCCGGGGGAGCGGACCGGGCAGGGCTTCGGCGTGGCCGTCGTGGGCGCCAGGCAGAAGTGCAGGTAGTCCTTGTCGAGGTGGAGGGCGGTGCGGTCCCGGCCGGGCTGGGTGCAGTAGTCGGGGTGGTCGTGCTCGTAGGCGGTGCACGGCAGGTACTGGACCCAGGTCTGCCGGGCGCCGGCGGGGCTGACCGTCTTTCCCGCGTCGGCGACGAGGTCGCCCGAGGCGGCGGCCTGCTCCTCGTAGAGGCTGTTCACGCGCCGGATCCGGTCGGGGGTGATCGGGTCCGGGCCCTGCAGCACCCACACGATCTTCGGCCGCTTCGCCCCGCCGGCCGCCGCGATCTGTTCGGTGAGCCGCTCGGCGTCGGCGGCGTACCGCTCGAAGTACTCGGTGGGCGAGTCGTTGTGGGTGATCCCGTCCATGCACCAGGTGTAGCCCCAGGCGTTGCCCCAGAACTGCAGGACCACATAGTCCGGGTGCAGCGATCGCACCAGGGCGGCCGCCTTGTCCCGGTCGGGGACGAGCGACCGCGCCCCGGTGCCCTCCAGGTAGTCGCACACCGTGGTCCCCGAGTAGGGGGCGCTCGTGTACTTCGCGCCCAGGTCGCGGCGCAGCTCCTCGCCGAGCACCCGCTGGTTCTCCATCGCCAGGGAGTCGCCCAGGTACAGCACGGTGGGTGCCTTCGCCGGTGCGCGCGGCGAGGCGGGCGGCCGCCGGTGCTCGGTGGTGGGGGACGAGACGGGTACGTCGGGGGCCGGCGGCGCATCCTCCGGACCGGACGCCGGATCCGTGCACGCGCCGAGCAGCAGCCCGGCCAGCAGTAACCCCACGGCCCACACCCTGCGCATACGAGCACCCCCGCCCCGGCCGACGAAACGGCTCCCCAGGCAAGCACAGCCGGGCGCAGGGCGGAAGACACCGGACCGGTCGAGGTCCGACCGTGACTCACACCCGGTCGGCCGCGATCAGCAGGTACTGGAAGCTGCCGTTGCGGTAGGCGGTCAGGAAAGTGTCCTCGATGCCCGTGACCAGGTGGTCCGCCTCCTTGCGCAGGTCCCAGTACGGGAGGGCCGCCGCCGTCAGATCCTCCACGTGGACGGGCACCAGCCGGTTCCTGGCCATGGCGCGAAAGTACTCCGAGCGCGGGTGGATGTCGCAGATGTAGTGGGCGTTGATGAGGGAGACCTCGCGGGAGGCCTGCCCGTAGGTGTCGTTGTAGCAGCCGGTGATCACCACATAGCGTCCGCCGCGGCGCAGCAGCCGGGCGTGCTCGGCGAACAGCAGGTCGAGCTCGACGTACATCGTCGACTCGTTGTTCCACGACGCCGCGAACTGACCCGCCGGGAAGCCGGTGTCCAGCATGTTGCGGTGGTGGTAGCGCACCCGGTCGTCGATGCCCCGCTTGCGGGCCTGGGCGTTCGCGAACTCGGCCTGTTTCGCGGAGATCGTCACGCCGTCGGCCCGGCAGCCGTACCTGAGATGCGCGACGACGCTGCCGCCGCCGCGCCCGCAGCCGGCGTCGAAGACGCGGTCGTCGGGGGTCAGCGGGCCGAGGTGGGCGGCGAGGAGTTCGGCCTGCGCGTGTTCCAGTCGGTGCAGTTCCGCGGTGATCCGCTCCCGCCGTCGGACGGGGTCGGGGTCGTCGAGCACGGAGCGGTCGACGTCGCCGAGGCCGTAGTGGTGGTGGTAGAGGTCGTCGAGCTTCCCGAGCTCGAGGTTGACCGGGTTCTCCTCGGCGTTCCAGTAGTCCGCGACACGGGTCTGGTACGTGGACTGGGTCGGCACCGGTGCTGTCGTGGTGCCGGCGTCAGCGGTCTTCAACGGTGGCTCCTCATGGTGCGTCTGACGTGACGTCAGGGCGGGCTGTCTTACCAGTAGTTGGGCAGGTGGTAGCGGTGGGTGTTGGTGGCGTGCCACTCGTGGTTGCCGGACACCCAGGCAGCCAGGCTCCGGGCGTAGCGCTCGACGAGGGGCGAGCCGGCGGACAACGCCGCGGACTCCTCCTCGAAGGCGTCCATGATCCGGTTGTGGATCTCCACGGCCTCCAGGTAGGCGGCCTTCAGCCCGCACCGCTCGTTGGCGGCGATCACCTGCGGCAGGTTCAGGTGGGTCGGGTCGCTCGCCAGCTCCTTGGTGAAGGAGTACAGGTCGTTGACGATCGTGGTGGCGTTGCACGCGAGCGCCGTGATCCGCTGGATCTCGGGGCGGGCGTAGACCGCTTCGGGCAGTTCGTAGCCGTCCACCGCGTCGACGATCGACAGACAGGGCCGGAAGTTGTTGAACTGCCGCATCACCAGGTACTCCCAGACCCGGGGCACGTACCGGATCTCCGACCAGGCGGCCTCGGCGAGATAGCCGAGGTGCAGGCGGGCGATGTCGTGGACGAAGCGGTCCGTCTGACTGGGTGTGGCGAAGGCGGCGTAGTCCTTGAGGGCCCAGTGGTACGAGCGCAGCGGCCCGTCGGCCTGGACGCCCTCCCGCCACTGTTCCTCCAGCTCGGGGGTGCCGTGGAAGGGGTCGAGCGCCGACTGGGCCAGGATCAGCCGGCCGCCGAGGCCGCGGGCGGAGGCGCCCCGGCCCTCGTCCTCCTCGCAGTAGCAGCTGTCGACGAGGTTCTCGGCCAGCAGCAGCTCGCCGGCGACCGTGAGGCGTTCGAGATCCACCGCGCCCGGATGCTGGAGCACCACGGCCCGGCCGAACTGGAACCCCGAGAAGTCGCCCGTCCAGGCAGGCGGGAACAGGTCGAGCCGGCGGGCCCAGGCCTCCAGTCTCTCGTCGACCTCCCGCACCTTCTCCGGGTCGGCGGGGACGGCGGGCCGGTACCTGAGGCCGGGGACCGGGCCGCCGCGCCGGGCTCGTGGCGTGCGGGCGAGGCTCGGAGGTCCGGGGATGCGGATGCCGGAACCGGATGCAGGGGGTGAGCTCATCGACGTACTCCTCGCAGGCTCCTCCCCGTCAGTCGGCGGTCCGGCCGATCTGCACGTTCTCCAGGATCCCCGCCGCGTCGGGCACGAGGATGGCCAGCGAGTAGTAGGCGGTGACGAGGTAACGGATGATCGCGGTGCCGTCGATGCCCATGAACCGTACGTTCAGGCCCGGTTGGTACTCCTCGGGGATGCCGGTCTGGTAGAGGCCGACGACACCCTGGTCCGCCTCTCCGGTGCGCAGCGCGATGATGCTGGTGGTGTGCTGCGGGCCGATCGGGATCTTGCCGCACGGGAAGAGCGGCACACCGCGCCAGGCGGGCACCTCGTGCCCCTCCACGTTCACGGTTCCCGGCACCAGACCGCGCCGGTTGCACTGCCGGAAGAACGCCGCGATGGCCTTCGGATGGGCGAGGAAGAGCCGGGTCTTGCGGCGCATCGCGAGCAGCTCGTCCAGGTCGTCCGGGGTCGGCGGCCCGGAGAAGGTGCTGATGCGCTGGCCGTAGTCGGTGTTGTGGAGCAGCCCGAACTCCCGGTTGTTGACCAGCTCCCACTCCTGGCGTTCGCGGATCTCCTCGATGGTCAGGCGGAGTTGCTGCTGGGTCTGGTCCATCGGGTCGTTGTAGAGGTCGGCGACCCGGCTGTGGACCCGCAGCACGGTCTGGGTGAGCGACAACTCGTACTCGCGCGGGGCGAGTTCGTAGTCCACGTACCCGCCGGCCAGCACCGGCTCGCCCACGTGACCGGCCTGCACCGGTACGTCGGCCTCGCCCTTGCGGTTCATCGGCCTGCTCTGCCGCTCGGCGTAGGCCTCCAGGTGGGCCGCCAGGGACGGCGTGCGGCCGGTGAACTCGGTGAGCGCGTCCCAGGACAGTGCCAGCACCACCCCGGCGGTCTCCGCCCGCACCGAGGTCAGCCACAGCGGGTCGGCGCGGCCGACTGCCTCGTCGCCCAGGCCCTCGCCGTCGGTGACGACGCCGATGACCTCCTCCTCGCCGTACTTGCCCACGGCGAACCGGGTGAACCTGCCGTGCACGACCAGGTACGCCTCCGTGACGGGCTGGCCGGCCTCGACGAGGATCTGGCCGGCCCGCACCTCCTTCACCCGGAACCGGGAGGCGATCTCCCTCAGGACCTCGGTGTCGGAGTAGCCGCGCAGGGCCGGCAGTTCGGTGAGCGTCTCGGGGATGACCTTGACGTCGTCGGCCCCGTTCTGGTCGAAGTGCACCCGCCCTCGGCCGATCCGCAGCTGGAGGCGCCGGTTGACCCGGTAGGCGCCGCCCCGGACGTCCGTCCACGGCAGCATCTTCAGCAGCCATCGTGAGGTGATGGCCTGCATCTGCGGTTCGGACTTGGTGGTCGTGGCGAGCTGACGTGCCGCCCGCGTACTGAGACTGGTGAGCTGCCCGTCGCCGACGGGCGGCGCCATGGGCTCGGGGTCGTCGGTGGTGGGTCCGGGGGCGCTTTCGGGTGCGGACACATTCCCTCCCTGGGGGTGAACAGGGGCGAGTGGAGTGGTCGGTGCTGACAGCAGCCTGGTGGCGGCGGCTTCGTGGCGGATGTGCCGGGCGCGCCGCAGGAACAAGCCAAACAGCCGAGGTGGCGGCCGGTAACGGCGCGAACGGGGCGGCTTCGGTGACCGGAGGGCGCAAACCCCCGAACGAGGTAGAGGACGAACGAGCGTATGGCCACACGCCGGTCGCACAGCCCGAGCCCTCCGGCGCACAGGCCGCCCGACCGCCGCCCCAACCACCCCCCGCACTCCCTGCCCGACGACCCGGACAGCTCCGCGGGCCGAGGCGCGCGCAGCCCGTCGATGGGCTGGATCGTCTGCCGGTCGCTGCTCTCAGCCTCCCGATCAGGACCGCTCTACGAGCCTCGGGGCCCTCTGCGCCGTCGGCGGTCCGGACGGCCTGCCGGTCGCTCGCCGCGCCGGCGCTCTGCGTTTGATGTTCCGGGCCGCTGCGAGGGCCGCGGCGCGCGCTGCCCGTCGGTGGGCTGGATCGTCTGCCGGTCGCTGCTCTCAGCCTCCCGATCAGGACCGCTCTACGAGCCTCGGGGCCCTCTGCGCCGTCGGCGGTCCGGACGGCCTGCCGGTCGCTCGCCGCGCCGGCGCTCTGCGCTTGATGTTCCGGGCCGCTGCGAGGGCCGAGGCGCGCGCTGCCCGTCGATGGGCTGGATCGTCTGCCGGTCGCTGCTCTCAGCCTCCCGATCCGGACCGCTCTACGAGCCTTGGGGCCCTCTGTGCCGTCGGCGGTCCGGACGGCCTGCCGGTCGCTCGCCGCGCCGGCGCTCTGCGTTTGATGTTCCGGGCCGCTGCGCGGGCACGGAGTGCGCTGTCCGTCGGTGGGCTGGATCGTCTGCCGGTTGCTGCTGGTGCTCTGAGCTTCATGGTCCGGACTGCTCTGCGAGTCTCGGGGTCGTCTGTGCCGTCGGTGGCCCGGACCGCCTGCCGGTCGCTCGCTGCGCTCTGCGTTTGATGTTCCGGGCCGCTGCGCGGGCACGGAGTGTGCTGTCCGTCGGTGGGCTGGATCGTCTGCCGGTCGCTGCTGTGCTCTCAGCCTCTCGATCCGGACCGCTCTACGAGCCTCGGAGCCCTCCGTGCCTGTCGGCAGCCCGGACCGCCTGCCGGCCGCTCACCGCGCGGTCTGCTTGATGATCCGGATCGCTGCACGGACAGCGCGGAGCGCGATCCTCGTCGGCGAGTTGGAGACCGCCGCGCCTGCAGTGCCGGCAGGCGGGCACGCGGGCACGTCGTCGAGGTTGTCAGGCTCGCCCGTGGGCGAAGACGGCGCGACACGGTCGTGTACTGCGCGTAACCGCCCCCGCCCCGGCGACCCCACCCGCATCGTTCCGTCCGCCGAACCGCTCCCCGTCCCGCCGCAGATCTCGTCACGTTCTGTCGAAAGCCGCCCTCTTCTGTCCACCCCGAAACGGCCCCGGCCGTTCGACGCGCGGTCCGGCGAAGCGATGGCTAGCGTGAGGAAGCGGACAGCCGGAAACGGACCACCCACCGACTCGGAGAGGGCCGCAGCCATGGCCGTACAACCTGAGGGAACCCCCTGTTGGGCCGACGCGATGTTCAGGGACGTCGAGGGAGCCAAGAGCTTCTACGGCGACGTCCTGGGCTGGACCTTCGGCGCGGCGTCGTCGGAGTACGGCAACTACACGCAGGCCTACGCGGACGGCAAGGCCGTCGCCGCCGTCGTACCGCCGATGTCCGGCCAGGAGGGGCACTCGCAGTGGTGCCTGTACTTCGCGTCGCCGGACGCCGCCGCCACCGCCGGCAAGATCCGTGACAACGGCGGCGAGGTGGTGATGGAGCCGATGCAGGTCGGCGACTTCGGCACCATGTGCCTGGGCCGCGACCCCAGCGGCGTCGTCTTCGGCGTGTGGCAGGCCGGCGTCCACGAGGGCTTCGAGGCGCCGCCCGAGCAGCCCGGCGCGTACTGCTGGGCCGAGGTCTTCACCCGTGAGCCCGAGAAGTCGGACGCGTTCTTCCCGGCCGTCTTCCCGTACACGGCCAAGCAGATGCAGGACGAAGCGGTCGACTTCCGCATGTTCGACGTCGAGGGCAACACGGTCCTCGGCCGTATGAAGATGACGGAAGAGTTCCCGCCCGAGGTGCCGCCGTACATCAACGTCTACTTCGCCGTCGACGACTGCGACGACGCCGTCGCCCGCGCGACCAAGCTCGGCGGTGTTCTCCGCTTCGGGCCGATGGACACCCCCTTCGGCCGCTTCGCCGCCCTCAGCGACCCGCAGGGCGCGAACTTCTCGGTGATCGACGTCACGACGACCTCAGGAGAGATGCCGCAGGTCACGGACGTGCCCTGAACGGAGTCCGAACGCTCCGCGCGGCCATGGCATGATCGGGCGCATGGGTGAACGTGTGGTGGCCGCGTGCGACGGGGCTTCGAAGGGAAACCCGGGACCGGCGGGCTGGGCCTGGGTGGTCGCGGACGAGTCGGAGACTCCCTCCCGCTGGGAGGCGGGACCGCTCGGCAAGGCCACCAACAACGTCGCCGAACTGACCGCGCTGGAACGCCTGCTGGCGTCGACCGACCCGGACGTACCGCTCGAGATCCGGATGGACTCGCAGTACGCCATGAAGGCGGTCACCACCTGGCTGCCCGGCTGGAAGCGCAACGGCTGGAAGACCTCCGGCGGCAAGCCGGTCGCCAACCAGGACCTGGTCGTGCGCATCGACGAACTGCTCGACGGCCGCTCGGTCGAGTTCCGCTACGTACCCGCCCACCAGGTCGACGGCGACCGGCTCAACGACTTCGCCGACCGCGCCGCCAGCCAGGCGGCGATCGTGCAGGAGCCCGCGGGCAGCGGACTCGGTTCGCCGGAGCCGCCGCCCGCACCGGACGCGCCCGTGGCCCGCAGTCCGCGCAAGCGGCCCGGCGGGGCCAAGGCGTCCGGCAAGAGCGGCGGCTCCGCACGGACCATCAAGGCGAAGTTCCCCGGCCGCTGCGTCTGCGGACGCCCGTACGCGGCCGGGGAACCCATCGCCAAGAACGATCAGGGCTGGGGCCATCCGGAGTGCCGTACGGCTGCCGCCGGATAGCGCGGGGCGGCCGTCACACTACGACGGCTGTCACACGACGACACCGCGCCATTCCCCGGTCTCCTGGCCGCGCTGCTCGATGAACTTCTTGAAGCGCTCGAGGTCACCCTTGGTCTGCCGCTTCACGAACC
The DNA here is from genome assembly GCF_036237295.1 of Streptomyces sp. NBC_01352. Taxonomy (NCBI): domain Bacteria; kingdom Bacillati; phylum Actinomycetota; class Actinomycetes; order Kitasatosporales; family Streptomycetaceae; genus Streptomyces; species Streptomyces sp. NBC_01352. The sequence goes on from NZ_CP108354.1 coordinate 10,334,007, forward strand.
CGAGCTTGTCACCGACCTTCTCGGTGACGGTGTCCGGATGGAAGTCCATCTGCAGCATCACCTTGGTGTGCTGGTCGTCGAGCCGGTGGAAGGTGACCACGCCGGCCTGCTCGGCCTCGCCGGCGACCGTGGTCCAGGCGACCCGCTCGTCCGGGATCTGCTCCGTGATCTCCGCGTCGAACTCCCGGTGGACGCCGTTCACCTTGGTCACCCAGTGGGTGAGTGTGTCCGTGCGCTGCTCGATGCGCTCCACCCCGCTCATGAACTCGGGGAAGGTCTCGAACTGCGTCCACTGGTTGTAGGCCGTGTGCACGGGGACGCCGACCTCGATGGATTCCTCGACCTGGGACACAGGTCATCGCCTCCTTCGTCTCGTCGGGTTGTCCGGCGCGAGTACCCGTGACCTGCGGAGCCAACCCCGGACCGGCGGCCGTCAGTCGGTGTCGAAGGTGTAGTGGGCGGTGTGGTCCAGCAGGTCGGCGGGACGCGTGTCGTGCCAGGGCTTCATGGTCTCGTCGAGGTCGACCACGTCCGGCGTCCCGGCGGCCGGGGCGTATCCGGAGCCGGGATGCCGGCGCTGCCACTGGGTCCACAGTTTGTCGACGTACGCGTGGTGCAGCCAGAAGACCGGGTCGTTCGGGGAGACACCGGTGGCCATCTGCCCGCCGACCCAGACATGGACCCTGTTGTGCAGGTTGACGCCCCGCCAGCCCTCCAGATGGTTGCGGAAACCGTCCGACGCGCTGTTCCACGGGGCCATGTCGTAGGTCGGTATGGAGAGCACGGACTCGACGTCGGCCCGGGTCGGCAACTCCCGTATGCCACTGCCCAGAGCCCGCCGCAGATACGTCCGCCCGTCGATGCGCACGCTGATCGGCCAGTTGCCGGTGTCGGCGGCGAACGGCCCGTCCGTCACCCGGCCGTCCCGGCTGCGCCCGGTGCCGCCGAGGAAGTCGGGCGCCCACAACGAGGAGCGCGTCGAGCGGTCGCTGCTCCAGTCCCAGTACGGCAGCGCGACCGAGGCGTCCACGGATTGCAGGGCGCGCTCGAACTGCAGAAGAAATCTGCGGTGCCAGGGCAGGAAGGACGGCGAACGATGGCCGATGCGTTCGCCGTTGTCGGTGTCGCCGACGATGAAGTCGTTGTGCGTGCTGACGAAGTCGTCGTAGCGGCCACGGCGCTTGAGTTCCAGGAGCGCGGCGACGAAACGGCGCTTCTCGTCGGCGGTCAGGCTCGCCTGGTTCTTGCGGACGGTCATGTGCGGGTCGTCTCCCAACGAGCGGTCGGATCAGGTCAGTTGGTGGGGAACGGGAGCAGCGCGGCGCCCTGCAGTTCGTCCACCGCGGCACGGGCGGCGGCACGCGGAGCGGCCACCGGGTCGTAGTGGCTGACGACGCTGATCCAGCTGCCGTCGGCGTTGCGCATCACGTGCAGCTCCACGCCGTCGACGAAGACGGCGTATCCGGTGCCGTGTCCGGTGCCGTGGTGGTGACCGCCCCCGGCGGCCGGCCGGCCCTGTATCCGGCGGCCCTTGTAGACCTCGTCGAAGGGCGCGGGGGAGTCGTCGCGGTGCTCGGCGGCGGACGCGCCCGGCGCGGTGACCGCCGGGGCACCGGCCGCCGCGGCGAGGGCGGCAGCGGCGGTGAGCGCGCGGCGACGGCTGAGTTCGGGCATGCGGGACCTCCTGGGGTGTGTTGGGTCTGTGACTCCGCATGCCTATCGGCCCGGGCGGGCGGGGGAGAAATCCCCGGCGGCCGGTTGGCTCCGATCCGGACAATTACCAAAATGTCGTGCAGAGTTGAACGAAGTTGATCTTGCCGTGGAGGGGGCTCGCGGCACCCCGGAAGGGGGAATTCCTTCTCCTGGGGGCGGCGTTTCCGGTGGTCCTTCGCCGACGGGTGCGCCCCCTGTGGGTTGTCTCACCCGCGAAAGGTGACGCGATCAGGAAGGTCTCAGGAGTACGCCCCCGGACTGCTACTCTGCGTTGCCAATTGACCGCCTTGGGTAACCACTAGGGGTGTGCGTGAAGGTCGCCTGCGTCGGCGGCGGGCCCGCCGGCCTGTATCTCTCGATCCTGCTGAAACGACGGGACCCGTCCCACGACATCACCGTCCACGAACGCGACCCGGAGGGCTCGACCTACGGCTGGGGCGTGACGTACTGGCGCGGACTGCTGGACAGACTCCACGAGTACGACCCCGAGTCGGCCCGCGCCCTGGAGGAACACTCGGTCCGCTGGGCCGAGGGCGTCGCCCATGTGGGGGAGGTGGCGACCCGGCAGCAAGGCGACGAGGCCTTCGGTATCGGCCGTCACCGCCTGCTGGAGATCCTCGCCGCACGGGCCCGCTCACTCGGCGTACGGCTGGAGTTCGAGCACGGGATCACGGACGCGAACGTCCCGGCAGCCGACCTGGTCGTGGCCGCCGACGGAGTGCACAGCACCCTCCGCACCCGCCACGCGGACCACTTCGGCACGGAGATCAGGACCGGCCGCAACCGCTACATCTGGCTCGGCACCACCAAGGTCTTCGACGCCTTCACCTTCGCGTTCGTCGAGACCGACCACGGCTGGATCTGGTGCTACGGCTACGCCTTCGGCCCCGAGCACAGCACCTGTGTCGTCGAGTGCGCGCCGGAGACCTGGACCGGCCTCGGTCTGGACGAGGCGAACGAGCCCGACGGCCTGGCCCTCCTGGAGAAGCTCTTCGCCGACGTGCTGGACGGCCACCCCCTGATCGGGCGCACCTCGGCCCGGGCCGGCGCCCAGTGGCTGACCTTCCGCACCCTCACCAACCGCACCTGGCACCGCGACAACCTCGTCCTGCTCGGCGACGCGGCCCACACCACGCACTACTCCATCGGCGCCGGCACCACCCTCGCCCTGGAGGACGCCGCCGCCCTGGCCGACGCCCTCGGCGCGCACTCCGCCCTCCCGCAGGCCCTTGCCCACTACGAGCGGGAACGCAAGGCGCAGCTCCTGTCCCCGCAGAGCGCGGCCCGCTACAGCGCCCAGTGGTACGAGAACCTGCCGCGCTACATCCACCTCCCCCCGGACCGGATGTTCGCCCTGCTCGGCCAGCGCCACTCGCCCCTGCTGCCCCACGTTCCGCCCCAGCTGTACTACCGGATCGACCGCGCGGCCGGGCGGCTGGAGGCAATGCGCAGGTTCAAGCGCTGGCTCGGACCGAAGGTGGCGCGGACCGTGCAGGCGCGGGCCCTGACGTCCCGCGAGTAGCTCCGCCGGTGAGCCTCATCGGAACAGCCGGTCGAGGAAGCCGTTCCCGAAGACGCGGTGCGGGTCGAGCCGGTCGAGCGTGCCGGCCGCCTGCCCCCACACGCTCTCGCCGAACGAGGCGGGCACCACCGTCCCCAGCACCTCCTCGTCGCTCCACACGGCCTCGTCCGTGTACGCCCACCCCTTGGACCACTCGACCCGGGTGAGGGCGTGTCCGCCGTCGTAGGTGTCCAGCAGGAACCGCTCGATCTCGCGCAGGAACATCTCCGCGTACGGCGTGCCGGGCAGTGTCAGCACATCCAGCCACACGGCCGTGTCCCACTCGGGGTGCGCCTCGCTCGGCCGCAGCGCCGACAGCAGCGGGGTACGGGCCTGGTCCACTGCGACGTCGCCCGGCTCGTCGAGGCCGGTCACCCGGATCTCGACGGTGCCGTTGACCGGGAACCGGCCCCGGGCCGCGTACGCCGTGAGCCGTTCCCGGTAGTAGGACGTGAACTCGGCGACGACTCGCTGCACTTGGTCCCGTGTCGTGAGCACCGCGTACCCGTTCGCGGTCACCCGGAGCGTGGTGGGCTTGAGGTACAGCAGCGTGTTCTTGGAGGGCCCCCAGATGTCGGCGGACAGCGTGGTCACGAGTCCGAGCGCCGCCGCGTCGTACTGCGCGTTGCCGAGCACCGGGGCCAGATACCAGGCCGCGTCCGACACCATCCGCCCGGCCAGGTCCGCCACCAGGGTCGGGACGTTGTCGGAGAACGGGTAGTTGTACGGCGACGTCACGCGGCGCGAGGTGAGCGGCCGGGTGGGGGAGACGCTCCACACCTTCAGCCACGGGAACTCGGTGAAGGCGAACCAGATCGCCTCGACCCGCCCGGCCTCCTCCAGGAAGCTCGCGAAGGTCCGACCGTCGTCGCCGGGCGCCGCGAACAGCTCGCCCGCCGGGATGTCCACCCGGCTCACACACCGCAGGTTGGTGTTCGCGCCCACCCGCAGCACCACCTCGACGACCAGGGCCCGCCCGAGATGGGTGAGGAGCGCGGCACAGTCCGCCTCGTCCCGGCGGAACGTCCGCAGCGCGTAGGCGCCGCGGTCCTCGTCCCACACCACCGCCGTCAGCGACAGCACCAGGTTGCTCAGCGAGCCGTACGTGTGCCCGGGCAGCCGCCGCTCGCCCTTTGCCGGTACGGCGGTGCCGTGCGCGTCGACGGCCAGGGCGCCGCCCAGGGTGAGGTCGCCGGGCGCGGGCGCGGCCGTGACGCCGAGAGCGTGCTCCTCGAGATAGGTGAGCAGTGCCTCCAGCGTGACGCCCGTGCCGGAGCGGACGGAGGAGCCGGACTCCAGGGCCAGATGGGTGAAGTGGGAGGCGGTGTCGACGAGGAGGACCGGCGCATCCGACGCCGTTCCCTCCGTGACGGTCAGCGGCGACCAGCCGTGCGAGGAACCCCGGGCCCGCACCGCCCAGCCGTGCCGCCAGGCCCAGTTGACGACGGCGACCGCCTGCTCGCCGTCCTCGGGGGCGCAGGCCCACAGGCCGTCGGCGGTGATCTCCCCGACCCAGTTCCGGTACGCCGAGCGGTACAGGGCGACGCCCGCCGGGAAGTCCGGCAGCTCCTCGGCGGCGACCGCCGGATCGGCGGCCACCAGGACGGGTACGGCGGCCAGGGCGGCGGCGGAGCGGAGGAAGCCCCGACGGCTCCAGGACGAGTCTGACGAGTCTTCGGACGGGCGGTTGCTTACTGAACGATCAGTCACGGGCTCACGCTAGGGGCCCGTTGACACGTGCATGCCTTCCCTGTCGCCCAATCACTCGTGTGGGTGAACGACGTACAGGTGACCGGCCGGAGCAGCCGGTTCCGCGCGGGGTGACGGCGGGTGACAGACTGACGCCATGGACGAGCGCACATTCGGTAGGTCGCAGCAGCACGCATCCGTCGTCGGTCTCGGCACCTGGCAGCTGGGTGCCGACTGGGGGGACGTAGACGACAAGGAAGCCCTGACGGTGCTGGAGGCGGCGGCCGAGTCGGGGGTCACCTTCTTCGACACGGCCGACGTGTACGGCGACGGGCGCAGCGAGCAGACCATCGCCACCTTCCTCGGCAGCCGGCCCGACCTGCACGTGCTGGTCGCGACGAAGATGGGCCGCCGCGTCGACCAGATCCCCGAGAACTACGTCCTGGACAACTTCCGGGAGTGGAACGACCGTTCCCGGCGCAACCTCGGCGTCGACCGCCTCGACCTGGTCCAGCTGCACTGCCCGCCCACGCCCGTGTACTCCACGGACGAGGTCTTCGACGCCCTCGACACCCTGGTCGAGGAGGAGCGCGTCGCCGCCTACGGCGTCAGCGTGGAGACCTGCCAGGAGGCGCTGACCGCGATCGCCCGACCGGGCGTGGCGAGCGTCCAGATCATCCTGAACCCGTTCCGCATGAAGCCCCTGAACGAGGTGCTGCCGGCGGCCCGGGAGGCCGGCGTCGGCATCATCGCCCGCGTCCCGCTCGCCTCGGGCCTGCTGTCCGGCAAGTACACCAAGGACACCGTCTTCCCCGAGAACGACCACCGCACCTACAACCGGCACGGCGAGTCCTTCGACCAGGGCGAGACCTTCTCCGGCGTGGACTACACGACCGGCGTCGAGGCCGCCGCCGAGTTCGCCGCGCTCGCGCCCGAGGGCTACACCCCGGCCCAGCTGGCGCTGCGCTGGATCGTCCAGCAGCCCGGGGTGACCACCGTGATCCCCGGCGCCCGCTCGCCCGAGCAGGCCCGCGCCAACGCGGCCGCCGCCAAGCTGCCGGACCTGTCCGAGGCCACGCTCACCGCGATCCGCGAGCTGTACGACCGGCGGATCAAGGACCAGGTGGAGACCCGCTGGTAGCTCAGGGCGTGAGCAGCAGCTGGCGTTCCTGTTCCTGGTCGCCGGACGCGGTTCCCTGGTCGTGCGCGGAGAAGGCGTCGGCCAGGGTCTCGCTCGCCTTGTCGACGGCCTCCGGAGTGCCCTGCACGGTCACCGTGACCGGTGCGGACAGGTGGCCGACGCTCTCCTGAGGATGCCCGGCCCCGCCGACGGCGAACGTGGCCGTGTGAACGGTGGCGTTCTCGTCGGTCGGCAGCCGGTCGGGGGAGCCGAAGGCGGGCTCCAGGGCCCGTACGACCTGCTGCGCGTCGGTGGCGCTGCCGCCGGACAGTGTGACAGTGAGTTGGGTGCGGGGCGTGGTCAACGGGACTCCTCGGATACTGGATGTCATCGGGCGGGGCGTGACGGCCGTGGCCGTCACGCCGTTCGCCTCGCGCTCCGTGTAACCGCCCGGTGATCGTCGAAACAGCCGCCCCTCAGATGCGCCCGCCGGTCAGCCGGGTGACCGGCCCGTACGTGTGGCGCTCGGCCCGGCGGCCCGCCGCGAAGGACGCGGCGCCCAGCGCGGTCAGGCCTGCCCCGACACCCGCGGCGACGAGCTTGCGGTGGCTGAGCACCGTCCACGCCGTCTTCGCGCCGGCCGCGACCTGGCCCGAGGCCGAGACGACCGCCTGCCGGCCCGCCTCGACGCTCTTGGCCGCCGTGTGCGCGACCGCGCTCGTGGCGTCGGCCGCCCGCTGCGCACCTGCCTTGGCGGTCGACGCCGCCTCGTCGGTCTTCGTGGCTGCCGCCCGCGCCGTCTGTGACGCCGGGGCCGTCGCCTTGTCCGCGCTCTGCCGCGCCTTGGAGGCGGCGGTCCTGGCGGCTGCTGAATTCTTGCTCGTGTCCTTGTCCGATTCCGTCATGGGATCCGGATTGCCGTTCGATGAGTCCGCAAACACGTTCCGTCACGGCCGTTTCCTCCGCTGCCACTGCCGGTCAGAAACGCGCGAAACAGGGAACCCGGTGCACAGGAACGAAGCGGGGCAGGAACGAAGCGGTTAGATCGGCCAGGGAGGAAGCTTGTCGGCCACCGGAAGCACAGCGGACACCACCAACACCGGGCGCAACGAGACCGAGCTGGAGAGAGCCGACCGGAAGTGGGCGGAACTCATCCAGGAAGTCAGGGTCGCCCAGACCGGCGTGCAGATCCTGTTCGGATTCCTGCTCACCGTCGTCTTCACCCCCAGGTACGAGGAACTGTCGGACACGGACAAGACGATCTACATCGTCACGGTCGTCCTGGGCGCCGCCGCCACCGGCGCGCTGATCGGACCGGTCTCCCTGCACCGTCTGGTGGCCGGGCGCAGGGTCAAACCGCAGACCGTCGAATGGGCCTCCCGGCTGACCTTCGTCGGCCTGGTCCTGCTGCTCGCCACCATGACCGCGGCCCTGCTGCTGATCCTGCGGGTCGCGACCCACGACGGGTACGTGCCCTGGCTGGTCGCGGGCGTGGTCGTCTGGTACGTGCTGTGCTGGTTCCTGGTACCGCTGCTCGTGCGGTTCCGTCATACGACGAAGTGACAGCGCCCGGTGCGCGTGCCCGGTCAGCTCCCGGCGATGACCTCCTGCAGGAAGTCGTCGATCCGCACTTCCTCCCGCCCCGGCGCCACGACCTCGCGGGTCTCCCGCAGAAAGGTCGCGAGCGCCGGAGCCCACGCGAAGACCACGGCGCACTGGCGGCCTCCGTCGGGACGGGCGTCGCCGAGGAACTCCAGGCGCAGTTCCTCCCAGACCCCCGTCGAGACCGGCCGCATGCGCACGTCGCCCACGCCGACCGGGCGGCCCAGACCGTCCGTGAGCATCTCGCGGTCCAGCCGCCACCGCGCCAGCACACGGCCGTCATGGCTGAACACCACGGTGACGGCGAACGGGTCCGCCGCGTCATAGCTCAGGTGGGCGAGCACCGGAAAGCGGTCCGAGGCGCCGGCCTGAAGCTGCACGACGAGGGTCTTGTGCACGAAGGAGTTCACGAGAGGGCCTCCGGAAGGAACAGTCGTAGAGCCCTCTAGTACCCCCGTCGCGCACAAGATGCTCAGCCCTACGGGTGAATCCCACGCGCTCCGCGCAGCTCCGTGATGCACAGGGCGATGGCGTTCTGGAGTTCCTCCAGGCGCTGGACCATGTCGTCCTCGTAGAACTCCTGGGCGTCGTCGAAGGTGAGCTCCTCGAACACCTTCGTGGCCCTCTGCAGGCTGCTGTAGAACTTCGTCCGCCGTTCCCGGACGCGCAGTTCGGGGTCGGCCTCCACGGCCTCGGCGACGAGCGACCTCATGGTGTCGTAGGCCTCGGTCGCCCACTCGCCGGTGTCCTCGTCCTCCTCCAGCTCGTCGAGGAGCGACAGGTGCCGCTCGGCCTCCTGGCGCAGGTCGACGGGCGCGTCGATGGTCTGCCCGGCAGGGGTCTTCACCTGGCCGGACTCGGCGATCTGGCGCACGTATCCGATCCGGTCGGCCGACCGGCTCTCGGTGGCGACGGCCTTCTTCAGGTCGTCGGTGCGGACGACGTCACGCGCCAACTCGGCCTGGAGCTCCGGGTCCTCCCTCAGCCGGTCCAGGAGCGCACTGCGGGCCGCGCGGGCGGTGGAGGGGTCGGCGAGGATCGCGGCACGCAGCGCGGTCGGGTTCTCGGCGACCTCCAGCGCCTTGGTCGGCCGGATGCCCTCCGCCTCGGCGGCCTCGGCGATGGCGGTGCCGCGCTCGGAGGTGGCGCTGGAGCGGGAGACGTAGTAGCCGAGCCACACGTCGGCGTCCGGCAGCTCGACCTCCTGGCCGGGCGCGAGCGCCTCGAAGTGCGGGACGAGACCGTCGTCGGCGGCCCGGTCCCAGGCCTTGTAGTAGCGCATGACACGCTCGGGCGAACAGCCGGCCAGCTCGGCGAACTCCTTCGCCGACACCTTCGGCGTCTCGTCCGCGCTCTGGCCGCCGGGCCGCACGCTGCGCGCCACCATCAGGCCGAAGGCCCAGCCGCCGGTTCGCGCGTAGACGCCGAACTCGCGCGCGTCCCGCGCCACGAGGTCGGACAGGGGCACGGGGGACGTCTCGGACGGGACGATCGCAAGGGTCACGGGTGATTCTCCTGGGCAGGCTGGTCGGACCGCACACTGTGCAGGTCGGAAGCCTATGGCACCCGCGGGTGCCGCCGGGACGGCCCGGGCAGGCTCAGGCGAACGCGTCGCGCAGCTCCGGCAGCAGGGTCTTGCCCGCCCAGTCGAGATAGTCGGGCTGCGACTCCCCGCCGATCTGCACCAGCGCGATCTCGGTGAAACCGGCCTCCGCGTACGGCCGTACCGCCTCGACGAAGTCCTCCGGGTCGTCGCCGCACGGGATCGAGGCGGCGACGTCGTCGGGGGTGACGAACTGCGTGGCCGACTCGAACGAATCCGGGTGCGGGAGCTCGGAGTTGACCTTCCAGCCGTTGCCGAACCAGCGGAACTGGGCGTGGGCGCGCTTGACCGCCGCGTCCCGGTCGGGGTCGTAGCAGACCGGCAGCTGGCCCACGCGCGGCTTGCCCGTGCCGCCGTGCCGGTCGAAGGCGTCCAGGAGCCCCGCCTTGGGTTCGGTGGCGATGACCAGGTCGGCCAGCCGGCCCGCGAGGTCGCAGGACTGCTCGCCGGAGACGGCGATGCCGATCGGCGGCGGCTGGTCGGGAAGGTCCCACAGCCGGGCCGACTCGACGTCGAAGTGCGTCCCGCGGTGGTTCACATGGCCGCCCTTGAAGAGCGCGCGGATGATCTCCACCGCCTCCTCGAGCATCTCGTGCCGCGTGTCGACGGACGGCCAGCCGCCGCCCACCACATGCTCGTTGAGGTTCTCGCCCGAGCCGAGCCCCAGCCGGAACCGGCCCTCGGACAGCAACTGCATCGTCGCCGCCTTCTGCGCCACGACCGCCGGGTGGTAGCGGACGGTAGGACAGGTGACGTACGTCATCAGCGGAATGCGCGAGGTCGCCTGGGCCGCGGCGCCCAGCACACTCCACGCGTACGGCGAGTGCCCCTGGGTGCGCAACCACGGAAAGTAGTGGTCCGAGGTCACCGAGAAGTCGTAGCCCGCCTCCTCGGCCCGGACCACATGGTCGACGAGCTCACGGGGGCCGGCCTGTTCGGTCATCATCGTGTATCCGATTTGCACCATAGGGCCTGAGTCCCCGGTGAGCGGCAGGGAAAACAGGCCGACCGCCGCCTCTCGATCACGGCGAGGGCTCGGGAGAGGATGCCCTTATGAGTACTGGCCGTGAGTCCCTTCGCCCGCTGCCCACGAGTACCCCCGCCGACCAGGGCGTCGACGCGTCGGGTGTCCACGCCTTCCTCGACGCCCTCGAAGCCACCCCGGGCATCGAGCCGCACGGCCTGATGATTTTGCGGCACGATCACGTGGTGGCATCCGGCTGGTGGGCGCCGTACACCCCGGACCGCCTCCACCTCCTGTACTCCCTCAGCAAGAGCTTCACGGCGACGGCCGTGGGCCTCGCGGTCGCCGAGGGACTCATAGGTCTGGATGACCCGGTCATCTCGTACTTCCCGGAGTTCGACGCCGACATCACCGATCCGCGCAGCCGCGCGATGCTCGTACGGCATGTGGCGTCCATGTCCAGCGGGCACCTCGAGGAGACCTACGACCGGGCGCGCGCACTGGACCGGGACGAGCTGGTCCGGGGTTTCCTGCTGCTGCCGCCGGAGCGTGATCCGGGGACCGTGTTCGCCTACAACCAGCCCACCACGTACACGCTGTCCGCGATCATCGAACGTGTGACCGGTCAGTCGCTGACCGAGTACCTGCGGCCGCGGCTGCTGGATCCGCTGGGCATCGGCGAGGTGGCCTGGACGCGCGGCCGGGCGGGCCGTGAGCTGGGCTTCAGCGGGCTGCACGCCACCACCGACGCGATCGCCCGGCTCGGCCGGCTGTACCTGCGGGACGGCGTGTGGGAGGGCGAGCGGCTGCTGCCCGAGGGATGGGTGGCCGAGGCCACCCGGGTGCACATCGCGAACGACGACGGTACGCCCGAGGGCGCACGGTCCGACTGGCAGCAGGGCTACGGCTTCCAGTTCTGGCGGTCCCGGCACGGCTACCGGGGCGACGGGGCGTACGGGCAGTACTGCCTGGTGCTGCCCGAGTACGACGCGGTGGTCGCGATGACCTCGGCGAGCGAGGACATGCCGCGGATCCTGCACCTGGCCTGGGAGCATCTGCTGCCCGCCTTCGGGACCGAACCGCTGTCCGGCCGGCAGGAGACGGACGTGGCGCTGGCCGAGCGGATGGCCCACCTGGCGCTGCCGACCGTGCCCGGCAAGCCGGCGCCGCCGGACCGGGCGGAGGCTTGGTCCGGCGCCGAGTTCGCCCCGGACGACGTGGTGCGCGAGAGCCTGCGTGCGCTGACCGGGGCTCAGGTCTTTGCGGACGGGGACGGCTGGCGTCTGACGCTCGTCGAGGACGGCCACCGGCTGGAACTGCCGCTGGGACAAGGTGGTTGGACTGTCACCGAGGAGCCGCTTCCCGTCGCGGCGGGCGGCGGATGGACCGACGCGGACACCCTCGTCGTCGACCTGGCCTGCCTGGAGACACCGCACCATCTGGTGGTGACGTGCTCGCTCACGGACCGGACCTTCACGGCACGATGGCGCCCGGAGCCGCTGAGCGGCGGGCGGCTCCGCTCGATGAAGGCTCCCCGACGGCCGTCAGTCTGACAGCTGTCGGAAGGTCTTGAGGAAGGTGTCCAGCGCCTCCCGGTTCGCGCTGTCGTTCCAGTCCGCGGCCGGGGTCGTCCAGCGCAGCGAGTAGCCGCGGCCCTCTCCGATGAGGAAGCCGCGGCCGAACGTGCGCACGCGGGTGTCGTCGACGTCGGCCAGCCACTCCATGTCGGCGGCCTCGCGCCCCTGGTACGTCGTCGCGCTGATCTCGCCGATCCGCCGGTAGTCGCCCGACGTCTTGAGGTCCGGCTCGACGTCGTCCCGCCAGACGGCGACGGCGTCCTCGCCCACGCGTTCGCTGTAGGTGACGGCGAGCGTGCGCGGGTCGTCCTTCGCGCCGAAGGTCACGCGGTACGCCAGGTCGGCCATGCGCGTGGTGTCCAACGGCTTCCAGCCTTCCGGGAGGGCCACGGAGAAGCCCTCGGGGGAGCTGTAGACGCTGTATCCGGAAGGCAGCCCGTTGCCCGAGGGGGTTGCCGTCGGTGTCGGCTTGGGAGTCGGTGTCGGAGTCGGTGTGGGGGTGGGCGTCGGTGGTGTGGGTGTCGGAGTCGTCGGTGGTCGGGAGGCCTGTCCGTCGGTGCCGCCGCCGGGCGCGACGGCCGAGGCGGAGGGGGCCGGACTCGGCGGCGCGTCGCTCGCGGCGGTGCTGGTGCCCGGCAGTTGGCGCGTCACGGCCAGGACGGCGACGGCGACCGTGACGACGGCCAGGGCGGTTCCGGTGACCATGGTGCGCCTGCTCCACCCCGGGCCTGCCGAGTACATCCCGCGCAGCCGGGTTCGGGGCATCGGACTCACGGCCATGTCCGGGTCCTCGTTCAGAACCCGGGTGAGCGCCTCGCGGACCACCGGGCGGGTCAGCCGCTCCTGGCAGTTCTTGCGCAGCAGCCCCTGCACGGTCCGGGTGAGCGGCCCCGCTCGCAACGGCGCCCGCAGCGGCAGCCGGTCCACGCCCTTGAGGGTGCTCTCGGGCCGGTCCCGGTCCCGGAAGGGCGGACGGCCCTCGACCATCGTGTAGAGGATCGCGCCCAGCGCCCACAGGTCCGCGGCCGGCCCGATGCGCTCGTCACGGGCCTGCTCGGGGGAGGCGTACGACGGCACCGTGACCCGGGGCGCGAGGGTCGCGCCGGCCAGGCCGAAGCCGGTGACGACGACCGTGCCGCCCTCCCGTACGAACACCTGGCCGGGGCTGAGTTCGCCGTGCGTGATGCCCTCGCCGTGCGCCGCCTCCAGCACGTCGAGCAACTCGAGCCCGATGCGTGCCGCCCGTACGTAGTTGATCGAGCCCTGCCGGCCGATCACTTCGCCCAACGGGATGCCGTCGATGCACTCGGTGACGATCCACAGCGTGTCGGACTCCACCATGGCGTCGACGACCGGGGCGACCCGGCCGGGGCACAGCAGGGCCATGGTCTCCGACATACGGATGACCCGCGCGGTGGCCCGGCGCGCGCTCTCCCCGTCCGGGTCGGCCGGCAGCCCGATCTGGGTGAGCAGACAGGGGCGCTCGACCTGGATGTCCTCGCCGTACCAGCAGATACGGTTGGTTTCGCGGTGGAGGACCTCCAGGAGCCGGTACCTTCCGGCGACCAACTCGTGTGTGGAGACGTGCGCCTTGACCATGTCATCCCTCGCTGAACCCCTGGCTCTCACCTTTCACAGAGGTACGGCGCCCGCGGCGGGATGTGTTCAATGAATTCTCAACTGAACGGCGTCTCTTTTCTTTTGTTCACCCGCTGTACGACAGGTCAGTAAGAACTGGCCGTCCGGCGATCGGAGTTGACCCGACTCAGCGCAGCCCGAACCGCTCGGACCAGTCCAGCACGTCGCCGGTCGTCGTGTTGCCCCCGCAGACCACGAGCCCCAGCCGGGCGCCCTCACCGACCCGCTCCAGGACCCGCCGGGCCGCGGGAAGCAGGCACCCGGCAGCCGGTTCGGCCCACACCTTGGCGTGGTCGGCGAGTTCCAGCGAGCCTCGCACGGCCTCCCGGTCGGGGACCACCAGCACCTCGGTGACCAGGGCGGACACATGGTCGTACGTCAGCTGTGACACCGAGGGCGCGCTGAGCGTGGACACGATCGACGACAGCGGGACCGGCACCGGACCGCCCGCCGCCAGCGCCCGGGACATGGCCTCGGCGCCCTCGGTCTCCACGCCCCAGATCCGCAGGCCCGGACGGCGGGCCCGCAACGCGGCCGCGACACCGGCGATCAGCCCGCCGCCGCCGACACTGACCAGCACGTCGGTGAGGTCGTCGGCGTCCTCGGCGAACTCCAGCCCGACCGTGCCCTGTCCGGCGATCACCACGGGGTCGTCGAACGGGTGCACCAGGGTCAGCCCCTCGTCGCGCAGCCGTGTCACGAGCGAGAAGGCCCCGTCCATGTCGTCGGTCAGCTGCACCGACGCGCCCGCCTCCCGCACGATCTCGACGGAGCGGGCGGGCGCCGAACGCGGCATGACGACCGTCGCCTTCACGTCGAGGGCAGCCGCCATGACGGCGAGGGCGATCCCGTGGTTGCCACCGCTGACCGCCACCACCCCGGCGGCCCGCTCGGCCCCGCTCAGCGCGAGCAGCCTGGCCGTCGCCCCGCGCACCTTGAACGAGCCGGTGCGCTGGAGCAGTTCGAGCTTCGCGGTGACGGGGGCACCGAGCAGCGCGGAAAGGCCGGGGCTCGGCACCGTCGGGGTGCGTACGACGTGTCCGGCGATCCGCTCGGCCGCGTTCTCGATGTCCGTGATCCCGATCAAGGCAGTCATCCTCCCGGCGCGGGGCGATGATCCACGCCGACTCGCACCCTGACGTGCGGGGCGGGCGCGGGTCAACCCGGTCTCAGAGGTCGCGCCGTACCAGGAAGCCCAGCAGCGACCGCAGGTCGTCGGCCGCTCCCGTCGCGATCGGCAACCCGGCGAGGGCGGACTCCACGGCGGCGACATGACGGCGCGCCTCGGCCGGCGCCGCCGCCCGGCCGCCCGCCTCCTCGATCAGCGCGGCCGCCTCCGCGGGCTCCTGGGCGGATTCCAGGAGAGCGGCCAGCCGTCCCGCCGCGGGGCCCTCCGCATCGAGCGCCGCCAGCACCGGGAAGGTCTTCTTGCCCTCCCGCAGATCGCCGTGGGCGGGCTTGCCGGTGACGGCCGGATCACCCCAGATCCCCAGGGTGTCGTCGACGACCTGGAACGCGATCCCGAGATGCCGGCCGGCCCGGTCCAGGGCGGCGACCGTGGCGGGCGGCGCTCCGCCGAGCAGGGCGCCCAGCGCGGCCGCACAGCCCAGCAGCGCGCCGGTCTTGTGCTCGGCCATCGTGCGGTACTCGCCCGCTCGCACCCGGCGCGGCCCCGTCCAGGGACGCGTGGCGAACAGCAGGTCGTCGGCCTGCCCGCGCACCAGGTCGCCCAGCGCCGTGGACAGCAGGCGCAGGGCTGCGGGTCCGGCCGGCGTCGCGGCGAGCGTCTCGACGGCCAGGGCGAACAGCGCGTCCCCCGCGAGGACCGCCGGACCCGTCCCGTACGCCTTCCACACGGTCGGGCGGCGGCGCCGGGCCGCGTCGCCGTCCATGATGTCGTCGTGCAGCAGGGAGAAGGCGTGCACCAGTTCCACCGCCACCGCCGCCGGTATCCCGGCCCGCCCGGGCGCACCGGCCGCCTCGGCCCCGAGCACGGCGAGCGCCGGCCGCAGCCCCTTGCCGCCGGACACGACGGCAGGACGGCCACCGACCTCACACCAGCCGAACGAGTACGCGGCCATCTCCCCGACCCACGGATGCATACGCCCCACCGCCTCCCGCAGCGCGGGCCGCACCAACGCGCGGCAGCGGTCGAGGACTTCGGGTGCGGCGACGGCCGAGGTCAGCGCCGTCACCGTACGACCTCCGCCTGCAGCCGGGAGTCGTCCTGCGCCCGCAGGCCGAACTCCGCCTGGGCCCCCGCCACCATCTCCCGTGTGTGCTTCAGCCCGATGAGCTCCAACGTGCCGGCCAGTTCGGTCAGTTCGGCCGCGGTCTCGGCGCGGTCGCGGCCCAGCCGGGCCAGGGACTTGGCCAGGCCGAGGCGGGCCAGCGCCTCACCGCGTGGCTCGTTCATGGCCCGGAACTCCGTCAGTGCCTGCTGGTAGAGGTCGCGGGCCTCGGTGTAACGGCCGGCGCGGTAGAGGACGTTGCCGCGCATCTTGTGGTTGTAGGCCAGCGCGCTGGACAGCTTCATCGTTCGGCAGGTCACCTCCGCCTCGGACAGCAGGGCGAGCGCCCGCTCGGTGTCGCCGTCGCGCACCGAGACGACGTCGGCGAGCCCGCGCAGTGCCCAGGCGCGCCCTCGCCGGTCGTCTGCGTGTGCGGCGATCCCGGCCGCCTCCTCGAACATCGCGTACGCCGTGTCGTACGCACCGGTGTTGCGGTGCATCTGCGCGATGCCCTCCAGCGCCCACACCGTGTGCCGCGCCTCGCCGCGTCGGCGGGCCTCGGCGAGCAGCTGCTCGTGCAGCCTGCCCACGGCCTCGTAGTCGCCCTGGATGCGGCCGGTCTCGGCCAGTCCCGCCAGCGAGTAGCCGCGGGCGAGGATGTCGCCGCCGCGCTCAGCCAGTTCGGCCGCGAGCCGGAGCAGCCGCCGGGCCAGCGCGAGGGAGCCGCGCTGCCGGGCCAGCGTGCCGCCGCTCCACAGCGCCCAGGCCATCGCCGCGAGGTCCCCGGCGGCCCGGGCCGCGCGGTAGCTCGCCTTCCACGCCCGGTCCGCCTCCCCGATGCGGCCCAGCCTGCGGTGCGCCTCGGCGACCGCCAGCCCGGAGCGCGCCGCCTC
The DNA here is from genome assembly GCF_036237295.1 of Streptomyces sp. NBC_01352. Classification (NCBI taxonomy): domain Bacteria; kingdom Bacillati; phylum Actinomycetota; class Actinomycetes; order Kitasatosporales; family Streptomycetaceae; genus Streptomyces; species Streptomyces sp. NBC_01352. The sequence continues at coordinate 10,350,598 of NZ_CP108354.1, forward strand.
CCCGTGCCGTCCGGCTTGCTCGGCGGCCCTCAACTGCTCGGTGCCGGCGGCCAGTACGTCGGTCAGGGAGGAGTTCACGGACAGGGTGGTGAGGGCGCCCTGGTACTCCGGGGCGAATGCCTTGCCGTACATGCATGCCTTTCGGTCCGTATGCACACCGTCTATACAATGCATCTATACGCTGCGTGTATACATGATGTGTATAGTGCCTCGAAAATCAGCCCCGGCCCGAAGGCCAGGGCATGGTCTGTTGCCGGTCAAGACGCGGACGGAGCCGAACGGGTTGCCCGTGAGGCGCAGATCACTGCATGAGGTCTCAGTGCTGCTGGGGTTTCTGGAGCGTGGCCTCGCTGGGCCGGACCACGACATATCCCTGGCCCTCGAGCATCAGCTGCACGGCCTCGCCGGAACCGCCGCGCAGCATCGACCCGATGGACTGCGAGCGGTGCAGCGAGGTGTTCAGGCCCGCCGTCCAGCCGACGACCGCGTCCGTGTCGACGTACACCGGGTACTGCGGCGAGACCGGAATGACCAGCGGAGTGCCGTCGCACACCAGGCCGAGCTTGCCGTGCCCGGTGAACACGCTGTTGAACAGACCACCGCCGGTCATGCCGGCGCCCTTCACGGTGGCGATGCGGTACGACAACGAGGCGTCGAAACACAGGACGTTGCGGCCGTTGACGGTGAACTCGTCTCCGGGGTCGATCTCGACGACGAAGCAGCTCTGCGCCTCGTGCGCGAACCACGCCTCGCCCTGCCCGCGCACCGCCATGAGGGGGAGCCCCTCACCGGTGACCGCGCGCTTGAGCATGCCGCCCACGCCCTGGCCCTTGCGCTCGAACTGGAGATTGCCGCGGTAGGCGACCATCGCCCCCTGGCGGGCGAGCATCTCGCCGTGCACCGCGTACTTGATGCACTTGGAGTTCTCGACCGTCATGCCCGGCGCTGTGGCCGGCTGCACCATGTGCTCGCTGGAAAACAGGTCACCCTTCATGCAGGCATCCTGGCCCGGAGGGATGCCTTCCGCCAAGATCGCGGGTGGGGCGTTTCTTCGAGGACGGCTGGGGGGACGGCTGGGGGCGTCTGCCTCAGGCGCCGAACAGCTGTGTCCAGTACGTGCCCGCGGGGCCGCCGCCCGCGAAGCCGACCCCTATGTGGGTGAAGCCGGGCTTGAGGATGTTGGCACGGTGACCGGGGCTGTTCATCCAGCCCTCCACGACCTCGGCGGGGGAACGCTGGCCGCAGGCGATGTTCTCGCCGATCGAGCGCCGGGTGGAACCCGCCGCGGCGGCCCGGTCCCAGGGCTGGGTGCCTTCGGGCGAGGTGTGGGAGTAGAACGCGCGGGCCGCCATGTCCGTGCTGTAGGCCTGCGCGGCGGCGGTCAGCGGCGGGTCCGGCGCGAGGGGCGGCAGCCCGGCCCGGGCACGCTCCCGGTTGGTGAGCTCGACGACATCGGCCTGCGCGCGCGCCAGTTCGGCCGGAGTGAGGGGCCTGGCCCACAGGGCGGTCCAGAACGTGTCGCCGGAGCGGCTGTCGGTGACGTACCCCAGACCCGCGTGGGTGAACGCCCGGTTGTGCAGGGTGCGCCGCGGCTGTTCGGTGCGCAGGCAGTACGCGACGAACTCGGCCGGCGTGCGCGGGCCGGACACCAGGTGCTCGCCGACGGTGACATACGCGTATCCGGCGGCGGTGACCCGCTGGTGGACGGAGACCCCGTCCGCGCCCTCGACGCCGAGCCGCCCCGCCGAGGCCATGGCGGACGCGTGGGCGCGCGCCGCGGCGGCCAGGCGGGCATCGAGGGCGACCGGCGGTGCACCGACCGCGGCCCGGGCGGAGTTGACGAGGCCGAGGAAGCCGTCGGGGTCGGGTGCCGACACGATCTGGCGTGCCGTCCGTGACGGCACGGACGGCAGTGGCGGCCGGACTGTCGGCAAGGAGGCGGACGGCGTCGGGCGGGTCGTCGGCGCCGGTGGGGCGTCGGTGACGTCCACTCCGAAGTCGCGGGCCAGGCCCGCCAGGCCGTCGGTGTACCCCTGCCCCAGCGCCCGCAGCTTCCAGCCGTCGCCGCGTCGGTAGATCTCCGCGAGCAGCAGGACGGTCTCCTGGCTCGGGCGTGTCGGGACGAACCGGGCGAGGGGTCGGCCGCTCGCGTTGGTGACGTGGAGGGTGGGGGCGGGCAGCCGGCCCAGGGGAGTGGCGGGATCGGCGGGGCTGACGACCACCGTGAGGCGGGTGGCGCCGGCGCGCAGCCGCGACGGGTCGACGATCAGGGTGTCGCCGTGCAGGCGGGCGCCCTGCGTGGCCGGCTGGTTGTAGAAGACGAAGTCGTCGTCGCCCCCGACCTTGCCGTCGTCGTCCGTGATGAGCGCGGACACGTCGAACGGGCCGGGGACCCGGACGGTGACGGCACCGCCCGGGAGGGGCAGATTGCCCCCGGGGACCAACTCGCTCATCGTGCCGCCCTGCTGTCGTCGCTCGGGACCCCTGGGGGTCGTCCGGACAACGTGCGCAGGCGCTTGAGCGTTCCCAGCCCGCCTGTTCCGCGGTCAGTCCAGCGTGATCCCCGGAGCGATGTCCTCGTGCCGCTCGACCGGCGTGGCGGAACCACGCGCCGCCTTCGACCGCTTGCCGCAGAACGCCGACTCCAGCGTGCCCAGCATCGTGTTGAGGACCGTCCCGTTGTTGGACGTGGTGGCGAGCGCGCTGAGGCTGCGCCCGCCGTGCTTCGTGGTGAAGGCGTACGTGTAGTAGCCCTGGACGGCGCCCGTGTGGCCGTACACGGACACACCGCACGACAGGGTGCGGCGGCGCAGCCCGAGCCCGTACGCCTGCGAACCGCCCGCCGGCACCCACCGCTGCATCTGCGCCAGTTGCGCGGCCGAGGTCAGCCGGCCGCCGAGCAGTGCCGTGAGGAAGGTGTTGAGGTCCCGGGTGCTGGAGATGAGCGCGCCGGCGCTCTGGGCCCAGGACGCCGTCTGCCTGGTGGCGTCGACCAGGGCGGCGCCCGCCTGGTCCGGGGTGAGGTAGCCGCGGGCGTGGCGGCCGGGGATCTCTGTGGCCGGATGCACGTAGAAGGTGTCGCGCAGCTTCAGCGGCTCGATGATCCGGTGCTGGTACTCGGTCCGCAGGGAGTGGCCGGTCAGCTTCCTGACGAGCATCCCCGCGATGACGAAGTTGGTGTTGGAGTACGAGTAGCCGGCGCCCGGCGCGCCGGTCCGGGGCCGCCGCAGCGACCGCTCCACCAGTTGACGGAGGGTGAAGGCCTTGGTGCGGACCGCCTCGAACCCGGGGACGGTACTCGCGAACATCTCGTTCGTGTAGTCGTACAGCCCGCTGCGATGGCTCAGCACGTGCCGCACCGTGATCCGGCTGTCGGGCAGCAGGCCGGGCAGATGGCGGTTGACCGACGAGTCGAGCGTCAGCTTCTTCTCGTCGACCAGTTGCAGCAGCACCGTCGCGGTGAAGATCTTGGTGACGCTGCCGATGCGGAAGCGGTCGGCGTCGCCGATGGCCCGCCGGGTCTTCCGGTCGGCGACGCCCTCGGTGGCCAGGCGGACCGTGCCGTCGGCGTGGTCGATCCGGGCCAGCGCGCCGGGTGCGCCCTGCTTCAGCGCCGTGCGCAGGACTCCGCGCAGACCGGTGAGGTCGGGTGTCGGAAGCGCACCCTCGGCGGTGGTACCGGTCTCGGAGGCCGTCGACTCCCGGGGTGCGGCGTGTGCGGGAACCGCCAGCAGAGACAGCAGGACCGCCCCCACCACCGTGCCCCTGCGCATCGTTGCTGATGCCATGCGACTGTTCTCTCTTCCTGTCGACGAGTCACATCGGCACAGCGGACGAACGGTTGGAGATTCGCTGATCGCTGCGCGATGCGGATTCGCGCAGTATTGCCCCTCAATGGCATGAAATCGACCATTTCGGCCCTTGCTCGCTGTCGTTCCGCAGGGACCGACCATCCAGCGGGCCGTCAATTCTGCTTCTTTTATTGACGACGGAAAAGAACCCCTCTAGGTTCCCGGCCATGCGCTTCACCCACCGCGCCGAGACCTTCCCCGTCAACACCCCAGCGGCCGCACAGATCTTCACCGTCGTCCTGTCCCAAGGCCCCCTCACCCGCCTGGAGCTGGCCCGGCGCGCCGGACTGTCCCCGGCCGCCGTCACCAAGGCGGTCCGGCCCCTGATCGAGGCCGGATATCTGGTGGAGGACGCCGACGAGGAGGCGCGTCCCGCGCTCGGGCGGCCGGCGAACCTGGTGCGGGTCGACGGCGGCCGGGCGCTGTTCCTCGGGATCAAGGTGACCGGCGACGAGATCATCGGCGTGCTCACCGACCTGTGCTGCCGGATCCGCGCCGCCCGCCACGTGCCGCTGACGGACCGTGACCTCAAGGTGGTGCTGGCCGCGACCGCCGACGTGGTCCAGGAACTCCTGGTCGAGGCGGACGGCCTCGGCGTGGGAGTCCTGGGTCTCGGCATCGCGGTCTCCGGCGACGTCGACCGCGGCGCGGGAGTCGTCCGTTACTCGCCCTTCCTGGAGTGGCGCGACGTCCCGCTCGCCGAACTCGCCGCCACCACCACGGGGTTGCCGGTCACCGTCGACAACGACGTGCGCGCGCTGACCGTCGCCGAGCAGTGGTTCGGCGCGGGCGCCGGCCTGTCCGACTTCGCCGTGGTGACGGTCGGCGCCGGCATCGGCTGCGGTCTCGTGGTGCACGGCAAGGTGGTCGCCGGCGCGCATGGCGTGGCGGGCGAGATCGGCCACGTGACCGTCGACCCGGCCGGACCCCTGTGCCACTGCGGCAACCGCGGCTGCGTGGAGGCGATCGCGGGGGACGCCGCGATCCTGCGGCGGATCCGCGAGACCACGGGCGTCGACGTCCCCGACACCGCGTCGGCCGTACGGCTCGCCCGCCGTGGAGTTCCCGGAGCCCGCGAGGCGTACGCGCGCGCGGGCGAGGCGATCGGCCGCGGCATCGCCACCGTCGCCAACCTGCTCGGTCCCGAACGCGTGATCATCTCCGGCGAGGGCCTGGCCGCCCACGACCTGTTCGCCGAGCAGATCCGCGACGCCTTCGCCGCGGCCGCCTTCGGATCCGCCGCGCAGTGCGACGTACAGACCCGCCCACTGCCCTTCGAGGAGTGGGCGCGCGGGGCCGCGGCCACCGCGATCCAGTCCTTCATCCGAGCCGACACCCAGGGCGCGCCGTAACGCGCCCCCGATCACCCACCCGCAGAGCCGACACCCAGGAGGTACGACCCATGGGGTCATCCTCGTACTCCGTCCTGCCCGCACGCGCCCTCAGAGCCGTGGTGGTCCTGGCCCTCGCGGCCGGCGCCGTCACCGCCACCCCGGTGGCCGAGGCCGGCACAGCCGCCCCGGAACTCGCCGCCAAGCCCTACATGGGCTGGTCGAGCTGGAGCATGCAGTCGTCCAAGTACTCCGGCCTCAACCCGGACGGCGACTACAGCTACCTGACCGAGGCGAACGTCCTCAAGCAGACCGACGCCATGGCCGCCAAGCTCAAGAAGTACGGCTACGAGTACGTCAACATCGACGCCGGCTGGTGGCGCGACAGGACCTGGAAGCCCGGATTCGACGCGTACGGGCGGCAGCAGGCCGACCCGGTCCGCTTCCCCAGCGGCATGAAGTCCGTCGCCGACCGCATCCACGCCAAGGGGCTCAAGGCCGGCATCTACCTGCCCGCCGGCCTGGAGAAGGAGGCGTACGGCGCCGGCCAGGTGCCGGTCCGTAACGCCGACGGCTGCACGACCGCCGACATCGTCTACGGCGACCTGCGCACCACCAACGGCTGGGACAGCTCGTACAAACTCGACTTCTCCCGCCCCTGCACGCAGAAGTACATAGATTCCCAGGCGCGGTTGATCGCCGACTGGGGCTACGACTTCCTCAAACTCGACGGCGTCGGCCCCGGCTCCGGCAAGAGCGGCGACCAGTACGACAACGTTGCCGACGTGGCCGCCTGGAACAAGGCGATCGCCGCCACCGGCCGCCCGATCCACCTCCAACTGTCCTGGTCCCTCGACATCGGCCACGCCGCCGACTGGAAGAAGTACTCCAACGGCTGGCGCATCGACACCGACGTCGAGTGCTACTGCAACACCCTCGTCAGCTGGGAGAACTCCGTCGACGACCGCTGGGACGACGCCCCCGGCTGGACCCGGCACGCCGGCCCCGGCGGCTGGAACGACCTCGACTCCCTCGACGTCGGCAACGGCGAGATGGACGGCCTCACCAAGGCCGAGCGGCAGAGCTACGCCACCCTGTGGGCCATCGCCAAGTCCCCCCTCTACACCGGCGACGACCTCACTCGCCTCGACTCCTACGGCCTGTCCCTGCTGACCAACCGCGAGGTCATCGCCGTCAACCAGGGCGCCACCCCGCCCGCGCGCCCCGTCACGCCCTCCGACCCCCAGCAGGTGTGGGCCGCGAAGAACCCCGACGGCACCTACACCGTCGCCCTCTTCAACCTCGCCGACGCGCCCGCCGCCGTCACCGCCGACTGGTCAGTCCTCGGCTTCACCGGCAAGGCAGCCGTCCGGGACCTCTGGAACCACGAGAACCTCGGCACGTACAAGAACAAGATCACCCAGGCCCTGCCCGCCCACGGCTCCCGCCTGTTCACCGTCACCCCGCAGGGCGGCGCGCTGACCACGACCGCCTACGAGGCCGAGTCCCCGGCGAACACCCTCAGCGGCAACGCCTCCCTCGCCGACTGCTCCTCCTGCTCCGGCGGCAAGAAGGTCGGCAACCTGTACCTCGGCGGCAAGCTCCGCCTCAACGACGTCGTCGTGGCCAAGGCGGGCACCTACTGGGTCAAGGTCGCCTACGTCAGCGGTGACGCCCGCTCGGTCGACGTCTCCACCAACACCGGCGGCGCCACCCGCCACAAGCTCCCCTCCACCGGTGACTGGGGAACCGCCGAGACGGTCAGCGTGCCGGTCACGCTGAAGGCGGGCAGCAACACGGTCACCTTCGACAGTGGAACGGGCTACGCCCCCGACATCGACCGCATCGACGTCCCGAAGTCGTCCTGACCCACCTCCCCGGAGCGGAGCACCCCATGGACACCGACCGCCCTTCGGACCAGTTGCCCAGACGCAAGCTCCTCGCCCTCGCCGCGATGACCGGCGCCCTCGCCGGCCTGCCGACGTTCACCGCCACCGCCGCGCCGCAGCGGCCCGCCGACTCGTCCCTGCCCGCCGGCGACGCACGCCACGAGCTGTGGTGGCAGGCCCCCGCCGACGACCGCTCGATGATCGAACAGGGCCTGCCCGTCGGCAACGGCCGCCTCGGCGCCCTCGCGAGCAACGACCCCGGCCGTGAGGTCCTCCTGATCACCGACGCCACGATGTGGACCGGCGGCCTCAACGACTCCCTCGACGCCGACGGCCAGTTCCCCTACGACCGCGAGAACTTCGGCTCCTTCACCCTGCTCGCCCGCCTCACCGTCGACCTCCCCGACCACGACCTGTCCGCGGTCTCCGGGTACCGCCGCGCCCTCGCCCTCGACCAGGGCGTGGTGACGACGTCGTACGTCCGCTCCGGTGTGACGTACCGACGGCGGATCTTCGCCAGCCGCCCCGACGACGTCATCGTGCTGCACTTCACGCAGAGCGGCGGCGGCCACCACACCGGCACTCTCACCCTTCAGGGCACGCACGGCGAGGACGCCGCGATCTCGTTCGGCGCCGCCTTCCCCAACGGGCTGCGCTACGGCGCCGCGGTCACGGCGTACGGCAGCGGCGGCCGCGTCGCCGTCGACGGGCCGCGTGTCTCCTTCTCCGGGTGCCGGGAGCTCACCGTGGTGGTGAGCGGCGGCACCAACTACGTGCCCGACGCCGAAACCGGCTACCGGGACCCCTCCCTCGACCCCGAGGGACTGGCCCATACCAAGGTCCGCGCGGCCGCGGCGCACTCGGCCGGTGTGCTCCTGCGCACCCATGTCGCAGACCACCGAGCCCTGTTCGGACAGCTGGACGTCAGCCTCGGCACGTCGTCCGCCGAACAGCGCGCGATGAACACATGGGAGCGACTCAAGGCGCGGGCCCGGGACGGGGTGCCCGACCCCGAACTGGAGGCCTCCTACCTGCAGTTCGGCAGGTACCTGATGATCTCGGGATCCCGTGGCAGCCTACCGCTCAACCTCCAGGGACTCTGGCTCGACGGCAACGACCCCGACTGGATGGGCGACTACCACACCGACATCAACATCCAGATGAACTACTGGATGGCCGACCGTGCGGGCCTGTCATCCTGCTTCGACGCGCTCACCGACTACTGCCTCGCCCAACTCCCGTCCTGGACGGACCTCACCCGAAGACACTTCAACGACCCGCGCAACCGCTACCGCAACTCCTCCGGCGAGAACGCCGGCTGGACCGTCGCCATCTCCACCAACCCCCATGGCGGAAACGGCTGGTGGTGGCACCCCGCGGGCAACGCCTGGCTGTGCACCACGCTGTGGGAGCACTACGAGTTCACCCGGTCGTCATCCCATCTGGAGAGGATCTACCCGCTGCTGAAGGGTGCGTGCGAGTTCTGGGAGGCGCGATTGCTCACCACGACACTGCCGGGCACCTCGAGGGAGGTCCTCGTCGCCGACAGCGACTGGTCGCCGGAACACGGACCGCTCGACGCCAAGGGCATCACCTACGCCCAGGAACTGGTGTGGGCGCTGTTCGGCATCTACTGCACCGCCTCGGCGGAATTGCAGAAGGACACCGGGTACGCGGACACCGTCGCCTCGTTGCGGCGGAAGCTGTACCTGCCGCAGGTGAGCGAGAAGACGGGCTGGCTGGAGGAGTGGATGTCTCCCGACAACCTCGGTGAGACCACCCATCGCCACCTGTCCCCGCTGGTCGGCCTGTTCCCCGGCGACCGCATCCGCCCCGACGGCTCCACCCCCGCCGACCTCGTCGACGGCGCCACCGCCCTGCTCGCCGCCCGCGGCATGGAGAGCTTCGGCTGGGCGAACGCCTGGCGCAGCCTGTGCTGGGCCCGCCTGAAGAACGCCGAGAACGCCTACCAACTGGTCGTCAACAACCTCCGCCCCTCGACCGGCGGCGGCAACGGCACCGCCCCCAACCTCTTCGACATCTACGAAGTGTCACCGGGCCGGGGCATCTTCCAGATCGACGCCAACTTCGGCACCCCGGCGGCGATGATCGAGATGCTCCTCTACTCCCGCCCGGGCCACATCGAACTCCTCCCGGCCCTCCCGGACGCCTGGGCGGAGTCCGGCTCCCTCACCGGGGCCGGCGCCCGCGGCGGCTTCGTCGTCGACCTGGACTGGCGGGACGGCAGGCCGACCCGGGCGCGGCTGCGCAGCGTGGGCGGCCGGACCACGACGGTGGCGTACGGCGATAAAATCCGGACCGTGAGTCTGCAGCCCGGCGGGTCCGTGACGCTGAGGGACCTCGCTCGGTGAAGGCCCGTCTCGCGCGTGCGGCCCGCGCAGTCGCCGTACTCCTGCTGTCCTCCGCCTGCCAGTCCACGGCCACACCTGGCGAGGCACCCGAGGTCCCCGCCGGCGTCGTCACCTGGGCAGCGAGCGCCGACCGCTTCGGCGAGGCCGCCGCCGACCGCGGCTACCGGCTCGTCGTCCACACCAGCGTCGGGGGCCACGATGCGCGGATCCGGCTCTCCAACGCCTTCGGGGACCGGCCGGTGACCTTCGACAGCGTGTACGCGGGCCTCCAGAAGCAGGGCGCCGAACTGGTCCGCGGCAGCAACCGGAGGCTCTCGTTCGGCGGGGCGCGCTCCGTCACCGTCCCCGCCGGTCAGACCGTACTGAGCGACCCGCTGCCGGGCAGACTGCCCACCGCCGTCAACCTCGTGATCAGCATCCACACACCCGACGCGGCCGGCCCGGCGACCGGCCACTGGATGGCCATGCAGATGTCCTACGCCACCCGGGGCGACCACACCGCCGAGGAGAGCGCCGCGAACTGGACGGAGACCACCGGCTCCTGGTTCTACCTCGACGCGGTCTCCGTCCGGGCGGGCGCGGACATCGGAGCCGTCGTCGCCCTCGGCGACTCCGTCACCGACGGCTGGCAGTCCACCAGCGACCAGAACCGCCGCTGGCCCGACTACCTCGCCCGCCGCCTCCGCCAGGCGGACACCACCGTGAAAGGCGTCGCCAACGAGGGCATCTCCGGCAACAAGGTCCTCGCCGACGGCTCAGGACAGAGCGCCCTGAACCGACTGGACCGGGACGTGCTCTCCCAGCCCGGCCTGCGCACCGTCTTCCTCTTCGAGGGCGTCAACGACATCAAGGCCCACACCGGCGTCACCGCGGACGATCTGATCGACGGCTACCGCGAGATCGTCGACCGGGCGCACACGGCCGGCAAGTGCGTCGCGGCGGCCACCGTCGGCCCCTTCAAGGGCTGGTCCGAATGGGACCCGGAGGCCGAAGCCGTACGCCGGGACGTCAACGAATTCATCAGAACCAGCGGCGAGTTCGACTCCGTCACCGATTTCGACCGCATCCTCCGCAGCCCCTACGACCACGAGCGCATCCATCCCACCTTCGACGGCGGCGACCACCTGCACCCCAACGACAAGGGAATGCAGGCGATGGCCGACGCCGTCGACCTCAAGAGCCTCGACTGCGGCGACCCGCTGCCGTAGGTCAGGACGCCACCCCGCGGCCCGATCCGCTCGGCTCCGGAGCGATCAGGCCCTGCCGGTAGGCGACGGCCACCGCCTCCGTACGGCTCGCCGCACCCAGCTTGGCGAGGATGTTGGAGACATGGACGCTCGCCGTCTTGCCGCTGATGAACAGCTCCTCGCCGATCTGCCGGTTGCTGCGGCCGAGAGCGAGGAGCCGCAGCACGTCCTGTTCGCGGGCGGTGAGGATCGCGGCGCGGTCGGCGGCGGAGGCGGTGTCCGACAGGCGGCCGCGACGGATCAGCGAGTCCAGCCGGCCGAGGAGCGGAGCCGCTCCGAAGCGGACGGCCGTCTCCCGGGCCGCGCGGGCCTGCACGGCGGCCTCCTCGCGTCGCTCCTCCGCCAACAGGGCCTCGGCGAACCGCAGTTGGCAGCGCGCCCGCTCGTACATGTCCCCGAAGTCGAACGCCTCGACCGCCCTCGCCCAGGCCGCCGCGTCCGGCCCGGCCACCGCCCAGGCCCACTCCGCCTCCGCGCGGGCTAGCCACGCCTGCCCCTCCGGACCCTGCGGTGTGCCCTCGTCACCGCGCACGGCCGTGACCCGGGCCAGGTCGCGGAGTTCGGTCGCCGTGGCCGCCCAGTCGCGCGCCCCGCTCTCGTCGCCTGCGCGGCGCAGGGCGGCGGCCCGGTCGGCCACCGCCGAGAGTGCGAGGGCGGCCAGCCGGACCGTGACGTCCGGCGGGGTGCCCGCGTCGTCGGTGAGAGCCGCGACGGTGGACCGCATCCGCTCCACGGCCGCCTCCGGCTCCCCCTGCTGCGCCGCCGCGTCGGTCAGCACGATGGCCGCGATGAGCGTGCCCATCCAGTCGAACGGCCCCTCCAGCAGGGCGCGGGCACGGTCGGCCGCCGTGAGGTCGCCGCGCGCCAGTGCCACGTACAACGCGGGCCCGACCGTGTACCCGCCGGCCGCGGGAAGCACCTCGGCGTCCGCGGTCGCCGCATCGACGCACTCGTCCCAGCGGCCCAGCGTGTACAGCACCAGCAGCCGGAGGTAGCGCATCTCCAGCGGATACGGCGAGGACCGCAGCCCGGCGCGCCGGGCTCGGTCCAGCCCTTCGGTCAGCCACGGCAGACACTCGTCGAGCTCACCCGACTCGAAGCAGCCGATGGCCAGATTGAACAGGGCGCGCAGCTCCACCAGCGCGTTGCCCGCGCTGCGCGCCAGCTCCCGGGCCTCCCGCAACCGCTCCCTGGCCTCCGGCGTACGGCGGCCACCGCCTTCGAGCACCGCCAGGGAGACGAGCAGGTCGGCCCGGGCGTCCGCCACGTCCAGTTGCTCGGCGACGGCCAGGGCCTGCCGGGCGACCCGCAACGCGGTCTCGTGGGCACCGACCTGACGCGCCGCCAGGACGTGTGTGGCCGCCGCCCACACCCAGGTGCGGGACGGGGGATCGGCGGGGATCAGGGCCAGCGCCTCGCTGCTGTAGGCGTAGGCGGCGGTGAGACTGTCCACGGTGATCAAATTCCCGGCGAGTGTGTACCGCACCCGGGCGGCCAGTTCGGAATCCGCGTCCTGGTCGATGCCCGCGAGCGCCGCCCGGGTGAGGGAGACCGCCCGGTGCGCCTCCCCGGCGTGCGCGGCCGCCGCCGAGGCACGCAGCGTGAGCGCCACCCGGTCCACGCCCTCGCCCGTGGGCCGCGCGGGTGCTTCCACCGCCGACCACAGGTCGAGGGCGGCTTCGAGGTGCCGTAGCTCCTCGGCGGGCGCGCCGACCCGCTGGGCGTGGTCCGCGGCCTCCAGCGAGGCGGCGAGCGCCTCGGGCAGGTCGTGGCTCTCCCGGTAGTGGTGGGCCCGCTCGGCGGCGCTCTCGGCCCGGCGGCCCCGGCCGGCGAGCAGCCGGGCGAACGCGCCGTGCAGCCGGCCCCGTTCCCCCGGGAGCAGGTCCGCGTACACCGCCTCGCGGGCCAGGGCGTGCCGGAAGGCGTACGTGTCGCCGTCCCCGAGTGTCAGCAGCTGTCGGCCCACCGCCTCGCGCAGAGCCGACTCCAACTCGTCCTCCGGGAGCCCCACGGCCTCCCGCAGCAGGTCGTGCTCGACGCGGCGCCCGGCGACCGCGGCCGTGCGCAGCACCTGCTGGGCGGTCTCGGACAGCTGCTCGAAGCGGATGAGGAGGACGTCCGCCAGACCACTGGGCACCCCGCCGACGTCCGTCTCCGTGGCCGCGACCAGCTCCTCCGCGTAGAAGGCGTTGCCCTCGGCGCGCTCGACGATCCGCCGGACCGTGGCATCCGGCAGCGGACGGTCCTCCAGCGCGCGCACCAGCCGCGCCACCTCGACGTCGGCCATCGGGCGCAGCTCCAGCCGCTCCACGGCGGGCAGCCGCACCAGCTCGGCCAGCAGCGGGCGCAGGGGATGGCGGCGGTGCAGGTCGTCCGCGCGGTAGGAGGCGAACACCGCCAGCCGGTGTGTGGGCGCGCCGCCCGCCGACCGCTGGAGGATGCCCCGGCTGAGCAGGAACCGCAGGAGGTCCCGGGAGGACTGGTCGGCCCAGTGCAGGTCCTCCAGGACCAGGAGCAGGGGAGCGATGTCCGCCACGTCGGCCAGCAGCGCCGCGATGCCCTCGAACAAACGCAGCCGTCCGCCCATGTCCCGCACGGCGTCGGTGCCGCCGCCCAGCAGACGGTCGACCACCGGATGCCCGGCGAGGACGTCCGCGAACCGCTCGTCGGCCGCGAGTACGCCCAGGGCCTCGGTGAACGGCAGATACGGCAGGCCGACATCACCGAGGTCCACGCAGTGCCCGGTGAGGACCGTCATCCCGGCCGCGGCGGCCTGCCCGGCCACCTCGTCCAGCATCCGCGTCTTGCCGACCCCTGCGTCCCCGGCGACCAGCACCGCCCGGGCCTCACCGCCCCGGGCGCGCTCCAGCAACCCGGAGAGCCGGGCAAGTTCTTCGTCCCGGCCGATGAGCGGTGTGGTGAGCGAGGTATGCGACACACATCCATCCTGGCACGGGACACTGACAGCGCCTCTGTGCCAAGGACGACCGAGCCGACCCCAGGGGCGCGGGGAACTGCGCGATCAACCACAAGCAACCCGTAGCCGCCGTCGAACGCAACAGCCCCGAGCTCCTAGGCGCTCATTGCCGCAACCCCCGAGCCCAGTCATCCGGCACCCGCCCCGCAGGGCCGGGCGTCGGCTGGTCCGCGGGATGACTCGCCGGAGGCGCCAGCTGCGGCCCGGCCTCGAACAGCTCGTTCGTCGCGAAGTTCCAGTACCAGCCCTCACCCGGCTCGTAGCTCTGCACCAGCGGATGCCCGGTCTCCCGGAAGTGCCCGGTGGCGTGCTGCGCGGGGGAGGAGTCGCAGCAGCCGACATGCCCGCACTGCGCGCAGCGCCGCAGATGGAACCACCATCCGCCGGCCGCGTCGCACTCCACGCACCCGGCACCGCTCGGCGGAACGCCGGTGTCGACTCCCTCGATCGCCCTGTCGGTCATGCCGTCTCCTCTGGTGCTGTGTCGGACTCCGCGGCCGTGAGGGGGAGGAGGACCTGGAAGCGGGTGTCGCCCGGCTCGGACTCGACCTGCAGCGTGCCGTGGTGCTTGTTGACGACGATCCGCCAGGAGATGTCCAGGCCGAGGCCGGTCCCCTCGCCCACCGGCTTGGTGGTGAAGAACGGGTCGAAGATACGGCCCCGGATCTCCTTCGGCACCCCGGGCCCGGTGTCGCGGAACTCCACCAGCAGCCGGTCGTGGTCGAGCGCCGTCCGCACGGTCAACGTGCCTTCGTCGCCCGTGCCGTTGATGGCCTGGACCGCGTTGTCGATCAGGTTGGTCCACACCTGGTTGAGCTCCGCCGGATACGCCGGGATCCGCGGGACCGTACGGTCGTACTCCTTGACGACCTTGATCCGCGGGCCGATCTTGCCCGACAGCATCAGCAGGGTGGAGTCGAGGAGTTCGTGCACGTCGGCGACCTGGTAGGGCGCCCGGTCGAGCTGCGAGTACTGCTTGGCGGCGTCGACCAGATGGGAGATCCGGGTGGTGGAGTCCGCGATCTCGTCCATCAACAGCTCGGTCTCGACCGTGTAGTTGAGCCATCCGATCGCGCTCGGCAGGAGCTCCTCGTCCACGGCCGCGGCGACCTGGTCCAGCCAGTCGCTGTCGAGCCCGGCCTGGACGAAGGTGGGGGCGATCCGCCAGCCCTCGGGGATGTCGTGGTCGTCGAGCCAGTCGGAGAGCACGTCCTCGCGGTCCGAGGCCTCAAGGGGGCTCAATGCGGGTGCCTTGGCGACGAGTTCGGCGGTGCGTTCCTGGATGTCGATGAGGTTCGCCAGGGTCTCCGGCGAGAACGAGCCCGCGGAGATCACCCGCAGCTTGTGCCGCATCTTGCCCACGCGTTCCCGCAGGGTCGCGGTGGCCCGTACGGCCGCCGCCGCGGGGTTGTTGAGCTCGTGCGTGAGACCGGCCGACAACGAGCCCAGTGCCAGCAGCCGTTCGCGCTGCCCGATGGCCCGCTGCGTGCTCTTCGCGCCGAAGAACAGTCCCTCCAGCAGATGCACCGCCATGGGGAACCATTCCCGCATGATGTTCGCGAAGGTGTCCGCGGGCAGCACGAAGAACCGCGTCGGCTCGGTGACGCGCATGGAGTTGTTGTACATCTGCGGCACCCGGTCACCCAGGTACGCCTGCATGGACCCCGCGTACACCCCGCGCTGGGAGGTCCGGCTGACCTCGACGTCGTCGCGGCCGACCCGGCGGTAGAGCACGACCGTGCCCTCGAGCATGACGTAGAAGCAGGTTGCGGGCTCGCCCTCGGTGTAGACGGGACCGGGCTCGAACCTCTCCACCCGCCCCTCGCTGCACAGTCGCCCCAGCTGTTCTGGGGACAGCTTCTCGAACAGGAACAGCGCCCCGATCTCCTGCGGGCTGCAGGGCATGAGGTCCCCGCTCACGACTGCTCCAGATAACGGTGGACGAGCATCACGGCCATGGCTCCCTCTCCGACGGCGGACGCGACCCGTTTCGCCGACTCGGCACGGGCGTCGCCCGCGACGAACACGCCGGGAATGCTGGTCTCCAGGTGGTACGGCGGCCGGTCCAGCTCCCAGTCCGCCGGCGGCCGCCCGTCGGGGGTGAGGTCGGGCCCGGCCAGGATGAACCCGTTCTTGTCCCGCAGCACCGTGCCGTCCAGCCAGTCGGTCAGCGGGGCCGCGCCGATGAACACGAACAGCCACTGCGCGTCGACGAGTTCGGTCGCCCCGGTCCCGACGTCGCGCAATGTGAGCTGCTCGAGATGCTCGGAGCCGTGCGCGGCCTCGACGACCGTGCCGCAGCGCACCGAGATGTTGGACGACTCCTCGATCTGCTGGATCAGGTAGTGCGACATCGAAGCCGCCAGCGACGCCCCGCGCACCAGCAGTGTCACCGACTTGGCGCCCTTGGCCAGATGCATCGCAGCCTGCCCCGCGGAGTTGGCGCCGCCCACGATGTACACGTCGTGGCCCTGGCAGGAGGCCGCCTCCGTCAGCGCCGAGCCGTAGAAGACCCCGCAGCCGGTCAGGTCGGTCGTGCCGGGCGCCTGGAGCTGCCGGTACGACACGCCGGTCGCCAGGATCACGCTGTGCGCGGCGATGGCCGAACCGTCCGAGAACCGCACGACCCGCGCGGCCCCGTTGATCTCCAGGCCCGACACCTCCCGCGCGGTGAGGATCTCGGCACCGAACTTCGTCGCCTGCCGCCGGGCCCGGTCGGTGAGCTGGGCCCCCGACACGCCGTCGGGGAACCCGAGGTAGTTCTCGATGCGCGAGCTCTGCCCGGCCTGCCCGCCGGTCGCCGACCGTTCCACGAGCACGGTCCGCAGCCCCTCGGAGGCTCCGTACACGGCCGAGCCGAGCCCGGCCGGGCCGCCGCCGATGACGACGAGGTCGTAGAAGTCCGCCGCGGGCGTCGTGGCCAGCCCCACCCGCGCGGCCAGCTCGGGCGCCTCCGGCTCGACCAAAGGCGTGCCGTCAGGGGTGATCACCAGCGGCAGCCGCTGCGCGTCCTGCCCGGCCGCCGCCAGCAGGCGCTGCCCCTCGGGCTCGTCCGCCGAATACCAGCGGTACGGCACCTGGTTGCGGGCCAGGAACTCCCGTACGTCCGAGGAACGCGCCGACCAGCGGTGTCCGACCACCTTGGTGGCGGGCACCGGCCGGTAGTCGCTGCACCGCCACGCCTCCAGGAGGTCGTCCAGGACCGGGTACAGCTTCTCCTCGGGCGGATCCCACGGCTTGAGGAGGTAGTGGTCGAGGTCGACGACGTTGATCGCGTCGATCGCCGCGTTCGTGTCCGCGTACGCGGTCAGCAGCACCCGCCGCGCCCCCGGATACACGTCCAGGGCCTGTTCCAGGAACTCGATGCCGTTCATCTGCGGCATCCGGTAGTCCGCCAGGATCACGGCCACCAGATCCCCGCGCAGCTTCAGCTCGCGCAGCGCCTCCAGCGCGGACTCGCCGGACTCCGCGCGCACGATGCGGTACGACTCGCCGTAGCGGCGCCGCAGGTCCCGGGCGACGGCCCGGGACACTCCCGGGTCGTCGTCCACGGTCAAGATGACGGTCCGCGTCGCGTCCGCGGCCTGTGCCATACGTCTCCCACCCCGAGGTCGGACTCACGGCGCGGTGCCCCGCAGTCCTGCAGCCAGTCATGCGGCCACCGGCCGGTTTCAGCCCATCGTATGTTCGTTCGTCCGGCTTCGCTCAGCCATACGGGGGAGCCCGCCGGGAGGTCAGCCTCTTCGCGGCCCGAGCACGCAGAACTCGTTGCCCTCGGGATCCATGAGGGTCACCCACGGCTGCTCGCCCTGGCCGACGTCCGCGTGCCGCGCGCCGAGGGCGAGGAGGCGAGCCACCTCGGCCTCCTGGTCGTCCGGCCGGAAGTCGAGATGGAGGCGGTTCTTGACGGTCTTGCCCTCCGGTACCGGCGCGAAGAGCAGCCCGGGCAGACGGTCCTTCTCGGGCCGGATCTCGAACTCGTCGGGAAAGTCGCCCACGACCACCCACCCGAGCGCCTCGGCCCACCAGCGGCCCAGCGCGACCGGGTCGGCCGAGTCCACGACAACCTGTTCCCATTCCAAGGTCATGTCGTGAGCGTAGTGGTGAAGACTGGGTACCGGTCACGAATCACGACGCAGGGAGGCCGGCAGCATGACGCGCCCGATCACGGCAGGGGTCGACGGAACCGAGGAAAGCCTGGCAGCGCTGGCCTGGGCGGCCCGGGAGGCGGTCCGCCGGAGGCTGGCGTTGCGCGTGGTGCACGCCTGGCGGTATCAGCGGCACGAGGCGATCGAGGCGGCGGCCCCCGACGTCCAGGTCGGCTGGGCCCGGGAGGCGGTCGGCGAGGCCGCCCGCACCGTCACCGAGCGGCACCCGGACCTCGAGGTGTCCACGGACGTGGTGGCGGGCGCCGACGTGGCGGCGCTGGTCGCCGCGGCGGCCGAGGCCGAGATGCTGGTCCTCGGATCGCGCGGCCACGGCAGGGTCGTCGGCTTCCTGCTCGGCTCGGTCGGCCAGCAGGTGATCGTCGAGGCGCCGAGGCCGGTCGTCCTGGTGCGCGCGGGCGACGACCCCGCCGGCGAGGCCGCGGGGCGCGAGATCGTGGTGGGCCAGCAGGGCGACCCGCTGGACAGCGCCGAGGCGCTCCAATTCGCGTTCGAGACGGCCGCGGCGCGTGGAGCGACCGTGCGCGCGGTACGGGCCTGGACCCTGCCGCCGGTCTTCGCCTACAGCCCGGGTTCCCTCAAGCTGCTCGACGAGGCCGGGGGCCTTGAGCCGTACGAGAAGAAGGCCCTGGCGGCGGCGCTGGAACCCTGGCGGGACCGCTTCCCCGAGGTGCCGGTCGTCGAGCACGTGGAGATGGGCAGCGCCGGGCAGGTGCTGCTGTCGGTGGCCCAAGCGGCCCAGCTGATGGTCGTCGGGCGCCGCGCCCACCGTACGGCCGTCGGCGCCCGCATCGGCTCGGTCGCCCATGGCGTCCTGCACCACGCGGGCTGCCCGGTGGCCGTGGTGCCGCCCGCCTGAGTCGGCCGGCGGACGTCAGTCGGCCGAGGGGGTGGGCTGGAGCGTCTCGCGCGCCTTGGGGAGGATGTTGTTGATGTAGTCCTCGACGGCCGTGTCCAGTCCTATGTCGTGCTGGGCCCGCTCGGACAGGTACCAGCGGTGTTCCAGCAGCTCGTGGTAGATCTCGGCCGCGTCCATGGAGCCGCGCATCTCGAGGGGCACGGCCCGCACGGTCGGGCGGAAGACGTCCCGCACCCAGCGGTGGGCGAGGACTTCGGGGCGGGCCGCGAGGGGGTCGCCCGGGGCGTAGTCGTCCTGGGTGGCCATCCAGGACTCCAGGTCGCTCAGGAGCCGGCGGGCCTGGTTCTCCTCGGTGTCCAGGCCGGTCAGGCGCAGCAGCTGGCGCTGGTGGTGGCCCGCGTCCACGACCTTCGGCACGAAGGTGACCGTGTCGCCGTTGGAGGAGTGCTGGATCTGCATCTCGGCCACGTCGAAGCCGAGTTCGTTCAGCCGGCGGATGCGGCGCTCGATGTAGTGGTACTTGCCCGCCGGATAGACGGACGTCCGGGTCAGCTCCTCCCACAGGCGCCCGTAGCGCGCGCAGATCTCCATGCCGAACTCGATCGGGTCCACGGAGGGGTGCAGCGCCCCGGACGCCTCCAGGTCGAGGAGCTCGCCGCTGATGTTCACCCGGGCCAGATCGAGGTCGTAGTCGCGCTGCCCATTGCTGAGCTGCGCGTGCAGATCGCCGGTCTCGGCGTCCACCAGGTACGCGGCGTACGCGCCCGCGTCGCGCCGGAAGAGCGTGTTGGACAGGGAGCAGTCGCCCCAGGCGAATCCGGACAGGTGCAGCCGCACCAGCAGCACCGCCAGCGCGTCCATCAGCCGGTGCATGGTCGCGGGCCGCATCGTCGTCTCGAACATCGACCGGTACGGCATCGAGCCGCCCAGGTGCCGGGTGATCAGCACCGGCTCCAGCGGCGCGTCGCCCGCGTCGGTGCGGCCGGTGACCACGGCCAGCGGGTCGACCGCGGGGATGCCGAGCCGGTCCAGGTCGCGCAGCAGCTCGTACTCGCGCAGCGCCGGGCGCTCGGCGAGCTCCTTGACGGCGATCACCTCGTCGCCGGCGCGGGCGTAGCGCACGACGTGGCGGGAGATGCCGCGCGGCAGCGGCACCAGGTGCTTCTCGGGCCACTCCTCCAGGGGGAGGTGCCACGGCAGTTCGAGCAGGAGCGCGGGATGCTCCGGGTTGGTCGCGCTGATCTGCAGTGCCATGGGTCGCGTGTCCTTGCTTCGCTGGTGATCGTCACCTCACCCTAGAGCGCGCGCTCCCTGGCCTGAAGTGCCGCTTCAAGGATCGGACCGCGATGCACGGGCCCGTGGCCGGGCAGCAGCAGGTCGCCCTTCAGCTCTTCGAACGCCGCCAGCGAGGCCACGGCCCGCGCCCGCTCGTGGTGGAACATGTCGGGCAGCAGCTGCGGCCCCTTGACCCGCGAGGTCGGGTGCCCGCTCACCAGGGCGTCGCCCGAGATCACCACGCCGACGTCCGGGAGGTGGTAGGCGGTGTGCCCGTCGGTGTGGCCGGGCGTGTGCACCGGGACGGGTCGGCCGGGCAGGTCGAGCGGACCGGACGCCGGGAACGGCTGGGGCGAGGCGACCGGGACGTGCGCGGTGCCGCCCGAGCGGATCGCGTGCACGGCCCAGGGCAGGACACCGGGCCGCCAGCCGTTCCTCAGGACCGTCCCGACGCTCACCTGGTGCAGGAACTCCCGCCGGGCGTGCGGTACTTCGGCCTCGTGCAGGTACACGGGCATGCCGTACACGGCACGCAGGTACTCGGCGGAGCCCAGGTGGTCGTTGTGGGCGTGCGTG
Organism: Streptomyces sp. NBC_01352; assembly: GCF_036237295.1. Lineage (NCBI taxonomy): Bacteria > Bacillati > Actinomycetota > Actinomycetes > Kitasatosporales > Streptomycetaceae > Streptomyces > Streptomyces sp. NBC_01352. The sequence continues at coordinate 10,371,141 of NZ_CP108354.1, forward strand.
ATCAGCACGGCCGTGACCGCCTCCGGTGAACTGCCCACCTCCGTGAGGGAGGCGAGGAGCTGCTTCCGGTCGCCGGGGTAGCCGGTGTCGACCAGCGTGACGGCGTCCCCGTCCGTGAGAATCACCCAGTTCGTGTTGCTGCCGTGCACCAGATAGGTGCCGTCGGCGACTTGCTGGACAGCTAAGCGCATGACACGTCCCCGCATGGTGAGGTCCCTGACCGATGGACCCAGCCAAGCAGATCAGGAGGCAGGCGGAGTCGGCGGGTCCGTTCGCATGCCGAACAGGAAACGGGTGACGCGGGTGCGGCGTACGAGGCACTCGTACACGAGGAGGATCACCGCCAGGGAACAGGCCACGATCACCGCGTACTTCACCGCGATCGGCGCGGACCAGCTCACGACTCCGTAGGCGAACGCGACCACCACGGGCTGGTGCAGCACGTACAACGGCAGGGCGGCGACGGCGAGATACGGCAGCACGCGCGAAGGCGGCCCGGCCTCGCGCGACCTGCCCTCGCGCGGCCGGTCCAGCAGCCCCAGGATCGCCACCACCCAGCACCAGCCCGCCGCCCCGAACAGCGCCCGGGTGGACAGCGCGACCGCGTTCCACGCGGTGAACGGATCGTCCTCGGAGAGGAATCCGGGCGCGGTCCCCAGGAACAGGACGATCCCCAGGACCCCGACCGGAACGGCGAGCCGGCGCATGGCCGCGCGGATCCGCTCGTCGTCGGCCAGGGCGTACCCGAAGAGGAAGAACAGGAGATAGGCCCAGCGGTTCCAGCCCGCGAAGCCCTCCTCCATGCCGAGCAGCGAGTTGATCAGGGCGAGCGGCAGGACGGGCAGCAGGAGCAGGACCGGCCGTCGCTCCACCGCGTCCCCGGAGCGCCGGGCGGCGGACTCCAGGGGCCCCACGACGGGTGCGAGAAGGAGGCTGAAGGCCAGCAGGAGGACGACGAACCACAGGTGGCCGGTCTCGAAGTGATCCCCTTCGAGGACGAAGGGGAAGTCGCCGGGGTCCGGGTGGACGGTGAGGAAGCGTGGCCAGAACTCCCAGTAGGACTCGTCGTAGCCGGGGTCGGCGGCGCGCAGCCGCAGCCATTGGGGCAGAGGGCACAGGACGAGCGTCGCGAAGACCAGGGGAACACCGAGGCGCAGCAGTCGTTCACGGGCGAAGCCGCCCGGTCCGCGCCGGCGCAGCGAGTGGCGGGCGCCGAGACCGGCGACGAGGAACAGCAGGGGCATCGCCCACACCACCGCGAGTCCGGCGGCGACGGTGACGACATCGGTCGTCTCCCGGTTCTTGACGTAGAAGTCGTCGTCCGGGGAGAAGACCAGCGCGGCGTGGAAGAAGACCAGGCCGAGTACGACGAGCGCACGGAGCAGGTCGAGTTCGACGCGCCGACGGACGGCCGGCGGCTGCCCGGTCCCCGCACACATCCCGGCCTCCCTCCCCAGATGTGCGCCAGTGTGGGGGAGAGGGGGCGGGGACGACAGCGTTCCGCCGGAACGGGACTGCCTCCGGCACCGTCCGCCGGAGGCAGCCCCCGCGTGCTGCCGAAGCGGCCGCCTCTCCGCCTCGGTGCACGCCGTCCCCGGGCCCTACTGCACGCCCTGCGGCCGGAACTGGATGCTGATGCGCGGCCCGGAGGCGCGCGCGGTCTTCGGTATGGAGTGCTCCCAGGTCCGCTGGCAGGATCCGCCCATCACGATCAGGTCGCCGTGCCCCAGCGGCCGTCGGACCGTGTCACCGCCGCGCGTCGGCCGCAGCAGCAGGTCCCGGGGCGCGCCCACCGAGAGGATCGCGACCATGGTGTCCTCGCGGGCGCCCCGCCCGATCCGGTCGCCGTGCCAGGCCACGCTGTCCCGGCCGTCGCGGTAGTAGCACAGTCCGGCCGTGGTGAAGGGCTCGCCCAGCTCCTCGGCGTAGTGCGCGGACAGCGCCTCGCGTGCCTGCGCGAGCAGCGGGTGCGGCAGCGCGTCGTCCGCCCCGTAGAACGCCAGCAGCCGGGGTACGTCGACGACCTGGTCGTACATCTTCCGGCGCTCGGCACGCCAGGGCACCTCGGCGGCCAGCTGTTCGAACAGTTCGTCCGAGCCGCTCAGCCAACCGGGCAGCACGTCGATCCAGGCGCCGAGACCGAGCCCGGTCCGGCGGATCCCGTCGAGGGAGCCGAGGCGGAGCTCGTCGGTCTGGTCGAAGAGGGAGCCCTGGAGGTGCCTGGTCATGTATCCAGCGTACCCCTTATTCGAAAATCTGTTCCCATGAAATTCCGGACGCCTGCCGGATGCGCGTCCGGCCTTTCGATGCATCGCTGTATCGGATACATTCCCGTATCGAACGGAGGTCCGGACATGGCGGTGGAACAGACGACCCGGCGCGTCACCAAGCGCCGTGTCCGCACCCGGGCCAACCTGCTGGACGCCGCCTTCGCGGTGTTCGCCGCCAAGGGCTTCGGGCGGGTCTCGATCGAGGAGGTCTGCGAGGCCGCCGGCTACAGCCGGGGTGCCTTCTACTCGAACTTCGACAGCCTGGACGAGCTGTTCTTCGCCCTGTACCGGCAGCGGGCCGACCTGATCGCCGAGCAGGTGGCCGAGGCCCTGGCGCTCGACGGCCCCGAACTCGACGTACCGGCGTCCGTGGACCGGGTCACCGAGGTGCTCCTGCTCGACGTGGACTGGCTGCTGGTGAAGACGGACTTCCTGGTGCACGCGGCCCGGGACCCGGCCGTCGCGCACACCCTGCTGGAGCACCGCCGGCGGCTGCGGCGGGCCATCGAGGACCGGCTCGGCCGGGCCACGGGACGCACCGCACTGCCCGCCGTGCTCGGCGGCGTCGACGGCGCCGCCCGCGCGGTCGTCGCCGCGTACGACGGAGTCACCACCCAGCTGCTGCTGGACAAGGACGTCGAGCACGCCCGCGTCTGGCTGGGACAGCTGCTCACCGCCCTGCTGACCGACGGCAGCGGCACACCCGAATGAAGCCCAGTGAGATCCCAATGAGACCCCAATGAGAAGGGCAACGGTCGCCATGGATGCGGACGTCATCGTCGTCGGAGCCGGACTCGCGGGCCTGGTCGCGGCACACGAACTCACCAGCCGGGGCCGCAGGGTCGCGCTGGTCGACCAGGAGAACGCCGCCAACCTCGGCGGACAGGCGTTCTGGTCCTTCGGCGGGCTGTTCATCGTCGACTCCCCGGAACAGCGGCGCCTCGGCATCAAGGACTCCTTCGAGCTCGCCTGGAACGACTGGCAGGGCAGCGCCCAGTTCGACCGGGTCGACGACGAGGACTCCTGGGCGGTGCGCTGGGCGCGCGCCTACGTCGAGTTCGCGGCGGGCGAGAAGCGGTCCTGGCTCGAGGGGCACGGCATCAAGTTCCTGCCCACCGTCGGCTGGGCCGAGCGCGGCGATCTGACGGCCCACGGGCACGGCAACTCCGTACCCCGCTTCCACATCGCGTGGGGCACCGGCACCGGGGTCGTGGAGCCGTTCGTCGAGTACGCCAAGCAGGCCGCGCGCGACGGGCTGCTCACCTTCTACCACCGCCACCAGGTCGACGAACTGGTCGTCGAGGAGGGCGCGGCGCGCGGAGTGCGCGGCACCGTGCTGGCCGAGGACCGCTCGCCCCGCGGTGTCGCCTCCAACCGGGACCGCGTCGGCGACTTCGAACTCACCGGCCGGGCCGTCGTCGTCACCACCGGCGGCATCGGCGCCAACCACGACATCGTGCGCCGCTACTGGCCCGAGCGGCTCGGCACCCCGCCCGCCGAGATGGTCACCGGAGTACCCGCGTACGTCGACGGCCGGATGCTCGAGATCAGCGCCGAGGCCGGGGTGCGCCTGGTCAATCGCGACCGCATGTGGCACTACACCGAGGGCCTGCAGAACTGGGACCCGATCTGGCCCGGCCACGGCATCCGCATCCTGCCGGGCCCGTCCTCGATGTGGTTCGACGCCCTCGGCCGCCGGCTGCCCGAGCCGTGCCTGCCGGGGTACGACACCCTCAGCACCCTCAAATACCTGCGCACCACCGAGGACATCGCGGGCCACGACCACTCCTGGTTCATTCTCACCCAGAAGATCATCGAGAAGGAGTTCGCGCTGTCGGGCTCCGAGCAGAACCCCGACATCACCGCCAAGGACCGGGCCGGCTTCCTCAAGGAGCGGGTGCTCGGCAAGGGGGCACCCGGCCCCGTGGACGCGTTCCTGCGCAAGGGCGCGGACTTCGTGACCGCGCCGAACCTGGAACAGCTCGTCGAGAAGATGAACGGGCTGACCGACAAGGCGCTGCTGGACGCGGCCGAGATCCGCCGTCAGATCGAGGCCCGCGACCTGCAGATCGCCAACTCCTACAGCAAGGACGCCCAGGTGCAGGGCATCCGCAACGCCCGCCGCTACATCGGCGACCGGCTCGGCCGCGTCGCCACCCCGCACCGCATTCTCGACCCGGCCGCCGGACCCCTCATCGGCGTCAAGCTGCACACCCTCACCCGCAAGACCCTCGGCGGCATCCAGACCGACCTCGACTCCCGCGCCCTCGGCACCGACGGCAAGCCCCTCGACGGCCTGTACGCGGCGGGCGAGGTGGCCGGCTTCGGGGGCGGCGGCGTCCACGGCTACAACGCGCTGGAGGGCACCTTCCTCGGCGGCTGCCTCTTCTCCGGGCGGGCGGCGGGACGGGCCGCCGCCCGGCAGACGGCCTGACCGCGACGGCCCGTCTCCTCATCCCTGGAGGAGACGGGCCAGCACGGCGGCGTGGCTCTGCTCGGGGGACTTGGCGGCGGTCAGCAGCGTGACGGCACCTTTGTCCGTCAACTCCCTCACCTGATCAAGGAGTTCGGCCGCCTCGGGAGCGGCCAGCTCGGCCTCGTACCGTCGACCGAACTCCTCGTACGACCCTTCACTCCCGTGGTACCAGCGACGCAGTTCGGTCGACGGCGTGAGGGCCTTGGGCCACTCGTCGACATGCGCCGCGTCCTTCGACAGGCCGCGCGGCCACAGCCGGTCGACCAGGACGCGTACGCCGTCCTCGGGCTCGGGCGGTTCATACACGCGGCGCACGCGCACACTCACGGGCGGGCCTTTCTCGAGTGGGTCAAGGTGCCGGGAGCGTACCGCCGGGTACCCGGTATGTCCGGTCTGCGCAACGCGACGGGATGGCACAGACCCTCGAACCTGACGAGTTCCTCACAAGTGTCGGTCAGAGTCGGTCCGTGATGATCGGACACAGACCTTCCGCCGCACTGCTCACCGCGTCCCTGCTGCTCACCGGGTGCGGCAGCGGCGCGGCGGCGATCTCGGACCACCGGCCCGAGGCCGCCCCGACGACGAGCACGCCCGCACCCTCCCCGGAGATCTCCATGGAAGAAGCTCCGGCGGCTCCCCGCCCACTGCCCGGTCTGGGGCCGAAGACCCTCGCCCAGGTGCCGTCCCGCGCCCGGCAGGCCGTCGTGGTGACCGGCCGCGGGAAGGACTCCGCGCTGTCCACCGTCGCGCTGTACGAGCGCACCGCGGCCGGCTGGGAGGCCGTCGGCCAGAGCCGGCCCGCGCACAACGCGCTCAAGGGCTGGACCGACCATCACCGGGCCGGTGACCTGCGCTCACCCATCGGGGTCTACACCCTCACCGACGCCGGCGGCCGGCTCCGCGACCCCGGCACCCGACTGCCCTACGACCGCGGCAGCGGGTTCACCGCGACCGGCACCGGATTCGAGGGGGAGCCGCTGGCCGGGTCCTTCGACTACGTGATCGCCATCAACTACAACCGGAAGCCGGGCACTTCGCCGCTGGACTGGACGCGTCCGCTCGGCGCGGGCCGCGGCGGCGGCATCTGGCTGCACGTCGACCATGACGGCCCCACACATGGCTGTGTCAGCATCGCCCGCTCGCACATGAAGGAACTTCTGCTGGCACTCGACCCGGACCTGCACCCCGTCGTCGTCATGGGCGACGCCAAGTCGCTGGCCCGCTGAGGCCGCCGAAGTCTCCCCGACCGCTTAGGATCCGCCGCGTGTGCGCACATGTGCTGGTCGCCGAGGACGACGAGATGCAGGCCGAACTCATACGCCGCTCCCTGCTGGCGGAGGGTCACACCGCCACGGTGGTCCACGACGGCCGGGCCGCCCTCGACGCGGCCCGCACGCTCCGGCCGGACCTCGTCGTCCTGGACCTGATGCTGCCGGTGATCGACGGCTTCGGCGTGTGCCGGGTGCTGCGCCGGGACGACGACGTGCCCGTCCTGATGCTCACCGCCCGCGCCACCGAGGACGACCTGCTGCTGGGCCTGGAACTGGGCGCCGACGACTACATGACCAAGCCCTACAGCCCACGCGAGCTGATGGCCCGCATCCGCACCGTGCTGCGGCGCAGCGGGCGCGTCGTCGTCGACCGGCCGGAGGACCCCGTCGTACGCGCAGGGGGCATCACCGTCGATCCGGTACGCCACGAGGTGCGCTGCGACGGAGCACCCGTGGAGTGCACCCCGGCCGAGTTCGAGATCCTCCTCGCCATGGCCACCGAGCCCGAACGGGTCTTCTCCCGGCGGCAGTTGCTCGAAGTCACCCGAGGCACCGACCGCTCCTCCACCGAACGGGCCGTCGACGTCCACATCATGAACCTGCGCCGGAAGACGGAGACGGACCCGCGCCGTCCGGTCCGGCTGCTGACCGTCTTCGGGGTCGGCTACAAGCTCAGCGGCGGCCGCGGATGAGCGGTCGGATACCACTGCGCAAGCGCCTGCTGGTCCGGCTGCTGATCGCCTCCGGCCTCATCGCCGTGTGCTCGGTGGCGGCCACCGCCTGGCTGGCCGTCGAGACCACCACCCGCGCGCTGCGGGAGGAACAGGGCCAGGTCCTCGCCGACGACATGGACGTCCTCTCCCGGCTCAGCGGCTATGCCGCCGTCCATCCCGACTGGACAGGCGTGGAGAAGACCGTACGGGAACTGTCCGCGAAGACCGGGCGGCGCATCGCCCTCACCACCGCCGACCGCACGCCGATCGCCGACTCCGCGCCGCCCGGCACCTCGCTGCCGCGGAGCGCCGCCGCCACCGTCGACCCCCTGCGCACCGACACCTTCAGCGAACGCGGGGCCCAGCTCGGCGGCACGGACCCCCGGGTGGTGGGGCCCTATCGCCTGACGGCCGGGGAGCGCACGAAGCTCGACGCCCTGGCCCGGGAACGGCAGCACTGCTTCGCCCAATTCGGCATCGACACCAGCCTCACCCGCACGCCGAGCGGCCGCCCGGTCCTCACCCAGCCGGAGGGGTCCGCCGACCTCGGCTACGTGCCCGACGCGTGCGCCGACGGCCGGCTCAACACCCCGATGCCCACGGAGGAGGAGGCGCTGATCGCACTCCAGAAGGAGGCCCGCGGCTGCCTGACCCGGGCCGGCCTGGAACCCGACATGCCGCTGGCGCTCGGGGCGGACCTCACCCCCGCCGGATCGCTCCAGGCGACCGCCATCGCACCCGCGTTCGTGAAAGCGGGGGAAGGCAAGGCCTGGCGGGCGGCCCAGGCCTGCCTCGACGACGCCCGCCGCGCCCAGCTCGACCCGTACGTCGCCCCCGCCGCCGAGCTGTTCCTGGGCGGCGGCGGGGACGCCCCAGCCGTGCGTTTCGACATGTCACCGGCCAACAAGACCAAGGTCATCGGCACCGCCGGGCTCGTCCTCGCCGTCACCGTCGCCGTGACCGCCGTGGTCGCAACGAGGCTCGTCCGGCCGTTGCGCGCGCTGACCGAGGCCGCCCAGCAGCCACCGGACCGGCACGTCCGCGTCCCCGTCACCACCCGCGACGAGACCGGCATCCTCGCCGCGGCCTTCAACGAACTGACCGAGCGCCGGGAACGCCTGGAGGCCCAGCGCAGGGCGATGGTCAGCGACATCGCCCATGAACTGCGCAGCCCCCTCACCAACATCCGCGGCTGGCTGGAGGTCACCCGCGACGGCGTCGTCGACCCCGACCCCGCGCTGCTCGCCTCACTGCACGACGAGGCCCTCGTGCTGCAGCGCGTCATCGACGACCTGCGCGATCTCGCCGACGCCGACGCCGGGACCCTGCGCCTGCACCCGGAGCCCGTGCGCTGCGACGAACTCCTCGACCAGGTCGCCGCGGCCCACCGCGTCGCGGCCGACGCCGCCGGCGTGAGCCTGCGCACCGCGGTCGACGGCACGCCGTGGCTGAACGCCGATCCGGTGCGGATGCGGCAGGCGCTGGGCAACCTGGTGTCCAACGCGCTGCGCCACACGCCCGCGGGCGGCACCGTCACACTGGCCGCGCGCGGCGACGGCGACTCGGTCCTGCTGGAGGTCGCCGACACCGGCAGCGGCATGGCGCCGGACGATCTCGCGCACGTCTTCGACCGGTTCTGGCGCGCGGAGAAGTCCCGCAGCCGCCGCACCGGCGGCAGCGGTCTCGGCCTGCCGATCGTCCGTCACCTCGTCGCCGCGCACGGCGGCACCGCCGAGGTCACGAGCGAACCCGGCACAGGCAGCGTCTTCACGCTGCGGCTGCCCGGGACGGCGGGGCAGGACGAACCGCCGGGGGAGCCGACCGCCTCCGTCGTCCCGGGCGGTAGCGATCGGTCCGATTCCGCTCCCGCCGAGCGGGGTACTCCGTCACCGCGACGGCAAAGAGGGAGGTCAGGAACATGAGCAGAGCGGACGACCTGCCAGTGGTACGGACGCTCGCCGAACTCGCCGACCTGGTCGAGCGGCACCACGGCCTCTACGTCCGCTGGTCCCGGGGCCCCGAAGCCGATCTCGCCGACGCCTCCAGCACCGACGACCTGACGGGCGTCCGCATGTCGGGGCTGTCGGCGAACCCGCTCGACGTCGAGGACTGGTGGGACGACCGGCCCGTGGCGGTGTGGGTCGCCCGCCGCCTGTACGACTACTCCCATCTGCCGCACGAGAAGGGCCCCGGTGTGTACCCCTGGGTCCTCAGGGGCCGGGAGGCGAGCCGAGGGCCCGACAACGAGCCGCTGGTCGCGGACGTCCGGCCGATGTGCCGGCTCGACGACCGGACGATCGACGAGGCACGCGACGCGGTGGACCGCCAGGACACCTCCTGGGGTCCACTGCGCCGCCCCGGCCGCTGACGCGGCCCTGTGTTCACCCGTCCAGGGTTCGCCCGTCCCGTGTCACCCGGAGTTCCGCCGGGAGCCCGCACGCCTCCTCAGCGCACGGCGTTCGTTCTCGCTCGTACCGCCCCAGACGCCGAGGGTCTGCCCGGAGTCCAGCGCCCACCGCAGGCACTGCTCCTGCACCGGGCAGCGCCGGCAGACGGCCTTCGCCTGCTCCTGCTGCACCAGCGCCGGGCCGGTGTTGCCGATCGGGAAGAAGAGATCGGGGTCCTCGTGGCGGCACGCGGCGTGGTCTCGCCAGTTGTCCATGGAATGTCACCTGCGATCGAAAGTCGTGTGCCCTCGGGGATGCCTTACTCGTTTCCGGGTCACCTGTCGATGCGTGGGTGAAACAACCGAGTCCTGTGAGACACGGAAAGGACGCGGTCGGGGAGGGGTTATTGCTCGCGCACGCCCCACGGCGAGCCGTAGTCGGTCAGCAGATCCAGGAAGGGGCGGGCCTCGAACGCCTCCGGGCCGAGGACGCCCGCGCCGGACCAGGCGCCGCCGGCGAGGAGTTCGAGGGCGACGACCGGGTTGACGGCGGTCTGCCACACCACCGCCTGGCAGCCGTACTCCGCCATGGACCACTGGTTGTCGACCACGTGGTACAGGTACACCTCGCGCGGTGCCCCGTCCTTGACGCCCCGCACCCAGGTGCCCGCGCAGGTCTTGCCGTGCATCCGCTCACCCAGCGTCGCCGGGTCCGGCAGACACGCTGCGACGACGTCCCGCGGCGAGACGGCGACCGGTCCGGCGGAGCTGGGCACGGTCACCGGGTCGGTACGGTCAAGGCCCAGCAGGTGCAGGGTCCTGAGGGTCTCGATGAACTCCCGGCCCAGGCCGTACTTGAAGGTGACGCGGTGCGCGCCGATCCAGCGCGGCACGAGCAGCACCTCCTCGTGCTCCACGTTCACGCACTCCACCGGCCCGATGCCCTCGGGGAAGTCGAACACCTCGGGCTCGCTGAAGGGTTCCGTGGTGAACCAGCCCCGGTCGGCCTCATAGACGACCGGGGGGTTGAGGCATTCCTCGATGGTGGTCCAGATGCTGAAGGAGGGTGCGAAGTCGTAGCCGTCGACCGTCAGGTTCGCGCCGTCGCGGATGCCGATCTCCTCGATCTCGTCGAAGAGTTCGTCGGCCGCGTACCGGGCGAAGACGTCCGACAACCCCGGCTCGACCCCCATGCCGACCAGAGCCAGCACGCCCGCCTTCTCCCACTCCTGAGCCTGCGCGAACTGCTCGTCGCCGAGCTTCACCCCGCACTCCTCGTACGGCCGTTCGGCGTGCGGTCGGGACAGTGACATCGCCATGTCCAGGTAGGTGGCGCCGGCGGTGCGTGCCGCCCGGAACAGCGGCATCACGAAGCGGGGATCGGTGGCGTTGAGGAGGACGTCGCAGCCGTGCCGCTCCAGCAGCGCCGCCACGGCCGCCTCGTCACGGGCGTCCACGCGCTCGGCCAGGAACCGGCCGCCGTCCTCGCCGAGGGCCGCGACGGCCGCCTCGGCCCGGGCCGGGTCGTGGTCGGCGACCACCATCGTGTCGAAGAACGGCCGACGGGCCGCGATCCGGGTGATGGCGGTGCCCACGCCACCGGCTCCCACGAGCAGTACACGCATGACAGAACTCCCTCGGTCGACAGTCGGTCGGGCGGGCCCGGGGCAGATACAACGCCGCCTGTCCACATAAGGTCAATGGCGTTGGCATAAGCCTCCGGGAGGGAGACAGGCGTGCCGAAACGAGTGGTCCCCGAGGAGAAGCGGCGGCGGCGCCGGCCCACCAGGAGCGGCACCGTGCTGTCCGAGCGGCTCATCGTCGAGACCGCGCTGCGCATGCTGCGCGAACACGGCAGTGCGGGCCTCACCGCCCGCCGTCTCGGCCTCGCCCTGGACGCCGACCCGTCCACGCTCTACCGGTACTTCCGCGGCATGGACGACCTGACGCTCGCCATCGGCGACGCGCTCATCGGCCAGGCGCTGAGGGGCTGGCGGCCGACGGGGGAGTGGCGGGCGGACCTGCGCGCCGTCGGACTGCGCATCCACGCCGCGTACGTCTCCCACCCCCAGGCCGCCCTGCTGACCACGAGCCGGGTCACCGGCCGCCCGAACGAACTGGCCGCCGACGAGGCCGTCCTGGACGTCCTGTGCACCGCCGGATTCCCCTTGCCGGACACCGTGCGCATCTACCACGCCTTCATCGACCAGACCCTGGCCTTCGCCGCCCTCGACGCCGCCTCGCTCGCCCTGCCGAGCGACTCGCTCCACGCCGACGAGGACATGTGGCGCTCCACGTACGCCCGCCTGCCCCGCACCACCCACCCCCGCATCGCCGAGGCGGCACCGCTCCTGGCCACCCGCATGGTCACCAGCGCCTATCCGACGGCGCTGGAGATGCTGCTGGACAGCGCGCAGGCTCAGCTCCAGGCGCACGGCGCCGCGGCAGGATGAACGTCGCCTGCCGCGGCCCTAGCCGCGCAGTGCCTCCGCGGCCGTCGCCGCGACCGCATCGGCCACCGCGGCCAGCGCGGGCGAGTCCAGCTTCCACTGCTGCCAGTACAGCGGTACGTCGACCGGACGTTCCGGCGCCAGGGAGACCAGGCGGCCCTCGCGCAGCAGCCGGTCCGCCTGCATCTCGGGCACCAGGCCCCAGCCCAGCCCGGCGGTGACGGCGTCCACGAACCCCTCCGAGGTCGGCACCGAGTGCCGTACGGGACTCGCCCCGCCCCGACCGCGCCGCAGCCGCCGGACGAAGGCGTCCTGGAGGTCGTCGCTCCGGTCGAAGGTCAGCACGGGCGCCTGGGCGAGGGCCTCCCGCAGCGGTCCGCCGAGGTGCCTCTCGGCGAACGCCGGGCTCGCCGCCGCGAGGTACCGCATCCGCCCCAGGGCCCGCACGGAACAGCCCGCCACGGCATCCGGCGACGAGGTCACCGCGGCCATCACCAGGCCCTCCCGCAGCAGCGCCGCCGTACGGGTCTCGTCCTCGCGGCGCAGCTCGAAGCAGAGCGGCGGCTCCTGCGGGACGCGGGTGAGCGCTCCCAGGAACCAGGTGGACAGGGAGTCCGCGTTCACCGCGACCGACACCCGGGTCGGCTCGCCCTCCCCGCGCATGCCGAGCTCGGCCCGCGCGTCCCGCTCCAGCCGGGCCAGCTGCCGGGCGAAGCGCACCACGACCTCACCGGACTCCGTCGGCCGCACCGGCTTGGTGCGCACCAGCAGCACCCGCCCCGTGCGCTGCTCCAGCGCCTTCACCCGCTGGCTCACCGCCGACGGAGTCACATGCAGGGCGGCGGCCGCCGCGTCGAAGGTGCCCTCGTCGACCACCGAGAGCAGCGTCCGGACCTGGTCCAGCGGGAGTTCGGTCATCATCACGACAGCTAATGATACGTAAGAATCTTTAGCTGTACTCCCGGTCATCGTTTCCCTAGCGTCGACGTCATGACCGCCTCCCTCACCGCCGCGGCCGCCGGCTTCGGCACCGGCCTCTCGCTCATCGTCGCCATCGGCGCCCAGAACGCGTTCGTCCTGCGCCAGGGGGTCCGCCGCCACGCGGTCCTCGCCGTCGTCGGGATCTGCGCCCTGTCCGACGCCCTGCTCATCGCCCTGGGCGTCGGCGGCGTCGGCGCCGTGGTGGTGGCCTGGCCGGGCGCGCTGACCGCGGTCGGCTGGATCGGCGGCGCCTTCCTGCTCGGCTACGGCGCCCTCGCCGCCCGCCGGGTCTTCAGGCCGGGCGGCGCCCTGCACGCCGACGGTGAGGCGGAGGGGTCGGTCCGGCGGGCGGTGCTCACCTGCCTGGCCATGACCTGGCTCAACCCGCACGTCTACCTCGACACCGTGTTCCTGCTCGGCTCCGTCGCCGCCGACCGCGGCTCGCTGCGCTGGACCTTCGGGCTCGGCGCGATCCTCGCCAGCCTGTGCTGGTTCACCGCACTCGGCTTCGGGTCCCGGTTGCTCGGCCGGTTCCTGGCCAGGCCGGCCGCCTGGCGGGTGCTGGACGGGCTGGTCGCCGCGATCATGATCGCCATGGGCCTGATGCTCGTCGCCGGAGCCTGAGAGGTCCCAAACGCCTGACGGCGGAAGCTGAGCATGCGGATCCCGAACGCCCGGCCGGTGCTGCCATAGTGATCCCTGGTCCGAAAGATGTATCGAGCAACCAGGAAGCACGTGGACACCAGCGAGAGCAGCAGCGAACCACAGACACCGGCCGCGGACGAGGGGAAGCGGACCCGGCGCCGCTGGGCCATGGACACCCGCCCGCTGCGCCGGCCGGCCTACCGCCGGCTGTGGTCCTCGACGATCGTCACCGCCGTCGGCAGCCAGCTCACCGCGGTCGCCGTGCCCAAGCAGGTGTACGACATCACCGGCTCCTCGGCCTGGGTCGGCGCCGCCAGTCTCGCGGGGCTGCTGCCCCTGATCGTGTTCGCGCTGTGGGGCGGAGCGATCGCCGATAGCATGGACCGCCGCAAGCTGCTCCTGATCACCAACAGCGGCATAGCCGTGACCTCGGTGCTGTTCTGGCTCCAGGCCGTCACCGGGCTGGAATCGGTGGTCGTCCTGATGCTCCTGCTCGCCGTGCAGCAGGCCTTCTGGGGCCTGAACGCCCCCGCCCGCAACGCCTCCATAGCCCGACTGGTCCCCGAGCAGGAACTGGCCGCCGCGAACGCGCTGGGCTCGACGGTGATGCAGACCGGCCAGGTGGTCGGCCCGCTGCTCGCCGGTGTCCTCATCCCCGTCATCGGCCTGCCCGAGCTGTACCTCATCGATGCCCTCGCCCTGTGCGTCACGGTGTGGGCGGTCTACCGGCTGCCCTCGCTGCCGCCCCTCGCCGGCACCGGGCCGCGCCGCGCGGGCGTGCGGGAGATCGCGGCCGGCTTTCGCTACATCTCCCTGCACAAGGTGCTGCTGCTGTCCTTCCTCGCCGACATCGTCGCGATGGTCTTCGGCATGCCCCGCGCCCTGTTCCCGCAGCTCGCCTCCCAGACATACGCGCCGTACGGCGAGGGATTCGCCCTCGGTCTCCTCTTCGCGGCGATCCCCATCGGCGCGGTGCTCGGCGGGCTGTTCTCCGGCACGTTCTCCCGGGCCCGCCGGCACGGCTGGATGGTCATCGGCGCGGTCGTCGCCTGGGGCGCTGCCATCACCGGCTTCGGCCTCAGCGACAGCCTGTGGCTCGCCGTGGTGTTCCTCGCCCTGGCCGGGGTCGCCGACATGGTCTCGATGGTCTTCCGCGGGGCGATCCTGCTGTCCGCAGCCACCGACGAGATGCGCGGCCGTATGCAGGGCGTCTTCACGGTGGTGGTCGCGGGCGGACCCCGCCTGGCGGACGTCCTGCACGGCTCGGCGGGCTCGGCCTTCGGCGCCCGTACGGCGGTGGCGGGCGGCGGGATCCTGGTGGTGGTCGTGATGCTGAGCCTGGCCCTCGCGGTGCCGGCGCTGCGTCGCTACCGGGTCTGATGTCCTACAACACGCTCCGCCGGCCCGTCGTGTACTGCTCCATGAGCTTGCCCCGGGTCGTCTCCAGCCGGTGCGCGAGGATCTCGGCGACGGACCGCACCAGGATCATGCCGAGCTGCGCGTCCTCCTCGCACAGCCCGAGCACCGCCGCCGCGTCGAACTCGTAGGCGCGCACCGGGCTGAAGGCCTCCGCGCCGAAGTCCCACCGGTACGGCGGGAACAGCCAGGACCAGCCGAGCAGGTCGCCCGCGCCGAGCCCGGCGACGGTCACCCGCCGGTGGGCGGTCACCTGCTGGGTGAGGGAGACGGCGCCGGAGCGGATGACCCAGAAGCGGTCGGCCGTGCCGCCCGCCTCGAAGATCCGGGCGTCCTCCGGGAAGGAGACCTCCCGGGCGAGCGACATCAGGCGCTGGCGCTGGGGCGACGGAAGGGCGGTGAGCAGTTTGATCGCTTTGGTCATGACGCGGGGCTCCTCGCCGGCGATGGATTCCGGTTTTTCCCTACGCCCATTTCAGCGGCTGCCGCCGCCCCGGGCACCTCGGCGGACGGAAGAATCGATCGCGGGGCGTCCGGGAGCCATGAGCGCGACGGGGTGCCGAGGGCAAGAAAAAGCCCTGGCTGGACGGGGGAGGCCAGCCAGGGCGTTCAAGGGTGGCGCAGGGAGGACGCTGTGGTCGACTCCGTAGCCACTATGAATGAACGGTAAACCATACGTGGGGGTTGCGCGAAACCAGATCCGGGTCACGTGACCTGTTTCACTCAATCGTTACTCAGCGACCTGCGTGGCGACTCTGATCGTCTCCAACCCTGCGTCGGTGGCGTCCGGCAGGTTCATGCCCGCCTCCAGACCGGTGAGCAGGTACCGCAGCACGGGCTCCGTCAGCCGCTCACCCGGCAGTACGGCGGGGATACCCGGCGGATACGGCGTGATCATCTCCGCCGCGATCCGCCCGGCGGCCTCCGACACCGGCACCTTCTCCGCGGGGCCGAAGAAGGCGTCCCGGGGCAGGCATGCCTGGGTCATCCGGAGTCCGGACGGCGAGGGCACCTCCACCCGGGGCCCCGGGCGCAGGTCCGGCGCGGCCTCGGCCAGGTCCTTGAGCGCGGCGAGCAGTTGGCCGGCCGTCTCCCGGTCGTCGGCGTGCGTGATCTGCGCGCCGATACGACGGTGGTCCGTCAGATGCATGTCGATGCTCCGGTGCTCCCGCAGCCAGTCCGCGGCCTGGTACCCGGTGATCCCGAGCGCGTCGACGTCGATGATGCCGGGCAGCGGGTCCAGGTCGTCGGCCATCCCCGCACCGCAGTAGTCGTCGCGGTCGTTGACGTGCATCCCGTCGATCGCCTCGACGGCGGCCCGCACCTCGGCGGCGAGATCCAGCGTGGCGCCCAGCAGTTCCTCGCCGTGCAGGGCCATCTGCCGGCGCCAGCCGTCGAGCCCTGCGTACAGCAGCACCGACGGGCTGGTGGTGCCCAGCAGATCGGCGCGCATCTGCAACAGGTCCGCCGGGACCAGGTCCCCCTGCAGATGGAAGACCGAACCCTGCTCCAGACCGCTGCCCATCTTGTGGATGCTGGTCACGCAGATGTCGGCGCCCGCGTCCATGGCCCAGGACGGCAGAACCGGATGGAAGGGCAGATGCGCGCCCCACGCCTCGTCCACGATCAGCGGGACCGAGCGGCGGTGACAGACCTCGGCGACCGCGCTCAGGTCCGCGCACGCGCCGTACGGCGTCGGACTGGTGATCAGCGCGCCCTTCGCGTCCGGATGCGCCTCGAAGGCCTGCTCGAAGTCCGCGGCGGACGGCGGATGTGCCAGATGCCGCTCGGCGTCCCACCGGGGTTCGATCCAGACCGGCTCGATGCCGGAAAGGATGAGCCCCGACACCACGGACTTGTGGGCGTCGCGCCCGATCAGCAGCTTCTCGTGCGGGCCCGCGACAGCCAGCATGGCCGCCTTGACGGACAGCGAGCTCCCGCACGTGGTGAAGAAGGTGTGGTCGGCATGCACGGCGTCGGCCATCAACTCCTGGGCCCGCTCCAGCACCCGGCCCCGGGTGAGCCGGTCGTCCAGCCCGCCCGACGCCAGTACGTCACCGAGGAACACCGCGTCACCGAGCACCTCCCGCACCGCGGGATCGGCGCCCCGGGCCTGCTTGTGACCCGGCGGCGCGAACGACATCCGGCCCTGGCGGTGATAGTCGGCCAGGGCTTCCAGAACCGGTGCGCGGGTGTGATCGGCAGCCATGGACGACGGGTTCCCGGACCGGGCGCCCGCCAAAACGCCCACTGTGCCCGTCACTCCTGCGCGCTGTGCTTGCCCGGCGTCAGGATCTCGTCCAGCACCGTGACCACGGCCTCGAACGCCAGCGTTCGTACGCCCGCGTCACGAGCCCCGTCCGGGTCCGCCCGGCGAAGGTCGTCGCTGCGGGTACGCCAGGTCCGTTCCTCCTCGGCCGCACAGGCCCGGGCACGTTGGATACGTCGCAGCAGTTCGTCTGAGTCCACCACATCGGTCATGGCATCCGCGTACCCGCTTCAGGCGCAGGGATGGCACGGGTTTCCCGCCCGGCACGAGAGGTTTGGCACGCCGGGGAGGGGTCAGCCGAAGAGGAGAGACCTGCGGAAGCTCACGCAGCGTGACACAGGAGCCGCTCGCAGCCGGGGCAGTCCGGCCGTCGTGTCCGCGGGGGCCTGCGAGGTGTCCGCGCCCGGCCGCGATCGCCGCGGTCGGCACCGGGCGCCGTTCTCTTCTTCAGCCAATCAGGGAGCTACAGGCATGTGCGAGGAGCACAGGACCGAATACGCCTTCCAGTCGTCGTTCGTCGCGGACCGGCGCGGGCAGCCAAGGACGTGCAAACCGGCCGACGCCCGCCGGGCGGTCGTACAGGCCGTGACCGAACGCTGCCGTGCCGACCACACCCCGTGCGACGCGAATGCCCTCTCCGACGCCCTGCTCGTCGCCTCGGAGCTCACCACCAACGCGATCCTGCACGGCGGCGGCATCACCGACTTCCACGTGGACATCGTGGGACCCGGCGTCCGCGTGTCGGTGAGTGACCGCAGCGACGAACTGCCGGTGGTCGACCCGCCGGTGGACCGGTACGGCCGACGGCGCGTCGGCGGCCACGGCTGGCCGATCGTCTGCCGGCTGTCCCGCGACGTCCGGGTCACCGACCTGCCCGCGGGCGGGAAGTGCATCACCGCTGTGGTGCCCCTGGCGTGAAGACTTTTCGGAACCGGAGTTTGCACCCAGGGGGGCAGGGCAGACGCAGAATCGTGCTTCGGACCGGAGGCGCGTCAGCGGGAGCGGTATGGCTGCCCCGGGGCCCTTCCTGGTCATCCGGGCAGCGCCTTCCCCTCCCGCGGTAACCACCTGAAACGACGTTCAGGAGCGATTCCGCATGCTCATCGATATGTCGACCAGCCGTCCCGGCGCATCCGCTCATCAGACCGCTCCGACCCGGCGCCGGCACGACGACGCCCCCGACACGACCGCCCTGTTCACCCGACTGGCCGCCCTGGACGACGGCCCCGAGCGTGACGCCCTCCGCGACGAACTCGTCACCGCCTGGCTGCCCATGGCTCACCGGATCGCAGGCCGGTTCCGCGACCGCGGGGAGTCCGTCGAGGACCTCCGGCAGGTGGCGGCGCTCGGCCTGGTGAAGGCGATCGACCGGTTCGAGCCGGAGCGGGGCGCCTTCGAGAGCTACGCCGTGCCGACCATCACCGGCGAGGTCAAGCGCCACTTCCGGGACCGGATGTGGGCGCTGAGGGTGCCCCGCAGGGTGCAGGAACTGCGCAACAAGGTGCGGGTGGCCCGACGCGAGCTGACCCAGAGCCCCGGTTCCGCCGAGCCGTCGGCCACCGACATCGCCGCCCACACCGGTCTGACCGAGGAGGAGGTCGCCGCGGGCATGGAGGCGCTCGAAAGCTTCAGCACCCTGTCGCTGGACGCCGAGCTCTCCGCCGGCGACGACGGCTACAGCCTCGCCGACACACTCGGCTCGTCCGACGCCTCCTACGACGTCGTCATCGACCGCGAGTCCGCCAAGGAGGGGCTGCGCCGACTGCCCGAGCGCGAGCGGGCCATCCTCTACATGCGCTTTTTCGAGGACATGACCCAAAGCCGCATCGCCGACCGGCTCGGCATCTCCCAGATGCACGTCTCCCGGCTGATCAGCCGCAGCTGCGCCCGGGTGCGCGACGAGGTGCTGGGGCAGCGGGCGAACCGGTGCGGCCCCGGCGGCCGGGCACTGTGAGCGAGAAGGGAGCGAGGTCGGATGCTGAGGCCCCAGCCGGCGTTCCTGCGCCGACTCGTCGAGCAGTACGAGTCGCTCCGGGCCGAGGAGACCGCGCGCGGCCCGAACGCACCGAGCCCGCGCGCCCTCGAGCTCGCCTACACACTCTGTGTGTCCACCGGCACGCGTGACGTGCGACTGGCACTGGACACGGCACACCGCCTGCTGAGGGCGGTGCCGGAGTCCAAGTCCGCTCCGCTGGCCGAGTGACGGGGCCCGCATGGCGATCCCCTGACGCATCAGCACCGCCGTACCGGGCGTCCCCACGGCGCGACGCCAAGCCGCCCGCGCCGTGGGGACGCCCTGCCCCGCTCGCCGGGGTGTGCTCGTCCGGGACCAGGGCATTCGGATTCCAGGAGGTCTACATGAACACGAGTGCCACGGCGCGAACCCCCCGGATGGAGGCCCGCCGGGTCGCGAAGGGGTCGGCAGGTGAAGGGGCCGCGCGAGCCGGACTGACCGCGCGGGGAGTGATCTACCTGCTGGTCGGAGTCCTGGCCCTGCAGATCGCCTTCGGCGACGGCAAACGTCAGGCCGACCGCGGCGGCGCCCTCGCCGAACTCGCCGACCAGCCGTTCGGCGCGGCACTGCTGTGGGCGCTCGGCATCGGCCTCGTCTGCATGGCCCTGTGGCGGCTGTCCGAGGTCCTTTTCGGCTCGGTCGGGCCGGACGGCCGTAAGGCGAGGAAACGACTGCTGTCGGCCGTGCGGTGCGCCTTCTACACCTTCGTCGCCTACTCCGTGCTGTCCTTCGCAGCGGGCTCGGGCGGCAGCGGGTCCAGCGACGAGCAGTCCAAGGACGTCACCGCGCGGCTGCTGGAGGTCCCCGCCGGGCAGTGGCTGGTCGGCGTGGCCGGCGCCGGGATCGCCGTCGCCGGTGTGTGGATCGCCGTGCGGGCGGCGCTGCGCAAGTACCACGACAAGCTCAGGCTCGGCCAGATGTCGCTGCGCACCAGGCGACTGGTCGACGTCACGGGCGTGGCCGGCGGCGTGGCGCGCGGAGCGGTGTTCGCCGTGGCGGGTGCCTTCGCCGTGCGCGCGGCCGTCGACTACGCGCCCGACAAAGCCAAGGGCCTCGACGACACCCTCCGCTCGTTCGCCGACACTCCGCTCGGGCCGTGGCTGCTGGTCTGCGTCGCGGCCGGCCTCGTGCTCTTCGGGCTGTTCTCCTTCGCGATGGCCCGTTGGCGCCGGGTCTGAGAGGCGGCGCGGGGTTCCGGGAGCCGGGATCGCGTCTGAGATTCGCCACACGGGGAACACGGACCAGATGAACGAACCCGAGCTCCCGCCCGACGGCCGGCCCGTGGACGTCTACCTCGACCTGCTGCGCGTCCGCATGGAGACGGAGGACTACCGTCTCCTGCTCAGCGTGGTCGAACCGGTTCTGCGGGCGATCGAGGAACAACGCCTGCCCGCACTCGACTTCGCCCTCGACGAGACGCATGCCGAGGGGCTGCCCCAGGAGGTCCGCGACGAGGCGGCGCTGGTCATCGCCACCGCGGTCACGGGCCGACTGGACAACGAGGTGGTCGAACTCCACGTCGAGGACACCGGCCCGGTCCGGGTCGTCACCGACGCGGCCACCGCGTCCGACCCCGTGCGCCTCGGCGAGATCGCCGACTACATCCGCGAACGACAGAGGATGAACGACGAACTGCGCGGCATCGCCGAAGTGAGCGACCTGCCGACGGACATCTGAGGCGAGCGCCCCGCTGTCACCGCCGGCGTGCCGGCACCGGCATGCCCAGCGGCCGGGCCAGCCCCGCCACCGACTCGTCCAGGCGTTGCAGATGCCGCAGCACGCGGTCGGTGACCCGGCCGTACCGGGGTGTGCCCGGGATGTCCGGCTCCAGGAGCGAGGCGATGCTCGGGCCGGTCTCGATCTCGACGGCGGCCCGCTCGTCGGCGACGTGCGCGGCGAGGGCCCCGATGTTGTGCTGGATCCGCCGCCCGGCCCGGCGCAGTCTCGGGTCCGCCGCAATCGAGGGGTGGGTGGGCAGCAGTTCGGCCGTCGCCGCCAGCGAACGCGCGTGGTACGCGCAGGTCTCGAGCAGCGCGACGACATAGCGGGCGGTGTCCCGGCGGGCCCGCAGCGGCGTGACCGGGTGGGTGAGCGGCTGGGTGGCGGCGCGCAGGTCGGCCAGCGCCTGGTCCAGGTCGCGCGCCTGGTCCAGCAGATCGACCGGCGGACCGCCGCTGAGCTGGTCCACCGCTCCCTCGGTGACGTCCGCGAGCCGGTCCAGGACGGTGACCAGCAGTTCGTTCGTACGGCGGTCCGTGCGCACCGGCAGCACGAACGCCGCCGCGACGATCCCGCAGGCCGCGCCGAGCGCCGTCTCCGCCACCCGCAGCAACAGCACCGAGGCGCTGTAGGTGTGCAGGAGGGTGTAGAGCACGCCCAGCGCCGCGGTGACGAAGAAGGACATCAGGGTGTACGACAAGGGAGCCGTGTAGAACATCGCGAACACGCACAGCAGCACCAGCGCGAACGCGGTCCAGGTGTGCTGCCCGACCAGCGCGGCCAGCACGATCCCGGCCACCACCCCGAACACCGTGCCCAGCAGCCGCCGGTAGCCCTTGACCAGGATCTCGCCCGTGGACGCGGTGTTGAGGAACACGATCCAGCAGGTCAGCACCGCCCAGTACCAGCGGTGGCTGGAGAGGAACTCCCCGCCGACGATCGCGAGCGACGAGCCCACGGCGACCTGCACGGCGGCCCGGGTGGTCGGTCGCCGCAGCCCGGTCTGCTCCTCGTCGTCGGTGTCGTCCTCGCCGGCGTCGATGGCGGCGTCCTCGGCGTCGAGTTCCTCGCGCGAACGGGCCGTCGCCGGGCTGTCGTCCGAGTCGTCCTGGGGCCCGTCCAGGGCGATCCGCAGGCCCAGAACCGCCCGCGAGGCCTCGCCGATACCCCGGAAGACGTCCTGGACGGCGGGTGAGGCGGGCGGCAGGTTCTCCTCGTCGCGGTACCCGAGCAGCCGGTTGCGCACATGGGACAGGGCCGTGCCGGACTCCCCGTTTACGGGCCGCAGCACGAGCATCCGCAGCGCGTCCAGATCGCGGCGCAAGGTGGCACTCGCCTCGTCCCGCACGGGCAGATGACCTCCCGCCGGGACGGGGGCGCCGGGCAGATGCAAAGTCAGTGTGGTCGCCCGCTCGGCGCTGCGCGCGGTCAGCAGCAACAGGCCCAGGCGCTCGGCGGCGATCTCGGCGTCCGCGATACGGCGCTGCACGAGGCGGGCCGCGGCCTCGTCGGACGTGCCGTCCTCCAGCCGCCCCTGGATCATCATCGCCGTCTCGTTCAGGCGGGCGGTGCCGCTGCGCACGTCCTCCAGCGCCTTCTCCACCTCGTCCGGCCCGGCGTCGAGCAGGTCGAGCTGTGCCGACACCAGTTGGGCCAGCCTCGCGCGGAAGGCCTCGCGCAGCCGTTCAAGGATCTGCCCGGGCGTCTCGGGCACGAGCACGAACCGCACCAACGCGCTGCTGAGGAAGGCGATGACGATGGCGCCGTACAACTCGGGCAGTCCCGAGACCGTGGCGCCGACGAACAGGGACAGGAAGTAGACCTGGAACCCGATCAGGCCGAGCGCGGTGCCGCGGTCGCCGAACCGGCGCCCGTAGACGGCGAAGAAGATGAGCGCGACGAAGAAGAGGTCGCCGGCCACCACACGGGAGCTGAGGAGCGCCCCCAGCGTCACCGACGCCAGCGCCACCGGCAGCCCCAGGGCGAGCGTGACGGCCTGCTGCCCGCGCTGCTTCTCGCGGATGGCGAAGGTGGCGACCATCGCCGCCATGGCCCCGGCGACCAGATGCGTGACGTCGACGTCGAGGAAGCTGAGGACGGCCAGCGTGAGGGCGATCGCGCCCACGGTCCGCAGACCGGCGGTCAGTCTCAGCAGACCGGGATCGGAGGCGGCGATGCCGTCCCGCAGTCGTGCCCGCACCGACCGTCCCGCTGCCTTCACGCCGCCGTACTCACTCCCGTGTCCCGTCATGATCTCCGGCATCAGCATGACACGGCGGGGCGGGCCTCACCGGTCCCGGGTCTCGGCCAGGGTGTACGCCACGAGGGCGTTGGCATAACCGTGGCCGAGGCCGTGCTCCGTCTTCAGCCAGGTGACCAGTTCCATGTGCCGGCTCAGCGGCGAGGAACGGATGAGTTCCTGCCACTCGGCGATCGGCCGGCCGTACTTCTTCTCGATCGAGGGGAAGTAGCTCGCGGGGCCCTTCACGGTCTCGGCCATGGCGGTTGTCCTTTCGCTGTGACGCTGTCCTGTCCCTCCTTGGACCGCCGACCGGCCGGCAACTGATCGGCGGTTCAAAGTGACCCACGTCACGTGCGGAGAAGTGTCACTGCTCGATCCGCTCGGAGCCCTCGACATGGGCCCGCACCTTTTCCGGCGTCAGATAGGCGTCCACGCCCGCCGTGTCCTTCAGCTTGAGGGACCTGCCGTGCTGGAAACCGGTGCGGACGAAGTCGTCGCCGGCGACCGCGTTGAGCACCCAGTTCGTCATGACCCGGGTCTTGGCGACATTGGTGCGCAGCGCCGACCAGTGGTAGCCGCGGGCCACCGCCTGGGCGGGCAGGCCGCGCAGTTCGATGCCGAGCGGCTTGGAGACGGCGTCCGTGCCGCCGAGGTCGACGACCAGGCCGAGGTCCTTGTGGACGTACGGCTTCGTCGGCTGATTGCGCAGCGTCGCGATGACGTTGTCGGCGACGTGCTTGCCCTGCCGCAGCGCGTGCTGCGCGGTCGGCGGGCACACCGCGCCCTCCACACCCTTGGCCTCGTCGGGCACCGCGGCGGCGTCGCCGAGCGCGAAGACCCCGTCCTGGCCCGGCAGGTTCATGTCGGCCGTGACCGCGAGCCGCCCCCGCACCGTCTCCGCCCCGAGCGTGGCCATGAGCGGGCTCGCGACCACACCCGCGGTCCAGATCAGGGTGTGGGTCGGGATCACCCGGCCGTCGGTGAAGGTGACCTCTTCCGGGCCCGCCTTGTCGATCGAGACCCCCAGCGAGATCTCGATGCCGCGCCGACGCAGGATCTCCGTGGCGCTGCGGCCGAGCTTGTCGCCCAGCTCCGGCATCAGCTTCGGGGCGATGTCGATCAGATGCCACTTGATCAGGCCCGGATCCAGGCGGGGGTAGCGCTTGACGGCGGCGTGCGTGAGGCGCTGCAGGCAGGCCGCGGTCTCGGTGCCGGCGTAGCCGCCGCCGACCACCACGAACTGCAGCCGTGCGGCACGCTCGACCGGGTCGTCACTCGCGTCGGCGAGGTCCAGCTGGGAGATGACGTGGTCACGCACGTACGCGGCCTCGGCGAGCGTCTTCATGCCGAAGGCGTTGTCGGTGAGGCCGGGGATGTCGAAGGTGCGGGTGACGCTTCCGGGGGCCAGCACGATGTAGTCGTACGGCTCGTCGACGATCTGGTCGGTGATGGTGCGGATGACGCAGACCTTGGCCTTGAGGTCCACGCCGATCGCACCGCCCGGAATGATCCGGGTGCGGTACTTCTTGCTGCGGCGCAGCGAGACGGCGATCGACTGGGGCGTCAGCACGCCGGAGGCGACCTGGGGCAGCAGGGGGAGGTAGAGCTGGTAGGCGCGCGGTGTCACCAGGGTGACGTCGGCCTCGTCGGGGGAGAGTTTGCGTTCCAGACGGCGAACGCACTCCACGCCGGCGAAGCCTGCGCCAACCACCAGGATCCTGGGTCGTGTCACGGTGTTCATCCCTTTCTGCGGCTCCAGGCGGTATGCCTCGGACGCCTTTCGCCTGCCCGTGGATCGCTGCTTGGCACCTCATCGATCCCCGGCGGACGAACGCGTCGAGCACCACCATGCCCGCCCGGCAGCCGTTGCGCACCGGGGCGCTCGTGAAGATCGTGGGACAGAAGCCGTGGACGGCGCCTCAGGCGGCCAGATGACACAGCAGCAGGCATACGTCGTCGTCCCGTTCGGAGTCGCTGAGCAGGGGGGCGAGGATCCGGTCGGCCGAACCCTCCAGGTCCGCGTCCAGCTCCGCCGAGTCGAACGAACCGAGCGCCCGGGCCAGGCGTTCGATGCCCGGGTCTATGCCCTGCGCGCGCCGCTCCACCAGGCCGTCCGTGTACAGCGCCAGCGTGGAGCCGGGCGCGAGCGGCGCGGTGTGGTCGTGGATCTCCTGCCGCAGCGGGATGCCGAGCATGGCGCCCGGTTTGGCGTCCAACGTGTGCACCTGTCCGTCGGGGGTACGCAGCACCGGCGGCGGATGGCCCGCGGCCGCCCAGGTCAGCGTCGGGTCGCCGGGGCGGAAGCGGGCGATGACCGCGGTGGCGTACAGATCCGGCTGGAGATGGTGCAGGAACGTGTGCAGCTGCGTCAGCAGCCGGCCGGGGCTGCCGCCGTCGACGGCGTAGGCCCGCAGCGCGGTCCGCAGCTGGCTCATCATCACGGCCGCGTGCAGACCGTGTCCGGTGACGTCGCCGATGACGGTGATCAGGCTGCCGTCGGGCTGCCGGAACGCGTCGTACCAGTCGCCGCCGATGTTCAGCCCGCGTGTGGCCGGCAGGTAGCGGGCGGCCAGACTCAGACCCGGCGTGCTGGGCAGGTCGGTGAGCAGAGCACGCTGGAGCGTCTCGGCGATGTCCCGGTTGTGCTCGAAGCGCCGGGCGTTGTCGATGGCGATGCTGGCCCGTCTGGTGAGCTCGATCAGCATCACGGCGTCGTCCGGGTCCCAGCGGTCGCCGGGCGGCGACAGGGTCAGCACGCCCAGCGGGGTGCGCCGTGTCGGCAGCGGGATGCACAGCAGGGGCCGGGCCGGATCCAGCGCGGAGGGCGGCTGGTCCACGACGCCGGGCAGGCCGCCCGGATGGTCGGCCGCGTACTGCGGGCGGCCGGTGCGGGCGGCGAGTACGGCGGCGGCCGGGTGCGGGGCGGGCGGATGCCGGTCGTCGTCGCCGTCGAACAGCCAGACGTCGACGCTGCGGGCGTACTCGGGCACCAGCAGTTCCGGCAGCAGGCGCACGATCTCGTCGTGGTTCAGCGACGCCGTCAGGACGGCGCTGGCGTCCGCCAGGAACGTCAGCCTGCGGCGGGCGCTCTCCGCCTCGGTACGTGCCTTGCGCTCGGCGGCGAACGCGTCGCGCTGGGCCCGCCCGGCGGCGTCCAGCTCGGCGTGCAGCGCCAGCACGCCCTGGTTGGTCTGGTGCAGCTCCTCCCGGTGGAAGGTGACCAGCTCCTCCTGTTCGCTGAGCCGCTCCAGCACCAGCGCGGTGTCCTCGTCGGCGCCCAGCAGGGCCTCCGCCAGGACCGCCGGGTCGTCCGCCACCGCCGTGCCGTCGGGTGCGTCCGCCGCCCGGTCGCAGCGGACCGTCGTACGCCACGGCGGCTGCGCGGCGGCGGCACCCGTGCCGTGCCACGGGGTCACCACCACATGCAGCAGCCCCTCCTCGGCGGGCGCGGCCGTGGTGTCCAGGGTGAGCCGCCAGGTGCCGCCCTTGGTGAGGCACTGCCGCAGCTGGGAGCTGAGCGCCGTGGTCAGCCGGGTGCGGTCGAGGGCGGACACGCCGTACGCGGCGGCGAGGCGGGCGGTGGCGATCCGGGCCCGGGCCGCGTCGACGACGGTGGTGATCTGCAGACTGCGGGTCATGGAGCCTCCGCCGGAGTCGGGGCGAGTACCGCCACGGCCGTGTCGTCCCGCACCGGCCACGCGGAACTGCTCGCGTCGCGCACCGTCACGGCGGCCACGACGGCCGGGTCGGCGGCCAGCAGGTCCGCGTCGGACGGCGGTGTCCAACGGCTGGGCAGGCCGTCGCTGTGCAGGATCAGCAGCCGGTCGGCCGCCCAGGTCAGACGGTCCTCCCGCAGCGTCGCGTGCCGGTGGACGCCCACGATGCCGGGCCGGGACAGCAGGGAACGCCACCTCTCGCCCTCGCGCAACCGGGCCCCTATGTTGCCGACGCCCGCGAACCGCAACAGCCCGGCACCGGTCTCCACCTGGGCGACGGCGACGGCCGCGCCCCGGGTGCCGCGCAACGCCGTGTCGAGGTGCACCAGGGCCTCGGCGGGCGGGAGGTGGGCGGCGCGGTGCAGGGCCTGAACGGCCGCCGTCGACGCGCGGGCCGCCTGCGGACCGTGCCCCAGCCCGTCGGCCAGCATCAGGGTCAGCCGGTCGCCCGAGCGGACCCACGCCCAGGCGTCGCCCGAGTACTCGGCCCCGGCGAACGGCACGTTCACCCCGCCGGCCCGCACCACGGCGACCGGCGCCGGGCCCTTCGCGCGGGCACCGACCCGGGCCAGCGCCACCGTGCCCCGGCCCGGCGCACTGTGCAGCCCGAAGCCGTCGGCGATACGGCGGCACGTGCCGAGCCCGGCCCCGAGGGAACGGGTGGTCGAGAAACCGTCGCGCAGGGCGGCGGAGACATCGGCCATGCCGGGACCGTGGTCGATCGCGGCGATCTGCACCAGACAGGCGCCGTCCGAGGGCGTGGGCGGGGCCACGAGGTCGACGAGCATCCGGCCGCCCCCGGCATGCTTGAGCAGGTTGGTGGCCAGCTCGGTCGCCACCAGCGCGGCGGCCGCCGTACGCGGCTCGTCGAGCCCCGCCAGGGCCGCCGCGTGCTCCGCGGCCACCCTCGCGTCCCGCACCCGGGTCGAGTCGTGGACCGGGACCTCCCACACGCGCGGCATCAGAACTCCCCGCGGGGGCGCGGTGGTCGGGCCGCCCAGGAGACCACCGTGACCTTGGTGCCGACCCCCGGAGTGCTGTCGACGGCGAACTCGTGCACCAGGCGGCGCGCACCGCCCAGGCCCATCCCCAGCCCGTCGCCGGAGGTGTAGCCGTCGCCCAGCGCCCGCTCCAGGTCCGGGATGCCCGGCCCCTCGTCGGAGAACGTCAGCCGCAGCCCGCGCGTGTGCCCGTTGGTCAGGCCCGCCGTCTCCATCCGGCCGCCGCCGCCGTGCACCAGGGTGTTGCGGGCCAGTTCGCTGGCCGCGGTGACCAGCTTGGTCTGCTCCACCAGGCCGAAACCGAGCAGGCCGGCGGCCTGCCGCACATGCTGGCGCACCCACACCAGATCCATGTCCGAACGGATCGGCAGGCAGGCGTCGACGCCCGCGGCTGTCTCCATCACCGGCTCTCCTGGCGCGGGCCACCGGAGCGGGAGACCGGATCGGACCCCGCGAGGAGGTCCATGGCCGCCTCCGCGGAGAGCGCGGTGCGCAGCCCCGGAAGCGTCAGCCCCAGCTCCACCAGCGTGATCGCGACCGCCGGACGCATGCCGGCCACCACGGTGCGCGCGGCCAGCAGCGAGGCCTGAGCCGCGATCTCAGCCAGCACCCGCCCGAGGAACGAGTCGACTATCTCGACACCGGAGATGTCGATGACCACGCCACGCACCCCGGTGCCCACGACGGTCTCACCGATGTCCTGCTGGAGCTGCTGCGCCGTGCTGTCGTGCAGGTCCCCCTGGAGGGTGACCAGGAGGACGTCGCCGAGCCTGAGGACCGGCACGTGCCCCGTGACGGAGCGGGAGAGGTCGTGGTTCACCGGTGCCCCGCACCACCGGGCGTCGCGTTGATGATGTCCGCTCCCAACTCGTGCAGGGCGTAGGCCAGGGCGTCGGCCAGGCTCGCCCGGGTGATCACCGTGCCCAGGTCCAGGCCCAGATGGACGATGGTCTGCGCGATCGCCGGACGGATGCCGGAGACGACGCACTCCGCGCCCATCAGCCGGGCGGCCGCGACCGTCTTCATCAGGTGCTGGGCGACCAGGGAGTCGACGGTCGGCACACCGGTGATGTCCAGGATCGCGAACCTGGCGTGCTGGTCGACGACCGCCTCCAGCAGCGTCTCCATCACGACCTGGCTGCGGGCGCTGTCGAGCGTCCCGATCAGCGGGACGGCCACGATGCCGTCCCAGAGCTTGATGACCGGCGTGGCCACTTCCATCAGCTGCAGCCGCTGCCGCTCGATCAGGGCCTGTCCTTCGCTCAGCGCCGTCTCCAGCACGACCAGCCGCATCGTCCCCATGAGCACGGTCAGGGCCGTCGTGCAGTCCCGGACCAGCTCGGTCGGTTCGTCGGGGAGGTCGGCGACCAGGAGGTTCTCGACGGGCGGGCGCAGCGCGTCCACGTCGTTCGAGACCTGCGCGGTGGTGAAGCCGGCCCGGGAGCGGGCCGCGCCCATCCGCGACAACTGCTCGCGCACCACGGTGAATCCGGCGGCGTCGGGATCGTGCACCTGATCCGTGTCGGCGACCTGGGCCAGCGCGTCGACGACGATCCTGCCCGCTTCCACCGCCTCGTCCCGCGAGACGGTGAACACCGTACGGAACAGCGGCTCGTCGGCCCACCGCTGGGAGATCTGCTCGGCGCGGCGGCGCAGGAAGGCCGCGACCTCCCGTGCCGGCGATCCGTGCTGCCCTGTCGATTCGTGCTCCGGCACCTGTTGTCTGCTCCTAGCCCTGCTAGTCAGTGTTTCGTCGTTTCGTCGTTTCGTCGCTGCGTCGTACCCAACCGCTGTGGGAATCAGGCCCGTTGTCCGTCCGGACCGGCCTGGCTCTCGTCCCGGTCCTCTTCCCGGTCCTCGTCGTGGGCGTCGACGCGGGAGAGCGCCTCCTCCAGCCCCTCCGAGACCGGGACCGTGATGCTGACGCCGGTGAGGTCCAGGATCCGGCGCACGGCCGGAGTGGGGGAGATGATGTGCACGCTCCCCGGAAGGGTGCGGGCCTCCTGGTACACCCTCAGGATGATGTTCATGCCGGAGGAGTCCATGAACGGCACGGCCGACAGGTCGAGCAGGAAGTGCCGTCGGCCATGGTGGAGTTGGTTCGCCAGATGGTGCTGGAACTCGGTCGCGGTGTCGACGTCCAAGTAGCCTTCGACCGTTATCAGGGCCACGTCCTCGCGGGGCAGGGTGACCTCGATGGACAGCGGGTTCTGGGCAAGGGGCACGGGTACCTCCAACAGGTGCTGACAGCCAGGACCGATTACCCCTGGCGGCGACTTCGATGCACGCCGGTTCGGTTCCTGGGTGGTGATCAACCTCTCATCCGGGCTTGGTCGTTCACGCGGTCGCCTGGCAGTCGCCCGGTCTTCCACCGCGCCCCCGCGCATACCCCTGAATCGCTCACCCATTCACGGGCAACTGTGCCGAACGGCGCCGAATGCACGTGCGGGAGGCGGGTAACTGCTGCTGTGGAGGCCGGAGGAGGGAGCAGCGTGGCTGTTGACAGGATCTGGTCGTACGCGCCGGGCAGCGGGTACGTCGAGGGGCAGGACCTGACGGGGTTCACCGTCGCCGCCGGCGACGGCGCCCTCGGCAGGGTGGACCGGCAGGCCGACCCCCGGGGCATGCGGCACCTGGTGGTCGACACCGGCGTCTGGCTGTTCGGCGGGAGCGTCCTGGTACCCGTCGGCGTCGTCACCGGGATCGACGCCGGGGCCCGCAGGGTCACGCTGGCCTGCACCGTGGGAGAGGTGAAGGCGGCACCCCGCTTCAAGACCGACAGCGAGACGAGGGATCCCGCGTATCTGACCGCCGTCGGCGACTAC
The DNA here is from genome assembly GCF_036237295.1 of Streptomyces sp. NBC_01352. Classification (NCBI taxonomy): domain Bacteria; kingdom Bacillati; phylum Actinomycetota; class Actinomycetes; order Kitasatosporales; family Streptomycetaceae; genus Streptomyces; species Streptomyces sp. NBC_01352. Next base: position 10,401,535 of record NZ_CP108354.1, read on the forward strand.
TACCACCGGCTACCGCCGCGAGAGACGACCACGGTCTGACGGCCGGGTGCAGGACGCACCGGCCGGGCGGATCTCAGGGACACGACACGCATGGAACACATCGACGCGGCCACGACCGCGCTCTTCGACCACCACGCCTCCGGCGACCCGCCACGGGCTACGGTGACGAGTCCGGCGACGGCCCGCGCCTACGCGCGGTCGGTGGTGCGCGAGCGCTGGGAATCCCCCTCCCGCAGGGCGCGGGACGAGGACATCGTGGATCTGCTGCTGGTCGTCTCCGAACTGGTCACCAACGCCGTACGGCACGGTGAGGGGTTGGCCGGGTTCCAGGTGACGCCCACCCAGGAAGGCCTGCGGGTGGCCGTCCGCGACCACAGCGACCTCGTCCCCGACGTCTCGCAGGGTGCCGGCGCCTTCCCGGTCGGGCACCACGGGAACGGTTACGGCTGGCCCCTGATCATCCGCCTGGCCCGCGAGATCACCGTCGACCGGCATCCCGGCGGCGGCAAGACCATCGGCGTGCTGGTGCCGCTGCGACCGGCACCGTGACCGGGCGGCGTCGGCTCACCAGGGCAGGAAGACGTGGATGTCCTTGCCGCCGTCGTCCGTGACCACGCTCACCTGGTCGCACAGCGCGTGCACCAGATGCCAGCCGATGCCGCCACCGCCGTGCCGCGGATCGAAGGGGCGCGGCGCGGGCGGGGTGCTGCTGGTGTCGTGGACGGTCACGTGGACGCCGTCGAAGGTCCGGCGCATACGCAGGGCGAACGGGCCGGGAGCGTACTGGACCGCGTTGGCGGCCAGCTCCGTGACGACCAGCAGGATGTCGTCCCAGTACTCGGGTGCCGCGGGCGGCGCGGTGCGTGCGAGGTCACGGAGAAATCCCTCCGCGGCGAGTCGCGCACCCGTCACGTTCTGCGGCTCGCCCGCGAAACTGGTGCTGCGGCTCGGGATCGCCTCGGAAGCCAGTGTCTTGTCCCAACGCGGCTCGCTTGCCATGTCGCCTTTCCGGCCCGGCATCAGCAGGGCTGTCGTCCTTTCTCATGTGTCGCAGGGTTCGTGTTCCCGAGGGCGCGGAGCCTACGCGTTCTCGGGACGTCGGGTCGGCGGAAGGTCCCTCACCGGAACACGTTGTCCGCGTCGTCCCAGCTCGCCGAGTCGTCCGGCACGGCCTGCCGCCCGCCGCGCGAGCGCGCCTGGTACATCGCGTCGATCTCGAACGCGTACGCCCGCACGATCAGGTCCCGGCGTAGCTTCATCGACGGCGTCATCAGCCCGTTGGCCAGGTCGAACGGTTCCGGGAGCACTCGGAACACCCGGATGGACTCCGAGCGCGACACGGCACTGTTGGCCGCCGCCACGGCCCGGGTGATCTCCTCCCGCAGCGCGTTCTCCTCCCGCGCCTCCCGGTTCGGCGCGTCGCTCTGCCACGCGAGGCCGGCCCGCCAGTGCGCGAGGAACTCCGGGTCCAGCGTGATCAGCGCCCCGACGCAGGGCCGGTTGTCGCCGACGATCACCGCCTGGTGGATGAGCGGGTGCATCCGCAGCCGGTGTTCCAGGGCGGCCGGGGCGACGCTCTTGCCGCTGTTGGTGATGATGACGTCCTTCTTGCGCCCGGTGATCGTCAGATAGCCCTCGGGGTCCAGCTGCCCGATGTCCCCCGTGGCCAGCCAGCCGCCGTGCAGCGCGGCCCGGGTCGCCGCGTCGTCGCTCACGTAACCCTGGAACACCGACGGCCCGCGCACCAGGATCTCGCCGTCGTCGGCCACCCGGATGTCCGTGCCCGGCAGGGCCTGTCCCACGGTGCCGGACTTCTCCCGCCCGAGCGGCTGCATCGTGATCCCACCACTGGTCTCCGTGAGCCCGTACCCGTCGTGGACGTAGATGCCGATGCCTTCGTAGAACAGGCTCAGGTCACGGTTGAGCGGGGAACCTCCCGACGTGGCGCGGCGCGCCCGGCCGCCGAGGGCGCCCCGCAGCTTGCGGTACACCGTGCGTTCGTACAGGGCGTGTTGCAGCCGCAGATCGAAGCCCGGTCCGGGCCCCGCGCCCAGCCGATGCCGCTCGCACGCCGCGGCGTAGTCCCGTGCCGTCTCGGCCGCCCGCTCGAACAGGGCGCCGCGGCCCATCTGCTGGGCGGTGCGCAGGAAGGTCTTGTAGATCTTCTCGAAGAGCGACGGCACGCCGTAGAAGTAGGTGGGCCGGAAGGAGCGCAGCGCCGACGTCAGTGCCTCGGAGCTCAGGTCGGGTTCATGGGCCATGAGCAGACCGCCGCGCACGCACATGCCCTGGATCATGAGGCCGTACACATGGGACAACGGCAGGAAGGCCAGCACGGACCCCTGCTCCCCGGGCGGCGCGGCCGTGTGTCCCCAGCCCTCCAGGAGGGTGTCGCAGGGGCTCGCGAGGCCGCGGTGGCTCAGGGCGCAGCCGAGCGGGTGCCCGCTCGTGCCGGAGGTGTAGGCGACGGCGGCGGTGGAGTCCGGCAGGACGATGCGGCGCAGCGAGTCGACGGTGGCGAGCGGGATGAACTCGCCCCGCTGCACCAGGTCCCCGAGAGCCCCCGCGTCGAGCTGCCAGACGTGGCGCAGCCGGGGCAGCCCCGCACACACGGATCCGACCGTCATCACGCTCTGCTCGTCCTCGACGGCCACGGCCACACAGCCGGCGTCACGCAGGATCCATTCGACCTGGTCGCGCGAGGAGGTCGGATGGATCGGCACGACCTCGGCACCTATGGCCCACAGCGCGTAGCCCAGGATCGTCCACTCGTACCGCGTGCGCGCCATGATCGCCACGCGGTGCCCCGGCGAGATCCCGGAGGCGACCAGCCCCTTGGCCACGTCCACCACCTCGTCCCGCACCTCCACGGCGGTCACCTCCTCCCACTCGGAGGAGGCGGCGTCCGGGCGCCGGGCCAGCATCGGCAGGGTGGGGCTGTGCGCCGCCCTGTCGAAGACACTGTCGGCGAGACCGCCGGTCGGGTGCGAGACGGCCGGGGGAGCGAGGGCGAAGTCGCGCATGCACTGCTCCTGATGTGTACGGGGTGTGACGTCGCGGACGAGCACGGTTATCCGCGGTGCTCGAATCTAGCCCAGGCGGGGGCGCCCGGTGCCCGGGAACGGAGAACTGGCCGACCGTCGATGATCTCGGCATATTCGGGGGACTCGGACGGCATGAGTTACACGAACCCCGACCCCGATCCCGATCGCACCCCCGGCCTGGAACCCGGCGGCGGCGTGCCCCCGGGCGAGACCCCGCCGGCCGAGAGCAGCATGCCCGAGGCCGGCCCGCAGGAGACGCACAACCCGCCCAAGGGCTGGGCGAAGGCGCCGCTGACTCTGATCCTCGGCCTCGCCGTACTGATCGCCGCGTTCTTCCTGGTGTACGCCATCGTCCTCATCCTGTGACAGCAGTACGAAGACAGCAGCACGAGACGTCCGGCCTCTCAACATCCGGCCCTCTCACGCCTGCGTGATGCGCACGCACTCGGTGACCACGTCCCGCAGACTGCCGGTCTCCTTCATCAGGGCCCGCTGCACTCCGGCGCCGCTGCCGATCCGCAGCAGCTCGGTACAGGTGGCGCGGGCACGGTCGAGGTCGCCGGTCTCGGCGAGGGCCTCCCCGACGTGGTCCAGCAGGGCTCGCACCACCGTCTCCGCCGGCATGCGCCGCATGGTCGCCGGGTGCAGCAGTTCCTCGGTGAGCCCGGAGCGAGCGGCACGCCAGGCGGCCAGCCGGAGCAGGCTCACGCTGTGTCCCAGCGGCTCCCGGCCCGCCCGCCAGTCACGCGCGGCGGTCTCGACGAGGCCGCGGGCGAGGGTGGCGACGAGGACGGCGGTGCCGGAGTGCAGGCAGACGTCCGAGACCCGGATCTCCACGGTCGGGAAGCGCTGGGACAACCGGGCGTCGAAGTAGATCATCCCCTCGTCGAGGATGACCCCGGTGGCGACCATGTCCGCGACCCGGCGGTGATAGCGCTCGGCAGAGCGGAACGGCTCGGTCGGACCGGCCGACGGCCACCGCTGCCACACCCGGCTGCGATAGCTGTTGTAGAGGGTGTCCTTGCCCTGCCAGAACGGGGAGTTGGCGCTCAGCGCGGACAGCACGGTCAGCCAGGGCTGGATCCGGTCGATGACGGCGACGCCCTCCTCGTCGGACTCCACGGAAACGTGCACATGACAGCCGAGGACCAGCTGTTCCTGGGTGGTGATCCCGTAGTGCTCCGCCATCCACTGGTAGCGGCGGCCCACCCCCACCGAGGGGCTGACGGGCAGCGGCGAGGTGGCGAGCGCGGCGACGGTGCAGCCGATCTCCCCGGCATGCCGGGCGGCCTCCTTACGGCAGCGGACGATCTCCGCCCGCAGCTCCTCCATGCCCGACTGCGGATGTGTCGCGAACTCGAGCATCTGGTTGTGCAGTTCCTTCTCGAAGACGTCTTGTTCGGCGTCGTCCTGCGCGGCACGGGCGAGCACCGCGGCGGACAGCGCCTGCGGTTCGCCGGTCTCCGGGTCGACCAGGAGGAGTTCCTCCTCCACTCCGACGGTGCGCACCTGATCAAGCCTTTCTGTGGCCCCTTGGCGGCGACGAGGATTGCTCACTTGTGTACGACCCCGACTGCCCCTCCGGGGCCGTTCGAACACCTGCCGCCGCCGTGGAGCCTCAGCCGGGCTGCGGTACCAGCCACACCGTCGCGAGCGGCGGCAGCGTCAGCCGCAGGGCCCCGTCCTCCGGCTTGACGGGATCGGGGAAGGTGAGGTCGCTGCCGCCGTACCGCGCGGCGTCCGTGTTGAGGGCCTCGTACCACGCGGGGACGTCGTCGGGGACGCCGAGGCGGTAGTCGTGACGGACGACGGGGGAGAAGTTGGAGATCGCGAGCAGCGGGTTGCCCTCCGCGTCGTACCGCAGGAAGGCGAAGACGTTGTCCTCGGCGGCGTCCCCGATCACCCACCGGAACCCGCCGGGATCGGTGTCGCGCTGCCAGAGGGCGGGGGTGCGGCGGTAGACGGTGTTGAGATCGCGGACCAGGTCCCGCACCCCACGATGGTCCGGCTCCGCACTGTAGGCGGGGTCGAGGAGCCACCAGTCCGGGCCGTGCGCCTCGGACCACTCGGCGCCCTGCGCGAACTCCTGGCCCATGAAGAGGAGCTGCTTGCCGGGGTGGGCCCACATGAAGCCGAGGTAGGCGCGGTGGTTGGCGCGCTGCTGCCACCAGTCGCCGGGCATCTTCGAGACCAGGGCCTGCTTGCCGTGGACGACCTCGTCGTGCGAGATCGGGAGCACGTAGTTCTCGCTGTACGCGTACATCATCGAGAAGGTCATCTCGTTGTGGTGGTACTTGCGGTGGACCGGCTCGTGGCTGATGTAGCCGAGCGAGTCGTGCATCCAGCCCATGTTCCACTTCAGCCCGAAGCCCAGGCCGCCGGTGTCGGTGGGCCGGGTCACCCCGCCCCAGGCCGTGGACTCCTCGGCGATCGTCACCACTCCGGGTGCCCGCCGGTACACGGTCGCGTTCATCTCCTGAAGGAACGCCATCGCGGCCAGGTCCTCGCGGCCCCCGAACGCGTTGGGTGCCCACTGGCCGGAGTCGCGGGAGTAGTCGAGGTAGAGCATCGAGGCGACGGCGTCCACCCGCAGGCCGTCGATGTGGAACTCCTCGCACCAGTACACGGCGTTGGCGACCAGGAAGTTGCGTACCTCGGTGCGCCCGTAGTCGAACTCGTACGTCCCCCAGTCCGGGTGCTCCGCCCGCCGGTCGTCTCCCGGCTCGTAGAGCGGGTCCCCGTCGAAGCGGGCCAGCGCCCAGTCGTCCTTCGGGAAGTGCGCCGGCACCCAGTCCATGATCACGCCGATGCCCCCCCGGTGCAGGGCGTCGATCAGGTACCGGAAGTCGTCCGGCGTGCCGAGCCGTGCCATCGGCGCGTAGAAACCGGTGACCTGGTAGCCCCAGGAACCGCTGAAGGGGTGCTGCGCGACCGGCATCAGCTCGACATGCGTGAAGCCCAGTTCCTTCACGTACGACGGCAGTACGTCGGCGAGCTGTCGGTACGTCAGTCCCGGTCGCCAGGACGGGAGATGGACCTCGTACACCGAGAACGGCGCCTCGTGCACGGGTACGTCCCCGCGCCCGGCCATCCACTCCCGGTCGCCCCACTCGTACCGCGAGGAGGTCACGATGGACGCCGTGTCGGGCGGCACCTCGGTGCGGCGGGCCATCGGGTCGGCCTTGAGGAACCGTCCGCCGTACCGGGAGGTGATCTCGAACTTGTACCGGGTGCCCTCACCGATGCCCGGCAGGAACAGCTCCCACACGCCGGACGAACCCAGTGACCGCATCGGGAAGGCCTTGCCGTCCCAGAAGGTGAACTCCCCGGCCACCCGCACCCCTTGGGCGTTCGGCGCCCACACCGTGAATCGGGTGCCGGTCACGCCCTGGTGGGTCATCGGCTCGGCCCCGAGCGCCTTCCACAGCTGCTCGTGCCGGCCCTCGCGGATGAGGTGCAGATCGGTCTCGCCGAGAGCGGGCAGGAAGCGGTACGGGTCGTGCACCTCCTGCTCCTCCTCCGCGTACGCCACCAGCAGCGTGTACGCGGGGATCGCCTCGAGCGGCAGGACGCCGGCGAACAGCCCGTCGCCCTCGGAGGCCAGCTCTCTGCGCTCGCCGTCGACCACGACGCTCACCGAACGGGCGAACGGGCGCAGCGCCCGGAACACGATCCCGTCCGGCACCGGGTGGGCGCCCAGCAGCGCGTGCGGGTCGTGGTGGGCGCCCGACAGCAGGCGTCCACGGTCGGCAGGGTCGAGCGGAGGGGCCGTACCGCAGCGGGCAGGTCCGGACGGCTCGGGCAGCGAAGGATCGTCGCGCAGGGCCACGGGTCAGTCTCCTCTCACGGCGAGACGTTCGATCGCCGCCATGGGTACAGGGAGCCAGTCCGGTCGGTGCCTGGCTTCGTAAAGGACTTCGTACACAGCTCGGTCGGTCTCGTAGGCACGCAGCAGACCGTGCTTCTTGCGCGGGTCCCATCCGGCGCGGGACGCGTAGCCCGCGCAGAAGGCCTCCCGGCAGCGCCGCGCCCACTCCGGCCGCCAGGGGCGGCGCTGCCGGGCGGCGTAGTCGAAGGAGCGCAGCATGCCGGCGATGTCCCGCACCGGGGAGTGGGCGCTGCGCCGCTCGTTGAGCGGACGGGACGGCTCGCCCTCGAAGTCGATGACGAACCACTCCCGGCCCGCCCACAACACCTGCCCCAGATGCAGGTCGCCGTGGATGCGCTGGGCAGGTGGCCCGGCGTCGCAGGTGGCCAGCGCGCCGAAGGCGGCCCGCAGACCGGGTACGAAGGGCTTGAGCGCCGGCACGCAGTGTGCCGCGGAGTCCAGCCGCTCGGTCATCGCCTCCGCCGTACGACCGCTCTCGCCGTGCGTACCGGCCGGGAAGGCCGAGGCCAGTGCGAGGTGCACCTCCGCCGTGGCCTGCCCCAGCTCGTGTGCCTGCGCGGTGAAGTCGTCACCGGTGGCGAGCGCGCGCAGCGCCAGCGTCCAGCCGTCCGACGCGTCGCGCAGATACGGCTGGAGCACGCCCAGCGTCGCCTCCTGCGGCTGTGTCGTCCGGAACCAGGCCACCGGCGCGGGCACCCGGCGGCAGCCCTGTCCGGCCAGCGCGCCCGGCACCTCCAGGTCCGGGTTGACACCGGGCTGGATGCGCCGGAACAGCTTCAGGATGAACTCGTCGCCGTACACCAGCGAGGAGTTGGACTGCTCGGCGTCCAGCAGCCGCGGCGGCAGCCCGGCGGGCACCGACGCGGACGGGTCGCACTCGAACCGCAGGGGACCGGCCGAACCCGGATGCCGCAGCCGCTCCAGGAGCAGTTGCGCCGACCGGGGGTCGTGCAGCGCGTCGTACACCGTCATGCCCGCGAACGGGCCCTGCTCCGCACGGCCGATGAGCGCCCGTCCCAGGCGCGGCGACGGATGCTGCCGTACGCCGAGCAGCAGTTGGTAGCAGTCACCGGCCGGTGTGCCGCCGCCGGGGGCCGGCACGGGCGCGTGGTCGGTCTGCACCAGCAGGTGCAGACAGCCCGGGAACAGCTCCGTCATCGACAGCAGAGTGAGGTCCGTGACGGGCCGGTCCTTGCCCGCGAACCAGCGCTGCCTGGGCAGCCAGTCGCGCAACAGGCCGCCGAGCGAGACCATCGGGTCGGCGACGACCGTACGTCTGGGGCGGAGGAATGCGGTCTTCGGCATGGTGACGCGTCCTTTCGTCGGCACACGCTCAAAGTCGTCGACCGATGCGGGATGCGACTCGGGAGAGCCGGAACCAGTAGAAGCCGTGCCCGCCGAGGGTCAGCAGATACGGCAGTTCACCGATGGCCGGGAAACGGACCCCGCCGAACAGCTCGACCGGGTATCGCCCCTCGAACTCACGCAGATCGAGCTCCGTGGGCTGCGCGAACCGGGCGAAGTTGTTCACGCACAGCACGAGGTCGTCCTCGTTTTCCCCTGTCGAGGGGGCCTCCCGCAGGAACGCCAGCACCGCCGGGTTGGAGGACTGGAGCTCGGTGAAGGAGCCGAGGCCGAAGGCGGGGTTCTGCTTGCGGATCTCGATCATGCGGCGGGTCCAGTGCAGCAGCGAGGAGGGCGACGCCATGGACGCCTCGACGTTGGTGACCTGGTGCCCGTAGACCGGGTCCATGATGGTCGGCAGGACCAGGCGACCGGGATCGGCCGTGGAGAAGCCGGCGTTGCGGTCCGGCGTCCACTGCATCGGGGTCCGTACCGCGTCGCGGTCGCCGAGCCAGATGTTGTCGCCCATGCCGATCTCGTCGCCGTAGTAGAGGATCGGCGAGCCCGGGAGGGACAGCAGCAGGGCCGTGAACAGCTCGATCGTGTCGCGGTCGTTGTCGAGAAGGGGCGCGAGACGGCGGCGGATGCCGATGTTGGCGCGCATGCGGGGGTCCTTGGCGTATTCCGCCCACATGTAGTCGCGTTCGTCGTCGGTGACCATTTCGAGGGTCAGCTCGTCGTGGTTGCGCAGGAAGATGCCCCACTGGCAGTTCGAGGGAATCGCCGGCGTCTTGGCGAGGATTTCCGAGACGGGATACCTGGATTCCCTGCGCACCGCCATGAAGATGCGCGGCATGACCGGGAAATGGAAGGCCATGTGGCATTCGTCGCCGCCGGCCCGGTAGTCGCCGAAGTAGTCGACGACGTCCTCGGGCCACTGGTTGGCCTCCGCCAACAGCACCGTGTCCGGATACATCGCGTCGATCTCGCGGCGCACCCGCCGCAGGAACTCGTGCGTGGCGGGCAGGTTCTCGCAGTTGGTGCCCTCCTGCGCGTACAGGTAGGGCACGGCGTCGAGCCGGAAGCCGTCGATGCCCAGATCCAGCCAGAAGCGGAGGGCGGCGAGGATCTCCTCCTGGACGGCCGGGTTCTCGTAGTTGAGGTCCGGCTGGTGGGAGAAGAACCGGTGGAAGAAGTACTGCTCCCGGACCGGGTCGAAGGTCCAGTTGGACGCCTCGGTGTCGACGAAGATGATCCGGGCGTCCTGGTACTGCTTGTCGTCGTCGGCCCACATGTAGTAGTCGCCGTACGGCCCGTCCGGGTCCTTGCGCGACTCCTGGAACCACGGGTGCTGGTCGCTGGTGTGGTTCATGACGAAGTCGATGATCACGCGCATGCCGCGCTGGTGGGCGGCGTCGACGAACTCCACGAAGTCGGCGAGGTCGCCGAACTCGGGAAGGACGGCGGTGTAGTCCGAGACGTCGTAACCGCCGTCCCGCAGCGGCGACTGGAAGAAGGGCGGCAGCCAGAGGCAGTCGACGCCCAGCCACTGCAGGTAGTCGAGCTTGGCGGTGAGGCCCTTGAGGTCGCCTACCCCGTCGCCGTTGCTGTCCTGGAAGGAGCGGACGAGGACCTCGTAGAAGACGGCGCGCTTGAACCACTCGGGATCCCGGTCCCTGACGGGGGTGTCCTCGAAGGTGTCCTGGACGGGCTCGTTGACGGTCATGATGCGGGGGACTCTCCGATCTGCGGCGCGGCGGACGACCGTTGGACGTGGAACACGTGCGCGGGCGCCCGACCGGGCTCCAGCCGCACGTAGTTGTTCCGGCCCCAGCGGTAGGTCTCGCCCGCCAGTTCGTCATGGACGGACAGGGACTCGTGCCACTCCAGGCCGAGCTGCGGCATGTCCAACGAGACCGTGGCCTCCTGGGCTCCGCGCGGGTCGAGGTTGACCACCACCAGAACCGTGTCCGAACCCGTGCGCTTGCTGTACGCGATCAGCGCGTCGTTGTCGGTCGGGTGGAAGTGGATGTTCCTGAGCCGTCGCAGGGCCGGATGGGCGCGCCGGATCGTGTTGAGCCGGGTGATCAGGGGGGTCAGGGAGCGGCCCTCGCGGTCGGCCGCCTCCCAGTCGCGGGGTTTGATCTGGTACTTCTCCGAGTCGAGGTACTCCTCGCTGCCGTCGCGCAGCGGGGTGTTCTCGCACAGTTCGTAGCCGCTGTAGATGCCCCAGGCCGGCGACAGCGTCGCGGCCAGCACCGCACGCACCTCGAAGGCGGGCCGGCCGCCGCGCTGGAGGTACTCGTGCAGGATGTCCGGGGTGTTGGCGAAGAAGTTGGGCCGCATGTAGGCGGCCGCCTCGCCGGACAGCTCGGTCAGGTACTCGGTCAGCTCCTGCTTGCTGTTGCGCCAGGTGAAGTACGTGTACGACTGCTGGAAACCGGTCTGCGCCAGGGTGTGCATCATCGCCGGCCGGGTGAACGCCTCGGCCAGGAAGATCACATCGGGGTCGGTGCGGTTGATGTCGGCGATGACCCGCTCCCAGAACACCACCGGCTTGGTGTGCGGGTTGTCCACGCGGAAGATCCGCACCCCGTGGTCCATCCAGTGCCGCAGCACCCGCAGCGTCTCCGCGATCAGACCGTCCATGTCGGCGTCGAAGGCGATCGGGTAGATGTCCTGGTACTTCTTCGGCGGGTTCTCCGCGTACGCGATCGTGCCGTCCGGGCGGTGGTGGAACCACTCCGGGTGCTTCTGCACCCAGGGATGGTCGGGGGAGCACTGCAACGCGAAGTCCAGGGCGATCTCCATGCCCAGGCCCTTGGCCTCCCGCACGAACCAGTCGAAGTCCTCGATCGTCCCCAGGTCGGGGTGGACCGCGTCATGGCCGCCCTCGGGGGAGCCGATCGCCCACGGCACCCCGACGTCCTCGGGCCCGGGGGAGAGCGTGTTGTTGCGGCCCTTGCGGAAGGTGTGGCCGATCGGGTGGATCGGCGGCAGATACACCACGTCGAAGCCCATCGCGGCGATCGCCGGAAGCCTCCTGGCCGCCGTGCGGAACGTGCCGTGCGGCCGCTCCGGCGTGCCCTCCGAGCGCGGGAAGAACTCGTACCAGGAGCCGTACAGGGCCCGCTCCCGCTCCACCAGCAACGGCAGCGTCTCCGACGCCGTCACCAGCTCCCGCAGCGGATAGCGGGCCAGAACGGCGTCCACCTCCGGCGTCAACGCGGCGGCGAGACGTGTGGCGACCGGCAGGACGTCGTTGCGCAAGGTGTCCACGGCCGCCAGCACCGCCGTACGCTCCGGGCCCTGCGGAACCCCGGTCGCCGCCCGTTCGTACAGGTCGGCGCCCTCCTCCAGGACCAGCCCGGTGTCGATGCCGGCCGGGACCTTTATGCCGGCCGTGCGGCGCCAGGTGGTCAGCGGGTCGCTCCACGCCTCGACGCGGTACGTCCAGCGGCCCTCTACGTCGGGGGTGACCTCGGCGCCCCAGCGGTCGGTGCCGGGGGCCAGTTCCCGCATCGGCGTCCAGGGGCCGTGTCCGCCCTCCGGATCCGTCAGGACGACGTTGCAGGCGACCGCGTCGTGGCCCTCGCGGAACACGGTCGCGCTGACCTCGAACGTCTCGCCCACGACGGCCTTCGCCGGACGCCTGCCGCACTCCACGGCGGGCCTGACGTCCCGCACCGGAATGCGGCCGATGACCTGGTTCGAACTCATGGGATGCACCTCCGCCGTGCTCGAGGCCGGGCTCGTGGCCCGGCCGGGGATCCAAGCTGCGCCGGAAGGTGTCTACCTCCCCGCGGGGGAACGCCGGCCCGTGGCCGGCGGGGCCCGTCTTGCCCGGACGCGGGTCCCGGGCCGCTCGGTCTCCTCCCGGAGATAGGCGGTCAGAGTGGTCCGCAGATAGCGCTCGGCGGCGTCCGCGGCCTCGCGCGCGCAGCGCTTCCCCATCAGCACGCAGAGGGTGTAGCCCGAGTTCTCGAAAGTGGCCCGAACCCTGCGGTCGGTGGGGGCCGCGAGCATCATGCGCTCCCACGCCCGGTACCGCCGCAGTTGGCGGGCCACTTCGGCTTTGGCCGGCAGCAGCATGGTGCCGTTCACCTTCCAGGGGCTCGATGGCGCGTCTCCCGACCGTCGGGCGGTGGCCATGCGCGGGCGCGCACGGATCCGTTACGGGCATCGAGGTCTTCACACATGGTGCACGCGTCACGACTCAGCGTCTTGTTGGAGCTTCAACCACCTCGTGAGTCCCATTCACCTCCGTCACCTCGTGGCCTCTCTCGTGTTGCACGAATGGCGTAGGCCATCCACCCTTGAGGTGACTCAGAAGCGATCAGTGCTCACGCTTCGTGTTCGGGGCCAGTCCCCGCAGGGGGTGAGGGGAAGCGAGAGCTTCGCCGGTGAGGAGCGAACGACGATGAAGACCGCATCGCCCTGCTACTACCACCTCGACGTGGAGGTCAGCCCGGAACGGGTCGGACAGGTCAGGCGCATCCTGGCCGCTCACCTCCGGTACTGGGACCTGGACATCCTGGTCGAGCCCGTCTGTCGAGGCACCGAGATGCTGCTGAAGGCCATCGACGAGCACGCCACGGACAAGAACACGTCGATCGAGATGTGGTGGAACGGCCAGCACCTCATCACCGCCATCGGTGAGAACGACTGCGAACTGCGCCCGGACCAGGACCTGCGCAGCTGTCTGGAGCACATCGCCGCGATGAGCGACGGCTGGGGCTGCTGCGCCACCGACACCGGCAGCAAGGTCATCTGGTTCTCGCAGCGCGCCCGAGCCGGCGAGCGTGTCCCGCTCGTCCCCACGGCGCCGTGGCCCAGCCTGCCCGAGGTGCTCCAGGTGCCCCGCGAGGTGCCCGTCGCGGCCCTGGCAGGGCCCGCGAGCACACCGGACGGCGTTCTGGAGGACGCGCGGTGACCGCGCGCCGACCGCAGCGGAAAGGGGTGCCCGTGTGGAGCGGGCGCCCCTACCCGCTGGGCGCCACCCATGACGGGAACGGCACCAACTTCGCCCTGTTCAGCGAGGTCGCCGAACGCGTCGACCTGGTCCTCGTCGACGACCGGGGCACGCACCGCGCCGTCCAGATGAACGAGGTCGACGGCTTCGTGTGGCACTGCTACCTGCCCGGCATCCGGCCCGGGCAGCGTTACGGCTTCCGGGTGCACGGCCCGTGGCAGCCGGCCCTCGGCCACCGGTGCAATCCGGCCAAGCTCCTGCTGGACCCGTACGCCAGAGCGGTGGACGGGCAGGTCGACAACCACGCCTCGCTCTTCGAGCGCGCGGCGGACGGCCCGTCCCCCGCCGACAGCGCCGGGCACACCATGCTCGGCGTGGTCACCGACCCGGCCTTCGACTGGGGCGACGACCGGCCGCTCGGGCGGTCGTACGCCGACAGCGTGATCTACGAGGCGCACGTCCGGGGCCTCACCCGCACCCACCCCGACGTCCCGCCCGACCTGCGCGGCACCTACGCGGGGCTCGCTCACCCGGCGGTCGTCGAGCACCTGACCTCGCTCGGCGTCACGGCCGTCGAGCTGATGCCGGTGCACCAGTTCGTGCAGGACGGCGTGCTCACGGACCGCGGCCTGTCCAACTACTGGGGCTACAACACCATCGGCTTCTTCGCGCCCCACAACGCCTACGCCGCCCACGGCACCCGCGGTCAGCAGGTCACCGAGTTCAAGTCGATGGTGAAGGCGCTGCACGCGGCCGGCCTCGAAGTGATCCTGGACGTCGTCTACAACCACACCGCCGAGGGCAACGAGAAGGGCCCGACCCTGTCCTTCCGCGGCATCGACAACGCCTCGTACTACCGCCTCGTGGACGGCGACTGGGGCCACTACTACGACACCACCGGCACCGGCAACAGCCTGCTGATGCGCCACCCCTACGTCCTCCAGCTGATCATGGACTCGCTGAGGTACTGGGTCACCGAGATGCATGTCGACGGCTTCCGCTTCGACCTCGCGGCCACGCTGGCCCGGCAGTTCCACGAGGTGGACCGGCTGTCGGCGTTCTTCGACCTGATCCAGCAGGACCCGGTGATCAGCCGGGTCAAGCTGATCGCCGAGCCGTGGGACGTGGGCGAGGGCGGCTACCAGGTGGGCAACTTCCCGCCCCTGTGGTCGGAGTGGAACGGCAAGTACCGGGACTGCGTACGGGACTTCTGGCGCGGCCAGCCGCACACGCTCGGCGAGTTCGCCTCCCGGCTGACCGGCTCCGCCGACCTGTACCAGCACAGCCGGCGCCGCCCGCGCGCCAGCGTCAACTTCGTCACCGCGCACGACGGGTTCACCCTGCGCGACCTCGTCTCCTACAACGACAAGCACAACGAGGCCAACGGCGAGGACAACCAGGACGGCGAGAGCACCAACCGCTCCTGGAACTGCGGCGCCGAGGGCGAGAGCGCCGACCCGGCCGTCCTGGACCTGCGCGCCCGTCAGCAGCGCAACTTCCTGGCCACCCTGCTGCTCTCGCAGGGCATCCCGATGCTCTGCCACGGCGACGAGCTGGGCCGTACCCAGGGCGGCAACAACAACGCCTACTGCCAGGACAACGAAGTCTCCTGGCTCGACTGGCGGCTGACCGAGGACCAGCAGGCGCTGGCCGACTTCACCCGGTACGTCATCGGGCTGCGCGCGGCCCACCCCGTGCTGCGCCGGCGCCGCTTCTTCCGCGGCGAGACCGTGACGCACGCGGGCCAGCCGCTGCCCGACCTGGTGTGGCTGCTGCCGGACGCACGCGAGATGGCCGACGAGGACTGGGACCGCTCCGACGCCCACTCCGTCGGTGTCTTCCTCAACGGCGACGCCATCGCCGAACCCGATCCGTGCGGCGAGCCCGTGGTGGACGACTCCTTCCTGCTCCTGCTCAACGGTTACTGGGAGCCGGTGGACTTCCTCCTGCCGGACGTCACCTACGGCGAACGCTGGACGACGCTGATCGACACCGCCGAGCCGCAGGGCGCCGACGAGGCCGAGCACAAGGCGGGCACGGAGATGACGGTCGAGGCACGCAGTCTCGTCCTGCTGTCGAGGCCCTCGCGCAAGGCCAGGTGACGCTCCGCGCGCGCAATCGCGGCCCCGGGCCAGGTGCCCGGGGCCGCGATCTGCTGTCCGTCAGCGTTCGCGTCGCGAGGTCACCGTGAACTGCGCGCCGTCGGTGTCGCGCAGGACGGCCTCCTCGCTGCCCTTGGACAGGACGCTGCCGCCGTGCACCTCCGCGGCCCGCACACAGGCCGCCACGTCCGAGACCGCGAAGTGGACCTGCCAGTGCGGCCGGATCGCGGGATCGGGAGCGGACCCCAGCGCCCCCGACTCGATGCGCGCCACCACATCGCCCCGGCTGCGCAGGACGACCTCGTCGCCCTCGTACCGCACCTCGCAGCAGCCGGGACGGTCCGACGCCCAGTCGAGGACCTCGCCGTAGAAGATCGCGGCGTCGAAGGCATCCCGCGTGTGGAGTTTGATGAAGGCGGGCTGTGCCTCGCGCCAGCTCTCCCAGTTCGCGACGAGCTCGCCCTCCCAGACCCCGAAGGTCGCACCGTCCCGGTCCGCGAGCAGCGCCGCCCGCCCCGGCGGGAAGGACAGCGGCCCCACCGCCGCCGTACCGCCGCGCTCCTGGGCTCGCGCCGCCGCCTCGTCCGCGCTGGGCACGGCGAAGTACGGCGTCCAGGCCACCGCCATGTTCCACATGGAAGCCACCGCGGCGATCCCGGCCACCGGTGTGCCGTCCGCCAGCGCGACCCGGAAGCGGTCGCCGAGCTTCAACTGCTGATACTCCCAGCCCAGCACCGCCCCGTAGAACTCCTCGGTGGTTTGCTGGTCGCGGCTGGTCAGGCTCACCCAGCAGGGCGCGCCGAACACGGAGTGCGTGGACAGGACGTCCCTGGTGGCGCTGGGTGGTCTCACGTCATGGTTCATGGCGTTCTTGTCCTGCTCTCGTCGGCCGGGGCCACAGCTCTCGTCCCAGTGTCCGACCGGAACCGCTCGGGGCGCCTGCCGAGTACCCCGGTGGCGGCACCGAAACGGTGGCCTGTCCGCGTCCCGTCCGGTGGCGCGGGGCCGGACGAGTGACAGGATGGAAGCGTGTCAGCAGTACCGGGCGAACCCGCCGACGAGTCGGACCGCATCTTCGAGCTGCAGGCAGAGATCGACCAGCTCAAGGAGGCGGTGGCCTCGCATGCCGTCGTCGACCAGGCGATCGGCATGGTCGTCGCGCTCGGCAGGGTCACACCCGACCAGGGGTGGGAAGTGCTGAAGGACGTCTCCCAGCACACCAACATCAAGCTGCGCAACGTCGCCGAACTGATCCTCCTGTGGGGGCGGGCCGGGCAGATGCCCCCGGAAATCCGCGCCGAGCTGGAAGAGGCCCTCGACCGCTACGGCCCCACGCAGATTCCCGGGATACCACCGGAGTGACGGCGGCGGCTCACCTGCTCACCGGGCCTCGGTGAGGATCTCCTCGCGCAGCCGGTCGAAGCAGCTGCTGAGCAGCCGGGAGACGTGCATCTGTGAAATGCCGAGCTGTTCGGCGATGTGGCTCTGGGTCATGCCCCGGAAGAACCGCAGATAGAGAATGGTCCGCTCGCGCTCGGGGAGCGCCTCCAGGCAGGGCCTGACGGCCACCCGGTCGACGACGATGTCGAACGACGGGTCCGGGCCGCCGATCGCGTCACCCAGGGCGTACCCCTCGGTGCCGGGCATCTCGGCCTCCAGCGACAGCGCGGTGAAGCACTCCAGGGCCTCCGTCCCGGTGCGCGCCTCGTCCTCGGTCATGCGCGCGAACTCGGCGATCTCGGCGAGGGTCGGCGCCCGGCCCGGAATCGTCTGGGACAGCTCCTTCGTGGCCTGACGTACCCGGTTGCGCAGGTCCTGGACGCGGCGCGGCACGTGCAGCGTCCACATGTGGTCCCTGAAGTGCCGCTTGATCTCGCCGGTGACGGTCGGCACGGCGTAGGCCTCGAAGGCGCAGCCCCGCGCGGGGTCGTAGTGGTCGACGGCTTTGACGAGGCCGAGGGCGGCGACCTGGTACAGGTCCTCCAGGGACTCGCCGCGCCCCCGGAAGCGGACGGCGATCCGCTCGGCCATCGGCAGCCAGGTCTCGACCAGCTCGTCGCGGAGCGCCTTGCGTGCCGGACCGGCGGGCAGGCGCGCCAGCCGGTCGAAATCGGCGGCGGTGTCGGGGGCGTCGTCGTGCGGGTGCGGCTTCGTTCTGCCAGTGACAGGCATGATGCGCGCCTCCCTCAGCAGGGTGCTGGTGGGGACAGAAACCGTGGGGGCGCGGGCTCGGACCAGGCGGAGGACACCCGGGGCCGGAGGGGCCGGCTCCCACGGACGTGCCTCCTGTCCGAAGCACTGAATTGCGCATTCCCGCGACCGGCGGGGACGAAACAATTCCGTGAATACCTTAGCGAATGCGCCGACGGCGTGCGACCGCGTGATTCTGGAATGTTGAAAAGGCACCGGAATTGTGCCCGGGAGGGCACGTTCTGAAATCTGTGGAATTCGCTGGGTGATATCCGCTCCGGGCGCGGTCGCCCCCAGCCGCGCAGCTCTTGACCAGCCCTTGGGTTGGTTACCTCTGTCACAGAGGTAACCTCCCGATGTGGAACCGGAGACCTTCCCCGAGGAACTGGCCGACGCGCTCGTCGGTGTCCAGCGGCTGATCCGGCGCCGGCTGCGCCGGGACATGCCCGATCCCCGGCTGCGCGGCGCCGAGGTGGAGCTGCTGCGCCTCGTCGTGGACCGGCCCGGCATCGGGATCTCGGACGCCGCCAAGGAGCTGTATCTGGCAGGCAACTCGGTCTCGACGCTGGTCAACCAGCTGTCCCGGCAGGGCTATCTGGTACGCGAGACGGACCCGGCCGACCGGCGGGCCGCGCGACTGCTGCCCACCCCCGCGGCCGAAGCCCGGCTCAGCGAGTGGCGCAGACGCCGCGCCGACCTCGTTCGACGCCAGGTGGCCCGGCTCGACGCCGCCGACCGGGAAGCGCTGTACGCGGCGATCCCGGCCCTGCGCGAGCTCGCCGTCAATCTGCACGAGGAGGCCGAGGAGTCATGACGCGGGACGATCCAGGGGCCGTGTCCTGCACGGGGCTCACCTACTCCTTCGGTGAGACCACCGCGGTGGACGCGCTCGACCTGTCGGTGGCGCAGGGCGAGGTCTTCGGGCTGCTCGGACCCAACGGCGCCGGAAAGACCACCGCCATCCGCTGCATCACCACCCTGCTGCCCGTCCCGGCCGGGATGGTCCGGATCTTCGGCCGCGACGCCGCCGAGGAGGCCATGGCCGTACGACGCCTGCTGGGCTACGTGCCGCAGCAGCTGTCCGCCGACGCGGGCCTGACCGGCCGGGAGAACATCGCCCTGTTCGCCCGGGTCTTCGACGTGCCCCGCCGCGAGCGCGCCGAGCGCGTCGCACAGGCCCTGGCCGCCGTCGACCTCACCGAGGCCGCCGACCGGCTCGCCGGCACCTACTCCGGCGGCATGATCCGCCGCCTCGAACTCGCCCAGGCCCTGGTCAGCGCACCCCGGCTGCTCATCCTCGACGAACCGACCATCGGCCTCGACCCGATCGCCCGCACCGACGTGTGGGAGCACATCAACGCCGTACGCGCCGCCACCGGCATGACGGTCCTGGTGACCACCCACTACATGGACGAGGCCGACCAGTACTGCGACCGGGTCGGCCTGATGCACCGCGGCCGCATCCGGGCCCTCGGCACCCCCGTCGAACTGCGGCGGGGACTCGGTGAGCGCCGGGGCGCCAAGGCAACGGACCCGCTGCCCACCCTCGAGGACGTCTTCCGTGACGTGGCAGGCAGCGGTCTCGACGACCAGTCAGGAGAGTTCCGCGATGTCCGAAGCACCCGCCGCACCGCAAGGCGCGTCGGCTGACCGCGCCCGCGAGAGCGGCATCGGCCTGCTGCTGCGCCCGCCCGAGCCCCGCGCGGGCTGGCGGCTGCTGCCCACCCGGGTCGTGGCGATGTGCGCCGTCGAACTGCAGAAACTGCGCCACGACCGCACCGAGCTCTACACCCGCGCGGTTCAGCCCGCCCTGTGGCTGCTGATCTTCGGCCAGACCTTCACCCGCATCAAGGCGATCCCCACCCCCGGCGTCCCCTACATCGACTACCTCGCGCCCGGCATCATCGCCCAGTCTGCGATGTTCATCGCCATCTTCTACGGCATCCAGATCATCTGGGAGCGGGACGCCGGCATCCTGAACAAGCTCCTCGTCACACCGACCCCCCGCTCGGCGCTGATCACCGGCAAGGCCTTCGCGGCCGGCGTGAAGTCGCTGATCCAGGCCGCCGTCGTCATCGTCATCGCCGCCCTGCTCGGCGTGGCGCTCACCTGGAACCCGCTCAAGCTGCTCGGCGTCGCGGCGGTGGTCATCCTCGGTTCCGTCTTCTTCTCCTGCCTGTCCATGACCATCGCCGGCATCGTCCTGAGCCGCGACCGGCTGATGGGCATCGGCCAGGCGATCACCATGCCGCTGTTCTTCGGCTCGAACGCCCTCTACCCGGTGTCCCTCATGCCCGGCTGGCTCCAGGCGATCAGCACGGTCAACCCTCTGAGCCACCAGGTGGACGCCCTGCGCGGCCTCCTCATCGGTACGCCCGCCCACCTGACGCTCGACTTCGCGGTGCTGATCGTCGCTGCCGCGCTCGGCATCACCGCGGCCTCCTCGCTGCTGGGCCGGCTGGCCCGTTGACCACCCGTCCGGAAAGTGATGTGCGGCACGCGCGCGAATCCGGCCGTCCGGCCGGTCGGCGAATTGTTCCTGCGCACGGCTTGATCACCGATCAAGGGGACGAATTCGCTGGCCACAGCGCATTCTGCTCGTTTGACAGTGCGCTGAGCACACAGATAAGAAGCAGCTCTCTGAGGTCGAGAGGTGGATTGTGTACGAGCCGAATGTGGTCGGGGACTGGCAGGAGTACGACGAGCATGCCGGTCTGCGTGTCCGCGTCCACCGCCTGGAAGCGGCGGAGCCGCCGCGTGGGCGGGACGACGCCGCCGAAGGGCTGACGTATTTCCGGGTTCGCGTGACCGTCGAGAACCGCGGCAGCCGGCACGCCACCGTGCACCTGGAGGACGGCCAGATCGACGTGCGCATCGGCCCCGACGGGGAGAGCGCCTTCATCGACTGGCGCAACTCGCAGTTCATCGAGGGCTTCGACGTCTACCCGCTGCGCCGGGCGACGGCCGTGCTGTACGCGGCCGGTCCGGAGGCGTCCCTGAGCCAGGTGGACGTCCAGGTGCAGCTGCGGGCCGACGACGAGTGGGCCGAGCGCCGGCTGTGGGCGGGCGGCATCGGGCTGAAGGAGGGAGCCGTCGGCACCGGCGCGGTGCGTGACGGCCTCGCCTGCCAGGTGAGCAACTTCCTGCGGGACCAGGCCGAAGAGGGCACCGCCTGACGCGGGCCCTCGCCGCTCAGTGCGGGATCCCGTCGATGATCTCGCGGGCGCCCTGACGCAGCAGGGCCACGGCGACCGAGGTGCCGAGCGTCGCCGGGTCGAGACGGCCCGCCCACTCGTGAGCGTTCAGCCGCGTCTTGCCGTCCGGCGTGAACACACACGCCCGCAGGGACAGCTCGCCGCCGCGGTCCACGCGCGCGTACCCGGCGATCGGGCTGTTGCAGTGTCCCTGCAGGACGTGCAGGAACATGCGCTCGGCGGTCGCCTCGCGATGCGTGTCCGGGTCGCCGAGCCCGCTGACCGCGTCGATGAGCTCGGTGTCGCCCTCCCGGCACTGCAGGGCGAGGATGCCCGCGCCGATCGGCGGCATCATCGTCTCGGGGGAGAGGACCTCACTGATCACGTCCCGCCGGTCGATCCGCTCCAGTCCGGACACCGCGAGCAGCAGCGCGTCCGCCTCCCCGGCCGCCAGCTTCGCCAGCCGCCGGTTGGCGTTGCCGCGGAACGGCACGCACTCCAGCTCCGGGTGGGTGGCGGCCAGCTGCGCGACCCGGCGCACCGACGAGGTGCCGATCCGCGTGCCCGCCGGGAGCTCGTCCAGGGTGAGGCCGCCGGGGTGCACGAGGGCGTCGCGGATGTCGTCCCGCTTCAGGAACGCGGCGAACGTGGTGCCCGCCGGGAGGGGCCGGTCGGCGGGCACGTCCTTGACGCAGTGCACCGCGAGATCCGCCTCACCGGCCAGCAGCGCGGCATCCACCTCCTTGGTGAACGCCCCCTTGCCCTCGACCTGGGACAGATCCCCCATCCACTTGTCACCGGTCGTCTTCACCGGCACGACCGTGGTACGCACCCCGGGATACAGGGCCGCCAACTCGGCGCGGACACGCTCCACTTGGGCGAGCGCCATGGGCGAGTCGCGGGAGACGATACGGATCAGTTCGGGCACCGACATGCGGCCACGATAAACCCTCCCGGCACTCCCTCAGTGCCGTACCGCCCGACTCATGCACGCCCCGCGGGCTGTAGCGCCTCGGCGCCCCCCGCGTCCGTCAGGAGACCGCCGAGGCCGAGACCGCGGTGGCCGGGCTTCAGGAACAGGCGGTCCGGGTGCGGGGGTTCGCACCCCGCCCAGCTGGAGATTTCGGCAGCGCGGGGCGGTTTAGGGGGGCGGCCGGTCACCTGGTGAAGGGGTACGCGATGGAGGCGCCCGGCAGCCGGACGCGATCCGGTCCCGGGCGGCCGGGCGGCGCGGGCGTGATGGGACTCGGTCAGGGCGGTCCGGGCCTTGACGTCGACGGCCGCGGGCAGTTGCTCGTGATGATCCGTGCAGACATCAGGGGCCGGCGGATCCGCGCCCCTCCACGGCGGTGGTCCGGCCGTCGTTCAGGACAGCGGCGCACTGAGTTCGGCCGAGCGGAGCGCGGCGGCGAACGCCCGTTCGTCGTCGACGTCCAGTGCCGTGTCGGTGAGCTTGATGACGTGCTCGTCACCGTGGGCGAGGGCCCGCTCCAGGACCTCCTCGGCCGTCAGGCGGGCGGGCGGCGCGTAGGCGACCGGTTCCGCGGGCGCGTACATCGCGGTCACCGCCGCCGACGCCGTCCAGGCCGCGCGCAGACTCGCCACCCACATCTCCCGGGGCAGCGAACCCAGGGTGCGCAGCACGGCGTTGGGGGCCGTCGCCGCGTGCACGAGCATGGTCTCCTCGCCGTGGCCGTGGGTGGCGTAGCGGTGCGTCGCGGCACGGACGAGTTCGGCGAGCCGTGTCCTGGCCGTGTCCGGGTCGGTCACGTCGTCCGCCCAGCCGGGCAGCCGGCGTACGGCGGCGAGCCGGGCCGGGAATCCGCCCTCGGCCGAGTCGATCGCGGGCACGGCGTCGAGCGACCGCGCGGCGGAGCGCGCACCGGGCAGCGGGGTGATGCCCAGGGCCGGGTGGTGGCGGGCCGCCCAGTAGCCCAGGCCGTGGGCGAGTTCGGTGCGGCGGGGCGCGTTCTCCTCGGCCTCCAGGGCACGCACGGCGTGGCCGACGCGGATGACCGGGTGCGTGGAGCCGCCGTAGATGCCGGGCAGCAGGCGCGGCCACCACACGGCGAGGACGTCCTTCCACGGATGTTCGACGAGCGCGCGCGTGAAGTAGTCGATCCAGTCCGCGGCCCGGCGTGGATCACCCAGCGCCGACGGCCAGTTGTCGTCGGCGACGGGGGCCACCCGGTCGGGGAAGGCCTCCAGCTTTCCGCGGTAGAGGTCCAGCCAGCGGTGCACGGCGCCGGCCTGCCCGTGCGCGGCGAGCGCCTCGACGACCATGGGGGCGTGGTTGGTGAGCCGGCCCAGGCGCTCCGGGCCCGAGGCGTGCAGGCGTTCCAGAGCTTCCTCGAGCCGCCCGCTCGTGTCGCTCATGTCGCTCGTGTCCATGCGCTGAACGCTATGCGGAGCGGCGCGCAGGGGGATCGGGCGCGGGACGTAGGCCGCAGGTGCCTCGGGTCCTACGTCCCGAGCCCGATCCCTTCACGTGCTCAGGCGTTGGGGTCGAAGGCGATCCCCGACGGCTTGGCCGACGACAGGTGGGAGGCGAAGTTGCCGTCCTTGAGGCCGAAGTTGGCGCTGCCGAAGTCGTACGCGCTCAGTTTGTCGCGCACGCCACTGGGGTAGCCGTTCCAGCCGACCAGGGGCGGGTACTGCCAGGTGCCCTTGTGGTTCTCCGGCGGCTCGTCATTGGAGTTGGCCAGCCGGAAGCAGTGCGTGCTGACGCCGTCCTTGTGGTAGACGATCTTGGCGTGCGTGCCGTCGAAGCGGACGCCGGACGCCGCGGTCACCGTGAACGAGCCGTGGTTGGAGGTCGAGACGTACTGGACCTGGTTGTTCTGCACCCACACCACGACGTGCTCGAAGTCGTGGCGGTGGCCGCCGATGCTGCTGCCGGCGACGGCCTGGTCCTTCTCGAAGTACAGGCCGTACATGTAGGCGCACCAGCCGTTGTTGCACTTGTAGCGCGAGTAGCTGTTGGTGTTGTCGAGGTCCGAGGCGTCGCGGCAGCTGCCGTTGAGGGCGCCGGTCGGGTTGAGGCCGCCGTTGACCGTGCCGTCGGGGCCGATGGCGGGAGTGGGGTAGCAGCCGTCCGTGTCGTAGTCGAAGGCCGGCTGGAACGTCTTCTCGGCGGCTTCGGCGTTGGCGGGCAACGCGGTCGGCGGGGCCGCGAAGGCGGCGGTGGGGAAGGCGACGACGAGAGCGGCGGCACCGCCCAGGACGGTGGTCCATCTCCTGCGGTGTGCCTTGAACGACGGTGACGACACTGCGTCCTCCTCTGGTCCGGGCGCAGCCCAACGGCTGTGGGGGGTAAGGGCAGTTCAGCTTGGCCGCTTTTCATGTCCGCGCCAAGATGGCGCAAGCGACTCTCTGGTGACGGCCGCCCCAACAGTCGGGTCCCGACGAGGTGTCAGATGGGTTGCTCAGGCGAGGTCGTCCGGCAGATCCGCCGCCGACTCCTCGGGCGCGAGGTCCGGCCGCAGCCGCAGCCAGGACGGCTGGCGCAGCATCCCGGCCCTGGTACGCGTGCTGTAGCGGACCTCGCCGACCAGCCGGGGCAGCACCCAGTGCGCACCCGGCACCCGCGGCACCGGGTCGAAGGGGCACACGTCCGTCGCCGCGGTCCGCAGCAGCGCGGCGAGCTGCTCCCGCTCCGCCTCGCTCCAGCCGGTGCCCACACCGCCGACGTACCGCAGTCGCCCGGCGGCGCGCTGGCCGACCAGGACGGCGCCGGGCAGGCCGGTGAGCCGCCCCTTGCCGGGCAGCCAGCCGCCCACGACGACGTCCTCGCTGCGCATGTTGCGGATCTTGATCCAGGCACGGGAGCGGACGCCCGGCTCGTACGCCGAGTCCAGCCGCTTGCAGACCAGGCCCTCCAGGCCGTGCTCAAGGGTGGCCCGCAGTGCCTGTTCGCCGTGGCCGACGAGCGCGGCCGGAGTCGACCAGTGCGGACCGGCCAGACCCAGCTCCTCCAGCAGCGTGCGCCGCCGCGCGTAGCGGAGAGCGACGAGGGAGCTCCCTGCCAGGTGCATCACGTCGAACAGCACGAGATGGACGGGGACCTCCGCCGCCCGGCGCGCCGCCCTGCCGGGTGCCTGTACCAGCCCCATCCGGGACTGGAGCAACTGGAAGTCGCCGCGGCCCTCTTCGTCCAGCGCCAGGACTTCCCCGTCCAGCACGGCCGGGGTGGTGCCGAGCGCGTGGCCCAGCGGGAGCAGCTCGGGGTAGGCGACGGTGACGACCTCCCCGGACCGGGCCCGCAGCACCACGCTGCCGTCCCCGGCGAGATAGACCACCACCCGCTGGCCGTCCTGCTTGGTCTCGTACGCCCACCGCGCGTCCTGCGCGGCGGGCGGCAGGGTGCCGGGGGTGGCGAGCATGGGAGGGATCAGCGGGAGGCTCACGGGTCAGTTGTCGACCGGCCCGCCCACCGCCACGCGCCCTCCGGGCAGGTTTCCCCTGAACGGCCGTCGCCCCCGGCTCAGCGGTCGGTGGTCGGCGGCAGGGCCTGCACCAGGCCCGACTGGTAGGCCATGACGACGAGTTGGGCGCGGTCGCGGGCGCCCAGCTTGGTCATCGCGCGGTGCACATGGGTGCGTACGGTCAGCGGGCTGACGAAGAGTTTCCCGGCGATCTCCTCGTTGGAGTGCCCCTCCGCCGCCCACGCCATCACCTCGCGCTCACGAGTGGTCAGGACGCCGAGGTCCTCGGACGCCGCCAGCCGGGTGCCGAGCCCGGGAGCGGCCAGGAAACGGCTGATCACGGTACGGGTGGCGGCGGGGGAGAGGAGGGAGTCGCCGGCGGCCACCGTCCGGACGCCGTCGAGCAGTGCCTCTGCGGTGACGTCCTTGCCGAGGAAGCCGCTCGCCCCGGCCCGCAGCGCCTGCGCCACATACTCGTCGATCTCGAACGTGGTGAGGATCAGCACCCGGGTGCCGGCCAGGTCCGGGTCCGAGCAGACCACGGACGTGGCGGTCAGGCCGTCGGTGCCGGGCATGCGGATGTCCATCAGGACGACGTCGGGGCGGTGGATCCGGGCCAGGTCGACCGCCTCGGCGCCGTCGGTGGCCTCGGCGACCACCTCCATGTCCTCACAGGAGTCGATCAGGATGCGGAAGGTGGCCCGCAGCAGGGCCTGGTCGTCGGCGAGCAGCACACGGATGGTCATGGGGTCCGTTCTTGGTGGTGCGGAGCGGTGGGGTGCAGGGGAAGGCGGGTGGTGACCTCGAAGCCGCCGCCCTGCCGGTGGCCGGCCTGGAGGGCGCCGCCGACCGACCGGGCGCGTTCGCGCATGCCGATCAGGCCGAAGCCGTGCCCGGGCTCGGGTGCTCCGGCGGTGGCCCGGCCGGTGCCGTCGTCGGTGACGGTGATCGTCAGCTGGTCCTCGCCGTAGCGCAGCCGTACCCGCGCCGCCTCGGCAAAGGCGTGCTTGGCGACGTTGGTCAGCGCCTCCTGCACGATCCGGTACGCCGTCAGGTCCACGCCGGGCGACAACGGCCTGGGCCTGCCCTCGGTGCTGACGTGGACGGCGAGACCGGCGGACCCGAACCCGTCCGTCAGCTCGGTGAGTTGGCCGAGTCCCGGGCTGGGTGCGAGCGGTGCGTGGGGGTCGTCCGCCTGGCGCAGCAGAGTCACGGTGGCCTTCATCTCGCGCAGCGCCGAGGACGTCGTACCGGTGAGGTCGGTGAGGATCCGCCGGGCCTGCGCGGGATGCGTGTGCGACAGGTGCGCCGCGGTGCCCGCCTGGGCGTTGGCCAGCGCCAGATGGTGCGCCACCACGTCATGCAGCTCACGGGCGATCCGCATGCGTTCCTCGGCGACCCGGTGCCGCGCCTCCTCCTCCCGGCTGCGCTCGGCGTACTCGGCGCGGGCCTGCACGGCCTCCAGGTAGGCGCCCCGCAGCCGGGTCGCGTTCCCGGCCGCGACCGGCAGCAGGAGGCAGGCGGCGGGGCTGAGCGTGTCGAGCTGCCAGGGATGGTCGAGAGGGTCGAGGAGCAGGGCCGCCGCCACCAGCAGGGCGAGGGCGGCCAGGAAGGAGAGGTGTGCCGTCCTGCGGTCGGAGGCGACGGCCAGCCGGTAGAGCGCCAGCATGAGCGGGCCCAGCAGCAGCGGCGTGAGCAGATGGCCGAGCGTGGCGGCACCGGCCGCGCCCAGCGCGGTCACGGCGACGGCGGCGCGGGGGCGGCTGCGCTGCCAGAGCAGCGCGGCCGCGGAGACGGCCGCCAGGGCGATCGTGGCTCCCATGGCGTCCGGCCGTCGGGTGCCCGGCACGCTGATCTCGCTGCCGAAGAGGAAAGCGGCGAACAGCAGCGCGGCCGTCATCGTGTCGACCGTACGGACGTGGTCGTCGGCGTAGCGCTGCAGAGGGAAGCTCATCGGGTTCTCCGGTCGGTGTCCTGGAGACATGGTGGGCGATGCCGGCGGCAACGACGGGCGAGGGTCGCCCGTGTCCTGCGACACGGACGACCCTCTCGGGGGAGGGAGGCGTCAGCCGAGAGAGGCCTCCCGTTCGACCGGGTAGGTGGGAGCCGAGACGGCCGGCGTGAGGATCGCGCCCCCGCTCGGCCCGGCCCCGACGGAGGCCCCGGCCGGCACCACGACCGACGGCGGGACGGCGGGCAGGTGTCGGCGGAAGGCCGCTCGGCCCGGTCGACACAGAAGTACGGCCATGGAACGGAGGTCTCCCCGGCTGGTCTCGGCTACCGCCACAGCCTTCCGGAACCGGGCCGCCGTGTCGTCGTTCGTCTGCCGACAATCGGGGCTACGTAGAACGCAGTACGGGCGGCCCGCGCATCATCCTCGGGCAGGAGGGCACGGCCGGTGGTGCAGAGGGCTACACCACCGGTCCGGTAGCGCACTCCATCGAGTCGGGCGGCATGCGACGGAATCGTGGACGGCGCAAGGTCACGCGATACCCACCGAGCGCGTTCACCGTCCGGAAGGAAACCCCCGATGAAGCCGATGCTGTCGTCCAGGCCCGTGCTCTGGTTCCTGTTCCTGTTCAACCTCGCGGTCGCCGCCGTCGCTCCTTTCGTCGTCGACGGCGACCAGGGCGTCATGACCAGCGTCGGCATGGGCGTCGTCTCGCTCGGCGCGGGCGTGAGTCTGCTGCGCACAAGGGGGTAGCCCACCCGGGGACAGCCCACCCGGCGGGATCAGTCGCGCGCCCTCACTTCACCGAGGGCGCGCCCGCCGCCGGCTCCGCGGCCGCGGGCGCCGACACGGCCGTGACCCCGGGCCGCCGGCCAGGGATGAACGAGGCGATCGCGAAGGCGAGGAGCGCGGCGCCCGCGCCGAGGGCCATGACGGTCTTGAAGCCGCTCTCGGACGGCAGGGCGTAGCCGCCGAGGCTGATGGTCATCTGCGAGAGGACGACGCCCGCGATGGCGCTCGCCACCGACGTACCGATGGACCGCATCAGGGTGTTGAGACTGTTCGCCGCGGCCGTCTCGCTCGCGGGCACCGCGCCCATGATCAGGGCGGGCATCGAGCCGTACGTGAAGCCGATGCCGGCGCCGATCACGCAGGAGACCATCACCAGGTGCCACACCTCGGACATCAGCACGATGTTCAGGCCGTATCCGCAGGCCACGATCACCGCACCGATCATCAGCGTGACCTTCGGCCCCTTGGCCTTGGACACCGCGGCGGAGACCGGCGCGGTCGCCATCATCACCAGCCCGGAGGGAGCCATCACCAGGCCGGCGGTCAACAGGGACCTGCCCAGGCCGTAGCCGGTCCGCTCGGGCAGCTGGAGCAGCTGCGGCAGCACCAGGGACATCGCGAACATGGAGAAGCCGATCGCGATCGAGGCGAGGTTCGTCACCAGCACCTGACGGCGGGCCGTGGTGCGCAGGTCCACCAGCGGCTGCGAAGTGCGCATTTCGAAGACGCCCCAGGCGAGCAGCACGAGCACCGCGGCGGCGAACAGGCCGAGCGTGGTGCCGCTGGTCCAGCCCCAGTCGGCGCCCTTGGAGATCGCCAGCAGCAGGCACACCAGGCCCGTCGCCATGCCGAGGGCGCCGACCAGGTCGAAGCGGCCGCCGGTGCGTACCTTCGACTCCGGTACGAACGACACGACGAGGGCGAAGGCGATCACGCCCATCGCGGCGGAGGCCCAGAACAGCACGTGCCAGTCGAAGTTGTCGGCGATCAGCGCGGCCGTGGGCAGACCCAGGGCGCCGCCCACCCCGAGGGAGGCACTCATCAGCGCCGTCGACCCGGCCAGCCGCTCGGCGGGCAGCTCGTCCCGCATGATGCTGATGCCCAGCGGCACGACACCGGAGGCCAGCCCCTGCAGCGCCCGGCCGACGATCATCGGCACCAGGGCGTCGCTGAGCGCGCAGACCACCGAGCCGGTCACCAGCAGCACGATGCTGACCAGCAGCATCCGGCGCTTGCCGAACATGTCCCCGAGCCGGCCGACGACCGGGGTGGCGACCGCCGCGGCCAGCAGGGTCGCGGTGACCGCCCAGGCGGTGTCGGAGGCGGGGGCGTCCAGGAGCCGGGGCAGGTCCGGCACGATCGGGATGACCAGGGTCTGCATCAGCGAGACGACGATTCCGGCGAAGGCCAGCACCGCCACCACGGCGTTCGACCTCGGCGGGGCGTCGCTCCCCGCGTCGGCGGGTCTGGCGAGGGCGTCGGACATGCGGAGCCTCCGTAGGCGTCGTGAAAGGGTCTCGGCAAGAAATAAGTCAGCCGCTTGACTTACTTTAATGGCTTCGCCTGCTTGCGTAGGCTTCGGTCCTGGAACCGCTGCTCAGGCGGTGGACCCGCGGCGGCTCGAGGGACTGGTCACCGCGGTGACGCGGGAAGTCCCGGTGCGGTGGTGAGGGTGGTCATGGCGGGCGGGACGGTACGGGCCGAACAGGTCGGCGCGACACGGGAGCTGATCCTGACCGCGGCGGAGCGGCTGTTCGCCGAGCGGGGTGTGTACGCGGTGTCCAACCGTCAGGTCAGCGAGGCCGCCGGCCAGGGCAACAACGCCGCGGTCGGCTACCACTTCGGTACCAAGGCCGACCTGGTGCGGGCGATCATCCGCAAGCACGCGGCGCCCGTCGAGGAGATCCGCACCCGGCTGCTGGCCGCGACCGGCGACTCCACGGACGTACGCGACTGGGTGGGCTGTCTGGTGCGCCCGGTTCCCGAGCACCTCGGGGCGCTCGGCAGCCCCACCTGGTACGCCCGGTTCTGCGCCCAGGTGATGACCGACCCGGCGCTCCGGCCGATCATGGTGGAGGAGTCCCTGTCCTCGCCGTCCCTGCGGCAGATCCTCGACGGACTCGAGCGGTGTCTGCCCGAGCTGCCGGCCGAGGTCCGCGCCGAACGCGGGGACATGGTCCGCCACCTCATCCTGCACATGTCCGCCGAACGGGAGCGGGCCCTCGCCGAGGGTGCCCGCACGCCCCGGGCCAACTGGCACGACGCCGCCACCGGCCTCGTCGACGCGGTCGTCGGCATGTGGCTGGCGCCGGTCACGTCAGGTTCCTGACCGCTGAGGTGCCGTGCTGTGGACTGGCCTGAAATTAATTGAGTCAGGCAAGCAGAGCGGTAGGGTGAGGCGCATGTACGGCAGCACCCGTGACAAACCGGCGCTCGCCCGCGGGGCCGGTCAGCACCTCCTGGTCGTCGTCGGTGAGCCGGACGTCGCCGAACTGCTCTCCACCACCCTGGAACTGGCGGGCTACCGGACCAGCCTGGCCGGCACCGGAACCGAGGCGCTGGCCCGGCTCGGCCAGGGACGGTACGACCTCGTGGTCCTCGACGCCGGTCTGCCCGACGTGGAAAGCCTCGGCCGGGAACGTCCGGTCCTGGCCCACCGCCCGCCGGTGCTCCTGCTGACCGCGTACGACGCCCTGGACCGGCTGATTCCCGAACTGGGCCTCGGCGAGCGGGACTACGTCACCAAGCCCTTCCGTATGCCGGAGGTCCTGGCCCGTGTCCAGGTCCTGCTGCGGGGTGTGCGGCCGGGCCGGCCGCGGGACGGCTCACTCGGCTATCGCGACCTGGTGCTGGACGACACCCTGTGCGAGGCGCGCCGCGGTACGCGGACGCTCGACCTCACGCCCGCCGAGTACCGGCTGCTGCGCCATCTCCTGGTCAACGCGCACCGGGTGCTGTCCAAGGAGCAGATCGGCCGGTACGTCTGGGGTGACCACCGCGGTGACAACGCCATCGAGCAACTCGTCTCCCGGCTGCGGCGCAAGGTGGACCGGGAGGCCCCCGTGCTGATTCACACGCGCCGGGGGTTCGGCTACTGGCTGGGGCGTGCCGACGCCGAGACCTGAGGCCGCCGCGCGGCGAGAATCTCTACAACTCCCTTATTGCGTAAGGGAGTTGCATGGCTCGCATGTGGTGTGATCTGGGTCACGTCAGCCTTCTGTCAGGAAACTGGCGGGAAGGCGTCAGCCCCCTCTGTTTGCATGTGCTCATCGATGCCCTCGACCACTTCACCCCGGCGCTCCGCCCGTCGAACGGAGCACCCCCACACCGAGGAGAGCCATGGCCGACACCCTGACCGGCCCCGCGCCCGAAACGGCCGCACCCGTCCCCGAGTTCCCGATGGAGAGGGCGGCGGGCTGCCCCTTCGACCCGCCCCCGGCCCTCCAGGCCCAGCAGGACGAGGGCCGGCTCGTCAAGGTCCGTCTCTGGGACGGCAGCACGCCCTGGCTGGTCACCCGCTACGAGGACCAGCGCGCCCTGCTCCTCGACCCCCGGGTCAGCGCCGACATCACCAGTGCCGGATATCCGCTCCAGGCCCCCAGCAACGGCAAGAACAACATCAGCTTCATCCTCATGGACGACCCGGAGCACGCCCGCCTGCGCCGCATGGTGACGGCCCCGTTCGCGGTGAAACGGGTCGAGGCGCTGCGGCCCGGCGTGCAGAAGATCGTGGACGACCTCATCGACGACATGCTCACCGTCGGCGGCCCCGTCGACCTGGTGCAGGCGTTCGCCCTGCCGGTGCCCTCGCTGGTCATCTGCCGGCTGCTCGGAGTGCCGTACGCGGACCACGACTTCTTCCAGGAGAACAGCAAGACCCTCATCACGCGGGACGCGGCCATGGAGGACCGGATGGCCGCCCACGGGAGGCTGCTCGGCTACCTGGACGAGCTGATGGGCGAGAAGGTGGCCGATCCCGGTGACGACCTGCTCTCCGGGCTCGTGGGGAGGGTCGAGTCGGGTGAGCTGTCCCGGCAGGACGTCGCCCAGATGGGTGTGCTGCTGCTTCTGGCCGGTCACGAGACCACCGCCAACATGATCGCCCTCGGCACGCTCGCGCTCCTCGAACACCCGGACCAGTTCGCCCTGTTGCGCGACACCGACGACCCCAAGCTCGTCGCGTCGGCGGTGGAGGAACTGCTGCGCTACCTGAGCATCGTGCACGGCGGACGGCGTCGGGCGGTCCTTGAGGACATCGAGCTCGCCGGACAGGTGATCCGGGCCGGCGAGGGCGTCATCATGCCCAACGACATCGCCAACCGCGACCCGGAGGCCTTCGCCGACCCGGACCGGCTGGACATCACCCGCGACGCCCGCCGTCACGTCGCCTTCGGCTTCGGCGTCCACCAGTGCCTCGGCCAGCCGCTGGCCCGCATGGAGCTCCAGGTCGTCTACAGCACCCTCTACCGCCGCATCCCGACCCTGCGCCTGGCGGCCGAGGTCGACGGACTGCCCTTCAAGCACGACGGCTCGGTCTACGGCGTCTACGAATTGCCCGTCACCTGGTGAAACCACCGTCGACCGTCACCCCCCACAGAAAAAACGAACGAGGTACCGATCATGCGAGTGGAACTGGACGAGCCCAAGTGCGTCGCGTCGGGGCAGTGCGTGATGGCCGCCCCTGAGGTCTTCGACCAGCGGGACGAGGACGGCATCGCCTTCCTGCTGGAGGAGAAACCCGCGGCGGACTCCCTCGACGACGTGCGCGAGGCCGTGGCGATCTGTCCGGCCGCCGCCATCCGACTGGTCGAGCAGTGAGGCGGATCGTCGTCGTCGGTGCCTCGGCCGCCGGGCTCGCGGCGGTCGAGACGCTGCGCCGCGAGGGCTACGACGGCACGCTCACCCTCGTCGGCGACGAACCGTGGACGCCGTACGACCGCCCGCCGCTGTCCAAGCAACTGCTGGCCGCGGAGTGGGAGCCGGACCGGCTGGCCCTGCGCACCCCGGACGACCTGGCCGGGCTCGGCCTCGACCTGCGGCTGGGTGTGGCCGCGACCGGCCTCGAACTCTCCGACCGGACGGTGCGGTTGGCCGACGGCAGTGACGTGCCGTACGACGGACTGATCGTGGCCACCGGCGTCCGGCCGCGCCGGCTGCCCGGTGAGGGCGCGCACGTGCTGCGCACCCTCGACGACGCCCTGATGCTGCGGGAACGGCTCACGCCGGGGCGGCGTCTGGTCGTCGTGGGTGCCGGTTTCCTCGGCGCGGAGGCCGCCGCCGTGGCCTGGCGCCTGGGCGCCCACGTCACCCTCCTCGAACCCGCCCCCGTGCCGCTGGCCCACGCCGTCGGCACGGAGGTCGGCCGGGTGCTGTCCCGGGCCCACGTGGACCGGGGCGTGGACCTGCGCTGCGGTGTCACCGTCACCGAGGTGACCGAGGACGGCGTACGGCTCGCGGACGGCGAGGCGATCGACGCCGACGAGGTGCTCGTCGCCGTCGGTTCGCTGCCCAACACCGAGTGGCTCGACGGCAGCGGACTGGCCGTGGGCGACGGCGTGGTGTGCGACGAGTTCTGCGAGGCCGCGCGCAACGTGTACGCGGCCGGTGACGTCGCCCGCTGGTACAACCCGCTGTTCGGCACCTCGATGCGGATCGAGCACCGCACCAACGCCGCCGAACAGGGCATGGCCGCCGCCCGCAACCTCCTCCACCCCGAGGCACGCAAGCCGTTCGCGCCGGTGCCGTACTTCTGGTCCGACCAGTACGACATGAAGGTCCAGGCGTACGGCTTCCTGCGGGGCCACGACGAGGTGGCCGTGGTGGACGGAGACCTGGCCGAGCGCCGGTTCGTCGCGGTGTACCGCACCGGGGACCGGGTGAGCGGCGCCCTCGCGGTCGGCATGCCGCCCAAGGCGATCCGGCTGTGGCGGCAGGCGATCGCCGCGGGCGCGGCCTGGAGCGAGACCGTGCGCACGGAGGTCCCGGCGACCGGGGCCTGACAACAAGGAGGTTGTCCCATGGTGGGTCTTCCCTACGACGTACGCCGCGAGGTGGTGGTCGTCACCGGGGCCGGAGGGATCGGAACGGCGGTCGCGCGCCGGCTCGGCAGCGGCCGCACCCTCTTCCTCGCCGACGCCTCGCGCGGCCAACTGGACTGGACCGTCGCCACCCTGCGCGCCGAAGGGTACGAGGCGCAGGGCGTGGTGATCGACGTGTGCGACCGCGCGTCGGTACGGAAGCTCGCCGAGACCGCCGCCGGTGAAGGGCCGCTGGCGGCCGTCGTGCACACCGCGGGCGTCTGCGCCGCGATCGCCTCCGCGCGGACCAACTTCGAGGTCAACATGGTCGGCACCGCCCATGTGATCGACTGCTTCGAGGCCGTCGCCACGCGGGGCACGTCCTTGGTGTGCATCGCGGGCGTCGCCGGCCACTACGCCACCCTGTCCGAGGAGGACGAGTCCGCCCTGGCGACGACGCCGGCCGAGGAGCTCCTCGACCTGGACGTCGTCGCCGCGGCCGGGGACGACGCCGTACCCGCGTACATCGTCTCCAACCGGGCCGTCCAGGTACGGGTCCAGGCCGCCGCGCTCGCCTGGAACCTGCGCGGCGCCCGGGTGAACTCGGTCAGCCCCGGCGCCGTCGTCACGGCGATGACGACGGCCGAGGCCGACTCGGTGTACGGGGAGCACCTGCGGAAGATGCTCGACGACTGCGGTGCCGGCCGCGCCGCGACACCCGCGGAGATCGCCGACGTGGTGGCGTTCCTCGCCGGGCCGGAGGCGCGGTACGTCACGGGCACCGACCTGGTGGTCGACGGGGGACAGAGCGCCTGGGTACGTCGGCACTGAGGGCCTCAGGGGATGCCGGCGACCGGCGGGCCGCCGGCATCCCACCCCGGTCAGCGGCCGATACGGACCCGCGTCACCTGGTCCTCGCCGGCCGCGCCGGCGCCGGACTTGTCGACGACGTGGGCGGTGCCGTCCACCGACTCCGGTCGGGAGGATCTGTTCACCCAGCGCGTCACCGGCTCCGCCCTGCTGCCGGTCGGCGTGGTCACGGGCGTGGGCGGCGGCGCGTATCTGGCGTGGCTGCTGCGGGCGGCAGCAGGGCGGACCGGGTGTAGGGAACGTCTCGTGGGCGGTGTCCCTCCGGCGCTTGACGGACCCGCCCCCCAGGCGGTGGGGTGGCAGCACGCCAGATCAACTCGGGGAGTTTCCATGCCACTTGACGTCCCGCTCATCGACAGCAGCGTGCCGCACTCCGCCCGGATCTGGAACTACTGGCTGGGCGGCAAGGACTGCTACGAGATTGACCGGCAGGTCGGCGACCAGATCGTCGCGGCCAATCCGCAGATCCTCGACATCGCCCGGGCCCAGCGGGCGTTCCTGGTGCGCACGGTGGAGCACCTCGTCCGCGAGGCCGGCATACGCCAGTTCCTGGACGTCGGCACCGGACTGCCCACCGCCGACAACACCCATGAGGTGGCCCAGCGGATCGCCCCCGAGACGCGGATCGTCTACGTCGACAACGACCCCATCGTGCTGGCCCACGCCGAGGCCCTGCTCACCAGCGCGCCCGAGGGCGCGACGGCCTACATCGACGCCGACCTCCGGGACCCGGAAGCGATCCTGCGGCGGGCTGCCGAGACGCTGGACTTCGCCGAGCCGATCGCGCTCGTGCTGCTGGGGATCACGGCCCACATCGTCGACGACGCCGCGTACGACCTCGTGGGCCGCCTGGTGGACGCACTGCCGTCCGGGAGCCACCTCGTGCTCTGCGACGACACCGAGGTCATCGATCCGGAGGCGATGCGCACCATGATCGAGCAGTGGAACGAGGCGGGGGACAACCCGCGGATCAACCGCGGCCCGGAGCAGCTGGCCCGTTTCTTCGACGGTCTGGAGCTGCTCGAACCGGGTGTGGTCTCGGTCACCCGCTGGCGCCCGGGACCGGCCGCCGGAACCGACATCCCTGAGGTCGACGACTTCGGCGGTGTCGGCCGCAAGCCGTGAGACGTAGTACAGGTGCCGTACTCATCCGAAACTCAGGCAGTAAATTACTTGAGTTACGCAACAAGATGGTAAAGTGGAGCCCATGTCCACATCACCGCTCCCCGACGTCCCAGCGTCCCCGGAAGTCATCGAGATCGAGCGGGCGCTCACCCGCATCACCTATCTGAGCACCCGTGCCCGGCAGCACGACCGGCTGATGGCCCTGGCCGAAGTCCCCCTGGACCGCGCTGCCGTGGCCCTGCTGCGACAGGTCGCCGACTCCGAGCCGCTGCGGCCCGGGGAGCTCGCCGCCCGGCTGGGCGTGGAAGCCTCCCACGTCACCCGTACCGTGCAGCAACTGCAGAAGTCCGGGTACGTCACCCGCGTACCCGACCCCGACGACCGCCGCGCCCAGCGCATCCAGCTCACGGAGACCGGCCAGCAGGCCATCGACCGCATCCGCGAGGCCGGCGCCCGCGGCATGCAGCTGGCGCTGTCCGACTGGGCGCCCGAGGATCTGCGCGAGCTCGCCACGCTCTTCCACCGCATGGTCGACGACTTCCTGTCGCACGCCGTCGACGACGAAGCCGAGCAGCAACCCACGGCACCGGCCGGCACCGCCTGAGCACGCCCGTCCCCGCATCGCCGCCGTCCCGGAGGACACCCCGTCCGAAGGCGCGGCGATGCGCGCGACCATCCCGGCGCGCCCTCGAAGAGAGTCGCCCTTGAGGAGACAGCAGGGGGCGGCGGACCCACACAGCTCTACCGTCCAGTAATATCGCGCGGCAGGTCACCAGAGGAGAAACCGTGTCACGGTCCGAACGCTCGCCCCTGCTACTCGCCGGCCTGTTGGCCGCCGCGGGTGTCGCCCACTTCGCCGCGCCGCGCTCGTTCGACGCGACCGTTCCGAGCAGCCTGCCGGGCACGCCCCGGACCTGGACGTACGCCAGCGGAGTCGCCGAACTGGCGCTGGCCGCCGGGATCGCCGCACCGCGCACCCGGCGGGCCGCCGCACGGGCCACCGCCGCGTTCTTCGTCGGCGTGTTCCCCGCCAACATCAAGATGGCCGTGGACTGGCGACACCGCCCCGCCCCCTTGAAGGCCGCCGCCATCGGACGGCTGCCGCTCCAGGTGCCCCTCGTCCTGTGGGCCCGCAGCGTCGCGCAGAGCGCGGAGGCCCGGTCATGAGCAAGCGTTTGGAGATCGGCGACAAGATCGAGGACTTCACGCTGCCGGACGAGACCGGCACGCCGCGCAGCCTGACCGACCTGCTCGCCGACGGTCCCGTCGTGCTGTTCTTCTACCCCGCCGCCCTCACCCCCGGCTGCACCGCGGAGGCCTGCCACTTCCGCGACCTGGCCGCCGAGTTCGCCGCCGTCGGCGCCCGGCCCGTCGGCATAAGCGGCGACGCCGTCGAACGCCAGCAGGAGTTCGCCGGACAGCACAACCTCGGCATGCCCCTGCTGTCCGACCCCGAGGGGACGGTCCGGGAGCTGTTCGGCGTGAAGCGGGGCTTCTCCCTCGCACCCACCAAGCGGATCACCTTCGTCATAGCCGAGGACCGGACGCTCCTGGAGGTCGTCCGCAGCGAACTGCGGATGAACACCCACGCCGACCGGGCCCTCGACGCACTTCGCGCCCACCGCGCCTGACGGACGGGACCCCGAAGGCCGCCCGGACGGGACCCCAAAGGCCGCACCACGGTTGATGCGGTGCCACAAAGGGACCATCCTGGACGATATGGAGCACGCCTCCGCTGCGGCGACCACCGATGCCCGAGGCATCGTGACGGGGTGGAGCGACGGTGCCCGACGCCTGACGGGATACCCGGCCGAGGAGATCGTGGGACGCGCGGCACGGGAGCTGCTCGCCGAGGACCTTCCGGACCGGGCCGTGGCGGCCCTGACCGGCACCGTCGTACTGAGACACCGGGACGGTTCCCCCGTCCCGCTCCACCTGACGGCACACCCCGTGCTCGGCGGCGACGGCACTGCGAACGGTTACGTGATCACCGCCGCCCCGCCCGGCGAGACGACGCTCGCCGGGCAGGCCTTCCAGCAGGCGTCCGTGTCCATGTCGGTCTTCGACACCCGGCAGCACTATCTGCGCCTCAATGACACGGCCTGCCGGGTGATGGGCGTGCCGGAGGAGGTTCTGCTCGGCAGACCCTTCCCGGAGACCGTGGAGGACGCCGAGCACAGCCGGGGCTTCCACAGCAATCTGCGCCAGGTCGCCGAGACGGGCCGGCCGGTCCACTACGAGAGCTTCACCGGCGCGCCCGCCCTGAACCGGGAGCACGCCTGGAGCATCGAGATGTGGCCCGTGCGGGACGCCTCGGGCGAGGTGACCGGAGTCGCCCTGGCGGCGCTGGACAGCAGTGACCAGTACTGGGCCCGGCAGCGCCTCGCGCTGCTGAACGAGGCGTCGGCCGCCATCGGCACCACCCTGGACGTGGTGCGTACCGCCGAGGAACTGGTGGAACTCCTCGTCCCGCGCTACGCCGACTTCGCCAGCGTGGATCTCCTGGAATGGGTCCTCGGGGCGGAGGAACCGCCCACGCTGCTCACCGGCGACCTCGTCCTGCGCCGCATCGCGCACGGCTCCGCCACCGAGGGCACACCGGAGGCCGCCGTACGCCTGGGCGGGGCGGACGTCTATCCCGCGTACTCGCCGCCCGCGCGGGCGCTGCGACAGGGGCGGGCGGTCCTCAGCCAGGCGGGCGAACCGGACTTCATGCGGTGGGTCGCCGAACGCAACGCGCGTGCCCCCGCGGGACGCCCCCATCGCAGAGGGGTCCACTCGGTGATCGCGGTGCCACTGCGCGCTCGCGGCACCACGCTGGGCGTCGCCGTCGGCGTCCGGATCGCCAACGTGGACGACTACGGCGACGACGACGCCGTCCTCGCCGAGGAACTCGCCAGCCGCGCCGCGGTCTGCATCGACAACGCCCGCCGCTTCGCCCGCGAACGCACCACCGCCCTGGCCCTCCAGCACAGCCTGCTGCCCCGCGGCCTGCCCGGTCAGGCCGCGGTCGAGGTGGCCCACCGCTATCTGCCCTCCGGGTCGCTCGCCGGCCTCGGCGGCGACTGGTTCGACGTGATCCCGCTCTCCGGCAGCCGGGTCGCCCTGGTCGTCGGCGACGTCGTCGGCCACGGCATCCCCTCCTCGGCGACCATGGGACGCCTGTGCACCGCCGTCCGCACCCTCGCCGACGTCGACCTGCCGCCCGACGAACTCCTCACCCACCTCGACGACCTGGTCACGCACCTCGCCTCCGACGACACCGACGAGGAGGCCGCGGAACTCGGGGCCACCTGCCTCTACGCCGTCTACGACCCGGTCTCCCGCCGTCTCACCATGGCCGCCGCCGGCCACCCGCCGCCGGCCCTCGTGCTGCCCGACGGCACGACACAGCTCATCCCCGTGGCCGCGGGTCCCCCGCTCGGTGTCGGCGGCCTGCCCTTCGAGGCCAGCGAAGTGGAACTGCCCGAAGGCTCGGTCGTCGCCCTCTACACCGACGGGCTCATCGAGGACCGGGACCGCGACATCGACCACGCCATCGACGAACTGTGCCGCGCCCTGACCGCCCGCACCGAGACCCTCGACGCCCTGTGCGACACCGTGCTGAAGGCCGTACTCCCGGAGGAGCCCGGCGACGACGTCGCCCTGCTGCTGGCCCGCACCCGGGCGCTGGGCGCGGACCAGGTCGCCACCTGGGACGTCACGCCGGACCCCGCCCACGTGGCCGCGACCCGGCAGGCCGCCACCGAGCAACTCACCGAGTGGGGACTGGACGAGGCCGCCTTCGTCACCGAACTCGTCGTCAGCGAACTGGTCACCAACGCGATCCGCTACGGTGAACCGCCCATCCAGCTACGGCTGATCCGCGACCGCACCCTCATCTGCGAGGTCTCCGACGCCAGTTCCACCTCCCCGCACCTGCGCCGCGCCCACGCCTTCGACGAAGGGGGCCGCGGACTGCTCCTGGTCGCGCAGCTCACCCAGCGCTGGGGCAGCCGGCAGACCGGCAGCGGCAAGACCATCTGGGCCGAGCAGACACTGACTCCGGACTGAGCACGCGAAAGGCACTGATCACTCGAAAGGCAGTGAGTCTCGCGAGCGGCTCAGTCCTCCCGGTCCTCGGCGCCGACCTGGGCGAGCGTGCGGCCCGAGCGCACGGAACGGGCCCGGCGCGGATCCGGCGTGCCGTGCCCCTGGGCACGTCCCTCGGCCTTCTTCACCAGCAGCCAGGACTCGTCGTCGCCGCCCCGGAACCGGGTCAGGGCGTACGTGCCGTGCAGCTTCGCACCGTGCAGCCGGAACGTCGCGTGCCCGTGCTCCAGCGACTCCCCGAAGTCGACGGGCCGGCCCTTCCGGTCGTGGCTCAGCGGCTCGTACGTGCCGTGGTCCCAGACGATGACCGTGCCGCCGCCGTACTCGCCCCGCGGGATCACGCCCTCGAACTCCTCGTACTCCAGCGGGTGATCCTCGGTGGGCACGGCGAGCCGCTTGTCCTTCGGGTCGGGGGAGGGGCCCTTCGGGACCGACCAGGACTTCAGTACGTCGTCCACCTGGAGCCGGAAGTCGAAGTGCAGGGTGCCGGCGTCATGGATCTGCACGACGAAGCGGGGTTCCTCGCCGGACGAGGCCTCTCGCCCGCGCGGCTCGGCGGTCCGGCCGAAGTCCCGTTTGCCGTGGTAGTCCCGCAGCCGGTCGCGCTCGCCCACCGTCGGCTCCTTCCCGGGCGTCCCGCACCACCGGGCCGCCCTGTCCCGCGGGCCTCCGAGTACCCCGCCGACGAGTCAGAACTCCTCGTGCGTCTCAGGGTCCCCGCCGATCCGCCGATGGGTGCGGTCGGCGATCGCCGCCATCTGGGCGGCGTCCAGTTCGAAGCCGAAGACGTCGAGGTTGCGGCGCTGCCGCTCCGGGTCCGCCGACTTCGGGATGGGGATCGCGCCGAGCTGGACGTGCCAGCGCAGCACGACCTGCCCGGGCGTCACCCCGTGGGCCTCGGCGACCGCGACGACGGCGGGGTCGTCCAGCAGGGCCGTGCCCCGGCCCAGCGGGCTCCAGCTCTCGGTGACGACGCCCTTCCCGGCGTGGAAGGAGCGCAGCTCGTCCTGGGGGAGGAAGGGGTGCAGCTCGATCTGGTTGACGGCGGGCAGGACGCCGGTCTCCTTCTCCAGCCGTTCGATGTGCTCTGCCGTGAAGTTGGAGACGCCGATCGAGCGGACGAGCCCCTCCTCGCGCAGCCTGATCATGGCCTTCCAGGAGTCGACGTACTTGTCGACGCGGGGGAGCGGCCAGTGGATCAGGTACAGGTCCACCTGGTCGAGGCCGAGGCGGGTGCGGGACTCCTCGAAGGAGGCGAGGGTCTCCTCGTAGCCGTGATGGCGTCCGGGGAGCTTGGTCGTCACCACGATCTCCTCCCGGGGCACGCCGCTGCCGGCCAGGCCACGGCCGACGCCGGTCTCGTTGCGGTAGTTCGTCGCCGTGTCGACCAGGCGGTAACCGGCCTCGAGCGCGCCGCGTACCGCCTGCTCCGCCTGCGTGTCGTCCATCGGCCAGGTGCCGAGGCCGAGGGCGGGGATCGTCGTACCGTCGTTGAGGGTGTGGGTCGGGATGCTGATCACTGCGGGACCTTCCCTTGACTGTGTCGTACACCCAGGGTTGGGGACAGGGTCAGCAATGATCAACCGGACGGACGGGGCTCGGGGAGGTGTCGCGCATGTGGGAGGTGCGGGTGGTGCTGATCGGGGGGACGTCCCACGCCGGGAAGTCGAGTGTGGCCCGGGCGGTGGCGGAGCGGCTCGGGTTCGACTGCCGCTCGACGGACAAGTTGGCCCGGCATCCGGGGCGGCCCTGGCACACGGCGGAGTGGGAGATGCCCCCGCACGTCGCCGAGCACTACGCGACTCTCGACGTCGACGACCTGATCCGCTCGGTCCTCGACCACTACGCCCGCCTCTGGCCGCGCATCGAGGAACTGATCACCGGCCGCGCGACCGGCGACGGCCCCGGCCTGGTCCTGGAAGGCTCCGCGCTGTGGCCCACCCGCGTGACCCGGATGACCGTCCCGCACACCCGGGCCGTGTGGCTCACGGTGGACGACGCGGTCCTGGGCGACCGGCTGCGCGAGTCGGCGCGCTACGCGGAGCGGACGGACCGGGAACGGTACCTGGTGGACAAGTTCCTGGCCCGTACCCGGCGTTATCAGCAGCTGATGCGCGACGACGGCTACGGCCTGGCGCACATCGACACGTCCGGGCGCTCCGTCGCGGGCGTGACGGACGCGGTGCTGGCTGTCGTACAGGCGGGACGAGGCACTGTCGCCAGGCCCGCCGAACGCTGTCACGATCTCCCTGGAACCGGCCCGACCCGGGCCGGCAGGGACGGACCACCGGAGCACGCATGACGACGGACAGGGCCACCGCGGACCGCTCGCACGAGGGGATCGAGGTGAAACCGGTCGCCGGACACATCGGAGCCGAGATCACCGGCGTTGATCTGGCCGGCGGCCTCGACGAGGCCGTGGTCGCCGAGATCCGGGCGGCGGTGCTGCGCTGGAAGGTGGTGTTCTTCCGCGGGCAGCGGCTCGACCACGCGGGGCACATCGCGTTCGCCCGCCGCTTCGGCGAACCGGTCGTGCTGGGCAAGCGCGGCGGCGCCTCGCCGCCGGACTTCCCGGAGATCGAGACGACCGCCGACCGGCTGGAGCTGGGCGGCAGGTTCGGCATGGAGCACGACGAATGGCTGACGCGCCGGCGGCACACCCTGCTGCGCGGCTGGCACTGCGACCACGGCGCCCGCGTCGACCCGCCGGCCGCGACGATCCTGCGCGCGGAGACGGTCCCGCCGTACGGCGGCGACACCACCTGGTCCAACCTGGCGGCCGCCTACGCCGGACTCTCAAGCCCGGTAAGGGAGTTCGTCGACGGGCTGCGCGCCGAGCACCGGCTCGGCGTGGGCTACCAGCCGCGGCCGGGCGAGGACGCGTACGTCCGGCATCTGCTGGACCATCAGATCGCCTCCCTGCACCCCCTGGTGCGCGTTCACCCGGAGACGGGGGAGCGGATCCTGTACGTCAACGGCTACTACGTCGAGCAGATCGCCGACCTCTCCCGGGCCGAGAGCGCCGCGATCCTGGAGATGCTGCTGGAGCAGGCGACCCGGCCCGAGTACACGGTCCGGTTCCGCTGGGAGCCGGGCAGCGTGGCCTTCTGGGACAACCGGGCCACCATCCATCTCGCGCCCGGTGACAACGCCCACCTCGGCTTCCCGCGGACCATGCACCGGGTGATGCTCACCGGAGACGTCCCGGTCGGGGTGGACGGCAAGCCGTCCGAGCCGATCACCGGCACCGAGCCCGGGCGCTGGTGACCGCGCTCAGACGCCGGATCGCCACCCCAGCGCCGGGCCCAGCTTCGTCGCCATGTCGGTGAGGATCTGTACGTAGTCCTCGTGCTCGAAGGTGAACGGCAGCGCGAACGCGACCTCGTCGACCTCGCGGAACGCGGCGTGCGCGTGCAGCCGTTCGGCGATCTCGGCCGACGTGCCGACGATGTCCGGGGCGAACATCAGACGGGCCGGGCCCTGCGGCGTCGCCGTGCGAGGGGTGCGCTTGGCCGCGTACTCCTCGTACTTGGCGCGCTGCTCGGGCGAGGCGGAGTCGGTGGGGATGACGACGAGGCCCTGGGAGACGCGGGCGGCCTCGCCGTCGGGGTGGGCGGCGCGGAAGGCGCGGATGTGGGACAGCTGGATCTCGGCGAAGTCCGGTGGGCCTTCGGCCCCTTCGGCCTTGACGACGCTGCTGACGAGGAAGTTCATACCGTGCTCGCCGGCCCACCTCGCCGAGCCCAGGCTGCCGCCGCCGTACCAGAGGCGGCGGCCCAGCCCGGGGGAGTGCGGCTGCACCCGGTCACTGAACACCTCGAACCCCTCGATCCCGCTGAAGTCGGTGGCCGGCTCACCGCGCACGAAGCCCAGCAGCCGCCGCACCCGCTCGTAGCTGAAGTCCTCGGCCTCCGCCGTGTCCGGGTACAGGGCGCCCTTGACCTGGTCGTAGTGCATGGGCGGGCCCACGCTCACCCCGGGGTTGAGGCGGCCGCCGGACAGCAGGTCGACGGTCGCCAGGTCCTCGGCCAGCCGCAGCGGGTTCTCCCAGCCCAGTGGGATGACCGCGGTGCCCAGCTCGATCCGGCGGGTGCGCTGCGAGGCCGCCGCCAGGACCGCCACCGGCGACGAGATGCCGTACTGCAGATGGCGGTGGCGCAGCCACGCGCTGTCGAAGCCCAGCCGCTCGCCCAGCTCGATGATCTCCAGCGTGGACTCGTGGCCGCGACGCGGATCCTCCTCGTCGAACAGCCCGATGGTCAGGAAG
This sequence comes from Streptomyces sp. NBC_01352, assembly GCF_036237295.1. Taxonomy (NCBI): domain Bacteria; kingdom Bacillati; phylum Actinomycetota; class Actinomycetes; order Kitasatosporales; family Streptomycetaceae; genus Streptomyces; species Streptomyces sp. NBC_01352. Next base: position 10,445,808 of record NZ_CP108354.1, read on the forward strand.
CCCAGCTTGCGCAGCGGTCGAGAGGTCGGCGGCACGGGCTCCTCCAGCGGTTGTACAGCGGTCGGGTCTGGATTGTCGCAGGCGGTGAAGGTACGAACGCGATCAGGTCAGCGGGATGGTGATCTCGTCCTCGACCGGGGGATCGATCTCCTGTGCGCGGTTGCCGGTGGCCGCGTAGCAGCGCAGCCGGATCGTCTCCGGGGTGACGTCCAGGCGCAGGAAGCACTTGAAGAACGGCGGGCTGTACGTGGCCGAGCTGGGCGAGAACAGCTGCGTGTAGATCTTGCGGACCGGGAGCCGGAACCGCGAGGTCCGGTCGGGGCGGCCGCCCGCGCCCAGCAGGCTCGCCACCAGACGGGTGCGCCGGGTGATCCGCGTGGGCTCGCCGGGGGTACGGGTCGGTGTGATGCCGAGCCGTTCGGCGATCACGGCCGTGGCCTCGGCCTCGGTGAGGGTGAAGAAGCGGCGCAGGCGCAGCCGACGGCCGTACAGCCTGCTGTAGAAGGCGAGGGAGTCGCCGCGCAGCGGATAGCAGCGGAAGTCCTTCTCGGTGACGTTCGCGACCGAGATGTGGGGGATGGTGTGGGTGGCGTGCATGAACGCGCCGCCGCCGCCCGCGACGACGTACTGGATGGTGCGGCCGTCCACCTGCACCGGGTAGCGCTGGTAGTTGTGGATGTCGCCGCCTATCGCCGCCACGTAGTGGTGGTCGGGGGCGCGGACGATGTCGTCGACGGTGCCGCCGCCGTCGATCGCGCAGGGGTGGTGCTCGCCGTCCACGTACAGGGGCGACCCGGTGATCAGGATCTTCGGGCGGGGGCCCTGGGATACCTCGCGCAGCCAGGCGCCCTGTTCGGCGTCGAGGGTGCCCAGCAGGCCCGTGTCGATGCCTATGATCCGCACCGGTCCGGTGTCGACGGCCCAGTACGGGCCCGGCTGCACGGCCTGCTGGGCGGCCGCGGAACGCAACGCCCGTACCTCGTCGAGGCGTTGGCCGTCGTTCGCGCGAGGCCGGTGCCACAGCAGGGACCGCAGCCAGGCGCGGGTGAGGGGGCGGGGCCTGGGTTCCGGTTCGAGGGGCGGGGCGTCGTCGCAGAAGACCCGCATGAAGGCGCCGAGGTCCTCGTACCAGTCGTGGTTTCCCGGTATCGCGTATATGGGCGCCCGGTAGTCCTGGTACGGGCGGAAGAACTTCGTGCCGTAGTCGTCCGCGCTGCCCACCGGGTAGATCACGTCACTGGCGACCACCGCGAACCGGGTGTCCTGACCGACCTTCAGGAACCCGGGCACGACCGCGTACTGGGGATCGTCGCCCTCGCCCGTGTCGCCGATGACCATGAAGGAGAACTGATCGGGGTCGTCTCGCTGGATCACCTTGTCGGCCGGTGCGCCGGCCGCCGCCCGCTGCTCGACCCACCGGTTGCGGGTACGGGCGGTGGGGTCCCCGAACCAGGAGGCCACGACGCCGTTGCGGGCGGCCCAGAGCATCCGCGGGTCGAGCCAGGAGATCTTCTCGACCTTCTGCGGCATGAGTTGCTGGTACGCACCGCGTTCCGCGGAGCCCCAGCCGGCGCCTTCGGCGGTATCACGTGAGGAATCAGACACCGGTGCACCGTAACAACGATCTAGAACCGGACGGGAGTTGGGTCAGCTCACCGGCGGCGGGTGCGCGGTGGAGTCTCGTACGGCTTGCGCGGTCCCGGTACGGCACCGGCCGTGCTCTCGAAGGCGGAGCGCGGCGGTTCGGCGGGCGGGGGCGGCGTGGCTCGCCCGAGCCGTGCGGACCGGCTCCAGTCGCCGTCGCCGAGGACCAGCAGCGGGTCGAACATCACCACCACACCCGCCAGTACGAGGAAGACGACGGGCCCCAGCAGCATGGGTAGGAGCAGCGAGTGGGGTGAGTCGCCGGCCCAGGTGCCGCTGCCCGTGCCGTGCAGGTGGACACTCACGGCGGCCATGCCCGTGTAGTGCATCCCGGACACGGCCACGCCCATGATCAGGCTGGCCCCGAGGCTCGTCAGGAAGCCGCGGATCGTGACGGCCGCCCACAGGGCCGCCGTGGCGGCGACGATCGCGATCAGTACCGAGAGCGCGACGACGAGCGGGTCGTAGCGCACGTCTCCGTTCAGGTGCATCGCGGCCATGCCCAGGTAGTGCATGGCGGCGACACCGAGTCCGGTGACGACGCCCGCGGCGGACAGCGCGACCGGGCTCGCACCCCGATAGCCCACGATGAACACGCCGATGCCGACCACCACGATCGCCACGGCCAGACTGAGCACCGTCAGGCTCACGTCGTAGCGGATCCGGGTCTCCTCGACCTGGAAACCGATCATGGCGATGAAGTGCATCGTCCAGATGCCGCAACCGATCGCGGCCGCGCCCAGCGCCAGCCAGCCGGCCTTCCACGACTGCGTGTCGAGCAGGGACCGGACCGTGCAGCGCAGCCCCAGAGCCCCTCCCAGGCAGGCCATCACATAGGCCGCCACAGGTGTGACCACCCCGTAGCGGAACCCGTCGACCGTGCCTTCCATATGCCAACTCCCCCCAGAGTCACGGCTTGTGGGGGAAGGGTTACGGGTAATTGCTTCGTAAAGCAAGCGGTTCCAGAGAGTAACCCTGGGTAAGGAGTCAACTCACGCTCGGCAGGGTTGAACTTGAGTCAAGCAAGGGTGAGTTCCAGCCACACAGGCTCTTCTTGGCACCCGGTGTGGCACGCTCCACGCACTCACACCCCGCGTGAGACCACCGGTCAGAGGGCGCGCTTCAGGAGGTCGAGCAGGGCCGCCCAGTGCCGCTCGTCGGCCGCGCGGTCGTACGTGTCGGTGTCGGCCTGGGTGAAACCGTGGTGCGCGCCGGAGTAGACCTCGCAGGTGTGGCGGACGCCGGCCGCGGTGAGCGCTTCCTCCAGGCGTTCCATCTGCTCGACCGGCAGCGACGGGTCCTGGTCGGCGTGCCCGAAGTACAGCTCGGCGGTGATGGTGCCGGCCACCAGATGCGGGCTGTCCGGGGCGTCGGTCGCCAGCCGCCCGCCGTGGAAGCCGGCCGCGGCGGCGACCCGGTCCGGGTAGGTGCCGGCGGTGAGGAGAGCCAGCCGGGCGCCCATGCAGTAGCCGGTGACGGCGATCGGGCCGTCGGCGGCCAGGGGCGAGTCGGCCAGCAGACGCAGATACGCGTCCGCGTCCCGCATCGTCAGCTCCGGGGTCAGCGCCGCCATGATCGGGACGATCCGTTCGAAGAGCTTCGGCCGCGTCCCCTCGTCGATGAACTCCGGCAGCTCCGCCACGGGCGCCCGCCCGTCCCGGTAGAAGACGTTGGGCACCAGCACCGTGTAGCCGGCCTCGGCCAGCCGGTCGGCCATGGACGTCAGCTGCGGCCGCAGCCCGAAGGCGTCCATGTAGAGCAGCACGGCCGGATGGGGGCGGCCGTCACCGGGATGTGCCAGATAGGCGTCGGCGGTGCCGTCGTGGGTGGTGATGTCGACTGCGGTTCCCTGTACGGCGGTCATGGCTGGGGCTGCCTCTCTGCGGGAGTGTCGGCCGGCGGATCCGTCCGGACGACCGAACGGATCATGGGCATCGTGACACGCCCGATCAGGGGCACCTTCCGCACCCCTGGTCCCCTGACCTCGCCGTGAACGCCCCTTGGGGAACCCGTTACTCGAACCGTGACGTGTCGCCCGCGCCCTTCCGTACGATCTCGGCCTCGCCGCTGGAGAAGTCGATGACCGTCGTCGGTTCGGTGCCGCAGTCCCCGGAGTCGACCACCGCGTCCAGGACGTGGTCCAGCCGGTCCTTGATCTCCCAGCCCTGTGTCATCGGCTCCTCCTCGTCGGGCAGCAGCAGCGTGCTGGACAGCAGCGGCTCGCCGAGCTCGGTGAGCAGGGCCTGGGTGACGACGTGGTCGGGGATGCGCACGCCGACCGTCTTCTTCTTCGGATGCTGGAGCATGCGTGGCACCTCCTTCGTCGCGGGGAGGATGAAGGTGTAGCTGCCGGGCGTCGACGCCTTGATCGCGCGGAAGACGTCGTTGTCGATCCGTACGAACTGGCCGAGCTGCGCGAAGTCCTGGCACACCAGAGTGAAGTGGTGCCGGTCGTCCAGCCGGCGGATCGTCCGGATCCGGTCGATGCCGTCGCGGCTGCCCAGTCGGCAGCCCAGTGCGTAGCAGGAGTCCGTCGGATACGCGATGAGTGCGCCGGAGCGGACGCTGTCGGCGACCTGGGAGATGGTGCGCGGCTGCGGGTTGTCGGGGTGCACGTCGAAGTACTTGGCCATCTGTCGAGCTTATGCCGTGCGGGGGTGCGGGCCGTGCAGGCCCGGGTGCGGCACGGTGTGGCGGTCGGGGGTGGGCGTGGGTGGCATGGTGTGCCGGTCGGGGAATGGCGTGGGCGGGATGGTGTGCCGGTCACGGGAGCGGTGTGAACGCGGCCACGAACTCCGCCACCTCGGGCCGGGCGTCGTCGGCGCGCCACACCAGGGCCAGCTCCGCCGGTGCCAGGCCCCGCACGGGGCGACAGATCACGTCGGGGCGCGGGTAGAGCCGGGCGTTGCCCTCCGCCAGCAGGGCCACGCCCAGTCCGGAGGCGACGGCCTCGAAGGTGTCGGCGGGAGACGTCACCTCGGTGCCGATCCGGGGCTCGAGGCCCTCGCGCGCGTCGGTGGCCAGCCAGAAGTCCCGCACCGGTCCGGCCGAGCGGGGCAGTGCCAGGAAGGGTTCGTCGGTGAGGTCGGCGAAGTCCACCGTCGGCCGGGCGGCGAGCCGATGGCCGGCCGGCAGGGCGACCCAGCGGTCTTCGCGGACCAGCGTGCGCGAGACGAGGCCGGGCGCGGGCAGCGGCAGCCACAGGAACGCGACGTCAGACCCTCCGTCGCGGAGCCCCGCGGTCGGGTCCTCCCAGCTGACCAGCCGCAGGGAGATCCGCCAGCCCTGGTCCCGGAACCGGGCCAGCGCCTCGCGCTGCAGGTCACGGCCGACGGCCGTCTGCATGCCGACGGTGAGCGAGAACGTCGGACCGGCGGCCCGCGCCTCCCGCCAGGCCTCGTCCCAGGCCGCCACCAGCTGCCGGGCCTTCGGCAGCAGAGCCTGTCCCTGGGGCGTCAGGACGACCTCGCGGGGCCTGCGTTCCAGCAGCGGAAAACCCAACTGCCGCTCCAGCGCCCGGATCTGCTTCGACAACGCGGGCTGTGAGATGAAGAGCTTCTGGGCCGCCACGGTGAAGTGCAGATGCTCCGCGAGCACCGTGAAGTACCGAAGGTCGCGCAGATGAACGTCCATAACCAACGGTTATAGCGCTAGGTCTTGGACGACGGCAGGGAACCGGGGACAGGCTGGGGCCATAAGAGACCGCAAGACATCGAGACCGCAAGACATCGAGACCGCAACAGACCGAGACCACAAGCGATCCAAGAGATCGCACGAGACCGGACACCAGGAGCAACCCGATGACCACCCTGCCCCGCCGTTTCCTCGGCGACCTCGAGACCTCCGCGATCGGCTTCGGCGCGATGGTGCTGTCACCCGGCATGTACGGCGAGATCGACGACGAGCGAGCCGTCGCCGCACTGCGCGCCGCACTCGACGAGGGCGCCACCCTGATCGACACCTCCGACGGCTACGGCGCCGACGGCCACAACGAACGCGTCGTCGGCGAGGCCCTCAAGGGCCGCCGGGACGGCGTGGCCGTCGCCACCAAGTTCGGCTTCCGCGTCCCCGAGGGCGCCGAGGGCCACCGCTTCCCGGTGTCGTACGCCTTCGGCGAGCTCGCCGTGAACGCCGAGCCCCGCTACGTACGCGGGTACGCCGAGCAGTCGCTGCGCAACCTGGGCACCGACGTGATCGACCTGTACTACCCGCACTTCCCCGACCCGCAGGTCCCGCTGGAGGACACCGTCGGCGCCGTCGCGGACCTCGTGAAGGACGGCCTGGTGCGCCACCTGGGCCTGTCCAACGTCACGGCCGACCAGCTGCGCCGGGCCCACGCGGTCCACCCGGTCGCCGCGGTGCAGACCCAGTGGTCGATGTGGCAGCCCGTCGAGCCCGAACTGCATGCGGCCGCCCGCGAACTGGGCGTCGGGATCGTGGCCTGGAGCCCGCTGGGCGGCGGCTTCCTGGCCGGCACCGTGCAGAACCTCGCCCAGGACGACTTCCGCCGCAACATCCCGCGCTTCGACGAGGCCAACCTCAAGACGAACAACGACCGTTACGCCCCGCTGCGCGGCATCGCGGCCGACCTGGGGCTGACCCCGGGCCAGTTGGCGCTGGCGTGGCTGCTGCACCAGGACGACCACGTGGTGCCGATCCCCGGCAGCCGCACCCCGGCCCACATCGCCGAGAACCTCTCCGCCGCCCGCGTCGACCTGCACGCCGACACCCTCGCCCGCATCGACGAGGCCCTCGCCGGCTTCGACCCGCAGGGAACGGGCTCGGTGCTCACCTGAATCCAGCCACGGCGAGCGGCCTTGACTCTCCCGGCGACCACCGGCACGTTCGCGTGGGTGACGGGACGAGCGCTCGCCCGGGCGGAGGTCCGGCAGGTGTGAGGTAACGTCCCCGACCGAAATGCCGGGCGATGCGAGGGGCGAGGAGAGGGCCGACGTGGCTGGCCGAGAGGACGGATTCCGTCACCCGGAGGTGACGGGCACGGACGCGGCATGGGCGCAGGAGTTGCTCGACCAGCTGCGGCCGACCGGGCGCGACGTACGCCGGGTCGTCGCGTGGCTCGCCGACGCCGTGCGCGGCGAGGCCTCCCTCCAGGACGGCGCCGGCGTGCTCCTCGGCGGCAGCCCGGTGCGCCTGGACGCGGATCGTGACGCGGGCCTGGTCGCGGACATCGTCGCCGGGCGTATCGCCTCCGCCGCGTGGGAGGGGGAGGGCCGGCACCTGCGGCTGGTCAGGGTGGAGCGGCCGGCCCCGTCCTCGGCCGGCGTTCTCGCGGTGGCGCGCGCGTCGCCGTTCGACCGGCGGGCGTCCGACATCGTGACGCACACCGCGCAGGTCGTCGAACTGCTGCTGCGGGCACGTGAGTCGACCGTCGCCGGACGCCGGCTGGAGCGGGCGACCTCCGATCTGCGGCTGGCGATCCTGCAACTGCTGATGGTGGAGGACACGGTGTCCGCCCGCCGGGTCGCCGCGGGCCTGTGGCCGGGGCTGCTCGACACGGACACGGCCTGCGTCTACGTCCTCGAGGGCGACGCCGAGGAACGCGACCGCATCGCCGAGGAGTGCCTCGCGGCGATCCAGGAGCAGGCCCTCGTCGTGCGCTGCCCCGCCATGGACGGGCACGTGATCGTCGTGACCCCCTGGGACGCGGTCGGTGAGGCCCTGCGATCGCTCATCGGGCGCAACCCCGGCGTCTTCCTCGGCGGCAGCGTCCGGCAGAGCCTGGCCCGCACGGCCACCGCCTACGGGCAGGCCGTCAGCGCCCTCGCCGTCGCGCACTTCCGGCCCGACAAGGCGGCCGTCTACGCCGAACGCACCCACCCCGAACGTCTGATGGACCCCGGCGCCCTGCGCGACTGGACCGCCCAGGTGCTGCGCCCGCTCGACACCCTGCCGCACCACACCCGCGCCGAACTCCTCGCCACCACGCGGCTCGGGCTGGAGTTCACCGCCGTCAACGCGGCGAAGGTCCTCGGCGTCAGCCGCAACACCGTCCGCGCCCGGATGGAACGCGTCGAAGGCATGCTGGGCACCGACTTCTCCGACCTGACCGTCCGCGCCGCCGCCCACCTCGCCCTCAACACCCAGGTCGGCCTGGCCGAGATCCCGGCCGCGCGGGGTGCGGAGCAAACCGCCCCCACCCGGCTCGCCGACCTTCTCGCCGGAACCGCGGTCCACACGTGGGCGCACGGCCTCCTCGGCCGGCTGGACGCCGACGCCCGGGACCTGCGCCGGACGCTGCGCACCTGGATCGCGGCGGGCGGGAACTCCGAACGGGCCGCCCAGACACTCGGCATGCACGCGCAGACCGTGCGCGAGCACGTCCGCAGCGCGGAACCCGTCCTCGAACGCCGGCTGCTGGCCGCCGGCAGTGATCTCTACGAGGTCGTCCTGGCCCACCTGGTCCTGGGCGACCTCGAACCGCCCGTCCTCGACCGGGCGAAACCGGGCCATCCGGACTCACCTGTGCACGGGTGAGCCCTGTGCACGGCACAGCGGGCATCGACGCGATTCACATCTGTTCCGTTTCACACGTAAGTTCTAGGCACCGCGGGGGCCCGACCGGAACGGGGGACCGGTCGCGCTCCCGCGCCTCACTTCCGCGCAGGCGTACTGACCCTCCGGTCAGCGGTGCAGCCGTACCGGAATCTCCTGCCAGCCGAACGCGATGAACGACGGAACCTGCCGCAGCTCGTCCGCGTCCACGGCCGGCCGCAGGTCCGGGAACCGCTCGAACAGCGCCGGCAGTGCGGTCAGAGCTTCCGTACGGGCCAGCGGCGCGCCGATGCACCGGTGCACGCCGATCCCGAACGCCAGGTGGTCGTCGGCCCCGCGCGCCGCGTCGAAGGCGTCCGCGTCCGGCCCGTAGTGCGCGGGATCCAGGCCCGCGGCGGCGTACGTCGTGATGATCGCGTCCCCGGCCGGAACGGTGACGTCGCCGACGGTGAGGTCGCTGACGGCGAACCGCAGCGGCAGCGAGGCGATGGAGGGGTGGACCCGCAGTGTCTCGTCGACCACCGCGTCCCAGCCGATCTCCCCGGACCGTACGGCCGCCAGCTGCTCGGGACGCCGGAGCAGGGCGACGACCGCGTTGCCGATGAGGTTGACCGTCGTCTCGAATCCGGCGCCGATGACCAGCAGCAGCGTGTACAGGAGTTCCTCGTCGCTGAGCCGGTCGCCGTCCTCGTCCCGGACCCGGATCAGTTCCGTCGTCAGGTCGTCGCCGAGGTGCTCGCTGCGGTGCGCGATGAGCGCGGGCAGCACCGTGCCGATCTGCTGCTGCACGAACGCGGCGTGCTCCGGGCTCGGGTCGGAGGTGTCCATGATGGCCGCGATCAGCCGCCCGGTGTCCGCCCGCAACTCCTCGGGCACGCCGAACAGTTCGCAGATGACCTGCATCGGAAGGGGCTGAGCGAGCCCCGCCTTGATGTCGACGACGTCGGTGTCGGCGGCCTCCAGCGCGTCCAGCAGCTCCGTGGTGATCGCCTCCACCCGCGGCCGCATCGCCTCGGTGCGCCGGTGCGTGAAGCTCGGCGCGACCAGCTTGCGCAGCCGGGCGTGGTCGGCGCCGTACGTCGAGAGCATGTTGACCACGCCCACCCAGCCCAGGACCCAGCCCCAGGACGGGTGTTCGTCGACCTCGGGCCACAGCCGCCAGTGCTTGCGGGGATCCCTGCTGACCCGCGGGTCGAGGATGAGGCCCTTGAGGACGTCGTAGCCGGTGGGCGCCCAGGCGGGGATGCCGCCCGGCAGCTCCACGGGCACGATCGGGCCGAGGGCGCGCAGCCGGGCGCTCTCGCCGGCGATGTCGGATCCGAAGGGGTCGATGACAAAGCGGTCGATGCGGTCGGTCGCGGTCACGACGGGGCTCCTGGCTGGTCGGGGGAGCGGGGGCTGAACCGGACGGGCAGCGAGGTGAGCGAGCGGTGGAACGGGCCGGGCCGCCAGCTGAGGCGCTCGCGGGGGACGACGGGTTCGAGGTCGGGCAGCCACTGGGTGAGCTGTTCGATCGCCTCGGTCGCGATGAGCAGTGTGTGCTGTTTGACCGGGCAGGCGTGCGGGCCGGCCGACCACGACAGGTGCGAGGCGTCCTTGGGGTGGCGGCCGCTGGTGACCTCCTGCTCGGCGCTGTGGGCGAGCGCCCCGTAGGAGATCACGACCGGGACGGCCGCCCTGATCCACACCCCGTGGAGGGTCACGGGACGGCGGGCGTAGTGGATGCCGTAGTTCGCCAGCGGTGTCTCGTGGTGGAGCACCTCGACCACGGCGTCCGTCACGGTCCGGGCACCGCTGGTGAGGGTGGAGTAGTAGAGCGGGTTGCCGAGGATCCGCGACAGCGCGTTGGACACCAGGTTCGCGGTCGGCTCGTGCCCGGCGCCGAGCGTCAGGAACACCTGCCAGGCGACCTCCTCCGGGGTCAGCCCGGCCGGATGGTCCAGGAGCCGGCTCGGCAGGTCGTCGCCGCGCCGCTCCGTCTTGGCGGCGATCAGTCCAAGGACGTACCTGCTGAACTCCACCTCGCCCCGGGCCGCTTCGGCGCCGCCCTCCATCATCTTGCCGAGCGCCGAGTCGAGCCCGTCGCTGCGACTGTCCGGCAGCCCGAAGAGGCTGTTGAACACCAGCGCCATCAGCGGCCGCGCGAACTCGCCCACCAGATCCGCCTCGCCGCGCGGTCCGATCCGGCTCACCAGCAGACGCACCGCCCGGTGCACCCGCGCCCGCAGGTCGTGCGGCTCGACCTGCTCGAAGGTGTCGATCAGCGCACCGCGGTAGCGCAGGTGGGCGGCGCCGTCCGCGAACAGCGAGTTGGGCCGCCAGCGCATCATGCCGAGCACCGGCGAGTCGTCCGCGACCGTCGACTCCCAGGGCCGCGGGTCGTGCGAGAACGCGTCCGTGTCGTTCAGCAGATCCAGCGCGGCCCGCCGGTCCGTGACGACGTACGCCGGCACGCCCGGCGACAACTCCGCCCAGCCGACGGGGCCTTGGGCCCGCAGGGCGGCATAGTAGCGGTACGGGTCCAGTGCGAAGCCGTCCTCCCACAGCCGCACGGGCGTCGAGCGGGAGAAGGTCTGCTGGGGCGGCGGATAGGTGGTCACCGGTGCTCCGGGGGGTGGCGGTCGATCAGGTGGTGGACCAGCGCGAGCAGCGCGTCGATCGAGGAGTTGGCGTCCCTGGCGTCGCACGTCACGATCGGCGTGCCCGGCTCCAGATCCAGGGCGGCGCGCACCTGCGCCTCGGTGTAGTGGCCCGGCGCGTCGGGGAAGGCGTTGAAGGCCACCGCGTGCGGCAGCCCGGTCTCCTCCACCAGCCCGAGCACGTCGAACGACGCGTCGATCCGGCGGCTGTCGACCAGCACGAGGGCGCCGAGTGCCCCGTACGCGATGTCGTCCCACACCGACCGGAACCGCTCCTGGCCGGGCGTGCCGAAAAGGTAGAGCACGATCCCGCCCGGCAGGCTGATCCGCCCGAAGTCGACGGCGACGGTCGTCGTCGACTTGTCCCGTACCCCGTCAAGATCGTCCACCCGCGCGGAGGCCTCGCTGAGAGGCTCCTCGGTGTGCAGCGGACGGATCTCGGACACCGAGTCGACGAGTGTCGTCTTGCCCACCCCGAAGGGGCCCGCGACCAGGATCTTGACCAGGTCACGAGCCGTGTCGGGCAGGTGGATCCCGCTAGTCGTGCTTGAGGGTGCGCAGGCCATCGGCCACTCTCTTCAGCAGGTCGGGGTCGAAGCGTTCGGCGGGCGGGATCGGCGGGCGGGCCAGTACCAGGTCCTGGTCGATCAGGTCGGCGGCCAGGACCCGGACCGCCGAGACCGGCAGCCGCAGCAGCGCCGCCGCCTCCACGACCGTGAGCGACCCGTCCTCCAGGGCGTCGAGCAGGGCGAGCGCGGCGGCGGGCAGACCGGCGGACAGCCCTGTCGCCACCGGCACACCGCTGCGGGTGAGCACCGACAGCCGCTCCAGCTGCGGCCTGCCGGTCCGGGCCACGCCGCCCGTCGACAGATACGCGGGAACCAAGGGACGGCCGGCCCGGCGGCCGGTCATGCCGGTGTGCCGCCATCGGCCCCTCGGGTCGCCGCGGCCATCGCCTTCTCGCCCAGCCGCGCCACCTGCGAGTGCACGCGGTGCGCGAGCAGGTCGAGGCGCACCTCGCCGTCCCCGTAGGCGGCCACACAGGTGCCGTGGTCCGTCGGCACGATCAGGACGTAGCCGTGGTCCGACTCGACGACGACCTGCCGCACCTCGGCCCGGTCGGCGTCGGCGAACGCGGCGGCCGCGGCACGGCACGCGCCCTGCACGGTGCTCGTGATCGCGGCGACCCGCTCGGCCGAGGCCTGCGACAGCGCCTCCGTGTAACCCGTCACCAGTCCGTCCCTGGTCAGCAGGACGGCGGCGACGACATGCGGAACCTGCAGGATCGGTTCGAGCACCCACGCCTGGTCGCCCGCATCGCGGCTGGTCATCGAGCCGCTCCCCCTTCGTAGTCGGTCTGTCCGTAGTCGGCCTGTTCGGTGTCGTGCGCAGTCGCTTCCGGTACGGCGGTCTCCTCCCGTACGGCGATCCGCGCGCCCTCGGTGTGCCCGCGGGCCGCGGCGGTGCCGGACTGCAGTGCGCCGAGCGCGGCCGCGGCTTCCTCCGGGCGGCTTGCCGGCTGGTCCGGCGCGGGTGCGTCCGGGGTTGCGCCGCGGGTCCGGCGGCGCCGCTGCGGCAGTCCGCCCGCGTCGGTCTGCGATGTCTGATGCCCCGGTACGGCGGTTTCCTCCGGTACGCCCTCGGTGTGCCCGCGGGCCGCGGCGGTGCCGGACTGCAGTGCGCCGAGCGCGGCCGCGGCTTCCTCCGGGCGGCTTGCGGCCCGCTCCGGCGCGGGTGCGTCCGGGGTTGCGCCGCGGGTCCGGCGCCGCCGCCGCGGCAGTCCGCCCGCGTCGGCCTGCGATGCCTGATGGCCCGATACGGCGGTGGCGGCGTCGTCGCTCGGCTCGGCCCCGTACTCGTGGCTCTGCTCGCCATCGTCGTGGCCGTGGGAGACGGCGACCGGTGCCTGCGGTGCGGACCTGCGGGTCGAGCGCGGTGTGCTGGCCGCAGGCGGGTGCTCGACGGGGTCGATGCGGCTCAGGAGGTGACTGTCGACCCTCAGCACCGCGCGCACCCCACCGTAGGGCGACGGCGAGGAAAGGTCCACGCCCAGGTCGAACTGCCGGGTGAGCTGGCCGATCGCGGCGAGCCCCATGCGCGGCGGATCGCCGAGGTCGGTGAGCAGGATCGGCTCGGAACCGGCCACCAGCCGCCGCGCACGGGCCCGTTCGTCCTGGGTCATGCCAAGGCCCGCGTCGTCGACGGTGACGCAGACGCCGTGATGGACGTGCTCCAGATTGACCAGGACGTCGGTGTCCGGCGCGGAGTGCCGCAGCGCGTTGTCGAGGAGCTCCGCGACGATGATCGCGACCGGTTCGACGGCGTGCGAGACCAGCGCGGTGCCCGGTTCCAGATGGTTGTGCACCCGGACCCGGTGGTAGCCCGCCAGCCGGGCCTGGCCGCCCGTCACCGCCTCCACCAGATGCGACTCCTCGCGGGCGAGTCCGACCCAGGCCCCGCACACCACCGCGGCGACCTGCGCGCGCCGCAGCGACTGCTCGTTCTCGTGGTCCAGTTGGAACAGCGTCTGTGCCAACTCGGGGTCGTCATAGCGCTGTTGCAGTCCGCGCAGCGCGTCCTGGAGCCGGTACAGCGCGGCCTGGATCTCGCGGGTGGCCCCGCGCATCCCGGCCTGCGCGGCCGCGTCGATCCGGGTGCGCTGCGCGGCCAGCTCGGCCCGCAGCCCGCTCAGCACGTTCTCCAGCGCGAGGCCGAGCGGTGCCCCGGCGATCTGCGGATCCAGGGGGCCCGGGACGACCACGTGCGGATGGGCCAGTCGGCGGGCGGCGGCGGGTACGCGCTGCGCCGCCAGGTGCTCCACCTCGGCCGTGAACACCCGTACCACGCCGTCGTGTTGGGCGCGCAGCGCGGTGATCTCCGTACGTTGCGCGGCCTGTTGGCGCCGAGATCGCAGCAACCCGCCGCCGAGGACGAGCGCGGACAGTGTGCCGGCGGCGAGACCGCCGGCCACCAGGTCCGGTAATTCGATCATCGAATCGGTTCCAAGGGAAAGTCGGGAGAGATCCGTGAGGGGGTGGGGAGAAACCGGGCAGCGGAGAGCACGAAGCCCTCACGCGAGGCACCCGCAGCACAGTACACACCGTCATCGACCGGTCTCGCACGGTCGATGGAAACATCGCTTCGAAAGTGCCCGGACTCTGTTCGCTTCTGTGGCAACTGTCGGAATTGCTGGGCGGTGTGCCCGGCCAGAGGGCGGGTACCCGGGCGGTCCCGGAACGTCTACCGCTGGAGGAGGTCCGAATGACCAGCAGCACGGAGACCGGCGGCGTGACCGGTACGCCGGACAAGGACTACAACCTGATCTGGTATGTGGAAGCGTGCCTGAGCAACGCGTTGCGCCTGGAGAGCTACATCCAGGACGCCGAGCGCGAGAAGGACAGCGAGGTCGCCGACCTGTTCCGCAAGGCCCAGGCGGACAGCCGCAAGGGTGCCGAACTGGGCAAGGGGCTTCTGCGCGCCCGACTCGACGGCGGCTGACGGCAACCGGCCCGCAAGGCCCGGACACCGAGATGCTCGGTGTCGGGGCCTTTTGCGTGCAGCCGTCCCATGATGAGCGGGCATGTCGTTGAGCTCTCAAATTCCGTTTGACGCACAGGGTTTACACTGTGGCGGCCCGCCGGGGCCGTAGGGCTTGCTAGCGTGTTACTCGCCGGTAGCAAGTGGTGTCGCGACACCTCGGGCGAGCGGTCGAGAGGGACGGACGGGCAAGGGGGCCGGTCCGCCCGCGGCTTGCGTGCCCACCCTTGCCGTGACTCTCGAACTCCAGTTCCTCGCCACCTATCCAGACAGGTGAGACACGTACATATGGCTCGTTCCCTGGTCGACCTGCTGACCACGCACGCCTCGCACCAGCCCGACCGGACCGCGTACCGCTTCCTCGTCACGGGCGACTGCGGCGGGGAGATCCAGGACATCTCCTACGGGCGTCTGGCCGGACGTGCCCGGGCCGTCGCCGCCTGGCTCCAGGAACGCGGCCTGACCGGGTCCAGGGCCATGCTGCTCTACCCGCCCGGCCTGGAGTTCATCACCGGCTACCTGGGCTGCCTGTCCGCCGGGGTCGTCGCCGTTCCGGGCGTGCCCCCGCAGGGCCGCGCGCAGAACCACCGTGCGCTGACCCGGATGAGACGCCTGATAGCCGATGCGGACGCCAAGGTCATCCTGGGCGGCCGCGAGGTGATCGCCGCCCTGACCGGCATGGCCGAGCAGCTGCCCGAGCTGGCCGACCTCACCTGTGTGGCCACCGAGGACATCCCCGACGAGCAGGCCGCCTCATGGCGCGAACCCGAGCTCACCGCCGACTCGGTCGCCTTCCTCCAGTACACCTCCGGCTCCACCTCCGCCCCCAAGGGCGTGGTCGTCACCCACGGCAACCTGCTCGACAACGAGCGGGTCATCACCGAACGGATGGGCCACACCCCGGACACCATCGAGGAGTACGGCCGCGAACTGATCGTCAGCTGGCTGCCGATGTACCACGACATGGGCCTCATCGGCCCGGTCCTGAACACGCTCTACCTCGGCGTCACCGCCACCCTCTTCTCCCCGCTGCACTTCCTCCAGCGCCCCGACCGCTGGCTGGAGGCCGTCAGCCGGTATCGCCCGCACACCAGCGGCGGCCCCAACTTCGCCTACGAGCTGTGTCTGAAGCACGCCACTCCGGAACGCGTCGACGAACTCGACCTGACGTCCTGGAAGGTCGCCTTCAACGGCGCCGAACCGGTACGGCCCGCCACCCTGCGGCGCTTCACCGATACCTTCGCCCCGGCCGGCTTCCGCCGCGAGGCCTTCTACCCCTGCTACGGCCTGGCCGAGTCCACCGTGATGGTCACCGGCGGCCGGGTGGACACTCCGCCCGCTCTCCTCGCCGCCGCGGACACCGGACCGCACGCGGGCGAGGCGGACGCGGCGGCGGTCGGCTGCGGCCGGCCCGGCCCGGGCGTGACCCTGGTGATCGCCGACCCCGAACGTCACGAGGAACTCCCCGAGGGCGAGGTCGGCGAGATCTGGGTCGCCGGCGCGAGCGTCGCCAAGGGCTACTGGCGAAACACTCTCGCCACCCGCGAGACCTATCGCGCCACCCTCGCCGGCCGCGCGGGCCGCTTCCTGCGCACCGGCGACCTCGGATTCGTGCGCGAGGGCGAACTGTTCGTCACCGGCCGCCTCAAGGACCTCATCGTCATCGACGGCCGCAACCACTACCCGCAGGATCTCGAACTGTCCGCCGAGATGGCCCACCCCGCCCTGCGCCCCGGCTGCACCGCCGCCTTCTCCGTCGACGGGGGAGACGGGGGAGTGGAGGGCGAGCAGGTCGTCCTCGTCGCCGAGGCGGCCCCCGAGGCCGCGGGCGAGGCGGAGAAGATCACCGACCTGATCCGCAGCGCGATCGGCGAGGCGCACGGCGTGCCCGTGCGGGACGTGGTCCTGGTCCACCCCGGCACGATCCCCAAGACGTCCAGCGGCAAGATCCAGCGCCACGCCTCCCGAGCGGCCCACCTCGGCGGCACCCTCGCCGTGCTCGCCACCCGCTGAGATCACCCGCCGTCGGCGCACACCCCTTGGCGCCGACGGCGGCCAGGCGGCCGTACACCGGCCGCGTGTTCCGTCGTACGCCCGCCCCGCCGGCCGTATCGCCCTTTTCGCCCGTACGGGAATCAGCCCGAGCCCGACGTCACGAGGACACCTCCCCAGATGCCTGCGAACGAGTCCCCGAAGCAGTCCGTCACCACACCCGAGGGGGTGCGGGCGTGGCTGGTGTCCGCCGTGGCCGAGGCATCCGGGCTGGACCCGCTGGCCGTCGACCCGCACCGGCCGATCGCCGAATTCGGCCTGGGCTCCCGCCAGTTGGTGACCCTGGCCGCGGAACTCTCGGAGCGGACGGGCCGGACCCTCAATCCGGCCCTCGTCTTCGACCACCCGACCGTCGCGGCACTCGCCGAGGCCGTGTTCGGTGACGCCCCGGCTCCTGCCGTCGCCGAGTCTCCGTCCGTGACTCCGGTACGAGCGGACGACGACATCGCGATCGTCTCCATGGCCTGCCGCTTCCCGGGCGGCGCCGACGACCCCGAGGCGCTGTGGCGGCTGCTGTCCGCCGGCCAGGACGTCGTCACCGAGGTACCGCCGGGCCGCTGGAACACCCAGGGCCTGTACGACCCGGACCCGGAGGCCACCGGCACGGCGTACTCCCTGCGCGGCGGTTACCTCAACGGCATCGACCGCTTCGACGCCGCCTTCTTCGGCATCTCGCCGCGCGAGGCCGCCGCCATGGACCCGCAGCAGCGGCTCCTGCTGCAGACCGCCTGGGAGACGATCGAGCGCGCCGGGATCGTCCCGGAGACACTGAACGGCAGCTCCACGGGCGTATACGTCGGCCTCTACGACAGCGGCTATCTCGCCTCGGCCCCGCTGGACCAACTCGACGGGCACGTCGGCACCGGCTCGGCCGCCAGCGTGGCCTCGGGACGCATCGCCTACACCCTCGGCCTCCAGGGCCCGGCGGTCACCGTCGACACCGCCTGTTCCTCTTCCCTCGTCGCCCTCCATCTGGCGGCGCGGGCGCTGGCGGGCGGCGAGTGCGACCTGGCGCTGGCCGGCGGGGTCACGCTGCTGGTGACCCCGCGCGGGCACGTCGAGTTCAGCCGGCTGCGCGGACTGTCGCCGTCCGGGCGGTGCGCGCCCTTCTCCGCCGGCGCGGACGGCGTGGTGTGGGCCGAGGGCTGCGGACTGGTCCTGCTCAAGCGGCTGGCCGACGCCCGCCGCGACGGGGACCGGGTCCTCGCGGTCGTCAAGGGTTCGGCGATCAACCAGGACGGCCGCAGCCAGGGCCTGAGCGCCCCCAACGGCCCCGCGCAGGAAAGGGTGGTGCGCGCCGCCCTCGACGCGGCCGGTCTCCGGCCCGACGACCTCGACTACGTCGAGACCCACGGCACCGGGACCCCGCTCGGCGACCCCATCGAGGGGCGGGCACTGGCCGCCGTGTTCGGCCCCGGCCGCCCCGCCGACCGGCCGCTCGGCATCGGCTCGCTGAAGTCCAACCTCGGCCACACCCAGGCCGCCGCGGGCATCGGCGGCGTCATCAAGACGGTACTGTCCCTCGCCCACGAGCGACTCCCGGCGTCCCTGCACGCCGGCACCCCCACCGAACACGTCGACTGGCCCGACAGCGGCCTGACCCTGCTCACCGCCGCCCGGGACTGGCCCCGCGACGACGAGCGAATACGGCGGGCCGGCGTGAGCGCGTTCGGCATCAGCGGCACGAACGCGCACGTGGTGCTGGAGGAGGCGCCGCGGGATCCGGCCCGGGCGGGCGGGGAGCCGGAGCGGTGGCCGGTTCGGGCGAGCGAGGAGACCTCGAAGGACCCGGTCCGTCCGAGCGCCGACGACCGCCCCGTGCCGTGCCTCTTCCCGCTCTCCGCCCGTACTCTCCCCGCCCTTCAGGGGCAGGCCGACCGGCTCCACCGGGCCCTCGCAGACGAGCCGTACGCGCCGCTGTCGTCCGTGGCCGCCACGCTGGCCCACCACCGCACGCACTTCGAGCACCGTGCCGTCGTGCAGGCGGGCGACCGCGACGCGCTGCTGACCGCACTGCGCCGGCTGGCCGAGGGGCAGCCCGACCTGGATCAGATCGTCGGCCCCCAACAGGCCAGACCGCACGGGAAGGTGGCCTTCGTCTTCCCCGGCCAGGGCTCCCAGTGGACCGGGATGGCCCGCGACCTGCTCGACAGCGACGCGGTCTTCGCCGACGAACTCGACCGCTGCGACGCCGCGCTGCGCCCGTTCACCACCTGGTCGGTCGCGTCCGTCCTGCGCGGCGACGCGGGCGCCCCCTCCCTGGACCGGGTGGACGTCGTCCAGCCGGTCCTCTTCGCCGTGATGGTGTCCCTGGCGGCCGTGTGGCGGGCCCGCGGCGTACGCCCCGACGCGGTGATCGGGCACAGCCAGGGCGAGGTCGCCGCGGCCTGCGTCGCCGGGGCACTCAGCCTCAACGACGCCGCGGCCGTGGTCGCGCTGCGCAGCCAGGCCCTGACCGACCTGTCCGGCACCGGCACCATGGCCGTCGTCGCCCTCCCGCACACCGAAGTGACCGCACGCCTCGCCGAGCACGACGGCCGTATCTCGGTCGCGGCCGTCAACAGCGGCCGGTCGACCGTGATCGCCGGTGACACGGACTCCGTGCAGTCCCTGCTCGCCGACCTCGACCGGCAGCAGGTGTTCGCCCGCCGCCTCGACGTCGACTACGCCTCCCACAGCGCCCAGGTCGAGCCGGTCCGTACGACGATCCTCGACGAACTCGACGGGGTCACCACCTACCCGACCTCCGTCGCCTGGTACTCCACGGTCACCGGCGAACCCGTCACCGGGGAACTCGAGGCCGACTACTGGTACACCAACCTGCGCGAGCCCGTCCGCTTCGCGTCCACCGTCGAGCGCATGGCCGCCGACGGGTACCGCCACTTCGTCGAACTCAGCCCCCACCCCGCCCTGTTGACGGCCCTGCGCACGGTCGCCGAGGACACCGACCACGACCTCACGGCCGTCGGCTCGCTGCGCCGGGACGAGGACGGCCCGGCCTGCCTCGACCGCGCCGCCGCCGAACTCCACGTCCACGGACGGCACATCGACTGGCGCCGCCTGGTGCCGGACACCGCCCCGGCGGACCTGCCGACGTACGCCTGGGACCAGCAGCGCCACTGGACCGAGCCCGCGACCGCCACCGGGAGCCCCGGCTTCTTCGACCGCGCGGCCCACCCCCTGCTCGGCATCCAGCTCCAGTCCCCGGACGAGACCCGCTGGACGTTCCGCAACGAATGGTCGACGGCCACCGCCGACTGGCTGCCCGACCACACCGTGTTCGGCCGCACGGTGGTGTCGGGCACCACCCTGATGGAACTGTGCCGCGCCGCGCTGGCGGTGGCCCGCCCGGGTGACATCACCGACCTGCTCCTCCTCGCCCCCCTCACCCTGCCCGCCGTCGGCACGGTCGAGGTGTCCGTCGAGGTGACCACCGCCGGTCCGGTTCCGGAGATCACCGTGCACAGTCGCCCACGCGGCGACGAGTCCGTCGGGTGGACGCTGCACGCCACGGCGTCGGCCGCGGAGCCGGCCGCCGCGACGGCGGGGCAGCCACCGGTGTGGCCGGAGACCGCCGAAGAAGCCTGGAGCGAGCAGACGTACGAACGCCTGACCGGCCTCGGTCTGGGCTACGGCCCCTCCTTCCAGGGCGTACGGCAGGCCGTGGCCACCGGCGACGGCGAACTCCTCGCCCGGCTCTCCCTGCCGTCCGTGGCCCGGGAAGCGGACGACCCCTACCCGGTGCACCCGGCGCTCCTGGACGCCGCGCTGCACGTCGCCGCCGCGTTCGACGCGTCCGAGGACCGGGTCCTGCTCCCGGTCGCGGTCGGCCGCTGCGTCCTGCCGCCCGGCGGTGCCACGGACCTGACCGCGTCCGTACGGCGGACCGGCGGCTCGGGCACCGACGTGACCCTGGACGTGACCCTGTGGGACACCGACGGTCTCCTCGCGGGCCGCCTGGAGTCCGTACGACTGCGCGCGGCGAGCCCCGCGGACCTGCGAGGCGGTTCGGAGAACGGGCGGCATCTGTACGAGGTGGCGTGGACGGCGGTCGATGTGCCGGCGGCCGAGACGCCCGGCACGGTGGGGACCGTCGTCGGTGACCGCGCCGAACCGCAGGTCGCCGAGGCCGTGAGCGGCCTCCTGACGTCAGGCGCGGGCACCGACGTCCGCGTACGGTTCTGGCCGCGCCCGGCGGCGGACGAGGAAAGCGCCGCTGTCGCACAGGAGTTGGCGGCCACCGCCCTCGCCGAACTGCAGGCGCTGATCGCCCTGCCGGCCGAGGAGGCGCCGGCCCGGACCGTGTGGGTGACCCGGGGTGCGGTCGCGGCCGGAGACGGCGACACCGTGCCCGCTCTCGCCCAGTCGGTGCTCTGGGGCCTGGCCCGCAGCGCCCGCGCCGAACATCCCGACCTCGGTCTCACCCTGCTGGACCTCGACGCGTCGGATCCCGCCGCCGCCCTGACGTCCGCCGTCGCGTCCACGGACGAGCCCGAACTCGCCGTCCGAGAAGGCGCGTTGCTCGCCCCCCGGCTGGTGCGGGCCCGTCCGGTCGACGCGGCGAGCATCCCGAACGAGATCCCCACCGACGGCACCGTGCTGATCACCGGCGGACTGGGCGCCGTTGGCCGCCACATCGCCCGCCTGCTCGCCGAACGAGGCGTTGCCCGTCTGCTGCTGACGTCTCGTCAGGGGCCTGCGGACGCCCGAACCGCCGACGTCATCGCCGACTTGACCGCCCTCGGCGCCCAGATCGAGGTGGCGGCGTGCGACATCGCCGACGCAGCGGCGGTGGCGGACCTCCTCGCCGGCGTCGGTGACGAGCTGCCCCTGCGCGGCGTCGTGCACTGCGCCGGCGTCCTGGCCGACGGGATCGTCGCCGAACTGACCCCCGAGCGCCTCGCCAAGGTCCTGCGCCCCAAGGCCGACGGCGCCGCCCACCTGCACCGCCTCACCGCCGGCCTGCCGCTCGACCTCTTCCTTCTGGTCTCCTCGGCGGCCGGTGTCCTCGGCAACCCGGGCCAGGCCAACTACGCGGCCGCCAACGCCTTCCTCGACCAACTCGCCCACCATCGCGGCGCCTTGGGCCTGCCCGGCGTCTCGGTGTCGTTCGGCGCGTGGGCGGGCGAGGGACTGGCCGCCGCGCACGCGGACCTCGACCGCATGGCCCGCCTCGGCCAGCGCGCCCTCACCGCGGACCAGGGGCGCGACCTCGTCGACCTCGCCCTGCGCCGCGGCAGCCCGCACCTGGTCGCCTGGGCCCTGGACCTGCCGCGGCTGCGGAAGAACGCGGCCACGACGGACGGCCCGACGTCCGCCCTCTGGCGTTCGCTGCTGCCCGCGCCCCGCACCGGTCGTGACACCGGCCAGGGCCTCGCGGACCGCCTCGCCCGACTGCCCGAGGAGGAACGAGCCGCCCGTGTCCTCGCCCTGGTCCGCGAGGAGGCATCCCTCGCGCTCGGCATGCGCTCGGCGCAGGCCGTACGCCCCGACCAGCCGCTGCGCGACCTCGGCATGGACTCGGTGACGGCGGTCGAACTGCGCAACCGCATCAGCGCCCGCCTCGGCACCAGACTCCCCGCCACCCTCCTCTTCGACCACCCCACACCGACCCGCCTCGCCGACCACCTCCTGACCACCGTCCTCGCGGCAACCCCCCGCGCGGCCCCGGCCCGGCCGACGATCCGCCCGGCGACGACACCGGCGACCGACGAGCCCGTCGCCCTGGTCGCCATGGCCTGCCGCCTGCCCGGCGGCGTGAGCGACCCGGAGGACCTGTGGGACCTCGTCACCCAGGGCCGTGACGCGGTCGGTCCGTTCCCCGCCGGGCGCTGGGACGTCGAGTCGCTGTACGACCCGGATCCCGAGGCGATGGGCAAGTCATACGCCCGCGAAGGCGGGTTCCTCGACGACATCGAGTCCTTCGACGCGGGCTTCTTCGGCATCACCCCGAAGGAGGCCGCCGCCATGGACCCCCAGCAGCGACTCCTGCTGGAGACGACGTGGGAGGCGCTGGAACGCGCCGGCATCGTGCCGTCCCGGCTCGCGGGCAGTACCACCGGCGTGTACGTCGGCATGTTCGGCAGCGACTACCTGTCCGGCTCCCGGCTCGAGCAGCTCGACGGATACGTCGGCACCGGCACCGCCCTCAGCGTCGCCTCCGGCCGGCTCGCCTACACGCTCGGCCTGAACGGTCCCGCGCTGACCGTCGACACCGCCTGCTCGTCGTCCCTCGTCGCGGTGCACCTGGCGGCCCAGGCGCTGCGCGCGGGCGAGTGCGACCTCGCGCTCGCCGGCGGGGTGACCCTGATGGTGACACCGCAGACCTTCGTCGAGTTCAGCCGGCTGCGCGGACTGTCCCCGACCGGCCGCTGCCGCTCCTTCGCCGACGCGGCCGACGGTGCCATCTGGGCCGAGGGTGCGGGGATGGTCGTACTCAAGCGGCTCGTTGACGCCCGCCGGGACGGCGACGAGGTGCTGGCCGTGCTGCGCGGCACCGCCGTCAACCAGGACGGCCGCAGCCAGGGCCTGTCCGCGCCGAACGGTCCCGCGCAGGCACAGGTGATCAGGCGCGCCCTTGATCTGTCCGCGCTGGAGCCCGCCGACATCGACTACGTGGAGGCCCACGGCACCGGCACCACCCTCGGTGACCCCATCGAGGCGAACGCCCTTGCCGAAGTCTTCGGCGACGCCCGCCCCCAGGACCGCCCGCTGTACCTGGGCTCGCTGAAGTCCAACATCGGGCACGCACAGGCCGCTTCGGGCGTCGCCGGACTCATCAAGGTGGTGCAGTCGCTGCGGCACGAGACGCTGCCGCGCACCCTGCACGCCGGCCTGCCCAGCCGTCACGTGGACTGGGACGACAGCGGGCTGCGCCTGCTCCAGGAGCCGGTGCCGTGGCCGTCGTCGGCCGAGCGGCCGCGTCGGGCGGGGGTGAGCGCCTTCGGGATCAGCGGTACCAACGCGCACGTGATCGTGGAGGAGGCCCCCGCCCCGCGCGTCGAGGTCGAGTCCATGCCCCAACCTGCCTTGGGCGAGCCGCTGTTCGTGCTGTCCGGGCGCAACGACACCGCCGTACGGCAACAGGCCACCCGGCTGGCCGCGCACCTCACCGAGAACACCGACCTGTCCGACGTCGCTCACACCCTGGCCCGGCACCGCAGCCACTTCGAGCGGCGCGCGGCACTCGTCGCGGGCGACCGGGACCAACTCCTCGCGGGGCTCGAAGCGTTGGCAGAGGGACGGACGCCGATCGCGCCGGTCCGCGAGGAGCACGCGGGCAAGGTCGCCTTCGTCTTCTCGGGGCACGGCGGTCAATGGCCCGGTATGGGTGAGCAGTTGCTCGCCGAGTCGGAGGTGTTCCGGGACGAGCTGACCCGGATCGACGAGGCGGTGGGCCGGCACGCCGGCTGGTCCGTGCTCGACGTCCTGCGCGACCCGCAGGACACCACAGGCCTCGACCGGACGGAGATCCTCCAGCCGGTGCTGTTCGCCGTCAACGCGGCACTGGCCGCCGCCTGGCGCTCGCTCGGCATCACTCCGGACGCGGTGACCGGGCACAGCCTCGGTGAGATCGCCGCCGCGTACAGCGCGGGCGCGCTCACCCTGGACGACGCCGTGACCGTAGTGACCGGGCGGGCTCAGGCCGTCGTACCGCTGGCGGGCCGGGGCGGCATGCTGGCCCTGGAACTGGCCCGCCCGCAGGTCGAGGAACTGCTCACGCCCTACGCCGGCCGGTTGTTCGTCGCGGCGGTCAACAGCGCCCACTCCACAGCCGTCTCCGGCGACGCCGAAGCCCTCGCCGACCTGGCCCGGCACCTGGAGGAGCGGCACATACCCGCCCGCCGGCTGTCGACCCCGTTCGCCTCGCACACCCCCTTGATGCACCCGCTGCGCGAGGAACTCCTCGGCCGTCTCGCCGCCGTCCGGGGAACCGCGACGCCGACCCCGCTGTACTCGACGGTCCTGGCCGAGCCGGTGCCCGGGGAGCGGCTGGACGCCGGGTACTGGTTCGCGAATCTCAGCGAGCCGGTCCGTTTCGCCGACACCGTCCGTCGGATGCTGGCCGACGGCTACCGCTACTTCGTCGAGCTGAGCCCGCACCCCTCCCTCGGCGCGTCGATCGAGGCCGTGGCGGCCGAGGAAGGCGTCGAAGCGGTCGGCGTCGGGTCACTGCGCCGCAGGGACGGCGGCCAGGACGCCCTCCTGCGCGGACTGGGGGAGCTGTACACCGCCGGGCACGCCCCCGACTGGTCGGCGCTGTTCCCGGCCGGGCGCCGCGTCGACCTGCCGACGTACGCCTTCACCCGCGAACGCCACTGGCTCGCACCCGCCCCGACCGGCAGCGGCTCGCCACTGATCGGCACCCACGTCGAGACCAGCGACGAACCCGACCGCCACCTCTTCCAGACCGACGTCGACCTGCGCGACCCCCGCTTCGCCTATCTGACCGACCACCGGGTCACCGGCGAGGTCTGGCTTCCGGGCGCGGCCTTCCTCGGCATGGCCCTGGAAGCCGCAACCGCCGTGCAGGACGGGCGGGAAGTGCGGCTGGCCGACGTCAGGTTCGTACAGCCGCTGCGCCTGGACGCGGAGACGCCCGTACGGCTGCAACTCGTCCTCCAGCCGGCCGCGGACGGCTTCCGGGACTTCACCATCGCCTCGGCGGCCACCGGCACACCGTGGGAGCGGCACGTGGTCGGCCGGATCGCGGTCACCGCACCGGAAGAGGCCACGGGCGGGGACCTCGCCGCGTGGCGCGAGCGGTGCGAGGAACGGTCCGACCTCCCGGCCGTCTACGCCGGACTCACCGCCCTCGGCATCGACTACGGCCCCGCCTTCCGCGGCCTGGAGGAGGGCCGGCACACGGCCGACGCGGCGCTCGGCAGGCTGACCCGCAGGCCCGCCGACGGCCACCTGCTGCACCCCGCCGTCCTCGACGCCGCGTTCCACACGGCCGCCCTGCCCGGCGACGCACCCCAGGGCCGGGCGTTCGTACCCGCCGGAGTCGGCCGACTCCGCTTCACCGGACGCGGCACCGCACCCGCCTGGGCGACCTGCACCCTGCGCTCCCTGGACGGAGACACGGCCACCCTCGACCTGCGTCTGTACGACGAGGACGAACAACTCCTGCTGGAGGCCGAGGAGTTCGCACTCGCCGCCCTCTCACCCCTGGACGGGGCACTGTTCGAAACCCGCTGGCAGCCGCGCCCCGCCGCCGAGGAGCCGCCCAACCGCGGCAGTTGGCTGATCCTGGCCGACGGGACGGGCGTGGCCGACACCCTCGGGGAGCGCCTGCGCTCGGCCGACGTGCCGCATGTGATCGCCCGCAGCGGATCGGCGTACGCCATGGAGAGCCCGGGCCGCTACGTCCTCGACCCGGCCGATCCGGGCCAGCTGACCCGACTCCTCGACGAGGCCTTCGCCGACGCACCGCCCGAGCGCGTGATCCAGCTGTCGGCGCTCGACGCCCCGCCCGTCGAGGACGCCGGCACGGCACAGCGGGCAGCCCGGCTGTGCTGCCTGAACACCCTGCACCTGGTACGGACGTTCGCCGACCGGGCCCAGGGGCGCGCACCCCGCCTGTTCGTGGTCGTACGGGGCAGCCAGGCCGCCGGTGACAGCACCCGGGTCACCCACCCCGAGCAGGCGCTCGCCTGGGGCTTCGGCCTCGCCGTGGCCCAGGAGCACCCGGAACTGTCGACCACACTGATCGACCTGCCGCCCACCGACGGCGTCGACGCGCTGTGGACACAGCTGCGGCACGCCGACGACGAACGCCTCGTCGCCCTGCGCGGCGACAGCCGCCTGGTCCCGCGCCTGACCCGCACCCGCCCCGACGACGGCGGCCACGGCGAGATCACCCCGGACGGCGTGTATCTGATCACCGGCGGCCTGGGCGGCCTCGGCCGGGTCGTCGCCGAACGACTGGCGGGCCGGGGCGCCCGCCGACTGGCCCTGCTGAGCCGCGGCACGCCCGGCGAGGACGCCGCGAACTGGATCGCGGAACTGGGGGAGCGCGGGATCACCGTGCACCTCGCCCGCGCCGACGTCGCCGACCGTGAGAGCCTCACGGCCGCCCTGGACGCCGTACGACACGAGGCTGGGCCCATCGCCGGGGTGGTCCACGCGGCGGGTGTG
Organism: Streptomyces sp. NBC_01352; assembly: GCF_036237295.1. NCBI lineage: Bacteria > Bacillati > Actinomycetota > Actinomycetes > Kitasatosporales > Streptomycetaceae > Streptomyces > Streptomyces sp. NBC_01352. Next base: position 10,472,333 of record NZ_CP108354.1, read on the forward strand.
CTGGACGACGCCACGGTCACCAACCTGACCGACGAACGCGTCCTGCGCGTCCTCGCCCCCAAGGTCCTCGGCACCGCCCTGCTCACCGAACTGGTCCCGGAGGCCGACAGCCTCGTCCTGTTCGCCTCGGCCGCCGGCCTCCTCGGCTCGGCCGGACAGAGCCCCTACTCGGCGGCCAACGCCTTCCTCGACGCCTGGGCCCACCATCTGTCCCGCACCGGCCGCCGGGCGCTGAGCCTGGACTGGGGCGCCTGGGCGGGCGTCGGCATGGTCGCCGCGTCCGGCACCCGGACCGCCGAGACCGGCCGGTCCGGTCTGGTCGCCTTCTCCCCGCAGGAGGGCGGCGAGTTGTTCGACCGGGTGCTCGGCACCGAGCGCCGCCAGCTCGCCCCCCTCGCCCTGGACTGGGAGCTGCTGGCCCTTGACCCGGACGCGGCACGCACCCGCCCGATCCTCGCCGACCTCGTCGGCGCCCCGGCGCCCACGGCCGGCTCCGACGACCTCGTCAAGAGCGTGTTCGCGGCGACCACCGACCAGGAACGCGCCGAGCGGCTCGAAACGTACGTACGGGCCCGGGTCGGCCAGGTCGCCGGCGGAGCCGTGGACGTGTCCGCGACCACGGCCCTGAAGGAACTGGGCCTGGACTCCCTCATGCTCGTCCGCCTGCGCAACGCCTTCGCCCGCGAACTCGGCGCCGAACTCCCGGCCGCCACCGTGTTCTCGGCGTCCGACATCCGCGGCCTGGCCCGCGCCCTGGCCACCGCGCTGCCCGAAGGGGAACGCGAGGACCAGCCGGCCGAGACCGCCGCCGAGGTACCCGAGACCGCACTGTGGCCCGCCACCCGTGACGTCGTACGACTCCTGCGCAGCGCCCAGCCCGGCATGCCGGACGCGGCCCACGCGGTCGGCCTCGCGCTACGGCTCACCACGCCGACCGGCCAAGACGTCCTCACCGGCATCCTCGACCGGCTCACCGCACGGCACGCGGCACTGCGTACCGCGATCGTCACCGGCGCGGAAGGCGGGCGACAGCTGCTCGTCGAGCGGGAGTTGGCGCGGCCCGTGCTGCGCTGGACGACCGTCACCGACGGGACTCCCGATGCCGCCGACCGGCTGCGCCGCCTGCTGGAGCCACCGTTCGACCTGACGACCCCGCCGCTGTGGCGGTTCGAACTCCTCGACGCCGGTGCACAGGGCCAGACCCTGGTCTTCGGCGCGCACCACGCCGTGAGCGACCTCCAGTCGCTGCTGCTGGTGGCCGGGGAGATCGACGCCGAGCTGTCCGGAACCGCACTGGGCGACACCGTCACCAACCGTGACATCGACCTGCTGATCAAGGCCCAGCAGACCGGCGAGCCCGGCGCCGGCGCGGCCGAGTGGCGCGAGGCGTTCCAGGGCAGTGCCCGGCTCGACCTGACGCTCGCCCACCCCCGTCCGGCGACGCGGTCGTACCGCGCCGGCAGCGTGACCGTGACGATCCCCGACGGACTCATGGAACGCGTGACCGCGACCGCGAGCCGACTCGCCGTCACCCCCGCCGCGTTCTGCCTGGGCACCCTGACCGTCCTGCTGGCCAGGCTGCGGGAGCGCGAGCGCTTCGTGCTCGCCGTGCCCGTGGACACCCGTATCCACGCCGACGCGTTCGACGCGGTGGGCTTCTACGGCGTCCCGGTCCCGTTCCCGGCCGAGGCCCGCGCCGACGAACGCATAGAGGACGTACTGCGCCGCACCGACGGCCGCCTCGAGAAGATCCTCGCGAAGGGCGCGATGTTCTCGGACGTGCTCGCGACGCTTGCCAAGCAGGGCCTGCATCGGGCCAACGCGCCGCTGGTGGAGGTGTACTTCAACTACGTGCGCTCCGGCGCCGGCCGTCTCACCCACCTCGAGGTCCTGCCGGCCGGGACCGGCTACTCCGACCTCGACCTGATGATCACCCTGACCCCGGACGCGGGCCGCGTCCGGCTCGACCACAACCTCGACATCCTGGACGCGGCGAGCACGGCAGAGCTGGGGGAGGAGTTGGTGCGGTTGCTGGAGGAGACGGCCGACGAGCCGACGGCACAGGTGCGGACGACGAGGGTGCCCGTTGTCGCGCACGGCACGCTCGCCCTCGCCGCCACCTTCGCCCTCGGCAACCTGCCGCCGCTGTACGAGGCGGCGGTCGACGAGGACGCGCGGGACGGCGGGCCGACGGTCGCGGAAGCCCCGTACCACCACGTGCTCGCGAGCCTTCAGGATCCGTCCGGCGCGTTCGCCGATCCCGCCATGGCGGTGGGCACGGTGCTGCTGCGGGCGGCGGACTTCGAACGGTTCGGTCCGGTGGACGACGAACTGCTCGCCGAGCTCCGCACCGCCTACCCCGCGGCGCTCCGGGCCCTGGCGGAGCGCACCCGAAAGCCGCTGATGGTCGGCTTCCTGCCGTGCGCACGCACAACGGACCGCTTCACCCGCTGGGAGCGCGAAGTGGCCGCCGAACTCGCCGAGTTGCCCGGCATCGCGGTGCTCGGCCCCGACGACTGGACCCGCCACCACCAGGTCGACGAACGCTTCGACGAGCGGACCGAACGGCTGGCCCACCTGCCGTTCACCCCGCACTTCCAGGCGGCGGTGGCCCTGCGCCTGGCCGAAGCCGTACGGGCGGTCCGCCGCCCCGCGCCGAAGGTGATCGCGGTCGACGGCGACGAGACCCTGTGGGGCGGCGTCGCCGGGGAGATCGGCCCCGAGGCGGTCGACCTCACCGGTCCGCGCGCCCTGCTCGCCCGCAGACTGCTGCGGTGGCGGGAGGCGGGCACGCTGCTGGCGCTGGTCAGCAACAACGACGAGGACACCGTACGGGCCGTCCTGGACCGCCCCGACAGCCTCCTGAAGGCCGAGCACTTCAGCGTGCTCTCCGCCACCTGGGGACCCAAGTCGGGCCGCCTGGCGGACGCGGCCCGCACGCTCGGCCTCGGCCTCGACAGCTTCCTCTTCCTCGACGACAACCCAGTGGAGATCGCCGGCGTCCGCTCCGCACTGCCGCAGGTGCTGTCGCTCACCTGCCCGCCGGCGGACCGACTGGAGGAGTTCCTCGGCCGGTTGTGGCCGCTCGTCCCGGCCGCGACGACCGCCGAGGACACCCTGCGCGCCCGGTTCTACGAGCAGGAACGGGAGCGGGACGCCGTACGCGAACAGGCCGGCTTCGAAGAGTTCCTCGCGCGGCTGGAGTTGGAGGTCGACATCCGGGCCCTGTCCGAGGCGGACGCGCAGCGGGCCGAGCAACTCGTGCGCCGCACCAACCAGTTCACCCTCCGTGCCCGGTCCGCCGACGGCGGCGACCTCGCCCGGTGGCGGGAACACGGCGAGGTGTGGACGGCCGCCGCGCGGGACCGGTTCGGCGACTACGGCCAGATCGGCCTCCTCGCCGTACGGGCCGACGGCGACCGGCTCGACGTACTGGCCTGGCTGATGAGCTGCCGCGCACTCGGCCGGGGCGTCGAAGAACGCCTGTTGCAGTGGCTCGCCGACCGCGCCGAACAACTCGGCTGTACCAAGATCCGGCTGACGGCGGAACGCACCGCACGCAACGTACCGGCCCGGCGTCTGGTGGCCGCGCTGGGTGGTGGCGACCAGGACGACGAGCGACTGGAGACCGTGGTCACGCCGGAACAGCTTCGGGGGTTCCGGTCGTGGCGGCAGCGGTGACCGGACCGATGGCCATGTGGGAAACGACAGCGCACATCATGAAGGGCACTCATGCGTGAGGTGAACGAGACCGCGGCGGCACATGCCGCACAGCGGGCCACCGCCGAGGCGATCGAGCGGGGCGGGACGGGACTCAGCGTGAGCGAGCTGCTGGCGAAGGTGGCGCGGGCGACAGAGGACGCGCGGGCGGCCGACTCGGCGGGCCGGGATGCCGGTACGGAGTCCGGGCCGACGGGTGGTCCGGTGACGGGAGTCGATCCTGCGCCCGGCATCGAGCCCGGGGTCGGCGTTGATGCCGCGCTTGGCAATTCCCCCGCGCCTGGCGTTGAGCGCGGGGGCATTGCGTCTGGGCTGAGTGTTGCGTCCGGGCCGGGCGTCGAGGCCACGCCCGGAGTTGAGGCGGCGCCCGGCAATGTCCCCGAGCCCAGGGTTGCGCCCGTGCCCGGCAAGGTGTCCGCGCCTGGCGTTGAGCGTGCACCGGGTGTTGCGTCCGGGCCGGGCGTCGAGGCCCCGCCCGGGGTTGAGGCGGCGCCCGGCAATGTCCCCGAGCCCAGGGTTGCGCCCGTGCCCGGCGTGGGGCCTGTGCCCAGCACTGAGTCTGTGCCCGGCAAGGTGTCCGCGCCTGGCGTTGAGCGTGCACCGGGTGTTGCGTCCGGGCCGGGCGTCGCGGCCACGCCCGGAGTTGAGGCGGCGCCCGGCAATGCCCCCGAGCCCAGGGTTGCGCCCGCGCCCGGCGTTGAGCTTGCACCCAGCATTGCGTCTAGGCCGGGCGTTGCGTCTGGGCCAGGCGTCGAGGCCGCGCCCGGAGTTCAGGCGGCGCCCGGCAATGTCCCCGAACTCAGCGTTGCGCCCGCACCCGGCATTGGGCCTGTGCCCGGCACTGAGCCCGCACCCGGCATGGAGCCCGCCGCTCCCAGCACTGAGTCTGTGCCCGGCATAGTGCCCGCACATGGCATGGTGTCCGCGCCGGGCACTGCGTCCTCGCCCGGCAAAGTGCCCGCGCTCGGTCAGGTGCACGCGCCGGGCACGGATCCCGCGCCGGGCACGGATCCCGCGCCGCGCGCAGAACCGCCACCCGCCGCCGCGTCCCACTCCACGCCCGCCTCCGGCCCACTCCCGGACGTCGATGGCCTGGCCGCGCTGATCGCCGCCGCCGCAGGGCGTCACCTCCCCGGCGGGCACCTCTCTGCCGACGCCGACTTCTTCGACGCCGGCGGCAGCTCCGTGAATGCCGTGGAACTCGTCGCGGAGCTGGAGGACCGACTGGGCCTGGAGATCGACCTGGACGAGGTGTTCGCGGATGCCCGCCCGCGCAGCCTCGCCCAGCGCTGGCTCAAGGCCGCCCCCGCGGCAGGGCTCCGCATGCCCACGCCCGCGACAACCCACCGAACACCCACACCCGCACTCTCGACCACTCTGGCCACGCCCGACCCGGCATCACCCCATACCACCGCCCGCCGCGAGGACCTCGACCAGATCCTCGCCGACCTTGCCCTCGTCGACCGTCTGCCCTTCACCGGTTCCCCCGAGCCGCTGCCGCCCCGTCGGATCCTGCTGACCGGTGCGACCGGATTCCTCGGCAGTCACATGCTGCTGGACCTGCTGCGGCACAGCGAAGCCCACGTCTACTGCCTGGTCCGCGCGGCCGACGAGGACGCGGCTGTCGTCCGGCTCGGTGAGGCGCTGAAGAGTTACCGCCTGCCCTGGTCCTCGGAGGTGCGCCGCCGGATCACCGTGCTGCCCGGCGACATCCGCCGCCCGCACCTGGGCCTGTCCGACGACGTGTGGGGCACTCTCGCCCAGGAACTGGACAGCGTCGTGGGCGTCGCCGCCGCCGTGGACTTCCTGCGCGGCTACCAGTCACTGCGGCAGAGCAACGTCCTCGGCACCCTGACCCTGGCCGAACTCGCCGCGACCGGCCGCCCCAAGCCGCTGCACCACATCTCCTCCATCGCCGTCTTCAACGAGGTCGGCATCACCGCCATGGGGGAGGACGACCCGCTCGCCCATGTCGACCGCCTCGTCGCGGGCTACGACCAGACGAAGTGGGCCGCCGAGGTCGCCCTGCGCCGCGCCCGCGACCACGGTCTGGTCGTCACCGCCCTGCGCCCCGGCGGCATCGGCGGCCACACGAAGACCGGCGCCTACAACCCGCAGGACCTGAGCAGCGGCCTGTTCTCGGCCTTCGCCCGCTTCCGGACCGTACCGGCCTTCCGGCACCTCAACGCCGCCCCGGTGGACTGGGTGAGCCGGGCCGCGGTCGCCGCCGTCTGCGAGCCCGACGCCTGGGGCTATGACTACAACCTGACCGGCGTGCCCAACACCCTCGACGACGTCGTACGCGACATGGCCCTCGGCGGCATGCACGTACGCGTCCAGGACTGGGAGGAGTGGCGTACGGACACCCTCGCCCGCCTCCAGGCCGCCCCCGTGCCCGAACTGACCTTCCTGACCCGCGTGTTGCAGAGCCCCACCGCCCTCAAACTGTGCGAGGCGACGCTCACGGGCCCGGCCGCCACCATGGACCGCACTGCCACCCTCGTCGAGGCGCTCGGACTCGAACCCGCCACCCGCTACGACGCACGGGCCCAGCTCAAGACGTTCGAGCGGCTCGCCGGCGACGGCCTGGCCCGGCTGCCGCACAAGGACGACCAGCCCTACCTGTGGTTCAAGGAGACCGCCGAGGGCGCCGTACGCCCCGTCGGCACGTCCGCGCCCGCCACCCCCTGTTCGACGGAGCTCACCCTCTCCATCGCGAGCATGCACCAACTGGTGACCGAGCGCCGGGTGGACGTGCGCGGCGAGCTCCACTGCACCGCCGTACACCCCGAACCGCTCCTCGTGGAGCGTGGCGACGTCTGGATACGTCCCGAAGAGGGCATCCCGCAGCAGCACGGCCTGCGCCACCAACTCCTGCGTTACCGCCTCCAGTTGCGCGACACCGACGGCGGACGCTGGTGGCTGGAGGGCCGCAAGTACGCCCGCGCCCGCCGCGACGTGTGGCGGCAGACCCGCGCCCTGAGCGTCGAGATCGGCCGGGAGGGCGAGAGCGCCCACCTGGCGGGCGAGATCGTCGTCCCCGCCGACAGCTACGTACGCGACCAGATCGACGGCATCAAGGTCGACCCGCGCCTCACCAGTCAGGAGAAGCGGGCCGCCAAGCTGACCTGGCTCGCCTGGTTCGGCCTGGAGATGGGCCGCGGCCTGCTCGGCCCCTTCGCCCGGGCCGCCGCCGACCTGCTCGACCTGCGCCGCACCCAGACTCCCACGGAGCACAATCGATGATCTTCAAGGTGACCGGCACCAGCACCAGGCCCACGCTCCGCAAGGTCCGCACCACCACGGCCCTGCGCCCGCTGCGCCACCGCCTCGACCCGACGCGCGTCGAGGAGATCCCCTTCCGCGCGGGCGACGGGGTGCGCCTCGGCCTGACCCGAGTCGACAGCGGTGAGGCCGACCGTCCGGCCGTACTGCTCCTGCACGGCCACACCGCCTCCGCCGACATGTTCCTGCTGCCCGAGACCCGCAACCTCGTCGACGTCCTCCTCGACGACGGCTACGAGCCGTGGCTGCTGGACTGGCGAGGCAGCTGCCGGCTGCCGTACAACGAGACCGGCCAGAAGTACACCTACGACGACGTCGCCCTGTACGACATCCCCGAAGCCGTCGCCCACATCCGTGCCCGCATCGGCGACCGGCCCCTGTTCGTCGTCGCCCACTGCATCGGCTCGCTCACCCTCTCGCTGAGCATGACGGCCGGCCTGGTGCCGGGCCTGGCCGGTGTCGTGTCCCAGGGTGTGTTCCTCACGCCGAAGCTCGCCGGGCGCACCTCCCTGCGCATGAGCCTGGCGGGAGAACTGCTGAAGTCCCGCATCGACCACATACCCGTCGACATCCGCAAGGTCGGCCTGTGGTCGAAGTACACCCCCCTGTTCGCGCTGGCCTCCCGCAAGGCGAGCTGCCCCGACCCGACCTGCCAGATCCTGCACAACTCGGCCTGGGGCACGGGCGCCTCGCTCTTCGTCCACGAGCACCTCACCGAGACCACCCACGACCGCCTCGCCGAACTCCTCGGTCCCGCGCCCCTGTGGATCCTGCCGCACCTGCGCCGCATCGAGCTGGCCCGCACGGTGGTCCGCTGGCACGACACCGACCTGCGCTACCGGTCCCTGCCGCCGAACGCCCTGGACGCGGCGGCCCGCATCGACACCCCGGTCCTGTTGCTGTCCGGCAGCGAGAACGGCCTGTGGCAGGACTCCCAGAAGCTCTGCCACGACGTCCTCGCCCACCGGCAGCCCCAGCTGGACGTCACCTACACGGAGATCCCGGGCTACGGTCACCTCGACACGTTCCTCGGCCGGGGCGCCGCCCTCGACGTGTTCGGCCACATCCTCGATTTCCTCGGGCCGCTACGGTGACGGCGGCCCCCGGGCCCATTACCGTACTCGGCAGTAACTCGATCGCCATCGCCATCGCAGGAGGCCAGGCCCCATGCCAACGCTCGCTCTCGACGCCGCCACACTGACGTACGACGACGAGGGCCCCCGCGACGGTGAGGCCACGCCCCTGGTGTTCATCCACGGCTGGACGGCCAACCGCCACCGCTGGGACCACCAGATGGCCCACTTCGCCCCGGGACGCCGGGTGATCCGCCTCGACCTGCGCGGCCACGGCGAGAGCACCGGATCGGGCGCCCGCACGATCGAGGACCTCGCCGACGACGTCCTGGCCCTCCTCGACCACCTCGAGGTCGACCGCTTCATCCCTGTCGGTCACTCCATGGGCGGCATGATCGCGCAGACCATCGCCCTCGCCCACCCCGACCGGGTCGACCGCATGGTGCTGGTGAACTCCATCAGCAAGATGAGCTACAACCGGGGAAGAGGCCTGCTGATGGCGGCCTCCACCCTGGTCCCCTTCAAGCTCTTCGTCGCCGCCAACATCCAGCGCGCCTTCGCCCCCGGCTACCCGCGCGAGGAGATCCGCGCTTACATCGGCGCCTCGGCGGCCACCCCGCGCGAGGTGGTGATGACGCTCTACTCCGCCATGCGCGCCTTCGACGTCCTCGACCGCGTCGGCGAGATCCGCACCCCCACCCTGCTGGTGCACGGCTACCACGACGTCCAACTGCCCGTCGCCCAGATGCTCCGCATGGCGAAGGGCTACCCGGACGCGGTCATCCGCATCCTGGACGCCGGCCACGAACTCCCGGTGGAGAAGCCCGCGGAACTCACCGCGGCGCTCGACTGGTTCGTGAGCCCCCGGGACTGACAGGTCAGCGAAGGCGGTGCGCGCCCGTTCTCCGCGATGTCTCCGGCCATGTCTTCGGCGGCCGGAAAGCGGCGCTGAACCTGTGGGGAACCTGAGAAGTTGTGTGATCTCTGCCGCGCTGGGCAGGCGCCGTCGTCATGAGCGACCCCCATCGGAGCACGGTAGACGAGGCCGACAAGGCTACGGAGCGGCAGAGCCCGGACGTGCGAGCGGCGCTGCCGCTCGTCCCCTCACCGGCGCAACGGCACAGACGTGGCGGGCGGGGCTTTTCGTCGGCACTGCGTGGTGGGCGGGTGGCGGGGCTGGACGGACTGCGGACGGTCGCGGTGATGCTGGTGATCGTGTATCACGTGGAGCCGGATCCGCTGCCCGGAGGCTCCGTGGCCGTGGACGTCTTCTTCACGCTCAGCGGCTTCGTCATCACCCGGCTGCTGGTCGCCGAATACGCCCGTACCGGCCGTATCGGCCTGGGGTCGTTCTACCGGCGGCGGTGGCTGCGGCTGGTGCCGGCCATGCTGGTGATGTGCGCGGTCATCGCCCTGCTGTCCGTGGCGCTCCCGCTGCCGCTGCTCGACGGAGCGTGGGTGGCGGCCGGGCTGGCCGCGGCCTCGGTGGTCAATCTCGTACGGGCCGGGGAGTCCGGGCCGTACACGGACATCACCGTGCCGCTCAGCCACACCTGGTCGCTGGGAGTGGAGGAGCAGTTCTATCTGGCCTGGCCGCTCCTGCTGTTGGTCCTGCTGCGCCACGCGACGGCGCGGTCGGTGCTGGGCTGGGTCGCGGCGCTGTGCGTCCTGCCGGTGCTCTGGCGGACGGTGCTCTGGGACCCCACGGCGGCGCACCGCATCTACAACGGCCCCGACACCCGCGCCGACCAGCTCCTCGTCGGGGCGCTGCTGGCCGTCGTCCTGGCCCGGCTGCGCGCCGACGATCCCCGACTGGCGCTGCTGCGCCGATGGGCGGGACGGCTCTGCTGGCCCGCGCTCGCGCTGCTGGGGCTGATCGCCTGGCAGGTCCCGATCACCGAAGAGAGCCGGTGGAACCCCGTGTGGTACACGGTCGGATTCCTCGCCGTCGCCGTCCTGTCGGCCACGGTGGTGGCCGCCCTGGACCTGTGCCCCGGGTCGTGGCCCTCCCGTCTGCTGTCGGTGTCCGTACTGGCATGGGTCGGACGCAACCTCAGCTACGGGATGTACCTGTGGCACTACCCCGTCATCCGGCTGCTCTCCGATCTCGGTGTGGACGGCGGCCGGCTGCTCCCCGCGGGCATCGTGGTGACGGTCGCGGCAGCCCTCGCCTCGTACCTCCTCGTCGAGCGGCCCCTGCTGCGCCGCGACCGGTTCCGCGTGCGCCCACTGGAGCCCGTGGCCACTCCGGCGCGTGCGCCGGCCGCGTGACGGGCGCGGCGAGCTTCCCTACCGGGAGGCCAGTTTCCGCAGGAGCAGCGCGGACAGGGGTGTGGGCAGCGCGCGCAGCGTGCGGACCAGCGCCGCCGTGGGCCAGGGAAAGTACGCCTGCGCCGGTTCCTTCTCCAGCGCGCGTACGACGTGCCGGGCCGCCCGCTCCTGGCTGACCTGGAAGGGCTTGGGCAGTCCGTCTTCGCTGATGCGCTCGGTGGCCACGAAGCCGGGGTGGATCGTGGTGAAACGGATGCCCCGGGGGGCCAGTTCGACGCGCGCGGCGTCGATGAGCGTGCGCGCGGCCGCCTTCGCCGCCGAGTACGGCCCCTGGCGGGGGATGCCCAACAGCCCGGCCAGTGAGCTGGTGTGGGCGATCAGTCCCCCGGCTTTCTGGCTTCGCATCTGCCCGATCAGCGGGATGAGGTAGTTGACGACGACGTCGTAGTTCAACGCCATGATCCGTGCGACCTCGTCCACGGTGACCTGGTCCATGGACATGTCCGGTCCCTGGCCGGCGTTGAGCAGTGCTATGTCGATGGTCCCGTACTCCGCGGCCGCGGCCGCCACGACGTCGGCCGCCGCCTGCGGGTCGAGGGCGTCGGCGGCGATGTGCAGGCAGGCGCTGCCCGCGGCTCGTATCTCCTGCGCGACGGCGGCCAGCTCGGGGGCACGGCGTGCCGTGATGACGAACCGGTTGCCGCCGGGGGCGAGGTGGCGCGCCACCTCGGCGCCGATGCCCGACGAGGCGCCGACGATCAGGATGGTCCTGCCGGTGATGCGCGCCATGGTGTTCCTTTGCTCGAAGAACCTTGCCCCGTTGCGGCGGCCACAGGTGGCACAGTCAGTTTCACGCCTGTGCGCGGTTCTCGGGCACGGTGAGTCCTTGGGCCGTATGCAGCAGCACGAGGAGCAGTCGGCCTGTGCACCCGGTGAGGCTGGATCAGCCAAAGCTCATCCTCAGGAGCCACCATGCCTCTGCCCACCGCCCCGCCCCGTCGCACCGCCATCCGTCGCCCACGGCTATGGCCGGCGCTCGTCATCGCGATCTGCCTGGCGGGCCTGGCCCCGGCCGCCGTCAGCAGCGCCGCCGAAGCCACCCCGCGACCGCCGGACGGCCGTACGCTGCAGAACCAGCTCGACGAGTTCGTACGCAGCCCGGGCGGCCCGCCCGGCATCATCGCCGTGCTCCAGCGCGGCCACGACAAGCAGGTCCTGCGGGCAGGCGTCGCCGACCTCGCCACGGGCCGGCCGCCCCGCACGGACGACCACATGCGCATCGCGAGCACGGCCAAGGCCTTCAGCGGTGCGGTGGCGCTCACCCTGGTCGACCGACACGCCCTGCGTCTGAACGACACCCTGCGCAAACGCCTGCCCCGGCTGCCCAGGGCCTGGGGCTCCGTGACGCTGCGGCAACTCCTGAACCACACCAGCGGCCTGCCGGACTACACGGACGACCCCGCCTTCCTGGAGGAGGTGATCGCCGACCCGCGGCACCGCTTCAACTCCCGTCGTCTCCTCGACTACGTGGCCGACGAACCCCTGCGGTTCCGGCCCGGCAGCCAGTACCGCTACTCCAACTCCGACAACATCGCCGTAGCCCTGATGGCGGAAGCGGTCACCGGCACGCCGTACGAACAACTGCTGCGCGAACTCGTCTACGAGCCGCTGCGCCTGCGCGACACCAGCCTTCCGCAGGGCTACCGGCTCCCCGAGCCCTACCTGCACGGATACGACGTGAGCCCGCCCCCGCCCCCGGAGGACGTCAGTGAGCTCCTCAGCGCCTCCGGCGTGTGGGCGTCCGGAGGGATCGTCTCCACCCCCGCCGACATGACCCGCTTCATCCGCGGCTACGCCGGGGGAGCGCTGTACGGCAAGGGCGTCGTACGCGCGCAGCGGCGCTGGATCGACGGCGCGTCCGAGCCCGCGGGGCCGGGACGCAACTCCGCGGGCCTCGCAATCTTCCGCTACGCGACGCGCTGCGGTGTCGTGCTCGGGCACACCGGCAACATCCCCGGCTACACGCAGCTGATCGCCGCCACCCCGGACGGCAGCCGCTCGCTGACCTTCTCCGTCACCACTCAGATCAACCGCACCGCGGCCCCCGCGCAGTTGCGCCAGCTCCGCGCCATTCAGGAGAACTTCGTCTGCGCACTGCTGAGCGACGGCGGTCGTTGAGACTGACAGCCGTACGGGGCTTGCCCGACCTCGCCGGGCAAGCCCCATGGAAACGCGGTGGCCGACGGACGTCAGCAGTCCGGGACGCCCTCGATCTTCACGCCGCCGCGGAGGTACAGGTTGTTGACCCAGGCGATGTCGCTGCCTGCGAACTCCTGTACCGCGGTCCACCAGTTGTTGGTGCCGACGGCGGGGTCGGTGACGGTCTGGCCCTGCGTCTGGCACACGGCGTCGAGCCAGTACTTGGAGCGGACGGCCAGGCGGTTGGACTCGCTGGTCGGCTGCTCGCGCAGATTGACGTTGGTGGCCCAGATGTAGACGTCGGTGAGCGTCGGGTCGCCACCGCTCACCGCGGCCGGTGCGGCCGGCGCGGCCTCGGCCGTAGTGGCCAGGACTCCCGCGCCGAGCGTGGCCACGGCCAGCGCGACGGCGGAACGCTGCATCAGCTTCTTCATGTGTGTTTCCCCCTGAACTGATCTGTTACTGCACGGCACTTGGCCGGCACTCAGGACTCTAGGGAGAGGTGTGGCGCAGCGGTCCCTGACAGATGTCAGGGTCAGTGCGCGTACCCGAGGAGGCGTTGGGGCAGCAGGGCCAGGTGCTCCTCGCGCACGAGGTCGAAGCGCAGCGCGAGCGTGACGAGGTCCTCCCGCTTGGCACCCACCCGCGTCTCGTCCTCGTTCCCGCTCCGCAGCCGGAGTTTCACGGACGTCAGGTAGTCGATGTGGTAGTTCACGGCGGAACGGGTCAGATCCCGGCACGACTCCAGAGGCCGCAGCCGCTCCACGATCTCGCCGGCACCGGGCAGTGCCACGCCCGACGCGGTGCGCAGCCGGGGCTCGCACAGCGCGGCCAGGACGAGGAAGTACTTGGACGTCGGGTCGAGGGAGAACGGGCTCACGGTCCGCTCCCCGTGGTCGGGCCCGGCGCCGTCCTGCGCATAGGCGTGTTGCGGCGCGAACACTTTGAAACTCGCGGTGCTGTCCAGAGCGGGCAGCACCACCCGGGAGAATTCGAACGGCACGGGCGCACCGAGCCGCCCCGGAGCCACCTTGACGTATTCGCCGGCCCCTTCGAGATTCTCCACGACATAGGTGGAGGTCGCGCTGAAGTTCGACAGCCGCCAGAAGTCCCCGGCTGCCTCGATGCGTCCCGCGTGCCGCGACACACCGGGATCGGGCAGGACGATGGGCAGCGCTCCGCCCGGGGCTCCCCGCCCGAAGTCCCTGGTCTCACCCGGCCCCATGTGAAGAAGCCGCGGCTTTTGCTGAATTGCTCCCGGACGAGACTCTGTTTCGTCGGGCAATTGCACGATAACGGTGTCCATAACACTCATCCCCCGTCTCGGTCGCCAGAATTCTAAAGCGGCGACCGCGCTGTCCGGAGTGCTGGAACAGGCCGGTTCCCGGTCCGGAGAGGACCGGGAACCGGGCCGTGGCCTGAACCGTCCGGCACCGGGTAGGCGCAGCAACGAGGGAACGAAACCCGCCGACCGGAGGAGAGACGACCATGCCGAGCGTCATCCAGCGCATCAAGCAGTACACGCGGAGTCCTCAGGGCCGTCGCACCGTCGAGCAGGCGCGACGCGCCGCATCCGACCCGCGCCGCCGCGCTCAGGCGAAGCGCCTGCTGAGCAAGTGGCGCACTCGCCGCTGACCGGACGACCGTGACGGTTCGTCAGCTGTGGAAGGTGATGTAACCGTTGCGGTCGGGGTCGGAACCGCTCTTGGTGTACGCGTGTACGTCCGCCCGGCTTCCGCCCGGCTTGTACAGGTAGATCGTGTCCTTGTCGTTGTTCCAGATGAAGTTGCAGTTCTGGCGGTAGACGACGTTGTTCGCGTCCGAGTCGGTGCCCTTGCCGCCGCGCAGCTTCACGTAGTCGCCGGGCTGGAGATAGTGGTTGACGGCGAAGGCGAAGCGGTTGCCGGTGGCGTCCTTGACGACGTAACCCTTGAGGTTGACGGTCTTCGAGGCCGAGTAGTTCTTGATCGTCAGGTACTCGCTCTTGGTGTTGCCGGTGGAGCAGCTGTTGGAGTCCGCGCCGGGTGCGTCGTACTGAACGCCCTTGAGCTTCAAGGCCGACGTGTATTCGGCGGCCTGCGCGGGCGCGGCCGACACGGCGGCTATCGACCCGACGGCAGCGGCCATCGCCAGGAGATGGCGTATACGCATGAGGAATCCCCCTGTGGTGCGAATGGAGCGCCCGGAGTTTATCCCGTCGATGAACGTGACGTGTTGGGAACGTGTGGGAAATGTGAAGCAGGCGGCGTCGAGGCGGCCTGCCGACGGCGATAGGGTCCCGGCATGGTTCATACCGATGTGGGGATCGTGCACCCCGGAGCCATGGGTGCACAGGTGGCGGCACAGGTGAGGGCCGCGGGCAGCAGAGTCTGGTGGCTGCCGCAGGGACGCTCGGCCGAAACCCGGCGGCGGGCCGCGGAGTTGGGGCTGTTGCCCGCCGGGAGCATGGCGGAGCTGACCGCCGAGTGCACCCTGCTCCTCAGCGTGTGCCCGCCGGCCGCCGCCCTCGACGTCGCCCGTCAGACGGCGGCCGCCGGCTTCGAGGGCGTCTACGTCGATGCCAACGCGGTCAGTCCCCGGCGCATGGCACAGATCGCCGAGGCGCTGCACGGCACCGGCGCGACACTCGTCGACGGAGGCATCACCGGCCCGCCGCCCCGTGAGGCGGGTACCACCCGGCTCTATCTGTCGGGCGACGACACGGTCGTATCAGGGGTCCGGGCGTTGTTCGACGCCACCCTGCTGACGCCGGTCGTCCTGGCCGGCCCGGTCGGCCGGGCCTCGGCGCTCAAGCTGGCCTTCGCCGCCTACAACAAGATCTCGTACGCGCTCGCCGCCGAGGCCTGCGCCCTCGCGGAGGACCACGGCGTCCTGGAGGACCTCCTCGACGTCGCCGCGCACCTGCTGCCGGACACCCCACTGGCCCGGCCGGAACAACTGGCGAGCGCCGGCCCCAGGGCCTGGCGCTGGGAGCCGGAGATGCGGGAGATCGCCGAGGCCTGGCGGGGGAGCGGTCTGACGGGCTCCTTCGCCGACGCCGCGGCGGACACCTTCGAGCGCTGGCACGCCCACAAGGACGACCGGAGCGTGACCAGCGGCCAGCTGCTCGCCGACCTCATCGGGCGCGGCCCGGAAGAGGCCGGGTGACGACCGGCCAAGGCGCCGCTCAGTTCCACAGCGAGTAGGTCACCGTGCGCGCCAGCCGCTCCGGCCGGTCACCGGGGAAGGTGAGCGTCATCCGCCCGTAGCGCTGCTGCTGCGGATCCTTGTTCCAGTCCTGCGGCTGGTCGAGCCGGACGACGACGCGATACGAGTGGAAGGTCCCCGCCGCACAGTACGGATCGCAGTCGTTCACCCAGTTGACGCCCCTCGCCTTCGCGGAACCGGCGTCCCAGTGCGTCCACCGGAGCGAGGCCAGGCGACTGTTGCCGTCGCCGCAGGCCAGGATGAAGTCGGCCGGACGCACCTGCGGCTTGGAGGAGCAGTCGACGAGCACGGTGTCCCTGACGGGCTGCGCCACCGCCTGCACCGCCGACGACGGCGCCGCCGCGGGGGAGGCGGAGGCCGGGCCCATGGCCGCCACGAACGCCATCGCGGCACACAGCGCCGCCGCCTTGGTCACCGCGAGTCCTGGCATGTCCGCTCCCGGCCGCCGTCCGCACCCGTCCCTGCCTCGACGCTACGACCGTGACCGGCGGCGCACCACTCGAACGGCGCAAGGCCGGTGAGCCCTCCCAGCCATGGCTCGAACCTCGCAGGACGCGGCGTTCGTCCGAACCCGTTATGGACCACTCAACCCCGCACACTTTGGCTCTGTCCACCGGACCAAGACCGCGAAAGGGTGAGAGGACAACGAACCCTGCGGAGGCCCTCCTTGAGCATCGCGTTCCTACTGACCAGCCTCGTCGTGGTGGTCACCCCCGGCACCGGCGTGGTCTACACCCTCGCCGCCGGGCTGTCCCACGGCCGCCGCGCGAGCATCGTCGCCGCGTTCGCCTGCACCCTCGGCATCGTGCCGCACCTGATCGCGACGATCACCGGTCTCGCCGCACTGCTGCACACCAGCGCCGTCGCCTACGAGACGGTGAAGTACCTCGGCGTGGCATACCTCCTCTACATGGCGTGGGCCACACTGCGTGACAAGGACGCGTTGACGGTCGAGACGGAATCCGAGCCACGGCCGGTGTCCCGCGTGATCGCCTCCGGGGTGCTGCTCAATCTCCTCAACCCGAAGCTCACGATGTTCTTCGTCGCGTTCCTTCCGCAGTTCGTCCCCGCCGGAGAGTCCGGCTCCCTCGGCGCGATGCTCCGGCTCAGCGCCGTGTTCATGGCCCTCACCTTCGTCGTCTTCGCCGCGTACGGCATGTGCGCCGCCGCCGTACGCCACCGCGTGCTGGCCCGGCCCCAGGTGATGACCGGCATCCGCCGGGTGTTCGCCGTCTGCTTCGTCGGCCTGAGCGCACGACTGGCGGTGGCGTGAGCATGCGCTTCCGGCACGCGGACGCCCTCTGGGCCGACCACCCCGAACTCTCCGCCGGCGCGCTGCACGCCACCGGCATCGACATCTCCGCCGACGTCACCGCGCGCGTCGCCGAATACACCTCCCGCGCCACGGCCCGGCTGGCCGGCACCTCCGAGAGCGCGTTCCCCGAGGTACTGGCCTGGCGGCGGACCTTCTCCCGGATGGGGCTCAAGCCGACGCAGTACCGGTGCGCCTCGGAATCACTGCTGCGACGACTGCGCAAGGAGGGTGAACTGCCCCGCATCCACCCGGTGGTCGACCTGTGCAACGCGCTCTCGGTCGCCTACGGCGTACCGGTCGCGGCGCTCGACGTCGACCGTATCTCCGGCCCCCTGCTCGAGGTGCGCCACGCTCTCGGCGACGAGCACTACACGACCTTCGGCGGCGACACCGAACACCCCGCCCCCGGCGAGGTGACCTTCGTCGACTCCGCCGGCCGGGCACACGCCCGCCGCTGGACCAACCGCCAGAGCGGCCACTCCGCGGTCGGCGAGCACACCGGCCGGATCCTCGTGGTCACGGAAGCGATGCACGAGGGCGGTGCGCAGACCGTGTCGGATCTCCTGAAGACCGCCGCCGAGGAACTGACCGCGCACTGGCCGACCACCACGGCGTCGGCCGTCCTCACCCGCTCCGCACCGGAGTTCGTCTTCGGCGACTAGATTCCGCGCGAGACGCCCAGGGGACCCGTGACACCATGGACCCGATGAACGAGGGGGACCGGACATCGCAAGAGCCCAACTCCGCCAGGCCCACCCCGACGGGCGGCGACGCTCCGACGCAGGGCTCTGATGCGGCCCGGTCGGCAGGCGGCGGCGAGATCCCGGCGCACGGCTCTGAGCCGGCCCGGTCGGCGGATCTGGGTTCCTCGTCCTTCGGCTCCGCCAGTCCTACGTCGGTGGGTGGTGGGGCTCCGGGCCGGGGCGCTGAGACGGCTCGGTCGGGGGACGGTGGGATGGTGGCGTACGGCTCGGATGGAGCTGGGTCGGCGGGCCTGGGCTTCCCGCCCTTCGGCTCCGCCGAGCCCGCGCCGGCGGGTGGTGGGGCTCCGGTCCAGGGTTCTGACACAGCCCGGACGGCGGGCCTCGGTTCGCCGTCTTTCGGCTCCCCGGGGCCCGCGCCGACGGATGGCGGCGCTCCGGTCCAGGGTTCTGATGCAGCCCGGCCGGGGGACGGCGGGATTCTGGCGTACGGCTCTGATGCGGCCCCGTCGGCGGGCCCCGGCCCCTTGCCTCGCGGTTCCGACGAGGCACCGTCGGCGGACGGCGGCTCCACGTCCCGCGGCTCCGGCAGAGTCCCGCCGTCAGACCCCGGCCTGCCGCTCTACGGGTCCGGCGCAGCCCCGCAGCCAGACCAGGACCGACCGCTCTACGGGCCTGGCGAAGTCCCGCAGTCACGCCCGGACCGACCGCTCTACGGGCCTGGCGAAGTCCCGCAGCCAGACCCGGACCGACCGCTCTACGGGCCTGGCGAAGTCCCGCAGCCAGACCCGGACCGACTGCTCTACGGGCCTGGCGAAGTCCCGCAGTCACGCCCGGACCGACTGCTCTACGGGCCTGGCGAAGTCCCGCAGTCACGCCCGGACCGACTGCTCTACGGGTCCGGCGCAGCCCCGCAGCCAGACCAGGACCGACTGCTCTACGGGCCTGGCGAAGTCCCGCAGTCACGCCCGGACCGACTGCTCTACGGGCCTGGCGAAGTCCCGCAGTCACGCCCGGACCGACCGCTCTACGGGCCTGGCGAAGTCCCGCAGTCACGCCCGGACCGACCGCTCTACGGGTCCGGCGCAGCCCCGCAGCCAGACCCCGACCCACCGCCCTACGGTTCCGCCAAAGCCCCGCAGCCAGACCCCGACCCACCGCCCTACGGTTCCGACTTCCTCCAGCTCGATGCCGGTGACGCATCAGGTTCCGGCAAGGCCGACTGGCTGGCTCGGCGGCTGCGCCAGGCGATAGCCGACGGTCGGCTCGCGGTGGGAAGCCGGCTGCCGCCCACCCGCGTGCTCGCCGGCGAGCTGCGGGTCTCCCGCGGGGTGGTCACCGAGGCCTACCGGCGGCTCACCGAGGACGGTCACGTCGAGGGACGCCGGCGCGGAGGGACGGTGGTGGTCGCGGCCCCCGCCCTGCCGCCGCCCGCGTCCCCCACCGGCCACGCCGGTTCCATCGACGACTCCGCACCGGGCACGCTCTTCGTCGGCGAGCCCGGCGCCGAGGTCTTCGACGCCCTGCGTGCCGTCCGCGCCCGCGTCGACTTCACCCCCGGGCAGCCCGACCTCGCCGCGTTCCCCCGCACCGCCTGGCTGCGCGCGGAGCGGGCCGTACTCACCGGCCTGTCCGCCGAGCAGCTCGGTTACGGCGACCCGCGTGGCGCCCCACAACTGCGCCGGGCCGTGGCCGGCTGGCTGGCCCGCAGCCGGGGCATCCGGGTGGAACCGGACGAGGTACTGATCGTCGCCGGCACCGCGCAGGCGCTCACCCTGCTGCACCCCGTGCTGCGGGCGGCAGGCATCGACAGCGTCGCGGTGGAGGACCCGGGCTCGCTAGGCACCCGCCAGCACCTGGCGAACGGAGCCCTCGCCACCCCACCGGTACCGGTCGACGACGACGGCATCCGCGTGGACGCACTGCGCGCCACCGGCGCCCGCGCGGCGTTGCTCACCCCCGCCCACCAGTTCCCCACCGGCGTGGTCATGAGCGGTGAGCGCCGCCGCGACCTCCTGCGCTGGGCCGAGGACGGCGGACTGATCATCGAGGACGACTACGACGCGGAACACCGCTACGACCGGCCGCCGGTACCCGCACTGCGCGCCCTGCTGGCCGACCACGTCTGCTACGCGGGCAGCGTCTCCAAACTCCTCGCACCCGCCCTGCGGATCGGCTGGCTGGTACCCCCGCCCCGCTACCGTGACGCGCTGACCGAAGCGAAGCGCTTCACGGACCTGGGCAACGCCGTCCTGCCCCAGCTGGTACTCGCCCGGCTCATGGACTCCGGCGACCTGGAACGCCATCTGCGCCTGCTGCGCGGCCGTCACCGACGCCGCCGCGACGCGATGATCGACGCCATCGCCCGGCATCTCCCGGGCGCGACCGTGCACGGCGCCGCGGCCGGTCTGCATCTGACCGTCACGTACGAGCCGCAGGTACCCGACACCGATCTGGCCGCCGCCGCGCTCGCCCGGGGCGTGAAGTGCCAGCCCCTGTCCTGGCACCGCCAACTCCCCGGCCGCCCAGGCCTCGTCCTCGGCTACGCGGCCACCGCACCCGGCGCCATAGCCGAAGGCGTGGCGGCACTCGGCGAGGCACTGCGCACGCTCAGCCGGACAGCACGCACCCGCACCTCGCCGCCGCAGGTGGATCCCCCCGCTTGATCAGAACGGAGGGGTACTAGCATATGAGCGCCACCTAGCTCGAAAGAGAAAACTGTGACTGTCAACGAGGACTCGTTCACCAACTGGAAGAACCGCGAGGAGATCGCGGAGTCGATGATCCCGATCATCGGGAGGCTGCACCGGGAGCAGGACGTCACGGTGCTGCTCCACAGCCGTTCCCTGGTGAACAAGTCAGTGGTCAGCATCCTCAAGACCCACCGGTTCGCCCGGCAGATCGCCGGGGAGGAACTGTCGGTCACCGAGACCCTGCCGTTCCTCCAGGCCCTCACCACCCTGGACCTCGGCCCGTCCCAGATCGACATAGGCATGCTGGCCGCGACGTACCGGACCGACGACCGAGGGCTGTCGGTGGCGGCCTTCACCGCCGAGGCTGTCGCCGGTGCCACGGGCGCCAACAAGATCGAGCGCCGGGAAGGACGCGACGTCGTCCTGTACGGCTTCGGCCGCATCGGCCGCCTCGTCGCCCGCCTGCTCATCGAGAAGTCCGGCTCCGGCAACGGCCTCAGGCTGCGTGCCGTCGTCGTCCGCGGCGGCGGCGAGCAGGACATCATCAAGCGCGCCTCGCTGCTGCGCCGTGACTCCATCCACGGCCAGTTCCAGGGCACGATCACCGTCGACGAGGCGAACAGCACGATCATCGCCAACGGCAACGAGATCAAGGTGATCTACGCCAACGATCCGTCGGAGGTCGACTACACGGCGTACGGCATCAAGGACGCCATCCTCATCGACAACACCGGCAAGTGGCGCGACCGCGAGGGCCTGTCGCAGCACCTGCGCCCCGGCGTCGACAAGGTCGTCCTGACCGCGCCGGGCAAGGGCGACGTCCCCAACATCGTGCACGGCGTCAACCACGACACCATCAAGCCGGAGGAGCAGATCATCTCCTGCGCCTCCTGCACCACCAACGCGATCGTCCCGCCGCTGAAGGCGATGGCGGACGAGTACGGCGTCCTGCGCGGCCACGTGGAGACCGTCCACTCGTTCACCAACGACCAGAACCTGCTGGACAATTACCACAAGGCCGACCGGCGTGGCCGCTCCGCGCCGCTCAACATGGTCATCACCGAGACCGGTGCCGCCTCCGCCGTCGCCAAGGCGCTGCCGGACCTCAAGGCGCCGATCACCGGCAGCTCGATCCGTGTCCCGGTGCCGGACGTCTCGATCGCGATCCTCAGCCTGCGGCTCGGCCGTGAGACCAACCGCGAGGAGGTCCTCGACCACCTCCGCGACGTCTCGCTGACCTCGCCGCTCAAGCGTCAGATCGACTTCACCACGGCCCCCGACGCGGTCTCCAGCGACTTCATCGGCTCCCGCCACG
The DNA here is from genome assembly GCF_036237295.1 of Streptomyces sp. NBC_01352. Taxonomy (NCBI): domain Bacteria; kingdom Bacillati; phylum Actinomycetota; class Actinomycetes; order Kitasatosporales; family Streptomycetaceae; genus Streptomyces; species Streptomyces sp. NBC_01352. Next base: position 10,494,112 of record NZ_CP108354.1, read on the forward strand.
CCTCGATCATCGACGCGGGCGCCACCAAGGTCGACGGCGACAACGCCATCCTCTACCTCTGGTACGACAACGAGTTCGGCTACTCCTGCCAGGTCATCCGCGTCGTCCAGCACGTCTCCGGGGTGGAGTACCCGACCTACCCGGCCCCGCTGGCCTGATCCCGGAGGAGGCGGCGGCCCCGCCCCACGGGGCCGCCGCCTCCGAGAACCTGACGGTGGCCGTACTCGCCGGGCCACTCGGGACGCTCGGCGAACAGAGCGGCGATGACCTGATCGCCTTCGGCGGGAAAGTCCTCGGCCCATTGACCGAGCCGGACCCCGCGCAGCAACTCCTTTTCACCTTCCGCATACCATTTGGCCAGTTCAAGCAGCACTGACGTTCACTACGAAGTGGTAACGCGCGGCAACCGTAAGGGCAGTTGCCATGGTCTAGTCCGCCATGAAGATCTCTTTCCTGATCCACAACGCCTACGGGATCGGAGGCACGATCGCCACCACCTTCAATCTGGCCCACGCACTGGCCGAGCGGCACGAGGTGGAGATCGTCTCCGTGCTGCGGCACCGAGAGCGCCCGAACTTCACCCTGGACCCGAAGGTGTCGCTGCGGCCTCTGGTGGACCTCAGACAGGAGAAGGAGCATCCGTTACATCTGAGACCGGCGAGGGTGTTCCCGCGGGCCGAGTACCGGTACCGCCAGTACAGCGAGTTGACCGACCAGCGGATCGGTGAATGCCTCGCCACGATCGACGCGGACGTGGTGATCGGGACCAGGCCGGGGCTCAACGTCCATCTCGCGCTCCAGACTCCGCGCCATGTCGGACGCATCGGCCAGGAGCACCTCACCCTGGACAACCATCCGCCCCGGCTGCGCAACGCGCTGCGCCGGGCCTACCGCCGGCTCGACGTCCTCACCACGGTGACCGAGGCGGACGCCGCCGCCTACCGGCGCAAGATGAGGCTGCCAGGCGTGCGGGTGGAGGCCCTCCCGAACAGCGTGCCGGATCCCGTCCTCCCGGCCGCCGACGGCACCGCGAAGGTGGTCGTAGCGGCCGGCCGGCTGGTCCCGGTGAAACGGTACGACCTGCTCATACAGGCCTTCGCCGTGGTCGCCGCCGAACGTCCGGACTGGCAGCTGCGCATCTACGGCAAGGGTGAGGAGCACGATCGGCTGCGGCAGCTCATCGTGGACCTGCGCCTGTGGAACAACGTCTTCCTGATGGGGGCCGCGGCACCCATGGAGGCGGAGTGGGTGAAGGGATCGATCGGTGCGGCCGCCTCCAACTTCGAACCGTTCGGCATGACGATCGTCGAGGCGATGCGCTGCGGCCTGCCGGTGGTGAGCACCGACTGCCCCTATGGACCCGGTGAAATCATCGAGGACGGGGTCGACGGACGGCTCGTGCCCGTCGGGGACCGCGACGCGCTGGGCGCTGCCCTGCTGGACCTCGTCCGTGACGACGACCGGCGCCGCCGGATGGGCCGCGCGGCCCTGGAGAACGCACGGCGATTCGCGCCCGGCCCCGTGGTCGAGCAGGCCGAACGTCTTCTCGCCGAGGCGGTCACGGCACGGCAGGCAGGGCGACCGGCCGCACGGGAACGCGCCCGCGCCGGCCGTGTCCTGGTCAGCCAGGGCTTCGCCGCCCGCGACGCCGCGTTCGGCGCGGCCAGCGGCGCGCTGCGCATCGTACGGAAGGGACAGCGGTGAGCGCGGAACAGCACAGGGAGCCGCCACGCGTGGCCTGCGTGGTCGATGCGGACGGCCGGATCACCTTCGACCTCCCGCCGGGCTGGGCCCCGGGGCAGCGGCTGCTGCTGCGGCTGCGCCCGAAGAAGGGACAGCCCGAAAAGGACCTCCACATCCTCGACCTGGAACCCGTCGACGACGGTCGCCAACGCGTCGTCCTCGGGCCGCAGCCCGCCCTCACGGAGGGCCGGTGGGACGTGTACCTGATCCCGGAACCGGGTTCCGGGCGGCAGCGTCTGCGTCCGGGCCCGCGCGACCTGCGGACCCTCGTCGACGGACACCCGCATGACCGGCAGACTCCGCTGGCCGTCCGGATTCCGTACTCCACCCAGGACGGCTATCTCGCCGTACGGGCCTGGCTGCGCCCCGCTCACGCGGAGGTCGGTACCCTAGATCTCACCGACCGGTCGATGACCGTCGACGCACGTCTGCACGGCGCCACGTTCCAGGAGGGCGCCGTCGTGCGCCTGCGCCGACGGGGCAGCAGCGGCACCGTCCTCACCCTCCAGCCGAAGGTCGCACAGGACGGCCGAGGCTTCTCCTTCACGGTCGACCACGGCGAGCTGGCCGCAGCGACGGGCACCGAAAGCGGCGTCTGGAACGCCTTCGTCGAGCCCGCCGCAGACGCACCTGCCATCCGGATCGCCCGACTCCTGGACGACGTGGCGGACCGCAAGGGTGTGTACGTCTACCCGACGGCCACGGTCGACGGCGCCGTCCTGCGCCCCTACTACACGGTCGACAACGACCTCTCCGTGGAGGTGAGGACGGGCACGGTGTGATCACCCCAGCCCGGCGCGGGCCCGGGCGCCCTCTGCGTTCGGATCCCGCCGGAACGCCCACGCCATCGTCGGCTCCATCACGCACCGGAAGACCCGACGGACGGGCGGGGTGCACAGCGCGGTGACGACCGCGCCGGCGATGAGGGTGACGGCGATCGCGCCGAGCGGCCGGTGGGTCCAGTCGAGGCGGGACCAGTGCCAGTGATTGGCGGCCTGGACGACGAAGCCGTGCAGCAGATAGCCGTACAGCGTGCCCGCGCCCAGCGCGGTGAACCACGTCCGGCGCCCGGGCACCCAGGCGAGGAAACAGGCGACCAGAGTCAGGGAGCAGCCGAAGAGGGCCAGCGTCATGAGGGGCCCGTACCATGCGGGCACACCGAGTTCCTGGGCGCTGGCACGGTGGAAGAACCAGGCGTAGTCCATCCGCGGGACGGCCCAGTAAGCCATGGCGAGAGCGCACGCGAAGACCGGCACGGCCAGGACGCGTGCCGCACGTCGCCGTACCAGCCGGAAGTGCTCGGGCTTCAGGCACAGACCGAGCACGAAGTACGGCAGGAACTGCAGAGTGCGCTGCAGGTCGAGGTCGCTGCCGATGGACGGCGACAGCGTCGCCAGCGCCGCGATGCCGAGCGCCAGCGGCAGCGGATGGCGCACGCTCTTCCAAAGGGGCGTGGTCAGCCGCCAGATGAACAGCGCCGCCAGGAACCACGTCAGATAGAGCGGGTCCAGCAGGCTGACCGGCCGGTCCGGAACGTTGTCGGTCCACCGCGTGAAGAGCGTGTACGCAGTCTCGAAGACGACGTAGGGGACGACCACGCCGGTGATCAGGCGCTTGATCTTCTCCGGGCTCGCGTCGAAGCCACGCGAGAAGTAACCGGAGATGACGATGAACGCCGGCATGTGGAACGCGTAGACGAGCGTGTAGAGCGCGGTGACGGTGCGGCTGTCGGATCGCAGCGGCTCCCAGGCGTGCCCCATCGCCACCAGCACGATCGCCAGGTACTTGGCGTTGTCGAAGAACGAGTCGCGCTGCTTCGTCGGCGTGGGGGCGCTCTCGACGCGTGTGACTGGAGTCAAGGCTGTTGTGGGGGAAGACAGCATTCCGCGCGCCTCACCAATTCTCGGGGATGTAAACCACCTTGTTCGCCACTGAGACGGCCAGGTCGGCCGGGTGGGGTAACGGTGGGCGTGGAAGTCGTTCAGGGGCTGTTCCCTGCTGTCTACTGCCGGTGGCAGGCCGGGGTGGCGTGTCGGTGCGGAGGTGCGTGGATGACCGGACGAGCGTGCCGGGTGGCCGTCACCGTCGTCCTTGCCGGCGCGGTGGGCGCATGCGGCACGGTGTCGGAGCGGCGCGACGAGGTGCGGGACGCCGCGGTCGCGTTCGAGAAGGCGGTCGCCGACGGCGCGTACGGCCGTATGTGCACGGCCCTCGCGCCCGGAACCGTGGAGGAGTTGGAGCAGTCGGCCGGCAGCCCGTGCGCGAAGGCGCTGAGTGAGGAATCGCTGGCCTCGGATGGTGCCGTGCGCGTGGTGGACGTCTACGGCAACCAGGCGCGGGCGGTGCTCGCCACGGACACGCTGTTCCTCTCCCGTTTCGCCGCCGGGTGGAAGGTCGTGGCCGCCGGGTGCAGCCCGCGGCCGGAACAGCCCTACCAGTGCCGTGTCAACGGCGGGTGAGCCATGAGAGTCATGTTCACCACGGTCGTCCTGATCATCGCGGTCGGCCTCGCCTACCTCGCCGCCGTGGGACTGATGCAGCGATGACCCAGCACTCGTCCCGGACCGCACCCCCCGAGCACCGTGGCCTGCGGGGCTTCGTGCGGGACAACGGGCTCGGCCTGTTCTTCACCGTCACGTTCCTGCTGGCCCTGGCCGGGCAGGCGATCGCCGGGCACGCCGACTTCAACAACCAGTTGGTCACCGACCAGCTGCGGCCGATCAGTCTCGCCGAGTACCTGACGTCGTCCGACTTCGCGGTCGACGTGGCGGAGAACTGGCAGTCGGAGTACCTCCAGTTCTTCCTCTTCATCGGTGTGACCGTCTGGCTGGTGCAGCGGGGGTCCCCGGAGTCCAAGGAACTGCACAAGGGCGGCACCGAGTCCGACAAGCAGCAACTGGTCGGCGAGTACGCCAAGGAGGGCGCGCCCGAATGGGCCCGGGTCGGCGGATGGCGACGCGCGGTCTATTCGCACTCCCTGCTGCTGGTCATGGGGGCGATCTTCCTGCTGTCCTGGCTGGTTCAGTCGATCACCGGCGTGGCCGCCTACAACGAACAGCAGTTGAGGCAGCTCCAGGCCCCGATCAGCTGGTCCCAGTACCTGGGCGCCGCGGACTTCTGGAACCGTACGCTGCAGAACTGGCAGTCCGAACTGCTGGCCGTCGCCTCGATGGCGGTGCTGTCGATCTACCTCCGGCAGCGAGGCTCACCGGAATCGAAGCCGGTCGGATCCGCCCATGGCGCCACCGGCGTGGAAGGCTGACAGGGAATCAGCAGGGGGTTGATCGTCGCGCAGGACCGCGCCGGCTTCGTGGTGCCGACCGTTGATGCGACGAACCGCGGACCGGCCCGGGCGTGCCTCGGCCGGTCCCGGTGCTTCACCCGTGCAGCAGGGCGCGTCCGAGCCAGTCGGATCGGTCGCGTACGCCGGGGAGGGCGAAGAAGTACCCGCCGCCGGTGGGGGTGATGTAGTCGACCAGTGGTTCGTCGACGAGCCGTTCCTGGGTGGCCTCGAACTGGCGGGCCACGTCCTGCTGGTAGCAGCAGAACACCAGCCCCATGTCGAGGTTGCCGACCTGGTCGATGCCGCGGTCGTAGTTGTAGCCGCGGCGCAGGATGCGTGAGGAGTCCGACTTCGCGGTGCGCGGGTTGGCGAGGCGGATGTGGGCGTCGAGCGGGATCGCCCGGCCGTGCGGGTCCTTGGCGTAGCGGGGCGCGTCGGTCTCCCGGGCGCCGTCGAGCGGGGCGCCGGTGTCCCGCCGCCTGCCGATCATCTGCTCCTGTTCGGTGAGCGAGACCCGGTCCCAGAACTCGACACGCATCCGGATGATCCGGATCACCTGGTAGCTGCCGCCGACCGTCCAGGACGGCTCACCGTCCGCCTCGGTGACCCAGACCAGCTTGTTCATCTCCCGGGCGGAGGAGGTGTCGGGGTTGACGATGCCGTCCTTGAAGCCGAGGAGGTTGCGCTGGGTGCCGGACGGACGTGAGGGGTTCTGGAAGCCGTCGATACGCCACTTGACCTGCAGGGCGCCGCGGGTGTGCCGGGCGATGTCACGCAACGCGTGCAGCACGGTGTCCGAGTGGCCCGCGCAGATCTGGAGGGACAGGTCGCCGTGGCACTCGGCCGCGTCGAGGTCGTCGTTGGGGAACGTGCGCATCGGCGTGAGGCGGCGTGGCTTGGCGGCGGCGAGACCGTAGCGGTCGTCGAAGAGCGAGGAACCCAGGCCCGCGGTGACGGTCAGACCGTCGGCCGGGAGGTCCGGGCCGAGGATGCCGCTGTCGGAGGGCGGCGCGCCCACGCCCAGGTCCGCGGGGGTGCCGCCGGCAGTCAGGAACCGGGCCCGGGCGGTGAGGGTGCGCAGCAGGTCGGTGAGTTCGGCGCGGTCGTCGGCGACGACGTCGAAGGAGACGAAGGCGGCGGCGGTCTGCTGAGGGGTGGTGATCCCGGCCTGGTGGACGCCGTGGAACGGCACCTTGCCGTCGTCCGTGGTGACGCCTTCCGCCGCGTCGGCCCGCCCGCCGGTGAGCTCCGCACCGGCGAACCCGGCTCCGGCCAGTGCCGCTCCGGCCGCGCCGATTCCGAGTGCGGTCCTGACGAACGTACGACGGCCCGCGGGGCAGACACCCTCGTGACCTTCTTCGGGGCCCGGCTGCTGGGGCGTCATCGGGATGGTCCTTTCCAGGTGGTGCGGAGTGCGGCAGTGCGGCGGTGGTGAGGCGCAAGGGTGTTCAGGCTGACTTGCGGATCTCCAACAGGTCGGGAATCGGGGCGAGTTCCTCCAGCAGTTGGCCCATGGCGCCGTCGAGCTTCTGGCGGGTGGCGGCGGGGAGTTCACCGACCGGCGTCCACCTCCCGTCACCGCGGCGGGCGGAGAGCAGCAGCCGCTCGGTGCGACGCAGCCAACTGCCCACCGAGGGGGAGACCTTGGGGTCACGCTTGTCGATCAGGGGGCGCAGGAGGCCGAGAAGTTCCCGGGTGCCCTTGATGTTGGCCTCGGCGGTCGCCAGGCCCGTGCCACTGCCGTATTCGGTGGCACCGGTCAGCTCCTGCTGGAGGGTGCCCTCCAGGATCTCGTGGGTGCGCAGCGGCAGGTCGCCCGGGTCGAAGTCCTGGTGGGGGAAGTCCTTCCGCAGGGCGGCGACGTCGGCGGTGAGCTGCCGCGCGGCCCGGGCGAGCGAGCCGGCCGGCTCGCCGTGCCACAGGCCGTACTCGACCCGGTGGAAACCGGTGAAGCCGGAGTCCTTCACCCCGTCGGGCAGTCCGGCCGTCGTCCCGTTGATCTCCGCGTCGAAGTCCCCGAACGTGCCGTAGGCGGCGCCGAGCGAGGCGTACTGCTCGTGTGCGGGCAGCCAGTCCTTGCGCGCCCGGTCGAGCCGGCCGGCCTCGATGTCGTCTTGCAGGGTCCGGGTTTTAGTCAGCAGGAGGGCCAGACCCCTTTGTACGTAGGCACGGTAGGCGGCGAGCGGGGCGGCGAGATCCTTCTCGGAGACGGGCAGTACTGCTCTCACCGTGCCGCCGCCCGTGACCCGGACCGCCGCGGAGGTGACGGCCTGCCCGCTGGTCGGCACGCAGCGCCAGGCGTAACTCCCGCCGCCGATCGTGGCGATCAGGGTGCGGGTCGTGCCGGGCGCGATGCCCTCGGCCTCGCCGTAGACGGCCGCCGTGGCCGGGTCGATCAGGTACGCCTCGACGGTACGGCTGCCGCTGTTGCGTACCTGGAAGGACTGCCGCCCGGGCTTGGGCGTGGTGAATCCCTTGCCGCAGTGCGCGGCGGAGACGGTGACGGTGGCCGCGGAGGCGGGCTTCGCGTCGCCGACCGCCACCAGGACGCCCGCGATCAGCGAGGGAGCGGCGAGCGCGGCCACCGGCAGGACCCATCGGGGCAGGCGTCGCCCGCAGGCGGCGGCGGGACGTGGGGCGGCCGGTTCGGCTACGGACGCGGAGGTGGCCGACGCCGCCGGTACGGGCCGGGCGGCGACGGGCGCGTCCGTGCCGCGCACTCCGCGGACGAACAGCGTCATCACCACGGCGAGATACGCGCCGTAGGCCATCACCTGAAGCCACGTCATCTGCGGCGTCAGGTTGAGTGTGCCGCTGAGCAAGGTGGCGTACCAGGAGCCGGAATCGATGCCGGCCGACAGGTCGAAGGCGTACGTCGTCGCCCCCGGCAGCACTCCGCCCTCCTGTAGATCGCGCAACCCGTAGCCGAGCACCCCGGACGCGATCACGATCAGTGCGGCACCGGTGTAGGTGAAGAACCGGGTCAGGTTGAGGTGCAGCACCCGCCGGTACAGGCCCCAGCAGACGACGGTGGCCAGCAGCAGGCCCGCCCCCGCACCGACGAGCGGGCCGGCGGACTCGCCGGCCGTCTGTCCCGTGGTCCACAGGAACAGGGCGGTCTCCAGCCCCTCGCGGCCGACGGCGAGGAACGAGGTGACGACCAGCACGCCCGAGCCCATGCCCAGTGCCGCGGTGACCTTCTCCTTGATCTCACCGGAGAAACTCCGCGCCGACCGGCGCATCCAGAACACCATGGCGGTGACGAAGGCGACCGCGACCACGCTGAGCGAACCGCCGAACGCCTCCTGCGCCTGCCCGGACAGGCCGGCCGAGGTGAACGTCAGCACCGCGCCGAACCCCATCGACAGCCCCACCGCGGCGAGCACCCCGGTCCACACGTGCGGCAGCCGGGAGCGGTGGCCGGAGCGGACGAGGGTGGCCACCAGAACAGAGACGACCAGGCCGGCTTCCAGGCCCTCACGCAGGCCGATCAGGAAGCTCGGGAGCGCGTTGTCCCACACCGGGGAACTCCTCTCAGGCACGCCCCGGAAGGATCACGTTCCAGGGCGGGCTGAGTGTAGGCAAACCTAAGTAGCCATGACGATGGTCCCTCGATGGGATCTCGCGGCACCCAGGTCCCGGTGGCCGGTCAAATGGGCAGCTCAGAAGGGGAGTTGGGGGACGAGTAAGAGTCCGGTAGGAAGCCGGGACGTGCTACGCGCATCGGGACATTTCGGCAGTCGTGCTACTGCGCCCCTGTTCCGTTCAGGCGCGCAGCGGGTTGGTGCGTGTCGCCGCCAGCAGGTACCAGGCCGTGGCCCCCGCGTGCCGGTAGGGGTAGTAGCCGAACCCGAAGCCGGTGTCGAGCGGGCTGCTCGCCGAGACGACTCCGGACCTCTCGGCAACCGCCTTGCTCCCGATGGTCTGGTCGCCGCCCAGGAGATCCTGGGCCCGCTCGATGGAGGCGATCAGCCGCCGGGCGCGTGTCTCGTCTCCGCGGGTGTGCCGGTTCCGCAGGGCGAGTGCTAGGTGGGCCGTCCCCTCGAACCACACGCCGTTGCGGTCCGGCTTGGGCTGGCCCTCCGCGATCGGGGCGTCCTCGTTCGCCAGGAGGGCGGCCGAGCTGAAGGTGACGCCTTCGTAGGACTGGCCCGCGGGAACCGAACTGTTGGGCCGGTCGGCCGTGTCCAGAACGGCCAGTTCGCTCGCGGCCCAGTCCAGCGACACGGAATGGGCGGGGGAGGACAGGGCGAGCTGGGTCCAGGTCTGGGTGTCCTCGGGGATCGGCGACTTGTTGATCGTCACACCGTCGTTGGTGCCGGTGTAGAAGAAGCCCCCGGACGGCTCCCACATCTTCATGACGAAGGCTTCGGCACGCGCCCGCCGCTGCAGCCACACCGAATCCCCGGTGAGCCGGGCGAGCTGTCCGAAGAGGCCGATCAGGTCCGTGTTGTGCTCGGTCGAGGTGAAGGGCAGTTTCTCGTCGGCCCCGTTGACCCCGAACTTGTAGCCGCCGAGGGGTTCGTCGGTGCGGCCGACCCGCTCGATCCACTCACCGATCCGCACGGCACCCGTGAGGAAGCGGCGCTGTCCGGTCCGGCGGGCGAGCGCGCCCAGCGCGACGGCGGCCCAGGCCATGTCACCCACGGCCGTGCCGGTGAAGCCGAACTGCGTGCCGACGTTGGCCGTACCGTCCGCTCGCACGAAGCCGTCCGGCTGCGGTGAACCGTCGTAGAAGGTGTACGGCCCGACGTTGTAGGCCTGGCGCAGCCTGCCGTCGTCGTACACGGGGTCATGGGCCTGGGCGTAGAGAAGCGCGTCGCCGAGGGCCACGGCTCTGGAGCGGCCGCCCGCGGTGCGGGAGGCGAGCTCGGCCAGGATCACCAGGGCGTTGTCGTACGTGAACGCCGTGCTGAACAGACCGGCCTGGTCGGTGTAGCTCTGGGCCAGCCGGACGGTGCCGTGGTCCGGATAGGCGTCCATGGCGGCGGCGAGGAAGGCGTACGCCCGGCGCTGTGCGGAGCCGGCGCCAACGGACGAGCCTTCCGCGGCCAGGGCCGCGCCGGAGCCGGCCGCGGTGAAGACCGCGGCACCGACACCGAGCCCGGTCCCGATGAGCGCACGGCGGCTGAGTCCCGGGCCTGGGCTGCCGGTCATTGGTCTCCTCGAAGGTGTGGGGCGAATGACATGGAGGCACTGAGAGCGCTCTCAAACGCGCGCCCTCATTGTGCTGTTGTGTCAGATCCTGGTCAACGCCTGTGACATGCGCGCCAATTGGGGACGGAGGGAAGAGGTACAGCCTCACACGAAGCGCCCCGGTGCCGGGGCCCGGCTGCATACTGACAGGCATGGCCATCTACGACACGCTCGGCGCCTCGTACGGCCGGACCCGGCTGCCGGATCCGAGGATCGCCGCGCAGCTCCACGCCGCGCTCGCAGACGCCGCCGACGTGGTCAACGTAGGAGCGGGTACCGGCTCCTACGAGCCGCCGCGTACGGTCCTCGCGGTCGAGCCCAGTCAAGTCATGCTCGCCCAGCGCCCGCCCCGTTCCGCGCCGGCCGTACGCGCGGTCGCCGAGCGCCTCCCGCTGTGCGACAACGCCGCCGACGCCGTCATGGCGCTGCTCACCATCCACCACTGGACCGACCTGGCGGCCGGAATCGCCGAACTCCGCCGGGTCGCGCGGCGCCGCGTCGTCGTCCTGACGTGGGACCAGCGGATCTTCCGCGAGCGGTTCTGGCTCGTACGCGACTATCTCCCGCGCGCCGCCGCCTTCGACGACACCCGTGCCGTCCCGATCGACCGGTTGGCCGCCCTGCTCGGCGGGGCACGTCAGGAAACCGTCCCCGTCCCGCACGACTGCACGGACGGGTTCGGTGCGGCGTACTGGCGGCGCCCTCGTGCCTACCTCGACCCACAGGTGCGGGCCGGTATCTCCATGCTCGCCCAGACCGGAGAGGACGCCCTCGCACCCGGCCTGGCGGCACTCGCCGACGACCTGGCCACGGGCCGCTGGCACGAGCGCCACGCCGAGCTGCTGGCCCTCGACGCCATCGATGTCGGCTACCGGCTCCTGGTGGCGGACATCTGACCCGCGTCACGGGGCACGGACCCGGCGGGCGTGCGGGCCGGCGTACGCAGGTTCCGGCCACGACGTGTCAGGCCCCAGGGCTTGAGGATCGAGAGCACCGTCATGAAGAGGTAGGCGGACAGCGAGACGACCGGCCCGAACAGGACGTCGCCGGCATCGGGCAGCGGCCCGCCAGCGGCGACGGCCGAGACCGCGGAGTTCACCCCGGGACGCAAAGCGAAGACCGTGGCGGTGGTCGTGGCCAGGGTGAGCCAGAACTTCGTGCAGACCCAGCGGTGCTTCGCCAGTCCCCACGAGGTGCCCAGGGCGAGCACCAGGCCGCTGAGGAGGGTCAGGAACGCGAGGGGGAGCAGCAGCCAGTCGGCGAAGAGCTTCATGGCCCTGACGGAGGCTTCCACGGTCACCGCGGACCCGGTGGTGGTCGCGGTGATCCCGAGCGCGAGCAGCCCGAGCGTGAGCCCGAGCCAGCCGGCGGAGGCGGCGACATGGACGACGAGGGAGGCCCGGCGTGCGGGGCGGCTGAGTTTCACCTGGAACACGGTGCCGGGTGCGAGCGGCGAGGACGTCCGGCGGCGGGAGTAACCGCGCGTACTCGTCCCGGCGTACGCCGAGCCCGCGGTGGGCCCGAGTGGCTCCGAGTGGCTCCGAGCCACCCTAATGGGTCAAATAGGTTTTTATACTCATAGGGACGCTAACCTTCCGGAGTGGTCGATGTCCCGCAAGCCCTCAACCGACGACGGTGACGAACTGCTCGCCCGGCTCGGGACGCTGACCGCTCAGGCGCGTGAGCGGGCCGAGCTCCAGCGGTCCCTGGTCGAGCTGGCCGTCGCCCTGCAGCGCGGCATGCTTCCCGGAGACCTGCCTGTCGCCCCCGGGTTCCACCTGGCCGTCCAGTACTCGCCCGCCTTTCACGGTCTCAACGTAGGGGGCGACTGGTACGACGCCTTCAGGATGCTCGACGGGTGCATCGGGCTGTCCATCGGTGATGTGCAGGGCCACAACATCGAGGCCGCCGCTTTCATGGGACAGGTCCGGGTCGGACTGCGCGCGCTCGCCTCCGTCACGAGCGAGCCGGGCGAACTCCTCTCCCGAACGAACGAGCTGCTCCTGTCCCTCGGCACCGACCTGTTCGCGACCTGCACGTTCATGCGGCTCGACCCGTCCACCGGGGTGTTGGAGAGCGCCCGGGCGGGACACATCCCCTGCGTCTGGGCCACCGCCGACGGCAAGTCAGGTATCGCCGAGGACGAAGGGGGACCGCCGCTGGGCATCCAGGAGGGGCAGGACTACCCGGTGACCCGGTACCGGCTCAGCACGGGCGGAGTGTTCGTCCTGCTGACGGACGGCGTGGTGGAGGGGCCCCTGCTGAACGTCGACGAGGGGCTCGACCAAGTGGTGCGGCTCGCGGGCATCGCCGCCGTGGCGGGCATGGACGCCGGCTCGCTCGCCGCCGCCGTGATCAAGGGAGCCGAGCGGGTGGGACACGAGGACGACGCGGCCGTACTGGTCGTCGGCCACGACGCACCCGACGTACGGCGGTAGGCGGGCGGGGCCGCGTCTCTCGGCTCGCAGGCAGGGCGGCATCGGTATCTGATGGCTGCTGTGGTGGGTATCCAGGATCTGCGTCGGCCGGCCCTCTTCGCCGTCCAGACGCTGACGGTCGCCGCCTGCTACTTCGCGGCGGGGCGGCTGGGCCTCGTGCGCCAGCTCGTCGTCCAGGGTGCCGTGGTCACACCCATTTGGCCCCCCACGGGCGTCGCGGTGGCCTGCCTGCTGATCTTCGGGCTGCGGTCCCTGCTCGGCATCACCCTGGGTGTGCTGTTCGTGATCATGTCCATCACCACACTGCAGCCCGCTGTGCTCGGAACGCTGGCGGGCAACACCGCGGCACCGGTCTGCGCGTACCTCATGCTGCGCCGGGTCGGGTTCCGTACGGACCTCAGCCGACTGCGGGACGGCGTCGCGCTGGTGTTCCTGGGAGCCCTTGTCAGCATGCTGATCAGCGCGACCGCCGGCGCGGGGCTTCTCGTCCTCCTGGACAAGCTCGACGCATCCCGTTTCTGGCCCGTCTGGCTGGCCTGGTGGGTGGGCGACGCGATGGGTGTCCTGATCGTCACTCCCCTCCTGCTGCTGCTCCACACGGCCCGCCTGCCACCGCGGGTGGCCCGATGGAAGGAGGCCTCGGGGCTGGCCCTCATCGCCTGCGGTCTCGTACCGCTGGCCACGTACAGCGGCCTCAGCCTGCTGTTCCTCGTCTATCCGCTGCTGATCCTGGCCGCCCTGCGCTTCCAGTTGGCGGGCAGCATTCTGTGCGCCCTCCTCGCCTCCACGGCCGCCACCATCGCGGCGACGGACCAGAACGGTCCCTTCGAACGGCTGTCTCATATGGAAGTGATGTTCAAACTCCAGGCGTTCAACGGCTCCATGGCCCTGACAGCGCTGCTGCTGTCGGCCGTCATCACCGAGCAGCGCAACACCAGACGCTCGGTGGAAAAGGCATGCCAGGACCTGGTGGAGGTCCTGGAACACCTCACCGCGGGCGACTCTCCCCGCAGTCCGCCACCGAGGGACGCCGAGGGACTGCGCCACCAGCAGTGAGCCCGAGGGATTGGGACGCGGCCCTCGTGTCACCCGCCTCGTCGGGTGAGAGCGCGACGTAGCGTGACCCGCACAGCAGGACAAATACGCACGACGGTCGACCTCATGGTGGCGTGATGTGTTGGAGTGCGACGGCCGACCTCGTGGCGGGCGTCGGCGTCGCGGGCGTCGGGGCGGCCTGCGTGGCGCGGGTGCGCAGCGTCGGAGACCTGCCGCTCGCCGCACTGCCGCTGCTGCTCGGGGCCCACCAGATCGTCGAGTCGGTGGTCTGGGCCTCGGACGGGGGCAGCGGACCGGCCACCGTCCTCTGGGCCGTCATCGCGCTGCCCCTGCTGGCGTTGTGGGTGCCCGCGGGCGTCCTGTGCGCCGCCCCGCCGCACGCCCGGCCACGGCTGGTCCTGCTGCTCGCAGTAGGGACCGCGACCGCCGCGATGCTTGCCCACGACCTTGCCACCGGACCGGTGACGGCCGAGATCCGCGGCCGCACCGTCGGCTACGCGGTCGACCTCTCCCATCCGGAGCTCCTGGTCGCGGGCTACCTCCTGGCCACCGTGGGCTCGCTGCTGCTGTCCGGCGACCGGCGGCTGCTGGTGCTGGGGATTCTGGTCGCTGTCGGCGCAGTGGCCTGCTGGGCGCTGTGGCGGCTGGAGTTCGTCTCGACCTGGTGCGCGTTCGCGGCGGTGTGCTCGGTGGTGCTGCTCGGATGGGTGCGCGCACGGCCGACCCCCTCGAAGACGCACCACAGCCCGGCCGGAGCCCGCTGACGCCGCATGTGCGGCGCCGCGGGCTGCCCGCTACTGCCGCACTTCCAGGGAAATGTGCGCGGACAGTGTGCGGAGGAGGTCGGGCGCGTCGAAGATCTCGCCGGCGGACGCCACACCGACCGCCTTGGTCTGCCCCGCGAGGATGCGGTGCACCGCCTCCACCGCGAGCGGCGCGGTGACCGCGTAGATGTCCTGGCCCCTGGCCACAGCGCGCCGTTCGGCGCCGCCGGAGCGCACGACGACGTCGACGAGGAAGGTCTGCGCGGACCGCCCATGCTCGTCGACCGCGGCCGGCGTCGGCGTGTCGGGGGCCGACACGTCCTTGGCCGCCTCGACCGTCATGTACGTGCGCACCTCGGGGATGGACAGGTGGCTGGGGATGGTGACGACATCGGCCATCGTGAACTCCCCGAGGACGGACCGCGTGCCCATCGGCTCCGGGAAGGGCCACTCCAGGGTGGGCAGGTCGTCGGTGTGGTACTCCAGCCGCCCGTTCGTGTAGCGGACCCGGCGGCCGTTGCGCCGCTCCTGGACGGCCTTGCTCGCGGCGCGTGTCCCGGCGGTGGGGTGCCAACTGTTCAGCCCGTACGCGATGTGCGCATCGTCGGCCGTCGTCCAGTCGCCCATCGCCGCGGTGGCCAACAGGTCGCCGAGGCCGCCGTAGAAGGCCATCGCGGGGACGATCACCGCTCCCGCGGCGCGGGCACGGTCCGCGAAGTGCGCGAACGTGTCGGCATTGGCCTCGATCTCGGCCGCCACATCCACGTACGGGATCCGGGCGCGCAGTGCCGCCTCGATCACGGGCGCGGCGGTCGTGCCGAAGGGCCCGGCACAGTTGATCACCGCCGACGTGCCGGCCAGTGCGCGGTCGAGCGAGGCCGGATCGTCGACGGACGCCGGCCGGGCGTCGAGGCCCGGCTCGGACGCCGCCAGCGCCCGCAGCTTGTCGGCGTCGCGGCCGGAGAGAACCGGGACGAACCCGCGATCCCGCAGCTGCGCCACCACGAACCGCCCGGTGTGCCCGTACGCGCCGAACACCGCGACTCTGTGCCCTGATCCCATGACGTCTCCCCCTGCTCGAAATGATCTAGTGCGCACATCCTGGCAGAGGGAGTGCGGTCCGCTGTGAGTGTCTGGAACGCCATGCCCCGTACAATTCCGGACATGGCAACAGTCGCGCTGGCCGTCACCGACGGCATGCTGCACTTCGAACTGTCCGTGGCGTACGAGGTGTTCGGCTCCGCCCCGGCCGGCGTGACCGCCCCCTGGTACGACGTCGCCCTCTGCGGGGCGGACGCCGTGCGGGTCGGCCGGTTCCTGCTGGAGCCCGATGCCGGGCTCGACCGGCTCCGGTGCGCCGACACCGTGATCGTCCCCGGCTGGGCGGACGTCGACGAGGACCCGCCCGCCGACCTGGTCGACGCGGTGCGCGCGGCCCACGCGGCGGGCGCGCGCGTGGCCTCTCTGTGCACCGGCGCGTTCGTGCTGGCCGCCGCGGGCCTGCTGGACGGGAGGCGCGCGACCACGCACTGGGCGCACACCGATGTCCTGGCCGCCCGCTACCCCGAGGTGCAGGTCGACCCGGACGTGCTCTACGCCGACAACGGCAGCGTGCTCACCTCCGCCGGCAAGGCCGCCGCGCTGGATCTGTGCCTGCACCTCGTCCGCCTCGACCACGGCTCGGCGACCGCCAACGCCGTCGCCCGCCGCCTGGTCGTGGCGCCGCACCGGGCAGGCGGCCAGGCCCAGTTCGTCACCACCCCGGTGCCCGCCCGGGACGACCGCCCGCTCGCCGCCCTGTTCCCCTGGGTGATGGAGCGCCTCGACCAGCCGCTGACCGTGGAGGACCTGGCCCGCCAGGCACGGATGAGCTCACGCAGCCTGGGCCGCCACTTCAGGGCGGCCACCGGCACCACCCCGCTGCAGTGGCTGCTGACCCAACGGATCCGCCGTGCCCAGGAGTTGCTGGAGACCACCGACGACGGTGTCGACGCCATCGCGACGGCCACCGGCATGGGCACCTCCACCACACTGCGCCGTCACTTCAACCGCACCGTGGGCGTGCCCCCGGACACCTACCGCCGCACGTTCCGCTCACGGGCCGACTCGGACCCGTCTCGACTGTTAGAATGAGCGCGTTGGCCTTCGGCGCCCCCAACCGGTGCGTGCGGAGGCTTTTTTCATGCCTTCCGACACGTCGGCGCCCGCCGCGCCGCCCCCTTCCAGCTACCGCGTCCTGCTCCGCACCAGCGAGTTCGCAGGCCTGTACATCAGCTTCACACTGACGGTCGCCGCGACCACCTTGTCGGGTTTCGCCCTCGGCACACTGGTCGGCCACCAGACCGGTTCGCCGTTCCTGACGGCCGTGAGCATGTACGGCGCGACCTTCGCGACGGTGCTCGGTGCCTTGACGCTGATGTCGGTCGCGGACGGGCGCCGTCCTCGCCGGACCCTCGTCGCGCTTCAGGGGGTCTCACTGGTGGGCGTCGCCGCGCAGGCGGTTCCGGGGCTGCCGTTGGCCGCCCGGTTCGGTCTGCTCCTGGTGCTGGGCTTCTTCCAGTCCCTGGGCACGGGCACGCGGATGGGGTTGCTCGCCGAGGTCGTACCTACCTCCAGCTATGCGGCGGCACGTTCGCTCATGAACATCACGTCGGGAGGCACGGCCATCCTCGGCTATGCCATCGGCGCCGTGCTGCTGCGGCACCTCGGCCCGCACGAGGTCTTCCTCGTCGCCGCGGCCCTGACCGGACTCGGGTCGGTCGTGGTGGCGACGACCGTTCGGGAGCACTCGATCCGTCCGACCCGTCGCCCCGGACTGCGGCAGACCTGGACGACGAACATCGTGCTCTTCTCCCACCCCGGCCGGCGGGCACTGCTGCTGAACCTGTGGGTGCCCAACGGACTGATCGTCGGCTGTGCGGCTCTGTTCCTCTCCTACGCCCCGGGGCACGCCGGTGCTCTCCTGGCCGCCGGATCGGCGGGCATGCTCCTCGGGGACCTGGCCGTCGGACGACTGCTCACCGCCGACCAAAGACACCGCTGCGCGTTCGCCCTGCGGTTGCTGCTCGCCGCCCCGTACCTGGTGTTCGCTCTCGGTCCGCCCATGCTGGTGGCGACGGCCGCGGTGTTCGTCGCCAGTGCGGGATACGCCGCCACCCTGCCCCTGCAGGAGCAGCTTCTCGCGCTGACTCCGGATGCGGTCCGTGGCCAGGTCCAGGGCGTCGAGTCCGCCGGCCGGATGACCTGGCAGGGCGTCGGTGCCGCGATCGCCGGCGGCGTCGCCCAGTACCTCACTCCCGGCACCGCGGTGACCGTCCTTGCCGCGGTCTCCCTGGCCGTCACCGTCGTCTCCCGGCCCTACGTGGCCCGGGCCCGCGCCGTGCCGCCGGTCGGCGCCACCGGGTCTGAGCGCATTGCACCGGGCTTTAGCCCGGTGGTGAAGCGATTCTGAGAAGTGTTCTGACCCGCGCTGTGCGCACAGGTCCGCACCGTTGACCTGAGCTCAGACGGGCCGGTTCTCCTGCTCGATGAGTGCACGTGAAGGACGAAAGCACAGTGCCGAACCAGTACGGATGTTCTGCTACTCAGCCATAAACCACCGGTCGTAGGGTGATCGGCATGCAGTTGAGGTACAGCTTCCGCCTGTATCCGAACGGTCCTCAGCGCTCAGCGCTGGCCAGGGCGTTCGGGTGTGCGCGGGTGGTCTACAACGATGCGCTTCGCGCCCGTGAGTCCGCCCGCACTGCAGGCGAGGCGTTCCCGAAGACCGGGGACCTGTCCAAGCTGCTGATCACCGATGCCAAGCTCACCGAAGAGCGCGCATGGCTCGGCGAGGTGTCCGCTGTCGTGCTCCAGCAGTCCCTGCGGGTCCCGCAAGGACAACCGGCAGGCCGTACGTTTCACCGCGAACGCCCGATGGAAGATCACCACCGGTGGGGATCTGTCCTTGCCGAAGATCGGGGACGTGCGGGTCAAGTGGTCCCGCAACCTCCCCTCGGTCCCCTCCACGGTGACCGTGATCAAGGACGCGGCGGGAAGGTACTTCGCAAGCTTTGTTGTAGAGACCGAGCCCGTCGCGCCGGCCGAAAGCGGTCAGGTTGTCGGCATGGACCTGGGGTTGGGGCATTTCGCCGTTTTGTCCTACGGCACGAAGATCGATGCTCCTCGCTTCCTGCGCAGGGCCGAGAAGAAGCTTGAGCGGGCACAGCAGGCTCTCAGCCGCAAGGCGAAGGGCTCGGGCAACCGGGACAAGGCCAGGGTCAAGGTCGCCCGCGCTCACGCGCAGGTCGCCGACGCGCGGTGCGAGTTCCACCACCAGCTCTCCACCCGGCTGATCCGCGACAACCAAGCGGTCGCAGTGGAACACCTGGCGGTGAAGGGGCTCGCCCGCACGCGCCTGGCCAAGTCCGTGCACGACGCCGGATGGTCCGCGTTCGTGACGATGCTGGAGTACAAGGCCGCAAAGTTCGGCCGCAGCATCCACCGCATCGGACGGTTCGAGCCGACCTCCCAGGTCTGCTCGCAGTGCGGCGTCAAGGACGGTCCCAAGCCCCTGCACATCCGCGTGTGGGAGTGCGGGGCTTGCGGGGCCGTCCTGGACCGGGACATCAATGCGGCGGTCAACGTCGCCAAGGCCGCCGGACTGGCGGTGTCAGCCTGTCGAGCGCAGGTAAGACCGGTACTCGTACCGGCCCAGCGCGGTGAAGCAGGAACCCACCGAGACGGTCAGTCGACCGTGGTAGGAATCCCCGGGCTTCAGCCCGGGGAGCGGAAGTCAATGACCCAAGGCCTCGCGTGCGGCCGTGCGGGCCGCCACCGCCCGGGGGAAACCGGCGTAGCCCGTGGCGTGGTAGATGACCTCCGCGAGCTCGTCCTCGGTCAGGCCGTTGGTCAGCGCGATCCGGACGTGGGTCGCCAGCTCGCTCTCCGCGCCGAGGGCGATGAGGATGCCCAGCGTGACCAGGCTGCGGTCACGGCGGCTGAGCCCGTCGCGCGCCCACAGCGCGCCGAACACACTGGTGACGCCGATCTCGACGAGTTCCTCTCCGAGGCGACCGTCCCGGAGGTCGATGTCGTCCCCCTCGGGGAACACGCCCGGCAACAACTCGCGCAAGGCCTTGAGACCCGCGGTCCGCAGATCGGGCCCGCCGCCGGAATCGGCAGTTCCGGCAGGTTCGGCGGAAGGCGGGGCGGGCTGTGCACCACCGGTCTCGGACACAGACTCTGAATCTGACTCAGCCGCATTGGACCCCTTGACCACCTTGGCTCTCACGTGACTCCCGTTCCATGCGTTGTGCGATGGATGCCGGGCCCGGAGCGATCTCGCTCCGGGCCCGGCTCGCGGCTCGGTCGGGCCTCAGGCGTCCTCGGAGACCGGAGCCAGCTTCTTGCTCTTGTCGAAGCCCACGACGTCGGCCAGCGTGCCGCCCAGGATGGCGGCGCGGTCCTCGTCGGACACCGTGTCGTCGAAGTTGTACGCGATGCAGTCGGCGCTGCTGCGGAAGGTGCCCTCGGCGTGGGGGTAGTCGTTGCCCCACATGATCGTCGACACGCCGGTGATGTGGCGGGCCTTGACGGCCGTGGGGTCGTCCGCGAACTGGACGTGGATCTGACGCTGGATGTACTCGCTGGGCTTGAGGGGGTAGGGCCACTTGTCGTTGATGGTGAACAGCCGCCCCATGGCCGACTGCTCCTTCGGCGAGCGGTTGTCGTCCCAGAAGCCGAGCCACCAGTCGGGGTCCTGGCCGATACCGGTCCGGAAGGACTTGTCCATGAAGCCCATGTAGGAGACGAGCCAGCCGGCGCTGAACTCGATCAGGTTGAAATGCAGGTTCGGGTACCGTTCGCAGACACCGCCGCCGACCAGGTCGGCGATGATGCGCTGCGGGTTGGCGAACCCGGCCGCGGACTGCTGCAGCCGGCCCGACACCATGTCGTCGGTCAACTGGCCCTTGCCCATGTTGACGGCCGTCATCATGCTCCGGACGGTCATCGCCGTCTCCGACGTGTCTTCCTTGGTTTTCACCCCGCCGGTGGCGACGTGGATGAACACCGGCATCCCGTTCGCCTGAGCGGCCGCCCACACCGGGTCGTACACGCGGGAGGCGTACGGCACGGGCGGGGTCTCCGGGATCAGGATCGCGCCCAGCCCGAGGCGCGCGCACCGCTCGATCTCGGCGACGGCCTCGGGGATGTCCGTCATGGGGATCGCCGCTGTCGGGCGCAGCCGGTCCTTGTACGGGAGGAACCGCTCGACGAGGTAGTCGTTCCATACGCGTGCGTGCGCCATCGACAATTCGTGGTCGTCGGTGAACAGGACGAACAGCGACAGGTTGGGGAACATCACCGAGGCGTCGACGCCGTCGAGGTTCATGTCCCGGATGATGTGCTCGGGCTCGCCGTCCGGGGTCTCCCCGCCGAACTGACGGTACTTGGAGATGGTCCAGCCGTCGTACCCGATGGTGTGCAGCTTCTTGAACTCGGTGTGCCCGCCCTCCACGATCGGCTCCTCGAGCGTGAACTCCTCTTCCCAGAGGGCCCGTTCGCGAAGAGGCTTGGGCAGGCGGGTCTTGAAGAGATCGACCGGCTCGATGATGTGCGAGTCGCCGGACACGACAAACTCCTTGAACACAGGGCTTACCTCTTTCCGAACCTCGTCGTTCGTTCCAGAACGTGCCCCCGGGTGATTGGTGAAGTTACCTGTACCGTGCGGTCTAGTCAACGATTCAGTGCATCTAATGCCCCGTGCTGTTCGGGGTTCCGGGACGATCGTGCGCCCCACTGGTCGACTGACCCTAATTCAGGGCACTTAAATTGGGTGGAATGGCGGTCTGATCAGACAGTCGGCGCAACGCCGACGAGCGCGGATTACCGATGTGGCCGTTGCCTTCGGCAGGATGGGCGCCATGATCGAGATTCGCACGCCCCGCCTCCTCCTCCGTCGCTGGCGCGACGACGACCTCGTGCCCATGGCGGACATCAACGCGGACCCGCAGGTGATGCGGTGGATCGATGACGGCTCGGTGCGCGACCTGGAGTACACGGCGGAGGCCATCGAGCGGTGGGAGGAGGAGTGGGACGACGAGGGCTTCGGCCTCTTCGCCGTCGAGCTGCTGGCCTCGGGCGAGCTGGCCGGCTTCACGGGCCTGTCCGTGCCCGAGTCCCTGCCGGAACTGGCCGCCGAAGTGGCGATCAGCTGGCGGCTCGGCTCACAGTTCTGGGGTCAGGGATACGCGTCCGAAGCGGCCCACGCCACGTTGGAGTTCGCGCTCCAGGATCGTGGCCTCGATCGGGTCATCAGCGTCGTCCGGATCGGTGACGAGGCCTCCGAGAACGTCATCCGCAAGCTCGGGATGGCGCTGGAGCGCGAGATCGAACACCCGGTGTACGGCTTTCCGCTGCACGTTCACGCCATCGACCTCACCGAGTTCGACGGGTGACTCGGCCGTACGTCCTGACACCCTGCAGACGGTCACGCGACGATCACCTCACCTCCGCCCTGCCGGCAGAGGTCGAGAGTGTGCGGGTCGGCGCCGCCGGTCGTGACCAGGACGTCCACGTCGGCGAGCGAGCAGATCCGCAGTGAGCCCGTGCCGGGGAACTTCGCCTCGGACGCGATGAGGACGACGCGATCGGCTGCCTCGATCATGGCCTGTTTGATCGGCGCCTCGACGGCCATGTCGTCCACGACGTGCCCGTTGGTGCGTACGCCCGTGCAGCTCAGCATCACCAGGTCGGCACTGACCTGGCGCAGGGCCGTCTCGGTCAGCGAGCCGACGAAGGACTGGTAGTTGCGGCGCAGGACCCCGCCGAGCAGGATCAGCCGGACGGCCTCGTCGTCCCGCAGTTCGTCCACTACGGCCAGGTTGCTGGTGATGACCGTGACGGGCCGGCCTCTGAGCCGGCGGGCGATCCGCTGGGTGCTGGTGCCGATGTCCAGCACGACCACGCTCTCGTCCGGCACGAGCGCCGCGGCGCGCTCGGCCATGGCGTCCTTCATGGTTCCGTCGTGGGACGCCGAGATGCCGAAGGGCTCTTCCTCGGCCGGCGCGCGCAGGGACAGTGCCGCGCCCCCGTAGGTACGGATCAGTTCGCCGTTGCGGTCCAGGAGCTTCAAGTCCCGGCGGATCGTGGACTCGCTGACGTGGAGGCGCTCCGCCAGTTCGCGCACGGAGGCCACTCCGGTCGTACGGAGGGCGTCGACGATCCGCGCGTGTCGTTTGCTCGAAGTCACGGGGAGAGCCTAATCGGATGACCGACTTCGGTCATCCGACCCAGGAAACAGGCTCGTTACTGACCGACTCTTGTCATGTCATGGCGTGCACGCTCATAGTTGAGCAGCATCCGACGATGTCCCCCTAACTGCTCAGGAGCGTCTGGGATGTTGGCACAGTTGCGAAGAGCCCGGGCGGCGGTGGGGGCGTTCGCCCTCGGTGCGGCTCTGGTGCTGGTGGCGGGAGCGCTGCCCGCGCAGGCGAGTACACCGAGTACCTCGAGCGCACCGGGAGCGGCCGTGAACGCGCGCGACCGGGCCACCGCGGCCGTCGAAGCGATGATGGGGTTCTACGACGAGGACACCGGCCGCTGGGATCCGGACGCACCGTGGTGGCAGTCCGGCAACGCGCTCCAGGCGCTGCTCGACTACACGGCGAAGACCCGGTCGAAGAGATATCTGCTGCAGATCGAGAACACCATCGAGCAACAGCGCAAGCCCCTGCCCTGGTGGCCGGAGGGCGGCGGCGAGTTCCGCGCCGACTCCACGGACGACACCGGCTGGTGGGGACTGGCCATGACCAGCATGTACGACCTGACCCGCGACCAGGAGTACCTGACGATCGCGAAGCTCGACGAGGAGTACATGTACAAGTACTGGGACGACGTCTGCGGTGGCGGCGTCTGGTGGGACATCCCCGCCGCGACCTACAAGAACGCCATCAGCGTCGAGCTGTACATCAAGCTCGCGGCGGCCCTGCACAACCGGATCCCCGGTGACACCGTCTATCTGAAGCGCGCGCTCACCGCATGGAAGTGGCTCAAGAGCAGCGGCATGATCAACGGCGACAACCTGGTCAACGACGGGCTGAACACACAGGGCGGCGGCTGCGCCAACAACGGCGGCATCACCTGGACGTACAACCAGGGAGTCGTCCTCGGCGGACTGGCCGAGCTGTACAAGGCCACCGGCGACCGCGCACTGCTCAGGGACGCACGGAAGATCGCCGACGCCGTGGTCGACAGCCCCCTGCTGTCACCGAAGGGGATCCTGACGGAGCCCTGCGAGGCGAGTGACACCTGCGAGTCCGACGGCACGGCGTTCAAGGGCATCTTCGCCCGCAATCTCGGCGAACTCGACGCCCTGCTGCCCGGCCGTCCCTACCGGGGCTACCTGCTCACCCAGGCCCGCTCCGCCTACCAGTACGACCGCAACAGCTCCGACCAGTACGGGGTGAGCTGGTCCGGTCCGTTCGACCGGGCGAGCATCGGCCGTCAGGAGTCCGCCGTGTCGCTGCTGGTGTCCGTCCTCTGATCCAGGCGCTCGGACCTCGCACAGCGGTGAGCCGCGCGGCCGGTGTTCCGCCGCGCGGCTCCCTTCCTCAGAACGGGCGGTCGCCCGCGACGGCGACCCGTTCCGCCACCCGTCGGTGCGGTCCGTAGTCGTTCACCGCGTAGTGCTGGGTGGCGCGGTTGTCCCAGAAGGCGACGTCGCCCGGCTGCCACCGGAACCGCACCTGGTACTCCGGCACATGGGCCTGCTGCGTGAGGTACCGCAACAGCCGGTCGCTCTCCTCGCGTTCCATGCCGGTGATCCGGGTGGTGAACGAAGTGTTGACGAAGAGCAGCCGCCGTCCCGTCTCCGGGTGGGTGCGCACCACCGGATGCTCCACGGGGGGAAAGGCGGACTGGAGCGGTATGAGCCGCTCGGGCGGATAGAAGCGGGCGAAGCCGGGGATGAAGTCGTGCACGGCGGTGGCCCCGTCGACACGGTCCCTCACCTCCCGCGGCAGATTGTCGTAGGCGGCGGCCATGTCCGCCCACATGGTGTCCCCACCGAACGGCGGGACCTCGTGCAGCTGGAGCACCGCGCCGAGCGCCGGCCGCTCCCGGAAGGTCACGTCGGCGTGCCAGACGTTCTCGAAGGTGGGCATGGCTCTGTCGCCCTTGTCGAAGCGCACGACGTCCTCGCTGGACCCCTGGGCGAGCAGCGGGTTCGTCTCCAACTCGCCCCAGTGCCGGGCGAAGTCACGCTGCTGCGCGGAGGTCAGCCGCTGGCCGCGGAAGAAGAGCACCTTCCACTCCAGCAGCGCGCGGTTCAACTCCTCGCGCAGCGCGTCCCCCAACGGCCGCGCGAGACTGATGCCCCGTATCTCGGCCCCGATCGTGCACCCCTGTGGCACGAGCTCGAAATGCTCGTACGGGCGCTCTTCCCACCCCTCGGGCAGCCGGCGCAGCACGCGGACACCCTCGTACATCCCGCCTTCTGGTACGCGGGCCTCGCGCAGTGTGGGCTGCGGCCCGGCGTTCACGACAGTCATCGCATCCATCTCCTCGTACGTGTTCTGCAGGTGGCAGACGGCAGTTGGCTTCAAGTGCGTGCTCTCGCGGGCCGTCTACGAAGGAGTTCGTGATGCAGTGCGGACGTATGCCGGGAGTGATCCGGAGCGTGGGGAAGGAAGATGACCGGCATGGCCTGGGCTGCGGCGCGCGGCGAGCACACGGCTCGGCGGCAGTCCGGTCAGCGGCCTGAGCGCTCGCAGCCGGTCCGATCCGGGACGCGCATGGGCCCCGTCGTATCGAACCAGTGTCCGGTCATGGTGCTGATTGTGTGAGTCGCGATGTGCCCTGTCAACGGGGCGTTGGTGCCTCGGGCCTTGGGGCGGGGGGCCGGGGGTGCGCGACGCGTCGCGGCGCACGCCGCGTCGGAACCGTGCGTCGACACGGTCCGCCGGGCGACAGTCCACGACCTCGGCGCGGCCGTCGTCGGAGGGTCCGCCGACGTAGGCCGGATCCGGAGGCCGCGACGTCCTCGCCGCAGCACTCTCGGCCATCGATGATTCCGGTGTGGACGTGGCACAGCGCCTGGAGACCCCGCGCGGGTTCGTCCGCCTGAGCCGTGAGGAGCCCGGACTGCGTGCCGTCTGGCCGGAGGCGCACTTCGACGCCGAGGACATTCTCGCCGCTTGATCGCCGAGGGCACCGATCGCTCTTCGGACGACCTCGCCGTCCGGTCCGTCTGGAAGGGGGCATGATGAACACCGCGCTGCGCGTCGCGGCCGAGCACTGGGCCCTCCGGCCTCACGAGCCGACCTGTCCGCCGCTCGGCACGGCCCTCGGCCACGCGCTGTGGGCGATCACCCGGTTTCTCGAAGCGGACGCCGACATGACTCCAGGCCGCCGGCCGTTGATCCACCTCCCTGCCACCGGCTCCCGGCGCCAGTGGTGAGGTGGAGGCCCGTTCCCGCCGGGAGTCGGGACGAGGCTTCGCTCGGAGGCCCGCCCGGTCCCGGGCCTCGTGGTAGCTTCCGTATACAAGGTGTATGCGACGGTTGGGGGTAGTGGTGGCGTCCGGTCGGGAGAAGGCGTACGCGTACCTCAAGGACACGGTGCTGACGGATCCGGCGATGCAGGGGGAGTTTCTCTCCGAGCAGGACATCGCCGACCGGATCGGAGTATCGCGCACCCCGATCCGGGAGGCGCTGCTGCTGCTCGCGGCCGAGGATCTGGTCGAGTTGGTGCCCAAGCGCGGGGCGCGGGTGGCGCCCTTGTCCGGTCGGCAGATCTCCGAGCTGATGGAGCTGCGCGGGATCGTCGAGCGGTACGCGGCCGAGCGGGTCATCGCGACGGACAGGGTCCCGCTGCGGCAGCTCACCGAACTGCTGGACCGTCAGGCCGGCCTGGCCGGGCCCGAGCAGGCCAAGGAGTTCATCGCGGTGGACCACCTCTTCCACGCGACCCTGGTGTCGGCCGTGGGGAACACGCTGCTGGAGCGGCACTACGACGGGTTGCGCAGCCGTCAGGTCCGGGCCGGTGTGGTCGCGCTGTACAACCAGCAGGGGCGCCAGGAAGGGGTGCTCGACGAGCACCGGGCGATCGTGGAGGCGCTCGCCGCCGGTGACGCGGCGGCCGCCTGCCTGGCGATCGACAACCATCTGGATTCCACGCTGAAGGTGCTGCTCGCCGGTTGAACACGCGCCCCGTGGTTCAGTCCGGGTAGGTGATCACCAGCATGGTGACGCCTTCGGGCGCGGTCCACGGGCCGTGCGGCATGCCCGGCGGTCGGCACGCGTAGGTGCCCCGGGCGAACGTCTCGTCGAGCGTCAGATCGCGCAGGGCGCCGTCGAGGATGTACACCTCCTCCCAGAACGCGTGCCGTGCCACGCCCTGGGCGGAGCTGTCGGTGCCCGGATCCCAGCGCACCAGGACGGTACGGCGCTCCTGGCGCGCGTCCTCGGCCAGGACCCGCTCGGCCACCCCGGGGGCGGCGCCTTGCGGCGCCGTCCAGGGCCCGGTGGGCAGGTGGAACTCCAGTTCCGGCTTGGGCACGGCTATACCCCCAGCCGGCGGTTGGCGAGTACCGGGATCTTCTCCCGGACGGCGGCCACCTCGTCGACGTCCACGTCGGCCACGAGGAGTTCGGGTTCCGCGTCGAGGCGGTGGCGCAGAGTCCCGTCGGGGCCGACGAGCGCACTGTGGCCGATGCCGGTGGGTGCCGTGCCGCGGGCGACGACTCCCGAGGCGGCGGGGTCGGCCTGGCCGACGGCGGCGACCCACACCGTCGCGTCCAGCGCCCGGGCCCGCACCAGCAGCTCCCACTGGTCGGCCTTGCCCGGGCCGGCCCCCCAGGACGCCGCCAGCAGGGTCGCCATCGCTCCCGCGTCGGCGTGGGCGCGGAACAGCTCGGGGAAGCGCACGTCGTAGCAGGTGGCCAGCCCGAGGCGTACGCCGGCCACGTCGATCGTGACGATCCGCTCGCCCGGGGCGACCGTCTCGGACTCGGCATACCCGAAGGCGTCGTAGAGGTGGATCTTGTCGTACGAGGCCTCGACGCCCGGACCCGTCGCCAGCAGGGTGTTGGCCACCCGCCCGTCGGCGGCCGGGGTGAACATGCCGGCCACCACCACGATGTGCGCCGCCTCGGCGATCTCGCGCACCGCGGTGGCCCACGGGCCGTCCAGGGGTTCGGCGACGGCTGTGAGGTCGGTGCCGAAGCAGGCCATGGAGGCCTCGGGGAACACGACGACTCTCGCGCCCGCTTCCGCGGCGCGTGACGTCCACTCCTCGATGAGGCGGAGGTTCTTCTCGGGGTCGGCGCCGGTGGTCAGCTGGCTCAACGCGATGCGCACGGGGCACCGCCTTTCTGCGTCGGGAGGGAAGCGGGGGAGGGGCGACGGGAGGCCCGTCACACCACATGGGCCGGTTCGGCCTGCCGGGAGGCGGCGAGTCGGGCGTCCTCCTCCATGGCAGGGGCGGAGTCCCGGCCCAGGCAGAGCCCGCCGACGGTGACGACCGCCGCCACGGCGATGTACAGCGCCAGCGGGACCCAGCTGTCGTAGGAGCTCAGCAGCGCGGTGAACAGTAGCGGAGCGACCGCGCCGCCGATGAGTCCGGCGAGCGTGTAGGCCAGCGAGGAGCCGGTGTAGCGCAGCCGGGGCGAGAACTGCTCGGCGACGAAGGCCGCCTGCGGTCCGTACATGAAGGAGTGGATGGCCAGGCCCACGACGACGCCGAACATGAGCAGCATCCAGCTGTCGCCGTCGACCAGAAGGAAGAACAGGAAGGGCCACACTCCGGCGGCGACGGCGGAACAGCCGTACAGCAGACGCCGGTTGACGCGGTCGGAGAGGGCGCCGGCCAGCGGGATGAGGAACACCTGCAGCGAGGAGCCGACCAGGACGGCCGTCAGCGCGGAGCCGCGCGACATGTCCAGCCTGTCGGTCGCGTAGGTGAGCACGAAGACGGTGAACATCGCATACAGCACGTCGGGCGCGACCCGGCTGAAGATCGCGGCGAGCAGGGCCCGGGGCTGGGTGGTGAACACCTCGCGGATCGGCGCCTCGGGGCGGGACTGCTCGGCCTCCATGGCCTTGAAGACCGGTGTCTCCTCCAGCTTGGCCCGGATCCACAGACCGAAGCCGACCAGTACTCCGGACAGCACGAACGCCACCCGCCAGCCCCAGGACAGGAACTGGTCCTCGGTGAGCAGGACGCCGAGGGCCGCCAGCACACCGTTGGCGAGGAGATTCCCGGCCGGCGGACCGACCTGCGCCGCGGAGGCGTAGAAGCCGCGGCGGCGCGGATCGCCGAACTCGCTCGACAGCAGGACGGCCCCGCCCCACTCGCCGCCGACTCCGACGCCCTGCGCGAAGCGCAGCACGACCAGCGCGATCGGTGCGGCGACGCCGGCGGTGTCGTACGCGGGCAGCAGGCCGATGAGGAACGTGGCCACCCCGATGAGGACCAGGGTGGCGATGAGGACTTTCTTGCGGCCGATCACATCGCCGAGACGGCCGAAGACGAAGCCGCCGAGCGGGCGGGACACATAGCCGACGGCATACGTGGAGAACGCCAGGAGTGTGCCGGTCAGAGGGTCTTCCGAGGGGAAGAAGAGATCACCGAAGACCAGTGCCGCGGCGGCGGAGTAGACGGCGAAGTCGTACCACTCCAGAGCGGTTCCGGTGAGGCTGGCGAAGAAGGCCCGGCGCATGCCGGAACGGTCGGGGAGAACCGCCTGATCGCCCTGCGGGGTGTGCTGCATACGTCCGAATCCTTGCGTCGAGGAGACATCGACCTTTCGGCATACTTCTTGTATACAGGTCGTATGCGCAACCCCTGCGCCGGAAGTTAACCGCTTCGAAACGCCCCCACGAGGAGATCCTGTGGCCGTGCTGACCTTCGAGCTGCCCGACGGCTCCACCCGCGACGTCGACGTCCAGCGGGTACTCAACGCCGGCTACGCCGGGCGCAGCCAGGACGACGTCGCCGCCCATGTCGCGGAACTCGCCGAGCTCGGAGTCCCCGCCCCCGCCGTGACGCCCGCGCTCTACCCCGTCTCGCCCTACCTGGCCCAGCAGACCGACCGCGTGGCCGCCCAGCACGCCCGCACGTCCGGTGAGGCCGAGTGGGCCCTGATCGTGGCGGCGGACGGGGAGTTGCTGCTCACCGCGGCCTGCGACCACACCGACCGCGATCTGGAAGTACACGGCGTGGCCTGGAGCAAGAACGCCGGCCCGGATGTGCTCGCCCGCCGCGCCTGGCGCCTGGCCGACGTCGAGCAGCGGCTCGACGAGCTGACCCTGCGGGCCTGGGTCAGCCACGACGGGGAGGAGAGCGAGATCCAGCACGGCACGCTGGCCGAGTTGCTCACCCCCGCCTACTGGGCGGACGTACTGCGCTCCCGGGGCGATCTGGTGCCGGGCACGGTCCTCATCTCGGGGACCATCCCCATGGCCGAGGGCGTGGACCAGTTCGCCGACGGCTGGCGGGTGGAACTGGGCGACCCGGTCACCGGGGACAGCATCCGCCTCTCCTACGACGTGGTCCCCATGCCCGAGCCGATCGGCTGACCGCAGGGCATGGCACCGGGCCGCCCGCACCGCCCGGGCGGTCAGTCGTGCGGGTGCAGCAGGTCCTCCAGGCCGATGCGGCTGAGGAACTCCGCGCGGATGTGGTCGGCGACGGCACTGACGGTCTCGGAGCCGTCGTCGGCCGGGTCGATGTGGACGCGGAAGGGCCGTTTGCCGTGCTCGGTGCCGACGACCTCGACGATCGCGTCGGCGACCTGCGACACGTCGGCGTCGGCCGGGGCGAGGGCGGCCAGACGCTGGGAGACCTGCTCCATCAGTCCGGCGTACCGGGCCGCGTAGTCGGGGATGACGGTCTGGTCGCCGGGGTGGCCGCCGGTGGCGAAGTGGTTGGTGCCGGAGGTGAAGGAGCCGGGCACCACGATCGTCGTCTCGATGTTGAAGCGGGCCAGCTCGGCGGCGTAGGAGACGGCCAGGGAGTCCATGGCGGCCTTGCCGGCGAAGTAAGGCGCCAGGTACGGCGGGGTGCCGCCCCGGGTGGAGGTGGAACCGACCCACAGCACCAGGCCGCGGCGCTGCTTGCGCAGGTGCGGCAGGGCGGCCCGGTTGACGCGCTGGGTGCCCAGCACGTTGGTGTCGTAGACCGCGACGAGTTCGTCGGGGGTGAAGGCCTCGGTGGGGCCGGTCACCATATGTCCGGCGTTGTGGATGAGCACGTCCAGGCGGCCGGCCTCGGACAGGACCGTCTCGATGGCGGCGTCGGCCGACTCCTGGGAGAGGACGTCGAGTTCGACGGTACGCAGGTCGACCCCGTGCTCGGCGGCGTAGGCCTTGGCGGCGGTGACACGGTCGGCGTTGCGGGTGGTGGTGTCGCGCATCGCCGCGTACACGGTGTGCCCGGCGTCGGCCAGGGCGCGGGCGGTCAGCGCGCCGAATCCGGAGCCGGCGCCGGTGATCAGGACGGTGAGGCTCATGCGGTTGCTCCTTGAGAACGGAATGCGGTCGGCCGCCGGGGAGGTCCTGTTCCGGGTGTCCTGAACGAGACCCCGGGCGGGTCAGCCGAAGGAGATGACGGACCGTCCGCCGCCCCGGCCCGCGGCCATGGCGTCCAGGGCGGCCGGCGCCTGGTCGAGGCTGATCGGGGTGACGTCGGGCAGAATGCTGTGGGCCGCGGAGAAGGCGAGGGTGTCGCGCAGGTCGTGCGGGGAGCCGGACGGGGAGGCCATGACCCGCAGCCGGTTCAGGACCATCGGCTGGGCGGGCAGGACCAGGGGATCGGAGCCGTAGCCGCACAGCAGCAGCGTGCCGTCGGGAGCCAGCCCGCCCAGGGTGGCCGCCGCGGCCGCGGTGGACGCACTTCGGGCAGGCGGCCGTCGCGCTGCACATCACCCAGCCCGCGCTCTCCCGACAGATCCGGCAACTGGAACGCGACATCGGGGTGGATCTCTTCGTCCGGACCAGCCGGGAGGTGGCCCTCACCCCGGCCGGCGAACAGCTCTGTCACGACGCCCGACGGCTGCTCGCCGAGAGCCAGGCCACGCTGGAGCGGGCCAGGCGGGCCGACGAAGCCGGCCGCCGCCTGACCGTCGGATTCATGCTGGGCACGGACATGACCGCGGTCGTGCAGCGTTTCACCGACCGTCACCCCGGCGTGGAGGTCCGGTTCGAGCGCCTGCGCTGGTGGAATCACGGCCAGGCCCTGCGTGACGGCCGCGTCGACGCCGGCTTCGTCAGGCTGCCCGTCGACTCCGAGGGCCTCAGCCTGCTGCCCCTCTACACCGAGCCGCTTGTCGTCGCCTTGCCTGCCGAGCACGCGCTGGCCGCCCGCGGCTCCGTCGGTATCGCCGACCTCGCAGGCGAGGCCGTCCTGCGCTACGCCGAGGCCACGCCCGCGTGGAACGCCTTCTGGACCGTGGACCCACGTCCCGACGGCTCCCGACCACGGCAGGGACCCGTCGTCCACGACATGGAAGAGATCGTGGAGTACGTCCGAGCCGGGCGCGGCGTGGTGTTCCTGCCCGCCCCGGTCGCCGCAGGCTACGCGCGGGACGACATCGCGTACGTTCCGGTCGGCGACATCCCGCCGGGGCAGATCGTGCTCGCCTGGCAGGCCGCCGGGCGTTCGCCCCTGATCGCGGCCCTGGTCGACTCCGCCCGAGACTCCGTGCGGCACGGGACGGGACCACGCTGAAGGTCAGGCATCCCCGGCTCGGGCCGCCTACCGGCCCCCTGCCGACCTGTTCCGTCTGTGACACGACTGTGGCCGGAGGTGTGGCTTCCACCACGCCGGACGGATCACCGCCGGACCAAGATCAACGGATGCCCAGAGACCTCACAAGTCCCAGACGTCCCTTACTCGTTGCACCGGGCCGCCCCGTCGTCGCGGTGCTCGCCGCGGTCGGCGTCGTCGCCGGCGTACTGACCGGCCGGCCGGCCTTCGACACCGTCAACGGCTGCGGGTTCCCCGTCGATCGGTACCCGTCCGCAACCGCACGGGACTGGGTCGACCACGCAGACGTCGTGATCGTGGGACGCGCCGTGCGGGAACGGGAGAGCGGCCGCAGGGAGTTGGCCGCCGGTGCGTACCTCTACCAGCTCGAGCGCACCGTCGAACTGACGCGAGAATCCCTCCCGTTCACCTCTCCCGCCCGTTCGCACCCGAACGTCGGCGCCGCCGTCGACTACATCGCCCCCGGTTGGAAGATCCTCCGGTCCGACGGCAGCACCCGCGTCGACGACCTCGTGGGAGACGCCCCGCGGGTCGTCCCCGGCCATACCTACATCCTCGCCCTGCGGTGGCAGGACGACCGCTGGGTGGCCCTCGGTGAGGGCGCGGTCGTACCGTTCGACGACCAGGTCGTGGGCCGTGGGGAGTGGTGCGGGGATGTCCTGGACACCGACGGCTTCGCCGAGGGCGAGCGGATCTCACGGCGCGACGACCACAGCCTGGAGAAGGCCCTGATCGGCCGGGGCGAAGACGCGCTCACCCGCGAACTCGACCGTGCGGCACGGCAGAAGAGCAGCGACTGAGCCCCCTGGCCCGGGCGCCCGCCCACAGTGCGTACAGTGGGTACGGCACCGCCCGGCGGGGGACCGGGGCGCGGGCGGGTCGGCCAGAGCCGGGTGGTCCCCCGCCAGGCCGCGGCGGCGGTCACCAGCAGGGCGATGTCGAGGCCGATCTGCCGGGCTTCGCCGCCAGGGACGCCTGCGCTTCACGGACTTGCACCGGCAGATACCGGGGATCTCACAGCGGATGCTGACGCTGACACTCCGGAACCTGGAGCGCGACGGCCTCGTGTCCCGGACGGCGTACGCCGAGGTCCCGCCGCGAGTCGAGTACGACCTGCCTCCCCGGCGGAGCCTCATACCACCGGCGCCCGGGCTCGTCGGCTGGGCGATCGAGCACATCGCGGAGACGGAGATCGAGGCCAGCAGGGCGGCCTACGGTGACCGAGCGGGACGATCCCGGTACGCCGGAGGGCGACGGGGTCACTGCTGCGGTCCACCACTGTTCGAGCGGAGTGCAACTCGCGGGTTGCACCTGGAATCGCGACGTGCAACTCTGGAGTTGCACACAACGACGGCAACGAATGGAGTCGACCTCATGAGCGAGGACCGGATCGAGCGCGAGACCCTGATCGCGGCACCCCTGGAGCGGGTCTGGTCGCTGGTGGCCCAGCCCGGGTTCTGGGTGGCCGACAAGGCGAGCCTGCCCGGCACCGTGGCCAGGGAAGGCGAGTCGATGGTGGCGAAGAACGCGGAGCACGGCGACTTCCCGGTGCGCGTGGAGAAGGTCGAGCCCCCCACCTACCTGGCGTACCGCTGGACCAGCGCCTTCCCCGGGGAGGAACTGCGCGAGGACAACAGCACCCTCGTGGAGTTCACGCTGACCCAGGAAGGCGAAGGCACCCGGCTGCGCGTCGTCGAGAGCGGCTTCGCGGCACTGGCCGGGTCCGAGGAACTGCGCAGCCAGAACCTGAAGGACCACACCGCGGGCTGGCCCCTGGAGCTCGACGCGCTCAAGACGCGCGCCGAACAGCCCTCCGCGTGACAGACGAACGCGCCGGCGCCGGCGAGGCGGTGGACAACGTCCTCGCCGCGCTCGCGGACCCGACCCGACGCCGGCTGCTCGACCTGCTCGCCGCACGGGGCGAGGCCACCGCGACGACGCTCGCCGAACCACTCCCCGTCTCCCGGCAGGCAGTGGTCAAGCACCTCGCCGTCCTGGACGCCGCCGGCCTGGTCTCCGGCAGCCGGGTCGGACGCGAGATGCGCTACGCGGTACGGCCCGCGGCACTGGACGCGACGGCCCGGTGGATGGCCTCACTCGCGGCCGACTGGGACCGGCGCCTGGCGAACATCAAACGCGTCGCCGAGGCAGCGGAGCGGGACTCGGGCTCGACACCACCCGACTGACTCGACACGACACGACCCGACCGAAGGGAAGCACGCTGTGGACACGACAGCACTGCGCGGCGCCTACGACAGGCTGCTCGAGGTTGCGGCCGGCCCCGACCTCGGTGACGCGGAGGACGTGGACGACGGAGGATGGAACGCCGACCAGATTCTGGCCCATCTCCTCAGCGTCGACGCCGGGACCGCAGCGGCCGCTCTCGCCGTCGTCGCCGGCTCGCGCCCCGCCTTCGACAACCGGGTCTCCCTCGACCCCTGGAATCTCGGCCGGATCATCGCCGAGCACTCCGGCAGGGCGGACCTGATGAGCCACGTCCGCAACCAGGCCACCGTCCTGTGCGACATCGCCGATCAGCTCAACGAGGAAGCCGCCGCGGTTCTGGTTCCGACGTTCCTCCAGTCCAACGGGGCCCTGGTGCTGGACCAGCCGATTCCGCTCGCGGCCCTCATCAATGGCCTCGCCACGGACCACGTACCAGGGCACACCCAACAGCTCCTC
Organism: Streptomyces sp. NBC_01352; assembly: GCF_036237295.1. Lineage (NCBI taxonomy): Bacteria > Bacillati > Actinomycetota > Actinomycetes > Kitasatosporales > Streptomycetaceae > Streptomyces > Streptomyces sp. NBC_01352. The sequence continues at coordinate 10,529,022 of NZ_CP108354.1, forward strand.
GACCTTCGCGTCGCCGCCCCTGGCCCACCTGGATGAGCAGCTCGCGGTCAGGCGGTGCGGCGGGAGCGGGCCAGGGCCAGCCCGCCGAGAACCAGCGCGATCAGCCCCACCACCAGGGCGACGATGGCCCCGCCCAGCCCGTTGCCGGTGCCGATACCACCGTCGGAGGTGGCCACGACCAGCCCGCCGAGGGCCATGGCGATCAGTCCGGCCACCAGCGCCACGGTGGTTCCGAGCCGCCCGGAGCCGGAGCCGGTGCCGAAACGACCGGCGGGGCGGGCCAGCGCCAGTCCGCCGATGACCACGCCGATCAGCCCCAGCACGGCGGCCGAGGAGGCCCCGAGTCGCCCGGCACTCATGTCGTAGACACCGGCGGCGACCGGTTGGACCGACATGCTCGCGGCCGCCGGCGCGGCCATCACCAGTCCCACTGACGTCAGGGCTCCTGATGGGCTCATGTCCCTCTCCTCTTTCCTATGTCCTGCGTCTCGTTTCGTACGTCTCGTCTCCGAGGTTCGGAGGTGGCTCGAGCATGTCGCCGAACAGGCCGCCGGTCGTCCGGCGGCCGGAGTCACTTCGCGCTGCCGCCGAGGACGCACCCGGTTGCCGCGGACGCCGCAGGCGCCGTGAAAGTACTGCGTACGCGGTAGTCGGCCGCTCGTCCGCGAGCGGGACTCGACCATGGCGGCATCCGGCTAGGGTGCGCGCATGAGTACAGGACGGTCCGGCGTTCCGGCCGGCGTCAGAGACTGGGCGATCGCCGTCGGCGTAGCGGCGACGCTGCTGGTCACCGGGCTGTCCGGACAGCACTCAGCGACGGGCCTCGACCTGCTCGGCTACGCGCTGCTGGTGGCCGGCGGCCTGGCGCTGGCCGCGCGCCGCCGGGCTCCGGTGCCCGTCCTGGCCGTCACCGGGCTGTGCGCGGTGGGCTATCAGGCGGCCGGCTTCGACGTGCCCGCCGTCGCGTACCTCTTCGCGGTGTACGCGGCCGTACGGGCGGGACACCGCACCATCACGGTGGTGGCGAGCGTGACCATGCTGGCCGCTCTCCCGCTCGCGGCGCTCGTCTCCCTGCACGACGCGAGCGAGGCGTTCGCGCAGGCCCGTGGCGCCCTCGAGCTGGCCTGGCTGATCGCGGCCGGCGCCGCGGGCGAAGCGTTGCGACAGGCCGAGCGGCGGGCGGACGAAGCCGAGCGCACCCGGGAGGAGACCGCGCGGCGCCGGGCCGACGAGGAGCGGCTGCACATCGCGCGGGAGTTGCACGATTCGCTCACCCACCAGATCTCGGTCATCAAGGTGCAGGCCGAAGTCGCCGTCCACGTGGCCCGCAAGCGCGGCGAAGAGGTGCCGCAGGCACTGCTGGCGATCCAGGCGGCCGGGCGTGAGGCGACCCGGGAGCTGCGCGCCACCCTGGGAGCACTGCGCGACGACGACACGACCCCGCCGCGCGGGCTCGACCATGTCCCGGAACTGGTGGAACGGGCCCGTGGGATCGGCCTGGACACGACGTTGACGATCGAAGGACAGCGGCACGCCGTGCCGGCCGCGGTGGACCGGACCGCCTACCGGATCGTCCAGGAATCGCTCACCAACATCGCCCGGCACGCCGGCGCCGCTACCGCGTCGGTCCGGATCGACTGCCGTCCGGACGCCCTCGCGATACGCGTCGACGACGACGGCAGGGCCACACCGGACACCGCCCCGGTGCCCGGCGTCGGGCTGCTCGGGATGCGCGAACGCGTCACCGCCCTCGGCGGCCGGCTGCGAGCGGAGCCGCGTGGCGAGGGCGGCTTCACCGTCCAGGCCGAACTCCCCGTGGACCGGACGCCATGATCCGAGTCCTGCTTGTCGACGACCAACCGCTCCTGCGCAGCGGATTCCGCGCGCTCCTCGACCTCGAGGACGACATCGAGGTGGTGGCCGAGGCCGCCGACGGTGAGGAGGCCCTGGTCCTCACCAGGGAACACCTGCCCGACATCGTGCTCATCGACATCCAGATGCCGGTCGTCGACGGCATCGAGGCGACCCGGCGCATCGCCGCCGACCCGGCCCTGGCCGGGGTGCACGTCGTCATCCTGACCAACTACGGCTTCGACGAGTACGTCTTCGACGCACTGCGCGCCGGCGCGGCCGGGTTCCTCGTCAAGGACATCGTGCCGGAGGACTTCCTCCATGCCGTACGCGTCGCCGCGCGCGGCGACGCCCTGCTCGCACCGTCGATCACCCGCAAGCTGATCAACCGGTACGTCACCCAGCCGCTCCACACCGACGACGGCGCGGGACTGAAAGAGCTGACCAACCGCGAACGCGAGGCCGTCGCCCTGGTCGCGCAGGGCCTGTCCAACGACCAGATCGCCGACCGCATGGTGATCAGCCCGACGACCGCGAAGACCCACATCAACCGGGCCATGGCCAAGCTCCACGCCCGTGACCGTGCCCAACTCGTCGTCCTGGCCTACGAATCCGGCCTGGTCACCCCACGCAACGCCTGACCTCGAAGGAACTCCTCCGGGCGGGGCTCAGCCCTCATCCCTGCGTACCCTGTCCCCGTGTCAGCCTCCCGCCTCCGTCGCGTCGCCGTTCTCGTGCTGGAAGGCGCGAAGCCGCTCGATGTCGGCATCCCCGCCCAGGTGTTCACCACTCGCGCGAGCATGCCGTACGAGGTGCGGCTGTGCGGCGCGGCACCTGGTCTCGTGACCGGCGGCGACGGCCTTTCCTACCACGTCGCCCACGGCCTCGACGCGCTCGCGTGGGCCGACATCGTGTTCATCCCCGGCTACCGGTTCCCGGACCGCGACGATCCGCCGCAGGCCGTCGTCGACGCGCTGGTCGCCGCCCACGAGCGGGGCACGCGGCTCGCCGCCATCTCGACGGGCGCCTTCGCGCTCGCCGCGACGGGCCTGCTGGACGGTCAGCGCGCCACGACGCACTGGCACTACACACGGGCACTCAGGGCGAAGCATCCGCTCGTCCAGGTCGACGAGAATGTTCTGTTCATCGACGAGGGCAGCGTGCTCACGTCGGCCGGCGCCGCCTCGGGCATCGACCTGTGCCTGCACATGCTGCGCGGCGACCTCGGGGTGGCCGCGTCGAACCACGCGGCCCGGCGCCTGGTCGCGGCTCCCTACCGCAGCGGCGGTCAGGCGCAGTATGTGCCGCGCAGCGTGCCCGAGCCGCTCGGCGAACGTTTCGGCGCCACCCGCGAGTGGGCGCTGCACCGGCTCGGCGAGCCCCTCACCCTCGAGATACTCGCGCGGCAGGCCGCGGTCTCGCCGCGCACGTTCTCGCGTCGCTTCGTCGAAGAGACCGGGTACACGCCGATGCAGTGGGTCATGCGCGCGCGCATCGACCTGGCCCGCGAGCTGCTGGAGCGTTCGCAGCGCGGCGTCGAGCAGATCGCCGCCGACGTCGGCCTCGGCACCGGTGCGAATCTGCGGCTGCACTTCCAGCGCATCCTCGGCACCACACCGAGTGAGTACCGGCGCACCTTCGCCCCGGGCGAGTAGCCCTGCCACTGGCGCGATCCTTGCGAACCGTGGCAGTCGCGCCACTGTCAGCGGCGGAAGCCGCGAGCGAACCTGGTGGGGAACCGAAGGGAGATCATTCATGACTCGCATCGCCGTCAACGGATTCGGCCGCATCGGACGCAATGTGCTGCGCGCACTGCTCGAACGCGACAGCGACCTCGAGGTCGTCGCGGTCAACGACCTCACGGAGCCCGCCACCCTCGCGCGGCTGCTCGCCTACGACACCACGGCCGGCCGGCTCGGTCGTCCGGTGACCGTCGACGGGGACGCCCTCGTCGTCGACGGCCGTCGCATCACGGTGCTCGCCGAGCGCGAACCGGCGCAGCTGCCGTGGGCCGAACTCGGTGTCGACATCGTCCTCGAGGCGACCGGCCGCTTCACGTCGGCCAAGGCTGCCCGCGCCCACCTCGACGCGGGTGCGAAGAAGGTGCTCGTCAGCGCGCCCTCGGACGGCGCCGATGTCACGCTGGCGTTCGGGGTCAACACGGACGCGTACGACCCGGCCGTCCACACGATCGTCTCGAACGCCTCGTGCACGACCAACGCGCTCGCACCGCTGGCCGCGGTGCTCGACGAACTCGCCGGTATCGAGCACGGCTTCATGACGACGGTGCACGCCTACACGCAGGAGCAGAACCTGCAGGACGGTCCGCACCGCGACGCCCGTCGTGCCAGGGCCGCCGCCGTCAACATCGTGCCGACGACGACCGGTGCCGCCAAGGCGATCGGCCATGTGCTTCCGAACCTGGACGGCAAGCTGTCGGGCGACTCGATCCGAGTACCGGTTCCGGTGGGTTCCATCGTCGAGCTCAACACGACCGTCGCCCGCGACGTCACCCGCGACGACGTGCTGGCGGCGTACCTGTCCGCGGCACAGGGGCCGCTCGCCGGCATCCTCGAGTACTCGGACTTCCCGCTCGTCTCCTCCGACATCACGGGCAATCCGGCCTCGGCGATCTTCGACTCGGCCCTGACCCGCGTCGACGGCCGCCACGTGAAGGTGGTCGCCTGGTACGACAACGAGTGGGGCTTCTCGAACCGTGTGATCGACACGCTCGAACTCCTCGCCACTCCCTGACGTCACGACGCGTGAACAAGGCCGGTCAGTCGGCGGGTCTCTCCCAGACCGAGACGTGCCGGCCGCTCTCGCTGGTGAAGGGTTCCCGCGTCCATCCCTCCCACCGCTCGCGCAGTCGCAGCCCGGCGAGCTGGGCCATCAGGTCGAGTTCGGACGGCCACACATACCGGAAGGGGATCGACCGGTACTCACCACGGCCGTCGACGACTTCGACGTAGTTCGAACTCGTCGCCTGGGTTGCGACGTCGTAGACGTCGAACGCCCACCGCGTCGGGCTCACGTGGAACGGCACGACGTTCTGCCCCGCCGGGAGCTTCCGCAGTTCGGGGATCATGACCTCGATGACGAAACAGGCCCCGGGTTCCAGGTGAGCCGCCGCGTTGCGGAAACAGGCCACCTGGGCGGCCTGCGTCGTCAGATTCATGATCGTGTTGAAGAGCAGGTAGGCGACGGAGAACGTCCCGTCCACCCTGGTCGTCGCGAAGTCACCGATCGTGACGCCGATCGCGTCACCGCCTGGTTTGGCACGCAGCCGGGTCACCATCGCCCGTGACAGATCGATGCCGTGGACCGGGACTCCGTGACGCGCCAGCGGCAAGGCGATGCGTCCCGTCCCGATGCCCAGCTCAAGGGCCCGGCCGCCGCCGGCCAGCCCCGCCAGAAAGCCGACCGTCGTCTCCACGACACTCGGGTCGAACATGTCAGCTGACGACTCGTCGTAGGCCGCCGCGACCCGTTCTCCGAAGTAACCGTCCTGATCGTCCATCGCCAGACCGTACTGCGGGAGCCCTTCGACCCGCGCGTGGATTTCGCCCGGGGCGGGGCCGGCAGCCGGCTTCGGTACTGACCGGTGGCGTGGCCATGACGGTGCCGGGTCGGGGCATTCGTAGCGGCATGAAGGCGATACCGACAAGGCGGGTGCTGCTCGTGAGCGTCGTGCTGACGGTTCTTCCCGTCGCCGTGTCGTGCGGTGACCACGGGAGCGGGGCGTCCAACGGCTCGGTCGCGGCGGGACCCGCCCTTGGGGCCTCCGGTCGTCACCTGGTCATCACGACCGACAACGGGCTGCTGTTACGCCCCGCCGACGGCCACCGAGCCATCGTGGACGACCGTGCCGATGCCGACTGGTCGCACCGCGACGGCACATGGACCCTCGACCTCTCGTGTGGGGACCGGGCCCGGAGCGGGGAAGCGTGTCCCCGCATGCCCTACGTCGAGGTCCCGGACGGCGTGAGCGTCACGGTCAGTGCCCGCAACGCGGGCATCGACGCGGCGGGCATCGCTGCCGCGTTGGACCTGACGACCCTTAACGGCGACGTGACGGTCACCCGCTCCGGAGGCGACGATGCCGCGGTACGGCTGTCCACCCGCAACGGCTCGGTGCGCGCGACGGCCCTCGACACGCGTCGGCTGTACGCGGCGACCACGAACGGCGATGTGAAGCTCGCCTGCGCCACCGCCCCGTCGAGTGTCACCGCGACGACCACCAATGGCTCGGTCGGCGTCACCGTCCCGCACAACGCCCCTGCCTACCTCGTCACCGCGGGCACGGACAACGGCCGCGCCACGGTCGCCGTCCCCACGCGGGACGTTCCCCACGGCCCCACCATGACGCTGACCACGGTCAACGGTGACGTCGACGTGCGCGGGGACTGAACCCGGCACCACACGTCGCGCCCCGTACGGCGAGCCCCGGCCGACGCCCGCCGGCTCCTCGCGCCGTGGGCCGACCTCGACCTGCGGATCACGGCGCCGGGTGTGAGGCTGGGGCCAGACGATCAGTCCACTGGGCGGTGATGACGTGACGGCCGAGGTCAGCGACGAGCAGCTCAGGGAATTCCTCGCCGACCCTGTCAACTCCACACTCGAGCTGTCCACCGCGGTGGCCCGCTGCACAAAGGCACTGGGACTTCAGCACGCCGTGGTGTACCTCGCCGACCTGCAACAACGCAGCCTCGTCCCGCTGACCGACGTCGCCTCCACCCGATCGACGACTCACTGGCGGGCTGGACCTATCGCACCCAGTCACTACGGGTCGAGGAGTCGGGGACGGACGGGATCACGGCCTGGTTCCCGTTGCTAGACGGAGCCGAGCGGCTCGGGGTCCTCGCGGTGCACGCCCGCGTACTCACGGCCGCATCACTCACTCGAGGCAGAGCACTTGGCGCACTGCTCAGCATGATGATCACGTCCAAACGGGCGTATAAGGACTCCTTCGTCCGCCGGACGCGCGTCGAACCCATGATGCTGCCCGCCGAACTGCTGCGGGCGTTTCTGCCTCCGCGCACGATCGGCAACGGGCACGTCATCTCCACGGCCGTACTCGAGCCTGCCTACGAGATCGGCGGCGACGCCTTCGACCATTCCCTGACGGACACGACGCTGCACGCCACCGTCCTGGACGCCATGGGGCACAACCTCGCCTCAGGACTGACCAGCGCCGTCTCCCTCGCCGCATGCCGCAACGCCCGGCGTACCGGCGCGGATCTCCCCGAACTGGTCGACATCGTGCCAGGCGCTCGCCGAGTGGCTTCCCGATCAGTTCTGTACGGGCGTACTGCCCCAGTTGGACCTCGCCACCGGGATGCTGCGGTGGGCCAACTGCGGTCACCCCGCGCCCCTCCTCATCCGTGACCAGCAGCTGATCGTCGACGCGCTGGAACGCGAGCCGGACCCGCCGATGGGACTGCCGTTCCTCTTGGCAGGGCGGCCGCGCCAGATTCACGAATGCGCCCTGCAGCCGGGCGACCGGGTGTTGCTCTGCACCGACGGCGTCACCGAGGCGCGCACCCGCGACAACAGCCTCTTCGGCCTCGAACGCTTCGCCGACTACGTCATCCGGGCGACGGCCGCCGGAGAACTCGCATCCGAAACGCTGAGGCGTCTGATCCACTCCATCCTGGACGCGAAGTCCAGTCACCTGCGCGACGATGCCACGATCCTGCTGCTCGAGTGGCAGCCGCCCACCGGGCCGGCGTAGAGCAGGCCGAGAGAGCGCGCGACGAGGCGCATCAAGGAGCACCTCGCTCGCACATTGAGTGGGAAATCTGCAGCACGTGTGCCCGAATGCTGAATATCTCTGGGGCGTGTAACACGGCGGCGGACCCATGACGCAGTCATGCACGTACCCGTGTGCCGAGTGCGCGGGAACGCGGAGACATTGCCGTACTCCGGCTTGCAAGATCATGAGTCAGATGGGAAATCAGTGAGCAATCCCGACCCGGTGTCCGGATACCGCGCCTACGACCAGCCCCCGACCGGCCCGCGCCCTTACCCACGGGACCAGGCCGGTGCCCGACGCGCGGCCCTGGCCATCCACACGATCGCTGACATCGCCGCCGGCTTCCTTGGCCTGTGGATTCTGCTCCACCTGCTCGGGGCCAACGAAGCGAGTGTCTTCGTCGAGTTCGTGCACGGAACGGCCGATTGGCTGGCCTGGTGGTCGCAGGACATTTTCACCATGGACACAGAGGGCCTTCGAGTGCTCCTCAATTACGGTCTGCCCGCCGTGCTTTATCTGCTCGTCGGTCACGGGATCGCCGCGCGACTCAACCGTGCATGACCGCATTACCGGTTTTGAGAGCACCCAGAATTTCGCGGTGCGGTCAGGCCGCCCCGGAGTACGACACCGATAAGGATCAGCCCTGTGAAAACCAACTCAGCCGAAAACGATCACCTGCCGGTCTACGAGAGCTTGGTGCGTGAACGCGGGGATGCCGTGGCGGAAGCCCGTGTGGTGGCCGAAGAGACGCACCACCAGGTGACGCAAGCACTGAACTGGCATGACGCAGTTCAACCGGAGTCCGAATCCTGAGCGAGCTGGACTCCGTCCTGTTGACCGCCGAGTGCGGAACTGCGACCCGCATACCTGGGGAGCCCGGCTGGTGCGCCGAGCACGGCTACGACGGTCTGCCGGTGTATCGGAGACGGACTTCTGGGAAGCCGGTACTGGGCGGCTGCTGCCCGGCCTGATCAAGGGCCGTACGCGCGGCCCCCCGATCGGGCCGGCCTTCTCGCCCGGAGATGTGTGCTCGGACACCGGGCCGGCGCGGTGTCGTACGGGCAGGCCCGTCCGCTGCCGGACCAGCAATCCGCGCCAGCCGGGCGGGGCTCGCGCAGCCCGAGGCGCCCCGACACGCCGGACTGCTGATCGTGGCCCTAGCTCTGCGGGACGTCCTTGACGAACACCAGGCCGTCGCTGCCCGCCAAGTGGGCCGGGTCGAACGGGGCGTAGCCGAACCAGGGGGATACGCGGGGCGCGGGCCGCGTGTCGCCGAGGGCGGTGGCCAGCCGCGGAGCGTCGATGACGCAGCGGTCCTCCGGGAGCGCGTACAGGAGTCCTTCGACGGTGTCCGGGGACGGGGCGTCCACTCCCTGGTGGCGGATCGTGCCGAGGGCCGTGGCAAGGAAGGCGTACTCCTCGCCCAGGTGGGCGCTCACGATCGCGCCGGCGCTCCACCACTCCAGCAGCGGCTGGTCCCACATCCGCATCGTGCTCTTCTCCCGCTGGAGATGGGAGTTGTGGGCGTGGACGAGTGCCGGGCCCCGTTCGGCGACGGCGAGGAGGTTGTCGGCCATCATCTGGTCCCGCAGGCCCAACAGCCGGGTCATGCGGGCCGGTGAGGTGTCGGCCATCCCGTAGTGGTAGCGCAGCAGGCCGACGGCGGTACGCCCGTACAGGCGGGCCCGGTCCCAGTCGTCCCGCGAGGTCGCCGTGATCAGGTGCGGCGTCTGCGCGTCGAGCAGCGCCACCAGATCGTCGGCGAGCAGCCGCAGCCGACTGGCCTCGGCCGACCGCCCCACGGACTGGGACGGGTCCGTCATCGCGGCGGGATGGGTCCACCGGTCGTCGGTGCCGAGCAGGCGGTCGAGTGTTTCCGCGCTGCAGGGGAGCAGCTCCACGTCCAGGTGGGCCGCGAGGTAGCCGTGGAGTGCGGTGAGGGTCTGCCGGGGGCTCGCGGCGTGGGTGATCTCCAGCGGGCCGTCGGCACCCGCGAAGCGGAGCCGCTCGGACGTGGGCAGGCCGTCGTTGTGGGCGCGCATCCAGCGCACGAGCTCGCGGTTGGCCGCGGACGCGCCCCACCCGTGGCTGAATCCGTGCTCCATGACCTCGTCGAGGGTGCCCGTGCCCGAGGTGACGTAGTCGTCCACGACCAGGCCCATCACGCAGTCGCTCTCGATCGCGATCGTCCGGTAGCCCTCCTGCTCGACGAGCTGCCGGAAGAGTTCGTTGCGCAGGCCGAGCAGAGTGTCCTCGCCGTGGGTGGGCTCGCCGAGGGCGAGCAGCCGAGGCGGGGCCGGAAGCAGCTTCATGACGGCGGCGGCCTCGAAGGCATGGGTGGTGTCGCTGATGTCAGTGGCCATGCCTTCAACGGTATCGTTGAACCTCCGCTTGAAACTTTCCCGCGATATGGTCAGGTCCGTGGGACAGAACCTTCAAAGCGGCAGACAGCTCCGGCCGGTTGACCTGGCGCGCGAGCACGGCCTGTCCACGCAGGCGGTCAGGAACTACGAAGAGGCCGGCATCCTTCCGGCCGCCGGTCGCACACCCCACGGCTACCGCACCTACACCTCGCTGCACGCGGGCGCACTGCGCGCGTTCCTCGCCCTGGTACCGGGCCACAGTCACCGGACGGCGACGTCGATCATGCGGGCCGTGAACCAGGGCACGGTCGATGAGGCGTTCCGGCTCATCGACGAGAGCCACGCCCAGCTCCTCGACGATCGGCGGACGCTCCAGGCCGTGGAGAGCGCCCTCCGCGGCCTGCAGCCCACCACGGCGTCCGAGCCCGGCGCAGTGTCCGAGCCGGCCGCGGTGTCCGGGGCCGGCGGCACGTTCATCGGGCCGCTGGCGGCGGAGCTCGGAATCCGGCCCGCGACACTGCGCAAGTGGGAGCACGCCGGGCTGGTGAGCCCGCGCCGCGACCCGCTGACCGGATACCGCGTCTACGACGAGGCCGACGTCCGGGACGCCCGGCTGGCTCACCAACTCAGGCGGGGCGGCTACCTGCTGGAGCAGATCGCCCCGCTGATCACCCAGGTACGGGCGGCCGGCGGGCTGGAGCCGCTGGAGGCCGCGCTGAGTGACTGGCACGGTCGGCTGTCCGCCCGCGGGCGGGCGATGCTGACCGGTGCCGCAGAGCTGGAGGCGTACCTCCGCGAGCGCGGATGAGAGCGCGACACGCAACCTGAGGTGGCGTGTCCGTGGCAATGGCTTCCCCACCCTCCAGTGGACCCCCGAGGTCGTCGAGCCCGAGTACTCCGGCCGGCGGCAGGAGCAGGCCGCCTGGCGGGAGGGCGTGGCCCTTCTCAACCTCTCCCACCATCGCGCCACGGGCCGTGCTGAGGCTCGGGGAGGTCTACATGCACGGGCGCGAGCCGAGCCGGCAGGACTGGGAGAACGGGTTCGCCGTCAATGCCGCACTGCAGATCGGACATCTTGCCGGACGGGGGCGCGTCCGGATCGCGATGGCACTGCCCGATCATGACTTCCCGCTCGCCGAGGCCCGGCTCGGGTTCGCCCAGGAGGCCGCCCGGCGTCGAGGGCTTCCGCCCCTGGAACGCTTAGTCGTGCCGAGGCCTCGGGAGGCCGGTGCCGCCCCCGTGACGGCTTCGACGAGACCGAGCACGGCTCCCTGGCCACCCCCGCCCTCATCACCGTCCACATCGACGCCGAGGGCCTCGGACGGATCGCCGCCCGCAACGCCCTGGGCCTCGACACCGGAGGCTTGGCGCCCGCGCCCAGCCGCATCGCGGTACGCGCGGACCCGTCAGGAGCCGGACGTCCTTGCCGTGGACGACCGCGCCCTGCACGCCCGGCTCGCGCGGATCACCGAGTGGTGCGGCGTCAGCGGCCCTTGCGTACCCGGGCCGCCGCGCGGGCTTCCGCGGTCTTGCGGGCCTCGGCGGCTTTGCGGGACTCCTTCGCGGGGCGGCCCGGACGGGTGCCGAGGCCGCGGAAAGGGGCGTTTCCGCTGCCCTTCGACTCGATCGGCGGGCGCTTCGCCCCGGTGATGGCGGTCAGCTTCTCCTCGCCGGAGCGCACCTGCGTGACCGTCGGCCGGATGCCCGCCTCGGACATCATCCGGTTCACATCCCGGCGCTGGTTGGGGGTGACCAGGGTGACCACGTTCCCGGACTCCCCGGCACGGGCCGTACGCCCGCCACGGTGCAGGTAGTCCTTGGCGTCGGCCGGCGGGTCGACATTGACGACGAGGTCGAGCGCGTCGATGTGAATGCCCCGCGCCGCGACGTTGGTGGCCACCAGCACGGTGATCTCACCGTCCTTGAACTGGCCGAGCGTGTGCGTGCGCTGCGGCTGCGACTTCCCGCTGTGCAGGGCGGACGCCCGTACGCCGCTGGCCCGCAGGTGACGGGTGAACTGGTCCACGGCGGCCTTGGTGTCCAGGAACATCAGGACCCGGCCGTCGCGCGCGGCGATCTCGGTCGCGGTCGCGTACTTGTCGGCGCCGTGGATGTTCAGCACGTGGTGTTCCATCGTGGTGACGGAGCCCGCGAGCCGGTCGACCGAGGCGAGAACCGGGTCGTGCAGGTAGCTCCGCACCAGCTGGTCGACGTTGCGGTCGAGCGTGGCCGAGAACAGCAGTCGCTGCCCGTCGGAGGGGACCTGGTCCAGGACGTCGGAGACCTGCGGCAGGAACCCCAGGTCGCACATCTGGTCCGCCTCGTCCAGCACCGTGATCCGCACATGGTTCAGGACGCAGTCCCGACGCGACACCAGGTCGGCCAGCCGCCCCGGCGTCGCGATGACCACCTCGGCGCCGGTCTTCAGCTCCGCCGACTGCCGGTTGATCGACAGCCCGCCGACGACCGTCGCCAGTCGCACGTTCAGCGTCTGCGCGTACGGTGTCAGCGCGTCGCTCACCTGCTGTGCGAGTTCCCGGGTCGGCACCAGGACCAGTGCGAGCGGCCGCTTCGACTCCGCTCGCCGGCCTGCCGTCCGCACGAGCAGCGCGAGCCCGAAGGCCAGCGTCTTGCCGGAGCCGGTCCGCGCGCGGCCGAGGACGTCGCGGCCGGCCAGCGCGTTCGGAAGGGTCGCGGCCTGGATCGGGAAGGGCTCCGTCACCCCGAGGCCGGTCATCGTCCTCACCAGCTCCGGCGGCAGCCCGAGCGCGTCGAAGGACGCGGCCGGCGGCAGGCCCGGGGACACCGTCTGCGGCGTCGGGAGTTCGCCCAGCGGCGCTGCCGCCCGCTGGGACTTGCCGGCGCGGGAGAGCCCAGGGGCCGACGGCTTCGCGTTCATGGGGAACCTTCCTGATCTTGGCGCCCGGAACGCGCCGGGGCCCGTACCCCTTGGTACGGGCCCCGGCGGTGTCGAAGCGTGCCCCCATTTTACCAGCGGGGGCGCGGGAGCCCGCCGGTCCGGTCGGCCCTCCTCGCCCGCCCGGACGTCCTGTGGGACCTGGCCGGCCACCATGGACGAAGCCTGACAGGAACCTCACTACTGATGAGGCGGCACAGCTGCGGTCACCAGATCCCCCTCCGGCACAACGCCTGCCGGGCGCGGGGACGTCATCAGGACGGGTCCGGCGCGTCCCACGGAACGGTGCCCGACACCCAGTGGGTGAGCCCTTCCGCCTGGTCATGGCCGGCCAGGTGGCGCGGCGGAGTCGCGTAGGTGGCGTAGGGCCGGCAGCGGATGACGACGCGGTCCTCCTTGTCGGCCATCGCTTCCACGAACGGCCGGGCGTCCGCACCGAGTTGCTCGCCGGACATGCGCTCGCCGACCGCCATCATCACGTCGACCACGAGGCCGCGGTCACGCTCGACCACCGCGTCGGCGTACACCTGGAGGTAGGTGAAGGGCCACCGCTCGTCGAGGAGGCAGAGACCGACCTTGCCGTCCCGCTGGACGAAGCGACCCTTGCCTCGTCCCGCCTGCGTCGACACGAGCAACTCGTCGTTGTCGGTCGGCACGTAGTACACGACCGACATGGCCGGACCGTCGTTGCGGCGCCGGTAGCCGAATACGCAGGTGCGGTGCGTGCGGACGAACTCCCTTCGTTCCGAGGGGAGCATGTCCCGGTCGGTCGGAGCCGTGAACGGATCGGTGGTGAACGGAAGCAGCATGTCGGAATGACCTCCTGTGGTGGGCAGAGGGGGTGTTCGGCGGGTCCAGGTGAGCGGGGGCGCATCCGGCGGTCAGGTGCCGTCCCTCGCCTCCCGGCGTTCGGCGCCCAGACCGGCGAAGAACGCGAGGAGTTCGGGGCTGTCGACGGCCGAGGGGTCGACGACCGGGTCGGCCGGGGCTCCTTGGAGGAGCCGCTTGACGGGGACTTCGAGCTTCTTGCCGGTGCGCGTGTGGGGGATGCCCGAGACGGCGAGGATCTCGTCGGGGACGTGACGGGGTGACGCGCCGGTGCGGACTGCGTGGCGGATCCTGTCGCGGAGGGAGTCGTCGAGGGCGACTCCGGCCGCCAGGACGACGAACAGGGGCATCCAGTAGCCGCCGTCCGGTTCCTCGACGCCGATGACCAGGGCTTCGGTGATCTCCGGCAGGCGTTCGACGACCTCGTGGATGTCGGCGCTGCCCAGGCGTACGCCGTTGCGGTTGAGGGTGGAGTCGGAGCGGCCGTGCACGATCACCGAGCCATGACCGGTGAGCGTGATCCAGTCGCCGTGCCGCCACACACCGGGGTACGCGCCGAAGTAGGCGTCGCGGAAGCGGGTCCCGTCGGGGTCGTTCCAGAAGTACAGCGGCATGGACGGCATGGGCCGGGTGACGACCAGCTCGCCGACCCGGTCGACCACGGCGGAGCCCTCGTCGTCGTACGCCGCCAGGGCCACGCCCAGATGAGGCACGGACAGTTCCCCGGCCCAGCCGGGCGTGGTCGGGGCGCCGCCGGCGAAGCCGGAGACGACGTCCGTGCCGCCGGTGATGGAGGCCAACTGGACGCGCTCGCCCACGTGGTCGCGGACCCAGGGGTAGGCGGAGGCGGGCAGCGCGGAGCCGGTGCAGCCGACGGCGCGGATCGACGACAGGTCGTGCGCGGACGGGTCGATGCCGAACTTGGCCATGCCGAGGAGGTATTGGGGGCTGGTGCCGAAGAGGGTGACGCGATGGCGGGCGGCCAGGTCCCACAGGACGTCCGGGCGGGCGAGGGGGGCCGGGCTGCCGTCGTAGGTGCAGGTGGTGGCGCCGGTGAGGAGGGCGGAGGCGACCAGGTTCCACATCATCCAGTGGGTGGTGGTGTACCAGAGGAGGCGGTCGCCGGGGCCCAGGTCGGAGTGGAGGCCGAGGGTCTTCAAGTGCTCCAGCAGGACGCCGCCGTGGCCGTGGACGATGCCCTTGGGCAGGCCGGTGGTGCCGGAGGAGAAGACGACCCACAGGGGGTGGTCGAACGGCACCGGCGTGCAGGCGAGTCGCTCGGTGCGGGTGACCGCGTCCTCCCAGGCGAGCGTCAGCGCCGGGTAGTCGCCCTGCGGCCAGGGCAGGCCCACGTGGTCCACGAGCACGGTGGCCTTGAGGGTGGGCAGCGACCGTGCCAGGTCCAGCGCGGCATCGCGGCGATCGTGGGTCGTACCGTTGAAGAGGTAGCCGTCCCCGGCGATCAGCACCGTGGGTTCGAGCTGGCCGAAGCGGTCGGCGGCGGCCTGCGGAGCGTAGTCCTGGCCGCACACCGACCAGACGGCGCCCAGGCTCGCCGCGGCGAGGAAGGCGATGATCGCGTGCGGGGTGTTGGGGAGGTAGCCCACGACCCGGTCGCCCGGGCCGACGCCCAGGTCGCGCAGGGTGGCGGCGACGGAGGCGACCTGGGCGCGCAGCCGGTCGCCGGACATCTCGTAGCCGGCTCCTGTCTCGTCCAGCGCGATGATCGCCGGCCGGTCGTCGCCGAGGTGGCGCAGGGCGTGGTGGGTGTAGTTGAGGGTGGCGCCGGGGAACCAGCGGGCGCCCGGCATCCTGTCCACCTCCAGCACCTGCTCGTACGGCGTGGCCGCGTCGACGTCGAAGTACTCCCACACCGCGCCCCAGAACCCTTCGAGGTCGGCGACGGACCAGCGGTGCAGGGCGGCGTAGTCGGTGTGGTCGGCAGCGACCTGGACGCCCCGGTGCCGGGTGACCCAACGGCCGAAGTCCGCGATACGGCTCGTGGTGGCGGCCTCCGGATCGGGGGACCAGAAGGGATCCGGGGACGGTGCGGGGCTCGGTGCGGTCATCGCGCGGTGCTCCTCAGGAGTGCGGGGCGGTGGGTCGTGCAGAGCAGGGGCGCCCAGGCCGCGGCGTCGGTGAAGCCGCCGCGCCCGGTGGGCACGGTGTCCAGGACGACGCGGTCGGGGCGCAGGAGTACGGCGGCGGCCCGGCCGTCGCGCAGCCAGGCGGCGAGGGTGCCGTCGTCGCCCAGCTCGTCCACGGGGACGATCCGGGCGCCGAGTCCCTCGGCGACGGCCCGCGTCGACGGGATCAGGGGTACGGCGGTCAGGACGGCGAGGGAGTCCCCGAGTACGTCGTCGAGGCGGGTGCGCCGGCCGTCGGCGGTCACCCAGGGCTGGGGGCAGCAGGTGCCCGCGAGGCGGCCGCGCCGGACCAGCGGGCCCGGGGTCAGGTCGGGGCTGAGGCCACGGCCGGCCAGGCCCGTCACCCCCGGGACGCGGCACGCGGTACCCAGCAGGGTCCGGCGGAACACGGCGGCGCGGTCCTGGCCGCCGGTCATGGCCCAGCCCGTGGCGACGGCGAGGCGGATCACATGGCGGGCGTGGGGCTTGCGTTCGCTCTCGTAGGTGTCCAGGAGCCGTTCGTCGGCGCCCTGTTGGAGGACCCGGGCGAGTTTCCAGGCGAGGTTGTGTGCGTCGCGCATGCCTGAGCACAGGCCCTGCCCGATGAAGGGCGGGGTGAGGTGGGCGGCGTCGCCGAGCAGGAAGACCCGCCCCCGGCGCCACCGGTCGGCGAGGCGGGCCCGGAAGGTGTAGCGGGCCTGCCGGATCACCTCGAAGTCGTCGCCGTGGGAGATGTCCACCCAGGGGGCGACCAGTTCGCGCAGCCGCTCCCGGCCATCGGGGCCGTCGAGGCTGTCGCCGTCCCCCAGCCGGAACTCCCAGCGGTAGCGGTCCTCGCCGATGCGCATGAACGTCGCGGGCCGGGCGGGGTCGCAGACCTGGTCGACGCCTTCCCAGCACCGGACGTGGGCGCGGGTGCGGACGTCGATGGCGGACCAGTGCTCCTCGAAGCGCAGGTCCTCCCATCCGGCGCCGATGGCGTCGCGGGTCAGGCTGCCCGCGCCGTCGCAGCCCAGCACGGCGTCGGCACACAGGTGGGTCTCGCCGCCGTCCGCTCGGACGGTCACGCGCACCGGCCCGTCGCCGTCCTGGGCTGCTACGGCGGTCACCTCCACGCCACCGCGCAGCTCGCACTCCGGACGCCTGGCCAGGGCGTCTCGCAGCAGGCGTTCCAGCTGCGGCTGGTCGAACATGCTGGTCTGCGGAAAGCCGTGGTGCCCGTGCGGGGAGCGCCGGAACTCGGCCATCACCCGGTGCCTGGCGTCCAGCAGACGCAGCCCGTTGGCCGGCCGTGCGACGGGGGCGAACTCCCCGTCGACACCGACGGCTTGGAGGATCCGCCGGACTTCGTCGTCCATGGCGACCGCCCGCGGCAGAGGATAGACGTCCCGGTGACGATCGAGAACGACGGTGCGGACTCCGTGCTGGGCGAGGAGAAGGGCGGTGGTGACTCCCACGGGCCCGGCTCCGATCATGACGACGGGGAGGGAAGCAGCGCGGTCTGTTGCCTGTTCCGCCGCCCCGGTCGCGGTGTCCCGTTGCCCGACGGCCTGCTCTGTGGTCATGTGCGGCTCATCTCGGGTGTCAGTTCGCGTCGGTGACGGGCGTGCGCTGCTCACCGAGGTCGATCAGCCCGTCGGGCGTCGCGATCGTCGCCGTGATCACGTCACCCTGGTGGAGATAGCGCGGATTCCTGGCCTGGCTCCTGAAGAACGCCTTCCACTTGACGGCGGGCGGCAGCAGCGCGCCGATCTTCTCCACCGGCTTGGCCGGGGCCTTCAGGGCCGTTCCGCCGGGGGTGCCGGTCAGCAGCAGGTCGCCGGGGTCGAGGGTCTGGAAGCGGGCGAGCAGCGTGAGCGCCTGCGCCGGGCGGACGATCATGTCGGCGAGGGTGCGGTCCTGACGCAGCTCACCGTTGACGGACAACCTCAGCCGCAGATCGAGGAGATGGACGAAGTCCTCCGGCTCCAGCAGCGCCAGGTACGGCCCCGTCGGCGTGAAGGTCGGATACGACTTGCTCTCGTAGAACTGCGTCTTGGTCAGCTGGACGTCACGGGCGCTGACGTCGTTGGTCACCACGAGCCCGGCGACGTACCACGGCAGGTCCTGCTCGGTGACGACGGTGCCCACGGGCAGGGAAGCGCTGATGACCAGCCCGAGTTCGATCTCGTAGTCCAGGAACTCCACATGGGAAGGCCGGACGACGGCGTCCTGCGGGCCGCTGACCGAGCCGGACGCCTTGCGGAAGAAGGTGGGCGGGATCTCACCGGTGAAGCCCGAATCGCGGGCGTGGCTGCGGTAGTTGACCATCTGGGCGACCACCCGGCAGGGCGTGGTGACGGGGGAGAGCGCCACCAGGTCGGCGACCGGTGTACCCGGATCGCCGGAGACGGCGGCCTCCCGTACGGCGTCGCGGTCGGCGAGCAGCTCGGCGGTGGTGACGGCCTTGGTGTCGACACGTACGGCTCGCGCGTCGCGAACCACCCACCAGCCGTCGGTGGTGCGCAGGACGTTCGTACTCATGAGTTCATCGCTTTCATCAGGCCCAGCAGCCGGGCCGGGTCGAGTTCGTTGTCGCCGCGCAGGGCCCGCAGCACCTCACGGACCTTGGCGGGAGACGGGTTGGCGCCGAGGAAGTCCCGGGTCGCCGGCGGCCCCCATTGCGCGAGGCCGCTCGCCGACATGGGCGACCAGCCGGCCTCGACGTCGCGGGAGAAGAGGTCGCCGTCGGCGAAGTGCTCCAGCATGAAGCGGTCCGGATCACGCCAGTAGTCGAAGAGCTGGCTGCCGAGGATGTGACGGCCGATGCCCCAGCTGCGCTGATAGCCGCGCTCGGCCAGGTACTCCCCGCCCGCCGCGATCGCGTCCAGGTCGGTGACCTGGTAGGCGGAGTGGACATAGCCGGTCCCCGGCCCGAGATGCATCGCCAGCGTGTGGTGGTCCACCGCGACGTTTCCCTGGTCGCAGCGGATGAACGCCATGACCGGGCCGCGCTCGCGCTGACCGTCGAGGAAGTGGAAGTCGCTGACGATCATGCCGAGGGTGTCGAGGTACCAGTCCAGGGCGCGGGCGAACACCCGCGTCTCGACGACCACATGACCCAGCCGCTGAACACGTGACGGCTCACGCGGCGGGCGCTGCGTGACGTTTCTGCGGCGGTGATCCGTCCCGGAGTTGAGCAGAAGCGGCCGCTGTTCGGGCAGCGCGGGCAGTTCCTCGGCAGGGTGCACGACCCGCACGGGGATGCCGGAGGGGTCGAGCAGGTCGACCACCTTGCCGCCGCCGGGCGCGTCCATGTCTCGCACGGCGGAGCCGGTCGCGCGGGCCAGCCGGTCCAGGTCGGCACGCTCCGCCGCGCGGAACGCCGGGCCGATGAAACGGGACGTACGGCCGCGTCGGATCACCACGCAGGGCGAGCCGGCGAACGTGCCGCGCAGCCACAGCGCGCGCTCACCGCGGGCGGCGATCCCGAAACCGAAGTCCCGCGCGAAGACCTCCGCGCGGTCGAGGTCGGGCTTCTCGAACTCCAGCCAGGCCAGGTCAGCCACTTTGATCAGCGGATTGCGGGAGCGCCCGGGGTGTTCGCCGCGCAGAGCGCCCTGCTCGCTGTGGAGGTCCTGGTGGGCTGTTCGGACGTCGGTCTCGCCGACGTGTGAGTGGGACACGGTGCCCTCCAAGCAACATTGCCGTAATGAGGGAATCATCAGCTCTGAGGAACTCATCGTCAAGGGCTCCGCCGGGCCAATTGATGAATCCATCAGAAATGCGATCGTCATCGTCGCCGTTGTTAGACTCACCGCATGTCGACCTCAGCCCCGCCCGGCAACCGCTTCGAACGGCGCCGCGCCGAGACCCGCCAGTCGCTCGTGCGCGCGGCCCGGCAGATCCTGGCCGAGACCGGAGACACCAGTGCGAGCATTCAGACGATCGCGGAACGCGCTGACGTGGGGTTCGGCTCCTTCTACAACCACTTCGAGTCGAAGGCGGAACTGTTCGACGCGGCGGTGGTGGACGCCCTGGAGGAGTTCGGCCAGGCCATCGACGAGCGGCTGCGGGGGACCGACGACTCGGCCGAACTCGTCGCCGTGGGCCTGAGGCTCAGCGTGCGGATGGTGGACTCCCACCCGGAGCTGATGCAGGTACTGCGCCACCGCGGACTCGGCCATATCCACTCCGACCGAGGGCTGGCGCCCCGAGCCCTGCGCGACCTGGAGCGGGGCGTGGCCGCGGGCCGCTTCGACGCCGTCGACCCGACCGTCGCCCTGTCCGCGCTGGGCGGGTCCCTGCTGTCCCTGGTGGAGCTGAGGTTCGCCCGCCCCGACATCGACGCCGACGAGGCGGCCAGCAACCTGGCGGAGATGGTGCTGCGCATGCTGGGGGTTCCTCCGGACGACGCCCGGGACATCGCCCGTCACCCCCTGCCCGATGTGACCTGACCGCGGGGACCGGTGCTCGGTAAGGGGGAGCGCAGGGGCCGGGATTCAGCGGACGTCGGTGTGAATCTCCTCCGTCGCGTCCGCTCCCCCTACGGCTGAACCCTCCGGCCGGCGCTTCCCCGCACCGGAGCGACCGGGCAGCACCGCCAGGACGATCAGGGCGCCGGCGGCCATGACGATCCCGCCGACCATGCTGGTCTGCGCGACACCGTGGGCGAACGCCTGATGGACGGCATCGACGAGGACCTGGGCCTGCTGCGGTCCGGCGGCCGGGTCCTTGGCGACCTGCTCGGCGACGGCCAGACCGCCGCCCACCGAGTCCTGGGCGGTGTCGAGAGCCGCGGCCGGCAACTGCCCGCCGACCAGATCGGTCAGCTCGTCCCGGTAACTCGTGCCGAGAAGTGAGCCGAGGACCGCGATGCCGAGCGAGGCGCCGAGTTCCAGCGCGGTGTCGTTGGCTCCGCCGCCGACGCCCAGCTCGGCTTCGGGGAAGGAGTCCATGATGGCGTCCGTGGCCGGGGACACGCTGACTGATCAGCGGGTATGCGAGGTCATCTCGGCCTGAACGCGACTGGGACTCTCGCTCTGTTCGTGCCGGTCACTTCACGAAGCGGTACTTCACGTGAGTGGCGAGCGGCGTGTCGACCACCCTGACCGGCTCGAGCTTCCGCCGCGCGGTGCCCAGGCCCTCGAAGAGCCGCAGTCCCGCTCCGAGGAGCGCGGGCACCACGTGCAGCTGCAGCTCGTCGATGAGCCCCTCCCCGAGGTACTGCTGCACCGTGCTCGCCCCGCCCGCGATGTCGACGTTCCTGTCCCCGGCGGCGGCCCTCGCCTGGTCGAGGGCGCTGTGGATGCCGTCGGTGACGAAGGTGAAGGTGGTGCCGCCCTCCTTGACCAGGGTCGGCCGCGGGCGGTGGGTGAGCACGAAGACCGGGGTCCGGAACGGCGGGTTGTCGCCCCAGAACTCCTCGCCCGTGTCGTACATCATCCGGCCCATGACCACGGCTCCGGTGGCATCGAACCACTCGCGCATCAGCTCGGAGTCGCGGTTCTCCTCCCCGCCGGTCATGCCCTGGCGCTCCCGCCAGCTCGCCAGGTTGTGGATCCACTCGAAGAGCGGCTCGGCGCCGTCGCCTCCAGGGTTGTCGAGGGAGACGTCGGTGCCGGCGATGAAGCCGTCGAGGGAGATGGCCATATCCGCGGTCACGGTCACGATGGGTTGCTCCTGATGTCCTGGGATGTGCTGCCTTCACTCTCACGTCGATCGGGAACCGGCGCCTTCGACACTCCCTGGGCGTGCCGGTCGAATCGGTCCTGCGGCAGGTCGGGGAAGCGGTCCGCGATCGACCCGGGCATGATGCACACCGCGTGCGCCTGCTCAGGGCATACGAGCCCCCGCACCGCGGCCGGCCGTGTCCCGCCATTACCTGGGTGACATGCCGTACGCGGCCCGGAACACCCGGCCGCAGGCCCCCTGGGCGGCCGAAGGCTACCTGCAGGACCTTGAGCGCACGTTGGCATGGAGCCGGTCAGCCGGTCGCGCCGGCATCTGTTCGGGTAACGGCTCCTGCCGTCACGGTCAGGGCTTGATGCCCACGCCGGTCCACAAACTGACGGTGGCGTCCGTAAGCGGCTGCGTGTTCTCGTCCTTGTCCGACAGGTCGGGGCGCCAGCGGTGGCCGACGGTGACGCCGGGGTCGAGCAGGTCGAGTCCGTCGAAGAAGCGCGCGACGTCCTTCTGGGAGCGGAACTGCACGGGCGTCCCGGCACCGGTGTAGATGTCGGTGACCTTCTGCCAGGTGGGCGGGTCGAAGTCGGGCGTGCAGTGGCTGAGGGCGAGGGCGCTTCCCGACGGGAGGGCGTCGAGCAGGCGGCCGACGATGCCGTACGGGTCCTGCGCGTCGGTGACGAAGTGCATGAGAGCGTTCAGCGACAGGGCCACGGGCCGGTTCAGATCCAGGATCCGGGCCAGTTCGGGAGCGCCGAGCAGCCCCTGCGGGTCGTTGACGTCCGCTTCGATGTACGTGGTGCGGCCCTGGGGGGTGCTGCGCATGAGGCGTTCGGCGTACTTGAGAACGAGGGGGTCGTTGTCGGCGTACACCACGCGCGCTTCGGGAACCACGCTCTGGGCGACCTGGTGCAGATTCGGCTCGGTGGGAATCCCGGTGCCTATGTCGAGCCACTGGCGGATGCCGTGCTCCTGGGCGAGCACTCGGGTGGCCCGGTGCATGAAGGCGCGGTTCTCGCGGGCGCACACGAAGATGCCGGGGTAGGCGGCGGCGACCGTCTCGGCGGCCTGCTTGTCGATGTCGAAATGGTCCTTGCCGCCGAGGTAGAAGTCGTACATGCGGGCGGAGTGCGGCCTGCTGGTGTCGATGCCCCGTGCGGCGTGGGTGTTGCTCATCCTGTCCCCTTCAGTGGTGGGCGCGGTGTGCCGGGCGGGTCGCGGCCGGGCAGGCTCGGATTCCTCCCGCTTGCGGTTCGGTCTAGTGGACCTGGATCGTCAGGTGATCGGCGAGGCCCTTCTTGATCCCCTGGACGAAAGCGGCGATCTCCTCGGACGTGTAGATCAGCGCGGGACCGGTGGGATCGGTCGACTGCCGCAACGCGATGCGGCCGTCGGCGAGTTGCTTGGTCTCCACGCACTGGCCCCCGTTGGGGCCGCTCCAGGGGCATTCCCAGCCCTGCTCGCCGAGGTCGGAGGCGGGCATCCCGTTGTAGACACTGCCGTCGGCGATGGTCATGAGTACTCCTTGCGCATGCGATGCAGCAGGGCCCTGCTGTCCGCGGAGGAGGTCAGAAGAGACATCCTGTTGTGCGCCTCGAGATGGGCCGCGACATCGGAACGCTGGTCCAGGTACACGGAGGCGGACAGGATTTCGCTGTAGACGACGTCGGGCAGTTCCGGTTCCTCGAACCGGAAGTAGGTGAAGGGCGCGCACGCTCCGACGTGCGCGCCTGCGCCGAAGGGCACGATGTCGACGCTGATGTGATCCAGCTCCGAGACCTCCAGGAGCCGGTCGATCTGCTCCCGCATGACCTCGTTGCCGCCCGCCACCCGGTGCAGGACGGCCTCTTCCATCACCACCCACAGCGTGGGGGCGTCGGCCTTCTCCAGCAGGCTCTGGCGGCGCAGCCGCAGATCGACACGGCGCTCCAGGTCCTCCTCACCGGCATGAGGGAAGCCCCCGCGCAGGACGGCGCGTGCGTACTCGTACGTCTGCAGCAGCCCGGTGACGTACTGGGGCTCATAGGTACGCAGGGTCTTGGCCCCGCTCTCCAGGCTCACGTAGGCGGTGAACCAGCTCGGCACCACGTCGCGGTAGGCGTGCCACCAGCCGGGCTCGTTGGCCCGTTCGGCGAGCTCGACGAACTCGTCGATCTCCTGCTGGTCGGCCCCGTAGGTCTGCAGCAACTTCTCCACGTACAGGGGTCTGAGGCCGACCTCCGCCTTCTCCAGACGGCGGATGGTCAACGACGTCACGCGCAGGGCCCTTGCCGCATCTTCCAGGGACACGCCCGCGCCGAGCCGCCTCTCCTGGAGCCGGCGGCCGAGGATCATGCGCAGGACGGTCGGAGCGCTCGTGCCCGTGCCTGAACGAGTGTCGCTCACCGCGCCACCTCCTGAGGGCCCGTCACCAGCGCAACCTGTACAGCGACTTGGTGATGCAGCCAAGCGGATACCGTCTTGCTGAAATTATCAGGGAGTCGGTTGCAGTGTGAACTCAGCTACGAGCATAGTGACTTGTGCAAACGATTCCTTCGGACGCGAAGGCATCGTTGTCAACCATCGCGCCACTACGCGGGGTTGACGCCCGCCGACACGACGAATCCACGTGACTGTCACACCGGGAACACCCCCTCTCCCGGCAGGTCCGTTGCTTGCCCCCCCCACTGCTCCTCTCCCCCCACTGCGCCCCTCCTGCCGGAAGGCGACAAGCGTGTCCCCCCACACGACTTCTTCCCCCCAACTCTTAACTGCCGCGAGCCCGGAGCGTAGACACTGGATCGAGCTCCCCGCGCACCGATCCCATGTCGCAGTCGCCCGCCGTTTGATGGACGCGCGCATGAGTGCCTGGCGGCTGCCTGCCGAGACGTCCGCGGACGCGGTACTCCTGGTGTCGGAACTGGTCACCAACGCGGTGTGTCACACCCTCAGCGTGCGCATCCTGTGCGGCATCGGACTGATCGCCGACGACTGCCTCCGCGTGGAGGTGCACGACCACGGCCGTGCGGCCGGCGGTCTGCCCCGATGCGAGCCCGGGCCCGAGGACGAAGGCGGCCGCGGCTTGCTCCTGGTCCAGGAGATCGCGCACACCTGGGGAGTCGACCGGTCCCCGCTCACCGGCGGCAACGCGGTATGGGCAACCTTGATGGTTTCCGACCGAGAACGCGGAACATGCGTTGACGAGGAGATGCCCGGCGCCGCCGCTCCACGTCGTGCGTCTTGATCGTCTTTTGAGCGGCGCATAGGCTCCCATGCCCATGGAGACGGGGGAGCCGGACCGCGGTCGCAGGGCGTGGCGTGACCGGCTGGTCAGGCCTCGTGCGATCGCGGGCCTGCTGGCCGGGACAGCGGGACTGGCCGTTCTGGGCGCGGTGCTCGTCGTCCTGCCGGGTATGGTCGTCGACCATGATCTCGCCGGGGCGAGCGTCGCCGCGCAGGACCGGCTGAAGGCGGTGAACGACGTCCGTACGACACTTCTGCAGGCCGTGGGCGGCATGGTCCTGCTCTTCGGGGCGTACGCCACCTGGCGGCAACTGCGCGTCAGTCAGGACGGCTTGCGCGCCACCCAGGAGGGGTATGTCACCGACCGGTTCAGCACGGCCGTCGATCAGCTCGGCAGCGACAAGCTGGAGACACGCATCGGCGGGCTCCACGCGCTGTGGCGGATCGCGGAGCACTCCGCCCGCGACCGCGAGGCCGTCATCTCCATCCAGGCCGCTTACCTGCGTACGCACCTGCCCTGGCCGCCCGCCGGACCGCAGGCTCCGGCGACGGACGTGCCCATCAACGACGTCGTGCCGTTGGAAGTCCGTGCAGCCGACGCCCAGGTGGCGCTGACCGGGCTCGGCGTGTTGTTGCTGCAACCTCGGAAGCAGTCCTGGGTCAACCTCGGCGTCACGGACCTGCGCCGGGCCGACTGCGACGGGCTGTGGCTCCATGAGGTCAACCTCGACCGGTCCTGTATGGAAGCGGCGGGCCTGTACCACGCCAACCTGACGCAGGCGTCCCTGGTCTCGGTCAACCTGCGGCACGCCGACCTCAAGACGGCGATCCTGCGCCGGGCCCGCTGTGTGCTGGCCGACCTGCGGGGCGCACGGCTGGTCGAGACGGACTTGCGTGACGCGGACTTCACGGAGGCCGACCTGCGCGAGGCGAACCTGCGCAAGGCCGACGCGGGCGGCGCCGTCTTCCGCCGCGCCGACCTGCGCCTGGCCGACTTGCGGGGCTCCGACCTGAGCACGGCCGACCTCCTCCAGACACGTCTGACCGGCGCGGTGGCCAGCGAGCACACTCGCTGGCCGGCCGGATTCGACCACGCGGCCGCCGGCGTGGTCGTCGCAGAGGATCCCGGCCCGGAGCCCCCGCCACTGCTTCAGCCCTCAGGGATAACGACACAGCATCCGCCCCTGCGGTCCATGCCGTGAGCGAAAGGCCCAGGTTCGGGCGGCACTTCCGCGGGAGGATCCGGCGCGATCTCACTTCCAGTCGTACGCGTACGCCGCTACCCAGGTGATGTCGAGCTGTGCGCTGCTGCCGGGAGCCGCCCCGGGGCCCTCCAGGGCGCTCTCGTTCTGCAGCACCCAGGACAGAGGGTGATCCGGCACCTTGCGGGTGTCGTGCCCGGTCTGCCGACCGTCGACGAAGAACCGCACGTTCCCCGGTGTCCACTCGGTGGACACGGTGTGCCACTCGGTCCAGTCGTCGCTGCCCGGGAAGTAGCCCTGCTCACCGCCGCCGCACGGATGGTGGAAGGCGGTGAGGGAGCCGGTCCACTCGCCTTCGGGGTGGTCCATCTCGCAGCCCCGACCGTAGTGCAGCCAGGCGGACTTGTAGCCGGGAGCCAGCTTCGTCACCTTGATGCGTGCGCTGTACTTGCCGTACTTCATCTGCATGACCGCCCGCGGCACCACCGCGGCGGCGTGCACCGGACCTCCGTTGCCGGGCCGCCACATCCGTACGAACATCCTCCCGTCGCCGTTCGCCGCAGGACCGACGCTCACGGTGTCCTCCGGGTGGTAGACACCCACCACGTCCCGACCTCGGCTGTTGGCCGTGTCACGCCAACCGGTCGGATAGGCCCACCAGTTGTCGCGGAACTCTCCGCTCAGGCCCCCGCAGTAGGCAGCGGACGTGTCGACATGGTGGTCGCAGTCGCTGAACGCGCCCAGCGGCACCCGGTCGCCGTTGAAGTCCTCCGCGAGGACCTGCCAGAAGGGACCGCAGTCACCGCGGGGCAAACTCACGCCCGTACTGCGGCAGGCGTCGGCCGCAGCGGGCCCAGCGGGCGCCCCGTCGGCCCGGGGAAGCCCCAGCAGTACAGCCACGAGCGCGAGGCCCACGGACATCAACAGAATTCGCTTACTGACGTGTTCGTGCGGCGCTGCGTGTGAACCCATCCCAAGGCTCCCTCAGGCTCAGCGGCCGGCCGTCGTCCCGAAGGAGCATCCTCGCGTGCGGGCCCGTGCGGCGCCACCCCGAGAGCGAGCCGTGAACCGGACGTCCATGCTCCGCCGTAGCCGGCGCGCGACTTGAGCTGAGTGATCGCGCATCTCTCCAAGGCCCACGTCGTGCCGTAGATCCACGCAGGACACACCTCGTCAGAACTCGCGGTCGATGCCGGTCACGATCGCCGCGCCCAACGGAGCGTCCTCCTGGGCGAAACCGCTGTCACGCAGGGCCCGGGAGACCAGCCGCACGGCTTCGGCCTCGGCTCCCGACTGATCAGCGGCCTCGACCTCGACCCGAGCGGCGAACATGCCGTCCTCGTCCACCGTCAGCAGACTCAACTGCTCGCTCTCCCCGAGATCCGTGTTCTTCGGGTCCTGAGGCCGAAGCTGGCGCTCGATGTCCGAGCACACGTCGTCGGGAACTCCTCGCAGGAATGTGCCGGGGACGGTGATGACGTATGTGGTCACCGGGACTCCTTTCGAATCTGCGGCACGCGCCTCGTGACTCTCGTGCACCCTCGACCGGCACGTACTCGCTGCGCGTCTTCCCTGTCCGTGGCCGTGAATGCGCCCGCGGACAACTCATCACCCGGTTCGTTCGGTGGCGCCGGCGGCCGCTGGAATGACGCGCCGCCTCTCGTGACGCAGAGCCGCACCCGTGGTCACAGCGCCCAGTCCCTCCCGCAGGCCCACGCCGAAGAAGCCGGACGGGGCGCGACCGCCGAGCACCGCGAACGTGAAGACGGCGCAGGTCAGTAGGCGGAAGGGAACAGTCCGGCGGAAGAACGCCTTCCAGTCGGCGAGCGAGGCCAGTACGTAGTACACGCCCATGTTGAGCGCCGCCATGGACGATGCGGTCAGGAAGGCCAGGGCGTGGTCCTCCTCCGCGCGCCGCAGGCCCGCCACGGGGGCGAAGCCCATGAGCGAGACAAGGGCATCCGGAGCGATCAGCCCCAACGCGCCCATGGCGGCGGCGAGAACGCCGAACACCGCCATGGTCCAGCCGGACAGCGAGCGGGGAATGAGCCGCATGGAGCCTCCACATGCCGATGGGTCGTCGGGAGTACCTCTGCATACCTTGTGCGGGGCGGGCCAGGCACTCGTCGGGCAGGGAGGGCCGGTGGTGGCGCAGTTTGACGGATTGCGGGCTGCCCGGTGTGGGCAGTGAGCCTGGCAGGGTTGGCATGAGCATGCCTTCCTTGCCTTCCTCACCCCCACAGGAGGTAGACCATGTACTCGCGCGTGTTCGTCCGTGGCTGCACCGCTGCCCTGACGGCGGCTCTCACCCTGGCCGGTGGCCAGGCCTACGCGGCTTCGCCGGGCTCCGGCGATCAGCTGCTCGCCGCCCGCGTCGTCACCTACGATGCCGGCGCCTCGGCGGAGTTCAAGGCCGCAGTCGATCGGGGCGCGGCGATCTGGAACGAGAGCGTGGACTCCGTCGAACTGCGCCCGGCGGCCGCCGGGCAGCGCGCCAACATCCGGATCCTGGCCGACAACGGCTGGCCCCGGGCGCTGACCACCTCGCTCGGCAACGGAACGGTCTACATCGGACGGCAGGCCGTCAACGAGGGCTACGACACGGTGCGGATCTCGGCGCACGAACTCGGCCACATCCTCGGCCTGCCGGACCGCAAGCCCGGCCCCTGCACCAGCCTGATGTCGGGCTCCAGCGCCGGTGTCGCGTGCACGAACCCCTACCCGGACGCGGCCGAGAAGGCGGAGGTCGAGGGCAACTTCGACGCCGCGCTGGCCCGTCCGGCGTCGGCTGCCCGCACCACGGTGATCGTGGACTGACCCAGGGACGTGCGCGGGGACGGCCCGTCGCCGCGCACACCGGTCGGCCGGATGCTGCGGGTTAGGGCTGCCGGCAGCCCTGGCCGGCCTCTTCACGGCGTGGACAACCGACCGGAGTGGTGCACGGACGCCGGCCGTCGCGAAGGCGGCGGCCGACGTCCGCGCACCGTCAGCGCGTCCGGCGGGACAGCCAAGCGGCGGCCAGGGCACCGGAGATGTTGTGCCAGACGGAGAAGACCGCGGCCGGCAGGGCGGCCAGCGGACTGAAGTGAGCGGTGGCCAGCGAGGCCGCGAGCCCGGAGTTCTGCATGCCGACCTCGAAGGCCATGGCACGGCTCCCCGGCTCGCCCAGCCGGGCCATCCGTCCCGCGCCGTATCCCAGTGCGAGGCCGAGGCCGTTGTGCAGCACGACGGCGACGAAGACCAGCAGGGCCGCCGACTTGATGGCATCGGCACTGCCCGAGACGACCACGGTCACGATCACGCCGATGGTCAGGGCGGACAGCCACGGCAGCACCGGCAGGGTCCGTTGCACGTGGCGGGCCGCCAGGAGCCGCACGACGAGGCCCGCGAGCACCGGCAGCAGCACCGTCTTGAGGATGTCGGTGACCATGGAGCCGGCGTCGACCGGCAGGTACTCGCCCGCCAGCAACAGTGTCAGGGGCGGGGTGACCAGCGGGGCCACGAGCGTGGAGACGGTCGCCACGGAGACCGACAGCGCCACATCACCACGCGCCAGATACGTCACCACGTTGGAAGCGGTGCCACTGGGGGCACAACCGACGAGGATCACGCCCGCGGCGAGCTGCGGCGGGAGCTGGAGCAGGTGGGCGACTGCCCAGCCGAGGCCCGGCATGATGACGTAATGCGCGACCAGCCCGAGGGCCACTGCCCAGGGCCGCTTGGCGACTCCCCGGAAGTCCTCGGGGGTCATGGTGACGCCCATGCAGAACATCACCACGCCCAGCAGGTACGGCACCGCCTCGCCCCAGCCGGTGAAGCTCCCCGGGAGCAGCAGCCCGACGGCGCCGGCTACGAGGACGAGGAACGGGAAGACGGTGACGGCGCGTCGCGCGGAGCGGTCGCCCGCGGCGTCGGCGCCGTGGTGTTCTGGCTGTTCTGACTCTTGGGACTGATGGGACTGTTGGGACCGTTCGTAGTGTTCGGATCGTTCGGCACTCACCGTTCGAGGCAACGCCTGGTCAGGGGCATGACGCAAAGGCGTCTAGCGATGTGATCAACATGGGACGGTGGGGTGCCACATGAACGGCCTTCTCGCCCCCCTGCGGGTTCCGGCTGCCTCGCCGAGGCTGGGGCGACCGAGCCGTAGTCCGCCACGCCGTGGGTGACCTTCGGCCAGCCCACTTCGCGCCGGTCGAACGTGCGGTAGGCGTCGACCGCGTCTTCCGTCCCCACCCAGCGGGTGATCAGCGGTGTGGGGTCAAGGCGGCCCGAAACGCCTCGCCGAACGGATAATGCTGCAGCTGCGGCGGACAGACGCCGACGCTGCCGACCGTGCGGCCTTGGCCGCCAGCTGCACCGCCCAGCGGGCCGCCAGCGTCGGGGCATCGCCCGGCACCCACGTCCTCCCCGGCCGGATTCCGCTCCGGGGCTGCCTCCTGGCGTTCGTGGTCGAACTGCTCGGCCTGCTCCCGCAGAGCCTCCGGGGCCGGCCCGTGGGCGGGTCGCTGGGCGTCCACGCCCACGGCCTCGATCACCCGGTCGACGCCGATGCCGCCGGTCAGCTCCAGAGCGGCCGGTCGGCCACGCCGTCGACGACGATGATCAGCCCGGCGCCTTGCAGACGGGCGCGCGCGACAGCGGCCTGCCCGACCGGCCCGGCGCCCAGAATCGCCACGGTGTCGCCGTCACCGATCTCGGCCGGCTTCGCCCCGAACCACGCGGTGGGGTAGATGTCCGACAACAGGATGGCCTGTGCGTCGTCGACCGTGTCCGGCACGGCACCCGGCTGACCTGGGCGAACGGAACGCGGGCGTACTCCGCCTGGAGCCCGTCCAGGCTCCCTGCGGCCTCCGAACCACCGAAGAACACCGTGGCCACCCGCGACCCTCTCGGGTTGGCGTTGTCGCACTGTGCGTAGTAGCCCGCACGGCAGTAACCGCAGGTCCCGCACGCCACGGTGGACGGCACCACCACCCGGTCGCCGGGGCGGAAGCTGCGCACCCCGGAGCCTGTCTCCTCCACGACGCCGACGGCCTCATGGCCGAGGATCCGCCGCTCCTGCAGGGTTCGTGCGCCTGGTGCCCCCGTCATCCGTGCCCGATTACGGATATTTCCGGATGTTTCTTCCGGGCTTACCTTTCGGGAAGCGCCAAAACCGGGACACCTGGGTACCCGTCCAACCCGTCCAAGTCCTCGTACGGCCTCAGGGGAGATGACGACGATGGTTTCCGAAGCGGTGATCGTTCCTTCGGGGGAGGCGGCCCTCCATGGCGACCTCGTGATTCCCTTCGGGGCGCGTGGGATGGTGCTGTTCGCGCACGGCAGCGGCAGTTCACGCCTCAGTCCCCGCAACCGTGCCGTCGCCGCCGAGCTGCAGCGGGCCGGCATCGGCACCCTCCTGCTGGACCTGCTGACCGAGCAGGAAGAGCACCAGGACGTCGTGACGGGCGAGCACCGCTTCGACATCGGCCTGCTGGCCCGGCGCCTGGCCGATGCCATCGACTGGCTGGAGCAACGCCCGCAGACCGCGGACCTGCCCGTGGGCCTGTTCGGGGCGAGCACGGGAGCGGCCGCGGCCCTGGTGGCAGCAGTCGAGCGTCCAAGGCGGGTCGCGGCGGTCGTGTCGCGGGGCGGACGTCCCGACCTGGCCGGCGACGCGCTGGCCCTGGTCGCGGCCCCGGTCCTGCTCGTCGTCGGCGGCAACGACGAGACGGTGCTCGACCTCAACCACCAGGCCGCCGGCAAGCTGTCCGTGGCGCACAAGGTCCATGTGGTGCCCGGCGCGACCCACCTCTTCCCCGAACCCGGCACGCTGCGGCAGGCCGCGGAGGCCGCCGCCGACTGGTTCCGGGATCACCTGGGCGCGGCGCCCGATGACGAGTGTTCCGGCTGAAGCCTCCGTCGTCCCGGACGAACGGCGCACGGACGTCCAGCGCTGTCGGTGCCGTCAGCGCCGTCAGTGCTGTCGGTGCCGTCAGCGCTGGTACAACCCCACCAGAGTGCCGCTCGCGAGCTGCTCCTCGTCCACCGCCTGATGCACCTCCTGGGCGCTGGGCGCGTCGGGCAGCACGCACGGCTTCGACAGGGCGTAGAGCCGGAAGAAATAGCGGTGCGCTTCGTCCCCCGGAGGAGGGTGCGGCCCGCCCCAGCCCCGCTCGTGGTAGCCGTTGACGAGTTCGGTGCCGCCGGTCGGGCACTGCCCCGCCGCGACGCCCTCACTGCGGGGATCGATGCCGACCACGATCCAGTGCGCGAAGGTGCCCGACGGGGCGTCGGGGTCCTCGCAGAGCAGCACCAGTTCGTTCGCGTCGTCCGGCACACCGCTCCAGGCCAAGGGAGGGGAGGTGTTGTCGCCCTCGTACGCGTACCGGCGTTCGATGACGGAGTGATCGTGGAATGCGCTGCTGCGCAACTCGATACCAGCCATGTCTCCCGGAGTACCCGGCATGAGTCGGGCATACCGGGCGCCGGTCCAGCCCGTCGCGTTCACGGCAGCGGCGTACCCCCCGTGGCGTTGACGATCTCGGCGGTGATGAAGGACGCCTCCTGCGAGGCCAGGAAGACATAGGCGGGCGCCATCTCCGCGGGCTGGGCCGGCCGGCCCAGCGGTGCCTGCTTGCCGAACTCGACCGTGTCCGGCATCGTCGCCGGGATCAGCGGCGTCCAGACCGGTCCCGGGGCGACGGCGGATGCCCCGGTCGGCCAGCATCTGGGCCAGCCCTTGGGTGAAGGTGACGATGGCCCCCTTGGTCATCGCGTAGTCGAGCAGATGGGGGCTGGGCTTGTACGCCTGTACGGAGGTGGAGTTGATGATGCCGCCGCCCTCGGGAATGTGCGGCAGAGCGAACTTCGACAGCCAGAACATGCCGTAGAGGTTGGTGCGCAGCACGCGGTCGAACTGCTCGGTGGAGACGGCCTCGATGCCCTCCGGCTGCGACATCTGGTAGGCCGCGTTGTTCACCAGGATGTCGATGTGGCCGAACTCGCTGACGGCCTGGTCCACCAGGGACCGGCAGGCGTCCTCTTCACGGATGTCGCAGGAGACGGGGATCGCGCGGCGGCCGGCATCCTCCACCCACCGGGCGGTCTCGCGGGCTTCGTCCTTCTCCTCGTCCAGGTGGGTGAAGAGCACGTCGGCTCCCTCGCGGGCGAAGGCCAGCGCCACCGCCCGTCCGATTCCGGAGTCTCCGCCGGTGATCACAGTCTTGCGGCCCTCGAGGCGGCCGCTGCCCCGGTAGGACTCCTCACCGTGGTCCGGCGGCGGGTCCATGGGCCCGGTCCAGCCGGGATGAGGCTGATCCTGGGAGGGGAACTCGGGCCGCGGATGCTGGTGGGCGGGGTTCTGTGATTGGTTCACGGCTTCGGCCTTCCTCGTCTGTGACACGGTCTCGGCAGGGCCCGTCCGGGGAGCATCCGGGGAGTACACCGTCTTGCCGGGGTCGGAGGCTCCGCACCGTCACGACACCGCCGACGATCCCGCAGGCCGCTGTGGCGTCGGTGGGGCATGCCCTCGATGCGGAAGCGTCTCGTCCCACACTTCCCCTCTTCGGCCACACGAAGTACCCAAGCTGCCGGCGGCCACACCAATGCCCTTCTCCCAGAGAGGAGAGGGGTTATAGGCAGTGGTCAGTCCGCTGCTCAGCCGGTGACCTGGCTTGGTGTGCGGCGACGGCCATGACGATGACGGAGATCAGGGCGATACCGGCGCCGACGTAGAGCGGCGCCGCGTAGCCGAGACCCGCGGTGATGGCCAGGCCTCCGAGCCAGGCGCCGAGCGCGTTGCCGATGTTGGACGCGGACACATTGGCGCTGGCGGCCAGCGCCGCTCCGTGGGCGAAGTCGGTGACGCGAGTGATCATGCCGGGGACGCCGGCGAACCCGAACAGCCCCATCAGGAACACGAGGATCACCGACGCGGTGGGGCTGCCGGCCAGCAGACCGAAAGTGGCCAGGGTGACGGTGAGTCCGAGCAAGGCGAGGACCAGGGCGCGGTCACGGTCATGGTCGGCCGCTCGCCCGCCTACCAGGTTCCCGACGACCAGGCCG
Organism: Streptomyces sp. NBC_01352; assembly: GCF_036237295.1. Taxonomy (NCBI): domain Bacteria; kingdom Bacillati; phylum Actinomycetota; class Actinomycetes; order Kitasatosporales; family Streptomycetaceae; genus Streptomyces; species Streptomyces sp. NBC_01352. The sequence goes on from NZ_CP108354.1 coordinate 10,562,996, forward strand.
ACGCCGTACACCATCAGCAACCAGGCGACATCAGCCGGAGAGAAGCCGCCGACCTCGGTGAACGTGTATGCGATGTAGCTGAACGCACCGAACATCCCGCCGTAGCTGAGCGCGGTGGCCATCAGGGTCAGCCAGACCTGCCAGGACCGGAACGCTCGGAACTGGGCCCGTAGGCCGCCGGCCGCCATCGGGCCCGCGCGGCCCGGCACCGTCGACGGCCGTGTCTCTCCCGCCCGGCCGGGGACGAGGGCGACGATGCCCGCCAGCGCGAGTACGCCGATTGCGGTGACCGCCCAGAAGGCCGCTCTCCAGCCCCAGCGCTCACCGACCAGGGCACCGAACGGCACACCCAGTACGTTCGCAACGGTCAACCCGGCGAACATGAGCGCCACCGCGCGGGACTTCTTCTCCGGCGCGACCAGACTGCGAGCGACCAGCGAGCCGATACCGAAGAACGAACCGTGGCACAACGCCGCGACGATCCGCCCGAGCAGCATCACCGGATAGGTCGGCGCGAGAGCGGATAACAGGTTGCCGACGACGAACAACGCCACCAGGCCGACCAGGACCGCCTTGCGGGGCAGCCGCGCCGTCGCCGCTGTGAGGGCGATCGCGCCGATCGCGACACTCAGTGCGTACCCGGAGATCAGCCAGCCGGCGGCGGCCTCGGACACCGAGAAACTGGACGCTACCTGAGGCAGCAGCCCGGCGATCAGGAACTCGGTCAGGCCGATACCGAAACCGCCGAGTGCCAGCGCGACGAGTCCACCCGGCATCCGCAGCTCTCCGATCGACCGCCCAACGAGTCGCGATCGTACGGTACTTGCCGCCGCGGCTTGTGGGGCGCGCGGTTCTCGAAGCGCACGCACCTGGCTCGATGCGGGACCGCATGGCGCCGACGCGGCACGACTATGCCGTTACGGCCCTCCACCCAGCGGCGGCCTCCTGCCCCGTCGGCCCCAGGCGTTTCCGGTCCCCCCCCGGGGGAACCCGGCAAAGCCCCACTGCCGATGGGAGGCCGAGCATGAGCAGCCGGAAGAGTCACCGCGGAGACCGCTTCGACCGGGCGCGCGACCATGACGAACCGGGGGCGCACTCGGGCGCGGAGAGCCAGGCACGGGAGCGATCCGTACCGGGTACGGCCGGCGCGAAGGAGGGCTACCAGGCGGAGAAGGGCACGGCGGCGGGCAAGCCCCTCGAGGGCGTCGATACCGAGGCGGACGACGACGGAGAGTCCACGTAGTTCTTCACGGCGTGGTTCTTCACGGCGTCATGCGGCGGTTGCCGCCGTGAACGCCGCGGTGATGGCGGTGTCGGTCCGCGCGTGAATGACCAGTCGGGGTCCGGTGGTGTCGGCATTGGCCTCGAGCAGCCGTCGGGCGGGGGCACTGTGGGTTGCCACCGACATCAGGACACCGAGGTTGCTGCAGGTGCGATGGGCGCGCAGGACCGCACTGATCGCTGCGCCACCTGTGGCCGGCTCGTCCAGGACGATGACGACTGGCGCCGGCTTGTGGGCACGGATCAGGTGGCTGATCTCCGCTGCGAGGGTGGCGCGTCCGCCGATGCCGGGATCGCGGTGCACAGTGATGACCAGAACGCCACGCTCAAGCGTATGAGACAGCATGTCCGGATTCCTCCCACGGGCCAGAACGTTCATATCGGAAGTACCCCATGTGAGTCCCATAAATCGCCAGGACATGAGCAACTGCGTTGGCGCGCAGGTCCTCCCTCGCCTCCCGGCCGCCAGGTGATGACGGGAAGGAGCGCCCATACATGGGGCACGGAGGAAACGTCATTGAGGAACTGACAGCGGATCACCGGGAAGTTGACGGTCTGTTCGCTTCGCTGAGATGGAAACCCACGACCGCAGCCGAGAACAGGCGCCGTGAGCTGGCCGACCACAGCGAGGTGGAGCGCCTGCTGAAGGTGCTGGAAGCTCCCTGCTGGCCGACGTCTGCCCCGCGGAAACCCTCAACGAGCTGGGTGACAAGGTACGCAGGGCCAAGGAGTCCGCCCCGACCCGCCCGCATCCCGCAGCCCCGGACACCCCGCCGCTCAGCGAACTCCTGGCTCCAGGAACCGGAATGAGCGACCAGAGGCAGAAACGCTGGGCGCCGGACCGGCTACCGCAGGGCGGCGAGCACCGTCTCCGGGGCCAGGGTGCGGCGTACGAGGGACTGCGCGACCTCGGTGAGGCGGTCGCCGTCGCGGCAGCAGTAGGCGTGCAGGGCGTCCATGGCCTGCGCGGGATCGAGGCGGCCGTACTCGGCGAGCATGCCCTGGGCCATCTCGACGGTCGCCTTGGCGGCGACGGCGGCCTGGGCCTGAGTGAGGATGTCCATGGGCCGGGCCGGGTCCGGACTCCAGTGGACCAGGGCCACGGCCGCCACGTCGGCGAGGGCCTGGGCCAGGCGCAGGTCGGTCGTGGGCAGGCCGCCCGGGGCGGTGAGCAGGAGGGTCACGGCGCCGATGGCATGGTGGTTGACGCGCTCAAGCGCTGAGTCCTCCGGGACAGGGCCTGTCCGGCAGGATCCGCCGGACAGGCCCTACTGGTGCTGTCGGCGCACCATCTCGGTGATCCAGACGGGCGCGTACGGAGACGTGCAGCCCGGGGAGGTCGGGTAGTCCTTGAGCACCTCCAGGCGCTCACCGATGGCGAGTGCACGGGGGCGGTGCTCGGCGTGCTCGATCCCGATCTGAGCCAGGCAGTGGTTCATCGCCCACTGCAGGCGATCCGGGGCGTCTTTCATCTCCGCCTCGATGACATCGAGCAGTCCTGCGAGGTCGAGTCCTTCGGGCTTCTTCGCCACGCGTTCGGTGGTCAGCGCCCAGCCGGCACTCGCGACCATTGGATCCGGATCGGCGGACCAGCCCCGGCGCAGCTCCTCGGAGTGCGGGTTCTTCTTCACCACGTAGTTCACGAGCCAGTCGTGCACCTTGGGTGCGCGCGCTTCGCGCACCATGGCGTCCAACTCGTCGCGCTCGAACGCCTTCGGGCGGCAGATCAGGATCGCCAGCAGTCTCGCCGCGGTGTCGTCCGTCTCCCAGAGCCGGCACGCGAGTTCCTGCTGCGTCTTCAGCCGCTTCGCGAGTGCACGCAGCTTGCCGAGGTTCACACCGTGATCGTCACCGTGCTTCTCGTTCACCGCGCGTGCCTTCGGGTCCTCCAGCTCGGCCAGCTCGGCCATCACCTCGGCCACCATCGTCTCGGTGAGCGTGGTCTCGGGCACCTCAGCCTCCCTGTCCATCACGGGCGGGATTCAGCCTACGACGGAAGTCGGCCCCCCTTGTTGTGCACGGCGGTCCGCCGACAGCCACCGGCGACACCCCTGGCGGCCTCAGGCTCCCCGAGCGAGCCGGTCGGGCATGGCGCACCCGCGACCTGCGGGACGCGGGTGCGGTGGTGGCCCTGGGTCCGGACTGGACGATCGCCCCCTACGACGTGCGCGGCGTCCTGGCGACCGCACGCGCCCCCCTCGGCGCCGCGGCCTCGCGCGGCGGCCTCACGGGGGTGCAGGCACTGGAGGGCTGCACGACACACGCGGCGCTCGCCGCGGTCGAGTCCGACACCGCCGGGCGCATCGCACCCGGTTTCAGGGCCGACCTCACGGCCTTCGCTCTCGACCCGGTGAAAGCACCGGCGGACGAACTCGCGCAGGCCCCGGTGCGCCTCACCGTGACGGGTGGCCAGGTGGCCCACCGGGAGACGTGATCGCGCTCGGCACCGCGCACTGCCGTGCGATGCTCCGTCGGGCGGCGACCACACAGTTCTGAGGCACGATCACCTCTCGGCACCGTCGTCGTGTGTCGCGCACCCTTCCGGGGTGAGCGGGGTGAGCGGGGTGAGCGGGGCGTTTGCGGTGAGTCATGCGACCCGGACGTCTTCGGCCGACGAGGCGGGCTCAGGGGCGGACAGATGTATCCGTTTGGGCAGCAGGAGCGGGGTGGCCAGCAGGAGGACGCCGGACGTGGTGATCGCGGCGAGCGGGCTGGTGAGGGTGGCGAGAACGCCCCAGATCACCATCAGGGCGGCCTGCAGGAGTTTGCTGACGGCACTCCAGGTGCTGAGGACTTGGGCGGTGCGGTTCACGGGAGTCCGTTGCAGGCGTTCTGTTGCGTAGATCGGGTTGAAGATGCCCATGCAGGTGATCAGCAGGCCCTCGACGATGATCACGGTGAGGAGTCCGGGAATGCCGGGACGGACGAACGCGAGACCCAGCGGGAAGAGCGAGCGCAGCCAGCCGGAGACGATCATGACCCGGTGCCGGCCGTAGCGGGTCACGAGGCGCGCGGAGAGGCGGGCGCCCACGAAGCCGCCGAGTGCCGGGATGCCGAAGGCAAGACCGTACTGCCAGGCCGGGAAGTGGTACTGGCCCAGCAGGAGGACGGACAGGAGCGGGACGGTGGCCATGATGAGGCCGCTGACCAGGATCGAGTTGAGGAACAGGCGCCTCAGTGCCCGGTCGCGGAGGATGAACCGCCAGCCGCCGAGAAGGTCGGCTCCGCGCAACCTGGTGGCCCGGTCGCGGGGTACCGCGACGTCGCCTCCGCGGATGCGGAGGACTCCGAGCGCGGACAGCAGGTAGCTGAGGGCGTCGGCCATGACAGTGACGACCGGGCCGAGCAACGCTATGAGGACACCACCGAGGGGCGGGCCCGCCGCGGTCGCCACCCAGCTCGTGCTCTCGAATCTCCCGTTCGCCACAAGGAGGTGATCGCCACGGACGAGATACTTGAGATACGCGCCGGATGCGGCGGTGAAGGCGATGCTCGCGGTCCCGGAGATGACCGAGACGACCAGCAGTTGGCCGTACGAGAGCAAGCCGAGGACGTACGCGATCGGGACGCTTGCCGTCGCGACGAACCGGATCAGGTCCATCGCGATCATCGCCGGACGCTTGGCCCGGTGCTCGACCCACGGCCCCAGCGACAACGCAACCAGCGCCGCGACGGCAAGCCCGGCCGCCTCCAGGACCGACACGGCGAATGCCGACGAGTGCAGCACTCGAACCGCGATCAACGGAAACGCGCCGAAGGCAATCCACGTGCCGTATGTACTGACCGCGTAGGCCGACCACAGCCAACCAAAACTGCGCCCCAACTGCACGCGCATGCGACTCCCTCGCGACAACCGATGTTCGGGTCTCCGCATCACACCGGCCGCTGCGTCGGGGGATCAAACAACCGACTCCCGGGCGAGCCACAACCATCGGTTGGGCACGCTTATGCTCGATCAATGGATACCGAGGCGGTGCGATCGTTCGTCCGCGCGGCCGAGCTCGGCCAGCTGCGGCACGCGGCCGACGAACTCGGCGTAACGCAACAGGCCGTGTCGAAGCGGATCGCAACTCTTGAGCGCGAACTCGACGTCCGGTTGTTCACCCGAACCGCCCGAGGGGTCGAGCTGACACTCGACGGCCAGGCTTTCCTGCCGCACGCCCGGAACATCGTCACGGGTGTCGATCGCGCCATCACCGCGATCAGGCCGGGCTCGCGGGCGCTCCGGATCGACGTTCTCGGTCTGCGATCCGCGCAGGCCGTCGTCCTGCACGACTACTGGCGGTCGCATCCCCAGACCGACCTCGACGTGGTGACCCTCAGGGTCAACGACCCGCGCCTGGTGGTCACCGCCGTCCAAGCAGGCGATATCGACGCCTCGTTCCGCTCGGTCACCGACCCGGGCACACTGCCGCGCGACGTACAGATGATCCACGCCTTCGACTCACCGCTGGAACTCCTCGTCGGCCCGAGGCACCCGCTCGCCTCCGCACGAACACTCACACCGTCCCAGTTGCGCCGGCACCGGATCTGGGTGCCGGGTATCGCGCCGCGAAGCGAATGGGCAGAGTTCTACGATCAGCTCGCCACCGACTTCGACCTCCGCATCGACGCCGCGGGTCCGCACTTCGGTGACGAGGTACTCCTCGACATCCTCGCGGACTCCGCGGACGTGGCAACCCTCGTGGGCTCGCGCGACCGGTACATCTGGCCGACGAACCACGACCTGCGCCGCATCCCGATCGTGAATCCGACGCTCGCGTACCCGCTCTTTCTCATCCTCCCCCGAGCGAACCCACATCCAGGACTCCGGGCAGTCATCAACCACTTGGGAAGCCTGGCACCGCTCCCCGAGACCGTCTGGCGCCCGTCCTGGGCAACGACAGCACGCGACGGAGATGATCGCCCGCGGTCCGACCTTCGCCGGCGACGGTGAAACGCCCACCGGCAGCGTGCACATCGTCGACCTGCCAGATCCTGCTGCCGCCCGCTCGTTCCTGGTGGCGCGACCGGTGGCAACCGGTGCCTGGTGCTGGGCCTCGGCTCGGGCCGACGACGGCACCACCTGGCTTGGTACGGCGGTGCTGGTCCGGGCCTGATGGAGCCGTGGTTGGCGGAGCCGACGAACACGCAGACAGGGCGAGGCGTCCACCACCAGACGGCAGTTGAGTTCCTCGAACGCCTCGCCTGCTGTCACGGCCGTCTGCTCAACCGTGCCCTCACGCCGGGTCGGGCTGTTGGGCGAGCTCACGGGGAGCGCGGCCCGGCGTCAGTATCAGTGCCAGGACCGCTGCCACGGCGGCCACGACGGCGCCGGTGGCGAACCCGCGTGAGAAGCCCGCCTCGTCGGTCCCGGCGATGCTCGCCGCGGCCATGCTGGAGACGACGGCGGCGCCCAGCGAGGCGCCGAACTCGTGGAAGGTGCTGACGATTCCGGAAGCGAGGCCGGCTTCGTGCGGTTCGATCTGCCCGAGCGCGGTGGCGGAGGCGACGACGAAGAGCACTCCGGTGCCGGCGGCAGCGACTGCGATGCCGGTCACCAGGGCGGGCGTGCTGTCCCAGAGCGCGGGGATCAGCATGCCGGCGGCGGCGAGGAGAAGACCGGACACCCCCAGCGTCCGGGGTCCGGTGCTGCCGATCACGCGGCCCGCCGCGGTCGCCCCGGCCATCGTCGCCAGCGCGACGGGCAGGAAGAGCAGACCGGTGGCGAGTGCCCCGTGTCCGCGGTGGTCCTGCAGGGAGAACGTACCGAGGAAGAACACCATGATCATCAAGGCGGTGGCCACGAGGATCAGCAGCGTTCCCGTCGCGACCGGCCGGCGGACCAGCAGCCTGACGTCCATCAGCGGCGACGCCGCCCGGCGCTGACGGACGACGAAGGCTGCGTAGAGGATCGCCGCGGCGGCGACCAGACCGGCTGTCGCCATCGTCAGCCATCCCTTGTCGCCGGCCCTGATCAGGGCGTACGTCAGGGTGCCCGTGGCGGCGGTCACCAGCACCGCGCCCACCACGTCGAGCCGTTCCCGCGTCGCCGTGCGCGGTTGCGGCGGGAGCTGTGTGCGCAGGGCGACGAAGACCACCACGCCCACGGGGACGTTGATGAAGAACACCCACGGCCACCCGGGGCCCGCGGTGAGCAGCCCTCCCAGGAGCACGCCCAACGCCGCTCCGGTGCCGCCCAGTGACGACCAGATTCCCAGCGCCTTGTTCCGCTCCTCGCCGTCGAAGAGCGTGACGATCAGCGACAGGGCCGCCGGGGAGAGCATGGCCGCCGCAAGGCCCTGCACCACGCGTCCCCCCAGCAGCAGGGGGCCGGAGGTGGCCAGGCCCGCCAGCAGCGAGGCGCCGGCGAACAGCAGCAGAGCCACCAGGACCAGGCGCCGGGCCCCGAACAGGTCGGCGGCGCGCCCTCCGAGCAGGAGCAGGCCGCCGAACGCGAGGGTGTAGCCGCTCACGACCCAGGTGAGCGCCTCGCGCTCCAGGCCGAGGTCGGCGCCCAGGTGCGGCAGCGCGATGGCGACGACGGTGACATCCAGGATCAGCATCAGCTGCGCGACGCCGACGAGTCCCAGGATCTTCCAACGGCGTGGGTTGGGGCTGACGGTGGAGCTGGTGGAGGCCATCGATTCGGTCATGACGGTCACCCCTTCACGGTAAGTCAAACACCAGTGTTCGAGTTGTAGGCGCTACTCTAACCCGTACATCACTGTTTGAGTTAGGGGTTGCATGTCTCGCTCAGTGCCCGGAGCCACCCGCAGAGCCGACGCCCGGCAGAACGTGGAGAAGATCCTCGACGCGGCCATCGACTGCCTCAGCCGCAATTCAGACGCGAGCGTGGTCCAGATCGCACACGCCGCAGGGGTCGGCCGGGTCACCCTCTACGGCCACTTCCCGTCCCGGGACAGCCTGATCGAGGCGGCGCTGACCCGCCTGCTCGCCCAAGGCGACGAGGTGCTGGAGGACCTCGACCTCACGGGTGATCCGCGCACCGCGCTGGACACCCTCATCAGGTCGAGCTGGCTCCTGATCGCGCAGGCGAGTGCCGTCCTGGAAGCGGCGCAGGCGGTGCTGCCCTCAGGGCGGATTCACGCCCTGCACGCCAGGCCCGAGCAGCGTGTCCGCGACCTGATCACTCGCGGCCAGGCGGAAGGCGTCTTCCGGGACGACCTCCCCGCGAGCTGGTTGGCGAGCGCCCTCCATCACGTCCTCAAGGGTGCGGCGGCAGACGTGGCGAACGGAACGCTGGATCCGGAGGACGCCCCGCGCTTCGTCACAGAGATCGTCCTGGCGGCCTACACCCCGCGCGCGTGAAGGGCGGCGCGCATGTCCCCGCTCGGGCGTCTTCGCCGCTTCAGCGCCCCGCGATCTCCACGGGCATTGCCTCCGCCTGCCTCCATCTCTAACCTGTAGCAGGTGAAAGCTGATATCAGTCCTTACGTGCTGTGTGCGATGACGCCTTCCGTGGAGACCTATCTCCGACTCCGGTCCGTGTCCGGCCTGAGCGCCAAGACGGCTGAGGCGGCTCGGGCCGGGCTGCCGAACACGTGGCAGGGCGTGACCGTGCTCTGCGGGGACGAGCCGGTCGGGATGGGACGCGTCATCGGCGACGGAGGCTGCTTCTTCCAGATCGTCGACATCTGCGTCGCGCCCAAGCACCAGGGCCGAGGCCTGGGCAAGCGGATCATGGCCGAACTGATGCAAGAACTGGAGCATCGAGCACCGGCCGGTGCGTATGTGTCACTGATCGCGGACGGTGATGCCCGCTTCCTGTACGAGAAGTTCGGCTTCACACCGACCATGCCCGCCTCGATCGGCATGCACCGCACCGTCTGAGATGCGGCCGAGCCCTCAGGCCGCCGAACGTCCCGGTGCGGCGAGTGGGGGCACCGCCCACGCCCTTGAGGCAATGGGGGGAGCGTGCCGTGCGTCGCGACGGGGCGAGCGTTGCCTGTCGGGGCACTGGAGACCCATCCAGCGGTCAGCGCAGCGGATGCAGCGGAGTGAGCTCGGTGGCGCTTCGCCCGGTCACGATCGACTCGGCCAGGAGCTTGCCGCTCAGCGGCCCCAGGGCGATGCCCCACATCCCGTGGCCGCCGCAGACGTGGACGCGCGGTGAGCGGGTCGGGCCGACGAGTGGCAGCCCGTCCGCGGTGCAGGGGCGTGGGCCCGCCCATACGTCGCTGCGGCGGCTGAAGTCGGCGCCGGGCAGCATGGGGCGGGCCGCGTCGACGACGGCCTGGACGCGGCGGGGGTCCGCGGGCCGGTCGGGGGCGGTGAACTCCATCATTCCGGCGACCCGTACCCGATCGGCGCCCAGCGGTGTGCAGACCACGCGCTGGGCGGCGAAGTATGTGGGCCCCGTGGGCAGTCCCTCGGCGGGCAGGGTGAAGCTGTAGCCGCGGCCGGACTGGACGGCGGCGCGGACGCCGAAGGGTGCCGCCAGCCGGTTCAGCCAGGCTCCGTTGGCCAGGACGGCCACGTCGGCGCGCACATCCGTGCCGTCGGAGCCCACCACGGCGACTTCGCTCCCGTGATCCTGTACCCGGGTGACCCGCAGACCCTCGACGACCTTGCCGCCTCGCTCGCGCACCGCGTCGGCGAGCGCCGCCACATAGGCCCCCGGGTTCAGGAAACGCTGGCCGTGCAGCCGTACGGCGGCGCCCGTCCGTTCCGACAGCGCCGGCTCCTGGTCCCGGGCCTCGGCGCCGGAGAGCAGGTCGTAGTCGACGCTCTGGCCTGCCGCGCGCACGGCCTCCAGCTCGTGAACGAACGGCTGGCGGGCGGCCTCGGTGGTGAAGGCGATGAGGCACGGGTCGCTCGCCCGAGTCGGTTCGGCGACGCCGCCTCGGGCGAGTTCGTCGTACGCGGCCAGCGCCTGCCGGTTCAGCGGGGCGAGGGCGCTCATCGCGACCTGCCAGCGCCGAGGGGTGCAGTTGCGGCTGAACGACAGCAGGAACCGGGCCAGCCGCGGGTCCGCGCGGGGCGGGATGTAGAGGGGCGAGGCCGGCGAGAGCAGGGTGCGCAGCCCCAGCCGCAGGGCGCCCGGCTCGGGCAGCGGTACCGCGAGGGCGGGCGAGAGCCAGCCGGCGTTCCCCCAGGACGCGCCGGCGCGACCTGCCGGCGGTCGACGACGGTGACCTCGACGCCGGCTTCCTGGAGGAACCAGGCGGTCGCCAGTCCGGTCATGCCGGCGCCGATCACGAGGGCGGTGCGCGGAGGCACGACGGTCTTGCGCGGGGTCATACGGTGCTCCTGTCCTTGAGCGCGACGGGCGGCCTGCGCTCGCCGGTCCGCAGCGCCTGCTCGATGGCGTATCCGGCCTGCAGCACCGCCCGGTCCTGTCGGTGCGGGCCGACCACCTGAAGCCCGACGGGCAGACCCTCGGGGGTGAAACCGGCCGGCACCGACAGCGCGGGACAACCGGTGACGGAGATCAAGTAGGCCGAGCGCATCCAGTCCAGGTAGGTCTCCATGGCCGTGCCGTCCACGGAGGCGGGGTAGGGGAGCCGGATGTCGAACGGGGCGACCTGGCTGACCGGCAGCAACAGAAGGTCGTACGTCTCGAAGAACTCCCGGACGCGGTGGAAGAGGGCGGCCTGCAGCAGCTGCGCCCGGCCGAGGTCCGGGCCCGTGAGCTCTCGCCCCTCCTCGATGTTCCACACCACGTCCGGGGCCATCCGGTCGCGGTGCTCGTCGAGCAGGGGGCCGTAGGCGAGTTCCATCTGCCAGGCGCGCTGGACGAGGAAGACCCCGTCGGCCCCGGACAGATCCGGGCAGGCCTCCTCGATCTCACAGCCCAGGGAGGCGAACGCCTCGACCGCCGGCTCGAGTGCGGCCCGTACCTCGGCGTCGACGGGCACGGTCCCGCCGAGGTCGGGCGACCAGGCCACGCGCAGACCGCGCACCTCGCCGTCCAGGGGTCCCATGAAGGCGGAACCCGGCGTCTCCAGGGCGAGCGGGCTGCGCGGGTCGGGGCCCGCGAGCGCGGACAGGAGCAGTGCCACGTCCGGCACGGTCCTGGCCATCGGCCCCTTCACCGACAGCTGTGCCCACGGCGCCTTGTCGGGCCAGGACGGAACCCGCCCGGGGGAGGGGCGCAGCCCCACGACATTGTTGAAGGAGGCGGGATTGCGCAGCGACCCTCCCGTGTCACTGCCGTCGGCGATCGGCAGCATTCCGCAGGCGAGCGCGGCCCCAGCACCGCCGCTGCTGCCGCCCGCGCTGCGCGAGAGGTCGTACGGATTGCGGGTGGGCCCGAACACCTTGTTGACGGTGTGCGAACCCATGCCGAGTTCGGGGACGTTGGTCTTGCCGAGGGTGATGGCCCCGGCGTTCTTCAGGCGCTCGACGACCAGGTGGTCCCGGTCGGGGACACGGTCGGCGAAGATCGGCGAACCGTACGTCGTCCGGATGCCCGCGGTGTCGTGCAGGTCCTTGTGCGCGACCGGCAGACCGTGCAGCGGGCCCACCTCCGCACCCGACACCAGCCGCGCGTCGGCCTTGGCAGCCTCTTCCAGCGCCTGATCGGCGACCAGGGTGACGATGGCGTTCACCGCCGGATTGACGCGTTCGATCTGTTCCAGGTGGGCGGTGACGACTTCCCGGGCGGACACCTCGCGGCGCCGGATCGCGGCGGCGAGATCGGTGGCACTCCGGAAGCAGAGTTCATCCATGGGGTTCACTGCGGGCTTCACGCCTCTCAGAACGTTTCCTTGACCTGCACGACGGCCAGCACCCCGAAGAGGAGGAAGGCGCCGGACAGCAGCACATTCGACATGATCTTGTTCCGGTACAGCGGCTCGATGCCCCGGCGGTTGAGCAGCACCAGCAGTGCCCCGGACAGCAGCGGCAGGATCAGGGACCCGAAGGCGGCGTAGGTCAGCACCAGGGCGACCGGCTTCCCCATGAACGTGACGGCGATCGACGCGGCCGCGCAATAGACCACGAAGGCGCGGAAGGGCCGGCTGTTCTGCGCCATGTGGGGCTCGGCGTCGGTCTCCGGAATGCCGCGCATCGTCCGCAGCGAGTCCGCCAGCAGATAGCACAGGGCGTTGAACCCGCCGACGAGGGCGCTGAGCGTCACGAAGAAGAAGGTCAGCAGGAACAGGACGCGGGCCGCCGACCCGAGGTCCGCGCCGAGCGGGTCGGCGAGCGCGGCCAGCCCGTCGTTGCCGCTGATGGTGTTGCCGGTGCCGTAGAGCAGGCCCGTCCCCACGATGGTCGTGCAGAGCACGAAGAGGAAGGTGACGGCGTAACTGACCGCCGAGTCCGCCCGCATGACGGGCAGCCAGCTCCGGTGTTGCCAGCGCTTCTCCCGTACCCAGTAGCTGTACGAGGCGATCCCGGCCGTGCCGCCCACACCGCCGATGAGGGCGAGCACCGTCACGACGTCTCCCTCCGGGAGCCTCGGGCGCATCGAGGAGACGAGGCCCGGCAGATCGTCCATGGTGGCGAGCATGGCCACCGCCAGGACGACCATGCCGAGGAACTTGACGAGAATGAAGACGCTCATCACCCGCTCGAAGAGCGCGTACCGGCCGACGTACACGAGCGCGGCGGACGCCAACGCGATCGCGATGCCCAGCGACCGCGCGGGGAGCACGGGGAACAGTGTGGACAAGGCCAGCGAGGCCACCGAGCTCAGGGCGGCTCCGTACAGCAGTCCGATGACCAGGACGAAGAGGAAGAACGCCGGAGGAAGCCAGCGTCCGACCGACCGCAGGCTGGCGATCACGGTCTGGCCGGTCGCCATGTAGAGCCGTCCCACCGCCTCGGTGAGGACGAATTTCAGGACGACGCCGATGAGGATCGCCCACAGCAGCGCCATCCCGTACCCGGAGGCGCCCGCCAGGGACGTCACCATGTCGCCGGCGCCCACGCTCGCGGCTGCCAGGACCAGGCCGGGGCCCAGCAGCGCCAGTCGGCCGCGCCTCGTGGTGGGGGCCTGGGCGGGCTCGACCGCCTGTGGCCGAAGGGGAGTTCCTTGCGTCGTGGTCACGTCGACCATCTCCGTACGTGGTGATGAGAGCGGGGAGTCATCGGTTCGTGCGGCTCATGACGTGCAGGTTCGGGCACCCTGACGGAAGGGAACAAGAATCTCGGCCAAGATGACGGAATCGGCCATAAACTTGGTGCGATGAACGCACAGCAGCCCGGTCCTGTGGCGGATTCGCTGGATCGCCGCATCATCAGCGCACTGCAGATCGACGGCAGGGCCTCGTGGCACCGCATCGCGGCGGCGCTCGGCGAGGCCGAACGCACAGTCGTCCGCCGGGGAACCCGCTTGCTGGACTCCGGGCTGGTGCGGATCGGCGCCATGACGCTGCACGGCCGCAGCACGGTGGTCGGTGTGCGCTGCGCCCCGGGGCAGGCGCGGATGGTGGCGAGCGCGCTGGCCCGCCGGCCCGACTGTGTCTTCACCCATGTGCTGACCGGCTCCCCGGACTGTGTCGCGGAGCTGCTCTGCCCCCGGGACCGGCTGGCGAGCCTGGTGATGGACGAACTGCCGGGACTGCCCGGCATGTTGGAGACCTTCACGCTGCCGGTGCTGCGCCACATCCGCACGATCCGCGAGTGGCACTCCGGTCTGCTCACCGACGACGAGATCGCCACGCTGGAGGGCCCGTCCGGGGCGCCCGCACCCTCGCCGACGGACGGGGATGTGATGCCGCCCGCCGACGTGGCACACGACCTCTCCCGGTCGGACCGGTTGCTCCTGAACGCGCTCGCCGAGGACGGGCGGTGTACCTACGAGGAACTCGGCCGCGTCGCGGGCGTCTCGGAAGCCACCGCGCGGCGGCGCCTGGGCGCGCTGCGGCGGGAGGGCAGGGTGCGCATCCGCGCCGTGATCGAGCCCGCGCTGCTCGGGCTGCCGGTGGAGGCGATGCTCCGGGTACGCACCGCTCCGGCCGGGGCCGAGGCGGTGGCGGCGGCGCTGGCGGACAACGTCCACGTCCGGTACGCCAGTTTCGTCACCGGAGAGCACCAGATCCTGGTGCTGGCCGCGCTGCCCAGCGAGTCGGCCCTGTACGACTTCGTCACCAGCGCCCCGTGGCTGCGGGACGTGGCCTCCGTGGACGTCTCGCTCGTCCTCAGCTCGCTGAAACGCGGTGGCATGCTCGCGCGCCGGCCGCGGGACTGAGCGGCAGCGGCATCAGGCGCAGGCGGTGATGGCGCGGAGGCTCGGTCAGTCGTCGGTGAGCAGCCAGGCCAGTCCGTCCTCGTCCCGAACGCCTGGTGGTGGAGGATCACGGCAACCGCCACGGCGTACCGTTCAGTCGACGTCCCGGTTGACCTCGATCCGCCGAAGCGACGGCACGAGCAACGGCATCAGCATTGCCAACGCCGCCACCCCGCCGCCGGTGACGGCGACCGCCGCCGTCCCGAACGCCGCAGCGAGGACCGGCGCGGACAGCTGGCCGACGGGGACGGACGCGAACGACAAGCACTCGTCCCAGGCACCGACCCGGGAGAGCAGCTTCTCGGCCCGCCAGGAGGCCAGAGTCTTGCCGGTGGGAAGTTCGCCGCGCGCAGTCCCAGACCGGGATCACCACCCGGCCCAGATCGCCCGGCTCAAGGAACAGATCACCAAGCTCCGGAAACGCTGGCCCAGTCGGGCAGACGGTCGAAGAACTCACCGACTGCCGCGGTCGGTCCCTGGCCCGGCTCGCCGCACATCGGGCTTCGCGAAGCCGCCGTCGGCACCCCTTGGGTCAGCCGCGTGCCTCCACCCAGAACCACCGTCGTCGGGACATGCAGTGGCGCCGCATGCCCGACTGGGTGCCGGCTCCCGCATGGTGCGAGTTGGACCGCACCAGGGATCCGGATCAGATCGGGGCATCGTCGGTCAGCGAAAGTGTGGCGCACGGACGGAGGACCATGAGCGCACCTTCCAGGGTCGCCACCATGGCAAAGGGGAACCGGTCGAGCTCAAGACAGAGTGCGACGTCATCTGGATGGACTCCTTGACGCACACCCTCCGCCAACTCGGCGGCGGCGCGTGACTCGGCAGCGCGGCGGATGAACTCAGCAGCATTTGTTCCGGCCTCCGTGACACTGCGAGCGATGTATTGAGCACACGCCAGATCTTCATCGGCCTGCCCATCGTCGCCAGTGACCACGAACGTGACACTGTCACTCTTGCGCGTCCGCAGGAGCCGGGCCGTTGCCTCCGCCACCACGAAGCTGGCGCACAGCACCAGCGACGCCTCCTTGACCGCGAGGGCGCCGACCGTCCCTGCCGTGGTCTTCTGCACAACGGTCCGTCCGCCAAGGTCGACAGAGCGCAGCAGGCCCGGCGAGTTGACCATGTCGAACCCGGGCGCGGGCGGACCGTCTTTGAGCGCCGCCCAATCCGGGTGGCGAGCCTTGAGCGCCAGGGCTTCGTCCAGCGACTCAGCGAGAACGATCTTCTCCGCCCCCTGGGCAAAGGCCCAGGCAGCCACCGTGAAAGCACGCATCACGTCGACTACGACCGCCACAGGCGGGGCCTCGACCAGCTCGGTGATGCCAAGAAAACGAGCGTCCATTCCGGTCATGATCGCGCATGCCTCCCCCGAAGCACCCGCAGAGTGATCCGCGTCACATTGGCGGTCTCGGAATGCGACCCTTCCTGCTCAATCCCCACATGGGGTCACGTCACCCGCACACAGCCTCTGCGCGGGCACAAGCCGGGATGTTCGCCACCGAGCCCGTCACCGGCGGCCTGTCCGTCCACATCGCGTCGCGAATCCTCGGCACAAGGCGCTGACCGCGACTCAGGCGTACCTCGTACGTCGCCATCCGCGAGGACGACCTACCGCGGCTTCCTGGACCGGAGCCGGGCCGACCGGCCGCAGGAGGCGTATCGCGAGCCCGCGCAGCGGGAGTGGCGCGACTTCCAGCACTTCGGTGGACGATGTGCCTGAGCGGGACCTGGCGACGTTGGCGACTTCAGCCGCTGCCCGTGGCCCACCGGCGAAGCGCTGTGACAGCCTCCGCGCGGTCGGCGGGGGACAGGTCCGCGATCGAGACGTGGTGGTTGCCACCCGGCACCCACAGCACGCGCGCGTCGCGGGGACCGGGCCGGAAGGGCTCCGCGACGGACGGGTCCTGGGTGCCGTTCACGAAGAGCAGCCGGCTGGCGCGCCGCCTCACCCAGCGGTCGATGTCGGGCATGGCCTCGGCGTCGAAGTGCATCGGGACGTCGCGCGGCACGAAACTGCGGGGTTCGATGCCGTCCGGGTATTGCAGGAGTCCGTCCAAATGGTCGGTGGGAACGCTCAAGTAGCCCATTTGTGTGCCGAGTTGGTACCAGTAGGGGATGTAGTTCCGGGCTGTGGAGTCGGCGTAGACGGGCAGGGCGGCCGTCTCTTCCAGCCATGCGTACAGCACGTCGGTGGAGGCGTCCGGGCCGGGGATGGCGGGGGCGTCCGCAGCGGTGTGGTTCTGCCAGAACATGAACGGCACTCGCAGGACGGCGATCTCCAGTGCCTTGTCGGCGCTGCCGATGATGCGGAAGGTGTCATGGGTGGCGGCTGCCCAGGCCTCGTAGCGGGCGACCAGGTGTGTGCGGCGCAGCAGCATCTGTCGCTGGGCTGTCTTCAGGGCGTCGCGGGCGGCGGCGGTGCCCACGTGCTCCAGGAACCGTATATACGCGGAGTCCTCGCGGTCGTCGACGTTGTTCGGGGCGGAGTAGGCGACGGTGCCGTCCACGTCGTGGGGGTGGAAACGGCGGTGGTACACGCTGGCCATGCCGCCCTTGCTGCCGCCGGTGGAGATCCATGCGCCGGGGTACAGCAGGCGAAAGAGGCGGACCACGCGGTGGTGGTCGTCGGCGGCCTGGCGGATCGTCAGATGGGTGAGGTCGAGGGCCGCCGGACGCGAGGTGCCGAAGAAGCGGTGCTCGACGCCGAGTTGGTTACCGCCCAGCAGGACGGCCGGTTCGGTCCGCCGCGGCATGAGCGGCACTTCGTATCCGGTGCTGAACAGGACGGTGGGCCGGTCGGCGGCGGTATGGAGCAGGGTAAGGCGCTGCTCGAAGGTCCCGGCCCCGGGGTCGTTGTGGTCGACCGGTTGGCGCAGGCCGAGCACGAAGAAGCGGTATCCGGGCTCGGCGCCCGGCCGTTCCTCGATGACCCGCAGGCCCGGGAGCGCCCGCAGGGCGGCCACCAGGTCATCGGCCCCTGCGTGGGTCCGGTCCGCGGCGCGCACAGGTACGGCGGTCAGGCCCGCCGCCGAGGCTGCCGAGGCGGCAGTGGTGAGCAGACGTCGTCTGGTGAGGGTGCGCATGCAAGTCCTTTCCGGTGCCGACTGCCTCAGTACACCGGGCGAGGGCACCAGGGAGATCCCGCGCGCGAGGGAGCTCTCTCCCCCGGCCGGGGGAGAGGCCACGGCGTGGGGCCGGTCTGCCTGGCTCCGACTCACGTAATGATGGATGTCTCTGCACCTTGGTCGGCGACCGTGTCGGCAAAGGCCCGAGCGAGCGGGGAGAGCGCGTCCCAGCGGCGTACCGCCCAGCCCACGGACAGTGGCGGCAGGGTGGGAATGGGGAGGAGGCGTAGGCCACCATCGTCAGGTGTGGCTAGACCCGGTACGGCGGGTACGACGGCGTGACCCAAGCCGAGTTCGGCCAGCAGCAGAGCCGTATCCCAGTCGGCGACACTCGTGTCCGAGCCGGCCCGGATGCCCAGTTCAGCGAACACGGCGTCCAGGTGGGCGCCGGAGGTGGAGTTCGGCGGCAGTCGGACGAGGCGAATGCCCGTGAGGTCGGAGACGTCGATATGCGTGCGAGCCGCGAGTGGGTCGTCGGGTCGCACGGCCAGCACCCAGGGCAGATCGACGACGGGTCGCTGCTCGATGCCACGCACGGGACCGCCGATCGTGATCCAGGCCAGGTCGAGGTTGCTGGCCAGGAGGGCGTCGAAGCAGCCGCGACTGGACGTTTCGGTCTGGAACTCCAGGCTCACCCTCGGGTAGCGCCGGCGGAAGGAGACGATCGCTTCGGCCATGAAATGCCGGACTGTCGTTCCACCCGTGGTGATCCGCACGGAGCCGCTCTCTCCGTTCACAAGATCGCCGAGGCGGCGCAGCGCGAGATCGAGCCCGCCGATCCCCTCGGCGGCGGCGTCGCACAGGATCCGCCCCGCCGTTGTCGGCACGACTCCGCGCGGCTGGCGCTCCAGCAGGCTCACGCCGGTCTCTCGCTCCAGGCGCTTCACGTGCTGGCTCACCGCTGACTGTGTGCAGGACAGGTCCCGGGCCACAGCGCTGAGGCTTCCCGCTCGGCACACGGCAACGAACACGCGGAGATCGTCCAGAGTCACGGCACCCAAGCTATCCCTAAGGTCAAGCGAGCAATTCCCAGGATTGACTGGGGTGCTGGCCCTGCCGGAGGATCGTTCCAGGGCCCAGGCGGCAACCCGCCCGGTGCTTTCACGCGGATCCGGACCGGGCGAAGGCGCTGTGCGGGTGCCGACCACCCTTTCGCCGAAAGGAGACGGACACCGTGCCTGCTCCCCCTGCCGCGACCGACCGGGCAGTTGCTCTCGTGCGCGAGCTCGGCGCCGAAGGTATCGCGCACCCCGGTGGCACTCTCCTTGCCCACCTCAAGCGCGTACAGGCCCAGCTCGCAACATGGAAAGCCCGCCCGGCCCTCCAACTCGCCGGACTCTGTCACGCGTTCTACGGCACGGACGGCTTCCCCACAGTCCTGCTGCCGCTGGACCGCCGTGAGGACCTTGCCGCGGTGATCGGCGTCGAGGCTGAGGCCATCGTGTACCTGTACGCCTCATGTGACCGGAAGGCCACCTACCCGTCTCTCAGTCAGGGCGACGCGAACTTCCATGACAGGTTCACCGGTTGCTCCTCCATTCCAGGACCACAGTCGCGCCGGGACTTCGCCGAACTGTCGGCAGCGAACGAAATCGACCTTGCCCGTGTCGATGCTGTTTTCCGCGACAAGTGGAGCTCTGAGCTGCTCGCCTTGTTCACTCGACTTCAGGACTTGCTAAGTGCTGACGCCTGGCTCGACTGCCGTTCGGTGCTTGCTGCGTCCGCGCAGTTGCCTCCCGGTGAGCGCGCGCCGCGCGCAACTTGAAACCCGCAGCGTGGAAGGCCTACACACACTGGCGCAGGATGGGGCCGGTCCTGCCGCATTCGATGACCCACGCAGGGGACGCAGACAGGCAATTGGCCGCCGGACACCGCGGCGGCGGGCCTCATCGCGTTGACGGCGATCGCGACACGGCCGCCACAGGTACGCCGTCCGGTCGGTCGGCGAGCAGGGCCGCAATGGGGTCGGCGCAGCAAAGGGCCGCTGTGGCCATGGAGTTCCTGGTGGTCCAGCGCAGCGTGACCAGCCGCACCAGGGTGGCCGGCGGCATCCCGGAGGGCAGACTGAAGAGCCAGAACCGCACCGGCTCGCTCTCGCCGGCCGACCATTTCGCCAGCAGCCAGCGTTCGGGCAATTCCACTTTGCCGGTGGCTCGGCCGATGTTGTGGCCGGCGGGGCGGAGGCGCAGGACGACGAACCGCGAGTACATGCGCTTGAAGCGGGAGGGAATCCCCGCCGCGTAAGGCGACTTGCGCTCCTCCAGGCCGCGGCGGAAGGCGGCGGCATCACCGTATCCGGCATCCGCCACGGCCAGGGGAACATCGACGCCCCACGACCGGATCTCGTCGATCATGTCCAGGGCCGGCTGCCACTTTCCACATGCCCCACATGGTCGGGGATGCCGCGGCGGGTGCGGCGGGCGACCTTGGCCGCATCGGCCTCCGCAGAGGCGGGATCCCACGAAGTGGGCGGGAACAGCAGCCAGTTCACCGCCGCCGAGCCATGATCGTGCGCCAGGTGCGGCGACACGCCCACCTGGCAGTTGGTGACCTTGCCCGCGGGGCCGGTGTACTGCCTGGACCCGCACGCCGAGGCAGCCTCGTCATTGACGAAGCCGGTGTCGTCGAAGATCAGTGCCTCCGGACCGATCGCCACGTGCATCATCCAGGCCGGCCGGGCCCGCACATACGCGGGATCCCACGGGCTGGAGGTGCTGCAGTGCGTCAGCGCCTCCCGGTTACCGTCCCCGCCGAGGCGGGTGGCCATCGCCCTCCACCGACGTGCGCTGCCCGTCCATCGGCAGCCCGCGCACATCCACTTGCCCCCATCGCCGCTGATCCGTACGGAGAACCCGTCGACCGTCTCCGCCGCAAACGCGCGCGATGGTCACCCGGCCGAGGGGTCAGATCTGGTTCTCGCCGCCGTCGATGTACAGGTTGGCTCCAAGGATGAAGCTGCTCTGTTCGGAAGCGAGGAAGGCCACGATGTTGGCGACCTCGTCCGCGCGGCCGATCCGGCCGAGTGGGACACCTGCGGCGAAGTGTGACTTGGTGACGGACGTGTCCCCCGTACCCACCACGGCGTCGAGCCCAGGAGTTTCGATGGTCCCCGGGGAGATCGCGTTGACCCGAATGTTCCGGGCCTTGAGCTCGTTGGCCCAGGTCCGGGCGAAGGACCGGATGGCCGCCTTGGAGGCCGCATATGCGCCGAACGCCGCGACCCCGTCATCGGCGCGCACCGAGGAGTTCAGGATCACCGATGCGCCGTCGTTGAGTAGCGGCAGTGCCTTCTGCACGGTGAACAGCGTGCCCCGCACGTTGACACCGAAGGTCCGGTCGAAGTGTTCCTCGGTGGTCTGCTCCAGTGTCGCGAACGACGCGGCGGCGGCGTTCGCGAAGACGACGTCCAGCCCCCGGCCCCGGGCGCGAACCGCGTCGTACAGACGGTCCAGGTCGGTCAGGTCGGAGATGTCACCCGCCACCGCGGTGGCCCTCGTCGACCCGATGGTCTCCACGGCCGCGTCCAGTTCGGTCTTGCGCCGGCCGGTGATGAACACGTGCGCGCCCTCGGCTGCCAGCCTGATGGCGGTGGCCAGGCCGATCCCGGTGCTGCCGCCGGTGATGACGGCGGTCTTGCCTGCGAGCTGTCCCATGCGAACGACCTCCACGATTATCTGCACTGATCTGTACTGATCGGTACCGAAGGGGACCGTAGCATATCTGTACCGCTCGGTGCGGAACAGGTAGGATTGATCGCATGGAGACACAGGGCAGGGCGCCGGTCGGGCGGCCCAGAGGCTTCGACGCCGACGCAGCCCTCGAGCGTGCCGTGCACGTCTTTTGGGAACAGGGTTATGAAGGCGCCAGCCTCACCGACCTGACCAGCGCCATGGGCATCACCCGCACCAGCATGTACGCGGCCTTCGGCAACAAGGAGGACCTGTTCCGCAAGGCTCTGGAGCGCTACACGGAAGGTCCCGCCTCGTACGGGGCCCGGGCCGTGCGGGAGCCGACCGCTCGGCAGGTGGCCATCGCATTCCTGAGCGGCTCCGTCCGGGCCACCACCAGCCCCGGCTGTCCCGCCGGGTGCCTCGGCGTCCAAGGATCCCTCGCCGCGGGCGACTCGGGACGCAACGCCCGCGACGCTCTCATCGCTTGGCGCAACGAGGCCACCTCCCTCCTGCGCGACCGGTTCCAGCGAGCCGTCGACGAAGGCGACCTGCTCCCCGGCACCGATCCCGGACTGCTCGCCCGCTACCTCATGACCGTCGCGAACGGCATCGCTGTCCAAGCCGTCGGCGGCGCCACCCGTGCCGACCTCCAGCAGGTGGCCGACATGGCCCTGCGAAGCTGGCCACCTGCCTGACGGCGCTGAGGGCACTGACGACCGAGGGCGCCGGCGAAGGATCTGCACAGCGTTGGCCCGGACACATGAACGGTTGAGGTGCGGCACGCCGCGGGAGCTTCGGGGGCGTTCGACGAGGTGTCCTCGTTCGAAGCGGGCTCCGGCACGGGCGAGGGCGACGAGGCGGGGTGCGTTGACGGCCCGCCACCGTTGCTGGGCGGACTCGGCGAGCTTCAAGACCACGGCGAGGGCGGCGGCCGCGGTGCTGACGCCCGTCGATGTGACCGCCGTATGTCAGTGACGAAGAACCTGATCGCCTCGCCGGCCTCGCTGTTGTCCTCCTCGTGCCTGCCGCCGGGCCGCGTCGTCAACACTCTGAAGGGTTGACAGCGCTCCGGGCGCGGGCCCCGAGCCAGACGGCGATCCGCTCCTTGAACTCGCGGTTGACGTAGGGACTGTCGTGAAGTGTGATCCACTCCAGGTGCCGCAGAATGTTCTCCGAGCGGTCCGGGTGGGGTACCGCGAGCACATCGACGCCGATCTCGCCCGTCGAAGCATGGACGTACACGCTGCTGTCGAGCGCCATCATGGCGAAGCCCGGGTGGCCCGCGTGCACGCCGAGGAACGCTGATGCCGCACCCCGCCCCATGATGTCCCAGCGCTCCAAGAGCCGGACCCGGGTCCAGACGGCCGGCGCGGTGCAGCCGTCACCATGCATGTTCCGCAGGGCAGCCCGGTGCGTCCGAGTGCCCTGCGGCAGCTGGACGAGGAACTCGCGCCGTTGGTCGAGAAGACCCGAGGAGACGGCGAGGTCGTACCAGTCCTCATTGAGCCGCTCGACGAGCCGTGGGGTGTCGTACCGGTGGGAGAACCCGCTGCCCACCTCCTCGGCACCGTATCCGTGGACGAACGGCATCGTGCCGTCCGGCACCGCGTTCGGGATCACCTCAAGGCCGGCCCGCCGCAGCGGCCGGCGCACCTTGCGGTCGCGCTCCTGGATGCCCAACGATGACTGTTCTAGCAGGGCCAATACACCCAAAGGCCACCGCCACGGCTTCTGCCCTGCTGAGCTCCGCTCTGCCGCTGGGACGATCGGCAGCCGCGGCGGCAAGCGCAGCCGGTGCGGGGGAGGGAGACGGTCGCACGGAACTGATTTCTTCAGTGGTGAACGCGCGGAAATCTGTTTTTGCTGGAGTAGACATTGGGTGGTGGTGTGGTTATGGTTTTCCTCGTAGCCCAGAGAGACAGCAGGGCCTGGCAGACACGAACTGCCGGCCGGTAGTAGGCAGTTGTGATTCGTAGTGCGGTGCGGTGGTGGAGTTCCGAAGCCAGGGTGGTTGCAGGACGGTGACGGGACTGACTGCCGGACTGGGTGGCCCGCAGTGATCAGGGGCCGCCGTGAGGACTGCGGTTGACGCAGTGGCAGTACCCGCATGTGTAGTTCGCGTCACCAGCAGTGCGTAGTAGAGCAGTACCAGCAGTATCAGCAGTACGCAGTTCCCCGTTTGGCGAGCAGTTGATCATTGAGGGAAGAACGGAGGAGCCGAGCGCCATCAGGATCGCCCGGGCGGAAGTCTTGAGCCCGGGTACCGCAGGACATCGATAGTGAGGTGGTCTCCGGTCAAGCAACCGCGATCCCAGCATCCCCGACAGCATCTGGGTCGGGTCTGCGGAGACAGAAGGCCGGCGCAGTACCGGGGCCGGCAGATGGTGTAGCTGTTCCTTCGGGGCCCTGGTGTCATACGGCACCAGGGCCCCTCCACGCGTTCCACAGAGAGGTGCAAGTGACAGCAGACGACACGTACGGCCGACTCGACGACGACGACTACCCCGCCTACACCATGGGCCGGGCCGCCGAAATGCTCGGCACCACCCAAGGCTTCCTCCGCGCCATCGGAGAAGCCCGCCTCATCACCCCGCTCCGCTCCGCGGGCGGACACCGCCGCTACTCCCGCTACCAGCTGCGCATCGCCGCCCGCGCCCGGGAACTCGTCGACCACGGAACCCCCATCGAGGCCGCGTGCCGCATCATCATTCTTGAAGACCAGCTCGAAGAAGCCCAGCGCATCAACGCCGAGTACCGCGACGCCGCCGCATCAGCAAACCCGACGGCCGCGGCCTGAGACGGCTGAAGCCTGCAACTCCCCAAGAACATCGCGAAGCCACCCACTGCCCGGGACGCACACACAGCGTTCCGGGCAACTTCGTCCACGGGCCTGGGGCTGAGACCTACGCACGGACGGTCATCGCCTGCTGGGAACGGGAACGGGTCCTCTCCGCACGCGATGGAGCAGGACCCGCCGACGCCGGCTGTCTGCCCAACCGGGCTCGCGCCGTCAGGTGCGGCCGACCGCATTCACATAGCCGACAGGCTGAGGGAGAAGGCAGCCACCATGCGGGTCATCCGGGCCTGTGTCGGGCCAAGGCCAGCGACCAGACGGGGTGGTAGGTCGGGCGGCTCACGCAGGGACGAAGGCGACCTGGAACATGCGAGGCCAGTGCTTGCCGGTGATCAGGAATTCGTTCGTTCCTGGTACGGCGGCGATGCCATTGAGTTGCTCGGCTCGGTCGGCTTCCGATGCCGTCAGGAGTCCGGCGGCGTCGATCTGCGCGGTGACGGCGCCGGTGTGCGGGTCGATGCGCACGATCGTGTCCGTGAGGTAGACGTTGGCGTAGATGGAGCCGTCGGGCGCGCATTCCAATTCGTTGATGTGCGTCACCGGTTGGCCGGCTTGGCGCACGCTGATGCCGCCCGTGCTTTTGAAGGTTTTGGGGTCGCGGAAGGTGAGCCGGCTCGTGCCGTCGCTCATCACGAGCCGTTCCCGATCGGCGACGCGTTGGTGGCACAGACCCCAGCCTTCGCCCTCGTACGTGACCCGGCGGCGTTCCGCGAGTGTGGTGGGGTCGCGCTCGATGGCGATGCCGTTACGCCAGGTGAGTTGCCACAGCTTGTCGCCGGCCAGGGTGATGCCCTCGCCGAACAGTGGCGCCGGCAGCTCGGCATACAGCGTGGGCGGCCTGCCTGGCGGCCCGGCGCGCAGAGAGGACTCACCGACCAGTCCCGTGCTCTCGTACAGGGTCTCGCCGCGGAACTCCAGGCCCTGGGTGAAGGCCAGAGGATCGTGGGGAAAGGTCTCCCGAACCTGGGCCCGCAGCGACTGGACGCCGTGAGCGCTGGACCCAACGGGCACTCCCGGCCCGGTCCCGGTCGTATCGTCGAGTGCGGACATCATCGGGCTGGGGGCCGGCACGCGGTCACGGTCGGCAAGGTCGACCGCTGAGTGCACAGCACTGTCATGGTCGGCAGCACCGCACGCCCCGACAGCGCCGGTGAGCAGTGCCCCGACGGCTAGCGCCACCACCCCTGCTGCCCGCGGGCGGTTGCTCGACCCGTTCCTTCCCGTGTGCCGTGAGGCGCCGAACTGGTGGTCCGCCCTACCGCATCCAGAACCCGCCGACAGGACCGTCGGCCGCCGGCGCGCCCATGCGAACGCTGCTCGGCGTGCGGCTGGTGTTCCCTGGCGCACAGAGTCACTCCCTCCTGGTGCGTCCCACGGATGCGCCGACGAGCTGAGGGCCGGACACCTTGGCATCTTGGGCCTTCGGCGCACTCTCCGCACCTGCGGTCCATCCGTCGACCGCAGGGGACCGGTGACCGTGATCGTGGGTCGTCCGCGGTGTGTGGTGCTGACGAAGGAAGAGATACCCGCAACAGTGTCGTCGCGCATCCGGGCCACCGCGCCGGACGGAACCCGCCGCGAACGGCAGCATGGTGCTTACGAGCGCATCAAGCACTGGCCGGCGGCGGCGCGAGATCGGCCGCGACCTCGACGGCGATCTCGATGGCCCGGCGGGCAAGTGGCGAGTGGGTACGTCCGGCTCGCCAGTGCAGGTAGATCTCCCGCGACGGCAGGGACGGCTGTAGCTCGTGGACGCGGAGCCTGTCGTCGGACGGGACATCGGCACCGCGGATGGCGAGCCAGGGCAGCACCGCTGATCCCAGGCCGGCTCGCACCATCGACAACAGGGTGTCGTTGACCGCGCTGCGGAACACGACCTGCGGACGGGCACCGCAGCGGGCGAGGGCCTGCTCCATCAAGGGCTGGTCGCAGGTCAGCGGCCAGGCCACCATCGGTGCCCCGTCGAGTCGCTCCAGCGGGACCCGACCGTCGGGGAAGGTGCCGGCGCCTGCCACCAGCAGGTACGGATCGTCGAGCAGCTTGCGGTGCTCGACGTCGCCGTCGATGCGGCCGTCGTAGAACAGCAGGTCGAGGTCACCGATCTGCGGCTGCTCCGGCTCTTCCTCGGACAACCTGATGTCGCAGCCGGGGTGCTCGTCTCGCAGCCGACGTACGACCGACGGCAGGATCACGTTGGACACGCTCTGGAAGGTGCCGATGTCGATCCGGCCGTCTCCCGCCTTGAACCGGTCCACGGCGTCGGTCAATGCCTCCGCCTTCGCCAGCAGTTCGCGACCCTGGTTGAGGACCACGGAGCCCAGAGGGGTGAGCCGTACCGGTTTGGGGCCGCCCGGCCGGTCGAACACCGGACCGCCGACGGCCCTCTCCAACGCGGCGATCTGTTGACTCACCGTCGACTGGGTGTACCCGAGACGGGTGGCCGCCCGACCGAACGAGCCCTCCTCGGCTATGGCGGCCATCGCCGCCAGATGGCGCAGCTCGACGTTGCTCACGTGCTCCAGAGTAGCGACGCCCATTGCCACAAGCGATCGAATCAATCGGAAATCATCGCTTTTCACAATCGATGCGCGGGTTCTAGCGTGCCAGACATGACCCCACATCAATCTCACGGCGAGCAACTCCTCAAGATCAACGGCACCGAGCTGTGTGTCGAGACCTTCGGCGACCGTGCGACCCCGCCGATCATGCTGGTCGCCGGGTCGGCCGCCTCGATGCTGTGGTGGGACGCCGAACTGTGCGAACAGATCGCCGCCCGTGGCCGGTTCGTGGTCCGCTACGACCATCGGGACACCGGCTGCTCGGCCTGCTACCCACCGGGACAGCCGGCGTACTCGTTCACCGACCTGACCCTGGACGTGCTC
The DNA here is from genome assembly GCF_036237295.1 of Streptomyces sp. NBC_01352. Lineage (NCBI taxonomy): Bacteria > Bacillati > Actinomycetota > Actinomycetes > Kitasatosporales > Streptomycetaceae > Streptomyces > Streptomyces sp. NBC_01352. The sequence goes on from NZ_CP108354.1 coordinate 10,589,995, forward strand.
GGCATCCAGGACGTCTTGGGCATCGAACGCGCCCATGTGGTCTGTCAGTCGATGTTCGGCGGGATCGGACTCATGCTCGGGGTGGACCATCCCGATCGGGTTGCGTCGCTGACGTTCGTCTCGAGCTCGACCGGGGCCGACGACCTGCCGCCGCCGTCGAGCGACCTGGCCATGCCGGCCGAGCCGGATTCCTCCGACGCGGCCGCGGTCGTCGAGTACGTGGTCGCCGGCTCGAGGGCGTACGCCGGTGGCTCGCCGCACTTCGACGAGGCCGCGGTCCGAGCGTTGGTCGAACGTGACGTGGCGCGCGCCAGGAACTACGCGTCGACCCTGGTCAACCACTACGCCATCGAGTTCGACGGGCCGGCCCGCGGCGGCTTCGGCGACATCACGGCGCCGACGCTCGTGGTCCACGGCGACCACGACCCACTCCTTCCGCTGCCGCACGGCGAGGCGCTGCGCGACGCGATCCCCGGTGCGGAGCTGCTGGTCCTCAAGGGGGCCGGGCACGACCTGCCGAGGCCGGTGTGGGATGACTTCGTGTCGGCTCTGGCGCGGCACACGGAAGGAGGCCGCTCATGAACCGGCTACGGTCGGCCCTCTGGCTGCCCCTCTTCGACGACCTCGCCGACCCGCGGGTGGTGGCGCGCCTGGCCGCCGACGCGGAGGAAGCCGGGTGGGACGGCTGCTTCGTGTGGGATCACCTGTGCTGGCGGGAGCCGGTCCGACAGGTCGCCGACTCGTGGATCGCGCTGGCGGCGATCGCGACCGCGACCGAGCGGCTCCGCCTCGGCCCGATGGTGTCGGCGCTTGCCCGTCGACGGCCGGCCAAGGTCGCGCGGGAGACCGCGACGCTGGATCGGCTCAGCGACGGCCGCCTCACCCTCGGCGTCGGCCTCGGTAGCGACCGGTTCGCCGGCGAGCTGTCCAAGACCGGCGAGGAGGTCGACGACCGGCGACGCGGTCAGATGCTCGACGGGTCCTTGGCGATCCTGGCAGCCGCCTGGTCCGGCGGGCCGGTGCACCACCGCGGCGAGCACTACACCGTCGACGACATGACGTTCCTGCCGCGGCCGGTTCAGCGGCCCGGTGTGCCGGTGTGGGCCGCCGGATTCCCGGGCAACGTCAAGCCGATCCGCAGGGCCGCCCGGCTCGACGGCTTCTTCCCGGTCAATCTCGAGCACCCGGATCAGCTCGCCGAGGCCGTCGGAGCCCTCACCGAACTGCGCCATGGCGAGATGTCCTCGTACGACATCGCCGTCAGTCTGCCGCCCGGTGTCGATCCCGAGCCGTACGCGCAGGCCGGCGCGACGTGGCGGCTGGCGGAGTTCGAACCGGGTGTACGGCTCGACGCCGTGCGCGGCGTACTCCGCGACGGCCCAGCGGCGTGAGGACGCGGTCGCGATGTTCGACTACGACTCGGAGTTCGCTCGCTGACAGGAGCGGCTGTGGGAGTCCTTGAGGCTGGTGCGTGTACAGCCCTCAGTCGCCTCCGCTACGTTGACGATCAGAATCGGGCTCGTCGACGCGTTGGTGGCTGGGAGGCGCGTCTCCTCGACGTGCCCGATGGAGACATCAGTGTCATACCGCTCCCTGCTGCGCGTTGCGGGCGCCGGCTTCTTCCCCTTGGGATTTTCCGCCCGCCTGCCATACGCGGCCTCGGCCCTCTCCACTCTCATCCTGCTCCAGGCATCGACCGGCAGCTACGCCTTCGCCGGCCTCGCCAGCGCGGCCCAGAGCATCGCCATTGCCATCGGCGGCCCCCTGGTCGGGGCCCTGGCGGATCGCTACGGCCACCGATCCGTCGGCGTTGCTGCCGCACTCGCCAACTTCGCTGCCTGGGCCGCCCTGTTGGTCGCGAGCCACGGCACCCGGGAGGGCATGTTCGCGGCGGCCACTCTGGTGGGCCTGACGCAACCTCAAGTCGGTCCTCTCGTACGAGTGCACTGGTCCCATCTGGTGCGCTCGCACGACGAGCACCATTTGTTGCCCGTGGCGCTGTCCTATGAGGCGTCCGCGGATGAGCTGAGCTTCGTCGCCGGCCCCGCGCTCGTCGGGCTGCTGGCCGCCCTCAGCCCCCTCGCCCCCGCCGTGGTGATCATGTTCCTGATCGTGGGAAGCACCCTTCCCTTCGCACTGCTCTACGCCCACCGCACCACGCACCGACCCTCTTCAGGCGAGCATGGGAAGCCGCACCTGCCACGACGTCCCCTGGCCGTCATGTTCCTGGCGATGGTTGCCATGGGGGCGGCCTTCGGCGCAGTCCAGACGGCCGTCACCGTGTACGCCGGCACGATCGACAAGCCCGGTGCCTCCGGGCTCTTGTACGCCGAGTTCGGCATCGGCAGTGCCCTGGCCGGCCTCGCCTGCGCCTGGCTCCCACAGCGGTTCTCCCTGCGCGCCCGCTACGTCTCGTTCACTGCGGCACTCTTCGTCGGCATGCTGATCCTCTTCATCGGCGCCCAGCTCGTGTCCCTTCCGGTCGCCGTCGCGCTGGCCGGCTTCACCGTCGCACCCTACATGATCAGCATCTACGCCCTGACCGAGCGACTGGCCCCCGCTGCCCGTGCCGCGATCGCCATGACCATCCTGTGCGCCGGCGGCCCCCTCGGGACAGCCGCCGGACAGGCGGTCTCCGGCGGCTTCGCGGAAACTCACGGCGTCGAAGGCGCCCTCCTGACTGCCCTCGTCGTGGCAGCAGGCGCGCTCCTGCTCGCCCTCTGGGCATTCCTGGTCGACCGGGGTCGCAACATATGGATCATCGACCGCGTACCGGACAAGGACCAGGTGTTCCGAGAACCCCTCGAACAGTCGCAGAACGCCCGCTGAACGACAGCGGCCCGGCCGGCGCTCCGGCCCGGGCGCGCCGGCACGGGCTCTGTCTGCCGGGCCAGAGTGGGAAGGCCGTCCGATGTCGGCAGCTCCTACCGCCGTCCCGCCCTCGGTCTCCAGCAGGCGGATCGCAGCCGTTGCAGGGCGCTGACACGCTGCTGGCTCCCGTCACCATGCGTTGATGACCGGCGCGTCGGGTTCCTGCTGCCGCCAGGCCTCGTTGAGGCGCACGAGCCGGTCTGCGGCGGCGATGCCGCGCAGGGACGCGACCTTGCCGTCGCTGACTTCGAACGCCACGGCGCCCACGACCCGGTCGTCGACCACGGCGAGGACGGCCGGGGAGCCGTTGACCCACGCGACATGCATCGCGGGCGAGCCGCCGGCCAGCCGCCGCTTCGCCGGCGTGGCCTTGAAGCCGGCCCGCACGTAGGAGGCGACCCGCTCGCGCGTCTTGTACCGCAACAGCCGCCTGGCCAGTCCGGCGCCGTCCGAGACCATCGTCACGTCGTCGGTGAGCAGCGCCACCAGCCGTTCGGTGCGCCCCGACGTGGCGGCGGCGAGGAACTCCTCGACGACCCGGCGCGCGGACGCGGGGTCCACCTCGTCGCCGCCGCGGCGTTCGGCGGCGACCCGGCGTCGGGCCCGGTGGACATGCTGCTGGCTCGCGGACTCGGTGATGTCGAGGATCCCGGCGATCTCGGCGTGGCTGTACGAGAAGGCCTCGCGCAGGACGTAGACGGCCCGCTCGACCGGCGAGAGGCGCTCCATGAGGGTCAGTACGGCCAAGGACACCGATTCGCGCTGCTCGAAGGTGTCGGCAGGGCCGAGCATCGGGTCGCCCTCGAGGAGCGGCTCGGGCAGCCAGGCACCGGCCGCTCGCTCGTGGCGCGCCTGCGCCGAGCGGAGCCGGTCGAGGCAGATGTTGGTGACGACCTTGGTGAGCCAGGCCTTCGGCACCTCGACCCGTTCGCGGTCTGCGGCCTGCCAGCGCAGGAACGTGTCCTGCACGGCGTCCTCGGCGTCGGCGGCCGAGCCGAGCAGACGGTACGCCAGCGAGGCCAGCCGGCCCCGGCTGGCCTCGAACCGATCGATGGCTGCGCTGTCCATGCGAAGCAGCCTATGCGGCGACCCTTACACCGGCCCGGTCAGGGGCGTTGGCCAGGCGACGCTTGCGCTTCGGCATGCCGAAGGTCGGGTGGGCGATGCCCCACCCGGCCCCGTTGAGCACGCCCGACTTGAGCCGCGCGGCGGTCCGGCCGCCCAGGTACCAGGACTTCGACCGGACGTCCTCGTCCACCATCTGGAAGATCGCGTCCCGCCGCCCGAGGCTGATGTGGTTGCCGTAGTACTTCAGCCCGGTGGCCGGGACCTCGCTGCCCGTCAGGCGCGCGATGATCGCGGCGGTCGCCTGCATGTTGGTGAAGCCGGCCGAGGCGCAGGACATCGGCAGCGGCCGGCCGTTGTCGCCGATCGCGTAGGCGCAGTCACCGGCGGCGTAGACGTCCGGGTGCGAGACCGAGCGCATGGTCCGGTCGACGACGATCTGGCCGGTCTCGGCGACCTCCAGGCCGCTGGCGGCCGCGATGGGGTGTACGGCGAACCCGGCCGACCACACGGTCACGTCGGCCGGGATGGACGTACCGTCGGCGGCGATCGCCCGTGTCGGCTCGACGGCTTCGACAGCGGTGTGCTCGTGGACGGTGATGCCGAGCCGGTCGAAGGCCTGGCGCAGGTGGCGGCGGGCCTTCGGGGAGAGCCAGGCGCCCAGTTCGCCGCGGGCGGCGAGCGCGACCGAGAGGTCGGGCCGGGACTCGGCGAACTCGGTGGCGGTCTCGATGCCGGTCAGCCCCTCACCGACGACCAGTACGGTGCCGCCCTCGCCCAGGCAGGCCAGGCGCTCGCGAAGACGCAGCGCCGAGGACCGGCCGGTCACATCGAAGGCGTACTCGGCCACGCCGGGGACGCCATGGTGGGCTACGGAGCTGCCGAGCGCGTAGAGAAGCGTGTCGTAGGTGAGCTCGCCGTCGCCGTCCTCGCCGGTCACGGCGACGGTCCTGCGCTCGGGGTCGACGCCGGTGACGCGCGCCAGGCGGAGCCGCACCCCGGTGCCCGCGAACACGTCGGCGAGCTTGCGGAAGGTGAGGTCCTGGCCGATCGCGAGCTGGTGGAGCCGCATCCGCTCAACGAAGTCGGGCACGGCGTTGACGACGGTGATCTCGCTGTCGGCGGGAGAGAGCCGACGGGCCAGGTTTCCGGCGGCGAAGGCCCCGGCGTATCCGGCGCCGAGTACGACGATGCGGTGCTTCATGGCGTTGCTCCTGTCTCGTTCGCGTGCCCCTTGAACGAGACGGCGCTCCGATTGCTGACAGGAGGCGGGTGTGACGTGGGTCACCGAACCAGGGCGAGCAGCTGAGCCTCCGAAAGACGCTTGTGAGGGCTCCCGCTGCGCGGCCGTCCTCATCGGAGACGTCGGGAGCCCACGTGGAACAATCGGCCGCACACGTACGCCGGGGTGGCGCAGTAGAGGAGGGGCGCACGTGACAACAGCGCGTGACCTGGTGATCGGGTACGTCGATGCTCTCGACTCGGCTGGTGCGGCCATGCGGGCGGCGTTCCCCTCGCTCGAGCGGCTTGCGGACGTGCTCGGCCTGGTCCGTTCGCACCGGATGAGCCGAAGGGGCGAAATCGGCACCTGCTCCTACAGCGTCCACGGAGCAGGCTGTCGCTTCGTCAATCAGGACGGCACTGAGATTGATGTGGACTTTGCGGCCGACGGAGCGGAGATCTTCGACTTCTGGCGACTGCGCCGTTATGCGCAGAGTCTGCCTGAGCCTTTTGACCCCACCGACGTTGATCTGCGGTCCGCGGTGGAGTCGCTGAAGCCCCTGCTGGCCGAGGTCCGGCCTGGGTGGTTCAGCGTGGGCGAAGCCAAGGTTCCAGCATGAGACCGGCGTGTCGGGTGGCTGTCGGCGGCCTTGTCAAGCAGAGTCCGCGGGGCGTCCGACGAGCTTGTCCCGTGTTGCCTGGAGAGACGTTCCCGCGTCAGTAGTGAGCTGCTCCGGAGTGACCGCTTGGCGTCGGCCGCTCGGCCCTCGCCCCTCGCCCCTCGCCCCTCGCCCCTCGCCCGGGGCCGGCCCTCTTTTCGCTGCGGATGCGGGCGCGTGCTCTGCGCTGGGAGGCGAGCACGTCGAAGTGGCCGGCGTTCAGCGAGCTCGTGTCGGCTCTGGCCTCACTCCCTGAAGAGCAGCCGGGCGCCACGTCAACGATCACCGTCGCCGGCAAGCGGATCAAGACATCGAATTTTGCAGCTCGGCACCGGCAGGGCCAAGATCACGGTGCCTCGCGACGCGGTCGTTGACGTCGAGGGTTTGCGCACTGGGTGGAAGGACGTGCGCTACAAGGTCCGGCTGCATTCCCGCCCGGGCGGACCGATGATCCGAATCTCTGGGGCCATGGAATTCGGACGATTGACGATCCGCCACGCCCGGCGTTGAGGCTCCATCCGGCCCTGGGCCGTGTCCTCTTGACGTCGGCGGCGGCGCCCCGCACCCGCGTTGAAGCTCGTAGAATCGCGGCGTGGCATTCCTGAGCACCCCGCACTACTGCTTCCTGTGACCGGGCGGCATTGAGGGCGATGCCGGACGGCGTCGCCCTCCTTGGCGTGCCTGCTGCGTGAACCTCCTTGCCGGTGCTGCCCGTACGAGGCGGCCCGGGCGCCGGGTCCGTCCCCTCCGGGGGCTGCGACTTCCTGAGCGTGCGCAGGCACGGTCCCTTCCCGTCACCGTTGCCAGGAGTGCCTCGTGCCCGTGTTGCTTCCCCCTGCCCTCGAACCGTTCCTCGACCTGCTGCGCTGCCCGACGTGCCGCACCGGCCTGCACCCCGACCGCGGCACGCTGCGCTGCGCGGCGGGCCACACCTTCGATATCGCCCGACACGGCTACGTCAGCCTCCTCACGGGCACCCGCGCTACCAGCGGCGACGACGCGGCCATGGCCCGGGCCCGGGACCGTTTCCTGTCCACCGGCAGGTACGACCCCATCCGTCAGGCCGTGACCCGTCTGGCGGCCGACGCCGTGCCCGAGCAGGACACGGTGGTGGACGTCGGGTGTGGCACGGGCTATTACCTGGCCGACGTACTCGACCAGCTGCCCGGCGCCCGTGGCCTGGGCCTGGACACCTCGGCGCGCGCACTGCGCTCAGCGGCCCGAGCCCATGAGCGAGCCGCCGCGGCGACCTGGGACGTCTTCTGTCCCTTCCCGCTGGCCGACGGGGTGGCCGACGTCGTGCTGGACGTGTTCGCCCCGCGCAACCCATCCGAGTTCCGCAGGGTGCTGCGTCCGACCGGCCGGTTGGTCGTGGTGCGTCCTACCGGGCGGCACCTGGCCGAGTTGCGCGGCCAGGTGCCCGGAATGGTCGCGATCGACCCAGCCAAAGAACAGCGCCTGCACCAGGCGCTGGCCCCCTTCTTCGAGGCCGCCGAGACCGAGCACGTCGAGTACGCCATGTCCCTGACCAGGATGGAGGCCCTCGATCTGGTGGGGATGACGCCGAGTGCACGCCACGTGAAGCGTGCAGACCTGGACGATGACGGCCTCCTGCCACACCAGGTCACCGTCTCCGTGCTTGCCACCGCCTACCGACTTCGGTGACCACGAGCGGGCGCATGGGCCCGCTGACCGACGAGCAGCGGACCCGCGTGGCGCTCCACCTTCCCTACGACAAGGGGAAGGCTGGAGCTGTGCGTCGAGTTCCGGGTCGAGGGCCGAGGGCCGAGCTGTCGTCATGAACCCGAATTCGGGTGGACGCTCTCGGGTGCTTGCACTCTTGGCCGGTTACCGAAGATCCCGTAAAACTGCACACCGATCACTGACAGGCCGTGCGGAACCTGAACAGTAGCCGCGACCAAACGGTATTGGGCGGCCTCGGCGCGAGAGTGTCCGTCTTGGGAATCGTTGGCAACCGTCGTGGGTGCAGCGAAGAAGCAGGCCCTGTGAAGGAGTCGGTGTGTTCGGTCACCGCGCTGTCACACCGGTGAAGTCGCCTTTCGCAGTGTGCACCGGTCGAGCCTCGAACTGCTGGCCGCGCCTTTGTCGACGTGCTTTGATCCTGCGCGTGGCGTAGGTCGCCGGAGAGGATTCCCGTTTTCGTGAATCGGGCGAACTCTGCCGTTCCGAAGTGCCTATTCCGTTCCGAAGCGCCTGTTCGAAGGGAACCACGCAGTGAACCTTGCATCACCGGTTGCAACAGCCGAGATCTCCGACGCCGACCTGGACAGCGTCTCCGGCGGCCTCGCGGTCGTTGGCTCCGGCGGTCTCTTCCTTGATACACCGATCGCGGACGTCTGTGCCGACCTCATGGCCGTCGCTTCGACGGAAGGGCTTGCGACGGGAGCGAGCGTCCACACTGCCGCTCTGTGACAACAGCATTGTGCCAACCCACGGCCTCGGATCTGTTGTTCCGGGGCCGTGGGTGGCGACCCGCCACCCATCTCCTCGACTTCAGCTCGGTCACTACCGTCGGTCGTGCCGCCCAGGAGATACCTCGCGCCGGCACGGTGACGACGCCTCAAACCGTGCGCGGCCGCGTGGCTGCTGCACAACCGAAGTCCTGCGCCTGTACCCGCCGTTCTGGTTCCTCAGCCGTGTCACCAGCCGCCCGGCAACGATCGGCGGGTATCGGATTCCCGCTCACGCGGATGTGGTGTTCAGCCGACCGGTGGCTGCCCGACCGGGTGACGGCCGAGCAGAAGCAAGCACAGATGCCCTTCGGGGTCGAACCCGTAAGTGCATCGGTGATGTGTACCGCCTTACGGAGATTCCGCTGATCGTGGCGACGGTGCTCCGGCGTCACGCCCCTGGTCAAGGGAACGATGAGGCCGAGCTCTCTGCCCATGGTGGTGACACGTCGGACCGCGGCTTTCGTCTACTGAGCTCGGCATGGCGCCTTCAGGTGCGTCGCGCGGCCCACACGGTGCGCTCGGTGCGGACCGTCAGGTCGCCGCGGCGCAGGATGCTGTGAGGGCTGTCGGTGTCGAGCAACCGGTCGAGGGCGGTGAGGTCCTCGGCTGTCAGTGTCCGGGCGACTCTGCTGTGCATGCGGTGCAGGCTCTTGAGCGCGTAGCGGCCGACTGCGTCGGTGTGGGGTGGGCCGATGTGCACGGTGATGGTGCGTTCGGCCTCGACGGTGAAGCCGGTGGCGGTGAGCTTGTATCCCCAGTCGGCGCCGCGGTGCGGCACGTGTTCGGCGTGGTGCCGGTCGAGTGCGGCGTGGCAGCGTTCCTCGAGACCGGGGCGGTCTTCGGGGGCGTCTTCGGGCAGGAACCTCGGGAAGCCTGCCAGTTCGACGACGGCGAACAGCCCGCCCGGCGCGAGCGTGTCGTGGACCTGGCGCAGGGTGCGGTCGGGATCGGCCATGTGGTGCATGGAGGCTGATGCCCAGACGAGTTCGGGCGTGCCGAGGTCGGGCCAGGTCGCGTCGAGGTCGGCCTGGACGGGGTGCACCCGGTCGGCCAGGCCCAGTTTCGTGGCCTTCTCGAACAGGCGATGCAGGTGGCTGGTCGAGGTGTCGACGGCGGTCACCTCGGCATGGGGGAAGCGCTCGAGCAGTGCGAAGGTGCCGGTCCCGGTCCCGCAGCCCAGATCAACGATGTGACGGGGGCCGGCTCCGACGGGCAGCCACGCGGTGATGGAGGCGATGTGCTCGGCGAGCACTTCAGCGTCCAGGTCGAGGATCTCCGCCTGGCCGTCGGCGTCGTGGTCCGCTCCGTGCTGGTGGGCCGCGTGTGGATCGTGGTCGTGCGATGCACGCGGGGGTGTGTGAGTCATGCCGACGACGCTAGAAGACTCACGGGCGTGCGGCGCTGCTGCTTCCCGAAACAGCAAGACGATGGCCGCGTGGCGTGCCGGCTGCGCAAGAAGCCCTCGACGCTGCGGCGTGATACGACCCCTTGCCGCACGGAGACGCGGCTGAGGGCGGTGTCCTCATGGAGACGGTCGGCTTGCGTCATCGGTGCCCTCGTCGCGCTGGTGGCCGCGGCGGGCGTCCCGGTCGAAGATGCCCAAGACCTCGCACGGCCCGCCCTCGGCGCCGATGGCGTGCGGGAGCATCGTCGGGAACTCCGCGGCCTGGTTGGTCTCCACGCGAAAGCGCCGGTTGCCCAACAGCAGGACGGCCGTACCGGAGAGAACGACGAGCCATTCACGGCCGGGGTGGGCACGCAGACGCGAGGGGCTGTCGGGCGGCGGGTCTGTCATGCGCTGACGTACAACGGTCATCCCCGGGTCCGCACGGATGGGCCACTGCATCCGCCGCCGGGCCGCGTCGATCATCGGGCTGGAGATGACATCGTCGCTGGCGGTCTCGACCAGCTGGTCGAGTGAGGTGTCCAACGCGCGGGCGAGGGTGACGAGTTGATCCAGGGCGAGGCGGCGCTGACCGTTCTCGATACGGCTGAGCGTGGACGGGCTGAGCCGGGCGCGGGTGGCCAGCTCGTCGAGGGACCAGCCCTGTGCGACGCGCAGTGCGCGGATCCGCTTGCGTACGAGGCTGTCGAGTTCACCATTGTCTTGCGTCATAGGCAACACCGTATGCTCCATACGCAAGGCGCGCCGCCTTGCGTGATGGCGTGAGGCTCCCCTCCGGACTGTTCACCGCGAGGAGAGGTGCGCGGACAGAGCACCTCGATCCTGAACCGGGCGAACCCCATCGGCCGGCCGTACACCAGCTCGTTGAGCGACGTCTCGGCGTCGCTGTCGTGCCACTTGGCTTCCCAACGAGGGCGGGCGTCGCAGCGGTAGTTGGTCCTCAGTAGTCTCGGATCTCAGCAGTCCTCCGCGGATCGTCCGCGAGAATGTGGTCCGCGAGCCGCCGGACCTGCTCGTCCAGGGACTGGTCGCGGGTGACGAACAACTCGTACTCGTAGGAATCTGTACGCTCGCCCGGTCCCCGGACCTGGTGGAACTCGACGTCAACACCCTCGGGGCTGGTGAGCTCCGCAGGGATGTCGGGCTCCTCGCGTCGTGGCGAAACACTCGTGAGGACGCAGTCCCAGCGTTCGAACCAGCCACTGTCCGCAAGGGTCTGCTCAAGGAGCCGGGCGACGGTGTCCACCGGCTCCTCCCAGCTGATATCCGCTGCGGCCCGGGCGAGTTCAGTCTCGTACTGGAGGGAATCGAAGCGGAAGCCCGTCGGCACGGCAGTGATGTTGCTGGTGTTTTCCCAGGCGTCCCAGATCACCCGATCGCCTTCGCGGCGCATGGTGACGTACAGAGCGCCGCAGCAGCCGGCCGTGCAGGTCGGCTCGGCGATCATGACTCTGCGGGGTTCCTCCGTGACCGCCAGCGGCCAGCTCTCGGCCGGCCCCTTCCAGTATCGGCAACTGGGTGCCAGCCCTTCCGGGTGGACCTCCTTCAGGACATCCACGCCGTCGATCAGAGGCCGCACCTCGGCCCAGGGATCCGCCGCCCAGTCATCGGGAATCCTGTGCTGCAAAGTCAAGATACTGATCGCCAGTTGATCGGTCATACCCACATGATCGGTTGAGGCCGCGCAGTCGCATACTCATTTTCCGGCTGTGATCATCTTCGGGGCTCGCCGCGCCGAGCGCGGCCACCGCTCGTGTTCGATCGGAACTGCTCCGACATTGGTCGTGAACGGCCTCTGCCGTCTGCCACCACGACGCGTCTCAGCCCTCGAAGAGAGGATCGTAGGGCTCGCCCTCCGGCGTGAAGATGAGGGTGAAGTCCTTTCCGATCCCGAGCGCCACCTCCCGCAAGCGGGCCAAGACGTCTCCTTCAGCGGCAAGGGCAAGGCCAAGGGCCGCGGCAGCACGATCCCGTCGGGGCACGAGGTCTGGCATGTCCTCCAGGTACTCGGCCGCGAGCTTGCGGCTTTCCTCCGCGGTGAACGTTTGGCAGTCGCGCCACCAAGGGGCGACCAGCAGGAGCCGCAGAAGTTCGGGCAGGCCGACCGCAACCAGCGCCGCACCTCCTTCGGAGTCCGCATACAAGACGGGACGTTCCTCGCCGCCCTCGCCGCAGAAGAAGAAGGTGCCCCCGGCGCCGTCGCCGGCGAACCCCTCCAGCGCGGCGCCCGAGGCGAGGTGGACATCCTCGACATGGTCGCCTCGGGCCAGGTCGAAGTCGCCCGGCCAAGCGAGGAAACTCGCGGCTTCGTCATGCTCGCGGACGGCAGTGATCAACGATTTCATGCGCGGAACCTTATGCCCGCCCGATGACAAGCGTCATGGGGAATCAGTTCGCGGCGTCCCGGGACTGTTCGGGGGCGGAGGACCGCAGAGCGTAGAGGTGACCGTCGCGGGTGCCGACGTAGACCACGCCGTCCGCGACCGTCGGTGAGCCCACCCAGTCGCCGGCGGTGAACGTGGCGTGTGACGCGCCGGTGGCGGCGTCCAACGTGTACAGGGTGTTGTCCCAGCAACCGAAGTGGACCAGGCCGTCGGCCAGGACCGGCGAGGACGCCACCGCCCCCTCGGTGGGGAACTTCCAGTACGGCTCCCCGATGTCGGCGTCCACCGCGTACAAGTGGTGGTCCCAGCTGCCGACGTACACTCTGTCGCCCCGGACCGCGGGAGTCGAGGTCATGTAGTGGTCCGCGTAAAATGCCCACCGCTCCCGGCCGCTGAGCGCGTCAACCGCGTGCAGGCTGCTATGGCTGGTGACATAGACGCTCCCGTCGGCCACCGCCGGTCTGGAGGCCTCGTTCCACTCGCGGCCGGTGGTGAATCTCCAGCGCCTCTCTCCGGTGGCAGCGTCCAGGGCATGGACGCCCTTGTCCTCCTTCGACCCACCGATGTGCACGTACACCACACCGGCGGCCACCGTTGGACTCCCGAGCACCGGGTTGCCCGCCAGCACCCACCGCCGTTCGCCGGTGGCGGCGTCGAGAGCCGACAGGCCCTGTTCACTGCTGAGGTACACCACTCCGTCGACCACCGCCGGGCGCGAGGTCACGGGGGCACCCGTAGCGACCTGCCAGATCTGACGCCCGGTGAGCGCGTCCATCGCGTAGGCGAGACCGTCCGCGTGACCGGTTCCGAAGTACACAACCCCATCGGCCACCGTCGGCGCCAAGACCTTGATCCGATCGCCGCTGGTGACGAACCGCCACCGCTCCTGTCCGGTGGCCGCGTCCAGGGCGTAGAGTCCCGATCCGCTGCTGACGTGCACGCCGCCGTCCGCCACGGCCGGCGTCGACATGTTCCGTCGGCCCGGGGAGAAGACCCACAGCTGCCTCGCCGGGCCGGCGCTCACGATGTTCGGGCCGCTGACCTGTACGCCATCCGACGGCGGCTCCAGGGCCGTTGGAGCACCTGGCCCCAGCCCCAGCCCCCGTCTCAGTCTCCGCCCCAGCGCCTTCATTTCGTGCACCCCGTTCTCGCGCCCCAGCCCCACGGTGACACCGGTCGCTGCCACTGGTGGGCATGATCCCGCACCGCGGGCGGCCGGGGAAGGACGCGCGTGTCGGCAACTCCCTCTTCCCGGACGGCTTTTGACGGCCACGAAAGTGCCGCCGCGAGGGACGATCATCTCCCCGGCGGTGAGCAGGGCTTGATGAGTACCGGCCTTGGACGGCACCTTCACGCACCATCTGACACCTCGTGCCGATGCCGTCGGTAAGGCTTGTCAGTGGTGGTGGCCGTGTCGGCCGAGGGTCTCCACGGGGGTCGCACCGGGGCGGGTCCATTGCGGTACGGGGCGGCTGGTCGGGCCCCAGGCGGCGTTCCCGTCCACGTCGGAGCGCCAGGACCAGCAGGGGCCGCGCCCCTCGGGCCAGCCCTCGGGGTTGTCCTCCCACGCCTCGCCGCGGCCGTAGGGGGTCAGGTCGAGCAGGCCGAGAGACCCGTTGACCCGCTCGTTGCCACGGCCCGTCGTGGAGTAGGTGAGGAACACGCGGTCGCCGTCGCGCAGGAAGCAGGCGAGGTAGCCCATGTCGCCGCCGACCGGCGCGTCCACGTCGCGCACCGAGTACCAGGGCTGGGTGTAGCCCATGAACTCGACGTAGGAGGCCACCTCGTCCCACGGGCCGGTGGTCAGGACTGCGAACGAGACGTCCCGGGCGTTGAGGTAGACCGCGTCCTTCACGTGCCAGGCCGTGGTGGTGCAGCCCTCGCACTGCCCCTGGTGCGGCGCGCCGTCGTACCACATGTGCTTGTAGACCACGAGCTCGTCGCGGCCCTGGAACAGGTCCAGGAACGGGACCGGGCCGTCGGGTCCGACGAGCTCGACCGTCCCGTCGAGCTCGACCATCGGCAGCCGCCGCCGGGCCGCGGCGATCGCGTCGCCCTCACGGGTGTGCGCCTTCTCGCGGACCAGAAGCTCGTCACGGGCGGCCTGCCAGGTGGCCAGGTCGACGACGGGCGGGCGGCCGGGCAGCGCGGTGGTCGGATCGCTCGGCGTGATCGTCATGGTGTCCTCCGTGGTGGCTCGTGTCGGGCAGTGTCGTACGACGTGCCACGACGCTCACCACAACAGACTCGCGACCCGGCCGGAACTCATCGCGGCAGGTGACTTTTCGCCGCGACTGCGCGGACCACCTCGGGCTGACAGGTTCACGGACGCGCTCCGAGATCGCGCGTGGGTGCTGATCCAGTCGCGCCGAGGGGCCGACCTGACACCCGCGTCTGGTCAGTGGCAGTCCGCCGAGAGGGTCAGCTTTCCTGCAGCACCGGAGCAGGCCGTTCTCCCGATCCCCGGACGATCAGGCGGGTCGGGACGGTGAGAGTGCGGGCGCGAGAGCGGTCGCCGTCCAGGCGGGCCAGGGCTGTGGTCGCCGCCGCTCTGCCGATTTCTTCGGGGTCCTGGGCGACGACGGTCAGGGCCGGTTCGAGTGCCTCGGCGAGTTCCACGTCGTCGAAGGCGACGACGGCGACGTCCCTGCGCTTGCTGCGGGCGAGTTCGGAGATGATCCCCAGCGCGACGATGTTGTTGCCGGCGAACAGGGCGGTGGGAGGATCCGGCAGGTCCAGGAGCTGGTCGGTCGCGGCGCGGGCCCCGTGCCGGTCGTGGGCGTTGGTGACCAGGGAGCGGTCGTAGGGAAGGCCGGCTTCCTGCAGGGCCGTGCGGTATCCGGCCAGGCGCTCGCGGCGGGTGTAGAGCTTGGTGGGAAGGTCGCCGATGAAGCCGATGCGCCGGTGGCCGTGGGCGATCAGGTGGGCGACGCCGTCGTGGGCGCCTGCGCGGTTGGAGCTGACGACGTTGTCCGTGGACAGGCCTACTCCCGGGCGGTCGAGGAACACGACGGGCAGTCCGGCAGCGCGGTGCGTCTTGAGGTGGGAGTGGTCGGCGCCGACGGAGGGCACGACCATCAGGATGCTGATGCGGCGGGCGAGGAACTTGTCCGTCAGCGCTCGTTCGCGGTCGGGATCGTCGGCGGAGGAGCCCATGAGCAGGGTCAGGCCGCGATCGCGGACGGTGTCCTCGATGCTCCGGGCCACGGCTCCGAAGAAGGGGTTGCCGAGGTCGGGGATGACCAGTCCGACGGTGGTGTCGGGTCCGCCGACGCGGATGTTGCGGGCCATGAGGTTGGGCTGGAAGCCGAGCTTGGCCACGGCGGCGAGGACCTGTTCTCTGGTCCGCGTCGAGGCGGGCCCGTCCTCGTTGAGGACGCGGGAGACGGTTTTGGCGCTGACGCCGACTTCTCGGGCGACGTCTGTCAGGGTGGGGCGGCGGTTCGCTGCCATGGAGGAAACGGTCTCCTGTGCTCGTCGGTTCCGGCCGCGGCCTCGGCCGGAATCCGTGCGTGCTTCAGTGGTACGTCAGTTGGCCCGGACGCCCGCGGCCTTCGCCGCCTCGGAGTCCGTTACGACAGTATCTCCGGCCTCGTCTACGGTGAGCGCGCCGGTCATGATGGCGACGACCTCCGCCATGGAGTAGTCGGAGGGCTTGATCACGGCGGCTCGTCGGCCCAGTCGGTGGACGTGGATCCGGTCGGCGATCTCGAAGACGTGCGGCATGTTGTGGCTGATCAGGACCACCGGCATGCCCTTGTCCCGGACGCGGCGGATGAGGTCCAGGACCTGCCCGGACTCCTTGACGCCGAGGGCGGCGGTGGGCTCGTCCATGACGACGACGCTGCGGGCCCAGGCGACGGAACGGGCGACCGCGACGGCCTGCCGCTGTCCGCCGGAGAGCGTCTCGACCGACTGCGTCAGCGAGCGCAGGCCGATCTTCAGGTCGGCCATGTGCTCGGCGGCCTCCTGGCGCATCCGCTTCTTGTCCAGCATGCGGAAGACGCTGCCGAGGACGCCGGGGCGGCGCAGCTCGCGCCCGAGGAACACGTTCGAGGCGATGTCCATGGAGGCGGCCACGGCGAGGTCCTGATAGACCGTCTCGATGCCGTGGGCGCGTGCGCTCTGCGGCCCGGAGAAGGTGATGGGTTCGCCGTGGAGGCGGATCTCGCCCGCGTCGGGGGTCAGCGCGCCGGTGAGGGCCTTGATCAGGCTGGTCTTGCCGGCTCCGTTGTCGCCGATGACGGCGAGGACCTCGCCGGGCAGCAGGTCGAAGTCGGCGCCGTCGATGGCGGTGACGTGGCCGTAGCGCTTGACCAGCCCGCGGGCCTGCAGGACGGGGGCGGGGGAGGAGGTGGCGGTCATCGGGCCTTCTTCCGGGAGAGCTGGTCGATGGTCACCGCGAGGATCACCAGGACTCCGGTGATCAGGGTCTGGTAGATGGAGGCGACGCCCATCAGCTGCAGGCCGTTGCGGAAGACGCCGACGATGAGGACGCCGATGAAGGTGCCCAGGACCGATCCGCGGCCGCCGAAGAGGCTGGTGCCACCGAGGACCACGGCGGTGATGCTGTCGAGGTTGTCGGTCTGTCCCGCCTGGGGGTCGCCGACTCCGGTGCGGGAGATGAGCAGCAGGGCGGCGATGCCGTAGAGGAGGCCGGCCACGGTGTAGACGCCGATGGTCAGCCGGGAGGTGCGGATGCCGTTCAGCCGCGCCGCTTCCGGGCTGTCGCCCAGCGCGTGGACGTGCCGGCCCCAGCCGGTACTGCTCAACGCGTAGGCGAGGAGGAGGAACAGGGCGATGGTGACCAGGGAGCCGTAGGTGATGTCGGTGCGGCCGAGCGGGAAGGTCTGCCCGAGGGCCGTCAGCGGGCCGGGCAGGTTGGTGACCGTCTGCTCCTCGGAGTAGATGTGGGTCAGCGCGAACGCGACGTTGAGCATGCCGAGGGTGACGATGAACGGCGGCAGCGGGATCTTCTGCACCAGCAGCCCGTTGAGCAGCCCGAACCCGCCGCAGACGACCAGGCCCAGGGCGATGGCGACGAGCGGGGGCAGGGATCCTTCGGCGGCCATCTTGGCGATCACGATGCTGCCGAACGCCATCACGGCACCGCACGACAGGTCGATCCCCGCGGTGAGGATGATCAGGGTCTGTCCGATGGCGAGGGTGCCGACGACCATGACCTGCTGCACGATGAGCGAGAAGTTGCCGCCCGTGAGGAACTGGTCGGTCGAGAGGGAGAAGAAGGCGCAGGCCAGGAGAAGGGCGACCAACGGGCCGGTGGTCGGTGCCGTGAGCAGTCTGCGGGCTGTGGTCGGTGCTTTGAGCTCGGCGTACGGCGTGGTCGTGGCTGTCATGCGAAATCCTTGTCGGAAGACGGAGGTCGTTGCCCGCCCTGGTCGGAGGACAAGAGGACAGGCGGCCGTCCCCCGGTCAGGGAGGAAGGGACGGCCGCCCCGCTGAGGGGAGAGGCGGAGGCGTACGGGCCTCGAAGGCGGCTCAGCCCCAGCAGTTCTCCAGGCCGTAGGCCGTGTCCTTGGACGTGACGCCGTCCTGCGGCTTGTCGGAGATCAGGGTGACGCCCGTGTCGGTGTAACCGGACGCCTTCTTGCCGTCCTTGGCGTACGTCACGACGGCCTTGACGCCCTCGGCGGCCATCTTCAGCGGGTACTGCTGGGAGGTGGCGGCGATCGTGCCGTCCTTGACCGCCTGGGTCCCGGTGCAGCCGCCGTCCACGGAGACGATCAGGACGTCCTTCTCCCGGCCCTTGGCCTTGATCGCGGTGTAAGCGCCGAGTGCGGCCGGTTCGTTGATGGTGTAGACGACGTTGATGCCGGGCTCCTTCTGGAGGCAGTTCTCCATCGCCGTCTGGCCCTTGGCCTGGTCGCCTCCGGTGTCCTGGGAGCAGACGACCGCCGGGTCCTTCTCGTCGATGCCGAAGCCCTTCAGGAAGCCGTCGTGCCGTTGGACGCCGACGGACACGCCCGGTGCGAGGTCGAGGGTGGCTATCTTGGCGGTCTTGCCCTTCATGGCGGCCTTGGCGTACTCGCCGATCAGCTCGCCGGCCTTGAGGTTGTCGGTGGCGAAGAGGGCGTCGACCGCGCTCTCCGGCTCGGGCGGGGTGTCCAGGGCGATGACCAGGACGCCCTTGGCGCGTGCCTTCGCGATCGCGGGCACGATGGCCTTGGAGTCGCTCGGGGTGATCAGGACGCCCTTCACGCCGGAGGCGACCATGTTCTCGAGGGCCGTGATCTGACCGGCGTTGTCGCCGTCGAACTTGCCGGCCGCGGTCATGAGTGTGACGCCCTCGGCCTTCGCGGTCTTCTCCGCGCCCTCCTTCATCTTCACGAAGAACGGATTGGTGTCGGTCTTGGTGATGAGACCGACCTTGACGTCGCCTGAACCGGTGCCGGCGGACGTCGATCCGGAGCCGGATCCGCAGGCCGTCAGGGTGAGGGCCGCGATGCCCGTGCACGCAGCGGCTCTGAGGAGGGAAAGGGGCAGACGAGCGGTGCGAGGCATGAACGACTCCTGCGGGATTGCGAGCGGCGCGGTCGGCATCGGAGCATGCCGTCCCGAGGTGTCATCGTTGACTTATGTCATCGTTGACACCGCATGGCGAGGATGATGGACTCCGGCTTCTGGAAACGTCAATGCCCTGTGCGCGTCACAAATCGGCAACGTCCCGCGGTCGTTGTCCGCCCGTGGGTCTTTGCCGGTTGGCGCGGCTCGCCACGGCTGGCGGCGTATGTCAGGCAATGCGCGCCGCGTTGGGGCGTATCAACCACGAACCGGTTGACGCACCGGCCGAGTTGCGCCCATCATCGGGCCACTCGATGTCATCGATGACACAAGTCAACGATGACACTCCTTGTCGGCGCCGCGGACGACGGCGTCGGCGAGGCGTCACTTTCCGGTCGGTCCACGCCGGCAGCAGGCTCCGCTGCGTGGACGGCCGCGGCAGAGGAGACACCATGAGCTCTGTACGCGTATCCCGGCATGCCCGCACACGGATGATCGCGGCGGTGGCGACCGTCTGCGCCCTGTCCGCAGCCCCGCCGGTGCCCCAGGCCGTCGCTGCCGACACCCCGCCGTACTCCGAGACCTACCGGCCCCAGTTCCACTTCACGCCGGAGAAGAACTGGATGAACGACCCCAACGGCCTTGTGTACTTCAAGGGCGAGTACCACCTCTTCTACCAGTACAACCCCAACGGCAACTCGTGGGGCGACATGTCCTGGGGGCACGCGGTGAGCAAGGACCTCGTGCACTGGAAGGAGCTGCCGCTCGCCCTGTCGCACGACGACGAGGAGATGGTGTTCTCCGGCAGCGCGGTCGTCGACTGGAACAACACCACCGGGTTCGGCACGAAGAAGAACCCGCCCATGGTGGCGATATACACCAGCCTTGCCAAGGACACGGGCACCCAGGCGCAGTCGCTCGCCTACAGCACCGACCGCGGCCGCACCTGGACCAGGTACCAGGGCAATCCCGTCCTCGACATCGGCTCCAAGGAGTTCCGCGACCCCAAGGTCCAGTGGTACGCGCCGACCAAGAGCTGGCTGATGACGGTGTCGCTGTCCACCGAGCACAAGGTGCAGTTCTACTCGTCGAAGAACCTCAAGGACTGGGACCTGCTCAGCGAGTTCGGGCCGGCCGGCGCGACGGGCGGCGTGTGGGAGTGTCCCGACCTGTTCCCTCTCGCGGTCGACGGGGACGAGAACACCATCAAGTGGGTCCTGGTCGTCAACATCAACCCCGGTGGTATCGCCGGTGGTTCGGCCGCCCAGTACTTCATCGGCGACTTCGACGGCAAGAAGTTCACCGCCGACGACAAGGGCACCTACACCCCGCCCAGCGGCACGGTGGTCCAGGACTTCGAGGGCACCGGCTTCGGTACGTGGACGACCACCGGCACCGCGTACGGCGACGGACCGGCGGCCGGGGCACTGGCCGGGCAGGGAACCGTCGACGGGTTCGACGGCAAGGGCCTCGCCAACAGCTTCCACTCGGGTGACGGCGCCACCGGCACCCTCACCTCACCCGAATTCACCGTCGGCAGCCCCTACTTGAACTTCAAGGTGGGCGGCGGACGGCACCCGCACGAGCCCGGAACCGTCGTGGAGCAGGGACCGCCGCCCGAGGGCACGGTCCTCGCCGACTTCGAGGGCGCCGGCTACGGCGACTGGACGACGACCGGAGACGCCTTCGGCCCGGCACCGGCCGCCGGCACCCTCCCCAACCAGCAAGAGGTCTCCGGGTTCCTGGGCGAGGGCCTGGTCAACACCTACCTGAACGGCGACTCCACCACCGGCACCCTCACCTCGCCCGAATTCACCATCGACAAGAAGCACCTGAACTTCCTCATCGGCGGCGGCAACCACCCCGTCGGTGCCGCCGGCCCGACCGCCGTCGAACTCCTCGTCGACGGCCAGGTGGTGCGCAGCGCCACCGGAAAGGACGCGGAGGCGCTCAACTGGGCGTCCTGGGACGTCGGCGACCTCGCCGGCAAGAAGGGGCGGATCAGGATCGTCGACGACAACACCGGCGGCTGGGGCCACCTCAACGTCGACCACATCATGCTGTCCGACACCGAGGCCCAGCCCGTCTCCCAGGAGACGTCCGTCAACCTGATCGTCGACGGCGAGATCGTCCGCAGCGCCACCGGCTCCAACAGCGAGACCCTGGACTGGGCCTCCTTCGACCTGCGTCCCTACGCCGGCAAGCAGGCACGTATCCAGATCGTCGACATGAACACCGCCGGCTGGGGCCACATCATGGCCGACCAGTTCACCATCGCCGACACGGCCGCCAAATCCGTCGTGCAGCGCGCCGACTGGGCCGACTACGGCAAGGACTACTACGCGGCGGTGTCCTGGGAGAACGCACCGGGCGACAAGCGGTACATGATCGGCTGGATGAACAACTGGGACTACAGCGGCGCCGTTCCCACCTCCCCCTGGCGCGGTACGCAAAGCATCCCCCGCGAGATGGCCCTACGCACGATCAACGGCCGGATCCGGCTCACCAGCAAGCCGGTCGACAGACTGGAGACTCTCCGGCGGAACACCCCGGCGACGGCGACCGGCGTCACCGTCAACAACACCACCAAGCCCCTGATCGGCCCCGCGGCCAAGGGCAAGGCACTCGACATCGAAGCGACCTTCTCCCTCAAGGACGCCGAACGCTTCGGCCTCAAGGTGCGCACCGGCGCGGGCGGCGAGGAGACCGTCATCGGCTACGACACCACGACACAGGAGCTGTACGTCGACCGGACCCGCTCCGGCGCCGTGGACTTCAACAGCACCTTCCCCGGCGTCCAGCGAGCCCCGCTGCAGCCCAGGAACGGCAAGGTGAAGCTGCGGATCCTCGTCGACTGGTCGTCCGTCGAGGTCTTCGGCGGCAGCGGTGAAGCGGTGATCACCGATCAGATCTTCCCCGACCCCGCCAGCCAGGGAGTCGAGGTCTTCGCCGAGAACGGCTCGGTGAAGCTGGACCGGGCCGGTGTCTGGCACCTCGACTCCTACCGAGACTGACCCCGAACCACGGAGAACCACGGAGAACGACCCAGACCCGTGGAGAACCACGGAGAATCATGGAGGACACCACACCGTGAACAAGACCCTGCTCGCCGAGTTCACCGCCCGCGAAGGCGCCGAAGCCCACATCGCCGGCCTGCTGCGGGACTACGCCCAGAAAGTGCGTGAGGAAGACGGCAACCTCGCATTCGACGTCTACACGAAGGCCTCCAACCCGCGCGCTTTCTGGATCTTCGAGGTGTACCGGGACGAGGACGCCTTCCAGGCACACCTGAAGGCCCCCTACGGAGGCCCGTTCAACGCCGAACTCGCCCCGCTGATCGAGGAGGACGCCTCAGTGCTGACCTTCCTCGATCCGGTGACCTGACAACCCTTGTCCCCCCTCGGCCTTGCCGTGTGGGGCGACACGGCCTGCCATGGTGTGTGACGCCTCTGTTCGGACCGCTGTCATGGCGGGCCGGCACATGTCCCGTGCGGTGATCGGCCCCTAGCCTGCGGCCTGTCAACCACTCGACTTGGAGGTCTCGGATGCAGCCACCCCGTGCCGTCACCGCACCGCCCCGTAGACGGACCGGGCGGCGTGCCGTGTCCGGTGCGCTGTCGCTCGCGGCCGCCTTCTCGCTTCTCGCCGTGGCGGTGCCGGCGGTCGGTGCGGAGGGGAGCACGGGCGGTCACTGCGCCGGCCGGGCCCGGGTGCACGTGCCGGGCGCTGCCTTCCAACGGGCCCACTGTCTGGATGAGTTGACCACGGCCGGCACGGTGGCCTCCGGGCACACCGATCCGGCCGACTTCGCGGGCCTGACTCCCAAGAACCTCATCACGCCGAGCGGCGTTCCCGGAATCCAGATCGACGGCTACTTCCCCGACTCCTCGACCACCAACACCAACCACGGCTGGAACCACGACGCACAGTTCGTCATCCGGCTGCCCGACCACTGGAACGGCGCACTGGTGGTCTCCGGAACCCCGGGCAACCGCGAGCAGTACGCCAACGACCGCGCGATCTCCGACTGGGTGCTCGCGCGCGGTTACGCCTACGCCGCCACCGACAAGGGCAACACCGGCCTCGCCTTCCATCGCGACGGCCGCGGGCCCGGCGACGCCATCAGCGAGTGGAACACGCGCATCACCCAGCTCACGCGGGCTGCCCGCGCCGTCGTCGCGCAGCGCTACCACCGGCCCCCTGCCCGCACCATCGCCACAGGCATGTCCAACGGCGGCTACCTGGTGCGCTGGCAGCTGGAGAACCACCCCGAGCTGTACGACGGGGGAGTGGACTGGGAAGGCACGCTCTGGCGCTCCGACGGCCCCAACCTGCTCACCTTCCTGCCGCCCGCGCTGCGCGCCTACCCTGCTTACGCGGCCGGTGGTCCCGGCGCCGAGGACGGCCTGAAGACCATGCACAAGGCCGGCTATCCGGCGGGCTCCGAATTCCTGTGGCCCTACCACCACCAGGTCTACTGGGACCTGACCCAGCGCATCTACCGCGAGGAGCTGGACCCTGGCTTCGACGGGGCGATCGAGGCGGGCAGCCCGTTCTGCGCCTCGGGGACCCCGGGCTGCGACGCCGACTACGACTACGGCACCCGGCCGCCCGCGGTCCACCGTGCCGTCGACCGCATCGCCCTGACCGGGCGCATCGGCAAACCGCTGATCACCCTGCACGGCACTCTCGACGTGCTGCTGCCCATCAGCCAGGACTCCGATGTCTACGCCCGCATGGTGCGCGAGGCCGGACGGGGCGCACTGCTGCGCTACTACCGCATCGAGGACGGCACCCATACGGACTCACTCGTCGACGCCTTCCCCGCAAAACTCCGCCCGATGGTCCCCTGCCATCGCTCCGCCTTCACAGCGCTGGAACGGTGGCTGACCGGACAGGGCGTCCCCCCGGCCGACCACACCGTCCAGCGCCCGCCCGGAGCGGACTCCGCGACACTGCTCACCGGCTGTCAGCTGGACTAGGCGCACTGTCCAGGCGGCTGGTCGCGTTGGTGCTCTGGCTCTGGCGTCGCCTCCCGGGGGCGACGGGGTCGTCCGGGGCGATGTGTCGGCAGGGTTCTCTGCCTTGCGGGATCTCTTCGGCCCTAGGATCGGCTCATGAGCAGGACCGACCGCGCCAGCCGGGTGATCGCGGCACCACCGGCGACCGTCTATGGCGCCCTTCTGGACAGGGAGTCGCTCGAGACCTGGCTGCCGCCGGACGGAATGCGCGGGCGGATCGAGCGGTGGGATCCTCGGCCCGGTGGAGGGTTTCGGATGGTCCTCACCTACCTCGACGCTTCCGACAGCCCCGGCAAGACCTCAGACGCGACGGATGTCGTCGACGTCGCGTTCGCCGACCTGGTGCCACCGGAGCGCGTGGTGCAGCGGGCGGTGTTCGAGGCCGACGACCCGTCGTTCGCGGGCACCATGACGATGACCTGGCACCTCGCTGCCGCGGGTGAGGGGACCAAGGTGACCGTCACCGCCACGGACGTGCCCCCCGGCATTGACCAAGCGGCCCACGAGGCCGGGATCGCCTCCTCGCTGGCCAACCTGGCGGCGTACGTCGAAACGGTCGGCTGACCCAGTCGACTGCGCCCGTAGCCGTCCAAGCCGTCCAAGCCGTCCAAGCCGTCCAAGCCGTCCAGGCCGTCCACGCGAGGCCGACGCCTGGTCGGCGAACCGGATGCGCAGAGTCGGCCGCCCATGGACGCAGGGTCGGTCGGTCTCTCATCCATCCGCGGACTACCGCCGTGTCGGTCATCGTTCCGGCCGTTCGGGGGATATGCGGGCCGCCGCCGGCGCGCTTTCCGCCCCGCGGTGGCATCCCTTGACGGGACGAAAGGAAGACATGATGCCGCTCTACCTGTCGAGGTTCAGCTACGCGCCGGAGACCTGGGCGCGGCTGATCGACCACCCGGAGGACCGCGCACAGGCCGCTCAGTCGTACATCGAGTCCGTCGGCGGGAAGCTCCATGGTTTCTGGTACGCCTTCGGCACGCACGACGGCTACAACCTGTGGGAGGCGCCGGACAACGTGTCCATGGCCGCGGTTGCGCTGGCGATCAGCGGAGGCGGCGCACTCAGCTCGTTCGAGACGACCGTTCTCCTGACCGTCGACGAAACGTTGCAGGCCCTGCGCACAGCCGGGCAAGTCCAGTACCGCGCTCCTGGCGCGTAGCGCTACACGCGATGGATCAGAGCCGGTGTCGGCTCTGTGCCGGGTGTGTGACAGCCGAGGCACGGCCGTGCCACGTGATCGTCAACTGGTTGCCGTATGAAGCCGGTTACCGATTAGCATCACGGCGGACGCATGGTGAACCGGTGATTCCAGGGGGGCTTGTGGTCGTCTTGATCAGGGGAGCGGTGCGCCTTGGCTGCGCCGTCGCGGTGTGCGGGTCAGTGCTTGTCGGCTGTACCTCCGGCGGAGGCGAACCGTCGGGATCGGCGCCTGCGAGAAAGGCCGGTGCCGCGACGACTGCCGACCCGTCGCCGACCGAGGTCGTCGACATAGACCCTGCCAGACTCCCGGGTACGAAGGCGCGGGCGGCCGCCCTGATCCGTGACGTCCTCCCGGATCCCTCTGCCTTCGACCCCGGCGCGGTCCGCCGGACCCCGTACGAGAGCGACCCGCAGCGCTGGCCGGTCCTCGGCGACGACTGCGTCTGGCACCAGCAGGCGCTCCCGAAGGACGTGCTCGCCACCTTGACCCGCTCCTACGAGATACCGGCGAGCGCCGCCAGGGGCCCGCTGCGGCTGAGCGCCGTCGTCACGGTGCACCGCAGTGCCGAGCAGGCCGACTGGGAGAACGCCGAGGTCCTGGAGGAGATGATGCGCTGCCCCTCGCAGCAGCTGCGCTCCGACGAGGTGATCACCTCTCTGAACGACGTCCCGAACTCCTTGGGGGACTCCGGGAACGAGTACGCCGATGACGTTCTCAACGAACTCGGCACGTACACGAGCGCCGAAGTCGGCGGCCCGCACCCGTACCTCTGGGAGCAGACCCGCATCGGCCAGTTCACCCTCGCCGTCTCCGCGAAGGGAGCCAAGGGCTGGTCCCAGGCAGACCTGTTCGACCGGCTGCGGGACCCGCACGTCGGCATGCGTGCCCGCCTCAGAGCCGCGATCGAACGGAACACTCCAGCCACGGCCTCGCCCTCCGCCTCCCGGTCCACCGGCACGACGGGGGCCCGCTGATGACCGAGAAGCTCACCCCCTCCGACCCGGCCCGCATAGGTGGTCACCGTCTGCTCGGTCGGCTCGGCGCCGGCGGTATGGGCGTCGTCTATCTCGGCCGCGCCGAGTCGGGGGAGCTGGCCGCCGTCAAGGTGATCCTGCCCGAGTACGCCGACCAGCCCGAGTTCCGCGCCCGCTTCCGCCGCGAGGTCGCCGCCGCCCGGCGCGTGGACAGCCCCTGGGCCGTGCCCGTCACCGCCGCCGATCCGGACGCGGCCGCGCCCTGGCTCGCCACCGCGTTCGTGCCGGGCCCCTCGCTCGCCGAGGCCGTCGCCACCTGCGGCCCGCTGCCGTCGCGCGGTGTGCGCGTCCTGGGCCGGATGCTGGCCCGGGCGTTGACCGCCGTGCACGACGCGGGACTTGTCCACCGCGACGTCAAGCCCGGCAACGTGCTGCTCGCCATCGACGGCCCTCGGCTCATCGACTTCGGCATCGCCCGCGCCACCGAGGAGACGGCGCTCACCACGGCCGACATGGTCGTCGGCACACCCGGCTTCCTCGCGCCGGAACAGGCCCAGGCACAGCCCGCCTCGCCCGCCGGCGATGTCTTCGCCCTCGGCTGTCTCCTCGCCTACGCCGCCACCGGACGCCCGCCCTTCGGCACCGGAGCCGTGGACGCCCTCCTCTACCGCGCCGTGCACGACGAGCCCGACCTCGACGGTGTCCCCGACGACACGCGCCCGCTCCTGGAGCGCTGCCTCGCCAAGGACCCGGCCGCCCGGCCCACCGCCCGCGAGGTGGACGAGACACTGGTCGAGGACACGCCCCACGACAGCGTCGACTGGCTGCCCGACGCCGTCGTACGACTCGTCGCGGACCGTTCCGCCGCGATACTCGCCCTCCCGGACATCGACGCCACGGCCCTCGACGCCGGAGCGGACGGGCAGCCGAGGGACGTACCCGCAGACGCATCCACACCGCCACGGACCCCGAGTCGTCGCCGCTTCCTGCTGTCCGGAGGCGCGGCCCTGCTCGCGGCCGGTGGTGGTGCCGCCCTCTGGACCGCCCGACGTGGCGACGGCACCGCGCCCGCCGCCTCGGCCCGGGCCCGCCGCTGGATTCTCGGTGTCCAGGCCGACCTGACGGGCCCGCAGAAGACCGTCGGGCAGGCCCAGGAACGGGGGATACGGCTGGCGGTCGAACTGTTCAACTCCCGCGAGGACAAACCCTTCACCCTCACCCTCAATACGGTCGACGACCAGGGCGACGCGACCCGCGCCGCCAAGGTGGCCCGTACCCTGGCCGCCGACCGCGACCTGCTCGCCGTCATCGGCTCGACCGGCGACGCGACCACCGGGGCGAGCCTCGACAGCTACGACGAACAACTCGTCCCCCAGCTCACGGCCTCGTCCGCGCAGTCCGTGTACGGCACCGCGCAGCCGCGCCACTTCCTCCAGGCCGTCCCCGGCTACACGATCCTGCCCGCCACGGCGGCCGTATCCGTCCGGACCCAGGGCGCGCGGCGTGTGGGCGTGCTGATCGACCGCGACGGCGGCATTCCGGCCTGGGAGCTCGGCCACACGATGTTCCAGAACCTCGGCGTCCTCAAGATCGCCGGCGAGCCGCGCGTCGCACCGCGGCTGGCCGGGAACCTCGCCCCGGTGGTCGCCGAGATGGCCGCGAACCGGCCGGACGCTTTCGTCTACACGGGCACCCCGGCCCGTGCCGCGGCCGTCGCACGCGCCCTCGCGCAGACGGACTTCAACGGTCTGCGGGTGCTCGGCTATCCGGCCGCCGGACCGGAGTTCCTGACCACCGCCGGCGCCGCCGCCGACGGGTGGCAGGTCTTCGCCCCGTACATCGACCCGTCGGCCGCCCCCGTCCGCGCCTTCGCCACCGCCTACCGAAAGCGCTATGGCTCCGCACCCCCGTACTGGGCGGCCGAGGCATACGACGTGGCCCGCATGGTCATCACCCGCCTCACCGAAGCAGGCGGCCGGCCCTCCCGGGAGAGGCTGTACGACCTGCTGGCGAAGGGAACGTACAAGGGACTCGTCCGGCCGTACGCGTTCGACGAGGAGTACGGGTCGCTCAAGGGGTACGAGATCTTCCGTTACGAGGTGAAGGGCGGCCGGTACTCCTACGTGGGCCAGGTCGACTTCTGATGCGGCCCCTGACCTCCGACGACCCCGAGGAGATCGGCGGACACCGGCTGCTGGCCCGGCTCGGCGCGGGCGGCATGGGCGTCGTCTACCTCGCCCGCACGGCGGGTGGGGCGCTCGTCGCCCTCAAGACGATCCGCGCCGAGCACGCGGCGGACCCGGTCTTCCGCACCCGGTTCCGACGCGAGGTGACGGCGGTCCGCGGTCTGACCGGCCGCTGGCTGGTGCCGGTCGTGGCCGCCGACACGGAGGGCCGGGAGCCCTGGCTGGCCACGGAGTTCGTCCCCGGGCCGTCGCTGGCCGAGGCGGTCGACGGCTTAGGTGCGCTGCCCGTCGCCGCCGTACGCAACCTGGGATCGCGGCTGGCCGACGCGCTGACCGCCGTACACGACGCGGGAGTTGTGCACCGCGACGTGAAACCGGGCAACATCCTGCTCGCTCTCGACGGCCCGCGCCTCATCGACTTCGGCATCGCCCACGCCGCGGGCGCCACCGCGCTCACCGCACCGGACGCCGTCGTCGGCACGCCCGGCTTCCTCGCGCCGGAACAGGCACAGGCCCGCGCCGGGGAGGTCGGCCCGGCGAGCGACGTCTTCGCGCTGGGCTGCGTCCTGGCGTACGCGGCCTCGGGCCGACGGCCGTTCGGCAGCGGGTCCGCGGCGGGTGTCCTGTTCCGTACGGTGCACGAGGAGCCGGACCTGACGGACGTCCCCGGCGAGCTACGGGCGTTGGCCGGGAGGTGCCTGGCCAAGGACCCGGCCGAGCGGCCGACGGCCAGGGAGGTCGCGGCCGCGCTCCGTGACCCGCGGGTCTCGCTCTCGCGTCAGATCTCCGAAGGCCGGGAGGAGGGCTCGCTGCCGCCCGCGGTCCTGCGTATGGTCGCCGAGCGCTCCGCACGAGCACTGGACGTACCCACCCCCCAACGCTCCCCGCGGCAACCGACGTCCGGCGACGCGGCCGACGATGACCCCGCGCCCTCGGCCTCCCAGGACGCCCGCCCTCCGACCCGACGGCGCGTGTTGCTGATGGGGAGCGCGGCGGCGTCCGTGGTCGCCGTCGGCGGCGGGGTCACCGCCTATCTCGCCGGGCGGGGATCCAACGGCGGCTCGGACGGCGCTCTTCCCGTGCACACTCTGGGCTTCCAGGCCGACCTGAGCGGCCCGAACAAGGCGGACGGCGTGGCGCAGGAGCGCGGGGCGCGGCTTGCCGTGGAGCAGCACAACGCGCGCGCGGGCATCACGTTCCGCCTCGCTCTGGACACGGTCGACGACCGGGGCGAGGCGGCCCGAGCCAAGCAGGCGGCCCGGCGCTTCACCGAGGCCAAGGTGAGCGCGGTCCTCGGCCCCAGCACGGCCGTCGCGGCGCTCGCCGCCGGCCCGCTCTACCAGGACGCGCGCACCGCCATGGTGCTGATCTCCGTCGGTGACGACAGTGTCCTGTCGGCGAATCTGCGCACCCTGCGCGTCACCCGGGCGCCCGAGTCGTTCCAGGCGTTTCCGCTGACCTCATATTTGACCGATGTACGACCGGTGGACCGCACCGCCGTCATCGACGACCGGTCGGCGGGCCGGACGGGCTGGGAACTCACCAACCGGCTCAGACTGCAGCCGCCCGATGAGGGCACGACCAGCGTCCACCCCGTTGCGGCCGGCAGTGACGACTTCGCTCCCGCCGTCCGTGCCGCCCTCGCCGCCAAGGCGCAGGCCGTCGTCTTCAGCGGCACCTCACCCGAGCGCGCCGCACGCTGCGCCCGCGCACTCGCCGACGCGGGCTTCACCGGACCGCGCCTGGCCACTTGGCGCATCATGCGCCCGACCTTCCTCCAGGAGGCCGGAACCGCGGGCCAGGACTGGCTGTTCGGCACCCCCTTCACCGACCCCGGCAGCGTGTCCCGCACCTTCAGGACCGCCTACCGCGCCAGATACGGCACGGCGCCCGGGCGCTGGGCGCCGGAGGCGTACGACGCCGTGGGGCTGGTCACGCGCGCCCTGGAGAGACTGGGCGGAACGGCCGACATCGAGGCGGGGGCCGTGGCCCAGCGCATCTTCACGGGCACCTACCAGGGACTCGCCAAGACCCTCCGCTTCACCGACGGCTCCCACACTCTGGACCCGCGCGGCGCGTTGTACTTCCTGTTCCAGGCGAAGGGAGATGCCTTCCGCTTCCTGGGACGCAACGACCAGGTCAAGCCAGTTCAAGGGTGACCGGCCGGATGCGATGGCCGCCGTGTCGCGGTCCTCTGTGACGGGATGACACAGGTTCTCGACTCCCTGCGCGGCTGCGGGGTCGTCGTGCCGTTGGGGAGCGGCCTCCTGGGTCGCCCGGCTGTTCGCGGACCGGCTGCCACGCATGAGCGGTGAGGTCAGCAGGCCGCCCGTGGCCGCGATGGCAGCGGCGGCCAGGAACGCGGCGCTGAACCCGTCGGTGAGTGCCGACAGGTTGCCCAGCTCGCCCGCGCCCCGCGAAGTGGCGAGCGCGGTGAGCGCGGCCGGACCGAGGGCGGAGCCCACCTGGTAGATGGTGTTCACGATCCCGGAGGCCAGGCCGGCCTGCTGCTGGGGTACACCGGACATCGCGGCCATCATCGCCGGCATGCAGGCCAACGACATGCCGAGCGCCGCCACCAGCGAGGCCGAGGGAGGGGGATCCCGAGTCCGACGAAGCCGGCTCCGGGATCCCCCTCCCTCGTGGCGTGTGGCTTACCTGAGGCCGCTGACGCCGATGGTGTAGATGCCGCGGCCGTGGGTGGCCGCGTAGAGGGTCCTTCCGTTCGGGCTGAGCTTCAGCTGGAGGACGGCGACCGCGGGAAGCGAGCCGACGCGCTGCCACTTCGTGCGGCCCGGGGCGCGGTAGACGACGCCGAGATCGGTGGCGACGGCCAGGCCGCCGCCCGCCGTGACGACCGCGGAGTCGGCGGGCACGTCCGGGAGGTTGCCGGAGATGTCGGTCCAGGTGGTGCCGCCGTCCTTCGATTCGAAGACGTGGCCGACGCCGGCGCCGGGTCCTTCGGTCCACTGCCGCGAGAATCCGCTGACGGTGAGGTAGACGTGGTCCGGCTTCGTGGGATCGATGGCGAAGCCGCTGAGGTAGCGGTTGGGGACGGTGCCGGCCGCACCGGTGGTCGGAAGCGTGATGTCGTGCCAGCCGGTGCCGTCCGCGTTGCCCACGGCGATGCCGCGAGTGAAGCCCTGGTTGTTGCAGGGGCCGCACCATGCCGCGTACACCTTGCCGCCGCTGGCGGCGACCGCGGTGGCGGTGTGCCCCTCGCCGAGGTCGTACGCGCTGGTCCACTCGTCGCCGCTGCGAATGGCGTAGCCATGGGTCTGCACCCATACATGGCGGCCGCCCGCGATCCAGGTGGAACTGTTCTTGGCGTCGGCCGCGAGCGGGGCGATGAAGCGGGCCTCGCCCGTCTCGTTGTCCGGCGGGGCGACGGAGTACGAGGTGATCTTGCTGGGGTCGTTTGCCCAGGAGCCGTCGTTGACGGCGCAGTTCTGGGTCACCTGGACGGCGAGGTAGACGTACTCCTCGGCGATGTTGCAGCCGTTGGCCGGGTCGGTGAGGGTGTCACCGCCGTCGCCGCCGAAGTTGGAGCCCATCACCGTGTCGTTGCTGCGCAGCAGGGACTGGCCGTTGTCCTGGAGGCCCCCGGTGACCGAGACGCCGCCGTGGTCGACGTCCTTGCCGATGCCCACCGAGTAGTACTGGAGGGTGTCGATGGTGCCGTCGTTGAGCGAGGTCCAGTCGGTGGCGTGGCCGGAGGCGTCCTGACGGCCGTCGACCGGGCGCTTGTAGACACCGCCGTCGTTGCCCACGTAGACGTACGGCTTGCCGTGGTAGCTGCCGATCGCGACCCCGTGCTGGTCGGAGTGGGTGGTCTGGTGGCAGTCACCGGTCTGCTTGGCCGGGTCGATGTTCCAGCAGGAGAAGCCGAAGTTCCAGTACGGGCCGACCGTCGACCAGGTGCTGCCGCCGTCCTTGGTCTCGTAGACCTCTTCCAGTCCGGCGTACACGTGCTCGGCGTCGGCCGGGTCGACGGTCAGGAACTGGTTGTACCAGGCCTGGACGCCGGGCATGTAGCCGCTGGAGGTCAGCGCCGAGCCGTCGGCGGCGAGGCCCTTGTAGTCGGCGATCTTCGTCCACGGACCGGTGGGGGAGCCGGACTTGGAGACGTAGATGCCTTCCAGGCCACTGTCCGGGTTGGTGTTCAGCTGCTCCGGCGACTGGTCGATCGCGTAGTAGCGTGATCCGTCGGCGGAGCGGGCGAAGGTGACGTTGCCGACGTCGTCCGCGTCGGCGGGGAGGTCGCCCAGTCCGCTGCTGATCCGCGTCCAGGCGCCGTGGGAATCCTTGGTGTAGAAGCCGTTGTAGTCGTCTCCGCTGCGCCAGCCGACCGCCAGGACCACCTTCGAGGGGTCCTTCGGGTCGATCGCGATGTCATTGGCGATGTTCTTGTACGCGGCGTCGGGGTCGCTTGCCAGCGAACCACCGGGCAGATAGCCGGGGTTGGGTGCGAACTCCAGCTTCCAGGCACCGCTGAGCTCCTTCGTGGAGTGGCTCCACACTCCCGCGCTGGTCGCCGCCCAGACTTTGCCGCCGCCAAAGCGCAGCTGGTGGATGGTGGTGCTCTCCAGCTCGTCGCCACCGACCCGGCTGCGGGAGGAGAAGGTGCCGTGGTGCGGGTTCGACAGGACGTATACGCCGCTGCCGAGATAGGCGTCCGCATTGGTGGTCGCCTCGCCGGTGCCCAGCCACAGCCGGTCGCCGCCGTCCAGCGCGAGTGCCCCGGTCGACTGCGAGGACAGCTTGTCGCTGATCGGCTGCCAGTGCCCGCCGCCGCTACGGGAGCGCCACACCCCGCCTCCCGCGCTGCCCGCGTAGACATAACCGTCGTCGTCGGCAGCCATCGCCGCCATACGGCCGGTCACATATCCGGAACCACCACTGGAGTTGGAGTCGTAGTCGCGGTAGCGCGCGTCGTCGGAGTTGTACGGCAGATCGGTGACGTTGCGCCAACTGCCGCCAGTGCTCGGCAGCTTGTTCAGGCTGCTCCAGGCGGCGCCGTACGCGCCGGGAGCCACGATGCCCGGCGAGGTCCGGGCCTCGGCGTACTGGTCGGCGCCCTCGGCTATCTCGTCGGCCTCGTTCCCGTCATCGCCGTCACCGTCCTGCGTGACAGCCTTGGCGGTGATGCCGCCTGTCGACTGAGCGCGCTGGTCGGCGAGTTGGGCAAGGGTACGGGCCCCGAACGGGCTGCTGTGCTGGCCGGGCGCGGCGCTTGCGGGTAGGGCGCCGAGCGCGGCGGATGCGGTGATGGCACAGATCGTGAACCATCGTCTCTTACGGATTGGTGCTGACACCAGGTCCTCCCAAACGGGCATTGATACAGCCGTCGGGGCAGACCTGATCACGCGCGACGGGGCACATCCCAAAGGCTTGCCGAATCTTTGGCCGGCGCCTGCCAGGATTTGGGCCCGCGCGCACCAGAACGTGAGGTGCGTGCCCGTACCTGGTCGGGCGGTTGCGGCCCAACGGCAAGTCGGCGGCAACAGAAGGTGCTTTCCTGTGCGGAAGGCTCAGGGCGGGATCAGGGATCACTCGGGGGTGCCCCCGATGCCCACGGTGCCTGCCTGCTGACAGCGTGTAGGGCATGATCTCAAAGCCCATGTCACGAAGGACTTTCACGAGAGCCGGGCTGTCAGGGACCGCCGCGCTGGCCGCTGGCGTAGCACTGCCCGCGCCTCGCGCCGCCGCCTCGCCCATGCCGCTCCCGCCGCTGGACCCCACCGCTCTGCAGGCCGCGATCGACGACCTCGAGAACCCGCCGTCGACCGCTGCCCAACTGCGAATCGGCGGCACAGCCGGCCACTGGCGCGGTACCTCGGGCGTGGCGGACATCAGGACGCGGCGGCCGGTAAGGGCGGCTGACAAGGTCCGGGTCGGCAGCATCACCAAGGTCTTCGTCGCCCCGGTGGTACTGCAGTTGGTGGCGGAGGGCCGGATCGAGCTGGATACGCCGGTGCGACGGGTCCTGCCCGGGCTGCTGCCTGAGCGGTACGCGGCTGTCACCGTGGCGCACCTGCTGAACCACACCAGCGGGCTGCCCGACCACGTCGGCATACCGGAACCGGAGACTGCGGAGGAGGTGTTCCAGCACCGCTTCGACCACTGGACGCCGCGGGAGTGGGTGGCGACGGCGACGCACGGGCCGCTGAAGTTCGCGCCGGGCACCCGGCAGGAGTACCGCGGCATCAACTACGTCCTCGCTGCGCTGATCATCGACACGGTGACCGGCCGCCCGTACGGGGAGGCCGTCGAAGCCCGCATCCTGCGCCCGCTGCGCCTGGCGAACACCGTCGTACCGGGCGACGACCCGCGCATCCGTGGCCGGCACGTGCACGGCTACCTCAAGATGGCCGACGGCGGTTTGCGGGACATCACCGTGTACGACAATTCGTCCGTCCGGGGCGACGGCGACATGATCTCCACGACGGGTGATGTCGACCGGATGCTCACTGCGCTGTTTTCCGGCGAGTTACTTCCCCCCGGGCTGCTTCGGCTGATGTTCACCCTGCCGCCGGACGACGTGCGGATGCTGGACGGCAGCCCGGCCCGCTACAGCACCGGGCTGCAGCAGGCCACCGTCAACGGCATCACCTGGTGGGGCAAGACCGGCGAGACGTACGGCTACAAGAACGCCGCGTTCTCCACCCGTGACCAGCGACGCCGCTTTGTGCTCGCGTACCACCCAACGACCGCCCGCAACGGCGAGGAGAGCCAGATGATCGCTCGGGTCGCCGACCTACTCACCCGCACCCCGAGCACCGAAGAGTCGGTCGCTTGACGGCGGGTATCGATATGCGGGTGGCTCGGCAGACGGTTGGGTCGATGGGCGGGCGGGCTGCGAAGCAGCGGAGGTCTCCGTCGGCGCGAAGGTGCCGGCTCTTGGTGCTTCAGCCGCGTCGCTTCAGGCGCCTGTCGTCATGCGGGCACCCCGGCCTGGTCCATGACCGCGGCCATCTCGCTCGGGGGTAGGGCCGGGTTGGCACCCGCGCTGGAGGCCAGCTCGGGCAGGGTGAGAGCCTCGAGGAGGCGGGGGAGCGGCAGGCGGGGGTCGCGGGTTGCCGCCTGGCGTGTCCAGACGTCCGGGTCGTGGCTGAGCCGCTCGATCAGGGCGGGGCCGCCGGCGGGGTCGCGGACTGCCAGCTGTCGGTAGATGCCGTCCGGGTGGTCCGAGTAGCGGGCGGCGAGGCCTTCGCGGGGGAAGCGGGGATGGCCGGTCGCCATCCAGGCCGAGAACGTCCCGCCGAGCCGTGCGTACACGCTCATCAGGACCTCCTCCGGGGTGTCGGGGTGGTACACGGCCAGGTGGGTGTGCACGAGGACGTCCGTGTCCTCGGCCAGGAGCCGCAGGAGATCGGGTGGCAGATGGGGGCTGCGGGCCGCGGCGCGGCGCAGCAGTGGATGGGCGGATGTCGCGGCCCGGTGCAGCACGTCCTGATCGGCGATGCCGGCCGCCACCCAGTCCACGTCACTCCGTGCGTGCGGGGCCACGGTGAAGTGGATCGCGGCGCGTCGGGCTTCGGTCAGCTCGGGTCGGAGCGAGACGGCAAGCCGCACGTCGTCGTCGGGGTCGACGGCGAGACGGTCCACGAGATCGGCCGGCAGGGACCGATTGCCGGCGAGTTCGACCAGGTGGACGCCTTCGGCGAGGAACCGGCCGGCGTCCGCGTGGTCGAGGAGCCCGCGGCGCAGCGCCTCGGTCAGGGCGGCGGGGTCGCGGAGCAGCGCTGCAGTGAGCTGTGCGTCGTGCGGACACGCGCACAGCGCGGCCGACCGCCGTACCTCAGGGTCGGGGTCGTCGAGCAGCGCGGCGCGCCCGTCCGCCGTCAGTTCGTCCCAGACGCGCAGGGCAGCACGTCGTGCGGCCGGATCGGGATGTCGGACCAGCGAAGCGAGGAAGGACGGCGCCAAGTGGCGCGAGCCCAGCAGCGCGCTCCGTACCGACGGTTCGGGGTCTTCGAGGAGACGCCCGCACACTGCGTCCGGCAGCGGACGGACCTTCCTCCGGTGATCGTGGGTCCACTCGGGTCCGCCGGCGACGGCGGCCCGCACCATTGGCGAGGGGTCGTCCGCGAGCCGGGCCCGCTGCCCGGCATCCGCCTGGCTGCTCATCGCGAACTGGACTCGCGTGTCCAGGACCGGGTGGGTGAGGACGGCCGCCACGGTCGATTCGGGCAACCCCGGCCGGTGGAGGGCCTGGAAGGGCGGGCCGTGGCCCCCGCCGTCGAAGGCGATCAGCCGCAGCAGCAGCGGTGTGGGAAGGGCCGGGTTGGCGGCGACGCCGTCCAGCGCGGAGGAGTAGAAGGCGACCATGTCTCAGCTCTCCGACCCGTCGCTCTGCACGCAGCTCCTCCGGACGCCTACGCGGCATCGGCCGTGCGGGTCAATGTCCCGTCATCCTGCCACGGGCCGAGCCACCTCCGCGTGTGATCACCGAGAGCCCGTGAAGGTCCGCTGCCGTACGGCCACATCGTCAGGCGTCGTACTCGTCGGGGAGGCGCAAGGCGGGGCCGCCGAGGTGAAGGCCGAGGGGGACTGCTCGGTCCTTCGGCTCCTCCCACGCCTCTTGGCGGCCGAGCGCGGTGAGGTCGAGATAGGGGTAGCCGTTGTGGAACTCATCGATGCCACGGCCGAACGTGGAGTAGGTGTGGAACACCTCATCCTCGACACGCAGGAACGCGCTGATGCCCGGCCAGTCGCCGCGCATGCTCTCCGACCACGGCATCCCGGCCTCGGCCAGCTCGGCCTCGGTACGGTGGAAGACCTGCACCGGCGCGATCCGCTCGTCGACACTCGCGTGGAAGTCGTAGTTGAAGTCGCTTCCGTACGAGGAGTACCAGGGGAAGGTCCAGCCCATCCGCTCGCGGAAGGCGGCGAGTTTCTCGTACGGCGCCCGGGTCACCGCGACCAGCGTGGTGTTGCGGACATGGAGCTGCCGCAGGTTGCCGATCTGGTCAGCTGCGGAGGAGCAGCTCGAGCAGCCGGTGTCGCGGGGGTGCTCGACGCCGTCGGCATCGATGTCGAAGACCCACATGAAGTGGTGCATGACCAACTGAGGCCGCCCCTCGAACAGGTCGAGCAGGCCCACCGTCCCGTTGGGGCCTTCGAAGGTGTACGGCTTGTCGACGCGCACCATGGGCAGCCGCCGCCGCTCGGCGTTGACCCGGTCGCGCGCCCGGGTGAGCTCCTTCTCCTTGGCCAGCAGCTCCTTGCGGGCGGCGAGCCACTCCTCGCGTGACACCACCTCGGGCAGGTTCGGCATCTCGATCCTCCCAGCTGCGCTCGGCTGTGCTCGTCCCTCTCCGCCCAGTATCCGCCGAGGCCGGGCCTCCATCCTCTCGTCACCCGAGGTCGCTCGAGGTCGCCCGAGGTCGCCCGGCAGTGAGTATCAGCATCGAGAAGTGCCCCGCTGCACCCCGAGCAGCGGCGGACCTGGAGGAGTCAGCGGCCGAGCAGGCCGTCCAGCTCGGCCGCGAACAGCTGGGCGGGGTCGAAGCCCATGCCTGTGAAGTGGCCGGCGAGTTCCAGGGAGAGGACGCCGTGCAGGCGGGTCCAGAAGGTGAGGGCGTGGCGTAGGACTGGAGCGGGGGCGGGGTGGCCGCCGGCCCACTGGCGGTGGTGGGCGAGGTGGGTGTCGAACGCCGTTTCACCGACCTCCGCCGTGTTGTCCGCGTCAGTCGCCTCGGTCGCGTCGGTCGCCTCGGCTGCGCAGGCGTCGAGCAGGGTCGCCATGATGTCGCCGGCGATCGTGGTGACGGCGTCCGGCGCGTGGTATCCGGGGACGGGTGTGCCGTAGATGAGGAAGTACCGCTGCGGGTATTCGAGCGCCCAGCGGCGCATGGCGTGAGCGAGTCCCGCGAGGTCGGGGCCGTCCGAGGCGGTGGCACGGAAGGTGTCGGCCACGCTGCGGTAGGCGTCCGTGACGAGTTCGGTGATCAGTTCGTCGCGGCTGCCGAAGTAGCGGTAGAGCGCAGGACCGCTCATCCCCATCTGCTTGGCGATGGCGTTGAGGGAGAGCGCGGAAGCTCCCGCGTCGGCGATCTGCCCCCACGCGTGCTCCTTGACCTCCGCACGCACCTGGGCCCGGTAACGGTCCCGGGGGGATGCCGTGTTCGGCGCCATACTCACCACTTTCTCTCCGCGGGCCGGCACGGCCGACCTATCGTTAGAGGCTATCACTAACGGCATCCCCTCTAAAAAACTTCCGGCACCTCCTTGACGTGACTCACTCCGTCCCGCAAGCTAGTTACAACATATAACGAACACGATTACCTGTAACGGAGTGCTGTGAACGCGATACAGACCAACGCAGAGGAGCGCCGTGAGGTGGTCCGGGCGACGGCCCTGATGAAGGCCGGCGGCAGGGCCGGCCACGTCCTGCTCGACGCGGCGGACGTGATCGAGGTCCCGACGGCGTCGGCGCGAAGCGGGCGGACGCCGCGTGGTCAACGGCATCACCGCCTGGCAGATACTGCACCGCAAGGCGCGCACGGGCCGGCCTGACGATCCTCGTACACCGCGCCGCGGGGGAGTGGGCTTGATGCTCGCCCAACTGGCGCCCACCGCCCTGGCCGGCCCGATCATCGGCACCGCCTCGGCCTGCCACCACGGCACGCTGCGCGCCCTGAGCGTCACCCGTTGACGACCGCACCGACAACGTCCCCGCACGAGCGCGCCACCTGGCCCTCTGCGGCGCGGACGCGGTCCTCGACCACGTCGACGGCCGCAGCTTGACCGCTTCCTATCCCTCCTCGCCGCCGGCGGGGCCCGTCCTCAAGCTCCTGGGCCGCGCAATCCATCAGTCCGGCCGTCGCCGCCGAACTCCCGCTCATCCAGGCGGCCACGCCCTGTGCCCGGCCAGGTCCGCCCCGCCCCGCCCCGTTCTGTCCTGTCCTGTCCTGTCCTGTCCGAAGGAGAATCACGATGCTCACCACTCTGCTCGCGAAGGCCGCCGCCGTACCGGTCGCGCTCGTCACATGCCTCTCGGGAGGCACCCCCGCCGCCCACCAGCAGGCGGGCATCGACCTCGACGCCCCCGTGATCACCCGGGACGACATCGTCATCCATGCGCCGCTGGACCGGATCTGGCAGATCCAGACCGACGTGGAGGCCTGGCCCGCCTGGCAGCCCGACGTCACCGAGGTGACCAAGGAGACTCCCGGTCCGCTGCGAGCGGGCTCCGTGTTCCGCTGGTCGGTGCACGGCCTGCAGGACATCACCTCAACGGTCAAGCAGGTCAGCCCCGAGCGCCGAATCGTCTGGGGCGGCCCGGCCCAGGGCATCACCGCCGTCCATGTGTGGACCTTCCACCAGAAGCCCGACGGCGTGCACGTCCACACCGAGGAGTCGTGGTCCGGCGATCCGGTCGAGGCCGACACTCCCGCGCTGCAGGCGGCACTCGACGCGTCGCTGGACGCCTGGCTCCACAACCTCAAGGAGGAGGCGGAAAGCCGTCGCGCCGGGCGCCCGTGACAGGGGTGGGGTGCGCGCTTCCGGAGCTGGCTCTCGACACCTCGGTCGAGCTGTTCACATAGCGGGCCCGGGCCGCCCGGCCCGGCGTGCGGAGGCGGGCGAAGACGAGGAGGAACGGGTGAGCGGGTTCCCTCAAGTCCGAGGTGCAAGCCGCTCTCGCGCCCGGCCTCTCCCTCAGTGGATTATCTGCCGGGGCCGGTGACATCAGCGATCGGACAGGGGGGAGGATCATGAGAGCACACCTACGCAATGGGAGGTTCGACGATGGAATACCGTCATCTCGGCAACAGCGGCATGATCATCAGTGAGATCGCCTACGGCAACTGGCTGACCCACGGCTCGCAGGTCGAGGAGGAAGCTGCCCTCGCCTGTGTGCGAGCTGCTCTTGACGCAGGTATCACGACGTTCGACACCGCTGACGTCTATGCCGAGACACGCGCCGAGTCGGTGCTCGGTCGTGCGCTGAAGGGCGAGCGTCGCGAGGGAATCGAGATCTTCACCAAGGTGTACTGGCCCACCGGGTCCGGGAAGAACGACCGTGGGCTGTCGCGCAAGCACATCATGGAGTCGATCGACAACTCCCTGCGCAGGCTTGAGACCTCGTACGTGGACCTCTACCAGGCGCACCGGTTCGACCGGTTCACGCCGCTGGAGGAGACCATGGAGGCGTTCGCCGACGTGGTCCACTCCGGTAAGGCCCTGTACATCGGTGTCTCCGAGTGGACGGCCGATCAGATCCGGCGGGCGCACGCTCTGGCACGGGAGTTGCGGATCCCGCTGGTGTCGAGTCAGCCCCAGTACTCGATGCTGTGGCGGGTGATCGAGGGTGAGGTCGTGCCGACCAGCCAGGAGTTGGGCATCGGGCAGATCGTGTGGTCGCCGATCGCCCAGGGTGTGCTGACGGGCAAGTACCTTCCCGGGGAGCAGCCGCCGGCCGGATCGCGGGCGACGGATGACAAGGGCTCGGCGATGATCAGCCGCTTCCTGCGCAATGAGGTGCTCGAGGCGGTGCAG
Source organism: Streptomyces sp. NBC_01352 (assembly GCF_036237295.1). NCBI lineage: Bacteria > Bacillati > Actinomycetota > Actinomycetes > Kitasatosporales > Streptomycetaceae > Streptomyces > Streptomyces sp. NBC_01352. The sequence goes on from NZ_CP108354.1 coordinate 10,630,485, forward strand.
CAGCTGAAGCCGCTGGCCGACGAAGCCGGCCTGACCCTGGCTCAGCTGGCGGTGGCCTGGGTGCTGCAGAACAGCAACGTGTCTGCCGCGATCGTCGGCGCCTCCCGGCCGGAGCAGGTGGCGGAGAACGCGAAGGCGGCCGGTGTGAGGCTGGACGCGGATCTGATGGCGCGCATCGATGAGATCGTGCTTCCGGTGGCAGTGACGGATCCGCATCTCGTCCATGAGGGCGTACCGGCGCAGCGTCCCTGAACAGGCTGTGACCCAGCGGGTTCTGGGAAACCGGAACTCGGTGTAGCCCCTGGTCGCGTTACTGGTTCACGGCGCGGGTCGGAGCCTTCGGAGGGGAGATCAGCGCTCCCGGAATTTTCGGCCCGCGCCGGCCATGACCAGGGGCCCGGCGCACACGTCGTGACGCTCGGCAGGTGCCGCCCGCCGGCCCGGCAGCCGCTGGTTCGTCGGCGAGTGCCGCGGGCCGCACCACGCGTACGCGGGAGTTGAGCCCCGGCCTCTCCCACTGTCCAGGGCAAGGCTGACACTCGACCCAGGCTCTCTCTCCTTGGTCATCCTCGGCACTGTGGCGCGCGCCTCCGCCAGGATCACCGCTTCCACTGGCCTGCGCTGGATCGCTCTGCGGTTCAGGCAGACGCCAGCTTCCGGATGCGCGGATGGTTCTCCAGCGCCCACCGCACGGTCTTCGGCGGGCGTCCGAGCAGGGTTTCCAGCTGGTCGGTGGCGCCGCGGTACCCGCCGCCGCCCATCAGCCGGGTCAGGGTCTTCAGGTGCTCGGCGGTGTGCGGGAACGCGGCCAGGGCGGTGTCGACGTACTTCGCGTTCCAGGTTTCGACGTCTTCGGGAACGTACGTGACCTGGCGTCCCAGCGCGGCCGCGTAGTCCTGCGCGAACCCGTGCATGTCCTTCAGCTCCGGGCCGTTGAGGTCGTAGGACTTCGAGATGTGCGGCGCCGGGTCGGCCAGGATCTTGACGCACAGCTCCGCCACGTCGTAACCGGCGATGGGCGCGAGCCGGTGGTGGCCGAAGGGCAGGCGCAGTTCACCGTTGCTCAGCGGCTCCAGCGCCAGCCAGGTCATCAGGGGGTTCTCGACGAACATGGCCGCCCGTATGTTGACGGTCGGCAGGCCGGACCAGTCCAGCACCTGCTCGGCGACCCAGTGGGCCCGTTGCTGCGGCGACCAGTTGGCGATGAGTCCGCCGAGCCACGCACGCCGTTCTTCCTCCGGCGCGGTCATCTTGTCGAACGTCATGAACGACTGCTCGTACTCGGAGATGTTGACGAAGACCTCGATGTCGCCCTGGGCCCGTGCCGCCGCGGCCATCAGACTGACGGCGTCGGTGTAGTACGGCGACAGGCTCATGCTGAAGTAGATGCAGCGGACGCCCTTGAGCGCGGCGGTCACGTCGGCGATGGTGAGCAGGTCACCGACGAAGACCTCGGCCCCGGCCTGGCGAAGCGAGTGCGCGCGTTCGTCGTCCTGGCGCACGAACGCGCGCACCGGGTGCCCTTGTTCAAGCAGCATGTCGACCATCGTTCGGCTCACACCGCCGATTTCGCCGGCGGCACCGGTGATCAGGATGGGGTTGCCCTCTGACATCAAGGTGTCTGTCCTCTGTCTGGTGGTGGTGGTGGTGGTGGGGTGGTGGTGGTGGGAGTCTGCTGTTGAGAAAGCCCAGGAGGTGGTCGGCGACGGTCTTGGGCCGCTCGGTGTGCACTGAGTGGCCTGCACGGGGTGCGACGGTCCGCTGGATGGCGCCCTGCGAGGCGAAGGGGCTGAGCTCGGTGGCCGCCGCCTCCGCGTGGGACTGCGCGTCAGCCGGCCAGCCGGTTCATCTTGCGGATCTGCTTGTCGAAGACCCCGGCGGGGGCGACGCGGCGCAGTACCCTCGCGCGTCCGGCCAGGGGGCCGGCGGTGTAGCGCAGCTTCGGTGTGGCGTCGGTCGCTGCCGCGACGATCGCCTTGGCGACGACGGTGGGGGCGTCGCCGTCCCTGATCGCCTGCGCCATCACGCGGTCGACGGTCTGTCGCCCCTTCGCGTAGACCTCCAGGGGCGTGTCGGGCTTCGCGCTGTTGGCCTCGAATCCGGTCCTGGTGTAGGCGGGTTCGACGATGAGCGCCCGGACGCCGAGCTCACGGATCTCGTGGTCCAGGGACTCGGTGTAGCCCTCGACCGCGTGCTTGGAGGCGGCGTAGGCGGCCATGAACGGCTGGGGCAGGAACCCGAGTACGGACGAGATGTTGATGATGCGCCCGCGTCGCTGGGCGCGCATGTGGGGCAGGACCTCGTTGACCATGCGCATGACCCCGATGACGTTGGTCTCAAAGACGCCCTGGGCCTGCGCGATGGAGGTTTCCTCGGCCGCACCCATCGATCCGATGCCGGCGTTGTTGACCAGGACGTCGATCCGCCCGAACCGCTCGATCACCTGCTGGACCGCGGCGGTGACCGAGGCGTCACTGGCCACGTCGAGGTCGAGGAAGGTCACACCGTGGAGCGGGGTGACGCGTGAGGTGTCGCGGCCTGTGCCGGCCACGTCGAAACCCGCTGCGACCAGCGCGAGCGCGGTTTCCTTGCCGATGCCGGATGACGCACCCGTCACGAGTGCCACCGGTCGATTTGTCGTCATGATTACTCCCGCATCCGTTGAGAAACCGATCGGTTTCGTCTCACCGTAAACCGATCGGTTTCCGGGTGCAAGTTCGGGCGGGAAATGATCCGGGACGCGTCACCGGCTACCTGCGGATCGATCCGCCGCCAGGACGTCGGCGGCAAGGCGCGTCCGTGCGAGGCTCCGGGCGGTGTTGGGTCAATGGCCCTGCGGCTCGCGCCGCTTCACGCGGCTTGCTGCCTGCGGGACGCTGACCGGCGCCTGCGAGAATGACGGCATGAAAGGGTCAGCGTGTAGGGGTCCACGCGGCTGACCTCGGCGTGCCCCGAGGCGCTCCTGCAGCAGATGCAGGGATACGACACCGTGGCGGCCGCCGAGGCGTGGCGCGATGAACTGTCAACTCGGGGAGCGCATCAGTCACCCGAGTCCTCTGGAACAGGCGATACGTCGTCAGCGCACGCCAGCCGCATCGACGCCAGCCGCATCGAGCAGGGTGATCACGGTGGGCTCGACGAGCCCCGGCAGTGTGTCGGCTCCGATCCCGGCGCGGGCGTTGGCGCCATCGAAGACCAGGATCAGCTGCCGGGCCAGGAGATCGGGATCGCTCGCCCCACCCTGTTCGGCCTCGGAACGGAAGAACGCCGTCAGGTTGGCCTTGATCCCGTGGGCCACCCGGCTCGCAGGGTGGCTCTGGTCTTTGAGCTCGATCTGCACAGCCAGGTACCGACAGCCTCGGAACTCGGGCGCACTCGCCTGCGACTTCACTCGCTCGAAGACGTGGAGGATCCGCTCGCGGGGTGACCGGCCGTCGTCCGCCGCGGGCAGGAGTGTCGCCACGAAGCCGGAAGCACGCTCCTCCAGGCTGGCGGCCAGCAGATCGTCCTTGCTGTCGAACAGCTGGTACAGGGAGCGCTTCGACACGCCTGCCGCCTTGCACAGCGCCTCGACGCCGATGCCGACACCGTCTCGGTAGGTGAGCGTGGCCGCCGCCTCCAGCAGTCGCTCTCTGGTACTTGGCTTTACTTCGGTGGTCATACTGCGAGGTTAACTCGATGCGGACGAAATCAAAACCGATCGGTTTTCAGGGGCAGGGGCGGGACGGCTGGTGTGCGTGCCTCCCATTGCGTTCCGCTACGCCTGGACGGCGGTCTTCTCGGGCTTCGTCTCGACCGGGATGCGGTGCAGTCCCTTGCGGTCGTACCACCCCAGCACGCCGAAGCCGAAGAGGGCGGCTGCCGCGAGGCCGGCGGCCATCATCACCCAGCCCCGGGTCAGGCCGGCGTCGGCCTGGGCGTCGTAGTAGAGGATCGAGCGGATGCCACCGGTGATCTGCCGCAGCGGCTCGAACTCCGAGAGGAGGCGGTAGAAGGCGGGCAGCGCCTCGATGGGAGTGGTGGCACCTGCTGTCGGCACCGCCATCGCGATGAAGACCAGCGTGACCACCAGCATGCCGGGTGTGCCGAAGACGGCGAGGAGAGTGAGGGCGCCGATCCCGGAGACCGCGATGGCGCACACCGAGTACAGCCACAGCAGCGGCAGGTGGGCGGCGTCCATGCCCATGATGCCGATCGCGCCGACCATGACCAGGGTCCCCATCAGCAGGGACAGACCGGCCATGAGGGTGCTGCTGATGGCGAGGGTCTGCACCCGGGTCGCCCGGATCAGCGGGCGGTGCAGGCGCAGCGGGCCCATGTCGTTGTGGGTGTAGCCGAGGGCGTGGTCGACCTGGCCGCTGATGACGTTGGCGGAGAGCATGCCGCAGACGACGAGGACGAGCGCGTAGTAGAACGCCGTCAGGCCCAGGCCGCTGTGCGAGTCGAGCGGATGGCCGTCCTCGACCGTGACGGAGGCCGGGTCGGCGAGCAGGAGACGCGCCGCGGCGGGCAGTTTCGTCTGCCCGGTCCCGCTCTGGGCGGTCAGCTCCTTGCCCACCTGGAGCGAGGCGTTCTCGGCCGCCTGCGTCGTCGCCGTCCGGGCCAGGCTGGATCCCATGCTGCCGGCGGACTGGTTGGTCAGCACCGTCAGTGTCGGGCGGACCAGGGTTCCGGTGGTCGCGCTGCCGGTCAGTGCGGTGGTGGCGGAGGTGAAGTCGGCGGGGACGACGAGCGCGCCGTACAGCTTGCCCTCGCCGAGCTCCTCCTTCACCGCCTTCTCGTCCATCACCTTCCAGTCGATCCTGTCCCCGCTCGCGGTGGACTTCCCGATCGACTCGGTGATCTGCGCCCCCAGGTTGACCTGCTTGCCGCCGACAGCGGCTCCCTCGTCGGCGTTGACCAGGCCGACGGGCAGTTTCTTCAGATGGTCGACCGGGTCGATGTTGGCACCGACGTAGAACACCGTGAACAGCAGCGCGAGTACGCCCGTGATGACGCCATTGGCGATCCACAGAGGTTTGGCGCGCAGGACGCGGAAGGGGGGAATGCCACTCATGACTTACTCCGGTCTCGACTACAGAGGCACAGCGGGAGGAGGTGGTACGAGCAGGCTCCCGTGCTCGCCCGCGATGGCGAGTCACGACCGAGTACGGGTGCGGGCGGTCGGTAGCAGACATGAGCGACAGCCTCCGCACAGGGCGAGCGGGAGGTGGCCACGAGGGCGCCGGCTCAGTGGGATGCGGAGCGCTTCGCCGGGGGATGCCAGCCGCCGGTTACTTCCTTGACGGGCTTGTGGGGGAAACGGCGCTGGGCGTACTCCTGCGCGTGTGAGCCCGGCAGGACGTACAGGGTTTCCTTCTTGTCCTGGAGCGGTCGCAGCACGGTGTCCATGAACGACTTGCGGTCGTCCAGGTACGGGCCTAGGACGTCCTCGCCGCCGGGGCAGACGGCAAGGCAGTAGCCGGACTTGTAGCCGGGGGGCGAGGTCAGGCTCTGCCACATGGAGGCGCTCTCGGAATCGGTGACCCGGGAGCGGTAGTCGGCGGCGTCCTCGCTGTCGGCCACGGTCTGTGCCCAGTCGGTGAAACCGCTCATGAACTCGCGGTAGTTGTGCGTGGTGCAGGCCAGCGCGTCGAATGCCCCGTCCTTGCTGATGGCGCCGACCGGGCAGGCGGCGACACACAGCTTGCAGTCGATGCAGGGGTTGTAGTCCAGCGCCTGCCCGTACTCGCTCACCTCCGCGTCCACCAGGACGGTCGCCAGCAGTATGAAGCTGCCGAACTGCGGGTGGATGACGTTGCGGTGCAGGCCCATCACACCGAGCCCCGCGGCCACCGCGACCGTCTTGTGCGCCACCACCCAGATCCGCTCACTGGGGAAGCGGTCCATCTCCTGGGGGAAGCCGACCGACGGATTGAGCGCGCGGTAGCCGGCGTCCTGCAGGGCCTGGGTGACGCTGCGGGCGGCGTGGTTGGCCTGTTCGTCGGTCTGGTGGAACTCCTGGTTGGCCACGCTGCGGGCGGGGGAGCGGCAGTTGTCGCGGTTCATCCGGACCGCCATCGCGATCAGGGTGCGGGTGCCGGGCAGTGCGGACTGCGCGTGCTCGCGCTCGCCGGCCAGGTCGGGGTGGTCCAGGGTGACCGCGGCCGCGTCGTCCGCACCGGCCGCCAGGCACAACTCGCGCAGCCAGGCCGCGTCGATCACCGCCGGAGGGTTCACCGCGTCACCGGCCCTGCGCCGGGCGAGTACGGCCTGCACCGACGGGTGGGCAGCCAGCTTCGCCGGAAGCCTGGGATCCCTCGGTTGCCCCTCGGCATCGCGCGCGGCAGTCATCCGATACTCCTAGGGATTCGGGTTTTGAGGCTCGCCTCTTGGGCGAAAAACCGATCAGTTTCACCACCGTAAACCGATCAGTTTTCGCACGCAAGCTCAAACGGCGGGCCCTCCCCGACCCGCGCCCCTTCGTCCGGTACCGCAAGAGGCCCGCAAGAGGCCCGTAGCCGGTACTCACGTCGGCGGCAGGGTGTCCGGCCCTGATCCCGCTTCAATCCGCTCCGGGGTCACGTCACATTCGCGAACCCCGCAACCGGCTCCTCGCCGGCTCGCCATCCCGTCACCAACGCCCGCAGTGCACGCTCGTAGCAGTCGGCGACCGCGAGCCCCTGCGGCTCGTTGCCCGACAGCACCAGGGAGACCAGGCCGTGGGCCATTCCCCAGACCGACAGTGCGATGACCTCGGGGTCGGACGCGGAACTGAACTGCCCGGCCCGCTGTCCGCGGCTCACGGCGTCGACGAGGGGCCGGTACGTCTCGACGGTCTCGAGCGGCCTGTCCGAGTCGGACGGGCACTGGACACTGCGGTCGGAGAAGAGGATCGCGTAGAGATGTGGGTTGGCGACGGCGTATTCGCGATAGGCGAGCCCGATGCGGATCACGTCGCCGGCCGGGTCGTCCGTCGGATGGAGGGTGGCCAGGCGCTCGACGAAGAGCCGCACGGCCTCCTGGTACAGGCTGCTGAGCAGGCCGGCCTTGCTGCCGAACAGCGAGTAGACCGCCGTGGTCGAGGTCTTCGCGTCCGCCGCGAGCTGTCGCAGGCTCAGCGCGGCCGTACCGCGGTCGAAGACCGTGGCGGCCGCGCGGTGCAGGAGCCGGAGTCGGAGCGCTTCGTCATGTGTCTTGAGCCTGGCCATGGCGCCAGCATATTGCAACAGCGTTACGAATGCCTCCCCGGTGGCGCATCGACCTGCGGTCGGTTGGTACTGGCCACCCAGGGGCCGCGCCAACTTTGAACGGGTTGTCCTTGAATAGTGCCTGGTCAGCGCAAGGTGATCAACGCCCATCCGGCCAGGTGGTACGCAGACGGGTTTGGAGCGAGCAATCAAAACACTGTTATGGTTCCTCGCATGGACTACGAACGAACACCTGACGAGCGCTTCGTCGGCCTCCCCGACTGGCCGTACGCGCCTCGGTACGCCACGGTCGGTGAGGGCCTGCGCATGCACTACATCGACGAGGGGCCGGCCGACGGCCCGGTCGTGGTCCTCGCGCACGGCGAGCCGACCTGGGGCTACCTCTACCGCAAGATGATTCCCGGGTTGGTGGCAGCCGGCCGACGCGTCCTGGTTCCCGACCTGATCGGATTCGGCCGCTCCGACAAGCCGGTCGACCGGGCCGCGTACACCTACGGGTCTCACGTGGGCTGGACCGGCGCCTGGCTGGACCAGCTCGACCTGGCGGACATCACCCTGTTCGGTCAGGACTGGGGCGGGTTCGTCTTCCTCGTGCACGTCGGGGTCACACCCGACCGTTTCGCGGCCGTGGTCGCCGCCAACACCGGCCTGACCGATCCGGACGTCATGGCCGCGTTCACTCCGGAGAACTTCGCGCATGCGGCCGGCGCATTCCTGCGCTGGCGGGAGCAGTCCGAGTCGCCCGACCTGACCGCCTCGTGGGCGGTCGGCAGCCCCGACAGCGCCCTCAACCAGACCGCCCACCTCCTCACCGAGGAGCAAGCGGCCGCCTACGATGCCCCCTTTCCGTCCGAGCGGCACTTCGCCGGTGTGCGGCAGTTCCCGCACCTGGTGTCGCTCGACGCCACAGACCCGCCCGCCTCGATGCTGCGCCGCGCCTGGGCCGGGCTGGCGGCCTTCGAGAAGCCGTTCCTCACCGCCTTCGCCGATCACGAAGACATCACGCTCATCTACAAGCAGCTGTTCCACGCCCGCGTCCCGGGTGCGAAGGGGCGGGACCACGTGACGGTTCCCGACGCCGGTCACTTCCTGCAGGAGCAGCAGCCGGACCTGCTGGTCGATGCCATCCTCGGCCTCGGCTGACAGCCGGTCCTCGCGACGACCCACCACGCCCGCGAGCAGCGCGTCGGTCGGCAGCCCTGCCGATACCTCGGGGCTGGGCCGAGCCCCGACAGACCCTCGTCTTCCGGCACTTGCCCTCGCGGCCGGCGAGAGCGTCCTCGCCCGGCAGCCAGCCGAACCGCCGACGAGCGTACGACCAGCGCAGAGGTGTCTCCTTTGCGCCCGATGAGCCCACGCTCATCAACTTCCCGAGCCGCCACGCCCTGTCGAACTCGGCCGGCTCCAACTTCCCACCCACCACTTCGAGCGCGGTGTCGCGGCGGACCGGTGGCGACCTGAACGCACTCCGCCACGAGCCGGCCACAGTCCTGCCCGACGCTCGCCCACGATCCAGGAGAAACCATGTTTGACAGCTTTGGGCGTCTGCTTCACCGGAGACGAAAGCCCCTGCTGGTACTGACCCTGCTGTTCGCCGTCCTGTCCGGGGCCTACGGTGCCGGTGTCTTCGGCTCCCTGACACCGCTCGGCTTCCAAGACCCCGGATCCGACAGCCGGCAGGCGGAAAAGATCGCTGAGAAGGCGTTCCCGCAGCGGACACCGGATGCCGTGATCGTCTACCGCGACGAGGACCGCACCGTCGATGACCCGTCGTTCCAGCAGGCGGTCGTCCAGCAGGTGGAGTCCCTGCCGAAGGCGGACGTGACCGGCTATCTGCACTTCTGGCAGACCAAGATGCCGGCGCAGGTCAGCCACGACCGGCACGCCACCTACGTCGCGCTGAACCTCCACGGCAACAGCGAGAAGGCCAAGGAGGACTCGTACAAGGCGATCAAGGACAAGATCCCGGCACCCGGCCTGGAGACCCTGCAGGGCGGAACCGTGCCCACCGGCTATCAGGCCGGTGAGAAGATCGAACATGACCTGAGGCACGCGGAAATCATCTCGGCCCCCGTGCTCTTCCTGTTCCTGCTGGTCGTGTTCGGCGGCCTGGTCGCGGCCGGCCTTCCGCTGGTCGTCGGCGTGCTCTCCATCCTGGGCTCGATGGCCGTCCTGCGGGTCATCTCGAACATCACCGATGTGTCAGTGTTCGCCATGAGTCTGGTCACGATCCTGGGTCTCGCGGTCGCCATCGACTACGGCCTGCTGATCGTGAGCCGCTACCGCGAGGAACTGGAACGCGGCTACACCGGCGAAGCGGCGCTCGGGCGCACGATCGCCACGGCCGGGCGCACTGTGGTGATCTCCGGCACCACGGTCGCGGCGGCGCTGGCCGGTCTGACCCTCTTCCCGTCGACGTTCCTGAAGTCGATGTCGTACGGCGGTGTGGCGGCGGTCGTGCTGTCGGTGCTCTTCTCGCTGGTCGCGCTGCCCGCGGTGCTCGCCGTGCTGGGCCCGAAGGTCAATGCCCTCCCGCTGCGCCGCCGCAAGAAGGCCGTGCGCCCGACGGCGGCGGGCGAGGGTGCCTGGTACCGGTTCGGGCACGGTGTGATGCGGCGGCGGGGAGTCGTGATGGTGGGCGCGGTGGGCCTGCTGCTGACGCTCGCCCTGCCGTTCTCCAAGATCGAATTCGGCTCCATCAACGCACAGCAGTTGCCGAGCAGTTCCGAGGGCCGCCAGGTCTTCAACACCATGGAGCGCGACTTCGACGGCGACGCGGTGAAGTCCATCGACTCGCTGCTCGTGCTGAAGTCCGACGCGACCTCGAAGGAGCAGGGCACGGCGCTCAAGGCGTACGCCGAGCGGCTCGGCGCCACCGAGGGCGCGAAGACCGCCCGGATCACCGGCGCCGAGGGCACCACGGCCCGGGTATCGGTCACCTTCGACGGCAACGCCATCTCGACCCATGCGCGCGACCTGGTGAACCGGCTCAAGGACGTCCCCGAACCGCCCGGCGCCCACGCGTACTTCGGCGGTGAGTCGGCGGTCTACGACGACACCCTGGACGCACTCGGCGAGACCCTGCCGTGGATGCTGCTCTACATCGCGGTGATGACGTACATCCTGCTGTTCCTCGCGTTCGGCTCGGTGCTGTTGCCGCTGAAGGCGATCGCGATGAACCTGCTGTCGCTGTCCGCGACCTTCGGCGTGCTCGTCTGGATCTTCCAGGACGGCCATCTGAACGGCCTGCTCGGTTTCGATCCGACGGGCAACATCGAGCCCAACATGCCGATCATGCTGTTCGCGCTGATCTTCGGACTCTCCATGGACTACGAGGTGTTCCTGGTGTCCCGGATGCGGGAGCAGTACGACCAGCTGAACGACAGCACGGAGGCCGTGGCGACCGGGCTGCAGTCCATCGGCCGCCTGGTCGTGAGCGCCGCGTTGCTGATGTGCGTGCCGCTCGCGGCGATCGGGATGAGCGATGTGCTGACCATGAAGCTCTTCGGCGTCGGCATGGTGTTCGCGGTCCTGGTGGACGTACTGGTGGTGCGCATCCTGCTGGGGTCGGCCGTCATGAAGCTGATGGGCAGGGCGGCTTGGTGGGCTCCGGGCCCGCTGGCCCGCTTCTACACGCGGTACGGCATCAAGGAGGGCGACGTGGCCACCGACACCGACAAGCCGGTTCCCGTCGGGGTCTGAACCCGGCGAAGAGGGGCCGAAGTGCCTTCCCCCGAGGCACTTCGGCCCCTGTCGCGTCTTCGCGGCGTGAGCGGGGTACCTGCGGTGCCCGGCCGTGGGCCTGGTCTTCGAGGTCTGGTGTTCATGGTCGCTTGCGGCGCCCGCGAGCTCAGCTGGCAGACGGGGACGACATGACCGACGATGCTCCTCTGGCGGTCCTGGAGGGAGTCGTCGGTCAGCTCGCGGCAAGTCGCCAGAGCCCAAGGGGTCCTCGCTGTCCGAGCGTTTGATCACCCAGGCCGAGCAGACCGAGGTCCGCTGCCGGCTGGGCGACGGTGCTGGTCAGGATTCGACGGCTGCACAGGGGGGAGGTGGGCAGGCAAGTCGCATCGGGGGCACCGTCATGGAAGGTCTGTGTGAGCCAGACCACACGCCGGAGGTGCATAGCGGGGTAGGGGTCAGTGTCTTTATGAAGGTGTAGGGGCGTGTTGAGGTAAGGGACGACGCTGATGGGGCAGTTGCGGGCCGACGAGTTCGACCGGTTCGTGACGGCTCGGTGGTCGGCCTTGCTTCACCTGGCGCGGCTGCTCACCGGTGGAGACCGGCACCGGGCCGAGGATCTGCTGCAGGAGGCGCTGGTCAAGCTGTGGTTTGCCTGGCCGAAGGTGGGCGAGCAGGCGCCGGAGGCGTATGTGCGCAGGGTTCTGGCCCGTGCCGCGGCTCGTTCGTCACGGCGTCGTTGGTGGGGCGAGCACCCCGTGGACCAGCTGCCCGACCCGCCCGAGGTGGGAGACGAGACCGCCGCGGTGGATGAACGGACCCGGTTGGAGGCCATGTTGGCGCTGCTGCCGGCGCGGCAGCGGGCCGCGGTGGTGCTGCGCTACTACCAGGATCTGCCCGAGCGCCACGTCGCGGAGGTGCTGGGGTGTCCGGTGGGCACCGCCCGTTCCCTCACGGCACGCGGCGTCGCACGGTTGCGGCAGCTTCTGGCCGAGGCAGTCGAGCCGGTGGAGTGAAGAAGGAGCCATGGATCACTTCGAGCAGGACCTGGCACGCATGATGCGTGACAGCCACAAGGACACGCCCTATGAGGACCGGCACCGAGACCGGCTGCAAGCCGGTGTTCGCGCCCGGCAGCGGGCCCGGACGGCCTGGATGGCCACCGGATCCGTGCTGACCGTTGCCGGACTCGGCGTCGGACTCATGGTCATGCCGAGCTCATTCGCCCAGGGTGGGTCTGCCGACCCTCAGCATCGCCCCGTCGCCTCCGCCGAGTCGGCCCCGGTGCCGTCGACGGCCCGCTCCGCCTCCACTGCCAAGGGGGTGCCGATGCCGAGCTGCACGTCGACTACCAAGCCGGTGCCTATGCCGTCGACGGTCCGACCCGCCTCCACTGCCAAGGAGGTGCCGATGCCGACCTGCACGTCGACCACCAGGCCGGTGCCGATGCCGTACCGCCCCTCAACGCCAGAGCCGGTCCCGATGCCCTCACGGACCTCAACCACCAGGTAAGCGCCTTGGCCGGTCAAGCGGTCCTCGATGGGTCGGGGCTGCTTGAGTCGGCGTGACTACCCCCGACCGCCGGGCAGCTGATCCCCGCTTGTCCTGCTCTCGACGAGTTGAAAGCTGACCACGTGATCCGTGAGAACGCGCCGGCCATTGCCGACGTACCGCGGAAGGCGGCGAATCGCGGGCCGACCTCCTGGGAGCGGCGGCTTCGCCTGTTCGGCTATGTGGAGCGTCCGCGTACGTCCGTGCGCGACCGCCTGGTGGTGCCCTTTCCCGAAACCGGGTCACGTGTGTGGCGCACGCTGGGGCTGTCCCCGGCGGCGTCGGGCCGGCCGGCGCGCCGGCCGGGGTGGGGCGGGCCGCTGCTGGTGGCGCTCCTTGCCGGGCTGCTGCGCGTGTGGCGTCTGGGCCGGCCGCACGACCTCGTCTTCGACGAGACGTACTACGCCAAGGACGCCTGGTCCTTGCTGCGGCTCGGCTACGAGAGCAGCTGGCCGGACCGTAAGATCGCCGACCCGCAGATCCTGACCGACCCTCAGGTGATCCCGCTCTCCGACACCGGGGCCTTCGTCGCGCACCCGCCGACGGGCAAGTGGGTGATCGCCCTCGGCGAGTGGATGTTCGGCCTCACCCCCTTCGGCTGGCGCTTCATGACGGCGGTGCTGGGCACGCTGTCGGTGCTGATGCTGTGCCGCATAGGACGCCGCCTGTTCCGCTCGACACTGCTGGGCTGCCTGGCCGGCGCCCTGATGGCCGTGGACGGGCTGCACTACGTGATGAGCCGCACCGCTCTGCTCGACCTCGTCGTCATGTTCTTCGTACTGGCGGCGTTCGGCTGCCTGCTCATCGACCGCGACCAGGCGCGGACCCGGCTCGCGGCAGCCCTCCCGGCTGACGCGGACGGCCGTCCGGACGCGCACACCGGTGACCATGCCGGGACTGGACTGCGTCCCTGGCGGCTAGCCGCCGGCCTCTTGCTGGGACTGGCGGCCTCGACCAAATGGAACGGCCTGTACTTCCTCGCCTTCTTCGTGATCCTCACCCTGTTGTGGGACGTCGGCGCCCGCCGCGTGGCCGGGGCGCGCCGCCCCTATCGGGCGGTGCTGCGCAAGGACCTCGGCTGGTCGGTGATGTCTTTGGTCCCGGTCGCTGTCGTGACGTATCTGGCGACCTGGACCGGCTGGTTCCTGTCCGACAACGGCTACGGACGACACTGGGCGGACGGCCGCGGCGGCACCTGGTCGTGGATCCCGGCCCCGCTCCGCAGCCTGTGGCACTACGAGTACGGCGTCTTCCAGTTCAACGTGGGGCTGCACACTCCGCACAAGTACGAGTCCAACCCCTGGAGTTGGCTGGTCCTGGGCCGTCCTGTGCTGTTCCACTACGAATCGCCGAAACCCGGGTCCGACGGCTGCCACACGACTGCCGACTGCTCACAGACCGTCCTGGCCCTGGGCACACCGCTCCTGTGGTGGTCGGCCTGCTGCGCCCTGGTGTATCTGCTCTATCGGTGGGCGCTGCGCCGCGACTGGCGCGCCGGCGCCGTCCTGTGCGCCGCGGGCGCCGGTTACCTGCCCTGGTTCCTCTACCAGGACCGCACGGTCTTCTCCTTCTACGCCGTCGTCTTCGTGCCGTACCTGTGTCTGGCCGTGGCGATGATGCTGGGCGCGGTGCTGGGCCCGCCGGGCACGCAGGAAAGACGCCGCAAACGCGGTGCGGTGGCCGCAGGCGCGCTGGTGCTGCTCATCACCTGGAACTTCATCTACTTCTTCCCCGTCTACACGGGTCAGACGATTCCGTATCCCAGTTGGCACACCAGAATGTGGCTCGAGACCTGGATATGAGCTCCGACCTCACGGCCTCCGACATGTCATCCGAAGGCGTGTCGGCCTGCGCATGGAGGCGTGTCGGAGGCGAGGTGGTTGGTGGTGAGCGCCCACGAGCGGAGCTTGTTGGGATTGAGGACGGCCCAGATGCGATGGATCCGGTCGCCCGTGACGTCGAACGCCATCACCGATACGGTGACGCCGCCCCGTCGAGCCACCAGCCCCGGCTGGCCGTTGACCGTACGTTCCACCAGCGTGAGGCCGGGCGCCGCAACGGGCCGGTCAGCGAAGAAGCGTGCGACGTGCTCGGCACCTTCGACCGGGTGGAGCGCGGCTGTGACGAGTCCGCCGCCGTCACCGGTCGCCGTGACGTCGGGGGCCAGCAGACCGATGAGGGCGTCGATGTCCTTGGCTTCCCAGGCCTGCTTGAAGGCTCTGACGAGGTCGGCGCGCTGGGCTGCCGGAGTCGCGTGAGGCTGCGACGCGCGAATGCGTCGGCGGGCCGAGGAGGCCAGCTGGCGGCAGGCCGCCGGGGTCCGGCCGACGATCTCGGCCACCTCGGCGAAGGGGTAGCGGAACACGTCGTGCAGGACGAAGGCGACACGTTCGGCCGGGGTCATGGACTCGAGTACGACGAGGAAGGCCATGTTGACCGACTCGTCGAGGGTGACCCGGTCGGCGGGGTCCACGACGCCGACGTCCGGCCGCCCGCCGATCCACTCCGTACGGTCGGGCAGCGGCTCCGGGATCCATTCGCCCACGTAACGCTCGCGCCTGGCCCGCGCCGAGCCGAGCAGGTCGAGGCAGACACGGCCGGCGACGGTCGTCAGCCAGGCGCCGGGGGAGTCGATGGCCTCCCGCTGCCGTGAGGACATGGCGTACCAGCGGGCGTAGGTCTCCTGCACGACATCCTCGGCATCGGCCAGGGAGCCCAGCAGCCGGTACGCGAGGTTGGTCAGCTGACGCCGCTCGCTCACGATCGCGCTCAGATCCGGATCGGGCCGGCCATGTCCCGGCTCGGACGGTTTGGTCATGGTGTCACCGCCTCCCTTGGACGCTGTGCTTCACCCTCTACGACGAGCCGACGCATCGAAGTGTGAGGCCGGCACGTCGCCTCACATCCCGCAGGGCTGTCTCGTCGTACCCATCAGACCCGACAGGAAGGAAACCGATCATGGAACCCGTCAACGTCGCGATCATCTACTACAGCTCCACCGGCACCATCCATACCTTGGCGCAAGCCGCCGCCGAGGGCGCGGAGAAGGCCGGCGCCCTCGTGCGACTGCGCAAGGTCGCCGAAACGGCCCCACCGGAGGCAGTCAGCGCCAGGCCGGAGTGGGCCCGACACCTCGCGGACACCGCCGACGTCGCCGAGGCGGGCCACGACGACCTGGAATGGGCCGACGCGGTGCTGTTCGGCACGCCCACCCGCTTCGGCAACCCGGCCGGCCAGCTCAGGGCGTTCATCGACACCACCGGCCCGCTGTGGTTCCAGGGCAAGCTCGCGGACAAGGTCTACTCGGCCTTCACCGCCTCCAACACCGCCCACGGAGGGCAGGAATCCACCCTCCTGGCGCTGGCGAACACGTTCCACCACTGGGGCGGCATCATCGTGCCCCCCGGCTACACCGACCCCATCCAGTTCCAGTCAGGCAACCCCTACGGCACCTCCCACGTGGCCGGCGACGGCCCACCCGGCGAAGTGGCCCTGCAGGCGGCCCGCTACCAGGCCCGCCGCGTCGTCGACACTGCGGCCTTCCTGAAGGCCGGTCGCGCCGCCTGATCCAGTACGGAACACGGCCGGGGCCGGCCGCGGCGCGAGCGGGGTTCAGCGGGTGGCGAAAGCAGCGACAGCCAGAGAAAGCAGTTGTCCTCCCGTGGTTTCCCTGAACGATCCGGGTGTGACCACGTTGTTCCTGACAGTCGGCCTACCAGGGGCCGGAAGGACCACCAGGGCTCGGCAACTGGCCAAGGAGCACAGTGCGCTGCGGCTGACGCCTGATGAGTGGATGATCCCGCTGTTCGCGTGTACGTACCGGTGGACCATGAGACCCAACTCGCACTGGAGGACGCTGTTCGAGGAGCCCGACGCCAGGGAACTCGGGGCGCACGAGATGGGCGATCCGCCTCCTGGGTGGCCGGGTTGGCTCGAGTGGGCCGCCGATCGGTGGCCGTCTTTCGCATGATGTTCCGGTCCCCGTCCCGTGCTGACGGTCCGCTGACGCTGGTCGATTCCCCTTGGGCGGTGCGGCTCCTGGGATAAGATCGCGCCGACTGTTGTTTGTTGCGGTCGCCGTCTTACCGAAGAGGGAACCATGTGGCGAACGCTGGCCAGCGCGGTGGCCGGTTTGCTCGTACTGTTCGTCGGCAGTCTCGCCTTCAACGCGGCGTCTGGGCAGAGTCGTTGGCCGGGGCCGCTCGACTACGTGCGTGTCCACCCGTGGGTGGTGCTCCTCATCCTGATACCCATCTCCCTCATCGGACACCGTTGGCGAATTCGACGGTGTCTATGCGGGGCTCAGACGGCTGAAGCGGGAGGTGCGGGTGCTGGCGAGTGGGGTCCCGGTCAGCCAGGCATCGGTGCGGATGAGGTTGAGGGCGGCGGCGGTGAGCACGTGCTGCAGGCAGGTCTTGTCAAGGCCGGTGTAGCGGCTTTTGCGCAGGCCGCAGCGGCGTAGCCCTTGGGCGATGGTGCCTTCGACGCCGGCGCGGGTGGCGTAGTGCTGTCGCCACTGCTTGGTTTCCTGCAGCTGTCGCCTGGCACGGATCGCGTCGTGTTCTGCGCGTGGGGCCAGGGAAAGTTTGCGTGGCTCGGTGGCCGAGCGGGTGCATTTCGAGCGTACTGGGCAGGCGGCGCAGTCCTGGCGGTCGAAGAACACGTCGGACTGCCAGTAGCCGGACCGCTGTTGGTGGGGTTTCCAGCGGACGCTGCGGTGTCCTTGCGGGCAGACGGCGGTGTGGGCGTCCCAGTCGATGAGGAAGCCGTCGATGGCAAACCCGTCGCCGGCCTTGCCCTGCCAGGTGATGTCGTGGCGGATCGGGCCAGTCAGTTCGATGCCGTGGCTGGGGACGCTGGTGGCCAGCAGTTTGGCGTTGACATAGCCCCGGTCGACAAAATGCTCGCCGGCCAGGAGCCCGGCCTGATCGAGAGTGACGTGGATTGTCTCGGTCATCTCGACGTCGGTAACGGTCGCCTCGGTGGTGGCGACATGCGTGATGAGGTGCGGATAGTCCGGGTCGCAGGTTTCGGTCAGATGGACCTTGTAGCCGCTCCACTCGGTGGCGTTCTTGATGCAGTAACGGGCCTCGCCGTCGTAGGGGGACTCGATGCGGTCGCGGGACGGCGGCATGTCCTTCGGATCGCGCATCCGCACCCGGTCCTGTGCGATGACGTACTCCTGGATCCAACACCGGCGAAGCGCCTCAACGGCCGGAATCTGCCGCAGCCATGACGGGGCGCCGGGAGCGAATACCGCGGTCAGCAGCCGCATGCCGTCCTGGCCGGCCTGCTCCATGTACTGCGTGCGCGGACCCTCGCCGCGCGGCAGCCGGTAGTCCTCGATGCGCCGCTGGTAGCGGTCGAACCAGTCCGCCGACGCTGTCTCCAGCAGCCACTCGGGGGCCGCGGCGGCCAGTGCGTTCAGCGCGGCGCGCAAGTGTTCCGCGGTGTTCTCCAGCCGGTTCAGCCGGCGCACCGCAGCCAGGACATGCGTGGAATCGGTGCGCTGGCCACCTGGCCGCACCAACAGGTCCGCCTCTCGCAGCCGGTCCAGGACCAGGTCCAGCACACGCCGTGGCGCCCGGTCAGCCACCAGACGGTCCCTGAACTCGCTCAGCACGGAATGATCGAACCCAGGATCGGTTAACTCCAGCCCCAGGAGAAACTTCCAGTCGATGCGGCCGCGCAGGGCAGCGGCCGCCTGGCGGTCCGACAGGCCCTCCACGAACTGCAGCACCGACACGATCGCCAACTGATGGGGTGGCCGTGCGGGTTGACCACGCTGCGGAAACAGATCCACGAAGTCTTTGTCGGTGAAGAGCGGCCCGATCACTTCCCGGATCTGCATGCACAGACAGCCCTTCGGGAACGCCAGCCGGGCCACCTCAGCGGTTTGGGCCGGAACCTCACCTGGCAGACGTGGACGCAGCGACACCTCGATCACCTCACGCTCGCGCCCCCACGCCGTTCCGGCCATCATCCCGCTGCCACAAGGTCATTTGGCGACCACCGCCGAATTCGCCAACGGTGTCCTCATCGGGGTGTGGCAGGTGCCGCGGCGCGACCGTGCGCAGGACCGGCTCGCGCCCCCGGCCTACCGGCTGCCGCCGCGCAACACCAACTTCACCGGCCGCGACGCCACGTTGCGGGAGGTGCGGCAGTGCCTCACCTCGCGGAACGGGGTCGCGATGGTGGCTGTGCAGGGGCTCGGTGGCGTCGGCAAGACCCAACTCGCGATCGAGTACGCCTACCGCTACCTGTCGAAGTACCGGTTCGTCGCGTTCGTGGGCGCCGAGGACTCCGATCTGGTGGCGTCGCACTTCGTATCGCTGGCCGGGCAGTTGGGGTTGACGGAGGTCAGCTCCGACCAGGCCATCCCACGGGTGTACGGCAAGCTGCTGGACCACAGGCCATGGCTGATCATCTTCGACAACGGGGAGAAACCGGGCACGCTCACGCACGCGCTGCCGTCGGGTGGCCTGGCGAGCAACGGCCATGTCATCGTCACGACCAGGGTGAGCGGTTGGTCGGGCAGAGCCGGCGTCATCGACCTGGACGTGTTCACCAGGCAGGAGTCGGTGAAGCTGCTGGTCCGGCGGGTGCCCGGAATGACCGAGGCGGTGGCGGACCGGATCGCCGAGCAACTGGGGGACCTGCCCCTGGCGTTGGAGCAGGCGGCCGGGTACATGGGCTACAACCACGCGGCGCCCGAGGAGTACCTGACTCTGCTGACGTCGCGGCTGGAGGAAATGATCGCGCGGGGCGAGCTGACCGACCGGCCGGAGGCGGAGGAGGTGGTGGTCGCGAGCCTGTGGAGCCTCAGCGTGGAACGGCTGAACACGGACCAGCCCCAGGCGGTGCGGCTGCTGGAGCTGTGTGCCCTGCTCGCCCCGGAGCCGATCCCGCTGGACCTGTTCACCGGCAGCCCCGAAACGCTGAACGGAGCGGCAGCCGACGCGCTGGTGTGGGACACGACGGTCGGCGCCCTGGCTGGTCTGGGCCTCGCGAGACGCGAGAACGCGTCCCTGGTGCTGCACCGGCTGGTTCAGGCCGCCATCCGGGCCCCGATGCCGGACGAGGTGCGCACTGGCGCTCGGGTCCAGCTGTGTCGTGCGCTGCTCGCGGCTGTGCCGCACGACATCCACGGCGACCCGGACGCGCGGCCGCGGTGGCAGGAGTTGCTCCCGCACGTCATTGCGGTGACCAAGGACGATCCACCGGCCGAGTGCGCTGCGGAGACGGCGGTGCTGCTGAGGCTGGCGTCGGAGTTCCTCATCCAGATCGGGGACTGCTCGGTGGCGCTGCCCCTGTGTGAACGTGCCCTCGCGATCGACGAGTCGCTCGAGGGCCGGGATGCGGAGGCCGGCTTCGACCTGATCACCCTGGCCCAGATCCACAAAGACCTCAACGCGCCGGAGACGGCACGCCCACTGGCGGAACGCGCGCTGCGCCTGCACGAGTCCTGCCTGCCGGCGGACAGTCCCGCCATCGCGACGGACCTGGCCACGCTCGCGCGGCTACTGTGCATTCTCGGCGAACACAGGGCGGCACAGCCCCTGGCCGAGCGGGCGCTACAGATCGACGAGACGGCGTATGGGCCGGACGACCCGTTCGTGAGCTTCGACCTGATCGCACTGGCGAACGTCCACGTCGACCTCGGAGACTACGCCACGGCCGCGCCGCTGATCTCGCGGGCGCTGCAGATCCGCGAGGCCCGATACGCGCCGGACCACCTGTACATCGGGTACGTCCTGCTGTTCAAGGCCCGAGTCGTGCACAGGTTGAACGACCCGTCCGCAGCGGACCTCGCGCGCCGGGGCGCACAGATCCTGCACACCCGACTGGGCAAGACGCACCCCAAGACCGTGGATGCGTTCGCTCTGGTCAACGGTCTGCGTTGACGACGTCGGCTCACTCGCCGACGAGTTGGTCAGCACGCTCCTTCGTCGGGAGCAGGGCCAGCACGGCGACGACCGCGCGGTGATCCGTGCCCGGCACGGTCCGTTCGCCGACGGAGACGCCCGCCAGGCCGGAGCCGTGCAGCACGTGGTCGATCTGGACCAGTGGCGGTATGAGCGGCATGCCGACAGGCCAGGTGCGGGCCCATCCGCGACCGAGTTCGGCGTGGGTGTCGATGAGGCCCGACGCGAGCAGCTTGCGCATGGGCGCGTGGTCGAGGGAGGCGTTGAAGTCGCCCAGGAAGACGGTGTCCGGGCCGCTGCGCCGGGCGACGGAGGTGAGGGCGGTCATGTCCTGTGTCCAGCGCTTCGCGTCCCCGAGCGGGTAGTAGGTGTGGACGGCCACCAGCCGTACGGTGCGTCCGCCGACTCTCACGTCGGCGGTGGTCTGCGGCCAGGCGGTGTCCGCGTGCAGCGTGCCGCCGTCGGTCAGCGGGATCCGCGAGTAGATCGAGGAGTCGTACTCCGGGTGGAGTTCGTCGTACGGCAGCAACGTACTCAGACCGGCCTTGGCGAGCGCGGCAACGCCGGCGGAGGGCAGCTGTTGCACGGCCAGGACGTCGATCCGCTCGGCCCGGACGAGCCGCACCAGGGCCCGCGGATCCACTCCGCCGAGGTCGGCGTTGAGGCTGGCCACGCGCAACTTGGCTGACTGGGCGGGGACATGCTGCTGGTCCGGTATGAAGCGCGGTACCAGCAGCGCGACTTGAGCTGCCGTGAGTAGTGCAGCGGCAGTCACCACCCATCGCGAGCGGAGAGCGGGAACGGCGAGCATGACGCTGAGCACGAGCACGCTGAGTACGGCCGCGTAGGGGAAGAGCACCATGGGCACGGCGAGCTGAGTTCCCGCGTCCAGCCCCGTCAGCCGTACGACGAGCAGAGCGAACGGTCCGGCGAGCACGACGCCACAGCCCAGCAGCCCGAACGTCCGGCCGCGTCGGCCGCGTCGGCCGCCACGGTCGTTGGGCCGATGCCGGTCGGCGGCACGTGGGGTGCCGACGGCACTGTCCGTCATCTGTCCTCCACTCGGAAGTGCACGCCCGGCGATCATCCGGGCTCCCGAGGTGGGACGGCAGGTGACGCACGTACGGTTGCGGGTCTGGCGTACTCGGTCGACGCGATGTCGGCGAACTCCTGGATGTGATTGAGCGCCCACCGGCGGCCCCGAAACGGCCCGGCCGGCGCCATCCACAGCTCGGAGTGCCGACGGAGTGCCGTCGTGCCACGCTGAGAGGGATCACGTTGCTCGGGAGTTCGGCCGACAGGCTGGCCCTGCCCGCCAAGGAGTCCGACATGGCCAGAGACGCCGTTCAATCCAGTACGGCGCATGCCGATCCGCGCCCGTGGCATGCGCCCACGTCGGGTACCACCGTCTTCGCGGCAGCATTGATGATCTTCGGCGGGGTGATGGCGGTCTTCGAAGGAATCACGGCCATCGCCGAGGACGACCTGTTCGTCGCGACGCGCAATTACGTGTTCGAGTTCAGTCTGGCGGGCTGGGGCTGGGTGCACCTCGTTCTGGGCGTCGTCATCGTCCTTGCGGGGGGCGCCGTGCTCAGTGGAGCGCTGTGGGCGCGCTTCTTCGGTGTGGCGGTGGCAGGGCTCGGCGCGATCGCCAACTTCCTGTGGGTGCCGCATTACCCCCTATGGGCCCTGACGTTGGTCGCCGTGAACGTCTTCGTCGTATGGGCTCTGTGCATGGGCATGCACAGAGAGGCCGGCGCCGGACGAGAAGCCTGAGCAGGCGGGCCGAGCAACCGGGACCTCGATGGCCATGGAACCGGTCCGGCCGGGTTTGACCGGTGGCTCCGTGCCTACCCTGGAGGTGTGGCTCGGTCCAATGACGAGGTCGCCGCACTGTTCCAGGAGTATGCGGACCTGATCTCGATCACCGGCGGGGACGCGTTCAAGGCGCGTGTCTACGAGAAGGCTGCCCGCGCGATCGGCGGTCACCACGCCGATGTCGGGACGCTCGACGTGAAGGGCCTGCAGCGGATCCCGGGTGTCGGCAAGTCGATCGCCGAGAAGGTCGTCGAGTACTTCCGCGACGGCAGTGTGTCCGCCGTCGCGGATCTGCGGGCGAAGATCCCCGCCGGGGTCCGGCAGCTGACGGCCATCCCCACGCTCGGTCCGAAGAAGGCTTTGGCGCTCCACGAGGAGCTGGGGATCTCCTCCGTCGAGGAACTGGCCGACGCGATCCAGGCGGAGCGGCTGCGCGACCTGAAGGG
Source organism: Streptomyces sp. NBC_01352 (assembly GCF_036237295.1). Classification (NCBI taxonomy): domain Bacteria; kingdom Bacillati; phylum Actinomycetota; class Actinomycetes; order Kitasatosporales; family Streptomycetaceae; genus Streptomyces; species Streptomyces sp. NBC_01352. The sequence continues at coordinate 10,653,096 of NZ_CP108354.1, forward strand.
CTTCGGCCCCAGGACGGAGGAGAAGATCCTCCACGGCATCGAGCTCCTGCAGTCCTCCGGGGACCGTGTCCTGCTCGACGTGGCCCTCGACCTCGCCGAGGAGACCGTCGCCGGGCTGTCCCGGGTGACCGGTTGTCTGCGGTGCGCATACGCCGGGTCGCTGCGCCGCTTGCGGGAGACGATCGGTGACATCGACGTCCTCGTCGCGGCGACGAAGCCGATGCCCGTCATGCGGGCGTTCACCGAGCTGCCGGACGTCACGGAAGTCATCGCCCACGGCGCGAAGAAGACGTCGGTCCGCACCGGCAAGGGGCTGGCGATCGACCTGCGCGTCGTGCCGCCAGACTCCTGGGGCGCCGCCCTGCTCTACTTCACCGGCTCCAAGGCCCACAACATCCGCATCCGTGAGATCGCCGTGCATCAGGGACTGAAACTCTCCGAATACGGGCTGTTCGACGCCGAGAGCGGCGAGAAGATCGTCTCCGCGACGGAGGAGGACGTGTACGCCCGGCTCGGCCTGCCGTGGATCGAGCCCACGCTGCGCGAGGACCGTGGCGAGATCGAGGCCGGGCAGCGCGGTGAACTGCCCGACCCGGTCACGGAGTCCGACATCCGGGACGACCTGCACACCCACACCGACCTCACCGACGGCCTCGCCCCGCTGGAGGAGATGGTCCGCTCTGCGGCGGAGCGCGGCTACGACTACTACGCGATCACCGACCACGGGCCGGACCTGTACATGCAACGCATGACCGACGAGCGGATGCTGGCCCAGCGCGATCAGGTACGGCAGCTCGACGGTGCGTACGGCAAGGGGGGCGGCATGCAGTTGCTGCACGGTGTGGAGCTGAACATCGCTCCCGACGGCGGCGTGGACTGGCCGGACGGCTTCCTGGCGGGCTTCGACCTGTGCGTGGCTTCGGTGCACTCGCACTTCAACCAGAACCGCGGCACGCTGACCCGGCGGATCGTCCGGGCCTGCGAGAACCCGTATGTCAACATCATCGGTCACCCCACCACCCGCATCCTCGGCAAGCGGCCCGCCATCGACGCCGACCTCGACGAGATCTTCGCCGCCTGCGCCCGCACCGGCACGGCCCTGGAAGTCAACGCCCATCCGGACCGGCTCGACCTGCGTGACGAGGACATCCTGCGGGCCCGGCGGCACGGCGTGAAGTTCGCGATCGACAGCGACGCCCACTCCACCCTCCACCTGGCCCATATGCGATACGGCGTGGGCACGGCCCAGCGCGGCTGGCTCACCAAGGAGGACGTGATCAACGCCTGGCCGCACACCCGGCTGCGACGGTTCCTGGACAAGGGCGGCCGACCCGAGCGGCACTCTGTTACGTGATCCCGGAGCCGGCCCGCCGGTGCGAAGCGCGGCGGGTTCCTCGCGCACACGCCGAGCAGGGTCAGCGGGCGGGCTGGGGTCATGGTCCGGTTTCCGCCGACAGGGTGCCGTCGGTCTCCGGGGTGATGCGCACGCCACGGCTGATGCGGGCAAGGGTGGTGCGGAGCCAGGTGCGGTCCTCGGTGGGCGCGGACTCCAGCCGCATGCGGCGGGCGCGTAGGGGGACCATGCGCAGGCCGGTGAGCCGTCCCGTGCCCGCCGCCACCGTGGCGAGGTAGGCGATCCGGAGGTCGTCGCGGTAGTCCTCGTAGCCGGAGATGCCCTCGTAGTCGTCGATGAAGTCGCCGCAGCCGTGCAGGATCAGCCGTTCCCGGTACACCTCGACGGGGCGCGGGTGGTGCGAGGAGTGTCCATGGACGATGTCGACACCACCGTCCACCAGGGCGTGCGCGAAACGGATCTGGTCGCGGGGGACGACGTAACCCCAGTTGGAACCCCAGTGCACGGAGACCACCACGAGGTCGCCCGCACGCTTGGTCGCGCCCACGTGCCGGACCACCGCGTCGGCGGCGGAGGCCGACAGGTCGGGGACGTAGGCGACGCCGGAGCGGTCCGCGGTCGCCGCCCAGTCGGACGGGATGCCGCTGGAACGCGCCCCGAGGGCGAAGACGAGGACACGGCCACCCGAGGAGAGCGGGACCGCCGCGGGTGCGTGCGCCTCGTTCGTGTTCCGGCCCGCGCCCGCCGTCCGCAGACCCGCACGGTCCAGCGAGCCGAGCGTTTCGTCCAGGCCCCCGCGGCCGAAGTCCAGCACGTGGTTGTTGGCCAGGACGCAGACGTCCGGCCGGGCAACCGTGAGGGCGGGCAGGTTGTCGGGGTGCATGCGGTAGTGGACCTCCTTGCCCGGCGCGAACGCGTCCGCGCAGGTGACGGACGTCTCCAGATTCACGATCCGGACGTCCGGGTCGGCCTCCTCCAGCAGCCGCAGCGCCTCACCCCACGGCCAGGACGGATCGACCGGAGCCGGAATCGGGCCGCCGGCCGCCTCCGCCATCCGGACGTAGGACCGGGCGTCCACGACGTAGCCCTCCCGCAACACCGGGGCACCGGGGTTGGGGAGAATCTGATCGACGCCGCGCCCGAGCATCACGTCCCCGCACAGGAACAGCGTCACCACGCCGTCGCCCACAACTCCACCCTAGGCGGCTCCTACCGCATAGGCGTCGCCCCGCTGCACCAGGTCCGGGACGGTTCCTCGTCAGCCGGAGACGCGTGCCTTCGCGGCGGAGATGACCTCCTGGCGCCGGCGATGACGCTGTTCGTGCTCCAGAACCTGACGGGCCTGGTCGGTGGGAGCGTCCTGAAGGCTCGCGACGACATCGCCCGTGTTCATGGCGTCATAGCCGGTCCACGGCTCGGCTCCGCGCAGCTGTTCGATGGCGTCCAGGACTCTCCTGCGGCGCGCATGGGCGCGCTCGTAGCCCTCGATCACCGTCAGGTCCAACTGGGACAGCGAGCGCAGCCGGCGCTGGATCTGCTCGGTGCTGAGCTGGCTGAACCCGGGAATCGGCAGGTCCTCCTCCCGTCTGACCGCCCCCAGGACCTCCTCGGCCATGGGGCCGGGCTCGGGCACACCCCGTAGCGTCTCCCCGGAGTCGCCGCCTCTGGCGTATCGGACGCCGCTGCGAGCGACATGACGTGCCCGATCGACAGCGGTCCGCATGGTCCGGCCGGCCGCGTCGGCCACACCGCCCTGCTGGTTCTCGGGTGGGCCGGAACCGTTGGCGGATGCCACGACGGCCCGTGCCTGTTCGGCGAGGCTGTCCTCCAGCGCCTGCAGCAGTTCCTCGTCCTGGCGGCGCAGCGAGCCGAGCAACTCGGCGGTGCCCTCGTCGTCCACCTGCTCGGCGAGGACCTCTCCGGCCCGGCAGGCGGCCAGCGCCCGTGCCGCAGCGGCGTACTCGTCCTCCGCGTTCCTCAGCAGCTGCCGCGCATCGGCCGGGCCGCCGCCGGGCAGCACGCGCCGCACGATCCCCGTCCCGATCGTCAGCGGCAGCATGACCGTGCGCATCGCACCATGCGAGACGAACCGCGTCACGTCGGCTGCGTTGCCGAGAATCCCCCGGGGCCGCAGATCGTCAACCCGGTGCTGGATGCGCTGGAGACCGACCTGCACCTGCGCCGCCTGGCCTTCCAGCATCTGCCGGTACGGACCCGGTGGCGTGACCGCCGCATCCGCCCGGAGCCGGTCCAGGACCGCCGTGTGAGCCTGGCGTGCGTCCTCCAGTGCCGGTTCCAGTTCCTCCGCCACAACTGCCATGCGGGCTCCTGAGTGAACGATGGGGCGGCGGTCCGCCGCGCAGGGGAAGCGGCTGCCCTCAGCAGCCTCCGTGGCCGGGCAACCGGGACCATCCTGCAAGACCTGCGCCAAGATCGCCCGGCGAGACCTGCCAGGTGGGTCTGCCGCCGGCGATCCGAGGGCGAGCGACCGGCCCGACCGTCGTGCGGGCACGCCCGGCTACTCGGCAGCCCGCCGCGCGAGCGGCGGCTTGCGTGGTCGTCCGGTTCGCCGACCGGAGCCGTTCTGTTCGGGCCCAGGCCGCGTGCTGATGGCCCAGGCCGATGCCGACGAGGACCTGGCCTGTGCTGAATCCGCGCTCACTGCGCCTCAGCCGACGACACATCCGGACCTACGTCCGACTGCCCCGAAGAAATTGCCCAGGAACAGGTCAGGGGTTCCAGTAGACCGAAGTGAACGCACGGTCGAAGCGCCGCGCGGCCAGGTCCTCGCGTTGGATCACCCAATGAACGGTGGCGCTCTCCCAGCCCTGCACGTCCATGCCGGCATGCCAGTCCGCCAGGAGCACCCAGTCCGAGACGTCGTCCGAAACCGGTCCGTCCCACCGGCCCGTTTCCGCCGCTCTCACGGCCGTGGACACGGCAACGGCGACCGGGTCGTAGTAGACGGCCTCCTCATCGGCGTATCCCCCGATCTGCAGCGGCCCCTCGGGGGCGATGTCGTCATGGGTGCTCTCCCAGACCTCGACGAGTTCCTCCGAGCGGGGATGCCCGGAAAGCGGCCCGCTCCCCGCTCTCCCGGGGAGTTCGACCGCCTCGTGGCAGGGCAGCGACACATTGGTCGTCGCCCGCAGCGGACCCTGCGGGAACGCCTTGAACATCGCCTCGTAGTCCTGGAATTCGGAGGAGTTCCAAGCGTGCCTGTCCCGTTCCGTCACGGCAGTGCCCACGGGGACGTACACCACACTGCCCATGGGTTCGTCATAGTCGGCGGTCTCGGGGAAGGCGAAGAGCAGCAGGTGGCCGTCGGGAGGCAGGGGCAGGTCCGTCGCGTCGGAGGGCAGGGCCGCTAGGTCGATGGAGGCGACGAAGGGGTGGGCGGGGTCCGGGGCATCGGCCGGCAGCAGGAGCGGACCGCCGAATTGGCCCACGACCGGCCCGTCCCCGTCCTGCGTCAGCGTCGCGCAGGGACGGGCGGTGGCCAGCCACCGCTCCACGTCCTCGGCTGGTATGCCCCGCGCGATCGCCTCGTCACGGAAGGGACCTAACCGGTTCCACGTCTCAGGAGTCATGGGCAAACGGTAGAGGCAGGGACTGACACAGTGGCGTCGAAGCGGTAGGTGGGCCACGGAGGAGCTGTCCGGCCCCTTGTCCCGATGAAACCGGCACGGCGACGGGACCGCCACCCACAGCTGCCGCATCCGGCGCCACTGCCCTCGGTGCTCCATCCGCGCCGTTATGCCGGCTGATCCGAACGGCAGGGCCTCGTTCGGGGGTTGTTCGCCACTCACCGTTCGCTCTTCATCCGCCGACCGGCCCGGGGCCGGGAAATCGGCCTCGTATCACCATGGCGACCTGCGAACGGGCGCTGACCGACGCCGCTCCCCGAGGTCGCGCGGCGCGCCGGGGTGAGCACGGCCGCGCCCTACCGTCACGTCGCCGACAGGTCGGAACTGGTGGCGACGGTGGCCGAACTCGGCTTCCAGCGTCTGCGGGACGGCCTCTTGCCCGCTGTGGGCGGCCACAACGGCCGCGACCACGTCGTCGAGTCGGGGGGCGCTTACCTGCGCCGGGCGCTCGACACCCCCGACTTCTACCGTGTGTTGTTCGGCGCCGAGGTCCAGCGGGTCGGCCATCCTGGCCTCGGCCGCGCTGCCGAGGTCGCTTTCGCTGTCCTGCTCGAGGCGGTCGACGCCGCCAGATTCGACCGGGCGCTGCGGACCAAGGACGCCCGCGCACTCGCCGGCTCGCTCTGGTCGGTCGTGCACGGAGCCGCATCCCTCGACATCGGCGGCGACCTGCACGCCCACGTCGACGTCGACGTCACATCCGAGGACCTCGTGGTGGAGACGATCTCCGTACTCACCGCTCCCTGACGAAACGCCGGTCGTGCGACAGGGGCGGGGTCGTGCCCGGCCGGTGTACTGCTCCAGCCACTCGGCCGAACCCGGCTTGCATGCAAGGATGTTGCCCGTGACCAGATCGTCTTCGTCGCCCGCCGCCGACGGCACGCAACACCACCACGGACTGGGTCCCCGGGCCGCTGCCGTGCTTGTGTTCGGGTCCTCGGCCGCAGTCCTGGTGGTCGAGATCGTCGCTCTGCGGCTGCTGGCCCCCTACCTCGGCCTCACCCTCGAGACCAGCACCATGGTGATCGGCATCGCCCTCACCGCGATCGCAGCCGGCTCCTGGCTGGGTGGGCGTCTCGCCGACCAGGTCAATCCACGCAGGCTCATCGGCCCCTCGCTCGGCGTGTCAGGAGCGGTCGTGGCGCTCACCCCTGCCGTGCTGCGCACCACTGGGGAGTGGGCACCACCGATTCTCTTGTTCATCGCGTCGCTGACCATCCTGGTGCCGGGCGCGCTGCTCTCCGCGGTGACGCCGATCGTGACCAAGCTGCGTCTGACCAGCCTCGCCGAGACCGGAACGGTTGTCGGCCGACTGTCCGGCGTCGGCACGGTCGGTGCCATCGTCGGCACCGTCCTCACCGGCTTCGTCCTCGTATCGCGGTTGCCGGTCAGCGGCATCCTGATCGGCCTCGGAACACTGCTGGTGGTCGGCGCGGCGCTGGTCGAGTGGCGAACGCGCGGATGGAGCGGCACCCCTGCCCTGACACTCGTGGTCGTGGCCGGCAGCCTCGCCATCACCGTCGCGCCCGGCGGCTGCGACGCGGAGACCAGGTACCACTGCGCACGGGTCGTCGCAGACCCCGACCGGGACAGCGGCCGGACACTCGTGCTGGACGGCGTGCGGCACTCCTACGTCGACATCGACGACCCGACCTTCCTGAAGTTCGAGTATGTGCGCGCCATCGCGTCGGTGGTGGATGCTGCCTTTCCCGAAGGTGAGCCACTTGCCGCTCACCACCTGGGCGGCGGCGGGCTCACGTTTCCCCGTTACCTCGCCGCCACGCGGCCCGGGACGCGCAGCCTGGTGTCCGAGATCGACAGCGGGGTCGTACGCATCGACCGCGACCAGCTCGGTCTGAGATCACAAGCCGGTATCGACGTACGTGCCGAGGACGGCAGGCTCGGCCTGCGGCGACTGGACGCCGGCAGCCGTGACCTCGTCGTCGGTGACGCCTTCGGGGGCGTCAGCGTGCCGTGGCACCTCACTACGGTGGAGGCGCTGACAGACGTACGGCGGGTGCTCAACGAGGGCGGCCTGTACGTCGCCAACCTCATCGATCACGGTGGTCTCGCCTTCGCACGTGCCGAAGTAGCCACCCTCAGCGAGACCTTCGAGCACGTCGCCCTCGTCGGCGCTCCCGCCGACATCGGTCTCGACCCGACCGCCAGCTCCGACGGCGGCAATCTGGTGGTCGTCGCCTCCGACCGACCAGTCGACCTACGCGCGACCCAGGAGGCGCTGGACGCCCGGCAGATCGGCTGGAAGATCACTGGCGGCGACGACCTCACCTCCTGGATCGGCGATGCCCAACTGCTCACCGACGACTACGCACCCGTCGACCAGCTCCTCCAGCCCTACCGTCCACGGAGCAGCCAGTGACGTGCGCTCTTCGCCGGATTCCAGGTCGCGGCCGCGCAGTTGCGTATTCCGGCGGGCCAGGAGTCGGCTGGTGATGATGTACGGCAGCACGTAGGGAACGACGGTGGAGATCTCCAGGACCCGGGCCGGTCAGGGCGTACTGCTGGGAATCACACAGTTCTTCGGCTGTTCCCGGCCGGTGGGCCAGCCCAGGCCGACGAACCTCAGCTTGCCGGCGCCCGCCAGGCCCGGGTCCAGGTCGACGACCGCGACCGGCTTGTCGTATGCGTTTCCACCGCTGGTCAGGCAGATCAGGCCGCTCGTGCCCTGCACGCGGTGCCGGGACTGGAGCAGCGACCACTGTCCCCCGACGTCCTCAAGGCCGGGCACCGCCTCGGGACCGCCGCTCTGCGTCTGGTGCAGTGCCTTGCCGATGGTGACGAGGCCGTCGTACACGAGCATCGTCCGGGAGTCCTCCAGGTCCGGGGCCGAGCCGAGGCTCGTTCCCTCGCTGCGCGTGGTCTCGATCCGCTTCTTCAGGGTGTCCAGGGCGGTCTTGGGCTCGGTGAGGTACTGGGGGAGTTCCTCGGCGGTGGGCTTGCGGTCGTGGTCCGTGTCCCACTGCTTGTTCCAGCGGGCCAGTTCGGTGTTCCAGGCGTCCGGGTGCGCGGGGGCGGCGTACTGCACCGTCACCTTCACCGTGCCGTCCTCGCCGCGCAGCTGCGCCCAGTCCTGCTCCGTCATGTCCTGCCGCAGCGAGGCGGCGTCGGAACCGCTGACGATGGTGTAGTGCCGGTCCTTGCAGCCCACCTGGGCCAGCTGGAGCGCGAAGATCCGCAGGTGCAGCGTGCGTCCCGCGAAGTAGACGATGTCGGCCCGGGAGTCGCAGATGTTGTTGGCCAGCTGGGTGAACTGGTTGCCGGTCGAGCCGGCCTCGTCGATCGCGGGGGACTCGAAGGGCATCGGCGCGGGCCCGGCCGGGCCCTTCTCGTCGATCCCGCTGAACGCTTTCGCCAGCGACTCGTTGTAGCTGTCGGGGCGCTTGTCGTAGACCAGCACCGTCTTGAGGTTCTCCCGGCCCCGTTCGCCGTTGAAGTTGGCCAGGGCCTGGGCCGCGTCGTGGTTGGTGGGGATGATCCGGGCCAGGCCGGGGAACCGCTGTCGGGCCATCCCGTCCGATGTGTCCTCGTTGGCGATCCGGTCCCCGCTGATCCGGGAGGCGAGCACCGGGATCTTGTGCTCCGTCAGTCGCTTGACGGCTGCTTCTGTCGTGTCGAGGCTGAGGTTGAACCCTGTGACGGCGCGCAGCCGGTCGTCCGGCGAGTCGGCCATCCGCAGCAGGGTGTCCACGACCTTCTCCTGTTGCTCGTAGTTCCGCCCGGGGTTGGCCAGCACCAGACGGATCTTCGGCGGTTCTCCCTCGCCCTCGTTGGCCTGCCGCTGCCCCAGGTACGCGCCCTGGAGGTCGCTGCGCATCTGCCGGCGCAGCGCCGCCTTGTCCGACTGCAGCGGCAGCATCATCGCCACCGTGACGTGGGGCTGGCCGTCGATCCGCTCGTTCTCGCGTGCGATGGCCCGGGCGACGTCGCCGATCTCGGGGTTGCCGAAGTCGTAGCCCTCACCGTTGAGGCCGATGCACTCGCCGCCGGTCCGCTCGACGCCGTCGGCGCAGGTGTCCTCCTGCTGGGAGATTCGGCAACCGGTGAAGACGGCCGCCCCGATCAGTCCCAGACCCAGCAGCGCGATGAGGAACTTCTTCCATCTGGGCATCCCCGTTACCTCCGTCGCCCGAGCCGTCGGGTACAGGTGCAGTGCAGCAACGGCTGCTCGTTCGCCGCCAGGGCTTTCCACTCCGTGGCGGTCCTGTCGAGTTGTCCGGCGCCGTCGAAGTCCATGGCCACGAGTCGCTCCAGCAACGTGGACAGGGTCTCGGCCGTCTTGCCGGTCGATCTGGTCCGCTCCTCGCACAGCCACACCGCGTGCAGCAGCTGGTCGACGGTGCGGCGCAGCGCGGGTCCGGCCACGGGCACCAATCCCTGGGCGCGTGCCCGCCGGGTGTCCGCTCCGCCCGGATACGGCGCCTGGGCGATCTCCAGCAGCTCCGCGCACCACTCCTGGGGGCGGCCGGGCAGCGTGGCGGTCAGATGGCGGACCACGTCGTCCACGCCGCCGGAGACCAGGTGGTGGTTCATCCGGTGCGCCGTGACCGAGCGGAACGCCGCGCCGTGCGGCGCCTCCTCGTCGGCCGTGCGGGTCGTGTAGTGGTCCCGCAGCAGGTGGTGGTCGGCGTACCAGGCGGCGCCGTCGGGGCGCAGGCCGTACAGCCGGTGCACCAGCAGCTGGCGCAGCCCGAAGTCCCCGATGAAGTGCCGTTCGCAGCCGGGCCACCCGGTGTCGGTGAGCAGTTGGGAGACCTGATGTGCCGTCAAGTGGTGGGTGCGGTCCGCCTGATGGTGGCGGAGCAGGACGCCGGCGCACTCCTCGTCGTGCGCCACCGACAGATGCGTGAGCAGATCGAGCCACTGGTCGTGGTGCACATCCGGGAGCCGCACCGGCAACTGATCCAGGACCAGATCCTGAAGCAGTACGTCCGCCACCGGCCGCTCGGGGTCGCCGCCGGGCAGACGCAGCGGGGCGTCCAGGAGGTCCCGGTCGTTGGCGTCCGCCGGCATGCGGAAGGCGGCGGCAGCAGCGGCCAGCCGGATCACCATGTGCGGCCGTCCGCCGCTCAGCCGGGCCACGGCGGCATCGATACGGCGGCGGTGCGCGCCGCCCTCCGGCTCCCCGCGCTGCTGTCTTCGCTGGGTCTCGTCGCGGAGCTGGTCGCCGGTGAGAAGGGGCATGCGCAGCAGCAGCACCCCGTCCGCCAGCGGTGCCCCGTCCGCTCGTGAGCCCGTGCGCCGGGACCAGGCGGGAGGGCCGCCGTCCGCGGGCCGGAACTCCGCCGGGGGAGCCTGGGCCGGCAGCCCGCCGTGCAGGAAGGCGCCGCCGTCCGCCCGGCGCGCCGTGCCCACGATCACCACGCGGTCGCGCTGTCCGCCCCTGCGATCGTCGAGTACGGCGCTCAGCAGCCGCTCGCCCAGGGGCGACTCGGCGTGGTCCAGCAGCAGCCCCGGGCGGCCGACCCGGAACAGCCAGCCCGCCGTCCCGGCGTATGCCGCTTCGAGGTCCTCGCGCAGCGCCCGGAAGAGGAAGCTCTCCGCCAGCTCCCGGCCCTCGTCGCCGGCCAGGAAGTCGGCGGCGAGATTGCGCAGTCCGTGCCTGGGCTGATCGGCCGCGCCGGGATACGCGCCGTACAGCCGCTCCAGTTCCGCCCTGCCCCGGGGTGCCAGGCGTGCGAAGAGGGCGTCCAGGAGTGCGTTGCTCACGGCCGCCGAGTACGGGTCGAGCGTCTGCCCGAACAGGGTCGACAGCAGGTTGCGGACGGCTCCATGGAGGACGCCCCGCCAGAAGTCACCCGCGCCCAGGCCGCGGAGGCGCGGTTTCTGGGACAGATGCTCGTACCGTTCGACCTCCGTCGCGACAGCTTCGGGGGCGCCCTCCCCGGCCCCCGTGGCGATCATCGCGAGGCCCGTGAAGAAGCGCGGGAAGGCGAACGAGCCGCCCGTCCCCTGCCAGGTGTACAGCCGCTGGGCGATCTCGAACAGGGCCTCGGTCGCATCCGAGCGGGCGTCCGGCTCCGGCCCGGCCCGGTCCGCGTACACCGGGGAGGCGCAGTCCAGGTGGATCACCGGCACCTTGGCGGCGAAACCGTCCCGCACCGCACGCAGCAGCCGTCCCTTGCCCATGCCCGGGCCGCCGGTGAGCAGCACCACGGGCAGGTCGGGGCCGTACAGCGGCTTCCGGTCGGCTCCCGACGGCGACCGCGCGAACAGGTGCGCGAAGAAGCCGTCCTCGTCGAGGAGTTTCTCGAACCCCAGGTCTTCACCCACGGACCCCCCATGGAAGAACTCTCCCGCCCGTGAGCGGATGACCGGTGACCAATGCGCCAGAAAACAATCAGTGGAACACGAGTCCGTCTACCGGACAACGGTGCTTACGTGGAAAGGGAGTTGAGGAGTGGTGAATGACGGGCCGCAGTCGTCCGGGGGTGTGTCGCGGTGGCAGGCGGGGATTCACGTTTCGGCCTCGCCGCTGCGATCGCCTGTCATGGGCTTCGCCTCCGTGGCCTTTGGCTGCCCCTTGATCGTGGCGGAGTGCCAGGTCACCGGGCTGTCGCCGGCTGCCGGCCACACCGGTGAGTCTGCGTCATGGCACTGCTCATGACGTGCGGGTCCAGTTCCTGACCTGCACCGCAGCTTCGCCGTCGCGCACGTTCAGCCCGGACGGCACCGCTGGTGGTGCGAGGAACACGAACGGCTCGTCGCCGTCGTCCGTGATCGCTCCCCTGAGGCCGCCCGGCGACGATCCGCTCACTCGTCGGCGCGCTGGTCGAAGAGCAGGCCTACGAAGTCGGTGACGGGTCCGACGATGTCGAGGTCCTGGTCGAGTACCCACTGCAGTTGGAGCCCGTTGAGCACGGCATGGAAGAGGACCGCGGCGCTCTCGGGACTGATGCCCTCACGCAGCCTGCTGCGCTCTGCCTTCTCCTGGATACCCTCGGCGAACTGGGTGCGCCCGCGCTCATAGCGTTCGACGAAGTAGGCGTGGGCCGGATGATCCGGCCGTGAGGCCGCGGCGGCGAGTTCGATCCACAGGCGCATCAGCTCTGGTGCCTTCTGGTGGTGACGCATCAACTCGCCGAGGTAGGGGGCGAGCTGATCCGGGCTGTCCACCTCTTCCAGGCCCTGTTGCCATTCCTTCGCGTCGCGTTCGGCGAGTACCTCGGTGAGGAGCTCTTCCTTGTTGCGGAAGTGATGCAGGAGGCCGGCGTGGGTAATGCCGGCTCGTTCCGCAATGTCGCGCAGGGAGGCGTTGGCGTAGCCGTTCTCGGCGAAACTGTCGCGTGCCGCCCGTACGATCTCCGCCTTGCGGGCCGGCGTCTTGGCGTACGGCCCACGCGCCTTGTCCTGACCCACGGTGCGCTCACTCTCCTCGACGACGCCGGTCCCGGCTGGTCCTGCGCGGCGGCTGAGCCAAGAAAAGTTACCATATGGTTGGGATTTGCGCATGCGAAACCTGCTCCGATGACCGTCACGACACACTCGGTCCCGGCAATGGGGACGAGTGGTTCAAGCGCGGCGCGGAGGAGTTCATCGGGTGCGCGTCTACGGCTTGGTCGGCGGCGAAACCCCCGAGGAACTGGCCGAATTGGCGGCCGCGCAGGTCGCCAAGGGCATGACGGCGGTCAAGCTCAACCCCTGCGGCCGGCTGGAGCCCCTCGCCACGCCCGCCGCGATCAACGCCATCGTGGACGGGATTTCGGCGGTCCGTGAGGCCATCGGCCCGGAGCGCGACCTGGCACTCGACTTCCTCGAAGTCGGGTCCTGGTGCTTGAACTTCATGATCGGCGAGCACCTCGCGCCCCTGGAGGGCGACCAGCTTGCCCGGCTGACGAGACTTGTCCAGGGGCGGCGAGCGCGCGGTCAGAACCAGTGCAGGCAGTGCGGGGAACGCTCGGCGCGGAAGAGTGCGTCAGCGAGGGTGGCCGCACCCGGGCGGTGGGCCCGGATGTGTCCGGCACGCACGAGCGTGCTCGGGGCGGTGCCGCCGAGGTAGACCGAACCCAAGTCGCTGGTGTCCAGGGACAGGTCGGGCTCCCGATCCGTCGGAACGCACTCCGCCTTGCCGTCCCGGACGGTCAGCAGGTAGCGGCCGTGCTCGCCGAGGAACGGGTCCTCGACGTCGAGGACGAGCTCGCCGTCCGTGAACCAGCCGCGTGCCGTCAGCGCTCGCGGGACGTCCAGCAGCCGCACGTAGAGCCAGTCCATGGCACCGCTCACCTCGCCGGCGCGGAAGTCCGCAAGCTGCCAGCGCAGCGGGTGCTCGGGCGGGACGTGCTGGAACACGATCTGAGAGACCAGGTCGTGTCCGAGTACGAACCGGGCCAGGGCCGTGAAGACGGAGTCGTCGGTGGCGATGGTCTCGTCGACCGTCAGGGTGCCGGACTCGATCGAGTAGCTGGCGTACCCGTCCGGGACGCCGTCGGCGTCCCGGTGAACGACGACATAGCGCGGCGCCGGCGAGATCGGGGGCTGCCCCGCGCGCAAGGCCCACCAGCGGTGCGGCCGGGACAGCGCGCCGGGCTGTGCGCGGCGATACCTGTCGTAGACCTCTTCCAGAATCTCGCCGCACTCGGCACGTCGCAGCACCTCGACCGAGCCGTTGCCCGAGCCGGTCGCCGGCGCGTCGGTCACTCCGCGCGCCCGAGGAACGGCGAGGGCGGCAACGCGGCGCGGCACCGTCAGCCGCGCCGTGTAGGTCGCCGGTCCGTAGCCGAACCTGCCGTAGATCGGGGCCTCAGAGGCCAACAGCACGGAGAGGAACTCCCCGCGGGCCCGGAGCTCGGCGAGCTGATGACGCATCATCGCGCTGAGCACGCCCTGGCGCCGGTGCGAGGGCAGGACGCCGACGGCGGTCACCCCGGAGGCCGGGACGAGGGTCTCGCCGGGCAGGGTGAGCTCGAAGGAGTGCGCGGCGGCGGTGCCCACGGGCCGCCCGTCCTCCGTCAGGGCGAGCAGGCAGCGGTCCGTTTCGAGCGCCGACCACCAAAGACCGCCGCCCTCGACCGGAGTTTCCCGGAAGTGCCCGAACGCGGCATGGACTGTGTCGACGAAGACGTCAAGGTCCTCATCGGTCGTGGAACGGATCTCCATTGCGCCGCTGCCTCCTCGAAATACCGGCACCACGACTCGTGGTGTCCGGCCACAGTGCATGCTTTGACTCGTGGACAAGGCAAGCGAATTACGGCCGGGCCCGCGGCCGTTCACAGCACAGCCCGGTCCCAGCCCGGACCGGCCGGATGAGTGCCACAGCCCTACCTCGTTCATCAAACGTCAGCACCGACAAGCAGAAGACCCAGCGCCGGCACGACGCCCTCGACTCAGCAGCATCGCCGTGACGGTTCCCGAACGTTCCCTGATCCTGGACTTGGCGCTCGCGCTCGCCGAGGACCGGCGCCGACATTGTCCGCAAGACCAAGAACAGCCTGGAGTCTGAACGAGCCCGAGCCCGAGCCCGAGCCCGAGCCCGCGGCCGCGTCGGCAGTCGGCGCAGGATGCTCAACCGCTCCACGGCCATGCGCTCCGTGATCTCGGCCTGGAGGTTTCCCGTGAAGGCGTGCTGGATGGCCAGCAGGAGTCCTTCCTTGCCGCCGAACCGACGGTAGATGCTGCCGACGGCCATACCCGGCCCGCTCGGCGACGGCAGCCACGGTGAGCGCGTCCACTCCACCCTCTGGCCGCCGTGGCCGGCACCGACGACCTGGACCGGGTTGCCGAGGTCATGGACGGCCTGCGCTTCGACCCGGACAAGCACCGCATCACCTGCCCGCTGCCCCTGCTGCACGGCGGCCGCGACCCCCTCGCCCGCTACGAGGACCAGGAGCCGTTCCTGCGCGCCGCCGACCCCGCCACCTCCACGGTGCGGATCCGGCCCGACGGCGAGCACACCATCTACAACCGCGCGGCCGCACGCGACGCGCTCACCGGAGACTGGTTCACCGACCACCTCGCCGGCCAAGGCACCCCGAAAGGGTAGGCACGCAGCCGCGTATTTCAAAGCCGCAGTGGAGCAGCCCGCGTACGACGTCTGCTCCGCCCTGTGGTGCCACGAGGCCGACGCCCTGACCGGCTTCCGCGGTTCCGGCGGGGCGCTGACCAGGACGGATCCTTCCGGCGGGCGTCGCCCTCAGTCCAAACCATTGTGCTTTCACCGAGGTTGTTCGTAAGCTTTCCACTTGGAAGGTATTGAAACGTTTCAACTCGCTTGATGCGGTGGGGAGGGACCCCCGGCCGTTCCGGCGCGGCAATACCTCACGGGACCGTCAATCGCTGTCCCTTGCCTGCGCATCTCGTTGTGCGCAAACGAAAGGAAAGAGCCGTGGCCGAGGCGAACAGAAGTGCGTTGAGCCGCCGACACATGCTCGGCATCATGACGGCGGCGACAGCCGGGGCCTCCCTCCCGCTCGCGGCCGCGCCGAACGCCGTGGCGGCGAGCGGTGCGGTATCCGGCCGACACGGTTCCACTCCCACGCATCTGCAGGTCAACTCCCGGGTCGAACCCCTGGGCACGGAGACCGCTCCTGCGTTCAGCTGGGTGCCCCCGGTGGCCAGGCAGACCGCGTACGAGATCCAGGTCGGCACCAGACCCGGAACGTGGGACGTCTGGCGCAGTGGCAAGGTGGCGGGCGCGGCGGGTTCCAACAGCACCGAAGTGGCCTGTGGCGGCGGCGCGCTGCGGTCGGAGCGGGCGTACTTCTGGCGGGTGCGGACCTGGGACGAGAAGGGCGCGGCCGGTCCCTGGAGCGAGCCCGCGATGTGGGAGACCGGCCTGCTGAAGGGAGAGAAGGACTGGTCGGGTGCACGGTGGATCGGCGGCCGCGAGGCGCAGGGCCACGACTGGAAGGACCTGACCGCGACCGTCGTCTTCCGCGGCGGGCCCGACACCGCCGGTGGTCTGTCCCTGCTGCTCCGAGCCGAACCCATCGGCAAGACCTGGGGTGAGGGGCTCAACTGGACCGTCCGGCAGTCCGGCGACGATATGCAGTTGGTAATGAAGACCAGCCACTACGCCGGCAATACATGGGTGGACGACGGGACCTCGAAGCCGAACTGGGGCGTCAACTACTACGACCCCCAGAGCGAGACCAACCCCACCGCCGCCGGTACCCGTAGCGTCCCGGTCGGCACGGTCACCCTCCCGGCGTCGACCGGACTGACCAAGGACACCTGGGCCACCCGCGACCACACCGTGCGGGTCGCGGCCCACGGGCTCACCGTGACCACCACCATCAACGGCGTCGAGGTCGACAGCCGCACGCTCACCGGCGACCAGATCCGCCGCCACGGAAGCTTCGGCTTCGGCGGCGCTACCTCCGCCACCGTCCGCAGCGCCAAGGTGACCGGCACCGGTGCCCCCGACTTCTCCGTCGACCTCACCACCGGCGCCAACCCCTTCGAGGCGGGCATCGCCACCCTCGACGGCCTGACCTTCCCGCCCAAGAACCCCTACATCCCCGGCAGGAACGCCGTGCTGCCCATCGCCAACCCGGCCCCGGTGCTGCGCCGCGCGTTCACACTGCCCCGAGGACGCCGCATCGCCAAGGCACGCCTGCACCTGAGCGCCGCCGGCAACGTCACCTTCAGCGTCAACGGCGCCCCGATCACCGTCGACGGCAAGCAGGCGAACCGTGGCCGTACCAACGTGCCCCGGCTGCTCACCGACCAGAGCACGTACGACCGCACGGTGCTCTACGACACCTTCGACGTCACCGCGCTGCTCGAGGCCGGCCGGGAGAACGTCGTCGCCGCCGAGCTGGGCCGCGGCTGGTACGGGGTGACCACACCCCAGGAGTGGTACTGGCAGCTCGCCCCGTACGCCGGCCAGCCGCGCATGCGCGCGAAGCTCGTGGTGACCTACACCGACGGCTCCACCACCACCCTCGTCACGGACAAGGAGTGGCTCAGCGCGGACGGACCCACGACGTTCGACTCCGTGTACTCGGGGGAGAAGTACGACGCCCGGCGCGCGGACGAGCTGGGGGAGTGGCGCTCGGTCGGCCACAGGACCGGCCGCGAGTGGCGGCCGGCCACCGTGCTGATTCCCCCGGGCAGTTGCGCGGGCCCCTCGCCGAAGTACCACGGCGCGCTGCCCGCCACGACGGTTCCCGAGGGCTTCAGGCCGGCCGTCCTGAGGGCTCATGAGGCGGAGCCGGTGCTGGTCAACCAGACGCTGCGCCCGGTTTCCCTCACCGAGACGGCTCCCGGCTCCGGTGTCTGGGTCCTGGACTACGGCCAGATCATGACGGGCTTGGTCCGCCTGGCGCTCACCGGCATACGCCCCGACAAGGAAGGCCTCACCCTGCGCATCCGCGGCGGCAACCGCATCGTCGGCGGTGACGGCACGGCTGCCTCTCCCCTCTCGGTCGAGGAGGAGAACTTCCAGCACGATGCCAACCTCCAGACGCACTACTACACCCTCGGCAGGCGGTCGACGCAGACCTGGGAGCAGCAGTTCAGCCACTTCGGCTTCCGCTACCTGGAAGTGATGAACCTCGAGGCCGTCCTCGGACGGGCCCCCGACCGGAAGCGGGACGAGGACCTGCTGACGGTCGGCGTCGCCCGCACGGGCTTTGCCCGAACTGGCACCTTCACCACCGACAACGCGCTGCTCAACCGCCTCCAGCGCAACCTGGAGTGGGCCGAGCAGAACAACCTCGTGCAGAAGCCCACCGACACCCCGTCACGGGAGAAGAACGGCTGGACCGGCGACGCCATGGCCAGCTCCGAGTCGGAGTCCCTCACCTGGGACGTCAACGGAGTCTTCACCAACTGGCTGCGCCAATTCCCCGACACCCAGATCTCCACCGGCCAGCTGCCCATGTTCGTCCCCATCGCCAAGGGCGGCTACGGCTACGACCACACCCCCGGCTGGAACGCCGCCTGGAAGGCGGTGCCCGCCTGGGACTCGGCGTACTTCGTGATGCCCAGGGAGCTGTACACGTACTACGGCAACAGCAGCCTGTTCGCCGAGCTCTACGACCACCAGGACACGCTCCTGAAGTACTACGAGACACTCTTCACCGCCGAGAACGACTACAAGTTCGAAGCCTCCCTCGGCGCCTACTCCGGCGCCGAGAGCCCCGGCAGCAACGCCGTCATCAGCCTCGCCTTCTACATCCACTTCTGCGACTACATGGACGAGGCGGGCCGCAGGCTCGGCCGGACCGAACGCGCAGCCCACTACGCCAAGTTGGCGCGCACCCTGCGCAAGGCGTTCATCGCCAACTACTGGGACGCGTCCCAGGGCCACTTCACCCAGGGCAGCATCTCCAGCGAGAACGCCCTGGCCATCGCCTTCGACCTGGTGCCCGGCTCGGACCTGAAGTCCAACGACCCCCGCTACCTGGCCGGCACGAAGACGGTCGAGGAGAACAAGAAGGCCCTCGCGAAGCTGCTCGCCGACCGCATCGTGGCAGCGGACCAGCACATCCAGAACGACATGTACGGCTCGCGCTACGAGTTCAACGTCCTCAGCGAATACGGCTACACGGACATCGCGCTCAGGGCCGTCACCCAGACCGGCCAGCCCGGCTACGTCCACCAGATCGCCAAGGGCGCCACGTCGCTGTGGGAACAGTGGACCGACCGGCTCTCGGTCAACCACCACTACCGCTCCAACGTGGCCACCTGGTTCTACCAGGGCCTGGCCGGCATCAAGCCGACCTCGACCGCCTACGAGTCGCTGCGCATCCGCCCGTACATTCCCTCGGCCGCCGTCAACAGTCAAGTCCCGAAGAACCCCGAGGACACCGACCTGGCGCCCGCGACCCTCGACCACGTCAGCGCCTCGATCGACACCGTGCGCGGCACGGTCTCCTCGGAATGGCGCCGCCGCCCGGACGGCAGGATCGACCTCGCGGTCACCATTCCGTACAACACCGAGGCCGAGATCTGGGTGCCCACCCAGGGCAAGCCCGTCAGCGCGCCCCGGGACGTCGCTCACGTCCGTGACGACGCCTCCGGCGGTGCGGCCTACGAGGTCTACCGCGCACGGGCGGGCTCGTACCGCTTCAACGCCTGACGACGACCTGACTGCGTGAACGACCGCACTGTGCCGAGCTGTTGTGCTCGGCACAGTGCGGTGTGCCGGTCATGGCCGCTGCCCTGACAGCCCGGCGTGGGAGCTGGGCTCAGACCGGGCACTCTTCACGCATGACTGACCCACTGGTTAGACAGCGTCCGACCGGTGCCCGGCGAGTGCGCTTTCCGGCACGGTCCGGGGCGGCGCCTGCGTGGTGGCCAAGTGACGGGTGAGCCGTTCGCCTTCGATGTCCACGTTGGGGAGCGCCCGATGGAGGAAGCGCGGCAGCCACCAGGCCCGCTCGCCGAGGATCGCCATGACGGCGGGTACCAGGGCCATTCGGACGACGAACGCGTCCAGGAGGACGCCGATGCCCAGTGCGAAGCCCATGCCCTTGATGACCTGCATATCGGCGAGTACGAAGGAACCGAAGACCGCGATCATGATGAGGGCGGCGGCGGTGACGACCTTCGCGCCGTGCCCGAAGCCCCGGACCATCGCGTCGGTCGGGGAAGCACCGTGGGCGTACTCCTCGCGCATCCGGGAGACGAGGAAGACCTCGTAGTCCATGGCCAGGCCGAACAGGATGCCGACGAGGAGCATCGGCAGGAAGCTGAGCACCGGGCCGGTGTCCTTGATGCCGAGGAGACCGGAGAGCCACCCCCACTGGAAGACCGCGACCATCGCCCCCAGGGATGCGCCGACGGAGAGCAAAAACCCGAGCGCCGCCTTCACCGGCACGGCGATCGACCGGAAGACCACGACCAGCAGGAGCAGCGCCAAGCCCATCACCAGCAGGCAGTACACGGGCAACGCGGCGGAGAGCTTGTCGGCCACGTCGATGTTGACCGCGGTGGTGCCGGTGACGTCGATCTGCGTGCCGGTGCGCTGCTCGACTCCGCCCCGGGCGTCACGTATCTCTGCCAGGACCTGCTTGGTCCGCTCGGTCTCGGGGCCGCTCGTGGGGGTGACACCGACCAGAGCCGCGTCACCGGACGCGGCAGTGACCGCAGGGGCCACGGAGGCCACGCCGGGCAGGTCCTTCACGGTGGCGGCGAGTTCCTTCGCGGCGGGCATCACGTCCTGCTGCGCGCCCTGGACCAGGACGACCAGGGTGCCGCTGTAGCCGGGGCCGAAGCTGTCGTCGATCATCTTCTGGGCGCGGGCCGCCGAGGTGTCCGGGTCCTTCCCGCCGCCGAGCCCGAGCTGCAGGTCGGCCGCCGGAACGGCCATGAGGCCCAGCCCGAGGACGGTCACGGTCAGGACGCTCCAGCGTCGCCGCGCTGTCATCGCAGCCCAGCGCCGGCCTGCCGTGGTCCCTTGTTCCTGACCGGAGGCGCGCAGATGGCCCCGCTCCGCGGAGCGGCGCAGTACGGGGATCGAACTGCCGGCGATCTTGCGGCCCCGCAGGCCGAGCACGGCCGGAAGCAGTGTGACGGCGATCAGTACGGAGACCGCCACCGTGGCTGCGGCGCCCAGACCCATGACGGTGAGGAAGGGGATGTTCACCACGGCCAGCGCGGCCAGTGCGATCACCACGGTGGCGCCGGCGAACACCACCGCGCCGCCCGCCGTACCGGTCGCCAGCCCGGCCGACGCCTCCGGTTCCATCCCGTCCCGCACCTGGGTCTGGTGGCGGGAGACGATGAACAGCGCGTAGTCGATGCCGACGGCCATGCCCAGCATCACCGCGAGGATGATCGACGTGCTGTCCATGGTGACGACACTGGTCATGGCCATCAGGCCGAGCACACCGACGGCGACACCGACGAGCGCGGTGGCGATCGGCACGATCGCCGTACGCAGCGAGCGGAAGACGAACACCAGCACGCCCAGCGCGATCAGCACACCGACCGCCTCGCCCGGACCGAGCACCTTGACCTCGGCGCCCGGGAAGGCGTCACCGCCGAGCTCCACGGTCAGCCCCGCACCCCGGGCCTGCTCAGCGATCGTCTCCATGCGGTGCTTCGTGCCCTCGGTGATCTTCTCGCCCTTGTCCACGGTGAAGGCGAGTTGGGCGATCCCCGTCCGGCCGTCGGACGAGACCGTGCCGGCGCGTGTCGACGGAGCACTCGCCGACCTCACGCCCGGCACGGATTCGGCCTGTGCGACCGCCTTCGCGACAGCGTCCCCTGGAGCCCCCGAGGCGATCGTCGCCCCGTCCGGCGCCCGGAAGACCATCTTCCCGGCGAGATGGTCGTCGGTCGGGAACCTGCTCTCCACGACGTCGAGGGCGCGCTGCGCCTCCGTGCCGGGAATGGTCGTGGAGGACTCGAACGGCTTCATCAGCCCCACCGCCGCCGCCACTGCCACGAGGAGCACGATGAACCAGGCACCGAAGACGGTCCCTTTGCGCCGGTAGGAGAAGCGGCCGAGACGATACAAGAGCGTGGACACGCACAGACTCCCGAGAGAGACAGGGAAACGGAGGAACGCCCACGCTAGGAACGCCCTGACACCCGGCCCGACGAAAAGCGCCCTGGCGGCGGATGTTCACATGGAACTCCCATGGAGGAAGGGCGTCGCGTCGGCCATGATCGAGTGACGGACCAGGAAAGGACTGGAACAGCCGGATGGCCGACGAGCCCCCCACGACGCCTGGCAGCGCCGACACGGTCCGCGACCGACTGCTGGTGGTCGACGACGAACCGGCCATCCTGGACACCGTCAGCCGGTTCCTGCGGTTCATCGGATACGACGTGCGCACGGCGGCCACCGCTCACGAAGCGCTCGCCTCTGCCCGCGACTTCCTGCCCGACCTGATCCTGCTCGACGTGATGCTGCCGGACGGCGACGGCTTCGAGGTCATGCACCGCCTCCGCGCGGACGGGCTCCCGCACGCCGTCGTCTTCCTCACCGCCCGCGACACCCGCAAGGACCTGGTCAGAGGACTGACCGAGGGCGGAGACGACTACATCACCAAACCCTTCGGGCTCGACGAGGTGGCCGCCCGCATCAGTGCCGTACTGCGCCGCACGCGCCGCCCCCGGAACGCCGACCCGGTCCTGCGCGTCGCCGACCTCGAACTCGACACGGCCACCTACTCCGTGCGGCGCTCCGGCACACCGGTCGACCTCTCGCCCACCGAGTTCCGCCTCCTGCGCTACCTGATGCTGCACAGCGGGCGGGTCATACCCCGCGCCCAACTCCTGGAGCACATCTGGTCGTACGACTTCAACGGCGACGACACGGTGGTGGCCACGTACATCAGCTATCTGCGCCGGAAGATCGACGCCCTGGGGCCCGGTCTCATCCACACGCAGCGGGGCGTCGGCTACAGCATCAGGGAGCCGCACCGATGAGCCGCCGTCCGCGGCGGTGGCCGCTGCGTACCCGGGTCGGCGTGATCGTCACCGCCTTGTGCGCGGGGGCGATCGCCGTCGTCGCCCTGACCTGGCTCGCGAGCGGGGCCGATCCTGTCGCCATCGTGACCGCGGAGCTGGTGGGGCTGTGCGTGGTGGCACTGGTCACCACGTCGCTGATACGTCGTGAGCTGCGGCCCCTGGAGCAGGCGGCGGTGATGGCCGACTCGATCGCGGCCGGAGACCTCGCCCATCGCCTGCCCGAAGCCGTCACCGCCTCCACCACCGAAGTCGGCCGCCTCGGCGAAGCCCTGAACCGGATGGTCGACCAGATCCAGGCCGCCCTGACTGCGCGCGAGCGTTCGGAATCCCGGATGCGCCAGTTCGTCGCCGACGCCTCCCATGAACTCCGTACCCCCTTGCAGTCCTTGCGCGGCTACGCCGAACTCCACCAGCGCGGTGCCCTGCCGGACGCGGCGGCAGTCGACGAAGCCATGGCCCGCATCCTGTCCGAGGTGCACCGCATGACCCGGCTCGTCGAGGCCCTCCTCATGCTCGCTCGCTTCGACGAGGAGAACGAAGAGGGCACGGCGGACCTGGAGCCTGTGGATCTCAGCAGGATCGTGGGCGAGTCCTGCCGCGACGCATCCGCGGCCGAACCGGAACGCCCGCTGGAGGTACACGTCGACCCGGGCGTGAGTGTGCTGGGCGACGAGGCACAACTGCACGGTCTGCTGGCCAACCTGCTGGGCAACGTGCGCATGCACACCCCCGCCACCGCGCGATGCGTCGTGACACTTGGTACCAGCGGCGACGACGTGACGCTCCGCGTCCAGGACGAGGGACCGGGTATCCCCTCGGACGCCGTCCCCCACGTCTTCGACCGCTTCTACCGGGCGGACAAGAGCCGCAGCCGAGCCGGCGGCGGCAGCGGCCTCGGCCTGGCCATCGTCGCGGCCATCGCCGAAGTCCATCACGCGCGCGTCGAACTCGACAGTACGTCGAGCAAGGGCACGCGCGTCGATGTGGTCTTCCCGGTCCTACGGGAGCAGGCGCCCGCGCCCGCTTGAGAGAACGAGCGGGTGCGTGACGCCCGGTGGTGAGGCGCAGCCACCACTCGGCCGGTGCGTTCAGGAAGGCGTCGGGCTGGGCCGGTTCATTGGTCAGCGTGACCGCGTTCCCCACCTCCAGTCCGAACGTGCGCTCGGGTGCGGTGGTGTCGGACGGTTGCGCGGACCGGGCGGGCGTCCAGGGCTTCGGGCTTGCTGGAGCAGCCGGCGCCCGGCCATGTGGAGATGGTCCGGGACCTGCTCATCGATGTGCTCATGCCCGACCAGGTGCGGGCGCTCGCCGACGTTCTCGGTGAAGTGAGCCGCCGTATGGCCGCCGGCACTGGCGAATACCGTGCCGCGGCCGACGAGACCGCTTGCTCCGGTGCCGGTGCCGGTGCCGACGTCGGCGCTGAGGCCGCTGCCGACCTCCGCGCCTGATGGCGACAGCGAACCGCAAGCTTGACGTACCTGGAGGGAATCAGATGATGGCGAGGTGAGAACACGGAACGGCGAGTCGGTTCTGGCCAGGGTCGTACGGATCTTCGAGGCGTTCACGCCGGAGGAATCGGCGCTGACCGTCTCGGAGATCTCCCGGCGTACGGGGCTGCACGTGGCCACCGCGTCGCGGCTGGTGGCCACGTGCAGCCCCGTACGGGTTCCTGACCCGGGATGCCGACCGCCGGATCCGAATCGGCATGCGCATGTGGGAACTGGCCACCCGGGCCTCGCCCACCCTGTCCCTGCGCAACGCGGCCATGCCGTTCATGGAAGGCGTCCACGACGTCGTCGGCCACCATGTCCAGCTCGGCGTGCTGGACGGTGACGAGGCGCTGTTCCTGGAGCGGCTGACGGCACCGGGCGCGATCGTCAACTACACCCGCATCGCGGGCCGCCTCCCGCTGCACGCCTCCTCCAACGGCCTGGTCCTCCTCGCCCATGGCCCCGCCGGCCGGGCCCTACCGAGCCAGTTGGAGGAGCTGCATGGCCCTGGCTGAATCCGCACCCGGAGGACGCATGAGTCCCGCTGACGTAGTCGCCGACGGTCCGCAGGGCCTGGCGTTCCGGGATGAGCGGCAACCATCCAACCGACCGTACGAGGCCACCGCGCCGCGCCACGGGGTGACGCCTGGAGAGCGACGGGATCGTCGACCAGCGTGACGTGATCCTGCCCTCCCAGCCAGATTGACCGGAGTTGCGGGGCCGGATGTGCGGGCCGTCATGTCTGCTGGCGGTCAGGTCTGCTGCGGAGGGAGCACGATGTCGAATCGCACGCGGGACCAGCTCTTTCCGGACAGATCGCGCCCGTCGGGGGTCGGGGTGCCGGCCGGCTGCCGTTCGAACCGCTTGATCAGCGAGTCCTTGACGCCGAACACGGCGTCGGAGTCCAGCAGGCTGTCGCCCTCGACGAAGATGTGGGTGACGAGGGTGCGCAGGCCGGGTGCGGTGGCCATGAAGTGCAGGTGGGAGGCGCGCAGGGGCGAGCGTGCGGTCTTGTCGAGCAGGGCTCCGACGGGACCGTCGTGGGGGATGGGATACGGCGTGGGAGTGAGGCCCCAGAAGGCGTAGCCGCCCTTGTCGTCGGTGTACAGATGTGCCCGGCCGGCCAGGTGGCCGTCGTCGTACTGCACGTCGTAGAGGCCGTCCTCGTCGGCTTCCCAGACCTCCAGGCGCGCCCCGGGGACGGGATTGCCGTCCGTGTCGGTGACGGTGCCCTCGACCCAGCACGGTTCGCCCGGGGCGCCGGCGGCCATGTCGCCGCCGAGGGGGATCTCGGGGGAGCCTTCGACGAAGAAGGGGCCGACGACTGTGGCTTCGGTGGCGTCGGCGGTGGCTTCGTGATTGATGTTGATGGTCTGCATGGATGCGCCGAGTACGTCGGAGAGCAGGACGAACTCCTGGCGACGGTCGGTGGTGATGTGTCCGGCCGCGGTGAGGAAGTCGATGGCATGCTGCCATTCGGCCTCGGTCAGGCGGACGTCACGGATGAAGGCGTGCAGGTGCCGCACCAGTGCCTGCATCACCTCCTTGAGCCGGGGGTCAGGCGTGTTCCGAAACGATGCGAGCACCGTGCGGACCAGCTCGTCCTCGATCTGACGCTGCTCGTCCGACACTGCGGAAGTGGTGGTGGTCATCCTCAGGTTCTTCCTGGCTTCGGCATGGGTGTTCACGCGGCGGAGACCTCCTCGGCGTCGTGACCGTAGATCCAGCCATTGCTCACCAGGGGGTCGGACCCGGCCAGCGCCGCATCACGAGCTTGCTGCTCGGGCCCGTCGGGCAGATGGTTGACGTCTCTGCGGGCACGACTGACCTGCTGGAGGCGCGTGGTGCGTTCGATGCGTGCCGACTCGTACTGCTTCAGCGCCTGCTCGGGGTCGTCCAGGGAACCGGCCAGGCAGCGCGCCAGTACGGCGGCGTCCTCGATGGACTGGGCGGCGCCCTGGGCGAAGAAGGGGAACATGGGGTGCGCGGCGTCGCCGAGCAGCGTGATCCTGCCCCGGCTCCAGTGACGCAGGGGTGTGCGGTCCAGCAGTGCCCAGCGTCCGGGGACGCTGCCCGCGGCGATGAGGTCCGTCACCCGCGGGTCCCAGTCGGCGAACTCGGCGTGGAACTCCTCGATCGTGGCCGTCGTGCTCCACGACTCGTCGGTGAAATCGCCGGCGGGGGTGAAGGCCACGACGTTGACGGCGCTCCCGTCGCCGATCGGGTAGTGCACGAAGTGCCGTCCGGGCCCGAGCCAGAGGGTCTGGGCCGGGCGAAGGGCGAAGTCGGGCGCCGCGTGGGCCGGCACGATGGTGCGGAAGGCGCAGATGCCGGAGTACTCCGGCGGTTCGGGTTCGGCCACCGCGCCGCGGACGACGGAGTGCACGCCGTCGGCACCGATGACGATGTCGGCCTCGACCTGGCTGCCGTCGGCGAAGCGCAGCAGCGCGCCGTCCGGGCCCGGGTCGACCGCCGTGCACCGGGCGCCCAGACGAATCCACTCGCCGGGCACGGCCGTTCTGAGGGTGTCGAACAGATCGGCTCGGTGAACGACGTAGGTGCGCTCGCCGTAGAGCCGCTCGCACACACCGCTCAGCTTCTCCACCGACAGTACGCTGCCGTCCGTCCAGCGCCGGAACTCCCAGCCCCAGTCCAGCGGCACGGCCCGGCGCAGAAACTGCTCCATGACGTCGAGCCGACGCAGCAGCCGTGCGGCATTGGGAGCCACGACCAGCCCCGCGCCGACCTCGGCGAGTGCGGGCGCCTGCTCGTAGACGGTGGCGGTCAGCCCGGCGCGGCGCAGGAAGGCGCCGGCGGCGAGACCACCGATGCCACCCCCGATGATGGCGATCCGCGGGCCGTGCACAAGGGCGGGCATGGACCCACTCCTCTGTCTCGAAGGGAACAACCTGGTCAGACCTCGATCCTGACCGATGTCCGGTACAGCCGAGAACGGCTATGTTCGTTCAATGGACACCTTCTTCGGGCAGCCGCCACGAGGAGCTGAGGTCCGACGCCCCGTTCCGGTCAGCCCGGTTACGCCGGTCACGCCGGTCGCAGCGTGAGCTCAGGGATGTTCAAGGTTCGCTTCGCGTTCCGGCCCGCCCGCTCCCGAATCCCCCTCGCCGACCTGACCCTGGGGACCGGGCTGCCCCATGCCACGGTGCGCCGGCCGACGCTGGAGCTCGTCGAGGCCCGTTGGTCATTCAACGGTGGCCCTTCTGAAGCGAAGTGCCTCTTGGCACCAACCGAGCCCGGCCCCGCCCCGGCGAAGCCGTGGCTCATGGACCTTGGGTATCGGAGCTGCGGATGAGTGGTGACCTGTTCGTCCAATGAACATGCCCATTGGGCGTGACGGGGACCACACCCTATTTTGTCGCTGCTCGATGGGTTGGCCACCAGGCCGCGCGTCCTGAATCAGGTCCGGTCGAAGAGTCACGCGGAGGCGGTCCGCGAAGGCTCCTGGGTCGTTCGGCAGCGGTGTTGCCGGACGACCGAGACAGAAGCACCCACAGCTGGGTCCGGCGGCGAACGCCGGTCCGATGGCAGCGCTTTGTGCGCAAGGAGTCGTCCATGGTCCAGATCGATTCACCCAGTGCGTCAAAGGGAGAGGGCGGCAGATACACCCTGAGCTCAGGCACTCTCGCGGCGGTGGTTCTCGCCGTGTGCCTCGCACAGATCGCCCTGTCCGTTCCCTCGCTCATCAACGGGCTGATCCAGCAGGATCTCGCGCCGTCCTCGGCCCAACTGACCTGGATCACCGAGGCCTTCATGCTTCCCGTCGCCGCGTTGGGGCTGGGCTTCGGTGTGTTCGGTGACCTGTTCGGCCGTAAGCGCCTGCTCATCGGGGGCGCCGCGCTCATTGTCGTGGGCTCGGCTCTCGCGGTCCTGGTGCCGGCTGAGGGATCCTCGACCGACACTCGGGTGACGTTGCTGATCCTTGCCCAGGTCCTCAACGGCATCGGGGCCGCGGCCATCTTCCCGACGAGCCTCGCCATGGTGGCGGCCGGTACGCACACGACCGCCACCCGCGCGCGTGGCGTGGCGATCTGGGCCACCGCGCTCTCGGTCGGCGGCTTCCTGGGACCGCTGCTGGCAGGTGTCGCCGCCAAGATCGAACTCGGCTGGTCCGGGAACGCGAACTGGCGCTGGGCCTTCGTCGGCGTCCTTGTCATCGCCGCGGTGAGCGCGGCCCTGTCGCTGGCCCGCGCCCAGAACTCCGCCTCGCCGGAGGGCCGATCCATCGACTGGCCGGGTCAGATCACTGCCGCGCTCGGCCTGTTCGCTCTGATGTACGCCGTGATCCAGGGCCCAGAGAGTGGCTGGGGGAGCCCGCAGATCGTCATCGCGTTCCTCGTCGCGGTCGTCTTCCTCGTCCTGTTCGTCTTCGCCGAGAGCCGTGCGGCCGAACCGCTGCTTCTCCTGAGCGTGTTCAGGAACCGGGCGTTCGCCATGAACTCGGTGGTCACCCTGATCGGTATGTTCGCGTTCCTCGTGATCATGTACGGCACCAGTATCCGCCTCACCACCATCCAGGGATTCAGCCCACTGAAGAGCTCCGTCGCCTACCTCTTCTTCGGAGGCATCGGCTTCGTACTGCTGCCCCTCACCTCCAAGCTGCTCGAGCGCTACAACCCCCGGTGGGTTCTCTTCGCCAGCATGATCCTCATCGGCGCGAGCGGACTGTGGTTCGCCGGCGTTCCGACGAGCGATCGGGCCCTGGGCGCCATCGTCGGGCCTCTGATCCTCGCCGGCGTCGGCTCGGCACTCGCCTTCGCCTCCATCAGCGCGGTCGCGGTCAACACGTTGCCCAACCACCTCGCCGGTATGGCGAGCGGTGTCACGAGCACGTTCCGGGACCTCGGGTTCGCCCTCGGCCCCGCGATCGCCGGTGCTGTCGCGCTGGGCCGAGCCGCCGACGACATCGCCGGCAAGCTGGCCGGCGATCCTGAACTGAGGAACGCCTACGAGGCCTTCCAGGCCTCCGCGGCCAATGCCCCCGCGGACCAGAGACCGCAGCTGGAGGCGGCAGTTCACGCCGTGGAGTCGGGCCCGCTCGGCGCCAACTCGGTGCCGGCCAGCATCACGCTGCCGGACGGTCAGGTCATGCCCTTCAACCCACTCAAGGACGTCGCCTTCGACGCCCTCAGCAGCAGTTACTCCCTCGCATACGTGCTCGGTGGTGTGGCTGCTCTCGTGGCTGCGGCACTCACTCTCGTGGGAGCGCGCGGTGGCATGGGCAAGACTCATCTCGACGACGACCCGCACACCCTGATCGACTGACCGCCCGACGAACGGATCGGCGCCGGACACGGGTAGCAGGCCGGCCGGCACAACCGGACGCCCGCCGCCACTCCTCCTCGGCAACAGCAGTTGCGGCGTGACGGCGCACAACAAGACGGCGCACAACACACAACGATCACCAGACGCACTCTGACAGGAGACGAACGATGACCACTGCGCACCCAGGGGCGAGCAGTACGAACGACGTCCGCATGCCGGCCACGGTTGCTCAGGCGGAGGCGGCGTGGCTCGTCGCGATCACGAAGGGCGACGAGGAGCAGCGTGAACTCATGCTCCCCGACTGCGTGACCGTTCACGGCCCGGTCGGGAATGTCCATGGACGCGAGCACTTCCTCAGCTACAACGCGTCCATGGGATCCACCGTCGAGGCTGAGACCAGCGAGGTTACGTGTCGGGAGCGAGGGGGACGGGCCATCGTGACGTGTTTTCAGAAGATGCGCATCCGGCGCCTGCCTGACCTGCCACCGTTCCTGGTGCAGGCCGTGGCCACACGGGTGTGGTTCTCCACCGACGAGGGATGGCGCCTCGGCCACATGCAGCTCTCCCGGCGGCAACCGCCGGCATGACGTGCCGGTCCTCGCCCCACGAAGGGCTATGAGGTGCGAATGGGAATGCCCGGCCTCCAGCCGAGACTCCTGGACAATCCCAGTCCGCTCGTGACCAGCGAGGGTACGGCCGCTTGCAGTTTGATCGAGCCCGCAGCCACCACAACGGACAGAGCCGCGACGACTGTGCCGCGGCCATCGAGGATGCGCGTCGCGACCGACTCGGCCCCTTCGCTCAGCTCTTCCTTGACGACCACCGTTCCGGTCGAGCGACAGGACGCCAGTTCGCGACGGAGTTCGGCGGGGTCCACGATCGTCTTGGGAGTGAAGCGCTGCAGCCTTCCCGCCAGCACCTCATCGATGAAGGCGGGACTGCTGTGGCTCAGAAGCACCTTGCCGACACCTGAGCAATGCAAGGGCAGAAGGCCGCCGACCTGCGATGTCAGACCGACGGCGTTGACCGCCGACAGCCGCTCGATGATCACGGCCTGGTCGCCCTGGAGGACGGCCAGCTGCACATGCTGGTGAAGTGCCGTGTACAGGTCCTCCACGAACGGCTGCGCGGCGCTGCGCAGCGTCTCGGCGCGCGGTGCGAGGGTTCCGAGGCGCCACAGGGGCAGGCCGATCGCGAACCGGTTGTCGCTGGTGCGCTCCAGCGCGCCGGCCTCCAGAAGGTCGAGCGTGAGGCGCCTGGCGGTGGCCTGCGGCATGCCGGTACGCCGTACCAGGTCGGCGAGGCTCAGCTCGGTGTGGTTGGGGTCGAAGGAGAACAGCAGATCCCACAGTCGAGAGCTGACTGAGCGTCCTGGCTCGTGCGCGCGAGGCATGGCTCTCCTCCATCGTTGGCGGCCTCGGTCACCCTACCTTTCATGTTCGTTGGATGGATGCCACCGTTCTAACAATGCTCGGTTTGCTGAAGTCTTGCCCGCAGCCAGTCACTTACCTCGCGCAACTGCCGCGAACGGTCCGCTCGACGTTGTCTTGATCTTTCGACGCCGAACAAGGCATTGACCATCCAACGAACACAGCCGTTGTCGTCATCCAGGCCACGCCCGAGACTCCGGTACGGAAGGCCCGCGATACGGCCCTGTCCCCAGCAATTTTTGTAGTAACCCTGCGTACGTCCAGAAGGGCGGATCACCGAATGGCACCCGCAACCGGTAGTGGGCTCGTCGTGCGAACACTGCAGCGAGCCGGAGTCAATGTCGCCTTCGGTCTGAACGGAGCACACGTCGACGGCATCTTCCAGGATGCCCTGGACGCCAAGCTTCGGATCGTGGACGTGCGCCACGAGATGAACGCCGGCCACGCGGCCGAGGGCTATGCGCGGGTCACCGGGGACCTGGGGGTCGCCGTCGTCACGGCCGGTGGCGGCTTCACCAACGTCCTGACCTCCATCGCCAACGCCCATCTGGACCGGACCCCCGTCCTGTACATCGCAGGCTCCGGTCCTCTTGAGACGGATCAGATCAACGACCAGCAGGCCGGATTCGACCAGGTCGCCATGGCGGCCCCGGTCACCAAGTTCGCGCACCGCGTCACCCGTGCCGAGCTGATCCCCCGTCTGGTCGCCCAGGCGGTCCGCATCGCACAGTCGGAGCCCAAGGGCCCGGTGCTCCTCGACATTCCCTGGGACGTCCTTCGCCAGCAGGTCGACGTCGACGAGGTCGAGGACTACCGCCTCGAGATCGACGCCACCGGCATCGCCCCCGCAGGTGGCGTCGATCGGATCATCGATGCGCTCGGCGCCGCTCAGCGGCCGATCGCGCTGGTCGGCAAGTCCTTCGTCACCGCCGAGGCACGGGCGCAGTTGCACGAGTTCGCGGCCCGTACGGGAGTGCCCCTCTTCTCCGACTGGGAGGGACTCGGGGCGATCGTCGGCTCCGAGCAACACGTCGGTCTCGTCCAGACCCTGGCCACCGTCCCCGACGACGAGCGGCCCGACCTGGTCCTGCTGCTCGGGCTGCGCTTCGGAATGACCACCCAGTTCGGCACGGGCCGACTGCTCCCGAAGAGTTCGCGCATTTTCCAGATCGACCCCGACGGCCGTGAACTCGGCCGGCTGCAGGATGTCGAACTCGGCATCCAGGCCGACCCGGTCGGCACGATCGGCGTGCTGAACGAGCGCCTGGGCGACAGCCCCGTGCCCTCCGGGCGCGACGACTGGCTGGGGACGCTGCGGGACGTCTCGGCCACCCGGCGGTCCGCACTCGCCGCCGAAACCGAGGAGCACACGGACGACGCGATCCACCCGTACCTCGCGGTCCGTACGATCGCCGAGAGCGTCCCCGACGACGCCACCGTGGTCGTCGACGGCGCCCTGACCGAGCTGTGGCTCTCCGAGACGATCGCACTCGCGCCGCTGGCCCACTACCTCGGGCACGGCTACCTCAGCTCGATGGGGAGCAACTTCGGCGTGGCTCTGGGAGCGCAGTACGCGGCCCCCGACAAGGCGACGATCCTCGTCACCGGCGACGGCGCCGTCGGCTACAGCCTCGCCGAGTTCGACGCCCTCGTCCGGGCGGGACTCCCGGTCGTCGTGATCGTCCTCAACAACCAGGCCTGGGGCGCCACCCTGCACACCCAGCAGTTCCTCTTCGGACAGGACCGCGTCACCAACAACCGCCTGCAGAACGGCTCCTACAGCGGCGTGGCACGAGCTCTCGGCGCGGACGGCGTCGACGTCACAGAACTCGACCAGCTCCGCCCGGCGATCGAGGCCGCACTCGCGGCCCGCCGACCGACCTGCATCGACGTGCGCGTGAGCCTTGGGCCCATTCCTCCGGAGGAGCGCGTCCTGAATGGCGGAGCTCCGTTCGGCGGCATCGAGATCGACGGATGAGCTGCCACTCCTGATCCCCCACGAAGGAGAACCATGAACGACACGACTGACGCCGGAAGTCGCGACCTGGCCGTCGAGGACCGGCGTCGGCGCTTCCTCGGGAAGACCTGCCTCGTCACCGGCGGCAGCAGAGGACTGGGCCTGGCAGCCGCACAGGCGTTCGCGCGCGAGGGTGCACGCGTGGTCATCATCGCGCGCGACCCGGACCAGCTGAAGACCGCGAGCGACCTGATCGGCGACGGCACGATCACCGTCCAGGCCGACCTCTCCTCCGTGGCCGGCATCAAGGACGCGGTCACGGAGGTCGCCGCGCGAGTCGACCACCTTGACGCCGCCTTCCTCAATGCCGGGCAGGCGGGCATCAAACGCCTCGCCGACATGGACGAAGCCACCTGGGACATGGTGTTCGACACCAACGTCAAGGGCTCGTTCTTCCTCATGCAGGGCCTCAGGCCCTTGCTCGCACCCGGCGGGGCCGTCGTCTTCTGCGGCTCGGCAGCCGGTCGAAGGGCCAGCGCCGGAATCGCCGCCTACGGAAGCAGCAAGGCCGCACTCGAGCACCTGACACGCATCCTCGCCGCCGAAGTCATCGGCGAAGGAATCCGGGTCAACATCGTCATTCCGGGCGGCATGAACACCGACATCGCCGAACGCACGACGGGCCTTCCGCCCGGCGGAGCCGACGCCTTCCGGGAGCGGGTCAGGCTCAGCACTCCCATGCTCAGAGAAGGAGAACCGGACGAGCTCGCCGACGCCGTGCTCTTCCTTGCCTCGTCCGAAGCCGGCTACATCACAGGTGCGGCCCTCCCGGTGGACGGCGGCGCCACCGGTTTCACCCGCCCGCCGACGTAGTGGCGACGGCCGCTGTCGATCACCAACCGCGCCACAGGACCCACGCGAGGACAACCACCATGGAGTTTCCCTTCGGCCAGCCGACCGACGCCATCATCCAGGTCGCGTACACGGTCCCCGACCTCACTGCCGGGATGCGCTGGTGGACCGACGAACTCGGCGTCGGGCCCTGGTTCGTGAACGGGAGGATAGGCGGCGAGGGCTCCACCTACCGTGGTGAGCCGGGGAAGGCCGAGTTCGCCCTCGCCCTCGCCTTCTCGGGGCACCTGATGGTCGAGCTCATCCAGACCCTCGACGACGAGCCTTCCATCTACAAGGACGCCTACGAACACCGTGGTTACGGCTTCCATCACGTCGCCAAGGCCGTGCCGAACGTCCGGGAGGAGGTCGAACGTCGTGAGGCGAGGGGAGCGTCAGTGCATTTCCACGATCGTGCCCCAGGGGGTGAGGTCTTCTTCCTGGACACCGGTGAAGATGCTCCGGGGATGATCGAGCTCGTCGAGGACAACGAGATCACGCGAGGGATCTTCACCTCCGTCTGGCGGGCATCAGTCGACTGGGACGGGGCGCGACCTCTGCGCGACTTCGCGGAGTTGCTGCCGGCCTGACCACTGGGCCGGGCGGACGGCCGTGCGGCGAGACGCGTGGCTGGCTCCTGGAAGGGCATACGCCCTCTTCCGCTCGGAGTGGGCGAGCACGAACTCCGGTCTCCGGCGGCAGAGATGGGCGTGGTTTCCGCTGCTGTGAGCCGGTGTTCTCGCGGGCCCGCGCCCCGCACAGCCGCCGTCCGCCCACTCCGTGCGCAAGACCACCATCGACGCGGCCGCCATCGCCTTCGCCGGGCCCGGAGGATCAGGGCGTCGAGCTCGAGGCCTGCCTGAGCCTTCGCGGAGCGGCACAGCCGTTGACACATCCGTGCCCCCACCGAGTCCGAATCGGTGCCCACCCGGCGCACTTCGATCGCCACGACCACCGCTGTCGGAGTAGCCGCCGCGGACGCCCCGCCCGGCACGCCTGTCTCCTTGACGGTCAACGGTGTCCGGCGCACCGTGACGGTCGACAAGCGGACTCGCAGCCATCGCGCCGCTGCGCGGCCCCGCGCGGCAGGAGCCGCCTCCTCGGTCGGGGCGGCAGGCGCTTCATACGTCCACGGGGGCGAGGACGATGTCGAAGCGCACCCGGCTCCACGTGCCGTCGATGACGCGGCCGTCGGGCGTCGGCGTGCCGGCGGGCTGCCGCTCGAACCGCTTGATCAGTGAGTCCTTCACGCCGAAGACGGTGTCCTTGCGGCCGATCGGGTCGCCCTCGGGGAAGATGTGGGTCACCAGCGTGCGCGCCCCCTCGTGGGACACCATGAAGTGCAGGTGGCTGGCGCGCAGCGGTGAGCGGCCGACCGCGTCGAGCATCTTGCCGACGGGTCCGTCGTTCGGAATGGGGTACGGCGTCGGGGTGAGGCCCCAGAAGCGGTAGCTGCCGTCGGCCGCGGAGAAGAGGTGCGCCCGGCCGGCGCGCTTGCCGGCGTCGTACTGGACGTCGTAGAGCCCGTCCTCGTCGGCCTCCCAGACCTCGATCCGCGCACCGGCCAGCGGGGTGCCGTCGGTGTCGGTGACGGTGCCCTCGACCCAGCAGGGCTCGCCGGGGGCACCGAAGGCGAGGTCATCGCCGAGTTCGATCGCGGGGGAGTCCTCGACGAAGAACGGTCCGAAGACGGTCGCCTCGGTGGCGCCCTCGTAGGCCTGGTTGTTGATGTTGATCGTCTGCATGCTCGCGCCGAGGGTGTCGGACAGCAGGATGAACTCCTGCCGGACGTCGTCGGTGATGTGGCCGGCCTTGGTGAGGAAGTCGATCGCCGTCCCCCACTCCTCCTCGGTCAGCCGGACCTCGCGGATGAAGGAGTGCAGGTGCTTGACCAGGGAGACCATGAGCTCCTGCAGCCGCGGGTCCTGGCAGGCACCGAAGGAGGCCACGACGCTGTCGACGAGCCGCTGCTCGACTGTCTGCTGCTCCAGCGACACCTCGCGGTGGATCGTGCCGTGGTCACCGGCCTGGGCCGAGCCGGGGTTGACGTGGGTACCCATGACGGCCTCCTTCAGTCGATCGGGTCGCCGGCCCACGCCGCCTTCAGCAGCGCGGTCAGGTTCTCGTCCGTGACGGGGGTGGGATTGTTGGCCGGGACCGCCTTCATGATCGGCCCCACGGCCTTGGCGATGCCGTCCTCGGGCATGCCGTAGTCGCGCAGCGCCTTCGGCGCGTCCAGCACCTGGCGCAATGCGGCCAGGCCGGCGCCCGCCGCCCGGGTGTTGAAGACCGCGCCGAGGGCCTCGGCGATACGGGCCTCCGCCTCCGGGGCGTGCGGGGCGTTGAAGGCCAGCACGTAGGGCAGCACGACCGCGTGGGTCTGTGCGTGCGGGAGGTTGAACATGCCGCCGAGGACGTGGCAGATCTTGTGATGCATGCCCGAGCCGGCCGAGGCGAACGAGACAGCGGCGAGGTAGGCGCCGTACAGCATCTGTTCGATGCCCTCGACGCTCGTCGAGTCGTCGGCCACCGCAGGCAGGCCGGTCGCCAGTGCGCGGATGCCCTCCTGGGCCAGCGCCCGGTCGAGCGGGTCGGCGCGAGGCCCCCACATCGAGTCCACGCAGTGCGCCATCGCGTTCAGGCCGCTGGCCACGGTCATCGCGCCGGGCAGCGTGGTCAGCAGACCGGCGTCGTACACGACCGACGCGGGCAGTACCTCGTTGTCCACACCGGTGGTCTTGGTGTCGCCTTCGGTCAGGCCCCAGACGTTGGTCGCCTCCGAGCCGGCGTACGTGGTGGGTACCGCGACGATCGGCAGCCCGGTGGTCATCGCCACCGCCTTGGCCAGACCGGTGGTCGAGCCGCCGCCGACGCTGACCAGGATGTCCGCGTCGGCGGCGGCCGCCGCCTGACGAGCTCGTCGCGCGACCTCGATCGGCACGTGCATCACGACCTCGTCGTGACGCAGTACGACCGGGATCTCCTTGGCGATCGGGTCGGCCAGCTCCTTTTCGCGGTCCGACGCGATCAGCATGACCCTGGAACCGCCGAGTGCCTCGACCTCCGCCGCCACGGCGAGGGGCGACTCCCCGGCCGCGAACACCACCCGCTGGGGAAGGGTCTCGTGTGTGAACCTCATCGTTTGTTCCTCGGGTAGGTCTTCGGCTGGGTCGACCGCATGCGGGTGACGGCCCGCATCAGGCCCCGGTCAGCCATTGTGTGCCTTCGGAGTAGAGCTGCTCGACTGCGGTGCCGGTGAGGCCGGGAAGCCCGTTCTTCACCGTGAAGCCCGCCTTGGTCTGAAGGTAGGCCAAGTGCCGATATCCGGTCGGAAACCGACGCAGGAGCTCGGGATCCAATGTCAGTGAGGCAGCGGGGTCGACGACGTCGAGCCGGTCCTTCTCGTAGATCGGCTGCCTGCGCACGATGGTCCAGCGGCCCTCGTCGCGGGAGAGGAAGTCGTAGAAGCGGCCGGTGCAGACGACATCGACCTCGACGGCGTCGATGCTCGCGCGCTGGTTGATGGTCATCTTCGTCTGAGCGATGGCTCGGTCGCCGACGATGTCCGCGGTGTGGCCACCCAGGAAGTGCAGGATGCTGACTCCCTTGTCGAAGCCTTCAAGGCTGGCCTTGATGAAGTCGGTGGCGCTTCCCTGGAACCAGGTGGCGGTCATCCAGCCGTCGCGCGGATGCCAGACCGTGGCGAAGCGGCTCCAGTCCCCGGCATCGCGCCACAGCGCCCAGTTCTCGATGAGCTGCCGGATCTCGTGGCGGTCGGTGTCGGCCTGCGGCATTGTTGACTCCTTGGAGGGGTGGAGATCCCTGGTAGAGGGGACGCGTCAGGCGGACCGGAAGAACTCCTCCAGCTCTCGGTCGAGCTGCTGGGAGGCCTCTGTCTCCCGGGCGTCCGCCAGCCATGCCGCGGCCACCGGCGGGCTGAAGGCCGCGGCAAGGCACCACAGCCATGGGAGCGAGGGCCGGGGGCGCGGCGCACGCCGTGTCGCGTGCGCCGTACGACCTTGTCGCATCCTCAGATCGGGTAGTGCCGGGAGCCGGACTGGATGGTGATCCAGCGCAGCTCGGTGAACTCCTCCAGCGCGGCGCGGGAGCCGAACCGGCCCCAGCCGCTGGCGCCGACACCGCCGAAGGGCATCTGGGGCTCGTCGTGCACGGTGGCGCCGTTGATGTGGCAGATGCCGGACCTGATCCGGCGGGCCACGTCGAGCGCGGCGGCCGCGTCCTTGCCGAAGACCGCGGCGGAGAGTCCGTACTCGGTGTCGTTGGCGACCGCGACGGCTTCGTCGGTCGAATCCACCTCGATGATCGAGACCACCGGTCCGAAGGTCTCCTCGGTGTAGATACGCATGTCCGGCGTGACCCCGCGCAGCACGGTGGGCTGCACGAACAGGCCGTCGGCCGTGCCGCCCGCCAGGACCTGCGCGCCCTTGGCGCGGGCGTCCTCGATCAACGCGACGACGTGGTCGCGGGCGGTGGCGTGGACCAGCGGACCGATCTGTGAGGCGGGGTCGCTCGGGGGACCGACGACCAGCTTGGCGGCACGCTCGGCCAGGCGGGAGGAGAGTTCGTCGGCGACGGTTGTGTCGACGATGACGCGCTCGGTCGACATGCAGATCTCGCCCTGGTTCATGAAGGCACCGAAGCCGGCCGCCGCAGCGGCCTCTTCCAGATCAGCGTCGGGAAGCACCAGGAACGGTGCTTTGCCGCCGAGTTCGAGGACCACACGGGTGAGGTGGCGACCGCCGAGTTCGCCGATGATTCGGCCGACCCTGCTGGATCCCGTGAAGTTCACGCGCGTCACGGCGGGGTGGGCGATCAGCGCCTCGACGACGCCCGGACCGTCCTCGGGCGCGTTGCTGATGAGGTTGACCGCTCCGGCGGGCACACCGGCGTCGTGCAGTACCTGGACGATGGCGGCGTGGGTGAGCGGCGTCTGCTCGGAGGACTTCAGGACCACGGTGTTGCCCCACACCAGCGGCCACACGATGGCGCGTACGCCGAGGATCAGCGGCGCGTTCCACGGTGCGATGCCGACGACGACGCCGACCGGCTGACGTACGCCGAGGGCGGTGAGGCCGGGCACGTCCGACGGGATGACCTCGCCGACGGCCGAGTAGGCCTGGGCTGCCGCCTCGATGAGCATGCCCTTCGCTACGTGCACGTTGAAGCCGCACCAGGGGAGAGTGGCGCCCATCTCGCGGCTCATCGTGGCGACGATCTCGTCGGTGCGCTCGCCGAGCAGGACGGCCGCACGTTCCAGAACCGACCGTCGCGCGGCCGGCGGAAGGCCTGACCATTCCGGAAAGGCGGCCGCCGCGGCGTCCACCGCGAGGTTGACGTCGTCGACGGAAGCTGCCGCGACCCGCGCGATCGGTTCACCGGTCAGGGCTTCGGTCGTCTCGTAGTAGCGGCCGTCCCTGGCCGCGACGTGCTCGCCCGCGATGAGGAGGTCGCTGGTCCGGACCGCGCCGGACGTGGGTGCCTCGGTCTCAGTGGCTGACATGTGTTGCCTCATCTCCACAACAGCGGCGATCGCCGCACGAACCCTGCATGTCGAACTCTCCGCCCACGGAGGCATGCCCTGAACCCTCATGTCCGTTCATCGAACAGCGCATGAGGGACAGGGCGGTCGGTCTTCCTGGGCCTCAGCCCGGCGGCATGCGCTTGGCCTGGTGCAGGTGCGCCAGGCGCCAGCCCTCCGCGGTCTCCTCCCAGACCCGCGTCACCGCCTCCTGCACCGGGAACGGCGGGAGGTTCTCGTCGAAGACGATGTGCATCTCCTGGAGGCACGTGGTGATCGCGGTCGTGCCGTGCACCGTGATGCTGAGCTCCTCGGCCTTCGCGAAAACGTGCCGGCGGCGGGTCCAGGTGAAATGGGCGAACGTCTTGCCGTCGTCGATCTTTCCGACCGGGCCATGGACGGCCCGGCTGTCCTCCAGCATGAGGGCGGTCATCGCTTCCTCGCCCTCGGTGAGAGCCGCGAGCCATGCGGCCTCTGCCTGCTCGATCGCCTGGACGGTCGTGGTGGTCGGGGTGGATGCGGTCGTCATAGGTCGAGCTCCAGAATCGGTGAGTGTGCTCGCGATGAGCACGTGGTGAACATGCCGTCGGCGCGCTCACGGTCGGTCAGGATGTCGTCGCGGTGGTCGGGCTCTCCGGCGAGTACGCGCACGATGCACTCGCCGCAGATTCCCTGCTGGCAGGAGTAGGGGGCGTCGACGCCGCCCGCGAGCAGGACGTCGAGGACGCTCTCGCCGTCCTTGACCTCGTACTCGCCGCCGGTCTTGGCCAGCCGCACCCTGAACGTCGTGCCGGCCGTGTGCGCGGCGGCGTCTTCCACGGGTGCGAAGCGCTCCTTGTGGATCGCTTCGGCGGGCCATCCCGCTCCGAGTGCCAGGGAGATCACGAAGTCCATGAAGCCCCCGGGGCCACAGACGTAGATCGCCGTGTCCGGGTCGGGCGGACCGAGGTCGGTGGCGGAGATGAAGCGCTGGTCGTCCGGGCCGTCGTCGAAGTGGAGCCGAACGCGGGGGTTCTGCTCCAACTCGTCGAGGAACGCCGAATCCGGCCGGCTTCGAGCGAAGTGGTGCAACGTGTACTCCGCGCCCCTGGCTTCGAGCTCGTGTGCCATGGCCAACAGGGGAGTGACGCCGATTCCGCCGGCCATCAGCAGATGGCGACGCGCCTGGTCCGAGACCCCGAACCGGTTCCGCGGACGCGAGATCCGCAGTCTGTCGCCCGCACGGAGCCGGTGCATTCCCAGCGAGCCGCCGCGCGACGCCTCCTCGGCCAGCACCGCCAGCCGGTAGCGGGCGCGGTCGTGCGGCGGCCCGCACAGGGAGTACTGACGGACCAGCCCGGCGGCACCGTCCACCAGTACGTCGACGTGGGCGCCGGCGGCGAACTCCGGGAGCTCGGCGCCGGCGGGACTGACCAGATCGAGCACCACGATCCGGGCAGTAGCGTCGTGCCGGGCGACCACGATGGTGTCGAGCCACTCGTTGCTCATCGTTCTTGCTCAGACTGCGGCGGCGGCGGCCGCGGCGTCGTCGCCCGCCGGGCGCTTGCCGAGGGTGAACAGGCCGGACTGGGTGCGGTGGACCTCCGACGCGTCGCGGACGATGTTGATCGGGTCACGCCCGGCCTCGACGTCGTCGACCATGGCGAGAAGCATGCGACGCAGCATGACGACGCCGCGGTCTCCGGTGGCCAGGGTCTCCTCGGAGTCGAGGGTGATCGCTCCCTGCGAGCCCTGGGCCTCCGCGTCACCGGGGAACTTCTGGCGCTCCTCGTCGGTCAGCTCGTGGTTCTGCTTGCCGTTCTGCGTGATGCCGATGACGAAGCGGACCATGCGCTCGGGATCGTTCGTGCGGATCGAGAAGAAGAGCCGGTGGCTGGTGTCGTCGGAGGGCACGACCCACAGCAACTGGTCCGGCCGCTCGTCGAAGGTCATCTTCACGAAGTCCGGGAGACCGAAGACATTGGGAAGGTGCTGCTCGACCGCGAAGCTGCACTCGGTGACCTCGCCGGCCTCGCCCTCGACCTCGAATCGCTGGGTGTACTTCAGTCCGTGGTCGGTGCGCTCGTACGTCACACGGTCGGCGATGAGGGACGCGTCGAAGAAGTTTTCGGGGTAGCCGAAGGTGCCGGTGCCCATCATCTGGTACCCGCTGTGCGTGGAGTGGAGCCAGGTCACGTGCACCGGGTCGGCGGAGTTCTCGTAGATGTTGAGCCAGCTGAAGTCCGTCGGCATGCCGAGGACCGCGGCGTGGGGGACCGGCCAGCTGGCGAAGTACCTCTCGTCCTCCGCGGGGTTCTCCAGCACGTCGTAGCGGGGGAGTTCGGGCTTGAGCTCGGGCGGGCCCATGTAGACGAAGACCAGGCCGTAGCGCTCCTCGACGGGGTACCACGGCTGACGGGCAGCGTCGCGCCTGCGCCCCAGGCCCGGTTCGCATGCCTGCTCGATGCAGCGGCCCTGGACGTCGAACTTCCAGCCGTGATAGCAGCAGCGGATGCCGTCGTCCTCGACGCGGCCGTAGAAGAGGCTGGCGCCGCGGTGGGTGCAGCGCTCGATCACGACACCGGGGTTGCCCTGCCCGTCCCGGAACACGACCAGATCCTCGCCCAGTACACGGGTCTTCTGCGGCAGGGCACCGGCGGTCAGCGTTTCCGAGCTGGCGATCGGGTGCCAGTAGCGACGCAGCGCCTCGCCCATGGGGGTGCCGGGCCCGACCTCGCGCAGGCGGGTGTTGTACGAGGGCTTCGGGCGGCCGTAGGCCGTGCCGGTGTCGACCTCTGAAGTGGTGGTCATCGTTCTGTCTCCCGTGCGGCTCGGGCGCACAGCGGTGGCGCGCATGCAGGGCTGTGGGGGATCACCTGCGAGGGCAGCGTCGTGTGCGACCTCGAATAGGATTGTTAATTCACATTCGCATTTAACCTGCGAGTGCGTCAAGGGTCACGTTCAGGTGCTCGTGAGCCGGGGAAGGGCTGACCGGCTGAAGGCCTGGTCGGGGCAGGATGCCGGTCAAGCGCACCGCTGATCGCCGTCCGGTGCCGCCCCGTGCGGGGGCTG
Organism: Streptomyces sp. NBC_01352; assembly: GCF_036237295.1. NCBI lineage: Bacteria > Bacillati > Actinomycetota > Actinomycetes > Kitasatosporales > Streptomycetaceae > Streptomyces > Streptomyces sp. NBC_01352. Next base: position 10,695,123 of record NZ_CP108354.1, read on the forward strand.
CCGGAGGGGGTGTTGGCGGCGTATACGCTGGGGCGGTGAGTACCGAATCGTCGCTCGATCTGCCACCGGCGCAGCAGGCGCGCAGCCGGCTGACCCAGCAGCGGATCCTGGAGGCAGGCACGGCCCTGCTCGAAGAGGGTGGCACCGAGGCGCTCACCGTCGCGGCCGTCGCTTCCCGGGCCGGCGTCTCGGTGGGCAGCGTCTATCGGCGGTTCGGCGACAAGGACCGTCTGATCGCGGCCTTGCAGCACGACATGATCGACCAGTTTCGCGCCGACATCATTCGCCGCTTCACTCCGCTGCGCACGGATCCGGCCGCACTGGTCGCCTCGGCGGTCGCCGGACTCACCGAGACGTATCAAGCGCACGAGCGCCTGATGCGCGTCTTCTTGGCCGCGGGCGCCACCGATCCCGCAGTGGCTCGGGTCGGGTCCGAGGCCGCCATCGACGCCGACCGTGTCTTCCGGCAGTTCCTGGAGCCGATCGTGCCGATGATCGACGCGCCGGAGCCGGAGGTGCGCCTGGATGTCGTCTATCGCTTGATCTACGGGACCTGTCAGAACCGCGTGCTGTACGGCGAACTGTTCGAGTCCGACCGCCCCCTGACGTGGCGTCAGCTCACGGACGAGCTGGTGAATGTCGCCCGCCTGTACCTGCTTGGCGCGCCTGCGCAGTGAGCCGTGGCCGCCGATGTGAATGCGATCCCCACTTCACATTCGCGTCGGGCGGCGACATACTGAGCGGGCTTCTGGCGCCTCCGGGGTCGGCGAACGCCTGGACCGAGGCTGCCCAAGAAATCCGCGGAAGGCGGCCGATTGATGACTCTTCGGTCGTCAAGGGAAGGAACCGCTCCATGCGAGAGCCGCTCAGCTACGAGATCGCGCACGGCGCCGCACTCGCCGCTCTGGAAGCAGGAAGGGCCGAGGGGCACAAGGTGTGCGCTGTCGTGGTCAACCGAAGTGGTGTCACCAAGGTTCTCCTCAGTGACGACGGCGTGGGACTCCTGGGCGTGGAGACCGCGCGACGCAAGGCCTACACCTCGGCCGTGAGCGGTGTCCCGACAGCCAAGTTCGCGGTCTTCGCCGCGTCCCCCCAGATGCAGGTGGCGCCGCCCCATCTGGTCGACTCCAACCTTCTGCCGGTCGCCGGCGGCGTGCCGATCGTGACGGCCGACGGAGAGGTCATCGGCGCCATCGGCGTGGGCGGGGCGGACGACACCACTGACGACCGCATCGCGCAGCAGGCTCGCGACTCCGTCGCGAAGATCGTGGCGTAGGCCTGCCTCCTGGTCGGTACGGCGGCTTTGCTGAGCGTCGCCGCCGACCTGCGCCTGTCACATGGGGGGCCTTGTCCGCGGTCACCGTCGCAGTGGACGGGGGCGACGGCGTGCAGGATGCGCCGGCCGATGTAAGCGAGCTGTTTGACCTGCGCCTTGGTCATTGGCGGCCGAACATCAGTCGGCGCGCTTCCGCGGTCGGCCGACCCTGCAGGTGTCGATCCGGGCCGGACTCTTCGCGCGGCCCGACGAGACCGCGGCGCGCACCGGCCACGGTGACGACACCACCATCGGGATCACATGTGCGGCGCTGCCGGAGTCGACAGCTCTGAGCACTCGATGTCGTCTTCCTGGCGGGGATGAGTTTCGGTGAAGGCCGAGCCCAGGGGTGAGGGCCGGCCGTTGGGGCGGCAGCTTCGCAGGCCGGCGCCCACCGGCCCACTGGCCCACCCGACGTCGCCGGGCAGGGTTGTCCCGCCCAGCGGGGCCTTGCCCCGTGTCGGCGGACGTCTCAGAACATTGCCTGGATGATCCCCACGGTGCGCTCCAGGTGTGGCTCGGAGCGGTCGGGGCGGTGGGCCACGGCCAGCTCCACGCGGGCGTCGGCCCCGGCCAGCGGTAGGTAGACGACGCCGTCGAGCGCCAACGCGGTCACGGGCTGGGGCACGACGGCGACGCCGAGGCCGCCGGCCACGAGCGTGACCAGCGTCGAGGTCTCGCCGACCTCGTGGCGGATGTGCGGCTCGACGCCGGCGTCGCGCAGAAGGCCCAGCACGACGTCGTACATCACCGACCGGCGGTCGGCGGAGTGCACGATCAGGTCGGCACCGGCGAGGTCCGCGATGCGTAGCCGTTTCCGGCGAGCGAGGGGGTGGTCGACCGGTACGGCGACGACGAGCCGGTCCCGGCGCAGGGTGTGCATGGTGAGGGAGAGGTCGGCGGCCGGAGGGCGCAGCAGCGCGACGTCGATCGCGCCGGTGCGCAGCGCCTCGACCTGGTCGGGTGCGAGCATCTCCCCGCGGAAGGAGAAGTCGACGCCGGGAAGCTCCTCCGTAAGCCGCCGCGACAGCGCGGGAAGGAGGCTGTACGTCGCCGAGCCCACGCACCCGATGGCGAGGTGGCCCACCGAGCCGGCGGCGACGAGCCGTGCGTGCTGAGCGGCCTCGTCGACGTCGTCGAGGATCGCGCGCGCCCGCTCGAGGTAGGCCCGGCCGGCCTCGGTGAGGTCGACACGGCGGGTGGTGCGGTGGAGCAGTTCGACGCCGAGTTCCGCCTCGAGCTGGCGGATCTGCGTGGAGAGCGGCGGCTGGGCCATGTTGAGCCGCTCGGCGGCGCGGCCGAAGTGGCGCTCCTCGGCCACCGCGACGAAGTACCGCAGGTGACGCAGATCCATAGGTTGTCCGTATCAATTGGCTCGGATATGCGTACTTCAGAATATCGTGCCCCGGGACTAGCGTCGCTGCCATGAGTGCTTTCATCTACGCCGCGACGCGGACTCCGTTCGGCCGCTTCAACGGCGCGCTGGCCGGCGTCCGCCCCGACGATCTCGCCGCCGCCGCGATCACCTCTACGCTCGCCAAGGTGCCGGGCCTCGACCACGCCGCGATCGGCGACGTGGTGTGGGGCAACGCCAACGGCGCCGGCGAGGAGAACCGCAACGTCGGCCGTATGGCGGCGCTGCTCGCCGGGCTTCCGGTGAGCGTGCCCGGCACCACGGTCAACCGGCTCTGCGGCTCGAGCCTCGACGCGGCGATGACGGCCAGTCGCACGATCGAGTCCGGAGACGCCGAGGTCGTGTTGACCGGCGGCGTGGAGTCCATGACGCGTGCGCCGTGGGTGCTGCCCAAGTCGGCGAAGCCGTTCCCGGCCGGTGACGTCACCGCGGTCTCGACCACGCTCGGCTGGCGGCTGGTCAACCCCCGGATGCCCAAGGAGTGGACGGTCAGCCTCGGCGAGGCCAACGAACAGCTCCAGGAGCGCTTCAACATCTCCCGCGAGCGGCAGGACGAGTTCGCCGCCCGCTCACACCAACTCGCCCACGCAGCGTGGGAGTCGGGCTTCTACGACGACCTGGTGGTGCCGGTCGAAGGCGTGGGCCTGACCCGCGACGAGGGCATCCGAGCCGGGTCCACGCCGGAGGTGCTGGCCGGGCTCAAGCCGGTCTTCCGTACGGCGGAGCAGGGGGGCACCATCACGGCGGGCAACGCCAGCCCGCTCAACGACGGTGCCTCCGCGGTGCTGCTGGGCAGCGAGAAGGCCGCGGCCTCGATCGGGGCCGACCCGATCGCCCGCATCGCCGGCCGCGGTGTGATGGCGCTGGAGCCACAGGCCTTCGGCTACGCCCCGGTCGAGGCCGCGAACCGTGCGCTGGCCCGGGCCGGGATCGGCTGGGACCAGGTGGGCGCGGTCGAGCTCAACGAGGCCTTCGCCGTGCAGTCGCTCGCCTGCCTCGACGCCTGGAAGATCGACCCCGCCATCGTCAACCAGAAGGGCGGCGCCATCGCGATCGGGCACCCGCTGGGCGCCTCGGGCGGTCGCGTCCTCGCCACGCTGGCCAAGGTGCTGCGCGAGACGAAGCAGCGCTACGGCGTCGCCGCGATCTGCATCGGGGTCGGTCAGGGGCTGGCCGTCGTACTCGAGAACTGCGACGCCACGGAGTCGGCCCAGTGAGCCGGGCGGAGATAGTCGAGAGTGCCGACGCGGCGGTCGCCGGGATCGAGGACGGCTCCACCGTCCTCGTCGGCGGCTTCGGCCTGGCCGGCATGCCGTTCGATCTGATCGACGCGCTCATCCGGCAGGGTGCGAAGGACCTCACGATCGTGTCCAACAACGCCGGCAACGGTGACGTCGGGCTGGCCGCGCTGCTGGCCGCCGGCCGGGTGCGCAAGGTGCTCTGCTCCTTTCCGCGCCAGGCCGACTCCTGGGTCTTCGACGGCCTCTACCGCGAGGGGAAGATCGAGCTGGAGGTGGTGCCGCAGGGCAACCTCGCCGAGCGGATGCGCGCGGCCGGTGCCGGCATCGGCGCGTTCTACTGTCCGACCGCGGTCGGCACGCCGCTGGCCGAGGGCAAGGAGGAGCGTGAGATCGACGGTCGCAAGTACCTGCTGGAGTACCCCATCAAGGGCGACTACGCGCTGATCGGCGCGCACGTCGCGGACGCGATGGGCAACCTCGTCTACCGCAAGACCGCCCGCAACTTCGGCCCGGTCATGGCCACGGCCGCGACGACGACCATCGTCCAGGTCGACGAGGTCGTCGAGCCCGGAAAGCTCGACCCCGAGGCCATCGTCACCCCGTCCATCTACGTCGACCGGATCGCCCAGGTGACGGCCCGTCACTACACCGTGCAGGGGGCCCGATGACCACCACGTCAACCACCACGTCCAGCGGCCAGGCGTACGCCGGGGCGCCGAGGAGCGCGGACCACCGGCTCTCGATGGACGAACTGGCCGCCGTCATCGCACGTGACATCCCGGCCGGCGCCTTCGTCAACCTCGGTATCGGGCAGCCCACCAAGATCGCGGACCATCTGCCGGCCGACTCCGGGGTGGTGCTGCACACCGAGAACGGCATGCTCAACATGGGCCCCAAGGCCGAGGGCGACGCGGTCGACCCCGACCTGACCAACGCCGGCAAGGTCCCGGTGACCGAGCTGCCGGGAGCGGCGTACTTCCACCACGCCGACTCCTTCGCGATGATGCGCGGCGGGCACCTCGATGTCTGCGTCCTCGGGGCCTACCAGGTCGCCTTCGACGGCGACCTCGCCAACTGGACCACCGGAAAGCCCGACGACATCCCTGCCGTCGGCGGCGCCATGGACCTCGCCATCGGCGCCAAGGACGTCTACGTGATGATGACGCTCTTCACCCGCTCCGGTGAGCCGAAGCTCGTGCCGCAGTGCACCTACCCGCTCACCGGCGTCGGCTGCGTCAGCCGCGTCTACACGGACCACGGCGTCTTCGACGTCGGTCCCGACGGGGTACGGATCCGGGAGACGTACGGCGTCGGCGTCCACGAACTGGCGGAGCGACTCGGCATCACGCTGTCCTAGGCCAGTCAGCCGAGGTGCACCGTTCGTAGATGCCGACCAGCGTGTGCTGTGCCCCGGCGCGGGCGCAGATCTCCTGGTACTCGGCAGCTCGCCGGTCGACGACACCCCCCGGGCCGACATGTGCCCAAAGGGCGCCGTGGGATGAACCTGATGAGCCTGGCGCTTCCCTCGCCCGGCTCGGCGTCGACGCCGAGCCGGGCCTGCCTCTGCAGAACCGTACGGAGGCCTGGGGGGAAAACGGGTCCAGGGTTCTTCGCCGCCGGGCCGGGCGCGCCTTCGCTCTCCGCGCGCCCGGCCCGGCGGCCGTCACTCGCCCGGGTGGGAGAGCTCGATGTCGTGGCCGTCCACACCGAACCCGTGCACGGTCAGGTGGGTGGCCTTCGGCGGGTAACCGGTCGCGAGGACCGTGTACTCGCCGCCGTCCAGATCGGTGAAGGCGTAACCGCCGTCCTCGCCGGTGGTCGCGGTGGCCACGACGTTGCCGGCCGCGTCGACGAGCGTGACCCGCGCGTCGTTCAGCGGCCGGCCCGCGGCCGTGACCACGCCCTGCACCTGCGAGCCGGAGGACAGCTCGATCTCGGTCCTGGTGACGCCCTGCACGGTGACCTCGACGGGCAGTGCGACGGGCCGGTAGCCGGCCGCGGTCACCGCGAGGGTCAGCTGGCCGGGCACCACTTCGGCGAAGCTGAAGGTGCCGTCCGTGTCGGTCAGTCCGGCGGCGAGCACATCGCCGCGTACATCGGCCGCGACCACCATGGCGCCGACGACCGGCTCCTTGTAGTCGGCCGACGTGACGGTGCCGAGCAGTTCACTGGTGCCGGAGAGCAGGATGTCGTACGAGACCGGCTCGTCGCCGACCACGACCGTGGACGCCTGCGGCTGGTAGCCCTCGGCGGAGGCGATGAGCACGTAACTGCCCGGGCTCGGCGCTTCCACCGTGTACGAGCCGTCCTGTTGGGCCACCACGCGGCCCAACTGCCGCCCGCCCAGCGAGATCAGCGTGACGGCGGCCCGCGGCACGGGCGCCGACTCGGCACCACGGACACGGCCGCTGACCGGTGTGCCGCCCGGGGACGGGATCTCGGCGGTGACGCTCGCGGTCGCCGTCGGGACGGCCGTCGTGCCTGGCTGGGCCGCGGTGTCGACGGGCGCTGCCTGGGAAAGAACCGGGCTCGACACCTGCTCGTCGCGGCGGCCGCGGAGGCCGAGCGCCGCGAGGGCGGCGCCGACGAGGGCGAGGATGCCAGTGACGAGGACGGCGGTGTGGACGCCGTTCATGAAGGCGGTCTGGCTGCCCTCGGTGACGGCTGCCCTGAGCTGTGCGGGCATCGCGTCGGTGACCGGGGCGACGCCCATCGCGACCGCGTCCTTGGCCTCATCGAGACGAGCGGCGACCGAGCCGGGCACACCCGCGTCGGTCAGCGAGTCGTTGAGCGTGGAGCCGACGCGGCTGCTGATGATCGAGACGAGCACCGAGGTGCCGAGCGCGCCGCCGATCTGCAGCGAGGTTGCTTGCAGGCCGCCCGCGACGCCTCCGTCCTTGACGGGGGCGTTGCCGACGATCGCGTCGGAGGACGCGGACATCACCACGCCGACGCCGAGGCCGAGCGCGGCGAACGGCGGCCACATGGTGGCGTACGAGGAGTCGGCGCTCCAGGAGAGCATCGCGAACGCGGCGCCGGCCTGCAGCACCATCCCCAGCGGCATGGTCAGGCGCGGGCCGAACTTCTCGGTGAGCTTCGCGCCGAGCGGCGAGGCCACCATGGAGACGAGGCTGAGCGGCAGGGTGCGCACTCCGGCCTCGACGGGCGTGAAGCCGCGTACGTTCTGCAGATACAGCATCACGAAGAAGATCACGCCGAGCAGGATGAAGAAGTTCAGCGCGGTGACGACCGTACCGATGGTCAGGGCCGGGTTGCGGAACAGGCGCATGGGCAGGAGAGGGTGCTCGACGCGGGTCTCGTACCAGCCGAAGAGGACCAGGACGACCAGGCCCCCGGCGATCACGCCGAGCGTGCCGGCCGAAGTCCAGCCCCACGTCTCGCCCTTGACGACGCCGAAGACGACGGCGAGCAGTCCACCCGCGAGCAGTACGACGCCGGGCACGTCGAACTTCTCGCTCGCGGCTGCCTCGTTCCTGGACGGCGGCAGAACCATGAGGCCGAACGCGAGGGCGATGACGCCGATGGGGGCGTTGATGTAGAAGACCGACTCCCAGTTGACGTGCTCGACGAGCAGTCCGCCGACGATCGGGCCTAGCGCGGTGGAGACGGACGAGATCATCGCCCAGATGCCGACCGCCATGCCGAACTTCTTCGGCGGGAACACGGCGCGCAGCAGCGCGAGGGTGTTGGGCATGAGCATCGCGCCGAAGAGGCCCTGCAGGGCGCGGAAGGCGATGACGCCCTCGATCGAGCCGGCGAGGCCGATCGCGACGGACGCGGCCGTGAATCCGACGACGCCGATGAGGTAGAGGGTGCGGCGCCCGAAGCGGTCGCCGAGCTTGCCGCCGAGGATGAGGGCGGCGGCGAGGGCGAGCAGGTAGGAGTTGGTGACCCACTGCAGTTCGGCGGTGGTGGCGTTCAGGTCGCGGGCGATCTCGGCGTTGGCGATCGAGACGACGGAGCCGTCGAGGCCGACCATGAACAGGCCGAACGCGACGGCGACCAGCGTCAGCCACGGGTTGGCGCGGAGACCGCGGGGGTGGGGAGTGGATACGGGAGAGGGCGCTGTGGAGACAGCGGTGACAGGCATAAGTGAGGTGTCCTCGGGACGTGTGGCGCGCAGATGGGGGCGCGTGGACATGGGAGGGGCGGCACGACCCGGCACGGCCGCAGCAGCGGCAAGGGCACCGGTCGTACGGGGAGTCGGACCGGTCAGGCGACGTGGTCGCGCAGCCGCCGGGAGAGTGCCTCAAGGGCGCCGAGTGCCGAGCCGAGGGCCTCGAGGTCGCCGTCGGTGAGGGTACGCAGCGCGGACGCGAGCTGTCCCGCCGCGATGTTCTCGACCTCGCCGATGCGTTGACGGGCCTTGGCAGTGACGCAGAGGTGTGCGACGCGTTTGTCGGTGTCGTCCTGGTGTCGTTCCAGCAGGCCCGCGTCGGTGAGGCGGGTGACCAGGGCGCTGACGTTGTTCGGCATCATCCGCAGCGCGCCGGCCGCCTCGTGGACGGTGGCGCCGTCGTGCTCGGCGACGTACTGAAGCAGCGCCAGCTGGCGCTCGGGGAGCTTGGGGTAGGGCAGTTGGCCTGCGATGCCCCGTTCGATGGACCGGTTCAGCGCAGGCAGGCACGCCACGAGGCCTTCGGCCACGTGGCCGATGCTCTGGCTCGGGCGAGCCTCGCTGACTCCGGACACGCCCGCCAAGTTATATATGAGGAGACACCTATGTCAACATACTGATTGTCGAGAGCGGCCATGTTGGGATCACCGTCCAGAGTCCCGTCGAGACCGCGGCGCCATGCGACAGTTCGGTGGCAGGACTGCGGCGCCGTCGGCACGTTCGCTCTCGATGCCGATCACGACACCCGCGATGGCCCCGTCAACGCGGTGCCGTTCCGCACCGCGTGGGAGTGCCCTCGGCGTCTCATCGTATGCTGAGTCGCGTACCTTCCTCGGGGAAGTCCCGAGATGAAGCCCCTCGCGAACAGGTCGCCGAGCGGCCACAGTTGGGGTGCACGTCCCGAGCCGGACACATCACGCGCACGGGAACCCCGTCGGTTCACCCGCACGTTCCCCGCATACACGCGCAGCTCACCCAAGCCATACACGGAGGAGCCGGATACATAGTGACCCGGATACTTGTCATCGGCGGCGGGGTCGCCGGTACGACGACGGCCCTCGCCCTGCACAAGGCAGGCTTCGACGTCTCCGTGTACGAGGCGCACCCCGACTCGGCCGAGGACATCGGCGCCTTCCTCACGCTGGCGAGCAACGGTATGCGGGCCCTCGCCCAGATCGACGCCTCCGCCGCGGTCACCGCGACCGGTTTCCCGCTGACCTCGATGCGTGTCCTCGACGGCACGGGCACCGAGCTCGCGCAGAGATCGCTCGGCGAGGCCGACAACCCGGTCCTGCGGTACCGGTGCCTGCGTCGCGGAGAACTCAACGCCGCCCTGCAGACCGAGGCCGCCCACCGGGGCATCACCATTCGGCACGGCGCTTCGGTGGCGTCCGTCCAGGACGGCCCCGACCGCGTCACCGCACACTTCACCGACGGCAGCACCGCGACCGGCGACCTGCTCATCGGCGCCGACGGCCTGAACTCCACCGTCCGCCGGACGATCGCTCCAGCCACACAACCGTGCTACGCGGGCGAGTACGTATTCTACGGCTACACCACCAACACCTCCCGAGCCGAGGAGGCCGACGCCGAGCGCATCACCATGGTGCGCGGCAGCGCTGCCGCCTTCGGCTACGCCGTGTCGCCCGGCGGGCAGACCTACTGGTTCGCGCGCGTGGCCGGAGAACGCCTGGCCGCCGATGTGATCGCGCACGGCACGCCTGGCCGGTGGCGCGACCTGCTGATGCCGCTGCTGCGCGACGATGCCACCGCGGCCGCCGGCATCGTCGCGGCCACCCCCGACGACATCCTGGTCACCAACGCCACCGAGATACCGACCGGGGCGCCGTGGCGCTCGGGACGGATGCTGCTCGTCGGCGACGCCGCCCACGCGGCCTCACCGGCGACCGGGCAAGGGGCCTCGATGGCGATGGAGGACGCCGTCATCCTCGCCAAAGCACTGCGCGACGCACCCGACACGGACACCGCGCTGTCCGTCTACGAGACGCTTCGCCGCCCGCGCGTGGAACACAACACCACCGTCAGCGGAAACATCTCCCGCGGCATCCACACACCGTCCCGCACCGGTCAAGCGCCTGCGGCGGGCCCCCGGGATGAGGAGCTCGCCCGGCTGCTGGAGTGGAACTCCCGCATCGGAACGTCCCAGCCGGGTGTGGCTGTTCTCGAGGGAGGGTCCTGATCAGACGGTCAGCCGGTCTGGATCTGAACCTGCTGGTGCCGTTGGACGCGCTGTTGCAGGAGCGCAGTGTGACGAGGGCGGCCCAGCGGCTGGGACTGAGTCAGCCCACGGTGAGTGCCGCGCTGGCCCGGCTGCGCCGCCACTTCGGCGACGAACTGCTGACCCGAGTGGGGAACACCTACGAGTTGACCCCGCTGGCCGAGCGCCTGGCCGCGCACACGGCGCTGGCGCTCGGCTCGGCGGACCGGGTCTTCGAGACCCGCCCCGCCTTCGACCCCGCCTTCGCGCGACGCGAGTTCACCCTGGTGGTGACGGACATGCATCTGGCCACCTTCGGCCGGACGCTGGCCGCCCTCGTGCGCGACGCGGCGCCGGAGGTACGGCTGCGGTTCCAGCACAACACCCCGCACATCGTCCACCGTGCTCCCGAGCATCTGCGCACGGTTGACGGCATGGTGCTGGCGCAGGGCCTGTTGGCGAACGTCCCGGCCATCGACCTGTACGAGGACCGCTGGGTGTGCGTGGTCTCCTCCGACACCGTCACGTCGGCGTCGCCGACCCCGGAAGAGCTCGTCGCACGCCCCTGGGTGCTGCCCTATCACTTCCCGGCCGCGGGCTTCTCGCCCCTGCACGGACTGCACGCCCAGGGACTGGAACCGCGGGTCGAGATCGCCATCGAGAACTTCCTCACCATGCCGTACCTGATCGCCGGCACCGACCGGGTGGGCGTGGTACCCGAACGTGCCGCCCGCCTGTTTTCCGCCGCCAGCGGCACGGCCGTCCTCGAGTTGCCGTTCAGTGGGGGACGGCTGGTGGAGTCCCTGTGGTGGCACCCCATGCACGACCGTGACCCCGCACACATCTGGCTGAGGAAGACCGCGGTCGAGGCCGGCCGCCGGGTTGCCGCGGGGAGGGCAGAGGCCGTACACCACGACACACCGCACAGCTGATCGGAGCCCTCGAGGCAGGGCTTCCGCGACGGTATTGATCTCGTCTATGCCCGCCATCGGTGATCTCTCGTTCCCCAAACGCCTGGTCAGCGGCGAGAGTTGGCCTCGTGAGCACGCCATTGGCGTACGACGAGTGTTCCGAGTCGTCCCACCGACCGGTACGGCTCATCCACCCTCGGTGTGCCCTGCGATGACTGAGATGGTTCCCCCCACCCCCCCACTTTGCGGTTTCTTGGAGATGACTGTTATGCGCAGCGAGCTGCTGGCGCTCCGGGCAGGGCATGTTTTCGACGGCGTGAACGTCAGGCAATCGGGCATGGTGCTGGTCGAGGACGGCGTGATCCGCGACGTGGACTTCACGGGAGCGGCACCACCGGAGCACGCGGCGGTGACGGACTTCGGGCCGGACGGGTGGCTGCTTCCCGGGCTGATCGACGCGCACGTGCATCTGTGCTGGGACGGCACCAAGGACGCTGTGGAACATGTGGCGTCCGACGACCGCGAGGCCGTACTGGAGACCGCACGCGTCTCAGCGGCGACCACGCTGGCGACCGGTGTCACCACCGTCCGGGACCTCGGAGACCGCGACTACCTCACCCTCGCGCTGCGCGAGCAGGTGCCGCCCACGGAGCGCCCTGACATCGTCGCCGCAGGCCCGCCGGTCACCACCCACGGCGGCCACTGCCACTTCCTCGGCGGCGAGGCCGAGGGGGCCGAGCAGCTGTGCGCCGCGGTACGCGAACGCGCTGAGCGCGGCTGTGACGTGGTGAAGGTGATGGCCAGTGGTGGCATGATGACGCCCGGCTCCAACTCCCTGCACCAGCAGTACGACCGGTCAGACCTGCGGCTGATCGCCGACGAGGCGCACCGGCTCGGGCTCACCGTGGCCGCTCACGCCCATGCCGTCCCGACGATCGCGAACGTGATCGATGCCGGATTCGACAGCATCGAGCACTTCTCCTTTCTCACCGCCGAAGGCGTCGGTCTGCGCCAGGATCTGGTGGACGAGGTCGTACGGCGAGGGACGTTCATCAGCGTCACGGTGGGCATCATGCCCGGCAAGACACCGTCGGCCCCGGCCGCGGCAGCCCACTTCGGCGCCCTGGCGGACGTTGTGGCGAAGGTCATCGCCTCGGGCGCCCGGGTCGTTCCCGGCACCGACGCAGGCATCTCTCCCGGTAAACCGCACGGCGTCTACCCCCACGCGCTGACCCAGCTCGCCGAGCTGGGGATGGCGAACCGTGACGTACTGCGCTGCGCGACCTCCGAGGCGGCCAAAGCGGTGGGCCGGGGCGGACGTAAGGGCGTGTTGCTTCCCCATGCGGACGCCGACATCCTCGCGCTCGGCAGCTCTCCGGTCGACGACATCTCGGCGGTCACCGACATCAGCGCCGTGTACCGGGCGGGCCACCGGGTGCGGTGATTCCCCGGCTTGCCGCCTTAACGGTCGTACTGGGCACGCCCGAGATGGCCGCCGCAGACTCACCGACCAGCGCAATCGCTGATCGAGAGCGGTACGGACCCAGCCGGATCAACTCCCCGACGAGCCTGGTGAGTTACCGGAAACAGCAGGCTGACGCCGTGAAGAACCTCCCCATGCCCCCCGCAGCGAGCGGCGTGCGGGCCCGGCGCGCACCGCCCGTGGGGACGGGGCAGGTGCGGTGAACGACCCGGCCGCGGACTCCCCGTCGCCACGGGAGGCCGCGGCCGGGTCTCTTCCGCCAGGGCTCTCACCTGCCGGGGAGACTTCGCGGGCCAGGCGGGGCTTTTGGGGCCGGGACACCGGTCGGGTGGCGTCTGAGGTGGTGGCCTGAGGGTGTGCCTCGCTGAGGTAGTGCACGGTGGTCTGTGCGGCGTGCGGCGCGAGCCAGTGAGCTGCCGGAGCTGTCCGCCATGACACCGACATAGCCGGCTGTCACGACTTCACACGCCTTCTGGCGCGGTGGTCGCGACGGGTGCGGTGAGGTCCTTCTCCTCGGGGAGTTCCTCGACGTCGACGCCGCGGACCTGGGCCAGTTCGTGCTTGAGGGCGGCGAGTTCGGTGCCGCCGGCCATGTGGTTGGTGAGCTCGTCCAGGCTGACCTGGCTGCGGTCGGCGGACAGTTCCATGGTGCCCAGGCGCAGGACGCTGAAGTGGTCGCCGACCATGTAGGCGTGGTGCGGGTTGTGGGTGATGAAGATGACGCCGAGGCCGCGGTCGCGGGCGGCGGCGATGTATTTGAGCACCACGCCGGACTGCTTGACGCCAAGAGCGGCGGTGGGCTCGTCCAGGATGAGGACGCGGGCGCCGAAGTAGACGGCGCGGGCGATGGCGACGCACTGGCGCTGGCCGCCGGAGAGGGTGCCGATGGGCTGTTCGAGGTCGTCGAGGACGATGCCCATGTTGCGCAGTTCCTCGTCGGCGGTCTTCTTCATCCTCTCGATGTCGAGGCGGCGGACGGGCCAGGGGCCGCGGGTCATCTCGGAGCCGAGGAAGAAGTTGCGCCAGACCGGCATCAGGGGGACGACGGCGAGGTCCTGGTAGACGGTGGCGATGCCCTTGTCGAGGGCCTCGCGCGGGGTGGAGAAGCGCACGGGGGTGCCGTCGACGAGGAAGTCGCCCTCGGTGTGCTGGTGCAGCCCGGAGATGATCTTGATGAGGGTGGACTTGCCGGCGCCGTTGTCGCCGAGCACGCAGGTGACCTTGCCGGGGTGCACCTGGAGGTCGACGCCGTGCAGGGCACGGATGTTGCCGTACGACTTGCCCGTGGCCTTCAACTCGACGACAGGGGCGTCTTCGGATGCGATGTCGTGGGTGGTTGTCATGAAGCTGGTCACCTCCGGGTCGCCGCGCGGCTGACCCACAGATTGATGAGGGTGGCGCCGAGGAGCATCACGCCGAGGAAGGCCTTGAACCAGTCGGGGTTCCAGCCTGCGTAGACGATGCCCTGCTGGACCATGCCGAACATGAAGGCGCCGAAGACGGGGCCGATCGCCGAGCCGTAGCCGCCGGTCAGCAGACAGCCGCCGATGACCGCCGCGGCGATGTAGATGAGCTCCTGGCCCACCCCCTCGCCGGACTGGACGGTGTTGAAGGAGAAGAGCTGGTGCATGCCGACGAACCAGGCGCCGAAGCCGACCAGCATGAACAGGGAGATCTTGGTGAAGGTCACGGGCACACCGACGGCCCGCGCGGACTCCTTGTTGCCGCCGACCGCGAAGATCCAGTTGCCGTACTTGGTGCGCAGCAGCACCCAGGTCGCCAGTGCCGCGAAGACCAGCCACCACACGATGGTGATCTTGACCTGGACTCCGCCCACCGCGAAGGACGAGGCGAAGAGCTCCCGGGCCTGGTCGAAGCCGTCCATGTCGCTGATGTCGTCGCTGGCCACGTTGCCGGTGATCAGCTTCGTGACCGCGAGGTTGGCGCCCTGGAGGATCAGGAAGGTGCCGAGGGTGACCAGGAAGCTGGGGAGCCCCGTCCTGACCATCACCCAGCCGTTGAAGAAGCCGACCGCCAGCGACACGATCAACGCGGCGATCACACCGACCCACACGTTCGTGGTCAGCTGGAAGCTGAGCATGGCCGCGGTGAGCGCCGAGGTGATCACGGCGACGCCGGCCGAGAGGTCGAACTCGCCGCCGATCATCAGCAGCGCGACCGGCAGCGCCATGATCCCGATCGTCGACGACTGGTACAGGACGTTGGCCATCGAGCCGCCGTCACGCACCGGCGGCGCCGCGATCAGGAAGAACACGTACACCGCGACGGCACCGAGCAGGACACCGACCTCGGGCCGGGCCAACAGCCGCAGCGCGAGGGGCCGTTGAGAGGTCCGGCCGTTGGTCTGCTCCGGGCCGGGGGCCGGCGGTGTGGTCACCGCCGGCTCGGCGTGCGGGGTCACGCTCATCACCGGGTGCCCTTCGCGGCGAACTCGGCGACGCTGTCGGCGTTGTCCTTGGTGATGAAGGCCGGGCCGGTCAGGACGGGCGCGGTGCCGCCGCCGCTGACATTGCCGTTGTTCTTGTAGAGCCACATGGCGTCGACGGCGAGGTAGCCCTGGAGGTAGGGCTGCTGGTCGACGGCGAACTCGATCGTGCCGTCCTGGACAGCCTTGACCAGTTGCTTGTTCAGGTCGAAGGTCGCGATCTTGGCCTTGGTTCCGGCGTCGGACAGGGACTGCACGGCAGTGAGCGCGATCGGGGCGCCGAGGGTGACCACCTGGTCGATGGAGGAGTCCTGCTTGAGCTTGGCGGTGATCGTCGACTTCACGGACGGCATGTCGGTGCCGTTGACGTAGAGGGTGTCGGTCTTGCCGCTGAAGCCCTTCTTCAGTCCGGCGCAGCGGGCCTCCAGCGCGACCTGTCCCTGCTCCTGGATGACGCACAGGGCGTGCTTGGCGCCGAGCTCGTTGAGGCGTTCGCCGAAGGCCTGGCCCGCGATGTTCTCGTCCTGGCCGAAGTACTCGAGCATGCCGAGCCTCTTCCAGTCGTCCACCCCGGAGTTGAAGCCGACGACCGGGATGCCGGCCGCCCTGGCCTTGGCGACCACGTCCTTCATCGCGTCGGGCTTGGCGGCGGTGAGCGCGATGCCGTCGACCTTCTGGTCGATCGCGTTCTGCACCAGGTTGGCCTGGTTTCCGGCGTTGGGGTCACTGGAGTAGACGAGCTTGATGTTGTCCTTGGCGGCGGCGGCCTGGGCACCCTTACGGATGAGGTCCCAGAAGGTGTCGCCGGGGGCGGCGTGGGTGATCACTGCCACGGTCATGCGGGGAGTGGTGGCCTTGCCCGCGGAGGCGGCGTCTCCGCCTTCCTCGGCCTTCTTCCCGCCGGAGCTGCTGGAGCACCCGGTGGCGAGCAGTGCGCCGGTGAGAACTACGGCGGTCAGGGTGGCGGCTCGTTGGTGTCTGTGCATGTCCCTCGCACCTCACTGTGCTGGTCAGGATGGGTTGTGCTGGATGGTGTGGAGCGGCTTCGGGTGCGGGTGGGCCGGTCCCTGCGGCCGAGTGGATGGCGGACGCGGGCTGGTGGCGGGGAGGTCCCGCGACGGAAGCCTGAGCTGGTGGGCCCGTAACCGTGACGAAGGGTGTGTCCCGGGCTAGAGCGCTTTACTAGCGCGCTCTAGTGGCTCGTACTATGGATCGAGCCATCGGTGATGTCAATAACTTTGTCAGGACGTATCGACACAGTTCGCAGGTTGTTGCGTGGAGCCGCGGTGGAGCCGTACAGCTACGGGTGGCTCGCCCCTACCGCGGTCCTGGAGACACACAGGTCTCGTTCAGGCGACCAGTTCCTTGGTGATGCGGTCGAGCATGAACGCGGAGGACTCGTGGGCCCGTTCCTCCCAGGCGAAGACGCAGGCGGTGGCGACGCCGTCGAAGTTCAACTCGCGCAGGGTGCCGAAGAAGGCGTCCCAGTCGACCTCGCCCTGGCCGATGTCGAGGTGCTGGTGGATACGGGCCGTGGTGCCAGGTGGGTTGAGGATGTAACGCAGGCCCGAGGAGCCCTTGTGGTTGAAGGAGTCGGCGATGTGCACGTGCTGGAGCTTGTCGCCGGCGTAGCGCATCATCGCCGCGATGTCCGCGCCGACCTGCGAGGCGCCCGAGAGGTGGAAGCTGTGCGGGGCGCAGTAGAGGTAGTTCACCCACGGCTTGTTGATCGCACGGACGAGGTCGACCGCGGGGGTGTTCTCCTCGCAGAAGTCGTCCGGGTGGGCCTCCAGGTTGAGGGCGATACCCTCCCGCTCGAAGATCGGCAGGAGCTCCTCCGTCGAGCGCCAGAACGCGGCCTCGCTCTCGGCGGCGCGCTCGGGGCGGCCGTTGAACTCCGAGTTCATCAGCGGGCATTCGAGGTCCGCGGTGATCTCGATCATCCGCTTCCAGTACCGCACGGCGGCCAGCCGCTCGGTCTCGTCGGGCGACGACCACTTGTACAGCGGAAGCACGGAGCACAGCTTCACCCCGTGCGCGCGCAGCGAGTTCTTCAGTTCGGCGATCCGCTCGTCGTCCGCCCGCGGGTGCAGGAAGAACGGCATGAAGTCGTCGCGGGGCGACAACTCGATGTACTCGTAGCCGAGGTCGGCCACGGTACGCACCATGTCGTCGATCGGCAGGGCGCGGAACATGTACGGGTCGAGGGCGATCTTCACGCGGCACCTCCGTAGAAGGCGGGGCGGGGCTTGAGGTCGGTGGCGACGACGCGGCCCGACTCCAGGGCCTCGACGGTCGCGCTGGTGATGACGGTGGCGGCGTAGCCGTCCCACGCGGAGGGGCCGGTGGGCTCATGGCCGGCGGCGAGACCCGCGATCCACTCGCGGAACTCCGTGTCGAAGGCGTCCGCGAAGCGGCCCACCCAGTCCGTGAGCACCTCCGTGCTGTGCTGTCCCGCGGTGCGCAGGCCGACCGCGGCCGGGTCGGGCAGTCGGACCAGCCCTTCCTCGCCGACCGCCTCGCACTGGATGTCGTAGCCGTACTGGCAGTTGACGAAGACCTCCAGGTCGATGCGGACGCCCTTGGCGGTCTCGAAGAGCATGATCTGCGGGTCCTTGAGGTGGGCGAACCGCTTGCTCGTGGGGCGCGGAGTGACCACCTGGGTGGAGATGATCTCGTCGTCGAGCAGCCAGCGCAGCACGTCCACCTCGTGCACCGCCGTGTCCAGGGCGGCCATGGCGGAGGTGTACGCCGTGGGGACGGTCGGGTTGCGGTGGGCGCAGTGCACGATCAGCGGTTCGCCGATGCGGCCGGAGTCGATGACCTGCTTCATCTGCCGGTATCCGGCGTCGTAGCGGCGCATGAAGCCGACCTGGACCAGGCGGCGGCCGTGTGCCGTCTCGGCCTCGATGATCTTCAGGCAGTCCTCGGCCGTCGTGGCCAGCGGCTTCTCGCAGAACACCGGTTTCCCGGCGGCTATCGCGCTCAGCACGTGCTCGGCGTGGGTCGGGCCCCAGGACGTGACGAGGACGGCGTCGACGTCGTCCGCCGCGATCAGGGCCGCGCCGTCGGGCAGCACCCGGGCGCCGACCGGCGCCGCTGCCTCCGCGGCGCGGGCGGCGTCGATGTCGGTGACCGCGGTGACGCGGGCGCCGGTCACGGTGTCGGTGAGGCGCCGGATGTGTTCCTTGCCGATCCAGCCGGCGCCGATGACGCCTACGCGCACAGTCATGCGTGGTGGTCCTTTCTGCGGTCTTCGGGCCGCTGTTGGCCCGGAGAACAGGGGAGTCAGGAGAAGCGCGTACGGAGTTCGGCTTCGAGGGTTTCCAGGGACCGTCCCCTGGTTTCGGGGACGTAGCGCTTGACGAAGGTGAGGGCGAGGACGCCCGCCGCCACGAAGAGGAAGAACGTGTTGGAGATCCCGATCCCGTCGACCAGGGACGGGAAGACCAGTCCGATCGCGAAGTTGGTCAGCCACAGCACCACCGCCGCCACGCCCATCCCGAAGCCGCGCATCCGCATCGGGAAGATCTCCGAGAGCATCAGCCAGGTCACCGGCGAGATCGCGCCCTGCTGGAAGGCGAGGAAGGTGACGGTCATGGCGAGCACCGCGTAGGCGCGGCCGTCGCCGGAGGGCAGCACCAGGGAGAACACGCCGATCAGCAACAGTGCGGCCGTCGTACCCATCTGACCCGCCATCAGCATCGGACGGCGATTGACCCGGCCCAGCAGCCAGATGCCGACGAAGGTCGCCAGCACCGAGATCACGCCGTTGGCGATGTTGGCGGTCAGGGCGCTGTCGGCGGCGAAGCCGGCGTCGGTGAGGATCTGGGTGCCGTAGTACATGATCGTGTTGACGCCGGTGATCTGCTGCACGATCGCGATGCCGAAGCCGACGAACATCAGCCTGCGCACCCAGGGTGTGGCCCGCATGTCCTGCCAGCCGCCGAGCTTCTCCCGCTCCTCCTTGACGGCGAGGGCGGACACCTCGGCGAGCTCGGCCTCGGCCCGCTGCCGGGACCGCACCTGCTTGAGCACGTCGAGGGCCTCGCCGAAGCGGGTCTGCGAGGCCAGCCAGCGCGGGCTCTCCGGCATCACCAGCATGCCGAACCACAGCACCACGGCCGGAACGGTGGCGAGGACGAGCATCCAGCGCCACACACCGCCGGACTCTCCGCCGACCCGGGCGATGATCGCGTTGGAGGTGAAGGCGAGCAACTGACCGCTGACGATCATGAGTTCGTTGCGGGTGACGAGTGCGCCGCGCCGCTCGGCGGGGGAGACCTCGGCGAGGTAGACCGGCACGGTCACCGAGGCGCCGCCGACCGCGAGGCCGAGCACGAACCGGGCCACGACCATGACCGCCGTGTTCGGCGCGAGCGTGCAGCCGAGCGCCCCGACGAAGAACACCACGGCGAGGACCAGGATCGTACGACGCCGTCCGCGCGCGTCCGACAGGCGCCCGCCGGTGACCGCGCCGAGCGCGGCGCCGAGCAGCAGCGAGCTGGTGACCATGCCCTCGGTGAAGGGCGTCAGACCGAGGTCGTCGGTCATGTAGGGCAGGGCGCCGTTGATGACGCCGGTGTCGTAGCCGAAGAGGAGTCCGCCGAAGGTGGCGATGACGGTGATGAGCCGCAGCCGCCGGGAGACCGTCGGCGGAGTGTCGTCCGCGGCCCGGGTGGCCTGTGTGGTGTCGTCCCTGACGTCCATGGGCACCTCCTACCGGTCGAGCGTCGGGCGCCGGGTACCCGTCAGCCCGCAGCGGGCCAGGTGTTCACGGGTGCTGACCGCGATGGGCAGCGGCACCTCGGGAGCGCACGGGTACAGGTCCTGCTCGACGATCACGAACAACTCGGCGTCGAGCTCGGCGAGTTCGGCCACGACCTCGGCCGGGTCCGGCACGCCCGCGGGAGGCGAGACGCACACCCCCCGCTTGACGGCCTCACCGAAGGACAGGTCCTCGGCGGCGACCTGGGCGAGCACGGCCGGGTCCATCTGCTTGATGTGCACGTAGCCCACCCGCTCACCGAAGCGGCGGATCAGGTCGAGGTTGTCGCCGCCGCCGTAGGCCACATGTCCGGTGTCCAGACAGAGGTTGGTGTAGCGGGAGTCCGACTCGTTCAGCAGCCGCTCGATCTCCGGCTGGGTCTGGATGTGGCTGTCGGCGTGCGGGTGGACGACGAGCCGTACGTCGTACTCGTCCAGCAGCAGCCTGCCCAGCCGGTCGGCGTTCCGGCCGAAGCCCGCCCACTGCCCGGCGGTCAGCTCCGGCGACTCGGTGAACTGGCCGGTCTTCTCGTCCCGGTACATCGGCGGGATGAGGACAAGGTGGTGGGCGCCCGCGGCGGCGGTCAGCGCCGCGACCTGGCGGACATGGGCGAGCATCTCGTCCCAGGCCTCCGGGCGGTGCAGCGCACCGAACGCGGTGCCGCCGGACACCTTCAGGCCGCGGGCGTCCAGTTCCTCCTTCAGCCGCTGCGGGTCCGTGGGGAGATAGCCGTAGGGACCGAGCTCCAGCCACGTGTATCCGGCCGCGGCCAGCTCGTCGAGGAAGCGGGTGTACGACACCTGGTGCTCGTCCTCGGGGAACCAGATGCCCCAGGAGTCGGGGGCCGAGCCCAGGCACAGGTTGCCTGCGGTGATGCGGAGCGGGGATGGCGCCGTTGCCATGGCGTGTCCTTTGCGGGGGAGGGGTGGGGGCCTTCAGCTGGAGGTGGGGAAGTTGAAGCCGGCGTTGACCTGCTGCGCGGGCTGGGGCCAGCGGGTGGTGACGACCTTGGGGCGGGTGTAGAAGCGAATGCCCTCGGGGCCGTGGACGGGGGAGTCGCCGATGAGGGAGTCCTTCCAGCCGCCGAAGGAGTAGTACGACATCGGCACGGGCACCGGCACGTTGACGCCGATCATGCCGACCTTGACCTGGCGCTGGAAGCGGCGGGCCGCTTCGCCGGAGGCGGTGAACAGGGCGGTGCCGTTGCCGTAGGGGTTGGCGTTGATGAGGTCGATGGCCTGGTCGAGGGATGCGGCGCGGACGATCGCCAGGACCGGTCCGAACAGCTCCTCCTTGTAGGCGTCCATCTCGGTCGTGACGTGGTCGAGCAGGGACGGGCCGGTGAAGAAGCCGTCCGCGTGTCCGTCGACCTTCAGCCCACGGCCGTCGACGACGACGGTGGCGCCCTGGGCGGCGGCGGTGCCGACGGCGTTCTCGACGCGTTCCTGCGCGGCCTTGGTGACCAGCGGGCCCATCTCCACGCCGGGGGCGTCGCCGGGGCCGACCTTCACCTCCCGGGCTTTGCGCTCCAGCACCTCGACCAGAGCGTCTGCCGCGGCGCCGACCGCGACGGCCACCGACACGGCCATGCAGCGTTCGCCGGCCGAGCCGTAGGCGCCGGCGGTGATGTGGTTGGCGGCGAACTCGAGGTCGGCGTCCGGCAGGACGACGGCGTGGTTCTTGGCGCCGCCGAGGGCCTGGACGCGCTTGCCGTGCGCGGTGGCCTGCTCGTGCACGTACTTGGCGATGGGGGTCGACCCGACGAAGGAGACTGCCTCGATGCCGGGGTGGGTGAGGATGGCGTCGACGGCGTCCTTGCCGCCGTGCACGACGTTGAAGACGCCGTCCGGGAGGCCCGCCTTCTTGTAGAGCTCGGCGACGAAGTTGGCGGCGGACGGGTCCCGCTCGCTGGGCTTCAACAGGAACGTGTTGCCGGTGGCGATGGCCATCGGGTGCATCCACAGCGGGACCATCGCGGGGAAGTTGAAGGGCGTGATGCCCGCGACGACGCCGAGTGGCTGGCGGAAGTTGTGCACGTCGACGCCGCGCGAGACCTGGTCGGAGAAGGAGCCCTTCAGTACGTCGCCGAGGCCGCAGGCGAACTCGACGACCTCTCGGCCGCGGGTGATCTCGCCGCGGGCGTCGTCGACGGTCTTGCCGTGTTCGGCGGAGATGATCCGGCCCAGTGCTTCCTCGTGCTCGACGAGGAGTTGACGGAAGGCGAACATCACCTGAGTGCGCTGCGACAGCGACGACTCCGACCAGGTTTCGAAGGCGTGGGAGGCGGCGAGGACCGCGGCGTCCACATCGGCGGCCGAGCCGAGGACGACCCGAGCCTGCTCCTGCCCGGTGGCCGGGTTGAACACGGGCGCGGTCTGCTGGACCGTGCCGGTGGCGGGGGAGCCGTTGATCCAGTGGGGGATGGTGTTCACGTGGAGGTTTCCTTACAGGTAGTGCCGCTGGGCGAGCTTGTGAGCGGCGTACGTCTCGTACGCGGTGCGGGTGGAGTCCAGGGCGGAGGTCTCACTGACCGGGACGTCCCACCAGCCGTGTCCGGGCGGGTGGGGCCCGTACAGGTCGGTCTCGACATGCACGACGGTGGTGCGGTGGGCGGCCTTCGCCTTTTCCATCGCCGTACGGAACTCCTCGACGGATGAGGCGTGCAGGACGTCCGCACCGAGCGAGGAGGCGTTCGCAGCGAGGTCGACGGGGAGTACGTCGCCGTCGAGCTGTCCCGAATCACCGTCGCGGTAGCGGTACTTGGTGCCGAACCGCTGTGAGCCGAGCGACTCCGACAGGGCGCCGATGGAGGCGAAGCCGTGGTTCTGGACGAGGACGATGATGACTTTCAGGCCCTCGGCGATCATGGTCACGATTTCCTGAGCCATCATCAGGTAGGAGCCGTCACCGACGAGGACGACGACCTCGCGCGACGGGTCGGCCATCTTCGCGCCTACGCCGGCGGCGACCTCGTAGCCCATGCAGGAGTAGGCGTACTCCACGTGGTAGGCCTTGGGATCCCTGGCCCGCCACAGCTGTTGCAGATCACCCGGCATGGAGCCGGCCGCGTTGATCACGACGGCGCGGTCGTCGAGGACGTCGTTGAGTGCGCCGATGATCTCGGTCTGGGCGGGCAGGGGGCCATGGCCGACGTTGAAGCACTGGTCTTCGATCTCCCTGGTGCGGGCGATCAGTTGGCGGGTCCGCTGTCGGTACGACGGTTCCACCTCCCAGTCCGTCAGCGCCCCGGCGAGGGCCTGGATGCCTGATCGCGCGTCGGCGACCAGTGGCTCGGCGGAGTGCTTGACGGCGTCCAGGCGGGCGACGTTGAGGTTGATGAACGTGACGTCGGGGTTGCCGAAGACGGTGTGGCTGGCGGTGGTGAAGTCGGAGTAGCGGGTGCCGATTCCCAGCACGACATCGGCCTCGCGAGCCAGCTCGTTGGCCGCGTACGAGCCCGTCGAGCCGATGCCGCCGACCGCGTACGGGTGGTCCCAGGGCACGGCGCCCTTGCCGGCGTGGGTGTCGGCGACCGGGATGCCGGTGGCTTCGGCGAAGGCCCGCAGCTCGGTCTCGGCGCCGGAGTAGACGGCGCCGCCGCCGGCGACGATCAGCGGTTTCTTCGCGTTCCGCAGCAGCATCGCGGCCCGCTCGATCGCGGCCGGCTCCGGTACCGGGCGGCCCACATGCCACACCCGGCGCCGGAAGAAGGCGACCGGCCAGTCGAAGCCTTCCGCCTGCACGTCCTGCGGGAGCGCGAGGGTGACGGCGCCGGTCTCGACCGGGTCGGTGAGTACCCGCATGGCGGCGAGCGCGGCCGGGATCAGCTGTTCGGGACGGGTGATGCGGTCGAAGTACTTGGATACGGCGCGGAAGGTGTCGTTGACGGTGACGTCCCCGCCGCGGGTGTCCTCCAGTTGCTGGAGGACGGGGTCGGCGGCGCGGGTGGCGAACATGTCGCTGGGCAGCAGCAGGACGGGCAGGCGGTTGGTGGTGGCGAGCGCCGCACCCGTGATCATGTTCGTCGAGCCGGGCCCGGTCGACGCCGTGCAGGCGAAGGTCGCCAGCCGGTCGCGCATCTTCGCGTAGGCCACCGAGGCGTGGACCATGCCCTGCTCGTTGCGCGCCAGGTAGTAGGGCAGGTCGGCCTCGTGGGTGACCGCGGCCTGGAGCAGTGCCTGCCCGATCCCGGCCACGTTGCCGTGCCCGAAGATGCCCCAGACGCCGGGGATCAGGCGCTGCTCCTGGCCGTCGCGCTCGCTGTACTGGTTGGCGAGGAAGCGGACGAGGGCCTGGGCGGTGGTGAGTCGGACGGTGTTCATTGCGCGTCGAGTCCTTCGAAGGGAAGCCGGTCGTCGATGTCCTGGGACTCCCAGGTGGCCCGCACCCAGCCGTGCGCGGGGTCGTCGCAGATCAGCCAGGCGCGGTCCTGGCCGGGGCCTGCCATGACGTTGAGGTAGTAGAGGTCGTAGCCGGGCGCGGCGATCGAGGGGCCGTGCCAGCCGTGCGGGATCAGCACCGTGTCCCCGGAGCGGACCTCGGCGAGCACGTCGATGGGCCGTTCCTCGGTGCCGTAGACCCGCTGGTAGGCGAAGCCGTTCTCGCCCGCGACCTCGAAGTAGTAGATCTCCTCCAGCTCCGATTCGACGCCCGGGCGGGCCTCGTCGTGCTTGTGCGGCGGATACGACGACCAGTTGCCACCCGGCGTGAGCACCTCGCACACCAGCAGCTGCTCGGCCTCGAACGTCCCCGGCAGGCAGTAGTTGTTCACCTGTCTCGAACACGCGCCCGCACCGCGCAGCTCGACCGGGACGTCCTCCCTGCGCCCGTACCGAGCTGAGTGACCTCCCTGCTCGGTACGGGCGGAGGGCAGCGCGAACCTCCCACCGTCTGCGCTGCTGATCAGGGCCTCCGACGCGCGCGGCAGGTACGCGAAGTCGGTGGCGGAGGCGAACACGCTTGTACGGCCCGCGAGTTCGAAGGTCTTGCCGTCCGTGGTGACGGTGCAGGAGCCCGCCAGCGGCAGGACCAGGAACTCGGAGTCCTGGGTGGACAGGGCGTGTGCCTCGCCCGGCTTCAGGGTCAGGATTCTGAGGCCGGAGTGTCCCCAGCCCGCCGACTCCGGCGTGACCAGGAGGTCGTAGGGCCCGTCGGCCGAAGTCCCCCTGGGCAGGTGGTACTTGCTCGTCCCGGTCACAGCAGGCTCACCGCCTTGTCCACCGCGCCGGCGACGTCGCCGCCCGCGGGGTAGAGGAGAGAGCGGCCGACGACCAGGCCCTGCGCGGTGGGGAGCTTGAGCGCCTTGCCCCAGGAGGCGAAGGCCGCCTCAGGATCGGTGACCTCGCCGCCCAGCAGGAGCGCCGGCATCGTGGAAGAGGCCAGGACCCGCTCCATCTCGGCCACGACCGGCAGCTTCAGCCAGGTGTAGGCGGTACGACGGCCCAGCCCCGAGGCGATGCTGATCGACTTGATGACGGCGTCGGGGGAGAGGTCGTTGCGGATCCTGCCGTCCTGCCAGGTGGAGAGGAACGGCTCCACGAGGGCGATGAGGTGACGGTCGTTGAGCTCGTTGACGGCGCGTGCCGTCTCCATCAGGACGGACGGCGTGGCCGGGTCCTGCAGGGCGATGCGGGTGAGCATCTTGCCGCCGTCGAAGCCCATCGCGGCGATCGTCTCGGCCTCGTAGCCGGTGAAGCGGTCGTCGATCTCGAAGGCCGAGCCGGCGAGGCCGGCGCGGTTCATGGAGCCGAAGACGCTCTTGCCGTCCAGGACGCCGAGCAGGAGCAGGTCTTCGAGGATGTCGGCGGTGGCGAGCACTCCGGTGACGCCGGGGCGCTCCAGGGCGACGCACAGACGGTCCAGCAGCTCGAAGCGGTCGGCCATGGCGGTGGGGTTTCCGCCGACGCCGTTGGCGCCGCGAGCGGGATGGTCCGCGGCGATGATCATGGCCTTGCCGTGCTCGCCGAGGAGCGAGGTCGCTTTCACCCGGCGTGCGGCCGCCGCGGCGATGGCGCCGGGGTCGCCCACCCGGGCGGACACGATCCGGCTCAGGTTGTCGGACAGCACAGCGTCACGCCTTTCGATCAGTGAGAGCGGGAGCGGGGGTTGCCTCGTGGAGCCTGGTGTCGACCTCGGCCTCGGTCGGCATGGCGTCGGAGCAGGACAGCCGGCCGGCGACGATGGCGCCGGCGACGTTGGCGAAGGCCACCGTGCGGCGCGTGTCCCAGCCGGACAGCAGGCCGTGGCAGAGCGCGCCGCCGAAGGCGTCACCGGCGCCGAGCCCGTTGACCACCTCCACCGGAACCGGCGGGATTTCGGCGACCGACCCGTCCCGGTCCATGGCGAGCACACCCTTGGGCCCCTGCTTCACCACCGCCAGCTCGACCCCTGCGGCGAGCAGTGCCTTCGCGGCGGCGTACGGCTCGCGCTCGCCGGTGGCGATCTCGCACTCGTCGAGGTTGCCGACCGCGACCGTCGTGTGCCGCAACGCCTCGGTGTAGTGCGCGTGTGCCTGGGACGGATCCGCCCAGAACATCTCCCGCCAGTCCAGGTCGAAGACCGTCGGCCCGGCCTTCGCCCGGTGCGCCAGCGCGGCCAGCGTGGCCGAACGGCTCGGCTCCTCACTCAGCCCGGTCCCGGTCACCCAGAAGATCCGGGCGTCGCGTACGGCGTCCAGGTCCAGCTCACCGGGAGCGATGTCCAGGTCGGGCGCCTTCGGCAAGCGGTAGAAGTACAGCGGGAAGTCGTCCGGCGGGAAGATCTCGCAGAACGTCACCGGGGTCGGCGCGATGTCCGACGTACCGACGAATCGGCTGTCGACGCCGTAGCCGTCCAGGGCCGTGCGGACGAAGTCGCCGAACGGGTCCCGGCCGGTCTTGGTGATCACGGCGGACGAACGGCCGTAGCGGGCGGCGGCCACGGCCACGTTCGTCGGGCTGCCACCCAGGTACTTGCCGAACGAGGTGACCTCCGCCAGCCCCACGCCTGTCTGGAGCGGATACACATCCACTCCCACACGGCCCATGGTCAGCACATCGAACGGCATCACGCTGGTTTCCCTTCGCTCCGGAGACACCGGGAAGTTCTCGGGGGATGTATTTCGATCTCGCGCGCTCTACTAGCGCGCTCTAGGCAAGTACGATGAGCCCTGTCCAAATGTCATGTCAATAGCTTGTTGCCGGGAGATTTCGCGGCCGACCGTAAGGTGGGGCGCGTCGAAGGGGGAGGTTCACAGGTGGATGCGTCGGCCAAGCAACGGCCCACGATGGCGGACGTCGCCGCGAAGGCGGGCGTGTCCAGGGCACTCGTGTCGATCATTTTCCGTGGCCAGCCGGGGGCCAGCCAGGAGACCCGGGAACGCGTCCTGCGCGTGGCCGACGAGATCGGCTACCACCCCGACAACGCCGCCCGACTGCTTGCCCGGGGCCGCAGCCGCACGCTCGGCGTGATGTTCACCGTGCACCAGACCTTCCACTCGGACCTCATCGCGGGCATCTACCCCGAGGCCGAACGGCTCGGCTACGACGTACTGCTCTCCGCGGCCACGCAGAGCCGGGACGAGGCCAAGGCGATCGAGGCGCTTCTCGGCCACCGTTGCGAGGCGGTGATCCTGCTCGGCTCCGACGCGGAGGCCGCCTACCTCGACGACCTCGGGCGTCGCACGGTCACCGTGTCGGTCAGTCGCCGGGTGCCCCACGCTCACGTCGACTTCGTGCACTCGGCCGAGGGCAAGGGGGTGCGACAGGCCATGGATCACCTGGTCGAGCTGGGGCACCGTCGGATCCTGCACATCGACGGCGGTCGTGGCCCCGGGTCGGCCGACCGACGGCGTGCCTACCGGGCCGCGATGCGCCGTCATGGGCTGGAGTCAGAGATGCGGGTCGTTCCCGGTGACCACACCGAGCTGTCGGGCATCGAGACGGGGCAGTCGCTCCTGGCGGAGCGCGACCGCGGGCAGCCCCTGCCGACCGCGGTCCTGGCGGGCAACGACCGGTGCGCGTGGGGGCTGTTGATGTCGCTGACGCGGGCGGGGGTCGACGTCCCCCGTGACATGTCGGTCGTCGGTTACGACGACAGCCATCTGTCCCACCTGATGCCCATCGGCCTCACCACGGTGCGTCAGGACGCGGTCCTCATGGCGGAACACGCGGTGCGCTTCGCCGTGGAGCGGCTGGAAGGCGGGGATGTGGCACCGCGGGAGGCCGTGCTGGACCCGAAACTGGTGGTCAGGGGGACCAGCGGACCGGCTCCGGAGTCGCAGGCCTGAGTTGCGTGGTTCCACCTGGGGGTGCCCGAACCCGGTGAGTCGTGCGGGACCTTACGCCGTGCGGTCATGCCGCTGCTCGACCGGGCCCGGACCGCTCCGAAGGTGCCGGGCTTCGATGACTTCGCCGTCCGGCAAGGACACATTCTCGAGAACGGCCGCTTCGGGCACGGCGGGCTTGCGGAGCAGGAGCAGCGCCGCGTCGTCGTGCAGCCGGCCTCCCACATGGGCCAGCAGTTCGTTGTGGAGCGCTGTGAGGGTATGTGCCGGCTCGTCGGACAGGTGCTGCGTCAGCCGCTCCGTGAGCGGGTAGAACTCGCGGCCGTGGTCGCGGGCCTCCGTGACCCCGTCGGTGTAGAGCAGCAGCTGATCCCCGTCGGTGAAGGGCAGTATCTGCAGGCTGGGGGTCTCGCCCGAGAGGGCGCGCAGGCCGAGCGGCGGGGCCGGATGGGCGGGTTCCACCGGTACCACTCCGGAGCCGTGCACCAGGAGCGGGGGAGCGTGTCCGCAGTTGACCAGCTCCAGATGGCCTGGTCGGGGATGTCCGGCGACCACGGCGGTGACGAAGTCGTCGCAGCTGAGATTGCGCGCCAGACTCCGCTCGATCCTGGCGACGACGGCGAGGAGATCGGGCTCCTCGTAGGCCGCCTCGCGGAAGACCCCGACCACCAGAGCCGCGATCCCCACAGCCGGCAGCCCCTTGCCGCGCACATCGCCGACGATCAGCCGAACCCCGTACGGGGTGGGCACGAGGGCGTAGAGGTCCCCGCCGATACGGGCCTCCGCGGCCGCAGCGCTGTAGCGCACGGCCACCTGGAAGGGGCCGACGGTCGCCGGTACGGGCTGGAGCAGCGCGTGCTGGGCGGCTTCGGCGACCGAGCGGACGGCCGCGAGCACCCGCTCGCGACGCCCGCGCAACGCGCTGGCCAGGCCACTCGCCAGGGTGACGGCCACCAGGGCGGACAGCACGGCTGCCAGCTCGCGGCCCGGTGCACCGTCATGGATGCCGAGCACCGCGCCCAGCACCCCGGCGAGGAGACCGACACACAGAACCCCGCGCGGCCCGCTGGTGGTGGCGGCCAGCGCGGGCCCGGCCGCGAGCAGCGACAGCCAGGTCAGCCCGACTCCGGTGAGGAGGTCGACGACCACGATGGCGGAAACGATCAGCACGGGCAGTACGGGCGTACCGGAGACCAACTGAGCGGCGACACGATTCCAGGACACCGTCCCCGAGGCGGCCGCTTGGTTTCTGGGCCGCCGTATCGGTCCGTGGTCGCCACCGTGCGCTCGGGTGTGACTCATGTTCTGCCCGCAGTCCTCACCTGTGAATGGAGCATGCGCTCCGGAAATGTCCGTTTGATTCAGGAAAGAGGATTAGTCACAGTGCCACAAGGAGACGGTTTTCAGATAGTGAGCGACAGGCCTGTGGTCACGCGACTTGCGGTCGGGAGCAGTCGTGCCCGGATCTCCTCGAGTCGGGACAACCGGTCCGCCCGCAGCGAGACGCCGAGCGAGCCGAGCACGTTCCCGCTGTACACGGGCACCGCGATACAGACCGTGCCGAGGGCGTACTCCTCCATGTCCGTAACGGCCGGCGCCACCGGGGAGGAGTCGAGTCGCCGGAGCAGTTCCGGGGCGTCGGTGATGGTCCGTGGCGTGAGATCGGCGAGGCGGTGCCGGGAGAGATAGTCCTTGCGGGAGTCCTCGTCCAGCTCGCGCAGCACCGACTTGCCCAGCGCGGTGGCGTGGCCGGCGTCCTCGAATCCCACCCAGAGGTCGACTCGGGGTGCCCGGGGGCTGTCCACGATCTCGGCGACCCGGATCTCGCCGTCCTCGTAGAAGGTGAGATAGGCGGCGGTCGCGAGCTCGTCCCGCAGCGCGGCCAGCGCCGGACGGACCCGGCTCAGCAGCGCCTGCGCCCGGCCGGTGGTGTGGAGCGCCTGCAGCTTGTCGCCCAGGATGAACCCGCCGTCGTCCAGCTTCCGCAGGTATCCGTCGTGGACCAAGGTCCGCAGCAGGTGGTACGCGGTGGCCAGAGGCAGCCCCGTCTCCCGTGCCAGCTGCTTCGCCGGCGCGCCGTTCTCGTGCGCGCCCACCGCCTCCAGCAGGCGGAAGGCCCGCTGCACGGAGGTGATGAGCGTGGGGCCGGGGCCGTCGTGAGCAGCCATACGACCAGCGTGCGCCGGGTATGCGGCGCAGGCAAGGCGCGCGCGGTTCCCTGCCACTCCGCGCGGCCTCACGATCAGGGCCCAGAGGATCACTCCCACCCGTACGCGTATAGCTGCGACCCTGGCGATGTCGAGCGGGCGGTGCTGCTCGGAGCCGCGCCACCCGGCCCATGCAGGGCGCCTTCGTTCCGCAGTACCCAGGACATGGGCCGGTCCGGCACATCGCGGATGTCGTGCCTCCTCTGCCCAGCGTCCACGAGGAACCGCACGTGCCGGCGTTCACCCCCTCGCCTGCATCGTGCGTGACTCCACAGACCAGTGCGCGGGCGTCTGCGACCGTACCGCCTGGTGGACACCCGCTGTGCAGTGCGCCGCGGTCACTCGACGTCCCCTGAAGGGCGGCTGCCGGATTCGTGTGCCTTCGAGCGGCCGGCTGTCAGCGGGACATCCGGCGCGGCCGGAAGCGTCCGTCCCAGGCGGGCGAGCGGGGACAGAGCCATCACCACCGGAGACAGCAACATGCCGGCGGCCGTCGCCAAGAGACTGGTGCGCAATCCCCACTCCTCCGCGAGGAATCCGCCGAACAGGGAGCCGAGCGGAGACAGCCCCATGCCGACAAACGTGATCGTCGCGGCCGCGCGGCCTTGCATCCCGTCCGGAGTGACGGTCTGGCGGACGGCCATGACCGCCACATTCACCAACTGGCCGCCGACCCCGAACACGAAGCTGACCGCGAGGAGCGCGGGAACGGTCACTGCAGAGGAGCCGTGCAGCGCGGGTACACACAAGAACACGCCGTCGCCGAGTGCGGCCCCGGCCACGAGCACCGGGCCGTACCCGAACCGGTTCGGCAGGCGGGCGGCCAGGACGGAGCCCAGGAGCGCGCCCGGCCCTGTCGCCGCGAGTGCCAGCCCGACGGCGGTGCCGGACAGGTGCAGTTCCCGCGGCAGGAAGAGCAGATAGACGGTCATCACGGCCGCGAAGGAGAACTGGAAGGCGGCTGAGGCCAGGCACACGGTCCGCAGCGCGGTATCGCGGGCGACGAAACGCAGGCCCTCGTGGATCCGCCGCCAGACCCAAGAGGGACGTTCCGGGCGCTCCGGGGCCGATTCGACTCGACGGATCCTTCGGATGGACAGGAACGACAGCGCGAAGAACAGTGCGCCGGCGGCGGCAGCGATCGGCGCCGACAACAGGGACACCAGCGCACCGCCGAGGGCCGGACCGCCGATCTGAGCCGCGGACCGGCTGCCCTCGAGCGCGCTGTTGCCCCGTACCAGCTGATCGCGTCGCACCAGCCGTACAAGAGATGCCTGGTATGCCACGTCGAAGAACACGGACAGGGCCCCGATCGCGAAGGCGATCACGAAGAGCGCGGGCAGGCCGAGCAGGCCGAAGAGGCCGGCCACCGCGGCGGCACCCAGGGCAAGGGTCCGGCCGACGTCAGTCAGCACCATCACTGTGCGAGTGCGCCACCTGTCCACCCATGCGCCGACGAAGAGCGCGAGCAACAGGATCGGCGCCTGGCCCACGGCGCGCAGGACGCCCAGCTGGGTGGCACTGGCATTGAGCGTCAGGACGGCGAAGAGCGGAAGAACAACCAGGCCTGTGTGTTCCCCGAGTTGGGAGGCGGTCTGCCCCACCCAGAGTCTGCGGAAGTCGCTGTCCCGCCACAGGCTCGACGGAACGGGTCGACCGGAATCGGATACGGCGGAGGAAGCGGACGGCACAGGGATCCCAAGGGTTGCCGACAACGAGGCCCGCTACCGGGCACACGACGGGTGCGCCGACGGTTCAGGCAGGGGAAGGCTCGCTGTGCCGCGACATCAAGGGCAGCACGCGATGACAGGCCGATCGGCCTACAACGTCAACGCGCGCTCGGGCGACCGACCATGTCTGCAACTCCTCGTGGATCAACTCGATGCACCCGGACACTAGCGCTGGGTGGCTCGGTGCGACAGGCAATTAAAGACGTTCACTCCTTGCTGAGGACGATGTCGAACGTCGCCGAGGTCCACGGTCCCTCCAGCTGTCGGCTGTCCGGTGTCGGAGTTCCGGCCTCGTGACGGTCGAAGGGGCGGATGAGTGACTCCTTCACGCCGAAGACGGAGTCGGCGTTCAGACAAGGGTCGCCCGCCACGAAGATGTGGGTGATGAGACGCCGGAAGCCGGGGGCCGTCACCATGAAATGCAGATGCGGTGCGCGCATCGGCGAGCGGCCGGCGTGGTCGAGGAGTTGGCCGACGGGGCCGTCGTCCGGGATCGGGTACGGCGTCGGAGTGAGGCCCCAGAACCGGTAGCGGCCCTCGGGGTCGGTGAAGAAGTGCGCGCGGCCCGTGAGGCCGCCGTCGTCGTACTGGACGTCGTACATGCCGTCGTCGTCGGCTTCCCACACCTCGACGCGGGCCCCGGCGACGGGGTTGCCGTCGGTGTCGGTGACCCGGCCGTCGACCCACGCGGGCTCACCGGTCGCGCCGCCCGCGATGTCCCCGCCGAGCTCGATGTCCGGCGAGTCCTGGACGAAGAACGGGCCGAGGACGGTGGCCTGCGTCGACTCGTCGAGGCCAGGCTCGTTCACCGCGACGGTGAGCATGGAGATGCCGAGGACGTCCGAGAGGAGGACGAACTCCTGGCGGGTGTCGGTCGTGATGTGACCGGCCGCGGTGAGGAACTCGATCGCCGCGCCCCACTCGTCCTCGGTGAGGCGGGTCTCGCGCACGAACGCGTGGGCGTGCCGAACGAGGGCCTGCATGACCTCGCGGAACCGTTCGTCCTTCGCGGTGTCGAAGCTCACGACGACCTTGTCGGTCAGTTCCTGTTCAGTCGTGTCGGTCATCGGGGGTGCTCTTCCGTGCGAGGGGAGGTGAGCGGGATCGGCACCGGGGTGTCCCCGCGGCACGCGCGCCCCAGCAGCTCGCGCATCTCGCCGGGGGTCACGCGCCGCGGGTTGGTGTCCGGGATCTGCGCCATGACGAGGTCGCAGGCCCGGTCGAGTTCCTCCTCGGCCAGTCCCAACTCGCTGAGCGAGCGCGGAGGTTCGAGCTGGGCGTAGAGGGCGAGCAGCGCGCCGAAGGGGTCGGTGCGTTCGTCGAGCGCCGCCGCGAGGTGCCGCGCCGCCTCGGGTGCCGCGGGCAGGTTGAGACCGACCACGTGCGGCAGGACCACCGAGTGCAGGGCGGCGTGTTCGAGGTCGTACGCGCCGCCGAGGACATGGCACACCTTGTGGTGCAGTCCGGAACCGGCCCCAGCGAAGGCGACCGCCCCGAGGTAGGTGCCGAAGAGGATCTCCCGGCGGGCCGCGACGTCCTGGCCGTCGGCGACGATCCGCGGCAGCGCCGATGCCAGCGAGCGGACGCCCTCGACGGCCAGGGCGGAGCTGATCGGGTTGTGCCGCGGGGCCCACCACGCGTCGACGCAGTGGGCGAGCGCGTTGAGCCCCGACGTCACCGACAGGCGGGTCGGCAGCGACAGCATGAGGGTCGCGTCGTAGACGACGATGCGGGGCAGCACCTTCGGATCGACACCGGTGCGCTTGTGGCCCTCCTCGGTGAGGCCCCAGACGGGGGTCGCCTCGGAGCCGGCGTATGTCGTGGGGACGGCGAGGATCGGCAGGCCGGTGGTGAGCGCGGCCGCCTTGGCGGTGCCCGTGGTGGAGCCGCCCCCGACGCTCAACAGCAGGTCGGCCGCGTGCTCGCGGGCTGCCGCCCGCACGGCCTGTGCCACCTCGGCCGGCACATGCGGCCTGACGGCGCCGAACGTCGCCACGACGGGAAGGTCCTTGCAGATGTCCTCGGCCAGGGCACGTTCGTCCTCGGCCGCGATCACCAGGACCCGGCGCGCGCCGAGTCCTGCGACCTCGGCCGCCACGTCCTCCCGTGCGGTGCCCGAGCCGAAGACGACCCGCTGGCCCCAGGACTCGTAGACGACCCGCGTCATGCCGTCGCCGCCCGCACCCGGGGTACCGCGCCCGCCGCGAACGCGCCGATCAGCGCCGGTACGGCGAAGGCGTAGAAGGCCCACTCGACGTCGGCGCCCGAGCTGAGGACGAACGCGCCCAGGGACGGGCCGGCGATCGCGCCGAAGCGGCCGATCGACAGGGCCCAGGCGAGGCCGTTGCCGCGCAGGGCGTCCGGGTAGCGCGTGACGATGAACGCGTTGCCGAGGATCTGCGAACCGATGAACCCGAACCCGCTGATGAACATGAGCACGAACATGACCGGTGTCGGCGGGCGGGTGCTCATCGCGAGCAGGCTCAGCGTGCCGACCAGGAAGGCGACGACGACCACACGCTTGGCGCCCAGCGCGTCCGCGACCCGGCCGCCCACGATGGCACCGACGCCGACCCCCAGCCACATGGCCGCCGTCTGCAGCAGTGCCGAGCCGAGGGAGAAGCCCGCGGCCTGCATGATGCTGGGCAGCCAGGTGCTGATGCCGAAGACCAGCAGCAGTCCGCAGAAGGACATGGCCCAGAACAGCACGGTCGAGACCGCGAGCCCGCCCGTCAGCAGCGGTCCGATACCGAGCCAGCGACCCGGGTCCGACGTCGGGGAGGAGTCCGACGGGGCGAGACCGAGCTGCTCCTCCACCGCCCTAGCCTCGGCCGCCCGGCCCGTGCGGCTGAGGTGGAACGGGCTCTCCGGAAGCCGCATCACCAGAGGTATGGCCAGGAACACCGGGACCACGCCGATCACGTACAGCCAGCGGTACGAGACGTCGGGCAGCAGAGCCGTGCCGAGCAGAGGGGAGCACAGGGCACCTGCCGCGTACCCGCTCATGATCAGGGCGACGTTGCGGCTGCGGCGGCCGGGCTCGCTGAGGTCGGCGACGTACGCGTTGATCGTCGGCAGTACGACGCCCAGTCCGAGGCCGACGACCAGACGTCCGGCCCCGAAGGACGGGACGCCACCGGCGAACGTGCAGACCGCCATGCCGAGCGAGAACACGGTGGTGCCGACGAGCAGGAGCCGGCGCGGGCCGGTGCGGTGGACGAGGGCCCCGGCGAGGGCCGCGCCGATCAGCATGCCGATGCCGACGAGCGAGCCGATGGTGCCTGCCTCGGCCTTGTCGATGCCGAGCGAGGGGTCGCCCAGGATCGCGGGCACGCTGACGCCGTACACGGCGAGGTCGTAGCCCTCCAGGGACGCGACGACCCAGGCCGCGATCAGCATGAACGTGCTCGCGGACACTCTGCGGACCTGCGGGCGGGTGACGGACGGTGCGGTCATGGCCGGATCCCTTCT
Organism: Streptomyces sp. NBC_01352; assembly: GCF_036237295.1. NCBI lineage: Bacteria > Bacillati > Actinomycetota > Actinomycetes > Kitasatosporales > Streptomycetaceae > Streptomyces > Streptomyces sp. NBC_01352. The sequence continues at coordinate 10,730,728 of NZ_CP108354.1, forward strand.
CCAGCTGTGGCAGGAGCCTGTACCGGCTCGACTGCCGAGGCAAGTGTGGTGAGGAGTGCCGGGACGTCGGAGAGGACGCCCACGGTGCCGAGGATGTAGAAGTCGGGCCGCCACAGAACGGCGGCGGAGCCGGTCTCGTCGAACCAGCGTCCGTAGACGCCGCCGACATCGGTGATCCCCTCGGTGGTGAGGCGGCGGTCGGTGAGGTGGTGGACGGCTACGCCGAGCCTGTCGGCCGGCTCGCCGGCCGAGGCGTCGAGCGACGCACCCTCGCGGCCGTCGACGAGAAGGACGAATCCGCGGCCGAGGAGCTCGTCGAAGAGCCCCTCGGTGCCGTGCGCTTCCACCCGGCCGTGCGGCATCAGGTGTCCGGCCTGCGGGGACGCGTCGCGCAGGCCCGGGCCGAGCCCTGGGAAGCGCATCTTCTCGGGGCGCCCGTCAGCCTCGCGCTGCGCGATCAGGCGGGCGTCGCGCTCGGCGGCTGCCACCGGGTCGCGCATGGTCTGGACACGGCCGAGCTCGATGCCCTTGGCGATGATGGCCCGCACATGCGGCTCGCGTTCGCTCTGGTAAGTGTCGAGGAGCGCGTCGTCGGCGCCCCGCAGTACGGCGTCGAGCTTGAAGGCGAGGTTCTGGGCGTCGCGGATGCCCGAGCACATGCCCTGACCGAGGAAGGGCGGCATCTGGTGGGCCGCGTCTCCGGCGAGCAGGATCCGGCCGCTGCGCCAGCGCTCCGCGACGAGCGAGCGGAACGTGTACGTGGCGACGCGGACGAGGTCGGCCCGCGAGCGGTCGAGGTAGGCGGCGACCCTGGCCCACACCCGGTCGGGCTCCCGCTCGACGGGGAAGGAGTCGGCCGAGTCGAGCATGAAGCTGAACCGGTGGTGCTCAGGGCCCAGCGAGATGATCGAGATCGGCTGCGCGGGGTCGCAGACCTGACGGGCCTTTGGGATGTCCGCGGCACCGGTCAGGCGGAAGTCGCAGACCATCCACGGCTCGGAGAACCCGTAGTCGTCCTGCCCGACGCCGAGCCGGCCGCGGGTGAAGCTGTTGCCACCGTCGCAGGCCACGACGTACCGGGCCGAGACGGCCGATTCGCTGCCCCCGACCTGGATGTCCACGCCGTCGTGCGTGCTCTGCAGGCCGGTGACCGGGGAGTCCATCCGGATCTCGACGTTGCCCAGACCGCGGACCAGGCCGTCGAGCCTGTCCTCCAGGTAGGGCTGGTACATCATGTACCACTCCGCCCAGCCCTGGCCCCCGACGGCGGCGAAGTCGTGCTCGATGAGCAGCTCGCCGGCGCCGTTGCGCCACTCGTAGTTGCGTTGGACGTGCAGCGTGGGCAGCAGATCGCGGGAGATGCCGAGGCGGTCGAAGGTGCGCATCGTCTCGTCGTCGAAGATGGCGGCGCGCGGAAGGTTGTAGAGGGTCGGGTAGCGCTCAAGGACGACCACGTCATGGCCTGCCTGCCCGAGCAGCGCCGCGGTGACCATGCCCACGGGGCCGTACCCGATGACGGCGACGTCGTACACGTGCGTTCCCTTCCGCTCAGACGCCCGCGAACGCGGGTGCGGTGGTGAGGCCGAGCAGTTTCTCGGCGTTCTGGTGGCCGATCTTGCGGCGGTCGGCGTCGCTGATCGGGGCGTCCCGCAGGAACTTGGTGGCCGTCTCCATGTCCTCGAAGGGGTAGTCGGTGCCGAAGAGGATGTGGTCGGCGCCCATCGAGAGCAGGGCGGTGAGCAGCGGGGCGGGGGAGCAGACGCCGCTGGTCGTGATGTAGAGGTTGTGCCGGATGTACTCCGAGGGACGTTCGCGCTTGAGCTCGATGCCGTGGTGCGCGTGGAACTCCCAGCGGGAGTCCATGCGCCACATCACGTACGGCAGGCCCTCTCCCATGTGGCCGAGCAGCAGCTTGGCGTTCGGGAAGTCGTCGAAGACGCCGCCGAAGATGAGTCGAAGGGCGTGGGTGGCGGTGTCGATTCCCCAGCTCCACATCGGTCCGACGAGTTCGGGGTGGCCGGAGAGCACGTGCGCGGTGTCGACGCCGTTGGCGGGGTGCAGGTAGAGCGGCACGTCGAGGTGTTCGGCGCGTTCCCAGACGACGCGCAGGGCGGGGTCGTCCAGGTACCTGCCGTGGGTGTGCGCGTTGACCAGGGCGCCGCGCATTCCGAGCTGCGTGACCGCGCGCTCCAGCTCGTCGGCCGCGGCCCGGGGATCCTGCAGGGGCAGCGCGGCGAAGCCGGAGAAACGGTCGGGGTGCTCGGCGATGACGCCGGTGAGGAAGTCGTTGACAGTGATCGCCTGGCGTACGGCGGCGGCCGGGTCCTTCTCCGCCTGAAGACCTGGGGAGTTGAGCGACAGCACCTGCATGTCCAGACCGGCGGCGTCCATGCCGTCGAGGCGTTCCTCGGTGAGGTCGAGGAGCCGGCGGGAGGCTTCGGCCCAGGCGCCGGGCTGGGCGATGGACGCGGTCGAGGTGCCATGGCCCACCAGGTCAGGGGTCACGAAGTGCTCTTCGAGGCCTATCAGCTTCATTGCGGAGTTCTCCTGGGGTGATCGACGACGTGAGCTCGTACCGCGGACCTCGTGTGCGGTCGAGGTCGCGTACGCGGTCGGGGTGCGGCGGCGCCCGGCTCGGTGTGAGTGGCCGGGGCGGATGAGATGCGCGGGTGTGTGCGCCGAAGGGTCGAGCGGCTCCGGGCGGCTGCGAGGCGGGCCGCCGGTGTGGCGGTGGCCGTCCGGGAGGGGAGCGACTGCCACCGCTGACGCAGTTCACCAGAACGTAACGCGTTCCGCAATAGTGAATGTAAGATCTGTTTCAACGGTCGCCTCGATAGGCTGACCGCGTTCATCCACCGGCAGGGGAGAAGGCTGCGCTGTGACCGAGACCGACTCCAGGGAGAACGGGGAGCGTCAGGGCATCCAGTCCGTCGAGATGGCGATGCGGGTCCTGCTGGCGCTGGAGACCGGCGGCGGCGCGCTGAGCCTGTCGGCGATCGCGCAGGCGAGCGGGATGCAGCCCAGCAAGGTGCACCGCTACCTCGTCAGCCTCGGCCGCATCGGGCTGACCTCGCAGGATCCCGCCTCGGGGCTTTACGACTTCGGGGCCGCGATGCGCCGCATGGGCGCCGAGTCGCTGCGTCGCACCAACGAGGTCGCGGTGGCGAGCGGCCACGCGATGCAGCTGCGCGACCGCACGGGCCACTCGGTGAACCTGGCCGTGTGGGGGGACCGCGGCCCGATCGTGGTGAGCTGGGCGTACGGCACACGCCCGCTGCCCCTGACGGTGCGTGTCGGCGCCACCCTTCCCCTGCTCACGTCGTCCGTGGGTCAGGTCTTTCTGGCCCACCTGCCCGAGAGTCTCACCGACGAGGTGCTGGGCGGAGAGCTCCGCGGCAAGGAAGCGGAGTGGACGAGCGAGCGCCTCGCGGCCACCCGGGCACAGGTCCGCGAAGAGGGGCACGTCGTGACGCACAGCGGCGTCATCCCGGGCATCGTCTCGGTCGCCGCGCCCGTCTTCGCGGCGAACGACCCCCTGCCGCTCGCCGTCTCCGTCGTCCTGCCCGAAAGCCTCGCCACCGCGGAGCACCTCGCCGAGGTGACCGGCGAACTGCACGACACCGTGGCCGCCGCCTCGCACGAGCTGGGGTACCTGTCGTAGGTGCCCTACTCGACGGGACGCGGACCGGCCACCTCGTCGTAGTAGGACTCGGCCGAAGGGCCGAGGATCTCGTGGGCCTCCAGGAACATCTCGTGCGCCTCGTGGCCCACCCAGCCCGCCGGGAGGAGTTCGGTCGGCAGGTCCGGGTCGCGGAAGGGGAACTTGCGGTAGTCGTACGTCAGCCGCATGCGCTCGACCAGCGCCTCCTCGGGGCTCAGATGCCCGTTCCGGTAGGACGGCATCCGGCTGCGGTAGGTGCGCAGCAGCTCGCGGTAGTCCTCGTTGAGGGCGGCCAGGTCCCAGCTGCGCGCCGCCATCTCGCGGTCGACGGGCAGCCCGCCGGACTGGCAGCGCAGGGTGTCCAGGCGTACGGCCGGCTCGTCCGCGAACTTCTCCCGGACCTGCTGGAGGCGGTCGTGCGGGGAGACGTAGGTGGACGGGGCCAGCGGGCCGAAGCCCAGCCAGGCCAGGTCCTTGCGGATGCGGTCGCGGATGCCGCGCTCGGTTTCGGGGACCGAGTAGATGACCATGTACCAGTGCCGGTCCCAGTCGGACGGGGCCCGGTCGAAGATGCGTGAGCGGCCCTCGTCGAGGAGCTGGAAGCTGCGCTTGTTGAGCGCGTAGAGCGTCTCCCTGCCCTCGCGTCGCACGTCGAACCAGCCCTCCTTGCGCAGGCGCGCGAGGACCACCCGCACCGTGCTCTCGCCGACACCGAAGCAGCCCATCAGTGTGCTGAGGGTGCGCAGCCGGGCGGTGCCGCCGCGGTAGCGGACGTAGTCGCCGAACAGGTCGAAGACGATCGATCGAGGCTTCACGAAACCGACTATGTCACACGGACGGCCGTCGAGAAGATGGGTCATGCAGCTGGGAGAACCCGTGTGTCCACACGAGAAACGGCCTCGCCAATGCGCAACAAATTATTGACGCCCGTGTATCCATTGACACAGGACGTTCGCGGGGCTGAGGCTGGGCCTGTACTCGACGTGGAGGCAGGGACCATGGTTTCTCGGATCGCTTGCGTGGGAGGCGGCCCCGGCGGGCTGTTCTTCGCGGCGCTCATCAAGCAGGCCGATCCGTCGGTCCAAGTGACGGTCTTCGAGCGGAACCGCGCGGAGGACACCTTCGGCTTCGGCGTGGTGTTCTCGGACGCGACCCTGGCCGCCATCCACGCGGCGGATCCGGTGCTGCGCACGGCTCTCGCCGAGGACGGCCGGCACTGGGACGACATCGAGGTGCGGCTGAAGGGACAGCGGATCCGGTGCGGCGGCAACGGCATGGCCGCCATCACCCGCAAGACGCTCCTCCAACTGCTGCGCCGGCGGGCCGAGGAGGTCGGCGTCGAGCTCCGCTTCAGCCACGAGGTCCCCGCGGATCCGGCGCAACTGGCCGACTACGACCTGATCGTGGCCGCCGACGGGGCGAACTCCCGCTTCCGTGACCGTCTCGCCGACGTGCTCGTGCCGGAGGTGGAGGTCGCGACCGCCAAGTTCATCTGGTTCGGCACCGACTACCTCTTCGACGGCCTGACCTTCGTCCACGAGCACGGCCCGCACGGCACCTTCGCCGTGCACGGCTACCCGATCGGCGACGGCGTCAGCACCTTCATCGTGGAGACGGACGAGGAGACCTGGCGCCGGGCCGGGCTCGACGAGTTCGACACCGCGCAGCCGCCCGGCCCGAGCGACGACAAGAGCAAGCAGTACCTGGAGAAGCTCTTCGCCGAACAGATCGACGGCCACGAACTGCTGGTCAACAACTCGCGCTGGGGCAACTTCCGCACCCTGCGCACCCACCGCTGGCACAGCGGCAACGTGGTCCTCCTCGGCGACGCGGCACACACCGCGCACTTCTCCGTCGGCTCCGGTACCAAGATGGCCATGGAGGACGCCGTCGCACTCGCCGACAGCGTCCTCGCCCACCGTGACGACGTGCCGAGCGCCCTGGAGGCGTACGAGGCGGCGCGGCGGCCCTCGGTGGAGAAGATCCAGGGCTCCGCCCGGCCGAGCCTGTCCTGGTGGGAGCACTTCGGGCGCTATCACGACGCGTTCGAGCCGACGCAGTTCGCCTTCCACTTCATCTCCCGGAGCATCGGCAAGGAACGCATCGCACGCCGCGACCCGGAGTTCGTCGACGCGGTCGTACGGGACTGGCGGGCGGCACACGAGGGTCTCGATCCCCTGGACACGCCGTTCAGGGAGTTCGCCGGACGGCGGCTGACCGCGGCCGACCTCGCGGCGTTGCGCTCCGCGGGGTGCCTGTGGCTCACCGCACCGGAGGGTGAGGCTCAACTACCGCCCATCTACGAGGAGTTGGCCGACGCCTTGAACGGTGACGCACCTCCGGACCTGGTCGCCGTACAGGGCGGAAGCCCGTTCACCCGGTCGCTGCTCGCGGAGCAGGCCCGGCTGGTGCACGGCGTTCCCGTGCTGATCGTGGAGGACGGGATGGACGACGACCGGGCCGAGACGCTGCTGCTGTCCGGGCGCGCCGATCTGGTGGGACGGGAGCAGGCATGAGCATCAAGGCGGAAGCAGTCACGACCACGAACCTGACGCCGATGTTCGCGCCCGAGGGCGTGGTCGTCATCGGCGCCTCGAGGCAGAGCGGAAAGCTGGGCGCCGCCATGGCCCGGTCCCTGGCCGCCTTCCCCGGCGCCCGTGCCCTGGTCAACGCGCGCCGCCCCGAGCCCGACCAGGGCGTGTACGCCTCGGTCGCCGAAGCGGTCGCCCATACCGCCGGACGGCTCGATCTGGCCGTCCTGTGCGTGCCCGCGGCCGGCAGCGCGGACGCGCTCGCCGAAGCGGCCGCCGCCGGCTGCCGAGCCGCGCTGGTCTGCGCCGGCGGTTTCGGCGAGGCGGGCCCTGCGGGCGAGGAGCACGCGGACGCGGTTCGCCGCGTCGCCCGGGAGACGGGCATCCGGATTCTCGGCCCCAACACCTCCGGCTTCTTCGCCCCCCACCTGGAACTCACGGCCAGCTTCGTGCCCGCGGCGGGACAGATTCCGGCCGGGGACATCGCGGTGGTCGCGGCCAGCGGCGGCGTCAACCACGCGCTCGCCTTCGACCTGGTCGCGGCCGGGAACGGAATCAGCCTCGGCGTCGGCATCGGGGCAGGCCTCGACGTCACCGCCGCGGACGTCCTGGAACACCTCGTGGGGGACGGTCGTACGACGGCCGTGGCGCTGCATGTGGAGACGGTTCCGGACGGGCCGCGGCTGGTGAACGCCGTACGCCTGCTGGCCGCCGTCAAGCCGGTCGTCGCACTGGTCGTCGGACGCAGCGACGTCGGTGACTTCGCCCGCTCGCACACCGGGGCGCTCGCCACCTCCTGGCGCACGACGCGGGCCGTGCTGCGGCAGGCCGGAGCGGTGGTCGTGGACGACGAACGGGAGATGGTGGACGCGCTCACCGCGCTCTCCCGCATCCAGCTGCGCCCCCACCGGGACCCGGGCCTCGGCATCGTGACCGCCCAGGCCGGGCCGGGACTGCTGCTCGCGGACCGCGCGGGGGCCGACGGCATCCGGATGCCGGAGCTGACCGCGACCACCCAGGGCACGCTGAGCGAGCTCCTGCCGCCACTCACCTACCAGCGCAATCCGGTCGACACCGGCCGGCCCGCCGAGACCTTCGCCCGCGTCCTCGCCGCCACGGCCGCGGACGAGGCGGTGGACCTGCTCGCCGTCTACGCCCTGACCGAGCCGGACAGCGTCGACCTCGCCTCGGCCGCCCAGGCCGCCGGACTCGGGGCGGACTCCCCGGCCGTCGTGGTCGTCGGGGGTCTGCCCGAGGACGTCGCCGAGCAGCGGGCGCGGCTGCACAAGGCGGGGATTCCGGCGCTGACCGGACCGGCCTCGGCCGCCGGTGCCGTACGGGCGCTGGTGACGCATGCGCGCCAGCGGGCCGTGCGGGCCGACGCGCCGGTGCGGGCGACGGCGGCCTCCGTGCCGTCCGGCCCGCTGGACGAGGACGCCGCCAAGACCTTCCTCGGCGGGCTGGGCATCCGCACCCCGGACCGCGTCGCCTGCGACTCCCGAGCCGACGCCCACTACGCCCTGCGCCTGCTGGGCGGGCCCGTCGCGGTCAAGGTGCTCGACGCCGCGATCCTGCACAAGACGGAGATCGGCGGAGTCCACCTCGGCGTGCGCACCCCCGACGAACTCGACGCGGCACTGGACGCCATCGGCCCCGACCGCCGCTACCTGGTGGAGGCCATGGCCCCGGCCGGCGTCGACCTGGTGCTCGGTGTGCGGCGGGACCCCGTGTTCGGGCCGGTCGTCCTCGTGGGACTGGGCGGCACGGCCGCCGAGGCGCTCGCCGACGTGGCGATACGGCTCGCCCCGCTGTCCGTCGCCGAGGCCGCCGGGATGCCCGACGACCTGGCCGCCCGCGCCCTGCTCGACGGCTGGCGCGGCGGGCCGGTACTGGACCGCGCCGAGTTCGGACGGGTCGCCGCCGCACTCGCCGCCGCCCTGGCGGCGAGCCCGGACACCGCCGAGGTCGAGATCAACCCGCTGCGTCTCACCGCCGACGGACTGATCGCACTGGACGCCGTGATCGTCCCCACCGCTGCACCCGCACAGGACCGCTAAGGAGAACGACCATGCCCAGGCCGAGCAGCAAAGGCGCTGTGCCCTGGCCCGAGGAGTACGCGAGGCGATACTCCGACCAGGGCTACTGGGAGGGGCACGCGATCGGCGACCGGCTGCACGCCGCCACCGACGCCGCTCCCGACGCGGTCGCACTCGTCGACGGAGACCGGCGGCTGACGTACCGTCAACTCGCCGAGCACGCCGACGCCACCGCACTGCGCCTCGCCGCGCTCGGGCTCCGCCCGGACGACCGGCTCGTGGTGCAGCTGCCCAACACCGCCGAGTTCGTGATCCTCACGTACGCCTGTCTGCGCCTCGGCGTCATCCCGGTGATGGCGCTGCCCGGGCACCGCAGACACGAGGTCGGTTACCTGGTCGAGCACAGCGAGGCGGTCGCCGTCGCCGTCCCCGACTTCCTCAAGGGCCACGACCACCAGGCGATGGCTCTCGACATCGCCGAGGACTCGCCAACTCTCAGGCACATTCTGGTCCTTGGTGACAAGGTCGGTGAGGATGCCGTGGATCTGGGGGAGTTGTGCTCCGCTCCCGGCACTCCGGCAGACCGGGCCGCCGTGGACGCGTACCGGCCCGACAGCCGCTCCATCGCCGTCTTCCTGCTCTCCGGCGGTACCACCGGACTGCCGAAGCTCATCGCCCGTACGCACGACGACTACGTCTACAACGCCCGCCGCAGCGCCGAGGTCTGCGCGTTCGGCGCGGACACCGTGTACTTCGCCGCCCTGCCCCTCGGGCACAACTTCCCGCTCGCCTGCCCCGGCCTGCTCGGCACGCTGCTGAACGGCGGCCGGGTGGTCCTCGGCTCCCCCAACCCGGAGAAGGCGTTCCCGCTCATCGAGCGCGAGGGCGTCACCGCGAGCGCCCTGGTCCCGGCCGTCGCCCAGGCCTGGCTGGACCACCACCAGGAGAACCCGGGGACCGGCCTCGCCTCCCTGCGCGTCCTCCAGGTGGGTGGTTCCCGGCTGGCCGACCACGTCGCCCGCCGGGTCCGCCCGGAACTGGGCTGCACGCTCCAGCAGGTGTTCGGCATGGCCGAGGGGCTGCTCAACTACACGCGCCTGGACGACCCGGAAGACGTCATCTGTACGACCCAGGGGCGCCCCATGTCCGAGGGCGACGAACTCCTCGTCGTCGACGAGCTGGGCGACCCGGTCCCCGACGGCACACCCGGTGTGCTGCTCACCCGGGGCCCCTACACCCCGCGCGGCTACTACCGCGCCGAGGAGCAGAACGCCCGCGCGTTCACCGAGGACGGCTGGTACCGCACCGGCGACATCGTGCGGCTGCTGCCCGACGGCAACCTCGTCGTCGAGGGCCGCGACAAGGACATGATCATCCGGGGCGGGGAGAACATCTCCGCGGAGGAGATCGAGAACTTCGCCTACCAGACCCCGGGGATCGCCCGTGCCGCCGCCGTGGCGATGCCCGACGACCGACTCGGCGAGCGGGTCTGCCTCTACGTCGTACCGGAACCGGGGCACACGGTGACCCTCGACGACGTCCACCAGGTCATGGAGCGCGCCGGTGTCGCCCGCTTCAAGTTCCCGGACCGGCTGGAGATCGTCCCCGAACTCGCCGCCACCAAGGTCGGAAAGATCGACAAGAAAGCCCTGCGCGCCGACATCACGCGCCGGCTCGACGCCGAAGGAACCCCCGATGACCAGTGACTCCGGCGGTACCACACCCGTCATAGCCCCGGAGGAGACGGACCCCGAACTCCGCAAGCTGTACGACGGATTCACAGCAGCCGGGCTCATTCCCCTGTGGACAGAGATCGGCAACCTCATGCCGCTCACCCCGCAGCCCGAGGCCGTCCCGCACGTCTGGCCCTGGGACACGCTGCTCCCGCTCGCCCGCCGGGCCGGTGACCTGGTGCCGGTCGGGCGCGGCGGTGAGCGGCGTGCCATCGCGCTCGCCAACCCCGGACTGCCCGGACGCCCCTACGCAACTCCCAATCTCTGGGCGGCGGTTCAGTACCTCGGTCCGCGCGAGGTGGCCCCCGCGCACCGCCACGCGCAGGGCGCCTTCCGGTTCATCCTGGAGGGCGAGGGCGTGTGGACGGTCGTCAACGGCGACGCGGTCGAGATGCGTCCCGGCGACCTGCTGCTCACCCCGTCGATGCACTGGCACGGCCACCATCATGTCGGCGACGAGCCGATGGTCTGGCTGGACGGCCTCGACATCCCGCTCGTGCACCGGCTCGACGCCGGCTTCTTCGAGTTCGGCGAGAACGGCGTCTCGGACCGGTCGACCCCGTCCCGGTCCCGGAACGAGCGGCTGTGGGGTCACCCGGGGCTACGGCCGATCGCGGCCCCGGTCAGCCCCAACTCCCCGCTTATGGCCTACCGTTGGGCCGACACGGACGACGCCCTCACCGCCCAGCTGGAGCTGGAGGACGAGGGACACCCGGGCGTCATCGAGCCCGGCCACGCCGGGATCCGCTTCACCAACCCCGCCACCGGGCGCGACGCCCTCGCCACCTTGCGCACCGAGATGCACCGGCTGCGGGCGGGCGCCACCACCGCCACCCGCCGCACTGTGGGCTCCTCGGTCTGGCAGGTCTTCCGCGGCAGCGGCACGGTCACCCTCGACGACCGCGTGATCGAGGTGGCCGACGGCGACCTGATCGCGGTTCCCTCCTGGTGCGCCCTCACCATCGCCGCGGACACCCGGCTCGACCTGTTCACCTTCAACGACGCGCCCGTCTACGAGGCGCTCGACCTCGCCCGCACCGAAACGCTCACCCGCACCGAAACACTCGCTCGCACCGAAACGACCGGGAGTACCCGCGCATGAAGCTCGCCACCATCCGCACCGCCGACGGCACAGCGGCCGTCCGTCTCGACGGCGACCGTGCCGTGGAGACCGGCGCCACCGACGTCGCCGCCCTGCTGCGCCGCCCGGACTGGCGTACGTACGCGGCCGCCGCCGACGGTCCGACGCACGACGTGGCCGCCCTCGACCTGGCCCCGGTCGTGACCACCCCGGCCAAGATCTTCTGCGTGGGCCACAACTACCGTGCCCACATCGCGGAGATGGGCCGTGAGATGCCGTCGTACCCCGCTCTCTTCGGCAAGTTCGCCAACGTCCTGCTCGGCGCCCGCGACGACATCGCCCATCCGGGCGAGACGGAGGAACTGGACTGGGAGGCCGAACTCGGTTTCGTCATCGGCTCCCGACTGCGCCGCCGGGCCACCAAGGACGAGGCGGCGGCCGCGATCGCCGGCTACACGGTCGTGAACGACATCTCCATGCGGGACTGGCAGTGGCGCACCCCGCAGTGGCTGCAGGGCAAGGCGTGGGAGGCCAGCACTCCGGCCGGGCCCTGGCTGGTCACGGGCGACGAGATCGACGACGCCGCCGATCTGGAGATCCGCCTCGAGGTGGATGGCGAGGTCATGCAGCGTTCGCGCACGTCCGACCTGCTCTTCACCCCGGCGGACATCGCCGCGTACCTCAGCACGTTCACGACGCTGGAGCCGGGCGACCTCGTTCTCACCGGTACGCCGGGCGGGGTGGGCGCGGCCCGTGACCCCAAGGTGTTCCTGAAGCCCGGACAGGTCGTACGGACCGTGGTCGAGGGGATCGGGGAGTGCGTGAACACCGTCGTCGAGGACAAGCAGCCGTGACACCGCTGGAGTGGGCGGAGGAGGGGCAGCTCGCGCTGCAGCGATCGGTCGAGGCGCTGCCTGCCGACGCGGTGACCGAGCCGTCCTCCCTGCCCGGCTGGACCCGCGGCCACCTGCTCACCCACCTCGCCCGCAACGCCGACGCTTTGGTCAACCTGCTGACCTGGGCCCGGACGGGGATCCGTACGCCCATGTACGACTCTCCGGACCAGCGCGGCACGGACATCGAGGCGGGCTCCGGACGGCCCCTGGCCGAACAGCAAGCGGATGTACGAGAGTCCGCCGACCGCTTCCGGAAAGCCGCCGAGGCACTCTCGCCCGACGCCTGGTCGGCCACCGTCGTCAGCGCGCAGGGCCGCGAGATCCCGGCATCGGAGGTGCCCTGGCTGCGGGCCCGCGAGGTGTGGATCCACCTGGTCGACCTGCGCGTGGGCGTCGGCATGGACGCGCTGCCGCCCGACTTCGCCTGGGCCCTCGTACGCGAGGTGGCAGGGTGGATGTCGGCCCGTATCGCCCCGGGTGTCGGCGCTGAACTGTCGGCGGACGGCCACGACCCCGTCGTCCTGGGCACACCCGCCCCCGGCGTCACGGTCACCGGACCGCCGCACGCCCTGGCCGCCTGGCTCACCGGCCGCAGCGGCACCGACGAACTGCACATCACCGGTGAACTCCCGGAACTTCCACGCTGGCTGTGAGCCGGATGTGGCTGATCGATCAAAGGAGATCGACATGAGCGAGACCTTCGTCCTGGTGACCGGAGCCTGTCACGGCGGATGGGCCTGGCGCCCGGTCGCGGCCGAGCTGAGAGCTGCCGGACACCAGGTGCACACCCCCACCCTGGCCGGGCTGGGCGCCGACGACGACCCGCGCGGCGTGACCCTCACCGACTGTGTGAACAGCCTCGTGGACTACGTCGAACGTGCCGGGCTGACCGACATCACCCTGCTCGGCCACAGCTGGGGCGGCTTCGTCCTGACCGGCGCGGCGGCGAAGCTCGAAGCCCGGATACGGCGCCTGGTGTTCTGGAACGCGTTCGTCCCGAACGACGGCGAGTCCCTGATCGACGCGTGCCCGCCGCACTACGGCGAGATGTTCCTCGGCGTGGCGGCCGCCTCCGGCAACGACACGGTGACGTTCCCGTTCGAGGTCTTCCAGCAGGCGTTCATGCAGGACGCCAGTGAGGAGACGCAGCGCCTGATCCACTCCCTGCTCGTTCCGCAGCCCCTGGGCACCTTCACCGAGAAGGCGGACACGACGGCGTTCGCCGCGCTCGACATCCCCACCGCCTACATCCTGTGCACGGAAGACCTCGCCCTTCCCGGCGAGTGGGCCTGGGCCGACCGCTTCCTGCCACGACTCAAGAACCCGCTGGTCATCGAGACTCCGGGCAGCCATGAGGCCCTCTTCACCCGTCCCGCCGAACTCGCAGACGCCTTCATCCGCGCCTGCGCCACCCAGTAGGCGGCCATCCCCGCCGGTGTTAGCGTGCGAGCCGATGAACAACCGTGCTGAGCAGCAGCGGGGCCTGATCGGACGGGTCGGTGAGGTCACCGCACTGACCCGCGCGCTGGGGGTTGCCTGCACGGGGCGGCCACTGGACAGCGCTCTTCAGGGTGCGGACATGGACGCGGCTCCGCCGGGCGACATCCTGGTCTTCAACCGGGCGGCACAGCGGTCGGTGCTCGCAGGCTGCCCGGAGACGGTGGTTCCGCTCGGCGGGACGCACACCTTCCCGGTGGACTCGCCCGCGGGTTGTGCCCTGGCCGCCGGCCGGGCTGTGCGGCAGCGGATCGACGCCGAAGCCCTGCGCTGGTGGGCGGCCGGCTCACCCGAGCGCGCCCGCAGCATCGAGGCGCATGGGATGCACTCGATGATGCTGGTGCCCCTGCGGGCGCGCGGCGTCACCCTGGGGCTGGCGATCCTCGCCCGCCACCGCACCGCGGACCCCTTCGACCGGGACGACATGATCCTGACGGAGGAGCTGGCGGCTCGAGCGGCGCTGTGTGTGGACAACGCCCGCCGCTACACCCGGGAACGCGCTGTCGCGCTCGCCCTGCAGCGCAGCCTCCTTCCCCGCCACGCGCCCCGGCAGGCCGCGGTGGAGGTGGCCTCCCGCTACCTGCCCGCCCATGCCCGGGCCGGCATCGGCGGCGACTGGTTCGACGTCATTCCGCTCTCCGGCGCCAGGGTGGCCCTGGTGGTGGGCGACGTGGTCGGCCACGGCATCCGGGCCTCCGCCACCATGGGCCGGCTGCGCACCGCGGTGCGCACCCTCGCCGATGTGGATCTGACGCCCGACGAGCTGCTCACCCAGCTCGACGATCTCGTCGTACGCCTGGACCGTGAGGACTCGGTGGACGACGGCACCGATGCGGCCGGGGAGGACGTCGGCGAGGTCGGGGCCACCTGTCTCTACGCCGTGTACGACCCCGTCTCCGGGCGCTGCTCCATGGCCAGGGCAGGCCATCCCCCGCCGGTTCTGGCCACCCCGGACGGCACGGTCGGGCTGCTCGACGTACCGGCCGGACCTCCGCTGGGGCTCGGCGGCCTGCCTTTCGAGGTCGCCGAATTCGACCTGCCGGAGGGCAGCGTGCTCGCCCTGTGCACCGACGGTCTCGTCGAAGCCGGAGGACGTGATCCCGACGCCGGGTATGCCCTGCTCCGTGACGCCCTCGCCGACCCCGGCCGCCCCCTGGAGGAGACGTGCGAGACGGCGGTGCGGAGCCTGCTGTCCGACCCCCGTACCGACGACGCCGCACTCCTGCTGGCCCGCACCCGGACGCTGGGCGCCGACCGGGTCGCCACCTGGGACCTGCCCGCCGACCTCGCGGTCGTCGCCCGCGCCCGCGAACTGGCCTGTGCCCAGTTGTCCGCGTGGAACCTGCCCGAGGACGCGGTCTTCACGACCGAGCTTGTCGTCAGTGAACTCGTCACCAACGCCCTGCGCTACGGCGGGCCGCCCGTCCAGCTGCGGCTGATCCGCGACACCTCTCTCATCTGCGAGGTCTCCGACGCCAGCAGTGCCGCCCCTCATCTTCGCCGTGCACGCGTGTTCGACGAGGGCGGCCGGGGCCTGATGATCGTCGCCCAGCTGACCGAGCGGTGGGGCAGCCGCCATACGGGAAGCGGAAAGACGATCTGGGCCGAGCAGATCCTGCCCGCTCCGTAGGAGACTGTGCCGGATCGCTTGAGCCATGCCGAGCGAGTGTCGGCTCCCCGCGCCCAGAGACGGACGAGTCAAGCCCGTCCGTGTGCCTCGTGCGAGCGTCGTGACAGGGAGTCGATGACCACCGCGGCGAAAAGCACCCCGCCCGTGATGATGAACTGGACGGCGGTGGGGGTGTCCGTGATCGACATGCCTGAGGCGATCGACTGGATGATGAGGATGCCGAGCACCGCGTTCCAGGGCGAGCCGCGTCCCCCGAAGAGACTGGCGCCGCCGATGACCGCTGCGGCGATGGCGTTGAGCAGCAGGATGCCGGAGCCGGAGTTCTGGCTCACCGAGGTGATCCGCGAGGCCAGGAAGAGGCCGCCGATCGCGGCCATGGTGCCGGAGACCGCGAGTACCGCGGTCCGCACCCGAGTCACGCTGAGGCTGGCGCGCCGGGCCGCCTCGACGCCGCCGCCCAGGGCGTAGACCTGCCGTCCGTAGTGCGTGCGGCGGAGCACGACGTCGAGGCCGGCCACGAGTACGAGGAAGAGCAGGAGGGCGAGCGGCAGGCCCTGGAACCGGTTGAGCACATACGCGGCCGCGAACGCGATCACCGCGAGTGCTCCGCTGCGCGCCGCGATTCCCCGCAGCGAGCGATGCGGCATGCCGACGGCCTTGCGCCGCCGTCTGTCCTGGTGGGAGACGAGGAAGACCACGCCCGCCGCGCCCGCAGCCACGCCGTAGGCGACGCCGTCATGGGTGAAGTAGTAGCTGGTCAGCTTGGCCACCAGCCCGTTCTCGTCGAGGTTGATGGTGCCGCTGGTCCCGAGGACGGAGAGCATGAAGCCGTTCCACGTGAGCAGCCCCGCGAGCGTGACGACGAAGGCCGGCACCCGGGTCCTGGCGAAGGAGTAGCCCTGAACGGTCCCCGCCGCGGTGCCCGCGAGGACCGCGACGATGAGGGCGAGCCATTCCGGCACGCCGTTGTTCACGTTCAGTACGGCGAAGACAGCCGCCGCGAGGCCGCTGATCGAGCCGACCGACAGGTCGAGTTCACCGAGCAGCAGCACGAAGACGATACCGACCGCGATCAGCCCGGTGCCCACGATGTCCACGCTGAGATTGGACAGGTTCCGGGGCGAGAGGAAGTTCTCGTTGAGGGCCTGGAAGATGATCCAGACCGTGACGAGGACGAGGACGACAGGGAACGAGCCCAGTTCGCCGGCCCTCACCTTGCGTCGGACGGCGGCACCCCAGCCCCGCACCGCGCGGGTGACGGCCTGCCCGCCGTGCGGCCGGCTGGTCCTGGCGGTGGGCGCGGCGGGTTCGGGCTGCGTGTCGTCCGCCATGTTGCGCATCCCTTTCACCATCCGGCCTCCCGGTGGGCCATCCGGCGTGGCACGTTTTCCGTGGCGCCGGTGACGGAGGAGATGATCTGTTCCTGAGAAGCGGTGCTCACGTTGAAGAAGCCGTTGTTGCGGCCGAGCCGCAGGACGGCGGCCCGGTCCGCGAGAGCTTTCACGTCCCCCATGTTGTGGCTGATGAGCAGTACTCCCAGACCGCGGTCACGGAACTGGTCGACGAGGTCCAGGACCTCGGTCGTCTGGTCGAAGCCGAGCGCCGCGGTCGGTTCGTCCAGGAGGAGGAGCCGCGGGTCGCCGAGGAGCGAGCGGGCGATGGCGACCGTCTGCCGCTGACCGCTGGACAGTGACACGACGGGAGCACGCAGATCAGGAATGCTCCTGGTCAGGCCCTCCAAGAGGTGTCTGGTGCGGCGCTCCATCTCCACCTCGTCGAGGAAGCCGAACCGGCGGATCTCCCGCCCGAGGTAGACATTGCCCACGACGTCGAGGTTTCCGCACAGGGCGAGGTCCTGGTAGACGGTGGCGATACCGAGGTCACGGGCGTCGTGGGGGCGCTTGATGTGGACCGTCCGGCCCTCCCACGTGATGACGCCCCGGTCCGCGGGCGTCACTCCGGAGATCGCTTTGACCAGGGTGGATTTGCCGGCCCCGTTGTCGCCCAGCAGGGCCACGACCTCACCGGCGCGAATCTCCAGCTCGATGTCCGTGAGGACCTCGACGACGCCGAAGCGCTTGCACACGCCGTGCAGCGCCAGCAAGGGGGGAGTCGGCACGGAGAACATCTCCTTCCCGGACCGGACCTCGTGAGGAACCGACCAGTCAGGTCAGCCCGGCGTCATTGCAGGCGGTGGCAAGTCGGGGCGTACAGATCTGCTGGACCGTGTACACGCCGTCCTTCACCAAGGTGTCCTTGATGTTGTCGACCGTCACGGACACGGGGGCGAGCATGACGGCCGGAACCTCCTCGCCCGTGCTGGTCCTCACCTTGTCCTGGGCAACCGGGGCGAGGCTTTCACCGCGGGCGGCAGCCACGGCCAAGGCGGCTCCGGCGGACGCCTCGGGGCTGAAGGGCTTGTAGACGGTCATGTACTGATCGCCGTCCACGATGCGCCGTACGGCTGCCAGTTCGGCGTCCTGCCCGGTGACCGGGGGCAGCGGATCGACCTTGTTCGCCTTGAGGGCGGTGATGCTGCCGGCGGCGAGGCCGTCGTTGGCGGCGTAGACCCCGTTGATGTTGCCGACGCCGAGGGCCGAGATGGCGGCGGACATGTTCATGTTCGCAGTCTCCGTCCGCCACTGGAGGGTGTCGTACTCCTTGCCGATCCTCACCCTCCCATCGAGGACGGACAGCGCGCCCTTCTTGAACGACACGGCGTTGGGGTCACTGGGATCGCCGTTCATCATGACGATCTGGCCGTCGCTCACCGTGTCACCCATGGCCTTCAGGAGCGACCTGCCCTGGAGCTTGCCGACTTCCTCGCCGTCGAAGGAGACGTAGCCTGCGATCGGGCCCTCCGCGAGGCGGTCGTAGGCGATGACCGGGATGTCCGCCTCGTCGGCCTTCCTGACCGCGGCGCCGAGTGATCTGGCGTCGACGGCCACGAGCACGATGGCATCGACCCCCTTGGCGATCATCGAGTTCATCTGTTCCTGCTGGATGGCCACATCGCCCTTGGCGTTGGTGTGCTCGACCGCGCAGTCGGCGCACAGCTCGTCGATCTTCCTTTCGAGCAGGGGCCGGTCCTGCCCCTCCCAGCGGGCCGTGGTGGCGTCCGGAAGGAGCAGGCCGATCCTCGGTGCGTCGTTCCCGTCGCTGTCCTTCCCGGCGTCGGGTCCGCAGGCCGCGAGGGCGACGGCCGTGGAGACGGCGGACATGGCGAGGGCCGCCTCCCGTGTGCAGGCCTTCATGCGGGGGACCTCCTTCGTCGGCTACCCGTGACCGGCCGTCGACGGGCGCGAGGTCCAACGGCCGCGCCCCGCCGGCGTTCGCCAGGTGGCGGACGACCGGTGCACGCAGAACCGGCGGCGGCAGGCGCGCGTGGGACACGGCGTGAGGGGCCCGCACGAGGTCGGGGCCCTGTCAGCAGGGCGTGACGGCGTGCGACGCCGATCGCTGTGGTGAGTCTGCTCGCGTGCTGAGGCCTCCGCCCGACCGTCCCGGCATCGGCAGTCGGCGGGCCGCCGCGATACCGAAGCCCGACGTCAGACTCCAACGCACCGCGTGGAAGGAGCAACACGACCACGTCGTCAGTGTGGCACCGGGGGCGGTGATCTGCGAATGCACCGGCGCTCCGCGACCCGTGACGACCACCGGGAATCTGTCCGTTTCCTGCACATATGAGACTCTGGTAGGTGGGTGCCTGGTCTCCCAGCGCATCGGCACCTGCGCCATGGGCGGGAGGTACGTTGCGGACATGCCTCATGACGGCCGGGCCCGGGCCGGAGTCACCGAGGTGCGGGCAGCCGAGGCCGGCACGGCAGGCAGTGGATCTCCTCAGCCTGCGATGCCGGAGGCCGCCGTGAGCGATCGGGCCCTGACATTCGCCGGCGTGGAACTGGCAGCGGTCTATGTGCCCGACGCCGACAACGAAGAGCTTCGGCTGGTGGAGACGGCCGGACGCGCCACTTCCCCGTACGGCGTGCCGGAGGGGGTGCCGGAGCGTCTGTCGCTGTCCGGCGGCTCACCCGCGGCGCACGCCTTCCACACCGACCGGCCCGTGTGGCTCACGCCGGCCGTACTCACCTCCTACTTCGAGAACGCGCCGGCGCCACCGCGAGCGGAGATGGCCCTCGGCGCGCTGCCTCTCGTGTCCGGGAGCAGACGGCTGGGCTGCCTGGTCGTCATGGGCGGGTCCGCGGACGGATTCGCGGCCGAGCAACGGCGCTTCCTGGAGCGCTATGCCGACGCGATCGCCAACCTCTTGCAGGCCGCCACCGGTCGCCCCGACCCTTCGGCGGTGCTGCATCCCGCGCTGCGGAGTCTGCGCGTGGGCACCTTCGTCCTGGTGCCGGACACCGGCCTGATCGAGGCGGACGAGGCGCTCCTCGAACTGGTCGGCATCACGCCGGACGACTTCGACGGCAAGGCCGACACCCTGCTCGCGCATGCCTTCCCGGAGGACATGCACGCACTCATGTCGCTCCTGGAACCCAGAGGCCAGGCATACGACCGGCGGGAGTTGGAGTTCCGTGTCCGGCGCCCCACCGGTGAAATGCGCTGGCTGAGTCTGAGCTGCCGAACGGCGGCGGGCACCGACGCTCGGCCGGAGCAGGTGCTGGGCGTGGTGACGGCGACGTCGGTCCTGAGCCGGAGCGCCGATGACGTCTCCAGGATCCAGTGGCTGACCGCCGCACTCGACGCCGCGGCCACGGTCCGAGACGTCGGCCGAGTGGCCGTCACCGCACTGCGCGAGCCGCTGGGCGCCGACCGCGTAGCGCTCGCCGAACTGCACGAAGACCGGCTCATGGTCACCGTGCTGGACCCGCCGCAGCCCGCCGCCTGGCCGGAGATATGGCGCTCCCAGTGGCGTTCGGAATGGCCCGACGCGCCCGTCAGCGCTCTTCCCACCCTGCAGCTGGCCCTGCAGGACGGACGTATGGACCTGTGGCCCGCCGGGTCGGCCCTCGAATCCGGACTGGCAGGCATCGGCAGCGGCGGTCTGGCCGTGCTGCCGCTCCCCGCCAAGGGGCGGGTCGCCGGCGTGTGCCTGGTCGGCTGGGACCATCCGCACGAGTTCGTCCCCGAGGAACGAACACTGCTGACCGCCACCGCCGCGCTGGTCGGACAGGCCCTCCAGCGTGCGCACGCGCACGACGCGGAGCAGGAACTCGCGACCATGCTCCAGCGCAGCCTGCTGCCCCGACGCCTTCCTGAACTGCCCGGGTGCACGGCCGTCGCACGCTATCTGCCCGCCCTGAGGGGCCTGCAGGTGGGCGGCGACTGGTACGACGTCATCGCCCTCTCCGAGGAGCGGGTCGCACTGGTCATCGGTGACGTGCAGGGACACAGCGCCGGAGCCGCGACGATCATGGGCCAGATGCGTACCGCGGTCAGGGCGTACGCGGTGGAGGGCCATCCGCCCGACGTGGTCGTGTCCCACGCCAACCGCCTCCTCGTCGGCATGGAGACCGATCTGTTCGCCACGTGTTGCTATGTCGAACTGGACCTGGAGGAGGGCAACACCCTGTTCGTACGGGCCGGCCACCTCTCACCATTGGTGCGCCATCCTGACGGACGTACCGAGGAGGTGGAGGTCGAAGGCGGGCTCCCGCTCGGCATCCTCGCCGAGGCGGAGTTCCCCATGACCGCGCTCGCGCTGGAGCCCGGAACGGTGCTCGCCCTGGTCACCGACGGTCTGGTCGAGGCCTCCGACCTGCCCTTGGACGAGGGCATGCACCGCACGCGCACCGCACTCGCCGCGGCCGATCCGGCCGACCCGGGGCGCATGGCCGACGAACTGCTCGGCGACGTCGGCCGACGTGAGGACGACGTGGCCCTGTTGCTGCTGCGCTACGACGGCCTGAAGACGCGGCCGATCCGGGCCGACTGGGTGGTGTGGCGGCTGCCCGACGCCGTCATGCACGCCCGCCGCTTCACCGCGCGCACTCTGCGCCGGTGGAAAACCGAGGAAGCAGCCGACACGGTGCTCCTGGTCGTGTCCGAGCTGGTCACCAACGCGCTGGTGCACACCCAGGGCCCGGTCCGCGTCGATCTGACGCTCCGCGGTGACCGCGTACGCGTCAGTGTGAGCGACTCCTCGCCCCGGGCGCCCGCGAAGCCGGTGATCGTGGACTGGGAGTCGACCGGCGGCCGGGGCCTGCTTCTCGTCGAGGCGATGTCGGACTCCTTCGGCTCGATGCCCGTGGCCGGCGGCAAGCAGGTGTGGAGCGAGATCGCTGTGCCGCGCTCCGAGTCCGCACCCGCGGACTCGGAACCTCGGCCAGAACGAGGGGTCCTGCCATGAGGACACGTATCCGGCATGTCGTCGCGGCGCTGGTCGCCGGCCTCATGACGATCCCCTTGGCCGCCTGCGGAGGAGACGACGAGGCGGGCGCGGACAGCTTCACCGTCGGCCTGCTGCTGCCCAGCCGAGCGCTCCCACGCTGGGAACACTCCGACAAGCCCTTCATCGAGCAGCACCTGAAAAAGCTCTGTCCCCGCTGCACGATGGAGTACGCCAACGCCGAGAACGACGCGACCAGGCAGCTGCACCAGGTCACCTCCATGATCACCAAGGGGGTCGGAGTCCTGATCCTCGACGCCGCCGACACCAGGGCGCTGCGCTCCTCCATCCGGCAGGCACAGCAGGAGGGAATCCCCGTCGTCGCCTACGACCGGCTCGCCGAAGGGCCGATCTCCGGCTACGTCAGCTTCGACGGCGAGGAAGTCGGCAAGCTCCAGGGCGAGGCACTCCTGAAGGCCATGGGTGAAAAAGCGGACGACGAGAACGTCGTCATGATGAACGGCGATCCCACCAGCCCCAACGCGGCGTCGTACCGCAAGGGCGCCCTGTCCGTCCTCAAGGGCAAGACGAAGATCGCCAAGTCGTACGACAACCTGGGGTGGACCACGGCGAACGCCCACGCCAACATGTCCGCTGCCGTGTCGGCTCTGGGCCCGGACCGAATCGGCGGGGTCCTGGCCGCCAACGACGCCATCGCGGCAGGCGTCATCGCCGCCCTCAAAGCCGCCCATGTGCGAGAGCTTCCTCCGATCACCGGCCAGGACGCCGAACTCGCGGCCGTGCAGCGCGTCATCAGAGGCGAGCAGTACATGACGGTGTACAAACCATTCAAAGCGGA
This sequence comes from Streptomyces sp. NBC_01352, assembly GCF_036237295.1. Lineage (NCBI taxonomy): Bacteria > Bacillati > Actinomycetota > Actinomycetes > Kitasatosporales > Streptomycetaceae > Streptomyces > Streptomyces sp. NBC_01352. The sequence goes on from NZ_CP108354.1 coordinate 10,752,941, forward strand.
AGCCGCCGCAGCCGCAGCCATGGCTGTCGCCCTGGGACGCGGCGAGGACGCCCGCGACATCGCCACGACGGCGATCGACAGCCCCACCACCCGGAACATCCCGTCCGTCCTGCTCACTCCGACCGCGGTGACGGCCGACACCATCAAGCAGACACTCGTCAAGGACGGCGTGTACAGCGTCGACCAGATCTGCACCCGGGAGCTCCAGCCCGCCTGTGACGAAGCCGGACTCACCCGGTGAGGGCACAGTCCGGTGCTCGGCGCTGCTCTGGGGCGGACGGCGCGAGAGGCATTCTGCTTCCCGCCCGCCGCGTCGCCGAACACGCTGTCCCTCCGCCTCCTTGGCTGCGGTAAAGCTTCTGGGGCCGCATCCGGGGCGGCGGGACTTCAGGAGTCCAAGAGCTCCAGGAGTCCAAGAACTTCAGGAGTACAAGAGCTCCAGCAGTCCAAGAGCGATGAGTCTCGCCGTGGTTGCCGGTCTGTATTGCAGGGCGTCGCGGGTCCGGTCGCCCGAAGGGAGCATCAGCCCCAACACGCGATCAACCGCAATCGAGGAGAACACCATGACCGCTACCTACACCTTCGACGTCTTTTCCAGCCTCGACGGCTTCGGCGCCGCCGGCGGCAACTGGACCGGCTACTGGGGCAAACAAGGCCCCGAGCTCCTCGACCACCGCCTCGCCCTCTACGCCGAGGAGCAGCGGATGATCTTCGGAGCCAACACGTACCGGGCGTTCGCGCAGATGCTGGCCTCAAGCACCGAGGAGTCCGAGGTGCGTGACCCCTGGGTCACCCGGATGAGGAACCTGCCGACAACGGTGGTGTCGACCACACTGGAGGAACCCCTCGACTGGCCGGACGCGAACGTCGTGAGCGGCGATGCCGTCGACGTCGTCGCCCGGCTCAAGAAGGAGTCCGAGGTGCCGTTGCGCTCGCACGGCAGCCTGTCGATGAACCGGGCACTGATGGCCGCCGGGCTGGTCGACCGCGTCCAGGTGACGCTCTTCCCCGTGATCACCGGTCAGACCGGACTGGACCCGATCTTCCAGGGTGCGGCCGACTTCGACCTCGAACTGATCGAGCACCGGACGCTCGACGGCCACATCCAAGAACTCATCTACCGGCCCGCCCTCCATGTCTGAGTCATGCAGGACGAACCGGCGGCAGATGTGCCCGCGTGCGGCCGAACGCCGGGGGAAAACCCGTGGTGGCCCCACGGCCGGGCGTGTCACGCTGGGACGCCACCGAAGGGGTGTAGCTCAGCTGGCCAGAGCGCCGGTCTCCAAAACCGGATGCCGCAGGTTCGACTCCTGCCACCCCTGCTGTTGATCACGGTTCGCGCAGCGCACAGGAGCCATCGCGCCCCGTCGGGCGACCAGCTCCGGCCAGGGGCGCCGGGCGCCCGCCTGCTCGGAGTCCTCGGTGCTCAGGTCGGGCGATCGTTTCAGGGCACCGGCCGCGGGGTGGCGACCCCACCGCCTCGACGTCCTCCGCGTTGTCGAAGACGAGCAGCCAGTTGTCGTACGGTGCTCCGGTGCGCGGTGCCTCCGGTACGGCGCGGGCATGGCGGTGTTGGCGGCGGGGGCACCCACGCTGGCCTGTCCGGTCGGGACGACGCGGTGCGGACGACGCGCCAGCCGTTCGGGGACGTCTGCTCGTGCGTGCTGTGCCCGGACGGGCGACCAGCACCACGGATGTACGAAAGCCTGTTCTCCCCAGCGGGCACGGCGTGCCGTGCCGTCATCCGCAGACCTCCGGATTCACTCCAGCCGTGTGCCGACGCCGTCGGTGCGTGTCCGATCCGGACTGCGCAGGTGCAGCGCCGCATCCGGAGCGAGGGTGCGTGAGGGAGGGTCTGCCCGGCGCGCGGACTCGATCCAGGCAGAGGCTTCCCGAAGTGCGGCGCGGCTCGTAGGTGTTGTTCTCTGGTGGGGGCCGGTTTTGCCGTGTAGCGTCACTGCCAGCTGTCGTGGTTCGCAGGACCTGCCCGCGCTTTGGCGCGGGCGCTTTGCTGTGCGGTGCCGAACCAGGGCGATCACCTCCAGGACCGCGCGGTGCGGCTCCTGAACATTGACTGAGAGGCACGAGCATGGCCAGCGGAACCGTGAAGTGGTTCAACGCCGAAAAGGGCTTCGGCTTCATCGCCCAGGATGGCGGCGGACCGGACGTCTTCGCGCACTACTCCAACATCAACGCCTCCGGCTTCCGCGAGCTGCAGGAGGGCCAGGCAGTCACCTTCGACATCACCCAGGGCCAGAAGGGCCCGCAGGCGGAGAACATCACACCCGCCTGACCCGTGCCTCCCCAGGGCCGGAACAGGCCCTGGGGAACCGGCAAGGCTCCTGCAGGTCGCCGCGGCGTCGAGCACGGCGCGGCGACGGCAGACCCATCTCGCAGCGGAGCACGACCGACGGCGCACGCGAGCCGTCCGACCGGGGGACGGTCAACCCGCTCTCCAGGCTGCACGCGCTGACGATCATGTCGGCGGAGCAGCAGCCATGAACCAGTCCGCCAGGGGAACGCCGTGATCCTCAGGAGATCGTCGCACCCGAGTTGCCGAACGTCCTCCCCTTCGAGCCGAACATGGCGTACGTCCGCGAACTCCTCGGCACCCAGATGGACCTGACCACGCTCGGTACGGGCTGTGTGCGGGACGCGCACGAGCGGTTCGGGCGGTTGCAGGAGCAGGTCCCCGGTGGCGAGGAGCCGCCCAGCGAGCGGGTGATGACCCAGCACCGGGAGCTGTTCGGCCGCGAGTACCGCTCGCAGAGCGAGGGCGAGCATCCCTGACGCGGCGTCCAGGGAGAGGCGCTGACATGGCCGGGATCGCCGCGAGCGACGCCGACTTGGTGGCTCTGCTCATGCGCCAGCACGGCGACATCCGCAACCTGTTCGACGAGGTCGGGCAGACCACGGGCGACGAACGCCGTGACGCGCCTCCCGGCGTCTGGCACGGGCACCGAGTCCGCGGCCAAGAACATCACGCTCGGGCCGGTCGCCGCGCTGATCGACCGCACCCGGGACGCTGTACGCAACGCCATGGGCAAGACGGGTGAGGCGGCGTTCGTCGACGAGACCGCCGCCCGGCCTCGTGGGCCGGGATCCGCCTGGGCATCGGCGGGTTGGTGGAACGGCTGGTGTGGTGCCGGGCGCGACGGACGGCGAGAAACGGCAGGCGCAGCCTGCCCACCTGAGTGGACGGATGACGGCCGTACCAGGGGAGAAGGGGCGGCGAGTGCGAGTAACAGCGATACGCATGCGACTCCGTCCATGACAGGTGCGCTTGTCCCTTGCCGTGCTCGTCGGCGGAGGGCTCTACATGCTCGCGACGGCGCGGCTGCGCGGGCGTGGTGATGTCTGACCGCGAAGGCGGGACGGGTCCTTCTGACTGGGGCAGGTCGTGCAAGTTTGCTCGGTTGCCGTCCCAATTGGTGGCCGCGGCCCCCGACATCGGAGACCGGTGGGCGCTGTACCGGGCTCCGCTGCCCGCCGAGGTGCTCCGAAGGTGAGTGTCATTGGGGCTGGGGGGGGGCGGGGGCTTTTACGCAGCCAGCTGTGGCCGCGGTCCGTTGGGCCGGCTCGTGTACGACGGCTGCCGCATTCCTGTCGGGAGGGGCATGGCTGTGGTCCCTTGCTGAGTCAGTGGTTGTGTGGTCCGGCCGTGGCGGCCGGCGAAGACGTAGAGGCGCAGGATGATGAAGCGGCCTGTGCCGGCGAGGCCGGAGGCGGTGAGGTAGACGGTCTGCTCCGTCAGCGTGCCGGGGGAGGGCTGCACCGCATGCAGGACGTAGATGGCGACGCTGGTGGTCAGGTACGCGGCGGTTGCCGAGCCCGCGGACTGCCAGTGCTCTCGCCATCCGGCGCTGCGTCCTTTGGCGAAGGTGAAGCGGGCGTGGAGTTCGGTGCACAGCAGGGTGGAGGCGATGGTGATGGCCGCGTTCGATACCGCCCAGGGCATGGTCATGGCTAACAGCGGCACCGCGAAGCTGGAGAGGATCCCGACGCCACCTCCGAAGATCACAAACCGTAGGAAGGAGGCGATGGGGCCGGGAGAGGCCGAAGTCGCCGTCTCGGGCTTCGGTGCGAGGGGCGACTTCATGGCTGCGTCCTTCCGGAGAGAGAGGGTGCCTTTTAGAGGCTGCGGGCGGTGATGTCGCCGTAGGCGGTGGTGGCGTGGATGGTCAGGGCGGAGTCGGCGCCGTCGGTGTTCTTGAGGGCGTTGTGGATCCGGCCGTGGCTGGTGCCGGCGTCCAGGGAGGCGGAGACGCCGCGGGCGGCGCCGACCGTGATGTGGCCGGCCTCGGTGCGCAGGTCGACGGTGCCGTGCAGGGCCTCGGTGATGTGGATGTCGCCCTTCTGGATGCTGATCTCGGCGGGGCCGCCCAGGCGTCCGACCGAGATGTCGCCGGCCATGAGGACGAGGCGGGCGTCGGCGGTCTCGTCGAGCTTGACCGTGCCCTGGGCGCCTTCGAAGGTGACGTCGCCGAGCCGTCCGACGCCGCGGAGCTCGCCGTCGGCGGCCTTGGCCTCGACGCGGGAGCCGGCGGGCAGTTGGACGGTCACCTCGACGGCTCCGGAGGCGCCGAGGATGCGGTTCTTGGCGGGCGGGGCCTCGATCCGCAGGACGCCGTCGCCGTGGCTGTAGGTGACCGTGATCTGCTCGGCCGCCTTGGTGTCGCGGCTTTTGGAGGCGTCGGCGGGGAGGATCTCGACGGTGGTGTCGGTCCGGTCGGCGGCGATGAAGCGGATGTGTCCGGCGGGGATGTCGAGGAGGGCGGAGATGGGGGTGGGGGTGGCGAACTTCTGCATCGTGTTTTCCTTCGGCTCGTTGTTTCCGATGAAGGAAAAGCTACGTTGCATTCAAGGTCTAGGCAACAGACTCGTTGCGCGAAATCACCATCAGTGCAGATGAAGACAGAGAATTCATTGCAATGGCCTGGAGTCTAATGCAACAAACGTCACCCGGTTCGTTGCAATGAATCAGAAGTGAACGCTATAGGGGAAACGTCACGGCCCACGAAGGAGACCGCCATGCCGGCCTCACACGACGCACCCCCTGTGCGAGCGCCTGCGCGGTCGAGATCCCGCTTGCGGGCCGTGGTCGTGGAGATACGGCGATGCGGGCGGTCTCGAGGCTGAATCAGGACGGTGCGAGGTGGTGGCGGAGACCGGCTGTGAGCTGAGCGACTGCGTGGGTATAGAGACCGGTCTGCAGGTCCTCGGGGCTGTTGCGGCGGGTGCGGAAGTGCAGGGAGGAGAAGAACCGCTCGTACACCTCCCACGCGTCGCGGCGCGTCTGCAGGCTGTCCAGCGTCTCGTCGCAGGTGTCGGAGGCGTGCCGCAGATAGGTCTCCAGTAACCTGCGGATCCTCGTACGATCCAGCGGCAGGTACCACGGCGGAGTCGGTATGCAGCCACCGATGTAGGCCAGGTCCTTGGCCCGGTCGCCGATCTCGGCCCATTCCCAGTCCACGTAGCGTGGCGTGCCGGCGTCGTCGACCAGGATGTTGGGAACCACGAGGTCGCCGTGGATGAGGGTGAACCGCTCCAAGCGCCGGAAGGCGGGTTCCGCCGCCGCCATGAAGGCTTCCACGCGGGGGAGCAGTCGGCTGACCTCCGGGTCGTCGACCACGTGCGGGAATGTCTCGCTCCACCAGGTGAGGCTTGTGGTGAACAGGTGGGTCAGTGACAGATTCGTGCCTTGTTCCTCCGCCGGTGCGTCGACGTCACCGCACCGATCGAAGGTCCGGGCGTGAAGTCTGCTCAGCTGGCGGGCGTGAGCGGCCAGAAGGCCGTCGTTCCACTTTGCGGGGTGGAGAACCCGGCCGGAAACGTACCCGCACACCATGTAGGGAGATCCCAGAGGGTTGTCGCGTTTCTGTTCCAGCAGCACGGCTGAGGGGCCGATGCCATCCGGAATGAGGGGGAGGGCGGCGAACTCCTTGCTCATCGGCCGGGGCAGGTCCTCGGGAGCCCGGCGTGGGACCCGGATGACCAAGGGAGGACTTCCGTCGGCGTCGAGGCGCCAGGCCGTGTAGCTCTCTCCCTGTCCCAGTAACCGGACTCGGTTATTCCGTGGTGATGACGCTGGTGTCTGCTCGGGCAGACCCAAGGACGCGGGCTCAGTCTGCGCCAGGTACTCGATTCGAGTGGCCGTGTCGTGCGCGAACGGCTCGCGGCTCACTGCGTCGGCTTCCTCGTCACCCTCAGTTTCTCTCCCCAGGCCGTCCGGTGCGCTCGGACACCACGCCAGCGTAGGACCCAAGGCTACTTAGGACCGGGGACCATAAACAGACATCTCACGGAGCCGGACGTGAGGCTGCCTGCTGCTGGACGCCGAGCCCGGGCAAACTGAGGATCGTCCACATCCGCGCAGGCGGCCTCCAACTGCCCCAGCAGGGCGAGCATCTGTTTGCCGAGCGAGTCCTCGGCCGGCGGTGGCCGGTGGAACAGTCGGCGCGGAAGACCTCCCGCGGCTGGGAACGACGCGACGACATCCCCGAAGCTGTCCTCGGCCTCGCCGCCGCCTGATCAACCACCGACACCTCCAACGGCTTTGTTGGGGCCTCTCTGAGCAAGCAGCAGGGAAGCGGCGTCGACCTCCCCAGGCGCTACGCCGCTTCCCTGCAAGCAGGTGCCGACTACCCAAGGTCGTCTGTTCTAGGCCCGCCACCTCGTGAGTGTGCAGCCTCCGGAGGACGCGGTCAGGTACAGGCTCTGCTGGGGGGCGGGAGCGGAGCTCAGGAATGCCGCAGCGGGATGGCCGTGGAGTCCGCGTTCGTCTCCGGCGCCGGGATCGGGACCGTGATGGTCAGAACACCGTCCCGGTACTCCGCAGCCGCTGCGTCGTACTTCGCCCCGACCGGCAGCCGTTCGAAGGGGCCGTAGCGGAAGTGGACGGGGCGCCTCTCCGTGGTCTCGCGATGCTCGGCGTGCAGCGTCAGGATGCCGTTCGTGACGGTGATCTCAATGTCCTTGTCGGGGTCCATGCCTGGTAGCTCCGCGCGCAGCTCGTATGTCCCTTGCGTCAGGCGTTCTTCGACGTGGATGCCGTGCGTTGCCGAAGCCGCGTTCAGTGGGGGAATCCTGCCTCGTCCCAGTCGGGCAGGTCGGGCAGGTCGGGCACAGTGGGCGAGCCGGGGATCCGATTGATCATGCTGCTCATCTCTCGCTCCTCTTCCATCCCCCTTCCAGCATCATCCACCTGAACCTGTTCGGAATCGCCGGTGTTGGCGGCGACGTCACGCGGGGGACGGCGCTGTGGAACGCATACCGGCGACGTCGAGGCCGCGGTCGCCCGGGGAGCCGTACACGACACCTCCAGCCTGGAGGCGTTCTGCCGCGGGCGTGCACACCACCGGTCCGACGATGGCCGGGGCTGGCCGCGGGGCCGTACGCCGGGCCGCCAAGGGAGAGGCCCCCTTCAGCCGGGACACGCTCGACCGCCTCGTTGCGCAGGCTCTCCGTTCCCATTGCGCCTCCGACACCCCTACGGACACCCCGGTGCCGGCCATCACCCCGCGCGAGCGAGAGGTACTCGGCCTGGGCGCGGGAACGCCGAGGTGCCGCAGCACCTCCACGGGGTCGGTGATCCGCCGCACCGAGAGACGGAGTACTAATCATCCGCCGGGCCCGTTCATCGGGTACCGCGGGGCAGCACGAGCCCGCTGTCGTATGCCAGGATCACGGCCTGCACCCTGTCCCGGAGCTGGTACTTCTCCAGAATGTGGGCAATGTGTGTCTTGACCGTGGTTTCTCCCACGCCCAGTTCGCGTGCGATCTCCGCGTTGGACAGCCCGCGGGTGAGGGCGCGCAGGACGTCGAGTTCGCGGCCGGTGAGGGCGTCGAGGCGGGACGGGACGGCCGGGGTCGTGGGCGCGGCGAGATGGGCGAAGCGGTCCAACAGGCGGTGGGTGACGCGGGGAGAGAGGACGGCGTCGCCGGCGGCGACGGTGCGGATGGCGTCCACGAGGGAGTCGGCGGGACCGTCCTTGACCAGGAAGCCGCTGGCTCCGGCACGCAGGGCGTCCACGACGTGTGCGTCCAGGTCGAAGGTGGTCAGGATGACGACGCGGCTCGGTGATCCCGTCTGCACGATGAGCCGGGTGGCCTCCACACCGTCCATGTGCGGCATGCGGATGTCCATCAGGACGACGTCGGGCCGCAGGGCTTGGGCGCTCGCGACGGCGGAAACGCCGTCCGGTGCCTCGCCGACGACCATGATGTCCGGTTCGGCTTCGAGGATGAGCCGGAATCCAGTCCGGATCATGGGCTGGTCATCGACCAGCAGGACGCGGATGGCCTGCATGCGGGCAGTGCCCTTCCTGGTGTGAGTCGGGTGTGGGGAGGGGGATGACGGCGTGGACGCAGTAACCGCCGCCGGGGCGGGGGCCGGTGTGCAGGGAGCCGCCCACGGCGCCGATGCGCTCTCGCATGCCGACCAGTCCATGGCCCGAGCCCTTGGGCAGGGCGGGCGGACGCGGAGTCCCGTCGCCGGGCCGTGGACCGTCGTCGCAGAGCCGGACGGTGAGGCGGTGACGCTCCGGTTCCCAGGCGACGCTGAGGTCGGTGCGGGTGCGGCCGGCGTGCTTGAGCGTGTTGGTGAGGGCCTCCTGTACGACGCGGTAGACGGTGAGGTGTGAACCGGCCGGCAGCTCGGCGGGGGTTCCCGTGGTCTCGAAGTCGACGGCGAGGCCTGCGGCGCGCACCGAGTCCACCAGCTCCGGGATGGCCTCGACGGTGGGCTGTGGCGGCTCCTTGTTGGGATCGGTCTCGGCCTCCTCGTCCGTACGCAGGAGGTCGAGGAGCCGGCGCAGTTCGGTGACGGCTGCCCGCCCGGTCTCCTCGATGGTGCCGTGCAGTTCGTGCGCCTTCTGGCTGTCGCGGTCCTGGACCCGGTCGGCGGCGATGGTCTGGACGACCATCAGGCTGACGTTGTGCGCGACGATGTCGTGCAGTTCGCGGGCGATCCGGGCGCGCTCCTCCATGACGGCGGCGCGCGCGTTGGCGACCTGCTCGCGTTCGAGCGCGGCGGCCCGTTCCACGGCCTGGTTCCGGATGGCGTCGCGCGCTCGGTGGAGCCGGCCGAGGGCCCACGCGGCGACCAGAATCATCGCCTCGGTCAGCAGCGTGGCGATCCGGTGGCCGGGCGAGGCGAGCGCCGCTTCGGTGACGGCCGCCGCCGGGATGAGCACGGTCACCACCAGGGTCGCGGTCCTCGGCGTGCCCCGCACGGCGGTGAGGAACACGGCCGTGGCCACGCCCAGGTAGCTCGGCCCGATGGAGGTGCCGTCGGGACTGGAGAGCTGCGGGACGTAGTGGAGCCCCTGGAGGACGCTCGCTGCCGCCGCCATCACGAGCAGAGCGGGCAACGGAAAGAGACGGTGGACGGCCAGTGGCAGCACGGACAGCAGGGCGAACACGAAGAACCGCGCGTCGTGGGTGCGCAGTTCGGGTCCGCCGGGCGGCATCGCCTCGGCCACGGCCATCAGTCCGGCGGCGAGCAGCAGGGCCAGACCCGCGTCGGTGACGGCCGGGGGTATGCGGCGCCCCGCGAACGAATCCAGCGTCATGGACCCCACGTTAGACGGATCGCCAGGTGCGTCGATCTGTCCTCGGGCTGAGACAGGGGTGGCCGTCTCCTTCGTGAAGGCATCCTCCGCAGGGAGGAGGAGGCCGCAGCGCGCGGCAGGTCAGGGGCGCCCCCTGCTCCTTCGTACGGCGGAGACCACACGGAGGCTCGCCCGGGCGACGGACGCACGAGTTCGACTGTGCGGCCGAGGCTACGACCCGCTGTCGCCGATGCACTTGAGGGAGCACGGAATCCGAATCCGATAACGGAATGCCGTACGAGGCGTCGAAGCGTCGAGGCGTCGAGGTGTTGAGGAGCCGTCGAGGTGCCGAGGAGTCGAGGAGTCATGGTGCGGTCGTGGGGCCAACAACCGGACGTGTCCGCCGCCAAAGGCCGGTACGCGGTGCAACTGACGGGCGTGACCAAGCAGTTCGGCGAGGGCCCGACGGCCGTCCTGGCGCTCGACACGGTCAGCCTGGGCATCGAGCCCGGCACGTTCACGGCGGTGATGGGCCCCTCGGGCTCGGGCAAGAGCACGTTCCTGCACTGTGCGGCCGGCCTCGACAGGCCCACCTCGGGGGAGGTCCGCCTCGGCGGCCAGGACCTGGCGGCACTCAGAGAGCGACGGCTGACGGAGTTGCGGCGCACCCGCATCGGTTTCGTCTTCCAGGCCTTCAACCTCCTCCCCTCCCTCACCGTGGAGCAGAACATCACGCTGCCCCTGCGGCTGGCCGGCAAGGAGGCCGACGCGGCCTGGTTCCACCACATCATGACCACGGTCGGCCTGGGCGACTGCCTCGCGCGCTTTCCCACGCAGCTCTCCGGTGGTCAGCAGCAACGGGTGGCGATCGCGCGCGGCCTCGTCACCCGCCCCCAGGTGATTTTCGCCGACGAGCCCACCGGAGCACTCGACCCTGAGACCGCCCGGGACATCCTGGGCCTGCTGCGGCAGGCGGTCACCGATCTGCACCAGACGGTGGTCATGGTCACGCACGACCCGGTGGCCGCCGCACACACCGACCACGCTGTCTTCCTGAGCACCGGTCGCATCGTCGACGAAATGGGCGCACCGAGCGCGGACCGTGTCGCGGAAGTCCTCTCCGGCCTGCGGAGGACCGCCTGATGCTGAGCCTCGCCCTGCTGACGCTGAAGGCCCGCAAGGGCGGTTTCACCGGTACGTTCGTCGCGTTGCTGCTGGGTGCCGCCGTCCTCAGCGCCTGCGGCATGCTCCTGGAATCGGGCATACGGGCCGGGTCGTCCCCCGAGCGATACGCGGCGGCCGACGCGGTCGTCGCAGGCCGGCAGGAAGTGGAACTGACCCTGAAGGACCTGGACGGATCGACCCTCAAGGAGGCGCAGCCGCTGCCGGAACGCGTACCGCTGGCAGTCTCGGTGGCTGACCGGATCACCGGCGTCGACGGCGTCAGGTCGGTGATCGCGGACATAGGCGCATCGGTGCGCCTGGTGACCAGGGACGGGCAGCCGGTCGCCGGGCGGCACGGTCAGGCACCGGAGGCGCACAACTGGTCGGGCCTGCCTCTCGGCGACTTCCGACTGACCGCCGGCCACGCACCGCGCCCGCCTGGGGAGATCGCCCTGGACACCGAGATCGCCGGACGGGCGGGCATCCGCCCCGGGGACGAGGTCCGCCTCATGACCACGTCCGTGCCCCGTACCTTCGAGGTCGCCGGACTCGTCACGCTGAAGGACGGCCGGGCGCCCCGCCGGTCGGTCGCGTTCATGTCCGAGCCGGCCCTGCGCCAACTGGCGCCCGCACCCTCCGTATACGCCTTCGGCGTCCTTGCCGCCCCCGGCACATCACCCGAGCGACTGGCCGACGGCATCAAGGCGGCGCTCGACGACGACACGCTCGCCGTGCACACGGGGGAGGGGCGCGGACGGGTGGAGTTCCTCGACATCACCGTCAGCGGGTCGAACCTCGTGGTGCTGGCGGCCGCGGTCGGCGGCAACGTCATGCTCATCGCCGTCTTCGTGCTGTTCGCCACGACATCGCTGTCCATCCGGCACCGCCGCCGCGAGATCGCCCTGCTACGCGCGATCGGCACCACACCCGGTCAGATCCGGCGCATGGTCGCCGCGGAGGCCGCCGTCACAGGCCTGGTCGCCGGGGCGCTGGGCTGTCCGGTCGGGCTGGCCCTGGTGTACTGGCTGCGCGACCGGTTCGCCGGACACGGCATTGTGCCGCCCGACTTCGGGCTCGCCATCAGCCCGTTGCCCTTCCTCGCGGCGGTGCTCGTGACCGAGCTGACCGCGCTGGTCGCGGTACTGTCCGCCTCCGGGCGCGCGACCCGGATACGGCCGACGGAGGCGCTCGGAGAAGCCGCGCTGGAGGCCCCCGGTCTCGGCCGCGGACGCAAGGTCGCCGGCGGTGTGCTCCTTGTCCTGGCCGCGGGCATCTTCGCCGCCGGCCTCGCGCAGAACGCCGACTTCTTCACCCTTGTCGGGCTCGCCAACTCCCTCGTACTCCTCCTCGTGATCGCCGTCGCAGTGCTCGGCCCGCTGGTCTCCCGCGCCGCCGTACGCCTGCTCGGCCCGCTGGTGAACAGGACCGGCGTCACGGGGTTCCTGGCGGCGGCCAACACGCAGGCCAACGCGGGCAGACTGGCCGGTGCCATCACACCGCTCGTGCTCGCCGTCGCCTTCGCGTCGACCGTGGTCTTCACTCAGACCACCGGCCTGAGGGAGTCGGCCGACCAACTGCGGTCCGGCCTTGTCGCCGACCACGTCCTCACGGCGCCGTCCGGGGTGTCACCCGAACTGGCCGACAAGGTGAGGGCCATGAAGCAGGTGCGGTCCGCCACCGGAATCGTGAAATCCAAGGTCGTTGCTGTGGGCAGGCTGCTGGGCGCAGAGGCGTCCGTCTCGCTCAGCGCGCAGGGCGTGGACCCTCGCGCCCTCGGTACCGCACTCGATCTACGGTCGCGCGCAGGGGACTTGACCACGTTGTCGGACACCAGCGTGGCGATCAGCACCACCACCGCGTCCTGGCTCGGCCTCGGAGTCGGCGACACGGCCAGGCTGTACCTGGGCGACGGCACCCCGTTCCGGGGACAGGTCGTCGCCATCTACGAACGCGGCTTCGGGTTCGCCGACGTCACCCTGGAGCACGACCTGCTGCTCGCCCACACCACGCGAAAGGTCGACGCGTCCGTACTCGTACGCTCCGACCCCAAGGCATCAGTCATCCCCGAGGTGCTCTCCGACGTGGCGGCGGACTACCCGGGCACCGTGCTCCGGGACGGGCTCGCCGTCGACGACCAGCTGACGGAGCAGCAGGCGAACGCCTGGGTCAACTACCTCGTCGTGGGGCTGATCATCGGGTACACGGCGATCACTGTCGTCAATACGCTGGCGATGAGCACGGGCGCACGACGGCGGGAGTTCGCGCTCCTGCGGCTGTCCGGGACGGCCCGTCGTCAAGTCGTGGGCATGATGCGCCGGGAGACCGTCATCGTGATCGTGGCCGGGGTGGGAATCGGGACGTTGCTGTCCGCGTTCCCGCTGATCCTCGTGTCCCTGGCACTGAGCGACTCGCCGTGGCCGGCCGTGTCCGGTCTCGGCTGTCTGGCGATCGCGGGGGCGACGGCGGTGCTGGCGGCGGCGGGCATGATGGTGCCGACGCGGGTGCTGCTGAGGATCCGGCCGGTCGAGGCGATCGGCGGGCAGGAGTAGAAGGGGTGCGCTGCTTCCACGTCCAGTCCTCGGTTGGCGGCGACCGCCAGTGAGGCGTCAAACCGCCGCAAGAACGGTGCCGCGAGGCCGGTTGTGCTTCACCCCAGGTGTGTTGGCACCCGGCGGTGGCACAGCGCCGTCGGTCCGGGCGCAGGCCGCCCACCACGCCAGCAGCTCGGCCTCGAAGTCCCGAGCCTCGCTAGTCTCCTCATTTCGGCAGACGCATGCGAAGGCTGGCCACGTTCTTGCGACATCACGTGGCACCACGTGGCACCACATGACGCCGGGTGACACCATATGGCGCCATCCGGTGCCGCCTGGTGCCATGTGACGCGTCCAAAAGCGCATGAGCATGCATGGAGCCACAATCGCTCAGGTCGCCTTCTCTGAGCTTCCGCAGATCAGCATGGGCGGCACCAACCAGCCGAAAGCCAACCAGCCGAAAACCAACCAGCCGAAAACCAACCAGCCGAAAACCAACCAGCCCAAGGAGGGCGTCCGATGAGCGCCCTGTCTCTCGCCGTGCGGGACTCGTCCACGATGCTGCGCCGTAATCTGCTGCACGCGCGCCGATACCCGTCCATGACGCTGAATCTGTTGCTCACGCCGATCATGCTGCTGTTGCTCTTCGTCTACGTCTTCGGGGGCGTGATGAGTGCGGGCATCGGGGGCGGCGGTGCCGACCGTTCGGACTACATCGCCTATCTCGTCCCGGGCCTGCTGCTGATGACCATCGGCAGCACCGTGATCGGGGCCGCGATCTCCGTCTCCATGGACATGGCGGAGGGGCTGATCGCGCGTTTTCGCACGATGGCGGTCTACCGCGGGTCCGTGCTGGTCGGGCACGTCGTGGGCAGCGCGCTGCAGGTGCTCGCCAGTCTGGTGGTCCTCGTCGGTGCCATCGCGGTGGCCATCGGATTTCGGTCCACGGGCGCCACCGTCCTGGAGTGGCTGGCGGCGTTCGGACTGATCGCACTGTTCACCCTGGCGCTCACCTGGATCGCGGTCGGGATGGGGATGGCCGGCCCGAATCCCGAGGCGGCCGGCAACATGGCAACGCCGCTGATCCTCCTCCCGCTCATCTCGTCCGCCTTCGTCCCCATCGACGCGATCCCGGGCTGGTTCCAGCCGATCGCCGAGTACCAGCCCTTCACGCCCGCCATCGAGACCCTGCGCGGCCTGCTGCTCGGCACCGGGATCGGCCACAACGGGTGGCTCGCCCTGGCCTGGTGTATCGGCCTGACCGCACTCGGCTCCCGCTGGTCGACCTCGCTGTTCAACCGCGACCCGAACGAAGGCTCTGTCTGTCGGATCAGGTAGGGACCGAGGTCACCGCCGCACGTACAGCCCTCACAGTGGGCGGCTGGGCGGTCCTGTACGCCCCGCTCACGCTCCCTTGGCCTGCCGCCGCCCTGCTCACTGCGGCCGCCGACACCTGCGCCCAGCTCGTCAGTTCCACTGGACGGCAAATGGCAAAGGCAAGGAGAACTCTCTCCTTGCCACTCTCAACGTATAGCGCGCTGGGGGGCTTGCCGCAAGACCCGGGTCACGCCGGAGAATCGTCGGCCGATGCCCCAACCTGCGGAGATGGGAGCACGACGTGCGTGTGTTGTTGACGACGCATGGGGACGCGGTGACGTCGAACCAGTGGAGGGACCGCCAGGTGCGATTGCTGGCTCAGAGGCAAGGCAACCGGGGATGAGGACGTGCTCGACAAGAGGTTCGACAGAGTTGGAGGAGCCGGTGATTCGATCGGCCACCGCGGTGCAACGGAGCACGGCTGCCTCGGAGGTGTCGCAGTGATCGAGCCGTACGTGTTGGGTCTTCAAGAGGTTGACGAGACGAAGGTCGCCGTCGTTGGCGGCAAGGGCGCGCACTTGGGCAGGCTGTCGCGGATCGAAGGCATCCGCGTGCCGGGTGGCTTTTGCGTGACGACGGAGGCCTTCCGGCGGATCATGGCTGAAGGGCCGTCGATCGATGATCGGCTCGATCAGCTGTCGCGCCTGGACCCGGACGACCGGGAGGCGATCCGCACGCTCAGCGCGCAGATTCGCCGGACCATCGAAGGGATTGCTATCCCGGGCGATGTCGCGGCGGCGATCGCCCGCGCGCTCGACCAGGTCGGCGAGCAAGCCGCCTACGCAGTCCGATCCAGTGCGACGGCCGAGGACATGCCGACGGCTTCCTTCGCCGGCCAGCACGACACGTATCTGAACGTCGTGGGGCCGACGGCGATTCTCCAGCACGTCAGCCGGTGCTGGGCCTCGCTGTTCACCGAGCGGGCCGTGACCTACCGCCAGCGCAACGGCATCGACCACCGTACGGTCCACATGGCCGTGGTCGTGCAGCAGATGGTGTTCCCGCATGCGGCCGGCATCCTGTTCACGGCCGACCCCGCCACGGGCAACCGGAAGGTCGCCACCGTGGACGCCGGCTTCGGCCTCGGCGAGGCCCTGGTCTCCGGCCTGGTGAATCCGGACGTCTTCAAGGTGCGAGACGGCGAAGTCGTCGCCAAGGCGATCGCCGCCAAACAGCGTGCCGTCCAGGCCCTGCCGGCCGGCGGTACGCAGGAAGTGGCGGTCGACTCGCAGCGGCAGGAGCAGCCGGCGCTGACAGATGCGCAGGTCGTGCGGCTCGTGCAGCTCGGGCGGCGGATCGAAGCGCACTTCGGTCGCCCGCAGGACATCGAATGGTGCCTGGTCGACGATGGCTTCCAGATCGTTCAGAGCCGGCCGATCACGACGCTGTTCCCCATCCCCGAGACCGGCGACCAGGAGAATCACGTCTACGTCTCCGTCGGTCATGGGCAGATGATGACCGACCCCATGAAGCCCCTGGGGCTCTCCGTGTGGCCGCTGACGGCCATGGTGCCGATGCACGAGGCCGGCGGGAGGCTGTTCGTCGACGTCACCCGGCGCCTGGCCTCCCCCGCGAGCCGCGCCGGCCTCCTGGACGTCATGGGGAGAGGCGATCCGCTGATCAGGGACGCTCTGGAGACCGTCCTCGACCGCGAGGATTTCGTCCCGTCGTTCCCGGACACGGGTCCCGGCGGGCCGCCGGCCGGCGGTGCGTCCGCCCCGATCGAGACCGATCCGGCCATCGTCACCGAGCTGATCGAGCGCAGCCAGGCGTCCATCGCCGCCCTGGAGCGCGACATCCGGACGAAGACCGGACCGGCGCTGTTCGACTTCCTGTTGGAGGCCTTCGAGGAGCACAAGCGGGTCCTCGGTGACCCGCTGAACCTGCAGGCGATCATGGCGGGGATGGAGGCCACGTGGTGGCTCAACGACAAGCTGCTGGAGTGGCTGGGCGAGAAGAACGCGGCTGACACGCTCACCCTGTCCGCCCCCGGCAACGTCACCTCCGAGATGGGACTGGCGCTGCTCGACGTCGCGGATGTGATCCGCCCACATGCGGAGGTGGTGGCGTTCCTGCAGGTCGTCGAGGAGGAGGGCTTCCTGGACGAGCTGGCGAAGCTCGCGGGCGGGACCGAAGCGCGCGACGCCATCGAGACCTACCTCGACCGGTACGGCATGCGCTGCGTCGGCGAGATCGACATCACGAGGCCACGTTGGCGCGAGCGCCCCACCACGCTCGTGCCCGTGATCCTCGACAACGTCAGGAACTTCGAGCCGGGTGCCGCCCAGCGGCGTTTCGAGCAAGGGCGGCAGAAGGCGCGGAAGAAGGAACAGGACGTGCTGTCACGCTTGCGGGCTCTGCCGGACGGGGAGCACAAGGCCGACGAGACCAAGCGGATGATCGACCGGGTCCGAACCTTCATCGGGTACCGGGAGTACCCGAAGTACGCCATCGTCTGCCGCTACTTCGTCTACAAGCAGGCCCTGCTGGAGGAGGCCGAGCGCCTTGTGCAGGCCAACGTGCTTCCTGAGAAGGAGGACATCTTCTACCTCACCTTCCAAGAACTCCACGACGTCGTGCGCTCGAACCAGGTAGATGACCAGCTCATCCAGCAGCGCAAGGACGCGTTCCGGGCGTATCACGCGCTCACACCACCCCGGGTGCTCACCTCGGACGGTGAGGCCGTCACCGGGGCGTACCGGCGCGAAGACGTCCCGGCCGGCGCCCTGATCGGCCTGCCGGTTTCCGCCGGGACCATCGAGGGACGGGCCCGCGTCATCCTTGACATGGCGGAGGCCGAACTCGAAGCGGGCGACATCCTGGTCACGACCTCCACGGACCCCAGCTGGTCGCCGCTGTTCGTCGGAATTGCGGGCCTGGTTACGGAAGTTGGCGGTCTGATGACCCATGGCGCAGTGATCGCCCGGGAGTACGGCTTGCCGGCCGTCGTGGGCGTGGAGCACGCCTCGCGGCTGATCCGGGACGGGCAGCGGATCCGCGTGCACGGAACCGAGGGGTACGTCGAGATCCTGTCTTGACCGACCACACCGACCACACCGAGCAGCCCGATCCGTAGCTTCCGGCCAAACAACGCCAAGCGGTTGATGACCACCCCCACGACCGCCGCCCACAACGCGCACACGACCCAACTGTTTCGAGGGGACCCTCCGCCTCTGGCTCCTCCTCAGCGGGCACCGTCGGCTGGGTCGCCCTGGCGAGCAGCAGGCGTCCGCGCGCCCCGGGCCGGATCGGGCTGCGCCGCCTCATCCTGAGGTCGCCGTGGCGCATCGTTGCCACACCGCACTCTTCACCCAAGTGCCTTCACTGCTCCGTCTTCCGGCCCGGGGCGCGGTTTTCCGGCCGGGGCACGCGCGTTCCGGAGGTACAGGAATCACAAAGGTTGGGCAGAGTGATTGACGCGCTCATGGCGGGACTCTACCTTCTGACCGACTTACCGAACTCTGTTCGGTATATCGACCGGAACTGTCAGTTTCTCCGACTGATCGTCACCTGAGGGCACCGCACACCCCTTGGAGCGCGCATGACTCCCCGCCCCGCCCCCTCCCGCCGTCACTTCCTCGGCATGGCCACCGCCACGCCTCTGGCCGTGACCGGCGCCCTGACCCTCGGTGCCGGCACCGCGTACGCCGCCGACTCGGCGTACGTGATGTGCTACTTCACCGAGTCGACCAGCCTTGGCGAGGGGACCGACTACGGCCTCCATCTCGCCGTCAGCAAGGACTCGCTGAACTGGACGCCGCTCAACCAGAACAACCCGGTGGTCACCCCCACCGCCGGCGCGCTGGGCCTGCGCGACCCGTTCATCCTGCGCAAGCAGGACGGCACCTTCGTGGTCCTCGCCACCGACCTCAAGGGCACCGACTGGAGCTACGTCAGCCAGTACATCCATGTGTGGGACTCGGCCGACCTGCGTACCTTCACCGGCTACCGGCGGCTGAAGCTGCACGACATGAACACGCACTGCTGGGCGCCCGAGGCGTTCTGGGACGCGGGCCGCGGCCAGTACGCGATCATCTACTCCGCCGTCAACAGCAGTGGCCACAACGTCATCATGGTCAACTACACGACCGACTTCCTCACCGCCTCCGCTCCCCAGGTCTTCTTCGACCCGGGCTACGACGTGATCGACGGCGACATGGCCGTCGGCGTCAACGGCGTCAACTACATGTACTTCAAGAAGAACCAGACGCTCGTCGGGACGCGATCCACCTCCCTCGACCCGGGCAGCTTCAAGGAGTTCACCACGGGCGTCGCCCACGGCGGCACCGAGGCCCCGACCCTCGTCAAGTCCCTGACGTCCAGCACCTGGTACCTGTGGGGCGACACCTACACCCCCAACGGCGTCTTCTACGCCTGGCAGTCCACCGACCTCGCCTCGGGCACCTGGACCGCCCTCGACCAGAAGACCTACACCCAGCCCCTGAACTCCAAGCACTGCGGCATCACGACCATCACCACGGCTCAGTACGACAACCTCATCACCAAGTGGGGCGCGCCGGCCTGGAACCGCCTGAAGTCCTACAACCTCCCGGCCCGTTACATCCGCCACTCCAACTACATCGGCCGCATCGACGAGTACCCCATCGACCCGCCCTCCGACTCCCAGTGGAAGCTCGTCCCCGGTCTCGCCGACCCCGCCGGCGTCTCGTTCCAGTCGGTCAAGTTCCCGACGAGGTACCTGCGCCACTACAACTACCAGCTCCAGCTCGACGTCAGCGACGGCACGTCGACGTTCTCGGCGGACGCGACCTTCTACCGCACGGCGGGCCTGGCGGACGCGAGTTGGGCGTCGTTCCGCTCGTACAACTACCCGACCCGGTACATCCGCCACTCGAACTACGTGCTGCGCATCGACCCGATCTCCACGACCACGGAGCGGCAGGACGCCACTTTCCGCGTCGGATACTGACGAGGGAGGACACCCGTATGGCGCACGGTTCCGTACGAAGGTAAGCCAGACGTGTCACCCTGCGGGTCGTCGCCCTCGCCCTCGGTCTGGCAGGCCTGACGGCGGTAGCCGGCCACGAGTCGTCGGCACCGCTGTCCGCCGAGCCGACCGGGGGAGAGGGGGGAGCACCACGCAGGCAGCCGTCACCCCGCCGCCGATGGCCTGGACGTCCTGGAACAGCTTCGCCCGCAGCATCGGCTACGACGTCATCAAGCAGCAGACGGACGCCCTGGTCTCCTCCCGCATACCAGCAGCGGGCCACCAGTACGTCGACCTCGACGACGGCTGGTGGCAGGGCGTCCGCAACGCCGACGGCTGGGATCACGCCCGGCCGAACATCGGAATGCCGATCTCCCGGACCTCAGTCAGGTCGCGGATCAGTCCGTCGGCGACGAAGACCGCGACGCCGCGGCGCTACGCGGTGGATGGCTGCGTGCAGCATGAGGCTGTCGCCGGGAGGGCACCGTACCGTGATGGGCGGGGCGTACGCGTCCACAGTCATGGTGCCCTCCGGTCGGCGGCATCGTAGAAACCCACTGGCTGATTCTCAGTACGCGGGCGTGCGCCCGGCCAGCAGTCCGGGGCTGATGAGTCCGCTCTCGTAGGCGATCGTGACCAGGTGGGCGCGGGAGGAAGCGCCGAGCTTTCGCAGGATCCGGTTCACGTGGGACTTGACCGTGAGGGGGCTGATGCCGAGGAGCTGTGCCAGCGTCTTGTTGTCCGGCTGGGTGGCAATCATGGCGAGGATCTGGCGCTCCCTCGTGGAGAGTTGGTCCAGCGCGGGACTCGGCGAAGTGGCGGAGATCTTCGTCGTGGCGGACGGCGAGGAGATGACCGTTCCTCCCTGGCTTATCAGGGCGAGTGCCGTCACGAAGGGGTCGGCCTCGATGCGTGGGCCGAGAATGCCGGTGACTCCGACCTGCAGGAGTGAACTGATCTCCTCGGAGGGCGTGTCGCCGATGACGGCGAGCGCGGTATGGGCGGCGGCGCGGCGCAGGCACAGCAGCGTGGTGGTCCATGGGGAGAGGGCCAGGGCCAGGGCGTCGATGAGGAGAATGTCGGGTCGCAGAGAAGGGAGTTGCGCCAGAGCGTGGGTGAGGTCGGGGCTCTGGGCCTGGACGGTCAGGAGGGCGGAGTCCTCGATGATGCGTGCGTAGGCGTCGCGCGTGAGAGCGGGGCCGCCCGTCAGGAGTACCCGGTGCATCGTTCGTCCCTTGGGTCGCCATGGGTGTGGGGATTTGGTCGGCTGTGGCGCCGCTCAGGTGGGCGGGCTCGCGACGAGGTCGACGCCGCCCGCGAGCCCGCCCGGTGGGCTCAACGGCTCAGGAGACAGGCTGTGGTTCCTTCTGGTCCGTCGCCGGAGTCTTCTGGAGGCTGGTTCCTTCGATGTCGAGGTCGGGCAGGATCCTGTTCAGCCAGGCCGGCAGCCACCAGGCGCCCCGGCCGGCGAGGGCGAGCACCGCGGGTACGAGTGTCATACGGACGGCGAAGGCATCGACGGCCACGCCGACGGCCAGGGCGAACGCGATGGGTTTGATCAGGGGGTCGTCCAGGGGGAAGAACCCGGCGAAGACGGTGAACATGATCAGCGCGGCCGCGGTGACGACCCGTACGCTGTGGCGTGCGCCGTCGATGACCGACTGGCGGGCCCGGCGGGTATGTGCCCATTCCTCGCGCATACCGGACACGAGGAACACCTCGTAGTCCATGGCCAGTCCGAAGAGCACGCCGATCAGGATGATGGGCAGGAAGCTGACGACGGGGCCGCTGTGCGGCACATCAAGGGTGTCGGCCAGCCAGCCCCACTGGAAGACGGCGACGACCAGGCCGAGCGAGGCGCCTACCGAGAGCAGGAAGCCGATGGCGGCCTTGACGGGGATCACCAGCGATCGGAAGACGATCATCAGCAGGAGCAGACTGAGGCCGACGACGATGGTGACGAAGGGCAGCAGGGAGTCGCTGAGCCGGTTGGAGACGTCGATGTTGACGGCGGTGGTGCCGGTGAGTGCGACGGAGGCGCCGGTGCTCTCACGGATGTCGGGCGCGGCCTTGCGGATGTCACGGACAAGCCGGCCGGTACGGACGCTGTCCGGGCCGGAGGCGGGGAGGACGGTAATGACGCTCTGTCCCGGGTCGCTGGTGGGCTGGGGCGGCAGGACGGCCTTGACGTTCTTGAGGGTCCGCAGCTTCTGGGCCACCTGTGCGCCGGCCTGCGCACTCGCGGAAGCCGTGCCGTTCTTGGTCTCGGCCAGTACGAGGAGCGGGCCGTTAAAGCCGGGACCGAACGTGTCGCTGATCGTGTCGTAGGCCTTGCGCTCGGAGGAGGTGTGCGGAGCCGAGCCGTTGTCGGGCAGAGCCAGGCGCATTTCCGTGGCGGGCAGGGCGAGGGTCAACAGAGTGCCCGCCGCGGCGAGCACCGTCAGAAGCGGCTTGGCGATGACCCACTTGGTCCAGCGAGTGCCCATCGTGGTGCGGCCGGTGGAGCCCTCGGCGTCGGCGGCCCGCCGGGCGGCGCGGCTGCCGGGCTTGGGGGTGAGCCGGGAGCCGGCGAATCCCGCGACGGCGGGGACGAGGGTGATCGCGGCCAGTACGGCGATGAGTACGGCTCCGGCGGCCCCAAGACCCATCGTGGTGAGGAACGGGATGCCGATGACGCTCAGCGCGGCGAGCGCGATGATCACGGTGATGCCCGCGAAGACCACGGCACTTCCGGCGGTGCCGGTGGCCAGCGCGATGGATTCCTTGGGGTCGGTTCCGCGGGCCAGTTGCTGTCGGTGGCGGGAGAGGATGAACAGGACGTAGTCGATGCCGACGGCCAGGCCCAGCATGAGGGCGAGCGTGACGGCAGTGGAGGAGATGCTGACCGCCGGCGCGAGAGCGAGCAGCCCGGCCAGACCGACCGCCACACCGATCAGTGCGGGCATCAGCGCCATGCCGGCGGCCAGCAACGAACCGAAGGTGACGACGAGGACGAGCAGAGCAACGGCCACGCCGATGATCTCCGACGGGCCGACGTGGACGCCTTTGCTGCTGTACACGGACCCGCCCACCGACGTCTTCAGCCCGCCCTTCTCTGCCGCTTTGGCTGCGTCCTCGATCGCGTCCACCGATGAGGCACGGACCTGCGCGCTCTGCACGCGGTACTGGACCTGGACGATCGCCGTGGTCCGGTCGGCCGAGACGGCGCCGGAGGCGCGGGGGTCGACGACCTCGCTGACCTGGGGAGCCTTCTTGGCCTCCGTCACGGTCCGGGCGATGGTCGCGGCGTAGGGGGCTTCGGTGACCTGGTGGCCCTTGGGGGCGGTGAAGACGATCTCGGCGCCTGCGCCCGATCCTTCCGGGAGGGTCTTGCTCAGGCTGTCCAGTGCACGCTGCGACTCGGTGCCGGGCACTGCGAAGCGGTCGTCGAGCTTGCCACTGAAGATGCTGACGCACGTGATGAGCGCGGCCAGGACGAAGAGCCATATGCCCAGGACGAGCTTTCGCTGCTGGTAGGCCTTGTGGCCCAGCCGGTGGAGCAGGACGGCCATGACGAACTCCCTAGGACAGTGGGGTCCCGCCCGCTCGAACGCGGACTTGGGCGGGAAGTGGAGGTGACACCTGTCGGACTCCGGCCACGTGACGGGTCCAGCCGACGGCCGCCTCGTTCGATAGGGCGACTTTATCACCTGCTCAAGTCGAACGACCGAGTCGGACGCCTGTCGCATGCGCCGCTCTCGCCAAAAGCGCAGGCCATACGGTACTTTCAGTCGACGAAATCGAGCGACCTTGTCGATTGACAACATGCCTGCGTGGCGCTCGCAGCTGCGCGGATCACAACGACGTCAGCCTCTCGGCTCCAGCACCCGTTGGCGGGTTGCGCGGGACTGGCACAGCTTGACGGCGGCGCGGGAGCTCGTCGCGGCGGCCAAGTCCGTGACCGTCCTGGAAGCCTGGGCCGGTCGCCGGGCGGATGCTCCATCACGATCTCGGCGAGGGCCGGGCGACGGAGATCGGCGGGCAGTTCGTCGGCTCCACCCAGGACCGCTTCCCGTCGAAGCCAAGGAAGTCGGTGTGGCCACGTACGAGGCCGCCGTGCCTGCGCGAGAGGGGCTGCATGCGCGACGGTGCAGTCAAGTGGTCCTTCGGGCGCACATCACGGGCGGGCAAACTGTCCCCGCCGACGGCGTGGCAGGCCTCGTACGCCTGTGAACCGGACGGCATGTCCTACGAACGCCGCTGTGCAAGGCTGGGATTGCCAGGGGGCTGCTGCTGTCGCAGCAGATCACCAGCTGTTCGAGGGCCTGCCCTTCAGCACGTTCATGAAGTGCGTGGCCGTCTACGGCAAACCGGGGGAAGGTCCATCCGTCGCGAGAGGTTCAGCAACGCCCCTCAGCGGTGAACCGGGTGTGCTCATGGCATTAGTCGGCCGGCGACCGAACTCGGGCGAGTATGTAACGTACGAGTGTGTGACCGCTGTCAGCTCGCAGGCACGGACACCAGGTCCAGCCGACCGGCGGCCATGGCCACCACGGCGGACACGAAGGCCTGGAGGCAGGTGTGCTCGGCCTCCTCATCGGGGTGGGAGAGGCGTTGTGTGGTCAGCCCGTCGAAGCCGGCGAGGAAGAACCGTGCAATCGTTTCCGCAGGTTGGGCAAGGGGCTGGCCGGTGCGCTCGGCCGCCTCGGCCACCAGCCTCGCCGTCACCTCGGTCACACTCCGGTTGTGACTCTCGAGGGCCTCGCTCAAGGCGGGGGAGCGGAGCGCGAACATGGTCAGTTCCGTGAGGAGCTGATGGCTGGCGGGCTGCTCGCGGACCGTCCGCCACAGGGCGGCGGCCAGCGTGCTCACTGTCTCCTCGAACCCCGCGCCGGCCGGCGCGGCCCGCTCGACCTGCGCGATCAGATCGTGTGTGAGCTGCTCCATGACGGCGCGGTACAGCCCCTCCTTCGTGCCGAAGGTGTAGTGCACCGTGGCCTGGGCCACTCCCAGTTCGGCGGCGATGGCCCGAGTGCTTCCGGCCGCGACCCCTTCCCTTGTCATATAAGCGATGGCCGCTTTGATCAGCTGAGGGCGGCGCTCGGCCGCGGGAACGTGAGCCATGACTGCATCATACCGACTGAGTCTCCTGAATAAGTCGTCCGAACAAGTCAGGCGGCGCGCAGCTGGCTGCCGTCGCCGCGCAGGTCAGTCCTGCTGAGCGGCGGATGAACACGTTCCCAGCGCCTTTGAAGCGGGACGAACGAGGGGCAGGCCCTGACGGAAAGGCCAGTTTGATACGTGCGTGATCGGGGCGGGGCTTGCCGGGCCGGCGGTCGCGAGGGCCCTGGCGGAGCGGAACCTTCCGTACACGCATCTGGAGCGGCACACCCGGGCCCGGCGCTGTCTGAATCTGAGACATCGACAATCCAGGCAGCCGATGTACGAGTCGGCCCATTTCATTTCCAGCAGGACTTTGTTCCGGGTCGTTTCAGCTCGGCATCGATCACTCTGCCGTCCTCCGTGACGGCCACTGCAACGGTTGCCACAGAGGTGTTCGCCTTCGCCCCGCGTGACCGGGTGCCAGTTCGCAACGACAGCGGGCGGGTGCGGCTGCGAAGTGTGAACGGCTCAGGAGGAGGTGACGGCGGCGAGAGCGAGGGCAGCGGTCTGCTGTGGCGTGCCGTCGATCGGGATGGCCGCGCCCGCTTCGTCGTCGCCGAGTGGTTCGAGGTCGGCAATCTGCGTACGGAGCAGCTCGGGCGGCATGAAGTGGCCCTGTCGCGCGGTGATCCGTGCGGCGATCAGCTCAGACGAGCCGTCGAGGTGGAGAAAAAGGACGTGCGGTGCGGCGGAAGCAAGCCGGTCGCGGTAGCGCCGCTTCAGCGCCGAGCAGGTCACCACACCGCCGCTGTCCGCATGTCCGGTCAGCCATCGTGCGATCTTGTCCAGCCAGGGGCGGCGGTCTTCGTCATCGAGCGGGTGGCCGGCTCGCATCTTCGCCACATTCGCTGCGGGGTGGAAGTCGTCCCCCTCGGCACAAGGAACACCCAGACCCTGTGCCAGCAGGTGGCCCACGGTGGTTTTGCCCGAGCCCGACACGCCCATCACCACGACCAGGGGAACAGTGCTGTGAGACATCCGTCCAGGCTAGGACCTGCCATCGGATCCTGCCGCCTACAACTCGATGATGACCTTGACGTCATTCGGTTGTGGCGTGAACGCCTCCGTCGCGCGCTCCAGCGGTACCCGCCGGGTGATCATGCGACCGAGCCATGACAGGTCGGCCCTCGCCAGCGCGTCGGCCGCCTGGCGGTAGTGACGCAGGTTGGCGTTGACCGAGCCCACCACCGCGTCGTTCTGCAGCACGATCTCCCTGTTGATGGCGCCCGCGTCCACGGCCATCGTGCGACCGGCAGGCGACACACCGGTCAGGCACACCACTCCGTAGGACGCGGTGCCCGTCAGCGAGGCGAAGACGGGCTCGCTCGCACCCGTGGCTTCGATGACGACATCCGGGCACACGGCGGACATGATCTGCTCGATGTCCTGTGAGTGGTAAACGGCGCCCAAGTCCCGTACGAGTGCGGGCTTGGGCCCTTCGGTCACCCGGTCGACCACATGCACCTCCAGCCCGCGCTGTGTGCCCAGGAGGGCGGCCAGCAGACCGATCGGCCCCGCACCGGTGACCAGGACGCAGCGGGGTTCGAACCACGAGCGGGCACCGACACGCTCGACCTGTTCCCATGCCTTGGCCACCACCGAGGTCGGTTCCATGAGCACACCGACGTGCTCCAGATGCGGCTCCAGCTTCACCGCGTAGTCGGCTTCCACGCACCACGCCTGCGAGCCGTAACCGTCGATCTCTTTGATACCGCGTTCGGTGTAGCGGCCGTTGCGGCACATGTCGAACTCCCCACGTGCGCAGGCCCCGCACGGCTCGGGGTCCGGCCGCCGTACCACTCCGGCGACAAGGTCGCCGGCCGAGAACTCGCTGCCGGGCGGCGCCTGCCGCACCCGTCCGAGAGACTCGTGCCCCAGTACCAGCCACTCACGTCCAGGTGGGGCCCAGCCGTACTCGCCGCGGACAATCTCCTTGTCCGTTCCGCACACCCCCACGGCCAGGCCCTGCACCAACAACTCGTCGGCCGCTGGGACGGGCTCAGGCACATCCCGTACCGCTGCGGAGTCCTTCTCGCCGGGCCGCACGGTCACCGCACGCATCGCCACCCTCGGTCCCTCTCGTCAGGCGCCACCTCATGTCAGGGCGCACCGCTGCTTGACCCCTGCCCCGCTCAGAGCTTTTCAGCATGATCTAGCGTGGAACCCTGGGCGTTCACACCGGGAGGAAGCGCTTCTAACACTGCTCTGACCCGCGCGGGCGCACGGGTCTGCTCTATTGACCTCAGCCGGGACGTTTCTGGTTCTCGATGTACTCCTTGATGACAGAGAGCGGGGCGCCGCCGCACGAGGCAGCGAAGTAGGACGGCGACCAGAAGCGTTCGCCCCACAGGTACTTGCGGATGTGGCCGGGGAACTCCTGCCGCAGGCGCCGGGCGGAGACGCCCTTGAGGGAGCCGACGAGGCGGGAGATGGCGACCTTGGGCGGGTAGTGCACGAGCAGGTGGACGTGATCGCGTTCGCCGTTGAACTCCAGCAGCTCCGCGCCGAAGTCGGTGCACACGTCGCGCATGACCTCTTCGCAGCGCCGAAGGATCTCGTCGGTGAACGGTCCGCGCCGGTACTTGGGGGTGAAGACCAAGTGTGCGTGCAGGGTCTAGACAACGCTACGGCCCCTGCGAATACCAGGGTTTGGCCCCCAGCTTCGTGACATAGAGCAATGCTACGTTCACGCCCGTGAAGATCGTGACGCAGGTCAAGCTCATGCCGGACGCCGCACAGGCATCCGCGCTTGAGCGCACCCTGGGCACGGTCAATGACGCCGCGAACTGGGTGTCGGAGGTGGCGTTCGAGCACGGTGTGCCGCGTGAGTACGAGCTGCGCAAGCACACCTACGCCGAACTCAAAGCCCGTGGGCTGGGAGCGCAGGCTGCGTAACACGTCATCGAGAGGGTGCGCGACTCGTACACCACGCTCAAGGCCAACATCCGGGCCGGCCATCTCGGCAAGGAAGGCTCCAGGCGTCGCCGCAAGGCCGAGTCCAAGCCTCTCACCTTTCGCCCCGAGGCCGCCCAGCCGTATGACGACCGGTGCCTGAGCTGGCAGTACGACCAGCGGACCGTGTCCATCTGGACCGTGGACGGCCGGGTCAAGAACATCCGCTTCGCCTGCTCCGTCGACGCGCTCAAGATGCTCCAGGCGCACCGGCAGGGCGAATCCGACCTGATCGAGCGCGACGGCGTCTTCTACCTCGTCGCCACCTGCGACGCGCCCGAGGCCGAGCAGTATGAGCCGGACGGCTTCATCGGCGTGGACCTCGGTATCGAGAACATCGCCACCGCCTCCACCGGCTACCTCGCGGCCGGGCGGGGGCTCAACCGGTACCGCAAGCGACAGCTTGCCCTGCGCGCCAAGCTCCAGAAGAAGCGCACCAAGAGCGCCAAGCGGCGGCTCAAGGCCCGTGCCCGCAAAGAGGCGCGGCACGCCGCCAACCAGAACCACATCATCTCCAAGACGATCGTGACCGAGGCTGAACGCACCGGGCGCGGCCTGTCCCTCGAAGAACTCAAGGGCATCCGCAACCGGGTACGGCTCCGCAAGCCCCAACGGGTCGCACTCCACTCCTGGGCCTTCGCCCAGCTCGGAGACTTCGTCGTCTACAAGGCCAAGCGGGCCGGTGTGCCCCTGGTCTTCGTTGATCCCGCGTATACGTCGCAGACGTGCGCCGAGTGTGGCCACGTCGACAAGCGCAACCGTGTCGACCAGGGGCTTTTCATCTGCCGGGGGTGCGGGGTCGTTGCCCACGCCGACCGGAACGCTTCCCACAACATCGCCACCCGTGGCGACAGCGTGTGGAACGCGGGGCGTGAGTCACGCGTCCCTGCCACCCAATAGGGGTGTCTGGACGGAGGAGTCCACCCCAGCAGCCAGCCGGGCACTACCTCCAAGCCCGGTCCTTCAGGGCCGGGTCACGTTGACTACCTGTCAGCCGGGACAGAGGGACACGTCCGGGCGCTGCTGCGCCGCCACTCGGACGGGATGAGCCGCTCAGGTGATGGTCGGCATCTTCGCCGGGTTCGGCAGGACCGGTCGACGGCGTCTTCCTGGCTGCGCTCCTGACCGTGATCGACTGTTTCGTCAACGACTCGGTCGTCGTCCTCGACCGCATCAGAGAACTCAGCCGCCGCGACAAGGCACCCTTCGCCCGCACCGCCAAGCGGGCACTCCGGCAGGCTGTGCCCCGCACCGTCAACGCCGGCATCGGCGCCGGCTTCATCTTCCGCTTGTCATCGAACTGCACAGCGGCGGCATACCGGCACGGCCAGTCCGTCCGCCGTCCGCGCGGAGCACGGTCCGGCCTGGCGCCCGAGGTGATCAGGTGACGGGTTCAAGCCGGACACAGCACCGGCCTGGGCTCGGCGCCAGGCAGGCCGTGTATCCGGACTCGCCCAGCCCGTGAAGAACACCGCGCAGCAGGTGCAGGTTCATACCGCACACGGTCTGCGTGTGCTCACGGGCCAGGGCGTGGAAGGGGCAGTTGGCCAGCACGACGGTGCCTTCCTCGTGCCGTGGCTCGAACCCGTACCGCTCCAGCAGGTCGACGAGGCGTGCGCTGTTCTGCCCACCCAGGTGTGTGCCGAGTTCTTCGGCCTTGCGGTGCAGAACCTCCGTCACCGGCTCACCGGTTGCGCCGGATTCCTCCACCGCCTGTGCGAGGAGTCGCCCGGCCAGTTCGTACCGGCGGTCGGGCAGACTCACCGCGATCTGCTTCGCCGAGCGCCGATACAGCTTTGCCGGCCTGCCCGCCCCCGGCCCGGTACGGCCGCTGCGTCGTTCGTAGACCACGTCCAGCAGGGACTCATCGGCGAGCCGGTCGAGGTGGAACGCCGCAGTCTGCCGCGCCAGGCCCAGGGCGGCGGCTGCCTCGTCCCGGCCGACGGGCCCCGACTGGCGCACCACGTGGTCGTACAGGCGCCTGCGCGTCGGCTCATCCAGAGCAGCGATGGCGGAGAGGTCGGCGTCGCGTACTTCGTTCGGGATGTCCACGAACACCAGTGTAAAACCCACGGCCATTGACTAAAGAAAACTTCCGCGCTTCTATAGTTAATGAAGGTTGTCAATAGAAGGAGAGGCCACCATGTCCTCCGCAACCACCAGCACGACGTCCGCCGCCCCGCGGCGTGCGCTGCTCGCCGACCCCGGCTACCAGGCGTTCGTGGTCCTGCGCACCGCCTTCACGGTGGCGCCGATCCTCTTCGGGCTGGACAAGTTCGCCAACCTGCTCGTCGACTGGCCCATCTACCTCGCGCCGTGGATCAACGACGTCGTCCCCGGCAGCGCCCAGGCGGCCATGTACGCGGTGGGCGCGATCGAGATCGCGGCGGGCATCGCCGTAGCCCTCGCGCCCCGCTTCGGAGCCTGGCTGGTGGCCGGGTGGCTGGCGGGCATCATCATCAACCTGCTGACCATTCCCGACTACTACGACATCGCACTGCGCGACTTCGGCCTGCTCCTCGGCGCCGTCGCACTCGCGCGCCTCGCCGAGCGCTACCACGGCAAGCGGCAGCACTGAACAGGTACGGCGCACTGTGAACGCCTCCGGCGGGTGGTCTCCCGTGGGTGCCACCCGCCATGGCTCGTAGAGGCAAGCCTGAGCGGAAAGCTTGGCTGTGTCCGCCTGCGTCGGTGCCGGAACACGTCGTCAGTGGGCCAGGGGCCCGCGGACCGCTTCGTGTCGCCTGCCGTGTCGCGGCCCCGCCGTATCACCACCATGCGCAGACCTTGTGCCAGGTCCTCGGTCTCCCGGGGCGTGTCAGAGAGCATGCGCCGCTCACCTCGGTGGACGCCGCTGACGTAGCCGGTCGGATCTGTGTGCAGCTGCGCTGTCTGGCAGTTCGTTCGGTCTGGAGTGCAGCGCCTCCGACCTCGTCACCAACCTCAAGACCCAATACCCCTCCGGCGTAGTCGACATCGTGTTCAACGCCGTGCCGGGCGCCATCGCCGGATCACTTCCTCCGGAGTGATCGCCGAGGTCCTCGGTGATCTGCGCCGGACCGGCAACCGTGAAGCCCTCGTGGCCCGCGGCGTCCTGGTCATCGAGGACCTGGTGAGCCGGTAACGATGGCGGCGCATTGCTCCCGTGGTCGTTGACTCACCTGTCCGTATGAGGGGATATCGCGGGGAGTTCCACGGTGATGCGGATCCCACCGGCAGGGCGCGGGGTGAGGGTGAGTGTTCCGTCGTGTGCGTGCGTGATGGTTCTGACGATGGTCAGGCCGAGGCCGACGCCTGCCTGGTCGGTGTGGATGCGTTCGGTGCCGCGCTGGAACGGTTCGGTGAGGGTCGAGACCTGCTGTGGGGTGAGCTGCTCGCCGGTGTTTTCGACAGTGAGCACCGCGGTCTTGGAGTGGACGCCGGTGCGGACCCACACAGTGCCCTCTTCAGGCAGGTTGTGGACGATCGCGTTGTGTACGAGGTTCGTGGTCAGCTGCAGCAGGAGCGCCGGCGATCCGATCGTGGGGGTGATGTCGCCGCTGGTCTCGATGGTGACGCCGTGCTTTTCCGCGAGGGGGAGGAGCGTTTCGGTGCATTCTTCCGCCAGGAGGGACAGGTCGACGTGGTCGCGGGTGAAGGACCGCTGGTCAGCGCGGCTGAGCAGGAGCAGTGTCTCGGTGAGGGCGATCGCCCGGGTGTTGACGGCGTGCAGGCGGTCGATGAGTTCCCCGGTGTCGCGGTTCGGGTCGGTGCGGGCCACATCGAGAAGGGCCTTCGAGATCGCCAGCGGGGTGCGCAGTTCGTGAGAGGCGTTGGCCGCGAATCGCTGCTGTTCGGCGACATGTGCTTCAAGCCGTACGAGCATTGTGTCGAAGGCGTCGGCGAGTTCCCGGAACTCGTCCTTGCGGCCCGGCAGCCGGATCCGGTGGGAGAGCGATCCGTTCGTGGCCAGACGGGTGGCCTCGGTGATGCGGGTCAGCGGGGCGAGCATGCGGCCGGCGAGGACCCACCCTCCCACGAGGCCGAACACCAGCAGGAACGCCAGTACTGCGGCTGCCCTCGGAGCGAAAACGTCCAGGAGGGCGGAGCGGACGGGAAAAACACCATTCCCGGGCATGTCATCGGGGTTGATGAGCATCGCACGGTCGGGGACATAACGCAGGAGGAACAACCACACCGCGGCGAGCAGCAAGGCACCGGCAACCATGAGGAACCCGGCGTAGCTGAGGGTGAGTTTGAGGCGGACACTCAAACCAGGGGCTCTATCCACGGTCTTCTCCCACACGTCCGGTGCCGGGCGCTGCGTCGATCCGGTAGCCGACACCGGCCACGGTGGCGATGATCCAGGGTTCGCCGAGACGCTTGCGCAGTGCCGAAACGGTGATGCGCACGGCGTTGGTGAACGGGTCGGCGTTCTCGTCCCACGCGCGTTCCAGGAGTTCTTCGGCGCTGACGACACCGCCCTCGGCGGCGACGAGGACTTCGAGCACGGCGAACTGTTTCCGGGTGAGCGCGACGTAGCGGTCGTCGCGGTAGACCTCGCGGCGGAACGGATCCAGCCGCAGGCCTGCGATCTCTCGTACGGGTGGTCTGTTGTGGGCGCGCCTGCGGTCGAGCGCCCTGAGCCGCATGACGAGCTCTCGAAGCTCGAACGGTTTGGTGAGGTAGTCGTCGGCACCGAGTTCGAACCCGGTGGCCTTGTCGTCGAGACGGTCGGCGGCGGTGAGCATGAGGATCGGCATGCCGCTGCCGGAGGCGACGATGCGTTGGGCGATCTCGTCTCCTGAGGGCCCGGGAATGTCTCGGTCGAGGACGGCGATGTCGTAGGCGTTGATGCTCAGCAGTTCCAGAGCGGTGCCGCCGTCACCTGCGATGTCGGCGGCGATCGCTTCCAGGCGAAGACCATCGCGGATGGCTTCTGCCAGATAGAGCTCGTCCTCGACGATCAACACACGCATGTCATCAAGGCTACGAGTCGGCGCATATCGTCGACATATCGAAAACCGCATACGTGTCGGCAACACCGCGCTGCCTTGAGTGGCGGTATGCGTCGAACCCCACCCTCAGCACGAACAACGACCCGCCGGGTTCGCCGGTTGATGGTCGTCGGCCTGATGGTCGTCTCAGCAGTGATCGCCGCAGTCCTCGGCTACCGGGCGCCGCAGTCCTCGTCTCCTTCTTCGTCTTCCCTGCCTTCTTTGTCCTTCTTGCCTTCCTTACCTTCGTCGTCGCCTTCGAGCCCCTCGGCCGCAGCACCCTCGCATGCACCTCGGAGTGAACACCGTGGTGCGCTCGGTGCGCTCGGTTCGGCCGACGGTGTCGTCCCCGATGGCGTGACGATCTACGACGACGCGATTCCGGCTGTGTCCAAACTCGATCCAGGTCTGCTCAACGCCCTCCGCCAGGCTGCGACGGCTGCCGCGGACGACGGAGTCGAGTTCTACGTCAACAGCGGCTGGCGTTCCCCGGAGTACCAGGAGGAGCTTCTTCGTGAGGCGGTCTTCAAGTACGGGTCGGAAGAGGAGGCCGCCCGATGGGTGGCCACCGCGACGACGTCTCCTCACGTGTCGGGGGACGCGGTCGACATGGGGAACTCCGATGCGACGGAGTGGCTGTCCGAGCACGGTGCCGAGTACGGGCTGTGCCAGATCTACGAGAACGAACCCTGGCACTACGAATTGCGCGCCGATGCGATCGACCGTGGTTGCCCGCGTATGTATGCCGATCCCACCCAGGACCCGAGGATGCAGCAGTGACCGGCAGCGAGCGAGGACAGACGATGAAGCAGGTGGACGCGGCGGACGCGGTGGACGCGGCTGGCACGACGGAGACCGGACGGGACGGCTCAGGCCGCTGGGGAGCCGGCTCCGGTGCCTGGCACGCGGGCATCCGCCGGGCGATCCGCACCGGCTTCCGGCCGGGGCTTTGGAAGCGGGGCCCGGTGCTCGCCGCGCTGGCCCTACTGCTGGGCCTGCTCATGCTGCTGCACGCGAAGATCCCGAACCGGGTCGGGAACCTCGGCAGCCTCGTGGAGACCTTCCTGCCATGGTTCGGCCTGTTCATCCCGGTACTCCTTGCCGGGGCACTGTTGCGCCGCTCCGCCTCCGCGGTGGCCGCGCTGCTGCTGCCGGTCATGGTGTGGCTGAACCTTTTCGGCGGGCTGCTCAGCGACAAGTCCCGCCCGGGCAGCGACCTCACGGTGGCCAGCCACAACGTCGGCGCCGACAACCCCGACCCGGCCGGCACCGCGCGCGACCTGGCCGCCTCCGGCGCGGACGTGCTGGCCCTGCAGGAGATGACCGAGCAGGCCCGGGGCACGTACGAGAAGGGCCTGGCGAAGGCGTACCCCTACCACACGGTGCAGGGCACGGTCGGGCTGTGGAGCAAGCTGCCGCTGTCGGACACCCAGCCGGTCGACATCCAGCAGGACGTCGGGCCGCTGGCGGACACCAAGCCGGCCGACGTCAAGATGACCGACAACCGGGCGCTGCGCACCACGGTGGCCACGGACCAGGGTCCGCTGGCGGTGTATGTGGCCCACCTGGGGTCCGCACGGGTGACTCCCAGGACGGGCTTCTGGACGGACTCGCGGGACAGAAACGCGCAGGCGCTCGGCAAGGCCATCGCCGCCGAACAGAATGAGCGCGTGGTGCTGCTCGGCGACCTGAACGGCACCATGGACGACCGCGCGTTCGCCGACATCGCCTCACAGCTGCGCTCTGCCCAGGACGCGGCCGGGGACGGCTTCGGCTTCAGCTGGCCGGCCAAGTTCCCGGTGGTACGGATCGACCAGATCCTGGTCCGCGGCGTGAAGCCGGAGAGCGCGTGGTCGCTGCCGGCCACGGGGAGTGACCACCTGCCGGTGGCGGCCGGAATCAACTGGTGAACATCGCACGCAACTGGGCGGATGTCGCGCCCTCGGGGCGCGATGCGGCAGAACGAACGGGCAGAGCGGGCAGAACGG
Organism: Streptomyces sp. NBC_01352; assembly: GCF_036237295.1. Lineage (NCBI taxonomy): Bacteria > Bacillati > Actinomycetota > Actinomycetes > Kitasatosporales > Streptomycetaceae > Streptomyces > Streptomyces sp. NBC_01352. The sequence continues at coordinate 10,787,570 of NZ_CP108354.1, forward strand.
GTAGTCGGGTCGCGGGTACCGCGGGTATGTGCGGGGGATCGGCGGCCGGTTGATGCGGTGGTGTCGGTCTTGGTCGTGATGGCCATGGGCGGCTCCGCGTCAGTGATCGAGCTGGACCGTGTCGGAGTGGGCGGGTCACCGGCGTGGGTGTGCGACGGTGCCCCCTGTCGTGTTATGCGACGGCGGTGCCGACGCCGTCGCGGAAAATGCGGTGGCGACGTAGAGGCGCCGGTTGCGATCATGGGCGTAAGCAGTCTGCGACGTGTGAGGAAGCCGACCGTGATGCCAGCTGTTCCTGCCGATCCGACCGTGGTGCACCCGATGCCCGACCAACCTCGGGTCGTCCTGCTCAAGCCACTGGTCACCTCGCCGCTGATCGAGGTGGGAGAGTTCTCCTACTACGACGATCCGGACGACCCGACCGCGTTCGAGACCCGCAACGTGCTGTACCACTACGGGCCGGAGAAGCTGGTCATCGGCAAATTCTGCGCGCTGGGCGAGGGCGTGCGCTTCATCATGAACGGTGCCAACCACCGTATGGATGGTCCCTCGACGTTCCCCTTCCCGATCATGGGCGGCTCCTGGGCTGACCACTTCGACCTGATCACAGCCCTGCCCGGCCGCGGTGACACCGTGGTCGGCAACGACGTCTGGTTCGGATACCGGGCCATGGTGATGCCCGGCGTCCGCATCGGCCACGGAGCGGTCATCGCCTCCGGCTCCGTCGTTGTCGACGACGTCCCCGACTACGGAATCGTCGGCGGCAACCCCGCCAGACTCATCCGCAGTCGCTTCGGCGACGAAGACATCGCCCGCCTCCTGGCGGTCGCCTGGTGGGACTGGCCGGCCCCACACATCACCGAGCACATCCGCACGATCATGTCCGGCAGGATCGAGGATCTGGAAGCCGCGGCCCCGAAGTCGCAGTAGACCGGCCCCGCCTCAGCGCCGTCGAGCCTCGTGAACATCGCCTGACAGAGAGGATCATGGCGCCGTCGAAGACGGTAATCGTGCGTGCGCCGCTCGGGCATGCCCGGCATTCCGGATCTCGGGTGAGTGCAGGCTGCGCAGGCAGCGGCAGAATTCGAGAAACCCCGTCTGATCCGTCTGATTCTTCTTCGGCTTGATGTGACCGTAGAGCTTGTCCTTGGCCAGGTCGTGGTGGCGAACAGGCGCCGGACCGCGTGCGTCGCGTGTAGGTCGCTCGGCGGCGGGGCGGGGATGGCGGTCCCCAGCTGCGGGCGAGACCGCGGTGTGGTTCTGTCCGAAGGGCTGACGAGCTACGCATGCGCTCGTCTCCCAGAACTGTGAAGCCACCCCGTCCCGCCTGCTGCTACGTCAGCTGGTCCACGGCACGGCGGCCAAGGTCGTGGACAATCCCGTACCGCTTCTTCAGCATCGGCGGCTCCTCCGAGCCGCATTCTCACGCGGGCGACGCCTGGGCCGGCTTCGGGTCCTCGTCGACGCATCCCCGCGCCACGCGATTGATCGCTTCTTGGGATGCCTCCGCCACTGCCACTGCCTGCAGACCGGGGAGAAGTTCGATCCCGGCAAGGCATTTCCCGCCGCGTCGACGGCGCCAGTGACCCTCGCGGCTTGATTGGTGGTGGCCGAGTTTCCGTGGCGGCTACGCCCTGCGTGTCGCCAGCCCTTACTTCGTTGAGTGAATATCAGCCCTCCCCATGACCAGCGCAGCTGATTGCCCGTGCGCTTGATCGGCGGAACGGCTCGGGTCGGTCGGGGACCGGACGTCGCTGACCGACCAGCCGGAAAACCCGAACTAGTGGGCACACGCAGGGTGTTCGGACGTAGGTTGTGCCGTGAATGATCCACGCCTCGGTTGAAGGACGGACGCGAGCTATGACCGACCCTGTGACGACGCCCGAACCAGCGAAGCATCAGAAGATCGACACGTCGGTTCCGCACTCCGCCCGTATCTGGAACTACTGGCTAGGCGGTAAGGACAACTATCCCGTCGACGAGGAGGCCGGTGACGCGTACACCGCAGTCTTCCCCGGCATCGTCACCATCGCCCGCTGCAGCCGTGCGTTCCTGCGCCGCAACATCACGTATCTCGTGTCCGAGGCGGGCATCCGGCAATTCCTGGACGTCGGCACCGGCCTTCCGACCGCTCAGAACACCCACGAGGTCGCTCAGAGGCTCGCCCCCGAGACGCGGATCGTCTACGTCGACAACGATCCGATGGTCCTCGCCCACGCCCGCACCCTGCTGTACTCCAGCCACGAGGGCGCGACCGCCTACATCGACGCCAACGTGACGGATCCGGACCGCATCCTCGCGGCCGCCGCCGAGACACTGGACTTCGGCCGCCCCATCGCGCTCATCCTCAGCAACATCCTGGGCCACGTCGCCGACTACGATCAGGCCCGCTCCATCGTCACCCGGCTGATGGACGCCCTGCCCTCGGGCAGTTACCTCTCCATCAACGACGGCTCACGCGGCATCGACCCGGTCTTCGAGCAGGCCCAGGACGCCTACAACAACAGCGGCGCCGTCCCGTACAACCTGCGCACCGTCGACGAGATCACCACGTACTTCGACGGTTTGGAGCTCCTCGAACCCGGCGTCGTCTCGGTAACGCAGTGGCGCCCGGAGCCCGGTTCGCCCACCCCGGAGGTCATCGCCGAGCACGGCGGACTCGCCCGGAAGGCGTAACGGACACCGGGAGTGGAGCTGTTGCCGTACGACAGCCACTCAGGTCGATGGAGACCACGGCCGCGGCCTTGCAGATCCGCTGATCAGAGACGTCGGTGGACTGTTCCGTGAGGTCGGTCATCCGCGAGCGCCGATCGCGGGCGCGCGGCCGGGTCGTGCCTCCGACGCCCGCTGCCGCGCGGATGCCATACCCGCGCGGCACGCGCCGTCCTCTACCCGAGCGTGAGCATCGCCTCGGCGACCTCGTCGACCGCCGCGTCGGGGATCGCGGTGGCGGCCTCCTTGAGGACGAGCAGCCGCGCTCCGGGGATCTCGCGCGCGATCGCCTCGGCGTTGCCGACGGGGAAGAACCGGTCGCGGCGGCCGTGGACGACGAGCGTGGGCATCTCGATCTCGGGCAGGCGCTCGCGCCAGCGGGGTGTGCAGTCGAGCCTGGAAAACACCATGCCCAGCTGGTTGGCCATCTGGATGGGGGGTGCGGTGCCGGGCGTGCGGTCCCAGATGCGCGCGGCCATCGCGCGCGCGGCGACGGGGTCGTCGCCGAGGATCTCCGCGCCGGCGGCGGCGAACTCCGCCACCGCCTCGCGGTCGGTCCAGTCGGGCATCGGCTGCGAGAACAGCCGGCTCATCGTCGCCTGGTCATGGTCGGGGAGGTCGTCGTCGGGCGGGCCGGGCGCAACCGCGCGGGTGCCGGCCAGGGTGAGCGCCGAGAACGAGCCCGGATGGTCGAGCACGGCCACCTGGGCGACCATCCCACCGACACCGATCCCCGCGAGGTGCGCGGGCCCGCCGCCGAGCGCGTCGGCAAGGGCCGCCGCGTCGGCGGCGAGGTCGCGCAGGGTGTAGGCGGGCGCCTGCGGGTCCGCCGTCGTCGACTCTCCGCTGTCGCGCAGGTCGTAGCGCACGACGCGGCGCCCGCCGGCGGCGAGGCGCTCGCACAGCGCGTCGGGCCAGGAGAGCATCGTCGTCCCGCCCGCGAGCAGGACGAGTGGCGCGTCGTCGTCACCGAACGACTCGATGCCCAAGGCGATCTCATCGACGTTGACGGTGGTCATCGGATCACCGGGAGGACGTCGTAGGTCAGGTGCGTCGCGGTCGAGGTCGAGGTCACTTTCCGCTGCACCAGTGTGCGTGGCGCTCCGCCGGTGAACAGTGGCGTCCCGGCACCCAGCACGACGGGCGCGAGGTGCAGCGTCAGTGCGTCGACCAGCCCGGCGTCGATCGCCGAGCCGATCGTGGCACCGCCGCCCATGAGGACGACGTCGAGGTCCTTGCCGCTGTCCGACGACGCCGCCTCGGCGCGCTGGCGCGCCACGGTGACGGCGTCGGGCAGACCGGTGGTGACGAACGTCCAGTCGAGGTCGGTGAGCCGCACCGACTCCGGCGGCGAGCTCGTCACGACGACGAACGCGGGCTTGCCGACCTCGCCGGCGCCGTAGCCGGTCTTGTCGTCCCAGCCGTTCGGCCCGTCGACCACGTCGAAGAGGTGGCGGCCGAGGACGACGGCGCCCGAACGGGCGGTCCCCTCGCGCAGGAACCGGCGGTCGTCGGGGTCGTCGGAAAACGCCCAGGTGTGCAGGGCCTCGCCGCCGGTGCCCAGACCGTTGTCCGGGCCGGGGTCGGGCCCGGTGACGAAGCCGTCGAGGGAGACGGAGATGTCAGCGATGATTCGAGTCATGCCAGGGCAGACCCGTTTCGCCGCCCGAACTCATCGCTCAGGCATGCAGCGTGTGCCGGAAGTGAACGGATAGCACGACGCCCGAAGCGGGACGCTGGACGCACAGCGGACGGTCACCCCTCCCGGAGTACCTCAGAGGCGCGTATGCACAGGTCAGAGGGTCCTCTGCCGCAACGATCCTGCATTCCCCTCCGCGAGCCGCTCCGCGAGCCGCTCCGCGAGCTGCGAGGTTACGAATCCGAGAGGGATCGGAAGCAGACCGCCGCGACCTCGGGTGCCGTGGCGCGTTCAGCGCGCGCGAGGCCGCCGACGGCGCGCCAGTCCTTCGATCTCGCCGAGCCAGGGAGCAGGTACACGTACCTCTCCGCCGTGCTCCTGGTCGGCTTGGTCCTCAACGCGACCCTCGGCTGGTCCTGGGCCGACCCCGTCGCTGCCCTCGTCATCGCCGCCATCGCCGCCATCGCCGTCATCGCGGTCAAGGAAGCCCGCGACGCCTGGCCGAGCACGGGCTGCTGCACCCCGTCCGCCGCAACGGGTTCGGCTGCCCACGCCGGGCGCCCGGGGCGGGGTCCCGCCCCGGGCGCCCGGCCCGACCGCCGACACTGGGTCATTGCGTGGCGCAGTGTCAGCCGGCCCGAGGCCCGCACACCACGCTGGCCCCAGCATCTCTGCGGTCGGGCCTCTGATGTACGCCCCTGAGTGGCCGATGCCGGCCGAGGTCGCCTCGCGTCAGAGCAGCTCGGTGACGAGCACAGCAGACCAGGCCGGAAGCCGGCGACCATACGCTGGCCGAGCAGCGGGCCGCACGTGAAGTGGCCGAGCTGCGCCGCGTTGTCGCCGGCTGCCTTCCTCCCGGGTTGTGCGTGGGCGCGGATCCGGTCGACGTCGCCCAGCGGGCAGGGAACAGAGTGGATGTTCTCCTGTCTCCGCTCAGGTGTCGCTATGACCGGCGCAGCGCAGTGTTCAGTACTGCTCGGTCTCCACGAAACCCGCGTCCGCGTCGTCGTCCGCACCGAGTGCGGCGGCGGTCGGATCGAATCCGGGCGGGCTGTCCTTGAGGCCCAGGCCCATGCCGGCGAGCTTCGCCTTGACCTCGTCGATCGACTTCGCACCGAAGTTGCGGATGTCGAGCAGGTCGGCCTCGGAACGCGCCACGAGCTCACCCACGGAGTGGACGCCCTCGCGCTTGAGGCAGTTGTACGAACGGACGGTGAGGTCGAGGTCCTCGATCGGCAGAACCAGGTCGGCGGCAAGGGCGGCGTCCGTGGGGGACGGGCCCATGTCGATGCCCTCGGCGTCGATGTTGAGCTCACGGGCCAGACCGAACAGCTCGACCAGGGTCTTGCCGGCCGACGCCATGGCGTCACGCGGACGCATGGCCTGCTTGGTCTCGACGTCGACGATCAGCTTGTCGAAGTCGGTGCGCTGCTCGACACGGGTCGCCTCGACCTTGTAGGTGACCTTGAGAACCGGCGAGTAGATCGAGTCGACCGGGATACGCCCGATCTCCTGACCGACCTGCTTGTTCTGCACGGCGGAGACGTAACCGCGGCCACGCTCGACCGTCAGTTCCATCTCCAGCTTGCCCTTGCCGTTGAGCGTGGCGAGGACGAGGTCGGGGTTGTGCACCTCGACACCGGCCGGGGGCGCGATGTCGGCGGCGGTGACCAGACCCGGGCCCTGCTTGCGCAGGTACATCACGACCGGCTCGTCGTGCTCCGAGGAGACGACCAGCTGCTTGATGTTGAGGATCAGGTCGGTGACGTCCTCCTTGACGCCCGGCACGGTGGTGAACTCGTGCAGAACGCCGTCGACGCGGATGGACGTGACCGCCGCACCCGGGATCGAGGAGAGGAGCGTACGACGCAGGGAGTTGCCGAGGGTGTAGCCGAAGCCCGGCTCCAGCGGCTCGATCACGAACCGGGAGCGGAACTCGTCGACGACCTCTTCGGTCAAGGACGGACGCTGAGCAATCAGCACGGGGTGTTGCCTCCAGTGGTTTGGCGCCCGCTATGTGACGCCGTTGACACCATGAAGGGTAACGGCGATACGGTCTCCGGTGGTCGCGCTGCACGACGACGAGCCGTGGGCGGTGTTTGAGCCGCCGCTGCCGAAGGTGGAGCGTCGGACCCGGCATCCGGGGCGCAAGCGGCATCCCGACCGGCTGGTGTTCCGGATCACCCGGTCCCGGTAGCCGCCTCGTAGGGCCTCTGTACTGCGTGTGTCGTCCCTGTCCGTGCCTGATGATCGGTCTCGGACCTCATCGGCACAGGCTGTGCTCGGCGGTCGGGATCAGTGCCGTCGCGGTCTGCAGGCCACGGCCGTCCGATGGTCGAGCCTCGGTCGACCGACCGCCCCTGTCTCTTTCGGGTCGCCAGGACGAACTCGCCGGTGCTGATGCCATGGGCGGACAGCGCACGCGCACTGGTGTGGAGCTTCTTCGGCGTCCTGCTCGGCGAGGCCGATCCCGGAGGCCGGCTGACGATTCCCTTTCCCCGCACCGCCCAGGACGCGCCGGTTCCTGACGCCGTACCGCGCCATGGCCGTCTCCACTACTGCGTCAGGAGGGGTTCTGATAGCCCGAACGCCAACCGACGGACAAGCCCCAGTGGACTCCGGCACCGGCCGTGATCGTCATCTTGACGTGTTGCTTATTGTTGCCCAGCCCGATCTCGTTGTAAGTCGTTGAGGGCGTGTCCGCGCACGGGACGGTGTAGGTGGCCAAGTTCCCGATGCCTATGGTCGTCTTCGCGTACACGCGAACGTGGCCCTGGCAAGATTTTCGTGAAGCTAGGGTGTGCCACCGTGCGCCGGTGACGCTCCGTCACGAGTAGCGGCACTGTCAGCGAGTGTGATGACCTCGTACGGATCATGTCTCCGCATCTCGATGCGGTGCGGGTGGAACGGGTGTGGGTGGCGGGCGGCGTGGTCCGTATCGCGGCCTGCACCCGCGAGTTGACGGTGGCGTGTCCGGACTGTGGTCGCGGTTCTGCGCGGGTGCACAGTCGCTATTGCCGCGCGCTGGCCGATGTCGCTGTCGGTGGGCGTCCGGTGCTGATCGGGCTGTCGGTGCGGCGGTTGTTCTGTGACAGTCCGAGCTGCGGTCGGCGGACGTTTGCCGAACGGGTCGAGGGGCTGACGGTGCGCTACCAGCGCCGCAGCCCGCTGCTGCAGCACCTGGTGGAGATGGCTGGGGTGCTGCTCGCCGGCCGGGGCGGCGCCCGGCTCCTGCAAATCCTGAATGTGCCGCTGTCGCGGACCAGCGTGCTGTTCCACTTGATGCGCTTGCCGCTTCCGCCAGCAGCGACCCCGCGGGTGCTGGGAGTGGACGACTTCGCGCTGTATGCGGACGTCTACGGAACCCTGCTGGTGGATGCCGACACCCGGTTGCCGATCGAGCTGTGGGCCGGGCGCGACGCCGAGCAGCTGGCCGCCTGGCTGCGGACGCACCCCGGTGTCGAGGTGGTCTGCCGGGACGGCTCGCTGGTCTACCGCCAGGCCATCACCGACGGCGCACCGGACGCGGTGCAGGTCAGCGACCGCCATGCTGCGATGCCGCGCACCAGACGGTCGTAGGTGTCGTCGTCCATCGGCGAGGTGCCGTCCGCGTAGTAGGCGGCCGCGGCCTTCACCACGGTCTCGACCGCCTGGGCGTAGGCGGCGGAATCCACGATCTGAGCAGCTGGAGTCGTCATGCCCATCATCCTGCCTGCCACCACTGACAACGCCCCTGGTGAGCTACCGCCCGATCCCTCCTGAGGGGCTGCGGTCGGCCCTGAGCGGTGGATGGCCAGATCACCTCTCTTGCAGGTGGGCCGTGCGCGTACGGACAGGGCGACTGCGGGCAGAACTCCTGCGCGCTGTGAAAGCCACACGGGGGTGGGCGTCTGTGGACTGGGCGACGACCGTGACCACGACGAGGAACGGAGCCCCCGGCTGAGCCGGTCAGGCGGGCGTGTTCGGGGCGGCCGCTCAGGCGTTCGCCGCGGCGACAACTGTGCGGACTCCCGGGTCATCAGGGCGACCGAGCCGCGCTGGACAGGCATGTTGCCCGGCCCGCCCGCCCGGCCCGCCTGACCCCCTGGCCATCACCGCACTCATGCGCTCGTGTATCGCCGCGTCGACCACCGGCCGGTACTCCTCGGGAAACCTCCCGAGCGTCCCGAGCGGCGACCATTGTGCCGAAGCGGATGCCGATCCACTCGATTGTGGTGACCTTCCAGGCGAGCTGACGGGCGCCTTGCGCATCGCAGCCCTGATCAGTTCACTCCGCCCGGGCGGACGGCCTCCACATCGTCCAGGTTCACCCTGGTACGAGCCGCCGAAGCCGCCCCCGCCCGTGCCGTCGTACGGGATGCCTCTCCCGCAAAGAAAGGCGCGCAGAGCGGCGTCCTCTCACGTACGGCAAATGGCAGAGTGTGCCCGTGAGTTACAGCATCTTCCTGCTCCGGTTCGTGGACGGCAAGGTCGTCGCCCTGGACGCCGAACGGCTTCGGCAGGTGACGGAGCCGTACGTGGTGGCGGGCGGCGCGGAGGAGGGCTTCTCCCAGCTCCGCGCGGAGGACGGGGGCGAGGCCGACCTCTACCATGCGTCCCAGGACGAGGACGGGATGCTGTGCGTGACGGCGACGCACTTCGCCCGTGGCGCGATGAGCGGCGTGCTCGCCCGGCTGGCGGCAGCCCTGGGGGCCTCGATCGTGCCTCAGGACGGCGGCACGCTGATCTTTCATGAGGACGACCGCCGTCATCTTCCTAAGGACCTCCAGGGGAAGGCGGTTGTCATCGCCCCCGTGGCGGACGCGTTCCAAGCGGCATTCGACGTGCTCTGAGCATCTCCGTTCCGACAAGTCCGCTGAGTGCTCACGTTCGGCCGATCGCGGCGGATCTGTATGCGGATCACTGGTGTGGTGACGCGAGAGGTGACGGTGCCGTGGAAGATGTAGGTCCGTTTGATGCCTCTCTGGATGTCAACCGGCCGGGATGCTGTACCGCACCGAGCGATCACACTGAAGGTCGCGGCCGGACGCTCAGGAGAGTGCTGACCACCTCACCCGCCCTCGGCGAGATCCGCGACCGCGCCCCGCAGCTCGCCAGGGTCTTCGCCAGCCAGGACACCCCCGCAGCCGACACTGACACCGCCGTGTGGCAAAGCTCCTTCGGTTGCTCAGGCGAAGTCAGTTGGCGGGCTTGCCGAACCAGCGGGAGAGGTGGTCGTCCAGGGCCTGCTGATCGTCGCCGATCCAGGCGACGTGGCCGTCGGGGCGTAGCAGGACGCACGGAACATCCAGTACCGCAGTGGGATCCCCGAGGTAATCGACTCGGTCCGACCAGCCGCCGACGGTCAGGCGTTCGGTGCGGTCCAGCAGCAGGCCGCGGCCGCGATGCAGCAGAGCGTAGAGGTGGCCGTGTCTCACGTCGATGTCGGGCAGGCGGCGGCCGAGCAGGTCGGGGCCTTCGCCGAAGTCGTAGCGGATGCCGATCGCGGTGATCTTCTCGATCAGATAGCGGTTCACCTCGTCGAAGTCCATCAGTTCGGTGAGCAGCCTGCGAACGGCCTGCGGGCCCGGTTCGGGGGAGTGCAGTTCCATCTGGGCGCGGGTGTTGTCCAGCACGTCCTCGGCGACCGGATGGCGTTCGGCCTGGTAGGTGTCCAGCAGTGTTCTTGGCGCCCAGCCGCGGATTTGTGCGGCCAGTTTCCAGCCGAGGTTGAATGCGTCCTGAACGCCCAGGTTGAGGCCCTGTCCGCCGGTGGGTGGATGGATGTGTGCCGCATCGCCGGCCAGCAGCACCCGCCCGACCCGATAGCGTTCGGCCAGCCGGGTGGCATCCCCGAAGCGGGACAACCAGCGCGGGGAGTGCACGCCGAAGTCGGTTCCGGCGATGGTGCGCAGCTGTTGTTTGAAATCCTCGAGGGTGGGCGGTTCCGCGCGATCGCTGACTCCCGCGGCGGGGACTACGACGCTGTATGACCCTCCGCCGAATGGCCTGAGCCAGAATCGCTTATTGGTCTCGCCGATTGCGCTCACCTTGGCCGCGATCTCCTGCTGCGGCACACCTACTTCCATCTCGCCCATCAGCGTCTCGGTCCGCGAGGGCTCACCGGGGAAACCGACGCCGAGCAGTTTGCGCACCGTACTGCGCCCGCCGTCACAGCCGACGAGATAGCGCGAACGCAGCTGTTCGCCGTCGGCCAGCTCGACGGTCACACCCTCGTCGTCCTGCTCGAAATCGGCCACCGCACAACCGCGCCGGACCTGCGAACCCAGTTGGGTCGCATGCTCTTCGAGCAGGTGAACGATGACCGGCTGCGGGATGCCCAGCAGATAGGCGTGCGCGGAATCCAGGCCCTGGGGCGCGGGTTTGTTGATGGCGGCGAAGAATCCGCCGGCCGGACGCTGTCTTCCGTGTTCGCGAATGCGATCCAGCAGCCCGCGCATTGCCATCAGCTCGAGACTGCGAATGTGCAGACCGACGATGCGGACGAACGACACGGGCTCGGTTTCCTTCTCCAGAACGAGTACCCGCACATCGTGCAGCCGCAGTTCGGCGGCCAGCATCGCGCCAGTCGGCCCGCACCCGGCAATGATCACATCGAACATGAGGGGCGCGCGATCTGGGCCGGATGCCGACGACCGGAGTCCGGGGATGGCGCCCGCAGTGAAGTCGCGCTCGACCGTGTCGTTCGACGACAGCTCGGCGGTGAACTGCGGAGAGGGCATAGGTCTGGCCTTTCGAGAGTGCCTTGTTGGCGAGGCACTCCCGGCGACACCTACGTCAATCGCCCGACCATGACGGGAAGGGGGAGCACCCACATCGATACAGCGTTCATGGGTCTCACCTCCTCGGGCGGTGTCACAGTCAACTGCAAGCTACAAGCCCGACATCACCCCGTCCAATCCTTTCCCAGCCACGTGATCACCGCCCCGAGGCGGACCGGATCTCGGAAACCGCTGCGCGCCGGAATCGGAGGCGCGCGACGAGCGCGAGCGGCTGCGCGAGGCCCACGAGCAGGGTGACCGGCCGCTTCGCTCGGCTACTTTGCACCGTGGGTCACAGACAGGAGCCCTGGGCCGAGACATCCCGCGCCCGAGACACCCCTACAGGTCACATAACTCTGACCAGCGCCGTCGCGTCCGGCAACTGCCCGACCCCGGCCACCACCTCCGGGAACGCCGGCGTTCTGTATCGAGTGACTTGGTGTTGCTTTAGCCGTCGAGTAAGGGCACTCCCGTAATCGGTCTTTGGCTTCTATCGACTGCGGGGCGGGGGCTATCGGGTGCAGCTCCATCGCGAAGGCGGCAGTGCAAGCCTGTCCGGCAGGTACCGGGTTGGTTACGCAGAGAGGCGAGGCGCTGGTGCCTCAGGTGCCGTGAGTCCCCGGCGCGGCGTATCGGGCGAGCATGGTCAGCACTGCTTGATCGACCGCGTTCATGACGGAAGAGTCGTCGGGCTCCCAGCGGGCGAGCAGCATCCGCGGCCAGAACACGTAGTTGGAGATCATCCCGAGGAATTGGGTCGCTGCCGTCTCCGCATCGTCAAGCAGGGCTGTGCCGGCGGCGTTCTCCGCTGCCAGGTAGCGGCGGACCGATTCGAAGTAGGGCATCTTGCCGAGCTTGAACTGGGTCTCGCCGAGCTCCGGGAAGCGCGGCACCTCGGCGATGACGATGCGGAAGAGGGCGGCCATGCCGGGTTGGGTGAGAAGTGCCACGTACCGGCGTCCGATGATCTCAAGCCCTGCGCGGAGGTTCCCCGGCTCGGGGAGGGGCACCTCCTCGTCGTCGACCTTCCAGTATTCGGTGACGATCGCCTCGAACAGGGCCGCCTTGGTGGTGAACTGCTTGAACAGTGTCGCCCTGGACACTCCGGCCGCCTCGGCGATGCGGGCCAGTGAGGTGCCGTCGTAGCCGGAGTCGAGGAACAGCTTCGTCGCTGCCTCGATGATGGACGTCCGCTTCTGCGCTGCCACGCGCCGGTGGTATTCGGAAGGCTGTGCCGTCATGCCCTCCAGTATGCCTCTCGTGGCGAGGTGAGTCACTTGACTCGCCTCCGGTCCTGCTCTTACGTTGAGAGGAGAGGTGAGCCACTCGACTCACCACGAAACCAAGGGGAAGGATGCACCATGAAACGCTTTGAGGGCCAGACCGTCATCGTCACGGGCGGCAGCGGGGGCATGGGTAGCAGCCACGTGCAGGGCTACTACGCCGAGGGAGCCAACGTCGTCATTGCCGGCCGCGACGACGACGCCGGCCGCGACCTCGCCGCTCAGCTCGGTCACCGCGCTCTGTCCGTTCACCTGGACGTCGCCAGCGAGGACGACTGGGCGGCGGCGGTGCGAGAAGTCGAAGGCCACTTCGGGCCGGTCACCATCCTGGTGAACAACGCGGGAGTCCAGAACCCGGCGGCCCCTATCGAACACACCGAACTGCGTACCTGGGAGCACACGTTCAGCGTCAACGTCACGGGCCAGTTCCTCGGCATCAGGGCTGTGGCTCCGTCGATGCGCAGGGGCGGCGGCGGAACCATCGTCAACATCGCCTCGACCATGGCCCACGTCGGGACGGCCTTCTACGCCCCTTACACCGCCAGCAAGTGGGCCGTGCGCGGGCTGACCAAGACGGCCGCGCTGGAGCTGGGGCGGGACAACATCCGGGTCAACTCCATCCACCCCGGCGTCGTCTCCACACCGCTGATCAACGAACCCACCGTCGCAGGCCAGCCGGCCATCGCCGACTTCTACTCGCCCGATCCCTTCGCCATTCCCCGCCTGGCCGAACCTGCCGACATCACCCGCCTGCTGCTCTTCGTCACCTCCCAGGACGCGTCCTTCGCTACGGGCTCGGAATTCGTCCTGGACGGGGGTCTGCTGCTCGGCCCTGCCCTCCAACCCGAAGTCGACATCGCGGCTTGATCCGGCATGGTGCTACGGAGCGTGCGGTCGCGGGCGCCCGCTCCAACGACCTCGTTCAAGGCGAAGCGACCTCGCATTGCGATGATGACGGTCTGTGGCAGGTGTGATCACGGTCGGCGTCCGAGCCGTCCTGTATAGCTCCACTCATTGGGCTGAGCCCGTGCTGCCTCGGCCACTGGAAGACCGCGTGCTGCTCGTGACAACGTACTTGCGCACGAATTTGACGACGCGCCAGCTTGCACCGCTCCTCGGTATCTCGAAGTCCGCGGCCGACCGCATCATTGACCACCTCGGCCCCCGGCTGGCGCTCCAGCCTTGTCGGCGGTTCCGCAAGGACACCATGCTCATCGTGGACGGCATCCCGGTGCCCACTCCTGATCATTCGATCGCCGAACAGTCAAAAATCGGCCTCGGACTCGCCGCCTGCACGCCAGGCACGCCACCACACTCCTGCGGGCCCTCCTCGTCCTGCGAACCTTGAGATCGCCCGCTGACGGATGATCGACAGCTTGGACAGCCGGCCCTGACCAGCATGAGCACCAGGGCATAGCCATCACACCAGGCACCGACCAGCAATTTCAAAGTACACGGGCTCAATGACCGGCAGCCGGGAAAAAACGGCCCCTGCCCTCCCGCATCACGGTCGGCAGACCAGCGACACCCACAACCGCACAGCGACCACACTCACGCCTCGTCGTCACCACCCGTAGATTGTGAGCCGGTCGGCGCCGCCCGGAACCGCCAACTGCCCACACAAGTACCACCCTTGACGACACGCATACCTTCGAGAATGGCAATTGCTCGCATCCTGCGCCGTGTTGTTCCTGTCGTGGATCTCCACGGCGAGCACGGGAGAATCGATGCAGATCCGCATGAGGGTCGATTCTCTGGGGCAGCGACTGTGGTGCGAGGCTTGCCGAGGGGGCTTCATCCAGCTCAGCGCCGGTTCAGGTGGCCTGGCTGCGGCCGGCCCGGCAGGTTCCTATTCCGGGTGCGGTAGGAACGTATGGCGATCTGTCACTGCGGTTCCTGCGCTCATCGGTTGGCCCCCGCCCGGGCGGCGGGATCGGGATGCGGGCCGGTCACCGGTGCTGCGCCGTTCCCAGTTCGTCGGTGTAGCGGGCGAGGGCCTCTTCGGCCGTGGGGACGGGGCCGAACAGCTGCTCCTGGCGGCGGGGGTCGGCGACGTAGCGGCCGCTGTCGAACCAGGCGAACATCGCTGCCATGTCCTTGACCAGGGGCATGAAGCGGCCGAGGACGGCTCCTGCGGCGCGGACGACGGCGGAGGGGACGGCCCACACCTTGATCTTCTTTCCGGCCCGGCTGCCCATCAGGTCGGCCATCTCGCGCATGCTGACCGGACGGTCCCAGCCGATGTCGATGCGCTCACCGTTGTCGGCCTCGGCGTCGACGGCGGCCGCCAGGTACACCGCGAGATCGGAGGTGTGGACGAAGGTCAGCGGGACGGTGCTCTTGGCCATCCAGATCAGGCGGCCCTTGTCGATCGGGTCGCCCGCCATGGTCGCGATCTGGTCGAGAAAGGCCCCCGGGCGCAGTGCGACGAACGGGACGCCGAGCTGTTCGAGCTTGTCCTCGGCGATCTTCTTGTGCCAGAAGTGCGGGACTTGGGGCGTCTGGTCGCTGGTGAGGATGCTCGTCAGGACGAACCGCCGGATGCCGGTGCGGTGGGCGGCCTCGGCGAGGTTGGCGTTGCCGACGGTGTCGATGTCGTTCGCGTTCTTGCCGCCGCGGGTGTAGCCGGCGGCGGTGGTGATGACGGCATCGGCACCGTTCATGGCGGCGACAAGGGAGTCGAGGTCGAGCATGTCGCCGCGGGCGATCTCGACACCCCGGGTTTCGAGCCTGCTCGCGTCGGTGGTCGGCCGGACCAGCGCGCGGACGTTCTTACCGCGCTTGAGCAGTTCGTCAACGACCTTGCCCCCGAGGGAGCCGGTCGCGCCGACGACGAGGACGGGGAGGGTGGTGGTCATGGGTGTCTCACTTCCATCAGGTCAGTGGTGGGGGATGGGGTGGGCGGGGGAGTGGTGGCCGTACGTGGGCGCCGTCGATCCGGTCGCTCAGTGGGCGGGTCCGTGGTGGGCGGGTCCGCGGCGCGGGGCGCGAGTCACCGCCGGCCTTCGGGAGCTGGCCGAGGTCGAAGGTGATCCGGAGCAGAGGCGGGTGGTGCGGCGGTCCGCGATGTACAGCCGGTTGGCGACGGGGAAGGGCTCGACATCCCCGTGGGAGGGGTATTGCCCTTTCCCTCGGACGAGTTCGGCCTGCCTGCACCGGGACAGCTCGCGCTTGCCCCTGACGCTGAGGCCCGCTCACCCCCGTTCTGCCTCACGTACGGGGGTGAGCGGGGCCCCGCCAGATCCGCCGGCTCGGCTCACCGGGCTTCTTCCGACAGTCTGGGAGCCTGGCTCCGTTCAGCACGGGCCTTCGTGAGCCGAGTGCGCTGCGGCACTGTCCATTTCGCGGGAACGCCGGAAATGATTCGCACTCCAGGGCGGAACCGGGGTGCAGGGCGAGGGGAGTTACTCGGACTCTTCCCGCGGAAGGGCGCGGCTGTTGATCGCGTCGGCGATGGCGTAGGCGGTGCGGACGAAGGACTCTGCCTGCTGCACCGACAGGTTCAGCGCGGAGGTCTCCTCCAGGGCCCGCCACATGGCTGCGATGGGCTCGCGCATGGCCCGGCCTTTGTCGGTGAGGTGGACGACCATGACGCGCCGGTCGTGTGCGGCCGGCTCGCGGACGAGCAGGCCGGCGTCCTGCATGCGGCGTAGTGCCTTGGAGATGGTGGAGTGGTCCACCTCGACGCTTTCGAGCAGCTCGGACTGGGTCTGGCCGTCCCGGTCGAGGAGGTGCATCAGCAGCAGTTCCTGTCCGGGATGCAGGTCCATCTCGCGGAGTATGGCGGCGGCGCGGGCGCGGTGAGCGCGGGCGAGCTGGTAGATCGCGTAGCTCATCGGCCCCTCGCCGGCCGTAGAGGGGATGCGAGGTGTGGGGGCAGGCATGGGCGGTTCCTCAGACGGTGTAGGTGGGGTAGTCCGTGTAGCCGGCCACTCCGCCGCCGTAGAAGGTCGCCGGGTCGGGGGTGTTCAGCGGCGCATCAGAGCGTAGCCGCTCGACCAGGTCCGGGTTGGCGAGCGCGAGGGCGCCGACCGAAACAAGGTCGGCCGTGCCGTGGTCGATGTCCTTGGCGCGGGTGGGCAGGTCGGTGCCGGCCCGGTTGAGGATCAGCGCGGTCGGCCACAGCGCGCGCAGGGTGCCCAGCAGAGCGTCGTCGCCCGCGTGCATCACGTGCAGGTAGGCGAGACCGAGAGGACTGAGGGCGCGCACAAGCGCCGGGTACAGCTCGGCGGTGTCGGACTCGGCGATGTCGTTGAAGGGGTTGCCGGGGGAGATACGCAGGCCGGTGCGGTCGGCGCCGATCTCGCCGGCCACGGCAGCGGCGACCTCGACGGCGAAGCGGATGCGGTTGTCGAGGGAGCCGCCGTAGCGGTCGGTGCGCTGGTTGGTGTTGTCGGACAGGAACTGGTGCAGCAGGTAGCCGTTGGCGCCGTGGATCTCCACGCCGTCGGCGCCCGCCGCGACGGCAGCCGCTGCGGCGCGGCGGAAGTCGTCGACGGTCGCCGCGATCTCCTGCGTCGACAGAGCCCGGGGGGTCGGCATCTCCTGGGGCCCGGACGCGGTGAACATCGCGCCTTCCGGCCGGATCGCCGAAGGGGCGACCGGCTGGCGCCCGTGTGGAGTGTTGTCGGGGTGGGAGATGCGTCCGGTGTGCATCAGCTGGATGACGATCCGACCGTCGGCCGCGTGCACGGCGTCGGTGACCTTGCGCCACCCGGCGATCTGCTCGTCATTGTGGATGCCGGGAGTGAGGAGGTAGCCCTGGCCGTCGGCGGAGGGCTGGGTTCCCTCGGTGATGATGAGTGCGTGCGAGGCCCGCTGGGCGTAGTACTCGGCGTTCAGCTCGGTCGGTACGCCTTCGGGTGTGGAGCGGTCACGGGTCATGGGGGCCATGACCAGGCGGTGCTGGAGGGACATGTCACCGACGGTGGTCGGTGTCCACAGGGAGTTCAGCATGAATGGTCCTTCGGGCGGTGATGAACATGTGGTGGCTTGGGAAGGCGGGGCGTGGCGGAAGGAGAGGCCGGCGTGATCAGTCGACGGTGAGGACGAGCTTGCCCCGGACATGCCCGGCGTCGCTGAGCTGCTGGGCCGTGGCGGCCTCGGCGAGCGGGTAGGCGGTGACGGTGGTGACGACCTTGCCGGTCGCGGCGTCCTGGGCCAGTACGGCCAGGCCGTCGGCGGAGCGTTCCCGTGGACTGCTGGAGAAGGTGATGCCGAGCTGGTGCGCCCGGAGGTCGGCGATGGTGACGATGCGCTCGGTGCCGCCGCGCAGGGTGATGGAGTCCTCCAGGGCTCCCTTCCCGGCCAGGTCGAACACCGCGTCCACGCCGTCGGGGGCGAGCGCCCGGACCCGCTTCACCAGGCCCTCGCCGTAGAGGGTCGCGGTGGCGCCGAGTGAGGCGAGGTAGTCCTGGTTCGCGGCGCCGGCGGTGCCGATGACACGCGCTCCGCGGGCCGTGGCGAGCTGGACCGCCAGAGTGCCGACGGCTCCGGCAGCGCCGTGCATCAGTACGGTCTCCCCGGCGACGACGCCGAGCAGGTCCAGGACGCGCTCGGCCGTCGTGCCGGCCACCGGTAGCGCGACCGCGTGCTGCCAGTCGAGGCCGGCGGGCTTGGGGGCCACGGTGGTGGCCAGCGCGTACTGGGCGTACGAGCCGGTGTCCGACCAGCCCAGCACCTCGTCGCCCACCTGCACGTCCTGCACGCCCTCACCCAGGGCGTCCACCACGCCGGCGAGCTCGCCACCGGGGACGGAGGGGAGCGGCGTGGGGAACACGGCCTCCAGTGTCCCGGAGCGGATCTTGCCGTCCAGCGCATTCAGCCCGGCGGCCTTGACGCGGACGCGGACCTGCCCGGGGCCGGGCTGCGGGACCTCGATGTCCGCCTCACGCAGCACTTCCGTGCCTCCGAAGCGGTCGAACAGGATGGCTTTCATGACGACTCCTTTCGTGTCACCACCCAGTTAGGTGGCTGGACACATAATCAAGGTAACAGCAAACGTGTGGCTGGCCAAGTATTCACGTGGCTGGCCAAGTATTTGCTGCCGCTCGGGTGGCACAAGATCGATTGTGGTCGCGTCGGCCTCCTCGGGACGGCGGTCGAAGCGGGAGGCGCCCGCCGGAGCGCGCCTTGCGCGGCTCCGTTCTGGTTCAGGGCCCGGATCGGCTCGCCGTTGGCCGCCCGGTCGGCCTCCGGCTCCGCGTCCCTCTCCTCCAGCCGCGCCAACAGCTCAGTGTTCGCATGCTCCAGGCGGGAGACCTGGCGCTGAAGCTCTTCCTGGCCGGTGAGGGCACCGAGGCCCGACTTTGGCCACACTTGCTCGCCCATCGGCTCGGCCGGCCGACGCTCCAGGTGCTGGGTGTTGCGGGCGTGTGCGTTGGCGAGGTCCGCCGGTGGGATCGACGACGGAGGTATCGCGGCCAGGGCGCGCTCGTAGAGGTGCGGCCGGGGCGGGCTCCGAGCAGGCGTTGCAGTGTCAGTGCGGGACATCGGCGACATCGGCGACGGTGTGCGGTCCGTCCTCGGTGAGGGGGCCGCCGTCCGCGCGCTGATGCCTCAGGTTCCGGACGGGTCAGGAACGCGGCGATCGCCTCGGGCGCGGCTTCGATGACGGTCCGCTCGCCGGGCGGGGTGAGCGCGGCGGCCATGGCGGCGAGCAGCCGGTTGGGGGGAACCTCCGCCCCACTGCGCACCCCGTGCAGGGCGAGCGCGCGCAGGTGGATGAGTTCGGTGATGCTGCGGGCGTCCCGCTGCCTTCTCCAGGGGTCGGAGAGTGGTGCGACGGGCTGAGGATGCGAGCGTGCAGCTCGACAGCTCTACCGGAAGGGTAGTGAGGATCGGGGAGTCCCGGTCGAGGTCGACGATGGTGGCGCAAGAGGGTGACGACACCGCTCACCTGCGCTGCACGTCCCAATGTCTGATGTCGATGGCGGCGCCGGCTGCCATGGCGTCGCGGGACGCCTGCGGGGTTGCGGTGCCGGACGTCTGGACCGTGGTGGGCTGCGTGGTGGTGGTCATGACCGGGCCGGCTTCGTGAGGCGCGGGTCGAGGCCGTACTGCTCGTGGGCGCCGAGGTTCTCGCGCAGGGTGGGGCCTACGTAGTCGTCGTGGAACAGGCCGCGTTCCTGCAGGATCGGGACGACCTGGTCGACGAAGGAGTCGAAGCCGTCGTGGTAGCTGTCGATGGCGATCGAGAAGCCGTCGCAGGCCCCCGCCTCGAACCACTGCTGCATGTGGTCGGCCGCGTCGGCGGCGGTGCCGGCGACCACCGGGTGGTAGTCGATGACGCCGTGGGCGAGCACGTCGCGCAGGGTCCAGCCTTCCCGGGCCACTTCGAGGGCGCGGGCGGAGCGCGGGTCGTGCGGGCTGGGTGTGGCGTCGGCGAGCTGGTCCGCGGTCAGGGGCTCGTCCAGCTGGGCGGGGCCGAGCGGGAGGCCGATCATGGCGCCGAGGTAGCGCACGCGTTGGTTCAGGTCGACGACCTCGTCCAGGAAGCGGCGCCGCTGAAGGGCGGCCTGGCGGGAGGGAGCGATGGTCGGCATGAAGCCGGCGAGCATCTTCACCTCGTCCGGGTCGCGTCCGGCGCGCTTGGCGGCGTCCCGCAGGGCCTGGCGCTGGGCTCGGGCGTCCTCGATGGTGTACGGGTTGGCGTAGACGCCGCTGGCGTAACGGCCCGCGAGTTCCAGGCCGTAACTGCCGCCGCCTGCCTGGAAGATGACCGGCTGGCCCTGCTCGGACGGGGGGATGGGCAGCGGGCCGCGGGAGGCGGCGTGCTTGCCCTGCAGGTTGACCAGCTGGATCTTGTCCATGTCGGCGAACCGCTTGCCGTCGACATCGAGAAGCCAGGCGTCCCTCTCCCAACTGCCCCACAGCCCTTGCACGATCTGGATGACCCCGTGGGCACGCTCGTACTTCTCCGCGCGCGGTGGGATCGTCGCGCCGAAGTTCGCCGCGGCGGCGGGGTCGGAGGTGGTCACCGCGTTCCAGCCGGCCCGGCCGTGGCTGATCACGTCCAGGGCCTTGAACTGGCGGGCGAGATTGTAGGGCTCGGTGAAAGGGGTGGAGGCGGTGGTGACCAGGCCGATCCGCTCGGTCTCGCGCGCGAGGACGGTAAGGATCAGCAGCGGGTCGATCATGTGGTGCGGGGCATGGTGCTCGAGGTCGACGTCCAGGACCGGGGTGTCCGCGATGAACAGCAGCTGGACCTTGCCGCGCTCGGCGGCCTGCGCGTAACGCGCGAACTGGTCCATGTCCGTGTAGCTGTTCAGGTTCGCACCCGGCAGCCGCCAGGCCCCGGGTGCGGCCCCGCGTCCGCCGCTGAACTGCATGCCCAGGACCATCTGTCGGCTTGTCACGGTACTTCTCGAGACCAGGTGATGAAAAACGGAATATTCCTCCGTTTGCTTTCCGGGAATACGGAGGCACCATCCGAATTGTCAAAAGCCGTGTGGGTGCCGAGCCCGGGCCGGACGAATGCCGGCCCGGGCTCGGCGCCGGCTGGTTCCTGCGGGCGGAGGAACTACTGCCTGTCGAGGACTCCCGGGGTGTCATGCAGGACCACGCTCCGCTGCAGCGGAACCCGCTCTGTGCGGAGCGTGTTCACCGGTGCCGCCGGGTCAGCCATGCCGAAGGAGATACCGAACAGCAGCTTGAGCTCCGCGGGGACACCCAGGAACTCGCGGACGGTGTCGGCGTAGACGCCGAGGATGGTCTGCGGGATGCCGGCCAGCCCCCGGGCCGCCAGCGAGAGCAGGAAGTTCTGCGCGTACATGCCGATGTCGCCGGCCGTCCGTACCCCGTCTCCGAGCGCCGGCAGGAACAGGAAAGCGGCATGGGGGGCGCCGTAGAACTCCAGGTTCTCGCGGACCGCCGCCCTCCTGCCGTCCCGGTCCGAGCGCTCGACACCCAGGGCCCGGTAGACACTCGCGCCCAGGGCCTGCGACCGCTCGAGGTAGAGGCCCTCGCCGTAGCCATCGGTGAAATCAGGGGAGGTCCGTCCCTCCTCCTCGGCCCGGAGTAGCTCTTTGGCCAGGGCGTCCCGCGCCGCACCCGAGACGACGTGCACCGTCCACGGCTGGGTGTTGCTGTTCGAGGGGGCCGTCTGTGCGTCTTCCAGCACGCCGCGGATGTCCGAAGGGGACAAGGCGGTGGGCAGGAACTGCCGGGGGGAGCGTCGGGAGCGTGCGATGTCGGTGAAGGGTGATGCGGTGCCGGGCAAGGCGGTTCCTCTCCATGGCGCGCAGTCGCCGCCACGGCGGCCGTCGCGCAGCGCAGTACGACAGGCCAGGCAAGGAGGCGGTCGGCGTAAGGGCCGGGTGCGGGATGCGCCCCTGCGGGTGTCGGCAGGCTTGCGGATGCTCGCAGGCAGTGGCGTGCCGAGGCTGCGGGATTGCAGTGCGGGGGACTGTGCGCTCTTCGTGTTCGTCGTGTGTGTTCGTGGCGTGCCGGCGCTGCCGCTCTCGTGTCGTTGCGTGCACGAGGGCCGTGTCGGGTGTCTCAGCGGTGGGCGGCGCGGTTCATCTCGACGACGTCGTCGACGGTGGGGTTGGCACCGAGGGCGGCGAAGCGTTCCGGGAGGCTGTCGCGGATGGCCGCGTCCTTGGTGCGGTCGGCCGCGGCCAGGGCCGCCGGCAGCTCGTCGAGGGTCAGTTCGGTGCAGTAGGCGGGGCTGTTGGGCTGCTGGCGCCAGGAGTCGGCCAGTGTGCCGGTGTCGTAGGGGTCGAAGCCGGTGTCGTCCACCAGGCTCATGGCCACCTTCCGCGCCGTGTCGGAGTCGCCGGCGACGGGGATGGCGAGGCGGCCGGGGGTTCCGGCCGGGACGCCCTTGGTCCGCTGGGTTTCGGCCAGGGCGGCGTTCCACGCCTTGATGACGGGGCGGCCGAGCTGCTCGGCGGTGTACACGCTCTCCACCTGGCCGTTGTCCACCGCCTCGATCGGCTCGCTGAGCATGCCGGGGTAGTAGTTCGCGGTGTCGATGACCACCGTCTCGTCGGGCACCGACGCGAACAGGTCCGCCAGCTTCCCTGCCACTCCGAACGGGATCGACAGGATGATGACGTCCCGGCCCTGGACGGCGGCGTCGGAGAGGTCCACCGTGCGGGCCCCGGACTCCAGCACTTCGGCCCGGACGGTTTCGGGGCCGCGGGCGTCGGCCACCTGGACGTCGTGACCGGCCGTGCTGAGCTTGGCGGCGAGGTTCCCGCCGATGGCACCGGCGCCTATGACAGTAATTTTCATGATTTGTTCCTTGGGGGGTTGTGCCGTCCCTGAGGGCAGCGCGATGTGATGGCCGGGTGGTGGTGCGGCCTGGCGTTGCGGGGGTCCGGGCGGGGTGTGGGGTGTCTGGCGGTTTACGCCTGGGTGTCCGGCTGGCTGTAGCCGCTCGCGATGAGGGTGCGGAGCCGGTCGAGCGACTCCTCCTCGGTGCCGGTGCCCTTGATCCAGGCGATGGAGCAGGCCGCGAGGAACAGGTCGTTCCCGCGCACCGACGCGCGCACCCGCCCGGCGAGCTGCGCGGCCCGCACGTACTGATCGGTGGCGGAGATGAGGATGCCGCAGGGGATGGTGAGCGGGTTGTCCGGCTCCTGCGCCCGGGCCGCGGCCATGAGCGGGTCCGGCAGCCCGCTGAAGGCGCTGAAGTACTCCTCCATCGCGCGCAGCCACTGCTCCAGCGCCTCGGCAGGGTCGCCGAGCTGCTCGATGTCCGCCTGGCGGGCCACCAGCTCCTGCGAGCGGGTCTGCAGCACGGCCGCCAGCAGCGCCTCCCGGGTGGGGAAGTGCCGGTACAGGGTGCCGGGCCCGACGCCCGCCTCCTTGGCCACCGCCTCCAGGGAGGTGCCGACTCCGTGCTGCAGGAAGTGACGCTGCGCGGTCTCCAGGAGGGCAGCGCGGTTGCGCTGGACGTCCGCGCGGGGCTTGCGTCCTCGCTGTTCACCGGCGCTCATGTGCCCTCCTGCCTGCCGTGATCGTGCGGCCACATCAAAGCGGATGCCGCCTCCGTATGCACTCGAGCGTAAAACGGAGGCGGCGTCCGGTCAAATGGGCGGCCTGAGCGCGGAGCCCGGACCTCGCAGGGGACCGACATATTGGGCCGTAGAGCGCAGCGCAAAAGCCGTACGGAGATGAGTCGGCGCGGTGCCGCGCTGCCGGTCCGACGACTTCGGGCGTCCTGAACCGTGGCCCGCATGCATCACCGGTGCTCCTGACGGGGCTGCCGCGGGTTGCCCCGGGGACGCCCGTAGGCATAGATGCCGGGACAGGCAGGAACGTGCAGCAGGGTCGTCCGGTTCAGCCTGCACCGCTGCAAGGTGCCCTTGTCCGGCCCCATCCCCCGTGCCGAGCTTTGATCCGTCCCCCGGCCCAGGACGTCAGGAGGTGAGCTGTTGGTGTCCTATGACGGAGAGCAGTTCGAGCTTGCTGTGGCTCTCCGTGCCGGGGCGGGTGGTCAGCACCACCAGGGTCTGGGCGCGGTTCTCGGTGAACAGGAGCTGGGCGTCGACGTCGATGCGGCCGAGTTCGGGGTGGAGGATGGTCTTGCAGTCGTCGTAGCGTTGGGCGACTTCCTGAAGTTCCCACATGCGGACGAACTCGGGGCTGTGTTCCTGGAGTTCGGCGAGGATCCGGGCGGCTCGGGGGGTGTCACTGCCGGCTGTCAGCGCGGCCCGCAGGCGCGCTGCATGGGCGCGGCCGTGGTGTTCGTGGACCTCCTCGGGATACACCAGACGTTCGGCCGGGTCCATGAACCAGCGGTAGTAGCCGCTACTGGCCAGGCCGGTGTGGCGGGTCGGGTCGCCGAGCAGTGCGATGGCCAACGGGTTGATCGCGAGGGTGTCCAGCAGGTCGGTCTGCACCAGGGCCGGGGTGTCGTCCAGGCGGTCCAGGACCCGCATCAGCGTTGGGCTGACGTGTTCGGAGCGGTGGAAGCGGGCCGGGGCGTTGTGGCCGATGAGGGCGAAGAGATGGTCGCGCTCGTCCAGGGTCAGCCGCAGCGCCCGGGCAAGAGCCGCGGTGATCTGGACGGAGGGCTGCGGAGCACGCTGCTGTTCCAGCCGGGCGTAGTAGTCGGTGGACATCCCGGCGAGCTGCGCGACCTCCTCGCGGCGCAGCCCCTGCGTACGCCTGCGCGCCCCCTCGACCAGCCCGACGTCGCGGGGGCGCAACATCTCACGCCGACGGCGCACGAATTCCGCGAGTTCCTTCTTGTCCATGCCCCCCATCCTCGCCGCATCCCGCCCGGCTATCCAGAGACCGCCGATCCATGGCTGAGCCCTCCTCTTCTGCGCGCGCGAAGCCGCTCGTACGGCCGACGCCGAGGACGCTCGCAGCCAGACGACCCGATGGTCACGTGACCTGCATGACCCGCTGGGGAATGCGCCGACCGTCGGCGGTGCGCCGCAGGCCACCGGTATGGAAGAGGGCCTGCGGCGACGGTCCCCGTCGAGGACGCCGGTCTTCCTGGCCGGCGACGCCGCGACAATGCTCGTCGTGTGACAGGCGCTCGCGTGCCCGTCGGCACTCAGGACGGAGCCGGTCGCCTCCAGTGCGACGACCGGGGTGAAGCCGAAGACGCTTCCTGTTGTTCCGCGTCGGTCACTGGATCGGTCAGCTGCCGCTGATCATGGCGAGGACGTCGTCGTAGGAGCCGTTGGCCTGCGCGTCGCGGATGAAACTGGCGCGCTCGACGACCAGCTCCTTCGCGTCGGGCTTCTCACGCAGCAGGTCGAAGGTCTCGGTGAGGAAGTCGTCCAACGGCATGGACTGGTCGCTGTCCTGCTGGCCCAGCAGGGTCGTGCGCACACCCGGCGGGACCACCTCGATCACCTGGACGCCGGCGTCGGCACCGGCGAGCTGGATGCGCAGGCTCTCGGAGAAGGAGTGCAGCGCGGCCTTGGTCGCGCTGTAGGTCGGAGTGCTCTGGTACGGGACGAACGCCAGCGCCGAGGTGACGTTCATGACGACCGCGTCGTCCTTGCCCACCAGCAGTGGCAGGAAGGCGTACGTCATCCGGATCGGGCCGAGCAGATTGACCGTGACGTGATCCTCGGCGACCTGGAGTTCGGCCGGGTCGAGGAGGTTCTCCCGCAGCATGATGCCGGCGTTGTTGACCAGGACGTTCAGCCCCGGGTGGCTCGCCGCCACGGACTCACGGGCCCGGGCGATCGAGTCGGGGTCCGCGACATCGAGGACGAGCGCGTCGATGCCCGGGTGCTCGGCCGTGATCTCGTCGAGGAGTTCCTTGCGCCGGCCGGCGACGATCACCTTGTTGCCGGCCTCGTGCAGACGCAGGGCCAGACCGAGGCCGATGCCCGAGGTGCCGCCGGTGATCAGAATCGTGTTGCCGGTCATCTTCATGCGGGTCTCGCTCCTTGGTTACGGCGGGCCGGTGAGCGCCCGCAGCTCGACCGTAGGGGTGGCCGCGCGGGGACGGGAGAGGACGGTTTATCCATGGATCGGCGGTCCCTGGCCGCGCCGTAGAAGACGCGACGGCCGGCCAGCGCCTCCAGACCGGGCGCAGCGAGCCGCCGGTAGGACACCCCGGTGGCCAGGATCACGGACTGTGTGGTGACGGCGGATCCGTCGTTGAACCGCAGCACCCGCGCGGACCCGGCCGGCTCCAGCGTCCGCGAGCCGCCGCAGCAGCACTGCTCCCGTGTGCCCAACCAGCGTCTTCTCATCGGCCGCCACCGACAGCCCAAGGCCCCGCCCGGTACCGGCTGACCACCAGACGGCCCTGCGGCCTTTCCTCCAGCCCGATGCCGGTGGTGGCCCGGACGACGGTCGGCACCGTGCTCCGGTTGTGGACCTCGCTGCATGGCACAGGCGGATGGGCACCGTCCGGTCGCCGATGAGAAAGCGGTCGTAGGGCTGCTGGAAAACAACGCGGGCTGCCAGGCCAACTGCCCTGTACCCCGAGTCGGCGCGACGAAGAGACAACGAGCGCGTCCGTCGACTGTGCAGCACCCACCCACTGGTCGGTCCGTCGGTCCGTACGCGAGGGTCCATGTGCGCTCGGTACGGCGTCCGGTGCCGCAGCGGTCGGAGGTGTTGCGGCCAACGGGGAGCGGTGCCTGCAGAGACGATCCGCGAGGTGCGCCCCTTCCCCGGGCTTTACCTGGGCGCCGAGACCTGGTCCCTGGGCGAGCGCACAGCTGTGGAAGGAGGCTCGAATGCGCCCTACTCCGAACTGAGCCCGTCCAGCAGGAGGTCACCGAGCTCGGAGAAGGCGTCGCCGGCGGTCAGGCCGGTCCTCTCCAGGAGGACCCCCGACTGGACCGCGTCGATGGTGACCGCCACGACCTGGGCTGCGAAATGACCGTTGAGCGCGCGGAAAGCGCCGGTCTGCACGCCCTCCTCGATCAGTTCGTGGACCCGGCGCGCCGCGGCGGCGGAGTTCGTGCGGTAGATCTGTGCGGTCGGTTCGTAACCGACCATGTCGTCGTAGAAGGCGTGGGAATGCCGGCGCATGGCCGTGCCGACGCCGGCGAGGTAGACCCGGATGCGCTGCCTGGGGTCGGGCTCTGCCTGGACCGCCCGTTCGATCTCGGCTGTCGCATCCCTGAAGAAGACGCGGGTGACCGCCAGGACCAGCTGTTCCTTCGTGGAGGCGAGGCTGTACAGCGTCGCCTTGGAGCACCCCAGTCGCTGGGCGAGCTCATCCATGGTCACCGCGGTGAAGCCCTCGGTCAGGATGATCGCCTCGGCCTGGCGCAGCAGTTCGTCCCGCCGACGTGTGTCGACGACCCGTCTGCGCGCGGTGCGGCGCGGGCGTCGGTCACGCGAGTCAGTTTGGGCCGTCACCGCAGCAGTCTCCCATGAGCTCTCCGCCGAAAGCGGCGGATGGTCGTCCGGGCCGGAAAGCCGCGACCCTTGCACATGGGTACTAGCGTACCGTCTAACGTACCCGCATGGAGTGTCCCGTGGGTGACGTTCAGGACAGGGTGTCGGAACTCGTGGACGACGTCCGCAGCAACAGCGGATCGCCGGCATCGCGAGGCGGCCACGCTTCATTGTTCACTGGCCGCGCGCCGCATCACCGCGTCTACTCGATGTCGGCGGTGGTATCGGCATCGGGTCCTCCATCCGCTGAACCACGGAGTCTTCTGCTCGCGTGTGCTTGACGACTCCGAGGCGTCGTCAGGCACGGATCTGCAGCAGTGTCCGACCGACAACTTTTCGCTGGTCCAAGTGCTTCAGCGCGGCCGACGCCTGTTCCAGGGGGAAGACGGACGAGATGGGCGGGTCCAGCCGGCCGGACGTCAGCAAGGGCCAGAGTTCGTGCCAATAGACGCGGGCGGCTTCCGGATCCTGCCGCCAGTACTCGTCCATCCCGACTCCGAGCACCGAGGTGTTGGTCATCAGCAGACGATTCACTTTGACCGTGGGGATGCCCCGGCCCGCGAATCCCAGCACCAGCAGGCGTCCCCCGCCGTGCCGCAGCGCACGAAGCGAGTCCGGGAAGCGATCCCCGCCGACGGGGTCGACCACGAGGTCGACGCCTCGGCCGTCGGTGAGGGTCCTGACCGCGTCGGGAAATCCGCCGACAGGTACGACCTCGTGTGCTCCTGCGGACCTGGCGACTTCGGCCTTCTCATCGGTGGACACGACGGCGATGACGCGCGCGCCGTACGCAGCGGCCAGCTGGCAGGCCGCGCTCCCTACTCCGCCTGCGGCTCCGTGGACGAGGACCACCTCGCCGGGGCGGAGAGCACCCCGGTGAATGAGGGCGAAATGTGCGGTCAGGTAGTTCAGGGACAGGGCCGCCCCACGGCGAGTGTCGACGTTGTCCGGGAGTGGAAAGACCATCGATGCGTCGACAGCGGCCGTCTGGGCGAAGCCACCGGTGACCGGCAGGGCTGCCACGCGGTCACCGGCGCGGAATCCGGCACCGTCCGTGCGGACCGTTCCGGACATCTCCCAGCCGGGGACGAAGGGCAGTTCTGGACGCGTCTGGTACTCCCCGCGAGTCTGCAGGATGTCCGGGAATACCACGCCCGCCCATTCGACGTCGATGAGAACCTGGCCCTCTTGGGCCTCCGGCTCCGGAAGCTCTCGTACGACCAGGGCATCAGGACCCTCGAACGCGGTGACGAGCACACCCTGCATCAATACCTCCCGGCCCCAAGGACCGTCTAGCTGGACCACTACGTACATACGGAACTGCTGACCGGGTCGGCTGAGTGACTGATTCTCGACGATCACCTCGCACGGAGCAGGCGTGGGCGTCTACCGCTGTGGGGGCCACCCCGCTCGGGGGTCACCACCACCACCGCGGTGGTGGGGCTGGACCGGGCGACGAAGGCTCGTGCAGCGGCTGACGACCTGCTCGTCCGCCGGGCTCGCCATCAGCGGATGGAGGATCCGATGGAGATGCCGCCGTCCACGTCGAGGACGATGCCGGTGATGTAGCCGGCGGCTTCGCTGGCGAGGAAGGCTGCGGCTTCGGCGATGTCCTCGGGCGTGCCGGTGTGGCGCATCGGGACCTTGTTCGTGAGCTTTTCGCGTGCGGGGCCGTTCATGGAGGCCAGCATGGGTGTCTCGATGAGGCCGGGGGCGATGGCGTTGGCGGTGATGCCGTGGCGGGCGCCCTCCAGCGCGAGGGTGCGGGTCATGCCGACGATGCCGGCCTTGGCAGCTACGTAGTTGGTCTGGCCGAAGTTCCCGCGCCACGACATGGACGAGAAGCTGACGATGCGTCCGTAGCCCTGGCGTTTCATGGGGTCGAACGCGGCGCGGGCGCAGTGGAAGCCGCCGGTGAGGCTGACACCGATGACCGCGTGCCAGTCGTCGTCGGTGATGTCCTCGACGCGGTTGTCGCGGATGATGCCGGCGTTGTTGACCAGCACATCGAGGCGGCCGAGATCGGCGGTGACACCGGCGATCCAAGCGTCGACCTGAGCAGAGTCGGTCACGTCCACCACGTCGGCGCGGAGTTTCGCGTCGTGGGCGTCGGCGATGGTCCCGACGGCGTCGGTGAGGGCTTGTTCGTTGACGTCGGCCAGCACGACGGTGGCGCCCTCGGCGGCGAACCGGGTCGCCATCGCGAGGCCGAGGCCTTGTGCGGCGCCGGTGATGGCGACGACCCGTTCGTGGTAGCGGTTCACTTGTTGTCTGCTTTCGTGTTCCGGGGAGCGAGGAAGGCCCGCAGGGCGTCGGCCACGTCGCTCGACGACCAGTTGTCGGCGAAGGTGGCCAGTTCCTCGCGCAGGGCATGCTCGGGGGCGACGCCGTCGATCCGGTGCAGCAGCGTCTTGAGCCGTTGTTGGGCGGGGCTGCTGCGGTCGGCCAGTTGCCGGCAGATGCGGGTGGCGGTGGCGTCGAGGTCGGTCTCGGGCACGATCGCGTGGATCCAGCCGGTGTGCGCGAAAGAGGTCGCGGGCAGTAGTTCGCCGGTGAGCAGGAGCCAGCGCGACAGTCCCCGTCCGACCGCGCCCGGAAGCCGGACGCTGGACCCGCCGGCCGGTACCAGCCGCCGCTTGAGGTGACCGTCGCCGATGAGCGTGGTGTCGGCGGCGACGACGACATCGCAGGCCAGGGCGAGTTCGAGGCCCCCGGCGACGGCGTGACCGTGCAGCACGGCGACCCAGGGTTTCGGGCTGGCCGCGATGCGGCTGAAGCAGGCCGACACATCGGCGAGGAAGTCGACCGGGTTGTCGCCCCTGTCGTGCAGCTCTAGGAACTGGTGGAAATCCCCGCCGGCGCAGAAGCTCGGCCCCCTGCCTGCCACGGCGATGACCGCTGTGCCGGGGTCGGCCTCGGCGCTGGTGATCTGTTTGTCCAGGGCTTCGATGAGGGGGACGTCGAGGGCATTGCGCCGCCCGGGGCGGTTGAGCAGCAGCCATCGTACGCAGCCGCGTTGCTCGACGAGCAGAGGTTCCATGCCGGTCAACGGGACTCCGGGGTGGCGAGTTCGGTGCGTCGGCGGCTGCGCAGCAGGTAGCGCTGCGTCTTGCCGCTGGGCGTCTTGGGCAGGGCGTCGATGAAGTGGATCGTGCGCGGGTAGGCGTGCGCGGCGTAGCGGGTCTTGACCAGCAGCCGGAGTTCGGCGGCCAGTTCCGGCGAGGCGTCGCCGGAGTCGCGTAGGACGACGTACGCCTCGATGACCTCACCGCGGACCTCGTCGGGTGCGCCGATGACGCTGCACTCGGCGACGGCGGGGTGCTGGGCGAGGACGCTCTCGATCTCGAACGGCCCGATCCGGTAGCCGGCCATGATGATGACGTCGTCGTCGCGGGAGGAGAAGAAGAAGTCTCCGTCGGCGTCGGTGCGCCCCGCGTCGCCCGTGAGGTACCAGCGGCCGTCGGCGGTGAACTTGGCGCCGCTCTGCCCTGGGATCTGGTAGTCGCTGAAGGTCATCAGCGGGCTGGCGGCGATGTCGATCGCGACCCGGCCGAGCACGCCTGGTTCGGCGGGCTCGTCCTTCTCGTCGGCCAGGACGGCGAGGCTCCAGCCGGGCAGCGGCCGGCCCATCGATCCGGCCTTGAGGGGACGGGCGAGTTCGGGATGGTGGTGGTTGGCCAACGGCATGCCGACCTCGGTCTGGCCGAAGTGATCGTGCACGGCGAGGCCGAGCGCGGAGCCGGCCCACTCGTTGACCTCGGGAGTCAGTGGCTCGCCCGCGCTGGACGCCCGTTCCAGGCGCAGCCCCTGCGGCACCGGCACCGACGAGGAGCGCAGTCCCCGGTACACCGTCGGGGCGGCGGCGAAGTCGGTGACCTGGTGGTCGACGAGGGTGCGCCAGGTCGTCTCCGGGGAGAACCCGCCGGCCAGCAGCAGGCTGGGGATGCCGGCGGCCATCGGAGCGACGATGGCCGCGTACAGCCCGTAGGCCCAGCCGGGGTCGGCGGCGCACCAGTAGCTGCTTGCCCGGGTGACGCCGAGACCGTACTCCAGGTAGATCTGCCATCCGGCGATGTAGGAGACGGGGTGGATGACCCCCTTGGGCTTGCCGGTGGTGCCGGACGTGAACATGTGCACCAGAGGCCCGTCCCCGCTCGTGGGGATGGCGGCCACCGGCTCCGGCGACGCGGCCGCGACCAGGTCGGCCAGCGACACGTCACCGTGCTGCGCGCCGCTTCCGGTGACGACGACGCGGCGCTGGGGGTCGTCCGGCATGTCGGGGCCCGGGTCGAGTTTGTGGCGCTGGTCCGGGTCGACGACCACCACGTGCGCACCGGAGCCTTCCAAGCGCAGGGCGATGGCCTGGGGCGCGAACGCGGTGAACAGCGGGACGTAGACCGCACCGAGCCGCCAGATCGCCAGGATGACGGTGACCAGGTCGGTGCTCTTGCCCATCAGGGTCGCCACCCTGTCACCCGGACCGACACCGAGCTCTTGGAGGGCCCGCGCACAGCGCTGGGAGTCCGCGGCGAGCTCGCCGTAGGTCAGCGTAGAAGCCCCGCCGGCGGCATCGACAACAGTGAACGCCGGGCGTTCGGCGGGGTGTTGGTCGCACAGCAGCCAGGCCACGTCGAGGGAAGGAGCGGTGAGGGTCGCGGTCAGTTCGGCGACCCGGTCGGTGGCGCTCACTGCTGGTCCTTGCGGTCGATGATCGGCAGGATGAGACGGCTGGGGTGGTTCGGCCCGTGATGGATGTGGTTGACGGCGGGAATCATCTGCTCCTCGCTCTCTCGGGCGATGACGCCTCCGGTGTTGGTGTTGCGGTCGTAGCGGGGGAAGTTGCTGCTGGAGACGTCCAGGCGGACGCGGTGACCGGGCAGGAACACGTTGGAGGTGGCGGTCATGTCGATGGTGATCTCGTAGACCGTGCCGGGGTCCATCAGTTCTTCCGTGCCGAGGCCTCCTCGGTAACGGGCGCGCAGGATTCCGTCGCACAGGTTGATCGCCTTGCCGTCGGGGAAGACGTCGACGAGCTTGGCGGTGAAGTCGGTGTCCACCGCTGAGGAGGACACGAACAGGGTCAGGCTGACCGGACCGGTGACCTCGACAGGCTCGTCCAGCACCGGGCCCGTGAAGCACAGGACGTCTTCGCGGCCGGCGACGGTCCGCTGGTCGACCGGGCCGCAGAACCCCGGTGTCGTCGGCATCGACGCCCCACCGGCCGAGGGAACGGGGCGACGCGGATCGTAGAGGTAGGTGTCCTGCTTCACGCTGGTCGGTGGCTCGGTCGTCAACACGCCGTCCCCGTCCGCCGTGTTGGCGTGACCGGCGCTCGTCAGGTGGAAGTCGGTCCACCTCGTGTCGGGCAGCGGCCACTCCTGCTCGTCGCGCCACTGGTCGATGCCCATCACGAAGATCTTCACGGGCGCCACGTCGTCCAGAGCGGTGGTGTCCCCTCGCAGCCAGCGGTCGAAGAACTTCAGCTGCAGGCCGCCGAGGTCCGCCATCTGGGCACTGGCCAGCGGGCCGAAGGAGCGGTCGCGGTAGACGCCGGTCGGGGAGGGGTTGTGATCCCACGGACCGACGATCAGTCGCTGCCCCTCACGCGCTTCCACGCTGCCTGCCTTGTGGCGGGCGGTGGTGTAGGTGCGGATCGTCTGGCCGATGTAGAGGTCGTACCAGCCACCGATGTTCAGCGCCGGGACGGTGACGTTCTTGAGCTCGGGCGTGAGCTCCATGGCGTCCCAGTACCCGTCGTGGGAGGGGTGGGCCATCCAGTCGTCCCACCACTTCCCGTACGCCGCCAGGACCGGAACCTCAGCCGTCGGCAGCACATCGTTGAGAGGCTCCGGGAAGAGCGCCGCCTGACCGAGCTGCTGCAGCTGGGACAAGGTGTCCCCGCCGGCCGCCAGGGAACGCTGCGCATCGGCCGCGTACATGATGGCGTTCCACCACGTGACCAGGCTCAGTGACAGCGCACCGCCCGCGGAGAACCAGGGCGCCTCGTAGTTGTCGATCGACGTCAAGGCCGGCGCGATCGCCTTGAGGGCCGGGGCGCCGGTCACGGCGGCTTCCCACTGGACCATCCCCAGGTAGGACGCCCCGAACATGCCCACCGTGCCATCCGACCACGGCTGGTCGGCGATCCAGGCGACAGTGTCCTCACCGTCGTTCCGGTCGGCCATATGAGGAACGAACTCGCCTTCCGAACGGTAGGTGCCCCGGCAGTCCTGCACCACCAGCGCGTACCCGGCCTCCAGCAGAGCCCCAAGGCCAGGCATGGAGGTATAGCTGACGCCCATCACGTCCTTGCCGTACGGCAGACGCACGAGCAGCGTCGGAGCCTGTCCCTCGGTGGGATGCCAGACGTTGGCGGCGAGGGCTACGCCGTCGCGCATCGGAACCTGGACATCTATGTCGTATAGGTGCTGCATCGGTGCTCCTCGTTGAGCTGCCGGTGTCGTCCTGGATTTGGGTACGTTAAGAGGTACGTTCGTACCCTGTCAATTACCCGAGTGGTCGGAGAGGGCGTCGACCTCACGCGATTCACCTGCGCGGGCTCCCCAGCCCGAGCCGGCGACAGATCGTCCGACGACGGAAACCCGGCGAGGGACTCAAGGCATGCGAGGCATGTCGATGCGTGGCGCCGCGCGCGAGTTCCTCAACGCCGGCGCGGTCGAGGGG
The DNA here is from genome assembly GCF_036237295.1 of Streptomyces sp. NBC_01352. Classification (NCBI taxonomy): domain Bacteria; kingdom Bacillati; phylum Actinomycetota; class Actinomycetes; order Kitasatosporales; family Streptomycetaceae; genus Streptomyces; species Streptomyces sp. NBC_01352. The sequence goes on from NZ_CP108354.1 coordinate 10,821,487, forward strand.
CGGCTTCCGAACGGGTCCAGGCGAGGGGCAGCCGGCAGGGGCCCCGGAAACGACGTCCCGAGTGGCCGTCCGTCCGATGAACACCGGGCTCAGGCACTTCGTCGAGAATCTCAGGGAGGGACCGTTCGAGACGGTCGGCATCGCCTGACGACGTCGAGGGCGGTGACTTACTTGTCGGCGCCGGCGGCGTGGTGGTGCGGGAGCGCAGGACCTTGCGGGCCTGTTCGGTGTCGAAGTCGTTCTCCCACTTGCCGATCACGATGGTGGCGACGGCGTTGCCGAGGACGTTGATGAAGACGCGGCCCTCGTTGAGGATGCGGTCGATGCCGACGATCAGGGAGAGGGCGGCGAGCGGGATATGGCCGACCGCGGTGACGGTGCTGGCGAGGACGATGAACGCGCCGCCCGCGATCCCGGCGGTGCCCTTGCTGGTGAGCATCATGACGCCGACCATGATCAGCTGCTGCTGCTGCTGCTGCTGCTGCTGCCAGGACAGGTCGATGCCCATGGCCTGGGCCAGGAAGAGGGAAGCCATCGTGAGGTAGACCGCGGAGCCGTCCAGGTTGAAGGAGAACTCCGAGGGAATGACGATGCCGACCACGAGCCGGCCGATGCCGAGGATCTCCAGTTTGCGTACCAGCTGGGGCAGGACGGCCTCGCTGGAACAGGTGCTGAGGGCGACGAGCAGTTCGGCCTTGAGGAAGCGGATGAGGCCGAACAGGCTCAGGCGGCAGGCCCGCATGATGGCGCCGAGGACGACCAGGACGGTCGCCGTCGTGATTGGTCGTTCGTGAACAGGATGATGAGTTGACTTGCACCTCGGGCTGAAGCCCGATGTTTCTGACCTTCTCGATCATTGCTGTGCCGCTATGCGGCACGGGGTTAAATCGAGAATCCGTGGCTTCCTGCTTCTTCGCGCCGTGCCGGGATTGCTCCTGGTCTTACCGGCGCTCCGCAGGCCGATGCCGCCAGTCCAGCGGCCGTCTTCACGTTGATGGCGGCGTTGATGTCCCGGTCGTGGACGGTGCCGCAGGCGGTACAGGTCCATTCCCGGACGTTCAGTAGTTTGGGTCCGTCCTTGACGCCGCAGGTGGAGCAGGTCTGGGAGGTCGGCTCGAACCGGCCGATCTTGACCAGGGTGCGACCGTACCGTTCTGCTGTACTCCAGCATGCTGATAAACGATGACCATCCGGCGTCATGCACGGACTTGGCCAGCTTGGTGCGGGCCAGTCCCGCCACCGACAGGTCCTCCACGGCGATCCCTTGGTTCTCGGAGATCAGCTTCGTGGAGAGCTGGTGGTGAAACTCGCGGCGCGCATCAGCGACCTTGGCGTGCACGCGGGCGACCTTCAGGCGGGCCTTGGCACGGTTCCTGCTTCCCTTCTGCTTGCGGGACAGCTCCTGCTGGGCCTTCTTCAGTTTCTTCTCCGCGCGACGCAGGAAGCGCGGGGAGTCGATCTTCGTGCCGTCGGACAGAACCGCGAAGTGGGTCAGGCCGAGATCGACGCCGATGATGCGGTCGGTTCCAGGCATCCGTGTCGCATCGGCGGCAGGGTCGGTGTCGATGACGAAGGAGGCGAAGTACCGCCCGGCCGCGTCCTTGATGACGGTGACGGAGGTCGGGGTGGTGGGCAGCGTGCGGGACCACGTAATCTTCACCGCGCCGATTTTCGGCAGGTTCAGACGGCCGCTGTCGGTGATGGTCCAGCGGGCGTTGGCGGTGAATCGGATCGACTGTCGGGCGTCCTTGCGGGACTTGGAGCGGGGCGGACCGGTCCTGGGGCCCTTGCGAGTGCCTTTGAGGGAGGCGAAGAAGTTGCGGTACGCGGTCTCAGCGTCCCGCAGGGACTGCTGGAGCACCACCGCGGAGACCTCGCCCAGCCAGTACCGTTCTGCTGTCCGCTTTGCCTGGGTGATCAGGCGCGTGGACAGCTCGCCGGCAGTCGGGAAGGGCTTGTTGGTCCGGCGGGCGTCCTCGCGGGCGCGCACCGCGTCGTTGAACACGACGCGGGCACACCCGAACGCCCTCGACAGCGCAATGCGCTGACCGATGTCCGGGTACAGGCGAAAGCTGTACCTCAGCTGCATGACGGCCACCCTATGTACTTGAGTTATGGCCGATATGCAGATCAGAACTGGTCGACACTGTGCTTTCGTGATGCATGTCCACTTGGTCTTCATGACCAAGCTCCGGCACAAGGTGTTTACCGATGCTCACCTGGCACGCATGGAGGAGATCATGCGGTCGGTGTGTGCGGACTTCGAGTGCGAGCTGGTGGAGTTCACCGGCGAGGACAACCACGTCCACCTGTTGGTGGACTTCCCGCCCAAGGTCGCCGTGACCAAGCTGGTCAACTCCCTCAAGGGTGTCTCCTCCCGCCGCCTGCGCCAGGAGTTCCCTGACCGGGTGCGCCACAACTGGCGGGCCAACAAACCGACGGCGCCCGCCCGGTGGCGGGCGCCTCTGCGGTGGGGTGGCGGTCAGCTGTGCAGGGCGCGCAGCACCTTGTAGAAGGCGGCTTTGCTCTCGAAGCCGATGCCGGGGGTGTCGGTCAGGCCGACGCGGCTCTTCTCGACGACGGCGTCGTCGGCGAAGCCGCCCGTGGGCTGGAACTCGCCCGGGTAGGACTCGTTGCCGCCGAGCTTGAGGGCGGCGGCGATGTGCAGGGAGAACTGGTGCCCGCCGTGCGGGACGCAGCGCCTCGATGACCAGCCGTGCTGACGGAGCATGTCCTGGATGCGCAGGTACTCCACCAGACCGTAGGAGAGCGCGGGGTCGACCTGGATGGTGTCGCGGTCGGGGCGCAGGCCGCCGTAGCGGATCAGGTTGCGGGCGTCCTGGAGGGAGAAGAGGTTCTCGCCGGTGGCGATGGAGCCGGTGTAGTGCTCGGCGACGGTGGCGTTGAGGTGGTAGTCGAGCGGGTCGCCGATCTCCTCGTACCAGAACAGCCCGTAGGGCTCGATGGCCCGCCCGTACTCCAGGGCCGTGTCGAGGTCGAAGCGGCCGTTGACGTCGACGGCCAGCCGGGAGCCGTCGCCGTCCAGGACGTCGATGACGGCCTCGATACGGCGCAGGTCCTCCGCCAGGTCGGCGCCGCCGATCTTCATCTTGACGACGTCGTAGCCCAGGTCGAGGAAGCCGCGCATCTCGTCCTGAAGGTCGGTGAGGGTCTTGCCGGGGGCGTAGTAGCCGCCGGCGGCGTAGACGAAGACGGAGTCGTCGGGCTGCCCGTCGCCGTAGCGCTCGGACAGATACCGGTACAGCGGCTTGCCCTCGATCTTGGAGGCCAGGTCGAACAGGGCCATGTCCACCACGCCGACCGCGACCGAGCGCTCGCCGTGCCCGCCGGGCTTCTCGTTGGTCATCATCACGTCCCACGCCTTGGCGTGCTCCAGGCCGCCCCGCTCGTCGAGCAGGCTGCCGGGCTCGGCGTCGAGGAGGCGGGGCAGGACCCGGCGGCGCAGGATCTCTCCGGCGCTGTAGCGGCCGTTGGAGTTGAAGCCGTAGCCCACCACGGGCTTGCCGTCCCGGATGACGTCGCTCTCGATCGCCACGATCGAACAGTCCATGGAGCTGAAGTCGATCCAGGCGTTGCGGATCGAGGAGCTGATCGGAACGACGCCCTCGTAGACGTTGGTGATCTTCACTGCGAAGCCTCTCTCATATCTTATAAGATGTGACGCCTGTTAGGCTGAGCCGGTCCGATGCGGGATGTCAAGGGGTGGGGAAGCTCCGGAAAGGAATGGTCAGGGGGCCATGGCAGGACCGAACCTGTTCTTGAGCAAGAGCGACCTCGCCTACGCGGAACTCCGCGATCGGATCCTCGCCGGCACGCTTCCTGCCGGGTCACGGCTCGCCCAGTACGACCTCGCCGAGTCCCTCAACATGAGCATCACGCCCCTGCGCGAGGCCATCCGCCGCCTCAGCAGCGAGGGACTCGTCACCGTCGAGACCCACCGCGACGTCCGGGTCTCCGTCATGAACTCGAACGAAGCCCGCCAGCTTTTCGAGGTCCGCCTGTCGCTGGACCCGACCGCCGCCGAACTCGCCGCCCAGCGGCGGACCGACGACGACATCGCCACCATGCAGGCCGCCGTCGACAAGCTCCTCCCCGTCACCCGCCAATGGGGGGAAGAGGCACTCACGGCCCACCGCGCCTTCCACCGGGCGCTGTACCGGGCCTCGCACAACGACGTCCTCATCCGTCTCCTGGACGACCTGTGGGACAAGTCCGATCGCTACCGGCGCCTCGGCCTCGAACTCCCGCCCGGTGACGAACCCCGCACCCGGGACCTACAGGAACACCACCAACTTGTCTCCCTGATCGTGGACGGCCGCGCCGCCGAAGCCGCTCAGCTGATGCGAGGCCACATCACCCACAGCCTCACCGCCACCGCCATCAGCGCCCTCGAAGACCGCGAGGGCATTCGCGTGACGTGACGCGCGGCGACCGGCGCCGTCGTGATGCATGGGGGGCCTGATGGAAGTGCGTGAGCTGGAGTATTTCCTGGCAGTCGTCGACTCCGGCGGCTTCAACCGTGGTTGGCGGTCTGCCTGCAGCCACGTTGACGGACACCATGTGTGGTGACAAACGAGCGGGGCAGTGGTTCAGCGACCGGGTCATCTCACGATTGGCCGCACGAGCCGCCCTCAGCAGGGCGTTGGCCAGGTCGGTCTGCAGCGAGGCACGGCTGCCTTCTGTCATCGCCCCGTCCCCCGGCCGGGGCAGTGGCAGCGGCGTGGACGCGTTCGAGCAGGTCACGGTGGCGGTAGAGGAAGGTACGGCCAACCCGGGCGGCGCGAGCGAGGCCGGACACGGCTGTGTCTGCACCCGCCCGCACTGCCGTATCGAGGGCATTAGAGGCGCCTTTCGCGGCAGCGGGCGGAGTCCGCACCTCTGCCTTCAGTCAACCGGCTGGTCACACGGAGGGCCTTTCGGGTCGCGGGTTGAGCACTGGCGCAGTGACACGGGGCATGCCGAGCGTGACGACCTGGCGGCTGCCGCAGACCACTGTGACGACTTGCTGGATCTGTGTTCGGTGGTCGTCGCAGAGGTCGTCAAGGTCAGCGCGGACGCGCCGGATCAGCCGCCGTACACGAGTGATCTCCTCATCGGCCGGCCGGCATTGCCTCGTCTCTGGCCCAGGTGTCGGTGCTGAGAGCGGCGAGCCGTTCAGGTGCGATCCGGCTGTCCCGGTCCCGGTCCTCAGGTGACGGGCAGTCCGTAGGTCCGGTCGAAGTGCTGGGCCACGAGGTGTCCGGCTCCGTCGCAGGAGAGCTGCCAGTCGTTGACGCCGGTCTCGCGGCCGTCGGTGAAGTTCCACAGCAGACGGCCCGAGGCGGCGTCGATCGCGTAGAAGCCGTTCCTGTTCTCGAAGGCCGGCACGTAAACGGCGTGCGCCCCCACCGCGATCGGGTGGTCGACGTTGAGGCGGGGGGTCTCGCAGAACCAGCGCCGGGCGCCGGTCGCCGCGTTGAAGGCGTGAACGCCGTAGGGATCGGTGCCAGTGGCGTAGACCGTGTTGCCGCCCGTCCCGAGGGAGGCGAACATGCCGCGTTCCGCCTTCGCCTTCCAGCGGAGCTTTCCGGTGGCGAGCTCCAGGGCGATGAACTCGGAGCCGATGGCGAAGACGGTTCCGCCGAGCACCGCGAGACCCGGCCGCAGGTCGTAGCCCACCGGGTACCGCCAGCGCAGGCCACCGCCATCGCGGGTGCCGCGGGCCGCGACATTGCGGAGCCCGTCGGCGTAGACGAAGTAGTCGGACGTGACGACGGGCTTGAGGGGAACTCCGACGTCCTCGGGGTCGATCGGTATGACGACGGCCCGGCGGGCCCTGAGGTCGACGCCGAAGACCGCGCTGGTGGATGTCGCCACGCCCTGCTCCTCTGACCGGCGTTCCAGCCTGGCGCCGAGGACAGAGACGACATAGCCGTCGTATCCACCGAGGAGTTGGTCGAACTGGAAGTCCTGGCCGAAGTTGAGGGTGAACTTCTCGGCGCCGCCGGCCAGATCGACGCCGATCAGAGTCGCGCCGGTGCCGAGGGCGACCGCGGCGTCGTTGGCCAGCAGGACGGGACTGGGGGAGAGGCTGATGCCCTGGTAGACCCATTTGGGCTGGGATCCGTTCCTCAGATCGAGGCAGATCATGTTGCCCGGGCGGCTCTTCAGCAGGGCCGTGCCGTCGTTGAAGACGGCCGGGGTCTGGAGCAGCGGGCCGCCGCGGTAGACCCAGGTCGGCTCGGGGGCGGGACCGGGCCGACGCGCCGGCTGCCCGCCGGTTCTTCCCCTCACGACGAGGGCCGTGCCTCCGACGAGGGCCGTGCCCGCGGTTACGGCGAGGAGGGTGCGCCGGCCGACATGGGAGCGTTCGGGAGCACGGCGGTGTGCGGCTGCGGCGGAACGTTCCGTCGCCGGTTCCGCCGGTTCCGCCGAGTCGGCCGCGGCCGCCGGGGGTTTACGCTCCGGCGGCTCGGCGGTGGGCGGCGCTCCACCGGTGGCTCCGGTTCCATCGGCGGCGCGGTTGTCGGCGTCTCCGGCCGGGAGGACGCCGTCCGGGTCCGCCGCGCCGACTCCGCCGTCGGTCCCGTGCGACGACGGCCCCACCGGCGTCCGGCCCGACCCGTATCGGGCGGACGCGGTGGGAGCCCCGGCGTCGGCTGCGTCGGCTGCGGGCCGTGCGGGTGCCAGGGTCCGCGCGAGGCGGTCGAGATCCGTCGCGGCCGCCCGGCGTTCGTCGACCATGGCGGCCACCCGCGCGGGCAGCCAGCCCTCAGTCAGCACCTGTTCGGCACCGCCGGGCGCGCAGGCCGCAGAGAGCCGGTCGGGGTCGATACGAAGGGACGGGTCCTTGGCGTGACAGAGGCTGATGATTTTGTCCAGTGGCTCGGGCACCAGGGTCAGATCGGCCGAACCGTGGACCACCTGGTAGAGCAGCGTGGCCGCGGCGGCCCCGTTGAACGGTGCGTGTCCCGACGCCGCGAACGCCAGCACCGAGCCGAGACAGAAGACGTCTCCCTCCGGTCCCACCGGATGGCCGGTGGCCTGTTCGGGACAGACGTAGTCGAGCGACCCGAACAGACCGCTGGAGCCGGTGAGTTGGTAGCCGTCCCGGGCCCGGACGATGCCGAAGTCGATGACGCGCGGACCGTCCGCGGCGAGCAGCACGTTGGACGGCTTGAGGTCGCGGTGCACCAGCCCCTCGGCGTGCACCGCGATCAGCGCCTCGGCGATCCCCGCGCCCAGCGCGAGGACCGTCTCCACCGGCAGCGGCCCGTGTGCGGCGACCGCCTCGGCCAGGGTGGGGCCAGGTACGTAGGCGGTGGCGAGCCATGGCGTCTCGTCGTCCGGCGCGGCGTCCACCACGGACGCCGTGTACGCGCCGCCGACCGCCGCCGCGGCCGCCACCTCACGCCGGAAGCGGATCCGGAAGTTCTTGTCCTCGGCCATCTCGGGACGGATGACCTTGACCGCGACGGCGCGGCCGGCCGGCGAGGTGGCCAGATAGACCCGGCCCATCCCGCCTGCTCCAAGACGGGCCACCGGACGGTAGGGGCCTAGCTGCTCGGGATCTTCTGGGTGCAGTGGTTGCATGCCCTCGGCCGCCTGTTCTCGGTGGTACGGGCGGGAGTCCCGCCCACGCCGCGGGGGAAGGCCCTGTGGGGGGTCTGACAGCAGACTAGAGGCTGAAACGGCCCATGAGAGTTTTTGTCGGCAACCGTCGCCGCGCTCTCGGACGAAGACGTTCCGGCCTACTCCTGCTCCAGAGCGCTCATTTGACGTCGTGTCAGAGATCGGGTGACACGTGCCCATCGTGCGGGAACAGTGCGCCAGGAGCAACAGACGGGGAACAAGTGCAGGATGAAACCACCGGCCCGGGGGAAGACCTCCGATGTGGCGAAGGTCACCCCGCGCTCTCGCCGTTCCCGCTCACGCTTCTGCCCGCGGGCACTCGCCCGCTTCGGCGACGTCAGAGTGGAGGACATCGGCGATTGATCAAGCCCCGGCCTCGTCGCTGGGCGGCGGACGACTGCCGCCGGTGACTACGTGGACGTCCGCTGGCCCTCGTTCCTGGCTCTGCCCCTCCAGCACGCGGGTGGAGCAGCCGCCCAGGGCGCTCTATCGCCTCGTCTGGCGCCTTGGCCGTTCGTAGACACCTCAGGCGCTTAACTCGTCAAGCGGCGGTCGTGAGTTCGGTGGGGAAGGCTGTGCTTTCGTCGCACAGCCGGCGCTTCTCGCGGACCGGTTCGCCGGAGGCATCCCAGCCCCTCATTTGCTCTGCCGTAAAGCTCCCCAACAGAACTGAATTCACTTAAGGTGCGGTTAAAGTCGTTGACGAGGAGGTCGACCATGGCGTTTGTTCTCATCCACGGTGCAAGCTTCGGTGCGGACTGCTGGGACGAGCTGATTCCCCATCTCGGTGCGGAAGCGTTGGCAGTCGATCTTCCGGGGCGCGGGAGCAGGGCCGAAGTCGACCTGGGCACGGTCACTCTCGCGGACTGCGCCGATGCGGTCCGGGAGGATGTCGAAGCAAGGGACCTGCGGGACGTTGTACTGGTCGGGCACTCCTTCGCGGGGGTCACGATCCCGCGCGTCCTGGACCTCATACCCGACCGGATCCGTCACGTCGTCCTCGTGTCGGCCGTGGTGCCGCCGGACAGATCCCGGGTGCTTGACCAGATCGACCCCGAAGTGCGGGGTCTGGTGAAGCAGTCCATCGCCGACGGCGTCTACCACCAGACCCGCGAGGGCGCCGCCGCAATGCTGTGCAACGACATGGACGAGGCGACTGCCACGTCCACCCTGGACCGGCTTGCCGACGATTCGGCCGCCCTGCTGAGCGAGACCGTGGACCTGAGCGGCTACAGACGCGAGATCCCCCGGACGTACGTGCACCTCACGCGGGACCAGTGCTACGTCGAGGAACTCCAGCAGCGATCCATCGCGCTGCTCCGGCCCGACGTCATCGATCTCGACACCGGTCACATGGCAATGATCAGTGCGCCCGAAAAGCTTGCCTCCGTCCTCAACATCATTCACGGCTGATCGCCGTGTCGGCCTGCGGTTGACGGACCGTGAACAGGATTCACCTTGTGGCCCTTGTCCGCGCCGGAGCCGCCCATCCAGGGATGTGCCGTGTTCGGCATCGCCGTTACCGAAACACTCTCGTGGAACGTCGAATCCCGCCCTCAAGCAACGCAGCTGCCATGACCTGCGGCGTGAGGTTGAGAACACCCATATGACCTGCTCCTCGCCAGGTTCAGGCTGGAAGGCACCCGGAGTTCCCACCCGAGCGCGTGCCCGCAGCGTCGTGGATCTGGTCAACAGAGAAGGACGCTGATGAGGCTCTTTGAACCTGTCGTCAGGGCGGTTGGGGCGGGCTGCCATGGCCAGCTGCTCCGGCGGTGACGCCAGGCGCCGGATCTTCCGGGGCGGGCAGCGGTTCTGCGGTCTTCGGAGCCAGCGCGCGGATGGAGGGAGTGGCGACCATGGCGAGGGTGGCGAGGAGGATGAGCGCGGCGGCAGCGTAGAGGGTGGCATGGAGGCCGAGGACGAGTACGGCGGGTCCGGCGGCGAACTGGGCGAGTGGGAGCGCGAGGTAGGAGCCGAGGTCGTCGTAGGCGTAGACGCGGGCGAGTCGGTCCTCGGGGATCTGCTCGTTGAGCGTCGAGTACCAGGCGACGCCGGCCTGCTCGACGCCCACGCCCGCCACGAAGTTGGCCACGACCAGCACCCAGGTATACGGGGCGAGCGCGAGCAGCAGCGGGGTCATCGCCGTCAGGCCCATCAGCGCGCAGCCGACCAGGATCGCGCGCCGGGGCCGCCATCTCAGCGAGAGTACGCCGCCGGCGACCGCGCCGAGCGAGGACGCGGCGACGGCCAGGCCCCAGCCGGTGCGGCCGATCCCGGTCGTGTCGGCGACGGCCGGGCCGAGGACGGTGAACGAGGCGGTGATGCCGGCGTTGAGGAAGCAGAAGGCCGCCACGATCACCCACACCCAGCTGCGGGAGGTGAACTCCTGCCAGCCGACGCGCAGTTCATGCACCAGGCCGGGGCTGGGCCCGGGCGGCGCCACCTGGACGCGGACCAGCGCGAAGGACGCGGCGGCGAGCCCGAAGCTGAGCGCGTCGACGGCCAGGCCCCAGCCGGGGCCGACCGCGGAGACCAGTACGCCGCCCAGCGAGGCGCCCACGATCATCGCGCTGCTGCCAGCGATCCGGGAGAGCGCGAGGGCGGCGCGGCGGGACTCGACCGGCACGGTTTGGGGCAGCAGGGCCTGGGCGGCGGGCTGGTAGCAGGAACTTGACGCCCCGTTGACCGCGGCGAGCACCATGAGCAGGGGGATGGCGGCGCTGTGGGTGAGGACCAGGGTGGCGACCACCGCCTGGCTCGCGGCGCTGACCACGCTGCTGCCGACCAGCAGCGGGCCGCGCGGCAGCCGGTCCGCCAACACTCCGCCGTACAGCAGGAAGAGGATGCTGGTGAGGGAGTGGGCACCGACCACCAACCCGAGGGAGCCGACCGAGCCAGTGGCGTCGAGCACGGCGAAGGCCAGGGCGATCGGCGCCATTCCGTTGCCGAGCAGGTTGGCCGTCGTACCGATGAAGAGGTGACGGAACGGGCGGTGGCGCAGAGGCGCCAGGGCGGCGGACATGCGCCTGATCGTCGGGCGGGGCGGCGCCCCCGTCAACGGATTATGTCGGCCCTGTCTGCTCATGCGGTGGGCAGCCGGGACACCCCGCACCCCGGGGAAGTGCCCGAGGTGCGCGGCTTGTTGAGGTAGGTGAGGTCCTGGCTCAGCCGAGTGGGTTGGTGGTGTCGCGCAGGGTGGCCAGGGCGAGGGCGTACATGCGGGCCTTGATGGTGCCCAGGGTGTCGCCGGCCTTGTTCACCTGCGCCTGGGCGATCTCGATGGCAGCGGAGCGCACGGCGTCTTCGGTGACTGCCTGGTCGACGATGCCGGCGGCCGCGGCGTCGGAGCCGCCGTAGCGGCGGGCGGTGACCATGGCCGCGTGGGCGGTCTGCGGGGCCAGCCGGGACTGGATGAGGGCGGCCATGCCGGGGGTGAAGGGGATGTTGATGTCCGCTTCGGGCAGGCACCAGTAGCCGCGGTCGGCGCGCATCACGCGGAAGTCGTGGGCGAGGGAGAACATCGCGCCGGCGGCGAAGGTGTGCCCCTGCAGGGCGGCCACCGTGATGACCGGCAGCGACAGCATCCGCGCGAACAGCTCATGGACGGAGACGACGTAGTCCTGGTGCTGGTCGGCGTGGGCGAACAGCCAGTCCAGGTCGAGCCCGTTGGAATAGAACTTGCCGGTGGCGGCGGTGACCAGGGCGCGGGGGCCTTCCGCCTTCTCCACCTCGTCGAGCGCGGCACTGACGGCGGTGAGCCAGTCGGGGTGGAAGCGGTTCTCTCCGTCTCCGAGGTCGAGGACGAAGACGTTGTCGTGGCGGTCGAGCGAGGGCATGACGACTCCTTCGGGCTGAGCTGACTGGTTCACGTGGCTGCGGGTTACGGCCGGGGCTCGGGTCGGGCACCGGGGCGGTCGCGCAGGGCGTGGAGGAGCAGGTCGTGGATCTCGGCGGCGGCTGCCTCGATCGGGGTGGTGCTCTGTTCGGCCCGGCACATGATGACCGCGCCTTCGACCGCGGCGATGATGAAGGCGCCGAGCCGGCGGCTGCGTTCCTCGGTGAGGCCGTGCCGGACGAAGAGGGCCGCGAGAGCTTCCTGCCAGCGGGCGAAGACGGCGGCGGCGGAGCGTGCAAGCTGGGGTGCGTCGTCGTTGGTCTCGACGGCCACCGCCACGATCGGGCAGCCGGCCCTGAAGCCGCTCTCCACGAGTCGGTCGCGCCACAGCGCGAAGAACGCGTCGACGGCCTGCACCGGATCGTCCGCCTGTACGGCGGCGTCGATGAGGCCCGCGATGAAGTCCCCGGCGAGTGCCACCGCCTCGTCGATGAGCTCCGTCCGCCCGCCGGGGAAGTGGTGGTCCACCGAGCCGCGAGGGGCTCCGCTGTACGCGAGCACCCGGTCGATGCTGGTCGCGCTCGCCCCGTATTCACGCAGCAGGGCAGCGGCACTGAGGATCATGCGGTCACGGCTGTCACTCCTGCGAGGGCTCACCCGCCCGCCACCCCTCCGACGACAACGTGGCCCGCCAAGCGAGCTACCTGTCGGTAACTTATGGGGTATTGCATAGAACAGGCAAGAGGAGATCGGGCGGCGGTTCGGTCGGAGCCCGGAAGCGGCGCCGGATCAAACGCGCTGAACCTCGGTCGCTGAACCCCAACTGCACGCCAATCTGGGCGGGCTCAACGGCACCCCGTGGAGCTGGAGGACGGAGGACGGGTACCGGTTCCAGCACCGGCACCTGAAGTGAGGCGGGGCCGTCCGGCGGGCAGCAGACGGTAGGCGGTGGTGGCCATGAAGCGCTCGGCCAACGAGCGATTCGTGGCCGCGGTTCAGGCGGGCGACGTGGACGCCGCTCTGCGCGCCGGCGACTTACGGGTGAGCGGACGCGCGGTCGACCGGTTCTTCAGGCGGCCGTGTGTCGATGACTTCGCTGGTGCGGTGCTGGCAGGCCGGGCACAGCTCGTGGTGGCCCGCGGGCGTGACGACGGTGCCCCACTCATGGCAGTACCTGCAGTCCTGAGCCAGGGCAAGGTCGGGGCGAGGAGTTGGGGCCGAAGGGATGGGCGGGGCTTCGTGAGCCATGCGGTGAGGTCCTCAGCGTGGTGAGTGACGGTCTCACAGCCTGCCAGTTTTCGGGTGATATGTCTGCCCCCGTCTCAGGGGCGGCACGGCTGCCTCCCGCCTGGCAGGTCCGTTCGGGAGTCACCTGAGAGAGCGAGCTCCGGGATGATGCAGACCTCCGGGCAGTCGGAGGTGGTCCTGGGTGCAGAGCCGCCGGAGACCGTGATGGTGCATCCACCCCAGGAAGACCGCGAGCCTGTCGACCATGGCAGCATGCGGACGGGACCGCTCTGGGCGCGGCGGCTCGCGCCCGCGGTACAGGAAGCGGCCGAGCACACCGAGCTGTGGTGGGGCGACGGCCACAGCGTTGGCCGCCTAGCGATGGCTGCCTAGCGATGGCCGCCTTTTTCGGTGGGTGGCGCGGCCGTACGGCTGCAGCCGCGGGGTGGCTGCCATGACGGTGGCCCAGGTGCTGTCGAATCCGGTTGCCAAGAAGCTGTACCGGCGGCGCCGCCCACCACGGGAATGGGTTCCGGTGGAGGAACTTCAGGAGCGCCCGGACAGCTTTACCACCCCTTCCGGGCACACCGCCGCGGCCTTCGTTTTCGCGGGTGCCGTCGCGCAGGTGTGGCCGGCAGCCGGTGCCGCCTGTGCGGTGTCGGCGGTGACGGTGGCCGCCGAGCGGGTGCACAGCGGTGCTCGCTACCTCTCCGACGTGGCGCCGGGGGCGCGATCGGGCTGTCCGCGGCCGCCCTGGTACGCGGCGCACGGCGCCTGCGGGGGCGACATGTGTTCTGACGGGCGGTGATGCGCTGACGTGGGGGTACTCGGACAGCCGGTCCGACCACCAGGCAGGCCATGGCCGCGCGAGGGCGAACGAAGTCCGCCGGGCCTGCCACACACGCCGCCGAAGGGCAGGTGAGCACCCATGACAGCAGACAGCTCCCACCGCACCGATGCCGGAGCGCAGGAACCGGTGGGCGACCTGGTCCAGCGTGCCTCACAGCAGCTGTCGCAGCTGGTCCGTGACGAGATGCGGCTGGCGCAGGCGGAGATGACCGAGAAGGGCAAGCGGTTCGGCAAGGGCGGTGGCCTGTTCGGCGGCGCCGGCCTGATGGGTTTGCTCACCCTGCAGGCTTTGGTGGCCACCGTGATCGCCGCGCTGTCGCTGGCCATGGATGTGTGGGTGGCGGCACTGATCGTCACCGGCGTCCTGGCCGCCGTCACCGCGCTGATGGCGGCGCTCGGCAAGCAGCAAGTCAGCAAGGCGTCCCCACCGACGCCCCAGCGGACCGTGGACAGAGTCAAGGCCGATGCGGCCGAGATCAAGGAGAGGGCGCAGCGATGACCAAGGACAAGCCGCACCCGGGCGATGAGGCAACCCCTTCCCCTGAGGAACTGCGGGAGCGGGTGGAGGCGACCCGCGAGGAACTCGGCGAGACCGTCGAGGCGCTCGCGGCGAAGAGCGACGTCAAGACCCGGGCCCAGGAGAAGACGACGGCCGTAAAACAGCAGGTCACCGAGAAGACCACCCAGATCAGGACCCAGCTGAGGGACAGGGCCACGCACGCGGCCCACGCGGTACAGGAAAGGACCCCCGAGCCGGTGCGTACCAAGGCCGCCGCGGCCACCGAGCAGGTCCGCGGCCAGGCCGTGCACGTCGCGGAACTGGCCCGGGACAAGGCGCCGGAACCGGTACGCGAGAAGGCCGGCCAGGGCATGCAAGCGGCGCGGGACAAGCGCACCCCGCTGCTCGCCGTCGGCGCACTGATCGCGGTACTGCTCATCCGCCGTTCCAGGAGGCACCGATGAAAGCCTCGAAGATCGTCTACAAGCCGGTCGGCGTAGCCATGGGCGCCCTCAGCGGCGTCCTGGCCGGCGGATTGTTCAAGCAGATCTGGAAGAAGCTCGGGCACGATGAGGACGCCCCCGACGCCCCCGACGCCACTGACGAGCACCGCACCTGGCGCGAGGTGGTGTCGGCAGCCGTCCTGCAGGGCGCGATCTTCGCCGGCGTCAAAGCGGCCGTCGACCGCGGCGGCGCCACCGCCACCCGCCGCCTCACAGGCACCTGGCCCGGCTGACCCTCGCGTCCACGACCGCTGGAAAAGAGCCCATTACCTTCGTCGTAGAGCCCGGTTCGGGTTCGTGGCCATCGGGGCCGGTATGACTCCTTGCCCCTGTCCTTGATGATCCCTGGCAGGCCACCGGTCGTCCCGGGAGGGGAGGGAAAGCCCGGTGACCAGCAACGACTTCACGTTGATCGATGTCTTCTGCGCCCTGGACGTCGGCAAGTCAGAGCATCACGGCACGGCGCGTGTTTCCCGCAGCCGCTGACAAGGATTGCAATCGTCATCCGGTAAGGCCCGCTTGATTCCTCTCGGCTTGACGCATGCCGATATGGGCATACGATGACTGTCATGGCACGAGCAGCGACGACGTCGGACGTTTTCAACGCGATCGCCGAGCCGCAGCGCCGGGAGATCCTGGTGCTGCTGCGGGCGGGTGAGCGGCCGGTGACCGAGTTGGCCCAGGAGCTGGGGATGACCCAGCCGGGGGCGTCCAAACACCTGCGGGTGCTTCGGGAGGTCGGGCTGGTGCGAGACCGCAAGGCAGGCAAGCAGCGCCTGTACGGCCTTGACGCCCGCGGGCTGCGACCGGTTCACGAGTGGGCCGGCGGGTTCGAGCGGTTCTGGAACGAGAGCTTCGACCGGCTGGACGCGTATGTGCAGGACCTCAAGCAAGCAAGGCAGGAGGAGTAGCTGATGAGCGCGACGGAACGAGGAGCGTCGGCGCAGTCCCCGACGGCCGATCGCGAGATCGTGATCTCCCGGGTCATCGAGGCCCCACGGGAGCTGGTGTTCGAGGCGTTCACCGAGGTGCGGCACCTGTCGCGGTGGTGGGGGCCGGAGGGGTTCACCACCACCACGCGGTCCTTCGAGTTCCGCGTCGGCGGGGTGTGGGACTTCGTGATGCACGGGCCGGACGGGACGGACTACCAGGAGTGGATCTCCTGGACCGAGATCGTCCCGCCGGAAGGGATCGCGCTGCTGCACGGTGAGTCCCGCGACGACCCGAACGCCTTCGAGTCGGTCCTCACGTTCGCGCCCGACGGGGCGGCGACGCGGATCGAGATGCGCACGGTGTTCCCCACCAAGGAACTGCGCGACGAGGCGGTCGAGAAGTACCACGCGATCGAGGGCGGCCGGCAGACCCTGAGCAACCTGGCTGCCTACGTCACCGAGACCCTTCGGAAGGGCGTTGAGGGCTAATGGCCGGGAAGGTGTTCTTCAGCGTGTCGATGTCGCTGGACGGGTTCATCGCGCCGGAGTCGCTGGAGGGGATCATCTCGCCTGAGCGGCAGGACGACCCGCAGCTCCAGCGCTGGGCGGCGCAGTGGATGGAACTGCAGCAGTGGATATTCCCGCAGCGGTTCTTCCGGGAGAACCTGAAGCTCGGCGAGGGCGGCGAGGAAGGGCGCGACAACGACGTCGCGCGGCAGACGTTCGAGCGCACCGGCGCGAGTGTCATGGGCAAGCGCATGTTCGACCTCGGCGAGCGGGCGTGGCCGGAGGAGGCACCGTTCCACACGCCGGTCTTCGTCATGACGCACGAGAAGCGTGACCCGTGGGAGCGGCCGGGTGGGACCACTTTCCACTTCGTCAACGACGGCATCGAGACCGCGCTCGACCAGGCCCGCGAGGCCGCCGGCGACCGAGACGTCCGCATCGCGGGCGGCGGCGCAACGATCCTGGAGTACGTGAACGCCGGCCTGGTCGACGAGTTCTCGATCGCGCTCTCACCCGTGCTCTTCGGCAGCGGAATCCGCCTGTTCGAGGGCGTGGACGCGGGTCGCGTGGCCCTGGAGCCGGTCCGCGCGGAGCCGACGCAGCGGGTGACCCACCTGACCTACGCAGTCCGGGAGCGGTGACTGTCTCGACCGTTACGGCGTGGGCACCCGGTCCAGCCCGGTTACCGTGGCCGTGCTGGTGTCAGCGGTGCCGCCACCGCTCATATCCTTCGCCCCGGCACGATTCGCTCCTCGGCACTCACCCCGCGCGGCACGGTCGTGGTCGCGGCGCTGGAGGTGCCGATCTGCTTGCCATCCTTGTCGGCGAGCGAGACCTTCACGATGTCGCGAGCGCCCGCACACCGCCCTCGGCGGGAAGCCGCCGATCAGTCGACCTTTCCGGCAGCGACTACCGCGTCACCTTCGACCATCCGCCGGAACACCTCGGCACCGTCCAGCAGCAGCTCACGTTCGAGGACTTCGTGGAACCAACGTCCTGCTGCGTCACATTCAGGGGAGATGCAGCAGGAGGCGTCGTCCGGCGGACATCCTGGGCCGCGATGTCCAAACGGCACGGCCGGAGCAGGGGGCGGCCCGGCACGGACGAACGACGACCGCCCCAGGGTGATGACCTGCTCAGCGCCGCCCTTTGGACGTCGCTTGAAGCGCTTGCAGATCGGCGATCGACACCGGAGCGACCACCGGCTTGCCATGGCGGCTGAGCAGGGTCCGCTCGCCGCCGGACGCCATCCGCCCCATCAGCTCGGCAGCTGGGCGCGCCTCGGTGAAGGGCACTGCGTCGGCATCGATGTCTGCACAGGACGGCAGTTCCTCCACCACTCTTAGTTGTACCTTCTTTAAAGATTGTACATAATCGCGATCATGGCTGAGCCACTGCGCCGCAACCGCGACTTCGTCCTCCTCTGGAGCGCCGCCTTGGCCTCGACGCTGGGTTCCCAGGTCGCCTCCGTTGCTTACCCTCTGCTGGCGCTGGAACTGACCGGTTCAGCCGTCCATGCCGGGCTGATCGGATCCGCCGCAATGACCGCCGGCATCGCGCTGCGCCTGCCGGCGGGCGCCCTGGTCGACCGGTGGGATCGGCGGCGCACGATGCTCAGCTGCGATCTCATGCGAGCCGCTCTGCTCGCCGCCACCGTCGCCGGTTCGCTGCTCAGGTTGCTCGACTGGCGGATGCTGCTCGCCGCGGCTGTGATCAGCGGTGCCTGCGGCGTGTTCTTCCAGCCGGCGGAGACGGCGATGCTACGGCGCGTGGTTCCCGCTGAACACCTGCCTCAGGCCCTCGCGCACAACGAAGCCCGTCAGTACGGAGCCTCGATCGCCGGCCCTCCGCTGGGCGGCCTGCTGTTCAACCTGGGGAGAACAGTCCCCCTTGCCGGAGAGCTCACGGCCTACCTGCTGTCCTTCGCCGCGGTCCTCGCCATCAAATCCCCGACGCCCGCCGTCCCGGTCGCGGACCGGTCGGGCACTCTGCTGCGCGACATCACCGAGGGCCTGCGGTGGACCTGGCGGCAGCGGTTCCTGCGCGTTTTGCTGGTGACGGCCGCGGGCTTCAGCCTGGTGTTCTCCGCGCTGACCTTCACCGTGATCGTCGCCGCCCGGCAGAGCGGCGCGGCACCGGCCGACGTCGGCGTGATGATGGCGATCTCCGGCGCCGGGGGACTACTGGGCGCGCTGGCCGCCCCCCGGCTGCAGCGGCGCAACCCGGCGTCGGTCGTCCTGGCGATGTTCTGGGTGGCGGCCGCGGCTATCCCCGCCATGGCAGTCCATCCCACTGCCTGGGCCATCGGGCCGCTGCTGGCCGTGGCGTTCTTCCTGGCTCCGGCGGCCAACGCGATCTTGTACACCTACCAGATAACCATCACGCCCGACCACTTGCAGGGCCGGGTGATCAGTAGCCTCGCCCTCATCGGCAGCGCGGTGACCCCGGTCGGGCCGCTCGCCTCGGGACTGATCCTGGACCGCTGGGGTGTGACGGCCGCTCTGCTGTCGATCGCGTCGGTCATGGCGGTCGTGGCTTTGGGCGCCACGTTGAGCCGCACCATCCTGCATCTGCCCCCGCTGGCCGAGGCCGAGGCCGTGGCTGCACCTTGAGCGATGCCCGACGAACCCGGCGGTGCCCGGGGCCGTGGCGGCGAGCAGCTGGTCGATGCGCTCCTGCGCCGCGAGCTCCGCCATCTCCGCCCGGACGCGTTCGTCGCCGGCCAAAGGCGCGTGGCGGGAGTCCTGGTGCGCGTCGAAGCGGGGGTCCTCAAGGGCCGCCGCGACGGCGGCCGCCGTCATCCCTTCGCATGGCGCCGGACCATGCGGCGGGCGAGGCGGTCGTGGTCGACCCGCTTGCAGGGGCGCGGCCGCGCGGGGAACGGGACGGCTACGGTCGTACGGGCCGGGAAGCCGCGTCGAGGAGAACGGCGAAAGGGTGCGGTCGACGTCACGAGGGTGGTGGGGCCAGGATCAACCCGGGGATGGGGACCGGGTGTCGCCCAGCGCGGTGCGCCGAATCCCGCCGGGGTGACACCGGCGGGCCGTACGCGAGGTCGCCCGGGCCTGGCAGATCATGATCATCTAGCCGGAGAGGGGGCGCAACACAGTGCTGTGGTCCGCCCCTCAGCCGGTCCCTCGCATGCTGGCGCACGGATGCTCCGAGTCGGCGCGTGAATCGGCCAGCGGTCCCTCGGACTCTATCGATATCGCTCCAAAGAGTCGCCGGGTACGCTCATCACCACCCCCTGCAACTCCGGTGTCGACGAAGGCCACATCACCGACGTCAAGCTCCGAAACGCACCATGGCGGGACCCGCCGGGATTCCCTGCTCCGCCACCGCGTCATGCTCATCGCCCATCTACGCCGTCGTTACGCGGCACCGGCGACCGCCGCACCCAGATGATCTCCGCCTACGAAATTCTTGCCAGAGCGAAAGAAGCCCGTACGCCGACAGGTGTGGCGTAAAAGAGCTTCCTGGCCGTGACGAACGTAGTGCACAGTGAGCCGCGGCAAGCCGGGGGACAGCTGTGTTGCGGGGGATGCAATGCTGCGCGTGCATATCACCAATGAGGATCTCAGCCGGGTCAGGTTCGCGAGCGGACCGGACCCCCTATGGGAAACCGTGATGAGCATCAGGCTGCTCCGCGGCACTTGGGGCGGTGCTGTCTTCGACCCGTGGCGGGCGCAGGTCCGCGACCGGCTCTGTCAACTGCCGCAGCGGTATGTGCGACTGCTGCGCCATCTCGTGTCTCCGGCGGGCGACCTCCCTGGTTTCCTGACTCCGCAGCGAGCGGGGCAGGGGCTGGAGGCGGGGATCGAGGCGGTGCTCGGCACGCCGCGCGTTCGGCTGCGGCGAGAGCTGGCGGCGCTGCCGGGGGCGCCGTCGTGGCTGCGGCCGTTGGCGGAGGGTGAGCCGGCAGCGCTGGCGCGGCTCGGCGCGGCACTTCGTGCGTACCACCACGTGGCGATCGCCCCCTTCTGGCCGCGGGTGCGGTCACTCGTCGACGCGGAACGCGCCGCCCGGGCCCGCACCGTGCTCGACCACGGGACCGAAGGGCTGCTGGCCGCGATGCGGCCGGCGATGCTGTGGCAGGCACCGGTGCTTGAGGTGCGCCACCCGGTGCAGCGAGAGATCCGACTGGCCGGGCGGGGGCTGGTGCTGGCGCCCTCCGCGTTCTGCTGGCGCTGGCCCGTGACCGTCGTCCACCCGGGGCTGCCGCCGGTGCTGATGTATCCGGTCGAGCGGGGACCGGAGTGGTGGGCCGGCCCCGACCACGCCCCCGGGGCCCGGGCGCTGGCGAATCTGCTGGGACCGACGAGGGCCGCGTGCCTCACGGCCATCGGAAACAGCTGCACCACAGGTGAACTGGCCCGCCGCACTGGGGTCACCGCGCCCACGGCGAGTCTGCACGCCACGACGCTGCGGGCGGCGGGCCTGACCACGTCGACGCGTCGGGGCAACACCGTGGTGCACACCCCGACCCCGCTGGGATCGGCGCTGCTCAGGGCGTCCGGCTCCTGATGCCTAGGCCACGTCGCAGGTGCGCAGCGCGGTCCAGGTCTGGGGGCCGACGACACCGTCGTAGGGGATGCCGTGGTCGTTCTGGAAGGCGCGGAGGGCGACCGCTGTCGCCCTGTCGAAGACGCCGTTGATGGGACCCGTGTAGTAGGCGCACTGGGTCAGCAGGCACTGCAGTTCCCGGACCGTGTTGCCGGTGCTGCCGGGGCTTACGGACGGTGGCGTGGGACGGTTGTCGTAGCCGCAGTACCAGGCGGCCGGCCGGACGTCGGCGGGCGCGGCGTCGGGGGCGGCGGTGAGGGCGGCGGCCGGCGTGCCGAGACCGGCGGTCAGGGCGGCGGCTGCCGCGGCCACCGCAATCGAGCGTAGGGATGGCATAAGCGCTTCCTTCCAAGGTGGTGCGGAACGGGGGAAGCCGCCCCGGGGGACCGGGGCGGCTCGCCGCGCGGCGATCAGCAGTTGCGCAGGCAGTTCCAGGTCTGGGGGCCGACGATGCCGTCGTACGAGAGCCCGTAGTCGGCCTGCAGGGCGTAGACGGCGGACCGGGTGGCGGGACCGAATTGGCCGTCGATCCCGGACGAGCCGACGGAGTAGCCGAGCGAGATGAGCAAACACTGGGCCTCGCGGACCGTGTTGCCGGAGCTGCCGTAGCGGATGGTGGGCGGTGTCACACGGTTGTCGTAGCCGCAGTAATAGGCGGACGCATTGACAGGTCCGGACGCGGCCACGTCGCGGGCCGGCGCGGCGGAGGCCGGGCTGGCCGCCAGTACGGTGCCGCCGGCTATCACGATCGCGGTCAAGGCGGTCGACACGGCGGCATTGCGGATGCGCTTCATGGATTCTCCTCAGCAGCGGGCTTCGGAGGAGCGGTGTGCCCCCCCACCCTCACTTCCGCACAGCATGGTCTGACAGGCGCATGCCCAGCCAGGTCCTTGCCTTCTGACCTAAAAACGCAGGTCGGCGCGGTGCGGATGTCCGTTTGCTGCACAACCGGAAGCTGACCCGGCAGTCAATGAGAAGCCCCCGACGACCGCTGCTGCAGAGCGGGCCGCCGGGGGCTTCGCGGTGGTCGCCCGGAGCCGAGAGGGGTGCGGCGCCGGGCGACGCTCAGGGCGAGATGCTGGTGGTCGCCTCCATGCGGGCGCGGTGTCCTGGAGCCCGTCCAGCCGTTCGTACAGCGCCCGCAGTATGCGGACCGTGTTCTGCCGGCCCGCTACCGCCGCCCCTCCGACACCAGCGACGTCGAACGGGCCCTACTCGACCCCGCTGGAGACCGTGGCCTGAAGCAAGGTCAATCTCATGCGGAGCACCACGCATGGGCCGGACACACTCCGGGTCGCCGGCGACGGCACGCCGGGCGGCGGCCGCGAAGTCAGCGATGGTCTGCCTGCCGGATGTCGTCGGACGCCATCTCACCGCTAAGCGGCGCCGCGACGCGACGCATGCGTCACGCCTTCTCATGCCAGGGGAAGCCATCCGGGTCCGCGGCGGCACGGGTCCAGACCCGCTCATCGTCATGGCCGCGGATCTGGTCCAGGAACGGGAAGTCCTCCGGCTGCACGGCTAGTTTGGCGACAGGGGTCACTGGTACGGGACTTGCCCATTGGGCCGGCTGCACCGAGACATCGCCGACCAGCATCCGCGGCTGTAACTCGAAGGTGCCGGCGGCCAGCAGGTAAACCGTGCCGGGACGCCAGGGCTGCTGCTTCAGCGCCTGCGCGCTGATGGAGAAGTAGTACTGCGGCTCGCCGAGCCGCTCGCTGCCGTTGGCGATGCGGGCGCAGCCATTGAGCAACGACATCGGGTGGCGGTCCCGGTCCAGGATCGCGTAGTACATCGGCCAGAGGCCGTCGCCGGCGGCGAAGACCGCGCGCCGGTTGCCGAACTCGCTTCTGTCGTCCGGCTGCCGGGGTTCGAAGCGGCTGATCGCCGGGTTGCCCGAGCCGTGCAACAGCAGTCTGCCGCGGTCTGCGGCATGGCAGAGGAACTGCCATTTCGGCGCCTCGAGCCGGTAGTCGATGGGCTCATCGGGACCGTTCGCGAGCGCTTGCTCCAGCAGTCGGTCGAAGGATGCCGACGTTCTGCGGTCCGGAGGTGGAGCGGGACGCGTCATCCAGTACGCGGGCAGCTTCATCGGAATCCCTTCGTGGATACCCTCGGCTTTAGCCGGGGGAGGAAACGAAATCCTACGGAGCAGGGCATGGAGCGGGATTCGCCGCCAGGCAGATCGCAGTGCCCTGACCCGCAGGTTTGATGTTGACTTGCCGTCTGGTTGGTTTGTGGGCGGGGCCGCGACTCATGTGAAGCGGGCGTTCAGGTACCGCTTCTATCCCAGTGATGCGCAGGCAGTGGAGTTGTCGCGAACGTTCGGGTGGGTGCGGAAGGTCTACAACCTGGCGCTCGCCGCCCGGACGCAGGCGTGGGCGCGGCGGGAGCGGGTCAACTACGGCCAGACTTCGGCGATGTTGACGGCGTGGAAGCAGACCGAGGAGTTGGCGTTCCTGAATGATGTGTCGTCGGTGCCGTTGCAGTAGACGCTGCGGCATTTGCAGACCGCGTTCACCCACTTTTTCGGCAAGCGGGCGAGGTATCCGCGTTTCAAGTCGCGGAACAGGTCGCGGAGGTCGGCGGAGTACACGACCAGCGGGTTCCGTTTCCGGGGCGGCCGGCTGATGCTGGCGAAGATGGCGGAGCCGTTGGACATCGTGTGGTCCTGGCCGCTGCCCGAGGGGGCGAAGCCCTCCACGGTTGCTGAGCTGCGAGACCGGCTGGCCACGGCGGACGGACCGCACGAGATGCCGACGCTGCTCGAGGAGGAGCTGATGCGAGGACTGTGCGAGACCGCCGGCCTGGGGTTGGTCCGCCATACGAGCAGCGTCATCGCGGCGACCAGCGGGGCGGTGGCGATCGGCGACCTGAGCGTGGCAGCCGGTGTCAGCAGCACTCATCTGGCACAGCGGTTCAAGGAGCTCATCGGCGTCACGCCGAAGCGGCTGGCCCGCAGCTACCGCTTCGCCGCCACCGTGCTCTCGATCAACCCCGCCGGACCGATCGACTGGGCCGACCTCGCCGCTGGCGCAGGCTACTTCGACCAGGCCCACTTCGGCCACGAGTTCCGGGCCTTCACCGGGCTCACGCCGACCCGGTACGTCGAAATCCGGCGGCGGTTCCTGCGCGAACATCCAGGCCACGTATTGGACAGCTGGCCGCTGCCGGCCGATTGATTTCTTACAAGAGCGACAGCTCACGACACGCTAATTTGGGGGCACCCCAAAGCAGAGGAGAGCCCCGTGGGCAAGGTGGTCATGTACGCCTCGGTGTCGGTGGACGGCTTCGTCGCGGACGAGAACGACCAGCCCGGACCGCTGTTCGACTGGTTGTCCAGCGGTGACGTCCCGTTGGACGAGAGCGGCGCGTTGAAGGTGTCACAGACGTCCTACGACTACACCCGGCCGTACTGGGACCAGATCGGGGTGACAATCGCCGGCCGCCACGTCTTCGACCTGACGGACGGCTGGGACGGGAAGCCTCCGAGCGGGATCGACCACGTGGTCGTCGTGACGCACCGGCCGGAGCCCGAGGGCTGGGACCCCGAGGCGCCGTTTCACTTCGTCGACGGCGTCGAGGCAGCCGTGGCCAAGGCGCAGGAGCTAGCGGGTGACCGAATCGTCGAGGTCGCCGCTGGTGACGTCGGTGGCCAGGTGCTTGCCGCGGGCCTGGTCGACGAGGTGCGCATGGACGTCGTACCCGTCGTGTTCGGGTCCGGCAAGCGCTACTTCGGGTCGGTCGACGCGCAGCACCTGTTGGAGGATCCTGACGTGGTGATTCAGGGCAACCGGGTGCTTCACCTGCGCTATCGGGTGCGCCGTTGACCGATCTGAGCGGGTACGCGAAGAAGTCCACTGCGAACGGCGACACAAGATCGGGCCTCCGGCTGCGTTTGCGCATCGCTGTCCCTGGGGCGGGCAGCCGACGCCGATCCGCCCCAGCACCTCACCTGCGGCTAGGTGTATTGATCACGAGCGTTGTTGACGGTGGCGGGGCTCGAATTATGGCGAAGACCTCCGGGGCGGGGAGCTGTCCAGGACTGCACCGCACGGAGGTCTTCGCGTTGCACCGCAATGCCCGTCTGAGCGTTCACGGCAGGCGGTTGCTGGTCAAGCGTGTCTGCTCTGGCCGCGCAGTCGCCCTTGTGGCCGCCGAAATGGGCATCTTCCGCGCCACCGTCCATAAACGGATCCGCCGCTGGCGAGCCCGAAGGCGAACGTGGCCTCACCGACCGCTCCAGCCGGCCCCGAACGACACCGCATCATGGCGAGCGAGCGAGCATGCACTTGCCCGTGCAGACGGCGGCAAGGAGGAGGAGACCGCTTTTTCGGCAGCTCCAGGTAGGTCGAGGTCAGAGGATCTGCTGGTCGGCCTGTGCCTCGAGGCGGGCTATCGCCCTGCGGCAGGCACCGGTGAAGCGGACGAAGTCGGCGTCGGAGGTCGCGGTCCTGGCGCGCGCGGGACGGCTGCTGTAGTCACCGAACAGGCTCTGGCGCAGGTCGGTGGTGATCTCCAGCTGCCCGCCTTTGCCCAGCATGGTCAGGTTGCAGGGGTTGGTCGTGTTGACGCCCGCGAGGTCCGGCTTGGTGGATCCGTCTATGGTGTTGAAACCGGCAGCCCGCAGTTCGTCGTGCAGATACGTCTTGAAGTCGGCGTTGAGTCCGCCGACCACCACGGACATGGTGGCGCCCGCCTGCTCTTCCTTGCAGCCGTGCAGGCTCAGGACGTTGAGGCTGCTCGCGGCCATGGAGCGGGCGACGTGATCGTCGCAGTTCTTCGAAGTGACGTGCAGCTTGCTGTTGCCCGTGGACAGGAGGCCCTCGAACATCCAGTAGTCGTGGACATGCCCGCCGTCCGGGGTCCAGACCGACAGGTCTTTCGGGTCGTAACCGGCTATGCCCAGGCAGAGTTCGGAGGTGCCGATCTCGATACCACCGCCGTGCAGGGCCATGATGGTCGTGCGATGGAACGGTGATTTCCCGGAGGAATCACTGTCGAGCATCTGGTGCCGCTTGTAGCGACGGCCGAAGTCCGTACCCTCCTGCCCGGCCAGTTGGGTGTAGAGGTCGGTGTTCGAGTTGTAGAAGTCGTCCTCGCCGGCGGCATGCGCCGCCGTCACCCCGACTCCGGTGACCAGGGTCGTTCCCGCGGCGGCGGTCGCAAGAGCGGAGGTCAGCACTGTGCGGCGGCTCATATGGGTCATGCCGCCATGATCACGCCAGCCCGCTGGAAGGATCCCGACAACATGCCCGCTGTAGCGCACATCACATGCCATACAGCGAGTGAAATCC
Organism: Streptomyces sp. NBC_01352; assembly: GCF_036237295.1. Lineage (NCBI taxonomy): Bacteria > Bacillati > Actinomycetota > Actinomycetes > Kitasatosporales > Streptomycetaceae > Streptomyces > Streptomyces sp. NBC_01352. Next base: position 10,847,331 of record NZ_CP108354.1, read on the forward strand.
GATGGCGTCACCGGTGGTGGGGTGACTGGGGTGACCTCACTCCCGAAGTGCAGTTCGGCCGCTTCGTCGTGACCGTTTCAGATGTGACGATCTTCGGCGCGTCGAGATCGAAGACGGCGGGGAAAAGCTACAGGCCAAGCTGTCGGATTCGGCCGGGCAGAAGGACTATCCGCTGGGTGTCAAGGTGACGTCCGCACGATGTGTTCCACCGGACCGTCCCGCGGCCGGGCACACCGTCCCCGAGTCATCCCCTCCCGGTGCGCGGTGTACCGGGCCGGCTCGCGGGCTCGTAGCCGTGCTTCGCGGCCAGGTCTGTCGGGCACGGCGAGCCCGAGCCCGACGGGGCAGTGACAGATTGCATACACGACGACATCCCCGCGACCGACAATGGCGAAGTGCGGTCGACGGCCGGCCGGGAGCACGCGGTGCGGTCATGGGGCCGAACGCAGTGAGGACAGGGATCTTCGTTAACGACGACGGCCCTTGGGTGGGCGTCCAGGACCTGCCCGAGGAGCAGCCGCAGCCCTCCGCGGAGCGCGAGAAGGCGGTCTCCTTCCGGGCCCGCCGTCTCTGGGGCGAGGTGGGCGCGTGCGGCGGGGGCCTGGAGTTGGCCCGTTCGGGCAAGTCGGTGCTCAAGGTGTCACTCCTTGGGTCGCGCGGCCGGCGGCCTCGACGACGGCCGGACGCCCGGTTGTCCGGAGCAAGGCGCCACCCGCGTAACGCACCGGCTTTGAGGCTCAGTCAGGTCTCCGGCAGTACGAGGCAGATCTCGGAGAAGGCGAGGCGGTGCTCGTGACTCACCGCCCCACAGGGGCAGCCCAACGTGGCCCGGCGCCAATCGCAGATCACGGTCCACGGGCCGTCCTTGCCTCCGCACTCCGGGCAGCCGACGGTTTCTGCTGCCCATACCCCCGGCGCGGGTCTGGTGTGGCGGCGGAATCTACCCACGTATCGGGCCTGCCAGGGCTCAACCGGCGGTGTGAGCGGGACGGCGCCGGGCATGCTCGTCGCGGCGAGAGCGGTGAACAGTGCGGCCAGGTCGGGGAGCAAGGCTTCGCCCTCTTCGGTCGGCGGCGCCGCGCGGTCCGTCGTCCCCGGCACGGTGCCGTACCTCGGAGCCGCCGCCGCAATGGGTGGATTCGGTGCCGCGTGCCAGGGCAGCAGGGCGCGGGCGACGGCGGCCAGGAGGGCGGCGGCAGGCGGGCTGACAGCACCGGCGTCGAGGTGATGGACGGTAGTCCGGAGTATGCGTTGGAGCAGTCTGTCTCGGTCTGTCGCTCGGGCCTGTGGCGCTGCGCCCCGCCGGGTCGGGAGCGGGGCGGTGAGACGGGCGAGGACAGCCGCTACTGCCTCGGCGTCCGCCGAGGACAGGCGCCACTCGCGCGCAGCAAGGAGCTGCCAGGCTTTCCCGGACTCCAGGGTGAGAGCGCGTGTCAACAGGGGGTGCGCTGCTGCTACCGGCTTTCCGTGCACCCGTGCCATTGCATCCTCCTTCTGCCTCACATTGAGTATGGAGGCGTATTCGACGCCGGTCGGATCAGTCCAGCCCGTCGTCAGACCTGGGCCACCTCCAGCACTCACCCGGGCCGATCAGAACGCTCACGGGCCAACTACACCGCCCTGGTCGCAGAAGCCATGCATCCACAGGAGCAGCCACGGGATGTGCCGTCCTGGCGGGATCATCGAAAGTAGGCCCAATTGCTCACCATCGAGCGGTGCAGTCGTGACGGGCCGGCTTGACCGTGGAAGCGAGCAGGGTCACGGCCAGGGTGGGGATGAGTACCAGCTCTGAAGAACACGATCGAGCGCTGCCCGGCCGGCGGGTCCCCATGTCGGCTTGCCGCCAGGCAGGCCCCGGTCCCCGTTCTGGCCCATCAGCATGAGGAACAGGCTTTTCAGAGCGGCCAGTCCGCGGGCGCGCCGGATCGTCGCCTTGTCCTTGTCCGCGTGCGCGTACACGTCGAAGAACCGTGAGGCGGCGCCCGCGGGAAGGATGACCCATGCGGCCGCGAGGTCCCACGCCGGATCGCCGGCGAACATGGCTCCGAAGTCGATCACGCCCGAGAGCGTCCCGTCCGAGACGACGACATTCGCCGGATGAAGGTCGCCATGCACCCAGAGCGGCGGACCCTCCCACTCGGGCGCCGCGACGGCGTCGTCCCAGACGGCCCGGACGTCGTCGGCGAGGTCGTCGGGGACGACGGCGTGAAAGAAGTGGTCGAAGCCGTCCGTGCACTTCTTGGGGTGGTCGCCGCGGTCCTCACTGATCGGCGCGTCAGCGGGGGCCTCCACGTGGAGTGCCCTGAGGAAGCCCGCCAGGGTGTCGGCCGCGTGGTCGCCGCGGCTGATCGAGGTGTAGTCCAGTGCCTCGCCCGGAACCCACGTCATGATGGCCCAAGACTTCGGGAAGCGCGCCGACGGTTCACCGATCCGCACCGGGTTCGGGACCGGAAGCGGCAGGCGCGGAGCCAAGACAGGCAGCCACCGGCACTCCTTGCGCTGCAGGTCCGGGGCATTCTCTGTGCGCGGCATGCGCACGGCCAACTCGTCCCCAAGGCGCCACATTTGGTTGCCCCACCCGCCCGCCACCTCGCGGATGGTCAGCCCTGCAAGGTCCGGATGCTGCTCCTGAAGCAGGTCGTAGATCAGGCCTGAGGTGATCTCGATCTCGGAGTGGGTCATGCGAAGGCACAGTACTGGGGCAGGCGGAGCGGCTCTCACTCTCCGAAAGATCTGGCCACTCAACCTTCCCCACCTTGCTGACCGGGAGGGGCGCGCCCTTCGTATGGTTCACCCACCCAGGCGGTACCGGTCCCAGGCGGTACCGGTCTTGCCTCACGAGACGCGCACCGGGTGTGCTCCGAGAGCCTCCGCCGGGGAGAGTAGCGCAGGGAAACCCGCTCTGACCTCACCGAATGGCGCGTATTCCGCGCACAAAGATGCGTCAGTACGTCGTTGACCGGCGGTCCGCCGCAGGGCCAGGGTGAGGGAGCCACATCGGATCCCGACCAGCCGTTTTCCGGTCACCGAACTGCGTGAAGGAGGCCGTGATGCTCCGGACGGACACCCGTGAACACACCGAACTCGCGGACGACGACGAGGCCGCTGCTGCGGTCACGGCCGAGGCCGCCACGCCGAACGCGCCGGCGGTCTTCCGTGAGCTCCTCTTCCAGCGCTGTCTGTGGTGCGGCACCGCGGCCTACCGTCGGTCGTTCTGCCGTGCCTGCGGGTCCACGGCCTTCGCACGGGAGCGCAGCGAGGGCTCCGGGGTCGTCGTGCGCCGGTACGGCCATGTCCCGCACAACACGTGGTTCGTCGCGATGGACGAGGGCTTCAACCTGCTCTGCCAGGTCACCGGGTCGGCGCCGGCCGCGGTCGCGGTGGGGGCACGCGTGAGCGTCGTACGGTCCGTCGCCCCTCTCGGCCAAGGCCTGCTACTCGTCGAACTCAGCCGGCCGGCACCCCCTCTGGAGCGCTGGTGGTAGCGGGAAACGGCCGAGACACAGGCACCTCGCACACACAGGACGATCAGAGAGGAGGGTGCGTGGACACCCAGCACAACGCACCGGACGGACGGGCCGGTGTTCCCGGCGGAGCGGGGCGCGGCGCACTGGACGGTCTGCGCGTCGCCGACTTCTCCCGGGTCCTCGCGGGACCCTACGCCACGATGCTCCTCGCCGACCTCGGCGCCGACGTGGTGAAGGTGGAACGGCCGGGCATCGGAGACGACACCCGGGCCTGGCACCCTCCTGCGGACCACGACGGCACGTCGACCTATTTCCTCGGCGTCAACCGGAACAAGAGGTCCGTCGTCCTGGACCTCACGACCGACACCGGCATCGAGCAGGCCCGAGCCCTGGTCGCCGAGTCCGACGTGCTGGTGGAGAACTTCCGTCCCGGCACGATGGAGCGGCTGGGGCTCGGCCCTCGCGAACTCCGTGCTCTGCACCCGGGGTTGATCTACTGCTCGATCAGCGGTTTCGGCAGCGGCGGCGGTGCGGAGATCCCCGGATACGACCTGCTGGTGCAGGCCGTCGGCGGGCTGATGAGCGTGACCGGCGACGCGGCCGGAGAGCCGGTGAAGGCGGGCGTGGCCCTGGTCGACGTGGTCACCGGGCTGCACGCCTCGCTCGGCGTCCTCGCGGCACTGCGGCACCGGGACGCCACCGGGGAGGGACAGCGGGTGGAGGTGAACCTGCTCGGCTCGCTGTTGTCGGCCATGGTCAACCAGGCATCCGCGTTCGCCGTCGCCGGTGTGGTTCCGGGCCGTATGGGCAACGCGCACCCGAGCATCGCCCCGTACGAGACCTTCCCGGCGGCCGATCGTCCGATCGCGCTCGCGGTGGGCAACGACCGGCAGTTCGCGGCGCTCGCCGAGGTTGTCGGGGATCCCGGTCTCGCCGCCGACCACCGCTTCCGCACCAATGCCGACCGGGTCGCACACCGCGCCGCCCTACGCGACATCCTGACCCAACGGCTGAGGAGCGCCGGCGCAGACCACTGGTCGGCCGTCCTGCTGGCTGCCGGGGTGCCCGCCGGACCGGTCAACACCCTCGACGAGGCATTCGCCTTCGCCCACAAGCTCGGCCTGCCCGGCATCGTCGACATCCCCGCCGCACCCGCCGACACCGCAGCCGGAGCTCAGGGCTCGGCCTCCCGGCAGGTCGCGAGCCCCATCGCGCTGAGCGGTACACCGGCGCGGTACCTCCTGCCGCCGCCGCGCCTGGGCCAGCACACCGCGGAGATTCTTCACCGCCTTGCCGACCATGTCTCCGCGCCGAACGAAGCGGCCACCTGACCTGTCCCGGCACGGACACCACGACCGAACCGATCACCGCTACCTCCAGGAGCTCACCATGAGCGGCGCCAAGCCGATGAAGGACCCTCTCGACCTGCTCGACCTCTCCTCCACCCTCAGCGACGAGGAGCGCGAGATCCAGGCCACCGTCGCCAAGTTCCTCGCCGACCGGGTGCGCCCGCACATCGGCGAGTGGTTCGAGAACGCCCACTTCGCTCGCGAACTCGTCCCGGAACTGGGCAAGTTGGGTGTTCTCGGTATGCACCTCGAAGGGTACGGCTGCGCCGGCACCAGCGCCGTCAGCTACGGGCTGGCCTGCCTGGAGCTGGAGGCGGCGGACTCCGGTTTCCGCAGCTTCGTCTCCGTGCAGGGCTCGCTGTCGATGTTCTCGATCTGGAAGTGGGGCTCGGAGGAGCAGAAGCAGGAGTGGCTGCCCCGGCTCGCCGCCGGTGAGGCCATCGGCTGCTTCGGCCTGACGGAGCCCGACTTCGGCAGCAACCCCTCCGGGATGCGCACCAAGGCCGTCCGCGACGGCGACGACTGGATCCTCAACGGCTCCAAGATGTGGATCACCAACGGAGGCATCGCCGATGTGGCCACCGTCTGGGCACAGACCGAGGACGGCATCCGCGGCTTCCTCGTGCCCCGCGGGGTGCCCGGCTTCACCACGCAGGACATCAAGCAGAAGATGTCCCTGCGCGCCTCCATCACCTCGGAGCTCTACTTCGACAACGTACGGCTGCCCGACTCGGCGCGGCTGCCCTTCGCGGAGGGGCTGCGCGGACCACTGTCCTGTCTGAACGAGGCCCGCTTCGGCATCCTGTTCGGCGCGGTCGGTGCGGCCCGCGACTCGATCCAGGCAGCCATTCAGTACGCCGACTCCCGAGTCCAGTTCGACAAGCCGATCAGTGGTTTCCAGCTCACCCAGAAGAAGCTCGCCGACATGAGCGTGTCCGTGGGCAACGCCGCGCTCCTCGCCCTGCATCTGGGCCGGCTCAAGGACCAGCACCGCATTCGCCCCGAGCAGATCAGCGTCGGCAAGCTCAACAACGTACGGGAAGCGATCGCGATCGCCCGCGAGTGCCGCACCATCCTCGGCGCCAACGGCATCTCCCTGGAGTACTCGCCGCTGCGCCACGCCAACAACCTGGAGTCCGTGCTGACGTACGAAGGAACCAGCGAGATGCACACCCTGGTCGTCGGACAGGCGATCACCGGCCAGGCGGCGTTCCGCTGACCAGGACGCCGGCCGCGACGCCGGCCGTGACGGCTGAGAGAAGACGCCCGTGAACATCGTCGTGCTGGTCAAGCAGGTCCCGGACTCCGGTGCCGAACGCACCCTGTCCCAGACCGACCACACCCTCGACCGCGAGGAGGCCGAACTCGTCCTGGACGAGATCAACGAGCGTGCCGCCGAAGAGGCGTTGACGCTGAAGGAGATGACGGACGCCCACGTCACCGTCGTCTCCATGGGCCCCGACTCCGCGCTCGACGCCATCCGCAAGGTCCTGGCGATGGGCGCCGACCGGGGGATCCACATCTGCGACGACAGACTGCGCGGCGCCGACGTGCTGACCACCGCGAAGGTCCTGGCGGCGGCCGTGCGGACCGTGGCGGACGTCGACCTGGTGCTCGCCGGCGACACGAGCACCGACGGCCAGGCGAGCGCGGTCCCCGCAATCGTCGCGGACCTGCTCGGCCTGCCGCAGGTGACCCATGTGCGCAAGCTCGACGTGGACGCGGGACGGGTGCGCGCCGAGCGCGAGACCGAGGACGGCGAGACGACACTGGACGCTCCGCTGCCCGCGCTGGTCAGCGTCACCGAGAAGATCAACGAGCCGCGCTACCCCTCCTTCAAGGGGATCATGGCCGCCAAGAAGAAGCCGGTGGACACGGTCGGCCTCGACGGCCTGTTCCCCGACGCGGCCGGAATCCTCGTGACCCGCACGCGTGTGGTGGAGGCCGTCCCGCGTCCCCGGCGAACCGTCGGAACCCGCATCACGGACGACGGTTCGGCCGGCCGCCGGCTCGCCGCGTACCTGATCGCCCAGAAGCTCGTCTGAATCGCCCGACCAGGAAACAGGCCCTCATGCCCGAAGTCCTCGTACTCGTCGACCACGACGGGGAACATGTCAACAAAGCAACATACGAACTCCTGGCCGCCGCACGGCGGATGGGGGACCCGGCAGCCGTCGTCGTGGGAACTCCCGGCACAGCGACGCGTCTGAGGGAATCTCTCGCCCGCCACGGCGCCACGAGCGTCCATGCGGCGGAATCAACCGACGCCGCCGAGTTTCTCGTCACGCCCGCCGTGGACGCCCTGGAGTTGGCGGTCCGGGAAACCGCTGCCGCCGCGGTTCTGGTCTCCGCCACGACGGACGGCAGGGAGGTGGCCGGGCGTCTCGCCGCCCGGCTGGACGCAGGGCTGCTGGTCGACGCGGTCGACCTGGACTCGTCCGGGGTGGTCACCCAGATCGTCTTCGGCGGGTCCTACACCGTGCGCTCACACGTCACCCACGGCATACCGGTGATCGCCGTGCGGCCGGGCGCCTTCGAGCCGGAGGAGCACCCTGTGGAGGCGGGGGAGCGGAAGCTGGCCCTGCCGCCGATCGCCCCCGCGGCGTCCGCGCGCATCACCGCCCGCCGCGCCGCCCCCGCGGGCGACCGACCCGGACTCACCGAGGCGACCGTTGTGGTCTCCGGAGGCCGCGGTGTCGCAGGAGCGGACGGTTTCAAGGTCGTGGAGGAGCTGGCAGACGCTTTGGGGGGTGCCGTGGGCGCCTCGCGCGCCGCGGTCGACGCCGGCTACTACCCGCACCAGTACCAGGTCGGTCAGACCGGCAAGACCGTCTCCCCGCAGCTGTACATCGCCCTGGGCATCTCCGGGGCGATCCAGCACCTCGCGGGGATGCAGACCTCCAGGACGATCCTCGCGGTCAACAAGGACCCGGAGGCACCGATCCTCGGCCTTGCCGACTACGGCGTGGTGGGCGACCTCTTCTCGGTGGCTCCCCAGCTCACGCAGGAAATGGCCGCCCGACGCGCAGTCGGCTGAGACGGGCGACCCGAGACGGACGCTTCTGGGGGTGCCCCCGCGCAAGGTAGCCGCCCGCCAGGAGGAGGGACCTCCCAGCCCATCTCCTTGGGGGCGAAGACGCCAGAAGAAGGCTCCATACTCCGGATCAGCACGCCGAGCGATGGCACGGACGCCGAACGACCGGACCGCTGACGGGATGCCCTCAGCCGCAACCTCGTGCTGCTGAGGGTAGGTCCGCCGGGCGGGTGCGTCGACTTCCGTGCCTCACTGCGCGCCGCTCCATTCGGCCCGATGCGGATGCCGCTCACGACGGCCGAACCGCACGGCCTCGCGGACGCCAACGTGATCGACCTGATCGGCACCCCGCTCGTGAAGCGTGCCGGGACGGACCCAGCGGCCGAGGACGAAGGCCCGGCCCCCTCACCCGGCGCGTCTTCTTGTCCATTGAGCGGCGGCCAACCCACCCCGGGCTGAGCCCACTTCGGCGCTGCGGCCGCCATCGCAGCTGCCGCCGCTACCGGAACGAGCCGCAGGCGGAACAGGGCTGTACCGTCTCGGGCCGGATCCGGGAACCCACGTCTCGCGCCACGCCCGCCCGACCTCGCCGGTCCTGCCCCGGACCGCGGTGACCACGGTGGACGTACAGCGCCCCGGGGCACGTGGAACACCGCGTCACGCAGGCCCTCAGGCCGCCTGGTAGCTGAAGAATCCCTGCCCTGACTTACGGCCCAGCAGCCCCGACTCGACCATGCGGCGCAGCAACGGAGGAGGGGCGTACAGCGGTTCCCGGTACTCCTCGTACAGCGCCTCGCCTATCGCCGCCACGGTGTCCAGGCCGATGAGGTCGGCGAGGTGCAGCGGGCCCATGGGGTGAGCGCAGCCGGCGGTCATTCCCGTGTCGATGTCCTCCGCCGTCGCGGTGCCGGAGCCGACCATCCGCACTGCTGCCAACAGGTAGGGAACCAGTAGGGAGTTCACCACGAACCCCGCACGGTCCTCCGTGACGATCGTCTTCTTGCCCAGGGTCTCGCTCGCGAAGGCACGGACGCGCAGTTCCGTGGCCTTCGAGGTCTGCAACGAGGGGATGACCTCGACCAGTGGCATGAGCGGGACCGGGTTGAAGAAGTGCAGGCCGACCACCGCCTCCGGTCGTCCGGTCGCCGCCGCGAGCCGGGCGATGGGGAGCGAGGAGGTGTTGCTGGCCAGGATGGCGGCCGGGTCGGTGACGATCTCGTCCAGCTGCCGGAACAGCACCGTCTTGGCCTGTTCGTCCTCGACGGCGGCCTCGATGACCAGGTCGGCTCCAGCCAGGCTGGAGAGATCGGCGGAGACCGAGATCCGGGCCAGGGCATGTGCGCGGTCTCCGGGGACGACGGTGCCGCGCTTCTCCGCCTTGAGCAGAGAATCCGCCACGCCTGCGAGTCCGGCACGAGCCCTGTCCTCGGTCACGTCGCACAACGTGACGTGCAGTCCGGCCCGGGCGCAGACCTCGGTGATGCCCCGGCCCATCTGCCCCGCGCCGACGACCCCCACGCGCTTGATCGATGTCATGTGTTCCTCCGCCTGTCTTTCCGCCCGGCGGCAGTCGATGGACGCCGCCACAGTCTGTGGTGCCGTGTTGAGCGTAGGCCTGGAGCACCCCCTCTGACCTGCTCCGACAGTGCGTTATCCGCGCACAAACATGCGCCGTTTCGTCGTCGGCCGGCCGTGTCGCGCAGCAGCACGCCGACGTCGAACAGGGCGCGCCGGACGGCCGGAGAGGCGGGCACGAGGAGACGGTCGCAGGCGTCGAGGACGGCACCCCTGGACGGACCTGGCGGCGCTGCCGGTGCGAGGGGGAGACACCCTGGGCAGACTGCGGATCATGGAGCGCGGTCCGCGTCGGCGCGCACGCAGGAGCGACTTCAGCCGGCGGTGACCGTGGCGGCGGCCTCTTGCAGGCGGCGGATCAGGCCGCGCACCGCGGGCGACGTCTCGCCCCTGCGGTAGGCACCCACCAGCCGCGTGGTCAGCGACACGTCCGCCAGCGGACGGTAGGCCACCCCGGGGATGTGCACGCGACGCAGGGAATCAGGGACCAGAGCCACCGCGAGACCACCGCCCACCAGCGTCAGCGCCGCGATGAAGTCCCGCACCGGGGGAGCGCACCGCGGGCTGAACCCGCCTTGCTGCGCCACCTCGAGGATCTGGTCGCGGCAGCCGTACTCCTCGTCGAAGTGCGGGGCCACGAACCGCTCGTCGCGCAGCTGTGCCGCCGGTATCGCCTCGTACGCCGCCAGCGGTGCGCCGGCCGGCAGCGCCAGGACGACGTCCTCGGTGAGCAGGCAGGTGGCCGTGACCTCGGGCGGGTACTCCGGCCTCCAGCGCAGGAAGCCGACGTCGATGTCCCCGCAGGCCAGCGCTTCCAGTTGGGCCGGTGTCTCCAGCTCGCGCACCTGTACGGTCAGCTCGGTGCCGGGGGCCGCGCAGCGGGTGAGGACGTCGGTCAGCACTCCGGAGAACGTGGCCGAGGCGACGTACCCGATCTGGGCGTGCCCCAACTCCCCGCGGCCGGCGCGCCGGCCCACCGTCTCGGCCCGGGAGACCTGGGCGAGGGTCAGCCGCGTCTCTTCGAGAAACAGCCGCCCGGCACTGGTCAGCGCCGGGCGGCTGCGCCGTCCACGGTCGATCAGCCGCACGCCCAAGTGCGACTCGAGCGCACGGACCTGGGCGCTGAGCGCCGACGGAGCAAGATGCAGACGGTCCGCCGCCCGCGCGAAGTGCAGTTCCTCCGCGACGGTGACGAACGATTCCAGCCAGCGCAGTTCCACCGGCTCCTCCATCCTGCCGGGCCTGCGCTGACGAGAGCACCGGCCGTGTGCACGGCTTGTGTGAAGCACCCCGCGGCGGCGTCGGGGCAGAACAGGTCCGCCGCGGGGTGAATACGGGGCGTCAGGGGCATGCCCGGCCAAGGGCCGTCGCACGCCCGCTGGGGCCTGCCTGTCAGGGGATGACGACGTAGTTGCTGAACCCGCCGTCGCGGTCCTGCAGACCCGAGATCGCCTCGTTGACCCTGGCCAGTGGGAACGGCTTGGCCTGCAGGTAGGACAGGTCCAGGACGCCCGCGCCCACCATGTCGGCGAGTTCCTGCCCCTGTGCGGTGCTGAACCAGTTGGAGCCGATCAGCTGGACCTGTTCGTCCATGAGCCACTTCACGTCCAGGGGCAGCCGGTCGGCCACGCCGCCGACGTTGATGACCCGACCGCCCCTGCGTACGCCCTGCATGGAGTCGAGCATCGTCTCCACCGGTGCCTTGGCGCCCAGGGCGCTGATCACGTAGTCGGCGCCCTCGCCGCCGGTGCGGGACTTCGCCCACTCGCCGGTGGAACCGTCACCCAGCCGGAAGACCTCGACCCGGTCCGGGGCCAGTTCCTTGACGCGCTTGAGGAGTTCCTCGTTGCGGCCGGTACCGAGGACCCGGGAGGCGCCGGAGGCCAGCGCGAGCAGGGTCGCCGCGACGCCGAGGGTTCCCGTGACCCCGTCGATCAGCGCGACCTGGCCGGGGCCGGCCGCGGCGTTCTTGAGGGCCCCGTAGGACGTCCCGATGTAGCCGAGCTTGCCGGCCTGCTCGAACGTCATGTTGTCCGGGATGTTGACGATCGAGGACTGCGGGGCGGTCATGTACTGCGCGAAACCGCCGTATGGATACAGGTCGAAGATCCGCTGGCCGTCACGTGAGGTGCTGAAGTAGCCGTTCAGCGTGAAGTAGCGGCACCGGCTCAGTTCACCTCCCCGGCACACCTGGCAACTTCCGCAGCCACGCAGGGGATTGACGTAGACCCGGTCGCCGGGCCTGGTGTTCAGCACCGCCTCGCCGACGGCTTCCACCACACCGGAGGCGTCCAGGCCGAAGATGGCGGGGAACTTGGGCAACGGCTGGTGCGGGAACCATGTGGGCCAGTTGTTGATCACGTTGGCCATGTTCGGCACGATCCCGCACGCCTTGACCCGCACCAGCACGTCGGTCGGCCGCGGGGTGGGCACGTCGATGGTGTCGACCGACATCGGCTCACCGAGCGCGTGCAGTCGTGCAGCGAGCATTTTCGCCATTGAAATACTCCTTGAAACTGCTCCGTCCAGGCGGCCGGAGGCGGAGACCCTGAAAAGAGAATTAACTAGGAATTCGGGAAAGGATTCGGGTAGTTGGCTTCGAGGTCGATGTCCAGCAGCCCCATGATGCGGACGCCGGAGTTGTACCAGGCGATGGACAACGACAGTTCGACCATCTGCTTGTCCGTCAGGTGCTCGGCTGCGGCATTCCAGGTCTCCTTCGAGACCTCGACCTGGAGCGTGGACTCCTTGGCGAGGCGCATCACCGCCTTCTCCACCCCGTCGAACAGGTCCGACGACTCGAAGTCGGCCACCGCCGCGAGCTGTTCCCCGGTGAGCCCGGCCCCCAGCCCGTGCGACTGGTGGTGCGCGACCTCGTACACGGACCGGGTCGCGTGGCCCACGGTCAGGATCGCCAGCTCACGCAGCTTGGGGCTGAGGTCGGCGGCGCGCAGCGAGTTGGCGTAGGTCAGGAAGGCGTCCAGCTGGGTCGGCGCATGGGTGAGGGCGAGGAAGATGTTCGCCGTCGGTACCTTGCGTTCGGCCTCCAACCGGTCGTACAGGGGCTTCTGTGCCTCGTCCGCGTCTTCGCGACGCAGGTAGGGGACTCGTGCCATGGTGTCTCCTCGGGGGGACGTGATCGTACGAAAGGTCAGTGGGCGGACTGTTCGAGCAGGTACCGTTCCAACGACATCGGCTTGGGCAGCTCGGCCGGCGGGATCTGCTTCACGCCGACGAAGGGCGACGCCTCGAAGTACCACTTCTCCAGGGCCGGCAGGCCCCAGCGGGCGTTGGTGCTCAGTGCCGCCGCGTCCCAGCGCACGGGCTCGATCTCGGTGTCGATCGTCTGGTAGTGGCTGTTGAAGACCTCCACCCGGTGGCCGTCGGGGTCGCGGAGGTAGGCGAAGAGCATCCCGCCCGGTCCGTGCCGTCCCGGGCCCCGCTCCACGCCGTCGCCATAGCCTTGGATGCCCGCCCAGTCGCAGGCGGTGAAGATGTCGTGGCTCTCGGAGACGGTGTAGGCGAAGTGGTGCAGGGCGGGCCCGGTGTTCTCGATGATCGCCAGGTCCAGGCAGGTGCCCTTGCGGTACATGAAGGCACCCAGCAGCTTGTCGCCGTGCTCCAGGTACTCCGAGTTGCGGAAGCCGAGCTCGCTGTAGAACGCGCACAGCTCGTAGGTGTCGGGCGCGAAGATCTGGTAGTGGTCCAGCCGCTGGGCGTGGGCACCCTTGTAGAGCTCGAAGTTGATGTGCAGCCGGGGCCGGGTCTCCATGTGCGCGCACAGCTCGAGGGGCGTGCCGATGGGGTCGCTGACGTGCAGGGTGCGGCCCTGGTAGGGGACGTCGACCCACTCGGCGGGCAGTCCCCGCTCACGGAACCAGGCGTACGCGAGGTCGAGGTCCTCGTCGAAGAAGACCCGGTAGCCGACCCTCCTGCAGGTGCCGCCGCCCCCTTCGTCCAGCTCCAGGACGAGGCTGTGGTGGCAGGCTTCGGCGAGGCCGCGGAGGTAGCAGGTGCGCTCGTCCTCGTCGCTGACGACCAGCCCCAGCACGTTCACGTAGAAGTTCCGGCTCTCGGCCAGATCCGCGACCGTGAGGCGAACGTGACTGGAGCGGGTGATGTTGAAACTCGGGCGCAGATTGACGGGTGGCAGCATGCTGGTCTCCGTACTCGGATCGAATCTGGATTTCGGTGCCTGTGATACGTAGTATCCCGACGCCGTTCTACGGCTTGGTCGTCGAGGGCTCGGCCCCGGCGAATGTGAATGCGGACCATCCGCTGAATTCCGCGGATTCGCCGAGGGACTCCTCGATCCGCAGAACCTCGTTCCACTTGGCCATTCGCTCGGAGCGGGTGAACGAGCCCACCTTCAGCTGACCGGCGTCCCAGCCGACGCTCAGATGGGCGATGGTGACGTCCTCGGATTCGCCGGAACGCGCCGAGACGATCGTGCCGAATCCGGCGTCCTTTCCGGCGCACAGGGCCTGGAAGGACTCGGTGACGGTACCGGCCTGGTTCGGCTTGACGAGTACGGCGTTCGCCGCCCCGCTGGTGGCCGCCGCCTCCACCCGCTTGGCGTTCGTGACCAGGTAGTCGTCGCCGATCACCTGGCAGCGCCGGCCGTAGCGCCGGGTGAACTCCATCATGCCCTCGTGGTCGTCCTCGCCCACCGGGTCCTCGACGGAGAGAATCGGATACTGCTCGATCCAGCCGCCCAGCATGTCGATGAGTGCTTCGGTGCCCAGCGTGCGGTCGTCCAGGGCCAGCGTGTACTGACCGCCGCTGCCGAACTGCGAGGCCGCGACGTCCAGCGAGATGCCCACCTGGGAGGAGGGCTCGAAGCCCGCGCTCTCGATGGCCAGGGTCAGCATCTCCAGCGCCTCCTCGTTGGAGTCGAACGCGGGCCAGAACCCACCCTCGTCGGCCACGCCCTGCGCCTTGCCGGCCTTCCGCATCAGGGTTCCGGCCGCCCGGTAGATCTCCGCCGTCCAGTCCAGGGCCTCGGAGAAGCTCCGTGCCGCCGGGCAGACCACCATGAAGTCCTGGACGTCGACGCGGCGGTCCGCGTGGGCTCCGCCGCCGAAGATCTGGATCTCCGGCAGCGGGATGCGGACCGGCCGTCCGCCCGCCAGGTGTTGCCACAGGGGCAGGCCCGCCGACGCGGCGGTGGCGTGCAGGACCGCCATGGACGTGGCCACGATCGCGTTGCCGCCCAGACGGCTGCGGTCGGGGGTGCCGTCGAGGTTCACCAGGAGCCGGTCGACGGCCTCCTGGTCACCCGCGTCGCGACCGGCGAGGGCGGGCGCGATCTCGCGGTTCACCGAGCCCACCGCACGCTGGACGTCGAGCCCGCCGAAGCGGCTGCCGCCGTCGCGCAGGTCGAGTGCCTCGCCCTGGCCCGTCGAGGCCCCTGCCGGTGCGATGGCCCGGCCGGTCGCGCCGTCCGCGAGGTGTACCTCGACCTCGACGGTCGGCCGACCGCGGGAGTCCCACACCCTGCGGCCGTGGAGCTTGGCGATCCGCGCGTCTGTCATTGCGGTGGAACCTTTCGGAGTTCGGTTCGGAGGTCGGAGTTCGGACGATCGGGTCGATGCGAGATGCCCGTGCCTGTGATCGGGGGTGTCCCGCGGCCGGAGGCGACGGAAGTCGTACGGGGCAGTCCTCGCCTGCCGTCGGGCGCGGTCGGCCCTCGCGGGACGGCACCTGAAGCGATGCGGGGCGCCGGGCGGCGCGAGCGAGAAGGTGACGGCGAGGGTTGCTCGTTCACTGCGGCTCTTCTCGTGCTAACGATAGCGCAATCGTGCAAAGCGGCGACTGCTCTGTCAAGAGGGGGGTTCCAGTTGATCCCGCGATCGTGCCGCTTTGCACCCCCTTGGCTCACCGAGACCTCAATGCTATCGTTCGCACAGCCCATGGCGCTCCGGCGAGAACTCCGGCGGACCCGCGCTCTCCTGGACGGACGGACAGCACAGGCGGCGTGGGTCCGTCGGGCCGGATCCCGGCCGACCGGAAAGCGAGCCCGACATGACACTCCAGCCCTCCGCGGCGCCCATGACCCTCACCACCGTCGTGGCCAGCACTCGCCCCGGGCGCGTGGGTAGATCCGTCGCGGACTGGTTCACTCTCCGGGCCGCGAAGCACGACCAGTTCGAGTCGCACACCGTCGACCTGTACGAACTCGCGCTCCCCTTCTTCGACGAGCCGCATCCGCCCGCCCTGCGGCGGTACACGAAGAGCCACACCCGCGAATGGAGCCGGATCGTCGACGCGTCGGACGCGTTCGTCTTCGTCACCCCGGAGTACAACGGCGGCTTCCCCGCCCCGTTGAAGAACGCGTGGGACTACCTCGTGGTGGAGTGGCAGCACAAGCCGGCCGCGTTCGTCAGCTACGGAGGCGTCTCGGCGGGCACCCGGGCGGTGCAGATGGGCAAGCAGGTCGTGGCGAACCTCAGGATGCTGCCGATCGGTCCGACCGTGAGCATCCCGTTCGTCAGCCAACTCGTCGACGAGGGCGACTTCAGGCCCGGCAAGATCCACGAGGCCGCTGCCGAGCAGGTGCTCGACGAACTCGCGCGCACCGCCCGCGTCATGCGGCGGCTGCGCAGCGGAACGTACTGACCCACCCGCGCCGCACATGCGAAGGCGCCCGGAGCACATCGCTCCGGGCGCCTTCGGTGTTCCCGGGTGACGCGGCCCCGGCTCAGGCGGAGCTGGACGGAGCCTTTCCGTCAGGGGGCGCCGTGCTGCCGCGCAGGACCAACGATCCGGGGGAGACCGACGTGTACGGGCCGTCGTTCTCCGGCTTGGTCTTGAGCCGGCGCATCAGCCACAGCGCGCAGCCGGTGGCCATCTCCTGGATCGGCAGCCCGATCGTGGTCAGTCCCGGACCCCACCAGGAGAACCCCGGCTCGTCCCCGAACCCGACCACGGACAGCTCTCCGGGCACCTGCACGCCCTGCTCGGACAACTCTTCCAGGACCCCCAGGGTGAGCTGGATCGATCCCAGGACGAGAGCGGTGGGCGCGTCCGGGCCCTCCAGCAGCCGGCGCACCGCCTCGCGGCCGTACTCCACGGACGACGGCGGCCCCAGCTCCGTGCGCCCGGCGTCGTCCGGCAGGCCGGCTTCGCTCAGGGCGCTGTGAAAGCCGCGCAGACGCTCCGCGCCCGTGGGCAGCTCCGTGGGACCACCCAGGTACGCGATGCGGGTGTGGCCCTGGGCCACCAGATGGGCCGTGGCCTCGCGCAGTGACTCGTGGTCGTCCACACCGAACCACTGGGAACCGAGCGACGGGTGGCGGCGCAGCAACTGAAGGTGCGGCAGGCCGCGCAGGAGCTTGATGGAGTCGCCGTGCGGGCGTGCGGTGGGGACGATGATGACGCCGGCCACGCGGTTGGCGGACAGCTCGCGCAGATGACGCAGCTCCACCATCCGGTCGTCGTCGGTCTCCGAGAGCATCAGCTGGAAGCCCTCGGCCTCCATGTTCTTGGACAACTCGTGCGCGATCGTCGAGTAGAAGCTGTTGCGGATGTCCGGGATCACCAGCGCGACCACGTTGCTGGACGCTCCGCGCATCATCCGTGCCGCCCGGTTGCCGACGTATCCCATCTCGGAAGCGGCCTGGCGGACCCGGAACTTGGTCTCCTCGCTGATGCGGGCATCGTCGGAAAGTGCCCGGCCGACCGTCGAGACGGAGATACCGAGGCGTTCGGCGATGTCCTTGGTCGTGATCACGTAAGAACCCCCTCGAGCTGACTGATCCCGCTGTCGTCACTTTCCGTATGCCAACGATAGCATTCTCGTCGCGCTCCGTGGTCAAGAAGGTGAAGGCGGCAGGTCGGTCACCGCCTTTGTGCTAACGTTAGCATTGCTGTGTGGGCCGTGCAGCCGCCTGCGGCTGCCTAGTTGCGGAGGTTTCCGTGCGGATCGTCAGGTACGCCGTCGGCGGCGTGTGTCACTACGGGGAGCTGGAATCCGGCGGCGAAAGAATCGCGCGATGCGAAGGTGATCCCTTCACCGGACTGTCCGCTGCGGGGCACGTCGACGAAGTTGGCGACGTGGTCGTTCTCCCGCCGCTGGAGCGACCCCGGATTTTCGGGTTCGCCTACAACTACGCCTCGCACCTCGACGAGACCGACCGCGAGGTTCCGGAAGTTCCCGTGTGCTTCATGAAGCCGAGCACCGCCGTGATTGGACCGGATGACGCGATCGTCTATCCGGCGGATGGTGAACTGATCCATTTCGAAGGCGAGTTGGTCGTCGTCATCGGAAAGGAAGCCCGCCATGTGAAGCCCTCCGAGGCCCATGAGTACATCCTCGGCTACACGTGCGGAAATGACGTCAGCGACCGCATCATCCAGCGCAGGGAAAGCGCATTCGGAACGCTGCTGATCGGCAAGGGGCAGGACACGTTCGCTCCCCTCGGGCCGGTCATCGCGACCGGACTCGACCTCTCGGCCCTGTCGCTGACGACCCGTGTGAACGGCGTCGTCGCGCAGTCGGCGAGCACCGCCGACCTACTGCTCGCCGTTCCCGACATCATCAGCTACCTCAGCCGCTATCTGACACTCCTTCCGGGAGACGCGATCATGACCGGTACGCCGTCCGGCGTCGGACCGATCCGCCCCGGAGACGAGATCGAGGTGGAGATCGAGGGCATCGGCGTCCTGCGCAATCCGGTCGTGGCCGAGAGCCTCTGACCTCGGACGTCTGCCGGGCGATACGCCACGGGGCCTGCCCACCGCTCGGCGGTGGGCAGGCCCCGTGGCGTATCGGCGCCGGCCTGCGTGTCCTGTCGGAGGACTGCCGCCGTGTCGCACCGGGCGGGCTCCCGGTGCGACACGGCGGCAGAGCTCCTGCGGACCGACTCGCTAGCGGACCGCGTTGTTGAACTTCGAGGGGCGGACGAAGGTCAGCGCCAGGGCGCCCACCAGCGGCAGCACCGTCACCTGTAGCAGCCCGGCCCTGTCCCAGCCGAAGGAGTCCACCAGGGCGGCGAAGAGCAGGCCCGAGAAGGCCGCCGGTCCGTAGTAGCTGGTGACGAAGAGTCCGGAGGCGCGTCCGATCTGCCCGGGACGGACGGCCCGCTGTATCGCGCTGTTGGTGTTGGGGTAGATGAAGCCCAGGCCGAACGCGCCCATGAGGAAGGCGAACACGCACTGCATGCCGACGCCGGCATGCGTCTCGTAGATGCACACGCTGATGGCGGAGACGGCCAGCATGCTCAGGATCAGCAGGTTGCGCTGGTTGAAGCGGTCGCCGAGCCAGCCGCCGAAAACGGCCGTCATGCCGCCGAAACCGAGCAGGCTCATGGCCAGTGCGGCCTGCCCGGAGGTGTAGTGCAGCGAGGTGATGAGGAACGTCGGGTAGAGACCGAGGAACCCGTAGATCGCCACACCGCTGAGGACCGAGTGGACGGCCAGTGCGATGGTGTTGCGGTTATAGGCGGAGGCCGACATGTACTCGTAGGTCCTGGTCGAGACGACCTTCTCGGCGGAGCGCTCGGTCAGACCCGTTTTCACGAGGAAGACGGCGGCGGCCGCGATCAGCAGCCCGGCCGCGCCGAACAGGTAGAAGGGCGAGTGCCAGGTGCCGTGCATGCTCACGAGCTGGACGCCGATGAGCGGGGCGATGAACACGCCGATCGAGTAGCCCATGCCGATGACGCCGAACGCGAGGCCCCGCCGGTGGGCGAAGAAGGCGCCGATCGCCGCGAAGATGGCGGCGGACTGCATGCCCTCGCCGAAGCCGGAGACGACCCGGTAGACGGTCATGTCGGCGAAACCAGTGGCCAGCGGCGTGGCCATGGTGCCCAGGGAGTAGATCACCATGCTGACCAGCAGCACGGTCTTGCGGCGGAAGCGGTCCAGGAGATAGCCCGCGGGCAGGCCGGCCAGCGCCATACCGAGGGTGAAGTTCGTCGCCAGCAACCCTCCCTGCTCCAAGGAGAACCCGTACTCCGCGCGGATGTTGGGCAGCAAGGGAGGAAAGACCTGGCGGTCCATCGCGTTGACCATGTAGGAGAGGACCACGACCAGGAACCCCACCCCGATCATGGGGCGGGAAATGAGGGCCGGGCTCTTTTCCTGCGTTTCGTTTGCGGGGACCGCACTGGTGTCGACTTGCGCTGCGTGAGTCATAGCGGCTCCTGGGGAGGAATGGGCCACGGCAGGCCGCGGCGGATCCAGCGCCGGTACGAGGCCGTACGGGCGATGGCGAGAAGCGGTGAGCTGAACACGGACTCGAGTCGACGACGGCGAGGCGGTCGTCGGCTGGTGGAATGAGGGCGACGGGCTGCCGCGCGGTCGGACACCGCATGCGGAATTCAGCCGTGTATCGCCCGTCGGGGACGTCCGTGGCTATGGCGTCTTCGACAGCCGGACCCCGTGCGGACACTTATCGGTCACACGGTCGGCGCTGGCAGAAACCATGAGGGCGAAGTCTCCCGCGCGTCAAGATGTGAACGCCGGATTTCTTCGGCATTTCTCGATTTCCCGTGGTGACGGGCCTTTCGGCGCTGATCGGGCCCTGCGGCAGGGTGCCGGCGACCGGGTGCGCGTCGCACTCTTGACGAGCCGAAGACCCGGAATGCTATCGTTAGCACGACGTGGCTGTGACAAAGTGATTCGACGTGCCCCGACATCTCGTGAACCGTTCCAGGGGCATCCTGCGGCGCCCGCCCGACCACAAGTCGGCGCGCGCCGACGACACCGACCGAGCCCAGTGACCCCCTCCACCCCACCCCTGGCGGCCGACGGCCCAACCGGACAAGGCCGACGGCCGCCCTTCCGGGTGGCGATCAGACCCGCTCATCGGACGCGACCGGGCATGACGCCCGGCCGTCCGCCGCGGCCGCACGACTCTGCGAGGACGACCTTCCATGAAACCATCGAGCCGCCCAGGCACCGTGCTGCTCACCGACTACGCCTGGCCCGACGACTCCGTCGAGCGATCGGTCATCGAGAAGGCGGGCCACACCCTGGTGACCGGCCCTGCCGATCCCGCCTCCGCCGAGGTGATCGAGGAACTGGTGGCCGAGCACCGGCCCGCCGGGATCCTGACCTGCTGGGCCCCCGTCTCCGCCACCGCGATCGGCACGTCGCCGGACCTGCGGATCGTGGCCAGGCTCGGGGTCGGACTCGACAACATCGCCGTGGGCGCCGCCACCGAGCGGGGTGTGTGGGTCACCAACGTGCCGGACTACTGCGTCGAGGAAGTCTCCGACCACGCCGTCGGCATGGTGCTGGCCTGGACGCGGGGCCTGGCCGTGTCCGACCGACAGGTCCGGGCGGGCCGCTGGAACCCCGCCGGCGCCCGGCTGCGCCGGCTGTCGACGCTGACCTGCGGCGTCGTCGGATTCGGCCGCATCGGACGCGCCACCGCGCGCAAGCTGGGCGCGTTCGGCAGCCGGATTCTGGCCCACGACCCGCATCCGCCGAAGGACGCTCCCGGAGTGGAGATGGTGGGCCTGGAGGAGCTGCTGCGCCGCAGCGACGTGGTGATCCTCCACGTGCCGCTCACACCGGACACGCACCACATCATCGGTGCCGAGCAGCTGGAGCTGATGCCACCGGGCGGCCTGCTGGTCAACGTCAGCCGAGGTGGCCTGGTGGACACCGACGCGGTCGTCAAGGCACTGGACGGCGGGCACCTGGACGGAGCCGCCTTCGACGTACTGGAGACCGAACCGCACGTCCCCGCCGCCCTGTTGGACCAGCCGGGTGCGCTCCTCACCCCGCACATCGCCTTCTCCTCCGACGCCTCGGTCACTGAACTGCGCCGACGCGCAGCCGAGGAGGTCGTCCGGATCCTGGCGGGTGAGGCACCGGCCCACGCCCGCAACAGTCCCCTCGTCCCAACCACCGGGTCGGGTGACCGGTGATGTGCCCGACCTCCGCACAGACGAGCCCGGGCCCCCTGCCCGACAGCGCGCTGGCCGACTTCCTGACCGCCCACGGGCTCGCCGGACCCGGCGAAGCCGCCCACTGGACGCCGCTGACCGGCGGTGTCTCGTCCGATCTGTGGCGAGTGGACCTGCCGGGACGTTCCCTCTGCGTCAAACGCGCCCTGGCCCAGTTGAAGGTCGCCGCCGACTGGCAGGCACCGGTGTCGCGCAACGCCTACGAGTGGGCGTGGATGCGGTTCGCGTCCCGGCACCGCCCGGACAGCGTGCCCGAACTGCTGACCCACGACGCCGAAGCCGGCCTCTTCGCGATGGCGTTCCTGCCCCCCGAGCACTACCCCCTGTGGAAGGCGCAGCTGCTTCGTGGCGAGGTGCGGCCGGCGACCGCGGCTGCCGTCGGAGAGCTGCTCGGCAACCTGCACGCGGCAAGCGCCGGCGACGCCGCCCTCGCCGCGGAGTTCGCGACCGACGACAACTTCCGCGCGTTGCGCATCGAGCCGTACCTGCTGGCCACCGCTGCCGCGCACCCCGGTCTGAGCGACATCCTGCAGGGCCTCGCCGACCGCACGGCCACGACGCACCTGGCCCTGGTGCACGGTGACGTCAGTCCCAAGAACATCCTCGTCGGACCGTCCGGGCCGGTGCTGCTGGACGCCGAGTGCGCCTGGTACGGAGACCCGGCGTTCGACCTCGCCTTCTGCGTCAACCATCTGCTCCTCAAGTGCCTGGTGGTGCCCGAGCACCGCGCCGATCTCCTGAGGTCCGCCCGGGTGCTGGCCGAGGAGTACGTCCGGTGCGTCGACTGGGAGCCCCGGCCGGCCCTTGAGGCGCGGGCCGCGTCACTGCTGCCGGCGCTGCTGCTGGCACGGGTGGACGGCAAGTCCCCGGTGGAGTACCTCACGGACGACCGGGACCGGCTGTTCGTGCGCACGGTGGCAGCGGCCCTGCTCAGGGCACCGGCCCCTACCGTGGCGGACGTCCTGGACGCCTGGGCGACCGAGCTCGGGTCCTCGGCGGTGCCCGGCAGCGGCCGACCCGACTGACCCGACCGATTCGACGGGTCCGGCGGCCCTGGTCCGGTGGATCCCACGGATCCGACTGACGTGATTGAGGAGAGACACATGCGCAGAGTCGTCACCGGCCATGACGAGAACGGGAGGTCGGTCGTCGTCAGTGACGGCCCCGTGCCGCGCAGCCGGGAGTTCACCAGTCTGCCGGGCTGGGTGTCCCGCCTGCCGTGGGCCACCGAACCCGGCGAACCGGTCGGCCGGACCGGGGAGGACCCCACGCCGAAGGTCACCAGCCACCTCCCGGCGCCCGGCGGCACCCGGTTCATCGTCCTGACCTTCCCGCCGGACAGCGCGATGGCCGACCCGGCGTTCGACCCCGTCGCCTACGCCCAGGAATCCCTGGCCGACTCGCCCGGCCTTGTGGAGCTCTTCGAGCCCGACGGCATGCACACGACGCCGACCGTCGACTACGGCATCGTGCTGCAGGGAGAGATCGTCCTGGAACTCGACGACGGCCACTGCACTCAGCTGTCGGCGGGTGACCTCGTGATCCAGAACGGCACCCGCCACGCCTGGCGCAATCGCGGCGACCAACCGGTCACGATGGCCTTCGTCCTCGTCGGAGCCGAGCGCGACGGCTGACGCGGCTGTCGGTTCACGGCCCTCGATCGGGGTTCCGTGCGTGTCGTAGGGAGGCGAACTCCCGACGGTTGCCGGCCGACGCGCGCCGCCCCACGCCCGTCAGCCGGCTGTCCGCGGCGTCTCCGGACCGGCGAGCGTGTCCCTGGCGTACTGGAGGAGGGCACGCGCCCGATGGGTGGGGGTGATGTGTGTCGCGTGAGCGATCACGAGGCCGACTTCGTCCAGCGGGTCGCTCAGGGGCACGGATGCCAGGGGAAGTCCCTCGATACTGGTGTCGGTCGGCCAGGACTGGATCAACGTGGCGAAGCCCAGACCGCGGGCGACCATGCTGCGGACCGCCTCGATGCTCGAGGTCCGGTATCGGATGTTCGGGCGTGCTCCCGCGAGGGAGAACCAGTGGTCCGCGTTCTGCTGGGCCGGCGGCTCCGAGTAGATGATCAAAGGTTCGTCCGCGAGTTCGGCGAGTGAGACGGCCTTGCGCTCTGCCATCGGATGACCGGCGGACACGATGACATACGGACGGCTGGACCGCAGCGTCGTGCAGGACAGACCGGGCTGGGCACCGAACTCGTACAACAGGGCCAGGTCGCAGGCGCCCTGGAGCAGAGCCTGTCGCATCTCGTCCAGCTGACCCTCGATCAGTTCGAGGTCGACCGCCGGGTGGACTTGCCTGAACCCGTCCACCAGGGGCGGGATGAGAAAGGGCGTCAGGGCCGCGTAGCACCCGATCGTCAGGCGGCCGGCCAGCCGGCCTTCCTCCGCCTGTGCGCTGGCCCTGAGTTCGTCGGCCTGCGCCAGCATCGCTCGGGCACGGTCCAGGACCCGCCTGCCGGCCTCCGTGAGAAAAGCTCCCTTCGCCCGGCGTCGTACCAGCAACTGCACCCCGAGGCGGCGCTCCAGGTCGGCGATCGCCGTGGAGATGCCCGCCTGGGAAGCATGGCACCGCACCGCCGCCGCACTCATGGATCCCGTGTCGGCCACCGCGACGAAGTATTCCAATTGACGTAGGGAAAAGTTGGCCGCCATTGTGCTCCTGCTGTCATGGGATCCCTGATAAGCCTTATAGGAAAGTTCTGGTTTTCCTGGCCGTAACGCGGATGTCATCCTAAGGCGCAGTCACCTTCTGAAAAAGACTTGGTTGACGACCAGCCCCCGCACATTCAGCTTGGAGCCCCTTCATGGCCACGCTTCTTGACCCCGCGCAATCCCAGGACCGACGAACCGGCGACAGTGTGCTCGACCGGGTCCGCGCACTCCTTCCCGAGATCGCGGCACGTTCTGCCGAAGGTGAGAACGCACGGGCTGTCCCGGCGGATATCGTCGCCGCTCTGCGCCAGGCGGGCGTATTCCGGATGGCCCTGCCCAGGGTGTGGGGCGGAGAGCAGCTCGGGCTGCTGGAGGCCGCCCGGGTGGTACGGGAGATCGCACGAGCCGACGGCTCGACAGGCTGGACTGTTCAGGCCGCTTCGATGGCCTGGTACTTCGTACGGTCACTGCCCCGAAAGACGCTGGAGAACGAGGTGTTCGCGGGCGGTGCCGACCTGATGCTCCGTGGCGCCGTGGCTCCGAAAGGGCTGGCGACGCCGGTGAAGGGCGGCTATCGGCTCAGGGGGCGCTGGCCGTTCGCGAGCGGCCCGTTCACCCCGGACTGGATGCTCGGAGGATTCCTCGTCGACGGGGCGCCACCGCTGCCGGACGGCCGCCCGGACATGCGGGTCGCACTGTTCCGGCCCGAGCAGGTCACCTTCCTCGACACGTGGGACGCGGTCGGCCTGCGTGCCACGCAGAGCACCGACTTCACGATGGACGACGTCTTCGTGCCGGAACACCACACGGGGTCGATGTTCGGCGACAACAACATCCCGGCTCCCCTCTACGACCTGCCGTACTCCCCGACGGGCGCCTCGCACGACGCCGTCGTCCTCGGCGCCGTGGAGGGTGCACTCGCCGATCTCTCCGCACTCGCCGCCACCAAGCGGCCCGCGTTCAACCCCAGGGCGCTGCTCGGTGAAGACCCGGTGTTCCAGGAGAAGTTCGCGGAACTGCACATGCGTACGGTCGCCCTGACGGCCCTGTCGGAACACACCGGACGCCTCATCATGGACCGTGCTCTCGCCGGAGAGGCACCCACCCCGGCCGAGTGGTTCACCTACACCGGCGGCACCCAGCACATCCATCACGAAGGCATCCGGATCCTCAACGACATCATGACCCTGTCGGGCAGCGCGGGCCTCTACAGCACCAGTTCACTTCAGCGCCGCTGGCGCGACGTCCGCTGCGTTTCACAGCACGTGGTCGGGAACAACGGTGCGATACGGAAGTTGGGCGCGGTGCTGTCGGGGCAGAACTAACGTTTGTCGTCGTCGGCGTCTCTGGAAGTGCCGCTTCCCATAACTGAGCCCGCGGCAGAACCCTTTGCATCCTCTCGGGAGAAAACAATGAATACGCCATCCACCCCCGATTCACGAACCAGTGGGAGCTCCGCTTCCACGCGGCCGTACTCCGCCCACCGGCACCCGACGGGTGGTCTTCGGTGAACTCTCTCAACACGGCGCCGGCCAATCCCGAACTCCTGCGGCAGGCTTTCGGCTGCTTTCCGTCTGGGGTCACAGCCGTCTGCGCCCTCGACTCCGGCAGCCCGGTGGGCATGGCGGCGAGCACGTTCACCCCGGTCTCCCTGTCACCCGCCCTGATATCGGTCTGCGTACAGGGCGCCTCGACGACATGGCCCAGACTGCGTCAACGAAGTCGCGTGGGTGTGAGCGTGCTGGCCGAGGGACAGGACGCGATCTGCCGGTCACTGGCGGGCAAGACCGGCGACCGGTTCGCGGGCGTCGACTGGGATGCCGACGAGGAGGGCGGTGTCTACATCCACGGCGCAAGTCTCCGGCTGAACTGCTCCCTGCACGCCGAACTTCCGGGAGGCGACCACACGATCGTGCTTCTGGAAATCCACGGTCTGAAGGCCGAGCCCGAGCGAGAACCCCTGGTGTTCCACAACAGCCGCTTCCGACGCCTGGCCATCTCGTAGGGGGGTGGTATCGCTCGGACCCAGGGCGGTTTCAAGTGTCATGACTGGTCTGGGTGTTGGCGATGCCAAGGGGTGTGTGATTGTGAGGGCTCGTGTGGGTTCGTCGCGGATGGCTCGGGCGGTCTTGGCGATGTTGTCGGCTCCCAGGATCTTCAGGGCGCTGATGGCGAGGTCGCGGAAGGTGGCCATGGCGCGGGGTGCGGTACCGGTGTGCACGCGGGAGGCGACCTCGGCGAAGGTGACATCTCCGATGTTGGGGGAGGAGTTTTCGATTCCCCAGTGTCCGCGGATCGCGTTCGCTGGGCCGGCGGGGCTTGTCCGGTGGGCGTCGAGACTGGTCACGGCGTAGACGGTCGTACGAGTCTCCCGCTGGCCGGCGGATCGTCGGCGGCGGTGCAGGCGCAGGGCGAGGCGGGCGTGGGGGAAGGTGATGCCGCCGAGGTTGTCGGCGATGGCGCAGGTCTTGATCGAGCGGGTCTCGCGCCCGCCGTGGGCGGCGGTGGAGGCGGTGTGCTGCACCGGGATCGCGGTCCACGGCAGGGCGGCGAACTGCCGGTGGGTCGTGGGCTGGTTCGTCTTGATCACGGCGATGTAGTGGGCCTTCTTGGCCGTCACGAACCAGGCGATGGGTGCCTTGACCGAGTGCAGGGCGTCGAAGGTGACGATGGTGCCCGCGAGTTCAGGGGCGCCAGCAGGGGGCGGAAGTGCCGGGTTTCGTTCGTCTTCGACCCGACCTCGACCTGAGCGATCGTCGCGTCGGGGGCGTGGGTGACGGCCGACAGCAGGTGTCGGCCCGGGGCGCCCGAGTGGGCCGAGCCCTTCAGGGTCTTGCCGTCCACGGCGATGACCCGATGCGAAGGGCCGGTCGCCGCGGACTCGACGGCGCGGTGCTGACCGGCGAGGTAGGCGCTCACCGCCCCGTCGAGGGCGTCACGGTCAAGGGCAGCGAGGAGGCGTCCGATGGTCGCCGCCGACGGCGAGCGGCGCCAGCCCAGCAGATGCCGGCGCACCCCGAGGGCCGCCAGCACGCTCCGGCAGGCCCGCTGACCGAACTGGGCGACCTCCTCGATGCTTCTGGCGCCGGAGACGGCCGCTCATGCGCACATCAGCAAGATCGCCGTCAGCGGGTTCCGCCGCGCGCGCGGTGATCGCGGATCCGGAACGGAACCGCCCAGAGGTGAACGCTCAGGTCAGCGCCCCGGCCCTCGTCCAGCGGACCCAGGCTCTCCAGCGCGGCAGGGATAGGGGAGGATGCAACAGCAGGCACGGGACACTCTCATGATCATCGGGCTTAGGCACCGCCCAATATCCTGCGCTAAGTACGGACTGGAGGTTCCGGTCGGCGGCGGAGGCCCAACACTAATGATCACCGGAGTCACCAGGGAGCCCGCAGCATGACCGGCACCACGGAGGCCCTTGGCGGGTCGGCTGCAGTCGACGATGCAGCACGAAGTGTCACGCGCCCGTTCTACGTATACGCCGTGCTCGCCAACTCGCTGTTCCAGCGCGGCGTATTCGTCCTCTTCCTCTATCAGCGAGGTTTCTCCGCCGGGCAAGTGGCCTTACTGCAGACACTGCTCTACCTGGTCAGCGGACTGGCGGAGTTGCCGACGGGAGTCATCGCCGACCGAATCGGCAGGCGTGCCAGCATCGTGATCGGCCAGGTGCTGATAGCTGGATGTCTGCTCGGTCAGGTGGCGTTCTCCAACTACTGGGTGTTCCTGGCGCTGTTCATCGGGCAGGGCGTGGGCATGGCATGTGTGTCCGGTTCGGACACCGCCCTGCTGTACGACCTGCTCGTGCGTCGTGGTGCAACGGCCAGCTACGTCAAGATCAAGTCCCGGTTCACCATGTTCGGGACGGTCACCTCGGGAGTCGCCATCGTCCTCGGCGGCCAACTGCAGCAGTTTTCCTGGGGAGTCGTCTACGTCGGCTCGGCGGGGTGCCTCGTCCTGGCCGTGGTGGTGCTGATGTCACGGGTGCCCGAGATCCGCGGCGCGGACGCGGTGGACGAGCAGGACGGTGCCGAGGAGGAGCACGGCGACGCCACAGCATGGCGGGCGATGCTTCGGGTCGCCACGCCGGCGCTCGTGACGCTTGTCGTGGCGTCCGGATTGATGCATGCGACTTTGACGCCGTACATCATTTTTACGCAGAAGACCCTCTCCGATCAGGGAGCAGGCACCGCATTGGTCAGTGTGGTCATAGCGGCGGGATTCTTCGCCGGCGGGCTCACTCCGCTGCTGTCGGACCGCGCGAACCGGCGCATGGGGTATCGGGTCATTGTCCCGGTGTCTCTCATGACGCTCGCCGCGGCGCTCGGCCTGAGCGGCCTCGGCCTTGTCTGGGTCACCATCGCCGCGTTCCTGGTCCTGGTCGGGATTCCCGAGATCACCGCCGTGATCGTGGACAACGTGTTCAACGAGGCAGTGCCGTCGCGCCATCGGGCGAGCCTGCTGTCGATGATCGCATTCGTGGAGTCGGCGCTCATCGGCATCGGCTATCTCGTCCTCGGCGCGCTCATGGACGGGCTGGGCTCCAGTGTGGGCATGGCCACCTACGCCGCGGTCCCCCTGCTGGCATGTCTTCTTTGGCTCCCGGTGCTCTTCCGAGGGGCACGGGTGACCACCGAGATCGAGAAGCCCGCCGACCAAAAGGCATCCTGAAACAGACCATCGCGAGCAACGCCCCTGCCCGATGGCAGGGGCGTTGCTCGTTGACATGTCGCTCCCAGTCGGCGACGGAGCTGTCGTCGCGACGATCAGCGCCGAACGGGATGGGAAGAATCGCGCCACTGCGGAAGCTGTTCAGCCTGGATCCACCGCGCAACGGTCGGCCTGTGGACGGCGAATTGAGAAGAGGTACCCGCTGACCTTCGAGTATGGGAGTTCCTACGCTTCCGTCCGCCGCTCACAGCAAGGCACCTCGCAAGTGAAAGTCCGCCACAAGCCCCTTAGATGTTGCGGGTCAGGACGTTGGTGACGGCGCATAGTGGTGGGCAAGATTGGTGGCGAGGTCGCGAAGGTGAGCCCTGGCTTCGGTGGGGCCGTGCACAGTGATGGCGCTCCCGAACGGCAGTAGTGCTCGCACGTCCTCTAGATGCAGGAAGCGGATTGTTACCTTGCGGCTGGTGGCGGATTCTTCATGGTCGTCCCGGACGAGTCGTTGGCCAAAGATCCGTTGCGCTCGCTCGATCTGGGTCTGGTCGATGGTGGCGCTGACCTCTATCGCGTGGTTGTGTTCCCACTGAGCAATGAGCGCTGCAGCGACGGTGGCCAGGGTCTGGTTCTCGCGGATCCGTCGTGGCTGGTCGACTTCTTGCCACGTCGTGATCCGTTCGAGTCGGTACATCCGTGGC
Source organism: Streptomyces sp. NBC_01352 (assembly GCF_036237295.1). Taxonomy (NCBI): domain Bacteria; kingdom Bacillati; phylum Actinomycetota; class Actinomycetes; order Kitasatosporales; family Streptomycetaceae; genus Streptomyces; species Streptomyces sp. NBC_01352. The sequence goes on from NZ_CP108354.1 coordinate 10,876,697, forward strand.
ACTCGGGCACAGTCGGCGACGAGGTACCAGATGCCGGCCTTGGCGAACAGCCCGTAGGGATCCACGACCAGGTCGCGTGGGCATGACTCGCGTGGGCTGTCGTACTCGATCCGTAGCCGGCGACCTCGCCGCACTGCGCCGATCAGCGAAGCCGGAGTCGTGCCGAAAGCTCGTGCCTGACCCCAGGGACGGCTGTCCACGTGCACTACGTCGGTGAGCGGCAGGAGCTCCTGAACTCGACGTGGCTGTGTAGCGGCGATCTTGGAGAGCGCGCGCTGGCTTTCGACCGATGTGTTGAGCTCCGCACGTTGCTTCTCATCCAGCCCAGTGAGCGACAGATGATCACGCTCGCCCGGTGTGAGTCGTGTGAGGTCGAGTCCGGATCCGGGCAGCATGGTCACGCCTCCGAGGCGGCCCCGGTGCGCGGTCACCGGCAGACCGGCGTCGCGGAGCCAGTTCAGATCTCGGGTGATGGTTCGAAGGGACACCCCGAGCGCTGAGGCGAGTTCCTGTGTGGTCATGGCGTCCCTCGATGTGAGGAGCAGCATCAGGGTGAAGAAGCGGTCTGGGGTCACACACCAATTTTTTCAGGAATTGCGACACGATGCGGCGCATATCCCGGTCAGGCTGGTGGATGCGTACCTACCACCGGTGAGAAGGAACAACCATGACCACATCCGTCGTGTCCATCGTCTACGTGAACGACGCTCCCGCCGCAGCTCGTTTCTACGGCGACCTCCTCGGCATGAGCCCCTCGTTCGAGACTCCGGGATACATCACCTTCGACCTCGGGCCAGGCGCTGACCTCGGTCTGTGGTCTGGCCAGTTCGAGGATCTGTCACCGGACGTCCCGCGCACCAGTGAGGTTTGCCTGGCCATTGACGGTGGACGACCCGACGAGCTCAACGCGACCTTTGAGCGGTGGAAGTCCCAGGGGGTCACGATCCTGCGCGAGCCTCATGATGCGGGGTTCGGGCTGACCTTCCTCGCAGCCGATCCTGACGGGAACCGTATCCGCGTCGCACCGAAGGGCTGAAGGCCGCAATGCGGCAGGCGCGCACGATAGGTGTCGCGCCTGCCGTCGTCTGACTTCGAGAGGACGACGAGTGCCCCACGCGAATGCGCCCCTGAGCGTCGAGGGCCGTAGGCGGCTCGTGAAGCAGTGCCAGACACGTCCCATTGCCCACGTCGCCGCTGAGATGGGTATCTCTCGCGCATGCGCCAGCAAGTGGGTAAATCGCTGGCGGCTACACGGTGATGCGGGATCGCAAGACCGGCCGTCAAGTCCGCATCGGAGTCCGAACGCGACTCCAGCATGGGTCATCGAGCGGATCGAGGCCTGGCGCCGCGAGCTCAAGTGGTCCGCGCAACGGATCACCGACGAACCTGTGAGCATCGGGTTTGTGATCGACCGGCGAACTGTCAGCCGAACACCTGACCTGGCTCGGCCTCGGCAAACGCCGCTTCATCGACCCAGGCGGTGAGAGCAACCGGAAGCCGCGGAAGATCATCGCCCGCTGGCCCGGACACATGGTGCACCTGGATGTGAAGAAGGTCGGCCGGATCCCTGATGGCGGCGGGTGGCGGATCCATGGCCGGGACCGCGATCAGCCCAAGGTCGCTGGTCGGGCGAAGTCGGCCGGGGCAAAGCGTGGCTACGTCTACCTGCACTCCGTCGTTGATGGTTTCTCACGGCTCGCCTGCACAGAACCGCTGGGCGACCGGGGCGTGCTCGGCAAGCAGTTCGCTGTGCAGTGGGTGACGCTTGACGCGGAGTCCGAAGTGGTCAGGGTCGGCGGCCCGAGCTTGGGCACCCCGGCCCCTTGACCGCCCGAGCGCGAGAAGTGCAGAGGTCTTGGCCTGCCCATTGCAACGCAGGTCAGCGGCGGGGTAGTACGCCCAGGAGGGTTGCGGTCAGGGCCAGCTTCAAGTAGTCCTTCAGCTCCAGGTGGAAGCGGGCCAGGTCGGGCTCGGCCTGGTAGGCCGCCTGCAGGCTGGGTGGGGGTGTGCTGTACGCCGACAGCGCGCCGGCCATGACCATGGTTTGCAGGCTGAACAGTGTTGCGTTCTCGCCCAACTCCGGCAGGTACTTCTGGATCAGGGCGGTCATGGTTGTCAGGCGGTCCAGGGAGGCGCGCTTGTAGCGTGCTACGACCTCGACGGAGACGTTGTGTTCCAGGACGCTGCCCTGTGCGCCGAAGAGGTCGCACAGCACCACTCGGCCGGAGAGCGAGCGGCTGAGGATCTCGGCCACCGCTGCCGCGCGCTCGGTCATGGGCAGATTTTCGTCGATGCCGGCGGCCAACTCGCCTGCCAGTTCCGTCAGCCACTCCTGCAGGAAGCGGTCCAGCAGTTCCAGCAGCACCGCCTCGCGAGACTCGAAGTAGCGCAGCACGTTCGGCTTCGCCAGGCCTACCCGGCGGCTGAGCTCGTTCAGGGTGACCGCTGCCACAGGCATCTCGTCGAGCATCGCCGACGCCGTGTCGAGGATCGCCCGTCGGCGGATCTCCCGCTGCTCTTCGGTTCGCGCCCGCTGGAAAGTCACGATGACCAGCCTAACTTAGGTACCTGCGGTACGTTGACAACGTACCGAAAGTACTTTAACGTCGTTGACACAAGATACCTTCGGTACGTTAGTTAGTGGGGAGCCTGACATGAGCGAGAAGTGGACGACGGCGAACATTCCGGACCAGCGCGGGCGGGTGGCCGTGGTGACCGGGGCCAACACCGGACTGGGGTACCAGACCGCCAAGGCGCTCGCCGAGCGTGGGGCGTCCGTGGTGCTCGCCGTGCGCAACGTCGAGAAGGGCGAGCAGGCCGCGGCCCGCATGACCGGCGACGTGACCGTGCAGGCGCTGGACCTGACCTCGCTCGACTCCGTCCGGACCGCCGCGGCGGCACTGCGGTCCCGGCTCGACCGGCTCGACCTGCTGATCAACAACGCCGGCGTGATGTACACCCCGAAGCAGACCACCCGGGACGGCTTCGAGATGCAGTTCGGCACCAACCACCTCGGTCACTTCGCGCTCACCGGGCTGCTGCTGGACCTGATGCTGCCGGTGCCCGGCTCGCGCGTGGTGACGGTCAGCAGCACCGGCCACCGCATCCGGGCCGCGATCCACTTCGACGACCTGCAGTGGGAGCGTTCGTACGGCCGGGCCGCCGCCTACGGTCAGTCCAAGCTGGCCAACCTGATGTTCACGTACGAGCTGCAGCGCCGACTCGCCACGCACGGCACCACCGTCGCGGTGGCAGCGCACCCCGGCATGTCCAGCACCGAGCTCGCCCGCAACCTCCCCGCGGCCTTCCGGCTTCCCCTCACCTGGCTCGCACCACTGATCACCCAGAAGCCGGAGATGGGCGCCCTGCCGACCCTGCGCGCCGCCGCCGACCCCGCCGCGCTCGGCGGCCAGTACTACGGTCCCGGCGGACGCAACGAGGTCAACGGCCATCCCCGGCTGGTCACCTCCAGCCCGGAGTCGTACGAGGTAGCCGTCCAGCAGCGGCTGTGGGCCGTCTCCGAAGACCTCACCGGGGTGAAGTTCCCCGTCGTTCAGTCCAGGCAGAACTCGTTTCCCTCCGAACCGGCCACCACGATGTAGCCCGCGCAGGTAGGAGGCGCCGGCTCGTCGCGGCGCAAGCGGGTGGCGCCGAGACCGACGAAACGCTCGCGCTCCGCTTCCAGGGCGGCCATCCGCTCGTCGCTGTGCAGGCCGGGTGCGACGCGTACGTCCAGGTGCAGGCGGTTCTTGGCGGTCCTGCCCTCGGGGGCCTGCTCAAAGGAGATCCGAGGACGTACGCCCTCGGGTCCTCCAGAGACGTCCGCCGAGACCTCTCATCACCGGAGGTCCACTGTCCGTGCGTTCTGCCACCTTGTCGTCCCACGAGGTGGATATCTGGTCGGCGGTGGTGTCATCGTCGTCGGCCGGTGATGCCCCTCAGTCCCGTTCCAAGCAATGAGTCAGACTGATCGCATCGCCACCTTGACGGGGCTGTGCTTCGGGAAAGCGTCTGGAAGGCGATGGCACCGTCCTTGTCCTGTCTACCGGAAGGCACGCAGACCATGAGCAGCCAACGCGACCGCTGGGCGGAACTGACAGGCGGACAAGCCGGAGAGGACTACGCCCGGCGGTTTGCGCGGCTCGCTGCATCAGGTCACGACATCCACGGCGAGGCCGCCTTCTGCGACGCACTACTGAAACCTGCGGCCCGGGTACTCGATGCCGGCTGCGGCACCGGGCGGATCGCGATCCGTCTCGCCGAGCTGGGTCACCTCTGTACGGGCGTGGACGTCGACCCCTCCATGCTCGCCGTCGCCCGCCGCGACGCCCCCACGCAAGAGTGGCTCCACGGTGACTTGGCACATCTGGACACCCTCAATCTGGAACCCGGCTTCGACCTAGCCCTCGCTGCGGGAAACGTCATCCCTTTGCTGGCTCCCGGTACCGAACCAGCAGTTGTGCGGCAACTTGCCGCCGTACTGCGCGCCGGCGGACTGCTGATCACCGGCATGGGACTGGACGCGGAACACCTGCCCTTGCCGGAACCGACAGTGACGCTGACGGAGTTCGACCACTGGTGCGCGGAGGCCGGACTGACGCTGCGGCAGCGCTTCGCTACCTGGACCGGCGACCCTTACCGTCCAGGCGGCGGCTACGCCGTCAGCGTGCATTCCCGTCCCACCGTCTGAGTGCCGCACCGCCGCCGCCTCGAACCACGCCGCGGGGCTACCAGGGCGAGGGAAGTATCGCCGGTGAACGGTCTTCAAGAGTCCTCCGCACCGCGGCCGACCGCCTCGGTATCCAGATGCGGTCGGCCTGGCGGTACCTCGAGGTGGCCGCGCTCGCCGCTCGCCTCGCCGACAACTCCGAAGTCGAAGACCGCCACTGGAGCCGGGACGTCATTTCCACTCCTGCCCGCCACCCTCCTGTGGGCTTCACAGGCCCTTGCCGGTGCCGTCCATAGTGTCCGGGCCGTACGCGAGCACGGCATCATCGGCGCTCTCGCCGAGGCCGGCATCAACTGCTGGGCGGAGTTACCGGGGCGCAGGCGGCACGGTCCGTCCCCCTTACCGCGGCCGATGGGACAGCTTTCCGCCGGTCAGCGGGCCGTCAACCGGTCCCATGCGAAGGTCCGGGCACTGGTCGAACAAGCCATCGCCACCCTCAAATCCTGGCAGCTCCCGCGCAAGCTCCGCTGCTCGACAACCCCGGTCACGAGCCTCGTCCAAGCCGTCCTCACCCTCCATCCGGCCAGCTCAGACTGAGGATCTGAGGATGGAAAAGGCTCACTCATGATCTTCGAAGGTGCGGAGGAAGCTGTGTCCATGCGGTCACAGCATCTCGGCGCTTCAGGCGGGCTCGGCGTCTCGGACGGGCTGGTAGGTGAGGAAGGCGAGGCCGTCACCGATGACGCGCGCGCCAAGGAGTCGCAGGGGCTTCTTGTCACTCGTCTCGCCGAAGAGGCGTTCGCCGTCCCCGAGCACGACCGGGAAGACGACCAGTCGCAGCTCGTCGACCAGGTCGTACTCCATCAGTGCGCGCACAAGCTGGTAGCTGGCGTAGACGAGGATTTGCCCGTCGAGCTTCAGCTTCAGTTTCGAGACCTCGTCCACCACGTCGCCTTTCAGCACGGTCGCGTTGCTCCACGTGGGCTCTTCGAGGGTGGAGGACACGACGTACTTGGGCATGCTGTTCAACCTGTCCGCCCACTCGCCCTTCCGGGATGACCACCGCGAGGCGAACCACTCCTCGCTCCGCCGGCCCAGGAGCAAGGCCTCTGCGTCCAGCGCCTCATCGGTCTCGAGCTTGGCCCACACTTCGAGGTCCTTGCCGCCAAACTGACCGAACCAGCCGCCCAGCCTGAAGCCCTGCTGACCGTCCGGGTCCTGGACGACTCCATCGAGCGAGACATTCGTGGTGATCACGATCTTTCCCATGGTGGTTCTCCTTGGTCGGCGTTGTCAGCTACCAGTGAGGTAGACACCGCGGCGTCGGGAAAGGGGCGCCCGCTGACCGCCTCTTTCGTACTCTGGCCGGTGTCAGTACACGAGGGAAGCGCCACAAGGTCCGGGAAGAAGGTGACGCGAGGGTGGCAACCGGTGATCTGATGTCCAGGGCGCGGTCCGGGGACGGCGAGGCGTTCCGGGAGCTGACCGAGCCGTACCGCCGGGAGCTGCAGGTGCACTGCTACCGGATGCTCGGATCGTTCCAGGACGCCGAAGACGTCCTCCAGGACACGCTGTTGGCCGCCTGGCAGGGCTTCGCCGGGTTCGAGGGACGCGCCTCGCTGCGTACCTGGCTGTATCGGATCGCCACCAACCGGTGCCTCAACGCGCGCCGGTCGGCCGGCCGACGCCAGGCCAAGGAGTGGGACGTGCCCAATGTTGAACCGCCCGAGCCGACCCGGCTCGGCGAAGTCGTCTGGCTCGAGCCAATTCCCGACGCCCTCCTCGAAGGTGTCATTGACGCGCCGCTCGGCCCGGAGGCCCGTTACGAGCAGAGGGAATCCATCTCCCTTGCCTTCGTGACCGCCCTCCAGATCCTGCCGCCGCGACAGCTGGCCGTGCTCATCCTGCGCGACGTCCTCGGATTCCACGCCAATGAGGTGGCCGACATGCTGGACTCGAGCGTCGAGTCGGTCAAAGGCGCCCTCAAACGGGCGCGCGCCGGCCTCCAGCACCGGCGCCCCACGAGCGACGACCGTGAACAGTCGCCCGCCTCCGACTTGCTCTCCGAGGATGCGATTGTGGCGGCATTCGTCCGCGCGTGGGAGTGTGCCGACGTCGACGCACTGGTGGCCCTCCTCACCGACGACGTCTTCATTTCGATGCCCCCTATGCCCTTCGAATACCAGGGCAGGGATGTCGTGGCCCGCTTCTGCACCGGCATCTTCCGCGCAGGTCGCAGGTTTGACCTCGTCCCAACACGAGCCAACGGTCAGCCGGCGTTCGGCGCCTACCTGCGCGGCCCCAACGGCATCAGCCATGGGACCGGCCTCTACGTCCTCACCCTCACCGGTGACCGGATCTGCGCCATGACCCGCTTCGAAAACAGCGTCCTCCCATCGTTCGGGCTACCGCGATCACTCCCAATCCGATAGCCAGCTCCCCAGCGGATCAGCTGAGCGACCACCGGCACGCTGTTCCCGCCGGCCGAGGCCAGCATCATCGCCCGCCGGTAGCGCACTGAACTGGTTGCCCCGGCGCAGGATCTGCTAAGAGGTCCTAACAGAAGCTGTTGATTATGTGACTGTCGGTCTGGTTGCTCGTTGGTGTTGTCGTGGGAAAGAGGGAGTCGCGTCCGTGGATCGTCTCGGACGAACTGTGGTCGCTCATCGAGCCGTTGCTGCCCCGGCCGGGCCCGAAGCTGGTGGAGGGCCGGCCACGGATTCCGGACCGGCAGGCGCTGTGCGGGATCCTGTTCGTGCTGCACACCGGCATCCAGTGGGAGTACCTGCCCCAGGAGTTGGGCTTCGGTTCGGGGATGACTTGCTGGCGGCGGCTGGCCGCATGGAACGAGGCCAGCGTGTGGGACGAACTGCACCTGGTGCTGCTGAAGAAACTGCGGGCCGCGAACAAGCTGGACTGGTCGCGGGCGGTGATCGACTCCTCGCACGTGCGGGCGGCTCGGCGCGGCCCAAAAGCGGTCCCAGCCCGGTCGACCGCGCACGGCCGGGCAGCAAGCACCACGTCCTCACCGACGGCCAGGGCATCCCGCTCGCGGTGTCGCTGACCGGCGGGAACCGCAACGACGTCACGCAGCTGCTGCCCCTGCTGGACAAGGTTCCACCCGTGGCGGGCGCGGTCGGCCGGCCCCGACGCCGCCCCGACGCGCTCCTGGCCGACCGCGGCTACGACCACGACAAGTACCGCCGCCTGCTCCGGGCACGCGGGATCCGCCCGGTCATCGCCGAACGGGGAGAAGAACACGGCAGCGGCCTGGGCACCTTCCGTTACGTGGTCGAGCGCACGATCGCCTGGCTGCACGGCTTCCGCCGCCTGCGGATCCGCTGGGAACGACGCGACGACATCCACGAAGCCTTCCTCGGCCTCGCCACCTGCCTCATCACCCACAGACACGTCCAACGCCTTTGTTAGGACCTCTAAGCCGCTGCCCGTCCTCATCGGTCAACCTGCGCACTCGCACGGGCTGTGCCACCGCGCCGACGGCGTAGCAGTGGAGATGCGAGCAGCAACGGCGAACCTTCCCGGTCACAGCACCAGCTCTGTAATCCCACTGCGTACCGACCATGCGGTCATGTACCGCGGGATGGTGTAGTCACGGCAGCTGTTTCGGATCCGGTTGTGGGGTGATCTGCGGTTCGGGTTCGATTGGCTTGGTGGTGAAGACCTCGGCCATGGAGGCTTCGGAGAGGTAGCGGCGGTCGAAGACCTGCCACTCGTCGTGGACTTCGGCCAGCACCCGGCGGCGAACCGGTTCAGGGCGGCGGGGTTGGGGAGGACCTGGACGACGTCGGCCCGCCGTTTGATCTCCGGGGTTCAACCGCTCCAGCGGATTCGTCGACCAGATCTTCTTCCAGTGCGTCGGCGGGAAGTCCGCGAATGACGGGCCAGACCCTTCATCCCCTGGAACCGACCTGGGCAGAGACCTGCTGTAGATCGGCATGCAGGCGCAGCCGTACGCCTGGCCCGGGGGCCAGGCGCAGTCCGGAGCCTCCACCAGACTCGGGGCGGTTCAGTCTGGCCACTGGGCGCCGTAGTTGGCCGTTCCGGTGCTCAGTGAGCGGCGGGCATCTTTCAGTCGAGGATCGCGGTGGCTTCGATCTCGACCAGGTGGTCGGGGACGTCCAGTGCCGCAACGCCTATGAGCGTGCTGGGCGGGGCCGGGGTGACCCCCAGCTTCGCGGCTGCGCGGGAGATGCCTTCCAGGAGCGGCGGCATCTTGTCCGGGGTCCAGTCGACGACGTAGAAGGTCAGCTTCGCCACGTCGTCGAAGGAGCCGCCGATCTCGGCCAGGGCGGTGCCGACGTTGAGGTAACTCTGCTCGACCTGGGCAGCGAGGTCGCCTTCGCCGATCGTGACACCATCGGCGTCCCATGCCACCTGCCCGGCGATGAAGACCAGTCTCGATCCGGATGCGATCGACACCTGCCGATAGACATCGATCTTGGGCAATCCGCTGGGGTTTACGAAAGTGATGGCCATGTTGCCTGTCTCCTTGTCCTGAGCGCCTGCGAGCCTCGCGTCCGGGCCGACCCAAGACGCCTTTGGTCTCTTGTGGTTACTAAGGCACCGTAGGAGACTTGCGGCTGCCGTGGAAGAACGCACTTTTCAGTGACTGGAGAACCTAATGGTGACCAAGCAGTTCACAGGCCTGCCCAGGACGCAGTCCTAGCGCGTGCGGACTCCTTGGCGAGGAAGATCTTCTCCGACGTCGCCAACAAGTCGGCGTTCCTGACCGTCGAAGGCCTCGGTGATCGCACCCTGCGCTTCAGTGAGCTACGGAACGAGATCGAGGGCGTCAGCCACAAAATGCCCCCTCGCTGAGCCGGGCCAGGTTCTTCGCGCGGCAGCCGACGGGATGTGCGGCTGGACCCGCCGGTACCTCGGTCACATCGAGGCCGCCCGGCGACACTTTGACGCCTCACTTCCGCGGCCGACTGGGATGCCCAGAGTGGCTTCCCAATGGAGAAGTCAAGCTGCGTCAAGGGGTAGAAACCAGTTCCGCGATCAGTCGAACCAGACCACGAGTCGCACGTGTTCTGGGCCATGCAGCTCGCCAAGCGTCCGCATCACGTCCCAGACCGGAGCCCAGTGGGTCTCGTCACCGGCGACCGTCCTTCGGCTGAGCGTGCCGGACCGATCTGTCTCGTCCCAGTTGGCGGCTGCCAACTCGGCCCAGCTGATCCATGTCGTTCCGTGCGCGTCCTGTGGCCCGCCCCACGCGTTGAACGCGTCCCGCAGTCCGTCCGAGGCGTCCTCCGGCAGACCGCGGTCCTCGGTCAGCGGCTGGAACCCGAAGGAGTTGCGGACGCCGAAGAGGCAGGCGAGGGCGTCGTAGGCGTTGCCCGTGTTGAGGAGGAAGAGGTCAATGGCGGCGTGCCATACCGCGTCCTCGTCGTCCTCTCCCCAGATCAGGGCCAAGGGGCGGCACTCGATCATTCCGCTCACGTCGGTGGACATGTCCGCAGTCTGCCGAGAGGGGACAAGGCTCGTCGCCTGGATTTCGATGCAGAGCCTAACCGGTGGGCCGGGGTGGGGCGGCCTCGTAGAGTCGACCGTCGCGGATCAGGGCCCACAGGACGTTGACTCTGCGGCGGGCGAGGGCGATCACGGCCTGGGTATGGCGTTTGCCCTCGGCGCGCTTGCGGTCGTAAAACGCCCGCGAGTTGGGGTCGTAGCGCACGCTCGTCAGGGCGGACATGTAGAAGACGCGCTGAAGACCCCGGTGATAGTGGCGCGGCCGGTGCAGGTTGCCGTTCCGCTTCCCGGAATCGTGCGGTGCCGGAGCCAGGCCGGCGAACGCCGCGAGCCCGTCCGGACTGGTGAAGTCCGCCAGGTCGTTGCCCACCGCGGCGAGGAACTCCGCACCCAGCAGCGGACCGATGCCGGGCATGCTGGCCACGATCTCGGCGAGCTCGTGCGTGCGGAACCTGGCCTCGATGAGCCGGTCGACCTCGGCGACCTTGTCGTTCAGGGTCTCGACCTCCTGGGCGAGCGTCCGAACGAGCTGGGCGATCACCGCCTCGCCGGGAACGGAGGTGTGCTGCCGCTCTGCGGCCTCCACGGCCTTCATCGCAAGCTCCTCTGGGCTGCGGACGCCACGCGTGCGCAGGCAGCGGGTGAGCCGCGCGGTCCCGAGGCGCCGGAGGCTGCCGGCGTCTGATAGCCGGCCAGCAGGACGAGTGGTCCGGCGCTGGTCAGGACGAGCGCGCGTTCCAGCGCAGGGAACATGCCGGTCAAGGCGGAGCGCAGCCGGTTGATGGACCGGGTTCGGTCGCGAACGAGGTCCGTGCGGCGGTTCGTCAGGAGCCGGAGTTCGATGGTGGCCTCATCGTCGGGCCGGAGTTCCTGGAGGTCACGGCGGATCCGAGCCTGGTCAGCAATGACGAGCGCGTCGCGGGCGTCGGTCTTGCCTTCACCCCGGTAGCCGTCGCTGGCCCGGTTGACCACGCGGCCGGGTATGTAGAGGACTTCCTGCTCGTGGTTGACGAGCAGGGCGAGTAAGAGGGCGGGTTCACCGCCGGCCATGTCCACTGCCCAGGTCACCTGGTCGCCGAGGGCGAGTACGGAGGAGAGGAGCTTGAGGAGCTCCGGCTCGTCGTTGGCGACGCGGCGGGAGAGCAGCGTTTCGCCGCTTTCGTTGAGTACCAGGCAGTGGTGGTGGGTCTTGCCGCTGTCGATGCCAGCCCAGATCCGGTTCATCGTGCTCCAGACGATCGTCCCTGCAGGGTCTATGCCACAGACGACCTCGCCGGCATGGCCTTACACAGCGATCTTGCTCGCACTTCCCAATCTGGCGGCCGGGTCGTCGTGGGGCGCCGAGCGGCCAAGCCACTGCAGCCACGGACGGCAGCCAACTAAGAGCCACACCCGGCACCCCTGGGCGGCCCAACCACACGAAGGGCTCGACCATCCCGTCCCTGGAACGTAAGGCCAACTGGTGCACTGTCTTCCACGTCCGGAACCGGGAAGGCAGCTCCCGCCATGGCAGACCCGTCCGCTGCCGGAACAGGAGCCCGTTGATCACCCGGCGGTGGCACTGCCATCGGCCACCGCGGCCGGCGTTCTTCGGCAGGTGAGGTTCCGGCCGAGCCCATTCGTCATCAGAAAGATCACCCCGCCCGCCCCTACGACGAAAGGCAACGACCGGCCGTCCGGCGGGTTACCCGACCCCTCGGACAGGTCCTAGGCAGAGGGGCGGGTGACCACGTTGATGTTGAATGTGTGAGAACCCAGACCGTTGGCGATGCCCATGAAGAGCAGGGCGAAGTGCTCCTGTCCACGTGCGGTGGTGATGCCGCCGATGTCCAGCTGGGACGATGGGGGCCAGCCGAGGTCGGTGAGCAGTCGGCCGGTGGTCCGTTTGGCTTCGGCGTCGTTGCCGGAGAGGAAGACGGTGCTCGGGACGTCCAGGCCGTGCGGGGCGATCATCACGGTGGAGTCCATGGTGCACAACGTCTTGACGACGGGGGTGCGGGGGAAGGCTTCCTGGATCTGTTCACCCAGGCTGCTGTTGGGGTGTGAGAGTTGGGTGAAGTCGTCGGAGAGGCCGACACCGACATCGATCAGCAAGGTGCCGGCCAGCGCCGGTGCTCCGATGGAGTGCAGCAGTTCCATGGAGACAGTCCCCGGGGTGGCGTTGACGAGTACCTCCGCGTGGGCGGCTGTCTCGTTCAGGCTTGCCACGGGGAGGCCGAGGTCTGCCCGTTCTTTGGGCTGACGTGAACCGAGGAGCACGTCGTGCCCTGCGGCGCTCCAGCCGTGGGCCAGTGCTCGGGCGACGTTGCCGGTGCCAAGTAGTCCTAAGCGCATGGTGGGGACGCTAGCGGTTGTCGGGGCGCGGCGGATCGGACCTCGGGTCCGGGTGGACCGGCACCAAAGTCCTAGTTCGGTGGTCGCCGCGCCGCTCACTACGACACAACCGCCAGCTCCCACTTGGGCAGCTGTCCCCCTCGCATCGCTCCTGATACAGGCGTGCCAGTTTGACGACAACTCCTGGAGGCCCGCGGTCGCCCATCGTGCGGGTCGGCGTGTGCGGGTGGTTCGCACTGCCGGCCTGGGGGACCCAGCCCGCGGTAGGGAGGATCCGTCGTATCCGGTCATGTCGCCGGGGGCGGTGGTGGGTGTCAGACGTTGCACAACCCGGGTCCTTGAGGTCAATGGTTGATCTCTGCGCGTCCTGTGCCTTACGGGTGGTGGCGTCTTGGTTCGTGCAGTGCTGTGAGGCGACGTGGTCGAGCCTGCCGCCGCCGCTGTTGATTGCTGAGTACTGGGTGCGTGCGGCGTCGATGGCCTTGTGCTTGTGCGTGACGGCGTCGGGGGTGGCTGCGGCGTGTGCCCGCAGCAGCTTGGCGTGCACGCCTCCGGCGGGATGCCGGCGGCGACGGTGTCGTCTTTCTGCTCCTCGGTGTGCTCCTCTCCGCCAGGACCTCGACGCCGTCACCGCCAGACTGACCCTCGCGTGGAGCTCCGGGTCGTCGAAGGTCACGTGAACCGGGTGAGAACACTCAAGTGAGCCATGTACGGCCGAGTCTCATTCGAACTCCTCCGGGCCCGTAACCTCACCCAACTGTGAACCTCTCGGAAGTGCGAGTCGTTCTGACCAGCGGTTGCGTGATGGTCACGGCCGAGGTGTGATCGGGCCCGGCCTCAAAGAGGCGACGCTTCGCGGAGACCCGATCACGACCACTCCGGTTTGACCAGGCGATGAGTTTCGATGCGAAAGAGGGTCTTCCTGGGCGGACGCGCTTGACGGGGGGTGGCAGTAGGGAGCCCGCCGCCCATCCCCGGAGTCATGCGTCTGCACTTGACCAAGCCGGTTGACGAGTAGGGAGCCCCCAGCGTGGACGACATCGTGGTTCAGAAGATCGTTCGGCCCGAGCGCGTGGTGGCGGGCCCGTGGCTGGAGGTGATCGCTTCGAATCTCGACTACCACCGTGCCACCTTCCTGTGGAAGTGTGAGGGCCTGTCGGAGGCCCAGCTGCGGCAACGGCCCGTGCAGTCATCAGCGTTGACCCTGCTGGGGCTCATGCGCCATCTGCAGGGCGTCGAGCGGGCTTGGTTCCAGCGGACGCTGGCGGCCACAACCCCACAGTTCTTCCCCTATCAGACCTACGTCAACGTTGCCGGTGACGAGTGGTACGACGAGTCGGACCCTACGCCGGCCGGGGACGTCTACGAGGACTATCTGAAGGCGTGCGAGGAGTCGCGGCAGGTGTTCGCACGGGTGACCGACGATCCTGCACGCCTCGTGCCGAACCCGGAATTCGGCGACGCCGATGTCCGGTTCGTCCTTGAGCACGTGATCGAGGAGTACGCCCGCCACGTCGGCCACGCGGACCTCCTCCGTGAAGCCATCGACGGTGCTGTCGGCGAGTAACTCGCCCTCTCGCCACCATGCGTCGAGATCCGACGTCACGCGAAGTCGGTACAGCCTGTGGCCAGCTGGATGCCGTAGGGGGCGACGGGGCCGTGGCGTAGCCATCACGCAACCGCGGCCAGAGCCTCGGAAACGGCCACCCCTGCTCGCCCTCGTCACTTTGGTTGCGGGCTCGACCAGGGGGGGCGGCCGGGTTTGGGAGGGTCGCAGACTGTCGGGTGTGGCTGTGGGCCATCGCGCGGTGATGCTTGTCGAGCGTCCTTGACGGGTGGCGTTCGTGCACGCTTGGGGGCGTCGACCAGTGGCGTTCGCTTGCGGCGGTGAAGCCTTGTGGAGATCACTTCTTGGGGGCGTTCCCCGCGTGTGGGCGCGGGGAACGGGTGCGGGTCAGGGGGTGGCGGCGGCGTCCCAGAGGTCGCATTTGTGTGCGGCCCGGGTATCCGACGTTGTGGTGTTGGCGTTCTGTGAGGCGGTCCGTAGCTGAAGCACTTCACCAGGCGTCGAGGTCTGGTCCGGCATGGCGGGCTGGCCGGGGGCGGTTGGGGCTGAGCCGTGGATGAAGGAGCCCCAGTAGGCGGTTCTGGCCGGCCAGGGTGCGTGTTTCGGTGGTGAGGCGGGCGCTGATGCCGTATGGCTTGAACAGGTAGTTCAGTTCGGCCGCGTGCGTCGCGCCGAAGTCGAAGTGGGTGTTGTGCGGCAGGGAGGCGAACAGCGGGGAGTCGGCGAACTCGTAGGCGTAAACCTGCCCGCGGTTGGCCAGGCGCGCGCTGGTACGCAGTGCGGGGCAGGCGAAGAGCTGGTCACCGAAGGCCGCGGCATAGGCGCAGCCGGGCGCTGGTAGGCACGGAGCGGGTGGCGCGTCCGCCTTGGCGCCGGTGGCGTCGCCGAAGGCGGACGTCAGAGCCTTGGGGCAGGCGTCGGAGGTCAGGGGAGGCGAGCAGGGCGCAGACCGCGCTGCCGCGGGCCGACTCGCCGGCCAGGGTGACCTGCCGCGGGTCACCGCCGAAGGCTGCGGGACCACCGATCAGCCGCCATGATCCAACTCGCCGCCATCAACCTCATGACCCGCCGCCCCACCCACGAGACCACGAGCAACTGGCGTGACAGCTGAGCCAAATGAAACGGACGACGGAGAACCAAACGTTCACTGAGTGCGGTTCGAGATCGGGGCGGGCCGGGATGTTCACGGGCGAAGGAGTGGGAGGAAGACGCCGTCGACGATCTCTTCCAGCGTCTCCTCCGGTACGGGCGCCTGCGTGCGGAAGAGTTCGTGGCGTACCAGATCGACCGGCAGCGAGGCCACGCGGGACGTGATGCGGTCGAGTTCCACCTCACCGCGCTCGTCGGCGCGCTCCAGGATGGACATCATGGTCTCCGCTCCGAAGAACTGTTCCCGCAGATAGCCCGCCACCTCCGGACTGCGGAAGTACTCGGCCAGCAAGCCCAGGACGATCTCGCGCTCCGCGCCCTCGAAGCGCCTGGACATCCTGCGCAGCAGCAGGAGTACGTCCTCACGGAGCGATCCGCTGTCCGGCACCTCGTCCGCGAACGATCCCTCCCGCCGGATGGCGGCGATGACCAGGGCCACCCTGTTCGGCCACCGCCGGTAGAGCACGGCCTTGCTGGTACCCGCCCGGTCCGCGATCCCCTCCATGGTCAGCCCGGCCATGCCCACGGCGTTCACCTCGTCCCAGGCGGCCTTGAGGATGGCCGCCTCCAGTGCCGCGCCACGTCGTCGGGATGCCTTCGCCCGGCCGGAGGCGGCGGCCGGGATCCCGCTGACGTCACTTCTCGCCGTTGCCATGTGTGCTCCTTCAACAACATCGCGTATGCCTTCGACGGCACCCCAAGCTATTTTAGAAACGTAGAGTATCTAATAGTGGCGACCTCTTCTGCATCGCCTTCCACCACCTCGTCTACGACATCATCTCCGCGACCCGCATCCTCGAGGAACTGGTGGCGGCCTACAACCGCCTGGGTCGCCGGCGCGCCGGTGCCGCCTGAACTGCTCGTGCGCCTTTCCCCGTACACGGAGCCGGAACCGACACCGGAGAGCCTGGAGTTCTGGCGCGACCGGATGACCGGCTTCGACCCGTCCGGGCCGGCTCTGTGGTGCGGCACTCCCGACACGGGGGAGACCACACTGGTCGGTGACCAGATCACGCGGGTGCTGTCGGACAGGGCGCGGACCACGGTGCGGCGCCTGCAGGGTGAACTCCGGGCGCCTGAGCGGTGGTCCTGCTGACGGCGTACCACAACCGGCCTGAGCTGACGGATGAGCGCTTCGGAGCGCACGCCGTGCACGGCCGCTACTACCGGACCGGCGACCTGGGGCGGTGGCGGGCCGACGGGACAGTGGAGCTGTTCGGCAGGGCGGACCGGCAGGTCAAGCTGCGCGGCAATCGCATCGAACTGGGTGAGGTCGAGGCCATCCTGCTCGGACATCCGCTGGTCCGGGCGGCGGCGGTCGTCGTGGTCGGCGACCGCAGCGCCGGCGCGCACCTGGTCGCTTTCGTGGAGACCACCGAAGAGCGGGACGTGGCGGACGACCTGTGGACCTACGCCCGGGCCGAACTGCCGAGGGCCGCGCTGCCGCAGGACTTCGTCGTCCTGGACGCCCTGCCGGTCAGTGTCAACGAGAAGGCCGATTACGTCGCGCTGGAGGCACTGGCCGCGGGCGGACGTACGGCGGTGCGGACGCCGGGAACAGCCGCGCAAGAGGTGGCCGACGACGCGGTGCGGGGCCTGGTGGAGCTGTGGCGCGAGCTGCTCGACCGGGACGACGTCGGTCCGGAAACCAACTTCTTCGCCCACGGTGGGCACTCGCTGCTGGGTGCCCAGTTGCTCCAGCGGCTCGAACAGAGCACCGGCGTGACGCTGAAACTGGCCGATCTGTTCGCGGCACCCACGCCGGCCGCGCTCGCCGAGAGTATCCGCACGGCCGCGCTCCCGCGGGTGGCCGCTTCCTGAACGCCGAGGGCTGCGCAGGCGGTCACTTCTTGGGGACGGGCCGGCCGCCCGTCCCCGAAGCCGCAGCTTTCTCCGCGGGCGGGCCCGTCCTGCGGGACGGCAGAAGCAGTGCCGGGACCAGGGCCAGGACGCTGAAGCCCGTCACCCACCAGAACGTCGTCCCGAACCCGGCGGCCCGGTCGCCGGGTTCGCTGCCCGACGTCGCGTGCTCCAGGATCACCACCAGCGCGGCCGTCCCGAACGAACCGCCAAGCTGCTGCATGATGCGGATCACGGTGGTCGCGTTCGGGATGTCGTCCTGGGTCAGGTCGACGTAGGCCCCGGTCACGATGGCCACCGTCGCCGCGCCGAGCCCGGCGCCGCGGACGACCAGGGCGATGCCGAGGTACCACTCGTTGGTGTCCGTGCCGACCTGGGTGTATGCCAGGGTGCCCAGCAGCGCGAGCAGCATGCCGGACACGATGATCGGCTTCGCTCCGATCCGGTCGGTGAGACCGCCCGCCCAGCGGGTGAGAAGTGCGCCGAGGCCCTGGGGAGCCAGCAGGAGACCGGCGGTCAACGCCGTGTCTCCTCGCACCTGCTGGTAGTACAGGGGCAGCAGCAGGATCGCGCCGTACAACGAGAAGCCGGCGAGGAAGAGCAGCACCGCGCTCATCGAGAACGACCGCACCCGGAAGAGGCGCACATCCAGAACGGCGTCCCGCCTGCGCAGGCTGTACAGCAGGAAGGCCGTCAGGAGCACCAGGCCGCCGATCAGCGGCACGATCGCCTGAGCCCTCCCGAACCCGCCGTACCGCCCGACCTCCGTGAGGCCGTAGACGACGCCGGCCAGCGCCGGTGACAGCAGGGCGATGCCCACGACGTCCAGGCGCTTGCCGGTCCGTGCCTCCTGGGCGGGCAGGTGACGCCAGGCGAGCAGCAGCGCGATCAGGCACAGGGGCACGTTGACGTAGAAGATCCAGCGCCAGCTGGTGTTGCTGACGATGAGGCCGCCGAGCACCGGCCCGAGGATGGGCGCGACGACCGCGGCCAGGGTGACCACGGTCAGGATGCGGCCCAGCCGGCGCGGTCCCGCGGAGCGGACCAGCATGATCTGCAGGACGGGCTGCATGAAACCACCCGCGATGCCCTGCAGCACGCGGATGACGATGAGGCTCTCGATGTTCCAGGCCGCTCCGGCCGCCGCCGAGGTGACCATGAACAGGGCCAGCGACCACATCCAGACCCGCTTGGCGCCGAACCGGTCCGCGGCCCATCCGGTGGCCGGAATCGACATGGCGAAGGCCAGCAGGTAGCCGGTACTGACCCACTGCACCGTGGTCACCGTGCTGTCGAGCTGTCGGCTGAGCCCGTCGAGGGCGACGTTGACGATCGTGGTGTCGAGCAGCGGCGCCAGGCCGCCGACCACGAGGATGCCGGCGAGCTTGAGCAGCGCCGGATCGAGACGGTCCTTGGACCGGGCTTCCGACATGTGGCGAATCCCTCGATAGGAAACGGTCCGTATCTAATCTAGGGAACTCAGCGTATCTAATCTTTCGGGTGTCGTGAAGTCGTCCAGTCTCCGGACTGGTCCCGCCTTAGGGCGGGTTTGGCGACGGTCGCGACGATGACGCGACCCCACCCCTCCGGAGGCGGCAAGTGCTTGAGAAGCGACTCGAGGTCCCGTCGACCCAGCGACACCAAACGGGCAGGCTCATGCCCTACCTCTCCGTACGGCCGGCCACCGACGCCCGTCCACGGCTGTTCTGCTTCCCCCACGCGGGAGGTTCCGCGTCCGTCTTCACCGTGCTGCGCAACGTCCTGGCGGACCGGGTCAACGTCGTACCGGTGCAACTGCCGGGCCGCGAGCGGCGACTGCGCGATCCGCTGCCCATGGACATGGCCGCGCTCGTGGCGGACCTCGACACCCAACTCGACCCGTATCTCGACCGTCCGTACGCCCTCTACGGCCACAGCATGGGTGCCCTCGTCGCCCACGATCTCGCGGTCCGGCGGGCCCAACGCGGGGCCAGTACGCCGCGTCGGCTGCTCACCGGCGCGTGCCGCGCACTCCACCTGCCGGCCGCCTTCGCCGCCGCGCACGCGCAGCCCGACCGGGTGCTGCGCGAGCAGATGCTCTCGTGCGGCGGTCTGTCCGAGGACATGCTCGCCTACCCCGACTGGGTCGAGGCCGCGCTCACCCTCACCCGAGGGGATCTGCGCCTGTGCGCGAGCAGGGTGCACACGCCGGCCGGTCCCATGCCATGGCCGGTCGAGGCGTTCCACGGTGCCGGCGACCCACTGGTCGCCGAGCGCGAGGCGGCCGCCTGGGCCGAGCACAGCAACGGGGAGTTCGGTCTGCACAGGCTGCCGGGGGGGGGGTCACTTCTTCCTGGTCGACGCGGCGAGCCGGCGGTTCGCGGCCCGCGTCGGAGCAGCCGTGTTGCGGCCCGTCGCACGGGAGGGGAGCAATCGATGAGCGCACTGGAGATCGCCGTCGTCGGACTGGCCTGCCGACTGCCCGGCGCGCCGGATCCGCAGAGCTTCTGGCGGGTGCTG
Source organism: Streptomyces sp. NBC_01352 (assembly GCF_036237295.1). Lineage (NCBI taxonomy): Bacteria > Bacillati > Actinomycetota > Actinomycetes > Kitasatosporales > Streptomycetaceae > Streptomyces > Streptomyces sp. NBC_01352. The sequence goes on from NZ_CP108354.1 coordinate 10,896,268, forward strand.
CGCGACCGTGTGGACGCCGTCACCGAGGCACCCCCGGGTCGTTGGGACAGAGATCTGCTGCCGCACCGGTTCGGCGGATTCCTCGACGAAGTGGACGGCTTCGACGCGGAGTTCTTCGGAGTGTCGCCCCGCGAGGCGGTCACGATGGACCCGCAGGGGGCGCCCTCATGCCCGGGGTTCGCGGGCATCGTGCCCGGTTCACTGCGCGGCAGCCGCGCCGGTGTGTTCGCCGGTGCCATCTGGGACGACTACGCGGCATTGATGAGCCGGCACGACATCGAGGCGATCGACCGGCACACCCTCACCGGATCGCAGCGCAGCATCATCGCCAACCGGGTGCCCCATCTGCTCGGCCTGCGCGGACCGAGCCTGGCGGTGGACACGGGCCAGTCCTCCTCGCTGGCCGCCGTGCACATGGCGTGCGAAAGCCTCATCCGGGGCGAGTCCACCGGCGCGAGCCGTAGGAATCCCTCCTCGTTCACGAGAGGGAGGAGTCAACGACCCCACAAGACCCCGCCTGGCTGCTCCCGGCGGATGTGCGTCGAGCGCGCGAGTGCAGAGGTACGCCAGGGGCGCCCACTCCAGCTATACACCGGCCGCCGCGGGGTTCATGATCAATCGCGGGGGAGTCCGTCAGCGGGCCAGTAGGTCCTGGATCGCCGCCGTGATCTCCTCGGGTGCCTCCTCGGCCATGAAGTGCCCCGCTCGGGTCAGCCGGTGGTCCAGGTCCGGCGCCCACGCCTTCCACACCGCGGCAGCGTCGTAGCCCAGCTGCGAACCCCAGTCCTGCTGGACGACCGTCACAGGCATGGCCAGCTGCGACCCGGCGTCCAGGTCCGCTTGGTCGTGCGTGACGTCGATGCCCGCCGAGGCCCGGTAGTCCGCGACGATCGACGTCACCGCCGCGGCGCCCGCCCGCAGGTACTCGGCACGCACATCCTCCGGCATGGCGGTCGGGTCGTTGGCCCAGGCGTCGAGGAACGAGCCGAAGAACGCGTCCGCGCTGTTGGCGATCATCACCTCCGGCAGGCCTGGCGGCTGCGCCATGAGGAAGAGGTGGTAACCGACCGCCGCCGAGGCGCCGTGCAGGACGTTCCACATGTCGAGCGTCGGCACGATGTCGAGGATGCCCAGGTGCGTGATGGTCTCAGGATGGTCCAGCCCCGCCCGGAACGCGACCAGGGCGCCCCGGTCGTGGCCGACGAGGGCGAAGCGCTCGTGGCCGAGGGCCGCCGCCAGGGTCACGACGTCGCCGGCCATGGTGCGCTTGGCGTACACATCGGGACCGGTGACCGCCGGCTTGTCGCTGGCGCCGTAGCCCCGCAGGTCAGGACAGATCACCGTGTGCTCGTCGGCGAGCCGCTCGGCGACATGTCGCCACATCAGGTGGGTCTGAGGGAAACCGTGCAGCAGCACGACCGGACTGCCGCTGCCGCCGACAGCGGCAGCCAGCTCCACACCGTCCGCAACGGACAGGCGGATGTGATCGAAGCCGGGAATGGTGAGCGTCATGAAGGGCCGTCTTTTCGGGTGGGGGACTGGACCGGATCAGACTGGGCGACGGCGATCAGCAGCCGATCAGTACGGTTGGGCGCAGCCGACCCCTTGCACAGAGGATGGGGGGCATGCGAATCGACGTGCTCGGTGCCGTGCGGGCCTTCCGCGACGACGGCAGTCCGGTTGACCTGGGCGGACCCCGCCATCGCGAGGTACTCGCCCGGCTCGTCGCCGCCGAGGGACGGATGGTCACCACCGACCGCCTTGTCGACGACCTGTGGACCGACCCACCGGCCCGCGCCGTGGGCGCTTTGCATACGTTCGTCGCCGCGCTGCGCCGCGCCCTCGAACCCGACCGGCCGCCCCGCGATCCGCCGCGCGTACTCGTCACCGAAGGCCCCGGCTACGCGTTGCGCCTGCCGCGCGAGGACGTGGACGTCCATCGGTTCCAGGACACCCTGGCCCGAGCCCGGCGCAACCCCGACGCGGTGACCGACCTCGGCACGGTACTCACGGACTGGCGTGGACCCGCCTACGCCGATGTGACCGGCTCCGCATGGGCGCAGCGCGAGCGGACCCGACTGGAGGAGCTGAGGTTGGAGGGGGCGGAACTGCGCGCCCGCATCCTCCTCGACTCCGGGGAAGGGGCCGATCTCGTCGCCGAACTGGGTGCCCACGTCGACGAACATCCGTGGCGCGAGCCGGCCTGGGGGCTGCTTGCCCGCGCGCTCCACCGCGCGGGCCGCCAGGCCGACGCGCTGGCCACCCTCCGCCGCGCCCGCGCGATGCTCGTTGATCAACTCGGGCTCGACCCTGGTGCCGACCTCCAACGCCTGGAGACGGACATCCTCAACGGGTACGTGCCCCCCGCAGGCGCACGTACCGCGTGGACCGGCCATGGTGTCCGTCTCGGCCCGCGCACCACCGTGGATCTGGCCCGCACCCTCGCACTGGCGGGTGGCGACGCCCTCGTCCACTCGCGGCGCGACCGCCTCGCCGCCGTCCAGGCGGCGGAACGCACGGGAGACCTCTCCCTGACCGCCCGGATCATCGGCGCCTACGACGTGCCCGCCATCTGGAGCCGGGCCGACGACCCCGAGCAGTCCCGCGCCGTCGTCGCGGCTGCCGAGCGCACGCTCACCGCACTCGGCCCCAACGGCCCCGCCGACCTGCCCGCCCGCCTCCTGGCCACGGTCGCCGTCGAGAGCCGCAGCGCCGATCTGTCCAGGACCGAGCTGCAGCGCGCGCAGCAGGCGGCACAGCAGGCCGAGGCGCTGGCACGGGACCTGGCCGATCCCGCCCTGCTGGCGTTCGCCCTCAACGGGGTGTTCCTGCAGTCCTTCACCCGCCCCGGGCTCGCGGCGGTACGGGACCGGATCGGCGCCGAGATCCTCGACCTGGCCACCCGGCACGAGCTGCCGAACTTCGCCGTCCTCGGCCGGCTCGTCCGCCTGCAATCCGCCTCGGCCCTCGGCGACCTCAACGCCGCAACCTCGCACGCCAAGGCAGCCGAACAGCTCGCCGCCACCATCGAGGCGCCCCTCGTCTTGGTCCTCACCGAGTGGTTCCGGGCACGGGCCACGGCCGCCCGCAGCGCCGAACCCGGCGGACCGACCGCTGCCACGGCCGCAGCCCACTACCGCGCTGCCGAGGACGCCCTCCAAACGGCCGGAATGCCGGGGCTGCACCGCGGCCTGTTCCCGCTCGCCCTACTGGGGCTGCGCCTGTTGCACGACCGGCCCGCGCCCACCGATCCCCACCTCGACTGGGGCCCATACCGACCCTGGGCGCGACCCCTCGTGCTGCTCGCCCAGGACCGAGTCGAGGAGGCCCGTGCCGCCCTCAACGCGGTGCCCGAACCACCGCATGACCACATGCAGGAGGCGCTGTGGTGCCTGACCGCCCGCGCCGCCGTACGCCTCGGCGAGCGCGGAATCGCCGCACGCGCCGAGGCCGCCCTGCGCAACGCCCGTGCCGAACACGCCGGCGCCGCCAGCGGAATGCTGACGCTGGGCCCGGTGGCGCGCTACCTGGCTGAGGCGAAGGCATGCGCCCGAGCGGGGTTGGGAACTGTTTACGACTAAGTCAACTCTAGTGTGTGTTAGAGCCTCTGAGTTGGTGTTATGGTCACTGTATGAACCTCAAGGAATGGGCGATCGCGAACGGAGTGCATCCGCACACTGCGTATCGCTGGTTCCGTGAGGGGACGTTGCCGGTACCGGCTCAGCGGGTTGGTCCGCGCACGATCCTGGTGAACATCGACGCGAACACAGCGCCCGAAGCTGTGGGCGGGCTGGGGCTGTACGCCCGTGTCTCCTCCCACGACCAGAAATCCGACCTCGAACGCCAGGTAGCCCGGCTGTCCGAGTGGGCGGCCAAGACCGGCAACAAGGTGGTTCGGGTCGAGTCCGAGGTCGCCTCGGGCATGAACGGCGCCCGGTCGAAGGCGAAGCGTCTGCTGGCCGACCCGGCGGTAACCACAGTCGTGGTCGAGCACAAAGACCGGCTCGGGCGGATGAACGTCGAACTCGTCGAAGCGGCCCTGTCCGCGACCGGCCGTCGCCTGGTCGTGCTCAATGACGGCGAGGTCGAAGACGATCTGGTGCGGGACATGGTGGAGGTGCTGACCTCTTTCTGTGCACGCCTGTACGGGCGCCGGTCGGCGAAGAATCGGGCCCGTAAGGCGCTGGAGGCCGCCGAGCATGGCTGACTCCAAGCTGCGGCCGATCGCCGCGCCGTTCGTCGCGCTCGGCCCCACCGGTGTGGCTGTACGCGACCGGCTCAAGGTCCTCACGCCGGAGGACGAGAAGGTGTTGCGCCTGGTGGGCGCTCATCTCGGCTCGCTGGCATCGCATGATCTCAAGGCGCGGTGCGCTGACGGGCTGGAGCATGACAGCGACACGTGGGCGTCCCGGAAGCGTGACCTGACGGCCGAGTCGTCGTCCAGGTGGGCCGGGTCGATCACGAAAGCCACGCATGATCAGTGGGCGTTGTCGCGGCGCTGTCAGCTCGCCCACATCCAGTCCCTCGAAGCCGGTATCAAGACGATCGCGCACCGGTTGTCCCAGCCCATCGGGGAGAAGGGCACCAAGCGGGCGCCGGGCGGCTACCGGTCCAAGCAGGAGTGGCACGCCAAGACACGCCGCTTGGCGACGCTTAAGGACCGCCTGGAGCGGGAGCGGACGGACCGCGAGGCCGGCGTCGTGCATGTGGTGCGAGGTGGCAAGCGCCTGGCCCGCAACCGCCACAACCTCGAAGCCGCCCAGATCACCGAGACCCAATGGCGCGAACGCTGGGAGGCTGAGCGCTGGTTCCTCGCTGCTGACGGCGAGTCCGGCAAGCGTTTCGGCAACGAGACCATCCGCGTCAGCCCCGAGGGCGAAGTCTCGGTCAAGCTCCCGGCCCCGCTCGCCGAGTACGCGAACGCCAAGCACGGCCGGTACGTCCTCGCTGCGAAGGTCTCCTTCCCGCACCGGGGCACCGAGTGGGCCGACCGTGTGGAAGCCAACCGGGCTGTGGCCTACCGCATCCACCTGGACGTTGCTCGCGGACGCTGGTACCTGACCGCCTCGTGGACGTTCCCCATCACGCGGACGATCCCGTTCGATGCCGCACTCGCTCATGGCGTGATCGGGGTGGACACCAACGCCGACCACCTCGCCGCCTGGCGGCTCGACATCCACGGCAACCCGTGCGGTGAGCCCCGCCGCTTCTTTTACGACCTGCCCGGCACCGCCCAGCACCGCGACGCACAAGTCCGCCACGCGCTGTCGCGGCTGCTGAACTGGGCTCGGTCCTGGGGCGTCAAAGCGATCGCAGTCGAAGACCTCGACTTCCAGGCCGAGAAGACCCGCGAGAAACACGGTCGCAAGCACCGCTTCCGGCAGCTCATCTCCGCCATGCCCACCGGACGCCTCCGCGCCAGGCTCACCTCCATGGCCGACCAGACCGGTATCGCGATCATCGCCGTCGATCCGGCGTACACCTCGAAGTGGGGCGCGCAGCACTGGCAAAAGCCCCTCACCGGCAAGACTCGCATGACGACCCGTCACGATGCGGCGAGCATCGCGATCGGGCGACGCGCCCAAGGGCACCCGATCCGGCGACGGATGACACCGCCCCCACACGACCAGAGCGATTGCGTGGGGCATCGGACCGTCCAGGCCGACTCGGAGGCCCCGGGGCGTGAGGAACCCCGCCCCCGCGTACCCGGACCACGCACCAGATGCGTGCCGCCGGACGCGGCGAGAACGCGGGCGACCAGGACACCCAAAACCGTTCGGGATGTCCGCAGTGACCAGGTATGGGTCCAAGACTCACTCCTGCTCACTGATTAGGAACGGTAAGCGACCGCACCACGCGAACTTGGAGCTCGTGCGCGCCCGCCCCACGGCCCCGGCGTACTTAGGTCTCCAGGGCTCAGAGGGCGTCCATCGCTGCCGCCAGGCGGTCGGTGACGGTCTCGGCGTCGGCCGCCGTCGAGTCCTGGAAGAACGGTCTGTGCCACCCCGAGGCTCACGAACTCCTCAAAGTCGTCCCCACCCCTTGCCAAGGCCGCCCGGTTAACCCGTCTACAGCTGCAGCCAGCGCTCAAGCGCGCCGGCCGAAAGCGTGGCATCGAAGCCGAAGCCGAAGCCGAAGCCGAAGCCGAAGCCGAAGCCGAAGCTGAGCGGCTCCGCGAAGTCCTCCGCGCCGACTGCGCTCCATCAGCCACCGCTCGTCGAGGACGCCCTTGGTCAGCAGATGCTCGCACTGTGCTGCCACTCTGACGCGCTGCCACAGCCGGCGCTGTCGAGGTACTCGCGCAGAGCGGTTTCGCCGCGCGCAGGCCGCGGACAGCATGCCGAGGCCTGCCCCCACTTCGAGGACGGTACTCGGTCAGCGTCCAGCAGTTCTTGCGCGGCAAGTCCGACAAGAGCCCGGGCACGAACTCCCGCGCCCGCCTCCGCGGTTCCACCCGGGCGAAACGCCCGGCGATACGGCCCATCAGAACCTCGAACATGTCCTGCCAACCGGCAGGATCGATGCTGTGACCTGCGGCCACCGCCAGATCTTCTGTCTTCACGCACCGATGATCACCAGGTGGCCGTACCCGTTCCGGGGCGGCCCCGATCAGCAAGATCACGACTACTGGAGTACTCGTCGACACGGTTCCACAACGCGGTGTCACCTTTCGGATACTTTGGGCTGCGCAGGCCGATCCCGGGGAGTGAGCGAAGATGGCGACGGTGCTGGTGACGGGCGCGGCAGGGAACGTCGGTTCGAGAGTCGTCACGGAGCTGGGTGAGCGTGGCATTCCGGTCCGTGCCTTCGTCCGTGACCCGGATCGTGCGGCTGCCGTGCTCGGCGGCGAGACCGAGCTGGCGCACGGCGACTTCGCCGAACCGGCGTCTGTCCGGCGGGCTCTCGACGGTATCGAGCGGATGTTCCTCCTCTGCGCAAACGACCCCAGGCAGGTCGAGTACGGGACGAACGCGATCGACGCGGCAGCGGCCGCGGGTGTCCGGCAGGTGGTCATGCTGTCCACGATCGGGGCAGAGGCCGGTTCCCCGACGGTCTTCTTGGACCAGCACGGCCGCATCGAGCAGCACCTGCGCGGCTCGGGCACCCCGGCGGTGGTGCTGCGCTCAAGCCACATGATGTCGAACATCCTCGGTTTTGCCGCGACTATCCGGCAGGTCGGCCGCTTCTTCCTCCCTGCCGGTGACGCGCGAATTGCGATGGTCGATCCGCGTGACGTCGCCACCGCCGCTGCCGCGGTGCTGGTCACGGCCGAGCACGACGGCAGCACCCACGTCCTCACCGGCCCGGAGGCGATCACCTACACCGAGGTCGCGCGGCGTCTGTCGAGTGCCCTCGGCCGCCCGATCGAGTACGTGGACGTACCGGACGAGGCGGCGGCCGTCGCAATGGCCCAGGGCGGTCTGCCGCAGTGGCTCGCAGAGCAGGTGGTGGCCGTCTTCGGGGCGCTGCGCGGCGGATTGAACGCCTCCACCACCAGCTCGGTGCGGGAAGTGACGGGCCGTGAGCCACGCGCCTTCGGGGAGTTCGCCCGCTGGGCGGCCCCGTTGCTGGTCGGCGAATAGCACGTCGTCAGCGCCAGCAGGTCGCCGCAAGCCCGCCTGGGTGCTGTGCGGCTGCGTTGGTGCGCTGCCGGGCGGCGCTTGATACGCACGCGGGTGGCGGGCGCATCACCCTGGCCATGCTCGCCCCTGGCCGTCCTCGCCTTCCTCACGGCCCGGACGGCCAGGCCGGCACCGGAACCGGAACCGACGGCACGTCAGCCGCACCAATCGCCCTCACCACGAACGAGATCCGACGCCTGCTCGGCACACTCGTCCTGACCTCAACGCGGTCAGCCACACGAACACTTCACTGGTCCACGTGACGACGAACCCACCAGGGCGCAGCACGCCACAGCCACTACCAGCGACGACTCACCTCCTGATCATCACGCAGTACAGCTGGAGTACTAGCCGAGATGACCATCCGCTTCGGGATCTGGGACCAGGTCACCGGCGTCTCCGGCCGGCCCGCCACACCCTGAGCGCAGGGCCGGGACTCCGCCCCCACCATGACCCGACACCCCGTCAGACACCCGCGCACCCAACAGCGTGACAACGCCCTCCGCGGAGTTCGATGCGTCGGTATACGGCCGCTTCAAGGGCATCCGCACCCTCAACCCGCTGCTCGCCACGGTCTGCACCCCACACTCCCGGCCGGTGATCGCCACCGTGCGGACGGATCGCAACAGGGCCGCCGAGTGCGCCGGGCTGTTGAACGGGGGCCGTGGGCTGCCGTCCGGTGTAGAGAGCACCCGGAGGAATCCGGGCCTGCGTGATCAGGGCTGATCGCTGATGGCTCGGTAGGCCGCGATGAACAGGGTGTAGCACAGGTCGATCAGTTCTTCGACGGTGGCGTTCTGGTGGCCGAGCGTCCAGTCCACGAGGAGTTCGTTGACTCCGCCGACCAGGCTCATCGCGGTCATGGTGAGCCTGGGGGAGGAGGTTTCCGGGCCAGGGAGGGGTCCGACGACGGCGGCGATCAGTGCGGCGAATTCGTGCAGGACCTCACGGCGGCGCACTTCGAGGCGGGGGCTGGCGCCCACGACCTCGATGAGCACCAGGCGGGCCATGCGGGCGTCGCCGGCCAGTGTGCGGATGAAGACCTCGAGGCCGGCGCGCAGCTGGGCGTCGACATCGGGTGCGGCAGCGGCTGCGGCCTGCGCGGTTTCGGCTTGGATCGTAGCGATCAGCTCGTTGTAGACCCCGGCGAGAAGGTCTTCGCGGTCGCGGAACGACTCGTAGAAGTAGCGTTCGGTCAGTCCGGCATGTGAGCACACCTGCTTGACGGAGACCGAGGCGTATCCGGTCGTGCCGAACAGGTCGAGGCCCGCCTGGATGAGGCGGGTGCGGCGCTCCTGCTGTCGTTGCGCCGCGTCGCGTCCGCCGTAGCGCCGTCCGGCGGTCTGTGTGCCGGTCATTTCTCCCCTTCGCAGAGGTGTTGACACCGGTGTGCTCCGAACTGACACTCTAGCTTGTCAGTTCATCTGACATGGCATCGTGTCAGACGCGCTAGGGGCCACTCGCCGCTCGGCGTTCCGCTCATGCTCAGGGCAAGGAAGGGGCTCGACCGTGGCAGCACCGCCCAGGTACCCGTACACGTTCAGCCAAAGAGGCCGCGACAGGCTCCCCCGCACGCAACCGCTGGCCGGCCGAGTGATCGCGGTCACCGGGGCGGGCCGCGGAATCGGTCGTGCCGTCGCAGCCCGGCTCGCCGCGGCCGGAGCCGCCGTGGCGATCGGTGATATCGACGCGGAGCTTGCCGTGGAGACGGCCCATGCCATCGGCGCGCGTCCCGGTGGCAGAGTGCTCGGGCTGTCTCTCGACGTCACCGGCACACATTCCTTCGCAGACTTCCTGCGCACCGTGGAGACCCGGCTGGGGCCGATCGACGTACTGATCAACAACGCCGGAATCATGTGGGTGGGCCCCTTCGAGGAGGAACCGGAGGAAGCCGCCCTGCGCCAGTTCGACGTCAACGTCCACGGCGTACTGCGGGGGATGAAGCTCGTGATCCCGGGGATGCGGAAACGCGGTCGCGGCCACGTGGTGAACATCGCCTCCGCCGCCAGCAAGGTCGCCCCGCCCGGCGAGGCGACCTACGCGGCGTCGAAGCACGCCGTCCACGGCTACAGCACAGCCGTCCGCGCCGAACTGCGCGGCACCGGCGTGCACGTGTCCTTGGTGATGCCCGGCGTCGTGGACACCGAGCTGGCCGTGGGCACCGCGACCGGCCCCACCCGACGCCTGACGACGGATCAGGTGGCCGACGCGGTGCTCGACGTCGTGCTGCGCCCGCGGTTCGAGGTCTTCATTCCCCGCCAGGTGGCCGCCCTGACCCGGTTGGCCGCGCTGCTGCCGGGCCGTGCCCGCGACGCCCTGCATCACCTCCTTGTCCCCGACCAGCTCGCCGCCCTGTCCGACCGGTCGGTCCGCGCGGCCTACGAGCAGCGCACCCGGACCGCCCGTCTGCCCGAAGGATGAGCCCGTGACCACCACGCCCAAGCCGACGACGCCCAGCGCGAAGAAGGCCCAGGACGCCGCCGCTCCGCGTCCCATCCCCGAATTCGAAGGTGTCCACGACGTATGGCCCCGCGGTGACCGGCTACGCGCCGTGCGCAGCGCAGCGGCCACCTACCGTGAGCGGTTCGTCCAGCAGGGCCGCATCCACGCCGTCCGCAGTTTCGATATCGCCGCCGCCCCGTACCCCACCCGGTTCGGCTTCCACGGCGCCGCGCTCGCCGTCAACCCGTTCGTGAGCATCGTCAACCGGATGCTCGTCGTGCAGTTCGACGGCTTCGACGGTGAGCCGAAAACACTGGTGTGGGAGCCGACCGTCGCCGCCGGAACGGCTCAAGCGCCGTTCTACGCCCAACTCAAGCGGCTGGCGGGGGACTTTCTCACCGAGCACGTCTTCGCCCGCTACTACCAGGACCCGAACACCGTCCTGCCCTCCTGCGGTCTGCGACCCGAGGACGTGGACTTCGTCAGCTTCGACCACCTGCACGTCCAGGACGTGCGCATGATCATGGGAAGTACCAGCACGATTCCCGGCGAACGGGCGCCCCGCGAAGCGCTGTTCCCGCGCGCCCGGTTGTTGGTGCACCGCAGGGAGCTGGGCACCTTCGAATCGACGCATCCGATGCAGTGGGCCTGGTACGTCGACGGAGGCATGGACGGGGTACCGCCCGAGCGCGTCACCGCCTTCGACGGCGATGTCGAACTCGGTGTCGGCGTCAGCCTGTTGTGGACCCCCGGCCACACGGACGGCAACCACTCCCTGGTGCTGAACACCCCCGACGGCGTGTGGGTCTCCTCCGAGAACGGCATCTCGGCCGACAACTGGCAGCCCGAGCTCTCCCGCATCCCCGGGGTGCGCCGCCACGCCGCGTTCTACGGCCATGAGGTGGTGCCCAACGCCAACACCCTGGAGGACTCCCTCGACCAGTACGACTCCATGGTCAAGGAGAAGACCCTCGCCGACCCCAGCCGGCGCGATCCGCGCTGGCTGCAGATCCTGCCCTCCTCGGAGCTGGCCCGCTTCAAGCGGCAGTGGCCGGTGCTGCCCAGCTTCTTCCACGGCGGTCTGAACTACGGCGAACTGACGCCTGCCGGTGGTGGCCGATGACCGGCCCGGCCGCCCGCCGGATCGCCGCGGACGGCGTGGAGTTGGTCGCCTATCAATGGGGAGCGTCCACGGCTCCTCCGGTGGTGCTGGTCCACGGTTATCCGGACACCAGCGCCGTGTGGCGCCCGGTCGCCGAGCGCCTGGCCGACCGCTTCCACGTCACCGCATTCGACGTGCGGGGAGCCGGTGCCTCCCAGCGGCCCAAGGGTCTGCGCGCCTACCGGATGTCCCGCCTGGAAGCCGACCTGGAGGCGGTTCTCGACGCCGTGAGCCCCGACCGCCCGGTGCATTTGGTCGGACACGACTGGGGATCGATCCACTCCTGGGAGTCGGTCACCGGCACCCGCCTGGCCGGGCGGATCGCCTCGTTCACCTCCATCTCCGGACCCTGCCTGGACCACGTCGGACACCTGATCCGGGCCCGCCTTCGGCCGCGGCATCCGGATCTACCGAAGATGTTGCGACAGGCCGCACGGTCCTGGTACATCGCCTACTTCCACCTCCCGCTCCTGCCCGCCCTGACCTGGCGAGCACTGGGACACCGCTGGCGCGCCTTCCTCACCGGCTCCCAAGGCGTGCCCAGACAAACCCCCTACCCCGCGCCGACGCTGGCCCGCGACGCCGTGTCCGGCACCGCGCTCTACCGCGCCAACATGCTGCCCCGCCTGCTGCGTCCCCGGGACCGGCCGACCACCGTCCCGATCCAACTCATCATCCCCACCCGCGACTTCTGCGTCACCCCGGTGCTGTCGTACGGAGTGGAGCACTGGACAGACCAGATACAACGGCGCCCGATCGACGCCGGGCACTGGGTACAGCTCAGCCACCCCGAGGAGATCGCGTCCCGGATCGCGGAATTCGCCCACCGCATCGAAGACGGCTCCCGCCGCACTCCGGACCACACCCCGCACCCGATCTGACAGAACAGCAGTAACAGCAGTAACAGCAGTAACAGCAGTAACAGCAGTAACAGACCAGCAGTACTGGACGACTGCCTGACCGCCCCTTCGCACACACCGATCGCCGACGGAGGAGGAACCTGTCATGTTCCGAGCCGCACATGCCCACCCGGAACGCCCGTCCGAGCCCATCGACCACCACGACCTGGTACTGCAACCCCGGGACGTCACCTTCGACTGGAGCACCACCCCGCTGCACTGGCTGCCGGGTGAGCCCTTCGCGACCCACACCTTCGACGTGCTCCACCTCATGCTCCCCGAACTCGAACGCTGGTTCGTGCGCACCTTCGAGCAGGCACTGCCACTGATCACCGATGACCGGCTGCGCGAGGACGTACGCGGCTTCATCGGCCAGGAAACGATGCACGCCGAGGCGCACCAGGAGGTTCTGGAGCACCTGCTCACCAAAGGGCTGGACCCGGCTCCGTACACCCGGCAGTCCGAATGGATCTTCCGAAGGGTGCTCGGAGACCGGCCGGAGCTGACACCGGCCGCCACACACGCGCACCTCCTCCAACGGCTCGCCCTCATAGCGGCCTTCGAGCACTTCACCGCGTACATGGGTCACTGGATTCTCAGCAACCGGCACCTGGACCAGGCCGGCGCGGACCCCGCGATGCTCGATCTGTTCCGCTGGCACGGCGCGGAGGAGGTCGAACACCGTTCGGTCGCGTTCGACCTGCTGGTGCACCTCGATCCCCGGTACCGGCGCCGAGTGGTCGGCATGCTCGTCACCGCTCCGGTGCTGACCCGGCTGTGGATCCGCGGAGTCCGCTTCCTGATGAGCGCCGACCCCGAACTCGACGACCGGGTCAAGGTCCGCTTCCGCGACTACCTGGCCGCCGCCCGCAAGGACCTGCTGCCCCCGCCGGGCGCGTTCGCCCGCTCGGTGCTGCGCTACTTCCGCTCCGGCTATCACCCGACCCAGGAGGGCTCGACTCAGCAGGCGGTCGCCTACCTGGCGGCGTCCCCCGCTGCCCGAGCGGCTGCCCGATGACCCGGCGACCAGCGAGGCATCCCATGGACATCAGCACACCCGGCACCCGGACACCCGTCACCCGGCCGCCGGACCTGTACGGCAGACCGCGCAGCGACTCCTTCATGCAGAAGCTGACGGCCTTCAGCGACAAGGCGGTCACGGGCCTCGCGCGGCGCAGCACTCCTCCCAGGCGCCCGCCGGCCACCGAGATGCCCCTGATCCGGGAACTGGTGGTCGCCACCAAGCGCCAAGAGGCCGAGGATGTCGTCTCCCTGCAGCTGGCAGCACCCGACGGGGGAGTACTCCCGCCCTGGCAGCCCGGCGCCCACATCGAACTGCACCTGCCCTCCGGCCGCAAGCGGCAGTACTCCCTGTGCGGCGACCCCGCCGACCAGTACCAGTACCGAATCGCGGTGCGCCGCATCGCCGACGGCGGAGGCGGTTCGGCCGAGGTGCACGACGCCCTCGGAGAGGGCATGCGGGTCGCCATCACCGGGCGGCCCCGGAACGCCTTCCCCTTCGCCGCCGAAGCATCCATCCTGCTCATCGCGGGCGGCATCGGAATCACCCCGATCCTGCCGATGGCTCGGGAAGCCGCCCGACGCGGCCTGGACTGGAGGCTCGTGCACACCGGCCGCAGCCGCGGCTCGATGCCCTTCGCAGCAGAGCTGGCCGAACTCGCAGGCGCAGCCCCTGGCCGGGTCTCCATCCGTCCCGACGACGAGTCCGGCGTCCCCGAAGCAGCCGATCTGTTGAGCTTGAGCCCGGCGGCGGGTGCGGTGTACTGCTGCGGGCCCGCGCCCATGATCGACGGCGTTCGGCGCGCGTTCGGTGGCAGCCGCGCGTCGGCCCTGCACTTCGAGCGTTTCGCCCCGGCCCCGATCACGGACGGCCGTCCCTTCGAACTCCAGCTGGGCGACACCGGACAGGTTCTGCCCGTGCCGTACGACCGCTCCGCCCTGGACGTTCTCCACGAGGCCCTGCCGGACCTGCCGTTCTCCTGCCGCCAGGGGTTTTGCGGCACCTGCCGGGTACGGGTGGCCCATGGCCGTGTCGATCACCGTGACCGTCGGCTCACCGCCACCGAACGCGCGGCCGGCGCCATGCTGCCCTGCGTCTCGCGTGCACCGGAAGGAGAGCGGTTGGTGCTGGAGGTGTGAGCGATGGCCGAGCGCCCGTAGAGCGCGGCCGTCGCCACGAGCAACCCCAGCGGCAGGTTGATACCCGACCCATGGCGCGACGCACTGCCTGGGCGGTGAGCCGTCCCATGGGACACCGGCCAGATCCAGCGGCACATCGCCTCGACAACCACCAGGCCGGCCACCGGGCGCAGCGCGAACGGTTGCCGGGACATCACTTGGCTGCAGAGCCTCGCGGCACCGCGCCGGGCACCCTCGGGGTAGGCGCCCGCCCGGACCGGACAGGTTCGCGTGCGCTGGTTCCCGCGCGGCAGCCTTGGCCATGGTGTTCAAGCTGGTCGAGTCCGCCCCGACCCGCTGGCCGGCCGTGAACGTGCCCCACCTGGTCGCCCTCGTGCGGGCCGGAGCTTGCTTCGAACGGGGTCGGCTCGTCGAACGCCCCGAGGCTCACGCAGTCTGAGTCACCGCAACTGATCGACTGCTCTTGATCTGCTCCTCGTCAGGCCGATGAGTTTGCCTGCCGCCTGAAGTCTTCCCCTTTGACATTCCCACCCCGATGGGGCGAGAAGCGGAGCATCTTCACGCCGTGGAGGAGAGATGGAGGCCAGAATGAGCGGTCCGATTCGGCTGTACATGTCGATGTCGCTCGACGGCTACGTTGCCGGTCCGGACGATCGACCGGGCCAGGAGCTCGGACGCGCTGGTGGACGTCTTTTCAACTGGCTCGACGACCGGGAATCCGACGGTCCCAGCGGACAGGTTTATCGCGAGGCGCTGGCGACCGGCGCGGTAATCTCCGGCCGTCGAACCTTCGAACTCGCCGGGCGTTGGCAGGGCGACCATCACGACGGTGTGCCGATCTTCGTCCTCACCCACCATGTGGATGACGGGGACGTACCACCCGGCCACGCGCGATTCGTCACCGACGTCGAGGACTGCGCCCGTCAGGCTCGCGCGGCCGCCGGGGACCGGCCGGTCATGGTCCATGGGGCGGGCGCGGCCCAAGCCCTGCTCCGAGCCGGGCACATGGACGAGATGGAGATCCACCTGGTGCAGGTCCTCCTCGGGGACGGCCGACGGCTGTTCGACCATCTCGGTGGTGATCACATTGAACTCGATCTCGTCCGGCGGCTCGAGGATCGAGACGTCACGCACCTCCGCTACCGGGTGCGCCGACCCGATGAGGCCGCATGAAGACGCTCTTCGTCGGCTACCGCGTCACCGACCTGGACCGCTCGCTCACCTTCTACACGGCCTTGGGCTACGTCGAGCTGGGCAGGGTCGGCGGCGGGGACGGGAGCCACCTCGTGATCCTCAAGTTCCCCGGCGAACCGGCGGCCTCGCTCGAACTGGTCCACCGTCCCGTTGACGGACGCGTCGACGTCGGCAGCGGTTTCGACCACCTCGCGATCCAGGTGGACACACTGGCCGCCACCCTGGAGATGCTGACCGAAGCCGGCCTGGAGCCGGGACCTGTCCAGTACCCGGGCGGGCCTCGCGGTCCGAAGACGTCGTGGCTCACCGACCCGGATGGCTACCGGATCGAGCTGGTGGAGTGGCCGCCTGGACATCCCGACGGCATCACCGCCGCGGACTTCTCCTGAGCGGTCCGGTGAGTGGAGTGAAGAAGCTCCGCTTCGGGGCGGTCTGCCGTACCGGTGCTGAGGCGCGATCCAGAACTTTCGGAGTGCGGCGGTCTGAGGATGTCGAGAACGTGCCACCGGCTCCGTCCCAGGCCCATCAGCGGCCACCACCGGCCGCACGAGGAAGAAGGAGAAACGAGCATGGCGATTCAGCGGATGGACAACGTCGGCATCGTCGTCGAGGACATGGATGCCGCCATCGCGTTCTTCGTGGAACTGGGTATGGAGCTGGAGGGCCGGGCGGAGGTCGAAGGCCTGTTCGCCGACCAGTGCACCGGACTCGACGGCGTTCGCTGTGACGTCGCGATGGTCAGGACCCCGGACGGTCACAGTCGGCTCGAGCTGGCCAAGTACCGCAGTCCCGCGGTGATCAGCGCCGGGCCGCGTAACCGGCCGCACAACATTCTGGGCACGCACCGCGTCATGTTCGCCGTCGACGACCTTGAGGACACCGTTGCGCGCCTGCGCCCTCACGGCGCCGAACTCGTCGGCGAGATCGCCCGGTTCGAGGACAGCTATCTGCTCTGCTATGTCCGCGGTCCGGAGGGCATCATCGTCGGGCTGGCCGAGCAGCTGCGCTGAGAACGAGGAACCGAACCATGCGGCCGAACGAGATCATCGAGGTTCTGAACCGCCCGATCAGCCAGAGCCGCCGGCAGCCAGGAACTGCCGGCCATCGGGGGTCTCCGCAAGGCAGGAGCGGAGAAGCAGCACGGCCACGCCGCAACGCCTGCAACTCCCGCTTCCCCGTCGCGCATCCTCGGCCTCGGATGAGCGCGAACCGGACACCATGCGACGCCGTCGAAGCCCTGGCTCCCGGACCAGCCATGAAGGGACCACGGCTGCGGTGTCAGTGGGCTGAAGTATCCTTCCCGCCACCGCGCACCGACTGGGAGGATCAAGAGAATTGACTGGCATGTCTGCTTTCCCGCTGCCCTTTCGTACGTCCCGTTCTATATCGTTGGCGACACCCCGAACGCTGCGGGAACTTCAGATGATGCAGTGCAGCTCACACCTCCGGGCGAAGCCGGGGTGGTTCGACAAGATGAACGATGCGGACATCGTCGCCAGGTGGACGCAAGAAGCGGTCGCCCAAGGCCTAACCGAAGCGCAGGTTCGTTACGTGCTGGCCGAACTCCGTCATTACGCCGCGCTGCGGGACGGACGAACCGGTGTCGAGGTGTCCGCCGTTGACGGGGTGTGGCAGTCGGACACCTTGGTCGACGACAAGCTCAGATCCCGGCTGCGCGAGGCGGTGCGGGTCCTGGAACAGGTCCCCGAAGCGGAGCAGGACTGGCATCCCGGATCCGACGGCCAGGTACTGGATCTAGTCCATCCCTCACTGTTCTGCCTGGTCAGAGACATGAGCGGTGCGCCCGAGCGCGCTTGGCAGAACCCGACGGACCGCTACTCGAAGTACGAGTTCTCGGAAAAGTTCCAGTGGCTGCCCACGGACGTCGATGTCAGTGACGACGGCGATGTCACCTTCCGCTCGTACGTCAACAACGTCCATCCCGAGACTCATCGCGAACTGGCCTCCGTCCTACCGGACTTGTTCGCCCGCTTCCGCCCGCTGTTGGAGAATGTGCTCACCGATCTGCGCCATCCGCGGCCCCTGCGGATCGAGGCCGATCCTTACGGGTGGTACGACTCGGAGCCCGAGTATCCGGACAAGTCCTCCTACAGCGATGACGAGGCCTACGCGGAAGCCCTCCGTGCATGGGAAGAGGCCCATGAGGACTGGTGGGAGAACCGCCGCCCGGTCATTCCGGACGCCCCGGAATTCACCCCGCCCGTGTTGCCCGAGGAATCCGCTCGTGTCGACCTGCGCGGCTGCCGTCTCCAGGTCATCGTCAAGCTCGCCACCATTCATCTCACCCCGGACAAGCCGGAATACCCGGGCGGTTCCTGGCATGTCGAGGGGATGATGAACGAGCGGATCGTCTCGACCGGCATCTACTACTGGGACAGCGAGAACATCACCGAGAGCCGGTTGAGTTTTCGGGCGGCACTTGACGACCCCAACTACGAACAGAACGACGACAACGGTCTGCGTGAGGTCTACGGCCTGGAGGACGAAGACGCGCTGAACCAGATGCTGGGATCGGCCTCGACCCCAGCGGGTCGCTGCCTGGCGTTCCCCAACGTCCTGCAACACCGCGTCGGTTCATTCCGCCTCACGGACCCCACCCGCCCGGGATATCGCAAAATTCTCGCGTTCTTCCTGGTCGACCCGTCGGAGAAGATCGTCTCGACGTCCGATGTGCCACCGCAACAACCATGGTCCGGCACCTCGACCATGACGCTCGAACAGGCTAAGGACTACCGCGACCAACTCATGCAGGAACGCAAGTTCTTCGTCGACGAGCACAACGAGCAGGTCTACGAACGAGAATTTTCCCTCTGCGAGCACTGAATCTTCTGTCCTGAACATGTGCAGGTCAGGGAGACGCAGACGGCCTGGGTGACAGTTAGCCCTCTCCAACTTCAGTCTGAGCTGGCCGGATGGAGGGTGAAGACGGCGTGGACGAGGCTAGTGATCCGGGTCGTCGAGCGGCGGGGCTTGCGCAGGAGCTGCCAGGACTTGAGGGTGCCGATGGCTTGCTCGACCAGCGCCCGGGCCTTCGCATGGGACCGGTTGACGGCCTGCTGACCGGCGGAAAGGCTGTCCCGTCGGCCGCGGTAAGGGAGACGGATCGTGTTGCCTGCGCCCTGGGCCGTGTTCGCGTGCCGCCCTGACGTCATGGACGGCACCGGCCAGGGCAGGTGAAGCCAGGGGGGCGAGGGCGGCCAGGAGCTCGACGGCTTCGGTGACGTATCGGTAGACGGTGGTGGTGCCGACCCCGGAACCGGCCGGGAGCTGGGCATAGGGGTGGCCGTTGCGGAGTGGGAGAGGGGGAGCAGGGCCTGTCGGCCCGCGCTCAGGCGCCGCCATCGGTGCCGAGAGCGCGGCGGTGTTCTCTCAGGCGGGCGGCGAGGAAGCGGAGGGCAGAGCTGGACACATCGACGCCGGACGAGTCCCATCTACCGGGGAGCTTCCCCCGTCTGTCAGTCCAAGTGCCCAGCTTCGGAAGTACGTTGAGAAGCGCCCGGTGGCAACATGGTCGCCATGTCCAACTCCTACGCGCAACCCATCCTGAGAACGAACGATCTCTCGGAGGCGTTGTGCATTGTTGAGCGGTTGCTCGGTATCGCCGATCTCAGGGACCTCGAAGTCGATTTCGAGGTGCGGATCTCCTCGACGCACATCCTTTCAGCCGTGCTGGTTGTGTTGCCGGATACTCAATGGTGGGCGGAAGGGGACAGGGACGGCTCGTCGGAGAAGGGGGACGATCCGTCGGCACACCTGCCCATCCGGCTGCGGGGCTGGGCCATGCCATTGGAGACCGTACAGCCGTTCCTCAAGGCGGTGGGCGACAGCCCAGCCACGGTGCGGTGGGACTTCGCGGGCTGGCCCGAGGCCCCTGAAGTCGGCCTGGGTGTGGGTGGTACCAGGGGCGCGTTCCTGACGCTGTGCATGAATGTCCGCGACCTGGACCTGGAGGAGCCCGCGACCGACCACACGGTTTTCGTCCACGTCAAGCAAATCGAGGCCGCACGCGCACCATGGCTGGCGGCCCAGGTCGGGTTGCGGGTGATCGGCGATCTGGTGATGGCACCGTACTGAGAAGGTCATGAACAGCAGTGCATCACCGCCGGATTCGTCCGGCGGTGATGCACCGAGGGACTCAGGAACTGCTCAGGCGCAGTTTTGCGATGCCGGATCGCAGATGCCACCCGTGTCCACGGAGGTCTCCACTGAGCCGTGCAAACAGCAGGTTGGAAAAGGCTCTGTGTCGAGGCGGCAGGTGGAGCATGCCCTGGAGCGCCATCACCCACCGTTGGACATCCAATTCCAGCGGGACGCGGACTGCGCGTGCCCTTGAGCCAGGCGGTAGGGCCGGCATGGGACGAGGACAGCCTGGAGCCGGCCCTGGGGTGTCGGTGCCGGTCGACCACGCCCGCATCAGTCGGCGCGTGGTCCGCCGCCGCGCGAAGGGGATGACCGCGGATGCCGTCGCGGCGGCCCCTCGAGGACGCCCTCTTCGACACGCGAACAGGACTCCCGCCAGGAGCACCTCGCCGACGACGAACGCGGCCGGGCCGGAGCTCGCGAGTGGGAGCGCATCGGCGAACCGCCATTTGGCCATCGACGCGCCCACCCGCAGGCGACACCGCGCGCGGCGTCCGACGCGCACAGGTGGCAGGACAGCAGTATCTCGCAGAGGCGCGAAGGCTCTCGTCCAGCTGAGGAAGTCGCTATGCCGTCGATTGGCGTGAACGGGACAGACATCTACTACGAGCTTCGGGGCACTGGCCCATCGGTGCTGTTCATCTCCGGCGCGACCGGCGATGCCGGACACTTCGACCGAGTCGCGGACTTGCTCGCCGACGAATTCACCGTGGTCACCTACGACAGGCGTGGCAATTCCCGCAGCCCCCGCCCCAGCGGGTGGGAGGCCACCTCCGTACCTGAGCAGGCCGACGATGCCGCAGCACTTCTCACCGCGCTCGCGCTCGCTCCCGCCGCAGTGTTCGGCAACAGCTATGGGGCGATCACCGCCCTTGACCTGCTCATCCGCCACCCCGGCGTCGTCCGGGGCGCCCTCCTGCACGAGATCACGCTGTTCTCAGTCCTGGAGAACCCGGGCGAGGCCGAGGCCGTCGTGGCGCCGGTCGTCGAAGCGGGGATGGCCGCCGGGGGGCCTCAGACAGCCGCTGAGCACTTCATCCGATTCGCTGCGGGCGACGACAACTGGGATCGCCTGGACCCGGACCTGCGCCACAGGATGGCCTCGAACGGGGAGACGCTTTTCGGTATCGAGATGGGTGCGTTCGAGTCCTACCGCCCTGACGATGCGAGGCTCGCCGGCATCACCACCCTTGCCCAGGTCTTGGTCGGCCAGGAATCACCGGACTACTTCCACGAAGCCGCCGCCTGGCTCGCCGCCCGGCTCGGGGTCGAAGTAGTGCAGACCCCGGGCGCACACACGCCGCAGTGGGATCGCCCCGAGGAACTCGTCCGCACCATCAGGCCATTGCTTCGCGCACTCTCGTAGCTGCCGGGCGCAGAGCTCGGACGGGCGAGACGGCTGGAGATCCCGTGCAGGCTTGCTGAGATCCTCGGGGCTGGGACGGGCTGATGCAGCAGAGCGACCTCGAACAGCAGCCCTTCGCCGTCCTGCACGGCGGCGTCACCCGCCGCCTGGAAGAAGACGGATGCCCGCCCGCGTTCCTCATCAACGTCCCGATAGCGCGCACCCTCGCGGCGGTCCGCCGCCAACTGGAGCTCAACTGCAGTGTCAGCGGCCTGTACGAGGCGATTCCCCCGCCCCGGCCACTGGCGTGGCACCGTCCAACCGCTCCGCCGGTACGGGCTGTTCGGCGGGGGCCGTTCCGGGCAGGGCCGACGCTGCCGCTCCGCCCAGCGCGGTGCCGAGTACGGCTCTGCGGGGCGCCGGCGCATGCCCAGCCCTGCTGTGAGGTCATCATCGTCCTGCAGACCTGACGGATCGTCGATACATCGGGTGTATCGGGAACCTAGGCATTTGCCGTGTATCTGCCAACATTCCTAAGAGCCATCTCCTGGGCCTGGAATGGCATCGGTGGGCAGGTTGGGACTTCGTGCCCGCATCGGCAATCTTGGTCGAAGTCTTGACTCCTCCGATGTATTGAGGTTGCCTGCGTTCGCGTTTCACACCCCTCTCCCTCACCGGAAGGACACACGTATGAACAGGAGATCCGTCTTACGCGCAGGAGCCGGCCTACTGGCCGGCGGTGCCGCGCTCGCCCTGCCGCCGACCCCGCTCGCCGGTGCCGCGCCGGCCGCCGACCCGACCGACGGCTGGACGCAGACCTCGTTCACGTACAGCTGGCAGAAGCCCTGGAACCTCGACCTCAGCGACCGGCACAGCTACAGCGGCGGCGTCCACCGCATGTGGGTGTACGCCACCGACGAGCCGTTCGAGGAGGGCAACTCCACCGACCCGCGCACCGAGATGCGCTGGAAGGCCGACTACACCACGGGCAACCACATGTGGGACGCCGACGTCTACATCCCGTCCGGTACCGACGGAGCCTCCTTCGTGCAGACCCTGCGAAGTGTTCGCCCCACGGGCACCCCCGCCACCGACATCATGCTCAACGCCTACAACACCAATGGCGGGACCGTGCGGCGCTACGACGGCACGGTGCTCAAGACGGATGCCTACGACACCTGGTTCAACGTGAAGATCGCCCACCAGGCAAGCAGCGGGACCGGGACCATCAAGGTCTATTTCGACGACTCCCTCGTCCTGACGGTCGACGACCGGGGCCCCGCCACCCGCTACTTCAAGAACGGCGTATACCACCACGGCTCCGGCCGCGCCGAGGCCCGCTTCCGCAACATCCGCTACTGGACGAGGTGACCGCAGCGTAGGCAGATCCGAGCGGCGCTCCTGTGTCCCGAAGCAGACTCAGTTCCCCGTCGGTGGGTGTCCGACGACATCAGGCGGCTGCCGCGGCCCGAACCTCGCAGCGCCGCGGCAAAGACGCTGCTGACGATGTCGTCGGCGTCCCGCACCGACAGCGGCACGTCGGCGCCTTGACGCTTGCCTTCGCGGCCCGCCGTTTCCTCAGCAGCACGAGGTGCGACTCCTCGCACACGCCGGCTCGTTCCATGCGGTCAACCGCCGCCAGGTGAAGAACTCACGGGCCCTCTCCCGTCACCACGCCCGCCGCGAGCACATGATCGACATCATCCAAGCCGTAGCCGAACGCCTCTCACACCCGCAGACCGCTACAACACTGCCCGGCAATCCGTGAAGGTGAACCTGAAGGCACGCCGCGGCCCTCGACATGCCAAGCCAACCTTGGGACAAGCTCGTTAGGCTCGGATGATGGGGAGCTTCACCACACATCACCTGCGGGCGCACGACCGTACGCGTTCACCGGTGCAGCGCTTCGGGGCCCTGCGCACGTGCATCACAGAGTTCGCCCCTTATGGGTTCCGCGCTACCTACCACCACCTGTGCCGCAGCGCCGGGATTCCGCCCGAGCCCGAGATGGACTCGGAGGCGGTGGTGCGGGCAGTCGAGGAACTGCACGCCGCGCGGGAAGTATGGCTGGTGCAGTTTCGTGAGTGGCAGGTCCGCCGCCGTGCGCAGAAAGCCGCCGGCATGCGTATTCCCACCCCACCCGAGCCGCGACGCCAGCTCTGGTACCCCGATCCGGAGGTCCACCCTGCCGAACCGCTTACGGCAGTCATGCCCCGCATTCTGCGCGCCCCTTCAGGGAATCTGACCGAATGCCCGGTTTGCGGAGCGGGCTACGGTACGAAGTCCTGGCACGACGGGTTCACGGCACACCTGCTCTGCGCGGGATGCGGGGCAAGCCTCGCCGGACGGCCCACCAAGCCTGCTCCCGGGGTCGAGGCCGCCCGCGCAGAACGCTGGAAGCTGGTCTGGAAACGCCAGGTGTGAGAACGGGCCGCCGCCGCTCTCCGAACGCGTGCCAGGATCGCCCAGGCGGAACGCGGCGGGGGAGCGGAAGGCGTTTCCGTGGACCCGGTCGTCGTTCTTGGGGTTGGCGAAGGGTTTGCGGCTCCGGCGTAGTCGCGGGGCGTCCGGTTCGTGATCATGTGAACTCGAGGATGCTGAGGGGTCGGCGCGGGTCGGGGGCATGGGGGCGGTGGCTGGCTCGATGTTCTTGGCGCTCTGCAGTCGTAGGGTCCGTTCGCGAGCTCGCGCCAGGTGGCCATGGCGCGGTGTGCGTCCGCTGTTCCGGAGGAGAGCATCTGCCTGTGGAAACGACCCTACGCAGTGTGCGGGGGCATGCCGTTCGCGAGGGCGTCGGTGACGAAGATCCGGCGGAAGTCGTGCGGCTGGAAGCGCAGGGGGCTTGCCGTCTCGTCGATCAGGCCGGTGGCGAGCAAGGCTTCGTTGAGGCCTTGTGGATGCTGCTCGGCGCGACGGGCGAGCGGCGGCCAGCGGATTCCGACTGGGCAGCAACGGCAGGGGTGGGGTCCAGAGCCTTTCCTGGTCGTCGAACGATGTGACCAGAGGGATTGCGCCGGAGCGGTCACCAACTCGCCGGAAGGTCGTGCTCAGGACGTCGGCGAGTTCGGGGTTGTCGAGCAGTGCTCGCTCCTCGTCGTTTTTGATGGCGCGATCTGCAGCAGCGGGACGATTTCGCCGGTGTTGGGGAGCGTGTATTGCGTGAGGTGTCGGCGTACTCGTGAAAGGTCCGTACGCCGACAGCGATACCACTCAGCTCAGCGATCCAGATGCCAAGGCCGAAGCGACCGGGCCGCCGTGGGACCGTGACCGGGCGGCCGGTGATGCGGACCTCGCGGGCGGCGCTTGGGGTTCAGGGACTCCACGACACAAGAGTCAGCTCAATGCGTCGTTATGGGCCTCTGCGACAAGCAGGCCGAGGATGCCTGGCGGCGGGCGCCGACTCGGGCTTCGGGATTGGAGGGACGCGGCCCGCGTTGGGAAGCAGTGGCCTGATCACAGCAACCCGAAGCGCGTTATCGTCGAAGAAGCTGGCGCCATCAACAACGTCCCGGCCGAGCCGGATGCCGGCCAGCCGCGGGGAGGATTACTTACGGTAAGTGTTCCCTTGCCGGGTCGGATGCTGGTCGCGGTGTGGGCACGTGGCGTCGAGTCGGTCTCTCTCGGGAAGGACGGCTTGCCATGCAGAGTGACCCCGAGGTTCTTGAGTTCCTCAATGAGCAACTGACCGCGGAGCTGACGGCGATCAACCAGTATTTCCTGCACGCCAAGATGCAGGAGAGCAACGGTTGGACGAAGCTCGCGGCACATACGCGCCACGAGTCGTTCGATGAGATGAATCATGCGGAGGTTCTCACCGATCGAATCCTGTTGCTTGACGGTCTGCCCAACTATCAGCGGCTCTTCCATGTGCGGGTGGGACAGAGCGTCACCGAGATGTTCCAGGCGGACCGCGAGGTCGAGGTCGAGGCGATCGACCGTCTCCGGCGCGGTATCGAGGTCATGCGTTCCAAGGGCGACGTCACCTCGGCGAACATCTTCGAGTCGATCCTCGCCGACGAGGAGAACCACATCGACTACCTCGACACGCAGATTGAGCTGATCGAGAAGCTGGGCGAGCCGCTCTATATCGCACAGGTTGTCGATCAGCCTGAGAGCTGACCGCGAAGCCCGCTCCGCCACGGACTGTGGGCGAAGTACCGCCGGGCCATTCACCACCACCCGTGGGCCACATAAATGTGGACACATGCACCTATAGCAAGGTAAGCCTGACTTAAGGAAGGTAAGTCTGCCCTAAGCACGGCCGGCGGGACCGGCAATGGAGGCGGGATCGTGAGCACATCTCGGATGAGGCCCTTGCTGGCGTCGGCGCTCGGCGGTCTGCTGGCCTTGGGGGCCACGGGATGCGGCTTGGACGAGGACGCGCAGGCCGAAGCGGCGGCAGGCTCCGACGAGAAGATCACCGTGTACAGCGGGCGGAGCGAGTCCTTGGTCACGCCGGTGCTGGAGGACTTCGAGGAGGCCAGCGGTATCGCCGTCGAGGTGCGCTACGGCGATACCGCACAGATGGCTGCCCAGCTGCAGGAGGAGGGCAACCGGAGCCCGGCGGACGTCTTCCTCGCGCAGGACGCTGGTGCCCTGGGGTCCGTGGCAGCGCAGGGTCTGTTCGCCAAGCTGCCGGACGAGGTGCTGGACAAGGTGCCGGCCGCCTACCGGGACGAAGGCGGCGAGTGGGTCGGTGTGAGCGGCCGTGTGCGCACGATGGTCTACAACGTGGACCAGGTTCCCGAGGCCGATTTGCCGGAGTCGGTGTTCGAGCTGACCGAGCCCGAGTGGAAGGGCAAGGTGGGCATCGCGCCGACCAACGGCTCGTTCCAGGCGTTCATCACCGCGATGCGGGTGGAGGACGGCGACGAGAGGACCGAGGACTTCCTGGCGGGGCTGAAGGCCAACGACGCACAGATCCGCGAGGGGAACGCGCCGATCGTCGCCGACGTCAACGCCGGTCGGCTCGCCGCCGGGCTGGTCAACCACTACTACGTGTACGAACTGGCCAAGGAGAAGGGCACCACTGTCGACGCCCTCAAGGCGAAGAACCACTTCTTCCCCAACGGAGACATCGGCAGCCTGGTCAACGTCTCCGGCGTGGGCGTGCTGGACAGGGCCGACGACGATCCCGACGTCCGCGCGTTCGTCGACTACTTGCTGGGCACCGAGGCCCAGACCTACTTCGCCGAGCAGACATACGAGTACCCGCTGGTCGAAGGCGTCGACACCGCCCCCGGCCTGCCCTCGCTGTCTTCGCTGAACGCACCGGACATCGACCTCAACGACCTGGACGATCTGGCGACCACGGTCGAAATGATCAAGGATTCGGGGCTCGTCTGACCACCTGGACCCTCACCCTGCGCCGGGCGCGGCGGCTGGTGCCGCGCCCGGCACTGGCCTGCGCGGCGGTGCTCGCCATCGGCGTCGCGCTCATCCCGCTGGTCTATCTGGGGATACGGGCCGGCGAGGCGGGCTGGGGGCGGGTCTCCGACGAGCTGTTCACGGCGCGCACCCAGGCGCTCGTCATACGGAGCCTGGCGCTGGCGGTGGTCGTCACCGCGGCCTGCACCGTCCTGGGTGTGGCTGCGGCATTCCTGGTCACCCGCACCGACATTCCGGGCCGGCGGTCGTTCGGAGTGCTCGCCGCGCTTCCGCTCGCGGTGCCGAGCTACGTCGCTGCCTTCGCCTGGGTGTCCACGGTGGAGGGCTTCGAGGGCTTCTGGGCGGCGGCTCTCGTGCTCACGCTGGTCTCGTACCCGTATGTCTACCTGCCGGTCGCGGCCGCACTGGTCGGCGTGGATCCGGCGCAGGAGGAGGTGGCCCGGTCGCTCGGGCGCGGCCCGTGGCGCACCGCGGCCGGTGTGACGCTGCGCCAGGTGCGGCCGGCGGTGGCGGCGGGAGCGCTGCTGGTCGCGCTCTACGTGCTCTCCGACTTCGGCGCCGTCTCGATCCTGCGGGTGGAGGTCCTCACCCGGGCCGTCTTCACCTCGATCAACCTCGGCTTCGACCGCACCGGTGCGCTCGTGCTCGCCACGGTCCTCGTCGCCCTCACGGCGGTGGTGCTGGTGGCCGAACAGCTCAGCCGTCGGCGTGCGGCCCGCTTCGCTCGTCTCGGAGGCGGGGCGCCCCGGCCTCCGACGCGGCTGCGCTTGGGCCGGTTGCGGTGGCCGGCCACGCTGGGGCTCGCCGGTGTGCTCGGGGCGGCTCTCGGCGTGCCGACGGTGAGTCTGGTGCGGTGGTTCGGTGCGGGGGTGTCGCGGCCGGGGTCGCTGGGGGAACTCGCCCACGCGGCGGGGAACTCGCTGGGGGTCGGCTTGCTCGGCACGGGCCTGACCATGGTCCTCGCGCTGCCGGTGGGGCTACTGTCTGCCCGCGCGCCCGGCCTGCTCGCCGTGGCTCTGGACCGTCTGGCGTATCTCTCGCACGCACTGCCCGGTCTGGTCATCGGGCTTTCGCTGGTGTTCTTCGGCATCAACGTGGCCTACCCGCTTTACCAGAGCGTGTGGCTGCTCGCACTCGCGTACGCGGCGCTGTTCCTGCCCCTCGCGGTCGCGGCAGTCGGTGCCGCCGCCGCCCAGGCCCCGCCCGGCCTGGAGGAGGTAGCCCGCTCTCTCGGGCGTCGGCGGGCGTACGTACTGCGCACGGTGACCGTTCCCCTGGCCGCGCCCGGCATCGGAGCCGGGGCCGCCCTGGTCTTCCTCACCTGTATGAAGGAGCTGCCCGCCACCTTGCTGCTGCGCCCGACCGGAATGGACACGCTCGCCACCGGTCTGTGGAAGCACACCTCGGTCGCCGCGTACGCGGCCGCCGCGCCGTACGCGGCTCTGCTGGTGCTCATCGCCGCCGTGCCCACCTGGTGGCTGTCGGCCCGCACCGGCGTCCTCACCCGGACAGGAGGCTGACAATGGCGGACCTGCGCATCGCCGACGTCCACAAAGCCTTCGGCCGCGTCCAGGCCCTGTCCGGGGTCGACCTCGCCGTCCGTTCCGGAGCGCTGGTGGCCGTGCTCGGCCCCTCCGGCTCGGGCAAGACCACGCTGCTGCGTTGCATCGCCGGCTTCGAACCACTGGACGGCGGAGAGATCTGGATCAATGGCCACCGTGTCGCCGCCCCCGACGCATCCGTGCCGCCCGAGCGGCGGCGGGTCGCGGTGGTCCCCCAAGAGGGCGCACTGTTCCCGCACCTGTCCGTCCTCGGCAACGTCGCCTACGGGCTCGGCCGGTCCGCCCGGCGGGCCGGCCGAGCGGCCACCGTGCTGGACCTGGTGGGCCTGGCAGGCTTCGAGGACCGGATGCCGCACCACCTGTCAGGCGGGCAGCAACAGCGCGTCGCGGTTGCCCGGGCGCTCGCACCCCGCCCACCGGTCGTGCTGCTCGACGAGCCGTTCAACGCACTCGACGCCGCGCTCCGGGCCGAGGTACGACGAGACGTGTGGCACGCCCTCCGCGCCGACGGCGCCACGGCTGTCCTGGTCACCCATGATCAGGCGGAGGCACTGTCGATGGCCGAGGAGATCGCGGTCATGCGGGACGGCCGAATCGTCCAGAGCGGACCACCGGAACTCCTCTACGGCTCACCGGCCGACCCATGGGTGGCGGGGTTCGTCGGCGAAGCGGTGTGGCTACCCGCCACGGCGGACGGCGACCGCGCCCGCACCCCGCTGGGCACAATGCGGCTCACACCAGCCGAGGGCGGTGTGCCGGTCGGCCCGGTGCGCGTACTGCTGAGACCCGAACAGATCACGCTCTCCCGACCCGGAGATCCGAACGCGACCGCCGCGACCGTCGAGCGACGGGACTTCTACGGCCACGACGCGATGCTCGCCCTGCGCCTGCCCGACGGCACGCCGGTGACCGCGCGGGTCTTCGACCCTGCCACGGCTTCGCCCGCCGTCGGGGACCAGGTCGGCTTGCGCGTCCACGGCACCGCCCGCGCCTTCCCGCCCGACGGCCGTCCGGAGGGCTCCGCGCGGCCGTCCGCCACGGACGGCCGCCCCTGAATGCAGCGCAGGCCGTCAGCGTGTCGGCGCAGGCTGATTGATGGGACCGCTGGCGGGTGCGAAGCGGTGCCCCGTGACGGGATCTGCCAGTGGAGTAAGGGCCGTGGCAGACGGTCTACGGGCTCTTCCGCCGCTGGCAGCGGCCGGATCTGGGTGGCTGCGCTGACCGGTTTGCAGGACAGGGCCGACGCTGCCGGGCTGATCACGTGGGAGGTGAACGTCGACTCCACCATCTGCCGGGCTCATTAGCACGCGGCCGGCGCCCGCCGGGAGGGGAAGGTCGAAAGGAGCCGCCAGGCGGGGTCGGCTGCGAGCTGGACGACCATGGGCTCGGCCGGTCCCGGGGTGGCTGGACCACCAGGGTTCACTCACCTGGTCCGCGACCAGAGCCAGCGACCGTTGTCGCTGCTGGTCACAGCAGGTCAGTGGGGTGACGTCCCCGAAGCCTGAGCGGCAAGTTCCACCTCTAGGGCCCCGGGTGCCAGGCGCCGGTTCACCCGAGCGGTGCGTCTGCGGATGCCGCCCGCGTCCGCGCCGCCGACGATCGCACCATGCCGGAACCCACATCGAAGGCAGGTTTGGTCGGTGAACTCACAGCCGAGTTCGTCGGCACCATGATCCTCATTCTGTTCGGCTGCGGTGTCGTCGCTCAGGTCGTCGCCGGTGGCGCGCTGACCGACGGTGGCCTGGGCGACCACGACAGCATCGCGTGGGCCTGGGGCCTCGGCGTCGTCCTCGCCGTCTACGTGGCGGCGCGGATCAGCGGCGCCCACATCAACCCCGCGGTCACCCTCGCGCTCGCGGCCTTCAAGGGCTTCCCGTGGAGCAAGGTCCTGCCATATGCGCTGGCCCAGACCGCGGGCGCATTTGTCGCCGCCCTGCTGGTGCGCTGGAACTACAGCGAGGTGCTGGCGAGGGCCGACCCCGGGCACACCGACAAGACGGAGATTGTCTTTTCCACCCTGCCGGGCAACGGCGGGCTCCCGATCAGCCAGCTCGGCGCCTTCCGCGACCAGATCATCGGTACGGCCCTGCTGGTGCTGCTGGTCTTCGCGGTCACCGACCTGCTGAACACGCCGCCTGGCGCGAACATGGCCCCGTTCATCATCGGCCTGATCGTCGTCGCCATCGGCATGGCCTGGGGAACCAACGCCGGCTACGCGATCAATCCGGCCCGTGACCTGGGACCACGGCTGGCGGCATTCCTCACGGGCTACGGCGGCGCTTGGCGTGATCAGAACGGCGACCTCTACTTCTGGGTGCCGATCGTCGGCCCTCTGGTCGGCGGCCTGGTCGGTGCGCTGCTCTACCGCCTGCTGATCACCCCCTTCCTGCCGGCTCCCGGGGCCGAGCAGGAAACCGGCCGGGTGCCCGCGCCGGACAAGTGAGAGGGACGACCATGCCCGAATTCGTCGGGGCGGTGGACCAAGGCACCACCAGCACCCGCTTCATGATCTTCGACCACGACGGCAACGAGGTCGCACGCCACCAGCTCGAACACGAGCAGATCTTCCCCCGCTCCGGCTGGGTGGAGCACGACCCCGTGGAGATCTGGGAACGCACGAACTCCACGATGCAGAACGCCGTCCGCCAAAGTGACCTGTCCGCCGCCGACCTGGCGGCCATCGGGATCACCAACCAGCGGGAGACCACGGTCATCTGGGATCCCCGCACCGGTCAGCCGTACTACAACGCGATCGTCTGGCAGGACACCCGCACCGACTCGATCGCAGCGGCGCTGGAGCGGGAGCACGGCGACCTCATCCGGCGCAAGACGGGGCTGCCACCGGCGACGTACTTCTCCGGCGGCAAGATCAAGTGGATCCTGGAGAACGTCGACGGTGTCAGGGAGGCGGCCGAGGACGGCCGGGCCGTCTTCGGGAACACGGACGCCTGGGTGCTGTGGAACCTCACCGGCGGTCCGAACGGCGGCATCCACGCCACGGACGTCACCAACGCCAGCCGCACCATGCTGATGAACCTGGAGACCCTCGACTGGGACGACGAGCTTCTCGACATCTTCGGCATCCCGCGGGCCATGCTCCCGACCATCAACCCGTCCTCGCACCCGGAGGCGTTCGGGTCCACCCGCACCACCCGTCCGCTGCGGACCGCCGTACCCATCACCGGCGTCCTCGGGGACCAGCAGGCGGCCACCGTCGGCCAGGTCTGCTTCCGCCCGGGCGAGGCGAAGAACACCTACGGCACCGGCAACTTCCTGGTCCTCAACACGGGCACGGAGATCGTCCGGTCCAGCAAGGGTCTGCTGACCACGCTGGCGTACCAGTTCGGGGACGCGCCGGCCGTGTACGCACTCGAGGGATCCATGGCCGTCACCGGGTCCGCCGTGCAGTGGCTCCGCGACCAGATGCGGATCATCTCCTCCTCCGCCGAGGTCGAGACACTGGCCCGCCAGGTGGAGGACAGCGGCGGCATCTACTTCGTACCGGCCTTCTCCGGCCTGTTCGCGCCCTACTGGCGCTCCGACGCCCGGGGAGCGATCGTCGGTCTGGCCAGGTTCCACACCAACGGACACCTCGCCAGAGCGACCCTGGAGGCCATCTGCTACCAGAGCCGCGATGTGGCCGAGGCGATGGAACAGGACTCCGGGGTGGCACTCGACGTGCTCCGGGTCGACGGCGGCGTCACCGCCAACGACCTGTGCATGCAACTCCAGGCCGACATCCTCGGCGTACCCGTCAGCCGCCCTGTCGTCGCCGAGACCACCGCACTCGGCGCCGCCTACGCGGCGGGGCTTGCCACCGGCTTCTGGGAGAGCACCGACGAACTCCGCCTGCACTGGCACGAGTCGAAGCGGTGGGAGCCGCAGTGGAACGACGAGCAGCGGGAACGGGGCTACGCAGGCTGGAAGAAGGCCGTGGAACGCAGCCTCGACTGGGTCGAGGTTGAATAGCCGGGACTCGGGCGCGCATGGCCAGAAGTTCGCATCATCTGCTGGCGTCGTTGATGTCCAGGACAGCGTTTGTCGGTGGGCTGCGGAGGCAGTTGATGATCAAGCGGCCCGCGAGTTCGTGGACGATCCGGCGGGCGCCCCACCGGGGATGCCGGCGACGCAGCTCGCAGATCTCGGCTTCCACCTCGGCAGACAGGCGCGTGGGGCTGTTTCGCGGGCGCCGGGAGCGGTCCAGCAGGCCGGGCAGGCCTTCCTGCTCGAACCGCCGACGCCAGCTGAGCAGAGTCTGACGCGAGGTCCCGTACGGGCTGAGACCTCACCGATTGGAGACCCGCCGAGCACCTCGCGGACAGCCCGGTAGTGGTACTCGGCCAACTGCCGTACGTCCACGACCACCGAGTGAAGCACCCCAGCTTCAGCGGGGTACGGGAGTTGCCGGACGTTCAGCCGAACGTGTCAACCATGTCCAGAGCACAAACGGTCAAGCATCTCCTGAGACCTCACACCGACACTGCCGCTCATTGGCTGCAAAGCGTCCTGTAGGCCGGTTTTAGGGGTACCCGGTAGATCAACCCCGTAGCCCGGTCGGCTCCTGCCGCCGTGCGGAGGGCTGTGCGGACTGCTCGACTGGAGGAGTTCACCCATCCTCCGACCTCACGGGAGCAGTTCCGTGGCCATCATCGCCATCATCGAATTGCCGGGCGTCACCAAGGAGCAGTACCAGGTCAACCACACGAGCATCCACGCCGCGCCGTGGTGGCCAGCGGAGGGCTTCATCTCCCACGCGGGTGCCCCGGCGGACGGCGGCTGGCTCGTAGTGGACATCTGGGAGTCGAAGGCGGCTCTCGCGGCGTTCATGGAGAAGGCGGCGACGATCTTCGAGGCAAACGCTATGCCGAGGGTCGAGCCGAAGATCTATGAAGCGGTGAACATGGATATCGGCTAGGAACCTACGTCTGGACCTCGGCCGCCACGGCCCCGTGCGGGGTTCGGCCCGATGGCCGACGTCAATGTGCCACTGCACGTGTCGCGGTGCACAGGTTGCTGGGAGAGCTGGGAGAGCTGGAGGCGCTGATGACCGATCACCCACACATCGCCGTGTTTCACCGTGTCATGGCTGCCTTCTCAGCCGGCGATATGGATGCCCTGGCGGAGCTCTTCCACCCTGATGTGGTCTGGCACATCGGGGGCAGGAACCTGCTGGCGGGAGAGTACCGGGGACGCGAGGAGACATTCGCGGTGTTCGGGCGGGAGTTCCAGCTGACGGCCGGCACGTACCGGCCGCAACTCCACGATGTGCTCGCCGGCGATGACCACACAGTCGCCCTGATGCACGTCACAGCGTCACGTGAAGGCAAGCAGCTTGATATGGACTACGCCATCGTCTTCCACATCAAAGACGCCAAGATCACCGAGGGCTGGGTCCTGACGGTCGACCCGCAGGCCTACGACGCGTTCTGGTCGTAGGCGCCCGGGAACGGTAGACCGCAATGCGGAGTCGCCGGGATGCAGTCACCGACACCAGTCACCACTGCGCACACGCCTGCGCAAGACCCCGACCATGGCCTCCGGAACCCCGACCTGAATCCGACGACAGCAGGTCACAGCATTCGCAGACCATCCGGGCCGAAAACTGCGCAGCGCACCGGTTGTTGTGCACCGACCGACGTGAGCCGGGCGACCCGTTGCGCAGCGTGCGCACAGCACCAGTAGCTGCGCACAGCGCCGTTCGAGGTCACGGTTCTGTCGAACGACGGGAAGGACCACGGATGGTGGCTGGAGATGTCCATCATGTCGCACAGCATCGAGCGAACCCAGAACATGATTGGTGCTTGCATACTGTTGGATCATGAAGCCCCCGCATCCTCGAGGCGGGTTCCGATGGCTCTTGTCCGGCTGTCGAAGAGATTCCGAAGGACTTCCTGGATGGCTCCGCGATCCAGCTGACTCTCCTGTGCCAAAAGCAGGCGGGCTTCCCCTTCGACCTGTGCCCATGCCAGTCGGCTGCGTCGGTTGGCGGGCGCGTCTTACGTCGCTTCGGAGGAAGCCGGCCCCCGCCGAAAATCCGGCAGTAACGAGGGCCAACAGTGCCGCAGGGATACGGGCATCTGCCGACGCCGGCCCGGCAGCTCCGGAGATGCCGGCGAGCACTGCAGCGGGAAAACCGAGCGCGATGTCGATGACAGACCAAAAACGTACTCGTTGGTGGCCGAGGTCACCGCGCTGGTCACCACGCCCCCCTACACGGCTGGTGGAGAACCTCGGCCGCTACTGCCGGGGCGAGTCCCGGTTCCCGCAGCGGCTGCGCGAGTTGAGCGTGCTGATCTGCGCCCGCCACTTCGACAGCCAGTCCGCCTGGAACACCCACATCCAGCAGGCCGTCGAGGAAGGCGTCCCGGCCGACTGCCTGGACCGCCTCGCCCGCGGCGAGGACCCGGACTTCAAGGCCGAGGACGAGCGCGTCTTCCACGCCTTCGCCCACGAGATGCTCTACGACCACTTCGTCACGGACGAGACCTACGCCGCCGCTCTCTCGCTGTTCGACGAGGAGGGTGTGCTGGACCTGATCGGCTGCATCGGCAGCTTCAGCATGTCCGCGATGATGCTCTACACCTTCCAGGTCCGGCTCCGGCCGCGTCTGCCCCGGCCGTTCAATGGCGTCGACGGCTTCCGACGGTCTCGAACGGGAAGGATCTGGCCTGATGCCGCATTCCCCCTGCAGTTGCTGGAGGGCCTCTTCGACCAGGAGAACACGCGGACGGCGGCGCACCGTTTCGTCCTCGGCGGCGCCTTCGGAGCGGAGCCGGCCGAGGCCTCCGCCGAGCGACTGGCCACTTCGCCGACGCAGGCGGCCTGCTGATCGAGACCTCGCACAGCTACGCCGGCGGCAAAGCCGAGGCGGCGGTCGGCGAGTGGCCGCGCAAGAATTTGGGCGTTGTCGGAGTGGTCACCAAGGTTCGGACACGACACCACCGGCGCGGACATCCCGCTGAGCCGTGCCACTGTGCACGAGCACGTACGGTCCGCGCTGGACAACCTCGCCGTCGAGACCATCGACGTCCTGCTCTACCACTGCGACGACCCCGCCCGACCCGTCGCCGAACTCGCCGACACGCTTGTGAGCCTCGTGGAGGCCGGGTACGCCCGCCGCGTCGGGGCCTCCAACTGGCCGGCGGAACGGCTCTCGGCTCTCGCCGTCGAGCTCGCCGGGCGGGGCCACCTCCCCGTCGCCAGCTACCAGTTCAGCCTCGCCGAACCCGACCCGGCGCTGCTGAGCGGCAGCCTCCACGCAGACACCGCCGTACTCGACGTCGTACGCGCACACCCCCTGCCCCTGCTCAGCTGGTCCGCACATGCCCGCGGCTACTTCGCACGCACCGAGCCGCGGCAGGTCAAAGCCGGACCGGACCCCAACGACACCGAGGACAACCGCGCCCGAACGGCGCCGCTGCCGCGAGCTCGCCGAGCAACTCGGCTCCCGGCCCGAGACGGTAGCCCTGGCCTGGACCCTGCACCACCCCGAGGTGTGGCCGTCCATTGGCCCCCGGACGACCGAGCAGATCGACAACTCGCTCCAGGCACGCCGCGTCACGCTGACCGAGGAGCAGGTCGACTGGCTCCGGTACGGCGGCCGGTGAGCTCCGCGCACCCGACGGCACCGGGGCCGCCCCGCAACCCGGCCGCCGGGTCTCCGCGAAGGCCGCCGTCTGCGGGGTGTTCATCGCCGCGAGCTTCATGTCGATCATGGACACCACGATCGTCAATGTGGCATTCCCGTCCAGCAGTCGCGACTTCGGCGTGGACACTTGCGGTCTGAGCACGGCCAGAAGCCCGGCTCGTCGATCGCCTGCAAAGTGGGCAGTCGGCGGATCGGGGAGCATGCTTCAACGACGCGTTCGCAGGCGCCACGCGCCTCGGCCACCTGGCCCGGGCCAGGCAGGACGGGACCAGCATGGTCTCGTGGTGGTGAGAGGACGCGGCGGCCTCGCCCAGGTCGTGTTCGGCCGCCGCCCAGTCACCGCGCAGGGCGTGGCCGCTACTCCGGCGCCGTCCGCCACCGGCTCGCGCAGTGCGGCGAGGCCGCGCGTAAGGGTGCGGCGGTACACCGTGGACCGCCTTGATGACCGCCTGTGGCCACCCAGCGGTCCGGGTGGCCACAGCTCTGTGCACGGGCGGTCAGGCGAGGGTGACCTCGACCGGCAGCTTCTTGATGCCGTTGACGAAGTTGGAGCGGACCCGGGGGACGTCGCCGGCGAGGCGGATGCCGGCGAGGCGCGGGATCAGTTCCTCGAACATGATGCGGATCTCGGTGCGGGCGAGCAGGTTGCCCAGGCACAGGTGGGGGCCGCCCTTGCCGAAGGTGAGGTGGTCGTTGTGCCGGCGGGTGACGTCGAAGTCGTACGGGTTGCCGAAGACCTCTTCGTCGCGGTTGCCGGAGGCGTACCACATGACGACCTTGTCGCCCTCCTTCACCTGCTTGCCGCCGAGTTCGACGTCGCGTGTCGCGGTGCGGCGGAAGTGGTAGACGGGCGTGGCCCAGCGCAGGAACTCCTCGACGGCGACCGGGATGAGGGAGGGGTCCTCCTGGAGCCTGGTCAGCTGCTCGGGGTGCTGGATGAGCGCCAGCATGGAGTGCGAGATGGTGTGGCGGGTGGTCTCGTTGCCGGCCACGACCAGCAGCAGGAAGTAGTTGTCGAAGTCCTGCGCGGAGAGTGGGACGCCGTCGCGGGGGGTCTGGTTGACGAGCCTGGAGATCAGGTCGGTGCCGGTGCCGCCCCGCCGCTGGCGGACCAACTCCCGTCCGTACTCGAAGACCTCCAGCGAGGCAGGGCTGCGGAAGGGCAGATCCTTGTACTGCTCGCTCTCCTCGCTGTGGAGGAGGACATCGGCGTAGTCGGGGTCCGTGTTGCCGATGATCCGGTTGCCCCAGTCGATGAGCTGCTGGTTGTCCTCCGGGGGGACGTCGAGGAGGCGGGCGAGGACGTTGATGGGGAAGTCGGCGGAGACGTCGGCGACGAAGTCGAACGTGCCCTTGGCGAGGGCCGTGTCCAGCGTCCTGGCGGTCAGGCCGCGCAGGAAGTCGGCGTACTCGTTGATGACGCCCTGGCCGAACTGGCGCTGCAGCAGGCTGCGCATCGCGCGGTGGCGTAGGCCGTCCAGTTCCAGGATGGAGGCGCGCTTCTTGATCTGGTCGTCGTCGAGTTCTTCGAGGTTGACGAACTTGGTGGAGGTGAAGGTCTGCGCGTCGCGTCCCACGCGGGCGATGTCCTCGTGCCGGGTGACGGCCCAGAAGCCGTGGTTGGGCTCGGGCTCCGGCTGCCAGTGGACCGGGTCCTGGTGGCGCAGGGTGTGGAACATGCGCCAGGGGGTGACGCCGTCGAGGAACTTGTCGTTGTCGGCGAGGTCGACCTCGTCCAGCGGCATCGGCTCGTCGGGGGCGTGGTGTGTGTCGGCGGTGTTCAGGGTGCTCGTCATGGTGTGCTCCTGGCGGGGTGCTCAGAGGTGGTAGGAGTACTCGGCGAACTCCCAGTCGGTGACGTGTCGTTGGAAGCGTTCGGCTTCGTCGCGCTTGTAGGCGAGGAAGGACGCGGTGAAGTCCTTGCCCAGCAGTTCGGTGAGCGCTTCGTCGGCTTCGAGGGCGTCGAGCGCGGCGGTCAGGTTCATCGGCAGGACCTTGGACTTCTCCAGGTCGTAGCCGTAGCCCTCCAGCGGTGCGGGCGGCTCCTTGCCCTCCTGGACGCCGAGCAGGGCGGCGGCGGTGAGCGCGGCGATCGCGAGATACGGGTTGGCGCTGGCGTCGCCGAGCCGTAGCTCCAGGCGGGCGCCGGAGCCGCGTTCGGGCGGGATGCGGACCATGGCGCTTCGGTTGTCCAGGCCCCAGTTGATCAGCCATGGCGCGAGGGTGCCGGGCCCGAAGCGCTTGTACGAGTTGACGGTCGGGTTGAGCAGCGCGGCGAGTGCCGGGGCGTGCGCGAGGAGGCCGGCGATGGCGTACCGGGCGTTGTCGGCGAGACCGAAGGCGCCGGCCGGGTCGTCGAAGACGTTGTGGCCGTCGGCGTCGACGCAGGAGAAGTGCAGGTGGAAGCCGGAGCCGCCCGAGTCGTTGAAGGGCTTGGCCATGAAGGTGGCCAACTTGCCTTCCGTACGCGCCAGTTCCTTGACAGCCGCCTTGAAGCGGAACGCGCGGTCGGCGGCGTCCAGGGCGTCGGAGTGGGTCAGGTTGATCTCGTACTGGCCGCCGTCGAACTCGTGGTTGCCGGTGATGACGCCGATGCCGAGGTCGCGCAGCTGCCGCAGGGTACGCAGCAGGTGGTTGTCGGGGTCGGCGCGCAGGCCGGCGGTGTAGACGGTTCCGGTGACGGCGGGGCTGCGCCGCCAGCCGTTCGGTGCGGTGGCGTCCTCTTCGAGGAGGAAGTACTCCAGTTCCGGGCCGATGACCGGGCTCAGGCCCGCGTCCGTACATCGGGCCAGCACCGAGTGCAGGAGATCGCGCGGCGACTCCGCGGAGGGGCCGCCGGTCGCGGGGTCGATGGTGTCACCTAGACACCACGCCACGCCTGGCTCCCAGGGCACCCGTGCGAGGGTGCTCAGATCCGGTCGCACGGAGATGTCGGGCAGGCCGGCATCGATGCCGCCCTGGATCGCGACGACGCCGCCGCGCGGGGTGGTGTGGTAGACGGCGCGGCAGAAGGCCAGGCCGTGCTCGCAGGCCGACGGCAGGTGGTCGAGCAGCACGTCGCGGGCACGGTCGGTGCCGATGAGGTCGGGGTAGGTCACCCGGACCACGTCGATGCCCTCGGCGGTGAGCCGCTCCTGGTGCCGGCGGACGGATGGGGTGTCGTGAGCGCTCACCGATGTCTCCTCGGCGGATTCGGGGCACCTCTCGGGCCTCGGGCCCGGGGGGAGGGTGGCGGAGCGAAGACTGGAGCCGGGGCGCCGGGCGATGCCGCGGTCGTGAAGCCCCGGTCAATCATTTGAAGCCAAACGGTATGGAGGTGGCCACCTTCCCGCAAGGGGGTGCGGCAATGAATTTATCCATCCGGATAGGTATTGACCAGAGCGTGGCGGCTTCCTATGTTGTTTGAAGCCAAACGAGTCAGGGGTTCGGTTCTCCCGTACCCCTTTGGCCAGGGGCCCGGCCACAGGCCGGGCCCTCCCATCCCGCCGCTTCCCCCTCTCTCCCGCCCGCCCCGGCGCACTCACCTTCCAGGAGGACCGGCCATGAAGGTCGTCGTCGACATGAACAAGTGCCAGGACCACGGACAGTGCGTCTTCGCGGCCCCCGACGTCTTCCAGCTGGACGACAACGGACGGCTGGCCTACGTCAGCGACCCGGACGACACCCTGCGCGACGAGGTCGAGGAAGCCGCCGACGTCTGTCCGCTGCAGGCCATCCGGATCGAGGACTGAGCGGCATGACGACGCAGCGCATCATCGTCGCCGGGGCCTCCATGGGCGGCCTGCGCGCGGCCGAACAACTCCGCGGCGCCGGGTGGACCGGGGCGATCACCGTGATCGGTGACGAGCCGCACATGCCGTACAACCGGCCGCCTCTGTCCAAGGAAGTGCTGGCCGGGACGGCGCCCATCGCGTCCCTGGCCTTCACTCCCAAGGCGAGCACAGCCGACGTGGAGTGGCGGCTCGGTACGAGCGTGACGAGCGCCCGCCTCGCCGAGCGTGTCGTCGTGCTCGACAGCGGCGAGGAACTGCCCTTCGACGGACTGGTCGT
Organism: Streptomyces sp. NBC_01352; assembly: GCF_036237295.1. NCBI lineage: Bacteria > Bacillati > Actinomycetota > Actinomycetes > Kitasatosporales > Streptomycetaceae > Streptomyces > Streptomyces sp. NBC_01352. Next base: position 10,935,901 of record NZ_CP108354.1, read on the forward strand.
CGCCACGGGTATGCGTCCCCGGCGCCTGCGCTGCGAGGGCCCCGCGGTCGGCCGTCACACCGTACGGACTCTCGGTGACGCTCAGGCCCTGCGGGCCGAGCTGACCCGGCCGGAAGCCCGGGTCGTCGTCATCGGTGCCGGGTTCATCGGCTGCGAGGTGGCCGCCACCGCGGTCGGTCTCGGTGTCACGGACGTCACCGTGGTCGACCCGCTGCCGCTGCCCATGGTCGGACCGCTCGGCGAGCTGCCGGCCCGCGCGCTGCTGGGGCGGCACGAGGAGCGCGGCGTGCGCTTCGCTCTCGGTGCGGGCGTCTCCGGGTTCGAGGGCGAGGAGCACGTCACCGGGGTCGTACTGAGCGACGGGACAGTGCTCCCGGCGGACGTGGTCGTGGAGTCGGTCGGCTCCGTCGCCAACACCGAGTGGCTCGACGGCAACGATCTCGACCTCACCGACGGCGTGCTCACGGACGGGCAGCTGCGGGTCGGCGGACTGCCGTACGTCGTCGCGGTCGGCGACGTAGCCCGCTTCCCCAACGCCCGCTACGACGGCGTACCGCGCCGGGTCGAGCACTGGTCGATCCCCGGCGACACGGCGAAGCACGCGGCCAAGGCGCTGGTGGCTCATCTCATGGGTGCGGAAGCCGGCTTGGCGCCGTTCGCGCCGCTGCCCACCTTCTGGAGCGACCAGCACGACTTCCGGCTGCAGTGCTTCGGTTCCCCCGTGCTCGGCCTCGCCGACATCCGCGTCCTGGCCGGCGATCCGGGCGGCGACATGCTCGTCGGCTACCACACCGATGGCGGGCAGCTCGTCGGCGTCGTCGCCCTCGGCGGCCAGGCCGCCGCCACCGGCGCCGCCCGCTACCGCGCCCAGCTGCTCAAGCAGCCCGCCCTCACCGCGTAAGGAACCAACGTCATGGCCAGCGTCCGTGGTTACTTCCACCCCAAGACGGCGACCGGTTCGTCGTCCCTGATCCCCTCGCCTCCCTGGCACTACTCCGGCGACCTGCTCACGATCGAGTACCGCACCGATCCCGCACGCGTACGGGAGTTGCTGCCCGCTCCGCTGGAACTCGCCGAGGAGGACCCGGGCGCGGTCGCGCTGATCTGGGCCGACTGGCAGTCCTGCTCCGGTACGAAGGAGGAGCTGCTGGACCCGGTGCGCGCCCAGTACAAGGAGGCCTTCGCGGTCGTCCGCTGCTCGTACAAGGGGCAGATGTACTCGCGCTGCGTGTACATCTGGGTCGACAAGGACTTCGCGATCGCCCGCGGGCTGCACCAGGGCTACCCGAAGAAACTCGGTTCGATCCACCAGACGCGTCCGCACCCCTACGGTCCGGCCCCGCGCATCGAGGCCGGGGCCCGCTTCGGCGCGACCCTCGCCGCCGCCGACCGACGCCTGGCCCAGACGGTGGTGACCCTGCGCGAGCCGTCCGAGACCAACGGCTTCGTCAACGGCCACCCGATGGCCCACCACCGCTGGCTGCCCTCCATCGAGAACGGCAAGGGCCTCGCGCTCGACGAGTTGATCGAGACCGGCGCCGCATCCGTCGAGGCCGGACAACCGTGGGTCGGCGACGCGGAACTGGAGCTGTTCGAGGCGCCGACCGAAGAGCTGGCCCGGCTGGAGATCCGGGAGCCGATCGCCGCGTACTACCGGCAGGTGGGCGTCGTCTGGGACGGCGGCCGACTGCTGGAGTCCGGCACCTCCGAGGCCGAGTAACCCCCCTTACGCATCAGAAGACCTGGAGACCGGACATGACCGAGCACATCACCACGGTGGCCGGGGTCGCCGTCGACACCCGGCACTGGATCGGCGGCGAACGCGTGGCGTCCGTCGAGACGTTCACCGACGTGTCGCCGATCGACGCAAGCACCCTCGGGGAGATCTCCCGGGGCACGGCGACGGAGGCCGCGGCGGCCGTCGCCGCCGCTCGCGCCGCCTTTCCCGCCTGGGCCGCCACATCGCGTGCCGAGCGCGCCCGCATCCTGCACGCCATCGCCGACGGAGTCGACAAGCGCATCGAGGACCTCGCCAACGTCGAGACGCTCGACAACGGCGCCCTGCTGCGTTCCCACCGCCGCGGTGTGATGCCGCGCGTGGCACACAACTTCCGCTTCTTCGCCGACTGGCTGCTGAAGCTGGAGCACGAGGCATTCACGACGCACACGAGCGGCTCCGCCGCGGGCCGCGGCCACACCAACCACGTGAGCTGGGACCCGGCGGGCCCGTGCGTGCTGATCACGCCGTGGAACGCCCCGCTGATGCTGGCCACCTGGAAGGTCGCCCCGGCGCTGGCCGCCGGGAACACGGTGATCCTCAAGCCCGCCGAGTGGTCCCCGCTCACCGCTTCACTGCTCGCCGACATCGCGGCCGAGGCCGGGCTGCCGGCCGGTGTCCTCAACGTCGTGCAGGGATACGGCGCCGAGGTCGGCAACCCTCTTGTCTCGCACCCGGACGTCCGCCGGATCAGCTTCACCGGTTCCGTGCCCACCGCCCAGCACATCGCCCGGGCGGCCGCCGCCAACCTCACCCCCCTCAGCCTCGAACTCGGCGGCAAGTCGCCGCTGTTGGTCTTCGCCGACGCGGATCTCGACCTCGCCGTGGACCTGGCGGTGGAGCAGTACGACAACGCCGGACAGGTCTGTCTGGCCGCGACCCGCCTCCTCGTCGAGGAGACGGTCTCGGACGAGTTCACCCGCCGGTTCGTGGAGAAGGCGAGCCGGCTCAGGCAGGGCGATCCGCGCGACGAGGCCACCGACCTCGGACCCAACATCCACCAGCGCCAGCTGGAGAAGATCGACGGCATCGTGCGGCGCGCGCTCGAGGACGGGGCTCGCGCGGTCATCGGCGGCGAGCGCAAGGACGGGCTGTACTACGAGCCGACCCTCCTCACCGACGTCGCCCAGGACTCGGAGATCGTGCAGGAGGAGATCTTCGGTCCGGTCCTGACGCTCCAGACCTTCGGCGACGAGGAAGAGGCCGTGCGCCTCGCCAACGACACGCGCTTCGGTCTGGCCGCCACCCTCGTCACCGGCGACCACGAGCGTGCCGAGCGGGTCACCGCGCGGCTCGTCGCGGGCACGGTCTGGGTCAACTGCTTCTTCGTACGCGACCTCCGGGCGCCCTTCGGCGGCTCCCGCCACTCGGGCGTCGGCCGCGAGGGCGGCACGTGGAGCTTCGACTTCTACTGCGACGTCAAGAACACCGTCACCGCGCCGAACGGATGGCACAACCATGGGTGAAATCGTCGGGGCGGGCCTGCTCGCCCACGTCCCCACCATCGTGCTGCCGGAGGCCGACCGGCTGGAGCTGAATCACGGCAAGGAGATCACCCTCGTCACCGGCTTGCGACAGCTCCGCGAGGACGTCTTCGACAGTGACGACTACGACACCGTCGTGGTCCTGGACTCGCACTGGGCCACCACCGTCGAGTTCGTCGTCACCGCCCAGCAACGCAGGGCCGGACTGTTCACCTCGGAGGAACTGCCGCGCGGCATGTGCCGGATGCCGTACGACTTCCCGGGTGATCCCGAACTGGCCCACAACATCGCCCGGTTCGCCGACAAGCACGGCACCTGGATCACCGCGATCGACGACGAGTACCTGCCGGTCTACTACGCCACCACCAATCTGTGGAAGTTCCTCGGCGAGGGGCTGCCCGACAAGCGATGGGTGACCATCGGCGTCTGCCAGACCGGTGACATGGAGGACCACCTGCGGCTCGGCCGCGCCCTGGCGGATGGTATCGCCGCCACCCCTGGCCGCCGCGTGCTGCTGATCGCCTCCGGTGCGCTGTCGCACACCTTCTGGCCGCTGCGCGAGCTTCGCGACCACGAGTCGAGCGACCCCGTCCACATCTTCACGCCCGAGGCCCGCGAGGCCGACTACGAGCGCATCGCCTGGTTCAAGGAGGGCCGCCACGACAAGGTCCTCGACACCATGGACGAGTTCTGGAAGCACAAGCCCGAGGCCCGCTTCTACCACTACCTGATGATGGCCGGCGCCCTCGGCGAGCAGGCGTGCGTCGCCAAGGCCCGCCAGTACGGCGAGTACGAGAACTCCATCGGCACCGGCCAGGTCCACCTCTGGTTCGACCGCCCGGCCGAGGACTGGACCGGCACCGGCGCGCCCGCGTCTGCCTCCCCGCCCGCCCCGCACAGCCGCTTCTAGAAAGGCCCGCCATGCCCGAATTCCGCCGTGTCCTCCTCGACGGAGCCGCCGTCGAGACCGTCCGTGACGGTGACGAACTCGTCGCCGGGGACGGCCGCCGGGTCAAGATCGAGGACGCCCAGCACCTGCCGCCGGTCGTGCCGTCCAAGGTCGTCGCCGTTCACCTCAACCACCGCAGCCGCGTCGACGAGTTCCAGATCCAGCTGACCGCGACGCCGACGTACTTCCACAAGCCGACCTCGGCCCTCAACTCCCACAACGGCGCCATCGTCCGCCCCGAGGGCTGCAAGTGGCTCAACTACGAGGGTGAGGTGGCGATCGTCATCGGCCGGACCGCGCGCAACATCTCACCGGCCGAGGCGGGGGAGTACATCGCGGGCTACACCGTCGCCAACGACTACGGCCTGCACGACTTCCGGGACACCGACGCCGGTTCGATGCTGCGGGTGAAGGGCTCCGACACCCTGTGTCCGCTCGGCCCGGGGCTGGTCACCGACTGGGACTTCCACGGCAAGTACCTGCGCACGTATGTCAACGGCGAGCTCGTACAGGACGGTTCGACGGACGAGATGGAGTGGGACATGCACTACCTCGTCGCCGACATCGCCCGCACCATCACCCTCTACCCCGGCGACGTGCTGCTCTCCGGTACCCCGGCCAACTCCCGCCCCGTCCAGCCCGGTGACGTCGTCGAGGTCGAGGTCGAGGGCCTGGGGCGGCTCACCAACCACATCGTCACCGGCCCCACCTCGATCCGTACGGATGTCGGAGCCCAGCCCACCCAGTCGGAAGAGGTCCTGTCCACCGCGCTCGGCGGCGACTGGGAGTTCCGCGGTATCCGGCCCCCCAAGCGCTGATGCCCACTGCGGACGGAACGGCACCGGTCCTGCCGCGACGCGCCTGGTGCCGTACTTCGCCTGCCGGTCCCGGGCGGCCGGGCGGGGACGAGGCCGCCATACGCGTACGGGCCGGTAGGGTCGCACCCATGACCGAAGCCGCCAAGACCCCCGAGGGCCGCAGGCCGCGCAAGCGGCTGAACTACGGGGAGGGCCGGGAGGCCCTGCTCAACGCGGCCGTGCGGGTGGTGGCCCGGGGCGGTCTGCGCAAGCTCACCTATCGCGCGGTGGCGGAGGAGGCAGGGGTCACCCACGGTCTGGTCGTCCACCACTTCGGCACCCGCGACGCGCTGATCGAGGAGGCGCTCGCCCACAGCGTGCGCACCAGCCTGAGTGTCAGCGCGGTCGAGCCGGGGACCGGCAAGATGTCGGACTTCTCGGCCGGAGTGTCCGAGATGGTCACGGCCAATCCGGACACCCAGGTCTTCCAGTACGAGCTGCTGCTCGAATCCCGGCGCAGGCCCGAGCTGCTGCCGCTGATCCGCGGGCTGTACGACGAGTACTTCGACGCCACCGAGCGCGAGCTGTCCCGGATACTCCCTGAGCGTGCGAACCGTGCGATGACACGGCTGGTCTTCGCCGCCCTGGACGGTCTCGTCCTGCACCAGCTCGTCCTGGGCGGCGGACCCGAGGTCACCGACGCGGCCATCGAGGAGCTCCGCTCCCTGCTGCGGTTGCTCGACGCCGACGCCGACGCCGACAGAGAGAGTGCGGGCGACAGCGGCGACTGACTCGCCGACCTGTCTGTTGTGAGGCTCCGGACGCTTGGCGCCCGGGGCCTCGTTCGGTTCGCCTGTCACCTCGGTCACGGCCTCGCACCAAGCCATGCAGTGGCCTAAAAATCACCCTGCAACCCCTTGTCATCTGGATAGTTCCGGCCCACTATGAGGCAACTCGTTTGGCTCGAAACGAAACCTCTCTCCCTTCCAGGCAGGTGATCCGCGTGGACAGTCAGACGGTCGAACCAACACAGACCGTGCAGAATCCCCCCGCTGCAGGCCGGCTCAAGCCCAACTCCCTCGGTGTTCTGGGAATCCTCTTCTTCGTCCTCTCTGCGCAGGCCCCGCTGACCGGCATAGCCGGTGCCGTGCCCATCGCCGTCGCCATCGGCAACGGCGCGGGTGCGCCCGCCGCGTATGCCGCGGTCGGCGCCGTCATCCTGCTGTTCTCCGTCGGCTGCGTCGCCATGGGGCGCCATGTCGTGGACGCCGGTGCCTTCTACACCTACATAGGCAAGGGGCTCGGCCGCCCCATCGGCTCCGGGAGCGCCGGCGTCGCTCTCTTCGCCTACTGCGCGGTCCAGGCCGCCATGTACGGCCTGTACGGCTTCATCGTCAGCGGCCTGGTCGAGCAGTACACGGGGCTGAGCGCGCCGTGGTGGGTCTGTGTCCTGGTCACCATGGTGATCGTCCAGATCCTCGGTGCCGCCGGGATCGAGATGGGCGCCAAGATCCTCGCCGTCTTCGTCCTGGCCGAGTTCAGCATCCTGCTCGTCTTCGCCCTGGTGACCTTCTTCAAGGGCGGCGGTCCTGAGGGGCTGGGCTTCGCTCACAGCTTCTCGCCTGACGCGGCCCTCCAGGGGGCGCCGGGCGTGGCGCTGATGTTCGCCGTGGCGTCGATGTTCGGCTTCGAGGCGACCGCGATCTACGGCGAGGAGGCGCGGGAGCCCCGCAGGACCGTGCCCCGGGCCACGTACCTGTCCGTCGTGGTCGTCACCGTCTTCTTCGCCTTCATCTCGTGGATGCTGGTCTCCGCCCATGGCGCCTCGAACGCCACCGCGGCCGCCGGGCAGGCGCTGGAGAGCGGCGACGCCACGTCCTGGGTCTTCGCGCCGATCACCGCGCAGTTCGGCGGCTGGGTGGGCGGCGCGCTGCCCATCCTGCTGGCCACCTCACTCTTCGCCGGCGTCCTCGCCTTCCACAACTCCGCGAACCGCTACCTGTTCTCGCTCGGCCGCGACGGCCTGCTGCCGCGCGGGCTGACCGCGGTCAACCGGCGCCACTCGCCCTGGGTGGCCGGCGGCGTGCAGACCGTGATCTCGCTCGCGCTGGTCATGCCCTTCGTGTTGCTGGGCAAGGACCCGGTGCTGAGTCTCTTCTCCTGGTTCAGCGGGGTCGCGGTGCTGGCGGTCATGCTGCTGTACTTCCTGACTTCCGTCTCGGTGGTCGTGTTCTTCCGCCGGGAACGGCTGGACACTCGCCCCTGGAACACGCTGATCGCCCCCGTCCTGGGTGCGCTCGGCATCGCCGGTGCCATCTGGCTGATCCTGGCCAACTTCACCACCCTCATCGGCGGGGACCAGGGCACGGCGATGTGGCTGGAGCTCACGGTCCCGGCGGTCCTGGTCCTGGGCGTCATCGGCGCACGGCTGACTCGTGGCAGGACGACGGCCGACCGCTGAACCCGCCCCCGCGGCGTGGCCGGCCCGGCCCTTGCCTCCTTCTCGGGCCCGGACCGGCCGCACCGACCTCACCGGGGCGGCGGAGGATTTTCGCTGAGCCCGGGGGCGTGAAGAAGCCGCCAGCCGGCCGCTTACGCCACCCGGCCCACGGAGCCGTCCACCAGCTACGGGCGTGGGGGCCGGCGGTCGGCTCCATGGTCCGGCTCCGTGTGAACAGTTCGTCCGGGTCGACGCCATGCCGTAGAGACTGCTCCGCGCCGCCAAGGTCGAGGCGGCCGCGCGTCATCGCCTGGTGGTCGCAGGATGCAATCGCACACCTAGAAGGCGCCCCGCCTGGGACGCCCGCAATATCCGGGCGCGGTGTCGCCTCGAAGGCGGTCGGCCCACCGAGCGCCGAGGAAGACGCCGAGCATCAGCACGCCGAGCTGGTGAGCCTTGCCGTAGCGGCGCGAGTTCGCCTGCGAATGCCCATAACCCCTTGATCACTCATGGCATATCGTTTGTATCGTTTGGGCTCAAACGTAATGTCAGGAGCTGGAGGCCACGCATGCTGGACATCACCCACAACGAATGGCTGCGCCGGGCCGAGGCACTGGACCTGTCCGGCGTGCATCACATCGACGGCACCGACGAACCCGGCGGGGGGCAGTCCTACGCGGCTGTCTCGCCTCGCGACGGGCAGGTGCTGACGCAGGTGGCCGACGCCGGGACCGCCGAGGTGGACGCCGCAGTGGCCGCCGCGCGCCGGGCCTTCGACTCGGGGCCGTGGCCACGCCTCGCACCTGCCGACCGGGGCCGGATCCTGCTGCGTATCGCCGATCTGCTGGCGGAGCAGCGACACCGGCTGGCGCTGACGATCAGCCTGGAGATGGGCAAGCCGATCACGGACGCGTACGACATCGAACTGCGCGCCGCGATCAACACCTTCCGCTGGTACGGACAACTGGCCGACAAACTCACCGACGAGTCGCCGCACACCGCGCCCGACGCGCTCGCCCTGGTCACCCGCGAACCGGCGGGCGTCGTCGGCGCGGTCGTCCCCTGGAACTTCCCCCTCACACTGGCGAGTTGGAAGGTCGCTCCGGCGCTCGCGGCCGGCTGCACCGTTGTGCTCAAGCCGTCGGAGAACTCGCCGCTGTCCGCGTTGCTGCTCGGTCGACTGGCGACCGAGGCCGGGCTGCCGCCGGGCGTACTCAACGTCGTCACCGGCGACGGACCCACCGCCGGACGGGCGATCGGCCTCCACCCGGACATCGACGTGCTGGCCTTCACCGGATCCACCGCCGTCGGGCGGCACTTCCTGCGGTACGCGGCCGACTCCAACCTCAAGCGCGTCTGGCTGGAGCTGGGCGGCAAGTCACCCAACATCATCCTCCCGGACGCACCCGACCTGGAGAAGGCCGCCGCCACCGCCGCCTGGGGCATCTTCTTCAACCAGGGCGAGATGTGCACGGCCCCTTCGCGGCTGCTCGTGCACTCCTCCATCGCCGAGCGCGTCACCGACACCATCGTGGCGCGGGCCCAGGAACTACGGATCGGTGACCCGCTCGACCCGACGACCGAGATGGGGGCCCTGGTCGGTGAACGCCACCTGAAGCGCGTACTGGACCACATCGGCACCGGCCTCGACGAGGGCGCGCGACTGCGTGTCGGGGGCAGCCGCACACTCGCCGGCACCGGCGGCAGTTACCTGCAGCCCACGGTCTTCGACCACGTGGACCCCGGCATGCGGCTGGCCCGTGAGGAGATCTTCGGCCCCGTCCTGTCCGTGCTCACCTTCGACGACCTCGACGAGGCCGTCGCGCTCGCCAACGCCACCGAGTACGGCCTGGCCGCCGGGCTGTGGACCTCCGACCTGTCCACCGCCCACCAGGTCTCACGCGCGTTGAAGGCCGGCACGGTCTGGGTCAACTGCTACGAGGAGGGCGACCTCACCGTGCCCTTCGGCGGCGTGAAGCAGTCCGGCAACGGACGCGACAAGTCCACCCACGCCATCGAGAAGTACACCGAACTCAAGACCACCTGGATCCAGCTGTGACGACGCCCGCGCGCCCGCTGATCGCGATCCCCGCCCGCTTCGCCGCCTCCACCTCCGCGCTGCGCTACGCCGCCGAGGTCAACGCCCGCGCACTGGTCGAGGCGGTCTGGCGGGCCGGTGGCGAACCGGCCACCATCCACCCCGCCGAGCCAACCGCCACCGGCGTGGCTGCTCGCCTCGCCCGCTTCGACGGCGTCCTCCTCCCCGGCGGCGGTGACCTTGCCCCGTACCGCTACGGCGCGACCGACACCCACGACAGCGTGTACGACGTCGACGACCTCCAGGACGGCTTCGACCTGGAAGTCGCCCGCCAGGCCATCAACTTGGGCCTGCCCCTGCTCGCGATCTGCCGCGGTCTCCAGGTCGTCAACACCGCCTTCGGCGGCACCCTCCACCAGGACATGGGCGGCCCGGACCGCGAGCACCGCCATGTCGTGCATCCGGTGGCGATCCGGCGCGGTTCGCTGTTGGAACAGGCCACCGGCACCGAGAAGGTGGAGGCATCCTGCTACCACCACCAGCGGGTCGACCGTACGGGCGCCGGCCTCACGATCACCGCCCGGGCCGCCGACGACACGGTGGAAGGGCTCGAACTGCCCGGAGTTCCCGGCTGGTTCGCCGCCGTCCAATGGCACCCGGAGGACACCGCCCACGAAGACTCCGCCCAGCAGGGACTGTTCGACGCTCTCGTGGGCGCCGCACGCGACCGCCACTGACGCACGAGAACCCACCACCGTGTCCCTCGTCGGAGGCCCCAGCGGAGCTGCTCTGCGGCTCGCCCCGGACCTTGACGACCTCGCCCTTGGTCGAGCTGTGCGGGGCATCACCGCCGCCCGAAGACTGGGACCGCAGGACATCGCCATCGCCAGACGGGAGCAGCTGTCGCGGTCCACCGGCGAGGAGTGGGACCGCCGCTGTCACCGTCGTCGGGAACGCGCGGGCTCATCGCCGAAGTGTCCGACGGGGCCACACCTCATCACACCTGCACTGGCCCGGGAACGAGGGCCGACGCTCCTCGTGGCAGAGCTAACGCGGTGGGGCATCTGCTAGATCCCGATAGGGAAGACGACGTGGACCGATGTGTACCTGACACCGAGCGCGATGCCGGCAGCCATCGCGGCGGGAATGTCCTCCCTTGGAGTCCTGCCTCCGCTGTGCGGGCTCCGCTTCACGCCTTCGGCTTCGGACGGCGACCACTGCGACGCAGGGCGGGCTCTGCACCGTTCAGGAGTGTGCGCCGGCGCTCCTCGCCGTGCTCCTCGACCTGGAGCACAATTCGGCGCAGCCCGTCGGCGACGCTGCGGCACTCCTCGTCGCCGAGCTGCCCGGCGACGAATGCCTCCTCCTCGTTGAACTGCGGAAACAGCCGCCGCATCAATTCCTCGCCCTTGTCCGTGAGGCTGAGCAGAACAAGCCTCCCGTCGGTGGGATGACCGCTCCGCCGCACCAGCCCCCGTGCCTCCAGCGTGCGCGTGACCCCGGTGAGGGTGCCCTTGGAGATCCCCGCTTCCTCAGCCACATGCCGGGTCTCCGACTCGCCCCAGACCCAGACCACCCAGAGGACGACGAACGCCGTCCAGGTCAGGTCGGATCCGCGGAGTACGGAGTTCTCGAGATGCTGCCGGACCGCTGAGGCCGCCCGGTAGATGTTGGCCACGACAGCCATCTGCTCGTGGCGGATCGGGATGCCGCCGAGCTTCGAATCGGCCAGCTTCTCGGCTTCGGTGATGGATCGATGGCCGGGCACGGGCACACCCCTTCGACTTCGCAGTCTCTGCGACGCACTGGACGACATTATCGTTCGGACCCAAATTGTACGAAGGCCGAGTGGGGGAGTGCTCGGCCTTCAGTCGCCGATGTGCCCACGGGAGGTTTCGCTCGCCTTATCTGGTGGTGGTCTTGCCAGCGGTGAGGGGACGGTCTTGGGCGCAGGACGGCCGGCCTTTGGCGAGTGCTTCGGCGCCCCCCGCGTGTGGGCGCTGCACCGGCTTGCCGAGCCGAAATGGATGCGCGGGGTGCCCGGCGCCTTGTGCGCCCCGGAGGAGATGGTCACCATGCGGTCGGTGATGTGCGGCAGCAGCGGGTTCGGCAGGGCGAAGTGCCCAGGCGATGGGCGTCGAACTGCGTCTCGAAACCGCCCTTCGTGGACGACTCCGCGATGTTCATGATGCCGGCGTTGTTGATGAGCACGTCCAAGTCGCCGTGACAGCCGGCTGCGGACTCGCGCACGGAGGTGGCCAGCGCCGTGGCGAGGAGCGGGAGGGTCCGTGGGGGCGCGTCGCAGGCGTTGTGGGTATGGCGCGGTGGAACGTGAGTCAGACCTGCCACTGCCCGTGCCTACGCCCGGGGCGGCCGAGAAGGCGGAGCATCGACCATGGAATGAGCCGGGTCCAGGAGACGGCTGCAACCCTCGCCCCTTCGTGCGTCTGCAGGACGGACGACGGTTCGAAGCCGGGCGGGCCGGTGCAAACTGATCCACACGGTCTACTTCTCCGCTTGCGTGCTCAGATCATGAGGTGCCGGTCTGCAACCCCGCGATGAGTCCGTCGAGTATCCGCAACTGGCGGGTGGGTGTGGTCAGGCGAGCCGCGAAGATCGCGTTGATCTGGAGTCCCATCAGCGTGGCCATCACAAGGTCCAAGAACGCATCGAGATCGCAGGACGGGTTGATCTCTCCCGCTTCGGTCGCAGTGTGCAGATACGAGAGCATCTGATCGCGCCAGCGCGATATTGCCTGGTCGTAGATGTCGATCAGTTCCTCATCGGCTACCGCGTAGTTCCAGAAGCCGATGACAACGCGGGCCTCATTGAGACGCTCGTCGTCCAGGGGCATGATCTCGATGCAGAACTTGCGGAACGCGTTCACGCCGTTGGCGCCGGCGATGGTGCGGGCGGCCCGCTGCTCGGTGGCTGCGTTGGCGCGCTCCAGCGCGGCCCGCAGAATGGCTGCTTTGGTGGGAAAGTATCGCGCGAGCGCACCGTTGGTGAACCCCGCTTCGGCGGCGAGATCCCGCATGTTCAGCGCCGCGAATCCTCGCCGCGCGACAAGGCGCCATACGGCTTCGATGATCTCTTCACGCCGCGCGTCGTGGTCCACGATCTTGGGCATGCTGACACCTTACCAACGGGTAGACGCCTGATTCTGAGGGCTACGGTCAGCACCCTCGCGGCCAGACTGAGAACCTTCAATGGCTGGACCAGGCGTCCTGTCGGTCCCGCGCCACCTTCTCTCGCTAACGGCGCACGGAGCGGGGACGAACAGCTGTCACTTCCGGTGCCGTGAGAGCGATCCATGGGGCGCCCCCTTCCCAGCAAGCCCATCAGGGATTACATTGGAGCTATTAATCTACAACTGTAGACGACAGGCTCTGGTGCGGCACCAGTGGGTACGCGGCATCGAGGCCCTCTCAATCCAGTAGCGGCCACCTCGCCCCTTGGCACCTGATCTCCCAGCGCTCAGGTAGGCGCCCAGCCCACGTCATGACCAACACCACCTCATAGGACAGAGCATGCCTGATCTTGAGCCAGATGAATTCCGCCGCCAGGGCCACCAGTTGGTGGACTGGGTCGCCCAATACCGTGCCTCGCTCCCTTCCCTGCGCGTACAGCCGAATGTCTCACCGGGCTCCGTGAAGGCTCAGCTTCCTCGTGAACTGCCTGAGCAGCCGTCCCAGGCGCTGGGCGATGATCTCGTCGCCCTGCTCAACGACGTGGTCGTCCCCTCGTCGCTCCACTGGCAGCACCCAGGATTCTTCGGCTACTTCCCAGCGAACGCGTCCCTGCTCTCGCTCCTCGGCGACATCGCATCGGGCGGCATCGGAGCGCAGGGAATGCTCTGGTCAACATCGCCCGCCGGGACGGAGATCGAGCAGGTCCTGCTCGACGGCCTGGCGGACGCGCTGGGCCTTGGTCGCGAGTTCACCTTCGCCGGGGGCGGAGGCGGTTCGCTGCAGGATTCGGCCTCGTCGGCGTCTTTGGCTGCGCTGCTGGCTGCGCTGCAGCGCAGCAACCCGGACTGGCGCGAACACGGTGTGGACGGCACCGAGACGGTGTACGTCACTGCCGAGACCCACTCGTCACTGGCCAAGGCCGTGCGTGTGGCCGGGCTCGGCGCGCGAGCACTGCGGATCGTCCCTTTTACCCAGGGCACGCTGTCCATGTCGGCGGATGCCCTGGCAGACATGCTGGCCAAGGACGCAGCCGCCGGAAAGAGGCCGGTCATGGTCTGTCCGACCGTGGGAACAACCGGCACGGGTGCCATCGACCCCGTCAGAGACATCGCCCTGGCAGCGCGTGAGTACCAGGCATGGGTGCACGTCGACGCCGCGTGGGCGGGAGTCGCGGCGTTGTGTCCCGAGTTCCGCTGGCTCCTGGACGGCGTAAACCTTGCCGACTCGTTCTGCACCGACGCACACAAGTGGTTCTACACCGCCTTCGACGCCTCGTTCATGTGGGTGAGGGACGCCCAAGCGCTGCCGACAGCCCTGTCCATCACGCCGGAGTACCTGCGTAACGCTGCGACTGAGTCGGGCGAAGTCATCGACTACCGCGACTGGCAGGTACCGCTGGGCCGTCGTATGCGTGCGTTGAAGATCTGGTCGGTGGTGCACGGCGCCGGACTGGAAGGCCTGCGCGAAAGCATCCGTGGCCACGTCGCCATGGCCGACTCCTTGGCCGCCCGGATCGAGAGCGAGCCGGGCTTCGCCCTGGCCACCCCGCCGTCACTGGCACTCGTATGCCTGTACCTCGTCGACCGGGACGGTCGCCCCGACGACGCCGCCACCAAGGCGGCTATGGAGGCGGTCAACGCCGAAGGGCATTCCTTCCTCACGCACACATCGGTCAACGGTCACTTCGCGATCCGCGTCGCTATCGGCGCGACGACGACGCTGCCCGACCACATCGACACCCTGTGGGACTCGCTTCGCAAAGCCGCTCGCCAGAGCGGTGGGTGACATAACCCATCGCAATCGTGGAGTTGACCGGCAGCAAGTGGCAGCTGGGTCAGCTGTTTCGGGACTCGTCCGTGCTGAGCAGCACCGCATCGGTGCCCGCGCCTGTTGCGGGCACCGACTCATCCCTGGGTGTCCGTTGCGTGCAGCCGCGCGGGGAAGGTGACCCCCGACAGTTCCTCGGAGTCGGTCCACAGGCGGCGGGCGGTGTCGGGGTCGCCGGCATGGGCGGAACGGCTGACCAGGGTAGGGCTGCCGCGTCGTTCGCCGGGGCCGTCGGGGCCGATGTACGAGGCGCCGGGCAGGTCTGTCACCGCCGCGTTCCCCCAGTACATCCGCAACCCCTGCACCGGCGAACTCCGGCACACCGTCACCCAGTTGAAAGCCGCCACCGAGGTGATATTCCACGACCCCGGCCACCCCTCCTCTGTCAGCCTGCCCACGCGAACCCGCTGAGTCGGCCCCGGCGGCCGCGACCGCAGGTCGTGCTGACGTAGAAGCTCTGACAAAGCTGTTGGACGCGGCGGTGGGTGATCAGGCAGACGGCGAGGCAGAAGAAATCTGCGCGGATGTCGTCGTGCCGTTCCCCTGGCGCCAGGTATCTGCTGGGGCGCACGGCGGAGGACGCCTGCGGTCGTCCGGTCTCGACGCTGCTGGTGGACCCGTCACGCCGGAGTCCCCCGGAAGCGGGGAGCGACACGGTGTCCTGTCGTTCGGGCCAGGTCATGCAGTCGATGTTGTCTCGTCGGTGGCCGGGTTTCGCCCCGCCGCAGGGCTTCGAGCAGCCAGCAGCGCGGCGCCGAGGTCTGCCACCGTATGGGGATCCGAGAGGGAACGTCCGGTCAGTTCCTCGACGCGGCGCAGGCGGTAGCGGACTGTGTTGGGGTGGACGTAGAGGCGTTGCGCCGTGGTCGCGGCGGAGCCGCCGGCGTCGAACCAGTGCTTCAGGGTGTCCAGGAGACGCGTGCGTTCGAGGCCCGGGAGGTCGAGTACGGGCTTCAGGACCACGTTCATCAGGTGAGTGGCCTCCGCGGGGGCGGCGGCGACGAGCATGGCGAGGGGATTGTCGTCGAAGCGGGCGACGCCCGAGCCGCCGCCCGGCAGTCCCGCGAGGGCCAGCCGGGCGAAGCGCAGGGCCTGTGGTGTGTCCCGCAGTGAGGAAAAGCGGGGACTGACCCCCACGCGGGCGCCGGCCCGGCGCAGGATGCGCAGGCCGGTGGCCTCCGCCTCCGGTGCGCCGACGGCGATGAGGCCGATCTGCTGATCCGCCAACAGCCGCCAGGCCGAGGGCAGGTGTGCATGGCGCAGCGAGGCTTCCACGCCTGGCAGAGGTTCCTCGCCGGGTGAGTCTGCGGCCGCCGCGACGACGGCGTACGGGCCGCGTTCCGGCAAACCGAGTTCGCGGGCCGCGTCCCACAGTGTGATGCGGTCGGCGATCACACCGGAGAACAGCGCCTCGACCAATGCCGAGCGCCGGGCGCCGCGCTGCACGGCCAGCTCGGCGGTGGTCTCCCGGTGTGCGGCCGCCACGGCCTCGGCATAGAGCCCGAACAGGTGCCAGATCTCCGCCGATCGGTCCACGAGTTGTGCGTCGGGGACCGTGGTGTGGGTGCGTGCCTGGGTGAGGATTTCCGACCACACGAACTCGAAGCCGATCCGGTACGCGTGCAGGATGTCCGCCAGCGGCATGCCCTGCTCGGCGCGGATCCTGCCGGTCTCCCGGGCGGGTCCGGGATCCGGTGCGCCGGAACGGCGCAGATGGCTGAGGACCAGGTCAGCGTTGGCGGTGCAGGACCGGCGCAGCGAGTCGAACGGGATAAGCGACTCATCCACATACGCGGGGACGTCCGCGCGAATGCGTTCCGCGATCCGCTCTCCCAGCTCGGGAAGCCGCTCGTGGATCGCCGCGATCACGTCTGAGAGGTCCATCACCGCAGCTTAATGCGCCTGTCTTGTTCGCGGGAACAGTTATGGGCGGGCGATGGTGTCGCGCGGCCCATAGGCCTCGGCGGTGGTTCGCAGCACGATGGCGCCCACGTGAACAACGGATTTCAACGGTGAGTTCGTGGAGGCGGTCATGGCGAATCTGGCGGAATTTCTGGTGCGGACGGCGGCCCGGCAGCCGGAACGGCCCGCACTGCGGCTGGGGTCGCACATCACCTCCTACACGGAGCTGGACGAACGCAGTGCCCGTGCGGCCGCGCTGCTGCGGGCCGAAGGCGTACGGCCCGGAGACCGGGTCGCCCTGATGCTGCCGAACGTCCCCGAATTCGTCGTGCTCTACTACGGCGCGCTGCGGGCCGGCGCGATCGTGGTGCCGCTGAACCCGCTGCTGAAGGAGCGGGAGACCGCCTACCACCTCAGCGACTCAGGCGCCGTGCTGCTCTTCGAATGGCACCAGGCGCCGGGAGAGGGCGTGCAGGGAGCGGCTGCCGCCGGGGTACGGCGCGTGGCAGTGGAGTCTTCGTCCTTCGCCGCGCTGCTGGCCGGGCACGAGCCGCTGAGCGAGGTGGCGCGGACGGCGGACGACGACGTGGCTGTCCTGCTGTACACCTCCGGCACCACCGGCAAGCCCAAGGGCGCCGCGCTCACCCACGGCGGACTGCGGCACAACACCGAGGCCAATGAGGTCCACGTCCAGCGGATGACGGCGGACGACGTGGTGGTGGGCTGTCTCCCTCTGTTCCACATCTTCGGCCAGATCTGCACGATGAGCGTGGCCGTCTGCAGCGGCGCCTCGCTCACGCTCATCCCGCGCTTCGACCCGCAGACCGTGCTGGACGCCATAGTCCGCGACCGGGCGACGGTCTTCGGTGGCGTACCGACCATGTACGCCGCCCTGCTGCAGCACCCGACGGACGCGGACGTGTCGACGCTCCGGATGTGCGTCTCCGGCGGCGCCTCCTTGCCGGTGGAGGTGCTGCGCGGCTTCGAGGAGCGCTTCGGCTGCGCGGTGCTGGAGGGCTTCGGCATGTCCGAGACGAGTCCGGTGGTGACGTTCAACCATCTCGACCGGCCCCGCAAGGCCGGCTCGATCGGCACCCCGATCAAGGACGTGGAGGTCCGGCTGCTGGACGACAAGGGCCAGGACGTCGCCCCCGGGGAGATCGGCGAGCTGGCCGTGCGCGGTCCCAACCTGATGAAGGGCTACTGGAACCGTCCCGAGGAGACGGCGATCGCCATCCCGGACGGCTGGCTGCGCACCGGCGACCTGGCCCGGCGGGACGAGGACGGCTACCTCTACATAGTCGACCGGAAGAAGGACATGATCATCCGCGGTGGCTACAACGTCTACCCGCGCGAGGTCGAGGAGGTTCTGCACGAGCACCCGGCCGTCGCCCTCGCCGCGGTGGTGGGTGTACCGCATCAGGAACTCGGCGAGGAGATCGCGGCCGCGGTGGTCCTGCGCCCGGGGGCCCAGGCCACGGCCGAGGAACTGCGGGAGTACGTCAAGGAGCGGATAGCGGCGTACAAGTACCCCCGGGCCGTGTGGCTCATGGACACGTTGCCGATGGGGCCGAGCGGCAAGATCCTCAAGCGGCAGATCAGCGCACCGGCGGCGGAGCCGACTGTCTGACTGCGCCGCCACGAGCGATGGTGAGGCACCGTGCACGGTGCCTACGACCGTCGGCATTGCTGCTGCTCAGTTTCTCGGGCGCCTCAGACGGGCGGCGATGGCGAGGCAGTTCGGGTCAGTGAGACTCCTCAGCGAGCCGGTGCGGCTCATGCTGCGCGACAGGAGCCTGGTGCCGACTGAGTCGGGGGGCGCCTTCGCAGTACACGTCTCATGGGACCAGTACCTCCACATCGGGCCCGCGCGGCGTCACGCCGACGCGCGGGCCACGATCCGGCCGGGCACCGGGGCCAGCCCCTCCGTGTCGATGCCGAGAGCGCTCCGGGCGGCGAGCCGTCCGAGGACCTCGGCGTCGATGTGCACGGTGGTGAGCGCGGGCGTCGACAGGGAGCCGTACTCGGTCTCGTCGAAGCCGATCACCGCCACGTCCTCCGGCACCCGCACCCCGAGGTCGCGCAGGGCGGTCAGGCTGCGCAGCGCGATGTCGTCGTCGAAGGCGGCCAGCGCGGTCACGTCCGAGTGCCCGGCCAGAAACGCCTCGACAGCGGCCGCGCCGGCCTCCCGGGGCCGCGGGACGACGAAGCGCTCCAGGGGCGGAAGCCCCAGGCGCCGGGCGGCCTCCCGGGCGAATCCGAGGCGGGCCTCGGTGAGCGGGAACTCGTGGTCGGGCATGGCCATCGCGATCCTGCTGTGCCCGCGTTCGGCGAGGTAGCCGATCTGCAGGGCGGCATTGGCGGCGAACCCGTTGTCCCAGTCCTCTTCGATCGGCTCGTGTCCCTGCATGTAGACCTCGCCCAGCCTGAACACCGCCCGCGGCACGATGGCGTCGAGGATCTTCTGCGTGGCCTCGGGCGCGGAGTGTCCGTGCCGGACGAGAAGAACGTGGTCGTGCTCGGCGAGTTCCTCGTCCAGTCCCCGGACGTAGCTGCGGGAGAAGTTGCCCTCCATCGCCCAGTCCACGTTGAGCACCACGATGCGCGAAGACCCCTCACGCAGGGCGCGGGCGATCCCGTGCGGGACGTACCCCAGGTCATTTGCGGCCTCCAGGACCCGCTCCCGGGTCGCTGCGGAGATCGTCTGCCGCGGGTCGTCGTTGAGGACGAAGCTCACGGTCGCCCGTGACACGCCGGACACCTTGGCCACGTCGCTCAACGTCACCCGGCCAGAACGGCCCATACCGGAACACTCCTTCTCCGACGGACTGGGCGCGCCCGCCCGTGAGCGGTGTCAAGAAAGTGGCGTCCCAGCTCTAGAACGATTAAGCGCTTGGGGCCAGCCTACGCGACTAGATCGTTCCAGTTGTTGAAGGAGGAGGTCACGCGTACGCGAGTCACGCTGGTCTGCGACGCCGAGGACGTGCGTTCGGTCATCGGGGGCGGCGAGGACCCGGGCTATGTGCACAGCTATGCCCGCAACCGCGTCGAGACGGCCTCCGGTGAGCTCGCCGGCGTCACCTTCCAGACCGATCCGGTCGACCACCTGGGCACCCTCCTCTCGCTCGCCCTGGTCGACAGTGAGTGGGCGGCGCCGGGAACCGAGGTGTCCGTGGTCTGGGGCCGGCACCCCGGGCCGGGCACCCCGGCCGACGCCGACCTCGGCTTTCCCCGCGTCCGCGCGACCGTCCAGCCGGCGCCGTACGACGATCACGCCCGTCGGCGCTACCGCCGCAACGCCTGAGCCACGGCCACTCCCAACGTGCTGCCCGCGCGCTGCCTCCCCTCAGCGCGCGGGCAGCGCCTCGCGCCGGACAATCGTCATCCGTTACACACCGCAGCAGGCTCGGGGAACGTCCGCCGACGCGATGGCCAGCAGCCGGTGTGCCTTCAACTCGGTTTCCTGCCACTCCCGTTCCGGCTCTGACTCCCAGGTGATGCCCGCTCCCGTACCGAACTTCAGGAGTCCCTCGGCTCGGTCGATCCAGAAGGTGCGGATGCCGACCGCCAGTTCGCCGCGGGCGTGGTCGGCGTCGACCCAGCCGATTCCCCCGCAGTACGGACCGCGGGGTGAGGTTTCCAGGACCCCGATGATCCGTAGGGCTCTCTCCTTGGGCGCCCCGGTGACCGATCCCGGCGGAAAGGTCGCCGCCAGCAGTTCGGGCCAGCCCACGCCGTCACGCAGTCGCCCCGACACCGTGGATACGAGGTGGACGAGCCCCGGGTGCTTCTCCACTGCACACAGGTCGGGCACGGCCACGGAACCGGGGACGCAGACGCGGCCGAGGTCGTTGCGGACCAGGTCGACGATCATCACGTTCTCCGCGTGGTCCTTGTCCAGCAGGTCCGCCTCGGTGCGGCCAGTTCCTTTGATGGGGCCGGAGGTGACGTTCCTGCCGTCGCGGCGGAGGAAGAGTTCCGGCGAGGCGGAGGCCACCTCCACACCGTGGCTCGGGACGCGGATGACTCCGGCGTACGGCGCCGGGTTGTGCCGTGTGAGCAGTGCGGCCAGTGCCTCGACGTCGGCGCCCTCACCGATGGGAGCGGACAGGACCCGGCACAGATTCGCCTGGTAGACCTCACCGGCGGCGATGTGCTCACGGATGCGGCTCACTCCGCTCGTGTACGCGAGGCGGTCGAACGAGGTGGACCAGGCTTCGGTACGCGGTCCACGCCAGGGCGCCGTGGGGTCATGGCGGTCCCCGGTCCGCCGTACGTCGCGGAAGCGGGCGCATGTCAGACGGCCCTCGAAGTCGGCCGCCACGGCCCAGAAGCCCTCGGACTCCAGGGCCGAGGGATCGCTGGTGACGTCGGCGAGACCGGTGGCGAGGTGCCCGCCGAAAAGGGCC
Organism: Streptomyces sp. NBC_01352; assembly: GCF_036237295.1. Taxonomy (NCBI): domain Bacteria; kingdom Bacillati; phylum Actinomycetota; class Actinomycetes; order Kitasatosporales; family Streptomycetaceae; genus Streptomyces; species Streptomyces sp. NBC_01352. The sequence continues at coordinate 10,956,715 of NZ_CP108354.1, forward strand.
ATCGGAGGGGGTTGATCCATGCCGCGCCTCCTGCAGCGTGCGGTACCGAAAGAACTGAGGTGCTCCTGTGGAGGAAGCAGTTACGCCGCGACGGCCTCGCGTTCTGCGCCCCATTGGGCGGCACGGAGGGTGTTGACCATGAGCATGGCGATGGTCATGGGGCCGACCCCGCCGGGAACGGGGGTGATGCGGTCGGCGATGCCGTCGAGTTCGGCGGAGCGGACGTCGCCGGTCAGTCCGGCGGGTGTGCGGTGGATACCGACGTCGATGACGACGGCTCCGGGGCTGACGTGTTCTGGGCCGATGAGCCCGCGGACGCCGGTGGCGACCACGACGATGTCGGCGGGACGGGTGACGGACGCGAGGTCGGTGGTGTGTTCGTGCGCGACGGACACGGTCGCTCCACGCCGCAGCAGCAGCTGGGTCAGGGGCCGTCCGACCAGTTCGCCCCAGCCGACAACGGCGACCTGGGCTCCTAGGAGGGGGATGCCCTCGGCGTCGAGGAGTGCGATGACGCCGCTGGGTGTGCAGGGACGAAGTCCGCGTTCCCCGCGCGCGAGCAGGCCGGCGCTGCCGGTGGTGAGGCCGTCTACGTCCTTGGTGACGGGGATACGGTTGATCAGTACGGAAGCGTCCAGCTGCGGAGGCAGGGGGAGTTGGAGCAGAATGCCGGAGACGCGCGGGTCGGCGGCGAACTCGTCGATCACCGCGGCCACGTCGTCCTGGGTGGCGCGCGGGGGCAGGTGGCGGTGGAAGTCGCGCATGCCGGCCTCCCTGATGGCGCGCCGTTTGGCGGCGACGTACACGGCGCTGGCCGGGTCGTCGCCGACCAGGATGGTCGCGAGGCCGGGGATTCTGCCCGAACCGGTGGCCTCGGCGACCTTCTCGGCGACCTGTGCGCGGATTCGCTGGGCGATCCTGGTGCCGTCGATCGTGGTGGTCATGGTGGCGAACCGCTTTCTTGTCGTGAGGAACGATTCACCCGGGCGAAAGGCTGTGCTGCGAGCGGTCGGCGTGACCGCGGCTGTACGGCGCCGTGACCGGGTAGGCCGCCGGTCGTCGCGGCCGGCCGGCTCGGTCACAGGGGTGGCGCACGACAAGACCTGTCCCTGCACCGGGCGGTTTGCGTGCCGGAGAAGCGTCCTCCGTCAGGCGAAGACGATGGTGTGGTTGCCGTCGCGGATGACCCGGTCCTCGGCGTGCCACAGCACGGCACGGGAGAGCACCGCGCGTTCCACGTCGGCACCGCGGCGGGTGAGGTCGGCCGCGGTGTCACCGTGGCTGACGCGGACGACGTCCTGTTCGATGATCGGCCCCTCGTCGAGGTCCTGGGTGACGTAGTGGGCGGTGGCTCCCACCAGCTTGACGCCCCGCTCCTTGGCCTTGGCGTACGGGCCGGCGCCGATGAAGGCGGGCAGGAAGGAGTGGTGGATGTTGATGATCGGGACGCCGACGTTCTCGATGAAGTCGCCGGAGAGGATCTGCATGTAGCGGGCGAGAACGACGAAGTCGACATTGCCCTTCAGTAGCCGCAGGTGTTCGGCCTCGGCTGCGGACTTGTCGGCGCCCTGGCAGGGCACGTGGAAGAAGGGGATGCCGAAGCCGCGTACCTCCTCGGCCACATCGGGGTGGTTGGAGATCACCATGGCGACGGTGACGGGGAGTTGGCCCCGGCGGTGGCGCCACAGCAGGTCGAGGAGACAGTGGTCGGACTTCGAGGCGAAGATCGCGACCCGCTTGGGCACCGACATGTCCCGCAGCGTGTAGTCGAGCCCGAACCCTTCGACCAGGCGCTTGTCGAGATCGGCCCGCAGCGCGGGCAGCGCGGCCTGGAGGGCGTCGAGGCCGAAGACGGTGCGCTGGAAGAAGGCGCCTCCCTGCGGGTTGTCGGAGTACTGGTCGAGGGAGACGATGTTCGCGCCGTGGCTACTGAGGACAGATGTCACGGCGGCGACGATGCCGGTGGCGTCGGCGCCCTGCACGATGAGCGACGCCTGCTGGGCCGGGGGCTTGCCTGTGGCGGTGCGGGCCGGGGCGTCATGCGTGAGGGTCATGCGAGGCTTTCCTTCCGGAAGCGGGCGGCCCAGTCGGAGGTGGCCTTGAGCCCGCCGAACGTATAGAAGTGGATCTTCAAGTCGCCGTGGCGGGCCGGCTCGTAGGCCGCGGCGAGGTCACGCAGGAAACGGTCGGGGCCCGCCGTGCCCATCAGGTTCGTGATCGAGAACCCGTATTTCTTGACGACGGACGCACTGGTCCCGACACCGAAGCGGGCCGCGTACGACAGGAGTCGGCGCACACCGGCGGGGCCGGGCACCCCGATCCGGATCGGGAGGCCGATGCCCCGGCCGCGGACCTCCTCCACCCAGGTGAGCACCGGGTCGACGTCGAACCCGAACTGGGTGATGACACCGCCTTCCAGGGGCTGGGCGGCGATCGCCTTGTGCTTGTTCTCCAGCGCGGACCACAGCGTTCCACCGTCGATCGCGGGGTGGCCTTCCGGGTAGCCGGTGATGCCGACGTGCCGGACGCCGTACTCCTGCAGCAGCCCCGTGTCGATCAGGGACAGGGAGTCGGCGTAGGGGCCCTCGGGGTGTGCCGGGTCCCCGCCGACCAGGAACACGTTCTCGCCCGTGCCGTCCGCATGCAGTCCGGCCAGGAACCGCTCGAAGTCGTCACGCGACCCGAGGCGCCGGGCGGATATGTGCGGCACGGGCACGAAACCGAACCGCTTGACCGCGCGGGCCGCGGTCAAGCGCATCTCCAGGTCCTCGTTGCCGAGGAAGGTGACGTTGATGCGGGTGCCCCGGGGGATGGTGTCGCGGGCTCCTTCCAGTTTGGGGACGTCCTTGCCGGTCATCTCCAGGGAGAAGTCCTCAAGGAGCGCCGTGCCGACCGCTGTTCGTGCCGTGCTCGCGGGATTCATCGTCTTGCGACTCGCTTTCCGGTCCGTTGTCAGCGGTCGCGCCGGTAGAGGGTGCGCGCGTGCTCGTTGAACGGTGACTGCTGGACGGTGGCACGGATGTGGGGGAGGCCGAGGTCGGCCTCGGGGTCGGTGCCGGAACCGGGGTGCTCGCCCCAGACCACCGTGACCTCGGTGCCCGCAGTGGCGTACTCGGCGTCGATCAGGGTCTGTGCCAGGACGGTTCCCACCGGGTCGATCGAGGCGCTCTGCATCGTGACGCCGACCAGACCTGTGGCGCTCTCCACGCGGTGGCGGGCGTAGCTGAGCACGAAGCCGGGGTCCTGGCCCTCACCGATGACGGTGCGCACGTCGTCGGCGTCGAGAACGAGGGTGACCTTGGTGCGGCGTACCTCGCCCTTGGCCTTCTCCAGGGCGTCCCGGCCCACGAAGTCGTGGTTGAAGGAGATCATTTTCCCGTAGCCGAGTTCGTACGGGGAGACGTAGTAGTCCTCGATGTCCTCGGAGAAGTAGCTGCCGTTCAGTGGCCGCTTGCCCTCGATGCCGAACAGGGCCAAGTGGCGCCGGTAGTCGAGCAGTTCGGAGTCGGTGTAGATGCCGGGCACCGGCGAGGGGATCCAGCCGCTCTCCACGCTGGGCGTGGTGTAGGCCAGGGCGCCGACCTGGATCAGGCCGAGCGGCTCGCCGACCTTCAGGAACGTCTCGTGCACGTACGCGGCGTGCTCCCAGGGGCCGATGAACTCGAAGCCTGCCTGGCCGGCCATGCCGTGGCGCAGGGCACGGATGGGGCGGCCGTCGAGGGTGACCGCGGTGGAGTGGAAGAACTTCGTCTCCGGAAGGGGGCCGCCGAAGGCACGCTCGACGAGTTCCGCCGCCAGCGGGCCTTGGATCTGGTAGCGGAACAGCTTCGGGTCCCCGCCTCCGGGACGGAAGGCGGAGGACGGGTCGGTGACGAAGCCGACGTCGTAGCCGCCCTTCTCCGCGTGGTACTGAACCCAGTGCTGAGCGGCGGGGATCCCGCTCAACAGGTACTCGTTCTCACCTTCGCGGGCGAGGATCCCGTCGGTGACGATGTGGCCGTGGCGGGTGACCGGCACGTACTGCTTGGCCTGCCCGATCGCGAACTTCTCGAAGTTGTTGACGCCGTGGTCTGCCAGTACCCGCGTGGCGTCCGGGCCCTCGATCCACATGTCGTACATGTGGTGGGAGAGGTTGAGCAGGGCCACGCCCTCGTGCCACGCGGCCTGTTCCTGACGCCAGCCCGCGTACTCGCGCTCGACGACCTCCGGGGTCCACGGCTCGGCGTTCGGCTGCCACAGCAGCTTCATCGGCGAGCCGGCCTTGTCGATGCCATCCTGCAGAGAGGGGGTTCCCATATCGGCTCCTTTTGGTATCTGCCTGCTCCGGAAAGCTAAATCGATCTAGTTCGGCCGACAGCAGGTCAACGCGACTGATCTGTCGGCGGATTGGTGATGCTAAAACGATCTAGCGCAAGCTAGCAGAGCGGTCTCGCCAAGACGAGGTGCTGGTTTCGCATTCATTACGTGCAATCGACGTGCTCGACATACGCGGCGGCCATGCGCACAGCGTCGAGACTCGCGCGGACGTCGTGCACCCGCACACAGAACGCGCCCCCGACGGCGGCGAGCGCGGAGACCGCAGCCGTCGCCACGTCACGCCGTGCGGGCGGCATGTCGCCGCGGCCCTCCTCGGTGAGGGCCGCGCCGATGAAGCGTTTCCTCGACGCACCGACCATCAAGGGGAAGCCCAGGGTTCGCAGCCTCTCCAGGCCGGCCAGAAGCGTCCAGTCGTGCTCGGGGCGCTTGGAGAACCCGAGTCCCGGGTCGAGCGCGATGCGCGACGGATCCACCCCCATTCCCGTCAACTGCCGAAGACGCGCGCCGAGTTCCGCTATGACGTCGGCGACGACATCGCCGTAGTCCGCATGGCGGTCCATCTCACGGCTGGGCGCACGCCAGTGCGTGGCGACATACGGAACGCCGGCCTCGGCGACGGTCCGTGCCATGCCCGGGTCGGCCAGGCCGCCGCTGACGTCGTTGACCATGCGCGCCCCCGCCTCGACCGCGGCGCGGGCCACGGGCGCGTGCATGGTGTCGACGCTCACCCACACCCCGGCCCGGGCGAGTTCACGCACCACCGGCACGGTCCGGGCCAGTTCCTCGTCGAGGCATACGGGCCGCGCTCCCGGCCGGGTCGACTCGCCGCCCACGTCGACGATGTCCGCGCCTTGTGCGGCGAGCTCCAGCCCGCGGTCGATCGCGTGGCCGCTGTCCGCGTACAGGCCGCCGTCGGAGAACGAGTCGGGCGTCACGTTCAGGATGCCCATCACCAGGCAGCGGCCCAGCAGGGGCAGCCCTTCCGGTGGTACGAGGGGTCTCGCCCGCCCGAGGGCGGGGTTTTGCAGGGTTGGCATCGGCGACAACCTCCTCGATCCCGCGTCCTGCGGCGGGAAAGGAATGCTAAATCGATCTGTCCGGGATGTTACATGGCGGAGCTTAATCGTTCTAGTCACCTGCTGTGACGGCGCACTGCGGCCGAAGGTGTCATCGCGACCACGCAGGTAGGCGTGTTCCTGGTGGGCGACCACCCCGGTCACCGGTTCTCCCGGAGGCGAGCGACGGCCAAGCCGAGTTCTGTTGCTCTTCCTGCGGCTTCATCTGTAACGCGGACACCAACGCTGCAACCAACGTCGCGGCAGGACAGGGCGGGATTCCCGGCCCCGGCGCTCAGCCGGTGCCGGAGGGACAACACTGCCCCAACAGCGGTCGAGTGTCCGTGAACCTCAACCCTCCTGGGTTGGGATCCCCCTCTTTTAAGAGGGGGAGGATGTCAAGATGACAGCCGTAGGTCCCCGGGAACGCGGCCGGGGGACCTCGTGCCGTGCCAGATGTAGTCTCAGCGCTTGTCGCTCGCGAAGGGCCTGCGAGAGATGGTGGCGCGGATGGTGGTCTGGGCGTGGCGCTCGACCGTCGGGTTGGCGGACCCGCCGTCCGGTTCGCCCCAGACGAGGTCGACCTCGCGCCCGTAGCCCATTTCGTCCGCGTCGATCATGCAGACGGAGATCCAGCCGCGGACGTTGGACGAGTAGCTGCACAAGGTCGACACCCCGATCAGCCGGCCGTCGCTCTCGATTCGGTCGAACTGCGAGGCCGAGTAGAACGCGGCGGGCGTGTCGATGTACTTGAACCGCCGGTCACCCTGTTCATACATGCTCCCGTAGACGCGGGCCACGTCGTCGCGGTGCCAGGACAGCCACACCTTCTTGCGGTGCTTGCGCCCGCGCATCCCCTCCAGGGCCTCGCGGCCGATGAAGTGGTGGTCGAACTTGAGGACGTGGCCGTAGCCGAGGTCGTAAGGCGTGACGTAGTAGTCGTCCACCCGGTCCGGGGCGAAGCTGCCGCCGACCGAGAGGTTCGCCTCGAAGGTGCGTGCGCCGAGCCACTCGCGGTAGGGCCGCATGTTCTCGCCCGAGTAGACCGCGGGCACGGTGGAGGCGATCCAGCCGGACTCCGTGGCCACCGAGGCGTAGGCGCGGCCGCCGACCTGGCGTATCCCGAAGGGTTCGCCCGCCTCCAGGAGGGTGTCGCGGATGTCGTCGATGTCGGCGTAGGGGCCGAAGAACTCCAGGCCGGGGAAGCCGGACATGCGGTGGTTGAGGGCGGTGACCTCGTGCTTGCCGATGTTGAACTTGCCCATGCTGAAGAAGGGGATGTCCGGCATCGGGCCGCCGTTGACCTCCTCGAAGATGCGAGCCGCGTAAGGGCCCTGCATCTGGAGTCGGTAGAACTCGCGGCCGCCCGGGTTCTGGGCGGTGCGTTCGTCCCGGCGGAGGGTGACGTCGTAGCCGCCCGTCTCGGCGTGGAACTGGACCCAGTTGAGGGCCGGCGGTCGCCCGACGAGGCGGACCAGGTTGTCGGCGAGGCAGAACAGGATGCAGTCGCCGATCATGTAGCCGTCGTGGTTGACCGCGATGAGTTGCTTGGCCTGCATGGGGCCGAAGCCTGCGAAGCTGTTCGCGCCGAGCTCCGAGAGGAGGCGGTAGCAGTCGGGGCCCTCCACCGTGAGGTCGGTCATGTGGTGGGAGAGGTCCATGAGTGCGGCACTTGTGCGCCAGCTCTCCTGCTCGTCACGCCAGTTGGTGAACTCGGCCCGGATCGGGAAGGGATACGCCCCCGACCGGCCGCCGCGCATCAGCGCCAGCGGGCCACCGGCCTCGCGTATCTGATCGTCAAGGTGTGCCATTGCTTCCTCCATGTCCTGTCGGCATGCCATGCCGACGCGGCTGCGGGTGCTTCAACAGCGGATCGGAAAAGGGGGTGGGGCATCCTGGCCGGCGCTCGGGCAGGTGCTGCCGGGTGTCGGCGCGGCCGGGTGGGGGGCCGTTTGAGGAACGTCTTCGGCTCGACATACGCATGCGGGACGGGGCGGGATATGCCCTGATCCCAGCGGTACTGTACGGTACAGTACTGTCTGGTTGCGCGGGTGCACAAGAGACATCCACTGACAGCCGAAGCGAGACGGGAACAGGCGTGCCCGCCTGCGAAGGAAGCGGCTTATACGATGTCGACCGTGCAGAGGATGACGGCAGCCGACCGGCGCAAACTGATCCTGAACGCCGCAGGCGAGCTGTTCATCGCCCGGGGCTACTCGGGTGTCACCATGGAAGACGTCCTCGCGAAGGTCGGCGGCTCGAAGGCGACGCTGTATCGCCACTTCGCCGACAAGGCCGAGCTGTTCCAGGCTGCTGTGGAAGCCCTGTGTGACGAGTGGTCGAAGCCGGTGCACACCTTCACCGCGCCCCCTGACGCCGACCTCACCACCACGCTCACGGCCCTCGGCGGGCACTTCGCCGCCCTGGTTCTCACCCCCCAGGCCATCGCCCTGCACCGACTGGTCACCGCGGAGGCCGAACGTATGCCGGAGGTCGGCCGCGCCTTCTTTGAACACGGTCCCTCCGCCGGTCAGCGCGTTCTGGCCAAGTACCTGCAACAGGCACGCGACGCCGGCGAGATCGACGTGAGTGACCCGGTCCGCGCGGCGGCACAGCTCTTCCAGGCGATGCTCGGCGACGCCCAGATGCGCCTGCTGACCAACTCCCCGCACAAGCCGGACGACGACGAGGTCCAGGAGGGCATCGCCGTCGCGGTCCGGGTCTTCCTGCACGGCGCGACGGCATCGCGCGGCGACGCGCTGTAACGCGGGCATCACTCACAGCCTGGGTCGTTTCCCGACTCTCGCGAGAAGCCAAGGACCTCTGTTACCGTCAAAACGGAGTCAACTAGATCGTTCTAGTTAAGTAGGTGTTCGCGCGCCTCGCACCCCATGTCCCACCCGGCCGGAGGGACGCCCGAGCCGTGCCCGACTGGAGGATTTCCATGGACCGCATGCTCCTGATGCGCAGCTTCGTCACGGTCGCGCAGCTCGGCAGTTTCAGCGGGGCCGCCCGGGCCCTCAGCTCGTCCGGCTCTCTCGTCTCACGTCACGTGGCCGAACTCGAGCGGCAGATCGGTGTCCGCCTCGTCAACCGCACGGCTCGTTCCGTCAGCCTGACCGAACCGGGGTTGCGCTACTCCGAGTTCGCCGCCCGTATCCTCGCGGAGGTCGAAGCCGAGGAAGCCCTCATCGGGCACCTGCACGACCGGGCGGAAGGTGCCCTGAACGTCGTCTGCCCCAAGTGGATCGGAAGCCTGGACGTCGGGGACGCCATCGCCGCCTTCGCCGCCGCGCAGCCCAAGATCACCGTGCGGTTCGAACTGGGGGGCCTGTCGGAGCGCACCTACGACTTCCTGGACGGCGGCTTCGACGTGGCCCTGCACACGCGGGATCTGAGGGATTCCCGGGTCCACCTCAAGAAGATCGCGTCGCTCCCCTTCACTCTGTGCGCGTCCGAGGAGTACGTGAAGCGACACGGCTTCCTCGACCATCCAGGCGATCTGGCCGAGCACGACTGCCTGGTGCACGTGAACGAGCCCGTGTGGCGCCTGGGGCACGGATCCACCTCCAGCCTGCACAAGATCCGCAACCCGGCTTTCTCCTCGAACTCGTACATGGCCCTGCGGAAGGCCGCCGTGCAAGGTCTCGGCATCGCCCTGCTCCCACAGCGCTCCGCCTACGAAGACCTGATTTCCGGCGCACTCCAGGTCCAGCTCCCCGAAGTCCCCATCCCCGACCGCCCGTTGTACGCCATCTACGGACCCGGCCAGACCGTGCCGCGCAAGGTCGTCATCCTGCTCGAATTCCTCACGCGATGGTTCAAGGAGAACCCCATTCCCGCGATCGGGATGTGAAGGTAGGCGCCCGGCGGAACGCCGATGTGCGCTCGGAACATGAGGCCCGCGCGAGACCACGAGCAGAAATCCCTGACGTACGACACTCCGAGCGATCGCCGCTTACCTCTTCAACCTGGCCGACCAGCACGGTGGCCCGCTGGTCGACAGATACGTGAGCCAACACATCACGTTCGTGCCCGACCTCCCGCTGGGCGGATACCGTTCACTGAGGCACGACGCGCTCCTCCAGAGGTGGCCGACGGGCTCCATGCTTCCCCCGCAACGGGCGGACCTGGCTTGGTCGTTGCAGTGCTCGTCGGCCATCGCACTGATTCCCGGTACCTCGTCCGTCGCCCATCTGCGCGAGAACATGGCCGCCGCCGAGCTGCACGTGCCGCCGGACGCCGTCGCCGCGCCCGACGCGATGGCCGAGTGACGCTGCGCGTCGGTTTACCGAGGCGCTGGACATCGACGAACCGCCCTGCCGAGCTGACGAATTGGCGCAGCCGGACGTCGTCGGCACGTACGCAAGGCGACGGATCGCCACCTTAGGTTGCGTGACGCGCTCTCCCTCTTGCGCACGGCGGCGGGCAGCATTCGGCCAAGTGATCGCGGTTGCAGTACGCGGCGCGAGGACGAAGAGCGGGTCGGGCCCCGCCAGGTCCCGACCCGCCCGCGCTCATCACGTCCTGCGCATCGCAGAGGAGCCGCCCACCATGTGCCAGAACGAGCAGCCGAACGAAGACCCGCCAGCCGCCTTGCAGCACGTAGAGACACGGCACACGTCACGCCGAGCGGTACTGGGGGCCGTAGCAGCCTCGGCCGTCGCCGCCGCACCCCTCCTCGGACCCGCGCAGATCGCGACCGCGGCACCCAGTAGCGCGTCCGGGGCCGGCTTGTCGCTCGTGCTGCTCGGCACCAACAGCGGGCCGCCCCCACTGGCGAACCGATACGGCATCTCCTCGGCGCTGGTCATCAACGGCCGTACGTACGTGGTCGACTGCGGCCGCGGAGCGGCGACCCAGTACCTGCGCGCAGGACTGTCGATGCCCTCGCTCGCCGGCATCTTCCTCACCCACCTGCACGCCGACCACATCGTCGACTACTACTCCTTCCCGATGCTGTCCGCAGGGGCGTCCGGCGCTCAGGGGTTCCGGACACAGGTGTCCGTCTACGGCCCCGGCCCCGCCGGCGTCCCTTCGACCGTGGCCGGCGCTCCCGGCCCCGTGCCGGGCACGGCCCAGATGACCCGGCTGGCCGGGCAGGCGTACGCCGCCGCTCCCACCTTCTTCATGACCGAGCACATCGGCATCGACCCGGCCACCCTGCTCGACGTCCACGACGTACTGCCGCCGGCCGCGACCGGCGCCTCCGCGACGAACACTGCGCCCGCCATGCGGCCCTTCACCGTCATGGAGAACGACGACGTCAAGGTCAGCGCCATCCTGGTCCCGCACGGCGCGGTGTTCCCTGCCTACGCCTACCGCTTCGACACCGACCACGGCAGCGTCGTGTTCTCCGGCGACACCGCCCTCACCCCCAACATCATCACGCTCGCCCGGAACGCCGACGTCCTGGTCCACGAGGCCCTGCACCCCGACGGACTGGCGAGCCTCGGCCTGCCGCAGTCCCTCATCGACCACATCCTGCTCACCCACACCGACGTCAGTGAACTCGGCCGGATCGCGGCCGAGGCCGGTGCCGGCGCCCTGGTCGCCACCCACCTCAGCCCGGGGAACCCGGCCGCCGTCTCCGACGCGACCTGGCGCCGCCTCCTCCGCGACAGCGCACACCGATCCGGCTACGGCGGCCGCATGCTCCTCGGCACCGACCTGATGTACGTACCGGTACGGCGCGGCGCCCTCCGGGGATAGATGGGAGACAAGCACCGGACTCCTGACTGCGGGGGTCCTCGCGGCGCATCGGACGGCCTGGTCGCCGAGCTCGAACGGCAGTGCCCAGGGCGGTCGGAGCCGTCCCGGGCACTGACGTGGAGGTGGGCTGGTGCCTCAGCCGTGCGGGCGTGAGGCGGTGGCGTCACCCGCGTCTACGGCGTCACCTTCCCAATCCTGACTGTGCCCTTGCCCACGAAGGTCCCGCGGTCGTTGAGCAGGTGCATTTCGCCGAAGAGCGCGCGGCCCTCCGGTGCGGCGGCCGCGGCCGTGAGGTGTGCGGACACGGTCGCCGAGGTGCCCGTGCCGAGCCGCACCGGCCCCGCATCGTCCGGGGTGAGCGAGCCAAGGGCGGTGGAGAAGAACACGTCGCGGTAGTCGTAGGTGGTGGAGCCGGACGGGACGCCGAAGCCCAGTACCTCGACCGTGTAGGTGCCGGCGGCCGGACGGGGCACGGAGACCGACTCCTCGGCGTCGCTGTCCGCGTCCATGCCGACGAGGTCGCCGTCGCCGTCGTACACCCTCAGGTCCAGGTCGGTGGCCTTGTCCGAGGGGTTGCCGATGGCGACATCCAGTGACGTGGTGCCCTCGGCCACCTCGACCGTGGTGATCTGTGTGTCGCCGGTGGCGATGGTGGGACGTGCGGTCCGCGACGAGCCGAGCGGGCCGCCCTTGACGGTGCCGTTCACCGGCGCGTACTCGTTCTCGGCCGTCCACGAGACGGCGGCCGGTGTGCCCGCCTCGGCCTCGGGCACGGTCGCGGGCTCCGGGTCGAAGGAGGTGCGGTAGACGGTGACGTCCAGGTCGTACGGATTGTCGAGCAGCTTTGAGGCGTAGGACGACTGGACCACTATCTCCCACACACCGGCCTGCGGGTCCGGGTACGCGGCCACATCGGCCGTGGCGGGGTCGTCGTCCTTGACGGGCAGGCCGTACGGATGGATCGCGCTCGCCACCGTCCGGCTGCCCTCCTTCAGGCCGTCGAGCCTGACCTCCAGGGTCCTGGCGCCTTCGGGGACGGTCACGAAGTAGGTGTTCGCGCTGTTGCGCTGCACCGATCCCGAGGCGGAGTAGGTGTACTCCGCCGGCGTGGAGACCACCACGGTCGTCAGAACCTGATCGTCGACGCCCACGGTCGTCGGGTCATCGATCTCCAGGCGGGCGCTCTTGATGCCCTCGGACATCGGCGCGGCCTGGACCTTCACGGTCACCGGACGGTTGAGCGGCAGTGCCACAGTCTGCGAGCCGGGGAGAGAGAAGGTGCGGGACTGGTTGTTCTTCAGGCGCAGCGTGTGGGGGACCGGGCCGTCGGGGCCGGAGGTACGCGTCAGGGTGACCTCGTACGTCTTCTTCTGGCCGGCCTTGAGACCGCCCTCGCGGTCGTAGATCCCGGTACCGAAGCCAGGCGTCTTCAGTGCCTGGTCGAGCGCGGTGTCGACCGGGGCCTTCACGGTGTACTCGTGGGCGGTCGCTCCCTCCTGGATCTCCTTCCAGGCGGCCTGGACGTCGATCAGGCCCGCGCCCTCCTCGTACGCCTGAAGTCCGTTGATGTGGCGGGCGGTCGAGGTGAGCGCCGTGCGCAGTTTCACCGGGGTGAGGTCGACGCCCTGCTGCTCGGCCGCGGACAGCAGCAACGCGCTCGCGCCCGCCGTCTGCGGGGACGCCATCGACGTGCCCTGGTACATGGTGTAGCCGGCAGGCAGGTTCCAGGCCGTGTACTGCTCGAAGAGCTGGGCGCCGGGCATCCAGGACGGGCTGGAGGAGACCGCCGAGCCGGGCGCTACCAGGGTCGGTGCGAACCCGCCGTCCTCGCGGGGGCCGCGGGCGGAGAAGGTGAACAGGCCAAACTTCTGCTCCACTTGGGAACCATAGTTGGCGGCCCAGGTCTCCTTGGAGACGCCGGCGCCGACCGAGATCACCTTGTCGGCCAGGCCCGGGTCATCGATCGTGTTGGCGCCGGGGCCGGAGTTGCCGGCGGCGATCACGAGTTGGACGCCGTAGGTGTCGATGAGGCGCGTGTACAGCTCGGCGCGCGCGTTGTTGCCGTCGTTGAGCGCGGGGAGTCCGCCGATGGACATGTTGACGATGTCGACGCCGCGGTTGACGACCAGGTCGATCATGCCCTCGGCCAGTGCGACGTTGGTGCAGCCGGCCCCGAAGATGCATGCGCGGGACGACACGATCTTCGCGCCCGGCGCGGCGCCGTTCATTCGGCCGCCGAACAGGCCGTTGGCCGCGGCGATACCGGCGACGTGGGTGCCGTGATAGTTGTTGACGACGCCGATGTTGACGAAGTCGGACTTCTTGCCGACCCAGTCGCCGCCGAGCGGGTCCATGGGTACGTCTTTGCGGATCTCCACGACGAACGGCTGCCGCTCGGCGATGTCGGTCTCGGGGTCGTCGGTGCCGAACCAGCCGATCTGATGAGCGTCCTTGTACGGCTTCATCGGCTCGTCGTCGGTGAAGTCGTGGTCGTTGTCCAGGTCGACGGTGACCGTGCCGGCCGCCGGGTCGTACAGCACGCCCCAGCTGTCCGTGGTGTCACCGTCGCGGTTGGCGTCGCCGTCGGTCAGGCCGTCCTCGACCCTGCCGCCCTTGGTGACGGACTCACGGAAGACGTTGACGCGGTAGGAGCCCGAAGGGGCCTTCCAGCTCTGGCCGCCGTAGGTGAAGGCCGGACCGGACACGTCGGTCGTCATCGCGCGCCAGGTGCCGTCGCCGTCGACGATCGGGTCGGTGGCCGTGACCCAGTCGACGATCTTCCGCTCGCCGGTGGTGGTCTTCTGCAGCGCCGGGCTCGCGAGGTCCACTCCGGTGTCGAGGACACCGATGGTGACGCCGCGGCCGTCCGCCTTCGGGTGCTTCTTCACGAAGTCGACGGCGCCCGTCTCGAAGGACGGGTTATACGGGTTCTCGGCCGGGGTGTCCTTGCCGGGCCCGGGATAGGTGTCGGAAGTCGCCTTCACGGCAGCGCCATTGACACCGTGGACAGCAGGCAACGGATCTTCCAGCTGTATCTCGTCGCGCAGGTCGATGCCGTGTACCGAGGAGAGCTTGACGGCGGCGTCGATGGCCGCGCCCGCCCTGCCGGTCGGTACGGTGGCCCTGATGTAGCCGAGCTTGTCGTAAGTGCGGCCGACGGAGCCGCCCTTGACCGCGTCCAGCTCCTCGGCGACCTGCTCGGTCTTCCCCGGATCGGTGGCGATCATCATGGTGACGTTCTTCTCGCCGGTGGCCTCCGCCTTGGCGAGCAACTCGGCGTCCGACGAACCGAGCTTGCTGTGCGCGGACTTGGGTCTCTCGGCAGAGGAGTGGCCCTCGGCGACGAAGGCCAGGGGTATCAGCCCGGTCGTGGTGAGTACGGCCGTCAGTCCGGCGGCCATGGTGATGCGGGTCAAGCGTCTCGCACCCGGTAGCGGGCAGACGTGGGGGGTGGTGGGGGGCATGCGCTTCCTTTCCCTCGGGGCGGATCGTCCGCCGCGGGGTGACGGTGACCGTCAGGGGGCTCGGCCGACCGTCGCGGTGTTGTCGCCGTACTCCACCAGGCCGTCCGGCTGTCGCGATCAGACCGCCTGATCAAGGATTTTCGCCACGCCGGTCGACGGGATAGAGGCAAACGTCCTCAACTGCGGCCACGCGCCTGTGTCTTGTCTCACGCTTGGGCGCTTCGCCGGCCGACATGCCTCGGAGCGTGTTCGAGCGAGAGTCGCTCCAGCGACCGGACACGCTCGGTGCGGCGTAGATGACTTCGGCGCCGTCACTCACCAGGGAGGGATTCGACCTGCGACAAAGTCCCCACGAATGAGTAACTTGCTAGATCGTTCAAGTACGTTGGGGGAGAGTCACCCGCGCGACCCAGATCACACCCCCCACCAGTGGAGCCGAAGTGTCCCTTCACTTCCCTGCCCAGTCGCCGTGGCGCAGGGCGACGCTGTCAGTGGCGCTCGTCACTGGCGACGACCTGCCCCGTCCCTCGCTCGCCGAAATGTCCGTCCACGTGGTCCGGGATCCTCGCGAGATTCACTCGAGCGACGATGTCGTGCTTTTCCACGGAGTCGGAATGGCGCAGGATCTGGCTCGCTTCTCGGCCGAGTTGGCGGACGGGCTGCCACCCGCCGCGGTGCTGACACGGCGGCTCGACTGGGGCGACGTCTGCCTGGCCTTCAAGCACGGTGTCACCAGCTACGTGCTGGAGGGACCGCACTCCTGTCGGCTCGACGAGGTACTGATGTGCACCGCCCAGCGCTCCGGCGTCCTCGCCCCGGAAATCGTCGAAAGGATCAGGATCGAGGCTCGAGGCAAGGGACGAACGACGACGGCGAAGCCGGGCAGATCATCATCGGCGTCGGAGGCCATCCCTGGATCGCGTCCGCTGCTGTCCCAGCGAGAGAGCCAGGTCATGGATCTTCTCGCCTCCGGCCTCGAAGTCCGTGACGTCGCCCGGCAGTTGTTCCTGACCGACAAGACGGTCAGGAACTATCTGAGCCGCATCTACAGCAAGGTCGGCGTGCGCAACCAGGCCCAAGCGGTTCTGTACTGGCTCGGGCGAGCGGACGGCCCGACGCCCGCCCGCCCAACCCGGGCGGGCGGGAGAGTGGACTTCTGAAGGTCGGTTGACGCATCGATGCCGATGTATGGGATGGGCCGAGCCGCCCGCGCTCAACAAGGCACCCCTGCCAAAACTCCTCCTCGATGCAATCGCCCTCACCGCGGCGTCGGCCGCCCGGGGCCGTAGGTGGCAGGCCCGCTCCCTGTCGGCACGCGACACAGAGCTCGGCCGGCCACGAGTGCACTTCGCCATGGCCGAGCTCCAGGCCCGTCGACGCCCTGGCGAGTACGAACTCCGCCCCGGCGTCCAGGCACGACGGTGTCTCCCGTCGAGTGGGGTAGTCACTGGCCGGCCGGGGCCAGTGTGCTTGGTCCCCGTCTCAGGAGGCCCGCGTATGCGGAAGAGCCCTGGCATTCGCCCGCGCCGATTTCGGCGGCTCGATGCTCGTGGGGCCCGACCTCCTGCGCCTTCCGCTGCCTTGCCGCCGCACCCGCTGAGTCGCCCTCGCCCGCCTCGGTGCGGGTGAGGATCCGCGCTGAAATTCTCCCCGCACGGGTCTCGAAATCGTCGACAGTCACCTGCTACCGTCCACTAAAACGATCTAGCGACGCCTGTTGGAACCACGCGATCACTGTGAATCTCCGGCGGCCCATGCTTCAGCCCATCACGGCGACGAAGGACGCATGCGGCGTCGCAGCCATCGCACCACCCCTTCGTGCCGCCATGACCGAAGGGCGGATCGTGCGCAGAACTTGGAGCCGAGAATGGACCTGACCGCTCATCAGCGCAGCACTTACGAGACGACCCTTCGGCTGGGATTCGAGGCACCGTTCGTCACCGAGCGCCCGCCGTTGTTCAGCCCTGCTGCCGCTGCCCAGGACATCGCCAACACCCACGGCTCGCTCAGCCGCTTCGCGCAGATGCTGATCCCCACGGAATACGCGGGATGGGTGGAGGAGACCACCGCACACGTCGAGTCGTGTTACGTCGGCGACTGGAGCTCCCTGCACAAGGTCCTCGTACGGGGGCGCCAAGCTCTCGGGTTTCTCGGCCGGCTGGGCATGCGGAACCTCGCGCGTTTCGACATCGGCCAGATCAAGCACCACGTACAGCTGGACGAGAACGGCTGGGTGGCTTCCGAAGGTATCCTGTGCCGGCTCGGCGTGGAGGAGTTCGTCTACACCGCGGGCAGCTGCGACTGGCTGCTCTGGCAGTTCAGCCAGGGCGACTGGGACGCCGAGGCGGTCGACATCAGCCCCGACCGGTTCATCTTCGGCATCCAGGGACCGGCGTCCCTGCACACCGTGGAGAAGGCCACCGGCGAGCCCTTGAGCGACATCGGGTTCAGCCGCAGCAGGATGGCGCAGGTCTCCGGAGTGCCGGTACGCGTGCTCCGTACGGGCATCTCAGGAGAACTCGGCTACGAACTCCACGGACCGGCGGAGCATGCGAACGACATCTGGGCGGCGATCGTGCAAAGCGGCCTGCAGTTCGGGATCAAGCAACTGGGCCTGCGCTCGCAGCCCGTGCAGCACATCGAAGCCGGCATCGCGACCAACGGCCTCGACTATCTGCCCGCCGCCATCCTCTCGCCCGGCGCACCCCGGCAGTTTCGCAGGGGCGTGCCCACGGGCAGCTTCGTACCCACGAACGGTGTCACCGACTACTTCCGCAAGCCGGACGAACTGGGATGGGGATTCCGCAAGGGTGTTCCCGAGCGTGACTTTCTCGGGCGCGACGCACTCGTGAAGGACGCCCGCGACGGCGGTCCCGGGCGCACTCTCATGGGTCTGGTCTGGGACAAGCGGGACGTGGCCGGGGTACTCACCTCGCTCCTGGAGGAGGATGAAGCGCCCGACCAGATGGAAATCCCTCGAGGGCGCGGTCCCCACTTCGACCAGGTCCTCAGGAACGGCACTCCCATAGGGGTGGCCACAGGACGGACGATCAGCGCGAACCTGCGGCAGACCATCTCGCTCTGCGTCATCGAGCAGGCGTCCGCCGCCCCGGGAACCGAGGTGGCCGTGCTCTGGGGCGGTCCGGGCACACCCCAGCGCGAGATCAGGGCAACCGTCACCGCGCTGCCCTTCAAACACGACCGTCGGCGCACGGACGTCACGTCACTGTGACGACAGTGGCTGATGCCGGGAAGTGGGTCCGTGCATCGCCCGGCGGGCACGCAACTGCCAGGTCCCTGCGGTTCGTCGCCGACAGGAGCGCGGCCCTGGTGACCGCCTGCGCGCCGGGAGCGGAGGCCCGCTGGCCCGTGCCGGAGGCCAAGGCCCGCGCGGTCCGGGTCGGGGCTCCACCGCGGGGGCCTCTGGCCAGTCGGGTGGGGTCACGGGCCGTAGCCCGTAGGCGGCCTGCACCGCGGCAATCGCTTCCTCATAACTGTCGGACTCGGTGTCGATGGTCAGCCGCACGCCCGCCACATCGTGATCGCTGCCGTCATCCTGCCCAACGTCGCTGTGCCTTCGCTGCTTTGGCAGCCCAACGACGTCCCGCTCTGTCGCACCCCGGCCAGCTACGGACGGGCTTTCGTCCGGCCTTGCCGTGGCAGCGAGCTGCCACGCCCACGTTACGGAGAGCTCTTCCGGCTCGGGTGAAGCCGGTGCTCAAGCCCTTCATCAGCGGCCCGCCGATGCCTCCGGGCCCGGTGACACCCCCGCAGATCACCAACAACAAGGGGGGAAGTCATACCGGACCCGAAGGCCGGAGGTCCCATCGCGGAGCCAATGTAGACGGTAACGGGGGGGAACGGTGCCCGGGTTACCCGTCGTTGGGTCTGCCCCCTACGCTCACGATCATGACAATGGGATTCAGCGACCAGTTCCTGCTCGAGGCAGAACGGCACTCCGTGTGGGGCGCCGCTCAGCTCGAGGCACTCATGGAGTTCCTGCCCGAGGCGCCGTGGAGCGCGGATCTGGCGACGTGTTCGTACCAGCAGGGGGAGGTGCAGCTACGGGTCGGTGTCCTTGGGACGTACGACATGGAGGGGGGTTCCTGGCTGTGGGGCTGGGCAAATCCGGGGCTCGGCGGGAGTGAGGTTGTGGCGTTGTCCGCTGCCGTGGCACGGTACGGGCAGGCGCACGGGATTCCTGAGTTCACCGCTGAGGAACTCGATCTGTCCGGATTCGACGATCCTCGGCGGGCCGCCGAGATGCTGGCCTTCGCGGGGATGGGGGTAGCCAACACTCCCGGGTACATCGGGCAGCCCGCCGGGCCCGGCACCCAGGTGTACTTCCTGCCAGACGACCCGAAGGTGCCGAGCGCCCAGCTCGATCCGGTCGCCCTGCCGCGCGTGCTCATGGCCGGGGTCTCACTCATCGGGCGTTCGCCGCGACAGGCCGTCACGGGGTACTTCGAGCATCACGGGGTGCCGCAGCGCGTGGAAGGCGACCGGCTGATCGCCGATCTGCCGACCGGGAACGCCGCCGTTGTCTCCTTCGACCGGATGGGGCGGATCGGCAACATCCGGCTCACGGTCACCGGCTGACCCGAACCGTCCGTCAGGCCGGGGTGAGCTCCCCTCGCGACGGGGAGTTCTGCCAACAGCCTCTGTCGCGCCCTCTGCGGCGCAGTCCGGGCGATCGTCCCGACGCCCGTCGTAGCCTTCGGTTCACCCCGGAGCCCGATGTTGTCCCGGAAGCCGCGGGTCTTGCCGGTGAGGGCGAGCATCGGCATCCAGGCCAGCAGGTCCAGGGCACGGACATCCGGGTGTGAACCCCGTCGGATTGTCGATGATTGTCGATGTAACGACAAAACTGACCCCCGCCTATAGGCTCGGACAATCTGTCACCGACAAGCCCATGGGGGTCTCGTGACACAACGCCCGCTCGCCGGATCATTCAGAGGGTTACGCCGTATCGCGGTCCTCACCGTACTCGCCCTGACCGTCCCACTGACGGCCACCACCGCCGAGGCACACAGCGGCGTGGAGGCCGCCCCGGGCAATCCCGTCATCGCCTGGAACATCCATGCCCAGACCGCCATTTACGACACCGCCAAGCAGTCGCCCACCACCAGCACCCGCAGCTTCGCCATCGTGCAGGGCGCCGTGTACGACGCGGTCAACGCCGTCGCCGGCCGTCCGTACGAGCCCCTGGTCAGCGCGCCCCGCAGCCGCCCCGGGGACTCCACCGCCGCGGCGGTGGCCGCGGCCACCCACGACACGCTGCTGTGGCTCTTCCCCGGGCAGGCCGAGTCGCTGAACGCCCGGTACGACGAGGCGCTGGCCGCGATCCCCGACGGCCGCGCCGAGGACGGCGGGGTGGCCGTCGGCAGGGCCGCCGCCGCGGCGATGACCGAGAGCCGCCGTGACGACGGCTTCGACCCCACCGCGCCGTGGACCGTCGGCACCGAACCGGGCGAATACCGGCTCACCCCGCCCGGCTACGTCAACGTCGGCGCCTGGGTGCCGAACCTGAAGCCGTTCGTCGTCCCCGACGCCGGCGCCTACCGGGTCAAGCCCCCGCCGACCCTGACCGGCGCCGCCTGGGCCCGCGACCTCAACGAGGTCAAGAGCCTCGGCGCGGCTACCAGTACTGTCCGCACCGAGGACCAGACCGAGGCGGCGATCTGGTGGGACGACCCCCGGATGGTCGAATGGTCGATCACCCGGCAACTCGCCGACGCGCGCCGCCTCAGCAGCCTCCGGACGGCCCGGCTGCTCGCCATGGTGTACGTGGCCTCCGCCGACACCCTGATCGCCTGCTACAAGGCCAAGGCGCACTGGAACTTCTGGCGCCCGGTGACGGCCATTCCGCTCGCCGGCACCGACGGCAACGCGGCCACCGATCCCGACCCGGACTGGACGCCGCTGCGGGTCACCGCCCCGTCGCCGGAGTACCCGTCGGGCCATGCCTGCTTCACCACGGCGGTCATGACGGCCCTGGGGTCGTTCTTCGGCCGTGACGACCTCACGTTCGCCGCGTACAGCCCCGCCTCCGGCACGACCCGCCACTACGACAGCCTTCAGGCGGCGACAGCCGAACTCCGGGAGGCGCGAATCTGGGCCGGCGTGCATTACCGCTTCGCCTCCGAGCACGGGCACCGGCTCGGGCTGGCGGTCACCCTCGACGTCCTGAACCGCGCCTTCCAGCGGCGCTGACGCGGCCGTCCCTTCCACCACCGCCGCGAGGACAGCTCGGGACAGCACCGACACCGGCGCCCTGGCCCGTCGCCTCGAAGCCGACAGATACCGCTTACGGCCGGTCCGTCGCCGTATCCGGTCATCGGAATCCTTTCGTGGATACCCTCGGCTTCAGCCGGGGGAGGAAACGAAATCGCTGCGGAGCAGGGCAAGGAGCTGGGATTCGCGGCCAGGGCGGATCCCAGTGCCCTGACCCGCAGGTTTGATCTTCACCTGCGGTCTGGTTAGTTTGTGGGCGCGTGGCCGCGACTCATGTGAAGCGGGCTCTCAAGTACCGCTTCTATCCGAGTGATGTACAGGCAGCGGAGTTGTCGCGCGGGTTCGGGTGTGTGCGGAAGGTCTACAACCTGGCGCTCGCCGCCCGTATTGAGGCGTGGGCGCGCAAGGAGCGGGTCAACTACAACGCCACGTCGGCGATGTTGACGGCGTGGAAGAAGACCGAGGAGCTGGCGTTCCTGAACGATGTGTCGTCGGTGCCGTTGCAGCAGACGCTGCGGCATTTGCAGACTGCGTTCACCCACTTCTTCGGCAAGCGGGCGCGGTATCCGCGTTTCAAGTCGCGGAAGAGGTCGCGGAAGCCGGCGGAGTACACCACCAGCGGTTCCGTTTCCGGGACGGCCGGCTGACGCTGGCGAAGATGGCGCAGCCGCTGGACATCGTGTGGTCTTGGCCGCTGCCCGACGGGGCGAAGCCCTCGACGGTGACCGTGTCGCAGGATGCGGCCGGGCGCTGCCGGAGTGTCAACCACGCACCAGCCACGAACAGTCAGGTCGCGCGGACATCGGGGCCCACTGAACGGCCCCCGCCGCTCGGACTTGCGGGATAAAACCGATCGGTTTACGATGGACGGAAACCGATCGGTTTTTCGCGCGGAGGCGGGTAAGTCCCGAACCTCCATTATTAGGAGTACGGATGGCTTCCCCGCGCGACAGCGAAGGGCAGCATGCTCGGATCCCCGAGACCTCTGTCTGCACCCGAGCGCTGGAAGTGCGTCCCTCGCGGTCAGTCTCTGAGGTGGCGCAAATCGCGACCGACGTCAACATCATCATCAACAATGCCGGCGTCCTGGTGCCGGTGCACCGAGCCCGCCTAGAGCAGCGAACACCAGTTTCCTGAGACCGAAGAGGGTATTGGCAGTGAGTGCGAATTCGCAGAAGAAGAAGTTTTACGCCCTGAATATGTTCGACGTGGTCGACGTGGAGAAGTACCTTGCGTATTTCCGCCGTTTGCCCGAAGTGGCTCCGCAATATGGTGGTCGAATGGTGGCGTTTGGCCGTTTCCGGGACAGCGTAGCCGGTGACCTCGCGCCACGGCAGGTTCTGTTTGTCGTTGAATGGGAGTCCGAAGAGGCGTTCAACAGCTTCCGGGACGATCCGGACTTGGCCGACTTGCATCCGCTGCGGGAGCGCGGGACGGCGTCCTATGTCTGGCAGGCGTTCGATGGTCTCGATATGAGTGACCCCGACAACGCTTCGCTCGACGATGTACTGGCGGTGCTCAAGCCTTAAAGCCCTCATCGCTACGGAGAGGCGTCCTTCGCGAACCGACGACTTGTCGGCTCGCGAAGGACGCCCTACTTTCTTGGCTGTTGGGTTCGATCTGGGCATTCGTAAGATCGGCGGGGCCCAGGGGTGCTGGGACGGGGAGAAGCTGAGCCGCGTCGGACCAGCGCGGCGGCCTCCCGGCGCTTGGCCTCGTCCAGGAAGTTGAGGGTGTCGAGCACGTCGTCGGCGCCCCAGCGCCTAGTTGGAGAAGCGCTCGGTCGCCGCGGCTATCGCGGCTTCGGGGTTCGATGGGTCGATCTGGACGGTCAACGCGGCACTCCTTGACGGCCGCTGGCTCTCGGGCGAGTCCGAGGTGGGGAGACGGGGGCCTGTCTCGTTGGGCAGACCTGTTCCGGGACGGCTGAAACGGTGAGGGGGGAGAAGGGGCTCAGAGCGGGTGTCATGGCTGCTTGGCATGGCAAGCGCCTCCGCCCCGGCGTATTCCGCGCGGGCACCCAGTTCGGCCTCGATGCGCAGCAGGCGGCTCCACTTGGTGGTGCGCTCGGAGCGTGCGGTGGAGCAGACCTTGATCTGGCCGGTGCGGCAGCCGACCGCCAGATCCGCGGGCCGGTCGTCCTCGGTTTCGCCGGACCGGGCGGACAGGACGGTCCCGTAACCGGCGGCGTGGGCCTGACCAACGACGGTGCGGGCGGTGTCCAGCGCGCCGGTCTGGTTGGGCTTGACCAGTACGGCGTTCGCGACCCTCTGGGTGACGCCGCGGCCGAGTCGGTCCAGGTCGGTGACGAAGAGGTCGTCCCCCAGCAGCTACCGGCCTGCGAGCCGCTTGCTGGTCAGTGACCACCCGTCCCAGTCGTCCTCGGCCAGGGGCGTCCTCCAGGGAGACGATCGGGTAACCGGCGCACCAGGCGGCCAGTTCCTCGACCAGCGCCGTTGAGGTCAGCTCCCGGTCCTCGGCGGCGAGCCGGCAGGCCCCGTCCTCCCGCTGGAACTGTGTGGCCGCGATGTCGATGGCGATACCGACGTCGTAACCGGGCCGCAGTCCGGCCCGTTCGATGCCCTGGACGAGTACGTCCAGCGCCGTACGGTCACCTGTTCCGCTGCGGAGGCAGGCACGCGGAAGGCTGATCACCGGATCCTCCGTGAAGCCATCAGGCACCGTCCCAGGAGCCAGACCAGGGCGATGCCGTGGAGATCAAATCGTCGCCGCGTCGCGTACAACCGCGCACAGTTCTCTCCTGTCCGACTTTCAGCCGCGAGGATGAATCTCCGGCCGATGCGCCTACGCGCTCGGTCCGGGCTGCAGGGGAAAGGGCGGGCTCGAGGATGGGGACGACGATATGGAGAGCGGTGGTGGCCGGTGGAGCGGCGATCGTGTTCACAGGGGTGGCGGCGGTGCCGGCTGGGGCGGCGGAGGGCGGGGTCTCCTTCACTCGGGTCGCGGTGAACGGCGGGAAGCCGATCGTGATCGGAGTCAAGGAGGAGGTCGAGGTGCGTGCGGTCTTCCGGTTGACTTCCTCCCCCTCGTGAACGAGGGGGATTCCTACGGCTCGCGCCGTGGGGTTTTCTGCTTCACCGCCGACTGCCCGCCCGGAGAACTCCGTTGAGGTCTTACACCGGCTCCACAGACAGACACCGCCAGCCCGGCGGCCAGAAGATTCTTCGCCGCGTTCACGTCCCGGTCATGCGCCGCACCGCACGCGCACGTCCACGTACGGACGCTGAGCGGCATCCTGTCTTGCACAGTGCCGCAGACGGAGCACATCCGGGAGGAGGGGAAGAAGCGGTCCACCGCGATCACTTGCCGCCCGTACCAGGCGGCCTTGTACTCCAGCATCGAGCGGAACTCGCCCCAGCTCGCGTCCGAGATGGCCCGGGCGAGCGTGTGGTTCTTGACCAGGTTGCGCACGGTCAGGTCCTCGATCACGAGCGTTTGATTGTCACGCACGAGCCGAGTCGTCAGCTTGTGGAGCAGGTCGCGGCGCCGGTCGGCGATCCGGGCGTGGATTTTGGCGACCTTGCGCCGGGCTTTACGGCGGTTGGCACCGTCGCCCTTGGCCTTGCGGGACAGCTCCCGCTGGGCCTTGGCGAGCCGGGCGCGGTCGCGGCGTTCGTGCCGGGGGTTGGCGATCTTCTCCCCGGTGGAGAGGGTCAGCAGGTGGTTGAGGCCGACATCGATGCCGATTGCCGCATCCGTGTGGGGAAGCGGTGTGACATGGGGGTCCTCGCACAGCAGCGAGACGAACCAGCGCCCGGCCGCATCCTGAGACACGGTCACCGTGGAGGACTTCGAGCCGTCGGGCAGCGGCCGGGACCACACGATGTCCAGCGGCTCCGCCATCTTCGCCAGCGTCATCCGGCCGTCCCGGAAGCGGAACCCCCTGGTGGTGTACTCCGCCGACTTCCGCGACTTCTTCCGCGACTTGAAACGCGGGTACTTCGCCCGCTTGCCGAAGAAGTGGGTGAACGCGGTCTGCAGGTGCCGCAGCGTCTGCTGCAACGGCACCGACGACACATCGTTCAGGAACGCCAACTCCTCGGTCTTCTTCCACGCCGTCAGCATCGCCGAGGTCTGGTGGTAGTTGACCCGCTCCTGGCGCGCCCACGCCTCGGCGCGGGCGGCGAGCGCCAGGACGTAGACCTTCCGCACCCACCCGAACGTGCGCGACAGCTCCGCTGCCTGCGCATCACTGGGATAGAAGCGGTACTTGAACGCCCGCTTCACATGGTTCGCGCCACGCCCACAACTAACCAGACGGCAGGTGGAGATCAAACCTGCGGGTCAGGGCCCTGGGATCTGCCCTGGCGGCGAATCCCAGCTCCTTGCCCTGCTCCGCAGGGGTTTCGTTTCCTCCCCCGGCTAAAGCCGAGGGTATCCACGAAAGGATTCCGATGAACACGGACGACTGGTTGGCAGACACCCGGACCTCCTACGACACTGTCGCGGTGAACTATGCCGACCAAATACGCGACGCTCTGGCCGAGAAACCGTATCTTCGGGCGACTCTGACGTTGTTCGCAGACTTGGTCCACTCCGCTGGCGGCGGACCGGTGGCGGACGTGGGCTGCGGGCCCGGACACGTCACCGCTCACCTCAACGAGCTGGGTGTGGATGCTTTCGGCATCGACCTTTCCCCCGTGATGATCGACGTCGCTCGGCATGACCACCCTCGCCTGCGGTTCGAAGTGGACTCGATGACGGACCTCGCCCTCACCGATGCCTCGGTCGCCGGCCTGCTCGCTTTCTGGTCGTTGATTCACATCCCCGACGATGCCGTCCCCACGGTCTTCGGGCACTTCCGGCGAGTGTTGCGTCCCGGCGGACCACTTCTGCTCGGCTTTCACGTCGGCAACCAGTCAAGGCTGAAGACGCAGGGCTACGGCGGTCACCCGATGAACGTTTACGTCCACCGCCGCCAGCCTGACAAAGTGGCGGCCTGGCTACGCGATGCCGGGTTCACGGTCGAGGCCCAGATCCTGCTCGACCCCGACGACAGCGTTCCAGGGGCAGTCCTTTTCGCGCGCCGTCAGTCCTAGCTCGATTTCGCGGACTACGAACGGCTCATCCAACTCGCGAGCTTCGGCCTGCAGGTGCCGGACGCGCTGGATGCGGATAGTCGGCCATCGGCCGCGAGTACGGCGCGGTCGACCGTCTCGCGCAGTCGTCGGCCCGATGCCAGGACGGCGACAGCGGCGGGGCTCCGCAAGATGGGTGCCGACGCATGGAATCCGGCCGCCTTGACGGGCCCGACTACTGCTTGACCACGTGGCCTTGGCCCCAGCCGCACAGTCCGTGTTCAGGGTTCCGGGTCAAGGCCCTTGTGGAGCGGTCAGGGCTTTGTGGGTCGACTTAAGGATCTTCTCCGACAGTTCGGTGTCCGCGGTGGTCCGGGCAAGCAGGATTGCGCCGACCAGAGTGGCCACCATGGGAAGGCCGTCGTTGGTGTCGGTGGACAGCCATGCGGCGAATTGCTCGACTCCGGCCGCGTAGGTTTCGCGCATCTCCCCGGCTGTGGGCTCGCGAGCCATGTCCCCTGCGAATCCCGCGGTGGGGCACCCGGTGCCGGGCTGGTCACGGTGCTCGGCCGACAGGTAGAAGTCGACGAGGGCGCCGCGCGCGGCGTCGTGATCGCCGTGGGTCGTGTCGAACTCCGCGAGGAGTAGGTCAAGGTCCCCGAAAGCGGCTTGGACCGCCTCGGCCACCAGGGCCTCCTTGGAGGGGAACTGCTTGTAGAAGCCGCCCGTGGTCAGCCCGATGGACTTCATCAGATCGGCGACGCTGATGCCGTTCACGCCGCGCTCCCGGAAGAGCTGGGAAGCCGCGGCGACCGCGCGCCTGCGGTTCTCGAGCGCTTGTGCCTGCGAAACGCGACTCATCAGTCACCTGCACACGTTAGATAGTGAAGGGTATCTATCGTACGCGAAGTGTCGGGCGGGCGGCCGCAGCGCCCTCTTTCGGTGCGGCTCTCTCTTGCTGTCGCGCGGCGAGGAGTTCGTGGGCCCGCACCGGAAGCGGCTTCCGACCGTGCGATGTATCCGTTCCGGAGTGCGGTTGCGAGAAGGTGTCGAGACGAATCTCGTCAAGCGCATGCCCAGCGGTCGACGGAGTCTATGCAGCCTCTGGGTGACAAGTGGCCCCATGCTGCGCTGTGCTCGGCATGTATGCAACATGCAGGTCTCCGCAGGGGTGTCGTTCGCCGTGGCCGCGTGCTCGTCATGAGGGCAGTTCACGAAACCGTCCACGGTGACCGTGTGCCCGGGGTCTCCGTCCGAACCTGAGCGGCCGCTGACTCCGTAGCCCGCGTGCACGTCGAGCAGTCTCCGGCCGCGGGCGGTGGCTGGCGGCGTCGGGACCGTTGACTGGACCTTCTTAGATATCTATCGTAATCTAAAGAGAGGTCGACGCTCTGGCCCCTCCACTCATCCGCCAGCCCTGAAATGAGATCCCCCATGACCACGCAGAACAAGACCGCTGTCGTCACCGGTGCGTCCGCCGGCCTGGGCAGCGCCTACGCGCAGCGGCTTGCCGACCGGGGCTACGACCTGATCCTGGTGGCCCGGAACACCGCGCGGCTGGAGGCGCTGGCGTCGGACATCCGCAGCCGCACGGGCCGTGCGGTGGACGTCGTTACCGCCGACCTCACCGATGCGGCGCAGATCGCCGTGGTCGAGGAGCGTCTGCGGACCGACGAGAGCATCGAGGTACTGATCAACAACGCCGGCGGGGGGCTGTTCACGCCGCTGGCGACCTCCGACGCGGCGGCCTCCGAGGCGCTGATCAACCTCAACGTGACCTCGCTGACCAGGCTGACCACCGCGGTCCTGCCGGGCCTGACGGCCCGCGGGCACGGCACCGTCGTGAACATCTCCTCTGCCCTGGCTCTCAACATCCTGCCCGTCAGCGCCGTCTACAGCGGTACCAAGAGCTATGTGCTGACGTTCACCCAGGCCCTGCAGCAGGAACTCGCCGAGAGCCCCGTCGTGGTGCAGGCCGTGCTGCCGGGCGCTGTCCGCACGGAGTTCTGGGACGGCTCTGGCGCCGACCTAGGGGCGTTCCCCGACGAGTGGATCATGAGCGCGGACGACGCCGTCGACGCGGCGCTCGCCGGCCTCGACGCCGGGGAGCCCGTCACCATCCCGTCGCTGCCCCAGATCAGCGACTGGGAGTCGTTCGAGAAGGCGCGTCAGGCGCTCGTCCCGAACCTCTCGCAGCGCGTCCCGGCCGCGCGCTACCGCGGCTGACCTCCGCTCCGACTCCGGTGCGGGAGTCCCTTTGTGACAACGGCACGGCCGCTGCTTCGCGCGGCCGATGCGTCCGCCGGCGTGGGGGAGGACCGACACGCTCGGCCTCCTCCCCTTGCCCGTACACACAGCCAGGGCGCGGCACTGCAACTGGCGGCGGTCATGTGTGCTGCAAGCTCCTGCGCACCGTCGACTGCCCCGGCACGCGGTCCGCCTTCCATGGCGGAAGGTCACCGCGCCCATCAGGCCGGTCACCGCGTACACGGAATTCGCGCAGGCCCGCCACCCCGCAGCCCCACTCACGCTTGATCTGAGGAAACACCCATGCTCAACGCCCTGTGGAACCCGATCGTCGCTGGGGAGATCTCCCTGCCGCACCGGCTGGCGATGGCCCCCCTGACCCGGAGCCGGTCCACCCCGAACGGCGTCCCGACCGAGCTGAACGCCGAGTACTACGCGCAGCGCGCCTCGCACGCCCTCATCATCACCGAGGGCACTCAGCCCAACGCCGACGGCCAGGGCTACACGCTCACCCCCGGCATCTACACGGAGGAACACATCGCGGGCTGGCGCAAGGTCACCGACGCCGTCCACAAGGCCGACGGACGCATCGTCATCCAGCTCATGCACGTCGGACGCATCGCCCACCCCGACAACACCCCGCACCACGGGCAGCCGGTCGCTCCCTCCGCGGTCCAGCCGAAGGGCGACATGTTCACCGCGTCCGGCCTC
The DNA here is from genome assembly GCF_036237295.1 of Streptomyces sp. NBC_01352. Classification (NCBI taxonomy): domain Bacteria; kingdom Bacillati; phylum Actinomycetota; class Actinomycetes; order Kitasatosporales; family Streptomycetaceae; genus Streptomyces; species Streptomyces sp. NBC_01352. The sequence continues at coordinate 10,985,494 of NZ_CP108354.1, forward strand.
CAGGAGATGCCGGTACCGCGCGAACTGTCCACCGAGGAGGTCGCCGCGACGGTCGACGACTACCGCCGCGCGGCGGCGGCCGCCATCGCGGCCGGCGCCGACGGCGTCGAGATCCACAGCGCCAACGGCTACCTCCCGCACCAGTTCCTCGCCACCAACACCAACCAGCGCACCGACCGCTACGGCGGCTCCATCGACAACCGCATCCGCTTCGCCGTCGAGATCGCCACCGCCGTGGCCGACGAGATCGGCGCCGGCCGCACCGGCATCCGGATCTCCCCCGGCAACCCCTACAACGACATCGCCGAGAGCGACACCCGCGACCTGTACCCCGCCCTCGTACGCGCTCTCGCCCCCCTCAACCTCGCCTACCTGCACGTCCTCCACGGCGGCGACGACGAACCCCTGCACGCCCTCCGCAAGCTGTGGCCGACCACCCTCGTCCTCAACCGGGCCGGCACCGATATCGCCACCCGCGCCCAGGACGTCCAGGACGGCATCGCCGACGTCATCACCGTCGGCACGAGGGCCCTCGCCAATCCCGACCTGGTCGAGCGCGTACGCACCGGCGCGCCCCTCAACACCCCCGATCCCGAGACCTTCTACGGCGGCGGCGAGGCTGGCTACACCGACTACCCCACGCACACCGCCTGACAAACCCCGGCCATACCGGTCCTGGTGCAGGAGGACGTAGTCGGTGTTGGCGTCGACCGGTTCGCACTGGAAGAGCACCGCGTCGCCATCGTTGGGCCAGGTGGAGACGATCTTGTTGGTGAACACGGGGCTGAGCAGGTCTGTGGCACGGAAGTCGCTCGGGTCGGCAGGCACCGATGGATGCCGACGATTGGGGAGAACACGCCGTAGTAGGCGCTTGCCCAGTGGCTATCGGGGTCTTTGGCGTTGTCGAACACGTGGTCCCAGCCGACGGGGCGATACCGCAGGAGTTGGCTCATGGCTTTCCAGCGGTCGAAGTCGTGTGTGGTCTGCAGGATTGCGACGTCGGCGACCAGGTTGTCGGTGACGAGTTGATTGTCGATGCGTGCGTCGTGGTACTTGCTCAGGTCGGTGATCGTGTTGACCTGGATGCCGGGGAACTGTGTACGGAAGGCCTGAGGGATGAAGTCGAAGAATCCGGGGGCGTCGCCGCCCATGTACAGGGTTACCCGCCCGCCTTCGTCCGTGGCCGTGCGGTACAGGGCCTGGAGCTGTTCGTGTTCGCCGACCGCCGATTGGCCGGAGGGCGCGGCGGAGGCCGCGTTCGAGGTCATGGTCTGAAGACCGGCCGCGGCGTGCCGAGCGCTGCGGCCCGGAGGAGCGTCCTTCTGCTAAGAAGCCGTTGTCGTACCGAGAGGTTCGGTTGCGGGTCGAACTTGGGTTCCCGGTTGGGTGATCGGCTGATGGTGAGGGAATGAAAGCAGGGCCTCCTGAACAGCTCATGGGGGTTGAAGTCCATTCGAGCGTCAGGAGGCCCTGTGCCTCAGTCTTCCGTGCCGGTGTCCGTGGAGTCCAACCCGGATACCCCGTCGTGTGACTGTCTCGCCCATGTGTACGGGAACGCGGTCGACCATGGTGAGCGGGTACGTCATTACTCCTCGGACATGACGGACCGGGAGTGGGCCCAGGTCCGTGCTGCGATGCCGGTGCCCGGCTGGCTGGAGGGCCGTGGCGGGCAGCCGGAAAGCTATTGCCACCGGCAGATGATCGACGCGATCCGCTTCCTCGTGGACAACGGAATCAAGTGGCGGGCGATGCCAGTGGACTTTCCCGCCTGGCACCGGGTCTACGTGTTCTTCCGCCGCTGGCGGGACAAGGGCCTGGTCAAAGAGTTCCACGACCGGCTGCGGGGGAAGACCCGTACTGCGGCCGGCCGGGGCCCGGAGCCGACCGCAGGCATCATCGACTCCCAGTCGGTCAAGGCCGCCGCGTCCGTGCCCGCCTCCTCCCGCGGCTTCGACGGTGGGAAGAAGATCAACGGCCGCAAGCGGCACATCGTGGTCGACACGACAGGGCTGCTGCTGGCGGTCATGGTCACGGCGGCGAACGTGACCGACCGGGAGGCGGCCCAGGTTCTGCTGGCCCGGCTGACCGAGCGGTTCTTCCTGCTGAGGCTGGTCTGGGCCGACGGCGGCTACACCGGTCCTCTGGTCGACTTCGCCGCGAAGGCACTGCGTCTCGCACTCATGGTCGTCAAACGCGATGCGGACCTGTCGGGTTTCGTGGTGCTGCCCCGCAGGTGGGTGGTGGAGCGGACGTTCGGGTGGCTGATGCGCTCGCGTCGCCTGACACGCGACTACGAGAGGCGGACCGAAACGGCCGAGGCGATGGTGCTGTGGTCGATGACCATGGTCATGAGCCGCCGCCTCGCGAAACAGCGAGGCTGAAGGAGCCCGGGGTGTCCTCGGCGAGCCAGCCTCGCGCGGCCAGACGCTTCGCCTTGGACCGCACGCGCCGAACCGAGGACACGTGAACCGCCGCCTGACCGGGAGGTCCGGGAGCACCGGCCCCGGCCTGCACACCCGGCGGCGTCCTACGAAGGCGCGTTCCCCTCCCGGCTCCGCTGCCGCACCCGACGCCTCATGTCTCGGGCGGGGACCGCGACCGCGATCAGGACCGGGACCCCTGCGGCGATCCCGACCCAGAGAACGAGCGCGAGGTAGCCGTAGGCGGCGTTCCGCGTGTCCTGGTCCGCCCATACGAGGAAGACGATGCTCACCACGAGCGCGACCGCCATGAGGGCGGCGACGACGACGGCGGTCCAGGTGAGAACGCCCGCCCACCGCCGGTAGGAAGCGGTGACCTCACGGGCCTGCGGTGGCGCGTACACGCCGGGCGGCCGGGGCCAGTGGGAGGGAGGCTGCTGGTCGGACATGGGACCAGTTCTACTGTGCGCGGCCCTGGAACACCATCCTTCACTTCTTCATGGCGTCCCACCTGATGGAGCTGAAGCTGCGCACCAGGGCGACCAGCGCGGCCCCGAGCCGCCAGTCCAGGTCCGGTTCGTGCAGGTGCAGCTTGTCGCCGCCGGACCTGAACTCCAGGGGCATCCTGCCGCCCGCACGCCATCGGATGCGCCGGGGGCCGCGCGCGGCACCGCCCACGCCCGGGGAGCTGTCGAAGACGGAGACGAGGACGATCAGCACCATCAGGGGCAGACACAGCCACCACACGAACCACCACACGATCCGGCCCTTGTAGCCCACCGCATCGGGGCCGCCGGGCGGGGTCACGGTCCAGCGCGTGCGGAGACCCCTGCCTCGGAACGTCTTCTCGCGCACGATCGTGCCGATGTGCTCGCCGTGTGCGCCGAGGACCTGGAAGGTGGCGACACCGCCGGCGGCGGACTGGGTCACCACCGTGGCCACCCGCTCCCGGCGGTGTTCGTCGGCCCACAGCACGAAGGCGCGGGCGCCGCGCTTGCGGGCCGCGAGATAGGCGGGTATGCCGCCCGGCGGCAGCTCGCGCTCCGGGTACGCGACCACGCGGGCCGGTCCCGAACTGTCGGTGAAGTCGATCGAATCCCTGACCGTCCCCGGGTCCTGGATCCTTCCCCGGACGCTGTTCATACTCAGTACGTTGCTCACCCGGCGGGCTCCTCAAGGGCTGCTAAGGGGGTGCGTCCAGCTATCAGCTGCCTACTCTATGGGCTGGATCCGGTCGGTCGGTCGGCCGGATCGGGTCGGCCGGCCCGTGCGGGAGCCGATGAGAAAGGGGCGGCCGGCCCGCAGGCCCACTGCCCCTTCGTCCAGGGGGAGTTACTGGATGATCGTGATCCGGTCCGTCGCCGGCGGGGCCAGCGGTGCGGCGGCCGTGGAGTGGGCCGCCAGGTAGGCGTTGGACAGGTCCAGGTCGAAGGCGCCGACCAGCTTGTTCGTGCCCTGGCCGAGGGCCGCGAAGCCGTCGCCGCCGCCCGCGAGGAACTCGTTCATCGCGACGCGGTAGGTGCGCGCCGGGTCGATCGCCTCGCCGTTCAGCTTGATGGTGTCGGCGACCACGCGGTCCGCGCCGCTCTTCGTCAGGTCGAGGGTGTAGGTGAGGCCCTCGGAGACCTGGAGGATCTTCGGGCTGACCCCGTTGGAGCTGCTGACCTGCTGCTGGAGCGCGGTGACCAGTTGGGCGCCGGTCAGGTCGACGACGTTCATCATGTTGGTGAACGGCTGCACGGTGAACGCCTCGCCGTAGGTGACGACCCTGTCGCCCTCACTGCCGGACGCCTTGTGCACCAGGTCCGCGCGGATGCCGCCCGGGTTCATGAACGTTACTTCCGCTCCGCACTTGTCGGCCGGGGCGAGACCTTCGAGCTGGGCGTCGGCGATGACGTTGCCGAGCGGCTTCTCGGGGGCCGTGGCCTCGGCCGTTGATGTCGGCGCTCGCTGAGCTGCATCGCGCCCGCGTCATGCGAGTTCACACGTTCGGGTGGCTGATGCGCTCGCGCCGCCTGGCCCGCGACTACGAGAGGCAGACCGAAACGGCCGAGGCGATGGTGCTGTGGTCGATGACCATGGTCATGAGCCGCCGCCTCGCGAAGCGGCGACGCTGAAGGAGCCCGGGGTTTTCTCGACGAGCCAGCCCCGTGCGGCCAGGCGTTTCGTCTTGGACCGCACCCCTTCGATCTTCGCCGGGACCAGTTCGAGGTCCAGTGCGTCGGCGAGTTGCCGGCAGATCGCCGGTCCTTCGCCGGACCGCTCGCGATCGGTCAGGACGTGCATGATCCGCTGGTAAAACGGGGCAGCGCCGTCACGTCCAGCCCCTCCCGCCGCACCGGCACCACCGAGCCGGGCGCCGCCGGGACCACCGCAGGTTCCGGCTCAACCGGCCGGGCATTTCGGGAAACTTGCACATTCTTGGGCTCGCCGGCCTCGGACAGCACCTCACTCACCGTCTCCTTCGCGATCACCAGGCGATCCCGCGCGGCCTCCGCCTCCTCCAGCTCGGCAACGAGCCGGTCCAGCTCCTCCCGCAGCACCTCCACCCGCTGCCGGGCAGCGACCTCCCGCTCCTCGAGCAACCCCATCACCGACGACATCCGGCACCTCCACCAAAGAGAGAACGCAACATGCCATCTCTACTGCAGAACAGGCGAATTCACGCCTGACCAGCGGAAACTTGGCGATCACATCCGGAAAGACAACAGGTTCTAAGAACTCCTACTGACTTTGTTGGCGTGATGTCGTGGCTGACGAGCGGTAGTCGCTGCGGTAGGCCGGTTGTATGAGGTATCCGCAAGGGGGTGGGCTGACCGCGGAGCGGCAGGCGTTTCGGGAGCACATTCGGTTGCAGGCGGCCGAGTTGTTCGCTGCTGGGCACGGCAACGCCGCGGTCGCCAAAGACTTACGTGTCAGCGTGCGGTCGGTGCAGCGATGGCGCCGGGCCTGGGAGCAGGGTGGAGAGCGTGCGCTGGCGTCGAAGGGGCCGGTGTCCAGGCCCAAGTTGAGCGACGCGCTGTTCGTGGTGCTGGAGCGGGAACTGGCCAGGGGGCCGGTGGCGCATGGCTGGCCGGATCAGACGTGGACGCTGTCGCGGATCAAGATCCTGATCGGGCGCCGGTTCCACAAGAGCATGACGTTGTCGGCGATCGCGCAGATGCTGCACCGGCACGGCTTCAGCCACCAGGTTCCGGCCCGCCGCGCGGTGGAGGGTAACGAGGAAGCCGTGAGCGGCTGGGTGAAGGAAACCTGGCCCGAGGTGGAAATACCGCGGCGGCGCTCGGGGCCTGGGTCTGCTTCGAAGACGAGGCAGGCTTCTCGATGACGCCGCCCACGACGCGGACTTGGGCCAAGCGCGGGTACACGCCCGTCAATCCGGGTGCGGGGACGTTCCCAGCGCCGGTTCTCGATCGCCGCTCTGGCCTGCTACAAGCAGGGCGAACGCTCGCGCCTGATCTTCAGGCCCAAGCGGCATGTCGACCATAAACGGGGCGGCAGACGCAGTTTCACCTGGACCGAGTACCGCGACCTGCTGATCGCCGCCCACCAGCAGCTCGGCGCCCCGATCGTGCTCGTCTGGGACAATTTGAATGTGCACAGGGATGCCAGGCTGCGGGCGTTCATCGATTCCCAGGACTGGATCAGCTGCCATTTCCTGCCGGCCTACGCGCCTCACCTCAACCCTGTCGAGGGCATCTGGTCACTGCTGAGACGCAGCAGCCAGGCCAACACCGCCTTCACCGACCCTGACCACCTGATGCGCGCCCTCCGGCAGGGCCTCCGTCAGATCCAGTACCGCAGCAGCCTCATCGATGGATGCCTCGCCGGAACCGGCCTCATCGTGACGACACCACGACAACAAAGTCAGTAACACTTGTCGCAACATTCCTTGATCATTGTGGAGTGTTGATGGCGAGGCGGGGACGCAAGCGCAGACTGGAACTCGAGGCCGAGTACTGGCGCCTCTTGGCGGCTGGGGTGGGCAGAGTCGAGGCGTGCAGGCAACTCGGCATCGGGCGTAAGACGGGCTACCGGTGGCGGGTGGAGAATGGCGGTCTGCAACCCGACTATCTCCCGGAAGCCTCGCGTTCGGGCCGGTACTTGTCGCTGTTGGAGCGCCGAAGGATCGCCTCGTTGCGTGGCCGCGGCCTGGCCATCCGGGAGATAGCCGGCCTGCTCGGGCGGGCACCGTCGACGGTCAGCCGGGAGTTGCGGCGCAACAGCCGCCCGCACGACTACGGCAGATACGACGCCGACCTGGCTCACCACCGCGGCCGCGAACGAGCCGGACGTCCGAGACGCTTCAAGCTGTCCACGGACCCCGAGCTCAAAGCCGAGGTGCAGTCCAAGCTCAACCTGGAGTGGAGCCCGGAGCAGATCGCCGCCCATCTCAGGACCCGCTGGCCCGACCATCCCGAGCGACACCTCTGCCACGAGGGCGTCTCACTACTCGATCTCTCCGAAAACGGGACCGACCGTCTCGAGGAAGACCTTTTCCCTCACCCAGCGAGGCGAACCATCATCCGCATCCAGGTACTGGCACTCGTACCCGGTGTCGTCGCCGAGCGTGACCGTCTTGAGGGGCGGGATCCGGTCGCAGCGCAGTTCCTGCGCAGTCTTGTGGTGCTCGTCCCAGAACCGGCCATAGACCGCCTTGGCCAGCAGCACGCCCGAATCTGGAGGATAGGCGTCGTACCTGACGAACTGGACAATCCCACTGCCGGTGACGTCTGCGACCCACACATCCCACGTCAGCTTCACACCCTGATAGGTGACAGTGCACAGCGTTTTGTGCCCAGCCTTCGGCGTGACCTGACCGCCTTCACATCCAGCACTGACCTTGGCACGGATTCCGGCCATGACGAGAGTTTTCTCCTGAATCTCGTCCAGCACCCTCTCGGTGAGCGGGGCGTCACCGGACGCAGGCGGCAGGCCCATTTCCGAACGTTCGGAGTCGATGTCAACGAGCGCCGGCTCTTCCGAATCGACCACGACCGGCAGTTTCTTGACCGTTGCCGTGGTACTGGGAGCTGGGCTGCCGTCCCGGTCGGAGTCTGGCCAGACCGCTCTCCCAATCCCCACTACCGCCAAGCACACAACGACCGTCACGATTACGACTTCGAAGCGGCTGAGGTCCGTGAAGTACCGTCGAATCACCGGCCTAGCGTAGAGGGCTGGCTCGGGACCGGTCCCGAGCCAGACGAGGTCCGACTGTCCCTCCGTTCGAGCCCCCCTACGCTTCCTCCATGACCGCCAGCGAGTACTCCTACGAGTACGAGAAACAGCGCACAGCCCAACTCGCTCTCGGACGGCTACTCACCCGTGCCACCAAGACCGGGCTGCGCCCCCCTGTCCTGGACGGTCAGCCCTCACGGCGTCCTCATCGGCGAAGAGTCCGGCTCCCAGCGCCGCGCCGATCTGGAGCAGCTCTTCGAGCAGTGGGCTGCCTTCTTCGGCGACGACCTGGTCCGCGAGGACGACGACCTCTTCACATCCAACTCAGACGTCAAGGCGCACACCAACAACGCACCCGGCGCCGGGAAAGACGTCACCGTACGGCTGCGCATCACGGTCACCAGCGACTGGGAGCAATACCTGTAAGAAGCCGCGTCTGATCGCCGTACCTGATTGACGAGGGTGATCGTTGAGTAGAACCGGCAGGCCCGATCATGGCGGCGGACACCCCGACCTTGTGTGTGGCTTGTGGCTTCGTACTCTGGCCGGTGTGACGGATGAACTGCAGCGCTTGGCCGATGATCTGGCTGCTGACTATGTGCACGGCCGGTGGCGTCCGGAGGCGACGGAGGAACACCGCGCCCGCATCCTGTCCGCTCAGGCGAGTGTCGACGCAGGCCTGGACGGGATGTCTGCCGGCGGCGTCCTGGCGGGGGAGTCCATCGAGCAGATGCTGCGCCCGCACCCCAAGCTCGATTCCTGGCGGCTGGCTCCCGTGCTGCGCGCCTACCCGGACGGCAGCGCGCACGCCCAGGCCCTGGTACGCGATCTGCTGGACGCGATCGCCGTGAACGGCTTCCCGCTGCTGCCGCCCCGCCCGCTGCGCTACGTCGAAGCTCCCGCCCGCTTCGACGGCCACGCCCCGTCGCTCTTCCTGGCCGGCGGCATCACCGGATGCCCCGACTGGCAGCGGCGCGCCGTGCTCCAGTTGGACGCGATCGGTTCCCCGGCCGTGGTCCTCAACCCCCGCCGCGAGCACTTCCCCGTCGGGCAGGCAGACGCGACCCAGGAGCAGGTCGCCTGGGAGTACGAGCACCTGCGTCTCGCGGATGTGATCCTGTTCTGGTTCTGCGCGGAAGCCGTCCAGCCCGTCGCCCTGTTCGAGCTCGGGGCGCATGCCGCTCGCGGCACCCGTCTTGCGGTCGGCGCCCACCCTGAGTACCCGCGCCGCCTGGACGTCCTGGAGCAGCTGCGCCATGCGCGTCCCGACGTGACCGTCCACGACTCTCTCCGGGACACCGTCCACGGGGCCGCGGCACACCTGCCCGCCAAACCCACCCCCCGACCGTGACCCGTCCCGCGAGGGCCGGGCGCGCGAGCTGGCTCGGAGCGCACTGGGTGGCCCCACGTCACAGAACGCGGCTCAGATAGCCGACGGGGAAGCGACAGCACCGGCGCGGGGTCAGGGCCGCTCCGCCGGGTCGCCTCCGCGCTGTCTGCGGACGCGGTCGGCGGACCCAGTGCGGACGTCGGTTCCCCGGGACGGCTGCCGCAGGAGGCCGGGGGAGTGCGCGAGTTAGGCTGAGTGTGGGATCTCAGAACGCGCGTCACATGCCGACGCTGTGGCCTGCCGCTCTCTGCTCATTCTCACGCCGATGGCCATGCTTCTGTCTCAGGAGCGTGGCCATTTCCGGCCTCGGTAATGGAACAGTGGTTGGCGTTAAGCATTGACCGACGTCATGGACGCCGTTGACGGCGGGCATTCCCGCCGGTTACCCGTGCTTGTCCGGTTCGGCGTCGGCGAAGGCGCGGTATCCGCCGAGATCTCGGGCTGGGCGAGGACGTCGCCGCGGCGTACGACTCGGACCGGACCCGGGGGCATCATCGGATGCTGATCCGCCGGCGTAGCGAGGTCGTGTCGGACATTCAGCAAGACCACCGTCGTCGTCATCACCGCGAAGTCCGCCGGGCGCAGGGTCTTCGGCCTCGCCACCGCAGGCGTCCGGCTCGCTTGACCTCTTGCGCGTCAGTCCGGGAGCCAGTGCAGCTCGTGCGCCAGGGTTTTGGCGACGGCACGGATGCGGCGGTGTAGTGGCGACTGCTCGCGTGGGAGGACCAGGTGGATCGTCAGGCTGGGCGCGCCCCGCAGCGGTCGCCAGGTGAGGCCAGCCGGTTGTGCCGTGGCCGCGGCTTCTCCGGCCGGGGCGAGGGTGACCCCGTCGCGCAGGTCGCGCTGAGACATGTCGAAAGAGACTGCGGGCGTGTGGAATCGGGGGTGTGGTCGGGTGTCTTGGAACAGTGCGGACAGCTGATCGTGGATCACGGGGTTGGCCGCACGGTCCGGGAGTCGCAGCGGATACGCGGCCGCATCGGCGATCTCGATCTCCGGGTGTTCGGCCAGCGGATGGTGCTGCGCCAACTGGACCCCGATGCGCGCACGCCGCAGCAGGAACCGGCGCACGCCTCGGCCCGGCTGTTCACCGCGGGTGATCCCGGCATCGATGCGGCCGTCGGCGACCGCGGGGGAGATCTCCGGTGTCGCCATCGGGACCGCGCCGACCTCGAGTCCGCTGTTGCCGCGAATCAGCCTGTCCACCAGGGCCGGTGCCGTCTCGGCCCCGGCGCTGAGGCTGTATCCGATGCGCAGCGTGCCCAGTTCACCGGCCGCCGCACTCCGGGTGGTGTCCCATGCCCGGTCCAGAGCCGCCAGCGCGGGCGGCGCGGACTCCGCCAAAGCCGCACCGGCCGTGGTCAATACGACGCTACGCGTGTTGCGGACCAGCAGGGCCGTACCGAGTTCCGCCTCCAATCGGCGCATCCGGGCGCTGAGTGCGGGCTGTGCGATACCGATCCGTGCGGCCGCGCGGGTGAAGTTCAACTCCTGCGCCAGCACCAGGAAGTACCGCAGGCTCACCGTATCCGGCGCCACGTGCCCCCCTGCCGATTGATAACGATCCGTTCTGAGTCTATCCCGTACCGGTCTTTCCCTCGACCGCACATCAAGCCCTAACCTGCGCATATGACGATTCAACTGACCGCAGTACCCGTCGCCGAGATCGATCGATCTGAGTGTCAATTCGAAGTCGGACGTGTCCGGCCCAACACAGGAGGTTTCCATGGCTAAGGGCTACTGGGTCAGTGTCTACCCCGCCGTTTCCGACCCTGAGGGGCTGACTGCCTACGACAAGCTGGCCGGTCCGGCTGTCCAGGCTGGGGGCGGGCGCGTCCTGTCCCGGATCCCGTCCCGTGGCGGTCGAGTCGTCGCCCACGAGGCCGGACTCACGCAACGCGTCGTTCTGATCGAGTTCGACAGCTTTGAACAGGCCGTCGCGGCATACGAGAGCGAGGCATACCAGAAGGCGCTGGTGGCCATCCCCGACGGCTTCCAGCGCGACTTCCGCATCATCGACGGCATCGACTGACCGGCGGGCCCAGCCATCGCTGAGCATCCGTAAGCCGGCCGCCTAGCCACACCACAGGCACCACCCTCACCCGAAAGCTCGGGCAGGGTGTCACACACTGCACACCGTCGGGCAGACCCACCCGGGCCTGCCCGACAGGCCGTCTCCGGAGAGATCCCGCATAACTTGTCAACCCAGAGCGAGAAGGCTGAGTTCGGGCCGCTGTCGGGAGGGTCTCCCGCGCGGCCGGTCAGCTGGCTTCGGCGCGCTTGGCCACCGCCTTCGTATGGGCGAGCCGGTCGGACTCGGTGCCAGTCTGGATGATCGCGCCGTTGAAGGTCAGCCGGTCGACGATGGCCGCGCAGAGCCGCGGATCCGTGAACGTCTTCGTCCACCCAAAACGACTCGTTGGAAGCAATCGCGACGCTGTTCTTCTCTTCCCGCTCCGTCAGCACCTGGAACAGCAACTCGGCTCCGCGCCGGTCGAGTTCCATGTAGCCGAGCTCGTCAATACAGAGAAGATCGACGCGCCCGTAGGTTAGGCCGCCGGCGCTGGTTGCTTCACAGGCGAACACCTATGAAACACGCTCACATCAGCCCGTTGGACAGCGGGCGGGCGTCAGCCTTCCGGGTGTCCGTCGTAGACGCGGATTTTGTACTCGGTGGTCTCCAGCGCCAGGCCGAGCTCACGGATCTGCCGAGTGATTCGGTCTTGCTGGTCGAGCATGATGCGGCGGCGTTCCGGGATGGTGCTCGGGCCCTGCTCGACGAGCAGGATGTAGCGCTTGAGGTCGGTCATGGTCATGCCGGACAGACGCATCCGGGTGAGGAAGACGAGGCGGCGCAGGTCGAACGCGGAGTACTCGCGGTACCCGGAGGCGTTGCGAGCGGGCCGCACGAGTCCCTCCTGCTCGTAGTACCGGAGGGTGTGCGTCGACAGGCCGACAAGCCGGGCGGCCTCGGCGACACTTTTGGGCATCGCCGAAGCCTCGATCGCGGCGTCGTCGAGCAGCTCGTGCAGCGCATCGATCGCCGACGAGGACGGCCCGTCGCTGGCAGCGAGGATGCGTTCGATCAGCGCTTCAGTGGCCATGGCCCACAGCGTACGGCGATCAGAACGCACGCACCGCGGGCGGCATGCCTGGGAAGTCTGCCGACTCGCTCACAGACGCCCATTTCTCGACGTCATCGAGCGCACCACGGTAGACGCGGGTGAGATTGCGAACCGCCTCGGCACCGAGCGGGAGCCGGAGCGGCGCGTCGGGGGTGTCGAGCATGTCGCGGATCACCTGGGCGGCGCGTGCCGGGTCGCCCTCCTGGATGCCGTCGGCCTCGGCCATGTTCGCGCGCACGGCACCGATGGCCTCGTCGTAGATCGAGTTCTGCTGCTGCGCTGTGTTGAGCACGTCGGCGGCGTTGAACGCGGTGCGGAAGCGACTGGGCTCGACGATGAGGACGCGGATGCCGAACGGTGCGACCTCGCCCGCGAGCGCCTCCGACCAGCCCTCGAGCGCGAACTTGCCGGCTGAGTAGCTGCCGACGGCGGGGAACGACATCCGCCCGCCCTGGCTGCTCATCTGCACGATCGCACCCGAGCGACGCTCCCGCAGGTGGGGCAGCACGGCACGCACATAGGCGGCCGGGCCGAACAGGTGCTGCTCGAGCATGGCCCGCAGCGCGGCATCCGTGATCTCTTCGGCGGCGCCGACCTGTCCGGCGCCGGCATTGTTGACGAGCACGTCGACGTGCCCGAACACCTCCAGCGCCCGCTGCACGACCGCGGCCGCTCCCGCCGTGTCGCGCACATCGTGCTCGATGGCGAGGAGCCGATCCCCGTACCGCTCCTTGAGCACGTCGAACCGGTCGGCCCGTCGCGCGGTCCCGATCACATGCTCGCCGGCCGCGAGTGCCGCCTCGGCGAGCGCCAGGCCGAGGCCCGAACTTGCGCCCGTGATGATCCATGTCTTCGTCTCGTTCGTCGTGGTCATGGCCAGGACGCTAAAGCTTCGAGCGCGCTTGAAAGCAAGCCGCGCTCAGGCTCGGGTGGCGACGAGGGGTCCGACCCGCTTGATCCACTGCGCGACGATCTCGGTCTCGGCGCGGTGCACGCCGGGGAGCGCGCCGATGCGTTCGGTGAGGTACCGGTGCAGGTGGCCGCCGTCGGCGAGCTCGAGGAACGCGAGGATGCCAGGTGACGCCCGCGGTCGTCGCGGCAAACGCGACCTCGGGGTGCTAGGTGCTGTTTCCCGGATCTCCTGACGTCGGTGGGGTGTTGAGGTCAGGCTGGTGCTATGGGTCGTGGGGATCTGACGAATGCGGAGTGGGAGCGGTTGGAGTCGTTTTTGCCGCCTGGTGGTGCGCGTGGGGGACGCTGGAGTGATCACCGGCGGGTGATCAACGGGGTGCTGTACCGGGTGCGGACGGGGGTGCAGTGGCGGGATCTCCCGGAGCGGTTCGGGCCGTGGGAGACGGTCTACAAACGGCATCGCCGCTGGTCGGCGGATGGAACGTGGAAGATGCTCCTGTCTCGCGTCCAGGCTGCCGAGGACGCCGCGGGCAGCATCGACTGGGAAGCGTCAGTGGACTCCACCGTGGTGCGGGCCCACCAGCACGCCGCCGGTGCGAGGAAGGCGCCGCCCGCCGCCCCTCAAAAGGGGGCCGGTCGAGGGACGAACCAGGTCGATCCGGTGCTGCGGAAACTGACCGTCCGGCTGGAGGAGGTGGTTCGCTCGGCGAATGCCTGGGGCGTTCCCGCGGAGGACTCACCACCAAAGTCCACCTCGTCGCGGATGGACGATGCCGGCCCCTTGCCCTCGTCCTGACACCCGGCCACTACGGCGACGGCCCCCAGCTCCAGCGCGTCATGGAACAGATCTCGGTGCCTCGAACCGGAGCTGGGCGGCCTCGCACCCGACCCGACCACGTCCTGGCGGACAAGGCCTACACCAGCCGCGAGAACCGCCGCTACCTGCGACGACGCGGAATCCGGCACACCATCCCCGAACGCCTCGACCAGCAAAGACATCGCAAGAACCGCGGTTCCCGGGGCGGCCGGCCCACTGGCTTCGACCACGAGCGCTACAAGAAGCGCAACACTGTCGAACGCACCATCAACCGACTCAAGGGGTTCCGGGCCGTCGCCACCCGCTACGACAAACGCGCCTACACCTACCTCGGCACCGTCACCCTCGCTGCCCTCATGGTCTGGCTCCGAACATGATCCGGGAAACAGCACCTAGGCGAGGGCGCTCGCGACATCACCGAGCGCGGCGGGGTGCACGTCGAGCCAGCAGATCACGTCGAGGTGCCGGCTGTAGAGCCGGGGTCGACCTCGACCTCGAACATCAGGACGCCGCCGCCGACGAGCTCGCCGATGCGACGGCGGACGGTTGACTCGGGAATGCCGGAGATGGTGTGTCTCCCGCCAGGTCCGCACCTGTCCTTCCGGTCCGCGCACCGCCGGCTGCCCTGCGCTGATGCCGACTGCCGCTTCTTCCGTCCTCGCTCGCAGGTCAAGGTGATCCTGCATCAACTGCCGCAGCAACTCGCGCCCTTGCTGTTCGAGCAGTTCCTCCAGCTCGTCATAGGCCATACCCCGCGCCGGGCACCGGCCAGCGTCGCGACGAGGCGTTCGAAGGCATTACGGGAGGCGGCATACGCATCAGGCCCGGATAAGGCGTCATAGGGTTCCATCTGGGGCTCTTCTTCGGATCTTCTTGCGGTTCGTTTGGTTGGCACCTTCGAATCTACGGAGAAGAGCCCCTTGGTCACCGGGACTTGACCCGGCGGGCGTCCTCGTCCAGCCAGCCCCGCTCCACCAGACGCTTCAGCTTCCCTCGGGTCCCTCGATCTTCGCCGTGGTGGCCTCCAGCCCGATCCGCGGCACGATCTGCTTGGCCTGCAACGGACCTGGAGCATCAGCGACGATCTCCACGATGTCCCGGTACACGTCCGGCAACACCTGAGCAATCAGGCCCTCCCGCCACGGCGGCACCGCCATCACCCCAATGCCGTGCGGCGCCGGCGTTTCCTTGGGTTCCAGCCCATCGCGCGCCCCTACTTCTGGTGCTGCCTCCGCGGCCGACAACTCCGCCAGCACCTGCGCGACGGTCTCCCGCGTGATCTCCAACCGCGACAGATCCGCCTGGGCCTTCTCCAGCCGAACGGTCAACTCCGCAGCCTCGGCCTGGAGTTCTTCCACTCGCTGTCGAGCCGCGGCCTCCCGCGCCTGAAGCTCCTCCGGCAACGACACCATGGCGCCCCACCTCCACCCCGCCACGGTAGAAGCACACCGGCACCGACCACACGCCAATCGACGTCTTCCCGGCTCAGCTATCCCCCGAGAGAATTCGCACCCGGAGGATCTCCGCCCAATTGCCTTGCCTCAGAGCGCAGTTCAGCACCTAGCGTCTCCGTAATGACGACACTCCAGCACAAGATCGGATCGGGCTTCGGCGCCCGCAGCACCGCTGACGACGTTCTGAGCGGGATCGACCTGTCCGGCAGCACCGCGATCGTCACCGGTGGCTACTCGGGACTCGGTCTGGAGACGACCCGCGCACTGGCCGATGCCGAGCCCGCGTCATCGTCCCCGCGCGGCGACGGGCGGCCGCGCAGAAGGCGGTCAAGGGCATCGACGGCGTGGCGACCGACGACCTCGACCTGTCCGACCTCGAAAGCGTCCACGGCTTCGCCGACCGTTTCCTGGCCACAGGCCGCACGATCGACATAGTGATCAACAACGCTGGGGTCATGGCCTGCCCCGAGACGCGGGTCGGTCCGGGCTGGGAGGCGCAATTCGCCACCAACCACCTCGGTCACTACGCGCTGATCAACCGTCTCTGGCCGGCGATCGCCCGCGGTGGCGCGCGCGTGGTCGCCGTGTCCTCGGGCGCCCACGGCATGGGCATGCACTGGGACGACCCGCACTTCGAGCGCGGCTACGACCGATGGGAGGCGTACGGGCAAGCGAAGGCGGCCAACGTACTGTTCGCCGTCGAGCTAGACGCGCTGGGCCGCGACGCCGGGGGCAGGGCGTTCGCGGTGCATCCGGGCAGCATCCTCACCCCGCTGCAGCGCCATCTCGCGAAGGCGGAGATGGTCGACGCGGGCTGGATCGACGAGCAGGGCAACCCGGCCGATCCCACCTTCAAGACGCCCGGCCAGGGCGCGGCCACCCAGCTGTGGGCTGCCACCTCACCTCAACTGGCGGGCATGGGCGGCGTGTACTGCGAGGACTGCGACATCGCCGAGCCGGCAGCCGAAGGAACAGAAGGCGGCGTGCACGCACATGCGACCGACCCCGAGCGTGAGGTCGGTGCGGTCGAACACGCCGGACAGAACGGAGGGGTCGAACCGGCGCAGGTACTCGGCGACGAGTTCGTCCTTGCCGGTGAAGTGCTGGTAGGCCGTGCAGGGGAATATCGAAGGCGGCGAGGAGCCGTTCGCGGAGCATCAACGCACCGGTCTGCGGCGGCGTGAAGCGCACCAGGTCCCGGACTGAATCTCCAGTCTTAAGCACGCAGGTCGGGTAGCTAACAGAAAAAGCTTCTGACCTGCGAATATTCTCCGGTTAGTTCAGTCAACAGCACTTCTCTGAACTAGGTGCTGTTTCCCGGATCTCCTGACGTCGGTGGGGTGTTGAGGTCAGGCTGGTGCTATGGGTCGTGGGGATCTGACGAATGCGGAGTGGGAGCGGTTGGAGTCGTTTTTGCCGCCTGGTGGTGCGCGTGGGGGACGCTGGAGTGATCACCGGCGGGTGATCAACGGGGTGCTGTACCGGGTGCGGACGGGGGTGCAGTGGCGGGATCTCCCGGAGCGGTTCGGGCCGTGGGAGACGGTCTACAAACGGCATCGCCGCTGGTCGGCGGATGGAACGTGGAAGATGCTCCTGTCTCGCGTCCAGGCTGCCGAGGACGCCGCGGGCAGCATCGACTGGGAAGCGTCAGTGGACTCCACCGTGGTGCGGGCCCACCAGCACGCCGCCGGTGCGAGGAAGGCGCCGCCCGCCGCCCCTCAAAAGGGGGCCGGTCGAGGGACGAACCAGGTCGATCCGGTGCTGCGGAAACTGACCGTCCGGCTGGAGGAGGTGGTTCGCTCGGCGAATGCCTGGGGCGTTCCCGCGGAGGACTCACCACCAAAGTCCACCTCGTCGCGGATGGACGATGCCGGCCCCTTGCCCTCGTCCTGACACCCGGCCACTACGGCGACGGCCCCCAGCTCCAGCGCGTCATGGAACAGATCTCGGTGCCTCGAACCGGAGCTGGGCGGCCTCGCACCCGACCCGACCACGTCCTGGCGGACAAGGCCTACACCAGCCGCGAGAACCGCCGCTACCTGCGACGACGCGGAATCCGGCACACCATCCCCGAACGCCTCGACCAGCAAAGACATCGCAAGAACCGCGGTTCCCGGGGCGGCCGGCCCACTGGCTTCGACCACGAGCGCTACAAGAAGCGCAACACTGTCGAACGCACCATCAACCGACTCAAGGGGTTCCGGGCCGTCGCCACCCGCTACGACAAACGCGCCTACACCTACCTCGGCACCGTCACCCTCGCTGCCCTCATGGTCTGGCTCCGAACATGATCCGGGAAACAGCACCTAGGGCTGGTGAGGTGATCGGGTCAGAAACGCCCGCGTTCGCGGTTGAGTTCGTGGTAGCCGCGAAAGTCGAAGAAGCGCAGGCCGTCGATCACTGCTCCAGACAGGATTTCCGGCAGGGCCCATGGGTGGGGGGGTGTAGTCGTCCGTTGCCACGCCTCCATGCTCAAGCAGCAGAGCGATCATCTGCTGAACTTCTGCGGTGCCGTCGATCCGCCCAGAGATGTCGATCTGCACCGCCCAAGTGGGGTGATGTCCGATGGCCGCATCGAGGATGGCCACATCCGCGGGATCCCAGTCGGAAAAGAGGTGGCCGGTCTGCTCATCATCGATGTCGATGTAGAGGTTGCCGTCCAGAGTCCACGGATTGCGCTGCTCGGGCAGGTGCTGGTCGAGCGAGGCGACGGTCTCAGCTCGCTCACCTGTGGGAAACACGAAGACGGTTCGCATGGGTTGGAGCGTAGGCAGTTCAGCTTCGTGGCGACCATGCATTTCAGGGACGGTGCGGGTCCATCGACGTTGTGGTGGTGCGGTTGGCGATGCCTGCCGGTTGACGTCGAAGACGGTGTCCAGGCCGGTCGTCGGACAGCACGAGGCAGCGCGCCGGCGTCGAAGGAGCTGCCGTCCGGCAGCGGGACGAGGCCGTGGGCGTCGACGACCATGCGCTCGGCGAACTCGGAGACGCCCAGGTACTGGCGGATCGGCTCGATATTCAGACGCAGGCGGCGTTGTCGGCGCTGCTTGGGCGAGGGGCCGGTGCAGTAGACCATCGCACCGCTGAGGCATGCGGCGCACCGGCCGCACCGAGGCGCTCATGGCGGTCCCACCCTGACCAGTCAAACCCGGACCTCGGTCTGCAGACCGCCGAATGATGTCGAGCCTCGGTCTGTGTATGAGCACGATGCGGACGATGATGGCGTCGACGGAGTTGTGTTGGCGGAGTGCACTTGTTCCGTAGCTGCGGTATTCCAGTGTCAAGGCGCCACGGAAGCCGCTTGCCATCGCCTGTCCTCCGGGGAAGCAGCTGTGCCTGAGCGCGGTAGTTGGCCGCGCATTGCGGTGGCCGGGTAAACCCCCTTCGGGTACGTCTGGAGTCCGTCGCTAGGCTCCGGGCCCATGACCAGTGATTTGGAGTTCACCTGCGCGTGCTGCGGGGCCCACCACCCTGAGCTGCCGATGAACTACACGGCCGAGGCCCCCGCCGTGTGGGATCCAGCCTTCGCCGACGCCGACGACTGCTTGCTCTCTACGCACCAGTGCGTGGTCCGCGGGCAGCACTACTTCGTCAAGGGCCTGATCGAGATACCGGTCATTGGCAGTGACGAGGTGTTCTCCTGGGGCGTCTGGGTCTCGCTCAGCCGAGAGAGCTTCTCCCGGGCCTCAGATCTGTGGGACAGGCCCGGCCGCGAGGCCGAGAAGCCGTACTTCGGCTGGCTCACCACCGATCTTCCGGTGTACCCGACGACGACACTCAACCTGAAGACGCGCGTCCATACCCGCCCGGTCGGCGAGCGCCCCTTCATCGAGCTGGAGCCCACCGACCACCCCCTCGCCATCGAGCAGCACACAGGAATCAGCCTGGAGCGCGTGCGGGAGATTGCGTCGGCCGTGCTCCACGCCGGAGACGGCGAGCAGCGGTAATGGCTGACCAGCCCGTATCGCCCGTCCCGGTCGCGCCTGCCGGCCTGAGCCGCAGGGCCCAGCGGTTCATCGAGACGGAGGGCATCCGCGTTCGCCGGCAGGACATCCGGCGACACCGCGACGCGTGGATCGAGCACGGGATCCCCGCTGCGGAGATCGAACGGGCAACTGCCTTCCAGGACCGCTGGGGCGGCCTCGCCCTGCCGCCGGCCCCGTTCTACGAGGGCGGTCCGCGCGTTCTGGACGCCGACTGCCCCGAGGAGATGCCCGCAGAAGGCTGGTCGTTCCCGGCAGGAGACTGCCGGGTGTCCATGGCCTACAGTTTCGCGATCGGCCCCGACGGTGCGTTCGGTATCGACGCCTACCGTTGGACGCCCCTGCATGCCAGCACTGACGGATGGGTGGAATCCCTGGCGCTCGCCGCTCATGTCCGCCGCTGGGCCACAACCGTCACAAGGGTCACGCGCAAGGCCGCCGACGCATTGGATCTCGGCGAATTCGAGCCGGTGCCCGAAGTACAGGGTGTGACCGACTCTTGGTGGCGGGGCAAGGACTCCCTCATCGCCGTGTACCGGGGTGAGGCCGTAGGCCTTGACGCCCCGCAATGCCTCGAAGCGCACATCTACGGAGGTCTCGACGAGTGGGGCCTCCACGGCGGCTGACCCACGGGCCTTGGATCTGAGCACTTACTTCGACACAAGTGCCAACTGCCGTACTCACTCACGGGTGTAGCTCTTCTGCAGGGACGGGCTGATCCGGGAGAACGACCATGGCATGATGCGGCCCATGGCAGGAAGAGACCGCGAGGCCGGGCGTCGTGCCGTTGACGGGCTGGTAGTACGCACCGGACGCAAAGATGATCTTCCTGAGCTGGTGCGGATCTACAACCACTACGTCACCCACTCGATCATCACTTTCGATACCCAACCGGTCACGGTAGAGAGCCGCTTGCAGTGGTTCGAGAGATTCTCCGACACGGGCCCGCACCAGCTGTTTGTGGCCACTACCGGCGATCGGGTACTCGGGTGCGCCTCAAGTAGTCCCTACCGGACGCATCCGGCCTTCGAGCAAACGGTTGAACTGGGCGTCTACGTGGATCCCGATGCGCGGGCCGCTGGGATTGGTTCGGCGCTGTACCGCACCCTCATCGAAACGCTGCGCTCGCAGCCGGTCCATGTCGCGCTTGCTGGGATCGCACTTCCCAATGATGCTTCGGTGGCTCTGCACCGTAAGTTCGGCTTCACCGACGTGGGCACCTTTGAGGAGTACGCCACGAAGAACGGCGGTTACATCAGCTCGGTCTGGATGCAACTGCGCCTGCCCCCTTCGGGCTGACCCTGGAGGGGTACTCCAGATCGTGCGGCGGTGCGGCTTTTGACCTCAGGGCCGGTCGCACCAGGAGACCGCAGCGATCCGCCAGCCATCCGGGGTGAGTACGAACTGCATCGTCTTCGTCCCGCCGCCCTCGAAGGGCACGCCGTCGAGGATCCCGGATTTCCGGTACTCGCTGAACCGCGATGCGATGGCCCCGACGGTCTCGGTACGCTCCGCAGTCTCCCACTCGTTGAAGTTCACCAGTCGGCCCTCGGCCAGCAGTTGTTGGCGTGGCTCGATGAATTCCTCCACGGTGTACACCGTGAACTCCGGCCCTGCCTTGATGAGGACGCCCCCAGGCACGACCAGTCGGCGGACCCGATCCACATCTGCGGCCTTGCCGCCCCTGTTGTCGAACGCACTGAAGAACTCGGCGGCGACGCTGTCGATCTCGACCTTGGACATACTGGGACCGTAGCACCGGCACCGGTTCGTCCTTGCGCGATGTGTGCGGCTCTCCCGAGTGACGGTCGCGTTCAGGTGGTCAGGTCGTATTCGGCCTGGTCGGGGACGTATAGAGGCCTCCGTGTTCGCGGGCGAGATGGTGGGTCCAGTACTCGGGGAAGTCGCCGTTGTCGTTCAAAGACGAGGCCGCAGCAGGTCCATGGTCGGGTCTGCGTGCGGGGTGTTGCGCAGACCAGTGCGGGGCTCCTACCGATGCCGGGAGCTCCGGCCGACTCGTTGGTCCGGATCGTGGACGGGGCGCCATACGCGCGCCGCGGGGCCGCCCCGGAGCAGCTCGACCAGCGGCGCCGCGAGGACGGTGACGTCGTGAAGCCGGACGGCGCCAGGTCGCGGGCGGCCGCGTGCAGGGCCCTGATGCGGGTGTCGATCTCGGCCGGGCCGGTGCCGTCCAGGACGAACAGCACCCGGGGGAAGAGCGGGTAGTGCTGTCGCCATTCCTCCTGCGGCGGCTCCTGGACCGCCAGTCGGCGCCGTGCGACGGGTGCGTACGCGTGCAGGCGGGCATACGCGCCGATCTTCGCGGCGAGGCGTTCGGGGCCCATGGTGGCCCGGTCGACTTCCACGAACGCCCGCAGCATCGACCAGTCGGAGTCGCTGGCGCGCCGGTAGTACAGCAGCGCGTCGGGGATGACGGCCTCGCCGTTCACGAGGGGGTGGTAGACCTCGGGGAGCCAGTCCAGCGGTCGGCACAGGTCGCTGCGGTGGCGGGCGTCCTGGAGGAAGGCGAGCGCGGTCTCGGTCACCGTCAGCCCATGGCCGACCCGCAGCCGCACGGCGGTCGGATCGGCCACCGTCTTCGGCGGCCGCCGCCCCCGCAGCTCCGGCCACTCACCGGCGACCTGCACGCCGTGCTGGGTGGGAAGCCAGACCCGGGTCCGCCCGGCCCGCGGCAGGGTGACCCGGTCGACCAGGCCCTCACTGCGTAGCTTGGCCAGCCGGCGCCGGGTCTGCTCGATGCGCACCCCCGGCGCGATTACCAGGTGCATCTGTTCAGTGGTCGCCATCCGGTACTGCGCGAGCACTGCCAGGCGCCAGCCGGTCCCGCCACCCGCGTCCACATCGGTCATCACAGCCGCTCCCCGCTCGTACGGTGCGGCGCCGTCTGGTCCGGCGCCGTGCGTACGACGAAGCGCAGCAGCCGGCCCCGACCAGAGGACGGACCATGAAGGCCCGACCACGGTCACGGTGCGACAACACCGCCCCCGACCGGGCCGACAACTCCGCCGACATCCCCTCCGAGAGCCGCCCGTCCGCTCTCGGGCCCGGTCTGCATACACGCAGGTCACCACGCCATTCCGGCCGTGGTCGCCAGCCGGGGCGCCGCCAGTGGGCCTGGATGGAGGTCTTCTCATCCGCGCTTATGACGTACTCGTCCGCACCGAGCGGCCTGCCGTTGAAGGTGCGGGCGTAGAGGTGCAGCACGCGCTCGGCCTTGGGGCGGAAGTCAGGGTCGGTGATGAAGATCCAGGAGCGGTGCTGCCAGGGCTTGAGGGTGTCCTGGGCGAGCCAGCGACGCACGGTGGAGGCCGACACGAACGTGGTGACGTCTCGCGCCATGGCCTCGCGGGCCAGCTCCGGGCACGACCAATGTGACAGTGGCGCGTCGGCCTCGAAGGGAAGCCGACAGGCCAGGGCCTTGACCTGAGCGACCTGCAAGGCGGTGAAGCGGGGCGGACGACCGGAGCGCTTGCGGTCGGCTAGCCCAGTGAGTCCCAGCGCAGCGAATCGGTTTCGCCAGGTCCGCACGGTGTCCAGGTGTAATCCGGTCTCACGGGCGATGCGCGCGTTGGAGCGCCCACGCGCCGCGTGGCAGGACCACTTGAGCCCGCATACGCAACCGGTGCTCGGTCTTTTGACCGTAGGCCATCCTCTTCAGCCGCTTGCGCTCGGCGGGGGTCGGGGCTATCGCACGGGCTCGGGCAACAGACAAGACAGGCAGGCCAATCTGTAGAAGTGGTTTTTTACCGCCCGCATTCTGGGAAGGCCTGCTTGTCGCATCGCCGGAACCCCGCCGGTTCTTCCGTCAATGGTTGGCCCCGAGGATGACCAGGGCGCGCTGTGGCTGGTGCGCGCGTCGGCGTGTCCTCCCGGTCATAGCCCCGCCCGGGAGGACACGCTGCCTCTGCTCGCCGCCGCTTGCCCGGGACCGCCGAACTTGGAGTACGGGCTGTCAGTCGGTGCGGAAGCCGGCCATAACCGAGGCCGGGTAGCGGCTGCCTGCGGAGCCCTGGGGGAGGACCTCCCGGATACGGGCCAGGTCGGCCTCGGTGAGTTCTACGTCGGTGGCGCCGACGTTCTCCTCCAGACGTGTAGCGCTGCGTGTGCCCGGGATCGGGACGACGTCCTCGCCCTGGGCGAGCAGCCATGCCAGGGCGAGCTGGGCGGGGGTGATGCCCTTGGTGGCGGCGAGCTTTCGGAGCTGCTCGGCGGCGTTCAGGTTGTAGGCGTAGTTCTCGCCCTGCCAGCGCTCGTCCCAGCGGCGCATGTCGTCCTCGGGGTACTCGTCGGCGGGCTTGACCACACCGGAGAGGAAGCCGCGGCCGAGCGGCGAGTACGGCACCAGGCCGATCCCCAACTCCCGCAGGACCGGCAGGATCTCGTCCTCTACCTCGCGTTCGAAGATCGAGTACTCGTACTGAAGGGCTGTGACCGGGGTGACGGCGTGGGCGCGGCGGATGTACTGCGGGCCGACGTTACTCAGGCCGAAGTACTGCACTTTGCCTTCGGTGATCAGGCCACCGACAGTGCCGGCGACCTCCTCGGCCGGTACGTCGGGGTCGGAGATGTGTTGGTAGAAGAGGTCGATGCGGTCGGTCTGGAGGTAGCGCAGGCTGTTCTCGGCGACCTCGCGGATGTTCTCCGGGCGGCTGTTGACGCCGCTCCCCAGCGTCTTGCTGGCCATGTCGAAGCCGAACTTGGTGGCCAGGACGACCTCGTCGCGGAAGTCGTTGACTGCGTTGCCGAGCAGCGTCTCGTTGCTGCCGGTGCCTTGGCCGTACAGCTCGGCGGTGTCGAAGAAGTCGACTCCGAGTTCGTGGGCGCGGTGAATGGTGGAGATGCCGTCCTCGTCGTTCGAGGGGCCGTAGGCCAGGGACATCCCCATCACGCCCAGTCCGAGCGCGGAGACGCGCAGTCCCTGCTGTCCCAGGGTGCGGTGCTGCATGAGATCGCTCCTCGTGTCATGTCGGCAGCCCATAGCCGACCAAACCAAACTGTTCGGTATGACCCTACGCCTGTCCGAGTGCCGTGCAAAACCGAACGGTTCGGTCGCCTATCCTGGGCTCATGCCTCGTTCCACCAGCCCTGGCCGGACCCCGGACGCCGCCACCTCGAGCGAGTCCACCGACTCCACGCGCCAGCGGATCGTCGCCGCAGCCAAGGAGGAGTTCGCCCGGCACGGGATCGCTGGCGCCCGCGTGGACCGCATCGCCAAGCAGGCCAGGACGAGCAAGGAACGTGTCTACGCATACTTCCGCAGCAAGGAAGCCCTTTACGCGCACGTCGCCGAACGCGAGACGACCGCACTCGTCGAGGCGACTCAGCTGGATCCGGCCGACCTGCCCGGTTATGCCGGCATCCTCTTCGACCACTTCGCGGCTCGTCCGGACCACTACCGTCTGATCACGTGGGGCCGCCTGGAACTGGCCGAGTCCGCAGACAACACCACCAGCCCCCTCCAGGCCACGATCGTCGGCAAGCTCGACAAACTCCGCGACGCTCAGCGCATCGGGCTGCTCGACCCGGCCTGGGACCCGGTCGACGTCCTCGCCCTGATCAACCAGATCGCCATGACCTGGGCAGGTCAGCCCGAAATCGCCGCCGCTGCCGCAGACCAGGCCGTGGATCCCTCTATCACCGCGCGCCGCGCCGCACTGGTGACCGCCGTCGAGCGCATGTTCCCTCGCCCGGACTGAGGCCAACGCCCCGTTTGGTTTGACGCACACCTCCGGGTGCGTCCGTTGAAAATGACCTGGTGGACGCGCGGTCCGCTGGCGGGGGAGTGATGACGTCGGGCCCGCGGCCAGCCAGACGGTCGGTGATGGCGGTGGCCATCCGGATGGCGGTAGCAGCCCTCGTCAACGGCTGTGCCAGCCAGGAGTTCGGCGACACTCGACAGACGCGCCGCCCCGAGGTCAACCCCCGAAGGACTTCCAGAGCCGACCACTAAGTCGAGGATGTGGAGTTGGACGTCGGGCTGGCAGTGAGTGCAGGCGTGCAGCCCTGCGGTGAGCAGGCTGCGGGCTTCGTTGCGGTCGACGGGGCGCAGGCGGGTGCCTTTCATGTAGCAGTCGCCGGTGTGGATCTGGACGGGCGGGCGTCCCGCGCCGATGCCGAGCTGAACGACCCAATCCGCCGGCCGCGGTCGAGTGCGCCGGCCGTGTTCCTGTTCGGCCTGCCGCTTCCGAACGGCTGCGATCTTTGCGTCGATGCGCTGCAGCCACATGGCGTGCCACACCCTCAGAGCCTGGAGGCGTTCCAGGTCGGGCGGCAGCTCATCGAACATTTTTTTGATTCTATGCTCATGATTGTGACGGAGCACCGTTGTTTGCGACTGGCCTCGCAGGAGGGCCTGGTCGGGGGCTCGGTGGTGCGCGATAGTTTGCGAGTCTGGCAAGCCGAAGTTTGCGAGCCCGCGCTCGTGTTGGTCACCCGCCGTGATTGCGGAGCGGCCTGGTCGGGCGGTCGGCAAGGTGGCCCCGCAACAAGAGGCGGATCTGGGTCGAGCAACGTTGGACCGAGATCGCCTCCAAGACGCCGCCCCAGCGTGGGTGATTCCGGCTTGGGGCGTTCCCCAGCAGTTCGGTGAGTTGCTTTCCGAGGTGACCGGCCGGCAGGCGCACGGAGTGTCTGGCCATGGTCAGCAGGGCGGCCGTGGCTGGCGCGGACTGGCGAGCGATCCTCCAGTACGCGTCGAGCCGAGGCGGGCCCTTGAGCTGGGGTTCTCGGCTCTTGACGAGCTCTTGTTGCGTGTCTTGGTGCTTGCTGAAGGCGTCGAACAGATCGGTGGGCGCGGCCACTTCGGTGTGGTGCGGCCATGCTGCTGAGATGACGGTGGCCACGAGATTCAGATCGGCAAAGAACGTCTGATTGTCAGCCGGGGCGGTGCCTTTCAGCAGGTCGAGCAGTTCTTGCTGAACGGTGGCGATGTCCGGGGTCAGCGGAGGCAGGTCCTGACCGGCATGACCGGCGGGTCGATCGAGGCGGGCTCCGCAGGGCTGCTTCGCTGCGAAGGTGACGATCCGGCGGCATTGCGCCGGGTGGAGGCTGGCGAGTCCGTGACGAACTCGCCTACTGGAACATCTCGCTGCACCGCTGGGTCGTGGAGGGAGGCAGGTACACCTTCCACGCCGGCGCGTCGAGCCGAGACCTGCGGCTGTCGAAGGAGACAGAGGTCGAGGCCGACACCGTCCGGCGTCCATTCACCGAGAACTCCACCATCGGGGAACTGCTCGCCCATCCGGTGGCGGCGCGAGTTCTGGCCGCGGCCGTGCACCGGGGTGCGGGACCGGCGCAGAGCACCGCTTCCAAGGAACTGGGCATCGACGCGAAGAAGTCGGGCCTGCGCATCCCGGTGGGCCGGGTCCGCTCGCTCAGTGGCGGGGCATCGCTTCCGAAGACCGAACTGACGCGGCTGCTGGAGGCCGTCAACGCGGAGTGGGGCAACTGAGCGCTCTGCTGAAAGCAGCAGCGATGGGCCGGCGGATGTCCGCCGGCCCATCGCAGATGGCCGCTCCCACTCGGCGCAGCCGCACATCGACACGGCCCGGCACCCCGTTCGAGCGTTGCCGATCCGCACCGGACTTCACCGAACCGGCCCAGGACGCACGCCTGCCCGGGCCAGGTTCCACCCCGCGTCCTTGCAACTGAGGGAACACCATGAACCGCCCCTCCGACACCCCTTTCGAGGCGCGGCTCGACGCAGCCGTCAGCCGACTCTCCTTGGAGGCCAAAGTCCATCTCCTCACCGGGGAGTCCCTGTGGACCACCCACCCCGAACCTGCCGAAGGACTGCGCCGCATCCACGGTGTCAGACGGCCCGGCCGGGGTGCGCGGGACGTCCTTCGACGCGGCCGGCACGTCCGCGAGCCTGCCTTCGCCCACTGCGCTCGCCGCTTCCTTCGACGAGGACCTGATCCGGCGGCTCGGTGTGCTGCTCGCCTCCGAGGCCCGTGGCAAAGTCGAGGCCGGCTTCTTCACGGTGCAGGCGGCCCGCCACGCGGACGCATCAGTCCTGACGGTGGGCGTCCAGCCCAACTGATCTGCCTACATCCCCAACCCCGCACATCCCATGATGGAAGGAACCGACACAGCTTGACTTCCTCCCCCTCGTGAATGAGGGGGATTGGATCAGGTCGGAGGTGGCCGCCGACTGCGGAGAGGTCGCCGGGACGACGGTGACGACACCGACCGTCTGTCCCTCCTTCATGGGAGCCGCAGTGGCACTGGCGACGCCGTCGACCTGTTCGAGAGCGACTCCTGCGCCCAGGGCGAGCAACAGGCCCACCCAGGCCAGGACGACGGCGAGCCGGTGCCGGTGGCACCAGCGGGCAAGAGGAGACATCGACGAGCCTTTCCAGGAATTGCAGTGAGTGTGGGCCGCCGATCACGGTCCACACTCACGCTCGCATTTCTCCGGTCTCTCGTCGTTGGCCGTACGCAGACACTTGCGTCTACTGCGATCGCGGCAGATGGGGCACTCCGAAGCAGATGGTCGGCGGCGAGGAACGCCGTCGACGTCCGAAATGCCGGGGGCCGGCACGTCGGCTTCAACAGTCCGCAAGGCCGGTTTGGCAGCATTACCCAGGGTCCACCGCTGGTTGGAGCCGCCGTTACAGTTCCCCAGGACCACCTGCGTGCACCGAGCCGCGAGCCAAGCGGCAGCGAACCGCCGTCCGCCGGCGGCCGGGCCCGTCGTACGACAAGGCGGAGGCCCGGAAGGTCGCCGAGGCAGTGATGCGCGGTAGCTCTACCAGGGCTTCCATCATGGCGGTGTTCCGAGAGCGCTCCCGGATTTTTGGTCGGGAGCGCGTCCCTGCGCGGTCTCACGTGACCGCCGAAGCCTCCTTGAGCGCGGCGATCTGCTCCCAGTCCAGACCCAGTTCGAGCAGGATCTCCTCCGTCTGTGCGGCGAACTCCGGGGCCGGGCGCAGTGCGGGGGCCGCGACGTCGAACTGCACGGGATTCGAGGCGAGTTGGAGCTCGCCTGCCTGTACGAGGTACTCGTTCGCCCGTACTTGTGCGTCGTCGCCGACCTGGAGTGAGTCCTGGACCGGTGCCCAGGGCCCGGTCAAGGTGGCGAACCGTTCGGACCACTCGGCCAGGGTGCGCGTCGCGATGACCTCTCGCAGGAGTGCCACAGCCTCGGTCGTGTGCTCGGCGATGGTCTGGGACGTGGCGAAGCGCGGATCGTCGGCCAGCTCGGGACGGTCGATATGGCGGCACATCTCAGCCCAGTACTTCGCGGGCTGCAGCATCACCAGGGACAGGTAGCGGTCGTCGGCCGTGCGGTACAGGCCAGTCAGCGGGTTGACCGGTGAGCTGTGCACGCCCGGCGGTGCCATCTCCCATGCCTGCTTCAGGTGCAGGGACAGAGCGATGCCGTGGCCCATCGCCCACACCCCGCTGCCGAGCAACGACACGTCCACGACCGAGGGTTCGCCCGTCCGCTCACGCTTGAGCAGCGCTGCCGCGATGCCGCCGGCCAGGTTCGTGCCCGAGATGGTGTCCCCGTACGCGGGCACCGGCGCGGAGACGATGCCCTCCATGCCGGCCGGGGTGATGCTCGCTGCCGTGGACGCACGGGCCCAGAAGGCCGTCATGTCGTAGCCGCCGCGCTCGGCCTCCGGGCCGCGCGGGCCCAGTGCGCTGCCTCGCGCGTACACGATGCCCGGGTTGATCGCGCGTACGTCGGCCACCTCGATGCCGAGCTTGCGGCGGGCGGCGGGCAGCAGACTCGTGAGGAACACGTCGGCGCGTGCGATGAGCTGGCGCAGCACATCCATGCCCTCAGGGCGCGCGATGTCGAGACCGATGCTGCGCTTGCCGCGGTTGGCGTGTTCGATGTTCGGGTTCGGGTCGCCCTCGACGCGCATCGCGCCGGTCTGGCGCAGTCCGCGCTGCGGGTCGCCGGTCACCGCGTGCTCGACCTTGACGACATCGGCGCCCCAGTCGGAGAGCACCGCCCCCGCGGACGGAACGAAGCCGTACATGGCGACTTCGACGACTCGGATCCCTTCGAGGGGTCCTGTGGCGCTCATGCGTCCACCCCCGCTACCACGGGCGCGCCGAACGCCTTGGTCTCCAGGAACTCCTCCATGCCCGCCACTCCGCTCTCGCGGCCGATGCCGGACTGCCGGTAGCCGCCGAAGGGCACGTCCGGGTGGAAGTAGTTGCCGCCGTTGATGCTGAACGTGCCGCTGCGGATGCGGCGCGCCACCCGCACCGCCCGCTCCTGATCGCGGCTGTGCACGGCGCCCGACAGGCCGTACACCGAGTTGTTCGCGATCCGTACGGCGTCGTCGTCGCCCTGGGTGTCGTCGTACGGGATGACGGCGAGCACCGGTCCGAACACCTCCTCCTGCGCGATCTCGCTGTCCGGGTCGACCCGGGCGAGCAGCGTCGGCGCGTAGAAGAAGCCGGGGTCGACGCGTTCGCCGCCGGTGATGAGCTTCGCGCCGTCGGCGACGGCCCGCTGCACCATGCCGTCCACCTTGTCGCGCTGTTTGGCGCTGATCAGCGGGCCCAGATACGTCTTCGGATGCGACGGATCGCCGGGGCGGATACGGGCGAAGTGGCCCGCGACCAGTTCGACGATCTCGTCGTGGCGGGAGCGCGGAACAAGGAGACGGGAGGTCAGCGCGCAGCCCTGGCCCGCGTTCACGCAGATCATGTACGCGGCGAACTGGGCGCTCACCGCAACGTCGGCGTCGTCCAGGACCACCATCGCGGACTTGCCACCGAGCTCGAGGAAGACCTTCTTCACCGTCTCACTTGCCGCGGCCATGATGCGGCGGCCGGTCACGGTGGATCCGGTGAAGCTGACCGCGTCGACGTCCGCGTGCGTGGTGAGCACCTCACCGACGTCCGCGCGGGACGAGGACAGGACGTTGACCACGCCGGGCGGGATGTCAGTGTGCTCGGCGATCAACTCGCCGAGCGCCAGGGTGATCAGCGGGGTGTCGGGCGCGGCCTTGAGGACGATCGTGCAGCCGGCCGCGAGGGCGGGGGCGAGCTTGGCGAGGGCCAGCTGGTTGGGGTAGTTGTACGGCAGGATCGCCGCCACCACGCCCACCGCCTCCTTCTCCAGCCAGCGGTGGTGGCGCTGACCGTGCTTCTCGACCTCGCCCAGGTCCTCGGTGAAGGAGTAGGTGCGCAACAGGTCCGCGTAGTAGCGCACGATGCCGATGGGATCCTCGAGTTGAGCGCCATGGGTAAGCATGCGCGTGGCACCGGCCTCGGCGATGGTCAGCTCGCGCAGCTCCTCCACCTGGTCGAGCAGAGCCTGGTGCAGCTGGTCGAGGCAGCGGATGCGCAGGTCCCGGTCCGTGGCCCAGTCGGTGGTGGGGAACGCGCGGTGTGCGGCGGATATCGCGGCCTCGGCGTCGGCGGGTGTGGCGTCGGGCGCATGGCCGAGTACGGCGCCGGTGGCCGGGTTGAGGCTCTCGAAGTGCTCCTTGGTGTCGACGAGTCGTCCGTCGATCAACAGGCGTCGCCGTGCGCGGCCCGGCTCGCCTGGATCGTTTCCGTGGACAGGCATCCCGCCTCCTGCGTCGTGTACTCGATGAAAATGCAATTCTCCAAATGGGAAATCTAATACCCGCATGGAAGGAACTCCAGAGTCCCGACGTGAATCGGGGTCCCGCTCAGGAGTGGCCCCCACGCTCCCGCCGGGCCTCGCGCCGGGCCGCCTCCAGTGAAGGGGCGGTGGCGGCGAGGCGTACGAGAACCTTGGCGGCAAGTCCGTGGACGGAGCCTTCGGCGATCCGCGCGGCCGGCGTGAACCCCGTCGACTCCACGGCGTCGGGCGATACGACGCGGTTGACGAGGCCGAGTTCGAAGGCGCGCTGCGCGTCGACCGGGTCTCCGGTCAGCAGCAGGTTTCCAGTGCGGCACCCATCGGTATCCGTGCGCCACGACGGGCCCCGCCTTGTACGGGAATCACAGACCGCGGCCCGAGAAGATGCCCGTCGCGGTTCCGACTACCGGCAACGGTGTACGGCCCGCGAGCAGTCGGAGATACGCGGCCGTCCGGGCGTCGTCGTGGTCGGCCTCGGTCACCAGGTTGCCGGGGTCCGACTCCGTGCAGTCGGCGAGCAGCAGGGCACGCACTTAAGGATCGGCCTCGGCGGACTCGAGCGCCGCGCCGATCGCCCGATGGGGCACGGGTGTCGCCCGGCCGGACAGGCGGAGGGTGAGGACCGAGCCGGAGTGTTGACACCTCAACTCAGCGGAGACCAAAGAGGGTTCGTGCATGACGTACTGCCTTTCGATGTCAACGAGGATGTTCCATGCGGCCCAAGGCGTCGTCGGCGGCCGTGAACGTGGCGCTTTCGACTCGCCCGACGAGCTGTGCCAGGAGCCGGACGTCCTTGCGTAGCAACGGGCCGGCGCGGCCCGCCAGCGCCGTCAGGGTGCCGCCCGCCGCGGCCACCCGTCCTAGCGCGAAGCTCGCGCCGCTGCCATGGCCGAGCACCTCCGCGAGCCGACCCGCGTCCAGGCCCAGCTCGTTCCCGAGCGCGAGCGTGTCGGCGGCCGTGGCCAAGTGGGCCGTGAACAGTGCGTTGTTGAGCAGTTTCGCCGTTTGTCCCGAACCCAGCGGACCGACATGGACCACCGGATCGCCGAAGGTCTCGAACACCGGGCGGCAGAGCGCGAACGTCGGATTCTGCCCGCCCACCATGACGAGGAGCCTGCCTGCCTCGGCGGCCGGTCCGCCGCCGCTGACCGGTGCGTCGATCACCTCGACACCGTGCGTACGCGCCTGTTCCGCCAGGCGGCGGCAGGTGTCGGGATGGACCGTGCTGTGCACCGCGATCACCCCGCCCTTGCGGAGTCCGGCCAGTACCCCGTGCTCGCCGAGGATCACGTGCTCCACGTCGGCGTCGTCGACGACGCACACGCACACCAGGTCGCAGTCGGCGGCGAGTTCGACGGGCGATGCGGCCCTTTTCGCCGGGGTGTCCGCGAACGGTGCGAGCGTCGCCGAGCGGCGCGCCCACAACGTCGTGGGATAACCGGCGTCGATGATGCGGCGGGCCATGGGGGCGCCCTGGCTGCCCAGACCGATGAATCCGACGTGCGTCACGATGGTTCCTGCCCTTCGTCGGGTGACTCTTGCGGTGTCTCGGCCCGGGGCGTATCGGGTGTCTTGGCGGGAGTCGCATGGGGTGTCTTGGCGCGTGGCCCATTCGGTGCCTCGCCCAGTGGCCCATCAGCTGCCTCCCCGGCTGTCGCCTCCGGCACCTGTGTGCCCGGCCGCCAGAAGGTCGCGAGCAGCCCCGCCGTCCCCGCCGCTCCGATCCCCGCCGCGAGCCCCCCGCCCGCCCAGCCGTCGATGTCGATCCCGGCCGCGGCGTCCAGCGACACGTCTCCGGGGCCGAGCATCGCCAGCGCCACGCAGGCCACGGCGAGTACGAGTACATACTCGTATCCGTCCTTGAACACGAAGAAGCCGTTGCGGCGGTGCGCGAGCAACCCGGCGACGAGCATCACCGACATCACGGCCGCGCCGGCCAGCGGCGTGAGCAACCCGAGCACGAGCAGGGCCCCTGCGCCCACCTCGGTGACCACGCTCAGCCAGGCCTGCAACCGCCCGTGCCGCAGCCCGAGCCCGGTGAACCAGCGGGCCGTCCCGGCGATCCTCCCGCCGCCCCGCCAGTGGTTGAGGCCATGGACGATCATCGTGACGCCGAGGACCACCCGCAGCAGCAGCACCGCTGTCGACTCGGCCCCGGTCATCGTCGTCCTTCTTCCGACTCGCGCAGCACCGCGCACTCCTCCGCGAACGACAACACCCGCAGGTGGTAGGCGCGAGCGGTGAGCCCAAGGCTCAAGTTGTGGCCCGCGCCCGCCTGTTCGTGCCGGCGGGCGCGAGGCGAACCGGTGAACAGGTCCGCGAGGCGGTCGAGTTCGGCGGGCCCCGAGCGCCACACCGTCTCGTGGTCACCGAGGCTCACCTGGACCGGCACCCCGACCAGGGCAGCCAGCTGAGGGAACTGGTCCACCCAGTGGCGCGCTTCCGCCTCGTAGAGCGGGGACGGTCCCGCAATCGCCGCGTCGTCGTACACCTCGGGGGCGTACAGCCGGCTGGGACCCCACAGCACCGCGCGCAACCCGCGCGGGCGCAGGGGCCGTCCGCCGGCGTCGCGCTCAGCCGTGTCGAGCGTGTCGACGGCGGACCGGTTGTGTTCGAGGCCGGTACCCGCGATCTCCAGGCCGATGAGGTCACGGCCGCGCTCGTCCGCTGCCATCCGCATGGCCAGTTCGCAGCCGGCCGAGTGCGCGAGCAGGAAGACTCCGGCGCCGCCGGGCCGATGCGCGAGGAGCGCCTCGAGGGCCGCGAAGCCCAGGTCCACGCGGCGCGCCGGATCGCGGACCTTCTCGGCGTACGCCTCCGAAGCTCCGTATCCGGGCCGGTCGAGCGCGATGACCGTGAACCCGAGCGCGGCGCCCAGGCGCAGCAAGGACAGGTCGGGACGGCCGGGACAGTCGAAGTACGTCGCGGTGGTGCCACCGCCGTGCAGGGCGAGCACCACGGCCCGCGGCCGGGGGACCTCGCACACCAGCGCCGACAGGGGGACGCCGTCGGCGTCGACGACGTCCCCGTGAGGCTGCGCGGGGGACTCGGTGTCGCAAGGGGTCACGTGTCCGTCCTCAACAGAAGTACGCCGCTGGGGGTGAGTCCACCCGAACTCACCACGGCCACCCGGGCGTTCGCGACCTGCCGCGCTCCGCCCTCGCCGCGCAGTTGGGTGACCGCCTCGTGGACGAGGCCCATGCCGTGGGTGCGGCCGTGCGAAAGCTGGCCGCCGTGTGTGTTGAGCGGCAGGATCCCGTCTCGGGCGATGTTCTTGCCGCCGTCGAGGAAGTCCTTCGCCTCGCCGATGCCGCAGAAGCCGAGAGCCTCGATCCAGGACAGGCAGTTGAAGGTGAAGCCGTCGTAGAGCAGCGCCACGTCCACGTCCTCCGGACGCAGATCCGTACGGGTCCACAGATGGGCCGCCTGCCCCAGGACCTGCGGCTCGTGGGTGGAGGTGGACTGGTCCCAGTCGAGGCGCTCGACGATCTGCGTACCGACCGCCTCGACGAGGACGGGCGGCCTGGGCAGCTCGCGGGCAGCGTCGACGGCGGAGACCACGACGGCGACCGCGCCGTCGCACGGCACGTCGCAATCGTAGAGACCGAAAGGGCTGGTGACGGGACGGGCCGTGAGGTAGTCGTCCATGGTCATCGGATCGCGGTAGACCGCCGCAGGGTTGAGCGCGGCGTTCGCGCGCTGGTTGAGGGCGATCCAGCCGAGCGTCTCCCGGGTCGTGCCGTAACGGTGCATATGGCGCTGGGCGTTCTGCGCCAGTAGGTGCGCGGCGGAGGTGGCGCCGAACGGCATCCGCCACGCGGCCGTTCCCTCCACCCTGGCGGGAAGCGCCGCCGTCAGACGGCCCTGGCGCACGAGTGCGCCGTGCGTGGCCTCCCACACCGTACGGAAGCACAGCACATGCCGGGCGAGCCCGCCCACCACCGCCAGCATCGCCGCGATCAGCGAACCGCCCGGGCCGAAGGTCTCACCACCGCCGTTGTGCCAGGTGGGGCGGATCCGCAGCGCTGATTCGAGGGCCGTGATCCCGCCCTCCCCGAAGCCGCCGAACGGTCCTGCGCCAGGGTAGGTGGCGAGCCCGTCGATGTCGTCGAGCGTCAACCCGGCGTCCGCGACCGCCTGTTCGCAGGCCTCGACGGTCAGGGCCAGCGGCGGCACCATGAGACGGCGCCCGATCCGCGAGGCACCGGCCCCGGTGAGCGCCGCCTGTTCCTCGAACTTGCGCGCAGTCCGGACCGGCGGCCGGATCAGCCGGGTGATCTCGGCGGGGCCTGTCTCGTCGGCGGGCAGTTCGGTGGGCTCGCCCTGCTCCGGGACAGGCCGGAACAGCGGCAGCCACACATCCTCGACCTGCTCGAAGACGACCTCCATCCGCATCCCGAGCGTCAGGTCCTGCGGATCGCACCGGATCGCGTTCGTGGTCAGCCGGACGCGCGGATCCTCCTCGATCGCCACCTGCGCCACGACGTACGGGGCGGGCAGGCCCGGCAGGCCGAAGCGCCAGTTGACGGTGAAGCCGACCAGCGTGCCGTACCCCGAGACCGCCGTGACGCGGGTGTCATGACTGCGGCAGTACGAGCACACGGGCTGCGGCGGATGGATGAGTGCGGCACACGCGCGGCACTTCTGGAAGCGCAGCCGTCCGTCCGCTCCGGACGTCCAGAAGAACGCGGAGTCGTCGGTGAGTGAGGGCAGTGGACGCACGCCCTCGCCGTTCTCCCCGGGCACGGGCCTCAACCGCCCAGTTTCGCACGGGACTTGCGTACGGTGACCGGCTCCGCGAGCCGTTGCTCGTCGCACGCCTTCTGCAGCCTGTCCAGGGTCTCGTCGAGCCCCGGACCGAGCCGCTCGCCCGGTGCGAAGGTGGCGGGCAGATGCCGCATCCCGTTGATGACCCCGATGGTCTCGTAGTGCACGGTGCCGTCCGGGTCGCATACGTAGTCGGGCATGCGGTCGAGCACGGCGAGCAGCATCCGCTTGAACACCGTCCGGGCCACGTTCGATCCGATGCAGCGGTGGATGCCGAGGCCGAAGCTGTTGTGCCGGTTGTGCTTGCGGGCCAGGTCGATGTGGTGCGGGTCGGGGAACTGGGCCGGGTCGCGGTTGGCCATCGACCAGGACAGCCACACCCGGTCGCCCTCCTTGAACTCGGTGCCCGCCAGCGCACAATCCTGCGAGACGGTGCGGCCGTCCCCGACCGCCGGTGTGTAGAAGCGCAGGAATTCCTCGGTCGCCGGGTCGAGCAGCGTCGCGCGCTCGGCGCTGAGCCGCTCGCGTTCCTTCGGGTTCTGTGACAGCCACTCCAGCGCGTGGGCGGTCAGTGCGGTCGTCGTGTCGAAGCCGCCGCCGATCAACAGGGCGACCACGCCGATGAGTTCCATCTCGTCGGGCTTCCTGCCGTTGATCTCCGCCTTCACCAGGGCGTCGATCAGGCCCGGTCGCGGCTGCTCGCGTACGGACGCGATCTGCTGCGCGATGTCCCGCATCATCGCCATGTGCAGTTCGATGACCCGCGGCATGTCCGGGGAGTCGGGCGGCGTGTAGACGCCGGCGTGGGCGGGCTCGTTGTAGATGGTCCAGTGTTTGAGCGGAATGCCCAGCATGGCGAGCGTGAGCACCGCCGGCACGACGTTGGCCAGGTCGTCGATCAGGTCGATTCGGCCCTGCTCGATGTGCTCGTCCAGGCAGGCGCGCACCACCTCGTCGAGGAAGGGGATCCAGCGCTGGACGGCGGCGGGGGAGAGGTACGGGTTGAGGGCCTGGCGGTAGTGGCGCTGCTCGGGCGGGTCCATCTCCAGGAAGCCGCCGCGAAACCCCCGGGCACGTGTCGGGGCGGGAATGCTGATCCCCTGGTAGCCGGTGCCGTCGCCCGTGACGTCATGGTCGTTGGAGAGATGCTCGGCCGCCCGTGCGATCTCGAACAGTTCGTTGTTGCCGCTGACCACCCAGTGCCCGCCGTGGGTGTCGGACCAGGCCACCGGACAGCGGCTCTGCATCTCCTCGGTGATCGCCTCGAACCGCTCGCGGTAGCCCGGGGCGTGGCGGTCGAAGGCGTAGACGGGCTGCTTCCGTTCCTCGCGTTCCCCGCTCATCGGTCCCCCCATACCGTGATGGCGCGCTCGGGGCAGGAGTGCGCGGCCTCGCTCGCCGTCTCCTCCTGGTCGGCCGGTACGTCCTCGTGGACGGCCGACGAGTGGCCGTCCACCTCGTCGAGCCGGAATACCTCGGGCGCGACCATGGCGCACAGGGTGTGGCCCTGGCAGCGCTCGGGATCCACGCGCACCTTCACGGCCTCTCTCCTTTCGTACGGGTACATGGGTGTCGTACGGGTGCGGGGCGGGCCACGGGTCAGCGGCGCCAGTCGTGCCACTTGAGGTAGCCGCCGGCGTCCACGCGCAGCTGCGTGCCGGTGATGTACCGGGCCTCGTCGGAGGCGAGGAACAGCACCGCGTTGCTGATGTCGAGCGGCTCCACGTACGGGACGGGCATCGCCTGCTGCACCGCGAAGGAGGGCTCGGCGTCCGCCCGCGTGGGGTTCTCCAGATCCGGGCGGAACGAGCGGTACATGGGCTCGCTCTGCAGCATCGGAGTGTCGCAGTTCGTCGGGTGGACCACATTGGCCCGCTGCTTCAAGGGGGCCAGGTTGCGGGCGAGTTCGTGGATGTACTCCGACAGCGCCCGCTTGGCGAACGCATAGCCGGCGCCGCCCGGATTCGATCCCGGCTCGGCGACGATGCCGTGGTCCATCAGGGCCGCGGTCGAGCCGGTGGCGATGACGGAGGCGCCCTCGCGCAGCTGGGGCAGGGCGGCCTGGATGGCGTTGATCGTGCCGATGAGGTCGACGTCGACGGCGTCGCACCAGGCCTGGAGCTTCGGCTCCCCGCGCAGCGGCGCGATACCGGCCTGGGCGACCACGATGTCGAGTCCGCCCAGCTCGGCCACCCCGCGCTGCACGGCCTCGCGCATCTCGGCCATGCTGCGCACGTCCGACTGGAGCGCGACGACCCGGCGGCCCTGCGCCTCGACCAGGCGCACGGTCTCCTTGAGGTCGTCGGGCGTGGCCATCTTGTAGCCGACGGTCTCGTAGTCGCGGCACAGGTCCACGGCGATGATGTCGGCGCCCTCTTCGGCGAGCCGCACGGCGTGGTTGCGGCCCTGGCCGCGGGCCGCTCCGGTGATGAACGCGACCTTGCCCTCAACACGTCCCATGAGCGGTGTCCCCTTGGTGTCGTAGTGACTGCTTGCTGTGAGTCGTACGGATGGCCACCTCCAACAGGCCCAGATCGGTGCCGAGTCCGGCCGCTACCTCTCGTACGACCGTGATGTCCTTCTCGAGGAAGGAGCGCACCGAGTCGGTGAACGCCGCCACCGAACCCCTGGCGGCCGCCGCCCTGGCCACGCGGCTCTCGGCGCTTGCGTGCGGCAGGGCGGTGAGCAGTGCCGTCTCGTCCAACCCGAGCGCCGCCGCGAGCCGTACGGTCTCGCCGAGCAGGCCCAACTGGGCGGCGAACAGAGCGTTGTTGAGCAGCTTCACGCGCTGTCCCGAGCCGAGCGGCCCCACGTGCAGCACCGGATCCGCGTACGCCCCCAGCGCGGGCAGTACGTGGCGTACGGCGCCGTCCGCGCCGCCGGAGAAGAGCGTGAGGCGTCCTGCCGCGATGTCGTGCGGGCCGCCGC
Source organism: Streptomyces sp. NBC_01352 (assembly GCF_036237295.1). Taxonomy (NCBI): domain Bacteria; kingdom Bacillati; phylum Actinomycetota; class Actinomycetes; order Kitasatosporales; family Streptomycetaceae; genus Streptomyces; species Streptomyces sp. NBC_01352. The sequence goes on from NZ_CP108354.1 coordinate 11,024,067, forward strand.
TCACGGGGGCGTCCACCACCCTGGCACCTTGGGCGGCGATCGCCTCGACCGTGGCGGGGCTGCCGGTGGTGTGCACGACGACGACCGCGTCCGGCGCCAGGGCGTCGAGCAGGGGCGTCGCGAGGCATACTTCGCGGACCTGATCGTCGCTGAACACGCACACCAGGACCGCTTCGGAGTTCTCGGCGACCTCTCGGATGCCGCTTTCGGGGCGGATTCCAGGTGCGGCCCGGGCGATGCGGCTTCGCGCCGCGGGCGTGCGCCCCAGTGCCCTCACCTCGTGCCCGGCCGCCGTGAGCCGCTGCACCATCGGCAGCCCCATGCGTCCGGCGCCGATGAATCCCAGGCGCACAAGAATCTCCCTTCCGGTAGCAAGAATCGTAATCTCGCGGCTTGTGGACGCGGAACCCCTCGGTCATCGGATTCTTCACCGGGCTGTGCGGTTGGGTTGTTTCCGGATGATCGGAGTCATTGCTGCCGACCACAGAGAATCGTATTCTCGCAACGAGGAAGCATTCGTACCGCCCGAGGGTCGACGCCCACGACACACCAAGGAGTACCGCGTGCACGCAGCAACTCGACGCAAGGTGGCGGTCGTTACGGGCGCCGCCTCGGGGATCGGCCTGGCCGTCGCCCAGCGCCTCGCCCGCGACGGGGCCGCCGTGGCCCTGCTCGACCTCGACGCCGAGGCGGTCGAAGCCGCCGCGGCCAAGGTGCGCGCCGACGGTGGAACGGCGCTCGCGGTACGGGTGGACGTAGCCGTCCGTGCAAGCATCGACGCCGCGTACGCGCAGGTCCGCGAAGAGCTCGGCCCGATCGCGATCCTCGTCAACTCGGCCGGGATCGACGGCTTCAAGCGGTTCCTGAACATCACCGCCCAGCAGTGGGAACGGATCCTCGCAGTCAACCTCACCGGCACCTTCCACTGCTGCCAGGCAGCGGTTCCCGACATGCTCGACGCCGGCTGGGGCCGGATCGTGAACATCTCCTCCTCCAGCGCTCAGGGAGGCCAGCCGCTCATGACCCACTACGTGGCGTCGAAGGCCGGCGTCATCGGCTTCACCAAGGCCCTCGCACTCGAACTCGGCCCCGAGGGCATCACCGTCAACACCATCCCGCCCGGCTTCATCGACACCCCGATGTCGCGGCGCAGCGAGGAGAAGGGGCTGCTCGGCGACACCATCGAGAACCACGCGGCCCGCACCCCGGTGCGGCGTGCGGGTCTGCCCGAGGACATCGCGGCGGCCTGCGCGTATCTGGTGAGCGAGGAGGCGGGGTACGTCACCGGTCAGGTCATCGGCGTCAACGGCGGGCGGAACACCTGATATGGGTGCCTCCGCGCGCCAGCGGGCGACGGTCCGTCATGACCACTGGATCGGCGGAAAACCGAGCGAACCCGCCCGCGGCAGCTACCTGCCGACGCTCCGGCCGGCCACCCGCGAGCCGGGTGACGAGGTCGCGGCCGGCGGCCCCGACGACGTGGACCGCGCCGTGGTCGCAGCCCGCGCCGCGTACCGCGCGTGGGCCGCCCTGCCCGCAGCCGACCGCTCCTCGGCCCTGCACCGCGTCGCGGACGCGATCGCGGCACACACCGGCGAGCTGACCGCCCTGGAACGGGCCTGCACGGGCAAGACGGACGCTCAACTGCGCCTGGAGACCGAGATGTCGGCGGCGTACTTCCGCTACTACGCGGGCGCTCTGCACGCCCACCACGGCCGGACCATCGATCAGGGCGCGGGCGCCCTCACGTACACCCGGCTCGAACCGTACGGCGTCGTCGCGGTCATCACTCCCTGGAACCTGCCGCTCAACCAGGCCTGCCGCGCGCTCGCCCCGGCCCTCGCGGCGGGCAACGCCGTGGTGGTCAAACCGTCGGAGCTGACGTCGGCCTCGACGGTGTGCCTGGCGCGGATCGCGAGCGAGGCGGGCCTGCCCGACGGGCTGCTCAACGTGGTGACGGGGACAGGCCGCGAGGTGGGCACCCCGCTGGCGTTGCACCCCGAGGTGCGCCGCGTCGCGTTCACCGGGTCCGTGCCCACCGGTCGGCGTCTGGCGACCGTGGCTGCCGACCGCCTGATCCCGCTCACCCTCGAACTCGGCGGCAAGTCACCGCTGGTGGTCTTCGCCGACGCCGACCTGGAGCGCGCGGCTGCCGCCGCCGTGAATGCCGTCGCCGCGAACGCCGGACAGGTGTGTTCGGCCACGAAGCGGCTGCTCGTCGAGTCCTCCGTACACGACCCCTTCGTACGCGAGGTCGCCGCACGGCTCGAAGGCCTCGAACCGGCGAGGGACTTCGGCCCGATCAACACCGAGGCCCAGTACGCCGAGGTCCTCGACCACTTCGACCGCGCCCGCGAGGCAGGCTGCCGTCCGCTGACAGGCGGCGGAGCGTACGAGGACGGGGCGCCCGCCGGCGGTCTGTACATCCGGCCGACCCTCTACGCCCACGTGCCCCGCGATCTGCCGCTCGCCCGCGAAGAGATCTTCGGACCGGTCCTCGCCACCATGCCGTTCACCGACGAGGCCCACGCACTGGCTCTGGCCGACGACACCGCGTACGGGCTGGTCGCCTCCATATGGAGCGGCGACACCGCCCGCGGACTGCGCCTCGCTGAGCGGATCCAGGCGGGCCAAGTCACCGTAAACGGCTGCCCGTTGACCATCGAGACCCCCTTCGGCGGCTACAAGCAGAGCGGTTACGGCCGGGAGAAGGGCCTCGAAGCGCTGCACGAGTACGCGCAGGTCAAGACGGTCAGCCTCGCGCTGGGCAGCTCATGAACCGAACCGTCACCGACCCGGGAGTCCCCATGCCACAGGCCGACCCGCCCACGCCTCCGCCACAGACGGCCCCGCTTCTGGAGGCCGCCCGAGCGTTGCGCCGGGCCATGCTCGGCGACGCGTACGTCGATGCCAACGCGGCCCCCGCGGGCACCGTCGCCGCGGATTTCCAGGACTACATCACCACCGTCGCCTGGGGCGCATGGGCCAGAGGCGGTGCGCTGAGCCCGCGCGACCGCAGCCTGCTGGTGCTCGCCATGACGGCCGCCATGGGGCGCATGGAGGAGTTCCGTCTGCACGCCTCCGTACGGGAACGGACCGGTGTCACGGACGAGGAGCTGGACGAACTGCTCTTCCAGATCGCGGGCTATTGCGGGGCGCCCGCAGGACTGGCGGCACGGCGTGCCCTCAAAGACGTACGGGACGCACGGGACGGGCGAGAGGGGCCTGGGGCATGAGCACGGTCGGGTTCATCGGGCTCGGCAACATGGGCGGCGCCCTCGCCGCCAACCTGGTGCAACGCGGCCACGGCGTCCTGGCGTACGACACCGCCGGAGCCGGCGGACTGCCGTCCGGTGCGGCGATGACGTCCGGTGTCGCGGAGGTGGCCCGCCGCTGCGACGTGATGGTGCTCAGCCTCCCCGACGGGGCGGCCTGCGAGAAGGTCGCCCGTGAGATCGCGACGGCCGCCGGGCGGCGCGCCACCCACGTCGTCGACACCTCCACCATCGGCGTCGTGGCCGCCCGCAGCGTCGCCGACCTGCTCGCCGAGGCCGGTGTCGGTTATGTGGACGCGCCGGTCTCGGGCGGCGTGGCGGGGGCCCGCGCCCGCACCCTCATGGTCATGTACGCGGGCGGCGACGAGGCGTGCGCCCGTGTGGAGCCGGTCCTGGTCGGCCTGAGCGACCGGCGCCGACGGGTGGGGGACCGCCCGGGGCTGGCGCAGGCCCTGAAACTCGCGAACAACTTCCTCTCCGCGACCGCCCTGTGTGCGACCAGCGAGGCGGTCGCCTTCGCCTGCGCGGTGGGACTCGACATGGCCACGGTCCTCGACGTCCTCAACACGTCGAGCGGTCGGTCGGCGGCCACCTCCGACAAGTTCCCGCACCACGTGCTGACCGGGCGCTATGCCTCCGGGTTCGCCAACACGCTGATGGCGAAGGACGTGGCGCTCTACCTGGAGGCCGTCGCCGAGCAACGTGACGGGAGTGCGGGGCAGGTCGGCCCGGTCACCGGCCAGGTGTGGGACGACTTCGCGACCGCCGAGCCGGGCGCCGACTTCACCCGGATCTATCCGTACACCGCACGGGCTCATCAGGAAGCTCTCCACGACAGTGCGGAGGAATCCTCATGACGACATCCGCAGCAGACGGCCCGCTCACCGGCGTGCGCGTCCTCGAACTCGGCAGCTTCGTCGCAGGACCCTTCGCCGGGCAGCTCCTCGCGGACCACGGCGCCGAAGTCATCAAGATCGAGGCCCCCGGCGCCGGTGACCCCATGCGCCGCTGGGGAGTCCTGCTGGACGGCCGCAGCATCTGGTGGTCGGCGCTCGCCCGCAACAAGCGCCTGGTCGCCCTCGACTTGAGACGCCCCGAAGGCCGGGAGGCGGCCCGCCGAATCGCTCTCACCTGCGATGTGGTCCTGGAGAACTTCACGCCCGGCCGGATGGAGGAATGGGGCCTGGGATACGAGGAGTTGAGCCGGGAACGTCCCGCCCTGGTCATGACCCGGGTCTCCGGATTCGGCCAGACCGGCCCGCGCGCGGGCGACCCCGGCTTCGGCAGTATCGGCGAGGCGATGGGCGGACTGCGTGAGCTGACCGGATCGCCCGATCGCCCGCCGGCGCGTGCCGCGCTGTCGATGGGCGACCAGCTCTCCGGGATGTTCGCCGCGTTCGGCACGCTCGCCGCGCTGCGGCAGGCCGAGCGCGACGGAAGGGGGCAGGTGGTTGATGTCGCCCTGTACGAGGCGGTGTTCGCGCTGTCGGAGTCACTGGTCGCCGACTACGAACTGACCGGCCAGGTCCGTACCCGATCCGGCGGTACGCTCCCGGGCTCGGCCCCGTCCAACGCGTACCCCACGGCGGACGGCCGCCTGATGATCGTGGCGGCCAACGCCGACCCCATCTTCGTACGCCTGGCCAAAGCCATGGAACGGCCCGAACTCGCCGACGACGAGCGCTACTGCACGCATGTGGCACGAGGCGCGCACATGGCCGAGCTCGACGAGCTGATCGGCGCGTGGACCGGCACCCTCGACCATGCCGACCTGGACGAGCTGCTCACAACGGCCGCCGTACCGCACGGCCTGGTCTACCGGGCTCCCGACATGCTCGCCGATCCCCAGTACCTGGCTCGGGAGATGATCCAGCGCGTCCACGACACGGACCTCGGCCGTGAGGTGGCGATGGCCGGTGTGGTGCCGCGCCTGACCCGGACGCCGGGCCGGATCCGGTGGGCGGGCGCGCAGGTGGGCGCCCACACCCGGGAGGTCCTGGCCGAAGTGGGTTACGGGCAAGAGGAGTTGGCTGCCTGGGCGCAGGCGGGTGTGGTCTCCGGGCCGGGCTGTGAGTGACGGACCAGAGGTGATCGCGAAAAAATGAGAATGACATTCTCTTCAATCGATAGCTCTGTTATCGTCAGCCTGTCGGAACGACGAGCGTGAGGACGGAACCCCATGCCGCACTTCCCCAAGCCCGAGGCGGGCAGCTGGACCGAGCACTTCAAGATCGGCACCGAGCCGCTCTCGTTCGAGGACTCGATCTCGCCGGAGTTCTACGAGCAGGAGCGTGAGGCGATCTTCAAGAAGACCTGGCTGAACGTCGGCCGGGTCGAGCAGCTGCCGAAGAAGGGCAGCTACTTCACCAAGGAGCTGGACGCCGCCGGCGCCTCGGTCATCATCGTGCGCGGCACGGACGAGAAGATCCGCGCGTTCCACAACGTCTGCCGCCACCGCGGCAACAAGCTGGTGTGGAACGACTTCCCGCGCGAGGAGACCAGCGGCACCTGCCGTCAGTTCACCTGCAAGTACCACGCCTGGCGCTACGGCCTCGACGGCAAGCTGGCCTTCGTGCAGCAGGAAGGCGAGTTCTTCGACCTCGACAAGGGTGACTACGGACTCGTCGGCGTCCAGTGCGAGGTGTGGGAGGGCTTCGTCTTCGTCAACCTCGACCCGGAGAACACCACCGAACTGCGGGACTTCCTCGGCAAGTTCGGGTCCGGCATCGAGGGCTACCCGTTCGACAGGCTGACCCAGGTGCACAAGTACCGTGCCGAGATCGGCTCCAACTGGAAGCTGTTCATCGACGCGTTCGCCGAGTTCTATCACGCGCCGATCCTGCACGGCGGCCAGTACATGGCCGAGGAGCGCGCCAAGATCCAGAAGTACGGCTACGAGGCCCTCGCGTACGACATCGACGGCCCGCACAGCATGGTCTCCTCCTGGGGAGGCATCGCGCCGCCGCTGGACCGCAAGATGGTCAAGCCCATCGAAGCGGCGCTGCGCAGCGGTCTGTTCGGGCCCTGGGACGCACCGGACATCGGCGTGGCCACCGAGGACCTGCCGGCCGCGGTCAACCCGACCCGCGACAAGCGCTGGGGCATGGACTCCTTCGTCTTCTTCCCCAACTTCATGCTGCTGATCTGGCGCCCCAATTGGGTCCTCACGTACCACTACTGGCCGACCTCGTACAACACGCACATCTTCGAGGGCACCGCCTACTTCGTACCGCCGAAGAACGCCTTCGAGCGGCTGCAGCAGGAGCTGGCCGTCGTCTCCTTCAAGGAGTACGGGCTGCAGGACGGCAACACCCTCGAAGCGACCCAGACGATGCTGCAGTCCCGGGCGGCCCTCGACTTCCCGCTCAACGACCAGGAAGTACTCCTACGGCATCTGCACCACACGGCGATGCGGTACGTGAACGATCACGAGGCGAGCACGGCCGACGCGTCCTGACAGCAGCCGACGACCCCCGGGAGACACCGACCATGGCGCAGACCTTCCCGCCCGAATTCGCCGCGCTCGAGCCCTTCGCCGACTGGGCGATCCCGACCGAGCGCGCCCGTTACGCCAAGCGCATCGCCTCCACCATGGAGGAGCTCGACGCCTTCTACAGCGTGGCGTTCCCGCTCCTGCGGGACGGCACGGCCTACCTGGAGCAGGTCGACATGACCGAGCCGGAGAACCTCTCCGAGCAGGACAAGCGCCTGCTGTGGGCGTTCTGCGCGCTGGTGACCGTCGCCTTCCCCGTGGAGGCCTGGCGCCAGCCGAGGGTTCCCGACTCGGGCGCCTCCAGCATCGACGCCGTCCTCGAACCGGCGGTGTAGGCATGGACCGGCCCCGCACTCCGTCGCCTCCCGTGCTCCTCCGCGCCGCCCGGCTGCTCGACATGGAGAAGGGGGAGTACGTCACCGGGGGTTCGGTCCTCGTCGAGGGTGAACGGATCACCGCGATCGGCCCCGACTCCCTGCCGGAGAACCCGGTCGTACGCGACCTCGGTGATGTCACCTTGCTGCCAGGTCTGATGGACATGGAGGTGGACCTGGTCCTGGGCGGGGCCGACCACCGCAGCCCGCTCATCCCGGTCCAGGAGGACCCGGCCGTACGGACCCTGCGCGCCGCGGCCAACGCCCGCCGGACCCTGCGCTCCGGATTCACCACCGTCCGCAACCTCGGACTGTTCGTGCAGACCGGCGGCATCCTTCTCGACGTGGCCCTGAAGAAGGCCATCGACCTGGGGTGGGTGGAAGGCCCGCGGATCGTGCCCGCCGGCCATGCGATCACACCGACCGGCGGCCACCTCGACCCCACCATGTTCCAGGCGCTCGCTCCGCACGTCATGCCGCTCACTGTCGAGGAGGGCATCGCCAACGGCGTCGACGAGGTCCGCAAGGCCGTCCGCTACCAGCTCAAGTACGGCGCCCGCGTCATCAAGGTCTGCGCTTCCAACGGCGTGATGTCGCACACCGGACCGGCCGGCGCCCAGCAGTACTCCGACGAGGAACTGCGCGCCATCGTGGACGAGGCCCACCGCGCCGGCGTCAAGGTCGCCGCCCACTGCATGGGTGACCGGGCCATCCGCGCCGCCCTGGACGCGGGCATCGACTGCATCGAGCACGGCTTCCTCGCGAGCGACGAGACCTTGGATTTGATGGCGGAGCGGGGCACGTTCCTCGTCGCCACCACCTGCCTGACCGAAGCTATGGACCTGACGCACGCCGCCCCCGAACTGCAGGCCAAGGCCGCCGAGGTCTTTCCGCTCGCCCGGGCCACCACCTCGCGCGCCATCGCCCGAGGGGTGCGCGTGGCCCTGGGCACCGACGCTCCCGCCATCCCGCACGGCCGCGGATCGAAGGAGTTGATCGCCCTGGTGGACCGGGGGATGACGCCGCTCCAGGCGCTACGGGCGGCCACGGTCGTCGCCGCCGATCTCATCGACGCCGAGGACCGCGGACGGCTCGAACCCGGGCTGCTCGCCGACATCGTGGCTGTCGCGGGTGACCCGCTCTCCGACATCGCAGTGACTGGTGACGTCCGGTTCGTGATGAAAGGCGGGCAGGTGTACCGGGACTGATGCGCCGCCCCGGGACCACCCCTGCGAACACAACCCGGACAAAGAGAGAACCTAGTTTCTGCACACTGTGGGCGAGCGTACTGGTAAGGGAGAGGCGCGATCTCGCCCGTGCGCTAGGCTTGGGCCATGACCACGAGCGATCCGGCGCCGGAGCCCTTTTCCACCGAGACCACCGCCAGCTGGCGTGAGCTGGCCGTCGCGCGGTCCGTCGATCCCGCGCGGGTGCGGGCCGAGAAGCGCGTGCAGCGCTTTCTCGACGCGGCCCTCGAACTGCTGAGCGGCGAGTCCGGCAAGGACTTCACCGTGCAGGAAGTGGTCAAGAAGTCCGGCCAGTCACTGCGGAGTTTCTACCAGTACTTCGCCGGTAAGCACGAGCTGTTGCTCGCCCTGTTCGAGGAGTCGGTGTCCTCCACCACGGTCCGGCTGCGCGACGCGCTCGAGGAGATCGCCGATCCGCTGGAGCGTCTGCACCGCTTCACCGTCGATTACTACCGGCTGTGCCGGCCGACCGCTGCGGCCCCCAAGGAGCGCATGGCGGCAACACTCGGCATGGCGGAGTTTGCCCAGCAGTTGATGACCGAGCACCCCAAGGAGGCGGCGCGCGCCTTCGGGCCCATCAACGCCCTCCTCGTCGAACTGCTCGAGGCGACGGCCGCCTCCGGTGCCGTGCGCCAGGATCTGGACCTCCGCCGCGTCGCGGGGACGGTGCTGCAGGCGACCATGTTCAGCTCCTTCGCCGTGACCATCGGCGGCCTGCACGCCGGGGACGACACAGCCGCGGAGGCCGAGGAGCTGTGGGAGCTGCTGTTCGGCGGGCTCACGGCCGAGGGCCGCAGCGCGGTGAAGGCGCCGACCAAGGCCATGGCGAAGAGCGCAACGCCTGCGAAGCGGGCGCCCGCGGCCAAGAAGGCCCCGGCGAAGAAGACGACCACGACCAGGAAGACCGCCGCGAAGAAGGCACCGGCCAAGCAGCCGACGACCGCGCGCACGACCAAGCGCGCTGCCGACTGACCTCCGTACCGCCTCAGCGCATCACATCAGCCCTGCGCGTACGCACCAGCGTCCGCGCGGGGCTTTCGCGTTGCCGGCGGCATGTACCAGGGCCGCCATGGCCGCAGCAGGATGAGATTGTCATTGTCATGTGTGAAAACGTCCTTCTCAAGACTGTCCGGTGTTGGTAACTTCCCTACCGGGTAACGCCGATGAAGGGAGCCGTGCCGGCAGTGACGGACGATGAGACGGACTTCGAGGCAGTGGACTTCTTCCGCGACGAGAGCGTCGTCGCGGACCCGTACCCCTATCTCGACGGACTCCGCGCGCGCTGTCCGGTGCAGCGCGAGAATCACCACGACGTGGTCATGGTGACCGGCTACGACGAGGCCGTACGGATCTACAACGACACCGAGGCGTTCTCCGCGTGCAACGCGGTGAGTGGGCCGTTCCCCGGATTTCCGGTGCCGCTCGAGGGCGACGACGTCAGCGGGCTCATCGAGGCGCACCGCGACGAGCTGCCGATGAGCGACCAGCTGCCGACTCTCGACCCGCCGGTGCACACCGACCACCGGGCGCTCCTGATGCGGCTGATCACGCCGAAGCGGCTGAAGGAGAACGAGGAGGCCATGTGGCGCCTCGCCGACGGCCTGCTCGACGATTTCCTGGAGGGCGAGGGCGTTGCAGTCCCGGGTGAGTTCGTCAACGGGTTCGCCGGTCCCTTCACCTTTCTCGTCATCGCCGATCTGCTCGGCGTACCGGAAGGCGACCGGGCGGAGATCGCCGCCCTGCTGAGACACGGTCCGGCGGACGGCGGCGGTATCGGCAGTACCGGCGAGGACACCCTCGACCGCAACCCGCTGGGGCACCTGTACGAGCGCGTCGCACGCTACATCGAGGACCGGCGCCGTGTGCCGCGCGAGGACGTCCTCACCGGCCTGGCCACCGCCACCTTCCCGGACGGCAGGCTGCCCGAGGTCGCGGACGTCGTGCGGGTCGCCGCGAACCTGTTCGCGGCCGGTCAGGAGACCACGGTGCGCCTGCTCGGCTCCGCACTCAGGCTCATCGCCGAACAGTCACAGCTGCAGGCTCAGTTGAGGGAGCACCGCGACCGGGTACCGCTATTCGTCGAGGAGGTGCTGCGCACCGAGAGCCCGGTGAAGGGCGACTTCCGGCTCACCCGCGTACCCGTCACCGTCGGCGGTGTCGATCTGCCCGCGGGCACCACGGTGATGCTCCTCAACAGCGCAGCGAACCGCGACCCACGCCAGTTCGACGACCCCGCTGCGTTCGATCCCGCGCGCCCCGGGGTCCGCCGCCACATCGCCTTCGGGCGCGGACCGCACACCTGCCCGGGAGCACCGCTGGCCCGCGCGGAAGCCCGGGTGGCCATCGAACGGCTCCTCGACCGCACCACCGACATCCGCCTCTCCGAGGACCACCACGGCCCCGAGGGCGCGCGCCGCTTCCACTACGTACCGACCTTCATGTTGCGCGGACTGACCAGGCTGTTCCTGGAGTTCACGCTCTCGCCTCCGCAGGAGGCCGCGTGAAGGCGAGCGTCGACGACGAGCGCTGCCGGGGCCACGGCATCTGTGAGCTCGCCTGCCCGGAGGTGTTCACCCTCACCGATGACGGCTATGCCGAGGCGCGTGAGGGCGAGCTGCCGGCCGGGACGGAGGCGGGCGTGAAGACGGCGGCCGGGTCCTGCCCCGAGCGCGCCATCACGGTGACCTGACCCCCTGCCACTGGGCCATCCGCAACGTCCGCACATTCCGCCGTAGGAAGAGAGGTCCCGTATGCCCAAGGGCTATGTCATCGTCACCGAGGCCATCAAGGACCAGGCCAAAATGGATGCCTACGGTCGCGCGGCGGCGCCGTCCATGGCCGAGGCGGGCGCACACGTCCTCGCGGTCGACGCGAGCCCGCAGGTCCTGGAGGGCCAGTGGCACGAAGGGCGCACCGTCCTCGTGGAGTTCCCTTCCGTGGAAGCTGCCCAGGCCTGGTACGAGTCCGCCGCGTATGCCGAGGCGAAGGTGCTGCGGTTGGCCGCGGCCGACTGCAACGCCGTATTGCTCGCGGGGTTCGAGATGCCACCGCGCCAGGGCTGACCCTGCCGCATCGCCCTGCCCTCGCGCATGGTCCCCGGGCAGGGCGATGGCGCGCCGCGCTCAGGGGCGGCGGCGCAGCACCTGTTCCGCGGCCTCCCAGTGCTCGTCCGCCACCCACAGCTCGGCGAACGCGTCCACGGCCTCCTGCGCGGAGACGCCGCGGACCACGCGCTTGATGCTCGCCGCAGGACGATTGGCCACCGACGCCGCCAACTGACGCCAGCCGTCGGCGAATTCGGCTCGCGGCAGCACCAAGTCGACGAGCCCCAGCCGCTCGGCCTCGCCCGCGTCCAGAATCCGCCCCGCCCCGGCCAGCAGCAGCGCTCGTCCCGGCCCGACGAGCGTCGCCAGCCGTTCCGCGCCGCCCCACGCCGGCATGATCTCCAGGCTGACCTGGTTGAACCCGATCCGTATGTTCTCCGCGGCCACCCGGATGTCGGCCGCCACCGCGATCTCGGCGCCGCCGCCCAGGGCGTGCCCGTTGAGCGCGGCGATCACCGGCGCGGGGAAGTCCGCGATCCGATCGCAGACGCCGCGCATCCGCCGGGCCATCTCGGCGGCGTCCTCATGAGTGCGCAGGGCCGCGAGCTCCTTGAGGTCGCCGCCGGAGACGAACGCGCGGTCTCCCGCCCCTGTGATGACCAGCGCCCGCGCCCCTTGTGCCGCATCCAGGGTCTTCTCCAACCCGCCCATGGTGTCCAGGGAGATGGCGTTGCGGGCGTGCGGGCGGTTGATGGTGACGACCGCGACCGCGCCGTACAGCTCCAGCTCGACCGTCGCGACCGCGCCGTCCAGCTCGACCATGCGGAACCTCCGTACCTGTGGCGTCGAGGATATTGGCATTCTCAGTAAGCGGAAATAGCATATCCGGCGCCGGGGCGGGTCGGTCCAGGGGGAAGATCCGACCGCCCGGGCCACGCGGGCGGCGCCCTGCCCGCACTCCCGCACCGCCCGCCCATCGTGACCCGGCCCGAGATCCGGCCGCCAAGTCGTCAAGGGAGCGTTTGCCATGCCTGCCACGGTGCCGTCAGAGCTGTCGTACACCTTCCGTGAGATCCCGCCGGAGCTGGTCGCCCGCTACGAGGCGGAGGGCTGGTGGACCCGCGACACCATCGGCGACCTCCTGAGCCGAGGGCTCGCCTTCGCTCCCGACGTCGCCCTCCGCGTGCATTCGCAAGTCCGGCCGTACGAGGGCACGTTCGCCGAAGTCGAGCGCATCGCACGGAGGTTGGCGGCGGGGCTGCGCGCTCGCGGAGTCGTCCCCGGCGACCGGATCGTGCTGCAGCTGCCGAACTGGATGGAGGCCGCGGCCGTCTTCTGGGCCTCCGCGTTCCTGGGTGCTGTCGTGGTCCCCGTCGTCCACTTCTACGGGCGCAAGGAACTGAGCTACATCCTCGGCGCCACCCGCCCCAAGGTCTTCGTGACCGCCGAGAAGTTCGGCCATCTGAGCTTCGACCCGGAGGTCTGCACGGACGTGCCCGTCGTGGGTGTGGTGGGGCGTGACTTCGACGATCTGCTGGCCGGCGAACCCCTGACGGGCACCGCCGCCGTGGACCCGGACGTGCCCGCACTGATCGCCTTCACCTCGGGAACCACCCGTGATCCCAAGGGAGTGGTACACAGCCACCGCACGCTCGGCTTCGAGACGCGACAGCTGGCCGACCTGTATCCGGCCGACCGCGGCGACCAGCTGACCGCCGCACCCCTCGGGCACTTCATCGGCATGATCAACGCGCTGCTCATCCAGGTGCTCGACGGAATGCCGGTCAACCTGACCGACGTCTGGGACCCGGGGCAGGCGCTGCGCCTGATCCGTGAGGAAGGGCTCGCGGTCGGAGGGGGAGCCGCGTACTACATGTCGAGCCTGCTCGACCACCCGGACTTCACCGCCGCCGACGCCGCCCGCCTGCCGTACGCGGGCCTTGGCGGCGCCGCGGTCCCCTCGCCCGTCACCATGCGCCTGGAGGCCCTCGGCATCACGGTGTTCCGCTCGTACGGATCCACCGAACACCCCTCGGCCACCGCCACCCGGGTCAGCGCGCCGGCCGCCAAGCGCCTGCACACGGACGGCGATCCGATGCCGGGTGTGGAGGTGCGCCTGGCCGACGACGGGGAGATCCTCAGCCGCGGCCCCGACCTCTGCCTCGGGTACACCGACCCGGAGTTGACGGCGGCCGTGTTCGACGCGGAGGGCTGGTACCACACCGGCGACATCGGCGTGATCGATGACGACGGCTACCTCACCATCGTCGACCGCAAGGCGGACGTCATCATCCGCGGCGGCGAGAACATCAGCGCCGTCGAGGTCGAGGAAGTGCTCCTCGGCCTCGCGGCCGTCGCCGAAACGGCCGTCGTCGCCGCGCCCGACGCACGCCTGGGCGAGCACGCCGCCGCGTTCGTGCGCCTGCGCCCGGGCCATGCGCTCCCTTCGCTCGACGAGGTGCGCGCTCACCTCCAACGTGCCGGACTGGCACGACAGAAGTGGCCCGAGGAACTGCACGCCGTCGAGGACTTCCCGCGCACAGCGAGCGGCAAGGTCAAGAAGTTCGTGCTCCGCGGCGAACTCTCGGCGAAGGCGCGCGAGGACATTGCGGCGGAAGGTTGATGAGAATAGCATTCTCGCAATCAGTGAAGGAGGATCTCATGCCCTCGCGCGAGCTGCCGTATCCGCTCTTCGACGCGGACAACCACCTCTACGAGACCGAGGAGGCCCTCACCAAGTACCTGCCGGAGCAGTACGCGGGGGCGATCCGGTACGTCCAGGTCGACGGCCGGACGAAGATCGCCGTCCGGGGTCGGATCAGCGAGTACATCCCCAACCCCACCTTCGAGGTCGTCGCGCGGCCCGGTGCCATGGAGGAGTACTTCAAGGTCGGCAACCCCACCGGCAAGACCCGCAGGGAGATATTCGGCGAACCCATGCGCGCGATCCCGGCCTTCCGTGAACCCGGCCCGCGCCTGGAGCTGATGGACGAACTCGGCATCCAGCGCAGCCTGATGTTCCCGACCCTCGCGAGCCTGATCGAGGAGCGGATGAAGGACGACCCGGAGCTGATCCACACGGTCATCCACGCGCTCAACCAGTGGCTGCACGAGACCTGGTCCTTCAACTACGAGGACCGCATCTTCACCGTCCCGGTCATCACCCTCCCGTTCGTCGACAAGGCGATCGAGGAGCTGGAATGGGTGGTGGAGCGAGGTGCCCGGGCCATCCTGGTCCGTCCCGCGCCCGTGCCCGGCCCCGGCGGCATCACCCGCTCGTTCGCCCTGCCGGAGTTCGACCCGTTCTGGGAGCGGGTGGTCCACCACGACCTGCTCGTCACCCTGCACTCCTCCGACAGCGGCTACTCGGACTACGCCAATGACTGGGAAGGCAACCAGCGGGAGTTCCTGCCCTTCAAGCCCAACGCCTTCCGGCAGGTCAACGAGTGGCGGCCGATCGAGGACGCCGTCTCGTCCCTGATCTGCCACGGCGCGCTGAGCCGCTTCCCGGCGCTCAAGGTCGCCGTCATCGAGAACGGCGCGTCCTGGGTCGAGCCGCTGCTCGACCGCCTGGCCGACGTGTACAAGAAGATGCCGCACGAGTTCCAGGAGAACCCGGTCGACGTCTTCAAGCGCCACATCCACATCAGCCCCTTCTGGGAGGAGGACATGGCCGCGCTCGGCGACCTCATCGGCATCGAGCGGGTCCTGTTCGGTTCCGACTACCCGCACCCGGAGGGCCTCGCCGACCCGGTGACGTACGTCGACCACCTGGCGAAGCTGAGCGACGAGGACAAGGCCAAGGTCATGGGCGGCAACCTGGCCCGCCTGCTCGGCGTATGAACACCGCGGGCGCGGCGGGATGGGCGAGTTGGGGAACCATCCCGCGGATGGCGCTCAGCGCCGCCGAACGCTTCGGTGACGCCGAGGCCGTCGTGGACGGCTCCACGCGCCTGACCTTCACCGAACTCGCCGAGCGCATCCGCAGGGCCGCCGGGGCGTATGCCTCGGCGGGCATCGGCAAGGGCGACCGCGTGGCCGTCTGGGCGCCCAACTCGGCCGCGTGGATCGTGGCCGCGCTCGGCGCGGTCACCGCGGGCGGCATCCTGGTGCCGGTCAACACCCGGCTGCAGGAGCAGGAGGCCGCCGACATCATCGGGCGCAGCGGCGCAAAGCTCGTTCTTGTCCAACGGGGCTTCCTCGGGCGCGAGTTCACCGCACCGGACGGCATCCCGGTGATCGACCTCCGCTCGGACTTCCTGGCGAGCGGATCGCCGTACGACCGCGCATCCCGTCCCGATGACATCGCCGACGTCATCTACACCTCGGGCACCACGGGCCGCCCCAAGGGCGTGCTGATGACGCACCGGCAGACGCTGCGCCTGTACGAGGAGTGGTGCCACCTCGCCGATCTGCGCGAGGGCGACCGGTATCTGGCCGTCAACCCGTTCTTCCACACGTTCGGCTACAAGGCCGGCATCATCGCCTCGCTGATCCGCGGCGCCACGATCCTCCCCGTGCCGGTCTTCGACATGGACCGGGTGGTGGAGCTGGTCCAGCGGGAGAAGATCACGATGCTGCCCGGGCCGCCGACCCTCTACCACTCGCTCCTCGAAGCGGCCTGCAAAGGCAACGACTTGTCCTCGCTGCGGGCCGCCGTGACGGGAGCCGCCGACATTCCCGTGCAGCTCATCCGGCGCGTGCGTACGCAGCTGCCCTTCCGGTCGATCATGACCGGGTACGGGCTGACCGAGGCCGGTACCGTCACCGCCTCACGCCCCGGCGACTCCTTCGAGTCCATCGCCACCACCGTCGGCTCCCCGTGCGACGGCGTCGAAGTGCGCATCGCCGAGGACGGCGAGGTCCTGGTGCGCGGCTACAGCGTCATGCAGGGCTACCTCGACGACCCGGCGGCCACCGCCGAGGCCGTCGACGCCGACGGCTGGCTGCACACCGGCGACCTCGGCACGCTCGACGCGGACGGACGGCTGCGGATCGTCGGCCGCAAGAAGGACATGTTCATCGTCGGCGGATTCAACGCCTACCCGGCCGAGATCGAGGGCTTCCTCCTCGAGCATCCCGCGGTCGCGCAGGCCGCTGTCATCGGGGTGCCGGACGAGCGCCTCGGCCAGGTGGGCAAGGCGTTCGTCGTCACGCGTTCCCCCGTATCGCAGGAGGACCTGCTCGCCTGGAGCCGGGGGCGGATGGCCGGGTACAAGGTGCCCAGATCCGTGGAGTTCCGGACCGAGCTGCCGTTGAACGGGACCGGGAAGGTCATGAAGGACCAGCTGCACATCGCCAAGGGAGGACCGCAGTGACGACACACGTGGTCGGGACGACCGGGCGCGGCAATGCCTGCGCCGACCTCGCCGCACTCGACGACCAGATCATCGCGCTGCTCGCCCGGCGCCGCGAGCTCGCCCAGGGACTGCCCATGCCCCCGGGCCCGCGCGCCGTCGACCCCGGCTACACCGGCGCCGTACGCGACACGACCCTGCGCTATGTCGACGGGCTCGGCAGCGGAGGCGAACTCGTGGCCCGGTCCGTGCTCGTGCTCTGCCATCCGGGCGGCGAGCGGGACTGATGGACTTCGAACTCGGCGAACAGCAACGGGACATCCAGGCGGCCGTACGCGATCTGGCCCGCACCTTCGCTCCCGACTACTGGGCCGATCGCGACGAACGCGGCGAATTTCCCTGGGAGTTCTACGATGCCTTCGCGAAGGCCGGCTGGCTCGGCATCGCCGTCCCCGAGGAGTACGGGGGCGGCGGACTCGGCGTCCTGGAGGCCTCACTGCTCCTGGAGGAGGTCGCGGCATCGGGCGCCGGTATGAACGGCTGCTCCACCATGCACCTGACCATCTTCGGCCTCAACGTCCTGGCCAGGCACGGCAGCGAGGCACTCCGCCGTGCCGTACTGCCGCACGCGGCCACGGGCGAACTGCATGTGTGCTTCGGCGTCACGGAACCCGACGCGGGCACCGACACCACCCGCATCTCCACCTTCGCGCGCCGCGAAGGCGACCACTACATCGTCCACGGCCGCAAGGTATGGATCACCAAGGCGGGCGACTCGCAGAAGATGGTGCTGCTCGCCCGTACGACCCCACGCGATGAGGTGGCCAAGCCCACCCACGGCCTGTCGGTGTTCCTCGCGGACGTCGACCGCAACGCCATGGAGATCCGGCCCATCCCGAAGATGGGCCGCAACGCCGTGGCGTCGAACGAGATCGTGATCGACGGTCTGAAGGTGCCGGTCAGCGCCCGGATCGGCGAGGAAGGGCAGGGATTCAAGTATCTCCTTGACGGCCTCAACCCCGAACGGATCCTCCTCGCCCACGAGGCCCTGGGCCTCGGCCGGGCCGCCCTCGACGCGGCGACCCGCTACGCGAGCGAACGGATCGTCTTCGAGCGGCCGATCGGCCAGAACCAGGGCATCGCCTTCCCGCTGGCCGAGGCCCTGACCCGCCTCGACGCGGCCCGGCTCATGGCCCGCAACGCCGCCTGGCACTACGACCGAGGCCTGGACTGCGGACGCGAGGCCAACATGGCCAAGTTCCTGTGCGCGGACGCCGGCTTCCAGGCCGCGGACCGTGCCGTGCAGACGCTGGGCGGCATGGGATACGCCCGCGAATACCACGTCGAGCGCTACTTCCGGGAGGCCCGGCTGCTTCGCCTCGCGCCCGTGAGCCAGGAGATGGTGCTCAACTACGTGTCCCAGCACGTGATGGGGCTGCCCCGGTCGTACTGAGGGTCAGGCCCAGACTCGCATCTGTCGCCGGTGCCCATCTGCCACCGGTGTCAATCCCGGGGTAATCGACCACGGAGTCGGTCCCGGCCACCGTGGTGTCATGGCCTCCTACCCAACCCGCCCCGCCGACCTCCTGGCCGCCCTGCCGTTCGCGGGCGGACTGGGAATCGACCTCACCGAGGCGACCGCCGAGCACGCGAGCGGCACCCTGTCCTGGTCCTCCGACCTGTGCACGGCCGGCGCGACGCTCCACGGCGGTGTGCTGATGACTCTCGCGGACACGGTCGGCGCCGTGTGCGCCTACCTGAATCTGCCGCCAGTGGCCCGCCCTCTGCACATCGGGCGATCCCTCATCGTCGTGCAGACCGATGTGTTCGAGGTGCGAGAACGGGTGCTGGTGGGCCAGACCACGCAGACTCAGACGGTGCGCACGCGCTGACGCCCGGGCGACGTTCACCTCTTTCTTGCGAGGAGGCCCCGGCGTTCACGCCGGGGAGGAATTGCATCCGGGGGGCGCGACGCGGAGCGTCGCCGCATCCGGTTCAGGGCGCGGAGCGCCCGTACCGCTGCCGACATCACCGAGGTGATGCGAACGCGTGTGCCTGTGATCGCTGGTCGGGGTGGCGGCTGCGAGATGGGGGTGCGTTTGTGCGCCTGTCGTACGTATGGTCCTTCGGAAGGTTCGGGACGGCACGGGTTTCCGGCCGGGGCCATGAGGGGGCGAGATGGCGGAGGCGACGGCGGCTGCGGAGGCCGGGCACGCCCGATACACCTACCGGCTGCGCGTGTCGGCCACAGCCCGCACCGCCCTGGCGGGGGAGTGGGGCCGATGCCGGTGGGTGTGGAACGAATGTGCCGCCAAGTCCAGGGCTGTGCACCTGCACAACAGGTCCACCGGCCAGAAGGCCACGTGCGGCCCGGCTCAGCTCGACCGGATGCTGACCGAGGCCCGTGCCCGTACGCCGTGGCTGCGTGCGGGCTCGTCGGTTGTCCAGCAGCAGGTCATCCGTGACTTCGGCCGCTCCCGCGCCAAGGCGCACAAGGACATCCAAGAGCGCCTGCCGATGGCGCGCCGGACCGGGATGCCCACGTACAAGAAGAAGCACGAAGCGCTGCCGACGCTCAACTACACGCGGCGCGGTTTCCGGCTGAAGGACGGCCGGCTGCACCTGGCGGGCGGCATCGTCGTGACGGTGGTGTGGTCGCGGGAGCTGCCGGCCGAGCCGTCCTCGGTGCGCGTATACCAGGACAGCCTCGGGCACTGGTACGGCTCGTTCGTCGTCCCCGCCCAGCTCCAGCCCCTGCCACAGACCGGCCAGGTGCTCGGCGTCGACTGGGGCGTGCGGGAGAGCGCGACCACCACATCCGACGCGCATGACCTTCCGCACGCCGAGCACGGCAAGAAGGCTCAGGCGAAGCTGACCCACTACGACCGGATGATGGCCCGCCGCAGGCCACAGAAGGGCCGGCCCGGTTCGAAGGGCTACCGTGCCGCGAAGACACTGCGGGCGAAGGCATGCAAGAAGGTCGCCAGGCAGCGTGCGGACACCGGCCGCAAGTGGGCCAAGAAGGTGGTCCGCGACCACGACGCCGTCGCTGTCGAGGACTTCCGTCCGAAGTTCCTGGCCAAGACGACGATGGCCCGCAAGGCCGCGGACGCCGCCATCGGCGCCACCAAGGCCGCCCTGCTCGAGATGGGCCGCAAGCACGGGCGGGACATCCGCCTGGTCCACCCCGCGCACACCACGATGGACTGCGCGCACTGCGATGCGAGAGCCAAGCATCGCCTGCCGCTGGGTGAGCGCACCTACACCTGCACCGCGTGCGGAGCCGTGTCCCCACGGGACAAGAACTCCGCCCGCGTGATGCTCGTCCGGGCTCGTCTCAACCCGGCTGGTGCCGATGGCGCAAGACCTCCTGGAGCGCTGCTCCAGGAGGCGGCCTGAGCCAGGAATCCCCTTCCCTTCAGGGAGGGGAGGATTCAATCGTACTCGACCGTCACCGACGGCGTTTCGGGTACGCCCTGGCAGGTGAGCACGTAGCCCTCCGCCACCTCGTCGTCCTCCAGAACGTCATTCACTCGCATGCGCACCGATCCTTCGGTGATCTTTGCCATGCACGTGGCACAGTTTCCGGCCTCGCAGGAGAACGGTGGGGTCAGGCCCGCTCGGCGGGCGGTCTGCAGAAGCGTCTCGCCGGGGTGGGCGGGTACCGCGACCCGTTGGTTGCCCAGGCGGATCGATATGGTCCCCGGCGCAGCGGCCGTCGGGGCGGGCGGGGCGGCCGTCGGAGTCGGAGGGGCGGCGGGAGCTGCCGCGCCGAACCGTTCGCTGAACAACTTTCCGCCGCCCGGAAGCGCCGACTCGACGAGTTCCATGAACGGCTCGGGGCCGCACACGTACACGTCCGCGTCCCCGTCCGCACCCACGAACTCCTTGACCCGGGCCTGATCCATCAGGCCCTGATCCGCGTCCAGGTGGCGTACGACTGTGAACCTTCCGGCATAGCGCAGCACCAGCTCGTCAAGGGCCGAAGCGAAGATCATCGCGTCCCGCGAACGGTCGGCGCATAGCAGTCTGACTTTGCGCCGCGTACCGGCGAGCGCGCTCTTGGCCAGCGAGAACACGGGCGTGAGGCCGCTGCCGCCGGCGAATCCGAGCAGCGGAACCTCGCTCTCGCGCAGGCAGAACCGCCCCCGGGGCTGGGTGAGTTCGAGCGTGTCGCCTTCGCGTGCGTGGTCGCCCAGCCAGTTCGAGACCTTTCCGCCCGGCACCCGCTTCACCGTGGTCATCAGCTCGCCGTCCGTCTCCGGCGCACTCGACATCGAGTACGAGCGCAGCAGGTGCCGCCCGTCCACCTGCACGCGGAACGTGCAGAACTGCCCTGCGCGGTAGGAGAAATCGCCACTGTGCGGACGGAGCGTGTACGTGGTGGTGTCGGCGGTTTCCCGGACGATCCGGGTAATCGTCGCGCGGTGGAAGGCAGCAGGCGCGGGCGAGGGGGTCGGCACGGGCGGCCTCCTTCTGGTATGAAAGTTCTATCTCTTTGAGAATAACGTTCTCGCAGTCGAGATGGGAGCCTCTCACATGCAGACGTCCGGCGCGCAGGATGAGGCGGCCCTGGCCTTCGAGGAGGAGACGTACAGCCGCGGCCGGCTCGAGTCCCTCTCCGACTCACTCGCTGCGACCCTGGTACGCCGAGGGGTGCGCGCGGGGGAGCGGGTGGCGCTCATGTCCTCGAACCGGCCGGAGTTCGTGGTGGCCGTCCATGCCGTGTGGAAGGCGGGAGCCGCGGTCGTCCTCATCAGCCCGGCGTGGAAGAGGACAGAGGTCGAGCATGCCCTGGCGGTCACCCGCCCCGCCGACGCGCTCGGCGACCAGCAGGTGCTCGCCGACCTGATGCCCATGCTGCACCTGGACGAGGTGACACTTACCGGTGACGGCGCGGGGACGTTCTCCCCGCCCGATCCGGCAGCCGATGCCGTCCTCGTCTTCAGCTCGGGCACGACCGGACTGCCGAAGGCCGTACGCCACACCCATGCGTCGTTCGCCGCGGCGACACGGCACTGGACGGACGCCCTCCAACTCACCGGGCAGGACCGCCTCCAGGTGACCACCCCGCCCTCGCACATCCTCGGCCTGCTCAACATCGAGACGGCGCTCGCCGCCGGTGCATGGGTGCGGCTGCATCGCCGCTTCGATCTGAACCGGGTCCTCGAACGGATCGAGAAGGACCGGATCACCGTCGAGATGGCCGTCGCGCCGATCGCCCTGGCGATGGCGAGGCACCCGGACCTGGAGTCGTACGACCTGTCCTCGCTGCGGTTCATCATGTGGGGAGCGACACCCGTGACGCCCGGCGTCGCCGAGGAGGTCACCCGCCGTACGGGGGTCGGCTGGGTGCCCGCCTACGGGGCGAGCGAACTGCCCGTCATCGCCTGCAATCCCCTTCAGGGCGCGCGGCTCGACAGTGTGGGGCGGGCGGTGCCGGGCGTGCGGGTGCGGGTCACCGACGTGGAGTCGGGGCGCGTCCTCGGGTTCGGCGAGACCGGCGAGATCGAACTCAAGTCGCCGTCCCTGATGGCGGGTTACCTGCCCGCCGAAGCGACCCGCGAGGCGTTCCGGGGCGGCTGGTACCGCACCGGTGACGTCGGGCGCGTGGACGGCGACGGCTGGCTGTACCTCACGGACCGCTCCAAGGAGATGATCAAAGTCCAAGGGTTCCAGGTCGCGCCGGCCGAGGTCGAGGGCGTGCTCCTCGGCCATCAGGCCGTGGCCGACTGCGCCGTCTACGGCGTGTCCGGCGATGAGGGTTCGGAGACCGTGATCGCCGCCGTCTCCACGCGCGCACCGGTGACGCAGGGCGACCTGATCGCCTACGTCGGCGAACGCCTGGCCACCTACAAACGGCCGCACGAGGTCGTGTTCGTGGACGAGATACCCCGCCTTCCGTCAGGGAAGGTCCTGCGCCGAGTCCTGAAGGAGCGTCATGGACGCACGGCTGACCAGTGAGCAGCAGTGGCTGAGGGAGGCGGCCGGGAAGCTGGCCGCGGACCTCGGACCGGGCTCGGTCCTCGACCTGGACGACGAAGCGCGCCTCACCCGCCTGGAGAAGGCCGTCGCCGACACGGGCTGGCGGCGGCTGCGCTCCGACGGCGCCTCCGGAGTCGAAGTCGCCCTGGTCGCCGAGGAGTTAGGGCGCGGCCTGATCGACGTGCCGTATCTCGGTCCGGTACTCGCCGACGAACTGCTCCCGGCCGCCGCGGAGGACCGCACCGCATGGACGCTCGCGGTGAACGGCGAGGCCGTCGACGCGCGGGGCATGCGACGCGCGGTCGAGCTGCGGGACACCATCCCCTTCGCGGGCGCGTTGGGGGACGCCGTACGCACCTCTGATCTCACGCGCTCGCGCAGCGAACTCGTCGGCGCACCAGAGCCGCTGCCCGCGCTCACCGAAGAGCGGGCCGCCCGCTTCCACGCCCTCGCACTCGTCGCGACCTCCGCCGACCTGCTCGGAGCCGCCCGCGGAGCGCACGCGCTGGCCTGCGCATACGCCAAGATCCGCGAACAGTACGGACAGGCCATCGGCTCCTACCAGGCCGTGTCGCACCCGCTCGCCGAAGGCCTCGCCCTGATCGAGGGCTCCATCAGCGTGCTGCGCTACGCGGCCTGGGCCGTCGACTCGACCGGCCCGGAGGAAGCCCTGCGATCCGCCCGTATCGCGAAGGTCTACTGCGCACGCGCCGCGCGCACCGTATGCGAGACCGCGATCCAGGTGCACGGCGGCATCGGCAATACCTGGGAGTGCCTGGCCCACGTGTATCTGCGGCGCGTGCTCACGTCGAGCGAGCTGTTCCCCGTACGCCTGGAGGAGATCGACCTTGGACTATCGTGACGCACCCGAAGAGGCCGCGTTCCGCGGCCGGTTGCGGACCTGGCTGACGGACAACGCCACCAGGTTCCCCGCCTCGGGCTCCGACGAGGACTACTGGTCCCGGCAGGGCGACTGGCACCAGGCCCTTTACGCCGCCGGGTTCTTCGGCCTCACCTGGCCGCGCGCGTACGGCGGCCGCGAGCTGCCCCCGGTGTACGACGTGATCCTCGACGAGGAACTCGCCCGCGCCGGAGCCCGCCCGCGCCCCAGCCTCGGCTATCTTGTCCAGGGCCTGGGGCGGCACGGCAGCGAGGAGCTGCGCCGCCGGTTCCTACCCGGCTTGATCGACGGAACGGAACGCTGGTGCCAGGGCTTCAGCGAACCCGGAGCAGGCTCCGACCTCGCCTCCCTCACCACCACGGCCACGCGCGAGGGCGATACGTACCTCCTCAACGGCCACAAGATCTGGACCAGCTACTCGGACGTCGCCGACTGGTGCCTGATGCTGGCCCGCACCGATCCGGACGTGCCGCGCCACAAGGGCATCTCGGCGTTCGTCGTCGACATGCACCAAGAGGGCATCCAGCAGCGGCCATTGCAGATGATCAACGGGGTCACGAGTGAATTCGGACAGCTCGTCATCGACGGCGCGCGAGTCCCCGCGGACCGCATGGTCGGCGCCCCCGGTGAAGGCTGGGCCCTCGCCATGACCGTGGTCGGCCATGAGCGCGAACCTGCCGAACTCGGCTTCACCGCCCGCTACGGCAAGCTCGTGCGCGACCTCGCCCGGCGCGCACCGGAGGCCGAGCCGTCCGACGAACTGCGCTGGGCGGCCGTCCAGGCCGAGATGCTCCGGCTCCACCTGCGCCGCCGCCTGTCCGAACGACTCGACGGGGTCCACCACGGACCCGAGGGCTCCCTCGACAAACTCCTGATGACCTGGGTCGAACAGGACGTCGGCCACGCCGCGCTCGCCGTCGGCGGCACCCGCGACCCGGAGCTGTTCGCCGAGTACCTCTACAGCCGTTCCCAGAGCGTCATGGGCGGCACCTCGCAGATCCAGAAGAACATCATCGCCCGCCGGATCCTGGGACTCGGGGGCTGATACGACCGGCTCGACTTGGAGGCTGACATGACCGATTCAGCCTGGAGGGTGACATGACCTGTTGGACCTGGAGGTTGACATGACCGGCCCGCTGTACGACCTGCCGCCCGAGATCGACGTACGCGCCGAGGGCCCGCTGCGTGTGATCACCCTCAACCGGCCCGACGCCCTCAACGCCGTCAATGACGCCCTGCACACCGGACTCGCCCGACTGTGGCCGCAGTTGAGCGAGGACCACGACGCGCGCGCCGCCGTGCTCACCGGCAGCGGACGCGCGTTCTCCGCCGGAGGCGACCTCACCTACCTGGACCAGCTGAGCAAGGACCCCGAACTGCGCACGCGCACCATCGCCCACGGCCGCGACCTCGTCCTCGGCATGGCGCGCTGCCGCGTCCCGGTGGTCGCCGCCGTCAACGGCCCCGCGGTCGGGCTCGGGTGCAGCCTGATCGCGCTCAGCGACATCGCCTACATCCACGAGAACGCCTATCTGGCCGACCCGCACGTCCAGATCGGACTGGTCGCCGCCGACGGCGGCCCGCTCACCTGGCCGCTGCACACGAGCCTGATGTTCGCCAAGGAGTACGCCCTCACCGGCGCCCGGATCCGCGCCGACAAGGCCATCGCCATAGGCCTCGCGAACCACGTCAGCGCGGACCCACTCTCCGATGCGCTCGACTGCGCCAAGCGCATCGCGGGCCTGCCGCGGCAGGCCGTCGAGGTCACGAAGCGGCTGCTCAACCTGCACCTGGAGCGCGCGGTCCTGGCCACCCTCGACTTCGCGACCACCGCCGAGTACCAGTCCTTCCAGACCGAGGACTTCCGGCAGACGCTCGCCGGGCTCCTGGCGAAGGACGCCTGAGGCGATGCAGTTCATCCTCCAGTACCCCGAGCCCCACGGCCCCGACGGCGACCTCCTGGCCGCCGGCCCGCTCGGCGAGGTGGCGCAGGCCGCCGAGCGGGCCGGATTCCACGGGTTCTCGCTGACCGAGCACCCCGCCCCCGGCTCACGGTGGCTGGCCTCCGGCGGACATCAAACGCTGGACCCGTTCGTCGCGCTCGGCCATGTCGCCGCCGTGACCGAGCGGCTGCGCCTGCTCACCTATCTGTCGGTCGCCCCGTACCGCAATCCGCTCCTGCTGGCCAAGGCGGCGGCCACTCTCGACCGGCTCTCCGGTGGCAGGTTCACCCTCGGGCTCGGTGCGGGCTATCTGAAGGGTGAGTTCCACGCACTCGGCGTCGACTTCGACGAGCGCAACGCCCTCTTCGACGAGACGCTGGACGTGCTTCCCGGCTACTGGAGCGGTGAACCCTTCAGCTACGAAGGCCGCCACTTCAGCGCCCGCGATGTCGTCTGCCGCCCTCGGCCCGTCCAGTCACCGCTGCCTATCTGGCTGGGCGGCAACGCGCGGCTGACCCGGCGCCGAGTGGCCGAGCGGGCGCATGGCTGGATGCCACTGTCCGGAGGCGCTCAGCTGGCGCAGACGGCCCGTACGCCCGGGTTCGGCGGAGTGCCCGAACTTGCCCAGCTCATCAC
The DNA here is from genome assembly GCF_036237295.1 of Streptomyces sp. NBC_01352. Taxonomy (NCBI): domain Bacteria; kingdom Bacillati; phylum Actinomycetota; class Actinomycetes; order Kitasatosporales; family Streptomycetaceae; genus Streptomyces; species Streptomyces sp. NBC_01352. The sequence continues at coordinate 11,050,262 of NZ_CP108354.1, forward strand.
GGAGTTGTACGAGAACGCGGCCGCCGCGGGTCGTACGGATCCGATCGACATCGTGCACTCCTATCAGGACGAAGGCCTGACCACCCCGGCCGCCGAGCCCGACGGGCACCGGGAGGCGTTCGCCGAGCTGGCCAAGGCCGGGGTCACGTGGGTCGTCGTCTCCAGCGGGACCCACTCGGCCGCGGCCACGTTCGAATTCATCGACGCGTTCGGCGCCACGTATCTGAGGTGAACGGAGAGGTGGACCCATGGGCTGGTTCGAGGAGCGCGCCGGACTGGCCGGCACCGTGGCCGTGATCACGGGCGGGGCGGGCGGCCTGGGCGCAGCGATCACCCTTGACCTGGCGGCCTGCGGGGTACGTACCGCCGTACTCGACATCGACCCGGCAGCGGCCGCAGCCACGCGCCGGACGCTCGACGAGGGCGGCTACGAGGCGATCGTCCGGCACGGCGACGCACAAGAACCGGAGGCTCTCACCGATTTGTTCGAGGCGGTCGACGAGCGATGGGGGCGCCTGGACACCCTGGTCAACGTCGTCGGCGGCACCTTCCGTGCCGCTTTCACGGACACGTCACCGAAGGGCTGGGACGCGCTCCTGCGCGCCAACCTTCTGCATGTGCTGCACGCCTGCTCCCTCGCCGTACCCCGGATGCGGGACGGCGGACGCGGCGGCAGCATCGTCAACCTGACAACCGTCGAGGCGCACCGCGCCGCGCCCGGATTCGCCGTCTACGCGGCGGCGAAGGCGGCCGTGGAGCAGTTCGCGCGCACGCTCGCGGTCGAGGAAGCACCGTACGGGATACGCGTCAACAACGTCGCCCCGGATCTCACGCCCACCCCACGGCTCTCCCAACTTGCCTCGCTTGGTGGTTTGTTGGCCGACACGGCCGTTGTGCGGGCCGCGATCCCCATGGGCCGGGTGGGCCAAGTGGACGACGTCTCGGGATGCGTCGTCTTCCTCGCCTCACGCCTGTCCTCGTACGTCACCGGCACGACCCTGCACCCCGACGGCGGGACGTACGCGTCGTCGGGATGGTTCAACTGGCCGGGGCAGGGCTGGGCGAACCACGTCCCGGCGGGCCTGCTCAAGCGGGACGAGCCGCAGGGCTGAGCGGCGGAGCACCGGGCGTCACTGCTCTGCGCCGAGCCTGCGCACAAACCCCTCCGGTACGAGCACCTCCTCGCGCCCGAGTTCCCGTACCGACGCGCGCCCGAGCCCGAGCAGAGCCGAGTCGATGCCGGAGCGCAGGATGTCGAGCACGTTCTCCACGCCGGCCTGACCGTTCGCCGCGAGGCCCCACAGGTACGCGCGGCCGATCATCACCGCCCTCGCGCCGAGCGCGAGCGCCTTGACCACGTCGGCGCCGCGTCGCACACCCCCGTCGAGCACGATCTCCACCTCGTCGCCGACCGCTTCGGCCACCGCCGGCAGGGCGCGGATCGCGGCAGGGGTGCCGTCGAGGTTGTTGCCGCCGTGGTTGGAGACGGACAAGGCGGTGACGCCCGCGTCGGCGGCACGATTGGCGTCGTCGATGCGGGTGATGCCCTTGAGCATGAAGGGGGCGTCCCACTGCTTGACCAGCCAGGCCACGTCCTCCCAGGTGGGCGGCGGGGTATGCATCCACTCGCCGTACGCGCCGAAGAATCCCGGCACTTCGGCACCCGGGTCCTGCGTCATGTTCGGCACGGACAGTTCGGGCAGCCAGCGGGCCTTCGCGTAGGCGGCCAGCCAGCGCGGGTGGGTGAGGGCCTGGGGCGCGTACCGGATCATCGTGTATACGTCGATCCGCTCGGGGATCGACGGGCTGCCCCAGTCGCGGCCCTGTGAGAACGACCAGTCCAGAGTGAGGATCAGGCCCGTCGCCCCGGCAGCGCGGGCGCGCTCCAGGCGGTGCAGGATCTGCTCGCGGGTGCCGGACCAGTAGATCTGGAAGAACGTCCGCGGGTTCGCCGCCACCACGTCTTCGACGGGCTGAGACGCGAACGAACTCAGTCCGAGCGCCGTGCCGCGGGCCGCCGCCGCGCGGGCGACGGCCAGCTCCCCGTCGGGGTGCACGGCCTGGACTCCCGTGGGCGAGCAGATGACCGGCAGGGCGAGTCCCTGTCCCATGCCCGAGGTCGTCAGATCGCGCTGCGCAGCGAGGCCTGCCACATGCGGGGCGAAGCCCAGTTCACCGAAAGCCGCCTGGTTGTCCTTGAGGGTGAGGCCGCCTTCGGAACCTCCGATCAGCGCGCCGTACACGGCGGGCGGCAGCCTGCGCCGGGCGCGTCGCTGCGCCTCGGCGACCGTCTCGAACCAGGGGTTTGCCGCCCATGAGGGCGGTACCCAGAGCTAGTTGCCCCCTTGCGTCCATGTCCGGGCCGGGCAGTACGGCCTGTCCGGCCTACTTGGGCGGGAAGCGCAGCGCCCCGTCCAGCCGGATCACCTCGCCGTTGAGGTAGTCGTTCTCGGCGATCTGCTGGACCAGCTGCGCGTACTCGGCCGGGCGGCCCATCCGCCTCGGATGCGGGACCTGTGGACCCCAGTACGCCTCCAGCTTGTCGCCGGCCTGCCCGTACGCGGGCGTGAGGAACGTGCCGGGAGCCACGGTGACGACACGGATGCCCAGCGGGGACAGGTCGCGGGCCGCGACCAAGGTCATGGCGACGACGCCGCCTTTTGCGGCGGCGTAAGGGATTTGGCCGATCTGCCCCTCGTACGCGGCGATGGACGCGGTGTTGACGATGACGCCGCGCCCCGACTGTCCGTCCTGCGGTTCCTGGCGCGCGATCGCGGCGGCGGCGAGCCGCATCACGTTGAAGACGCCGGTCAGGTAGATGTCGACGGTGCGGCGGAAGCCGTCCAGGTCGAGTGGGGTGCCGTCCTTGCCGACCAGGCGGCCGCCGGAGGCCGGGCCGCCGTGCGCGTCGACCGAGATGCGCAGTTCTCCCAGAGCCTCGGCCTCGGCCAGTGCTGACTGCACGTCCGCCTCGCTGGTCGCGTCGGTGCGGATGTACCGCACCCCCAGCTCCCGTTCGAGGGCCTTGCCCTTCTCGTCGGCGAGGTCGGCCACGACGACTTTGGCGCCCGCCTCGTGCAGCCGGCGGACGGTGGCCTCGCCCAGGCCACCCGCACCACCCACCACGACCGCGGACCTCCCGCTGATGCGCATACGTGCTCCCCACTCTTGAAAGTGCGGCTCTTGAATCGCGAGAATAGCACTCTCATGAATATCACCATGATCCTTGAAATGGCGGCTTCGGCCGACGGTGAGCGGCCTGCGGTGGCGGCGGACGGCCACACCCTGACCGCCGGACAACTCCTGGAGCAGGCGCGCCGCGCGGCCGGGCGCTTCCGGGGCAGGCCGGCCGTTCTCTACCGCGGTGTCAACCAACTGGCCTATCCCGTGGTGCTGTTCGGTGCTGCGCTGGCAGGTGTGCCGTTCGTGCCGCTCAATTACCGGTTGGGGCATGAGCAGTTGGCGGAGATCGAAAGCCGGCATCCCGGCGCCTTGCTGCTGAGCTCCGAAGACCTCGACACGCTCACCGCGCCATCCGAGAACGAGGTTCCCGACATCGCCCAGGAACCCGAGTGGGACCCGGACGCGGTGGCGGTCATCCTCTACACCAGCGGCACGAGCGCCGCACCCAAGGCCGCGCTGCTACGCCACCGGCATCTGCTCGCGTACATCCTGAGCACCCAGGAGTTCGGGTCGGCCGAGCCGGGCGACGCCGCGCTGGTCGCGGTCCCGCCGTACCACGTGGCAGGCCTGACCAACCTGCTCTCGAACCTCTACACCGGCCGCCGGGTCGTCTACCTGTCTGCCTTCGACGCGGGGGAATGGCTGGCCACCGTACGCCGCGAAGGTGTCACCCACGCCATGCTCGTGCCGACCATGCTCGCCCGCGTCGTCGAGGCCGTGGAGGGTCCCGACGCGGGCACGCCGACACTGAGCCACCTCGCGTACGGGGGTGCGCGCACCCCGCGCGTCGTTGTGGAGCGGGCCCTCGCGCTCTTCCCGGAGACCGGTTTCGTCAACGCGTACGGGCTGACCGAGACCGCCTCGTCCGTCGCGGTGCTCGGCCCCGACGACCACCGCGTGGCCCTCGCCGCCGCCGAACCCTCCGTACGCGAGCGCCTGTCGTCGGTGGGACGCGCCCTGCCGGGCGTCGAGATCGAGATCCGCGACAGTGCGGGGAAAGTGCCCGGCCCCGGCCTGACCGGGCTCGTGCACGTGCGCGGGGAGCAGATCTCCGGCGAGTACCAGGGGCGCAGTGCGCTCGACGAGGACGGCTGGTTCCCGACGCGGGACCGCGGGCGGCTCGACGCCGACGGCTACCTGTTCATTGAGGGCCGCGCCGACGACACCATCATCCGCGGCGGCGAGAACATCGCACCCGAGGAGATCGAGGACGTGCTGCTCGCCCACTCCGGCATCCGCGAGGCGGCCGTGATCGGTGTCCCCGACGAGGAGTGGGGGCAGCGGATCGTCGCCTTCGTGGTCGGCGAAGGCGAGCCCGAAGCTCTCCGCGGCTGGGTGCGTGAGCGGCTGCGTACATCCAAGACGCCCGACACGATCGTCTTCCGCGCCGGACTGCCGCGCACCGACACCGGAAAACTGCTGCGCCGCGTGCTGGTCACGGAGTTCACCGAGCCGGAGACCGCCCCTCCCGCCGACCCTGCAGAGCCGGCCGAAGCCCCCGCCCAGCCGGGCGACCACCCAGACCGAGAGGCCACCCATGCCTGAAGCCGTCATCGTCCGCGCCCTGCGCACCCCCATCGGCACCGCGGGCAAGGGCACCCTGCGCGACACCAGCGCCTACGACCTCGCGGACCACATCGTGTCCGCCGCGGCGAAGGGCCTCGACCCGGCCGGCGTCGACGACGTGGTCCTCGGGGAGGGCCTGTACGGCGGCGGGGTCATCGCCCGGCACGCCGCGCTGACCGCCGGCCTGACCTCGATACCCGGAGCGGCCGTCAACCGGCACTGCGCGGCGGGTCTCGCTGCCGTCGAACACGCCGCCGCGTCCGTCCGGTCCGGCATGGACGAACTGGTGATCACGGGAGGCGTCAACTCGGCCTCGACGGGGCCCCTTTCGAGGCGCCGCACGGACGGCGAGTGGAGCGACTGGTACCCGCCGACCCACCCCAACCGGCCGGACGCGCCCAACTTCGACATGTCGTACACCATCGGCTGGAACACGGCTGTCGCCGAGAAGATCAGCCGCGAGGACATGGACGCCTGGGCCCTGCGCTCGCACCGGAACGCCGTTCGCGCCATCGACGAGGGGCGTTTCGAGGCCGAGACCGTCCCGATCGGGACGCCGCACGGACTGTTCTCGGTGGATGAACACCCCCGCCGGGACACCTCGTTGGAGAAACTCGCCGCGCTCAAGCCGCTGCACCCGGAGATCGAAGGCTTCAGCATCACCGCAGGCAACGCCTGCGGCGGCAACGACGCGGCCGCGGCCCTCGTCGTCGCGAGCGACCGCCTGGGCCTGCCCGCACTCGCCACGGTACGCGCCTGGGCTTCCGTGGGTGTCGACCCCGCGGAGACCGGCATGGCGCCCACCCTGGCCATTTCCAAAGCCCTTGCCAGGGCAGGGCTTTCCCTCGACGACGTCGACCTCTTCGAGATCAACGAGGCCTTCGCGTCGATGTGCGTGGCCGTCGTGCGCCGCCTCGCCCTCGACCCCGACCGGGTCAACGTCAACGGCAGCGGCATTTCCCTGGGCCACCCGGTGGCCGCCACCGGCGCCCGGATGCTGGTGACGCTGGTGCATGAACTGCGGCGCCGGGGTGGGGGAGTGGGCGTCACCGCCATGTGCGCGGGCGGGGGGATGGCGTCGGCGATGGTGGTCGAGGTGGCGGGGCGGTGAGCCGGGGTGGAAGACGAACTGCGGCGGGACGGGCCCTGTATCCAAGAAGCCGCACCCGGCAGTGACGAGACAGTGCCGATGCCGCGCGGCGTGGCACTGAACGTTAACGTGCCACTGCGAACCGCTACCCGGAAACGAGGGCGATCCGCTTCAGCCGAAGGGGACCCGCGCCACCGATGTCGCGGGCGCCGCGCTGCTCGTTCCGGACTACAAGGCGGTGAACGGGCCCGGCGGCGCCGACGGCGGCACGTACCGCGTGGGATTTCGCGGGGGCGGCTCCCTCCGCCGGTCCTGGAAGCGATGTCGCCGCTGTCTCGGACGGCTGCGTGAGCGTCTCCGCGCTGACGGACGACCATGACGTCGACGCGCGAACGTCGGTGTGGCTGGGGAAGTTGGTGCGCGGATTGCGATGAGGCACTACGCCTTCACGCACCACGGCAGAGGGCGCGGGATGCCCCGAGCACTCTCAGGGCATCCCCCCGTCGACCCGCAACGTCGCCCCCGTCGTGTACGAGGCGGCGTCCGACATCAGGTACAGGGCGGCGCCGACGACCTCGCGGGGGTCGCCGATGCGCTGTAGCGCGTGGTCGCGGACGCCGGCCGCGAGCGCCTCGGGGTCGTCCTGCCAGTGGCGGGTGGCCCAGGTGGCGAACGGCCCGCACATCAGGGTGTTGACGCGGACCGTCGGCCCGAACGCGTGCGCCAGGCCCTCCGTCATCGCGTTGAGTCCCGCCTTCGCCGCCGCGTACGGCACGATCGGGGCGCGCGGGCGCAGTGAGCCGGTGGAGCTGACATTGACGATGGCTCCGCCGCCCGCCGCGGCCATCCGCTGCCCGGCGAGCACGGAGAGGCGGAACGGACCCTTGAGGTTCAGGGCGACGACGGCGTCGAACATCTTTTCCGTCGCCTCGCCCAAGTCCTCGTACACCGGCGACATTCCGGCGTTGTTGACCAGCACGTCCAGGCGGCCGAAGCGCTCGTGCACCGCGTCCACGAGCCCCGGCAGCTGGTCCCAGCGGCCCATGTGGACCGCGTACGGCAGGGCGGCGCGGCCCGTCTCCTTCTCGATCTCACCTGCCGTGGTCACGCACGCCTCATATGTCCGCGAGGCGATCACGACGTCCGCGCCGCAGCGGGCCGCCCCGAACGCCATCTCCCGTCCCAGCCCGCGGCTGCCGCCGGTGACCAGGACCACGCGGCCGCTGAGGTCGAACAGGCTGTCTGCGTATCCACCGCGTCCCGCGTGTGCCCTGTGTCCCATGTGCGTCGCGCCCCCGATGACAGGTCCGGCAAGTGCATGCGAAATTAGCATTCTCGTATTCCAGAATGGAACTCTTGCGCAGGAGGTAGAGCGTTGACTGCGACCGATCCCCACCCGCCGTCGCTCGCCGAACGGGCCGTAAGCCGCCGGATGGCAGGTGCCGAACAGAGCGCCCGCGCCGAGGTGGACGCCCTGCTCGACGCTGGGCTGAAGCTGATGACCGAGGGTGCGCCACGTGCGCCTCGCGTCGCCGACATCGTGGCCGCCGCGGGGCTCTCCAACGATGCCTTCTACCGCGCGTTCTCCGGCCGGGACGCCCTGGTGGAGGCGATCGTCGAGCGCGGCGCGCGCGAACTCGCCGGACAGGTCAGGCGCCGGATGGAACGGGCCACGGGTGACAGCGCCGAGGACCGGCTGCGTGCCGGCATCGCCGCCGTCGTACGGCAGGCCGCCGACCCGCGACTCGCGGCGGGCGTACGGGCGGTCCTCGCTGCCGCCGTCACCCCGGTGCCGCACGCGGGCCACGCCATTGTGGTCCTGGTGGACGGCCTGGGTTCGCTCTTCGCCGGCCCGGCGCGAGAGTTGGGGGCCGCTGACTCGGTCCGCGCCGGGCGGACGATCGCCGGCGCGGCCGTCGCCGCGCTGCAGCACTGGCTGTTGTCCGGCCACGCACCGGACGAGGCGGATGTCGAGCAGCTGAAGCGCTTCCTGGTGGCAGGGGCCCGCTCCTGATCGAGGGGATCGGCAGGCTGCTCCGCAGTGGCATCAAGAATCCTGTTCCTAGACGCGAGAATATCGTTCTGCTAGCGTCCGAACGACGTTCTGTCGCCCTGAAGGGGACCGCCATATGTGGGACTTCAGCACCGACGCCGCGTTCCAGGCCCGCCTCGACTGGGCCGACACCTTCGTACGGGATGAGGTCGAGCCGCTCGACGTCCTCTTCCCGGGCAACGCGGAACCGTACGACCGCACCAGCCCCGTCTACCTCGACGCCGTCCGCCCGCTCCAGCGTCAGGTGCGCGAACAGGGTCTGTGGGCCGCCCACCTGTCGCCCGAACTCGGCGGCATGGGCATGGGGCAGGTCCAGCTGGCGCTCCTGAACGAGATTCTGGGCCGTTCCTCCTGGGCCCCGATGGTCTTCGGCACCCAGGCCCCCGACTCCGGCAACGCCGAGATCCTCGCCCACTACGGCACCGAGGAACAGCGCAAGGAATTCCTCGAACCGCTCCTCGACGGACGGATCGTGTCCACCTTCGCCATGACCGAACCGACCGGCGGCGCCGACCCCGGCGGCTTCACCTGCCGGGCGGTGCGCAACGGCGACGAGTGGGTGATCGACGGTGAGAAGTGGTTCGCCTCCAACTATCCGCACGCTGCCTTCGTCATCGCCATGGTCATCACCGACCCGGACGTGCCGGTCCACCAGGGCTCCTCGATGTTCGTCATCCCGGCGGGTACCCCAGGCATGGAGATGGTCCGCGGCACCGGACTCGCGGGCGAACCGCTCGGGGAAGGTGTGCACGCGTACCTGCGCTTCACCGGCTGCCGCGTGCCCGCCGAGAACCTCCTGGGCGAGCCGGGCAGCGGGTTCGCCATCGCCCAGACCCGCCTCGGCGGCGGACGCCTGCACCATGCGATGCGCTCCGTCGGACAGTGCCGGCGCGCGCTCGACATGATGGGGGAGCGGATAGCCGGCCGCCGCACCCGCGGCCGCCCGCTCGCCGATCAGCAGGCGGTGCGGCACGCGTTCGCGGACAGCTGGATCCAGCTGGAGCAGTTCCGCCTCCAAGTCCTGCACGCCGCCTGGCAAGCGGACCGGGCCGCCCGCAGCGGCTCGCCCGAGGACGCCCGTACGGCACGCCTGCACATCTCCGCCGTCAAGGTGGCCACCCCGAAGACGCTCGTCGACATCACCTACCAGGCCATGCACCTGCACGGGGCGCTCGGCGTCTCCAACGAACTGCCGCTGGCCCGGATGTGGCAGGCAGGACCGGTGCTCGGTGTCGCGGACGGCCCGACCGAGGCGCACAAGGACGTCGTCGCCCGCCTGCTGCTCAAGGACCTGGAACCGCCCGAGGACCGGCTCTTCGGTTCCGCGCACCTGCCCGCCCGACTGGCCGCCGCCCGTGAGAAGTACGCGGATCTGCTTCAGCCCGAGGAAGCGAGCGCCCGATGACCGACACCCTCGCACGCCTCAACACCTGGCCGGGCCTCGCGGACCTGCCCGGCGACGGTCCGGTGATCGAGCTGTCGCCGCTCGCCGGCGGAGCGCAGAACATCCTCTCCCTCGTCCGCCGCGCCGACGGCAGCGAACTCGTCCTCCGCCTGCCGGGCCGCCACCTCGAGGACCGCGCCGCCGACGCCTTCCGCCGCGAGAGCGGCGCGCTCGCGGCGCTCGCGGACACGGACGTCCCGCACCCCCGCCAGTACGCGTTCAGTCTCGACCAGGACTCACCGCTCGGCGGCCCCTTCTCCATCCTGGAGAAGATCGACGGGTTCACCCCGCAGGGCCGGTTCCCCGGCCGTTATGCCGAGGACGCCGACTGGCGCCGCCGCGCCGCGTTCGCCCTGGTCGACGGGGCGGCGAAGCTCGCCTCGGTCGACCCGTACGCGGTGGGCGCGGACCAGCTCGGCCGCCCCGACGGGTGGGTGGAGCGCCAGCCGGCCCGGTACCTGCGGATGCTGCACGGCTACCGCCGCAGCGCCGCCTACCGGGAGACCGAGTCCCCGCACGTCGACGCGGTGGCCGAGTGGCTCACGGGGCACACCCCGAAGCAGGGCCGGACCGCCATCGTGCACGGCGATCTGCAGTTCGCCAACGTGATGCTGTCGCACGACGCCCCGAGCCTGGCGGCGATCGTCGACTGGGAGATGGCCTCCCTCGGCGACCCGCTGCTCGACCTCGCCTGGATCCTCACCGCCTGGCGGGAGGAAGGCGATCCCCCCGGCGCCGAGCCCTACCTCACCCCCTGGGACGGCATGCCGTCGCGCGCCGAACTCCTCGCGTATTACGCCGAGTCCACCGGCCGCGACACCTCCGCCTTCCGCTGGTTCGAGGTGCTCGCCTGCTTCCGGCTCGCCGCTCTCCTCGAAGGCAGCTGGTACGCCGCCGTGGAGGGCCGACGCGACCGGGCGACCGGCGAGGCGATGCACTCGTACGCCGAGTGGCTCTGGGCCAAAGCGCGGCTCGAGATGGCACGGGACTGAGGGAGGGGCGAAGTGCGCATCGTGAAGGGGCAGATCGCGGTGGTCACCGGCGGGGCCAGCGGCATCGGCTACGGCCTCGCCGAGGAACTGGCGGCGCGCGGGGTGCGGCTGGTGATCGCCGACATCCGCGAGGAGGGACTGGCCGCGGCGTGCGAAGCGCTGCGCGCGGCCGGAGCGGAGGTCACCGCCGTCGTGACCGACGTGAGCGACGCGGCGGCGGTCGGACGGCTCGCCGACCGGTCGATGACCGCGTACGGGCGGGTGGACCTGGTGTGCAACAACGCCGGAGTCGTCTGTCCGGGCGCACCGATGTGGCAGCAGGACGACCACACCTGGCAGCGAATGATCGGCGTCAAACTGCTCGGCGTCGTCAACGGGGTACGCGCCTTCGCGCCTTTGCTGATCGAGCAGGGGGCCGGGCACTTCCTCAACACCGCCTCCGCCGGCGGCCTCGCACCGCTGCCCGGTCGCACCCCGTACGCCGGCACCATGCACGCGGTCGTCGGCCTGACCGAGACGCTCGACGCGGAACTGAAACAGGTGGCACCGACGCTGGGCGCGACGGTCGTCTGCCCGGGTCTTGTGGACACCCCGCTCGGGCAGAACTCCGCATCTCTCGGCGCCATCCCGATGCCCAGCGGATCCGCCTCGATGCGCGACCTCGCCCCGGACGGCATCCTCAGCCCACGCGAGGTCGCAGCGGCGGCACTGCACGCGGTGGAGGCGGACCGAGTGCACACCGCGCCGGGCACCGGTGTCGCGGCTCGCGCACGGACACGCGTCGATGCCTTGCTGGCCGACATCGAGGCGGAGGCGAAGGCTTCGAGGATCGGGCCTTGAAGCGCACGAATCACGCGCCGCCGGCGGCGGGCGCCTCCGCCGACACGCCTCGGTCGTAGTCCGTGCGGGCGGCCTGAACCTCCTCGATATGCGCCTCGGCCCACGTCTTGATCGCTGCCATCACCGGCAGCGGGCCGCGGCCGAGCGCGGTGAGTTCGTAGTCCACCCGGACCGGCACGGACGCGGTCACCGTGCGGCTGAACGGGCCATCACGCTCCAAGGCGCGCAGAGTCTGGATGAGCATTTTCTGGCTGACCCCGGCGGTGATCCGGTGCAGGTCGCGGTAGCGCAGCGGCCCGTCGGCCAGTGCGTTCAGGACCAGGCTCACCCACTTGTCGATGGTCCGGTCGGGCAGTTGACGGGCCGGGCACGTGGCGAGGTAGGCGTCCTATGCGGCGAGTTCGTCGGCGCGGCAGGGCTGCGGTGCGGGTATTCGTTCCTTCGGCGGCCCGGAAGCCCTTGAGGTGGTGGACGTTCTGGTGCCCGAACCGGGGTCCGGTCAAGTCCGGATCCGGGTCGCCGCTGCGGCCGTCAACCCGGTGGACATCCAGACCCGCTCCGCCGGGCTCACCGCGGGTGGCCTGCTCACGGAGCGGGAGATCACCGGCCTGGGCTGGGACATCGCCGGCACGGTCGACGCGCTGGGGCCGGACGTCGTCGGCTTCCGGCCGGGCGACCCGGTGATCGGGTTGTCCGACCGGCTGGCTCTGTCGCTCAAAGCGCAGACCGCATACGTGGTGCTCGACGTGGAGGCGGTCGCCGCGGTGCCGGCGGGCACTGACCTGGTCGCCGCCGCGACCCTGCCGCTGGGCGGTCTCACCTCCGCACAGGGACTCGTCATCGCCGCGATCGAGCCAGGCCACACGCTGCTGGTGCTCTGCGTCGCGGGTGCCCTTCTAGCCGTCGTCGGCGTGCGGCGCAATCCCGTTGCGGCCGTCACTGAGCGGGAGTTGAGCAGCCCCCGCCGAGGTCGCGACGACTTCGGCAGGCCCGCCGGTCAAGGCGAGTGCGGAAGGCGCAACAGCGCGTCCTGTGCGTAGGACGCCACGAGGGAGCCGTCCGCAGTGAAGACGTCGCCTCGCCCGTGGCAGCGGCCATGGGCGAGGAGCGGCGCGTGCTGGCGAAGCAGCAGCCAGTCGTCGACGCGGACGGGGCGGTGGAACCACACGGTGTGCGAGGTGACGGCCGAGGTGAACGCCTTGCCGGCGTCCTGCTGGCCGATGCCGTTGACCGCGCGCAGTGCGGTGCCGATCAGGGTCAGGTCGGTGACGTACGCGAGCAGCGCCGGGCCGAGATCCGCCTCCACATGGGGGGTGCGCATCCACAGGTCCAGCTCGGCAGGCGCCACGCCCGGGGAGTCGAGGTCGGCGCTCGCACGGGTCTCCCAGGGCAACAGCTCGAACTCCACGCGATGTTCCGGCCCGAGGACCACCGGCACGGGTGCCGTGAACTGGTGCTCCATGCCGGGCTCCACCCGGTGCAGGGACACGGCCGCGGTGGCGATGACGCCCGCGCTCTGGCGCGCGGTGAGGGACCACGTGGCGAAGGTGTTGCCCTCCTGGACGCGGGCCGCCTCGTAGTGGACGGGCTCGTCGCTCCGGCCTGCGCGCGGAAAGAGCACGTGCAGGGACTTCACGGCCTTGTCCGGACCGAGCCGCTGGGCGGCCCGCACGAACTGGGCCAGGAGCTGGCCGCCGAACAGGCGGTGATACGCAAGCTGCTGGTTGGTGCCTTCGAAGGCCGGTCCGTCGGCGTGCGGCAGAGGGCGCAGGTTGAGGCAGGCGAGAAGGTCGCTCCACAGGTCCGACATGCGGCGAGTGTAGGGGAGTTACACGAATATGAGAATGGCATTCTCGGTGCTGGGTGGACGTGGTGCTTCAGGTCCTCGCTCCGAAGCCGCCGGAGCAGAACGCCCACACTTCGTCGGCGGTGAGCGGCCGGGGCGCGGGGCCGTCCGGATTGACGCCGATGGCCGACTGCGACAGGAACATGGTCGTCTGCATCAGCATCGCCGCCGCGCGCCGGGGTCGCATGCCGGAACGCAGTCCGCCGGCCGCGTCGACCCCTTCCATCAGTTCGGCCAGGATTCCCAGCACCGGAGCGTGCGCGAGCCGTACCTCGTCGGGGTGCGTGAGCAGTAGCTGCGGTGCGAACTCGCTGAACAGGGGGTGCAGGTCACCGGGGCCCGGGCGGCACATGGTGAACAGCAGCCGGGTGGCCGCCTCCAGGCGCGCCACGGGCGCTTCGGCGGCTCCGGGCCGCGAAGTGGCTGCGCGCAATGCGTCACCGGTCCGGCTCAGAGCGTCCTCGAAAAGGGCGAGCAGCAGTTCGTGCTTGCCGTCGAAGTGCTGGTAGAAGCTGCGCAGCGACTGGCCCGAGCGGTCGACCACCTCCTGCACCGTGAGGTCCGTGGTGCCCTTGTCGGCCATGAGCGCCTGAGCCGCGTCCAGGAAACGCTGTACCCGCTGCTCGGCGCGCTGTTTGGTCGCCCGGGTGGAGCGCTCGACCGCGCGCTGTTTCCACGTCGGTTCGGTGTCCGCCGGGCCCGTGTCGAGGGAGATCTCCGGTTTCATGAGGGGAGGTTACCCCGCTCTGCAGAGGTGAGACTATTACTTTCCTAACGAGAGAACGTTATTATCACCCCCGGTCGGAGCGGCCCGCTGGGCTCGGTCGTTCACGGACATCCGGACCAGGAGGCGACGATGCTCTTCGAGTTCGACAATGACCAGCGGTTGTGGCAGAAGTCCGTCCGCGAGGTCCTCGCCAAGGAGTGCACGCCGACGCTGGTGCGCGCTGTCGTCGACGCGGACGGTGACCCGGAGCCGCTGTGGCGCACGTACGCGGACCTCGGCTGGACCGAACTCGTGGATCCGGCGCAGATGGTGGAACTCGCCATCGTGCTGGAGGAGTTGGGCCGCGTGACCGACCCGACGCCCTATCTCGCCACGCTCACCCAGTTCGCCCCCCTCGTTCCCGTAGGCCTGATCGCTCCCCGGGAGCCGGGCACCGCGGTCGTCGAGGGCGTGCGGGCCCGGCGTGAGGGCCGGGTCTGGATCCTCGACGGCCGCGCCCGCCATGTCCTGGACGGCGACCGGGCGTACTGGTTCGCCGTGGTCACCGATGAAGGAGTCTTCCTCGTGCCCGCCGGCGAGGTGCGGGCCGTACGGACACCGGCACTGGATCCGGTCCTGCACCTCGCGGAAGTGATTTTCTCGCAGGTGCGCGTCACCCAGGACGCCCGGGTCGGTGCCGCGCCCCCACCGCACGCCCACGATGTGGGCCTCACTGCCATGGCCGTCACCATGGTCGGCGCGTGCCGCCGCGTGCTCGACCTGGTGCTCGAACACGCCTGTACACGGCGCCAGTTCGGTGCACCCATCGGCTCCTTCCAGGCGGTACAGCACAAAGCCGCCGACATGCATGTGGCGATCGAGAGAGCCCACGCGCTCGCCTACCACGCCGCACTGACCATCGCAGCCGACGACCCGGACCGGCCGCTCGCGGCGGCCATGGCGAAGGCGGCGGCGGGGGAGTGTCAGGCGCTCGTCTTCCGGCACGGCATCCAGCTGTTCGGCGCGATGGGCTTCACCTGGGAGAACGACTTGCAGTTCGCGCTCAAGCGGGCCAAGGCGGGGGAGCTGATGCTTGGCGGTGCGGCGGCGCACCGGGCCCGTATCGCCGAACTGATCACCTCGAATCATCGCGACGCGGGGGGCGTAGGCGCATCATGCAGCTGACCTTCGACGCCGAAGTGGAGGCGTTCCGAACCGAGTTCACGGCCTTCCTCGACACGCATCTGCCCGCCGAGGCCGAAACGGCCGAGCGCTCGCACTCCACCGCGCACGTCCCCGTATGGGCCCGGCGCTGGCAGCGGCTGCTCTTCGACGAGGGCTGGCTGCTGCCCGGGAATCCGCCGGAGTTCGGCGGCCGGAACGCGACGCTTCTGCAGAGTTACGTGCACCTGGAGGAGCTCTCCCGGCGCCGCATCTATCACAGCTTCAACCCTCAGGGCCTCGGCATCATCGCCGCCTCCCTGCTCACCTTCGGCACCGACGAGCAGAAGCGGCGCTGGGCCGTGCCGATCCTGCGCGCGGAGATGACCGCGGCCCTCGGAATGAGCGAACCGGGCGCCGGCAGTGATCTCGCCTCCCTGAGCAGCCGCGCCGAACTCGCCGCAGACGGGGGCCAGTTCGTCGTGAACGGGCAGAAAGTGTGGACATCCGGCGCCCACGACGCCGACGTGCTGCTCACCTTCGTCCGCACCGACCCCGACGCGCCCAAGCACAAGGGCATCAGCTGCCTTGTCATCCCCACCGACACCCCCGGCGTGACCCGACGCCCCTTCGGCTCCCTCACCGCCCCCGACGACCTCGACTTCAACGAGGTCTACTTCGACGACGTCCGCGTCCCGGCACAGAACCTGGTCGGCCCGTTGAACGAGGGCTGGCGCGTCGCGGGCGGCTCGCTCGGGCATGAACGCACCCTGCTGTGGCTCAGCTTCAGCGACCGCATGGACGAACTCCTGCGCGACTTCCGCCCGCTCACCGACCTCGACAAGGACTGGTACGCCACCCTCGCGATGGACGCCCAGGCGCTGCGGCTGCTCGGCCTGCGGGCCCTGGCGCGCGCCGCCCGCGGCGAACAGGACGTACCGGCCCTGTCCGTACTGAAGCTGCTCGGCTCTGAGGCGGTGCAGAAGGCCGCCGAACGCGCCCTCGAAGCGTCAGGACCGGACGGTCTCGCGCACCCCGCCACCACCGCCCCGTACGCGTATATGCACTGGGAGGACTTCGCCGGCAGCTGGTTCCAGCGCTACGCCCGCACCTTCGCCGGCACCATCGCCGGCGGCACCTCCGAGATCCAGCGCACCATCGTCGCCGAGCGCGTGCTCGGCCTGCCCCGAGGCTGAGGAGCCGATACGTGAACATCCTGTACGAGGTGAAGGACCGCATCGCGACCCTCACGCTCAACCGCCCCGAGGTGGCCAACGCGCAGAACGCCGAACTGCTCGACGAACTCGACGCCGCCTGGACGCGGGCCGCCGAGGACGACGAGGTGGCGGTGATCGTCGTGCGCGCCGAGGGCAAGCACTTCTCCGCCGGGCACGACCTCAACGACCGCTGGCCCTCGCCCGACGAGATCACCCTGGAGTGGATCTACAGCGCCGAGAGCCGCCGCTATCTCGACTACACGCTGCGCTGGCGCAATGTGCCCAAGCCCTCCGTCGCCGCGGTGCAGGGCCGCTGCATCGCGGGCGGTCTGATGCTCTGCTGGCCCTGCGACCTGATCGTGGCGGCCGAGGACGCGCTGTTCTCGGACCCGGTGGTGACCATGGGGATCGGTGGCGTCGAGTACCACGGCCATACCTGGGAGCTGGGCCCGCGCAAGGCCAAGGAGATCCTGTTCACCGGGCGTCCGCTGACCGCCGAGGAGGCGGAGCGGATCGGCATGGTGAACAAGGTGGTGCCGCGCGGTCAACTGGACGCGGAGGCACGGGAGCTGGCCGAGCGGATCGCCGCGATGCCGTCGTTCGGGCTGCGGCAGGCCAAGCGGGCGGTGAACCAGACGCTCGACGTGCAGGGCTTCCACGCCGCCGTCCAGTCCGTTTTCGACATCCACCAGACCGGGCACGGAAACGCACTGAGCGTCACCGGATACCCGATTCTCGCTCGGCTCGAGGAAATGAAGCAGAAGCTGCGCTGAGAACCGGACCGGTCCCCGTACGCCCGCGAAGGAGCCCCGCCCGTGCCCCGCATCGAACCCCTGCCCGTCCGTTCCTGGCCCCCCGAGATGCGCGCCGCCCTCGCCTCCCTGACCCCGCCGAACCCACGCCACCCCGCGCCCGTGTCCGAGGGACGCCCCAAGGCCCTGAACGTGCTCGGCACCTACGCGCACCACCCCGAACTCGCCCACGCCTTCCTCACGTTCAACGGCCACATCATGCGCGCCACCACGCTCACCCCGCGCCAGCGCGAGCTCCTTGTCCTGCGTGTATCGGCACTGCGTGACTGCGCCTACGAGTGGTCCCAGCACGTCGTCCAGGCCAAAGACGTGGGCCTGACCGCGGAGGAGGTGCACCGCATCGGCCTCGGCCCCGACGAACCCGGCTGGGATCCGCAGGACGCCGCCCTGCTGCGCGCGGCCGACGAACTCGTCGTGGACGGTGCGATCGGAGAGAAGACCTGGGGCGAACTCGGTTCGACCCTCGGCACGCAGCAGCTGATCGATCTCATCTTCACCGTCGGCGCGTACGAGACGATCGCCTACCTCATGCGGTCCTTCGCCCTGGATCTGGACGACGACCTGCCCACCACAGCCATCCCGCACGCCCCCCGCAGCCCGGAGGAACCGTGACCGTCGCCTTCATCCCCATCGCCCCGGAGGTCGGCGCGCAGACCACCGGCCTGTCCGGCACCCGTCTCCTCGAACCCGACGCGGTGGCCGCGCTGCGTACCGCCCTGGCCGAACGCGGCGTGGTCATCTGTCGCGGAGCCGATCTGAGCGACGCCGAATTGTCCGCGCTGGGGCGGCAGTTGGGCGAGGCCGTCGTCCCGCCGATGGGCGGCGACGCAGCCCATCCGGAGATCGACACCATCACCCTCGATCCGGCCAAGAGTCAACTGGCCGAGGTGCGCCGCGGCACCTTCTTCTGGCACATCGACGGCACCCGCGACGAGACCCCGCAGAAGGCCACCGTCCTGCTCGCCCGGCAGGTCGCCGAGGAGGGCGGCGACACCGAGTTCGCCAACACCTACGCCGCCTGGCGGACCCTGTCCGAGGACGAGCGCAAGCAGCTGGCGGACCTGCGGGTGGTGCACAGCTTCACCGCCGCTCAGCTCCTGGTGAACCCCGATCCCTCGGCGAAGGAGCGGGCTGCCTGGAACCGGACCCCCAGCCGCGAGCACCCCCTGGTGTGGACGCACCGCGACGGCCGCACGTCGCTCCTGATCGGCGCCACGGCCGAGCGGATCGTCGGCATGACGGAGAAGGGCAGCCGTGAACTCCTCGACCGCCTGCTGGACTTCGCGACGCAGGAGCGCTTTACCCTGCACCACAGCTGGCGCCCCGGCGACCTCGTGCTGTGGGACAACACCGGCATGCTGCACCGGGCCTTGCCGTACGAGCCGACCTCGCTGCGACTGCTGCGGCGCATCACCTTCGCGGGCGAGGAGCCGGTGACCGCATGAGTGGATACGAGGAGCGCCTGGCGCGGCTCGAGCGCCAGGCCCGCCACCTGAACGACCGGCAGGAGATCCTGGACTGCGTCTCCCGGCACGCCCGCGGACACGACCGGTTCGACGCCGACCTGCTCACGGCCGCCTACCACCAGGACGGTGTGGAGGAGCACGGCGCGACGGTCAACTCCGGGCTCGCATACGCACAGTGGGCCAACATGATCCACGCCAGGTCGGCCGAGCTGCACACCCACAACATCACCACGCATCTCTGCGAGATCGACGAGGACGGTGACACCGCGCACTGCGAGAGCTATGTGCTCGTCGGACTCCTCTCGCACGACGGCAGGACCGCGCAGCTGATGAGCGGCCGCTACCTCGACCGCCTGGAGCGCCGCGACGGCACCTGGCGCATCGCCGTACGCCGCTGCACCGTCGACCTCGCGCTGTCCGCCGACGCGTCCGTCCTGCGTACGCCCTTCTTCAAGGAACAAGGCTTCGTCAAAGGCACCCGCGACCGCGACGACCTGTCCTACCGCAGGCCGCTGACCGCCGAGGACGACTCGGGACAGACACCGGTGACACGGTGGTGAGGGGGGCACGGTCATGCGGATCGGTCTTACCGGAGGCGCCGCCACCATCGACGGCATCGTGCGCCAGGCCGAGGAAGCGGAACGCGACGGCTTCCACGCACTCTGGTACGCCAGCGCCGTGGCGGGCGACCCGCTGGCCGCCATGGCGGTCGCGGGACGCGCCACCACCGCCATCGAGCTCGGCACGGCGGTCGTCCAGACCTACCCGTGCCACCCGGTTCTGCAGGCGAGCCGCGCGGCCTCCGTCCCGTACGCCATGGGCAGGCCGGGCTTCACGCTCGGCATCGGACCGTCGCACCGGCCATATGTGGAGGGGGCGCTGGGTCTGTCGTACGAGGCAGTGGGCGCCGCCACCGAGGAGTATCTGCGCATCCTCACGGCGCTGTTGCGCGGAGAGCAGGCCGACCTCACCGGCGAGCACTGGTCCGCGCACGCCTCCGCGCCGGCGGGGCTCCCTCCCGGAGGCGTGCCGGTCCTGCTCGCGGCGCTCGGACCGCGGCTGCTGCGCGTGGCGGGGGAGTACGCGGAGGGGGTGGTGCTGTGGATGGCGACGGCCGAGGCCATCGACGCCCACATCGCGCCCCGCCTGTACAAAGCCGCGGCGTCCGCGGGCCGCCCTGCCCCGCGCATCGTCGCCGGGCTACCGGTTGCCGTGCACCACGAACCCGACGAGGCGAGTACCGCGGCGGCGGCCACGGCGGTGGCGTACGACGGTCTCCCGAACTACCGCCGGATCCTGGAGATCGGCGGCAAGACGTCACCGGCCGAGGCGGCGGTGATCGGAGACGAGGATTCCGTACGAGGTCAGTTGGCCGCCCTGGCCGACGCGGGCGCGACCGATCTGTGGGCACACATCGTGGCCGTCGGCCCCGACCGCGACAGCCGCCGCGTCTCGGCCCACCGCACCCGCCGCCTGCTCGCGGAGCTGGCCGCGCGCGGCTGACAGGCCGACGCGCTGCACGGAACAGGCCAGAGCAGGCCAGGCCAGGTCAGGTCGGGGAGCTCACGTCAGCAGCGGCACGATCTGCGGCAGATCCGCCGTGGTCCGAATGCCCGCCGGCGCCTCGCACAGCCACGGCACCGCGTTGACCGCGCGGTTGGCGGTGTACGAGGGATAGACGGCGGCCGCGTCCTCGGCGGCCACCGGAAAGCGGATGGTCACGTCGAGCGGGGCGTCGCCGTCGACCGTCAGGCGCCAGCCCGTGTCCCGCAGGTCCCAGGACCGGTCGAGGTCGGTGGTGCAGTACCAGGTCGCCCGGAACCGGAGGACGGGCTTTCCGCGGTTCAGCCAGGCGACCGTGATCCGCTGCGCCGCGACCGTGCCCGCCTCCAGAATCCCGGCGGCGATTGAGGTGCGCTCCCGTACGTACGCGAACTCGCCCTGGACCTCGGCCCTTTCGACAGGAAGTCCGAGGGTGTCGGCCACCAGACGCAATGACGGTCCGAAGCTCGCGCGCAACGACGCGAGCCGCTGCTCGTCGAACGTCCCCTCACGGCCGCCGAACCCCATGACCTCGAAGAGCAGCCCGGGGGAGTCGCGCCGCGACAGGTCGGCGAACTCCTCGATCAGCAGCCCGTCAAGGCGCCGTTGCAGCGACGCGAGGACGAACGGCAGCGCCTCGGTGACGAAGCCGGGGCTGCTGCCGGTGCTGTGGATGCTGGCGCCGCCCTCGTCGCAGGCCGCCTCGACACCGCGCCGCAAGCGCGGGTCCATCGCTTCCGGGTAGTGGAAGTCGGTGCGCGTGGCGACGACGTTGATCCCTGCTGCGAGCAGCGTGCACACGGCGTCCGGGTCCAGCTCGCGCGGTGTGTACAGCACACAGTCCGGCTTCAGCGCGAGTACGTCGTCCAGATCGGTGGTGGCGCGTACGCCGAGCGGCGCGAGACCGCACAACGTCCCGGCGTCGCGGCCGGACTTGGCGACGCTGTGCACCAGGACCCCGACGACGTCGAGGCGGGGGTGCTCAACCGCCGCGCGCAGGGTGCGGCTCCCGATGTTCCCCGTCGCCCACTGCACCACGCGGTACGCGGCCGTGCTCTTCGGTTCGCTCATGATGAGAACGTTACTCTCAATGAGGGAGAACGGTAATGCTGCAGGCGTCCCGGGCGCTTCGAGGCCGATGCGCATCCTTCTGAACTCAGGTCAGGTTCTCGTGTGCGAGTAGTTGCCTTGCCCAATTCGAGAATGTAGTTTCCGTCGCGGCTGACCCCTCGTACTATCCGGCCGTGCTCCATCGGACACCGGCGTCCGATCCCCCGAGGAGGACCCCTTGAGAAGGTTGCTCATAGGCGTGGTCACCGTGCTCGCGGTGCTGCTCGCCGGCTGTTCCACCCGCTCGGGCTCGACCGGCAGTGAACCCGAGGAGACCCCCGACGCCACCCAGAACGCACCGTCGGTCCAAGGCGCCGACTTCGGCACCCTGAAGGACGTGTGCGGCAAGGGCGATGCCAAGCCCGGCACCGCCCAGGGCGTGACCGACAAGGAGATCAAGGTCGGCGTCTTCACCGACATGGGCTTCAACAAGAACTCCGAAATGCCCGACACAGCCAAGGCGTTCACCTCCTGGTGCAACGAGCTCGGTGGCATCAACGGCCGCAAGCTCGTGCCCGTCGTCCGCGACGCGAAGCTCATGGAAGTCCGCCAGCGCATGCAGCAGGCCTGCAAGGAGGACTTCGCCCTGGTCGGCGGCAGCGCCGCCCTCGACGGCATGGCCGTCAAGGACCGCCTCGGCTGTCTGCTCCCCGCCTTCCCCGCCCAGTCGTCCCTCGCCCCCAGCATCGGCTCCGACCTGCAGGTGATGTCCGCCGGACCGTACTCGGCGCACTTCCAGTACGGCGGGTTCTACAACTGGCTCCTGAAGGAGAAGTTCCCCTCCTCGGCCCAGGATGTCGGCATCATCTCCGGCGACAGCCCGGTGACCAAGGTGATCGCGGCGCAGTTCGAGGAGTCCATCGCCACGCTCGGCGGCAAGGTCTCCTACTCCGACCTCTATCCGACCGCCGGAGTCGCCGACTGGACCCCGTACGCCCAGGCCATCAAGAACAAGAAGGTCAAAGGCCTGGTCTTCCTGGGGCAGTTCGACCAGCTTGCCAAGTTGGAGCAGGCGCTGACCAGCATCGGCTACGCCCCGGACTGGATCGACTCCAACAGCAACTCGTACAACCAGAACTTCATCGATCTGGCCGGCTCGGCACTCGAAACCCAGCACAACTACGCGGAGCTGTTCGCCACCCACCCGCTGGAGACAGGCTCCGACAGCGAGGCCATCAAGCAGGTCAAGGCACTCTTCGAGAAGTACGCGCCGGGCAAGCCCGTCACCTATCCCGCGCTGCGGTCCTTCTCCGCCTGGCTGCTCTTCGCCACCGCGGCCCGCGACTGCGCGGAGCTCACCCGCAAGTGCGTCTACGAGAACGCGCTGAAGCAGACCGAGTGGACCGCCGGAGGCATCCAGGCACCGTTCGACGTGAGCAAGCAGGACGTTCCGTCCAAGTGCTACACGATCGTCGAGACCACGCCCGAGGGCTGGAAGCCCGCCGACTTCAAGCCCGACAACGGCCCGTATCGCTGTGACGCACCAGTCGTGAAGTACAAGGGCAAGTACGCCGCACCGGCGCGGCTCGCCGATGTCGGCAAGTCGATGGACGACCTGAAGTGACCGGCCGACGGCGCCACTTGACCTGGCTCGTGCATCCGTACTGGCCGCTGGTCATCCGCGTGGCGCCGCCGAGCAGGCGTCCCGCCCGCCGGTATCCGCGAGGAGGAGACCCCGTGACACCGACACCTGCACCGCCGGGTGCCCGGACTCGGACGGGCGCGTGATGGAACAGTTCCTCACCTTCGGCGTGGTCGGCCTGACGACGGCCGCGATCTACGCGGTCGTCGGCAGCGGCCTGGTCCTCACCTACACCACCGCCGGAGTCTTCAACTTCGCACACGGCGCGTCCGGCATGCTCTCCGCGTTCGCCTACTGGCAGCTGGCGTTCGGCTGGGGCTGGCCGGTACCCGTCGCCTTGGCCTTCGTCCTGCTCGTCCTCGCGCCGGCCTTCGGCCTGTTCGTCGAGCGGGTCCTGATGCGACCGGTGCAGGCGCTGGGCGAGGCGGAGCGCCTGGTGATGACGGTCGCCCTGCTCACCGGGGCGATCGCACTGGCCCGCTGGGTCTGGGACCCCAACACCGCACGCCCGCTGCGCCCGTTCTTCGCGGACGAACCCGCCATCAAGCTGGGCCTCGCCGCGATCACCGGGCACCAGCTGCTCACCCTGGCCGTCGCCGCACTGGTCGCCGTCGGGCTGTGGCTGCTCCTCAACCGCACCCGCGCCGGTACCGAGATGCGCGCCTGCGTCGACGACCGCGCGCTCGCCTCTCTCGCCGGCGCCTCCCCGCAGCGCGCAAGCCGCCTTGCCTGGATCCTCAGCACCCAACTCGCCGCCCTCGGCGGCATCCTGATCGCCCCGACCGTCGCCCTCGACGCCGCGCAGCTGTCGCTGCTCATCGTCAGCGCGTACACCGCCGCGGTCTTCGGCCGGCTGCGCAGCCTCCCGCTCACCTTCCTCGGGGCGCTCGTCGTCGGCTGCCTGGAGAGCTATCTGACGGGCTACCTGCCGCAGAACGACTACCTCCCCGGACTGCGGCTCGCCGCCCCCGCCCTGCTGCTCTTCCTCGCGCTGCTGCTGTTCCCGCACCGCCGGCTGCGCGGCCGCGACCGACGCCTGGTCCGTGTGCCACTGCCGACCGCGCGCGGCAGCGGCGTCTTCGCCGCGAGCGTCGTGCTGTTCGCGGTGTTCCTGGTGACCGTCCTAGACGAGGAGGGCCTCATCTCGTACGGGCCGATCTTCTCGCTCGGCATCGTCGCTCTCTCCTACGTACCGCTCGCCGGGTATGCGGGCCAGATCTCCCTTTGTCAGCTGAGCATCGCGGGGATCGGGGCCGTGGTCTGGGGACACCTGGGAGCACAGGGGCAGTTGTGGGCGCTGCCCGTCGCCGTCCTCGTCGCCGGCATCGTCGGCGCGCTGATCGCCATTCCGGCCCTGCGCCTGTCCGGCATCTACCTGGCCCTCGGCACCGCCGCCTTCGCCGTGATCCTCGACCGCTGGGTGTTCACCCTCCCGTCGTTCGAGATCCTCGGCGTCCGTATCGCGCTGTTCGACCAAGGGTCCGTGGAAGCGGCGGGGCCGAACCTGTTCGGGTGGCGCCTCGACTCCGACACCGAACTCCTGCTGCTCGCCGCCGTGTTCCTCGCGCTCGCCTCCCTCGCCGTGGCGTGGCTGCGGCGTGGCAGCTTCGGCCGGAGCCTGATCGCGCTGCGCGACAGCGAAGCCGCGTACGCGACCCTCGGCGGCCGCCCGCTCGCCTCGAAGGTCCTGGTGTTCGCGCTGTCCGCGGCGATCGCCGGTCTGGGCGGCGCGCTCTACGGGATGCAGCAACGCACCGTCACCGCCGAGCAGTTCAACCTCGTCGCCAACCTGCCGATCTTCCTCGTCGCGGTGATCGGCGGACTCGGCGCGGTCGGCACCGGACTGTTCACGGGCATCGCCTTCGTGGCGCCACCGCATCTGCTCGGGCACTTCGGGGACTGGGCGCACGACGTCTCCACCCTCATGATCGCCCTGGCCGGGATGGGCCTCGCCCACAGCCCGGGCGGCATCGCCCCGCGCTTCAGAGCCGAATGGACACCGCTCGCGCGCGACCGGCTGCTCCTGCCGGTCACCGGTGGCGTACTCGCCGTGCTCTGGGCCTTGTACGCGAGCGACCTGATCGGCGGCGCGTTGTTCCTGCTCACCGCCGTGGCTGTCGGCACCGCGCTGCGCATCCGCGCCACCGCGCGCCTCGAAGGCCTGCGGCCGGTGCCCGACCCTGTGGAGTGGTGGGGCCTGCGGCGACCGTGGCGGACCGAGGACCGGGAGGTGATCGCGCGTGGCCTTGCTGGAAGCAAGTGACGTGACCGTCGCGTTCGGCGGGAAGCGGGCGCTCGACGGCACCGGATTCGCCGCCGAGGCAGGCCGGATCACGGGGCTCATCGGGCCCAACGGTGCGGGAAAATCAACTCTGTTCGACGTCGTCTCCGGACTGCGCCGACCTCAGACAGGGCAGGTCCGCCTCGACGGCCGGGACATCACCCGGCGCACCCCGGCCCAGCGGGCCCGCAAAGGCATGGCCCGCACCTTCCAGCGCCTCGAACTCTTCGGCCGGCTCAGCGTCCGTGACAACCTTCGCGTCGCGGCCGAACTCGGCCCACGACGCCGCGAGGCGGACCGCATCGCAGACCAGATCCTGGAACGCATCGGCCTCACCGCGGACGCCGCCACCCTCTCCGACGCCCTGCCCACCGGGGCCGCCCGGCTCCTCGAAGTCGGCCGGGCCCTGGCTGGCCGGCCACGGGTGCTGCTCCTCGACGAACCGGCCGCGGGCCAGGACGCCGAGGAGACCCGGCGCTTCGCGTCACTGCTGCGGGACGTCGCGGGCGAGGGGCGCGCCGTGGTCCTCGTCGAGCACGACATGAGCCTCGTGATGAGCGTCTGCGACGAGATGTACGTACTCGACCTCGGCAAAGTCGTCGCCCACGGCACGCCCGAGGAAATACAGCAGGACCAGACGGTCCTGGCGGCCTACCTCGGGGAGGCGTGAGCACATGTCCCAGAACCCTGCGTTGCGCCCAGTGAAAGAAGGCACCCAGCCCCCGCTGCTCGAACTACGTGGCATCCAGGCGGCGTACGACCGCATCACCGTGCTGCACGGCGTGGACCTCACCGTTGCCGCAGGCCAGGTCGTGGCGCTGCTCGGCCCGAACGGCGCCGGCAAGACCACCACGCTCCACGTCGCCGCCGGGGCGCACCACCCCTCGGCGGGCACCCTGCACCTCGGCGGCCGCGACGCCACCGGGGCGCGCCCGCGCGACCTCGCCCGGGCCGGCGTCTGCCTCATCCCGGAGGGCCGGGGCATCTTCCCCAACCTCTCCGTACGCGACAACCTCCGCATGATGACCTTCAGCGGGCGCGGCCTGGTGGAGATCGAGGAGCTCGCCTACAGCCGTTTCCCGATCCTCGGCGAACGCGCCCGGCAAGCCGCGGGCACCCTGTCCGGCGGGCAGCAGCAGATGCTCGCGCTCGCCCGGGGCCTGGCCACCTACCCGGCCGTCCTGCTCCTCGACGAACTGTCCATGGGCCTTGCGCCGGTGGTGGTCGCCGAGTTGTACGAGCACGTGGCCGAGCTGGCCCGCCAGGGCGTGGCGGTGCTCGTCGTCGAGCAGTTCGCCACCGCCGTACTGAAGATCGCCGACCATGCGGCCGTCCTCGTACGCGGCCGCATCCAGTGGCAGGGCCACCCCGACAGCTCCCTGCACGCCGAACTGTCCTCCTACTACCTGGGGAGCGCGGCATGACGCCGACCACCGAGACCACGACAGAAGCGCACACCCTCACGCGCGCGGACCAGCCGCAAGTTCCCACCCGCGCCGACCGGTTCGCGCGCGACCTGGCCGCTCTGAAGATCCCCGACCCGGCCGCCGCACGCCACACCCTGTGGTTGCGGATCGGAGGGCTGCTGCTCTTGGCCGGCCTGGTCCTCGGCGCGCTGACCTACCCTCTCGCTCATGTGAGCGAGGATCCACTGGCCCAGCGCGATGCCCTGGCCATCGGCCTGACCGCAGTGGTGTGCGCGGTGGTGGGCGGGGTGCTGTACCTGCGCTACTCGCTCACCGGCTTCCTGCGCTTCTGGCTGGCGCGTCAGGCGTACGACCTCTCCGAACTGGGCGACCGGCTCACACCCGCCGCCCAGCCGGAGCCGGCCGCGACCGTCGTCCCGGCACCCGAAGCCGACGTGCCCAACGGCGCAGGCCCACGCTGAGAGTGACGCTGCCCGCTTGACGTACGGGGCGGTGGGGTCAGGCCGTCGTGCCGCCGTCCGCGAGGAGGGTGCTGCCGGTCATGAACGTCGACAGGTCGCTGACGCAGAAGAAGGCGACGCGGGCGATGTCGTCCGGGGTCCCGATGCGCCCGACCGGGCTGGTCATCATCAGCGGCATGGCATCGGGTTCGACGGGGCCGTCGCCTGCTGCGAGGGTGTTGCCCTCCGTCGGGACATAGCTGGGGGCGACCCCGAGCACGCGGATCCCGTGCGGCGCCAGCTCCAGTGCGCTCTGCCGGGTGAGGCCCCGTACGGCGTGCTTCGATGCCACGTATGCGCCCATGCCAGGGGCGGTGCCCTCGAACCCCGCCGTGGAGCAGATGTTGACGATCACTCCGCCGTGTCCACCCGCGGTCATGACCCGGGCGGCTTCCCGCGTGCCGGCGAGTGTCCCCCGGGCATTCACCGCGAAGACGGTGTCCCAGTCCGCGTCGTCCATCTGCGCGATCGGGATGTACGGAAAGACTCCGGCGTTGTTGACCCAGGCGTCGAGGCGGCCCCAGCGTTCGACGGCCAGGTCCGCGGCTTCGCGCACGCTGCCCGAGTCCGTCACGTCCATTTCGACGCCCACGATTTCGGTGTCATGGCGGTCGGCGAGGTCTGCGGCGGCGGTCTTCGCGAGTGCGCCGTCGATGTCCGCCACAAGCACCCGGGCACCGGCCTCCGCGAGCCGCGCGGCTATCGCCTTGCCGAGGCCGCGTCCGGCGCCGGTCACCACGGCGGTGCGGCCGTCGAGGGAGACGAGATCGTTGAGCGAGCGGGTCGAGACGTCAGGCATGGGCATGAGGTGCTCCTTCGATGGTGTGGTGGTGGATGGGCAGCGGATGGGGTGCGGGCGGGAGCGTGCACTCGCCGTGCAGGTGGCCGGGTCCGGCACGCAGCGAGGTTTCCGGGGCGCGAAGACCGCGCCCGGGACCCCGTCCGAGACGACCTCGTCGCGCTGCACGAACGGCTGCGGTTCTTCGCCCGGACGCGCACTGTCCAGGTGCCGGGTCGTCAAGTCCCCTTCAGGAGATACGTGTTCGCCGTGGTCGATGACGGTCCGGGTGCCCGCCGGGCCGAGTTCGGTGAGGCGGATCCGTCCCGACGTGTTCTGACCGAAGTCGACGACGCAGGCACCGTCCCCGATGCGGATCACCCCGACCGGATCGAGCCGCTCGATCCGCCGCACCGGCGGCGCGGGGGACCAGTCGACGGGCGGGGCCTGCACGGCG
Source organism: Streptomyces sp. NBC_01352 (assembly GCF_036237295.1). Lineage (NCBI taxonomy): Bacteria > Bacillati > Actinomycetota > Actinomycetes > Kitasatosporales > Streptomycetaceae > Streptomyces > Streptomyces sp. NBC_01352. The sequence goes on from NZ_CP108354.1 coordinate 11,078,315, forward strand.
CCGACCTCGACGGGCATGGGAGCGGGCAGAGCCGAGGTCAGGTCGGTGGTCTGCCCGTCCATGAGATCCGCGCGTACGACCTGGCTCGGCCTGGACATCCACCGCGGGCCGGTGCCGACCGTCGTCCACCGGCCGTCCAGGTCCTCGACGTGCACTTCGAGGCGCGCGCCCGTACGCGCCAGCTCGGTATCGCCCACGCGCTGCCCGTTGAGGAACACCTCGTACACGCCGAGCGCGGCGTCGGACTCCTGCGGAGAGATCCAGTCGGCCGTCCAGTCCGGCGCCAACAGACCGACGTCGAATCGCGCCGATGCCGACCACGCCGACAGCTCCCCGCCGCGCTGAGCTCGTACGCGCCAACTCACCTCGTCCCGGCTGCTCAGCGGCTCCCAGGGCCAGGCGACGAACAGGTGCCGACGGGAGCCGACCCTGGCCGGCGGCAGGTCGCGGCCGTTGACGGTGGCCTCGAGTACGTAGCCGTCCTGCGCCGTCCAGCCGTCCGGCAGCTGCCAGGACAGATGGGGAGCGGCCCCGCAGACGACGAAGGCGCTGCCCGTGCTGTCGATCCTGAGATGCGTCGGGGCGTGGCCAGGCTCGGACATGGTTCTCCGTAACGGTTGGTGCAGGAAGGGGGGTGGTGCTGCCGACAGCGCCGGACTCAGCGGACGAACCGCCCGCGGTTCAGCGGACGAACCGCACCCGGGTGTAGATCAGCAAACCGCCGATCAGGGCGAACACGGCGCCTGTCAGATACAGCGCGGTGTAGTTCTTGACGCCGTCCGCGGCGCCGACGCTGATGATCAGCGGGGCGATCAGTGGGGCGAGCGCGCTCGGGATCTTCTGTGAGAACGCCACCACCGCGATATACCGTCCTGCCTCGGCCCGATCGGGCAGCACGGCCATGACGATCGCCTGGTCCACCGAGCTGAACAGCGCGATGGCGAGCTGCATCAGGACCGAGCCGACCATGAGGGTGGGCAGTGAGTACGCGGACGCCTCCACGACGGCTCCGGCGATGAACAGCAGTGCCCCGATGAGCGCGAACAGCCTTCTGCGCCCGAGCTTGTCCGACAGGAACCCGCCGCCGATCGCGCCCGCCATCGCCGCCGCCATGCCGACCAGACCGACGACCGCGACGGCCCCGGCCACCTCCTTGACCGGGAGGTCGAGCCGCTGCGCGTAGAAGAAGGTGGCGAACGTCGTGTTGAAGTACAGCCCCATGAAGAAGACGAACCGGCCGAGCCAGTTCCAGGCGAAGTCGGGGTACTTGCGCGGGTTGAAGACGTAGCTGCCCAGGATCTCCTTCATGGCCACCGGCGCGGCCGGTCCCATGGGGCGCGAGTCCGGCTCCGAGCCGCGTACGGCGAACGCCACCGCGCAGACGATGCCGAGCAGTCCGGGCAGGACGAAGATCAGGAAGGTGTTGCTGAGCGCCGAGGCGATGCCGATGCCGACGACCGGGCCGATCTGACCGGTGAGGCCCGTCAGGCCGGAGACCTTGCCGCGCTGTTCCTCGGGGATGCGGTCGGCCTGGACGGTGAGGATCGCCTGGGAGGCCGTCGCCCACCCCAGCATCGCGAGCACCCAGCCGACCCCGATCAGGAGAAGGTTCGGCGCCACGGCGATACCGGCCAGGGCAATGAAGCCGAGCACACTGCCGCCGACCAGGAAGGGACGCCGGCGTCCGACCCGGCTGCGGGTGCGGTCGCTCCAGACGCCGATGAGCGGGCTGGCGACGAGGAAGACGGCCTGGGCGATGCCGGTGATGTAGCCGAGGACCTCTTCCCGGCCGGGGGCGAGGTCGTCGATCCGCAAGGTGAGGGTGTACGAGAGCGGGAGGATGTAGGCCATGCCCACGCCGAAGTTGGCGGCCATCATCCAGAAGAGATAACCCCTGCTCACCCGCTTCAGCGGCGGCCCGGAACGCTCATGGGCCGGCTCGGCCGGGGCGGCGGGCGGCTGTGATCTCGGCGCTGCCTCCGCCTCCGCAGACAGGGATGCTTCGGGCACGGTGACTCCGTCGTCAGTATGTCAGTGCGGCAGCAGCTCAGAGTGCGTGAGGGGAACGAGGGGGAGGGGGTGGGTGAGGGTAGGGGAGGACGGGCGAGGGTGAGGTGTTCGCCCCGCGCCCGTGCGGGCGGCCGGCGGTGCTCAGGGCCGGCCGCGGCGGGCCACCTCACCGAGCCAGGCGAGGCTCGGCTTCGGGCGCCGCTCGAAGGTTTCCCGGTCCACGGCGATCAGGCCGAACGTCGGACCCCAGTGCCCCCACTCGAAGTTGTCCAGGGCGGTCCAGTGTGTGTAGCCGCGCACGTCGATGCCGTCGTCCACCGCCGCGAACAGGTGCTGCAGGGCCTCCTGTGTGTAGGCGATGCGGCGGGTGTCGTCGTCGGTGGCAATGCCGTTCTCGGTCACCACGATCGGGATTCCGCCCGTGACGTCCCAGGTGTGCCGCACCGCCGTGCCGAGGGCGTCGGGTCGGTACGCCGTGCCGACCTGAGTGTTGTCGGGTAGTTGCGGATGCGGCTCGATGCCGTCCTTGCCGACCCACTGGCTCGAGTACGACTGGACGCCGACGAAGTCGTCGCCGCGCGAGGCCTCCAGGTACAGGTCCTCCCAGACGTACTGCAGCTCGGCGAGCTTCTCCTGCGCGCCCGGGCGGGCGGCGAAGGCCCGGTTGGCCACCGTCCAGCCCACGGCCGCGTCGGTGTTGGTGCGCACGATGTCGCGGACCGCGTGGTGCGCCTTGACCAGGGCCTCGCCGATGGCCGTGTCCGGGGCCGGCAGCTGCGGGCGGAAGTCGTTGTCGACAGTAGGGCTCTGCCACACGTCGGACTGCTGCTGTTGCCGCTGGAGCATCTGCTGCTCCATGGTCATCATCATCGCGAGCATGTTGGGCTCGTTCATGGTCGCGACGTACGGGACGTCGCCGAGGATCTCGGTCACGCGCTCGACGTAGGCGGTGAAGCGGTCGACCGCGCGCTCGCCGAGCCAGCCGCCCTCCTCGGCGAACCAGCGCGGGTTGGTGAAGTGATGCAGGGTGATCACCGGCGCGAGGCCGAGCCCCAGCGCGGTGTCGATCATCCGGCGATAGTGCGCGAGCTCGGCCCGCGAGAACTCACCCGGGACCGGCTCGATCCGCGCCCACTCCACACCGAAGCGGTACGCGTTGAGGCCGGCGTCGGCGAGCAGGCGCATGTCCTCCTCGTACCGGTGATAGCTGTCGCAGGCGTCGCCGCTGCGTTCAAGGCCCGGCACCTGGCCTTCGCGTATCCACCAGTCGCTGTTGATGTTGTTGCCCTCGATCTGGTGCGGGGCGGTGGCGGCTCCCCAGAGGAAGCGGGTCTCATCGGGCATATCGGGTCCTTCGGGTGCTCGGGTGCCATGGGCAGAGAGGGTGCGCGAGGAGATCGGCGCAGGAGGCGTAGGGGTCGAGCTGCGGCGGGGCGCGTGGGAGGAGCCGTCGCGGGCCATTCGCGGGCTGCTGCGCAGGCGGGTGTTTCACTAGAATGTCACCATCGTGGCTACATTTCGTGGAGATTAAACTCCCGGGTCTGCGGATGGCAAGACCCCGACCGCAAGTCACCTCCAAGACGCAGGAGACAGCATGAGTTCGACCCCGAGCACCCGTCGTCGCGGTCCGTACGCGACGACGCCCGCGCGGCGCTCGCAGATCGCGCGCGCGGCGCTCGCGGGTTTCGCCGAACACGGCTATGAGCGCGCCTCGCTACGGGACATCGCGGCGCGGGCCGGAGTGACGCACGCGGCGCTCCTGCGTCACTTCTCCGGCAAGGAGGAACTGCTCCTGGCCGCGCTCGCGCAGCGGGAGGCTGACGAGGAGGAACAAGCGGCGCGGATCCTCGCGGCGGGCATGGCGGGATCGGCCGTACTGGGTGCGGTGCTCGCCGACGAGTTCGAGGACCCGGAGTATCAGCGCAACTGGCTTGCCCTGGCGATCGCGGCGACCAACCCGGCCCACCCCGCGCACGAGTTCTTCGCCGGGCGCCGCGAGCGGATGCGGACGCGGTTTCGCAGCGGCCCACTGAACACCGCGCACGACAGCCCGGACCTGACCGCGGACGACAAGGTAGTCATGGTGCTCGCGATGATGGACGGTCTGCGGATGCAGGCGCTGCTCGATCCGTCTCGCGACATGCTGCGGCTGCTGGAGATCTTCATGCGGACGGTGATCGGCCCTGGGGAGGGCGAGTAATCCGCCAGGGGGTGTTCAGGCTGCGGTGAGGCCGCCGTCGAGGAGGGTCCGGCGATTGGTGGCGAGCAGCTCGAACCGGTCGCCTGCGGTGTCGTCGATCTCCGTGATGTGCCAGCGCAGGTGCCGGCCCGCGCGCAGCGCTGCCGCGTAGTCGACGTCGCCGGTGCCGAGCGGTGTCTGCGGAGTGTCCGGGCGGGCCGGACCGTCCTTGACGTGGGCGGCCACCGCGCGTTCGCCGAGCCGCTCGACCACCTCGGCGGGGTCCTGGCCGGCGACGGCGGCCCAGTAGAGGTCCACCTCGGCGAGCACGTCGGGGTCGAGCCGTTCCCACAGCACGTCGAAGGCCCGCGCCCCGTCCGGGAGTTGCTCCCATTCGAGGTGGTGGTTGTGGTAACCGAGCCGGACCCCGGACGCGGCCACCTCGCGCGCCGCCGCGTTGAGCCGGTCCGCGAACAGTGCCACGGCGTCGCGGTCCTCGAAGCGCTGACCCTCGAACCCCTCGACGAGGAACGGGATGGGCACGAACGCGGTGTCGGTGCCGAGGATGCGGCACATCTCGACCAGGCCGCGCTGTTCGTGCGCGGAGACCGAGGTGTGCACGGAGGTGACCGCCAGCCCGACGGCATCCAGGTCGTCGCGCAACGCGCGGGCGGCGGAGGTGAGTTCGTCGGCCGGGGTGTTCCAGAAGCCGAGCGCGAAGGGCTCGACGTAGCGGTAGCCGAGGTCGGCCAGGCGTTTGAGGGTGGCAGGCCGGTCGGCCACCAGGGCTTCGTGAACACTGTAGAGCTGTACTGCCAAGGTGCCGGTGACGGCCGGGTTCACGTGTCGGTGTCTCCTGTCGGGTCAGTGCTGGATGTCGGGTCACTGTCGAACGCCAGGCGCAGAAACGACCCGAGCGGTCCGACGATGTCGAGGTTCTGGTCGAGCAGCCACTGGAGTTGGAGGCCGTTGAGCACGGCCTGCAGGAGCACCGTCGTGTGCTCGGGCGGCAGGCCTTCGTGCAGCTTGCCGAGCTCCGCCCGCTCCCGCATGCCCGCCCCGAGTTGGGTGCGCACCCGGTCGTAGCGTTCGGCGAAGTAGTCGTGCGCCGGATGGTCCGGGCGCGAGGCGGCCGCGGCCAGTTCGATCCACAGTCGCATCAGCTCCGGCGACTTCTGGTGCTGCCGCAGCAGATCGCCGAGATACGGCGCCAGTTGGTCCATCTCGCTGACCTGCGCCAGGCCGTGCTGCCACTCCTCGGAGTCCCGGTCGGCAAGCACCTCGGCGAGCAGCTCGTCCTTGTTGCGGAAGTGGTGCAGGAGTCCGGCGTGGGTGATGCCGGCCCGTTCGGCGATATCGCGCAGGGAGGCCTGGCTGTAGCCGTGCTCCGCGAAACTGTCGCGCGCCGCCCGGATGATCTCGGCCCGCCGGGCCGCCGTCTTGGCGTACGGCCCACGGGATTTGGCCTCGGTCACAGTGCATGTCCTTTCCCGCCCGGTGGTTACCACGTGGTCGGCATTGGGCGGCTGATCGGAGTGTCTCCAGTGGGAGTCAGGAAGGCAAGAGCCTCCTATTTCTGACATTCAGTCAGGTTACGGTCTGATTACGAAGCTGAACCGCGTACTTCCTGCGCTGGTCACCGCGCCTTACCTTCCCAGTGAAAACCAACCACGTGGTAACAGTTGGCTTGGTCGTGGCTTCGGCGGTTCTGCAGCTTCCCGAAGCGCCCCCACTCACAGCTACGTTCCCGACTTCACGCATGGCACTGACGTACTCACCAGGTCTCTCTGCTTCTCGGTTCCCGGACGAAGGAATCCACCCATGCGCATTCACCCCCTGCACTCCTGGACCCGGCCGAACAACCGGACCCGACCGCACACGCGGACCGCCGCCGCACTCGGAGCCGCAGCCGCGCTCCTTGCCGTCACGGCGTGCGACAGCCAGCCCACCGACGCGTCGTCGCCCTCCGCCGCCGACAAGACGCTCGCGCTGTCGATCTTCGGTACGCCCAACTCGTTCGACCCCGCTCAGCTCGTCGAGGGGCAGCAGACCTACGTCTGGAACTCGGTCTTCGACACGCTCCTGATCCAGGACAACAAGGGAGAGCTGCAGCCCGGGGCCGCGCAGAGCTGGGAGTACTCCAAGGACGCGCGGACGCTCACGCTCAAGCTGCGTACGGGCATGAAGTTCAGTTCGGGCGCCGTGGTCGACTCCGCCGCGGTGAAGGCCACCATGGAGCACATCCGCAAGACCCCGGGCCAGGGGCAGGCGGCCCTCGCCGCGGTCTCCTCGGTCGAGGCGCCCGACGCCTCCACGGTGGTGGTCAAGCTCCGGCAGCCCGACGGCTCCCTGCTGTGGTCGCTGTCCTCGCAGGCCGGTGTCATCGGCGACCCGAAGACCATGACGACCAAAGCCGCCGCCCTGAATCCCGTGGGGTCCGGTCCGTACACCCTCGACAAGAAGGCGACGGTGAACGGCTCCGTCTACGTGCTCAACCGGCGCGAGGACTACTGGAACAAGGAGCTCTACCCCTTCAGGACCGTCAAGATCCGGGTGATCGCCGACCCGACCGCGGTGGCCAACGCCCTCAAGGCCGGCGAGACCAACGTGGGCACGGTCGACGTCTCGCAGATCGGCACCATCAAGGCGGCGGGCTTCGACGTCAAGCACGTGCAGGCGACCGCGGGCGCCAGTCTGATCCTCGCCGACCGCGGCGGAAGCAAGCTCAAGGCGCTCGGTGACGTACGGGTCCGCAAGGCCATCAACATGGCCTTCGACCGGGAGAAGATGGTCAAGCAGCTGCTCCAGGGTTCGGGCAGGGCGACCCGGCAGCTGTACAACCCGCAGGGCCAGGCCTACGACGCCGCGCTCGAGGAGACGTACGCCTACGATCCGGCCGGAGCGAAGAAGCTGCTCGCCGAGGCCGGTTACGCGAACGGCTTCTCGGTCACGATGCCCAGCCTCTTCTACACGAAGCAGAACGAGCCCGCGATCACCCAGGCGCTCGGTGACATCGGCATCAAGGTGAAGTGGGAGCCGATCCCCGCACAGCAGAGCGTCTCGGCCCTGCTGTCGCGGAAGTACGCGATGTTCCTGGTCGTGGACGGGCTCAACACCACTCCCATCGAGACCCGCAACTTCTACGGTCCGACCGGCTTCCGCAACGTGTTCGGCTCCACCGACCCGGAGTTGACCAAGCTCCTGCAACAGGCCGACAAGGAGCTCGACCCGGCCAAGGCCGCCGGTATCTACAAGGAGATCAACAAGTTCGGGGTCGAGAACGCCTGGCAGGCGCCCCTCTTCTACATCGGCAGCGACTGGGCCACCAAGAAGGGCATCACCTACCTCGGCGACGGTTCCTCGACGTTCTCGACCGTCCGGCAGTTCGGCGTGGCCGACTAGTCCACCGAAACGAGCCGCCGAGATGATCCTCTACGTAGTGCGTCGCCTGACCGCGGGCCTGGTGCTCGCGGTCCTGGTGACCATGATCACGTTCCTGCTTCTGAGCCTCTCCTTCGACGACGTGGCGAGCAGCCTCGTCGGCACCGGCGCCACACCGGAGGCCATCGCCGCGCAGAAGGCCCAGATGGGCCTCGACCGGCCCCTTTTCACCCAGTACGCCGACTGGCTCGGCCAGGCCGTCACCGGAGACTTCGGGCTCTCCTACTTCACCAGCGAACCCGTTCGCTCGGCCATCACCGCACGGCTCGGCGTCACCTTGTCCATCGTCGTCGTCGCGCTCCTCATCACCTGCGTGATCAGCGTGGTGCTCGGGGTGCTCGCCGCCTCGCGCGGCGGCGCCGTCGACCGGATCGCCCAAGGCGCCTCGATGGCCGGCTATCTCATCCCGAACCTGCTGATCGCCATCGCCCTGGTCTACGTACTCGCCATCAAGTTGCACGTCTTCCCGGCCACCGGCTACACCCCCTTCTCCGAGGACCCCGGACGCTGGGCGAGCAGCATCGCCATCCCCGTGGCCGCCCTCATGATGGGCGGCATCGCGAGCCTGACCGCCCAGATCCGCGGCGCGATGATCGGCGAACTGCGCATGGACTACGTACGCACCCTGCGCACCCGCGGCATTTCGACCCGGTCGATCGTGCTGCGGCACGCGCTGCGCAACGCGGCGGGTCCCGCGCTGACCGTGCTGTCCCTGGAGTTCATCCAGATGCTGGGCGGCGCGCTGATCATCGAGCAGGTCTTCGCGCTGCCGGGCTTCGGCCAGTACGCGTTCAACGCCTCCTTGCAGGGCGACGTCCCGATCATCATGGGCATCAGCCTCTTCGGTGTGCTGCTCGTGGTGTGCGTCAACCTCGTCGTCGACCTGGTCAACGGCTGGCTCAACCCGAAGGCGAGGATGGTCAGTTGAGTACGGACTCGTCTCAAGCGGCCTCGGCCCCCACCGCGCACCGCCGATCGGCCCTGCGCAGACTCTTCAAGGATCCACAGGCCGTCATCAGCGCGAGCCTGCTGCTCGTCGTCGTCCTGCTCGGTCTGCTCACCCCGCTTCTCACCGATCACGGTGCCAACGCGGTCGACCTCGACGCGGTCAACGCCGGCGTGGGTGAGCACGGCTATCTGCTCGGCGGCGACAAGAGCGGCCGCGACATCTTCACGCGGCTCCTGCACTCCATCAACACCAGCGTGGTCTCCGCCCTGATCGGTGCGAGCATCGCCCTCGCCATCGGCGTCACCTTCGGACTCGTCGGCGGGTACTTCGGGCGGCGGGTGCGGGGCGTCACTGAGTGGGTGTTCAGCCTGATCATGACGTTCCCCGGACTGCTCCTGCTCATCGTCCTGATGCCGGTGACCAAGGGCGACTTCCGGGCCACGATGGTCGTCTTCGGCGTGCTGCTCTCACCCGGGATCTACCGCCTGGTGCGCAACCTCGTCGTCGGCGTCAAGAACGAGCTGTACGTGGACGCCGCTCGCGTCTCCGGCCTGCCCGACCGGCGCATCCTGCGCCGCCATGTGTTCACGGTGGTCCGCGGACCGGTCGTCATCGCCACCGCGTTCCTCGCCGGATCGTCCATCGCCGTGCAGTCGGGACTCGCGTTCCTCGGCGTCGGCGAGAGCACGGTGCCCAGCTTCGGCGCGATGATCTCCGAAGGCTTCGGCAATCTCTACCAGGAGCCGTTGCAGTTCCTGTGGCCCAGCCTCTCGCTGGGCGTGATCACCGCGGCGCTCGTCCTGCTCGGCAACTCGCTGCGCGACGCGCTGGAGGGCGGCCGCCCCAAGCCGGTGAAGATCACCACACCGGAGAAACGCCCCGACGCCGGCCCGGCAGGGCATACGGTCACGGGCCTGCTCACCGTCGAGGACCTCGCCCTCGCCTATCCGACGCCCTCCGGCGACCTGAAGGAGGTGGTCAGCGGCGTCACCCTGGCCGTGGAGGCGGGCGAGACCGTCGGCCTGGTCGGCGAATCGGGCTCCGGCAAGACCCAGACAGCCTTCGCCGTCCTCGGCGTCCTCCCCGCGGAAGCGGTCGTGACGCGGGGCTCGATCCGGCTCGACGGCCGTGAACTGCTCGGCCTGCGCGAGGCCGAACTGCGCGCCGTACGCGGCACCTCCATCGCGTACGTACCGCAGGAACCCATGTCCAACCTCGACCCGTCCTGCACCGTCGGCGCCCAGCTCGTCGAGGGAGTGCGCGCCGCCGCGGCGTCACCCATGTCGCGCAAGGAAGCCCGGGACACGGTGCTCGCGCTGCTGCGCAAGGTCGGCATCCCCGACCCCGAGCGCACCTTCCGCTCGTATCCGCACCAGATATCCGGCGGAATGGCGCAACGCGTCCTGATCGCGGGCGCCGTCGCGAGCCGGCCACTGCTCCTGATCGCCGACGAACCCACCACCGCGCTCGATGTGACCGTGCAGGCGGAGATCCTCGACCTGCTGCGCGATCTGCAGAAGGAACTGAACATGGCGGTGCTCCTGGTCACCCACAACTTCGGTGTGGTCGCCGACATCTGCGACCGGGTGGCCGTGATGCAGAACGGCACCGTCGTCGAGACCGGCGCCACCGAGGACCTCTTCCGCGAGCCCCGGCATCCGTACACCCGGATGCTCCTCGATTCCATTCTCGACGAGGACACACTGCGCAGCGATCCGCCGGCCGCCACCGCGGATGCGCTCGGAACGGAGCTGCGATGACCGCGGAAAACCTTTTGGACATACGTGAGTTGCGCGTCTCCTTTCCCGGACGGGGCTTTCGCGCGCGGGCCCACGAGGTGCTGCACGGGGTGTCGCTGACCGTGGGGGAGGGCGAGACCGTCGGGCTCGTCGGCGAGTCCGGATCGGGCAAGACGACCATCGGCCGCGCCGTGCTCGGCCTCGCCGCGCCGAGCGGCGGCACAGTGCGCTTCCAGGGCAAGGACATCACCCACGCCGCGGGCAAGGAGCGCCGTGCGCTTGCGAGTGACTTGCAGGTCGTCTTCCAGGACCCGTACAGCTCGCTCAATCCGTCCCTCACCATCGGCGACATCCTCAGCGAACCGCTGGTGATGCAGGGCGTGACCGCAGGTGAGGCGAGGGCCCAGGTCGGTGGTCTGCTCGATCAGGTGGGGTTGCCGAAGGACGCCGCCGAGCGGCTGCCGCGCGAGTTCAGCGGCGGGCAGCGCCAGCGCGTCGCGATCGCCCGTGCGCTGGCGCCCGCGCCGCGGCTCATCGTCTGCGACGAACCGGTCTCCGCGCTCGACCTGTCCACCCAGGCCCGGATCCTCGACCTGCTCGTCGACATCCAGCGCCGGACGTCGGTCGCCTATCTGTTCATCTCGCACGACCTGGCCGTCATCCGGCACGTCAGCCACCGCGTGGGCGTGATCCGCAGCGGCGAGATCGTCGAGACCGGGCCGGCCGGTCGGGTCACCTCGACGCCGGAACACCCTTACACGCGACAGCTGTTGCTCGCCGCGCCCGTCGCCGATCCGGTCGAACAGCGCCGGCGCCGCGTGGAACGCCAACGCCTCGCGGCCGCGGGTCGGGCGGAGGTGGCGTGAGCCGCGACCGCCCGACCGGCTCACTCCGCCAGGGCAGGGACCACCGACATCAGGAAGGTGCGGATCGTGCGCTCCACCTCCACCGCCTCCCGGTCGAAGAGCCACTGCTGCTGAACACCGTTGACCAGCGAGACGGTCATCGTGGCGAGGGTCCCCAGCGGCAAGGACGAGGACAGTTCGTGACGCTCGGCCAGCGCGCGGAAGACCGTCGCGTAGAACTGGTGGAGCCCGCGGTAGCGCTCGGCGTAGAAGGCGTGCGCCGGGTGGCCGGTCTGCGCCGCCTCGGCCGACAGGACGCAGTGCAACTCGACGAGCCCGGGCTGCCGTTCGTTGTCCGCGAGTACGGCGAGCATGCCGCGCAGCGCCTGCAGCGGACGCGCCGCCGCGTCGAGCGCTTCGGCGGACTCGAGGAACGAGGTGCAGCGTCGATCGCGCAGCTCGAGTACCCCGAGCAACAGGTCCTCTTTGCGCGGGAAATGACGCATCAGAGCAGCCTGGCTCACGCCGGCGCGACGCGCGACCTCCCTCGTCGAGGCGCCCTGAACACCGGACCCGGCGAATGCCGCAGCACAGGCCTCGAGGATCCGCGCGCGGGTCTCCGACTGCGTGGCATGACCCATCACTGACCTCCCTATCCCCATTAACTACGCAATCTATCTCATATCACTTGAAAGGGCGGTTGGCCATGTCGACGGCCAACCCCATCGCCACCGCTGCACAGAAAGAGATCCCATGCTGAAGCCCCGCCCCACCGCCACCCGTGAGCAGGTCAACCTGGACGGCCTGTGGCGGTTCGCCACCTCTGCCGCCGTCGGCGACCAGCCCTGGACCGGACCGCTCGACACCCCGCTCGAAGCCGCCGTGCCCGCCAGCTACAACGACCAGTTCACCGACAGCGCCATCCGCGACCATGTCGGCTGGGTCTGGTACCAGCGCCATGTCCGCGTCCCGCGCGGCTGGTCGGGCGAGCGCGTGCTGCTGCGCCTCGACGCCGCCACCCACGAGGGGAAGGTGTACGTCGACGACGTCCTGGTGGCCGAACACGTCGGCGGATACACACCGTTCGAGGCCGACATCACCGAGCACGTCAGCGCGGGCGGCGAGTTCCGGCTGACCGTCGGAGTCAGCAACGAGCTCACCAACACGACCATCCCGCCGGGCTCCATCACCGTCGCCCAGGACGGCCGCCGCAAGCAGACGTACCTGCACGACTTCTACAACTACGCGGGCCTGGCCCGCTCGGTCTGGCTGCACAGCCTGCCGCCCCTGCACATCGCGGACATCACCGTCGTGACCGGCCTCGACGACACCACCGGCACGGTGGAGTACGAGGTGGAGACCAGCGCGCCCACCACCGTGCGCGTACGGATCCTGGACGCGGCGGGCACGGAGGTCGCCGCGTCCGAAGGGGCGAGCGGCAGCGTACGGATCGAGAACGTGACGCCCTGGCGTCCCGGTGCGGCCTACCTCTACGAGCTCGTCGCGGAGGTGGTCAACGGTTCGGGCGCGGTCCTCGACACGTACACCGAGTCCTTCGGTGTACGCACCGTCGAGGTCCGCGGCACCAAGTTCCTGATCAACGGCGAGCCGTTCTACCTCGCCGGCTTCGGCAAGCACGAGGACACCGCCGTACGGGGCAAGGGGCACGACGACGCCTACCTCGTGCACGATTTCCAGCTCATGGAGTGGACCGGCGCCAACTCCTTCCGCACCTCCCACTATCCGTATGCGGAAGAGGTGATGGACTTCGCCGACCGGCACGGCATCGTCGTCATCGACGAGACGGCGGCCGTCGGCCTCAATCTGATGGTGGAGGCCGGACTGCTCGGCACCCCGCCGCGGCCGACCTTCTCGCCCGACACCTTCAACGACGACACCCGTGCCGCCCACGCGCAGGCGATCCGCGAACTGATCGCCCGGGACAAGAACCACCCCAGCGTGGTCATGTGGTGCATCGCCAACGAGCCGGCGTCCAACGAGGAAGGCGCGCGTGAGTACTTCGAACCGCTTGTGGAGCTGACCCGCAAGCTCGACGCCACGCGTCCGGTCACCTACGCCGCCGTGATGTTCGCGACCTCGGACAACGACCGCATCGCCGACCTCTTCGACGTGCTGTGCATCAATCGCTACTACGGCTGGTACGTCGCGACGGGCGACCTCGCGGCGGCCGAGCAGTACATGGAAGGCGATCTGCGCGGCTGGGCCGACAAGTTCGGCAAGCCGCTTATCCTCAGCGAGTACGGCGCGGACACCATGCCCGGTCTGCACTCGGTGTGGGACCAGCCCTGGACGGAGGAGTACCAGGCCGCCTATCTGGCCGCGAACCACCGGGCGTTCGACCGGATCGAGGCGGTGGTGGGCGAACACGTGTGGAACTTCGCCGACTTCCAGACCTCCCACGGCATCCACCGCGTCGACGGCAACCGCAAGGGCGTCTTCACCCGCGACCGCAAGCCCAAGGCGGCCGCGCACGAACTGCGGCGGCGGTGGCGGGGGCTCGGCGGCCGCAAGCCCTCGGATGAGGAGAGCTGACGGAGCCTCACTGTCCGGCGGCCCGCTCGGGGTCACCCTCGTACTCCTGGAGCACCTGCTCCACGAAGGCGAGGGCCTCCTCGTGCCGGGTCGTCATGCCCAGGGCCCGCTCCATCATCAGGTTGCGGCCGACGGCGTTGGTGAGCACGAGCAGTACGGCCGGGGACATCCCGGCCGGCAGCCGGGTGCCCGCTTGTTCGAGGCCGCGCGTGAGGGCTTCGAGCTGGACTTCGCGATAGCGCTCCGATATCGCGGCCAGTTCGGCGCGGATCTCCTTGCGGTGGTTGGCGAGGGCCGCGAACTCCGTGGTCAGCGCGTTGCCCGGATGGCTGCTGAGCCGCCACAGCGCCCGCAGCGGCTGCGGTCCGCTCAGCAGCCGCTCGGTGCGCTCCAGTTCCTTGTCCGCACGCCGCCTCAGCATGGCGAGGAACAGGTCGTCGAGCGTGCGGAAGTAGTAGAGGACCAGGGCCGGCGCCACCTCGGCCTCGCGCGCCACGCGCCGTACGCCGACGGCCGCATACCCCTCCTCCAGCATCAGGCGCTGTGCGGTGTCGAGCAGCAGCAGGCGCGTCTTGGAGTTCTCGGCACCCATCCGGCGAGGCGTGGCAGTCATGCCCGTCATTGTGCTTGACGCCCTCGAACGGCGGGTGTTAAACAGTCGTTCAGCACCTTGGTTAAACACTCGTTCAGCACGTGAGCACGGCACATGAGTCCAGCCCCTGAGTTCCGCACGTGAACGGAGGAACGGACCGATGGCACCAACCGGGCGCGCAGCCGCATACGCCGGCACCCGCATCCCGCGCGTCGAGGACGCGCGACTCCTGACCGGCACGGGTACCTACGTCGATGACGTCGTACGCCCCGGCATGCTCCATGTGTGCTTCGTGCGCAGCCCGATGGCACGGGCCCGGATCCTCGACATCGACGTGTCCGAGGCCCGCGAACTCCCCGGCGTGCACGCCGTGTTCGTCGCCGCCGACCTCAACCCCGGCGTCCACGAGCAGTGGTACACGCTGAACGGACGCGACGATCCGGACACTCCGCGTCCGCCGCTCGCCGAGGGGGAGGTGCGCTTCGTCGGCGACCCGGTCGCGATGATCGTGGCCGACGACCGCTACCTCGCGGAGGACGCGGCGGAGTTGGTGATCGTCGACTACGACCCGCTCGTGCCGGTCGTCGACTACGCGACGGCTCTCGACTCTCCGGAGTCGGTGCACGCGGAGCATCCCGGCAACCTCGTCGGTCAGCTCGGCGGTCGCCCTATGGCCGACCTCGATTCCGTTTTTGGGAGCGCGCCGCACGTCGTCTGCCAGACCCTGTTCCAGCAGTCGCACGGCCCGGTCCCGATGGAGACCCGCGGGATCGTCGCCGAATGGACCCCGGCGGGCGGGGAGATGAGCATCTGGGCCTCGACCCAGTCACCGCACGAGGTCCGTTCCTTCTGCGCGCGACTGCTCGGCATCGCCGAGCACCGGGTGCGCGTCGTGATGCGGGACACCGGCGGCGGCTTCGGGCAGAAGGTCCTGCCGCAGCGCGAGGACATGTGCGTGATGCTCGCGGCCCGCAAGCTGCCTGCCGCGCTCAAGTGGATCGAGGACCGCCAGGAGCACCTCCTCGCGGCAGGCCAGGCGCGCCACGAGCACGGCGAGGCGCGCATCGCCCTCGACGAGGACGGCCGCATCCTGGCCGCGACGCTCGACCACGTCCAGGATGCCGGCGCGTACCCGACGCCGTCACCCGTACAGAGTGGCATCGCGGTCGGGATGCTCTTCCCCGGCCCGTACCGCATCCCGGAAGGCACGTTCTCCTCGCGTTTCGTCTACTCCAACACCAGCGGACGCGTCGCCTACCGCGGCCCCTGGCAGTACGAGTCCATGGCCCGCGAGACCCTCCTGGACACCGCGGCCCGCCACCTCGGCCTCGACCCGGTGGAATTACGCCGCCGGAACATGCTCACCCGCGACGAGCTGCCGACGGCGAACTTCAACGGGATGCCGTACGACCACATCTCCCCGCGCGAGACCTTCGAGCAGGCCCTGCGGATGCTCGACTACGAGGCCTTCCGCAAGGAGCAGGAACAGGCCCGGCAGCAGGGCCGCTACCTCGGCGTCGGAACGTGTACATACGTCGAACCGACCGCCGGCGCCACGCCGTTCCACGCCACCGAGGGCGCGACGATCCGCGTGGAGCCCTCAGGCAAGGTCAACGTCTACGTCGCCGGCGGATCCTGCGGCAACAGCCTGGAGACCACGGTCGTCCAGCTCACCGCCGACGCGCTCGGCGTCGCCATCGAGGACGTCGGCACCGTGCAGGGCGACACGGCCGTCACACCGTACGGAGCCGGAACCGGCGGCAGTCGCTCGGGGCCCATGACGGCGGGGGCGATCCAGGAGACGGCCGGGGTGCTGCGGGAGCGCATCCGGGCCATCGCGGCCCACCGGCTGCAAGTGCCGCTGGAGGACGTCGAGTTCGAGCGCGGACAGGCGACGGCCCAGGGTGCGGACGGGTCGCTGTCCCTCGGGGAGATAGCCGACATCGCGTACTACCAAGTGCACGCCCTGCCACCCGGAGTGCCCGCCGGACTCGAAGCGAGCGGCCGTTACCACACCCCGCACCTGATGATCTGGGCCAACGCCACGCACGTCTGCACCTGTGAAGTCGACGTGGTCACCGGAGAGGTGAAACTCCTGCGGTACATCGTCAGCGAGGACTGCGGCCCGATGATCAACCCGAGTGTGGTGGAGGGCCAGATCTACGGCGGCACCGTCCAGGGCATCGGCGGCGCGCTCTACGAGGAACTCGCCTACGACACGGACGGCAACCCGGTGTCGACCACGTTCATGGACTATCTGCTGCCCACGGCCACCGAGGTGCCGGTCATCGAGGTGGGCCACGTCGAGACGCCGAGCCCCGGGCCCGGCGGCTACAAGGGAGTCGGGGAGGGCGGCGCGATCGGCTCCGCGCCCGCCGTCGTCAACGCCGTCGCCGACGCCCTCGCGCCCCTCGGTGTACGGATCGAGCGACTGCCGCTGACCCCCGCATCGATCGTCGGCCTCATCGAGAAGGAGCGGCAGGAGCAGGAGCAGGAGCAGAGTCAGGGGGCGCGCTCATGAAGCCCGCGCCCTTCAGGTACCACGCCCCCGATACGCCCGTCGAAGTGGTCGGTCTGCTGGGGGAGTGGGGGGACGAGGCGAAGGTCATCGCGGGAGGGCAGAGCCTCGTCCCCATGCTGGCCCTGCGCCTGGCGTCCTTCGGCCACCTCGTCGACCTGCGGCGCCTCGATGAACTGCGCGGGATCGAGCGCAGGGACGACGACACCGTGTGGGTCGGGGCGGCCACCACTCAGGCCGCCGTGCAGCGGTCCGAGGAGGTACGAGCCTCGGTTCCGCTCCTAGCCCGTGCCACCCCGTTGATCGGTCATTTCCAGATACGCAGCCGGGGCACCGTCGGCGGATCGCTCGCGCACGCCGACGCAGCGGCCGAGTATCCGGCGGTGGCCCTGACCTTGGACGCCGAGCTGGAAGCGCTGTCGCCGCGCGGCCGGCGCACCATCCCGGCAGCGAACTTCCTCAACGGGGTCTGGACCACGGCACTGGATGAGGACGAACTGCTCACCGGAGTCAGGTTCCCGGTGTGGAGCGGGCGGTGCGGGTACGCCGTCGAGGAATTCGCCCGCAGAAGCGGGGACTTCGCCATCGCCGGCGCCACGGTCGCCCTCCGCGTGGACGCTGCGGGCCGTCTCGACCGGTGCGCCGTCGGCCTGTTCGGACTCGGCCCGACCGCGCGGCGGGCCACAGCGGCCGAGACCGCTCTGCTCGGCACGGACCCGCTGGGGACCGTCGCCGAGGACGTCGGCCGGCTCGCGACCGAAGGCCTCGACTCAGTCCCCTCCGATCTGCACGGATCGGGCCCTTACCGCATCCGCGTGGGCGCCGCGATGGTCGCCCGCGCCTGGCGCAGCGCCGTACAGGAGGCACTCCATGACTGAGGTGGAGACGATCGAGATCGACGTACGGGTCAACGGCGCCGGCCGCAGGGCGGCCGTGGCGCCCCGGCTCACCCTCGCCGACTTCCTGCGTGTCACCTGCTCCCTGACCGGAACCCACCTCGGCTGCGAGCACGGTGTGTGCGGCGCGTGCACCGTGCTGCTCGACGGCGAACCCGTCCGCGCCTGCCTGGTGTTCGCCGTGCAGGCCGACGGCGGGGAGGTGACCACCGTCGAGGGTCTCGCAGGGCCGGACGGTGAACTGTCCAAGGTGCAGGCGGCGTTCAGGGAGCATCACGGACTGCAGTGTGGTTTCTGCACCCCCGGGTTCGTCGTCTCGGTGACCGCGTTCCTGGCAGAGAACCCCAAACCCACCGACGAGGAGATCCGCGAGGCGCTCACCGGCAATCTGTGCCGCTGCACCGGTTACCAGGGGATCGTCAACGCCGTCCGAGCCGCGGCGCAGGACACGGCATGACGGGGGAGTCGGCGTGAAGTTGGAGAACACTCTCACCATCCCGGTGCCTGTCGAGGAGGCTTGGCCCGTCCTGCTCGACGTCGAGCGCGTCGCGCCCTGTGTGCCCGGTGCGACGCTCACCGCGAGCGACGGCGACGAGCACCGCGGCCGGATCAAGGTGAAGCTGGGCCCCATCGTGCTCACCTACAGCGGCACGGTCACCTTCCTCGAGCGTGACGAGCAGGCGAAGGTCGTGGTCCTGGAGGCAGGCGGTCGCGAGGCGCGCGGCAACGGCACTGCGAAGGCGCTCGTCACCTGCCGCCTCGGCGACGCCGGTGGCGGCCGTACCGCCGTGCACGTGGAGACCGACCTCAGCATCACCGGCAAGCCCGCCCAGTTCGGCCGGGGCACCCTCGCCGAGGTGTCCGGCGCCCTCATGGAACGGTTCGCCGAGAACCTTGCCGCCGAAATCGAGGACAACTCACCGCAATCGCCTACGATTTCACACGATCCGGCGCCCGCCGCGGCGCCACTGGACCTGATCGACGCAACCGGCGCCACGGCTCTCAAGCGCATGGCGCCGCTGATGGTCGCGGCCCTGCTGATCCTCACGCTCGGCCGCCTGCGCGCCCGGCGCCGCCGTGCTTCGTAAGCCGCCGGCCTCGTAAAGCCACAGGCACACCACCCGCACGCCCTTCACCCGAGCACGTCCACCCAGAAACGAGGTTCCCCATGCCCGGACGCGTAGAAGGAAAGGTCGCCTTCATCACCGGCGCGGCGCGAGGACAGGGCCGCAGCCATGCGATCCGTCTCGCCGAAGAAGGCGCCGACATCATCGCGATCGACGTCTGCAAACAGCTCGACGGCGTCAAGTTCCCCATGTCGACGCCCGAGGACCTGGACGAGACGGTCAATCAGGTGCAGAAGCTGGGGCGGCGCATCCACGCCGTGCAGGCGGACGTGCGCGACCACGATGCGCTCAGGGCCGCCGTGGACGAGGGTGTCGCCCAGTTCGGCAGGCTCGACATCGTCTGCGCCAACGCGGGCCTCGGCAGCGACGGCGCCCGCCTGGACGCCATGGACGAGAAGACCTGGCGCGACATGATCGACGTCAATCTCACCGGCGTCTGGCTGACCGCCAAGGTCTCCATCCCGCACATCATCGCCGGCGGACGCGGCGGCTCGATCATCCTGACCAGCTCCGTCGGCGGCCTTCGCGGGCACGCCAACATCGGTCACTACATCGCCGCCAAGCACGGCGTCGTGGGCCTGATGCGCACCCTTGCCTGGGAGCTCGGCGAGCACAGCATCCGGGTCAACTCGATTCACCCCTCCCAGGTCAACACACCGATGGTCATGCACGAGGACACGTACCGGATGTTCCGCCCGGACCTGGAGAACCCCACGGTCGACGACTTCGCCGCCGTCTCGCAGAGCATGCACCTGCTGCCCACCCCCTGGGTCGAGCCCCGCGACATCAGCGGCGCCGTGCTCTACCTCGCCTCCGACGACGGGCGCTTCGTCACCGGGACCACCACCGTCATCGACGCGGGAGCCATGCTGAAATGACCGTCGCCGACACCACCACCGAGCCCGTCTACTGGGACCCCTTCGATGCGGCCCTGGCCCGCGACCCGTATCCCGTCTACGCGCGCCTGCGCGAAGAGGCCCCGCTCTACTACAACGAGCGGCACGACTTCTACGCGGTCAGCCGGTACGCCGACTGCCAGCGCGGCCTCGCCGACTGGCAGACGTACTCCTCGGCGCGCGGCGACATCCTGGAGATCATCCAGGCGAACATCGAACTGCCGCCGGGCACCCTGATCTTCGAAGACCCGCCCGTCCACGACATCCACCGGCGCCTGCTCGCCCGCGTCTTCACTCCACGCCGTATCGCCCAACTCGAGCCGAGGATCCGGGCGTACTGCGAGCGCGTCCTCGAACCGGTCACCGGAGCCGACCGCTTCGACCTCGTGGCGGCCGTCGGCGCCGAGATGCCGATGCGCGTGATCGGGATGCTCCTCGGCATCCCCGAGGCCGACCAGGTGCGCTATCGGGACCGTACCGACGCGACCCTGGAGACCGGGGACGGCGGTCGGATCGACTCCGGCGAGATCCTCAACGCCGAGGGGTTCCAGGACTACATCGACTGGCGCAAGAAGCACCCCTCCGACGACCTCATGACCGAGCTGATGACCGCCGAGTTCGAGGACGAGAACGGCACCCGGCGCACCCTCACCGACGAGGAAGTCCTCACGTACTGCACCGTGGTCGCAGGCGCGGGCAATGAGACGACCGGCCGGCTGATCGGCTGGTTCGGCGCGCTGATGGCCCGCTACCCCGAGACGCGACGGGAGTTGGTGGCAGAGCCCGCCCTCATCCCCAACGCCATCGAGGAGATCCTGCGCTTCGAGCCGACAGGACCGTTCACGGCCCGGTACGTGACCCGGGACGTGGAGCTGCACGGCTCCACCGTGCCCGCCGGCAGCGCCATCCTCTTCATCCAGGCCGCCGCCAACCGCGACCCGGACCGCTTTCCCGATCCGGATGTCTTCGACATCCACCGGGTGTCGCAGCACATGTCGTTCGGCGTCGGCGCGCACTACTGCCTGGGCGCGGCACTCGCCCGCCTGGAGGGAAAGGTGGCGGCTGAGGAGATCCTGCGGCGCTTCCCCGCCTGGGAGGTCGACTGGGACGGCGCGGAGCTCGCCCAGACCTCGACCGTACGGGGCTGGAAGACGCTGCCGCTCGTCATCTCCAAGTCCTGATGGCGAGGGATGAGTTGAGAAAGGGAGCCCGCTCGTGACCGAGCACTGGAGAGTCAAGGTCGACCCGCGCATGTGCGTCCGTACGGGGCTGTGCGCGGCCTCCGCGCCGCAGGAGTTCCAGCTCGACGAGACGACTGGGCAGGGCCGCGCCACCGCCGAGGTCCTGCCGGCCTCGGAGGAGGTCCTCGAGGTCGCCGAGTCCTGCCCCATCGAGGCGATCTCGATCGCGGACGCGCAGTCCGGGAGGGCGGTCTTTCCACCTGACGAGTGAGGGGACCGGGGCGGCTGTGAGGTGTGGTGCTTCGTGCCGCCCTGGTGCGATCAGGGCCCTGGCGGCCCCGCGGCGTCCACGGCCCCGAGTGGGGAGGCGGCTCTACACGGCGCGTGAGCCCTTGGAGCGCCCCGCGGCGGACCGGCGCACAAAAGGCAGGCCCACCTTCGGCAGCAACGGCGCGAGGGCGCGATGGCGCCAGGCCGAGGCCGTCACGCCCGTGCCGTACGCCAGGTCGTCCAGGCAGCGCAGGGCCGTCCAGCGCACGGGGTCCAGGGGCGGCCGGCGCGCCACCCACTCCGCGAGGACCGGGGCGAGCATGGCCGCCGTGGCCGCCCGGGCGGTGCAGCTGCTGGGCGCCGCGCCCAGGCACAGCAGGCCCAGGGGCCACCACTCGCGGCGCAGGGCGAGTCCGAGCGCCATGGAGTCGGCGACCAGGCCCTGCGCCACCACGGATGCGCTCAGTTCCGTCGCGGCGGGGGTGTCCGACAGATGGCGACGAAGGAGCGCCGCGGACGTGAGCGTGCTGAGCGCCGCGGCGCCCGGGCGGCCATGGGTCAGGAGGCCGAGCGTCAGCAGATTCCACGTGGACGGGCGGGCCGGTGCGACCCGGCCGGGGTGGCGTTCGGCCAGTGCGGCCGCCGAAGTCCCGTACTCGTGACGGCGTTTGAGTGCCTCTCGCCACGCGAGCCGGGGCGTGTGCAGGACGCGGGCGCGCGGCTGGTAGCGCACGTGCAACCCGTGGTCGTGCAGCCGCCAGACGAAGTCGACGTCCTCGCCGAGCCGCAGCCCCTCGTCGAACGTGACCTTGGACAGGACGTCCGTGCGCACGACCAGTGTGGCCGTGGGCACGAAGCCGACCCGTGCGCCGGGGCGCACCACGGCCTGCTCACGGCCCAGGTCGAGTGCGGAACGCGCGGCCTCGTAGCGGGCGAGCAGGCCCTTCGGGGGATACGGAACATCCGGCAGGATCCGCGGTGCGACGGCCGCGACCTGAGGATCGTCGAAGGCCGGGACGAGCAGGTCGAGCCAGCCCTCCTCGGGGCGGCAGTCCGAGTCGACGAACGCGACGAGCGGCGTGGTCGCGAGTGCGGCGCCGGTGGTACGCGCCGCCGCGGGCCCTCGGTTGACCGCGTGCCGGACCAGACGGGCCCCGTGCGCCTCGACGATCGCCCGCACGGCCTCGGGATCCGGTGAGCAGTCGTCGACGACGATCACCTCCAGACCGCGCAACGCGTCCAGGCAGCGGGCCAGTTCGGCTGCGCGTCCGTACGCGGGGACGACCACGGTGACCGGATGGGGTCCGCCGCGCGTCGGGGGCACGGGGTGGGCGAGGCCGCGGTCGAGCAGCTGCCGGGCCAGGGCGCGCCCCACCGTCGTGTCCGGTGTCAGGCCGTGCCGGCCCGCCCGCCGGAGGGCGGCCAGCTGGGGCAGCGCGGCCGCTTTGATGCGCGCGACGCCCCAGGGTGAGCCGCCGGTCACCAGCCGGCCGCCGCCGTAGAAAGACGCGGCGCGGTCGAGTGCGATCGGCAGACCGGGCGGGGACAGCGGTCGACTGTTCGACGCAGTGGATGACGCCACCGTTTAACTCCCGTGATTTACAACGCGCTTGGATCCAGCGGGCTGGTGCGTCCCCCAGGGCGTGTACGGATCGTGGTGCAAGGGCCCGTCCGCGTCCCGGAGCGGCAGCCCGCCACCGCCCCGCCGCACCGCGACGATCTCCGCCCCGATGGCCACCGCGGTCTCCTCGGGCGTACGTGCCCCCAGGTCCAGGCCGATCGGCGAACGCAGCCGGGCGAGTTCCCGCTCGGTGAGGCCCGCCTCGCGCAGCCGGCCGAGCCGCTCGTGATGCGTGCGCCGGGAGCCCATCGCCCCCACGTACGCGACCGGCAGCCGCAGCGCCACTTCGAGCAGCGGCACGTCGAACTTGGCGTCGTGGGTGAGGACCACGACGACCGTGCGGCCATCGACCGGTGTGCGGGCGAGGAAGCGGTGCGGCCAGTCGACCACCACCTGATCCGCATCCGGGAAGCGCGCCGGCGTGGCGAACACCGAGCGGGCGTCGCAGACCGTGACCTCGTATCCGAGGAAAGCGCCCAACGACGCGACCGCCCCGGCGTGGTCCGTCGCACCGAACACGAGGAGCCGTGGACGCGGTGCGTACGAGGCGATGAACACCTCCGTACCCGGGCGGCAGCGCACCGCGCGGATGCCGCTCGCCGCGACGTCCAGCATGGCGCGCGCCTCGGCGGCGATCACGGCGTCCACCTCCGCCGCCCCCGTGGATCCGCGGACCTGCTCGGGGCCGACGGCCAGGATCGCGCCGCTGCCGTCGAGGAGTTGCGCCACGGCGACGGGTGTCCAGTCGGCCACGGCATCGAGCACGGCGGACGGCGGCTGCGGCTGCACGCACACCTCGATCGTGCCGCCGCAGCTCAGGCCCACCGCGAACGCCGTGTCGTCCGAGTAACCAAAGCTCTCCCGCATGGCCGCGCCCGTCGAGAGCACCTCCTGGCACAGCTCGTAGACGGTGCCCTCGACGCACCCGCCGGACACGCTCCCGAGCACCTCCCCGGTCTCGGACACCGCCATGGTGGCGCGGTGCGCGGGGCGCGCTGCCGCTCATCGAGACGACGGTCGCCAGGGCGAAGCGGGTGCCCGCCCGGTCCCAGGCCGTGAGCCGCGCGGCGATCTCACGCATGGCCGTGACGCGTCACGCGGGCCGCCCGGCCCACGCCGCCTCCACCGAGTCCGCGAGCGCATCGCCTTTCGCGAAGCCGTAGTAGGCCGCGAACTGCAGGACGATCTCGTCCATCTCCTCCTTGGTGATGTCGCCGGAGTGCAGGGCCGCCGCGACATGCGTGCGCAGGGGAACGGGCGAGTCGTCGAGCGCGACGCTGGCGACCGTGATGATCCGGCGCTCCCTGCGGGTGAGACCGGGGCGCTGCCAGACATGGCCGAACACGAAGTTCAGGATGCCGGCGTGCCGGTAGGGCGAGTTGACCGGCGGCGCGGGCGTGAGGTTCACGTCGATGAACTCCTCCACGCCGCGCGCGATGCGCTTCTCTATGTCGCCGGGGCCGAGCGTGAGGTTGTCCAGCTCGGGCCAGGAAGGAGTGGGTTCACCGCGTTCGCGGTGGATGCGGTCCCATTGGCGGGCGATGGCGCCCTCCAGATGGGAGGCCTTGGGCCAGCCGCAGTACACCGCGAAGTGCAGGACGAGTTCGAGCATCTCGTCGAGCGAGATGTCCCCGCTCACGAGCGCCGCGTGCACCTGCTCCTCGATCGGCTCCGGCGCGTCGGCGGCCGCCACACAGGTGAGCGTGACAAAGCGCCGGTCCCGCCGGCTCAGACCCGGACGCGACCACACCTGCCCGTACAGGAAGTCACGGGACGCACGGCCGAACGGCGTTTGCGAGGAGGGAAGTTCAGCCGATCCCAGAACCTCGGCCGCGGTCTGGTCCCCACGGCCCTCTTGTGCCGATGCATCCACTGACATCTCCGACGATACGTCCATCAGGACTCCCTGACTCCCTAGGCGCGAATGAAGACGTTCTTGGTCTGCAGGAACTCGTACAGCCCTTCCTTGCCGCCCTCACGGCCGTGACCGCTGTGCTTGTACCCGCCGAACGGAGCCCCCGGCGGCTGCCCTGACGGCCCGTTGACATGCACCGTGCCCGCTTGCAGCTGCGGCACGATGCGCTGCACCCGCGCCACGTCGTGGGTGAACAGGACCGCGCCGAGGCCGTACGGGGTGGAGTTGGCCAGCTCGACGGCCTGCTCCTCCGTGTCGAACGGGATGATCGACAGCACCGGGCCGAACACCTCGTGCCGGGCGACCTCGCTGCCCGGGTCCACATCGGCGAGCACGGTCGGCTCGACGAAGAAACCGCCCTGCACCTGCGGCGGGAGCGACGCCTTGTCGACGGCGTGACCGCCCGCCACGAGCCGGCTGTCGGCCGCCGCCTTGTCGATCACACCGAGGATCCTGTCCCGCGCCTGAGCACCGACCACCGGACCCAGCGCCGTCGTCGGTGCGAACGGATCCCCGACGGTCAGGGCCTTCGCGGCAACCCCTGCGGCCTCGACGACCCGCTCGTACACCTCGCGGTGGACCAGCATCCGGGTGGTGAGGTTGCAGCCCTGACCTGACAGGTTGAAGCAGGAGCGGACGGTCTCGGTCACGGCCGCGTCGATGTCGGCGTCGGGGAACACCACACTCGCCGTTTTGCCGCCGAGTTCGAGCAGCACCGGCTTGAGGGTGTGACGGGCGGAGTCGAGGATCTTCTTGGCGGTCGGTATGCCGCCGGTGAAGGAGATCATGCCGACGTCCGGATGACGCACGAGGTGCTCACCGGCCTCGGGACCACCGGGCAGGATGTGCAGCACGCCGGGCGGCAGCCCGGCCTCCAGCGCGATCTCCGCGAACTTCGCCACCGTGAACGGCGCGAAATCGGGCGACTTGACGACCACGCAGTTCCCGGCGGCGAGCGCCGGGGCGATCTTCATCCCGACCGACATGATCGGGCCGTTCCAGGTGAGGATGATTCCCACGATGCCGTACGGCTCCGGGACGGTGTAGTCGAGGCCCGGGGCCATGACCGGGCTCGGCGGGATCGTCGCCCCCTCGATCTTGTCCGCCCAGCCGGCGTAGTACCCGAACCAGCCGGAGCACAGATACGCGAGCGCCGACGAGACGGCGATGGGCGCGCCGAGTTCGAGCGTGGTGAGGCGACCGAGTTCGGCCACGCGGGCGAGCATCAGCTCTTCGATGCGCTGCAGGATGCGGCGGCGCTTGTCCGGTGACATGGTCCGCCACTGGGGATATGCGTCCTTCGCGGCGGCCACGGCCGCGTCGACCTCCTGCGGGCCGCACAACAGTACGGAGCCGTTGACGCGGGCAGTCGCCGGATTGACGTGGTCGATCGTGCCGATGGATGTCTTCTCGAGCCAGATGCCGTTCACCAGCGGTCCGGTGACGCCGAGTTCGTCGCTCAAGGTGTGCCCCTCTCCTTCTGCGGAACCGCGTACGGCACCGTCTGTGGAACCGTCGTGAACCCGACTCACAGCCGGGTGACCCAGCCGCCGTCGACGCTGATGGTCTGCCCGTTGATCCACACGCCGGCGTCCGAGGCGAGCAGCAGGAGTGTGCCGAGCAGGTCGTCGGCCGGCGCGGATTTCTTGCCCGGGATGGCCGAGGCGAGCGCGGCGCGCGCCGGGTGGTCGGCGGGCAGGCTCTTGAAGCCGGGCTCGTTCTCCACGAGTCCCGGTGCGATGGCGTTGACGTTGATGCCGTGCGGACCGAGTGAACGGGCAAGCCCGACCGTGACGTTGACGAGCGCGAGCTTGCTCACCCCGTAGATCCCGCCGCCCATGAACGCACCGGCCGACACCTGGTTGATGATCCGCCCGCCGCCGCGCTCGACCATCGAGGCCTTGACCGCCTTCGCGCACACGATGGCGCCGAACACGTTGACCCGCATGACACGCTCGAACCACTCGCCGGGCAGGTCGAGGAGGTCGACCTGAGGGATGTCGGCCATCAGTGCGGCGTTGTTGACGAGGATGTCGATCCCGCCGAAGGCGTCGACGGCCTGCTGTGCCATCTCGGCCGCGGAGTCCTGGTCGGTGATGTCCACCCGTACTCCGAGCGCGTGCAGCCCGTCGGCGGACAGGGACTTGGCGGCCCGTTCGGCGCCGTCGGCGTCGAGGTCCGCGAGGACGACCCGCGCCCCGGCCTCGGCAAGTGCGCGGGCGTAGACCTGGCCGATGGCGCCGGCTCCGCCGGTGATCACGGCGACCTTGCCGCCCAGGCTCATCCGGTCGAGGGTGCTGCTCGGTGCGTTCATGAGGCGTCCTTGATCAGTCGGGACAGGTAGAGGTCGACGTCGGCTCCGAGTTCGCGCAGTTCGTCGGCGGCTTCGGGAGCGGTGAGGATGAGGAACCGGTTCTCGCTGACGCCGTCGGCGACGAGCTCGCCGACCGACTCGGCGTCCAGGACAGGGAATTGGGGTCCCTTGGGCGGTGCCGGCTCCCCGTAGAAGGTGATCTGCTCGACGATGTTGGTGGCCACTCCGGCCGGGCACAGGCAGGAGACGCCGATGCCGCGCGGCCGCAGGGAGAGGGCGAGGGCCTGGGAGAGTCCGACGACGGCGTGCTTCGTCGCCGTGTACGGAAGACGGTCGTGTCCGTAGGGCAACAGGCCTGCTGTGGAGGCGGTGTTGACCACGTGTCCGAACCCCTGCTCCAGGAGCAGCGGCAGGAACACGAGGTTGCTGCGTACGACGCTCAGCAGGTTCACGTCGATGACGCGCTGCCACGCTTCGAGCGGGATGTCCTCGACGGGGCCGACGGCCAGGATGCCGACGTTGTTCATCACCAGGTCGACCTGCCCGAACCGCTCCAGCGCGAGGTCCCGTACGGCACGCAGGTCGTCGAGGCTGGTGACATCGCACGCGGCGGCGACAGCACGCGCACCGTCCGGCCCCAGCTCGGCGGCGACCGTCTTTGCCCGTTCGGCGTCCAGGTCGGTGACCACCACCCGCGCGCCCCGGCGGGCGAAGGCATGCGCGGCGGCTCGCCCGATCCCGCTGCCGGCACCGGTCACGACCGTCACGGCGTCCCGTAGATCCATCGTCATCGAACTCCCTCTGATGTACAGGCGGTTGGTGAAGGTGAAGTGGTGCGAGGGCCTAGGGGTGGACGGGTAGCGCGATCTCACGCGCCCCGGCCCCCGCCAGGGCCGACGCGGTGGCCGACGACACCGGCGCCTGCAGGAATCCGACCAGGCCGTCGAGGAGATCCCCGACGTGGACGGCATACGGCAGTACCTCCTCGTCACGGGCCCGGCTCTGCTCGCGCTCGGCCCCGGCGTACACGCTGAACGCCATCGCGTGGGCGATGCGGTGGCCGCGCAGCGGCTCCGGCAGGTGCGGCAGCAGCGCCCCGGCCCGCTCGCGGAAGACGTGCGTCGGCGCGAGCAGCTCGGGTGCGAGCCGGTCGAGGACGTCCCGCCGGCCGTGCTGCTGGAGTTTCGCCACGAAGCTGAGGTAGTGGCTGCCCTCCCGTTCGCCCTGTTCGAGCACCGGGACGATGTGGCACTCCACCCAGACGCGCAGCTCCTGCGGACGCCGGCCGGCGATCAGGGCGGCGCGGCGTTCGTTGAGATCCCGTAGGCGGTATTCGAAGATCGCCTGGATCAGGCGCTCCTTCGATCCGAAGTGGTACTGCACCGCCGTGTTGTTGCCGTTGTGGGCGGCCGCGCTGATCTGTCGCAGGGAGGCCCCGTCGAGGCCGCGCTCGGCGAAAAGACGCTCCGCGGCCAGCAGGATCCGCTCCTTCACGGAAAGTTGCACCACGACACCACCCGTACGAGAGGGTTGTTGCGTGCTGTGAGAATGGCGTTTCCGTACGACGGGAATCGAAGCATGGTGGGTGGGGGAAGTCAACCGCCTTAAAGCGTGCGGAAATGTGGTCGTCGTGAGCGTTGTGCTGCAGGCGGGCCCGTACATCCAGGCGGTGGCCGTCAACAGCCGTGTCCCGGTGGACACGTCGGATCTCGACCTTTCACCCGCCCCCCTGGACCGGGTGAGCGCCTCGATCAAAACGGTGCGCGGTGAGGTGTCCTCGCAGTGGCACCGGCGTGCGGACGGCAGGATCGAACTGGCGGTGACCGTGCCGTACCAGCCCGACGCCGAGATCTGGGTGCCGACACAGGGCAAGCCGGTGAGCGCCCCGGACGGCGTGCGATATGTACGGGACGACTCCTCGGGCGGTGCGGCGTACAAGGTGTACCGGGCGAAGGCGGGGTCCTACGCTTCAACGCCTGAGCGGGGCGGGCTGCGCGGGTCGTCCTTGCAAACGGGCGGTCCGCGCGGCTCCCAGCAAGGGGGCGATCCGCGAGATTCTCACAGCTGCGCGATCCGCGTGGCCCTGCCTTCGCTTCGGAGCCGGGCGCCCGCCTCGCGGGTCAGCTCCCGTGCGCTGCCGAGCAGTCCGTCCAGTGCGTACGCCCGCCGTATGTGCCGGTGCAGGGGGTGCTCGGCGGTGAAGCCGATGCCGCCGAGGACCTGCTGGCAGTGGCGGGCGGCGGTCAGGGCCGCGCGGCCCGCGGCGGCCTTGGCGAGCAGGGAGCTCAGGTCGCCGCGGTCGTCGTCCGCCACGGTCAGAGCCGCTTCGGCGCCCTCGATCGCGATCAGGGTTTCCGCCAGGCGGTGGCGTACGGCCTGGAAGGAGGCGATCGGGCGACCGAACTGCGTTCGGTCCACGGCGTGTTGACGGGCCAGGGCGAGCATGGCGCGGGCCGTCCCGGTGAGCCACCAGGCCAGGGCCCGGCGGCCCGCGGCGAGAGGCGGCGCGTCGGTCCCGGTGGGGGTGAGACGCCAGGGCAGTTCCTGGTCCAGTGCGTCGGCGGGCGTGAGATCGGTGCCGCGCTCCCAGACGACCTGGGAACCGCCGGCGTAGGGAAGGGGCACGCTGCCGCCCAGCGGGCGGCCCGCCTCGTGGAGCACCACGTCGTTGAGGACGGAGGCGTGCGCGCCCGTCTCGCCGAGCAGACGGAAGACCAGCGGAACCGTCTCATACGGCAGTTCGGTGAGCATGTCCCGCCAGCCCATGCCGTCGAGTGCGGCATCCAGGGCCGCGCCCGTGTGGTCGGTCATCGTCTTGCGCAGGGCCTCGGCGAGCAGGTCCAATTCGGTTGTGTCAGCGCTCATCCGGGTTCACTCCTTGCCGAGGCCGAGCAGCCGCCGGGCGACGATGTTGCGCTGCACCTCGGCGGTGCCGCCGTAGATGGTCGCCGCGCGCGAGTACAGGAACTCGGTGCGCCAGGTGTCGTCCGCGTCCGTGAGCTCGATCGCACCCGGGAGCAAGTCACGTGCGGTGTCGAACAGTTGCTGCTCGGCGGTGGCAAGAAGGACCTTGTCGACCGAGGTCTCCGGACCGAGCGCCGCACCTCCCGCGAGCCGCCGCTGCGTCGCGCGGGACCGGCAGCGCGCGGTGTGCAGGGCTAGATAAGCCTCGCCGATGGCCGTGTCGTCCGGGTTGCGGCACTCCTCGATGAGACGGTCCAGGCGCGTGTGCAGGTGGGCGATGCGGTGCCAGAAGCAGGTGGAGCGCTCGTGCGGCAGCAGGTCCATCGCCAGGCGCCAGCCGTCGCCCGGTCGGCCGAGCATCCGTGTGCCGGGCACCACCACGTCGTCGAAGAAGACCTCGGCGAACTCGTCGACGCCGTGCACCGTGCGCAGGGGACGGACCGTGATGCCCGGGGAGTCCATGTCGACGAAGAAGGCGGTGATGCCGCTGTGTCCGGGCTCTCCCGTCCGCGTGAGCAGCACGCAGCGGGCGGCGTACTGGGCGAGGCTGGTCCAGACTTTCTGGCCGGAGACCACCCAGTCGTCGCCGAACGGCCGGGCGCGGGTGGCGAGCGAGGCGAGATCGCTGCCGGAGCCCGGTTCGGAGAAACCCTGGCACCAGTGCTCGCGGCCGCCGAGCAGCAACGGGACCATTTCGGCAGCCAGTTGCGGTGAGGCGTACGAGATCATCGTCGGGGCGAGCACTTCGACCATGGAGTAGATGCCGGGCTCCGCGAGGCCTCGGGTGGCCACCTCCTCGCCGAGCACGGCTCGCAGGACGGCGGGTCCGCCGAGCCCGCCGACGGACGCGGGCCAGCCGTGGCGCATCCAGTCGGCCTCGTACAACGCCCCGCGTACCCGGGCCAGTTGCGCCACTTGGGCGTCCAGGGAACGATCGGCGGGATCCGGTGTGAGGTCGTGTGCGTCGAGCCAGGCGGTCAGATCCGCGCGGAACTGCGCGATCTTGTAGCTCTCCTGGGCGTTCACGCGCCCGCCGGGTCGAAGGCGTGCGGACGTCCGGAGTCGTGGGCGCCGTTGCGGCGGATGAAGGTCATGGCGCGGGTGCGCAGCCGCCAGCCGCGTTCCGTGCGCCGGTAGGTGTCGTTGTAGTAGCCGATGCGCAACTCGTGGGTGGCGTGATCGACGAAGCAGAGCGGCTGGGTACCCGTGGCGCTGTCCCCGGCCGGCTCCACCAGCGCGGTGCCGGTGAGGAACAGCCCCTTGGGGGCGGCGGCGACCAGCGCGGGGAAGTCGGAGAGCGGGTAGGTTTCGCCGAAGGCGCTGTACGTCCCGTCCTCGGTGAACACCTCGAGCAGGCCGTCGGTATCACCTTGGGTGATCGTCACCGCGTAGCGGGCCAGGAGCTGGTGGATCTCCATGAGGTCGTCGGTCGGGCGGGGGGAGGTCACCTGGTCACTCCGTTCTCGAACGCGAGAATGATGTTCTCGGCGGTTCTCTTCAGAGTTCCACGGGGGTGGTGTGGCGTCAACGTGCAAACCGGGGGCGGGGGTCGGGTGTGCTCGGCGGAAATGCCCCGCCTATCGCGCAACGTTGCGTCCGAATGGTTGATTCGCGGATGAGGAGAAGATAGTTTCCGTTTGTTGAGAGGGGAATCCTGTCCGGCAGGGGAAGGGAAGTCGGCATGACGTCACCGGCCCTGGGGCTGCGCCCCGGAGCGCAACTGGCCAGCACCGTCTGCGGTACCCGTGTGGTCGTGGTGAAGGCGCAGGCCGACGCCCGTCCGCGGCTCACCTGCGGAGGTGAGCCGATGGTGCCGGCGGCCGAAGCGGCGCCCGCGGCCACAGCTGCGCCCGCAACCCAGAACGCCGGCACTCTCATCGGCAAGCGCTATGTCGACGCCTCCGGCTCCCTGGAGCTGTTGTGCACCGCCGCGGGCAGGGGGCCGCTCGCCTGCGACGGCACGGTGATGGAGATCAAGGCGGCCAAGCCGCTGCCCGCGTCCGACTGAGCCCGCCCCGCACACCTTCGTACTCATGCGTATGTACGCGCTTGGAGGCCCGTCATGCACCGGAACGACATGATCCTGATCAGCGTCGACGACCACATCATCGAGCCGCCCGACATGTTCGTGAACCACCTGCCGAAGAAGTACCGCGACGACGCCCCGCGCCTGGTGCACCGGGACGACGGCACCGACGTGTGGACCTTCCGCGACACGGTCATCCCGAACGTCGCGCTCAACGCGGTGGCCGGGCGGCCGAAGGAGGAGTACGGCATGGATCCGCAGGGTCTCGACGAGATCCGGCCCGGCTGTTACGACGTGCACGAACGCATCAAGGACATGAACGCGGGCGGCATGCTCGCCTCGATGAACTTCCCCTCGTTCCCCGGCTTCGCAGCCCGCCTGTTCGCCACCGAGGACCCCGATTTCTCAGTCGCCCTGGTGCGCGCGTACAACGACTGGCACATCGACGAGTGGTGCGGCGCCTACCCTGGCCGATTCATCCCGATGGCGCTGCCGGCGATCTGGGACGCGGAGCTGTGCGCGGCCGAGGTGCGGCGGGTCGCCGCCAAGGGCTGCCATTCGCTCACCTTCACCGAGAACCCGGCCGCCCTCGGCTATCCCAGTTTCCACGACCCGTACTGGAACCCATTGTGGAAGGCCCTCGTCGACACCGACACCGTGATGTCCGTGCACATCGGCTCCTCGGGTCGGCTCACCATCCCGGCCGCCGACTCGCCGCCGGACGTGATGATCACGCTGCAGCCGATGAACATCGTCGCCGCCGCGGCCGACCTGCTCTGGTCCAAGCCCGTCAAGGACTACCCGGACCTGAAGATCGCGCTGTCCGAGGGCGGCACCGGATGGATCCCGTACTTCCTCGAGCGTGTCGACCGGACCTTCGAGATGCACTCCACCTGGACGTTGCAGGACTTCGGCGGAAAGCTGCCGAGCGAGGTCTTCCGCGAGCACTTCCTGACCTGCTTCATCAGCGACCCGCTGGGCGTGCGGCTGCGGCACGACATCGGCATCGACAACATTTGCTGGGAGGCCGACTACCCGCACAGCGACTCCATGTGGCCCGGTGCGCCCGAGGAGCTGGGCGGGGTCATGGACGCCTGCCAGGTGCCGGACGACGAGATCAACAAGATGACGTACGCGAACGCCATGCGCTGGTTCTCCTTCGACCCCTTCTCGCATGTGCCGCGTGAGCAGGCGACGGTGGGTGCGCTGCGGGCGGCGGCGGCCGGGCACGACGTGAGCGTCCAGTCGCGCAGCCACCAGCTCGTCGCGCCCGCCGAGAAGCTCGCCGGGTACCGGGAGCGGGCGCAGCGGGCGGTGGCCGCCGCGTCGAAGTAGCCCGATCGGCTCACGCGCCGTCGACCGGCCCGATCGGCCCGGTCCCCGGACCGTCGAGGCAGCCCGTCGTAGCCCTTTCATCGCCGGACCCAGGAGGTCGCACCGTGGCGGACGCCGCCAACCCCTTTGCGCTCACCGGCCGTTCGGCCCTCGTCACCGGCGCCGCGGCGGGCATCGGTGCGGCCGTGGCGCAGGCGCTCGCCCGGGCCGGCGCCACCGTGCTGGTCACGGACCTCGACGGCGTGGCGGCCGAGGCACGGGCCGAGAGGATCCGCGCCGAAGGCGGCAAGGCGGAGAGCGCGGTTCTCGACGTACGGGACCGGGCCGCCGCCGACGCCGCCTGTGCGCGGGCCGCCCAACTCGCGGACGGTCGCCTCCACATCCTCGTGAACAACGCCGGTGTCACCGCGCCGGCCATGTTCGCGGACCTCACCGAGGAGAGCGTCACGCGGCTTGTCGACATCCATGTGATGGGCGCGTTCCGGTGCGCGCAGGCCGCGCTGCCGTTCCTGCCCGTGGGCGGTAGGGGACGCGTCATCAACGTGACCTCGTCGGCCGGGCTCACCGGCACGCTCGGCCAGGTCAACTACTCGGCCGCGAAGGCCGGGATCATCGGGATGACCAAGTCGCTCGCCCGCGAGCTGGCGCGGAAGCAGATCACGGTCAACGCCGTGGCACCGCTGGCCGCCACGCCGATGACGGAAACCATCCGTACGCACGAGAAGTTCGCCGGGCCCATGCTCGCCCGTATCCCCATGGGCCGGTGGGCCGAGCCGGAGGAAGTCGCCCCGGCCTTCGTCTTCCTCGCCTCCGACGCCGCGTCGTTCGTCACCGGGCAGGTCCTGCCCGTCGACGGCGGCCTGGTGATCTGATGCCCGGAACCGGGGGGCGGGGACAAGGAGGGCGGGGACATCGAGTGCGGGGACCGCTTGCCGACGTCACCGTCGTCGCTCTGGAACAGGCGGTCTCCGCCCCCATGTGCACCCGCACGCTCGCCGACCTCGGGGCCCGCGTCATCAAGGTCGAGAACCCGCGCGGGGGTGACTTCGCCCGTCACTACGACGACGTGGTGGGTGGACTCGGCGCGCATTTCGTGTGGGCCAACCGAGGCAAGGAGTCGGTCACCCTCGACCTGAAGACCGAACCGGGCCTGGGTCTGTTGCACCGGCTGCTCGACCGGGCCGACGTCCTGGTCTCCAACCTCACGCCGGGCACCACGGACCGTCTCGGTGTGGCGCCCGGCGACCTCGCCGCCCGCCATCCCGGCGTCATCGGTGTGGAGATCGACGGCTACGGCCCCGGCGGCCCGCTTTCCCACAAACGCGCTTATGACCTGCTCGTCCAGGCCGAGTCAGGCGCCTGCTCGATCACCGGGCATCCCGGCGCCCCCGCGAAACCGGGACCGCCGGTCGCCGACACCACGACCGGTCTGTACGCGGCGCTGAGCATCGTGGCGCTGCTGTACGAGGGGCGCGGATCCGGGCTCGACGGGGCACGTGGGTCCAGGCTCGACGGGGCACGCGGATCCGGCTGTGACCCCGCGCCTTCGGTGGCCGTCAGCCTCTTCGACACGATGACCGAGCTCATGGGCTACGCGCTCACGTACACCCGACATTCGGGCCTGGAACCCGACCCGCTCGGCATGAGCTCCCCGGCCGTCGCGCCCTACGGGGCGTACCGCACCGCCGACGGCCAGACCGTCGTCCTCGGCACGACCAACGACCGCGAGTGGCAGCGTCTGGCCACGGAGCTGATCCAGCGGCCCGACCTCGCCGCCGACGACCGCTTCCGCACCAACACCGGCCGGTGCGCCCACCGTGAACTCCTCGACAAGGAGATCGCCGTCTGGTGCGCCCGCCACGACCTGAGCACGGTCCAGGACCGCGCCGACCGGGCCGGCATAGGCAACTCCCGGTACAACACCCCGAGTGACGTCAACACCCACCCGCATCTCACCGCCCGCGACCGCTGGCGCGGCGTGGCCACCCCGGCGGGCGAGATCCCCGCGTTGCTGCCACCACCGGTGATCTCCGGTTACGAGGCGCGGATGGGCGCGGTACCGGGGCTCGGCGAGCACACGGAGTCGGTGCTCGGCGAACTCGGCCTGAGTGCGGGGGAGATCGCCGCGCTGCGGGAGGGCGGGATGATCGGAGAAGCTCCCGAGGCCAGGGGGCCGGCGTGACGGCGTACGAGGCCCGGAACGGAACGACCCCCGTTCTGTTGACCCACGACACCCCCGAGGGCATCCGCACCCTCACCCTCAACCGCCCGCACCGCAAGAACGCCCTGGACACCGTCCTGTGGTCCGCGCTGCACGACGCGCTCGTGGCGGTCGGCGAGGACCGGTCCGTACGGGCCCTGGTGCTCACGGGTGCCGGGGGAGCGTTCTGTTCGGGCGCCGATCTCAGCAGCCCCCGTCCCGACACCCACCCCCTGCACCGGATGCGGACCCTGACCGATGTGGCGCTGCTGCTGCACGAGTTGCCCGTGCCCACCATCGCCAAGGTCACCGGGGTCGCCGTCGGAGCGGGCTGGAACCTCGCTCTCGGCTGCGACCTCGTCGCGGCCTCTCCAGGCGCCCGGTTCTCGCAGATCTTCGCGCGCCGCGGCCTCTCCCTCGACCTCGGCGGCTCCTGGCTGCTGCCCCGGCACGTCGGATTGCAGCAGGCCAAGCGGCTGTCGCTGCTCGCGGAGACGATCGACGCGGAAGAGGCCCACGCCCTGGGGCTCGTGACGTGGGTGGTGCCCGAGGAGGAGATCGACGGCTACGTCGAGGAGCTCGCCGTCCGCCTCGCCCAGGGACCCGCGATCGCACTCGCCCAGAGCAAGGCCTTGCTCAACGAGGGCATGGGCCACACCTTGCGCGAGGCCCTCTCCGCGGAGGCACGCGCGCAGGCGGTCAACTTCGCGACGGCGGACGCCCCCGAGGCCTACGCGGCCTTCGCCGAGCAACGCGCACCTGTCTTCACGGGGACCTGGGCCGTACCCGCGTCCGCCGTCGCGCCCGTCACCAAGTCAACGGAGGAACCCCGCGATGCCTGAAGCAGTGATCGTCGAGGCGGTCCGCACCCCCGCGGGCAAACGGGGCGGAGGCCTGTCCGCCGTCCACGCCGCCGACCTCTCCGCCGTGGTCCTGGGCGCACTCGTCGACCGCACCGGAATCGATCCGGCCGTGGTGGACGACGTGGTGTGGGGCTGCGTGGGACAGATCGGCGACCAGTCCGCCAACATCGCCCGCTATTCGGTCCTTGCGGCGGGTTGGCCCGAGTCCGTGCCCGGCACCACGGTCAACCGCGCGTGCGGCTCCAGTCAGCAGGCTCTGGACTTCGCCGTGCAGGCCGTCCTGTCCGGGCAGATGGACGTGGTCGTCGCCGGCGGCGTGGAGGTCATGAGCCGGGTGCCGCTGGGCGCCGCGAGGGCGGGTGGGCAGCCGTACGGTCCTCAAGTCCTGGCCCGCTACGACGGATTCGACTTCAACCAAGGCATATCCGCGGAGAAGATCGCGCAGAAGTGGGGCATCACGCGTGCCCAGGCCGATGAGTTCGCCGCCCTGTCGCATGCGCGTGCCGCGGCCGCGCAGGACGCCGGCGCGTTCGACCGCCAGATCGTCCCGGTGACCGCGCAGGGCGCGACGGTGAGCGCAGACGAAGGCGTACGCCGCACCACCAGCGTCGAAAAGCTCGCCTCTCTCAGGCCGTCCTTCAGCGAGGACGGCCTGATCCACGCGGGCAACGCCTCCCAGATCTCGGACGGCGCGGCCGCACTCCTGGTGACGACACCGGACAAGGCCCGTGAGCTGGGCCTGACCCCGTTGGTCCGGTACTGGGCGGGCGCGGTCGTCGGCGCCGACCCCGTACTGATGCTCACCGGTCCGATCCCCGCCACGGAGAAGGTGCTCCGCAAGGCGGGCCTCGCCCTCGCCGACATCGGGGTGTACGAGGTGAACGAGGCCTTCGCGCCCGTACCTCTCGCCTGGCTCGCCGAGACCGGCGCCGACCCCCGCCTGCTCAACCCGCTCGGCGGCGCCATCGCCCTTGGCCATCCGCTCGGCGCATCCGGCGCCGTGTTGATGACCCGGATGATCCACCACATGCGCGAGAACGGCATCCGCTACGGCCTGCAGACCATGTGCGAAGGCGGCGGCACCGCCAATGCCACCGTCGTCGAACTCGCCGCCCACTGAAGGGGACCGGAACCATGCGCCGCGACCTCTTCACCCCCGACCACGAAGCGTTCCGCGAACTCGCCCGCGACTTCATCGCCAAGGAGGTCGTCCCGCACTACTCCGACTGGGAGAAGGCCGGGCAGCTGCCGCGCGAGGTGTTCCACAAGCTCGGCTCACTGGGGCTGCTCGGCTTCGCGATCCCCGAGGAATACGGGGGAGGGGGCGTCGCCGACTACCGCTACAACGTGGTCCTCCAGGAGGAGGCCGCCCGCGCCCTGGTGACGCTGGGCACCGTACGCACCCAACTCGACGTGATCCTCCCGTACTTCCTCGCGTACGCGAACCACGAACAGCGCGAGCGCTGGTTCCCGGGCCTGGCCACCGGAAGTCTCCTCACCGCCATCGCCATGACCGAACCCGGCACCGGCTCCGACCTCGCCGGCATCCGCACCACCGCCGTACGCGACGGAGACCATTACCTCGTCAACGGCGCGAAGACCTTCATCACGGGCGGTCTCCTCGCCGACCTGGTGATCGTCGTGGCACGTACGTCGACCGACCCGGACGACCGGCGGGCCGGCCTCACCCTGCTCGTCGTCGAGGACGGCATGCCCGGCTTCGCCCGCGGCCGCACCCTGGAGAAGATCGGCATCAAAGCGCAGGACACCGTCGAGCTGGCCTTCGACGACGTCCGCGTGCCCGTGGCGAACCGGCTCGGCGAAGAAGGCGCCGCATTCGGCTACCTCGGCCACAACCTGCCTCAGGAGCGCCTCACCGTCGCCGTCGGTTCCGTCGCACAAGCCGCCGCCGCCCTGGAGGCGACCATCGCCTACGTCAAGGAACGCAAGGCCTTCGGGAAGCCGGTCGCGTCCTTCCAGAACACGAAGTTCGAACTCGCCGCCGTGGCAACGGAGATCGAGGCCGCCCAGGCGATGCTCGACCGGGCCGTCCTCGCCCTGGTCGCGGGTGACCTGTCCGGCCCGGACGCGGCGAAGACGAAGCTGTTCTGCACCGAGGTGCAGGCGCGGGCGGTCGACCGGTGCCTCCAACTCTTCGGCGGATACGGCTACATGCAGGAGCACGCGATCGCCCGGCTGTACACCGACGCCCGGATCACGCGGATCTACGGCGGCACCAGCGAGGTCATGAAGGTGATCGTCGCGAAGTCGCTGGGGCTGTGAACGACCACACGCGGGCCGGCGGCGACGGGCCGTCGACCGTACGGCGCTGGCTGAACACGATCGACGACGCACCCGGGCCGTCGGCCCCGACCGGGCCGACGATCTCGCCCCGTCCGTCGACCCTGGCCGGTCCGCCGACCCCGACCGGGACGGCCGACTGCCCGTGCCGGGACTGGGCCACCTCCGGCGCCATGTCCCTGACCGGTCACGCCTCCGGCCCGCCCGTGCTCTCCCCGGCGAGCGCCGTCCCGTTGCTGCGGGCCGCCGCCTGCGCACTCCAGCCTCTTGGAGCTGCCCTCGCCCACCCGGTCCGTGTGGACCCCCTGGCCCTGCTCACCGGGCGCGCGGGCGCACTGGGGCTGACCCGGCACGGTCGCCTTTCCGCGGGTGGGGCGACCCGGCTGCTGCGGGCGGCGGACGGATGGTGCGCTGTCTCCCTCAGCCGCGCCGACGACCTCGAACTGCTCCCGGTACTTCTGGGGCGCACCGACGTGGACGACCCCTGGCGAGTACTCACCCGGGCCGTGCGTCGCATGCCGGCGGGGGACCTCGCGGAGCGCGCCCAGATGCTCGGTATCCCGGCCGCGGGGCTCCCGCCCGCAACATCGGTCCCTCCAACTCCCTGGCGGGTCAAACGTATTGCGCCCCCGGCACGCCCGGTGCCCGGCCGCCGCCCACTGGTCGTCGACCTCTCCTTGCTCTGGGCCGGACCCTTGTGTGCCGACCTGCTGCACCAGGCGGGCGCGCGCGTGATCAAGGTGGAGAGCACCCGTCGCCCCGGGGGCACGCGAAACGGCAAGCGCCTCTTCTACGACTGGCTGCACGCCGGCCACGAAAGCGTCGCTGTCGACTTCACCACCCGCGAGGGCCGCACCGGCCTGGCGGCCCTGATCGACGCCGCCGACGTGGTCATCGAGGCCTCCCGGCCACGCGCACTGCAGCAACTGGGGGTGGCCCCGGAACAACGGACACACCGCCCGGGCAAGGTCTGGCTTGCCATCACCGGATACGGCCGTGCACACCCCGACCGGGTGGCTTTCGGGGACGACGCCGCAGTCGCGGGCGGCCTCGTCGGCTGGACGGGCGGCGAGCCGGTCTTCTGCGCCGACGCCGTCGCCGACCCGCTCACCGGTCTTGTGGCCGGGCTCGGAGCACTCGCCTCCCTCGCGACCGGTGGCGGTCATCTGATCGACGTGGCGATGAGGGACGTCGTCGCGGCCTTCATCGGCGGCCCACCGCCGGCGGCTCACACACTGCACGGCGACAACGGTGCCTGGAGCGTCCACTGCCCACGGCTGCGGCAGACACACGCCGTACTGTCACCCCGGCCACCTCAACCACGGGGTACCGCACCGGAGTTGGGGGTGGACACCGTGAGAGTCCTCGGCGAGGTGGCGGCGTCACGCCGGTGAACGGTGAGCGTAGGACCACGTCAACGCGGGGGCACGGGGCCGTACACCGCCCGACCTCCGACATATGTGGCCCGCACCAGAGCCGAGTCCAGGTGACACAGGGCCTCATCGAGGGGTACGTGCAGCAGGACGAGATCGGCGCGCGCCCCGGTGGTGAGACGGCGAGGCGGGCCGCCGGGGTCGCACGGACGGGACAGCATGCCGCGCAGCACCCGTGCCGTCGAAGTGCGTTCGCCCGGTGCCAGGACTCGTCCCGAGGGTGTCGTCCGGTCCCTGGCCGCTCGCAGACAGGCCCACGGATCCGGATCGCCGTACGGGGCGTCGCTGCCGGGGCCGTGGTGACGCCGGCGCGCAGCAGGCTTCCGTATCGCCAAAGGTCGGCGTGTTCCGCGGGCGGGGTGCGTTCCAGGTAGGCGTCGCCCCGCCGGGTGATGAACGTCGGTTGGGTGATCACGCGCAGCCGGTGTGCGGCGAGTTCGCGGACGGCCGCGGTATCCGCGAGGGCGCAGTGCTCGATGCGGTCGCCGGCGTGATGTCCGGCTTCGTCGAGTGCGGCGAGTGTGAGGGCGAGCGCGGCGGGCGTCACGCAGTGCACGGCGACGGGGCGGCGCGCGGCATGGGATGCGGATATCTTCCTTACGAGGGCGGCGAGTTCCGGCAGCTCATGGTCGGCGACCACCAGCTTGCGGGCGCCGAGTCGCAGCCGTGGGTGGCTGACAGGTGCAGGTCGGTGCGTGGCCAAAGAGGTGACGTACTGGGGCAGCTCGCCCCGGTGCAGTGCACCGGCCAGTACGGGCACGGCGGCTGAATCGGGGGTCGCGTCCGTGACGTGAGTGATCCCGAAGGCGGCCAGCCGGGCGCCGATGGCGGTGAGGGAGGGCGGACGGGCGCCGATGCGCTCGCGCAGCCAGCCGTCCACACGCCAGAGCCGTGCCGTCGCACGGCCGGAGCCGTCCCGCTTCACCCCGGGTGGCGCGGCGGTCGAGTCGGCGCCGAGGCGTTGCAGGGCTGCGGAGTTGACCACCCACAGGGCACCCGAACGGTGCGCCCGCACTGGCCGCACACTGGCCGCCCGCCGGCCCAGGTGTCGAGAATCTCCCTGTCCAGTGGGCCGTGCGCGCCGTCGTCGTAGCCAGTCGCTCGGATCCAGCCGTCCGGACCGGGGGCCGCGCCGCGGATGGTCCGGCCGAGTGTGGGGGCCGTGCGGCCCGACAGATCGACGGACGCGGCCCGCGCGGCCATCGCGGTCAGATGCAGATGGTGATCGGCAAGGCCCGGGAGCAGGGCGCCACCGCCGCCGTCCACCACGTTTTCACCCGGTGCGGCCCGCAGGCGGGGCGCGAGGGCGACGATGCGCCCGCCCCGTACGCGGCAGTCGCCCTCGTGACCGGGCGCCACTTCCACGGATCTGAACAAGACGGAGCCGCCCGGGAGTTCAGCCATGCGGCACGCCGTCGACCATCCGGCTCCCTTGTACCGTGGCCGCGTCGAGCCCCTCTGCCTCGTCCACCAACCCCCACCGCAATGCCGTCCCCGCGCCGATTTCCTCCCCGGTCAGCATCAGCCACGCCGCCCGCCACCGGCCCACCCGGCGGGTGACGCTGACCTGCCTTCGGCTCCCGGAATCAGCCCCATCGACAGCTCGGGGAGGCGGAAGCGCGTATCGGCCGCCGCGGTCACCAGGCCCGCGAACGCGGCGAGTTCGAGGCCCGCACCGATCACGGGCCCGTGCACCCGCACCTGGACCCGGTCGCGGACCGCGTCCAGGAGGCGCCACGGCGCACGATCGAGCCGGACGACGTACGACGCCACGGGATCGCGAGCGGAGCCGAACTCGGCCAGATCGCCGCCGCTGCAGAACGCCAACCCCGCGCCCTGGAGTTCGACCCGCTCGATGCCGGCATCCCACACCGCCGCTTCCAACGCCGCGTACAACTCCTCGCCCATCAGGGCCGACAGCGCGTTGCGCCGCTCCGCATGGTCCAGCTCGATCGTGAGCACTCCGCCGTCGCGCGTCGCCCGTACGAGCGGCCCCACCGGAGCAGCGGGGCGCGGAGCCGGGCGCTCGGCGAGCCATCGCGCGAACTCAGGTCCGCCGAGCAGCATGGAGTACACGGCGGCCTTCGCCGCGAGACCCCGCACCGTGTCGAGGCAGGCCGTCTGGCGCAGCAGCTGCCCGAGGGCCAGGCCCGCCCCGAGCCGGTGCGCGACAGCCTCCTCGAGCTGGTCGTGCGCCTCCCCGACGTGCGGCACCGGCATCAGCTCCGGTCGTTCGGCGGCGACATCGGGCCAGGCCAGGGTCAGGGTCAGGGCGTCGAGCAGCGGGGCGAGGCGCTGCGGCGGCGTGTGCCGGGCCATGCCGACAACCATCGGCAGCATCCCCCGTACAGCCGTGGCGCACCGGACGACCTCCGAGTCGCCGGCGGCGTGCCCGATCGAGATCCAGAAAGTGCAGCACCCGGCCCGGCACTCCCTCCGGGCCCGGCAGCAGGCCGGTGTCGGCGGCGGCGACCCGTGCCGCTGACACGGTCGTGCCCTCCCACTCCGGGAAACCCGCGTTCTCCCAGTTCATCCTGCAAGGGTAGAGCGAGAGTTGAGGCCGCCGACAGCCCTCTGTGTGAAGCACCCAGTCACGGATCCATGCCCGTATTCTCGATAACGGTATTGGCATTCTCGCATCTCGCAAGTAACGTATCCATCGATGGACGCCTCCTCGCACACCTTGTCGGGCATCCCGCTCAAGCCGGTCTACGGACCGCAGGACCGTGGTGCCGAGCCGCCCCCGCCGGGCAGCTATCCCTTCACCCGCGGCAATTACGCGACCGGTTACCGGGGCCGCCTGTGGACCCTGCGCCAGTACTCGGGCTTCGGCACCGCCGAAGAATCCAACCGGCGTTATCGCTACCTCCTCGACCAGGGAGGCACTGGTCTGTCCGTGGCCCTGGACCTGCCCACCCAGTGCGGATACGACTCCGACGACCCCGAGGTGGCCGAGGAAGTGGGCCGGGTCGGTGTCGCCGTCGACACCCTCGCGGACGCCGAGGTGCTCTTCGACGGGATACCGCTCGACCGGATCAGCACCAGCTTCACGATCAACGGCACCGCCGCGATCCTCCTCGCCTTCTACGTGGCGGCGGCAGAACGCAAGGGTGTGTTGCGGGAGAAGCTCACCGGCACCATCCAGAACGACATTCTCAAGGAGTACGCCTCGCGCGGCACCTGGATCTGGCCCGCAGATCCGTCCCTGCGCCTGATCGCGGACACCATCGAGTTCTGCGCCGCCGAGGTGCCGAGATTCAACGCGATCTCGGTCGCCGGAGCGCACTTCCGCGACGCGGGAGCCAACGCTGTGCAGGAGATGGCGTTCACGCTGGCCGACGGAGTCACGTACTGCGACACGGTCCTCGCGCGCGGCCGGATGACCATCGACCAGTTCGCGCCGCAGGTCTCCTTCTTCTTCTACACGCACGGCGACTTCTTCGAGGAGATCGCCAAGTACCGTGCCGGACGCAGGCGGTGGGCCACGATCGTGCGCGAGCGTTACGGAGCGGGCAGCGACAAGGCCGCGATGTTCCGCTTCGGCTGCGTGGCGGGCGGAGCCTCCCTGTACGCCCCGCAGGCCCGCAACAACACCGTGCGCGTCGCCTACGAGGCGCTCGCTTCCGTGCTTGGCGGCGTGCAGTCGATGTTCACCGCAGCCTGGGACGAGCCATTCGCGCTGCCCAGCGAGGAGTCGGCCACCCTCGCCCTGCGCACCCAGCAGATCCTCGCCCACGAGACCGGAGTCACGCGCGTCGCTGACCCGCTCGGCGGCTCATACTTCGTCGAAGCCCTCACCGACGCCACCGAGGCCCGCATCGTCGAGATCATGGACGACCTCGACGCCCACGGCGGCATGGTCCGCGCCATCGAGGACGGCTATTTGCAAGGCCTCATCGCCGACGAGGCGTACCGCATCCATCAGGCGACCGAGTCGGGCGAACGGCCGGTCGTGGGCGTCAACCGTTTCGTCTCCGACGAACCCGCGCCGGAAATCGCCACCTACGAACTCGATGCCAAGGGGCGCCAGTTGCAGCTCGACCGGCTCGCCCGGGTCAAGGCGGAACGCGACCCCTCGGCCGTACGGACCTCGCTCACCGCACTGGCCCGCGCTGCCGAAGGGACGGACAACCTCATGCCCCTGCTCGTCGACTGCGCCCTCGCGTACTGCACGGTCGGAGAGATGGTGACCGCGCTGAAGGACGTGTGGGGCGAGTTCCGGCAGCCGGTGGTGTACTGATGGCCGGCGCACGCATCCTCGTCGCCAAACCCGGACTCGACGGACACGACCGAGGAGCGAAGATCGTCGCGCGTGCGCTGCGCGACGCAGGCTTCGAGGTCATCTTCACCGGCATCCGCCAGCGCATCGACGACATCGTCGCCACCGCGGTCCAGGAGGACGTCGCGGTGGTCGGACTGAGTATCCTGTCCGGCGCCCATCTGGCGCTGACCCGCCGCACGGTGGAAGCACTACGTGCCGCGGGCGCCGAGGACATCGCGGTCGTCGTGGGCGGCACCGTCCCGGCGGGCGACGTACCCCGGCTCCTCGACGCGGGGGCGGCCGCGGTCTTCCCGACGGGCGTGCCACTGGACGAACTCGTCCACAAGATGCGCAAGTTGGCAGCCCAGGCGGACGCGGCGGCCCTGGGCCTCGGGGGCGCCGCGTCACCCGCCCCATCCGACCGGGCCGTGTGAGCCGCCCCCTGCGCGCCGCACAGGTCCGCGGCGACAGCCCCGAGCC
This sequence comes from Streptomyces sp. NBC_01352, assembly GCF_036237295.1. Classification (NCBI taxonomy): domain Bacteria; kingdom Bacillati; phylum Actinomycetota; class Actinomycetes; order Kitasatosporales; family Streptomycetaceae; genus Streptomyces; species Streptomyces sp. NBC_01352. Next base: position 11,123,224 of record NZ_CP108354.1, read on the forward strand.
AGCAGGAGGACATACCGTGCGCACAGGCGTGATGATCGGCCCCGAGCGCGGTGACAGCGCCCGCAAAGCCGCCCGGATGCTCGACGATGTCGCGTGGGCCGAAGCGGCGGGACTCGACACGGTGTGGGTCCCGCAGATCCCCACCGACTTTGACGCGCTGACCGCCGTGACCCTCATGGGAACGCGCACCACCCGTATCGAATTGGGCACCGCCGTGGTTCCGTTGCAGGCACAGCACCCGATCGCCCTCGCCCGCCAGGCTCTTTCCGCCCACGCGGCCACCGGCGGCCGGCTCGCCCTCGGTGTCGGCCCCTCACACCACTGGGTGATCCGCGACATGCTCGGCCTGCCGTACGAGAAGCCTGCCGGCCTTACCCGCGACTATCTCGACGTCCTCGACGCGGCACGCGCAGCCCCCGGTCCGGTCGACGTCGAGAACCCCACCTTCAACGTCCACAACCCGCTCGACATCGGGCCGATGACCGCGCTGCCCGTCCTCGTCGCCGCACTGGGGCCGGTCATGCTGCGTCTCGCCGGCGAACGCGCGGACGGCACAGTCCTCTGGATGGCCGACGAGCGCGCCATCGCCGACCACGTGGTTCCCCGCATCACAAAGGCCGCCGAAGCCGCCGGCCGCCCCGCCCCGCGTATCGTGGCCGGTGTCCCCGTCTGTCTGTGCGAGCCCTCGCGGGTCGACGAAGCCCGCGAGCGCGCCAACCGCATTCTCGGCGAGGCCGAAATTTCACCCAACTACCAGCGCCTTCTCGAGCAGGGCGAAGCCCGCGACATCGGCGACCTGTGCGCGGTGGGCGACGAGAAGGCGATCCTGTCCCGTCTGCGCCGCTTCGCCGACGCGGGCGCCACCGACCTCTCGGTGCGCCTGCTTCCGATCGGGGACAACCGCGAGGAACTGATTGCCTCCAAGTACCGGACCCGCGAACTGATCGCGACGCTCGCCGCGGAGCTTCGCTGAGAGAACATCCTGCTGCATTGGACGGCTACCTCCGTCCGTGTGCGGCGTGAGCAGTCCAGCAGTCTCTGCAGCTCCTCCGGACCACTGGTCCGGCCATCGAGGTCAGGGCGAGGGGCGGGGTGATGAACATGCACCAGCGCCAGGACGTGTACTGAGTGAGGACGAGGCCAACGCCGGAGACGGCGCCGTACACGCCGAAGGCCCGGCCCCGCTCGGCCCGCCTCCACGGGTTCGGTGACGGTGAGCATCAGGAGCGTGGTGTCGGCCGGGCAGTAGGCGATGTAGAAATGAGGTGTGGCGTAGCTGACGTGGTTGCTTAATGATCTTGGTTGTGGCCTGGTGTTGTTCAGTTGTGCTGAGCGGTGGGTCTGTTCCGTGGGTGGGGTTTACGTGAAACCGAGTGTCCGGCGCCGGGGGATTCGTGGGTTGAGCTGGTTGTTTGGTGTTGCGCAGTGAGCTGGGTGGGGCAGTGTTTTTTGCTCAGTGTGGTTGACGCGCCTCTAGGTAGGGGGACTTGTCGGCCGGTCTGCTGAGGTCAGGGCGGCAAGGGCACGTGGTTCAGCGGGTGGTAAGGCGTTGCCAGAGCAGGTCGTGGTCGGCGGGTGCGAGGCGGGGCAGGTGGAGGAGGTCGGCCAGGTCGTGGAGGAAGGCGGTCTGCTGGGTGCGGGTCAGGGGGTACGGCGGCAGGCGGTCGAGGGCTGTGGCGAGGGTGAGGGTCTCGGGGTAGGTGATCAGGTTCCGGCAGGTCAGGGCGGGGGAGGCCGGGCCTTCTGGGAGGTGGGGGTTGGCGGTGGTGAGCCGGCGCAGGCGGGTGTGCCAGCGCTGGTGGAGGTGCTGGTGGTGGTCGTACCAGCGCGTGGTGATCGTCGATGCCCAGCTCAGGGAGGCCGCCGTGGGTGGACGGCGGGTGATGAGGCGGGCATGAGTGAGTTCGGGCAGGGAGCGGATGTCGAGGGGGGGTGCGCTGTCTGGGGTCGCTTGAGGCTTGCTGGTGGCGGGTGCAGATGAGGGCCCGGGGCAGGTTGGGTGCCGGGTGGATCCATGCGGGGACGGTTTTGTGCCGGCAGCGGTGAGCGGTGCAGGCGGTGCACGCAGGCAGCGGCTGCATTGCGGGCTGGACGGGCTGCCAGCGGGCGATTGCCGTGTCGGCTGTGCCGATGGCGGCGGGCGGGGGCCGGCGGGCCAGTGCGCGGGAGAGGTGTGCGGGCGGGATGCGGGTGAAGCCGGACAGGCGGCGGGCGGCTTCGTTGCTGAGGTGGATTTCGGCGGCGGGCGGGCCCATTGGGGTGCCAGTGGCGGTGATGTGCAGGCCGTCGAGGAGCTGGGCGGCACTCAGGTGGTAGGCGGCTGCGAGGCGGGTGAGGTAGGAGGCGGTGGCCTCGCGGGGCAGCGGCCTCACGCTCAGTGCGCCCGGCGGGGTGGGCCACAGGGCGTTGGCTCGCCGGGTTCGTCACCTGGCGGATCTCCATGCCAGCCACGGTGACGGAGGAAACGCTCGGGTGATCTTGGGCAGGGCTGCGCCCGTCCGGTGGTCCGGACGGGCGCAGCCCCGGAAACAACAGGTCCACGATCACCACCGGCCAAGCAGAAGGCCACATGCCCGTCCTGCCTTCTTCCATCACCGGCCCTCTATGGGAGCAGTTCCATGCGCTGATCCCGCGCCGCCAGGTCGTTCATCCGCTGGGCTGTCATCGGCCCCGCGTCCCGGACAGGGTGGTGTTCGACAAGCTTCTGGCCCGGCTCCTGCTGGGCGGCACCTACCAGCAGCACGCCGACTACCAGGTCTCCGCGACCACGCTGCGGTCCCGGCGGGACGAGTGGATCGCCGCAGGAGTCTTCGAAGCCCTGCACCAGGCCGCGCTGAGGCTGGCCGATCGGCAGCGGCGCGATCGAAGGCGCGGCCAGGCATCTCGTCGCCGACCGCCTCGCGATCACCGGCAGCCGCTGGAGCGTCCCCGGGAGCCGAAGCCCTCCTCCCACTCCGCGCGATCATCAGTAACGGCGACTTCGCCGCCTACTGGCGCTATCACGTGCGTCAGGAACACACACGTCTGTATCCCCGCCCCGACCAGGCCGATTACCGCTTGACAGCCTGAACGAACTCACTGCAGGAGAGCTACACCCGTATCGATTCACCACTCGCGTCGTAGTCGCCAACTATTCTCCGAGGCGCTGCGAGCGAGCGGTCTAGGTTCTCGCATCTCAGTGCACCCCTCGACCATTCGCTCCGGAGTGCGGTCATCCGGCAGTCACTAGGTACGGTGAATGCCTACGCTGGTCATCCAGGTTGCTCAGATGGCGTATTGCATACGGGGTGGTGCGTGACTGTTCCGCGGCGGGTGTTCCTCAGTCATACCTCCGAGTTGCGGCGCTACCCGGAACGGCTGCCGTTCGTGGTAGCGGCGGAAGAGGCCGTTCTGGCCGCCGACCACCTGCCTGTGGACATGACGTACTTCACCGCCCGGGACACCCCGCCTGCCGACTACTGTCGTGAGCGCGTACGGGGTGCTGACCTCTATGTCGGCATCATCGGGTTCCGTTACGGTTCGCCGGTCCGTGATCTACCCGGCCTCTCCTACACGGAGCTGGAGTTCGAGGAGGCTACCGCGGCGGGTCTGGAGCGGCTGGTGTTCCTCCTGGACAAGGTGGCGGTGCGGGAGTTGCCGCCGGTGGCGGTCCAGGATGTGTTCGCGGAGCGTCAGGAAGCCTTCCGGCAGCGTCTGGGTGCCTGTGGGGTCACGGTGCGGCCGGTGCATGACCCGTACGAGCTCAAGGCAGCACTGCTCCAGGCACTGCTCCTGCCCTCCAGCCAGACGCGCTCCGGAAATGCGTTCGCGCGGGCCGCGGCACGCCTATCGGTGAGACCGGACATGCCCGTCCTGGTCGGTCCCCGGGCTCGGGAGGCGGTGGAGGCGGCACTGGCCGCGCTGTCCCGCGAGGACAATCAGGGGCACGGCTGGGTCGTGCCGACGCACCTGTCACAGGCGCTGGCTCTGAGGCGTGATCTGTCGGCGAGCGTGCCGGACGGTGTGCCGAAGAGCCGCTCCCTCGCGGCGGTCGACGCGTTGGTCACGGCCGTACGGACGGTGGAGTTCATCCGCTCCTGGATCGGTGAGGATCTGACGACCGCCCTCCTGCGGCGGGTCCTCAACCTGTTTCTTGGTACAGAGCCCCATATGCCGCTGACGACCCCGGTGCTCACCGACGTCGACGTCCTCGACTACCTGGCCTTTGACCACCCGGCCGCGGACCGGGACTGCCGCAGATGGGTGACGCGGTTCGTGCTTCTGCTGGGTCAGGAGGCCGGCAGGGACCTGGACGCGGCGTCCCTCGGCCGGTGGGCTGACAGCATCGACGCGCGGCTGCATCTGAACGACGCCGTGGCCTTCGCCCGGCGCACTCGGGGTGAGCACCGGCTGAGCCTGGTAGTCAGCCTTCACTCCTCGGTGGCCGGCGACTGGCCTCCCACGGTCGAGTGCTGGCTCCTCCAGGACGGGAGCATGATCCACCATACGGAGTTCCACTGCCCCTCGCCTGGAGAGCCCGCCGTGGAGGAGGCACTCGACGACGCCATCATCTGGGCGAACGAGCTGATCTCCGCGGATGGAGCGCGGAGCGACCCCGAACACCGGCCGCGTCCGGTAGACGAGGAGCCCGAACTCCGGCTGCGCCGGGTGGACATCGCGCTCCCCGTGGGACTGATGTTGAAGAGGTGGCGGCCAGAGGACGCGGGAGTGTTCGAGGCGCTCGTCGTCCGACACGACGTGGTCCTGCACTGGAGCGGCAGACTCGCTCCCACACGCATGCAGAAACGCCTGCAAGGCGCCGTACGCGACCGCTGGGAAGTGCTCTCCGACCGTATGCCCGGGGCACCCGTGGACTGGCTCGAGGCGCAGGACGTACTCAAGACGCAGACGCTGCGGAGCGCACTGCGCGACGGCCGCTACGCACGAGGTATCGGGCTGACCCATCACCCTGCCGACGGGGCGCAACTGATGGAGCTGCTCCTCAGCTACACGCCCGTGTTCGTCTGGCCGCACGACGACACCGGCCGTGCGACAGAGTGGCAGCAGGCCCTGGACCGCCACTGGAAGTCGATGCCGGGCGGGATGTTGCAGGCCTATCGACACGTCCGCAGCGGAGGTGATCCCGACGTGGTCACGGAGTTGCGGGTCGTATGGGACAGCGTGGACTGGCTTGACTTCTGCCGACGCCTCGCACTGCCGGAACCGAGCGCCCGGAACCGTCCGGAGGAGACCGCATGAACTGGAACACCTATTACCGCGGCACTGGGACGGCGGCGGGCGACGTCCGGCTTCCCCCGCCGCCGCCCTGGCGCACGTTCCCCAGAGCCTCGGCGGCGGAGGTGTTCCACCCGCCTGAGGGCCTCGTCGACGCGGTCAACGCCGCGCTGTGCCTGCGTCGTCCCCTGCTGATCACCGGTCCGCCCGGTTCGGGGAAGTCGACTGTGATCGAGCAGGTCGCAGCAGAACTCGGCCTCGGCCAGGTGCTGCGCTGGCACATCACGTCCCGCAGCACGCTCGCGGACGCGCTGTACCGGTACGATGCGCTCGGCCGCATCCACGCTCAGCGCCTCCAGCATGAGTTGGCGAGGGCGCGCCCGGAGGCCGTGCAGGTTGTCGACGACGTCGCCGAGTTCCTGCGCCTCGGCCCGCTGGGGACGGCGCTCCTGCCGTCCTCACGCCCCCGGGCTCTGCTTATCGACGAGATTGACAAAGCCGACCTCGATCTGCCGGGTGACCTCCTGGACGTGCTGGAACGGGGCGAGTACCGCATCGCCGAACTCCAGAGGGAGGGGCGGGACATTGCCGAGATCAGCGGCTGGGACGGCGAGGGCGGGTATCGCGTCGAGAAGGGCAGGGTGCAGTGCACCGAGTTCCCCTTCATCGTGATGACCAGCAACGAGGAACAGGAGCTGCCCTCCCCGTTCCTGCGCCGCTGTGTCCGCTATGAGATGCCGCCGCCCACGGTGGAGCTTCTCGGTGAGGTCGTCCGCGCGCACTTGGGCATGGACGGGGAGTCGGAGCCGGCAAAGACCCTCATCGACAGTTTCGTTACCCGGGTGGGCGCGGGTGAGAGGGTCGCCGTCGACCAACTGCTGGGCACCCTGCACATTCTCCGCGGCGTCCCGGAAGCGAATGTGGGCGAGCGGAAGCGGTTGGAGAAACTGCTGATGAAGGCCCTCGGCAGTGCCTGACAGCGCGTCTGGGGATGTCTCCGACGACGGGCTCACCGCCGTCGTCCGGGCGCTGACACGCGTGGACCCCGCTCTGGACCAGGTGGCCATCGCCGAGGCGCTGTGGCTGGCGGCCCTGCACCCGGGGCGTCGTGCCGACGAAGGCCGGCCGGCCGGGGATTTTGTCCGGGCAGCGAACCCACCAGTACCGGTCCGCGATGTCGACGCCCGCGCCAGACGGAGGCGCGCTGCGGCGCCAGCTCACGTGGACGACGGCGAGGGCTCGCTCACCCGTGCCCTCAGCCTTCCCGGCGGCCGGGCCCTTCCTCGTGCGCGTGAACTCGCGCGCGCACTCCAGCCTTTGAAGCGGTCCTGGCCGTGCGGGAACGAGAGTGAACTCGATGTCAGCGGCACCGTCGCGGAGTACGGGCGTACCGCTGACCTCGTTCCGGTCTTCAGCGCCGGCGCTGAGCGATGGTTCGACCTGACACTGGTGGTCGACCGCTCGGCGTCCATGGCCGTCTGGCGGAGCGTGATTGACGAGTTCACCCGTGTCCTCGGCAACCTCGGCGCGTTCCGCGTGCGCAAGGTGTGGGATCTGGACGCGGATCTGCCCGAGCCCCTCGTACGCCGGCAGGGCAGCCTTGCCGCGGAACGGCTCCCGGTCTCGGCACTGCGCTCGTCCCGGCCCCGCAACCTCACGGTCGTGGTGTCGGACTGCACCGGAGACGCGTGGCGCGACGGCCAAATGTGGGAACATCTGCGCCTATGTGCCCGCACCGCACCGACAGTCCTGGTCAATCCGCTGCCCACCAAGCTCTGGCGCCACCTGGGCATCGACCTCCCGGCGGTACGGGCCGGAGCACCCGCCGCTCCCGGAGCGGCCAACGTCGAACTCCGTGTCCCCGCAACCCTCGCGGGCCCTTCCGCCGAGCCGGTCGCGATACCGGCGCTGTCTCTCTCTCCCCGGTCGCTGGGCCAGTGGGCCCGCGTTCTCATGCGTGGCAGCCCGGAGCGGTGCGACGCCTTGCTCGTAGCCCCGCGCAACGAGCCGCGCGAGGAGGCGGCCCTGCCTGGCGGCCATGCGCACGAGGTATCGGCGGTGGAGGGCTTCCGCTACCTCGCTTCACCGATCGCGGTACGGCTCGCGGTACTCTGCTCACCCTTCCCGGCCTTCACGGTCGAACTGATCCAGTTCGTCGCGGAGATGCTGGTACCGGAGGCCACGACCGCCGACATCGCCGAATTCGTCGGCGCCGGGCCGGTCAGGCTCTCGCGCGCGGACGATGTCTGGGGCTCCACCGTGTGGATCAGGTTCCGCCCTGACGCGCGTGCCGAGCTCGCGGACATGCTGGGAGTCAGGGACGCCTGGCGCCTTCACGACGCGATCGCCTCCTCCCAGGAGTATGACGAGGACGAGCCGCACCGGCCCTGTGCTCTCGTCGCGGATCCGCCGGACCATCCCGACGCTCCGAGCGGCCATCGCCCGCTCGCCGAGGCGGCGGCCTACGTCCTCATGGCCCTCGGTGTGGGCGAAACGGCTCGCTCGGCCGAGTCGACGCTGGTTCCGGAGGCGACGGCGCCATCGGTGCGGGAGGAATCCCCACCACGTTCCGTCGAGGCCGGCGGAGCTGCGTCCCAGCCGCTGCTCAACGACCTGCGGGCCGTGATCGCCGGAGCTCAGGGGGTTCTGTTCGATTTTGACGGCCCCATCTGCAGGCTCTTCTCAGGGCACAGCGTGCCGACAATGGCTGCTGATCTCGTCAACTGGCTCGAGTCGCGCGGCTTGCACGGCCTGCTGACGGAGGAAGAGCGCCAGTTCCCCGACCCTCTTGTCATCCTCCGGGCGGTGGACCGACGGCATCCACATTCTGACCTGGTTGCGGAGCTGGAGGAGCGGATGACGCAGCAGGAGCTGCGCGCCGTACAGACCGCCTTCCCCACTCCCTACGCGGAGCCCCTGATCCGAACCTGGGCGGCGATGGGAGCGCGGCTCGCCATCGCCACGAACAACTCGCCGCGCACCGTGCAGGCCTACCTGAACAGCCGTGGACTCAGCGAGGTCTTTGACCCTCACATCTACGGACGCACCGTCGATCTCAGTCTGCTCAAGCCCCACCCACATGTCGTGAACCGAGCCCTCAACGCCCTGGGCATGCCTCCGGACAGGGCCCTGATGATCGGGGACACTCCGTCCGACGTGATGGCCAGCCGACAGGCGGGAGTCCCATTCCTCGGATACGTACGCAACGAGAGCCGCCTGCAGGCGCTGAACGCAGCGGGCGCAGAACTGACCGTGACGTCCCTTGACCCCGTCCTCCAACTGCTCCGGGGACTGTCCGATCAAGCGCCTGTGCCACGCTGAGCAGACGAGCCGTGGACGCTCCCCACCTCATCGCCCTTGTTCGCAGGCAGTTTCGGCGGCCCCGTGGTGGCGAGGGCGTCCATCCCGCCCTCCCGCCAGGCAGGCACGCCGCCAGGGTTCCACCGACCGCTCGCTCACCCGCAGATCCCTCGCGATCACCGCGGTCCTCTCGCCGCGGGCGAACCGCTCGCCCGCCTCGTAGAGCAATTGTCAATTCCTGTGGATCGGTGCTGTCGCATGGTTATGCGCTGAGGTGTTCGTGAAGCATCTGCCAGGTTCCGGCGTTGTTGACGAGCACGTTGGTGCCGCGGCCGCTTCCTGATCGCGGCTGGCCGTCGATGGTTCCGGTCCAGGCGAACCGGTAGCGGCATACCGCGTGGTCATCGCTTCGGGCGATCCACTCCACGTCGTTGATCTGATAGACCTCGTCGCGGATGGTGGCGAAGGTCTCGGCGATGGCGGTGAGGATGGCTTCGCGGCCGCGGTGCGATCCGTCGGAGAACCAGTAGACGGCCTCGGGAGCGATCAGCGGGACGAGCTGGGTGATGTCGTGGCTGTTGGTGGCCTGCTCGTAGGCGCGGATGAACTCGGTGAGCGGGGCGGTGGGTTCGGGCATCGGCAAGTCCTCTTCTCCCTTGCGGGGCGCGACACGTGACAGGGGCTGTGAGGCAGCCGTGGCCTGCTCTCGCTCGACGAGGACGCCGTTTTCGAACGTGGCGCCCGCGCGGACCAGGGCGACGAGGTGGGCACCGGTGACCGCGCGCCACCGGGCCTGGGCGGACTCGACAAGCTTGAACACCATCGCGAGGGCCGCGCCCGGGCTGCCGGCGCCGCGGGTGACCTTGGTGCGGAGCTTGACGGTGGAGAACATCGATTCGATGGGGTTCGTGCTCCGCAGGTGGATCCAGTGCTCGGCCGGGAAGTCGTAGAACGCCAGCAGTTCCTCGGCGTCGTCGGTGATCTTCGCGACGGCCTTGGGGAACTTGGCGCCGTAGGTCTTCGCGAACACCTCGATCGCCATCTCGGCGTGGGTGCGGTCCTCGGCGTTGTAGACCTCCTACATCGCCTTCGTCGCGCCCGGCTGTGCGGACTTAGGCAGGGCGTTCGTGACATTGCGGGCCTTGTGCATCCAGCACCGTTGGTGGCGGGCGGCCGGGAACACTTCGGCCAGGCCCTTCCACAGCCCCATCGCGCCATCGCCGACGACCAGCTCGGGATCGCGCATGCCCCGGCGGCGGCAGCAGGTCGGCCCACGACTCGGTGGACTCACGCAGCTCCTCGGCCGGCGCGATCAGCTCCTTGGTGCCGTCCAGGCGCACTCCCATCAGCACCAGGACGCAGGAGTGCGCCTGTCCGAGCCGGACCTTGGGGTGCACGCCGTCCGCCCACACGTAGACGTAGTCGCTGTCGGCGAGGTCGCGCTGCTGGAAGGCGGCGTGGTCGTCCTGCCACTGCTTCGACAGCCCGGCCGCCGAGCCGAGGAACTGCTCCAGCGCGGGCACGAAGTGCCCCGAGGGTAGTCCGTGCAGGTAGAGCAGCGGCAGCACCTCGCTGACCGTGGGCGACTTGCGGCACCACGGCGGAAGGATCTTCGAGGAGAACCGCATCCGCTCGCCGGTGGCCGCGTCCAACCGCTTGTCGTTCACGCGCGGGGCCGTGACCTCGACCGGTCCGGCGGTGGTGGTCACGGTGCGGGGCCGGTGGTGGCCGTTGCGGACGACCAGGCGGCGCCCGGCCTCATCTGTCTCGCCGGCCAACTCGGCTATGCACTGATCGACTTCGGCCTCCGGCGCGGCGGCAAGCATCCGCCAGGCGCCCTCGCGGACGATCTCGTCAATCAGGGAACCAGTCTCGGTGGTGCCGTCGGCAGTCACTACGCTGAGCACGGGCGTGCCTTCCCGACCCGCGCTGGGAACGCGGGCCTCTACTCGGTGATTTGTAAACCATTCGGGAAGGTACGCCCTTCGCGCACTCTCCGAGAGCCGATCCACAAGTCCTGAGCATTGCTCCGCCTATTGGTTCCCCGGCCTCAACGCCCAAGGATAGATCGGCGGCACCGGCACCCATGCACCTATCACCGTTCAGACGGTGTTGGCGCCCGCGGCACGGGACGGACCTCTGAGAGGTCGTTTTGAGAGCATTTGACGGGGAGGCGGTAGGCGCTTGAGTCTCGCGGACCTTCATCGGCTATAACTCCCGCCACGTTGCACGAGAGAGCGTTACGCGATACTCGTCCTGTGGAGTGGTTCGAGCGGGCCTGGGCAGCGGAAAATCTCCGGGATTGGGATGCGGCCATCGCGCTGGTAAGCGCCCGCGCCGCGTGCTACTCCACCGATCACTACATGCACGACAACCACTTGTGGCACATGGATTTGCTCGTCCGTGCGGGGCGGTTCTCGGAGCTCACGGAACTCGCTCTCACGGATGTCCATGCGCGTCGGAGGCTCAACAGATCGCTTCGCGAGCAGGGGATGGAGGCGGCGCTTCGCGGCCGCGCGCAAGGTGGTGACCGCGACGCTCTGTACGTTTTTGTTCGGCTGCTGTGCGAGACAGAACGGGCCCAGGAGGCCCATCGAGCGGTCCAGGACCTCGGCCCGGAGGATCAGTACGCACACCAGATCGTGGCCCGCTTTCGATCGCCGTCAAGCGGTGCGCAGTAACGCTCGACACCCGCCTTGTCCGACCTGTCAGGAGGCCGTTCGTGGAGTGTCTCGTTCGTGGGTGAGACAAAGGCAGGGCCGCTGGTCGCGGCGCTCGTCGGTTACTGCTTCCTGGCGAAGCTGCCGGCCTCGTCTTCGGTGATGATGCCGAGCTTGACCAGGCGTTTCAGCTTGGCGCGGGTGCCTTCGATCTTCTTCGGCAGCGGTTCGTGGTCGAGGGCTTCGCAGACGTCGCGGGCCCGGAGAGGGCTGGTGGCCTCGTTGAAGACGGCGAGGATGCGGGGGTAGTCCGGGTGCTCGGGCAGGTCCGGCGAGTCGGCCCGGGCGGGGATCCGGTCGGCGAGGGCCGTGACGGTCTTCCTGGTGATCGCCAGGTGTTCGAGGTGGGTCTCGGCCTCCCCCAGCCGGGCTTGAAGCTCGTCGATCTGGGTGCGGAGGTCGTCGGCCAGGGACCGGGCGGCATCCTCCTGGATGTCGAGCGCGTCGAGCAGGGGCTGGACGTTCACCCGGGCACCGCCTGCGGGTCGCGCCAGCTGAGGGTATTCGCGCCGGTGAGGCGACGGACCATCACATGAGTCATCGCCCAGTAGACGCGGGAGGCGGAGGATGACGGGCGGTGCTCGTAATCACGGACCAGGCGCCGGTGCAGTATCAGGATCCCGTAGGTCTGCTCGACCCTCCACCGCTTCGGCTGCGGGACGAACTCCTTGTCCTGCGGGTTGCGTTGTACGATCTCGACGTCGATGTCCAGGCGGGTGCCGTGGACGACGACCTGGTTCTTGAAGCCCTGGTCGACCAGGGCCTTCTCGACGGTTCCGCCGGCGTGCTCGCTGACCTGGTCCAGCAGGGCGATGCCCGCGGCGTTGTCATGCGTGTTCGCGGCGAGGACGGCGACGGCGATGACCAGGCCCAGCACGTCGACCGCCAGGCCCCGCTTGCGGCCCGGCACCCGTTTCGCCGGATCCCGGCCGGTCGTGGAGGCGGGGACCCCGGCGGCCAGATGGACACTCTGCGTGTCCAGCACCACCAGGGTCGGGTCCTCTAATCGGCGGGCCTTCTCACGGACCTGGCAGCGCAGGAGCTCGTGGATGACCTGGTCGGTTCCGTCGTCCCGCCAAGCGGCAAAGTAGTAGTACGTCGCGCTCTTCGGCGGCAGGTCGTGCGGGAGGTATGCCCACTGGCAGCCGGTCCGGCCCTGGTAAAGGATCGAGTTCACGATCTCCCGCATCTCGTAGGCCCCCTGGTGGCCGCTCACCGAGCGGTGCCGGTCCTTCCACGCCGTGATCACCGGCTCGATCAACGACCACTGCCCGTCCGACAAGTCACTCGGATACGGCTTGCGTTCACTCACCCCGCCACCCCAACAGACCACCGGCCGTGGAACAGCAGAATCCGCCCCCGCCCACACCATCAGGCGATGACAGAACCACTCAAATATTTACGAACCGCCCTCTGAAAGCACCCCTAAGTCAAATGGGTGTGGCTCCTTTGGAGGGGGGAGCGTACCCGGGTGCGTTCCGCTGGTGGCGGGCTCTGCCTGGGCCCGGCGGTCAGCGGTAGTAGGGCTCGACCGCGGCCCGTACCTCGTCGAGCAGCGCGGGGCCGTCCTGCGGCACGGGCGGTCGGCTGCCGCCCGGCCTGATGTCCAGGAGCTGTTCGTTGGACAGGGCGAACACCACTCGCCGCAGCCCTGCCCATTGGATGACGGCCTCGCACATCCCGCACGGCTGGCAGCTGGTGTACATCGTGGTGCCTGCCGCGGTCTGCGCGTCGAGTTCTCTTGCGGCCCACCTCGCCAATTTGAGTTCCGGGTGTGCAGTGACGTCGTTGTCGGTGAGGGTGGTGTTGTGCTCCTCGGCCAGGATCGTCCCGTCCGGTCCTGCCAACAGAGATCCAAAGGGCGGGTTGCCGCTCGTGCGTGCCTTGGCCGCGAGAGAGATGGCCTGTCGGAGGAGGGTGTGGTCGTCGGGTGTGGTCATGACTGCTCCATCGTGGTGCGGGGTGGGGTGCTGGGCGGGAGCAGGTGCGCGGCCACGGTGGCGAGGGCCTGCCAGGCCGCCTGCGGGTGACATGTCGCGTGGGGGTCGCCCGGGTAGGTGTCGAGGACGACGGACTTGGCGCCCAGCAGCCGCAGTTGGTCGAGGTCGTCCATGATCTGGTCGATGGTGCCCTCACCGGCGAGCCGTCCCGCTCCGTCGACGGGTTCCTTGGCGAGTCGCAGGGCGATGCGGGGAGCCAGGGCGGGCACGGGCAAGTCTTGCTCGTCCGCGTACGTGTGCAGCCTGCCTGCGGCTTCGCGCAGCCACGGCACGGTGGGGTGCAGCGGGTGCCATGCGTCTGCGAGTCGTACGGCCCGGCGCAGGCCCGCGTCGCTGCTGCCGCCGACCCACACCGGGATCCGGCGGTCTCCGTATGAGGCGGTGTCCTTCCAGGCGGCCCGGATGTCCCGCAGGTGGCCGTCGGTCAGCTGTCCGCGCTGTGAGAACGGGATGTCGAGGGCGGTGAACTCCTGCCGCGCCCAGCCCACTCCCACGCCGAGGACCAGCCGGCCGCCGCTCAGCTCATTCAGATTGGCCGCCATGCGGGCGGTGAGCAGCGGGTGCCGGTAGGGAGCGATGAGGACCGTCGTGCCGAGCTGGATACGGGTGGTGAGGCCGGCCAGCCAGGACAAGGTGGTGAACGGCTCGTAGAAGGGTGCCGGATAGCGCTCGGCGACATCCGGCGTAATGGCGATGTGGTCCGAGATCATCAGTAGGTCGAAGCCCAGGCCCTCCACGGTCTGGGCCCAGCTTCGCAACACTCCGGGGTCAGTGCCCGGGCCGAAATTGGGGACGTTCACTCCGATCTTCATAGGGCCCAACCCTAGGCAGGACGTATAGATCGCCAGAAGGGATTCCCGCCTGTTCAGAGGCGGTTCAGCCGTGGATCCGCCGGTAGAATGGGCGTATGACCGAGAGTCTCGACGTGACGGACTGGGCGATCCTGGCAGAAGTCCAACGGGACGGCCGGATCCCGTTCACCGAGCTGGCACGGCGGGTGAACCTGAGCGCGTCGGCGACCAAGGAGCGGGTGCGCCGGCTCGAGGAGGCCGAGGTGATCACGGGGTACCGTGCGGAGGTGAACCCGGAGCGGACCGGTTACCCGGTGATGGCGGTGGTCCGGCTCAAGTACCCGGGGCCGGGAACCCGGCACCACCCGCTGCGCCGGCTGCTGGAGGAGCGCCCGGAGATCCTGGAGTGCCTGCGCACCACCGGAGACGACTGCTACGTCATGAAGGTGGCGGCGACGTCGATGGCCCACCTGGAGGAGATCGTCGACGAGCTGGCCGAGTTCGGGAGCACCACCACCAACCTCGTCCTCAGCCGGACGCTCCCGTTGCGCGGCCCGGGGGTGCCTCGGGTGAACACCGTCAGGTAGGCGCTGACGTGGCGCGGACTCCACTCCATCGCCGGGGCCCGGCCGGCGCCCGATCAACTGCCCGTCATCCGCTGTCACCTGTTTCTTGCGAGGAGGCCCCGGCGTTCACGCCGGGGAGGAATCGCGCCCGGGTGTCACGACGCGGAGCGTCGCCGCATCCGGTTCAGGGCGCGGAGCGCCCGTACTGCTGCCTGCCTTGCCGAGAGTGATACGAACACGCGTGCCTGTGATCGCTGGTCGGGGTGGTGGCCGGGGATCGGGGTGCGTTTGTGCGGCTGTCGTACATATGGTCCTTCGCGGGGTCCGGGACAGCATCGTGTCCCGGCCAGGGGCCGGAAGGGGGCGAGATGGCGCAGGTGACGGCGGCTGCCGAGGCCGGGCAGGCCCGCTACACCTACCGGCTGCGCGTGTCCTCCACCGCCCGCACGCTGCTGACGGCCGAGTGGGACCGGTGCCGCTGGGTGTGGAACGAATGTGTCGCCAAGTCGAAGCAGGTCCATGCCTGGAACCAGAACCGTCCCAAGGACACCGACAAGCAAACCTGCGGCCCGGCGCAGCTCGACAAGATGCTGACCGACGCCCGGGCGCGCACGCCGTGGCTGCGGGAGGGCTCGTCGGTTCCCCAGCAGCAGATCATCCGCGACTTCGGCAAGTCCCGGGCCAAGGCGCACAAGGACATCCGCGAAGGGGTTGCGCAGCGCCGTCGGGCGGGGATGCCGACATGGAAGACCAAACGCGAGGCACTGCCCACCCTCAACTACACCCGGCGCGGGTTCCGGCTGTCGGAGGGCAGGCTGCACTTGGCGGGCGGCATCGTCGTGACGGTGGTGTGGTCGCGGGAACTGCCCGCCGCCCCTTCCAGTGTCCGCGTCTACCAGGACAGCCTGGGGCACTGGTACGGCTCGTTCGTCGTCCCCGCCGAGGTGCAGCCGCTGTCTAGGACCGGCCGTGTGATCGGTGTCGACTGGGGTGTGAAGGAGACCGCGACCACCACCTCCGACGCGTACGACCTGCCGCACGCCGGGCACGGCAGGAAGGCCCAGACGAAGCTGACCCGGTACGACCGGATGATGGCCCGCCGCAAACCGCAGCAGGGCAAGAGTGGGTCGAAGGGGTACCGCGAGGCGAAGACACTGCGGGCGAAGGCGCACAAGAAGGTCGCCGGGCAGCGTGAGGACACCGGCCGCAAGTGGGCCAAGAAGGTGGTCCGCGACCACGACGCCATCGCGGTGGAGGACTTCAAGCCGAAGTTCCTGGCCAGGACCACCATGGCCAAGAAGGCCGCGGACGCCGCCATCGGCGCCACCAAGCAGGCCCTGATCGAGATGGGCCGCAAGCACGGGCGGGACATCCGCCTGGTCCACCCCGCGCACACCACGATGGACTGCGCGCAGTGCGGAGCGAGAGCCAAGCACCGCCTGCCGCTGGGTGAGCGCACCTACACCTGCACCGCATGCGGAACCGCGTCCCCACGGGACAAGAACTCCGCTCGTGTGATGCTCGTCCGGGCTGGTCTCAACCCGGCTGGTGCCGATGGCACAAGACCTCCTGGTGCGCTGCTCCAGGAGGCAGCCTGAGCCAGGAATCCCCTCCCGTCAGGGAGGGGAGGATTCAAAGGGAGATGGGACCGAAGTCGGCGGCGGTCTGGGCCAGCGCGCGGAGGGTGGGGCCGTCGGCGGTGGATCGCCACGTGAGGGCCCAGTGCATGGTGGGGGCGTCGTGAACGGGGAGGAAGACGATGCCGGGGGGACGGTTGTAGCGGGCGGCGATCTCGCCCAGCGGGTGGACACACTGTCCGGAGGCGACCAGAGAGAGAACCTCGTGGAAAGTCCGCGCGGCGGGCCCGCGCGGGATACGGCGGCCGAGCGGCGTACGCGTGGGGACCATGGCCGCGATCCAATACTCGGGGGCGGCGGGGCCGAAGTCGACGACATGGTTGTCGCCGAGGTCTTCCAGCGACGCGGTGCCGCGCTCGGCCAGTGGATGGTCTGCGGCCACGGCGAGCACGCGGCCTCCGGTCAGCACGGTCGGGCCGACCGTGAGGTCCGGTTCGGCCACCGGAAGCCAGAGCACGTGCGCGTCGTGCTCCCCGGTGCGCAGCGCGGTGAACGGGTCGCTGCCGTTGATCTCGCCGAACTGGACATCGCTGCCGGGGTGGCGGGAGCGGAAGGCCTCGATGAGCGGGCGCAGTTCATGGCCGGCATGGCCGAACACACCCAGGCGCAGGGTCTGCCCCGTCCCCGCTCCGGCCGCTTCGGCGCGGGCGAGCCCCTCCCGCAAGAGGTCGACGGCTTGCTGGAGGTCCTCGCGCAGACGCCGGCCGACCGGGGTCAGGGCGACGCGTCGGTTGGTGCGGTCGAACAGGACGACGCCGAGGCGCCGTTCCTGCTTGGCGATGGCCTGACTGACACGGGCCTGGGACACATGAAGCCGCTCCGCGGTGCGGCCGAAGTGCAGCTCCTCGGCCAAGGTCAGGAAGATCTCGATGTCACGCAGCTCCATGCACAACCCCCACCCATGCACTACCCCCACCCATGCATAACCGCCACCCATGCATAACCGCCACATTATGAATAGCCCGAGGAACCTTACATTGTTCCGCTGTCCCGTCCGCACCGATGCTGGATCCATCACCACCGGACAGGCGGCACTCGCCTGACGCACACATGGATGGGGAGGGAAAGCGATGGGCGACATGCGGGCCATCGCCGATCGCGTCGAGATAGAGGCGCTGCGAGCCGAGCTAACGGACGCGGTGATGATGCGTGACTTCGACCGCGCCGTCTCGCTGTTCACGCCCGAGGGCGTCATGCGCTGGCCGCACATCGACAAGGAGTTCGTCGGCCGCGAGGAGCTCCGCGCGGGGATCGAGTGGGGCCAGTCGCTCTGGGAGTTCTTCGTGCAGAACGTCCACCCGGGCGTCATCCGGCTGGACGGCGACACCGCGGCCGGACGGGCGCACATCCAGGAGTTCGGACGGATGCGCGACGGCAGCTCGCACCTGAACTACGCCTTGTACCACGACCGTTACGAGCGAACCGCCGACGGCTGGAAGTTCAGCGAACGCGTCTACGAGGTCCGGTACCTGGACTCCACCCCGCTCCAAGGCTCGGCGCCGCAGCGCCTCGACTGATCCGTCCCGCACGCCGCCACGGCGTGCCAAGTCGACATCTTGCATGCGAATCCCTGAAAACGGAGGAAAGAAACCATGGCTGAGAACACCGAAGTCGTCGTGATCGGCGGCGGTTACGCCGGGGTCATGGCGGCCAACCGGCTGACACAGCGCGACGATGTGACCGTGACGCTGATCAACGCCCGCCCGGACTTCGTCGAGCGGATCCGGCTGCACCAACTGGCGGGCGGAACGCACGAGGCCGTCAACGACTACCGGAAGGTCCTGGGCGAGCGCATCCGGCTGGTGGTCGACACTGTGACCCGGATCGACGCGACGGGGCGCCGGGTGGAGCTGGCGAGCGGCGACACGGTCGGCTACGACTACCTGATCTACGCGGTGGGCAGCGGCAGCGCCGACCCGGGCGTGCCCGGAGCTGCCGAGTTCGCCCACCCGATCGCCACGTTCGAGGAAGCACAGCGGCTGCGGTCGGTCCTCGACGCCGCCCCCGCCACGGCCTCTGTGACGGTGGTCGGAGCCGGTCCGACCGGCATCGAGACCGCCGCCGAACTGGCGGAGGCGGGCCGCACCGTGACCCTGGTCTGCGGCGGGCCGCTCGGGCCCTACCTGCACCCGAACGGCCGCCGCTCGGTCGCCAATCGGCTGGCCGGCCTCGGTGTGACCGTGCTGCAGGGCCCCGACACGAAGGTCACGGAGGTGACCGGCGACACCGTGCGGCTCGGCGACGGCCGTGAGCTGCCGAGCGAGGTCACCATCTGGACCGCCGGGTTCGGCGTGCCGGACCTGGCCGCCCGCAGCGGGCTCAGCACCGACGCCCTGGGCCGCCTGCTCACCGACGAGACCCTGACGAGCATCGACGACGAACGGATCGTCGCCGCCGGGGACTCGGCGGCACCGTCGGACATGCCGTTCCGGATGAGCTGCCAAGCCGCGGGCCCGCTGGGCGCACATGCCGCCGACACGGTGCTCAGCCGCATCACGAGCAAGCGGCCCGCACCGATCGACCTGGGGTTCGCCGGCCAGTGCCTCAGCCTGGGGCGCCGCGCGGGCATGTTCCAGTTCGCCCACAAGGACGACACCGCCAAGTGGCTCCATCTCGGCGGCCGAACAGGCGCGAAGGTGAAGGAACTCGTGTGCAAGCTCACCGTCAAGCAACTGGTGAACGAGGCACGCAAGCCCGGCTCCCACACCTGGGCCAAGGGCGAGCAGGGCCGCCGACTGCTGCGGGCCCAGCGCCGCGAGACGGCAGCCACCGCCGAACAGTCTGTCTGAACCGCGCACCGGCAGCCGACGTGGGTCCCGGTACCCGGCTGTGTTCTTTGTGCGGCGCGGCGCAGGTTCAATAGCGACGAAGCTGTTGTAGTAGGCGGGTGTTCATTGCTGAAGAGAGTGACGTCGTAGCCAACTCCGTTGGCTGGTAGGTGTATCGGTACGCCCTGGAGTGTGCCTGGCACTTCGGCGCTCGACTGATATGCGCCGGGGGTCAGCCGGTGAAGGACTCGGGGCCGAAACGGCCCCATGCGACGAAGGCAGCCAGGGCGAGGTAGATCAGGTCGCCGGCGATCGTGGCCTTCTCGCCACGGCGCAGACGCATGGTGAGCGCGCAGGCAAACAGCAGAACAAGTCCGGTGGCGGCCAGCGGCACCAGCACCGGCGCGATGTCGAGCACCGCGGGCAGAATCAGGCCGACCGCAGCCAGCAGCTCGACGGCGCCGATGGCCTTGAGAGCGCCGGGGCTGAACTCCAGGACCCACTGCGCAGAGGAGCCCATCGCGGCCAGCTTCTCCTGCGGCACGAACATCTTGGAGCTGCCCACCAGGCAGACAGTGGCGAGCACTCCAGCGATGATCCACAGTGCGACGTTCATCATCAACTCCCTGATCGAGGACTTCCGCACCCGAGACGAGGCAGCGACTCGGCCTGTGACATGCCCGAACCCAGACAGTGGAGAGATGTGGGTCACACCGTGCCGTGTCACAGGAGTGAGGGCCGCCTCGTCTCAGGGGGTGAAGGCATCGACGAACGTGGAGGAGCACACGATGGACGCGCGATTGAACTACTTCGCCAACCCGACCGCCGGCAAGGCGCTCAAATACTTCATGTCGGTCGGCCGGGAGTTGAAGGAATCGCCGCTGCCGGCCACGACGCAGGAGTTGGTGGCGCTGCGGGTGAGCCAGATCAACGGCTGCGCGGTCTGCATCGACATGCACACCAAGGAAGCCGCCGCGGCCGGCGAGAGCCCGGTGCGGCTGAACCTGATCGCGGCCTGGCGGGAAGCGACGGTCTTCACCGCGGCCGAGCGCGTCGCGCTGGAGCTGGCGGAGCAGGGGACCAGGGTCGCGGACGCGGCCACCGGGGTCAGCGACGAGGTGTGGGCGCGTGCCGCCCAGCACTATGACGAGGAGCAGCTCACGGCTCTCGTGCTGCTGGTCTCGTTCATGAACACGGTGAACCGGCTGAACATCATCACCCAGCAGCCTGCCGGCGACTACCAGGTCGGCCAGTTCCACTGAACCGCCATCGCACCCTGGCCCAGGTCAGGCCCGCCGGGGCCAGGACGCTGTGGTCAAGGCGGGCAGGGCGGTCGCGGCACGAGCGTTGTCTGCTCCGCTCACACGTCGGATGATCTTCGAAATGTGTCTCGTCGGCACGGGTCCGGCCGGGCACTCAGACCGCAAAGGGGGAGTCGGCGTGGGCAAGGTCGAGGAGTTCGAGGAGCTGCGGCCGCTGCTGTTCTCGATCGCGTACCGGATCCTGGGCAGTGTGGGCGAGGCGGAGGACGCGGTGCAGGAGACCTGGCTCCGCTACGACGCCTCGACCACCCGGCCCGTGTCGGCCAAGGCGTTCTTGTCAGCCACGGTGACCCGGATCGCGATCGACGTGCTGCGCTCCGCCCGGGTGCGGCGGGAGGAGTACGTCGGACCGTGGCTCCCCGAGCCGCTGCTGGACGATCCGTACGAGGACCCGGCCCGCGCGGCGGAGCTGGCCGACTCGGTGTCGATGGCGGCGCTGCTGCTCCTGGAGCGGCTCAGTCCGCTGGAGCGGTCGGTGTTCGTGCTGCGGGAGGTCTTCGCCTTCGGTTTCGACGAGATCGCCGCCGCGGTGGGGCGCTCGGAGGCGGCGTGCCGGCAGCTGCTCGTTCGGGCACGCCGTCACATGCACGAGGGACGGCCCCGGTTCGAAGCGGACCGCCAGGATCGGCAGGAGCTGGCGAGGCGGTTCTTCGAGGCACTGACGCAGGGTGACGTGGACGGACTGCAGAGTCTGCTGTCGGCCGATGTCCAGCTCGTCGGGGACGGTGGTGGCAAGGCACCGCAGCTGGCCAGGGCCGTCACCGGCGCCGAGAACGTGGCCAGGCTGCTCGCCGCCGTCTACCCGCTCATGGCCCGGATCGACATCACGTGCGAACCGCACGAGGTCAACGGCCAGCCGGGCGCGCTCTTCCGCGACCGCGACGGCAAGATCCTCCACATCCTCGCCCTCGACACACTCGACGGGCAGATCCAGACGATCCGCGCGGTCATCAACCCCGACAAGCTCGGCCACCTCGGCCCGGTCGCCGACGCCTGGGCCGTGGACCAGGAAGTGAAGCAGGCCCGTAGAACCCAGTGATCTCCCGACCAGCCTGACAGGGCAGAACCGGAGGTTTCAGTGCCGCATGCCGATGGTCCTGGCGCACGGCTCGTCCGTGACGTTCTCCCACGATTTGAACCGCGCTACCAACCGCGCTCATCCACCGCGCAAGATCGATTATCGACACACCCACTGGGGGTTCAGTCATGATCCTGATTACCGGGGCCACCGGCGTCGTCGGCCGGGAAACCGTCCGCCTCCTGGTCGAGGGGGGAGCGAAAGTCGCCGCTGTCACCCGCGACCCGCACGCCGAATTCCCCGCGGGGACACAGCTCGTCCACCCTGCGAAGGTTCCCACCCTCGACGGCGTGGAGGCCATCCTGCTCAGCCCGCGTGCCGCCGGATCCACCGCTGTCGACCTGTTGGCCCGCGCCCGCGAGACGGGCGCGGCAAGGGTGGTCGTGCTGTCCGCCGTGACCGTCCAGTACCCGGCCGGGCACGCACGCTTCCGGCAGCAGTTCCACGCGGTCGAGGACATCGCCCGGGGGAGCGGCCTGGACTGGACGATCCTGCGCTGCGCCGATTTCGCCGCCAACACCCTGGCCTGGGCTGGGCAGATCCAGGCGACCGGGACCGTGCGGGGGGCATACCCGCACGCGAGGACCTCGACCGTCGACGAGCGTGACCTCGCTGCGGTGGCCGCCCTCGCCCTGACCCACCCGCGGCACCACGGTCAGACGTACCTGCTCACCGGGGAACGGTCGCTGAGTCAGCCGGAGAAGGTCGCCGCGCTCGGTGCGGCGCTCGACCGGACGCTGTCCTTCAGCGAGGCCGCACCGGACGAGATCCGCCGCGGCATGCTCGCCGCCGGCCTGCCTGGCGAGGTACCCGACCGGCTGCTCGGCTCGCTGGCCGACTACGCCCGCGAGGCCGGGCCCACCACCGACACCGTGCGGCGGCTGCTGGGCCGCCCGGCACGCACGTACGCCACCTGGGCGCAAGACCACCGTGCCGCCTTCACCGCAGGAGGACCCCGATGAAACTCACGATCGTCGCCGCCACAGGCGGTATCGGACGGCACCTGGTCGAGCAGGCGGTATCCGGCGGGCATGACGTCACGGCCGTGGCCCGCCGCCCACGTGAACTGCCGGGCGGTGTCCGGACGGTCGCCGTCGACCTCACCCGCCCCGACATGCGCACGCTCGCCGCGGCGGTACGGGACGCCGACGCCGTACTGTCCGCGCTCGGCCCGCGAAACCCGCGCGCGGACGCGGGCATCACCTCCCGTGGCACCCGCGCGATCGTCGAGGCGATGCATGCCGAGCACGTCCGGCGGATCATCATCGTCAGCGCCGCACCCGTCGGACCGGTGCCGCTGCCTGGCCGGCCGACGCCGCCCAGGCACGATCCCGGCGACGGCTTCTTCATGCGCCACCTGGGAGTCCCGTTGACCCGTGCGATGTTCGGCCGGCACTACGCCGACCTCGCCGACACCGAGCAGACCCTGCGCGACAGCGGACTGCAATGGACGGTGTCGCGCCCGCCCAAACTCACCGACAAGCCACTGACCGGCACGTACCGGACCGCGTGGAACCGCAACATCCGGGGCGGGTTCTCCGTGCCACGCGCCGACGTCGCCCACCACATGCTCGCCATGGTGAACCAGCCGGACACCATCGAGCAGGTCGTCGGAATCGCGCACTGACCAATACCAGCCACGCGCACGACCCGGGCTGCGGGAGAAAAAGCGGGCGACGACCCGCGACGGTCACCAACAAGGTCAAGAAGACGCCTCGGCCGTCCCGCCCGCCCCTTCGCCGCCCGGGTCACCCATCACGAAAGAACGTGATCATGACGAAGTACGCCCGTTTCGCCAGCCTCGTATGCGCGGGGCTGTTCGCCGGATTCCTCACGGCAGTCCTCGTCCTGGAACTCTCGCTGCGCAGCTTCGACAGCACCGTCTACACCCAGGTCCGGCTGGTCGAACTCGACTCCCTCGACAAACTCGCCGTCGCCACACTCCTGCCGGCGCTGATCGCCACAGCGGTACTGGTCTACCAGACCTACCGAACAGGCACCCGATGGTTGACCGTGGCCGCACTCGCCCTCCTGGTCTTGGTTTTCGGCCTCACGCTCATCGTCAACCTGCCCATCAACTCCGACCAGCTCCACTGGGACGCCCAGTCCCCGCCCTCCAACTGGACCGAGGTACGGGACCGTTGGCAGATCGCCCACGCCGTTCGGACGGTGGTTGCGGTTCTCGCCTTCGCGGCCCTCGCCCTCGCGGCGCCGTTACCTCATACACGTCGTTCAAGCTCGCCGAACACCTCGGCGCGCAGGGATCGGCTGCACGCATGAGGTGAGGGAGTCCAACGTCAGTGTGGGAAGACAGAGTTGGAGTCCCGCACGACCGCACTCCATGTGAAGACCGACGCCTGCTGAAGGACTCGCCGCATCTCGCTCCGTGGCGGCCGACGGTGGGGATCACCCCGCTGCTGAGCGACGCCGAGCTGGTCACGCTCGCGATGATGCAGGCCATGTTCGGTGTCACCTTCCAGGGCCAGGTGGCTCCGCCACGCCCGCTCCCACCTGCGGCATCTCTTTCCGTACCCTCCCAAACAGCGCGGCTGCAACAGGCGGCTGCGCAAGGCCGCCGAGCCGCTGCGTCAAGTCAACCGGCTACTGGCCACAGACACCTCCGTGTGGGGCGACGACGTGTGAATCGTGGATTCCACGCCGGTGGAGTGCGGACGCTCCCTTGAGACCGTGAAACGCCTGGACCGTGCGCTCACCGCTGACCAGTCGGGATATGACATGACGGCAAAGCTGGACTACCGCTGGCACCTGCGCGGTCATGGCGACCCGCGGCATGTTCTCCACCACCGACCTACGGCCACTGCTGGCCGAGCGGGGCATCGACCTGTCGCCCAGTCAGACTTACCGGCCCGTGGTGGAGAGGCCCGAGCGGCTGAGCCTGAAGGCACTCATGGCCCTGCTCGACATCCTCGGCTGCTCGATGGAAGAGCTGATCGAGCCGGTCGCCGTCGCCGCCCACCGCCGCAAGGCGGCCGGCGGCGCCTCCGAGACCCACGGCGGACTCGGCGGCCTCAGGCCGAGGCGGGCCCGCATCGTGAAGGAGCAGGCCCCGCGTGCCCCAGCAGCACGACCAGCCTCCCCGGTTCCTCACCGAGCCGACCGCGTTGATCGCCGAGATCGTCCTGGCTATCGAACCCGAGCTCTCCCCGGCCGTGGTCGCCGAGGCCATCGCCTCGACGGCCAAGATGAAGTCCCGTCACCGCAAGCTCGCCGAAGCCCTCAGCCGGGACGGGACCCCGAACTGCTCACGTCCGGCCGCCCCGAGGGACCCGTCACCATGCAGAAACTCGTACGGGCCCTGCAGACAGTCAGTGCCACACGTGTCGTGCTGCCCCGATGCGCCCACTGCGGCAAACAGCACCGCCTGCCCAACCTCGACGGCGACCAGCGGATCTGCGCCTACTGCCAAATGAAACAGTCTGCGGCTGCGAACCCGTGCGTCATCTGCGGCCGGACCGCGCACGTCGCCAGCCACACCCGGCGCTCCCTCGTTTCCTGACCTCCCGGATCGGACCGGTCCTCCGGTCAGCCGCATGATCGGCCGGACAGGCCCTAGCTGATCCGGCACAGCCGGTGTCAGGACCAGGCGATTTCGCCATGGCGGGAGACGAAGCGTCCGCTGCCGGCGCCGGGCGCCTCGGTGGCGAGGTGGACGATCGCGTCCGTGCCTTCGGTGACGGTTTGGGGGCCGCCGTGACCGTTGAGGTCGGTCGCGGTGTAGCCGGGGTCGGCGGCGTTGACGCGGATGCCCTTGAGTCCCTTGGCGTACTGCGTGGTCAACATCGTCAGCGCTGCCTTGGAGGAGGTGTACAGCGGCGCGACGACGTGCGACTCGGGTCGGCCGGGGTCGTGGGTGAGGGCGAGGGAGCCCATGCCGCTGCTGACGTTGACGATCACAGGGTCGTCCGAGCGGCGCAGCAGCGGCAAGAATGCAGTGGTGGTGCGGACGACGCCGATGACGTTGACGTCGAGGACGTCGCGGGCGTCGGCGGCGGTGAGGTCGCTGGGATCGCCGACGGGGCCGTGGACACCGGCGTTGTTGATCAGGACGTCGATGCTGCCCTCGTGTTCGGCGACGTTCGCGGCCGCGGCGGCCACGGACGCGTCGTCGGTCACGTCGATGGGGACGTAGCGTGCGCCGAGCGCAGCGGCGGCCTCCTCGCCCTGCTCGCGGTTGCGCGCTCCGACGAGCACGGTGTGGCCACACTCGATCAGGCGACGGGCGGTCTCGCGGCCGAGCCCCTTGTTGGCTCCAGTGATGAAGGTAATCGTCATGCGCTCGATACTGATCCCGACGAGGGAGGCGGACCAGGGACGCTTCGACGGTAGGAAGACCAGTACCACCCTCGCGCCCACATGCACGACCGGGGATGCAGGAGGATGGAGGTCATGTCGGCGATACCCGGAACCGGACTGGGCGTGATGATCCGCACGTGGCGGGAGCGGCTGCCCCCGTCGGCCGCCGGGCTGCCGGTGGCCCGCGGGCGCAGGGTGGCCGGGCTGCGCCGCGAGGAACTGGCTGACCTGGCCGGGATATCGGTCGACTACGTCGTGCGCCTGGAACAGGGGCGGGCCACCACACCCTCAGCGTCGGTGGTGGCGTCCCTGGCCCGCGCCCTGCAGCTGTCCACCGTCGAGCGGGACCACCTTTACCGACTGGCCCAGCTCGTACCGCCGGTGGACGGCACGATCACTGACCATCTCCCGCCCGGCGTGCAACGAGTGCTCGCCCGCCTCGGGGACGTGGCGGTTGCTGTGTTTGCGGCGGACTGGCAACTGGTGTGGTGGAACCGTGGATGGGCCGCCCTGCTGGGCGACCCATCCGCCTCGCCGCCACGGCTGCGCAACTTCGCCCGCGACAGGTTCCCTGTGGACGCCGGGCCCGCCCGCCTCGCGCTGTGGCCAGTGGCCGAGACGGACCCCGATGCCACAGATGCCGCCGTCGTCTCCGACCTGCGCCGCGCCACCGGCCGCTTCCCCCAGGACAGCCGCCTGGCCGCGCTGATCCGCGATCTGAACGCGGACAACAGGAGTTTCGCCGAGCTGTGGACGACCGGAGAAGTGGCCGCGCACCGTGAGGACCACAAGACCATCGACCACCCGTCGGTGGGCCCGGTCACGGTGGACTGCGACGTCCTGACCGACGGCGACTCCGAGCTCAAGATCGTCATCATGACCGCCGTACCCGGCAGCGAGGACGAGACCAAGCTTCGGCTCACCGCCATCGCCGGCCCACCGGCCGCCACACGCAACTGATCCGAACCTACGTGTCGATCGACCGGCCGCATGTGCGTGGCGAGCGCCGAATCACGACACCGACCTCTGCAAAGAGAGGAACACCGTCGAGCGCCTGATCAACAAGCTCAATGCCTGGCTGGCATCGCTGTGTTCCTCGATGATCTGGATCGAAGACCTCACACCGGACCACCGACGATCACAACTCGATACGCGCCCTAGGCACAATGCCGTTGTTTTAGTCGCGGGCGTACGCTGCTTCGTAGTGCTTCCCGGGGGTGGTGCGGGTGTCTGCGGATGTCGGCGAGTTATCGGGGTTGGGGCTGCTGACCTGGGTGTATCGGCCTGGGTTGGTGGATCGTGTGGTGGCTGCTTGTGGTCGTGGCGAGCAGCGTAGACGTCTGCTGCCGGCCCGGCTGGTGGTGTATTTCGTTCTCGCCCTTGCCCTGTTCTCGCCGGCGCCGTATCTGGAGGTGATGCGGCATCTGATCGGGGGTTTGCGGGGCCAGGGGCTGCTGGGCGAGTGGCACATCCCTGCGAAGTCGTCGCTGTTCCGGGCCCGCCAGCGGCTGGGATCGGAGCCGCTGCGGGTGCTGTTTGCCACGACCGCGAAGCCGATGGGCACCGAGGCCACGCCGGGTTGCTTCTGGCACGGGCTGCGGCTGCTGGCAGTGGACGGCACCTGCTGGGACGTGGCCGACAGTGTGGCGAATGAGGCCGCCTTCGGCCGTCCCGGGAACAGCCGCGGCCACGACAAGTCCTCCTTTCCTCAGGTGCGGATGGCCTGTCTGATCGAGGTGGGCACCCACCTGGTCCTGGATGCGGAGCTGGCCGGCTGCCGCACCGGTGAAGTCACCTTGTGCCTGCTCGACCTGCCGTTTTCCGATCACCGGTCCGCACCGGCGGCCGATCGCCGCGGTGGCGGCGTCGAACGAGCCGCGGGTTGCCTCGATCGCGGCCAGCCGCATGAGTTGGTGGCTGTGCCGCAGCCGGGGCAGCGACAACGCCACATCGGCGGGGTGAAGGTTGCCCGCACCGGGTGCCCGCCACGCGCACCGGCGGACGATGACCGTGCCGAACAGCGTGGCCAGCAGCCGCCGGTGTCCGTACTCGATGCGTGTGCGCACCACACCGTCCGGGCTCCTCGGCGGGTGAGGGCGGGTTCGGGCGGCGTCCTCCTCCCGCCGGGCCCGCAGTTCCAGGTGGTCCGACAGGAGTTGCCGCAGGATCTCGCGGCCCCGCAGGTCAAGGAGTTCTTCCAGCTCGTCGTGGTGCAGGCCGGCACCCGCCGGGCCGGTGAGGTCGGCAACGAGCGTGGTGAACAGATGAGTTGAACGGTCAAAGGGGTCAGCTGTCGAGGGTGTGTCGTACCGTTCCACGGGGCTCTTCTCTCCGGGGACGATTGGTTGGCACCTTCGAATCTAGGGAGGAGAGCCCTGTTCCCGTTACTGTCTTGACGATTGTGCTCCGTCCTGCCGGTCGGCCGTCGTGAAGCGGCCCGGCCCGTCCTCGGCCAGCCAGCCGCGGTCCACGAGCCGTTTCAACTTCGCACGCAGCCCCTCGACCTTCGACTTGTCGGTGCTCAACCCGGCCGCGGCAGCCACCTGCCCGGCCCGCAGCGGATGCCCGGCATCGACCAGGACCTCGACAAGGTCCTGATACGTCTTCGGCAGCACCGCCACCGCGATACCCGGGCGCCACGGTGGCACCGTCAGCACCCCGACCGGCGCGGCGGGAGCGGACTCCACAGCCACCGGCCCCGCGACCTTGACCCTCACCGGGACCGTGGCCGCACCGGCCTCCACGCGATCCCCGCCCGCCTCGCCGAGGATCTCCGCGACCGTCTCCCGGGTGATCTCCAACCGGGCCAGACGCTCCTCGGCCTCCGCCAGACGCTCGTTCAACGCGTCGATCTCACGCCGGAGCCCGTCCGCCTCCTCGCGCGCGGCCGCTTCTCGGCGATGCAGCTCTTCGATCAGCGAACTCATCCGACAGCCACCTCGCTCCCACCCGAAACGGTAGAAGCCACCGAGCCATCACGGCAGAGCAACCCACAACTACGCAGGTCAACAAGTCACTTCAGGAGAGCCACACGATTGTCGACTGGCGGTTCCGTGCCGGAGGGGCCCGTTCCGGGGTGCTGCACGAGGCGGTCACGTCCACGCACGAGGAGCATGCGGGGATGGCCGGGGCGCGGCTGGCCTGCGTGAACGTTCCGTTCAAGTGAGCTGAAGAAGTAGCGTTTTACTTTGCCGTTTCTTTACAACCCGTTGGTTGCTGGCGCGTCTCTCTAGCCGACCGAGTCACCCCCATCGTGAGGACCTTGAGATGACACGTTCGATGAGTCGAGGCGTGGTACGCGGGGCCGGTGTAGCGGCCGTGGCATTGCTGACCACGGTCGCGACCGCTCTTCCCGCGCATGCCCTCAACAGGACGGACTGCGGACACAGTACCGACTTCTTCGAAGTTCACAGTGCGCAGGCTCCGGGCGGAGTGATCTGCTTCGCGAACGCCGGTGAAATGAACGTGGCCATCTACCAGGTGTCCCATATCTCCACCGGCAACAACGTCGTGAGATTCCGCTACAAGGCCCGTCCGGACACTCCGGTGAAGGAAGTGGGCGTCGGTAGGTGGAGTAGTTACTCTCCGCACCACTACGACCCGGATGTCGACTACATTAACGTGGACAAAGTCGAGTGGATCAAGATCCACTGAGAGTGAAGCCGTTGCTATGAAGTCACGCCCCACGGTGCACCGTGGGGCGTGGGTAGTCCTTGAGTTTCTTGGTCTTGAGGGTGATGTTGACAGGGGCAGGGAGCTCGACAGTCGTGCCCCAGGGGTAGGAGGGGGGCCTGCTGGTAGCGGCCGTCCTTCGGCTCACTGAAGACGGCCAGGGCGAATACGCCGTCAGAGCCTGATCACCACCTCACTCGAAACGAGCCGCACCCATGGTGGACTGCCGTCTATTTGGTTGCAGATGGGTCCCGCGGCACGGCAGTGTGCGCGCAAGCTTGGTTCCGCAGCTCAGGAGGCACTTGTGGTGGCCGTTTCGGCTCGTCGTGTCGCACTTCTCGGGGGAGGCTTCTCAACAGATGAGGACGGGCTGCTCGACGACTGGCTGCTTAACCAGGTAAGGAGCCCTCGACCCAAAGTGTGCTTCGTTCCAACTGCCAGTGGCGACGCGCCTGCATACATTGATCAGTTCTTGAGCGCGTTCAAGTCACGCAACTGTGAGCCGTCTGTCTTGTCGTTGTTCCGGCGAGAGCTGGACGAGGAGGCTCTGCGGACGTTCCTGCTCAGCCAGGAGGTCGTGTACGTCGGCGGCGGCAATACTGCGAACCTGCTGGCGGTCTGGCGTGCACATGGAGTCGACCGGCTACTGCTCGAGGCT
The DNA here is from genome assembly GCF_036237295.1 of Streptomyces sp. NBC_01352. Lineage (NCBI taxonomy): Bacteria > Bacillati > Actinomycetota > Actinomycetes > Kitasatosporales > Streptomycetaceae > Streptomyces > Streptomyces sp. NBC_01352. The sequence goes on from NZ_CP108354.1 coordinate 11,153,264, forward strand.
TGCAGCCGCGGGACGCTGCTGTGCGGAATCAGTGCTGGCGCCAACTGCTGGGCGGAGGGCTCGCATACGGACTCTTTCGGTCCGCTGACGTTTCTGCAGGACGGACTGGGCCTCCTGCCGGGTTCGGTGTGTCCACACTACGACAGTGAACCAGGGCGTCGCACCTCCTTCCGCGAGACTGTAGCCAACGGCATGCTGTCCGCTGGCTGGGCGCTTGAGGACGGAGTGGGGGCCCTCTTCACGGACGGACGTCTTGAGGAAGCCGTCACCCGGACTCCGGAGGCCCGCTTGTACTGGGTGCAGGCAGATGAAGTTCACGAGGTGACCGAGGAAGCGCTGCCATGCCGGTTGCTTCACGGAGCGACGTGATGCGCAGTTCACCTTCTTTGGGCTGGCTGTCGGGTGGCGAGGTAGTCGGACCAGTTGTCGCCCGCGAGCCTGGCCCAGCGGGCAGCAGTGACGGGGCTGATGCCGACGAGATCTGAGATAACGATGGGTGGAAGGTCGGTGAGCGCTTCCATCATGGCGGATTTGCGCGCTGCCCGGGCCGGCAGGCTGTGGCGCTTCATCGTGTCTCCGAGGCCCACAGGATTGCGGGGCCGACCAGGGATCTGCCCGGGGAGGAGGAACCTCTCCGTGTCCTGACGCGAGCGCAAGACGGTGCGCCCAGCCTCTACCGAGACCAGGGCCCGCCATCCGTCCCATTTCAGTTATGCGCTGTCGGGCTGTCCAAAGATCGATAGCGGAGGCCATGAAAACTATTAGCTATCGCTTGACCCGGCCGCGGATAGCAAGAGCGGCGAGACCGACCAGCACCGGTTCGGTGAGTCGAGAGCCCATTTCGATGTAAGTGCCAGCCGTAGTCAGCTCCTGGCCTGAAGAGCGAAATATGACCGAATTCAGAACTGTTCGCAGAGACTTCTCCCACCGATCCGAGGTGAGCCGCTCGGTTAGTGGGACTTCAGGGTTGACCGGGGCAGGAATGTCGGTGGAAAGAGTGATTCTCTGTCCCTCCAATCGCCCTGTCGTGGCAGGCTTCGGGTCGTGTATGGGTAAACCCCACAACATAATCAGCAAGACAGTTGCCGCCATAGCGCCCATCAGCCACAAAATAGCTCGAGAAGCGCGTAGGCCATAACCGGAGACGGCCCAGTACACCGTGATTAGCGCCCGCTCCGCGCGCGGACGTGCTTTGTCATGACGACGCATCTCCATCTCGCCGTAATAGAAATCGGCTGCGTCCGGCTCGTTCTTACCATCTTCGAGTGCCTTGCGAAGTTGTCGATAGACAGAGGCAAGGGCGGCAGGTCGGGGCGCGCTCGCGCTAGCCACTCCAAGTGGGCCATATCCCCCTGCCCCCCATGCGTCACGAGCTCTTTCGTTCGTCGCAACTTCGGCGCGCCACCGTCGTTCCTCGGCGATGGCGTGACGCCGCGTCCAGTGGACGGGCAACAAACCACGCCGGTAAAGGCCACGCGGAGTGGACGCAAACGTGAAGTCACCAGACAACTGGAGCTGATCCAGATTGGCCGCACCTATGAATCGACTCTCATGAATACCGACGTTGATCAAAGCTAACTGAGCAGCGTCGAAGCCGCGGATCAGGCCCAATTTAACGCTTTCATCCTCGCCTGCTAGTCCTTCCTCGTTGAGCTGTAGCAGTCCGACTTCAAAAGGAGAAGATCGGGAAATGATGATCAATGGATATTCCGTGACTGCATCCTCCAGGTCTACGAGCGCATAGCGCAGCCGAAGGGTGGTTGTTGCGGACCACCGGGTCCGAGAACACTGAACGCCATACGCTGCGGCCTCTATGACGACAGGGCTACTGAAGACCGCGCCGGATAGGTGAAGGACACGGTCGCAGACCAACGGCCCCAACTTCTCAGCCGTTTCGAAAAATACCCCTCTAAAGGAGGCGCTGGCGGAGAAGATCGCCCCTTCTAGCAGAACCGAGCCGCTAAAAGATGTTCCATCGAAATTGCAGCCACGAGAGAACCTGGATTTGCTGAAATCGGCGTCACCAGTGAACGTTGCCGCTTCAAACAGGGCCGGGCCGGTGAACTTGGCCTCCGTGAAGTGCGCAGTACCGAGTCTGGGATATCCAGTGTCCGGATCCCGCAGAGCGTCTAGCAGCGCACTGAGCATCGCATCCGTCAATGTGGTGCCCCTCAGGTCGACGTCGTCACCTGGGGCCAAGCCGGAGATATAAGTGTCCTGGTCCACTGTCTCAAGGTGGGCTAGGCATCGCCCGTGTGGTTCCACAACGCGACCTCGACAGCCGACACGATTCATGCGCTGGTCGGAGTCCACGCCGCAGTGCGGCCATTGAGGAGGGAAACGTTGCTCGTCGGATAGCAGTGGGGGCGGGTCGGGCAGTGTCATGCTTGGACGACGCCTCGACGAGGCCGTCGGTTCCGAGGGCGAGTATGCGGCGCGTGCCTCGCTCAAGGCGTGCCCAGTAACTCAGTTGCGCACTGGGCGTGCTGGCCCAGGTCTGGACAACGGACATTACAGAACCCTGCCCATAACTTCGGCTCGCCCGCCCACCCCGGCAGCAGCACCGGATCGGGGACAGAGGCAGCGAGCATCGGTTCCGGCAGCGTCCACGTCACACCTCCATGCCTTCCACCCAGACCGCCCGTCCGCAATCCGAGAGCACCTGGTGCAGGCGCGACCACAAGCCCGACCATGGGCTGGGCGTCGCCGACCATGGCCCCGACCACGGCAGGTCAGCGCACGGGGACACGTGCTCGGTCCGGCTACGAGAGCAGCTCCTGGCGCACGTCCAGATAGCAGCGCAGCCTGACGCCGGGCTCACCCGCTACCCGGGTCGTACGGTCCGCTGTCGCGGTCGCCCACCGCGTCGCCAGTAGCTCCTGGACGGCATGGTGCACGACACGAGGGACCCTGAGCAGGTCTGGGGAAATCTGGCGGCGCTGTCCGCCGCTCTTGGTATAGCGCTGGCTCTGTCCAGAGCGTAGGGCTGCAGGCCGAGGCCGACGAATGGGTCCGGCGGTCCGGCGGCTCGTCTGAAAATCAGGCGGGTCGAGGGCGAACTCGTAGACCACTTCCCAGGTGCGGTCGGGGATGACGATGTCGGCGGTCTCGACCGCGCGGCCGTCTCCGTCGTGGTACGTGCGCTCGATGGCCAGGACCAGGTCGCCGAGGGCGATACCGAGCAGGGCGGCCTGTTCTTGGGTGGTGCGGGCCGGCCGCGGGATCTCCGACCAGGTTGCGATGTCGACGCCGATGGAGAGCATCCGCTCGACCACGCCCTTGCCGCGGAGCGGGCCTATCTCGGGCAGCAGGGTCGGTGTACCGCCGGTGATGGCCAAGGGCTCCCAACTGACGGAGAGCTGGGCGGGTTTGCCGTCGGCGAGGAACTTGTAGGTGGTGCGCACCGTGGGGTCGCCGGGCTCGATGCTTAGGCGCCGGGCGATGTTCTCCGGGGCGGGAGTGCGAGCCTCGGAGGACGCCTCCCAGGTGCCGCTGCGGCCGCTCTCGTGCATGTCGGCCTGGAATGGGCTGCCGCCGCGGCGTTCACGGTGCCGGGAACGGATCATCCGGCGCCGCTCGCGCGGCTGGGACACGTAGGTGCCGGACCCCGCGCGGCCTTCGAGGAGTCCCTCGACGATCAGTCTCTTCTGCGCCTTCTGCATCACGTTGGTGCCCACGCCGTAGTGCTGGGCCAGTTGTGCGAGGTCTGCGTACGTCGCGTTCGACGGCTGCCGATCCACCCGGGTCCCCGAGACCGGCGACAACGTGGCCTGGCTGGGCCGGTACAAGGTCGCCGCCATCGTGCCCGCTCCGGACACGCCCCGTGGTCCCGGGCAACTCCGGCGCGCTGGCAGGTTCTCCAGCGCGGGCATCTGCCTCACCAAGATCCCCCCCACCGCAGGCCCCACGATACCCTGCACGCAGAACGCTTCATACGCTCAGTCCGCGAGGAGCGCACCGACCGGCTGCTCATGCTCGACTGCGGTCACGCCGAGAAGGTCCTCCGCGACTACCCACGCAACTTCACCGCCAACCACGTAGGCGCGCTGGGCTCGTGTGTGACCAGGCGCACGTAGCCGTGTCGGCGCAACGACCGTTCCTCGGCACGACCGGCCTTGGGGGAGTGCAGTGAAAGGGATCTTCGAGTTACTCAGAAATCAGGTCGAAACCAACGCACGCAGCGCTGTTGATCGCTACGTCCGGGAACTCTCCGAATACCACAGGGTGAAGGACGACAGGCGCCTGTACGGGGCGGTGATGGATTTCGCCGTGTTCATACGGCGCCGCAGCGTCGATCTCGCTGAGGCCGGGCAGCCGCTTTTGGCCGACGACCTGGCTGCCATCACCGCTGCGGGACGGCAGCGTGGCACCGCGGGGTTCACGGCGGCGTCGCAGAGCAATGCCCTGACGATGCACACCAGTCTCATGCTGCGCGAGATCACCGAGGTGCCGGGTGCGGGCGACATGGACGGCCTGCTAAGCATGGTCGGTTGGTTGTCCTCCCAGGCTGGTGCGGCCCGCAGTGCCTACGTCCTGGGCTACCAGGAGGAACGGGCCCGCCTGCTGTCGGTCGCCGACGTCCTTCAGTCGCTCGCGCGCAAACTGCTGGCCGACGAGCCCGCCGCGTCCGGGCTCGCCCGGAGCCTGGGAGTGACCCAGTCCGACGACTACGCGGTCACGGTGGTGAGAATCGAGTCGCCGCTACCTCCCCGGCCGAAGCCGAACCCGGGAGCCCTGATCGAGCCCCTGTTGCGACGCCACCGGGTACCGGTTCTGTGGCGGCAGCCGGACGAGTTCGCCGCCCTCGTCCCGGCGAGCGGCACCGATCAGGACCGAGCGGCTGAGCGCGCGCTGCCCCTCGTGCGGGACCTGGCGGCGATCACTGAGCGGCCCTGTGCGGCCGGGACGGTTCCGGGACGCGTCGGGGACCTGGCCGCCGCCGCCGCACTTGCCCGGCGGATCAGCCAGGTGGCGCCCGCGGAACACGAGCCGGATCACGTGTACACGATGGCCGACGTCTTCGTCGAACTGGGGCTGGCGCAACTGCCGCCTGTTGACACTTGGCTGTATGGACTGACCCGGACACTGCTGGGCGGTCCCGACCTGGTCACGACACTGGATGCCTTCTACCGCGCGGACATGAGCAGGCTGCGCACCGCCGCAGCGCTCCACATCCATCCCCGCACGCTGGACTACCGCCTTCAACGGGTGCGGTCTCTGACGGGGGTGGACCCCGCGACGGTGCGCGGGATACGCATGCTGAGCGCCGCCGTCGCGCGCATACGTGCCGGCGCTTGGGACCTCGCCCGGCCGCAGCCGGACAACCCCTGACTCACGCATGCCGAGGGGAGGTCGAGGCAGAGCCTCCTGAGACGCGAGCGGTTGATATGGAGGTCTTGATCGATCGGGCTGACACCTACGGGATGCTGATTGCCCTGCTCAACGAGCGCGCGGCGCCTCCTACCGTGTGGGATCCGCGAGCGGAAGCATCCTGCCTTTCTCGTTCGACGAGCGGAGTCGCCGAACCCCGTGTCGAGTCGGCGTCACTGGACTGACGGAGTTAGTGCCAGGGCCACGCCAAGCCCGACGAGTACAGTGCCGATCACCTTGTTGAGAACGGCCTGGCGGCGCAGCAGCCGAGTGCGCAAGCTCCGGTTGGAGAAGAAGAGGGCGGCGAGAGCGAACCAGGCCAAGTGAGTGAACGACATGAACAGGCCGTAACCGATCTGCTGGACGACCGGGGTATCGGCACGGACCACCTGGGTGTAGGTGCTGAGGACGAAAAGCATCGTCTTTGGGTTGAGCGCGTTCGTCAGGAACCCGGTGCGCAGCGCTCCTGCCTTCGACAGGCCGTTGCCCTCCGACAGATCGATCTGCACCCGGGCCTTGGCGATGAACGTTTTGTAGCCGATGAATACGAGGTAAGCGGCGCCGACCAGCTTCATTGCTGTAAAGAGCGACGGGGTCCGGGTGACCAGCAGCCCCACGCCCAACATCGTATAGGTGACATGGACAAGTACGCCGAGCGAAATGCCGACCGCCGCGAGTGTTCCTGCGGTCCGGCCGTACAAATAGCTGTTGCGTACCGTCATCGCGAAATCTGCTCCAGGGCTTACGACCGCCAGAACGGTAATAATAGCGACGGCGATTACCTGACCCATTGTTTCCTTTTCTCGCTTCAGCGATATGGTCCGTGTGGGGGCGCCGACGTGAGCGCCCCCACACGGACCATCACGGCTTGTGGCGGTAGGTGATCACCAGTACATCACGCGACGCCGGCTGCCCGGAGTGCAGTTGCCCGATGGGGGAGACCCCGTGGTAGACCCGCTCGTCGTTGACGAGTGCGAGATCCAGCGGATCGGTCATGGTGAACTTCTCGACCTCCTCCTTCTCCAGATTGAAGACGGTGCTCTCTCCGCCGACGGCGTTGGAGCGGCCCATCATGGCCATGAGGACGAAGGTGACACCGTCGCGGTGGACGCCTTCGGGCGTGGGCTTGCCCACTTCCTCGCCGTTGACCTCTATGCGGAACTGGTGGGCCTCGATGTGCCAGCCGGAGTAGGGAGCCAGCCGGCCGAAGATGTCGCAGCCGAGTGTGATCAGGCTCTTCATGCTGTCGCCGCTCAGGACGTGGTCCTCGAACGGTTCATAGTGCCGCGCAACCCCACCGTTGAGGCTGTTGTAATCCAGTCCCTGGTAGTGCGGCTGGTGGGCCTCGACGCAGTAATCGTTGCTTGCGCGGGGCGTGCTCAGGGTGGCGTGCCGTCGGCGCCGGTAGCGGCCGCCGTCGGCCATGTAACGATCAAGCGGCATCCTGTCCCAGCTGCTCCGGAAGGTGTCCAGATCCTTGAGCGCGTTTTCGTCGCGTCGACGGAGAAGCTCTCTCACCTTTTCACCGGATGCCTGGACATAGCTTTTCGCAGAAAGAGACTCGCATATTTCCTCGATACCGGAGTCGTACTGTGAAATCATTCGCCCCCCTTGTTGGGTTGAAGGCTGCCGTGATGGAGCCTGTATCCGGATGTGCGTCATGTCTGTGGCGTCGGAGGTGTATTCGGAACGTTCTGCGTGTGTGGGACCTGGTGGTGTGATGCCCCATGGGTTCTGCGCTGGCTGTACAAGCGCGGACTGCTGCACGACATTAATCATCTGCGGCGAGGCGTGGGAGTTCGGGGGAAATTGCCTACACCACCATTGTTTGCCACTTGCCTTGTTGGATCCTGCAGGTGCAATGGGAGGGCGGGCCCGCCGGTTGGTGGCAGTCACTGTTCCAGGGCGAGGCGGGAGGCGTCATCGTGACCTCTCAGGAAACGGTCGGCGGTCGGCGGCGGGGGTTTCACCCGGTGTCACGAAGACGCGGCCACGGCCTTCGCTGACGCGTTCGGCCAGCTTGAAACTGCGCTGGGATTCGAGGTTCGGAGAATACGGACACCGGAGCTGAGGCGACGCTGCCCGACCTCACCGACACGTCGGGCGTGGTGGACCTGCTGCTAGGGTGACCAGCACGAGCGCTCGGTTCCTCGTCAAGGTCAATGGCGGGCGAGCAGTTGCAGCAGGCCGGTGACAGCCACTCCCGCGACGATCTGGCGGTCGTCGATCATCTGCTGGACGCCGTCGAGCGGGAACCACCCGATGCGGTCGGCCTCGTGAGTGTCGGTCGGCTCAGCGATCCGTACGGCGTCGCGGGCGAGGAAGACGGTGTGCTCGGCGTTGCACATGCCTCCGATGAGCTGGTTGTACGCCAGCGGACGCAAGGCAGCCGCCTTGACCTGGTATCCGGTCTCCTCCAGCACCTCGCGGGCGGCGGCGGTGAGGCTCTCGCCGTCCTCGACAATGCCGGACGGGATCTCCCAGTTCCACGTGTCGGTGGCGAAGCGATGGCGCCACATGAGCAGTACCTCGTCGCGGTCGTTGAGAACGACAGCGGCGGCCACGGGCGCCAGCTTGATCAAGTGGTGCTCATAGCGGTTGCGGCCGGGCGGTTCGACGTCGACCAGATCGAGTTCTACCTATGGGCCAATGCCGGGAAGTTAACGATCAAGGCTGTGTCGTCAAGGGGGCGCGTCACTGAGCTTCTTCGAGTTGGCTACCGATCGGGTGATGGGCCGTGAAGCGCAACGAGCGAGGCCCCCGGGCTGTTGATCGAGATGTCTGACGTCTCAACCACGCTGCTCGGGGGCCTCGTTGGTCATCCATCCTGCCGCACTCGACCTGCCGCATGCGCTCGTGGAGTGAGTCTCAATGATGGTGTCAAGCCGATTGAGTGGCTGGTGGGGTAGGCGTGAAGTGCCTCTTGTCACGGAGCATGGCCCAGAGGACGTCGACACGGCGGCGTGCGAGGGCGAGCAGTGCCTGGGTATGGATCAGTCCCTCGGCGCGTTTCTTGAGGTAGTAGTCCCGGGACGGGCCGGGGCGCATCATGGCGGTTTGGGCGGCCGTGTAGAAGACGTGTCGCAGGCGGCGGTGGTAGCGCTTGGGCCGGTGGTGGTTGCCGGTTCGGCGGCCGGAGTCGCGCGGTACCGGGGCCAGTCCCGCGTGGGCGGCCAGGCGGCCGGTGTCTGCGTAGCTGGACAGATCTCCGACAATGGCGAGAAGCTCGGCCCCGAGGACGGGCCCCATACCCGGCAGGGACTCGATGACTTCGGCGCGCTCGTCGAGGCGGAACGCCTCGCGGATCTCCCGGTCGGTGTCTTTGATCCATTCGTCGAGCATGAGGAGCTGGTGGGCGAGGTCGCACACGAGTCTGGCGGCTCGCTTTTCGCCCGGCAGAGCTGTCACCTGGGATCGGGCAGCTTCGAGCGCACGGGCGGCGACCTCATCTGCACTGCGGACCGCACGTCGTGCCAGCCGGTCCGCGAGCTGCTTGACGCCGGCGCGCTGCAAGGCGGCCGGGGTCTGGTATTCGGTCAGCAGGACGACCGGTCCCTTGGCCGCTGAGTAGTCGAAGGCCCGCTCCAGAGCGGGGCAGATGCCGACCAGGGCATCGCGCAGGCGGTTGATCAGTCGCACCCGGTCGGCGATCAGATCGGCTCGATGCGCGGTGAGCAACTGCAGATCAGCCACGGTCTCGTTCGGCAAGTTCAGGGGTGTGAAGTCCCGGCGCATACGCGCGGTGTCGGCGATGACCAGGGCGTCCTTGGCGTCAGTCTTCCCTTCGCCGCGGTAGGCGCCGGACATTCGGTTGACCGTTCGTCCAGGCACATACACCACGCTCTGACCGTTGGCGATTAACAGTGCAAGCAGCAGCGTCGAGGCCCGGCCGGAGATGTCGACCGCCCATCGAACCTCGTCAGCCATCTCGCACGCTGCGACGATCAGGTCCAGGATCTCGTCCTCACCGTTGACGACCTTCCTCGAGAGCACCCTTTCTCCGGTGGCGTTGACTCCGACAGCCCAGTGATGCGCCTTACCAGCGTCGATGCCGACCCAGACCTGCTCATGACGTTCCGTCACCGTCGTCGCTCCGTTCCCCAGCAAGCAGCACCTTCAGCGTCCGGGGACACTCCACCGCCAAGCCCTTAACCAGCGATGACCGCAGTTCTCAATCAGCGGCCGGAGCCTCCCAGAGAACTGGGCAGCCACTCACTCGGAGCCACAAACGGCAGGTCACCATCAGCTACACCCAGCCCTCCCGGACCACCACCATTCTTAAGGGGTCACGATGCTCATGGTCACCCGCGAGGGTGACCGCCGCTGCAAGCTCCCGCCGCACCTGCGTGCGCTCGTCGGTCTGGTGTACCTGCGCAGACACGACACCCTCGCGCAGATCGCCGTCGGCTTCGGTATCTCGGTGGGCACCGCCCACGCATACGCGGCAGCCGTCGTTGACCTGCTCGCCGACCGAGCGCCTGGCCTGCTGCGTGCTCTGCGCGAAGCCGACCCGGACTACGTCCTGCTCGACGGCACCCTGGCGGAGTGTGACCGGGTGGGCGACAGCCGGGCCGACTACTCGCACAAGCACCGCCGGCACGGCGTGAACGTCCAGGTGGTGACCGACCCATGCGGCCAGCTGCTGTGGCTCTCGCCCGCACTGCCCGGCCGTGCCCACGACCTCACCGCAGCCCGCACCCACCGGATCATCCGGATCTGCGATCGGCAAGGTGTACCCGTCCTCGCCGACCGCGCCTACATGGGAGCCGGCCCGTGGGTGACGACGCCCTTCAGACGCCCGCCGGGCCGCGACCTCACGCCAACACAGCAAACCGTCAACCGGGCGCTGTCCGCAGCCCGGGCACCGGTCGAGCGCGGCGTCGCACGGCTCAAGTCCTGGCGCATCTTCCGCAGGTCCCGGTGCAGCCCGAATCGAAGGTCGTCAATCGCCAAAGCCGTCCTCACCCTGGAGCGGCAACGCTGAAAGAGCTCACTGCGTGGGGAGGGCTCGCCGAGCAGGCCGGATGCAGATCTCGATCAACTCGCGTTCAGCACCACCAGCTTGGAAAGGGATCAGTGTTTTCTCTGCAACGTAGCTGAGATTGCCCGCCTCCTTGAGCCTGCGTTTGTCCAATTGTGAACTCGCCGCACATCCCTACCGTTTGCCACTCCATTAAACTTCAGCATCCTTGAAGTCGCCCCATATCGAGATGGAATTAAATCTTGGATTGTTGCGCGTACGGGTCTAGTACTCCAGCCGTAGATCGTGATCTTGTCAGTGGGGGCGCCGCTGATATGGCGCGGCCACCATTGACCATCTCGACGAGACCGGCCGCGCCATCGGCGGCGTCCATCCCTCTCTGCCTACTTGAGTCCACCGAGACGAAGGGCATCCTCGATCTCGCTGAGCTTCGCGGACGGCAGGACGCCCGCCTGCCCGGTCAGGTCTTCCCTGGCCAGGGTGACCAGCCAAGTGCAAGGGATGAGGTCGGGACGTGGAAGTGCGACTCTCAGGACGCCTTCGAGAGGCAGTCCTTCGGGGGCACCTACTGCCACCTCAACGGCCACGCCGCTGAGATCGGTGCCCGCGGGAGCGACGACCTGCATCGCCAAGAAACCGGACGCCTCTTCTCCGGACAGTAGTACGACTGCCCGCTGCTCGTTGAAATCTGCCCACCAGACTTCGCCACGTCGCATATGTCCTCCTGATACGGGACGGTGCGCCTGCGTCGCCCCTTCGACCGCCGCCTACTCCAGGCACAGATCGTAATGTTGGCTGGTCAGGGCCGACGATAAGACGGCTGCGGCCACCGTTGATCATCGTGAGTTGTGTGGACTGACGAAGAGACGGTGGCCGCAGGTCACAGCATAGAACCCGCCCGTTGGCGGGACGCGTTCGAGGGTCTGATGGGCCGGATCGCGGGGCGCTTCGCGCGGGTCGAACCCCGGCGCAGGGCGGCGCGGTTGGTGCTCGGTCTATTGGCCGACCTGCCACGCAAGAACTGCTGGACAATCGCGGAGTGGGCCGGCGAGACCACTCCGGACGGTATGCAGCACCTGTTGGGCCGGGCCAAGTGGGATGCCGATGCGGTACGCGATGACGTACGGGAGTACGTGGTGGAGCATCTGCACGACGACCGGGCGGTACTGGTGGTCGACGAGACCGGGGACGTGAAGAAGGGCACCAGCACGGTCGGGGTGCAGCGCCAGTACACCGGCACCGCTGGGAGCTGTATTTGAATAACTGTCAGTGATGGGCTTCCGTGGGAGTCGCTCGGGCGTGTAGCTGGTCCATTGTGCGGGCGGCCGATCCGGGTAGAGGCGTGACGAGGATCCGGTGCAGGTCCAGGAGCCGGTGTCCGTCCTGGTACTGGATGGATAGATTGGTGCGGTTGACGCCCAGTAATTGGGCCAGGAACGTAATGGTCACCGCTCTGCGGCGGCGCAAGATGGCTGCCAGGAGCCGGTGGAGGTGGTCCACGCTGCTGGTCTGCGGGTGGATGTAGCTTCGAGGGCGGTGGAAGCGGCGCTGGAATGCCGCCTCAGCCATGGCGTCCCAGTAGGGTTCCGAGACCGCCACCAAATGCTCGAAGGCGGTCCGTGACATGCCGGTCAGGGCCGGATCGGTGAGCATCTTGGTCAGGTCCGGGTCGATCCGGCGAGTGTTTGCCGGCGTGTCTGGCGTTCGAGGTGGGAGGGGAGCCAGTGTGTAGTTCCAGTCCCCGTGGAAGACGTTCGGTGTGATCGGCAGGGCGTGGAACTCGGCGGGCGTGACGCTGATGCCCAGGTCGTAGCTCCCAGTGTCGAGCTCGGCCCCAATGGCCAGGCCCGTCTTGGTGGTTGTGGCGGCGATGGTCTCGATGACGACCTGGTAGCTGGTCAGCGGCCGCCCTCGCCAGTTCGCGGTGATATGGCAGAACATCCGATGCTCGATCTTGTTCCACTTCGAAGTTCCGGGCGGTAGGTGGCAGACCGATATCTCCAGCCCGCTTTCCCGTGCGAAGACGGCCAGGTTGTTCTTCCAGGTCCAGCGGCGGGGGTCGTTGGAGCCGCCGGAGTCGGCCGTGATCAGGAGCCGGGTGGCATGCGGGTGGTCCGCCTGTCCGCGGTGCTGCCACCAGCGGCGGATGGACTCCACCGCGAACTCGGCGGTGTCGTGGTCGGTACCGACGTTGACCCATCCGGTGTTGTTGGCGATGTCGTAGATCCCGTAGGGGATCGCCATCGGCTGGTCGTTGGTGGTGAATGTATGGCAGTCCACCTTGATCGCGTCTTTGCCCGGCCTCCAGGTGCGGCCGGGCCGGTCACGGTTCCCGAGCCATTCTTTGGCCTTGGTGTCGACGCTGATCACCGGCTGGGTGTCGTTGAGGAAGGCGGTGGCGGTGGCATTGAGGTGGGCGAACTGGGCATCGCGGTCCGGGTGGCTGATGCCTTCCGTCGTCTTCGCGGTTCCCTGCAGGCTGTAGCCCAGGCTGTGCAGGAGGTGTCCGACGGTTGAAGCGCTGACCGGATGGCCCTGTGCGGTGAGGGTCGTGGCCAGGGCTCGCAGCGACAAGGTGGTCCAGCGTAAAGGGGAGACGGGGTCGCCTCGGGTGTGCGGTTCGATCAGCGACTCCAGCGTGGGCAGCAGACCGGCATCGGTATCTGTCAGCCGCTTGCGGCCGGCACCTGGAGCCCGGATCCGCAGGGTCGGCACGCAGCAGCCGGCCAACTCGGCGATACCACGCGCGATAGTGCCAGTACTGGTGCCGGAGGCGGTGGCGACCCGGGCGATCCCGCCGTGGCCGATGGAGGTGGCCTCGCTGGCCAGGTACAGCCGACGGCGGCGCTCGTCGAAGTGCGGCAGGATCTGATCGAACTTGGCCCGTAGGGCACGGGCGGCGACGCGGTCTGACGGACACGGGGCCATATCCCAGACTCCCACCAACGCTCCTCTACCGAGCACTTATTGAAGTACAGGCCCCTGGCAGGATTGAGAACTCCCAAGTCGCTGTCTATCTGGTCTACGCAGGTCAGCGCGGCCACACCGCCGTGGACCGGGAACTCTACGTTCCGCGCTCCTGGACTTTGGACCCCGACCGCTGCCGGGCTGCGGGCCTGGACGAGGACACCGTCTTCGCGACCAAACCGGAGCTGGCCACTCGTATGGTCGCCCGGTTCCTGGACGCCGGCCATCAGGCTGCCTGGGTGGCGGGGGACGAGGTCTACGGCGGCAACCCGAAGCTGCGAACCGCACTGGAGGAACGCGGCACCGGCTACGTCCTCGCGGTGGCCTGCTCGCACGAAGTCACCACCGGTGCGGGGAAGTTCCGTGCGGACATCTTGTCCAAGAAGGTGCCCAAGTGGGCCTGGCAGAAGCTATCGGCGGGGGCCGGGGCCAAGGGTCACCGCTTCTACAACTGGGCAGTCATCGACCTCGCCGACCCTCGCCCCGGGAGTCGTCAGCTGCTGATCCGCCGTAACCGCAGCACCGGTGAACTCGCCTACTACCGCTGCTACTCGCCCGCGTCCGTGCCGTTGGCCGTGCTGGTCAGAGTCGCTGGATCAAGATGGCGGGTGGAGGAGTTCTTCCAATCCGGAAAGGGCCTGGCCGCACTCGACGAGCACCAGGTTCGCCGCCATACCTCCTGGTCCCGCTGGGTCACCCTCGCCATGCTCGCTCACGCCTTCCTCGCCGTCGTCCGCGCCGACGAACACGCCCGCCATCCCGCCCCGGACGAGCTGATCCCGCTCACCTGCAACGAGATCCAGCGACTGTTCACGACGCTGATCGTCCGGCCCGTGCACGATGCAGCCCACCGGCTCCGCTGGTCCGCCTGGCGCCGCCGCCACCAGGCCCGAGCCCAGGCCAGCCATTACCGCCGACAAGCCGCGAATCAGACATGAAGATCACGATCTACGGCTGGAGTATTAGACGACCAGTCACACTGTCCGTGCATGGCAGAAAATCAGCGTCGGCATACCCCAGCGTGAGAGGGGACGCGAAGTGTGGAGCGCCGTGCATTGGCCGGGCGCACGGCGCAGTCCCCGTAGCCCATCCGCGCTCTACGGCTTCAGCCGCCCCTGGGCGCGGGCGTCCTCGTAGACCGGCCTGATTCCGATCCGCTGGTGGAAGGTGTCGGCGAAGGCCAGCGCCGCATTCCACGCCCAGGCGGTGCACCCGTGGCCCAGGCACTTCTGCGGGAAGTAGGGGTTGGCGGAGTCGGCGAAGAAGGCATTCGGCTCGAAGTGCCGCTGGAGCAGCCCTGTCACGAGTGCGTGGGAGTCGGAGCTGCTGTCCGGTTCTCCCCTGTCCGCAGGGCGCATTCGCGGCGTGTAGTGGACCAATTCGTTGCGCAGCTTGCGCAGGAGGTCCGCGTCGGCGTACGTCTGGGTGCGGGGATCGAGCGGGGGCTTGCGGAGGACGGCCAGCGCGAGCCGGAATTGCGTGAGCGTAGGCAGTCTCTCCGCATCTTTGGCGATGGCGGCGATGCCCTGTCGGTCGACGGGATCCAGCCCACCGCGTCCGCCAGCCATCTCCAGGTTGTCCCGGCTGACGGTGGCGTAAAACTCGTTGATCGTTGCTTTAAGGAAGGAGAAGGAGGCGATCACCGAGCCGATGGCATAGGCCATGTGCTCGCTAGGACTTCCTTCACCAGCGGCGTCGGTCTTCTCTTTGGCTTCGAAGCGTCCGCATTGCTGCGAGAGGATGCATGCGGTCAGCGCCTGGTCGAGCGAAAAGTAGTGTCAGACAGTGATCTCCACGTCGTCCATCTGCTCACGGTATGTCCCGCGCGGTCGACCCGCAGAAGCAGCGCGGCTGCCCGGCCAGTCGTGGGTCGTCAGCACGGCTGGTCGTCAGCACCGGGGTCACCCCCGAGGCATCGCACGGGTATCAGCTGACGATGATCCACACCGACCGAGCTGGAGCGCCGCTCACCCTTGCGCCGGAAGGCCCGTCGTGCGCAGCCGAGCCACCATCTGCGCCGAGGTCGCGCGGGGCGCTTGGGCCGGCATCGTCGCCAGCAGACCTTCCCAGGCGTCGGGGAGTCCCGCGTCCACGGCCGACCGGTACGCGGCGCATGCCTCGGGGGTCCGTCCCTGGCCCAGGTACAGGGCGCCGAGCGCGGTGTACCCCTCCGTGTCACCGGCTTCACAGCCGCGGACGTAGGCGCGCTCAGCTGCGGCGATGTCGCCAAGCTGCTCGCGCACACGACCCAATGCCGTCCAGGCGTCGGAGGCGCCCAAGTCGGCCGCCCGCAGCACCGCGCGCCGAGATCCCTCCCGGTCCCTGGCGCGTTCCCGCATCCGGGCAAGCGCGGACCAGGCGTCCGTTGCACCGCGCTCGGCCGCCAGGTTGGCGGCGAGCTCTGCGCCGCTCCTGTCCCCGGCATTCTCCCGGGCTCGCGCCAGCATGATCCAGGCGTCCAGGTCACCCGCGCGTGCCGCCTCCGCAGCGGCGTGCGCGGCGCCCGCGTCGTCACCGATCTCCTCCCGCGCTTCGGCCAGCGCGGTCCACGCCTCCGGATCGCCGGTGCGAGCCGCCTGGGCGGCGGCCTCCTCTGCGGCCATGCTGTCGCCGTCCGACTCGGCGAGCAGGGCCAGGTCGCGCCAGGCCGCGCCGACGCCCAGGGCCGCCGCCTCGCGATAGGCCGCAGCTGCCGCCGACCGGTCACCAGCCCTATCACGCAGCCTCGCCAGGAGGTGGCACGTCCAGGCCACCGGGAGAGCGCCACGCCTCATTCGCCGACGCCGTCCGTACCCTCCGGCACCCGCCCACCTGACCCCACGAACGCGCCCGCGCCACGCGGTGGGCCCGCAGCCTGCTGGCCGATGTCCGACCCGCACCGCCGTGACGACCGCACCCCAAATCCTGCGAGCTCTTGACGGCTGTGTGCCTCCACCTCGTCGCCTCCGGCACCCCGGACGCGCCCGCCGACAGCTAAAAACCGCCGAACGCTCCCTGGCAAAAGTCCATGTCGCGGGCCAGACTCCGGTAGGTCACGCCCATCCAGCTGTTGGGGCGCTGGGTGAGGGAGCTGGAGGCTACGTCCAGTAGGTGGCGCTGCACAGCGTCGGCTCCGCCTGTGGCCAGCAGTGATCTCAGGTAGCCGCGAATCTCGCTGATATGGCCGTTGGCCTTAAGGGCGTAAGCCTTCCGAAGACCGAAAAGCCGGAAGTGGCTGCGGCAACGAGCGGCCAGGGTGTGGTCCCAGGCCGAGGGAGGAGCGACGAAGAACTCCAGCCGTACCAATCCGTCCTCGTGGATCACCCTGGCGTCGAGCCACGGTTCGCCGTCGATGTCGTCGATGTACGGGTGGAGGGGTAGTTCGTCAGGGGTGCCGGCTCTTGTGTCGCCCTTGGCCCAATTGCAGTCGGAGCATGCCGGTATGAGGTTGAGGGGGTCCACGCACAGGGCGGGGTAGCTGTTCTTGGGCATGAAGTGGTCGAGTTGGCTGACCGTCCCGTGCCCGCACAGCGGGCATCGCTCGTTCTCTGGGGCGCTCATCAGCTCGTCGTAGATGGCGCGGCCGGGACCGCTGACCATGCCGTTCTGGTAGATCCAGGTGACGGCTTTCTCGCCTGTGCGGATCCCGGGGATCTGGAAGTCCTCGGGTTCGAGGGCGTGCAGCGTCTGCTCGACGGCTGCGGCCCGGAGTTGGTCGCCGGATGCTTCGACGGCGTCCGCGGCTGCGGCCAGGCGGGTGCGCCGTTTCTGCTCGCCCATCTCCCTGGTGCGGGAGATGCAGGTCTCGTAGGAGGTGCGGGCGTCGTAACGGGGTGGGCGCAGGGGCCACATCAGCTGTCCTCACCCGCGGACTTGTCCGCCAGCAGGATCCGGACGATCCCTTTGGCCTCGCTGCCGAGCTGGCCGCCGAAATGCTGCAGCACCTGCTCGTAGGTGTCCAGCTGGTCGACAGCCGCCTGGAGGGTCGCGAGGAAGCCGGATTGCCGAACCTCCAGGCCGAAGACCTCGTGGGTGAGGACCCCCACGTTCTCGCCGAACGTTTCGATGCTGGGGCGCTCGGCCCGGAGGCGGCCGTGCCGGATGAGCTTCCACACGGATGACCGTGGGACTTCCTGGAGGACGACAGGAGAGTGGGTGGCGATGATGGCGACGCCGTTGCGGGCGGCCAGGAGCTGGGAGAGGGTTCTGATGAAGGCGGAGAGCAGCGGCGGGTGCAGGTGGCTCTCGGGCTCGTCGAGGAGCACCAGGGTCTGTTCGGCCACGAGCTCGACAAGCCGGGTGAGGATGAGTATCACGCAGGCGTGGCCGGAGCTCAGCTCGGCGAACACCCTTTGCGGGCCCTCGTGGGTGAAGGTGTCGGGGCCGGTGCCGGCCATGTCGTCAACGAGGCCCGGAACGCTGCTTGCCGCGAAGGCGGGGTCCGTCATGAGGCCGCTGACGGCGCGGGCCCAGCGCTGTGTCCTGCCGGAGGAGTGGATGGCGGCGAGGCTGCCGGAGAACTCGGCGGCCAGGTCCGTGTGTGATTTGCGTTCGTCGTGAGCGCCGGCTCGGATGTGCAGGCCCACATACTCGAAGGAGACGAGCCCGTCCGGTCGTTGGTCTACGAGGTTCGCGAACGGGTCGAAGGCGCTGAAGCTGATGGACACTACGTTGGCCAGCATCGGCATTGACGGCGCGGCGCCCCTGGGCCAGAAACCGCTGCCGTCGTCGGCCTGGTCGACCCGGACAGCGGCCCGCGCGATCTCCCTGAGGAGGGTCGTCTTGCCCACGCCGTTGCGCCCGATCAGGACGTGGATGTTGCTGGGGGGTATGGAAAGCGGGTCGACGACGAAGTCGAGGGTCGTTCTGCTGTGTCCGTCCGGGCTTCGGGGGCCGACGTACTGGTAGTCGTAGCCCCTCCCGAGACGGGCGCCTCCTCTGGCGATGCGTCTGAACTGCTGCTCTACGGTGACCGAGGTGACGGTGCGGAGCAGGGACACGTGGGTTACCGCATGCTCCATCGCCACGGCGAAGGGGTCGGGGTCGTAAGCGATGTCACCCAGAGCGGTCAGGATAGAGATCCGGATCTCGTTGCCCAGCGCGGCGATGTTGACGTAGTACTCGTCGTCCTGACCGAGGGAGAACCACAGACGGCGGCCGTTCGCGTTCAGCGAGGAGTACCGTCCGGCGCGCAGGGCGCGCCCGCCGGGCTGCTGCTCAGTGCTGCCGATCTTGACCGTGCCGAGAAGCAGGGCCCGCCCGTGGTCCTCTGCACGGATGTAGAGCCGGTAGGTGGTGCGGTAGCCCTGATCGTGGGTGTTGACGGGCACGAGCACGAGCCCGGCTGATCCAGGAGCGGGCGGCTCTTTAGAGACCTGGACGACGTCGATGAACACGGGGCCTCCATAGACTTGCCGCACGCCCAGCTCAAGAACACTATCCCGAGCTGAGCGGTCAAGTTGAGGGCACGCACAAGCCGATGCACGCGGCCGGGTCAGCCCTGGCACGCTCCACAACCACATCCCCCGACCTCCGCGAGCTGCGGGACGGCCGCTCCACCCTGGAGGTAGACACACGATGACGACCGGGCCCGAAACAGCCGAGAACCGCCCCGGCGCGGCCTCAACGGGCCGCCCCGTGCCCCTGACACGCGCGACGCTGACGGAGCGCGGCTTCGTCGGCTTCGTGCCGTTCGCCGATCTCCCGCACAGCAACGTCCCCGCCGGGGAGGGCATCTACGTCGTGCTGCGCCCCGCCGCCTCACCCCCGGTCTTCCTCGCACGCAGTCCCGCCGGCCACCGCAAGGGCCACGACCCCTCCACGACGACCGCCACCCTGAACAGCGCCTGGGTGCCCGGCGCCACAGTGGTGTACGTCGGCAAAGCTGCTGGCCGAAAAGGGCTGAGCGAACGGCTTAACGCCTACCGCCGCCAGGGCCAGGGGCGCAACGCCGGCCACAGCGGCGGCGAGTACATCTGGCAGCTTGCCGACTCCGACACGCTGATGGTCGCCTGGCGCACCGTGGCCGAGCCGCCCGCCGGGCAGGCCGAGGCGGAGCTGATCGCGGAGTTCACCGCGCTTCACGGGGCGCTCCCCTTCGCCAACCGCAATCGGGGCCAAGTCCCTCCACGCCGCAACGAGTTCCTCCACTGAGCCCCCGGTACCGGACTGCGGCGGCTCTCGGTCAGCTCCTACGAGTTCCGCCACCGCGAGCCGTAGGACTGGCTCGCGGCGATCCGAAGCCGCCGTCCACGTGAGGCAGCGGCTCCGTGCTTCGTCAGCGCCCCCTGCCCGGTCGTGAGCGTGGCGTGTCGGCGGCGACCTTGGTGAAAGCGTGGTGGCCTCGCAGCGACTGCGAGACCTCCGAGCGGTTCGTCCCGGTCAGCCGAGGCGAAAACCAGGACTGCTTCCGGTGAGCGTCACGATCGGTCGGACGTCAGTCGAACGCGTGGACGATGGCGTCGATGATCGCGCGGATCCCTTCCCAGTCTTCGTCGCCGGCACTGTTGCCGGCCTGTGCTGCCGCTGCTTTCCGGCGGAACTGCTTCTGTGTGGCCTTCTTGTCAGCGGGAGACAGCGCACCCTGGCGGCGCCCGAGTTGGGAGACCAGGCCGCCCCAGTGGACGGGCATCAGTGTGCCGTCGCCGCGGGTCAACACGTCCCGGCCGAAGTACATCTCCAGCGCCCCAGCCGCCCCGTTCACGTCGGTCCTCGTGAGCAGGCCGGTGTCAGCGTCTACGGCAGGGTAGGCGGCTAGAAGTCCCAGTGGGGGGTAGTGCAGCACGCGGCAGGACGGGGGATGCTGACGAGCCGTTAGTTTGGCAAGCCCGTCGTGACCGGCTGTGTCGTTGTCGGCGATGGCGACGAAGCGGTTGGCGACGCCAGCGACGATGAAGGCGTTCACCGTCTTCACCAGGGCAGCGACGTTTCGTTCGGCCGGGGCAAGACGGAAGTTCATGAAGTTGACGAAGCCGACCAGATGCGGGTGGGTGACGCGCATTCCCAGCTCAAGCAGGTCCGCATCACTGCTCCCTTCGGTCAGGACGAGCAGGGAGGCGTTCTGGGCGACCTCGGCCAGTTGCTCGCTGCGGGCTTGGCTGGCGAGCGGCTGGTGCGGGTCCACGCTGATGCCCTCGCGGTCAAGTTCGGACAAGTCCAGACCAACCAGCGCCTGCGTGGGGCTGCACTCCAGCAGCACCCTCACGAGGTTGCGGATCTCCATGTGTCCACGGAGTCCATCGATGATGGTGCTCAGGTCGAGATAGCGGTCGAAGAGCTCCTTGTCGTCCCAGGAGGCGCCGTCGGAGGCGAGTAGGGCGCGAAGCTCGTCCAGGAAGGCGGCGCGGCTTGGGATGGGGTGGGGGAGCTGCTCGGCGAGCGCGCCGAGCGCGGTATCGAGGTCGGCGCGTACGCGATCGGGTGTAATGCCCAGAGCATGGAGTCGCTCAAGGAGGACGTGGGCGCTCGCGAGGTAGCCGCAGCGAATGGCTGACTCGCCGTCGGTACCGTCCAGGCAGGGCTGACGCTCCGATTCGGCGAACAGCGCCGCGACGTCGGGGAAGTAGCCGTAGCCCGCAGGCAGGAACCTGTGTTCGCCCACCATGACCCAGGAGTAGTCCGCCATAGCCTCATTCTCGCCGCTCACCGTGGTGCCGACGCTCCCAGTGCTTGCGGCTCGACACTGGAGGGTGCGCAGGGGCAGGGCCACCTGCATTGTCATAGGCCGCGGCAAGCGAGGAAGTGGTGCGGCCTGACCGGCAAACGCTCGCCCGACCGCTGCCAATTGCGTCCGTACGCAGAGGGTCCGTGCCCCGGCGGCGGTGCACCAGAGTCTCGGATCACCTGCCTGGGGCACGTTCGCCGCAGTCACACCATGGTCAGGCTCGTGTGCGCATGGTTACGCTGTCGTAATGGATCACGAGGGGGCGGCCCGGGGGCCGGGGGATTCGGTGACCAGCCGGGAGCAAGACGCGGTGCGTCTGCTGCTGCTGATCGACGGGGCGTGCGAGCCGCTGACGGCAGCGGAAAAGGCCATGCCAGCTCTGGAGCAATCCGTGGGTGTCATGCGGACGCAGGTCAAGCTACAGAAGCTGGACTTCTGGCTACGCAACCCGGACTACCTGGCCAACGAATTGCTGACCGCGTATGAGGGCGACCACGAAGAGGCACTGCTGGACATCGCCGGCCGCATCTTGGATTCCGAGGAGCCGGAGGTGCGGCGCTATCCGATGCTGCGGCATCACTTCGGCGCCTACGAGTGGCTGGACGATGCGCTGTCCGTACTGCGTAGCGCCGGGCTGCTGATCCGCAAGCGGCGAGGAACCGTCAACCGGGTGCGGCAGCACGATTACTTCCTGCTGGAACACGGCCGTCATGTGGCCCGCGAGATCATCCGCCAGGAGCCAGCATTCGACTATTACGTGCAGCGGGTTGAGCAGGTCATGCGGCTCGCAGGGGAGAAGAGCGGCACTGAGCTGAAGAAGCAGCAGTACCTGACGCGTGAGTATGCCGAGACGCCGCGGGGGAGCCGGATCGGAGCAATCAGTGAGCAGGCGCGTCGACGACTGGCGGCCTTCCGGCAGGAACTGCAAGAACAGGGACCGGGGGCAGCATGAGCACGGTGCAGTCAGAGGTTCTGCTCGAGGCGCGAATCGCGCAAAAGGCCGGCGTGGAGGTCGACCACATCCGCGACGTGTTCACCGAGTACGGGCTGCCGTTGGTCATCTCCCCGGCGCGGCCGCGGTCGCTGCACGTGCACCGGCTGCGAGTGGCAGGGGAGCGCACGGGCGACGTCCAACCGGGCCCATTCGATACCCCCCTGTCGTTCGGTCCCGGTTTGACAGCTCTCGTCGCCTCCAACTTCCGGGGTAAGACGTCCGTGCTGGAACTGCTGACGTGGTGCCTTCGCGGCACGCCGCGAAACGAGATGCAAAACCGTGTCCGCGGATGGCTGCACCACGTGGATCTCGACGCGACCGTCGCGGGCGAACCCATGGGATTTCGGATCGATCTCACCGACGGAGAGATCACCTCAGCCGTGGTCTTGACGGGCAGCGACATCGCCTCGCTGCCCGGTGTGCGCGCCCCCGACCCGGGCCGAGGCATCACGGCGCTGCTGCGGGCGTCCAGCACCGACAGCTACGCAGAGCAGATCGCCGGACTGATGCTGCGCCGGATGGACCTGCAGCCGCTGGTCAACAGCTTCAAGGAGACCAGCACCCAGACCCATGGCTGGCCCGCCTACTTCGGAGCCGTCTACCTTCCGGCCGGCGGGGACAAGGCCTTGCTGGGAGAGGTCACCTCCAACGGCCTGCCGGGACGTCTGATGCAGGTGTTCCTCGACCTACCCGCTGCGGCTGCGCTCACCCGCGTGAAGACCGTTCACGACGTGCGGGCCGCCGAGGACAAGGCACGCCGTACGGCGGCGGCCGCCGAAGCGGCGGAACGGACCTCGGAGCGCGAACGCCTCGAAGCGGACCTCGCGCGTGCCCACGAGCAACTGGCGCGCCTGCTGCCCGATGACGGTGAGGATGCGTCGCTGGTCGACCTCGCCAAAGACGCCGTACAACTGGCCCGTGCCTTGGCCGACGCACAAGACGAGTGGGACGAGGCCTCCCGGGTTTTCCGCCGGGCCCGCACCGAGCGTCAGCAGGCTGCCAAGCTCCTCAACGACGTCACCGAGAGCGCCACCGCACGTCGGCTCTTCCACGGGCTGAACCCGGCCAACTGCCCGCGCTGCGACAAGGACATCGACGACGCGCGCCGAAACCAGGAACAGCACGCCGGCACCTGCGCAGTGTGTGCGCGGGAGGTCAGCGGCGACGATGAAGAGCCGCAGGAAATCACCGCAGAGGCGCAGGATCGGCTGGAGACGAGCGCCACCGTCGAGGCAGCAGCCAAAGACAATCTGGAACGAGCCGAGGCTGACGTCGACCGCTTGACCCAGCAACTGGAGGCCGCTCAGGGACAGCTTCGGCGCGCTCAGTCCGCTGCCGACTTGCCTGCGCGTCTTGCCGCGCAGGAGAACGTGCTGCGGCTGGAAGGCGCGCTCAGCGTATTCCGTGAGCCGGAGACGCCGGCCACGGATGCGGCTGAGGCGAAGACCATCAACATTCTGGCAGCTGCCGCCGATCTGCTGGAGCAGGACAGCAAGGCTGCTGCCGATGCGCTGTTCCGCGAAGTCAACAAGGAAATCGCCGATCTGGCGACCTCATTTGGTGTCCCCTCGCTGCAGTCGGTGTCGATCGACCGCGGCGCCCGCTTGAGGATCTACCCCTTGGGCAGCAAGCAGGAGTGGTTCAAGGACCAGACGGCTGGCGCGCGTCTGCGGCTACGCATCGCGGTCGTCATCGCCCTGCTGCGCGTCGGCCGCCGCTACGGCGTATCCACGCATCCCGGACTGCTGTTGATTGACAGCCCCAAGTCCGAGGAGATGCAATCCGCCGACGCCCGTAAGCTCTTCACGGAACTGGCCACCGTTGCCGCCGAGAGCGACCTGCAGGTGGTCATCACCACTGCAGACTTCGATCTCGCCGTCGCCACGCTCCCTGCGGACACCATCCGGCAGGCCGAGGCCGGTGCCTCCTTGTGGTGATGCCACGCCCGATACCAGGCAAGAAGGGACGGCTGCCATGCCGCAACTCGCCGACCGGCTCACCGAACTGGCCGCAGACGGCCAGGCCATAACTTTCCTTGCCATCGGACTCAGCCCCGACACGGTCGCCAGCGAGGCCGGCGATGTCGCCGCCGGCCCCTTCGCCCCCTACCTCGCCGAGGCTGTCGCCGACGCATACGACCGCAGCGACACCCAGTGGCAGCCCGCAGCCACCGCATTCCCCAAAGGGCTGGCCTCGCAGCCCAGTGTCCTGCACCTCTCTGCATCCATGGACGCCCTGCTGCACAGCCCCACGGCCGCCAAGGCACTGGGCAAGCCCCTGACTACTGCCCTGCTGAACGACCTGCTCGAACAGATCGAACGCGCCCCGCTTCTGGCCGCAGCCCGTCTTGAGGGCGCCGTCCGCCTGGCCGTGGCCGATGCGGTCACCCCCTTCAAGGTGTGGCAAGCCCTCGAAGACGTGCCGAGCGACGGACCCGAAGACTTCCTCGAACGTCTCCCGCGCCTACTCGGCCTGACCCTCGACCGATGGTCAGATGAGGACACGATCGCCGACACAGTGCGCAATCTGCTGCAGCAGCTCACCCACGACGAAGCCGCCGACGTGGACGCCATGTTCGAACTCGGCTGCGACCTGCTGCGACGTGCCCTGACCTCCCAGGACTTGGGTGCCATCACCAGTCACCTCGTGCTGGCCCGCAAACAGTTCGAGACCGCTGCGCAGGCTGAAGAGGCCCGTGACGACGCCCGCACCTACGCCGCCGTCTGTGACGCCATCCTGGCCTTCAGCCGGCACGACGCAGAGACCATCACGCGTGCAGCCGATGAGATCGCCGACGCCCTGGACCAGCGCGAAGCCTGGCTCCACCGCACATACCAGGCCTCCTGGCTGCAGCCACGCCGCTCGGCAGAGATCGCCTGGCAACGCCTCATCCTGCAGCTGCGTGCCGCCGCAACGGCTCTCCAGGAGGACGCCTGGATGGACGCCTGGCAAGCACTGGACACCGTACTCAGCGCCTACAGCGCTGCCCGCACCGTCTGCCCCTTGGCCGGCGACACCAGCCAGGGCATGGTCCATCTGGTCCAGCCGGCGATTGAAGACCGCTTCCTGCGACAGCAGGCCTTCCTGGCCCAGCTGCGCCGAGCCGCTCAAGAATCAGATCAGCACGCCGTACGAGGCTTCGACGCCGCCACCGCCAGCGCCCTGCTTCAGGCTGTCGAAGCCGCCGCCCAGCGCGAACCTGAGGCCGCGGCCCCTTCGCCGGGCGGTGGTGGGAGCGATGACGACGACCCTGGCGGAGCGGCGATGACCCGCTTGCAGCGACTGGCACCGACTCTGCTGCTTCTGTTGGGAGATCGGGCCATCAGCATCGGTATCGCACTGGACGACCAGCAGCTGCTCCTCCTCGAAGGCCTCGCTTTCGACAGCGACGTCTCCCGCCTCAAGGCCACTGATCCCCTCATTGTGCCCAAGCTGGATGAGCTCATGACCGAACTGTCCGCTCACTCCACGTTCACGGGGGAGGTGCGCAGAACGTTTTCAGCGCTGGTCGAGCAGACACTCCTTTTCCTCAAGAGCCGCTCCGATCTCACACGCAGCAACCTCCTCGGCACAACCAAGAAGGACGAACCGCCGCCCTTCGACTACCGGCGCAAACCTGAGGGGAAGGGCGCGCGGAAAGCGGTCGAGGCCGACCTGCAACGCGACTTCCACCAGTGGCTCCATGCAGGTCCTCTGCACAACGTCGTCCTCGTCGAGCCTGTCGATGTTGGCATGGGCCGCGCAGACGTCATGGCGCATTTCGGTGCCCTTCGCTACCTGACTGAGATCAAACAGGACGGCTCCGACAACGACCGCATGTACCTCGAAGGCCGCTACCTCGCCCAAGCCGCCGAGTACAGCAACACCAACGCCCCTTTCGGGCAGCTCCTCGTCCTCGATCTCACGCCGAAGAGCGACACTCAAGGCAACATGCGCGTCGACGAGGCTGTGTGGACCACCCTCCACCGGCCCAAGGGAACGACCACCGACCGGGCGGTGGTCGTCGGCATCGTCGCAGGCAATCGGGTGACGCCCTCTGCCTACTCCCGCAAGTGACTGGCGGACGATGCGGCGGTGGGCGTGCCAGAAACACTGTCGCCGCGAGACATGATCGTCAGCGTTTGATTCGTCCTCGGACGGCGAGGACAGCGAGTGCGAGAAGGACCGGCTCCAGGAGGCGGGAGCCCATCTCGATGTAGGTACCGGTGGTGGTGAGGTCCTGGCCGCTGGAGCGGAAGATCACGGAGTTGAGGGTGACGTTGAGTGCCTTCTCGAACCGCTTGCCGGTGAACCGGTCGTGCGTGGGGTTTTGCGGGTCGTCCTTGTCGATGGTGAAGGTGACATGGCCGCCACCGGCCGGCACGTTACCGCTCGCTTCTTGCCTGGGGGAGTTCTGCGGAAGACCGAGTCCCATGAGCAGCAGAACGGTCGTGATCATCGCGGCGGTCAGCCACCCCGCAGCACGGGAGGCGCGCAGGCCATAGCCGGAAAGGAGCCAGTAGACGTGCAGCAGGCCGCGTTCGGAGCGGGATGTGGTGTCACGGTCGTGTCGCCGCATCTCCATCTCGCCGTAGTAGAAGTCCGCGGCTCCGGGTTCGTTCTTGCCGTCCTCGAATGCCTTGCGCAACTGCCGGTACACCGCAGTTACGTCGTCAGGACCCGGTGTGCGTGCGGGATCGTCGTGGTTGGGCCCGGTGCGCCACATGGTTTTTGCGGCGCCGTCAGGGTTGGGTGCCTGTTTTGGGTCCAGGGCGCGCCAATGATGTTCCTCGGCCACGGTGCGTCTCTGTGACCAGCGCACCGGACAGATAAGGAAGCGTGGGCGGACGCCTTTGGGTACCTTCGCGAAGGTGATCCGGCCCTCGATCCGGATCTGGTCGAGGTGGAAGGCGCCCCTGAACTGGCAGTTGCTGAGATCCGTGTCGGTGAGGACCAGGTGGGCGGCGTCCACGCCGCGTACCGAGACCACTTGGACGGCCTCATCCCGGCTGCTCAGCAGGCTTTCGTCCACTGCGCGTCCGCTGTGCGTCGTGAAGGGCACGGGGTGAGCGGTCACGTCGAGAGGGGCAGACAGCACCGCACCCGTGAGATCTACGCGGGCGTATCGCACCTGGAGCGTCGCCGTGGATTCCCACTGCGTGCGCGCGCACTTCAGCTCGCCACACGCGATCTGCAGTGTCATAGGGAGCGTGAAGATCGCTCCGGACAGATCGAGCGTGCGCGCACACACGAGGGCCCCGATCTGGGAGGCATCGTTGAACCGAGCGCCGGCGAAGGAGGCGTGGTCGGCGAATCGGGTTTGGTCGAACCGGGCCATGCCGTCGAACCGGGCTCCCTTGAAGCTGGCTGCGCCACCGAAGAGAACCTGATCAAAACTGGCCTTGTGGTGAAAAAGCCCCTGATCGAAACGAGCCTCGCCGTCGATCTTCGCCTCGTCGAACAGGGCAGGCTCGTGGAACTGGGTGTCTGGAAAGCGAACTTGCTGGCTAAATTCCGCTCTCTCGAACCAGACGGCAGCGCCGAAGTCCGCCTTGTCGAACCACGCATCTCCGGCGAAGCGAGCATCCGTGAAAGAGGCTTCTGCGTCGAACTGGGCGTCCTCGAAGTGCACCCCGTGCTCGAAGCTCACTTGATCGAAATGGGCTTTTCCGGCGAAATGGGCTCCGCGGAATCGGGTAGGTCCGCCGAATTTCACAAATTTGAACTGTGCCGCGCCACTGAATTTCGCCTTGCTGAACCATGCCTTTCCCGCGAATGATGCTTCGGCGAAAGGTGCAGCTCCCTGAAAGTGCGCCTCCTCGAACACTGCGTCGCCCAGGACGGCATGACCCATTGAGTCAGACAGCGCATCAAGGAGTTCACGCAAGAGTGGGTCGCTGAATTTCACGCCTCTGCAGTCGATGTCCGCGCCGGGAGACAAACTGTCCAGGTATTCAGCGCGCCGGTTGTTTTCCAGATGGGCAAGGCATCTGCTGTACGAGGGAACAGCGGTACCAGCGCAGGCGCCTGGGGCGGCAACTGAGGAAAAATCGCAGACAACTCTTGGACTGTACGTCACTCTGGCTATTCTCCTCGGCCGGACCTGCGCGCCCTCTCGTTGCCGCGCCCGAGCTCCTGTGGCTGGCGGCCAGGAGGGCGGGCATACTGGTGGTGGACGCTTTTGCGTACAGGTGCGGAAGGCCCCGGCAATCCCGCCGGGGCCTCGCTGCGTTCGGAGCTGGTTCAGGCGACTGCGTGGAGGCCGCCCTTGCCGGGCTTGGGCGGGCGTTTGGCGTAGCCGGGGACCTTGATCGGTGGGGGGCCGCCGATGGCGAGCTGCTGGGTCATGGACTTCTCCAGCTCGGTCTGTGACTCGTAGCCGGCGACGGCGGGGTTGAGGGCGTAGCGGTGGCCGCGGCCGCCTCCGGAGCGCAGGACGATGCCGCGTTCGACGAGGAGGCCCATGGCGCGGCTCATGGAGGCCTGGCCGACGCCGAGGATCTCGTCGATCTCGGACTGCTTCATCCCGACGTTCCCGCCCGGGTCCTGGTGCTCGACCATCACCGAGAGGACGTCGATCGCCGTGGGGGTGAGCTGCAGCTGGTGCAGCATGCCCAGCAGTCCGGTGGTGTTGAACAGCATGGCGAGGATCCCTTCGGTCAGCCGACCTCAGACCTGGGGAACAGGCTGAGCTCGGGTGCGAGTTCGTCGGGGAACTTGGAGTCCAGTGCGAGTGCCCGCAGCTCGGCCAGGAAGTCGTGCTGCTCCTGGCCGTTCCCGTTATACGCGACGCGGGGGTTGAGCTGGTAGGAGGACCTCTTGACCTTGCGGACGAGGTTCTTCTCGCACAGCGCGTCCAGGGCGTGGCCGATGCTGGTGCGCTTGACGCCGATCTCTTCGGCGAGTTCGGCGTGGGTGGCCTCGATCTTGCCCTTCTTCTGCCTGCCGATCATGTTCGACAGCACGGCGGCCTGCAGCTTGCTGATGATGTTGTGCATCAGGCAGTAGGGCAGGACGCGGCGCAGGAAGTAGTTGCTGACGAGGGAGTACCCGTTGGAGCCGAGCATGTCGTGCGGGGGCCGGCGGTAGACGACGGTCTTGACCTCGTGGACCGGGCCCTTGCCGAACTGTTCGGCGATCCGCCGGGCAAGGTCTGTGCCGTCGTCGGCCCCAACAGCTCTGAAGGCCTTGGGCTGTTGGCCGGGTGGTCCTGCGCGGCGCCCGCGCAGCGGCCGTGCCGCTTCTCCCATGGTGATGATCCTTTCGCATACAGGTGATCGGCACTGTACGGCAAAACTTGCGGGCAGCCGCATGTTACGCGCCGGAAAGTTGCTGACTGCCGCAAGTTTGTGTCGGCCGGCACCGGCATTGGCGTCGTGCGGGTGTGCGGTCCAGTGGCCGGGCTGTAGACGAGGAGCAGTGTGTGGTGCCGCACGAGATTGGTTCCGCGCCCGCGATCACTCGGCCGGCCCGATGGAGGACATCGTGAAACCGGCCTGCTGAGTCATCACACGTGGTGGTTGAGGAGCCAGCTCACCCAGGCGCGTACGGCACCTGCGACAGCTGCGGCGGCGATGCGGCTGAGGGCCGGGAGGAGGTGGTCGCTGCTGGAACGACGCGCGGTGGTGGACGGGTGGTGGGGCATGGGGACCTCCGTGGGTGTGGCCGGCCGCTCGGTGGGGCCGGGGTGCCTCCATCGCTGCACTTCCGGGGCTTCTTGCGGGCACCGCCGAATGGTTCCGGACGGCTTTATGCCTGCTGGAGGCGTCTGTGCCGGGTTTTCCGGGGATGTCTACGGTCGGAAGCCGGAAGTGCGCGCTCGGAGGCCGGCGGGGGAGGCAGCGTGGTGGGGGATGCCGAACGGTTCTGGGATGAGTTGTCGCGGACCTACCAGGCGGCGGGGTCGCCCGTCCTGGCGCGGTTGGTCGCCCTTGGCGAGCGTCGGCGGCCGCCGTTGCGCTCGTCGGATGCCACGATCAGTGACTGGTTGTCGCGCAAGACCGTTCCGGGCAGGCAGAGCTCCGAGTTCTTCCTGTTCATGGTGGGGTGTCTGGAGGCGCGTGCCGTGCAGCGGGCACGGAAGGCGGGCGGTTCCTGGACGAAGCGGGAGCGAAGCTGGTGGGAGCAGCTGCTGCAACAGGCGCGCGTCGGGCGGGCGCAGGCGCCCGAGGACGTTGGACCCACCGGTCCGGTGCAGCTCCCCACCCCTGACGACCTGTTCGTGGGTCGGGAGGAGCCACTGCGCACGCTCCTGGCCTGGCTGGAGCCGGGGACGCAACAGGCGGAGGCGCCGGGAGGGCTGGGGCTGGGAGCGCAGGACGGCTCGACGACGGTCATACGCACGCTGGCGTCGGCGGCCGCTATGGAGGTCACCGGCATGGGCGGGGTCGGGAAGACGGCGCTGGTGGTCGAGGCGGCGCGACTCGCGGCAGCGCACGGCTGGTACCCCGGAGGCGTCCTCTTCGCCGATCTGCGCGGTCACAGCCCGAGCCACGACGCCGCGCCGGACGAGACGCTCGACGCGTTCCTGCGGACATTGCGGCCGAGGGAAGAGCCACTGCCCGTACTGGCGGACAAGCTCCGCCGCTGGCAACAGCTGCTGGACGAACTGGCCGCGCAGCAGCGCCCGTTACTGATCATCCTGGACAATGTGCGGCAGGCCGGGCGTATCACCCAGCTGTTGCCCGTGCTTCCACACCGTGCGCTGCTCACCTCCCGGCATACACACCCCGCGATCCGGCACCGGCTTGCCCTGGCCCCGTTCCCGCCAGTGGAAGCCGAACTCTTCGTCAGCCTCCGACTCCGGGAACCTGGCGATACCCCAGTCACCACGCCGGACGGCGTAACCCTGTCCGTCCCCGACGAACAGGTGCGCCGTATCGCCGAGTTGTGCGGTCAGCTACCGCTTGCGCTGGGCATTGTTGTCGCCCTGCTGCGGACAGAACCCGACCGCTCCCTGCGCGAGCGGGTGGACGAGCTGGCGCGCAACCTCCTGGACGGCATGGAGGACGAGGATGAGACCGACGTCGAGGGGCGCCCTCTGACAGTCCGCGCGTGTTTCTCGTTCTGCTACGAGCATCTGCCGGCGTCTCGCGCGCGGGTGTTCCGGCTGCTGGCGTCGGCTCCCGGCCAGGACGTCTCCACCACCTCGGCCGCGGTTCTGCTCGGCGCCCCGGCGGACGAGGCCCGTCTGGCCCTGCGCGGCCTCGCCCGCATGCACCTGCTGGAACGGTCCTGGCGGGGAAGCCACGAACTGTCGGAGGCCGAGCGTGAGCACTGGTCGATGCACGACCTCATCCGCGTGTACGCCGAGGAGCGTGGGCGCGCCCACGCGTGGGAGGACGGCCGCGAGGACGCGGTAGGCCGGCTGCTGCACCACTACCGCGACGCCGCCCGGTCAGCCGCCGCCATCCCCCGCGGCAGGGGCATGGAGGAGACGTTGCTCGTGCTCCGGGCCCATCGCCGGAAAATGGTCTGGCTGGAGGCGGAGCGGGTCAACGTGGTCGAGGCGGCCATCTCCGCACCCGCCTCCGCGTGGCGGGTGGATCTCGCCCTGGCCTTGGAGGAGTTCTTCAGCAAACGCCGCTACTACGCGGAGTGGGCGCGCCTTGCAGCATCCGCGATCGACGCGTGCCAGCGGGGGCACGGCGACCGGCGCAAGGAGTTCCGGGCTCTCGGCGACCTCTCGGAGGCACTGACCGGACTGGGCCGCTTCGACGAGGCACTGGCCGCGCTGGACGATGCGGACGAGGCTGCCGCGCTTCTCGACGACCGGGCCCGCGCCTTGGTCGCCCAACAGCGCGGTGTGGTCCTGACGGAGGCGGACCGGCCCGAGGATGCGATGCGGTCCCACGAGACGTCGGCCGCCTTCTTCCAGCAGGCCGGCGACCCGGCAGGTCTGGCGGCTGCCCGGCGCCTGATCGGCGACACCTTGGCCCGCTGCGGCCAGTACGAGGACGCCGAGGCTGCCTTCCAGGCCTCGCTGGCCTACTACCGCATGGCCGGCGACGTACCCGGCGAGGTAGAAGCGCTAGGTTCGCTCGGCAACGCACAGTCCCTGCTGGGACACCACCAAGAGGCGATCGAGTCCCTG
This sequence comes from Streptomyces sp. NBC_01352, assembly GCF_036237295.1. Classification (NCBI taxonomy): domain Bacteria; kingdom Bacillati; phylum Actinomycetota; class Actinomycetes; order Kitasatosporales; family Streptomycetaceae; genus Streptomyces; species Streptomyces sp. NBC_01352. The sequence goes on from NZ_CP108354.1 coordinate 11,185,290, forward strand.
GACATCGCGAACGAGTACGCAGTCCACACACAAAACATAACGTGCAACATCATCGGCCTGCACGACCTCGGCCTGGCACTCCACCGCGCCGGACAACCACAGGCCGCCCTCACGAAACTCCGGAACGCGGAACAACTGGCGCGCATGTTCGAGCATCACCAGGATTACTTGGGAGCTGTCCTCGTCTGTCGTGGCCTCGTGCTCAAGGAACTCGGGAGACTCCGGGCGGCACACACAGCGCTCACCGAAGCCGTCGAGGTCATCCGTGAGGTAGGCGATGCCCAGCGACTGGCCTTCGCCGAGCGAGCCCTCAGACGGCTACGCCGGTCCCTTCAACGCCGACGGATCAAACTGTGGATCCGCCGGTAGACGAAGAAACCGCCCAGGAACACTGGGTGGCTGTGAACGACATCTTTGGCCCCACGGGAACGAGTTCTCTGGCCCCACGGGATTGATCGGGAATTGAGTGTTCGTGAGAAGTGGCCCCAGGGGCTGTCTTGCGGTGGGAGCATCGGTGTGCCTCCGACAGTCAGGTGGCCCGCATGGATGGCCCGAGAACCAAGGTGGAGCTCTTCGCGGCGATCCGCCGCGACTCCCGTACCGAGAAGCTGTCGATCCATGAACTCTCACGCCGCTACGGCGTGCACCGGCGGCTGGTCCGCGAAGCCCTGACCTCCCCGTGGCCGACCCCGCGCAAGACGATGCCTCCGCGGCCTTCGGTGATCGACCCCTACAAGTATCTGATCGACGCGATTCTGCGTGCTGATCTGGACGCTCCGCGCAAGCAGCGGCACACCGCCAAGCGGGTCTTCGACCGACTGGTGGACGAACACGGTATGGACAACGTCTCCTATGGCCGGGTCCGCGACTACATCAAGCGCCGCAAGCCCGAGATCTGGGTCGAGGAGGGCCGTGGACCACCCACCGTGTTCATCCCCCAGACGCACCGCCCCGGCGAGGAGGCCGAGGTCGACTTCGGGGACGTCTACATCACCCTCGATGGCGTGCGCACCCTGTGTTACCTCTTCGTCTTCCGGCTCTCCTTCTCCGGAAAGGCCGTGCATCACATATCGGCTTCGCAAGGACAGGAAGCCTTCTTCGAGGGCCATATCCACGCATTCCAGGTCCTGGGCGGAGTCCCCAGGGGCAAGGTCCGCTACGACAACCTCACCTCTGCGGTGGCCCGGGTGCTCGGCTTCACCCGAGCCCGGGTGGAGACCGACCGATGGACCGCGTTCCGCTCCTGGGCCGGCCTGGACGCCTTCTACTGCAGGCCGGGCATCGATGGCGCCCATGAGAAGGGTGGCGTCGAAGGCGAAGTCGGCCGATTCCGCCGCAACCACCTGGTGCCCGTCCCGGACGTCACCACCTTGGCCGAGCTCAACGCCCGGATCGATGAATGGGACCGGCAGGACGACCAGCGCCGGATCGGCGAGCGACCGCGCACCGTCGGTGAGTTCTTCGCCATCGAAAAACCCCTGCTTCAGCCACTGCCCGAGGACCACTTCGAGACCGGGCGGCTCCTGACACCACGAGTGGACCGCTACGCGCAGATCACCGTGCGGCAGAACCACTACTCGGTACCGGTACGGCTGATCGGTCGCCAGGTCCGGGTCCTGCTGCACGCCTCCGAGGTAGTGGTCTACGAAGGCCGCACCGAAATCGCCCGTCACGAGCGTCTTGTCACACGTGGCAGGAGCCGCCTGGACCTGGACCACTACCTGGAAGGACTACTGCGCAAACCTGGTGCACTGCCCGGGGCGACCGCGCTGGACCAAGCCCGCGCGGCCGGGAAGTTCACCCCTGTGCACGACGCCTGGTGGGAGGCCGCCAGTCGCGCACACGGCGACGCGGCCGGCACCCGTGCGCTGATCGAAGTCCTGCTGCTGCACCGGCACATGAGCCACGACCACGTCGTCGCCGGGATCGCCGCCGCCCTGCGGGCCGGGGCCCTCACCGCGGACGCGGTGGCCCTTGAAGCCCGCCTGACCGCCGAACGAGATACCCCCGGCGAGCCGGACTCGGACACAGCACTGGGCCGTATCGCCTCTCCTGTCGCGTCGCTCACCGCGCGCAGGCTGGCGGCGCTGCCCCCAGACCCCAGGCCGCTGCCCTCGGTGGCCGCCTACGACCAGCTCCTGCGTCACACCCGGCCTCCGGCCGAGCGCCCCACCAGTTAAGGGAGTCCCGCCATGAGCGCTACCCGACCCCGCGGTCTGACCGAGCCGGCTGCTGACGCGGCCATCGACGCGGCCTGCCGCAATCTGCGACTGCCCACGATGCGTGGCCAGTTCTCCGAGCTCGCCGACGCCGCGGCTCGCGACCAGATGACCTACCGTGGGTTTCTGGCCGAACTGCTGATGGCGGAGTGCGACGACCGCAACCGCCGCCGCTCCGAGCGCAGGATCAAGGCCGCGGGCTTCCCCCGCGAGAAGGCACTGCGCACGTTCGACTTCGACGCGAACCCCGCCATCGACCCGGCGGCCATCCATACCCTGGCCTCGTGCGACTGGGTCCGCAAAGGCCTGCCGCTGTGTCTGATCGGCGACAGCGGCACCGGCAAGTCCCACCTGCTGATCTCGCTGGGCACCGAGGCCGCGATGGCCGGCTTCCGGGTCAAGTACGTCCTGGCCACCAAGCTGGTCAACGAACTGGTCGAAGCCGCCGACGAGAAGCTGCTGACGAAGACCATCGCCCGCTACGGACGGGTCGATCTCCTCTGCATTGACGAACTCGGCTACATGGAGCTGGACCGGCGCGGCGCCGAACTGCTGTTCAAGGTTCTGACCGAGCGCGAGGAGAAGAACAGTATGGCGATCGCTTCCAACGAGTCGTTCTCCTCGTGGACGAAGACGTTCACCGACCCCCGGCTCTGCGCGGCCATCGTGGACCGCCTCACCTTCGGCGGCAACATCATCGAGACCGGCAGCGACTCCTACCGCCTTGCCCACACCAGAGCCCGCCAGCAAGGCGCCGCCAGCGCTTGATCGCACCTGCTCCGCTGGCACGCGCATCAGGTGGCTGTCCGGTGCCGACAGACGTGAGACTTGACTCTCACAATATGTGAGAGGAAACTCTCACGTTATGGATTCGGGTAATCGTCTGGGCGATATCGAGATCACTGATCCGCAGGCCATGCGGGCTCTGGCACATCCGGTGCGGCTGGCGATCCTCGAACGCCTGCAGCGGCACGGGCCGGCCACGGCGACGCAACTCGCCCCCGATGTGGGAGCAACTCCGACAGTAACCAGCTGGCATCTGCGACATCTGGCGGGCTTCGGTCTGGTCCGCGATGCCGAGCCCGGCCCGGACCGTCGCCAGCGGCGGTGGGAGGCGGTGGCACGCGGCTTTCGGTTCGAGGCGCCGGAGGATCCGGACGATGAGGAGGGCCAGTCGGCTGCACGGGTCCTGTCCCGGGAGATGTTCCTGCGCTCGGGGGACCTTGCGAACCGGTGGGCTGCCGAGGTCGAACCCAATCTCGAACCGGTATGGCGACGGCTTGCAGGTCTGGCCAACACCCGCGTCGTCGTCTCCGCAGACGAACTCGCCGCCATCGAGGACGCGATCGAGCGCGTTCTCGCCCCCTACGTGATGCGCGAGAAGGCCGCGCGGCCAGCCGACGCCCGTGGCGTCAGGCTGCTGCGTTACGCCCTGCCGGAGAGTGCCGAGGATCAGACCGGCGGGACGCCATGAGCGCGGCAGACCCTTCCTTACCCGTATCGCTGTGGCGTGATCGGCGGTTCCGTCGTTTCTGGGCCGGCCAGTCGATCTCGCAGTTCGGCGACCGGATCACCGAACTGGCCCTGCCACTGATCGCGGTGGGGGCGCTGCACGCTTCGGCCAATCAGGTGGCATGGCTGACCGCGCTCATCTGGAGCCCGAACCTGCTCGCGATCGTTCTCGGTGCCTGGGTCGACCACCGCGTGCACAAGCGGCGCCTGATGGTGCTCGCCGACCTGGTGCGGGCGGCAGTGCTGCTCTCTGTCCCGGCTGCCTATCTCTTGGGAGCAGTGACGCTCGGCCAGTTGTATGTCGTGGCCTTGCTGACAGGCGCGGCCGGGGTGCTGTTCAACACCGCCTATCCGCCGTTCTTCGCCCACCTGGTGCCTCGCTCGTCCTACGTCGACGCGAACAGCAAGCTCAGTGCCAGCCGGTCCGCCTCATACGTCGCCGGACCGGCGATCGGTGGTGTTCTGGTCCAGGCGTTGACCGCTCCCGTCGCCCTCGTCCTCGACGCCCTGACGTTCCTGGCGTCGGCGGTTCTGGTCGGTCGGGTTTCGATCGACGAACCCCCAGCCGCCCATGGCCAAGCGGCATCCTCGCTGCTGCGGCGTGCCAGGGAGGGACTGGTGTTCGTCGTCCGTCACCCGGTGCTGCGGGCGAGCCTCGGATGCGCGGCGACCGTCAACTTCTTCACCTTTGTCGCGGGCAGTGGGCTGATCATGCTGTTTGCCAGCCGAAACCTCGGACTGACCGCGGGAGTCATCGGCATGGCGTTCGGGATCGGCGCCACCGGCTCGCTCCTTGGCGCGGTGATCGCCCCGAAGATCTCGCGAAGAATCGGCGTGGGCCGCAGCATCGTCGTGGGCGCTGTGTTGTTCCCGGCACCGATCGCCATCGCCGCTGCTGCGGGCGGCCCCCTCTGGGCTCGCGCCGGAGCCCTGGCCATGGCCGAGTTCCTCTCCGGAGTCGGCGTCATGCTGTTCGACGTCAACCTCAACTCCCTTCAGGCGGACGTGATCCCCGATGGCATGCGCAGTCGAGTCGCCGGTGCGTACAGCACGATCAATTACGGCTTACGCCCTGTGGGCGCCGTCTTCGGCGGCCTCCTCGCTACCCTCATCGGCCTCCGGGCGACCCTCCTCATCGGGGCCGTCGGCGGAGCGCTGTCCCTGCTCTGGCTGCTGCCCTCGCCGATACCACGCATCCACTCCCTTACCCCGGACGATCCGGTAGCTCCGGATAGCGACACGGACGCGCGACCATTGCCTTGCTGATCGCCGGGGAACCACCAGGGTCCAAGCGAAGACTTCCCGGACCCGACGGCCCGGCACATGCATGCCAGGCCGCGGGTCGCTCAGTGCGGATGATGTTCGGGCGCCCCGTGGCATCGCCCTTGTGGATCGGATCCACGATCCGCTGCGAGGGTGGGGCCAAAATACTCGTTCAGATCATGGCCCGAAGATCGCTGTCTGGGGCCAGAGAACTCGTTCCCGTGGGGCCAGCAGACTCGTTCGAAGCCACGGGGCAGTTCTGCGGGCGGTAGCGGCATCGGGGGGCTCGGGCACCTCGGTCGCGGTCACCTCCTTGGCGTGTTTGCGCAGGCAGTCGCGGTGCTGGTGGCAGGTCTTCTCCACGCGGCGGACAGGTTCTGCAGCAGGTGCCAGCGATCTGCGACTTCGAGGGCGTTGGGGGCGGCTTCCTTGACAGCCTTGGTGTAGGCCGTGGCCCGGTCCCGGCAGATGATCTCGGCTCCGGGATGCTCGGTGAGCCAGGCCGCGAACGTTTCGGAGGTGCGGTCGGGCAGCACGTCCACGACCTGGCCGGCCTCGACGTCGACCAGCACGGTGCCGTAGGTGCAGCCCTTGCGGAAGGCGAACTCGTCCACCCCCAGCACCCGCGGGGCACGGTCCGGCACCGTCGGCGCCGTCAGCAGCCTGAGCAGCCGGGTCCGGCCCGCGGTCAGCCGCAATCGGCGGCACAGCCGTGCGGCGGGACGGCCTCCGAGCTCGATCGCGATCGACCGCAGCCAGCCCGCCAGCCCGGTACTGGACCGGCGGTAGCGTGTGGACAGACCCAGCACCTGCTCGACGAACGTCGTGCGGGAACAACTCTTCCGGTCGCAGAAGTACCGGCGCACTCGCAGCCGGACGATTACCCGGCGTGATCCCAACGGCCGCTCATCCAGGGTGCGTTGATACGTGCTGTGCACGCGGCGGGCCTGCTTGCGGCAGTTCGGGCACCGGCCTGGGCGGGCCGTCGACACCGCCTCCACCACCAGGATGCCGGAGGTGTCGCTCACCCCCTCCACCCGCACATCGATCCCAGGAAACAGCACATCCTCAACCGTCTTGCTCGCCACGGCAGGAAGTACGCTGCCGAAACGATCCCGCGTTCCTGCTGCTGACCTGGGTATTCACGGAACTGCGGCCAGAGCCATTTTCAAGAATCCCCATCAACGTTGCCTGATGCGGCACAGGTCACGAGTCAACGGCCGCACACGGAAAGCCCTACGGGACATCAGCCGCGGAGTTCCTCGACGCCTGACCAGGCCGACGCCCAGCCGGCAGATCGGCCCAGGTCCTGGAAGATCGTGCCGCTCTGGCCGCTCAGGACTCGACGGTGACCTCCGGCCATTGAGCCCTCCAGCGTTCGACCTTGGCTGCATAGACCGACTCGGGAGCTGGGATCAGCGGATTGGGCCGGACGACCAGGCATCGCTGGAGGGCGACATCGAGTGGGCCCGGCGTGAGTTCCTTGAGCTGGTGGAGTCCGGCGAACTGGACGCGGGACCCGTCCCTGGCGGGCGTCCGTGCTCGCCTTCGCCGCTCTCCAGGCCGTGGAGCAGGCCCTGCCGGAGTACCGCAGCAGCGCCCTCGGACGGCTGGGGCGGACCGAGGAAGCGGAGGCGGAGGCCCGGCGGGCGTACAAGACCGAGCAGAACCGCAGGTGGTTCCGTGCGAACCCGGGTGGCGTGGACGCTGTCGCCGTCGCGACGAAGGCCGCCGACGCTGCCTCGGACAGGCTCATCAGGCTCACTGGGCTCGCCGCGCGTTCGCGGGACGGCGATGCGGCCGGGGTGCTGATGGCGTGAGTGGCGAGCGGAGCGGGGTCGACCTCGCGCGCCAGGCCCTGGTACGCGATCGGGAGGTGGCGAAGGAGAGCGGCGCCACCCGCCACGAAAAAGCGATGCGGCGCACCGGCACGGTCGTACGGCGTGACGGCCGTTCACCTTGATCTTGGGCGGAGGATCTTGAGAAATCGATGGACTGAGGAAGGAAGGATATGGGGGTGGGAGTCGATGAGCTCCCTGAGTTCCCAGGCTGCCGTCAAGCGGCTGTATTCGATGAAGGTGGTGTCGCGGGCGAGGCAGTGAAGAAGCTCTGCGGCGCGGGGATCGCCCACCCTGGCAAGGGTCTTGATCGCTTCCACGCGATCGTAGTCGTTCAGGGTGGTGTCACGTACGACGTCGTACAGCACTTCGGCGCCGCGGGGATCGCCTACGTCGACAAGGGAAGCGGCCACCCACCAAAGGCAAGGGTCGTTGCGGGTGAGGGACCGGGCGAGGTCGTACAGGACTTCGGCGCCGCGGGGATCGCCCACCTCGGCAAGGCTCTCGGCCGCATGGACGCCGTCGTGGTCGAACCCGTAGCGGGTGAGAGACCGCGCGAGGTGGTAGAGCACCTCGGTGCCGCGGGGGTCGCCCAACTGGGCCAGATCCCGGGCCGGATGCACGATGGTGAAATCGTCGTTACCGGAGATGCTGGGGTGACATGTGAGGTGGTACAGCACGTCGGCGCTGCGCGGGTCGCCCCGCAAGGCAAGGCTCTTGGCCGCGGATCCGCGATCGCTGTAGTCAAGGTTGGTGTCGCGGGCGAAGTCATGCAGCAGATCAAGGCCGCGGGGGTCACCAAACTCGGCCAGGAACTTGGCCGCGCACGTGCGACCGCTGTCGCTGAGGGTGGTGTCGCGGGCGAGGCCGTGCAGCAGTTCGGCGGCGCGGGGGTCGCCCCGGTCGGCTAGGAACTTGGCCGCCGCCTCGCGGCCTTCGGGGAGGGTCGTGTCGAGAACCACGCCGTGCAGCAGTTCGGCGCCGCGGGCGTCCCCCAGCTCGACCAGAGACACGGCCGCCGCCATGCGGATGTCGACGAACAGGGCGGTGTCGCGGGCAAGGCCGTACAGCAGCTCGGTGGTGTGGGGCGCACCACCCAGCTCAGCCAGCGCCCTGGCAGCTTCCGCGCGGGAAGAGTAGGTCAGGGTTTGGTAGGGGCCCATCGGGATGGTGTTGCGGGCTATGTCATGCAGTAGCTCGGCGGCGCGGGGGTCCCCCAGCCTGGCCAGTGCCTGAGCCGCCTTCAGACGGCTAGTTTCGTAAGGGGTGGTGCCGCGGGCAAGGCCGTATAGCGCCTGAGCGGTTGTGCGGATGATGCTGTCGGGCAGCGGTGTGCCGAGCCGGACCAAGTCGGCAATGAACTGCCAGCCATCCAAACCCCCGCGTGTGACCAGGCGCTTCAGGCCCCGGACGCCGACCTTTGCGTTGCGTTGATGCGTGATGTCCAGGAGGAAGCCGATGTAGGAGGGATCTGAACGCGGTGGTGACCGATGCCACTGCCACCACCTGAGACCCTCTGGTGAGATGCGGATGTCGCTGAAATGGGGTCGGTCATCAAAGGCTTTCCGCAGGGCGTGCGGGTTGCTGCTGGCGTGCCGGGCGGCCAGATACTCGAGGAATGTCTGGTGGAGAAAGACGTACTCGCCCGCCCGCACCGTCAGCAGTCCACTTTGGTTCAGACCAGTGCTGAGAAAGGCCCGCCATTCGTCAGGCGGGACACGCTCGGGTCGCTGGACGAACGAGTCCACGATGTCGAGTGTGGGCTGATCGTTTCCCGTGTGCCGTTCGGCCGCGAGGCGGGCGATCAGGTCGGGCAGATTCTTCAGGAAGCGCTTGGCGCCACGGAGGGCGTCGGATCCGTAGCCTGCTAGGCCGGCGCTGAGCCGCTGGGGGTTGCCCGGGGAGTGAGGGGCATGCTGGCGCTTGTACTGCGCGGCGATGAAATCGCTGTAGACCTGTCCGCGGCTGGCGGGCAGCGGCTGGTTGGGAGCTGCGGCGTGGAGCTGGCAGAGAAGGGAGGCCATCAGCGGGATACGGGCCGACTCGGTCAGCCGGGTGCGATCCAATTCCCGGAGAAAGCGTTGCGTGACGTGGTCTGGGTCGGGCAGGTTGGCGAACCAGCCGCGGGCGACCCGCGGCAGGTCCTCGGGCGTGAACGGCTGCAGCTCGTAGCGAGGCAGTCGGGAGCCCAGCGCTTTGAGTTCCTGCTCAGGCAGGGGGCGGGTGGCTACGACGAAGCGGTATAGGTCAGGGTGCTCGTCGCTGGCCGCCTTAAGACGGTTCAGGACCTTGCGTCGGACGGCGGGAGCGGCGATCTCGTCTAGGCCATCGACCAGCACCAGCCACCGGGTCCCGGGCGAGGGCGGAGCGCTGAAAAAGGCAGGGGGCAGCGCCTCCGCCAGCCCGGTCAGTTCATCGCTGACGAACCCTGCGAGAGCGTTGGCCAGCGGGGCAACGGCCAGGGCATCAGCCTGGAGAAGCACCGGCACCGCGCCGTCCACGCGGTCTGCCAGCCAGTGCTCCACCCCGTCCGTGAGGCGGGTGCGCAGCAGGATGGACTTGCCACCCCCCGGCCCGGCAACGACCACACAGGAATCACCCGACGCCAGAACCTCATTCGCAGGTAGACCTCCCCTCAGTGTTGCCAACAGTGGGAGGTCTTGTGCACCCGGACGGCGGTCCACTTCGGCCGACGTTACTTGCTGACGCACGTAGACGGCGGCCAGCGGCGGCGTCGCACCAGACACGCCGGGATAGTGATAATCCCGCGCGGCCCGTCGGGCAGCTGGCAGATAGCTCTGAAGCCAGCGTGCACGCAAGGCGCCCAGATCCGGCCCGTAGTAGTTGTACTGGATGTTGCCATCGCCCTGCTGGAACGCGGTGGGTCCGTGAAAGGTGTTCCCGGCGACCTCGGCGGGCGCGCGTTCGGTGCCGGCGGGCTCACTCACCTCTCGATCCAAAGCGGTTGTCCTGGCGGTTGTGGTCGCCCGCTTGGAAGGCAGTCGGCCCGTGGAAGGTGTTCCCCGATACCGCGCTGCCCGCGCCGTACCCCGGCCGGGCTTGTTCGACCAGCTCGCGCAGCGCTGCGGCGATCTCCTGGCGCTCGGCTTCGTCCGCATCCTCCAGCAGCGTCTCAAACCGCGTTTGCCAGGACGCCTCCTGACTCACCAACACCCGCTCGGCCTCATTTTCCCCAGCCGCGTCCAAGGCCGCCGCGGTCCGGTCGACGCGCTCCAGCTCCGCCCGCTCACGCTCGGGGCTCCCACGGCCCAGCAGCCGCGCCACCCGCTGCCGCAGCTCCGCCCACGCGTCAGTACCCGCGGCTTGCACCACCGCCGCACCACCGGCCGCAGCCAACGCCACCAAGGACTCTGCCAGCATCCCCCGCCCCCTTCACACCAAGCCGTAACCGCGACGGAACCCCCGTCGAGTGTCAGCGCGGCCTTCTGCAACACACCACTGGAATGACCCCATAGTGCCTGAAAAAGGCGGGTCTGGTGGGCGCATTACCGCAGCGCTCAAGCAGCCTGCGGTCCGCAATCTCTCGGAACCCCCACCGTGGTTCCTGAGTCGCAGACGACTCCGGTACGTCACTTCGGCGATCTTCGACACGGGCATGCCCTGCGCGGACAGCACCATCTGGGCCCGTCGCCACGCCACCACCGGCCCCGTGCCGCCTTGCTGCGGCGTTCCTCGCCGCGGCCGTCGACGCCGTAGGGGGCAAGGGAGGTCGAGCAGAGCGCCTCGATCACCGTGGGCAGTGCCTCGTCCGGCAGTGCGTCGCTCACGGCGAGCTGCTGCCACAGCCAGTACGTCCCGGCGTTCACCATGCTCTTCGGCCCTCCCCGGCGCGTTGACGGGGCGTGACCAGACGGTCACCGCTTCCCTGGTGTGACCGTACGCCGTGGCGGCTGCCCACTGGCCCGGGTTTGGCCAAATGCCCGGCTCAGCACCGCTATTGGTGGCGCCAGCGGTCATGGACCTGCTGCACGTCTGCCTTGAGCACGTCACGCAGATCGTTGTCGGGCAGGTTCAGGCCCAGCGCACCGGCGACCTCGCGGTACGACGTGGTCATATCCGGGTCTCCCGCAGCGACCAGACAGGACAGCAGCGCCTGGTCGGCCGGCGTGGCCCGGTCGACCAGCGTCAGAACCTGGATGCGGTCTGCGAGTGTCATGCGGGGCAGCGCGGAGCCGAGTTGCCGCCCATTGCAATCCATGATTTTCGGGAAGATTGCGGGACCCGAATTCTTGGGCGGCCAGCGTGGCGGCTTCCAAGGTGATCACTGTGCACCACCACCCGTCAGTTCGCCGGGAAGCACTCAGGGGTGGGAGTGGGTGGCGGGTCGTTGGGCGAGGGCTTTGCTCTGAGCAGGCAGGCCGATGCGCCAGGAGAAGATCACGGTCATGACCATGCTGATCAGTGCGGGTACGAGGACTCCGACTCCAACCTCGTCCCGGACGAAATTGGAGAACGCGGCCACCGTGAACACGCCGGACGCCAGTCCGAATGCGGATGCGAGCATCGGCACCGCGCGTTCCGCCGGCAGTCCCGCACCGGCGGCCAGTGCGGCACTCACCAGCGCGTCGGGGGCGACGAAGGCGCTCTCCACATCGCTCAGGAGCAGATTGACGAACGTTCCCAGGCCGATGAAGACAGCTACGCATCGGCCGACAGTAAGGGTGGTGGGCATTTTCCGCCTCCTTCGGTTCGGCGGCGCTCATCGCCACAGCGACCACCATGGTGTCTACAGCGTAGACAGGGCGGGCGCGAGATGTCTACAACGTAGACAAGGTGCGAGACTGGAGGCATGGCCAGGACTCGCTTCCTCACCCCCGAACTGATCGTCCGCACAGCCCTGGAGGTGGGCGACCGCGGCGGTGCAGAGGCGATGACGATGCGCCGGATCGCAGCGGAGCTGGGATGCGACCCCATGGCGCTCTACCGGCACTTCGCAAACCGTGAGGCCCTGCTCGACGCCATTGCCGACCTCGCCGTCGCCGAGGTGAGGGACGCCGACCTCCGGATGCCGTGGGATGAGCGCATCTCAGTGACCGCAGACGCAATCCGCGAGGCCGCGCTGAGGCATCCGGGGATTACAGCGCATCTGGCCGCGCGTCCGCCCATGGGAGAGAACGGGCGGCGGATCGCCGCAGGCGTGCTGGGGGCGCTCGGGGCGGCCGGGCTGCCGCAGGCCACGGCGGTACGAAGCTTCCAGACACTTATGGCCTACCTGGCCTCATCGCTGGCCATGGCGGTCCAGGCGGGCGCGCGGGACCGGCGCTGGGAGCAGGTACGCGACATGGTGAACGAGCTGCCCGGAGCCGCCGCTCCGGGCGAGGAACTACTTGTCGTCGGGTCAGCCGAACAGTTCCAATTCGGGCTGCGACTGCTGCTGGCCGGCATCAGGGCGGAGGCCGCACCCGGTCGATGACCAACCGTCTGCGGACCGGCCCAAGAGACGTCCCAGCGTCTCCAGCAGTCGGAATGAGCCGGGCTGCCCGCCCTGCTAAGAACTCCTGACGCAATGCCCCCGTACGGCCGAGTGCTGACGCACGTGCATGATGACGAGAGTCGATGCGAGAGCGGGGAGCGGGCGTGGCCGAGGGCAGCACTGTGGATCTCATCCGTCTGGCCGACGGGGAGAGCAGTCTTGAGGTTCGCGTTCTGGGCCGGACGATGCCCGGGGTGTTGACCCTGCACGATTACCTCGATGCGGAGATCATCGTCACGAGCGGGTTCGCCCAAGGACGCATGGATGCGTGTCTGGCTCCGGACGACCTGGACAGCTGGTCGCAGGTCCTGGGAGAGCTCGCAGCCGGGCGGGATGCTGTCTGGATGGATGACGGGCGCAACCCCGAGATCCGGTTCGAGCCGTCCGGTCAGGACGGGGTTGCCGTGTTCGTGGTGGAAGACGTGGCTGCATCGGGGACATCCGTCCGTGTCCCAGTGCGCCTGGCCGACGGATGGGCCGATGAGCACCACGAGCGGCTGCAGCGTGTCCTTGCTGCTTGGCCCCAGGAGGTTGTGGAGACCTCTCCCGGCGCCTACGAGTGGCGGCGCTGAGCCGCCGAGAACCGGCGCCAGCAGATGAGTGCGCAGGCCAGAATGAGGAAGGCTTCGTGGATGTCGTCGAGGACCTCCCAGCGGATCCGCAGGCGGCGGAACCAATGCAGGTGGGCAAAGGCCCGCTCCACCACCCAGCGTTCGGCCCCGAGTCCGGAGCCGTGCTCGGTGCCGCGTCGGGCGATGACCGGCTTGACGCCTAGGTCCCAGGCGAGGCGGCGGTACTTGTCGTGGTCGTAGCCGCGGTCGGCGAGCACTGCGTCCGGGCGGCGTCGAGGTCGGCCGCGCTTGCCGCGGACCAGCGGAACCGCCTCCAGCAGCGGGATGAACTGAGTGACGTCGTTGCGGTTGCCCCCGGTCACGGTGGCGGCGAGAGGGATGCCAGAGGCGTCCGTGAGCAGGTGATGCTTGCTGCCGGTTTTGCCCCGGTCGACAGGTCTTCGTCCCGTCTTGGATCCCCTTTTAATGCCCGGACATGCGAGCCGTCGACCACCGCCCGGGAGAAGTCCAAGACGTTCGCGCCGCGCAGCTTCGCGAGGAGGACCTCGTGCAGCCGGGGCCAGACGCCGGCCTCAGTCCACTCGGCCAGGCGACGCCAGCAGGTCATCCCCGAGCCGAAACCGAGTTCCTGCGGCAAGTGCTCCCACGCAATGCCGGTATGCAGCACGAACAGAATGCCCTGGAACACCAGCCGGTCCGGATGCCGCCTTCGTCCGGGATGGCGGGCCCGCCGCTCGACCTTGGGCGTAGCGGCTCGATCACCGCCCACAAGCCGTCGTCGACAGCCCACGGCTTCCGCCGAGCCACTCCACACCTCCAGATCCTCGCTTCTGGAGCGATCCAACCACCAGGAAGATCATTTCGTTAGGGGTTCTAACTGATGGTTTCGGAATGAGGTCGCGAGCGTATGGGGCGCCGCCGGATGAGGCGAGGGCCTGTCCGGTCTGCCCCATGCAGTTCTGTCTCACGGCCTGACCCACGACGGCCCGCAGCCGTGCAGGCTCACCCGGTCGGCCTAGCCACTGTGCATAGTGTGCTCATGGATCGATTCGTGGGTCAGGGCCGCCTCGAATGGTGGGCCAATCACTCGACTTGCCTTGAGATGTACGACATCGACATCACCGTCACTGTCGACGCGGTCGGCAAGTGGCAGGCAACCGGGCGGCATGCCGGCGCCCTTGACACGACCCAACGCGAGGGCTGGGACTTCCTCATGGAGATGGACCCCCACTTCTCCATTGTGTTTCCCGGTGAGGACCGCGGCGGGATCACGGTGCGAGTCGTCGAGGCCGAGGATGGAACCCTCACGCTTATGGAGGCACCGGACTGGGACGGCTCGGTGAGCGTCACCTTCGACCTCACCTGAGTTCAGCTCGGAAGGGCAGGAACCCGACTACTGATCTTTCAGAATGAAGTTCGGAGGCGGCGAAGACATATGAGGCAGCAGGCCAGTTCGAGCAGGCCCTGGTGGAGATCTGCGCGTCGTTCGTAGCGGATGCGGAGCCGCTTGAACTGGTGCAGCCAGGCGAAGGCGCGCTCGACCACCCAGCGCACCTTGCCCAGTCCGGAGCCGTGCGCGACGCCGCGTCGGGCGATCACCGGCTTGATGCCGCGCTTCCACAGCAGACGGCGGTACTTGTCGAAGTCGTAGCCCCGGTCGGCGTACAGGCGTCGGGGCTTGCGGCGGGGGCGTCCTCGTAGGCCCCGAATCGCTGGGACGGCGTCCAGCAGCGGCAGCAACTGGGTGACGTCATGTCGGTTCCCGCCGGTGAGCGTGACGGCGAGCGGGGTGCCGTGGCGGTCGACGATTAGAGGTCGTTTCTTTTGGTGTGCGTGAGGGCTGGCTGCTGGTGAGTGGTGGGCGTGGCCGTGGCTGGTGTCACTGCGTGTGTGGGAAGGCTGTTCCAGCCAGAGTCTTTGCGGCGAGGCGTACAGCGTTCTCCCAGGCCCGGACCTCTTCGGGGGACATGAAGCCGAGGTGGTACTCCAGGCCCACGGCCGCCACGAACTCCCGCTCAGGATCTGTCAACGCCTCGATCCCCTGCCAGACTCGATCTGCGACCATCTTCGGTGGCAGGGCACCGGCGGTCAGCTCTGTCGCCATGTGATGCAGGAGGCAGCGTTCAGCGGTCTCGTAGTCCGGGATCTGGATCCCGAACTCCTCCATGGTGTGTCCGAAGAGCTGGCGGATCTCTGCTGGGTGCTCGCGCCGGGAACGGCCGGCCAGGTCGCGCAGTGAAGGAGAGTCGTGGCCGGCAGCCAGTAGGTGGGCCGCCAACATGGGCAGGTCTTCCTCGCAGATGAGGTTCGCCGCGTACTTCCAGGCGATGGTGGCTGGCTCGTCCATGAGCGAATCCTGACCGAGGGGAACACCTCTGACCAGTGAGTTATCGGATCCGTGTGAGGCGCCGATGGCCGATGAGGAGGGCAGCTATGCCCACGAAGGCCAGGAAGTGCTCGGGCTTGCGCTCGTAGCGGCGGTGGAGACGGCGGCAGCCTGCCAGCCAGGACACCGTTCGCTCGACCACCCATCGGTGGCGGCCGAGTCGTTGTGAGGATTCGATGCCTTTGCGGGCGATGCGGTGGCGTATGCCGCGGCTGCGGAGCCATCGGCGCAGGTGGTCGTAGTCGTATCCCTTGTCGCCATGGAGTTTCCCAGGTCGCCTGCGACGCGGGCCCCGGCGGGACCGGATCGGCGGTATGCCTCGTACGAGCGGCACCAGGCCCTGACTGTCGTGCAGGTTGGCTGCGGAGATGCCCAGGGACAGGGGCAGTCCTTTTCGGTCGGTGATCAGGTGGATCTTCGATCCAGGCTTGCCGCGATCGGTCGGATTCGGTCCCGTCAGTAGCCCCCTTTTGCGGCCCTGACGCTTACCGAGTCGATTGCACATCGGGACCAGTCCAGCTCACCGAGTTCGTCGAGGATGACGCGGTGCAGTCTGGCCCAGACGCGGGCACGGCTCCAGTGCGCGAAGCGCCGGTAGACCGTGGGCCACGCCGGGCCGAAGACCGGCGGGAGTTGCCGCCAGGTGCAGCCCGACGTGGCCACGAAGATGATCGCCGCCAACGTCTCGCGGTCGCCCGCCCGTCGTCGGCCCCCGCCCTGGGGACGTATGACCTCCGTAGGAGGTACCACCCGGCGAAACAGCTCCCACAACTCGTCCGGTACCAGCCGCTGGACTAGGTCTGCCATGCACTGACCAACGACCACCCCAGGCCAAAAGAAACGGTGTCTAATCGCCCGCGGCTGGGGCGAAAGTAACGTCAACGCACGCGAGTTCAACTTCAGTGGCCTCGTGGTGACCATAAAGCAAACGCCCCGGGGCCCACACACGGTGGGCGCCGGGGCGTTGCGAGCAATGCAGTGTGCGTCTGACGGTGTAGCAGGATCACGCTTTGCCGGCGATTTTACTGTCCGACTATCGCCGGAGGTGGCACGTCCTAGCTTTCGCTACAGCTCACACCACTCTCCGAGCCCTTCGACCGTTCCCGCTCGGACGAAATTCTCCATGACATCCCATGCGCGATCGACTCCCATCACGAAGTCACCTGTAAAGGTTCCTAGATCATCCATGACCGGAACGTCGACTTCTCCCTCCGGGGGAACAGAGCCGTCCCCAACAAGAAGGGACACACTGTCCTCGGAGGTGAAGAGATGAATGACGGCATGGTCACCTAGGAAACTGAGGGTCAAATAGGGGTACAGGCTATCCGGCAAATTGACTTCCAGATGGCCCCGACCGCTAGCGCGCAGTTCCCTAAAGGCGCTCGCAAGGTCACGCAGTTCCGAGCGCCTCTCGGTGGAATCGAAGTGTGCCGATTGCACCGATGTCATGGACCATACAACATCCATCTTTTACCTCCGAAGCTTTTATGGCCGAGGCCATGTCTTGGGATCCTGAGCGTTCCCAGTGAACGTGGTGGAATTATGCCACTTTGCCGTCTTGGGCACGGTCCCCAGTGGGGTGCCGACCTGAAGGGTGGCGTTCTCTGGAAGCAGAGTGTTTACCTGAGTCTTGCACCAGTTGCAAATTCCGTTCGGGTTGTCGATCAGGAGTCTGCCGCTGGTTGCGTCCATTTCGCGCATGAGTAGAGCTGCTTGCCCTTCAACGTGTGAGCTCGAAATGTAGTTTTTCAGCTTTCCCTGCTTCGATATCAGGGGTATCAGCGCGCCGTCGATCTCAAGGACCCCGGCTGTTTTGCCGTCCTTTTGGAGGGTGACGAGCAGCCGTTGGGCCGCGGTTAGTGTCCCTCGGCTCTCAGCGATGCTCGCGTTCAGAACAAGGAGTTCGGGGTTTTGTTCGCCAAACCTTCCACCGAGGGCCAGCATGGGGGCCAGTGAGCCGTTATTCCACGCCGCCTGGTAGGTGAGGGACTCAGGATCCGCTCCAGCAGCACTCGCCCATCCGTCGTAGGTCTCCGATGTGTCCTCAGTGGCACTGCAGGAACCGGAATCGACCCAACAGAATGGGTTGGCAAGGTCGCTTACCTTGTTAAGACCGTAGGCTATGCCACCCAAATGACCTAGGAGGTTATCGCGGTTGTTGCTGCCCTTTTTTCTCGGGGCCGGGTCTGGCCCCTTTTTGAACGCGACTCTAGTGGAGACATGTCCTCCGTCAGTACGGACGGCGACGGTTATGGTGCCGGTTCCGGTGCCGCCGCCCGTCTTCTGGTACTGGACGTTGACGCTGTAGGTCTGGGTGGAGTGGTACACCCAGGTCCCGTTGGGGCCCATCGTCATGTAGTCGTGGTAGGTGCCGCCGTTGCCGTCGCTGCACCCGCGGTCGCAGTCCGTGATCGGCCGCAGTCCGGTGGGGTCTGACTTGGTGACGGGCGTGTTGTTGGCATAGGCGTAGCCGTTGAGGGACTCGTGGTCCTCGGGGGCGAGGGCGGGGTCGACGGAGAGGAAGCGTCCGGTGGCCGGGTCGTACTCGCGGGCACCGATGTGGGTGAGCCCGGTCTCGGCGTCGGCCGGTTTGCCGAGGAACCCCTTGTCGTCGGGCCAGATCGACGGTGTCGCACCTCGCGCCTCGCCGAAGGGCTTGGTGTAGCGGCGGGTGATGGCCTGGGTGGTGGCATCCACCGTCATCGAGGCGGTGCCGTGGTGGTCGTCGACCATCCAGGACAGACCGGTCTCGGTGCGGACTGCGGTGGCGTCGCCGGCCGGGTAGTAGCGCTGGGCGGTGAACTTCTTGGCGGCCGTGTCGTAGTGGAGTTCCTGACCGGCCAGGTAGAGGACGGTCTTGACGGGGCCGCGGCGGATCAGCAGTTCGCCGCTGGCGTCGTAGAGGTAGTCGGTGGTCTTGGTGCCTTCGGTGAGGCTGCTCAGTTCCCCTTCGATGTCCCAGACGAGGCTCTGCGCGCTGCCGGTGGTGCCGTAGCGCTTGGTGGTGTTGCCCTGCTCGTCGTACTTGTAGTCCTTGGCCGTGCCGCCGTCGACCGTGACCGAGGTCAGAGCGTGGGGCTGGCCGGCGCCGTTGGCGTTGACAGCCGGGTAGCCGTACGCGGTGGTGGTGTTAGCGGTGGCCTTGTGCTCGGTCTGGGTGTCGCGCAGGCCGCCGACCTTGTAGGTCCAGCTGGTCCAGTACGGGGCCGGACCGCCGAGCGCCGTCGCCGAGCGGGCGGTGCCACAGTCATTGGAGGACGGCGTCCATGCCTCGGTCAGACGTCGGTAGCCGTCGTAGGCGAAGCACTGGGTGTCCGTGCCGTTGGCCTTGTCGGTGACCGATTTGACGTTGCCGGTGGCGTCGTAGACGTAGTCGACGTCGCTGGTGTAGCCGGTGTTGGTCTGGTCAACGCTGTGAGTGTTGGTCAGGCGGCGGGTGCCGTCCTCGTATCGGTTGAGGATCTGGAGTTGCTTGGCGCCGGTGGAAGTGCCAAGGCGGGTCTCCTCGATCTCGCCGTACGGGGAGTAGCCGATGTTCTGGACGTAGTCGGTCATGCCGTCGGTACCGGTGAGCATGCCGAGGTCGTTGTAGCTGTTCGTGACGGTCTCGGCCGGCAAGCCGGCCACCGCGGGCATCGAAGTGGACTGGACGGTGCCGTCGATGTTGTAGGTGGTTGACGTGGTGAACGTCAGAGGGGCGCCAACGGCCGTGAGGGCCTGGGCCAGGGGATCGGCGGCGGCTATGACGGTCTTGGTGCCCTTGCGGCGGCCGAGCATGTCGTAGCCGGTGACGACCTGGGAGTAGATCTTCCCGGTAGTCCCGCCTACGTAGCGGATTGCCGCAGTCGGCTGTCCCTTGGCTAGGGAGTCGTAGGTGAACTTGCTCAGTTGGTGGGCGTTGTCCTTGGTCCCGTCCCAGGTGCCGATCTTTCGGCCGAGCACGTCGTACTCGGTGATCAAGGTCCGAGAGGCGCCATTGAGAGTTGAGGTGACGGTCAGCGGCTGGTCGGCGTCATCGTAGGTGGTGTCGACCCTGCCCTTGTCGGGGTCGGTTGACGCGATCTTGCGGCCGCGCAGGTCGTAGTCGTACGTCCACACCGCCCCGTCCGGGCCGGTCATCTTCTTGAGTTGACCGTCACCGCTGTACTCATACTGAGTGCGGGTGTAGTCGCTGCCGGTCGGGGCGGGACCGCCGTACTCGCGGCGCTCGGTGATCCGGCCGCGTGCGTCCTTGATCGTCAGAGTGCCGGTGCCGCCAGCAGCGGCTGTGACGGCGGTGCGGTCGCCCTGATCATCAGTTTTGGTGCGCCACTTCTCCTGGTTGTAGACCCGGAAGATCGAGTCGGTGGCTCGGCCGGCGGCGTCGTAGACCGTCTCCGTGGAGGCGGGGACGGAGCCGGGGAAGGTGTTGGCAAGCGTGCCCGAGGGCGCGTTGTTGTCGTGGACCTGGGCGTTGGAGATGTAGGCCAGGCCGCGGTCGTCGTACAGGGTCTCCGAGATCACCCGGCCGCCGCCCGGGGCGGGAGTCTGCTTCTGGCGGGACCGCAGCAGGCTGTCGAGGATCTCGTAGGAGCTGTTGTAGGTCTGTCCGTCGGCCTTGAGGGCGTCGGTGCGGACCCAGGTCTCCTTATCGTTGTTGACGCTGTAGGCGTAGACGATGCTGGCAGCGTCACCGAGACCACGGGCGCGGTCCGGCTTCCAGACCGAGACCAGGCGGCCGAGCGCGTCGAAGGACCACTCGGTGAAATTGCCGTTGGCATCGGTGGTCTTAGTCGCCGCACCCCAGGCCGGGTCCACCTCGGTGGTGGACGTGTACAGCTTGGCGTCGGTCGAGGTCTTGGACGTCATCGGGCCGTAGCCGGTGTCATCGGGGACATAGGTGGTTGAGCTCGTGCGGCCCACGGCGTCGGTCTCGGAGAGCGGGCGGCCCAGCTTGTCGAACGTGGCTCCGAGTACCTTCTGGTAGACGGGCGACTTGTCGAGCGGGCTGTAGCTTGAGACCCGGTAGGAGGCAGTGATCTCGCCCTTGCTGGGTGCCGCGCCGACCGCCTGGTTGTCGTAGGCGGCGGTAACGTCGGAAATGACGTCGTCGGGGATCACCGGTGCAGTCGCGCAGGGGACCGCGTAGGTCTCGGTGCGGGAGATTGTGTTGACCAGCCAGGCTGAGGTGTTGCGGGCGTAGCTGGTTTTGACGCACGACTCGTCGCCGGTCTTGGCGGCGTCGCCGCTGTCCTCCACGGTGATCGGCATGCCGTACGTGGTGTCATACGTGATCTTCTGAGCGACTGTACGGGTACCGGTGGACGTCTTGGTGCGGGTGGCGGTCTGGCCGGCCTGGACGATCCAGGAGTCGGTGGTGCCCCAGCTGTAGGTGTGGCTGCCGGTTTTGTGGGACCAGGGGGTGTTGATGGTGCCGCTAACTTCTGCGGTGCCGTTGTAGACGATGGTCTCGCGGACGAAGCCCGCGTACTGGCGGGAGTCGTCGATGGCAGTGCCGGTGGAGTCGGTGACCTTCTCCACGCGGGCGGTGCCGTCGAGTTCCTTCTCGCCGTTCAGGCCGCGCATGTAGAGCGTGGACTTCTTGGAGCGCGGGCCCTCGGAGTCGCCGGAGGTTTCCACGACCTTGCCGTAGCCGCGCCACTGCGACCAGGTGCGGTTGGAGGCTTTGGTGATGCCCTCGTCGTCGGCGTAGGCCCAGCCGCCGCCGTCCTGGTAGTCGTAGTACTTCTCGCCGGTGTCGCCGTGGCCGTAGGGGTCGTCCTGGAAGACGGAGGTGACCACGTACTTGTGGAACCAGTCGGTGACGGGGGCCGCCCCGGACTGGGACCACTTGACCGGGTAGCAGCGGCGGGTGTTCTTGTCGATGTCCGCCGGCATGCTGGTGCCCCAGATGCAGTCTGGGTCGGAGTAGTTGACGGTGAGGGTCGAGCCGGTTTCGGACTTGATGGTGCGCACGCGCCACTTGATGTAGCGCAGGGTGTCCGGGCCGCTGCCCTCGACGTGGTTGGACAGCTGGATGCCGCCGAAGACGATCGGCGGCATGGCGGCCGCGGTGGTGTTGGCCTTGCCGGTGTTCTGGATGGACTTCAGCCACAGGCTCGCCGAGGAGGCGTCACCGGTGTCGGGGAAGTTCTGCTCCAGGTGCCAGGCGTCCACATCCCGCTGGGTGGTGCCGGTGCCGGTCCACACCGAAGTGGTGACGTCGGTGAGGCGCTTGCGGGTGAAGAAGGCCGGGCCGATCTGGGTGGTGCACTTGGTGCCGGACGCGCAGATCATGTCGAAGGGCACGTCGGGCCAGTTGGCCTTGGTGTCCGCGGTCAGGCTGGAGCAGCCGCCGGAGACGACGCAGCGCTCGGCGTAGGTGAAGCGGACCTGCTGGGCGGCCGGCTTGGAGTAGATCAGGTCGCTGCGCAGGCCGTAGTCGATGCGGTTGAGGTAGCCGCCGCGGGTGTAGGCGGTGCCGTTTACCGTGGTGTCGGCGTTCTTGGAGTAGTAGTTCGTCTCCCGGCCGTACCAGTAGGTGGCGGCGTTGCCGTGGGGGTCCACGACGTAGTCCAGGTTCCAGCGCCAGGCCTGGTAGCAGGAGGAGTCGGCGAAGCCGGTGGACTTGTAGCAGGGTTCGCCGGAGTCGTCACCGAAGACCGGGACGGTCCACCCGGAGTTGGTTGACGGGTCGTCGTCGGCGGTGTCGGTCGTTCCCTTGTCACTCCAGCCGGGCATCCGGTGCTTGCCGAAGACATACTGGATACCGGACGCGTCCGTCACCTTCCAGTACTCGCCATTGTTGTCCCCGTTGCCGGTGGCGCCGGTCAGGTGCTCGACGCGGGAGCCGTCCTCGTTCTTCACCTTCCACGAACCGCCGGAGGCCTCGGACAGGGCGGCGGTGTCGCAGGCCGCCTTGTCGGCGCAGGTGTTGACCAGCTCCACCGCCTTGCCATTGAGGACCAGGGTGGCGTTGGCGTACTTCCAGCACAGGTCGCCCTTGCCGGACTGGCCGTCGTCCTTGCAGGCGCCGTACTTGCGCTCGACGTAGGACTCGGTGATCGAGAAACCTTCACCGATCACCGAGGTCTGGTTGTTCTCCCCGGCCGTGCGGCCGTCGACCGAGGCGGAGTTGTAGGAGATCGACAGGTTCGGGGACGGGCCTGCCGTCGCCGGGGGAACCCGCAGCGGGTAGTTCCAGGTGAAGTCACCCGTGCTGCCGCCGGCCTCCCAGGTGGCGGTCGGGGACAGTGGGGTGGCGCTGTAGTCGCTGCCGCCGCCCGAACTGTCGGCCGCCGCCGCGAGCAGCATCGGGGTGCCGGCTGTCAGGGTGCGGGCGGAGACGGTGCCCGTCAGGGTCTGGGACTCCGCGTCGTTGTCCGCGCCCGCCACGGGGCGCTGGGTGCGGCAGGACTTCTTCTGCGGTGTGGTCAGCGCACACGCCGGGAGGGTCACCAGGCTCAGGCGGGGGCCGAAGTTGCCGCCGTAGACGTCGTTGAACGAGGAGTAGTCCAGGGAGACGCGGAGCTTGTCGGTGTCACCCGCGGCGTTTTTGGATGCGGACTTCGCCGGGTCGACGGTCAGCAGGACGCCGTTGACGCCAGCCTTCTTCGCAGCCGACTGGGGATGGACGCTGATCGCCACCTTTTCAGCCGGACCGGTGGCCTTGGCCGCTTTCTTGCTCCTCGCCGGCTTGGGCGCCGGGGCGGCGGGCTGCTGGGCCAGCTTCACGCCGAGCCCGCCGACGGTGACTGCGGCCCCGCCGGTCGCCGGGACTTCGGTGGTGGCTTTCCCGGACGTGGGCCACGCGGCCTTCTTCAGCCGGTCGCGGGTCTTGCGGGCGGCGGTGGCGGCCTTGTCCTTCGGGGCCTTGGACGTGCCGGGCTTGAGCACGCCTACCTTGTCGATCTTCGCGTCGGGCCGGTCCTCCAGCGGCTTGCGGGCTGCCGGGGTCTGGGCCTCGGCGGCGAAGTCGTAGCCCGAGGGCACCACGACTTGGGGTAGGACGGAGAGGGAGACGACGAGCGCGCCACGGCCGAGCCAGCGGCGTATGACCGCCCCTGGCAGGCGTGAGCGGAAGGGGGATGAAGACACGGTGATTTCCCGGTTCTCGGATGTGGGCAGGAGGCGCTCGGGCGGCGTCGGCGCCCGAGAACGCTGGATGTCATCGGCGGGTCCGCGGAGACGCCGACGAGTGGTTTCGAGCAGAGGAGAGGAAGAGCGGGACAGGACGGGCAACAGGGCCCGCCCTGTCCCGCCCCGCTTCTACTGCTGCTCGGTGTTGCGCCGGTTGGCGATCGTGTCGGTGGAGGTGGCTCCGGCCCAGACGCGGACGCTGTCGATCTTGCCGGGGAAGTAGCGCGCGGGAGCGCCGTTGATCTTCGCGCGGCCGACCTCAAACGCTCCGCTGCCCTGCCAGGGGGCGGTGTAGGGCACGCCGTACTCGTCGCCCATCCGGGCGCTGTCGACGTACAGCTTGAGGCCGCCGAGCTTGGAAGTGTCCTGGTCATCGACTTCCGCCTGGGCGTCGTAGACAACCGTCAGCATGACCGGGACCCCCAGCTGGGCCGTCGTGAGGGCGTCGGACACGCTCGTGGTCCAGGCCGCTCCGGTCCCGTCCTTGTCGGGGCGGCCGAACGTCCACCGCCCCTGGGTGCTGCCGGCCGGCTGCTCATACCAGACACCCCAGGCAGACTGGCTGGCCCCGGACTGTCCGAAGACCTGCACCGCGTACGACTTGCTGGTGTCGGCGAGCTTGGCGGGGTCCAGTGTCACCCAGGCGGTCGCGGTGAACGAGCCGGAGTCGTCGACTACCGGACCGGTGGCGGTGGCATACGCGCTGGTGCCGTTCAGGGTCATCGCCTGGGTGGTGGTGACCTCTTCGCCGATGTCCGGGTCGCCGGTGGTGAACTGGGTGAGAGCGGCCCCGTTGAGGGTGAGGTTCCGGCCGAAGCCGCTGGTGTCCTTCACCGTGGTGCCGGTCGCGTTGGCCATGTCCGTGGCGTCCCACTTGGCGACGAGCGCCGGGACCGGGTCGCCGGCCGTGCCGTCGCTGAGGTCCTCGTCCTCCAGCCAGGCCTCGTGGGCGACTTCGGTGTCCGCGAGCGCTCGGGACCAGACCTGCACCTCGTCGATGGTTCCGGCGAAGTTCTCCTTGCCCGCCGCGGCGTGCCACAGCCGTCCGACCTGCAGCCCTCCGGACGCCTTCCACGGGGTGACGGTGAACGGTACCGGAGCACCCTGCGGGACGCCGTTGACGTAGAGCTGAAGGGTCTGCGCCGCTGCGTCATAGACGCCCGCCAGGTGAGTCCAGGCGTTCAGGACCGGCGGCTTGGTGCCGATCGAGCGGACGATCGCGGGACTGGTGACGTCCGTCTCGTGGCGGTTGAAGATCCAGGCGTTGTAGGCCGTGGAGTAGTACAGCTGGAACCCGGAGGCGTTCGTGCCCGCCTGGGACAGGACGGTGTAGTTGACGTCTTTCTTGGCCAGACGCGCCCAGGCCGAGACGGTGAAGGACTTGGTGGTGTCCAGGACCGCACCGGAGGTGGAGAGGTAGGCGCTCGTGCCGTTGAGCTTCGCCGCGCCGGAACCGTTGCGGGCCAGGGTGTCCCAGGTGGCCCCGGAGGAGGTCAGCGGGTGCTGGGTGGCGGTGGTGGAGTCGGTGAGGGCATTGTCCAGGTGCCAGATCCCCGAGGGCTGCTCGGCACCCTTGACCAGGAAGCTGTAGTAGCCGGTGAGCGAGCTGTGGCTGGCCGCGTCGTAGGCGAAGACCTGGATGGTGTTCTCACCGGCCTGGTTGGGCGTGATCGTCTGGGTGGTGGCCGTGCCCTTGGCGACGGTGATCGGAGGGGAGAGCGCTCCGCTGTTCAGCTTCCACCTGAAGCTGACGACGTCGGACTGGATGCCGGCCGTGGTGGTGTTGGTGTCTGCGGGGGTGAAGGTGAACCTGCCCGGCGTGCCCACGCCGCCCGCGGCCGGGGCGGTCTCGGCCGGCTCGTAGACGCCGTCCGCGCTGGACACCACAGGAGGCGGCGGCGAGTCGGTGTCGACCCGGAAGTAGCACCAGGAAGACCAGGACGAGTCCAGGACACCACTGGCGCCACGGTCCGTCATGTAGTACGCCTGCGTTTTGACCCGCATCCGGTAGTCCGTCTGCGCCGGCAGCGTGCTGGTGGACGCGTCGCGGCTGGCGTTGTCGGCCACCCAGGCACCGTCCGGAGAGGCCGCGTACCAGGCGCGGCTGGAGCCGTCCGCCTTCCACACCTCGAACATGGCGCGCAGCTGGGAGTTGGAGCCGTCGGCCGACTGCACCGTGGCCAGCATCTTCGGCGAAGTGTCGCTGGTGGCGAAGGGCAGCGTGGAGGCGTTGCAGGCCCGCCCGGTGGTGCCCTGCCGTACGCCGTACGACGTCGGCTTGTCCGGGTAGGAGACGTAGGTCACCGACAGCTTCGCGTCGTTGCGGAACCGCGCCCAGGCGGCTGCGTCGGACTCATCGTGCGCGGTCAGCGAGAAGGTGATCTGCGCCGACTTGTTCGCGGCATGGGAGGCGAGGGTCGTGGTCAGGTTCTCGTTCGTCTCCTCGCCCACGTTGTCACTGAAGCGCACCCAGTTCGCCGGCTGCGACGGGCTGCACAGGGTGCCCCGCCCGTAGGCCACGTTCCGGTCGCCCATCAGGTCGTCCGCGGTGGGGCGGGTCGACCAGGTGGTGCTGGAGGAGATGCCCTTGTTGACGTGGCTGAGGTCATACCAGTGCGGATCGCAGGTGAACGTCCACAGCTGGTACACCTCCATCGTCGCGTCCAGGACCTTCTTGCCGTGGATCGACGAGAGCGGGTACTCGAAGTACATGCGCTGGGTGTACGGGGTGTTGGCGCAGAGGTAGCCGGCGTAGTTGGAGCAGCGCCCCACGCCCTTGTCGCCGTCGAACTCCCAGTACTTGGTGCCGTTGGAGGCCAGCGCCGTCCAGTCGCCCAGCGCGATGCCCTTGGTCGGCGGGTCGATGTAGAGCGGGAAGACGGTGTCCTCGCCGCGCAGCAGCGCCGGATCGGGCGTGATCTCCAGGGTGGTGCCGGTGACCTTGAGCGGAAGCTCGGCCGCCGCGTCACCGCTGCCGGGACCCTCCGAAGGGGCCAGCTCGCCCCCAGCAGCGGGAAGCGGGTCCGCCTCCGGCACATCCTCGGCCTCTGCCGAAGAGGCAGTGCGGGCGAGTTGCGTGGTGACGCCGGTCGTGGAGGTGCCAGTGTCCGGTGTGTCACCGGCCGAGTCCCACATCCGTCCCGCGGGACTGTCGAAGACCGGGGTGCCGTCGCCGTCGCGCGCGACGAAGCCGCCGTCGGCCGTCGGGGCGATATCCAGGCCGCCGGCGGAGAGGGTCATCCTGATCGTTGCGAGCGCCGGATTCTGGGCCGCCTCCGCGGTCTTGACCACGAGCACCGAGGTGTAACCGGAGCTCAGCGCGGTCAGTTTCAGATCGACGTCCGGAAGAACTCCAGGGTAGGTGGCGGTGTCGCCGTCGAGCCGGGGCTCGGGAAGCGCGGTCGGCCAGCCGAGCTGCAGCTCGCGCCCCTCGTCCTCCAGCGTGACCAGTCCGTCCCCGCTGCCGCCACCTGAGAAGACGAGATCGGCCGTCGTATTCTTCGCCCGCACTGAGCCGTCGGCCTCGCGCACGAGAGTGGTGTCGATAGAGGCCCAAGTGCCGTCGTCCTTCCGGGCACGGACCGGAGCCGCGTTCATCTCCTGAGTGAAGGTGCCGTCCGGGTTGGCGAACACCTGGGACGACTCGGTGGTCGAAGCGTCCACGGCCACTCGCTCACCGGTCTCCGATGCGAGAACACTCGACTCCGACTCCGGCGTGCTGTCAGCCGCTACTGCGGCCACCCCGTCATCAGCGAGGGCTGGAGTCGATCCAGCCCCCACCACCGCACCCCCCAGGAGCGTGACGACTACCGCCCAACTCCCCATCGCATGACGCCAACCGTGCCGTGTTTGCGTAAACACGCCCCCACCGGTCCTCCCCTTAGATTTTCTTTACATGAAGCTGTGAGGATCATGTGTTGGTTGATCATGCTGGTCAATAGTGTTGCGCGTCACATTGGCTCCCCCCAGGCGCGGTCGGCGCCGGGGGCGGTCCGCGCGGGGAACGGGGGCGGGCAGGGTGCGCTGGCGGGGCGGGCGTCGCCGGGCGGCTGGGGGCTGGCGGGCCTCGGCGGCCGCCATGCAGCTCGTCGGCGACAACTGTGGGATTCGAGACATGCGTTGCTTGGGCATCTGGATCGGTAGCCTCGCCCCGGCCGACTGGCCTAGCCGGCGCATGGGTTCGGCTTACGGACACCCCAGCCCGCCCACGTGCCGGGGGCCGGGTAAGTGGCAAGGGTGCCCAGTGAGTCTGCTGAGGAAAGCCCGTCAGCATCTGCACACCGCGTCCGGCTACTCGGCCCGGCACGGCGCATCCCTGCCCGGCGCCCTGGCACAGCGCGCAGCCGAGCGGGGCATGACGACGCTGGCGCTGACCGACCGGGACACGGTCGCCGACACGGTCCGTTTCGCCCATCCCGCCGCGGCCGCCGGGATACGGCCCGGCTTCGGAGTGGACATCGGGGTCGCTCCGCTTGAGCCGCCCACGCCGCGGCGTGCCCGGACCCGGACGCCGGTGCGCGGCGGCGCGCACGTGGCGCAGGCGCCGCTGCGCATTCACGCTGCTCGCGCAGAACGCGGGCGGGTGGGCGAGGCTTGCCGTCTGGTGTCCGTCGCGCACGCCCAAGCCGGCGGCCTCGGTGCCGGTCGTGTCCGGGCCGGTGCTGCACGAGTACGCGGACGAGGACCTGGTGGTGATGCTCGGGCCTGCCTACGCGCAGTGCGGGCGCTGTCGGCCGGGCGCCCGGACCTCGCCGAAGCGCTGCTTGGGCCGTTCTGGTTCAGGCGTGCCTTGTCCACCGGCCTCCGACCCCCTTGATCCACTGCACTCGGCAGATCACGAGCGCGGACGCGTGGAAAGAGCGACAGGAGCCAGCTCGGGCAGCGAGCGCCGCTCCTGTCTGGTGAGGGCGCCGGGACCGAGTGGAAAGACACCTCCTCCGAGTTCGGTTCCGCCATACCGACCCACCTGCTGTACGCCTTGCTGTACGGTCGAATCATGTCGAAGTCAGTGACGATCCGGGTCCCCGAAGAGCTCCACGCGCAGCTGCAGGAACGTGCGGAAGCTGAGGGCACCACGGTCACCGCGCTCATCACCGAGGCCGCGCATAACGCGGTCCGCGACCCCCGCCTGGACAGCGCCGCCGACGTCTTCCGCTCGTTCGTCGCCGACAACGCGGCCGCGTTCGACGAGGCCTTCCCCGACGATGCCCCGGCCCGACTGGATGCCCCCGGACGGGCTGCTGCCTGACCATGGACCTCCACATCGACATCCGCTGGCTGCTGGAGCGCCAGGCGGAAGTGCTGCCCAAGCACCCCTCGGTCCATGACTTCTCCAACCTGGTGGCCGCAGTCGCCCGCCACCGCGTCAACACCCCCCAGGTCGGCGTCGCCGTCGACAACGTCTGGCGTGCGGCGGCCCTGATGCACGCCGTCATCCGGCTGCGCCCCCTCCCGGCCCGCAACGCCCTGTACGGCGCCGCGATCGTCACGGCGTACATGAATGCAGCGGGCGAGGCCCTGGACCCGCCGTACGGCGCGCTGATCGACCTCGCCCGCGACATCGACGCCGGCCACGCCGACGGGTACGACACAGCCGACCGCATCCGCTCCTGGCGGATCTGACCTCACCCCGAGGTGCCTGCCCCTGCGGGCCGTGACGAGAGCGTTCCATCGCTGGCGAGTGGCGGGTTTCGCCGTCGACCCACGGCGCGCTTGATGCCGCCGTAACCGGCAGGCCGATCCTGACGATGCCTCTGTAGCAGGCGCAGTCGCCGCTATGGCTGTTCTCGCGCAGCCGGGCGATCGTCGCGGCCGCCTGATCGTGGGCGCCGCGGACGGCGTGGTGAAGGCGAGGGCGAACGAAAACAAGCCACTTATGCAGCCTCCGTACGTGGCTACCGGGGCAGCCGCCAGGTCGTCCGCAAACACCTCGCCGCACTGCGGGCGGGCACCGCCGAACCGGTCCGGGCCGACATCCCCAGCCCGCGGAAGATCACCTCCTGGATTCATGCGGCCCCGTGAGATCCTCACCGAGAGCCAAGGCAAGCGGCTGCTGGGGGTCCGGCTCGCCTGCCCGGACATCACCTGCGCCTGTGACCTGGCCCGAGCCTTCGCCGATCTCTGCGTCACCGGCGCAGATACCTGCTACTGGAGTGGATTCGCCAGGCCGAAGAGGACGCACGGAAGCCGATGCAGGGCTTCGCCGGCTTCCTCCGCCAGGACCTCGACGCCATCACCGCCGGCCTCACCTCCCGTGGAGTTCTGGCGTCGTCGAAGGACACGTGAACCGGGTGAAAACACTCAAGCGAGCGATGTATGGCTGGGCCTCGTTCGAACTCCTACGGACCCGCATCCTCACCCAGCAATGAGCTTCCGGTATTGCTTCGGTCATCCACCTGAACCTCCAGATGCGGCCACATCATGGCCAGACGCTTCAACTGGCCCTTTACCGACACTCGCAGCGAACGCAGGGGGTCGTTCGGTCTGAAGTGGACGAGTGTTCCGGTGCTGCCGTCGGGCTCGACAGGCTCCAGGTCAGTAGCCGGGATGCCGTGCTCGTAGCGCTGGGTCCAGGCCCCATTGAGCCGGCGGTTGGTATGAACGAGCCATTCGCTGAGCGCGGCAACCACAGACATACCCCGGCGCGGATGACCGTCCTGAAGCAGCTCCGCTTCCGGAAAGTCGAAGAACCGAAGATCCTTTGATGCCATGACCGGCTTCTTGACGATCTGGCCGTGCTCGTCTGTACGGGTATCAGTGCCCCGCCCGTCATCCGCCACGGACAAGGAGCCATCCGGATAGAGGGTGACGAGACAGCGTCCGCCGCCCCTGCTTGATGCTTCGTCAGCGGCGTATGCAAGCACCTCAAGGAGAAGATGCCACGGGCCACCTGGTGCGAACTTCTCTGGAGCTTGTCGGATAGATGCCAGATGGTCCAGATCGACGACGCTGGACCAACCGTGCGTGGTGTTGACCCAGGAACCCCTAGAAACCTCCATCAGGCAAGTATCCAGGCAGCTCGTGCTGGCCTCGCAGGCAACCCACCAAGATCGGGTCGCTCACGAAACTGCGGCCAGAGCCGATTTCAAGAAGCGCCATCAACAGGGCTGGGTGGTCGGGATGGCCGACCTGGATGTCGGCAATAAGGACGGCCGCCCCCGGCCCACGCACCTCGCCCGCCGCCTCACCTCGATCCTGCTGCAGTTCGCCGTACGCCGCGGCCGCGGCCAGCCGCCCGCCGAACGCGCCCAGATCGTACGGTCCCTCACCACCGCCCAGGAGTCGGACACGTCCGCCCGCGAGGGCTACCTGTGGCACCAGGCCACCGAGGAGCTGTACCAATGGGACCAGGTGGTAGCCGCAGCCGGCCAGCACGCGGCGGCCGCCGTCGAGGACCACCTCGACGGCGACGAACTTCGCGACGCAGCCCAACAGGCCGCACACCGCATCACCCAGGCACGAGACCTCCTGCACGAATGGCACAGGGAGCGCGCAGAGTATCCGCTCGACGAAGAGCTCCTGGCGGGTGTGCTGCGCCCCGCGCCGAGCCTGCTCGCCCGGGCCCGGCGCCGCGGCGACCTTCAGCGACTTGAAGCCGACCTCGCGCGCCGGCCCGTCCACCTCGACCGGCCGGGCGGCACCTGGGCAGCGACGTGGCAAAGCGACGGCATCCTGACCGCGCACCGCGACGACGGTCTTTGTGCGCGCGGCTGGAGCGCCACCCCCGACGCCGTCGAGCAAGCCCTGCAGCCGTTCGAGGCCACCAGCCGCCACCGCCCACAGATCACCCTGACCTTGCACGGCGAACGGCCAGAAGCCCCCGCAGCGGGCAGTGACGCACCCGGCATCGATCGGGTGGATGTCCTGCGCGCCTTCGATGCCGACCGCGCCGCGCTCGACGCCACCGTCGCCGCCATCACCCAACTCCAGCGGGCCTGGCCCGAGCACGAGATCAGCGATCGGGTGCGCGCGGCCACCACCCAGCTCCAGGCCCGTGCGCCGCAGTCGCCGCATTTCAACCTCTACAACCGCCAGCAAGAGCACCACTGGGCCGCCAGCGAGAGCGCCGCCTGGGTGCGTACCGACGCCATCGTGCACGCCGTCGATAAGGTCTGGGGCGACTTCGACCGGTCCGAGGCGTCGCGCGGCCCCAGCTGGATACCCCGCGCCACCCGCGAACTGCTCACCGCCAAGCCCGAGCAGCTCGCCGCGTTCCTCCGCCACCACCTTGCCGAGGAACCAGAAATCTCCCTCAGCGTCATCAACGGACCGGCCGGACCGCTCTACAACGTCTCCACGGGCGGCGCCCATCGCACACACCTCTTTCGGATCTTGGGCCTGCCCTGGATGATCGCGAAGCTCTATTCCCGCATCCCGCCCCGCCGGTTCGACGTCGCTTCCGTCATCGACACCGCCAAGGGCATGACCGAGATCGAGCACGTCGGGCGCGGCTGGCACACCCTCCTCGAGCGCGGCCTCCTCCACGGCCACATCCGCTACGAAGGCGCCTTCGCCGTGCTCGACCTCGACCACGCCCCCGCGCCGTGGCTGCTCGGCGACGCCGCCCTCGCCAGCGCCTACAACACGGCCTACGAGCGCGTGTACCCCGGCGCGCTGACCGAACTGGGCATCCCCGCCACTGCCTTGACCGGCCGCAAAGCCTGGGAAAAGTGGCTGTACGGCTGACGACCATCAACCAAGAAGCCGTCGCCGAGACCCTCGCCGAACTGGCCCGCCGGGGCGTCACCTTCACCCCCGCAACGGTGGAGGACACCATCGAGCGCAACGTCCAGGCGATGGCCAACCAGCTCGGCCAATCGACGGAATTCACTGACCTGCTGAAACGCGGCAGTCGAGACGATGGGCCTCCCGTGAAGGGGCGTGGAGTCTCCCAGCGAACTGGGTTCTTAGGGCCCGGGGGTTTGCCCTTAGGTCATCGATCGCCGTACACCTTCCGGTGGAACTGCGGAAACCGTACGGCGTCCGGGTCGAGCAGGTCGATCAGCTCCACCAGCTGCCGCTGCAATGATTGCAGGCGCGGTTCGCAGGCGGTGATATCTGCGGCGATCACGTCCACATCCTGCAGCAACTTAGAGAACCACACCCCGAAGCGGTCGTCGCTGTCGAGGCGTCTGCAGAACTCGGGATAGTCCAAGCAGCGTCGGCGGCCTGGCTCGCTGTCCGGGTGGATCATGACACTGCCGATGGCGCGCTGCTGAATGCGGAACAGCCGTAGCTCGTCATGCTGAGCAAAGGATTTATGGAAAGTCTGACCGATCTGGGACAGCTGTGTTATGACCCGGCGGTTGGGGCCGCTGCGCCCGAGGTCCAGAAACTGCACGTCGCGCCGGAGGATTTCGACCCACCCCAGGTACTCGGCGATCACAAAGACGGTGCTTCGCCGGGCGAGTTCTGTATCGTCCTTTGTTCCCTCCGCGAGGAACAAGGCGAAGTATGTGCGGCCGAGGATGTTGAAGAGGCGGCTTTGCAGGTCGAACGCTGCCCAGGCAAGCGATGCCCCGTACTGGTCCATGTAGTTGAGCCGCTCGACGGCGACAATGCGCCGCTGAAGCCAGTAGCCCAAGAACGCTGTCGTTGCGGCACTGGCCAACGCGACGGCTGCCGAAATCCAGGTGAGCGCGTTCATGGAGAAAATGTAGGGCGCACTGGGATGCTTGCCGGGCACGCGGGGCCGAGAACTTCCTGCCGGCCCAGGTGCTCGTCGACTCTCATATCCACCGCAACGACGAACGGCCAAGATGCCCGAGTATGTTCCGCGTTCCCAATCTGGGAACCAGCAAGGCAAGAGCGCCGACGAACATGCGGCGGTCGTACGGGCAGCCGTTAACCTCGATCTTTCTTGACGGTCCGCCGACGGAGTCGGCGGACCGCCGGCGACCGGGATTGATCCTTTTGACGCGTCGCGTTACGTTGGCGTCTCTATCGGTGGACAGCGATGAGAGGATCCGGTGTTGGCTGGAATAGGCGTGGGCTACCGGCCGTACACGGAGTTGCTGTTCGTCTGGAAACACAAGCCGGAGCTGAACGACGCGATGTCGTCGCTGGTGCCACCCGAGTTCCAGCCCACTTACTGGGAGATGGTGGCCGGCCCAGCGAACTACGCCCGGTTGGGCCAGGAGGACGGCCTGCGCTGGTGGATGGCGGCGCACCAGTCCCCCGACGACCGGATGAGGCTGGAAATCTCGCCGGGGGTCTACCTCAGCCGCGATGAACTGACCGAGCTGGAGCAGCGACTGACCACGCCGTCAGTGGCACAGCACATGGCTGCCAGGGCCGTGGTGGTGGGTGCGGGGGTGGACCCGTTCGACGGTGATCCGGCGCTGAACCGGCGTCTCCAGGCAGCGATGCATAGCCGCCAGCACTGGACAACCGCGCACCGCACGAAACTTTGACGGCCGTCGCCGCACCCGCGGCTACCGAGATCGAGTCGACCCGCTCGCGATCCTGTTGCGGATGACGCACGTGTTCGAGTTGAGACGCGCCGCTACAGCGCCGGGCCGCCGCCCGGTGCTGATCTGGTTGTTGTCTGGCCTTCGAGATGCGGAATGCGGGCTAGGCAAGTCCCATCGTTGCAGGTCAGGAGCACTCTCCGCTTATTTGATCAAGACGTGGACGAGCACGCCTATGAAAGCGCGAGGTTAACCCTCCGCGCATTCCGTCACCTCAGGAGCCCGCATTTCGTCGGTTCCCCAGCTCGGCATCCAGGTGCGATCCGCCTGGCGGTACTTCGACGCCTCCGCGCTCGCCGACAGCCTCGCCCAGAGCATGCGGGAGTTCGAAGACAGCAGCCCCGACGAAGCGGTCGGACAAGCGCCCCTGCCGCCGCGGGACAACCCCGAGCTGGCTCTGATCCTCGCCGGCGTGCCAGACGCCCTGGCCCGGACCGGCGGAGACCTGTACGCCGTCATCCTCAACGTCGCCGTCAGCGCATGGATGGCCAGCCACCTCCACGGAGAAGACGGCTGCGAGGGATGCGACGGCAACCGCGGCCCCACCGGCCACGACTGGCAGGCCCGCATGCGCACCCTCACCGAGATGCAGCCGGACATCACCAAGTGGTTCGACCGCGACGTGTGGACCCGCGCCCTGAACAACACCGGCTTCACCGTCACCCGCACCTGACCACCCCGGGCTGGCACCACGGCCGAGACCGGTGGGACCGGCTTGCCACCCCGAAGCAGCAGGGCTTGCCCAGGCAAGGCGGGAGCTTGCCCACCGAGTCTCCCGACTCAGCCGACGGCTGCGCTGGCGAAGCCTTCCCGCTCAGCCGATGTAGATCCGGATGACCTCCACCCGAGGTGGCTGCGCCTACATCGAGGGCAGCGTGCTTGCCGGGTCGGTGAGTGTGGGAGTGTGGGGGCTGGTCGGGCCCGTCGCTTCCCCCCGTAGCGGCGGGCCCGGCCGCTGTCGTCTCAGCGGGCGAGGGTGACGTCGATGGGTGTGTTCGGGCAGCCGTCCAGGGTGTCGGTGAGGGCGGCCTGTTCGGCAGGATCGATGGTGAGGCCCCAGCGGGTCTTGACGGTGATCCAGTCGGTGGCGTACGTGCAGCGGTACCCGTGGGCCGGGGACTGCCAGGTGGCGGGGTCCTGATCGGACTTGGACCGGTTGGAAGCGCGTGAGTTCGCAGAATCCCGGAGCTGTGCCGCCAAGAACCCGCACGCTGGCTCCGTATCTGGAGAGGCTGACGTGCGGGTTCCAGCCAGAGCCTGTCCGGCGGATCTTGTGGCCAATTCGGTCTGCCTACCGCGGCCTCGATCCGCCTTTGCCTCAGGCCGTGATCACTTGGCCGTCGTGACAAGATCCGGGCGTGACGACGTTGTTCCTGACGGTCGGCCTGCCCGGGGCCGGAAAGACCACGAGAGCGCGACAACTGGCCAAGGAGCACAGCGCGCTGCGGCTGACACCTGATGAGTGGATGCTCCCGCTGTTCGGCGATCCGCAGCCGGCCGGGAAGCGCGATGTGCTGGAAGGACGGCTGCTCTGGCTGGGGCTGGAGGCGCTGAAACTGGGAACGAACGTGATCCTGGATTTCGGATGCTGGTCTCGTGACGAGAGGTCCGCGATCCGCTGGTTGGTGAAGTCTGCGGGCGCGTCCTGCCAACTCGTATACGTGCCGGTGGACCACGAGACCCAACTTGCTCGGATCACCCATCGCCAGTCGACCACCCCTGATCAGACCTTCATGATGAGCGAGATGGACCTCTCGCACTGGAGGACGCTGTTCGAGGAGCCCGATGCCACGGAACTTGACGGACACGAGGTAGGAGGTCCGCCTCCTGGATGGTCAGGATGGCTGGAGTGGGCCGCTGACCGGTGGCCATCGCTCGCGTGACTGTCCGGCCAACATGGTGCCGCCCAGTCACGCAGCTATGCCAGGAGCGCCGAGCCCAGAATCCGTCAGACAGGCTCTAGAACCGTTCGGTTTCTGGGAGCCGCTCCTCCGAGCGGCGCGACCGCTGTGCGAAAACCACTTGAGACGTCCAGCATGCGCTGGCACGGTGGCCCGTTGTGCCTGCAACAGATGCGTCAGAGAGCCCAGATCGTGAACCGTCGGGGGACGCACTGCCGGCATCTCGTACTGGCCCCGCGCCCGGGCAGCCGCTCCGCTCACCCGCCTTTCGATGGTTCCTGGCCGGTCAGTCGATCTCCATGGCCGGCAGCGCCATGGCGCCGGTCGCCCTGGCCTTCGGCGTCCTGGAGGCCACCGGCAGTGCGGGCTGGCTGTCCGCGGTCACCACCGCGGCCCTGGTCCCGATGCTCGCGACGCTCCTCCTCGGCGGCGGTATCGCCGACCGCTACCGGCGCGACACCGTCCTGCGCCTCACCAGCCTGGGCGCCGGCCTCACCCAGGCCGGAGTAGCGCTCGTCCTCCTGACGCACCAGCACCCGGCGTTGTTGCTGCCGCTGTCGGGCCTCAACGGCATCTTCCAGGGACTGACCAGGCCCGCGCTGCGCGGCATCGTCGCGAACCTGACGGCAGGACGCGGCATCCAGCGAGCCAGCTCGCTGCTGGCGTCCGTCAGGAACGCTGCGCAGATCCTCGGTCCGACAGCGGCCGGCCTGTTGACCGCCTCCGTGGGCGGAGGCTGGGCGATCGCGGCGGACGCGGTCTCCTTCCTCCTGGCGGCCGCGTGCTTCGCCCGGGTGTCGTTGCCGGACCTGCTGCCGCGTACCGAGGGCGGCCCGACGATGCTCGGTGAACTACGGGAGGGCTGGAGCTACTTCAGCTCACAGTCGTGGATTTGGTCGGTGACGCTGGCGTTCGCTGTCTTCAACGCCCTCAACAGGGGTGTCTGGCAGATCCTTGGCCCGGTGATCGCCAACGGCACCATCGGTGCCGAGGGTTGGGGACTCGTGCTGAGCGCCCGCGGTGTCGGGGCGCTGACGGCCGGCGTGGTGATGGTGAAGGTGACGGTGCGACGGCCGATGGGGCCGGCGCTGGCCTCGATGTCGCTGGGCGCGCTGCCGCTGATCCTGCTCGGCGTCGGCGCGAACACCCTCTGGCTGGCGGCTGCGGCCTTCGTGGCGGGCGTGGTCGCCGAGTTCTTCACCGTCGTGTGGGAGACCGTCAACAACACCCACATCCCGGAACGGCTGCTGTCCCGGGTCGGCGCCCACGACGAGTTCTGGTCCTTCGTGCCCGTTCCCGTCGGCCAGTTGTCCACCCCCTTCCTCGCTGCGGCGTTCGGAACGGCGACGGTCGCCGTCACCGGCGGCGGGGTGGCGGCGGTGGCGATGCTCCTGCCGTTGGTGGTGGTCTCGCTTCGGCGGATCGAGATCAACCGGAACGGTGACTGAGCCGCGGCGCTGGAGCGTGACGACGTCCGCCAGCCCGGTCTCGACCGGCAGCACGTCTTCGTCCGTCATCGCCGGTGAGCCCGCAGGCGAACCCACCAGGGTCAGCACACGACTTTCGGAATCGGCCACGGAACCGCAAATTACGGCAACCACTCGCAGAATCCGCGAGTTATTGCTGAGAGTTCACACCAACGAGTGAAGCCAACAACCAGGCCGTCCACGTGCTGCAATCGGACGTCGTACCCTCACGAAGAACTGTGGGAACCCACGCGCACTCCACTAGAGGTGGCGGAGACCGCGATCAGTGCGCGGGCGTCGTCGAGGTCGTTGGCGTAGGCGGTGCGTTCCTGCGTGGTCCAGGCGGAGGCGCCAGAGTCCCAGGACTCGGCGAGCGGGACCAGGTGGTCGATGGCGAGGGCGCGGGCCTGGGTGAAGGTGGCGTCATCGTAGGGGGAGTACCAGGAGCCGCCGCGCAGGGTGCAGTTGGCGCCCTGTTCAGGAGCGGTGACGGCTTCCTCGAGGAGGACCTCGTTCCTGGTACTGCAGCCGTCGCGGTCGGCGTCGATCCAGTGCCGGTACTTGTCGCGGCTGTAGCCGGCGCGGCTCTCCTCCTGGATGGGCAGTGCCGCCAGGGCGTCGCGGACCGGCAGGGCGATCATGTCGCCCGGGTCGGCGGCGTGCGCAGTAGTGGGGTTGAACAACGCGGCGAGGGCACAGAGCACGGCGGCCGCGGTGGCAGCGCGGGTGGGGCGCACAGGGCTTCCTTCCGAAGATCGCGAACTGGTTGTGATCTTCGTAGACGGCCCGACTCCGCGCCGCTCGGCGTTCCGTGGCCGGCTCACCCGATGGGCGGTTAAATCACACCATCACGCCGGTCCGTGGGCCGGGATGGGGCAGGGCCCGGGCGGATCGCGCAGCCAGCCAAGCCGGAACAAAGCAGGAGAGGGAGAAATGGCCATTCAGCTGGCCGATAAGCTCTAGTGCACGGAACTGGCCATTCCAATTGCGCGGAGGTGGCGCGTTTTCGTCGCCCGCAATAGTTGACGCAATGAAAAAGCGGCGTGTAAAGCACTAGTGTGTCCGGATTGGCGCGCCTTATGGGGCTATCTAAATTCCCTTTGATTCTCTTAGAATCTCCACCGCGTGGAAGCGGCCGGTGCCGCGGAAGGGTGGCCAGTGGCTGGTGCATACGGGGGCATTGGAGGGGATCTATGCACGCCAGGCACCGGGGTGATCAGCCACTGAGGAGTGCCTACTGAAGCCGCCCTGGCTGAGCATGCCCCAGAACGGCGTCGCGAGTGGACGGCTGAGCTCAGTCGAAGATTGAAGATTCCGCGCATCTGTTTGCGTAAAGCAGTGCAGTAATTGCGTTCCATTCTATGTGGGGGTTGAGATGGCTTCTTCGCGTCTTAGACGCATGTCGCGTACAGCGTTTGTATGTGCCGTAGGAGCGCTAGCAGCTACGACTGGAACGGCGTCTGCCGTCATTGTCACGGACAACATGTATCCGACGGGCGCATACGATGTCGCCTGCCACGACTCCGCCGTGAGCGAAGGGTTCTTCTGCCAGACCGACAACTCAACACTGACCGTGTTCCGGGAAAGCAGCCTCAACACTTACGGCAAAGCAAGCATTGCGGCAACCCTGAACGGCAGCTATGCCGGCACCGACCTGACGGTGAGTTTTTCCAGCAGCGCCGTCACCAGCGGCAGCGCGGAAACCGACATCATCTATCAGGGGAATAAACCGGTTCCGTCCGGGAACATCGGCATGACCTGGTGCAACGACGCGGTCAGCGCGCGCCGGTGCGATCAGCACTACGCACGGTGGTCGACGGCCGGCCCGACCCAGTCGACAGCGTGTCACGAGACCGGCCATGCTGTTGGCCTCACCCACGGCAATCGAGCGTCGCCCGCTCTCAGCAACGGAGACGACAGGTTGCGGTGCATGACTAGGCCGTCTGAGTTCAGCACGCTGGGCCCGACCAACGTCGGCAACATCAACGCTACTTACTGACCAGGGGGAGTCATGCGGTTGTCCAACAGGATGAAGGCCGCTTCGGCAGTCGTGGCCCTGGCCATCGCGGGGGGTGTGGCCTGGGGCGTAGCCTCGGCCGACCAAGGGGCAGGCATAGCCCTGATGGAGGGCGAGCCCAGGGTGCCTGCCGACACCCCCGCAGAATGGGTCACCTACGCAGACGCCGTCGTCGTCGCCCGCGTCACGGCCGAACGCGACACCATCAGCGTCTCCGAAGCAGAGTCAGACGAGAACGGCGGTTATCAGCCGCGAGAGGTCACTCTCTCGGTGGTCAGCGTCATCTGGAAGAACGAGCTCCTCCCCAACGCAACGACCCCCATCCCGCCGACACTGACGCTGCAGGCGTCCGGCGCCCTCGTCGAAGACGGGCAGGCAACCCCGGCTGCGATCGAGGAGTCCCCGCGCCTAGCAATTGACCACACGTACATCATGCCCATCGGGAAATTCGCCTCGAGCGGCACTTGGGAGATCATCAACAGCACGGCCGTGCTGCCCTATGACGACGGCACGGTCGGCACAGGCGAGTGGGAGGGTTCCGCATCCCGCACGCTCAGCCCCTCGGACCTGGAAGCGGGGAGCGTCGCGGTGAAGGCGCTGGGCGGCACGGCCGCCACGGTCAGTCAGACCCTGTCCTCGGCCAAGCCCGTGGACGGTGTCGAGATCGTCGGTGACCCCGACTCCCGGTGGCAGCAGGTTGTCGCCCGTAACGACGCATCCACCGAACCGGACCCACTGCCCAGCGGCTCCGAAACGCCAGGCGACGACAGCACGGTCGCCCCCGACACCGAGTAGGCGCCTCGGCCGTGCCCACGCTGGTGATCCAGTGGCGCGCCTGCACACGCAGCGGCTCCTGTGCCACCCCCGGCTTGGCCAGGTCAGGGCCTTGTCGCTCTGGAAGGATCCGAAGTCGAACGACCGGCTCTGGTCCTGCTGTTCACCTCGACCGGGCGGCCGGTTTCGGCGCCCGACTGAGTGCTGGCCGTTTCTCCGGTGCCATGTCAGTAGGGGGACCGCCGCGAAGCCCGCGCTGGCAAGGCAGTACATGAACCCGAAGAAGGGAGCAGGCCGCCGAACACTCGCCCGCTGGCGACAGCGTGCCGGGCCCGTACCGTACGACAGCCTCCGCCCGGGCGTCCCAGACCCATATCGCCGACTCACGCCACAGACGGGGCAGCTCGTAGACCTGCTCGGCGTACGGACTGGTTTCTTCCCCGGTCACCGGCTCCCCTGTCGACCGGTCCACCCAGCCGACCTCGACGAGCGAGGGCCGCCAGCTGATGTCGCCGACGAGGATGGCCTGCACGCTGGAGATCCCGGCGAAGCCCTTTGCCCGGGGCAGTCGCCATTCGCGTTCATGCATCCAGGTCGAGCCCTCGGCCGTACGCACGCTCCAGTGCCCGAGCCCAGCCTGCTGGAACTCGGCGTACACGGAGTCCGGGACGTACGCGACGGATCCTCCGCCGAAGGTGAGAAGTGTGGATCGATGGGTGACGATGCCCCAGGGAGAGAACCGGCGCGTGCCGATGAGGTACTTGAGGTGATCAGGCGGGCTCTCCGAGAAGCAAACACATGGGGTGGTCGCGCCGAACGGCGGAAATGCACGGAACTGCCCCTCCCGGAGGATGCTGTCCAGGCGTTCCTGCGCGCTCATGCCCTGGATCACGTCCGGTACCAAATCGGGCCGCCGCCCCTCGCGCCCCGTGAAGTGGTACAGATAGTCGCTCTGCGCGGGACCGGTGATCCCCAGATCCAGCATTGTCACCTGGTGTGCCGCCCCTTTCCTGTTTCAGCCGCGTGCATGGCCCGTCCGTCATACACGATGCGGCGGGCCGCGGGCGGGCTACTCCCAGCAGTGGCATCCGATGCACACGGTGCAGGAGCCGCACCCGTAGTCGCGCATCGACGACTGGAGGTCGCCGCAGGCCGGGTTGATCGGGACTTCGCCGGGGATCGGGCAGAAGCACTAGCCCTCGGGGCAGTTGCGGCGGCACCCGTCGTCCTCGTTGTCTGGTGGGAGCCCGCATCCCGGTCGCGGCCCTGCTGGGCGAGGGTGAGCAGCAGCACCCAGGCGTGGATCTGCGCACGGACCAGGCCGGCGGGGGCCGCGGCCGCGCCGCGCTCGGCGTACATGTACGCGGCGGTCAGGTTGCCAGTGTGGCGAGCCACCATGCTCTGCGCCGCGTACGCCGAGGCCGCCAGCGCCGTATCACCGCACCGGGTCGCGTACGACACGGCGGTGCCCAGGTGGATCCGTGCGCCGGGGCCGGGTCAGGGACTCTCTGACCGAGGGGAGCCCAGGATCGGTGGTCACCTGATCCGCCTTTTCCTGCTAGGCGGCAGTGAGTTGGAGGAGTTCCGGAACGCCCTGGGCGTGCTGGTAACACCTTGCTGGCGTCCGTCGTGGTGAATCGCGACGGACCGGCACATCAGACCGCCGGCCACGCTGCCGAATCGGGTGACCGGTGACCCGTCGTCAACGCCCGCCGCCACCTCCAAAGGATCTGACAGGCTGATCACCGCAGTGAGCGCGCGGCTCGGCGGGCCGCAGTGCACCCCCGTCGGGAGCCCGCGGAGGTCGAAGCCGACATACGAGTCGACGTACTCCCGCAAGACGGGCGCCGGACGTGCACCGATCCCGGTGGCCGTGTGGTCCTCCATTTTCGTCAGTGTACGAGCCGCCCAGCCCAGGAAGATCACCCTTGCCGCCGCCTGGGGCGTGGCCGCTCCAGCCCGAATGAGTGCGGGTCATCCAGGCCATCTCGTCAGGATGACGCGAAAAGCGTCGGACTTGCGGTCTCCTCCGGATCGGTCTGAGATCCTGGAGTCCGATCGAGAGGGGCCGCAGGTATGGAGTGGAAGACCCACGGTGAGCGACAGATCTACACCAACCCTTGGGTGAATCTGTGTCTGGTCGACGTCCAGCAGCCTGACGGGCGCAGGTGGGAGTACCACGTCGTTCGCCTGCGGCACCTGTCCGTGGCCGCCGTGGTCAACGACCGCCAGGAGGTGCTGATGATGTGGCGGCACCGCTTCATCACGGACTCCTGGGCCTGGGAGTTGCCCATGGGCCTGGTCGAGGAGGGCGAGTCTCCTGAGGAGGCGGCGGCCCGTGAAGTCCTGGAGGAGACCGGCTGGCGGCCTGGGCCCATCAAGCCCCTGATCTACGCCGAGCCGGCCAACGGGATCACGGACTCGCAGCACCACGTCTTCCGTGCGGACGGCGCGAGTTACGACGGTCCGCCCACGGAGAAGAACGAGTCCGACCGCATCGAGTGGATACCCCTCAGCGAGGTGCGAGGGATGATCGACCGTCGGGAGATCGTGAGCAGCGGATCCCTTGTCGGCCTCCTGTACCTGCTCATGGATGAAGCGATCCGCTGACCGGTGGGAGGAGTTCCCGTAGCCGGGCCTCGAAGGCCAGGGCTACGGGCTTCTGCCTGTGTGGGGCCAACTGGTCGTAGAACTCCCTGAGGTGGCCTGACACTCGCTCCGAAGCCACCGCCGATGCGGGCTCCAGAGCTTGAGTGGCGGTGTGGCACGCCTGGTCAAGTTTGCCTTGGTCCAGCTGCGTGCGAGCCAGCCAGAAGGCGTGAAACGCGCGGCCTCGCTGATTGTTGCGGGCTTCCCGGCGCAAAGCATCCGCGATCAACGGTTCAGCGGTCGCTGCCTCGCCCAGTCGGCCGTGGGCAATGCCGGTATCGACGATGAGCTTCGGCTCGTCGAAGTAGGCCACCCACGACGGGTCCGGGTCGCTCGCCTGGATCTGCTCGAACTGGCTGTGCGCTTCCGTGATCGCCCGGTGAGTGGAGGCCTGGCTTCCGAGGGTGGCATGGGCGAAGGCTTCCCGCATGGACAGCATCGACAGGACCCGTGGGGTGGTGTCGGCGGCTGAGCGGGCCTGGTCCTGGGCGGCGGTTACGAGTGCGAGGGAGTCCGCGGGCTTGTCCTGGTAGGTGGCCTGCAAGCTCATGCAGGCGAGGACGTTGGCCATGAACTGGCGGTCGTCGATGGTCTTGGCGAGTTGCAGGGCCTCGGTGAAGTAGGCGCGGGCCTGGTTGTACTGGCGGGCGTCGAAGTACGTCCAGCCGGTGAGGCGAGCGAGTTCGGCAGCGATCCCGTACAGGCCGTTCTGGATGGCTGGGGGTCGGCTCTCCTTCAGGAGTCCGACCACATACCGAAGCTGACCGACGACGGCTGGCCGGAGTGCCTCGCCTCCGTGCTGGTCGTCTCGTCGCCAGTAGTCCTCGATGGAGGACCGGAATGCCTCAAGTGTTGCTGCGCTGAGGTTGGTACGCGTGGTCAGCGCAAGGATGCTGTCCACATCGGGTCCCGGTAGGGACGCAGGGGCGAGTTGTTCCTGCTCCGCCACTTGGGGAGCCTCCTGCTCGGTGACGACGAGGGCCTGGGGCGTCTCCCATGGGCGCCGGGCAAGCCCGAGCATGTGCCCTGGAATGCGCAAGCCGTCGGCGATGCGCTCGACGACGTCCATGTGCAGCAACTGGCGGCGTCCCGCGATCACTTCGCCGACGCGGCTCGGCGTCAGCTCGCAGCGCCTTGCGATCATCGACGGGTAGATGCCCGCTCTGGTCTTCACCAGCCGGAAGACTCTGCCGAAGTCCCGTACCCGGCACGCATTGATCATCTCGGGATCGGTGAGCAGCCGGGCAGGCAGCTCCTGCGGCCGGTCGGGGTCGGGCATTGGGCAAGCTCCCAAACTGCGAGGGCTACGCAACGTCGCGGATTCTCTACTTGCCGCGATGTTACCCAAGTTGGGTAATCAGCCGGACCTTTTGGCGGGGGTACCCGAATCGCGATGCTCGTGTGCATGGCGAGCAATCAGCAGACCAGACCAGCCATCGGTGAACTGGCAAAGGACAGTGCCACCGGACGTATCGGCGTCGTCATGGGTGAGATCGGTGGCCGCGTGCAGATGCGGCCGGTCCGTGGCGGCAGGGAGTGGGATGCCATGCCGGGCAACGTGGTGGCACCCAGTGCGCGGGAGGAACTGAGCGCACGCCTGGCCGTGCGGAACGGCAACAGTCAGGTCCCGCTGTGATCCGCGCCATCGGCCGGTATGCCGGGGTCCTGTTCATCATC
Organism: Streptomyces sp. NBC_01352; assembly: GCF_036237295.1. Classification (NCBI taxonomy): domain Bacteria; kingdom Bacillati; phylum Actinomycetota; class Actinomycetes; order Kitasatosporales; family Streptomycetaceae; genus Streptomyces; species Streptomyces sp. NBC_01352. Next base: position 11,229,645 of record NZ_CP108354.1, read on the forward strand.
TGCATCAGCGGTTCGTGCGGTCTGGTGATCGGGATGGCCCTCGGGACCAGCCAGTAGACCGGCCGCCCCGGACGGGTGCCGATCGCCTGTCTCCCCATTCCCGTCCGGGGCCGGCCTCCAAGCCCGATTCCCGATCGTCTACGAGCCGAGCTCGGCGATCAGGACGGGTGGTACGTGCCACGCACCACCTCACCTGAGGAGATTGCACATGACGGCAACAGCGAACGATCACAAGACCGGTCGCGCGGTGGCTGGTGAAGAGCTGTTCGAGAGCCTGGCCCGCTTCGTGGTCATCCACCACGGGAAGTTCCCCGAGCGCGCTGAGCGGATCGCGGACCAGGCGGTCGCGTTCCTGGCCACGGCGGCCACCGCCACCGTCCCCATGGTTCCGTCCGACGACGTCGACCTCGGCTTGCACGCGCTCATCCTGCACACGAAGGAATACGCCCTGCTGTGCGAGCAGTACGCGGGCCGCTTCCTGCACCACAACCCGATGCCCGGTGGAGGAGGCCGCGAACCGGAGAAGGTCGCCGCCTCGGCTCGCGCAATGAAGGCGGCCGGGTTCGTGGTCTTCGACGACCTGTGGACCGTGGACGGCACGAACCTCGCGCAGTGCGACTCGGACTGCGGCCGACCGTACGGTCAGGCGTAGCTCACGACAACAGCGATGCGGCCGGCTTCGACTCGTGGTCGGCCGCATCCGCCCGGAGGGAGAAGAGACCTTGTCCGGCCCAACCCCTGAACTGCCGATCGTGGTGCTCGACGCGCTCATGCCCACGTCGCAGCGTGTGGTCATCAACCGCCGGGGCTCCACGGTCTGGGAGGTGGAGAGCCACCGGGGCCACTACGCCGTGAAGCTCGGGTATCCGATCGAGGCCACGGCCCAGTGGCCTGCTCAGCCTTGGACTGCTTTCGCGCCCGCACGCGAAGGCGCCGTCCTGCATCGCCTCGGCCTCAATGAGATCGCCTACGGCGAATGGGAGCGCGGTACTTGGAACTTCCAGCCGTGGCACGAAGGGCCAGACCTCTACAGGCTGTGGGAGCCATGCCGCAAACAGGGCTCGTCCATCGAACCCCACACCAGCGTGGCGCTGGGATGTGTCGAAGCCCTGGCTGATCTCCACGTACGGGGCTGGGCCCATGGTGATGTGCAGCCCGCCCACTTCATCATCGGGCCGGAACGAACGCACCTCATCGACCTCGCTCTGGCCCGGGGCGGACAGGTACCCAAGGGGTACGACTTCCCGTTCCGCGGCTGCCTCGTCCACTACGAAGCACCGGAGATCGCGCGCAGCGTGCTCGACACTGGGGAAGCGGAGCCGACGCAGGAAGCCGACATCTACGCACTCGGGGCCTCGCTGCTCATCTCCGCCACCGGCTTGCGGGCGGTCGAGTACCCGGACGACGCTCCCCGCCCCGTGCAGCGAGAAGCAGTGGCCAACGGTCTGCGTCGCCCCGTGAAGGTGCCCGGTGAGCTGGGCGAACTGGTCGACGCGATGCTCAGCCATGCTCCGGAGGATCGGCCCACCATCTATGAGGTGGGCAAAGCCCTGACCTGATCCCGAAGGCCCGTCTCGTCTCGCGTCACCCGTGCGCGGACGCCAACAACAAGAGACCGGACCACCCCTCAGCCTGGACAGCAATCCGGGTGACGCTTGGAGGGGGGCTTGTTGGTGTACGGAGCGGCGGCTGGCCTGGTGTGTTGCTGGTTCGCTGAGAGGCGAGGTGGGTGGCTTTGGTGGGGAGGCCGGGGTGTGTGAGCTGGGGTTATGTGTTCTGTGTGGAGCGGGGTTGGGCTCGTTGTAGGTATCGGTAGCGCGAAAAGGCCCGGCGGGTGTTTGTGCTGGTCAGGGCTGTTTTGCTGGGTGGGTGTGGTTAGCGGCGTTGGGTGGGGCGGCTGTGTTGCTCGGCGAGGTGGTCGAGGCGGATGGCGTCGAGTGATTGCTTGGTGATGCGTTCGGTTCCGTCGTGGATGGCGGTGATGGCGGCTTGGCGGATGAGTCGGGTGAGGGATCCGATGCGGCCGGCGGTGCGCTGGTGGAGGTAGGGGGCGTGGTGGGGGAGGGTGCCGGGTTTGTGGTGTTGGAGGGCGAGGTTGTTTTCGATGTCGGTGATGACGTCGCGGAAGGGTTGGTGTTGGCCGTGGCGGGCGGGGAGGGGGCCGCAGTTGATGAGGGTGGCGCGGCCGGCGAGTTGGGCGCCTCGGGTGCCGGTGAACAGGGGTGTGTCGGTGACGTTGATGCCGGCGTAGACGAACGTGGCGGGGAGGCGTTCGGTGACAAATACCCCCACGGTCCACGCCGCAGATGCGCCGTACGCAGCCCCGCAGCCTTTGCCGGGAAGATGTCGTTGACCGGATGATCACCGACATAGACCGTCGCGCCGGGGCCAGCATGCGCCACCTCCATCACCCGGAGGAAGAACTCCGGCTCCGGCTTGGCAACCCCCCACTCTCCGGAGGTCGCGATCACATCCGCCGGAAGATCCAGACCACGCAGCAGCTCACCCGCCCGGGCGGTCTGATTGCCGGCGATGACCACGCGCACGCCCAGACCGCGCAGCGCGGACAGCGCCGGTCGGACGTCGTCGTACAGATCGCTCTCGTCGAAATATTCGCCATGACCGGCTACTTCACGTGCGCGGTACTCGGCTGCGACATCGATGCCGGGGCGGATGAGACGGAGGGCATCGGCGTTGTCGCGGCCCTGCGCCACGACGGCTTCAACGAGGGCCGAGACAGTGTGACGGGGGACCCCCAACCAGTCAGCCCACGACGCCCAGTAGCGGTCGTCCCGCGTGATCGTCTCTCCGACATCCAGCACCACTGTCTCAATCACCCTGGGAGCCTACGGCGTGCATCGCGCGACAGAGAACCAAGCAACGGCGGACGCCGCGGCCAGCAGTCGGCGAGCCCCGGCGGGGCGGCGGACGCCGCGCCCCAGCTCATCGCTGCCGGCCGCGACCAGATCGATTGTCTGGCAGTGCCGCAGGACTTCCACTCCGCGGCTCGCCGGTGGTCCGGGGCACCGACACCGACCCGCCCCGAGCGCGTCTACCTCGACTTCGGCCTGAGGAAGAAGTCCCGCCGGGTGCCCCCGCAGTACTTGAGTGACATCAAAGTCGCTGACATCGGTCATGAGGCTCGCTGCCGGACGGCTCCCGGCGTGAGGCCGACACGGTCGGTCATGCTGCGGCTGTCGGTGTGGGATGTGTGTGGTTGTTGCTCACTTTCAGGTGATGGGCGGGGTTTTGGCGGGGTGGCGGGCTGTGGCGGGGCGGGTGCCTCTGCCGTGGTCTGTGCGTCTTTCTCGGCCTGGCGGGCCGTCAAATTGGTGCATTCAGTGTGTAGATGGATGTTGCAGTCGAGAGTCACAGGAATGTGGGCAATTGGTAACAGGGTTCGTGTGTCGTGGGTCGGGTGTGTGCCGGGGGTCAGGGTGTGGGTGTGCGGCTGACCGGCCGCTCCCCGCCCTCGCACTGTCCTCGCGCGTGGCTCGTTGCTGGGCCGCGTGCGGGGTGGTGCCCGCACCCTGCAGGAGGACCTTGTGTCCGTTTCGACTGTTACTGTCCGTCGTCTGGCTGCCGTCCCGCTGGCGGCCGCTGCCGTGATCGGGGCGGTGGCGCTGCCGGCGTCCGCCGCCGACCACCCGCGTGCGGACCGCACGCGGGTGGAGATCAGCAGCGTGCAGTACGACTCCCCGGGCCGTGACAACCGCTCCAACCGCTCTCTGAACAAGGAGTGGGTGGAGCTGTCCAACACCACTCGCTACAGCGTGAACCTGGACGGGTGGACGCTCACGGACGAGGACGGCCGCACCTACACCTTCGACGGCTACCGCCTGGACGGGCGTGCCACGGTGCGTATCCACACCGGCGAAGGCCGCGACACCCGCACGGACCTCTTCCAGGACCGCCGCCACTACGTGTGGGACAACGACTCCGACACCGCCACCCTGCGCAACCACCGCGGCCGCTTCATCGACGACGCCTCCTGGGGCAGCGACCGCCACCACCACGGCGACCACCACGACCACGGCCGCAGCGACCGCAGCGACCGCAGCGAACACGGCGACCGCAGCGAGCACCACGGAGACCGCAGCGGGCACCACGGCGACCGCAGCGGGCACCACGGTGACCGCAGCGGGCACCACGGTGACCGCGGCCATCACCACGGTGACCGCTTCCACGGCTGACCCGCACACGCGCGCGTGCCGGTGACGACCGAACACGCCACCGGCCCGCTTGCAAGACGGCGGCGCGCCCGGCCCCTTGACGGCCGGGCGCGCCGCAGCCGTGCGCGTGGCGCTGCGCCCTTCATCGCCGGTCAGGCGCGGCCCGCCGGGAGAGCCGGTCATCACGCAGTGCACCCGAGCTCGGCTCGGACCGTTCATCTCGCGGCAGATGACCGACCATCGCTTACAACGTCAACGACGCCCGTCACCAGCCGTCACCACCGACTACGGAACAGAGCCGAACGTCTTACAGCCCTCCGTCTGCGGGGCATGACGAACAGGCTGGTTCGGTGTGGTCACGTCACCGCGGTCAGCGTTGCGAATACGACGACATTGCCTTGGTAGCCAGTTTCTTCGGCGTATTCACCCCCACAGGTGATCACGCGTAATGCGGGCCAGGGGGAACTGCCGTAGACCTTCTCGTCCGGAAACGCCTCCTTGTCGTAGAGCTCGACGGCGTCGACCGTGAAGACCGCTGTTCGCCGGTCTGCCCGGGTGATCTCGATGGTGTCGCCCTTGGCCAGTGCTCCGAGCCGGTAGAAAACCCCGGGTCCTTCCGGCGTGTCGACATGTCCCGTCGTGATGGCTGTCCCCACTGAGCCGGGAGTCGTGCCGTCGCCGTACCACCCGGCAAGGGCCGGCATATCTGCTGATGGTGGGCGCAGTGCTCCTGTCTCGTCGAGGGTCAGTTCCGTCATGGGGGCATTCACGCTGATGGCGGGGACCCGCAGCCGCACCGGATCAGACGGAGGCAGCGCCGACACGGAGGGGTGGTGGGCCGGTGCGGTACTGCTGGGACCGGGCCGCAGGGAGGGGGAGAAGGACTGCGCGGTCGAAGGTTGCGGAGGCTGTCCGCCCCGGAGCGCCGTGGTCATCAGCATCAAGCCCGTCAGCAGGGTGCAGACGAGGAACTTGGTGGAGGGGGTGAACGGGGAGGAAGGATCCACGGGCTCGTCGCCGGGTGCCATTGCTCTAGCGCCTTTGCTTCGCGGCCGAAATGAGTGACGGGAGCGACTCGAGCCCCCGGACCGACACAGGCCCGGGGGCTGGGCCGATGGAGCAGAGTGTCAGGTGCGGGCACCGGCCGGGCGGCGGCGCATCTTGATCGCGCCTCCGGCGGCTGCTCCGGCGAGCAGCACCGCCCCCAGGGCAAGCTGTGTGCCCTTGTCGTTGCCCGCCCCGAAACCAGCATCGACTGCACCGCTGGGGTTGCCGGTGCCGACCATGTACGTGCCCGTGACTTTGACTCGCGGCGGGCACTTCAGAGTGACGGTGTAAGCACCGGGCTCGGTTCCACTCGGCACCTGGAATTCGCCGGTCAGTACGCCCGTGCGGTCGCCTGGGAAGAGGTGGAACGTGCCTCCTGCCTCGGCCTCGCCCTTCCCATAGGTCTCCGAGCCACAGGCTGTGGTGCTGACGCGGACGGTGGAGCCTGGGGCGGCGTGTCTCGTGCTGATGTGGACATCTGAATCACTGGTGGGGCCGCTCGCGGCTGCTGCGGCTGGGCTCGACAGACCGACGGCACCGAGAACCAGACCGATGCCGGCGCCTGCACACTTGATACGCATGAAGTTCCTCCGGGGAAGCAGTGGCCGGCCGGAATGCGCGGCACCGTTGTTGTGCTCCGCTCATGAGAAAACCGACAGACCGTCAGGGCTGCAACACGGCATACGGACGGATGGGTCACTCGGCCACACCCAGCGACCGCAGTCCTTTGATCATTTACGCAGGTGAGCGGCTTCGAGGGAGAGATTGGAAGAATGCACCGCACCGGTGACGAAGGCCAGCGTGCATCCCGTCGTGGAACGCGCTGGACGCCCGGCACTGGGGCGAGGCCGGGAAGCTCCCGCCGGCGGACCTCGCCCGCGTGCTGGGCGTGTACGCGTCGCGGGTGATGACGCCGCGTGGTTCGACCGCGGTGACCGGTCTGGAGCTGATGACCGCTCTGCACCCGCCGACCCGCGCCTCCGAGCCGGACACCGACGGCAAGCGGCACTCCGAGCACAACCCCGGCTCGCTGGGCAAGGACCCGGTCGACTGCGCGCCGTGCGAGGCCCCCGACGGGCACCCGCTCCTCAAGGATCTGCCGCGCTTCCATGTCCGCGGTCCCGGGGAGAAGCTGTTCGAGGAGGCGTACGACTGGGCGCGGCCGATGACGGATGCCGAATGCACGCTGCGGCATCTGGTCGGCATCGACGTGAACATGGCCTTCGCCGCCGGCGCCAACGGCCTGATCGTCGGCGTCGGTGCGCCGAGGCACGTCAAGGCGCCGGTGTTCGATGCGAAGCTGCCCGGCTCCGGGTTGGTCGACCTGTCCCACGCCGAACTGTCGAGGGTGAAGGTCCCGGTTGCCCGCCGCGGCCCTCGAGCCAGCCGGGAACCGGCATCGCGTCACGTATGACGGCCCACTCCGCGTCGCTCCTGTCGGACGGATACTTCGGTCGCCTGTACGGCCGGTCCCTGGCGTTCCCGAACCGGTGAGCGAGACAATCACACGACAGGGACGCCGAGTTGGACGACATCGACGCCGGCACGGAAGACTGCAGCACCAGAGGCCTCCTGCTGCTCGGTTGGATTCGACACCCACGAGCTGTGCGGGAGGCCCGCTTTCATGCCCGGCCGGCCACGAGATCACCCGACCGAGGCGCCGACCTCGAACTCACGCCCACCAAGATCGATAGAGCAACAGCTTCTGACGACGTATCCGCAGCTCACCACACCCTTCAGGCTGTGGTCGGGAGCCCGACATCCCCCTCTGCACACCCCCGCGTCACCCCAGAACAGAAAGAAGGGAAGGGGAGGGACGGGCGGCGGAAGGGGCGTGCGGCCGGGGGATCGGGGCGTCTGCTCGTCCTGTTGCGCGTCGGCGGGGCCTCCGGGCTTCGCACCGGCGGGGCCGGCGCACCGCAAGGGAGCGGGGCAAGTGCGGCTGCCGTGGGGTCAGCGCGCGGCAGACTCGCCGGTCCCCTGACGCGTGTCGGGCTCGTAGAGGGCGCGGGCCTCAGTCACGGCCCGCTGCCAGCTGCGGTCACTGCCGCCGTGCTGGCGTGCCAGCTGTGCGGCGATGCCGCGCCGGTCTCCGCCGGCCTGCCGGAGTTCCTCGAGGGCGATGGGCGACGGCCTCGTCGCGATGGGCGCGGCTGGGTCCGCCTCCCTGGTTGCCCCGGCCGTCTCCTTTACGCCGTCCAGCCGCCTGCAGACGACCTGTCCCGACGTCCTCCTGCCAGGCCGCCCAGAACGCCTCCACGGCCTCCTGGTCGTAGTAGTGGACCCGTTCCAGCGTGCACGCCACCTCCGGATACCGGCGCTTCTCCGGCTGCTGCTCACGCTCCCCATATCCGGAGTCCAGAAGCGGACTCATCTCCGGCGAACAGGACGGGTCATGACAGAGGATCAGGTAGCGGTCGTACCGGTCGTCCCCCCGGCGCCGCCGGCCCGGCCCGGGGACTACGACGCCGCGACCCGGGCCGTGCTCGACCACATCGACGGCCAGGCAGTGCGCGCCATCGCCGTGGCCAAGGGGTAGACACCCGGCACCGTCGACCAGCTGGGCGGACTCATCCGCAGCATGCCGGCCGCCAGGTATCCCACGGATTGGAGCCGGGCCCTGGAGCTTCTCCTCGTCGACCCCGACCGCGGCCTGAACCTGCGCAACGACATCTGCTACGGCTTGATCGGCACACCACTCAGGCACCGCGTCGCGCTCATCCTCCAGGCCGGGCTGTACCTGCTCAGCTGCGCCCACGGACATCGAACGCTCGCACCCCTCACCCAGCCCCTTAAGTTCCAGCACGGCTGAACCTCTCGTGGCAGCCTCCCCCAGATGGGACGACGCCCCCGAGACCTCGCCGCCGGGACACGGCGGTGAGGGGCGGGGGCGTCGTAGGTGAGGGGTGGAGAGTGGCGGGTGGGTGCCGGTGGGCGGGTGTGTTACTCGGTCTGCGCGGCGGCGGTCGTCACGTCCGTCACCTTCCAGCGCTGGTTGGTGCCGGAGTTCGCCAGCCATACGCCCACGCCGGCTCCCTCGTTCGTGGACTGGCCGTTGACGTCCGCGAGTCGGCCGGTGGCGGCGTTGACGAGGGTCCAGGTGCCGTCGCCGGTGGTGGACATGATCCACTGGGCGGCGCTGTCGGGGCGGCCTTCGGAGGGCTCTGCCACCAGGGCGCCGTCCCGGACGGCGAGCCGCTTGTCCTCGGCGGCCTCGCTGAAGGTGTACCGCTTGCGGTTGTCGGTGCCGGTGATCCGCTCCAGGCGCCACTGCTGACCGCTGGGGTCGGTGGAGTCGGCGCTCTTGATGACGAGGCCGGTGCCGTTGTCGGCGATGGTGAGGTCCTTGCCGCTCTGGACGCCGGTCAGCCGGTAGGTGTGGCCCTTGCGCAGCTCGGCCGCGTCCTTGGCGACGCCGGAGACTCCCTTGACGAGGAAGGACGTCACCGACTGGGCGGGCACGGTGAGGGTCGCCTGCTGGCCGGTGACCCGGACGGGCCTCTGCTTCTCCAGCTTGCCGTCGGCGCTGGTCACCACCGGGGTGACGGTGGCGTGGGAGGAGATCCGGCCGAACTTCGACAGGTCGAGCGTGACATCGCGCGCCTCGGTGGTGCTGTTGACGTGGACGACCGTCGCCGCGTTGCCCTTCTTGGAGATGGCCGCGGTGCTGGAGGTGTCGTCCGTCTTGATCAGCCGGTCGCCGGGCTTGATGTAGTGGGTGAAGTTGCGGGCCGTGTCGAACTTCGTGTTCGTGTAGATCGGGCAGGTCTTGAGGGTGTCCGCGGACGTGCAGCTGAACGGGAGCTGGATCTCGCCCCAGTTGCCGCCCTTCGCGGACTCACCGCCGGGCTTCATGTTGTCGTAGTCCTCGACGGGCTGCCAGAACACCCAGGCGCTGGGCTCCAGTTCACGCAGGTCGTCGACCATGCGCTGGGCCAGGCCCAGGCCGGGCCGCATGTCCGTGAAGCTCTGGCCGTCGCCCCAGTCGCCCTCGACCTCGCTCATCCACAGCGGCTTGTCCGCGGCCTTGGCCAGGTCACGCACGGTGGTGCGCTGGCCGGTGCCGTAGGTGTGAACGTTCATCTGGCCGACGAGGTCGCGGACCTCCTGGGGGTAGGAGTTCCAGTTGGTGGCGAACAGGCCCGGGTTGGTCTCGTCCATCGCGGAGGTCTCCGCGTTCGTCCTGGACGCCTCCAGGGTCGGGGCCAGTGCGCGGATCACCTTCTGCTGGAGCTCGGGGCCGATGTGGGCGCCCTCCTGCCGGCCGCCGACGGGCTCGCCGTCCGCACCGAGCTTGGTGCCCCAGTAGCTGGTGTTCGGCTCGTTGAACGGGTCGAGCGTGTCGACCTTGATGCCGTGCGCCTTCTCCAGGCGCTCGGTAGCCCCCACCAGGTACTTGGCGAAGTCCTCCACGGACTCGGTCTTCAGCTGGTCCTTGCCCGCGTCGAAGTTGCCGGAGACGTACCCGCTCTCGGTCATGAACCACGGCGGCGAGTTGCTGAACGTCTCCCAGTGGGTGATGTCCTTCTTGATGCGGTCGATCCACCACCGCTGCGTCTTGTCGGCCTTGTTGTTCCAGTCGGCGGGGTCGTCGGCGTCCCACCAGTCGACGTCCTCGCGGGTGGTGCCGGCCGGAGCCTTCCACCAGCCCTCGACCGCGCCGCCGGCGCGCAGGTAGTCCTTGACGTCCGGGGCGTTGCCGCCGCCGATGTTGTAGCGGGCGATGTTGAGGGCCAGGCCGTCGTCCCCGAAGAGGAGCTGGGCCAGCTTCTCGCGTACCGCGGGCGGGTAGTCGCCGGTGGCGTTGGCGAACCAGACCAGGCTCGTGCCCCAGCCCTCGAACCTCTCCTGCTGGTAGGAGGGGTCGGGCCGGACGGTGACCGAGGCGGTGGCGGTCGGCTCCGCGGGCGCGGCCGGCACCGAGGTGGCGGCCAGGACGGTCCCGGTGGCGAGGGCTGTGATGCCGATGCCCAGGAGCCTTCTCCTACGGGTGGGGTGTGCCATCTCGAGTACTCCAGCTCTTCTGTGCGCCGCGCGTCCCGGCGGGACACAGAGATCGGGGCCTGCGTGGTGGGGGTCGGGGAGGCGGTATGTTTACGTAAACATCCAGTAGGCGTGATGTCTACACGGTGCGGATCTCGGCGGTCAAGGAGTCTGCCGGGACCGAAAGTTGCGTAGTCGAGCTGTGATTGAGAGGTTCACAGTTGGTGTGGCGTGTGGGCTGTGAGCTGGGGTGTTGTGGGTTTTATGAGAAGGGAAGGGACTTTGTTCGGGATGCTTTGGCGGTGGTGAGGGGGCGTCTGGTCTGGGGTTGTTGGCGTTGTTGATAACGGTGGTGTGGTGTTGGTGATGGTGTCTGGCATTTAAAGGGCTGGTGCGGGTTTGTGCTGGTCATCGGGTTGTTGGGTGTGCGTCGCTGCTGATTGGGCGGGTCTATGCCCTTGTTGGTGGGTGGGGGTTGGCGCCCGTCTGGTACAGGGCGGTGTCGATGTCGCGTGCACTCCAGCCGTCGGCGGGTGCTGCGCCGTGCTTGAGGAGGTCGTCGAGGAGTTGGAGGTAGCGGCCGTAGCGTCCCGGCGTGGGGGTGAGGGTGAGGCCGAGGGTGTCCAGGGCGTGTTGGACGCGGCGGTCGTAGACGGCCATCCGCTGGGGTGCTGCTGCGGTGAGGATGGCTGAGGCGAGGGCGTCGCCGGTGCGGAAGCCGGGCAGTTCCCAGATGATGCCGCGTCCTGTGCGGGCGGCTTCGCCAGGGGTGAGGGCGGTGTCGCGGACGGCGGTGACGGCCCGCTCGGTGACGGCTCGTACGTGAGTGTCGGGCAGGGACATGAGGTCTGTTGCCCAGCGGGTCTGTGCGGTCAGCCGTTTCCAGACGACGAGGGCTGCGATGTCTGTCTTGCCGAGGCTGCCGCTGTGTTCGGTGCGCTGCGCGACCTCGTGGAAGACCTCGTCGTAGTGGGGTGAGACGGCGGCGAGGTAGCCGGCGCGGGCGGGAATCAGGACGTCCCACACCCGGCCGTAGAGGGCGGTGAAGTCTTCGTCATGGGGCGTCTCAGCGCTCTTCGTCACGTCCGCATCATGCCGGTGTGGCTGGCGTGCGGGTGCGGGGGCGGCTTGCTTCTTCGGCGAGGTGGTCGAGCTGGATGGCTTCGAGTGTTTTTTTGGTGATGCGTTCGGTGCCGTCGCAGATGGCGGTGATGGCTGCTTGGCGGAGGAGGCGGGCGAGGCTTCCGATGCGGCCGGCGGTGCGTTGGTGGAGGTAGGTGGCGTGGCGGGGGAGTGTGCCGGGTGTGTGCTGCTGGAGGTCGAGGGCGTTCTCCATGTCGGTGATGAGGTCGGTGAAGGGTCGGGTGTTTCCGTGGCGGGCGGGGAGGGGGCCGCAGGTGATGAGGCTGGCGCGGCCGGCGAGTTGGGCGCCGCGGACTCCGGTGAACAGTGGGGTTGAGGCGACGTCGATGCCGGTGTAGACGAAGGTCGCTCTGATGCGTTCGGTGAGGTCTTTGAGGAGGTCGGCGGCTTCGGCGCCGGTGGTGGTGCGGGGGTTGAGGCGGTGGATCTCGTCGATGAGGATCAGACGGACGCCGGCTTGGGTGTAGGTGTGGCAGACGGCCTCGGTGATCTGGGTCTGGGTCATGCGGGTGGTGACGGGGATGCCGAGGTAGCGGGCGAATTCGGTGGCGAGGGTCTTGGCGGTGGCGCCGGGCGGCACCAGCAGGTACGCGACCGGCACCTGCTGGTGGGCGCGTCCGGGCGGGGCGGGGTGGTTGCGGGTGTGGGCGAGGTGGCAGGTGCGCCCGACTTCGAGGAGGGCGGTTGTTTTCCCGGCCGCGGCGGGGCCGGTGACGATCAGTGAAGGCCGGGCGGTGGTCTGCTGGTGGCGGCCGAGCAGCATCAGGGTGCGGACCTGGGTGGCGAGGGTGTTGATGGCGGGGGTGCGGACGGTGACGAACGCGGAGTGGTAGGCGAGGCGTTCTTCCGTGCTGCGCGGGGTGTCGCCGGGCTGGGGCGGGGTGGGGGGAGGGGTGGTGGCGAAGTCCTGCCAGCCCTGCCAGGTGGTGATCGGCCACTCGGGTTCGTTGTCATGGGCGTCCGGCCAGGGGCCGTCGGCGCGTGTGCGGGCAGGCTTGTTTGCCGGGCCGGCGGTGGTGATGTGCGGGCGGGTGGTCACCAGTTGAGGGCTTCCTGGGCTGCGTCGTAGAGGCCGAGTCCGGTGTACGGCACGGGGGCATCGCCGGGTTCGTCCTCGCCGTCGGTTTGCTCTGCGTCGTCGGGCAGGTCGTCGAGTTCGTCGAGGCTGTCGTCGTCCCGGCCGTCGGCCTGCTGCGGGATGGGAGGGTGGGGGGTGGCTGCGGTCGGGGGTGTTTTCAGCGGTGCGCTGCGGGTGATCAGGCGCTGTTCGCCGGGGGTGGCGGTGCCGGTGTGGGCGCGGCGCATGAGCTGGTCGAGGGCGTCGGCGAGGTCGGCTTCGTGGGTGTCGCGGTCGCCGTGGCGGGCGGTGACGGTTTTGACGTGCTGCCAGGTGGCGCTGTTGAAGGGCTGGTGGATGTGGTCGCGGTGGATCCACGGGATCTCGGTCAGGTGTCCGTCGGGCAGGCGGATGAAGACCTGGCGGGCGTCGTGGGGGTTGGTGTGGATCTCCCACTTGCCGCCGCGGGAGGTGATGGGGGAGGGCTGGCCGCGGTAGGGGGCCAGGACGTCCGCGTCGTAGGTGCGGTGGTCGATGCGGATGCCGCGCTGGGTGATGGCCTGCCAGCGCACCGGCAGCAGTTCGAGGTAGTCGCTGCCGCTCAACGGGAGGGGCACGTGGCCGGTGACGGCGATGAGGGCGGCCCACATCTGGTTCGGGGTCAGGGCTTTTTTGGGCAGGGTGGGGTGGCGCAGGCCTTCGTGGGGGCGGTGGTGGTAGTGGATCAGCCATTCGTCCAGCAGGTCCTGCAGCTGGGGGACGCTGAAGCATCCCTCGGTTTCGGCGTCGGGTCCGCGGCGGGTGACGTCGTAGCCGGTGTAGCCGGGCAGGTGCTGGCACAGCAGGGCGTTGATGGTGCCGAAGGTGCGTTCGACGATGCCTTTGGCGGCGGGGGCGTGGGGCGGGGTGGGCTGGACGCTGATGCCGAGGGTTTCGCAGGCGGCGGTGAACGCCGCGGACAGGTAGATCTTGCCCCGGTCGACGACGATCGTCTCGGGCACCACCACCGGCCGGGCCGCCGCGCCCTGAAGGCGTTCGTCCAGGCTCAGCAGCCGCTGGAGCTGGGGGAGCGGAGTGTGGGCGAGGCGCAAGGCGTCGGGCCAGGTGGGGCGGGCCGGGTGCGGGACGGCCATCTCGGCGAGCAGCAGGGCGGCATCCACGGCCTTGGTGCCGGCCGGGCGCAGGACGGCGGCGAGGATGGCTCGGGTGGCGACGTCGACGGCGATCGTGAGTTCGGGCCGTCCGGTGGTGCCGTCGTCGAAGACGGCCATCACGTCCAGGCGGGTGGTGTCGGCCTGTACCTGCTCGCCCGGCCGCAGCGCCACGGTCGGGGTGAAGGCCCGCCTGCCGGCCGGGGTGTTGAGGGCGCGGGCGGGGCGGTGGGGGTGTTCGGCGGGATGGGCGAGCTGGTTCACGAGCCGGTAGAAGGTGGCCTGGGAGGGCATCGGCACAGTGTCGCGGCCGTGCCGGTCGGTCAGGATCTGCGTGACCAGGGGGTTCAGGCCTTTGACGGTGCCCTTGGAGCGGCCGCGCTGGCGGCGCAGTGCTTCCTCGATCGCGGCGATGACCCTCTCGTCGGTGCGCCCGGTGGGGAGGGGGCGGCGGGTGGTGCGGTGGTCGACCAGACCCCACAGGCCCTGTTTGCGGTAGGCCAGGCGCATGCGCTGCACCGTGGTGCGCGAAACGGGCCCGAAGCCGATCGCGGTCAGCTCCGCGGCTTTGGCCTTCTCGCGCTGGGCGAGCGTGAACCGGGCAGGGTCGTACTCGGCCCGGGGCACCGAACCGCTCTCGGGCCCGCCGGGCAGACCGGACTCCACCTCGCGGATGTGCCGCTGCCAGGCCAGCGCCCTGCGGCGCGCGTCCTCGGGCGCGGTCTCGAACAGCCCCCACCGCGTCACCGCCTGGGGCATCTCGGCCCCCACGAGGCAGAAGGACGCATCGGCGAACAGGTGCCCGGCCAGCACCCGCTCCTCGTCTCCGCTCTCACCGGCCAGGTGGACCTGTTGCCCGGCCAGGGCGACCACCTGCCAGGCGCGGTCACGGAAGCGGACGTGCGCGCCGACTTCGAGGACCGGCCTGCCACCGCGCCGTCCGCTCACCGCCCGTCCCCGCGATGGCGGCCGCCGGTTCTGGGCGCCGAGCCGCCGGCGCCGTTTGCCGCGTGGCGGTCACCTGCCGCCGACGCGCTGCTGGAGGCGAGGCTCCCGGTGCCGGGCGGACATCCTTCACTGCCGGTGCCGGTGCCGGCACCGGGGCTGGGGCTGACGAGGGCCCGCTCATGCAGCGGCACGTCCAGGGGCGTGGTGAGGTGCCCGTGCCACAGGGCGTGGAAGACGGCGGGCAGGACTTCGATCGGGTCGCCGGCCGCTTCGGCGCCCTCGAGCAGCGGCCGCGGCTGTGCGAACGCCTCACGTACGGCGGCCGCGAGAGGGGGACGGCCGGCGTTGCGGGGGTGGCGGTAGCCGGCCAGCCATTTCAGATTCGCCGAACGCGTCTCATCCAGTGGCTCAAGGCGCTGGTAGCTCCAGCCGGCCTGCGCGCACGCGGCCTTAAGGACCTTCGCGGCCTTCCGGGCCCGGTCACCGCCGGCCTCCGGGCGGCTGGGACAGTCGGCCAGCACAGCGGTGCCGTCGCGGTAGCGGGCGAAGAGCTGCGGCACCCATGAACGCACCTGGCCGCTCCCGTCCCGCCACAGCAGACGCACCGGCCGCCCGGCCAGGCCGACCACCTCGGGGTCGCGGTCCAGCACCGTCAGCTGCGCCCGCATCGCGGCCGACCCGCAGGACACATGCCGGCCGGTCGTGGCCGACCACCACTGGCCGGGCCCCCACCGCCGCCCCGGCACCACCGGGAACGCCGACACCGGCTCCAGCTCCTCGAAGGCCACCGCCAGGACCGCGTCCGCCCACCGCTGCTGCACCACCTGCCCGATGGGGTCGACGAAGACCGCCTCCCACCCGGCCCCGGTATCCGTCTGCGCGTGCTGTGAGCGGCCGCCCGCTGCGGCCGCTGCGTCCTTGCTGCCCACGTACCCCAGCCAAGCCCGCCCTGCCTGGGGCGCGGGCTGCTTCACGGATATTGATCACGCAGCGACGGGCAATGAGCTGCTGTGCAAGGACGGTTCGCACATCCGTCGCCTCCTGATCACACCCACCGCTCCACGGCTGGCCATTCGTTGTGATCAGCCACGAGCACATCCGCCAGGACGTCGGCTGGCAGGCGGGCCCATTGCGCCAGATCCTCCAGTGCCATCCCGGCCGTGAGGGCTGCTGCTGCGCTCTCCCGTAGGGCCTGGTCGATCAGTGTGGCGGCGTGGCCGAGGTTGCGCAGCAACTGCTGTGCGGCGTCGGCGGTCTTGCCGTACTGAGCGCCGCGCAGCTGGATCAGCTGTTCTTCGGCGCTCTCGATCGCTCGGGTGATCAGGGCGCGCTGTTCGGCGGGCACCGCTGCCCGCCACGTTCGTGCCGAGCCGGGTGTCTTCTTCTCCTTGCCCAGCAGGCGCAGTTGTCCGGCGATGGTGGCGGGCTGGTGTTCCTGGCGCAGCCACCAGGGGTCGTTGTCGTATCCGGGAGGTCCGCCTTCGCCGCGGCGAAGGCGGATGACGGCGCCCATCCAGTTGGTCAGCGGGCTGCCGTAGTCGGTCGCGGCGAGCGGTCCCAGCCACGGGCGGTCCACGCGCTCGCCGAGCCGGCGGCAGAACATCCCGTCGGCGGGCAGCGGCCGCGGCTTGAGGGCGCCGCTGTCGATCCACGCGAGCTGAGCCATGGCCGGGTCCAGCAGCGCGTCAGCGACGGCCATCACCTCGGGGAAGATGGCCGCGTCCCGCCCCACGATCCGCCACCGCTCCAGATCCTTCCCGGCGTTGCCACCGGCGACCTGGTGCAGCCGGTGCGGCCAGATCGTCTCCTGTTGCCAGACAAGGGTCTGCTCCCACCACCGGGCCACCACCGCGTGGGCCAGCGCGAACACCCGCTCCGGCTGGGCCCCGGCGCGCAGCGCCCGCCGTGCCACCCCGGTCCACCGCCGCTGCGCCGCGGCGACTTCCGGCACGCCGCGCAGATCGAGGTGCTCCAGGGGCTGGTCGGCGTCCGCGTCCAGGAGCCACCACCCGTGCCGGACACACACCCGCTGCCAGCGCTGCGCATACCGCACCACCCGCACCGCCGTCCCGGTGCGCCGGGCGGTGCACAGGCGGCAGCCGAACGTCACCGGCCCGGCGAGTGCGCCGCCGATCCGCCACGCAGCCGCGGGCCCGGCGTCCTGTCCGGCCGGCAGTTTGGCGTCCTCCTGCCCCCAGGACGGCAGCGCCCGCGCCAGGACGTCTTCCTCGACGCCGCACAGGCCTGCCAGGAGCTGCCGTCCGGCTGCGTTCAGCAGCACCTCGGCATCGGCCCGCGCGCCCCCGCCGTCGTGCCCCGGCGGGTAGTTGCGCCAGTGCCAGCACGACCGCAACGCCTTCGCTTCCATCCCGTAGAGGCTCGCGATGCGGCAGATCAGCGACGAGGTCGTCTCCGTGGCCAAGGGGGCGACGCGAACCACTCCGCAGCGATGGCCGCTGCCATGGGCTGTGCCGGGGCCGTTCCCCACGTTTCGTCACCCTTCCTGGGCTGATGCGTTCGGCGCGTGACGTCCCTGAGCGAGCATCGGCATGCCCACGCACATGAGGGTGCGGCCGCGGCCGGCTGCCTGCTGCGGCCGGTCAGGACGCGACCCGCACGACGGTCGGGACCTGCGCCCGTGCTGCGGGGCGACCTGCGCGGCCGGACGGTCGGCGCGGCCCCTTCGTCTTCGCTGCCCCGCCGGCGCCCGACCGGCCTCCTTCGGTGTTCATCGGCGTGGACTCCCCGGCGAACACGGTCTGCATGTCGTCGTGAGCGAGCGACAGAGCCGGCAGCAGGGGCTGCTCCCGGTGTGTCCTGCCGTTGCGGGCCGCTTCGGATGCCAAGTAGCCCTTCACCCCGCCTGCGATGATCTCCTCGACCGTGGCGGACGGCAGCAGCGACAAGAAATGCTTCCACTGCTGCTCGCGGACAGCCGGACTCTGCTCGGGTGCCGGCCGGGCGGATGTCAGGCGCTGCAGGCGGCGCAGGGCGGCCTGACGGCGAAGGGCGTTCCACTCGTCCGGCACTTCCTGCGCGGCCGTGGCCGCAGCGGAGGCGCTGCTGATCCTGGTGAAGGCGGCCGTCCACGCGGTGTGCTGCTCGAGCGGGACGCCGCAGCCGGTCAGGAAGGCCTGCAGCTGCTGGACGTCGGCCGGGATGGTGTTGCGGTTAACGATGCGGGCGGCGCTGCTGACTGGCAGAGCCAGCGGGTTGCCCGAACGTTCCCTGATCTCACGCAGACTCAAGGCACCCGCCTGCTCCCACACCACCTCCAGTGCCCGGCTCAAGTCGGCAGCGTCCGCGATGAGTTCGGGCCTCGGAGCCCGCAGTTGCGCCAGCCGGCCGCGTTCTTCGACGCGGGCCTCGCGCCACAGGGCGCCCGCGGCCCGCACCGCCTCCTGGCCGCCGTCGCAGCCCTCCACATACGCCTCGGCCGTCGCACGTTTGGGAACCACGGTCCCGGAGGCAGCCCGCTTCAATGTGGCCGGCGATAGCCCCGTCCGGCGGGCCAGCGTCTCGTATGTGATGCCGGCCGTTTCCCGCCACTGGCGCAGGTGCTCGGCCAGCCGTCCGCGGGCAGGTCGGCTGTGGTCCACGGGCTTGTCTCTGCGTCCCATACGGCGGCCGCCTACTTCCCGGCCGTGGCGCGCAGGACCGCGCTGGCCAGCCCGGCAAGGCGGCGGCGGCCGCCGCCGGCGGCGATCGCCGCGACGCCCAGGGCGCCACAGCCCCCCAGCAGGATGAAGACGTCCTGCAGTGGCATCCCGGTGACGTGCAGGATGCTTCCCAGGACGGGGAAGGAGACGGCGGTGAACGCTTGCGGCGCACCGAAACGGGGGAGGGGATCCGTCTGGCTGGCCTCGGTGCGAGGCGCACGGGTGCTGTCGATCGACATGCGAAGTCCTTTCAGCAGCCCCGGGGCCAAGGCGCGGCGATTCCGGGGCGGGTGAGCTGCTACTGGCTGCAAATCCCTTTGGCGCAAGGGCGATTGGCGTCACCGCTTGCACCGGGCATGTCTCCATCATTCCAGTCCCGGGCCGTTTGCCGCAGGAAGATCGACGACCTCAATACGCCGTATTGGCGAAATGACCGTTTTTTGGTTCCCTGGTGTCCAAGGGAGCGGTTCTCACTCCCTCACCACGCCTCACCGCCGTGGCACCGCCTGAACAGCGCTGCCGCCGCGACGCCGTGCTCGCCGGTCGCGTGCCGTGCCGGGATGGTTCATCCGTGTCCATGCTCGGCTTGCCGCAACCCCCCTCTATCAGTGATGGTGGGCCGCAGAACACCACGAGGCCGGTCTTCCGGCCCGCGAACGTCCTTGACTGCTACTGGCTGCAACCGAAGCTGACAGGGACACCCGGCAGGCTTACGTTGGCGCGTGAACTGCCCGCACCAAGCCGGCGCCCGTCAACACGGCGCCGGCTTACTCGCGTCCACCGCCGTTCGCCAAAATCCCGCCGTTGGCCGCTGTTCCACCGCTGCAGGGAAGCCGCTGTCCTCTCGCGCGCTCGCCTACGGGGGCTTCACACCCGGCCCGGCAACCGCCGAGTACCGCCCGTAGGCCCGCAGCAGCACAACACGATCTGCATCACTCACATGGCGCCGGAAGAGGCCTGGCACGCCCTTCCTGCCGTGATGGCCCGTCATGGATGGGATCGGGGCCTCTGGCGACGGCCGAGCCGCCCGGTGAGGGTGTGCTGCCATGCCTGGTCGGTGGCCGGGAGGGCAGCGTGGCAGATACGGGTGAGGGTGCCGTCGGCCAGCCAGCTCAGGTAGCGGAGCCGGCAGGTCTGGAAGGGGCCCAGGGCCTGGGGGAGGCGTGGCCAGGCCTGCCGGGTGCAGGTGATGTGGATGATGGCTTCCAGGATCTGCCGTTCGCTGCGGCGGCGGCTGCCGGTTCGTGGGGGCGGGGGCAGTAGGGCGGACAGGGTGTGCCAGGCGGTGTCGCTGATCCGCGGCTGCCACACCGGTACTTTGCCGGCCAGCGCGTTCAGTTGGCCGATCAGGTCCTGCTGTTGTGGGTGCGGCAGTGGCTGCCGGTCCTGCTGCTCGGCCAGCCAGGCGGTGGCCTGCTCGGTATCCGGTGCGCCGGGCCACCAGGCGAGGCCGTCGGGGAGGCCGGCCAGGTGGTGGCGGCAGGCCCACCACATGCGCTGCCAGGCGACCGGCCACGGGGGATCCCACCAGGTGTCGATAGCGGTCAGTTGCCGGCCCAGGCGGGTGGGCCGGCCGGTGGCGTGCTGGCGGTGGCGCTGGGAGTTGAGCCAGTTGCCCAGGGCGAAGCCGTCGTCGGTGCGGGTGGGCTTGGAGACGGCGAGGTGGCCGTGGCGGGCGGCGTAGGCGCGGGCCTGGGCCAGGCCGTCGGCGGCCGGGCGCCGCCGGCCGGGCCAGGCGTTGAACCGTTCGGCCTCGGCCGCGGTCAGCCCGAGCTCGGCGAGCAGCTGCTGCTGGCCGTCGTGCAGCTGCGGGTAGTGGGTGATCTGGTGGCGCAGCCACCGCTCCAGCCAGCGCGGCAGCCCCTGCAGGTTGTCCCCGCCGTGCACCGGCCCGTGCTCTTCCACGTGGGTGCGGGCGCGGTACCAGGCGCGCTGCCAGCCGACCGGCCACGGCGGATTCCACCACGCATCCAGCGCGTCGAGCTGCGCCGCCTGCCGGCGGGTCAGCGACGCCGCGTCGGCCCGCCGGTTGGCCAGCCACCGCCCCAGATCGAAGCCCGCACCGGCCGCGGTGTGGGGGAGCGCCAGGTGTCCCACGCGTGCCGCGTGTGCCCGCGCGTGCTCGAGCCCCTCGGCGAACAGCTCCTCGTGCTGCCGGGCAAGGCCCTGACCCTGCCCGCTGCGCCGCGGCACAGCCGGCTCCGCCCGCCACCCTCCCGCCCCCGCCCCCGCGTCCGGCACTGCCGCACCGCCTGCACCCGCGCCGGTATCGAAGGCGGCTGCCGGCAGACGCAGGCCCGGGCCCACCTCCACGGGCCGGTGCGCGCTGCGCACCCACCACATCCCCCGCCCAGGCGGCGGCAGCATCCCCGCGGGCCGGCGCTGCTCGCGGGCCACCGCCTGCACCCACATCGACAACGGCCCTGCCTGATCAGGCTGTTCGACATCCCCCAGCCAGTCCCGCCCCAGCCGGGCACCCAACACGGCCACGAACCCCTCACCGCCCGGCCTGCGCACCAGAGCCGGCGCCGCGCCCCGGGCAGCCAGCTCCCGCACCGCCGGATCGCTCAACGCCGCCGCCACCGTCACCACCTCGGGAAAGACCACCACGTCCCGCACCAGCAGCCGCCACTGCCGCTCGCCCCAGCCCGCCGGCCCCGGATCCCGCCGGCAGGTGGCCGCCACTACCTGCTCCAGACGCGGCCCCCACACCCTCTCCCGCGCCCAGAACTCCTCCCGCTCCCACCACCCGCACACCACCGCCCGCGCCAGCGCGAACACCTCCCCGCCCACCACACCCACACCCGCGCCCGCCCGAGCCCGGACCAGCCGGCCAAAACGCCGCTGCGCACCGTCCAACTCCCGCCCCAGGCCCCCGACATCGGCGAACTCCCACGGATGCCCCTCACCCGCATCCAGCAGCCACCGCCCATGACGCACACACAACCGCCGCCACCGCGCCCGGTACACCCACACCCGCCCCGCCCCCGCCCCCGCCCCGCGTCTGGCCGCACACAGCCGGCAGCCGGACACCACCGGCCCCCACTCCGAGGACCCCACCCGCCACCGCGCCCACCCTTGCCCCCCACCGCCACGGCCGGCCAGCGCTGCAGGCCCCGCCGACCACGACGGCAACGCCCACGCCAGATGCCCGCCCGGCACCCGGCACCAGCCGGCCAGCTGCTCCTGCGCCGCCTCGTCGAGAAGCACCTCGCCGTCCGGGCGCACACCGCGCCCTGGATGCATGGGATTCGCCCACCGCCACCACGCCGTCAGGTCGCCGGCCTGCAGCCCGTAGGCGGCCGCGACCCGGTGCAGGAACGACCACGTCGTCTCACCGGACACCGGCACCACCCGCAACACTCCACGCACACCCTCACTCGCCTTCCGGTGCAGTTGCCCGGCCCGGGGCCCTGACGGCACAGCCAGAACTGCTGCAGCAGCCCTCTCAGCAGGCCGCGGCTCTCGTCGGGATCCAGGCTGCCCTGCTGCCATGACGTCCCACCGCTTGTTCCAGGCACAGGGCACTGGCCGCTGCTCCACGCAGACCACATCGGACAGGCCGGACTCTTTCCGGACGGTCCACACCGACACAGGCCCAGCACGCCCTGCGCACCGAGGCCGACTTCGAGATGCCGCACGAGTCGTGAGGACGGGCTGTCCAGGGGCTGCCGCTGATGTGACCGGCCTGCATGGATCCGACGCACATCCGCGTCCGTGGCGATGGTCACCGACGATTCTGCCCGCCGCCAGCCACTGACCAGGACGCGACCCCGGTTCCCTGGCCCTGGAACTCGAGGTGTTCGAGGGCGGTGAATTCCGGGCGCGGCGGCCGATGTCCCGCGCAGGTGCTGGGCTTCATCGGACACCCGCAGTGATTGAGTGATAGGTAAGGGCATCATGCGCGGCATGTTGCATCGGACTCCGCAGCTTGCCGCCGTCGACCGACACGTGCTCCACGAGGTCACTGTCATGCGCCGTGACCTGCGCCAGGTCGTCCAGCAAAGTCCCGCGAAGTGGACTGCTGATCTGCGGCGGTCACTGACCGCCTCGGCGATCGCGGCGTCCAACACCATCGAGGGCTACCGTGTCGACCCCGTCGACGTGGCCGATCTCCTCGACGGTGAGCGGGAAGGGGTGGATGCAAGCGAGGAAGACAAGGCAGAAACCCTCGCCTACCAGCAGACGTTGACGTACATCCAGTCACTGTGGGACGTGGAGGACTTCGCGTACTCCAAAGGGCTGCTCAACGCCCTGCACTGGATGCTCCAGGGCCATCACCATCCGCACCGTCCCGCCGGCCGGTGGCGGCAGAAACCCATCTTCATCACGGCGGCCGGCAACCCGCACGCGACCGAGTACGAGGGCCCCCACGAGCGGTATGTCCCACATCTGATGGGCGAGCTGGTGGCCTGGCTGAACGAGGGCGACCTCGAAGCCGATCCGCTGGTGCGCGCCGCGATGGCCCACCTGAATCTGGTGAAGATCCACCCGTGGATCGACGGCAACGGCCGCATGTCACGCAGCCTGCAGACCCTCCTGATCGCCCGGGAAGGCGTGCTGGCCCCGGAGTTCTCCTCGATCGAGGAATGGCTCGGCATGCCCGGCAACACCTGGGAGTACTACAAGATGCTGCGGGAGGCAGGGGGGCCGATGTACTCCCCCGAACGCGACACCCTGCCCTGGGTGCGCTTCAACCTGCGCGCCTACCACGAGCAGTCCCAGCGCGTGCAGCACCGCGTCAAGCGCTCCACCGACTGCTGGATCGCCCTGGCCGAGCACACCGAGCGCTTCAGCCTCGCCGAACGCCAGATCACCGCCCTGCACGAAGTCGCGATGACGGGCCGTGTGCGCCGCTCCCGCTACGAAAAGGCCGAAGTTCTCAGCAACCAGCAAGCCGTCCGCGACATCCAGGCCCTGACCCGGACCGGCCTGCTCACCGCGGTCGGCAACACCAAAGCCCGCTACTACATCGCCGGCCCCGCCTTCCCGCCCGACGTCCTGGAAACCGCACACCGGCGCCACACCATCACCGGCCCCTACCAGCCCCACTAGATCGCAGCAGTCCAAGGCCAATGATCGAAGACGGTCAGGGAACGCAGGACGGGTTGATCGGTCCGGGCGTGCTTCGGCTCAACAAGCAGGTGCCGGACCTGCGGCAGGCGTCGGGTCAGTAGTCGAGGTCGAGGTAGTCGATGTCGTTGAGGGTGACGTCGGAGAGTCCCATGGCGCGGGCTCCGCTGTCCTGGAAATAGATCTCTTTGAGTCCTTCGGCGATGATCTGGCGCATCTGCTGGTCGCTGGCTCCGGCGTCACGAGCGTTGAACAGGCGTTGTGCGTAGGCCGGGGGGAGGTGGACGGTGAGGCGGCGGAAGCGTCCGTCGTCGGTGGTGCCGACGGGTGCGGTGTACCCGAAGCGGGCCCTGGTCTCCACGGTGATCCCGGTCGTGGTGGCGGCTTGTTGCTGTCGGCGTTTGCGGACCTGGGGCTGCCACCGCTGCCGTACGGCGGCGTCGATCCGTTCGGCGATGGCTTGGGGCGGGTGCTTGCGTTCGCCCTTGCGGTAGCGCTCCACCGACCGCTGGCTGACCCCGATCTCCTGGGCAACGGCTTTGGTCGTCTTGAGCTGCTTCATCAGGAAGTTGATGCGTGCCTGGAGTGTCTTGGGCGGCTGGCGGGTGAAGGCTTCCCGGTCGGCGCGTTCGATGGCGTCGTCGATCTCTCCCACAGCGTCTACTCGCCTTCGTCCAGGACGGCGTCGCCGCCCTTGATGTGGCGGGCGGGGTTGTAGCCCTGTTCCATCAGGTCGACGGCCCAGAGCATCGACTGGACGCCCTCGAGCTTCGCCAGGCCGGGTGTGGGTCCGAGGCGGAATCCGCCGGGCTGGGGCTTGCCGGAGGCGGCGTAGGGCAGGAAGTCCAGCGGGCTCTCCCCGGGCGAGGGGTAGACGACGCAGTCGGAGAGTACGGCGAGCGGGTACAGGCCCGTCATCGCCGCCATGTTGCGCAGCTTGCGGTGCATGTTGATGCGGGCCTTGGAGATGACGGCGGCGCGGATGTCGGGGCGCCAGGTCGGCCGCTGGAGGGCCGGCCACCGCTCGCCCTCCTTGTACTTCTTGCCCTGGGGGCGTTCGCGGAGCTTGCCGATGCCGCCCTTGACGGTGGCCTTGATGGCGGCGAGGACGGCGGCCATGGCGGGGTCGGCGTCCTTGTGCTGTTCCATCGCGGTGAGGAAGGCGCGGTCGTCGAGGTCTTTGGTGACGCCGAGGTCGGCGAGGGTGTCGACGTAGGCGTTCTTCAACCGGTCGTGCCACGGGTCCAGGTAGGCGCCGGTCTCCCGTCGTAGGTACCCCTCCAGGGGCTGGACGTTGTAGCCGAGTTCCTGGGCGTAGGCGACGGTGTGCGTCTGGTACCAGGCCGGTCCTGTCGGACGGGTGCCGTCTGGCGTGAACGGTGAGGGCAGGCGCGGGTCCACCTCGACGTGGGACAGATCGACCAGCCAGCTCCCGGGGATCTTCGGGTTGAAGGCCGGGGCATGGAAGTGGTCCGGGGCGGACAGCCCGACGACCAGGCGGGCCGCGGCGGCGAGGAACGCGGTGTTGAGGTCCAGGCCGACCGCGAAGGGCAGCGTGCACTCCTCATCGGTGAGCAGGTCCACCGGCCGCGCCCACTGGTACGCCTCCTCGTTGAGGAAACCGCCGGTCCAGCCGGAGTTCACGACGACGGGGTGCTCGGGGGTTGCCTCCGGTGGCGCCGGGTCCATCGGCTCCGTCCCCAGCGAGCCCGGGTTGTGGCCAGGCACCCAGTTCCCGCTCGCTTCGTCGCGCACCGCGCGGGTGGGCGGGCGCAGCGCGGTCATCAGCTCCAGCCCGGACACGGCGGTGGAGCCGCGTGGGGTGATGACCCGAGTCGCATACACACCGAGGACGCGGGCGACGTCGGCCGGCTCCATCTGAGTCACGCCGGGCCAGGACCGCTCATCGAGTGCGTCCCAGGACAGGACAGCGAGCTGCACGCATTGCCGCTCGCGCCCCTGCGCCTTGCGGTAGATCCTTGCCCAGGGGCCGAACCCGCGCTGGGTGAGCCGCCACTTCGCCTTCACCACCTGCTTGACCACCGGATGATCCTCCGGGAGGCGCAGGGAGCGGCGCTGCTCGTGGCCTTCCAGGCGCTCGGGGAGCCCGAGCTTCACGGCGGCCGCGGCCGTGAGCACGATCAGCGGGTCGCTGTCCTTGCCGTTGCGGTGCAGGCGCGGCGCACCGAGGCCGGACTCGCGCAGCGTCCACTCCACCAGCTCCACCACGGTGGTCGCCGGGCAGTCGAGCAGGATGCCGCCCGTGCCGTACGCGCAGCCGTCGCCGTCCAGGACCGCGAGGGGGCCGTGCGGGAAGCGCGGATCGGCTGCGGGCTGAGCCGCTTTCTTCGCGGCCGGACGGCGCGATGCCGCGGCCGGCGGGGTGGCGGGACGTGCCGGTCCCGTGGCTGGAACGGCGAGAGCCCGCGGGGCGTCTGCCGTCTCCACCTCGGACGCGGCCGTCTCACTGGACGCCGCTGGCACCGGCGCGGCTGCCGAGGCGGCACCGGGGGCGGGATACTTCGCCGCCCACCCGTTCAGCAGCCGCTGGTAGGCATCCAGCCGCGGCGACTTCGGCTCGCTTCGGCCGTTCTCCCAGTTCTTCACCGACTGGGTCGTCGTCTTCAACGCGGTGGCGAGGCGGGCCTGGGTGATGCCGGCAGCCTCACGCAGCCGGGCCCGCTCCGCCGGAGGCGGGAGGTGCGGCTCCTCGTTCAACAGAGCGTCGACGGACGCGAACAGCTCTTCCTCAGATGCCATTACCTGCACCTTCACGTCAGGACTTACTTAACCAAAAACTTATCCCACTCCTTAGCCTTACTGTGCCCATTCCAATCCCACCGCGGCGAGCGCGGCGAGTTTCTCGGCGGTGAGCTTGGCGCGGCGCCCCTTCTGATTCATGATCCACACTCCAAGCTTGACGGGGTGCTCTTGGCCGTCGACCTCGACCGCCTCTACGTGAGCTCTGGGGACGGCCACCGACCCCGTGCGGGCCTTGTACTGCGCCAGGGCCGCAACACCCCGCTCAAAGGCCCCCACGGGCGTCGTGGACGGCTTCGGGAGCTCCGGGGCCGGAGGCGTGATGCCGAGCTGCTCCAGGCGCTCGCGCTGCCCGTCGTGAAGGGCCTGCCAGACCTCCGGCTTGCGCTGCCGGGCCAGCCACTTCCCGATGTCCATGCCGTGGACCGTGAGGCCGGGAAGGACGTCGGCCTGGCCCTCTTCGTCGGCCACCAACTCGCGCAGTGCGGCGTAGTGCCGCTGCCAGTCCGCCGGCCAGGACGGGTTCCAGTCCGCGTCGACGGCTTCCAGCGCGGTCTTCCACTCGGGG
Source organism: Streptomyces sp. NBC_01352 (assembly GCF_036237295.1). Taxonomy (NCBI): domain Bacteria; kingdom Bacillati; phylum Actinomycetota; class Actinomycetes; order Kitasatosporales; family Streptomycetaceae; genus Streptomyces; species Streptomyces sp. NBC_01352. The sequence continues at coordinate 11,256,206 of NZ_CP108354.1, forward strand.
TGGTCATCCAGCGCACCGGGCCGCCGCAAATTCGCGAGCCACATCCCCAACGGCCTGTCCAGCATCGCTGCGGACCTGGGAGCGCAGAGTGTCCAGTGCTGGTCGTAGTAGGCCTTGGCGGCTTCCAGGTTCTCCTGGAACCGTTCATCCGCCAGGGACCAGACCATGCCGAGCTGTTCGAGTCGCCGCGCGCGCTGGCCGGTCATCTGCCCGGCTGCGTAGGCGCGTCGTTGTTCTGCGACCCATTGTCCAAGTGGTGTGGCGCCCTCGCGGTGTCCGTAGGGCACGCGGGCGTTCCCGACCCGTTCGACGTACGTCTTCAGCTTCGCCCAGCCACGGGCCCAGTCCTGGCGTTCGGTGTCGATCACGTTGAAGGAGACCCAGTCCGCGACCATCACGGGATCCCTGGGGGCGGCGAAACGGAGCAGCAGCCGTGATTCTTCCTCGCCGTCTTCTGGCGCGACGCCGATGTTCACGGACGGCTGCGCGACGTCCTTCTGAGGCTCCTGGGGGATGGCGAGCAATTCGACGGCCTCTTCATCGTGGGCCCGCAGCCCTTCCAGGACTTTCACCAGGGGCCGGTAGGAGCCGGAAGTGAACATGTCCTCGGGCTGCTCTCCGGGCTGGAGGAAGACGGGCACGATCAAAGAGGCGAGCTTGCCCTGTCCAGGCTTTTGGCGAAGTGCCCGGCCGATGGCCTGGACGATGTCGTGCGGCGCTCCCTTCGGGTCCAGTAGGGCAACTGAATCCACGCTTCGAATATCGACACCCTCGCCCAGGACCCGGCAGTTGGAGAGCACGGCGCGCTGCGCCGTGGACCCGAACGAACCCAGGACCTCTCGCCGGCGTTCGGGGACGTGCTCGCCGCACAGCCAGTCCGCCCAGATCCGCTTCGGGTAGGTCTCGGGCTGGTCGGCGTGCAGCTTCGCCGCGACGCGCTCCAGGCCCTCCGCGTAGGCCTGTGCCTCGATGGTCCGGTGGTGGAAGGCGATGCACGTCTGCAGGTCGTGCTGCGCCATGGTGTGCAGCAGCGCGGCCTGGAGGGCGCCGAGGCGCTGCCCGCGGACCTCTTCGGTGTGCCGCTCCTCGCCCATCAGCTTCTTCGGGGTGACGACCGGATCCTTCAGCTCCAGCACGATGATCTGGTACCGCGCCAACAAGCCCCGGGAGACGGCAGATGCGAGCGACAGCTTGTACAGGACGGGCCCGAAGACCTTCTCGTCATCCATGGACGCCGCCATCTCGCGCGGCAGTGGGTCCCGCACCCCCTCGGCAACCTCGCGGTTCAGCCGCTCCTCCCAGATCCGCGGCGTCGCCGTCAGGTACAGCCGCCGGTACGCCGGGATGACGGTCTGGTCATGGATGTCCGCCCACGCCTTACCCATCGAGCCACTTGTTCGGTGGGCCTCATCAACTACAGCGAGGTCTACCGGGGCCAACTTCTGGCCGTAGGTGCCCTCGAACGCCTCCGCGAGGACGCCCAGGGAGGCGTAGGTGACGTAGATGGTCACGGGCCCCGTGCCGTGCCACAGCGCCAGCTGGATCGGGTTCGTGGTGGCGCGCACCTTCATGCTCCACAGCTCCGGGTCGTCCTGGAGCGAACACACCGCCACCGCCGGCCCCTTGTGCCCGGCCTCGTGCCACGCCTTCACCGTCTGCGCCAGCAGATCCAACGTCGGCACCAGCACGAGAATGCGCCCCTTCGGCACCAGCCGCTTCGCCGAAGCCGCCGCCATAATCGTCTTCCCCGTGCCACACGCCGCGTGCAGCTGCCCGCGCAGGCCGTGGAAGGGAATCCCGCCCGTCGGAACATCGAAGCCGCGCATGATGGCATCAACGGCCTCGACCTGATGGGCACGTAGTTTCACAATTGCCCTTGCCTCTTCCCTTGGGCTTCCAGTCCTCTAGGGGTGTCGGGAAGCGCTGCAGCATCTATGTGAGGGTTCCAACCCCCGTGACAGACGAGGCCAGCCAGGCGCCTGGCTGGCCCTTCCGCCGAGGGTGCGGGGCTGCCCGAGTGAGCCCCTTCTGCTGTGTGGCAGGCCTGGTTAGGCCGCCCGGTTGTCGGGGTGGTCCTTCTTACGGTGGTTGGCGATGCTGGCGGGGGCGCCGCTGTAATCGCAGTCAGTGCACTTCTTCCACGAGCAATTCGGGTCGGTGACGGCGGCGTGGCGGACTGAGTGGTGCGATCCGTAGCCATGGGCGTGGAGCAACTGTGCTACAGACCCGTCGTACTTGAGCGCCATGAGCGCTGCTTCGGCGATTTTGTCGTGGCCGGCGGCGAAGAACTTGCCGAGGCCGACATCCTTCCCGCAGCCGCACCAACACTTGCCGGTCGGGATGAGGCGGGGCTTCTCATTGTCTGGCATGCACCCAAGGTAGCAACCCTTGGGTTAGTGTCAAGGAATGCGTCCAAGGATGGAATCCAAGGGGGCAATCCAAGGGATGCATGCGACGATGCTCCTAGGTTAGTGAGTCGCGGGAACCGTCCGTCGTCGGTCGTGCCGATCGGCGCGGTGTACACGAACCGGGCCCGGGTCTCCACGGTGATGCCGCCCGTGGCGGCGGCCTGCTGCTGCCGGCGCTTGTGGACCTGCCACCGCTGCCGTACGGCGTCGTCGATCTAGGCCCTGGCCGTCCTGGACGACCTGCCGGAGCATGCCCGGGAGATGGTGCGCGACGTCCTGGACATCGCCGGCCGCGACCCGTGGTCCTTCCCGCCCTTCAACGCCCGCGATCCCGAGGGCGAGGACGTGCGCTCCGCCTCGGTCGGACAGGTCACCGCCGTGTACTGGATCAACCGCCCCGCCGGACGCCTGTACGTCATCGACATCGTCTGGCTCGGCTGATCCAGCCTCGAACGACGCTCACATGCAATGCAGGTGAAGCCGATGCCAGGCCTTGAAGGCGTGGGCGATCGGCTTCACCTGGGCAGGTGCGCCAACACCTGCATCTTTTCCCTGTGTGCGCCGGTTGGAGCCAGTAGCAATCAGGGCGGACCGGACCTGCAGTGCAGATCGCGCTCCGTGGTTAAGAGCATGACCCAGGCCATCCGAGATCATTCGGCATCAAGCGGTGCGGTATTGAATCAACCCAGCTCAGGAGCTTGGCCCGCTACCGACACAGTGGAGTGAAGTAGCAACCCTAGAACACGCTCTGCGCGCCTCGTACGGGTCGACGATCACGGCTTTGACCTGCGGTTTCATCCCGTTCGTGCACGTCAGAACGGTTGTCAGAGGGGCATGGTAGGACCTCGTGCAGGGCGTTGACCTGCGGATTCATCGGGCTCTCGGTCTCTGCAGTCCGGTCGATGCGCGACAAGGTGTGGTTCTAGGGCGACTTCGTCGCATTGGATCGCTCGTGAATCAACGCTTTGACCGACTGTTGGTTGTGCCGTACGGGCTGAGACGCTTTGGGGCAACAAGTCCTTTCGTGTGAGTGGGAGCGCCAACTCTCGCTGTGTGTGCGGAGGGATCAACGGTTGGAGCCGAGTAGCACCGTCCGGCGACCAGAAGATCGCCGGACGGTGATTAGGGAGACTTCATGGGCGTCAAGCCCTCCACCGCGGCGACGGCGGCCGCCATGCCGAAGGCGTCCGGCCTCGACGTCATATCCGTGCCCGCGATGGCTACCGACACGGTGCCCTTCGTGCGCGAGACCACCTCCACGAGCGGGCGCTTCGGCATGCCGCACGCGCTCGTGATCATCGTGTGCATCGCCACGGCGGCGATCCTCGCCCCGCCCGACATGGGCGTCAGCGACATCCTGCTGCTCATGTCGGGCGCCGGGGCCATCGGCGCCGTGGTCGTCGTGACGGTGGTGAGCGGCGGCCGCGGCACCGGCGGCCGGATCGGCCGTTTCATGCGCGCCTACTTCACCTCGGGGAACTGAGGCCGTCATGGGACGCCCTGAGAAGCCGGTGGACCGTACGGTCCCGGCGCGCGCGAAGCTCGCGGACTTCCTGCGCGGCCTCAAGGCCGACGCCGGCATGACCTACGAGCAGATGGCCAAGAAGACGAACGGCCTGCCGTCGAAGGCGACGCTCGAGCGTGCCGCCTCCGGCACCTCCGTCCCGACCTGGGACACCGTCGTCGTATTCGTCACGGCCACCATGACGGCCAATGGATGGCTCATGAGCACCAGCGATCCCATGATCCGCGCCCGGAAACTGTGGATCTGCGCGCGCCGGGCCACCCGGGCGCCGTACTACCTCCACAAGGCGCCCGACCCCCGCCTCGTCTCCACCTCGGCGGACCTCAGCCGGGCTCTTCGCCACCAGCACATCTGGGCCGGCTACCCCACTCCTGGCGAGATGGAGCGGATGTCCGGGCCCGGCGAGCTGCCCGCCAGCACCACCCGCCGCATCATCAAGGGCGACATCCTGCCCATCGACCCCAAGCAGGCCATCGCCTTCCTGAAGGCGTGCGACGTACTCGTGCGCGCCGACCTCGAATCCTGGCTCGCTGCAGCGAGCCGAGCGCTCAAGCACGACAGCGCACCCAGCCGGACGAACATCAACCAGTGGATCAGGGCCCACAACCTGCTCCCCGAGCTCGATGACACCCGCGAGGAAGAGCTCGACGAGCTACTTGTGTACCGCGAGAAGAAGGAGCTGGAGCGGGCGGCGTAAATTCGGGCTGACGGAAAGCACCCCCCAGACGTGATCTCGTCCGGGTGGCTACGTAACTGACGTGCGACAACGCCCCGTCCCCGGCATTGCAGCGGTACTGCTGCCCGGTCTGGTTGCGGTGGTGGTCCGCCGAGGAACCGACGTGATGTGGATGGCGCAGCCGCCGATTCAGGTGTCGCCGACAGGGAACGGCGAGGTGGAGATCGCTGTCGCCGGGGCCACGGAGGAGGACCAGGTGACCGCCTTCTCCGCGGCGGACACTCGGGCTTTCCTCGACCAGCTCCGAGCCGAGTACGGCCCCAAGTAGCCGCGTTCGTGAACTGTGGGCCCACGCCGGTGACGGGATGGGCCCACAGCTTTACCTGCTACTCGTCGCCAGGAGTCGTCTGGTTGTCCCTGGTCGCAGCGCGGCTGCGGGCTTTGCGGAATGCCCAGGCGCCGATGGTGACAACGAGAGTGGCGCAGAGGCTGCCAAGGAACTCGGGCAGAGCCGCGGAGAACAGGCCGATCACGAAGACGCTCCATCAGTGTGTGCGAACTTCCGCACTGACGGGGCGGCTTTCCGCAACGGGCATCGGCCGCTCCAGCGATCTTGCGATCACCAGGCGGTTCACCCGCTCGGATTGGCTAGGGCGGGCCAGCACGTTGCGTGCCCTCCGGCGGTCACGAGCCGCCTGTCGGGCGTGATCCCGACGAGAGCTGAAGGCAGATTCCCACGACGAAGGCGCCGAGGTAGGTGACTCTCACCGAATCGAGGTGTGGTCCGCGTCACGCATCAGACGGCGTCCGGGCGGGATCAACCGCTCTGCCCGCGGAGGTGATCACGTCGGATAACTCCGCCTCCATTATCCGTCGCGACAGAAGCGGGCATAGTGGACGCGTCGAAACGGGTGCGACGAAGGGAAGGGGACCACGTGAGCAAGCACCCCGACCTGCCTGACACGCTGGTCCACTTCACCGGCCGGCCCCGCGGGCGGAAGGACCTGCCGCCCGCATTCGCGCTGGGCACTCCCGAGGAGCGCATGCTGCGCATCCTGCACAGCGGCGTGCTGCGCGGATCACTGGACTACTGGTCGGACGCCCCGGTGATCTGCTTCAGCGAGCTCACGGAGGACGCCCGCCGCGTCATGCTCCGCGACGGCTGCGGGCCGCGGGGTCCGTACGAGCCGTGGGGGCTCATGCTCGACCGACAGCAGCTCATCCAGGCAGGAGCCCGGCCCGTCCTCTACCTCTCCGCCGAGGAGATGGGCGAGACGGGCCAGCTGCCCACGCGCCTGCGTAATCGCCGGGTGCGCTACGACCCGGGCAGCTCCGACTGGCTGCACGAACGGGAGTGGCGGCTCTGCTTCGAGGGCGGGGACGACCCTGTGCTGCCCGTCACGCCGCAACTTGTCGTCGGTCTCATCGTGGGCAACCAGGGCTGGACGCCGCAGCCCCGCAGTCTGAGCCCCTCGGAGATGCTCTCCCAGTGGGAGATCTCGGTGCAGGCCGTGCGGCGGGCGATGGAGGAAAACAGAGACCTGCCCTGGCAGAGCATTCCCGTGCACGCCCCCACCATGAGCTTTGCCCGACCCGCAAACGGCCTGCCCCGCTGGTACTGGAACGGCCAGGAGCTCGTGCCGGACGGCATCATCGACATCCAGACGCAGGAATGGGAGGCGGTGACCCGCTGGGCCGGTGTCCTGCCGGGGCCCAGCGTCACCGTCCATCCCGAAGAAGTCTGGGATGAGCTGCGCGGTGACGGCCGTGTCTGAGACGTCGGATCCCGACGAGGTCCATCCCTTCGCCCCGACGCTTCCACCCGCCGGCTGCCGAGGCCGAGGACCCGGCCGCGAGGCCGCCGCCGAGATCACCCCGGACAACACCGTTAGCTAAGTCCGAGCTGAGCGGCGTTTCATAAGGTGGTCGCTCACGAAACACCCCGTCTGACGCAGGCCGAGCTGGGTCCTTTGTGTTCCACGGGTTGTTTCGAGTACTCCGGTCGAACAAATGCGGGCGCGCGTGGATGCCGGTGTCCCACCGCGGCCCTCGCCCGAGCGGCTGGGGAGGGCCGATGTCACGTCGCAGGCGCGGTCTTCGGCAGCATGACCACCATCTCGTTGAGGACCGCGTTGAGGCGGATGGGCTCGGGAAGGTCGTCCATGCTGATGCGAGGGACGGTGTGGCTGATCGGCCGGTGCATCACGTCGTCGGCGATGTCCTTGAAGGCCGCGAGCCTCTGCGCGTGGTTCTTGTCGTTGCGCTTCATGCTGAACACGTGCTGGGCCGCCACGCGCTTGAAGTCGGTGTGCCCGAAGACCGGCGGGATGTGGTCCAGGATCGAGCGAATCATGGCGGCGCAGGCATATGGGTTCTCCGCGACGTAGGCGTCGTTCAGGCCCTGGCACAGGGCGATGAGCTTGTGCACCTTCCACCGGGTCGTCGCGGCCACCGTCTCCAGGTCGGCCATGAGGTCGACGTCGACGTACGCGCCCCGGCTCGGCTCCGCAGCCACGGCCTCCTCCTGTACGACGGTCGGGGCGTACTGGGCGGCGTTCGCGGCGACGATCTCGCAGGTCTTCTCGATGTACTCCTCCACGGTGTGCATGCCGCGGAACTGCATGACGCTGCGGGTGACCTCCCGCTCCCAGGACCCGTCGCCGAGATGGACGCCCCCAGTGCTGATGGCCGGCTCGTAGGAGAGCAGGTCGGGCAGCGCCTTGACGAACCACGGTCGCAGGTCGGGGAGCGTGGTCGTCAGTTCGCCGGAGCGCAGGATGACGCTGGGGACCTCGTCGGCGACGAGCGGCCTGCTGATGTACCGGTCGATCATGTGGCGGAGGGTGCGCATGAACGGCTCACCGACTGTCATCCGCCCCTTGGGCAGCCTGGAGGCGCCGGCGACGGTCAGCCGTACCCGGTGGCCCGGGTCGATGGGCGCGCGCATGGGGACGGTGTAGCCGTAGCCGGAGGCGAACGGAGCCTCGTTGCCTACGCGCGGCAGCGAGTGGAAGACGGCGTCGGCGTCCTGGCCGCGCATGTCGAACACGTGCTGCACGTTGGCCCACAGCGGCCACTCGCCCGTCTCGTTCCACGGCTGGGCGATGGCGGAGAGCAGGCTCCGCTGGTCCGGCGTGAGCGTCACGTTGAGGAGCGTATTCAAGGAAACCCCTTGGTGCGAGGCGAGTTCCGTTTCGCCATAGACGTCGTCCAGCGAAATCCCGGCGGCACGCGCGAGTTTGTGAAGGGTGGTCACCTGCATGCGGTGCATGTCGCCGAATCGGTGCGGAGGTGCGGGACTTGATCAGGCGGGCGCCGGTCTCGGGGTGGCAGCCGGCCATCAGGAAGCGGGCGACCTGCTTGCCCTCCTCGTCGAGCTCGGCGCCTTCGACGATACCAACGGCCTCCAGACCGCTGCCCATCCAGAGCAAGGCGGTCCCGCCCTCGGAGCGCAACCGGTAGTCAACGGCTTGGTCCTCGCCACAGTCCAGGACGACGCTCTGTTCGCCGTCGAACGCGACCACGGCGCATCCGGCCTGCTCCTTGAGCCGGTACTCGACCTGCGCGTCCTCCGTGATCTTCGTGACCCAGGCCACCAGCCGCCCCTCCCCGTACTGCGCTCCCCGCGCGCTTGTGCTTCTCACCCGGCCTGCCGGGTTCTCCGCGAGGGAACCCCCTTTGTCCTTCCCCTCTATTTGATCATCACCAAGGAGCTGTCGGGCACTACCCGGCTCCGTCACCGGCGGACGGGCGGCGAGACGACCGGAGAAGAAGCCGGGGGCGTAGTCGACGGTGCCGCGGACGAAGGAGCGCCGGTCTGGTCGGCGGGAGGGGACTGCGTCGGGGCCGTGGAGACCGTCGACGGCACGGTGGTCTGGAAGACCGACGGGTCCTTATCCCAGATGAGGTACAGGACGGTGACGATGCCGAGGCCGACCAGGATGGCCGCGCCCAGCCTCGGGTTTCGGTAAGCGATGTAAACGCCGACCCCGCCAAGGGCCAGAGCAACAATGAGGGGCAGCGTCATCGATGCCACCTCAGTCCTCGACGGTAATTAATGAACGAATAATCCATGTGGTCCTCCTTGGCCTCTCAACATGAGGACGGAGCCACGAGCCCCAAACTTTCACGTGGGCCACAAACGACGAAGGGCCCGGCCCCCCTGTGTGGTCGAGCCACGCGGGGGCCGAGCCCTCCTTATGTCGGTAAGAGTGTCTGACTTGACCACACCCTCCGCTCTCCGACACCGAGCGAAGGGTGTGGTCCCCCGAATCAGACGGCTTACCGACAAGGGAACCTTCTATTGTTCAACTACGGTGTTGCGACTGTTGATTTGGTGCTTTTGCTGCTACTAGCAGCGGTCTTTGATTCCATTGTTGTTGTTGATGGGATGGTATGCGGCACTACTGAGTGTCGCTCAATCCGTGCTCTAATCTCGTTCCCGCCGAACAGTTTTGTTCAGCGATTCTCTGGATTTCGTGGATGCTCCGCAGAACGCTGGGCCGCTCCGCAGAGAGATCGAGCGCAAGGTCATCGACGATTGCGACGGCCACTTCGTCGCCAGCTTGAGCCGCGTGGAGCCACCACACATAAGCTGCTTCTTCGTCGTCTACCTGCTCTACGATCTCCGCTATTCTCCTATACAAGCCTCCCTTCTCCTGATCCTTCTCCGATGTAACCGCGAGGAGGACTCCTCGCAGCTCGTCCCAGAGATCCTGGAGGACCTCCTGGACGACTTCCTCGGCTACGGCCGACTGTGGGTAGCCACTCGAACTGGCTACACCGCAGGCTGCCCGCCCCCGAGCAATCCCTATCTTTGAGAAAAACTCATTAAGGAATTGCTCGGGGTCGGGTCGGTCGCCTGAGGAAGGTTGGGAGTAGTGCGCCACGGTGAGCCGATCAACGACATCCACTATGGCTTCCTCCCTTCTTAGTTCCCCTTGTAGGCTTCCTCAAGAGCCTTGAGAGCTCTCTTCTCGTAGCGGCGCGCAGTTGCCTCCGAGATCCGGAGAATTGCAGCCACCTCTACGATGCTGTACTCCCGCGCATAGCGCAGGTGGATGACCAGACGCCAAGTCGGATTCAAGCTATGAAGGACATCGAGCGTCCTGCCAAAGCTCTCCTCGTCATCGACGCGCAAGTAGTCGTCGCCGTTCTCGACTTCTTTCCTGGCATCTTTTTCTTCTCGCCGCGCCCGGCTTGTCTCGCTTCGGATAGCATCTATCGCGGAAGAGACAACGCACTTGCGCGAATAAGCAGGGTTACTCCATACTATGTTCCTGAAATTTTCCTCAGGCCACTTCTTCCAAAACTTCTCCAGAACGTTCTGGAGTGCATCCTGTGCATCCCAAGGGTTGCCAGTGATGCGGAAAGCGGTCCGCAGAAGGTGCGCCGAGTTCTCTTCGCAGTACTTGCCGAAATCGGCGCCGAGGTCATCCAGGGATATCTCCACTGCTGCGTGAGTGGCTTTCTCACACTCAGTGGAGGTCAGACCCGGTGTTGTGGCTGCCAGGCCTGTCGACTCGTCGGCGGTTTGGGACGCTGTGAACGTCCCACCTACCTGCGAGTCTTCAAAGCGGTCGTCGATCTGCACCGACGGCCCCCTTCCCGGTAAGACCGGCTCGGGCCCCGATGCCCAGTGGGGACCGAGTCCGATGGACCAGGGGCGGGAAACCCCTGGCCTGTCAAAGAGACGGAGCAGAGCCGACAGATCCCGTCACGCTGAACCAAGATTTTTTTCCGAGAGTCGTTCTCCCAGGTCACGTCCTCTCGCCGCCGATCGACCCGGGCCTTCGTGGAACGCGAAGCGACCCCCGGCACTTTGCCGACACTGTTGGCGAATTCAATCCGTCGCGTTGTGCGTAGCACTGCCGTGCGGCTCTTCCGGTTCCTGGACCGCGAACTGTCCGCCGGCGCCAAGCCGTTGCGCGACTCCTACCGCGCCCAGCACCGTGCCGCGCACGTCCTGCTCCCGCCGCCCGGCGTCGGCACCGAGGCCGGCACCGTCGGCACGGCGATCGACCAGCGGCTGCGCCTGGCCTTCACCGCGGCCGCGCCCGTCGACGACGCCTCCCTGATCGGGATCGAGTTGTCGGGCGGGGTCGGCGGCCGCGGCGCGGGCCTTCGGATGCGCTCGGTCGGAAACGAACTCACCGCGCGCCTGACCGAGACGGTGCGCCGCCTGGACCTCGACAACCGGGACCTCCCGGTCGACCACGGCCAGAACGAAGAGGAGCACCTGGCCCGCATGCTCATCGCCGCGGCCTGGTACCAGGTCCTCGCCCGTACGCCGATCGGCTTCGCCTTCACCCCGCTCGCCAAGGCCGCCCTTGAGGACCCCGGCGCCTTCACCTTCGCCCGGCTGCTGGAGCTCCCGGACCGAGACCTGGTGGCCGACATCACCGCCCAGCTCCACGCAGCCGCCCACGGCCCCCTGGAGGCTTTGCGCGCCCGCACCCGGCCCGAGGACTGCGTCGGTGGGCCGACGTTCGCCGGCGCCCAGATCACGGCCGACGCCGACCTCGTTGTCGACGGTCTGCTGCTCGACTTCAAGAGCGCCCGCCGCCCGCTGGCGGAGATGTCCCAGCGCACTGCCTGGCAGCTGACCGGCTACCTGCTGCTCGATGCCGCCGACCGGTACCGGGTCGACACGGTCGGTCTCTACCTGTCCCGCTCCGGGGTCCTCGCCTCCTGGCCCGTCGACGACTTCCTCGCCCTGCTGGGTGCCTGCCGCCGCGACCTCACCGAGCTGCGCGGCGTGTTCGGCGAACTGCTCGCCGGATGCCGGGGCCAGGCCGACGCCCGGTATTCCGGCACGGAGGAGGAGACCGAGCGTGTCCGGCAGCTGCTGGAGCGCCTGGCGCCGGTCGCCGGGCCCGGCTGCTGCCCGGTGTGCACCCAGGCCCTGCCCGAGTCCACCCGCCGGCCCCGGAAGTTCTGCACCACCTGGTGCCGCGACCGGGACAAGGTCCTCCGGCGCCGCGGACTGATGCCCGGCGGCCCGCGCCCGCTGTTCCCCGCACCGCGCAAGCAGCACCTGGACCTCCCCGACGACGCGGAGATTGTGAGCCTCACACCCGTCTTCCCAGGTAGACGTGTCGCCCTGTGAGGCTGTCAGAACCGGTCACCGACCGCTGAGGAGCCGCCCTCGCGAGCCCCGGACGGTCTGCCGTCCGGGGCTCGCGTTGGTTTGGAGAATATGTCGCCTTGCTGCACCCCGCTGTAGGCGCCGCGCTCCTTGTCGGTCTGGCCGTCGTCGCGCTACTCCACAGCCTGCGGTGACTTCGGCCCTGAACCGGCCGCTGCGGGTGATGTCGTCTGGCTCGCCCGTTCGTTCGGATCCTGAGTCGGTGACGCTTCGGGCACCGCGCTGTGAACCGGTGGCATGAGGGGCTGGGACTGGCTCGGGGTAGGCGTGGGCTCCGGTGCGGTGGGCGGGCTGGAGACTCCGAACAGGAAGGCGAGGGCTACCAGGGTCACCGACCCGGCCGTGAAGGCGACGCCGATGTCGCCGGTCGGCGGGACCGTGGTCGAGGTGGCACGCGTGTGCCGGTGGACGGCGTATCCGACGGCAGTCGAGACGAGGAAGATCAGGCCCGCTCCGACGTCGATGGGTACGTTCATTTCTAGGCCTTCGGGCTCAGGGGCCTGCCCGCCTCGACTCTCACATCAACCGCGGGCAGGCCCTGCTTGGCCTCTCGCGGGTGCGGAGGCCCCACCTCGTCCTGCTGCCGATATGGCTGGGTATGGCATCTGTCCGAAGCGGTGGCCGCCATGGTGCGTTGGTGATCTGATTGTCCGTCTGGCCGATACCGCTTGGGGCAGGTCAGAGGGGGAAAAGGCCGGGACAAGTACGGACAGCGTGGGAGCGAGGGGGCCCTGGGATGCCTGATAGAAGAAGGCCGGGGAGGCGGGCGGGGCCTCTGGCGGGGGATACCCCGGAGGCGGCGGAGCTGGCGAAGTGGGTCTGCGCGGTGACGGAGGCTCTCTCACTGCGTGAGCTTGAGGAGCGCTTCAAGTACGGCCGTACGCAGTGGGGGCAGTTCCGCAAGGGGAGCAAGGTCCTTCCGAGCTGGCTCGTGGATGACCTGGTGCCGGCGTTGGTGAAACCACAGGCTCAGCAGGTGCAGTTACAGCTTGGGCGCCGCTTGCAGAAGGCGGCCGAAGCGGCAGCGGTGGCCCGGGAGGCGCAGAGCGGCAGCGTCCCCATGGGCACCGAGGTGGAGCTGCAGGTACGCCTTGATGAGGCGCGGAAGGCGACGATCGAGGCGCAGAAGACGCTGCTGGGCACGACTCAGGTCATCTACATGCTGCTGCAGCTGGTGACGTCGTTGCAGGGCCGGTGTGAGGCGCTGGAAGCCGAAAGGGATCGCGCTACCGCGCCGGCTGCCTCCCTGGATCGCGTGCAGCAGGAGCTCGCCGCGACCAAGCAGAAGGTTGATCTGGCCAAGAAGAAGCTGAAGCGTGCCCGCGAGACACGCGAGGAAGCGGAGGAACTGAACGTCACGGCGGAGGTGACCGCTGCACGGCACGAACGTGCACTGGAGTGTGTGCGAGCCGCCCCGCTGGAAGCTCCTGATGGGCCAGGGGATCCCGCCGAGGAGGCACCCGCCGACGCTGCGGAGGCAAGCTCGGTGGTGGATGGACTTCGTCCGCTGTGGGAGTACGACGCGGATCTGGAGGCGGCCGACCAGCAAATGGAGGCCCACCAGGCGGACCTGGACGTCCTGCGTTCCCAGATGGGTATCGACGCCGCCGAAGAGGGCGGGAACATCCTGCAGGGAGTCGTTGTCCACGAGGACGCCGCGGACAACCGTGCCACATCAGAAGACGGCAGCGTCAGCCACAACGTGCCAAGCCCTGCCGTTGAGGAAACGGCGCTACACATGGGGAAATGGCCCGCGGATCCCTTCATCAGGCCCCCCGGTGCTCCTCGTGACGTCTCGGAGGTTGATGATCCTGAAGCCGGACGGCTGTGCCTCGGCGCCCTGTACGTCCCCGAGGTCAGCGGAGTCCGTCTCCACTTCGGCCTGCTGAACGGGAAGCCTGTCGGGCTGATCGCGGAGATCGACGACTACCAGTTCGAGATCCGGCTTCGCCTGGGTTTGCGGAACATGGGCACCTGGAGCCGCCACAACTTTGCGACCGCCCGCGATGACCTCGCGGAGAGTGGACCGGTGACCAACTGGATCGACCGCGATCAACTGCTGCCCGGCTGGGGGCCAGCAGTCGCAACGGAGTACAGCGTTGCTTCCACCGTGAGAGGGAGCAAACAGCAGTATCAAGTGATCGTTACAGGCTGCGATGGCCCCGGCTGGGTCCTCCAGCTGACCTGTTTCAGGCCGCTGAAGTTCATTGGGTCAGCCCTGGAACGAAGCACGTTCCGCTTGCTCCGCGCCGTGCTCGAGGACTCGGTGATCGCCCCCAGCGGCCGGATGGAGGCGGGCCACTACGTCCTGGAACGTCCAACCTCACACCCAGCTCCCCGGCGATCCTCGTTCACCTACAAGATCAAGTCAGCCGAACCTTCCGTACCCGCCACCGGCGGGCGCCGCAAGTCGACGTTGTCCACGGACAACGCGGACAACTCGACTACCAGGGAAAACCCTGTCCGCGCGGCGTCCACGGACAACGTAGCCAGCAAAAGGCGGCCTAGGGTGTCCGCGCCGCGCTGGGTGGTGGTGAAAGACACGGTCGCGTGCCTCACCATGCTCCTCTGGACCGGAAGCCTCGCAGCAGGACTGACATACCGGCAGGAAGCCAACCTCAAGTTCTTCTGGGACGGCGTACTCACGTACCTAATGGTCTCGTTCATGCTTGTGGCTTCCGCCGTGATCTTCGGCCTGGTCATCGCCATGAGCAACTTCACCCACACGCGAGAAGGGGCCATCCGCGAGCCGGCTGGAACGTCCTGTCTCGTGATCGGACTCACCGGAGTCCTCACGCTGGTGAGTTTGCCCATCGCCTCTGCCAATCCAGATGTCCTGCCGTGGATGGGCGAGTGGGGAAAAATCCTGAGCGACACACTTCTCGCCTAGGACCCGTCCATCCGTTCCAGGCTCCACTGCCGGGAGGACCAGATGAGCGCGCAGCCCGACCACGCACCCGTCACCCCGTACGCCCCCGCCCCGGCAGCTCCGGGCTGAACTGCTCGCGCAGTTGCGTGCCGACCGGCGTGCCGCTCAGTGGGTGCCGGCCTTCGAGCGGGAGTGGGCGGCGGCCCTGGAAGAGTCGCGCCAGACGTTCTCCCTTGCCGCCCTGTACGAGGTCGTCCAGGACTGGCAGGGCCGCCTCGCCCACGCCCCGGCGGTGGATGCGTTCGTCGCCTCCGGCCACGACGACAGCGACGCCATCGACATGGCGGAGCTACGGGGCAGGCGAAGGCGCCGGTGACCGCACAGCCGTACGCGGTCCGCTTCTCACCGCCGGCCGCGAAGGTCCTCGATGCCCTCCCCGAGGACGTCGAGGACACCGTGTGGGACGTCCTGGACGCCGCCGGCGACCCGTGGGGCTTCCAGCAGTGGAACGCTGAGGACCCCGAGGGCGAAGACGTGCGCTACGCGTCCGTCGGCCAGCTCTCCCTCACCTACTGGATCAACCGGCCGCTGCGCCGCCTGACCGTCCTGAACATCGTCTGGCTCGGGTAGCCGTACGTGACAGCGCTCTGCCCCCGGCATACACCTGCCGGGGGCAGAGCGCTTCGCGTGTGACGACTTCTCAGATCTGCTCGCAAGAAGCAGACAGGGCATACGCGCGCTGCTACTCGGGCGGTGTGACCAGGCGCGTCGCCTTCGGGTCGACGTTCGCAGCGCAGTCCAAAGTGGGCAGGTCGTGATCGGGAAGGCCGGCGAGCGCGACCGCAGCCTTGCCGGTCAAATGCGCGCCTTGGATCGACTGCCCGTCAGCGACGGCAGCATAGAACCGGGCCGCGTACGCGATCGCGTCAAGATCACCGATCGTGTCCGACATGCCGATGGCGAAGGGAACATTGTCGACCAGGTTCTTGGTCTGCGCGGCGGAGTTGCAGGAGTTGAGAAGGACCAACAGCGGCGGCTCGTCGACGGCCGCAATGGCGCTGGCGAAGGCCGCGGCCGTGACGATGGCACCCTCGTGGCGCTGGTCGAGGTCCTTCTCGAAGACGATCAAGTCTTCCGCGCTGTGGCCGGAGAAGTGCACGACGTGAGGCCGGAACCGGGTAAGCCCATCAAGGAGGACGTCTGCCGTCGCCGCTGGATGGACATCCAGTTCCACCAGGTCCCGGTGCGTGGCCCTCTCCACGGCCGCACGGATCCGCTCCTGCTCGCGGCCGACTCGCAAATCCCCGGCTGAAGCGGCGCCCAGCATCAGCACCCGCAGCTTCTCGGGCTTTGGCGCACGCAGTTCTTTCAGCACCGTGCTCACCTGCTCCTCGGCGGTCGACAAACGGTTCTCCATGCTCGCCTGCTCGGCCGCGGCACGCCGCTCCGTCGCCTGTTGCTCACGCTGGCGCGCCTTGTCGGCGGCATCCCGCTCCGCCCTCTCCGCCTTGGCCAGCTTGGCCTCCAGGGCCGCCGCCTCGGTGCCGTACTTGGCGGCTTTGCCCTCCCAGGTACTGGCCTCACGCGCGGCCGTGTTGGCCGCAGCCTCGCAGCGGGTGGCAGCGCTCAGCTTGCTCTTGATCGTGGTTGCGTTCTTCGACTTGTCGGCAGCAGCCCGGGCCTTCGCCGCCTCCGAACGCTTGCCGGCCTCCTTGACCCGCAGCGCACTCGCCTTCTTCTCAGCGTCAGTGCGCGCCTTCCTCTTCCGGTCCAGCTGGCCTCGGTACAAACTCACGCTCATGGGTGGCCCTTTCGACGGTCCCGTACCGACGGTACTTCGCGTCACTGACATCCCGGCTGCCCTGCTTGTCCCGCTGTGAGGCTCGTACCTGCCGCGGCTGCGCTCGACTACGGCCTGTCCCAGCGCGCCCTGATCGCCGTCTCCAGTCGCTCCGTGATCACCCGCCGCCCTGCTGCGCTCGCCCACAGCGGCCTCCAGGCCCTCGAACCTGGCGTCGGCAGCGCCAGGCCGCGACCACGACCGGGATCACCGTGGAGACCCGCGCCCGCTTCGGGTACACCGCGCCGATCGGCACGACCGACGACGGACGGTTTAGGCGACTGACCGTGCACCTACCCCCGACCTACGCGCAGCGCCTGTTCGACGCCCGCGACGCCGGGGCCAGCGACCAGGAGATGCGCGGGATCATCGCCGAAGGCTTCAAAGATATATATTTCCAGGACGGTGGTGTCCGCGCCACGGGACTGTCTGATGTAGCCATCAACGACATTGATTACATCGACATCGACTACTGAACTGAAAGGGACTGAAAGAGCGTTCTCTCCGCGCAGCGGTAAGTACTCGGAGACTGCTTGTCGACCTTAGACAATGAATCGAGCCACGGATTCGATAAATCGAAGAGACTCTGGCGGTGCAAATTGATTAATGATAATAGTGGCTGCGATTGCGGTCAGGACATTCAGAGAAAATGTGAGGCCTAGCAGGGATTCAGAGTCCCACTTGTAGGCCCGGTGGGGGTGGTCGACGCGCCGCACGAAAAAGTCCACGACCTGGGCCGCGCTCACGGTGGAAAAAATCAAGATAACAACGGCTGCGATGCCACGGAATGAGGGGAATCCTTCAACCGTTCTGAGTTCATTTGCCAGGAGGAACAAGAAGGTTAGAAGAGCAATCGAGGCCATGATGAGCGCGGCGTTTCCGAGCTTCCACTTCCAGTTCCTCTTCTTCTGTGGAGGCTGCGTATCCGTGAGCTGGGCTAGTAGATCAAGGGAGGGCGGAAGAGGCCGTGAGTCGGGCGCAGGTCGTCGGCGGGGCTGAGGGTTTCCTTCGCCTCGCTCAGCACGTCGAGAGTCTTGAGCTGCACGTCGAGCTTCTGCCCGGCTGACCCCTTGAGGCTGCGAGTGGTGTTGCTGGTCGGGGCCGCTGCTTCCCTGACCCGTCCCTTCACGTCGAGGGGCCTTGCGGCCGCTCTGTGGAGGCCCTGGTGGCTTCTGGCGATGTCCGCCGCTACGACGCGGTTCTGCACCTGACAGCTTTGAGAGAAAAGACCCGCCCGACGTCGGCCTCGGCGTGGAAGGCTCCTGAGGCACCGCAGCTGCTGTGCTGGCTACATCCGGGCTGGGGGCCCCCGCCTCAGGCGCCGGCTGACTGCTGAGGCCGTCAGGGGAAGAAGTGTCCGGGGCGTCCACGTGACCGTTGATCACACGCCACAGCGCCTCACGGGACGCTTGGACGGATGCTGCGGCCGCCTCATGGGCCTCTTGGACGGATGCTGCAGCCAGTGGTGCGTTTACGGGCTTGACCTGTGTTGCGGGTTC